>CAVSOT010000001.1:0-785389 GCA_963729695.1 uncultured Acidimicrobiaceae bacterium
CCGGTGGCACCCCAGCGCCGGCCTCACGGCAGCGAGGACCCGAGCTCGGGTTCGTGCGGCTGAGGGCAGGGCGGAGAGGGGGATGAAGCTTGCTCACCCATGTCCGAGATGGCGACATGTTGTGCGGCCGTGGTCGGTCTCCTCGTATCCGCAAGCACCGGCGTCGGTCGTGCCGTGTCTGGCTTCCCGAAGACGGCGATGCCGGTGATGGGGCCGAGCCAGTAAGTCGACAGCCCGAACCGGTCCGCGGAGTCCTTCTCCCGCTTGAGCTCTACGAGGCCGCGTTGGCGCAACACCCGCAGCGCCCGCGCCGTCGCGGCGGGATCAATGCGAAGACGTTCGGCGACCTGACGGGCTGATGTCCGGGCAATCAATTGGTCGTCATTGTCGGCGATCGCCTCAAGGGCGACCTCCTCCAGGGTCATCCACACCTGCGGCCGCAGCAGCCGCCGGAGCGGTCGACTATCGGCCGACAGCACGACGAACCCGCCCTCGCTGAAGTCGCTCAAGCGGCCGTCGTCCACTCGCGTGTCACTCCAGCCAGCTCCAGGCGCAGCTCGTAGGTCGGTGCCGCGAACCGATCGGACTCTTCGGCGTCGCGCTCGACGACAACACCGGCCTGGCACAGCATCCGGATGCGCCGACCGACGGTGTCCTTGGAGACGCCGAGCCGACGGGCCATATCCCGGTAGCTGACGGCCACGGTGATCCCGTCGGTGCTGTCGGTGGCGCGGACGGCCAGATCCAATAGCACCAGGAGGGTGTCCGAACCAAGCCGATAACCCAACGCCAACGCCCGGCCGTCCAGGGCCAATCTCCCGCCTAAACGAGGATCAGGTGACATGCTCGACTCCCACTGGCTCGGCCAGGCCGGCCAGGCGCAACAGCGCTGCTTTGGGCACCCGCAATCGACGGCCGAAGGCCACCACCGGCACCCCGCGCACACCGTCACTGGCCAGGAATACCTTGGCCTGTTCGTATACCTGATTGCGACCCAGACGCAGAATCTGCGCCGTCTCGTCGATGGTCAGAAAGTCCGGTGCATCCGCCAGGGCCATCGCAGCCTCCCCTTTCGTTGGCGACCATTGACGCAACCTTGCCTTGCGTCTAGTATGGCTTACGAGGCGCCGGAAAGTACAGCGATGTGATCCCGGAACTGTCCTCGGTTTGCGACAGGAGCGCTGATGCCCAAACGCCGGCCCCCCACCGACGAGCCCACCTGGACACCCAACCAGGTGGTGGCCAACAACCTCACCCGCCTCCGTCATCGGCGCAACCTGACCCAAGCCGAACTCGCCCGCCAGCTGTCGGCCTGGGCTGGCAAAGAATGGACCGAAGCCATGGTGGCTCACGCCGAGCGGTCAGTAACGGGCAACCGGGTCCGCGAGTTCACTGCCGACGACCTGATCACCTTCGCTCGGGCCCTGGACGTTCCTGTCCTGTACTTCCTTACCCCACCCCCCTCGGGCGTGTTCGTCCAGGTGCCCAACTCCCGGATCACCACCATGGACATGCTGGGGGCAGTGTTGGGGCGACCGGACAACCTGGCTGAATGGGAAGCACTCCTTGACGAGTGGCATTTCTACGACGACGAGGAACTGCCTTTCCCCCTTAGCGACAAACGCCGCCAGCAGATCCGCGCCCGAGCCGGCGAGATAGCCCTGATCCGCGCCCACCACATCATCCGACGCCACTTCCACGGCGACCTCATGCAGCTGCGAGCGACCCTGAACTCCCTCGCCGACCTGGTCTTCGACGTCGAAAGACACGAAGTCCTGGCCGACCTCGACGAGGACGAGCAAATGCGGCGAATTCAAGCCATGCGCGCCGACATCGAAAAGGGCAACCGACTCGCCCAGGCCAGCGAAGAACTCTTCCAGGTCAGCCTCGCCGAAGCCGAAGAAGACGAGCAGAAAGGAGCCGGCGAAGGAGGCGCAATCGAATGAGCCGCAACTCGACCGCCGCGCCCCGCAAGGATCTGGCGACAGGAACCTGGTGGTTTGTGGTCGACATCGGAGAGGGTCCGAACGGCCAGCGGCGCCAGACGAAGCGGCGGGGCTTCAGAACGCGCAAGGCGGCACAGGAAGAGTTAGATCACATCCGGGGGTCGCTGCGCTCAAGCACCTACGTGACTCCGAAGCGTCAAACGGTGCGAGAGTTTCTCGAGAGCGACTGGCTGCCGGCATTGCGCAGCACACTCGCGACGTCGACGTGGGAGTCCTACGTCCGCAACGTCAGGCTCCACGTGGCGCCAAGCATTGGCAGTTTGCAACTTCAGCAGGTTGACGGCGCCGTATTGAATCGCCTGTACGCAGACCTCCTGGAAGGTGGTCGCAGGCTTGGCCAGCAATCGCCTGGGCTTAAGCCGCGCACCGTCCGTTACGTACACACCATCCTCTCTGCTGCCTTCGGTGACGCCGTCAGCTGGCAGCGGCTCGTCGTCAACCCGGCGACCAGAGCGACTCCCCCGTCAGCCTCCGCTTCGAAGGCGCCCGAGATGCACACCTGGACGGGGGCGCAGGTACGGCGGTTCCTGGAGTTGTGCGGGGGCGACCGCTATACATCGGCCTTCGCGTTTCTGGCCCTGACCGGCTGCCGGCGCGGTGAGGCGCTCGGGCTCCGCTGGTCGGACCTCGATTGGGAACGTCGCACGGCGGCTATCCGCCAGTCAGTTATCCCACTCACCAAGGAGTCCGGGAAAGGTCGCGAGGCCCGGATAGTGCCTCGGACCAAGACGGATCGGGCCCGGGTTGTCGAGCTCGACATCGCGACCGACACGATGCTCCGTTCCTGGAAGGCCCAACAGGCGAAGGAGCGGCTGCTGGCGCCGCTTACCGAGAAGGTTGCCGCCCTCATCTTTGGGACTTCCGGCTGAGGATGGCGCCCGTTCGACCGGGCTGTCCGAATGCTCAGACGCGCAGGTCGGTTATCGGTCCGGCCACTGCTTGTGACCATTCTGTGACCACAGGGCCGTTTCGAGGGCCCTCCGAAAGTAAGCCCCAGGCCGCTGACCTGGGGTTTCTTACTGGAGTTGCAGCTCGGGGGGGAGGACTCGAACCCCCAATGACAGGGCCAGAACCTGTTGTGTTGCCGATTACACCACCCCCGAAGGGTGCCCCGGCACTCTAGCCGTCCCGGATCGCCGACTGCACCATCACGTGGGGGGTTCGAGACCGGAGGCCAGGCGCCGCTGCCCATCGGCCAGTCGAGCCAGCGTCCGTTCGCGCCCGAGCGTTTGCAGCGACTCCCACAAGGGGGGCCCGATCGTGCGGCCGGTGACCGCTAGCCGGATAGGGGCCTGGGCCTTCCTGACCGCACCCACGCCGGCGTCCTCGCCCGCGGCCACTGTGGCGTCGTGGATGGAGGCGGCATCCCAGTCCTCCAGCTCGCCGTACCGCTTGGCTGCGGCGGCCAAGACGGCCCCGAAGGCCGGGTTGCGGCGCACCTCCCGCTCCCACTCGTCGGGATCGACGACCAGATCGGGCAGATAGAGGAAGTCGGTCAACGAGTACACCTGGGCCAGGGTCCGGGCTCGCTCCTGCACCTGGGCGGCCAAGGGGCGCCACCTGCCGAGCAGCCAGCTCTGAGCCCGTTCGACCAGCTCGTCGGTCGGGAGCGCCCGCAGATACTCGGCGTTGACGGCTTGCAGCTTGCGCTCGTCGAACACGGCGCCCGCGCTCTTCACGTCCTCGAGGCGGAACTCGGCCAGGAGCTCCTCGAGAGAGATGATCTCCCTGTCGCCGCCAGGTGACCAGCCGAGCAGCGCCAGGTAGTTGCGCATGGCCTCGGGGAGAAATCCCTCGTCGCGGTAGTCCTCCATGGCCACCTTGTCCCGGCGCTTGGACAGCTTCTTCTTGGCGCTGTTCAGCAACAACGGGAGGTGGGCGAAGACCGGGTGGGTCCCGTACCCAAGCGCTTCCCAGAGGAGCACGTACTTCGAGGTGTTGGGGACGTGCTCCTCTCCCCGGATCACGTGGGTGATGGCCATATCCGCGTCATCGACGACGTTGGCCAGGAGAAAGAGGGGGTCTCCGTTGGACTTGCGCAACCCGAAGTCCTCGATCAGCGCGTTATCGACGGCGACCGAGCCGCGTATCACGTCGTCAAAGACCGTTTGCCCGGTGTCGGGGGTCCGGAACCGCACCAAGCGGCCGGAAAGCGGCTCCAGGCCGCGATCACGGCAGTGACCGTCGTAGCCAGGGGCTCGGCCCTGTCGCTTGGCCCGCTCCGCGACCTCAGACGGGGTGCAGTCGCACGCGTAGGCCGCCCCTTCGGCCAGCAGGCGCCCGATCGCCGCCTGGTAGAGCTCGTTGCGCTGGGACTGGAAGTAGGGGCCCTCGTCCCAATCCAGCCCGAGCCACTGCATGGCCCGGAGAATCCCATCGACATATTCCGGTCGGTTGCGGGCCGAGTCGGTGTCTTCGATGCGCAACACAAAGCTGCCCCCGTGCTGGCGGGCAAACAACCAGTTGAACAGCGCGGTCCGACCGGTACCGACATGGAAATACCCCGTCGGTGAGGGGGCGATACGGACGCGAGGAGAGGGATTCACGCCGAACCAGGATACCGGAGCCCCTCGTTGGGGCTCCCCGTGGTCGTCCGAAACCGACGACGCCCTGGGCGCCTCCGGCGCGGTCAGCTGGCGAGCAGATCGTGGGCGTCGCTGCCGGCCAACTGCCGCCGCAGCTTGCCGAGGGCGTCCCGTTCGATGCGACGAACCCGCTCCGCCGTGAGTTGGAGCGCCTGGCCCACCTCACCCTGGGTACGAGGCTCGCCTCGATCCAGGCCGTAGCGCAGCTCCAACACCTGGCGCTCCTCCTTGGAGAGCCGATCCAGGAAGCGGGAGACCTCCTCGGGCAGCAGGCTGCTGGCCACCGCCTCGAAGGGGCTCTCAGCGGTCCGGTTGACGACCAGGTCGCCGAGGCTGGTGTCACCGTCTTCGCCCACGGCGACGTCAAGGCTCATCGGATCCGTGTCGTAGCGGAACAGCTCCGAGACGACCGCTTCTGTGGTACCGACCGCCTCGGCCAGCTCCGCCAGCGTCGGCGGGCGCCCGATACGAACTTCCATCTCGGCCTGGAGCCGGCGAACCCGGCGGATCTCGTCGCCCACGTGGGCCGGGACGCGCACGGTGTGAGCGGTGTTTTCCACGGCCCGCCCGATCGACTGGCGGATCCACCACGTGGCGTACGTCGAGAACTTGAATCCCTTGCGCCAGTCGAACTTCTCGACGGCGTGGATGAGGCCCAGGTTGCCCTCCTGGATGAGATCGCCCAGGGGCAGTCCGGACCATTGATACTTACGGGCCACGGAGACCACCAGCCGGAGGTTGGCGTTGATGAACTCGGTGGTTGCGTCTGCGGCGGCATCGACCTGAGCGCGCAGCTCTCGGCGCTGCTTGGGGCTCAGCTTCTCGCCGCTGTCGAGTCTGGCCTGGGCGGCCTGGCCTTCCTGGATAACCTGGCCGAGCCGCATTTCATCCGCCTTGGTGAGCAACGGGAAGCTTCCCGCCTCATCGAGGTAGAGGCCCAGCAGGTCCGGGGTGTAGGAGAGCGTCTGGTTCATTGCATAGTGAAGTAACCCCGCGAGGTGCGGCATTATGCCGGGAACAGAAAGGTTGCGACTGTGACAATGGGCACAGTCGCGGGTAGGAGTCCCGATGAACGACGTAGAGATCGTCGAGCGTATCGACAAGCTGGTCGCCGAGGAGCACGAGCTCGAACGGCAGCACGGCGAGGGCGGCGACCTGCAGCCCGGTGAGCGGCAACGCCTCGACCAGATCGAAGTGCAGCTCGACCAGTGCTGGGACCTGCTGCGCCAGCGGCGAGCCCGTCGGGCCGCAGGCCGGGATCCGGCGGAAGCCGAGGTTCGCGCGGCCGACGTGGTAGAGCATTATCAGCAGTGACGCTCCCCCCGGGGCGCCCGCCCGGTTGGCGGAGAGAGCGGATCGACCGAGCGCCGAGGGCGCCGTGACCCTTTCCGACGACCCGCTTCCTCCCCACCGCTCGTGGTGATTGCCCTTACCCAGTCCCAGGCTCTGGTGTTGCTCTTCGTGGTGCTCCCGTTCCTTGTGGCCTTTCCCGTCCTGGCCTTTGTGTCGTGGCGATGGAAGGGCAGGCCGGCGCCGATCCGGACCTCGACGATCTTGCAGGAAGGTGACCCGGCCGAGGCCGAGGTCCTGGCCGTCCGACATATGGGCACCCTCGTCGATGTTCGTCCGATGGTGCGGTTCTCGTTGCGGGTCCGTCCGCTGACCGGGGGCGAACCTTTCGAGCTGGAGGTCACCCAGTCGATGCCGAGAGGGGTAGCCCGCCAAATCAAGGTTGGAGAGACCGTGGACGTCCGGGTGATGCCCGACCATTCGGCCGGGGCCGTCGTGTGGGGCGAGATCGGGATCGATCACTGAGCGGTCGGACCCGTCCTCGTCTGGAGCCGAGGCGGTGCGCCAGGCCAGAATGAGTCCATGGACCTGAAGCCCGGTACGAGACTTCGTTCGTCGGTGTGCAGCGTCGAGGTGATCGTGGTGAAGACGCCCGCCGATCCCGTCGACCTGCGCTGCGGCGGCCATCCCATGGTTCCGACCGGCACGACGATCACCGAAGCCCCGCCCGAGCCCGGATTCGACGGGGGTAGCCTCCTCGGCAAGCGCTACACCGACGGCGACGCCACTATCGAAGTGCTCTGCACCAAGGCCGGCCCTTCCTCCCTGTCCGTCGGCGACGTGGTGATGGTCCTCAAGGAAGCCAAGCCGCTGCCATCGTCGGACTGACCTACCGTCCGCCCACCGAGGGTTCATCGTCCCGGAGCGGGCGGGCTGGTGAGCGCCCTGTGCGAGTGGCGCCGCGATCTCGACGGAGGAATTCCGATCCGGGGCCCGGATCGGCTCCGAACTGGTACCTGTACCACTGTCGTTTGAAGGGATCACCGCGCCCGTAGCACCAGAATTTCTCGATCGAACAGCACCCGCAACGAGACTGCGGGACTGCGACGGGGGCAGCCGTACGTGGTCGAAGCGACATCAGGTTCGGATCCTGGCCGGGTATCAGCACGAGTGCGCCGGCGGGACGCATTGGGCCGATACGAAAGAGCGGCGCCAAGGCCAACCGCTCGGGCCAGCGAGCGCGGTATTCCCTGGAAAGGCTTCCCGGTCAAGCCCAACCGAACCCTTGCAAAAAAGCCAGCGGATCTGGGCACGAAAAGTACTCGATTGACCGCTCAGAATGAGATCATCCACGAGCCTGGAATTCCGGCCAAACGTGTGCTAGCACGGGCGGTGGTTGTCTCGAAGGCAGGGAAAAGACAACGTCACGAAGGGGTGAAAAATGAAGAAGCATCATCGACTTGGGTGGGTCACCATGCTGGTCGCCGTAGGGGCTTTCCTGGTCGCCCTACCGGCCCAGGCGACGGCCGCCCCAACCACGGGCTACTTACGGATCGGCCACTTCGTACCGGGGGTGGGGGTGGCGCAGGTCGATCTCGACGGCCGCGTGCTCGTAGGCGCGCTCAGCTATCAGCAGGTGACCTCATACGTGGCGGTACCCGCGGGGAGCCACACCTTGGAAGTCACCACGTCGGCCTCCGGTGGCACGGCGGCTCATCAACTCTCGGCTACCGAAACGGTCGGAGCGGGGCAGTCCGTCACCGTGCTCATTGTCGCCAGCCCGTCTGGTGCGATGAGGGCTAGCTCGTTCGTCGACAATCTCAGCGAACCACCGCCCGGAGACGCCAAAGTCCGGGTGATCGACACCCTGGCGACAGTGCCTGGGTTGGGCGGGAATCTGACCATGGTGATGGATCCTCCTCCTTCGCGTCCGATGCTCGTGCCGGCGACGGTCGAAGGCCAGGCTTCTCCCTACGTGGATGTTCCGGCCGCGGCGTACAACGTGGCCTTCACCAATTCGAGCACGGGCGCGACGGTCCTCAGCGGAAAGGACTGGCCGGTGAGTGCCGGGACGGTGGCGTCGTTGGTGGTCCTGCAGGGATCCGCCGCCCCGACTCTGGAGGTGCTCAAGGACGCTGTCGGTGCGGCGAGCCTGCCGGCAGGCGGCATGCAGACGGGCGCCGGTGGCATGGCCCTCCGAGCGCACCGGGGCAGTTTTGGCGGCCTGGAAGTCGGACTCGGTGTGGTGATCGCTGTCCTTCTGGGCGGCATAATCCTGGTGCGCAGGACCAGGACGTCGCTCGGACTGGCGGCCGTGGCGTGCGCCACCGGAATGGTGGCGAGCAGTTGTGGTTCTGAGTCATCGGTGCGGGCCGCGCCTGTGCCGGTGGCCACCGTGGGCCGGACCGCATGGTCTCCTCCCTCGACCGCGGCCTCCCGCCCAGCAAGCGCCGCCCCATCCCTCAGCCTGACCGCCGCGGGAACCGCCGACCCGACCAATCAACCTGAGCGAATCGCCGCGCCCGCCGTGGGCATCGACGCCCCGATCGTCAACCTGGGCCGTCTCGCCGATGGCACGATGCAGGTTCCCTCTGATTTCGGGGTGGCCGGATGGTACGACCAGGGTCCGCCTCCGGGCGAGCCCGGGCCGGCCGTCATCCTCGGCCACGTCGACAGCACCACGGGGCCCGCCGTGTTCTGGCGCCTTTCTGATCTGCGACCGGGAGATCAGGTCATCATCACTTCTGCCCACGGCACGGAGACGTTCGCGGTCACCCGCATTCAGTCCGCCGCCAAGGACGCCTTCCCAACCGCGGAGGTGTTCGGGCCCGTCGCTGATCCGGAGTTGCGCCTCATCACCTGCAGTGGGGCGTTCGATCGCGCCACGGGCCACTATCTCGACAACACCATCGTGTTTGCCAGCCTGATCACGGGATGAAGTGGTCGCTGGTTCGCGGCGCGGCCGTCGTCGTGGCCGCCGGCGCCAGCCTGTTCGCCACTGACGCGTCGGCTGACGCGACCCAGCTGATCTGCCTCAACCCACAGAACCAATTCGTCGCCTGCAAGGCGGGCACGGTCCCAGCCAATCCGTACCTCGTCTCGCCTCAATCCACCGCGCCACCAACGACGGCGATCCGTCGGTCGCCGGCAGTCACCACTATCCCCGGCACCATTCCGGCTCCCGCCCACGTTGCCCCTGCGCCGGCTCGGACCGCCCACGCCACCCCATCCGGGCGTAAGACGATCAAGCGAGAAGCTCTTCCACTTGGCGTCGCGGTTCTCATGCTGGGCGCAGCTGCGGTCGGTTTTGTCCTGGAGCTGAGGCGGCGAGGCCACTCGTCCGGCGAGGAGGCCGGCGTTACGGACACGGCCATAGTGGTCACCGCAGCGGCGGGCGTACTGAGCGGCCTCATCCTGCTCGTCCTTGGGGTGGCTTCGGACTCTCGCCCCACTCTCTACGAATCGATCGGTTTGGCGGCCTTGACTGGCCTGTTACTGATCGTGTTTCACCGCTTCTTCCCAGCGGTCGAGCGCCACGACGCAGCCGGCGTCCCCTCGACCTGGGCAGAGTCGGCGCTGGCCCGCGTACCTGCCGACGCGTCTGTCCAGAGGGTCGCGACCAGTACTTCGGCGGCTGCTCCTGACGATCGACCCAGGCCTTTCGCCGAAGCGGGCCACCTTCCCGACACTTCGGTCCCGGACGCGGCGCCCCCGGTTCCGACAGAGCCCGCAACCGATGGCGCTGGTCGCCAGGCCCTGATCGACGACGGGTTTCCCATCACCAACTACGACGAGCTTTCGACCGTCCAGATCGTGTCTCTCCTACCTCATCTGGATACCGACGAGGTCACCGCGGTCCGGAACCGGGAGGAGGCAGGGAAGGGCCGGACCAGCATCCTTCGCAGGATCGACACGCTGCTGTATGCCGTGACACCCCCGCGGGGAGAACAGCCGAACGCGGGCTCGTCGGTGGCCCCGGACCGCGAGCAGGACTCAGAGCCGTCACGAGAGGCCGTCGCACAGGCGTCGCAGCCGGACTCGGGCCAGCCGCCCGACGACCCGTCCGACGACCAACCGCCGGAGGAGCACCCCCCGGTCGCAACCCCCCAGAGGGTCAACGGTGAGCACTCCACCGTGGCCAGGTCCAATGGTCACCTCTGGGCCGCCGCGGCCGCCACTCCCGCCGGCCCCGACCCGCCCGACGTGTCGTCTGCCAATGGCCACCGGAAGCCCGGCCGGACGGGTTCGGACGCTCCCCCGGCCCAGCCCTGCAAGCGGTCGGAAGCAGAGCGCCCCGAACCGCCAGACGCCTCCAGACCCCCAGACGCCACCAGACGGACAGCTGTCACTGGCCCGGCCACGACCACCTTCCGGCTCCCCGTCGCCCGCGACCTGGTTGACGGCACGTTCGGGGTGGCGACGTTCCGACGTCTCTCGCAAGCGGCTCGGGACGCCGTGAGAGACGGCCTCCGTCAGAATCGCTTGATCGAGGCGGCCAACTCCGCCGCCAACTATCTGGCGTTGGGCCACGCCGTCGATTGGTCCCGGCCAACCCACCAGCGGATGGTCCGGGATTGGCGAACCTCGATCGACGACGACGGCGACCACCAACGGCTGGAAAGGGCCGCCTCGCGGTGCGCCTATTTGAGACTGTTGCGATCGGATCTGCCAGACGATGTGGATCGCTATGTCGTCGCCCTGCGTGACCGGGTCCAGGAGAAGCTCGATCAGCGCCAGCTGGACATTCAGGCCACCGGTGCGGCCGTGTATCTGTTCTGGATAAACGGTGAGTGGCTCCCGAACGAGGACGACACCCCTCGACTGATCCTGGCCGTTCAATCCGATGTCGCTACTCGATTGCAGCGCGACAGCGATCGGGTCGTAATGGCCGCCCTCACCGCCTTGTGGCTCGGTGCGACCAGGGCATCTCGCAGTTCATTTGGCCGCAGCTAGCCAGGAACGACTGAGGCCAGCCGCAACAGCATGTCCGCGACCGCTTGCGGCTCGGTGATCATGAGGTCGTGCCCGGTGTCGATCTCCCAGACCTGATCAGCCTCGAGGGCCCGTTCGACCGTGCCACCCTGCTCTTCTCGAATGCGCAACGTCAGCGTGCAGTTGATGTTGGTCCGCGGGATTCGATCGACCGCCTCCTGGTTGACGACTCGGATGGGCTGGGCAAACGTCTTCCACGGATGCGGGGTGAGCCTGGGGTACATCCAGGCCATGGCTTCGGGGTCGCTGACGCCGAAGAAGCCGAGCGGGTCAGTACCTGGGAACAACACCAGGTCGACCCCATCGACGACGCCATGCGAGCGATATTGCTCCTCCATAAGCGCTTTGGGCGCAACATCGAGCATCGACTCCCCATCCCGGGGGCGAGCTGCATCGAGGTAGACCAAATGGCCGACCCGACTCAGGGCCCGGTCGGCTACGCCCGTAATCACCATCCCGCCGTAACTGTGTCCGACCAGGATGACACCCCGGAGATCCTCGTAGTGCAGCACATCGACAACGTCGGTGACATGGGTATCCAGATCAACGTCGGGATCGAGCAGATGGGCGCGTTCGCCGAGGCCCGTCAGGGTCGGCGCATGCACCTCATGACCCGCGGCACGCAGAAGCGGACTGATGCGCTGCCAGCACCAACCGCCGTGGCCGCCGCCGTGAACGAGAACATACGTCGCCATCTCTCGAGTCTCCCCTTTCCGAAGCTTGGTCTCGCCCTGATCGTGGTCAGGCGTAGACGATGATCCCGCGGATGTTCTTCCCGGCGTGCATGTCCTCGTACCCCTGGTTGATGTCCTCCAGGGAATACCGTCGGGTGATCATCTCGTCCAGTTTCAGCTCACCCCGGCGGTACATGTCGCACAGCCGGGGGATGTCCCACAAGGGGTTGGTGTTGCCCAATACCGAGCCGGCGATCCTCTTGCCGGAGAGCATGAAGTAGGCGATGGGCAGGTGAATGGTGGCGTCGTCATGCCGGGCAACCGACGTGGTGCAGATGATGCCGCCTTTGGCCAAGAGGTCGTGGAGCTCGGCGAACAGGGTTCCTCTCAGGACTCCGACAGTAATGACGATGGAGTCGGCCATCACGTTCAACGTCAACTCAGAGACCAGACGTTTCGCGTCTTCGATGCTCGCGGCACAGTGGGTGGCGCCGAGCTTCAGCGCTTGCTCGCGTTTGAAGTCGACGGGATCCACCGCGACGACGTTGGCGGCACCAGAAGCCCGCGCTCCCTGTACTGCGGCCATGCCCACGCCTCCTGTGCCGACGACGACGACCGTGTCGCCCGTACGTGGCTTGGCGATGTTTACGGCTGAGCCCCAACCCGTCGGAACTCCGCACCCGAGGAGGCAGGCGGCATCGAAGGGGATGTCGTCGTCGATCTTCACGATCTGGATCTCGGGCGCGACCATGTACTCGGAGAACGTCCCCAGATGCATGAAGGCCGCGACGTGGCTACCGCGAGCGGTGAAGGCGTGGATCCCGTCGGGCCCGGTCGGCTGCATCGCGTACATGTTCATGTCACAGAGGTACGACCGGCCGTCGTTGCAGAAGCGGCAGACGCCGCAGTTGGCCATGGGGACGGAGACAACATGGTCTCCCTCTTTGACGCGGGTGACGTGCCGGCCCACCCGGGTCACGATGCCGACGCCCTCGTGTCCCCCAACCAGAGGCAGCGTCGCCGGGAAGTCGCCGGTCACGTGGTGATCGTCGGTGTGGCACAGACCCGACGCCATTACCTTGATCTCGACCTGGTTGTCCCCCGGATCGCGCAGGACGACGTCCTCGACCGACCACCCCTGGCCCACATCCCACAGCACGGCCGCCCGGCAGCTGGTTCCCATCACACGCCTCCCCGCTTGGACCCTGACCGTAGCATCGTAGGTTGGCTTCTAGCTACCTAGGTGGGGCAGCCGTCCGGGCCTTCGTTCGTCAGCCGCTACTGGACCAGGTATTGGTAGGAAACGTCGTCGGGTGATCGCGTCCCGTGCTTCCCATGGTCAAAATAGCCAGCCAGGGTGAGTCCCACGGGAGGATCCTGCACCTCGTCGAATCGCTGCCAGTCGTGGATCACCGTGCGCTGGGCGATACGCCACTCGCCGGCCCGACGTTCGAACCGGTCCAGGTATCTGGCTCCCAGTAGAAAATCGAACTCACGACCGTCATGCTTGACCCGGTGGTAGGCAACCAGGTACGACTCGCTGTGCGCGATATCGCCATTCAGCTCGATCAACTCATTGCAAATGTTGTGCCGGGTCCACTCGGTCATATCGTGCGCCAATGCGACAGCACGGGGCATCCGCTCCGCGGCCCGTTCCTCGAGCCCGGTATGGTTGTCCGTGGCGTCCGGGTGAAATGCGGAAAGCACCAGATCCGCGTCACCTCGGTCGATTCCCCGGCAGTAGCGCATTAAGGCTTCATGAATCTCTTGTTTGTCGAGCAAAGCGCGAAGCCTTTGTTGTTCGTCTCTGAGTAGGCCAGCTCGGGCCTCATTCTCAACTTCTTCCACATTTCTCTCGCTTCTTGACGTCCGCTTGACCCAGAGTAATCGGGCGGGTGAGAGCTGGACCGGAAGTCGAAGCACCCGAGCAGAGACGAGGGGGGTCCGCCGATGGAGCCCCGGCTACCGCGAAAGTCACTGGGTCGAGGGAGCAAGACCCTCTCCACCGAGAGCGCCGGGCCTGGTCGCCACCTTCCAGTGGGCCTCGGCCAGGGTGACATCGAAACGGTCCGCCCCGATCTCGACGACCTCGCGGCGCGGGAGTCTGGCTACTTGACGGCACATATACTGCCTCTATATGCAGACTCATCGCGGGTACGAGGCCCCCCTTGCCGACATACGATTTGCGCTGGAGGAGCTGGCTGATCTCGGCGCGTTGTCGAAGCTCCCGGAATTCGCGCACAGCGATCAGAAGACCGTCGCCCAGATGCTCCGGGAGTGCGGACGGTTCGTTCGCGAGGTACTGGCCCCGATCGACCGAGGCGGGGATCTTGAGGGATGCCGGTTCGATGCGTCGACCGGTGCCGTCGAGACCCCCCCTGGCTGGGCCGATGCCTACGCGGCCTATGTCGATGCAGGCTGGAACTCGGCCCCATTTCCTGCCGAGTACGGGGGGGCGGAGTTCCCGTGGCTGGTCGGAGTCGCCATAGGCGAGATGATCACGTCAGCCAGCATGTCCTTCTCCCTCTGCCCGATGTTGACGCAGGGTACGGCCCACATGCTGCTCCACCACGGTTCAGACGAGCAGCGGGATCTGTATGTTCCCAAGTTGGTATCAGGGGAGTGGACCGGCACGATGGTCCTCACTGAACCGCAGGCTGGTTCCGATCTTGGGGCACTCACGACCAGCGCGGTGCCGACGGGTGACGGCTCCTGGCGCATCTCTGGACAAAAGCTGTTCATCACGTATGGCGAGCACGACCTCGCGGAAAACATCATCCACCTGGTCCTGGCTCGGGTACCCGACGCCCCGCCGGGGACCAGAGGGATCTCTTGTTTCATCGTGCCGAAGTTCGTCCCCAACGAGCGAGGAGAGCCGGGCGATCGCAACTCCATCAAGTGCCAGTCGATTGAACACAAGCTCGGCATCCACGGTTCGCCGACATGCGTGATTGCCTTCGACGGGGCCGTCGGATATCTCATCGGTGAAGCGAACGCGGGCATGCGCTACATGTTTACGGTGATGAACACCTCGCGTGTGGCGATAGGACTGGAAGGGCTGGGGCAGGCGGAGACTGCCTACCAGCAGGCGTGGGCGTACGCATCGACTCGCGTCCAGGGCCGGCCGGTCAGTTCTGGCCCAGATGGGTCCGGCACGATCATCGACCATCCTGACGTTCGCCGGATGCTGCTTACGATGCGATCGCTGATCGAGGCCATGCGCGGCTTGATCTATGTCAATGCCCAGGCCATCGATCTGGCTCAACACGCCGAAACCGAGGCCGAGCGGGCTGCGAGCCAGGAGTTCTGTGACTTGCTGACTCCTGTTTCCAAGGCCTGGTGTACTGATACCGGCGCCCAAGTCGTGGATCTGGCCTTGCAGGTCCATGGCGGGATGGGTTACATCGAGGAGACCGGCGTCGCCCAGCGGTATCGGGACGTGAGGATCGCGTCGATTTATGAAGGGACCAACGGCATCCAGGCCATCGACCTGGTCGGCCGCAAGATCGGCATGCGAGGCGGCGCGGTGGTCAAGGATGTGTTCCGTCAAATCGAGATGCTCGACGACGAGCTGGGCTCGGCCGGGCCGCCGGTTGCGAGTATCTATGTCGCCCTCCGGGAGGCGCTAGCGGCGCTGCGCCAAACGACCGCCTGGATGCTCGACCAGCTGCCGAGCGACCGAGCTGCGGCGCTAGCAGGAGCCACGCCCTACCTCGAGCAATGGGGGCTCGTCCTGGGTGGTTGGGTCCTGGCCCGGCAGGCCCTAGCGGCGGTACACCGAGCCGACACGGACGAGTTCTACCTGGCGAAGTTGACGACGGCGTCCTTCTACGCCGAGCACCTACTGCCCCGGGTGGCTGGCCTGAGTTCGGCAGTGTCAGCGGGTGCCGATCAGTTCTACCGCCTCACGGCAGCCGGTTTGGCCAGCCGCTGACGACCGCTCTGGAGCTACTGCAAAAGGTTGCCGGCGATGACGACCCGTTGGATCTGGTTGGTCCCCTCGTAGATCCCGGTGATCTGCCGTTTTCGTCCGTAATGTCCGTATAGGGCGCTGACCTGCGCCTACGCGTCCACGATATCCGCACAATCCGCTGAGGCCACTCCCGTTGTTGGGATCAGAGTAGGGATAAGCGGGACTCAGCTGTCGTCGAATCGGGGGGTCCGGATCCAGAGGGGGGAGCACGGTCAACGACGAGCTGCTCCGAACGCCGACGGATGTTCGATTTTGTCCAGGCCTGTCCGAGCCGAGCCCCCGTGTCAGGCGCTCAGCCCGCCGGCAACAGCCGCGTAATGGAGGTCTTGGTGAAGCGCTTTGGCGGTGCGCTGCGGTTTTGGTTGGAGATCAAAGATGACCTTTTTCACCATCCCGGTGAACGGATATGGCGACTTGGCGGAGTAGGCCGGGTCGACGGGTAGCCCGTTGTCGCGGCCGATGTCCATCCCTGCGTAGGCTGAGAAGCGTAACAAGACGGTCTTCTCGATACGGCCCTCGCCGATCTGGGCCCGGTTGGCGTAGAGGGTCACGTCGCCTCCGGTGCGGGGCTGGGGAGCGTCGGCGTCGAATTGCATCCGCACGGTGACGTCACCGGTTGGTATGGGCTCAGTGGAGATCTGATGATATTGCTCGACGCCCATCATCGAGTAGCTATGGTGCAACAGGCCGTCGCCATCGACCCACAGCGAGAAGCCGCCCATGGCGTCGGCCTCGGCCACGACCACGCCTTCGGCCCCCCCGGCTGGGAGGTAGAGCTCAGCCTCGATGGCGTAGGAATGCCCGTAGATGCGGGGGATCATCCCTGAGGCGATGTTCTCGACGTCTCCGTAGAAGGTCATGGTGGTGACGGTAGGCAAGGGCGGCAGAATCCCGAAGAACACAGAGAATCCGGCCATCAACGGCAAAACCTTGTTGGCTTCAGCCTCCTGCCAGAACAACGCTTTGAGCTCGGCGAGCTTCTCGGGATGGTCGGCTGCAAGGTCTTTGGCCTGTGAGTAGTCGTCGGGCAGGTAGTACAACTCCCAGTGGTCGTCTTCGGGGTCGTAGACACCCGGCGCGAATCTGGCGATGGTCGCGGGAGTGGCGTCCCACGGGACCCGGTCCAGCTTGGCTCCTGCCCACCAGCCGTCTTTGTAGATGGCCCGGTTGCCGTAGATCTCAAAGTACTGCTGGGTGTGGCGTTCGGGGGCCTGAGCGTCGTCGAAGGTGTAGGCGAAGCTGGTGCCGTCCATCGGTACCTGCTCGGTTCCGTCCACCACCTCGGGCTGTGGGATACCGGCAGCCTCGAGGATGGTCGGTCCGATGTCGATGCAGTGGGTGAACTGGCCGCGCATCGCGCCGGCGTCGGTGATCCGTTCCGGCCAGGAGATGACCATCCCGTTTCGAGTCCCGCCCAAGTGCGACGCCACCTGCTTGCCCCACTGGAACGGGGCGTTGCCCGCCCATGCCCACGCCGCCGCGTAGTGGGGGGCGGTGGCGTCGGTGCCCCATGCATCGAGCCCTCCGTATCGGTCGATAAGCGATAGCTGCTGCTCGGCCGACAGCGGTATCCCGTTTTGCATGGTCAACTCGTTGAACGACCCGGTCACGGTGCCTTCCATACTCGCTCCGTTATCGCCGAAAATGTAGATGACCAGGGTGTTGGCGGACTCCCCCATCTCCTCGACGGCTTCGAGCAGGCGACCGACGTTCCAGTCGGCGTTTTCCTGATAGCCCGCGTACACCTCCATTTGGCGCGCATACAGCCCCTTCTCGCTATCCGAGAGCGAATCCCAAGCCGGCAACGCGCCGGGTCGGGGCGTCAGCACAGCCTCTGCGGGGATAACGCCGGCGCGTTGCTGGCGCTCGAAGGTCTCCTGGCGAAGTTGGTCCCAGCCCTGGTCGAACTTACCCCGGTACTTGTCGCTCCACTCCCTGGGCACCTGGTGGGGCGCGTGGGCGCAGCCCGTCGAGTAGTACAGGAACCACGGCTTGGTCGGGTCCTGGGCTCGCACCTGGTGCAGCCACTGGACGGCCTTGTCCGTTATGTCGTCCGGCAGATAATAGCTTCGACCGTCCCTACCTTTGGGCACCCCGACGGTTGTCTGGTCCTGGGTGATCAACGGATCATATTGTCCGGCCTCGCCGCCCAACAGCCCCCAAAAATGATCGAAACCCCACGAGTTCGGCCATCGGTCGAACGGACCTGCCGCCCCCTGTACGTGATCAGGCGTCAAATGCCACTTTCCGAAACCGCCAGTGCTGTAACCATTGCCCTGGAGAGCCCGCACAAACGGGGCGCAGTCCTTCGGCACCGCCGCCGTGTAGCCGGGGAAAGGTCCAGGCAACTCGCCGATAGAGCCGAAGCCAACCCGGTGATGGTTGCGGCCGGTGAGCATGGCTGCCCGGGTGGGCGAGCACAGCGCCGTCACATGAAACCGGTCGAACGTCAACCCCTGCTGGGCGACCCGGGTCATGGTTGGTGTTGCCACCGGACCGCCGAAAGTTGATGGATTGCCGAAGCCGGCATCATCGAGTAACACCAACACCACGTTCGGCGCCCCCTCCGGAGGCCTGCGACTCATGTTGATAGACCAGTCCGGCGCCGACTTGTCTATGGTGCGACCGATCGCCCCCCCGAAGTTCGGGTCCGGGATCGGCAGCCTGCTGCGATCCGGATTGAATTTACCCATGGCCTCGGCGAGCGAGCCCTCCAGCTGGCGTAGCCCTATCTTGTCGGCCTGCACCACCGACCGCATGGATGCCCCTGGCATGGCTTGTTCGATGGCCAGGCGATGTTCGTCGTCGAAGACAGCAATAATCCCCGCCGATCCCGCCGGGAGAGCCTGGCCCAACTTGTCGTGCAATCCACTCTTGATCTTGTGCTCGGCGAACCTCCCCACGATGGCTCCGCCCAGTGCGCCGACAGCCACGGACGCCAGCAGCTCCGGCGCGAACAGCCCGACCACGACCCCCACGCCGGCGCCCCATCCCAGTCCTTTGCGGCCCAGATGGTCACCCGTGGACACCACCGTAACCTCGCCGTCCTGATCGTGGGCAACCAGAATCACGGCCTGGACCTTCACCTGCTTGGCTTTGACCAGATCCACCACCGCATCGAAGTCCCGGCGGGCCAAAACCAGATCCCCATATCCCCCGACCAGCAGATCGGTGAACTCCTCACTCACCAGATGCCCCCTTTCCCGGGTAACAACTTGGGCTGACAGCGACGTCCTGGCATGCAGCCAAGACCACGCCTACTACGTTCTCGGTCATGCCGGAGTCCTCCTGGGTGCGAAAGGCGGTAGACGAGGCGGTGACTTTCCCCACGCACGCTAGGCGCCGATGCACGGAGGGCGCCTCGCCCGATTCGGGTGGACGTCCGCTTGCCGCTGGGGGAGTGATGACGCCAACCACGTTGGCGACACCTCCTCGCTCGATTTCCCCCGCCGGGCAAGCCACATTGCTTACGGCACACTGAGAGTCTCGGCCATCGTCGCCGCCCTCACGGCCGTCCCCTGCCTTTTGCCGTTGACCAGCCTTCGGTCAGAACCTCGGTTCTGCTGCTGGTCCTTGTCGTCACTGCGCCTCTTATCGACCACCCTCAGGCGTCCAGCTTGTGGCCAGCCACCAGCTTGGCGCTCATCTTGATGGCCTTGACCGCCCCGGTGGCACCGGCTTGTAGGGTGAAACCGAGTGTGACTACGAAGATCCCCGGGATGAAAAGGACGGGCGATCCGAGCATGAGTATGCCGATCCGCCCGAGCGCGTAGGGCGGAGAACAGACCACGGCGCCGATGGCGCCACCCACCACGGTGGCTCTGAGTTTGTCAGCCTTGGAGTACGTGGTTTTCATCCCGATCAAGCGGGACGGCACCGACACGTAGGCCACCATCATGACAGCGAGCACTGCGCTCATCGAAAGGGTGAACCAATGGTGTCCCCACCGGTCGACGTAGAGGGCGGCGGTCCCCAGCAGCAGTCCGATCACCACTCCACAGCCCAACACGACCGCCGCGTTCGAGCGCGCCTGACTGAAGCCGGGTCCGATCTCGGGCCGGCCTGGCCTGGCGATGGCGAACGCGAACGCGGCGTTTAAGAAAAAACTCGCAGCCGTGATGGCTGCCACCACCACGATGGCCGTCAGGAGCCCCCAGCCGTACAAGGGATAGAAGGACTTACCGTGGAAGACGTGCGCCTTGAAATCGAACATGGCAGCCCAGATCCACATGGCCGGAAGGACCTGAACCAGGGTCAGCCGCCAATTGGTGAAGATCAGCTTCACGCCTGCAAACAGCATGACGAAGCCCCCGACTACGACTCCCAGAGGTGCGAAGATGCGCCGGCGACTGCTGAGCTGAACAACGGCAGCCTCGACAGTGGCCTCATCGCCCTCTCCTATGGCTCGCACCAGCCGACGGATCTGGTTAGACAGAGTGGCCAGACGCGAGTTCGAAGTACGCCCGGGATCGGGCTGGGGGGCCGCCTCGGCGCTCGACATCAGTGTTCCATCTCTCTACCGTCGCGCCGGACCTCTCCCTCTGGCAGTTCCCCAATGCGCCTATCGTGCCTCTCCCACCGGTCGAGTCCATCTGACCGCCGGGTACCGCAAACCTAGGGAGCAGCTGACTGTGACGTCGCCACCCGAATCAGATGGTTTGCGCTGTCTGTATTTTCGCTGAGTGCCCCGGTTCCCCGAAAAGCGGCTGGTGATCCTTCACCGGGAGGCCAGCCTGCGGATGCCAAGTCGGCTGAGATTGCAGGAGATGACAATCAGTCTGATTGTGACCATTCCCGATGAGCGCGGCAATTGGGCCACCGGGCTCATGGTCTCACCAGCACATATCACCCCCATTGACCGAGGCGCGGCGATCTCCGACCGCGCAATCTGGGGATGTTGATCTAATACGGGAGTGGACGGCATGGCTGATATAGATATAGACGAGCTAGGGCCCGTGGACTACCTGGTGGTCGAGTTCTCACCTGGAGCCTCGACTTTCACTGGCGAGATGGCGGCCGAGATCGGCCGGCTAGTGGATGCCAAGCTGGTGCGAGTGTTGGACCTGATGGTCCTCCAGAAGGATGCGGAGGGCAAGATTGATGCGTTCGAGATCACCGACCTGGACCCGGACGATCATCTGCGAGTGGCCGAGACTCAGCTAGCCGAACTGCTCGCCGCCGACGACGTTGGGCACCTGGCTGCGGCTATGGAGCCCGGTACCACTGCCGGCGTGCTGGTGTGGGAGAACACCTGGGCCGCCCCGTTTGCGTCCGCGGCCCGCCGGTCCGGCGGGCAGCTCATCGCCAGCGGGCGCATTCCCATTCAAGCCATCCTGGCCTCGCTGGAGGCCGACGAAGCGACCGAACAAGCGACGAAGGGAACTTGACATGCCACTTGGACCAGCCCGCGTGGGCCGCCCCGGCGTCATCGGGGCGCCTGTTGCCCGCACCGCGGCCGTCGTCGGCACGGCGGCAGTGGTATCCCACGGCGTCGACAGACGCCAAGATCGCCGCGAAGACCGACACGATCGCCGCGAAGGCCGACGCGATCGCCGCTGACGCCTAGCAAAGGCGATCGACTTCTATCAGCGGACCGATTCGGCTGCTGAGCACAGCGGCTACCAACCCGACGTAGCAAGGAGGCTCAATGTGGACGGGCGGCGACAGGAAGCGGGCGAAGGTAGTCAAGCATGACCGTACCCACTGATGTCGCCGCCTTACTGCGGACCCGTGGCTACCTGGTGCTCCTGGTGGTGGCTGGTATTCTCGGGGCGCCGGTCGCGGCCGTCGCCTATTGGTTTCTCTACCTGGTCGATGACCTGCAGAAATGGCTTTACCAGCCGGATTATCTCCTGAAGTGGCTGGGCTTTCACGGGGAACCGACGTGGTGGCCCATTCCCCTGCTCGGCGTCGCGGGCGTCTTAGTGGCACTAACAATCCGCTATCTGCCGGGACGCGGCGGGCATTCGCCCGCTGACGGATTTCAGGCGGGCGGAATCCCGCTGACGCGGGAACTGCCCGGCATAGCCTTGGCCGCCCTGGCTACCTTGGCCTTCGGCGCGGTACTCGGACCGGAGGCACCCCTAGTTGCGATCGGTGCCGGGCTAGCCGCTCTGGTCGTGCGCCGGGCCAAGAGGGAGGTCCCTCAACAGACAGTAATGGTCGTGGCCGTGGCGGGCAGCTTCGCGGCTATCAGTACTCTGCTCGGCTCCCCTCTCGCCGGCGCCTTCCTGCTGATGGAAGCGTCAGGGCTGGGTGGTGCGACGCTCGGCCTGGTACTGGTGCCAGGCCTGCTGGCGGCCGGCGTCGGCTCACTGATCTTCGTCGGGTTCGACAGCTGGACGGGCCACGGAACGTTCTCCCTGGCCGTCCCCAATCTCCCCCCCTTCACCAGCCCCGACGGAGCCGAGTTCGGTTGGGCTATCGCCATCGGGGTGGCTGCAGCCTTCCTCGCCTACGCGCTCCGCTGGCTGGCGCGGTACCTGCGGCCCCTGGTCGAACAGCGGATCCTGGTACTCACGGCGATTGTGGGGCTGGCGATCGGCGCCCTGGCGGCCCTCTTCGCCGATGTCACTGGAATGTCGTCCTCCCTGGTTCTCTTCTCGGGCCAATCGTCGCTGCCATCACTATTGGAAAACAGCGCCGCCTTTTCTGTGGGAACGCTGATCCTGCTGATCGTCTGCAAAGGACTGGCCTACGGTGCTTCGCTCAGCAGCTTTCGGGGCGGCCCCGTCTTCCCCGGCATGTTCATCGGCGCAGCTGGCGGCGTCGCCCTATCGCACCTGCCCGGACTGCCAATGGTGGCCGGTGCGGGAATGGGCATCGCCGCCATGACCTGCGCCATGCTCAACCTCCCGCTCACCTCAGTCTTATTAACCTCTCTCTTCCTGGCCTCCGATGGACTGGCCCTCATGCCGCTGGTGATCATGGCCGTCGTCGTCACCTACGTCGTCCGGGCCCGCCTCCCGTCCCTGGCTGGCCCAGACGCAGTGACGAGTCCCGCAGCCCCAACCAGCCCACCTCCCGTCGACCAGGAGCCGGTGCGCGCGACATGACACGTCCCAAATTGCCATGTCCGCCGCCGCCCACTTGCAGTCCCGACGTCGCTGTCGGTGACTGCGTACCGGGTTGCCTCGTAGACCCGCGACTATGATGTCATTCGACCAAGCTGCCGACTCTGCGCCACCCGACACGAAGGCGACAATGGGAGTCGGTCACCGCTTCCGACGCGGGGCTGACCTGGCCAAGGATAAATATGCTGGGTCATCCGCCGAGAATCTGTGGAGTCGGTTGGACTCGATGGATTTCATCAATCGAGGGCTGCTGTTCGCGGCGACGTTGCTCTTGTGCTTTTTCCCTTTTCTGATCGTCGCCAACGCCTTGACGGGAAGGTCCACGGTCGACACGCTGGCGCGGCACCTTGGTCTCAACCAACAAGCTTCAGCCGACGTCGGCCAGCTGTTCACCTCTTCCTCTGCCACCTCGAGCGCCGTCACTGGGACTGCTTGGGTGTTCTTCATCCTAGGTGGCATCGCTGCCGCCAGCGCCGTTCAAGAGCTCTACGAGCGGGCCTTCGACCTCGAGCGGCGAGGACTGAGGGACACGCTCCGCCGCTTCATTTGGCTGGCGGTGATGGTCGGCTGCTCAGTCTTGGCGGGCTGGGCGGGCCCATCGGTGCACGACGCGGGGGGACCGGTTCTCCTGGCGGTCCTGGGGTTGCTCGCATTGACCGGCTTCTGGTGGTTCACCGTGTGGTTTCTGCTCGCCGGGCGCATGTCTTGGCGGGACATCTTCCCAGCCGCCCTCGCCACTGCCCTTTGCTGGCTGGGCATGGAGGTTGTCTTCTCTATCATCTTCTCCAACACCGTCATATCCGACGACAAGAAGTACGGCCCGATCGGCGTGGTCTTTGCCCTGATGTCCTGGCTTATCGCCATTGGGGTCGTGATCATCCTGGGGGCCGTCGTCGGAGTGGTGTGGCGAGAACGGAACCTGTCGCTCTCGGCCGGTCTAAAGAGGCTGCGACGGAAGCGCAAGAACCCGGCGGCGGAGAGATCCTGAGGGGCCTACGTTGCCCTCCGAATCCGGTGTCCGTCCTGGCCCAGGGACCGCCGGGGCCAACGCGGGGCCCGCGACAGGATCTACCGGGCTTCTCCCAAGTTGGCGATAAATCTGATGGCCGTGATGCTTGGCAGAAACAGGTACGCAGCCGCTTTGGTCGTGACGAAGCTCGAGAGACCCGTAACTTCCATCGGAGGGCCTCCATCGGCCTGCGGGATGACAAAAATGCTCTCGGCTGGGTCCTGGGTTCCACTGAAGGGATCCTTCGACTTCGGGTGAAGCCTCACGGCCCCGGCGAATTCGCTGTCATTGACCCACTGTCGCAGCACGAACTCATATTGGTTTTCGATGTTCGAATTGATGAAGTGAAAGAGCATCCCCCGTTCGATGCCATCGTAGGGCTTCGCTCGGTCATACGTCGGGCCATACGGCAGACCGCGACGAATCAGCCGGTGGGAATTGTCACTACCACCAGGGAGCCCCTGGCCCGCGACCGGCTGACCTCGCGGATTGACCCGGCGAATGTGGGCGCCGACGGGACAGTGGATCCCCTTCGGATCTCCTGTACCGTCGGCCTCCACATACTCGAAATTGTTCAGTTCTTCGGAGGATATCCGTCCAGCCGGGTTGTCCGTGTCGGGGGACAAGGCGAGAGGGACGCCGTTGCGCCATCGTCCGCACAGCTTTGCGGCGAGCAGTTCGGGGTCGATCTTCCGGCTGTTCGATTGCAGGAAGTCTTCGAAGCCCACGACATCGGTCTCGACCATCTTGAAGACAGCAAAGCTGCCGTTCAGGCCAAGCTCGCGTGGCTCCGGGACCTCGTAGTTCTCCGCGTCATCCCGCAAAACGAAGAGCCATGGCTCACAGGGCCGCTGGCGATCTGGGCGATACTGTTCCGGGCCGCCCCGAATGGTGGGCGTCGTGATTCCGTCGGTATATCCGAAGTGAACTTTGGCGCTAGGTACGGCCTGCCCATTTTCCATCTCCATCAGCGCCATCCCGTCCTGACGCCAGATCTCTCGAAAGGCGTCTCCCTCGGCAAGCCATGAAGACAACCTGTCGCTGTAAGCCTTCATCGCTTCCGGGCAGATGGCGTGCAGCGTCACCAAGACATGATCGTCCCCTTTTCCAAAACCGCCGACCCAGTTCTGGGGGGAACTTGCTCCCGTGTCCCCGACCGTCTCAGCTCGTGGCGCGGCTCCTTCGACAAATGCCTCAAAAGACTCGAAACACAGCCTTGGCACCCGTGCTGCTATCTCCAGCGCCACTAGACCCGGCCAGGTGATACCCACGTTCAGGCAGTAGTCCGGCTTGCGGCGCGGGGCAGCCGTCAGGTCGTCTGCCGGTCCGGGCCCGAACCCCACCTGCCAATCCCCCGCAGTCGTAATCTGCGGGAGGTCCGATTCGCCGCCGTCTATGAGCCGTCCTAGTTGATGGCGCGCTATCGTGGGAGTCTCTACTGTCAACAAGAAATGTCGCACCATAGGCATCCTGTAACCGCGGAGAACAAACCCCTGAATGTCCTGGAGGTGAAGGGCCAACTCTCCCGCGCCGGCCGGATCGTCATCCGTCCTTTCATGCCGCCGTCGAGCAGCCATTCGGCGCAGGAACCCGGGGCCCTTCATAATCGGCCCTTCTTGAGAGCTCGACTCCGCCGGGGGCGGCCGGGATCATGGTTCGTCGCCATGGGAGACCCGGTGCTATCCAGCCGGGGCAGGTCGTGACTTGCGATAGTCGGTCAGGAGCGCTCGAATGTCCTGGACCGAGAGCCCTGGATAGGCACTGTAGAACCCGATGGGCGGATAGTTGTTGGCCAGTGCCCACTGATAGAAGGCGTCCGCGTTCTTTGCGACCGGAGTTGGTGGCGCGCCGACTACATGTGGGAAGACGGCGTCGAAAACGGCCGAGAGGTTCTCCGCGAAGTCCTGGATGTACTTCTCCAAAGAGCCGTCAAAGATCGTGAAGAAGCCCAACTGGTTGCGCGGCAAAGGGGACCCAGTGGGCGACATGCAGCGTCCCCACAGAATCCGATCCTTCGTGGCCCTCGTCTCGAATGGATCTCGCGGCCAGCTTCAACGCAAAACCTTGCAGACGTGATTTTATGGACAGGTAGGTCAGCAACGGGCTCTGTAAGGTAGTGCCCTCGAAGCCCGCCGCCCGCGCCGACGCCTTGATGTCCTGAACCGAAGCGTCCTCGTAGGCAAAGTACGTATCGAGAGGTTCGCGGACATGATTCTTTAACCACGTGGCGACCATCTCTGGGGTGGTGGAGACGGGCGACGCCGGAGGGTCGGCAACGTGATCGAAGATGGCGTCAAACACTGGGCCGGCCTTCTCCACGAGTTGCTCGATATGCGGTTCGATCTCGCCGTCAATGTCCGAGAGGAAGAGAAGTTTTTCGTCTCCCTCGACCATAAAACGGGAGAAATGTACGGTACCGAGGTCGTCCTGCGCTTTTGCGAGCTCGGGCATCAGGGGAGGCAAGTCGTCGGGCAACGCCTTGGCGTTCGCTGGACCCTTGATCGGGAGCTCAAGGACCAGGTGATTCTGGCTCATAGCGCTTTTCTCCTTTGTGGATCACCACGTAATCAGAACGCGGGCGAGTTGCCTACCGGATAACACCTCCACGCAACTCACGATCGGACCGAGAGGGCGGGTGAAGGGGCAGAGCTTCATGTCATGCCGGTATCGCTGGCGATGCTGCCATCGGCGATGGCCTTCAGTAGGGCTTGATGGTCGGTGTCATTTTGATCGGCATAGGCGGCCGCGAAACGGGCGACGGCTTGCGGAAACACGTCGCCTCCCCCCATATATGCGCCGATGGCGACCCGGTCGCCGGAGCGAGCATGAGCCCGGGCCAGAGTCCATCCGCATAGTTGGGCATAGATTCCCAGGGCGTCGGGCTGCATGACGTCGATGTCCGCAGAGATCTTCCAGTCCCAAAGCTGGCGGACGTAGTAGTCGTGCGGTCGCCCATCGACTCCCTGTCCGACGCGCTGCCAGCCCAGAAAGATGTCACTGGCCGCTTGCATCAACCTTTGCCCTTCCACGACCCGCTGGCCTTCGTTGTTGCACGAACTGCGGCCCACGAAGCGCTCCAGCGCCGATGCTTCGGCCTCTTTGACCTGGAGAATCAGCGTATCGGCGGGACTTGCCCCGACGAACAGCGCCACCCAGGCTCGGGTCCCGACGCTCCCCACGCCGACCACCTTGCGAGCGAGGTCGACGAACCGGTAGGACTCCAGGAGGTGGCGGCGGTCCGCTTGCAGGGTCCGTCGGTAGCTACGGAGGGTTTCGTGAATCGATTCCTCGATCGCCTGGGCGTCGACCTCGCTGCTGAAGAGTTCTGCTACCGGAACGAGGAGCGGCGGATCAGATACGAAGTGGAGGCCGTCCGCGTCCGTTCGAGTGAGTTTGCTACGAGCCTTCAACTGGTCTTTGGACGAAGCCTTGGCGACGTTGCGCTGAAACTCTTTCACTCGCTTGGCGGCAACGCCTCCTCCCCAACGTTGGATCACCCCGTTGACGTCCAGCCGGGCGTACCAGACGTCCAGATTGGATAAACCCGCGAACTCCCGAATGGCCTGCTGGTACGCTCCGATACCGGCCACAGTGATCGTCCGCGCCGTGTGGCTGTCGAAGCCCCGACCACGGCTTGCCACTTCCAGGCTGGCGGCGAGACGTTTCAGGTCCCACTCGAACGGCCCGGCGAGGGTCTCGTCGAAGTCGTTGACGTCGAAGAGTAGCTCCCGTTCGGGAGAGGCGAACCCTCCGAAGTTCGACAGATGGGCGTCGCCACAGAGCTGGACAACAAGCCCCGACTGCGGAGAGGTAGCCAGGTCAGCGGCCATCGGCAGCGCCGCTCCCCGGTAATAGGCAAACGGGGAGGCGGCCATGCGAGCGTGGCGGATCGACACCAGTTCCGGAACCCGGGTTCGGGCCTGCTCAGCCAGTAGATCGAGCGGTTCCAGAGTCCGCTGACCCGGTTGCCACTTGGCCAGCTCATCCCTCGGTAGCACCGCCCGAGCGGCCTTGCCCCATGCCGCCCTCTCGTCCTTAGTCGCCTGTTCGACTGTCTTCACCATGGTTTGCTCCTTCACTTCAACGCTCTCAGGTGAGGCTGCCCCGATCACCTGCTTGGATCCACCCGCAGGTTCTGAAGTTCGCAACAGTCACCCCAGGTCCACCCGCTGATGCCGGCGACGACGCTATCCGTGTTGCGCACGAAGATGGCCAAGTCCATTTCGTCACCGATGCCCATTACTTCGGATGCCTCGCGGCGGATCTGGGTTTCGAGGGCTTCGATGTCGAGGGGATCGGCATGGTCCCCTACGCGGAATTCCACTGTAGCCGTGCCTTCAGGGGCCGACGATCTGCTCGAGCAGAGAGACGTCATCGAAGTAGGTTCGGTATGAGCGGATCTTTCCGTCCCGGAAGTCGGCCACGGTGACGCCAGCCAAGCGGACACGCCGTCCCGTCGCTTCCAATTCGGCGCCCTCGCCGAGCGCGAAGGGTCCGGTGTGGTCGCCTTCGACGACCCATTCGGCGAACGCCTTGTTGCCCACTTCGTCGAGTCCACGGAACATGATGGCCACGTTGGAGAACGATTGTTCTCGCAGGGCGGCCAGGTCGGTGAGGGCGGCCAGCCCAGATACGGCGGCGATGGGCGACCAACCCACCACGTCCTCGGTGAACAGGCTCCGTGGATCATCCGGCGCGCCACCGACCTCAGCCTGCAGCGCCTTCAACAGCACGTCCTTGCGCGATTCGCTCATGGCATCTTTGGCCCGGCAGCCATCAGCCGGCCTCGAGGTCTTCCAGCCACCCGGCTTGTCGTCATGACCCCAGGGCCTTGGTCTTGGCTGCCGCGAACTCCTCGTCTGTCAGCACACCCGAGGCGTGCAACTGGGCCAGGTGTTCGATCTCGTTGGCCGGGTCCACCGGAGGCGGTGCGTACTGGGCCGGATCGGCGGTCTCATGCACCGGCGCCTCAGAAGCTTGTTGCTCGGCACCGTATTTCTTGTCCTCGTGATGCGCGATCGCGGCGCCAGCAATCAGCGCCCGGCGTCTCGTGCGCCGCCTGAATCCCATCGATAACTCCTTCCCGTCCCGTCGGCCACCACAACGGCTCGAATCCGGACCGACTATGCCATCGGACCTCCGACGCGTCCCCGCCCGAAGCGGGTGAATTCTTCACCCGCCGAAAACCGAAGACGTTATAGAACCTCGGTGTTGAAGACCCGGTTTTTCGGTGACACGGTGTGGACTTGATGTTGGCGCCTCACCTTGCAGGTCGAGAGTGCTCCTCGTGAGACTGGCGGCAACGGATCGAGGCCCGACATGGACCGCCGCCGGAGGCGTTCTTGGGTTGGGATCTGGCGCCCACCTTGCCAGGTAGGGACTTCAGTCACCCGGCGAAGGCGAGGAGATGCTCACCTCCGCTGTGGTCTGATGACTCGATGTGGGCCGCGTCTGGCCTGTGACGTGAGTGGAGGTAGAGAGTGACAGGGAGTGGCCCGGGATTTCGAAAGCTGACGCGGTGATTGGGTTGAGGGCTCGAGACGCCGGCCGCTCCGATTCGCCCGGGATAGCACGCCACGACCGGGGCGCCGCGATAAGTAGCCGAAACGAGGTGGCCATCCCGATGACCCTCCACCCCAATGATGTGCTGATCGCCCCTCCGGCCCAGGCCTGCCCGGCTCGACGAGCCCAACGCGTCGGCGACGATCGGTGTGGCGCGGCACTTGCCCGATGCTTCCCGACGCGGGTAGTCGACGCGCAACCCCCGGGCCGACACGCAACGTGCTGACTCGTAAGATCCGGGAGCGCTTCTCCAACCTGCGGCACGACCTGGTAGCTGGCTCCGTGCTCGGTATCGAAAGCGTCCCCGACGGCTTGGCCACAGGGCTGCTTGCGGGTATAAACCCCGTAGCCGGCGTGTACGGCTATATGATCGGTACGGCAGCAGGAGCCCTGGCGACGTCCTCGGCGTTCATGGCGGTGCAGGGCACCGGCGCCATGGCCATCCTGGTTGCCGACGTCTCTGCCGTACACGACGCCGCTGACCCCTCCAGGGCGCTATACACCCTGGCCATGCTGACCGGGG
The DNA here is from genome assembly GCA_963729695.1 of uncultured Acidimicrobiaceae bacterium. Taxonomy (GTDB): domain Bacteria; phylum Actinomycetota; class Acidimicrobiia; order Acidimicrobiales; family Palsa-688; genus PALSA-693. Next base: position 29,688 of record CAVSOT010000001.1, read on the forward strand.
TGGTCATGGTAGGGGCAGGTGTGCTCAGGCTTGGAACCGTCCTGCGCTTCGTATCTAACGCCGTCATGGTGGGCTTCATCAACGCGGTCGGGGTCAACATCGTCCTGGGGCAACTGGCCAACCTCACCGGCTACAGCTCCCCCCACGGATCCCGCCTAACCCGTGCCTTAGACACGCTGCTACACCCGGGCCGGCTTCATGGTCAATCCGTCGCAACCGGCCTGGTCACGATCGTCCTCATTATCCTGCTCGAACGCACCCCGCTCGGTCCTCTCGGTCTGGTCGTGGCGGTCGTGGTCACCTCGGCCGGGGCGAAGGGACTGGGATGGAACGTCGCGACGGTGCACGACCTGGGCGCCACCCTGGGCACTCTGCCCCGCCCCGAGCTTCCCGACCTGACTCTGCTGCCGTCCTTGCTGGTGCCGGCCCTCTCACTGGCCCTGGTGGGCCTGGTGCAGGGAGCGGGCATCTCGGCCAACTTCCCCAACCAGGACGGTCGTTACCCCGACGCGTCGCGGGACTTTGTCGGACAAGGCGTCGCTAACGTGGCGTCCGGGATCTTGCAAGGTATGCCCGTGGGGGGGTCAGTCTCCGCCTCATCGCTCAACAAGGCAGCTGGGGCACGCACAAGGGCCTCACTCGTAATCGCCGGCGCCGTAATGGCCATCATCGTGGTTGCCCTGGGAGGTCCGATCGACAACATAGCTATGCCAGCACTGGCCGGTCTCCTGATCCTCGTCGGCGTGCGAACTATCAAGCCAGCCGACCTGCAGTCGGTATGGAAGACCGGCGCACCCCAACGGATCGTGCTGGCAGCCACGTTTTTACTTACGATCGTCATTCCGTTGCAGTACGCAGTTCTTTCGGGCGTCGGCCTTTCAGTGGCCCTCTATATCGTCGGCCAATCGAACAAAGTCACCATAAAACGACGGTCGTTCACCGATGGCGGACACATCATAGAAGTCGATCCACCCGAGATTCTTCCAGCCAGCGAGGTTGTCATCCTGCAGCCCTACGGCAGCTTGTTCTTCGCGGCCGCCCCAACCTTTGCCGCCGCCCTGCCGAAAGCGACCCCAGCATCGCGAAACACCGTCGTGATCCTCCGATTGCGCGAGCGCAGCGACATCGGCTCCACATTCATACAAGTACTCCGGCGATTCGGCGAAAGCCTCACCGCCGTCGACTCGAAGCTGATGGTCGTATCCCTGAATGACCAGCTGGCCGAACAGTTTCGCGTAACCGGCCTGGCCGATATCCTGGGCCCCGAGAACATGTACCGTTCAACAGAACGCATTGGTGCGGCGCTCGAACAATCCTATCGAGACGCTCTGGCGTGGATCGCCGCTCAGCAGCGGGACGGACACCCCTGACGATCTCGGCGCTGGCCGGTGTGGAGGTTTTGCGTCCTAGATACCTTCGCCGGTGCCTTCGTTCGGCTTCTCAGAGGCTCCGACGAAGCTCTGTTTCTTCTTCCAAGGCCAGACTCCGTCGATCTCAACCGCGAGCCACAAGCTGAGCACAATCCGGACGGCAACGATGGTCGCCAGCACCACCACACTCTCCGCGGTTTGGTCGACTATAACAGTTCTAACGATATCCGCGATGATGAGCACTTCCAGACCCAGCAGGATGACTCGTCCGAGATGCCTTCGAAAGTAATGATAAGCGGAAGCTCGACGGGCTGGGATCAAGTAGAGCGCACACGAATGAACGACAACTAGAAGGCCGCCCAACACCAGAATGGCCACACCGACGCCCTCCACCGCCTGGACGACGTTCTCCACGTTGTGATTGAAACTCACGGTCAGTGCCTAGCGATCGATCATCGCGGTACGACCTGGCGGTATGTGTACGGCCAATGGCCTGGAGAAATGAAACTATGACATGCAGCCATATCGGTGAGTACACGCTATGGGGGATCGAAGGGGACGACCTCCCCCGATTCGGGTAACGAATCTAGGGGCTCCAAAACCACCCAAGTGAGGTGACGTTCAAAGACGCGGTTGACAACATAGTGACGTCGCGACCCAATCCGGGCCCGCACGAACCCAGGCCGACGTGGTCTGCTGGTCCGTAGAGCAGATTGGAGGAGATACATGCTGGCGTATTCATACCCGCTGCTGGGTGCCTTCTGGACACTGTTGTGGCTGTTCCTTTGGGTTATCTGGATTTTCCTGCTCTTCAAGGTCATCATCGACATCTTTCGGAGCCACGATCTCGGCGGGTGGGGAAAGGCCGGTTGGCTTATTTTTGTCATCGTGTTGCCATTCCTAGGCGTCTTTGTATACTTGATCGCGCGCGGCAATGAAATGGGTCAGCGTGATGTCCAGGACGCCCAGGACCGCGATCAGGAATTCCGTGCCTACGTGCAGGAAGCGGCGGTCGGACCAAACCTGAGCGGAGCCGACGAACTGTCCAAGCTGGCGGACCTCCGGGATCGGGGCGTCATCTCGCTGTCGGAATTCGACCAGGAGAAGACCAAGATCCTCGGCTAGGAGAGCGCCTGAGTCACCGTAGGCTTCCTGGGTCCTTCGCTGAATCGCACTGAATCTTGTCCGGTCCGGCTCGATGCCGTTCGACTCGACACTCGTACGGAGGCTGGATCAGGCCGGGCCATGTCGGATCCCGATCATCTCGAGAATGGAGGGTCACGGAAGATGACCTCCTTGCCTGAGCTTCCACCACCCAGCAAACGGCGGTCGCTTCTGATATTTGGTACATTGAGAGCAGCGGCCATTGTCGGTGCCCTTCTCGTCGCGTACTATTTTCTGCCGTTCGACCATCTTTCGGATGGCACATCGGTGCTGCTGTTGGTCCTCGGTATGGTCGGTGTCCTTCTTATCGTGTCGTGGGAGGTTCGGGCTATCCTCAATTCCCCCTACCCCGCTTACAAAGGAATCGAAGCACTGGCCATAACCGTCCCATTGTTTCTTCTCCTCTTTGCCACGGCTTACTATCTTCTCCAACGATCTACACCGGCGAGTTTCGGCCAGCCGCTCGCTCGTACCGACGCGTTGTACTTCACGGTGACGACGTTTTCTACCGTCGGCTACGGCGACATCACCGCCAAGAGCGAAGCGGCCAGGGTGCTGGTCATCGTACAAATGCTGGGGGATCTGGTAATATTGGGATTTGGCGTGAAGGTTATCTTCGGAGCGGTGGAGATCGGACGACGACGCCAGAGTGCGACTTCGACCGATGATACTTGATCCCTGTTTGAAGAAGCCGTAGCTTCGCCGGTTTGGGCAATTCGAATCCTTCGATGGGCCCAGGAGCAGCGCAGAAGTCGGGCGTGCTATCCAGGCGGAGCGAGGCCGGGCATGGTGTCGCGACCAGAGACGTTCAGCCCGCTCTGAGGCCCTCTAGCCTTTCACTTCGGGGACGACCCATTCCCGGTCGGGGTAAGTCCCAGTAGTCCGTGGGCGCGGGCGACGGTGACCGCCTCGGCACGAGATGTGGCGCCGATCTTGCGGTACACAGCCTGGATATGAGACTTTACGGTGTTGGCCGATACGCACATCAGGTCGGCTATCTGCTCCCGGCTCAAATGGGAGGGCAGATAGTCGAGTATCTGTCTCTCCCGTTCCGTGAGCGGCTCGATCAAGATGGTTGATCCGGCGTCCGCGGCCGAAGGTGCCAACCGTTCTGCCTCACCGACCAACTGGGTCAGGTAGCCGTCGGGACGGGTCGCGGCGATACTGCGCAGCAGCAATAGCGTCTGGGGCGCTTCCTCGAGGAACGGACGGACGTATTGCTCCGGTCGAGCGGCGGCTAGCGCCAGACGGAGCGTTTCCTCGGCGCGCGCCAGTTGAGCTTGCTGTTCTTCGGCACATGCGATCAAGACCAGCCGTCGGATTTCGGTGGCGATTCCAGTGGATACGCTTCTCCTGAGCCGGTCGAGGACGCGCTGCGGGCGGCCCGAGCGCAGGTCCAGGCGGGCGAGCGTCAAGCCGGCGATTTCGTCAGGAGGGCAGGACCGGGCGATGAAGAGAGCGCCGTCCAAGTCGCCGGCGTCGATGCGGCAGCCAATCTCGATCTGATTGAGCTTTTGCAGCAGGTGGTGAGGTGGGGGATTCCGTCTTTCGGCCTGCCGCAGGTGACCAAGGCGATTCAGCGCCTCGGCGAGATGCTGTTGGGCGGTCAGCACCCGCACAACCTCAAGCTCCAGTGCCCATATCGGGTAGCTCGCTTCCTCCGCACGGGCCAACTGGAGGGCAGCAGCCACCTGTTGCTCGGCGGCGCGAAGCTCGTTGTGTTCGAAGAGCACCTCGGCCAGGACTAACCGGGCGTCGATGACCGGGTCATCGACGCCCTCGGGCTGTCGGCCGTTTACCGCCGCGCTTGCTAGCCGGTACGCGGTCTGTAGTCGGCCTTGACTGCACGCCACCATGGCAAGGGTCGCAGGCTGAATGGCCTCAGCTCTGTCTTCGCTGCCGTAGTAATCGATCAAGATCGATTTGGCCTGGTCTGGCTCGCCCAGGCGTACCTGGGCGCGAGCGGTGAGAATGGGAAGATGCGCCGCGATGGCAGCATCGACTCTCGGGAGCCAAGCGGTTTTGTCGGCCAGAGCCGGTACTGACGCATGCGGAGATCGATGGCCGGCGCTCATGAGCTCGGCGGCGGATCGACAGTTGTCCAGCACACCGGGCGCATCGGCTGTTCGATCCGCGTAAATCGCCCAAAGGAAGTCGATACGGGCCTTCCATTGCAGCCCGTCCGCTTCACAGGCGGTGACGGTGCGGAGCTGACCCAATAGCTCGGCGGCCTCGGAGACTCGGTAGGCATCGAGGAGAGTCGCGGCCTCAACATAGAGGCGGCCGAAGTCTGCTTCGAGAAAGACTTCGTCAGGTGCACTTCCTGGGCTGAGGGTCATTTCGTCATTGGGATCGCCACTCGCCGCGTCGTGACCGGGGGCCGCGAACAGTAACGCGAACGCCCGGTCATAGGCTTGAGCCTGGGCGTAGTGGTAGGCGGCACGGCGACAGTCGCCATGCCGCTCGAGCCACGTAGCGGCGCGGACATGGGCACGAAGCCTGAGCGCCGGGTCCTCCCGTTTCAGGCGGGTCGAGAGGAGATCGGCCAAAAGGCGGTGATAGCGGTATCCCGGTTCGCCCGAGTCGAGTCGGAGGACGAACAAGGAGCGGTCGGCCAGCGACTCCAGAATCTCACCAGCGTCGGGCCGACCACTCACGGCTTGCCCTAAGTCGGTCGTAAAATTGTCCAACACCGAGATCTGCAGGAGGAGTTTGACCACGTCAGGAGGCTGGCGTAAGAGCATCTCATGCTCGAGATATTCCGCGACGGGTCCGAAGGAACCTGAATAGCGGCGCACAAACCTCGACGGATCGTCCGATTGCGCCAAGGCCATAGCGGCCAAGTGGAGGCCTGCGGCCCAACCCTCGTTTCGTTGTGTCAGCTCGGCGACGTCGTTGAGTCCAAGGAGCTTTCCGGCGGCAAGCGACGTTAGTGCGGCCGCCTCCTCGACGGTGAATCGTAGGTCATCGTCGCCGAGCGCCATCGCCTCCTCCCTGGTCTCGAGTCGCCGCAGCGAGGAGCCCGGATGCCCCTGCCCGACCAGAACCACGCTGATATGCGGCGGGAGGTGTTGGACGAATCGGGTAAAGGAGTTGAGGACGGCGGGGGCGGTGATTAGCTGGAAGTCGTCAATGACCAGCACTCGCGGCCGGCCGCTGGTCGGATACCGACTCAGCAGGTCAAGCAGTGGAGCCTCGTCTGCCGAGATCCCGTCGCCTGTCCATGCATGTTCCGGGGCGGGCCGGGCCCGTAAAGCGTCAGCAACCTGTGGCCAGAAGCACCCCAGATCGTTATCGGCCTCTTCTACCGACAACCATCCCACCGCAGCCTGGGGGCGGCTGTGAGCCCAATCGGCAAGGAGCACGGTCTTGCCTGCGCCCGGCGGCCCAGTCACTACAGTGAGACGGCGCTCAAGAGCCTGGGAGAGCCACCGGCTCAGACGATCTCGGCGGATCCAGTGGCGTGGGAGAGGAGGAGGCACGAACTTGGCAGGAGCGATGGGCTCACCGTAACCACGGTAACGCCAGGTCGCATCCTCATCAGTTGCCTCACCACGTAGTTGTAGCAGTTCCCGCGCCGACCTTTCCATGCCTGCCTCCGAATCTTGTCCCAGATCACGGTAAAGCCGGCAACGCGTGTCGTCGTCACCCGCTACCGGGTGATTACTCCGGACGGCACGGGCCGAGTGCCCTCCCTCTGCATTTCAGTGATCGATCTTGACTGTCGCTGACCGAGGTCACCGACCGATATTTCCGCCGTTATCTTCCGGTTGTTCGACGGTCCGCACTTCGAGCAGTTCCAGGCCGAGGGCCCAGAGGCGATCGATGGCGCCGTGGAGGGCGGCCTGGTCGATCTGCTCGGCTCGCAGGGTGGTGTGGCCCGCCTCCACGATGATGTCGAACTCCTCAAAGGCGGCGGCGATGGCCGGGATCGCCTCACCATCGAAGGTGATCTCATATGTCCTCAGCCCCATCACGCTGGAGTCAGGATTCGACGAGTGGTGGCGTCATCGTTCCAATATGCGGCTCCAAGCGGCTGGCGTCGTCACCTCCATGGGGTGGGATAGATTCTTGCCCGGGACGGCACGTGGCTGCCGTGCAGTCCGCGGCACGGCTCAACCAGCCGGGCGGTCCCCAAAGGGTTGGAGGGCAACCGAGGATGGTGGATAGGAAAGGAGACTACGGGCTCGGTCTTCGCAGCCCGCGCTTTCCGCCGTCCAAGTTCCATGCTCCCAGCACACCATCGCGATTGGTGCGAAGGTCCAGGCTGCTCGACGCCCTGGACCGAGGTCGACGCGCCCGTCTGACCTTGGTGCTGGGCTCGGCCGGGGCGGGCAAGACCGCCCTACTCGCCGACTGGTTGGCCGCCCACCCGGAGCGACCAACCGCGTGGCTGAGCTGTGATCGCGCCGACGCCGAGCCGGCCCGGTTTGTGGCTGCCATCATCGAAGCCCTGCGCCGGGCCTCTAATCGGACCGAGCTGGGTGAGGACGCCCGCCAACTTCTGAGCCTCGACGGCGAGGTGTCGGCGGATGTCATGGCCGCCCTGGCCGACGACCTTGACGGTCTGGGCGGGCCTCTGGTGCTGGTGATCGACGATTTCCACCTGACCGCCGGGCCAGGGACGGCCGCCCTGACCTTGTTACTGGAGTGCCGGCCGGCGTCGTTGCAGGTGGTCCTGGCCAGCCGGGACGACCCCGATCTACGGCTGCACAGGATGCGAGCCAACGAAGATTTGGTCGAAGTGCGCGACCAGGATCTGTCGTTCTCGGCCGAGGAGACCAGACACTTCCTCTCCGGGTTCGGGCTGTCTCTGAGCGAGCGGGATGTGCGCATCGTTCACGAGCGCAGCGAGGGATGGATTGCGGGCCTGCAGATGGCCGCTATTTCGATGCAGAACTCACCCGATCCTGTCACCACCGCCGGTCGCGTCGAGCTGCACCGCCACACCGTGGCCGGGTATTTTGTCGACGAGGTCCTTGACCGCCAACCTCCCGAGCTGGTGGAGTTCATGCTGGCCACCTCGATCCTCGACGAACTGTCCGTGCCGGCCTGCCACGCCTTGTGCGGCCAGGGGTCGGCCGCCCTCCTCCAGCGGCTCTACGGCGCCAACCTGTTCGTCACCATCGTGGACGGCGAGGGCCCTACCTATCGGTACCACCAGCTGATCAAGGAAGTCTTGCAGGCCCAGCTTCACCTGACCGACCCGGAGCGCGAGCGGCGCCTCCATGAGCGGGCCGCCCAACACCTGGCTGACTCTGGTCGGGTGGGTCCGGCAGCCCGGCATCTCCTGGCCGCCGGCGATCAAGACGGCGCCTTTCGCCTGATCCGAGAACGGCTCATCCTCGACTTCGCGACCAACCCCACGATCGGCAGCGCCTTGGACCTCGACGAGATCCGACCCGAACTTTTCGCCGGCAGCCCCGACCTTCTGGTCGCCCTCGCCGCCGATCTGCAGCTGCGAGGAGGCTTCGAGCGAGGCCGGCGGGCCCTAGCGCTGGCCCGGGACGCCGGCATCGACTCAAAAGAACAGCCGGAGCTGGCCGTGCAACTGGCGGCGGTCAATGCCATGCATTTGGGTTACATCGGTCAGCTACAAGAGGCACTGGACCAGCGGCAGTGGGCGCGAAGCCTCGAGATCGGTGGAGGTGCCGTCGACGCTTGGATGCTCGCCCTCGACATAGCGGGCGCCTACTGCCACACCTATCTCGGTCAGTTCGACGCCGCCCGCCAGCTGGTCGACACGGTCGCCTCCGCTTCGTTGAGCCCTCCCTCCGTGACCGATGTGCTCTGCCCCGGCCTCCACAGCCAGATCGCCTTCGGGGAGGGAGCCCTCACCCAGGCCGAGGCCTTCGCCACTAGCGCCCTGGAGTCGAGCCGGCGGCTCGGCTTTGACCACCACTATTACGCGTTCGCGGCCCTACGCACCGCGACCCAGCTGGCGCTGGAGCGGGGCCAACTGGACGCCGCCGCCAGCCTGGTCGAACAAATCCTGGAACTGGTCAGCGGCGCCCGCCCCAGCTTCGAGTACTTCGCCCAGTTGGACCGCGCCCGGATCTGGGCTGCTGCCGGCAACCTCGAGGGAGCCCTGAGCTCACTGCCCGCGGCGCGGACCGCGCTGAAATGCGACCACTCCGGGCTCTTCGCCCAGGCCGACGAACTGGAAGCTCACCTCCGGCGCGCCCTTGGCGACGCCAAAGGCGCCCGGAGGGTGGCCGAACAGCTGCCCGATGACCGGCGCCTGGTCACCTCCGCCCTGATCGCCCTCGGAGCCAACGACCATCGAACCGCCAGCGACATCATGAGCACCGCCCGCCCCACGGGCCCAACCATCCGCGCCGATCTGGAACTGCGCCTGCTACGCGCCAGCATGGCCATCCTGCAAGTCTCGCCCCGAGCACCCCAACTCATCAGAGAGGCGGTCGCCGTGGCTGACCGCCACGGCTACGTGCAGACCGTGCTGGACACCGCCCCGCAACTCATCGACCAGCTCATCTCAGACGCCGCCCACTATCCCAACACCGACAACGTCCGAGCGTTGATCGCCGCCGGAATACGCGCCCGCAAACGCACGGCGACCGGCCCCGACCGCGGCCACCTACCCGACCCGCTCACCGAAGCCGAACTACGAGTGCTCGAAGCCCTTCCCCAGCACCTGACCTACGCCGACATGGCCGCCCAGCTCCACCTCTCCCCCAACACGGTCAAGACCCACCTACGACGCACCTACATGAAGCTGGGCGTCACCTCCCGAGCCGCAGCAGTCAAACGAGCCACCTCCATCGGAATCATCTGAAGCCAAAACAGTCGCTTTCTGGTCGAACGATCGACTACGACTCGCCGGTGCTCATCCCTCCGGACGGTCGGCTGCTCGTCATCGACGCATTTGCCATCAACCCTAAGTAGCCCACAAGACACTCAACCACGAAAGTGGGATCCCGTCCATGACCATGCGCCGTGTTCGCCGGGCCACGAGTAAAGCGTTGGCGGGCTTCGCCGCCCTGGTCGTGCTCGCCGCCGCTTGTGGGTCGAGCAGCAATAAAACCAAACCAACGGCCAGTTCCGCAGGCTTGACGCCTCCGGTCTCGGTGAAGGTCGGGTACTACCAGGGCTCACTGTTCACCTGGCTGGTCGACCTGGCCTCGGCCGCCGGGTTCTTCGCGAAGAACGGGATAGACGCCCACATGATACCCATCTCGGCTGGAGGGCCAGTCGCCTTCGCGGGCCTGGTTCAGGGCGGCCTGGACCTGGTGATGGGCGATACCACCTTGGCCGGGCCGCGGATGGACAAAGGCATCGCCTTGCGGGTGGTCACCGGAGCCACCTCGGCCGGCTGGGTCCTGGTCGCCCCCAAGAGAGAGAACCTGGGCGGCCCCTACCCGAAAGCCGTGGAGTCCCTCAAGGGTAAAGGTATCGGGGTGGTAGGGCAGGGAACCTCGGCTTACTTCTACGCCCAACAACTGGTCACTGATGCTGGCCTATCGGCTAACGCGGTCACCTATCAGGCGCTGGGCGGCCTCCCCGCCACCTTCGTGTCTGCCATCGACACCGGCCGGGTGGCCGCCGCCCTGACCGATCCGGCCACTGCCTACTTGCTGGTCCAGCTGCAACACAATCAAGCCATCATCAACACGTCAGTGGCTCAGGTGCCAATCTTCGGTGCGGCCACCGATCCCAATAGGTTGCTTCCCGCCAGCTCGCCGCTGCGACAGGTGCAGGGCTACCCCGGCGGCTGGGAGTTCGTCACCGCAAACTTCGCTAAAGCGCACCCAGACACTGTCACCCGCATCCGGCTCGCCCTCGAGGAAACGGACGTATGGATGCACAACCCTGTCAACCTGCCCGCAGTTCAAGCCGCGCTCGACAAAGGTGACAACATCCCCGAATATATCGTCCAGGCCCACGTCACCACGCCTTTCCTCCACGCCGTGCTGCCGCTCATCGGCGCCTCGGTGTCCGCGACCGGGATCGGCGCCTTCCAGCAGTTCTGGGTGGACGAAGGGCTGCTCACGAAGACCATCCCGGTCAACCAGTGGTATGTGCCCGGGATCGCCCAGAACCCCGGAGAGGTGGTCGCGGCCGTCCGCGCCGCCGGCCAGGGCGCTCTCGGGACGAGCGCGTGATGGACCTAACAAGGACACGCGACCCTGGGCGGACGCCCTCCGACAACGATGTGCGTTCGGAGGTCGCAGTGACCGTGGAGGGCGTGTCGCACTGGTTCGCATCACCTGGGGGCGGGGAGCTGCAGGTTCTCGACAACATCACGCTGTCGATCGGTACGGGGGAGTTCGTTGGGCTAGTGGGGCCCTCGGGCTGTGGAAAGACCACGTTGATGAATGTGCTGGCCGGTTTGGAAGTGCCGACCCAGGGGAGGGTGTTGGTGTTGGAGGGCCGGCCGCGAGCCGGTAACCGGGACCTGGGTTATTTGTTCGCTCGGGACGCGCTCTTGCCATGGCGGAGCGTGGCGGCCAACGCGGAGCTAGCTATGGAGATGAGCGGGGTGGCCAAGGCTGAGCGCAAGGCTCGCGCCGCCGAGATGTTGGCCCGCGTGGGCTTGGATGGTTTCGCCGGGGCGTTCCCGGCGCAGCTGTCGCAGGGGATGCGCCAGCGGGTGGCGATCGCCCGAACCTTAGTGGCGACGCCGAGACTCCTGTTATTGGATGAGCCGTTTTCGGCGTTGGACGCCCAGACCAAGCTGCTGTTGCAGGACACGTTCTCCGGCTTGTGGCAGACAATCGGTTCGACGGTGATCCTCATCACTCACGACTTGCATGAGGCGATCGCGCTGGCTGACCGGGTGGTGCTGTTAACCGCCCGGCCGGGGCGGGTCAAGTCGGTGTTCGCAGTGGACCTGCCCCGGCCCCGTTCGATCGTGGACCTCCAAGGTGACGACCGCTTCCACCAGCTGTACGAGCGGATCTGGGCCGAGCTTCGAGAAGAGGTGGTGAGCGCCCCATGGGCGTGTTGAGCGAACCGTTGACCACTGCCGGCGCCAAGACAATGACTCGACATCAGAGGCGCACGCGGCTTTCCCCCACCGTTATCGCTATTCAAGTCGCGGCGCTTTGCTTACTCTTCGGCTCGTGGGAGCTGGTGGCCCGCCAGGACTGGTTGAACCCGGCATTCGTGAGCGAGCCCAGTCAGTACTTCCCATCGTTCTGGCGCGGCATCTCTCACGGGAACCTGCTATCGCTAATGGGCACCACGCTCTACGAGACCTTCGTCGGCTTCTCTATTGCCGCCGTCCTGGGCATCGCGGCCGGCTACCTAATGGCCGAGTTTCGCATCGTGGACACTGTGGCCCGACCGTTCATGAACGGTTTCAACAACCTGCCCCGAATCGCCCTCGCTCCCCTATTCGTCCTCTGGTTCGGGCTCGGAAGCACGTCGCGCATCGCCTTGGTCGTCAGCCTCGGGTTTTTCATCATGGCGTTCTCGACCTACGCCGGGCTGCAGTCGACCAGTCGCGATCACCTGCTTCTAGCCCGCGCCCTGGGGACGGGACGGTGGGACCGGTTCTGGAAGTTCGAGCTCCCGTCCGCCATGCCAGCCATCTTCGGTGGCCTCCAACTCAACCTGAGCTACGCCTTCCTGGGGGCGGTGGTCGGCGAGATGCTCACCGGCTCCACGGGGCTGGGCGGCTACCTGGCCCTACAACTCAACACATTCGACACCGCGGACTTCTTCGGCGCAATCGTCCTTTTGATCATCGTGGCCGTATCTCTATCCGGGCTCTTGCGCGTCGCGGAACGCCGGCTCCTGCGCTGGCGAACGGTCGAACTGGCCGGTACCAGCAGCCAAAAAGGAAGAACGAGCACTCCGCTTGGTGACTGACAACTCGGTTAACCTTTAGCGCCACGGCATCCCGAGCCAAGAAAGACGGTGGCCCGGAGAGCCGATTTGAGTGGTAAGCCGGGGCTCCCGTGATTCCTCTGAACAGGCCACCTGACCGATATTTGCGCCGTTATCTTTGGGGTTTTTCGACGGTCCGCACTTCGAGCAGTTCCAGGCCGAGGGCCCAGAGGCGATCGATGGCGCCGTGGAGGGCGGCCTGGTCGATCTGCTCGGCTCGCAGGGTGGTGTGGCCCGCCTCCACGATGATGTCGAACTCCTCAAAGGCGGCGGCGATGGCCGGGATCGCCTCACCATCGAAGGTGATCTCATATGTCCTCAGCCCCATCACGCTGGAGTCAGGATTCGACGAGTGGTGGCGTCATCGTTCCAATATGCGGCTCCAAGCGGCTGGCGTCGTCACCTCCATGGGGTGGGATAGATTCTTGCCCGGGACGGCACGTGGCTGCCGTGCAGTCCGCGGCACGGCTCAACCAGCCGGGCGGTCCCCAAGGCTGGGAGGAGAGGACTGGAGGATGTCGGGCGGGGAGGGGATGGGTGTGCCAATTGTTCGCAGCCCGCGGTTTCGACCGTCCAAGTTTCATGCTCCCGGCACACCATCGCGATTGGTGCGAAGGTCCAGGCTGCTCGACGCCCTGGACCGAGGTCGACGCGCCCGTCTGACCTTGGTGCTGGGCTCGGCCGGGGCGGGCAAGACCGCCCTACTCGCCGACTGGTTGGCCGCCCACCCGGAGCGACCAACCGCGTGGCTGAGCTGTGATCGCGCCGACGCCGAGCCGGCCCGGTTTGTGGCTGCCATCATCGAAGCCCTGCGCCGGGCCTCTAATCGGACCGAGCTGGGTGAGGACGCCCGCCAACTTCTGAGCCTCGACGGCGAGGTGTCGGCGGATGTCATGGCCGCCCTGGCCGACGACCTTGACGGTCTGGGCGGGCCTCTGGTGCTGGTGATCGACGATTTCCACCTGACCGCCGGGCCAGGGACGGCCGCCCTGACCTTGTTACTGGAGTGCCGGCCGGCGTCGTTGCAGGTGGTCCTGGCCAGCCGGGACGACCCCGATCTACGGCTGCACAGGATGCGAGCCAACGAAGATTTGGTCGAAGTGCGCGACCAGGATCTGTCGTTCTCGGCCGAGGAGACCAGACACTTCCTTTCTGGGTTCGGGCTGTCTCTGAGCGAGCGGGATGTGCGCATCGTTCACGAGCGCAGCGAGGGATGGATTGCGGGCCTGCAGATGGCCGCTATTTCGATGCAGAACTCACCCGATCCTGTCACCACCGCCGGTCGCGTCGAGCTGCACCGCCACACCGTGGCCGGGTATTTTGTCGACGAGGTCCTTGACCGCCAACCTCCCGAGCTGGTGGAGTTCATGCTGGCCACCTCGATCCTCGACGAACTGTCCGTGCCGGCCTGCCACGCCTTGTGCGGCCAGGGGTCGGCCGCCCTCCTCCACCAGCTTTACCGGGCCAACCTGTTCGTCACCATCGTGGACGGCGAGGGCCCTACCTATCGGTACCACCAGCTGATCAAGGAAGTCTTGCAAGTCCAGTTGCACCTGAACGACGCCGAGGGTGAGCGGCGCCTCCATGAGCGGGCCGCCCAATACCTGGCTGACTCTGGTCGGGTGGGTCCGGCGGCGCGGCATCTCCTGGCCGCCGGCGATCAAGACGGCGCTTTTCGGCTGATCCAAGAACGGCTCATCCTCGACTTCGAGACCAACCCCAGGATCGGCAGCGCCTTGGACCTCGACGAGATCCGACCCGAGCTTTTCGCCGGCAGCCCCGACCTTCTGGTCGCCCTGGCCGCCGATCTGCAACTGCGAGGAGGCTTCGAGCGCGGCCGGCGGGCCCTAGCGCTGGCCCGAAGGGCCGACATCGATCCAGCCCACCAGCCGAAGCTGGCCGCGCAACTCGCCACGGCCAACATCATGTACTTGGTCATGACCGGTCAGCTGCACGAGGCACTGGCCCAGCGAACGTGGGCACGAAGCCTCGACATCGACGGTGGTGCCATCGATCCCTGGCCCCGCGCCCTCGACGTCGCGAGCGCCTACTGCCACACCTATCTCGGTCAGTTCGATGCCGCCCGCCAGCTGGTCGACACGGTCGCCTCCGCTTCGTTGACCCCTCCCGCCGTGACTGACGTGCTCTGCCCCGGCCTCCACAGCCAGATCGCCTTCGGGGAGGGAGCCCTCACCCAGGCCGAAGCCTTCGCCGCCGGCGCCCTGGAGTCGAGCCGCCGGCTCGGCTTTGACCACCACTACTTCGCCTTCGCGGCCCTACGCACGGCGGCTCAATTAGCCCTCGAACGACGCCATCTGGACGCCGCCGCCAGCCTGGTCGAACAAATCCTGGAACTGGTCAACGGCGGCCGCCCCTACTTCGAGTACTTCGCCCAGTTGGACCGCGCCCGGATCTGGGCTGCCGCCGGCAACCTCGAGGGAGCCCTGAGCTCACTGCCAGCGGCACGGACCGCGCTCAAATGCGACCACTCCGTGCTCTTCGCCCAGGCCGACGAACTGGAAGCTCGCCTGCGGCGCGCCCTGGGCGACGGCAAAGGAGCCCTGAGGGTGGCCGAACAGCTGCCCGATGACCGGCGCCTGGTCATCTCCGCCCTGATCGCCCTGGGAGCCAACGACCATCGAACCGCCAGCGACATCATGAGCACCGCTCCCCTCCAGGGCCCGACTATTCGCGCCGATCTGGAGCTCCGGCTGCTTCGCGCCAGTATCGCCATCGGGCAAGCCTCCCCCCAAGCACCCCAACTGATCAGGGAGGCGGTCGCC
The DNA here is from genome assembly GCA_963729695.1 of uncultured Acidimicrobiaceae bacterium. GTDB lineage: Bacteria > Actinomycetota > Acidimicrobiia > Acidimicrobiales > Palsa-688 > PALSA-693. Next base: position 44,857 of record CAVSOT010000001.1, read on the forward strand.
GTGGCCGACCGCCACGGCTACGTGCAGAGCGTGCTGGACACCGCCCCACAGCTGGTGGACCAGCTCATCTCAGACGCCGCCCACTATCCCAACACCGACAATGTCCGTGCCTTGATCGCCGCCGGAATACACGCCCGCAAACGCACTGTGGCCGGCCCCAACCGCGGCCACCTACCCGACCCGCTCACCGAAGCCGAACTACGAGTACTGGAAGCCCTTCCCCAGCACCTGACCTACGCCGACATGGCCACCCAGCTGCACCTCTCCCCCAACACGGTCAAGACCCACCTACGTCGCACCTACATGAAGCTGGGCGTCACCTCCCGAGCCGCAGCAGTCAAACGAGCCACCTCCATCGGAATCATCTGACACCAGATAGTCGTGTACCTCGGCGTACCCATCACCTGGGCGGCCGCGGCGCTGCTGGCCTGGCCGCTGCTGGCCTTGTCGGGGCAGGCCGCGCTCATGCTGGGCGCTATCGTGATCGTTTCGGGACCCACCGTGGTAGCGCCGTTATTGCAAGCAGCCCGGCCGGGCCGGCGGGTCTCGCTGATCCTTGGTTGGGAAGGGGTGACCATCGACCCCGTGGGAGCCATCATCGGCGCTCTGGTGTTCCAGGCCATTATCAACCACGTGCACCTCGGTGGCGGCCAGGAGGCCCTGGCCTTTTTGGGCAACATCGGCGTGGGGGTGCTGGGCGGAGCGATCGGGACCGCGCTGCTGTGGCTGCTGTTGACCAAGCTTCGATTGACTGGGGTGCTGGCCACCGAGGCGATCCTGGCCGTGGTGGTAGGGACGGCTGCCCTCTGTGACTCACAACGAGATGACACCGGCCTGATCGCTGCGATTCTGATGGGCGTAGCCTTAGCCAACTTGCCGGGCCTGAATCTGCCCGAGGACCGCCGCTTCTTTCAGACCGTCGTTCAACTGGTCATCGGCTTGCTGTTCATTTCCATCTCCGCCACCGTCACCACCGCCTCGGTGCGGGCCGTGTTCTGGCCCGCGATGGCACTGCTGGGCGGGCTGGTGTTGGCGGTGCGGCCGCTGGTCGCCGCCGCCGCCACCGTCCGCACCGCGCTGTCAAGGCGGGAGCGGGCCTTCGTGGGTTGGGTGGACCCGCGTGGAATCGTTGCCGCCTCCACCGCCGCCACCTTCGCAGCCCCGTTGGCCGCCGCTGGGATCGCCGGGGCCGACAAGCTGCTGCCGACAACGTTCTAGAACACCATCCCTGAGCGACCCCGGAGCCACCGCCAAGTTGGTCCCGCCGCCCGCGGGGATTGCCCACGAGGAGGCTGGGCGCCGGGACGGGCCGTAATGGTCTCCTCAACAAAGGGGGGTCACAGCCGAGCCTGGCCGCGAGAAAGCGTGCGCAGGACATCGCCCAGCGAGGCCACGGCGCCGTGGCGGCGGCGAATGGCGTCGGCCACGACCCCGGTCCAGCCGGTCTGATGGGAGGCACCCAACCCGGCACCGTTGTCACCGTGGAAGTACTCGTTGAACACCAGGTTGTCTTTCCAGGCCGGATCGACCTGCAGGCGATCAACCCCTCCGAAGCAGGGTCGCCGCCCGTCGGCATCGACCAGAAAGATCGATATCAGCCGCTCACGGAGATCCTGCGCTATCTCACCAAGGGTGTGCTTCTGCCCCGAACCGGTGGGATACTCGATCTGGAACTCTTCCCCGAAGAAGCGGTGGTAGCGTTCCAGCGCCTCGAGTACCAGATAGTTGAGCGGAAACCACAAGGGGCCGCGCCAGTTGGAGTTACCGCCAAACATGGCCGTAGTGGATTCGGCCGGTTCGTAGTCGATGGTGGCCTGGACGCCCTCCACGTCCAACTGGTAGGGGTGGTCACGGTGGTAGGCGGAAATCGCCCGCAGCCCATAGGGCGAGAGGAACTCGGCCTCGTCGAACAGCTTGGCGAAGATCCGCTCCAGCCGGTTAATACCCACCACCCCCAGCAGCAGCCGCCGGTTACCGGGCTCCCCCTTCAACAGCCCGGCTCCAACCAGTTTGTCTTCGTCCTCCAGACCCTGACGGCGCAAAAGGCGGGGGAACTGCTTGGCCACGACCAGGCTTTGCAAGAGCATCTCCTCGTCGACCACCGCGGCGGCCAGGGTGGGAATAACGCCCACCATCGAGCGGACCTTGACTGGCACCTGGGTCCCGTCGGGGGTGACGAGCCGGTCATAGAACAGGCCGTCATCATCGTCCCACAACCCTTGGGTGTCGATGGCCTCACTGATGGCGGCGAAATGCTCGGCAAACTTCAGTACCAGATCCAGCCCGGGCCGCTGCCCGCTGCGATTCAGCACGGCCGCCATGGCGGTCATGGCGATGGCGTAGGCGGCCATCCAGCCCGTGGCGTCGGACTGCTCCAAGACGCCCCCCACGGGCAGATGGGAACGGTCGATGGGGCCGATGTTGTCCAGGCCCAAGAAGCCGCCCTCGAACAAGTTGCAGCCCTCCCTGTCCTCCAGGTTCACCCACCAGGTGAAGTTGACCATGAGCTTGTCGAAGACCCGGCTCAGGAAGTCAACGTCACGGCCGCCATCTATGGCAAAGACTTCGAGCGCCGCCCAGGCCTGCACCGGCGGGTTGACATCCCCGAAATCCCACTCGTAGGCGGGCAGAGCCCCATTCGGATGCTGAAACCACTCCCGACACAACAGGACCAGCTGGTACTTGGCGAACGCCGGGTCCACATGGGCCAAAGCCACACAGTGAAAGGCTAAATCCCAAGCCGCGAACCACGGGTACTCCCACTTGTCCGGCATGGACATGATGTCGAAGGCGTCGAAGTTGCGCCACCGAGCGTTGCGACCCGACAGCCGGGACGCCGGCGGCCGGGGCTGGGTGGGGTCGCCATCCAGCCAACGGGAAACGTCGAAATAGTAGAGTTGCTTGCTCCACAACATCCCGGCAAACGCCTGGCGCATCACCAGCGCCTCGTCACCCGACGCCCCTGTCGGGGTCAGCTCGGCGTAGAACTCATCCGCCTCGGCTCGCCGGGCAACCATCGCATTGTCGAAGCTTTTCCCTAAGGCCCCAGGCGCCTTGGTGCTGGTGGCCCGGGGGCGCAAGCGCAGGCGCACCTCGACCGTCGCCCCCGCCTCCACGTTCAGCCGGTGCCACACCGCGCATTTCGTGCCCCGCAGGGCCGGGTTGATCGTGGCCGAACCGCCTACCACATGGTCGTTGATACCATCCTTCGGGTACGCCGGGCTGGACGATACGCCGTACAGGCGGCCGTGGTTAGTCTCGTTCTCACAGAACAGGAGCGTCGGGTCGGTCCCGTCCGGTCCGGGACCGGCCAGAAGCTCCAACTCACCCAGGAACGGATGACCGATGCTCACCGCGGCGCCCGAGGTAGCGGCCATCTCCGGCCTCGGAGCGTTGAAATCCCACGACCAGGTGTTGCGAAACCACGCCGTCGGCAACACATGGAGCATCTCCGCTTCCGGGCCGGCATTGGTGACCTGAACCGACATGAGAATGTCGCAAGGGTCGGCCTTGGCGTAGTGAACCTCAACGATCCAGTAGCGGTCGTCATCAAACACGCCGGTATCGAGGAGCTCGTACTCCGGGTCCCACTTGCCCCGCCGGCCATTTTCCGCCCGCAGGTCTTCGTAAGGAAACGGGCCCTGGGGGTAGTGGTAACGCCACCGATTCCAGGCGTGGCTCGGCAGAGCATCCAAATACCACCAGTACTCCTTCACGTCCTCGCCATGGTTGGCCTCCGCTCCCGTCAAGCCGTACGGCCTCTCCTTCAAGATCGGATCACAACCGTTCCACAGCGCCAGACCCAAGCACAGCCGCTGCTCCACGTCACAGAACCCGGCCAAGCCGTCCTCACCCCACCTGTAAGCCTGGGACCGGGCATGATCGTGAGGCAGATAGTCCCAGGCCTCGCCTGCGGCGCTGTAGTCCTCCCGCACCGTGCCCCACTGCCGCTCACTCACATACGGGCCCCACAAATACCAGTCGCTCGCCTGCCGCAACCCGTCTTCCAACTTCCCGAAACTCATCACCCGCTCAGACTCGACACCCATGGCGCATCCTCGTTACGTAGGAAAACTGTTAATAAACAAATGGCAAACAACAACGGCTTAACCCAATACAGCCGCCGGTGAACAACGACTGTATTCGGTCGCAATGTATGCTCACAGAGGTGGCCGATCCTCATCCGGATCAGGTGATTTACTTATACTCCGAACGAACACCCAGCGGCTCCTCAAGGTGAACATCGATCTTCTAGATTCTAAGGCTGCTCGGTTTGGCCGATCGGGTTCACGTCCGCTTCTCCTGCAGGTTATGCCGCTCTGGAACCGACCCAACGTTCGGTCGATAGGACCGGTGGGCTTCGTCTGCGGCTGGTGTTCAAGTTGCGGGCAGTCCCAAGCAGCTCCATGGGTCTGTCCCACCATGGTCACGCAGTTTTTCCGGCAGTGGTCGGATCTGTACAACCGGATCCTGTTCACCACCCGGTTCAAGCGGGCAAGGTTTGACATATTCTGCGATGTGATAAGTATACTATTTCGCCTCGTTCTACGTGCGGTGATCACCGTTTCACGGCCCGACGGAATATGGCTATCAAAATGGACGCCGAGTATAACTTTATGTCGCGACTGTCTCCTGGTCTCTGACGTCCGAGCCAGCCCACCAGCCCCGTCCCCCAACCTCAGCCGATGTCGCTCTTTCGGTTCCGAAGCTCGCTTGGGAACGTTCTACCTCGCCGGGTAAGACTGACCCTTACAGGAGACAACCAAGCCGATTTACCTCCGGCCCTGTCGGCCATGGTTGTCCTGTTCTTCAAACTCATCAGATGGCTGATGGTGGCACTAGGTCCGTGGGCTCCGCGCGGTTACGGTCGCTTTCCGACAGACTCTACGAGGTGACCATCCCACCGTCTTCTCCACCGTGGGATTCGGTGACCTCACGTCACAGGTCGACATCGCCCGACTCGTTACCATGGTCCAGATGATCGCCGATCTGGCCGTCGGTAAGACCGGGCGCGACGCCAACTGCCGCACGTGTCCCTGGGTCGTCGCGTCGTGGTTCCGCGCCACGCATTAGAAGCTTGGGTCCGGCGCCACACCGGAGGCGACGCTGCTGGAGCTTGAACGGTAGGACCCATGCGCGTCGAGAATTTCACCTAGGCGACTGCAGCCGCCGCGTCGGCGGCTGCAGTCGCGTGGAAGAGCGCGAATACCCTTACCGCAGAAGGTTTCTTGCTATCACCGCCCGTTGGATCTGGTTGGTCCCTTCGTAGATCTGAGTGATCTTGGCGTCTCGCATGAACCGCTCCATCGGGAACTCAGCGGAGTAGCCGTAACCGCCGAGCAACTGAACACCGTTGGTGGTGACCTCCATGGCCGTGTCACTGGCAAATGCTTTGGCCATGGCGCCCACCTTGTTGAGCTCCCGGTCAGGGTCGCCCTCATCGATGATGGCGCACGCCCGGTAGGTGAGCATTCGAGCGGCTTCGATCTTCATCGCCATGTCGGCGAGCATGAACTGCAATCCCTGGAAGTCGCCGATGGGGCGCCCGAAGGCCTTCCGTTCCTTGACGTACCCGATGGCGTAATCGAGGGATCCTTGGGCGATGCCCACAGCCTGGGCCGCGATCCCCGGGCGGCTGCGATCGAGGGTGTGCATGGCGATGGTGAAGCCCTGCCCCTCCTCGCCGATCCGGTTGGCGGCAGGCACCCTGACGTGGTCGAGTATGACCTCGCCCGTGGGGCTCCCGTGCAGGCCCATCTTGCGCTCGAGCTTGCCGATCTTCAGCCCATGGGCCTTCTCGACCACGAAGCAAGAGACGCCCCGCGCGCCTGCAGCCGGGTTCGTCTTGGCAAACACGACGTAGATGTCCGAGATCCCCGCATTGGTGACCCAGTACTTGGTGCCCGTCAGGACATAGGAATCCCCGTCGCGCACCGCCTGGGCCGACATGCTGGCCACGTCGCTGCCCGCGTCCACCTCGGACAGGCAGTAGCTCCCCTGGATCTCCCCGTTCGCGACCCGCGGTAGGTAGCGGGCCTTCAGCTCCTCGGATCCCCAGTTGACGATCGGCGTCGTGGACAACCCGTTGATGATGATCATGAGACTGGTGGAGGCGCAGGCGCAGGCCAGCTCCTCGACCATGATCGCCCGGGTCACATGGTCGGCGCCCGTGCCGCCGTACTCCGCGGGTATCGCCATGCCCAGGAGGTCCATGGCCATGCAGTCTTTGAAGTTGTCCCACGGAAATTCGCCGATCGTGTCGATCTCGGCGGCACGAGGAGCGATCCGCTCCTCTGACAGGCGGCGGACGGCGGCTCGAAAGGCCCGCTGCTCGTCGGTGAGAGTGATGGGCTGCATGCCCACCAGTCTGGCAGATCCAGACCGAATAGTAGGACGTCCTAGAAAGATTCTGCGAGGCGTTGCCTGCTACAGGTCCTCGGCGTGCCTCCACTCCAGCCCGAACATACGGAATAGGGTCTGGCGGCGTGTTGGCCCTTCTTTTCCCAGGACAAGGATCACAGCGACCCCAGATGGGCGTCCCCTGGCAGGACCATCCCTCCTGGAGCGTCGTGGGCGGCCTGTCGCAGGCCACCGGCCGGGACCTGGCCGGGCTCCTGCTCGAGGCCGACGCGGACACCCTGAAAGCGACCAGAAACGCGCAGCTCGCCGCCTTCGGCTTGAGCCTGGTGATCCTCGACGCGGTGGAGAGGGCCGGCTTGGCGCGGGCCTCTGTCCGGGCCATGGCCGGGCACAGCCTGGGCGAATACACCGCTCTGGTCGCCGCAGGGGCCCTGAGCCCCGAGGCGGGCGCCCTGCTCGTCGTCGCCCGGGGTGACGCCATGCAGGCTGCTGCCGATGCCCAGCCCGGCACCATGGTCGCCGTCCTCGGCCTCGACGCCGCGAAGGTGGCCGAGGCGTGTGCGGGCGTTGTCGGAGCCTGGCCGGCCAACGACAATGCGCCAGGCCAGATCGTCGTAGCCGGGACCCGCGCCGGCACGGAAGCGGCGGGCGCCGCCGCCAAGGTCCTGGGCGCCAAACGGGTCATGCCGCTGCCCGTCGGTGGGGCCTTTCACTCGCCGCTGATGGCCAGGGCCACGGCTCGGCTCGACGAGGCGCTCCTGGCCGCGCCATTCGCCCCTGCCGCTTGCGACGTGGTCGCCAACGTCGACGCGGCAGCCCACCGAGACGGCTGGGCGCAGCTGCTCTCCGCGCAACTGGTGTCACCGGTTCGGTGGCGGGAGTCCATGCTGACCCTCGCCCGGCTTGGCGTCACCCACTTCCTGGAGCTGGGCCCAGGGTCAGAGCTGTCCGGGATGGTCAAGCGGACCGTCACCGAGTCGGCCCGGGCCCACGTGGCCATCCCTGAGGACCTGGATCGCTTGGCCGGTTTCCTGGAGGCCGCCCACGCGGAGTGAGGACGGAGTCGCCCCGCTCAGGCCTGCGGACCACCGTCCGATGAGGCGGCGTCACCCCGGTCGAGCAACTCCTCCCGTAGCTGACGCTTGAGAAGCTTGCCGGCCGGGTTGCGCGGCAAGGGCTCGTCGGCGAACCAGACGTGCACGGGCACCTTGAAGGCGGCCAGCCGGGATGCCACGTGCTCCTGGATGTCTTTCTCCGAGATCGAGGCGCCGGGCCGGAGGTGCACGACGGCGCCCACCTCCTCGCCGAGGACCGGATCCGGTATGCCGATGATCGCCGCGTCCTTGACAGCCGGGTGCTCGTGGAGCACGGCCTCGATTTCCACGCAGTAGATGTTCTCGCCGGCCCGGATGAGCATGTCCTTGGTCCGGTCGACGATGTAGACGAAGCCCTCGGTGTCCAGCCGGGCCACGTCACCGGTGTGCAGCCAGCCGTCCGTGAAGCTTTCGGCGGTGGCCTTGGGCTTCTCCCAGTACCCCTTGACCACGTTCGGACCCCGGATCCACAGCTCTCCGGTCTGGCCGATCGGCACCTCGCATCCGGCCGGATCCACCACCTTGACCGAGACGACCGGGACAGGCGGCCCTACGCTGTCCGGCTTGGTCTCGTAATCCATCCCCGAGTTCATGGTCGCCAGTGCCGAGGTCTCCGTCAGGCCGTAGCCGTTGGACGCTCCCGCGCCCGGAAAGAGCGCTTTGATCCGACGAACCAGATCGGGCGGGGCGGGGGCGCCGCCGTACCCGACGCCGCGCACGCTGGAGGTGTCCGTCGCGGCGAAGTCCGGGTGGTCGAGCACCTGCATAACCATGGTCGGCACCCCGCCGAAGTTGGTGACGGCCTCGCGTTCGATCAGCTGGAGGGCTCGGCCCGGATCCCATCGGCGCATCATGACGAGCTTTCCGCCCGCCAGGATGTTGGAGACCATGAGCGAGTGGCAACCGGTGGCGTGAAAGAGAGGCACCGAGAGCAGGAAAGCCGAGCGCGGCCCGCCCCCGATCTCAGTTCCGTCCCGGAGCCCGGTGCGCGTCGCCACGTAGAACATGCTCATCGGGTTGGTGCAGATATTGCGGTGCGTGCCGAGGGCGCCCTTCGGGCGACCGGTCGTCCCCGAGGTATAGAAGATGGTGGCGTCGTCATCCGGGTCCACCGCCTCATCCGGCAGGTCGGCGTCGGCCGGTACCACGCCGACGACCTCCTCGAATCGCAGCATCTCGACCGGCAGGTCCCGGCCGGCGCGAGCCACGACGATCGACCGCAAGTCGGGCAGGTACGTCACGTAGTCGGCCAGCCGCTCGGCCCGCTCCTCGTCGCAGAGCACGAGCTTCGTCCCCGAGTCCGACAATCCGTAGTGGAGTTCCTCACCCGTCCACCAGGCGTTGAGCGGGACGACCACAGCCCCCGCGACTGCGGCGGCCCAGAACGCCACCGACCACTCGGGGAGGTTGCGCATCGCGATCCCCACCCGGTCCCCGTTTTCGATTCCGAAGCGGCGGCGAAGAATCCCTCCCACATGGGCCGATACCCGGAAGTGCTCCTCGAACGTGAGGCGCTCGTCCTCGTACACGATGAAATCGGCCTCGCCGTGGCCCCGGCTGAGCAGGAGGATGTCCCTGAGGGTGGGCGGGCAGTTCTTCCACACCTTGGTCGGGATCCCTCGTATGTCGATCTCGCCGGTCTCGAACAGCTGGCCTGACCCGGTCAGCTGCTGGTCAGCCTCGGCGATCGACAGGGTCATGCGACCAGCAAATCCTTCCACGCGCCGAGCCGGCCGCGGACCTGCTCTGGAGTCAGGCGGAGGGTGTCCGGCCGGACCGCGTCGACGACCCGGCGTTGCACCCAGTAGTCCTCGGCCACCCCTCTGAAGAGATCGGTCCGAACCGCGAGCAGGTCGGCCGGGGCGCCACCGAAGAAGCCCCACAACGTGTAGGCCCACTGCATGTCGAAGATGACGGGGGCCCGACCGAAGCTGGAAGCGCGACGGGTCCCGCACGCGAAACAGCCGGCGACCGCGTCCTCGCGGTGCTCTCCCTCGGGCACCTCCAGGCGGCCTTCCAGGCGCCGGGCCAGCTTGAGGCCGTAGCCCAGGTCCGAACCGTTTGACCCGAGGCGGGGCCCCACCGGCTGCCTGAGTAGGCGCAACTCGGCCGGCCGATCGGCATACCAGGCCGGCGGCGGCGGCAGAAGCGACGATGGGCGAACCCGGTCGGTGTCCTGAAGGGGTACGTGCGGCGGCTGGCTCACGAGGCCCGATCCTGTTGCGTCTCCTCACCGAGGAGCAAGCCGAAGACGATCGAGTCCTCCAGGGCAGCCCACGACGCTTCGATCACGTTCTCCGAGACGCCGATCGTGGTCCACGTCCGGTCCCCGTCGGTGCTATCGATGAGGACCCGGGTCACGGCTCCCGTTCCCCGGCTGGTGTCGAGCACGCGCACCTTGAAGTCGGTGAGGTGGATGTGCGCCAGCTGCGGATAGGTGGGCCCGATCGCTTTGCGGAGCGCGCCGTCGAGAGCATTGACGGGCCCGTTGCCCTCGGCCGTGGCGAGAACCCGGTCGTCACCCACGATCACCTTGACCGTCGCCTCGGTCATGAACGCACCGTCCTCGCGCAACTCGGTGATCACCCGGTGCGACTCTAGGGCGAAGAACGTCTGCTTCCAGCCGGTCGCCGCCCGCATCAACAGCTCCAGCGACCCGTCAGCCACCTCGAAATGGAAACCCCGGTGCTCGAGGTCCTTGAGCCGCTCGACGATGTCGGCCAGTGCGTTGTCGTCGAGCGACAGCCCCAGTTGCTCCGCTTTGAGGGCCACCGTGGATCGACCGGCCATCTCGCTCACCACGAACCGGGTGCCGTTGCCCACCTGATCTGGCGCCACGTGCTCGTACGCATCCGACGAGCGGGCTATCGCACTGGTATGCAGGCCCGCCTTGTGGGCAAAGGCGGATACCCCCACGAACGGCTGATGCGGGTCTGGTGCGATGTTGACGACCTCGGCGATGTGGTGCGCCACAGCAGTCAACCGGCCGAGCCGCTCGGGCCCGATAGTCCGCACGCCCATCTTCAAGCTCAGATCGGGCACCGCCGAAGTCAGATCGGCGTTGCCGGTTCGCTCGCCGTATCCGTTCACGCAACCCTGGACCTGCGTCACGCCCATCCGGACCGACATGAGAGAGTTGGCCACCGCGCAGCCCGAGTCGTTGTGGAAATGACAGCCGAGCTGAACGTCCACCTGATCCCGTACCTCACCGACGACGCGCTCGACTTCGAACGGCAGGCTTCCGCCGTTGGTGTCGCAGAGCACCAGCACCTCCGCCCCAGCCCCCGCCGCGGCCTTGAGCACGTCGGTGCTGAACCGAGCGTTGGCCCGGTAGCCATCGAAAAAATGCTCGGCATCCAGGAAAACCCGCCGGCCCTTTGCCACCAGGAACCCGACGGAGTCAGCCACCATGTCGATGGCCTCGGTGAGGGTGGTGCGCAACGTCTCGGTCACGTGCCATTCGGCCGACTTTGCCACCAGGCATACCACGTCGGTTTGCGCCCCCAGGAGGCCGGCAAGCACCGGGTCGCTCTCCGCTCGGCCACCGGCCTTCCGGGTCGAGCCGAACGCCACCAGGGTGGCCGTGTGCAGGTGCAGGTCGCCGCGGGCCGCTCGCCGGAAGAACTCCTCGTCCTTGGGGTTGGCGCCGGGCCAGCCCCCTTCGATGTACTGGACCCCGAGATGGTCGAGCTGCTCGGCGACCCGCAGCTTGTCGTCGACAGTAAGTGACAGCCCTTCCTGCTGGCTGCCGTCCCGCAGGGTGGTGTCGTAGATGTCGACGGCCTCAGGGACCGCGACCGGGAAGACCTGGGCGTGGCTGCCATGGTGACCCGATAGCTCACCCGACATGCTCGACCCAATCCTTGTAGCGGTCTATCTCTCCGCGCACGGCACCGTGGAAGACCTCTTGTATACGTCGCGTGATCGGACCGGGCCGGCCGTCACCCAGCACGCGGTCATCCACCGAAACGATCGGCACCACTTCGGCCGCAGTCCCCGAAAGGAACGCCTCCTCGGCGACGTAGAGGTCCGAGCGCAGAAGCAGGCCGGACTCCATCTCGAATCCGAGGTCCCGCCCGATGGTCATCACCGAATCCTGGGTGACGCCCTCGAGCGCCCCCGCCTGCGCGGGTGGGGTGATCACCCGACCGCCGCGCACCACGAAGATGTTCTCTCCCGTGCACTCGCTGACATAGCCCTGTGGCGACAGCAGGATGGCTTCGTCGTAGCCGGCTTTGAGCGCCTCGATTTTGGCCATCGACGAGTTGATGTACATGCCTGTGCCCTTGGCCGCCGGAGGCATGGCATTGGGATCGTGGCGCTGCCAGGAGCTGATCTTCGTGCGCACGCCATTGGCGACCCCCTCAGCACCGAGATAGGCGCCCCAAGGCCAGACCGCGATGGACACCTTGACCTCGCACGGCAAGGGGTTGAGTCCCATCTCCCCATAGCCGAGGTAGACGAGGGGTCGGATGTAGCACTCCGGAAGCCCGTTGACCCGGACAGTCGTTTTGATGGCCTCGACGATCTCGTCCGGCCCGAAGGGAATGTCGATCATGAAGATCTTGGCCGAGTTGAACAGCCGGTTGACGTGGTCCGTCAGACGGAACACGCCCGGTCCCGACTCTGTGGCGTACGCCCTGATCCCCTCGAACACCCCGAGCCCATAATGCAGGGAGTGGGTGAGAATGTGGATGCGAGCGTCGTCCCAATCGACCAGCTCCCCATCCATCCAGATTTTTTCGGTCTTGGTGATCGGCATCGGGCTACACCCTTTCTGCGGCAATGAGCTCGGCGATGGCGTTGCCGACCTCGGAGGTCGTGAGGCGAGGTTGGGAACCAGGTTCGGCGCCGGCAAGGCTCGACACGGCCCGGGTAATCCGTCCTGCGGGGTCGCTTGCCCCCAGAAAATCGAGCATCATGGCGGTGGAGACGATGGCGGCGGTGGGGTCGGCCCGGCCGGTACCGGCGATGTCGGGTGCCGAACCGTGTACCGGCTCGAACATCGAAGGACCCGTCCGAGCCGGATTCAGGTTGCCCGAGGCGGCCTTGCCGATCCCTCCGCCGATAGCCCCCGCCAGGTCGGTCAGGATGTCACCAAAGAGGTTGTCGGTCACCACGACGTCGTAACGCTGCGGCGACTCCACGCAATAAATGCAGGCCGCGTCGATGTGGTTGTAGGCGGTGGTCACCTCAGGGTATTCGAGAGCCACCTGGTCGAATGTCCGCTGCCACAAGTCGCCGGAGAACGTCAGAACGTTGGTCTTGTGCACGAGGGTCAGATGCCTCCTGACACGCGTCTGGGCCAGGTCGAAGGCAAAACGGATGCACCGTTCGACCCCGAAGCGGGTGTTGACCGATCCCTGAGTGGCGATCTCCGCCTGAGTCCCTTTACGCAAGAAGCCACCCTCACCAGCGTAGGTCCCTTCGGTATTCTCTCGGATGACAGCAATATCGATCGGTACGCCGGCGCCGACGCTGCTGGTGGCTACGAATGGCCGCAGGTTGACATAGAGGTCCAGCTCGAAGCGCAGTCGCAGGAGCAACCCTCGCTCCAGGACGCCCGGAGGGACCTCGGGCGCGCCGACGGCACCGAGCAGGATGGCGTCGAACGCCCGCAACTCCTCGAGGACGGTGTCGGGCAGGACCTCGCCGGTGGTCAGGTAGCGGCGACCGCCGAGGTCGTACTCCACGGTCTCGAGCTCCGCGCCCGCAGCCCGGGCGACCTTCAGGCCTTCAGGGACCACTTCCAAGCCAATGCCGTCACCAGGTATAACGGCGATCTTGAAGGGTTTCACGGGTCAGCATTCCTCCGGACGGTCGAAGCTCGGATACAAAACGACCGCCCCTACGGGACGGTCGGCACGCGCATCGGGTTCCTCCGATGCGCTACACGATAATTACGCTCTGGCTCTTCGGCGCCAACATCCTGCCGCGGGTCATAACCCCAACAGTGTTGTCGATACCGGGTTGCCCGGTCAATACAAACAGCGGCGCCCACCTGGAGAGCGGCGGCTCGCTCCGGCTCCCGTTGACGGCTCGCTGGCCACTAGCGTGATCTCATGGCTGCGACGCCCCTGTCCCAGGATGCTTTTGACCGGCTGCACTCGGAGCTCGACGACCTCCGCACCCGCGGCCGGATCGACATCGCCCGCGCCATCGAGGCGGCCCGGGCGCTCGGAGACCTGTCCGAGAACGGTGACTACCACGCAGCCAAGGATGCCCAGGGCAAAATGGAAGCCCGGATCCGCCAGCTGGAGGCGATGCTCTCCGATGTCGAGATCGTGGATCCCGAGCGCGCCTGGGGGCGAGGTGATGACGGGGGCGGTGGTGTCGCTCCGTTACGCCGGCGACGATGATGTCGAGCGCTACCTCGTCGGCTCCATCGAGGAGCGCCGGGAGGGTGTCGCCGTGGTGTCGCCCAACTCACCGCTCGGCCAAGCGCTCATCGGCAAGAAGGAGGGCGACCGGGTCTCCTACGACGCCCCGAGCGGCGTCCTCGAGGTCGAGATCGTCCAGGTGGGATGACGTTGCTCGGTAGCGCACCCTGATCACCAACCCGGACCGGGTGCCGTTGGCGCTCCGGGGTTGGATCGGCGACGGAACCCGGGGAGCGCTGGTCAGCGCGGACGGGACGATCGATTGGTTCTGCCCGAGTGGAGTGTCGGGACCGCCCGTATGTTGGGCCCTCCTCGACCGGGCGGGCGGGGCCGTCCGGGTCGGGCCGGTCCGCTCCGGAAGCCGAGCGGCCAGGGAGCTGCCGCCGTTCTCCCAGACCTACCGGTCGGGCACCAATGTCCTGCAGACGGTGCTCAGTGACGGCACTGGCCGGCGGGTTTCGATCCTGGATCTGCTTCCCTGGCCAGGCCCAGGCCTGAGCTCCTCCGGCCAGTTGGTCCGGCTGGTGACCGCGATGTCCGGGCCGGTCGATGTCGAGGTGGAGGTCATCCCGAGTGGGGAGCTCCGCCCGGCTCGCGACGTGGTCCCCCTGGAAGACGGACTGGTCGTGGACGATCTGGTGATCCGGGCGGGTTGCCCCCTCCACTTCGAGCCGCTCGGCCGGGACGCGCCCCGCTGGCGGGGTGTCCGGTCGCTCCAACCTGGTGAATCGTTCGTCGTCGTCCTCGACCGCCTCGGGTACGAGCACCCGGTCACGGTGGAGACGGCCCGACGCGCCATCGAAGTCACCGAAGAGGCCTGGAGGAGCTGGCTTCGCCCCTTGCGCTACGCCGGCACCTACGGACCGCTGGTCGAGCGCAGCGCCCTCGCGGTCCGCGCCCTCACCGGGCCCGCAGGAGCACCGGCCGCCGCCGGCACGACCTCGTTGCCGCGCCGTCCCGGAAGCGAGCGGGGCGCCGACGATCGCTGGGTCCGGTGGCGCGACGCGGCCACAGCCGCTCGGGTCTGGGCTGCGGCCGGCTTCGCCGAGGACGCCGAGGCAGCCGAAGACTGGCTCCGCCAGGCGGCATCCAATACTCCCCTGCCCTGGCCTCCCGCCCTCGACGCCGAAGGCCAGCCCGTTCCCGACCTCGAGCAGCTCAGTCTTTCCGGCTGGCGCCGATCCCAACCTGTCGTGATCGGCCATCCGGCCAGCGTGGTCGATCTGGACCTCTACGGCGACGTCATCGCCGCGTACGGTGCCTCGGGCAGGGGGTTCGGCCGCGACTGGACGCCGTTGTCCGCGGCGTGGCCGGCCCTGGCCAGCGCGATCGACTGGCTGGCCGACCACTGGGTCGAACCAGACGCCGGCGTCTGGGAGTCGGCCGGACCTCCGGGTCTACTGGTCGCTTCCCGAATCCAGGCCTGGTCAGCGCTCGACCGCCTGGCCCGATTGGGGCGAACGGCCAACCCGTTGGACCTGCAGGCCGCGACCTGGCATCAGGAGGCCAGGCGGCTCCTGGCCTGGCTCGAAACCGCGGGCATGGCGTCAGCACCGCTCGGGGCGGGTGGGGGTTTGCGCCGGGACGGCTCGCCGGGAGCCGGGGATGCGCCGGACGCGGCCCTCGTCCGCGCCGCGGGACGGGGTCCCTGGCCTCCCGCTCACCCGCTCGTCGAGGCCACCGTGGACCGGGTGCTGGCCCAACTTGGCACAAACAGCCTGCTGTATCGGTATCCCCCTCAGGTCGATGACGGCCGGGGCGGCCCGGACAATCCGGACCTCCTGGCCTCGCTGTGGGCCGTGCGGGCCCTCGCCGACCTTGGGCGCTGGGAGGAGGCCCACGGCCGTATGGAGTCGGTCGTCGCCCTCGGCGGCCACCTCGGTCTCCTAGCTGAAGCCGCCGATCCGCTCTCCGGCGAGTTGATGGGCAACCTGCCCGCCACCGCAGTGCACCTGGCGGTGATCGATGCCGCCCTGGCCCTGGAGTCCGGCCCCCGGTGATGGCGTTTCTACCGGGCCCGCCCGGGGCTCCGACCGTGGGGTCCCGGCCCGAGCGGCGATCTACCGGCGGTCGCCCGGCGACTCCGGACGCGCCGATGCCGCAGGAGCTACGGGAAGCGGGTAGACCATAGGGGATGGGCCCGGACCCGGATTTCATCGCCCTGCCCCTGTCTGACCTGGCCGACGCCGCCCTCACCCAGGCCCGCCAGGCGGGCGCAACCCACGCCGAGCTCCGAGTCGAACGGCTTCGCACCGCCGTCGCTCGGGCCAGGGACCGAGCGCTCGAAGGCGCGTCCGAGGGGGACTCTGCGGGCTTGTCGGTTCGCGTCCTGCACGACGGGGCGTGGGGATTTGCGGCGACCACCGAGTTGAGTGCCTCGGCGGCAGCCCACGCCGCCGAGGAAGCCGTCGCCGTGGCCCGGCTTTCGGCCCCACTTCGACGCGAGCGGGTGGAGCTGGCCGCCGAGCCGACGTACCCCGATGGGGAGTGGGTGTCCTCCTACGAGATCAACCCGCTCAACGTCCCGTCGGAGGAGCGCAACGCCCTGCTGCTCGGCTGGACCGGGCGGCTGTTGGCGGCCGATGGGGTGGATCACGCCGACGCCGTCGTCCTCGCCGTGCAAGAGGACAAGTACTACGCCGACCTGGCCGGGACGACGACCGTCCAGGAACGCATTCGCGTGTACCCAGCGGTGACGGCCGTTTCTGTTCGCCGCGATACCGGCGCCTTCGAGACCATGCGCACGCTCGCGCCGCCGACCGGTCGCGGGTGGGAGTATCTGACCGGAACCGGTTGGGACTGGGACTCCGAGCTGGCGGCCCTGCCGGACCTGCTGGCGGAGAAGATGGCCGCCCCGTCGATCGAGGCCGGCGCCTACGACCTGGTGATCGACCCGTCCAACCTGTGGTTGACCATCCACGAGTCCATCGGCCACGCCACCGAGCTGGACCGGGCTCTCGGCTACGAGGCGGCGTATGCGGGGACGTCGTTCGCCACCCTCGACCGCCTCGGCACGTTGCGGTACGGATCTCCGTCCATGCACGTGACCGGTGACCGGACGGTGGAGCACGGCCTGGCCACGATCGGCTGGGACGACGAAGGGGTCGCCGCCCAGTCCTGGGACCTCGTCCGCGATGGGATCTTCGTGGGCTATCAGCTGGACCGCAGCATGGCGGCCCAACAGGGCTTCGGGCGCTCCAATGGTTGCGCCTTCGCCGACTCGAGTGGCCACGTGCCCCTACAGCGGATGGCCAACGTGTCGCTCCAACCGACTCCCGGCGGACCGTCCACCGACGACCTCATCGGGGAGGTCCGCGAGGGCGTGTACATCATGGGCGACAAGAGCTGGTCGATCGATATGCAGCGCTACAACTTCAAATTCACCGGCCAGCGCTTTTACCGGATTCGCAATGGGCGTCTCGCCGGCCAGCTTCGCGACATCGCTTACCAGGGCACCACCACCGATTTCTGGGGGTCGATGATCGGCATCGGCGGGGAGTCCACCTACGTGCTCGGCGGAGCCTTCAACTGCGGCAAGGGGCAGCCCGGTCAGGTGGCTCCCGTCAGCCATGGCTGCCCAGCGGCGCTGTTTCACGGGATCCGGGTGCTCAATACCGTGGAGGAGGCGGGCCGGTGAGGGACCACGAGCTGTCTGCCCAGCAGGCCGTCGAGACGGCTTTGCGTCTCTCGCGGGCGGACTCCTCCATCGTCATCGCCAACGCCATCAGCGACGCCAATCTCCGCTGGGCCAACAACACCCTGACCACCAATGGCGTCACTCGCTACGACCAGCTCACCGTGGTTGCGATCGTCGGGGAGTCCGTTGGGGTGGTCTCCCAAACGGGCGTGGCGGCGAGCGCCGTCGAAACGCTGGTCCGGGCGGCCGAGGACACCGCCCGGTCCGCAGCCCCGGCCGAGGACCGCCTCCCGCTCGTCGGGGCAGCCGGCGACAGCGGCGATTGGGATGCCCCTCCGGCCGCCACGTCCATCGAGGTCTTCGCCAGGTTCACCCCCGGCCTCGCCGAGGCGCTCGACAGAGCCGCATCGAGTGGCCAGCTGCTCTACGGATATGCCAGCCACGAGATGAGCACCAGCTACGTAGGGACGTCAGCCGGGCTCCGGGCCAGATTCGACCAGCCGACTGGTTACGTCGAGATCAACGCCAAGGACGCCAACATGAGCCGCTCGGCCTGGAGCGGCGTGGCGACCGCCGACTTCCAGGAGGTCGACGCCGTGCGGCTGACCGACGACCTCGGTCGCCGCCTCGACTGGGCCGAGCGACGAGTCGAGCTTCCGCCCGGTCGGTACGAGACGCTCTTACCCCCGAGCGCCGTCGCCGATCTCATGATCTACCTCTACTGGTCAGCAGGCGCTCGCGACGCCAGTGACGGGCGCACCGTGTTCAGTCGGCCGGGCGGCGGCACCCGAGTGGGCGAGCGGGTCGGCGGCAAGGAGGTGACCCTCCGCAGCGACCCCGCCGCCTTCGGGATCGAGTGCCCCCCCTTCGTGATCGCCCATCGTTCGTCGGGTGACCTCTCCGTGTTCGACAACGGACTCCCACTCCAAGGAACGGCCTGGATCGACGGCGGCATTCTCACGTCGCTCATCCAGACCCGGCACTCGGCCCAGATCACCGGTCTCCCCGTCACGCCCTACGTCGACAACCTCATCCTGGACGGATCTCTGCGAGGCTCCGACCTCGACAGCATGGTGGCCGGCACCGATCGAGGGCTGTTGCTCACCAGCCTGTGGTACATCCGCGAGGTCGACCCACAGACCCTCCTGCTCACCGGACTCACCCGCGACGGCGTCTACTTGGTCGAAGGCGGGGAAGTCACCGGGGCGGTCAACAATTTCCGGTTCAACGAAAGTCCCGTCGACCTGCTCGGCCGGATCGCCCAGATTGGCAGCACGGTTCGTACCCTGCCCCGGGAATGGTCCGACAACTTCACCCGCACGGCGATGCCGCCGCTCCGAGTCGACGGCTTCAATATGTCCTCCGTCAGTCAGGCGTCCTGAGCTGCGCGTCTAATCGTTCCAGGCCCGGAGCAGCTCGATGAGAGTCCGGGTGCCCCATCCCGTGCCGCCTTTGGTGAGCCAACCATCGTCGCCGTCCGCCCAGCTCGGAGCGGCGATATCCAGATGAGCCCACCGGCGGTTGGCGGTGAACTCCTTCAAGAACAGCGCGGCCATGATCGCCGAGGCAGCCGGCTTGGCAGTCACGTTCCGCAAGTCGGCCACTTCGGAATCGAGCTGCCGCCGGTACGCGCTCACGAGTGGCAGCTCCCACGCCGGCTCGCCGGCCGCCTTGCCCGCCGCGATCACCCGGGCCACCAGGGCTCGGTCCGTGCTCATGACCGCGGCGACGCCATCACCGAGCGCGACCCGCTGGCCGCCCGTCAGGGTGGCGACGTCAATCATGGCATCAGGCTCTTCTTCGGCAGCCAGGCTCAGGGCGTCGGCCAGCACGAGCCGTCCCTCCGCGTCGGTGTTCAGCACTTCGATGCTCGTACCGTTACGAGCGACGAGGACGTCGCCGGGGTGGATGGCCGTACCACTCGGCATGTTCTCCGTCGCCGCTACCCAGCAGACCACCTTCACGGGCAGCTCCAATTGGGCGGCTGCGATGGTGGCCGAGATCACTGCGGCGGCACCCCCCATATCGCCCTTCATCATCATCATTCCGCCCGCCGATTTGAGGGACAACCCGCCGGAGTCAAAGGTGATCCCTTTGCCGATCAGCGCCACTGTCGATCTGGCTGACGCCGGCTCGTAGCCCAGTCGCAGGAGTCGGGGGGGCTCCGCCGCGCCGGCGGCCACGCCAAGCAGCCCGCCGAGGCGCTCGCCCCGAATGCGGTCCTCTTCCCACACCTCTATCGAAACCCCGCTGCTGGCGGCCGCCTCAGTGGCGACGCGGGCCAGCTCCGTCGGGGTGAGATCTCGGGCCGGGAAGTTGACCCAGTCGCGTGCTCGCCAGGTGGCCTCGACCGCGATCTGTCCGCGGCGCACAGCCGCTTCGGCAGTCCCCCGCTGGCGGCTACGGGCGGGAACCACCATCAGCACTCGTTCCAGTCCGTTGCTGCGCGGCGCCTTGCGGGCTCCCTCGAAGCGGTAGGCGGCCAGCCCGATGCCCTCGACGGCCGCGGCCATCTGGTCTGGCTCCTCCGCGGCGAGGACCAAGGTGGTCGCCACGGTGATGGCATCCCCGACCTGGCGGGCCAACACGGCGCCGGCCCGGCGGAGGGCGTCCGCGTCCAGCTGGGACCGCGAGCCGACGCCCAACGCCACGATGGTGGTCCCGTCGTCGGCCAGGAGGGCCTGCGCCTGGCCCGGCTGGCCTTCGAAACGGCGCTGCCGCAAGAAGCCGCGGTCGATGGACGCCCCCGCGCCGGCGGGCACGGTGAGGTCGGAGAACACCGGAACTCCGAGGACCCGAACTCCGGCGGGCACTCGCCCCACCACTTCGAACTGCGGTCGGCTCATCTCGCTGCCCCTCTCCGGGCTTTCGGCTTCTCCTCGGATCCCGGCCCTTCTGTCGCCGCTCCCTCCGCCGCCGCCACCTGCTTCGAAAGCACCGACTCACCGTGCTCCTGCCATCGGGCCATCGTCCAGACCAGGTCCGAAAGGCGGTTGAGGTACGGCACGACAAAAGATCCGTCCGGGGCGGCTCCGACCGCTTCCCTCTCTGCCCTTCGCACCACCGTACGAGCCACGTCGAGCGCGGCCGACAACTGGTCGTAGCCAGGAATGACAAAGTCGGTAAGGGGCGGGAACTGGTCGGTCAGCGCGTCGATTCGACGCTCGAGCCTCCCCACCATCTCTTCGGTGACGAGGGTCGTGCCCGGCTGCAGCTTGGGCCGGTTGGCGGGCGCCGTGGCCAGCTCGGCCATCAACACGTAGAGATCGCGCTCCAACTCCACGAGCAACACATCTATCTCCGAACCGCGCTCGGCTGCGGCTCGGGCCATACCGAGGGCGGCCTGGGCTTCGTCGACCGCCCCGTTGGCCGAGACCACCTCGGCATTTTTGGCGATCCGGCCACCAAAGAGCAGGCCGGTCGTGCCCGCGTCACCCTTGCGGGTGTAGATCTTCATGACGGCCGCGCAGCCTATCGAGGGATGTGCCGCCCGAGCGACCATCGGGCCTCATCAACCCGGGGTGTGGGAGCCCTCGCCGCCGCCGGGGGCCCGCACAGTGGCGTCCGAACCCGCTGCTACCATCCGCCTGCCGACCTCGCCGCCTCTCGCCTGCTCCACGAGTTCACCTGACCGTACGGGACCGCTTGTCATGGCCGAACCCAGCCGTGTGGATCTCCGGGGCATTGCCCGGGAGTGGGGTCGTATCGGGTGTGTCGGATTCGGCGGACCCCCGACCCACATCGCCCTGCTGCGGAAACTGTGCGTGGAAGATCGGCAATGGCTTTCGGCCAGCGAGTTCGAGGACGGGATCGCCGCCGCCAACCTCCTCCCCGGACCGGCCTCCACGCAGCTGGCGATCTTCTGCGCCTGGCGCCTTCGCCGCACTGCGGGGGCGATCGTCGGGGGCGT
This sequence comes from uncultured Acidimicrobiaceae bacterium, assembly GCA_963729695.1. Lineage (GTDB taxonomy): Bacteria > Actinomycetota > Acidimicrobiia > Acidimicrobiales > Palsa-688 > PALSA-693. The sequence continues at coordinate 66,238 of CAVSOT010000001.1, forward strand.
CTGCTTCATCCTGCCCGGCCTGGTCGTCATCTTGCTCCTGGCCGCCCTCTTCCTCGCCGCCCACCCGCCGTTGTGGGTCCGGGCCGCAGCCGATGGCGCCGACGCCGCCGTTCCGATCGTCGCCCTCCAGGCGGCCATCGGCCTCCTGCCGGGGAGTTGGCGCCGAGTGGCGCCGGACAAGTCCCGCCGGGTGCGATGGTTCGTCTACCTGGCGGCCGGCGCCGCCTCTGCGGCGACCATCGGTCCGTGGCTGGTCCTCGTCCTGGCCGCCGCCGGCCTCACGGAGGTCATGTTCAGCAGCCCGCCGCGCCGCTTGACGCCGGGTCGGCACGGCCTGTTCGCCATCACCGCAGCCCCGGGTATGACGGCCGGCGGTCTCGGGGCGGTGGCCTGGGTAGCGCTGAAGGTGGGGCTGCTGTCGTATGGAGGCGGATTCGTCATCGTCCCGCTGATGCAGCACGATGCCGTCCACACCTACCACTGGATGACCGGGAGCCAGTTCCTCGACGCGGTGGCCCTGGGTCAGGTCACGCCCGGGCCCGTCGTCCAGACCGTCGCCGTGGTCGGCTACGCCGCAGCAGGAGTGGGAGGGGGCCTCCTCGCCGCGGTCGTGGCCTTCGCCCCGTCCTTCCTGTTCGTCCTCCTGGGTGGACCGCGCTTCGACCAGCTGCGCCGCAATCAGCACATGCAGTCGTTCCTGACGGGCGCGGGGGCCGCCGCCATCGGTGCCATTGCCGGGTCGGCCATTCCCCTGGCTGCCGACCTCAGCTTTCTCTGGCAGCTGGCGATCCTCGGTCTCGCCGCGGCGTGGCTGCTCGGCCTTCGGCGGGGAATCGTGACCGCGCTGATCGCGGCGGGCATCTTTGGTGTGATCGCGGGTTTGGCCGGCGCTCCGGTGACGGGCTGACCGCAGCGGCTCCGGCGCTTAGTGCCCGCCGCAAAACAACTTACGCGAAAGAGGAGGCGGCGACGACTGCCTCCTGCCCTCGCAGCTCTTGTCAGTCAAGCCTCCATTAACAAACAGCAATCGTCGCCGCCTCCTCTTTCTGTCCAGGTTGTTTTGTGGCGGTCGCTTAACCTGGTAGGGATGGCCACCCCGGTCGAAGTCTTGGAGCGCATCGCCTACCTGCTGGAGCGACAGCACGCCGAAACCTACAAGGTTCGGGCCTTCCGTCGGGCGGCCAAAGCGCTCGCCGCCGTCGATCCGAGCCGGGTGGAGGCGCTGGCGACCGAGGGCCGCCTGCGCCAGATCGACGGCGTCGGGGACACGACAGCAAAGGTGATCGAGGAAGTCCTGGCGGGCCGGATCCCGTCCTACCTGGCGACGCTCGAGGACAGTCCGGGCGTGGCGCTGAGCCCTCGGGCCCGCCAGCTGCGAGGCGTCCTTAAGGGGGACTGCCACAGCCATTCCGACTGGTCCGACGGGGGCAGCCCGATACGGGAGATGGCTCTCTCCGCCACCGCCCAGGGTCACACCTACTGGGCGCTGACCGATCACAGCCCGCGGTTGACCGTGGCCCACGGCCTCAACCCCGAACGGCTCCGCCAACAGCTCGACGTGGTGGCCGACCTCAACGACGAGCTCGCCGGCGAGCTCACGATCTTGAGCGGCATCGAGGTGGACATCCTCGAGGACGGCTCCCTCGACCAGGACGAGGAGCTTCTGGCCCAGCTCGACGTGGTGGTGGCGAGCGTCCACTCCAAGTTGCGGATGGACGAGCCGGAGATGACCGCACGCATGGTCGCCGCGATCGAAAACCCGCAGACGGACATCCTGGGGCACTGCACCGGTCGGATCATCGCCGGCCGAGGCCGGAAGCCCTCCTCCTTCGATCCTGACGTGGTCTTTGCGGCCTGCGCCCGGACCGCGACCGCGGTCGAGATCAACTCGCGGCCCGAGCGACGGGATCCGCCGCCCGACCTGCTGCGGCGGGCCGTCGAGCTCGGGTGCCTGTTCAGCATCGACACCGATGCCCACGCGCCCGGGCAACTCGAGTGGCTGGAGTTGGGTTGCGAACAGGCGGCGGATGCCGAGGTTCCCCCCGAGCGGATCGTCAACGGGTGGGCCCTCGACCAGTTTCGGGACTGGACCGGGACCCGGAACCCGGGGTGAACCGCACCTCCCAGCCGGATCGGGCGATCGACGACGAGCTTCGGCTCCCGGCTTTGGCTCCGGGTCGGGCTCGACCATACTGAGCCCGGTGGAGACCGACCGGAAGACCTTCGAGCAGCTGGTTGCCGATGCCCTCGACCGTATCCCGGAATCGCTCGGCCGGTACATGGACAACGTGGCGGTCATCGTCGAGGACTGGCCCACGCCCGAGCAGCTGGTCGGCGTGCGCGGAACCCTGCTGGGCCTCTACCAGGGGGTGGATCTCACCCGCCGTTCGCCCCTCTCCTACGCGGCGGTGATGCCCGATCGCATCACCATCTTCCGAGGGCCGATCAGCCGGATGGCCCACAGCGAAGCCGAGCTGGTGGATCTGGTAACCACTACGGTCATCCACGAGGTCGCCCACCACTTCGGCATTTCCGACGCCCGCCTGCACGAGCTGGGATGGGGGTGAAGGCGACCTCGTCCGGCTGAGCGCAGCCGAACGGCCGACTCCAAGTGACCGTCCTCACCCGGCAAAGCGTCCCCGGCCGGGGCGCCGGCGCTTGTACCCTTGGTGGGTGAGTTCGTACCTGGACGCCGTGCGGGAGCGGGTGGTCGTCTTCGACGGTGCCACCGGCACCAACCTGCAGCTGCGCCATCTGGGCCCGGACGATTTTGGAGGCACCGCCCTGGAGGGCTGCAACGAGATCCTGGTGGAAACCCGGCCGGACGTGGTCGCCGACCTCCACCGGTCCTTCCTGGATATCGGGTGTGATGTGGTGCAGACCGACACGTTTGGGGCGCTGCCCTGGGTTCTCGCCGAGTACGGACTGGCTGACCGGGCGCGCCAGCTGGCCCGAAGGGCAGCCGACATCGCCTGCGAGGTGGCCCACGGATCCGCCTACCAGGATCGCTGGGTCGCCGGATCGCTCGGACCGGGCACCAAGATCGCCTCTCTCGGCCAGATCACCTTCAGCGAGCTGCGGGACGGGTATCAGGAGGCAGCCATAGGGCTCCTCGCCGGCGGCGTCGATCTCCTGGTCATCGAAACCGTCCAGGATCTGTTGCAGGCCAAGGCGGCGATCATCGGCTGCCGGCGGGCCATGGCAGAAGCCGGCCGCCAGGTGGCGCTCCAGGTCCAGTTCACCGTCGAGACCACCGGACGCATGCTGATGGGCACGGAAACGGGCGCCGCCCTCACCACGCTGGACGCCCTGCGGCCTGACGTGATCGGGCTCAACTGCGCCACCGGCCCGGCGGAGATGAGCGAGCATCTGCGCTACCTGTCGCAGCGCAGTCGCATGCCGATCTCGGTGCTGCCCAACGCCGGCATGCCCTCGGTCGTCGAAGGTCGCATGCACTACGACCTGACGCCGCAGGATCTGGCCGAGCACCACGCCCGTTTCATCACCGAATTCGGCGTATCCGTGGTGGGCGGCTGCTGCGGTACCACACCAGCCCACCTGCAGGCAGTGATCGAGGCCTGCCGTCACCTCACGCCCGCCGTCCGGACACCGGATTGGGAGCCGGGGGTGGCCTCGATCTACAGCCACGTGCCGTACGACCAGTCCCCGTCTTTCCTGGTGGTCGGCGAGCGCACCAATGCCAATGGCTCGAAAAAGTTCCGGGAGGCCATGCTGGCCGACGACTGGGACACCTGCGTGGCCATGGCCCGGGAAGCCGTCAAAGGCGGCTCCCACGTGCTCGACGTGTGCGTCGACTACACCGGCGAGGACGGCGTGGACGACATGAAAGAGGTCGCCAGCCGCTTCGCCACCCAAGCGACCGTGCCGATCATGCTCGACTCGACCGAGCCGCCCGTGATCGAAGCCGGGTTGCAGCTCATTGCCGGCAAGCCCATCCTCAACTCCGTCAACCTCGAGGATGGCGACGCCGCAGGAACCCGTCTCGACCGCTTTCTGAGCCTGGCCCACGAGTACGGCGCCGCGGTCGTGTGCACCTGCATCGACACTGAGGGCCAGGCCCGCACGTCCGATTGGAAGCTCCGGGCCGCGCAGGCCATTCAGGCCCTGGCCGTGGAGCGATACGGACTTCGGCCAGAGGACCTGCTCTTCGACCCTCTCGTTCTGCCGATCAGTACCGGGATGGAGGAGAGCCGCCGCGACGGCATCGAGACCATCGAGGGCATCCGCAAAATCAAGGCCGCCCTTCCGGGGGTGGGCACGATTATCGGCCTCTCCAACATCAGTTTCGGCCTTACGCCCGCCGCCCGCCATGCCCTCAACTCGGTCTTCCTCCACGAGTGCCAGGAAGCGGGACTGGACGCAGCGATCGTTCATGCTGCTCGGATCATGCCCTTGCACAAAATCGATCCACGCGTCGTCGAGGTCTGCCTGGACCTCATCTACGACCGGCGGGATCCAGACACCGGTTACGACCCGCTCGCCGAACTGCTCCATCTGTTCGAGGGGGTTTCCTCGACCCAGCTGGTGACCGAGGATCGCAGCGGGTGGGCTGTCGAGCGCCGTCTCGAGCGCCGCATCATCGACGGCGACCGCGACGGGCTGGAAACCGATCTGGACGAGGCCCTCGCCGGCGGATGGGTCGCCCTCGACGTCGTCAACGGCCCGCTCCTTGGCGGTATGAAGGTGGTCGGGGATCTATTCGGTTCGGGTCAGATGCAGCTTCCTTTTGTGCTGCAATCGGCCGAGACCATGAAGGCCGCCGTGGCCTTCCTCGAGCCACACATGGAAAAGGCCAGCGCTGGTGGCAAGGGCCATATCGTGCTGGCAACCGTGCGCGGTGATGTGCACGACATCGGAAAAAACCTCGTCGACATCATCTTCACCAACAACGGCTACGAGGTCACCAACCTCGGGATCAAGGTTCCCCTGACCGACATCCTGGACGCGGCCGAGAGAGAAAACGCGGACGTCATCGGCATGTCCGGCCTCCTCGTCAAGAGCACCCTGATCATGCGGGACAACCTGCTGGAGATCAATGATCGGGGGCGCAGCGACATCCCGGTCATTCTCGGTGGGGCGGCGCTGACCCGCACGTACGTCGAACGAGACCTCCGCAGCGAGTACCAGGGCCGGCTCTTCTACGGCAAGGACGCCTTCGAGGGCCTTCACACCATGGATCGCCTGATGGAGCTGAAGCGCGGCGGCGCCGACGACCCGGACTACGGCCGGGTCCCTGAGGGGCGGGAGGGAGCCCGGCCCCGGGCCGGCCGAGCCGCCCGAGCGGCAGAAGCAGCCCCGACAACCGGGGCCTCGGGGACTTCGGGGACCTCAGGACACGCGGAGGCATCCAGGACCAGTGCCCCGCCCGACGGCGACCGGCCCACCAGGGCTCCTTCGGTCGCCGCCGACAACCCCCTCTTCGTACCGCCATTCGTGGGGTCGCGGGTGGAGCGGGGCATCGCCCTCGACGACATCGCCGGCTATCTCAACGAGACATCCCTTTTCCGGGCCCAGTGGGGCTACCGCCCGGACAAGTCGCGCCAGGAGAGCGACGCCGAGTTCAAGGAACGCATCCGCGCCGAGCTGCGGGCCCAGCTGGCCGCCGTCCGCGCCTCCGGCATCCTCCAGCCGGCGGTGGCGTACGGCTACCTCGCGGTGAACTCCGAAGGCGACGACCTCATCGTCTGGAAAGACGAATCGCGCACCGCGGAATGGCTGCGCTTCACCTTCCCCCGACAGGAAGCCGACCCCTGGCTGTCGATCGCCGATTTCTTCCGGTCGAGCGCGTCGGGCGAGGACGACTTCGCCGCCTTCCACGTGGTGACCATGGGACAGAAGGTGTCGGAGGAGACCGCCCGTCTTTTCGCCGAGAACCAGTACAGGGACTACCTCTACCTGCACGGCCTGGGCGTCGAGATGGCCGAGGCGCTCGCCGAGTACTGGCACCGCCGCATCCGCGAGGAGTGGGGCTTCGCGTCAGAGGACGGCCCCACCCTCGGGGGCCTGTTCCGGCAGCAGTACCGCGGTGGGCGTTACTCCTGGGGCTACGAGGCGTGCCCCGACCTGGAGGACAACGCCAAGTGCGCGGAACTGGTCGGCGCCGAACGGATCGGGGTGGAGGTCAGCGAAGAGACCTCCTGGCAGTTCCACCCCGAGCAGACCACGGCAGCGATCATCTGTCATCACCCCCAGGCCAAGTACTTCGTAGTTCGTCGGCCGTAGATCCCGATCGGGAAACGAGCCCGATCGGGAAACGGGCCCGATCGATGGCGGCGTCGCTCTGCGGCGCTCATCTTTGGACATCCAAGCAGCCTCAGGCTGTACCGATGTCCATTTGTGGCGACGGAACAGGGCGAGACGGCTAGCCAGCGGGGAGCAGGCCAGCCGAGCCCCCGCGCCCGCCCGCAACGAGTGGTCGCTAGCGCGCCACCCGCAGGCCCCGGCGTTCGAGCACGATCCGCTCGATGCGGGAGAAGACCACGGCGTCCATGAGCAGCCCGATCGCGAGGATGGCCATCATGACCGCCAGGACGTCCGCCGCCAGGCTCTGATCCTGATAGTTGGACAGGAGCTGCCCGAGCGAGGTGGAACCGTGCCCCGGCACGATCAGCTCACCGGCCATCAGGGAACGCCAGGCGAAAGCCCAGGCTTGGCGCACGCCGGCGATATAGGCGGGCAGGGCGGCCGGCAGGACCACGTAGACGTACCGTCTCACCCCCCTGGCTCCCAGGACATCGCCGGCCTGGAGCAGGATCGGGGGAATGGTGTCGATGGCGGCGACGGTGCCGACGATCACGGCGGGGATGCTCCCGGCCAGGGTCACGAACAGCACCGCTTCCGGCTTGATCCCGAACAGGAGGATGGCGATCGGCACCCAGGCCACCGAGGGCATCGACTGAAGGCCGGTGACGAGGGGGGTTACGGCCACTCGCACGGCATTGAGCCGGGTGATGGCGATCCCGATCAGGGTCCCGGTAGCCAGCGCCAGGGCGAAATACAGGACCGCCTGACGAAGCGTCGTCAGGATGCCGCTGATCACCGCATGGCGGTCCTCCCACAGGTGGTGGATGACCGTGGCTGGGCTCGGGAAGAGGTAGCTGGGCTTCCAGCCGCTCCACACCACGATCTGCCACAGTCCCAAGCCGATGACGATGGCGGCGAGCTTGGGCCACACCGCGCTCCAGATGCGGTGCGCTCGCGACGGCGGCTTCGGCAACGACAGCTCGAGCTGATCGAGCCCGGAAAGTTCCTGGTCCAGCCGGTCAACGACGGCCATGGGTGGCGACCTCCTCCCTCAGTCGATCGGTGATGTAGGCCGCCTGGGCCGCAACTTCGGAGGAGTCGATTCGGCGCGGCCGGGGAATCGAGACCTCATAGGTATCGACGATCCGCCCCGGACGGCTCGAGAGGAGCACCACGCGGTCGGCCAACCGGACCGCCTCCCGGACGTTGTGGGTGACGAACACCACCGACAACCCGGTCTCGCGCCACACCCGCTCGAGCTCCTCGTGGAGGAGATCTCTGGTCATGGCGTCGAGGGCGCCGAACGGCTCGTCCATCAGCAGGACCTGACGGTCCTGGGCCAGAGCCCGGGCGAGAGCCACCCGCTGGCGCATGCCGCCCGACAGCTCATGGGGCCGCTTGGCGGCAAACCCCTCCAGGCGGACCAGCGTCAATAACTCGGCGGCCCGGGCCTGCCGGGCGGATTTGGCCACGCCCCGGAGGCGGAGCGGCAGCTCCACGTTGCGCTCCACCGTCAGCCAGGGAAACAGGGCCGATTCCTGGAACATCAGTGTCGCCGCCCCCGCGGGCCGCTCGACCCGCCCGGCGGTGGGTCGATCCAGCCCCGCGATCAGGTTGAGCAGGGTGCTCTTGCCGCAGCCCGAGGCCCCGACCAGACACAGGAACTCTCCCTTGCCGACCTGCAGGGACACCCGGTCGAGGGCGGGAACGGCAGAGCCCACCCGGCCGTACACCTTGGAAACGGATTCGAGGATGACCGCCGGCTCGGCCTGCTGGCCGCTGTCGCTCGACGGCGTGACCGCTACCCCAGCCGCAACCGGGGCCCCAGCCGTCGCCGTTCCGCCGTCACCGGCGCGGCCCGGCTGTCGGGCCGGGCCGGAACCGGTGGAGCGGTCGGGCTGGAGAATCGTCATAGCCCTGACACTTGCGACTGGCCAGCTGCGCCGAGCACTTTGTTGACGGCGTCGAGGTTGTAGATACCCGCCAGGTTGCTAGGCGGCTTGAGCAACCCGACCGCCTCGCCGTGGGCGACCTGCGTCTGAAGCGTCGAGGCGAGCGGATCGAGCGTGAAGGTCAGCGTCGGCCAGGCTGCGGCGAGCACCTTGGTGGACAAGGGCTTGCCCGATTCCAGGCTGGCGTACTGGGTGTTGAACGCGGTCTGCGCCTGGGCCGGGCTGGCCTTCATGTAGGAAATGGTGTCGTAGAGGCCCTGCAGGAAACGCTGGACGGTCTCGGGGTGCTGCTGCAGGAAGCTGGTCCGGACCACCACATTGGTCGTCGCCCATTGCCCGTTGGGCCACAGGGTCGCCTCGTCGACGAGGAGATGGCCGCCGTCCTGGAGCATCTCGGCTTCATAGGGCTGGGGCATCCAGGCCCCGTCGATGGCCCCGTCCTTGAACTCGGTGACGACGGTGCCGTTGCCCGTCGACGATGGCTCGACGTGCACGTCGCCGCCGCCCGAAGTGGTGGTCGTGTAGCCCTGGGCCTTGAGCCAGTAACGCAACGCCACGTCCTGGGTGTTGGCCAGCTGCGGCGACGCCAGGGTGGTGCCCTTCAGTTGCGACGGACTGGTGATCGAAGCCTTGGTGACCAGCCCGGCCCCGCCGGAGGCCGCTCCGGCCACGATCTGGATCGCCCCGTGCGAGGAGGAGTAGGCGGAGAGGGCGGCGCTGGGTCCTTCGAAGGCGATATCGATGGATCCCGACAGCAGAGCTTGGTTTTCCTGCGGTCCGGCGTTGAAGGTCGCGGTCTTCAGGGTGTCGGGGCTCAGGTCCTTGGCGAAAATTCCCTTGGAGATACCCACCAGAGCAGGGGCGTGGGTCAGGTTGGGGAAGTAGCCCAGGTGGACGGTGACCGCCTGCGTGTTCGCCGACGAGCCGGCCGTCGTGCTCGAACCGGACGATGCCGAGGACGAGGAGGACCCGCACGCGGCGGCGAGGAGCGCCAGCGCGGCGATCCCGCTCGTGGCCAGCCAACGGGAACGGCGGCCGCGGCGCCAGAAGCTGGAGTCCGGCTCTTTCCTCACCAAGTCACTCTTGTTCACGCGCTTTATAGACATTGTCGGAAGATAGCGGCATCGCCCGTAGAGGGTCAAGGCACCTGGCTGGGTGCCGTATGATCCGCCGGCCGGACCCGGCTGGGACCGGCGGAGAGGACCCAGGCGTGAAAGAGCTCGTGTACCACCACTTTCTCCTTCCGGCCGCCGAGCGGGCCCCGGACCAGGTCGCCGTGCTCGACACGGGCTTCACCGCCACCTATGCGGAGCACGTGGACCGGGTCTGTCGCCTCTCCGATGGCCTGCGCACGCAGCTCGGGGTGGGTCGGGGTGAGCGCTACGCCGTCATGGCGCTCAACGGGCACGCGTTTCTCGAGCTGTACCACGCCAGCCTCCTCGGCGGCGCCGTCATCAATCCGCTCAACCTCCGCCTGGCGCCGCAGGAGCTGAGCTTCATCCTGAAGGACTCCGGCAGCCGGGTGTGCTTCGCCGACGCGTTTTTCGCCCCGCTGATCGACTCGGTGCGAGCCGAAGCCGGCATCGAGAAGATCGTGCTGATCGGTGAGGGCGATGCACCCCACGACGCCGCCTACGAGGACCTCGTCTCCGCCGGCCGCCCCGGAGTCCCACCCGAGCCGGAAGAGGACGACCTCAGCGTCCTCATGTACACCGGAGGCACCACCGGTCTTCCCAAGGGCGTGGTCCTCGACAACCGGGCGCTCATGCTGGACCTGTACAAGGTGGCCACCCGCTGGGGTATGGACGAGAAGATCGTCTATCTCCACCAAACGCCGATGTTCCACGCCGCCTCGATCGGCGGCGTCCTCGCCGTACCCGCGACCGGCGCCCGATCGACCTTCGTGCCGGTCTTCGACCCCTCGGCCGTCCTCGGCACCATCGAGGGTCACCACGTGACCATGACGGTCATGGTGCCGACCATGATCGCCATGCTCCTGGACCACCCGGACTTCCGGCCCGAACGGCTGGCTTCCCTCGAGGTCCTCACCTACGGGGCTTCACCCATGCCCACGGCGCTGGTCGAGCGAGTGCTGCAGTTGTTCCCCGACTTGCAGCTCTATCAGGGCTACGGCATGACCGAAAGCTGCGGGCTGCTCACGTGCCTCGGACCAGAGGAGCACCGGCAGGGAGGACCGCTGCTGCGCTCCGCGGGACGGCCCATGCCGGGATCGGTGGTCCGCATCCAGGACCCGGACGGCAACGTCCTGGGCCCCGGCCAGACCGGCGAGGTGTCCGCCCGGGCGGGGAACTACATGCGGGAGTACTGGAACCGGCCGGAGGAGACGAAGGCGGCCTTTCAGGGCGGCTGGTACCTCACGGGCGACGCCGGTTACCTGGACGACGCGGGCTACGTCTACCTGGTGGACCGGGTCAAGGACATGATCGTCACGGGTGGTGAGAACGTGTACTCGGCCGAGGTCGAGAACGCCATCGCCAGTCATCCCGGCGTCGCTCAGGTTGCGGTCATCGGCATCCCTTCTGAGCAATGGGGTGAAGCGGTCCTGGCCATCGTGGTGCCCAGGGAGGGCGCCACCCTGAGCGAAGCGGATATTCAGGCGTGGGCGAGGGACCGCATTGCCGCCTACAAGGTGCCCAAGGTCGTCGAGTTCCGCCCCGAGCCCCTCCCCCTTTCGGGCGCCATGAAAGTGCTCAAGCGGGAGCTTCGGGCCCCGTACTGGGAGGGCCAGGACCGCGCCGTGCAATAGGTGACCGGGCCGAACCCGGCGGGGACGTCACGGCGTGGAGACCAGCGTTCAGAGCAGGCCCACGCTGGCGGCCCCGTCCACCATCACTGCGGTACCGGAGATGAACGCCGCCGATTGCGAGCACAGGAAGGCCACGATCCGCCCGAAGTCCTGCGGGTCGCCCATCACCCCCGCCCCCCCGAGTTGGCGCATCCTGTCCGTGGCGTGGCTGCCTGGACAGGCCAGGTTGACCGTGACCCCCGAACCGAACAGGTCGGCCGCCGCGGTCTTCGCCCAGGCCCACAGGGCGGTTCGGGACGCGTTCGACAGGGCCAAGCCCGGAATGGGTTGCTTCACCGCCGCGGACGTGATGCAACAGATCCGCCCCCACCCGCTTCCCTGCATCCAGGGCACGGCCTCCCGGACCAGCCGGACGGAGGTGACGAAGTTGGCGTTGACGGCGTTCGCGATCTGCTCGTCAGTCACTTCCAGGGCCCGTCCTGGCGGCGGACCGCCGGCATTGGGGACCAGTATGTCGAGGCCGCCGAACCGCTCGACGGTGGCCGCCACCAGCTGGGCCGGGACCTCGGGATCGGTGACGTCCGCGGCGATGGCGTGCACCTCGCCGCCGATGCCGGCCAGCGCCCGTTCCGTCTCGCCCAGCGTCTCCTCCCCGCGGGCGCTGATCACCACGTTGGCACCCTCGAGCAGGAGGGCCTCGGCGCTGGCTCGGCCCAGCCCCTTGGACGACGCCGTGACGAGGGCAACCTTGCCGGCTATCCCGAGCTCCATGTTCAGTTTCCGCCGGTTGGGGTCACGCCTCGACCACGGTCAGCTCGTGGCTAACGTGATTGAGCGGGCACGGCCCCTCCTCGCTGGCGATCACGATGTCCTCGATGCGGGCTCCAAACCGTCCGAGCAGGTAGATCCCGGGCTCGACCGAAAAGGCATGACCAGGCGCGAGCGGGAGGGTGTTGCCGGCGACGATGTACGGATCCTCGTGCGCCTCCAACCCGATGCCATGGCCGGTGCGGTGGATGAAGGCATCCCCGTACCCACCCTCGCTGATACGCGACCGGGCCGTGGTGTCGACCGCCTCGCACGTCGTCCCCACCCGGGCGGCGGCGACCGCTTCGCGTTGGGCCTGCTGGAGCAGGTCGTACAGGTCGCGGGCTTCACGGCTCGGGCTCCCGGTCCACACCGTGCGCGTGATGTCGGAGCAGTAGCCGGCCATCGTGCCACCGAAGTCGCAGACCACCGGCTCGCCCGCCCCGATCAGGCGCTCGCCGGCATCGTGGTGCGGACTGGCCGAGTTGGGGCCGCTCCCGACGATGGCGAAGTTGACGATGTCGTGACCTTCCTCGATGAGGCGGCGGCTGATATCCATGGACACCTGGTACTCGGTCCGCCCGATCAGCGGAATCTTCCCGGTAAGCAGCTGCTCGGCCACCCTGTCTGCCGCCGCGGACGCCGCCGTCAGCGCCGCGATCTCGGCGCCGTCCTTCACCGCCCGCAGGGGCCCGGTCACCTCCGAGGACGGGCGCCAGGCTGCGTCCGGCAAGAGTCGTTGCAGCGACAGGAGGAACAAGGACCAGGTCCGGTCCGATACGGCCAGCCGGCGACGCCTGCCCACCAGCTCGGCGACCATGGCCACCGGATCTTCCAGCTCTCCCCACGGCCGAAGGATGAAAGCTCCGGGCACCTCCACGACCCTGGGCGCTTCGAGCCGAGGAACGAGCAGCACGGCCTCGGCGTCCGCGGGCAACACCAGCATGGTCAACCGCTCGAGCGGCGGCGCCTCATACCCGGTGAGCCAGGGCAGGTCCGCCCCCAACGACAGCAGGAGGGCGTCGACACCAAGATCCGCCATACGCCCGCGGACCCTTTCGATCCGGGCCAGCCTGTCGGCAGTCACGCCGAGCCCCCGACGGCGACAGCCGCCGCCTGGCGGGCGTGGTAGCTCGACCGGGTAAGTGGCGACGACTCCACGTGTGGTATTCCCATGTTCACCCCTACCCTTCCGATCCGCTCGAACTCCGCCGGTGTCCACCACCGGCTCACTGGCAGGTGATTGGACGTCGGGCGCAGGTACTGGCCGATGGTAACGATGTCGACCCCCACCCCGTGCAGGTCGGCCAGCGTCGACTCGACCTCCTCGATGTGCTCCCCCATGCCCACGATGAGACCCGATTTGGTGGTCAGACCAGCCTGCTTGGCCCGGGCCAGCACGGCCAGGCTCCGGGCGTAGGAGGCGGACGGCCGAACGGCACGCTGCAAGCGGGGAACGGTCTCGACGTTGTGATTGAGCACGTCGGGCCGGCTGGCAAAGATCCCATCCAGCGAGTCGGGATCCCCTTTGCAGTCGGAGATCAGCAGCTCGATCGCCGTGCCGGGCGATGTATCGCGGATGGCCCGGACCGTGGCGGCAAAGGCGCCGGCCCCGCCGTCAGGCAGGTCGTCGCGGGCCACGGTAGTCACAACCGCGTGGGCCAGGGCCAGACGCCGGACCGCCTCGCCAACCCGACGGGGCTCCTCCGGGTCGGCCGCGAGAGGCTTCCGGGTATCGACCAGGCAGAACCCGCACGCCCGGGTGCAACGGTCGCCGTTGATCATGAACGTGGCGGTCCCGTCCGACCAGCACTCGTAGATGTTGGGGCAGCCGGCTTCCTCGCACACCGTGACCAGGTCGAGCTGACGCATGGTGCGCTTGAGGGACCGGTACTCGTCGCCCATCCGGGCCTTGACCCGCAACCATTCCGGTTTGCGCTCGTCGAGGGCGAGGCCGCCGAGCGGGTCGACGCCCGCTTGCGCCAGCCGCTTGTCCAGCATCCGGACCGGGACGGACCGGGGTGAGGCGGGACCGCCACCGGCCGCCTCCGCTCCTGCCGAGCGCACCGCATCGGATCCGGGGACCTGCGCCCCGTTACCGGGCGGCGTCGGTGTCGGTGTCCCCGGTCCTGCACCCCGAGTGAACGGCGCCAGGTCCTCGTCCGCCACCCGCCAGGCCACATCCTGCCTGTCGATCTCGTCGTAGGCCCAGATCGACCCGGCTCTGGCCACCACGGCGTCGACCACCTGGGTCATCGGCACGTCGAGGCCTTCGGCAGCCAAGGACGTCACCGGCTTGTCGGCGATCCCGCACGGCACGATATGACCGAAGTAGGCCATATCCGGAGCCACGTTGAGGGCGAAGCCGTGCATGGAACGCCCCCGCGACACCCGAACGCCGATGGCGCAGACCTTGCGGGGACGGTCTCCCTTGGGATCCAGCCACACGCCCGGGTAGCCGCCGAGGCGGCCGGCGCCGGCCAGGCCCAGATCGCCCAGGACGTCAATGACGAGCTGCTCGATGCGGTGAACGTGGCAGGGCGCGGCGTTGCGGCCCATGGGCACCGACAGGATCGGGTAGCCGACGAGCTGGCCCGGTCCGTGATAGGTGACATCGCCGCCCCGGTTGCTGGGTACCAGCTCGGCGCCGACCGAGGCCGGGTCCACGAGGACGTGCTCGGGGCGCGCCCGCACGCCGAGGGTGTAGACGTGGGGATGCTCCAAGAGGAGGAGCCAGTCATCCCGCCCCGAGGACCACAGGCCGCGCTGGAGGGCCAGGCCGTCCTGGTAGCGCACCCGACCCAACCACCGCGCCCGCAGGGTCCCACTCACAGCTCGGCTGCCCAGTCCCGGGTCTCGATGATCTTCTTGACGGCGGCCACGAAAGCGGCCGCGTAGGCACCGTCGAAGGCCCGGTGGTCCCACGTCATCACCAGGTTGCCGACCGGGTGGATGGCGATGCCGTCGGACCCGTCAGGTAGTTCGATCGCCACCGGCCGCTTGCGGACCCCGTCGGTCGAAAGGATGGCCACTTGGGGTTGGTTGATCACGGGCACGGTGAAGAAGGTTCCGAAAGGACCGGCGTTGGTGATGGTGAACGTGCCTCCGGAAATGTCATCCATCGTCAACCGCTTGTTGCGCGCCTTCGCCGCCAGTTCGGAGATCTCCCGGGCCAGCGCCCGCAACCGTTTGCCGTCCGCTTGGTGGATCACTGGCACCAACAGGCCCTGGAAATCCAGGTCCACCGCGATACCGATGTTCAGGTCGTGGTGGACGATGAGGGCGTTGTCCCCGACCGAGCTGTTGACGTTGGGAAAATCCTCCAGCGCGTCGACGACGGCCCGGGTGACGAAGGGCAGGTAGGTCAGGCCGAAGCCCTCGGCCTCCCTGAAGCGGGTCTTTTCCGCTGTGCGGACCTTCTCGACGCCCACGTAGTCCACCTCGACCCCGACGGTCGTGTGCGCCGAGGTCTGCTTGGAGCGGATCATGTGCTCGGCGGTACGGCGCCGGATGTTGGTGAACGGCACCACGGTGTCGCGCTCCCCACCGGTCGCGAGGCTCGCTGGCGCGGCGGGGGCTGGGCTCGCTGGTCGGGGCGCCGCCGGCGCAGCCGCAGAAGTCGGGGCCGACGGGGCGGACACGGCCGCCTGAGCTGTAGGGGTGGCCGCTGTAGGCGTGGCCGCGGTCGGGGTGGCCGCGGTCGGGGTGGCCGCGGTCGGGGTGGCCGCGGTCGGGATGGGCTCCGTCCCGCTGGGCTCCGTCCCGCTGGGCTCCGTTCGGCCTCCATCTGCGCCGTTGCGGCGGTCGATCACGGCCAGCACGTCGGAGCGGGTGATCCGCCCGCCGGCGCCCGTCCCCTCGATCTGGGCCGGGTCGAGGTTGTGCTCGGCGATCAGCCGGCGTACCACCGGTGACAGGATGCGCCCGCCCTCGCCGCCACCACCTCCGGCGCCAGGACCGGCGGAAGGTGCGGCGGCGCGGTCGCTCTCGGCCACCGGCTCGGCCTCAGGTTTGGACTCGCTTGCCCTCTCGTCCGGCTCAGATGCGGCGACGGGAGCCGTAGGCGCCTCCTCGGGAGGAGCGGGGGTAGCGGACGGGGCGGACGGGGCGGCCGCGTCCGGCTCGGTCCTCTTGGCCGCGGTATCGCCGCCGTCTGCGCCGTCGGTGCCGTCGGAGATGACTGCCAACCGGGTGCCGACGTCGACGGTGTCGCCTTCGGGAATCAGAATCTCGGTGACCACGCCGGAGACCGGTGAAGGAACCTCCGAGTCCACCTTGTCCGTCGAGACCTCGAAGAGCACCTCGTCCTCATCGACCGTATCGCCGACCTGCTTCGCCCAGCGGGTGATGGTCCCTTCGGTAACGGTCTCCCCCAACTGGGGCATGGTGATGTCAGCCAACGTGCAGGCCTCTTCCGGTCAAGGCGAGCATGGTCTCGCCGTAGGTCTCCGACAGGGTCGGGTGGGGCTGGATGTACTGGGCCACGTCTTTCGGGGTGGCTTCCCAGTTGACGGAGAGGTAGGCCTGGCCCAGCTGTTCGGTCACCCACGGACCGACCATGTGCACGCCCAGCACCCGCCCCGCCTGACCATCGGGTGTCTTCTCGCAGATCACCTTCACCAGGCCTTCCGGCTCGCCGACGATGAGGGCGCGTCCGTTGCCACCGAAGGGGTCCTTCTTCACGACCACGTCGAAGCCCGCTTCGAGCGCGGCCTCCTCCGAGAGGCCGGCGAACGCCACTTCGGGATGGCAGTAGATGCACCAGGGCACCTTCTCGTAGTCGACGGGCACGACGGCATCGCCCAGGATCTGGTCGATGATGACGACCGCCTCGGCGAAACCGACGTGGGCCAGCGCCGGCGTGTCGACGAGGTCGCCGGCGGCGTAGACGCCGGGTTCACCCGTTTGCATGCGCTCGTCGACCTCGACGAAACCTCGACGGTCGACCCGGACGTTTGTTGCATCCAGTCCGAGGTGGTCCGACAGCGGCCGCCGGCCAACGCACACCACCACCGCCTCCACGGTCACCTCTTCGCCATCGCCGAACTGGACGGTGGTCGACCGGCCGTCGCTGCTCGGGGTATGCCCGGCCACCATCGCCCCGGTGCGGACTTCGATACCCCGTCGCTTGAACGACCGGAGCACCACGTCTGCGACGTCCCGGTCGCAACCTGGCAGGATCTTCGGGAGGGCCTCGAGGATGGTCACCTGCGTGCCGAGATCGCTGAGCATCGATGCGAACTCGCAGCCGATCGCTCCGCCGCCGATCACGATGGCCGAAGCCGGGAGACGCTCGAGGTCCAGCACCTCATCGGAGGTGAGCACCAGCTTCCCGTCGATGTCGAAGCCGGGAATGGTTCGAGGCACCGAGCCGGACGCCAGGATGACATGGGTTCCTCTCAGCTCGGTACCGTCATCGACCCGCACCAGGCGGTCCGGACCGAGGCTGCCGGTCCCGATGAAGGTCGTAATCTTTCTCCGCTTCATCAACCCCTGCAGACCCTTCCACAGAGACTCGACGACCTTCTGCTTGCGGGCCTGGGACTGAGCGAACTCGATGGCCGGCGGATCGACCACGATCCCGAATTCCTTGGCCCCAGTGACGGTGCGGTAGACGCTCGCCGTCTCCAGGAATTCCTTGGCCGGAATGCAGCCCCGGTGCAGACACGTCCCCCCGACCTTCTCCTTCTCCACCACGGCGATGTTGAGACCCGCCAAACCGCCGCGAAGGGCAGCGGCGTAGCCGGCGGGACCGCCACCGATGATGACGACATCGAACTCCTGGGCCGTGGGTATCACCTCCTAGATTGCAGGAAACAATGTAGGTCTTCGCCACCGCTGACCGGCCGCTAAGCTGCAGGAACCACCAGACGCAGGGGAGCTCGGAGACACCGGGCTGAGAGGTCGGCTTTTTCGCCGGCGACCCTCCACCCGACCGGCCCGGTAACGCGGGTCAGGGAGCGCATCTCGATCATGACGGCAGGTTCAGAGGAAGTCGATGATCTGGTCATTGCCGGTCGGGCGTTTCGATCCCGGCTGTTCCTCGGCACCGGCAAGTTTCCCTCCAATCAGGCCCTGCGGGACGCCATCATCGCGGGCGGCACCGAGATCGTCACCGTCGCCCTGCGCCGGATCGACCCCACCGCGGGCGAGGACATCCTCGACGCCATTCCCGATGGCGTCCTGCTGCTGACCAACACCTCGGGAGCCATTGACGCCGGCGAGGCGGTGCGGCTCGCCCGGCTGGCCCGGGCCGCCGGACTGCCGGAGTGGATCAAGCTGGAAGTCACCCCCGATCCGCGTTACTTGCTGCCCGACCCGGTGGAAACCCTGCCGCGCCGCGGAAGAGCTGTGCCGGGACGGTTTCACCGTCCTGCCCTACTGCCCGGCCGACCCGGTGCTCTGCAAGCATCTGGCCGAAGCCGGCTGCGCGACGGTCATGCCCCTCGGTTCGTGGATCGGTTCGAATCAGGGCCTCCGCACTCGGGGGGCCCTGGAGATCATCGTCGAGCAATCGAACGTTCCGGTCGTCGTCGACGCCGGTCTCGGCGCGCCGAGCCACGCCGCCGAAGCCCTGGAATTGGGGGCGGACGCCGTCCTGGTCAACACCGCCATCGGCACCGCTCGAGACCCGGGTGGCATGGCCCGGGCCTTTCGCCTGGCCGTCGAGGCGGGAAGAGCGGGGTGGCGGTCCGGGCTCCCATCGGCCGGGCGAACGGCCCGCGCCTCGTCGCCGTTGACCGGGTTCCTCGCTTGACCAGGACGCCGGTCGCGCTGCAATCCCGACCGGACGGGGTCCCGGCGGAAAGCGCGGCCGCCGACCTGGTCGCCACCGACGTGCCCGGGTTGCGGCGGCTGGTCGAGGAGGCTTCGGCAGCTGACGTCGACCGGATCCTGGCCCGAGCGTATTCGCCCGCCGGCAGGCAGTGGGGCCGCCCGGCGCTGGCCGACCTGGCCGTGCTGCTGTCGGAAGCCGCCACCTCTCGCCTGGAGGACCTGGCCCAGGCTGCGCATCGGATCAGCCGAGCCCGCTTCGGGGCAACGGTCCATCTCTTCGCCCCTCTGTACCTGTCCAACGAGTGCGTCTCGACGTGCACCTACTGCGGCTTCTCCGCCGGCAACGAGATCGCCCGGCGCACCCTGACCATCCCCGAAGTCGCCGACGAGGCGGCGGAGCTGCACCGGCGGGGCTTCCGTCACATCCTCCTCGTGTCGGGGGAGCATGCCCGCATTGTCAACCGTGACTATTTGGTGGAGTGCGTGGCCGCGGTGGCGCCGTCGTTCCCACAGGTCGGGATAGAGGTGCAGGTGTGGGACACCGATACCTACCGGCGACTCCTGGCCGCCGGATGCGACGGCGTGACGGTGTATCAGGAGACCTACGACGCCGCCGTCTACGCCGGAGTGCACCTCAAGGGCAAGAAGCGAAACTACGCCTGGCGCCTGGCCGCCCCGGACCGGGCAGCGGAGGCGGGCATGCGCCGCCTGGCCATCGGTTCCCTGCTCGGCCTCAATCCCGACTGGCGCGCCGAGGCCATCGCCCTGGCGGCCCACGCCCAGGCCCTCATGCGCCGGTGGTGGCGATGCGAGGTAACCGTCGCCTTGCCCCGCCTGCGGCCGGCGGCGGGCGGGTACGAGCCTCAGGAAGACATCGACGACACCGCGTTCGTGCAACTCCTGTGCGCCCTGCGCATCGTGCTGCCCGACGTCGGCATCAGCCTGTCAACCCGGGAGCCGGCACCGCTTCGGGACGGCCTGGTCCCGCTAGGGATAACCACCATGTCCGCCGGTTCCCACACCGAGCCAGGCGGCTATGCGCAGGACAGCGACGCCGAACCCCAGTTCTCGATCTCCGACACCCGCAGCCCCGCGGAGGTGGTGGCTGCCCTCAGGGCCGCCGGCTACGACCCGGTGTGGAAGGACTGGCAGCGGGCCTGAGCTCCAACGTCGCGCCCGGTGGGGTTCGGCCGCGGCCGGGGCAGCTTGCGACCCAGAGTTGGCCCCAGCCGGTTACGCGTCGCTGGCCCCGCATAGACTTAGAGGCATGAACCACCCCGAGGACACATCTGTGGCAACCGTGGCCCAGGACGAGACCGTCGACGAGGACCGCGAGCTCGTCGAGGAGGACCTCCTCGTCGAGGAGATCTCGATCGACGGGATGTGTGGCGTTTACTGAGCTGATGGCCCAACCGATCGTTGGTCTCATGGACGGTGGGGATCCCGGCGCGGTCGCCGTGGCGAAACGCGTCGTGGTCGCCGTGGCGGAGGCGGAGGCGGAGATCGCCGCGGATCAGCCCGCCGCCCGGTCCCCTTCGGCCCCCCAGTTCGACCCCCTCTCCCACTACCGGCTTCACCCGAGTGTGGCCCTGCGCCCCGAACCCTTCGGGGCCCTGGCCTATCACTACGGGAGCCGGAGACTGACGTTCCTGCGCAGCCCGCTGCTCGCGCAGCTGGTCCGGGGCCTCGAGCAGCACGCCTCCGCTGAGGCGGCGCTCTGCGCGACCGTTCCCGAGACCAAGCGACCGAGCTACCGGCGGGCGCTGGCGGACCTGGCCGGATCGGGGTTCATCTGTGAAGCCTGACGCGGCAGCTTCCCTGCCCCCTCTCCGTTTGACCGACCAGCTCAAGGGTGGGCTGGACGCGCCGATCTGCCTCACCTGGGAGATCACCTACGGGTGCAATCTGGCCTGCATCCACTGCCTGTCCTCGTCGGGCCGACGGGACCCGCGCGAGCTGTCGACGTCTGAAGCGATGGCGGTCATCGACGAACTGCGCGACCTGCAGGTCTTCTACGTCAACATCGGTGGGGGCGAGCCGACCATCCGCCCCGATTTCTACGACGTGGTCGACTACGCCGTCTCGCAAGGGGTCGGCGTCAAGTTCTCGACCAACGGGTACAGCATCACCCCCGACCGGGCCCGGCAGCTCGCAGGCAGCGACTACGTCGACGTCCAGATATCCATCGACGGCGCCGACGCCGCCACCAACGACCCAATCAGGGGATCAGGTTCCTACGCCGCCGCCCGCCGGGCCATGGATCGGCTGGCGGAGGCGGGCTTCGGTCCGTTCAAGATCAGCGTCGTCGTCACCCGTCACAATGCCGGGCAGCTCGACGCCTTCGAAGCCCTGGCCCAACAGTACGGCGCCCAGCTGCGCCTGACTCGCCTCCGTCCGTCCGGACGCGGCGCCGATTCCTGGGAAGAGCTGCACCCCACCCAGGAACAGCAGGTGGCGCTCTACCACTGGCTCATCGAGCGACCGGGGGTCCTGACCGGGGACTCGTTCTTCCACCTGTCCGCCCTGGGCGAGCCACTGCCCGGCCTGAACCTGTGCGGGGCCGGTCGGGTGGTCTGCCTGATCGACCCGGTCGGCGACGTCTACGCCTGCCCATTTGTGCTGCACCCCGAGTTCCGCGCCGGCAGCGTCCGCGACCCGGGCGGGTTCAGCCATGTCTGGCGCCAGTCCGAACTGTTCCTCGATCTGCGCCAGCCCACCTCGGCGGGCGCGTGTGCCTCGTGCGGCTCCTATGACGCCTGCCAGGGCGGCTGCATGGCGGCGAAGTTCTTCACCGGGCTCCCGCTCGACGGACCCGACCCCGAGTGCGTGAAGGGCCACGGGGAGGTCCTGCTGGCCGGTGTCGGGGCGGCGAGCAAGCCGGCGCCCGGCCCAGGCCACTCCGTGCCGGTCCGCCTGAGGAGCCGCCAGCGGACGGCGCCCTCGGGATCCAACGGGTGACCCCGCCCCGCATGCCGTCGGTGAGGTGACGGGCGGAAGAAAGCGGGAGCCGGCCGGACCAGTCGAACTGGCCGGGCTGGCCTGGCCCGAGGTGGCCGCCCGGGCCGCGACGACCATTTTGGCCGTCCCTGTCGGCTCGACCGAACAACACGGTCCCCACCTGCCCCTGGCCACCGACACCGAGATTGCCGTCGCCGTGGCCCGGAGACTGGTGGCGCGGCGCGCCGACGTACTCGTGGCCCCCGCTATCCCGTACGGGTCGAGCGGGGAGCACGCCGGATTCCCAGGCACCCTGTCCGTCGGGCAGGAGGCGCTGGAGCTGATGCTCCTGGAGCTCATCCGCTCGGCCGACGCCTTCGCCGGCACGGTGATCATCTCTGCCCACGGCGGCAACGCCGCTCCGCTCGTCCGGGCGGTCGATCGGTTGGTGTCGGAAGGGCGACGGGTGCGTCTCTGGTCGCCTCCCCCGGGTGACCCCACCGACACCCACGCCGGGAGGGCGGAGACGTCGCTCGTGCTGGCCCTCCGTCCAGAGACCGCGATACTCGACCGGGCCGAGTCCGGCGTGCGGCGAACCCTCACCGAGTTGTGGCCCGACCTGCGGCGCGTCGGGGTGGCCGGCGTCTCCCCAAATGGAGTACTCGGAGATCCGACCGGGGCGACGGCCGAACAGGGCCGATCTCTGCTCGACGCCTGGGTCGACGACCTGGCGCGCGCCCTACAGGCATGGTGCTGAGCGGCCCGACCGGCGAGACCAACGACTCGTGGCTCCCGGCTGATCCGCGTCCTTCACCTCTGCCCTCAGGATTCGGTCTGATCCTGGACCTACAGGTGCGACGGCCGCGCCCCGACGTGCTGATCGGAGGCTCGCCTTTGCGGATGATCCGCTTGCGCCAGGCGGGCGCCCGGCTGGTGGACGCCTGGTCCACCGGGGAGCCGATCGGTAGGGGCCCGGGCGCACAAGCCTTGGCTCGGCGCCTCCTCGACGCCGGCCTCGCCCACCCCCGACCGGGCCAGGCCCCACATCCCCCGTCATCAGACGTCACGGCCGTGATCCCCGTGCGCGACCGCGAGGACGGCCTGGCTCGGACCCTCTCGGCCCTGGGCGACGTCGCCGAGGTGATCGTGGTCGACGACGGCTCCCTCGACGCGGCCGCGACGGGGAGGATCGCTGCTGCGCACGGGGCCAGGTTCATTCGGCGCCCCTTGCCAGGGGGACCGGCCGCGGCGCGCAACACGGGTTGGAGCGAGGCGCGGACGGATCTGGTCGCCTTCGTCGACGCCGACTGCGAGCCGGCGCCGGGCTGGCTCTCCACCCTCCTCTCCCATTTCGCCGACCCGTCGGTAGGGGCTGTCGCCCCCCGGATCGTCTCCGGCTTGACCGGCGTCAGTACTCGCAATGGTCTCTGTGGCGTATCCGGTTCGAACCGCCTGGCTGCTTACGAACGCCGCCGCTCGCCGCTCGATCTCGGGCGCCGGGAAGGATCGGTCCGGCCCGGCAGCATGGTCGCCTACGTCCCGACCGCGACTCTCCTCGTCCGGGCCGCCGCTCTCGCCGACCTCGGCGGCTTCGACGAGGCGCTCCGCTACGGCGAGGACGTCGACCTGGTTTGGCGATTGGTGAAAAGAGGATGGCGGGTTCGCTACGAGCCCGCCGCCACCGCCTCCCATCCGATGCGCAACGGGATTCGGCCCTGGTTGCAGCAGCGTCATCACTACGGTCGGTCGGCCGCGCCGCTCGCCCGGCGGCACCCGGGCGCGGTTGCCCCCGCGTCGATACGACCCGCAACAGCCACGGCGTGGGCCCTGGCCGTCGCGGGCCATCCGCGTTCGGGCGCCGCGCTCGTGGCCTCCAGCACGGCGGCGGTGGTCAGGCGGGCCGCGCGGGACAGAGCCACCGCGCTGGCCCTGGCCCGGCTGGCCATCGTCGGCCACGCCCGGGCCGGCGCGGACGTCGCCACCGCGGTCCGGCGGGCCTGGCTGCCGCCGGCGCTCGCCATCGCCGTGCTGTCCGCTCGCCTGGGACGCCGGGGCCCGGTGGTAGCCCTCGGGCTGGCGCTCGCCGCCCCGCTGGTCGAGTGGCTCGTCGAGCCGGTCGAGGACCTCGGACCCCTCCGCTGGCTGGGGCTGCGCCTGGCCGACGATTTTGCCTATCAGAGTGGGGTGTGGGCCGGGATGATCGAGTCGCGTTCCGCGGCCGCCCTTCTCCCCGATGGCCGCTGGACGTTGCCGCCCCGCCACTGGGTGGCGAGGGTGCGCCGGGGCCTGACGGGGCGTACCGGAGGGTGGCCGCCGGCGGGCAATCGTCGGCCGTGAACCGACCGATTCGAGCCCCAGCGACGCCTCCGATGCCGACTGCTCCCACCCTCGAGACGCCACCGCACACCTCCAAACCCGAAGATGCCGCGCTCACCCCCTCAGGCCAAGCCCTCCAATCGCTGGATTCGCCCGCCGACGGTCACCGTTCGATCGTGGCGTGCGGCCTTGGCCCTCACCTTTCGGCGTGCGATCGTCGGCGTGGAGCTGTCGGCGTGGAGCGGTCGGCGTTCAACCGCCGGCGGCCACCTCGGCCAACAGGCGCTCCTGAACATTGGCTTCCCGCCGAACATCGACGCGGGCCAGGATCCAATACACCATCCCGCCTACCAGGACACCGGTGAACACGCTGAAGTCGGCCCCCCCGCTTCCCGCCGCCCTGGCGATGGGTCCGGTATAGAACGATTGGTTGAAAGCCAAGACGGATGCGACCGTTCCGGCGACCTGGGCGATCAAGGCGGGCCAGTGCACTCCGCCGCGACGCCAGTACAGCCCCGCCGAATCGGTGCGTTGCAACTCCGATGGCACGTAGCGTTGCCGTCGTAAGAGCCAATCGACCAGGAATATCGCCATCCACGGCCCGATCCAGGCGATGACCGCGGCGACGAAGTCGTCCAGGAGCCGGCTGAAACCAGCCGAGAAGACCGCATACGCGGTGATGGCGCACCCGATCGAGGTATCGACCAGCACCGCGTTCCACCGCTTGATGGGAACGCCCAGGGCCTGCAGCGTGACACCCGACGAGTACAGGTCCATGCTGTTGATGGCGAACAGCTGCAGGATGGCCACCACGAAGAAGGGGACGAGAAACCAGCTGCTGAACGTGTGCGGGAAGCTGTTGAACGGGTCTTTGCTGTCGATCGGCACGTAGGTGGCCACCGCCTCGCCCATCAACATGAGGAGCGTCTGGGGAATTGCGGTGGCCACGAATACCCAACCGATGATGCTGCGTCGGCTGGAGGTCCGGGGCAGGTACCGCGAGAAATCGTTGCCGGACTCGACCCAGCCCAACCCGGTGAGGGCGATGGCGAAGGCCAGGCCGCCCAGCATGGTCTCCCAGTTGGCCCCTTGGTGGATGCTGCCGGGGTCGGCCTTGCCGATGGTCAGGAAGGCCAGGATCACGTACATCAGGACGAACGGGACGACCAACACCCGCAACACTTTGACGACCGTCGCATAACCCAGGAAGGGCAGCACCGCCTGCACCGCCGCGGCCCCGACGATCAGCACCACCTTGAGCGGCGTGCCCGCGTGAACCCCGGCTTTGGCGGCCAGCGCCAGGCCCCCGAACACGATCAGGATGAGGCCTTCGGCCTCGAAGCCCACCTGAGTCAGCCAGTTGCAGAGAGCCAGCGGGCGGGAACCGTTGGGACCGAACGGAGCTCGGTTGATGGTGAAGGTCGTCGTCCCTGCTTCTGGCCCTTGCAGACTGCACAGGCCGAGCAGGAGATAGGACAGGTTCCCCACGATCGTCAGCAACACGGCCTGGGGGAATGTGAACCCGAAGGTCATCAGCACTGCGCCGTACACCAGGTACTCGAACTGGATACTGGCGCCCGCCCACATGCCGAACAGATCCCGAGGCGACGCCCACCGCTCGCCATCAGGGATGTATTCGATGCCGCGCTGCTCGACCTTGAACGCCTCGTCCGAGCGAGGCAGGTTTTCCTGGGCCAGGGTGTCCGTCACGAGCCAGACCCCTTCCGCCTACCCACGGCAACGAGCTCCTCGGCCAGACCGATGTAGCCGGCCGGGGTCAGAGTGAGGAGCCGGGCTTCGGCGTCCGCCGGGAGGTTCACGGACCGGATGAAGCGCTGCAAGTCGGCGGCCTCGACGGTCTGGCCCCGGGTTAGCGCCTTGAGCTGTTCGTACGGCTCGGGGAGACCGTACCGGCGCATCACCGTCTGGATCGCCTCGGCCAGGACTTCCCAGTGGTGATCGAGGTCGGCGGCCATGACTTCGGGTGCCGGCGCGATCCGGGAGAGGCCGCGGCGGGCCGACAGCAACGACAGGCCCGAGTGACCTATGGCAACGCCCATATTGCGGATGGCCGACGAATCCGAGAGGTCGCGCTGCATACGCGACACCATCAACTTGGAGGCCAGGTGACCGAGCAGGGCGGAGGAGACGCCGGCGTTGGCTTCGGCGTTCTCGAAGTCGATGGGATTCACCTTGTGGGGCATGGTCGACGAGCCCACCTCACCGGGCTGGGGGCGCTGGCGGAGATATCCCCGGCTGATGTATTCCCACATGTCCCGGCAGTAGTCGATGAGAACGGCATTGAAACGCGTGATCCCGTGAAACACCTCGGCCACGGCATCGTGCGATTCGATCTGGGTCGTCAGCGGGTTCCACGCCAGCCCGAAGCTCTCTACGAATCGGCGGGTCATCCCGATCCAGTCGACGTCCGGGTAGGCCGCCGCGTGGGCCCCGTACGTCCCGACCGCCCCGTTGAACTTGGCCAGTAGCGGTATGGCCCGGATGGATGTGGTCAGCCGCTGCCAGCGGGACGCGAACACCGCCAACTCCTTGCCAAGAGTGGTCGGCGAGGCGGGCTGGCCGTGGGTATGGCTGAGCATCGGGAGGCCGGCGTAGGCCTCGGCTTGGGCCCACACCTCCTCGACGAGGGCGTCGGCCAGCGGCAGCCACCCGGTGACCAGACCCTCCCGAAGCATGAGGGAGTAGGCGATGTTGTTGATGTCCTCGGACGTGCAGGCGAAGTGCACGAACTCGGCCACCGCCCCGAGACCGACCTCGGCCAGCTTCTCCTTCAGGTGGTACTCGACCGCCTTGACATCGTGGTTGATGCGCCGTTCGGTCTCTTTGATCCTCGTCACGTCCGCCGGCCCGAAGTCGGCGACCCACCCCTTCAGGAGGGCGGCGGTCTCCGCTGAGAGCGGAGCCAGCTCGGTGATAGCCGGTTCTGCGGACAGGGCGAGCAGCCACTCGACCTCGACCGCGAAGCGCTGTCGGAGCAGGGCTTCCTCGGAGAGCGCCCGGGCGAAGGGTTCGACCTGGGTGGCGTACCGGCCATCGAGCGGTGAAAGAGCGGCGGCCCTTGCCTCCAGCTCGCTCACGCCCCCACCCTCCGTTCGAGCTCGCTCACATCTCCGCTCCCCGCTGCGCCGGTCGGATCACCCATCTAGCCCGCTCATCGCGACGATCGTAGTGGGGAGCCGGCTGGGGCCGGTCGATCGGGGGCCTTGGCCGGGCACCACATCGTCCGGGGCGTCCGGTGGTCCACGGCCGGGGCACGTGGGTCCGGGCCGGGGCCCGGCCCCAGACGAAAACGGTCAGCAAACCGCCGCCGCCCATTTTTACTAACCGTTTTTGAAATGATCTCCGTAGGACCGGCGACGAAAACGGTCAGTAAACCGCCGCCGTCCCCTCCAACCCTGTTTTACTGACCGTTTTCGAAATTTTCCCCGTACGACCGACGACAAAAACGGTTAGTAAAACCGACCACCCCTGTTTTTCCTGACCGTTTTCGATCCCTGATCCCCATCGGACCTGGACCGGAGGAGCACGCCGGTGGCGCACCTACCACGGGAGGTGGGACTTCAACAGACCAGGAACGGCCCCGAGACCGGTGACCGGATGGAAGCGATCGCTGGCGTCGGTGAGCCGGTGGTCGTCGTCGTCCGTCAGGTCGAGATCGGCGGCGGCCACGTTCGATTCCAGCTGGGCCACGCTGCTCGCCCCAGGGATGACGACGACGTGGGGACGGCGGATCAGCCAGGCCAACGCGACCTGGGCCGGCGTCGCCTGGTGCTTGCTCGCGATCTCGCGTAGCGCCCCCAACAGGTCCTCGGCGGTGTCGAGGTTCGCCGGTGAAAACAGAGGACGCATCGACCGCATGCGACCCGGGCGGTTGGTCGACGAGTAGTGGGCCGACAACAGGCCTTGGGCCAGCGGGCTGTAGGCCACGATGATCCGATCGTTGCTCATGGCCCAGCCCAGCAACTCTTGTTCCGGGCCGCGCTGGGCCAGGCTGTACTCCACCTGGTTGGACAGGATCGGCCCGCCGAGCATCCGCTCGGCGGACTGCCAATCGTCCAGGGAGTAGTTGCTCACGCCGATATGGGTGACCAAACCGTCGCGCTGCAACTGCCGAAGGGCTGTGAACAACGGGCCCGGGGGAACGACGGGATTCGGCCAATGGGCCTGGTAGAGGTCGATCCGATCCACACCGAGGCGGCGCAAGCTGGCCTGAGCCCGTTGACGGACGACGGGATCAAACGGCGCCACCGGGAAGAGCTTGGTGGCAATGAACGCCTCGTTCCGTCTACCGGCGATGGCCTGCCCGACGGCTCGTTCCGAGCGGCCGAAACCGTAGATCTCCGCGGTGTCGATCAGGTTGATCCCGAGGTCCAACGCCCGTTGGACGATCCGCACGCCTTCGCCCTCGGCAAACGCCCGCCCATACCCCCACTCGGCTGAGCCGAACTGCCAGGTGCCAAGGCCGACCACCGACAGGCGGGCCCCGCCAGCCTCGACGTAGCGCATGGCGTCAACGTACCGGAGCCGGCCAACCAGACCACTGCCGGCCGCCGACCCTGACGGTACTGGACTGGGACCCTGACCTCGACAAGCATGAACGGGTGGGCCGACCCGGGGAGTTCTACGACCAGGACGCGAATGGGGACGGATCCGGCGCGTCCCGCGGCCCACAAGACGCTGATGGGGGCCTGTTCTACGACCAGGACGCTCCCATCGAGACCCGACCGGAAGCGCGCACGTCCCGCGAGCAACGGGCCTGGGAACGTCAGCGTGAGCGCGAGCTCGAACTCAAGCGAGAGGTCGAGTTCGAGCGCGAACGGGCCGCTCGCCGGCAACGGGTCCGCGAGCAGCAGCGCGCCGACGTGGCCGCGGCCCGACTGCGTATCAGCTCGCGTCCTGGCGACAAACCCGTCCAGGTGCTGCTCGACCCGGCGCCGGTCGCGGCCAGTCCGGCGCCAACCGAAGCCCGGCCCCCGCCGCCCGAGGTCGCGGCACCCGCGCCCCCCGAGGTCGCGGCACCCCCGCCGCCCGAGGTCACGGCACCCCCGCCGCCCGAGGTCGCGGCCCCCCCGGTCCCAGCCGCGGCAGTCCCGGCCCCGGCAGTCCCGCAGCCGCCAATTCAGGCACCACCCGACCGACCGAGACCGGCGGCACCGCCGAGGCCCGCGCCTCCCGACCACGCCACACCGGCGGCACCGCCGGGGCCCCTCCCCCCCACCGAACCCCCGGCCGCCCTACTCAGCCCCCTTCCCCCCGCGGCCGGCCCTCACGCGGCCGACCGATCGGGAGCGCAGCCGGCGCCGAACCGCCCACCCACCTCCGTTCCCTCGACCGAACGGGCCACCACGATCCTGGCCGCCGGCACGTTCGTCTCCCGGCTGACGGGATTCGTACGGGTGCTGGCCGTCGGCTACGTGCTCGGCATCAGCCCCATCTCTGATGCCTACAACTACGCCAACGGCATCCCCAACATCATCTACGACCTGCTGCTGGGGGGCGTGCTCTCGGCCACCCTGGTCCCGGTCTTCGTCGATCAGTTCAGGACCCGGGACCGGGACGAGACCATGCGGGCCGTCTCGGCCGTGGCCAGTGCCGTCGTCGTGGCCCTGGTCGTGATCTCCGGCCTGCTGTGGCTCGCTGCTCCCGCGGTCATCCACTTCTACCTACTGCTCTATCCGGCCAAGGCGGCCGGCGCGACGCGGGCGCTCGCCACCCAGCTGCTCCACTACTTCGCGCCCCAGGTCTTCTTCCTGGGCGCCATCGTGGTGAGTACCGCCATGCTCAACGCCCGGCGCAACTTCACGGCGGCCGCCTTCTCTCCGGTGCTGAACAACCTGATCGCTATAGGCGCCCTCCTCGCCACCAAGGCCATCGCATCGGGCACGTTGAGCCTCAAGGACACCAACCCGACCACGCTGGTCAACCGCTTCGCCCAGGACCGGCACGCCATCTGGGTGCTGGGTATCGGAACGACCCTCGGTTACCTCGTCCAGTTCCTCGCCCAGGTGCCGGCCATGCGAAGGGTCGGCTACCGGGTCCGGCTGGTATGGGATCTCCGCCATCCCGCCGTCCGCCGGGTGGCCAGCCTCTCGGTGTGGGTGGTGGGCGTGGTGGTCGCCAACCAGCTGTCCCTGGCCCTGGTGATGGTGCTCGCCGGACGCGAGTACGGCGGCGTGACCGCCTACCAGTTCGCCTACCAGTTCTTCCAACTTCCGTACGCGCTGATCGCTGTCTCGATCGCGTCGGCGCTCATGCCCGACCTGGCGGAGCGATGGGGCGAAGGGGACCGGGTGGGCTTCGAACGGCGCTTCATCATCGGCTTTCGCACCACGATGGCCCTGTTGGTCCCCATCGCCTTCGTGTACGTGGCCGTGGCCCAGCCGTTCATCCACCTCGCCGTGGAGCACGGGCTGGTCACGGGGTCCGGCGCCCATCTGCTCGGCTCGACGCTGGCACTGTTCGCCATCGGCTTGCCCGGGTTCAGCGCTTTCTTCCTGCTGATGCGGCTCTACCAGGCAATGCAAAACACCCGGACCATGTTCTGGTTGTACGCGCTCGAGAACGCCCTCACTCTGGTTGCGGCCGTCGCCCTCGACCAGGCGTTCGGGGTTCCCGGCCTGGCCCTGGCCTGGGTCGCTCCCTACACGGTGGTTTCTTTTGTGGCCGCCCGAGACCTCCGCCGGCGGGTCGGCCCGCTGGGCGGGGTGTTCACCGCTCGGTCCCTAGTACGCATCCTGATCGCGGGCGGGGTCACGGCCGGCGTGGTCGCCGCCGTGGGCCTGCTCTTCCCCTCGAGCGGCAGCGACCCGGTCCTCGTCTTCCGGCTCATCGTCCAGCTCGGCATCGGCGTTGCCGTCTATCTCGGAGCGGCTCGCGTCCTCGGGATCGACGAGCTGAAACCGGTGATCCGCCTAGTCCGACGCTTCAGTCCGGGCGGCCGATTCAGTCTGGGAAACTGACCTCCTTCAACGAGGATCAGAACGACACCACGGCCAGCGCCTGACACCCCGACGGGTGCACCACCGCCGCCCGGTGACGGTTGTTGAGGGAGAAGACATACACCTCCGCAGGCGATCCCCGATAGGTCACGGTCGCTTCGAACACCAGGGCAGTCCCTGCGGGCACACCCGCCGCGCCTGCCGCGGGAACCACGCAAGTTTCGACCGCCGGGCTGGAAGCAATCCGGGGATTTCCCGGAGCGGGGACAGCGTTCAGTTCGGCCCGCAGGGCCGCCACGAGCGCACCCGGGCTTTCAAAGTTGGGTAAGGAGGGACCGGGTGATGGCAGGGCGGAGGGCAGCGGGACCCGCTCGGCTCCGCCGGGAGGAGCCGATATAGCGCCATGCGTCCCCGACGCCGCACCGGCCGATGACGCGGCCGACGTCGGTGAAGCGGCCGCGCTTCCCGTCGCCGTGGCCTTGGCCTGGCCGGAACCGCCATGGTGGCTGGCCACGGCCGCGACCACGCCCGCGACGATCAAGGCTGCGGCCACCGCGGCGGCGATGCGAACCCGAAGGGAGCCCGAAACCAGACGCCGGCGGGCGGCCATCGGGGTCGGCGACCCACCCGCCGCCGCCCCAGCCATCGAGCCGCCAGTCGCACCCGCCGCCGCCCCAGCCATCGAGCCGCCAGTCGCACCCGCCGCCGCCCCAGCCATCGAGCCTACCAGTCGCACCCGGTACCTGCCCGGCCGACGGTCGGCCGGGCTGGAGCCCGAACCCATCCGTCAGGGCGGTGCGCACCGCTTCCTCCACCTGGTCGTCGGACGGCCGGAACGGCACCACCGCCACCAGCCCCACGACCCGGCGCCAATGGGCGAGCCGGGCGCGGCACTCGTCGCAGGTGTCGCCATGCTCGGCGGCCTCCGGGTCAAGCTCACCATCCAGCGCGGCCGAGAGCTGATCCTCGTCGAGATGCGAAGGCCTGGTCGTCACCGCTCGTCTCCCGTCGGTGCGAGCATCCCGACGAGGAGGCCTCGGCCCCGGGCAATCCGGGAACGCACGGTTCCCCCAGGCACCTCGAGCACCTCCGCGATCTCTGCGTAGTCCAGCCGGCAGAGATCACGGAGCACCACTGCGGCCCGAAACTCGGGAGGCAAGCGTCGGATGGCGGCGTCGATGTCGATCCGCTCGACTGCCGCCTCGGGGTCCCCTTGTTGGTGGAACCCTCCCCCCGACAGCGAGGAAGAGCTCGTCACCCCGTCATCGTCGAGGCTGACGGATCGGCGCCGGGCCCGACGACGCAACTCGTCGATCGAACAGTTGACCGCGATGCGGTAGACCCACGTGGAGAACTGGCTGTGCTCGTCGAAACGCGGCAAGCCGCGCACGATACCCAGCAACGACTCCTGGGCGGCGTCCGCGGCATCGGCGTCGTTGCCGGTCATCCTGCGGCACACGGCGTAGACCCGCTGGTACTGGCCGCGGAGCAGGCTCTCCAAAGCCTCGCCATCCCCCGCTCGAGCCCGCCGCACCAACTCGGCGTCTTCGTCCCGGCCCGGACGATCCCCGACAATCCGCGTCTCCACCGCCGGCGCCGCGTGGGTGGCACGCGACCCGGCCGGCGTCCTATGGAAACGGGCCGCGATGAGCATGAGGGTAGCGACCGGGTGCTCGCGGCCGTCACCACCACCTCTCGTTGGGATTTCCCAGCACGGCGTGTTTGACGATCCGTCGGGGCGGTTTGGTTCCCGAGACCTTCGGGTCGAAACGCCGCCCGTTTCGGTCGTCCCGACGGCCGGCCACCTGCGCTCGTTCAGGGGGCCGTCGGCGCGCCCCAACCGCCCCCACCAGGGGTGAGGAGCTCGATGGCGTCGCCCGCCGCGACCTCGATGGTCACCTTGTCGTCGAGCGGCACGCGACGCGACTCGTCGCCCTGGGGCCACAGCCAGTTCTCCCCGACTGCACCAGGCCCCCCACCGGCAAGTCCCCACGGAGCGCTGGCGCGCCGCTCGGTGATGAGTGACACCGTGGCGGGCTCCAGCAGCTGGATAACCCGGTCGATACCGTCGCCGCCGCGCCAACGGCCGGCCCCTCCGCTGTCCCGGCGCAGCCGGTACCGGAGCACGCGAACCGGGTGGGCTCGTTCCAGCGCTTCGGTCGGCGTGTCCATGGTGTTGGTCATCGCAGTGTGGACCCCGTTCATGCCGGACCGGCCCGGCCTGGCACCCTGGCCACCACCGATCGTTTCGTAGTACACCCAGCCGGAGCGCCCACCGAGGATCAGGTTGTTCATGGTCCCCTGGCCGGCCGCGCCGACCCGATCCGGGGCGACCTGGGCCAGGGCCCGCAAACACACGTCCGCCACCCGCTGGCTCACCTCTACGTTGCCGGCTCCCACCGCGACCGGCAGCTGGGCTCCGACCACGGACCCGTCGGGGACGATCAACCGGACCGGGCGCGCCGTGCCGCCATTCGCCGGGATGCTGGCATCGGCCACGCTGCGCAGCGCCCAGGCCACCGCACTGGCCGTGACCGCGGTAACCGCATTGACGTTCCCCGCCCGTTGCGGGTCGGTGCCACTGAAGTCGAACGTCGCCTCCGATCCCTGGAGGGTCAGCCGGAGGCGAATCGTCGCCGAGCCCCGAGCATCGGGCGCCGAACCGGTTGAATCCATGACATCCTCTGCCGTCCAGGCCCCGTCCGGGAGCGCATCCAGGGCGGCGCGCATCCGTCGCTCGCCGTAGTCGAGCACCTCCGCGAACACGTCCGCCCGACCAGCGAGGGCCGCCAGCCGGTCTACGCCGACCCGGTTGGCTCCGGCCTGGGCCTCCAGGTCGCCCCGTCGTTCTCCGGGAGAGCGGGAATTGGCCTCCAGGATCGCCGCTACGCCCGGCGTCAGCAACACGGGCGGGATGCGCAGACCCTCCTGGTAGATCTCGGTCGCGCCGGGCGGTATAGAGCCGGGGACCATGCCGCCGACATCGGCGTGGTGGGCCCGATTGGCGACCCAGCCGACCAGGCGCCCGCCGGCGTGACAGGGCGCCACGAGGGTCACGTCGTTGAGGTGGGTCCCACCGGCGAACGGGTCGTTGAGTACGACCTGGTCGCCAGGCCCGAGGTCGAGCCCGGCCCCGATGGCGGCGGCGACCGAAGCCGGCATGCTGCCCAGATGCACGGGTATGTGCTCAGCCTGGACGAGCAGCTCCCCGTCTGCAGTGAACACGGCGGCGGAGCAGTCGGCCCGCTCTTTGATGTTTGGGGAAAGAGCCGACCGCCGCAACACCTCGCCCATCTCAGCGGCCACGCCGGTCAGCTGCGAGATCAATACCTGCAAGGCTGCGGGTTCCATCGTCAACCTGCTCTCGTGAGCACCCAGGAGCCGGACGGTTCCGCGATCCGCGGTCCACCCCGAGGGCACCCACACCGTACAGTCGGCTTCCGCCATCACTGCAGGGCCGTGCGTGCGACCTCGCCGCTCGCCGACCGGCAGAGAAGAACCGTCGACCGGTGACGGCCACTGGGCCGAGGCGCGGAGGGCCACCACCTCGACGGGGATGCCCTCCATGCGAAACCCGTTCCGGCGCACGTGTTCCAGCTCGAACGCGTCGACGTCAAGCACGGTCAGCTCATGGCTCTGCCCGCGGTACCTGTAGTCCACGGCCGTCTGCACTATCGGGGCCCCGCCGATGGTCTCCGCCTGCCGCGCCGCGTCGGACGCCAGTGACGCCAGAGCGGTCACCGCGCCCCGGTGATCGGCAGGAAACCCCCACGACCGCACCAGGTCCACCTGCCGCGGCGCCCCGAGGATCCCCACCGCGGAGAGCACCCCCGCCCGGGGTGGGACCACCACAGCAGGCATGCCGAGCGCATCGGCCAGCGCGCAGGCGTGCAGGGGACCGGCGCCGCCGAAGGCCACCAGGGCCAAGCCGGCCGGGTCGACGCCCCGCTGGACGGAGACCGCCCGGATGGCCTGGACCATGGCCTCGTCGACGACCGAGACGACCCCGTCGGCCGTGACCCCGACCCGGTCGAGCGCGTCCCGGGCGGCGGCCGCATCGAGACGACCCAGGCCCGCCAGACCCTCGGGCGGGATCCGCCCCGAGGCCAGGTCCGCGTCAGTGACCGTCGGGGCGTGACCGCCCCGGCCATAGCAAGCCGGCCCGGGGTCGGCCCCGGCGCTCTGCGGCCCGACAACGAGTGCACCCCCGGCATCGACCCGGGCGATCGAACCACCACCCGCGCCGATGGTGTGCACGTCGAGTGCCGGCATGCGAATCGGGTACCCCGCCACCCGGCGCTGGGCGGCCGGTTCCGGTCGGCCGTTGCGGATGAGACAGACGTCGGTGCTCGTTCCTCCCATGTCGAAGGTCACGCAATCCGAGAACCCGGCCAGGCGAGCCGCCGCCGCTGCGGCCAGCACCCCGCCCGCCGGTCCGGACAACAGCAGCGCCACCGGCTGAGCGGCGGCCGTGGCAAGCGGGATGAGGCCGCCCGCGGAAGTCATGACGAGGACCTCTGGAGCGACCGAGGCCAAGGCCTCGAGGTAGGCAGCACACGGACGCCGGAGGAAGGCGTCGGCGACCGTGGTCACGGTGCGTTCGTACTCGCGATACTCCGGCGAAACCTGGCTCGAGCGGACCAACGCTTCGCTCGCGGGACGGAGGCGGCGGAGCTCGGCCACCACGTCCAGCTCCTGTTGCGGGTTGAGGTCGGCGTGGAGGAGGCACACGGCGATGGCATCCAAGTGGTCGGGCAGCGCCGGGACGGCACCCAGAGGGACCGCCTCTTTTCCCAGAGCATCCAAGCGTCCGGCCACTTCGAAGCGGAGGTCCCGAGCGACGAGCGGCTCGGGCCGGTCGACCCAAATGTCGTACAGCGACGGCCGAGCCTGCCGGGCGATCTCGATGACATCCCGCTGGCCTTCCGAGGTGAGGAGGGCGACCCGACCGCCCCGCCCCTCCAGCAGGGCGTTGGTCGCCACCGTGGTGCCGTGGGCCATCACCGCCGTCCCTCCCGCCCGGCTGACGGCCGCCGCAACCGGACGGGAAGGGTCTGCAGGCTCCGAGGCCACTTTGACGACCTCACCCGTGTCGGTCACCAGGTCGGTGAACGTCCCGCCGGTGTCGACTCCGACCCGCGCTACCACCGTCGGGTTCGGAAGGCGGGCCGGTCGGGACCGCCCAGATCTTCCGGAGATCCCGTGCCGGACCGGCCCCGCTGAGTCTGGGCCGCGTCGACGGCCAGCCGGTCGACCAGATCGTTCATGACATCGCCGCTGTGTCCCTTGACCCATCTGAAACGGATCAGGTCGGGCGTGGCGAGGTAGGCCCGCACCAGCGGCTCCCAGAGATCCCGGTTGGCGACCGGCTTCCTCTGGCTGTTCTTCCAGTCCCGGGCCAGCCATCCCTGCCACCAGCGATCCCGGAAGCAGTTGACGACGTAGGTCGAATCGCTCACCACTTCAAGCGGCCGACCCAGCTCGCTGACGGCCTCCAGGGCGGCCTGGATCTCCATGCGCTGGTTGGTCGAATGCGCCGCCGCCCCGCTCGCGTACCGACCCCCGGGCACGGCCCACGCCCACCCACCCGGACCGGGGTTCCCCAAGCAGGCCCCGTCCGTGTAGACAACGATCGCCTCGTCGCTCATGTGATCGACCGGCACGGATACGGATGTCGCGGGACCATCCTCCGATCCTGGCATGTGACACCAAAGTCCTGCACCGCATGGCCGAGGAGCAGCGCGACCATGGAGGGGTGATTTTCGACGGCTTCTCCCATCAACTACCTGACATCGATCCCGAAGAGACGGCCGAGTGGGTGGACTCCTTCGATGAGCTGCTCGACGTCCGGGGCAAGACTCGGGCTCGCTTCGTGTTGATGAAGCTCCTGGAGCGGGCCAGAGAAAACCAGGTCGGCTTCCCCGCCACTGTGTCGACGCCGTACGTCAACACGATTCCCCCCGATCAGGAACCGTGGTTTCCCGGCGACGAGCACATCGAGCGGCGGATCCGGGCCTACGTCCGCTGGAACGCGGCCATCATGGTGGTCCGCGCCAATCACGCGGCCGAGGGCATCGGCGGCCATCTCGCCACCTTCGCCAGTTCCGCCAGCCTCTACGAGGTCGGCTTCAACCATTTCTTCCGGGGCAAGGACAACGGCCAGGCGGGCGACCAGGTGTTCTTTCAGGGCCATGCCGCGCCCGGCATCTACGCCCGCGCCTTCATGGAGGGTCGCCTCACCGAGGAGCAGCTCCAGTACTTCCGGATGGAGTTGCAAGGACGGCAGGCCGGATCGGGCGGTCTTTCGTCGTACCCGCATCCCCGCCTCATGCCCGATTTCTGGGAATTCCCCACCGTCTCGATGGGCCTCGGACCGCTGAATGCCATCTACCAGGCCCACTTCAACCGTTACCTCAACAACCGCCATATCACCGACACCTCGCAGAGCCGGGTGTGGTGCTTCGTGGGGGATGGGGAGTGCGACGAGCCCGAGACCTTGGGAGCCCTGTCGCTTGCGGCGCGGGAGCAGCTCGACAATCTGACCTTCGTCGTCAATTGCAACCTCCAGCGCCTCGACGGCCCGGTGCGCGGCAACGGCAAGATCATCCAGGAGCTGGAAGCCACCTTCCGGGGTGCCGGCTGGAATGTCATCAAGGTGATCTGGGGCTCGAAGTGGGACGAGCTGTTGGCGCGCGACGTGGACGGGGTTCTCCTCAACAAGATGAACACCTCCGTCGACGGGGAGTACCAGCAGTACGCCACCGAGGACGGCGCCTACATCCGAGAGCACTTCTTCGGGCCCGACCCGAGGTTGCGGGCCCTCGTCGAGCACCTCTCGGACGACGATCTGCGCAACCTGCCGCGGGGCGGTCACGACTATCGCAAGCTGTACGCGGCGTACAAGGCCGCGACCGAGACCACCGGCCAGCCCACCGTCATCCTGGCCAAGACCATCAAAGGCTGGACCCTGGGTCCGGAGATAGAGGCCCGCAACTCCACCCACCAGATCAAGAAGATGAACGCGGCCCAGCTCAAGCTGCTTCGCGACCGCCTGTACCTGCAGGCCGAGATCCCCGACTCGGCGCTCGAGCGGGGCGAGCCGCCGTTTTATTCCCCACCGCCGGACTCGATCGAGTACCAGTACATGGTGGAACGCCGGCGAGCCCTCAACGGGTCGCTTCCCCACCGGGTGGTGCGGGCCAAGCCCTTGCCGGCGCCCGAGGAGAAGACCCTGGCTGAGTTCGACAAGGGCTCGGGCAAGCGCTCCGTGTCCACGACGATGGCCTTCGCGGTGATGCTCCGCAACCTGCTGCGGGACAAGGGACTCGGGCGGCGCATCGTGCCGATCATTCCCGACGAGGCTCGGACGTTCGGCATGGACAGCCTGTTCAAGGAAATGAAGATCTATGCGCCCCTGGGTCAGCTGTACGAGCCGGTCGATTCGAAGCTGATGCTCACCTACTCGGAGGCTCGCGACGGGCAGATCCTCGAAGAGGGCATCACCGAGGCAGGCGGAATGGCCGATTTCACCGCCGCGGGCACGGCCTACGCCACGTGGGGTCAGCCCATGATCCCGTTCTTCATCTTCTACTCCATGTTCGGGTTCCAGCGGGTGGGCGATCTCATCTGGTCGTTCGGCGACATGCGCGGTCGCGGGTTCCTGCTGGGCGGGACCGCAGGCCGGACGACCCTGCTTGGCGAAGGGCTGCAGCACGACGACGGCCATTCGCTGTTGCTGGCCTCCACGGTGCCGAACCTGGTCGCCTACGATCCGGCGTTCGCCTACGAGGTGGCAGCCATCGTCAACCACGGCATCGCCCGGATGTACGGTCCCGATCCGGAGGACATCTTCTACTACCTGACGCTCTACAACGAGAACTACCAGATGCCCCCGCGCCCGGGCGACGTCGGCGATGGGATCGTCCGAGGCCTGTACCGCTTTGCCCCCGCACCCGAGGGACCCTCGAGGCGGGCCACGGTGCTCTTCTCGGGCACCGCCTCTCAGGCGGCGCTGGAGGCGCAGCGGCTCCTGGCCGACGACCACGACGTGGCCGTGGAGCTGTGGTCGGCGACGAGCTACAAGGCCCTCCGCGAGGACGCCCTCACCGTGGAACGCTGGAATCGGCTTCACCCCGGTCTGCAGCCCCGCTCGCCCTACGTCACCGAAGTGCTCGAGGACGCCTCCGGACCGATCGTGGCCGTGACCGACTTCATGAAGGCCGTTCCCGACCAGATCGCCCGTTGGGTGCCGGGGCACTTCATGGCGCTCGGGACCGACGGGTTCGGACGGTCGGACACCCGCGAGGCGCTGCGCCGTCACTTCGAGACCGACGCGGCCCACGTGGTCGTGGCCGTATTGGATGGGCTGCGCGCCACTGGAGAGGCCAAAGCGGCGGAAGTGGAGAAGGCCCTGGCCCACTACGGGATCGCGGTCGACGCACCGGATCCCCGCATCAGCTGAGCGTCCCTCCAACCCTTCGCGGCCCTGGCATGCCAACCTGATGGATCGTGGCAGCCAGGCGCCGTGGGCTCGTGCGATGGGCGTGGGTCCCCACCATCATGTCGCTGGTAATGGTGTGGTTCCCCATGGCGGGCCACGCCGCCGGTGGCCCAGCCGGGGCGTCGACCACCGGTTCCTCGACCCCCCCGACGGGGAACGCCGCCCTGGGGGCGGCGGGGACGGCGGGGGCGGCTGGGGCGGCTGGGGCGGCGGCGGCCCCGACCCCAACGGACCCGGTGACGGGCATCCAGGCCGGCCAGACAGCAGTCATCGACCAGGCCCACCAGGGTCCCATCACCACCGCCAAGTCGGCGGTGGACAACGACGAGCTGGCGAAGGACAATTACGACAGGGCGTTGGCGAGTGACCGGGCGGCCCTGGCCAAGGACGCCTCGACCGTCGACCTGGACACCCAGAAGCTGACCTCCGATCAGGACGGACTGGCGGTCGCGGTCACGGCCAACGTCGCCGCCCAGGCTCGGCTCCAAAAGGATCACACCCGACTTCGCGACATCCTGGTTGGGCTGTACACCGGATCGGACTCCGGCCCACCACCGGCCGGCACCGCCCCCCTGTCCCTGATTCAACAGCAGATGTACGGGCAGGCCGAGGCGACGGTCGTCGTCAACGAGGTCGTCAAGGACCTCCACGCCGACGTGCAAACCGCAGCAGCCGACGGCCGCCGGCAGGCCCAGCTGACCACCGCAGTGGCCGGAGACACGTCTGCGCTCGCCAACGACCGCCAGCTGGCCGCCGCGGCCGGAACCCGAGTCTCGTCCGACGCGGCCAACCTGGGACGGGCGCAGGCCAGCCTGGCGGCCGACCAGACCCACCTGACCGCCGCCGTGGCCGCCCAGCACGCGGCGGTGGCTGTGATCGTCGGTCCGCCCGCACCGGGCGGGGGTCTCAGCATCCTGGGTCGCTCGGCGCTCAGTCCGACGCAGCTGACCGCGTGGTTCAACGCCACCGGATACGCCGATCTCACCAGCACACCCGTTTCCCAGCTGGCGACCTGGTACGTCGAGGACGGCACCAAAGAGGGTGTGCGTGGCGACATAGCCTTCGCCCAAGCGGTCCTCGAAACCGGTGGGTTCGACTCGAGCGACGCGGTCACGCTCAACAACTACGCCGGGATGGGTCACTGCGACACGTGCGCCCAAGGCTGGGCCCTCCCCTCGCCCGAGGACGGTGTGTTGGGTCAGCTGCAGCTGCTGCGCATCTTCGCGGCCGGAAGCGCAGCCGACGGCCCAGGCCTTCCCGCCCCGGTCCTACCTGCGCTCACGCCGGCCAACGAGGCCCGCCAAGGCTGCTGCCAGACGTGGGAATCGCTCACCGGCGTGTGGGCAACCGATCCGGCGTATGCGTCGAGCATCCTTTTGCTCTACCAGGAGATACTGGTGTCTGCCGAGAGCGCGGCGGCCTTGACCGAAGGAGTTCCGACCGCCTGAAACCGCGCTCGGGCCCGCGCCCGCGGCGCGGGCGGCGATAGTGTCGACGCGTGCCAAAGTTGCAAAAGCTGCAATTGAGCCAGGACCCCGGAGCCGACGAGCTGTTGAGCACGGAGCCTCTGGCTCTGCTCATCGGTCTCGTTCTCGATCAGCAGGTCCCGCTGGAACGGGCCTTCGAGCGCGCCCCGGGACCTCAAGGAACGCCTCGGCGGCCACCTCGACGCAGCCCAGATCGCCGCCATGGACCCGGACGAGCTGGCAGCCATCTTCTCGATCCGGCCCGCGCTGCACCGGTTCCCCAGCGCCAACGCCAAGCGCGTCCAGGAACTGTGCCGCATCGTCGTCGACGACTACGACGGCCGGCCGACCGACATCTGGAAGAAGGCCAAAACGGGCGAGGACCTGTACCGGCGTCTGGTGGCCCTGCCCGGCTTCGGTGAGCAAAAGGCCCGCATCTTTGTGGCCTTTCTGGCCAAGCAGCTCGGAGTCCGGCCTCCGGGATGGGAGGAGGCGGCCGGTCGTTTCGGCCAGCCGAGCACGTACCTGTCGATCGCGGACATCGTCGACGGCGAATCGCTGGCCCGGGTGCGCGCTTACAAGCAGCAGGCCAAGCAGGCAGCCAAGGCAGCTACCCAGGCCAGCACCTGATCTCGTGGTCGTGATCGCCAACGGCGACCCCGTCTCGCTGCCCGACCGGGCCACCCTGACCGACCTGCTGGTCGCGCTCAGACTCGGCGAGAAGTGGGTCGTCGCCGAGCGCAACGGCTCGGCCGTCGACCGGGCCGACATGGCGACCACCGCTCTGGCCGACGGCGATCGGATCGAGCTGGTGCGGGCTGTCGCCGGTGGTTGACCTCGGCGGGCGACGGCTGTACCTCTGCACCGCAGATCGTTCGGACCTGGAGGGGTTCCTTGCCGCTTGCATCGCCGGTGGGGTGGACATCGTCCAGCTGCGGGACAAGCAACTCGATGCTCGGCCGCTCCTCGACCG
The DNA here is from genome assembly GCA_963729695.1 of uncultured Acidimicrobiaceae bacterium. Lineage (GTDB taxonomy): Bacteria > Actinomycetota > Acidimicrobiia > Acidimicrobiales > Palsa-688 > PALSA-693. The sequence continues at coordinate 107,956 of CAVSOT010000001.1, forward strand.
GGCCGCCAAAGCGGCTGCGGTCTGCGCCCGCTTCGGAGTCCCGTTCATCCTCAACGACCGACCCGACCTGGCCTTGGCCTGCGGCGCATCCGGGGTGCACGTCGGCCAGGACGACGCCCCACCCGAACTGGCCCGGCGCATCCTGGGTCCCGATGCGATCGTCGGGTTCTCGACCCACGCACCGGGCGAATGGGACGCCGCGGCCGCGACAGCCGCCGACTATCTGTCGGCCGGTCCAGTCAACCCCACCCCGACCAAGCCGGGACGGCCGGGCACCGGGCTCGAGTACCTCACCTACGCCGCCCGCTCACCGGAAACCCGCCCGTGGTTCGTCACCGGTGGCGTCACCCCCGACACGGTGCCGGTAATGGCCGCCGCCGGGGCCACGCGGTTCGTGGTCGTTCGGTACCTCACCGAAGCGAACGACCCCGAGGGGGCTGCCGGGCAACTGCGGGCCGCCATCGATGAGGTGGCCGGGCCAACCTGAGCGCGGCGGGTGACCGGCGAGGTGGTTGTCCCCTGGTTGTCCCCTGACTCTCTCCTGATTCTCCCTTGGTTCTCCCCCCGGTTCTCCCCCTCGCCCCCTCAGGCGCCAGGCCCGCACCGCCGATCCTTTTTTGGTATCGAAACCGCGTAATACGCGGTTTCGATACCAAAAAGCTCCGCTCCGCCGCTCCTCCGCTCCTCCGCTCCTCCGCTGCTCCGCTGGTCCGCCGCTCCGCCGCTGCTCCGCTCCGCCGCTCCGCCGCTCCGCTGCTCCGCTGCTCCGCTTCGAGGCCGCCCATCTCCACCAGGCATGGCCGCCGGTGCGACGGAGAGACCGCGGCCGGATCCGGAAAGGGCTATTTTCCGTCCGCAGGCATTGAGCACCAATTTTTGGCCAAGAGAACGACGAAAGGATGAACGTGGGCGAGTTCGACTACATCACCGATCGGGGCCGCCGGACGGTACGGGAAATGTTCAACTCCGACAGTGATGAGCAACTGGAAGCGTATGCCCGACGGTTGGCCGAGCGGACGGACGACGACTGGGCGCGCACCATGATCGGCTACATCACCGAAGGCATGTACGCCCGTCAGGTCCTCACGACGGCACAGCGCGAGCTCTGTGCGGTGGCGGCCCTCACCGTCCTGCAACGCACGGAAGAGCTTGAGGGTCATCTCGATATCGCCCTCAACAGCAGCCCGGTCGAGCAGGTTCGCGAGGTGGTCCTGCAAATGTCGGTCTACGGCGGAGTGCCCGTCACGTTCACCACGCTCGACCTTCTCGACAAGGTGCTGGCCAAGCGGGCTGCCCGCGAGGCCCCAGCCGGCTAGGTCGTCCTGGCCGTGATCGCGGCTTCGTCGGCACCCGCGATCGCAATGCCTCCGGCGCCCCGCCCCGGCTGCCGTCAGAGCTGCTGGCGGTCTAACCAGCCGATGAGAATGGCGATGGCGCGCGGGTCGTGACGCAGCCGATGGGCCGCGCCCGGTAGCACGCGCAACTCGACCTCGCCGTGGGCGGCGTCGGCTAACGCCCGGGCGTCGAGAACCGGCACCACTTCGTCATTGGCGCCGTGGACGAGCAGGATGGGTCGAGGGGGAATCTTGCCGATGAGGCTCAGCGGACGGACCTCCCGCAGTTCCCGGGCCCAGGCGTCGATGTCGTAGGGGTACCCCGCGTCGCGAATGACACCCACCGCCCGGGCCTGGTTGACGAAGCGGCGGGCGTCCACGGCCCGGTCGGCGAAGTCGGCGGGGGCCGAGAAGGCGGCGACGCCGCGAATGCGGGTGTCCTCGCCGGCGGCGCACAACGCCAACGCCCCGCCGGCAGCAAAGCCGCAGACCCACACCGCGTCGACGCCCGACGTCTGCAGGAGGGTGCCGGTGGCGGCCTTCAGGTCGGCTAGCCATCCCCCGAGCGAGAAGTTCCCCGACGACTGCCACGTTCCCCGGAAGCTGAAGGTGAGCACCATCCAGCCGGTGTCGGCCGCCAAGCGGTCGGCCAGGTCCTGGTAGCCGCGGTCCAGGTGGGTGGCGTCGGTGGGTTTGGTAGGGAACCCATGACAGAGGACCAACCCGTGGCGGCCGGCCCCTCCGGCCGCCGAGGGCGCGGGGCGGGCCAGGTAGGCGGACAGCGAAACATCCTGGGCCTTGATCGAAAACAACCCGCTTGCACCCGGCGGGCTGCTCTCCCGAGTGCTCACGGGGTCGGTTTCCGGCAACGTCGGCGCCTCCGATCCAACTCCACCGGCCTACTCTCGCGCAGCGGGGCCGCCCTCAGGCGACCCCGCATGGCGAACTATCACTGGATTTCAGGACTTCCCGTTTGGATATCGGGGGGGACCATGCTCCCGACCGGTACGTCCCGGGTAACTGGTGTGGAGTGACCAGATGGTCCAGCGGCCGCCTAGCGACCAGCCACCTCCGAGGTCCCACATCGTTGACTGCTCAGCTGGACCACCTCCTTTCCTCGGTACGACGATGGTACCAACCTCCGCGGCCCTGTCCAAGCCATTACCCGAACGACCGCAGGGGTGACGCCGGAAACCCGGTGCCAGGGGTCGGATGAGTCGAGAGCGGCGGGACGAGTGCGGTCGGCGCGAACGCAAAAGGCCGGGCCGGGCCGGGAGCTCAGTCGAACGAGCGAAAAGCACAAACGTGACACGAGTGCGCGTTCGCCAGGTAACTGGTGTCACGTTGTGTTCATATGTGACAACAACGGGACACGAGTGCGCGTTCGCCAGGTAACTGGTGTCACGTTGTGTTCATATGTGACAACAACGGGACACGAGTGCGTGTTCGCCAGGTGACCCGGGGCTCGTTCTTGTCACGTAGGCCAACCACGTTCCGACCACACGCCCGCCCGTACTCGGCCACGGCGCGACACGGTTCCCACGCCCGCCCACGCGGGTTAACCGCCCGGTCAAATACCGATGCGTTGGGCCAGCAGCTCGCGGTGGTAGGTCGGGTCGCCGAAGAGCAACTCCGAGCTCTTGGCCCGCTTGAAGTAAAGGTGGGCGGGGTGCTCCCAGGTGAAGCCGATGCCGCCGTGGATCTGGATGTTCTCGGCGGTGGCATGAAAGTAGGCCTCGGAGCAGTACGACTTGGCCAGGCTGGCCACGACGGGAAGCTCGTCGTTGTCCTCCGCGGCACACCATCCGGCGTAGTAGGCGGCGGACTTGGCCGACTCCACCTCCAGCAGCATGTCGGCGCACTTGTGCTTGATAGCCTGAAAGCTGCCGATGGGCCGGCCGAACTGCACGCGGACCTTGGCGTACTCGACCGCCATCTCCAGCACCCTTTGGGCTCCGCCGACCTGCTCGGCGGCCAGCGCCACCGCGGCCAGGTCCAGCATCTTGGACAGGGCGAGCCAGCCCTCGCCATCGGTCCCGACCAGACGGGCCGGCGTGGACTGGAGAACGACCCGGGCCTGTTTGCGGGTGAGATCCAGGGTCGAAAGGGGCGCCGTCGAAAGACCCGGCGCATCCTTGGCCACCGCGAAGATGGACACTCCCGCATCGCTTCGGGCCGCCACGAGGAGCAGGTCGGCCACATGGCCGTCCAGGACGTACAGCTTCTCCCCGTCGAGCGTCCAGCTGTCACCGGAACGACTCGCCTGCAGCGCCACTCCACCCTCGTCCCATCGGCCGGACGCTTCGGCCAGGGCCACGGTGGCGATGGTCGTCCCTCCGGCTATCCCGGGCAGGTACTCCTTCTTGGCCCCCTCGTCGCCGGAAGCGAGCAGCAGGTTGGCCGCCAAGCCGACGCTCGAGAAGTACGGGGCGCAGAGCAGGGCTCGGCCCATCTCCTCCAGCACCACGATCAGTTCCACATAGGAGAAGCCCTGACCGCCGAACTCCTCGGGGATGGCCAAGCCCTGCAGGCCGAGCTGGTCGGCCATCTGGCTCCAGACGTCGGGGTCGTACCCGTCGGTGGTCTCCATGAGACGACGAACTTCGATCTCGGGCGACTTGTCCTCGAGGAAGCGGCGGACCGCTTTGCGCAGTTCTTCCTGTTCCTCAGTGAAGGCAAAGTTCACGCCGATTCGTCTCCCTTTGGACCTTGCTTGGACCCTGCGGTCGTCTCGGCTCTTTCTAGTCCATAGGCTGTCAAAGATGCACTACGAGGACAGCCAGGCCGAGATCCACAAGGTGGTCGTCGGACCGATCGACAACAACGTATACGTCCTGCGCTGCAAGCAGACCGGCGACGCCGTCTTGCTCGACGCGGCCAACGAGCACGAGAAGCTGCTGGAGCTCTGCCGCAGCCTGGGGGTCCGCCAGGTCCTCGAGACCCACGGCCACTGGGACCACATCCAGGCCGTGCCCGCCGTTCGGGACGCCGGCTATGACGTCGGCGTCACCGCCGCCGACGCCGCGATGTTGCCCTCGTACGACTTCGTCCTCGACGATGGCGCAGCCATCACCGTGGGCCGGCTCCGGCTGCACACCATCGCCACACCCGGTCACACGGCCGGCTCCATGTGCTTCCTCGTGGAGGGGTCCCCGGTGCTGTTCAGCGGTGACACGCTCTTCCCCGGCGGTCCCGGCGCCACCGGCTTTCCCGGCGGGGATTTCCCCACCATCATCCGATCGATCGAGGACCGCCTCTTCCGGACCCTGCCCGAGGACACCCTGGTGCTGCCCGGCCACGGGTCGGACACCACCATCGGAGCGGAATCTCCCCATCTCCAGGAGTGGGTCGACCGCGGCTGGTAGCGGGTAAAAGCGTCGACGTCGCCCCGGCCTGGCGAACCAGGCCGGTTGGCGTCAGCCCCCGGTCAGCGGGTGCCGCGGAGCATCCACCAGTTCGAGGTCGCTGGGCAGCCCCTCGACCTCGACCTTGTCGCCCTCCACGGTCACCGACACGCGGGCACCCGCGAGCGGGATGCGTCCTACGTGCAGGCGGGTGATCTGCTCCGGCAACGCCGGGTGGAGCCACACCTTGCCGCGCGGGACCCAGGGATCCAACCGCAGCAGCGTCCGCAACATGAGCAGGGGGGAGGCGGCGGCCCAGGCCTGGGGTGAGCACGAGGTCGGATAGGCGACGACCAACGGCAGCTCCATCCGCTCGAGGCCGCTGTAAAGCTCGGGCAGCCGGCCGCCCTGGGCCACGGCTGCGTCCAGGACCGCCATGATCACCCGCTGCGCCTCCCGGACGTAGCCGTAGCGCATGAGCCCAGCGGCCACGATGGCGTTGTCGTGGGGCCAGACCGAGCCGCAGTGGTAGCTGATCGGGTTGTAACCGGTCATGGAGGCGCCGAGCGTCCGCACCCCCCACCCGCTGAACAGGTCGGGACTGAGGAGCTTCTTGGCGACGCAATCCGCCTTCTCGGCGTCGAGGATCCCGGTCCACAAGCAGTGCCCCATGTTGGAGGCCAAGGCGTCGATCGGCTTCTTGTCCCGATCCAGGCCCATGGCGATCCAGCCCTTGTCCTCCAACCAGAAATCCCGGTTGAACGCGGCTTTGAGCGCCGCCGCCCGGGCCCGCAACTCGGTCCACCGGGCCGTGTCGCCCTGCTCCGCGGCGAAGAACGCCCGGGCCAGGTAGGCGCCGTAGGTGTAGCCCTGGACCTCGGCGAGGGCGACCGGCGTGTCGGCCAACCGGCCGTCGCTGTAGCGGATGGCGTCGACCGAGTCCTTCCAGCCCTGGTTGCGCAGGCCTCTGTCGGAGGTGCGCTGGTACTCGACGTAGCCGTCACCGTCACGGTCCCCGAAGTTCTCGATCCACTCGATCGCCCGGTCCGCGGCGGGCAGCAGCTCGTCGACCGCTTCCCGCACCAGGCCCCACCGCCGTAGCTCGCCGAGCAGCATCACGAACAGAGGGGTGGCGTCGGCCGTCCCGTAATAGATCGTGCCCCCGCCGAGCGACAGCGACGACGCCTCCCCGAAACGCATCTCGTGGAGGATGCGACCGGGTTCCTCCTCGTTGTAGGGGCGAACGTCCTGCCCCTGGAAGCGGGCCAGGGTCTGCAGGGTGCCGAGGGCCAGTTCGGGATCGACCAACAACGCCATCCAGGCGGTCATGAGCGAGTCCCGCCCGAACAGGGTCATGAACCAGGGGGCCCCTGCCGCAACCACGGTCCTCTCGGGGTAGTCCGGGTCGAAGATCCGCAGGGCGCCGAGATCCTCTGCGCTCCTGGCGACCACGGCCCGCAGACCTTCGTGGTCGGTGTCGAGAATCGGCACGCTGCGCCGCCAGGCCGCCATCCGTTCGGCCGGGGTGGCGCGCGCGATGGGCTGTCCACACAGCCAGCGGGGCTCGATTTCGTCTTCGTCGATGCCGCAGGTGAACTGCTCGCAGAGCGTCCACGTTCCCTTCGACGGGATGATCACCTCCCACCGGGCCACGTCGCCGTCCAGCACGGCCGGCTGCGAGAACGAGACGCGGAGGCTACGGGTGCGCGACCCATTGCGGTAGCGGAACACCATGGCCCCGGCCTCCGGCGAGACCTCCTGGCGACCGTCAGCGGTCACGCGGGCCTCTTTCACGGCGAACAGGTCGGCGAAGTCCGCCCCGTAGGCCACCTCCACGGCGCAGTAGGCGGGCTCCTCGCTGAAGTTCCGCACCATCAGGTCCTCGCGCATGCCCCGGCCGACATAGCGCCGCCGCTCGACGAGCAGGTTCGAGTCGGCCCGGCCCGGCCGGGGCCGGCCGCGGGACACGTAGGTGGCGGAGTAGGGGTCGACGATCGACCGGGCCAGGGCTTCGGGCGGCTGGCCGTTGATCCGCAGGGTCCAGCGGGAGAGGAACCGGGTGTCGCGGAAGAAGAACCCTTCCGGCGAGAGGGGGGACACGTCGCCGTCGGTCGCGCTGATCAGGAAGGCGGAACCTTCGACGATCGTGATGCGGTCGCCCGGTACCCCCAGTGAGACGCTCGCCTGCGTCGTCCGCGGGTCCATTGTCCGCGCAGGCTACTTGGAGAAAGGAGGGTCCCCGCGCGCAGGGCCGGTATTTTCCCCTATGACCGTAGTGGTAATACAATTGGCTGCGATGACACCCCCGCTGTTCGAGGTCGACAACCTCCACGTGGCCGTAGACGGCTTCGAGATCCTCAAAGGCGTCAACCTGGTAGTCGGCGCCGGGGAGGTGCACGCCCTTATGGGCCCGAACGGCTCTGGCAAGTCGACGCTCGCCAGCACCCTGCTCGGCGGCCCGTCCTATCAGGTGACCGCCGGGCACGTGCGGTTCAAGGGCGAGGACATCACCGACTGGCCTCCGGACGTGCGGGGCAAGGCGGGCATGTTCCTCGCCTTCCAGTACCCCGAGGAGATTCCGGGCATCCCGATAGCCCAATTCCTGCGGCAGGCGCTCTCGGCCCGCCGCGGCATGGACCTGTCCGTGCTCGAGCTGCGCGTTTCGATCATGGAGTGGATGAAGAAGCTCGGGATGGATCCGTCCTTCGGCGATCGGTACCTCAACGAGGGCTTCTCCGGTGGCGAGAAGAAGCGCAACGAGATCCTCCAGCTGGCCATCCTCGAACCCGACCTGGCCATCCTGGACGAGACCGACTCCGGCCTGGACGTCGATGCCATCGGCGAGGTGGCCCGCGGCGTCGAGGCGGTCCGCCAGACCCGACCCGAGCTGGGCGTGCTCGTTGTCACCCACTACCGGCGCATCCTGGACCGCCTCCGCCCAGACTTCGTTCACCTGCTGATCGACGGGCGGATCGTGACCAGCGGCGGACCCGAGCTGGCCAACCGCCTCGAAGAGGAAGGGTACGAATCATGGCGCTAGATGTCACCGCCATACGCAAGGACTTTCCGATCCTGGACCGTCAGGTCCACGGCAAGCGCCTGGTCTACCTCGACTCGGCCTCCTCGGCGCAGAAGCCGGCCACCGTGATCGACGCCATGACCCACTACTACGAGACGACGCACGCCAACGTGCACCGGGGCGTGTACGCCATCGCCGAGGAGGCGACCCGACTCTTCGAGCTCGGTCGTTCGACGCTGGCCAGGTTCATCGGCGCCGCGGCCGACGAGGTGGTGTTCACCAAAAACATCACCGAGGCCATCAACCTGGTCGCCTCCTCCTGGGGTCGCAGCAACCTGAAGGCCGGTGACGTGGTGGTGCTGACCGAGATGGAGCACCACGCCAATCTGGTGCCGTGGCTCATGCTCAAGAACCAGCTGGGGATCGAGCTGCGCTACCTGCCATTGACCGGCGACGGGCAGCTGGATCTGTCCCATCTCGACCGAACGCTCCAGGGGGCCAAGCTGCTGGGCGTGTCGGCCATGTCCAACGTGCTGGGGACGATCAACCCGGTACGCCAGCTGGCCGACGCGGCGCACGCCGCGGGCGCCCTGATCCTCGTCGATGGAGCCCAGCACGTGCCCCAGCTACCGACCGACGTCAGAGCCCTCGACGTTGACTTCTTCGGCTGCACCGGTCACAAGATGCTCGGCCCTACTGGTATCGGTGCCCTGTGGGCCCGCCCCGAGCTGCTCGAGGCCATGCCCCCCTTCCTCGGTGGCGGAGAGATGATCCGCGACGTCCGCCTGGACGGGTTCACCACCAATGACGTCCCCTGGAAGTTCGAAGCGGGCACTCCCCCCATCGCCGAGGCCGTGGGCCTGACCGCCGCCATCGAGTATCTCCAGGCCCTGGGAATGCCAGCGGTGCGCGAGCACGAACATAACCTGACCCGGTACGCCATGGAAACGCTGTTGGATCGTCATCCCGAACTGGTCCTGTACGGACCCAAGGACCCGTCGCAGCGCGGCGGAGTGATCTCGTTCAACTACAAGGACGTCCATCCGCACGACCTCTCCCAGGTACTCGACGAGGCCGGAGTGTGCGTGCGGGCCGGTCACCACTGCGCCAAGCCGCTCATGCGCTGCTTGGGGGTGGGAGCCACGGCCCGAGCGTCCTTCTCCGTGTACAACGACGAGGCCGACGTCGACGTCCTGGTCGACGCCCTATCCGACGCCGACCGCCTCTTCTCCTGACCCTGTTGACCGCTCAATCGATACGGAAAGCCACCTATGCCTGGTCTTGAAGACTTATACCGAGAGATCATCCTTGACCACTACCGCAACCCGCGTAATCGTGGAGAGCTCCCTGCTCCTCCCGCCTACGTCGAAACCGGGTACAACCCCCTGTGCGGCGACGAGATCACGTTGTACGTCCAGATGGAGGGCGACCGGCTCGCCGACGTGAAGCTCACCGGACAGGGGTGTTCGATCAGCCAGTCGTCCGCGTCGATGATGTCCACCGCGGTGAAGGGGAAGACCCTGGCGGAGACCCGGGCCACCATCCGCACCTTCAAGTCGATGATGTCGATTCACGAGCAGCGGCTCGATGGCCCCGGAGAGGCAGACGGCGACGACGACACCACCGCCGGCGCCAGCGGGTCCAGCGAACCTGAAGTCGCGCTCGGCGATCTCGAAGCTCTCCAGGGTGTGGTCAAATTCCCGGTGCGGATCAAGTGCGCCACCCTGTCCTGGAACACTTTGGCCCAGGCCCTGGACCACCTCGAGGCCGAGGCGCCAACCGCTTCCTGACGGCCGCTCGACCCTCGCCGCCCGATGGAGAGGCGTCCCCCGCTCACTCTCCATCACACCTTTAGACTTCAGGGCCGACGTTTAGACTTCAGGGCCGACGCCTCGCTTGGCCTGGAACGACAGACCGAGCCACACGCGGCCCCGACCCGTTTTCACTGTTCGATCGGAAGTGGCACCGGTGAGGTCTTTCTCTGGGTGCCGCCCCCCTCTGGTCCCCGCCACCCGCCGCGCCGCGTCTCGAGAGCCGGGGAACACCAACGCGGCACGGGTTGGTTGCCAAACCCGCACTCGTGTCACGTTTGTTGTCCAAGGACCACAAGGTGACACGAGTTGCCCAATCGACAATTGCTCGTGTCGCGTTTGTGTCTTTCGGGTGTGGGCCGCGCCGGTCCAGCCGAAGGGCGCCGCCCCGACCCGGAGCCTGACCGGGGACGTGACCCGTCCAACCGCCCGCCGCCGATCGCCTCCTCGCTAACAGCGCTTCTGGCCGGTCGCCCCAGCTGATCGGGACCGGGAGCGCGATCGGGGGCCGCCGGCTCGAGCCGCCTCCACCGCTTCGAAGGCTCGGCGCAGCTCGCTGATCCACTCGCTCTCGTTCTCCCCGACCAGGCGGACACACCACGACAGCGCCTCACTGCGGCTCCTGGCCACGCCCGCGTCGATCAACGTGTCGAGCACCCGCCGCTCGGTCAACCGGAGCCGGGTCATGACCGGAACGGACACGGTGGTGAAGACCACCACCGTGTCGCCCAGGCGGGCGCCCCAGGAGACCTTCTGCCCGAATACCTGCTCGGCCGCGGCGGCCAGTTCCATGCGCTCGTCACGCGTCGCCTCCCGGAAGAGGCGAATACCAGTGAGGTCCGTCGGAGCCGCGTCACCCCCGCCCAGCCGGCCGGAACCCCACGACGACCGGCTCGCGGCCCCAGACCCAGCCTCCGCCGGTCCCCGACCTGACCGATCCCCCGCCTCCCCGATCGACTCCCCGGGCGAAGAGCCACCGAGGCGTCCCTCCTTGGGATCGGAGCCCTCATGGTCCTCATCGACCAGGTCGATGATCACCATGATCTCGTCCTGGTCCGCCACAACCTCCACCCCCTGGGCGGGCCACTCGGGTGGGATCCGGGCCGCAAACCACTCGTGGAGGGCTTTGCTCATCTGGTCATGGTGGCACGCCTCGACGGCCGATCCGCGAATCGCAGGTCAAAGGCTGGCGTCAAGGGCGCCAACCCCACGGCCGCCGGGCGTTGTCGGACCGTCTCACCGGGGGTTTCGCGCCGGCGTCCTCTAGGGTCTGGGCCGTGACAGGACGGATAGTCGTCGTGGGAGCATCACTCGGGGGCTTGCGCACCGCCGAAGAACTCCGCCGGCGCGGTCATGACGGGAGCCTCACCATGGTGGGCGCGGAGACCCATCTGCCGTATGACCGCCCGCCGTTGTCAAAGCAGGTGTTGCTCGGTAAGGCCGGCCCCGACGAGCTGAAGCTGGTCATCGAGGAGGGATTCGAAGCCGACTGGTGCCTGGGGACGCGGGCCATCGCGCTCGACCTCGACGCCAAGCGGGTCCACTTAGAGGGCCAGGAGACGATCCCGTTCGACCAACTCGTCATCGCCACCGGCGCCCACCCGCGACGGCTCCCCGCGGCCGGGCCTCGTCCGGGCGTGCACTACCTCCGGACGGTGGAGGATGCCCTGGCGCTGCGAGAAGACCTGACGAACGCCGAGCGGGTCGCCATCATCGGAGCTGGTTTCATCGGCTTGGAAGTGGCCTCCAGCGCCAGACAACTCGGTCTCGAAGTCACCGTGCTGGAAGCGCTTCCGGTGGCGCTGGAACGGGCCATCGGCCTGGAGATGGGAGAGGTCATCACCTCGATGCATCGCCGCCAGGGAGTCGACGTCCGGCTCAACGCGGCCGTCGAGGAGTTGGTCGGCGCCGGGGGCACGGGCCGGGTCGAAGGGATACGGCTCGCCGGCGGAGAGGTGATCGAAGCCGACGTAGTGGTCGTGGGGATCGGCGTGGTGCCGTCCATCGACTGGCTGGAGGGCAGCGGGCTCGATCTATCCGATGGCGTGGTCTGCGACCAACGACTCCGGGCCTTGCACGCCGGGCGGCCCCGTTCCGATGTCGTCGCGGTAGGCGACGTGGCTCGGTGGGATCATCCCGACTACGGGCAAACCATCCGCATCGAGCACTGGACGAACGCGGCGGAACAGGCTGAAGTCGCGGCGCAGACGCTCCTCGAGGGTGACGCCGCTCCGGCCTATGCCCCGACGCCCTACTTCTGGTCGGATCAGTTCGGCGTCAAGATCCAGTTCGTGGGCCACACGCAACCGGGTGACGAGGTGGCACTAGTGGACGGCGATCCCGAGGAGAACCGTTTCGTGGCGGCCTACGGGCGCAACGGCCGGTTGGTCGCCGCCTTGGGCGTCCGCCGACCCGCTCGGGTCATGACCATGCAGAAGCTGATAGGGGACGGCTCGCCCTTCCCGCTGCCGACGGAGTAGCCCGGCCGGGCTGGCGGTGCCCGGCCGCATCCGGCCGGCCTGGGGCGTCGGGCCGATCGGGCGTGCGCCCGCCGTCAGCCCCGTGGGGTCACGACGCGGGTACCTCCCATCCCTGGGCTTCGGCGATCTCCTTGCACGTGGGGCAGAGGGGAAAGTTCTTGGGATCGCGCCCGGGTATCCAGATCTTCCCGCACAGGGCCCGGACAGCCGTCCCGTTGACGATCCCCTCGACCACCGAGGGCCCGGCCGACACGAAGTCGCCCTCCTCAGGTTCGAAACCTTCCAGCACGATGTGCGCGAATCGCTCATGTTCGCCGTCGAGGAGCGGATCGCTGCGGACCGGCGAGAGAATGGAATCGGTCATCGCCGGTAGGCTACCCACCTGGAGCGAAGACAGGAGAGGGCATGCCCGAAGCCGTCATTGTCGCCACCGCCCGCAGCCCTATCGGGCGGGCGTTCAAAGGCTCCCTCGTCAGTTTGCGACCCGACGATATGGCCACCCAGATGGTGAAGGCGGTGCTGGCCAAGCTTCCGGCCCTGGACACTGGGTTGGTCGAAGATCTCGTCCTCGGTAGCGGTTCGCCGGCCGGGGAGGCCGGGTACAACATGGCGCGGGTCGTGGCCGTCCTGGCCGGGCTGCCCACGGTGCCAGGGACGACCGTCAACCGGTACTGCTCGTCGTCGCTCCAAACCATCCGAATGGCCGCCCACGCCATCAGAGCGGGGGAGGGCGACGTGTTCATCGCCGCGGGCGTGGAGGCCGTGAGCCGCTTCTCGCAGGGTCTGGCGGACGAGATGCCGGGAACCCACAACCCGATCTTTCAGCCGGCTGAGGAGCGCAGCGCCACGCGTGCGCTCGGCGGGAGCGAGAAGTGGACACAGGCGCCCGGCTTGCCGGACATCTACATCGCTATGGGTCAAACCGCCGAAAATGTCCGCCAACTGGAACAGATCAGTCGGGCGGAGATGGACGCATTCGCGGCTCGGTCCCAGCAACTGGCGGTGGCGTCCCAGCAGAACGGCTTCTTCGATCGCGAGATCAGCCCCCTGACGTTGGCCGACGGAACGGTGGTCGGGACCGACGACGGCCCTCGCCCGGGCACGACCGTGGAGAAGCTGGCCCAGCTCAAGCCGGTTTTCCGGCCCGATGGCGAGGTCACGGCGGGCAACAGCTGTCCGCTCAACGATGGAGCAGCCGCCGTCATCGTCATGAGCGACCAGAAGGCTCGGGAACTCGGGATCACTCCCTTGGCGCGCGTGGTGTCCTCCGGCGTCACGGCCCTCGATCCCGAGATCATGGGCCTCGGGCCGGTGGAGGCCTGCCGCCAGGCGCTCCGCCGCGCCGGCATGACGATCGACGACGTCGACCTGGTCGAGATCAACGAGGCCTTCGCGGCCCAGGTCATCCCCTCGGCCCGACGTCTCGGCATCGACGAGGAGAAGCTCAACATCCACGGCGGCGCCATCGCCCTCGGGCACCCCTTCGGGATGACCGGCGCCCGCATCATGGCCACCCTGATCAACGGGCTCCAGACGGCGGACAAGACCGTCGGACTGGAGTCCATGTGTGTCGGCGGGGGCCAGGGAATGGCGATGATCGTGGAGCGGATCAGCTAAATGACCAGGGCTGATGCGGCTCTTTTCGACAAAAGCTTGATCTGCGCGTAGCTGTTCGCCTAACGTAACGCTCCGTTGTGACTACGTGCACGTGGAGTTTCCGTCGGCACGCGCGTCGGGTCTCGGCTGTAGTAGCAGCCGCCGCCTTGGTATCCGGTCTCGGATCGGGCCTGGGCACCCCCCGAGCGTCTGCGGATCAAGTCTCCGACCTCCGGGCCCAGGCCGACGCCTTGGCCAATCGCATACAAACCCTCGGCCAACAGGACGCGGCGCTTGTTGAGCAATACGACGGCGACGTGCTCGCCGTCCAGACGCTGCAAGGCAAGGTGGCCCAGGCCACCAAACAGGTGGCGTCCGATGGGACGCGGGTCTCTACCGCCCGACAAGCCTTGGAGCAGGACGCCATTCAGGCCTACGTGCACGGGGGAAGCAACCCCCTGACGTCGAGCAGCAACTCGGTCAGCAACGCCACCAACGGCCTGCTGCGAGCCGAGTACGTCGACAGCCTCGCCGCCGACCAGAGCAGCGCCATCGACCAGTACCACTACGCAACCCTGCAGGATCAGGCCGCCAAGGTGAGCCTCCAGAAGCAGACCACAGCGGCGCAGCGGGCCGCTCAGCAGGTCCTGCAGGATCGCAAGCAGGTGGACAACACCCAGGCGCAGTTGCAGGCCCAGGAAAGCCAGGTCAAGGGCCAGATCGCCACGCTGATCGCCCAGCAAGAGGCAGCCGCGCGGGCTGCCGCCCAGGCTCGAGCGGCCGCCGCGGCCCGGGCGCGAGCGGCTCAGCAGGCGGCTGCCGCCCAGGCTGCGGCTCAGCGCCAGCAGGCTCAGCAGGCTGCTGCGGCTCAACAGTCCGCCGCCTCGCAGCCGGCTCAGCCGGCGGCCACCTCCCAGCCGGCAGCCACGTCCGCGCCTGCGAGTCCCTCAGCCACCCTGCAGCTCGCACCCTCGCCCGCTCCGCCACCCGTCGGGAGCGGCGCCGCCGGGGCCGTGGCGGCGGCGCTGAGCAGGGTCGGCGATCCCTACGTCTGGGGCGCTGCGGGCCCAAGTGCGTTCGACTGCTCAGGCCTGGTCATGTGGGCCTACGCCCAGGTCGGCATCTCCCTGCCGCACTTCAGCGGGGCCCAGTACGCCGACACGACCCACATCTCCATGTCGGATCTGGAACCGGGAGACCTGGTCTTCCCGGCCGACCCCGGCGAGCACGTGGCGATGTACATCGGTGGCGGCATGATCGTCGAAGCGCCCTTCACCGGCGAGGACGTCCACGTGGTGCCCCTGCGCTCCGATTTCGTGCTCGCCAGCCGGGTCGCCTAGCAGGCTCCCGCAGGCCGGCCCGCTCTGGCCGGCTTGTGCAGCGTTAGCCTGTCGCTCACCATGGTGTCGTGCGTTCAGAGCGTTGCTTCGCCTTCGTCGACCTCTGCGGGTTCACCGCCTTCACCGAGCGCTTTGGCGACGAACGCGCCGTCGTCGTGCTCGCCGGCTTCCGTACGCGGGTCCGGGAAGTGGCCGCCCGCCGAGGGGTGCGGGTCGCCAAGTGGCTCGGTGACGGGGCCATGCTCAGCTCGGTCGACAGTGAGGCGGTCGTCGCCATGGTGCTGGAGCTGCGCCGCGCCGATCCCAACGCCGAGGCCATGGAGATGCGCGCCGGGATCGCTCGGGGCTCGGTAATCCTCTTCGAAGGGGATGACTACATCGGCCGGGCGGTCAACGTGGCGTCCCGCCTCTCGGACGCCGCCCAACCCGGCGACGTGCTGGCGACCCGGGAAGTCGCCAGCCACGTGCCCCGATGGGTCGCCCCGTCCGAGCCGAGCCACTACCCGGCCAACGGGTTCGACCACCCCCTCGAAGCCAGCCACCTCCAGGTGGCCACGGCCAACCTGATGGTCACCGATCCGTGCTGCGGCCTGGTGCTCCCCAACGTACAAGGGCTCGACACCCGCTTCGGCCCCGACGGAAGCGTCCAGCGGTTCTGCTCCACTGCGTGCGCCCTGTCGTGGGAGGAGGGCCAGCGTGAGCTCCCAGCCTTGGTCGAGCTCGACATATGACCGCTCCCTGCCCGCACGGGTTCCCTCCAGGCGAGTGCCTGATCTGCCAGACGCTGGGCACTCAACCTAAACCTCAGGTTGAGACTTCGTCACCCGGGCCTGGGCGGCTCGGGAGAACCGGCGGTGCGACTACGCCATCTCCTCGGGATGGCGAGGGCAGCTCGGTGCGTCCCGACGCCGTGTACCCGCCGGGATCGCCGCGAGGTGGCTCCGGGTCCTCTGGGCACAGCTTGCTCGTTCTGATCGCCGGGGTAGTGGCCGTCGGCGCCGCCATCTGGCTCCTCGCCGGGGTGGCCTTCGCCCTGCTCCACGTGCTGGAGTTGCTCGTCGTGGCGGTAGGAGCCGGATGGGCCGGCTATCGCTTCGGCCATTGGCGCGGCCGGCGCTCGCCTCCCTGACGCCCGCCCGGGGGCAGCAGCTCAGCTCGAGCCCGACGTCCCGACCTCCCGAGCTCCGGGCATCCCGACGACGGGCCAACGGGCCGGGCGGGCTGGCGAGTTCGATCAGGCGAACGGATCCGCGAAGGGGTCGGCCGTGACGGCCGCCTCCGGACCGCTCGCCTCAGCCGCCTCGTCCGCCCAGGCGGCGTACCCGGTCGCCTCGATCTCGTCGGCCAGTTCGGGGCCACCGCTCCTCACTATCCGGCCGCCAGCCAGGACGTGGGTGTGGTCGGGTCGCAGCTCGCTGAGCAAGCGGGTGTAGTGGGTGATGGCCAGCACGCCCAGCCCGGTTTCCCTCGTCGCCGCAGCCACCCGGCGGGCCACGACCCGCAAGGCGTCGACGTCGAGGCCCGAATCGATCTCGTCCAGCACGGCATACCGAGGTTGGAGCACCCCGAGCTGGACCGTTTCGGTGCGCTTGCGCTCGCCGCCCGACAGGTCGACGTTGAGCGAACGGCTCAGGAAGCGCCCCTCGAAGCCGACCCGGGCCGCTTCGGCCCCGACCAGGGCCGCGACCTTCTCCGGATCTTGGCCACGGGCCCGCCCCGACTCGACCAGGACGTCGGTCAGTGACACGCCCGGCACTTCGATCGGGTACTGCATGCCGAGGAACAGGCCCGCCTGGGCCCGGCGCCAGGTCGGCAGGCCCAACAGGTCGACACCGTCCAAGGTGACCCGACCCGAGGTCACTTCATAGCCGGGTCGGCCCATGAGCACGTGCGACAGCGTGCTCTTGCCTGATCCGTTGGGGCCCATGACGGCGTGAACTTCACCGGGTCGGATGCGGAGATCGACGCCGCGCAGGATCTCGCGACCAGCTACGGCGGCGTGGAGGTCGGTCACGATCAGGCCCATCGGCCCGTCGGTCACTGATCTGCCTCGCTCGACTCCAGGGAGTCGTCGGTCACGACCACCTCGTCGCCTTCGCGGTGCACCCGGTAGACCGGAACCGGCCGGGTGGCCGGAAGGGACTGGGGCTGGCCGTCGCGAAGGGAAAACGCGCTGCCGTGCTTCCAGCACTCGATCGAGCACTCCTCGACGTCGATGTCGCCTTCCGCGAGCGAGTAGTCGGCATGGCTGCAGCGATCGCCGATGGCGTAGAAGTCGTCGCCGATGCGGACCAGGCAGACGTCATCCGGTCCGCCCGCCAGATGCACGGCCGTACCCGATTGGAGCTTGTCCGCCTGCATTCGACACAGCTCGGCCATCAGGCCCGCCCTCCTGTGTCTGCGGCCTGGACCTTCTCGGCGGCATCGAACTTCCCGGCCAGCAGCCGCCGAACAGTTTCGTTGACCGCCGGAACCGGGAGCTGTTCGAGGATGGCATCGAGAAACCCGAGGGCGATGAGGCGATCGGTGACGTCCGGGGGTACGCCCCTGCTCTCCAAGTAGAAGCGCTCGTCCGCAGAGATCGGCCCGACGGCGGAGGCGTGACTGCAACGGACGTCGTTGTCCTCGATCTCCAGGTTCGGCACCGAATCGGCGTGGGCGCCTTCGTGCAGCACCAGATTGCGGTTGGTCTGCATGGCATTCGTACCTCTCGCTCCCCTTTCGACCCGGATGAGCCCGCTGTACACCGAACGAGCCGAGTTGGCGACGACACCTTTGTAGAGCAGATCGGACTGGGTCTTGGGCGCCCGATGGTGCTGCACCGTGCGGAAGTCGTGCATCTGGTGATCGGTGGCGAAGTAGAGGGCCAGCAGCCGGCTCTCTGCGCCGGGTCCGACCAGCGCCGAGTCGGTCCGCATCCGGGCGTAGTCGCCTCCTAGGGCGACCGCCGCTGACACGAGCGAGCCATCCCGGTCCACCCGGCTGGCCTGGAGGCCGATCTGCGAGGCCGAGGGGCTCAGCAGCTGCACATGGAGGTACGACAGTCGACCCCCGGCCGACACGTCGAGCTCGGTCACGGGCACTACCAGCCCAGGCGCCGGTCCGGCCACCACCTCGATCACCGACGCCACAGCGAGCTCGTCGACCTCGACGAGGATCCGGGGAAAGATCGCCCCCTCCGCGGCCTCGACCCTGTGCACCACGACGATCGGGCCCGGATCGGATCGGCCCGCTATGCGAATGCGAATCGGCGCCGGAGCGAACGCCCGGTTGAGCGTGACGTAGGCGTCAGGCTCACCTGCGACGGCCCCCAATGGGGCCCGGGCCGCATCCGGGGCCGAGAGGATCTCCACCTGGACGTGGCCGTCGCCGCCTTGCTGCTCGACCACGTGGCCGTCGACGGTAACGATGCGGGCGGCCGGATCACGGATCGCGGCCACGAGCTCGTCCGCCCCGAACGGCATCGATGGCGCGGCACCGTCTGCCCTCCCGACGGCGTGGTACCGGCCGAGGTCGACATCTGCGATGCGGCTGTAGCGCCACTCCTCCAGCGCGTCGGTGGGGAGGGCGCTCGAGACGAACCGCTCGGCGGCCGCCAGCCGGTCGGCCCGCAACCACTCCGGACCGCCAAGCGCGTCGACGGATTCGACCGTAAAGCTGGACAGGGCTCTCGTCCTCAATCGGTGGGAAGGTCGACGACGATCCGGGTCGGATCGTCCTTGTCGTAGCGGACCGGTATCGTCCCCCCGACCCTGACCCGAGCTCGTGCCACCGCCGTGGGGAAGGCCACCCGGGTGGTTACCTCAACGGGAGAGCCATCCTCTGGAGTGATCTCGAGGGTGAGGCGGCTGCGGGTGACCGGACCGATGGTGCGCTCATCCACCACGGATATCACCTTGGCATCCGCCGATGCGCCCGAACGCATCAACTCCGATCCCCGACTCTCGGCTTCGGGCTCCTGGGCCCGCACCGGCGGAGGCGGCGGAGGAGGCGGCGTAGCCTTGCGCTCCCGAGCCCGACGCGGCCCGATCGGTGGTCGCGGTCCTCGCGGCGGGCGAGGACCCTGGTTGTTTTGCGCGGTCCGCTGGCCCTGCATGGCCATGCTCAGGCCCGCCACGGCGATCACCAGCACCACGGCCAACGCCACCGCGCCGGTCATGGCCGGGATCGTCCTGGCCGAGACCGCCCGAGCCGGCAGACCCGGCCGAGGTCAGCCAACCGAGCCCTCCATCTGCAACTCGATCAGCCGGCTCCATTCGACCGCGTACTCCATCGGAAGGGTACGGGTGACGGGCTCGATGAACCCGTTGACGATCATGCTCATGGCCTGCTGGTCAGAGAGTCCCCGGCTCATCAAGTAGAAGAGCTGATCGTCGCCGACCCTGGAGACGGTGGCCTCGTGACCCACCTGGGCGTCCTGCTCGCCGACCTCGATGTACGGGTACGTATCGCTCCGGGACTGGTCGTCGAGGATGAGCGCGTCGCACCGTACGAAGCTCTTGGACTTGCGGGCACCCTCTTCGAACTTGACCAGGCCGCGATAGGAAGTGCGGCCGGAGTCCTTGGAGATCGACTTGGAGATGATCGTCGAGCTGGTCTCTGGAGCCGCATGGATCATCTTGGCCCCGGCGTCCTGGTGCTGCCCGGCGCCGGCGTAGGCCACCGACAGCACCTCACCCGACGCCTTCGGTCCCATGAGATACACCGATGGGTACTTCATGGTCAGCCGGCTGCCGATGTTACCGTCGATCCACTCCATGTGGGCCTCGGCATCGCAGCGGGCCCGCTTGGTGACCAGGTTGAAGACGTTGTTGGACCAGTTCTGGATCGTCGTGTACGTGACCCGGCTCGATGGCTTGCACACGATCTCCACCACGGCGGAGTGCAGCGAGTCCGTGGTGTACACCGGCGCCGAGCACCCCTCGATGTAGTGCACCTGGGCACCCTCGTCGGCGATGATCAGCGTGCGCTCGAACTGCCCCATGTTTTCCGCGTTGATCCGGAAGTACGCCTGCAGGGGCATGTCGACCTTCACACCGGGCGGCACGTAGATGAAGCTGCCCCCCGACCAGGTGGCCGTGTTGAGCGCCGCGAACTTGTTGTCGTTGGCCGGGATGACCTTGCCGAAGTACTGCTTCACCAGCTCGGGGTACTCCCGGAGCGCGGTGTCCATGTCGCAGAACAGGACACCCTGGGCCTCGAGGTCCTCCCGGTTGCGATGGTAGACGACCTCGCTCTCGTACTGGGCCGTCACGCCGGCCAGGTACTTGCGCTCCGCCTCCGGGATGCCGAGCTTGTCGTAGGTGGCCTTGACCGACTCCGGCAGCTCGTCCCACACGCTCACCTGCTGGTCGATGGGCTTGATGTAGTAGTAGATGTCGTCGAAGTTGATGCCGGACATGTCACCGCCCCACTTCGGCATGGGCCGGCGCTGGAACTGACGCAGCGCTTTGATGCGGTTGTTGGTCATCCAGTCCGGCTCGCCCTTCATCCAGGACATCTCCCGGAGGCTCTCCTCGGACAGACCCTTCTTCGGCTTGTAGACGTAGTAGTCCTCGACGTCACTCCAGCCCAGCTTGTACCGGCCGAGATCAAGCTCTGCGGTTGCCATGTGCCGTCACCTTCTGTTCCCTGGACGTCAGGAATTTCTCCTACGTAGATAGTAACAACCCGATCGGACTACCGGGAAGACCGGCCACCGTCGACGTAGACCATCGGCAGCGCAGATCCCGGCACCCTACCGATGCCAGCGTCGCCTGCGGCTGGCCTCTCCGGTCTGGCCCTTGGTCTCTGGTGAGAGGCCTGACGAAGACCCACCCTCGCCGGCGTAGGCGGCCGAATTAGTGCCGCGGCTCTGGACTGGCCGAGCGGACCTTGACGGGTCGCAGGCCGAGGGCGATGACGGCGAGCACCATGGCCACCCCGACCCCGAACACGATCCAGCGGGTCACATCAGGCTTCACCCAGAAGCTGCCAACGATGGGCGAGGCCGCCATCAGGAGAGCAAACAGCCACTCACCAGGAGCTTCGAGCGCAATCGGCCGCATGGCCTGGAGCATATTCGGCCACCCCCTCTCCCAGTCCAGCCGGGAGGCCGGGTGGCCGGGCCCAGCCGCCCGGGCACCGGGACCGGGCCCAGTTGCCCGGGCGCCGGTACCGGGTCCGGCCGCCCGGGCGCCGGTACCGGGTCCGGCCGCCTACGGGGACCCTCGCCGCCTCGATCCTGACCTCGGCCCGGGGATGGTACCGAACAGCTCCCGGTACATCTCGTCAGCGGCCGACCGAACCGTCTCGTCATCTGGCCGTCCCACCAGGATGGCCACCCGACCGGGGCCTTCGGGTACCTGGATCGGAGGACCACCAGGGTCGAGGACCAACACCACGTGCTCGCCGGCCCCCACCAGAGGGCCCAGGTGATCGGCGTCGTCGACGACCATGCGGGCACGGTACCAACCGTCGTGCGCACGCGTGTCAGGCTCGTGTCGTGTTGACACCAACGCCCCCCGTAGCTCCCCGGCGACCGCACCGCCTGGTCAGGAACGGCCATGTTCGCGACGACGACTGGTACTGGCTCTCCGACCGGGCGGATCCTGAGGTGCTGGCCTATCTCCAGGCCGAGAACGAGTACGCCGACGCCGTCCTCGCCCCGACTCTGCCGCTCCAGCAGGAGCTGTTCGACGCCATCAAGGGGCGCGTCGCCCAGACCGACGTCGGCCCCCCCAACCGGCGCGGCTCCTGGTGGTACTGGTCGCGCACCGCCGAGGGGCAGCAATACCGAGTGCTGTGCCGCAGACCCGATCCCGACCAGAAGCTTCGGCCCGAGGAGGTGGTCGCCGATGCCAGGGGTGGGCGTTCTCCCGGCGACGTTGGAGAGCAGGTGGTTCTCGACGAAAACCTCTTGGCCGGAGACAGCGACTACTTCGCCCTCGGAGTCCTCGACATCAGCCCCGATCAAGCGACGTTGGCCTACGGCGTCGACCTCGACGGCGCCGAGTCCTATCTGCTCCGATTCCGGAACCTGGCCGACGGCTGCGATCTTTCGGACGTGATCGAAGGGGTGTACTACGGGTCGGCCTGGAGCCCAGACAACCGGACCTTCTTCTACGTCCGCCACGATCCCGCCATGCGGCCTTGGCAGGTGTGGCGTCACCGGCTCGGGGATCCGGCCGAAACCGACTCGATGGTCTTCCAGGAGGACGACGAGCGGTTCTTCCTCGACGTGCGACTGAGCCGCTCGCGGCGGTCGGTCGTGATCCATTCGGGTAGCAAGACCAGCTCCGAGGCGCGGTGGATCGATGCCACCGCGCCTGATGGCGGATCGCCCCTGGTGATCCTCGCCCGTCGCCCGGGCGTCGAGTACGACGTCGAGGACGCCGGGGACGGGTGGTTGGTCCGCAGCAACCAGCCCGCCGCGGATGGGACCCCGGCACCCAATTTCGTGCTCTACCACCTGCCGGGCGGATCCCACGACCCGGGCGATCTGCGGGTGGTGCTACGGCACCGCCACGACGTGACCCTGGACTCCGTCGATGCCTTCGAGAACGCCACAGTCGTCACCGAACGGGCCCAGTCCGACGGTCTGGAGCGCATTCGAATTCTCTTTTTCGACAAGCGAGGAGAACCCCAAGACGAAGACGGTGCCACCACGTCGACAGTCCGGCAAACGGTGATCGAACAACCCGAACCGGCCTACAGCCTGGGACCCGAGGCGAACGCGGACTGGGATACGACCGTCTACCGGTTCGGCTACACGTCACTGGTCTCGCCTCGTTCGTCCGTCGAGTTCGACCTGCAGTCCCTCCAAAGGCGGACGGTATGGAGCGAACCGGTGCTCGGCGACTACCACCCGGACCGGCTAGTGACTCAGCGGCTATGGGCCGATGCGCCAGACGGCACACGCATTCCTATCTCGATGGTGGCTCCAAAGGCGGCCCTGGGTCAGGGCCCGATCCCGTGCGTGCTGTACGGCTACGGAGCCTACGAGATCAGCTCCGACCCGACCTTTTCGATGACGCGGCTCAACCTGCTCGAGCGCGGGGTGGCGTTCGCCATCGCCCACGTCCGCGGTGGCGGGGAGCTGGGTCGAAGCTGGTACGAGGAGGGCCGCATGGAGCACAAGAGCAACACCTTCACCGATTTCATCGCGGCGGCCAGCTCGCTCGTCCAGAACGGGTGGACCAGTCCCGATCGGCTGGCTGCTCGCGGGGGTAGCGCCGGTGGCTTGCTGATGGGAGCGGTGGTCAACCTGCGGCCCGATCTGTGGAGGGCGGTGGTGGCCGAGGTTCCGTTCGTGGACGTGGTGACCACCATGTCGGACACCACCCTCCCGCTAACCGTCACCGAGTGGGAAGAGTGGGGCGACCCGGTGCACGACCCGGCTGCGTACGAGCGGATGCTCGGGTACTCGCCCTACGACAACGTCAAACCAGCCCGCTATCCCGCCATGTTCGTGACCGCCGGACTCAACGATCCGAGGGTGGGGTATTGGGAGCCGGCGAAGTGGGTCGCCAAGCTTCGCGCCGTTGGAGCCGGAACGCCCGACCGCCCGATCCTCTTGCGCACCGAGCTCGGGGCCGGCCATCAAGGCGCGTCCGGCCGGTACGACGCCTGGCGCGACGAAGCCCGAGTACAAGCCTTCATCCTTACCGCCATCGCGCCAGATCATCCCGAGGAGACGGATCACCCGGAGGAGACAGGTCACCCGGAGGAGACAGGTCACCCCCAGTAACGGTCCACCCGGCCGCGCTGTTTCCGTCTACGAGCAGCGTTACGCCGCGCCATCACACCGTGAGCTGCAGCCCCTCGAACGCGGCGATGACGTCCGGGCCCCGTGGGCCTGCGACCGCCCGGGCGCCCGCCAGCAGCTCGTCGAGGACGGCGTCGCCGTGCGCAGGGTCGTGGTGGAAAAGCACGAGCTGCTTGACCCCTGCGTCTTTGGCGACCTTCACCGCATAGTCGATCGTGCAGTGACCCCAGTGGGCCTTTTCCAAAAACTCGAGATCGGTGTACTGGGCATCATGAATGAGCACGTCAGCCCCGTCCGCCAGCTCGAGCACGGTCTCGGCCACGGAATCCCGCCCCAATGGCGCCTGGTGGTCGCTGACATAGGTCACCACCGATCCCTCCCAGCTCACCCGATAGCCGACCGTGCGGCCGCAATGAGGCACCGGGCGGATCATGATCTCGGCCGCACCAATGGTCAGGTCCTCTTTGAGGACGTCGTGAAAAACGATCTCACCCCTCAGGTCGCCACAGGTCACGGGAAAGTACGGGGGTCGGATGAAGTCATCGAAAACATCCGCCAGCGAGCCCTCCTCCTGTTGCGGACCGAATACGTCGAGGTGGGCTCCGACCCGATCGGCGGGAGCGAAGAACGGCAGCCCCTGCACGTGGTCCCAATGAATGTGGGTCAGGAGGGCCGTGCCATTGAACGTGCCATCCAGGGGCTGGGTTTCACCAAAGGACCGCAATCCCGTGCCGAGATCGAAAACGATCGGTGCCTCGACGCCGTTGGTGAGCGCCACGCAAGCGGTGTTCCCCCCGTACCTCCGGTTCGCCTCGGAGGGGCACGGGCAGGACCCTCTCACGCCGTAGAACGTGATTTGCATTCGGCTCACCCCCCTCTACGGTTGGCCTGAGCGTAGCCACCGAGAGCTGCACCACATCGGCGATGTGACCAATGGCACCTCGAGAATGCGGTGGAGATACGGCCGCGCCGGGCCTAGATGTCCGTTACCTCACGGCAACCGCAGGGTTCCATCCGGCGCCACGGTGACCAATCCGTCATCGACCAGCCGCTGGGCGACCGCGGCCGCTCGCGGGCCGTCCTGGGGCCATCCGGCTGCGGCGGCGACGGACTCAGGCGGCACCCCGTCCCTTTCCGCGGTGTGCGCGGCCACCACGGCGGCCAGCAGCCGGCCTCGGCCCTGGCGGTCTGATCCGGCAAATCGGGACTGCGGCCGCGATGTGCCGGCTGACCCCAGAGCTGGGTCGGGGCCGCCGTCTCGCGCCCACGCGCACAGAATGGCGGCGTCGCGACCCGCCCCGAGCGGGCACGAGTCACACTTGGGCTGGCGGGAAGTGCAGAGCGTGGCGCCTAGGTCCATCACGGACTGGTTCCAGGCCCACGGCGACTCCGACGCAACCAAGCGGTCCGCCAGCTCCTGGGCGGCCGCCCATGGCAACGGACGGCCAGCGACCGCCCGAGCCAGCACCCGAGCGACGTTCGTGTCCACCACGCCCGCTCGGTGCTCGAACGCGAAAGCCAGCACGGCTCTCGCCGTATACCGACCGACACCTGGCAGCTTCATGAGCGATCCCAGGTCGGCGGGCACCGATCCACCGTGGCGGTCGACGATCACCACCGCTGCCTCGTGCAGCGAGCGGGCCCGGCGGTAATAGCCGAGCCCTGCCCATGCCGCGATCACCTCTGCGGTGGGTGCGTCTGCGCAAGCGAGCGGGGTAGGCCACCGAGCCAGGAAGGCCTCCCACTTCGGAATGACTCGGGCCACCTGCGTCTGAGCGAGCATGGTCTCGCTCACCAGTACGGCCCACGGATCCCGTGTCGCCCGCCAGGGGAGGTCGCGGCGCGCCACCCGGCCCCATTCGAGCACGGCGGATTGCAAGGGGTCCATGGTCGCTGGCAACAGTCGTCAGCTCAACGGCTCACGACAAACGGCCGAGGAGAGTGATCTACCCACGACGTCACCCGACGGCACTCTCACGACCAGACGTCACTCTGGTAGGGCCGCTGACGGGCCGGCGCGCGGTCCCGCTTCCACACCATCACCCGGCGGCGGAAATAGCAGACCTCCTCGCCACGGTGGTTGATGCCCTTGGTCTCGACGGTGACAATCCCGCAGTCGGGCTTGGTGGCCGATTGCCTCTTTTCCAGAATCCTCGACTCGGCATAGATGGTGTCGCCGTGGAATGTGGGCCGCCGATGCGTCAGCTCCTCCACTTCGAGGTTCGCCATACAGGAGCCACTGACATCCGGCACGCCCATGCCCAATACCACGCTGTAAACCAGATTCCCGACGACCAGGTTGCGCCCGTGCACCGACTCATGGACGGCAAACGAGGAATCCGTGTGCAGCGGGTAATTGTTCATGGTGATCATGCAGAACAGATGATCGTCGGACTCCGTGATGGTTTGGCCAGGCCAGTGCCGGTAGATGTCCCCTTCCACGAAGTCCTCGAAATATCGCCCGAAGGGACGGTCGTAGGTCGTCATCGCGGGCCCACCCTAGCGACGCTAATCCGGCTCGATCCCCCCACCTCCCGCCGTCCGGGCCCGGTAACTCCTATCGTCGCCCTCGTGTTGGATCTCGAGCTACGCAACGATGTGTACCGTCGCCCTCTCATCACCGCCCTCGATCGGCTGGGGCTCGCCACAGGATGGAAGTGCGTCGATGTCGGTGCAGGAGGTGGTGACGTCACCGTCGCCCTCGCCCGGGTCGTCGGTCGGGACGGACGGATCTACGCCGTCGACTCCGATCCGGCCCGCCGGGATGAAGTGGCCGAGGCCGCAGCTGCAGCCGCCCAAGCCCAGGTCGTTGCGCTGACCCAGGCGGCCGAAGAGCTGACGTTGCCGGAGCCGATGGATCTCGCCTATTGCCGTTTCGTGCTGCTCCACGTCCACGACCCTCTGGTCGTCTTGCGCCGAATGGGAGCCGCCGTGCGGGACGGGGGCTGGGTCGTCGCCCAGGAACCCGTCACGAGCGCGGGCCGGGTGGGCGGCAGACCTCTCCAGATGCCTGCCGCCCGACATCCGGACGTCGGAGCGGTCCTGCCCGGGATCGCCGTCGATGCCGGGCTCGAGCTGGTCGACGCCTGGGCCGAGGCGCCCGCCTGGGCGGGATCCGGCCCAGTGGCCGAATACCTCGAAGCCATGACCGACGTTGCTCCCGGCCGTGATCCTGTTCTGTTGCCCCCGCTTGTGACGGTTGTCGCCCGCAAGAGACCCATCCCTGGAGAGGCCTGGCCGGCCCGGTCGAGCTAGATAGCCTCCCAGTCATGGCCGCCCCCGACCTGGCCGCCGCTGCAGATGCTGTCGCCCTGGCTCACTCGCTAGTCATCGGTGCAGCTCACCATCTCGGGACCCGGCGCCCGCAGTCGCTCGACGCTCAACAGGTCGTCGCCTACGACCTGGCCCACAGCGCGGCCGCGACAGCAACGGCCCGCAGTGCGATCGACTACGGCCAGCACGGTCGGGTAGAAGCATCACTGGCCACCGTCTTCGCGGCCGACGCAGTGTGGGAGTTGGCCACCCGCCTGATCGGCCGCGAGCACCTCTGGGGTGCGGAGCCGAACGCGCTCGCCGGGGCCGCCGAGTTCGTCAGGTCCCATCGAGATCCGGAGTGGCTCGCTGGTCTGGCTGGTCAAGCCGGCCCCCGGCACCTGGAGCCGGACTTCGAACTGGTCGGCGACAGTTTTCGACGCTTTGCCGACCAGAAAATCACCCCACTGGCCCAACGCATCCATCGGGACGACGCGGATATCCCCGAAGAGATCATCGAAGGACTCGCCCGGCTCGGCGCCTTCGGACTCTCCATTCCGGAGGCGTACGGCGGATTCGCCACCGGCGGCGAGCACGAGTTTGTGGGGATGGTCGTGGCGACGGAAGAGCTCTCCCGAGGGTCGCTCGGCGCCGGCGGCTCCCTCATCACCCGTCCAGAAATCTTGGCGCGGGCGTTGCTTCGAGGAGGCACCGAAGCCCAAAAGCGCACCTGGTTGCCCGGACTGGCGACCGGCGAAATTATGGCCGCCGTGGCGGTGACAGAGCCGGACCACGGTTCAGATGTCGCCGGCATAACGGTGTCGGCGCTACGAACGGGCGACGAGTGGGTGATCAACGGCACCAAGACGTGGTGCACGTTCGCGGCTCGAGCCGACGTGCTCATGGTGTTGGCCCGCACCGATCCCGATCGCAGTCAGGGCTATCGCGGCCTGTCGATCCTGCTTGTGCCGAAGGAACGCGCCGATGGTCGTGGGTTCGTGCTCACCCAGCCGGGAGGGGGCCGCCTCGATGGCCACCCGATCGACACCATCGGTTATCGGGGGATGCATTCCTACGAGCTGTCGTTCGATGACTGGCGGGTGGCTGCTGATCACGTGGTCGGTGGCGAGGCGGGCGTCGGGCGGGGCTTTTATCTGCAAATGGAAGGTTTCGCCAACGGGCGCCTTCAGACTGCCGCCCGAGCAGTTGGTGTTATGCAGGCGGCGTACGAGGCCGCCGTCACCTACGCCAGCGAGCGCCACGTGTTCGGCCAATCGGTCAGCTCCTATCAGTTGACCCAGGTCAAGCTCACCCAGATTGCGGCGATCATCCAGGCATCGCGGCAACACACGTACGCCGTTGCCCGCCTCATGTCAGGTCGCGACGCCGGTCTCGAAGCCTCCATGGTCAAGTCCTACACCTGCCGGGCCGCGGAGTGGGTCACTCGCGAGGCCATGCAGCTGCACGGTGGCATGGGGTACGCCGAGGAGTCCGCGGTCAGTCGTCTGTTTGTCGATGCCCGAGTGCTGTCGATCTTTGAGGGCGCCGACGAGATCCTCGCCCTGAGAGTTATCGCCCGCCGCCTGGTAGAAGCCGCGGGATCGGAGCCCGCGAACCGAGCGCCGGACGCCAGCTCTTCAGGGTAAGCCCGTCATCAACCCACGATCGCTCGTCAAGCGTCACTCAGTCGCGGCGGCCGCCGGCGTCGGTCGGATCACGGCGGGTCATACCGGCCCGCTCACCCCGCGCCACCAGAGACATGGCGACCTTGCGGGTCGCTTCGTCGATCATCTCGTCGCCGAACATCACGGCGCCGACGCGGTCGCCCCGGGTCGCCTTCTCGTAGGCGTCCACGATCTCCCATGCTCGATCGAACTGCGCCTGGGTCGGGGAAAAGAGTTCGTTGATGATCGTGACCTGGGTCGGGTGGAGACTCCACTTGCCGTCGAAGCCGAGGGTCTGGGTGCGCCGGCTGTACTCGCGGAGCCCATCCAGATCGCGGATCTTGACGTACGGCCCATCGATCACCTGGAGTCCGTTGGCCCGGCCGGCCATCAGGATCTTCATGAAGGCGTAGTGGAAATAGTCGCCCGGATACTCGGGGATGATCAGCCCACCCGAAAGGGAGGGCATCCCCATCGACGCCGAGAAATCGACCGGGCCGAATATGACCGCTTCCAAGCGGGGGAAGCGGCGCAAATCTCCTCGACGTTCACGAGCCCGATCGCGCTTTCGATCTGGGCCTCGATTCCGATATGCCCCACGGGTAGCCCGGAGTTCATCTCCACCTGATTGAGCAGAAGGTCGGCGGCCACCACTTGGGCCGCGTTCTGCACCTTCGGCAGCATGATCTCGTCGAGGCGGGGGCCGGCCCTCCCGACGACCTCGATGACGTCGCCGTAGGTCCATCGGGTATCCCACCCGTTCACCCGTACGCACACCACGGCATCGCCCCAATCCTGGTCGGCTATCGCGGCGACCACCTTCGACCGGGCGGTTTCTTTCTCGAGCGGCGCGACCGCATCTTCCAAATCGAAGAAGAACATGTCGGCGGGCAAGCTGGGTGCTTTAGCCAGGAACTTCTCGTTGGACCCGGGCACGGCGTGACAAGAGCGCCGGGGCAAGCGGCGGGAACGCTCGGACACGACCGGATGTTACGGCCCCCACCGCCGGCCAACCATTCGGGCGCCGGCTTCCGGCGTCCATGGATCCGGCTGCGGCGGCGATCGCCGCACCGCAGGCCCGGCCGCGGCGGCCATCGCCGCACCGCAGGCCCAGCCGCGCCCGCCATCGCCGCACCGCAGGCCCGACCGCGCCCGCCATCGCCGCACCGCAGGCCCACCGCGCCGGCCATCGCCGCACCGCGAGCGCCGCGCTCAGGCTGCGACGGTGATCAGCCGGGAGCCCGGAGCAGCTCCGGGGCCGCCGGGCAAGTGGCCGCAGCCAGACCTTCTTCAACGGCCGCTCCGCCGCCCGGACCAACCACCCAGGCCAGCAGCGGAGCGGGGACCAGCTCGACGGGCCGGTCCCACGGCTCGGCTCCCGACGCGTCCAGGCGGGCCACCAACGCATCCCACAGTGGCGACGGCAGGACCCGGCCGACGCCAGTGACCGCCCAGACAGGCACAGCCAGCTGGGCCGCCACGGCGGCAGCCGACAGCGAGCCAGGGGACGCCAGGATGCCGGCCGGCCCGGCCGCGTGGGCCTCGAGCAGGACCAGGCCAGCGACCGCCGCCGCCGAACCCACCCCGATATCGCGCACCAGGGCCACATCGCTCCCCGCGTCACTGAGGCGCCGGACCAACCCGACCCCATCCCCTCCCGCGTCGACGACCAAGCCTTCGACATCGCCCCGGTCCCGCAACGCCTCGCCGACAAGCTCCGGCCAGCCGACGGCCAAGGCCGAAACCCCGTCGGGCAAGGCCGACGCCAGCCGGTCCGCGGTGGGATCCAGCTCCAGTTCGGACGCGGCCTGCCGGGCCGCGGCCCGCGGGTCGTCGGCGGCGAGCACCCGGGCAGAAAGCCACCACACCGGCCCAGCCGTCAGGTGCCGCTCGACCAGGCGGCGACAGGCCGGGACCAGTCCAACCGGGTCCATCACGGCCATTTGGGCCAGCGCGCTGGCCGCTTCGGTGGCAACGAGCACCGGATCGGCTCCGGCGGCTCGAGCCACGTGCCGGAGGTGTTCGATCGGGTGCATCAACGCCCCGGCTTGAAGACCATGAAGTAGACCGCCACCACCACCAACACGTTGAATACGCCCCAACCGAGCGCCACCCGCTTTTCGAGACGATCCAGCTCCCCAAGACGCTCGGGTCGGGTCCCCGGAGGCGGGTTGGCCGCCTCAACCTCGGCGGCCACATTCGTATAGAGGCGTTGGTAGCGGCGGATCCACCCGTGCAGGATGCCGATGTCCACCAGATAGACGGCAAAGGCGGCGGAGACCCACGCCTGACTGAACTTGATGGCCGAGTCGCTGGCGGCCACGGCCGCAATGCCGAACAACAAGGCGGCGTAGATGATCAGCTCGGCTAGTCCCGAAACGAGGGCGTTGACCTCGAGGACGGCACCTGAACCCGCCCCGTTGGCCGCCCGCCGGCGCGCCAGGCTGGCGTAGAGGGCGTTGTACGCGACCGCGCCGAAGCCTCCGATCACGCAGAGGATGTGGAGCATGACCAGGATCTGAAAGCCGACGCTCATCACGCCACCCGATCCGGTCGGTACGCCACCGGACGTCCTTCTCCGAGGGCCCTCGTGTCAGTCGCAGCGACGAGGCTCACAACGGCGACGGTAGCGTGTCCGGCCCGGAAGGGATACTCCCGGACGGGCCGGACATCGTGATCGGGACTCCGTTCGGAAGCGGGTTGGCCGATTCACCGGCTCCTGGGAGCGATGGCCGGTCCGACCGACCGAGGGGAGCGGCCCGGCGCTCGGGCCGACACCCCGCGGCGCGGGCTGATCTCAAAGGGTATGAGCAGGTTGTCCCATCGTCGGGGTGTTGTGGTCGCCGTTGCGGTCGCTGGCCTCCGGCGCCAGAGCACCCACCGCTGCCGCCCGGCGAGGTTCGAGGACCTCATCGACCAACCCATAGGTGACCGCGTCGGCAGCACCCAGGATGTAATCCCGATCGGTGTCGGCCGCGATCCGCTCCTTCGTCTGACCCGTGTGGTAAGCGAGGATCTCCTCCATCCGGCTGCGCAGGAAGGCGATCTCGCGCGCCTGGTTTTCGATATCGACGGATTGCCCCTGAGCCCCACCGTGGGGTTGGTGGATGAGCACCCGGGCGTTCGGCAGCGCCAGTCGCTTGCCCGCGGCCCCGCCAGCCAGGAGCACCGCCGCGCCCGACGCCGCCATCCCGAGGCACACCGTCGACACGTCGGGCCGGATGACCTGCATGGTGTCGTAGATGCCGA
This sequence comes from uncultured Acidimicrobiaceae bacterium, assembly GCA_963729695.1. Taxonomy (GTDB): domain Bacteria; phylum Actinomycetota; class Acidimicrobiia; order Acidimicrobiales; family Palsa-688; genus PALSA-693. The sequence goes on from CAVSOT010000001.1 coordinate 139,791, forward strand.
GGGTCGCCGTGACCGAGCCTCCTGGACTGTTGATGTAGAGGCAGACATCCTTGTCGGGGTCCTCAGCTTCGAGGTGGAGGAGCTGGGCGGTCAACAGGTTGGCGCTGGCGTCGTTGATCTCGGTGCCGAGGATGACGATCCGGTCCTTGAGTAGCCGGGAGTAGATGTCATAGGCCCGCTCCCCTCTTGCGGACTGCTCAATAACGGTCGGAACGAGGTAACTCATGGCTTCGGCCCTTCTGATCGATATGTGCAACTACGGGGTTGCACATGATTTACGGTACAAGAGCCGCGCCAAATGTGCAACTCTGGTGTTGCGCATTTCGGCCCTGCCCGGGCCGCCCCGAGGAGGTCCAGCTCATGATCCGCCGCCAACTCGTCATCCCTGTGGGTGCAGAGCAGCTCTGGAACGCCCTGACCGATCCTGACCAGGTCGAGTCGTGGTTCGGCGCCCGGGTGGAGTGGGAGTTGCGAGACGGAGCGCCAGCGCGGTTCTGGGGCGACGACGGCGTCGAGCGCCACGGCCAGGTCGATGTGGTCCGGCCTTACCGACATCTCCGGTTCCGCTGGTGGCCTGTCACACCGCCGAACGAGCATGACGAGGGCGACGGGGACGGCGGGACCGACGTGGTCGACGGGACCGACCGGGTCGCCCTCACTGTCGACGACCCCTGGAGCGACGACCCCACCCGAGCAGCCCGCGACGACGTTGCCCTCCCGGGGGAAGCGGAGTCAGAGGTGAGCTATGTGCTCGAGCCCGACGAGGGCGGAACCCGGTTGACGGTCCAGGAACGCCGAATCGATAACGCCCTGCGCCGTCGCGATTCGGGGGGACTCCCCACGGCGAGCGCCTCAGCGATCCAGTTCGACCGCGCCTCGAGCGGTCGGGCAGACGTTCGCACCTGGCGATGGACGGCATGGGATCACCGCCTCGCGGGGATGTGGATCGCCGTCCTTGCGCCGACGCCGGCACTTGCCCGCCGCTGACCCAACCAGGCCAGGTAGGCCGATGGGCGGGGCCGGTCAGGTAGGAGCCGACGACCCGCACCGCCGGTTCGGCTCGCCGCGCCGGCCTGAGGGGTTGGGCCTCGACGGCTCGGGCAGGCGGACCGACGACGTGGACACCGTGTTTGCGGCCCTGAGCGATCCCACCCGCCGCCGGCTTCTCGACCAGTTGTCCAACGAGGGGCCATTGACGGCAACCCAGCTGTCCTCCAGCTACCCCGTCTCCCGGCAGGCGGTGGTCAAACACCTCGGCACCCTGGCCGCGGCCGGCCTGCTCGACGTGACCCGCTCCGGACGGGAGGTCCGCTACGGCGTCATCCCTGGGCGCCTGGGCGGGGCGTCCGCCTGGCTCGCCGACGTCGGGGACCGCTGGGACCGCCGCCTGGATGCGCTGCGCCGCCAGCTGAGCGACCCCACCTCGCCTGGTCCGTCAACCTCGAGGCCGATGTCGGGCGACTGAACAGCGGGGCTCGGGTTGGCTGTCGCCGGCGGGCCAGCTCGGGTTGGCTGTCGCCGGCGGGCCAGCTCGGGTTGGCTGTCGCCGGCGGGCCAGCTCGGGTTCACTGTCGCCGGCAAGGCCAGCTCGGGTGCGCTGTCGGCGGCGAGGCGAGCTCGGGTTCGCTGTCGCCGGTGGGCTGGCCCAGGGCGGCGGATCCGGAAGCGGCGGTGGGAACACTCGCCGCGCATTCCGGATATCTGCCGCACTCCGGGACAGATCAGCAGGCTCACGCCTCGCCGCCCCTCACTTTTGGACATCTGAGCAGCCTGAGGCTGCACAGATGTCCATTTGTCGCGACCGCCAGCCAGTGGGGCTACATAGTTATACGCTGTACATCATGAAAGACACTCATATCGTCAGTCTCTTTCGGGCCCAGCACGGCAGCATCCACCGAGGGCAGGCCGGCCAACTCGGTCTCACCCGCACCGAGATCCAAACCCGGTTGAGAACCGGCGAATGGATCGCAGTGCACCCCGGCGTGTACTGCCCGGTCGTGTCCCCGCCCACCTTCGAGCAACGGGTGATGTCGGCCTGCCTGGCGAGCGGCATGGACGCGGTGGCGTCGCACGCCTCGGCCGCCTGGTTGTGGGGTCTCCTGACCCGCCCACCGGAGCGGGTCAGCCTCACCGTTCCGCCGCACGCCCGGCCTCGACTCGTACGGGTCGACGTGCACCGGCTGGGGGATCTCGACCCGTCCCGGACCATCTGCCGAAGAGGCATTCCGTGCACGGACCCATTGCGCACGCTGGTGGACCTCGCCGCGGCCACGCACCCGACCACGACCAGCGCAGCGGTGGACCGGGCCCTGGCCTCCGGTCTGGTCTCGGGCCAAGGGCTTGCCGCGGAGATCGGGCGCCGGTCCGGCCGCGGCCGGCGCGGCATACGCCCTCTCCGAACCATGCTGACCCAACGGGGCATCGTCGGCGCCCCGGACGCCAGCGTGCTGGAACGGGAGACCTTGCAGCTTCTCCAGCGTTGGCGCATCCCTGTCCAGGGCCGGGAGGTGTCGGCTGGGCCGGACGACCGGTATCGCCTCGATTTCCTCCTCACCCCTCCGGTGGCCATGGAAGTGGACGGCTACAGCTACCACTGGAGCCCTGAGGCCAAGGCCCGAGACGAGGCGCACCGCAACCGTTTGCGCCTCGATGGCACGTTCCTCCTGGTATACACCTGGATCGACGTTCGGTGCGACCAGCGGCGGATGTGGGACGAGATCACGACCGCCCTGGCCCGCTACGCAGCCAGCTGACCGACAACGGCGAACCGACAACGGCGAACCGACAACGGCAAAGCGGCGGATGAAGGACCGACCCCGACCGACCCCGACCGACCCCGACCGACCCAACCGACCAACCGACCAACCGACCAACCGACCAACCGACCGACCGACCCGACCGACCCAACCGACCGACCGACCCGACCGACCCGACCGACCCGACCGGCCGACCGACCGACCCATCGACCCGAACGAGCGCCCGACAAGCACGCTCTAGCCGACGATCCCACCCTTGGTCATGGCCTCGACGTCAAGCGCCCGGTCGGCTTCCTCTTCCGAGAGGAGTCCACGCTCGAGCACGACGGCCCGCAGGTCCTTGCCTTCGGCGACGGAGGCCTTGATGACTTTGGCCGTCTCCTCGTAGCCGATGTACGGATTGAGGGCGGTTCCGATGGCCGGCGACGACAATGCGTAGGTGCGGCACCGCTCCACGTCAGCCTCGATCCCGGCGATGCACTTGTCGGCGAAGACCCTGCTTACCGCAGCCAGGAGGCGGATCGACTCGAGCAGGTTGCGGCCGATGACGGGCAGCATCACATTGAGCTCGAAGTTGCCGGCGGCGCCGCCGAACACCACCGCCGCATCATTGCCGATGATCTGGGCTACGACCTGCGACACCGCCTCGGGAATGACCGGATTGACTTTGCCCGGCATGATCGACGATCCAGGCTGCAGGTCGGGAATCCGGATCTCGGCCAGCCCGGTACGGGGACCGCTCCCCATCCAGCGGAGGTCGGTCGCACACTTGTAGAGGGACACGGCAATCGTCCGGACGATCCCCGACGCCTCCACCAGCGCGTCTCGGGCGCCTTGCGCTTCGAAGTGATCTCGGGCTTCTCGGAGCGGTAGCCCCCGTTCTTCGGCCAGGCGCTTGATAACCCGCCCGGCGAAGGGCCGCGGCGCGTTGATGCCGGTGCCCACTGCCGTTCCCCCGAGCGGCAACTCGCCGATACGGGGCAACGCGGCCTGGAGGCGTTCGATCCCGTATTCGACCGCCGCGGCATAGCCGCCGAACTCCTGCCCCAGCGTCACCGGCGTGGCGTCCATCAAGTGGGTCCGTCCGGACTTGACGACACTCTTGAACGCCCGGCTCTTGCGGCGCAGCGCCTTCGCCAGATGATCCAGGGCGGGAATCGAGCGCGCCCTGGATCTCGGTGGCGGCGGCCACGTGCATGGCAGACGGGAAGACGTCGTTGGATGACTGCGAGGCGTTGACGTCGTCGTTGGGGTGCACCTTGACCCCGAGGCGTTCGCTGGCGAGAGTGGCCAGCACCTCGTTCATGTTCATGTTGCTCGACGTCCCCGACCCGGTCTGGAACACGTCGATGGGAAACTCCTGGTCCCACTGGCCGGCGGCCACCTCTTCCGCAGCTTCGTTGATGGCGGCGGCTACCTTCTTGTCGACGAGCTTGAGGCGAGCGTTCTCGAGCGCCGCCGCACCTTTGATCGCAGCCAGCGCCGAGATCAAGGACCGCTCGACGGTTGTACCCGAGATCGGGAAGTTCTCGACGGCGCGTTGCGTCTGCGCCTGCCATTTGGCCGCCTTCGGAACCCGAACCTCACCCATGGAGTCGTGCTCGACCCGATAGCCACTCGCCTGTGTCTCGCTCATGGTGGGGACGGTACAGCAAACCCTGATCCTCTCCTTTATCGTCATTGCCCCTGTTGCTTTTGTGACTGGTGTGACTAAAGTGGCCATTGAGGATCCGTCCCAGCACCTCGGGGGTCACGCGTGACCGACTTCGCCTGGCTCCGTTCTGGAGCCCCTAGGGCCCTTGTGGCGTCTCTGGCTCTCGCCGCTCTGGTCCTTAGCGGGACGGGCGCCTGGGCGACCGAGGCCAGCGCCTCCACCGGATCAGGCGCCACATCCCAATCGGAGTCTTCCCTGCAAGCAGAGGCGGAGCTGCTGGCCGGGCAGATCGACGCCGACGGCCGTACTCTCGACCAGCTCTCGGAACAACTCGACGCCGCCCAGATCCGATCCCAGCAGCTGACCAGCCAACTGCAGGTCCTGCGGACCGGGATCGCCCGGACTCACACCAAGGTGGTCACGGACCGAACCCAGCTCCGGAAGGAGGCCCTGGTGGCCTACGTGACCGGGGGGGCGCCGATCGCCGACGACATCCCTCCCGGCCAAACGGGCACTGACCCGAGTCTGGCGGTGTCCTACTCCGAGATCGTGGCGGCCAACGAGCGCCGGGTGCTCGTCTCCTACGAGACGGCGCTGGATGCCCAGAATCGCCAATCCGCCCAGCTGAGCGAGGCCTTGCAGAAGTCGTCCGCCGTGGTGGTGGAGCTTCGGGCCGATCAGGCCGCCGCCGCCAAGGCGTACGCCGACCGCCAGACGACCCTGGCGCTGGTCAAGGGGCAGCTGGCCACCCTGGTCGCCCGCGTGCAAAGCCAGCAAGAGCGCACCGAACAGTCCTCCGTCGGCGCCAAGCTGGCTGGGCAGGGCCAGGCCCTTCCCAGCGGTTCGGCGCTCCGATCCGCCCCCGCCGTCGCCAGCCCGAGCTCCGCTTCGAAGGGGCGTGGCTCGTCGCCGGCCACTACGTCGGGGTCGCCGGCTGCCACTCGGACCACCTCGGGCAGCTCGTCGGGCGCCTCCGGACCGCCGAGCGCGACCACTCCGCCTGCTCCGCCGACGACCCCGCCAACGACGAGGGCTACGCCCCCGACGACTCGTCAAACCGCGCCCCCGACGACCCGTCCGGCCCCGCCCCCGACGACCCGGACTCCTACTCCGCCCGCCACGCCCGCACCGACGGCACCTCCCACCACCCGCCCCGCACCTCCGCCAATCGGTAGTCGGGCCAGCGGGTGGAGCCGCGCTCGTCACCTATGCCTACGCCCAGCTCGGCAAGCCCTATCTGTGGGGTGGCGCCGGGCCCGGCTCCTTCGACTGTTCAGGCCTGGTCATGATGGCGTGGGCCGCCGGTGGGGTGTACTTCCCTCACCTGGCGCAGTACCAGTACGACCTCACGGAGAGAATCCCGCTCGGGGACGCCCTGCCCGGCGACCTCATCTTCTACGGGACCCCCAGCGACGTCTACCACGTCGGTATCTACATCGGTGGCGGGGAGATGATCGACGCCCCCGAAACCGGTCAGAACGTGTCCATCTCCTCGATCTACTGGTCCGGCCTCCTCGGGGCCGGCCGGGTCGTGGGCTGACCGCCGGCCGTCGTCACGTTCATCGAGTCGCCCACCCGCAGGAGTTCATCGGAGCGCACCTGCGTGCACTCGATGCCCTCCTCGTAGTGTGAGTCGCGTCTATGCGAGCCGTCACCATCACCGATCGCCGGATCGAGGTCGCCGATCGCCCGGATCCGGAGCCTGGAGTCGGCCAGATCTTGATCAGGGTTCGAGCCGCCGGCCTCAACAACGCCGACCTCGCCCAGGTTCGGGGCGGGTACCCGGCGCCGCCGGGCGCGCCCGCGGACATTCCGGGTCTCGAACTGGCCGGGGAGGTGGTGGCGTGCGGTCCTGGCGCCACCCGATTCTCGGTCGGCGCCGCGGTGATGGCGGTTGTCGGCGGTGGCGGACAAGCCCAACTGGCCGTGATCCACGAACGCGAAGCCATGCCCGTGCCATCCCGGCTGGGGTGGGATGAGGCCGGCGGGCTTCCCGAGACCTTCACCACCGCGCACGATGCCCTGTTCACCCAGGCGGGACTCCGCGCCGGTGAACGATTGTGCGTGCACGGCGCGGCCGGAGGGGTTGGGACCGCCGCCGTGCAGTTGGGGGTCGCCGCCGGCGCCAACGTGACGGCAACCGTGCGCGCCGTCAACCGGCACCCGGCCGTCGCCGGCCTCGGCGCACAGGTCGTCGAGCCGGCGCAAATGCTCGAACGCGGTCCCTACGACGTCATCCTCGAGCTCGTCGGCGCGACGAACCTGACGGCCAACCTCGAGGCCCTGGCCATCGGTGGCCGCATCTCTGTTATCGGGATCGCCGCCGGCGCCGTCGGCGAGATCAACCTTGGGACCCTGATGACCCGGCGGGCTCGGATCCACGGGTCCACTTTGCGGACCAGGCCTTTGGAGGCCAAGGCGGCCGCCGCCCGCCTGGTCGAGGCCCACGTGCTGCCCCTGTTCGAAACCGAACGGCTGGCGGTGCCGATCGACGCCACGTTCCCGCTCGACGACGCCCCTGCCGCCTACGAGCACTTCGCGGTTAGGGGCAAGTTCGGCAAGATCATCCTCACCATGTCCTAGCGAGGTTGGTCAGCGGGACGTTCGCGTGGGCTCATGCAGCGAACGCAGTGCTTCGGACCGGGCCAGCAGGAATATGCCGGCCGACATGGCTACCAGCCCGACCGCCTCCAGAAGGATGTCACCCGGCCCGGCTGCGATGCTCTCGCCGAAAGCCAGCGCACCGATGACGATGCTCACGACCGGATCCACGACCGTCATCGTGGGTAGCGACGCGTCCAGCGAGCCGGCCTGGAATGCGCTTTGGGCGATCACCATCCCGGCAATACCGATCCCGAGCAGAGCGTACGGCTGCCAGCTGGTGGCAAGGGCGACGAAGCCCTTGTCGAGAAAATGCGAGCTGGTCTTGGTCAAGGCAGCAGTGACGCCGTACAGGATCCCGGCGGCGCCCGACATCAGGACCGCTCGCTGCCAAGCCGCCCGTCCGTGACAGAGGGCGAGCAGTACGACAACAGCTCCTCCCGCGCTGGTGAGCAGCAGCACCCACACTGCGGGTCGGACGTTGTCGTGACCAGAATCAGGCGACGCCACGATGAGGAACACGGCAAGCCCGGCGCACACCATCAGTGCCGCAACCCAGTCGACGAGGCGCAATCGGCGACCCGCCCACGCCGCGCCCATCGGGAGGGCGAACAGCAGTCCGCACACCAACAGGGGCTGGACAACGACGAGCGTCCCGTGACCGAGAGCCACGAACTGCAACCCGTAGCCGGTGATGTCGAAGGCCAGACCGAGAAGCCAACCTGGATTGCGCACCAGCCGGGCTAACAGCCCGAGGCGGAGGGATTGATCCGCCGGCTGCGCAGACGCGAAGCGCTGCTGGAGCACTGATGCCAAGGCGTACATCAGGGCAGAACCCAGGGCGCAGGCCACAGCCAGCACGGGCTGAGGGTACCAACCTGCCGCCGCTACAGCCTGGATGGCAGACTACGAGGTCTGGGCGCGTGGTGGAACGGCAGACACAGCGGGCTTAAACCCTGCGGCCTTCGGGCATGAGGGTTCGACTCCCTCCGCGCCCACCCGTATAAGTCCTGGACACAGAGACTATTTTCTGTCCTCGTCAGGGCGCGGAAACGGCCCGTCAGGGCGCGAAAAGTTCGCTAAAGGTTTCACAAGGGTTCCTGAGACGTGGTGAGACGAACAGAGTCAGCGTCCATGTCGGACCGCTTGGCAGCGTTGACTTCGAGCACCTTCCGGCGTAGACGGCACTCCCCTGGTTCCGCGCTCTCAGTGACCAGGGGGCGCAGGCACCTGAAGCTCGGGTAGGAGCCCCAGCGCCCCAGGTTGAAGACCGTATTGTGCCCCGGCCCTGGAGCCGCTGGTCACTGACGCATCATGGCGCCTGTGGGTTCTGGTGAGTGGCCGCCGTCGATCGAGTACTGGGACGTCAACTCACCTCTACCTGTGGTTGCATCCATACCGCACGGAGGAACGCACTTCCCCGCCAACGAGCGGAAGGGACTTCTGGTTCATCCCGATCGGCTGTGGACGGATTGGGCTACGCCGCAGCTCTATGAGTTTCTTCCCCAACTTGGCATTGCCGCCGTCGTCAACCGGCTGAACCGTTTCGTGGCCGACCCCAACAGGGAACTCCGCCCCCCGCTTCACGGGAACTTTTGGGAATCAGCGATACCGGCCACGCATACGCGAGGAACACCGATCTACGACCGGCCACTCGACGAGGAAGATCTCATTCGACGGATCGACCTGGCGTATCGGCCCTACCACGAGAGTCTTGACCGGTTGCTCCACCCGTGGAGCAACCGAAACTTCCCCGTCCTCCTGCTCGACCTGCACAGCTTTGGGATGTCTCTGGACGCCGACTTGATCATCGGGGACGGCAACGCAACGACCGCCAGGCCGGGAACGGTGGATCTAGTGGAAGCGGTCTTCAAGGAACAGGGATTCCGGGTTGCTCGCAACCTGAGGTTCGCGAGCGGTTGGATAGTCCGAAGGTTCGCCGATTCCCCCGCCGTGGACGCGGTTCAACTCGAACTCAACCAGAAGAGCTATCTCATTGGCGGCCACCCCCATCCCGGCCCAGACCCGCGGAAGTTCGCAGGCACCCAGCAGCGGCTCAGCGCCGCCTTCGGCCAACTCGCCGCCCGGTACCGCAGCTAGCCCGGCGGGCTCATCGAAAGCGAGGAGCGCCTAAATACGGCGCTCGGCCGCCCAGATCTGTGCCGACTCGGCGTGGGGCGTCGTCCGGTGACTACTTGCCCGCCCGGTGGTTGGTATGTGGCATACGTGGCAAGCGATGCTGCTGCGAAGCTCGGAGGAGGTCACCCAGATGTTTCGAGCATCGGGCACGCTCTGCGCCCGTCGAGCTTGAACCTCACAGGCCCACTTGGCGATGTTGGTGAGCCATGGGGCGACTGGATGTGATCGGTCGGGTCATCATCGGGGCGTTAGTCGGCGCTCTCCTGGCCTTGGTGTTGAACTTCGTGATCACCGTTGTGATCGGGATCCTCTCGCCTCCCTCTCCTACGCGGTCCAGCGCCTGTAGCGCTCAACCTCTAGCGACTACCACCAGCGTGGGTGCTTCCAACGGCGGGACCGTTGTGTATCTGGGCGGATTCCAGACGTGCGAGATCAGTCACTCCCACGCATGGACCACCCTTGGCGCGGTTGTGGCTGGACTGGTGATCGGCGGGGCGACGGGAGGCTGGATCCTCCCACGTCGGCGGTCCACCGAAGGGAAACGCTGGCGACCCCGTGCAACCGCCCACGGCTGAATAGCCGCTCCAGTTGCTCGCCGCCTCTTCCGCCTTGCCAATCCCAGAAGCTATGAGCCTCCTTAACTGGTCGTGTAGTCGGGCGAGCCTGAAAAACCGTGGTCCCGATTGGACCTCTGCCTCTCGGGCCGCCCACTGACACTGGCGCGAATGGGTAGCCAAATTGCTCTCCTTGCCGTCAGGCCACGTTGTCTGATCAAAGTGACTCGGCTCGCGGCCCGGTGCCACCTTGATCGCTCACCTCGGTGCGCACAAACGGCGTGGTGGCTGCGTGGCAGGGTGGGTTGGTGGACGCGTCCGGACTTCTCGACGCGCTGACCGCCGAAGGGGTGGGTCGTGGCGATCCGGTCGCCCTGGTCTACAAGCCGGGTGTCGGGATCGGCGTGGCTGCGGGCCGGGCGGCGTGGTCCTTGGCCGGCGTCGATGTGGGTCCGGCGGGCTCGCCGATGTCGGGCGTCGCCGCGGTGGAAGCAGCGCTTCGTCCCCGGTGGGTGCTGTGGTCGGGTGAGACATCGCTGACCCTCGCCCGGGCCGGGATCCGGGTGGCCGTGGCGTGGGACCTGGCGGCGGTCCACCGCCTATTGTGCGGCGGCTGGCTGGCCGACCCCGGTCGGGTGTGGGCCGCCGCTCACGGTCTGGCTCTGGAGGGAGTGCCGGCGGCCGCGCCGGCTGACCTGTTTTCCTCGTTGGATGAGGTTGGAGACGACCCTGGGGACCCGATCCGAGCCGATGGCTACCTGCGGGCCGAGTGGGCGACGGGTGCCTGGAGAGAAAGCCCGGAGCGGCTGGGGCGGTGGGCGTCACTTGCCGGTGACGTGGCGGCCCGCCAGTCGGCCCAACTGGCCGCCATCGCGGATCGGCCAATGGCTGTCGTCACCGCTCGGTCGGAGTCGGGCGCCGAGCTTTTATGCGCGGAGATGGCCGTGGCCGGGCTGCCGATGGACCGGGCCACGGCGGAGTCGATCATCGCTGGTTACGTCGGTCCCCGACCCCGCGACGAGGCCGAAGCCACCGCGCTGCGGGTCGGGCGCGACGCAGAGGTCCTCGGCCACGTCGGACCCGGCGTCGAGGTCGACCTCCGCTCCAATGCCCAGGTCAGGGTGCTTCTCGGCCGGCTCGGCATCCAGGTCGCCGACACCCGGGCGTGGCGCCTCCGCGAGGTCCAGGACCGCCACCCGGTCGTGGCCGCCCTGCTCGCCTGGCGCAAGGCGGAGCGGATGGGCACCACCTACGGCTACCGCTGGCTGGACCAGCATCTCGGGGTAGACGGCCGCCTGCGCGGTGAGTGGACCGGTTCCGACGGCGCGGCAGGGCGGATGACCGCATCGGCCGGTCTGCACAGCATGCCGGCGGAACTGCGGCCGGCCGTCATGGCCGAAACGGGCATGACGTTCGTTCGCGCCGACCTCGCCCAGATCGAGCCCCGGGTGCTGGCCGTCGTTTCCGGCGACCCGGCCCTGGCCGACGCGGCCGCGGCGGACGACATGTACGCCCCGGTCGCGGCGCAACTCGGCGTCGAGCGGGCCACGGCCAAAACCGCAGTGCTCGGCGCCATGTACGGGGCGACCACTGGCCACGGCGCCCAGGCCTTACGCCGCCTCAACGTCGCCTATCCCGTGGCCATGGCGTACCTGGCTCGTTCCGCCCAGCAGGCAGAGGCCGGTCGGGACCTGCGCACCTACGGTGGGCGGCTGGTCCGAATGGGGTCCGGACCGGTAGCCGACTTGGCCCAGCCCGAGGCGCTCGCCGTCGCAGCCGCCCGAGGGCGCTACGGCCGAAACGCGGTGATCCAGGGGGCCGCCGCCGAGTTGTTCAAGATGTGGGCGGTCACCGTCCGGGCTCGCATCGCCGAGCTGGGCGCCCTGATCGTGCTGTGCCTGCACGACGAACTCCTCGTCCAAGCACCCCAACAGCACGCCGCCGCCGTCGCCAAGCTCGTGGCTCGGGGGTTGGAGGAGGCAGTGCAGCGGTGGGCACCGGGGACTTCGGTGCGGTTTCTCGCCGACATCGCCGTCATCGAGCGGTGGTCAGACGCCAAAGGGTAGACGTCCTACCGGCGCCTCCCTTGGGTCAGAGCAACGGGAAAGAAACAGCACGGGCGGCCGATCTACACCTGGTCGGCTGCACCGAAGATCTGGTGCCCGAGAGCCCGAGGACCCGGCTCCGGAGTCCGAGCATTTCTGTCCCTCGATAGACCAGCAGCCGTCCCGGAGCCGGGAGCGCATCACGCCGAGTGTGCGCGCCTGTGAGAACGGACACTCGTTGTCGTTATGTATCACCGGGGACCACCGTTGCGCCGGGGTTGTTGCGTCAGCGGGATGCCAGCGCGGTTACGCCTTCGCCGGTGAGGTTGGGGCATGCCTGGCGTCGGCCGCTCATAGCCAGGATGAGGAAGAGTAATGGGCCGGTTGCTTGTTGGCCGGTTCCTGTTGACCAGTCGACGTCCGTCGCAGTCAGCTGGAGGCCGGTGATGCGCCTTTTGGCGCCGATGAGCAGGTTGGTTCGGCTGTAGTTGTCGGCCACAGCCAGCAGGGCCGCGTCGTCGGGGCGGTGCTCTAGTCCGAGCGGCATCCTTATGTCGGCGCCGTGAGTCACGATCTCGCCGAGCATGGCGATGACGGGCGCGGGCGGGCGATTGGTCGTTGTGGTTCGGGCACGTAGTCGGGCGACCAGGTCTGATGGTTGCAGCGCAGCGAGGGCACGCGCCGATTGTTGTGCGTAGGTGTTGAAGCGCATTCCCGCCCGAACCAGCTGTAGGTAGAACCGGCCCGGAGTCTGCTCGGCGGCGACGAGGATGTGGGCGGCGGTCATGTGGACGGTCCATTGGCCGCACCAGGACGGCGCGGCCCACTGTTCACCGCTCAACTCGGAGAGAGTGTCGGCCATAGCCGCACGCTCGGCGTGGATGTGCTCCCAAGCCTCTGCCGCATTCATGGCTTGATGCCGAGCATCCGGTTGTTTCGGGCGTCGTGGGTCACCTCAGCCAGCCCGAGCCGCTCCAGCAGTGGTGGCAGGTACATGGCGAAGCGGCCGCGGTACCCTTTGCGCAGCCCGTACCAGCCTCCCACGGGATTATCCGGAGACCGTCCCCAGGCTTCGACGGTCCCGGCTCTGCGTCTTTGTTCTCATCGGCGACACCGAGGAGGATCCAGTCGCCTTCTTGGAGCAGCCAGGCGTGCAAATCTTCGATGGCCTGCAGTCGGTAGCGGAGGGTGGTGGAGCCGACCTGGCCCACGAGTGCAGGCGGGTCGGCCGCTTCGTCCCGGAACATGGTGTAGGACGAGGTGCCTGGTGGCGTGGTCAGCAGCCACGGGTTGTCCTTAGTGTCCGATCCTTCGGTCATGTCGGCGTGCCCCTTTCAGTCTTCGGGTGAGGGTCGACCGCCCTGTCGGTCTCCGACGAGGCGGCTCGAGCCAGGTGGGGCAGCAGCGACTTCCAACCGGTCCGGTTCCGCTCCTTCCACACGTCTGCTCGGTCACCGAGCCGCTCCCAGCCTTGGTGTTCGATCCTTACGACAGTGGTGTCGTCCTGGCCGACGACGAACCCGATCTCAACGTCGGTGGCAACGTCGGGGTGGCCGCCGAGGTGCCAGGTGTAACCAAGCCGGGAGGGCGGTTCCCACAAAGTGACACGCCCCCATTCGTGCTCAGTCCCATCGCGAGCGCGCTCGAATATCCGTCCACCCAAACGTCCTTCCAAAACGACCGCCGCTGGGTCCCCGCTGACTGTATGGTCCGCCGGCCACCACGTCCCGAGAGCTTCCGTCCATAGCCGGAAAGCCGTCTCGGGCCGACACGCCACCACGAAGTCCAAACAAAGGGGCGCGGTCATCGGCGGTCCTTGGAGTTGTCGGCCAGAAGTCGGAAACGGGCGGCCGCCTCACCCCACACTCGCAACAGGTACTCCTGTACGACGGCCACCCCCGCTCCATCGAGCTCATACACCCGCCGGGTTCCCTCGGAATGCTCGCACACCAAGCCGGCTTCTTTGAGCAAGCGGAGGTGACGAGACACGGCTGGCCGGCTAATCGGCAGCTCCGCAGCGATTTCGCCTACCGACCTGCCCTGAGCGCTGAGCAACGTCAGAATGCGCCGACGGTGCTCGTCGCCCAACGCATCAAACGGGTCACCGGATAGCCACAGCGCCTCGGCCAACACTCACTCCTTTTCGTAACCTCACCGTTACCGTAACTGCTAAGTTACCGATGGTCAAGCCCGGCGGTCGTCACAGGTAACAAACGAGCGCTTCGGTGCCGACCTTGACCGTCGAGGATTCCGGCCCGTTCGCCGCTGGCCTTCTCAACCACACCGGGCTAATCCTGTCTCCGGCACCGTCGACGCCTGCGGCAGCAGGGCGGAAAATGATCAGAGTCGGTGAACGGCGAGACAGCCAGTCGATGGGGCCGATACGATCGGTCCTTGGGCGCTAGGTGGTCGCGCGAGCTAGTGTTCGCCGGCACAGGGAATCTGTCGTCCCCTGTGAACGAAGGGGAATTGGAATGCGCGTTATGGCCAGGATCTCGATTCCGGTCGAGGCCGGAAACAAGGGCATCGCCAGTGGTGCCCTTCCGAGGCTCATGCAAGAAGCCGCAAAGCGGTGGAGTCCAGAAGCCATGTACTTCACGACGTTCGATGGCAGGAGAACTGCCTACGTGGTTCTCGACATGGCAGACAGCTCCGCGATACCGGCTTTCGCCGAACCATTTTTCAACGAACTGAATGCAGAAGTCGAGCTGGCACCAGTCATGAACGGTGAGGACCTGCAGAAGGGGCTCTCCAACCTCGGCTGAAATTCTCGCCGTCTCCGCCCACTACATGCGCTAATTCCCGACTACTAGGGCCAATTCCGTCGAAGAACAAATCTCAACTCGGCGGTGACCGATCGCCAAATCCGTATCCCCAGTTGACTCGAGGACCGAGCGAAGCGGGCGCGTCTTCTCTGCCTCGGTGCTCTTGATCGAGTCTGGTCTACGTGATTCAGACCATATCTCGTGATCGTCGGTGTCGGCGTCCGGCTCGCGCCGCACCGCACCGCACCGACGCAGAATACGAGCGGACTGGCCACCGGTCGCCGTACGCAGGCGCGCCTCCCTCCTGCGCCCAGCGCGCCGAACTTCCCGTCTCATCGAGAGTAGCGCTGGCCGAAACATCGAGCTCTCTACAGAATCAGACGGTTCGAGCACCTCCTCGTTGAGCGGCGGCACCACCGCGTCGCCGCTCAGGCGTGCCAGTCGACAAGGACCGCAGGAGGCGGCTCGTCTGACGGGGTGCCGAGGTCAACGCCGGTCAGGTCGAGAACCCGACCGCGGAACCACGTAACAAAATCGGAGTCGTTGCTTGCGAGGTCGGCGAGCGCCTTCTCCACGTCGCCCTCGAACCACACCAGCATGAAGCTCCCCATCGGGGTCTCCTGTAGCGCCCACGTCTCCCTGGTGGTGTCGGTACGCGCGTGGTGCGCTTCGTACTCGGCCCGCCGAGCCCCCAGCACCTCGGCCGCGAAGGCGCGAGCGTCCTCTTCCTTGCCTGCCTGGATCGGAAACATCCCATTGAATACGCCCACGTCCGCCTCCTCTGGCCCCGAGCCCGCCCAGACAGTAACCGAGAATCGGGATGGGCCCCCTAACTTCCGCGCCGAAACCCGCCGCGGAACCTCTACCGCTACGACGAGCTTGGCGACCAGGGAGGTCGCTCGGAGGGTCGAGCCCGTCTTAACCTGTGGTCCGCCCACCGAGGTGGATCACTCCGACCTAAGAGCCAGCACGTAGCAACACCCGTCGATCAAGGAGAGACAAGGCATGGCCTTGAAGGAGCACCAGCCGGGTTGCCCGTTTCCGGGAGTGATCGGGCGCTCCGTTGACGAGTCGGCCCCGGCCTGGCCGCTGCCGGCAAGGGCCCCGGCGCTTAGCCCGAACGGGATGGTCGGGGCGTTGGACGATACCGGCTACGGCCTGCTCGGCGCCCACGGCAGCCCCATCGGCACCCCGCGCATCGACCGGCTGGCCGGGGCGGCGTTGGGCTACGGGAACATGCCGTGAGTTTCAGTCACAACGTCGAGGATGTCGTCCATGCCATCGATGGCGTCGGTATCGGGATACTGGTCCTTGGCGCGCTATCGGTCACGGCCCATTCGGCCTTCCTGTACCTACGAAATGTTGACCGGGAAAATGCCTACCCGTACTTTCGCAAGCATCTCGGACGAGTCATCCTGGTGGGCCTCGAGGTTCTCATCGTCGCCGACATCATCAGGACGGTGATCGTGGACCAGACGCCCGCCAGCGTGGCCGTGTTGGCCACCGTCGTCGTGGTCCGGATCCTGCTCAGCTGGTCCCTCGCAGTTGAGATCGACGGCGTCTGGCCGTGGCGAAAACGCGACAGCGTGATCTCTCGGGTCGGCGAAGCGGCAAAAGACAACGGTAGTTAGGGGCCGCTGGGCGTCACCGAGGAGCGGAGGCCATCCCATGCCCCTCGAAAGGGGCTGGCGCCGAACAGCAGCCCTACAGGGACGAGCTCGTTGCTCGTTGGGCTCCCCACGCTCCGTTCAGGCCCCTGACCCACCCATCGTCAACCGACAGAGCGGTCCGGCTAGAGCCTGCCGGCCTCTCGGCATCCGACTTCTTTGCACATCAACCCTATCGAGATAGTGTGGTAGGATGGAAAGATCAATTGGGGGCGGGCCTGCGAATTCCCCTTCCCGGGTCCTCCCCCATTGGTGCTGCCCGGGCGATGGAGGAATCCGCCCTGAAGCAGGCCCTGCGCCGGGATCGAGGCGGGGCCTCGAAGGGGCGGCAGCCCGCCTCCCCGCTGCACCTCTGCTCTGGGCCGCCCGAACGGCACGGAACTCGTTTGTGCTCACAGAGGTCGAGCCAATACAGCCCGTGAGATCCAGCGTTTCCCAGGTGTATCGACCGAGCCCTAACTCGCAGCCCGCGACGGCACCGGGTCGTCGGCCGACTTGTCGGCGCACCAGTCCCGGAGCTTGGCGAGTGTCCGGGCCAGGAGGCGTGATACCTGCATCTGGCTGGCGCCTATTTCGGATGCGACCTGCTGTTGCGTCTCACCGTCGAAATAGATTCTCTTCAGGAGAAGGCGTTCGCGCTCATCGAGTTGGGGCAGCAGCGATCGGAGCTGCTGCCGCTCGACCGCGGTCTCGAGCGAGCCGTCCACGACGGGGATGTCGATGCTCAACTCTCCGTCCGGACCGAAGGCGTCCAGCGAGGACGGCCAATAGGTGGCGCCCGCCTGCATGGCTTCGAGCACGTCGCCAAGCTCGACGCCCAGGTGCTCCGCCAGCTCCTCCAGGGTGGGGGTGCGGCCCAGCGAGTGGCCGAGCTCCTCGCGCCCGTCCTTGATTGATAGGTACAGCTCCTGAGTCGAGCGAGGCACCCGCAACATCCATGTCTTGTCCCGGAAATGCCGCTTCAACTCGCCCAAGATGCTGACCGTGGCGTACGTGGAGAAGGCCGCTTGCTGGTCAGGATCGAATCGGCGCGCCGCCTTGACGAGGGCGAGAAACGCCACTTGCTCGAGGTCATCTGCCGGCTCACCCCGATGCCGGAACCGATGCGCCAGCGATCGAGCCAGGTTGATGTGCTGGTTGACCAGTTCCTTTTGCCACTGCCGCCGGGCCAGGCTCTCGGCTTGGCCGATGCTGCTGGTCGCTCCGGTATCCGGGCGAGCGGCGGTCGTCTTCTGGAAGAGGCGCCCATCGTCGTCGAGAGGGCGCAGGTCGCTGGGGACCTCAGCGGGCGGGTCCACCACCAGCAGGTAGCCACCTCGGCGGAGCCGGGCCTCCGCCGACCAGGCGACGGCGTCCGACTCATCCATGTTGCGAACGGTCAGCAAATCGACATGGCCGTCGGGCTCGCCCACGATCACGTGCTCGGCGATCGACGGGTCGGGCACCCAGCGCCGCTCGCGGCGTTGGAAGCAAGCCGCCCGGTTGGCCGGAGGAACGGACGAGAGGTCCGCCACTCCGAAGCTGATCGGCTCCGCGCCCTCTTCGTAGTCGGTCACGTAGGCGGCGCAACCGCCCCCGCGAGCGTCGGCGGGTTGGGCGAATGCAACCGTCATGGCGATGGCGTCACCCATGCTCCCGATGGACCACACCTTGGGCGCCCGGCGAGTTCCACTGTGAGTAAGAGGAGAAACTACCTTGTCCTGCAGCCACTCCCAGTCCCGCAACAACGCGGACTGCTTCATAGAATCAACTTTCAGTCGGAGGTATCCTCAGGCTCACTATCTACCCGGATCCTCGTCCCCCTAAAACGGGGTGGCCTCGACTGGGCATTTCGCCTGCGGTCATGTGGAACGCGGGAGAGAATGGGGTACGTAAACGTACGGTGTACCGACACACGCTGGGAACGCATGCGACCGACAAATCGCTCACGGTGGGCGGCCGCCACGACCTGCTCTTGTACCGCAGCTTGGACGACTACTTGGACAAACTGGCGGCATACGTTCGAACCGGTCTGATCCTCCACGAACCGATTCTTGTAGCACTTCCGTACCCCCGAGCCCGTCTGTTACAGAGCATCTTCGGCTCGAGTGACGCGGTCACCTTCATCGACATGAACGAGCTGGGCGGCAACCCGGCCCGGATCATCCCTGCACTGCGTCGGTTCGTGTACAACGAGGGGGAACGACCCGTTCGCTTCGTGGCCGAGCCGGCTTGGCCAGGCCGAAGCCCGGCCGAGCTCGGGGAGGTGCTCCTTCACGACAGCCTGTTGGATCTGGCCACGGCCGGCACCCAAAGCTCAATTCTGTGCGCCTACAACTCCGCCAGCCTCGATCCGTCCCTCCTGGTGGAGGCCGAGCGCCTACACACCCACGTGATCGACGGCAGCGGGCGTCGGGCCAGCGTCGACTACGCGCCCCACCAGGCGGATGTCCTGTTCACCACGCCGCTGTCCGGTCCTCCGGATGAGGCGTCCACCTTGCGCTTCGACCACGACCTGGCGAGCGTACGGCGCTTCGTCGAGGATCGCATCGGCACCGCCGGGCTCGACGAGACCCGCTTGCAGGACCTGCTGCTAGCCGTCAGCGAAGTGGTCACCAACACCGTCGTGCATGCCGGAACGCCTGGTCTGCTCCACGTATGGCGGGACACTCAGACCGACGAGGTCGTGTGCGAGGTGTCCGATGGAGGTCGTGTCGGCGATTGCCTGGCCGGCCGGCTGGGCCCCTATCCGGTTGCCCTGCACGGGTGGGGTTTGTGGATGGTCAACCAGGTATGTGATCTCGTCGAGCTGCGTTCCGGGGCATGGGGCACCACCGCACGACTCCACGTCCGCGTGCCCTGACCGCCCTAGGGACGGCGGTCGGTCACACCGGCCGGACCATCCTGCTACCCGACCGTGTCGGGATCCTCTGCCCACCGGACGGTGGCCTCGGCCAGTGAGGGCACGACCGGAATGATGCTTTCCGTCCCGGTAATGGCGAATATCCGACAAATGCTCGCTCGGCTGGCCACCACCACGAGGGACCCCCACGGCAGGTTGGCAGCGGTGGCGATGAGCACTTTCAACCCCGACGAATCCATGAAGCGCACGTCGGTGAGGTCCACGACAAGGTGGTGACCGTTGTCCCGCAAGGCGGCGTCAATCGCCTGCTTGATGAGATGCGCATTGGACAGATCGATCTCGCCAGAGACGGCCACGAGCGAGTAGCGCGCCGCTCTGACCACCTTTACCGAGTGCTCGCTCACGAGATCCTGCGACGAAGCACCATCGGCGAAGGAGCTTCTCCACGGGTCCGGATCATCACGATCTCGGCCGGCTCCTGAGCCGTCAGCGCCCCACCCGTCAGTCATGAAGAACCAGTCTGGATTATCTCGACCCGGCCGTGCCTCACCCGTTTGAGTGATTGATGGCGGGGTATTGACCATCAGATGCCAGAGCCGAACCACCATCCGGGTCACGCCGTACGGGCCGTGAGCAGTCGTCCGCTACGGATCGCCATCGTCAACGACTACGAGGTCGTCGTCGCCGGCGTCCGCGCCATGCTCTCGCCCCACTCGCAAGAGATCGACGTCGTGGAGCTGGACGTCGATCAAAACCCCGACCACGTCGTCGACATCGCCTTGTTCGACACGTACGGCCAGCCCCAGTTGGGCCTTCACCGGGTGCGATCTCTCGCCCAGAGCCAGCGGGTCGGGTCCGTGGCCATCTACACGTGGAGTCTCACCGCTGGGGCTCGTGAGGCCGCCTATCATGCCGGGGCCCGGGCCCTGATCGCAAAGACGTTGTCCGCTCCGGAGTTGGTCACATCGCTGCGAGCAGTGGCCGACGGCGAGATCGTCGACACGGGCGGATTTCGGGGAGCCAGCCTCGGTCCATGGCCCGGTTCCCGCTGGGCCCTCAGCGCCCGCGAGAGCGAAGTCCTGGCACTGGTCACGACCGGAATGACCAACAAGGCCGCGGCCGAGGCGCTCTTCGTCAGTGAGAACACGGTCCGAACCCACCTCAAGTCCATCTTTCGAAAGCTGGACGTCTCCAACCGAAGCCAGGCCGTCGCTCGAGCATTGTCCGATGGCAGCTTCACGACCCGGGAGGCCCCGCCGTGGCTCGCCCGGCCTACGGCTGCCGCTGACGGATACTGACGGGCTGACGGCAAGCCCCCGGCCTGATCCGGCCGGGGGCTGCGGCACGTCACTGACGATCGTTGGGGGGCGTCGTAGGTGGATCGTCCGGAGGCCGCCCTTGGCGGCGTTCTGCCCGCCGGGGCCGGCGGACCTCGGCCTGGGCCGGGAGATCGGCCAATGAGGTCCCCCCGGCGACGGTGCGGGCAGCAGGCGGGCGCGGGGCGCCGGTCACGTTGGCCAGCCGACCCGGACGCCCGTCCGACACGGCACCCAGGGGCAGAGCCAGCTCTTCGAGCGATCGGCCCTCGGCGTCGATGCCGATGAACGCCTCGATCAAACCTCCGAAGATCATCACGGCGGCGCCGATGATGTACCCGTAGAACAGCATGGTGTGGTCGGTGCCATTGCCGATCAACTTCCCGTAGAACCACGGCCCGAATGCTCCGAAGGACTGGGCGATGGCAAAGAACACGGCGATGGCCTTCGCCCTGACTTCGACCGGGAAGATCTCGCTCACGGTCAGGTAGGCCGCGCTGGCCCCGGCGGATGCGAAGAAGAAAATGACGCACCAGCACAGGGTTTGCGTCACCGCGTCGAGCGCACCGGCCTTGAACAGGAAGGCGCTTATGGCCAGCAGGATGCCCGAGAGAAGGTACGTGCCGGTGATCATCTTGCGGCGCCCGATGGAGTCGAACAGGTGCCCGAGCAGGAGTGGTCCAAGCAGGTTGCCGGCCGCGAAGAACATGAAATAGTACGGCGTCGAACCGCTCGGAACGCCATAGATCTTGGTCAGGACCAGGGAATAGGTGAAGAAGATGGCGTTGTACAAGAAGGACTGGGTGATCATCAGCGATGCGCCCAGGATCGAGCGCTTCGGATACGTCGCAAACAACGTCCGAGCCAGGGCAATGAACCCGATGTGCGGGGTCGGCCGGATTTCGATGGCCTTGGATTCGTCGATCTCGTCAGGCGAACCGCCGCTGTCCAGGGCGCTGCGCTCGATTTCCGCCGCGGCTGCCTCGGCCTCCTCCACCCGCCCCTGCATGAGTAACCATCGAGGGCTTTCGGGGAGGTTGCGGCGCACGAAGATGATCAGGAACCCGAGAGCCGGGCCGGCGAGGAAGGCGATCCGCCAGGAGTAGCTCACGGGGAGGTTGTTGATCACCGCCAGGGTGATGAGGGTGGCCAGGAAGGCGCCACCCCAGTAGGTCCCGTTCACGGCGATATCCACCCGGCCTCGATATCTGGACGGGATCAGCTCATCGATGGCCGAGTTGATGGCGGCGTACTCGCCACCGATACCCATACCGGCGATGAACCGGCTCAAGTACAGGTAGTAGACCCACCCTTGACCGTGCCCAAATGTCAGGGCGGTCATGGCGCCGCCGAGGAGATACACACCGAGGGTGATGACGAACAGGTTCCGGCGGCCCCAACGGTCGGATAAACGACCGAAGAACAAGGCGCCAGCCACCTCACCCAACAGGTAGACGGTGCCGACGGCGAATCCCACGCCGCCTGAGGACAGATTGAGCGAACTTTTGTCGCTGAGCAAGCTGGCGGCGTTGCCGGCGATCGTGATTTCCAGGCCGTCGAGGACCCATGCCACGCCCAAAGCGATGACCAGCTTGGTATGGAACCGGGACCAACGCAGTCTGTCCAATCGGGCTGGGATCAGGCTACGAATAGTCCCGTCTGGGCGGGACTCAGTCTCTACCGTGGCAACCATTGCTCCTCCGCTTCGTGACGGGGCACAAATGTCGGAGGCGATTTACCCACTCGTGTCGGCCTCATGCGAGAATTTCGGGCGAAATCCCCACCAGTGTCCCTCTCCGCACTCCAAAAGGGGGCGCGTTGGAAATCGGCGCCTACCACCTTTCGCCGTGCCCCGGCCGCCATTTTTTTGAGACAAGCGTATTCGGGTATCTCGGCCGTCAACCCATCCGCACGGTGGCGGGCCTCCCCACTATCACGATTTCAGACCCTGAACCCACCGTTCGCGTACATACCGGACAGTCAAATGAGAAGCACTATCGAGGAACGTGTGGATCCTCGCTTTTCGGGTAACTGCCTGACGTATTCACCTGGATCTTTCGGAAAGGACGAATTTATGCTCATCCTCTTGGCCCTGTTGCTGGTCTTGCTTTTCTTTGGACTGGGGTTTGCCATCCATGCGCTGTGGATAGTGGCTGTCATTCTGTTCATCGCCTGGCTCATCGGTTTGGCCCTCGGTCGCGGCGAGAGCGCCGGCCGGAACCGCTTCTACCGCTGGTAACAAAGAAGTCACAGACCGGCTTGCCGCCGTGGGAGGTCGCGGCGGCAAGCAGGTCTACCGGCCCCACCAGGACCGACGGCCCGACCAGGGTCGTCCAGTCACGGCCTGTCGGGAGCTACGGGGGGAGGCGGCTCTGGCCAGATGGGCGGCTCGTCCGTGGGGGTGGGGTACGGGCCCGTCGGCGTGTCTGCGTCGGCCGGCCCCTCGCCTTGCGCCCGCCGCCCGGCTGCCCCAGCCCGGCCGCCCGCCCGCCGAAGGGCTTGGACACTGGCCGCAGCCGTGGCCACGTCCCGTGGATAGGTCTTGAGGGCGCGTAGGAGGATCACCCCGCTGGCGCCCATGGTGATCAGCATCACCGTGAATGTCCACTGGAGGCCGTGGCGGCCGCCGCCGAACACGTGATCCGAGGTCAGGCCGAACAGCACCGGCGCCAGCGATTGGGCCAACGACCGGAGGACCGTTCGCACGGCCTCGGCCCGACCCCACAGCAGGGCAGGGACGATGTCGAGGCGCGCCGCGTCGATCGGAGGGTTCTGCGCAGCCAGGAGCAGCGCCGCCAAGGTCAGGTAGGGAACGGCGGTGACCGCGCTATGGGCGACCAACGCCGGGATGAAGAGCGACGTGGCACCGATAGCGGCGAGCGCCGCCACCAGGATCCGGCCGTTGAGGTAACCGCCCCGGAGCAGCCGGTCGCTGAGGCCGCCCGCAACGAGTGTTCCAATCACGGCTCCCACGCCGACCACCAGCAGTAAGAAGTTGGCCAGCACCTGGTCGATCCGGTACTGCTGCCGGACGAACTCCGTACCGAACGTCTCGACTCCGGAAAGGTAAAAGTAGCCGCAGGCACTGGCGATGATCAGAAT
Organism: uncultured Acidimicrobiaceae bacterium; assembly: GCA_963729695.1. Lineage (GTDB taxonomy): Bacteria > Actinomycetota > Acidimicrobiia > Acidimicrobiales > Palsa-688 > PALSA-693. Next base: position 163,232 of record CAVSOT010000001.1, read on the forward strand.
CACGTTCGTCCGGATTCGCAGTACGGCCTTCGTCGCCTGCCACAGGTTCATCGAGGCCAACTGAGGACCGAGCACCAAGTCCTCCTCCGGACCTATCCCCCTCTCGGCCGCCAGGCGTTGGGCGTCGGTCGGCGTGTCGTCGGGCTCCAGGTGGGGCGGTCTGGTCGGGCCCGTGTGGTCCGACGCGGGCGGAGACTCGGGGACGAAACCCACCGGGCGGAGGGGCGTTGACCCGCCCCGAACGGGCTCCCGCAACTGGAACACGTACCAGGCCAGCAGGAAGGCGGGCAGAGCCAGAATGACGAAGGCAGCCCGCCACGACAGGGCCGCGATATCCCCGGTGACCGCAAAACCGATCCCGGCTCCGGCCAGCTCACCCGTGAGGATGTAGCTGTAGATGCGCCCTCGTTCGGATGCCTCGAAGTAGTCCCCGACGAGCGAGGCCAGCAACGGACCCGCGGCGGCGGTCACCCCACCCAGCACCAGCCGGGCCAACAACAGCTCCTGGAAACTAGAAGCGGTGGCGCTCCAGATCATCGCCCCGCCCCACGCCACGATGGCCGCCCCGAGGACGCGCGTCCGCGACCATCGGTCCGCGATCACCCCGAAGGGGAGGCTGGCCGCGGCGGCCACGAGCGAGCTGACCGTGACCAGCAGCCCGATGTCCGTGTTGGAGATGTGCAGCGCGGTTCGCAGCGGCGCAGCGGCGGCGCCCACCGTGGCCGAGTCCGCGCTGCTAAGGGCCAGTACGCAGGCCAGCACGAGGATGACCCTCGTCCGCTCGGGCCCGCCGAGGGTTCGTTCGAGGTGCCTGCTCGTGGCGCGCACGGCCCGCCCGGCCTGACCGCGTATCCCCTCTCCCCGGCTGGCCGCTGACATCCCGGCGCTCCTAGCCTGCGCGATTGATGGCGCGACGGCGACCGGCAGGACACGCCCTGGCCGGACACCGACGGCGTGGACCCCCCGAGACTATTTCTTGGTCTCCCAGAAGATGCGGTCGATCTCGGCGATCTTGGCGAGCAGGTCGTCGGCCACCGCCGGATCCGTGCTCCTCTTCGCCTCGCCGGCCGTCTTCGTGGCCTCCCAGAACAGCTCGTGAAGATTTGGGTACCTGCGCAGGTGGTCAGGGCCGAAATAGTCGGTCCAGAGCACCCACAGGTGGTGCTTGACCAATTCGGCCCGCTCTTCCTTGATCACGACCGCCCGGGTCTTGAACACGCTGTCGTCGGAAGCGTTGAACTTCTCCATGATGCCCTTCACGGACTCCGCCTCGATCCGGGCCTGGGCAGGGTCGTACACTCCGCACGGCAGGTCGCAGTGAGCTCGGATGGTCTCCGGCGCACGCCACCGGTCGGCCAAGCTGAGCAGGCGAGCAACGATCGTCATCAGCGGGCTCCTTGATCATGGTCAACAGGTTGATTCACCCTACCCACTCGAACCCCTGCAGCCGGTGGTCTACTGCCTTGACGGCGGTCGTCGTCACGGAAGCCCTGGTGATCGTGAACCGGTCGTTTCGGCGGGTCACAGTGACCGGCGACAGCATGGTGCCCGCCCTCCGGGACGGGGATCGGCTGCTCGTGGGCCCGCGACTCGGGGTGCAGCCCGGGGCCATCGTCGCCATCAGGGACCCACGTTCGTTGGGCCGTCTACTGGTGAAGCGGGTTCACGGGCGGGGCCCCGACTGGGTGGACGTTCGGGGTGACAACGATCGGGGCAGCACCGACAGCCGTCACTTCGGCCCCCTCCCGCTGGGCCTGGTCGTCGGGCGCATCGTCTACCGCTATGGGCCTCCGGGTCGGACCGGGTGGTTTCCCGGTCGGCCCGGTCAGGCGGCGAAGGTCGGCGCGGGCGAGATCAGGCCCCGTCGGGCAGGATCCAGGCGCGCAGGAACTCCTCCCGTCGCACCGCCCAGTCCTCTGACGTGATGGCATAGCGCACGTGGTCCTCCCAGACGCCGTTGATCTCCAGGTAGCGCAGGGCCGTTCCCTCGTCCCGGAGGCCGAGCTTGGCCGCAACCCGGCGGCTCGGTCCGTTGCGGGGAATGATCGACGCCTGGAGTCGATGGAGCGCCAGCTCTTCGAAGGCGAACCGGCAGAGCACCACGAAGGCCTCAGGAACGTAGGAGTGCCCGGCCATGGCCTCGTCGATCCAGTACCCGACGTAGGCATTCTGATAGGGGCCTCGTTGTACGGACGAGAGATTGATCTCGCCGGCAAAGCGACCCCGACTGCCTCCCACGAAGATCCCGAACCCGTAGCCATTGCCGAGTTGGCGCTCCCGCTCGCGTGCCCCGCACCGGGCTTCGAACACCCGGCGGTCGACGGTGGCGTCGGGTTGGCCCGGCAACGGTCTGGGCTCCCATTTGACAAGCCAGTCGTGGGCCCGGATCCGAACCTCCCGCCACGCCTCGAAGTCGCTGACGATCAACGGCCGTAGGACGACTCGTCGGCCGGCCAGCTCGGGCCATCCGCTCCTGCTGGCGCTACCCAAGGCCACCGGGATCCCCTCCGTCCGCGTGCCCTTCCCGCGCCGGACCCGCCTGCTGGTCGCCGGCCCGGCGGCGACCGTCCCGGTCGAATCGATGAGCGGTCAACGGCTCAGGATCTCAGCGAGGGCGGCGAGCAACAGCGTCACGTTCGAAAGGCGAGCCGTGTGGCCCATGCAGCCGATTCGCCACACCTTGCCTGCCCACGGCCCAACCCCACCGCCGATCTCGACCCGGTACTCCTCGAGCAGCGCTCGGCGCACCGCCGCGTCCTCGACACCTTCCGGCACGAGCACCGTCGTGAGCTGCGGGAGCCGGTGCCCCGCCTCGGCCCACAGCTCCAAGCCGAGCTTCTCCAACCCCTCCTGCAGCGCCGTTCCGCACCGTTCGTGCCGGGCCCAGGCCGCGGGGAGCCCTTCCTCGAGAACGGCCCCCAAGGCGGCGTGGAGCGAGAAGATCATCGAGATCGGCGCGGTGTGGTGGTATTTGCGCGCCGGCCCGGAGGTGTAGTCGCCGATCATGCCGAGGTCCAGGTACCAGCTCCGCGGCGAGGGGATGCGACGATCCCACGCTCGGGCGCCCATGGTCAGCGGAGCTAGCCCGGGCGGGACGCCAAGACACTTCTGGGTGCCGCTGTAGGCGACGTCGACCTGCCAGCCGTCGATGTCGACCGGAATGCCACCGAGGGACGTTACGCAATCGGCGAGCAGCAAGGCGTCGCCTTTCCCGGCAGCAACGGTGGCCACGTCGTTGCGAACCCCGGTGCTGGTCTCGGCGTGGACGACGGCAATCACTTTGGGGTCGGGATGGGCGCTGAGCACGGCCGCCGGGTCAAGCGGCCGCCCCCACGGGGCATCGACCCGGACCACCTCGGCGCCACAGCGCCCGGCGACGTCGCACATCCGCTCTCCGAAGAGCCCGTTGACGCCGACGACGACCACGTCCCCGGGCCCCACGGTGTTGACGAAGGCCGCCTCCATGCCCGCCGAACCCGTGCCGGACACAGGAAGGGTCAAAGCGTTGGTGGTTCCCCAGACCTGGCGCAGCCGGTCGCACGTCTCATCCAGGATGCGGATGAACTCGGGGTCGAGATGGCCGAGCATGGGCCGCACGAAGGCGGCCGTGGCCTCAGGATATGGATTACAGGGCCCAGGGCCCATCAGGATGCGATCGGTCACGATCATGGGCGAGATGGTAGACGGCCCGCTGCACCCAGGTTCCAGTGGGTGCCGGCTCGTGTCAATGTGGTGGGAAAAGAGAGGGGCGTCGCGGCCCGAAAGGTCCGTCGTGTCGGGTCACCTCAGCGCACCTCTGGTAGGCCACGCGCCTTCCGGTACCCGCCGGTGAGTTGGCTGTGGGCGAGGCCGTCCAGGATGTCGGCTTCCGACGTCAGACAGACATCCAGCTGGAAATGGCGCATGATCTCCGCCAGCACGATGGCGCCGCCGACGATCACGTCGGCCCGCTCGGCCTCGACGCCGGGCCTTCTCCGGCGGGCGTCGGCCGTCTCGCCGGCCAGGGTGGCGAGCAGCCCTTCCACAACCCGGGCCTCGAGCAGATAGTGGTGCAGACGGTCACGGTCGTAGGCGACCAGCTGCTGATCGATCGCAGCCAACCCCGCGACCGTCCCGGCCAGACCGACCAGCTTGGCCGCGCTGGCGAAGGCGGGCTCTCTCTGACTGGCCGTGGCCAGCACGTCCGCCACGTGGCGGCGGGCCGCCGCGACCTGCTCCGCAGACGGCAAATCGGTGACCAGGAACCGCTCCGTGATCCGTACGCACCCGATGTCGAGCGACAAGGCGGCCTGAGGTTCGCCCTGGTGATCCGGGCCGATAGCGAGCTCGGTCGAGCCGCCTCCGATGTCGGCTACCAGCCAGGGACCACCGGCTGGATCCAGGTCGGACATGGCTCCGACGAACGACAGCCGGGCCTCCTCCTGACCGCCGAGCAGCTCGGGACGCACCCCCACCGCAGCCGTGGCTGCGGCGAAGAAGTCCTCCCGGTTGGCCGCATCTCGGGCCGCCGACGTCGCGGTCATGCGCACCCGGAGCACCCGGTAGCGGTCCATCAGCAGGCGGTAATCGCCCAGAACGGACACGGTCCGGCGGATCGCTGCCGGGTCAAGCGTCCGGTTGCGGTCGACTCCTTGACCCAGCCTGGTTATCCGCATCAGGCGCTCGAGCGGAGCTCCATCGGGGCCGGCGATCAAGAGACGGGTGGAGTGGGTGCCGCAGTCGATTCCGGCAACGGGTAGCCCGTCCCCGGACGAGGTCTGGTCACCTACCACCGCGTCGGCCATCTCCACCCTCTCTTTCGTTGGGTCCCTGCGATCGACCGGGGCCAACCGGGCGGCCACCCACTGCCCGACCGGGTCGTCCCCGCCTGCCAGGTGCCAGGCGTAGTGGGCGTGGAGGCACTTGACGCCGACCCGGGTGCCACCCACACCCCCGCGAGGGCGAGGACCAGCCCATCCCTCGGGGATCGCGGCATCCCGCTCCGCGGCGTAGACGGCATGGGCCGTAGCCAGGAGCGCGGGATCGACTGCAGCCTCGGCGGCCCGGACACCACCCAGCGACTCCAGACGGTCCACCGCCAGACACTCGGACCGGCCGAGCAGCCAGTAGCGGGTCGGCATCGGCGTCCCGTCGTCAAGCAACGGGTCATTGCGAATCACCACCGGGTCGCCAGCCTGGTCGCGCACCACCACCACGAACTCCCCCCGGGGCGGACGCCCGAGGAGGTCGGTGACCCGATCGCGGTCGCTGGTGTTCAGGGGTCAGAGTGGGGCGAACGGAGCCGAGCTCAGTCGGAAACTGAGATCCCGGGCAAGTGCCCCGCCAGTTCGGACACCGATGGCAGGTTGCGGGTCAGATCGCCGAGGCCCGGCAGACTGTGGGTGATACCGGACACCGAGGGCAGCTGGACCAGCGCACTCGGGCGGCGAGGCCGGCGAGCGCGTCGGGCCCTTCTTCTGGCCTGCAGCACTACCAGCACGAGCACCACGCCGACCAGAGGAACCAGCCGCTTCAGTGCCGATCCACCAGCGACCGACACCAGATCGACGGGCTCGGTCTCCCGGCTCTCGATGCGGCGGGCGCCACTCCTTTCGGCGGCACCGTCGCCGACCGCGGTCGGCGCCGTGGCGGTCTCCGGCCCCGACCCGTTGGTGGCCGGATCCGTACCGCTGGACCCGCCGCCGTCTGCATCGTCGCTAGCAGCGGAGGCGTCACTGCTGGTCGCGTCGTCGCCGCTGGAGGCCAGGTCCGCTTCGAGGGTGGAGACAAACTGGCCCATCAGCTTGGAGCTGACCTCGGCCAGCACTCCCCGCCCGAACTGGGCGACCTTCCCGGTGATCGTCAAGTCCGTGCTCACCGACACCTTGGTCCCGTCGCCGTCGGGCTGCATATTGGCCGTGATGGTGGCGCTGGCGTTTCCCTGACCCCGGGTGTCACGACCGGTCGCCTTCAACACCACCCGACCCGCTTCCTCGTCGCGTTCGACGAACGTCGCCTGGCCCTTGTACTGGGCCACGATCGGCCCGACCTTCACTTTGACGATCCCCCGGTACTCGTCACCGTCGATCTCCTGTAGCTGGGCACCGGGAAGCATCGGGGCGATCCGCTCGAGGTCTGTCAGGACCTTCCAGGCCTGGGGAACCGTAATTCCCACTCGGAACTCTTGGTTCAGTTCCATCTCAATAGATCCTCTCTAGTGTCGATGTCGGCGGGGTCGCCCTCGCACCGTACCTCCTGGACCAGGTCGGGGCGGCCTGCGATCAGCACCCGGGCCCCTTGGTCCCCGGTTTCGGGGAGGAGATCCCATACCTCCGCGGCGAGACGCACCGGGTTGCGCCGGCGGCCCTCGTAGGTGGCCACCGCGATCGGGGCGTCGGCCTGGGCGACCGCTGACCAGCTTTGCGAGCGGACGAGCGGCTGGTCGCCCAAACCGACCACGATGGCGCCCAAGCCGGCGGCCCGGGCCGCCTTCACGGCCACCTGAAGGGACGTCGCCTGACCCTCCCGCCACCGAGGGTTGTGGAGCAGCTCCACCCCCTCAGGCACCTTTCCGTCCAGCGGGACCGCACCCGCGACCACCCAGGTCGGCGCCAACCCGGCGCCGAGTGCGTTGGTCGTCGCCACCCATATCAACGGGTGCCCCCTCCACGGAGCCAGCAGCTTGTGGCGGGCATCCGCGCCCGCCTCGAACCGCGAACCGCCACCCGCGGCCAGGATCACCGCGCCAACCTGCGTCAACGTCGGGCTCAGTCCATCTCCCGAGCCAGCGCCAGGTCCAAATGGATAGGCCCTTCCCGATCTCGCAAGGACGGCGCCTGGCGCCCGGTACGCATGGCGATGATCTCGGCGCAGATCGCCACTGCCGTCTCTTCTGGAGTCCGGGCCCCGATGTCGAGGCCGATGGGACCCATGACCCGGCCCAAGGCGTCTGCCGGCACCCCAGCCGCGACCAGGCGAGCGGTGCGGTCGTCGTGCGTCCGCCGGGAGCCCATGGCCCCCAGGTAGCCCACGTGGGTGTCCAAGGCCGCCACGATCGCCGGCACGTCGAACTTGGGGTCGTGCGTCAGGACGCAGACCGCGTCCCGGGGGCCGAGAGTGCCGCCGACCTCGGCCAGGTACTTGTCCGGCCAGGACACCACCACTTCGTCGGCCATGGGGAAACGAGCCCGGGTGGCAAAGACCGGGCGAGCGTCGCAGACGGTGACGCGATAGCCGAGGATCTTGGCCACTTTGGCGAGGGCGGCCGTGAAGTCGACCGCCCCGAAGATGATCATCCGCGGCGGTGGGGCGAACGACTCGATGAACACCGAGATGTCCCGGGCCCGGGCTTCGCCATTGCGGCCATAGTGCCGGGTGACGGTCAACCCGGCGGCCAACTCGCCCTCGGCGTCGCGGGCGATGACCCGATCGAGATTGGGATCGCCGACGCTGCCGATCACGGGAGTCGGCTGCCCCGGGAGTATGAGCAGCTTGCCCCCGAGCAGCTCGGCTGGACCCTCGATGATCTCGGCCAGGGCGACAGGCTGTTCGGCCCGGAGGGCCTCGGACAACGTCTGGAACAGGCCAGTCACCAGTCGAGCGGCTCCACGAAGATCCGGATGGTCCCGCCACACGTCAGGCCGACGGCGAAGGCGTCGTCGTCGGAGAACCCGAAGGTGCAGAGCCGGGGCTGTCCGTCCCCGGCGAGAACGTCCATGGCCTCGGTCACGACCGCACCCTCCACGCAACCCCCGGATACGGACCCCGCCACCTCGCCGGCGTCAGAGACCACCATCGCCGCGCCCGGAAGCCGAGGGCCGGAGCCCTCCACTCCGACGACGCGAGCCAGCGCCACCCGCTTGCCCTCGCGCTGCCACCGATCGATGTCTGTCAGCAGATCCTTCATGGGCTTGCCTCCCTTCCTGATGCGGTGCTCCACGACCGTCGCGCCCGGGGCTGGTGGCTCCCGATGAGCTCGGCCAGGTGCTCCAGGGACGTCACCGCGTGTCCTTCCACAAACTGATCAACGAACGGGAGGGCGGCCGCCATTCCTCGGGCCAGAGGGGCGTATCCGGGCGAGGCCTTGAGCGGGTTGACCCACACCACCCGGCGGGCGACGCGCGCCAGACGCGCCATCTCGGAGCCGATCAGCTCCGGGTCGCCGCGATCCCAACCGTCGCTGCAGACGACGACCACCGCGCCGCGGGCCAGACCCCGCACGCCCCAGCGGTCGTTGAACTCCTGGAGGCTGGCCCCGAGCCGGGTGCCGCCGGACCAGTCGCTGACCGATTGGGTGGCCGACTGCAAGGCGGCGTCGGCGTCCCGGCGGGACAGCTGTCGGGTGATCCTGGTCAGGCGGGTGCCCATGGAGAACACCTCGACCCGACCGGCCCGACGCGATGCCACCGCGGCGTGGGCAAAGAGGGTGAGCCCGCGTGCGTACGGCTCCATGCTCCCGGACACGTCGAGCAGGAAGATCAGGCGCCGGGGTCGTTCGACCGGCGCTCGCCAGGCCCGCCGAATAGGAATGCCCCCGGTCCGCATGCTGCGCCGGATGGTGCTCCGCAAGTCGGGATGACCCCGTGACCGGCGCGAGGACGGTCGGGTCCGACGGGACGGGCGCAGCTCGCAGGCGATCTGCAGGGCGGCGATCAGGCGCTGCACCTCGATCCACTCGTCGGGGGTGAGCCCGGAAAGATCCTGTTCGCGCAGCACTTCGACGGCCGAATACCGCAGGGCGATGACGTCCCGACTGTCGATGGACTCGTCCTCGCCTTCGCGTTGCTCGTCGACGTCGTCCTGATCGATGCCGAGCGTCAGAGGGTCGCCGTCCGCCGCGGCCTGCACGAGCACGTCAAGGCCCCGGTCTTTCCAGTAGGCGGCAAAGACGCGGTCGTAGATCTCGATGTCCTCGAGCCGCCGGACCAGCGTCGCCCGGCCGGCCCAGTAGACCTGGTCCGCCGACTCCATCCCGACGAGGGCCAGGGCATCCGCGTACATCACCGCCGCGCCGGTTGGGACGGACAGACCGTTGGCGCGAAGCGAACGAGCGAAGCCGGTGACGATCTGCTCTGCCCTAGCCATGACCTCAGGCGCCTCGCTGCAAGGCCGAGCGGACCAGCTCGTCGATCCCTGCCCCGCGCACTCGGGCCTGGTCCTCCTGGTACTTGAGGACCGTGCCCAGGGTCAGATCGAGCATGCGCTCGTCGATCTCGGTCCGGCCCAGCGCGGCGAGCGCGGCCGCCCAGTCGATGGACTCGGCTACCCCCGGTGGCTTGTACAGATGCTGCTCCCGCAGGGCCTCGACCACGGCGGCGACCTGTCGGGCCAACTCCGGGACGGCCTCCGGGGCGCGCAGCCGGATGATGGCCACCTCGCGTTCGAAGTCCGGATGCTCCACCCAGTGATAGAGACAGCGACGCTTGAGAGCATCGTGCACGTCCCGGGTCCGGTTGGACGTGATGATCACTATGGGCGGATCGACAGCCCGGAAAGTGCCCAGCTCGGGGACGCTGACCGCGTACTCCGACAGGAACTCGAGCAGGAAGGCTTCGAACTCGTCGTCCGAGCGGTCTACCTCGTCGATGAGCAGCACCGGAGGGGGACCGGGCGAGTGGTCGATGGCGGCCAGGAGGGGCCTCCTCACGAGGAAGCGCTCGCTGTAGACGTCGTCCTCGCTCGGCCGGCCGCTGTTGGCGCCGTCGCCGCCGAGCTCGACGGCCCGCAGATGCAGGAGCTGGCGGGCGTAGTCCCACTCGTACACAGCCTGCGACACGTCGATGCCCTCGTAACACTGCAACCGCAGCAGATCGCCACCCGTCCAGGAGGCCAGCACCTTCGCGACCTCGGTCTTTCCCACCCCTGCCTCGCCCTCGAGCAACAGCGGGCGATGGAGGGCCATGGCGAGAAAGATCGATGTGGCCAAGCCCTCACCGGCCAGGTAGCCCTGGCCCGCTAAGGCGGCGGAGACCTCATCAACTGACAGATCTGTCCGAGCACGAACGGTCACCGCATCAGGGTACAGGTCACCCCCTCGATGGCCGCCACCCGGGCCGGGGTTCGACGGCCCGCGCTACCCGGCGCCGGCCGCTTCGAGCGCCCTCCGGACCAGGACCCGGGCCAGGTGGCCGCGGTATTCGGGACTGGCGTTGATGTCCGCAGGAGGATCGAGCCCGTCTGCGGCGCGGGAGGCGGCCTCGGCCGCCGACGCGCCGGCGGCGAGCGCCTCCTCGACCCCTGTGGCGCGCAGGGGCACGGGTCCCATGTTGATCAGGCCGACACGGGTGTACGTCCCTGCCACCGTGGCGACACCCACGATGGCCCAATCCTGGGCGCGCCGGTTGAACTTCTGGAAGGACCAGCCCGCCCCGTCAGTCTTGCTGACGCTGATATCGGTGAGCACCTCGTTCGGCCCCAGCGCCGTCTCCAGGAAGCCCAGGAAGAAGTCGGTCGCGGCGATTTGGCGTTCTCCGTCCGGCCCCACGGCTCGAAAGCTGGCCCCGAGGGCCAGACACGCCGCCGGCAGGTCCGACGCCGGGTCGCCGTGGGCAAGGGAGCCGCCGATGGTGCCGCGATGGCGGACCTGCGGGTCTCCGATCTGGCCGGCGACGTGGGCGATGAGCGGAACGTGCGCCTGCAGGACCTCGCTGATCTCGACGTCGCGGTGCCGCGTGAGCGCTCCGATGGTCACCCGATCGCCTTCGTCACGCACGAACGAGAGCTCTGACAGGCGGCCGATATCGATCAGGACCCCGGGCGTGGCCAGCCGGAGCTTCATGAGCGGGAGCAGGGAGTGCCCACCGGCCAGCAGCTTGGCGTCCTCTCCATGCTCGGCCAGCAGGTCGAGAGCGTGCTCGACGGACGCGGCCCGGCGATACTCGAAGGCGGCTGGGATCACCCTTGCTGCCCACCACCCCCGGCCGTCATGCAGCCGGTCGCTCGTGCTGTCGCTCGCGCCGCCGGAACCCCGCCGCCCGCTGCGACCGCCGGTGCGTCGGTTACCACGACCCGGCTTGCCTTCTCGACCACCATCACGATGCCGGGCTCGGCGCCATCGTCCTGGCCGCGGCCAGCACGGCCCTGACGATGTTGTGGTACCCGGTGCAGCGGCACAGATTGCCTTCGAGACCGAGCCGGACCTCGGCTTCGGTGGGATCGGGATTCTCCGCGAGGAGGGACACCACGGCCATGACCATGCCCGGAGTGCAGTAGCCGCACTGCAAGCCGTGGTTGTCGCGGAAGGCCTCCTGCACCGGGTGCATGCCGTCGCTCCCGGCCAGGCTCTCGATGGTGGTGATGTCCGCGCCGTCGGCCTGGACGGCCAGCATCGTGCACGACTTCACCGACTCGCCACCGACCAGCACGGTGCACGCACCACATGACGACGTGTCGCAGCCGACGTTGGCCCCGGTGAGGCCGAGCCGGTCACGCAGGTAGTAGATGAGGAGGGTGCGCGGCTCGACGTCGTGTTGAACCACTTCGCCGTTCACCCGCATCGTGACGTTCACCAGCTGCCTCACGATGGGCGCACTCGCCGTCCCTTCACGAGCGGAACACTACGCCGCACGGCACCGGGACCACGGAACACAAACGCGGCACGGGTTAGTTGGCCAACTCGCACTCGTGTCACGTTGGCGTCATATATGACACACAACGTGACACGGGTGGCCGCGGCGCCGGACAGGCGTGCCGCGTTGTTGTTCTTGGCCTTCTGGGCCTCAAGGAGTGGGCCCGCCGCGGACGGGTTCGGTGGACGGACGCCGGCCAGGAACGGACGCCGGCCAGGAACGGACGCCGGCGTACGCCGGCTCAGGGGCTGGTCGCCGGGTGGGCGGCAGGCGCCTTAGCCGGCGCCACCGTGATCGTGGTCGCCGGGGGAGGCAGGATCCCGTAGGCGTGTTCGCCCGGCATGACCAGCCCGAACTCCGCCCGGGCCACCTCCTCGAGGTACGAAGGACTCTGCAGTTGGGCCGCCTCTTGCGTCAGGGCCTGGTTCTCCCGCTGGAGGGCAGCCTGCTGGCGCTGCGCGGTCGCACCGGCTCGGCTCTGGGCCAGCCAGATGCGGCCGGGCAGGACGAACAGAAAGACGATCCCGGCCAGCGTCACCGCGGCGAGCGAAAGTCGAACGGCCCGTCTCATCGGCGGGCCATCGCTCGGCCCCCGGCGTAGCGCGCCGTGTCACCCAGGCCGCCCTCGATGCGCAGCAGCTGGTTGTACTTGGCCACCCGATCCGAACGGGCCGGCGCCCCGGTCTTGATCTGGCCGCAGCCGGTGCCGACCGCCAGGTCGGCGATCGTCGTGTCCTCGGTCTCGCCGGAACGGTGCGACATCACCGAGCGGTAGCCCACGGCGGCAGCCCGGGCCATGGTGTCCAGCGTCTCGCTCAGGGTGCCGATCTGGTTGACCTTGATCAGAATGGCGTTGGCCACGCCTGCCGCGATGCCTCGTTCCAATCTGGCCTCGTTGGTGACGAAGATGTCGTCGCCGACGAGCTGCACCCGGCCCCCGAGCTGGGTGGTGTGTCGAGCCCAGCCTTCCCAGTCGTCCTCGGCCATGCCGTCTTCGATGGAGACGATCGGGTACCGCTCGCAAAGCTCGGCGAGGAAGTCGGAGAACTCCGCCGCGGTCATCGAACGATCCTCGCTGGACAGCTGATAGCGGCCGTCCCGGTAGATCTCGCTTGCCGCCACGTCGATCGCGATCGCCATCTCCGTGCCGGGCACCCGTCCCGCTCGTTCGATGGCCTCGACCAGAACCTTGATGGCGTCCTCGTTCGACGGCAGGTCGGGGGCGAAGCCACCTTCGTCGCCGACGGCGGTCGACAGCCCCCGGGCGAGCAGCAGCGCCCGGAGGTGGTGGTAGGTCTCCGCGCTCCATCGGACCGCTTCTCCCAGCGACGCGGCTCCGACGGGCACGAGCATGAACTCCTGGATGTCGACGTTGTTGTCGGCGTGTGCCCCACCGTTGATGACGTTCATCATCGGGGCGGGCAACAGGTGGGCGTCCGCACCTCCCACGTAGCGGTACAGCGGCAGGCCGGTCTCGTCGGCCGCGGCGTGGGCGACAGCCAGCGACACGCCGAGAACGGCGTTGGCGCCCAGACGGGACTTGTTGGGCGTGCCATCGAGGTCGATCAGGGCCGCGTCGATCCCCCGCTGGTCGAGCGCCTCCATCCCCTCTACGGCATCGGCGATCTCGTCGTTGACGTGGGCGACCGCCCGGGTCACGCCCTTGCCGCCGTAGCGTTCGCCGCCGTCGCGCAGCTCGACCGCCTCGTGGGTACCCGTCGATGCTCCTGAGGGCACTGCCGCCCGACCGGTGGCCCCAGAGGCCAACAGCACCTCCACCTCAACGGTGGGGTTGCCACGCGAATCCAGGATCTCCCTGCCGAACAGCTGCTCGATCTCGCTCATAGTCATGGTGCTCTTGTGACTGGTGTTGCTGGTGTTGTCACGGTAGCCGGTCGGAACCCCGGGAAGGTTGCATTCAGCGGCCGGCGGCCTTGACCTCTTCCCAAAGCTCGTCGTTGATGCCAGTCCCCCGCGCCTCCGCCAGCGCGGTCATGGCCTCGAAACGCCGGCGGAACTTGGCCGACGCGTCTCGGAGCGCGGTCTCCGGATCGAGTCCGAGGTGACGGGCGACATTGACGATCGAGAACAACACGTCGCCCAGCTCCTCGTTGACAGCCGGACTCCCGGCGTCCCCCTCGGCGAGCGCCGCCTCCAGCTCTGCGAGCTCCTCCCGGATCTTGAGCCACGCCCCTGCTGCGTCTTTCCAGTCAAAGCCAACCGAAGCCGCCCGCGCTTGGACTTTGTTGGCGTAGAGGAGCGAGGGCAGGCCGCCGGGAACACCGTCCATGACACTCGACCGGCCCTTCTCCGCCCGCTTCGCCTCCTCCCAGTTCGGCATGGGCTGTCCGGGGGGACCGAAGACATGCGGGTGGCGTTCCACCAGCTTGTCGTGCACGCCTCGAGCCACATCCGCCAAGGTGAACTGTCCGGCCTCGGCGGCCAGGGTGGCGTGGAAGGCGATCTGGAACAGGAGGTCGCCAAGCTCCTCCTCGAGGTGCTCGTAGCCGGCCGTCCCCGTATCGAGCTCGTCGATCGCCTCGATCACCTCGTAGGTCTCTTCCAGGAGATGGCGGGTGAGGGTCTGGTGGGTCTGCTGGCGGTCCCAGGGGCATCGGGCCCGGAGGGTGCGGACCAGCTCGGCGAAGCGGGTGAGCTCGGCGGCGACCGGCTCGGCGAGGGCCGGGATCCAAAGACACGTCAGATGGTCGGGCTCCACCTTCCGGTCCAGTTCCTCCCACGCCACCGTCGTGACCGACTCACCGGACAGTCCGAGTTGCTGCAGGACCGTGACGTCAGGGCCGTCGTCAATAGCCAGCTTTATGGTCGAGAGCACCAGTTGGCTGTCGCACTGGGCGACCAGGAACGGGCCCACCTGGCCGGCTGCTTCCTCGGCAAAACGGTAGGCGTCGACAAGACGGACACCGGCGGCCAGCGGATCGATAGTGAGCCGGGCCCAGGCCAGGTCCAGGAACGACAAGCCGGGGACCACCTCCACTTCGACCCGCCCGTCGGCCCGCAGCCATTCGACGGACCGCTCGGCAATGAGGGGCGAGCCCGGCACCGCATACAGCACCTGCCCGTGCGCACCGGCCGCGGTCACCAGGTCTTCGACCACCCCGGCGTAGACCTCCTCGAGCGAGGTCGCCCGCTCGTAGCGGGCGTCGAACGACGTCGCCGGCTCGACCAGGGAGGCGCTCGGGTGCCTTGTCGTGCGCACGAACCGAGCCGGGATGGCGGCGATGGCCTCGGTCGCAGCTGCCGTCACGAGCCGCTGGTCGCCAGGCCCCAGGCCGACGACCACGACCCGTCCGCTCATATCTTCGGAGCGGAGGGTGGCACCACCTGATTGGTGTGCCAGGTTCCGTAGGCCGGGTTCACCCTGACCTTCGCCGAGCTGAGCACGCCGCTGAGCACGGGGTCAGATGCGCCCGAGGCGGTGACGTACGCGACCGACAGCGTCCGCTCGATGTCCGGCCCGTAGGTCTGCACGTTTCGGCTGAGGACCTGGACGACCTGGTAGCCGTAGCTGGTTTTCAGCGGCGGGGAGATGCTGCCTACCGCCAGCCCCCGCACGGAGGTTTGAAAGGCCACAGGCTGCTGCTCGAACTGACGTTGGTTGTAACAGAGCTGGGTCCCGTTGGGCACGCCTGCCGCGGCGATCGCCTGGGCGGCCGCCAAGCTGAACGCGGACGCCTGGACCACGCACACCTGAGTGAAGAAATAGGTGCGGTACTGGTTGTAGAGGCTGCGCAGGGTCGCCGCCGGGGTGGACGCCGGCGTGATAGCGGCCTGGGTTGCGAGCCGGGTGGTGAGCACGTCCCGGAACGCCTGCGAAAACTGCTCCCAGTAGCCGGAGTGATCGATCTCGCTGACGGATCGGGCCGCGGTCTGCAGCCCCGACAACGGGATGCGGCCAGTCGCGGCGGCGCGCTGGTCCACCGCAGTGGCGGCGACCATGCCGCTCATGATGCTGGCCACCCAGGTGGTGTTGAAGCTGCTCGGCGTGTCGCCGGCGACCGTGACTCCGGAGCCTCCGTTGCTGGCCGATTCGGCCGCGTCGAAAGCCTGTACGTAGGTACGGTTGTCGGACCAGGCCCGCAGCTCGCTGTACAAGCCGGCCTGCTTGATGACCTGGGAGTTGACGGTCACCGCGTACGGCGACGCGTCGCACCCGGTGGCGGCCACGGAGACAGCCCCGAGCGCGGCGATGGCGAGGAGCGGCTGCAGGAGACGTTTCACGGCGCCGCCGATGCTACCGGCGGAGCCAGCTGCGCGAGCAAGGCGACGAGGTCGACGGCCGGGTCCGACCCGCGTGGAAGAGGGATGACGAGCTGGCCGATGTCCTCCTTGAAGACCGCCTTCGGGACCAGGCGGGACAGGCGCACCCGCTGACTGGCCTTGAGTTGCAGCGGCGACAGTCGAGCCGTGAAACCACCCCCGGAGAGGCCCGACCCACCGGTAACCACCGCGACCTCGCGAACGCCGAGCCGGGCGCATTCGGCCCGCAGGTGACCGATCTCCAACAGACCGGTCGCCGGTGCAGGCAGCGGTCCGTAACGGTCGAGCCATTCGGCCTCGATGTCATCGACTTCCGCGTGCGTCGTCACCATGGCCAGCCGGCGATACGCCTCGAGCCGCAGGTCCTCCCGGGCGACGTACTCCGCGGGAAGGTTGGCCGATACGGGAACGTCGAGCTTGATCTCCGCCGGCGGGCGCAGCTCTTCGCCTTTGAGCTCCGCCACCGCTTCGGTGACCATCTGCACGTACAGGTCGTAGCCGACCGCGGCGATGTGGCCGGATTGATCGCCACCGAGGAGGTTGCCGGCGCCCCGAATCTCCAGGTCGCGCATGGCGATCTTGAACCCCGAACCCAGCTCGGTGTGCTCGCCGATCGTCCGGAGGCGCTCGTAAGCTTCCTCGGACAAGGCCTGATCAGGTGGGAACAGCAGATAGGCGTACGCCCTCTGCCCGGCGCGGCCGACCCGACCGCGGAGCTGGTGGAGCTGGCCCAGACCGAGGCGCTCGGCGTGGTCCACGACCAGCGTGTTGACCGTCGGCATGTCGATGCCCGATTCGATGATCGTGGTGCAGACCAGCACGTCGTACTCGCCTTCCCAGAACTCGAGCACGATCTTCTCGAGGGCACCCTCGTCCATCTGCCCGTGGGCCACCGCCACACGCGGCTTCAGGGACCAGGGCCCGCAACTCGGCCGCGACCTTCTCGATCGTCGCCACCCGGTTGTGGACGTAAAAGACCTGGCCTTCCCGCAACAACTCCCGGCGGAAGGCCTCCGCGACCGCCCGTTCGTCGTACTCCCCGACGTAGGTCAGGATGGGCTGCCGGTCGGCCGGCGGGGTATGTAGCAGGGTGAGGTCCCTGATCCCGGTGAGGCTCATCTCGAGGGTCCGCGGGATCGGCGTGGCGGTCAGGGTGAGCACGTCGACATCGGTGCGCAGCTGCTTGATGGCCTCCTTGTGGTGGACTCCGAACCGCTGCTCCTCGTCGACGACCAGCAGCCCGAGGTTCTTGAAGTTCAGATCGCCCGACAGGAGCCGATGGGTGCCGATCACGACGTCGACCGAGCCGTCCGCCAGCCCGTCCAGGACCTGGCGGCCCTGGCCCGGAGTGAGAAACCGGGACAGCATCTCGACCCGCAGGGGATAGCCGGCGAAGCGGTCGGAGAACGTCTGGAAGTGCTGGGACGCCAAGAGGGTGGTCGGCACCAGGACCGCAACCTGCTTGCCGTCCTGCACCGCCTTGAACGCCGCCCGGATGGCGACTTCGGTCTTGCCGAATCCGACGTCGCCACAGACCAGGCGATCCATGGGGGACTCGGACTCCATGTCCGACTTGACGTCTTCTATGGCCTTCAGCTGATCCGGTGTCTCGGCATAGGGGAAAGATTCCTCCATCTCCTGCTGCCAGGGTGAGTCGACGGAGAAGGCGTGGCCCAGAGAGTTGACCCGGGTCTGATAGAGCACCACCAGCTCCTGGGCGATCTCGCGGACGGCGGCCCGGACGCGGGACTTCGTGCGCTGCCACTCCGACCCGTTGAGCCGGCTGAGGGCGGGCGACTCGCCCCCGGTGTAGGGGCGCAACAGGTCGATCTGGTCGGAGGGGACGTAAAGCTTGTCGCCGCTCTTGTACTCGAGGAGGAGATAGTCGCGTTCGATCCCGCCGATCGCTCGTCGGACCATGCCGCCGAAGCGCCCGACTCCGTGCTGGTAGTGGACGACGTAGGCGCCGGTGGTGATGTCATCGAAGAACGTCTCCGAGTTGCGGGCCCGGGCACGGGGGCGGCTGATGGGCCCGGCGCCGCCCGGTTACGTCGCTCTCGGCCAGTACCGCCAACTTCAGGGGTGGGTAAAGGAAGCCCCGTTCGAGGGGCTGAAGGACCACCCTCACACCCGGTGCGATGAGTTCCGAGCCGTCGGGGCCCCGCTCGTGGAAAGCCGCTGGCAGACCGTGCTCACCGAGGAGGGCCGCCAGCCGTTGGCCGCTGCCCCGGCCGTCGGCGCAGACGATGATCCGGTAGCCCTGCGGCGCGCAGATCGCGAAGCTGGGCCATGAGCCGCTCGCCGTCGCCGACCACCGGATCCCAGCCAGCCGCGGCCACCAGTTCGGTGCCCGGCCCCTCCGGAGCCGACGTCACCGTCAAGGCAGCCGCTTCGGTGCGGGCCAGAAGCCGATCGAAGGGCAAGTGCAGCCGGGGGAAGTCCTCGTCGCCCGCGCCCCACGTCTGGGCCAGGGTGGTCGCCAGCGCGGCCTCCTCCTCGAGCAGCTCCGCGGCCCTGTCCCGCATCCGCCGCGGCTCGACCAGCAACACCAACGCGCTGGGCGGCAGCAGGTCGACCAAAAGGTGCTCGTCGGCGGTGAGCCAGGGTAGCCACGACTCCATGCCGTCGAAGATCAGCCCCTCAGCCAGGCGCTCCCACTGCTGGCGCCCCCACCCGGCCGCGGCCACCAGCTGGTCGGCGCGCTGGCGGACCTCGTCGGTCGGCAACAGCTCCCGGCAGGGGAACAGCTCCACCAGGGCGCGCTCGTCCGTCGACCTCTGGTCGCCGACCGAGAACTCGGTGAGCCGGTCCACCTCATCGCCCCAGAGGTCGATTCGCACCGGTGTGTCGGCCGTCGATCCGAACACGTCCACGATCGAACCCCGAACGGCCAGCTCCCCCCGGTGCTCGACTTGGTATTCCCGGCGGTACCCCATCCCGACCAGGCGGGCGACCAGCGCCTCGGGATCGACCTGCTGGCCTTTCTCCACCACCACCGGTTCGGCCGCCTCGGCGTGCGGGCCGAGACGCTGCAGCAGGGACCTGACCGGGGCGACCACGACATTCGGGAGGTATTCGGGATGGCCGGCCGACCCGAAGCGCAGCCGCCACATGGCCCGCAGCCGGCGACCCATCGTCTCCACGCTCGGGCTCACCCGCTCGAAGGGGAGCGTCTCCCAGGCCGGGCACACTTCCACCGACTCGGGACCCAGGAAAGCCCTCAGATCGTGGGCCAAGCGTTCGGCTTCGGCGTTGGTCGCGACCGCGACCAGGGTCGGGCGTCGACCGGCGGCCTCGGCGATCCCGGCGACGGCGAAGGCTCGGGCCGGCTCCGGAACTGCGACCAGACCGGCGCGCAGGCCGCGCAGGCCCGTGAAGGTCTCATCGCTCCGCAGTAAGGGCAGCAGCGGAGCCAGAGTTGGAGCCCCGGAGGGGAACGAGGGGTCGGCAGCCACCTCAGCCATTGAACCGGTTCTGGGCGGCAACGACGCCATCGGCCAAGATGCACTCGACCGCGTCCGCGGCCACCTGGATCCCGATGTCGAGCTCGGCGCGCTCCCGGCGGGTAGGGGCGTTGAGCACGTGGTCGGCGCCGCGTTCTTTCCCGCCCGGCGGCTTGCCGATCCCGATGCGGACCCGGCTGAAGGCGTCGGAATGAAGGTGGGCCTTGATCGAGCGCAGCCCGTTGTGCCCGGCCAGACCGCCCCCGGACTTCACCCGGACCGTGCCGAGCGGCAGGTCCAGCTCGTCGTGGACGACCACCAACCGGGTGAGATCCTCGATCCCGAAGCGCCGGACCAGGGGCGCCACCGACTGGCCGGAGTCGTTCATGTAGGTCTGCGGAAAGGCCAGGGCCAGCCGGCAGTCGTCCATCCGCACCTCGGCGACCAGGGCGTGTTCCTTGGATCGCTTCAGCCGGGCCCCGTGCCGGTCGGCGATCAGGCTGACCGTGTCGGCGCCGGCGTTGTGCCGGCTATGAGCGAACTCAGAACCGGGATTGCCAAGCCCCACGGCCAGCAGATCCGCGGGGGTGCCAGTCCGCGGCCGGCGGAGCAGCTAACCCACCTCTGAGGAACTGCCCTCGCCGGAGGCGGCTCGGCCCGAGGCGTCCTGGCCTGCCCGCGGCCCCTTCGGCGCCCTCGGCCACGCCCGGCTCGGCCCCTTCGCCCACGGCTTCCTCCTCTGGGCCCGCCGCCGCGGCCCGGGTGACCGAAGCCAACACGACCAACTCGTCCGGGTCCACGTCCGTGGTCACGCCTGACGGCAGGTTGAGGCTGCCGACCCGGATCCCTTCGCCGATGGTCAGCTCGGAGATGTCCACCTCGATGTGGCCGGGGATGCGGTCCGGGGTGGCGTTGACGGTCAGAGCGTTTAGCAGCTGCTCGACCAACCCGTTCTCCTGCTCGACCGCCTTCGCCTCCCCGGCCAGGACGATCGGCACTTCGGCGGAGAGCACCTCGTCCCGCCGCACGATCTGGAAGTCCACGTGGATGACGGTGTGGCGGACGGGGTGACGCTGCAGCGACCGGGCCATCGCCAGGTGGGTCTCGGAACCGACCTTCAGGGACAGGAGCTGGTTGAGCCCAGCCTCGACCGGACAGCGCCTGGCGCAACGCCCGCCCATCCACCGACAGCGACTGGGCCTCGGAGCCGTGGCCGTACAGGACGGCCGGAATGCGGCCCGACGACCGCAAGCGGCGCGACGCGGCCGACCCGGTGGGACGGCCGGGCTCCGCGACCAGGGTGATGTCAGGCATCGAGACGCGCTCCTACCACGAACAACTCAACGAAAAGGACGCTGCAGTTCTAGCGGGAACTCAGGTTTGGTTTTCACCACCGAAGATCTGGGACACCGATCCGTCGCCGAAGACGGCGTTGATGGCATCGGCGAAGATGGGCGCCACCGACACCACCTCGATCTTGTCGATCTGCTTCTCGGGCGGCAGGGGCAGGGTGTCGGTGACGACCACCCGGGCGATGGCGGAGTTCTTGAGCCGATCGATGGCGGGGCCGGACAGGACGGCGTGGGTGGCCATGGCCCACACCTCGGTTGCGCCCCGGTCGAGCAGGAGATCGGCGGCCGCGCAGATGGTGCCGGCCGTGTCGATCATGTCGTCGATCAGCACGCACATGCGCCCGTCCACGTCGCCCATCACGCCCAGGGTCTGGACCCGGTTGACCGCATCCTTGGGTCGTCGCTTGTACACCGCGGCCACGTCGACCCGGTCGCCGGCATGGCGGGCGGCCTGCTCGGCGACCTTGGTCCGCCCGGTGTCCGGTGCGACCATCACGAAATCCCCCGAAGGGGCATGAAGGCGCAGGTAGTCGGTCAGGAGGGGTACCGCGGTCAGGTGGTCGACCGGGCCGTCGAAAAACCCCTGGATCTGACCCGAATGCAGCTCCACCGAGATGATGCGGTCGGCCCCGGCGGCGGCAAAGAAGTCCGACACCATCCGGGCCGTGATCGGCTCACGCCCTTGGGACTTGCGGTCCTGGCGGGAGTAGCCGTAGTAGGGGCAGACCGCGGTGATCCGCTTGGCCGAGGCCCGCTTGGCCGCGTCGATCATGATCCACTGCTCCATCAGCGAGTCGTTGATCGAGCGACCGTTGGTGTGCCCGTGGGACTGGATGATGAACACATCCGCGCCGCGGACCGACTCGCCGAAGCGAGTCCGTACTTCGCCGTCGGCGAAGTCCACCAGGTTGGCGTCGCCGATGGTGACACCCAGGTGGGCCGCGATGTCAGCCGCCAGGGCAGGGTGGGTGCGACCCGACAGCAGGTGCAGCTTCCGGGTCGGCGTGAGCTCCATAAGTCCGGTCATCTCGCCTTCATGAATGTGAGTCATGGCATACCTCTTGGATCACCACTACCAGTGAAGCACGGACCAGTGACAAACCCCGACGCCACCTTCGTGCCCGGGGGGAGGTACGCCCAGGGTCCGACCCGGGCATGATCGCCGATGTCCGCATTGCGCCCGATGGTCGCCGTCACCGCGGCGTGGGCGCCGACCGTGCAGTCGGAGAGCTGGGTGCTCGGACCCAGCTCCGCGCCCGAGGCCACCACCGTCCCCCCCTGGAGGTGGGTCCCCGGATAGAGCACGACGTCGGGGCTCAACTCAACCATGGTGTCGACGTACGTGTGCTCGGGATCGACCATGGTGACCCCGCGTCGCATCCAGCGCTCGTTGATTCGGTCCCTGAGCTCGGCCTCGGCGACGGCGAGCTGGTGCCGATCATTGACGCCGGCCGCCTCCATCGGGTCGTCGACGACCATGGACTCCACCGCATACCCGGCGTCGTGCAGGACGGCGATGGTGTCGGTGAGGTAGTACTCGCCCTGGGTGTTGTCAGGGCTCAGCCGGCGGAGCGCCGGCGCCAGGACGGAGCGCCGGAAGACATAAATCGACGTGTTGACCTCGTCGACCAGAAGCTGCTCCTCAGTGGCTTCCGCGTGTTCGACGATGCCGGCCACCCGTCCGGACTTGTCCCGCACCACCCGGCCGTATCCAGCGGGGTTGGCCAGCCGGGCGGTCAGCACGGTCGCCGTCGCCTCGGAACGGCGATGGGCCCGGACCAGCGAGGCCAGCGTCGCCGGTCGCAACAGCGGCGTGTCGCCAGGGAGGATGATCACGTCACCGTCGTCGGCATCCTCCTCGGGGAACGCCGTCAAGGCGACGAGAACGGCGTCGCCCGTCCCGCGCTGGACCTGCTGGGTGACGAAATCGACGCGGAGACCGGGCGGAGCCTGCTCCCCAACGGCCTTGGTCACCCGTTCCCCGCCATGGCCTACCACCACCACCGCCCGCTCCAGGTCGAGCTCGGCGATGGCGTACAAGACGTGGAGGACCATGGGGCGGCCGCACAGGCGGTGCAGCGGCTTGGGGCGCTCTGAGCGCATGCGAGTTCCCTCTCCGGCCGCCAGCACCACCGCGGACAGGCTCGACGCATCGGTTGGCACCTCCAAGTTCTAGCAACCTGGAGGGTCTGCCAACGGGCACACTGTTATGCGATGCTCCAACCGAGGCGGTCGCCTCGCCCCCGCGGTGGCGGGTAGTTCAACCGGCAGAACACCGGACTTTGGATCCGGATGTTGGAGGTTCGAGTCCTCCCCCGCCAGCCACCAAATCTCAGGTCACAGCGGCGCCATATCCCAGGGGTCCACAGCCGCCTTCCGGCTGAGCGACCAGCGCGAGAAGTCCCCAGTCGGCCGCTCGCCGCGCCCCGCCGCGTGCGACAGTGCCGCGGGCGTCAGAGTCAGCACCGGGCTCACCACGCACCCCCTTATGGGACGCCGCACATGCCGTCGCCCGTGAACCAGTCCTCATTGACCGTAGACGGCTCCATCTGGCCGGCATGCCCCTGGAACGTGGTTGCCCAACCCAAGTTGCCCGGCAGAAAGTCCATCAGCCACTTGCCGTCCGGCGCTATCCCACACCACGGATCCAGGAAGAACGAGTACTCCGGATTGGTCCACGGCGAGACGGCGAAGGTACCCAGCACGATGCTGGTGCCGTCCAACTCCCACGATACCCACCGCCCCGTGATCGCGTTGCAGAGGGCGAACTCGCGGTACTCCGGGCTGGCCGGCTGGTTGTCGTAGTAGACGTTCCACTGGCGGGTGTCGACAGGGCTGTTGGCGACCATCAAGTTCCCGTCGACAGTGACATAACGTCCGGTGGAAGCGTTGAAAAAGCCGTGTCCGGGACTCCCCGAACACGAACTCGTGGCGGCGGCGGTAGTGCCAGTGGCGTCGGCCACGTCGGGCGCAGCCACGCTCAGCGCACCGAAAGGTGCGAAGGTCACGGCCGCCACCGCGGCGATTCGGGGGAATAGATGCATGATGCTCCTTTTGTTCGGTTAGTCACAGCACGATCTCACTCGGCGATCCTGTCCAGCCATTCCTGGCGGCGGCCCTGGTCACGGTCGGCCGCAGCTGCGGCCTGGTCACGGTCGGCGGCAGCTGCAGCCTGGTCGTCACGGTCCGCCGCAGCTGGGGCCTGGTCGCCAACCGGGTCCTCAGGCCAGCGGGACGCCTGCCGGGGACGCCGCTCCGGCCCGAAACGGGGCAGACCCCACCGGTAAGCCGTGGGCCGAAGGCCGCTCGTCACGGCGCTCCCGGACAATCTCGCGGTCGATAACGGACGAGTCGGGCCCCGCCTGGATCACCGCCTCCGCATCCTGGAGATGTTCGGAGGTGCCCATCGCCAGCGAGCCGTGCCGGCTGTCGCGGGTGTAGCTCACCGACACGTCGAAGCGGACGGTGCCCACCCGGAGCCGCCGCTCGCGGATCACGACCGCACCGCGTTCGGGGCGTGGGCAGCCCAACGCGACCAGCGAGGCGGACCTCTCGCCGCCGAGATCGAACCGCGCCTCGAGCACGTCGCTGAACACGGGCACGGCCATCTTGGCGTGACCGAGCGTCAGCAACTTGGGCGGTGTCATCGACGGGCCTACCAGCGCCGCTCCCGCCTGCCACGCCACCACCTCCGCCTAGATGGGTGGATCAACGGCGTCGACCTCTAGCGCCGAGAAAGCAAACGAGAGGAGCAGACGAGAGAGGGCTTGCGGTTCAGTCAGGACGCGGGGGGACTCCGGTATCCGAGAGGTTCTTCAACAGGTATTTCTTGAGCGAGTCGAGAAGCTTTTGAATGGTCTGTACTCTCGCCGCCCAGTCGCGCGACCCTCCGGTAGCGGTGTCACGCGGCACCCGGTTGCTGATGTCGTCGACGACGTCGTCCGGGACGACGCCGGGTAATGCGATCAAATACCCGTCGAGGGTTCCATCTGGCGCGGTGTCCAGCAGGGCATCGAGCAGTTGGAGTGCGACCTGACCCAGCTCACCGGGCGGATCTTCACCGACGGTGGCGTAGCCGACCGCCTGACGCGCGTGTTCGTCAGTCACGACGTCTGGAATCCCGAACGACCGCCGCAGGAGCAGCCACCATTCCTCCCTGCTCGCCACCGAACACCCTCCCTTCTCCCGGCTCCGGACGCCAAAGGATGGCCGGACCCCCGCGCTGGTGTCAACGCCAACTCGACCTACGGCCGGTGACGGGTGCCTGCCCGGCACCGACGCACTGACCGGCCGCGAACCCTTCTGGGTATCGCGACACCCGAGCAGGTGACCCCTGCCGCCCCGCAGGAGTCACCCTCGAATGGGCTGCCTCCCTCGATGTACACCACTCTGACCGATCCCGAAGGAACGGTCTGTATCGACGGACACCACTCCGCCGTGTCGTTCGTCACACGCGGTGCCACCCGCTATACGTCAGCGCCCGTCTGCGCCCGACCAGGCTGGCTGGGTGAGGGTTCCCGACCGAAAAGAGAAGCGGAGCGCCGAATTCATCGGCGCTCCGCTTCCAAGGGCTTTACCTACAGCCCGCAAACTCACCAACCGGTCAAGACGAGGAGGACCCGTTCTGGCAGGTGACCTGCCCGTTGTTGACCACGGTCTTCACTCCGTCGACGATCTTGGAGGTGAACCAGCAGTTGACGGGATGGGGCTGCCCGGCGGCGAAGCTGAGCGGTGGGGCCATGCCCTGCAACGTGTCCCCATGGAGGGACTCCAGCCCCTTCACGATCTCCGCCGCGGACGGAGTGTCGCTCGCCGTGAGACCGCCGGCCTTCACCGCATCCTCGAGCAGGATCCCCGACGGCCAGGAGTACGAAGCCAGCTCGTTCCACGTCAGGGGGTTCGTGCGCAGGCCCGGGTAGTACTTGTCCACGGCTGCGTTCATGGCCTGCACCGCTGGGGGTGTTGGCATAGAAGGGAATGTCGTTGAACTCGGCCCAGAGGTTCTTCGAGATGGCCCCGCTGAACAGCTGCGGAGACTGGCCCTCGCCCTCTTCGATCCAGATCGGGTTGTAGCCCTGCTGGGCGCAGTCGTTGGCGACTCTGGCCAGGATGCTGGGGCTGTCCCCGATGAAGATGGAGGTCACGTGAGCCTGCTGGGCGGCCACGCACTGCGCCGTATAGTTCGGTGCGGACATCGCCACTTCCGCGCTGTACACGACCGGCACGCCGAGCTGCTTGCCGGCCGCCTTCACCAGCGGGGCACCCTCGGCGCACGACACGGACTCCGAGCAGTACAGGTAACCCATGTTGGTAGCTCCAGCCGACTTCGCAACCGCCACGGCGGAGTAGGTCGACGAGTTGTCGGTCTGGCCTTCAGGGTAGAAATCGGGGTTCTGATAGTAGGGCGTTTCGGTGACATCGATACCGACCACCGGGATGCCGGCCTTTTGCACCGTCGTAGCCCACGGTTCGTCGACGATGGACATGTCGGCGATGGCGTCCACCCCTGACGAGATCAGCGACTGGACGTCAGAGACCGACGTGCCCGGCGTGGCCGCGTCATCCTTGACGGTGAGCTGGACGGGATGGCCGTTGATGCCGCCAGAGGCGTTACGGTTTTTGACCCACGACGTGTAGACGTCCCTAACCGGCACAATGTTCAGAGCCGAACGGGCCCGAGCAGCTGCAGACCATTCCGACCTTGATCGGGGCCCCCGTCGCGGCAGCCGATCCGCCGCTCGACGCGCTGGTCGAGCCGCTCGCGGTACCACCGGTCGACCCGGCCGTGGTGTTGCTCGTCGATGACTTGCTGCTGGATCCGCATGCTCCAACAAGCACAGCAATTGTGACGGCGCACGCGCCGTATGAAAGCTTCTTTATTGGGATCAATTCTGCCGTCTCCTCACGAATTTCAGGAACTATTTAGCGGTACTTGTGAAAGTTCGGACAAGATAGCACCCGCGCTTCGACTTGGGTAATCGGCTTGATCCAGCGGCCGACCCATTCTCTTTGCCGCGCCGGATTGCACCAGCCCTATTGCATCTGATACTGGGGCCGGGCCCTCACCCGCTGGATCGGCTCGCTCGCACAATCTCGACTCGGCTACTCGGCGCGACTCCGCGAAACGGAGTGGGCCAGCCACCGATATGGGTGCTGGGGTAGCCCGACCTCGGAACCCTCACAGCGCCAAGGGGCAAGCCTCCTTCCGGGCCAGAGGCGTAACAGCCATACGCCTCGCTCGGGCCGATCATCTCTACCCGGAGAGACACAGAAGGAGCGCTGGTTGATACCAGCGCTCCTTCGGTAAGGCCCCTCTGTTCAGCGGAGAATGCTCACCCCACGCATCAGGAGGACGAGCCGTTCTGGCAAGTGACCTGGCCATTGTTGACCAAGCTCTTGACCCCGTTCACGATCTTCGAGGTGAACCAGCAGTTGATCGGATGGGGTTGGCCAGCGGCGAACGTCAGCGGCGGGGCCATGCCCTGCAACGTGTCCCCGTGAAGGGACTCCAGCCCCTTGACGATCTCCGCCGAGGACGGAGTGTCGCTCGCCGTAAGACCGCCCGCCTTCACCGCGTCCTCCAGGAGAATCCCGGACGGCCAAGAGTAAGCAGCCAGCTCGTTCCACTCCAGCGCGCTCTGGCGCAGGCCCGGGTAGTACTTGTCGACCGCGGCATTCATGGCCGAGACCGCGGGGATATTGGCGTAGAAGGGAACATCGTTGAAGTCGGCCCAGAGGTTCTTCGAGATGGCCCCGGTGAACAACTGTGGACCCTGCCCCTCGCCCTCTTCGATCCAGATCGGGTAGTAGCCCTGCTTGGCGCAATCGTTGGCGATTCTGGCCAGGATGCTGGGGCTGTCCCCGATGAAGATGGAGGTCACGTGAGCCTGCTGGGCGGCCACGCACTGCGCCGTATAGTTCGGTGCGGACATCGCTACCTCGGCGTTGTACACGTCCGGCACGCCGAGTTGCTGGCCGGCCGCCTTGATCAACGGGGCTCCCTCGGCGCACGATGCCGCTTCAGAACAGTACAGGTCGCCGATGTTGGTGGCTCCGGCCGCCTTCGCCACCGCAACGTTCGCGTAGGTACCGGAATTATTGGTTTGGCCTTCAGGGTAAAAGTCGGGGTTTTGGAAGAACGGGTCCTCGGTGACGTCAATACCGACTACCGGGACGCCGGCCTTCTGCACCGTCGCCGCCCACGGCTCGTCGACAATGGACATATCTGCGATGGCGTCCACCCCGGACGCAAGCAACGCTTGGACGTCAGAGACCGACGTGCCCGGCGTGGCGGCGTCGTCCTTGACGGTGAGTTGGATGGGATGACCGTTGATGCCACCAGCGGCGTTTACGGATTTCACCCAGGAGGTGTAGACATCCCTGACCGGCACGATGTTGCCGCCAAATGGGCCCGAGCAACTGCACACCATGCCAACCTTTATGGGTGCTCCTGTGGCTTGGGTGGGCGTCGACCCCGTGGTAGCTCCACTCGTCGAACCGCTCGTCGTGCCCCCGGTCGGAGCGGCAGTGGTGTTGCTCGACGACGACTTGCTGCTCGATGAGCACGCCCCCGCGAAGAGCGCAATCGCCAACGCGCACGCACCGTACGCGAGCTTTCTCTTTCCCATCGCTTTTCCTCCCCCTTGCAGTGATGACCTCACGCCATCAATCAGATGGCGTGAAGCTAGCACCCAATCGCGCGCCTAGTGGGATCGCGACGGCCGGGAATAGTCCGCTCGCATGGCGTCACTCCAGACGCCACATCGAGCGATCTTCGGTTTTGACACTCCCTTTTCCGTTATGGATCGAGTAGGTAGGTAGTACCGGGCGCACTCTCGCAGCCTGCGGTCTACGTCAGCGCCTCACTTGCACCACTGCACCACTTGGGGGCGGCCGCGGACGGGACCTCGACGACCAAGAGAATCGACCGCGACGCGGTGAGTGGTATTGCTGCTCGGCCGGCGGGCCGAAATGGACAATTCAGGTCGCCCGTCGGGTCTGGCTCGAGCAGCCAGACATTTTTTGACCGAACGTTCATTAAATAAATGTTGCGGTCGTTTGGGACCGAAGCCGCAAATCCCGAGGGCCGAAGCCCACCGGAGGACGACCCTCCGGGCCTGGGCCGCGGCCTGGTGCCACGACCCAGCGCTCCGGGACGGCGTGCGGCTTCGAAGACCAGGGCCCTCAGCTCGCGCTCTCGAAGCGCACGATCACCTCGGTCTCCTCCACGCCGCGTACGACGGTCAACGTGATCGTGGCGTCCTCCCCCACCCCGTCCACCGCGGCCAGGAGAGCGTCGATCGAATCGACCGAACCACCGCCTGCGGCCACGATGAGGTCGCCTGAACGCAGCCCGGCCGCCGCGGCCGGACTCCCGTCGAGGACCTCTCGCACCAACACGCCGTCCCGAGGCTCGAGGCCGACTGCGCTGCGGAGGCGCCTCGCCACGTGCCCGGGCGCGAGGGCCACGCCCAGCCGGCGGCGCGTCGGCGCCTCACCTTGGGCCAGGGCGTCGACCCTCGATCGCAAGGCCACTGTGGCCGGCAGGGCCAGGTAGAGCCCTTCACCCGGTCGGTGGGTATTGATGCCGACGAGTTGCCCGTTCGTGTCGACCAGCGGGCCGCCTGACGACCCCCGCCCAAGCGGCGCGGTGTGCTCGATGCCATCGGTGATCAACCTGCCGCGGGGCCCTCGGAACCTCCGACCCCGAGCGGAAACGAGGCCGAAGGTGGCCCGGATTCCACCCCCGCCGGGCGGCACGGCCAAGGCGAACACGGGCGCTCCGATCGCAGGCCCGTCGGCCGACACCGCTTCCGACCAGCCCACTGGGGCCACGTCCCCCGTGTCCACGGCCAGCACGGCCAGGTCGCCGTCGGGATCGACGCCCTTGACGGTCGCCCGGGCCGATCGGCCGTCGGCAAAGGTGACGGTGGCTTCCTCACCGCGCAGGTTGTGGGCGCTGGTGAGCACCTGGCCCGATCCGATCACCACCCCCGCGCCCCGGCCCTGGGCCCGTCCGATACGGACCACGGCACCGCCAGCCGCTGCTGCGGACGAGGCAGCAGAGGAGAGTTCTTCGAGCAACGACATGCGATCAACCTCCAAAGAGAGTAACTTGTTGGTTGCAAGTTACCTCCTAGTTCGGAATTTTGGGGAAAAAGATGACCGTCTCGACAGATGCCCTCTCCGGTGCCCTGGCCCGCGTGGGTGATCGGTGGTCCCTTCTTGTCGTCGACGCCCTCAGCGAGGGCCCCCGTCGCTTCGCCGAGCTCGAGGCCGCCCTCCCCGGCATCGCGACCAACGTGCTCACTCAGCGATTGCGCCATCTCGAGGCCGAACAACTGGTCCTCGCCATTCCCTACTCGACTCGACCCCCCCGATTCGCCTACACGCTGACCGAAGCTGGCCAGGCCCTCGGGGGGGCCGTTCGCTTGCTGGCCCAGTGGAACGCCGACCACGGCGGCGGCGAATCGGACCCACCATCGCATGCCCCGTGTGGCACCCCGATGGTCGCCCAATGGTGGTGTCCGACCTGTGAGCGCATCAGCGAACACGAGCCCGCAGAGCTGCGCTGGGTGTGACCCTCTCGGCGACGGCCGCTCGTTAGACCCCGTCGGGCATCCCAGGCGCAGCCAGGCGCCAGGAGTACACTCACCCGGAATGCGCCCTTCTTGGACGGCGAGCCCCGTCGAGGCCGCCGGAGGCCGGCACCTTCGGGTGCGGCGGTCCTGAGCCGGGCGACCGATCGACACGACACCGGATCCGATGATCTCTTCCGTCAGCTCAAATGGCGTGGCCGTTCCCTTCGACCGTCGTCACTTCGCCCCGCTCCGGGACAGTTCCGCCATCCGATCAGATCCGGAGGCGATGCAGGCCCGGTACGCAGCAGACGGTTACCTCTACCTGAGAAGCGTGCTCGACCCTTCGACCGTGACCTCCCTCCGGGAGGCATATTTCACCCGGTTCGACCGTTCCTACCTGCAGGTCGGAACGACGGCTGCCGACGGGGTGTTCTCCGGCTTCCGGCCTCCTGACCTGCCGGCGCACGGGGTGGCGGGCCACCCGGCCCACGCCTTCGTACGAAGCTCCCGCTTCGAAGCCTTCGCATCCGACCCCGCGCTCGCCTCGCTGGCGACCGATGTCCTCGGCGGGCCGGTCCGACGACTGCCCCGCTCCATCCTGCGCCACTTCGATCGCTCGACGCCTACGGCGTCTCGAGCCCATATCGACTTCAGCTACCTCGATGGCGGAAGCGACCAACTGGTGACGATCTGGATCCCGATCGGTGACTGCCCCCGAGCGACCGGAGGCCTGGTCTACCTGGAGGGTTCGCACGCTATGGGACGCTCATCGTTCGCCCCGCTCCGGGAGGTCAACGACCGGCCCGACGACCACCGGCCGATCAGCCACGATCTGGCCTGGGTGGCGGAACGGCTGGACACCCGGTGGCTCTGGGCCGACTACCAGGCCGGGGACGTGACCGTCCATTCGCCCCACATCGTGCACGCCTCGTTGGACACCACGACCGCAGCCATGCGGTTGTCTGCGGACTTGCGCTTCCTCCGCCACGATCAGCCCGCCGACCCTCGCTGGCTGGTGCCGTGGGCTGGTGACGACGGCAACTGACCCGCGTTCCCGGGGGGTATCGCGACAGCGTCTGCCGTCGAGCCCACTTCTGTCGCCCCTAACAAGCGGTGGTAAGACGGAACGACCGGCGCCCCTCACTAACCAGGCTGGAGTGGCCTCAGCCCTTCTGCCATACGGCTTCGACCTCGAGGAAGATCTTGATCTTCTCTCCGACATCGACGAGCTGGGCGAAGCGGGCGAGCTGCCGGCGAGCGCTTGCTGACCTGGGCGACCCTCCTTTCCGGCGAACGGACGGTGGATCGCTAGTCGCCCCCTAGGGCCGGCGGGGGGCCGTCGTGGCCCGTAGGTCGCCGATCGCCCGTCGTCGAGTCGCCCGGTGGCTGGTCGCCCCGCCTTTGGTCGCCGCTCGTCGGTCGGCTCGCCCCTCGCCGGTCGGTCACCGCTCGCCCGTCGCTCGCCCCTCGCCCGTCGCTCGCCCCTCGCCCCTCGCCCCTCGCCCGTCGCTCACCCCTCGCCGCTCGCCGCTCGCCGCTCGGTCGGTCGCCGCTCGCCGCTCGGTCGGTCGCCCCTCGCCGGTCGGTCGGTCGCCGCTCGCCGGTCGGTCGCCGTGATGAAAACGGTCAGCAAAAAAGGCGTGGGTGATTTTTCCTGTCCGTTTTTGCGATCGCCCCTACGGAAATCTCATCGAAAACGGTCAGCAAAACGGGAGCCGGCGGGTCGATCCGGTTTTCCTGTCCGTTTTTGCGATCGCCCCTACGGGGATCCCGTCGAAAACGGTCAACAAAACGGACGCGGACGGTTTTACTGACCGTTTTTGCGTCCGCCGACCGCGGTCAACTGGCGGCACCCCCGGGTCCCGGGAGTCCACCATCGCGGCCGCCTTGGCCGTCAGCTGACCCGGCCGACTCGCTATGGAACATCCGATAGGCGGCTTCCTCAGCCAATCGGGCCACCTCCCGGACCGGCATGTGAAGGAGCCCGGCAACGCGGGCGGCATCGTCGTGCTCGGCCTTGATCCGGCGCGGGCCCCGCTTGACTCGAACCGAGTACCCAGAGACCTCAACCTGCGCAAACTGACGCTCGGCCGGCTGACCTGATCAGTCTTCCTTTCCGACGAGCGCCGCGTTGGCCTGATTGGTGCTCCCGGCGAGCGCCTGTTGACCCGATCGGCTTTTCCTTCGAGCGTCCAGGAGCCCGCCGCCACCGCCAGCGGTGGGACAGTTGTCCGAGGCGCCGGTTGGGCTAGCCTCGCTTAGGTGACGGCGACGGAGAGCACCCAGGCCAAGGAGCGGTGGCGCGCCCAGTGGGCGGAGCTGTTCACGGAGGTGGTTACCAGCGGTCTCTGCACGGGCTGTGCAGGGTGCGTGGTGGCCTGCCCCCACGACGTCCTGGGCTACGACGACCAGAACGGGGTGTACCGGCCGTACCACCTCGAGGACGAGTTGGGCCCGAGCGATTGTGGTCACGGGCAGCGGGGTTGCACGAGCTGCACAAGGGCCTGCCCACGCTTTCGCAGCTGGGAAACGGAGATCGACACCTACCTCTACGGCCGGGAACGCCTCGCCGAGGAGGTCGAGGGCGTCGCCAAGGATGTCTTGCTCGCCCGCGCCACCGACCCCGAACTGCTCGCCAAGGGGCAGGACGGCGGCCTGGTCTCAGCCATCCTGCTGTGGTGCTTGGAGCACGACCGCATCGACGCCGCCCTGGTGTCCTGGCTAGAAGGTGACGGTACCTCCTGGAAGGCCCTGCCCGGCCTGGCCAGGACGCGCGAAGAGATCCTGGCGACGGCCGGGTCGCGCTACACCTACTCGGCCAACACCCTGGCTTATGCGGCCGCGATCGAAAGCGGGGCCGAACGCTTGGCCCTCGTCGGTATGAGTTGCCAGGCGTCAGTACCCGGTGTGATGCGGGCGCGCAAAGCGGGCAAGGTAGGCCGTCGGCTGGCGCTGTCCATCGGCCTGCTCTGCTCCAAGACCTTCGACGACGCCATCTTCGACGAGCTCTTCGAAGCCAAATACGGCCTCCCACGGGAGGACATGGTGAAGATGAACATCAAAGGGGTCTTTCAGATCTGGATGCGAGACGGCTCGTATCACGAGATCCCGCTAAAGGAGTGTCACGCCTGGACCCGGGAAGGCTGCAAGTCGTGCCCGGATTTCGCCGCTGAGCATGCGGATATCTCGACCGGCGGCATCGGCGCATTCAACGATTGGACTCTGACGCTCGTTCGCACCGATGAGGGCCGAGAGGTCATCAACGGCATGGTCGCCGACGGCGTGATCGAAACTCGCCCGGGCGATGACGATCCTGGCGCTATCGCCCTGCTGCGGAAGCTGTCGAGGGTTTCCCGCCGGCGCTGGCCGGAGACGGCCCTGGCTGCTCCCCGCCTCGGCGCCGGGTCTTCCAAACCCAAGGACTAGCGGGGCGGAAGGACCAGTAGGGCCCCGGGCCTATCCGGGCGCGGGGACCAGCAGGGCGCGGGGACCAGCAGGGCCCCGGGACCAGCCAGGCCGCCGGGATCAGCCAGCCGCCGGGCGAAAAATCACCAGCCGGTCCAGCGGACCCCAGGCCAACCAGGCCACTCCGGGCTCAACCGGTCGGCGCCGCAGCTTCTGTGTCACTCGCCGAAGCAGACACCATCTTGCGATGGTCCCACGAGACCACTCGGGTGGCATCGACGGCAACCACCACCCGCTTGGCCAGCGCCTGTTCGAGCGTGGCGCGCTGGTTCTCCGAGTAGGGGCCCACGTGGCGTTCGTACATCGCAACCCCGAACTGCCACACCACATCGGGGTCGTCGATGATGCGGGCCCGCCCGACGATCTCGACGCCGCGGAGCTCCTCGTAACGGTTGCCCGCCTCGACCAGGAAGGTCAGGCGCGGGTCCCGGCGCAGGTTCTGAACCTTCTGCGACTTCTGCTTCGTCTCGATAGCCAGCGCCCCGTCGAGGAAGCCGTAGGACATGGCCACGGCGTGGATGGAACCGTCCGGATGCATGGTGCACATCGTCGCCGTCCGGTGCTCGCCGAGGAACACTTCGATCTCGTCGGGGCTCATCCTGATGGTTTTCCGCTGGTTGACGCCCATCGGCCGCCAACGTACCCAACGCCGGGCCAGATCGCCCGACCTCTCCCTGTAAATCGGTGTCAGCGCCGCTGGAGGCGGCACCCCGGCTGGCCTGCGCCGGGTGGCGGCGGCTAGGTTGGCAACCCGGCATGGGATCCCTCATCAAGAAGCGCCGCAAGCGCATGCGCAAGAAGAAGCACAAGAAGATGCTGAAAGCCACACGCTGGCAGCGACGGGCGGGGCGTTAGCGTCCACGCCGCAACACGGGACCTACCGCCAACCAAGTCTGCCTTCACGCCGAAAGGCGGGACCCGGCGCTGGACGGGCGTGGCGGTCCTCAGTTGGCGCACCGTGGCCCCACCTTTGGACATCTGTGCAGCCTGAGGCTGCACAGATGACCATTTGTCGCGGGACGGGGCCAGGATCGACGACCCGCAGGTCCGCCAGCCCCGGTCGCTACGCGTACGTAGACACAGACCGCAGCGCAGCGGCGATCGGGCACCCGACCGCCGTGGCCATCCCCCACGAACGCACCCCCACCCCACCTTTGGACATCTGAGCAGCCTGAGGCTGCACAGATGACCATTTGTCGCGGGACCGGGCGAGGATCGACGACCCCCAGCGGCAGCGACCAAGATCGACGACCCCAGCGGCCGCGACCAAGAGCGCGCGACCCGCAGCGGCAGCGACCAAGAACGGCGACCCCAGCGGCACCGACGAGGAGCACGACCCGCGCCAGCCCCGATCCGCCAGCCAACCCCCCGGACTGGGACCCTCAACCGCCCGGACTGGGACTCTCAACCGCTAGACGGGAACAGCGCCCGATGCGGGGGGCAAAGCCACGGGCGGAAGCGGAGCCACCCGAACGACCAGGCGACCATCGCCCGGATAGCTGCCGGGCACGAACCAGGTCCCTCCGCTGCCGGCCAGCACGGGGGTCTGGCCGGTGGCCTCGCCGAGGCGGTCACGCCAGACGGCCAGGCGCGGGGCGACGAGTAGCGCCGGCGTTTCGAGGTCGTTGGGTCCGGGTCCTGTCGGTCCGCCGAGGCGGTCCCACGCCTCGTACACCATGGCCGTCGAGATGCCGAACGGCGGCGTGAGGAGGGTGTAGGCCCGGCCGGCCATCTCCTCCAGCGCCAGCGGCTGCACCTGCTCTCCGACGCCGGTGACCCGAGCCCTCCCCCCGATCAGGCAGAACGGGACGTCCGCACCCAGTCCGGCCGCCAGTCGCAGATCCGCGACCCGGGCCCAGCGCAGAACGGCCGCGGCATCGGCCGAGCCACCGCCGAGCCCGGCCCCGGTCGGGATCCGCTTGAAGAGACGGACGGCGGCCTTGCGGTCGACCCGGGTCAGGGCCCGGCACACCAGGTTGTCGGCCCCCGCGGGCAGAACCACTTCACCCCCGGCCGCCTGACCATCGATCTCCAATTCATCGCCCGGCCGGAACTCGAGGCGATCAGCCAGGTCGACCGTGACCATTTCCGCGTCGAGCAGGTGATATCCGTCCGGGCGCACCCCGACGACGCGCAAGGACAGCGTCAGCTTGGCCGGCGCCAGCACGACGTCCGCGCCGGCTTCACCCACTGGCGGAGACCGCCCGGGCCAAGCGCCCCCAGGCGTACACGTCGAGGTTCTCGGCCCGGGCATCCGACTTCACTCCCGCCTCTTCGAAGGCGGCCGGGGAGACCAGGCCAGAGAGCGACCGACGCAGCATCTTGCGCCGCTTGGCGAAACCGGCCCGAACCAACTCGAACAGCTTCTCGGCGGGCACCTCCTGTGGGTCGACCGCGGGCACGGGCCGACGCCGGATGATGACCAGGGCCGACTCCACCTTGGGTCGGGGCGTGAAGACCGCGGCCGGCACCCGGCCGGCGATCGATGCCTCTGCCCAATAGGCGACCTTGACGGAAACGGCCCCGTACTCGCTATCGCCCGGTGCTGCCGCCATCCGCTCCCCGACCTCCCGCTGCACCATCACGACCATCCGCTCGATCACGGCCACGTGGTCGAGCAGGGTGGCCACGAGCGGGGTGGCGATGTTGTACGGCAGGTTGGCGACCAGCACCCAGCCGGGCTCCGGCCCGAGCAGCTCCGACCAGTCGAGACGGAGGGCGTCACCCATGACCAGTTGGACCGCCGAGCCGAGCACCGCTTCAAGAACGGGCATCAACCGCTGATCGATCTCGACCGCGGTCACCGAGGCGCCGGTCTCGAGCAAGGCCAAGGTCAGGGAGCCGAGGCCAGGGCCGACCTCGACCACCCGGTCGCCGGGACCGACCTCCGCCAAGCGGGCAATGCGCCGCACCGTGTTGGGATCAGTGACGAAGTTCTGGCCCAAAGCCCGGCTGGGACGCAGGCCGTGGGTGGTAAGCAGGTCGTGGGTCTGCCGGGGCGTCAGCGTCACTCGTGGCTCCGGCCGGCACCGGAGCCGCCGGCGGGAGAAGGCCCTTCATCCACCGCCGGGCCGCCCGCCGAGCCGATCTCGACCGGAGGGAGCCGAAAGACCGTGGCGGTGTTGGCCCACGTGACTTCCTCGATCACCTCGGGCGCCACGTCCCGCTCGGCCGCCACTGCCGCCCCTACGACCGGTACCAGCGAGGGGGTGTTGGTCCGGCCCCGGTACGGGACAGGCGCCAAGAAGGGACTGTCCGTCTCCACGAGCAGCCGCTCGATGGGACACAGAGCGGCTGCGGCGCGAACGTCATCGGCGGATTTGAACGTCACGATCCCACTGAACGACAGGTACCCGCCGAGGTCGAGTCCCCGCCTCGCCTCGGCCGGGCCGCCGGTGAAGCAGTGGAGGACCCAGCGGTCGGGCACGCCCTCGGTCGCCAGGATGGCAAACGTGTCCTCCCACGCATTGCGGCTGTGCACCACCAGTGTCAGGTCCAGCTGGCGAGCCAGGCGCACCTGGGCGGCGAACGCCTCCCGCTGCACCGGTCGGGGTGAGTGGTCGTAGTGATAGTCGAGACCGCACTCCCCAACCCCGACCACTACGGGATCGGGGTTTGTCAGGAGCTGAGCGATGGTGTCCACTCCGTCGGTCGCGTCGTGGGGATGCAGCCCGACCGTGGCCCACACGCCCTCGAAGCCCCGGGCCAGCTCGATGGCCGCCATCGACTCCTCGGCCGTGGTCCCGATGGTGATCATCCGGGCGACCCCAGCCGCCCTGGCCTGCTCGATGGCCGGCACGCCGACCCCTTCGAAGGAAATGTGACAGTGACTGTCTGCCCACATGATTGCTGACCGGCGCCTGGTTCAGGTAGTGATTCGGGGAAAGAGCGGCGAACCCCGCTCTACCATCAAGCCTCCAGGGTAGGCCCCCCACCTGACCGCGTCCGGCACCCGCTGATCGTCGACCCGGCCCGGGAGCCCGATGCGCCGCCAGATCTCTTGCGACGCCTGGGTCAGGGCGGGACTGGCCAGGATGGCGAGGATCCGCAGCGCCTCCAGTGAATCGCCGAGGACGGCGTCCACGGCAGGGCCCGGCTCGGCCTTCCACGGTTCGGCCGCTTCCAGCGCGGCGTTGGTCTCGCGCACCAACCGCCAGGTGGCTTCGAGCGCCTCACTCGGGGCGATACGGGCCCACGCGGCATCCGCAGCTTCGTAGGCCGAGGCCGCCACCGCGGCCAGGGGGCTGTCGGGATTGGGTGCCGGGCCGATCCCCCCGCACTTGCGGTCGACGACGGTTGCCACCCGGGCCAGCAGGTTGCCGAGATTGTTGGCGAGGTCGGCGTTGTAGCGAGACACCATTCCCTCGTAGGAGAACTCCCCGTCCGGGCCGAACGGCTGATCCCGCAACAGGTGGTAACGGAAACCATCCACTCCGAATGTCGGCGTGAGATCGGTCGGCGCGATCCCGGTTAGTGACGACTTCGACATCTTCTCGCCACCGACGAGCAGATATCCGTGGACCGCAATACGGGCCGGGGGGTCCACCCCCGCAGCCATCAACAACGCCGGCCAGTAGACGCAGTGGAAGCGCAGGATGTCCTTGCCGATGAGGTGATGCACGGCATGCCACCACGCCTCGAAGCGCTCCGGATCGGACCCGTACCCGATGGCGGTGGTGTAGTTGATCAACGCGTCGTACCAGACGTAGAAAACGTGACCGGGGTCCCACGGCACCGGCACCCCCCAGCTGATCGACGTCCGGGAGATCGAGATATCGCGGAGTCCGCCTTTGATCAAGCCGATCGCTTCATTGCGCTTGGCCTCGGGGGTGACGGCGCCCGGGTTGCTCTCGTACCACTCGAGCAGACGGTCGCTGAACGCGGACAGCTTGAAGAAGTAGTTCTGTTCGGACAGGCGCTCGACTTCGGTGCCGTGGATCGGACACCGCTTCCCATCCAACAACTCCGACTCGGAGTAGTAGGCCTCGCACGAGACGCAGTACAGGCCCTCATAGGGGCGCAGCTCGATCCACCCGTTGTCGTAGGCGGCCTGCATCAGGGTTGCGGTAGCCCGGTGGTGGCGGGGCTCGGACGTGCGAATGAAATCGTCGTAACTGATGTCGAGCGCGGACCAAACCTGGCGGTAGCGCTCACTAGTGCGGTCGGCCTGTTCTTGTGGCGTCAGGCCATTGGCCTCCGCGGCGCGCTGCACTTTAAGCCCGTGCTCGTCCGTCCCGGTGAGAAAGAACACGTCGTCCCCGCGCAAGCGGTGCCAGCGGGCCAGGGCGTCGGCAATAACGGTCGTATAGGCGTGACCGACGTGGGGAACGTCGTTGACGTAGTAGATGGGCGTCGTGACGTAAAAGCGGGCCACGACCGTTGAGGGTACCGGCTTCGGGGGACATCGCCCCGGCCGTTTACCTACTTCCCCGACAACCGGAAGGGTCGAGATCCAGCGCCAGGCGGTACACATCCCGCTTGGGCACGCCGAGGTCGCTCGCCACCGCGGCGACCGCTCCGCGCCGGTCGTCGCCGCCGTCCATGCGGAGTCGCAGGGCGTCGAGGATCTGGGCGTCGGAGGGGTGCTCCTGGTCGGCGGTAGGCGAACCCTCCACGACCAGCACCCACTCGCCCCTCGGCTCGCCCTCCGCCACCCACTCGACCGCCCCTCCGAGTGTCCCCCGCCACATCTCCTCGTGGAGCTTCGTCAGTTCGCGCCCGACCGCGACCAGGCGTTCAGACCCGCAGGCGTGGGCCAGATCGAGGATGGTGCCCGCCACCCGATGCGGCGCCTCGTAGACGACCGACGTGCAGTCGCGCCCCGCAATATCGCGAAGCCGTTGCTCCCGTGGCCGGCCGCGGCGCGGTAGGAACCCTTCGAAACAGAAGCGGGAGGACGCCAGGCCGGATGCCACGAGGGCCGTGATCCCGGCGGATGGACCCGGGACCACTTCCACCTTCACGCCCGACGCAGCCGCCCTGACCACGACCCGCTCGCCGGGGTCGGATATGCCGGGCATCCCGGCGTCGGTGACCACCGCCACGGTGGCGCCTCCTGCGGCCAGGTCAACGGCGTAGTCCGCCGAGGCGGCTTCGTTGTGCTGGTGCATGACGACCAGCCTTGGGGCGCGGATCCCGCTGGCGCTCAGCAGCTTCCGGGTTCGCCGGGTGTCCTCGCAGAAGATGACGTCGGCTGCAGCCAACGCCGAGACCGCCCGGGGCGACAAGTCGCCCAGGTTCCCGATCGGGGTGCCTACCAGCACGATGCGGCCCTCGGCCCGGGAACCAGGCGCAGGATCAGTCACTGCCCGTGGACCTCGAGGTAGTCGCCGACCTGCAGGCGCCAGCGCTCGAACGTCCCGGCCGGGGCCACGACCAGGTCGCCGCTCCCTGGGCGCGGCGGCAGGATGCGGTGGCGGCCGACCAGCTTGATCCTCCGGACCCGAAGCACCGACCGGCCGGCCTCAACAACCGGTGTGCACCAGGCCACGTCGAGGGGTCGAGCCCCGGAGGGAGTGAGGGTCTGCACCAGTACTGGGCCGCGAAGGACGATGGCGCTTTCCAATGAAGCCTGCCATCCAGGGCGGCGATCCTCCAGGGCGGCGAGTACCTCGTCCTCGCGGAGCAGCCACGCCATGGGACTCAGACGTTGAAGCGGATCTCGAGCACGTCGCCGTCCACCACTTCGTAGTCCTTGCCCTCGACCCGCAACTTTCCCGCTTCCTTGGCGGCGTGCCAGGAGCCCAGGCGGAGCAGCTCGTCCCAGCGGATCACCTCGGCCCGGATGAACCCCCGCTGCAGATCAGAGTGAATCACGCCGGCGCACTCGGGGGCTTTGGCGCCCGCCCGGAACGTCCACGCTCGGCTCTCCTTGTCGCCGGTGGTCAGGAACGTGCGGCGCCCGAGGAGGTGGTACGCGGCGCGAGCCACCCGAGGCAGGGCGCCCTCTCCGAGCCCCAGACCTTCGAGCAGCTCCGTGCGGGAATCGGGATCCAGCTGGGCCGCCTCGGCCTCCAATTCGACGCTGGCACCGAGCACCTCACCAAACCCGCCGAGTTGGTCTGCCACGGGTTTGACGATCGCTTCGGCCCGACCGAGCTGGTCCTCACCGAGGTTGACGACCGCCAGCACCGGCTTGTTGGTCAGGAGGAAGAACGGCTTGAGCGCCATCCGCTCGTCGTCGGTGAGTGGCGACCGGTAGAGGGGGGTACCCGCCTGCAGGGCGGCGTTGGCCCGCTCCAGCGCCTGCACCTCGCCGGCCAGCGACTTGTCAGCTTTGGCGGCCTTGCGGCGCTTGTCGATCTGGGCGTCGACCGTGGCCGCGTCGGCCAGGACCAGCTCCAGCTCGAGCACCTCGAAGTCGGAGAGCGGGTCGGACTCACCCACCACCGCGTCGTCCTCGAAGGCCCGCAACACCAGGCATAGCGCATCGGCCTCCCGGATCCCGGCGAGGAACCGGTTGCCCAACCCCTCCCCTGTCGACGACCCGGCGACCAGACCCGCGATATCCACGAACTCGACCGTGGCATGCACCACCTTGCGGCTGGCGCTCATGACCGCCAACTCATCCAGGCGGTGGTCGGGCACCTGAGCCACGCCCACTGCGCTCTCGGTGGTGGAGAAGGGATGCGCGGCGACCAGCGCTGATCCGCCGGTGAGCGCGTTGAAGAGGCTCGACTTGCCCGAGTTGGGCAGACCGACGATGCCGAGTCGTTCCATCAGGATGGCAGGCTACCGGCGCCCCGGCTCGGAGACCCGACCGGCCCCGGCTAGCCAGGCCTCGTCGGGGTCGCTAGCCTGCTGCGCGTGTCGAAACGAACCCACAAGGCCCGCAACCGCGCCAAGCACAAGAAGGCCAACCACGGCCGGAAGCCAAACCGGGGACGCTGAACCGCCGGCCTCAGAGACCGGCCGACTCGGCCAACTCGGCGAGTGATGCCTGCGGGCGGGCTCCGAGGTGGCTGACCACTTCGGCGGCGGCTAGCGCCCCGAGACGAGCGCACTGCTCGGGCTCCTTGCCGCGAATAAAACCGAACAGGAAGCCGGCGGCAAAGCTGTCGCCTGCTCCCGTCGTGTCCACCACCGTGGCCACGGGCGCGGCCGGCACCGAAACCATCGTTCCGTCGCGAGCCACCACCGAGCCCTGCGCCCCGCAGGTCACCACCACCGTCGAGCAACGCTCGTTGAGGGCTTTGACCGCCGCCTCGACGCCCTCCAGTTCCGCCATCAACGACGCCTCGTGCTCGTTGGCAAAGAGGATGTCCACCTCGTCCAGTAGTCCGTCGAGGGCGCGGCGCTGAAACTGGACCCAAGCCGGGTCGGACAACGAGAGCGCCACCGCGGTCCTGGCCGCCCGGGCGACCGAGACGGCCCGCTCGACTGCAGCGTCGGTGGGCCGGGACCCGTACAGATACCCCTCGACGTACAGCACCCGGGCGGCTGCGATCGCTTCCTCATCCAGGTCGGCGGGAACGAGCTCGGCGCCGATCCCCAGGCTGGTACACATCGTCTTCTCCGCGTCGGGAGTGACCAGGACCAGGCTGCGTCCCGTACCGGGGCCTTTGTCCCCGGCCGGGGCTGGCTCCGGGGGGACGACGAAGCGCACCCCAGCAGCCTGGATGTCATGGGCAAAGACTTCGCCGAGGGTGTCCGCTCGCACCTTGCCGACGAACTCGACGGCTGCGCCGAGCGACGCCAACGATGCCGCGGTATTGGCCGCCGAACCACCTGACACCTCGCTGGCCGGCCCCAGCGACTCGTAGATTCGCGCCGCGTCCGCGTCCTCCACGAGAGCCATGGTGCCCTTCTCGAGACCCAAGCGGGTGACAAGCTCGTCGGGAGAAAAGGCCAGCACGTCAACGATGGCGTGCCCCATGCAGACGACTTCCGGAGTTCGGTCCATCCGCAGACCGTAGTGGTCGGCCGCTAGGGTGACGAGCTTCGGAGCTTGTGAGGAGGCAATAGTGGCGGAAAGCGGTACTTCGCGCCTACCCCGGACCGCGGCGCCACGCCGGTACCAGCTGGAGTTGGTACCGGACCTGGCGGAGTCCCGATTCGAGGGCAATGGACTCATCACGCTCGACATCAACGAGCGGGTCGAGCACCTGAATCTGCAACGCGGTCGAGCTCGAGATCCTCGACGCCAGCCTGGAGACTCCGGATGGAACCGTCCTCGCCGGCGACGTCCAACTCGATGCCGAGGCCCAACGCGCCGTGATCACCTTCGACCGGGCGATCGACCCCGGCGTGGGGCATCAGCTGCGCATGCGCTTCACCGGCATCCTCAACGACCAGCTTCACGGCTTCTACCGGAGCACGTTCACCACGGACGAGGGGGCCAAACGGGTTATCGCCGTGACGCAGTTCGAGGCGACAGACGCCCGGCGGGCCTTTCCGTGCTGGGATGAACCGGATTTCAAGGCCACCTTCGCCATCACCCTGGTCGTGGACGAGGATCTTCTGGCCCTGTCCAATGGCGCCATCGTCTCTGAAGAGCCTGTTCCTGGCGGGCGACGGAAGGTCACCTTCGCCGAGACGATGCCGATGTCGACCTACGTGGTGGCGATGGTTGTCGGACCCTTCGAGCTCACCTCGCCGGTCACCGTTGACGGCGTCGACCTGCGGGTGGCTGCGGTGCCGGGGAAAGCGCACTTGACGGGCTTCGCAGTGGAGGCCGGCAGCCACGCCCTCCGATTCTTTTCCCGATATTTCGAGATCCCCTACCCGGCGGGCAAGATCGACCACCTGGCTGTCCCGGACTTCGCCTTCGGGGCCATGGAGAACCTCGGCTGTGTGACCTACCGGGAGACCGCCCTGCTCGCCGATCCCGCCACCGCATCGCAACTCGAGTTGAACCGGGTCGCCCAGGTGGTCGCGCACGAGACGGCCCACATGTGGTTCGGCGACCTGGTGACGATGAAGTGGTGGAACGGCATCTGGCTCAACGAAGCCTTCGCCACGTTCATGGAGATTCTGGCGACCGACGACTTCGACCCCGACTGGGAAGTCTGGACCGGGTTCGGCCTCGGCAAGGCCGCCGCCCTGACGACTGACGGACTCCGCCACACCCGGCCCATCGAGTTCCCCGTGGAGGAACCCGAGGACGCAGACGCCATGTTCGACGTGCTCACCTACCAAAAGGGGGGAGCCGTCCTGCGGATGCTCGAGCAGTACCTCGGGGGGGATACGTTCCGCGCCGGTGTCCGCCGCTACCTGACCACCCACGCCTATGGCAACACCGAGACGACTGACTTGTGGGATTCCATCGAAGCCGTCTCCGGCGAGCCGGTTCGTGCGGTCATGGATTCGTGGATCTTCCAAGGCGGCTACCCACTGATCAGCGTCCGGCCGGAGGGGGAGACGTCCATCACCTTGCGCCAGCGGCGATTTCTCTACCGGCCCGACGGACAGACCGCCGACAGACACACCAATGGAGACGCGGCCACGGACGGCGGCGCCCGCTGGGGCGTGCCCGTCAACCTGCGAGCCCAA
This sequence comes from uncultured Acidimicrobiaceae bacterium, assembly GCA_963729695.1. Taxonomy (GTDB): domain Bacteria; phylum Actinomycetota; class Acidimicrobiia; order Acidimicrobiales; family Palsa-688; genus PALSA-693. Next base: position 207,391 of record CAVSOT010000001.1, read on the forward strand.
GTCGGGGGCGCGGTGCAACGCCGGCGGCTCCTGCTGAGCGATGACCAGGCGACCGTCGAATTCGACGGTCCCGTCGACTGGGTGGTTGCCAACGATGGGGCCTGGGGGTTCTACCGGGTGCGGTACGAGGGGTCCCTCCTGCAGAGGCTGGTCTCTGCCGGTCTGGGCACGGTCTGCGAGCCCCTGGAGCGGATGGCGCTCGTTGACGACCGCTGGGCTCAGGTGCTCGAAGGCGCCACCGGCCTCGACGAATGGGCCTCGCTGGTGGAGGCGCTCGGCGACGAAATCGACCCCGACGTCTGGTCCTCGGTCAGCGGGTCCATACGGCTGCTGGACCTGATCAGCGACGACGCCGCCGACCGGCCCGCCCTCCGCAGCTTCGTTCAGCGGGTGTGCCAACCGATGTGGCGCCGGCTGGGATGGGATCCGCCCGACGACGAACCCAAACGGCTGAGCCTCACCCGGTCGCGCCTGATGGCCGCCCTGGCCCTCCTCGGGGACGACGCTGGGGTTCGTGACGAGGCGGCGGCGCGCTTTCAGCGTTACGTGGAAGACGGCTCGGGTCTGTCACCCGACCTGCTGACGGCCGTCACCCGAGTGGTGGTCACCTCAGGCGGGTCGGCGGCGTGGCACCACGCCTTCGACCTGTACAAGCTGGCGGTGACGCCGCAGGACAAGGTCCGCTACCTGTTCGCTCTCCCCGACACCGACGACATTGCCCTGCTCGGCGAGACGCTGGACCTGGCGCTCAGCGAGGAGGTCCGTTCTCAGGATGCCGCCTATCTGATTTCGGGGGTCATGTCGAATCGGATCGGTCGCCGACTGGCGTGGGAATGGCTCGAGCACCATTGGGAAGAGGTGCGGGCCCGGCTCCCGGTGAGCCTGTTCGTCCGGGTGTTCGAGGGCATCGTGTTTCTGTTGGATGCCGACCTCGCCGAGTCGGTGCATGCCTTCACCTCCACCCACGATCTGCCCCTCGGCGGGCCCCGCCTCGACCAACTCCTCGAGCACATGGACATCAACGTGGCCGTCGCCGGCCGGTTGCGGGGCCATATGGAGAGCCCGCTAAAGGGCGAAACGCTGGACGCCTAAGGGCCGAGCCGGGCCGAGCCGGCCTGGCTGCTGATCCTGTCGGTTGCGGGGTCGCTGTTCGACGCTCAGTAATGAGAGCTCGGACGATACGGAGGCCCCTGCGGAGTGGCGGATTCCACGCCAAGTGGGCGATCTCGCCCCGCCCACCCAGCGTGGCACCCGCCACCTTATTGTTTGTTATGCCCGATTGGTGACGCGGTCAAACCCCTAGGGTGGAGGCGTGGGAGTCCCTCAGACGTCCGGTCTGGCCAACCTGGTTTGCTCGTTCCACCCGGCCGGTGCGTCGGGTGAGATCCGTCTCCTTGGCTGACAATGCCATCCGTCCGGCGGAGCTGCGCGTCTTCGCGGTAGAGGACCGCTCCGTGCAGCTGGCCTGGTCGCGTCTCCCGTCGACGGAGATGCACGTCGAGGTCGGCGACCAGCGAGCGGTCATTGGCCGACCTCCCGTGGGGTTGTACCCGTACCTTTGGGGGCAGGCGCCGCGCCAGGGGGAGGCGGGTCCGGGGGCGATCACCGTCGGCGGTCTGGAGCCGGGGACCACCTATGACGTGTGCCTGTCGGGCTCCAGTCGCCCCCGCCGCAAGGTGGCGACCGCCACCACCCTGCCGCCGCCACCAGGGCGTCTCCTGAGCCGGTTCGCCACGATCAGCGACTGCCATATCGGCGAGCGTCAGGTGGGTTTCTTCGGGAGTTTCCACGATCCCCGCCCCCGACCGAGGGGCCTCGTCCCGTACCCGACCCGTTGCACCAGCTTCGCCATCGCCGAAGCCGAGGCATGGGGCGCGGAGCTGCTTGTCGCCAAGGGTGACCTCACCCAAAACGGGATGCCCGGCGAGCTGTTCGACATGGTTGAGATCCTGAAATCAGCCGCCATTCCGGTGGAAGCCGTCCTCGGCAACCATGACGTCCGGGGCTGGGCCGACCCCGTCGCGGTCTTGGCGGCCGGAGGCGTGTCGGTCACCACCGCGGCCCGGGGTCGCGACCTCCCGGGGGTACGCCTGGTGCTCGGTCATACCCCGCTCCCCGATCGGCATGCGGGTGCGGTCCCGGCCGACCACGCTCGCGACCTGGCCTGCCTGACCGGGTCGGCCCACGAAGCAGGGATCCCCGCCGTGGTCGCCCTGCACCACCCTCCCCAGCGTTGGCCGGTCGAGACCCACTACCCGCCTTCCATCTCCTGGCGCAGCTCACGGCAGTTGGTCGGCGCCCTGGCCGGGGCGAACCCCTCCACGTTGATCATCGCCGGGCACACCCACCGCAACCGGCGCTACGCCAGCGGCGGCCTCACCGTGGCTGAAGTCGGTTCGCCCAAGGACTACCCCGGTCAGTGGGCCGGCTACGCGGTGTACGAGGGCGGCCTACGCCAGGTGGTATTTCGGGTCGAGGAGCCCTCGTCCGTGGCGTGGACGGAGCGGACCCGAGGGGCGCTCGGCGGGGTCTGGGGGTGGTGGAGTCCGGGCCGGATCGCCGATCGGTGCTGGACCCTGGAGTGGCCCGACCGGGTGATCGCCGCGTCCTGATCGGCCTTCACCACTTTGGACAACGAAGCAGCGTGAGGCTGCACAGATGTCCATTAGTGAGGTAGGCGAGGCGAGGGCCGGCCGAAACGCAGGCCGAAACGCAGGCCGAACCGAGGCCGAAACGCAGGCCCCCTCGTCGCCCCCGCTCCACTAGGCGCGCCGCGGGGCCTCGCCACCCGGCCCGCCGCCCGCCCGACCCGAAGCGGTCAGGGCCTCCACCCTGGCCTGCACCTGGGCCAGGCGGGCCGTGGCCTGGGCGTGGAGTCGCTCGGCCCGTTCGTAGAGGTCGGCAGCCGCTTCGATGCCGAGCTCGCCGGTGGCCAGGCGCTCCGTGACGGCCTCCAGCTCCGCCATCAGCTGTTCGAACGTGCGGCCGTCCACCTCGTCACCGTCGGCCTGCTGAGGTTGCGGCGCGCCGCGCTCGCCAACCCGATCCGGCTCAGCCATCGTCACTCCTCACCCTGTTGACCAACCTGGGACGGACCGCCGCCCGCTTTCGGATCTCGGGACGGACCGGCGTCCACGCCGGTCACCGCGGCCGAGAACGACCCTTCGGCCACCCGGATCGTGACCGCCTCGCCGTCGCTCAACGTCGCCGCCCGCCGTACAACCGCACCATCGGCAGCGGTCACCACCGCGTAGCCCCGCTGCAAGGTTCGCTCCGGTGACAGCGCCCGCAAGTGGCGCAGCTCCGCCTCGAGGCGGCCTTCCGCCCTCCCGAGCGCTTCCCAGGTCGGCCGGCGCCAATCGGGGGCGCGCAGGCGGGCCCGGCACTCAGCGAGGCGGCGCGCCGGATGAAGCATCTCCAGGCGCACAGCCGTGCGCTCAAGCTGGTAGGCCTCGCGCTCGACTCCCTGCCCGAGCGCCCGGCGCGGGTCGACCGCTCCCAACCGACGTTGCGCCACCGCCAGCGCGCCCGTCAAGGCGGCGCCGGCCGAGGCCAGTCGGTCGTCCATGACGGCCTCGAGGGAGGCCCGATGGGGGACCACAACGGACGCGGCGACGGACGGAGTGGCGCAGCGCACATCAGCCACCTCGTCGCAGAGGGGCCGATCGCTGTCATGGCCAATGGCAGAAACGACAGGGACGGGGCAGGCAGCTACGGCCCGGCACACCTCTTCGGCGCTCCACGGCAGCAGCGAAGGGGCGTCGCCGCCTCCCCTGGCCAAGATCACGACCTCGACACCGGGTCGGCGCACCACCGCGTCAAGGGCCTCCACGATGGCGAGGGCGGCGGCAGGGCCCGACACGGTCGTCTCCTCGAACTGCAGGGGGTAGCCGGCGAAGCGCTCCCCCGCCACCGATTCGATGTCTTTGCGAACCGCCGCATCCGCCCCGCAAATGACGCCGATGGCCGCGGGCAGGAGGGGCAACCGTCGGCGGGGCCGCTCCAAAAGACCCTCCGCGGCCAGCCGCCGGCGCACCTCGGCGATCAGCTCTGCGATCGCCCCCTCGCCGACGGGGGTCACCTCTTCGGCCACCAGGTGCACCTGGCCGCGATCGTTGGCCCACTGGAGGCTGCCGACCACGCATACCCGCTCGCCGTGCACAGCCCGGCTACGCCGGGCGTTGGCCGACGGCACCCTCACTTCGATCTGGGCCGCTCTGTCACGAAGGGTGAAGAACAACCACCCGCCGCGAGACGACGTCGGCCGGTGCACCTCCCCCTCGACCGCGATCCGCCCCACCGCGACGAGAGAGCGGGCGATCTCGCCGGCCAGCCGGATCAGCGTCACGGGCCGAGCCGCGCCCGCCGACTCGTCCCACAGGCGCATGGTCACCGGTTGAGCCTCGCGAGGTCGGGTACCTCGGCCTGGTCCCGCTGTTGGCGCGGCAGGCGTGGTCCGGCTTGGCAGAAACCCATCATCTCAAGGCTACCGATGACCAGGGACGGCTACTTCGCCGGGTAAACTTTTAGAAAACGTGCCGGAGGACCGGCACCGTCATCCGGGCGGCCGGCGTCCAATCCGCTCGGCCCGCCTTTCCGGATAGATCTTTCCGGATACTTCCGATGTGCCAATAGGAGCAGGTTTGACCACTACCGAGCTGCCCGGCTCGTTCGCCGCCTTAGGGGTGGCACCCGAACTGACCAGCGTCCTTGAATCCCAAGGCATCACCCATCCTTTTCCCATTCAAACGCTGACGATCCCTGACGCTGTCGCCGGGCGCGACGTCTGTGGCAAGGCCAAGACCGGATCCGGCAAGACGCTGGCGTTCGGGGTGCCTTTGCTGATGCGTCTCGACCGCCGTCATCCAGAAGGCTCCGCGGCTGTTGCCCGGCCCTCCCGAAAACCTCGCGGTTTGGTGCTGGTACCGACCCGAGAGTTAGCCCGTCAGGTAGCCGGCGTACTGTCGCCCTTGTCCGAGAAACTCGGCCTCATCCTCACGACCTGCTACGGCGGTGCCGGGATGGAGAGCCAGACCAAGGCCCTGATGGACGGGACCGACATCGTAGTGGCCACTCCCGGCCGCTTGATCGATCTCCGCCAACGAGGCGCAGCCGATCTCAGCCAGGTCGAGGTATTGGTGCTCGACGAAGCGGACCGCATGGTGGATATGGGCTTCCTGCCCCAAGTGGAATGGCTTCTCCGCCAGCTGCCCGCCCGCCATCAGAGCCTGCTCTTCTCGGCCACCCTCGACGGTGACGTCGATCGCCTGGTTCGCCACCATCTGGTGGATCCGGTGCGGCATGAAGTGGCTTCGGAGCAACCGACGGTCAATGCCATGACCCACCGATTCCTGCAGGTTCACCACATGGACAAGGTGAAGGTGGCCGCAACCATCTGCAGTCACTCACAACGGTCGCTGATTTTCTGCGCGACAAAGAGAGGAGCCGATCGGCTCACCGAGGCTCTCCGCCGCGAAGGCGTCAACGCTCGGGCCATCCACAGCGATCTGCGCCAGCACATGCGCGAACGGGCGCTCCGCAACTTTGCCCAGGGCACGCTTCCGGTCCTGGTCGCGACCGACGTCGCCGCCCGCGGCATCGACGTGGACGACATCGATGTCGTCATCCACTTCGACCCGCCCGACGATCACAAGGGGTACCTGCACCGATCCGGCCGCACGGCCCGGGCCGGGCGAGAAGGGCTGGTGGTGACGCTCGTGGAGTGGAACGAGCAGTTCGACGTGGAGCGCATCCAGCGCCGGCTCCGGCTGTCCGCCCCGATCGTCGAGATGTTCTCCAACGATCCGCGGCTGGGCAACCTCCGCAGCTGGGATCCGGCCACCGCGTCGGTTGCCTGACCGCTCCGTCCAGGACGGCTCACCCCGTGACCACCGCTCTGGACGTCGTGGTGTTCATCTGCGGGTTGGCCCTGGTGATCGGGACCCTGCTCTCCGCGATCCGGGCAACTATCCTCCCGAGAGGCGTCCAGAACCGGGCTTCGAGGATGGTGCTCGACGTCGTTCGAACTGCGTTCCGGCTGCGAACCCGACGGCTGACGAGCTACGACCGCCGGGATCGCATCATGGCCATGCTGGCGCCGATTGTGTTGCTCACCCTGCTGGCGACGTGGCTGATCCTGATCATCACCGGGTACACGCTCATGTACCTCGCCATCACCGATAGGTCTTTCGAGAAGTCCCTGGAGCTGTCGGGCTCGTCGGTGTTCACCCTGGGCACGACTTCCGACCCGCATATCGCGCCATTGCTCCTGAGCTACACGGAAGCCGGCCTCGGGCTACTCCTGGTAGCCCTCCTGATCACGTACCTGCCCAGCATCTACGGGGCGTTTTCCCGTCGCGAGAACGGAGTGGCCCTTCTTCAGGTCCGAGCCGGCAACCCGCCGCAGGCGTCAACCATGCTCATCCGCTTCCACCGCATCGAGGAGGTCCAGTACCGCCTGACCGAGCTGTGGCGCCAGTGGGAAGGCTGGTTCGCGGACATCGAGGAAACCCACAGCACGTTCCCGATCCTGGTGTTCTTCCGTTCCCCCCAGCCGGAGCGATCGTGGATCACCATGGCCGGCGCCCTTCTCGATGGGGCCAGCTTCTGGGCGTCCTCCATCGAACACCCCAAAGATCCAGACGTGCAGCTGTGCATCCGGGCCGGGACCCTGGCCCTCCGCCGGATCGCCGACCTCAACCGGCTCACGTACGACCCGGACCCCTCGCCCGACGATCCGATCACCGTCGCCCGCTCGGAGTGGGATGCGGCGATGGCCGAGATGGAGTTGGCCGGACTCCCGCTGCTCCCTGACCGGGAGCAGGCGTGGCAAGCGTGGAAAGGGTGGCGGGTCAATTACGACACGACCGTGCTCAAACTGGCTCGCCTGGTGGAAGCGCCTGTGGCCCCGTGGGTGTCCGACCGCAGCCCGCTGGACGTCAGCGGGGGCCCTCTACGTCGGCTGATCCCCCGCCGTGCCGGCGGAAGAACAGCCGAGTGACGACGATCGCTCCGACGATCACGACGAGGGCCAACCCCACTCCATAGAAATCGGACGCGTCGTCGTGCGTTCCCGGCGAGTTGGTGGTGGCGTTGGGTCCGCCGGTGAAGGTGACCTCGGAACCCGGCGCAGTGGTGGTCGACCCCGGCGCGTTGGTGGAGGCTGTCGTCGCGTCGAATGCGAACGTGTCGAGAAGTATCCCGTGAATGGCCCACCACTCAACACGATCCGGGAGGAGCGGCGCATACCAGGAGCTCCCCGTCGGTCGGCCCGCCGTGACCTCCGCGCCCGGGTTTGGCGGAGGCGACCGCGGTGGGCGTTCAGGCCACGGGCATCGAACGGTGGCCCGGGTCCCACCAGATACCCTTCAAGCGTGTCGGACACCTGGCTGATCGAACCGTCCGGGCCGCTGCGGGGTGAAGTGGAGGTCCGCGGCTCGAAGAACGCGGTCACCAAGCACATGGTGGCTGCCATCCTCGGCTCGGGGCCGAGCACCATCACCAACGTTCCCGAGGTCGGCGACGTCGACATCACGGCGAGCATCCTCACGGCGATCGGCGCCCACGTCGAGCGGACCGGGAGCTCGATCACGGTGGCCCCGCCGGAGTGTGTCAACCCGACGGTTCCCCTGTCGTTCAGCGGCCTCAACCGGATTCCGGTGCTGTTGCTCGGGCCCCTCCTTCACCTCGCAGGCGAGGCCTTCGTGCCACGCGTGGGGGGCGACCAGCTCGGCAGCCGGCCCGTCGATTTCCACGTCGAGGCCCTGCGCGCCCTCGGAGCCGAGATCGAGGTGACCCCTGAGGGCATCGCCGCCCGTTGTTCCCGCCTCCGCGGCGGCATCATCGAGCTCCCCTACCCGAGCGTCGGGGCGACCGAGTCCGCCCTGTTGTCGGCCTCGCTGGCCGAGGGCAAGTCCGTGATCCGGGGCGCCGCCACCGAGCCGGAGGTGCTCGAGCTGGCGCTCTTCCTGCAGCGCATGGGCGCGCGCATCGAGTTGCGCCCCGACCGGCGCATCGTGATCGAAGGCGTGCCGAATCTCCGCGGGGCGCGTAACCGCCTCCAGGGCGACCGCAACGAGGCCTTCAGCTATCTGGTCGCCGGACTGCTTACCGCGGGTGAGGTTCGGGTCGTCGGCTGCGGGCAGGACCGGCTGGTGACGGCCATCACCACCCTGATGCAGCATGGGGGCCAGGGTCGATGTCGACGACGACGGCATGACGGCGTCGTGTCCCGACGGGTTGCGGGCCGCGGCCGTGCAGACCGACGTGCACCCCGGATTCATGACCGATTGGCAAACGCCGCTCATGGTCCTCTTCACCCAGGCCGAAGGCATGTCGGTGCTGCACGAGACGGTGTACGAGGATCGCTTCGTGTACGTGCCGGCCCTTCAGGCCATGGGTGGCGAGATCGAGTTGTTCGCCAGCTGCCTCGGCGGTCCGGCCTGCCGGTTCCACGAGACGAGCAACGTGCATTCCGCGGTCGTCCGCGGTGTGTCGCAAGCTGCGCGGCGCAGAGGTCGAGATTCCCGATGTGCGAGCAGGATTCTCCAGTGTCATCGCGGCGGCGGCCGCGGACGGACCTTCAAAGCTCCGCGGCGTGCACCACCTCGAGCGGGGTTATCACCGTCCGGCCGAACAGCTGCGCTCGCTGGGCCTCGATCTGCGCACGCTCTGATCCTCACCTTTCGCGACTGGACTTTTCACCCTTTGAAGTCGTCTTGACACACTGAGCGACTCCTTCCGGCAAACTCCGGACGCCTGTCCGGCTGAGTCGTATGCTGCCGCGATGTGGGTGTCGTAGAGCGCATCATGGAGCAGGCGGAGCGCCTCACCCCGACCGAGCGCAAGATCGCCGAGGTGCTGGCCGCGGAACCGCAAACCATCGCCTTCGGCACCGTGGCCCAGGTGGCCCACCGAGCCGGGACGAGCGGCCCCTCGGTCGTTCGCCTCGCCGTCAAGCTCGGCTACGACGGCTTCGTCGGTCTTCAAGCTGACGTCCAAGCCGAACTGGCCCGCCAGCTCGGGCCGGCCCGGGACAGGATTCGCCAGCGCCCGCCCTCGAACCTACTGGCCCGCGTCCAAGCAGCCGAGCAGGACAACATCGTCCGGACCCTCGAGGGCGTCGCCATGGCCGCGCTGGACCGCACCATCACGCATTTGTCGGATCGCCATCACCAGGTATGGGTTCTTCCCGCGGAAATGACCGTCCCGATCGGGATCCTGCTCGCCAGCCAGCTCGGCCAACTCCGTCCCGGCGTCACCCTCCTCGGCGGTTCGGAGGTGGCGGTGAGTCGCGCCCTGGCCGGCCTCGAACCTCGCGACACCCTCATCGCCATCGACATTCGCCGCTACGAGCGTTCTCTGGTCGGCCTGACTCGCTGGGCCGGCGAGCGAGGCGCCCATGTCGTCGCCATCACCGACGGCCCGCTGTCCCCGTTGGCTACTGGCGCAACGGAGCCGTTTTTCATATCCGCGCAAGGGGTGGGGCCGTTTGACAGCGTTATCGGCGGCCTCGCCCTCGCCAACGTCCTCATCGCCGGCGTCTCGGCCCGTCTGCGGCAGACTGCGCCGCCGCGGCTGGACGCCATCGAGGCGGCCTGGTCTGCCGTGGACGCCCTCTTGGCTGAGCCAGGCGGCAACGGCCCGTTGGCGGGGATCGACCGCCTCGGCTCTCCCGTCGCGGATGACGGCGACGGGTCACCCTCCGGCGCCGCTGCGGTCGGGCCCGGCTGAGCCGGTCACCGAGCGACCAAAGAATCCGTTCAGACCGCCAGCTGCAGGCGGCGCAGGACCAGCGCCACGATGGCCAGAGGATCAGAACTGTCCACGCGCAGGGTGGCGAGGAGCGCGGCCGCCCGGGCCAGCTCGGCGGCGTGGGCCGATTCCCACTCCGTCACCGCTTCGGCAGGGGGTCCGGGCTTGGCCAGGGCGTCGACCGCCGCCGCGACCCGCCAGGCCGACAGGTCGTCGAGCAGGGCCCGGCCCTGCCATGTCGTCAACCGGCTCGGCGGCGGCAGGGTGGCAAGAGCCCGGGTGACGGCCTCCACCAACCGATCCCCGCCAGCAGCCCGATTGACGAGATCGAGGGCCTGGACGGCGTCGACGATCAAGCGACCTGAACCCCTGGCCACCAGACCGGCGTCCTGTACTCCGGCCCGGGCCGCCGCCAGCACGAAACGGTCAGCAAGCTCCCGGTCGGACCCGAGCGCCACCAACGAGTCCTCCTCGGCCTTGATGGCGACCTCCGGGATGGCCGCAACCACCGAGGGGGCCGACCCACTGTCGCGAGTAATGAGTTCGGCCAGGGATAGATCACCCGCCCCGGTGACGTACGCCCGGGCCAGGGTCATGACGGCGTCGCTGATGACCCGGTGCAGTGCCTCCTCGGCGTCCGACGAAAGCGCAGCGCGAGACGATTCCAGTTCGCTCCAGCGCTCCCCGGCCCCGAGCACCTGTCGGGCCGCCCAGAACGCGGCGGCGACCTCCGATAGATCGCGGCCGAGCTCGGCGGCCGTTTCATGGGCCCACACGATCCCGAGCTGGTCCACGATCTCCCCGGCCACGTCGGTTGCCACCAGTTGTGGGTACAGCCGGTGGCGGGGCGTGAGATCGCCGAAGGCCTCACGGATCGGTCGGGGGAAGTAGGGGCCAACGGCATCGAGGAAGGCAGGGTCGAGCCCGACTGTCGACTCCTCGATGGCGGCGACGAGATCCGATTTGGCGTAGGCCAACACGACCGCCAGCTCAGGACGAATCAGGCCGGCGCCGGCCTGCCGGCGTACCTGCAGCTCTTCCCGGTCCGGGAGATCCTCCACCCGGCGGTCGAGGCGCCCAGCTTGCTCGAGGCTGTCGATGAGCGCCTCGTACGCATCGAGTTGGCGAGCGCTTCCGGGGACCGAGCGGCTGAGAGCAGTGACGCTGTGGTCGACCTGGCGGAGCACCTCGTCGGCGACCTCGGTTGCTGAGGCCATGAGGTAGTCGTCGCGCCGTGCCGGGTCGAGGCGGTTTTCTTCCACCGCAAGAGCCAGGAGGATCTTGCAGTTGACCTCTCGGTCCGAAGTCGCCACCCCCGCGGCATTGTCGATGAAGTCGGTGTTGATCAGGCCGCCGCGGCGCGAGTAACGGATTCGAGCCTGCTGGGTGAAGCCGAGATTGCCCCCTTCCGCCACGACCCGGGCTCGAACCTGGTCCGACGTGATCCGCACGGGGTCGTTGGTGTGGTCGCCTACGGCCCCGTCGGGCTCTTCGGGACTCTTGACGAACGTGCCGATACCGCCGAACCACAGAAGGTCGACCGGTGCGGCGAGGATGGCCGAGATCAGCTGTGGAGGGGTGAGGGCGTCGGCCACCACTCCGAGGGCCCGCTGCGCTTCGGGCGACAGGGGGACGAGCTTGGCGTCGCGCGACCACACGCCCCCTCCGGCCGAGATGACCGAGGGCTGGTAGTCCGCCCAGCTCGACGTGGGCAGAGCCGCCAGACGGGCCCGTTCGGCATACGACGCTTTGGGGTCCGGATCGGGGTCCAGGAACACGTGGCGGTGGTCGAAGGCGGCCACCAGACGGATCGCCTCGCTGCAGAGCATCCCGTTCCCGAACACGTCGCCGGACATGTCCCCGACCCCAGCGACCCGGATCGGCTCGGTCTGGACGTCGATGCCGAGCTGGTTGAAGTGCCGGCGGACGGCCACCCAGGCACCCTTGGCGGTAATGCCCATCTTCTTGTGGTCGTAGCCGTGCGATCCACCCGACGCAAAGGCGTCGCCCAGCCAGAATCCGTAGGCCGCGCTCAGCGAATTGGCCAGGTCGGAGAACGTGGCCGTTCCCTTGTCTGCCGCCACGACCAGATACGGGTCGGGTCCGTCCCTGGCGACCACCGCTGGTGGGGTGACCACCTCGCCGGACGAGAGGTTGTCCGTGATGTCCAACAAGGAACGGACGAAGATCTCGTAGGCGGCGCGCACTTCCTCGGGCGTGGTGACGTCAGCCAGCCCCGGTCGACGAAGGTTCGACGGGTGACGGCAGACGAACCCGCCTTTGGCTCCGGTGGGGACGATGATGGCGTTCTTTTTCACTTGCGCAAACGCCAGGTCGAGGACCTCGGTGCGAAAATCCGTGGGTCGCTCGCTCCACCGGATCCCGCCGCGGGCGATGAGGCCGGCCCGTAGATGGATGCCCGATACGGCGGGGCTATCGACGAACGCCTCCACTCTCGGCCGCGGCGCGGGCAGGCCGGGAATCTGGGCACTATCGAGCTTGAGCGTCAGGGCGCGCCGATGGCGACCTTCGTCGTCGGTCTGGAAATAGTTGGTCCGAAGGGTGGCGTCGATGAGGCGCAGGTAGCCGCGGAGGATCTGGTCCTGTTGAAAGTGCGGAACCAGCTCCAGCTCTGTCACACAGCGAAGGCGCTCCACCTGATCCGGCGGGGGCCCCTCCGGCAATTGCGAGAGCTGTTCGGCCGGAGCGAATCGGGCGAGGAAGTAGCCGATCAGGCTGCGAGCGACCTCCGGATACGTCACCAGGGGGTCGCACAGGTCGGCCGGCGCCTTCGAGGAGTCGTACTGCAACCAGTAGTGGAGGTAAGCCCGCAGGACGGTCACCTGTCGCCAGTCGACCGCGGCCACGGTGACCAGCCGATTGAGCGAGTCGACCTCCGTTTCGCCTCGGGCCACGGCGTCGATGGCTGCCACGAGGCGCGGCCCGTGCCGCGCTCGGCACGAACCGGAGCTCGGCCGGCCGGGAGGGGGAATCGATACGAACGCCGATGTCGTCGATGTGGACCGAGGGCTCGCCGTCCGGCCCGGGCCCGATGAGGTAAGGAACCGACTCGACCACGACCAGGGCGAAGCTCTCCAGAACGGGCAGAAATCGGGTGAGCTCGATCCCTTTCTCACCGAACCGTCGGATCCGGAATGTGCATTCGTCGCCACTGCTCGCGGGACGGACGGCGAGCAGGTGGTGGCCGCCAAATGCCCCGCTGGAACCGTCGGCGTCGTCGCGAACCGGCGGAATGTCGGCCAGGGCAGCTAGCTCAGCCAGGTCCAGGGCCGCCTCCTGGGGCGGCGTCCGCTCCCGGTAGCTCGCCGGCGTGCGGGCCGCGAACGCCGCAGCCCGCTCCGCTGCAGCTTCTCCCCCGAGTACTGCGGTGAGCTGCTGCGACCACGAGGCTGCCTCCGAGGAAGCAACTCCGTCCGGCGCTGGGCTTGGCCCGGTCACCTCGGCACCCTGGTGCCGCGAGCCCTCATTACGACCAGACTAGGGCCCGACCCCGAAGTCGCGGTGGTTGGGCCCGGACGGCCGCCACCTCGCCTCGCGGGCGACCGGCCAAACGCCCAGCTCCGGCCGCCTCCACACGGAGGCGTGCTGCGCCCACCCGAGGTCGAAACCGTCCCCGAGCACGCGCACCCCACTCACCGCCGTCGGCCTTCGCAGTCGGGCGTATTCGGCCATGCCCGCGACGGCTACGGCAGCCGTCAGCCCGCTCCCGCGAGCGTTGAGCACGACCGCCGGCGCCTGGGCTTCGGCATGGAGCAGCTTGTTGACCACCGAGCTGCGGCGCGGAGGGCTCCCGCCCCGCTGGTCCTGGCTGAGCCAGGACTTGACCTCCAGGGGCCGGCCGCACACCAGCAGGTCGGCCGTGGAGCCCCCGTCGCGCCGCTCGCCAAGGGCGGTGACGTCGTGGCCTTCCGACGCCAGGACCTGGGCGACGAGCAGCTCCTCGTGGCTGAGGCGGCGGGCCGTTTCGTCGAACCGGCCGCCCACTCGCTCGTGGGTCCGGCCGCACCCGATCGACGCCGTCACCGCCGGAAGCCACACCCGACCGGGGGACGAACGGTCCTCCGGAAGGCCGTCACCGACGGCCATCAACGGCCGCCTGACCCCTCTGGCGATAGACCCGGCGCGCCGTTGGGATCGGGCCGCCGCCCGCGGACCGGTTCCGTGCCAGCGCCCCCCTCCACCGCGTTCTCGTCCCCCGGGCCTCCCACCCCCGGGCCTCCCACCCCCGGGCCTCCCACCCCCGGGCCTCCCACCCCCGGGCCTCCCACCCCCGGGCCTCCCGCCCCCGGGCCTCCCGCCCCCGGGTCTCCCGCTCGCCCGGGGCTCCCGCTCCCGGGCCTCCCTCCCCAGCGGCATCCTCGATGCGAAGGGACGGGCCGGGGGCCGGCAGACCATCGCGGTACTGCAGATCGTGGACCACCAACAGCGGCCAGGCCGGTCCTTGTTGGATCTGGTGCGCCAGCTGGCGGAGCAAAGCGGCTTGCGGGCTGTCCTGGGGCCGCACGTCGTTGGCCACGCGAGCCGAGACCACGAAGCGGTACCGCGAGAACAGCAGCTCTCCATCGTCGCGGTAGGGGTGCTCGGACAGCTTGGCCTGCACCTGACCTTGGTCGAACACCCACTCGGAAAGGCCCTCCGGACGCAGCGGGGCACCCAGGCATTCGCCCAGGACACCCGACATCTCCGCGAGCGATACGTCAGCATCGATGAACAGATCGACGGAACGGGACACGACAGCAACCTCCTCATGGTCGGCGGGAGGCCGGCTTCACCGGCGAGCGGGCACGCCGGTGACGTGCGAAGAGGAGGTTGCGCCTCGAGGTCCCTGCCCGAGCCCGTCACACCCGGTCACTCAGGCAGCTCCCCACCATGATGACCTCACGGGCCCCTCAGGGCAACCCCCTGGGACCAGCCGTGCGGCCAACCGCCGAGATCCTCACCCGCGCCGGAACGGGCCGGGAAGAGGGCCCTCAGGCCACGGGTTGCACAGAAGGATGAGCGACACGCGAGACGTAGCGGACTTCTGGTTCGACCCGCTGTGCCCCTGGGCGTGGCTCGCGTCCCGCTGGATCCTCGAAGTACAAAACGTCCGGCCCATCGACACCAGGTGGCACGTGATGTCGCTCGCATTGCTCAACTCCGGGCGGGAGAACCTGCCGGAGCAATACAAGGACCTGATGAAGGACGCATGGGGCCCGGCTCGGGTGTGCATCGCAGCCGCCGAGGAGCGGGACGACGAAATTCTGCTACCCCTCTATACCGCCCTCGGCACTCGGTTCCACGTGAGGAAGCTGCCGCGGAACCACGACACGATCGTGGCCGCCCTGGAAGAGGTCGGCCTGCCGGCCTCACTGGCCGATGCCGCGAATAGCACGCACTACGACAAAGCCCTGGAGGCGTCCCACCACGAAGGAATCGACCAGGTGGGCCTGGAGGTCGGCACCCCGGTGATCAGTTTCAACGGGGTGGCCTTCTTCGGTCCAGTGGTCAGCCCGGCGCCCCGAGGCGAGCTTGCGGGCCAGCTGTGGGACGGCGTGCTCCTGGTGGCCGGCACCGATGGATTCTTCGAGCTGAAACGCAGTCGCACCCGCCGCCCGATTTTCGACTGACGCGCCCGGCTCAGCCAGACGCCCCGATCCCATCGCCACCCTGGTAGGCCAGCTCGGACTCGGGGCTGGTTCTTTTTTGGTATCTAAACCGCGTAATACGCGGTTTAGATACCAAAAACGAAGTGGCCTTCGGGCCCCCGTCCGGGCCCGGCCTCCCGCCCGGCCTCGGGACCTCCGGCCTCGGGACCCCCGGCCTCGGGACCCCCGGCCTCGGGACCCCCGGCCGGACGCTACAAGGTGAGGACGCCGCGGAGGTTCCGCCCCTCGCGCATGTCCTCGTAGCCGTCGTTGACCTCATCAAGGCGGTACGTGCGCGTGACCAGCCCGTCCAGATCGAGCTGCCCGGAGCGGTACAGGGCGAGCAGCCTGGGGATGTCCACCCTCGGGTTGGCCGACCCGAAGAGCGAACCCACCACCTGCTTTTCCATAAGGGTCAGGTCGAGCGCGCTCATGGTCACCTCCGTCTCGAGGGCCGGGTGAAGGTTGGTGACCACGACGCGCCCCCGCTTGGAGCTGATCGCCAGCGCGGGCGCCAGGGCGTCGCCTCGCCCCACCCCCATCGTCATGATCACCTTCTGCGCCATGCGCCCAAAAGTGACCTCGCTGATAAGCGCCTGCGCCTCCTCCATCGACGATGCGGTGTGGGTCGCCCCGAATTGCATCGCCTTTTCACGCTTGAAAGGCACGGGGTCGATAGCAAAGATCCGGTGGGCGCCGGCCAGCTTGGCGCCCTGCACGGCGTTGATCCCGATCCCTCCGATCCCGACCACCGCGACGTCCTCCCCGGCCCGTACCTCGGCGGCGTACACCGCCGACCCCCAACCCGTCACCACTCCGCAACCCAGCAGGCTGGCGACGTCGAGAGGAATATCGGGGTCGATCTTGATGCAGCTGGCCTCGTTGACGACGGTCCGCTCCGAGAATGTTCCCAGAAGACACATGAGCCGCAGGTCGCTGCCGTGGGCGTGGTGGCGAGCGGTGTGGTCGGTGATCTGGAAGCCGTCGAGAAGAAACATGCCGAGGTCACACAGGTTTCCCTGCCCCGATGTGCAGGACGGGCAGCGGCCGCACGACGGGACAAAGCCGAAGACGACGTGGTCACCTGCAGCCAACCACTCCACGCCGGGGCCGACCTCTTCGACCACGCCGGCTCCCTCGTGCCCGCCGATCATCGGCAAGGGGGCCGGCAGGTCGCCGGTGACCAGATGCTCGTCGGAATGGCACAGTCCGGAGGCCACCAGTCGGACCAGCACCTCACCAGTTTTCGGAGGGTCGAGGTCGATCTCCTCCACGCTCCAGTCCTTGCCGACCTCCCACAGGATTGCCGCCCTGGTCTTCATGGTTCCTCCCCTGGATCGCACTCCGGTCGGGCTCGTTCTACTACGAGGCCATGGCCCTTGGTAGCCCTATCCGGTCCGGGCGGCGGCTGCCGACCCGTGACCGACGGCGCCCCCAAACAACCGCTGCCCCCAAACGACGGCGCCCCCCGAACGCCAGCTCACCCCTCCAGGGCCAATCCGGCGGCGAGGGCGCCACCGAGCTCGGTCGCGGCGCTCAGCTCCGCCGGCCCGGGTTCGCCGGTGACGACCAGCGGCGCTTGGGCTGCTCTCCATTGCAGCCCGGCGACGATGCTGTCGAGGGCCCGGAGGGCGCCGGTGGCGTCGTTGTTGCTGTGCAGGTACACCCCGTACGGGCGACGCCTGGTCGCGTCCAGGCACGGGTAGTAAATCTGATCGAAGAAGTGCTTGAGCGCGCCCGAGAGGTAGCCGAGATTGACCGGACTGCCGAGCAGGTAGCCATCTGCGGCGAGGACATCCGACGCGGACGCCACGAGCGCGGGGCGGACCACCACTTCGACCCCTTCGATCGAAGGATCCGTGGCGCCCGCCAAAACAGCGAGCTCCAGCGCGTGGGTGGCCGGAGACACCGTGTGATGCACGAACAGCAACGTCTTGGTCAACGGATCAACGGGTCAACGGGTCAACGGGTCAACGGGTCAGCGCACTGTCGGCCGCGCCCGCGTAAATCTCGCAGGCGCGCCAGCAGTACCAGGCAGCCACGGATCGGTACGGACGCAGCTCGTCGCCCAGCGGGCCGAGCTCCTTGCTCGTTGGCATCGGCACACCCCACGCCAACCCGTACCCCTTTCGCACCCCGAGGTCCCCGGTGGGCCAAACGTCCAGCCGGCGCAGCTGGAAGATCAGGAACATGTGGGCGGTCCACTCTCCGATCCCCCGGACCGCGGTCAAGCGGGCGATGACCTCCTCGTCGGACTCCCGGCCCAGCCCTCTCGGGTCGAGCACGACCGTGCCGTCCAGGACCTTGGTAGCCAGGTCCCGTAACGACGCCGCCTTGTTGGCCGACAGGCCGGCCGCCCGGAGCTCGTCGTTGGTCAGGGCGAGGAGCCGGTCGGGTTTGACCGCGCCAGCAAGCGCGCCGACCAGGCGGCCGTGGATGGTGGTGGCCGCCGCCCCGGCCAGCTGCTGAAAGGTAATGGCCCGGACGAGCGCCTCGAAGTGGGTCTCCGACGATGGCCGCAGCCGCATCGGACCGGCCAGAGCCACCAGTTTGGCCACGACCGGATTGCGATCGGCGAGCTGCCGGGTGGCCTCCGCATACGACACCCGCCGGCTCACGAGAACCCGTCCTCCTCCCAGCCACCGGCGGGCGATCGCCAGCAGGCGGGGCCCGGTTCGGCGACGGCGCCCCCGTCGTCAGCGAGGGGTGATGGCAGGCGTCCTGAGTAGCGAAGCACGGACTGCTCAAGCCGCATCGACGACCTCCAGAGCGCCATAACAGGCACCCTACTGGGCCGGTCGGTCTACGCCCCCGCCCGCACGACCACGGTTACGGACAAACGCAGCCATCGGGTGATCGACAAGCGCCCCGAAACCGTGCGAGACTCCTGCCGACCGGTTTCCAGTTCTGTCGGACCACCGGTGGCGCCCCCCCGCGAGAGACGAGGTCCATTGTCCACCATCGAGTCGATCCTGGATACGCCCGGCCCCGCAGAACCATCACTTGCGCCCGACTCCTTCGAGCCATCGGACGTCAAAAGCCTCACCTCGCAGGTCACCCTCTTCCTGTTCCTGGTTGTGCCCTTTCTCGCCGTGCTGGCGGCCATCCCGATCTTGTGGATCTGGGGCCTGCTCAGCTGGCAGGACGCGGTGATCGCGGGGGCGATGTACGTCTTCACCGGGCTCGGAATCACCGTCGGCTTCCACCGCTATTTCACCCATCGGGCCTTTCGGGCCAAAAGGTGGCTGCGGGTTACGTTGGCCGTGGCGGGGAGCATGGCCATCCAGGGCCCCGTGGTGCAATGGGTCGCTGACCATCGGAAGCACCACCGGTTCTCGGACAAGGCGGGCGACCCCCATTCGCCGTGGCGCTACGGGAGCAACATCGGGGCGGTGACCAAGGGCTTCTTCTACTCGCATGTCGGTTGGTTGTTCGACTGGGACAAGACCTCCGAGCGCCGCTACGCCCCCGAGCTGCTGGAGGACGACGACATCAGGAGGGTGTCTCGAACGTTTCCCCTGTGGGTGACCGCCTCGTTACTCATTCCACCGCTGCTCGGCGGGTTGTGGACGTGGTCCTGGAAGGGAGCGCTGACCGCGTTCCTGTGGGGCAGCCTGGTCCGGATCAGCGTGCTGCACCACGTCACGTTTGCGATCAACTCGGTGTGCCACATCAAGGGACGCCGTCCTTTCAAAACCAAGGACCGCAGCCAGAACGTGTGGTGGTTGGCCATCCCTTCCTTCGGCGAGTCGTGGCACAACTTCCACCACGCCGAACCGGCCTCCGCTCGTCACGGCGTGCGCCGTTTGGAGATCGACACGAGTGCCATCCTGATCAAGGTGATGGAGCATCTCCGATGGGTGCAGGACGTGCGTTGGCCCGACGCCGGCATCATCGCCCGCCGCCGGATGCTGGCCAACTCGGTCGGCTGAGGGATTAGCTGACGGTCGGCTGACGCCACCGGAACATGGTGCCGGGCAGGCCGTTAGGTTTGCACCCACCGCCCGAAGGGGGGACGCCATGCCATACCACCGGATACTGGTAGGAACCGACGGATCGGCGACCGCAGACAAAGCCGTGATGGCAGCCGCCGGCCTGGCTCGCCAGCTGGGCGCGGACCTGCACGTCCTGACTGCCTACAAGAAGGCCGGGGGCGGGATCGGCGCCGCGTCCGGGGCGGCCATGGCGGGCAGTGGCGCAGCCGAGGGCGTCCAGACCGAGGCAGCCCGGCAAATCGCTGACAAGGCCGCCGCCGCGTGGGGCGAAGGCCTGATGACGCGCTCGCACGCGGTCGCCGGATCGGCGGCGGACGCCATCTTGACGACCGCGGAGTCCTGCGGGGCCGACCTGATCGTGGTCGGGAGCAAGGGCATGCAAGGACCCCGCCGCGTGCTTGGCTCTGTCCCGAACTCAGTCGCCCACGGCGCCCACTGTTCGGTCCTCGTGGTGAAGACCGACTAAACCGCTTTCCGAGGCGCGCATACGTCCGAAATCCTGTCGGACCAGGGGCATGCCGGACACGCCCCGTTCCGTCCGTACGGCCAGGACCTGGTGCAGTTCGATGCGCCGCTGGACGAAACCCAGCCGCGACGCCGCCAGGTAGAGACGCCACACCCGGGCGGTGCCCTCGCCTACCTCGGCCACGCCCTCGTCCCAGTGGGCGTCGAGGTTCGCACCCCAGGCCGCGCACGTCCGGGCGTAGTGCTCCCTGAAATTCTCCTCGTGGCGCACCTCCAGACCGTTGTCCTGGATGGAAGCCACGATGGTCCCGACTCCTTCCAACTCACCGTCGGGAAACACGTAGCGATTGATGAACCCGCCGGCCTTGGCTTTGGCGTTGGTCACCGGCCTGGTGATGCAGTGGTTGAGCAGCCGACCCTGTGGGCGCAGCTTATGGGCGAGGAACCGGATGTACTCGGGCAGGTTCTTCGCCCCAATGTGCTCCGTCAGTCCAATACTGCTGACGGCGTCGAAGCCGGTTTCGTAGACGTGGCGATAGTCGTCGTGGCGAATCTCGGCCACGTCGGAGAGCCCCAGCTCGGCAATCCGCTTCCGGCCGTACTCGGCCTGCTGGGAGGAAAGAGTGACTCCGATGACCCGGACCCCATAGTGCCTGGCCGCGTGGATAACCATGGTTCCCCACCCGCACCCGACGTCCAACAGACGTTGCCCCGGCTGCAGGTCGAGCTTGCGGCAGACCAGATCGACCTTCTCCTCCTGGGCCTCGTCGAGGGTGGCATCCTCCCGGGGGAACACCGCGCACGTGTAGGCCATCGTCGGGCCCAACAGCCATTCGTAGAAGCGGTTGGACACGTCGTAGTGGTGGCTGATCGCCTTGGCATCCCGCTGGAGCGAGTGCCGCAGGCCCCACCACATCCCTGGGCGGGTCTCTTCGGGAGGCGGGGCGATCGGCCGCAGGATGCCAGGACCGAGCCGACGCAGCACCTCGAGGCGGTCAGGCCAGCTGATCGCACCGACCCGATCTGCGGCCAGCAGCTCCAGCGTGCTGAATATGTCCCCCTCGACGTCAAGGCTGCCCGACACGTACGCTCTGGCCAGGCCCAGATCGCTCGGCGCAGTCGCCACGTAGCGGAGGGCTCGGGCATCACGGACGATCACTCGGCTGACGGCATCGCCGGGACCCGACGTGCTCCCGTCGTAGGCGGCGAAGGCGATGGGCGCCCCTTGGGGGACGAGACCCACCAGTGCCGGCGCGATCGGGGATCGAGGTGCCATTGCTCTTCCTTACCTCCCTGGGTCAGCGGTTACGAACACACTTGGCATACAGGTCGAGAAGACGTCCCGCCGGATCGTAGCGTTGCCGAAGCGCCTGGTAAGCCGAACCGTTGTACAGGTCCCAGAACCGCTCCTCGTCGTAGAAAGCCGTCGAATAGAGCGACTTGCGACCACCGAGGCGGTCCACCTCCTCCTCCACCCAGCGATTGTGATGGTTTGCGTCCATGCCGGGTTCGAGCGGCACGCTCGACCAGAAGCCGACATTGACGTAGAGAGTAGCGGGGTCGAGGGGGTACAGCTCCCAGGTGGCGTCCCGGTCGCGCTGTCGCAGCGGGCACAACCAGAACGGCGAGATGGGAACTTCGCGCTGGAAGTCGGCGACGAATTCCGCCAGACGTCCGACCGGGAGCTGGACATCCTGGATCACGTTCTCACGCGCTGGAAGCCCCCGGAGGCGGTCGACGCTTGCCTTCACCCCGAAGCGGGATTCGAGGGCCACGACGCGCCAGTACACGTCGCTTCGCAACAGACGACCACTCCCCAGCGCGGCCACGCGGCGAACCCACGGGCGCTGTACGCCGAATGCCCGCGAGCACCAAAACCAGTCGGTATCCCATCGCCAGAGGTAGTCCCGAACGGTCAGCCAGTCATCGGCGCGCCTGGAAATCGACCGGTAATAGATGCCCAGCTTCGTGTAGTCGCTCGTGGTTGGGGCCGAATCCGCCCAGGAGCCGAGGGTGAGGTAGCACTCCTCTGGGGAAAAGACGGTGCCGTCGATGAACTGCACGTCCTCTTGGCCGTACGAACCGGTGGCATCGACATCCTCGAGCGTCTCGACCAGGCTCTCGATATCCCGGAACCGCAGGTGGCGCAAATGGACGTAGGGGTGGGTCGCTTCGAGCTCGATCCGGGCTCGAAGGGCGTAGCCCAGCGTGCCGTAGGAGTTGGGGAAGCCGTAGAACAGATCGGCGTGGTCGTTGTCCGCGCTCGCGGTGACCACCTGCCCGTCGCCGGTAAGGATGTCGAGCTCGATCACCGACTCGTGGGGCATGCCGTTGCGCCACGATGGGCTCTCGATGCCAAGACCGGTGATGGCGCCCCCGAGAGTGATGGTCTTCAGCTCGGGCACGACCAACGGCATGAAGCCGTGCGGAAGGGTGGCATCGACGAGATGCTCGTAGGTGGTCATACCCTGGACATCGGCGACGCGGGCATCGGTATCGACCGCGATGACTCCGTCGAACGCCTGCACCTCGAGGCCAGGAGAGCTGTGCCTGGCCCGGGGGCGGAACAGGTTGGACGTCTTTTTGGCCAACCGCACCGGGCTACCCGGCGGGAGGGCCGCATATTGGGCCTGCAGACGCGCTACCCGGGTGGCGTAGTCAGCCCACCCGGCCGTGCCGCCTCCCGGGCCCGTCCCAGCTTCGGTGACGGTCACGGCGGCCACGCTACCGCGCAAAGCGCGGCGGTCCCGGTGGCCGTATTGTGCACATCGGCCGAGAAGCGCCGGGGGCGAGACCGGCCCCTTGTCGCGGCCATTGCCGTTCGGCTCTCGTTGACCAGGTTGGAGGCTCAGATGCACGGTAGCAAGCACCTTCCGGCGGAGTGGAACCCCGCCGGGGGGTAGGGCCATTTTCCCATGTCCCGTGCAGCCGTCCTCGTGGTCGCCGGCCTCGTCGCCCTCTTGGCCGGGGGTTGCGGTTCGAGCTCACGCGCCCGCTCTTCGGTCGCCCCGGTTACCCTGCTGCACGAAGCCAAGGCCACCGTTGACGCCAGCCATTCCGCCCACTTCTCATTGGCCAGCCACGGAGTCAGCACGGACGGCACGGCGATCACCAGCGGAGAAGGCGACATCGTGAGGCCGGACCAGATGCGGGGATCGTTTACCGTCGCCATCAAAGGCTTCGACGCGAGCGTCAAGGTGGTCGCCAGTGGCGACGTCTTCGAAGCCCTGTTGCCATTCCAGACCAAGTACACCGTGACCGAACCCTCCACGTACGGCCTGCAGAACCCGGCCCAGCTGCTCGACCCGGCCCGCGGCCTGAGCAACCTGCTGATCGTCGGCAAGGACCCGCGCCTCACCGGCCAGGAGCGCATCGCCGGCGAGTTGCTGGACGAGGTGACCTCCACCGTGCCGGGAACGGTGATCCCCGTGCTGCCCGACGCCAACCCATCGCAACCCGTCACCCTGGTGGCTGCCATCGACCCGGGGAGCCACCAGGTCCGCCAAATGGTGCTGACCGGTCCCTTCACCAGCGCCAGCCGCAACAGCACCTTCGACGTCACGTTGACCGACTACGGCGAGGCAGTCACCATCACGCTGCCTCCGGCTTGAGTGCCGCCGTCGAAACCAAGCAGTCGGGACCGGTGGCGCCTGGGCCTCGCCATGGGTGCGGTCCTCCTGGCGGCGGCGGACACCTACGTGGTAGTGGTCGCCCTCCCATCGATCATGAACGGCGTGGGCGTGGGCCTCGACCGTCTACAACGGGCTACGCCGATCATCAGCGGCTTCCTTCTGGGCTACACCGCGGTCCTTCCTCTCATCGGGCGGCTGGCGGATCTGGCGGGCACCGGACCGGTATTCGCCGGTTGCCTGGGTGCATTCACCGCCGGGTCGGTCGTCACGGCCACCGCCCACACCCTTCCGGTGGCGGTATTCGGGCGGGCGTTACAGGGGGTCGGCGGCGGTGGCCTGCTCCCCGTGACCCTGGCCATGGTCGCAGCCCGCTGGCCGCCGGACGAACGCGGCCTACCCCTGGGCGTCGTCGGGGCGGTGCAGGAGTTTGGCAGCGTGATAGGGCCGCTCTACGGCGCCGCCATCGTGGCCGTGGCGTCGTGGCGAGCGATCTTTTGGATCAATGTCCCGGTGGCCGGGCTGACCGGGCTCGGTTTCTGGCTTACCAGTCGCCCCGGCGGCGGCCCGGCCGGAGTCCACCCGGTCGAGTCCGGCCGCGCAGACGAATATCAGGACCCGTCGCCTCCGACGGTTCGACCACCACCTCCGGTTCGACCACCGCGCCCAACGGGTCGACCGGACGTGATCGGCGCCGGGCTCGCCCTGGCCGCCGTGGCCGGCCTGCTCCTCGGCCTCGATGCGCCGGCCTCGTTGGCCACCAGCACCACGTTCGGCCAGGCGTGGGCGCCGGTGGCATCCGGTCCCTGGGCGCCGTTCACGACGCCGGTCATGCTCGCATCGCTCGGCGTGCTGCTGGTCTTCGTGCTGTGGGAGCTGGCCGCCCCGGCCCGGATTCGGCCTCTCGTGTCGTTGGGGCAGGCCGGTCAGGTGCTCGGCCAGGCCGACGTGCCCGGGGCGGTCGTACTGGCGGCCGGGCTGGCGTGCGTGGTCGTGTTGTTCTCCACGGCCGATCCCAGCCGCCAGGTCGTCGCCTCCAGCGCGCCGTGGCTGGGTCCGGCCGTCGTGGTCCTGGCTGCCCTGTTTTGGTGGCGTCAACGGAAGGCGGCCGCTCCGCTCATCCCCCGCGGCACGTTCGGGGCTCGGCCCGCGTGGGGGGCCCTGGCCGTCAACCTGGCGCTCGGCGGCGCCCTCATGGCCGCCCTCGTCGGTGTCCCCCTCTTCGCCCGGGCCACGGTGGATCCCGACTCCGAGGTGGGTGCGGCGGCGGTCCTGATCCGCTTCCTGATCGCCGTACCGATCGGGGCCGTGCTGGGCGGTGCCCTGTGTCGGGGGCGAGCCAGGGCCCGGGCGTCGATCGTCGCCGCAGCCGGTATGGGGCTGTCGACGGCCGCCTTC
This sequence comes from uncultured Acidimicrobiaceae bacterium, assembly GCA_963729695.1. GTDB lineage: Bacteria > Actinomycetota > Acidimicrobiia > Acidimicrobiales > Palsa-688 > PALSA-693. The sequence continues at coordinate 232,279 of CAVSOT010000001.1, forward strand.
GTCGCCATGTCGTCGTGGTCTGCCACCGCCCTCGGCGGCGCGCCCCGGTGGAGCGACGTGGAGCTGATCGCATGCGGGTTGGGGTTCGGCCTCGCCATCGCGCCGATCAACGTGGCCATTCTCGGCGCCGTCCCGCCGACCGCCCACGCCCTGGCCAGCAGCCTCGCCGTGGTGGCCCGGACGGTCGGCATGCTCGCCGGTCTTTCGGCGCTGGCGGCGATCGCCCTCCGCCGCTTCTATGAGGCCCAGGCCAAGATCGGTTCGCCACTGACGCTCTGCCCCGGTCACCCGACGAATTGCCCGGCCTACACCGACGCCAGCAATCGGGCGATCACCAGCGAGCTGCACACCATCTTCGCCGGCGCGGCGGTCTGTGCGCGGAGCCGCGTGCGTATTGGCCTTGGCGTTGTTGTCGAGCCCGGGGTGCCCATGTCAGTGCTGATGCCGGGGGCACCACCACGTCGTCCGCCCTCCCACGACCGACCGGCTGAGCAGGGTGCGGTCTCGTGGGCAGCGACCGCCCGGGTGTCGTTGCGGTTGCAGATCACCGGTGTGCGATCCCCCCCGCTGGATCAGCTCGGCGAGACCTTTGGACAACGTGCGGTGAAGGCGGCGCACCTCTGCGGGGGTCAGCGATCCGGCCGGCCGCCCCGGCGCCAGGCCGGCTCTCCACAGGATCTCGTCGGCGATCAGATTTCCCACCCCCGCCAGCCGACTCTGGTCGAGCAGGCGAGCCTTCAGCGGCGCGGCGCTGCCATCCAGGGCGTGCGCCAGGTCTGCGGCGCTGACGGTGAGGGCGTCAGGTCCCAGACGGTCCTCGTCTGGATCGAGCTCGACCGCGCCGAGCCGCCGGGCATCGCGCATCGCCATCCAGCCGCCGTCGTCGAAGTGCACGGTGAACCGGTCGTGCCGCTTCTCGCCGAGAGCCGGTGCGTAAAGCAGCCGATCCAGGCTGGCCTGGCCGTCCACGATCAGAACACCGCTCATGCCGAAATGCAGCCCGAGCACCGCCACAGGATCGCCGTCGGGCGGGCCGGCGTCGAGCAGGAGGAGCTTGCCCCGGCGACGCGCCGTCAAAAACTGATTGCCCACGAGCGCAGAGGTGGCCGCAGGAGCAACCAGTCCGCGCTTCAGGTACCAGGCGTCGGGCGCGTCCACGGCTCCGATGGTGCGACCGAGGGCGCATCGTTCGGCCAAGGCCCGATACCCCTCGACTTCCGGCAACTCGGGCACGGGCCAGGACCCTACTCAGCTGGGCGCACGGGAGCTCGCATCATGGATTCGCCACCTCCAGAGCCCGGACGAAGATGGCGTCCAGCATGGCCTCGGTGAGCTTGCCAGTGAACGTGTTCTGCTGGCTGGGGTGGTACGAACAGATCACCAGCGTCCCGTCGGGAGCGGACGCCTCTACGCCGTGGCCGAAGCGCGGCCGCCGAACGACGCCGAGCAGTCTGCACACCACGTCGTAGGCGAACTGACCGAGGGCCACGACAACCTGCATCGAGGTCAGCAGGGCGACCTCGCGCTGCAGGAACGGGAAGCACTGGTCCCGTTCCTCGGGTGTCGGTCGGTTGGCCGGCGGTGCGCACCGCACTGAGGCGGTCACCCAGACGTCTTGCAGGTGCAGGCCGTCATCGCGCGCCGTGGACGTGGGTTGATTGGCCAGACCGGTTCGATAGAGCGATCCGTACAGCCAGTCCCCGGAGCGATCCCCCGTGAAGATGCGCCCCGTTCGGTTGCCCCCGTGGGCGGCGGGGGCCAGGCCGACGATGACGACCGAGGCCGAGGCGTCGCCGAAACCCGGCAGCGGTCGGCCCCAGTACTCCTGATCGATGTAGGCGGCTCGCCGGGTCGCGGCCACCTCCTCCCGCCACGCCACCAACCTGGGGCAGGCTCGGCAGGCGACGATCTCCCGCTCCAACGTGGTCAGCCCGACGAGCGCGTCCCCCTCCTTGACCCTCGGCCGCCTTCCACGTCTCAGACACTAGGTTGGCAGGGAAGATGGCGACTTCGAACAAGCCACAACCGCCTCGCGCCACGCTCGTGCTCCTGGTCCGTCACGCCACGACGCCAAGTACCGGTCGGGTTCTCCCCGGTCGAGCCCCGGGCTTGCACCTGGCCGACGCCGGCCGCGACCAGGCCTCTTTGCTGGCCGAGCGTCTGGCCGCGTGGTCCCCTCAAAACGGCGCCCGGCCTGGCATCTCGGCGATCTACGCCTCTCCGCTAGAGCGGACCCGCGAGACCGCCAGCCCCGTGGCGCGCGCCCTGGGTCTGCGGGTCCGCCTGGCTCGCGGCTTGATCGAGTGCGACTTCGGCGATTGGACCGGAAGTGAGCTCAAGCGGCTGATGAAGCTCCCGGAGTGGTCGTCGGTGCAGCGGTATCCGAGCGGGTTTCGCTTTCCGAGCGGGGAGTCCTTTTCGGAAATGCAGGCCCGGATGGTGGAGACGATTGCGGATCTGCGCAGTCGCCACGCAGGCGAAACCATCATCGCCGTCTCCCACGCCGATCCCATAAAAGCGGTCGTCGCTCATGCCCTGGGCACGCACCTGGATCTGTTCCAGCGAATTGTGATCTCTCCCTGTTCGGTGACCGCCATCAGCTATGGCGCAACCGGGCCCGCCGTCCTCACCGTCAACTCGACGGGATCGCTGAAGGAACTGCAGCCCTCATGATCCGGCCGCATCAGTTTCGCTCCGCGGCTACCAAGCGCTGGCCATCCGCGTCCGGGCTTGCCTGGGCCGTGTCCCGCACCGGAAATGGCGAGCCGAGATGAGCCGTTCGTTCGAGCTCTCCGATGTGGAATGGGCGACGATCGGTACCGTCGGCTCGCCCGGGCAGCGCACCTTCTACCTTCAGGCCCGGCAGGACAACCAGCTGATCACCCTGAAGCTGGAGAAGCAGCAGGTTGCGGCCATCGCCCAGTTCCTCGCCGAGATCCTGTCCGATCTGCCCGTTCCTGAATCGATCCCTGACGATGCCGCCATGGCGCTAGCCGAACCGGTGTTGGCGGAGTGGGCGGTTGGTGGCCTGCAGCTGGCTTACGACAGCGAGGCGGATCGCATCGTCATCCTGGCCGAAGAGATCGGCACCGAGGACGACGACAGTGATGCCGAGAGCGCAGAACTCGGGGCGGAGGCTGGAGAGCCGAGCGAGATGGATCCGGACCGGGGCGTCGGGAGGATGAGCCTGACCCGGCCCATCGCCGCGGCCATCGTCCGCAGAGGAATGGACCTCGTCCAAGCGGGCCGACCAACGTGCGCCCTGTGCGGACATCCCATCGATCCCGAAGGTCACTCGTGCCCGCGGACCAACGGCCACCGACCGCCCGCGCCTTGAACCTGCTGACGTCCGGTCGGATCGAGATCCAGGGCCGTATGCCCTGGAGCAGCAACGGCACCTACCTGGTGACGGTAACCGACGGCGACGATCGGACTGACGCCGTGTACAAGCCGCACCGGGCCGAGCGTCCGCTCTGGGATTTCCCTGACGGCCTGTACTACCGCGAGGTTGCGGCCTACGAGCTGGCCGAGGCGCTCGGCTGGCGCATGGTCCCCGAGACGGTCACCCGCCATGACGGCCCGCTCCAGGCCGGATCACTCCAGCGTTTCGTGGATGCCGACTTCGAGCAGCACTATTTCACGCTGCTCGAAGACGAGAAGCACCACCCGGCCCTCAAGCGGATGGCCACCTTCGACATCATCGCCAACAACGCCGACCGCAAGGGCGGCCACTGCCTGCTCGACGCCGACGGCCACCTTTGGGGGATCGACCACGGCCTCTGCTTCCATCCCGAACCGAAGCTGCGGACCGTCATCTGGGACTTCGCCGGCGAGCCCCTCGAGGACCAGGACGCCCGGGATCTCGAACGGTTGGCGGAGAAGGGGCTCGCGCCCCCCCTGACCGCCCTGCTGCACGAGGAGGAGCGCGCCGCCCTCGAAGAGCGGATCCGGCTCATCCTGCGGCTGGGACGACTGCCCGAGCCCCGGCATCGTCGCCACTACCCCTGGCCACTCGTCTGATCGCTTGAGGGCGGCCCGTCGCCCGGAACATAAACGCGACACGGGTTAATTCGCAAAGGCGCACTCGTGTCCCCTTGTTGTCATATACAAGGACCACAACGTGACACGAGTGGCCACGACGACGGAAACGCGTGTCACGTTGTTGTCATCTTCGACCACGAAGCGACGAGCGCAGCCCCGAAGCGACGAGCGCAGCCCCGAAGCGACGAGCGCAGCCACGAAGCGACGAACACCAGCCCCGAAGCGACGAGCGCAGCTCGAAGCCAAAGTGGGCGCGCCACGAAGTGGTCAGGGCTGGGCGAATCGAGCGGCCGCCCCCTGGCCCCCCGGCCCCGCCCTACTTGCGTTGCTGGAGGGCCTCGATGAGCTTGGGCAGCACCTTGTTGACATCGCCCACCACGCCGAGGTCCGCGATGGAGAAGATGGGCGCTTCCTGGTCTTTGTTGATGGCGATGATGTTCTTGGAGCTCTTCATCCCCACCATGTGCTGGGTGGCACCGGAGATGCCGGCGGCGATGTAGACGGTGGGCTTGACCGTCTTGCCGGTCTGGCCCACCTGGTGGGAGTACGGAACCCAGCCGGCGTCGACGATGGCCCTCGACGCCCCGGCCGCACCGCCGAGCAGCTTGGCCAGGTCTTCGATCATCTTGTAGCCGCCGGCCTCGCCGAGGCCGCGCCCACCGGACACCACGACGGCCGCCTCGTCGAGCTTCGGTCCTTCGCTCTCCTCCACGTGGGAGCCAAGAACCGTCGCCGATCCTTCCGCCCCTAGGGCTGGAACCGCCCAGGTATCAACGGTGGCCGGGCCGCCAGCGCCGGGCTCAGCGGCAAAGGACTTGGCCCGTATCACGAAGATCCCCGGCGCGCTTCCCGTGAAGCGGGCCTTCAGGACCTCGGTGCCGCCGAAGATGGCGTGTTCGCTCACCAGCCCGGCATCGCCGGCCTCGAGCCCGACGATATTGGTGAGAACGGGCCGGTCGATGCGGGCCGACAGCCGCCCGGCGATGTCCCGACCGTCGTAGCTCTGGGGCACGAGGATGGCATCGGGGGCACCGCCCGCTGCTATTTGCGCCGCTACGGCCGCGCCCACGGCCGGGCCTGGAAGCCCACCGCCGAGGTCGGCGACCGTGTGGAGCGCACCGGCGCCGTGGGCGCCGACCTCGGCGGCCAGCAGCCCGGCATCACCCCACGTGATCCCCTCGACCGTGGTCGCCAGCTGGCGCGCCTTGCTGAGCAATTCGAGTGAGGCGGCTGACGCCTTATCCACGCTTCGGTCGACAACCACCCACACCTTGTCCAATGCCATCCGTTCCTACGCCTCTCTCTCGCTAAGGATCCTGATCTGCGCGCCGCTTCGGCCCGTGGCCACTAGATGAGCTTCAACTGCTCGAGGAAAGCCACAATCTTCTCGTGCCCGTCGCCTTCGTCGACCACGATCTCGCCCGATTGGCGAGCCTCCGCCGGCTGCACCGAAACGACCTCCTGGCCTGAGCCGGCTGCGCCCACCTGACCGGCGTCGAGACCGATGTCGGCCACCGTCAGCTCTTCGACCGGCTTGCCTTTGGCGGCCATGATGCCCTTGAACGACGGATACCGCGGCTCCACCACCCCCGCCGTCACCGTGATGAGGGCTGGCAGCGGCACCTCCACCTCGTCATAGCCGGCCTCCGTCTGACGCTCGGCGTGGACCTTGCCGCCATCGACGGTCACCTTTTTTGAAAAGGTCACCGATGGCAGACCGAGCAACTCGGCGACCTGCACCGGGAGGGTGCCGGTATAGCCGTCAGTCGATTCGGTCGCGGCGATCACCAGATCCGGCTCGGCCCGCTTGATCGCGGCGGCCAGCACCTTGGCCGTCCCGAGGGCGTCCGATCCCGCCAGAAGGGGGTCGCTCACCAGGATGGCCTTGGCCGCTCCCATAGCCAGCGCCGTGCGCAACCCGCTCGTCTCGTTGTGGGGGGCCATTGATACCAGCGTCACCTCACCGCCGCCCGCTTGCTCCGCCAGTTGCAGGCCCATCTCCACGCCGAAGGAATCGGATTCGTCCAGAATCAACTTGCCGACCCGCACCAGGGTGTGGGTGGTCGGATCGAGCTTTCCTGGGGCCGCGGGGTCGGGGATCTGCTTGACGCAGACGACAACGTTCATGACTTCATTGTTCTCCACGGCCCTGTGACGGCGCCACCCGAACCGCAGGCAGGCTGCTACCGTCGGCTGGTCGTGGCTGCCCGCGACGAATCCCGCGACGAAGTGCGACTGGTGGTGCCGGCGCGACCGGAGTTTCTGCGCCTGGCCCGAGTGACCGCCGCCGGTCTCGCCGGGCGGTTGGGCTTCAGCTACGACGAAGTAGAGGACCTGCGGCTCGCCATCGACGAGCTGTGCTTCGGGCTCACCGGCACCGACGGACGGCTGGGAATGGTCGAGCTGCGCTACGCCCTCGACGAGGAGGGCCTGGTGGTGGAGGGCCAGGGCCGGTTCGACGACGACATGCCCGTCGGCCTGAGCCAGCTGTCGGCGGTGATCCTCGGTGCCCTGGTCGACGAACACCATCTCGGCGACGGGCCCGAAGGCCCGGAGTTCCGCCTGTTGAAGCGGCACCACGAGAGCTCGGCCACTGCCGGTGCCTGAACGGGACTCTCTGCGAGAGACCTTCGCCGCTTACGCGGCGACCGGCGACGTGACCTTGCGCGACGAACTGGTCGTGGCCCACATGGGTCTGGCCGCGTACCTCGCCCGGCGCTTCGCCAATCGCGGCCAGCCCCTCGACGATCTCATCCAGGTCGCATCGTTGGGCTTGCTGAAGGCGGTCGAGCGCTTCGACCCCAAGCTCGGGATCGAGTTCTCCACGTACGCCACCACCACCATCGTCGGCGAGCTGAAGCGGCATCTGCGCGACCGAGGCTGGGCGGTGCGAGCCCCGCGCCGGATGCAGGAGCTCTACCTGACCCTGAGCCAGGTGGTGGACACGCTCGGTCAGGAGCTGGGTCGTTCGCCCAACATCGCCGAGCTGGCCAACGAGCTGCAGGTATCAGAAGAAGACGTCCTGGAAGCCCTGGAAGCCGGCCAGGCCTACCGCTTCGCCTCGCTCGACGTGCCGCGCGCCGATACCGACGCCCCGGAGCCGCTCGGCGAGCGACTCGGTCAGGAGGACGTGGACCTGGCCCGCGCCGAGGAACGCGCCACCCTGGTACCGCTCCTGGAGCAACTGTCACCGCGGCAGCGGGAGGTGGTGGAGCTCCGGTTCTTCGAGGGCATGACCCAGACCGAGATCGCCCGCCATCTCGGGATCTCCCAGATGCAGGTGTCTCGCCTGTTGACCCGGAGCGTCGCCCAGCTCAGGTCGTTGGCCAGGCAGTCGAGGGCGGCCGGGGACGGTTAAGGCTGAGCATGCGTCTCCTGCTGATAGTCAACACGTCGGCCTCGTCGGTGACGGCGAGGGCCCGGGTGGTCATTCAGAAGTCGCTCGCCGCCGACCATGAGGTGACCGTGGCCGAGACCAGCCGCCGGGGGCACGCCACCCGGTTGGCGCAGGCGGCGGCGACCAAAGGCACCGACGCGGTGATCGTCCTCGGGGGCGATGGCACGCTCAACGAGGCCGCCAACGGGGTCGCCGGGACCGCCTGTGCACTCGGGATCCTGCCGGGCGGATCGACCAACGTCTTCGCCCGCACCATCGGCATGACCAACGATCCCATTGAGGCGACGGGAGAATTGCTGGGCGCGCTGGGTTCTGGGCCCGGCGGGATTCGCCCGATCAGCGTGGGGTACGTCAACGGGCGGGTGTTCCTGTTCCACGTCGGCGTCGGTTTCGACGCCGCAGTGGTGGCCCAGGTGGAGCGCCGGGTCGCGATCAAGCGCCACCTCGGCGGGGCGTTCTTCGCCTACGCCGCCCTGGACACGTGGGCGCGGCACTACGACCGCCGGCACCCGCACTTCGCGGTCGAGCTGCACCGGCGCGACGGCGAGACGGTGACCGTCGACGACGGGTATTTCGCCATTTGCCTCAAGACGAACCCCTACACCTTTCTGGGGACCCGACCCTTCGACGTCGCACCGGGTATCGGTCTCGACAGCCCGTTGAGCGTCGCCGTGCTGCGATCGATGGGGGCCGTCACCCTGCTGGGGCTGGCCGCCAGCGCCCTCCGGGGCGGCAGCCACTTCCGCCGGCACCGCAAGGTGGTCCTGGTCGACGACGTGGTGCGAGCCGTGATCAACCCCTACCGACCCACGCCCTACCAGGTGGATGGCGACCATCTCGGAGATAGCACGCATCTGGAATTTCGATGGGAGCCGGGTCAGTTGCGGCTGATCGCGCCCGTCACCGACCAGAACTCGTAGAGATCGATTTCGTGGGCTCTGACCTGGGAGTTTCCTAAGAATTTGGTCGGGCGAAGCCTTGCATTCGCCTGCAGCGCGCTTTACGCTGTCAAACGCTCGGTGGACGCCCACTTGAGCCTTCTATTGTACGTGAATGCTTTCACAATCTCGCCTGGAAAGAGGTGGCGTTTGCGTGGCCCTCACCTGGAGCCGCAACATCGAATGGGACGTCGACGATTGGCGAGATCAGGCGGCCTGCCGCGATACCGATCCTGACCTGTTCTTCCCGGTCGGCAGCACCGGCCCGGCCGTGGAACAGATCGATGCCGCCAAGGCAGTCTGCACCGAGTGTCAAGCGCAGCGCTCCTGCCTGGAGTTCGCACTGGCAACCAACCAAGAGTCCGGGATATGGGGCGGCACCTCGGAGGAGGAGCGGCGGAAGATACGCAAAGCGTGGCTGGCCAGGCAGCGCCGGGCTTCCTGATTACCTCAGTCGTTACCGGAGTTCGTTCCGGCAACCGGATCAGAGGCTCTCCAGGTCGTCGGACGGCGGCTGGACCGGGATGACCAGTTCCACCAGCGTGCCCCCGTCGGTGTGCATGGTGATGGTCCCTCCCATCTGAGTCTCGACGAGGCTGCGGACGATCGACAGCCCGAGGCTGGAAGTGTCGTCGATGGAAAATCCGGGCGGCAGACCGACCCCGTTGTCCCGAACGGTGACCCGCAGCTCCCCGTCGGAGCGGCAGAGCTCGACGTCGACTCGCAACGGTCGCTTCTTGCCGGGCGGGCCCACCGATGCGTCGGAGGCCAAGAGGGCGTGGTCGTCACCGGGATAGCCGGCCCCCTCCCCCCACCCGTGCTCCGCCGCGTTTTGCAATAACTCCGTGATCACCACGGCCAACGGCGTCGCCAGCGACGCCTGCAGCTGGCCGGCCTCGCCGTGGTACTCGACGAGCACCGGCCGGTCGTCCCGGCCGAGATCCTCGGCCATGCGGGCCAGCGACGGCAGGATGTCGTTGAAATCGACGGCGTCGGCGGTGTCCCGGGACAGGATCTCGTGGACCACCGCGATGCTTCGGACCCGCCGCTCGGACTCCTCGAGGGCGTGCCGGGCTTCGCCGGCCGGCATGCGCCGAGACTGGAGCCGGAGCAACGACGAGATGGTCTGCAGGTTGTTCTTGACCCGGTGGTGGACTTCCCGGATGGCCGCATCCTTGGACAGGAGGAGACGGTCGCGGCGTCGTAGGTCACTGACGTCGCGCACCAGCACGAGGGCCCCAGTGACGGCCCCGTTGTCGATCAGCGGCACGCAGCGCAGCACCAGGGCGGTGTCACTCCCGTCGCCGATCTCCTCCGTGATCGGCAGTCGGTTCTGATAGGCGAGCGCCACCGCCGACTGCGGCAGGCCGGCTTCATCCAGACGCACACCATCGATGCCGGAGTACAGGCCCATGCGGTGCAGCGCGTTCACCGCGTTCGGCGACGCGTAGTCCACCCTGGCGCTGGCGTCCAGGACCAGAACCCCATCGCCCACTCGCGGGGTTTCGGCCGTGACGACCTCGTCGACGGGAAAGGAAACTCCCCTTGCGACAGCATGCGAGCCAGGCGGTCGAAGACCTCGACGTAGGTTCGCTCCAGCTGCCCGAGCCGACGGCCGACCGACAGCGCCGACTCCTTGGTAAGCAGGGCGGAGAGCCGCCCCTCCCAGCGGACGGGGATGCAGACCAGCCGGGCGTGCTCACTGCGACTGGGGATGACGATCTCCCCTTCCACCACACTGCCCAGGTGCCAGGCCCGGGCCAACAGGGGACGTTCCTCGGGGCCAACCACCCGGCCGACTAGGTCCTCCAGGTGGAGGGTCTGGCTGGTCGTCGGCCGGACCTGGCCGAGCACGACAAAGTCCTCGCTTCGTCCCTGCAGCGGCGCGAAGAGCAACAGGTCGGCGAAGCACAGGTCGGAAAGCACGCCCCACCCGGCCACCAGCCGTTGGAGATGGGCGACGACCGGACCTTCCAGGTCAGTGTGCTCCTGTACCAGTTCTGCCAGCGTGGCCATGTTCGCTCCCGACCCCTTTCAGGCGCCTCGTCCGGTCACGCCCAGATCCGCTCGCCGAGCCGGAGCAGACCGGACAGATCGTGGATGTCCGACTCGAACTCCGGGATGGTCGCCACCACATCAGGGGCCAGGCGCAGCTCGCTGCGCAGGGCCGCCTCGCGCCGGGCGACGATTGACAGGTTGCAGAAGTTCGCACCCACTTCGCCGAGCACCCGGGTCAGCTGGCCCCGGTCCGTGCCGAGCCAGGCGGCCAGCTCCTCAGAGCCGGCCAGCTCTGCTGCCTCGTCCGACAAGCGAGCCCCTCGCCCGTCGGCGTCGTCATCGAGCAGGTAGTCGGGCAACACCCGGTTGAGCACCAGGGCACCGAGGTGAAAGTTCCTCTCTTGGAGGGCGAGGATGAAGAACTCGGCCTCGCGAACCGGCGCGGCCTCCAACGTGCTCACCACGATGAAGGTCGTCCGCTGATCCTGCAGGAGGCGCTCGACCGCCCGGGCCCGTTCGACGAAGCCGGCGTACATGGTCTGGAACAGGATGAAGAACTCGGCGATGTCCTCGAGGAACTGCGAACCGAGCACCCGGTCGGCGACCTGATAGAAAGGCCGGGAAGCCAGGTTGACCATGCGGCTCCGGTAGGGCGCGATGAGGAGCCGCAACAATCGGGAGGAAAAGAACTCGGCCATCCGCTGCGGGGCCTCGATGAAATCGATGGCGTTGCGGCTCGGTGGTGTGTCGACGACGATCAAGTCGAAGTTGCCTTCCGAGTGGATCTCGTAGAGCCGTTCCATGGCGATGTAGTCGTGACTCTGGACGAACCGGCCGGAGATGTTCTGGTACAGCGGGTTGGCCAGGATACGTTCGATGGTCTCCTGGTCGGGCGCATGGCGGCAGACCAGATCGTCCCAACTCTGCTTGGTGTCGAGCATCGCCGCCCACATCTCGCCCCGGGGCCGCACCCCGCATGATCGAAAGGCCTCAGGGGGGACCCGCTTCGCTACGTTGCCGATGCCTTCCAGGCCCAAGGCGTGGGCCAGCCGGCGAGCGGGATCCACGGTGACGACGAGCACCCTGCCGCCGTGGCGAACTGCAGTCATGGCCGCCGCGGCGGCCGCCGTGGTGGTCTTGCCGACGCCGCCGGACCCGCACGCGATCACGATCTCTTTGGCCTCGAGGAGGGCCTCGATGCTTTCCACGGTCCGGGACGAGGCCGCGACCGGAGCCCGCTTGGCGGTGGGCACTGGGCGACCGCCTCAGTAGCCCAGCTCGGCGGACAGGGCGTCGGCCAGCTGATGGGTGGCGCGCAGGCCGTGGCGGCGGAAGAACAGGTACGGCACATAGAGAAACGGCACGCCGGGGTCCACGGCGTGGCGCAGGCGTTCGAGGTGCTCGGTGCGCGAACGTCGCATCGTCACCGTCAGTCGGGCCGCCTCCATGAGCGGCGCCGAAGGCCCGTCGAGCACGGCGTCGAGGCGAGACTCCCCCTCTGCCGTCGCCAGCTGCTCGAAGATGTCTTCTTCACCCCGGCTGAACAGCTCGGGCAGAACCCGGTTGACGACCACCGCGGCCAGGTCGACGTTGGTCTCACTGTGCAGGCGCGCCGTCAGCTCGACCGTCTCGTGTACCGGCATCTCGGCCGGCGTCGCCACCACCACCAGCCCGGTGATCGCCGGATCCTCGAGTATCTCGAGCATCCAACCCGTCTGCTGGCGGATCTGCCCGACCTGCACCAGCTGGTTGATCGCCTGAGGTGCGGCCAGCTGGCCGACGATGTGCCCGCTGGCCGAGGCATCCACGATGATCAGGTCGTAGTGGCGCTCCTTGACTTCCCAACAGAGCTTGCCAACCGTGACGATTTCCCTCACGCCCGGAGCGGCCGACGCCACGAAGTCGAACATCTTGGCCAGCGGCCCGACCCTCGCCACCAAAGGGACCTTCAGCTGCAGCGACAGGTACTGCTTGAGCGAAGCCTCGGTGTCCATCGACATCGCCCACAGTCGGGGGGCGATCTCCCGTTCGTCGAAGCGCGTCGGAGCCGTCTCGAAGAAGTCCGCCAGGTTGCCCTTGGCGTCCACCTCGCAGACCAGGGTCCGTAGTCCTCGGTCCGCGGCGAGCCAGGCCAGGGCCGCGGCGATGGCAGTCTTGCCCACGCCTCCTTTTCCGGTGACGAAAACCAGTTTGCGATCGAGAAGATCGATCAAACGCCGACCGGACGTTAGGGGCGGCCCGGGGGCGGGCGGCGCACCTGATGCACCTCGCTCACCGAGCGCACCTAGCGCAGCGCGGCACCAAAGCCGACGCGGCGATCCTCGCTGCCGGTGTTGAGCTCGATGTAGGCCACCTTGGAGGCGGGCACGCCGACGCGCCGCCCGCGCCGATCGGTGAGCCACAGCATCCCGGTCCCGGACACGGCGTCTTCGATCTGACCGACAAGGGAGTCGATGTCGCTGCCTTCCGCCAACTCGACCTCGATCTCTCTTGGCGTGTGGGTAACACCGATACGGACGTCCACGGCGGGTTCTCCTTGCGGGCGGTGACGACCGCCCCATCGTAGGCTCCGGATCGAGGGAAAAGGCCAGGCGGTTCGCGACGAACGACGATCGGGCCGTTCGGTCCGGTCCCGTCGATCGTCTCAGGGGGCCGGTAGCGTGCATATCGTGCAAGACCAGCACACGACCCGGGCAGAGCGCTGGACGGCCACCATGGCGGGCCAGCGCGTCGGCGACGCTCTCTGGCAGGCTCATGTCGGCGGGGACGCGGTGCGGGTCGGGTCGTTCGAGGCGTTCGATCGCGAGGACCGCGAAGCCGCGGAGGATATGAGCCTGGCCCCGGGCGCGACCAGATCGCACGGCGCCGGCCACCGAGCCGAGGAGGAGGAGCCCGACCCGTGGCGCACGTGCTTCGAGCGCGATCGCGATCGGATCCTCCACTCCACCGCCTTCCGCCGCCTGGCTGGCAAGACCCAGGTGTTCATCTTCCCGGCGGACCACCAACGGACCCGCCTGACCCACGCCCTCGAGGTGGCCCAGGTGGCCACGGCCATCGCCACCGCCTGCCGCCTCAACGTCGCCCTGGCCGAGGCGATCGCTCTCGGCCACGACTGCGGCCACGGCCCGGGTGGGCATGCGTCGGAAGACGCCCTCGGGAGGTTCGTTCCCGATTTCGACCACGCCGTTTGGGGAGCCAATGTCACCGCCGCGCCACTCAACCTGTGTGCGGAGACCCTCGACGGGATACGCAACCACTCCTGGTCGCGCCCCTCACCCGGGACGCCGGAAGGTCAGGTGGTCAGCCTGGCCGATCGGGTCGCCTACTGCGCTCACGATCTCGAGGACGCCGTCCACGCCGGAGTGGTACACGTCGGCGATCTGCCGCCCCAGGTGACGGAGCGCTGCGGGGTGACCCGCTCCGCCCAACTGCGGGCTTTCATCGCCGACATCATCACCACAACCACCGGCGCCGGGCTGGTGGGTCTGTCCGCCGAGGCGGCCGACACCCTGGCCTCTCTCCGGCGCTTCAATCACGAGCGCATCTATCTCCGGCCTGATTCCCGCCGCCAGGCGACCACGGTGATCGCCATGCTGGAGGCCCTGGTCGAGCACTACCTGGGCCATCCCGCCGATCTCCCGGACGGGGCGCTCCACCAGTCGCAGCCCGACACCCTGGGTGCGGTCGTGGCGTACGTCGACGGGATGACAGACCGGTTCGCCTGCGCCCAGGCGGTGGCGCTACTCGACTGGCCCGCCGGCCGCTTGCCCCGGGGGCTGGATCTGCGCTAGACCGCGGCCGAGGATCCTCGAATGGGACTTCCGGATCCCACGGGTCAAGTCCATCAATGCTTCTGGCCATGAGTACGGGCTGGTCTCACCACCGACCGCCCGTCGGGCGTCAATGGCGCCTACCCGGCCCCGTCGACGTCGACGGGCGGGAGATCGCGTATCTCGTCCTTGGTCAGGTTGACGCGAACCTGGTCGTCGACCTTGGTGACCGAAGCGATCGGAATGGCGACCTGCTTGCGTCCCCACAAGTGCCCCTCCTGGAGCAGCACGTGCGTGACCCAGTGGCCGCGAGGATCGACGACGAGCCCCTGCACCTCCCCGATCTCGCCGTCGCTCGCGTGGACTTGCTCGCCTCGACGCACGTCGACTTCCCCGACCGGGAGAGCGGCGTCGGAGGTCGGCAAGGTGACGTTGCCGGCGTAGTAGGGCCACAACAGCGCCCGATCCCCCACATCGGGTTCGAGCTCACCGGTCGAGCCGGGCAGGAAATGGATCGCCTCCGCGGACGGAAGGGCGTCGAAGGCGGCTTTGGTGCACTGCAAGTGGATCTCGCCCGCCGACGCGTCCACCAGATCGAGCGGGACCAATCGGCCGAGACCCTCGCGATGTTTCGCTTCGACCACCAGATGGGTTACCCGACCGGCGACCGGGTCGACCGCGATGCGCCGGAGCTCCCCACAAACTCCATCGGTGCAGCTGACTTCGGTCCCGAGCACGAACTCCGTAGGCCCTGCCACCTTTACCTCCGCTTCTGCTCGCGGTGCCACCCCGAACGGTCTCCGAAACTACCCGGTCGGGAGCAGGTGGGCATTGAGCTCGAGACGGCGAGGCGCCACACTCCCACGATGACCCGTGACGACTCGCCGCACGCCGAACTGCTTTCCCGTCACCGCCGGGTGCTTCCGGACTGGCTCACCCTGATGTACGAGGAGCCAATCGAGCTGGTGGAGGGCTCAGGCCGGCACGTGATCGACGGCGAAGGCCGCCGTTATCTCGACTTCTTCGGGGGCATTCTCACCACTATGACCGGTCACGCGGTCCCCGAGGTGGTCGAGGCCATCCGCAGCCAGGCCGGCCGGATGCTGCACACCTCGACCCTCTACCTCGTCCGTCCGATGGTGGAGCTCGCCGAGCGCATCGCCGCCTTGTCAGGGATCCCCGACGCCAAGGTGTTCTTCGTCAACTCCGGGAGCGAGGCCAACGACACGGCCCTGCAACTGTGCAGCACGTCCCGCCGTTCCAACCAGATCCTGGCCCTGCGCCACAGCTACCACGGCCGCTCGTTCGCCAGCATGGCTACCACCGGGCTGCGGGTCTGGTCGTCGTCGAGCCTCACGCCGTTCAGCGTGAGCTTCGTCCACGGTGGCAGCCGCTATCGCAGCCCCCTAGGGCCGCTTCCCGACGGCGAGCTCGTCGCCGCCTGCGTCGCCGACCTGCGAGACGTCATCAACACGAGCACGGCCGGCGACGTGGCCTGCCTCATCGCCGAACCGATCCAGGGGGTGGCGGGCTTCATCGTGCCCCCCGACGGCCTGTGGGGCGCCTTCAAACACGTCTTGGACGAGCACGGAATTCTGCTCGTGTCCGACGAGGTCCAGACGGGCTGGGGCCGGACCGGTGACCATTTCTGGGGCTACCAGGCGCACGGCGTCACGCCGGACCTCCTGACCTTCGCCAAGGGCCTCGGCAACGGTCTCGCCATCGGTGGTGTCGTCGGCCGCGGGGAGCTGATCGATTCGGTCCACGCCAATTCCATCTCCACCTTCGGCGGCAACCCGCTCGCCGCCGTAGGCGCAGCCGCGAACCTGGACTACCTGTTATCGCACGACCTCCAAGGAAACGCTCGTGCCCGGGGACAGCAGCTGATGCGACAGCTGGTCCCGCTCACCGAGAAGCTCCGGATCGTCGGGGACGTCCGGGGCAAGGGGCTGATGATCGGGGTGGAGCTGGTGCAACCCGGAGCGACCACTCCTCACCCGGCCGCGGCTGGTGCCGTCCTGGAGGCGTGCAAGGCCAGGGGCCTGCTGCTCGGCAAGGGTGGCATCCATGGAAACGTGTTGCGCATCGCCCCGCCGCTGTCGGTCACTGCGTCCGAGGTGGACGAGGCGACCAGCGCGCTTAGCGACGCCCTGGTCGAGGTGGATGCCGCCGTGCGTTGACGGCTCGTTCGGCCGGCGAACGCGTCCGGCTGCTCGACCACGGGCTAGTGGGGTCGTGGCGTGGTGGGGTTGCGACGGTTGATGTCAGGACCGAGGGGGGCCGGACTTCGGGACGCCGCCGGACAATGTCGGCGCTTCCTCGGCGGGTCCTCGACCCTTCGCGGTTTCGGCGGGTCCGTCGTCACCGTCGATCCAGGCCGGTGCGTGGCGGCGAGCCCACGACCGGCTGATGGTGCCGACGAACATGGAGCGCAGGGCGTCCCAGTCGGCGAGCGCCATCACCACATGACCGACGATCACCACGCCGATGGCGAGGGCCAGCCAGTCGTGCACAAACGTGGCTCCGGTCCGCCAGCTGAGCGGCCAGGGGTGGTACCAGCGCATGATGAGCCCGGTACCGAGCATCACCAGCCCGCCGCCCCCGATGAACGCGGCGTTGAGCTTCTGGCCGGCGTTGAACTTGCCGACCCGGAGGTCGTGCCAGAGACCTCTGCGCACCGGCCCGGAAAACCGCAAAGCTTTCAGCCAGGCCCGGTCGTCTTTTGTCCACCTGTTGAACCGGCGCAGGTCGGCTCGTAAAGCGCGGCCCCAGGACCCCGACAGGGCAACCAGCAGCGGCAGGGGCAACGCGATGCCGGTGTACACGTGGATGTTCTCGACCAGGTCGCGCCGGCCGAACAGCCGGCCGATGGGCTCCAGATAGAGCGCCGCTCCGGTCACGACCAGGGTGAGAAACAGGACGGCGTTGACCCAGTGCACCGCCCGCTCGACCCAGTCGAAACGTACGAGCAGCGGAGCAGCCTTGGGCCGGGTCGCGGGTCGGCTGGAGTCAATAACCATTGCTGTGACCAATCCATCCCTCGACGTCGTAGTTGCCCGTCACCTCCCAATAGCCGGGCTCGACCCGATCGACCACCTCGATCCTCGACATCCACTTGATCGACTTGTAGCCGTACATCGGCGCCACGTACAGGCGAACCGGGCCGCCATGGGCCTGCGAGACCGGGGCGCCGAGCATCGAGTAGGCGACGATGACATCCGGCCGGTAGGCCTCCGCCAGGGTGAGGCTCTCGGTATACACACCGTCGAAGGACTCGAAGCGCAGCGCCTTCCCCGACGGCTTCACCCCGGCCCGGTCCAGCAGGACCGAGAGCGCCACTCCCTGCCAATGGACATCGCTCACTGACCAGCCGGTGACGCATTGGAACGTCCGCACCATACGCGTGGCGGGCATCCCCTGAAGATCGGTCACGCTGTACACCGCCGGCCGGTCGACCAGGCCGTCCACCTTCAGGCGGTAGGCCGTCGGGCTCTCGTACGGAAAGTTCGGGGTCACCGTGTAGTAGCGCCAGTAGTTGCCTGGCAAGAGTCCGGAGAGCCCGGATGGGTCGACCCGCTGCAGGGGGCCCAGCGCATCGTCGACCCCGTTCTGGATGCCCTTGCCGGCGACGATGCCGACCGCTCCGAGCCCGAGCATGCCGAGAATCACCCGGCGACCTATGGGCTTTCCGCCCCGGCGCGAGACGTCTGAATCCTCTTTGGGCGAGGTTCCGCTGTTCTCAGCCACCACACCTAGTTCTACGTCGAAACGGGCGGAAAAGGTCGTCAATCACGGCGGTCTCACCGAATTGTCAGCTCCGAACGGAAAATCCGGGCCGGGCCGCGTGCTGCCAACTCGGTGGCGATGTCTCCGAACGCCTGTGCCACCGGCGAGTCGGGGTGGGTCGCAACCAGTGGTCGCCCGTCGTCACCGCCGGCCCGGAGCTCAGGATCGAGTGGAATCTGACCCAGGAGGGGCACGCCGAGGTCGTTGGCCAGGGCCGCCCCTCCGCCCTCCCCGAAGATGGTCAGGCGGGAGCCGTCGGGTCCGACCAGCCAGCTCATGTTCTCGATGACGCCGCGCAGCGGGAGGTTGAGCTTCTTGGCCATGTACGCGCTGCGTTGAGCCACCCGGCGAGCAGCCGGTTGCGGCGTGGTCACCACGTAGACCTCGGAGGTCGGCAGGTACTGGGCCATCGAAAGGGCGACGTCGCCGGTGCCGGGCGGCATGTCAACGAGCAGGAACTCCGGCTCGCCCCAGTTGACGTCCACCAGAAACTGTTCCAGGGCCTTGTGCAACATGGGCCCTCGCCAGATTACGGGCTGATCATCGTCGACAAAGAATCCCATCGACATGCACCGCACGCCATGGGCTACCGGCGGGAGCATTTTCTGGTCGTCGACGATCGGCTCGCTATCCACGCCGAGCATCCCCGGCACCGAGAATCCGTAGACATCCGCGTCGAGGACAGCGACGTCGTGGCCTCGCTGGGCCAGCGAGATCGCCAGGTTGACCGTCACCGTCGACTTTCCCACTCCCCCTTTCCCCGAGCTGATGCCGATGACCCGGACCCCGGACTGCGGACCGAATGGATTCGGCCGGCCCGTCTCGTGGCCCAGGGGGGCCGCCCCAGTGCCGCCCCGCGAGGCCGTCTGCTGCCCCGCCTGCGTCGCCCCCGGCTGGCCGGCGGGGGACCCTGGTCCGGCGCCACCTCCCGACCTCGCGGCCCCGGTGCCGGCCGACCAGGCGTCAGGGTCATTCCCGTGACCGCCGTGGCGCCGGAGCATCCTGGCCCGGAGCGCCTCCAACTCCTGCGGGGTCATGACGGTGAGGTCGACCGCCACCTCCCGGACACCGGATAACGGGGTCAACGCCTCGGTCACCCGACGGGTGATCTCCCCCCGAAGCGGGCAGCCCGGCACGGTGAGGGCGACGGTGACGCGCACCCGACCCCGGCGGATATCGACCCGCCTGACCATGTCGAGCTCCACGATGCTGATGTGCAGCTCCGGGTCGTTCACCGGCCGGAGAGCCTCGATCACCTGGTGTTCGGTCAACGCCATCCCGGGCTCCTTCTGTCGTGCGCGTCCGGGCAACCGAGAGCGGGGCGACGATTTGCACTACCTGGGTAGGTAGAATACCGCCGTGCCGTCAGTGGACGACTCCGCGGTGGTAATCCCGGTGGGGGGACCACTGACGGATACACAGTTTTCGGCGGCGGTGGCCGCCGTGACCTCGGCGTTCGGCGATCCCACCCGCCGGCAGATCTACCTTTTTGTCCGGGAGCACCAAGAGGGTGTGACCGCGTCCGAGGTGGCGGACCGTTTCGCCCTGCATTCCAACGTGGCGCGCCACCATCTGGACAAGCTCACCGCCGGGGGCTACCTGGACGTGCACGTGAGCCGCTCGGCTGGCGGTGGGGCGGGACGCCCGTCCAAGCGATACCGCAAGTCGGATCAGGACGCAGGCGTCGAGTCGCCCCGGCGGGGGGACGACCTATTGGTGATGCTCCTCGGGCAGGCCCTCGCTCTGATCCCCGCAGCCGACGCCGAACGGATGGCCGAGGCGGTCGGGGAGGACTACGGCCGGCGCCTGGCTGCACAGATGTCGACCGGCGACGGGCACCGGTCGTTCCGGGCGGCCCTGCACGCCATCGCCGACGCCCTGACTGCCCACGGCTTCGAAGCCCACGCCGAGGCTCGCGGCGGTTCGCTGGCGCTGATCAAGGAGAATTGCCCGTTTTTCGACACCGCCCGGCAGCACCCGGTGATCTGCGCCGTCGACCGGGGCATGGTGCGAGGAATGCTGGGCGGCCTGTACGGGGAGACTGTGACCCCGACCGAGTCGTCGCGGGCTCTGGGCGACGAGGCGTGCGTCAGCCTGGTCTGAGCTCCGACCCCGCGGACTGGCGGCGTCGATTCCCGTGACGCCAACGCCGCGCCCTTCTGGCGATTCCACCGGGACTGAGCTGAGCGGTCGGGCCTACCTTGACCACGCCTCCACGTCGCCCGTCCGCCCGGCCGCACTCGAGGCCATGCTGCCGTGGCTGAGCGCAGCCGATCCGGGGCGGGTGCACACCGAGGGCCGCATGGCCCGGGTGGCCCTCGAGGACGCCCGGGCAGCGCGTCGCCGGCTTTCTTGGCACCCGGCCGAGGCAGATCATCTTCACGTCCGGAGCGACCGAAGCCATCAACGCTGCCGTCTACGGCGCCCTCCACCTCGAGCGGGCGAAGGCGGGTGGCGCGGCCGCCCTGGCCGCGATTGAGCACAGCGCGGTCAGGGAAGCCACCGAGCGGTACGCGTCCCGGATTGCGACCGTGGAGGTGGACGGGACCGGATGCATCCAGTTGGACGCCCTGCAGGCGGAGCTCGAACGCCCGGACGTGGTGCTCGTGCATTGCCAATGGGCCAACCACGAGGTGGGGACCATTCAGCCGGTGGCCGAGGTGGTTGGGGCCTGCCGGGACCACGGCGTGCTCGTCCACGTGGACGCCGCGGCCGCGGCTGGCCACCTTTCCGTGGCTTTCGACGACCTCGGGGCCGACTTGATGTCGGTGTCGGCCCACAAGATGGGCGGCCCACGCGGCGTGGGGGCCCTGCTCGTCCGGCGGGGGCTGCGGGTGCCACCCCTGCTGGTCGGGGGCGCCCAGGAACGAGCACGCCGGGCGGGGCTGGAAGACGTCGCCGCCGCCGTCGGGTTCGGTGCGGTGGCCGAGGAACTAGAGCAACCCGGCCGTCTAGAGCTAGAGCACGCCGCAGCCGTCGCCCACACCGACCTCCTCCGCACCGCGGCCCGGACGGTGCCGGGGGTCGAGACGTACGGCTCCCCGACGCCAGAGGGCCGGCTCCCCTCGCTGGTCTGCCTCGGCATCGCTGGTGTGGAGGCCGAGGCCGTGCTCCTCGGCTTGGACCAGGCCGGCGTCGCCGCCCACTCGGGCAGTGCCTGCTCGTCCGAGTTGCTCGAGCCCTCTCCCGTCCTCGCCGCCATGGGCGTGGACGGGGCCCGCAGCCTACGACTGTCGGTTGGTTGGTCGACGACCGAAGCCGACGTGGATCTGGCCATCCGAGCGCTGCCGGAGGTGATCCGCCGCCTGCGTGCCCTGGCTGAGACCTGGTCGTGAGGGGCCGACGCCGGTAATCGGCAGTAACGAGTAGCCGGCGGCGAGTACCGCCCTCGGCGCCCGGTCCGTGCCTTCGACGCCCGGTACGTGCCGGGTAAGGGCCGTCGGCGCCGGGTACAGGGTGTCGGCTACGAGCCCTCAGCGGCGGGTACGGCCCTCAGCGACGGGTACGGCCCTCAGCGGCGGGTACGGCCCTCAGCGGCGGGTACGGCCCTCAGCGCCGGCCATCTGCCCGGGGATCCCTTCGCGGCCTCACCGCCGCCAGCGGAGCAGCGGACTCTCCCCTTCAAAGCCGTCGCCCAACACAAACGTGACACGGGTGAATGCACGAGAGGCCACTCGTGTCCCCTTGTTGTCACATACGACAACAACGTGACACGAGTAGGCCTTGGCGGATTCATCCGGGTCGCGTTTGTGTTCCGGAGGATCCGCCGGCCTGGACCGACCGCCCCGGGATCAGCCGAGCCGGTTGCCCGGGCAACCGCTGGTTACCCGCCCGCGTTGGTCTTCTGGGCCTGGCCTTGCTTCGTCACCGCGGTCTGGAGGGCGGATTGCACCTTCGCCTTCAGCTGCGGGTCGGGGCTGTGGGCGAGATACCAGCGCAGTTCGGGAATGGCGCCGGCGTAGTTGTCCTCGCTCAGGAGGGTGACGCCTCGATAGAGATGGGCAGGGGCGTACGAGGGGTCGGCTTTCTCCGCCGAGGTCAACATGGTCAGACCCTGTTGGAGGAGCGAAGGCTGCTGGGTCTGGGCCAGGATCCATCCCGCCCCGGTGAGCGCTTCGGGTTGGTTCGGGTAGCTGCTCAGCACCGTCTGGAAGTCCTTGAGAGCGGTCACGTCGTCGCCCTTCCCGACCGCTTGCTCCGCCGCTTGCAGGGACTGGGTGGCCGCTTCCGGACCCAAGGCCTGCCCGGTGATCTCCTCCCCCGGCAGCCTGGTCCCTGAAGAAGCAGCCACGGCCCACGCCACCCCCCCAGCCACCAGGACCACGCCGAGCCCGATCAGCACCCACTTCGTCCATCGGTTCCGAGCCCGGGCGGGAGCGTCCCCCTCGGTGCCCCGGATGGGGCGTCGGCGCCCGATCCTGCGAGGCGCCGCCTCGTCGAGCGAATCGTCATCAGCAGCTGACCCATCGGTGGCCAGAAGGTCCAAGGTGGCGGTCCCGGCCACAGCGGTCCCGGCCACAGCGTCACCGGCCACAGCGTCACCAGCCACAGCGGCACCAGCCACAGCGGCACCAGCCACAGCGGCACCAGCCACAGCGTCACCAGCCACAGCGGCACCAGCCAGGTCGTCACCGGCCACAGCGGCACCGGCCAGAGCGTCACCAGCCAGGATGTCGGCGGTCAGGTCGCCGTGAGCCCGCCCATTCCGAGCCTGACCGCCGTCCCGATCAAGGTCGTCACCACCAACATCGCCAGTCCTCGGCTCGTTGCCACCCCCGAGAACGCCCCCGTGACCCCGGCCTTCCTCACGGGCCGCCTCGTCCGCCGACAGGTCTTCATCCAGTTGACGGAGGACCACGGCTGCGCGCGTCGTGTAGGAATCCTTCAGCTCCCGATAGTCGGCCGGGTCGATATCGCCCGCTTCCCATTCAGCTTCCAGGTCCCGCAGCGAACGGAGGCAGAAATCTCGCTCGTCCTCGAGAGCGCGACGCCCGGGGCTGACTCCGAACGCCTCCGCCACAAATCCGGTCGACCCTGAGTCATCGGGACCCGACGCCAGCCCATCGGGCGCGGCGACCGAGTCGGCCGCGCTTCCGGCCGGGGCACGATCCCCGTCCGCGGCCACGGCCGACTTCAAGCCGTCCTCCTCCCCCGCTTCCAACGCTTCGGGCGCGGCGCGTCTACGCATCGCTTGCGTCCGCCCCTTCCTCGTCTCGGTGCAGCGCCTGTTCGACCAGCGCTCTATCCGCGCCGCTGGCGGGCACTCCGCGCCGTGGCCGCCATCTCGCAAAGGCGAGCGCCAGCCCCGCGACCGCGGCAACGACCGCCACCACCGGAACGACCCACACCACCAGCCCGACGCCCTGCGCCTCCGGCTTTTCCAGGATCCCCGGGCCGTAGGCAGCAACCAGTCCGGAGAGGATCTGGGCCTGGTCCTGACCTTCGCTCAGCTCCTGGGTGATCTGGTTGCGGATCTCGACCGATGCGGGCGCCGACGACTGGGCGACCGTTTCGCCCTGGCACACCGGGCAGCGGACCAGGCTGGCGATGTGCGTCGCCTCCGACTGGGCCGTCGGATGGCTGGTGCGATGGGTTCCCACCACCAGGACGGCGACGGCCACTACCCCCAACGCCAGCCAGGGAAGCCAGCGCCAGATTCGGTTCACGTCGTTCCGGCCGACAGCTTGACAATCGTGGCGTTGAGCTGGGCCGCCACGATCTCACCGACGTACTTGGCCACGACCGTCCCTTCCGGATCGACCAGGTACGACTCGGGGAGCCCGCCGACTCCGTAGCTGACCACGGCCTGCCCGTCGTCGACCGCTGGCCAGGTCGCCCGGCTCGAGCGCATGAACGACACCAGATTGGACAGATCCGACGGGTCATAAGCGACCGTGAGAATGGCGGCGTCTCGGGTGGCCGTGTGCTCACTTTCGAATGTCGATAGCTGCGGCATCTCCTGCCGGCAGGGCACGCACCAGCTGGCGGCGAAGTTGACGAGCACCCACTTCCCGGCGTAGCTCGACAGGCTGACCGAAGGACCGCCCAGCAGGTTCGGCCCGTCGATCGCCGGAGCCGGTTTTCCGAGCAAGGGACTGTTCGCAGTGACTTGGCTGGCCGGACCGGAGGAAGCGAACACCGCCAGCAGCACCGCCACGGCCACGGCGACGCCGAGGGAAGCCCACAGCACCAGCCGGGAGCGCCGGGGGGCCTGCGTGGCCGGGGCCGCCGAGGAAGCCGACGGTGCCGACGAAACCGAAGCGGCCGACGAGTTCGGAGAAGACGGCGAGCCCGGCGTCCCTCCGCCCACGGTGGCGCTCATGCTTCCGCCACCCGGGACACGCCCGCGGGCTGGCGAACCGGTTCGGGCTTCTCCTCGGCCGACGTCCCACCGACCATGGCGCTGACCGGATCAGTCGGGCGGCGGCGCCGGCGTCCCGGCCAGGCCGAGAGCACCGCACCGACCAGCATCACGCCTCCGCCGACCCAGATCCACATCACCAACGGCTCCACGATGACCCCGATCAAGACCGGCGCCCCGGCTTTGGCGGGCGTCTGAGCGAGCGTCAGGTACACATCCTCGGTTGGTCGGCTGCGCACCGAGGGCGTGCCTACCTCCTCCCCGGCGATGGGGTAGTCGCTGATCGCCGGCGAGTACACCTGACCCCCGTCCACCCGGATCTCGGCTTCCACCGCGCTGCGGACCGGGGAGGTGACGCTGCGCATGCCGAGGAACGTGAAGGTGTGGCCGTCGTAGGCCGTGACCACACCGGGCCGCAGGGTGAGCTCGGTCTGCTTGGCGAAGGAGTGGCTGGCCGCAAAGCCCACGGCGATCAACACCACCCCGATGTGAACGATCATGCCGCCGTTCGCCCGGCCGACCAACCCTCGCCACCCTTGGCGGCGGCTGGCCAGGACCAGTTGCCGCAGCGCCGAGGCCGCCGCGAACGCCCCCAACCCAAAGGCCAGAAGCGGGTTCAACCCTCTGATGCCCGCGATGACGCACCCGACCAGCACGGCGACGGCCGCCGCGGCCGGCCAGAACAACCGTCGGCGCAGCAGCTCGGCGGACGCCTTTCGCCACGGCAGCACCGGCGCCACGGCCATGAGGAACAACAGGCAGACGACGATCGGCATCGTCATCCGGTTGAAGTACGGGGCGCCCACCGTGATCTGCGACCCATTGACGGCCTGGGCGATCAGGGGAAAAACGGTACCCAGGAGCACCACCAGCGCGAAGGCCCCGAAGAGGAGGTTGTTGGCCAGGAAGGCGCCTTCGCGTGATATCGGCGAGTCAATGGAACCAGGTGATCGCAGCCGGTCGCCCCGCCAGGCGAGGAGTCCGATGGTGGTTGCGCAGATGATGCCGAAGAAGGTGAGCAGGACGGGACCGATGCCGGTGTTGTTGAACGAGTGCACGGACTCGAGGACCCCGGACCGGGTTAGGAAGGTGGCCAGGATGGTCAGGCTGAACGTGGCCATCACGAGGGAGAGGTTCCAGACGCGCAGCATCCCTCGGCGTTCCTGGACCATCACGGAGTGCAGGAACGCCGTGGCCGTCAACCAGGGTAAGAAGGCGGCGTTCTCCACCGGATCCCAGGCCCAGTAGCCGCCCCAGCCGAGGACTTGATAGCTCCACCAGGCCCCGAGAACCACGCCGACGGTGAGAAACGCCCAGGCGAAGAGGGTCCAGCGGCGGGTCTCGATGAGCCACCCCTCGCCGAATCGGCCGGTGATGAGGCTGGCGCAGGCGAAGGCGAACGGAACGGTGAAGCCGACCATCCCGAGGTAGAGCAACGGCGGGTGGAACGCCACCAGGACGTGGTCCTGCAGGAGCGGATCGGGTCCGGGTCCGTCGGTGGGCACGGCCCCGTGGACCGTGAGAAAGGGGTTGGAGACGGTGGCCATGACCCCGAAGAAGAAGGCGGCGACTGCGTACATAATCGCCGTCGCCCAGGCCACGAGCGAGTCAGCGCGCCGGGCCCGGAAGTGGATCGTCACCGCGACCAGGTAGCCGGCGAGGACGAGCCCCCACAGGAGGATGGATCCCGACAGGTCGGACCACATGGCCGTGATGCGGAACAGCACGGGAGTCGCCAGGCTGTCGTTGTTGGCCACGTACTGGAGGGTGAAGTCCCGGGTGAGGAGGGCGTACTGCAGCGCTCCGGTGGCGATCACCGCACCCAGCAGCACCACCCCGGCGTAGATCCGGCCCGTCCGCAGCAGGTCGGGTCGGCCCCGTACCACGCCAAGGACCAGAGTGACACAGCCAGCCACCGCCGCGGCCAGGGCGAGGAAGACGGCGGTCTCGCCAATCACGGCGGCGGTCATGAGCTGGATCCGCTCGACGAGCCCGAACTTCCGGACCCGCCCGAACCCCCAGACCCGCCAGAACCCCCAGACCCGCCCGAACCCCCAGACCCGCCCGAACCCCCAGACCCGCCCGAACCCCCAGACCCGCCCGGACCCCCAGACCCGCCCGAACCGCCAGATGGCGTGGAACTACCCGCCCCGCTGCCAGTCGCTCCGCCGGAGGTGGTGCCGGAAGGCAGCTGCGACTTGAGCCGGTCGGGGTGGGCCTCCGTGTAGCTGGCCGAGTGCTTGACCATGATCTGGTCGGCGGCGTACACCGGTCCCTGCCAGTGCCCGTCGAGAACCACCGGAATCCCGGGCTTGAACAATTGAGGCGGCTGGCCGGTGTCCACGACCGGCACCGCGACCCCGCCGGCGTAGATCGAGAACTGGGTCGTCGAACCGACCTGGCGGACGTCCGACTCTACGGTGCCTTCGATGCGGAACCGGCTGGTCCCGAGCTGGGCCTTGTCCGCGACGGCCTGATTGGCGGTCTTGAAGTACACGGTCGCGTTGTTGAGGCCCTCCGCCACGATGAACGCCAGCGCGCCCAGGATGACGATCCCAGCCACGACCTGCCGACGGCGCGAGCCCAGCAGCCGGCGCCGGAGGCGCGGCGGCTCGACGGCCGGAGGCCGGGTGCTCAGCGCCACGTGCGCTCGCCATCCGGGAGGCTGCGAGACAGGACGCGCCCGCGGCGAAGCGTCCGCCAGGCATACAGCGCCAGGATGACGGCGGCGGCACCCCAGCCGCCTGCGACGTAGTCGTTCACGGCTGTCCTGCGTGTTCTGGGGTCGTGTCTTTCGGCATCGCCTCGCCCGCCGGCGTGGCTTCGGCGCGCCGTTCGGCAATGGCGGTGGCGAACCCCTCGACTTCAAACCGGTCCTCGAGCACTTCGACCCGGTAGCGGTGGACGAGCAGCCAGGCGAAGAGGAAGGCGTAGGCGGCGAACGACAACAGCATCCCGACCAGCTGCCACCCGTGGATGAGCGGATTGGCCCGCAGCAGGGTGTTGCCCTGGTGCAGCGTCTGCCACCAGTTCGTCGCCTCGTGGTCCACCGGCACGAGGAGGGCGGCCACCACGCCGACGACCGCGGACACCATGGCGCGAGCCCGCCGGTCGGCGATGGCCCGGCGCAGGGCGAGGTACCCGACGAACACCGCCAGCAACAGCGCGGTCAGGGTGAGGCGGGCGTCCCACGTCCACCACACGCCCCAGGATCCCCGGCCCCAAATAGAACCTGTGACAAGGGTGATCACGCAGAACACCACGCCCACCTCGGCGGAGGCGACGGCCAGGCGGTCCCACCGCCAGCTCCGGGTCCTCGGCCAGAGATAGGCCAGGCTGGCGAGCGCACACAGCCCGAAGCCCACGTAGCAGGTGGTCGCCGCCGCTGGGTGGACGTAGATGAGGCGGACCAGATTGCCCTGCACCACGTCCGGCGGGGACACGATCAGGCCCACCCAGGCCGTCAAGGCCACGAACACCAGGGCCGTCCAGCCCAGGATGCGAGTCACTCGATCGCCCGTACCGCGCCGCGTCACGCCTCCTCCACCAGTGTCGAGAAACCCAATATCCCCACCGTGACGTAGATGGCGGCGAAGCTCGCCAGCAGCGTCAACCACTTCCAACCGTCAGTCTGAGATTGCCCCAGGGCGGCCATCCAACACTGGGTGGCGGCCAGGAGGACGGGCGCGACTACCGGCAGGATCAGCAGCGGCAGCAACGTCTCGCGCACCCGCAGCCCGGAGGCCATCATGCCATACACAGTGCCCGCCGAGGCCAGGCCGACGGTGGCAGCCACGGCTGCGGCGACGAGCAGACCAGGATCGCGCAGGTCGGCATCGAAGAGGACGACCACCCCGATTCCGAGCAGGATCTCCAGAACGACCAGCTGGGCCGCAATCGCAGCCGCCTTTCCGAGGAAGATCCCGGCCGGGTCCAAGCCTGACAAGCGGAGGCCGTCGCGCCCGCCGTCAACTGACTCGATGGCAAAGCTGCGCTGCACGGCGAGTAGCGAGCACAGCAGCACCGCCATCCAGAACAAACCGGAGGCCGCCTGAGTGAGGAGAGTGTGGTTCTGGTCGAACGCGAACCCGAACAGCAACAGCACCAGAATGGCGTACGGCGCCACTTGCATGGTCGCGACCCGGCTGCGCATCTCGATGCGCAGGTCCTTGCCGCCGACCAACATCGCGTCACGCCACATGCATCGAGGCCTTTAGGGGAAGGGGGCCAGCCTTCAGGGGAAAGGGGTCAGCCGGGACGCTGATCATGCCCCCCGCCACCGTCACGATCCGCTCGGCCAGATCCTGGGCCCGGTCGTGCTCGTGGGAGGCCAGCAACACGGTCGCTCCTCGCCTGACCGCATCCCGAACCAGCCCGTCGAGAAGGTCCCGGTGTTCGGCGTCGAGCCCGGCATGGGGTTCGTCGAGCAGCCACAGCTCCGGGTCGCGCGCCACCAACGCCGCCAGGGCGACGCGCCGCCGCTGCCCGGCGGACAAGGCGCTGACGGCGGTCCCGGGCAACCGGCCGACCAGACCCAGCCGCTCCAGGGACGGGGCGACCCCGGCGACGGGCCGCCCGGCTGCTCGCACCGCGAACCGCACGTTGTCGGCGGCGGTCAGATCGTCGTACAGCCCGGTGGCGTGACCGAGCAAGCCCACCCGCCGCCGGACCGCTCGGGGGTCGGCCACCAGATCCTCACCCAGCACGCGGGCCTCGCCGCTGGCGACCCGTAGGAGGCCGGCGCAGGCTCGCAGCAGGCTGGTCTTGCCGGCACCGTTGGCCCCCTGGAGGAGGACGATCTCGCCCCGGCCTACGTCCAGATCGACGCCGGCCAGCACCGGGAAGCGGCCAACCAGCGCCACTGCGGAACGAAAGCGGATGACAGGGTCCATGACGGCCGACCCAACGGTAGCGAGGCCGGCCCCTTGGTTGCCATCCGGGGTCAGCCGTTCGGCCCCTCCGAAGGGTCGACGGGCTCAGACCGTCGACAGGCGGCCGAGGCCGAGCGCTTGCAGCACATCCGAGAACCACGTCGACAAAACGTGCAGGTTGTCGGTGAGCAGCAGAACGCCCAGACCAGCCAGGAGCAGGCCCGAGACCAGGTTGATGGCGCGGAGGTGGGCCCGGGCGAACGTCAGCACTCCGGTAAGCCGGCTGAAGGCGACCCCGGCCAGCACGAACGGCACTCCGAGCCCCAGCGAATACGCCACCAGCATGGCCTCACCCCGCCCGAGCGTCTGGGTGTCGCTCGCCAGACTGAGGACGGCCGCCAGCACCGGACCGATGCACGGCGTCCACCCGAACGCGAACGCCATGCCCATCACGGGAGCGGCCCACTCACCGAGGCGGGAGGGGGCTACGTGCCAGCGCCGTTCCCGCAGGATCCAGGCGGGGCGCAGCAGGCCGGCGAACAACAGGCCCGCCACCACGATGACGATCCCGGCGATCTGGTTCAGGAGCTGCTCGTGGGCCCGCAAGGTCTGGCCCAGGCTGGAGGCGGTCGCCTCCAGCGCGGCGAACACCACGGTGAAGCCGGCGACGAACAACAGGGTGGACCGCAGGAGCCGGCGCTGGTCCGGGCGGGACGCCACGGCGAGCTCGGCGCTGCTCAGCCCGGACATCATGCAGAGGTAGGACGGCACCAGGGGCAGTACGCACGGCGAGAGGAAGGAGATGATCCCGCCGCCGAACGCCACCACGAAGCCGACCGGCGAATGCAGGATGAGATGGTTGCCATCCATGGACCGACCAATCATGACACCCGCCCGGGTCCCTAAGCCTGCGCCGGGCTGCGGTTAGCGTCGCGGCACGATGTCGCTCGTTCTTTTCGCGCTGGCGGCCGGCACGGTCGTCGGGCTGGCGTGTGGCGGGAGCCTGCGCCGGCTCGGTGAGGCCCGGCTCCGCTGGGTGGGAGTGCTGCTGGTCGGTGCTGCCTGCGAACTCGCCGGCTCGCGTTGGGGTGCGGGCGACCTCGGCGACGCCCTGTTGATCGCCGGCTATGTCCTGCTGGTGGGCTTCGCGCTCCGCAATGCCGCGCTGACGGGCATGCTCCTCGTGGCCATCGGCCTGGCCGCCAATCTCACGGTGATCGCCCTCGACGGCGGGATGCCAGTCGCCGGGATCCCCTCCGGCCATTACGGGGTTCGCCATCACGCCGAGCGATCGAGCGACCAGCTCATCGGACTGGCCGATACCGTGCACCTCGCCCCCCTCGGCGAGATCGTGTCGGCCGGCGACATCGTCCTGTCCTTGGGCGTGGCCACCGTCATGGTTGGCCTCATCCGACCCCGACCCCGACCCCGTCGCCGGCGCGCCTCGGGTGGGCTCCGGCCGGTCGGGAATCGTGACCGGCTCGGATCGGAATCGCCCGATGCGGCTGGCCGCCCGCGTGCCGCCGCCGACGCATGACCGGTTCCCCGCCGCGGGCCGTCACCATCTCGTACCGACTGGGCGGGCCCGATGGGGTGTCGGTGGAGGCGGCCAAATGGCAGTGGGCCCTGCGGGAGCTGGGGTTCGAGGTGCGCAGTGTGGCCGGTGGCGGGCGGGTCGACGTCCTCCTGCCTGGACTGGAGGCGGGGGCCTGGCTGACCGGACAGCCGTCGGCCCCCCTCGACCGGGACGCCCTGGCCCGGTCGCTCGAGGACGCCGACCTCGTCATCGTGGAGAACCTCTGCTCCCTGCCGCTCAATCCGGAAGCGGGACAGGCGGTCGCCGCCATCCTCCGCGGCAGGCCGGCGGTTCTGCGGCACCATGACCTGCCCTGGCAGCGGGCCCGGTTCGCCGACGCCCCGCCGCCGCCGGACGACCCGGCCTGGGTGCACGTGACCATCAACGAACGCTCCCGGCACGAGCTGGCCGACCGCGGCATCGCCGCCACCGTGATCCGCAACGCTTTCGACACCAACCCGGGCCTGGGAGATCGGACCGAGGCCCGCCGCAGCCTCGGGCTGGTCGACCGCGACCGGTTGGTCCTGCAGCCGACCCGGGCCATCCCCCGCAAGGACGTGCCCGCCGGCCTGTCCCTCGCAGAGTCCCTAGAAGCCACCTACTGGCTGCTGGGCCCAGCGGAGGAGGGCTACGAGCAGGAGCTGGACCAGCTGCTGGCGGCGGCCCCCGTTCCCGTCCGGCGCGGACCGGTCCCGCCGATGGTCGGGCGCGACGGCATCGAACATGCGTACGCGGCCTGCGACGCCGTCGTGTTCCCGTCCAGATGGGAAGGCTTCGGAAACCCGCCCGTCGAGGCCGCCATCTTCCGGAAACCGGCCGCGGTGGGGCGCTACCCGGTGGCGGAAGAGCTCCGCGCCCTGGGATTCGAGTGGTTCGACTCTTCCTGCCCCGAACCGCTGGCCCGCTGGCTCGACGACCCGGATGTGGGCCTGCTGGATCGCAATTTGGCGGTCGTTCGGCAACGCCTCGATATCGCCGACCTGCCCGGGCGGCTGGGATCCGTCTTGGCGGATCGGGGTTGGGTCGTCCCGGTGGGAGCCACCTACCGAGGAGTAAGGTTGAGCTGACCGAGGAGGCCCCCGAAAAGGGGGAAGGACATGCAGTCAACCAACGCTGCAGCCGTACCCCGACGGGCGGGCCTGAGCGAGGTCCGGCAACGGTTGCCGGCGGCGGTACGACGGAGTCAGCCCCTCGAGGTGGCCCTGGCCCGATTCGGACCGAACGGGTTTCACGGCACGTCCATGGAGGAGATCGCGGAGGCAGCCGGCGTCACCAAGCCGGTGCTCTACCAGCATTTCGGGTTCAAACGTTCCCTGTACCTGGAGCTGCTGGAAACGGTCGGCGAGGAGTTGCTGGGCGAAGTCACCGAACGGGTTTGCGCCGAGACCGACCCGTACCGGCGGGTCCTGGCCGGCTTCCAGGCCTATTTCCGCTTCGTGTGCGAACGCACCAACTCCTTCCGCCTCCTCTTCGGCAGCGGGGCTCGGAAGACCGACGAGTTCGCCGAAGCCATCGGATCGTGGGAGACGCGGGTGGCCGCCAGCGTCGCCTCGTTCATCGAGGCGGACATCGAGGCCGACCATCGCGACCTTCTCGGTTACGCGATCGTCGGTCTCGGCGAGGTGGCGGCCCGATCGTGGGTCAGCCGCCACCTCGCCGATCGGTCTACCCTCACCCCTCCGGAAGCCGAAGTGCTGGCCGTCCGGTTGGCCGATCTGGTGTGGGCCGGCCTCCGTGCCCTGCCCACGGATCCGCGTCGAGGGGGGGCGCCCCGGCATGAGGCGAAACGGGCGCAGCTGGGCGGCTAGAGCTTGGCCAGGACCTTGTCGGCGCTGCTCACGTCCAAGCCGAGCGAGTCCTCGACCGCGAGGTCCTTGACGACCCCGTCCTCCAGGATGGCTGCATACCGCTTTGATCGAATGCCGAGACCACCCGCGGTGAGGTCGACCTCCAGCCCGAGAGCCTTGGTCAACGCCGCCGAACCGTCGGCCACCAGGGTCACCTTTTCCCCGACCTCATTGGCTTCGCCCCACGCCTTCATGACGAACGCGTCGTTCACGGAGACGCACGCGATGGTGTCCACGCCCTTGGCCGTAAGGTCCTCGGCCCGCAGCACGAAGCCAGGCAGGTGGTAGTCGTTGCACGTCGGGGTGAACGCTCCCGGCAGACCGAAGAGCACGACCCGACCGTGACCGAGCAGCTCGCCCGTCTGGGCCGGCTGGGGGCCATCGGGTCCGGGGACCTGCACCGTGACATCGGGGATCTTGTCGCCTACTGCGATCGTCATCAAACCTCCTGAAGGCTGGCGGGTATCCGCTCAGCCTATGGGCCTGGATCGAGACGACGGCGAGGGGGCCGCGTTCGCCACCCCCTACACGCCCCGTTGGTCGTAGCGTGGGAGGCATGCCCGAGGCCTGCCTCCCCCCCGAGACCGAGCTCCCCCGATGGCGGGGCGTCAACCACCTGGCTCTGGTCACCCATGACATGGATGCGACGGTCCGCTTCTACCACGGCGTCCTGGGCGCCAGGCTGGTCGCCTACCTGGGCAACCAGGACTTCCGGCACTACTTCTTCGAGCTCGGTCCCGGCAACACGGTGGCGTTCTTCGAGTGGAAGCACTTCACCATCGCCCCGTTCGCCAAGCCGGCGGGCGTGCCCGATGCCAGGGCCGTGCAGTTCGACCACGTGTCGTTCAATCTGGCGGACGAGCGGGCCCTGCTGGCGCTGCGGTCGCGGCTCAAGGAAGCCGGCTCCGAGGTGACCGACATCGTCGATCACGGCTTCATCCGGTCGATCTATTTCACCGACCCGAGCGGGATCGCCCTGGAGGCGTCCTGCTGGATGACCGACGCCACCGGACGGGACGCGGACTACGGCGACGGCAGCCTGTTCGCCGATCCCGACCCGGTTCCGGCAGTGGCCGAGCTGCGCGACACCGGGCGTCTGCAGCACGTCCCGACCACCACGCTGAGCTAGCGGGGGCCGGGAGCGGCGGTCCGCCTCAGTTGATGTGCACGCCCGAGATGGCCCGGGCGATCACCAGGTGCTGGATCTCGCTGGTGCCTTCGAAGATGGTGAAAATCTTGGCGTCGCGGTGCCAGCGTTCCACCGGATGATCCCGGATGTAGCCGGCTCCGCCGAGGATCTGAATGGCCTCGTTGGTGACCCAGACTGCTGTCTCCCCGGCGAACAACTTGCCTTGAGAACCCTCCGCCGCCTCGAATCCGGTCCCGCTGGCCCCCCGCCACGAGGCGTTCCACACCAGCAGGCGGGCCGCGTCGGTGCGCATGCGCATCTCGGCCAGCTTGAAGGCGATGGCCTGGTTCTCGATGATGGCCCGGCCGAACTGGCTGCGCCCCTTGGCGTACTCGAGGGCGTACTCGAAGGCCGCCCGAGAGATCCCGACCGCCTGGGCGCCGACGGCAGGCCGGGTGGCCTCGAACGTCGAAAGGGCCGCCTGCGACCGCTGGCCCGTGCGGCCCTCCCTGGCCCGGGCCAGGCGCCGGTCGAGCGACTCTTTGCCCCCGAGGAGCATCCGCCCCGGTACCCGCACGTCGTCCAGCACCACCTCTGCGGTGTGCGACGCCCGGATACCCATCTTCTTGAACTTCTGGCCCTGGCTCAGCCCCTTGGTCCCGGGCGGCACGACGAAACTGGCCTGCCCCCGGCTCTTCAGTTCGGGGTCCACCGACGCCACCACCACGTGAATGTCGGCGATGCCGCCGTTGGTGATCCACGTCTTGGTCCCGTTGAGTACCCACTCGTCGGTGGCCTCGTCGTAGGCGGCCCGAGTTCGCATCGAACTGACGTCGGAACCGGCGTCCGCCTCGGAGACGCAGAAGGCCGCCAGGGCGATGTGGTCCGGGGTGCCGAAGCACTGCGGCACCCACTCGGCGACCTGTTCGGGGGTTCCGTTGGCGAAGATCCCGGCCACGCCCAGGGTCGTGCCGAAAATCGCCAGACCGATGCCCGCGTCGCCCCAGGCCACCTCCTCCAGCGCCAGGGGCACAGAGATACCGGTCGGATCGTTGAACAGGGTGGAGACGAAGTCGAGGGAGTACAGGCCGATCTTGGCCGCCTCCTCGATGATCGGCCACGGGGTCTCTTCGCGCTCATCCCATTCGTGGGCGGCCGGGCGGATGACCTTCTCGGCGAACTCGTGGACCCAGTCCCGGATCTGGAGCTGGTCGTCGTTGAGGGCGTTCGAAAACTCGCTCACCTCGGCTGCCTCCGTGATGGGAAACCATGAGTTAGCACACCGTAACCTAGCGTTCGTCGCCGCCGGCGTGGGCGTGGTGACTGTCCGGGTGCGGCTTCCGGGGTCGGCCGAGAGCCGCCACGACCAACCCGGCCGCAAGCAGGCTGAGCACGCACCCCAGCAGGTAGGGCGCACCGGTGGCACGCGCCCCGAGCAAGGCGCCGGCGAGGACCGGACCGACGACCCGGGCCAGCCCGGTTGCCGACTGCTGGGCTCCGAGGATGCCCCCCCGCCGGGCCGGGTCGGACCGCCCGGCGAGGATGGTGACCATGGTGGTTTGGGCCAATCCCTGCCCGGCGGTGAGCGCCAGCAGGGCCGGCCCGGCCACCGCCCACGAACGGGCCTGGCTCAGCAGGGCCAACCCGACGGCATTGAGCAGGAGCCCGGACACCAGGGTGGGCGTCTCGCCGAAGCGGCGCACACTGCGATGGACCAGGCCGCCCTGGACGACGACGATGACCACCCCCACCCCGACGAACACCCCGGCGGCGGAGGCGATCCCGAGATCGAGGTGCTGCTGCCCGAACAGGGCGAAGGTGGCTTCAAAGCCGCTGAAGGCCACCATGGCGAAGAACGCCACCGCCAGCAGCGGGGCGAGCCGCCAGGCGTCCGCCAACGCCGCCAACGGTCCGCCGCGCCGTGGTGGGGGTGCGCCCGTCGCCTGCCGCGTCTCCGGTAGGCGGCGAGCTGCTACGCAGAGGTTGACGGCGGCGATGCCCGCAGCCAGGAAGAAGGGCAGCCGGGGTCCACCCAGCGCGGCCAGCGACCCCAGGGCCGGCCCGGCGACGAACCCCACCCCGAAGGCCGCCCCCAACAAACCGAACAGCCGGGCCCGCTCGCCGGAGGTGGCACTGGTCAGGTCCGCGGCGGCAGCCTGGGCCACGGCCACGCTCCCGCCGGACGCCCCGTCGATCACCCGCCCCACCAGCAGCAGAGCCAACCCTCCGGCCAGACCGGTGACCAGGCTCCCGACGGCCGTGCCCGCCAGCGAGATCAGCAGCACCGGTTTGCGCCCGACCCGATCCGAGACCCGGCCCCACAGTGGCGAGCACACGATGCTCGCCGCCGAAAACGCGGCTACCAGCAGGGTGGCCTCGAACGCGGTGGTGTGGAAGCGCCTGGCGTAGATCGGCAGGATCGGGAGCACCATCCCGAAGCCCACCAGGTCGATGGCCACGGTCACCCAGATGGCGCCGAACCCTCCAGGCAACGGGGCGCCGTGACCGTGGGCCCGCAACCTGGCCCGTCCGGTCAACGGCTGATGACCATGGCGAGCTGCCGGGACAGGGCGACCGGCTGCCCCTGACTGTCCCACAGTTCCCCATCCTCCTCCATCAGGCCGTTGACGAGGACGCGGGTCCGGAAGGTGCCGAGCAGCCAGCCCGGGTTGGGGCGCGCCCGGACGTGCACGGTCAACTCGATCGTCGGCACCCATCCGGCGGCCGCCGATCCGAGCAGGCTCGGCGGGAAGGCATCGGCGAAGGCCACGGCGGACAGGGCGCTCGGCTGCGTCCCGTCCCGGAATCGGATCCATCCGGTGATCTCGAAGGGGTCACCCTCCCCGGGCCGTCCCCACGGGCTGTCGGCCGGGAGGCGAAGGTCGAAGCGGTTCATGACCTCGGGGGGCCTCCGACCCGCCCTACGAGTGAGGTCGGAGAGACTTTCACACTCGTCCGGGGGAGGGATGTCCGGCGGGCGGGCGCTCACCCGGGTCGGGCCCCGGAACTGGCTCAGATCCCCGAAGGCCCCGAGCACGCGCACCCGCTCCCTTCCGCCCTGGACCATCTCCGCGGTGGCGGTGACGAAGGTCCGACCCGGCTTCACGATCTGGGCGTCGATGGTGATGCCACCCGGCCCGGGAGGGGACAGGTAGTGGGCGGTCACCGTCACCGGGTCGGGTTTGCCTGCGGCCTCCCGCAGGGCCCGCACGGCGATAGCGAGGAGGTAGCCGCCATTCGGTTTGTCCCCCACGTTCCAGCGGGGCTGGAGATCGGCCGCCCAGCTGTCGCCGTCTCGACGGACCGCCGTGTCGCGCTCGAAGTCCGACTCGCTCACCTACGGATTGTCGTCCCGTCCGGCCCGTCCTCGACAATCCAGCCATCGGACTGCAGCTCGGCCCGAAGGGCATCGGCCCGGGCCCAATCCCGCGCCGATCGGGCCTCGTCGCGCGCTCGGGCCTTGGCCAGGGCCTCCGGCGGCAGCGCGGCCACCTCGGTGTGCAGGGGCAACCCCAAGGCGTCCTCGAAAATGGTGAAGACGGCTGCGGCCAGGGCGGTCGCCTGTTCGGCGGGAGCCGCTCGAGCCTCTTTCAGCAGATCGAACGCCCCCGCCACCGCGCCAGGAGTGTCGAAGTCGTCGTCCATCCGCTCGCGGAAGCGAAGGAGGGCCTCGAGGTCCGGATCCGCGCCGCGGGCAGCCGCGAACTCTCGGGCGAACGTGTCCAGCCGCTCGACACCCGCCTCCTTGTCGACCAGGGTCGAGGGGGTGACGGTCATCGGCGAGCGGTAGTGGGACTGCAGGACCTGCAGCCGGAAAGCTCGGGGATCGTGCGACTCGAGCAGCTCGAGCAAGGACAGGGTGTTGCCCAACGACTTGCTCATCTTTTCCCCGCCTTCGGCTTCGACCATGCCGGAATGCACCCAGCGCCGGGCGAACCGATGGCCGGTGCCGATGGCCTGGGCCCGCTCGTTCTCGTGGTGCGGGAAGGCCAGGTCCTGGCCACCCCCGTGCAGGTCGAACCCCTCCCCTAGGAGGTCCAGCGACATCACCACGCACTCGGTATGCCAGCCGGGGCGGCCGGCCCCCCAGGGCGACTTCCATTCGGGCTCGCCGGGCTTGGCCCGCTTCCACAGCACGAAGTCGATCGGCGACCGCTTGCCGGCCTCCGCGTCCGCTTCCACCCTGGCCCCCGCCCGCAGGCTGTCGAGGGGCTGGCGGGCCAGAAGCCCGTACCCCTCGATCGTGTCCACGGCCAGGTACACGCCGTCACCGCCCTCGTAGGCGTGACCTCGGTCGATCAGCTCCTTGATCAGGTTGATCATGTCGTCCACATAGGCGGTGGCGTGCGGAGCCTCGGTCGGGCGCTGAACCCCGAGGCGGCCCATGGTGTCCCACCAGACCGCCTCATAGTGGGCCGCGACCTCTTCCGTCGTGCGCCCCTCGACGATGGCCTGGTTGATGATCTTGTCCTCGATGTCGGTCACGTTGGACACGAACCGGACCTCGAGGCCGGTCCACGTGAGGTACCGGCGGAGGACGTCCCAGACCACGTTGAACCGACCGTGACCGAGATGCGGTTCGCCGGAGACGGTCGGCCCGCACACGTACATCGACAGGTGTCCGGGGTCCCGAAGCTCGAGCGGAGCGACGACTCCCAATGCGGTGTCGTGCAGGCGCAGCACACAAGTACGGTAGCGGGATCATGGTGCACGCAGTTCCGGATAAACCATCCCTCGATGGCCTCGAGGAGAAGTGGGGCAAACGTTGGGAGGCCGACGGTGTGTACCGCTTCGATCGGCGGGCGTCGCGTGAGCGGGTGTACGCCATCGACACCCCTCCCCTGACCGTGAGCGGGTCGCTCCACGTGGGCCACGTCTTCTCGTTCACCCACACCGACACCATGGCCCGCTACAAGCGGATGGGCGGCTTCGAGGTCTTCTACCCCATGGGCTGGGACGACAACGGTCTGGCGACCGAGCGGCGCGTGCAGAACTACTTCGGGGTCCGATGCGACCCTTCCCTGCCGTACCAGGCCGGCTTGGCGCCGCCGGCGGAAGGGGGCCTGGCCAAGAACCAGGAGGCGGTGGCCGTATCCCGGCCCAACTTCATCGAGCTGTGCGAACGGCTGGTGGCCGAGGATGAGAAGACGTTCGAAGACGTCTGGCGGCGCCTGGGCCTCTCTGTCGACTGGACCCAGTACTACACGACCATCGACGAGGCGTCCCGGCGATCGTCGCAACGGGGCTTCCTGCGCATGCTGGCCCGCGATGAGGCCTACACCGCGGTGGCCCCGACGCTGTGGGACGTCGACTTCCAGACCGCCGTGGCCCAGGCCGAGCTCGAGGACCGGGAGCGACCCGGGGCCTACCACCGGCTGGTCTTTCACCGGACCGATGGCGGCGAGGTGCTCGTCGACACCACCAGGCCCGAGCTGCTCCCCGCGTGCGTGGCGTTGGTGGCCCATCCCGACGACGCCCGCTTTGCGAACCTGTTCGGGGGCACGGTCCGGACGGCGTTGTTCCACGTCGAGGTGCCGGTGCTCGCCCACCCCCTGGCCCAGCCCGACAAAGGGACGGGCGTGGCCATGGTCTGCACCTTCGGCGACACGACCGACGTGGTGTGGTGGCGCGAGCTCGGCCTCCCGGTGCGAGCGGTGGTCGGCCGGGACGGACGCCTGACGGCCGGCGCGCCGTCCGGGCTTCCCGACGTCGGCGCCCGCCTCTACGAGTCCGAGCTGGCCGGCCGGACGGTGCGGGGCGCCCAGAACCGGATTGTCGAGCTCCTCCGGGACCACGGCGACCTGCGCGGTGAGCCGCAGCCAATCCAACACGCGGTCAAGTTCTACGAGAAAGGCGACCGGCCCCTCGAGATCGTCACCAGCCGCCAGTGGTTCTTCCGGACCCTGGACCTCCGGCCGGCCCTGCTAGAGCGGGGTCGCCAGCTGCGGTGGCACCCGCCGTACATGCAAGCCCGCTACGACAACTGGGTGGAAGGACTCAACAGCGACTGGCTGGTGAGCCGCCAACGGTTCTTCGGGGTGCCGTTCCCGGTGTGGTACCGGTTGGACGCCGAGGGCCAGCCCGACTACGACGATCCGTTGCTGGCGGACGAAGCCGACCTCCCGGTCGATCCCACCACCGACGCACCGAAGGGTTTTCGGGCCGACCAGCGGGGGCGGCCAGGCGGCTTCATGGCCGACCCGGACGTGATGGACACGTGGGCCACCTCGTCGCTGACTCCGCAGATCGCCGGGCGCTGGGAGGACGATCCCGACCTGTTCCAACGGGTGTGGCCCATGGACCTCCGCCCACAGGCGCACGACATCATCCGGACGTGGCTGTTCGCCACCATCGTCCGTTCGCACCTGGAGTTCGACGCCCTGCCCTGGACCGACGCCGCCATCTCGGGGTGGATCCTCGACCCCGACCGCAAGAAGATGTCCAAGTCCAAGGGCAACGTGGTGACGCCCATGTCGCTGCTCGAGCGCTACGGCTCGGACGGCGTGCGCTACTGGGCGGCAGGCGCTCGACCGGGCACGGACACCGCGTTCGACGAAGCCCAGATGCGGATCGGTCGCCGGCTGGCCATCAAGATCCTCAACGTCTCCCGCTTCGTACTGGCCGCCTCGGTCACCAGTGGTGAAGGTACCGCCGGGAAGGCCGGGCTCCCGGCGGAGGCGTCCAGCACCGCCATCGAGCCGTTGGACGCCTCCATCCTGGCCGCCTTGGGCCGGCTGGTGGAGGAAGCCACGACTGCGTTCGAAGGCTACGACTATGCCCGGGCGCTGGAGCGTACGGAGGCGTTCTTCTGGTCGTTCTGCGACGACTACGTGGAGCTGGTCAAGAACCGGGCCTACGGGACGCTCGGCGAGACTCGGGCCGGCTCGGCTCGCCTGGCCCTGCGGTTGACGCTGTCGGTCCTGCTCAGGCTGCTGGCCCCGTTCCTGCCCTACGTCACCGAAGAGGTCTGGTCCTGGTGGCATGAAGGGGGCTCGATCCATCGGGAGCCGTGGCCGAGCGTCGCCGAACTGGGCGCCCTGGAGGCGACGCCTGACGTCCTGGCGGCGGCCAGCGAACTGCTCGGCGAGGTCCGGCGGGCCAAGACGGCCGCCGGGGCATCGCTCAAGACCGAGGTCCGTTCCCTTCGGGTCAAGGCCACCGAGCCCCGGCTGGCCCTGCTCCAGGCCGCCGCGGACGACCTGCGGGAAGCGGCCGGGGTGGCCGGGGTGATCGAGATGACCCCGATCGATTCAGAAGCCGAGGCGTCAGTGGACGTCGAGCTGGCCTGACGCCCCAACCGGTTGGCAGGACCGGCGGGCCGTTCTCGTACCGGGCGCTGGTCATACAGCTCAGATCGCCGTTGCTCGCGTTGGTCGCCCGCTCTCAGCGCCCGCTGCCACCACCCGCTGCCACCACCCGCTGCCACCACCCGCTGCCACCCACCCGCTGTCATCTGCCGCCGCCATCGCCCGGCTGGGATCGCCCGCGGTCATCTTCCGCCGCCATCGCCCAGGTGGAATCGCCCGCCCTCAGCGCCCGCTGCCACCACCCGCTTGCCACCACCCCCTGTCATCGCCCGGCTGCCGCCGGTCGGTTGGGACCGGCGCCGGCACCGACCCAGAATGCGCCAAAGAGCGGACGGGCATACAGTCCAGGCATGCCCGTTAACCCGGAAGCGGTGGGACACCGCAGCGAGCCACGACGAGCTTCGTGGAGCTCCAAGGACTGCATTCTTTATGCCCTCGGCGTGGGCGCGGGGGTCGCAGACCCCACAGGGTTCGAGCTCGAGTTCACGACGGAAAATAGTCAGGACGTCACCCAAAGGGTGCTGGCCACGTTCCCCGTGGTGGTCGCGCCTCACCCGCCCTCTCCCGAGGTGGGGACCTTCAACCCGGCCATGATGCTCCATGGCGAGGAGTCCGTGACGCTGCACGCGCCCCTGAAGGTCGAAGGGACGGTCGAGTCCGTGAGCACGGTCACCGGCATTTACGACAAGGGGTCAGGCGCGGTCATCACCAGTAGCGCGGTGGCCACCGATGTCGATACCGGCGAGCCGGTGTGGACCATCACCCGGTCGAGTTTCATACGGGGCGAGGGCGGATGGGGGGGCGACCGCGGCCCGTCGGCTGGCGTGCAGATCCCCGACCGCGAGCCGGATCACCAGGTCACCTACTCAACCCGAATCGACCAGGCCCTGCTCTACCGGCTGATGGGCGACCGCAACCCGTTGCACTCCGATCCCAAGTTTGCGGCCAGGGCCGGCTTCGAGCGGCCGATCCTGCACGGATTGTGCACCTTCGGCTTCACCGGACGGGCCCTGCTGCACACGTTGTGCGGGTCGGACCCCGACCGTCTGGTGTCCATGGGTGGCCGGTTCAGCAAACCGGTGTTTCCCGGCGAGGCGCTGACAGTCTCCATGTGGATCGTTGAAGAGGGATCGGCGGTCTTTCAGACCTCGACTCCGGCGGGCGTCGTCTTCGACGGGGGCCGCCTGACCTATCGGTGAGAAGCGGCTCTCCGGTGGATCAGTTGGAGTGATCCGAGACCGGGAGCACGGCTACCGCCTGCATCACCGACTCCAGCACCAGGATCTCCGCCTCCGGCACGCGTAGGGCAAGGGCGATGCCGTCCGACGGTCGGGCCTCCAGCACCCGTCGCTGACCGTCGTGGTCGATCTCGAGGTGAGCGAAGAAGTGGCGCTGTTCTTCAACGGCGGTAATGACCGCACGCTCGAAGCGCCCTCCCAACACCGTCACACCCGAGACAAACAGATCCCACGTCGAGGGCCGGGCGGGCACGGTTCCGGTCCATGCGGCCAGGATCGCCCGGGCCTCCGGTTGTCCGATGACCATTGAGAAGCTGCGGTGTGGGGGCGCCTCTTCCCGAAGCGTCACCATGCCGGCCTCGACGCCGGGACCCGCTGCGACCGCGACCCGGACATTCGTTACCAAGACCTTTACGTGCTCGTCCACCACCGGGTGATGCTAGGACCTCGGGCGTCGGCCCCTGGCGCGTCGCGGCTGGGCAGGCCGCGGTCGAGTCGCGTTTCCCTGCGATTTTCGCATCTCAAGGATCGTGGTGTCGGTCTTCCCCGACGGGTCCCCCCGAGCGGGCCTCTCGGATCATGGGAAAAGCCCGCCACGGTGGCCGGGCGAGAACCAGACCGGCGACCTCGACGGCGCCCGCTTGACGCAAGACGAGCGCCATTTCGCGCAAGGTGCTGCCCTCCGTGAGGACGTCGTCGACCACGAGGATGCGGGCTCCCGCCACCAGAACTGGCGAGGGGACCGACAGGGCGCGCCGCAACGCTCCTGCGGCGATCATCCGGCGGACGCCGCTCGTCCGCCCCTGCATCGGCGGGGTCTCCGCTCGCTTGACCACCGCCCCGGGCGCACTGTCCCACCCCAGCTCGAGGTGAGCCCGGAGCCGAACGACGATCTCACCGACTGGATCCCAGGATCGCCGGGCCCGGGGGCCCAGGTAGGACGGAGTTGGCACCAGGAGGTCGAATTCCTCGAACCAGGTGGCATGCCTCCACAGATAGTCGGCGAACAGGCGGGCAAAGACCTCCGCCCACCACAGCTCACCGTGGTACTTGTAGCGGAGTACGGCCTGGCGAAGGGCGCCGAGGTGGACGCTCACGGCGAAGACCACCGAAAAGGCCCGATCGGCCCGCCCGCACCAGTAGTTGGGGCACGCCGCGCCATCCGGTAGCGCCTGCCCGCACACCGGGCAACCGGTCATCGCCGTCAACGCCGTCAACCCGGTCAACGCAGTCGGGCGGTCGCGGCCGAGGTTTGCGCCCTCCCGAGGTGGCTGCCTCCGCCAGTCACGGCACCTCCCGCTGCGTCGAGTCGTTGATCCGAGTGACTCGGCTGCGGCGCCGGGCAAGCCGAGGAAAGTTTGCCACACAAAGGTGGCTTCGTTCTCTGGGCCCGCACCCGCCGACGCTCATCCGGTTGGATAACCGGCTGCTGCGGGTCCCCAGACCCCAAAAACGGTTAGTAAAACGCGATCGGCTCGTTTTACTGACCGTTTTCATGCCGATTCACGCTCAGCGCCGAGCGAAAACGGTCAGTAAAACCCGGCCCGCCACCCCGACGTGGTTTTATTGACCGTTTTCATCGAGATCCACGCTCAGCGCAAAACGAAAACGGTCAGGAAAACGCGCCCTCCCGAGTTTCACTGACCGTTTTCAAGCTGGTGGCTTCACGGGGCGGCAGTTATCTGGACGGCAAGGACACCCCTGTCGGCGCCCCTGGGCTCAAAGGGACAATACTGGCGTTCCCCGAGAGGTGCGCCAGCTTCCGGCGCCAGGCCCGTCCGACGTGCTACTACACAGACCCATGGACATCGAGGTGGTCGTCGAGATCCCCAAGGGAACGCGGAATAAGTACGAGGCCGACGACGACGGCGTCATCTGGCTGGACCGGATGCTCTTCACCGCGACCCGGTACCCCGAGGACTACGGGTACGTGCCCGAGACCCTGGCCGAGGACGGGGATGCGGTCGACGCCCTGATCCTTCTGGAGGAACCGACGTTCCCCGGCTGCCACGTGCACGCCCGGCCCATCGGTGTCTTCATGATGCGAGACGAGAAGGGGGTGGACGCCAAGCTCCTGTGCGTGCCGAGCAGCGATCCCCGCTTCCACCAGGTCGATCGGCTGGCCGACGTCGCTGACCACGAGCTGCGCGAGATCGCCCACTTCTTCGACATCTACAAGGATCTGGAGCCGGGCAAGGCCACCCAGACCGGGGGGTGGGAGGACCGAGAGACCGCCGAGGCCACCATCGAGGACGGCGCGGCGGCGCTTCGCCGAAAGCCCGCGCCGAAACCGCTCCAGCGCAACGCCCGGCTAGACGCCCACCAGCTCGGCCACCAGGTCGAAGGCCTGGCCGACGGTGGCGAGCTGCTCCGGGTCGACCTCGGGGATCCTGATCGAGAAGGCGTCGTTGAGGGCGAGGGTGATCTCGACCACGGCGAGGCTGTCGGCGTCGAGGTCCTCACGCCAGCGGGCATCCGTCCGGACCTCGGCCGGCTCGATGTCGAGGACCTCGGCCACGCAGTCCTGGAAAGTGTTGAACGCTTCGCCTCGATCCATGCCTCAAAAGCTACCGCTCGTTGGCTGCCCGGCCTATGGTGGCAAACCATGCCCGGACTTCTCGCTGGGAAACGCATCCT
The DNA here is from genome assembly GCA_963729695.1 of uncultured Acidimicrobiaceae bacterium. Lineage (GTDB taxonomy): Bacteria > Actinomycetota > Acidimicrobiia > Acidimicrobiales > Palsa-688 > PALSA-693. Next base: position 277,175 of record CAVSOT010000001.1, read on the forward strand.
GGTCACCGGGGTGCTGACCGACGACTCGCTGGCGTTCGCCGTCGCCGACCTGGCCCAGCGTGAAGGGGCCGAACTCGTGCTGACGGGCGCCGGCCGGGGCCTGTCCCTGACCCGCCGAGTGGCCAGCACCTCCCCTCTCCCCCCGAGGTACTGGAGCTGGACGTGACCGTCCCCGACCACGTCGAGCACCGTGGCGGCCGAGCTGGAGGCACGGTGGGGGGCGCGTGGACGGAGTCCTGCACTCCATCGGCTTCGCCCCTCCGGCCTGCCTGGGTGGTGGGTTCCTCGACGCCGGTTGGGATGACGTGAAGGTTGCCCTCGAAGTGTCCGCCTACTCGTTGAAGCTCCTGGCCGCCGGTTTTCGGCCCCTCTTCCAAGCTGCGGGCGGGGGTTCCGTCGTCGGTCTGGACTTCGACGCCACGGTGGCCTGGCCAGGCTACGACTGGATGGGCGTGGCCAAGGCCGCCCTCGAATCGACCGCCCGCTACCTGGCCCGGGACCTCGGTCCGGACCGCATACGGGTCAACCTGGTGGCCGCCGGGCCGATCAAGACCATGGCCGCCAAGTCGATCCCTGGGTTCTCCCGATTCGAGGAGGTCTGGGACGAGCGCGCCCCACTCGGGTGGAGCGTCACCGATCCCGAGCCGGTCGCCCGGGCGTGCGTGGCCCTGCTGTCGGACTGGTTCCCGGCGACGACCGGGAGAGATGGTGCACGTCGATGGCGGCTACCACGCCATGGGGGTCTAGGAGATGAACCCGACCCGCCGGACAATCGCGGCGGACGGCCGGCCGGGTCGTGCTGGTCACGGGCGGCAACCGGGGCATCGGGCTGGCCATCGCCCACGCCTTCGCCGGCGGCCGGCGACCGGGTGGCGGTCACCCACCGGACCGACCCGGTCGAGGGGTTCCTCTCCGTGCCGTGCGACGTGACCTCAGCGGAGGACGTCGAGGCCGCCTTCGCTTCGGTAGAAGCGGAACTGGGACCGGTCGAGGTGCTGGTCTCCAACGCCGGCGTCAACGCCGACACCCTGCTCCTGTCGATGAAGGAGGAAGCCTGGTCCGGCGTGATCGACGCCAACCTGACCGGCGCCTACCGGGTGGCCCGCCGGGCCACCTCGAAGATGATCCGGGCCCGCCGGGGCCGGATCATCTTCATCTCCTCCGTCGTGGCCCTTACCGGCTCCGCGGGCCAGACCAACTACGCCGCCTCCAAAGCCGGGCTTGATCGGGTTGGCCCGATCACTGGCCCGCGAGATCGGCGGGCGTGGCGTCACCGTCAACGTGGTGGCGCCGGGGTTCGTCACCACGGACATGACCGATGAGCCTTGCCCGAAGCCCGCCGGGCCGAGATCCTGCAGCAGATTCCGCTGCAACGCATGGCCAGCCCCGACGAGGTGGCGGCCGCGGTGACCTGGCTGGCGTCCGAAGCGGCGGGCTACGTCACTGGGGCGGTCATTCCCGTCGACGGCGGCCTGGGGATGGGGCACTGATGGCCGACTCGAGCGGGAGCCCGCCCTGGCCCAGACCCGAGGAAATCCTGCCCCACCGGCCGCCGTTCCTGTTCGTCGACGAGGTCACCGAGATCGTCCCGTCCCAATCCGCCACCGGAAGGTGGCACCTGACCGGCGAGGAACCCTTCTTCGCCGGCCACTTCCCGGCCGGCCCACCCTGCCCGGGGTGTTGATGGTGGAGGCGCTGGCCCAGCTGGGGGCGATCGCGGTGCTGACCGACGCACGGTTCGCCGGCAAGCTGCCGCTGTTCGGCGGCATCGACAAGGCCCGGTTCCGCCGCCAGGTCGGCCCGGGCGACACCCTCGAGCTCGAGGTGGAGCTCGACCAGCTGGGGTCGATGTCCGGAAAGGGGCACGGCACGGCGCGGGTCGGCGGCCAGGTGGCCTGCCAGGCCAGCCTGCTGTTCGTCATCGTCAGCGTCTGACGAGCCGAGCGCAACGACACTTCGGGCCGACAGCTGGCGACGTCAGGGCTGGACCCGGCTAGGGCCGACGAAAAACGAGGCTGGCGTTGTGACCGCCGAAGCCGAAGCTGTTGGTCATGGCCACGTCGATCGACGACCGCCCGAGCCTGGTTCGGGACGTAGTCGAGGTCGCAGTGCGGGATCGGGGTGATCCTGGTTGATGGTGGGGGGCAGGATGTGATGGTTGAGGGCCTGGATGCAGACGACCGCTTCCAAGGCTCCCGCCGCGCCCAGGGTGTGGCCGGTCATGGATTTGGTGGACGACACCGGGGGGACGTTTTCTCCGAAAAGCCGCTTGAGGGCGAGGGTCTCGACCCGGTCGTTCGGGAGGGTCGAAGTGCCGTGGGCGTTCACGTAACCGATAGCGCCGGGCTCCACGCCGGCGTCCTCGCAGGCCAGCGCGCATGGCCCGGACCGCCCCGTCGCCCTCCGGGTGGGGCTGCGTGATGTGGTAGGCGTCGGTGGTGGCGCCGTAACCGGCCAGCTCGGCGAGCACAGGGGCGCCCCGGCGCAGGGCGGACTCCCGATCCTCCAGCACGACGGACGGCAGCCGCCTCGCCCATGACGAAGCCGTCCCGCTCGGCGTCGAAAGGGCGTGACGCCGCCGAGGGATCGTCGTTGCGAGTGGACAGCGCCTTCATCGCCGCGAACCCGGCGATCGCCGACCCGGGTGATCGCCGCTTCGCTTCCGCCACAGACGACCGCGTCGGCCCGCCCGGCCCGGATCAGGTCGAAGCCCTCGCCGACCGCCTGTGCCGACGCCGAGCACGCCGTGACGGAGCAGGAGCTGAAACCCCGGATGCCCCACTCCATGGCCACCTCACCGGCCACCATGTTCGGGATCATCATCGGCAGGGTGTAGGGGCTCACCCAGTCGGGGCCTCGGCGTTGCGAGCACGTCCATGCCCTCCTCCAGCGACTGGATCCCGCCGATGCCGGTGCCGAACACCACCCCTACCCGCTCAGGGTCGGCCGCCACGTCGAGCTTGGAGGATTCGATCGCCTCCGCCGTCGCCACCAACGCCAGCTGAGTGACCCGGTCGAGGTGCCGGGCCCGCCGGCGGCCGAACACCGCCTCCGGCGTCGAAGTCGTGCACCTCGGCGGCGATCCTGACGGCGAACTCCTCTGCCGGATCGAATCGGGTGATCGGACCGACCCCGGATTGGCCGGAAACCAACGCCTCCCAGGTCGCCGCCGACCGTGAGTCCGAGGGGGCTGACCGCGCCGACACCCGTGACGACCACCCGGCGAGCCGACATGCCCGGAGATCCTACGGTGCCTTCGGCTCCCGGAGGTCGGGTTCGCTCCCAGTCCCAAGAGCGGCTAGACAACGGGTCGTGGTGCAGACCACCGAACGACAGCGGAGTCGACCAGAACTCCCTGAGAGCCGCGTCATATCGGCTGAAGCGGCGGCTGCTCGGTCAGCCGCTGGTCACCGAGCAGCTCTCCAACGAGCGGCTCGACTCGGTCACCGCTCTCGGTGTGCTCTCACCCGACTGCATCTCCTCTACCGCCTACGGCACGGAGGAAATGCTCACCGTCCTGGTGCCGTTCGTCGGACTGGCCGCCTTCAGCCTGGTCCTGCCCATCACCTTCGCCATCCTGGTCGTGCTGATCCTGGTCACCTTCTCGTACCGCGAAGTGGTCATGGTGTACACCAAGGCCGGCGGCTCGTACGTGGTGGCCCGCGACAACTTCGGGGTCCGGGTGGCCCAGATCGCCGCGGTGGCGCTGCTCATCGACTACACCGTGACGGTCGCGGTGCAGGTGGCTGCCGGCACCGACGCCCTGGCGTCAGCGGTGCCCGCGCTCGGCCATCCCCGGTACATCGTGGTCGGCGATCTCGGTCGCGGTCGTGCTGCTCCTGCTGTACGGCAACCTGCGGGGCATTCGCGAGGCGGGGCGGCTGTTCGCGCTGCCGACCTACCTCTTCATCGTGATCATCGGTGTGATGATCATCGTCGGCCTGATCCGGGAAGCGATCAGCGGATTGCCCCAGGCCAACGTGAATGCCGCCGGGGCATCTGCCGCTCGGTACCCACCACGGCAGCGGGCTGTTGATGGGCGCCACCGTCTTCATCATGCTCAAGGCCTTCGCCAACGGCGGCTCGTCGCTGACCGGGTTGGAGGCGATATCCAACGGGGTGGGCTCGTTCCGCCCCCCGGAGGGTCCGCACGCCCGGCGGGTGCTCGGCATCATGAGCCTCTGCCTCGGCTCGCTCGTACTCGGCGTGTCGATCCTGGCCCACATCACCCATGCCATTCCCTACGGCAACGGGTATCCGACGGTGCTCTCCCAAGAGGCCCAGATCGTATTCAGCAGCACCACGAACGGGTTTGGGCACGCCATGTGGCTGATCGTGCAGTTCGTCACCCTGCTGATCCTGTACACGGGCGGGAACACCAGTTTCAACGGCTTCCCGTTCCTGGCCAGCTTCGTGGCCGACGACCGGTTCCTGCCGGCCAAGCTGACCAAGCGCGGCCATCGACTGGTCTTCTCCAACGGGATCATCGTGCTGGCGGCCATTGCCATCGCTGCTCCTCATCGCCACCCGGGCCAGAGTGAACGACCTGGTTGCGGTCTATGCCATCGGGGTATTCACCGGTTTCACCATGGCCGGAGCCGGCATGGTGAAACATCATCTGGACCGGCGGCTCCCCGGCTGGAAGTTCCGCACCGCCATCAACGGAGCCGCCGCGGTCGTGTCCTTGGCCGTGGTGGTGATCTTCGGCTGGACCAAGTTCACCGAGGGCGCCTGGATCGTCCTGGTGCTGTTCCCGGTCCTGGTCTTCACCCTGATCCGCCTCAACCAGCGGTACCGGGAGGAATCCTCTGTCCTCGGCGAAGCGGCCGCCGAGGTGGCGGCCGACGCCCGGCCGCTCCCCCGCCACGTGGCCCTGATCCTCGTCGACCGCATCGACCTGGCCACCGCCCGCGCCATCCAGTACGCCCGGTCCCTGAGCGTCGACGATCTCCGGGCCGTGCACTTCGCCATCGACACGGCCCGAGCACAGGCCCTCGAGGACAAGTGGGTCCATCTGGGGATGGCCCGCTTGCCCCTCGAGCTGGTGGAGTGCCCCGATCGCCGGGTGGTACGCGCCGCGCTGGAGATGGCGGACGAGGCCGCTTCCGACGGCCAGACCGAGGTGAGCGTGCTGTTGCCGCGCCGCTCCTACACCTACGCCTGGAGCCGGCTGCTCCACGACTCGACCGGTGAGCGCATTGCCGCCGCGGTCAGCCGCCTCGAGCACGTCAACGCCACCATCGTTCCTTTCGACGTGGAGGGAGAGCTGAGGGACCGTCGTCGGGGCCAACCCGAAGCACCGGTCGCCCGCGAAGACGACGTGGCCAAGGAGGAGGAAGAGATCGACCGGGAGGTGCTGGCGTCGGTCGACGGCACCACTCCTATCGAATCGCTCCGCCCCCGGCAGCGAGCCCGCGTCGCCGGCCGGGTCCGGTCGGTAACCGTCCAACCATGGGGGAACGTGCCGACCTTGCAAGTGCAGCTGACGGACGACCACGGCAAGCTGGTCGTGGCCTTCCTCGGTCGCCGCCAGATTGCCGGGCTCGGACCGGGCAGCCGCATCGTCGTCGACGGGACGGTCACCGACCGACGGGGGCGGTTGGTGATGATCAACCCCGACTACGAGTTCTTGACGAGTCCCGAACGGGCGTGAGCTGGGGCTAACCGAAGCGGGGCGGGCGGGACCCAACCGACCGGGCGGTCGCCGGCCCGTTGGGGCGGCTCGGGCGGCTAGGACCCCTGGTTGGAATACACCCGCTCGGGGGCAACGAGCACCGCGGCCCGCCGGTCCTGCTGCATGACCCGATCGAACTCCTGCCAGTTGTCGTGGGTCCCGCCGGCGGCGCGAAAGATGGCCCGCAGCAACTCCGGGATGTCCCCCGCATCGACAGCCGGGTAGGGATCGTCTGGCCCCATGATCTCGCAGCGACCTTCCACCGCCCCCCACTGCCAGCCCGAGCGAAAGACGACCGTTGCGTGCGGGAACCGTCGCAGGTTGGCCAGTTTCGCCTGGCCGTAGGTGACGAACCCCACGACCGGTTGCCCGGACACCGGGTGAGGGAGCACACCGGCATTCACGACCGAAGCTTGCACCGTCCCGTCCGGCCTACTGGTCGCCACCACCGCGAGGTAGCGGTCCTCCGCCGCGATCCGTTCGACGTCCGAAAGCTCCACGCAGCCCACTATGCCACCCGGGGAGAGGCAAAACTACCTTCGTAGGTGGGTCGGTGACGGCCCCCCGTTCGAGCGAAGCCGGCTCCCCGCCGGCGGCGGAGGACAGAAGGGAGACCAGTGAGCCGGGTACTGATCGAGACACGGCAGACAGACCAGGGCGGGCGCGTGGCCATCCTCACCCTGAACGACCCCGAGCGCCGCAACGCCCTGACGCTCGACATGGTCGGCGAGATCTCGACCGCCTTCGAGGGCTTCGAGTCCGACGACAGTGATGTCGGCGCGGTGGTCGTCACCGGCGCAGGCCGGGCGTTCTGCGCGGGGGCCGACCTGGCCAGTCTCGGCGAACAGGGCAATGCGGACCGGGCCCAGCGGGAGGAGGGTATGCGGGCCATCTACGAGGGATTCCTCCGGGTGGCGAGGTGCTCGCTGCCCACCCTGGCTGCAGTGAACGGGCCGGCGGTGGGAGCAGGGCTCAATCTCGCTCTCTGCTGCGATCTCCGGATGGCCGCTCGATCCGCCCGCTTCGACAGCCGTTTTCTCCAGCTTGGCCTCCACCCCGGCGGCGGTCACATGTGGATGCTCCAGCGAGCTGTTGGCCCGCAGGTCGCCGCCGCGATGGTGCTCTTCGACACCGTGGTCGACTGCGACGAGGCCGTCCGGCGCGGGCTGGCGTTGTCCGCCTTTGACGACGGCGCCCTGCTCGACGAGGCCATCCGCTGGGGCGCCCGGGCCGCCGCGAATCCGCGGGACCTGGTGCGGCGGGCGAAGCAGGAGTTGATGCTTCCCGTCGGCGACCACGCGGCAGCCGTCGCCCGCGAGATCGAAGCCCAGGTGTGGTCCTTGAGCCAACCCTTCTTCGCCGACCGACTCGCCCAGCTCCAGAGCCGGATTGCCGGCAAGAGCAAGAAATAGCGCCAGGCTCGCGGGTCTCGGAAAGGTGCCGGTGGCATCACCGGGCCGACATGGACACCCCCGGGGACAGTCCCCCAGCGAATCGGCGAACCCCACCGCGATCGGCCTCGCCGGCCGCGAATGGAGTCCCGAAGTCTTGAGCGAAGAAGGTGACATCACCTAACCTTTGGGTCTCGCGGTTTCGCCTGGCGGCCGCCCGACCTGGGCTGGTTGGAGGTTTCTGCCTGATGTCGACTGACGAGAACGCCGCTCCGCCGGGCGACCAGGCACCGGGTCGCCTGGATGCGGAGGTGTGGAGGGTCGTCACGGTGGTGATCCTCGGGAGCATCATGGCGGTGCTCGACACCACCATCGTCAACGTCGCCCTGCACGATCTGTCCGAGGACCTCCACGCCTCGCTCGGCAACATCCAGTGGGTGGTCAGCGGCTACCTGCTGTCGCTGGCCGCAGTGATCCCTATGACCGGATGGGCCGGGCGGCGCTATGGACGCAAGCGGGTGTACCTGGTCGCGCTCGTAGTCTTTACGTTTGGCTCGGTGCTGTGCGGCCTGGCCACCTCCACCACGGAGCTGATCGTCTTCCGCGTCATACAGGGCGTGGGTGGCGGGATGATCATGCCGATCGGTCAGATGATCATGGTTCGGGCGTCGGGCCCGCGGAATCTGGCCCGGGTCATGAGCGCCTTCAGCGTGCCCGTGCTGCTTGCGCCGGTCATGGGTCCGACGATCGGCGGGTTGCTGCTCGACAACGTGGGGTGGCGGTGGATCTTCTACGTCAACGTCCCGATCGGCGTGGTGGCGGTGATCCTCGGCCTGCGCCAACTCCCGTCCGATCCCCCGGAGGATGCCGGGCGGTTCGACCTCCTCGGCCTGGTCCTGATCGCGACCGGGCTGGTGGGTCTCACCTACGGGCTGGCCGAGGTCGGCACTACCGACGGGGCCATCACTCATGTCGTCGTCCCGCTGGTGGGCGGGATCGGGCTGGTGGCGGCCTTCATCGGGCGATCTCTGCGGCTGCCGCAGCCCTTGCTGGACATGCGTCTCTATGCCAACAAGGTGTTCGCGGCTGCCTCGATCTCGACGTTCGGCTTCGGGGCGGTCCTGTTCGGAAGCTCGATCCTGCTGCCGCTCTACTTCCAGACCGTGCGCTTCGAGGATCCTGTGTACACCGGGTTGCTGCTGGCCCCTCGGGGCGTAGGAGCAGCGATCGCCTCGTATGTGGCGGGGCGGATAACCGACCGCATCGGGTCGGGCGTGACCGCCGCCATCGGTGGGGTGACGACGATGGTCTTCACCATCCCCTTCGTGCTGCTCAGTGACCACACCCCTTATCTGCTCACTTCGATCATCATGGTTTTCCAAGGGTTTGGTTTCGGGATGGCGTTCACGTCGACCATGACGGCAGCCTTCCGCGCCCTGCGCCCCGATCAGATCAACGACGCTTCCCCGCAGCTCAACATCCTGATGCGTGTCGGCGGCTCGATCGGCACCGCCCTGCTGACGGTGATCCTGGAGCACTACCTGACTCGGGCCGGCCCCTCCGTTTCGGCCCAAGCGAGCGCCTTTTCGACCACGTTCGTGTGGGTGCTCGGCATCGCGGCGGCGGCGGCGGTCCCGTCTGTCGTGCTGATGATCACCCAGCGCCGCCAGGCCCGGACCGCGGCGACCACCGACGAGGCCGCCGGAGAGGCGGCCCCGAGCTTGATCGAGGCAGAGTGACGAACGCCGCCGTCGGCAACTCTCTGGATCTCGCTTACCGATGACTGATCGAGACCCAGGAAGTCGACAGACCCTCCTGATCCCGTCGCGACTCCGCCTAGCCCAACGATTCGGCCCGCTCGCGTCGGCGCAGCCGAACCTGGAACTGGTCCAGGCCGTTGCCCTGCACCGAGAGGTAGGGAACAGGGACCGTGCCCGGCACCGGCTCGATCGACTCGACGAGATCGATGACCGTCTCGACGGTCGTGACGCCCACTTGACGGGCCACGGACGCGCCCAGGCAGAGGTGGGCGCCCCAACCAAAGGCTAGATGCGACGGCTGCCCGACCCGATCGAGCCGGAATTCCTCCGGGTCGGGGTACACCAACTCGTCCCTGTTGCCCGAAGCCAGTCCCAGCAGCAGCTTGTCCCCGGGCTCGACGATCGTGCCATCGATCTTAGCCGCGTGCGGGCAAATCCGGGTTAAGTACATGCTCGGGGCATCCCGCCGCAGGGACTCTTCGACAGCCACGGGTATGAGAGAGGGATCCTTCCGGAGGGCCTCGACCAACCGCCGGTCTCGAGCCAACGACAGCATGGTGTTGCTCAGAAAGTTGGTCAGGGTGTTGGATCCGGCCGATACCACGCTGAGCATGATCATTCGGCGTTGCGTCAAGGTCAGCGGCTCGCCGTCGATCTCCGCACTCACCACCCGGCTCAGCACGTCGTCGGGAGGATTCGCGTCTGCGGCCCGTTGATCGAGGTAGCCGTCGATATAGGCGAGCATTTCGGGAAAACACTGCTCGTAACCGACACCCCGCTCGTTGCGATTCGTGAAGGCGAACCCCGACGTGGCATGGTCCCGGATCCAGTCACGCCACTGAGGGGCATCCTGGGCGGGGAAGCCGGACAAACGCATCATCATCCGACCGCTCAGCGGGATGCTGAGGCCGGCGACGATGTCGCCTCCACCTCTGGCAACGAGCCGGCCGAGCAGCTCCTCGACCGTCGAGCGGATAAACGGGATATGACGGGCGGCTTGCTTGGCCGAGAGCAGATCGAGCATCAGCCTGCGAAGATCGGGGTGCTCCGGTGGGTCGTACTCGAAGAACATCAGCCGATCCTCCGGGGGCAGCAGTACGCCTGGCGCCCGGCCCGCATGGGAGTTGAGCATCTCTCGGTCCGACAAGGCGGCCCGGACGTCGTCATAGCGGCTCAGTACCACCATCCCGGAGGCCACGCGCCCGACCGGGCAGCGAGTCCGGAACTCCGCCATCATCTGGTGATGCGTTCCCCGCTGGGCGGGACTGAACGGATCGAACCCGGCGAGGTCGTCCATGTGGCCCGGAGTGTGTGTTTCAGCCTCCATAGCGACAACGTACACCCGACCCCCGTCGCCATCACGGCGAGCGAAGGGGGATGGTAGCTTCCTCGTCTGCCAACTTTCCGCTGACTGCGCAGGCGCACGAAGGAGCAAGCGTGAGCACACAGGAACGTCACGGGGCCACAGGAAATCGCCCCTCAGGAATGCCCCCCCCGGTCCTCGTCCCACTCAACGAAGGCATGTGGCGGGCTGCGGGTGAGAATCGCCTGGACGTCCAGCGCTGCACCAACTGCGGCGCCCACCGGTACCCGCCAACGGATGGCTGCTACCGGTGCACCTCGTTCGACTGGGACTGGGCGACGTTGCCGGGCACCGGGACCGTCTACTCCTTCGTGTGGGTACCGGACAGAGCCCGTTCGGAGCAGCAGGGAAAGCAGGTCCTCTACAACGTGGCCGTGATCGAGCTGGACGGCACCGAGGGAGATCCCGTCCGCTTGGCGAGCAACGTGCTCGACGCGTGGGAGCTCGGCGACCTGAAAGTCGGCCAGCGCGTCGGCCTTGACTGCGTACCCCTGGGCGACGGGATAGGCCTCCCCTGCTTTCGGAAGGAGGCATGATGCCCGAGTTCCCGCGTGACGCAGCCTGCATCGTCGGCATCGGCCATTCGGCCTATGGCACCAGAGGTTCACTCGCCGACCCCGGCACGCTCCGGCTAGCGCTTGATGCCATTCACGACGCCGCCCAAGACGCGGGCATCGACGTAAAAGATATCGATGGGTTCTCGGGCTGGTGCGACGACGCCACCACCCCCGACCTGATGACCCTGGGCCTCGGTACGCGCAACTTTCGATACTCCGGTCTGGTCTGGGGTGGGCGAGGGTCCGGTCTCCCTGGGGCGGTTACGAACGCCTACATGGCCATCGCCAGCGGCGTGGCTGACTACGTGGTCGTGGTTCGTTCGCTGGTGCAAACCAGGCGCCTCGGCCAATCCGTGGCGGCCGGCGTGGGTCGAGGCGACGCCATCCCGGTGAGCTCGTCCTACACCGTGCCGTTCGGCTTCGCCCTCCCGGCCGCTATCTACGCCATTCGAGCCCAACGCCACATGGCCCTCTACGGCACGACGATCGATCACCTGGCTGAGATCTCCATCAACGCCCGCCGCAACGCGGCCAACAATCCCGATGCCCGCTTCCGGACCCCGATCACCGTCGAGGAGCACCACAACTCCCGCCTTATCTGCGACCCCCTCCGGCTGTTGGATTGCTGTATGGAGTCCGACGGGGCCGCCGCCGTGATCCTGACGTCCCCCGAACGCGCCCGCGACCTGCGCCAGCCTCTGGTCGGGGTGCGCGCCGTCTCGATGCACCACGAGTACAAGTGGAGCGCGACGGGCGGCTTCAGCCAGGTCGGTGAGACGTTCGTCAGCACTGGACATCGGCCCGCGGCGACCGAGCTGTACGAACGGGCCGGGATGGGGCCGGACGAGGTCGACGTGGCCCTGTTTTACGACGCGTTCACCCCGTCGGTGATCATGGCCCTGGAGGACTTCCAGCTCTGTCCCATCGGGGAAGGTGGACCGTTCGTCGCGGATGGCAACATTCGCCGCGAAGGCAAAATCCCGGTCAACACCCACGGCGGCAACCTGGCCGAGGTGTACCTCCAGGGCATTACCCACCTCGTCGAGGCCGTCCGACAGCTCCGCGGGACGTCGTGCAACCAGATCCCAGGCGCGGAGGTTGCGCTCTACGGATCGGGGGTGGGCGCGGCCCCAGGAGGAGGGGTCCTCCTCCATCGCGTCTGAGCCGTCACCCGTCGAGGACTGCCGCCTCCCCTAGGACGTCGGACCGACCCCTAGCGGGCGGACTGGGCCTCGTCGAGCGCCCGAACGAACCCCTTGTTGAGGTGCTGCGGTGCCGGCTCGTTGCGCCCGTAGACGACGGTCTCCGACAAGCCGGTCTGAATGCCAGGCTCGGTCCGACCGGCGACCCAGAAGTCCTCGCCATCGACGACTTCCTGGCAGACCCACGGGGTGGTCTTCTCAAACATGGCGATCTGGTCGGCTGGGAGTCCCGGTCGGAGATACATGCTGTGCAAAGACAGCGAGCGGTGGGCGCCGTCCGGAAGTACCTGCCAGAAGTCAATGTGGCGATAGTCGAAGCTGATGAGGGCGCTCGGAAAGATGGCGTACTGGTAGCTGAGATGCATGGCGGGGTTGTCCCACTCCCCCTCGGGCCGGCCCCTGATCTCGTCGATGCTGCGGATAGCCGTGGCGTTGCGCAGGTGCGGTCCGAACGCATCGAAGATCTGGCTGCTCCCGTAGGCATACTCCCCTAGAGAGTTCCGGTGGAGATAGTTGAAGTGGTAGTTCTCCCTGAAGGTGTCGAGTTGGACCTTCCAGTTGGAGTTCACGTCGTGCCGGTGCGGCTCCGACGACATTCCCCAATCCGCGAAGTCCAGCAGGGATAACTCTTCGCACAACTCCGGGCCAAGAAAGCGGTCGACATCGACGGGCTCCCCCAACCGCAACCGACCTACAACCAAGCCGTACCCTTCGGCCACCGGCAGCTCCACCAGTCCCTTCTCTTCCCGGCACAGGTTGCCGAACCCCTCGGCAACCGGCACGCCCACCAGGCTGCCCTCCAGGTCGTACACCCAGGCGTGGAAGGGGCACGTGAACCGGCGGGCCTCGCCCGTCCCGTCGACAACCCGCACGCCTCGGTGCCGGCACACGTTGGCGAAGGAGCGAACGCGGCCTGCCCCGTCACGCGTCAAGAGAAGCGGAACCCCGAGGATCTCGGTGGTCGTGTAGGCGCCAGGCCTGGGTAGGGCGCCTGACAGGCACAACACCTGGGGATGGCCGAAAAAGAGGGTCTCGAGCTCGGACTCGTAGTGCTCCTCCGACGTGTAGAACGCCGAAGGCAACTCAAGAATCTCCTCGGCCATGTCGGTCGTTCCGTTGTCAATGTGCTCGAGCAGGCGCCGGGCGATACTCCGATCCAACGCTTCCTTGTCCACGGTTCCTCCCTCAACGACTCCCACGTCAGCGTACCTCTCTGGGAGCCCGGCCGAAGTACTCCAACCCGTCGCCTTATGGTCCGTCCCGCTCGGGCCGTCCCTCACTACCATCGCTTCCCGATGCACCCGCTCCCCAAGTTCGAGGTGGTGACGCACCGACGGGACGCGGACTACGCCCACTTGGCCGCCTCGGTCGCCGGCTCCGTGCTGATCTATGGCGACGCCGTCCACGTCTTGGCGTCCCTTCCTGCTGGTTGCGTGCAGACCGTGGTGACCTCGCCCCCGTACTGGTCGTTGCGAGACTACGGCATCGAAGGTCAGATAGGTCTCGAGAGCAGTCTCGAAGAGTTCATCAAGGCGCTGACGCAGGTCTTCGACGGGGTGCGCCGAGTGCTCCGGCCGGATGGCACCCTGTGGCTGAACGTGGGCGACACCTACACGTCAGGAGGTCGTAGGTGGCGGGCTCCAGACAAGAAGAACCGGGCGCGCGCCATGGAAACCCGTCCACCTACACCTGCGGGGTTAAAGCCCAAGGATCTCATCGGAGTGCCGTGGCGATTGGCCCTCGCGCTGCAGGCGTCCGGCTGGTATCTCCGGGCCGACGTGATCTGGAACAAACCCAACTGCCAACCGGAGAGTGTCGGAGACCGCCCGACCCGCAGCCACGAGTACGTGTTTCTCTTCGCGAAGTCCGAGCGTTACTACTACGACATCGAGGCCGTCCCCGGACCAGGCGGTCGTCGGCTGCGAACCGTCTGGGATATCAACACCCAGGCCGGGCCCGAAACGAACGGCCATTTCGCCACCTTCCCGGCCGCCCTGGTGGAGCCCTGTATCCTTGCGGCCTCGGCCGAAGGCGACCTGGTGCTGGATCCTTTTCTCGGCTCTGGCACGACCGCCGTGGTCGCCGCGAGGAATGGTCGCCGGTTTGTCGGCATCGAGCTGCACCCCGAATACCTGGCGATGGCGCGCGAGCGACTGGGTCGCCAGGAACCACGCGCCGACGGCTTCGACGGTGGTTACCTCACAGAAACGTGATAGAGATTGTCGCGCCCGCTTTGTCGTGTTCGGTCACGCCGGTGGTCGTGGTATTGATGGCCACCCCCTGCGCGTCGTATCGGGGCTGCACGGTCACCTTCTGAAGGCTGCTGTTCTCGATCACCAAGCCGGCGACATCACCGATAAACATGCCGTTGGGCTTCGTGCCGGTGTTGGCGGGACCGACCATCTGCTCGTTGTTGACCGTCACGTCCTGGTTGACCCGGGACGGGACGCCGGCCTCCCGGATCTGGCCGCCGTAGCCGTTGGTGGTGAAGTTGGTGATGGTCACGTCCACACACGGGGAGGACATCACCCACCCGGACGTGCCCCCATGCGTGCCGGGGGTGTACGAGTAGTTCGTGATCGTCGTATCGACGTCGGCATAGATGGTGATATGCGACCCGGTGTGGACCACATTGCTGATCGACGCGTCGCGCTGGAACGAGAAGCTGAAACCGTCCCCCTTCAACTGGTCGTTAAGGGTCACGTCGTTGATGGTGTTGCCGAAGTCCCACATGCTGTTGCCGGGGTGGGCTCCGTTCGGCCCGGGATAGTAGATCCCGAACGTGAGAGTCCCCGACAACACGGCCACTCGCTGCACGGTGGTGTAGTTGCCTCCGTCGCCAATGCCGTGACCTCCGTCGAAGGTCTGGGTATTGAAGGTCAGGTCTTGGACGACGGTGTGGTCAGCCTTGACGCTCAACAGGTCCTTGCGGTGGGTGAGCTCGACCAGCGTGGTCGAGCTGCGGCCGGCGCCCGCCAGCACGATCGGCACGGTCCCGTCGAGCTGAATGCTGGCTGGTGAACCGCTGGAAAAGTCGTAGGTCCCCGACGGCACGAACACCACGCTCCCCGGCCCGGCCGTATCCGCGGCGGCAATGGCGGCCTTGAACGCGGCGGTGTTGTCACCCGACCCGTTCGGATTGGCGCCGAAGCTGGTGACATTGAATTCCGGCGCGGTCGTCACCGTAAAGGTGGTTGTGGATCTGCCGGCTCCCCAACTGTTGGTGACGGTGATGGGCCCTGCGATCACCCCGGGGGAGCGGTCGTGGTGATCTGAGAATCAGAGTTGACGGTGAAGCTACTCGCCGCCACCCCGTTGAACATCACTCCGGTAGCACCGGTGAACCCGTTCCCCGTGAGCGTCACCACCGCTCCCGACGTCCCCGATGCCGGCGAGAAGCTGGCGATCGATGGTGTCACCTTGAAGTATTGATGCCAGCTCCCCTTCTTGCCCGCCGGCGTATGCACGTTGATAGTGCTCCGCCGAGTGCCCACGGGAACGACGGCGACGATGGCGGTGTCACTCACCACGGTGAACGTGGACTGCACGGTTCCGAACAAGACGGCAGTGGCACCGGTAAAACCGCTACCAGTAATCGTCACCGTCGTGCCCACCGGCCCAAAGGTGGGCGAGAAGCCCGAGATCGTCGGCCCGGCGGCGAACGCTTTCTGGGCTGAACCGGTGAACAGAACCGCCGATACGACGGCAAGCACGCCTACCAGCGCACCGATCCGCCGACACCAAACCCGGCTCCGCCGTGCTGACGCCAGCCCACGCAGGCCAGGCTTCCGCCGCAATGTCATCGTGCACGCCCTCATTTCCCTGCTCGACATTCGACGCTGGTCGAGCGTAGCAGTCACCCGCCGCTATCCCGACCTACTTGGCGATATCTCAAAGAGCGCACTATGAGGACCAGTCGTTTCGAGGGGGGCGTTCCCGGGTAGGCCTAAGGCGTGGCCCTCTCTGGCGCGCCCAGCGACTCACGGGAGGGGAGCCGTGCCCGTGACGATCCGGGTCGGCAGGAGTCCGAAGCCGAGCGTCTCGATCGAAACCTGGCCGAGCTCCTGCAGGAGCTTCGCGTCGCCGGGCTCGGGATTCAGGTGTTGTTCGGCTTCCTTCTGTCGCTTCCCTTTACCAACCGATTCGCGGAGCTGTCATCGACTCAGCGAAGCGTGTACCTGGCCGACCTCCTGCTCGCGGCGGTCGCGAGCGCCCTCCTGCTGGCGCCCGTCGCCTACCATCGTCTTCTTTTTCGTCGCCACGAGAAAGAGGCCTTGCTGAGCGTCGCCAATGCGTCTGCGCTCCTCGGCTTGGTTGCCGTTGGGTTGGCGATCACTGGAGCAGTACTCCTGGATGCGTCGTTCGTGGCGTCCGATGCCTTCACCGCGATCGCTGTCATCCTGGTCTTCGTCCTCTTCGCCGGACTGTGGTTCGCGTTCCCTCTGTGGCGCCGGGCTCGCCTGGATCGCACCCAGGACCGAGGAGACGGCTAGAAACCTGCCGCGAACGATCACACGCCGGGCGAGCGACCACGGGCCCTACTGAGTCTGCCCTACCACCCTGATCGGCGGGTGTCCGCTGGCGGGGTCAGCTCGGAACCGCCTGCTCACCTTCGTCAACCTGATCGTGGGCCACGTCGGCTTGGGTCAGATGCATCAACAGGACGGGGCACGGAGCCCGATGAGCGACCTGGTCGGAGATCGAACCGCTGGAGAATTCGCTGCACCAAACTGGCGTCGGACGACCCGATCACGATCAGATCCACATTTTGCTCGTCCGCGGCGGCACAGATCCGGTCCGCCGGATCTCCGCTTTCGACTTGTATGGCTGCGGTCATCTGCAGCCGGTCGACCATGGTCTCGAGGCGGCGCTCTCCCTCCTCCTGGGCCCGCTGATCGATCTCCTCGAATACCTCAGCGTCCGGCAGCACGACCGGTGGCAGCACGGGAGCTGCGGTGGCAGCCAAAGGGATCTTCCCGCCGAGACCGGTGACAGTCAAAAATATGAAGTGGTGGTTGGGGTTGAGAAGCTCGAGCGCCTTCTCGATCGCTCGCTGGTCGTACTCCGTACCTGCCGTCGCAATCAGTACCCGGCCCATTGCGGCAACCTCCTCACGCCATGTCCTATGGGGGGACCACAACATTCACCAGCTACATACCCGCTCGTGTTCGTCCTATTCGTCTTGGGCGGGCCCCGAACGACGAGGTTTGACCTGGCCTCCCAGCGAACGAGGGGCCTGGATCTCTACCGGAGGGCAGAGATCCAGGCCCCAAGCCGTGGACAGCTATTTCGAGATAACTATGCGAACTGCCCCGGTGAAAACCGGACGCGGAGGTCAGTCGAGGTCGAACCGATCCAGGTTCATCACTTTGTCCCATGCGGCCACGAAGTCCTGCACGAACTTCTCCTTCGCATCGTCACATGCGTAGACCTCGGCGATGCCGCGGAGCTGGGAGTTCGAGCCAAAGACAAGGTCGGCGGCGGAGGCCGTCCACTTGACGTTGCCCGTGGCCCGATCGTGACCTTCGTAGACATTGTCCGCCGACGCCGACGCCTTCCACTCCGTGGCCATGTCGAGCAGGTTTACAAAGAAGTCGTTGGTCAACGACTCTCCCCGGTCGGTGAACACCCCGAGAGCAGACTCATCGAAGTTGGCATTGAGGGCACGCAGACCGCCGATCAGCACGGTCATCTCGGGGGCCGTCAAGGTCAACTGATTGGCCCGGTCCAAGAGCAGGACCTCAGCCGGCAACTTCTGTCCGGCCTGAAGATAATTGCGGAACCCGTCGGCGACGGGTTCGAGAACGGCGCGCCGATTCCACATCGGTCTGCTCCTGCGAGGCATCTGTGCGGCCGGGGGCGAAGGGTACCGTAACGGCAAACCCCGCGGCCTGGGCCGCTTGTTCGACGGCGGCGCATCCGCCGAGGACGATCAGGTCGGCCAAGGAGACCTTCTTCCCTCCCGACTGCGATGCGTTGAAGTCTTGCTGGATCTGCTCGAGGGTCCGCAGCGCCTTCGCCAACTCGGCTGGGTTGTTGACCTCCCAGTCCCGTTGCGGCTCCAGACGCAACCGGCCCCCGTTCGCCCCGCCGCGCATGTCCGTACCGCGGAAGCTGGCGGCCGCGGCCCAGGCCGTGGCCACCAGGCGGGAAGTGGACAGTCCCGAAGCGCGAATCTTGTCTTTCAGCGCGGCGACGTCGTCAGCCCCGATCAACTCGTGATCCAGCGGAGGAACCGGGTCCTGCCACAGCTGCGCCTCTGGGACCCACGGCCCGAGATAGCGGGAGGGAGGTCCCATGTCGCGGTGCAGCAGCTTGTACCACGCCCTGGCGAAGGCATCTGCGAGCTGATCAGGGTTTTCGTGGAACCGCTTCGTGATCGCCGCATAGATGGGATCCATCCGGAGCGCCAGGTCCGTGGTCAACATCATGGGCGCGTGTCGCTTCGACGGATCGTGGGCGTCCGGCACGGTGTTCTGAGCGGCGGCATCCGTGGGCGCCCACTGCTGCGCCCCGGCCGGGCTCCTCGTCAGCTCCCAGTCGTAGCTGTAGAGGTTTTCGAGATAGCCGTTGTCCCACTTCGTCGGCTCATTGGTCCAGGCCCCCTCCAGCCCGCTCGTGACCGCATCGGCGCCCTTGCCGGTGCCAAAGGTGTTCCTCCACCCGAGGCCTTGATCCTCGACGCTTGCGCCCTCAGGTTCGGGACCGATGTACTCCGCACCCGCAGCACCATGGCACTTGCCGGTGGTGTGGCCGCCCACGATAAGCGCGACCGTCTCTTCGTCATTCATCGCCATGCGCGCGAACGTCTCCCGAATGTCCCTGGCGGCAGCCAGCGGGTCCGGATTGCCGTTGGGTCCCTCCGGGTTCACGTAGATAAGACCCATCTGCACAGCACCGAGCGGGTTGGCGAGATCGCGCTCGCCGCTATAGCGCTCGTCTCCGAGCCAGGTGTCCTCGGAGCCCCAGAAGATCTCATCCGGTTCCCAGATATCTTCTCGCCCAAAGCCAAAGCCGAACGTCTTGAACCCCATCGACTCGTAGGCGCAGTTGCCGGCAAAGATGATGAGGTCCGCCCAGGAGATCTGTCGCCCGTACTTCTGCTTGATCGGCCACAGCAGCCGGCGGGCCTTGTCGAGGCTGGCGTTGTCCGGCCAGCTGTTGAGAGGGGCGAAACGCTGGGCGCCCTCGCCACCACCGCCCCGACCGTCGTGGATGCGGTACGTCC
Organism: uncultured Acidimicrobiaceae bacterium; assembly: GCA_963729695.1. Classification (GTDB taxonomy): domain Bacteria; phylum Actinomycetota; class Acidimicrobiia; order Acidimicrobiales; family Palsa-688; genus PALSA-693. Next base: position 296,350 of record CAVSOT010000001.1, read on the forward strand.
CCGCCGCGTGCCAGGTCATGCGGATGAAGAACGGCCCGTAGTGGCCGTAGTCGGCGGGCCACCAGTCCTGGGACGTCGTCATCACCTCGAAGATGTCCCGCTTCAGGGCCTCGACGTCGAGGTCCTTGAAGGCGTCTGCGTACTTGAAGCCCTCGCCCATCGGATTGGAGACGGGAGTGTGCTGGTGGAGCACCTGCAGGTTCAGCTGATTGGGCCACCAGTCCTGGTTCGACATGGGTCGGTGGGCGGTGGGATGCGGGGAGGCGATTACTGGGTTTTCGCTTTCGCTGCCTCGGTCAGACACGTCGGTCGTTCTCCTCTCACGCGGTGGATTCTGGTCTCGCGGTGGTTGTGGCTCGCTGCTCGTAGTACTCGGCACTACGTCGGTCCGGCTTCGCAGCCATCGGACGAATCAGAAGTGTGGGCGCACTCAGGACATCGATCCGGTCGATGACCTCGGCTTTGTCGATGGTAACTTAGAGCGACTATAACTCTCGACAGGTTCGTGCGTCAAGCGGTACCATGTTGCGAGTGGGAACGGACCTGCTGTCGAGGTTACGAACGAGAAACTGGCGACTCAGCCCACAACGCCGGGTCGTCGCCGAAGTCCTCGTCGGCGACCACGTGCACCTGAGCGCCGAAGAGGTGCACGACCTGGCCCGGGCCCGGCTGCCCGAGATCAGCATCGCCACGGTGTACAACACGCTCAACGAACTGGTGGCCATGGGCGAGGTGCTCGAGGTGGACGTCGTTGACGGACCCCGGCGCTACGACCCGAACGTTGCCGCCGACCACGATCACCTGGTTTGCAACAACTGCCACTCCATTCGCGACGTCCCCCGGGCCGGCCGTGCGCCCGCTATTCCCGAGAACGCCCGGGCCGATTACGTGGTGACCTCGGTGGAAGTGACCTACCGCGGTCTCTGCCCGGCGTGCGCCGCGGATCGCCCGACGACCTAGCGGGAGCCGACCGACCCGAGCCGGAAGAAACGCTCGGCGTTACCCGAGATGACCTGATGGGCGCTGGCCGGCCCGAGCAGCTGCCTGATGCTCTCCGCTACGGCGGGGCTGTCCGGCCATGTGGAGTCTCCGTGTGGGTAGTCCACTTCGAGGGCGACGTTGTCGGTCAACCCGGCTCCCTCGATGGATCTCACCCCGTGCGGATCGTCGAAGAACGAGCACAGGACGTGGTCGTGAAAGTATTCGCTCGGCGGCCTCGGCAGCACGGCCCGGCCGTCCCGGTCTCCCCAACCCCACGCAAAGTTGTCCTTCCACTGATAGTCCCAGCGGTGAAGCTGGAAGGGGATCCACCCGATCTGGCATTCGGCAAACAAGAGCCTCAGGTCGGGAAAGCGAGGCAGCAGCCCGGAGAGCAACCAGTCGGACATGGACATCATCCCGTTGATGTGCCCAAGGGAGGCGGTCACCGCTGGGTAAGCATCGGCCGAGGTGCTCGGCATCTTCGAACCCGAACCGATGTGGAGGCTGATGACCATATCGGTCTCGCTGCACGCGGCGAACAACGGGTCCCAATGGCCGCTGTAGATGGAAGGCAGCCCCAGGTTGGCCGGCAGCTCGCTGAACGACACGGACCGAGCACCCAGGCCGGCCATACGGCGCACCTCGGCGGCAGCCAGAGAGGAATCCCAGAGGGGCACGATGCACAGCGGAATCAACCGCCCTCCGGATCCGGCACACCAGGTGTCGATCACCCAGTCGTTGTAAGCCCGAACGCAGAGCAGCCCCAGGTCCTTGTCGTTGGAAGCCAGAAAGCGCTGCCCGGCGAAGCGGACGAACTCGTTGGGAAAGTTGACCGAAGCCACCACACCGTTGGTGTCCATGTCGGCCAGCCTGGCCACCGGGTCGTAGCAGCCGGGGCGAACTTCATCGAAGGTGATAGGAAAGTCGCCGTTCTCCGCCTCGAATCCGACGAGTGCGATCCTGCGGACCAGGGGAAAAACGCTGTCTTCATAGTGCCACACGTCGCACCAGCGGCCTTCGTCGCTCTGCTCATATACGTGGCCAGCTCCCGTAGCCGTCAATACCAATCGAGATCGACCGCGCTCCCGCACGACCTGGGGGCCGAGTTCCCGGTAGCGGCGTGGCAACCGGTCATTCCATATGTCGGGCGTCTCCAAGACATGGTCATCAACGGAAATGATCCGCGGCGTTGACATACAGAACCTCCTGGGATCGCATCATAGGACCCTCACAGCCGGGGTAGCCGCTCGCCGCGACGGCGTCAACCGGATCGGCGGCGCGACCCGGCGCATTGACCGCAGCCCCCAGGCGACCTAAGTTGCGGCGAGCACGTGCCGACGAGAGGAACCCGGGAGGGACGCATCCATGGCAGTTAGGTCCGAAGGCACCCAGGAGGGGGTTCGCGTCTATCGGGCCGCGGACGCCCCCGATCTTCTGGAGAGCGGCGCAATGGTAGTCGAGTTCGGGGAAAATACCGAGCTCCTGGGGACCGCCACCAAGCTCGCCACCTCCGACTGTTCCATTAATAGGCTGATGCTGCATCAGAGCCCTGAAGAGGGCGGCCTCTCAATCGCATATCTCTTTTTCAAGCCCAACTTTCCGTTGTTTCTGCACGCTCACGATGTGGACACCTTGTACGTCGTCATCTCTGGATCCGTCGTCAACTTCATGGGTGATACGACCCTGCGTCCGGGTGACATCTGGACGGTAAAGGCCGGCACGTCCTACTGGTACAGCGCCGGCCCCGACGGAGTCGAGGTCTTGGAGATGTTCCGCGACGCCGACGTCGCCACCATCATTTACACCCCCAACCCGCCAGGTCGCTTGCAAGAAGCGGTGGATGCGGTACGGGATAACGAGGAGTCCTGGAAGACCATCACTGAGGGACCCCTCTTCCTGGCCAATGCCGGGGACGGCTGAGGCTCTGATCTTCTGGCCCGTCCCAGTGCCGTTACGGCGAAGGGCTCGCGGCCAGCTGGGGCGAGCCGGGGGAACGGAACTCGGCGGACACGATCTCGTCGATGCAGATGGAGGCCAGTCCGGCCAGCTGAGCGAGCTGGTCGTCAGTCCAGTCCCGACGGGCGATATCCACTACGCACAACGTCCCTACCGTCCACTGCTCGGAGGTGACGAGCGGAATCCCGGCGTAGGCCCGCACGCCGAGCTGGCCCACGAGTGGGCTAAGAGCCAGACTCGGGTGCTGGGCGATGTCCCCTACGATCAGGGGCCGACCGGTGAGCACCACGTACTGACAGATCGACGACGCCAGAGGGGCCTCGCTGAGTGGCCGCCGCCACTCCCCCAGGCCGTCGGTACTGATAAAGACGACGCGGTCCCCGTCAACCAGCGTCAGCAAGGCGATCGGCGCGTCGAGCAACCCTGCCGCCAGCTTGGTCAACCGGTCGAGGTTCGGCTTAGGCGCGTAGGCCGCCGCCGCCAGATGACCCGAACGACTGCCCCATCCCGGATCGCTCCCTGCTACGCGCATACGACCCCGGTCTGACCGACGCGGTCGACGCACACAACCCCCGCTGGAGGAATACCTGCCTGCTGTCTGCCATTCGACATGACCACACCGCCCGCAGCCAGGGGGCCCACAGCTGTGAGTTCAACTGCCAGCCCGTCGCGCCAACACGCTCCGCAAGATCATAACCACGCTACGCCCATATGACAACCGGGCCTCCCCCGACGCGGTCGGGCGCCAACTTGAGGAGCGACCAGGGGACCCGCCCCCTTAGGAATCGTCGGGGTGCAGCAGCATCCGTTCGGATGCTTTTTCTAATGCCTCTTCGTCGTGCTCGGTGTCGACGGGTTTGGTGTCGTCCTCCGCGGGTGCATCCTTGTCCCGGAGGAGCATCTTCTCTTCGGCCTCGTGCAGCGCGTGTTCGTCGTGGTCCTTTGAACCGGCGTCTTTGCCCTGCTCTGCGTCGTCGTTCAAGGTCTTCTCCTTCGGCTTGCTGGCAAGGAACTACCCAACCGACCGCGCATCCTATCCAGCTTCCTACGGTTGTCCTCCTCTCAGCGGTCGGGGCCGGCCGCTGGGTTTTGCCAAACCGGAGCCGCTGGCCTGATGGCTGGCCGCGCCCAGTTCCGCCTCACCGGAAGCAGGTATCTGCGGGCGATGGCAACTCCTTAGCGCGAGCGGGTGGGGGCATTTGCAGCCAACCGCTAGGCTCGCGAGAGTTCAGTGCAGGAGGAACTCGATGACCGACGCCCCCAGCAAGGCTCAGACCGAACGCAAGTCTGCTCTGGTGATGCCGATCGATCAGGGCACTCCCATTCCCGGGCGTCGGGACTGGGTCAACTACTGGGATCTGGGTGTGGAGGAGGCCAGTCGGGGTGCTATCTCCACCCAGGTGCTCAGCCTCCGCTCGGCGATGTCCGAGCCCACCGGATGGCACATCCATCCTTGCGAGTTCCAATGGGTGTACATGCTCGACGGTTGGATGGATATCCAATTCGAGGATGGACGGGCCCCACGGGTCGAGGCCGGCTCTGTCCTGTTCATCCCTGGGGGGTTCGGCCACAACGAGCTCCGGACCTCGAACAACTCTCGAGGCATCGAGATCTTCATGCCCCCACATCCCGGGACGGTACCGATCGACGTACCACCGAACTGGCAAACCTGAGTCCAGTCCGACGCCGCGCTCGGTCGGATACTCGCAGGTCCGGCGTCCCAACTGGAAAGCCCTCTGCATGTAAGATAGCATGCGCTCAAGAGTGCACAGTTGCCTTCGACCCGCTGGGCGGCTGACTGCTGTGGTGCCTGAAGGAGGCGTCTTGACCGATCTCATCTCCGGAACTCCCGCCGAGGCCAGTGCCGTGAAAGAGACCCCGTACACGGTCATCTCCTGCGACACGCATGCCGGGCCGTCCCTGGAACGATCGCTTCGGTCGTATTGCCCAGAGAAGTATCTGGCTGACTTCGATGCGTACGCGGCGGCGCAGCGGGAGATGATGGGCGTCGAGTACCTGTTCGGCGATCCTGAGAAATACGCCTATACCGAGACGTGCGAGGGGCACGACGATCCAGCCGCCCGTTTGCGGGATATGGACCGGGACGGTATCGCGGCGGCCGTGATCTTCGGCGGCGGGCAGAACCATCAGGCCGTGCCCTTCCTCGGCCTCGGGTTTGACGCGGGCAGCGCGGCCACCTCTCGTGAACTGCGGGCGATCGGAGAACGGATCTGGAATGACTGGCTGACCGACTACGTGGCCGCCTGCCCCGCCCGATTCGTCGGCGTGATGCAGGCACCGCTGTGGGACGCGGTCACCGCGGCCAAGGAAATCGAGCAGTTCCACGATCGCGGCCTGAAAGCGGTGAACTTTCCCAGCCCCCGCGCCGACTTCGCGGCCTACAACGATCCGGGCTACGAACCGGTTTGGCGGGTCTGTGAGGAACGGGGAATCCCGCTCGTCAACCACAGCGGCGGCGGCGAGAAGTCCCTCGGCATGCAGGGTCCCGGTGGCATCGCCATCGCCGCCTCGGAAACGATGTGGCTATGCCGGCGGGCGCTGCCCCAGCTCATATTCGGTGGTGTCTTCGAACGCCACCCCGGACTCAAAGTCGTCTTTACGGAGCAGCGGGTGGCGTGGGTGCCCTTCACCCTGAACGAATACGACTCGCTCTACTACGCCGACCTGCAAAACGACGCCTGGCGCGACGGTTGGCCCAAGCTCCCAAGTGATTACTTCCAGGAGCACTGCTACGTGGGCGGGAGCTTCCTGGCCTCGTTTGAAGTCGCCTTGCGACACGAGATCGGCGTGAGCAGACTGCTCTGGGGCGACGACTATCCGCACGTCGAAGGCAGCTTTCCCTACACCTCCGCCAGCCTGCGGGCCGCCTTCTCAGATGTACCAGAAGAAGAGGTGCGCCTCATTCTCGGCGACAACGCCCTCGAGGTATACGACCTCGACCGCAGCGCCCTGACTGAGGTGGCGGCCCGCGTCGGGCCCCTGCCATCGGACGTCAGCGTTCCGCTCGATCCGGCCGATATTCCTCCACACCCGGGGCTGGCCTTCCGGACGCGGGGACCATACTCCTAGGAGCGGCGAGTCCCGCTAGTTGACCACCGCCTGCATCGACGCCGAGGTCCGTACCGCCAAGTCGGTCTGCCGTCCGGGGATGAAGGACGTGTCGTGGCCGATCGCCAACTCGCGGAGTGCACCTACCGTGCTTTCCCTCGCCGAACGGTGAGCAAACGGATCGAACCTGAAGATGCGCATGGCGTTGAGGTGGGTCACCTTGTTGATGGTGTCCTCATCGGGGACGTGCTGCAATGACTCCCACGTGACTTCCGGGGACCTCGGCCAGTTGCTGTCCGGGTGCGGGTAGTCGCATTCCCAGGTGACGTTGTCGACGTTCATCACGTCCAGGCTCCGGACCCCGTGAGGATCGTCGATGAAGCAGGTCACGATGCGACGCTTGAACCGATCGCTCGGAAGCTCCCCATAGAAGGGGTGATCGGGACGCCACGAGATGTGATGTTCGTAGACGTAGTCGGCCCGTTCAAGGAAATGCGGAACCCAGCCGATCTCGCCTTCTGAAAGGGCAAACATTATCCGGGGGAACTTCCGCAACACTTCGGACCAGACCAGGTCGGCCGCGGTCGGATAGATATTGATACCGGCACAGGTCGTCATGACCAGGTGAGGCGCGTCGGGCGAGGTCTGGATCATGGAGGAATTGGATCCCGTGTGCATGCATACGATCGTCTCCGTCTCGTCGCACGCGGCCCAGAACGGATCCCAATGCGGATCGTGCAGGGATGGGAGGCCGAGCAAGTACGGGTTCATGGAAAAGGTCACGGCATGGCAACCCATGGCGTTGACGCGCCGTACCTCGGCTCCCATGGCGGTAGGATCCCACAACGGCGTCACCGCACACGGGATGAATCGCCCCGGGTACGTGCCACACCAGTCCTCTATGTGCCAGTCGTTGTACGCCTGCAGGACGGTCAGGGCCAGGTCCGCATCCTTAGCGGCAGACCTCTGGAACAGTTGGCCGGCAAAACGGGGGAAAGACGGGAAGCACAGCGAGCCAAGAACGCCGTTGACGTTCATGTCCTTGACCCGCTCGTGGATGTTGTAGACACCTGGTCGAACGTCGTCATAAGAGCTGGGCTCGTCATGCTCGCCGTCAGCCCGACCCACCGTGGCTGATGTCGTCAGGCTGGGGGCGGCCTGACCATCGAACATCCAGTTGAAATTGCCGTTGGAATCTCCTATGACCCGAGGCGCACGATCGGCGTATTTTGCCGGTATGCGACCGGCGAACATGTCGGGCGGTTCGACCACATGGTCATCGGTGCTAACCAGGATGAGGTCATTCATCTCCATGCGGAGTCGCCCTTTCGCCAAAAAAAGGGAAGATGGGTAACCGTCCCTTAGCTTCGCGATAATATATCACGCTGATCAGGACTGGAGAGAGGCCGACGGCACGTTTACAGACGCCGTCTGCGGGTCGCGCTGACGAAGTTTTACGCCGACGAACGCAGACTCCCGACGAGGTGGGAGAAGCAACATGACAGATTTGGCTCTTGACGGGGTCCGAGTCGTCGAAGTAGCAGAATGGCTCTTCGTGCCCTCAACGGGTGCGCTGCTCGCCGACTGGGGGGCCGACGTCATCCACGTCGAACGGCGCAAAGGCGGCGATCCGTTCCGCGGCAATATCACTCAGGGCATCGGCCACGCGAGTGGCGGCATCGACATGAACATGGCGATGGCGAATCGCGGGAAGCGATCGTTCGCCGTCGACCTGCAGACAAAACACGGCCTGGAGGTGCTCCACCGGCTCATCAAGACGGCCGACGTGTTCCTGACCAGCTTGCGGCCGAAGGCCCTGCGCCGGCTCGGGCTCGACGCCGACACGCTCTCGGCCCGGTACCCACGTCTCGTCTATGGCCGAGGACACGGCTTCGGGGTCCGCGGCCGGGATGCCGAAGAGGCCGGCTTCGATGCCACCGCGTACTGGGCTCGCGGCGGTGTGGCCAACGTATTGTCCACCACGGCCCTCGACTATCCCCCACAGCAACGGCCAGGCATAGGAGACCGGACTGCCGGCGTCGCCCTGGCGTTCGGTATCGCCATGGGGCTCGCCAAGCAGGCCCGCACGGGCACCGGCACCGTGGTCGACGTGTCTCTGCTTGCCGCGGCCATGTCCATGCTCTCGACCGATGTCATCGCCGCCCTCGTCGGTCATCCCCCGGGGCCGTCGCCGGCCCGAGCCCTCTACCCGAACCCGTTGACCGGCACCTACCGGACCAAGGACGGGCGTCACATTCAACTAGCTTTCCTTCAAGGCGATCGCTATTGGACCGGTTTCTGCCAGGTCATCGGCCGGGAGGACTTGCTCGAGGATCCCCGCTTCGTCGACCTGGCGGCCCGCGGAGCCAATCGAGACGCCTGCGTGGCCGAGCTGGACAAGGAGTTCGCCACCCGCACCTTCGAGGAGTGGAAAGCTCTGTTGTCGACGATGGATGCACCATGGGCGCCGCACCAGAGCATCGCTGAGCTCATCGACGACCCTCAAGTGACGGCCAATGGCTACCTGGGCGACGTCGTCATTGACGGCGAGGTGCGCTATCGACTTCCTCGAGTTCCGGTCCAGCTCGGAGGTCAACCACCCGAGCTGCGACGGGCGCCGGAACATGGCGAGCACACAGAGGAAATTCTGCTCGACCTCGGCTTCGACTGGTCCGACATCGCCACCTTGAAAGGGGACGAAGTCATCCTGTGAAACCCCCGGTCGGCAGCCGTCCGGGCTGGACGAGCCGACTGGACTGATCCACCGTCAGGAGAACACACCATGCGCATCGGCATCTTCGGGGGCGACGGCTTAATGAACGGCCGCGTGGACGACTTCGTCTCCGCCGTGCGGGCCGCCCACGAACAGGGCTTCGGCACGTTCTGGCTGCCCCAGATGACCCAGATGTTCGGGTTCGACGCACTGACCGCGGCGGCCATCGCCGGACGCGAGGTTGAGGGCATCGAGCTGGGAACGGCCGTCGTGCCAGTGTATCCACGACACCCCGTCGTGCTCGCCGGTCAGGCCGTAACCACGCAGATCTACACCGGCGGCCGGTTCACCCTCGGGATCGGCCTGTCGCACCAGCGGGTGATCGAGGGGATGTTCGGCCTCTCCTACGACCGTCCGGCGCGCTATATGGCCGAATACCTGGAGGTACTCGTGCCGCTGGTGCACGGCGGCTCAGTGTCCTTCAGAGGCGACGTGATAACCGGTGCAGCATCCATCGCTCTCAATGAAACACCTCCAGTGCCGGTTCTCCTGGCCGCTCTCGGACCTCGAATGCTTCGCCTGGCCGGCTCGGTGGCGGACGGGACCATCACGTGGATGACCGGTCCCAAGGCCCTGGCGACACACGTCGTACCCGCCATCCGCGAGGCATCCGACGCCGCAGGTCGACCCGAGCCTCGGGTCGCCGTGGGGCTACCCATCTCCGTCACCCACAACGAGGCAGACGCACGCGAGCGGGCCACCGCCATGCTCGCCATGTACGGCAACCTGCCGGCCTACCGGGCCATGCTGGACCGGGAAGGGGTGTCGCATCCAATGGAGATTGCACTCATCGGCACCGAGGCTTCCATCAGGTCGCAGCTCGACCACCTGGCCGAGGTCGGTGCTACCGATCTCGTCGCCTGGGAGATCGGGTCTCCGGAGGAGAAGGCGGCTACCCGAGCGTTCCTGCAATCGCGACTCACGGAGCCCGCCTAGACAACGACGCTCCCCTAGCCCTTCTCCGGCACCGGCCCTGGGCTATCGCCACCTTGTTTGGCCGCATCCGACACTTTCTGGGTATAGCGAGCAGCCAGAAGCAGGGCGCCGAACGGGACCACGATGCGCAAGAGGACTTGGCGATCACCCGTCGAGCCCGCCGCGACCAAGGAAGCGGTACCAACCAAGAAGGCCAGGCCCCAGACCGAGGAGATCTTCCGGTTGATCGCATGGAACTGGGGATCGCGCCAGAACGCTTTCGGGACCTGTTCGCGAGCGTACGGCTCGGTAAAAGGGCGGTTGACCAGTATCGACCCGAAGATGATCACGGTCAGCGAGCCGTGCGCAACCGCTTGCGCGTAACGACCCCAGGTGTCGAGATTGTGCGGCTGCAGCGCACCGAGGAGGATGAGCATGCCCCCGAAGTAGATGACCCCAATGACGTCGAACAGATGGACGCGGTGGTGGACCGCGGCCCGGAGTAGGACAGCAAAGGCCACAACGATGCCGGCACCCGCCCCCCAATACACATCGCCGATTCGCACCCCGAGTAGAAACGCCACCCACGGGGAAAAACTCCAGATGAGGCTCGTCATGCTTCCTTTCAACCTTTCGGGAGGGCCGCCCTCGCCCGAGGTCCCGCCCCGCGGACGGCCCTTCGTGAAACGAGCGCGTTTGTACCCGCCCGAGAGGAAGGTCCTGGGTACCGTCGGTTTCGGGCGCTTCGTGAGGGGGTATCTGTTGCCTGCGGCCCGCTTGGTGCCTTCCCATTCAGGCGGCGTCGTCGCCCAGACCGGCCGGGCTCAGTGCCGGTCTGGGCTCGAAGCCCGGCCGGGGTCCCCGCCCAGGGTCAGCTCTGCGTTTCCCGGTTGGCCAGGCGGGTAGCTAGCAACGACCTCGCCTTCCGCAGTGTCTCACGGGCGGAGGGCCTTGAACCCCGGCTCCGGCTGGTCAGGACCCTTCTGCCCGCCGGAGCCGGGTTCCCGGCCGAAGCCGGGTTCCCCGCCGAACCGCCTTGTTTCGCAACCTCGGGGGCGGGTAGGTAAAGCTCGACTCCGTCCGGTGAGGTTCCAACCCGGCGGGGTTGCTGGCTTCAGCCCAGACCGGACGCTGATACGTGGCAGATCAGAACCGGTCTGGGCTCGAACCCTCGCCCGAGCGACCGGTTGTAGTCGTCCGTCCCCGGCTCCTCGAGGCGCCGGCCCCTTCCTTGTCCCTTGTTTCGGGCGCTTCATGGCGGGTAGCTGTTCGCGGCGACTCGCCCGGTGGCTTTTCCTTCCGGCCAGATCGCGGGCCCAGACCGGCCGATGGAATGTGAGGGCATGCATCGTTGCCGGTCTGGGCCCGACCTCTTCCTCGGGGCTATCAGCCCTACTAGAGGTAGCCACAACATTGCCTATATCGGCCGGGCCCCGGCCGGTCCCCCTACTCCGGTCTGGGCTGAGCGCCAGTCGTTCTCTGGTGTTTCATGCGCTCCGAAATGGGTAACGAATTCATTACTGAGGCTTGTCTGTGGTGGACCCACCGGGCGAGTGCTCTGGACCCCGGCTCCCGGTCGGTTCGGCGAAGCTTTGGCCGGTCGGAACCGGGGTTCCCCAAAGCTGTTTCGCCGTCTCCGTCGTGGGTACGTTACCGCCGACCTTGTCCGCTGACGACCGATCCGGGCGGGGTTGCTAGTTGGTTTCCAGCCCAGACCGGACGCTGATACGTGGAGGTTGTCAGAACCGGTCTGGGCTCGGAGCTTCGCCCAGTTGGACCGGAGGGCCCGGAGTCCCGCTCCCTGGGCCAAGGATCGAGCAGCTCGCTTTCCCGGCGGAACGCGCGGGTAACCTGATGCGGGTCCGCCGTCCTGATCACATCACCCAGCCCCCGTAGCTCAGAGGATAGAGCGTCGGTTTCCTAAACTGGTTGGACTGTTCCGACTGGGGCGATGGAAACGCATTTGGGCAGGTCAGGTGGGGTGCCGGTTCCAGGTGAGTCGATCGAATCGCGTTGAGATAGGCGCAGTTCTAGACGCGTTCTCGACGCGCCAAACCGAAACCGACGCTCTCAAGCTGCGATCGCATCTCACTGGGCGAGGTACTTCTTGGCCCCGCACTTAGTCAGTATGGAACGGCCGGCTCGCTCCGCGGTTGACGTGGATCAGTCACCCTGGAGCGAAAGTTGCCACATACGGAAGGAGCCGACCGGTCCATGCCTCGTTCTATCAGCCCTACGATTCTCGGTCTCGATGTTCACAAAAATACGATCTCTGCGGCGATCTTGCGTCCCGGCGAGGACGCCGGCGATGTAGAGAGGATCTCTTCGGACAACGACTCGGTCCGCCGGCTGATCGCCCGGCTGGGGGACCCTCGCCGACTCCGGGTGTGTTACGAGGCGGGCCCGACCAGCTACGAGCTGGCCCGGTTGTTGAAGGGTTTGGGACTGAGCTGCGAGGTGATCGCCCCGTCGCTGATCCCGACCGCGCCTGGCGACCGGGTCAAGACCGATAAGCGCGACGCCCGCCGCTTGGCCCGCCTGTATCGAGCCGGCGAGCTCGTCGCCATCCGGATCCCTACGGTGGCCGAGGAAGCGGTCCGGGATCTGTGCCGGGCTCGAGGCGACATGGTCATCGACCAGACCCGGGCCCGCCACCGGTTCGGGAAGTTCTTGTTGCGCCACAACCGGATCTGGCGGGGCGGGGACAACTGGACCATGAGACATCAGGCCTGGATCGGAGCGCAACGCTTCGACGATCTGGCTTTGGAGGCCACGTTCGCCCACTACCGGGCCACCCTGTCGGCCCGAGAGGCCGCGGTGGCCTCTATCGACGCCGACCTGACCTTGTGGTATTCGAGGCCGCCGTTCTCCGACACGGTGGGCCGCCTGGCCGCCTATCGAGGTATCACCCATCTCGGTGCGCTCAGCCTGGCCGCAGAGGTGTGTGACTGGCGCCGGTTTGGGACCGCGGGGACATTCATGGCCTTCACCGGGCTCACACCCAGCGAGCACTCCTCGGGCGAAAGCGTCCGCCGCGGTCACATCACCCACGCCGGCAACGTGCATCTACGCACCCAGCTGGTCGAATCGGCTTGGGCCTACCGGTCCCGTCCGTCCGTGGGTGTCGAACTGCGCCGCCGCCAAGAAGGCCTCCAGCGAGACACCGTGGCCAGAGCGTGGGCAGCCCAAGTCCGTCTCTGCGGCCGGTTCCGCCGCCTCGACGAACGCAAAACCAACCGCAACATCGTCGTCACCGCCATTGTCCGCGAGCTGGCCGGGTTCGTCTGGGCCGAGATGACCGCCTAAACCAAATGTCACACCGTCCGTCTCGTCCCCGGCGTGAGCTGGCCGCGGGCGAGGACCCCACCATGCGCCGGGGCACCGCCGCCGCAGAACTGATCCCCGTTTAAGCTATGCCCAATTCCACGGGTGCTCTTAGTCCAGGGCACCTTTCTGCGAATAGCCGAACTGCGGAACCAACACCCGTACATCAGTCTAGCGGTCAGCCCACCAGCCGCGCCCCGACGCATGGTCGAGCCCTCCCCCGACCCCCACCACCCCGGGGGGGCCCACGGCGTAGCAGCCGCCACCCCGGTGTCAATGTCGCTCGTCCTCGCTTCGCTGTGGGCGCTCCACATTGACACCGGAGGCCCCGTCGCCTGCTCAACATAGCGAACAAGGCGCCGAACCTTTCGTTCGGCGCGGCCAAAAGGAGCTCCGCAGCTACCCCTTGACAGAGCCGTTCCACATCAGCTTAGCTGGACAGTTCGGGCGCAGAGATTGCTTGATTGTCGAAGACGACCTCGCGTCGCTGACCGCGGGAGATCTGCTGACGACCGTGCCAACTGGTTTCCGCCGGTTTTTCGCGGTTCGCTGTCTTCCTTCTTCCATTCCTGGACTTCACGCTGCCCCCAACGATCGTCACCGAGCAGTCGATAGTTCTGACGGCGCTTGTTGGGTCGAGCGGATCCGGCCGGGCCTGACCCTGAGTGACACGGCCACCGCGGACGCAGGGTGGGGCGTTGTGTCGCCGGGGGGACTTGTACCCCACGTCGTTGCGGACACCAGCCCCTCAAGCTTGGACCCTGGACTTCTTCCGGACGCCCCCGGACAGATGTCAGCAACGGCTGAATAATGACCCCTTATCGCACCGGCTGAAACTGACCCCCCTGGCGGGTCCACCAACTGGAGGGTGTGGACTTCGAGCCTGGCGTCATGGTCGACGTCGGGGGTCAGGAGAAGTGATTGCTGTGGAGGATTGGGCTGAGATCCGCCGCCTGTATCGGGCGGAGGGGATGGGTATCAAGGCGATCGCCCGGCACATGAGGGTGGCTCGTAACACGGTGCGCGAGGCGGTGCGCTCGGACATCCCGCCTCGTTACGAGCGGGAACGGAAGGGTTCGATCGTGGACGCGGTGGAGCCGGACATCCTGGCGTTGTTGAGGGAGTTCCCGACCATGCCGGCGACGGTGATCGCCGAGCGCATCGGCTGGCCGTATTCGGATCCGGGTCCTGCGCGACCGGGTGGCGGAGCTGCGGCCGTTGTTCGTGCCGCCCGATCCGTGCCAGCGGACGTTTATCGGCCGGGCGAGTTGGGCCAGTTCGACCTGTGGCAGCCGGAGATTCCGATCCCGGTGGGCTTCGGCCAGGCCGACAAGCTGTGGGTGGTGGTGGGCGCCATGGCCTTCTCCCGCTTCCTGGCCGGCTGGATGATCCCCTCCCGGGAGAGCCACGACGTGCTGGGCGGCCATCTCGAGGTCCTGCGCCAGTTCCGGGCCGTGCCTCGCTGCGCCGTGTGGGACCAGGAGGGAGCTATCGGCCAGTGGCACGGCCCGAGGATGGTTTTCACCGAGGCCTTCCAGGCCTTTCGGGGCACCCTGGGCATGGGCGCCCGGCTGTGTTTGCCTACGATCCCGAGACCAAGGGGATCATCGAACGCAACAACGGCTACTTGGAGACCAGCTTCCTGCCCGGCCGGCGCTTCGAGGACGTGACCGACTTCAACCGCCAGCTGACCGCCTGGCTCGTCAAGGCCAACCACCGCATCCACGCCACCACCAAGGTCCGCCCCACCGAGGCCGCCTACGAGGACCGCGGCGCCATGCTCGGCTTCCCGCCAGTGCTGCCCGACGCCGCGATGCCAACCTGACCGAAGAACAGCGCGACCTACTGCGCGAGTTCGGCCGTGACGGAGAAGTAGTCGTACGGGACGTAATCCGGCCGGTTATTCGCCCAGACTGGATGCGACCGAAAGCTGCCGTAGAACGGATCAAGGCGCGTTTACCGTTCGAGTTCTGCATGGCCGACTTCGTAAACGCCTGGAAGAAACTCAATATCCGGCCGACAACCGACGATCCCAATCCAGGTAGAACCAAAGAGCAGTTCTGCGTCTACGACGAGCCCCACCGAGACTACGTTTACTCCGAGGCATACGTCGATTATCTCGTGGACAAGCTCAGCACCGATACAAGATGGATCGACTTCTTCGGCAGGCAGCCCACACGGAAGGTCAGCCCAATCCGCGAGGCAGGATGATCCTCACTTAGTGGGCTTTGTACCAGCCCGTTGGGACGGCTCGCGATCGGTAGAGCAATGGACCAAGGTGCGCCCTAGGGCTAACCAGGCGGTTTCACACGCCGACGCCTTCGCCACAGTATCCCCGCCGCGAGGATAACGACGATGGCCGCGACGACAATCGCGATGCGCGCTCCCCCGTGGGTTTGGTCAATCGCGACACCGGCGACCACAACAATTACTCCTGCAGTCACCCATGCGCGGTCGCTGACAAAGCGCCGACGAAGTTCGAGTAGGTATGTAAAAGGATCTCTGGGCACTTAGTCACCAGTCCAGCCATGAGATTCGACGCTCATGATAAACGTGACTGCGACCACCCCATACGCCACCTGGCCGCCATACTGGGCCAACCTCCCAGTCGCCCCCGTGACGCCCGCCTACGCAAGCGGATACGCCCCACTCGAGCCCCGCGCCTCCACCCCAGCATCCGGATGCATGTTGAGAAAACGTTCTGTGTGAGTAGAGAACCGCGACGCCAGGGGTAGACAGACCTCGTTGGCCGCCTGACACGTACGCGTGTCCGCCCTGGAATCCGATGCCGTAGCACTTGATCGGACAGAACCCCACATTCACGTCGGTGTGCCTGTAGACGGAGCGTGTGGCGTGCCACGCTGCGTGCCACCAGTGGTGCCATCCCCATTGGCCGTTGAGGTCGGTGCAGTTGATGGGGTCTTGGTTGCAGTAGTCGTAGTTGTTGGCGGAGCCTCCGGGGATGGGGTCGCTTTGGAGGAAGTGGGCGGTGGTGGGGTTGTAGAGGCGTTGGCCCATGAGGATGAGGCCGGCGAGGGGGTCGCCGGAGTCGCGGCGTTTGGCGCCGAGCCAGCCGTAGCGGGGGGTGGTCGTGTTGGTGGTGCGGGGTACGCCGAATTCGGTGGATTCGAAGTAGTTGTCGGTCCCGGTGGCGGTGGTGGTGTTGGGGGTGGTGGCGACGATGTCGTTGTGGATGTTGGCGAGTTGGAGTTCGTCGCTGCCGGTGTTGGTGACGATGGCGGCCAGGTTGCCGTCTGGGGCTTGGATGTTGCGGGTCCAGCTGAGGTCGGATCCGGCTAGCCAGGCTGGGCTGTCGGTGCTGTCGGCGTAGTGGTCGGTTTCGGTGACGCCGGTGGTGGAGGTGGTGATGGATCGGATCCGCTGAGCGGGGTCGAGGTTGTAGGTTTTGGCGGCGGTTCCTTGGGTTTGGCTGGCCACCATGTCGTTGTTGTAGTAGCCGACGGTGAGGTTGGTGCCTGCTGCGTCGGCGGCGGGGACGGTGGTGGTCCGCCCGAGGGGGTCGTAGTTGTAGCCGCTGGCCACGGCGAGGCGGTCGGCTTGGTCGTAGCTGTGGGTGGTGGTGACGGGGCTGGTGGTGGTGGTGCAGTTGCCGGTGCTGTCGGGGGGGTAGGCGGCTAGGGCGGTGCGGTTGCTGTCGGCGTCGTAGGTGTACACGCGGGTGGTGCACACGGCCGGGGTGGCGGTTTGGTCTTCGTCGGCCACGGTGGTGAGCCGTCCGTCGTTGTCGTAGCCGTAGGTTTGGGCGGAGCCGACGGGGAAGGCGGCGGCGGGGTCGCTGCTGGTTTGGTTGGCGATTTGGTCGTGGGCGGAGTATTGGGCGGTGAAGGCCATCCACGTGGTAACACCCATGGTGTAGGTGAGCCCGGTAGTTTGGCCTTGATCGTTGTAGCTGCGGGTGGCGGCCAGGCCGTTGGGATAGGTCTCGCCGGCCAGGTTCCCGTCGGCGTCGTAGGTGGCGGTGAAGGTGCCGGCTTGGCTGTCGGTCAGGGCGGTGAGGAGCTGGCGGTGATCGGTGGCGGTGTCGTAGCTGTAGGTGACGCTGCCTTTGCCGTCGTTGGCGGTGGCGGGCTGGCCGTCGGGGGTGTAGGTGGTGGTGGAGGTGACGCCGTCGGCGTCGGTGTAGGAGTTGGTGCGCCCGTCGTTGTCGTAGCCGGTGGCGATGCTGCTCGACACGGTGGGGGTGCTGGTGGGGCAGACGGTGGGCGGGATGCCGGAGATGTTGCCGGTCAGGGTGGCCAGGCCGGTGGTGGGGTCGTAGCCGGTGTAGGTGGCGGGCAGGGCGGTGTCGCCGGTGCCGCTGGTGGTGGTGGTTTTGACGCAGGCCCGCTCGCCGTTGTCGTAGATGGTGGTGGTGGTGCGGGTGGCCGTCCCGGAGGCGTCAACCACTTGGGTGGGGTCGCCCCACATGGTGTAGCTGGTGGTGGTGGTGGTGGGCGTGGTGGGCCCGGTGGTGGGCTGGGCGGCCGGGCCGGTTTGGCAGACCAGGCCGGCTTCGCCCGGGTTGGCGCAGGGTCCGGTGCCGGTGGCGGTGTAGTAGGTGGTGAGGGTGGTGTGGGCGTCGCCGCCGGCAGGGCCGGCGGGGAGGCGGGTTTCGATGGTGCGGCCTTCGTTGTCGTAGCGGGTGGTGGTGACCAGGTCGGGGTTGCTGCCGCCCATGACGGTGGTTTTGGTGGTGGCTTGGCGGAGGGTCCAGCCGTCGGGGTCGCCGGCCACCATGGCGGCGTAGCCGTTGTGGGTGGTGCGGGTGTCGTGGTCGACCCCGTCGGCGGTTTGGGCCGCGGTGGTGATGGTGGTGGCCAGGCGGTAGGGGCCGCCGTCGGCGGCTAGGTCGCTGTTGGGGGCGCCTTCGTCGTAGGTAGTGTGGGTGTGGTCCCGGGCGTCGACGGTGGTCCCGTCGGGCAGGGTGACGGGGTGGGTGGGGTCGACGGTGTCGAGTAGTTCGGTGCCGTCGGCCGAGTAGGTGTTGATGGTGGCCAACAGGTTGGCCCGATCCGCTGCGCTGGTGGTGATCGAAGCCACATACGGGTCGAGGTTGGGGTAGCTGGAGGGGGTGAGGGCTTCGGCCCGGGCCAGCGCCCCGAGTTGCCAGATGGTGTTGCCGTGGTTGTCGTAGCCGGTGGCGGCTACCTGCCAGGCGCCGGCCCCGTAGGTGGCGGTGTTCACTTCTCGGCCGTTCACATCGAGATAGTGCAGGGTGGCGTAGGGCCAGTCGGCGCCGGCCACGGTGGCCGGGGTGGTCCCGGCCGGGACGTAACTGGCCGGGAACACTGCCGCTGCGTAGGCGGGCAGGTCGGTGGTCTGGCCCCAGGCGGCGGTGGTGGCGCCGCCCAGCTCGACGGGGGCGGTCACCCCGCCGACGGTGCCGGTGACGGGCACCCCGTAGACGATGGTAGTGGTGTCGGTCCCGCCGGCGGGGTTGGGGCGGGCCACCCCAGTGAGCCGGCCGGCGGTGTCGTAGCTGAAGCTGTAGCCGTTCAGGCCCGGCGGGACCACGCTGGCCAGCCGTCCGTCGGGGGTGTAGCTGTAGGTGGTTTGCAGGGCCGGGGTGATGCGGGGGTCCCAGGTGGCGCGCAGCAGCCCGGTGTTGTCGTAGGAGTAGGCGGCCACCGCCGCGGTGGTCATGGTGTTGGCGTGGGTGGGATCGGCGGCGGTGAAACTCACCGTTTTCAGCGACCCAGCCACGTCACCCCACCCGGCCGGGGTGGTCCCGGCGGCGGTGGTGGCGGCGGCGTAGTTGAGGGTGAGGGTGCGACACCCGGCCGTGGTCAGCGGGCTGGTGGTGCAGATCACGCCGGCCGGGGCGGGCCCGACGATCTGGGTGACCCGGCCGTCGCCGTCGTGGGTGTAGGTGGTGCTGGTCGCGCTGCCTGGCTCCACCACGCTTTGGGTTGGCCAGGTGTGGCCGCCGTCGGAGGTGGTGTAGGTGGTGACGGTGCCGTCGGGGTCGGTCAAGGTGAAGCTGGTGGCCGAGACCTTGGCCAGCACCGACCCGTCGCCGGCGTCGCCCAGGCCTTGGTAGCTGATCGGATAGGTGGAGATAGAGCTGGTGGCCTGGTAGTCGTCTTCGGAGCCGTCCGCTCCGGTCATGACCACGTAGCCCTGGCTGGTGTCGTCCTGCAAGGTCAGGTCGGCGTCGCCGGCGGTGGGCCCGGGCAGGTCGGAGGTCCAGCCCGGCCCGAAGATCCCGTCTTGGACCAGGGTCAGATCGTCGTAGAAGATGGTGTCGGTGGGCTTGCCTTGGGCGAAGCCGTTGTAGAGACGGATGAAGGCCTCGGTGGACCCCTCGGGCACCCAGAAGGTGACCGACACCACCTGCCAGGCGTTGGTGGCGGTGGGCGTCGTCCCGGCGGTCACACCGTAGGAGCCTGAGCCTACGCGGGTTAAGGCCACCGGCCGCTCGCCTCGGGTGGTGTTGTCCGGGGTGAGGCCGGTGCCGGCCGGTACGTACTCGCGGGCGGTGAAGGTGTAGGTGTGTCCGCCGGCCAGGCCCAGGCGCAGAGCGCCGCTGTCGCCGCCGACCGAGGCGAAGGTGTCGCTACTGGAGCCGGAGGCGGTCGGGGCGCTCTGCAGGCTGTCGGCCCCGAGCACGGTAGGCGACGTTGCCGAGGCGACGGTGCTGTTGGTGGCAGCGAAGCTGGACAGGTCGCTCTCTACGTTGTGGATGTTGGCCGGCAGGGTGTTGCCGGTCTCTCCGGTGGGATCGGCGGTGGTGATGGACCGGCCCACCGACAGGCTGCCGGTGGCGGTGGGGACTTGGGCGTCGCTGGCCGAGATCTGGTAGTCGCCGGTAAGCAGGCTGACCTGGCCGGGCCCGGCCTTCTCGGACGCGTAGCTGGCTCCAAAGGCGTGGGCGGCCAGCTGGACGTTGGCCGGCGGCGAGCAGGCGGTGGGGCTGGGGGCGGTGGGCGAGGCGTAGGAGCACAGCTCCACTTGGATCAGCCCGTCGGATCCGCCGGCGTTGCGGATGGTTTGCGCCAGGTTCCACGACAGGGCGGCCACGTTCCCTGACCCGTCCGGGCTGACCGGCCAGGTCGGGTTGGTGTTCGAGCCCGGGATGGTCACGTCCCCGGCGGGGATCTGCCCGAAGGTGGCGGTGGTGCCCTGGCGGTATTGGTAGGCGGCGTACTGCCCGGCCGGGATGGTGCCGGCCACAGCCACCGACGCCTGGGTGCGGTCCTGGTCGGCCGGGCTGGACAGGGCCACCCCGTTGCCCACCGCGAAAGTATAAGTAGCGGCCGGGGAGATGTTGCCGGCCTTGTCCTCGGCCTGCACCGACAAGGTGTGCCACCCCGCCCCGAGGCCGCTCAGCGTGCTCGACGCCGCCGCCGCCCAGGCCGACCACGTCCCCGAGTCCAGCTTGGTCTGGTAGCTGGCGACGCCGCTGCCGCCGCCGTTGTCGGTGGCCGTGTAACTCAAGGTGCCGCCGCTCGAGCTACTCCAGCCGTTAGCCGGGAAGGTGGTGCTGGTGATAGTCGGCGTGCCGGGGGGCACGGTGTCCACGTTGAAGGCGCACCACGGCGAGAACGACGCCGAGTACACCGTCCCGTCATAGCCGCGGGCCAGCCAACTGTAGGACGAGCCGTTTACCAACGTGCCGGAGGGGACGGTCCACGACGCCGTCGAGCCCGAGGTGACCGTCGGCGAGTAGTACTGGCCGCCGATCTGGCTGCCGCCGCTGTGCCAAATCTCGAACGCCCCCTGCAAGCTGCCGCCGTCGGGGTCAGACACTTTCACCTTCAACGTGGGGGTGGTGGTGTTCACCCACGGCAGCGGAGACCCCGTCGTGCAGGCGGTGGCCGGGATAGTGGCCGGGCTGGTGGCCGTGTTCGGGTAGTTGTCGTAAGTCAACACCAGTTGGTAGGCGTTGAACTGCTGAAAGCTGTACTGCCCGGCGTTCTCCAATCCTACGAAACCGATCGGCGGCGGGCTGGTCGAGGAACTCACCCAGGTGTTGTAGCTGTAGGTCAACGTGGGCGACGAGAAACTCACCGATGACCCCGACGCCGCCGAGGCCAACACCGCCCCCTGCTTGGCCCCCGCATAGGAGGCGGCGGTGGCGTGATACAGGCTGATCGTGTAGTTATACGGGGCCCCGCCGGCCAGATTGCTCAAGCTGATCACCGCGTTGGTCACGTACTTGCCGTCGATCGACGAATAATCAAACGAGCCCACCGACCGCCAATACCGATCCGACCCGCCCGAGCCGCCCTGATCATTCCCGACCCGCAGCCCGCAGTTGCCGCAGCCCGCCCCGCCCGTGCTGGCGTAGGTCTTCAAGTCCGAGGAGCCCAACAGCAACGACGGATCGATCGTCACCGGATAATCCGACACGCCCAGCGAATCCAGCCACCCCTGGCTGACCGACAGGCTCACCTGGTGGGCGTTGCCCGACCCGCCCGTCGACCACTGCGGCGCCGCCGCCGGAACTGGCTGGTCCGTCGAGCCGAGCACCACCGGCTCGGCCAGATCGGCCTGCACCCCCGCCGAGGCCGACGGGGTCAGGTCCCCCGACCCGTCCGACACGTACCCCGTCGAGCCGGTCGAGAACACAAACGACGAACGATCCGGCCGTTGATGCAACACCACCTGCTCCTCCACCCCGGACGGGTATACCCGGTACACCAAATCCGCCCCCGGCCAGGCGTTGGCGTACGTGACCGCCTGCCCGCCATCTGACAGTTCCGGCTTCACCCCCGCCGCTGCCCCCACCGGCGTGTAACTCAACTCCCCACTCGACGAACCGGTGTCCACCACCAAACCCGTCGGCAACGGCTCAAAATGGGCCGTCCAACTGTTCGCCTTCGACCGCAAACCCCCCGCCACCGACGCATCCGCTACCAGCGACGAATCCACCGGCTGCCACTGCCCCGCGCCATCCTGATAGTTCAACGGGGCCATCGACAACACCAACGTCTGCGACCCATCCGGATTGGCGTACGTCCTCGTACTCTGCGACCGGTCCCCCACGATCTCCCGGCTCACCCCCGCCACAAACCCCGCCGGCCTGGTCGCCGCAGACGACTGGGCCATCGGATCGGACTGCGCTGCCGAAGCCGCTCTGGGCCTAGCCAACACGGCCGGAACCATCCCCGCCACCACCGCTACCGCCACTGTCACGGCCACAACCGCGCGCCAGAACAAAGGCCTGGACCAACCCATAAAAATGCTGCCCCTTCAACTTCTGTCTAAGAGAATCCTGAGATGACGGCGGAAACCTAACCACGCTCCATCCCGGCGATCAAGTCAAAGCACCCCCCATCTTCTCCCGCCGCAAAACGATCTAACCCCGTTGACAGCACCATCATCCCGTCCTGAGTTGCGACCTTTTCACCACCGGCAACGCAACGTATGACCTGCAAAGGGTGAGTCGGTAGTGGTGTAGAGGCGTGGTTGGACGGTGTTTCGTAGCTCGGTGATAAGCGGTGTTGGATCGACCTGTTGATGATCTTATCATGGTATAGGTGAGTTAGGAAGTACCTTCTTTCGATAGTATAGCTGGTTCAGGGCGTACACGTGTCGCGCGGACGGTCGGGCGTGGCAGCGTATTCGGTTGGTTGGCAGTGCTGCAAAGTGTCAACAGCGGCGGCCTCGATGGCTGGTCGGGGGTAGTGATCGCATGGCCTGTGAAGCGGGCGGTCTTGAGTGTTTCGGCGCTCATGTAACGCTTGGTGATGGCCTATTCGTCGGATTGTTCGGCTAACAGGGCGCCGACGAGGCGGATCACCGAGGCTCGGTTGGGGAAGATGCCAACACATCGGTGCGTGGCGGATCTCCTTGTTCAGGCGTTCTTGAGGGTTGTTGGATCGGATCTTGGGCCAGTGCTCGACCGGGAAGGCGGCGAAGGCCAGGATGTCGTCGGCGGCGTCGAGCAAGATGACGGCGATATGCGGGAAGCCGGCCTCGGTCAGGCGGTCGACCACGTCGCCCAGCTGGTTCCAGGTGGCGTCACGGTCGGGCTGTTCGAAGATGGAGCGGACCAGGGTGGCGATCATGGGCTAGGAGCCTTTGGGGATGCGGGTGGCCAGGTTGGCTATGAAGTGGGTTCGGCACCGCTGCCACGAAGCGTCGAAAAACACCGCGGCTATGGCCGCTTTGATCCCGCTGTGAGCGTGGAGACGACCAGCTCCACCCCGACAGGCCCCGGGCCACCAGCGAGCGCAGGAACTCGGTCCACGCCTCGGTGCTCTCAGTGGTCACGATGTCGAAGCCGACGATCTCCCGGCGGCTCTCGGCGTTGACCGCGGTGGCGATCACCGCCGAGACGTTGACCACCCGGCCGCTCTCGCGCACCTTCTGGGTCGACGCGTAAATCCACAGATACCGATACGGTCCGGCATCGAGGGGCCGGTCGCGGAACTCGGCCACCTTTGGCGTCCAGCTCGGCGGCCATGCGAGACACCTGCGACCTCGAGATGCTCTCGACGCCCATGGCCCGCACCAGATGATCCAGGCGCCGGGTGGACACTCCTTCCACATAGGCCTGGCCGATCACTGCCACCAGGGCCTGCTCGGCCCGCCGACAGCGGCGTGAGCAGCCAGTCCGGGTAATAGGTGCTCTCCCGCAGCTTGGGGATGGCCAGATCGATCGTGCCCACCCGGGTATCCCAATCCCGGACCCGATAGCCGTTAAGGAGTTGTGCGATCCTCGGACCGCTCCCCGAACGCGGCGCCACACATGGCCGACGCCTGCGCTGACATCAGCCTCCGCGAAAGCCGCCAACATGGCCCAGGGCCAGATCGACGTCGCTATCGACACCCTCCATGTACTTGCTGGCCAAGCCACCACGTCAATAGTTGTAGGGACAGTCACCATGTGCTCCTCCTCAAGTAGTTGTGTGAGAACTGCTTCTAGAGCTGAGCGGTAACGTGCGTTGGTGGATCTCTACAAACCACCGCTTCTACACACTCTGGGGACTCAACTAGAAACAGCCGCTTCCACTGCCCCAAAAATGCGCGCTTTGGAGCTCTTCGGCGGAGGTGTGCGACACCCACCCGACAAGACAGAAAAAAAATCCTGCACCCCTCTGAACCGTCATTCCAGACGAAGAATCGCTAGGCGACCGGTGGCTGCTGTCCGGGGCCTTTACGACCCGCCACCCTTTATCCGAAACCCGCTTCGTTCCTAGGCCAACTGGAGGTCTCCTCACGGCCGACAACCCGACGATCCACGAAACCTGGCCAATCTAAGCGCCGCTTTCGCCGAACAGCATGACTCTTGTCTAACGGTGGGCCGTCCCCCGCCTTCGGATGGTTTCGATCACCTATTCGGGGCGAGCTTTACAAAATCTCGGCGCGGTTGACAACAGGAAGGAGGATCCCGACACACGGTCTCCACGGGACCTCCACGCGAACTTCACAAGAATCGCACATAGTCTCCATGCGAATCTGGACATCTCTGCATTCCAAGCGGATATCGACGCCTCCGAGCGCCAACATCCGCATTCCCCCCCACCCCCCGAGACCCAGATGAGCTTCTGAGCTCCTGTATAATCACTCGCTCCCTAAACCAGCGCTCCTATTCAAAACCGCCTAGAAGGACGGAGTATCACAAATCCGAACACGTCGTAGGCCGACGTCGGAGTGACCGGCCCTTCTCACCTAACGAAACGTGGTGCTGTCCTGCTTTAACGGAGACAGGCGCGAGGGGTCAGCGAGCCAGGTGACCCGCCTTCAGGGCCTGCGAATCTGAAGCGGCGGAGGAGGTGAAGATCAGGCCTAGCAGTAAAGTCAGCGGCCAGGCCGGGCTACTATGACTCGGAGTGTCGGATGACGAAGTCCTGACAACAGCCACCCGGACGCTACCGCCCTTACCCCGACCCCAGCTCCAAGGAGGTCGAGATGAGTACTCGGGCGACCAAAGCGCCGCTTGCTGTCGCAGCAGTCACGGGGTTGCCGCCTGCGGTGAGAGCGATCCCGCGCGACCACCGTAACAACCCAGACCCCGACCACAAACGACGTGGCCCCAACCACGGCGGCTTCGGCTGTGACCACCACGACCCCAGACACGATGCGCTCCCGCCCGGGCACCTGCCGAATCGCATCCCACACCTCGGCATCCTCGCCAGCGACGGATATCTGACGATATGGGGAGCGTCAGCGTAGCAACCGTCGCTCCAGGGCACGACGCCGAAACCGCCGACGCATCACATTCATCGCCACCGGAAACACGCATCTCTCCCGTGACTCCAGGGCCTGGACCGCCCCTAGTGGACCAGGACCCAAACGAACGCCTCATCAGACGCATCTTCGGCCACGTCCGCGTCCCTCGTGTCACCTGCACCGCCGCCAGCACCCGAGGATGCCACCACCGCTACGAAGTCTCGAAGTCGTCCTCGTCCACGCCCTTCAATGTCACCAGACCGGGCCCGTACAGCAACGGGCCCCCAGGGCTGGTGAGTGCAGTCGAGCCGCAACCGACCACGCCGACATCGGCGGCGCCGACCAGTTCGTGCTCCAGGCGATCTACTACGGCGTGCATGAGCCGGCGGCGGGGAGGCTGTCCAGCTTGACGCTGGTCCACCGGCCCAGCAGGTCCTCCACTAGTAGCGAATGGACCGCCCCGCCCGGACGCTAGGCTCGCCCTGGCGAAAGCGACTTAATCTGCCCGCCCGGTGCCGAATCAGCCGGCAGTCGGCCCGGCCAGTGGCGTGCCTCGCGGGTTGCGGTGACCGGGCCGGAGGCAAAGTGGGACAGCTCCGCTCGGGCGCGGGTCGCAGAGGCCGGATCCAGAAGGCCGCGCAGCTCGCTGATGACCAGCACGATGCGGGCGGGGTGTCGATGTCGAGCAGGCAGCCGGTGAAGGTGCCCCCGCGTCTGCCAGCGCGGTCCCGATGATCTGAGTCGAGAAAGGTCGGCAGGTAGGAATTACGGAGTGCTGGTCACGCTGGGTGGTCGTGTAGGCGACGATGGGACGCCACATGCCCGGCCCGATGCCCCCGAGGTGGCTCTCCGTGACGACGAGCGCGAAAACGGCGGGCCCGCCGGCCACGCCCCGCCCTACCGCGCCCACGCGCTGGCGCTGCGCTGCCGCATCGTGCTGCCCTGCGCGCAGGCAAAATCGAACACGGCGGTGGGGCCGAGATGGACGTGGACCGGGCCACGGTGGGCAAGTGGCGAATCCGGGTTGTGGCCGATGGAATGAAGGGCCTGCACGATGGGCCCCGCCCGGGGCACCTCGAACAATCCACGCGACGTGGAGCGGATAATCGTCAAGACCCTGGAAAAGACACCCACTGATGCACGCATTAGTCGACCGGCATTGGTCGACGGGCCCGACGTCCGCGGCCACAAGGATATGGTCTGGGCTGGCTTCAGACTTGACATGATGCTGCACACCCCAATCAGACCCAGGTCCACAATCAGCAGAAATGAGCCCCGTGGCTGAGACTTCGGTGAACCGGATGACGGAGGTGCCGGCCTTTCAGGTACCGGCAGACCCAGAGGCCGTCGATTCCTACTGGCGGGCCCTCGAGCAGGGAAAACGGCCGAGCCCCGAGATCCTCGAGCGGCTGGCGGACCCCATTGTGGTCACGGCGGTGAATGACGTGATCGGTACGTCCTTCACCGTCGAAGTCGCCCCCGCGGACTACGGCCGTGGTGCGTCCGGCTATGCCGCCGCCCTCCAGATCGTCGAAGCGATTGGCGGAGTCGGAGGTGCGACGGCGACGCTTTATCACGGCGCGAAGATCACTGTCGAAGCGTACCGAGCGGTGCGACGACGGCTAGGCCATCGGCCTCTCGTCTCGCTAGGAGCAGCGAAGCATCTCGCGACCGCAGACCTCTTTGAGCGGACTGGCTTCGATGACTTTCTGCTCGTGGGCGCAGGCGACGTCGCCACCAATCCACACGACCAGTCATTCACGGGAGCGGACCAGTTCTGGGTCGTCTTTGGACGGTTTCCCGATCTGTTTGTCTACATCGTCGATGGTGCCGGACGCTGTGACTACATGGGCTCTACAACCATCTATAGGGATGGTTGGCTCGAGTACGAGGAAGGCCCGGGCGGACGAAGGGCACTCCCGTTAACTGACGACGAAGAGGACTGATGTGTCCCTGCCGAGAGGCTGCGAGGCTTTGCAGGTCTTTCGGCCCAGCTTTCTGCACGTCGCCGAAGATGAATGTGGTCGTCCGCGAGCGACCATAACTGCTGCTCAGCGCCACAATTCTCAGCGGCTTCCGGACGGTAGTGGACATCGGTGGACGGCCTCGGCCGCGGGTTTTTCGCGGGTCGCCGCGGGTTTTTCGCGGGTTCGAGAAGACCCTTCCCAACCCAGGCGTCTGTCACATTCCGTGGCCGCACGCCCGGGCACTGATGTTCGCCCAAGTCCTCACCCGACGGCTGGGATGCGATTCGAACTCCTGCCAGGCTCGTGCCGGCCGGTGTCACCCAGTCCCCCGTAGTGCCGCTGAGCAGGCACTCTCCGAGATGGTTGGTTCACGCGGTATCGTCCTGTGCCACTTGGTCATCGAGGGTTTGTGACCACGCTGTGACCACGAAGCGCGGGGCAACCATCACTGGCGGGCCATTGCGACTCAAATGCGGTCCTCAGGCCAGATGAGGCGCGATTGGTCGTTGACGCCCTGGTTGATGTGCACCCAGTGGACGGCCCGGCGATGACTGGTTTGGGGTGTTGTCGCCGCCCACCGACGTGCCGTTGTCGCCGTCCAGATTAAGGGTCTCGTCGCCGGGGAACAACATGAGGACGCTGGCTTGCTGTCGCGACGAGTGGGTTGATGTCATCCACGGTTAGCGCCGTACGGCCCCCTTGGTCACTTGGTGGTGGCCCGGGGTGAGTATTCGTTCCCGCGTGATCGGTTTGACCGGAATCGGCTGGCTTGGCGTCGGTCCCGGCTCTCGCCCCTGTTGCGTTCGTCGGGCCGGATCCACACTTAGACTCGGGATGGACTGCGATGGAGGTATCAGCGGTGGCCACCAGCAAGAAGGACGCAAGCAAGGCGGGGAAGCTCCTCGGCTCGAAACACACCTCGAAAAACGTCAAGAGCGTCGCGGCCAGCGACCTAGCCCAGACCAAGAAGTCGGGCAAGAAGAAAAAGTAGCCGGGAGAAGGCTCCCCGACCCTGCCACGAACTGACCTGGCGACCCGTAGATGAATAAGGGACACTATCTACGGGGTTTTGGTGTCACATCGTGGCGCCATGGATCGACCCTGACGACACTGCCCCTGAACACCGTTCCATTTCGTGTTTATCGTTGGTAATGGTCCGGGGGTCTCGCTCGACCTTACTCGCCTGATGGCCGTTGTCCGTCTTGCGGCCCTCCGGCACGTCTCGGACCGGCCGGCGTGGCTGATAGGAGCGCGGGACACCCCCCGGGGGGCCTGCGGAATAGCCTCCAGATGAGTAGACAGTGGGGAGTTCCCGTCACGGGCCTCCACACAGCAAGACTCATTTACCACTCTTCCGATGTCGCTAACGACAGCCTGTCCTAGCTGATCGCCGAAGTCGGCGTGCTCCCGGAGAGACCCGGATTCTGCGGACGCATTTGATCGCCATTCCAGCCTCAGGACGATTCGGCAGGCCGGTACCCAATCAAGCAAAAGTCCTGGTCACCGTTCAATTCCGGGCGGACAGCTGGTCGTTCGCGCCAGGGGAAGTTTGGCTGGAGTTGACTTGACCTGCGTTCTGGCTCGTGCTTGAGTTTCCGTCGTCATCTTACGGGTTTCTTAGATAAAGCTTTGAAGGGGCAACAGTTTATGGGCTGGTCCACAGGTTTGTTCCGCCGCGTCATTTTGGCGGTGATGACGCCCCTCGCGGGGTTGGCTGACGTTCGTCGCCGCAGTTTCAAGTGTGTAGCGGTGCTGATTGTGGTGGGGTTGGTGGCCGGAACCCTGGTTGGTGGGTTGACCGGCGTGGGCCAGCCCCGCTCTTTCCACGCCGCCTCGGGCCGGTCAGATCGGTCGGTAGGAACGGCGCACCAGGCTCATCTCGTATCGACCGCAGGTGAGGCGGGGCAGTACGTGCCAGTCCAGGCGGTGCGTATCTGCGACACCCGGCCCAGTAATCCGTCGGGTCTGTCCGGGGCAGCCGCGCAGTGCAATGGGAGTGGTAACTCGGGGGAGCCTATCGGGGCGGGCTCGACGCTCACGCTCAACGCGACCGGGACTTTCGGTTCGACCACGATTCCTTCCTCTGCCTATGCGGTGGTGGTGACTATCACGGTGGCGACTAACACGGCGCCGACGTGGCTGATGACCTACGCAGCGGGCACCACCCGGCCTTGGCCGGCGTCCGATTTGAATGACACCAGCGCCAACAGCGTGGTCAACAACCAGGTGACGGCGACTGTCGGGGCGGGAGGCCAGATCACCGTCTACAACGCGGCGGGCAGCACGAATATCAACATTGACCTGGACGGGTACTACAGCGCGCCGGGGGCGGGCGCCGGCTACAACGCCCTGGCTGCCGGACCGACCCGGATTTGTGATACCACCCCCAACAATCCCTCCGGCTTGAGCGGGGGTGCGGCCCAGTGCAACGGGGCCAGCAACGCCGGGAAGACGCTCGGGACCAGCCGCAACGGGGGTTCCGAGACGCTCACCGTCCAGGTGACCGGATTGACCAATACCGCCGGCCAGCTCATCTCCCCCCCACCGGCGCCACCGCCGTGGTGGTAGACCTGCTGGGCATTACCCCCAGTATCAACACGTGGCTCAAGGTTTACCCGGCTGACACCACCTACACGCCCAGCACGACGAACGAGAACATTCCCGCCGGGGTGAAGCTGGACAAGGAAGTGACGGTAAAGCTGAGCGCTTCCGGGCAGATCGATATCACCAACGCGGGGGGCAGTATCGACTTGAACATCGACGTCGAGGGCTACTTCATGCCCGGCAGCGGCAGCGACTACGTTCCCATCGCGGCGGAGCGGAGCTGCGACACCCGCCCCGGCAACGCCAGCAGCCTGAGCGGCTCCGCCGCCCAATGCAACGGCGCCAGCAACGTGGGCGAGACCATCCCGGCCGGGGGGACCCTAAACGTGAACGTGGCCGGACTCACCACCGGGGTCACTACCCCCATACCGGCCAACACCACCGCAGCGGTGCTCGATGTCATCGCCGTCGACGAGGCGGCGGTGGGCTGGCTCGAGGTCTACCCTGCCGGAACGACCCGACAATGGGCCAGTACCCTCAACTTTCAGCTTTCAACGATCAGCAACGAGGTCACCGCCGGCATCGGATCCAACGGACAAATCACCATCTACGCGGCGGCGAAAACCGACGTGATCATCGACGTCGAGGGCTACTACCAACAAGGCTTGCCCCTCAGCGGCGGACCAACCCTGGCGGGCGAGACTACCGGCGGGAACAACCCCTCCGAGCCCGACATCACCCAGCCCGCCACTAAGGCGACCGACCCGGGGGGAAACCTGAGTGTCGATGACGCCACCGGCGAAGTGGCCGCCACCAACGTCGACACGCACGTCCCCGGCAACGGAATAGCCTTAGACTTGACCCGCACCTACTCCTCCGCCAACCTTGGCGGCGTCGGGCCGTTCGGATACGGCTGGACCGACAGCTACAACATGGCCGTCGCCACCGACCCGGCCTACGCCGGGCCCGTCGAAGACGTCACCCAGGAAAACGGGTCACTAGCCCGATTCACCCAAAACAGCTCCGGCGGCTGGACCGCCCCCTCGCGTCTGCAAGCCACCCTGGCCTATAACGCCAGCAGCGGCCAGTGGAGTTTCACCCGCACAGCCCAAGACACCTACACCTTCAACAGCTCGGGCCAGCTCACCACGGAAACCGACCTCGACGGCTATACCACCACCCTGACCTACACCAGCGGAAAGCTGACCACCGTCACCGACCCCAGCGGTCGGACACTCTCCGCCACCTGGGGAACCTGCGCCACCAACTCGTGCATCACCTCGGTCGGCGACTCGGCCGGCAGGGTCATTCACTACACCTACGACAGCAACGCCAACCTGACCGGCGTCCAAGACGTGGCCGGGAACTGGACCTACTACGGCTACGACACTGCCCACCACCTGACCAGCGTCAAAGACACCGACGGGAACAGCACCACCATCGGCTACAACACCACCGGCCAAGCCACCAACGAGACGGACCCCCTCGGCCAGGCGACCACCTGGGCCTACAGCCTCGACGCCAACGACACCGGCACCACCACCGTCACCGACCCCCTGGGCGACCACACCCAAGACAGCTTCACCACCGGCCAACTCGCCGCCGAAACACTGGCCTACGGGACCACTAGCACCGACACCACCACCTACACCTACGACCCGGCCACCGACGCGGTGACCACCAAGACCACCGCAGCCGGCACCCCCTCGGCGGAGACCACCACCTACACCTACAACACCGCCGGCGACACCACCTCCGCCACCGATCCGCTCGGCCACAGCTCCTCTACCTCCTACAGCAGCACCAACGAGCCGCTGTCGACCACTAACCCAGCGGGGGAGACCACCACCGATCACTACAACGCCAACGGCGACCTGACCAGCACCTCGCAACCGGTCAGCGGCGGGACCAACACCACCACCCTCACCTACAGCAACCCCTCCCAGCCCAGCAACCCCACCTCCTCCACCACCAATACCGCCACCACCCAGTACAGCTACGACACCTACGGGGACCAAACCGCGGTGACCGACCCGATCGGCAACCAGACCACCTACACCTACACCACCCTGGGCCAAAAACTGACCATAGTGGCGCCCAACGGGAACGTGACCGGCGGCAACCCGCTCGCCTACACCACTAGCTACACCTACGACGCCTACGGCAACGTGGTGCAAACCACCAACCCGGCCGGTGACGTCACCAAAGCCAGCTACGACCCCCTCGGCCACGAGCTCACGGCCACCGACGCCGACGGACACACCACCACGAACAGCTACGACGGGGACGGGCAGCTGACCAAGACGACCCAACCGGACGGCACCACCATCGCCTATGCCTACGACGCCGACGGCCGCAAAATCTCGCAGACCGACGCCAACGGCAAAACCACCACTTACACCTACGACCCCCGCGGCAACCTGCTGAGCGAGACCGACCCCCTCGGACACATCACCACCTACACCTACGACCTCAACAACAACAAAACCGGCCAGACCGACCGCGACAACCACACCACCACCTACAGCTACAACGCCGACAACCAGCTGACCCAGACCACGCAAGCCGACGGCACCACCCTCAGCGACAGCTACGACACCAACGGCAACCACACCAGCCACACCGACGCCGCCGGGAACACCACCAGCTACGCCTATAACGGTCTCAACCAGCAAACCTCCACGACCGACCCCCTCGGTCATGTCACCAGCTACACCTACGACGCCAACGGCAACAAACAAACCGAGACCAACCCCGACGGGCAAATCACCACCTGGGCCTACAACCCGAACAACCAGCCCACCAGCATCACCTACAGCGACGGCACCCACCCCGTCTCCTACACCTACGACCCGGACGGCAACCGGGCCACCATGACCGACGGCACCGGCACCACCACCCACACCTACGACGCCGACAACCGACTCACCGCCACCCAAAACGGGTCCGGCGCCACCGTGGCCTACGCCTACGACCCCGCCGGCAACGTCACCGCCATCACCTACCCCAACGGCAAAGTCGTCACCCACACCTACGACCAGCAAAACCGGCTGGCCTCCGTCACTGACTGGAACAACAACACCACCAGCCTCGGTTACGACCCAGCCGGCAACACGACCAGCACCACCTACCCGAACGGGGTCGTCGACACCCGCAACTACAACGCGGCCGGGCAGCTCACCAACATCGCCGACACCCACGCGACCACCACCCTGGCCAGCTTCACCTACACGCCCGACCCCACCGGCCTGATCACCTCCGAAACCGACACCGGCGTCCCGAACGCCGGTACCACCAACTACAGCTACAACCAACTACAAGAGGTCACCACCGCCGGAACAGACAGCTACAGCTACGACAGCGCCAGCAACCTGACCACCTCCCCCGCCGGAACAAGCCAGGCCTTCAACGCCGACGGCCAGCCCTGCTGGACAAGCATCGGCACCGGCACCTGCACCACCCCACCAGCTGGCACCACGACCTACACCTACACCAACGAAGGCAACCGCACCACCACCACTCCCGCCAGCGGCACCACCTACACCTACAGCTGGAACCAGGCCAACCAACTCACCGCCCTTACCCCCTCTGCCGGTACCGCGACCAACTACAGCTACAACGCCGACGGGCTGCTACAAACCGAAACCACCGGTGCAAGCATCACCCGCTACACCTGGGACATCCAAACCCAGCTCCCCCTCCTGCTGGCCGACGGGACCAACTACTACATCTACGGAACCGGTGCCAACCCCATCGAACAAATCAACGCCACCACCGGCGCCACCATCTGGCTTCTCTCGGACCAGCTCGGCTCCACCCGCGCCCTCACCGACACCACCGGAACCATCACCGCGTCAGACACTTACGACACTTGGGGAAACCTGACCGGCAGCACCGGCAGCGTCGCCACCCCATTCCTCTACGCCGGCCAATACAACGACCCCGCCAGCGGCCTCTACTACCTCCGAGCCCGCTGGTATGACCCCACCACCGGACAGTTCCTCAGCATTGACCCAGACAACGCGTCGACTCAAGCTCCCTACAGTTATGCGGACGACGATCCAGTAGTCGAAGCGGATCCCTCAGGATTGGGTCCTGGCCATACAGGTATAACTGGTCACGTATATTACAGCGATGGCGGATGGATAACCCAGATCACCTGGCGTGTAACAACATCCAGTTGGATTCGTCAGCCGCTCTGGATTCAATGGATATTATATAACCCGTTCGGTTGGGATATTGCCCAAAATGGTTATCCGGGTTCCTCGTGTGGCACTACGACATATTGCAGTCGTCTTCAGGAGCAAACCTGGGAGGGATCCTGTCCTATACCAGGCACCTATGAACTCGTTGCTTGGGCTCACGGTAGCAGGAGCGGTGAGTCGAACAGGGCACGTTGGATATTCGGGGTGTGGTCCTGACAATGTGGGGCTACCTAGAAGGCGTTGTGTTCGACAACTGGGTATCCGAGGTTGCCGAGTCCGGCAGAGAATATACCGCCGGCACAGGGCTGTTGGTCGAACCCTCGCCAACCGATTCGTATGCCGGCAATCGTTCTCCAAGTGGCCGTGAAGGATGGAGATTTGATATCACTGACGTCGCTCGCTTTTGGGCACGTCGCTCTCCCAGGGGGGTGAGAATCGAACTTCCGTTCAAGGATGATCCCTATGAAGATCGAATTGGTGTGGTGGACGGCAACAACTGGATCGTCCAACAGCACGTTGGTCAACGTACTGCCGGTACAGGGGACCCAGCCTTTGGGCTATTCGAACTCGATATCCTGCTATGGCCTGCGGAACTGCTCCACGCGCTTGGAGTACCTAAGAGTGTTCGATCACCGGTAGCAGACCCCGATGACACCAATCGTTTTGGTGAATGGTTCGGCGATTTGATCCCTGACTTCGTCGATGTCGGACGAGGTCTAACGACGGCTGGCGCATCACAATATCGTATCCAATATGACCGGTATCTTGAGATTATTTCGAACTTCGAAAGCTACGTTCGCTTCCAACTGGCTCGTGAGAACGTGATCGAGGTTATAGCGCTAGACGCCATGGAACACGGTAGATTTAGTACCAAGCCGGAAGATCTTTGTTGATGTCATAGGTAGTAGTAGTTAGGGTATGTTAACCAAACCAACGCCAACGCGACTGGCTTCATCTGGTTAACCGTTGAGACCACTACGCAACCGGCAACGTCTACTCCGGCGCAAGGTCCCTACCTCGCCGGCAAGGCGACGCATAGATGTGTCGTAGGGTGAGGTGAGTGTGCTCAGGCGGATTCCAGTGACCGTCGCAACACCGATGTTATTTGGGGGTTGCGATGGACGTAGATGGCAGCAGGCCGCCGGGCTGGGGGTTGACGGCTAACCAGGATCGTTTCGTTCGGCTGATCGCCCACGGGGTGAATAACTCAGTGGCGTGCCGATGGTGGGGATCAATCGTGAGACGTTGGACGCGGTGGCGGTTTGGGAGGACCATCCTCAACACGGCTGGGGAACCGGTGAGTATGCGCCAGTGCCCACGCCGAGCCCGCCCAAGCCTCGCCATCCGAGGTTCTTGTCGTCGGAGGAGAGCTGGGATTCGGGTTCGGCCCTCATCGTTGCCTCGGCGCCCCGCTGGCCCGGCTCGAAACAAAGGTGGCGATCGAGCGGCTCCTGACGATCGCGCCGGAGTACGAGTTGCGTGACATCGACCTCGGCGAGGCCTTCTACGTGCGGGGGCCTGAGCGGCGCCTGCTCGACGTCGGGCTGCCCGCGGCGCAGCGGCAAGCAGGACGCAGAAGGAACACTGAGCCTCCCCCGCCGGAGCGGACACCTAGTCTGAGGGGACCTGGAGTCCCTTCAGGAGGGAGTCCACATGCCCCGTCCACATCCCCCGGAGTTCCGTCGTCGTGCCGTCGAGTTGGCCCGGGAGCACGCCAAACCGGTGAGCGCAATCGCGAAAGATCTCGGGATTTCCGACAGCTGTCTGCGTCACTGGATGGCGCTGGCTGACGTCGCTGAGGGTCGCCGAGAGGGCGTGAACCCCGACGAGCGGGCCGAGCTTGTCGAGCTGCGCCGTCGTCTGCGGGTGGCGGAGATGGAGAACGAGATCCTCCGGCGGGCTGCCGCCTATTTCGCCCGGGAGAACGTTCTCCCAAAATGATCTACGTCTTCATCGCCTGTCGCTGCGACGATCTGCCCGTCGCGGCGTGCTGTCGGGTCATGAAGGTGTCGACCTCAGGCTTTTACGCCTGGCAGGCTCACCCCGTCACCGGCCGCGACCTCGACGACGCGATCTTGACCAACCACATCTTCGACATCCACCAGCTGTCGCGCCGCTCGTATGGGTCGCCGCGGGTCCACGCCGAGCTCCGCTTGGGTGACTTGGCCCTGCGCTGCGGCCGAAAGCGGGTCGAGCGGCTGATGCGACAGGCAGGCATCGCCGGCATCCACAAGCGCCGTGGGCACGGCTGCACCCGCCGGGATCGGATGGCTATCCCCTCCGATGACCTAGTCAACCGCCAGTTCGCGGTCGACGCCGCCGACGCGTTGTGGGTCATGGACGTCACCGAGCACCCGACCGGCACCGGGAAGCTCTACCTAGCGATCGTGCTTGATGCCTGGTCGAGACGGGTGGTCGGCTGGTCCATCGCCGATCACATCCGCTCCGAGCTCATCGTCGACGCCCTACAGATGGCGATATGGCGACGGAACCCGACCGGGCCGACCATCGCGCACTCCGACCACGGATCCCAGTACACGTCCTGGGCGTTCGGCCGACGGCTACGCGCCGCCGGGCTCCTCGGATCCATGGGCAATGTCGGCGACGCCTACGACAACTCCGTCGCCGAGAGCTTCTTCGGGACCATACAACTCGAGCTGCTCGAAACCCGCACCTGGCCCGACCGGGACACCCTCGCCACGGCCATCTTCGAATGGCTCGAAGCCTGGTACAACCCGACCCGACGCCACACCAGCATCGACATGCTCAGCCCCATCGACTACGAACAAGCCCACACACCCGCCGCAACCGCGGCATGATCACCTAACCAAAACCGTCCGCCGAAACGGGGGAGGCTCAAACTCAGTTAATCGTCAGGTGAGGTACTCTGCGGGCACTGGCCACTGGTTCTACGGGGAGGGTCCCCGCGTCTGCCGCCCGTGCTCGTATATTCTGTGACTAACGATCCGATGACAGAAGGCTTCCCCACCTTTCTCAGGCCACCGGTCGTTGAGACTGTGCTCGCGGTTGGCTTTGCTCAGCCTCAAGGCTTCAACTCAGTACAGATGAGTCGGTTCTGGGATCACCACTTGTCCCAGAACTTTCCTGAGGTGAGCGAGCAGCCTCGGTACGAGATGCCGATCGAGCGCCTTCACGATCCATTGTCTGCTCCTCAGCTGGGGTTCAGGTTCGTTGGCCAGCCTGCGCCGCGCCTCTGGTTCTCGGACGGGGGTGCTCACCTGGTGCAACTCCAGACCGACTGGCTCGCCTACAACTGGCGCAAAGTTGGAACCCCTGAGGAGGCTAGTTACGAGAGGTA
Organism: uncultured Acidimicrobiaceae bacterium; assembly: GCA_963729695.1. Taxonomy (GTDB): domain Bacteria; phylum Actinomycetota; class Acidimicrobiia; order Acidimicrobiales; family Palsa-688; genus PALSA-693. Next base: position 333,523 of record CAVSOT010000001.1, read on the forward strand.
TCCGGTTGGCAGGGCTCGTTTTGCCGAAGTCGCTCAGCAGCTACGTGCTTATTTGCTCGATAGCGACTTGGGAATTTTTGCCCCAACCCAGTGCGAGGTCACCTACATCAACCACATCGAGCTTACTCAAGAGGACAGACCGCACGGTCGATTAGGCGGCGTGCTCACGACGGTCGCCGAGAATGCCCGCGGGTTCCTACCCCTACCCGAACTGACTCGATACGCGTCCTCGTACCTCATGCAGGACCATGAGCAGGTCGTCGGCCGGCTACACGTATCAGCGGAGCCAGGTCGAGCCTCTGCACAAGGTGAGGAGATCGTCGTCTTGACGTTGACGGCTCGTGGTCGGCCGCTCTCGGCGGACCTTGAGGGCGCGCTCGCCTTCTGCGACTTGGGGCGCGAGTGGATTGTCAAGAGCTTCGTAGAGCTAACCACTGAGCGAATGAAGACCGAGCGATGGGGGTTGGTGGTCGATAATGACCGAGGTTGACAACTCTGCGTTCACGGCGTTCACCCCTCGCTGGAGCCGACAGGGGACACTTGGAGCGCGTCATTCCTTATCCGGTTCTGGCGGGTCGTTCGGAGGCTCTGCATTGACTGTTCTTGAGCCATGGGGTGATTCGGCCGAGAATGCCATTAAGCAGCTACTTCTTCTCGACGAGGGATGGGATGGCGACATGGCCGTTCCCGTAACAGATGAGGCAGCCGAAGTGTCTCAACGCCTAGTCGGCGCCCTGTATGACAGCATGCCAGAACTGATCCCGCCCTTCGTGTGTGCATCCATTGACGGGGGCGTCACGCTTGAGTGGTCGCGTCGGAACGGGGATCACGTGCACTTCGCGGTGTCGCCTTCCGGTGGAGCCGAGGTCGTAGTGATAGCTGAGGGAGTCACTGTTGAGGGCGATCTTCGTAGCCTTGACTCTGTTTCGCTCAGCAGCGCGACCTATATCTTGAGCGCTCACTTCGGTGCTGCGCGGGGTGCCTGAGGCTAAATCTCCCTACGTTGATGACACGGAGAACGTACCGCCTGGTTCGGTAGTCATCCGCAGGGTATTCCGCAACTGGATCAAGTGGGGAACGGATGAAACACCTCTGCCCGCTACGGCCGCGTTTCAGTTCTACAAGCAAGACATGGCGGCGCGTGCCGGGAGCCCGGGCCCAGCCTTCTCCGTGTTTCTGCAAGGTCACGATCAGGCTCCGTCACTGGCCTGGCTGACCGAGGAGTTCCCAGGAGACGGATTCCTCCTTCTCGAGGCCGACTTCATCAGAGATAGCGTCGGGCTTGGTATTCAGCCTTGGTGCACACGTGAGGACCACCATCCCGCACACGCCATAGTGTTCCGACCCGACGGGGGTGCGAAGGTACCTGGGTCCATCCAAGCTCGGTTAGCACAGCACGGCCAGTGGCTGTACCTTCCCGAACCACCGTGAGACCGTCTATCTTCGGGCTGAGGACTATCTGAGGACCGGCGAAGTTCGAAGCTCCTTCCAGTAGCGCTACTACCGGTGAGCCACCCAGCTCATCGAGGTGCTCGCCGACTGGCCCCTCACCGTGGTGTCGGTAGCCCCACTGCTGGTCGAAGCCTGGCAACCTCACCGTTCACGACGCCCTCTACGCGGTCGCCACCCGCCGACTTGACGACGCCACCCTGGTTAACACCGACCGCAAACTCCCCAGCGCCCCCGGAGTCGACGTCCCCATCATCACCCCCGACCAACTACCCCGCTGAACCCCGGTCGGGTCAATCTCAAAATCAGGCGGTCGGTCAACATCTGCGCTCCACAAGTAGTAAGGCACCGCGACGGCGAGCCAGCCGGTCGGTCGGCATTAGGTCACGTCGGAGACCTCGCTCGACCCCTGAAGGAATGCACGAAGTGAATCCTGAGTAGACACCGGCACATTCTTGGGCCACGCAACAAGTAACTGCTTGCCGGAGTAGTCAAGGCGGAACACGATCCCAGCGTAAGTTTCTGCCTGCTGCTTCGTTGAAGTCAGGCTATTCAGAAATGAAGCCATCTGCTCGTTCGTCAGACTCGGCTTAAAGTGCGCGATAAGAGTCGGGGGAACACAATAGGGAGTGCGAGACTCGTTAGGAAGACAAGGTGAGTAGGAGACAGTAGTAGTTCTCGATGACTGAGTAGATGCGCTCTGGCCTTGTGACATGACCGTCGAGGGACCACAGGCCGACAAAAATTGCCCCGCAGAGAAGAGCGAGCCCGCAGGTCCTGAACTTCACAATAAAACTCATGGGAGTCAGCACTGGAAAGTTGCGTAATACACGCTCACGACGTAGGTCCCATCAGGAGTGTCGCCTTCCGCCGTCGCGCTCCAGGGATGATACGTGATATCGAAGTCAAACCCTTCCTGTCCGAATGCTGGCAAAAAGTCCATGTACCCAGATGTCACGTGTCCGATGCCAGGAATGGGCGACCAGATCGCCCCGTACCCCTTCGTCTCTCCATACTGGTCGCTGACGGTGTACTCGCCAGAAACACCCGTCAGGTCAGTGATCTTCAGGGCTACATATGAGGACGGTACCCCCAGTCCGGTAGGGACGAAGAGGTGGGCGTCACCGACGAAAGCCACATGCTCATAAAGCTGCCAACCAGTCTGCCTACAGGAAGCTGCACGACCAGTGAGGTCGGGCTGGTTTAACGGATCGCCGAATGCGTACGTGTAGGCGTTCGCGCAGCCCCCGTTAACCGGGTCGGGTTGGAGGAATCTCGCTTCGGTGGGGTTGTAAGGGCGGGCGCCCATGGTGATGAGGTTGTTGTTTGGGTCGGTGAGTTTGCCGGCGGCTGCGTAGGCGGCGAGTGTCGGGCTGCCGGCGGGGGTGTTAACGACGGGGGCGCTGCCGGGGAGGGGTGTGCCCCAGGGGTCGTAGGTGACTAGGTTGCTTTGGGGTGTGCCGGTGTTAGTGGCTGTGAGGGTGGTGTCGCCTTGGAGGTTGGCGTAGGACCAGGTGCTGGATGTGAGGCCGGCGGCCGGGACGGTAACGGTGACCCCGCCGGGTAGGGGTATGAGGCTGTCAACGAGGTTGCTGTTGCTGTCGAGGATGGCGGCGGCGCTGGTGGTCATCCCACCGTAACTGTACCGGGTGGTGGTGGTGCCGTCTTGTTGTTGGGTGACCCGGTTGAGGGGGTCGTAGGTGTAGGTGGTGACCGTCCCGGCCGGGTTGGTAGTGGTGGCTAGTCGGTTGGCGCTGTCCCAGGTGAGGGTGGTGCCGTTGTCGAGGGTTTGGTTGCTGGTGCCGGGGTCGTAGGTGTAGTTGGTGTTGGAGTTCCCCCCGTTGAGGGTGGTGGAGGTGAGTTGGTCGGCGTTGTTGTAGCAGGCGCTGGTGGTGCCGGCGCCGGCGCCTGTGATGGTGGTGCTGGTGCGGTTGGTGTTGGCGCCGGCGTTGTTGTTGGGGCAGCCGCTGGTGGCGGCGTAGCTGTAGGTGGTGGTGTTGGTGGGGGTGGCGGTTTGGGTGAGCCGGCCGGCCCCGTCGTACGTGTAGGTGGCGGTGGCCGTGGTGGCGGGCGGGGCGAGGTAGCCGTCGACGTCGACGGTGACGTCAGAGTTTCCGCTGGTGTTGTGGAGGGCGATGGCGCCGTTGGTGCCGATGGCGACGGTGGCTTGGTTGGAGGCGAGTTGCCCGGGTCCGAAGGTGAGGGTGGTGGTGGCGGGCTGGGTTGCGCCGTTGGGGTAGGCGGTGATGGTGCTGTTGGCGGTGGCGTCCGGGGTGGTGAGGTTGACCACGACAGCGTTGGCGTTGGCCGGTATCTGGTCGTTGTTGACGCCGACCACGGGCACGGTCAGGGAGGTGTTCGATCCCAGGGTTTGCCCGGCCAGGGGTTGCCCGGAGCCGGTTCGGGTGTCAGCGACGCGGGTTGGGGTGACTGGGTAGTACTGGCTGGTGGCTGCGGCGCTGTAATAGCCCTGGACGTCCACGGTCAGGTCGGTGGTTCCCGATGCGTTGTACAGGTCGAAGCGTCCGTTGCTAGCGAGGGGCACCACGGCTTCTTTGACGGCCCCGGCGCCGAGGGAGTCGGGGGCGATCCCGGAGGAGGGGGCGCCCTGGGAGATCCAGCCGGTCCAGGCCGTGCCGTTCCAGGAGGACTCTTCTATCTGGCCGTTGGTGCCGGTGGCGTAGACGTCGATCCAGTTGGTGGTCCGAGAGATGGCGGCCGGGTTAGAAGCGAGGGCACCTCCCAGACTGGCCCAAGCGGACCAGGTGGCGCCATTCCAGTATTTCTGCCAGATGGCGTTGTCGGCGCCGCGCACGAAAATGTCTTCGCGGGTGCTGGCCCACGAGGCCACCGCAGATCCGGGGGCGATGCCGGGGGGTGGGGCGCCCTGGGAGATCCAGCCTGTCCACGCGGTGCCGTTCCAGGAGTTCTCTTCGACTTGGCCGTTGCTGCCAATGCCGTACAGGTCGATCCAGTTCGTGGTGCGCGACACCGCAGCCGGATTCGACACAATGGTGCCGCCGAGGCTTTGCCAGCCCGACCAGGTGGCGCCGTTCCAGAAGTCGTGCCAGATGGCGTTGTCGGCGCCGCGCACGAAGACGTCTTCGCGGTTGGAGACCCACGAACTTACCGCCGGCCCTGACCCAGCCGCAATGCCGGGGGGTGGGGCGCCCTGGGAGATCCAGCCGGTCCAGGCCGTGCCGTTCCAAGAGTTTTCTTGGACCTGGCCGTTGCTGCCAATGCCGTACAGGTCGATCCAGTTCGTGGTGCGCGACACCGCAGCGGGGTTGGACGCGATAGTGCCGCCCACGCTTTGCCAGCCCGACCAGGTGGCGCCGTTCCAGAAGTCGTGCCAGATGGCGTTGTTGGCGCCTCGAACGAACAGATCCTCGCGGCCGGTGGTCCAGGAGCTCGCGGCGGGGCCGGCCCCGGCGGCGGAATAGGTCAGGTTTGCGGTGGGGGGGCGGGTCGAGCCGTCGGCGTAGGTGGTGAATGTTCCGCCCGGGTTTGCGCTGGCCGCCCCTAGGTCGACAACGGCGGCGGTGGCGCCAGCGGGCACCCCGGCGTTGCCGGTGACCTGGATAGCGGTGGTGGAGCCTGGTTGCAGGGTCCCAGCGGTGGTGCCGTTGCCGTTGCACTGGTTGGCCGGGGCGGACAGGCGGGTGTTGCAGATGCGGGTTGGGGTGACCGCCTGGTAGGCCGTGCCCGTGCCGGTGGGGATGTAGTAGCCCTCTACATCGACGACGGTGTCGACGGTGCCGGCCGAGTTATGGATAGCAATCTGGCCGCCTGCGCCGGTCGGGGTGGTGACCTGATTGTCGACGGGCTGGCCGGACCCAGCGACGGTCAGGGTGGTGGTGGAGGGCAGGGGCGACCCGGCCGGATAGACGGTCAGTTGGGTTGGGCTGGTGGCGTTAAAGGCGGCCACTGACACCACCACCGCGGTAGCGCTAGCGGGGATGGCGTCGCCGTTGGCCCCGGTGACTTGCACGTTCAAGGTGGCGGCCGCCCCCAGGTGTTGGCCGGCGTACGGCTGTCCCGATCCGGTACGGGTGTCGGCCAGACGGGTGGCGGTAACCGGGACGTAGTTGCTGCTCTGGTCGAAGGTGGTGCTGGTGATGCGACCGGCGGGGGATTTGCTGGTCTGCTGGCCGTCGATGAGGGCGCCGCTGGCGCTGGTGGTGTAGTCCAGGCTGGTTTGGTTGCCGTAATTGTCGTAGCCGGCGCTGGCCACGGTGCCGTTGGCGTAGCTCACACTCGACATTCTTCCGGCGGTGTCGTAGGAGGCGGTGGCCAGGGTGGTGCCGTTGAGGGCGGTGGTGGTGGGCAGGCCGCTGTTGGGATCGTACCCGGTGGTGGTGGTCCCTTGCGGGCCGCTGCTGCTCTGGACTTGGCCGTCCTGGGCGTAGCTGCTGGTGGTGGTTTTGCCGTTGGCGTCGGTGTAGGCGATGACCCGGCCGAGCAGGTCCACGGTGGCTGTCACACAGCCTGCGGTGGTGGGGGTGGTGCAGGTCACGCCGGACTTGTCGGTGACTGCCGCGACGAGGGGGTTGCCGCCCACCGAATAGGTGTAGGTGGCGGTGCGGGCCGGGGCGGTAGAGGTAGCGGGCCAGGATTGGGCGGTTAGGCGTCCGCTATTGGGGTCGTAGGTGCTGCACTGCCAGCCGGCGGTGGAGATGGTGGTGGTGGAGCCCATTCTCAGGCCGACCTCTCTGCCGGCGGGGTCATAGACGAACTGTTGCACCCGGGATACCCCGTTGACCGAAGGGTCGGTTTGCTGTTCGAGCGGGCCGGCCTGAGGGGTGGTGGCGCTCACCCCGCACACCGCTGCTTGCGGTCCGGCCGTTCCCGAATAGTAGGTATACGTGGTCTGGTTTCCGGCCGGCAGGGTGCTGGAGGTTTTGCGGAAGAAGGCGCCCGGGCCGGGCGGCTCGTAGCTGGTTTGGGTGGTCAGCGACAGCCCGTTGGGGTCGCCCAGGCCGGCCGGGAAACCCTGCGCTGCGACTGTGGCGGCGGAGGGGTCCTGGGTGGTCTGGGTGGCGAGACCGTCGACGGGGTCGATCCCGCTGATGGGTCGCGGTAGGTGACGATGGTGACCTTGCCGTCGGGGTCTACCGTGGAGGTTTTCAGCCCATAGCCGGGGTCGATGGCGCTGTAGGGGACCACTGCCATGGATCCCCCAGGCCGCTGGTCGGAGACGGTGAAGCCGTTGCTTTGGCCGCTGGTGGGGTTCTGGATGGGATGTAGCTAACGTCGATCTGATGCCAGCCAGGGCTGGTCACAGTGAGGGTGGCATTGGTGGTGGTGCCCCAGCTGCCGTTGCCGGTGGCTTGGCCGAGAGGGGCACCATCGACAGATACTGTCAGGCTGGCTTGGGAGGCCAACTGGAATGTCCAGGTGCCGGCGGCGGGAAGGTTGATCAGCCCGGTCAGACTGAGCGACCAGGCCCCGCCGGTGCTGGCGCAAGCCGGTACGGTGGATCCCCACACATGGGTGAGGGTGGTGTCGCCGCTAAGCCCGTGGTCTGCTGACAGGGCGGCCCGCTAAGGGTGCTGTTGGACCACAGCCCGGTGTCGGGGCCGGTGATACCTTCGTCGTAACCGTAGTGGGTGTGGGGCATGACACTGTCCCGCAGCCGGCCAGGTCCGCGAGCGGCAGGTACGGGGCGGAGGTGGAAAAGCAAGCGACGGGGCAGGCCCGGACCCGTCGGTGACGTTGCTGTCGCTGTCGTACACCGTAGTGGTTTGCAGACCGGTCGGGCGACCACACCACGGGCCGTTCGGCTCCGTCCCAGCCGGTGGTGGTGGCCGCCCCGGTGGGCCCCGCCTGGGAGACGATCTCGCCGCTCGCGTTGTAGACCACCTTGGTGTCGTAGCCGCTGGCCGGCGGGACCCCGCCACCGACACCGTGGTGGTCGCCGCGGCGGGGGTGCAACTGGCGCTGGGGGGCGAGTCGGCGTAACAGTAGCTGCGGGCCGGTTGGGCTGCGCCGACCGTGGGGGCCGGTTGGGTGACGGTGGCCACCTGGGTGCAATCGGGTGTGAAGCTGGCCGCGGAGGTAGAGGCGGAGGTCATATAGCCAATGGTGGTGTCACAGGTGGGGGTGCTCGAGGCGTTGGCCGGGCAATCCGAGCGCTGACCGGCCCTGGATGGCCGCGTAGGCCAGCGGGTCCTGGAGATCGTCGAGGCGGGCGGCGCCGTCATAGGCGAAGCGTGACACCCCTTCAGGGTTGTCCACCTCGGCTAGCTCCCCCTGGGGGTTGTAGGCGAAGGTGGTCTGGATGGTGTCCGTCGGGGTGCTGTCCCAGTAGTTGATGGCGCACAGCATGTCTACCGGGGCGTTCAGGGCCACCCCGGTGGCGGTGGTGGCCGGGCAGGTGCCGTCGCCTTCGTAGTTCAAACTGATGGAACGTCCCGACACCGGCTTGGTGATGCCGGTCAGCTGCAAGGGGTCGCCGGAGTAGGTGTACTGCAGGGCGGCCGGATTGGCGCCCGAGGTCGCGGTGGTGCTCCTCCTGGTGGTGGTAATGGAGGAGACCAGCCCATCGGTGGTGAAGGTGTACACGTCGCCAGCCCGGGTGGTCAGCTGCAGGGTGCCGTCCGGATTGCGGGTCAGCAGATCAGTGTCCCCCGGAGGCGGTTGGAAGGTCTCGGCGGGGCCAGTCCCCGAGCCGGAGAAGTCGGCGGTGGAGCCGTCCGAGGCGGTCAAGACCACCGGGGTGCCATCGTCGACCAAGCCGGTCCAGGCCGTGTTGTAGGAGCCGCCCGACAACGACCAGCCTGCCGGCAGGGACGCCGGGGTGCTCGTCAGCCAGCTGGAGGGCACGATGAGGGGTTCGGGTTGGAAGCCCCCGAGGTCAAATTTGCAGCCATAACACGGTCGGTACGGCCGGCCCGGTGGGAACCCAAGTTTCGACGGTTATAGCTTTAGGGCCCGGGGCTCACGCTGCTCAAGGTGGCCCCGAACACCGGGGTCGATCTGTGAGGCCCCCTCGGTCCACGAATTCTACGGTGGCGTTGGCAGCCCCGCAGCTGCCGGTCTGGTTAAAGCAGACTCGCATGCCCCCGCCCGCCTGCACCCCGAACCTCCAGTTCCCGGCCTGCGTGGTGGTGGACCCATTCGGGATGTAGATATTCCTGGTCCAGCGCACCAAGAACCCGCTGGCACCCGTATGCGGTAAAGCTCCGATCGGTGGTATGCCCCACTGGAAGTCGATCATGGGGTCGGTCTTTTGGCCGATCAGGGTGTCGGCGGACGAGAAACTGTGGTCGCCAGTGTCCGCGCAATAGTGGGCGTCCAAGCCGTACACGTCGGCGTCCAAGGAGTTGTAGTTCAACGACACCGCCGCCGGTCCCCCCAGCGTACTCAAAGAGTGTGTGGCCGCCGTCAGAGCCAAGTCCCCAGTAAGCAGGTTCACCGTCTCTGACGCCGGGGCGAGACCCGGCGACGGCGAACCCTGGGCCGGTGTGGTGGTCCCCGACGCGGTCGACCCGACCGTGTCAGTCGGAGAGGGCCCGCCCGCACCCTCGCGTAAGCTTGACAGTGAAATAGGTGATGGTAGTGGCCTGGAGGGGGTGTCAAGGCCAGCTGAGTGTCGTCGGTTTGGACCGACACGTAGTACGTTTTGCCATCCCGCAACGCCCCCTGCGGGACCGTCCAATTCCGAGATCACAGCCGGGTTCGTCGGATTGTAAAGCCAGCCGGAATCGGCCACCGTCTCCCCGCCCCCGGCTGCCGTCATCACCTTAAAGTCGTACGCCAGCGGGTAGCAACCATTCGTGTAAGTGGTTGAACCAGGCGGATCGAACAAGGCCACCGCCGACAAGTACGGTGTCGTGGTGGCCACAACCGCACCGTCCGCCGGGGAAGTCAACGACGAGGGCGGCGTATCTGATGCTGGAGGCCACGGACAGGACGTGCTGGGCCCCGCTCAGGGTGCCTCCACCCCACCGCTCCCCCACGCCACATTCCCATAACTGCCAGCCGGCATCGACACTTGCCGCTGTCCCAATGGCGTCGACGCCAGCAACCCGGCCTGCCCCGCCCCCTGCTGAGAGCCGCTCGCCGCGGTCGCCGCCGTCGCGGTCAACCCTGACACGCAGCAACGCCAGCACCGTTGTTACAGCCGCCATCCTCAAACGGGGCCATGTGAACCTTCGAATGTCCTTGCCCGCTTGAGCCGCCCGAACCGTCAGCCCGACCACCCAACCGAGCGCTGCTACCAGCCCCGAAAGCAAGACCTTCCAACCCTGGAGGCAACGGTCGGCCCACGCCGTCCCGTGATCGAGAACCGCCTCCGGCGTCTTCGCGATGAGGCGCGCCAGACCCTCCCAAGACAGCCACCCGATCTCCCCCTCTTCGCTCTAGGGCGCCTTAGTCAAGGCGCATTGGTCGCGGCCTGATTGTGCCGAAGTTGGGTCCGACATGAAAGGGAAGTTGTGTCGGATTTCTGTCGGATGTATCGCACACAAGACAACCGCAGTCGGGACCCAGAGATAGCTCAGCTTGAGGCAATCGTCGAGCCGAGTAACCGTCGCCCGTGCGATCTCCGGGCCCAGTTCGTCTACGCCTATCGTGACGTCGAGCATTCGGTACTGTCCCAGTGCACTGAACCAAAACCTCTTGATCGTGCTGAAGAACCGCTCCACGAACGGGGGGTCAAAGTGCACGGCGAATACTTCGTAATCTGAAGGGGGATCGCCGGGTCCAACCCTGAGATGCTGGATAGCAACACTGCGCCGCCCTGGGCCAACAAGACGGGTGTCTTTCGTTAGGTCGAGCGGTCCAGCAGAGACCACCTCCATTTCCGGTAGACGCATGCTGCCCGCATCCACAACCAGCAAGGTGAACGTGGCCTGATAGGCCAGCACCGCCTCCGACAACCAGGAGATGACCCGTTCTGCCCTCGCCTTGCTCCTGAAGAGCCCGCAACTCGTCGGTCAGGCCCGCGGCGGAGATCACCACCCTGATGGCGACGCCGAGAAGGGTGCTCTTCCAGCCAACTCCAGCGCTGCTCCCGCGGTACGCCTGCCGCAGCTTGATATACCGTGCCGATTGCCCGGGTCTTCCACCAGCAGGCGTGCGGCCTCTTCGATCGCCTCGTCGTCGTGTGGGTGTGATCATCTCGATCTGGCCCCGGTTATGGGCCGTTTTGATCAGCTGATTTGGCCCCACCTGTTTGGGGATCCACCACCTGGTCGGGCGGGCTTCGGAGCGTGGGTGCATGCCCAGGCCGAGGTCGAAGGTGGAGCTGTACGAGCAGATACGTAAGGCGCATACCCGGTAGGGGTTGTCGATCCGGGAGTTGTCTCGCCGGTTCGGGGTTCATCGCCGGGATGTGCGGGCCGCGTTGGTGTCGGCCGTGCCTCTGTCTCGGCGGCCGTCGCCGCCTCGAGTGGCGCCGGCGTTGGGGCCGTGGAAGGCGGTCATCGACGGCTGGTTGAGGCGGACCGGACCGCGCCGTGGAGCAGCGTCACACCGGCCGGCGGGTGTGGGAAGGGTTTGGTGGACGAGCACGGCGTGGCGGTGGCGGAGTCGACGGTGCGCCGTTACGTGGGCGAGGTCCGTCGCCGAGAGGCCTTCCCGTTGTTCGATGTGATGGTCCCTCAGCGCCATCCGATGGGCGAGGAGGCGGAGGTTGACTTCGGCGATATCAGCGTCTACTTGGACGGGATTCTGATCCTGCGGCGTACCTGTCCGTGATGCGGCTGTCGGCGTCGGGGCAGGCGTTCCGTCGGGCCTATCTGAACGAGGCGCAGGAAGTGTTCTTGGACGGGCATGTCCACGCCTTCGAGACGTTCGGTGGGGTGCCGGGCACGGTCCGCTACGACAACTTGAAAGCAGCGGTGGTGCGGGTGATGAAAGGCCGCGACCGCACCGAGTCGGTGCGGTTCGTGGCGTTGCGTTCGCATTACCGCTTCGACTCGTTCTATTGCCGGGCGGGCCTCGAGGGCAGCCACGAAAAGGGCGGGGTGGAAGGAGAGATCGGCCGGTTCCGCCGCCGCTGGCGGTGCCGGTCCCGCACGTGGCGTCGATGGCCGAGCTCAACGAGCTCTTGACCGCCGCATCGGCCAAGGACTCGGCCCGTCACATCAACCAGCGACGAGAGTCGGTGGCCGATCACTTCGCCGTCGAACGGGACTTCTTGCTGTCGCTGCCAGGAGAGCCGTTCCAGGTGGCCCTGTCTTTGCGACCCCGGGGTTGACCACAAGGCCAGGGTGTCGGTGCGCCAGGTGTTCTATTCGGTCCCGGTCCGCTACGTGGCCCAACGCCTCGACGTGCGCCTGGGGCGTGGACAGTGTCGAGGTCCTTGTACCGGCTTCGTGGTGGTGGCCCGCCACCCCCAGGAGTCCTGAAAGGAAGCGAGGTCCTGACCCTGACGACTACCTAGGCGTGGCTGCCAAACCGGGCGCCATGCGCAACGCCACCGCCTTGGCCCGGGCCCGCCTCGGGCGGATTTACTGACACCCACGACCGGTTCTGGAACCAGGCCCGACGCCGTCTCGGTGAACGCTACGGCACCAAAGCGCTGATCGAGGTCCTCCTGGCCCATCGCACCATGCCGGCGGGCGTGGTCATCGCCGGCATGAACGCCGCCCTGTCTGTCGACTCAGTCGACCCGGCCGTGGTGTTGATCGAGGCCCGCAAAGCAGCCGAGACCGACTGCCCCGGCGCTTCCCATCGGGAACTGGCCCGCTTCGACCGACCCAAACCGACCCTGAACCGCTACGACGATCTGCTAGAGGCGTGATGACCACCAAGATGACCGACAACGCCGCGCTGGCCGCCATCGGCGCCGCCACCATCGAACTGCACCTGCCCACCGTCCGGGCCGAAGCGGCCCGAAGAGCCGAGACCGCCAACCGCCAAGCAGGCCTCCTATCTGGTCTACCTGGCTGACGTATTGGCCGCCGAGACTGACGACCGAGCCGAACGACGGCGCAGCCGGCGCATTCACGAAGCGCGGTGGCGCCCTCCCTTGCCTCAAACGCCTAGCCGACTTCGACCTGGCTGCTGCACCCACCGTCAACCCGGCCACCATCGCCACCCTGGCCTCCGGGGCCTACCTCTCTGCTGGTGAGCCCGTCGTGCTGCTCGGCGAGTCCGGCACAGGAAAGAGCCACCTACTGATCGCCCTCGGCGTCGCCGCCTGCGAACAAGGACGCCGGGTCCGCTACGTCACCGCCGCCCAACTGGTCAACGAACTGGCCGAAGCCGCCGACGAACGCCGCCTCTCGCGCCTCGTGGGCCGCTACGGCCGACTCGACTTGCTCTGTCTCGACGAACTCGGCTACGTGCAACTCGACAGCCGTGGCGCCGAACTGCTGTTCCAGATCATCACCGAACGAGAGGAACGAGCCTCCATCGTCACCGCCTCGAACTTGCCTTTCTCCGAATGGGGCACCATCGTCACCGACCCCCGCCTCGTCGCCGCCATCGTCGACCGGCTCACCTTCAACGCCCACATCGTCGAAACCGGCACCGAGAGCTACCGGCTACTCACCACCAAGACCGGCCGAGGCCGCAAGAAACCAACCTGAGCAGTGGGGCCAAAACTGGTGATCACACTGGGGCCAGATCGGCTTGACAAACCCAGTCGCGAAACTGCAGGGGGAAGTCGGTTGGTTGCCAGCCCCTCGTAGGTCTGCCAGCGGCACTCAAGAGCATCCAAGTACGTGATTCGATGCCATGGTTGCTCGTTCGTGCCCCACCTCTTCCAACAACCCGTCGTCGCTGAAGGATCGCAAAAGGTCGATGTAGCCCGACAGCCCCACCCCAGGTCTCGATTCAAACGTCGAGCAGTGCTGGTACGGGGTGCCACGAAGCACATCGCCAAAAAGCTCGCCTAGCTGCCACTCGGGGATGTCCAGCGATCGCAGGACGCTGCCTACAGCCCGACCACGCAGCCGAGCACGGCCCGTCTGGATCCCCGACACCGTATCCCGCGGAACCCCAGCCACGCTGGCCAGCTTCGTCCTGCGTCCAGCGGCGCCGATAGCGCTCGGACGTAACCAACTCCGCCAAGCGCTCGGCCTGCTTGCCGCCCACCCCCCACCAGTGGGCAAGAGGCCACAACCTCGTCCTGACACTGCACTCCTCCTCCAAAGGTTAACGACGTTAACAGCCCTCCTACCCAAATTAGGGGGTCGGGGCCTCAACCTCGGACGATCCCACGCTCTCCCTCCTTCACCAAGCGGTGGTTCGGCACTCGCCCCGGGCTCTCCGGCGCCTCCCGGGCGTTCTGTTTCCCTTTCCGTTGGGCCCCCCCAGCGCCGACCGCCCCCCGCCATCTTCGAGTGAGGTAGGCCGCTGGCTGGTTGTCCGGCAGGTCGGACAGGCTCAGTCCGGGGTTTCCCGTCGGTGCGTGTTCCGTCTCGCCGTGGGCGACAGCGTCGCCAGCGGCCCCCTTTCAAACCGTGCGTGCGGTTCTCCCGCACACGGCTTTCCGACATCGTTCATCGCAGGCATGCAAGTTGGCGTCGCGCCGTTCCGGTCAGGCGGTAGATCCCGAGGGCCTGAGCCACGCCGTTGAAGCGGTGCGCCAGTGATCCCCGGAGTCCGTGCTTACGCTGGCGAAGCGCGCCAGACGCTGATGGACGTAGAGGTCGATGGCCTCGAACTTCCCGCCGAGTTCCGTACGGAAGTAGCCGCCCCATCCTCGCAACACGCGGGTTGAGGCGGCCAACCACGACCTCCATCGACCGTCCCACATAACGCCGGGTGGTCACCGCTTTGCTCGGCCCGTACCGAGCGATCGCCCGCTCGACGGCCAGCGTTGCAGATACCACGGCCCCGCGACGCCAGGACTCCACCTTGTGGTGATGGAACCCCAAGAAGTCGAAGCCGTCCTGCCCCCGGGTAAGACAGACGATCCTGGTCTTGTCGGGATGGAAAACAAGCCCGAACGTCGCCAGGATCTCGACCGCCCGGACCCGAGCCTGCACCGCCCCGTCCCGGGTGGGGCAGAGGACCACCAGATCGTCGGCGTAGCGGACCAGCACCCCCAGGGTCCTTCCCGCTGTCGACCAGGCGGCGTCCAGTTGGTGGAGCGCCACGTTGGCCAACAGCGGCGAGATGGGCGAGCCTTGCGGGGTCCCCGACACCGTGTCGGTGACCGCGCCCCCTCCAACACTCCTGCTCGCAGCCACGCACCGAGCAGCTTGAGCATCCTCCGATCCGACACCCGCTTGGCCACCAAGGCCATCAAAGCGTCGTGGTCGATGGACCCAAAACAGTCCGATACGTCCGCGTCGAGCACCCAGTTGGCCCCCCGGTTGGCCTCGACCCTGACCGCCTCACAGGCCATCCGCGCCGACTGCTTAGGTCGAAACCCAAAGCTCTGGGGCAAGAAGTCGGCCTCGAAAACTGGTTCGAGGACGATCTTGGCTGCCGCCATGACCACCCGATCGCGGACAGTCGGGATACCCAACGGACGTCGCCGCCCGTCGGGTTTAGGAATGTACACCCGCCTAAGCGGAACCGGCCGGTACATCCCGGCCTGCAACGCCTGTGCGAGCTGGGAGAGGAACTCCCCCACCCCGGAGCTCTCCACGTCGGCGACGGAAATGCCGTCGACGCCCGGAGCACCCCGGTTAGCGGCCACGTCACCCCAAGCCCTCCACAGGATGTCGCTGCGGGCGACCTTGTCGAAGAGGGCATGGAAGCGGCGCCAGCCGTCCTGCTTGGCACTGCGATACAGCACCCGTTGACAGGCTCGAACCGGATCCACGCCCTCGGCGTGACTGACGGACCTAGCCGATGTCTCGGCCCTCATCAGGGTTCCTCCCCTCCCCAGGTTGCGTCGATGAAGCAGGGGCCCTTCGCTCAAGCCGGGTTATGTTGTCCCGGCCGTCGTCACTACTACGACCCCCTCCGACTCCCTCTCGCCCGCATGACATTTCCCGGGGTCGCCGGTTATAGCCACACCCGCTCCGCTCCCCCGCAGGGACCGGGACGAGGAGGGCCTCTCCAGTTCCCGCCGCTACCCTCTGACCGTTCCACGCTCTCTTACGCCGGGGAGTTCTTAGCCTCGTTCCACCGATCGGGTCATGAGTGATGGCTGTGTAGGTTCGACCATCCGCGAAAAGTGCCTCTCCGGCAAGGGAGGATGACGGTTACCAGGCCGATCTTCCGCTCTCGCCAGGGAGGCACTTTCTGTGAGACCAGTATCGCATGTCCCGGACCGGCTGGCGGTGAGCTTCGATGACGAGGGGCTGGTGGCCAACGCCGGGCTGTTGGTGGTGGCGACGCTGGCGGCTCGACTGGGTATGGGCCGCTGGTCGAACGCGACGCTGCGCATGACCGGCCTGGTCGGCGGGGCACGCCCGGGCCGCAAGGTGCTCACGTTGGTGCATGCGATCGTGGCCGGGGCCAGCCACATTGACCACGCGGACGTGCTGCGCGCCGGGGACACGGCGAGGGTCCTGGGGCATCGGGTGATGGCGCCTTCGACGCTGGGCAGTTTCTTGCGGGCGTTCAGTTTCGGGCATGTCCGCCAGCTGGAAGCCGTGGTCGGGAAGGTGCTGGCCCGGGCGTGGGAGCTGGGCGCGGGACCGGGCGGCCGTCGGCTGGTGATCGACGTGGACTCCACCATCTGCCAAGTGGAAGGCAAGCAGAAGCAGGGCGCTGCCTACGGCTACACCAAAGTGCTGGCTACCACCCGATCCTCGCCACTCGGGCCGATACCGGCGAGATCCTGCACGCTCGGATGCGCAAAGGCTCGGCGAACACGGCCCGAGGGGCGCGACGGTTCATCGACGAAGTGGTCGCCCGGGTACGACAGGCCGGCGCGGCCGGGGAGATCGTGATGCGCTTCGACTCGGGATTCTGGTCGGGCGACACCCTCAAGGTGCTGGCCCGCCACGAGGTGCGTTACACGATGGCGGTGCGTACCAACACCAAAGCCGTCGCCGAGGCCGTCGCCGCCATCAACGAGCAGGCGTGGGTCAACATCGACTACACCGGCGACGGCCAGGCCCAAGTGGCCGAGACCGTCTATGGCGGACGGCGGCTGATCGTGCGCCGCACCCGGCTCACCGACCGCCGACAGGCGAGACTGTGGCCTGACTGGCGGCACTTCGGGTTTCTCACCGACCTGGACGGCACCGCCGTCGAAATCGACGCCTTCCACCGTCAGCACGCCAGCATCGAGCTGGCCATACGCGACCTCAAAGAAGGCTCCGGGCTGGAACACTGCCCCTCCGGCAACTTCTCCGCCAACTCCGCCTGGCTGCAATGCACTGTGCTGGCCCACAACCTCATCCGCTGGACCGCCACCATCGGCGAACCTGTCGAAGCGCTCACCGTCGCCCGCACCGTGCGAACCCGCATCCTCGCCGTGCCCGCCCGAATCGTGAACCGCTCCGGAACCCTCACCCTGCGAGCCCCCGCCCGCTGGCCCTGGGCCGACCAGTTCAACCGACGCCTCGCACCATCCGAGCCCTGCCCGCCCCGCCGGCTGACCCGCCGGCGGCCTGGCGCTCCGCCCCCTTCAAACACCCAGGCGCTGACAACCCGCACCGCCACGACCACCCCGGACAAGTACGCCCCTACCATCGCCCCTGCAACCACCAACGGCCCAGTTGACTCCCTCAGCCCATCACGCCTTCAAACGAGGGCCCGATCGGTGGTTCCAGGCTTAGGCATCCGCTCCAGGATCTGTGATGCCGTCCATGGCCTTCACCGTTTGCCAACCGGCTCGGCTCTCCCTTGGTCCCGCTCGGGCGGGCAGACTGACGACGCTGCAAGCTTCGCTTCATGCTGCGGACCGGCCAGTTGATCCCGTCCCGCTTCGAACCCGGCCTCTCGACCACGCCCGGGGACTTCACTACCGGGGATCCTGGCCTCTCCCCGGACCGGACTCTCACCGGCTGGCAACGACGAGCTTCAAGCTGGATCACACGATCGGTTCTCCTTTCCGACCGTGCGCCCAGCGCAGCTGGACGCACTGGCAAATGTCTGCTGCCGTGAATCTTGCTGTTGAAGGAAGGTGGTGGCGGTGTGGGGAAGGGGTCGAGTTGTTGGTCTTTGGGGTGGTATTGATGACCGGCGATGGGTGATGGTGGTGGATGGTGTCGGTTGTGGACGTAGGATTTGAGGGTGACGTTCGAGAGGATCGGTGTGGATCATCGGATCATGGGTGGCGTGCCCTGTGTTAAGGGCACCCGCATCCCGGTGGCCACCGTGGTGGCTATGTTGGCCGAGGCGATCTCCGTCGAGAAGATCTTGGCCGAGTTTCCGCCGTTGAGCGAGGCCGACGTTTGGGAGGCTTTGCGCTTTGCTGCCGCCGCCGTCGATGAGGGCGAGCTGCCCCTGCGTCCGACCGGTTGAAGCTTCTGATCGACGAGTCGCTGTCGGCTCTCATCACGGCCCGATTGCGGGCGGCGGGACATGAGGCTGTCCATGTCGGTGAGCTGGGGCTGGGGGGAGCCGCCGATGAGCAGGTGATGACCGCCGCTGCGGTTCAGGGTCGGGTCCTCGTGTCGACTGACACTGACTTCGGCGGCCTGCTGGCCCTTTCGCAGTGTCAGGCTCCGAGCGTGGTGGTGTTGCGCCGGGCCCGGCACGATCTCGACGCCCAGGTGGCGCTGTTGATCTCTGCCCTAGCCGAACTCGAGCGTGCGCTCCGCGAGGGCGCCGGGGTCAGCCTGATGCCAGGACACGCTCGCATCCGCCGGCTGCCGATCGGCGGTTGACGGGTACGACTTGCCACTGGTTGGCACTGGCGAGCGCCGTGAGCGCCGTTGTCCTGGGAGAGGCTCCAGGGCCCGGTGGGCTCACATGCCGAGGTTAGGTCCGGACGGGGTGGGTGAGGGGTGTTCCAGGTGGGCGGCGTGCTCGGGTTGGTGGTGGAGGCTTGGTCCGGCCGGGGTCCGGGTTCGAGCCGCGATCAGCTGGGCTCGTTGTTGGACGAGGTCGTGGATGGCGTGATCGAGTAGCTGCAGGTCTCTGATTGCCGCGGGCAGTGGGGTGTCGCTCGCCGAAGGTGCTCGGGCGGCGAGGTGGGCTCGGGCGGCTTGCAAGCGTTGGGTGCCGTAGGCGGTGGGGTGGCCGTCGCGGGCGGCGCCAATGACTGCGTCGGTCCAGTGCCGGGCGAGGTGCTCGTCGAGTTCGGTGATGCGCTCGACCCGCCACTGGTTGTCGTGGTCGAAGTGTTCGCGCCGAGTCTGCTGGTGAGTGAGTTGGTCGCGCTCGACGATGGCTTGATCGAAGTCGTGGCGGGCGCGGTCGAGCATGGGGTTCATAGTGTCGATGCGGGAGGCCGCCTCGTGGTGCTGCTGGCGACGGCTACGGGTCAGGCCGCGCAGGCCGGCGGTGGCGGCCTGCCGTTGATGCCAGTGGCCTAGGCGTTGTTCCCAATCGGCCAGGTCGCGCTGTCGGGCGCGCACCGTGGCGTCGGCCCGGGTGATGCGGTCGGTCAGGTCGGGGGCCCCCTCGCCCAGGTGGGTTCGGTGGTGGTGTTGTTCGGCGCGCAGGTCGGCCTCGACGCGGTAGGGGTCGTCGGCGGCGGCGAAGGTTTTGGGTTGGGCTCGGGCCAGGGCGGCGGCGATCTGTTCGGCTGGGGTGCCCTGCGATTTGTTGACCAAGCGTCCACCGTGGTCTCCGTCGTCGAGGGGCTGGCAGGTGGTGTTCCAGGTGTGGGTGGGGGCGATGGAGCGGGATTGGCCCACATAGCCGCGGTAGCGGTCAAGGGCCGGGGTGGCCAACAAGTGGACCTGGTCCCAGGTGCCGCCTTGGACCCCGTCGATGGTGCGAGCCCAGGCGTGCGAGACCAGCGGACGGCCGTCGTCGCTGCGGCCGGTCACGACCTCGGCGGGCACGTGAGCGATCTGGCCGGCGCGGTCGAGCACGGCCAGCCCGGCCGGGGTCACCTGCCCGACGGTAACCACGCTGCCGTTGGTGAGCCGCCGTCCATCATCCACATCGATATGGGCGTGCAGCAGGAGGCGATCCCCGGCCTGATAGGCCCGGGGTCCGGCCCAACCCGGCCCCTCCAGGGCCGGGCCGGCGATCGCGCGTTGGGCCACGAGCTCGGCCCGGATGCGGTCGGCCACGGCTTCGCAGTCGGCGTGGGTGACGGCCAGGGCGGCCACCCGGTCGGACCCGTACAGCTCCAGATCACCGAGGACCGCCCTGGCCATGGCTTCCAGGGCCTGGGCGCGGTCGGCATGGTGGTGCTCCCAACCGGCCCGGTCACGCAATTCTTGGCTAGTAGCGATCTCTCCGGCCCGGAAACGGCGTAGGGCGTGCTGTTCGATCGGGTCGGCCTGGCGACGGTTCACGGTCAGCTCGGCGGTGGCCACCTGACCCTGTCGGACCTGGTCGGACAGCCAGACGGCCAGACCGCCGGCACCGACGGGCTGGGCTTGGAGGGGATCGCCCACCAGCCACACCTGCCCGCCCGGGCAAGCGGCGGCCGCGCCCAACACCACCTCGGCGTCACGGGTGGACAGCTGAGAGAACTCGTCCACGATCACCACACAACCAGACGGCAACTGGTCATAGTCCAAGGCGAAGCGGGCCACCGTGGTGGCCGGGATGCCCACCTGCCGCAGCTGGCCCACCGCCTGATTGGTGGTGGACACGGCCAGGACCGGCCGCCCGGCCCGGCCGGCGGCGTCTACCGCGGCGGCCAAAGTGGTGGTCTTCCCATAGCCAGCCGGAGCGATCACCGCCCGTAACCCGGTCCCCGGCCCGGCCAAGACGGGCACCGCGGCGGCTTGATCGTCACCCAGGTGGGCGGCCCCGTCCAAGGCGCTCGCCAGGGCGGCCCCGTCTAGCGGGGACCACCTGCCGCTGTTGCAGAACGGCCAGATGATCCAGGACTCGATCTTCCAGCCGGCGGTGCGCCACAGTGGACCACTGGCTGGGAGCCCGGCCGGTACTGTCCCGATTGACCAGACGGACCACCCGGTCCGAGCCCAGGAACGCACGAGACAGCGTCTCGATCGCGATGACGTCCAGCCGGCCGGCCCCCCAAGCCGCCACCGCCTCGATGACCTGGGCCTCCCCGAAGCGCGACCCATGGGCGCACAACCCGGCCTCGGGGTCGACCAGCCCGTCGAACAGCGCCCGCAGCTCCGCCCGACCCATCGGAGCAAGAACAGCGGGGCGGGACACGGCGGCCAGCAAGGCGTCACCGACGGGCAGGTCCGCGGCGGCAGCTTCGCGATCCCAACGGCCCCGCAAATGGGCGGGGGTCAAGCGGGGGTCTTTGCGGGCCCGGGTGGCCAGGCTGGCCGCCTCGTCGGCCTGCATCCTCGCCTTACGGTCTGTCAGTACTTCGCCGGTGGCGGCCAGATGGGCTTCGATCTGGGCGGTCCGTTTCGAAAAGGCCCGCAGTTGCGCCTCGCTCAGCCCGGTCATCTCCCGGCAGCCGTTGCGGTCCGGCCCCCACCCCACCCCCAAACGGTCCGACAGCCGCCGACGCAGCTCCTCCTGGTATACCGAGCCGGCCGCCTTGGCCCACCCATACAGCGCAGCGGCGTCGAGGGCGACCCAAACACCGTCCTCCCGGTAGACGAGATTGGGGATCACCGTGTGGGTGTGTAACTGGGGGTCGCCCTCCCGGCTGGCCCGATGCACAAATGTGGCCGCCGCCCACCCCGACGTCCCCGCCCGCAGCCGCAGCCCATTAATCTGTCGGCGGGTTACCGCCGCCCGGCCCTCCACAAACCCCAGAGCCGCCTGGACCGCCTCCACATGGGCGATCGACACCGCCGCCGCCACCTCCGGCGGCCCGAACGCCCACAGCAGCGACAAGCTCTTCGGCGCCGAAAAGGTGGCATCAATGGCTCGCACCGTGGCCGGCTTCGACCCGGCCAGGCGCTCACCGCTCCCCGGTTCACAGCCGTCGATCAACGATCGCAGATCGTCGGCCTGGACCACCCCGATCAGACCTAGCTGTTCGGCCAGCCGGCCCGTCCACACCCCCGGGGCCTCGCCCGACCCCAAGTAGTAGTCCTCCACCCCGGCCGCCACCTGATCCAACACATACTCGGCGTCGGTCAACTTGGCCAGCCGCAACACGCCGCTCATCCCACCAACACACTCTGGGCGCGACCCACCATTGTCATTACCTGATAAACGGCGGGTCAACCAGCCTGCTTTTTTGACCAATACGGCCACGGACTTCCACGGACAGAAAGAATCCGCCCAGCCGACGGCCCCGCCGATCGGCCGCCCGGCTGAGAGGTGCCTTCACCGAACGCGGGCCCCCCAAGGATGACCTAGCGGCCCAGCCGGGATCACATGGGCCTCGACCGGCCCGAACGCCGCGTTGTCACGGGCCGCTCGGCTCGCCGATACCAGACGGGACACCCGGGTGGCGCCAGCCTCGGCGTAGAGGTGACACGCCTTTGTGACACTTCGATGGTCAAAGTGAGCACCAACAACCGAAGGCCCAGCAGCACTCCCCCATCGCTGGAGTCCCCAAAGTGACACGCCCGGTCCCACACCTACTGATGACCAATCCACCCCCAACCAGGCCGGGTCGTCATACATGCCGACTGAGCGCAGAAAGCCGCAGCCGCGGATAACCCGCGGCCGCTGGACCTAATTGTGAACACGCAATGCAGTCTGGCGTCGACGACTGGGTCCGCTGGCCCGGGCCCGCCCTCGAGAACCTGGCCCTGGCCGCCCATCAGACTGAGCAAAGCTGGGTCGCCCCCGTCGGTGTCCGCGACGTCGTGGCCCGCTAACTGGGTCACCAAAGACACCGCCGCCCGAGCGGTCGCGCCCTTGGGCGCAGCCGGCCTGGTCGTCCGCTAGCGTGTGCAAGCACCAGACGGCCCGTGGCGCTCCGGCTACCGCCTCCACCTCCCCCACCGGGTATTGAGCTACGAGCCCGCCCAAACCGTCCAGACACCGCCCTTCGCAACACCAAGCAGCCCGTCCTAATCGGCAAGACAGGGAGTGTCCCACAACGAAGACACCGCTCCCCACTGTCCAAACAGCCGAGACACCCACTCCCCCACAGGGCACTCCAGCAACGGCTGTCCTACTCGAACCGGACAGCCCAGCACCGGGCCAAGCGGCGCCGACTCGCCGACCAAACCGGAGCACGCAGGTGACCGACACGTCGTCCCCGGCGGAGGGACATCAGCGCCAGCCGGAAGCCGCCATCCAGCCAACCCGATTCAGTTGACCCCTGGCGACGACCAGCACCATCTCCCCGGTAGCAGACCGAACACGGACCTCAACCTTGTTGCAAACCGGCCACCACGCCCCCTCTAGGTGAAGGCCCCATCCCGCCATAGGTGGACCGAGCCCCTCCTAGTTATGAGAACCAATTCCCCCGACCGAACCCCCAAGGCAGGAGTCCCGAAATGACAGCCGCAGTCCCCCGTGTAGTGAATGCCCCAACCAGCCGGGAACATCACAACCCCGGGATTCACAAAGCTTCAGTACCCGTGAGCAACGCGACCTCTGCTGAGTTGGTGCTCACCCCAGCGAGTCGAGCTTGGCGGCGTCGGCTCGGAGCCCTGGCGTGGGCCGCACTGGAGGATTTGGCCCTCGCCGCGCATGGAAGCGAGCAAGGGTGGGTGGCGCCCGTCGGTGTCCGCGCTGTGGCATCCAGCATCGGCGTCACCAAAGACACCGCCGCCCGGGCCATCGCCGCCCTAGGCGCCGTAGAGTTCGTCGTCCTGCAGCGCGTGGAGGGGCGAGACGGCCGTCACCGTAGCGGCTACCGGCTCCGGCTTCCCGACGGCCTCGAGCTTCGCACCTGTCCCAACAGACGAGACATCGGCTTTTCAGCGATGAGCGGTTCCTGTCCCACTGGGGAAGACAGGAACTGTCCTAAAAGAGACGACCCGGAGAACGGTCCGGTCAGGCCGGACAGCCCACCCGCGGACCAGCCCACCCGACAGCACCAATTGCGGCCCGACACGGGGAAGGCCGTATCCGATAGACCCGAACACCGCCCTTCGACTGACGGCGCGATCCAGCCCACGCTGTTCGCTCCCGCCATCGCCGCCAAAGCTGACACGTGCCGGGATATTGGTCGGCAGCCATGGTGACCGATCGGTCCAGCGGGGATCCAGGTCACAGGTGGCGTCCCGCGAAAACGGGAAACACGCAGAGATGCAAACGTTCGGCCGAGTTGGGCTTCGCGTCAGGAAGTCATCTCGCCACAACCGTAAGCGGTGAGCGGTAATGGGCGCTCGACGGAAAACGCCCCCCGATCAGGCCAGCCTGGACCCCTGGACCTCCTTGCAGCGTCACTGGGAACAACAGGCACGATCCGCACACGGGTCGGTGATCCTTGACTGGGCCGCCCGAGCGCCAGGCCTCGCGAACTTTGATTCGCCCCTCGAGGTGACGGCGACCATCAGGTCGCTAGGCGACCCGGAGCGCTCCTGGGCACTGCTTGCCGATTTGCTGATCGTCGCTCACCTGGACTCGCTGGCCGGCGAAGCGGTGCTCGTGGCCCTCATACCCGGGCTTAGAGCCGCGTCGAACCGGCGATGGCGGATCGCCAAAGGTGCAGGCCCGTGGTGCGACCAGTTCGAGTTGGACATGGATACCATCACCGCCGCGTGGGAGACCATCAACCGCGCCGCCGGCCAGCGCCACGAGCGGCCCAGTCGTCTCATCATTCGATCCGTCGAACGACAGCTGCGCACCCGCCACGAAGCGCATTGTCGAACGGCCAACCGCAGTGTGGCTCTTATCGAGGCCGACAACACTTCGATCTCCCGTCTCGCCGATCAGGACACAGTCCACCACGCCGTAGCCGTCGTCCAAGCAGTGCGCCGCGGCCTGCTCGATCCCACCAGCGCGGCGCTCGTCTATCGAGTCGCCGTTGGCGGCGAACACCTCGGTTCCGTCGCCCGACAACTTGGCGTCGGCGTTCGTCGCGCCCGTCTGCTCCTGGCCAGAGCCGACAACCAGCTCAACGGCCGGCCGCGGCGAAGGACCGACACCACTCCCACCTGTAACTCTCCTCAGGAGGACTCACCCGTGCTCCCGCTCCTACTCAACGCCAACCAAGCCGCTCAGCTCATCGGGGTCAGCCGCACCACCGTGTATGACCTTATCGACGCGGGTGCCCTGCAGGCCGTACACCGGGGCAGGAGCCGGCGTATCCCGCTCTGGGCTGTCTACGAGTACGTGGACCAGCTATGCGGTGGCCGCTATCAGAGCATCCCCATTCGCACTCTCGTTGACTACCTCGCGCGGGTCGTCGACGACGGCGACTTACACCGACGGGGTTTGGCAGCAGCGACCGGGGCGGACTCCACGAACAAGGCGACCAGCCTCCGACGAACAAAGCCTCCAGGCGGTCGTCAGCCGCCAAGAGCACCGACTTCTCTCGGAAGCTCGCTCCTTGACGAGAAAGAAAGTGTCAAGAATGACTGAGCATGACCGGGATGACCTGGTGGTAATCCGTCTTCCCGCTTCTGATTGGGCATCGCTGGCCTCGCCCGATCACCCCCCGGAGCGGCACTTCACAAGGGAGACCGATCGCTCCCACGACCTCGAGCCGGAATTCATCAGCATTTCTGAGTGGGCCAGACGAGTCGGGGTCTCCGCTGAGTCCGGCTACAAGGCCGCCCGGCTGGGACAAATACCGGGTTGTTTCCCCATTGGCCGCCTCTACCGGGTCAACTGGCCGGCGTTTATCGATGCGACCACGAAGACGGCAAGGACGGACGATCCGCCCCTGAAGGCAGTGACAGACCGGAGCCCAAACCAGGCACGATAATCGGGGCAGGGCCACCGGCGAAATGACCGTCAACGACGAATCAAGGCTCCCACCACTTCGGCCGCTTCCTGGTCCCGCACTGGGACGAACGCCGCATATTTTCGCAAACCTACGTCTGGGCCATGCCCCACCCGTCCGGACGTGGTCACGATGTCAATGCCCGCGGCCAGGGCCTGGGTGACAGTGAAATGGCGAAGTTCTTGCAGCGTCACATCGAATCGTTTGACCCGACGCTTGCCCGAGCAGGTTTCGCAGTGCTTGGCACGGCGTTTCCCTCGGCAATCCGGACAAGGCTGGATACACAGGCGACCGAAGGCTTGGGTGTAGGAGTCCGGCTTCCATGCTGCGGCGCCGGTCGGATCGAGCGTAAAGACGTAGCCGTCTGGTTTATGCGCCACCTCAGCGGCTTCTGCGGCTCCCTCCATGAGGGCCCGGTGTTGGCGCAGAACTCGGATCGTCGCCGAGTCCATGGCAATGCGGCGCACTTTGTGGGTCTTGGTGGCACCGATGACCCAGCCGGGGCCGTCGTTATGCTTGACGGCTCGGGCCACGGTAAGGGTCGAGCGGTCGAGATCGACGTCGCTCCAGCGCAAGCCGCATAGCTCGCCTCGCCGCAATCCCGTCGTGGCGGATACGAAGAATGGCGGCAGCCAGCACCGGGCAGGCCCCGCCGCCTGGCCTCCTCAATAAGCCGAGCACGACTTCGGGGGTCGGGCGCCCGTACTGGAGCCTCCGCATGCTTTGGCGGGGTGGCCTTATCGGTAGCGGGTCGTTCCACCAGATCCCACTTCTCGGCTTGGTGCAGCGCGGTAGATAGGACCCGGTGGATATGGCGGATCGACAACGCGGCTGATGCCCTCCTGCTTCCAGTGCGGCATAGGCGCGGTCGAGCTTTTGAGCCGTAAGGTCCTGAGCTTTATCTCGCCCAGGTCGCGTCGAACCCGAATGAGCTTGTCCCGATAGTTACGCACCGTCGTCGGCGAGAGGTCGTGCTCGACGTACTCCAGCCAGCGGTCGAGGAGGGCGTTGAGAGTGTCGGTGGACGCGATAGTGGTGCCGGTGCGGACCTCGGTGAGGAAGGCGGCCAGACGCCTCGTCGGCCTGCTTTTTGGTGCCGTGAGATGGTGCGGGACCTCTGCCGGGCGACGCCGGTCCGGGGGTCGTAGCCGGTGACGACCCGCAAGCCTCCATACGCCGCGCCTAACCTCTGTCTTCGTGCCTCTCATTGCCGCTCCCTCGATCGTGCGCCTTGGACCGTGCGTCGAAAGATTCTAGACGCGTCCTAGACGCGACAGCTAGGATCAGGACCTCACGTGCGAGACGCAGAAGACAAGAAAGGTGTCTGACCAGCACTTTTATCACCCAGCCCCCGTAGCTCAGAGGATAGAGCGTCGGTTTCCTAAACCGTGCGTCGCAGGTTCGAGTCCTGCCGGGGGCGCAGCAATAAGGGCTGCTCAGATGCTATTTCGCCCATGGCGACCGGAGCGGGCGTGACCCACACGTGACCCACCGGATCCGGCCGCCGTCCGGGCGCCTCGCCCGCGAGTGTCAAATGCATCGGTCAGCTGCTCCTCCAGCCCGGGGAGAATGTGACCGTAAGTGTTCAACGTCACCGTGATAGACGAATGGCCCATGCGCTCCATGATCGCCCGCGGATGCGCTCCTCCGGCGATGAGAAAGCCAGCAAACGAATGACGCAAATCATGGAACCTCACGGTTTCGGGCAGATCGGCGTGCCCCACCGCGGGCTTGAAGTGGCGGGCACAAAAATTCCCATGCCGAAGCGGGCCGCCCTCGGGTCCAGGAAAGACGAAGTCCTCCTGACCCTTGCCCGCCAACAGGGGAACCAGCTCGTCGCACAAGAACCGCGGAAGCGGGACCGAGCGGCTCTGGTACGTCTTGGTCGATCCGAACATCAGGCCCCGCCACCGGCCGGACGGAAGACGGTCGACGGCACCGGCCACACGACGTCGCACAGTTAGAACCTCCCCCGACGAAGCTCGGTGAACGGGATGGAGAGGCCGGCTGCGCCGGCAACCGCCGCGCCTGACTCTAACCGCCGGGTGTGACATCGGGCCGTACCCATCGAGCCGGTTATACCGGGTTATACTGGAAGGGTGAAGACGGCGATATCGGTTCCAGACGACACCTACGAGCGGGCATCGAAGCGGGCCCGAGACCTGGGGATGAGCCGCTCGGAGTTCTTTTCTCGGGCCGCCGACCGCTACCTGGACGAACTGGACCGCGACTCGGTCACCCAACAGATCGACCAGGCGATCGCCGAGCCGGGTCACACCGACGAATCCGGCAAAGACGCGGTTGATGTCGGACGCCGACTGCTGGTCGGCGGCACCGACGACTGGTGATCCAGCGAGGCGGCATCTACTGGGCCGATCTCGGCCAAGCGAAGGGGTCGCGCCCGGCGAAACGGCGACCAGTGCTCGTGATTTCCGCCGACACCTACAACCGAAGCCGTCTGGCCACGATCCTCGCCGCGGTCGTCACCTCGAACACCAAGTTGGCAGCCATGCCGGGCAACGTGTTCCTCTCCGCCGCCACCACCGGCCTCCCTCGGGACTCCGTCGTCAACGTCACGGCGCTGGTCACTCTGAACAAGACTGACCTCGCCGATCGCGTCGGCAACCTTTCGGGTGAGCTCCTCACCAACGTGGAACGAGGGCTTCGCCGCGTTCTCAACCTGTAGCCGGGGCCACCGCCCGTGGTACGGGGATTTCCCCGACCGATGCCGCCGCGGTTGCGGTCGAGGAAGCGTCGGCCTCGCCCTTGGTGCTGCATGCTTGCGAGCGCGATCGGCCGTGCCGGTCACGGTAACGGCCCGGTCCGGCGGTCTGGCTTCTTGAGATTGATATCTACGGGAATCCTCCTGGGCTGACTTGCTCGGGTCTCGCGAACCCAGCTTCGTAGTTCCAGTGATCAGCGCTCTGCAGCAGGCTGGCGACTCTCTGAGAGCCAGGTGGCGATCTCGCCGGGGTCGAACCGGACCAGCCTGCCGACCTTCAGGTAGGGGACGCGTTTCTCGGCGATCAGGCGGCGCACGTGGCGCACGGTGATGCCGAGCCGCCCTGCAGAACCAGCGACTCCAAGGCTTTGCGCCCCCACCCCAGCGGCCGGCATCACCGTCGTCCGGCATCGAGGTCTAAGTAGTCGATGCCCGCCATATTCCTAAGCTGGCTCCACGCAGATGGGATATTCGGGCTCGCTTGCGGTGGTAAGCGATCAGGTCTCGGACCAGCATTGGGTATCCCACGTACCCGGCCGCAGCGTTTCACGGACCACCTACATCTGCCTTCCCCGTGGATTGCCTTAGCCCTCGGCACGCAGAGGTCAGCGGTCTGGACTGGATCACTCGGGGAAGGGTTCTTCTGCGAGGTGACGCAGGACTCGGTCGTTGAGGTCGGCGAACCTGTCGAGTTCGGCAGGGGTGAACAGGCCGATGAAATACCGGCGGACGTTGTACAGGTGCTGGGCTGCGGCGTACCCGATGGCGCGACGTCCGGCGGGCAGAAGGCAGACCATGACGCTGCGGGCATAGGCGGGGTTGGGTTCTCGGACGATTACCCCTAGCTCCTCCATGCGCCGGAGCTGATGGGACAGTCGCCTCTTCTCCCACTGCAGCAGCCCGCACAGTTCCTGCGCGGACAGACGTCCCGGACGGTGCTCGGAGAGCACCGGTGCGGCGATACCTCAGACGGACGCGGCGGCTTTCCGGATCACCTCGACCACGCGATCGGGCTGAGACAGCATGGCACAGTGGCTACTTTGGAGCTCAGTGGTGTCAGCGCCCATGCGCTTGGCCACGAATCGCTCCAGTTCGGGGTGGACGCTGCGATCGTTGGCGCCGACGATGTACCAGCTCGGCCTCTCTTTCCAAGCCACACCCGGGACCTTCTCCGCAAAGAGCGTGGCCGCCGGAGGAGTTGCCGACGCCCAGATCAGTTTCTGCTCCGCTACCGGGAGATCGCCGCAGAAACACTCGATGCCGTCGGGACGCATCCAGACTCGCCCGTCGGCGACCTCGATGCGCTGGAAGACGTCGGTCGTGGGAAACTTCGCCTGCAGGCTTTCCGAGGTCTCGGTCTCGTCACATGCGAGGGCGCAGATGTAGACCAAGGCAGCAACGCGCTCGTCGACCCCGGCGCCGGTGATGACGGTGCCCCCGTAAGAGTGACCGACTAGGACGATGGGACCATCGACTCGATTGAACGTAGCGATGCACGTATCGATGTCGCCTTGGGCGGTGTCGAGGCTGTGCTGCGAGGTGATCACGTTGTAGCCATCGGACACCAACGGCGCCATGACTTTATTGAAGCACGAGCCGTCGGCCCAGATGCCGTGGGCGAAAGCGATGGTGGGTTTGTTTGGCATGATGTATCTCCTTGTCGCTGTTGATTGAATCTTTGGCGGTATTCCAGATTCTCTGCTTGCGGTGGCGGCTCGACATCGCCTGATCAGGGGAAATCGCTCTCGAAGGCTTGCGATCTCACCGGGTGTCTGGTCGAGACGCCGCGGGGGCGGATCGCGGCCCAGGGAAGTGTTCTTGGCTGACCGGGTTCGGGGGCGTCCGCCGACTACTTCAGGCCGCCAATCTCGAGGCGCTGCGTGATGTGCGCGTCGGCGGCCGTTGTCGGCGGACGAGTAGATCGTCACGCCACTCGCTGGGTGATCCCTCCCCATCGCTACTGGAGTGCGGTGGGGCGGTCTTCTCGAGATCGCACCGGCGGCGGGGACCACCGGTGCCTGCCTGAGGGAGGTTTATGGTGACGCCACCGGTCCCCTCATCGGCCTCGATCGGTGCGCGATACAGATCGCCCGATCAAGTGATGTGCCTTTCAGGACACGGGTGCAGACTGGTTCACGTCACAGACAGCCGGAGGTTGGGAAACATCTGGCCGAGGAGCCGACGAGCGGGTCGACGGACCGGCCGCAGCGCTCGGCGTCGTCGGCGACGTTCAGTCGTCTCGGTCGGAGCCGTTAGTCGAAGCGCCGTAACGGTTGTCGATGGTTCTGCTCAGATGCACGCGGGAGTTCACGCCGAGCTTCTCGAAGATGTGCCGTAGGTGCGTGTGCGCGGTGTGGGGGGAGATGAACAGCTTTTCGGCGATCTGCCGGTCTGTATTTCCATCCGCGGCGAGGCGGGCCACGGCGACCTCAGTTCTCGTTAGCGACTCCAGTCCGGTCTTGGGGCGCTCAACTGCCGAGGGCCGGTGTCGGACTCCCAACCGTCGCAGCCGCGAGCGGATCCGAGCTGAGTCCCACGTGGCCCCAACGTTGGTCGTGACCGTCAGGGCCGTCTCCAAGGCTTTCACTGCACCGGTGCTGTCTCCGTGTTGAGCGAGGACCCTTCCCAGGTCCTCCAACGCTGATGCGTAGGCGAGCGGCCGCTTGCCGTCGCTGTACAGAGACGCGGCGAGCTTCAGATCGTCGCCGGACTCGTTCCAGATCCCTCGACAATGGGCGACCGCCGCCTCGCAGGAGGCCACACCCGGGTTCTGGTCGGCGCGTCGTTGGGCCAGCGACACAGCCTGGTCGGCCAGTTCGGCGTCCCCGACCGCGGCCGCGATACGCACTCGCTCTGCGTCGTCGGTGATTTCGTGGGGATAGAGCGGGAACATCTTGAGACGTCCCTCCGACCCCAAACTGCTAAGCCACCCGTGTGCCCCCATCGGGTCGGACTGGCTGAGGGAGACGAGCGCCAGGCACCACGCGGCGTGATATTTCACATATGGGGTGTCGCTTCTGAGCATGACCCTGGCGATCTCGGCGACCTCGAGAGCTCCGCTCTGGTCGGCCAGATGGATCTTCAGCTTCCCCAGTGCCACCACGGCAGGAGCGTGCAGCGTCCCCGCGATGAGGTGTGCCTCCTCCAGGGTGAAGCGGTTCTCTAAGGCCACGGCGGCCTCGGAGAAGTCGCCCATCTGCAGCGCCAACCGGCCTCTGGTGGTTTCGAACACGCGCAGCGCCCAGTTCTGGCGATCCCGTTGGGCGGCGATGATCTCTTCGTCGAGCCCCTGAAGGGCCTCGTCGAACCGGTCCAGGGCCACCAGCGTCCACGAACGCAGGATGTGACCCAGCCTCGCTCGAGCATCTTCCTGCCCCCGGTGGTCCCTCCCCACCGCGTCAGTTACCGTCTCGAGTGCTCGCTCGAACTCGAGCGACTGATACAGCACCCCAGCTTCGGGCACCCCGAAGCGCAGCCACGATGTCGGATCAGTGCTCCGGTTGGCGGCCCGGAGTGCTTCCGCTCGCACTTCCAGGGCTTCTTGGGTGTTTCCGGCGACCGACAGGCTGTGGTAGAGCGACGCCCACAGCGAGGCTCGCAGCTCGGCGGGTAGAGACGGGAGAGCCAGGCCGGCACGGGCGTTCTCGGCGCGAACCACCGGCGACAAGTCGAACATGCTCGACACGCCGAAACGAACCCGGGCCTGTTCTTCCGCCGGCAGCACCTGGCGCAGCGCCGAGTCCGCGAACCGTTTGGCCTCCTCCGCCCGGCCCGCGGCGAACAGGCACACGGCCCGGCAGGCAACCAGCGGCCCCCGAAGCGGGTGGCGGCGCGGAGCCAGATCGAGGGCTCGCGCCGCGAGTTCCGCCGCTGCACCAGGATCCGAATTGCTCAGGACCTGCGCGGCCTTCAAGATGGTCTCGATCGCCACGGAATCGCCCGGCTGCGCGCTCTCGGCGAGTTGGATCGCCACCTCGGTCGGCAACGCTCCCCGCGAGATGAGGACGTCAGCCGCGTGGCGATCGACGGCACGACGGACCGGCGCCGAGAGACTCCCCCGGACCGCCTCACGGATCAGGTCGTGCCGGAAGGTCAGGTAGCTGTCTTCGTCAGCGAAGATGTCCGCCTGTAACAGGTCGTTCACGGGTGGCAGCAGACCGGGAACCGAGATGTCGGTCAGCGTCGCCAGGTCGTGCAGCGTGAACCTCCGACCTAGGCCGCATGCCAGCGTTGCGACCCGCTCGGCGGTCGGATCCATTAGCGAAAGTCGGCGGCGCATACTGATCCCGACACGCCTCGGCAGACGATCTTCCACGAGCGAGGCGCGACCCGAGTCGAACGACACCAAGTGGTCGTCCAGCAATCCGCGAAAGAACTCCACCAGCAGGAACGGGTTGCCCTGGACTCGCGCCGCCTTAGACAACAGCTCGTCGTCGGCTTCCACCCCGAGGGTGTCCGCCGCGACCTGAGCCACCGCTTCACGCTCAAGGGGGCCCAATCGGATGTGTTCGGCGCCCCCCTCGATCAACCCAGCCTGCGCCTGCTGGATCTCAGGAAGACCCTGGTTCGGTCGAAACGCCATGACCCAAACCACGGGCAACGCAGCCAGGCGCTCCGGGAGCTGTCGCATCGCGACGGCGCACGACGGTCCCGCCCATTGGAGGTCATCAAGGCACAGCAGAACCGGCGCGCGAAAGGCCACCTCCTCGATGACCGCCTGTACCTCTTGCAACAGCCAGAAAAGGAACTCCGGCAAGGCGTGCAAATCGCTCATCGCCTGACGGTCGGCCAGCGGCGGGTGACCATCGAACAGCGCATCGAACAGTGCGTGAAGCTCGTCAACAGCACGGCCCCGCTCAGTCGTTCCCCGCCCAACCTGGAACGACATGCCCCGCGCGACGGCCGCGCACTCCGCTATCAGTCGGGTCTTGCCCAGCCCGGGGCTGCCCTCGATGACGACGACGCTGCCGGTGCCGGCGCGAGTCTCCTCAAGGCGCCGCCGAACAGCATCAACCTCCTGATTGCGGCCCCGCAGCGGAGTTCGCGGCTGACTCTGCATCGCATCAACCTTGCTTTGCGCTAGTCACGACGACTCGCACCATGGCACCACGGTCGACACCTCGAACTCGGCGTCCGCCAACGGCTTGCCCTGCTCAGCGCTCAGCACCGGCACAAGGTCGGCCGAAGACGCCAGGAGCTGGACGCCGGCTCGCCGGAGAACATCTCGACGCTGCGTCTCGTGGGCCTTCCACTCGAGCGCCGCCTTGGCCGCCGCCTCGAAGGCCGCGTCGAGCTGCTGGCACGTGCACACAGGCGCCTGGGCGAACACCTCACCGGTGGCCGGGTTGCAGACGCCGAACGAGCCCTGGGTACCTGTGGTCTCGCCGCCGATGGTCATGACGAACTCGGATATAGCGACACCGATCTCCCATGTGACGCCGGCACCCGTCGTCATGCTCATCCTGCCAGCCGGCCTGCACTTCCTCAACCCCTGGCCGCCACGAGGGCCCTCTCGCGACCAAAATAGCCTGATCAGGCGATGTGCCTAAGTGTTCGGCCAGGCAAACGATCAGGCGTCAACGGGCAGTGAGCACCCCACGTCCGACCCGCCGCACCCGACGACTACGAGGTCCTCGCTCGGCATGGTTCGCCTCTCCGACTGGCTGGCGCCACTCGACTTGGCGGTCGCCCGATATCCCGCTCGCTCAGAGTCCCCGAGGTACGCCCCAAGGTGCCTGCGTGAGAGTGCTGGCCTCGGGCTCGTCGAACAAGAACGATCCCAACGACGCCTTCTCGGTGGCCGTGGCCGCCTTGCGGACCCCCGTGCTGGCCAAGGTGGCAGCAGCCGACCACGTCGAGATACTCCGCCTGTTGGCCAAACGCAACACCGACATCGGTAACCAGCGCTCCCGGGTCGTGTGCCGACTCCACGCCGCGCTTGCTGAAATTATCGGCGGGCGGAATCGCCAAGGAACTCAACGCTTCTGACGCCGAGGCGCTCCTCGCCGCCCTGGCCCCGCGAACCCCCGTCGAACGGGTCCGCCACCAACTCGCCCTCGAACTCCTCGACGAAGTCCGGACCCTGGACGGCCAGCTCAAAGCGTCGCATCGCCGCATCGCCGAAGCGGTCCGGGCCTCCAAAACCACCGTGACGGACATCTTCGGCGTCGGGCCCATCATCGCCTGCATGGCCATCGGGCACAGCCGCGACATCCGCCGCTTCGCCAACCGGGACCACTACGCCGTGTGGAGCGCCCCGGGCAGCGCTTGCTGTACGCAAGCAGTCTCGCTCACCTTGTGGAGCGACAGGTCGTCGACGACCCTGAGTGTGTCGCAGTCGACGATCCCCCTGTGGGACGATCAGGGGCAGGTGCGACTGTGCCCGCGCGGTCCAACTTGAGCGTCGCGTATACCGTTCCCCTTCCGGGACGGGCCGGGGTCCTTCTGGGCCGCACGTTCGGCATCCCAGGCCCCGGGCGTGGCATGTTGGCCTCTAGTCGTCAGCTGGATTGGTCCAGCCGGTGCTGGTAGTCGTCGGCGATCGCGTGCAGGGCTTTGCCGGCGTCGCCGTTGTATGACGATCCGTGCATGATCGCCAGGATGGTGGGGCTGAGGTCGGCTAGGCGGCGGATCGTGGGCGCGGTCTGTGGTGTGAGACAGGTCGCGCCGAACATGTCCTCGGCTTGTCCGGCCGGGCCGACTAGATCGGTGGCCGTGAGGGCCGGACCGTCGCCCACCTGGGAAAGGAGGTCACCGCAGAACAGCGTTCCGGTGGTCTCCTCGTAGAGCACGTGGGCGTCCCAGCCGTGGGGAACATGCGGGGTGTCGATGCTGCGGATACGCCGGCCACCGAGATCGAAGGCGCCATCGTCGGCGATCGGTTCCGGTGGCCGGTCGGCGAGGTCGTTGATCGATACCATGCATCCGATTGCGGTATGGGCGACCTGCGCGTTCGGTGCGGCGGCGAGGAAGAGGTTCATGGCGCCGCACTCGTCGGCTTCGAGATGACCGAACATGATCCAGCGGAGCCGTTCCAGCGGCAGCAGCGAAGCGACGGCTCGGGATACGACCGGGAACATGGCGCGCGGGCCGGTGTGGAAGATGGTCGGCTCGTCGGCGTCGATGACGAACTGGTTGAAAGTGAAGCCGGTCGGTCCGATGTCCGGCACGAAGGTGGACAGCCGGTAGATGCGGTCGGCGATCTCGTCAACGCGAGTTTCCATGGAAGATCTCCTCTCAGAGTGGTAGCGGGTTGCTCAGGACGCCGGTGCCGGGCAGGCGACCGGCGAGGGTGCGGACGAAGTCGAGGGCGTCGATCTCGACGCGCTCGCCGTCGACGCCCTGGCTGTATTTTCCGCCGGCGGGGCCGTCGAGCACGAGCTCGAAGGGTTGGCCGTGGATGGAGGCCCATTCGGCGACGATGTCGGCGACGAGGCGGCCGTCGTGATCGGCGCTGAGACGCATGGGGCGGTTGATGGCGGCGTGGATGTCGATGCGGTGAGCCCAGACGTCGCGGGTGAAGCCGACGTCGAGCAGGTACTTGAGCGGCGCCCAACCGACGGGCGGACCGAACGGGATCGGCAGGTATCGGGCCGGGGGCGGAGTGCGCCAGCGGCCCTTGACCGCTTTCGGGCCCATGGCCGCCAGCTGGACGACGAGCTCTGCGTTGGACAGGTGGTCGCGTTCGCGGATCTGTAACTCGTTGAGGCCGTCGACCCAATGGTGCGAGTCGATTTCCTTGTTCAGCGGCATCCCGCGTCGTAACTGGTGGGCGAACTCTTTGACCGACGCCTGTGCTTCGCCCGACCCCAGCACATGTAGCGCCATCTTGCGGACGTCCCACCCGGTGCAGTCGGTGGGTGTCGCCCACTCCTGTGGTGTGAGCGACACGACCAGGTCCGCGAAACGGCGAAACTCCTCTTCGGCCAGC
The DNA here is from genome assembly GCA_963729695.1 of uncultured Acidimicrobiaceae bacterium. Lineage (GTDB taxonomy): Bacteria > Actinomycetota > Acidimicrobiia > Acidimicrobiales > Palsa-688 > PALSA-693. Next base: position 369,349 of record CAVSOT010000001.1, read on the forward strand.
CCACGGGCCTCGGGGCGATCGATTCGGGTTGGCATCATCGGTGTTTCCTTTCGATGGCGTCGTCGATGTAGAGGTCGACAAGTCGGTTGAGATGACGGGTCCAGCGGTTCCCGCCGGGGTCGTTGCTCATCTGCGCTTCCATGAGGCCCGCGGTGATGGCGACGACGCAGTCGATATCACCCTGGTCGGCGACGCCGGCCTCGTGCAGCAACTCGGCCAGCTGCCCGAGCGCGTCCTCGGCGAGGGCGTACGACGCCGGCGAGGGCGTGAAACCCGGGAGGTGGCGCTGGAAGAGAAGCTCGTATCGTGCCTGGTCCTCGACGGCAAAGGCGACCATCGTGGCCAGGTACTGCTTCACGGCGGCGCGGGGAACGGCGGGGAGTTTGAGTGCTTCGAGGCGGTCGAGCAGCTGCCGGTTGCCGTCGGCGAACATGGCGTCGTAGAGAGCGTGCTTCGAGCCGAAGTACTCGTACAGGGACGGCTGGCGCATGCCGACGGCGCGCGCCAGCGCATGCAAGGAGATCCCACCGACTCCATGCTCCCGAGCCAGCCCCCAGGCCTCTGCCACGATCGAGGCCGTCTTCGCTTCCCGCCGCGTAGTCACCTTGTCGGCCATCGGTCGCCGGTGACCTAGCTGGTCGCGACAGTGGCCGAAGCCACCACCGTCGCCCGGCCGCGGCGCCGTAGCCAGCGTCGCGCCTCCCCCCACCAGGAGGACGGCTTCGGCGTCCACGGCTGCCGCCGTTCTCCGGGGAGATGGTGGCTATGGGCGTGTCCCAGCATCTCCTGCCTGCGGTCAGCAGCCAACTTTACGAGGGTGTAGCAGCTCGCCATGTTCCACTCCTCTGATCGGCCGGTTTCTTGCCCTGCTCCTATCACCGATAGGAGTATTGCCTATCAGTGATAGGAAGTCAAGGCGGGGGACTCTGGAGCCCCAGGGCCTGGGCGGCGCTTGGGCCGCGACGGCGCCCCCAATGTCAGCAGTTCCCGTCATTCAGGTGGGCTTCCAGTGCCCCCAGGACATCCTCATTCGCATCACCTCACCGCCGGTGCCGCTCGGTGCGACCTGTTGGGCATCGACCGTCACCGCCAGAAGGAACCCAGAGGGGAACCACCAGGCATTTCGGGCAGCCGTGTCGCGGTGCGACGCCCCCCGAGGCGAGGACATCGGACGGATCAGCGCGCCGCTGAATCCCACTTGCCACCGTCCCAGGAGCATGGCGTAACGCCGATTCGCAAGCGCAGACTGACGCCATCATCCCACTGGCTGAGCACGCCAAAATCGGCGATCTGTTGCTCGCAGGCCAAGTCCTCTTTCGCGGGCTATGGTCGGACGGATAGCAAAAGAGGAGTAGCTCCTTGCCAAAGTTCCCGGCGATCGCACATGTCGCTCTCACGGTCAGCGACCTTGACCGCAGCCGCACGTGGTATGAGCGACTTTTCGGTTCAGATCCCGTCCTTGACGGGGACACCGGTCCGTTTCATCAGGTTGTTTGGTCGGTAAGTGGAGCGCTTGTCGCCATTAACTGGTTCCCCGACTTGCACAGTTCTGACCCGTTCGATGAGCGCCGTCCGGGGCTCGATCATTTGGCCTTCGCATGTTCCAGCCGATCCGAACTTGAGGCTTGGGAACGACGGCTAAACGAACTGGACGTCCCGAATGGAGGGGTCGTTGACGCCGGCTACGGCTCAGTTCTGTCGTTTCGCGACCCGGACAACATCGCTCTGGAGTTCTTCTCTTCCCTGGGCTAGACGGGCTCCCTGGAGAATCGGTCCTTCGACGGTCTCAGTCTGCCGCGGACGGCCAACACAAGTGAAGGGAAGCCGGACATATGGACGGGCCCAGAATGTGAGCGCATTCAGATACCGCGCCACTCCTTCGCGCATGCCCGATTCGGCTCGCCTCCCGGCTCGCCCGGGCCGCGCCTAGACGGCACGAAGAATGTCTGCCCCGCTGCCAGCGATACCGGCGACCTGGGCCCCGTGGATATGGGGCGTGTGTGGTGGGTGTTCTGGGTTACTCGGGGACCTCGCCGCGGCGTTCGTTACTGTTCGGCGAGGCGGGATTCGGGTCGTCCTGGTTCGAAGAGTTCGATTGGGTTGCCGGACGGATCCTCGATGATGGCTTGGCGTCCGCCAACCCCCTGGATGATGTCACTGCGGAAGTGGACTCCTACTTGGCGCAACTGGTCACTCGTCGCGGTGATGTCGTCGACTTGGACAGCGAAGCGGTTCCAGCCGCCAGGCTCGGGTATGCGACCGTCGGGCAGGACTGACCCTCCGCCGGTGTTCGGGCCGCTGGGTGCGCTCAGTACCAGCCGGAGGTCTCCCTTGGACAACATGGCGAAATTTGGAGCTGGGTGCATGTCCTCGTGAAAGCCGAGGTGCTGGGTGTAGAACGCGATGGCCGCATCGACGTCGTTGACGATGTAGCGGACTTGGACTGTGCTCATGATGTTTCTTCTCCGGTTCGTTCGTGGTAGCCGGCGAGCGGTTCGAACAGTTCGACGGGGTTTCCTGCTGGGTCCTCGATCAGCGCCAGACGGACGCTCCCACCGGTGACCGGATGGCTGCGAAAGCGCACGCGGTGTTCTTGCAGCAGCTCGACCAGGTCGTCTAGGTCCTCGACCCGAAGCGCGATGCGGTTCCAGCCACCAGGATGGGGCAGAGTGCCGTCGGCCAGGGTGTGGCTGGCGGGAGTGCTCAACAGCAGACGAAGGTGTCCACGGTAGAGCATGGCGAAGGCCGGCGAGGGGCGAAGTTCGACCTCGAAGCCGATCTGGCGGTAGAAATCCACCGCGACGTCCAGGTCGGGTGCGAAGTAGCGCACGGTGGCTGTGTCGCGCGCCGGCCGGTCGGCGCGCTGGATCCGACGGACCAGATCGGCAGCAAACGACGGTCGGGGCTCGATAGGCACCACGGGCAGACGAAGCACATCCAGGGGGTCAGCAGTCATCACCATGCTCCTGCAGATAGAGACGACGAAGGGCGGACCGAGCGCGGACCAGCAGCGTCTCGGTGCCGCGCCGGCTGCGGCCCACGTGCTCGGCCACCTCGGCCACCGACAGCCCATCGAGGTAACGCAATACCAGCGCTGTTCGCTGCGGAGCCGGCAGCTGGATCAGGGCAGCGTGCACGGCGTCACTGTCGATGAGGGCTGGCCACGGGTCGTCAACCGCGCTGCTCGTGCCGGCGGCCACCAGCAGATTGCGGTCTTCTCGTCCGGCGCCACGCCAGTGGTCGACCAGCTTGTGTCGAGCTACTCCGATCAGCCAGGCCACACTCGGATCCGGCGCTGTCCCTCGCTCGAGGGCGTCGAGCGCGGCCAGGAAGGTCTCGGCGGTTATGTCCTCGGCCACCGCCACGCTGGCGCACCGGGGCAACAGGTAGCCGTACACCTGGGGCAATGCCCGGTGGTAGATGGCGACCAAGTCGCTCACTGCACCGCCAGCCTCGCGCTCGCCCACAGCCTTATCATCGTTCGCCAGTCCACGAATCCGAACATCGACCCCCGGAATTTCTTGGCCGCGCCCGCGGCGAGCAACCGGGCGTCCAGAACAGACCCGTCCGCCTAACCGACCTTCAGCCGGCGATTCTGGACGGTTCCAGGTCGGCCTTCGGGGACACGGCCCGACGGCTTATTGGGGCTCGCGAGGGACCGTTGGCTGCCCACTGCGACAGCGGCCAGCAGGGAAGACAGGTTCTCCCGCTCGAAGCCGAGTCTGAAGCGATTTTCCGGGCCCGTCGGCCCGATCTGGCCGAGAAGCACGCAAAGGGGTCTGCGAAACCGGCGAAGGCGCCGAGCTTGGGTCAGATACCCCGGCGAACCCGACCGACGATTCAATGGTCGGGGAGCCCCGAAAGGTCAGCTCTTGACTCCGAACCCGCGAGACTCAGCAGCCCCAGTTCACGCCGAAGTGCTCCTGTTGTCGAGCCTTTCGTTTTCGCGCTCAGCCGAGTTCTTGGGCGAGTCCGATGAGAAGACCTTCGGGTCCCCGGATGTAGCAGAGCCGGTACGTGTCTTCGTACTGGACCACTTCGCTACTCACAAGCGTCGCGCCATGCTTACTGAGGCGGGCGAGCGTATCGTCGAGGTCGTCCACGGCGAACATGACGCGCAGATAGCCGAGAGCGTTCACCGGGGCGTTTCGGTGATCGGCGATCACAGGCGGAGTAAGAAATCGCGAGAGCTCGAGTCGGCTGTGGCCGTCTGGCGTGTGCATCATGGCGATCTCGACGCGCTGGTCGGGCAGTCCAGTGACACGACCTGACCACTCTCCTTCGATCACGGTTTGCCCTTCGAGCTCGAGGCCGAGCTCGCGAAAGAACGCGATCGTCGCCGGTAAGCCTTCGACAACAATACCGACGTTATCCATCCGTTTAACCGCCATGTTCCTGATCCTAGGTGCACCATCTACGGGAATGTTCGGGCCTAACGGGGCTTGTCGGCGATAGGTCCTCGCGGGGTGCGCTACGAGACGTCGACGTGGATGACCCCACGGCCCTGAACAGGGAGGAGCACTCATGTCGGAGGAGTCGCACGTGAGGATGCCTCGTTAGGAATCAGTTGCGCCCACCATCGCGGTGCAACGCGGCGCAGCCCGAGCGGGTGGCCATCGATGACATCACCGCAGCCCTCGGCACCCACGCAGAGTAGGAGCCTTGTCGCGGGTTCGGGCGGCTCACGGAAGGCGATCGCCTCGAGGGCCCAGGCGGTAACCGTCGAGTCAGAGCTGCTCGAGTGACGCCATGCGGTAGACAAATGGGCCAATGCCTTCGGAGATGGCGAAGACGATCTTCACCATCCCCTCCTGTAGCGCGGCGTTCTCGATCGGGCCTGCATAGACAGGGTCGTATCCAGCGTCCCGGTTGAGCTGCTCGACGACCTCGCGGGTCTCGGCATCTCCGCACCATAAGTTGCTCGGCCTGGCTCGTGCCTCGGCGAACCGTGGGTACAGCGACGCGAAGTTGACGTTGAACGACTTCGCGGTCGGGCCGTTGGTCCTCGACTTCACGAACTCGGCGTTGGAGGCGAAGCCGGCCGGTGGAACGACTCCGTAGAGGTTGGTGGCATCGATCACCATCCTGCCTTCTATGCCCGTCAGTTTGGCGATGGCCTCGGCGATCGCAGCCCCCGGCATCGCCATCAATACGACGTCCGCGTCGGACACGTCGCCACCCTCACGCCCGAGCCGGGTGACTTGGTGACCGGCTCGCTCCCACAAGTCGGCGAGACCGCCGCCAATGTTGCCCCTGCCAATCGTTACGATCTTCATCTATTGGGCTCCTTCCGTGGACCATGCACTCCGTAGTTCGCTGGTCGCAGTGGGCGAGTTAACCGGCAGTTGCTGAGTCCGGAGACGAGTAGCGACGATCTCCTCCACCGGGTATGGAGTGTTGCACGCTTGCTTGACGGATTCCACTGTCGAGCCCGGCCTGTTACCACCTCATGTTCCAGCGCACGGTCCCCGGATTCGAGCCCAGCGAGCCAAGCCACCGCGTCGCGCCCGACGTACTCGCTGTCCTGATCACGCGCTTGGCCGCAGCCGGCGTCACCGACGTTGCCGACCTCGCCCTGATCCGGAGCCTTATGAGCGGCATCGCCGCCGAACAGATCGCGAACGACCAAAACGGTCGCACCTTCGCCGACGAAACCACACGAGCGATCCGTTACCTGCTCGATGCGATCACCGCTGATCCCACCAAGCGCACAACTCGGCGACGCACCAGGGCCAGGGCCCGCTAGGAGGCACCTTCCACGTCCGCATCAGAGGGCCTCGATTCGACGCAGAACCGGGCTGGTCCTCCCGGACTCACAGCCGTGGGTCGGACAGCACGCAGAATATCGCCCCCGCAGCCGGCGATGGGGGGCGAGTGGGCCCGGATCTTTTGGGATAGGGATGGGTGCGTCTTTGGGATGTTTCCACACGCTCACAACACTCGCTCCAGCTGCAGCGATGACTCGGCTCCAAGGCCACGGTGACGATGTTCATGTCCCGCTCCGGTGGAGACCTCAGCCATTTGAGATCCCTGGTAGTCCGACGCCGTTGATCTCGATCATTCCGGCTGGAGTGGTGTCGCCTTCGAAACTGCAACCCTGTCCTGTGATCGCAGGACCTTCGCGGTCTGGAAGGTCGGGTTGTCCGGGGTCAAGTCGCTTCCAGCGTTCAAGCTGATCGACAGAGTGCCACCGAATGGGTAAGGGAAGTCCAAGGACCCCATTGGCGAAAGTCAAGGTCGACATACCACCCTGCAGAGGGCTCAACGTTCGCAGACTGTCGACTGCTTGGCCAGACCCACTGTCTGGGTGGTCGATATACGCGCCCCGCCGCCTACACGTCGAAGTGCCAGCCGGGATGGCCGGACTCGCCGCCTTCGAGAAAGAATTCTCGCCGGGCTACGTGATTGAGTCGTTCGGGGGTTCTAGGGCCATCCGCGGAAGAGCAAAGCGGCTGATGTTGGCAGGTGCTCCGCAAGCGGAACAGACCATGGCCAGCTAGCATCGACGTTTGGTCCTGTCCATCGGTGGCCTTGCAGTATCGCCATTGGGTTCAGGGTTACGGCAGATGAGTGGCGCGGTGTTGGTGGGATGCTGGCTTCGAAATCATGGCGGCGGAGGAACGTGCGAGCTCGACATCACGGAACTCAGAACGAAAATGCTGAAGCTCCCGCATCTCCGGTACGGCCTGGGTCTATGAAGGGTGTTGCCTCCGGCAGTCCGAGGAGCCACGCAGAGTTTTCAATGGCAGAGTCAAGTCCAAGCAGTCAGGAGAAGGTGCATGGCAAAGCAGCCCGAGGATCTCATTAGTCCCGATCTGAAGCAAGCCATCGTCGAGGCTGTTGCGGCAACAACCCGGCCGCGGCCCCAGGGTCGAGTCCTGGTGGTGCGCTGCCGAAGAAGCCCTTACCCCCCACCCCGGGAAAGAAACCGCTGCCGCCCACCCCCCCCTCGCTGGCGGGCGGCGCCGGCGGTGGAGGGACCGCCGACGGGCCATCCCCACCGGGCCAACCAACCCGCCCCCCGCTCCAGGCGGCCACAGAGAGAAGTCTGCGCCCGACCGAGGGCATTGCGGACTACAGGATCTTCTGGCGTCGAAGCATCGATCAAGAGCGAGCTTGGCGTCGCTTTGCCGATCGCCTGCTTATAAGCCTGCCGTATCGACCTCACCGAAGTGGGCCACCAGCGCGTAGATGACCGCCAGGCCCAGGCCGATGTAGACCAGCGACCAGATCGGGTAATACGGTAGCCAGGCGACCGAGGTGATGGCTGCGCCGGCGGCGGCGACGATGCCGATCCAGCGAGCCACGGTGGCCCAGGCCGTCCCCGGTAGCAGAATAAGGAAGCCGGAAGCGATCAGGACGATGCCGACAATCAGCCAAATCCAGCCGTAGGCTGTCAAGCTGCGGCCGAAGATGGCATCGTGAAGATCGTCCACGACGGGGCCGTTGTACCTAAAGGCCCAGATGGCGTCGAATATCCGCATTATCCCGGCCATCACCAACACGACGCCAGAAAAGAGCAACCATCTCGAAGTTTTCACTGGACACCTACCCTTTCGTCGTTCTCAGCGGATCGCCTTTGCAGTCTCTCCTGCCTGAGCTGTTCAGAATCGGTCGCATGCGAAGGCCTTCCTCAGTCGCTGAAAATAGCTCGTTCTGGCCTGGTGGCGGGGGATGCTCTCGCTCACCACCCAGGACTGGAAGAAGCCGCTAGGTCCATCTCCGACCACTGTTTCATGCCACGGGTACTACGTAGGAATCCATATCTAGTGTGCTCAGCCAGGCTGGTTTCCTAGCAAACCCCTGCTGCTCAAGGGTCATTGGCTCGCCGGAGAATATCCCCAGTTCCCGCATGGCCAATGCCGCCCGCTCGAGGTGTCTCGTCGGGTTCGATCTCCGCCCGAGTCGTCGTCCCCGCCGGGATGGCCTCCAGCGCGGCTCTGACGGTCTTCTCGACCTGCTGGTTGCGAGAAAGCTGGTCATGCCGTGGGTTCCGCACTGCCGAAAGCCTTTGCGGGACCCGGAGGAGCCGTCTGCTAGAACACACCCATGTCGGGGTGCCAGCTACCGGTGAGTGGGACCAACTCCGAAGTCTTGGTCATCCTGGCGTTACTCCTTCTCGGAGCCGGCATTTCGCTCCTGCTGATCTCTTTCGCCCCCCGGTAGGCCGACACAGCCGGCGGCGGCGGGGCGTCGGCTGCCGGGCCGCGATGCTCGTCGCATTGCTCGTGGGAGCGACGGTGGTGACGTCGAGCGACGTCCATAGGGCTGATGCCGACTCCTGCCCGACCACTCCAGCGGCCGTCATCCCAGCAACAACCACGACCACCACGGCGCCGACCACTACCACCGCCGTGGCAGGCCCGACGACTACGGCGTCGACCACCACCACGACTGCGCCATCGACCAGTACTTCGACGACGGTTCCGGAGACCACCACTACGACAGTCCCGGAGACCACCACGACGACGGCGCCAGTACCCGACCTGACGCCGACCATCAGCGGCATGTTCGGCGCTCGCAGCGTACGGCGGGCCGGGCCGCCTCGGTCCTCACAACACGTTCGCGGGTAGCGAGCGCTTGGGCGGTGGCGGGGTCGTCGCCGTCGGCAGCGTTGGCCCCGTGCCACTCATGCGCCCGCGTCGCTTGTAGATAGTTGAGCAGGGCCGCTTGGATGGGAGCGGAATGGACGCCGGGGCTGGTAGCCGCCCAAGCCGAGCGGGAAGCGTCGGCGGCCTCGTCGCTCACGATGCCCTGGGCGGAGGTCAAGTAGCTGGCCTCGTTAGCCAGGGTGAGAGCGATAAGGACGGCGAATGCCGCCCCAAGAGCGGGCATGAGCGGGGCCGCGATGGTGTAGGTGGACTCACGCTCACCGTGCGGGACGAAGGCTCGTACCGCCAGCCGGCTGGCCACTGCGACGAGCACAGTGATCGCGAGGCAGCCCACTACGAGCAGTCCTAGGGGTTGTGAGCTCAACCACACCATTGGGGCTGACTTTAAGCGGGTGGGGGTCCGCTGTCAGCGACGGTACAGCTGAGAGACTCCGGGCTGGTGAAAGCACTACCGGTACGCCCCCAGCCGTTGTGGCTGACCGACTTCCGCCAGCGGATCAGCGTGTCGCTGTGGTTCGTCCCGACGATCTTCGCTCTGGTCGCAGTCGGGTTGGCCGATCTTTGTATCTGGTTGGACGGTCGGATCGGGGCGAGTGTCCGGGTCAGGTTCGATTTGGTCAGCGATCCGGCCACAGCCGCCAACTTCGCCGGGACCATTGCGGCGGCGACGTTGGCCTTTGTGGCTGTGGTGTTCGCCACCACGCTGGTCGCCATCCAGTTGGCCGCCAGCCAGTATTCGCCCCGCACGGTGCGGGTGTTCATCCGGTCTCGGGTGACTCGAGTGACCCTGGGGCTGTTTCTGGCCACCTTCGTATTCGCGTTGATCGTCGTGGTCAGCAATCGAGCGGCGGTGACGTCGGCGAGACAGTACGCCCCGGTCGTGTCGGTCTCGGTGTTGCTGTTATTGACCTTGGCGACCGTGTTCGGCTTTGTCGCCTACCTGCACGGGGTCGTCCGGCTCATGCGGGTGCAGTATCTGCTGGAGACCATCGCCACCGAGAGTCGCTTGGCCATCGATGTCAACTTTCCTCCCCTTTCGGCCTATGTCGACACCAAACCGCCCGCGGCCAGCCCCTCCCCGCTCACGCTCGTCTATCCAGGTCCGCCCGGGGTGGTCACCGCCTCCGACCTCTACGGGCTGGTGGAGCTGTGCCGCCGGAACGACTGTTGGCTCGAACTGACGGTCGGGGTAGGCGAATATTTGGCCCATGGCACCCCGTTTGCGGTCGTGCACGGCGCCGACCTCGACGCCAATGACGTGGCCCGGTTCTTGCTGTTGCGCGGTGAACGAACCTTCGTACAGGATCCTGCCTTCGGGTTTCGCCAGCTGGTCGATGTCGCCGTACGGGCGCTGTCGCCGGCGGTCAACGATCCGACCACCGGGCTTACAGGCCATCGATCGCCTCAGCGACCTCCTCGTCGTGACCGGCCGGCGTCCCGACCCGACCGGCCTGCGCGTCGACTCAAAAGGGGCGGTCAGAGTCAAACGCCAATTGCGGAACTTCGAGGCCCTCCTGGTGCTGTCCATGACCGAAATCATCCGCTACGGAGCCGACGCCCCCCAAGTAGTTCGCCGCCTGCGTGCCGTGCTCGACGAACTCGAGCTCACGCTCCCGGCAGAACGCCACCCAGCCATTGCTCGGCAGCGAATACTCCTACAGGCCGCCGTCGAGTCGGCACTGCCGGCGCCGTTCGAGGCGGTAGCTTCCATCCCCGACCGGCACGGTCTCGGCTGACCCTCTCCCTGCAATGGACCTACCCTCCACCGTCCAACCCCCAGTTCTGCGATCGCCGAAGGCCAGGAAGGCCTGATGAGAGTCCACGTTTGCCGCATAGACGATTCTGGGCCGTGTGGCCCTGGATGGCCCGGCACAACGGCGACCAGTGCTCGTCATCTCGGCCGACACCTACAACCGAAGCCGACTGGCCACGGTCCTCGCCGCAATCATCCCGAACACCAAGTTGGCAGCCATGCCCGGCAACGCGTTCCTCCCCACCACCGCAACCGGCCTTCCTCACGACTCCGTCGTCAACGTCACCGCGCGGCTCACCTTGAACAAGACTGATTTCGCCGATCGCGCCGGCATCGTTTCGGGCGACCTCCTCAGCAACGGGGAACGAGGGCTTCGCCGCGTCCTCAACTTGTAGCCAGGGGCGATCGCCCGTAGGACGGCGACGCCGTTTGATGCTGTGTGAGAATTTTTCTGAGCCTTACGGTCCCTTCGGGGCTCTCAAGGTCATTGAGGCCGCAACCCGAGGAGGGCTTGGAGGGTCGGTGGGAGGAGTCGAGGAGGGTAGGACCCGAGCGGGGCCGGCCGACAACCCGCTGCCTGATCCTTTCACTGACCCATTCAAGGATCGGGCAGGCGACGCCGCAGTCAGTGCAGCTGCCCTCGGTGCGTTTGCCGACGTGTTCCGGCAGGAGTTCCCCCGTTTGGCGGGATACTGCGCAGGCCTGGTCAACGATCGTGACCTCGGCGCTGATATCGCTCAGGAGGCACTGGCCCGGACCTGGGTCCGTTGGCCGCAGGTGAGGGATCCTCGGGCCTACTCGTATCTGGTTGCCACCAACCTGGCCCGCCGATACTGGAAGAACCGTTCCCGTGAGCAAGGGGTACGGGCGGCCCTTACCCGACAGGCGCAGAGCAGCACGTCGGCGGAGGGATCGGTGCGCGACCTGGTGGAACGCCTTCCTCTTCGACTTCGCTCGGCCACCTTGTTGCACTACTACGCCGACCTCCCGGTGGAACAGATCGCCAGCCTGTTGCACCGACCAGCGGGGACCATCCGTCAGCGTCTTCACGAGGCACGCCGACTGCTGGCCTTGGATCTCAATAAGGAGGATTGACGGTGACCGACAGTCCGTTCCCCCCCATCGACCCGGTCCAGCGGCCTGACCAGGAAGCTCGCCTGGCGGCGGCGGCCTCCCGCATCACCCACTTGCGGCGCCGGAGGGCCGCCCTCATCATCGCCGCGGCCGTGGCGGTGATCCTGACCGTGGTACTGCCAATGAGCTTGGCGGGTGGTTCGAGCACCGCCAAAGGGGTCCAGGTGGTCGGCGGGCCCACGACGACAGCCACCCTGCCGGCAGCCACGGCGACCACCACAGGCACCCCACCCGCGCCGACCCCGGCCCCTCAAACAACCGTCGTGGAGTCGCCTGTTCCCTCGCAATCGGTCACCACCATGCCAGCAGCGACACCCAGTACGGCGACACCGAGCCCGGCGACACCGAGCCCGGCGACACCGAGCCTGACGACACCGAGCCCGCCCACGACCTCACCTGCCACGACCTCCCCGACGACGACCAGTCTGCCTGGCGTTTTTCCCTGTGACCCGAACGGGCCCGGCGGCAACACGCCCGGGATTCGGCCCACGCTGATTTTTATCGGCTGCGCCACTAGCGCGGACTCGCTGCGCTCCATCAGGTGGACCAGTTGGACGGCGACAGCAGCCATCGGCACCGGCACCCACGCCATCAACAACTGCGTACCCAATTGCGCACAGGGGAAGTTCACGTACTTTCCGGTCCTCGTGCAGCTGAGCAACCCCGCATCTATTCACGGGATGCTCTTCTTCCAGACCCTCGCCACGACACCGACCACCAACGTGGGCCCAGCGGAAACCGCCTCGTACGGGCTGTGGGGCTGGGTAGCGAGTTGACCAGGCACCCATAACCCAAATGATCAGCGCCGAGAATCAGGTCCATTCGGATCGACCAGCGACCTCAAGAGATCTTCCATTTTGTCGAAACTGTCTTCCTGGCCGTCGGACTTGGTCATGTGGTCACGGCTGGCCTGATCTCGGAATACCAGCTTCATCGTCAGCTTCGTCACTCCGTCAGTCTCGTGCAGATCGACAGACTCGACAGCATCCGCATCCGGCCATCCTTCGAACAGCCACGTCTCGACGGTCCGCGTCGGCGGCTCGACCTCCAGGTAGGTTCCCCGAAACGAGCGCTCGGCTCCGTCCTCGGTCACAAAGACGATGTGGTAGTTGCCCCCAATGCGCAGATCGATCGAGCACTCCGTCACTTCACAGGCAAATGGGCCGAACCATTTGGTCACGTGGTCCGGCTTCGTCATCACGTCGAACACGAGGGCGATCGGAGCTTCGAATTCTCGAGTTATGACCACCTCGAGATCGGGGGGGAATTCGACGACTGCCGATCGGTGCCTATTCGGTGTCACTGCTGCTCTCCTTCCTGTTGTAGCTCCTTGAGGTACTCATCCAACCGATCCAGTCGGTCATTCCACGCCTGCTCGTACTGGGCCAACCACTCGTGCAACGGCCGAAAGCGCGCCGGTTCAAGGCGGTACAGCCGACGACGCCCCGCCGTCCGGGAGCTGACGAGTCCCACCTCACTGAGCACCCGGAGGTGCCTTGAAACCTGGGGCTGGGACATCACAAGATCGTTCACGATCGTCCCTACCGCCTTTTCACCAGGGATCAGCGCGTCCAGGATCTGGCGACGGCGCGCCTCGGCGACGGCATTGAAGACGTCCGACGTAGTCGACGAACGGGCCCCGCCTCATAATGTTCCGATATCGGCATGTGTCAAGCAATGAAACGTCGCTCTAGCGCACCGGACTGCAGTGAAGGGGGGCGCCTTGCTGGATGAGTGCGAAGGTTGTTCGCGTCGGGTAATAACCGATGCTCAGCTCTGAACCAGTCGGCATGGCCTTGGGGTTGATCGTCAACGTGACACTGCCATCGGATTGGCGTTGGGATAGGACGACCCGATCCAGGCCCTCCGGCTCTGGTGCGCTGTCGCAGCTCTGGCCTACGGTCACGAGCGCTCGAATGTCGTGCTCGGCGAGAGCTCGGCGCAGGGCGACGGGATCGAGTCGGTACTGCTGACCCTTGCGCAGCGTGAGGGCGCTCGTCCCGTCGGGCCCGGCCGAGACGGAAAAGGCGGCCAGCCGCGCCGTCGCCGGCGCCGGCTCGCGAGTTCCACTCCGAGTGACTGCGGTGGCCGTCAGGCCGACAGCGAGGGCTGCGACGACTGTTGCTGCCACCGTTGTTCTTCGGCGTCTGGTCCGACGGGTCCGGGCCCGGGCGTAGATCTCTTCGACTTCGACGTTCATCTCGACGTTGGAGAACTGATGCGCGATCTGCGTCAGGGCGTCGTTGTTCATGAGTTCATCTCCATGGTCGTGGAATCGTGGTCGAGGAGTTCACGCTGGAGCGCGGCTGTGGCCCGGAAGAGGTGGGTGGTCACGGTTCCGGGCGCGATGCCCAGGACGCGAGCGGTTGTCTCGGTATCGAGATCCAATAACGCCCTCAGTACGATCACCTCTCGCTGCCGTCCCTGCAGCCGGTTGAGCGCCGCCAGGATCCTCGGATCGATCCCCGCGTTTAAGCTGGACTGGCAAACGCTGTCGTGTCCCGAGAGGGGTATCTCGTGACGGCGTCGGCGCCACCAGGAGATCCGCAGGTTCAGTGCCGTCCGTAACACCCACGCCTTCGGCGCCGGGTGATCCTTCACTTTCCGCCACGACGCCCACGCCCGGGCAAAGGCCTCGGCCACCAGGTCCTCGGCGAGGCGTTGGTCGCCGACGGACGCCAAGACGGCTCGCAGGCACGAATGCCGGCTCGCTTCGTAGAAGGTGGCAAACCCGAGCTCGTCCTCGCTCACACCCACTAAACGTATGGCCGATCGGTTTCGCTTACACCAGGAGACAGAACTCTGCCCCTGCGGTCCCGGGAGAAGGAGGCAAAGCGGCAAGTGGCTCCCTACCCGATGCCGGCTATCCGCCTTCGGCGATGCGGATGATCGTCTTGCCGGGGCTGCGCCGGTCCGGGGTGAACGCGGCAGGCGCGTCAGCGAGCGGCCGTACCGCCCCGACGATCGGCTTGAGCCGTCCGTCCCTGAGCCGCTGGGCGAGGTCCGCCAGCCGGGAGCGGTCGGGTTCGACGACGAAGAACAGGGCCCGACCGTCCTTGGGCTGGACGGTGGGCACCGTGGCGATGGTGACGAGCGTCCCACCGGCGCGCACCAGCGCCGTCGAGCGGTCGAGAATCTCGCCGCCGATCACGTCGAAGACCACGTCCACCTGGCCGGCGTCTTCGAGCTTGTCGTCCTGGAGGTCCAAGAAAGCGTGCGCGCCCAAACCGAGGACGGTGTCGCGGTCCGCGGCCCTCCCGGTGCCGATCACGACGGCTCCCACCTCGCGGGCCAGCTGCACGGCGATCGAACCGACGCCGCCCGCGGCGCCGTGGATCAGGAGAGTCTGGCCTGCAGTGAGCCGACCGTGGTCGATGAGCGCCTGCCATGCGGTAAGCCCGGAGATCGGCAGCGCCGCGGCCACAGTGTGGTGGACGTCAGCCGGGAGAGGAGCGAGGTTGCGAGCCTCCACCGCGGTGTACTCGGCCAGGGAGCCGTCCCGGGACCAGTCGGCCAGTCCAAACACCCGCTGGCCCACGGTGAGGCCGGTCGTTCCATACCCCAGCTCAGCGACCACACCGGACAGCTCGTGGCCCGGCACGCTCGGTGTCCGGTCGCGCCCGGCCCGGTCGGCCCATGTCGTCGGCCAATCCAACTCGCCGGAGGTGAACCCCGCAGCATGGACCCGCACGATGACATCGTTTACCGCGGCCTGGGGGTAGGGCACGTCGGTCAGGGTGAGTCCACTGAGGCCAGTATCGCGATCTCGAACGGTGATGGCTTGCATGACTCCACCTTTCGTTGGGCTGCTTGGTCATTCTGGTATGCCTTCGTTCGCCATGTCACTGCCCATCGTTGAATCCCACGGGGAAGCTCGCGATCTACTCTGGTCGGTAATGTCGGTACCTGACGCGTCCCAAGGGCCAGCCCCCAGGCTGACGCTCCCGCGTGGCGATCCCGTAGCCGTCGAATTGACCTTCGCCATCCACCACGGTGATCTGGACACCATCCGGCGGCTCCTGGCGGAGAACCCCGACCTGGCCACGGGCCGCATGATCGGCCGCAAGGGACCCGAAGGCGGTTGGCGTACCGCACTGCACGCCGCCACCGACTGGCCTGGCTACTTCCCCGCCGCCCCCCTCTCGGCAGCCATCCTGCTCGACGCGGGGGCTGACCCCAACGACGACAGTGGCGGCGACCGGCCCGAGACGCCACTGCACTGGGCTGCGAGCACTGACGACGTGGACGTCGCTGTCGTTCTGATTGACGGCGGCGCCCACCTCGACACCCCGGGCGGCTCCATCGGCACCCCGCTCGACAACGCCATCGGCTATGCGTGCTGGCATGTCGCTCGCCTGCTGGTCGCTCGTGGCGCCAGGGTGGACAAGCTGTGGCACACCGCCGCTCTCGGAATGCTGCCACGAGTAGAGCAACTGGTCAACGAAGAGATTGAGGCCGAGAAGATCTCACAGGCGTTTTGGCATGCGTGCGCCGCAGGACAGCGGCGAGCGGCGGAGTACCTCCTGTCTCAAGGCGCAGATCTGGACTGGGTTCCCCCCTACGCCCAAGGGACGGCTCTCGATGCCGCGAGCGGCTTGGGAACCCGCCAGGAAAACGTGATCGCCTGGCTTCGCGAGCAAGGCGCCCGCCCCGACGAGAGTGAATGACCGAGGAGTCGACGGGCGGTCCGGCGGGCGACCGAGTGCCTCATCCCCCGGCGACTGGAGCCTCAACCGGACCCGGTCAACCGGCCGACGACGAAGGCGGTTCAGCGCGCTGCTGGCGGGACCAGCTGCGGCTCTCCATCGAGCGCCAACGCCACCAGCGTCTTGTTCCAGGTGTACCGCACCTGGCGGAGGATGAGTTCGATGAGCTCCTCCGGGGAAAACTCGCGAAGCAACTCCTCGCGTAGGCCGGCAGTAGGCTCGGCGGGCGCTCGAAGATAGATATCGGTGAGGGAAAGGGCCAGCTTCTGGCGAGTGGTGAGCACTTCGCTGCTCTCATACTGTTGGGCCGCGGCCAGCAGTCCTTCGTCCGTGTCGGTGTAGCGAAAGCGCATGCAGACCTGGCATTGCTGCAGATGGGCGTTGCGAAGGCGGCAGAGCTCGTGCGTGACCGGGTCCACCCGGTCGAGGCCGTGCATGGCCGCCAGCATGCGGTCGCGCGCCGCGCTGTAAGAAGGCGTCAGACCGGTCGCATCGCCTACGCCGTACTCGTCGAGTAGCTCAGTGTCGAGGGGGATCCTGGGTGCCATTCAAGACTCCGTCGTCGTTTGTACCATCGGACGCGACGCCCCGACCACCAGTCCCAGTCGTTGCATGGCCTCCATAAACCAGAGGGCGTTTACGAAGGCGTACGTCTCCTCGATTGTGAAGTGTGCGAGCAGGCCATCGATGTGTTCCTGACCAATGCCGGTTACGTCCATGAGGAACTGCTCGGTCACAGCCAGACAGGCCCGGTCGCGGGCAGTGAATAGCGCTGACGCCGGCCAATCGGGCAGCCGCGCCACCTTGGATGCGATCGCAGAATCGGGAGATACCAGAGGCGCGGGCGCGCCGAGGAGCATGGCCATACGGGCGCGGGCGAGCTCGGCTACATCGGATGGGACGAGCAACGCCAGTTGGTGTTCGAGCTGGTCAAAGGTCTCGAAGACGTCGGGCGCCAACTCGGCGACGCCTTCCCAACCCGCTCCGGCCGGTCGCGAACCATGGATCCAGGAGGGCCGCCCGGCCCCCGCGTCGACCAGGTGCGTAGCCACAGGCACGACGGTAACGACGATCGGGGCGAAGGTCAAGGTGGCCGTACGGCCCGAAAAGGCTCAGCCTTTCGAGGCTTCCTATCCGGCGGTCGGGTTCAGAGCTGCCGTGATCTCCTCGATAGCCGCCTGCTCGGGATCGCTCACGTCTTGGCCGTGCTCACGGTGGGCGGCTGCGACCTTGTGGGTCAGGTTGACGATGAACTGGCGGTACTCGTCCACCTCGACCGGCGTGGCCTTGCGCTCCAGCACCTCGACTGACTGACGCAGGTGCTGGAGTCCCTGCTGCTTGAGCTCGTCCGCAGAGTGGTAGTGCGTGTGATCCCGCTCAGGTTTCGCCGACACGATCTCATCCAGAAGCTCGCTCTCACCATGCTGCTGGCGGGCCTCAGCGTAGGCCTTGGCCATGGCGATGGTCTCTCGGAACGTTCCCCCGTGTTGGGCGGTGACGACGATCATGCCAGCACTTGGGGGCGCTTCGAGAATGAGGTGCCACTCCTCATCCGAGAAATCGGACTTCGCCGTCATCGCCTCTCCGATCGTTTGGCCCTTGGGGACGCTCGTCGCACACACCGTAGCGACTGGTTTCACAGGCTGCCGGACAGGCTGGCCTCAATGCCTGAGCGAGCCAGCTTCGCGGAGGCGGCTGCCCTCGTGATCGGCGCTGGAATCGCCTACGAGGGCCTCGTCGACCGGGGACAGCTGCAGGCCGGCGAAACGGTGGTCATCACCGCCGCCGCGGGAGGCGTGGGCAGCGCCGTCGTGCAGATGGCGGCGGCCATCGGCGCCCGCCCTCTAGGCGTGGCCAGCTCGCCCAACCACGACTACCTGCGGGGCCTCGGGGCCAGCGAAGTCTTCGACTACCACGCCTCCAAATGGGTCCAACAGGTTCTGGCTATGGTTCCCGGCGGCGTCGACGTCATGTTCGATTGCGTCGGCGGCGAGACCCGGGATCGGGCCGTGAGTGCCGTGGGCGACGACGGCCGGGCGATCTCGGTGATTCCCCCCGTTCGGTACCCTCCAGCTCGAACGGGGCATCACCGGCGAATCGTTCGCCGCCCACATCGACCGTCAGCGGTTGGAGACCATCTCCCGCTTGGTCGACGCCGGCCAGCTACGGCCCCAGGTCGAAGTGGTGCTGCCGCTGGGCCAGGTGGGCGAAGCGTTGCGGCGGGTCGACAGCCGGCACACACGGGGCCAGATCGTGCTTCACATCGGGAAGTAGTGTGCACTACCGACTGACGAGCGAGGGGACGAAGGTGGTACTTCGCAACCCAGATCATGTAACCATCGCGGTAGCGGACGCTGGGCCGGCGATCGCCTTCTTCGAGTTGCTTGGCTTCCGGAAAGGACATGTCGCCGTGATCGATGGTGGTGCCCCAGCGCGATATATGGGCCGGCCGGACATGAAGGCTAAACACATCACGCTTGTCCTAGAAGGGGTTGAGCCTCGCTTCGAGATCCAGCTGCTGCAGTTCGATCCGACACCGCCAGATGATCCCGGTGAGCTCCCGACGAACTTGCGGCGACGTGGCTATAACCACCTAGCCTTTCGCGTCGATGACATCAAGGCGGTCACGGACCAGCTGGTAGCCAACGGGGTGCACATGCTCAGCGACGAGATGGATTACATCAGCCGGCGGCTCCGACTCTTCGAAGGTCCGGAAGGGATAACCCTCGAGCTGGTCGAGTGCGTCGACTCAGACAAGGATTAGCGATAAAGACAGCAGCGCTCGTCTGCAAAGGGGTCCAGAGCACTTTCGTGACACGGATCTTTTCTCGAACGTCTATCCGTGTCACGCTGTGGTCATATACGGCAACAACGTGACACGAGTAGCCTCGCCCGGACTCAGCCGTGTCACGTTTGTGCTCCGATAGTCGGGTGAGCCGGCGCGAGCCGGGAGTTGTGGTCCGAGCGGTGCCCACCGTTCACAACGGGGTGCCCGGGGCGGACTAGGCCGGCCGACCTCCGGATGGATTCCCATCCACCGCGGAGATGAGCCGCGCCGCCAGTGTCGAGGGGTCAGTGAACTGGGACATGTGCGAGGCCGCAGTCACACACTCGAACCGCGCACCGGGGATGGCCGAAGCCATGGCGGCCATCTCCTCAGGTGTCACAACCGGGCCGAGCTCGGACGCAATGATCGACGCGGGAACCGTGATGGAATCGAGGTCGCCTCGGCGGTCATAGGTCGCGATCGCGTCGGGCGCCCAGTATCGCGAAGCTTCGCGTTGTGATCGGGTGCTCAGACCTGATCGCTCTGGGCGGTGGTGATGCGTAAACGCCGGCGGACGGCGCGTTGGGCAATGTCGAGGGCCATGGCGTTGTCGGTCATGACGAAGTTGGCGTTGGCGGCCAGGATGACGCCGTTGAGCTCGAAGACGAGGATCGTGAGGTCCTCGTCTTCTGGGATCTGCCCCAACTCCTGGGCCCGCTGGGCGAACCCGAAGATCAGTCCGACGAACCGCTGTTGGAAGAGGCTTATCCGTTCCTTGACCGGGCCGGGTCGGGTGCCCATCTCGAGTATGGCTGAGGCGAAAAAACAGCCTCCAGGAAAGGTTCGGCGACGAAGGTGCGCAAAGAAGAGGTCGCAGATGGCTGCCAGCTGCGGGAGCCCCTCGTCGGCCACGGCCGAGGCCGGGGTAATGACTTCCATATCGAAGATGCGCTCGGCTTCGTCGATGGTGGCGAGTTGAAGGTCCTGCTTCGAACCGAAGTGGGCGTACAGCCCGCTTTTCGACATGCCGAGCGCTTTGGCCAGGCCCCCGATGCTGAGGCCCTCGAGGCCTTCGACTGTGGCGAGCGAGACCGACTCCTGCAGGATCGCCCTGCGGGTCCGTAGGCCATCCTCCCGCGGCTTTCGGGCCGGCGCTCCATCAGATTCCACCAGGCGACTCCTTGACATCTAGCACGACCGTTCGTACTATGGAAGACAGAGAAGTACGAACGGTCGTACTATATCAGGTACCCGATCTCGAGAGGCTCCAGTACAGTGATGAGACCTCCAGCGCACTTCGCCCGCCAAGCCGAGGAGCACCCGGCCCTTCCGCAGGGAAACGGGGAGCGCGTCTCGGGCTACGGCGTCATGGGCCTGCCCTTCAGCTCCGGTCACATCCTCGGGTTGCGCCGATGGACAGCTTCGTCGGTCGGGGACCGCTTCACCTCGATCTGGCACCGGGACCCCATCGGGCACTGGACCTTCTACGAGTCGGTAGACAGCGAAGTGGGCTGTACCCGATATTTCGGCGCTGAGGTCAGCCGAGTCCGGGTGGGGCCCATCGACCTCGAGTGGGAAACTCCGGATCGCCTACACGTCCGGACCGCCGACGCCGCGGTGGACTGGAGCATCGAAACCCGATCCCGTCTCCTGACCCGCCTGGTGAGTGCGCTGGGCATCACCACCCCCATAGCCGCGTGGCGCTCACCGACTGTGCTCGCCGCTATGGGAGCCATCGCCGGGCCCGCCTTGGGCGCAGGAAAGCTCCAACTCGCGGGCCAGACACCCAACGCCCAGCACTTCGAAGCCAACCCCCAAAGGATCTGGTACGTCTCCGCCAGTCACGCCCTCGTAGAAGGCGAGGACCTGGGACGTCCCGGCCCGCTCACCCAGCAAGCCCACCTGTCCGACTTCTTTATCCCACAGCGAGGGATCTTCGCCGTTGGTCGCGTGTTCATCACCAATCCCCAACCCCGACGCCAGGACGTGAGCCCGGAGTCAGCGAAGCCACGACGCCACCTCGCTCGACTGACAAGCGGGCTTTGTCCAGGAGTGCCGGTCCAGAGGTGCCGATAGCCAGCTTCCCCCACAGGCGGTCGACAAGTTCCACCGTCGCACGGGACACTCGAGGCGACGGTCGACCGATGCGATTCGATCCCTACCGCGTGGGGGAGCCGGCTCTTACCCAACCTCAGCCAAATAACGCGATCCAGGGCGCCTTTGGAATCACCCAGGCGGGCCCATAACAGACCTGCGAGGCTGATTCCGTGAGCAGCCTGCGCCGGATCGCGCCGATCCTCCCCGTCCACGACCTCGAAGCGGCGATGGATCACTACCGGAGACTCGGATTTGCGGTCCGCGCCTACCATGGCGGCGGCTACGGCTTTGCCACCCGGGATGACGTCGAGATCCATCTTGGGGTCGTAGCTGACGCTGACCGCCACCCGAGCTCGGCCTATCTCTTTGTGGATGACGCGGACGACCTGGCTGCGGTGTGGCGAGCAGCCGGGGTCGACCTTCACTCCCCAGAAGACACCGAATGGAGACAGCACGAAGGGGCGGTAGTCGACCCCGATGGCAACATCCTCAGATTTGGATCAAGCATGAGTCCACCGGCTGGGAGTTGACCCGATGACGGCCTCGTTCACCGTTGTCGAGGGCGTTGGAGGCGCCGGCCGGCTAGCGAGGCCAGCCGGCCGGCGCCTCACGCATCGGACTCGACGATGATGTTGCCGTAGGCATCCGCACCGGCCCGCTGCCCGTGACGCAGCACGAGCGTAGTGTCAGCGAACTCTGCGATCGCCGGGCCGTCGATAGCCGCTCCCGGCGTGAGGTCGGCACCGGCGTACACCGGCGTCGTCTCCGGCTCGAGTCCCTGCTCGTACCAGATCACGCCTCGATGCTCGATCGGATTGGGCGCGGTGACGGATAGCTCGCTCGCCGGCGACAGCTTCAACGGGGACATCGGCGCTCGGGCCCGAACCGTAAGGGAGTTGAGGAAAAATCCGGCCCCTGCGTAGCCGACGCCCTTCCCGAGCAGTCGCTCGTACTCGTCCTCGAAATCACGGACGAGTTTTTCCACAACTGACGAGTCGTACGTGCCTTCGGGAGCGCGCACGCGAACGTTGTTGATCTGGGCCCTATAGCGGATTTCGGCGAAACGCTCCAACGTCATCTGCGCCGTCCCGATGCCGTGCGAAGCGATGCCTGCCTCGGCCCGGGCCTCTAATTCGGCCCAGACCTCGTTGAGGGTTTCCGGATCGAACGGGTCGGCCATCGGTGTCGACTCCTCCTCCCAGCTCACCGCTTCCGACGCGGCCACACCGAAGGCGGACCAACCCGACGCCAGGTCACTGAGCGGCAGCACCAAGGTTCTGATGCCCAGCTCCTTGGCGAGTGCTGGGGCATGCACACCACCAGCCCCGCCGTAGATGTAGAGAACGAAATCGCGCGGGTCCCGTCCAACGTTCACCGTCACCAGCCGAATGGCGTCGGCCATCTGGCTGTCAACGATCCGCACTGCGGCGGCGGCGGTTTGCTCGGCGGAGAAACCGAGTGGCTCGCCGGCTCTGGCCAGCGCAGCACGCGCCGCATCCACGTCGAGGCGCATCGTGCCGCCCAGGAAGCTGTTCGGGTTGAGGTACCCGAGCACCAGGTCAGCATCGGTCACCGTGGCCTCTGTGCCCCCCGCTCCGTATGCCGCCGGACCGGGCCGTGCACCTGCGCTTCCTGGTCCAACGAGGAGGGTGGCGTTTTCCGGGCTATAGCGGATGAGGCTGCCTCCGCCCGACCCGACCGAGCGCACGTCTACGGTCGGCACGTAGTACTCCCACATCCCGATCCGTGTCGTCGACCGGTCGGGCATCCGCCCGTCGGCGATCACGCTCACGTCAAACGTGGTGCCGCCCATGTCGGTAGTGATGATGTTGGGACCAGCACTGGGTTGGTTCTCGGAGGCGGCTCCGGCGCCGCCGCTCGGTATGTCGACGGCGTCGGCGAGCAAACGGGAGGCGATGACGCCGGCAACCGGACCCGAACCGATGGTCAGCAGCGGCAGCCTTCGGGCCTGCTCGACGCTGATCACCCCGCCCGAGCAGCTCATGATCGAAACCGGCCCACGGTACCCGGCTGCCGCCAGCTGGACGCGTAGATCGTCGAGATAGTCGACCATCGCCGGTCCGACCAGCGTGTTGATGATGGTGGCCACGGTCCGCTCGTACTCACCGGTCCGGCGGACGACGTCCGACGATAGGGACACAAAGGCGTTCGGAGCCATCTCCCCGAGCAGCCCGCCCACGATGTGCTCATGCCGACTGTTCGCGGTCGACCACAGAAACGATACCGCGAACGCCTCGGCACCACGATCGAGGAGCTTGGTGATCTCCTCCCGGACCTGTGACTCTTTCAACTCGACAAGCGCGTTGCCGTCAAAGGTCGTTCGTTCGTAAATCTCGCCCACCAAGTCGTGGGATACGAGCGGTTCTGGCTTGCTGTGCCAGGCGACACGCGCGATCTGCTCGGCCGGCAGTTCCTTGAGCCGGTTGCCCAGCGCCATGATGTACAGCGACTCACTGTGCCCGGCCGTGGTCAGCCAGCCCACCCTCGGCGTGCGCCCCTCGACGAGCGCGTTCGTGCCGATCGTGCAACCGTGGAAGATGTTGCTCGTCTGGGCGAGCAAATCGTCGCGTCGCACACCGAGCCGCTGGGCGGCCTCGCCGATGGCGGCGACGAAGCCGGTAGCGAAATCAGGTGGTGTCGAAGGTGCCTTGCCCAGGTGGATGCCTCCCTCGGCATCCATCACGATGCAATCGGTAAATGTGCCGCCGATGTCGACCCCGATGATGTACGACGTCATCACCGGCCGTTCGTTCGGTTGGATCCGCGGCGGAGCCCGATCACCGCAGCACCATATCGGGGTACATCGCCTCGCCGGCGAGGGCGACCTCGGCCGTCATCAGGATCTGACACGATGGGCAGCAGAACCGCCGGAAGATGACGTCGACGTCGAGAAGCTCCCGGGGCGGTCGCACGAGCGGGATGTCGGTGGCTGGACCCTCGTAGTACGCCAAGGCGCGCTTGTAGTCGTCCGAGTAGGAGCACAGGACAGTGTCGCAGTGGGCGCAGGCGAGCACGCGGTGACCCTCATGGTCCAACGCCACGATGGACTCATGGACCAGCCGGGGAGGCTCCCCGGTCGCCGGCACGGCGTCCATCGACACTCCCGCGCCGCGGGGAGGTGTCCACGAACGTCGCTCGTCGCGAATCGCCGCCCGTCGCGAGCGCGTGGCACCAGCGTCGACCGAGCCGTCGTCACCCACCACGACGCCGTATATCTCGGCGGCCACCTGGCGCGACACCCAGCCTGCGTTGATGTCGGCTACCAGGCGCTCGGGTTCGCGTGCAAGGGGATCGCCGTACCCTCCGCCACCCGCTGACCGCACCTCGAGGACGTCGCCCGGATTCATGACCCGGCCGTTGGACTTCCCACGAAGGAACTCGTGATTGGCTGCGTCGAGCTCGTCGGTGCTCTGCGGAATCCGGCCCTCCTTGAACATCTCTCGGACGTTGGTGTCGGACAGGAAGTGGTAATGGATGGTTCCGCTCGGGTATCCGCCGAACAGCCCGGTCGAGCTGTGGGCGGATGCCGCCATTCCGGGGGTGAGCGTCGTCAACTCCATGTGCGCGGCGCGGTACTCGGTGATGGCCGACACCAGCGCCCCTCCGCCCCGCCAGCGGCCGGCGCCGGGCGTGTCGCGCATCTGCCGCCGGTAGAGGAAGACGATGGGATAGAAGAGCTCCATCGTCTCGGCGTTAGGGTGCCACCACAGCGGGCAGTCGCACGCACCCCCGGTGTCGAGCCCGTCTACCGTCGGCCGGCCACCGCGACCGAACGTCGCCGAGTCGGTCAGCGCCGAGCCGAACGGTCGCCCTCGATCATCGACGCCGGACACCACGGCCCAACCGGCGCCTGGATCCTGCGCCATCACATCAGCCTTGAGCTCGGGAACGGTGGCGAGCATTTTGGAAATCGCGGCGGCGAACATCTGCGTATTGAGCGGGAAGTTGCTGATGCCACCGCTCACTGGTGCCGGAAAATCGACGCAGTTCAACAGACCGGGTCGGAGATCAAAGTCGAGCTGTTCTGCCGCGCCGCCGAGCGCGAACAACTGCTCGTGGAGCATCGCCACGCACAGCGCCGCCAAGAGCGAACCCTTCACCGACACGAACGCTTGCCCGAGGGGACCGGCCCGCTGGGGATCCGTTCCCTCGTTGCTGACCATCAGGCGGTCGCCCTGCTTTTTGAGGTTGATCTGCACCCGATACGACCCGCGGTCACCCGGCAAGGTCTCGTCGTAATGGCGGACCTCCGTCCAAGTCCCGTCTGGGATCTTCCGGAGCTTGGCGGCAAAGGCATCGCGGGCGCGCTCGACGATTCCGCGCATCGCCGCCTTCACCGTGTTGGCCCCGAAGCGGCCGCACAGCTCGAGCAGCTGATTCTTGGCGAACTGCACTCCTGCGAGCTGGGCGCGCAGATCGAGAGCAACCAGGTCGGGATAGCGGGACTGGCGGACATAGGCCCGTTCCAGATCGGAACGCATAACGCCCTTCTCGACGAACTTGATCGGCGTAAAGGACACCGGGTCCCAGAATGCGTCGACCGCGTTCTGGGGCCAGCCCCCGGCCGCCGTCCCCCCGAGGTCGATCTGGTGCCCAGCGTTCGACACCCAAGCGAAGAGCTTGCCGTCGACGAAGACCGGGCAGCCGAGGAAGACGTCCATCTGGTGCACGGCGCAGATCCATGGGTCGTTGCACAGGAAAATATCCCCGTCGTCGATCCCAGGGGCTTCGCTCAAATGTTCGAGGATATAGCGCACCCCGTACGGCGCGGGCGAGTTGAGCTCGAGGACATACGGGGCCGAGAGGACGGCCGTGCCGTCCTCGGTCATCATCGACATGTTGAAGTCGTAGCTCTGGAACATCGGCGAGCCCGACACCCGGGTGATAGTGTCGCCGTGAGCGATATTGATCGTCCAGAGTCGGCGACGAATGACCTCGTAGGTGATCGGGTCCAGGTCATCGTCCGCTTCCTCGTGCATTTGCACGCTGGGCGCGATGCGCGTTTTCCAATCCGGGTCAGGTCGATAGCTGTGGACCTTTCCGTCCCACACGACGTTCATATCGACTAGACCGTTCGCCGTCATAAGTAGCTCCTATTTTCGACTTTTGCCTAACGCCCGGGACGTCCACCCGACGGCCCTTCCCTGAGAACGGGTCGTCATCGCTGCTATCGCGGTTGATTATTCCAGGGCCAGGATACGCTCCGGGACGTGAGCTGCGCCACTCACCGCGCGCCTCCCACCGGGACGTCGGTCAGCGTGTCGTCGGGATAGCCAACTGCCTGCCTGAGCTGGATCTGGCTGGATCTGACCAGGCTACGGGCCTGGTCAGCGCCAGTGCAGCTGGCCGGTCCGGCACCGAGCTAGCGCGGGATGGGCTTCCGGCCCACTGCGAACAGGCTGTCCCGGCACGACGGCACCAGCAGCTCGGCGCCGTACTTCACGGCCTCCCTGGCCCTCGTGGTGGCCGGCCACTCTGACCGGTCCCCGGTCCATTTGGAGTAGGCGACGAAGAAGCCCCGTTGCACCACGCGCCACCCGCATTCATTGAGTATGGAGTCGAGCTCGTCGAGGGTGTACTCGCGGTTATGGCGATGTTGCAGGGCGCCCCCGTGCCCTTTTTCTGAAAAATAGTCTTCCAGCGGGAAGAGAGGACTGCGACCCCGCATGAATCGCAGCCGGTTCGATCCGCAGACGAGGTTCGGGGTGGTGACGATGATCGCGGCACCTGGCTTGGCCACGCGCAGCATTTCCCGCAACGGGAACACCGGCGAGTGCGGCAGGTGCTCGATCGTCTCTACGAAGACGATGAGGTCGAAGCTCTCGTTTGAGAAGGGAAGCGGCTCCTCCTCTATGTCGACCAGATGCACGTTCGGTAGCTCGCACGGTATTCCGGGCGCGGTAACGCCGGTCACTTGATAGCCGAGGCACTCCAGGGCTGCAGCCAGGTGGCCCGGATAGTGGCCGACATCGAGGACCCGAAAGTCGGTCCCCGCAGCAATTGCGGCGACGAGATCCAAGGTGAAGAGAAACCGCCGTCTGTGGAAGTCGAAGTAAGCGTGCAACCCCGGGTCGTCAATCGACGACTCCACCCTACTGAGGGCTTCGCCAACGCTCACAGATGGCATTCTGCCATTTGCCCACCAAGGACGCCCACCTTGGCTGCCACTGGTCAAGACAGCGGGTGGGCACCCTCAGGCGAGACCGACGAATCCGTTGCCGGCCACCCAGACGTCCACCTCCATCTTCTCGCTCCATACGACATGGGGAACCCGATCGCCCCACCGTTGCCCCGACACCCGGGAAATCCACGGGTCGTAGGGCTCGACGACGTGCGTATCAGCGGCGGTCACCGAGATGTCCCTGGTTGACTGCACAGTGGGCCTTTCAGCCCCTCCCGCCCAGTCGTTTTGGGTTTCCGTCAACACGACCCGAAGGTTCAGGCGGCCGGATCACACCGATCCTTCATCGTAGCCCGCCAGCCGGCCAGACACCTCGTGGGCTGGTGTGCACCACCAAGTCGACGGCTTTGCGACCAGAATGGGGTCAGTGACGGTGGCCAGCTTGTCAAGGACCGGGCCGTTCAAGGCCATCGACCCCAACGCTGGATCCGGAAGAGAACGGGACACACGATGGTGGTGAAGTCGACAACTACTGACTTGCCGGCCGAATGGCGCTCACCTTCCCGGCGGCTGATGAGGATGCGCCGGTACGAGATCCTTGCGGTCGGAGTCGTCGCCGCCGCGATCGTGGCGGTGGCCGCGGTCGCTGCTGGTAGCGGCATCGCGGCAGGGATCGGGCTGGCCGTGGTGGTCGTTCTTGCCGCCGTAGCAGAGCGCTTCGTGCAGCGGCGCTTCACGGCATGGGGCTATGCCGAGCGTGACGACGATCTGCTGGTCCGGCGGGGTGTCATGTTCAGGCGCCTCTCTGTGGTCCCCTATGGACGTATGCAGTTCGTCGACGTCACGGCCGGCCCGATCGAGCGGCTCTTCGGCTTGATGACCGTGCGCATGCATACTGCGGCGGCAGCGAGCGACGCCCGTATCCCGGGGCTGGTACCCGACGACGCCACTCGGCTGCGGGACCAACTGGCGCGGCTGGGCGAAGCCAGGGCGGCCGGTTTGTGAGCGAGCCGGGGGCTTCTCGCCCAGTAGGTCCGGAGCCGAGCACCCACGGATCCCACCACGCGGCGGGACGCTCGGCGGATGCGGGCCCGACACCCGGCCTGCCCGAAACAGGTGGCTGGCACCGGTTGCACCCGCTCTCACCAGTCGTGCGCCTATGGCGTGGTCTCATCGCACTGGTCATCATCTCCATTCCGGCCCTCAGCGGGTCCAGGAAGTCGATTACGCCGCTGATCATCGAGGCGGTCGTATTCGTCGTGTTGCTGACGCTGGCGGTGGTGTCGTGGTTGGTGACGCGTTGGACCATCGAAGACCGAACCTTGCGCATCGAAACCGGCCTACTTCGTCGCAGCTCCAAGCGATTTCCGCTGGCCCAGCTGCAGGCCATCGACGTGGTGCAGCCGGGAGTCGCCAGGGTGCTGGGCCTGGCGGAGCTCAGGCTGCGTCTGGCCGGCGGTGCCGGCGATCAGGGCCGGCTGGCCTACCTACCCCAACCAGCTGCAGTGGAGTTGCGGGCTCGTCTGCTGGCCCTCGCCCACGGCCTGGCCGACGACGTACCGGCGCCTCCCGAGCGGGTGCTGTTGTGGGTGCCACCGGCCCGATTGTTGGCATCCATGGCCCTCAGCGGTCTGGGCGTGGTGATCGTTGCGCTCATTGTCACGGCCGTGGTGCTCGAAGTGGTGAGCGCTCACACCCTCGGTGTCGTCGTCGGCGCCGGCTTCGCCGCCATCCTGGCGTTGGCCACCACCACCTGGCGGCAGTTCAACGGGGCGTACGAGCTCACGGTGGCGGAGGCGCCCGACGGACTGCGATTGCGCAGCGGTTTGATCGAAACCACGGCGGAGACCATTCCCTTCGGCCGAGTGCAGGCGGTCCGGCTCACCGAGCCGTTCATGTGGCGGCCGTGGCACTGGTGCAGGCTCGAGGTCGACGTGGCCGGACGCCAGCGGGGCCGCCGGGAAAACCGGGCTCAAGCGCGCCGGCTGCGGGCAGTGCTGCCAGTCGGGTCACGCCCGGACGCCTATTGGCTGCTGTCACGGATACTGCCCGACGCGCCTGCCCCGGATCGGCGGCCCCCAGAGCGCGTCCGTCTCAAATCACCGCTGAGCTACCACTGGCTCTGTTGGGGTCGAGACGAGCGCTGCGTGGTCACGGTCAGCGGCCGGATTCGGCGCGTCACCCACTGGGTCCCCCTGGCCAAGGTCCAGAGCCTCCGGGTGGTCGAAGGCCCAGTGCAACGGCGGCTGGGACTGGCCACCGTACACCTCGATACGGCCGGTCGGGCCATCGATGCCGCCCTGCGCGATCGATCCGGCGCCGAGGTGCAGCAGGTCCTGCCCGAGCTGGTCGACCTGGCTCGGGCCGCCCGGCGGCGGGCGGCCTGACACCCATTTCTGAGCGGGCCGATCCTGCGATCAACATCGAGTACCCCGAGCTCGGCGATGGCGGACAGGTCCATCTCCGGTCGACTACATTCCGCGGCGATGGAGCTCACGGCCGACGAGCGTTCGTTCATCGAACAACGCTGGATATTCCTCAAGTTGGCGCTCCAACTGGCCCCGACCGCTCGAAGCCGTACTTCGGACCTTCTTGACCAGGCACCGGCCCCCGTTGACCCGGTGATCGTCGAGCGTCTCGAGCTGGTCACCGACGAGCAGTGCCAGGCGATGGCCCACCAGCTGACCTCCGGCGGCGGCGTTGTCCACGTGGTTCCCGAGCAGTTTTCGCGGCCGCTGGACGGAACGCCTCATCCGCTGTTGGCTCTCGCCGCCCGCCTGCGACCGCGCACCGGCATCGGCTTCCCGATCCCCCATCCCGCAGAGAATGATCCCGAAGCCAGCCGGCTGTTCGGACCGCCGGACGGCACCGTCAAGATCTACACCCCTCCGTCTGGGGTCGGCAGTAGAGAGCACGGAGAGATGTTCAGCGCCCACCATGACGGGCTCGGTTATGCCGGTCTGCTGCACACCGTCATCTTCTCGCTGGATTCGCCCCCACTCTGGGGCGGGATCACCTACTTCCAGAACCTGCTCCACGTAGCGATCGCCTTGGCAAGAGAGGATCCCGACGCCTTCGCCGCGTTGTTCTTGCCCGATGCGATCACCGTCCTTCTGCCTACCGGCCAGGGGGCGATCAAGGTACAAGCGCCGGTGCTCTATCTGGGCGCCGACGGCAGGCCACAAGTGTTCTTCCGCGCCAACTCGCAGATCAGTTCGGCCACGTCAAAGGAGACGGGGGAAATTGCAGTCACCTGGCGAAGGCTCGAAGCCCTGTCTCGGGCCCAACGCCTACTGGAGATGCTCACCAGACCCCTCGCCCCGGCCTCGAGATTCGTGCAACTGACGCGGCCGGGGGAGACCATCATCGTGAACAACCGCCATGTGGTGCACGGACGGACGCCCTACATAGACCCGGTCACTGGCCCCGGTCGGGTTCTGGCCCGCAAGTGGTTCGTCCCCAGCGAACGAGACGCGGTGCACTGTCACGCCCCCGCAGTGGAGATCGACCCCCGCTTCGCTCGGTTCTTTCCCGAACAGTTCTCGGCTGATCGCATCCGAGGCGACTGGCACTACGACGCAGACCTCGACGACAACGTCCCGGTCGCGCCGCGTCCGTAGCACCAGGAAGAGCCCTCACCTCGGAACCTGCCACCCCGCCCGGGACCCACCCTGGGTTGTCGGCCGAGTCTCGCCCGTGGTTGCCTGGAGCGTTGAAAGGAGTGGGTATGAACGTTATGGAATCGTTGCGCTTGGATGGCAAGGTTGCTCTCGTGACCGGCGCAGGCAGCGGTATTGGTCGGGCCTACGCGGAGGCAGTGGCGGAGGCGGGTGCGGACGTCGCCTGCCTCGACTGGCATCGCGAGACGTGTGAGGAGACCGTAGCGATCGTACAGCAGTCGGGGAGACGCGCCGTCGCCCTCCACGTCGACGTGACGGACGAGCTACAGCTGCAAGACGCCTTCAGCCGGAGCGAAGCGGAACTGGGACCTTTGACGATCTGCTACGCCAATGCCGGGATAGCCGGCGGCCTCGGTGACGACATTAGAGACACGACGCTCAAGGCCTGGAACCGGGTCATCGGAGTCAACCTGACTGGTGTCTTCCTCACCCTGCGGGAGTCCGTGCGCACGATGCAGCCTCGCGGCTACGGCAAGATCATCTCGACCGCATCTATCTATGGTTACGTGGGAGCTTGGACAGGAGGTAGTTTCGCCTACACTGCCGCCAAAGCCGGCGTCGTCAATCTCACGCGCACCCTTGGAGTCTCGCTCGCAAGCAGCGGCATCCGCGTAAACGCTATCGCTCCCGGTTTCGTGCGAACCAATCTCGGCCAAAATGCCAGCGTTTCGATCTCCGAGGAGGAGAGGAACGCCCGAATGCAATCGACCGCCCAGCGGATCCCCATGGGTGACCCGGCGATGCCCGACGATCTAAAGGGTCTCGCGGTGTTCCTGGCCTCGCCTGCGTCGGACTACTGTACGGGCTTCACGTACCCCATCGACGGCGGCTGGCTGGCCTCCTGACGGCTTAACGAAGGTTCCAAGTGCCCCACGACGCGTCAGTGGATAAGGACACCCCCCGAATCCCGCCAGTCGACTTCGACCTGTCGGGGGATCGCCTGAGAGAGTTCTGGAATGCCGCCGCCCCGCCCGACCTCGACGGCTTGTCGAACTTCAATCTGGTCCGCACGCTGGCGCACTACCCCGATCTTGTCGCTCGGTACCTGACGTTCGGTCTCCATCTTCGGAGATCGTCGACCCTTTCGGCGCGGTTGCGGACGATCGTGAGCCTCAAAACCGCAGCGCTCTGCGGCTCCACCTACGAGTGGAGTAAACACGCCCAGCACGCCACCAAGGGCCAGATGCTGAACCCGGCGCAGATCGAGGCCACCTGGAGCGGATCGGATGACCCGAGCTGGTCCGAACTCGAACGGCACGTGCTGTCGGCCGTCGACCAACTCTATGCGAAAAGATCC
Organism: uncultured Acidimicrobiaceae bacterium; assembly: GCA_963729695.1. Lineage (GTDB taxonomy): Bacteria > Actinomycetota > Acidimicrobiia > Acidimicrobiales > Palsa-688 > PALSA-693. The sequence goes on from CAVSOT010000001.1 coordinate 401,537, forward strand.
ATCGCCGACGACACGTGGGCCGCGCTCGCAGAGCAGTTGGACACGAACCAACTTATGGACCTCATTCTCACGGTCGGTAACTACGTGATGCTGTCTATGTTTATCGACGCACTTCGGATCCAGGACGAGGGGCCGTAGGCCGCCGAGGACCACCGCTGTGCGCCTCTGGTGACAGTCTGTTGCGGTGAGCGAGATGACCTTCGAGGAGTTCACTGCCGCCGACCTGGCGTCATGGTTGGAGCAGACGAGGTCGGAGTACATCGCCGAACGTATGGCCGCGGGCGACACCTTGGCCGAGGCCTCGGCGAACGCCGACGCATCACTGGAGAGCACGTTTCCCAGCGGCGTTCCGGCGCCGGGGCAGATGACCGGGTGGGTGTGCTGCGACGGGGTCCGAGTCGGCGAGTTGTGGATTGGCCCGCACGGGGACGACCCGCAGCGGTGGTGGGTGTGGAACGTCGCCATTGACGAGGCCCGGCGCGGGCAGGGTCTTGGGCGTAGGACGATGATGCTCGCCGAGAGGCTGGCCGCAGCCAACGGGGCCACGACGATCGGGTTGAACGTCTTCGCCCACAACGTGGTGGCCCGGGGACTGTATCGATCTCTCGGGTACGACGAGACCTCCGTCCAGATGCGAAAGTCGCTGCTGGGACGGCCAGACCCAGCGGGTGATCCGTAGGGAGGCGCCTAGCTGGCCGGTCGTAGCATCGATGATGCTGACGATCAGCGCTGCTGGTTGCCGGTTGAGGTGGTTGGTGGTTCAGGTGGTTGGTGGTTCAGGGAATTTTCAGGCCGCCCCCGGCCTTCTCTCAGATTGGTCTGGAAAGGTCCTTGTCTTATGACGAATGATCCCAACAGGGGGCAAGCCGCCCTGCTCGAGGACGCCCTGTTCCAGGTGAAGCGGGTGATTGTCGGCCAGGATCGGATGATCGAGCGGGCCTTCATCTGCCTGCTGGCTCGGGGGCATTGCCTGATCGAGGGCGTACCCGGCTTGGCCAAAACCCTCATGGTCTCGACCCTCGCCAAGGTGGTAGGCGGTGAGTTTTCGCGGATCCAGTTCACTCCAGACCTGGTCCCGGCGGACATCATCGGAACCCGGATCTGGCGGCCGTCCCGGGAGGAGTTCGACATCGAGTGGGGGCCGGTGTTCGCCAACATCGTCCTGGCCGACGAGATCAACCGAGCGCCGGCGAAGGTGCAGGCGGCGCTGCTCGAAGTGATGGCCGAAGGCCACGTGTCGATCGGCGGCTCCATCCGGGCGGTGGACGAGCCGTTCCTGGTGCTGGCTACCCAGAACCCGATCGAATCCGAAGGGGTGTACTCGCTCCCAGAAGCGCAGCGGGACCGGTTCCTGATGCAGGTGGTCGTCGAGCACCCGTCGTACGTGGAGGAGATGGAGATCGCCCGGCGCATGCTCGTCGGTCGCCCGGAGGTGGAGCAGGTCCTGAGCCTCGAACAGCTGCGGGCCCTGCAGCGTGCCGCCGACGAGGTGTTCGTCCATCACGCGGTGGCGGACTACGCAGTCCGCCTGGTGATGGCGACCCGCGATCCGGAGCGGTGGGGAGTGCCGGAGCTGGCTTCGCAGATCGAGCTCGGCGCCAGCCCCCGGGCCACTCTGGGCCTGCTCTCGGCCGGTCGGGCCATGGCCCTGCTCCGGGGCCGTCGTTTCGTGGTTCCCGCAGACGTCCACGACGTCGCTCCCGAAGTGCTCCGCCACCGGGTCCTGCTCAGCTACGACGCCCTGGCCGACGGCACCGGTGTCGAGGACGTGGTCCGACGGGTGCTGGAGCAGGTACCCGAACCCCGGATCGCCCCCCAGCAGGACGAAGCGGCCCGCACCGCCCAAGTGGCCCTTCCGGTAACCCCGTCGATGCCATTCCCTCCTCCCCCTGCCGTGGCTGCAAGCGGGACGAGCGGCTGGGTCGCCCCTTGGCGCCCTGGCAACGAACGTCCCGCCCGAGCCAATCGCCTGGCGCCCCGGGCGCGGCATGACCGAGGCGACGCTCCCCGCCGTCCGCCCCTCCGGCGGCGGTGGCGGCCAAGGCCGCCGTCTTGAGACGCCTGGAGCTGGAGGTGACTCGCAGGCTCGACGGCATCCTGACCGGCGACTACCTGGCCGTGGCCGCCGGGCCGGGAAGCGAACGGGCCGGCGCCCGGCCGTACGAGCCGGGCGACGACGCCCGCCGTATGGACTGGAATCTGACGGCCCGGGCCCTGGCCCCGCACGTGCGCACGACCGACGCCGACCGGGAAATGGAGACATGGGTCGTCGCCGACCGGTCCGCCAGCCTCGACTTCGGCACCGCAACCTGTGAGAAACGGGACCTGGTGCTGGCCGCGGCGGCCGCCTTCGGGTTTCTCACCGCCCGGCACGGCAACCGTCTCGGCCTGTTGGTGGCGGGCGGAGAGAGCGTCACCCGGGTCCGGGCCCGCAGCGGCCGGGTCCCGCTCATGGCCGCCTTGGCCACCCTGTACGACTGGCCCCGTGCTCGACCGGCAGCCGGGTCCCGGGGCCGATCTCGCCGGCGCGCTCAACCGGCTGGACCGCTCCAAGCACCATCGGGGACAGGTCGTGGTCGTCTCCGACTTCCTCGACCCGTCAGCTTGGCCCGACTCGGTCGCCCGCCTGGCCCTCCGCCACGAGGTGGTCGCCGTGCACGTCACGGATCCCCGCGAGTTCCACCTGCCGGCCGTGGGGATGCTCGGGGTGATCGACCCCGAGACCGGGCGGCGGCTGAATGTCCAGACCAACTCGGCCGCTCTGCGGGCCCGCTTCGAGGCGGCGGCGGCAGAACGGTACAAGCAGATCCGGTCGGCGGTCATCCGATCCGGGGCCGACCATCTCCACCTCTCGACCGACCGCGACTGGTTGATCGACTTCGCCCGGTTCGTCGCGACCCGCAACGCCCATCGGGCCGCCCGGGTCCGAAAGCTGGCGACCCGATGACGTTCCTCGTCTCCTGGCGGCTGGTGTTCATCGCCGCGCCGGTGGCTCTCCTGGTGGCCTACCTGCTGGCCCAGAGAAGTCGGCGCCGGGCCGCAGTGCGCTTCTCGAGCGTCGACCTGCTGGCTTCGGTGGCACCGAAGCGCCCCGGATGGCAGCGCCACGTGCCGGCCGGCCGCGTTCCTCGGCGCCCTCGTCGTCTTTGTCCTCGCCTTCGCCCAGCCGGCCCGACTGATCTCTGTACCCCAAACAGCGAGCCACCGTCGTGCTCACCCTCGACACTTCGGGCTCCATGGTCGCCACCGACGTGTCTCCCACCCGGCTGGCTGCAGCCCAGGAGGCCGCCCGCGAGTTCGTCAATGCCCTGCCTTCCGGCGTCCAGATCGGTTTGGTTGGCTTCTCGACCGACGCCAGCGTCCTGGCCGCGCCGACCTCTGACCGGGCCACCGTCCTGGCTGCCATCAACAGCCTCCAGGCCGGGGGTGGAACGGCCACCGCCGCCGCCATCAAGCTGTCCGTCCAGGCCATCACCAGCGTCCCGGCCGGTAAGGGAGGGCAAAAGACTCCGGGTACCATCGTGTTGATGAGCGACGGCTCGCCGACCATCGGCGAAAACGGAATGTCGGCAACCGATTCCGTCGGTCCACTGAGGCGGCCGCGGCCAAGGCGGCTGGGGTGAAGATCAACACCATCGCCTTCGGCACCCCGAACGGGACCGTCACCATCCAAGGCGAGACCGTCCCGGTGCCCGCCGACCCGACGGCCATGGCTGCAGATCGCTTCGGCCACCGGTGGGCGGACGTTCACCGCCCAAAGCGCGGATCAGCTCAAGTCGGTGTACCGCGAGATCGGCCGGGTGGTCGGATACAACGTCGAGCACCGCGACATCACCGCCTGGTTCATCGGTATCGCCCTCGCCTTGATGGTGGCCGCGGCTGGTGCGGCTCTGGCCTGGAATCAACGGCTGGTCTAACCGGCCCGATTAGCCGACGCCACGAGCCAAATCCCATCTCCATCTCGCTGCGACCACTCCCATCCGATGGTCCCCGAGCTGGTGAATACCGGGCATTACCCTGAGGACCGAATCCACACCAGCTGGAGGATCGGATGGCAGGGGGCGACTCGAACTCAACCGAATCGCTGTTGAACAGTCCATGGACCAAGCTTCTCGGTAGCGCAACCGTCGTCGCCGCGATCATCTATGTAAGCGGCGCCGCTGTCATGGCTCTGAGAATCTGGAACTCAGGACTCTCCTGGCAACCCGTCGTCGGCCAACTACCTCACGACACTCTGCTGAGTGTGGGCTTCGCCCAGGTTCTCGCTCCCGCGGTTCTTGGCAGCATCATTGCCGGGTGGGTGGTCACCAGGAAACCGGGTAGGTGGCTCTATGACGAAGTTTCGAAACGTATCAATCACGGCGCAGCAGAAGGTGATCCGCCCACGCGGCGCGGGATTCGGGCCTGGACCACCCGGGCCGCTTTCTGGCTCCTCGCCAGCGCCGTGGTCACTGCTATTTTGCTCATTCCAACCTTCGCGATATGGAGAGTGACGTCCGGGAGGGTGGATCCGGGAGCCCGTCGACCGATTGACGAGCTGGTCGCGTTGGCCGCGGTCGCCATATTGGTGGCGATCCAACCGTTCTTTCTCTACCGGCAATGGCGGTGGGCCGGATCCGGGGTCATGCGGGTGGCAACCGCCACCGGACTGCTCCTGATTCCCGCCGTCGTCGCCAGCACCTCGGCTGCGGGCAGTGCTCTCCTTCCGGCCGTGGTGCTCTGCGGCAACTCTTTCTCCGTCCTGGGCGGACCGTCGAGCGTCGGTGAGATCCGTGGCAATCTCCTCGGCACCAGCAGCAACTGGGCGTATGTGGCTCAGTGGTCCGTCGTCAACCGTCAGGCAAGCAGCGCCCACGTCATCGCAGTTCCACTGAGTTCCGTGTCCCTAATCAGAGTCGGCGCCAACTCGTCCACCCCGTGTGCCGATCTCGAACCTCCGAAGCTCACAGGCACCCAACTCCCGCAAGTGAGCACCTCGTCCGTCGTCGAAAGGATGGTGGCCGGCTCGTTTGGGTCGTTTCGCATCGAGGCCAAAGGAGATCCGACGCCAACCTTCTTCCTCGCTGAAGGGCAAGGATCCGACAACCACAGCATCAGCGGTGTTCCGGTAGCGGGGCTGCAGTTCGACCGTACGACAGGCGTCGTCTCCGGCGTCCCCGCCCAAGCGACGCCAAACCCGGTCTCGTTCCTCGTGATTGCCGAGAATCCCTATGGGCAGACTCCCGTGAGAGTGGAACTCGACGTCACCAGCCCGTGATCCGCGGTGACTCGGGCTCCTGAACCGAAGACCCGAGGTCGAGGGGTATGCGACGATGGTGGCATGCAACATCTGGCGGCCAAGTGGCCGTTCTGAGCCATGCGGTTTGAGAGACTTGTTGAGGCCGGGCGCCCGCTACCTCAGGCTCGCGCCGTGACCGAGCTTCTCCGTCGGGAGCGACCGGGGGTTGCGGGTGCGGCACCCTTACCCTGAGCCTGCTTCGCTGCACCTTCACCGACGCCAAGCAACTCCCCATTAGGGCCTTGCAGATCGTACCCATCGTCGATAATGGCCCGGAGGCGGCGCAGCTCCGAAGGTGTCAGCACGCTGGGCAGAATGCGCAACTCGTCGGTCCGTACTCGATCCTGCAGGATCACCGCGGCCATGTCGACCCTCCACTCTCGGATGAGGCCTTCGACCCGGTCCAGATCCTTGGCCTCTAGTGCCTTGTAAAGTTCACTGAAGTAGGCCTTGCCAACGTAGGCGATGCGCCGGTTGGTGAACCACATACCGCTCAGAAAGACGTTCGTGTGATGCACAGACTGCATCACCAACCTGCTCATCATCGGGGCGCCAGCTGCCTCATAGAGACGAGTATGAAAGTGCTGCGCAGGATCAACTATCTCCGCGTGCCCCTCTGGCAGCTTGACGGCTTCAATCTGGACCAGTAGTGAGTGGAGATAGTCCAGGTCCTCTCGATCGAGATTGCTGGCCGCCACCCGTCCAAGCACGGCGTCGAGCACCAGCCGAGTCGCCAGTACATCTTCTACGTGCGTGATAGTGACATCGATGATGTTGGCCCCGCGGCGCCCGGCAAGTTGGACAAAGCCCTCGGTTTCCAAGCGCTCGAGCGCCGACCGCACGGGCGTCCGGCTGGCTCCCATTCGCTCGGCCCACTCGTCCTGGTCGATCCTCTGTCCCGGACGTAGCTTTCCAGTCATGATGTCATGACGCAGTTCGTCTACTAGGGCATCGACGACACTGTTTTCACGCCGGGGGGCCGCCATTGCGGAAGACCTACCTCCAAAGCTCAGGACCTACGATTTTCTACGGGTGGAAGCCTACCTTACGAGGTACCACAGCTAACGCTCTCCTTCCCGCCTCACCTGGGCGCAGCGTCCGGCCCCAACAAGAAACCCTAGCACAATAGATTCGCCGCTAGATCAATAGTTGCATCCGAGATGCAGAGCACGCTATGGTGGTGGGCGCGCCAGCTCCGGAGGGACACAGCTGAGGGTGATCAGATGCTGTCAACGAGCAGTTCGCCGGAGTGGAGCTCGGCGCGGGTTCGGGCGACCGCCCCGCGTATTCAGAAGCTTCGACGTTCGGCAGCTCTCGTCGAAAGGAGTCTCTTGTGCCTAAAGCGGTGATCTTGACTGGTCCGGAGGCCCTACGTCTGGAAACCCTCAGTCTCGCTCCCCCCGGTCCGGACCAGATCAGGGTGCGCCTGGCGGCCGCCGGCGTTTGTCATTCTGATCTGCACGTCTACCATGCCGGAGCTCCGAACATGAAGCTGCCCCTCGTGCTCGGTCACGAAGGAGCGGGAGAGGTGATCGAGTTGGGGGCAGGGGTGGATGACTTCGCGGTCGGCGATCACGTCGTTCTGTGCACCATGCCGCAATGTGGCGAATGCTGGTGGTGCCGCCACGGACAGGCGACCCTCTGCCGAACCTTTTCGCAGACGCTGACCGGGACGCTCCCCGACGGATCCCAACCCCTCTCCATGGCCGGCAGAGCTGTGGGACAGATGGCCGGTATTGGATGCTGGAGCGAGGAAGCGGTCGTTCATCGCCTGTCGGCCGTCAAGATCGACCCGACCATGCCCCTCACCTCTGCGGCGCTGCTTGGCTGCGCAGTTGTTACCGGGTTTGGTGCGGTAGCCAACTCAGCTCGTGTCGCTCAGGGTGACACGATGACTGTGGTGGGATGCGGAGGCGTCGGCCTCAATGCCATCCAGGCGGGCAGAATCGCGCAGGCGGAGCGGATCATCGCCGTTGACGTGAACGCCAAGAAGTTGCAACTGGCTGCTGAGCTGGGGGCAACCGACGTCGTTGACGCGTCTCAGGCGGATCCGCTGGAACAGGTCTATGCCTTGACCGGAGGCGAGGGCACCGCGTTCGCTTTCGATTTCGTCGGTACCGCCGACACCGCCCTTAGCGCTCTCAGGATGACCCGTCGAGGAGGAACGTTCGTCCTCACCGGTCTTGCTCATTCCGAATTCACGTTCCCGGTCAACGACCTGATCCGTTCCGGGCGCACGATCAAAGGCAACACGATGGGTATGGGCGCCTTCAGCGTCGAATACCCAAAACTCGTCGAACTGTACAGTCGAGGCTTGCTGCGACTCGACGAGCTCGTTTCCCTCCAGCTTCCGCTGAGCAAGGTGGATGAGGCTTTTACCGCCATCGAGCATGGGGACGTAGCCCGCTCCGTGCTCGTGAACTCGTAGGTCGCAACCGCCTTCCGGCGTACCGAGCGTCAGCTACGAGCCAAATATTTGCGACATGACGCCGGCTCCGGCCGAGGGATCGTCGACCTCCTGGAACACCAACGAGTAGGTGTCCTGAGGCACCCGAGGGATGTCGACGAGCGGTGTCGCCACGTCTTCGACTGTGGGGCAGATACGGTCCGCCACTGTCTGCAGATAGTCGACATCAAACCCATACACCTGAGCGGCAGTTCCACCCAGCAGGTCCTGGCACTCGTCGGATGGCACGTCGTGGAGGAGGAAGCGGAGGGATTCTCGCGAGTACGGAAAGGTCCCTTCGGCGTGCGGATAGTCGATGCCGAGCATCATCCGGTCGAGGCCAATCTCATGGCGGACGTTGATTTCCGATCTCAATAGCAGGCTCGAACCGAGGAAGCAGTTTCGCTGAAAGTACTCGCTCGGAAGCATGGTCAGCTCCTCAAGAGCTGGTCGGACGTAGCGAATCGATCCCCTGTCGTTGCGACCAGCAAGGTAAACGCCGTCGAGTGACTGCAGATAGCTCCGGACCCAACCGGAGCCGCTCTCAGTCATGACGTACCGGAGTCGCGGGTGCCGCTCGAATACACCGGCGAACACCAAGTGAGCCAGGGATCTGTGATCGTAAAAGGGGTGCTCCACCATGCCGATGGCCAGGATGCCCCTCGATGTCCCGTCACCCTTCGGTCGGCCGCCCGGAGTGGGTCCATGCCGGTGGACTGGGAGATCAAGTGCCTCGCAGATCTCCCACAGAGGCTCGTAGTCGGGTGAGTGCAAGGGTTGTCCGCCACCCTCGGGCCCGTCCATCGGGAGGAGGACACCTCCGGTCAGTCCAACCTCCCGGACCCACTTGGCTTCTTCGACGGCGTCGTCGATGTCGTAGAGCATCACTTGGGCCACGCCAGCGCGACGGCCCGGCAGTTCGGCGCAGAAGTCCACGAGCCATCGATTATGGGCCCGCAGTCCGGCCCAGCGTCGGTCGTATTCCTCTCGGGTGGTGGGCGGGGCCCCGGTCAACACCGACGTGGGGAGGAATGGGGGCGCCGTATTCGGGAACAGCACCTCAGCCGCTACGCCGTCGGATTCCATGTGCCGTATCCGTCTCGGGTTGTCCCAGGACATGGCGCTGTTCCAAGACGATGCCGCGAGCCGGGGGGTGTCCTCTTCAAGTTCACGCGTGTCGTCATCGGCGATGCCACTCACTCGAGCATCCATGAACTCCCACGGGTTCGTGTAGGACGTGGCCCACGCATCGAATTCGTCGTGCCATTTCTTTTCCAGATACGGCTTGTAGTCGAGCAGGTCTGCGCCACAGTGGCTATCTGACGAGATCACGATGTAGTGGTCGGTACCAATCATCGACCTCGAACCTCCCCCTGATCCAACGCGCACATGGGCACTCCTCTCGATTCGCCGGCTCCATGCGACGAACGTTCAACGACATCGGCGTTACAGCAGGTCAGTCGGGGGCCTCATCCTTACGGCTCCCCGATAGGACGCTACAGGCCCACATCCGCCAAGACAGGAATTGTCGTCCCCTCATGGATCTATCTATCAGTCTATTATTCGACTCATCGGGAGTCAAGGCTGTCGCTGCCAAGTAGTAGTCATCGGACCCAGAACGGTGACGACACCCCGGACAGAACTGGCCAGCGTATGACCGATTATTCTTCCACTCTCGACACGATTCGGACCTTGTACGTCTCGAATAGAGCCAACGAGGTTCTTTCCCTGGCGGAATCGTCCTGGTCCGACTACACGTCCTGTGCTGACGTCGGCACTGCCGAGGCGATACTGCTGGGCGAGGCCATGCGGATCGCTTCCATAGCGGCGCGAGGCAATGGAGACCCCGCTGGGGCTGCGGTCTGGCTCAGTCGCGCCCGGGCGCTCTTCGCCCGGGGCGGGAGTGACACCGGTATCGCGCTCACCATGCTCGTCGACGTGTACGACGCGCTCGACCGACACGGGCCCGGGTCGACAGCGCTGGCGATGCTCAGTGCCGCCGAGTGGGCCGTGGGCAAAGCGCCCGAACCCATGCTTCGCGAGGATGTCTTAGCGCTGGTGGCCGAGAAGCGAGCTTTCGTCCTGCTCGAGCAGGCAGGCCGTGGGCGCGATACGGCCGGCCTGGACGCGGCTCGGCGCGAGTATCAGAGGGCGCTGACCTTTGTGAAAAGCGATCCTCGCCGCCGGCTCAAGCTCCAGGCGGCCATCATTTCCGTAGACGTATTTTCCAGGACGATCAGCGTCGGGGACGCGATCACCCGCCTCGAGGGCCTTTTGGACGAAGCGGATCTCAACGGGCTGGGCAGTTGCGACGTGGCGCCGCGTTTGCGCGAAAATCTGCAGCGTCTGAGAAGCGGTCGTACCGACTTGCAGTCGTACGAGACATATGCCGGGCCCAAGTAACGTCCCTCGATGCTGCTCCACCGGCATCCCGCGTTCGTGGTGCTCTACGACAACGGATGAGCGGGTTGACGCCTGGCGGCAGCCGCATATAGACTCGTCAACAGATTCATAGCTTGATACAAGTACGTTCCCCAGCGCACCCATGCTCTAAGGTCGGGGGGTTCGATATGGACGTCTATCCGGAAGGATGTCTCGAATCCGTATGAGTGATGCAAGTGATGTGGGGGTGGCTGGGGTGAGGGTGGTGTCGGCTGATTCGCATGTGATCGAGCCGTATGATCTGTGGTCGTCGCGGTTGCCGGAGGAGTATCGGGAGGCGGCGCCCAGGTTGGTGCGGGAGGAGAAGACCGACCGGGTCGTCTGTGCGGGTATGAACCTGGAGTTCCCCGTCGGGCTGGCGGCGGGGGTGATGCGCAAGGACAGCGAGGTGCGGGCCGAGGGCCGCTGGGAGGAGGATGTGCCCCCTTCGGCGTATGACCCTGACGCCCGGCTGGAGGCGATGGCCCAGGATGGCCTGGTAGGCGAGGTCCTGTACCCATCACTGGGGTTGAACATGTACGCCATCCAGGATCATCGGATGTTGTGGGCGTTTTTGCGGGCGTTCAACTCGTGGTTTGGGGAGTTCTGCGGCGCCCACCCGGACCAGTTGAAGGGCATCGGCATGTTGGTGCTCGACGAGGGGTTCGTCGACGTGGGGGTGGAGGAGTTGCGGGCGTTGAAGGCGGCGGGGGTCGCCGGGGTGATGCTGCCGCTCGATCCGGATGACGCCCCCCGGTTGTTGGACGGGGAGTTCGACCGGTTTTGGGCGGCGGCCCAGGACATGGAGATCCCGGTCCATTTTCATGCCTCGACCAACCGGCGGGGCCATCTGATCAGCTCCAACAGTGTGGTCGACTTCGTGCTGGAGCCCACAATCATGCAGCGAGTGCTATGCGGGCTGATCTTCGGCGGCCTGTTCGACCGCTACCCCCGCTTGCAAGTGGTCTCAGCCGAAAACGACGCCAGCTGGATCGGCAACATCTGCGAACGGGCCGACTACGTGCACCGCCGGTATCGCAACCTGCGCGGTGACCAGTTGCGCAACCAGCGGGTGCCCAGCGAGATCATCGTCAACAACGTCTCATTCACCTTCACCCGTGACTTCACCGCCCCCGCAGTAGCAGAGACCGCCGGCGTGCGGCTCATGTGGGGCAGCGATTTTCCCCACAACGTGAGCACCTGGCCCAACTCCCGAGAGTTCCTCGACCAGCAACTCAAAGGCCGCGCCCCCGAGACCATCCAGGCCTCGGTATTCGGCAACGCCGCCGACCTGTACCACTTCCCCACCTAACCCCCCCAACCCCCACAGGCGCACACAGGAGGCAGGAAGATTCCGGTCTCTAGTTCATACGAGGAGTGACGGTGGGGGTAGAGACGTCTGCTGTGGTGGTCGGGACCAGTTACGGAGTGCTCGCCCACGTCGGAGCCTTACGCGACGCCGGATTCACGGTTGTGGCTCTTGTCGGGCGCGACCTCGAGAAAGCTCAAGTCCGCGCCGAGACGCTTGGAATCCCGTACGGATTGAACGATCTCGGCCCGGCGCTATCCCTGGACGCGTCGCTGGTCACCGTCGCCACGCCGCCGCATACGCACGCAGAGATCGTGCTGGCCGCCATTGCCGCCGGCAAACACGTCCTCTGCGAAAAGCCCTTCGCCCTCAACCTTGATCAGGCCCGGGTGATGCTCTCAGCCGCCCAAGCGGCGGGCGTCGTCCACCTCATGGGCAACGAGCACCGATTCCGCACCACCCACGAGAACTTGCGACGGGTGGTCACCTCCGGAGCCATCGGCCAGCCGCGCCAGGCCATCATCATGCGCCAGTGGACTTCTCTGGTCGACCCTAAGGTCGAGCTGCCCGACTGGTGGCAGTCGGAAGAGCAGGGAGGCGGGTGGCTCGGAGCCCTCGGTTCCCACACGATCGACCAGATCCGCACCACCGCCGGCGACTTCGAGGCAGTCAGCGCCACGCTCGAAACCCTGGCCCCGCGACCCGATATGACCTCCGACGACACCTACACCATCCAATTCCGGCTCCTAAATGGTTGCACCGGACTACTGCACAGCTCCTGCGCCGTGGCCGGACCGGCCATCCCAATCACCAAGGTGAGCGGCAGTGGCGGGGCCGCCTGGGTTGACGATGACAGAGTCTGGGTCGATACCGGTTCCGGACCCCAACCCGTCGCCGATCCCGAGGATGTGCCTCGCCTGCCGCCGGTGCCGCCTGCCGCCGAGTTCTTGCCGCCCTACGCGCTCGACACCGGCTGGCACACCAGCGGTTTGGACCGCATCACGTTCGCCCGCCTGTACCGCCACCTCTACGCCCGCATACACGGGACCCCGGTCTCCGACAAACCTCCCGCGGCCACCTTTGCCGACGGCGTCGCCAGCCAAGCCGTACTCGATGCCGTTCGCCAATCAGCGCGTGCTGGTGCTCGCTGGACCCCGGTCGAAGCCGGGTGATCGCACCAGATCAGGCGAACATGGCGTCGGCGGCAGCTCGAAGCCGTTGGGCCATGGCTTCCGGGCCCGCGGCGACAAGTTCTGCGTTGTAGACCTCCATGGCGAAGAAAGGACTGGCTCCCACGCTGCGGATGGTCTCAAGAAGAGCGGAAATGTCGACAACACCGTCGCCCGGTAGGGGCCGGGCCCGCAGGGCAGTCTCGATGTAATGCTCCGGGGCCGGGGCCGGCCGGGCGGCATCGCAGATCTGCACAAAGTGGAGATGCGTGGGCGGGATGGTCCGCAAGAGTTCGAAATCGGGACCACCGGGCTGATTTTGCCAGTGCATCATGTCGATATCGAGTCCGCCGTTCGGGGCGCCCGACCGCTGCACCACTCCCCAGGCGGTCGCAAGATCGCGCAGCCCCCTGCAGGGAATGAACTCGATCGTCACCCGCACGCGTCGCTCCCCCGCCCGCTCGCAGAGAGCGGCAAAGCCCTCGGCCGCCCGAGAGATGTCAATCGAGGTCTCTTTGGATATAGCCAGCACCATCTCGGCGCCGAGCGCATCCACGAGATCGAGCTGCTCTTCGAGATCCACGAGCGCGGCTTCAGGTCCCTGGGCCCATTTAATGCGGCACTCGGTCAACCGCACCCTTACTCCGGCGGAGTCAAGGATCTTCCGAGCGGCGTCCACACCGATCTCGGCGGCCCGCCACGACCACAGGGCCACAGAATGGAACCCGGCCGCGAACGACGCCTGAACCTGGCGTTCGAAGCTGGCGATATCACAGTGGTAGGGATCGTCCGACAGCGTCTCCAGACAGAGCCCGGTGGATCCGGCCTCCGATGGGCGCTCAAATCCAACATCCAATTGCCTACTCATCGGCCACTTGGTCCCCGTAGCGATCCATTAGCGAATACGCACAAAGACTAACGAAACGGGGTTCGCTCATCAACCCCCAGCCTCTTCGCCGACCCCGACCCGAATCAAGCAAGCGCTTGATTCGCGCCCGAATAAGTCTAGAATGCCTAGACGGAACGCGAGACTTCGAGAATCGAGGAGGCGGGCATGAAACTGTGGACTCACTCGGGAGATTCCCACGCCCTGGAGCCGGCGGACCTTTGGGCCAGGCGAATGCCACCGGCCCTGGCGGAGCGGATGCCACGGACCGAGGACATCGATGAGCGTACCGAGGTGGTCCACGTCGATGGCCGCTCGTTCGAGCGTCGCAAGCCGATGAATCCCGAAGTGGACGAGGAGTACGTGCGCACTCTTGGCCGTGGCAGCTCGGCGCCCGGCATGAGCGCCAGGGAGCTCAACCGACCGCCGGGCGCGTTCGATGTGCGGATCCGGCTTCGCGACCTCGACCAGGAGGGGGTCTGGGGTGAGCTGGTGTACCCGTCGATTGGGCTGTGGGCGGGTCTGATCCGGGATCCGGTGCTCTACCGCGAGGGCGTCAAGGTGTTCAACGACTGGCTGAAGGAGACCTTCCTGGACGTGACGCCGCGGGCCGTGCCCGCCGCCGAGGTTTCGATCCTCTCCGTCGACGATGCCGTGGCCGAGACCGTGAGGGCAGCGGACATGGGGTTCAGCGCCATCAGCCTGCCGAGCTCGCTGGAGCGGGACCGCCCGGGTTGGAACGACGACAGCTGGGAGCCCCTGTGGGCGACCGCCGAGGACGCCGGCCTCGTCCTGGGGGTGCACGTCGGTTCCGACGCCAAGGTCCCCGATCACCCCAACAACCGTCCTTTCAAGGGGCCGGGTGGCGCGGTGATGAACTACGTCGAGTCGAGCTACAGCGGACAACGGATGGCGACGACGATGGTCGCCTCAGGGGTGCTTGACCGCCACCCGAGGCTCCGGCTGCTGGTATCGGAAGGCGGGGCCACCTGGGTGCCCTTCATCGCCGACCGGATCGAGGAAGGGTACCGCCAGCACGGTCTCTGGGTGCGGCCCAAGCTCTCCCGCCCACCTCGCGAAATCGTGTACGAGCAGGTCTACGCCTCGTTCCAGCACGACAAGTCGGCCATTGCTGCCTGCACCGCGATGGGCTATCGCAACGTCATGTTCGGCAGCGACTATCCCCACCTTGAAGGTACGTTCGGCCACACACAGAAAACGCTGCACGAGCTCTTCGACGACGTCGACGAGGCGACTACCTACCGCATCACCCGGGGCGCCTTTCTGGACCTTTTTCCCGGAGTCGGTGAGCCGCCAGGCGAAGCCGATGACGCACTGATCGATGGCTAGCACGTGTTGAGAGATTCGCGCTGATGCGAGCGGTTCGAGGTGCAATCCCCCGCGCCCTGCATCCGGTCGGCCCCCTGAGCGGCAAGCTCGTGCTGGACTTCGGGCAGACGGCGGTGGGCCCGGTCACCGCCATGTTCCTCGGTTACCTCGGCGCCACCGTCATCAAGGTCGAGCAGCCACGCGGCGACCTGGGTCGCTTCGACGTGAGCCGCAAGGGCGGTACCGGGCACACCTTTCTGAGCACAAACCTCGGTAAGTACGGCGTCATCGTCGATTTCAAGGACCCGCTCGAACGGGCCCAGGGGCTGGCCCTGATCGCCAGAGCCGACGTCCTCATCGACAACTTCCGTAATCCGGACGTCATGCGCCGCCTCGGTCTCGATTACTTCGACGTCCTCCGGCCCACAAACCCCACGATCGTGTACCTGCAAGCGTCCTCCTTCCAGGGGCGCGGACCCCTCCGGGGATACCCGAGTTTCGAATGGGCGGCTCAGGCAGTGAGCGGATTCGCCGGGGCCACCGGCAGCGCGGGCGGCCGGCCGGAGTTCTCCCGGGGCACGGCGTTCCTTGACTGGAGCGGGGCCATGATGAACACGATCGCCGTCCTGGCCGGCCTGCATCGCCAGCAGGTCACCGGAGAGGGCAGCATGCTGTCGACCTCCCAATTCGGTACCAGCGTCTTTGTCGGGGCGTCCCGGCTGACGACAGCCGCTCACGATAAGGACGCTCAGGCCCGCTTGGGCCATCAGTTCGGGAGCGACCTGCTCGACCGGGCTTTCGCCACCGCCGACGGATATGTGTCGGTCTGCGCGCCCACCAACGCCATCTGGCAGCGACTGTTGGACGCCGTGCATCTGCCCCCCGACACTCCTGTCGAACCAACCGGCGTCGAGTTGGAGCCTCTCCTGAAGTCGGCGTCGACGGACGAGTGGCTGGCCCGGCTGCGCCAAGCCCGCGTGCCAACCGGCCCGGCCCGCTCGACCCCGACCCTCATAGAGGCCCTGCGCTCAGAGTCGCAGGTGCTCGCCGGAGGTCTGCTCCGCTCGTACGACTCGACACGCGGCGCTCTCTTCTATCCCGCCCCTCCGTGGGCAATGGTCGACGCCGCGGAGGTGCCGCCTCGACCGGCGCCAGAACTGGGCGAGCACGACCCATTGATCCGACGCCTGCTCGAACCCGCCGAGGACTCTGTTCCAACCCCGGACCGGGATTCTGAGGGGCACTGGGAGATGACCCCGCTGAGCGAGGCCCGACCCCTGGACGGTGTGGCCATCCTGGAGGTAGGGACAGGGTTGGCTGCGGGAACTGCGGGAATGGTCCTCGCTCAACTCGGGGCGGCCGTGACCAAGGTGGTACCTCCCGGCGGCGATCGATCAGTGGCCTCCGAGCGAGACGCGGTAGCGGTGGAACGGCAGCTCCATCATGAGAAGGCCATAGAGCAGCTTGACCTCTCCACCCTTCCGGGCCAGGCCCGGCTGACGGAGTTAATCGGCCGAGCGTCGGCGGCCATCGTCTGCGGTCCGATGCGATTCCGGCGGACGTTCAAGCTCGAGGAAGTCGATGTGCGCGCGCTCCAGCCCCACGTCGTGTACTGCGGGCTGACCGGGTTCGGAGCCACCGGTCCGTTGGCCGATTTACCCGCTACTGAGCTCGATATACAACTCATCGGCGGCTTGACCAGGCAGCTGGGGCGGCCGGACGAGCTTCCCGTTCGTAATGGATTTCACCTCGTCTCGGTCAATACCGGATACGCGGCAGCCCAGGCCGTTCTGGCCGGATTGGTGGGGGGCCAGCCCGAAAGGACCGTCGGCCGGCACTTCGAAGTCTCGCTGCTCAGGACAGCCGTCGCTTTGAACGGTTGGAACGTCACAGCCGAGTCCGGTCACGACGGGGTGGAAGGGAAGCAGACCCTGGCCACTCATTGGCCCCCTGACCATGGCTACGCATGTCGCGACCGGCAGGCCCTCATCTCGATGCGAAACAACGATGAGGGATGGGTGAAACTCTTCGTCGCCCTCGAACGGGTGGACGTACTTGTGGACGAACGTTTCAGCACCTTGGAGTCGTTGCGCGCCAACGAGTGGCGCCTGCCCAGCCTGCTTTCCGCCACGACCATTCGCATGACAGCCGATGAGCTGAAGGACGTTGTAGAAGGCTGTGGGGGCGAGTTGCTCTTCGTGCTCGAACCGGCCGAAGTGCTCGGACACCCCCAGACGCGAGCTCAACAGCTCGTGCGATCTGGATCATCGCTGATGGAATTGCCTATCTACCTGGTCACTCGGTGACACCACGGAACCCAGCTAGGGGCAAGCAGCCGTCACCCGCCCGCAAACGGCAGATCGTCGATGCCGCCGTCGAACTCATGCACGACGCGGGCTTCGCCGGCACCTCGGTACGTGACATCGGCAACGCCGTCGGACTTCTCAGCGGGTCCCTCTACTACTACTTCCGGGAAAAGGAAGACATCCTCTACGAAATTCAACTGATGTTGAACGAGCACATTTCGGCCATTCCCCCCAAGGTCGAGGAGTCGGGGCTCGATCCGATCAACAAGATCGCCTTGCTGATCGCCCTGCACTTGGCCATGGTCGACGAGAATCTTGCCCTCTGCCACGTGGCCTACACGGAATACCGGCACCTCAAGCCGACCCACGTCCGCGCCGTCCAGCGCCGGCAACGGGGGTACAACGACTTCCTGGTTGGCCTCATCGCCGACGCCATTCACTCCGGGCAGGTCTCGAGCGAGCTGGATCCTAGAACATGCGCCGGGGCCATCTTCGCTCTCCTCAATTCCATCGTCTGGTGGCGCCGTCCACGTTCCCATCCGAGCATCGAGGAGCTGACGTCCTCTTACCAACGGTTGCTCCTCAGCGGCCTCTCGACCCGCCGTTGACCGGACCGGCCCTCTTTCGCGTCACGACCACAGAAGGAGCGCAGTGACAGCCAACCCGTTTCGAGCCCGGGTCGTGCTAGCCGGCATCGGCGAGAGCGAGTACTACCGACACGGAAAGTCGCCAGACCCTGAGTTCGTACTGCTGCTGAAAGCCGTGCGCCGCGCCTGCGCGGATGCGGGAGTGTCCCCCGCCGATATCGATGGGTTCTGTTCCTACGGCAACGATCGCAACGGACCGATCCGAATGGCCAACGCCTTAGGCATCCGAGACCTCAAGGTCTCGCTCATGGAGTGGGAGGGCGGAGGGGGCGGAATGGCCGCCTCCATCATGAACGCAGCCATGGCGGTGGCCACGGGACACGCGGGAGTGCGTGGTGGCATTTCGCGGCCTGGCCCAGGGCCAGTTCGGCCGCTTCGGTTCGGCTCGGGGCGGCGGATCGGTGAGCGGCGCTGCCGCGTATCAGCAGCCCTATGGGGTCATCACACCTGGACAGATGTACGGGCTCAAGTTCGTCCGTTGGATGCACGAACACGGGGGTGTCGGTCTCGAGGCCCAGAAGGCTGTGTCGCTCGCCGCCTATGCCCACGCCCAGAACAACCCGAGGGCGGTCATGTACGGCAAGCCCTTGACGTCCGAGGCGTACGATGCGTCTCGACTGATCGTGGAGCCCTGGCGCCTTTATGACTTCTGTCAGGAGAACGACGGAGCGGCCGCCATCATCCTGATGCCTGCCGAGCGGGCTTCCGATCTTCCCCAGCCGGCCGTCTACCTCCTCGCCTCGGCCCAAGGCGCCTACCAGTCGGCCGGTCGTCTGGGGTTCAACGAGACCCCCTACGCTTCCGCCGGTTTTCCGACCGTGGCCCGGCGCTTGTGGGCCCAGGCCGAACTCCAGCCTTCCGATGTAGACGTCGTTGAGAGTTACGAGAACTTTACGGGTGGCGTGGTGATGAGCCTGGCCGAGCACGGTATCTGTGCGGCGGAAGCGGTCGACGACGTGCTCACCATGCCCAATCTCCTCGCCCCGAACGGGAGCATTCCTTTGAACACCTCCGGGGGCAACCTGGCGGAGGCCTACATCCACGGGTTCAACCTGGCCGTCGAGGGCGTTCGGCAGTTGCGGGGAGCCTCCACCAGCCAGGTACCGGGGTGCAACGTCGCGCTGGTGAGCGCCGGGCCGCTCACCACGCCGGTTTCGAGCCTTGTCCTGGGCACCAAGGAGGCCGTGTGAGCTCGACCAATCAACCATTCCTTCTCCCCGAGCGGGTCGTTCCGGTTCCGCTGGCCGACGGTCTTGACGACCCGTTCTGGTCAGGGCTTCAGGAAGAGAGGTTGGTCCTTCAGTACTGTCGTTCCTGTGCCAACTTCCAGTGGGGCCCGGAGCACGTCTGTTATCTGTGTGGGACGGTTGACCTGGGTTGGTCGGAAGTGCCCCGGGCGAACGACGAGTATCGGGCTGTCCTGTACTCGTGGGAACGGGTCTGGCACCCGGTCGACCCATCGCTGACTTCGGCCGTACCGTACGTCGTCGTCCTCGTGGAACTGCCTGATGCCAACCGGGTGCGTCTCATCGGAAACCTCGTCGACCCCCCGGCGGGCGACCTCGCCATCGGATCCGAGTTGATCCCGGTGTTCGAGCACCACGGCCAACACACGCTTCTCCTCTGGCGGCTCAGGCCCGACACGAGCATCGACCGCTGAGGGCTGATTCCCAGATTGCCAGAGGCGACACGTCGATTGAGCCCGTGGCGGCCGCACCTGGCTCGGGCGCGATGAAGCCCCGAGGGGGACGGAGCTTCATCGTCGACCGACTCGGAGACAGCATCTGTCTCTACGAGATCAGCCGATATCCGAGTAGTCGGCACTCCCTGTAAAAGCCGGTCTCCTCGATAGTGTGGGACCGCGGTTACGAAGACGAG
Organism: uncultured Acidimicrobiaceae bacterium; assembly: GCA_963729695.1. GTDB lineage: Bacteria > Actinomycetota > Acidimicrobiia > Acidimicrobiales > Palsa-688 > PALSA-693. Next base: position 421,206 of record CAVSOT010000001.1, read on the forward strand.
GACTTGCAGGTGGCTTTACCGTTGTCAGCCAGACTGGGGGTGCCGTTCGACACATGGCCGACAAACCAGCAATCGATCGAGTGTGGTTGCCCAGCGGCGAATGTCAGCGGCGGCGACCAGCCGTCCAGGGTGTCACCATGGAGCGACTCGAGTCCCGCCACGATTTCCGCCGAACTAGGCGTCCCGCTGGCGCTGAGGTTCCCTCCCTTGACCGCGTCGGCCAGGAGGAGGCCGGCCGGCCACGACTCAGCTGAGGTTTCGGAGAAGAGGTTCGTGTTGGTGCGCAGGCCGGGGTAGTACTTGTCCAAGGCGGCGTTCATAGCCTGGACTGCTGGCGTGTTGACCCAGAAAGGCAGGTTGCTGTATTCGGACCAGAGGTTCTTTTCAATTCCGGGGCTGCTGGCTTGACCCATTCCGAACCCGGTGCCCTCAGTGACGTAGATAGGGTTGTAGTTTTGTCTGGCACAGTCCTCCCCGACTCGCTCGAGGGGTTGCTGAATGTCAGCGATAAAGAGGGCGCTGACGTGCGCCTGCTCGGCGGCGAGACACTGCGCCGTGTAGTTCGGAGCGGTGATAGCGATCGAACCCTTGAAGACGAGTGGCACCCCGAGCTGCTGACCAGCTCCTTGAACGATCGATGCCGTCTGTGCGCAGGTTGGGGCTTCGGCGCAATAGAGGAAGCCCAGATTGGTGGCCCCTGCCTCCTTGGCCACGCTCACCGCAGCTGAGGCTGACGAATCACCTGTTTGACCCGCGGCGTAGAAGTCAGAGTTCGTATAGCACGGGGTCCCGATCACGATGCAGATCACCGGGATGTTTGAGGGCTTCACGGTAGACGCCCACGAATCGTCCAACACGGTGTCGTCCACGATCACGTCAACTTTGTCGGATACGAGGGTGGCTGCATCTGAGGCGGAGGTCCCCGGAACACTGCCATCGTCCTCGTAGGTCACCTGGAGTGGATGCCCAGCTATGCCGCCAGAAGCGTTGGCGCTATCGGCCCAGGCCTTGAAAACGTCCTCAGAAGTAACCGCGTCACCTCCAAATGGTCCGCTGCAGCTGCACATGAAGCCGACCCGGATGGGGGCGCCGCTCGCCTGCGGCGCAGCTCCCGTGGCCGAGCCGCTCGTGGTACTAGCGCTACTCGCTGTACTCGCGCTCGTCGGAGGTGACGCGGTCTTACTGCTCGACGAGCAGGCACTCACCACCGCCACAATCGCCGCAATTCCGAACACGTACAACAACCTCTTGGCGGTACCGGTCATCTGTCGACCTTGTTCCCTTCTTTGAGTGTCCAAGTCTCTTCTGAGGCCACTTCCGTACGAAGACCTGCAGAGAGCCCAAGCCCAACGTTGATCTCCCCCTGGGTCCACCTTTGGCAGGCTCAGATTGCCGTCCCATCCGGCGTGGTCCGATCGGATCGCGCTCCGACAGCCGGCGTGTATCCCTCCCTAACGCAAGACAGAACCCGTTTTTCCGCAGGTCCCTCTTCTCTATCCCCCTCGTCCTACCTCTACGCGTAATGATCGACGTATAGATTCACCGATGAGTTTATGCTTGGGCTGATAGCCTGTCAAGTCAGCCGCCTTCGGCCAGCAAACGCTGACCGCCCAATCGTGGATGCCGAATCTTCCGCCCTCCTGTGTGCGCCTGTGGTGGCTGGGGGGTTGGGGGGGTTAGGTGGGGAAGTGGTACAGGTCGGCGGCGTTGCCGAATACCGAGGCCTGGATGGTCTCGGGGGCGCGGCCTTTGAGTTGCTGGTCGAGGAACTCTCGGGAGTTGGGCCAGGTGCTCACGTTGTGGGGAAAATCGCTGCCCCACATGAGCCGCACGCCGGCGGTCTCTGCTACTGCGGGGGCGGTGAAGTCACGGGTGAAGGTGAATGAGACGTTGTTGACGATGATCTCGCTGGGCACCCGCTGGTTGCGCAACTGGTCACCGCGCAGGTTGCGATACCGGCGGTGCACGTAGTCGGCCCGTTCGCAGATGTTGCCGATCCAGCTGGCGTCGTTTTCGGCTGAGACCACTTGCAAGCGGGGGTAGCGGTCGAACAGGCCGCCGAAGATCAGCCCGCATAGCACTCGCTGCATGATTGTGGGCTCCAGCACGAAGTCGACCACACTGTTGGAGCTGATCAGATGGCCCCGCCGGTTGGTCGAGGCATGAAAATGGACCGGGATCTCCATGTCCTGGGCCGCCGCCCAAAACCGGTCGAACTCCCCGTCCAACAACCGGGGGGCGTCATCCGGATCGAGCGGCAGCATCACCCCGGCGACCCCCGCCGCCTTCAACGCCCGCAACTCCTCCACCCCCACGTCGACGAACCCCTCGTCGAGCACCAACATGCCGATGCCCTTCAACTGGTCCGGGTGGGCGCCGCAGAACTCCCCAAACCACGAGTTGAACGCCCGCAAAAACGCCCACAACATCCGATGATCCTGGATGGCGTACATGTTCAACCCCAGTGATGGGTACAGGACCTCGCCTACCAGGCCATCCTGGGCCATCGCCTCCAGCCGGGCGTCAGGGTCATACGCCGAAGGGGGCACATCCTCCTCCCAGCGGCCCTCGGCCCGCACCTCGCTGTCCTTGCGCATCACCCCCGCCGCCAGCCCGACGGGGAACTCCAGGTTCATACCCGCACAGACGACCCGGTCGGTCTTCTCCTCCCGCACCAACCTGGGCGCCGCCTCCCGATACTCCTCCGGCAACCGCGACGACCACAGATCATACGGCTCGATCACATGCGAATCAGCCGACACCACCCTCACCCCAGCCACCCCCACATCACTTGCATCACTCATGACGCTGGAACCATCCTTCCCGGGTGATCGACACCCCGCTCCCACCGACGAAACCCACATCGGAGTTAGCAATAGATTCTCTTATAGATCTATCGATGAGTCTATAGATCGGCAGCGCCGGAGTCAAGACCTCGTGACCGCCAGCGCCGCAAGGGCCGCTACTTGGGGTGGGCGTCTGTCGAACACCGTCCCTTGACGGTGACCCTCATGCCTCGATAGACTCACGTACGGATTCATTCAGTGATTCACTCGTGGAAATTGTGACTACGCCGGCGAGGTGAAGGTGGAGGGGTGAGCAGGTCGGAACGCCATCAGCGGGCGGTTGGCATAGCGGTGATCGGCGCCGGCCCTGGCGGTATCTGCATGGGGATCAAGCTGAAGGAGGCTGGCTTCCACAACTTCGTGATCCTCGAGCGCAGCAGCGGGATCGGGGGCACCTGGCGGCGCAACCGCTACCCAGGCTGCGCCTGCGATATTCCCTCACACGTCTACTCCTACTCGTTCGAGCTGCATTCGGGATGGACCCGGCCTTACGCCTCCCAGCCTGAGATCCTGGCCTACCTCGAGCGTTGTGCTGAGAAATACGAGCTGCTCCCGCACTGCCGGTTTGGGACCAAGGTCACTCGGGCGGTGTGGCAGGAAGGCGCAGCGACGTGGGTGGTGGAGCTGGCGTCGGGAGAGACCGTCGAGGCCAGCGTGATCGTGAGCGCCGTCGGCATGTTCAACGAGTTGCATTGGCCCGCGATCCCCGGACTCTCGACCTTTTCAGGGACCACGTTCCATTCGGCGTGCTGGGACTGGGACCACGACCTCACCGGAGAGCGGGTCGGCGTTATCGGCAGTGCGGCGAGCGCAGTGCAGTTCGTACCCGAGATCGTCAAGCGGGCGGGGCGCGTGCACTTGTTCCAGCGAACAGCCAACTGGGTGCTTCCCAAGGTCGACTCACCGTTCACCCCGGAGCAGCTTGAGGAGTTCCGCAATGACCCATCTGCGCTGCAAGCCGCCCGCGACGAGGCTCTGGCCACCGCCGAGACCAACAACGTGGCGAAATCCGACGCCGCGGTCCGGGCCCAACGGGAAGCCGTGGTTCTGGAAGCCATGAAGGTCATCGAGGACCCGCAGGTACGGGCCCAACTGCGACCGCAACACCCGTGGGGATGCAAGCGACCATTGCTCTCCAACGACTTCTATCCCACCTTCAACCGGCCCAACCTCGAGCTGGTCACCGAGTCGATCGAGCACATCACCGAAGGGTCGGTCGTCACCCGGGACGGCACCGAGCGCCACGTCGAAACCCTCATTCTCGCCACCGGATATGAAACCACCAAGTACATTTCGGTCATCGATGTCGTGGGTCGAGCCGGCGTCACCATTGCCGAGGCGTGGAGCGACGGGCCGCAAGCCCACCTGGGGATCAGCGCAGCTGAGTTCCCCAATCTGTTCATGCTCTATGGGCCCAACACCAACAACGGATCGATCATCACAATGATCGAGTTCCAGGTTTCTCACATCGTCGCGCAACTGCGCCGCATGATCGACGAGGAGCTGGCTTGGATCGACGTGCGCCCAGATCGGATGCGGAGCTACAACGAAGAGATTCAATGCGCCATCGAACAGGTGACCCACTGGCACGCCAGTTGCAACAGTTACTACCGCACTTCATCGGGACGGGTCGTGACCCAGTGGCCGGGCACGATGAGCGAGTTTCGTGACCGGGTGGTCCTACCCGACCCGGAGGACTTCTCGGTAGGCAAGCGCGTTCGGTCGGTTTCCGCATCTGGCCCACCATTGATGAAGAGGGAAGAGTCTGCGGTCAGCGGCTGAGGAGCGCTCTGTGTCATCCGGCCGAGCCATCCCGACAGGTCTGACCCTATCGAGGCGAGAGGAAGGCATCAACAAATGGGCGCAGCAGAATCATCTAGTCAGGTTGCTGTCGACGCCGTAGTGGTCGGAGCCGGTTTCTCCGGTTTGTACATGGTCTACCGTCTCCGCCAGCTGGGCCAGTCGGTGATCGGATTCGACACGGCCGGCGACGTGGGCGGGACCTGGTACTGGAACCGCTACCCGGGGGCCCGATGCGACATTCCCACCACCGACTACAGCTACACCTTCGACCCCAAACTGGAGACGGAGTGGACATGGACGGAAAAGTACGCCACCCAGCCCGAGATCCTCGCCTACCTTCGCTTTGCGGCGGACAAGTACAACCTTCGGAAACACTTTCGGTTCTCGACGCGTGTAGTGGGAGCGCGCTGGAACGAGACCGAACGGCACTGGCGCGTGCGGACCGAGCCCGGCAACGAGGTGGTGTGCCGCTTTTACATCATGGCCACTGGGTGTCTGTCCGTGCCCAAGGAGCCGGACATCGAAGGAGCCGATCGCTTTCAGGGTGAGAGCTACTTCACCGGCCGGTGGCCTCACGGTGGCGTCGACCTCGCAGGTAGGAGAGTCGCGGTCGTCGGGACGGGATCGTCGGGAATTCAATCGATCCCTGTCATAGCAGCCGAGGCCGAGCAGCTCACGGTATTTCAGCGGACCCCCAGCTTCTCGTTCCCGGCCCGCAACGGCCCCCCTTCGGCCGAACGCCTCGCGCTTCTGTCGGCGGACCGAGACGGCTACCGGAGAGCGGCCCGCCACTCGCGCCGCGGCATACCGTTTTACGAACCGACGGACCTCAACGCCAGGGCCGGGCCCGAAGGGGCCGGCAGGCAACGCTTCGAGGCCGCTTGGGGATCAGGCGAGCTCTTCGCCAGCCTCAACGTTTTCGCGGACCAGGGCATCAACCTGGAGTCCAACGAGACCGTCGCGGCTTTGTACCGGGACAAGATCCGCTCCATCGTGAACAACCCCGACACGGCGGAGGCGCTCTGCCCCAGCAGCTACCCCTTGGGCACCAAACGACCCTGTTTGGATACGGACTACTTCGAAGCATTCAACCTGCCGCACGTTCGGCTCGTCGATCTCCAGACGCATCCTTTCGCGTCGATCACCGAGCGGGGCGTCGACACCCTGGACGAGTCCTTCGAGTTCGATGTCATCGTGTACGCGACCGGATTCGATGCCATGACCGGAGCCCTCTTCGGCGTCGAAATCACGGGAGCGGAGGGCATCAGTCTCCGGGACAAGTGGGGCTCTGGACCATCCACCTACCTGGGGCTCACGACCACGGGATTCCCGAATCTGTTCATGATCACTGGCCCTGGCAGTCCCTCCGTGTTGTCGAACATGGCTCTGTCCATAGAGCAGCACGTCGAGTGGGTGGCGGACTGCATTACGTACATGGAGACCAAGGGCTTCGATCGGATCGACCCAACCGAGACCGCGGAGACGGGATGGAACCAGCACGTCCAGGACTGCGCCGCCATCACCCTCTACCCACTCGCCAAGTCTTGGTACATGGGCGCCAACGTGCCGGGTAAACCCCGGGTCTTCTACCCGTACGTCGGTGGGATCGACGTCTACCGAAAGACGTGCGAGGAGGTAGCGGCCAGCGGGTACCTCGGCTTCTCTCTGAGTGGACCATCCGGAGCGGTGTGCCGAGACGGCGTCGTCCACCAGCTCCAGCCCGATGTGGCCATGGCCATCGAGGCCATGGAAGCTCTCGACCTGCCGCCCCTGGAGTCCATGTCGGTGGCAGAGGCGCGCCAGCTGTTCGGTCTGTCGGCCATCCGACGTCCACCCGGTCCCGACGTCGCGGAGATCACCGAAGCCGAGCTCCCCGGCCCGGAGGGTGGACTCCCCTACCGCCTCTACCGCCCGGCGCTCCACGGCCCCCACCCGCTCATCGCCTATTTCCACGGGGGCGGCTGGATGCTCGGGGATCTCGACGCGGACGATCCGCTCTGTCGCGACCTCTGCGTACGTACGGGGGCGGCAGTACTCTCGATCAACTATCGGCACGCCCCCGAAGCTCCCTTTCCCGCGCCTGTGTACGACGGTTTCGCCGCCATCCAGTGGATAGCCGCCCACGCAGTCGAACTTGGCGGAGCTCCCGGTCAACTCGTGGTCGCCGGCTGGAGCGCCGGTGCAAATATCGCGGCCGTCGTGACCCAGCTCGCTCGCGACGCGGGCAAGCCACTTTTGGCCGGACAGGTACTGCTGTGCCCTGTCACCGACAGTGACTTGACCCGACGGTCGTACCACGACAACGGCCGGGGATACCTTCTCACCACTCCAATGATGAATTGGTTCTGGGACCACTATGCCGAGCCGCGGTACCGGGCGGACCCGAGGGCGGCGCCCCTGCGCGGATACCTGGCGGGGTTACCGCCCGCGGTAGTCGTCACTGCCCAGTTCGACCCCCTCTGCGACGAAGGAGACGCCTACGCCGACGCCCTCTCCGCTGCCGGCGTCCCGGTCCGCCACCTCCGAGCCAGAGGACACATCCACAGATCCGTGGCCCAGGTCGACGTTATCCTGTCCGGCGCGCCCATACGGGCTGAAATCGCCACCTCCATACAGGAGATGTTTGCCCAATCCGTCCATGCGTAGTCGATCGTGCGCACTGCGCCCCGAGCGACGGGACGGCGGAGAGCCGAGCGTGACGGGCGAGCGGGTTTCCCGAGCCGAGGATAGACGTAGGAGTGGATCTATTCCTTGATCTTTCGTCGCACCCCCTACTACTATCTGTTGTTAGATGCTCCCCAGCGGAGTCTATTTGGCGCGGTCTCGACCGCTGTGGCCCCGACCCAACGTTCCAGGAGGGTGAAGAAGACGTGAGTTACAGAAGGCGCGCACTGCGCAAAGGGCCAGACCTGGTCAGCGTTTCGCTGAGCGGCAAGGCCGGCTGATCCGAGAGTTCGACTGTGCTTGCCCATCCTGACGAGGCGCCGGGACCCACCGGACAGGTTCCCTATACGGTCGTGTCCAGTGACTCCCACGCCGGTCCGTCCTTGCGGCATACCCTTCGCCCGTACTGCCCGCAGACATATCTGCATGCGTTCGACGAGTACGAGCGGATGCAGCGTTCCCTCCTGGGTACCATGCAGTACTTCGGTGACACAGAGAAGTTCTCGCTGACGCTCAGCTGCGAAGGTCATGACGATCCGGTAGCGCGGCTACGCGACATGGACGACTCCGGCATTGCCGCGGAAGTCATTTTCGCAGGTGGCCAGAACTACCAAGGCGTGCCCTTCCTCGGATCCGGCTTCGACGCCGGACGGAGCGGCACCGCCACGGAGCTTCGCCAAGTGGGCGAGCGGATGTGGAACGAATGGCTGTCCGACTTTGTCGCTACGGCCCCTTCCCGACTCGTTGGTGTCATGCAGGTACCCCTCTGGGACGTGGAACTCGCGGTGAGGGAGATCGCCTCGTTCCACGACCGCGGCCTCAAGGCGGTCAACTTCCCCAGTCCCCGGGCCGACTTCCTGCCGTACAACGACCCGGCCTACGACCCGGTCTGGGCTATGTGTTCGGAGCGGGGGATCCCGCTCGTGAGTCACAGCGGCGGCGGCGAAAAGTCGCTGGGTGCAGACGGGCCTGGCGGCACGGCCATCCTTATGGCGGAAACCTGGTGGCTGTGTCGCAGGCACCTCCCTCAGCTCATCTTCGGAGGAGTCTTCGAACGCTATCCGGAATTGAAGGTCGTCTTCACCGAGCAGCGAGTGCGCTGGGTCGCCGACACGCTCGAAGAGTATGACTCCTTGTACTTCAGCGACATCGCCGATCCGGCCCTGAAGTCCAGTGTCGGAACGCGACCGCCGAGCGAGTACTTCCACCAGAATTGCTTCATCGGAGCCAGCTTCTTGGCCCCGTTCGAGGTGGCCCTCCGTCACGAGGTGGGCCTCCGCAACCTCATGTGGGGGGACGATTACCCGCACGTAGAGGGCACCTGGCCGTCGACACTGCTCAGCCTGAGGGACACCTTTGCCGAGGTTCCCGAGGGCGATGCTCGTCTGATCCTCGGCGACAATGCGATCGAGGTCTACGGCCTTGACCGGGACAGCCTGGGCTCCGTGGCCAGCGCAATTGGGCCGCTGCCGTCCCAGGTCGCCGTACCGGTCGACCCCACGGAGCTACCCGCCCATCTCGGGACGACCTTCCGGCGCCGAGCCGCCTGGTCCTGAGTAGGGCGCTTCTTGACGCCTCCACCCCGTGAAGCATAAACTCGCTCATGGATCTATACTTTGATGCGATAATTCGCTCGGCGAACTGGGTGACAATCGGATGCCGCGCCTTGGGGTGGCCGCCGGGGAGATCAGCTTCTGAACGCACATGAGTATCGTGGAGCGGGTGTTGGGGGCCCGAGACATCTGCCTGGCGAGGTGAGGAAATGATACAGACCAAAGATCAAGAGACGATTTGGGTCGTTGACGCCGACTCTCATATCTCGGAGCCCCACGACCTGTGGACGTCCCGAGTCTCCCCGAACCACCGCGCCCTGGTCCCGCACGTCGTGCGAGGGAACGACGGACTGGACACCTGGCTCATCAATGGGGACACCGAGTTTTCGCCTGGTGGGGCATCCAGTGCCATCCGACCGGACGGCTCCAAGCAGCCGTTGACCGAGTTCGACATCCGCACCGGGTTGCAGCAGGATCAGGTTCACCCTGCCTCCTGGGATGTGAAGGCCCGACTGCAGCTGTTGGATGAGTTGGGCATTTGGGCCCAGATCGTGTACCCGAACGTGGTTGGGTTCGGGGCCAACAAGCTCGTGCATATCGACAAGGCGCTGAGCGCGGAGATCGTCTCGATCTACAACGACGCTATGGCCGAACTCCAGGAGGAGTCAGGAGAGCGGCTATTCCCTCAGGCCCTCGTGCCATTCTGGGACATCGACGGGGCGGTCTCCGAGGTTCAGCGAGCCAAAGAACTCGGGCTCCGCGGCCTCGTCATGTGCAGCGAACCACACGCGGGTGGCCTTCCGGACCTGTTGGACCCCCATTGGTACCCGCTGTGGGAGGCGACCGGAGATCTCGGAATGCCGATCAACTTCCACGTGGGTGCGAGTGACTTCGCCATGGAGTCCTTCGTGAAAAGCGTGTGGCCCAGTCACGACCGCGACCACTCACTCATTGTGGGCGCGTCGATGCTGGAGATCCACAACGCTCGGATCCTCTCCAACCTGCTCGCCAGCGACCTTCTGGATCGTTTCCCGAAGACAAAGTGGGTCTCCGTGGAGAGCGGCATCGGGTGGATCCCATTCATCATCGAACGGCTCAACTGGCAAATTGCCGACCTTGACACCAGTTCGGTCCGGCACACGCCACCCCTCGAACTCTTTCGCCGCCAGGTGTACGCCTGCTTCTGGTTCGAGTCGGTGGCACCCCAGCACACCCTCGAGTCGATCGGTTTCGACAACGTACTCTTCGAGACGGACTTTCCCCACCCAACGTGCCTTTACCCGAGCCCGGTCCAACACGGGCTCGAGGTGCTCGAACGGTGGGGCCCGGAGGTCCAGAGAAAAGTAATGGGAGCGAACGCCGCCGCTCTGTACAACATCCAACTACCGGACCCCGTGCCGGCCTAGGAACTATCTGAAACCGCCTGTCGAGTGGAAATGAAAGGCGAACTTCGTTGATGCAGCTTGGTCTATTGACCCCGGTCCTCTCGCTCAGTCCGGGCAAGCATGCAGAGTGGGAGCTGGACGGCACCATTGCTGACGTGGCCCGTATCGCCCAAGCAGCAGATCGTCTCGGATACGAATATCTCACTTGTAGCGAGCACGTCGCTCTGCCAGAGATCCGGATCCAAGAAGGGAGCGGACCCCGTTACTGGGATCCTCTGCCCACCTTCGGCTACCTGGCGGCCGCCACGTCCCGTATCCGTTTCACCACCTTGATCCTGGTCCTCCCGTATCACCATCCCCTTGACATCGCCAAGCGATACGGAACGCTCGACCGTATCTGCGGCGGTCGGCTCAACCTCGGAGTGGGCGTTGGCTATCTACGTCCGGAGTTCGACCTCCTGGGGGCAGACTTCGAGAATCGCGGCGCTCGGACTGATGACGCCATCCTCGCCCTGCGCGCTTCCTTCGGTCGTCGCCAGCCGGCATACGAAGGACCCTTCTTCAAGTACAGCGGCATGATCGTGGACCCACATGGGATACAGACCGATGTCCCCATATGGGTCGGAGGTCGGACCCGGCGCTCGCTGCGGCGGGCCATCCAACTCGGTGACGCCTGGTGCCCCTACGCCCTGTCGACCGAACAGATCGGAGCGTGGCTCGAGGAGGCAAAGTCGACCGACGAGTGGCATCAACGAGATCAGCCCATTGACGTAGCCGTGAGCACCGTTCTCGACCCGATGGGTGAGCCCGACGCAAGTCTGAAGGACATGAGTGAGCTGCTCGCGGCGGGAGCGACAAAACTAGGGCTGCGCTTTGTTCATGAATCGCTGGCCCACTACCTGGAACAACTCGAAGCGATGATCGAGTTGGCCAGGCGCGTTTGAGATGACTTTACAAACGAGCCGCCCGCTTCGCTGCCTCCGACGCCCGACAACAGTGCCGCGACGCAGTTTTCTAGTAGCGAAGCCCGGCTTCGCCGGTTAGGGCTTCGAGCCAAGGAGGATATCCCGGAAATGGCAGTACTCGAGAATGCAGGCGTGAGCTCGGCCCTCGATAAACCCATGTGCATCATCTCGTGCGACACCCATGTGGGGCCGACGATGGACCAACTGCGCCCCTATTGCAAGAGGGAGTTCCTTGACGACTTCGACGCCTTTGCTCGGGAGGCAACGGAGTTGGCTACCGCGCCTACGGCCGGCAACGTGCAAGGTGGAGATCACCGCGAGCAGATGCTTGCCCACGTAGCCAAGTCCGGCGAGCACGACCCCAATCAGCGGCTCAAGGATATGGATCGGGACGGCATCTCTGCAGAAGTCATCTTCCATGGGTCACAAAACATGAATCCCCTGCCATTCGGTTTCGGCGGGGTAGGAGATCGCCGGCTCGAAGCAGAAGGTATCGAGATCTACAACCGGTGGCTGGCCGACTTCTGTTCTGTCGAACCATCACGCCACATGGGCCTCGCTCAGCTTCCTGGGTGGGATCCCGGCGCCTGCGCCCGGACCGTCGAGTGGGTCCGGACCGCTGGACTCGGCGGCGTGAACCTGCCATCGATGCATCTCGAGGACCTCACCTGGCCACCGTATACGGATCCCGTCTGGGAACCATTCTGGTCAGCCTGCGTGGCCAACGACGTGCCGCTGGTCAACCACGGGGCCTCGGACCTCCGGCTCTATCGTGATATCGGCCCTACCCTGTTTGCCCTGGTGCTGGCCGACGGCCCGTGGCTCGTCAGGCGGGTGATGTGGTGGCTGATGTTCGGCCTGGTCTTTGAACACCATCCCACCTTGCGACTGATCATGACCGAGCAACCCGGCGAATGGCCGAGATACGAGATCAACTACCTGCAGTCCGTCTACGAATCGGGGACGCAGCGAGAGACTCGATCGCTCATGACTCGCTCCCCCGTCGAGATATTCCACACCAACATCTTCGTCGGGGCCAGCTTCATGTCCCATCGGGAAGCAAGGATGTTCCTGGAGCTCGGAATCGAGGATCGGGTCATGTGGGGCTCGGACTACCCACATATCGAAGGGTCGTGGCCGCTGAGCCTCACGTCACTACAGATGGCCTTCGAGGGACTCGATCCCACCACCGTTGGGCGGTACCTCTCCATAAATGCGGCCAAAGCTTATGGATTTCGCCTAGATGAGCTTCAGGATGTGGCGAATCGTATCGGCCCTACGCTTCGGCAGGTTCTCACCCCGTCGGACGGCCATCCCGCCGATATGCCGTACAGCAACGCCTTTCGGCAGTCCGGCGCCTGGAGCTGAGCACTTGACCTAGAAAAGCACCGGCGGCAGCTCTTTGATGACCTCGCTGGTGAGGTTGAGATGAACTCCGTCATCGAGGCTGGTTACGGATTGCCAGGGGATGGCGACCTCGCGTTTTCCCCACAAATGCCCTTCTTGGAGCAGGATGTGGGTTATCCGACCCGTGCCGGCCTCGACCCGGGCGGCCCGGATCTTGCCGATCTCGCCGTCGGTACTGTGCACGGGACGATCGCCACGCACAGCCAGGTGGCCCGGTAGCACGGCGTTGGACCTACTCGTCTCAAAGTTGTCCTCAGCGTCGGCCAGGGCGTCAAAGTCAGCCAGATCGCAGTCAATTTCGACGCTGTCGTCGGCCGCCTCGACCAACCGAACGGGAACCAACTTCCCCACGTCGCCGCGGTGTTCTGGCTCCACGACGAGGTGGGTGACCATCAGCGTGGCGGTGTCAACCACGAACTGGTTGACGTTGCCGCAGAACCCGTCGGTGCAACTGGCGGGCACTCCCATCTCATACACGGTGGTCTCGATCACGGCGCCCAAGCTACACCGCCAAGGGCTGGGCCGATCGAGAGCTACGGCAAAACGCAGGGGCCACGGCTCTACGTCGAGACTCGTCCACATGGGCGAGATCCCTTGTGATCGGGTCAGGTTGAAGCGGGCTCGCGGCCCACTTGCGGCGAGGCCAGCTGGGCGTGGATACCTCGGAGATCGCCTTCCTCGTCTACGAGTCGCGCCACCAGATCGAAGCCGGTGTCCTGAAGAATCGGCGCCAAGAGCTCGTCCTGGCTGCCGCCCAGCTCCAGAACCAGAGCTCCCCCGTGATGGAGAAGGCGGGAGCTCGCCGTAACCGTCTCCTCCAGGAACGTGATCCCGTGTTGACCACCGTCCAGAGCCGCGGCGGGCTCGTGACGTCGTACGTCGCGGGGCAAAAAGGCGATCGCATCGGTCGGAACGTAGGGGACGACTGCCACCACCACGTCGAAACTGCCGATCAGATCGGCTGGGACGGGATCGGCGAGGTGGCCCTGATACACCTCGACGTCGTTCTTCGCCGCACAACGACAGGCGTCGGTATCGATGTCGGTAGCGACGACGCGCGCACCAGGACGCTCGTTCCGTAGCGCAACGGCGATCGCCCCCGACCCGGTGCACAAATCGATGGCGGTCCCACCATGAGGCAGACAATCGATCGCCCGCCGAGCCACGAGCTCCGTCTGGGGACGGGGAACGTACACGCCGCGGTCAACCCACACCCGATGGCCCATGAAGGTGGCGAAACCGATCAGCCACTCGAGCGGCTCCCCCTCTCGCCGGCGGGCGGCCCAGGACCGCCAGATGGCCGGATCACCGCCGGCGGCCTGGATCATCTGGCGGACTTCCTCACGAGCGGCAGGGAATCCGGCCCGGGCAAGTTCCAACGCAACCGCGTCTCGCTCTCCCCTATCTGGGCCCATGAGAGCACGCTAACCGCGCGACCGATCGCCGCTGTATGCCAGGTCTCGACGCTCGCGCAGCCTGCTCACTCCTACCCACCTAGGAGCCAAGAACCGACTGACAGGCCAAGAAGACGGGACGCTCCTACCCGCCTGCATTGTCGAGAAGCTCAATGATGGTTCGTTGTTCGGCTTTGGCCTCAGCTGAGCCCGTCCCGCCGCGGCCCGTGGTCAAGTGAGCGAGGTCGAACGCCGTCGAGCCGTGGTCGTTTTCGAGGTGTGGATCGGCCCCCGCACTCAGCAAGGCCTGAACCGCTGCCGAGCACCGATTCCTGACCGCTCGGTGGAGTGGGGTCACGCCGCCCACCGCGGCTGCGTTTGGGTCAGCGCCCGCCTCGACGAGATAGAGAATTACGGCTGTCTGAGCCGCGGGATCCCAGGGGGGCGATCCCGGTACGCCCATCACCGCGGCGTGAAGCGGTTCGGCACCTCTGCGGTTCTTGGCCAGGACGGCTGCTCCACGTTCGACGAGCTCCCGAGCCATCACCAAGTCGTAACTGAATCCAGCCGCGTGCAAAGCCGTATCGCCCTCATAGACCTGCGCCAGTCGGGCATTCAGAAAGCACTCGTCACCTCGAGCCAGCCCGGCCGTGGCCAACGATGGCGTCGAGTCCAGCAGCTGGATGGCTGTCCGCGTATCCCCTGCCGCGATCGCCACCAACAAAGGGATCAGGTCACCCATGCGAGCACTTTGCCTCATCGGGAGTTCTCGCCGCTGATTGGGCGAGCGAATCGGTACCGCCGTATCGGCCCGGCAGCTTGCGATGGTCAGTGGGCCGGCTCAGGCTAAAGGGGCGAGGATCTGGCAGGGAGAAGTCTCGTCGCCGAGAACGATCCGCCGCGGGGTTTGTTGCTACTTATTCACCGTGCGAGTCCTTTGGGGAGGTTGTAGGTGAGCGATCCGGACCGGGACATCGGCACCGCGGTCTCCACTGCTGGGCGCGATCCAGGCCGCGATGATGCTGAGTTGCTGCGCCGGATCGGCGTGGGCGACGGGGATGCGATGGCCTCGTTTTACCGTGAGCACGGCCGGGTGGTGTTCGCCCAGGTTCTGCTCGTGGTCGGCCAGCGGGCATTGGCTGAGGAGATCGTGCAGGACACGATGTTCGCGGTCTGGCGCGGGGCGGCCGCTTTTCGAGGCGATTCATCGGCCCGTTCCTGGGTGATCGGTATCGCCCGGCGACGGACCCGGGATCGACTGCGAGGCCGCCGGCTGCGGGTCGTGGATGACGCCTTCCTGGCCGATCAGCCGGGTGCAGATCCCGGACCAGAGGTCATGGCCCTCGACCGGGCTGAGCTGGCGGACGTGCGGGCCACCATTCGGGAGCTCGCACCCGCCCACCGGGAGGTGCTCGGCCTGGCCTTCGGCTCCGGGCTCAGCCTCCCTGAAGTCGCCGACGTGCTGGAGATTCCGGTCGGGACGGTGAAGAGCCGCCTGTCCGCGGCGCGCATCGCATTGAACCGGGCACTTGACGAGAAGGGCCAACACCGATGAACACAGACGCTGACACCCGTTACCCACACCTTGACCTCGGCGAGCTGATCTCAGGAGCCGCCGGCCACCCGGTTGACGACCGAGCCGCGAGGCACCTGGCCAGTTGTGAGCACTGCCAACTCGAGGCCAAACGGTGGAACCTCGTCGCCGAGGGGGTCCGTGGCCTGGCCGCGACGGCGCCGGAGGCAGCTCAGCCAGGTTGGCCGCAGCGCACCCGTCGGCGGGTCCGCACTCCTTGGCGGCGGGCCCTGCTGGTGACGGGGAGCGTGGCGGCGGCGATCGTCCTCGTCGTTGGGATAGGTGCTGCGCTCGGATTCGTGCACGTGCACCTCTCCGGTTCACACGCCGAGCCGACACTCACCGCGGTCACCGGGTGCACCCAGCTACAGCTGGCCGACGGTACCCTCGAGCAGGTGAACGGCAGCAGCCTGGTCGTTCGGACGTCGGGCGGTCGGACGGTGACCGTGACCACAACCCCGTCGACGTTCGTGAGCATGTCCGGAGCGCCGGTCAGCGAGATCACCGATGGAGCAGCCGTCGTGGTGCGCAGTACCAGGGCGGACGGAACGATCCGGGCCGCCATCGTGACCGTGGGCCAGCCGTTCAGCGTGGTCAACCCGCCGGGCTTCGTTTCCGTCGGGGGGACGGTGGCGGACGCCACGGGCGCGGGCTTCACCCTCGTGACGTCCAGCGGAACCCGGGTTCCCGTGACCACCTCGGACGCCACACTCGTGGTGGTGCCTCACGCCAGCCCGGCCCAGCTGCAGACCGGTACCCGTATATTCGCCCTCGGCGACCCCGGACCGGCCGGAACGCTGTCGGCCCGAGCGGTGGCTGCGGTCTCGCAACTCCGGTCCGGGGCCCACATCAGTGTGTCGGTAAAGGACTGTTCGTCCGGCTCGATCGTCGAGGCGCTCGGCGCCCTGAGCACGACGCCTGCCTCTGTCGGCTGAGGACTCGAGCAGGGGCCCCGCTTCTGATTTCGCCAATCTGAAGATGGCTATCAGAAGTGTCCTCCCGACTCGCCGCCTACCCGGGCTCGGTCTCCGTCTGCCGCCCGGGGCGACCGGCCCTGGTCAGAACTGGCCGACGACGTCAATGATCAGGATCTGGGCCGGCTCGGCCGGTTGCGACGAGGCCGTAGCGGACGCTGGTTGGGCCGCGGTGGCCGGCAGCAGAGCGATCGCACGGGAGCCGATGTTCTGGCCGTTGAGGGCGCTGGCGACCGACAGGACGGTCTGGGCGCTGATCAGTTGCGGCTGCTGACCCCAGGTGGACTGCGTCTGCTTCCCGGTGGCGACGTCGGTCTGGACCAGCTGCAGCACGAGGGTCTTGCTCGAGTCGATCTTGGCCCCGCTGCCTTTGACCAGCAGCTTCGAGGAAGGTGCGGTCGGGGCTGTTACTCCGGCCACGCTGGTGATCTTGGGCTCCTGGCCAGGTGTGTTGGTGATCTTGGGCCAGCCGGTGGCGGGCAGCTGGCTGTCAGTCACTCCTGGCGCCGAGGCATCGGGTTTGTAGTCGGCCAGCAGATCGACCACGAACACCAGGGTGTCGGTACCCGATATGCCAGCCTGGGAGTTGCCCGATGAGCCGTAGCCGTCGACGGGCGGGATGCTCAGCAGCATTCGCGTCCCCATCCGCTTGCCGACGAGGGTCTTGTCGAAGCCGGGAATCACTGCGCCGGTGCCGAGCACGAATCCAGTCGGGGCGCCTCGGGAGAACGAGCTGTCGAAGACCTTGGGCGCGCTGCCGGCCTTCGTCGGCCAGATCTCGCCGACGTAGTTGGTGATGACGGTGTCGCCGGCGGCCACAGGGGTGCCGCTACCGGCAATGACGGTCTGCTCGGTGAGTTGTTTGGGTGGCCCGCTGGCCGGGAACGTCACCGTCGGCTTAGTGTTGAACGCGCCGGTCACCTTGATCCCGGTATTCGCGGCGACGGGCCCTCCGGCCGTGGTCGACGTGCTACCGCTCGCAGCCGAGCTGGACGGCTCCGACGTGGAGCTCGACGCCGCCGACGAAGTGTGGGAGCTCGACGAGCAGGCGCTCAGCAAGATGGCCACAGCCAGCAGCGGCACCAGCAGTGTCGATCCAACCCGCAAGCGGGCGCGCCCAACGTTACCCATTCGATTCCATCCGATCCTCAGCCACAGCAGACTGGTCGAGACTAACCCGCCCCATCCCGGCGCAGTCCGCGGGGACCGGTACTCTTTCGACCCTTAGGCGAGGGTTCGGGCCTGGGCCCGGCAGCGGTGTCGGCGGGTCAGGAGGTAGCCAGTTCGGAGAGGTGGGCGAGCGAGTTGGCGAGATGGCCCGGAGGGAACGGCGGGAATCCGATGACTTCTCGAATGGGATCCGGGACCGCTGACCAGTCATAGGACAGCGTGACCGTGGTATTCGAAGGTCCATCCGGCGTGAGGTCGTAGCGCCAGATCCAGCCGCCGAAGGTTTGGGTACCGTCCGCGGCGTCCTGCCCCGGCTCCCAGGAGATGGTGGTCGGCCGGTCGAACACCTGGACCCGGTTCGCCATCTGATAGGTGCCGTCGGGGTGGTTCGGGTGGTACATCGACATCCGGAAGACCTGCCCGGCGGCTGTCAACGGCTTGCCATCGAGCGACTGGCGGACCCAGCCGGTGCCATCGATAGCGGCGTGGGTGGCTGGGTCGGCCAGGACGGCGAAGATGGCTTCCGCCGGGGCGTTGATAACGGCGGTCGTGCTGACGCTCTCGTCGGCCACGTCGCTACCTCCTCGTGAGCTGGGCTGGTTGCCGGTTCTGACGTTCTCCACTTCCGAACCTAATCGCTGCCCTCACCACCCCCGCTGGACGGAGACCTCGACAGTCAAGTATCTACTTGACTTTCGGCGGTGACGGTCCGATACTCAACCACATGCTTGACCAAACGCAGGACCTCGACAGGACCTTCCACGCCCTGGCCGATCGGAGCAGGCGTTCGATGCTGGAACGCCTTTCCTTGGGCCCCACGTCGGTGAGCGAGCTGGCCCGTCCTCTGACCATGTCCCTGGCGGCCGTGGTCCAGCACGTTCAGGTCCTCGAAGCCTGTGGCGTCGTGAGGACCGACAAGATCGGAAGGACGCGCATGTGCCGGATCGAACCGACGGCCATGACCGCGGCCGAACAGTGGATCACCGACCGGCGTCAGGGCTGGGAAACCCGCCTCGATCGGTTGGGCGACGTTCTGAATGAAGAGACCACAACCCCTAGGGACAACAAATGACCCCATCCACCGTCACCCACGACACGTTCGTCATCGTGCGGACCTATGACGCACCCGTGGCCAACGTTTTCGGAGCGTGGGCCGACCCCCATCGCAAGGCGCGTTGGTTTGCCGGGTCGGCGGACGCACTTGGCCACAGTTACGAGCTCGACTTCCGAGTGGGAGGTCGTGAGGTCAATCGGGGCGGTCCTCCGGACGGTCCCGTCTATACGTACACCGCCGAGTTCCGGGACATCGTCACCGACCGGCGGATCGTCTCCACCTCCGAGTTGCTTGCCGGCGACACCCGGATGTCAGTGACCGTGACCACCGTGGAGTTTCACGGGTCGGGCGGCACCACCGACCTCGTCTTGACCGAGCAGGGCGTATTCCTCGACGGCCACGAGACGGCCGCCCAACGGGAAGAAGGGACCCGGTCCCTGCTCGAAGCGTTGGCTGTCTCACTCGCCGCCGGCGAGCGGTGAGCCGGACCTCAGCGAGGAGGATCAGCCCATGCGAACCCTGGCCGCATTCATCTTCACCAGCCTCGATGGCTTCTACGAAGGCCCGAATGGTGAGCTCGACTGGTCGAACGTGGACGGCGAGTTCGACGACTTCGCGGTCCGCCAACTCGACAATGCCGACACCCTCGGCTTCGGTCGGGCGACCTATGAGCACATGGCGGCCCACTGGCCGACGGAGCAAGCCCAGGCCAACGACCCGGCCATCACCTCACGCATGAACACCATGCAGAAACTGGTGTTCTCGACCACGCTCACCGACGCCAGCTGGTCAGGGACCACCCTCATCCGGGGCGAAGCGACCGCGCACGTACTGGCCATCAAGGCTGGCGGCGGCAAGGAACTGCTTCTGCTCGGCAGTGCCCATCTCACCGCCAACCTGGCGGAGGCCGGCTTGCTCGACGAGTTGCGCGTCATGGTCTGCCCGATCGTGCTCGGTCAAGGCCGATCCCTCTTCGAGGACCTGACCCACCGCCTCTCGCTCAGGCTCGCTGGCGTGAGGCCGTTCGAATCCGGCAACGTGGTGCTCACCTACCGGCCGTCACCAGGCCCGATGACCGCGGCGGGCGACTCGGATCAGATCAGCCGGCGCGCAGCTTCTTGACGGCGCTCTCGATCTTTGTGCCCGTGAAGAACTCCGGGTTCATGTCGGTGAGGAAGGTCGCCGGGTTGGTGAAGGTGAAATCGCGGAAGTCCTGCGCCGTCATCCAACCGTCTTCGACCCCTTCGTGCGCTTCGCCGAGGATCCCCAGCAGGTTCGGGACGTCAAAATGGCCCATGTCAGAGCTGAAGAGGACCTTCAACCGGGCGCCGAACGGGTTCGCCGACGAGAAGGCCGTCGCCGTCATCGGATCGTCCGACTCCGCCCCGAACGCGAACGGCACGACAAAGCGATCGACGAAGTCGTGCTTGCTAGTGCAGCCGATCGCGGCCCAGTCGTCGTCTTCGGGATCACCTGCGCCGGGCTGGTCCCACAGCCAGTCCTCGACCTGCTCGAACACCTTGGTGCCGGACCGCTCGAGGATCGCACCGCCGTAGCGGCCCACGAGAGCCTGGAACTCCGCCTTCTCCGAGTCGGAAAACCGGTGCTCGTTGACGTGCTTGCGGATCGCCTCGGGGTTGCGCTTCTCCCAGTGGGAGATGACCGCGGCGAACAGCATGGCCGCCCAGGCCACACCACCTTCGAGGAAAGAGAACCGCTGCTGCGGAAAGCGGCGGGTGACACCGCCCATCAGCAACGTGCGGCAGAGCAGCTCCTGGGCGGTGGCGAAGTGCCCCATGTGGCTGAAGGCGTAGTTCGGACGGTGACTGGCGAGCCAACCACCCGTCGCCGTAGCCGTTACCGTGACCGGTGACGGGGATCCCGAGCTCGGTGGTCTTGGCCCACAGGGCGTCGTAGTCGTAGAGGCTGTCCATCCCGTACGAGTCGAACCACAGCGCCGGTGGCGTCGTGTCGCTGTAGCGACGGGCGTACGCCGGGATGAGCGCCAGCTTGAAGCCGAGGCTGTGGGCGTGCTCGACCTCATCGACGGCTTCCTCTGGCGTGATCATCGGCAGGACCGCAGGCGGGGTGAGGCGGTCGGCGAACGGCGCAAACAACGACATCGAGTACTCGTTGAACTCGTGGCAGGCGATGCGTCGGGTCTTCTCATCGGCAATGCCGGTGACGAAGTTGCCCAGCGACGGGTAGGCCAGGGCGAAGTCGATCCCGATCTCCTCCAGCCGCTGGTACATCAGCTCGGGCAGCATGGTCGTGGCCCGGTCAAGTGGATTGGAGGCGTAGTCATGCGACGAAGGTCGGGCCACCCGGTCGCGCTGGCGTTCCTCCCGGCTGAGCTTCGACCAGCCGCCGTTGAACGACAGCCCCCACGCCGCTTTCGCACACACCGAGCGGAGGTGGTCCTCGCTCTCGATGCCGGCCCGCTTCAAGAACGGGACCAGGTCGGGCAGGAACTCCACGAAATGGCCGTCGCAATCGATGATCGGATGGTCGATCTCCTGGCGAATGGCCTGGACCTGATCATGCAAATCTACGTTGGCGACGGTCATCTTCACCCTCCAACTCGGTCGATCGAGCGTCCAGCTCGCCAGGCGGTACCTGTAACAAGCAATATACACCTTGCATTCGGTGCGGGTGCTTACCGGGTCCGCCAATGCCGCCATCAACCGCCGTTACCCCCCTGGTTCATCCTTGACAGATTATTCTGAGTCGAATAATCTGTGGATATGCCGAGATGGTCCCGAGCCAATCCCTTGGCGCTTGCCGTGCTGGTCTGCCTGTACGAAAAGCCCATGCACCCATATGAGGTGGCACAGACCCTGCGCCAGCGGGCCAAGCAGGAGAGTGTCCGCCTCAACTACGGCTCCCTCTACGCGGTGGTCGAGTCCCTGGAGAAGCGGGGTTTCATCAAGGCCACGGGCACGGTGCGCGAAGGGAAGCGCCCCGAGCGGACCGTCTATGCGATGACCGATACGGGTTCCCGAGAGATGAACGACTGGATGACCGACCTGATCGGCGTTCCGGCCAAGGAGTACCCCGCGTTCATGACGGGATTGTCGTTTATCCCCTCGCTGCCCCCGGACGAGGCGCTCATGGCGCTGCGGGCCCGGGCCGACGCGCTCAAGGTCAAGTTGGCCGGCATGCGTGGCGCCATGAAAGCCGCTCGCGATGGCGGTCTGCCCCGACTATTCGAGCTCGAGGGCGAGTACGAGGAGCAGCAGCTGGCCACCGAGCTCAGGTTCGTCAACGGACTCATCCAGGACATGAGCTCCGGCACCCTCGAAGGGCTCGACATGTGGCAGCTGTTCCACACCGACGGATTCGACCCAAAGGAGGTCGATTTCAACTTCGACTTCCCCACCGAATGACAGGGGCCGCGTGGTGCAACACGCGGCCCCCATCCATCACACCACGAGCCTGATCGACAAGGACCTGCGCCCGAGGCGGCCCACTCAGCGTAGGCCATTCCTGTCGTCCGGGCTCCCACTCAGGGAATGTTCTCGGAGCCGGCCCACCACGGCTCCGACCAATAACGACGAAAGGAGGCGCGCCCGTGCACGCCCTTATCGAGGCCGATGGCCTCAGCAAGCGCTTCGGGAAGGTCCACGCCCTCTCGGAGCTGAGTCTCACCCTGCCCCCCGGCCAGCCGGTGGCCATGCTCGGGCCCAACGGCGCCGGCAAGACCACCTTCATCCGCATGATCGCCACGCTGCTGGAACCTGACCACGGCACCTTGACCGTTGCCGGCCACGACGTGGTAACCCGGCCCATGGCGGTACGCCGCTTGATCGGCCTGGCCGGCCAGTCGGCTGCCGTGGAGGAGATGATGACCGGCCGTGAGAACCTGGTGATGGTGGCCCGCCTGTATGGCCAGGACCGGAGGACGGCAGTCGCCTCGGCCCGCCGGATCCTCGAGCAACTCGGCCTCACGGACGCAGCCGACCGCCAGGTACGCGCCTATTCCGGAGGTATGCGGCGGCGCCTCGACCTCGGCGCCAGCCTGGTCGGCACCCCCCAGCTGCTCCTGCTCGACGAGCCGACCACGGGCCTCGACCCTGGGAGCCGCATCGAGGTGTGGGACGCGATCCGGGACATGCACCGGGCCGGAACCGACGTCCTGCTGACCACGCAGTACCTCGACGAGGCCGACCACCTGGCGACGTCGATCGTCATCATCGACGGTGGCCGCGTCATCGCCCAAGGCACGCCCGATCAGCTCAAGTCGCGCGTCGGCGCGGACATGATCGAGTTGCACACCATCGACATCCCCACCCTGGACCAGGCGGCTCAGGTGCTGTCGACTCTCGGGGTGACGGAGCCGGCCACGGACAGAGCGACCCGGCGCTGCTCGCTGGCCGCCCCAACCGGTGCGAAGCTGCTGCCCATTGTCATCCGGGCGCTCGATGACGCGGGCATCGCCGTAGAGGACATCTCGCTGCGGCGCCCCACCCTCGACGAGGTGTTCCTGGCCCTGACCGGGCGCACGAGCACTCCCGTTGCCCCTGACCCCACCGCCACGGAGGACGCCGCATGACCATGGACATCGCTCTGGAGCGACCCGATCGGACCCGCCCCGATCCCGTCTCCAACCTGGGCGCGTCGTATCTGGCCGCCTCCGGCCAGGTGGCGGCCCGGACCATCAAGAAGTTCGTACGCACGCCGGCCCTCATCATCGCGGGGACGGCGCAGGGCGTCCTGTTCCTGCTGATCTTCCGCTACGTCTTTGGTGGCGCCGTGGGGCACACCGGCAGCCTGTCGTATGTCGACTATCTGGTCCCTGGCTTCGTCGTGACCGGCGTCCTGTTCCAGGGAATGAGCGCCAGCAGCGGAGCAGCCGAAGACCTGCAGGGCGGGCTGTTCGACCGGCTCCGCAGCTTGCCCATCCGCCTGCTGTCCATCGTGACGGGCCGGGTCGGAGCCGATTCCGCTCTGGTGGCCTGGGGCGTGCTGGTCATGACGGCTGCAGGGTTTGCCGTCGGCTTCCGCATCGACGGCTCGATCGTTCAGGCGGTGGCGGCCTTCGGCTTGACCGTCCTCTACGGCTTCACCTTCGTCTGGTTGTTTATTGCGATGGGGCTCTTTGCGGGAAGCCCGCAGGCGGCCCAGGGGCTGTCGTTCCTGGTCTTTCCTTTGAGCTTCGTGTCGTCGGCCTACGTGCCCGTCTCCACCATGCCGGGATGGATGCAGGGTTTCGCCAACAACCAGCCGATGACCCTCATGTGCAACACGGTCAGGTTGCTGACGGGTGGAACGGCCGCACAGCAGCTGCTCGGACACCCCGCCTCCTACTACCTGTGGCCCTCCCTGGCCTGGACCGCCGGGATCATCCTGGTCTTCGCCCCGCTGGCCACGTGGAAACTGAAGCGATCGTGAGCGACCACCCCGGCGAGATTCGCCACCTTCGCCGTCAACGACCCTGGAAACGAGCAGACCGCTTCTCGAGGAACGCGGCCCGACCTTCGCTGGCGTCCTCGCTGGTCATGCACGCGGCAATCATCTGGAGCGAGCGCTCCACATCCTCGGGTCGCTCCCCGGAGACGGCCCGAATGGTGACCTTGGACGCCTGGACACTCAGCGGGGCCCGCGTCGCGATCCGCTGGGCCAAGTCGGATACCGCCCTGTCCAAGGCGTCCTTGGCCACGACGCGGTCGACCAGACCTATGCGTAACGCCTCACCCGCATCGATCACGTCTGCCGTGAAGGCCAGCAGGCTGGCGGCGGAAGGTCCAACCAGAGCCACGACGCGGCGCATGATGTCCACCGGATAGGCGAACCCGAGGCGAGCTACGGGGATCCCAAATCGAGCGTCCTCGGCCGCGATACGCACGTCGGCGGAAAGGGCCAAGCCGAGCCCCCCGCCGATACAAACGCCGTGAATCATGGCGATGACGGGCTTGTCCAGGACCGGGAAGTCCGCCTGTCCGGTTGGCCTCGGGGCCCGATTGGGAAATGAGTCGTTGGAAAGATCTCCGCCAGCGCAGAACGCGGTGTCCCCGGACCCTCGCAACACGACGACCCTGATCTCGTCATCGGCGGCGAACTCGTCGATGGTTCGACGAAAGTCAGCGAGCATCCCCGGCGTGAGTGCGTTGAGGCGCCTGGGGTTGTCGAAGAGTATCCACCCCACGCCGTCCTTGCGCTCGGCCACCAGTCGTGCGGTGGTGGTGCCGGACTCAGATGACATGCTGGGAACGCAGCTCGGAGATGCGCGTGGCGTCATAGTTGGGGAGACCGTTGAGGATCTCGTCGGTATGCTCGCCGGCGGTTGGGACGGGCCCGAGCTCCCCGGGACTCTTCGAAAACTTGATGGTAAGGCCAGGCACGTAAATCTCTCCTGCGATCGGGTCCGGGGTCTTCACGAGCATTTCTCGTTCCCACAGGTGCGGCAGCTCGGCTACTTCCGGGATGGAAAGCACGGGCGCAGCCGGAACGTCAACGTCAGCCAACGTGTCGCAGATCTCTGCTCGGGTCCGATCGCGACACCAGCTGGCGATCGCCTCACGGTGCAATCCGATTCGGGACGTCGCCGGCATCTCGACCGCTTCGTCCGCTTCTGGCGCGACACCCAGCACTTCGAGGAGCCGGTCCTTCATGTTCCCTCGTCCCGGCATGACGACGACATGGCCGTCGGCCGCATCGATCGCCGGCCGGCCCTCCTCCCCACCCTCTTCGCCCGTGCTCAAGTAGTAACTCGTGGGAATCTCGGTCAAGGTGAGCGCCGAGTCCATAAGACAAACATCCACGATCTGACCCTCGCCAGTCATATCACGGTGGCGGAGCGCAGCCAGGGCGCCGATGGTGGCGTGCAACGCCGTGAACCGGTCGACGATCGACGATGCGGTGCCGAGCGGTTTGCCGGCGGGCCGCCCGGTCAGGGCCATCAAGCCGCTCAAGGCCTGACCAACCGGGTCATATCCCGCCCTATCGCGCCACGAACTGTCCTGTCCGAAGGCGGAAACCCGGATCATGATGATGTCGGGCTTGATGGCTCGGAGCTCGTCATAGCTGAGGCCCATCGTCTCCATGGTGCCGGGCCGGAAGTTCTCCAGGACAAAGTCGGCCGTCCGGACCAGGTCGCGGAAGACGTCTTTTCCGGCCTCCTGGCGAAGATCGAGGCAGATGCTCTTCTTCCCCCGGTTGTACACGCTGAAGTAGATGCTCTGGCCGCGCACGATCGGCGGATCCTGGCGCGTCGCCTCACCACCCGGGCGTTCGATCTTGATGACCTCGGCCCCGAGATCTGAGAGGAGCATCCCGCCTCTCGGCCCCGCTTGGAAGCGGGCGAGCTCCAAGACTCGGGTTCCATCGAGACAGCCCGTCACCCCCGACTCCTCTCCCATTCGCATGCGACTTCGACGGTCATGGACAATAACCCGACTGTTCCATCCTCCGCCTGGGCCCGGCTGGGGCCGTTCTTCCTTCACCTGGTCCACGGCCGTGGCAAGCTGAGGTCAGGGAAGGGAGGGCAGGCATGGACAGAGGTAGGCCTGACCCCGAGAGTTGGAAGGTGGTCGACGAGGGCTGGGGCCGAAAGGCGGTCGACTTTTCGACTCTGAGCGAGCCTGGTAACTGCCGAGAGTACGTGGCGCTGCACCATCTTCTGGGCATCGATACGGGAGATCGGCTGCTCGACGTGGCGTGTGGTTCCGGGTTGGCGATCGAGTTGGCGCGGCTCCGTGGTGCTGACGCGGCCGGCATCGACGCGTCCTCCAGGCTGGTGGAGGTGGCCCGGTTCCGGAACCCGGGCTCCGACATCCGCGTAGGCGACATGCACCAGTTGCCGTGGGCAGAAGGGGCCTTCGACGTCGCTACGAGCTTCCGCGGTATCTGGGGCACCACCCCGGCCGCGGTGGAAGAGATCCGCCGCGTGTTGCGCGCCGGCGGCCGGGTTGGACTGACGGTATGGGGCCACCTGAAGATCTCGCCCGGCGTGTGGGCCCTGGCGCCGTTCCGTCTCGCCGCCACCGAGAAAGTCGACAATCAGGCCGCCATGGTGGCGCTCGGCCGCCCCGGCGCCGGCGAACAGCTGCTGGAGTCGTGCGGATTCGTGGACGTCCGACGGGTCGCCGTGCCCTTCGCCTGGGAGTTCGCCGACGCCGACCTCTACGCCCGAGCGCTCGCATCGAGCGGGCCGGCCTACGAGGCCATCCAGAACGTCGGGGAGCAAGCCTTCCACGATGCCGCGGTCGAGCAAGCTCACGAGCACCTTCGTGACGGGCTGCCGCTTCGAGCGGAGATCAACGTGGTCGGATACCTGGCTCGGAAGCCCGGAGAGAACGGGGCGGGTTGACCGGCCGGCGGCTGTACCGGTGGTCGGCTGTACCGGCGGTCGGCTGTACCGGCGGTCGGCTGTACCGGCGGTCGGCTGCACCAGCGGTCGGGTATTCAGAAGGGTCAGCAAAACGCCCCTGCTGCCGTTTTACTGACCGTTTTCGACGGGATCCCCGTACGATCAGATGGCAAAACGGTCAACAAAACCCGGTCCTGATTCTTCCTGACCGTTTTTGCAAAAATCTCTCCGTACGACTGCCGCCAAAAACGGTCAGTAAAAACCGATCACGCTCGTTTTACTGACCGTTTTCGGGCCGGATCCGGCCATCGGCCATCGGGCATCGGCCATCGGGCATCGGGCATACCAAGCCGCGTCCGGCGATAGATTATGCAAGCCGCTTGACTGGCAAGTAGCTTGCCTATCATCCCCTGGCGCCTCTAGGCTCAGGGGTCATGGCCCCGAGACCGCCGAGCTCCGATCCGAGCGACATTCCCGTGCTGCTCCGCCGCGCCCGGGGTGGCTACGGCCACACCATGGCCACGACGCTGGCTGCCGCCGGGTTCGACGATCTGCCGCGCAACGGGCCGTATGTGCTGGGCGGAATGGCCACCTATGGAGGCTCTGCGACCGAGATCATCCAGAGCTTGGGGGTGAGCCGCCAAGCGGCCAGCCAGCTCATCGACACTCTGGTCGTTCGCGGGTACCTCGACCGGCACATCAATAGCGAAGACCGGCGTCGCATGGACATCGAGCTCACCGAACGCGGCCGAGCCGCCGCGGCAGCGGTGCGCGCCGCCGTCAAAACGGTCGACCGTCAGCTGACCGCCATGCTGTCAACAGAACAGCTGGCCGGGCTCCGGGCCGGGCTCGCGGCCCTGGCCGCCATCAACGAGAGGACCCAGAGTGAACGAGGACCGAGAGAACCTTGACGCCCCCTTGGGGACGTCCAGGGCTTCGACCCCGGGTGACTGCGACCATGATCGGCACTCGTCGGCGTTCGCCGCCGCTCTCCGACTTGGCGACGCCGAGGACGTGGCCGCCCACCTGGCCAACGACCCGACCCTCGCCACCACACCGATCAACTCACGTTGGCCCCTCCACTTCTACGCCGACGCCCCCGGACATCGACCAAACCCCACGGCCATCGTCCGCTCCCTCGTCGAGGCGGGAGCCGATGTCGATGCCCAGGCGTTCGCCACCTGTCACCACGAAACCGCCTTGCACTGGGCCGCCAGCAACGACGACGTCGAGTTGATCGACGTCCTCCTTGATATCGGGGCGGACATCGAATGCCCAGGCTCGTCCATCGGCGGCGGACCACCCGCCCAATCCGCGCTCGGCTACGCCCAATGGCATGCGCTCCGGCGTCTCTACGAGCGCGGGGCCGAGATCGGGCTGTCTCACGCTGCCGCCCTCGGGCTGATGCCACTCGTCCGTTCGCGGCTCAGCTCGGTTCCCGCGCCGAGCCAGGAAGATCTCGACGTCGCCTTCTGGAACGCATGCCGGGCCGGCCAGCTCGAAGCGGCCCGCCACCTTCTTCAACAGGGCGCGGACAGGGACTGGCCGGCTCCCTGGTCTGGAGAGACGCCACTCGAGGCAGCCCACGCCCAGCACGAGGACGCCGTCGTGGCCTGGCTCATCGAGGCGGGCAGCGACAGGGGAAGGTGACTGGGCCTTGACGCAACCATGCGGTTGCCATACTATGGCAACTTGTTGGTTGCGACATATGGGAGGGCCGCCATGGGATTTCCGGACCGGATCGAGCGAAGTGTGGACCTTGCTCACCCCCGAGCGGAGGTGTGGGCGGCGCTCACCACATCGCAGGGCTTGTCCGCCTGGTTCGGCGAGAAGGCGACGATCGATCTCCACCCGGGTGGGGCGGCCCAGATGACCTTCAAGAGCGGGCTCACGGTGGAGATGAAGGTCGAACGGATCGAGGAGCCTTCGGTCTTCGGGTTCACCTGGCGGGTTCCGGATCTGCCCGATGACGATCCTCGCCGCACCTATGTCGAGTTCACCCTCGAAGTATTGAATAACGGGACCCGGCTGCGGGTAGTCGAGACCGGTTTCGCCCAGCTGCCGGACGACTCCCGCCACAAAACCTACGAGAGCCACGCGGACGGATGGGACAACGAGCTCGGCGACCTGGCGGGCTACCTCGATGCCGCGTGACGTCGAGGGGATCGCCGAACAGGTCTTTACAGCCTTGGCCGACCCCACCCGACGAGCGATCCTTTCCGCCCTGGCGGCCCGAGGTCCGGCCACCGCCACGGACCTGGCCGACCGCCTACCCATAACCCGTCAGGCAATTGCCAAACACCTGGTCCTGCTGACCGACGCGAGCCTCGTGATCCCCGAACCCGGCGAGCGGCGGCGAGTGCGCTACCGGCTCCACTCGACGCCCGTCCAGGTCGCCCAGCAGTTCCTCGCCGCCTTGGCCACCGACTGGGACGAGCGCCTCGAAGCGTTAAAAGACCACCTCGACCGGGGTGGATCCGTTCGCCCCACGACGAAGAGCAAATCGAAATGAAAGGAACCTGACCATGACGAGAACCGACCCGCGCTCCGGGGTCCCGACGGACTACCAGACGACCATCCGCGTGAACGCGGCGCCCGACGCCCTCTTCGACGCCCTGACCACCGTCACCGGGCTCGCGGCCTGGTGGAACCCTGTCACCGGATCCGGCTCTACCGGTGGCCAGCTCGAATTCATGATGAATGCGCCCGAACCGCTGGTGATCCACGTCGACGAAGCCACCCGGCCGACGGCGGTGCGATGGTCCGTCACCGACTGCCCATTTCTCCCCGACTGGATCGGGACCAGGCCCACGTTCGTCATCACCGTGATCGCCGACGACACCTCCGAGCTTCATTTCCATCACCAGGGACTAAGCGAGGAGCTGGAGTGCATCGACATGTGCACTCGCAGCTGGAACCACTACATGGCGAGCCTGCAGGCGTACCTCGAAGTTGGCCGCGGCAGCCCGTTCGGGAGCGCGGTCGACCGAGGTCGTCGACGTCTACCGCCCGCTCCTTAGCTTTGGACGGGCGCGAGGGTAGAGGTCCGTTCCGTCAAATATGACTTGTCCGATCAGATTTATCGTGATAGGCTCACGAACGTGCGAGCCCTACTCCCCTTCGTAAACGCCTCTTGGCGCACGGGCCGCCGTCTCTGTTTCGACGAGCGCTGTACCTGAACGGAGCTGTTGTCATGGCCGCCCGGCCACCAGACCTCTATCTGTTCGCCACTTTCGGAGGCATCCCATGTTCGCTGTCTCGTCGCTCTCCGACGCGCCCGTCCCTACCTTCACCCTAATCTCTGGCGCCGCCAGCGCCGCCAGTGCGTCCCAACAGGCCCACCCCGCAGGCCGCGGGCCGCGCGACCAACGACTCTCCCTCGACGCCCTCGCCGTGATCGCAGCCGGCCTGGCCCAAAGTGCTCCCGAGGCCGACCACTCGTGGATCCGGGGTACCCGGCGCAGCTACACGCAATTGCTGCAGACCGACCTCTACGACGCCTGGCTGATTTCCTGGTTGCCGTCTGGAAACCTCGAACTGCATGACCACGGCGGGTCGCAGGGGGTCGTCGCCGTGGCCCGCGGGAAGCTGGTCGAGGCGTACACCGACCTCCGATGGCGCCACCCCGTCCGCCATCGGGTCATCAACCACCCGGACACCGTCACGATCCCCCGCACCCGGGTGCACGAAGTCTCGAATCCGGGTCCAGAGCGGGCGCTCAGTGTGCACGTGTACTCCCCGCCACTCAGGTCGATGACGTTCTTTGATCCTCGGCCGGCGAACTTCCTCGCGACCGTCAGCACCACGGAAGGGGACCTGGCCGCACTCGAAGAGGGAACGGCGTAGCCGACAATCTGACGCGGGTTCGGGTGGACGGCGGGTCGGGCGGAGGCGCCGCTCCGGTCAGGGCGCGGCAACGAAGGCTCGGGCCTTGTCGACCCATTCCGCCAGGCCGGGCGGGTCCAGATAGTCGGAATCCAGAAGAAACAGGCCGGCAACCGGACACGTGGCTCCCAGCTCCACGAGTACCGGTCGGAGAAACACCTCAGGGGCGAGGGCGTGCTGCCAGGCCCCACCGAGCATTATGGGAAACGCCACGACTCCGGCGAGCGCTTGCGATGGCAGGTGGTCGAGGAACACCTTGAGCAGCCCGGTGTAGGAGGCTTTATAGGTCGGTGACGCGACCACCAAGCCCGAGGCGCCCAGCACCGCGCCAATGGCGTCCGCCATCGCCGGGCTGTCCCCGGTGAGTACGGCGGACCCGTAGGCGGCCACGTCGATCACCTGCCGCGGCGGTTCTCCTGTCAATCGTTTGGCCACGCTGACCGCCGCCTCGAGCGTGCGCGACGCCGGCTTCGGATTGCCCACGAGGACCGTCAGGTCCACTGGCGGCCCATCGTGGCCAAGGCGCCTCGGCGATGCCATTCTTCCGAGAGCAGCCGGTAAGAACGCACCCGGTCGTCATGATTATGGGTGATGGTCGTAATGATCAGTTCGTCGGCGGCCGTGGCATCCCTGAGTCGTTCGAGTTGATCGGCGACGTGGGCTGGGCTGCCGACGAACTGGGTCTCCAGCCGGTCGGCGACCAGCTCGAGTTGCTCGGGGGTCCAGCGGCATTGTTCGGCTTCTTCTGCGGTGGGGAAAGGGATGGCGCCCGCGCCGGTCCGAATGCTCAGCACCCACGGGGCGTAGCCCGCCGCCAGCCTCCGGGCCGTGCGGTCGTCCTCGGCCACGACCACGTCGGCCGACACGGCCAGATAGGGCTGGTCCAGGTGTTCCGAGGCACAGAAGGCGGCCCGGTAGGCCTCAGCCGCCTCGA
This sequence comes from uncultured Acidimicrobiaceae bacterium, assembly GCA_963729695.1. Classification (GTDB taxonomy): domain Bacteria; phylum Actinomycetota; class Acidimicrobiia; order Acidimicrobiales; family Palsa-688; genus PALSA-693. Next base: position 453,121 of record CAVSOT010000001.1, read on the forward strand.
GCACGGTGGCCGGGCTGACGTGATAGTTGGCGGCGAAGCGGAGGCCGTTTCTTCCTGCCACCGTTGCGCTTTCCCCGCCGCTGCTGCCAAGGATCCACACCTCGATATTCGCGCCCTCGCCCGGCACCACGTGGGCTATTTCGCCTTCTTCGGACGTAAAGCTGCCCTCGAGGAGCTCCAGCAGTTGCTGGACTTGTTCGGTGTAACTCTGTGGGGACGCGCCCGGCGGCTGGAGCAGGCGCTTCTGCATGGCCAACCGAGGCGACGCGAGCAGATGGGTGTAGGAGAACCGTCGGGGTATCCGAAGGCCGTTGGGCGCGTAGCCCTCGGTCGCCGGGACCCCGGCTGCCGTCACCGAAGCGGGTTCTGAAGGGCGCCCGGCAGATCGCCCGAGTCCTAGATCGACCCGGCCCGGAAAGGTGGCATCCAGGAGGCCGAACTCTTCGACCGTGGCCAGGGCGGTGCGGTGGCCCATCTGAACCGCTCCTGAACCTACCCGGATCTTCTGGGTAGCTGCGCCCACCAGGGCCATCATGACCGCCGGGGACGTGCCGGCCACACCCGGGTTGAAATGGTGCTCAGCGAACCAGTAGCGGGCATAGCCGAAGTTCTCGGCCTGGAGGGCGAGATCGATGCTGTTGCGCACCGCTCGCCCCGGCGTGACGCCCGACGGGACCGGTACCAGGTCGAGCACTCCCAAAGGAACAGCAGTCTCCGACCGGCCTGCTGCTTTGTCGAGGATCACCACGAGGCCACCCGCTTGGGCACGGCACTGGCGTCGGGCACCGTGAGACCGAGATGATCGCGAAGCATCGGTCCGGAGTACTCGGCGCGAAACACGCCCCGTTCCTGCAGAATCGGTACGACCTGCTCAACGAACGGTTCGAGCCCCGCCGGGGTGATGTGGGGAACCAGGATGAATCCATCACAGGCATCACCTTGCACCAGACGGTCCATCTCCATAGCCACGGTGGCGGGGCTACCGACGAAGGTTGGCCGAGCCGTGACCGCGATCATCAACTCCCGGATGGAGAGGTGCTCCGTGTCGGCCCGAGCCCGCCACTCGGCCGCGGTGGCCACGGGATCCCGGTACATGCGCACGCTGGCCCGGCCTCGAGCCACCGTGTTGTGACCAGGCAACGGATCGATCTCCGGTAATGGCCCATCCGGGTCGTACCGGGAAAGATCTCGGTTCCACACCTGCTCCAGGAAGCGAAGCGCCGTCTGACCACTCACCTGTTGGCGCCGCACTAGGCCCGCGATCTCGTGAGCCTCTTCGTCGGTGTCACCGAGTACCACGGTGGCCGCCGGCAGGATCAGCAGTTGTTCGGGACGCCGCCCGTAACGGGCCAACCGGGCTTTGACGTCGGTATAGAAGGCCCGCCCATCCGCAAAGCTGCCATGGCGGCTGAATATGGCGTCGGCCTCGGCCGCCGCGAACTCCCGACCGTCGTCGGAGTCACCCGCTTGGAAAATCACCGGCCGGCCCTGCGGGCTGCGGGGCACGTTGAACCGTCCTTCGATATCGAAGTGCCTGTCATGATGGGCAAAACGACCGGCCGTCGGGTCGGTCAGGAACACACCAGGTTCCTTGTCGGCGATGATCTCGCCGCCACGCCACGAGTCGAACAGCTCGCAGGTGGTTTGGAGAAAGGTAGCCGCTCTTTCGTAGCGGTCTTCTTCGGCCAGGAACCCGCCGCGGCGAAAGTTCTCGCCGGTGAACGCGTCCCAGGAGGTCACGACATTCCACGCCGCCCGCCCGCCGGAAAGATGATCGAGGCTGGCGAACTGACGGGCCACCTCGTAGGGCTCATTGAAGGTGGAGTTGATCGTGCCGGCTAGTCCCAGGTATTCGGTCACCGCCGCCAAGGCGGCAAGGACCGTGAACGTGTCGGGCCGGCCGACCACGTCGAGGTCGTAGATCACGCCGTTCTGCTCCCGAAGGCGAAGGCCCTCAGCGAGGAAAAGGAAGTCGAACTTGCCGCGCTCAGCGATCTCGGCGAACCGCACGAACGAGTCGAACTCGATATGGCTTCCCGCTTCTGGTTCGCTCCACACGGTGGTGTTGTTGACACCAGGGAAGTGAGCGGCGAGATGAATCTGCTTCTGTGGGCGGTCCATGCGGTTCCTTCTCACACAGGGGCATACCGGTTGATCGGCCGGCGCCAACCGAAACGACAGCGAAGCGTGGTCTCCTCGTAGGAGGAGCGAAAGAGGCCTCGCCGTTGCAACTCGGGCACCAGGTGCCGGCTGATGAACTCCAGATCCAACGGCAGTCGAGCCGGTCGCAGACGGAACCCCGACAAGCCCGCGGCGAACCAGTCTTCGATTAGGTCGGCCAGGTCCGATGTCGTTCCGGCAAAGACGGCGGCGTCGCTGCGGTACGTCGTGCCGGCCAGCTCGTCGAGCGCCTCGAGCGCTTGCCGCGCCGCGGCTGGAGACTCGTGGAGGAGGACCACCAGATCGGCGAGGACGGCGACCTCGGAACCGGCTCGCCCGGAGCGAGAGCTCTCGAGGGCGATCCGTTCGACGGCCACCGCGGCCTGCTCTCGGCTCTTGGGCGTAACCAAACCGAGATCCGCGGAGGTGGCGAGAAGGTGATACAGGCGCGGTCCGTGAGCGAGGGCGGCGACCAGAGGTTGACCTTGGGGCGGACGAGGTGTGATGGACGGACCCCGCACGGAGAAGAAGCGGCTGGCAAAGTCGACGTAGTGAAGCTTGTGGCGGTCGATGAAGCGTCCGGTCGCTCGGTCCCTGATTTCGGCGTCGTCCTCCCAGCTGTCCCACAACCGACGAACGACCTCGACCCAATCCGCAGCCTCGTCGAGTAGATCCCCGGCAATCGCTACCTCCCCCGATGGGCCGTGGTCGCTCTCCGGACCGTCGAGGAGCGTCCGCCGACCGAAATGGCGGGCCTCATCCGCCCGGGCGGAAACCTGTACGCGCACACCCGCTCTCCCCCGGCTCACGTAGTCAAGGGTGGCAATGGCTTTTGACAGATGGAACGGCTCGGTATGGGTGACCGTGACCGAAGGGACCAACCCGATCCATCTGGTCGCGGGGGCCACCCGCGACGCGACGAGCACTGCGTCCAGCCGACCCCTCACCCGATCCTTCCGCCCGTCGACGCCGGATGGATCGTCTGACTGCAGGCGAAGGGCGTCCTCGAAGGAGGCGAAATCCAGGAGGCCGGCTTCGGCCTCCTGGACCAGGTTGACCCAGTACGTCGGGTCGAACAGCCGGTCGGCGCCTGCGGTAGGCAGACGCCATGCTCCGGGGTGCCATCCGGCGCCCTCGAGGGCTACCCCCAAGTGGACCTTCGCTGCCGTGAGCGCCACCGGGACATCCTATCCGATAAAGATGATAAGCAAGATAAAGAATCGGCCCCGCGTATTCGGTCTGGGTGGACCGGTCGGCCCTGACCTTTTGGCTGGTGGCGGCTGCATCGGTCGCCGTCACCGCCCGCATCCCCCTGCCAGCAGGGGGATGCGGGTGCCCGTCGTTCACGCCGGCCGGCCGACCCCCATGACCGGACCGAACCAGGGCTCGAACGGTTCGACACGCACCAACGCACCTAGATGAGGAGCGTCCACCATCAGTCCGTCACCGAGGTATATCCCGACGTGGGTGATGCCGGGGTAGAAGAACAGCAAGTCACCAGGTCGGGCATCGGTCAAGGCCACGTGAGGCGTGGCCGCAAACTGCTCGGCGGCCGTGCGAGGGAGTTGGATCCCGGCGGCCGCATAGGCGTACTGCGTCAGGCCCGAACAATCGAAGCCACCCGGCCTCGCACCGCCGAAAAGGTAAGGGGTCCCCACCTGGGCCAACGCCACTTGGACGACCGTGGCCGCGATCCGCTCCTGGAGGTAGTTGAGACGTTCGCTGGCCGGTAGCGGCAGGGTGAGGACGTCAGCCGCCCGGAGTCCGGCCCCGAACCTCCAGACCGAACCGTCGGCCAGCGTCGCCACGTACCCTGTGGGGGCAGCGGTGACGGACACGGCAGGAGCGGACGCCCGCCCGGCGACAGAACCGTAGAAGCGGGCGTCCCCAAAGGCGAAGATTCCCCCGTCGGCAGCCACCAACCAATACCCCCGGCCATCCCGGGTGGCCGCCATTCCCACGATCGGCTGGGCCAACTGAATAGCACCCAACGACCCATAAAACCGGGCGTCCCCAAAGGCGAAGATTCCCCCGTCGGCAGCCACCAACCAATACCCCCGGCCATCCCGGGTGGCCGCCATCCCCACGATCGGCTGGGCCAGGCGGATTCCACCCAAGGAGCCGAAGAACGGGGCTTCTCGGGTGAAGACGCCTCCATCCGTGGCTACCTCCCAGTCACCGCCCCCGGGACGGGGTGCCCACCCCACGACGGGGGCGACCAGGTTGGACCACGGCGGAAAGCTGGCGCCAGGCACGAACAGAGAGCCGTCAAGTTCGAGGACACCTACGCCAGCGGGCCAGGCCGCGGCGCCGGCTGGCCTCGCCTCCGGCGCTCTCGGAGCGGCCGATGCCGGGTGCGTTCGGCTCACCTGCAGCGCCAACATGGCCGCCGCGGTCAACCAGGCCAGACAAAACCGGATCCAGCCTCTCCGAAACCGGTGGCATGCCCAACGCTGCCCACGAGCTATCGACGGATACCCCAAACTGCCCCCTCAGGGCACCGCGTTCGCTCCCAGTCGCGCCTCTTTGCGCCAGGCCGGGCGACTCGTCGCGGTACCCCTTGTCCCCTATAAAAGTCCGCTGGAACGTAGTCGATTGAGCGAACGGAGTCAACCTAAACACCCGAATACATTCGATCGCACGCGGCGAAGCCTTCTGGCGATCACGGACGCCCCATTTCCTCTCCGGAGGTGGGGGTCTGACCACGAAAAGTGCAACGAATGCCTGGATGTCTGATACATCCCAGGTAACTCGTGGAGCCGCGCTGGACCGTATGAGTGACGCGCGCCTCGAACCAGTACGGCAATTCGACGAGTAGAGGCGCGCCCGTCTCGGGTCCCGTTCCTCCAACCCTGTCGCTCGTCGTTGACGTCGCAAGCGGTTCACCTGGGGACGGAAGGGTCGCGGCCGGCAAATACAGAGTGAGAGTTTGTCGTCATTTATCTGTAGTAGGCACCGTACACCCGGCTACGGCTCGACTTCCGAGTCGTTGACGAGAACAGCTGCCCCGTCGAACGCGCCCGCTTTGAGATCCTGCAACGCCTGTTGCGCTTGCGACATCGGGTACACATGGGTCGTGGCCCGGATGCCGTGCCGCAGGGCAAGGGCGAGGAAGTCCCGTCCGTCCTGCCGGGTGTTGGAGGTGACGCTGCGGAGTTCCTTTTCGTAGAACAGCTCGTGCTCATAGTTGAGCGGCGGCGTGTCAGTGAGGTGGATGCCGGCGACGGCAAGGACTCCTCCACGGTCGAGCGCCCGCATAGCAACCGGCACGAGGTCGCCGACGGGCGCGAACAGGATGGCGCTGTCCAGGGGTTCGGGCGGGGTGTCGTACGCTTCTCCTGCCGACGCCGCGCCCAGTTTGAGCGCCAGCCGCTGGGAGGCCTGGCCCCGGGTCAGCGCATGGACCGTCGCCCCTTCGGCCAGGGCCAACTGGGCGACCAGGTGGGCGCTGTCGCCAAATCCATACAAGCCCAGCCGGCCGTGCTCCGGTAGCGACGCACGCCGCAGCGCCCGGTACCCGATGATCCCGGCGCACAGCAACGGGGCCAGTTCGACGTCACCGACGCCGTCCGGCAGCCGGTAGGCGAATGCCGCCGGTACGGTCGTGTAGTCGGCGTAGCCCCCGTCTGCATCCCAACCGGTGTAGCGCGAGTTCGGGCAAAGATTCTCGCGGCCGTGGCGGCAATAGGCGCACGCGCCATCGGTGTATCGCAACCAGGCCACGCCCACCCGATCTCCCTCGGCGTAGTCGCCAACGTCCTCGCCCCGGGCCGCCACCACGCCCACCACCATGTGCCCAGGTGTGACCTGCTCCCGGTGGACCGGCAGGTCACCCTCGCTCACGTGCAGGTCGGTGCGGCAGACCGCGCACGCTCGGACCCGCACGAGCAATTCGTCCGGGCCTGGCGCAGGTACAGGCTTCTCCACGTACCTCAGCGGGCTGGTTTCGATCGGCCCCGGCTGGCTCACCACCCAGGCATGCATCGTGTTGGAATTGCCAACGGTCATTTCCTTATTCCGCTCGTTCTTGGGTTAATCCGTCGAGCCCGGTCTGGTCGTTGGCGCCGCGGACCCTGTCTGGTCCGATATGGCGAACGCGGGTTCCTTGGTCCGCTCGACAATGTCGGCGTAGTAGGGCATGTGGCACGCCAGACCGCCGTCGGTAGCGATGACCTGCCCGTTGATCGAAGCCGACTCGTCCGAGCAGAGAAACGCCACGACCCGGGCGATGTCCTCGGCTTCGCTGAGGCGGGTGGCCGGGTGGTGGCGGAGCATGTCCTGCATCGTCTCTTCGGAGACGAAGGAACTGGCAGGCGTGCGGATGACGCCCGGGGCCACTGCGTTGCACCGGACCCCGAAGCGCCCGTAACCCGTCGCCACGTACAACGTCAGGGTGCTCAAGGCGCCCTTCGAGGTACCGTACGCGTAGCGAAAGGGCTGACCCCGGTCTCCGGCGACCGAGGTGGTGTTGACGATAACGCCGGCCCGCTGTTCGACCATGTAGGGGAGGGCGTGTTTGCATCCGAGCATGGGGCCGCGGAGGTTGATCTGCATCATCCGATCCCAGACTTCGACGTCCATACCTCGCAGATCCGTGTCGACCCGCCAGGCATGCAGGTCGCCGGCGCCCGTCAGCGCGGCATTGTTGTGGAGGATGTCAATCCGACCGAATCGCGTCACGGCGAGGTCGATCATGGCCACGACGTCCTCTTCACGCGCCACGTCCGCCCGGCAGGCGACAGCCCCGTCTCCAATTGTCGCCGCCACGTCGTCGGCGCCCTCACCATTCACGTCCGCAACCACGACCCGAGCACCTCGATGGGCCAGCAATATGGAGGTAGCCCGGCCGACGCCGGAGGCTCCTCCGGTCACCACGGCCACTTTCCCGTTCAAGTCACTCATTGGGAACGATCCTCTCGCATCGGAACTCCAACGCCATGCTCCGGACGTAACCGCAGTCCTGAGCTGACTCTTGCCGGCACCAGGTCGCCCGCGGTCAAGACCGCTCTGCCTGCGGAATGATCACTTCGTCAAGCGGTGCCTTATGGGGAACGTCGTACGACTCGGTCAAATGGCGATTGGCTGCCATCAGCTCCACGTAGCGGACCCGGATCTCCTCGGCCGCCGGATCGGCTCCGGACGACTCGCGCAAAGTGTCTTCCGCCAGTCCCCAGAAATACCGATCCCAATCGCGTGTCAGCGCGGGAACCTCGTAAGGAATGAGCGCCTCGGCTCGACGCGATCGGAATCTCCAGCCGGAGTCGGTCTTGACATACCGGTCGTAGTAGACACCAAACAACTCGATCCGGCCGCCATCGCGAGTCACACTCCGACATATCACGTAACACGACCCATCCGCCTCTTTGCCATCACCTTCGATAATGTGATTGGTGCTGACGTGGATCTGGTGCGAGGTGGCACTCAGTACCCTCGTGTAATAGTCCTCGAGATTCTGGACGCCGACTATTGCCGGATTTGCCACGCTCTGGAACGACGGATCCTCATCGCAGAACGTCGCCACGAGAGACTCAATTTGTCCAGTATCACAGTACAGCGCATACCGATGCGTAAGCATCCGGATCGCCTCCACGTCTTCGACAGTCAGCATGCGATCATTCTCCGATTGTTCCCGAGCCGTCCGCCCAGCTTATGAGAAGAAGCGGGCGGCAAATTTCCCGCAGATCAACTGCCCCATTGCTCGCATCGCAAACGGCGGCCCACCAGGCCGCGTGCCCAGGATCCGCTGCGGCGCCCCTCTCATCGACGTTTGGAGGAGCAGATGGCAGGTCAGTACGAGTTCCTGGGTGGGTTTCCCACCGCCGATACGGTCAGCCCGTGTACGACGAGGGCGATCTGTACCGAGCGGTGCGGTGCTACCGCTTGTTTTACCCAGCGCGTCAGGGCAGGCCCTCTTCAAAGGGAACGAGGTGCTGGGCCTGGTGGACAACGAGGTGTTCGGCACCCTGGAGACGGAGCCGAAGCACGGCGGGCTGACACTGAACTCGGACACCCCGTACGCGCCGCTGCTCCTGGATCTGCGGGCCGGCCCGATGGTGATCGAGCGGCCACCTGGCCCGCTGATCGGCGGCGACGTCCATGCCGGCAGGGAACGGCTCACGACGGTAAAGGTCCACCCCCTGGCACCAATCCGGGGTCGAAAGACCCCGTCTTCCTGGACCTGAGCCCGATACCGCAGGACACCACCCCGGATCGATAGGAAGACAACCTGGGCCACCGGGAGGCGTTGCACCAGGTGGCGGACAGCGAACCGCCGTTCGAGGGCTACCGGGTGGCCCACGGCGAGCTTTCCGCGCTGGGGATCGTCAAGGGCCAGCCGTTCGCCCCCGACGACCGGATGCGTTCGATCCTGGAGCAGGCCGCAGTCATCGGGAATGCCCAGATGAGAGTGCAGTCCTTCGCCGACCGCCGCCCGGACCGGATCGTGTGGCCGGACGGATCGTGTGGCCGGACCGGATCGTGTGGCGGGACCGGATCGTGTGGCCGGACCGGTACTGGGAGTGGGCCGCCCTGCGCTTCGAGAACGGCGACTTCGACCGGGCGGACTCGGTCGACACCGAGGCTCGCGACAAGTGCTTCTTCCAGGCCATCGGCGCCAGCCCGGCCATGTTCCGCCGGGACAGCCAGACCGGATCGTTGTATTGGCTGGGCCACCGGGACGCCGATGGCCACTATCTCGATGGCAATCGCAGCTAGCAGCTGACGGTCCCTCTCCCGGTACCCGGCAAGTTGTTCTGGTCGGTCACGGTTTACGACGCCCGAACGCGAAGCCCAGATCCAGACCGATCAGGGGAGGGCCATCCACTCACGACATGCCCGAATCCTCGGTTCGGAGCTAGATTTGGAGGAGTGCTGAAGCCAGCGCCGCTGGATTGCCGCTAGGAGAGACGATGGCAGTTGCTACCGATACCGACCTGCGGGTAGTCGATGCCGACACCCACTTGACCGAGCCGGTTGACCTTTGGACGGCTCGAATCCCCGAACGCTTCCGCGCTGACGCGCCCCGGGTCGAGCTGCACGAAGCCAGTCACACGTGGCGGTGGCGGATAGGTGATAACTGGGGCAACACCGTCGGCGGCTACAGCACGGCCGGCTGGCGGGAGCCCCTGCCATCCAGCCCGCCCAGCCTGGACGAGGCCCTTCCGGCCTGCTACGACGCCAAGGCTCGGCTGGCCCACATGGACGCGAATGGCATCTACGCCCAGGTCCTTTATCCCAATGTGATCGCTTTCGAAGGGCACGCCTTCATGGCGCTCACCGACGAGAAGCTCAAGCTGGCCTGCGTCCAGACCTACAACGACTACCAGGCCGAGTTCGCCTCAGCCGCCCCTGAACGCTTCGTCTGCTTGGCGATGCTCCCGTTCTGGGACGTGCAGGCGTCCGTGGAAGAGTTGCGGCGCTGCTACCAGATGGGTCATCGCGGCGTGTTGTGGGCGTCGACGCTGGAGAAGCACGGTCTGCCCGATTTCCCCGAACAGCATTGGGATCCAATCTACGCGGTGGCCCAGGAGCTGGGGCTGTCGATGAACTTCCACGTCGGCGTGGGCAACAGCAAGGCGGAGATCGAGGAGGCCATGAAGCGGGATGGCTTCGACCCGGCCTACAACGCGGCCCGGTCGTCGCTCAACTGGATCAGCAACGGCCGCACGCTCAGCCTGCTCCTCACGAGCGGCGTCTGCGAGCGCTTCCCCGAGCTGAACTTCGTGTCGGTCGAGAGCGGATTCGGCTACGTCCCGTTCCTCCTCGACGCCCTCGATTGGCAGTGGATCGGCTCCGGCGCTCGCGAGCGCTACCCCGAGCGAATGCTGCCGAGTGAGTACTTCCGGCGCCAGGTATACACCATGTTCTGGTTCGAGAGCAAAGCCCTGCCGCTGCTGCCCGAGTACGCGGACAACGTGATGTTCGAGACCGATTTCCCGCACCCGACCTGCTTGTATCCAGGGATGGAGCACCCGGAGACGCCGGCGGACATCATCCGGCGTGACATCGAGATCGTCGGCGCCGACGTCATGCGCAAGGTCCTGTCGGAGACCGCCTCCCGGGTCTACCACGTCGCCTGACCGCGAGGAGGACTTCAGGTGCGGCCGGCTGCTGGAGCCAGCCGACGCACCACAACAGGGTGAGCGAACCGTCCAGATCGGCCGGATCGGCGGAGTGGTCATCCAGCAGATCCTGAGCGGCAGCCTCCCCGCTCCGGTCGCCTATGACCAGCCCGAAGACGAGTGGGTCGTGGTGCTGAGCGGCGCCGCCGTGCTGGAGGTCGGTCCGCAGGAGCGCATGGACCTCACCAGTGGCGACTGGGTGCTGCTGCCCGCCCACGTCCCTCATCGCCTGGTGGAGACGCGCCCCGGCACCAGTTGGCTGACCCTCCACGCCTGGAGCGACTGACCCGACCCGCCGGCCCGGAGCACCCCCGGGCTGCTCATTCTTGGCGGACGCCCGGCACACGACGGACGCCCGGTATACGGCGGAGGCCCAGCGCATGACGGAAGCCCGTCCCGGCCGGCGCCCGGCACCCGGCGCAAGCCCGCCGCCCGGCGAGCCCGTCCCGGCCGGGGCCCGACGAAGGCCCGGTGAACGGTGGAGGCCCGTCCCGGCCGGCGCCCGCCGCCCGGCGCAAGCCCGCCGCCAGACGGGTCTTTTTTGGTATCTAAACCGCGTATTACGCGGATTAGATACCAAAAAAGGATGCGGACCACCTGGGGGCGTGATGGGCCGAACTGACCGGCCGTACCACCCGAGGCGTGATGGAGCGAACTGACCGGCCGTACCACCCGGGGTGTGATGGAGCGAACTGACCGGCCGTACCGCCCAGGGTGTGATGGAGCGAACTGACCGGCCGTACCGCCCGGGTGTGATGGGGCGAGGTGACCAAGTGGCCAGAACGCCGGCGGCTTTCGGCCCGGCAGTCCCTAGCCTGGGCGCATGCCCAGCCAACCACTGACGCTCATGGCCGTGCACGCCCATCCAGACGACGAGGCCCTGGGTACGGGCGGATCGCTGGCGCGCTACGCCGACGAGGGCGTCACCACCGTGCTCGTGACTTGCACCAACGGGGAGCTCGGGGACAGCCCGGGCGGCATCAAACCTGGCGAGCCCGGCCACGACGAAGCGACCGTGGTGGCGCTGCGCCGCAAGGAACTCGAGACCAGCTGCTCGGTACTCGGCATCCGCCATCTCGAACTACTCGGCTATCGCGACTCGGGGATGGAAGGGTGGCCGCAAAACCACTACCCCGGTGCGTTCTGGACGGTACCCGTCGACGAGCCGGCAGCCCGCCTGGCGGCTCTGATCCGTCGCTACCAGCCGCAGGTGGTCGTCACCTACGACGAACACGGGTTGTACGGCCACCCGGACCACGTGCAGGCCCACCGCATCACCATGGCCGCCGCCGATCTGACCGGCATCCCGGACAAGGTGTACTACACGGCGGTCCCGAGATCGTCGCTGGCCGGCATGGCGGACGTGCTGCGCGCCCACGGCATCGAGCCGCCCGACCCGGTCGAATCGGATCCCGACTTCGGGACCCCTGACGAGCTGGTTACCACGTACGTCGACTGCTCGGCCACGACGGACCGCAAGTACGACAGTTTGGCGGCCCACGCCAGTCAATCGGACAACGCTTTCTTCCTTGGCATGAGCCGGGAGGTATTCGCGGACCTGCTGGGCCGCGAGGCGTTCGTCCGGGCCCGGGATCGCACCGGGCAGCCCGTTCCCGAAGACGACCTGTTTGCCGGCCTGCGCTGATCCAGGCGTAGATCCGGCGAGGATCCGGGCGCTGATCCGGCCTGGATCCGGCGTGCTGCCATTCGGGACCCGATCCAGTCTGGTCGCTAGAGTGCGTCCCGTGGAGGTAGGCGACCCGCTCGAGCTGTCTCCTGGCGAATGGGCGGTCCTCGGGGCCGTCGGCGAAGGACCCACGCACGGCTTTGCGATCGCCCAGCTCCTGGCGCCCGGCGGTGAGCTCGGGAGGGTGTGGACGATGCGCAGGCCGCTCGTGTACCAGGCGCTGCGGAAGCTGGATCAGATGGGGTTGATCGAGAAGCGCGGTACAGAGCGGAGTGGCCGAGGGCCGGATCGAACCATCTTGGTGACCACCCCGGCGGGCGAGCTCGCGGTGCGGCACTGGTTGTCCGAACCGGTCGACCACGTCCGCGACGTTCGCTCGTTACTGCTGTTGAAGTTGGCGCTCCTCGACCGGTCCGGTGGCGACTCGCGACCCCTGCTCGCAGCCCAGCGCCAACGCCTGCTCCCGCAGCTGGCCAAACTCGAGCGGGCTCGCGACAAATCGGAGGGCTTCGACGAGGTGCTGGCGGAGTGGCGGCTGACGTCCTCGCACGCCACCTTGGACTTCATCGACGCCATCGCCGCAGGGGAGCCATCAGAAGCCGGACGGTAGGTGACCGTTCCGGTTGCGACCCCTCCTGACCTGCGGGAATACGGTTTCAGGAGAGGTCCAGCCCGGCCGCGACGGCCAAAGCTGGCTGGAACCAGGCACCCGGCAGTGATAGGGATACAGGTACCTTGGCCGCCCCCTCGGAGCAACCCTCGACCCACGTCCGCCTGACCATCCTGGTGGTGATCGTGGCGTGCCTGTTCGTCGCCCTCTTCGCTCGTCTGTGGTTCCTCCAGGTGATCAACGCCCCGAAGGCCCAGGCCGCCGCCAAGAACAACGGCGTGGAGTTGATCTACACCCCTGCCCCCGGGGGTGGATCTACGACAGCCAGGGCCGAGCCCTGGTTGGGACGATCAACGAGCCGGTGATCGAGGTCGAGCGACAGGCTGCGGTGGACAATCCGGCGATGGTCGCCCGCCTGGCGCCGCTGCTCGGAATGACCGCTAAGCAGCTCAACTCGGCCATCAACAACTTGCAGTACAGCCCCTACGGCCCCGTTCCGGTCATGCCGGACGCCACGGCCCAGCAGATCCTTTACGTGCAGGAGAACCCGGGGCTGTTCCCCGGGGTGACCGCCACCACCGAGTCGGTGAGCGACTACACCGTCTGGGGCGCCGCCGCCGCCAACATCGTCGGCTATGTGGGCCAGATCGGTCAGAGCCAGTACCAGCAGCTGAAATCGAAGGGCTACCTGCCCAACGACCAGATCGGTCTGGCCGGCGTGGAGGCAACCTACGAGTCGGTGTTGCGGGGCACCCCCGGTGTGGAGAAGGTCCAGGTCAACAGCCAGGGCGAGGTCCTGACCACCCTGAGCTCCACGCCCCCGGTCCAGGGCCACAGCCTGGTGCTCACGATCGACGCCCGGGTCCAGCAAGCGGCGGTGGTCGCGCTCGAACAGGGACTGGTCGCGGCCCGGCAGTCCACCCACAACGGCACCCAGTTCCCGGCACCCGCCGCCGCGGCCGTGGTCGAGAACCCGCAAAACGGGGCGGTGATCGCCCTGGCCACCGATCCGGACTACGACCCCAACGAGTTCATCGGCGGGATCAGCAACTCGGAGTACGCCGCCCTCAACAACCCGGCCGCCAACCAGCCCCTGCTGGACCGCACGATCCAGGGTGAGTACGCCCCGGGATCCACGTTCAAGCTGGTCACGGCGACCGCCGGGCTCAAGTACGGGTTGATCACGCCCACGTCCGTCTTCGACGACACCGGAAGCATCAAGATCGGGAACCAGACTTTCACCAACAACGACGGAGAGGTCCTGGGACCGATCAACCTCACCCAGGCCATCACCGCGTCGAGTGACAACTACTTCAACGAGATCGGCGCCCAGCTCTGGGATGGGTACTACAGCAGCAACGCCTACCCCGAGAACGCCCTCCAGGACGTCGCCGCGGAATACGGCTTTGGGAAGCCCACTGGCGTCGCCCTGCCCGGCGAGGACAGCGGGCTGGTTCCCACCCCGCTGAGCGTCGCCAACGACTACAAGCTCCACCCCCAGGATTACGCGACCGGAACCTGGTACACCGGTGACAGCGCCCAGACGGCCATCGGGCAGTTCGAAGATCTCGTCACCCCGCTGCAACTGGCCAACGCCTACTCGACGTTCGCCAACGGGGGCACCCTCTGGCAACCTCGGCTGGCCCAGGCCGAGGAGAACCAAAACGGTCGCGTGGTGAAGACCTACGCCTCGCAGCAGCAGGGGACCGCGCCGATGTCGGCGGCTGACCGGCAGGCGATACTGGCCGGGCTGCAAGGGGTGGTGCAAAACCCGAGCGGGACGGCCTACGGCATTTTCACCGGGCCGCTGGCCGCCGACGATATCGCCGGAAAGACCGGGACGGCGCAGGTGCAAGGCAAGCAGAGCACGTCGATCTTCACGTCGTTCGCCCCCGCCACCAATCCACAGTACGAAGTCACGGCCATCATGGAGCAGGCAGGCTATGGCGCTGACGTGGCCGGCCCGGTCGTCCGCCAGATCTACGACGCCCTCTACAACCTCCCCGTCCAGCCGGTCAGCGTGGTGGCCGAGAGCGGGGCCCAGACCTGATCGGGCTACCTGCTCACTACCCGTCCGTCAGCGGCTCGACCCACACGCTGTCGACCGGCCCGGGAGCCGGCTGCGATACCTGACCACCAGCCGATAGACGCCCGCGGCGAGCCAACTCGTCGGGGGGACCAGCATGAGCCACCCGACGGCGCGCTTCCAACCGCCTGCGGCGCCGAGGACGTGGCCGGCAGCGCGGTGACCGCGATACAGGCGACCCGACGAATCCACCCACCAGGCGGCCTGCTCGGCTTCTTCTACCGATAGGCCGAGTTGGGCCAGCCCGGATCGACCCAGCGCCTGCCAGGCCACCGGCTCCACCCGGCCGTGGCCATGGCGTCGGGCCCATGCCGCGCAGCTGGCGCAGAACCCGCAGTCACCGTCGAAGATCAGTCGGGCCGGCTGTGCTTCGCCCACCGGATCAGCTTACGACCGGGCTCGGGGCTCCGGGGCTCCGGGCTCCGAGGCTCCGAGGCTCCGAGGCTCCTCCTCCTGGCTCAGGTGGCGGAAGCCTGCGGCTGCACGGGGGTCGGAGAAACCGCGAGCGCGATCCGGGACAGCTCCTCCTCACCGACCTGGACGATCCACTCGTAGCGTCCGTAGGCGTCGAAGGTGATGCCCTGCTGCTCGAACACCACAGGAACGCTCAGCGATGCTCCCGGCTCCAGCCAGGGCGGGTGGCCCACGTTGATGGTGCCGCTCATGCGCGGCCCGACGGGCCGGCCATCCTCGCGACGCAGCCAGATCTCGACGTCGTGGGCCTTTAGGGCTTCGTGATAACCCACTTCGAGCACGACCACGACGGCCATGATGGGGTGAACGGTGGGAACGGACGTGGCAAAGATTCGATCCCACACCGCGCCGAAGATATACAGCTTGCCGTCCTTGCCCTGCCGGGCGCCGTCGGCCAGGAGGGTGGTAGTGGCCTTCATGGCGGTCACTTTACTGAGCAGGTACCCGCGCCGACCCCGTCGATCAGCCAGTCGCCGGGGCGGGGGCAACGGCGAGGTTGGGAAGATCGCTGGTGCGGGCGGTAACAAAGACGGCACTGACGATTGCGCCCAGAGCCAAGAGGGCGGCGCCGACCGCGAACGCCACCGTGAACCCGTGCACCAGGCCGGCTTGGCTCAACGCCACACCGTGGACAGCGATGTAGTTGGCGGTCGCCGTGGCGGCGATGGTATTCAGCAGGGCCGTCCCCAGTGAGCCGCCCACTTGCTGAGCCGTGTTGACCAGGGCGCTGGCCACGCCGGAGTCTCGCTCCTCGACCTTGGTGAGTGCGGTGCTGCTGAGCGCGGGAAAGGCCAGACCCAGACCGATGCTCATGAGGATCTCCTGGGGAAGGACGTGGGTCCAATACGACGTGTGCACGTCGATCTGGGTGAGCCAGGCCAAGCCCAGCGCACCGACCAGAAGGCCGACTGTCATGGGAATCCGAGGCCCGATGCGGGGCACCAATGCGGTCGAAGCGCCAGCAGCCACGATGACTCCCGCAGCGAAGGGCAGGAAGGCCACCCCGGCGATCAGGGCCGAATAGTGCAGCACCTGCTGGAAGTAGTAGCTGAGAAAAATGAACATGGCGAACAGGCCGGCGCCGGTGAGCAAGGTGGCCAGGTAGGACCCGCCCCGGTTTCGCTCGGCCACGACCCGGAGGGGTAGCAACGGGTGACTCGAGCGGGTTTCCACCAGCACAAAGGCGACGAGGAGAACCACGGCCACCGCCAGCAAGACCAGCGTGGCCGTCGCAGACCAGCCGTCCGTATAGGCCTTGGTGAACCCGTACACCAACGCCACCAGCCCCGCCGTGGACAGCACCGCACCCGGAATGTCGTAGCGGGTCCTCCCACTGACGCGACTCTCGTGCACCGTGCGGGCCGCGGCGACTGCCGCGAGCAGCGCGATCGGCACGTTGACCAACAGGCACCAGCGCCAGGACGCGTATTCGGTGAGAACTCCCCCGGCGAGAACCCCGATGGCGCCGCCGGCGCCGGATACCGCCCCGTACGCCCCGAAGGCCTTGGCCCGTTCCTTCGGATCGGACTGGAACGTGATCGTCAGGATGGAGAGGGCGGCAGGCGCCATCAACGCGGCAAAGGCGCCCTGAAGGGCGCGGGCGCCGAACAGCATCGCTTGGTTGGCGGCCAGGCCGCCCAAGGCGGACGCCCCGGCGAAGCCGAGCAGACCGATCATGAACATCCGCCGCCGGCCACCGAAGTCGGCGATGCGACCACCGAGAAGCAACAATCCGCCGAAAGCCAGGGTGTACGCAGTGATCACCCACTGGCGGTTGGCCACGGTGATGTGAAGAGCCCGCTGGGCCGAGGGGAGGGCGATGGTCACGATCGAGGCGTCCAGCACGACCATCAGCTGGGCGATGACGACCACCGCCAGGATGGCCCAGCGCCTCGGGTCCGGTTCGTCGGGACCCACGCCCGGCCCGGCCACACCTGGCGCGGCTTCGCTCATGTCCGGCTCCTTCGAGGGGGGCATTATCAGACCGCGCGACGCGGTTCTTGCGGCCAACACCGGGGCGCGACCGTCCATTCCGACTCTACGGGAAACGGCCACCACGGTCGGCCCCGATCGTTGGACCTAGCCTGGTTCGGCCAGCGACTTCATCGTCGGGTTGCACCGTCGCCCATCGAAGAGGAGTACCGATCCATGTACCGCTTTCCGCCGCCGTCTGAGGATGAGGTGGCCGATGTCGCCCGGGCGCTCGGAATCGTGGTGACCGGAGACGAATCGGCGATCTTCACGGGTCGGGTCCGGCAGCTGCTCGAGTTCCTCGAGGCCTTCGACGCCATTGACACCGAAGCAGACAAGCCCCCCGTGAGCTACCCGCGAGGCCCCACCCCCTGGCGGCCATCGCACCAACAGGACCCTCTGAACGCGTTTATCCACAGGTGCCAGATCGACGGGGCCGCAGACGGGCCGCTGAAGGGGAAGACGGTCGGGCTCAAGGACCACATCGCGGTGGCGGGGATTCCCCTCACGCTCGGCTGCCGGATGTTCGAGAACTACGTCCCTGACCACGACGCCACCGTGGTCACCCGCCTGCTCGACGCCGGAGCCACCATTGTCGGCAAGCTCAACATGGAGCCGTTCTCGCTCGTCGGTGCCGGACTCGGCGGCGTATCTGACTACGGCCGGGTGCTCAACCCGGCCCATCATGACCACCTGACCGGAGGGTCGTCGTCGGGATCAGCGGCAGCCGCCGCCGCGGGGCAGGTAGATATTGCGCTCGGTGGCGATCAGGGCGGCTCTATCCGGGTTCCGAGCGCGTGGTGCGGCATCGTCGGGTTGAAACCCACATTCGGTCTCGTTCCCCACACCGGGGTCATCGGGCTGGAGCCCACGTTTGATCACGTGGGGCCAATGGCCAGGACGGTCGCTGACGTCGCCTCCACCCTCGAATGCATCGCCGGTCGCGATGCATACGACGCCCGGCAGCATGACGTACCCGACCCGCCGCCAATCGACTTCACCCAGTTCCTCGGTGATGGAGTCGCCGGCATTCGGGTCGGGGTGCTGACTGAGGGATTCAGCTACGGATCCCCCGTCGATCGCGTGGTACGCGAAGCCCTCCACGCCCTCAGCCAGGTCGGGGCCAAGCTGGACGACGTAGCAATTCCACCACACCCCCAGACCGGCCTCGTGACCTTTGCCGCCTTCGTTTCCGGGATGCGGCGAACGCTGCTCGATACGAATCTCGGTGGCTTGTACGCGAACTTCTATCCGACGGACTTCATCTCGTACACGAACCGCCTTCGCCAATCCGGCTTATGGGAGTTGCCGCCATTTGTGAAGCTCCTGCTCCTGGTGGGTTCGTTCGGAGATCACCGGTACCACGGGACGCTGTACGCCAAAGCCAACAACGCCCGCCGCTCCACGAGAAAGCTCTACGACGACGCCTTCCGGAATGTCGACGTGCTCGCCATGCCGACGGTCTCCACCACGGCGTGGCCCTATTCGGCCCCCGACAGCTACCGGGCGGCCCTGGAGGGGTCGCTGCTGGCCAACGAGGGCGACGCACAGTCGGAGTCCCCCAGCCCCACCCCCAATACCGGCGTCTTCGACTTCACGGGCCATCCGGCCCTGAGCGTGCCGTGCGGCGTGATCGACGGCCTGCCGGTTGGTCTGCAGCTGGTCGGCCCCCATTTCAGTGAGGCCCGGCTCCTTCAGGTCGCAGCCGCCATCGAGCGGCTCGGTCTCGCTGAGCCCTGAATCCCTGTCGCAGGCCGGCCAGGTTGGCGTGCTGCGCCGACCCTAGACTCTCGAGACGACGCAGGAGCGAACAAGTGGCTCCACCGACTCCCACCCACGTCACCGAGCCCCCAGATCTCTGGAGGACGTGGGCGTCACGTGTGGCGGCAACCCCGCTTATACCGCCGTCGCCACCTCGGTGTCCGGGCAGAACGGTGGGGAGGATTAGGCGGTCTCGCCGAGGTCGGGCCGGAACCCTCATTGGGCGCGGCTACTCGGCACCGGGGGCGCAGTAGGGTCGCGGTGCCGAGGAGAAGATCCCCCGAGCCAACCGACAGGCGGCGTCCGGCCATTGACTGACGACAAATCGATTTCGATCGATCGTTCGTACCATCAGTTGTGAGCTGGCCCTTGGCTTCCGCAGCCGGTCGGGACCCGAAACCCGCGCCAGGCGATCCGGCGGGCTCCGATGCAGCTGGCGGGGGGGCGCCCCGGCGGACCCGGAGGACTCTCCGTTACGGGATCGTGGCAGCGGTCGTCGCGCTGATCGTGGGATCTGTCGTCTTCGCCTTGGAGGACTCGAGTGGCGGCGCCAAGCTCACGCTGCTTCATCTCCCCGTACCTCAGTTCACCTTGTCGGGCGTCGCCCCCGACGCCTCCGGCGTCTCGCCAGCGGTCTTCCAGGGGCAAGCGGTGGTCCTCAACTTCTGGGCCTCTTGGTGCACGCCCTGCCAGGCGGAGATGCCGACGTTCCAGGCCGCTCACAGAGCCCTCGGCAACAAGGTCACCTTCGTCGGCGTCGACGAGAGGGACAGCCGCTCGGATGCCACCGCCTTTCTGCGGCATGTCGGCGTCACCTACGGCAACGGTTTCGACGGCAACGGCGCCGTGGGTGAAGCCTTTTATCTCAGCGGGACACCCACGACGTACTTCATTTCCCATGGAGAAGAGCTCGATCTCAGCCCGGGCGCGCTCAACGCGGCCGGCCTGAGCAACTACCTGCAGGAGGTGTTCGGAATCCACTGGTCGCCCGGCCGAGGCACCGCGGCAGCCTGATCGCGGAGATCACCTGCCGACCGGGCGCAGCTCCTTGCGCAGAACCAGCTTCAGCCCCGACCAGGTGGCGTCGATGGCGCACACCTTGACGTCGACCCACCCCATCGGCAGCGCAATCTCCCTGACTGCGCCATCCGTCATGTCCGTGGGGACCTTCGAGGCCCGCTTCGGCCAGGCCACCCAAAACACACCATCAGGCGGGAGGGTGGTCACCAGCCATCCGATATTGCGGGCCAGGTGGTCCCGCTCGAGCACGAAGGCCACGATGAGGTCCACCCGCTGGTTGCGCCGCAACCCATGCTGCAACCGGACGCCCCCGGGCAACTCGCCCAACGTCGCCTCAATCCCCTCTGGGGCGTGGAGCAGGGCGACCCGCATGCCCGGCTTCATGCCCAGCTTGGCGGGCAGCGGCGTGCCGGAGTAGCCCGCTGGCGAGGTCATACCGACAGGTTTACACGCCCCGCAGGCGGCTAGCCCTCCAGGTAGCGGAGCACCGCCAGCACCCGGCGGTGGTCGGTTGCGGAAGCAGGCAAATTGAGCTTGGAAAAGATATTGGCCACGTGCTTCTCGACCGCCCCTTCCGAGATCACCAGGGTGGCTGCGATAGCAGCGTTCGTGCGGCCCTCGGCCATCAATGACAGGACCTCCTTCTCCCGGCCGCTCAGGTTGGAAAGGGAGTCAGTGCGGCACGACGCGCCCAGGAGCTGGGTGATCACCTCGGGGTCGAGAGCGGTCCCCCCTGACGCGACACGCACGAGGGCGTCCACGAAATCCCGGACATCCGCAACCCGATCTTTCAACAAGTAACCGATCCCGGCCGCCCCTCCAGCCAACAACTCCGCCGCGTACCGGGTCTCTACGTACTGGGAGAAGAGGAGGATGCCCAGTCCGGGATGCGTTTGCCGGAGATCCAACGCGGCCTGGAGCCCCTCGTCGGTGAAGGTCGGGGGCATCCGTATGTCGACCACGGCCACGTCCGGGCAATCTTGGGCAATGCACGTCCGTAGGGTGGTGGCGTCGCTCACCACGGCGGTGACGCAAAACCCCCGGCCGGCCAATAGTTGGGCCAGCCCATCGCGTAGCACGGCCGAATCCTCTGCGATCACGACCCGGATGGCATCACCCATCAGGCATGGTTCGGCAGGTCGACGGTGATCACGCTGGGGCCACCCGGAGGGCTGGCGATGCTCAAATGGCCATCGACCGCCCGGACCCGATCTGTCAGTCCAGCCAGCCCGCTCGACGACGAGCCCACCCGGGTCAACAGAGCCCCGCCCCGACCATTGTCCCGGACCACGATCCGCAGCCACGGGCCGTGCTGCCCGCAGGACACCGACGCACGAGAGGCCTGGGCGTGCTGGGCGACATTGGCCAACAGCTCGGCGACACAGAAATAGGCGATGGCCTCTATCGCCGGGGTGGGCCGGGACTGGATGGAAACCGAGAGCACCGTAGGCACGGCGGCCCGAGCGGCCAGGGTGGCGAGGGCGCTTTCCAGGCCCGTGTCGAGGGCAGGTGGATGGATCCCGCGGGCCAGGTCGCGCAGTTCGACGATGGCCTCCTTGGCTCCTTTGTGGGCCTGATCGACGAGCAGTCGGATCTGTTCGATATCCATCTGGTCCCCGGTGGCCAGCTCTTCCTTGGCCTGCCCGAGCTGCATGGCCAGAGCCACGAGTTGGGCCTGCGTGCCGTCGTGGAGATCGCGTTCGATCCGCCGCAGGGTGGCGGCCGAGGCGTCCAGGGTCTGGGCCC
Source organism: uncultured Acidimicrobiaceae bacterium (assembly GCA_963729695.1). Classification (GTDB taxonomy): domain Bacteria; phylum Actinomycetota; class Acidimicrobiia; order Acidimicrobiales; family Palsa-688; genus PALSA-693. Next base: position 474,756 of record CAVSOT010000001.1, read on the forward strand.
GAGAGGCTTCGAGGGAGCGAACCCGCACCGACATGCTGTCCGGGCCGAGAAGGAGATGCATGAGCCGGCGGTCGATGTAGACCACCAGGCGCATGGCCCAGGGGGCCACAAACACCAGGATCGCACCGTAGACGAAGACGACTCCGGGGTGGACGACACCTGACGAACCAGGACCTACAGGTCCAATGTTGATCCGGCCGCCGAAAGGTCCGAAGCCGGCCACCGAGCCCCGGCTACCGGTCAGGAGCGAACTGAAGCACAGGAATGCCTCGATCCACACGCTGAGCCCGAACCAGACGCCGAACAGCAGCAGCGGCATCTTTATCAACGAATAGGCCAGAGCCCGCCAGGCCGCTCCGTCTCTCAGGGCGGCGCCCAGCCACCCGAAGAACCCGGGCGGGGGACGGAACGGTTCGGGATCGGCAATGGGCTCGTCCAACAGGCCTCGGGCCAAGGCCCGATGCCAGGAACCGATTCCCCTCGTGGCTCGAAGCGAGCCGGCGATGACCAGCAGCCCGACGAAGACCACGGTCAGCAACACACCGGCACTCAGAGTGACGATCACGAACAGGACGGCGCCGCACGCCACCGCCCCGCTGATCAGGAAGAACGCCAGCTCCGCCCAGGTCCGGCGCTGAAACGGCTCCCTCAGGATCGTCCGGACCAGGCTCCGGCCCTGATCCAGGCGGGCTTCCGACACGGCGATCGACTTCGACCGGCTGCCAGCCCGCAGCTGGAAGTGGACGGCCCCGTCGTTGGCGTCGGCCTCCGGCTTCGTCACACGCTCGGCCCGACGAACAGGGCCGCTCCGACCACGAGGACTGCTGTGGTAGAGGCGACCATCAACCACAACCCTATGGTGGGCGCCAGCCGGTCGGGATTCATTACCGCGGCGGGCATCGGGTTACTCAGGACCTGGCGCGGCCATCATCGGGTGAATGGTACGAACCAGAACCGGCCCGGGGAAGCCCGCTGCCCGGCGTCTTCGGGTGGGGTTAACCCCCGTCCGGCGCGGGGCGCCGTCACGGTAGCCTCGTCGCCGGTGGACGCCGCGGCCCGAGCGCTCAACCGAGCCCACTGGGACGAGTTGGCCCACGGGCACGGCCAGGACGCCTACTACGACGCTGCCTCCCTGCTCGGGGGAGCCTCTGCACAGGCTGCTGCGCCCCGGCGGCCACCTGGTGCTCGTCGAGCTGCACCCGATCTACTTGATGATCGACCGTACGGACCCCCTCGTGCTGGATTTTCCCTACGCCTACTACGGAGCCCACCGGTTTGATCAGGACGGCAGCTACGCGGATCCCGACGCCCACCTGGCCGCCACCGCCACGGTGCAATATGCCCACGGGGTCGGCGAGGTCGTATCCGCAGCCGTCAGCGCCGGACTCGATGTCCTCCATCTGAGGGAGCGGACCGCTTCGCCACACGACTACCGGGGCGATCTCCGGCAGGCGGATCCCGACGGCCGGTACCGGCTACGGCTGGGCGGTCAACCGATACCGCTCCTGTACACCCTCTTGGGCCAACGTCCGCCGTAAAGGGGTTCCGGTAGAGTCTGGGCGAGATGCACACCGTGAGCGACAACGGCGTACCGTCGACGTCCGACCCTGGGCTGGAGGATCTGGCGGACTTCGACCCGTTCGACCCGGCCCAGCAGGGCACCCACCACGCCAAGATGGCCGAGCTGCGAACCCGATGCCCGGTGGCGCGCCTGGCGTCGGGCATGACGGTGGTAACCCGCTTCGACGATATCCGCACCGCCCTGACGGAGCGGACCATGCAAAATACGCATGCGGGCCGGGCGCCAGGGGTTTTCGTGCCGCCCGAGGATCGGTTGTTCTTTTTCGAGTACGACCCTCCCGAGCACCTCCCGTACCGTCGGGTACTGCTCGATCTGCTGTCCAGGCGGCGCGTAGCCAACGAGGAGCCGTGGATACGGGCCCTCGTCGAGGAGCTGCTCGATCCCTTGATCCTCGCCGGCGGAGGCGAGATCGTCTCACAGGTAAGCGTCCCACTCGCCGGCCGGACCATGATGCACGTGGCCGGCCTGCCGGAGGAGGACGCGGCGCGTTGGCGGGGATGGATCAAGGAAATGGTGCTGACCGGGTTCTCGTTCAACAATCGCAATGACCACGGCGTCGGCTACGCAGAGTGCTACCCGGATCAGCTCGACTACCTCGACGAGAAGATCACCCAGCGCGCCGAGGAGTTCGAGGCGGTAGGCGATGTCGAGGGCCTGCCCGATGACACCCTTACCCGGGTGGTGGCGGCGCGGATCGACGGGCGGCCACTCTCCCACACCGCCAAACGGATGATGGTGGCCAGCGTGGTCGCCGGCGGCGCCAACACGCTGGTGAACTTCGTGAGCAACACCTTTCTGTCGCTGGCTCGCGACTCCGAGCTGGTGGACAGGTTGCACCAGGGCGGGGCGCTCATCCCCGTCGCCGTGGAGGAATCGCTCCGCCGCGACTCGCCCAGCATGTTTATGACCCGGACGACCGCCGAAGACATGGAGCTGGGCGGCGCTCCCTTCTGCGAAGGCCAGAAGGTCCTTCTGGGCCTGGCGTCTGCGAACCGCGACGAGACCGTGTACCCGCACGCCGAAGAGTTTCGCCTCGACCGGGCCGACCAACCCCCCCACGTGGCGTTCGGGTGGGGAGCCCACCTCTGCCTCGGCGCCCACCTCGCCCGCCTGGTGGGCATCACCCTCCTCGACGTCTTCCTGGGGCGCGTGCAGCGGGTCGAGCTGGAGCCGGGGACGGCACCCCTGCCCTACCTCTCCGTCCAGGGCAACGGCCTCGACCAGCTGCAGCTCCGCCTCACGCCCACCGACCGCGACGAGAAGACGACAACAACGAGCTGACCCCCTACGCGATCAGCTCGAGCAGGAACAACGCCGACGAGGTGGCCAGCGCGCACCGCTCGCACACGATCCCGGCCAGCACGCCTCGAGGGCTCGACAACTCGACGTGACGCACCGCCGGCCGGCAACAGGTACCGACTGAGCAGCTCCCGATCACCCCGACAATTTGTGCTTCGGCAACCTCACCCATCTCTTCGATTATGGGCATGGGGTGAGACGGTGTGGTGGATCGCCGAAAGGCGGCGGCCGGCCGCCCTCACGGCCATCAGGTTCCGGAGCTTCCGTGGGAGCCGGCCGGGGCGGGGGCCCACGACCCAGGAATCAGCCGGCGAGCCGGTGGTAGGCCAGAACGGCCCCGTCGAGATCGGCCAGCACTGGGCCCGCCGACCCGGGCTGGATCGAGCCCGGGCCGCGGGCCGGGTAGAGCGTGAAGACCACCTGCACCGCTCTGTTTGGGGCCCTCTCATTCCCGAAATACAGCGTCCAGGCGGACGGGGCCACCGTGCTTTGCACTCCCCTCTCGTCCAGGCCAACAACCATGCCGGCCACATATGGCCACAGGGCGCTGGAACCGATGGTGAAGTTCACCCACCGGTCGCCCGGGCGCAGCACGCCCTCGGCGGCCCGGGTCAACGCGGCCGTGTCCTGGATGGTGCGCTGCTTCCCCTGTGCGCTGCCGGCGTCGGCCGGCGGCCAGGGTCCGGATCCCGTCGTCGTGCTGACCGGTCCTCGGCCCAGGTCCGAGCCAACCGTCAGCGCAGCCACGACAATGGCGACGACCGCACCGAGCGCTAGCCCCGATCGAGGCTGCCATCCCGCCCGTCGCCGACTGGCCAGACGGGACGCGTGGGCAAGGTCACCCAGGGCGACAGGCTCGGCGGCGGGGTCGGCAGTAGGGTCGGCGGCGGGGTCGGCAGTAGGGTCGGCGGCGGGGTCGGTGCCCAGCAGGGCCACCCCGAGCGCCAGCAGGACGACCAACGGCACGTAGGCCAGCCAGAGGGCAAAGTAGAGGTAGACGGGGCCATCGGAATGGGTCAGCGATGCCGCCCCTATCAACCCCCCAATGAGGGCGCTACCAACGAGCGCCAGGCTCATCCGCCTCTGCGGGCGTCCCCTCAGCATCCAGACCGCGACCACTCCAGCGATCAGCAACACCACGAAACCGGCGACGTCGATCGGGTTGCGGTGCAACGCCAGCACGTAGTCGTGATTGCCAAACGGCAGGACGCTCACAGCATCGAAGCTGATCCGTTAGCGCGTCGGCGACAGAGGAGCCCACGTGGGCCTGGCTGAAGAAATCCCACAGGAGCTGGATGTTGTTAGGACGGTCACGAACGACCTCGACGACCACCGGTAGCCACAAAGCCGTGAGCGCCACCACCCCGGTGGTGCGGCTCGGGCCCCACCTCCCGGCCGGCGTACGTCCTCGATGCTGGCGGGCCCGTCTGAAGTGGTGGACGCCCAGGGCGGCCCACAACACCAAGACCGCCGGGGCGGTAGCGACCTCCGTCTGCAGCACGTACGAGCCGACAACGAACGCCCAGAGCGTCGCACTCGACGACCCGGCCCATCCCGCCGCCCACAACACGGCCAGCAAGATCATGGGCCCGACGACCAGGTACGGATTCCACGGTTCCCGCAGGGTCGTCACCCCGAGACAAAGGCAGAACACGTCAACCGCGGCCGCGGCCCACAGCGCCGCCCGGGCCCCGGCTCGGCGCCAAATGACGGCGACCGTGGCCACGAGGGCGGCCGCATTTATCGTCACCGCCCCTAGGTAGAGCCCAGGTCCTGGGGGCCTGAGCAGCCGGACGAACGGCGCCAGAAGGTAGAAGACCGCCGGCCCGGGGTGGTGGAAGCCCTCCCGGCTGTAGGGCCCTACCAACTGGTCCAAATGAGACGCCCGCCGGGCGCCGAGCTCGAGGAGGGCCTGGTCTCCGTACAGGACCACGTGGGGCTGCTGCACCAGGATCCGAAGGCCCTCCACCAGGAGGAAGGCCCCGACGGTCGCGACCGCCAACCAACCGACCCATCGGGGAGATCCCCCTGAGCCGGTCCGGGCAGGCGGTGCCTGGATTTGATCGCTAGGAGGCCGGCACTCGATCAGGTCGTTGACCGTGGTACACCTCGCCGGTTGGGTGCGATTTGGAGGACCTGCTTTCCCACCAGGTGCGTATGGCAACGTCGAGCGAGAATCGTCCTGTTCCGAGCAGGGCAACCACGAAAGCAAGCGCGGCCAGGGCCAAGTTCAGCTCGTACCCACCGCCAGGAGCGTTGGACGCGATCCCGTTACCGAAGGTAACGGTGGCCATGGCGATGATCATGTCGCCTGTCAGTCCGGCTCCAGCAATCCGTCCGAAGATGCCGAAGCCGACCGCGGCCCCTCCGAAGCACTCGATGATCCCGCCGAGCACCGTGAAGAAGACCGCGGGATGCAAGCCCGCGACCGTCCCGTAGAAGATCGAGGCTTTGTGGATGCCGGGACCTCCGAAGGCGCCGAACAGCGTGTACGTGCCGTGGTAGATGAATATCCAGGCCAAGGCGATCCGGGCCCCCAGGAGGGCGATATCGCGCGTGAGCCGGGCTTCTTTGAACTCCGCAGACCGGCGGTAGATGTCCTGGGCTTGCTCAGGGATCTTTATCATGGTCGACCCTCCAATCCGGCTTTGACCCGGAACGGCTGTCCTAGTTGGGCGATGACGACGGGGAGGATTTTCGATCGAGGTACGGCCTGCTCGATCGGCACGGTACGCCCGCCCACGCCCGTCTCGACGGGTCGGCCGGCCCGAGGGAACACGGCGGTGCCGGCCATCCGGTCCCAACAGACGAGGACGAACCCGAAGTTCGCCGCCATATGGCCATCGACTGGAGCGGCCGCATGGTGAAGGCGGTGGAAGGCCGGGCTGACGAAGATCTTCCCGAGCGGTCCGAATCCCCACCTCAGATTGGCGTGCGGGAGGGTGACGAAACAGCCGTAGGCGATCAGGGCGGCGGCGGGAACGGTGCCGTTGGCCTCCAATACGAGCGCGGGAAGGACCGCCACGAGATAGGACACGTGGGACAGCGGGTGGGTGCGAAACGTGGTGAACACGCTCATGTCTTCCTGCGAATGATGCAGGGCATGAAAGCGCCACAGGGCGGCCGATCGATGGTTGGCGAGATGGGCCGCCCAGTTCATGGCATCAATGCCGACCAGGATCAGGATCACCACCAGAATCTGCGGGAGAAGCGCCAAGCGCTGGAGGATCAAGAAGTGGGCATGGCGACCGACCTCGACTGCGAATCCCGTATTGAGCAAGGTGACGAAGGGTCCAATCAGGGCGTACAACGCCAGATAGCCGGCATCCACGACGTGCGCCCGGCTCAGCGCCGATCGAGGGACCGCCGGCCACCGGCGTTCGATCAGGAAGACCACGGAGACGAGTCCGAGGAGGGCCGGTCCGATCATGTGTTCCTGCGATAGCACAAGGTCGCCGGAAAGGTCGTGGGAACGACTCAGCGTCACCAGCCCGACCACCACCAGCCACACGCCGATCGATGCCACCCCGATGGCGAGCAACCACACGTGCCGCGGGACGGCGTGAACGGCGCGCCGGGGAGAGGTCCGGGCGGGGGTCGCCGGGGCCACCCGCGCCGGGCTCTCCACGGTGGAAGTCGCGGATAGCTGCAGGGTCACGGCAATCCTCTAGTACGAGACTCCGCCGCTGGTCGGCGTGGGCTGGGTGGTCGGCGGGCTGGTGGGCTGGGTGGTGGGCTGGGCGGTGGACGCCGGGCTCGTGCCCCCTCCCGTGTTGCTCTTCGTCGACGAGGAGCTGCCGCACGCGGCCGCAGCAGCCGTCACCGAGACACCAAGAGCTAGTCCAAACACGAGTTTCCGGGCACTAGAGCGCCTTACTGGCATGACCATCCTCCTTCGATCTGGGGCGACCTCACCGGGAGGCTGTAGATGTATACGAACCGTCCGCTCGACAAAGTTTGCTTCGTCGGCACGAGTCTGTGAATAGCTGGTCCCCATGGCGACATCGTAGGCCCGTACCCGGTCCGGTTCGGGCCAATCCGCCGGCAAGCGCGAGACAGGGCAGCACGCGGGGCCAGTCGGCCGCGGAGGCAATCCCCCAAACGACGGGTCACGTATCTGGTGGTCATGAATGAGCAGGCACAAGGTCACCTAGGGCGGTCGTTGCAGTCGGTGCGATCGTCCCGGTCATCGACAGGTCGGTCGGGTTTCAAGCGGGTCGCCGGATGTGGGACCGTGGCAGGGGTCGGCTTGGCCGTTCTATTGGCCGCCTGCGGTGGAGGAGGATCCAAAGCCTCGACCGCCCCGCCCTCAACGGCCGCTTCGGCAGCCGCCAACGGCGCCTCCACGGCAGGATCCTCCACCGCGGCCACCGTGGTGGCGGTAAGCAACCCGAAAGAAGGGGAAATCCTCGCCAATGCGAAGGACATAACCCTGTACACCTACACGGCGGACAAGGGCGGGAAAAGTGCGTGTACTGGAGCCTGCCTGACGTACTGGCCACCCCTGCTGCTGCCATCTGGCACAACCCAGCCGGTCGCCGGTCCAGGGGTCAGTGGCCTCGGCACCGTAACCGAGCCGGGTGGTACCCAGGTGACCTATCACGGGATGCCGCTCTATACCTATATCGGGGATAAAGCCCCTAACCAGACCACCGGGCAAGGGGTGGTCGACTCACTGGGTACGTGGTATGTCGTTTCCCTTTCCGGTTCGGCCTCGGCCCCTACGACCGCGGCCGGCGGAGCCGTGACTCCCACCACGACACCCGCCTCCTCGCAGACGGCGCCTCCCCAGACCACGGCGCCTCAGACCACGCCGCCTTCGACCGCTCCCAGCGGAGGCGGGGTCAGCTACTGACGCGACCAGAGCTCGCTTGACGCCAGCTGGGCACCTTGGCTCATCGTGTGCAACTTGGCCCAAGCAATGCTGGGGGCCACGGTGTCCATGCCTGCTGCGGTGCCGAAGCCGCAATCCGTACCGGCAATGACGTTGCTGCGGCCGACCACTTGCGCATAGCGCACCAGGCGCTGGGCCACCACCTCGGGGTGCTCGATGATGTTGGTAGTGCTGTCGATCACTCCCGGAACCAGGTACTTGCCCTCCGGAAGCTTGACGTCCTCGAAGATCCTCCACTCGTGCTCGTGCGCCCCGTTGGCGGCCATCAACATGAGTCCGGCCGGCTTCAGCCTCAGCAGGGTTTGGATGATGTCCTCGAGAGGGACGTCATGGTTGCGCGGGACCTCGCCGTTGCCCCAGCACATGTGCACGCGCATGGCCTCTGCGGGAATGTTGGCGACTGCGTAGTTGAGCACCTCCACCCGCCGTTCGGTCTCCTTGAGGTACTCCGGCAAGGACGTTCCCGTCCTGGGTAGCGCCAGATCTGGACAGTCGAGTTGCAAGGTGAACCCAGCCTCGGCGATCGCCTCGTACTCCGTGCGCATGGCATTGGCCAGGGCTTCGAGGTACTCGTCCTCGCTCGGGTAGTAGTCATTGGCTGCGAAAATCGCAATCACCCCGGGCGAGGCGGCGGTCATGAAGAGATCCTCGGGCGCGAAACCGGTAACCGCCTGCTTGAGGTTCTCGATGTCCTGGTGCAGCGGTGCGGTGCGTTCGTAGGCGATCGGGCCGTCGCAGCTGACGAACTTGAGCGTCCCGCTCTGGGCGACCGACGGCTTGAAGTCCGGGAACTCGGGCGAGTGACCGTACGTGGTCCGGGCCACCGTGGCTTCGACAGAACCTTCTCCCCCGAACCCAGTCAAGCGATCCTTGACATAGGTCGCATAGGTCGGCTTGCTCATCTCGCCGTCGTTGAGTACATCCACCCCGGCGCCCGCTTGCTTGGCGACCATCTCAGAAACCGCGGCAACCACCTGGTCTTCGAACGTGCGCTCGTCGATATCCCCGCCCGCTTCCTTGGCGAAGACGAGGGACAGCAACGCTTCAGGCCGAGGCAGACTCCCGGTGTGCGTGGTCAGGATGCGCTCGGTACTTCGATTCATCGATCTCCTCCTGGGTCAATTCTCTCCCTGGCGGTGGCGCCGGAGACTGGCACTCCATCCCTCGAGCCTGCTGGCCTCCCGTTGTCCCGAGGCCAACCGAGCCCGGGGGGAGCGTAGGACATCGCGAGACCTGGGACCTTTGGAGCGGCGTCGAATGGGGTTATGGCCCCATCTCACCCCGAGGATGCGGCGGACAGGCCCTTCCGGTACGGTCGCCGGATGACCAACCTCAGCGCTTGGGCGACGAGTGCGGATGTCGTCGTTATTGGCGCCAACTACGGCGGGCTGATCTGTGCCGGGCTGCTCGCCGAGGGCGGTCTGGATGTCGTGGTGATCGACGAGTTGGCTGCCCCAGGGGGCTGGGGTGGTGAGGTCTTCCGAGATGGCTACTGGATCCCGTGGGGCCATCGTGACGGGTGCGGCATTCGCGACAACCTCTACGCCAGCTCGGGACCCGACGTCGAGATCGCCCGCCGGCTAGGCGTGAAGCTCCCGTTGTGCGAGCCGGCGCAACCCCAGATGCGGGTGCACGAGATGGGGACAGGGCAGGTTTGGGGCTTCGCCGGATCATCGAGTGGGGTGCCAAGCACCACCGATTTCCTGGACCTGGCGGGCGAGACGGAGAGCGACCTACTGGCGCTCCTCGACCGGCTACGAGCCATGCCCCATGAAGAGGCACAGACGCTCGTAGATGTACCCGCCGGGGCCTGGTTCGGTCACGAAAACGTCCCTCCCGCGACAGGGGCGGCCTTCTTGCAGTATCTGTCCCTCCTGGGGTGCAAGCGCAGCCCGGAGCAGATCTCCATTGGCCGACTCGTTCTCGGCCTGCTCAACAACGTGTACACCATCCATGCCGTGAACCATCCAACGGTCGGAGGCATGCAAGGCATCATCGAACCGATCGTCGAGAAGCTCGAGCAGTTTGGGGCCAGGCTCCTCCTTCGTACGAAGCCGCTCGAAGTCCTTCTCGGCGATGATCGGGTCGTCGGCGTGCTGGCAGCCACCGAGGAGTCCTTCGTTCGGGAAATCACGGCACCGACAGTGGTGTTCGCCCGGCCTGTCTGGCGGGTCTTCGACGTGCTGGACAAGTCCCATTTCCCAACCGAGTTCGCCGAAGGAGCCCGCCAGCTGCGCGCCCGGCAGAGCTCGCAACTGGCCATCTATTTCGGGCTGAACGGGCTGCCTCGGCGCCGGCAGGACGGTGCGCTCGAGGACTTCGCCGGTTGGAACCGGGTGTTCTACCCCGACCGGACCTTCGGCGGCGGCTGGAACATCCCGTCCATCGCATCGGAGCGGCAGGCGCCGCCCGGAAAACATCTCCTCGGCGCGCTCCGGGTGGAACACGGCACCTACCCGCAACTCAAGGACAAGCTCAGCGTTCTGGTGGACTACCTGGGGCGCTTCTACTCGGATCTGGAAGCGAAAACGGACTGGGTCGAGCATCAGTGGTACCCGGAGTCCTCGTGGTTCGAGGTCGCCTTCACCACTGGCTGGCGGCCTCAACCGCAAACCCCGGTACCAGGATTCTTCCTCTGCGGGTACACGACCGACACCAATGGGACGTCCTTCGCCCTCGACGCCAACTCGGCCATGGCGGTCGCCGATATCCTGCTCGCCGGGTAGCCGTCCAGTGGCAACCCCCTCGGTTGGGCAACGGGTGACTAGCAACGGTCAGCGCCGACGGCAGAGGGTACCGGCCACCGCCCGGGCCACCGCCCGGGCCCAGGTCACGAAAACGGTCAGGAAAACGGGTCGGGTCCGGTTTTACTGACCGTTTTCATCCGTGACCACGCTCAGATTCTCGCGAAAACGGTCAGCAAAACCCTTCACACGCGCCGGTCCCGGTTTTACTGACCGTTTCCGCTGGCGACCACGCTCACTTTTCTTTGAAAACGGTCAGCAAAAAGTGCCGACTCCGTTTTACTGACCGTTTTTGCCATCAATGGGTCGTACACAGGAATCGGCGGACAGGCCCGGACCAGAGAGCGGCCAACCGGCGGGCGAAACGGCCAACGAGCGGGCGGAACGACCAACCGGCGGGCGGAACGACCAACCGGCGGGCGGAACGGCCAACGAGCGGGCGGAACGACCAACCGGCGGGCGAAACGGCCAACGAGCGGGCGGAACGACCAACCGGCGGGCGAAACGGCCAACGAGCGGGCGGAACGACCAACCGGCGGGGCCGAACTGCCGACTGGCGCCGGCCAGTCGCCCACCTTGCTGCCTGAAATTGTTCGGAGACGGCCCAGTCGGGCGGACGATCCTCTCCTCGCTCCACCGGGCAAGCGACTGTCCCGACTCGACCGCTCTGCGTCACGTTCCCACCGGCCGGGCTGAGGCTCGGCCGGGGTTCCTGCCGTCCATCCGGATCACCCCGCCTGCCAACGCAAAGCCCGGGCGGGAGGTGGGTTTGCACAGTGGGCGAAGCGGCCCCGCTCAGCGTCCAGAATCCACGTGGGAAACTGGGGATATGGCCGAGTCCTTCGCTGTTCGCTTCGCTTCGGCTCGCGGTAGGTTCGGCCCCCTCACGTGGGGGCTCGACCCGTCCGGCGCGGTTCTGGAGAAATGGGGCCTGGGTGACAGCTCAGAAGGGCTGGACCGTTTTGCCGACATCGCCCTCGAGGCCGCCGTGGGCTCCGTCGGGCTGGTGAAACCGCAGTCGGCCTTCTACGAGCGGCACGGCTGGCGAGGTATCCGAACCTTGACCCGGTTGGTTGCCGAGGCCCGAAGCTCTGGACTGTTGGTCATCCTCGACGTCAAGCGAGGGGACGTCGGTTCAACCAATGACGCCTACGCCGAGGCCTACCTGGGCAAAGGCGCCCCGCTCGAGGCGGACGCCCTGACCGTGCACCCCTACATGGGCTTGGGCGCCATGGACAGCTTTGTCATCCGCGCCCATCAGTCGGGCAGCTGCCTGCTGGTTGTGACCCGATCCTCCAACCCTGAGGGCAGGTCGGTCCAGGCCGCGGTCGATCCCGAGGGCCGTAGCGTGGAGGCCCGTCTGCTCGCAGAGATCTCCTCCCTCAACGCACGACTGGCTCCAGGCCAGATCGGCCCCGTGGGAGCGGTGATCGGCCCCATGGGATATGAGGAAAGCCTGGATCTGGTTTCCCCGCACGCCCTGTACCTGGCGCCTGGCCTGGGCGCTCAGGGCGCCACGCCGGCTGACGTTGCCTCCACGTTCCAAGCTTGCCCCGACCGGGTCATGCCCGCCGCGTCGCGATCACTGCTCAACCTGGGACCTGACGTGGGCCGGATCAAGGACGGCATCGCGGCCCTGTCAACCGACCTGCGAAGCCACCTCGACCGCTGAGCCAGGTCCCGATGCCGCATCTGAGCGTTCCCCCTCCCTCTGCGCACAGGGAAGTGGAAGCTCGACCGAGTACAAGGGTGCGCTGAGGGGTGCTCACCCCCGCCGAGGCCCGATCGATCGAGGAGCATGGCCTGGCAGAGATCGGCGGTGTCCTGGTCCGCCCGATCGAGATTCGCGGTCTCGGCGGGACCGCCGCGGGCGAGGGTCCGGTGCTGGCACAGAACGGGACCCTGCTCGGTCGCCTGCTTGGCGGCGCTATCGACGAGCAGCTGTCCTTCTGGCCGAGGAGTTGCTGGCGAGCGAGCGTGATGCGCTCACCGTGGGCGTGTCGGTGGACGACGAGTCCGCCCGAGCAGCCGGGATGGTCTGCGGCGGACGAGTGGAACTTCTTCTCCAGCGGCTGACCACCGTCCCGGGGGTCCTCTAGCAGGCCATCTCGGCCGGCCGGCCGGCGACTGTCGTGACCGTGTGCACCGGACCAGCGGCGGGCACCTCCGCGGTCATCGACGACCTGGGCGCGCACGGGGAGGAACGGCTCGTCGAATTGGGAATTGGGGAAATCCTCGCCCACCACGCCGGGCTGGTTGGCGCGGGAGCGCGCAAGCGAACGATGGCGAGCGGCTGTGAAAGTCTCCTCCTCGAGGTGGTGCAACCCACCACCCATGTGGTGGTCGTCGGTACGGGAGAGCTGGCCCACGCGATACGCGCCCAAGCAGAGATGCTGGGCGGGGTCGTGACCGCAGCCGAGGACCTCGCCGGGGCCCTCGACGCCCTGCGCAGCCTCGGACCAAACGACGCAGTGGTGGTGCTCACCCATACCGCCGATCTGGACACCCACGTCCTCGCCAACGCCTTGCGCGGCGGCGTCGGCTTCGTCGGTGCCGTCGGCTCGCGAAACACCCAAGCCGCCCGAGCCGTACGTCTACGTCGGGATGAACACATTCCCGATGAATGGATCGCCAACATCCACGGTCCCCTCGGGCTCGACATCGGCGCGGCAACCCCTCATGAGACGGCCGTCGCCATCGCGGCCGAGATCATCCTGACCCGGTCAGGCCGCTCGGGTCTACCCCTGCGAGCCAGAACCGGGCGTATCAACCCGGCTAATAACGCCTGTCGGTCGACGCCGCGTTGTGGACCTATCCGTCGTATCCGGCCGGCCGGCCTTCCAGGATCACGGTCTTGCTTTCGAGGAAGGGCAGCAGCCCTTCGGTGCCGCCTTCGCGCCCGATGCCGGACTGCTTGAACCCACCAAAGGCAATCCCGAAGTCGGTCCGGAAGCCGTTGTGACCCACCGTGCCCGAGCGCAACCGGGCGGCAACCGCTCGAGCCCGATCGACGTCATTGGTAAAGACTGAGGCGTTGAGTCCGTAGATGGTGTCGTTGGCGATGGCAACGGCTTGGGCCTCGTCGTCCGCCGGGATAACACTGAGCACCGGGCCAAAGATCTCTTCCTGGGCGATGGTCGAGGAGTTGTCCACGTTCCCGAAGACGGTGGGCTCCACGAAGTAACCCCGCTCCAGGTGCTCGGGCCGACCGCCACCGGTAGCCAACACGGCCCCTTCGGCTTTCCCCTTGGCGATGTAGCCCTCCACCCGATCGCGCTGGCGCTCGGCCACGAGGGGACCCATCTGGGTCGCGGCATCGAAGGGATCCCCAACCTGCACTTCGGAGAACGCTCCGGCCAACGCCGCCACCATCTCATCGTGCCGACGGCGGGTAACGACGATCCGCGTCAGAGACGAGCAGACCTGCCCTGTCATCAGGCATTCGGCGCGAGCAAGGCTGCCTGCGGCCGTGGGGATGTCCATGTCGTCCAGGATCACCGCGGCTGACTTACCGCCGAGCTCGAGCGTGCAGCGAGCGATCCGCTCGCCGCAGATGGAAGCGATGCGCCGGCCGGCCGCAGTGGAGCCGGTAAAGGTGATCTTGTCAACCCGCGGATCCGGACCAGCAGCTCGGAGACCTCCCGGTCGGCGGTGACGACGTTGAGAACACCGGGCGGGAGCCCGACGGCCTCGGCGATTTCCGCCACCACGTAGCCTTCCGCCGGCGCCTCCGGCGATGACTTCAAGACCACCGTGCAGCCGGCGAGCAGAGCGGGCGCCACCTTGTAGCTGATCAGGCCGAGCGGCCCGTTCCAGGGGATGATCGCCCCGACCACGCCTACCGGTTCGCGCACCAGCAATCCGAACTGACCGACCGCGGGGGTGGCGCGCTCTTCGAAGGGGAAGGTGTCCGCCAGCCCGGCGTAATAGTCGAAGGTGGCGGCTCCCACCGCACCTACGTGCTGAGCCATCGAGTACAGCACCCCGGACTCGCGCGGCCACACCTGCCCCAGGTCGCTGCCCCGTTGGCGCAGACCCTCGGCGATCGCCCGCAGATAACCGGCTCGCTCGGCATGGGTTAGACGGGGCCAGGGACCCTCGTCAAACGCCTCGCGGGCTGCCGTCACCGCTCGGGACATGTCCGCCTCTTTGGCCTCTGCTACGGAAAGAAAGACTTCCTCGCTCGTGGAGTCGGTCACCGCAATCGTGGCGCCCGACGAAGGTTCCGCCCATGTGCCACCGATGAAGAAACGGTCGGGATATCGCAACGATGCTGCCGTCTCGTTCGCCAAGGTCATCGTCAGTCTCCTCTGTGGGACGCCAGATCTAGTCACATTGATACTAGATCGGCCGGGCGGCGCCGGACGGGGGTGGCCCGAACTGGCGTAGCGTGCGCGACATGCCCATCACGACCGGCTTCAACCACGTCGCCACGTTGACGAGCGACATGGATCGCACCATCCACTTTTACGAGACGGCGTTCGACGCCAAGGTCGTCGCCGAGGTCCCCCGCCGAGACGATCACCCGTGGATGAAAATCGTCGACATCGGCGGCGGAGCCGCCCTCAACGTGTTCGAGGTACCCGCGGCCGACATCATCGGGGAGCGTCGGAAACCAGGTCACCGCGGCGCCGTCGACCACTTCGCATTCTCGGTCGACGCCCGTTCGACGCTCGAGGGCCTCAGGGCTCGCCTGACTGACGCGGGTGCTCAGGAAGTGGGGGACATTCAGCAGCTTGGCAACACGCTGTCGCTGTTCTTTCGCGACGCTGACGGCTTCGAGCTGGAGGTCTGCTGCCCACTGGATTGACGGGTCCGCGCCGGGATTGACGGGTCCGCCCGCGCCCCGCCACGCAAAGTCGGTCGTGCTAGGGTCTTCTCGACGGTCCAGCCAGTGATGGCTGCAAGGGGGAGGAACTCTTGAGTACACGACGGAAGCTTTCGTACGGTGCGTGTGCGCTGGCAGTCGGACTGCTGGCAGCAGCCTGTTCGTCGAGCAACAAGTCCGCCACGAGCAGCACCACCGCCGGATCGACCGGCGGCACCGCGAGCGGGTCGACGAGCGCGTCGACGAGCGGGTCGTCAACGGCCCAAGCAACCGGCGCTCCGATCAAGGTCGGCCTGGTGTGCAGCTGCTCGGGACCGTTCGGAACCAACATCGTGCCCGTGAGGGACGTCTACTCGGCGTGGGTGCAGTCCGTGAACGCCTCTGGAGGCATCAACGGCCATCCCATCCAGTTGACCATCAAGGACGATGCCGCCACCCCAGGTACGTCGGTCTCCGACGTCCAGACGCTGCTGTCCTCCGGAGTGGACGCCATTGCCGACATGTCGATCGTCGACGAGCCGTGGGCTGCGACCGTGCAAAAGGCCGGCGTGCCGGTCGTCGGCATTGATGTCACCGAAGACCCGTTCTTCCAGAACCCGGACTTCTACCCCGAGGGTCAGACGACCAACTCCGCCACCTTCGCCGACGTGACCGTAGCCAAGGAGGCGGGGGCCACCAACTTCGGGTACCTCTACTGCTCAGAATCGGTGTCCTGCGCCGAGACCGGCACCGCGCTGAAGGCGGCCGCCAAGGAGATCGGTCTGCCGTTCGTCTACAGCGCCGAGGTGGCCATGTCGGCGCCCAACTACACGGCCCAGTGCGTGGCAGCCAAGCAGGCGCATGTGACCGCCATCCAGATCGGTGATGGCGCCAACGTCCTGGCCAGAGTGGCCAACGACTGCGCCACGCAGGGCTACTACCCGATCTGGATCGAGGAGGGCGAGGGCCAGGGTCCGTCGCTGTTCACCGGGGCGATCTCGAAGAACATGTGGGCCTCGTTCAACGACATTCCCTATTACGCCAACACCCCGGCCATCCAGACCATGAACGCCGCCGTCGACAAGTACTACCCGGGTCTGCGGAACAGCACCTTGACCTGGAGCGAGCTGGCCATGTACTCCTGGCCGTCCGGGATCCTTCTGGAGGATGCGGTCAAGGCGGGCGGTCTCACGGCCAGCGACACCCCATCGGCCGCGGAGATCGTGAAGGGCCTCGAGTCCCTGCACGGCGACACCCTGCAAGGAATGGCTCCTCCGCTCACGTTCGCGGCGGGCCAGACCCACTCCATCAACTGCTGGTTCACGTCGAAAATTGTCAACGGCGTAAAGACCTTGGTCGACAACGGGCAGGTCAGCTGTCAGAACGGATCGTCCTCCTGATCGGAGCCTGACCTGATAGGGCGTCGTCCGTACGCCCCGCAGCCGACCTCAGGCGACCTCGTGGACGGCGATCGCCAGCTCCTGAAGCCGGTGATCGCCGTTCGGGTAGCGGTTAACCAGGTCGACCTAGCCCCCAAGCTCGACGGCCCAAAACCGGTCCCTTTGCGACGCCACGAATCCCCCGTCCCGGATCGTAGTCGTCGACCATCTCCCTGGAGTCCAGGGGTACGAATCGGCCGAACACGACGCCGTAGGCCTTCTCCACGACCCCGGGGTCAGGCGTGACCCAGGTCAGCCGTGCGTGGACCACGTGCTGTCGATCGGCTTGCCGTTTAAGGATCATCTCTGTCAGAGAGGGGGAGTCATCGTCGCCCACCAGGTCGGGTCGGGGCGGAAGAGCGCGGCCGGCCGGCCGGTAGCGTCGCTGTCGAATCGGTAGACCAGGCCGGCGGTGGGCTGGGCTCGGCGTTGCTCATCGCTCCAACCTTCCGTGGCGGTCGTGACGTAGAGCCGGTTGAGCTTCGGGCCCGCGAAGGCGCAGGAGGTGCTCTGAGCAGTTGGGAGGACCAACACTTCGCGCAAGACACCGTCGGGGCTATAGCGGTGGACCCGTCCGCCGTCGTAAATGGCAACCCAGATGTCGCCGTCGGCGTCGACGGTTAGACCGTCGGGCGTGCCGACGTCTTCGGGGAGAGCGGCCAGCACCCGACCATCCGAGATGATGGCGGTTTCGGCGTGGAAGTCGAAGGCGTGAACGACGCGTGGTCCGCTGTCGGCCAGGTACATGGTGGCGCCGTCGGGACTCCATCCCAGTCCATTGGAGATGGTCAGGTCCCGCAGCACGACCTCGACCTGGCCGTCGCAGTCAAGCCGAAAGAGGGCCCCGCCACCCGGACGGATATCGTCGGCCACGGTGCCCGCCCAGAAGCGACCTTGGGGGTCGCAGGCGCCATCATTCATCCTGGTCCCGAGGGGGGCGACGTCCACGATCGGGCGCAAGTCCCCGTCTACGGAGAGGTACACGAAGCCCCGTCCGGCGGCCAGAATCCAGCCTTCGTCGTCTTGAACGGGCACGATCGCGCCTACGGTGCCTGGCACCTGATAGGCGCGCACCAGGCTGAGGCTCCCGTCCTCGTCGACCCGGCCGCGGTACACCCGTCCGGCCAGGATGTCCACGGCCAGTATCTCATTCCGGCGGGCGTCCCACCGCAGACCTTCCCCCAGAACAGCTTGAGTGACTGTGCACGCCACCGCCTCCCCGGTCACGCCAGGCTCCCGGCCGACAACGACAAATCAACTGCAGCGTCACGCATCATGGCTACCCAGCATCGCATGTTGCCGTCCGTGACGAATGCAGCTGTCCCGCGGTCGCCCCGGGCGCATCAGGCTTCCTACATCCTTCCGGGGGGACAACTGTGCGGGTCGTGCTATTCGTCCGGTCCGAGATAGCTCCACACGGGGGGAAAGTGGCCAATCTTGAGTTCCGCGCAAATCTTCTGGGCTGCCATGCTTATGCCCTCCGTGAAGGTGGGAAAAGCGAAGGGCAGTTCAGCGACTTGTTCGACGGTCATACCGGCCGTCATGCAAGCCACGACAACCTGGATGATTTCGGCGGAATACTCCCCCAGCACGTGGGCGCCGAGGATGGTCTTGCCGTGTCGGTCGGCGATCAGCTTGCAGAACCCTTCCTCGTGGCCGTCCGCGACCGGGCGCAGCAGGTCGTCATAGTGCGCAACGCCTACTGCGATATCGTGCTCGCTGGCCGCGGCCGGTTCGGTAAGACCGACCCCGCCATACTCGGGGTCGGTGAAGCTGGCGCTCGGCACCACGTCATAGCTGACCTGGCGCGTCGGGCCCATCAGGGCGTTCTGGGCAGCGACGCGGCCTTCGAGACGGGCCACCTGGACCAGCATGGATCGGCCGTTGACGTCGCCCGGGGCGAAGATGTGGTCGACTTCGGTACGCAGGTACGAGTCGACGGGGATTCCCTGTCGTTGGGGCCGGATGCCGGCTGCCTCAAGTCCCAGTTGCTCGATGTTGGGGGGCCATCCGACGGCGAAAAATACGGCGTCCACGAGCGTTTCTCCCACCTCGGAAGAGGTCGAGTGTTCGACAACGAGCCGCTCTTTTTGAGATCTTATGGAGTTCACCACGGTATTGGTGTGGGTTTCAATTCCCCGGCGCTGGAACGCCCGTTCCAGTTCAACCGAGATGCTGGGGTCGGCCTGCGGCACGATGGCCGGACTCGCTTCGAACAGGCTGACTCGGGAGCCCAGATCGGCCAGGATTGAGGCGATCTGGCATCCAGTGTCGGCCGCGCCGACGACGGCCGCAGCCGACGGTAGGGCGGTCAGGGCTCGTAGGTCACTGTAGGTAAGGGCCAGTTCGCTCCCGGGGATCGCCAGGCGCCCGGCGTGTCCTCCGACGGCCACGATGATGCGCTCGCCTCGCCAAGCCCGACCGTCGTGGGCGGTGAGCGTGTAGGAATCGGTGAAATGGGCGGATCCGAGGTGCTCGACGAGGTCGATGCCGTTGCGGCGCAGCTGGTCGGCCAGGTGTTTTTTCTCGAACGCGTGGCGAGCCACCCGATCGCTGTTGGCCAGGATCGCCTCGAGGTTGGGTTTCGGAGGAGGCCCTTCGAGCCCGAAGGTTGACCACGACGTCCAGTCGCGCGCCAGTCTGGCCGAGCGGGCGAGGGTGCGCACCGGTCCCGGCCCCCGATTGAGGTTCGTGCCGCCGACCTGGTCGGCCTCGAGCAGGGTGACCTGGGCGCCCAGCTGGCGTGCTTGTATGGCGGCGGTGACACCAGCAGGGCCACCGCCGATCACGAGCAGATCAACTTCGCTGGTCATGGGGCGTGGCTGTCTGTGGCGGGGAGGCACTACAGCTAAGGCGTTTTTGTGGTGAGCGCCGCATGTCCCGTCTCGATCTTGACGTGGTCATTGCTCAGTAGTCGGGATCCTGGAAGGTGGGTTCGCGGCCGTCGTTGAATGCGCCGATACCTTCGGTCCGGTCTGGGTGGACAGCTGAGCGCCAGTGGGCCTCCATCATGATGGTGATGGCTTGCTCGAGGGGCTCGCCATAGCCAGTACGGGCCGCCCACTTGACTGCCTGGACAGCCGTTGGTGAGTTGCTGGCGATCTTCCCGGCGATTCGTTGGGCTGCGTCCATGAGCGTGGCTTGGGGATGGATCTCATTCACCATGCCCAGCCGGTAGGCCTCCTGGGCGGTGATCGGATCGCCGGTAAGCAGCATCTGCATGGCCCTTCCGGGCGGCAGGAGCCTCGGCAGGAGCGCCGGGGAGCCGCCGCCGGCGGCCAGGCCGATCATGGCTTCGGGTTGGCCGAAGGTGGCGTTGTCGGAGGCGATGATGAAGTCGGTGCTCTGGGCCAGTTCGGAGCCGCCACCGTAGGCGGCGCCGTTTACGGCCGCGAAGATGGGTTTTCGCAGCTGGCGGACGGTGTAGAGGGTGCGGTCAAAGTCTTGCCTCTGCCGCAGCCAGTCCTGCTTGGTCATGGCCTTGCGCTGCCGCAGGTCGCTGCCTACGGAGAAGGCTCGGTCGCCGGCTCCGGTGAGGATCACGACTCGCACTTCGGTACGGATGGCGATGCTCTCGACGATTTCGGTCAGGAGCGCGCCCATTTCGGTGGTGATGGCGTTGTCTGCGGCCGGGCGGTTGAGCGTGATGACTGCGATGCGCCCGTCGTGGAGGTAGTCGACAGTCACCGGATGCTCGGGCTCGGCCAGGTTGCTGTCGGGCGGGCGGAAGCCCAACGCGGCCCACCGGTCGGCGCTGGGTGGCTCTGTAGTCACGTGTCTACTCCTTCACGGCCCGGCGGGCTAGGTGTCGAGGGCGGCGAGCCAGTCGAGGGCTCGCAGTCCGGGAACGAAGCAGTACTCGCCACCGCGGGTGACAACCAGCGGGGGCAGGCCCTGCAGCCGGCGGCGGATGGGTCGTTGGGGGATGGTGAACCGGCCGCTGCCGTCGGCCGATCCGACCAGGGGGTCTCTTTCTTCGGGAGCGCCGATGAAGATACCGTCGTTGAGCCATTGGGTCTTGACGAACTCGAACTGGCGGTTCAGGTGGGTGCCAGCAAAGACGAACACGATGCCTCGGTCGGCTCCGTCGTCCTCGAGTACGCCTTCGGGCAGCGGCGGCCCGTAGCTGGTGCCGCGCCGGATCATGCGGTGGAGTCGGACGTTGACGTTTCCGTCGCGGTCAAGGGCGTCCCGGGGGTTGGCACGCCGGGCGTGGGCCCCGGCCGGGCAGCGGAAACCGCCCGGGTCGTCTGCGTAGTCGAACCGGTTGTTTCGCTGCGGGTCGGCCCCGAGCTCAGAGTCGTCGAGGTCGGGGCACACTACCAGGGGGGCGCCACTTTGCCAGCGGCCCACCATCTTGGCGCCCAGCCGTTTCTCCTCGTCCCGGTTTGAGGCGTTGGCCCGCAGGTACTGACGGTAGGTGGCCACCCGGGTGTACAGCTTTCGAAACGCGATATAGGTACCGTTCCGGCCGAGTATTTCCGGGACAGGCATCGGCGGCAAGGCGCCGGTCTCGTCGGGATAGCCGAGGATGAACTCGCCCGGCCGGATGGGCGTCTCCATGGGATTGCTGCCCGGGATGCCGCTGCCTTCGATGGCCGGCTGGCCGATCCCGTCCTTGAACCCGAAGGACGTGCGCCCTGTCGGCAGCTGGTAGCAGTCCTGACGCCAGATCACCTCGACGCCGGCCATGTGCTGGTAGGTGTGGCGAGCGCTGTCGAGCAACGCTTCCAAGCGCTCGGCGCCGGACGAGAGGATGGCGATCGCCACATGGACGTCAGGGGTGCCGAGCGGCGGCTCCCACCGCTCTGGGCTGCTGTCTCCCACATCGCCCAGATCGGCAGCGCGAGCGGCCATGCCCTGGCGGAACTCGGGCGCAAAGCTCTCCAGGGAGGCCTGGGGCACACCGAGTGCTTTGAGGCCTTGGTAGCTGAGCGCGACGGTTATCCCCGCGTCGGGGGCCGCGCTACTCGGGGCTTGAGCGGCGCCGACCAGCGGACGCAAGCGTCGCAGCAGCTCCCGACCCGCTCGGCGGTCATCGATGCGCGCCAGCAGATAGGTTGCGACGTAAGGGGACGGACGTTCGCGGATAGCCCCGTACTGGATGTCATCGAGTTGAACATCGACAGCGGTGTCGGAGGTGGTGCCCTGGCTCATTTGGTCCCTGTTCTCAATGCCGGCGGGGAGGGCGGGGAGGATCCGCATTAGGGGCCGCCAGGTAGGGAAAAACCGCCACCGCCGGTCTGGATGCTCGGTCCACGCCGTCCCGGACGGGCGGACCACTGCCACCATTCACCCACAACGTGAACAGCGTGTCCATCACATCGTCGTTGACGCTGCGGCCCCCGCAGGTCTGATAGGGACGACCCGCCCGGCTGGCCATCTCGATATCGAGGAACGAGCCCTGCTCGGTGTACGGTCGGGACGGATCGACGATAAGGAAGTCGGCCAACACCAGCTCGGTTAGAGGATGGGCGCCGTTCTCGTCGGCGGGCCAGTCCACCTTCCCGTCCAGACTGTCCCAGAATCCCAGATTGCCGTTCAGCCGGGCCCGGTAAGCCCCCAGGTAAGTCTCGGCCAGCCGGAAGGCATCTTCGGAGTTGTAGAGATCGCGTATCTCCAGGTCCCGATTCACGGGGTCGAATTGCTTCGGAGCCAGCAGCATGTTCTTGACCTCGGGCCGGCCGGTCCGCTCGAGGCGGACCGCCAGCTTCCCTCTCGCCAGCGTTTCCCCGACGACCGCCAGCAGGGTTACGCCACCGAAGAGTTTGGCGCAGTCGATCTCGACGACGATGCTGAGCACGTTCTTGCCGTCCAGGTAGATCGAACTCGCCTCTTGGAAAGCGAGCCGGCCGGTTTCGATCGTCTTGAGCGCGGCCGGGGCGTCCATGATGAACGGATCCCAGCGCGCTCCCGCGAAGACTCGCACCCCGTGCTGTTCGGACGCCTCTCCCAGCCTAACGGGAACGGCCTCACCGCCGGGTAGTCGACAGTCGCCCTCCTGCTCTATCGGGAGGCCGCTCGAAGTCGGCGCGGCGAACGTGCAATCAACGACAAACTCCTCGTCGTTCACCCCGAACGGGACCTGACCGCCAGTCTCGCGTATGGTCAGGGGCCGAAGCCGGAATCGGTAGATGAGCGCGTCCGAGAACGCATCGCCGGTCTCGGCGAAAGGCCGGGTGTTGAGCACCAGCGACAGATGGCCCGGGTGCTCCGGGCTGGCGAACGCGTAGAAATCGGTGATGTCCGCGGCGGGTTCCGCCAGCGCCCTTGGCCCTGAGATGTGATCCGACATCCGTACTCGCTCCTGACGCCCGCTCCGAACCGGCGGGAATCTAGTCGCCAGCCTCGTCCAGCAACGGTTTCAACGCCGGGTGCTGCAGGGCTTCGGCTGCGTCAGGGTTGTCGAGCACGTGCTGGAACGCCCCGTTGGTCCGCTCGGCCTTGCGGATCTCCTTCACCGTCCCGGGGTAGTTCCGGGCGTACGCCGCGGCCGTGACCTGAGCGCTCAGGATGAACGCCTTCAAGGTCGCCACATCGGGAGCCCCGTCGTAACCGTCCACGTGACGGAACACCGCATCGAAGAGCGATAACGGCTTCGAGGCGAAGTCCTCCATATAAGCGTCCCAGGAGCCGTCAAAACTGGTGGCGAACAGCAGCCGGGTGTCATCGTCGAACATCACGAACCTGGCCTCGTGAATGCTCGCCACCGGCAGGTCGTAGTCTCCCGGTCGGTAACCAGCGGCATCGTTCAGCGCCCGCAGCGCCCCGCGAAGATCATCCGCATGACCAGGCTTGACCCGAAAAAACAGGCTGAACTCGCTGGTCGAGCCCACCCGTAATCCAGGTCGTTGCGTCTGGGCTGTCGGTTCTTGCACCGAAAGGTCCTCTCGCTCGATACAACTCAAACATGACTCTATGGCCGGCCGGCAGTCCATGCGACTCCCGACCGTCGGCCCCCGGACGCCCCGGCAAGGTGAGCGACATCAGCTGTGTTCGCACCAAAGCCTCCGGGTGTGTACTTCTCAATCGCCTCGCCGACCTCTCGATCGCGGAGCAGAGCACGGAGGTGCACGACTGTCTACCTGGCGACGGTTCTCTTCCTGGCCGGGCTGGGAGGCCATTTCGGGTACCGCATCATCCGTTACGGCCTGGCCACAGTCGGCATCGGCATTCTCGGCGTGGCTGTCGCAGTACTCGCTACGTCCCCCAGACCACCCTGAGATCGCACGAGTGGACTGTTGCGTCTTGGTCCTCCCTGATCCACCCTCTTCGGCAGAGGACCTGTGTAGAAACGACATGCAGCACCATTCGCCGCATAAAAAGCGTCCCCACCTCTCGACTATCTAAACCTTCCGCCAACCTCGGATTCGGCGGACTCCCATAAGTCGACGCTTCGTCTCCTCACGATCGATTGCAGGATGTTGCGGACAAGCCAGAGGCGCGGCTCTGTTTCATCTGGCGGGCACACATTCCTCCGTCCCACGCCCCCCGGACCATCGACAGCCGATCTGCCTCGGATTGGGCTCAGACCCCGATTCGCCCCGTGAGACTATCCGAGCGATTGTGTAACGGGGTGATCTGATTCCGGTCCTGGCGATCTGTCCGGAGCGATCTGCCGGGAGGTCCCGGCGACGGTAAGCAAAATCGGCGCGCCCGTGTCGGCGGGTGTCGTGAGGTCACCACAGAACGTTGGGCTGGTGGGAGCCGGCAACAGGTGGTAGGGTCTGCTAGCTTCAGATTCGCTCAGGACGGGGGGTGACCGAGCGTGGAGAGTTCGCCTGGGTCGGTGCCGACCGAACCCCAAGGTAAAGCGGTTGAAGATGTCCAGCAAGGGTCTGACGCTGCCGTTCAGGTGTCGGGGACGATCGTGGAGCAGGCAACCCAGGTGACTCGCGAAGTCTCCTCCGTCGCCGACCGGCTGGTCTACGACACGAAGTCCCAGCTCCGCGACCGGGCGGAGACGCAGCTGGGTCAGCTGGCCGACGGTTTGGATCTGTTGCATCGTCAAACACGAGCCTTGGCGCAGGGCCGACTCGACGACGCTGGCTCTCTAGTCGGTTACGTCCAGGAGGGAGCCGATCGGCTGGGCGATCTGACTGGACGCATCCATACGGGCGGATTCGACGGCGTGGTCCTCGACATCAAACGCTTCGCTCGGACGCGGCCGGTGATCTTTCTAGCAAGCAGCGCACTCGCTGGGTTGGCGATAGGACGATTGTTGAGAAACGAGGCTGCCGCCGTCCAAGGTCGACGGGCCCAGAATCAGCCGTCTGCTAGTGAGCCGGGCGGCGGGTCTGGGGAGCTGGACCCAGATTCTGTACAGGGGACAGACCCAAGATCAGCGGATCCAGCATCGACGAACCGAGTATCAGAGGTGCCTACCGGGGACGCAGGACAATGACGGTTCCGGACTCTCAGACGGCCGGCGGCGCGGCGAGTGCGTCTGGTACCACACCGGATGTTCCAGTCGACGCCAGGCTCCTGGACTTGCTGGGGCGGATCAGTTCCGATCTGACCCATCTCGTCCATGTCGAGCTGGAACTGGCCAAGGTCGAGATCAAGGATGAGGTGGCGAAGACTGCCAAGGGAGCCGGGTTCCTGGGCGGATCGGGGCTCGGTGGCTATTTCGTTCTTTTGATGTTGTCGTTTGCAGCCGCGTTCGGGCTAGCGGAAATCATGGCCGTTGGTTTTGCCTTTCTTATTGTTGGGCTGCTCTATGCTGCGATCGCAGGGACACTCTTCGTGCTCGGCCGGAAGAAGCTGGCCACGGTCACGTTCATTCCCAAAAAGACACTGCGGACGTTGAAAGAGGATCTGTCGTGGCTCAAACAGCGGATGAGTTAGAAGCCGACATCGTCCACACGCGTGGGGATATGTCCAGCGCTTTGGACCTGATAGGCGATCAGATGAGCCCCAAGCAGGTGGTCAAGGGCGGCTCACATCGACTCCGGCAATGGATCCAATCAGCCCGTGACGGGATAATGGGAACCGCCTCGAACGTAGAAGAACTTGTCAGACAGGGCGAGGACGGGCTCGGCAAAGGGGCTGGCCAACACGGTTCCGAGGCGATAGCGGGCGAAAATCAAGGGAATCCGCTTGCGGCTGGCATTATCGCCTTCGGCGTCGGACTTCTCACCGGCTCGCTCCTCCGTCCCACGAAGGTCGAGCAGCACGGCCTGTCGGCAATAGCCGACAAGGCGGAACCGGCTATTGACGTGGCCATGCAGGCTGCATCCGAACTGGGTCACGGAGTGCACAAGTCCACCGAGCAAGCGGCCAGCGAGCTCGGCGACGTGCTCAAAGACGCCGGCCAAGCAATAGCTGACAAGACACAGACCGCAACCTCCGAGGCGGCAGAAACCATCAAGCCAACAGCCACCGGGTGAGAGAGACGATGGTGTCGTGGCGGTGGGACCATTCGACCGTGCACAGCGCCGTGCCCAGGCTTCGCGACAAGGAGCCGGGATGTCGGGCCACCCACATCCGTGCCGGGAATACCGGATTGGTTTGATAGAGGTGGGCTGGCACGACACAATCGCGATGCTGGAGCGACTGACTGGCCAACGGTGGTCGGTCGCGTCCGGCGGCTGGGCATGTCGCGCTCATGGTTCCGACGACTCACCAACGATGAGTGCATCGGGGTAGTACGCCGGGGCCAGCGGCCAGGGGTGGTCTGGGACTGCTGACTCTCTCCGACTGCCCGCAGGACGGTCGGTGGACACACCCCCGACTCGCCGGGATCGATCGAAGGGTGTACTGGCGAAACTAGGCGTTGAGGATCTTGGCCTTCTGACCTTCGAACTCGGCGTCAGTCAGGATGCCCTGCGAGTGGAGCTCGGCCAACTGCTTGAGCTGGGCAATAGGGTCGACGGTCGGCGCCGCGGGTGCGGGCGCGGGTTGCTGCTCGTAGTAGGCCTGCTCGTCCTGGGCGGACCAGCGGTTGGCTTGGCGGCGCGAAACCCGGTTGGACACCGCGGTGGCCGTGCCGGCGACCACCGCCGTCCGGGCCACGCCTCGGAGAAGTCCTGGCATCTGTCCATCCTCCTTCGTTGATCAGGAGCTTGCCGTCTCGGTCGCGTCAAGCGACGCGGCCAGCGAGTCTTGCGGAATGTAACCGGCCGCAACCAGCCCCGCACCCCCGCGACGCAGCGCCTGCACAAACGGCGTCGCCCACCGGTTCTCGAAGATCAAGACTCCCGCTGAGGATCCGGGCTCGATCACCGCGGCCGCATCCGCCACATCGCTGTCATCGATCATCCCCGACGCCGCCCCTTCGAACACAGCCACGTCGAACGTGCCGTCGAGGTCCAGGTCCATCAACTCTACCGCGCCCACCGAACCGTCGGTGGCTTTGGTGACGAACTTCAAATCGAGGACCCGAATCAGACCTCGGTCGACCAGCGCCAGTAGCTCGGAAAATCCCTCTCCGGTCATCTTGTTGTCGGGGAACTCGACAATCATGTAACTGACCGGTCCCAAGGTCTGCTCTTGTACCACCCCAACTCCTTCACCGACGCACCGACCACGTTCCTGTCGCAGGCTAGCGCACCGCCTCCAATAGCTCTTCAATGCCTTCAGCGGAGCCGGTGGGGACACTCGTCTTGATCGTGGCGCCCCTCCGGGTGTGGCAGCCGGCGTCGGTCAGTCTGCCAGCGAGACAGCGATGAAGGCCGTGTCCCGTCTATCCAGAGTTTTCGCCCAGCTCCTTTACCTTCCCGCGGCCCAGTGCCCGGATTATGCGGGGAGCTCACCACCGCCACGAACACCGGCGAGATGGTCTGTGTGAGAGATAGAGGCTCTCGTCCCAGAACGCCCAATCGAAGAGCTCGACGCCCCTAGCCACTAACAGCGGGTTTCATATCCCGACATAGGCTGTCTCACTCGGTCAATCGGGCGCGACCGAGGGTAGTCTTCGGTCGAGCCGCGAGTCGGCCGCAGTGAAGCTCGATACCGGGGGGACCATGATCAAGAGGTGGCGAGGTATCGGCGCAGTAGGGGCGACACTGTCGCTGCTGGTGGTGGTGGTGGTGGGTTGTAGTAGTTCGTCGCCGAGTACCCCGATCGGTACGGTGGCCGATTCGGGGTTCCGGCCGCCAGCCGACGGTCTGCCGTTCCAGAACTATGGGGCGGAGCTGTCCGACGGCGCCATTCCGATCAATTTGACCGCCGCCGACGTGCAGAAGCTGTTCGGCGATGGCGTGTGCGCCGACGCCCAGTCGCGCCGCTGCGACCTGATCCCCGAAGCTCAGGCGTGGCTCAACGACACCAATGAGGCCATGGCTGGGGGCCACTGCTACGGCTTCTCGGTGCTGGCCGAGCTGCTGTGGCTGGGACAGGTGAACGCCAGCAACTTCGGGGCAGCCAAAACGCCCGCCCTCCAGGTCGACACCAATCAGGCCTTACAGCGCCAGATCGCCTACGACTGGGCCTTGCAGACGCTCCAGTCGGTGCAGGCCGAGCGGACCACCGGTACTCCTGACCAGATCCTGGCCAAGCTCGAGCAGGTACTCAAGCCCCACCCGTCCCAGACCTACACCGTGACAATCTGGAAACGGGACGGCAGCGGAGGGCACGCCGTCACCCCCTTCGAGGTCTTGAACAAAGGCGGCGGGATGTTCCAGGTCCTGATCTATGACAACAACTGGCCCGACCAGACTCGGGCCATCACCTTCAACACCGACGCCGACACCTGGACCTACGACGCGGCCAGCAACCCCGACCAACCAGAATCGGTCTACGAAGGCGACGCCAACACCAAGACCATCTCCCTGTCCCCGACCGCGCCCGGGCTCGGCACCCAGCCGTGCCCCTTCTGCGCCAAGGAACCCACCAAGGGAACCGCCAAAGCGGGAGACAACACCGAGGAGATCTCCCTCCTGGGCAGCAGCGCCGAACATGCCGCCCTCATCGTCACCGACGACGCCGGCCGCCAGCTGGGCTACGTCAACGGCAATCTGGTCAACCAGATCCCCGGCGCCCGCGTCAACCAGGTGATCTCCAGCGGCGACTGGACTGACAACATCGCCCCGGACTTCTACCTCCCCGCCGACGTCAAGTACACCATCACCCTCGACGGGACCTCGCTCAGCGCACCCGATAACGAGACCCTGGCCATCACCGGCCCCAGCTACGACCTCTCGGTCGGTCCCATCCCGATGAGGCGAGGGGACAAAGACACCCTGGTGGTCGAACCCGACGCCACCCAGCTGAGCTACACCAGCTCCCGGAAAGAATCCCCCGCCCTCACCCTCGGGGTGTCCGACAGCCGGGCCGACTACTCCTTCCAGATCGCCGGTGCCTCCGACCAGCCCGGCAGCACCCTCAACCTGGGCCTACCCCCCGAAGGGGGCAACCTCAACCTGCAATACGTCGGCGCCGCGGCGGCGTCGAACGTGGACCTCAAAATGACAAGGTCCAGCCCGCAAGGCGTCCAGGTCTTCGACCATAACGCCATCCCCCTAGCCGGGGCAGACATCGACCAACTCCAATTCGGCAACTGGACCACTACCAGCCAAGCCATCCCCCTGGTCGTCACCCACGACGGCATACATTCCACCCAGAGCCTCGCCGACCAGCAGCCCAGCTAGGAGCCGTCAGCAGGGCCTGGACGCTGATTACCCAACCGGCCACGCATTCCATCGAGCTAACCCACGCAGGCGAAGGCCCCGCTCCATCTGGCGAACGTTTTAGGGGTGGGCGCTGAGGGACTCGAACCCCCGACCACCGCCTTGTAAGGGCGGCGCTCTACCAACTGAGCTAAGCGCCCGGTCGCGTCGTCAGCAACGACCGAGCGTAGTGGCCCCGGCCCGCCATCCACCTGGAGCCCGATCCTCCCCAGTCTCGACGGGAAGCCAGGAGGTTCAGTCGAGCGTCTCTTCTGAGACCACCTCGACGCCCGCGGCCCGGAGGGCTTCCGTCGTAACCCCGTCACCGGCGCGCAGGACGTGGCGATGCGAACCGTCGTACACCAGCCCGCTCCCGCACGAGGGAGAGCGAGCTTTGAGGACGGCCCGCCGGGCGCCGGACGCCACCGCCAGCCTCACCGCCTGCCTCGCCCCCCGTTCGTAGAAGCCGGTCACGTCCTCGCCTTCCGCAGTGCGGACCCGCCCGTCCGGTCCCCGCTCGGCCGCGGCTCGCGGCACGGGCAACCCGCCGGCCACCTCGGGGCAGACGGGAATGACCCGCAGCGAGTCGGCCAGGGCCACCACGCTCTGGTGGCGACTGCCTGCTCCTCGGTGGTTACAGGCCACTCCGAGGAGGCAGGCAGACACCAGGACCGGGGGGAGATCGTTGGGCTCGGCGGGCCCGGGCGGGCGGGGATCCACAGCAGGTGACGCTACGCGGTCAACTGGATCCCTGCCGGCGGGTTCTTCGGCGGCCGACCCCGGCGTCGCTTCTGGGCCAGGATCTTGCCGTTCAGGAAGAGCTGGCCGCCCCATACACCCCACGGTTCCCGCCGCTCCCTGGCTCCTTCGAGGCAGGGAACGACAAGCGGGCAGGTGGCGCAGATGGCCTTCGCGGCCAAGATGTCGGGAATCTGATCCGAGAAGAACAGCTCCGTCAGGCTCCCGGTCTCGTTGCTGCAGCTGGCATCGGCCCACTCGTCGGCCGGCTCGCTGGGTTCGATCGACTCCTGGCGTAACTCGGTGGCGAACATCTCGCCCATTCCTTTCTCGTGGTCCTGGCAGTGGATGATTCTGGAAAACGAAGAGGCCGCCGGATTTCCCGGCGGCCTCTGAGCCCTGCTTCGGAACTGGTCGGGTGGTCTACCCAGTCGACCATGCCTCCTCAGGGCTCAGCGGCCACACATCGGCATACGTGCCGGTGATCGCAAACCGGAGATGCGTGGGCTTCGCGGTCGGTGCCGCCATAGCCGGAGAATCCACGCGGCTGCGTCCCGATCCGAGGGAGCGGGCGCAGTTCGAGACTTGACAATTAAGTTCGTTCATCAACGTCGCACTCCTCTCAAATACGAGGGTCGGCTACCCGCCGACCATCAGGGGTCTTCCCTGCCGTCTGTCCATCCCATCACGGGATGGCGCCGCCGTCAAACCATTTATTTCGTTTTCGGCTGATCGCTGTGCTCAGCGATCCCCCACCAACGAGGGCACGACGGTCATCGGTGCGGCTCGCGCTCGTGCTCGAGATCAACCCGACGAGCCACGGCCTCAGCCAGGAGGGTCGGGGTGGCGGCGGCCACCGGCGTCCGCCTGGGGCCGTGCTCACGCACAACAAGGTCGCGACCGAACGCATCCTCCACCACCGCACCGGCCTCCCGGCAGACGAGGACACCGCCGAGGTAGTCCCATGGGGCCAACGACTGCGAAGCGCAGTCGATGAACACGTCGAGCTGCCCGGCGGCCACCGCGCAGAGATCAAGCGCGGCGGCGCCGAGCACACGAAACTGGTTCCACCCCAGCCAGCGGCGCGGATAGCCCGAGATGCCGGCAATGGCCCGGTTCATCGACGGACAGGACGTCGGCGTGATCGGCCGGCCGTCGCAGCGCGCTCCTCCCCCACGGCTGGCCTCGAAGCGGTTTCCGGTGGCCTGGTTGACCACCACGGCGGCCAAGGGACCCTCCTCGTCGAGGGCGCAGAGGCTGGTGGCCCACCAGGGCAAGGCCCTGGAGGCGTTCGTCGAACCGTCCACCGGATCGAGCACCACGCACACCGGACGGTCCATGTCGTGCGAGCCGGACTCCTCCGAGAGCGCACCCATCCCGGCCCGATCGATGACGGCCAGGGCGGCGGCGTCGGCCACTAGGTCGCTGCGATATTGCCCGGCGCGGGTCCCCGCCAGCCCCCAATCTTCCAGTCCTTCCAGGCTCTTGGCCACGGCCGTGGCCGCCGCGTGCAGGACCTCGAGCACGTCCGACGGCGAACGGGCAACTGACATACGGCGACCGTAGCCCACGCCCGCGTCCCGTCCTGGCCAAGTAGGGTTGTCCGAGTGGCGGTCATCGATGTCGCCGGGTACGTAGCCGAGCTCAAGGATCACGCCGTGGATCATGGCTTCCATGTCCACGACGAACGCCACTTCGTAGAGACCTACTCGCTGCGCCAGGCGTGGGAAGTGGACCTGCATCCCGAGGAGGGGTGCAACGGTCCGCTCGATCTCCACCTGGCCCTCGAGGTCGATCCGCGAGTGTTGCTGGCGTTCGAGGACGCGGTGGTGGTGCTCACCGACGGGGAAGATCCGGCGGACGAGTTCCACTTCCCGCTCACCTTCACGTGGGCCTTGCCCCCGCTGCCGCATGGCCCCGACCTCCTCCGGCTGGCCATCGACCTGGCGGGTGTCGGGGGGGTCGAGCTCCCGCTCGAGTCGTCGGCGATCGACAGCTACGCCTCGGCGACCGATCCGGCCGAGCGGCGGATCACCATCGTGGCCCACCACCAGGTCTCTCTGGCCCGGGTCCTCGCCGGCGAAGAGCTGTTGTGCGAGACGTTCGACAAGGCGCTGGCGGTGAGCCAGTTCCTCCTCGAACGGGCACCGGCCTGGCTCACCACCGAGTAGGCCTACCCCGTCTTGCGAATCAAGGCGTCGGGCGTGCCGTCGTCGTAGGACTCGAGGAAGCGGCTCAGGCCGTCCTCCATCTGCGCAGCAGAGGACCAGACATACAGGGTCGGTTGGAACCGGGTGATGTCGTAGTCGGCTCGACCCATGGCCAGGAGGTCGACCGGCTGCAGGTCGGCATCCCCAAAGCGGGAAGTCTCGCCAACCGAGGAAAGGATCCCGGCGCCGAAGGCCCGCAGCTCGCCGGCTTCGCGGACAACCCCGAACTCCATGGTGTACCAAAAGACATGCGAGAGAAAGCGCAGCGCCTCCTCGCTTCGGGTTCGCGCCACCGCCGCGCCGACCAACCGGTACAGGTCCGCATAGCCGGAACCGGCCAGCTGGTTGGCATGACCGATCACCTCGTGGATGACGTCGGGCTCCGGCGTGTACAGGGGCACGGACGGATGCCGGAGGTACTGGGTCGACCAGAACACTCCCTCCGAGAAGGACCCGTAGAAGTCCCGAAGCGGCGCCAGCCCGGCGACGGGTAGGTAGCTGAATCGCGCCACCGGCAGGAGGCGATCAGTCACCTCGCTCAACTGGGGCACGTGGTCGGAAGGCAGCTGGATCCGATCTTTCCCCTCGAGAAAGGCCCGGCAGGCAAAACGCTCGTGCAAGCGCTCGAGGGCGGCACTCACGGTTTGCCATACGCCGTGCTCCTCGTCGGTGTACTCCGGAGCCGGCAAAGGTTGACCCGGCTTCCAGGCTGCGGCCATGCCGGCCAGCTCGTCGCGGCGGGCCCGGTAGTCCGGGTCGGTGACGCCCGGATGGTCGCCGGCCAGCTCCACCGTCACCCGGCCGCCCGGCTCGGTGCGCACCGGCGAGTAACTGCTGCGAATGCCACCGATCCGTAGACCCTGATCGCGCTCGGTGCTCCTCGTCACCTCCACCACCTCATTCCGCGTGCACCACGTGACGACTCCTGGGAGCGATGCGGGTAGCCAGTACGAGCGAGGTGGTCGTACGGACCACGCCAGGAATCTCCAGGATGTGGCTGATGAGCTCGCCGAGATGGTCGTTGTCCCGGGCAACCACCCGGCAGAGCAGGTCCGACGGCCCGGTCGTCATGTAGGCCTCGACCACCTCTGGGATCTCGGCCAGCTCGCCGTCGACGGAGCGCTCACGACCCTGGGCGATCTCCAGCGACACGAAGGCGGACACCTGGTACCCGACCCGACGCAGGTCGAGGTCCGGGCCGAAGCCGGTGATGACGCCGGCCGCCAGCAGCCGGTCGAAGCGGGCCTGGGCCGTGTTGCGGGCGACGCCCACTTCTCTGGCCAGCTGCAGCATTCCGGCTCTGGGGAAAGCGGCCAGCGCGGCGATCAAACGCTGATCGACCCGGTCCAGCTCGTACGACTGCATGATTTGCTCAGCATAGCGCTGAAGAACTGATCAATCAGCCCCAGAATCTGCCCAGATCTTGACCTCTCATAGCCATTTGATCGTAATCTGTAGATCATGGCGCAGACTCAAGTGACCCCCACCGCCCCGACCGTGGCGTCCCAGCTGCTCGGCTGGGACCACATCGAGTGGTGGGTGGGCAACGCCAGGGCGGTCACCGCCTGGCTGACGTCCGGCTACGGCTTCGACGTGGTGGCGTACTCGGGCCCCGAGACCGGCGTCGCCGACCGGGTGTCCTACGTGCTGGCTCAGGGGGATGTCCGGTTCGTGATCACCGCCGGGCTCACTGCAGACAGCGAGATCTCCCGTCACGTCCTGCGTCATGGCGACGGGATCCGCCACTTGGCGTGGCGGGTGGAGGATGCTTTTGACGTGGCGACGCGTGCCGCCGCGAATGGGGCATCGGTCGTGGCTGAGCCCACCAGCGTCAAGGAAGCCGCCGGGACGGTCACGACCGCTGCCATCGCCACCTATGGCGAGACCCGTCACCTGTTTGTGGAGCGCTCGGAGTGGACCGGCGCCTGGGGGCCCGGCTTCACCGCCGATCGGCTGCCCCCCGGCCTGCGGGCCGGAGCGTCGGGCTCACGTCCATCGACCATGTAGTCGGCAACGTAGAGGAGGGCCGACTGGATGAGTGGGTGGCATGGTACCGCGAGGTGCTGGGCTTCTCCGAGATGCTCCACTTCAATGCCGACCAGATCTCCACCCCGTACTCGGCGCTGCGCTCGACGGTCGTGCACAACGGTGCCGAGGTGGTGATGCCGATCAACGAACCTGCGCCCGGGCTGAAGAAGAGCCAGATCGAGGAGTACCTCGGGGCCTATCAGGGGCCCGGCGTGCAACACATCGCCCTGGCCACCCCGGACATCGTCACCTCGGTTGGCGCCATGCGCGGTCGCGGGGTCCGGTTCCTGCAGATGCCGTCGACCTACTACGACGAAGCCAAGTCGCGGGTCTCGGGATTCGACCTGCCGTGGGCCGACCTCGAGCACCTCGACATCGAGGTGGACTCGGACGCGGGCGGCTACCTCCTACAGATCTTCACCGAGACGGTGACCGACCGGCCCACCCTCTTCGTAGAGATCATCCAGCGGGAAGGTGCGAGCGGGTTCGGGGAAGGCAACTTCAAAGCGCTGTTCGAGGCCATCGAGCGCGAGCAAGCCAGGCGCGGGAATCTTTGACGGGCGGGGGGTCCACAGGCGGCGGATTCGGCGTCGACAACCTCCCTTTCGGTGTAGACGAAGCCGGCCACGTGGTCGTGGCCTTGGGCGACGAGGTGCTGGATCTGGCCCTCGCCACTGGCCTGGAGATCGGCTCCGAGGTGTGGACGACGGGATCGCTCAACGCCTTCCTGGCCCTCGGACCTGATGCCTGGGATCGGACGAGAAGCCAGCTGCAAGCGAGTGCCGGCACCCAGCCCCGATGGGCCCGGCGCCGCCGTTCGGACGTGCGCCTCGTTCTCCCGTGGGAAGTCGGTGACTACGTCGACTTCTACGCCTCCCTGGAACACGCCACCAACATGGGCCGGATCCTGCGGCCGGGAGGGGAGCCCCTGCCCCCGGCCTGGCGCTACCTGCCGATGGGCTACCACGGCCGGGCCGGCACCGTGGTGGTGAGCGGGTCGCCGATACCCCGTCCGGCGGGGCTGCTCGGACCGGGCGAGGGCCCGGGCGCCCCACCCGAGTTTGGCCCCACGCGGCGCCTGGACGTGGAAGTGGAGCTCGGTTTCGTGGTCGGCGTCGGCGCCCCGCGAGGGCAGTCCATTCCAGTGACCGACGCGGCCCGGCACCTGTTCGGCGTGGTCCTGGTCAACGACTGGAGCGCCCGGGACATCCAGGCTTTCGAATACCAACCGCTCGGGCCGTTCCTGGGCAAGTCCTTCGCCACCTCCGTCTCGCCGTGGGTGGTGCCGCTCGCCGCCCTCGAGCCCTGGAAGGTGGTGGGACCCCGGCAACAACCAGAGCCGGCCGAGTACCTGAAGGCCAGCGAGCCTCGGGGGTTGGACATCCAGCTGCAGCTCGCCATCAACGGGCATCCGGTGTCGACCAGCCGTGCCGGCTCGCTGTACTGGTCCATGGCCCAGCAGCTGGCCCACCTCACCGTCAACGGATCGGGGGTGCGGACCGGAGATCTGCTGGCGTCGGGAACCATTTCGGGGGCGGCGCCCGGCTCGGAAGGTTCTCTGATGGAGCTCACCCAGGGGGGAGAACTCCCGATCGAGCTGGGCCACGCCACGACTCGCCGCTGGCTGGCCGACGGCGACACCGTCACCATCCGGGGGTGGTGCGGTTCCCCACCCTCGGGCCGTTGGCTCTCGCTGGGGGAGGTCACCGGCACGATCGTTCCCCACGGCCAGCGGGACAATGAGGTGATGCGACAGTGATCACTCGACCCACGACGTCAGGAGCAGGGCGATGAGCTACTACATGCGGGTGGGCGACGTGCCCCCCAAGCGACACACGTGGCACCGCGGGGCCGATGGGCACCGCCTGGCCGAGGAGCTGATGGGCGAGGAGGGCTTCCGCGGGTCGTCCAGCCTTCTGTACCACCTCCGGTCCCCGAGCGCCATCATCGGCGTGGACCCCCACCCGGTGGATCGCGCCCCCCTCCACGCCAACGAACCGTTGCTGCCGTGGCACGTCCGGGCCCCCCGCCTATCCCGAGAAGTCGATCTGGTGAGCGGCCGGCACGTGCTGTTCGGCAATACCGACGTGACGATCTGCTGGGTCGAGGCCACCGCCACCAGCCCGCTCTACCGCAATGCGGCGGGCGACGAGCTGGTGTACCTGCAAAAAGGGACGGCCACGCTGGAGTCGGTGTTCGGAGCCATCGAGGTCCGCGAGGGTGACTACGTGGTGGTACCCGCTTCGACGACGCACCGCTGGGTCCTCGGGCGCGGCGGGTCCGCCGAGGCGTTGATCCTGGAGGCGACCGGCCACGTCGGTGTCCCTGAGCGCTACCTGACGGCCACCGGCCAGCTGCGCGAAGGCGCCCCGTTTTCCGAACGGGACCTCCGCCCGCCGGATGGCCCGCTCGTGGTCGACGACGAGGGCCCGGTCCCGGTGCTCGTCCGCAGCCGACAGGGA
Organism: uncultured Acidimicrobiaceae bacterium; assembly: GCA_963729695.1. Classification (GTDB taxonomy): domain Bacteria; phylum Actinomycetota; class Acidimicrobiia; order Acidimicrobiales; family Palsa-688; genus PALSA-693. The sequence goes on from CAVSOT010000001.1 coordinate 511,567, forward strand.
TGGTCCAGCCACTGCCATGCCACCCACCCCTTCGACGTGGTCGGATGGGATGGCTGCAACTACCCGTTCGCGCTGTCGATACGCGACTTCGAACCGATCGTGGGGCGCATCCACCAACCGCCGCCCGTGCATCAGACCTTCGCGGGGCCGGGTTTCGTGGTGTGCAGCTTCGTGCCCCGCCCGTTCGACTTCGACCCCCACGCGGTCAAGGTGCCCTACCACCACGCCAACGTCGACTCCGACGAGGTGCTGTTCTACTCCGCCGGGGACTTCATGAGCCGGAAGGGAGCCGGCATCGAGGTGGGCTCGTTGACCCTCCACCCGTCGGGATTCGTGCACGGACCCCAACCCGGCAGCGTGGAGGCCTCGGTCGACGCCACCCGGACCGAGGAGACCGCGGTCATGGTCGACACGTTCAGCCCGCTGGCGATCAGCACCGACGCCCGGGCGGTGGCCGACGACGCCTACCCCTGGTCCTGGGCTCGCCCCGTCGACTGAACCCGCCCGAGCTGGGAGTGGGGATGGGGGCGTCGGCGGCGGCTCGTCCCGCAACAGCGGCGCTCGCCCGGCTCGGCTTCGTCACTTCTGGACATCCAAGCAGCCTCAGGCTGCTCAGATGTCCATTTGTGACGCCCGCCCGGGCTGGTCGGGTGGCCGGCACGCAGCCCCGGCCGGCCGGGTCAGGCCATGGAGGCCAGGATCTCCTCCACGATGTCCATGGTGGTGTGCGGATGGAGGAACGCCAGGCGAGCCACCGTCTCGCCTTGCCATTTGGTCGGCTCCACAAAAGCGATCTGGTCGGCCAGCAGCTTGGTGGACCAGTCGTCGTAGTCCGGCGCGGTCCAGCCGGGCCGGCGGTAGAGGACGATGGACAGCTCGGGCTGGCGCACCAACTCCAGGTACGGCAGCTCCTCGACCCGGACGGCCGTGCGTTGGGCCAGGTCCAGGACCACCTCGATCGCGCTCCGATAGGCGTCGGTCCCGTTGACCGCCAGCGAGAACCACAGGGCCAGGCCGCGAGCCCGCCGGGTCAGGTGATAGGCGTAGTCACTGGGGTTCCATTCGTCGGGAGCGTCGGTGTGGAGGACGTCGAGGTAACTGGCGTCCTGAGTGTGCACCGCCCAGGGCCAGCTGGGGGTGACGGTAGATCAGCGCCGCGCAATCAAACGGGGCGAACAGCCACTTGTGCGGGTCGACAACCAACGAGTCGGCCCGTTCGATACCGGCGAAGGCGGGACGCATCGAGGGGGCGAACAGGGCGGCCGCTCCGTAGGCGCCGTCGACGTGGAACCACAGCCCGCGGGCGTCGGCCACCGCGGAGGTGCTTTCGAGGTCGTCGATGATCCCGGCGTTGGTCGTCCCGGCCGTCGCCACGACGGCCACCACGTCGCTCCGGTCGGGGTCTGCAGCCAAGGCGGCTTCCAGAGCCGGCCCGGTCAACCGGTGATCGACGGTCGGCACTTCGAGCGCATCCATGGCCAGCAATCGCAGGGTGTTGCGGACCGACGAGTGGGCCTGATCGCTCACGGCCACCCGCATCCGAGCCCAGCCGCCGCCCAGGCGAGCGCGTCCGACGTCCCTGGCGACCGTGAGCGCGGAGAGGTTGCCGGCACTCCCGCCCGACACAAAGCAGCCGCCCGCCGAGGTGGGCATCCCGGCCAGGTCGGACAACACCCGCAAGGCCTGGTTCTCCGCGGACACGGCGCCGGCCGCTTCCAGCCAGGAGGTCCCCTGCAGCGAGGAACACGAGACCACCATGTCGAACAGCAGCGACGCCTTGGTCGGAGCCCCGGGAATGAACGCCAGGAACCGGGGACTGTCGCACGAGATCACTGCCGGGGCGAGCTCATCGGAGAAGAGCCGCAGTATGCGTTCGGGGTCCTGGGGCTCGGCCCGGATCGCACCCTGGAGGGCCCGCTCCAGCACGTCCTTGTCCCCCGGATGGTCGAGGTCGACCGGATCCAGCGCCAAGCGCCACCTGCAGTAGTCGAAGATCAGCGTCGCCAGGTGGTCATCGGGTACGAACATCGGGTTGCGCACCCGCTCAGCTTGCCGCACCCCGGCGTTTCGGCAACGGACCGGCCCAGCCGCGGTTCAGCTACCGGTCCCGTCCCGGCTACCGGTCCCATCCCGGCCCAACCGCGATTCAGCTACCGGTCCGATCCCGGCCCCGGCCGGCCTGGTACTCGGAAGCGGCCCGGAGGTCATCGACCCGGCTGGGGTCGAAGCGGGCGAACTCCCCGTCGTCGCCAACCACCACCGCCAGCGCGTTCCGATCTCGACGCTTGACGATCCACCCTCCGTCGAAGCGGGCCACCACCCCTATCTCCCGGGCGGGGTAGCCGAGACGGTTCAAGCGTTCGCGCACATCCTCGTCCAGTGACTCTACGGCGAAAGGCTGCACGTGCGGGTCGGCAACGACGCGGATCTCTCCTCGGTCCACGGCGGCGTTGTGCCGGTCCGTACGGTTCTTGACGTACACCACGCTGGCGGCGGCTACCCCGACGACCAAGACCAGGCCCACCACGCCGATGGTCGAACCAGCCCCAAAGAGGATGGCGATCACCACGATCGGTATCCCCACCAGGGCGGGGCGCGTCCCCCGCCGCAGCCGGCGCCATTGCGTCCGTAACGGTGGTAACCGGCTCGGGTAGGGCTCGCCTCGGGGCAGTGGTTCGATCATGGTGGCATCTGGTGGAAAGACGGAATCAGAGAGGTGGCGATGGTCGTCTGCTTTCTGCGGTCATCGCGTGGGTGGCAATCTTGACTTCGGTGGGAGACCGTAGAACAGTCGGCTCGGTCGCGAGGGGCGGCCGGTTGGGGTCCCGTTAAATATCGTGTCTCCCTCGGCCTCTGTTGCGGGTCGTGGTTTACCAGCGCACTATGGCGGACGCGGCGGACATTCCTGCTCCGAAGCCAGCGAAGAGCACGAGGTCGTGGCGACGGATCCGGCCGGCGTCCAGCGCGTCTGCTAGGGCGATCGGGACTGACGCGGAGGAGGTGTTTCCGGTGCGATGGACAACAACCGCGGTCTTGTCTGCGGGAAGGCCAAGCCGATTGGCCAGGGCCTGGATTATTCGGCCATTGGCTTGGTGAGGGACCATCAGGGAGATATCGTCCACTTTTACATCCGCGGCAGCCATGGCTCGTTCCGCCGAATTAGCCATCATCTTGACCGCCAGTTTGAAAATCTCCCGGCCGTTCATCTTCATTTGGCCGCCATGGTTGGCGTAGAGCAGGTCGGCCGCTGAACCGTCTGAGTCGATGTCCCATCCCAGGAGATGGCTGCCTCGGTCGGATGCTTCGATCAGGACGGCGCCCGCGCCGTCGCCGAAGAGAATGGCGGTGTCGCGGTCGTGCGGATCGGTGAGTCGGGTCATGACATCCGATCCGATGATGAGCAGCCGGCGAGCCCCGATGGCGACCAAGCCATAGGCGACGGTTAGGGCGTACACGAACCCGGAACAGGCCGCGTTGAGGTCCATGGCCCCGCAGCGGATGCCGAGGCTGTCTTGTACCGTCGATGCGGTGGCCGGGACGAGGCGGTCAGGTGTCGTCGTGGCCAGGATCAGGACGTCGACGGTCGTCGGGTCAACATTGGCGCACTCGAGGGCTCTGCGTCCGGCCTCGGCGGCCAGCCCCGACGTTGTGCCGCCCACGTGTCGTTGGTGAATACCTGTTCGTTGCACGATCCATTCCGGGCTCGTTCCGAATGAGGTCGCGAGATCGGGGGTAGTCAGGAGCCCTGTGGGCAGCGCAACTCCCCATCCGGCAACCAGAGCTCCAGCCGGGGTGGACGGGCTGGGCACGTCAGCAACCGCATGTCAGCAGAACACAGCGAAGACGACCGACAGGCGTGCAGGCCCCGGAGCGGGCCAGTGTTCGCACCCTCACCGGCCCCATGGCCCAGTCAATGTCACGAGCACCCTCCCGAATCTAGGACGTCCTAGTGTTGCGTGCCGCCTGTGTGGGTGCAAGCTCCGCCCCGCGCCCGGCTGAGCTCGTGGTTCGCGAGGTTCGTGACGCTCACCGAATGCCATCCCTGGAGTCAGACAAAACACTGGGTCGCACCGCTGGGGCTACATCGGTGGGCCTCCTCACCTCGTCGGCGTCGGCGTCGACGTCGAACGGGGACAGGAGGCGATAGTCGCCGCCAACGGGATCCGCTCTCGCAGCATCGCGGGTACTCATGTGCGGCGCTGGGTGCGGTTCGAGGCCGTGCCTGGTGACGGTGCGGATGACTAGGTTGCGGTGGTGACCAACTCGTTCGCGCCGCTTCGCCGGCTGCAGGAGGCCTGACGATGCGCCCATCTGATTTCCCGCCCCCGTTTCGCGCTGAGGAGTTCGTGAGCGAGCCCACGGACCCACCGGACGAGCAGATCGAAGTGGGTGTCCTCATCGTCGGCGCTGGGCCGGCGGGACTGGCATGCGCCATCCGGTTGGGACAGCTCCTCGATGAGAACCCGGCCGCCGCAGCGCGCCTTGGCGAGGTGCCGGTGGCCATCGTCGAGAAGGGAAAGCAGCCCGGATCACATCTGCTGTCTGGTGCCGTGCTCAACCTCCGTTCGCTGCGGAACCTCTTCCGCGATCAGGCCGCTCTCGATGCCCTGCCGAGCTACGGCTCGGTTTCCGAAGAAAGCGTCTACTTCCTGACCCGGCGCTCGGCGCTACCCATCCCTACTCCCCCGCCGATGCGAAATCGCGGCAATGTCATCGTTTCGCTGTCGGAGGTGGGTCGCTGGATGGCTCGGCACGCGGAGGAGGGGGGCGCAACGATCCTGCCGGAGACGGCGGCGCGTACATTGCTGGTATCGGGTGGGCGCGTCGTCGGGGTACGTACGGGCGACAAAGGGCAGGCCAGCGACGGGAGCAAGCTCGGCAACTTCGAGCCGGGCAGCGACATCGTGGCCCGCACGACCGTGCTGACCGAGGGAGCTCAGGGCCACCTGACCGGCATAGCCCTCGACCAGTTCCAGATGCGAGGGGACACCCCCCAGGTGTGGGAGCTCGGCGTCAAAGAGGTGTGGAGAGTACGGACGCCGCTGAACCGGGTGATCCACACTCTCGGATGGCCACTTCGGCCGAACGCCAAGTACCGCGAGTTCGGGGGCTCGTTTATCTACCCGCTAGGCGACGACATGGTCAGCATCGGCATGGTCGTCGGACTCGACTACCGGGACGTGACCCTTTCGGTGCACGACCTGCTCCAGGAGCTGAAGACCCACCCCATGGTGCGAGAGATTCTCAACGGTGGTGAGCGGCTCGAATGGGGGGCAAAGACCATCCCCGGCGGTGGCTTTCACTCGCTGCCGGCTCGATTCCATGCGCCCGGTGTCCTTATCTGCGGGGACGGAGCGGGCCTGGTCAACATCCCCACCCTCAAGGGTATCCATTACGCCATCGAGTCGGGGCGGCTCGCCGCCGACGCCGCCTTCGCCGCAGCCACGGCGGATACCGCAGATGGCGCCGCGCTTGCACGCTACGACGAACTGGTGCGGTCTGGCTTCATCGGCCGGGACCTGTACGAGGTGCGAGACATGCGACAGGTGTTCGCTCGGGGCATGTATCTCGGGGGCGCATTGGCCGGCGTGATGAGCGCCACCAAGGGTCGTATCAGCCTGGGGAAGGTACGACCTGAGCGCGATCAAGATCAGCCGCTGCTGCGGACGGATCGGAGTTCCCGCTATCCCGAACCCGACGGCACCCTCACTTTCGACAAGCTCTCTTCCGTGTTCGCATCTGGGAACAGGACTCGTGATGACCAGCCGAATCACCTCCGGCTAGAAGTTCGAGTCCCCCCGGACGTAGGCGAACTGTGGGCTCGCATGTGCCCAGCCCAGGTTTACACCGCGGGCGGGGTTGAGGATGACGGACTGGTGCCGGTTGCGATGGCGCCCTCAAATTGCGTGCAGTGTGGCGCCATCACGGCCAAGGGCGGCCGTCTCACCCCAGCGGAGGGCGGATCCGGGCCCGAATACCACGTGACCTGAGCGGTCAGGTGGCAGTCAGGTGGCGGTCAGGTCCAGATCCGGAGGGGGCTGGTCCGGCAACTTCCATCGCAAGAATGACTTGTCATAGAACTCATGATTCGCATTCGCTTGTTCCACCATGCCAGCAAATGCCGTCTCGAATCCATCCCAGTCTTGGGCTTCGATGCACGTACTTACTGCCGCCACGCTTTCCGAGATGAACTTCTCCATATTCTCGGTATACTTCGGGCGAAGAATGGTGCCCTTTTGCATGAGGTTGACCGCTTCAGCCAGCTGAAAACGAGCCAAGGCTTTGTTGCCAGCTTTTCCGGCGTAGTAGCACTTCCAGATCCGTTCGCCGACCAGTGGCATTATCTCTGCCATTCCCGGCAGGATGTGACCGAGATCGCTCAGATCGAAGGAGCCGCCCTTGATGGCAATCTCATGGTCGTGATTCTCTGATTCCGACATGGGCTGAGTTTAGCAGAGCTCCTCATGAATCGAAGAGCCGGCTCCTCAGTCTCACCGACCCGTGCGCTCGCGCAGGATCTCCGTCAATCTAGGAACGATGGCGTGTACGTCGCCCACGACCGCCAGATCGCTCACGTCGAAGATCGGTGCGTTGGGATCATTATTGATGGCAATGACGGCTTTGGAGCCCTGCATGCCCACCTTGTGTTGTACAGCGCCGGAGATTCCCAATGCGACGTACAGCTTGGGCGAGACGGTTTTGCCGGTTTGGCCTATCTGAGCCGACCGTGGATACCAGCCTGCGTAGACCACGGCCCGAGTGGCGCCGACTACACCGCCCAAGACAGCGGCGAGGTCCTCCGCCAACGAGAAGCCCGCCGCGGTTCCCAAGCCCATGCCTCCGGCCACCACCACATCCGCGCCTTCCACCGAGGCCCCATCGCCATCCGGGTCGCTCCGGCTGACAACTCTCGCTTGGCCAGAGTGCTCGCGCAGCCGCACGGTGACGGACTCGATTTGCGACCCTCCGTTACCCGAGACGGTCGCCTCGAAGGAGCCAGATCGGAAAAGCGCGATGCGCACCGCCGAGCGCCAGCCCACCTCCACCAGCACCGAGTCCTCGAATATCAACCGCTTTCCGACCAGGCGACCGTCGCGGATAGCTATATCCACCAGGTCCCAGTTGATACCGGCATCCAATCGGGCCGCCAGGCCGGCCGCGACGTCGGCGGCCAGGACCGAATTCGAGAACAGGACCGTGTCGTAGCCACCCGACGCGATGAGCTGCTCGAGCACATCGACGCGGGGCTGGGGGAGGGGATCAGCCAAGTTTTCATCGGCGGCCACGTAGACCTGGGCCGCACCGAACCGGCCCGCCTCCGCCGCCAGGTCTCCAACGGAAGTATCCCCGACCAGAACCGCGGCCACCGGGCCGTCGCCCAGCGCCACCGCCTTCGCCAGGGCTCCGAGGCCACCCTTGAGCAGTACGGCGCCGTTGTGCTCCAAGTACACCAGGATGCTCATACCAGTTGTTTTTCCACGAGGAAGTCGACGATCGCTTCTGCTGCTCGGCCGTCGTCCTCGATCCTCAAACCTGCGGGACGAGCCGGCGGTTCCCCCAGGGCGAGGACCTCCGTTCTCGACCCCGCGGCGCCCGCATCATGTGGATCGATCCCGAGGTCCGCCAAAGTCACCACGTCAAGGGGCTTCTTCTTCGCCCCCATCACACCCTTGAGGGAGGTATAGCGAGGCTCGTTGATGGCATCCGTCACCCCCACCAGGGCGGGCAACGGTGCCTCGATCACCTCGTCGCCGAACTCAGTCTGGCGCGTGATACGCACGTCCCCCTCCACGAGGACCACCTCGGCCGCCTGCGACGCCACCGGGCGCTGCAATAGCTCCGCCACCGCCACCCACAAGATGCCGCCCGCGCCATCGCGTGTCTGCTGGCCGAACAGCACCAGGTCGGCGTCGACCCGCTCGAGCGCCTTGGCCAGGACCTTGGCCGTGGCCAGCAGATCAGATCCCTCGATTGCGGGATCACTGACGAGCAGCGCCTGGTCGGCGCCCAAGGCCAGGGCGGTGCGCAGCGACTCGGCTGCCTCCGGCGGGCCTACCGACACCACCACTACGTCGGTATCCCCCATCGACTCCTTGAGGCGCACCGCCTCCTCGATAGCGTTCCTGTCGACGCCGTTGAGCTCCCCAGATCCCTTGCGATCCACCCGCAGGGTTTCTGGGTCCACACGCAAGCGACCGTCGGGAACATGCTTGACGCAAACAGCGATCCTCATCGCCCGAACAACCTAGTCATCCGTCTGTTCACGACTCCATTGCAACCGGGGCGGCCCTCGAACGACTCCACCGCGTCCCGAAGCGGCGTCGGGACCGTGACCGGATGGTCTGACGATCGAGCGGCCGCGCCTGCCGTGGCCGGCACCTTCGTCGGCCGCAGTTTTGCGTCCCAACCGCGAAGTTCGAGCAGGACGCGTTGGGTTGGGTGTGAGTGGGCCCGGCAGGGGTCGAACCTGCGACCAAGGGATTATGAGTCCCTTTTCGGCCATCCCGCCTGGTACCAGGTGGTGGTCATAATGGCTGGTCGCGGGCGCTTTTTCGGCTTGGGTCGTACCCCGTGATACCGGCTCGTGGTAGGTGGTTCCCCTACCCTTTCCCTACCCTCAACGATCTGTCGGATGCGCGACAGACGGGCTATTCGAAGCGGCCCGGCGTCGTGCTACCGGGCGTCGGAACCGACATCGAGGCGACAAGCGCCTCGAAGGCATCTGACTCAGCGCCGCCGACCATGTCGGCCAGCTGCCCGATCACGCCCGCGTGAACCCGCACCACCTGAGCGCGGGCATATCCGGCCATGTCACTGTCCGGACCGGTAGCGGCGTCGACAAGCTCGGCCGAGGTCCTCAACAGGACGCCCAACAGCTCCCCGACCTCGTCGAGACGCTCCTGTCTGCGGAGCTTGGCCAACGTTCGAGCGGCGGCTCGGTGATTCGCCCCCACAGACCGCGTCACGGCGAATCGGACCTCACCGGCCAAGTCTGCCGCGATCAGCCGGTGTCCGGTTTGTTCCCGCCGTTTTCCGGCTCGAACCGGAGAAAAAAAGCAGAGCGTTCGGGATGAGCGGGGCGATCGCCACCAAAAATCTCCCACCTCCACAACCGGGAAGAAATCCCGTCTGGCCTCTTGACACGCAAAGAGGACTCGATCTGCTCGGCTCGAGAGAGTTTGCTGTCGGAACCTGGGGCTGCGCAGATGAGGCGTTCGGCGTCGATCGGATCGACGGGCCGGGCGTACCCTCTCACCCGTGACTGAACGGAAGTTCACCTCCGCCGTGCTCCGTAGCGCCACGACGGTGGACGGCGTCGAGGTGTCCGTCTGGGGGTACATGAAAGGAGCACGGCCGACGGAGTCATGGGGTTGGGTACTCGTACCATCGTCCGTCGGACTTGTCGGCGTCGGCTTTCAGTATCTCCGCTATCGGATTGTTTACCGGGGTCGTTGGACCATCGAGGTGCGGCGGAGGGCGCTTTCCGAGGCCACTACCGTGTTCCTCTGCACGGTTCCTAGCCGCAGCGAGGCGTACAGAATCGTCGAGCTAGTCCTTCGGAAGGTCAGAGAGCTGAAGTCACAGGACCTTGCCGACGTGCGAGCGACCCTTGAGTCGCTCGGGTGCAAGTGCCATGGCTTGAACGCATAATGACTCTGAGTTCCCGAAAGAAGGTGCTGTTCCCTCTATCTGTGAAGGCGAAATAATCGGCGATCGGATCGGCCTGTCTTAGCGGTCAGAAGGTGTCGAGGCCGAGATTCCCGATACGCACCCTGTGCGTCGGGTCAGCCTGGCATGTCCACATTGCGAGGCCGCCCTCGTTCTTCGGGAGCATGACGATGCTCCGATGATGCGGACACTTCGGCCAGTCTCCCTCGAAGTCCTCACCGAGATGCTCGCTTTGCAAACGATCTGTGAGCCGGACGAGGTCTGCTTCTGGCTCGCCGCCCAGCTCCTCTCCCACACCACCCGACACGGCTCCGTCGATGGAGACCATGACACTCCAGAATCCCGCATGGGGGTACGCCTCGTACTCCCAGGTGAAGTCGAGCTGGTGCCCGGTTGCGCGCTCATAGTCGGCGGCGAGGCGCCCCAGGTCAATATTTGGGTGATCAGGCCAGGGCATCGCCTCGTAAGGAGCGCGGGCCAGGGCGCGCAACCGCTCGATCAGCTCCTGGTCTGGTCTGGGACCGCTAATGACCCGAACTTGGATGGGGCTGTTGTCGGTCTCCTGCTCTCGGGCGAGAACTTCCCACGGCTCCCAGTTGTGGGCCAGCTTCTCCATGACCTCGTGGAGGTCGAGGTCGGGATTGACCCAGTCTCGTTCTTGCAACTCTGACCAGATCCGTCGCGCCTCCTCGTCCACACGACCAGCATGGCGCAGAACCACGGCACATCCAGTTCGGCCGCGCGATCAACCATCGCGACCGAATCGGCGATACGGGTCGCTTCTCCTCCTGGCCGTGGGCGTCACGCTGGCAAAGGCCGGTCCGGGTGATCGTCCTGGAACTGGTCGTATTCGTCGTCGTACTCCCACAGCATGTAGCGATTGAGCCGTAGGGCGACGATGGGCCATGTGGGACCTGCGCAGAGATCGCAGATTTCGTCAACTTCTTGGAGTAGGCGATTCTCGTCCCACTTGGCCATCAGCAGGAGCGACCGAAGGAAGTCTGCCTCCCCATTCATCCACTCAATGGGTGGGGTAGGTGGGCTCTGGCGGTACGCCTCGGCCAACCAGGACGGACTGCACGCCCACAAGTCGAAGCGAGCAATCCCATTCCGACCCGGAAAGCTCAGGAAGACCCAAACCAACGCGCCGAAATGATACGGATCGTCGGGCAGTGCGTCTGGGCCGCCCGGCCAGTGGGGGACGAATGAGTCGAAAATCGGACGAATCTTCGCTCCGGGTTCGGCCACACCCGCGAGCCTGCCCGATAGAAGCGCCGAACAACAGCGCATAACGGCGCCAGCCGCAGGAACTCGGACGTGGGTGTCAGCACAGACTCGGCAGCGTTCGGGATCATGTCCCGCACATTTCCGCTGTAGGTAGCCCTTTCCGTAAGGTCGAGGCCCGCCCCGCCCTGCCGAGGTAGCTACCTACCGATTGGTAGGGGTCCTACCAGACGCGTGTGACGGTGGCGGTCGGGAAGGTGGGCGACGGCGTGAGGGCCACGGCCTCGACCAGGGCGTCGTCCCGGACGCACTCGTCGAGGACGCCGGTGTTCGGGTCCCATTCGTCGGGCGATGGGTGGGCCAGCCAGCGGGTCCGGAACCGTACCGACATGGACAATCCGAGGTAGCCGGACTGTGCCAAGCGGGCGGCGTGTTGGGCGGCCGGGTGGCTGCCCATGTCGAAGGTTCCACATAACCCGCCGTCGTCGTCAAGTTCCCATTGACGGGAGCATCCGAGGATCACGCCGGGACGGTGGCGCCAGTCGAGCCGGGCCGGTTCGTGGCCGCGTGGCCCGGTGGCCACCTCGTAGAAGGCATCCGCGTTGACTTTCTCCCAATACAGTCCGGTCCTCGTGGCCGACCAAACGTCGACGGGTGCGACTGTCCCGGCCAGCCCGGAGAACATGCCGAGGAAGTCGGGCCGGGCGTGTCCTCTGACGACCCGAGGCGCCGACGGAGCGATGGCTGTTGCCTGCCCGTTGATCACCGCGGCCCGGCATTCGGCCATAAACGGCGTTGCCACCCGGAGCAGGCATCGCCGGATCGGCCCGTCGGGCGTGGTGGAGATGACCGAGTCCACCGCTCCGACATCGCGGCTGGCGATGGCGCCGTGTAGCGCTTCGAGGGACGACCACAGTCGAGGGCGTTCGGCGTCGGTGATCGACCGCAAACACTCCCGGATTGCCTCCACCTCGCGCCCGGTGAGGTGAGATTCAGGCTGGACGACGGCGACGGGCATGGGCGTCAGGTGCCTTGCGCCGTTCCAGGTAGGCAAAAGCCAGGTCGTGGCGACTGGCACCGTTGACCATCTCGGCGCCGAGTCGGTCCGCTTCGAGGCGGGCGACGACGGGCGCGCACCGCTCGCACAGTCCGTCTCGGTTCCAGATGGATGAGCCGACCCCGCACGCGCTGCAGCTCCACATTCGGTGCATGCTGGCCACGATCCCGGCCATATGTTGGTCATGCTCGGCCCGAGCTTCGGCCTCCTGGCGTAGTTCCTCGTCTACGACGGTGGCCGCCTCGGTGTCGGTGGCGTCGGGATGGCCGATCAGGTATTGCAGTCTCCGGGTGCGACGCTCGGGGTTCTCGATGGCGGGCGGACTGATCATGGCGGCTCCTAGCGGTTCGACTGGCGGGTGACGGTCCAATATTCCCCCTCGACAGTGACATCAACGCGGACCACGCTGGCGCCCGCCAGCATGAGGGCGTGATAGATCGGCCCGAGGCGGTCCCGGCCGTCGAGGGGGTCCCCGATGGTGCTGGGTGGAACGACGGGGGCCTCTGGGTGGCTGTCTACGGCCCGCAAACGGTCCGAGCCGGGTGATAGGTCGTCCTCGTGTCCTGCACTTTTCCCGTTAGCGGCGTCTGTGGGCTGTTCTACGGCGTCGGCCCGCTCCGATGGCTTGCCGTCCGAATGGTCTCCGTTCGTGACCGGAGGCGCCAACGGGGCCACGTCCGCGGCGGCCGGGTCGCCTCGACGGCGGGCGTCTCGGCGCCGGTTGACGCGATGCGCCCGGATGCACGACTCGCGATGACAGGTGCGGGCGCCCACCTTGCGCCGGGCCGGGTCGATCGCCCGCCCACAGATCGCACAGTCGGCCGGGCCGGACCTCGACCTCGGCGCCAGCTCGGCGCCAGCGTCCGCCGTGGCTTTGGCCGTCACGGCCGCATCCGCACCGATCCCGTTCTGTTCCTCCCATCGGCGCCGCCGTTCCCGTAGCGATAGGTCCTCGTACTCCGGTGGTACCGCGGTGATCGCCATTCCGCCCATCGTGACACCCGCGCCCGGGCGGATGCGACCATTCGATTTGCTTGGGAAGAGGCACGGCCTGCCGACGGTCATCGCACCGTCGATCGAGGATGGACCGTCGAAGGTGCGAGCACGCGGGCGGCATCTTCGAGGTCCCGAGGTCGCCAAAGGTAGGCCTCGATACCAGGGCAGGCACCGAGGGCGCCGAGCCACCGGGCCTGTTCTCGGGTGAGGCGCCCGCGGGTGTTCGTTGAGTGCAAGACCGACGACCCGAGGCGGGCGGACCAACACGAGGTCGGGGAATCCCGGCGCCGACCGGCGCGAGTCAAAGGTGTGATAGCTGGCCCATCCGAGCAGGGCGGCGAGCTGCACAAGGTCGGCTTGCCAGTGTTTCTCCGTGACCGGGCCGAGGCGGGTTATCGCGAGCGCTCGCCGTTGGAGGCCAGACCGTGATGGTTGAGAAAGCCAGCTACCGCTAGCTGCACACCGCGAGTGATGGCGTCGAGTATGTCCTCGCGGGTCATTGGGTAGCCACCCGTCGCGTCCAGTACGTCCAAGAGAGCGCCATAGGTGCCGCGCTCGATCGCATCAACGTCAGGACCACCGAGGGCGGCATCATTTCGCGTTATGTGTTCCTCTCCTTGTATCGGTTAGGTCGGTTAGGAGGGTTAGGTCCGCCTCGGCCGGGCTTGCCGACCTAACCGACCTAACCGTCCCTGTGGGAAGGGACACGTAGCGGCCGAAGGCGTCCGCAAAGTCCGCCCGCTCGTATCCTTTGACGGTGGCGCCCGCCACCCACACCGGCTTCGGGTGGATGCCATAGCGGTTCAGACGCCGGGACAGACCGCGGGCGTCGAGCGGCTTTCCTTTGAGGCTGCCCCACGGCGCCTCGTCGAGGGCGTTCAGCCGGTCAAGGAGTGTGGTCGTGGCGATCTTGTCGTCGTCACCTGTCAGCGTGTAGATGTCGGTGAGCAGGCGGATACCGAGACTCACGTCGCCAGTTCGGCGTTCGGCCTCGATCGCTTGGGCAGACCGGCGGACCCACGTCGGCCAGGTCCCGCCCGCAGAGTCGGCGATCGCGACCAGCGGCTCCCAGACATCCGCGGGACGATCCGTCAACCACTCTGGAAGTTCCGGCTCGGCGTCGCCGACCCGCGGGCCGACCTCATCCGCCCACGCCGCCAACCGCTCTCGCAGAGACCTACCGACCGGAGCGGCGTTTCGTTGACGGAACGGTCTGACCTGCTCGTCACGACGGCGCCGACGCATCCGAACAATGACAGCCCGGTCGAAGATGGTGGCGGGCAGGTCCCCAATGCACGCCAGCGCGACCGGGCAGAACGCCGGGAAGGCTCGAACCTCCATCTTTTTCGGGTCGCCGACACATCGGAACGCCATCGCGCCTTCGACGATGACCGGCGTTGATCAACCCGCGTAGCTCCTCGTGTTCGTGGGCTCGGGTGCCGAAGTAGGTGTCGGCCTCGTCGAATAGCAACGTCGGGTTTTCCGACTCGACGAGGCGGAACATGGCCGCGACCGAGGTATTGACCGCGTTGAACGGCCGGGCACAGACCAGTTCGCACACTTCGAGCAGACGAGTTTTCCCGCACTGCGGTTCGGGGGACACGACCGCCAGTCGGGGGGTCGTCTCTAGATGGTGAGCAAAATGTGTGTGAGCGACCCACAAGGTCACCGCCCAGGCCGCCTCCTCAGAGGGGAACGCCACGTAGGAGAGGAACAGGTCGAGCACGTCAAACAGCAGGACGGCGCCTTGGGCGGCGGCCCGGTTCGCGTCCATCACAGCGATGCCGTCGGCGACCATGCGGTCGAAATCATCGGGCATAGATGACCTCCAATGCGGCGGCAAGCTCGGTCGGGCCGAGCCCGGAGCGGGCCGCGATTTGAGCCAGGCGACGGGCGAGGTAGTCGCTCCCGCTGTGATCGGGATGCTGGCAGTAGCCGCGGGCCAGAGCCACCAAACCAGCCGTGTCCACGATTAGTGGCGGGGGTGTCGGTGGCGCGTCCGGTGGGCATGACGGCGGCCGATGATCCTGGCGGTAGGCGCCAAGGGCCGGTTTGTCCCACATGACCCGGGCCAGGTGGTCGACGTGGTCGTCGGCTCGGCGCCGCTCGATCATGTCGCGGGCCTCGGCCAGGTGGCGAAGCTCCTCGGCGGTAAGCATCTCGACCACCGCGGTTTGGATCGCCCGAAACGCCGTCATCTCGGCCCGCATTCCACGCACACGAGTCGACGCTCGCCGGTCCTTGTGATCACGTCGAGGACCGGCCCGCCCGCCTCGATCAGGTCACTACAACAGTCGCATGGCGTTAGGTCGGGCGCCCGATGTCGCCCGATCACGGTGGCGCCGATCACACGTCCGCCGAAACAATGAGGTTCGTCGCTCCGATCGAGGTCTCTCGTTGAGGGTTGGGCGACGGTGCGGACCTGTAGCCTGTCATCTGGCAGGTTGTGTCCAAGAACCCGCATCGCGGCGCCCGTCCCCACTACGGGGCGGGCGTCGTCGCATCACGAGGCGGCTTGCGGCTCGTCGAGGTACAGCTGACGGCGGACCCACCAGGTCGGGATGAGCAGCTTCCGGCCGATGCGGGTCGAGGGAATCTGGTTCTTCTTAATGGCGGTATAGACCGTCTTGCGGTCACCAAACCCGCAGCGGACCAGGTCGTCAGGGCGTTGCCAAGGTTTGACTTTCGGGTCGAGCTCGACCTCCGAAAGGTCTACCGCTGCGGTGGTGGTTTCCGGCATACCCGTATGGTACGACCGCCGCCGGGTAGGGGTCAACCACCGCCGTGGTAGACGCTACCGCCGCCGTGGTATACACTGCCGACCATGACACGGGACGAGAAGGGATTAACTCTGCGCCCGGCCCGAGGCGGATGGGTGCACGTCGACCAGGGCAACGACAAGTTCGTGATCCTGCTCCGCTTCGGTGCTCGTCCCGAAAGCGGCAGCACGGTCCGGCTTGGGGTCGTCCAAGCGGTCGTCATGGCGAACGGTTCAACTCAGGTCGATGTGGCCGCCTGGCGGTCTGTGCCGATCGCAGAGGCGACCACACTCGCGAACCTGCCCGAATACCGAAACGTCATTCTCGAGCACCTGAACGATCCTGACGCCGAAATAGGGATCGGCGAGGCAGCAAGAGACGAACAGCCGGTTCTCACCGTAAAACGCACCGCCCACGCCTACCGGCTACCGAAGGTGTATGGCCGTCGCTTTCCTGACAGCTTCTACCAACGGGTCGCACAGGCGTTCGAGACAGCTGTAGCCGCCGGGGAACCACCGGGGCGGACCATCGCCACAGCCAACAAGGTGCCGGATACGACTACGGCCCGGTGGATTCGAGAAGCGCGACGCCGAGGGTTCCTCGCCCCGGCCCAAGCAAGAGGGAGGATCGGCTGATGCCTGGATCCCTGTACCGCAGGAACGGCCGCTGGACTGCCCACCTGTCGTGGCAGAAGGGCGGTAAGCAGCATCAGACCAAGAGAGGCGGCTTCCGAACTAGGAAGGAAGCCGAGGTAGCCCTCGTCGACCTCGCCGCACAAGTACAGGGCGGCCGGTTCGTTCCGGCCGGACGGCGCACCTTCGGTGACTATCTGACCGGTTGGCTTGACGGACTGGCGGTCGCCGGACGGCGAGAAACCACGATCGCCAGCTACCGCCGTCTGGTCAAAACACACATCAGCCCGGCACTCGGCGACATCCTGCTCGTCGACCTAACCGCCGTTGACCTCGACCAGCTGTACTCAATCATGACAGCCGCCGGTCTGAAAGCCAGAACAGTACGGTTCGCCCACAGCGTGTGCCACAAAGCGCTCGCCGACGCCGAACGGAAAGGGGTCGTCCCGGTCAACGTGGCCTCGAAGGCGTCGCCGCCGAAGTCCTCGGCGTGTCGGGCCCCCGAAGCGGGCACATGGACGCCCGAGCAACTGCGGACCTTCCTTGATCAGACGGCCGAGCATCATCACGGAGCGCTTATCCGCCTCGCGGGCATGACCGGCCTACGGCGGGGGGAGCTATGCGGGCTGCGATGGGAGGACGTTGACCTCGACGGACTCCGTCTCAGTGTCCGCCAGACGATCACCACGGTGGACCATCGTCCTGTCCTCGGTGACGTGAAGACCGGGCCGAGCCGCCGGGTCGTCGACCTCGACGAGGTCACTGTCGCTGTCCTACGGCGACATCGCACCAGGCAGCGGGAAGACCGAATGCTTTGCGGCCCCGGATGGAATGAGACCGGGCTCGTCTTCGCCATGCCCGATGGGCGGCTGTGGAACCCGGACACGATCACACAAGCGGTCGAGCGTCTGGTGGCTGCCTCTGGACTGCCGCGAATCACGTTGCACGGACTCCGACACACGCACACGACTCACCTACTGGCGGCCGGGGTCGATCCGAAGCTCGTAAGCGCCCGACTCGGTCATGCCTCGGTGGCATTCACGCTCGATCGGTATGGGCACGTCATGCCCGGTCACCAGGCGGCCGCGGCGGCGGCCGTCGCTGCCCTAGTGGACGGAACGGGAGTGCTGTGATGGCCGCCCACCCGATTCGATGCGGTAACTGCCTGAATGATGTCGGTGCCGAGATCGTGTCGAAATCGCCGGTCGGCACTCTCTATCTTCAGTGCCCGGTTTGCCAGCAAGGCTCGGTCATGCTCTCGAACGGAGCCACATTTCCCCCAGCTCCGCCCAGCTCACCCGTGAAACACCTGCCATCTGACGTGGCGCACGCCTGGTCCGAAGCCCAGGTCTGTTTCGCCGTAGGCGCCTACACAGCTTCGGAGATGATGTGCAGGAAGATCCTCATGCACGTCGCTGTCGACGTAGCTGGTAGCGATAAGGGCAAGAACTTCGTCGCCTATGTCGATGACCTCGAAGCGAAGGGTTACATCACCACGGGACTTCGGGATGTGGTCGACCGCGTCCGCAAGCGAGGCAACGACGCCAACCACGACCTACCTGCCTCCGAACAGGAGGATGCTCTCGTGACCCTGCGCATCACCGAACACCTACTTCGCTCCACGTACGAACTACCTCAGCTTGGAACCCCGTAAAGATTCCCTACCCGTTCCCTACCCTCGGGGTACAAATCGGACAGTCGTCCGGCCGCAAAACCGGCAAAACGTCCTGGTAGAGGTAGTGGGCCCGGCAGGGGTCGAACCTGCGACCAAGGGATTATGAGTCCCCCGCTCTAACCACTGAGCTACGAGCCCGTTGTTCGTTTTCAACGGTTTTGTTGTCTATCCAATCCTAGCGTACCTACCCCTTGGACCCGTTCGGATCAGCACCCGAAGCGGTCTGCGGATCTCTAGCACCAGAGAGGACGGGCCGGCGACTCCACCTCGCGCCGGCCTGGTGACGACAGCCAGGAATACGACGGCGCCAGGCCGCTTGGAGGCGGACCAGGCGGGGGATTGGTGGGCGCCGAATGCCGTCGGCTCTTTCCGCCATCCCCCGACCTCACGTCCAAAGCTATTTCTTCTTGACGACGTTCAGGGTGATGGTCTTGTCCACATTGGTCACTATGCAGTTGAAGGAGTTACAGCCTTGAGGGCTGGCCTGGCCAAAAGCCTTGCCCGCCACAAACGGCGCCAGCTGCGGGGTTACGGACAGTTTGATTGTCTGGATCCCGCCGCTGCAGGTGATCTCCTCCCCGTTGCTACCGCTAGCGATCAGCTTGCCCGACCGTTCGGACAATGAGATGGACACGAAAGCGAAATCGCCGGGCTGACAGGCCACTAGGAGGGTGGGTTGCGCAACAGCGCCGCGGTCGATGACCTTGGCGGTGCTTCGGACCATGAGCGGGGTCGATGGCGGTGACGCCTGACCGAGGGCCGGCAGAGCCGAGCACGGCCCACACCGGCCGAGACGGACCGCCGGCGGCCATCCCAGGTCCGAGCCCTGCGGTCACCAAAGCCCCGCCAAACAATAAGGGGAGGGTGCGGCGAAGGAGGGTACCGAAACCAATCACCAGGGCCAGCACAATCAGACCGACGGCAAATCCGGCGAGCCCAGCCCGGCTCAGGGTCGAGTCCATACCACCAATGATCAATACCGTCGCCACCGCCCCGGCTCGGTCCTTACGAGTGACAGCTCGGGCCAGAGCCCATAGCGCCAGCATGGCAAGCAGAGCGGCAGCAGCATTGGAATACGTAATCGTCGTCGCGGCCCGCCACAGTCCATCGGCCAACTGGGCCAGGCCGTTGACTCGAAACACCACTCCGATCCACCCCGTAAGGGCGAGGAATGCTCCCAGGGCCAATATGGCGTCCGCCATGGTGCGACGCTCCGATGGCGAAGAGCCCGCCACGACGACCATCACCACGGCGAGGCCGATAATGAGCGCCACGGGTCCTGCGGCGCCACCGGCTCGCCCGTCCATTCCGGCAGTCGCCGTAGTCGCCACCGCCAGAGCCCCTAGCCCGGCCAAGGCCGGCCATACCGGCCGAACCCCCGACAGGTGTCGACGGCTTAGCGTCGTCACTGCGGCGACGGTCAGCAGAATTGCGCAGACTTCACTCGCCCGCCGGTAATAGCCGCCGTGGCCAACCGCGGCTGCGGCCAGCGCGGCCAGCACTAGGAGCTGGTCTGTGGCCAGTCCACGGCCGCTACGGACGTCTGCCTTCGGTGGAGGGCCGAGCTGCCTCTTATGGCCTGGTAGCGCTGCTATGGACATTCGCCCACCCCTCCGAGCAACCTAAAGTGCTTTTTAGCACTTGACGCCGAGGGAGGCCATAAAGTTCCGCGTGCTTTAACGATATGGCCACTTCCCGTCCTCAAGACTGTTTAATTAGGCGGGACACCCGGGCGGCCTGACCGTGAGGCCGATGGTCTGCACGCAACTTCGCTATACCCGTGCGCGGATGACCACCTCCTCGAAACCAAGGTCCACGCCGATGAGCGGTAAATCGCGTCGGCGGCCATCAAGTGAAGCGGCCAAGCCAAGTGAGGCGCCCCCGGAGATGTCGCAGCAACGGGGGTGCCTCGAGGCAGCCAACAGGGAGGGTCGGGAAGGGGATTCGCAAGCCCATCGCCTTCGACCACTTGGAGCGTACATTCGGCTACGTTCCGTGTGCAAGGGCGGGACGTAGCGCCGAGCGCGAAGCACCCCCGTGAACGGGATCGGGGGTGCTTCACGGGCGCCGGCCCAGCGGGCGTCTACCGGGGGCCGCGCCATCCCCCTTTTGCTTAGCTGGCACAAGCAGTGTATATCCCACCACACTCAGTGGCCAGAAGAACCGCTCCCTCAACCTGATGCCACCAGCGGGCCCGCCTGACGACCCGGCCGACCCGAACCGTTTTTTCCGGCCAGCGATAGAGTCCCCAGTAGCTTCGATGCTCTCGAGAGGGGTGCGTAATGTCAATCGACCCGAAGACCACCGCACTGGTTTTGATCGAGTACCAAAACGACTTCACGTCGGAGGGCGGCGCACTCCACGGCGCGGTCGAGGAGGTCATGACCAAGACCGACATGCTGACTAACACGAAACGGGTGGTCGACGCAGTCCGCCAGGCGGGCGCGACCGTGATGCACGCCCCGATCAGCTTCGCACCGGGCTATGGCGAGCTGAGTTCCCATCCGTACGGGATCCTCAAGGGCGTGGTGGATGGTCAAGCGTTCGTCAAGGGTTCCTGGGGTGCCGGGATCGTCGACGATCTCGCCCCCGAAGATGGTGACATCGTGATCGAAGGAAAGCGGGGCCTCGACACCTTCGCCAGCACCAACCTCGATTTCATCCTTCGCGGCAAGGGAATCACCACCATTGCCCTCGGCGGGTTCCTCACCAACTGCTGCGTTGAGTCGACCATGCGCACCGGCTACGAGCATGGCTACAAGGTCATCACCCTCAAGGATTGTGTTGCCGCCACATCGATCGAGCAGCAGGACAACGCCATCGGCTACGACTTCCCGATGTTCTCCGAGCCGATGACGTCGGATGAATTCATCACCGAGTTGACCTGAGGGCAGCGGCCGGCTTGGGCTGGCGCGACCCCGGCTTCGTCGCCCGCCGGGACCACACGGTCGGTTCTGCCAGCATCCGTTCGACGAACCGCAGCGCGGCCATAGCGGTCTGGTAGCGCCACAGTGCGACCGTGTGGTCGAGTCCCTCCGTGAGCTCGCACTGGGCGTCCAGCGCCGTCACGATCGGTCCGAGTGCGACCCTCTGGGCCTCCAGCAGTGGCGTGGGATCCTTGTCGGATCGTTGTAGTAGGGCCAGCTTGACCACCAGCTCGGTGCGTACATCCCGGACGTGCTCCGCCGGGGTCGCCAGCCATTTTCGTACCATGCGCTGCCCGGCGGCCGTCGTGGTCACGACGGTCCGTGGGGGCCCGTGATCGCCCGCTTCGACCCGGAGAGGACGGACGAGGTGGCCTTCGATCAGGCGGTCAACCGCCCGGTACACAAGGGGGCGAGGCACCTCGTAGATCCGCCCGATCTCACCTTCCCGCCCGAGGACGCGGGCTACGGCAAACCCGTGGGTGGGACCGGCCGCGATGAGGGTGAGCACCAGGTTCTCGACAAAGGACGCTCGAACCGGCCCTGACAGGGCCGGTGGCTGCCTCGGAGACATCGTACGCGGGTCGGCCACAACCTCCATTATCCCGCCTGCAGGTGCCGAGGAGGGGTAGCCCCCCCGTCGGGGGACGCCACGACCCGGTCAGCCCGCGCCAGCCACGCCCCGGCGCGATCTCGCCCTCCGTCGCTGGGCGCCACAAATGGACATCCAGACACCCTCAGGCTGTACAGATGTCCAAAGAACGTGATCGCACCGCCGGTCCTCCCCCGCCACACCCGGCGATCTCGCCCTCCGTCGCTGGGCGCCACAAATGGACATCCAGACAGCCTCAGGCTGTACAGATGTCCAAAGAATGTGATCTCGCCGCCGGTCCTCTCTGCCACGCCCGGCTCGAAGGGACCATCCGTGCCGCTCCGCCCCAAGTCCACCCCTACCCGCCTTCCATCTAGTTACGTTGTCACTAGGTGGCTATGCTCACCCGTCCGTAGATTCTGCGTGCATCGGGCACCAAGAGCATGGATCGGATGGAGGCTCACGGAATGCGACGTTGGGTACCAGTCGTGATGGCCGCGACCATATTTGGTTCGCTGGCGAGCGCCGTACCGGCGTACGCCCAATGGGCGCCACCGCCACCGACCGTCTCGGTGACCGGCGAGGTCACGACGCCGAGCACCTACACGGCCACGCAACTCGCCGCCCTCCCGCAGACCTCGATCACTCAGACCATCGGCAACCGGCAGGTCACCGACACGGGTGTTCTGCTCGAGACACTGGTCAACGACGGCGCACCCGCCTATCCGGCCAGCTTGTTGAACACGAAGAATGAGATGCTGCGGGTGACGGCGACCGTGCGCGGCGCCGGCGGTGAGGCGGTCACCTTGGCGCTCGGCGAGCTCGACCCCAACTTTGGCAACCATCCGGCCCTTCTGGCGCTGACCCAGGGTGGGCAACCCATCCCCTTCGGCCCGGATCTGGTCGTACCCGGTGACGTCTTGCCGATCCGGACCGTGCTTCACGTGTCGAACATCACCGTCGGGATCGCGACCGCCACCGCCACCAACACGGCTCCCCCAACCGGGAGTCCTGTCGAGGTGATCGACGGCAACCGGCACGTCACGCTCAGCGCCGCCCTCCTGGCCCGTCTCCCCAAGGAGTCGCTCACGGTGACCTTTGCCGGGCCGAGCGGTGAGCAGACCCACACGGAAGTCGGACCTCCGTTGCTGGAAGTGCTCGCTATCGCCGGCGTGTTTCCGACCCTCAACACCCGGGTTGCCGCCACTGGTGACGACAACTACGTGGCCACGGTCACCCCGGCGGAGCAGCTCATCGGGCAACGACCGCTCGAGCTTTCCCTAAGTGAGGACGGCGTGGTCCTTCCGCAGCCCCGCTTGATCACCGACGGCGACGTCAAAGGGGGCCGGTATGTTTCCGGCGTGGTCGACATTTACGTGGACAACGGGCCGGCCAGCTGACTGCGCGCCGGCCCCGACTCCGCCGGCCGGTTAAGCGGGTCGGACCGGACCGGACACTCTCCTAGTCCGGTGCCGCCCACACGCTGATCGCCTGAGGTTCGATGGTCACCGCACAGGGCTCGTCGACCGCCAGGTGATCGGAGTTGGCCATCGACACCTGCAGGACAGGACCGTTTTCGATCTGCACCGACACGGACGCCGATGTCCCCAACTGGACGACGTCGGTGATCCGGGCGGGGTATCCGCCGTCGGACCTGATGGTCACCTGATTGGGTCGCACGCTCCATAGCACGGATCGGCCCGGGGAAAGATCCGATTCGGTCTTGATGTACCGGTGTCCTCGTTCGGGCTGGCTGGTCACGTCGACAAGTCCGTCTCCGGCGGACGTGCCGGGCAATAAATTCTCGATCTTGAGCAGGCGGGCCACTTCGGGTGACGCCGGGCGGCTAAACACCTCCGTACACGGCCCCGCCTGCAACAGACGCCCCTCGCCGATCACCACGATCTCGTCCGCGAGCATGGCGGCCTCGTCTGGATCATGCGTGACCAGCACGGTGGAGAGCCCGGCCTGGTGCTGGAGGCGGCGCATCTCCCGCACCAGCTCGTGCCGGACTGGGCTGTCGAGCGCGGAAAAGGGCTCGTCCAGGAACACCACTTCGGGGTCGCGGCTCAGCGCCCGGGCCAGGCTCACCCGCTGCCGCTGACCGCCGGAGAGTTGGGAGGGGAGCCGGTCGACGAGATCCTCGAGGTGCAGCGTACGCAGCCACCACGAGGCCCGAGCAGCGACGGCGTCCACCGCGAATACGGCCTGCCGCCACACGGTCCTGCCCGGGATGAGCCCAAGCCCCTGGGGCACGTAGCCGATCCGGCGGTTCTCCGGAGCGACGGTGCTGACGTCCTCCTGGCCGTAGTACACCGTCCCGGAGCCTGGCAGGAGCCCAGCCAGGGCCCGCAGGGTGAGCGACTTGCCCGATCCGGACGCACCCACGATGGCGATGCGATGACCGACCGCATGATAAGCAAGGCGAAGATGAAAGCTTCCGACGGTGGTGTCCAGGTCGAACGCCATCCGGGTCGGCGTGGACATCGGCGGTGCCTCTGACCCGACGAGCGAAGTCCGCTTGCGCCGGCGGTGCGACCAGCCGAATTGGCTGATGAGAATGGCAAGGGCTGCGAAGCACAACGCCAGGAAGGTGGGAGCCTCAGTAGCAGGCAGGCCTGTGGCAGAGAACTGAGTCTCCGTGTAGACCGGCAAGCTGAAGGGGTGGTAGGCGAGAATGACCACGGCGCCGTACTCGCCGAAAGCTCGTAACCAGGTCAGCACCATCCCCGCCCGAATACCTGGAAGCCGCGATGGGCAAGTCGATGAGCCAAAAGCGGGCCAAGGGCCGGTGTCCCAGGGTCGCCGCCAGGCCGTCGAGCGCCGGATCGACGGCCTCGAACGCGGTGCGGGCCGCGATGACAACAAAGGGAGCGGATACGAAAGTTTGGGCGATGATGATGCCGATGAGGGAATTGGTCAAATCCTCGCTGACGTGTTGCCCGAGGAAGGTGTACGGACCGATCAGGTAGATGAGCAGGATGCCGCTCATGATCGGTGGCAGGGCCAACGGCAACTGGACCGCCACGCTGGCGATGGTGGACCAGCGACCTCGGGCCCGGGCCAAGACATGACCGAGCGGCACCCCAAAGAGGGTGCTGATGGCGAGGGAAATGGTTGCGGTCTTGAGCGACACCACCAAGGCGGGCCACAAACCTGAGACGTCGAAACCTCGGTTGTTCGACGTGGCAAACCGATCCAGGAAGGCCACCACCGGGAAGGCCAAATAGACCAGCAGCAGCGCGCCCAGGAACTGCAACGGCCGCCGCGTCAACACAGTCGCCCATCCTTACCAACGAATGGCGCCGCCCCCGCCTCGGACCCGTCGCCTCGCGGGCCGAAGATTTTCTCATGCGCTCGAATGCCCACCGGCGGACTGTAACGCCACTAGTAAAGACCGGTCGTGCACCCTGGTTGCGAGGTGAGCTAGCCAGGAAATCGAGGATCGACGGTTGGCGACCGGAGTTTTAGCTTCACCTGTGGGAAAGCGCTAGCGTCGTCGCTATGAGGCTCAGTGCTCGAAACCAGTTGGAGGGGACCGTCGCTTCGGTGAATCTGGGGGCGGTCATGGCCACCGTCGTCATCCGTTTGGAGGGCGGTCAGGAGGTGGTGTCCGCCATTACGAAGGATTCCGCCGAGCGGTTGGGGCTCAAGGAGGGTGATTCGGTGACGGCGATCATCAAGGCCACCGAGGTGATGGTAGGCAAGGACTGACCCGTCCGACCGCGCTGCTGACTGTTCAGTGGGTGCCGGGTTGGGTGTCGCTCTGCCCCCGGAGCAACCTCGTCTCGAGGATTATCTCCTCCTGGCACTGATCGCTGAGCGGCCGACGCACGGCTTTGCCCTGTCTCGGCTAGTGGCCTGCGACGGCCCGATCGGCCGGGTCTACGAGATATCCCGACCCAACGTCTACCAAGCTATTTGCCGGCTGACCACGACCGGACTCGTCGAGCCGGTCGGCACCGAGCGCACTTCGCTCGGGCCCCAGCGAACCCTGGTTCGGGCAACCCTCGCGGGAAAACAGATGACCCAGACCTGGCTCAATCAGCCCGCCCGACACGTGCGGGACCTCGACACCGAGCTTCTGCTCAAGCTCTTCCTGCTGGAGCGAGCCGGACGTGACTCCACGCCGCTCCTTCAGGCCCAGCGGCAGGTGTTGGAACCCATCGTGGCGTCGTTGAGTGCCCAGCGGCAGTGGGCTCGGGATTTCGACCAGACCATCGTGACCTGGCGGCACGCGGCCGCGCTGGCCGCGATGCGTTTCCTCGACTATCTCGAGGCTTCTCAGTCGACCCGCCGATCACTCGGTACTGGCGAGCCCCAATCCACCGCTTTTGACGACAGCGATCGGCTCGAGGCCGTCAGCCGGAACTAGCGCTGCCGAACGTTTCGTTTTCCCACCACTAGCGGGCGGGGGGTGGCGCGGTTCGATCCCCATTGCCCGGGTTCCCGAGCCGCGCCGGCGTGACGCCTTCGGCGATCGTTAGTTCATCGAACCAGCCACAAGGCGGGTCTCCGGGCGGGCGATCGAAGCGCTGGACGTAGGGCTTGAGATCGATCACGGGAGTCCCGTCGATGACGTCCACGCCGGCGAACTCCACTGCGAGGGCACGCACCGACAACACCTGGATGAGGCTGAGCCCGATCGGATTGACCCGTCGTGGGCCGCGAGTAGCGAAGATCCCGATCTGACGCCCGGTCCCCTGGAGCAGGATCGGTGTCTGTCGCAGGGGTGGTGGGTCGTCCGACTCCTCGTCCTCCTCGTCAGCGCCATGCAGCCACGTGAGGAGCCAGGCGAAGCCGAACCCCTCCAGCCCGTCGAGTCCATCCTCATAGCGGGGTTCGATCTCGATACGACCGTGTTCGGCCCGATTGATCGCCGCCTGGACAGGGGTATCTTGGCGCGAGGTACGAGCGGTTCGGACTACCCCGATCACCGGAATGGGCACGGTAGGCGTCATCGCCCCAGTCTGCTCGTTTTCCCATACGCGCCAGGCCAACTCCATCGCCAATAGTTCCATGAGGACTACCACTCTCGGTGGCTGGCTTCCCCCGTGGGGTACACACCGGTCTCCACGCTTTTGCGCCATCCCTCCAACGGATGAGACATTGGCGAACGCAGTTGACACGCCGGCGGGGCCCTCCAGTAGTCTCACCCGCACTACCTCGGAGGGGAGAACATGCAAATACTCCGGCGAATGCCGCGAAGTACTCTCATCGCCACGGCCTGCGTGTCGGTCGGGCTTATCGTCCTCGGTTCACCAGGGGCCGCTATGGCCCAGCCCACGACACCAGCGGTCAAAGTAACCAACGTCATCGTGCAAGGCGGGACCACCCCGACGGACTCGGGTCTCCTCCAGGCCGTGATCGAACCCGGATTCAAGAAGGCCTATCCGCAATACAACCTGGAGTACGTCTCGGTTGGCACAGGGCAGGCCATCACCAATGCCGAGAACGGTGAGGCGGACGCGGTGTTCACGCACAGCCCAGCGCTCGAGGAAACGTTCGTGGCCAACGGATACTCCTATGAGCCCGGCGGCCGTTTGGTGATGTCATCGGACTTCATCACGGTTGGGGCGAAGAGCGACCCCGCCGGAGTTCTCAACGGACCTGCCAACGACGTGACGGCCGCGTTCAACGAGATAGCGACTGCCGGAGCTGCGGGCAAGGCCGAATTTGTCTCCCGGGCGGACCAGTCCGGTACCAACACTAAGGAACTCTCCATCTGGGCGCTCGTCCACACAGAGTTTGGGCTGTCACTCAATACCCTGGGTGAGCCGGGGCCAGCCGGCACCACCAACGTGGATTCCTGGTACCACACCACAGGCTTGGGACAAGGCGCCAACCTGCAAGTAGCCAACGAGTGCCCCTTCACCTCGGGAGCGTGCTACACGCTCGTCGACAGAGGGACGTTCAACGAGCTGGTGTCCCAAGGAGACGTCCCCAATCTGGAGCAGGTGTCGCAGGACAACAGCGGTGCAAACGCGCAAGGCGGCGTCACCCTCCTCGCTAACCCCTATCACGCCTACGCCGTGAACCCGCAGAAGGAGCCGGGCGTACATATCAACCTGGCTGGAGCCTTGGCGTTTCTCAACTACTTGACCTCACCGGCAGCCCAGGCTGCGATCGCGGCTTACCCGAGCTCGTCCAACCCGGCCTTCTATCCGGATGCCCGGCCAGTCGTCAAGATCACACAAGGAGTGCCATCTTCCGCTAAGGCAACGGCAAGCGTGACGGTATCTGGTACGGCCGTCCCCGCCTACTACCTGGATCCTGCTATCACCGGCCAGCCGGTTCTGCTCCAACGCAAGGGTGATCTGAGCACGACCATAGCCAGCACGACTGTTGCCGCGAACGGTACGTGGTCCATCACCTTCACGCCTACGACGAGTGATCAGTACATCGCGTTTCTGCCCCAATACACCGATTTCATCGTTGGTCCGCCATTCACCTCGTTCCGACAATCCACCTCGGCTGCCCTCGGACACCTCGCCGTACAGGCGGTCGTGACCATGGGCGTGACAAGTACGTCGGGCGATACGGTCAACGTGAGTGGTACGGCCGCACCCACCACCGGCCGGGTTAACGCGACCGTGCAAATCCAGGGCAAGCTCGGCGCCGCGGCGTGGGAGTCAATCGGTAGTCCGGTAGCCCTCCCCAATGGCCAAGCTTCGTACAGCACCTCGGTCGTGCTACCCTCCGCCGGAAAGTGGAAGGTCCGGGCCCAGTACAGCGATCCCGGCGTCGTGAGGAGCGCCACATCCGCCGCGTCAGCCGTTACTGCGCCGTAGTTGCCATCCTGTTGGGCAGCGGTGTCGCCCAGCCGGTCGCAGCTCATGCGACCGGTCCGGGCGACACCTTTCTCCAGGTTTACCTGAACGGGAACCTGGTTCCCAGCGTGCTGTCGAACCTTCCAGATGAAGTCGATGTCAGTTTCAAGACCTACACGATCTGCGAGCCCCCAGACGACAAATCGCCCGTCGAGAGCGTTGCGGTCAGCGGTTGGACAGTCAACACCCTCATCGTTGCTGCCGGCGCCACTCCGCAGACCACATCTAGCGTCTCAATCGAACGGAACCCAGGGCCCGGAGCAGTACTGCTCGGGCCACTAGACTATCCCCCGCCTCCAGCAAAACCGGACTTCCCGGAGGGCCCGGCGCTGTTAGTTACACGGGGTTTTCCCGATGTCAAGGGCGCATCGTTCGATTTCTTTCGCCCATATCGAGGAACGTCCACCAATCCGGTCGAGGGTTGCGGCAGCGACACGCCGAACTTGAACGGGTTGGACTACGTGCAGCCGGCCGAGGGCCCGCTGGTGATACACATCGCGGCTGGCACCCCGCTGCAAGTCCGGGCATCGGCGTCGAATCTTCATCCCACGGCTGGAAGCAAGGTTTCCTTCTCGGCCACAGTGGCGAGCCCTCCCTCCGGGATCGCTCTCACCTATACGTGGACATTTGGGGACCGCACCACCGCCTCAGGGGCCAGGGTGAGCCATTCCTTTGCGACAGCGGGAAACTACTCGGCGGAGGTTGCGGTTTCAGGAACGGATGATTCGAACGGAACCGCACAACTGGAACTCAACGTTGGGAAAGCGCCTGGCCCGCCGGGGCATGCGGCAAGCCCGACGACATCAACGACACAACCGGCAACCGTTGGGGGGCCGACGGGAGCGCCTCCACAGGGCCAGCTACCCACTTCAACAACCTCTTCCGATGCCGACTCTGCGCCAAGCGCACAGGCTCCCCCAACGATCGCGAGTTCAGTATCGCGGCCGCCGGTCACCGAGGCCGGGTCAGCATCGGCATCCGCGTCCGCCAGCACGGTCCCGCAGAACGTCACTCCGCCAGCTCGACCCGTAGCTCGCACTACGGCCCCCTTCGGGGTCACCGTGACGGGCTTCCTCGTGGGGGGCGGTTCCGAGATCCCTTCCGACTCACCGCCGGCGGGCAAGGAGAAAGCCCTTGGCCCGCAGGGAACAAAAGAGACCAGCGGGTCCTGGCCCTGGCGGACCGTGCTGTTCGCTCTGGTCCCGCTCGCCCTTATAGGAGCAGGCATCGGATCTGAACGCCGGCCCCGTTTGCGGCGTCGACAGGGCTCACCATGAGCTCCCACGACATCGAGCAGTTCATCTTCGACATCTCCCGGGTGCTGCTGATCCCGGTACTGATCGCGGTGATCGTCGTCAGCGCCATGGTGCTGGTCGAGCTCGGTCGCCTGGGTGCCGAGCTGTGGCATCGCCACGGTCGCTCGCTGCGGTCGCTTGACACCGCGGTCGACGACATTCGAGGACTCCTCCGTGACAGCAACGTAGAAGCGGCCACGGCTGCCGCCGCGACCCTCTCGTCAAGCCGACCCATGGCCAAGACGGCACAGGATCTGGTCGCCCTGCCCAGGGCCTCACAGCCGTCCGCCGCCTCAGAACGAGCGGCCAAGCTGCTGGCCGACTTCGACTACGGATCGCTCCGGCGGCTCGAGCGAACCCGAATCCTGGTCCGGTTGGGGCCGGCCATCGGCCTCATGGGCACGCTCATCCCGCTCTCCCCGGCGCTGTCGGCCCTGGCCAAGGGCAGCGTGTCGAGCCTGGCCGACAACCTGCGAATCGCCTTCAGCGTCACCGTCCTCGGACTCCTGGTCGGGGCCCTCGCCTTCGCCATCTCCCTAGTTCGCGACCGGCTCTACTCCCAAGATCTATCTGACCTGGAATACCTGTCGGCAGCCCTCGACGCCACCCCCGACCCGGAGGTCAAGCCCGGGGTCGTGATCCCGATGTCAGGAGACCTCGGAGAGGTGGGTTCATGACCGCCAAGGTGCGCGCCCGAGCCAGGATCCACGCGGACCGGTCCGGCGATCCGCTCGACGGACTGGTCAATCTCTTCGATCTGGGCTTGGTCCTGGCCGTTGGGCTGCTGCTGGCTGCCTTGGCGTCCTTGAAACTGACGGGTCTCCTGGGCCCGGGCAATGTGACCGTCGTGCAGAATCCCGGCACCAATGAGCAGACCATCGTGGTCAAGCAGGGTACGCACATCCAGGTCATCAGTCCCACAGGTACGAAGGCGAGCGGACAGGGGGTCCCACTGGGTACCGTGTACCGCCTTCAGGACGGTCGATTGGTCTACGTGGCGAAGAACTAGGCGACGCACATGCATTTCATCTGGCACGGCATCGGACAAGCGTGGCACCTTCTCCTCCACCCTGACGCCAACCTCCGCTCCGTCGTCACCGTGACCCTTCGCCTGGCCATCGAGTCGACGCTGCTCGCCCTCATCATCGGAGTCCCCATCGGGGTGTCCCTGGGGATCGGCCGTTTTCGCGGAAGAAAGACCGGCCTGGCCCTGGCGAACGCCGGTCTCGGGCTACCGCCCGTGTTGGTCGGCTTGGTGATGTTCCTGCTGCTCGCAAGAGAAGGTCCCTTCGGCCGCTTCAACCTGGTCTACACCGTCGACGGAATGGTGCTCGCCCAGACCGTCCTCAACGTCCCTATCGTTGTGGCGCTGATGGCGGCGGGGGCCCAAGCAGTGAGCGCAGATCTCGTCGTCCAGGCCCGGGCCCTAGGGGCGTCTCGGTGGCAGGCCGGGATCCTGGTCCTACGGGAAGCGCGCGTCAGTCTTTACGTGGCCACGCTCGCCGCCATCGGAGCGGCCTGCTCCGAGGTCGGCGCCGTGGTGATCGTCGGCGGCAATATCGACAATCAGACCCGGACGGTGGCCGGCGCTATCCTCACCACGATCTCCGAAGGTCGCTACGACGAAGCCATTGCGCTGGGCACGATTCTGCTCGGCATCACGTTCTTCCTGGCTGCGGGGCTTACCATCGCGCAGCAGCGCGGGCAGAGGACGCGACCCCATCGCAATCTCATGCGCTCCTCGTGACCACGCTTCTCGCGGCCACGGCCCTTCAGGTGCGCCGAGGCGGGCGCGAGATTCTCCACGGGATCGATATGCGTCTCGATCGGGGGGAAATGGTGGTGCTCATCGGCCCCAATGGGGCCGGAAAATCCACGGCCCTGGCCGCGCTGGCGGGGCTGGTGGAGATCAGCGGGGGTTTCATAGAGCGCAACGGGCGGATCGCCACGGTCCTGCAGACGCCTGCGCTGGCCCGCCGCTCTGCCGTGGCCAACGTCGAACTCGCCGCTAAGTGGGCGGGCGTGCGGGTCCGCCGGGCGGAGCGCCGGTCACGGGCGCTGGCCGTGCTGCGGGAGGTGAAAGCCGAAACCTTGGCCTACCAACCGGCCGGCACGTTGTCGGGAGGAGAGGCTCGGCGCGTCCACCTCGCTCGCGGCCTGGTCGCCAATCCGGACATCCTCTTCCTCGACGAGCCGTTCGCCGGCCTCGACCAGTCCAGCCGGGCCGACCTTCTCTACGACGCCGCCTCGGCGCTCCGTTCGCCGCGACGAGGAACCCTGATCGTCGTCCACGATCGAGCCGAAGCCTGGGCGTTGGCCGACCGGGTCATCGTCCTTATCGATGGGCGGATCCACGCGGACGGACCCCCGACGGTGGTGTTTCAGCAGCCCCCCACCGAAGACGTGGCCGCGTTCGTCGGGTACGTCGGACGACTGGAGGACCAGAGTGGCGTCACCCGGCTTCGCGTCGCCGACGTCCGCATCAGCCCGACGGGCACCTATCGAGCCGTCGTGGATCGGCGGGTCCCAGTGGAGGACGGTGTCCGGTTGCAACTCTCCACTGATAAAGGAACCATCGTCGCGGTCAGCCCGCTGCCCGGACCGCTCCCCGGGGATGAGGTCCGGCTGGACCTGATCGGCGGGATCACGTTCCCTCGCCGCGACAGGCCGGACGCCGGCCCATCCCGCGCCGATCAGCCCGTCGACGGCGAGTTGACCACCCGAATAAGCAGCGGCCACCCACGATGACTCCCCGGACGAGCCCGGTCCGCGTTGGTGCTGCGACCGCGCTGACCTTCGTTTTGGTCCTGCTCGCCGGGTGTGGTGGAGGAGGTCAGTCGGCGCCGCCGATCACCGCACCAGCGGGGCCTGCCGTCCTGGGAACGAGGAGTGTCAGCGCCTTGGGCGCCGTCCTCGTCGACGGACAGGGTCACACCCTCTACGTGAACGTGCAACAAAAGAACGATCCCTCCGCCTGCGACCGCAACTGTCTCAGCGTCTGGCCTCCCGTCCTCACCTCCTCCACCGTCGCCCCCCGCGGCGGACTGTCGGCGGCGCTGCTCGGGACCGTCACCCTTCCCGGCGGGGGCCAGGAAGTCACCTACAACCATTTCCCGTTACACAGCTATGTGGGCGACAGCCTTCCCGGCGACGCCAACGGACAAGCGATCCAGAACGCCTGGTACGCCATGACGACAGCCGGCACCCCCGCGTCACGCTCCGGCTAGTCGTCGCCAGGCCCCGCGCTTTCAGCAGGCTGGCGGGGCCAGGTACTCCTGATACCACGCGGTGGCGTGCTCCAACGCCTTGTTCTGCCACGGGGGCAGATACACATCCATCTGCTCACACTGGAGCGGGATGAGCCGCTTCGGTTCACCTGCTTTGACGTACGCCTCCTTGATGTGCTCGAAGATGTGCATGATGTCCCAGCGGCCCGGCGTCACGATCAACAACGGTGTCGGAGAGATGCGGTCGATGAAACGATCCGGCTCCCATTCGCACACTTTCTCGAGCGCTTGAATGGTGAGGTCACTGGTGCCTTCCAACAGGGGTCGGCCCCGCTCCTCCATTGATTGCCGGTGCCAGCGTGACGACCGTTCGTCGTGGGGCAGCACCGAGGGAAACTGCCCACGAATGACGGGGATTCGCTCACCCGTACCCGTTTCCCAGCGACGAATGCGGTCAGCCTGGATCAGATCGCGCAGTTCCTCGAAGCGGGCGTTTCCCCAAATGGCGTTGATCCACCGTCGTCCGCTGACAATGGGAGCCATGGCCACCACGGCTCGAACCCGCCGGTCGAGTGCCGCGGTCATGATGACGACGCCACCGCCGAAGGAGGCGCCCCAGATCCCGATGCGATCGGGGTCGACGTCGGGGCGATGCTGCAGGAAGGTGATCGCGTTGCGAAAGTCCTCGACCTCGTTCAGCGGGATGAGCGACCCGCGAGGCTCGCCTTCGCTCTCGCCAAAGGTTCGGTAGTCGATCGCCAGCGCCACGAACCCGGCGCCAGCCAAATGCTCAGCTTCGACAACCAGCGACTCCTTGCGGATTCCGAACCCATGGCCAAGCACGACAGCCGGATGGCGCGCTTCTCCCCCACCCTCTGGGAGGGCCAGGTAGGCCGAGCACCGTACGCCTTCGCTCAGGAACGTGACCTTCTCCATTTACCTTCTCCCTATCTCACGAGGCCGGGCCGTTCTGAGCTCTTAGTTCAGTACGGTTCGGCGGACGGCCGCAAGCGTACAGACCGCGTCGAGGTCCTCAACTCGCTTCCAGATGGGGCGTGGCGGCAGCCTTTGAATGCGGCCAGTTGAGGGTGGGCGTCATACACTGCGGCTGGTGCCGGAATCCGATGTCGAGGAACGAATCCGGAAGATCTGCACGGCGCTGCCTGGTGCGACCGAACGAGCCAGCCACGGCGCGCCCACTTTCTTCGCCGGCAAACAGTTCCTCATGTTGTGGCCCGACGGTCACCACGACCACGGCTTCGCCCATCTCTGGTGCGCCGCTCCGCCCGGCGCCCAAGAGGAGTTGGTCAGAAGTGAACCAGACCGCTTCTTCCGTCCCCCGTACGTTGGTGGACGCGGTTGGGTGGGGGTCCGCCTTGACGGCAACAACGACTGGGACGAGCTGGCCGCGATCTGCGAAGAAGCGTTCCGAACCGTGGCCGCCAAGAAGCTCATCGCCGAGCTCGACCGTCGTGGATAAGGGACGGTCGTGGCCTTACCCGCCGGTGTAACCGACGCACTGGGCGAGGGCGATGGGCCCTCGCGCTACGGAACGTACGCCCAGACCAGCTCGATGAAGTCCACCTCGCCGGGGGCCAACGTGAGGGTTTCCGGCATGCCACATAGGCGGTTCCCAGAGCCAGAGGGGTCGGGACCGCAGCCGATGACCGTGTAGGTTCCCGGCCCGAGGGGAATCCGGAACTGACCCGACCGTCCCACCTTCTTCTCGATAACCAACGGGAGCCCGTTGAATTCGACCTCGACCAGGCCCGCCGTCGGGCGGAAGGCGCCGGGATACGCCCCGCCCTCGATTCCAAGCTCGCCGACCAACAGGGCGCGTTTTACCGAAGGGGCGGCGTGGGCGGGGGCGGCGTGAAGGCCGACAACACCAGCGCCACTGGTTACGAGGGCCAGAGCAAGGTTGACGAGACGGGACATCGAGTTCTCCCTTCGAGACGGACTACGACACGGCGGTAGGGGTGTCGAAACGACGTGGGCACGTCGCCGCCGTCGCTGTGTATGACGCCCGAAGAGCGCGGTCGGTTGCCTGGCGGTCGGGT
Organism: uncultured Acidimicrobiaceae bacterium; assembly: GCA_963729695.1. Taxonomy (GTDB): domain Bacteria; phylum Actinomycetota; class Acidimicrobiia; order Acidimicrobiales; family Palsa-688; genus PALSA-693. Next base: position 546,507 of record CAVSOT010000001.1, read on the forward strand.
ACGTCGGCCAAAAACGGTCGGTAAAAACGACGGGGAGACCCTTTTCTGACCGTTTTTCGAGATGATCCTAAAACCACGCGACTGAACCACCCTGGGATGCTTGGAGGCTCGGGTTATTGGGTTCCAATCACGGGGTGGTCGGTCTGTTGGGCAGCGTAGAACGTTGCCTCGAGCTCTGCTGGGGGGACGTATCCGCAGTGGCTGTGGAGGCGGTCGTGGTTGAACCAGTGGACCCAGCCGAGGGTGGCCAGCTCGAGGTGGTCGATGTCGTCCCAGCCGGCGGTGTCGGGCCCGTAGACGCACTCGGCCTTGTAGAGACCGTTGGTCGTTTCGGCTAGGGCGTTGACGTAGGAATCGGCGACGGTTCCGATCGAGGGTCGGGCTCCGATCTCGGCCAGCCGCTCGCCGAAGCGCACGCTGATGTATTGACTGCCGGCGTCGGAGTGGGCGACCAGGCCGACCAGACGTCGACCGCCCCGGGCCCGTCGGGCCATCTCCACGGCGTCGAGGACCATCTCGGTCTTCATGTTCGCCGCCACCTTCCAGCCGACGATGCGCCGGGAGAAGACGTCGACGATGAAACACCCTGGGAGATCGGCACGGACGAGCAGCGAACCGGAAGCGAACCGGAAGCGAACCGACAGCGACCGGCAACGAATCGGCGAGGAACCGGCGAGGAACCGGCGAGGAACCGGCTGCGGCCAGCGCGGTGCGAACGGACCGAAGGGAGCACCGGACGACGAGGGACGGCGAGGGCCGGCCAGCCCAGTGGGAAGTGACGCCGATCGCCATCTCCCCCGTCGGGCCCGAGCAGGTCGAAGCGCACGGGGTATGCAGGCTCGTCCCCCCAACCCGAGCCGTCCAGCGGGGCAAACGGGCGCAGACCGGCAGCCAAACCGACCAGACCGGCCCAATATCCGACCGGAACGGACCGCCACCCTCCTATCGAGCTCCCCTACGGCGAGAACTCCGAGGGCCGCTTTGCTAACGTTAGGCGTTGCTCTATCCGGGGTAGCGCAATCGGCAGCGCAGCGGACTGTTAATCCGTTGGTTGAGAGTTCGAGTCTCTCCCCCGGAGCGGCCGAAACTGCAGGTCATAGGCCCATCGTCAGCACACTCGGCAACGATTTCAAAGCACGATCCCTACAGATTCCCTACTTTGACCCACTAGGCAAGTAGGGTCGAGGGACTTTGGTACCGTCCGCGAACGCCAACCAGGGGTGTGGGAAGTCCGCGTCTACGTTGGCCGCGACCCGGTCACCAACACGCCCCGCCAGGTATCCCGGATCGTGCGCGCCGGACCTCGAGCGAAGACGGGCAATCCGCCGAAGGCCGTCACCGACGTGGAACGCCAACTGGAGACCCAAGCCGCCAACGGCAACCTCAGCGGGTCCTCGGCGACCGTGGCGATCCTGCTGGAGCACTACCTCGAGCACCTGACTCGCAAGGGCCACTCCCCCACCACGCTGGCGACCTACCGCCTGTACATAACGTCGACGATCGCTCCGGCTATCGGCCATCGTCCTGTCCGGAAGCTCACCGCGTGGGATCTCGACTCCCTATACGGCGCCATGATCGATGCCGGCAAGAGCGCCTCGACCGTCCGGCAACACCATGCGATCGTCTCCGGTGCACTCACGCAGGCGGTCAAGTGGGGATGGTGCCCGCTCAACGTGGCGAGGATGGCCAGCCCGCCCACCGTCCACCAGGTCGGCATCGTCGCCCCCACAGCGGACGAAGTCCGGGCGATTGTCGCCATGGCCGAGGATCGCAACCCGGATCTGGCCGGGCGGATCATGCTCGCCGCCCTCACAGGCGCCCGCCGTGGGGAACTGTGCGCCCTCCGATGGTCGAACGTCGACCTCGCCGGGGGCACCATCCGCATCGCCGGCTCGGTCCTCGAGATCGCCGGTCAGATAGTTCAGATAGTAGAGAAGTCCACTAAGACTCACGCACAGCGGACACTGGCGCTCGGCGAAGCCGGCGTCGCACTTCTCCAGCTTTACCAGGCCTGCGTCCTCGAGCAGGCCCGGATCGGCGAAGTCGAACTTGTGCCTGACGCCCACGTTTTTTCAGAGCGGCTCGACGGCGCCACGTCATACCCACCGGACAAGGTCTCCGGGCTCTTCACCCGAGTCCGAGACGAGCTCGGCTACAAGCACGTCCACCTTCACTCACTGCGCCACTTCATGGCCACCACGCTGGCGGCACGCGGAGACGTTTCCGCCCGCACCCTCGCCGGCCGACTGGGACACGCCGACGCTTCCGTCACCCTCAAGGTGTACTCGCATTTCTTCCCGCCCGCGGACGTCGAAGCCGCCGACCATGTTGGCCGCGCTCTGAGTTCGTGACGCGGAAATCTGTGCAAACAAACCGGTCCCTCCGCCATTCCCACAGCAAGCCGACATGGGACCGACCTCAGGGCCAGCGGCTGGGAGAAGTACACCCCGAAAACGACCTCCGCTCCCCGGCCTCTCGAACGATGGGCGTGGTGTGATCACGGTGTGACGATTCGTCGCCGGGTCAGCCATGGGCATACAGTACGGTCTGAGGGTCCACCGGAGGTCCGCGTCCATGAGGGAGTTTGGCTCTGAGATGAAGACGTCCCCTTAACGCCAAGACGCCTGAGCGCTGACATCGGGAGCTGAACGTAGTAGCCCAGTGGATGTGGGAAATCCAGACCGGCGGGCGATGGATCCGCCGCGACGACCGCGTCAGTGGGGGACTCGGACCCCGACGCTCTTACGGACATTAGCCCCTCAAGCTTGAATCCTGGACTTCTTCCGGACGCCCTCGAACAGATACGGCTAATGAATCAACGGTCTCCGCAGCCCCGGACTACCGCGGACTGCTGCGGCCGCGCGATAAACGGCCATAAAAATGACCCCATCGACGTCCCTGGTGGGCTATCAGTCGATGCTGCCCGCGGGCACGACCCACTCACACCGTTGACCGGTCACCTTGGCGATCAGGTCGAAGTCGGCGTCGTAGTGCAACAGCGTCAAACCGGCCTGCTCCGCGGCGGCCGCGATGAGCAGGTCGGGAGTATTCCTACCCCGTTGGCTGCGTGACGCCAACAGCCGCTGAACCTGTCGCGATCGTCGCACGTGGTCAGCTGCCGTCTCCACCACCTCGAAGACCGTCAATAGACTCGCACCGACCATGGCCCGTCAACTTCGCGACGAAGCCGATGGGCAGCCGCGGTAGGCTCCCTCCAGAGGCGACCACCACCGCGGTCAGAAAGTGTTGATCGATCTCCTCCGGGATATTCATCACTCCCAGCGGAACTGTGGGGGGTTTCCACCCCGTGGGCTGAACACCTCCCAGTCCTGGGCGACGCGGAGAACGTCGGGGAACCTGGTCACCACCGTGAACCCGCCTCCCTACGTCGATCTGGGTACCCCGGGGGGCACACTGACCGCAACCGCGACGGGGAATCGATCAGATTGCCATTCGAAACGCTCCGAGATATGGCCAAAATGGCCCCTCGGCGACTCCTGCGTGATACGGGCCGTGTGTTCGACTATCATTGTTCACTCACCGAAACTGCTGTTCTGGAATATAGAGATCGGCTAGCATAGCCCGAGTGCTGGCTCCGGCTGGCACGACTGCCTCCTCTAGGAGTAGTGATTTCGCATCGGGGGGTTGACACGTGTTCAAGCATCTGTCGTTGTGTCGGGCGTGCATGAACATGTGCCCGGTCGTGGTCGAGGTCGACGATGGAAAGCTGGTGTCGGTCGCCGGGGACCGGGAAAACGAGGTCTTCCGCGGTTACACCTGTGTGAAGGGACGGGCTCAGCCTCTTCTCCACAATCATCCCGATCGGTTGCGTTCGTCGTTGAAACGAATGCCAAACGGCGCATTCGTTCCCATTTCTTCTGCCCAAGCCATGGACGAGATCGCCGAGAAGCTGGCCGGGATCATCGAGAGACACGGCTCGCGCACGGTGGCCGCCTATTCCGGATCCATGGTCATTGCTAACGCGACAACGCACCCTTCTGTTGAGGGTTTCATGAAGGTTCTCGGCTCGCCGCTTCTCTTTACCCCGAACACGATCGATAAGCCGGGGAAGCCTATCGCGGCGGCGTTGCTCGGTTCCTGGCAGGCGCCACTTCAAGGTTACGACCGCCCGGAGGTCGCTCTGCTGATCGGGTTGAACTCGTTTCAGAGCTATTACGGGGTGGCGTGCGGCCATCCGGCGAGGTGGCTCGGGGAGCGGCTTCGCGACGGCATGAAGTTGATTGTCATCGATCCCCGCAAGAGCGACCTCGCCCGACGTGCAACCATGCACATCCGGCCGGTTCCCGGCCACGATATCGCCATCTTGGCTGCGATGGTCAACGTGATAGTCACCGAGAACCTTTATGACCGCGAGTTCGTCGCCCGAAATGTCACTGGACTGGATGAGTTGCGACAAGCGGTCTCCGAGTTCGAGCCGGCCACCGTTTCAAGCGTGGCGGACGTGCCCGCGGAGCAGCTGGTAGAAGCCGCCAGGCTGTTCGCCTCGGCGGGCCGAGGTTACGCCGCCGCTGGCGTCGGAGCCGGGTTCTCTGCGTCGAGCACTCTCGTTGAGTACCTCGTCCTTGTCCTGGAGTCGTTGTGTGGTCACTGGTTGCGAGCTGGCGAGCGAGTCACTCGCGTCCCAACTCTGCTCCGAGTCCCGAGGTACCGGGCCCAGGCGTCTCGGCCTAGGCCGGCGCACGGGTTCGGCGAGCATCTGCGAGCCAGTGGGCTGGGGAACAGCGCAGCCGGGTTGCCGACTGCGGCACTTTCCGACGAGATGCTGCTGGAAGGGGAAGGACGGGTGCGCGCGCTTCTGAGCTGTGCCGGCAACCCGGCCACGGCTTGGCCGGACCAGCTGAAGGTCCTCGAGGCGCTCGATCGGCTGGAACTGTTGGTCCAGATCGACCCCTGGATGTCGGCGACGGCAAGTCTGGCCCACTATGTGATCGCTCCGAAGATGTTCTACGAGGTCCCCGGTGCCACCTTCGCGACTGACACCGTGATCTTGATGCCGACCTGGTATGGGCCAGCAGAGTCGTACGCTCAGTACACGCCAGCGATAGTCGACGCGCCCGAAGGGTCGGACGTCATCGAGGAGTGGGAGTTCTTCTACGGTCTGGCCAGCCGGCTCGGTCTTCAGATGGAGTTCTCTAGCTCGATGTTCTTCTCGATAGAGCCGTGGAGGTTCGACATGGGCCACAAGCCGACCACCGTCGAGCTACTCGAGGTCATGGCGGCTGACGGGCGAGTTCCGCTCGATGAAGTAAAAAGGTACCCTCACGGCGCGACCTTCCCAGCTCCAGAACACATCGTCGAGGAGCCCGACCCGACATCGCCCGATCGTCTCCAAGTCGCCAATCGGGAAATGCTACATCACCTCCGTCAGATTTACAGTTCCCTTGACAACCAGGCGCCATCGATGCCTTCGCCAGAATTCCCGTTTCGCCTGGTAACCCGCCGGGTGCAGCACGTCTACAACTCCACAGGCGTCATGCCGCACATCGGCCCCAACAGGTCCTACAACCCCGTTCTTATGCACCCGTCGGACTTGGAAATATGTGGGCTGAGCGACGGCGATGACGTGATCGTCAGCTCGCGACGCGCCAGCATTCCGGCCGTCGTGAGTGCGGACGACAGTCTGCGTCGTGGGCTGGTTGCGATGAGCCACGGCTTCGGCGGCGGACCGGACAGAGACAACGAATACAGGACAATCGGCTCCTGCACGAGCCGCCTACTGGAAGGGTCGGACCTCGCTGACCCGTACGTCGGGATGCCTCGATTCAGCAATATCCCGGTGACCGTCACTCGAAAGTGACGGGGCCTCCTATTCGACCAAGTCGTATAGGGATGATCGAGAGGGTCGATCAGGATTGCGTTGGTCGTGACCATGGAGCCGTCGGCGGCTAAATCGTCCAGCTCCTTCATCAACTTGTCAAAAATCCTCAGTGTCGACTTCGTCTGTCGCCAGGTACTCGTGCACCGATGGGTTTCGGTGACGAATGCTAGGGTGTCGAAAGTCTAAGACAAGGAAGTGAGGCGACCATGGGGTGTGACCGCTCGCTTGACTGGCTGATCTCTGTCGATGATCACGTCCTGGAGCCGCCGCATGTATGGGTCGATCGGGTCCCTGCGAAGGATCGCGACCGTGCTCCGCACATGGAGCAGGACGAGACGGGTCTGGACTACTGGGTTTACGAGGGCAAGCGCTATCCGAGTTCGGGGTTGAACGTGGCCCTCAAGACCACCGCCGAGTTCACCCCCGAGCCGGTGGGCTACAGAGAGATGCGGGCGGGATGCTACGATTCGAAGGCGCGCCTCGAGGACATGGACCGCGCTGGCATCCTGGCGTCGCTGTGTTTCCCCTCCCTCACCCGGTTCTGCGGTCAGCTCTTCCACGAAGCCAAGGACCGCGATTTCGGGCTTGTATGTTTGCGAGCGTACAACGATTGGATGATTGATGAGTGGTGCGGCTCCGTTCCGGGTCGGTACATCCCCTTGGTCTTGATTCCGCTATGGGATCCGCCGCTGGCCGCCCGGGAGCTCGAACGCTGTGCGGCCAGAGGTGCGACCGCGTTCGCCTTCTCGGAGAATCCCGCCCCGTTGGGCTTGCCTACGATTCATGACCAGTCCCGGTACTGGGATCCGGTCATGGCGGCCGCCAACGAGTTGCAGATGGTGGTCTGCATGCATGTGGGGTCCTCGTCACAGGTACCGAAGATCGCCCCAGACACGCCCGTGATCGCAAATCTGGCTTGGGGAGCGATGCGCACCTCGGGAACGATGCTGTCGTGGATCTTCAGCGGGATGTTCCAGCGGTTCCCCAAACTCAAGATTGCACTCTCCGAAGGGGAGATCGGGTGGATCCCGTACTATCTGGAGCGAGCGGAGCAGGTACTCGGCAAGCAGCGGCATTGGGTCAAACAGGGTATACGGTTCATGGATCATGAGAGCCGTACCGATGCCGACCTCGACACGCTGGACGTGCGAACGACCTTCCGCGAGCACATCTTTGGTTGCTTCATCGACGACTCCCACGGCATAGCCAGCCTCGAGGAGATTGGCGAGGACAATGTCATGTGCGAAACGGACTACCCGCATTCCGACTCGACGTGGCCCAACTGCATCGAGGTCGTGAAGGGGCAGATTGCGCACCTTCCTGCGCAGACCCAATACAAGGTGTTGCGGGGCAACGCCGAGCGGCTGTTTCGGTTCACGCCCGCCCAGCCGCCGGTCCTGGCCGGTGCCTGACCCCTCCTCGGGCGTCTCGTCGGACGCCCGCACCTGAGCAGAATCTTAGAACTGGGCGTTGCTGTAGACGACCGCCGCACCGGTGTGCGGTGAGGAATGGCAGGCGATACTTAGGCTTGCCGTCTCGCGCTGGCGCGCCCCGGCCTGCCGGGACAGTTGTAGTTAGCACTCGAACATCTGGGGCACCCCGTGCATGCGACGGTTGCCCAGCGCCACCTGACAAAACCGGCAGCCCGGAAGGTGAGTCGCTGTCGATCCCCTCACCCACGAAAAAGTGGGCTTCTCCCACCGGACACAAGCCCAACGGCTCGATCCAAAAAATAGACCGAAGGGCGAGAACCCATCGTAAACCTGGGGCAGATCCACCTCGTTCGGGCCGACCCGCGTGCTCCCACAGGCGGCGGGCTACCATAGCGCCCCCGTCCATGATGTCGGGGAGGGGGGCGTGCAGCCAGAGCCTCCGCTTGGCTGGGGCGCCTGCGGCATGGCCCGCTACGTAGAGCGGGGGATGGGGAAGGTCGCGGGCGCGCTCATCTGTGGTGAAAACGAACGCGGCGACACCATCAATCGGAACGTCACAGTCATAGCGGCAAATCGGATGCTAATCATGGGCTCCGCCAGGTACTCCTCGGAGCTGAGCGAACGACCGTACCAGTGCGACCATGGAATACGACTGCCATTCTTGCGGGCCTCCACCACTACCGCCGCCATTAGGCGGTCGACATACACCGGCAGGGTTAGCTGATGGGGTACCTGTGATCTATCAGGAGCAAGAGCCCTTCTCACAGGTGGTCTGGCCGTTGTTCACCAGGTTGGCCACGTCGTTCGTGACATGGACCGTGAACCAGCGGTCGATCTTGTGCGGCTGGTTGGCTGCGAAGGTCAAAGGTGGCGACATTCCGCCCAAGGTGTCGCCCTTGAGCGAGTCCAGCGGGTTGCCACCCGCCGACGACGCGCCGAGGATGACCTCGTCCGGCCGCCGCTCTTGCAGTAGCCGCCGGTTCCCCGCCACGCAGTCATTACCGGTGCTGGGAAAGGGATGGTCCGGCAGCATCCGGTAGTCGACCGACCACACATGCGCGCCCAGGTTCTTGGCGGTGTTCGTGGCCCGTGAGCAGGCGATCGTCCTGCCGTCTTGGACAAAGCCGCTGCCTCACGTCTGCTCGGACGCTGCTAGCGCGGCTTCGAGCTCCTCGAGGATGGCGCCAGAACGGTCCCAGCGCGGAGCGCTGCTGCCGTAGGGTTTCGGTCCCGGCCACCCCGGCAGCAGGCCTCGCTCGTGGCAGAAGTACTGGGCCTCGATGTTGCGGCCGTTGAAGGCGTCGGCCTCGGGATCGGTACACAGCCAACGCACAACCTTGCCGACCACTTCCATCGGCGCTAAGGCAGTGGCGATGCCGAATTTCGCCATATCCTGAACCATGCGTTCTGTGGCTATCGAGCCGGGCTGCACATTGAAGCAGCGGATCCCCACGTCACCCAGTTCAACCGCCAGGAATCCCGCCACACGATGAAACGCCCCCTTGGAAATGCCGTAACCCATGCCCCAACCGCCCTCGCCCGCCCGCTTGAGGGGGTCGGCGTACGCCGCCGACGAAGTCAGATTGACGATCGTCCCACCCCCTTGCGACATCATCGCGGGGATGGTCAACTTGTTGATCATCAACGGGGCGAACACGTTGGCTTGCATATGCTTCTCGAGCAGCTCGATTGGCGTGTCGAGAAAGCGGTCCATATGGCCAGGGCCAACATAGCGACCGTTGTGCACCACGACATCGATTCTGGCCCAGCGTTCGAGCACGGTGGCTACCGAAACCCCCAACGACACCGGATCCAGCAGATCCCCCCGAACAACGAGCGCGTTCGCCCCCTCCTTCTCGATCAACTCAGCCGTGCTCAGAAGGCTGCCCGGCAACGCTGTCGTGTCCGACGCCTTCACCGTCGAAGAGTGCTCACGCTGTTCGCCCTCCGTGATGGTCCGCGCCATGACCGCGACATCAAACCCCGCCGCCGCCAGCTCGATTGCACACGACTTTCCGATTCCCCGGCTTGCACCCGTGACGAGCGCCACCTTCTTGCTCACGAACGTCTCCTCTCATTCAAGCAACAAGACGAAACCAGCCCTCCGTCCATACGCACCGTAGTGGCACCGGGGGGACGAACCCGTCGCAGCCTGTATATCTGCCACGGCATCCCGCTGGAGGTTGACGATCCAGCCTGGATGAGCCACGGGCACGACTGAGTTCGATCCCTTGGGCGCCTGCGTGCGATTGTGATCGTGTCTGGTCCAGCTGAAGGCGTCTAGAGGGCACTGACCCTGCGTGTCACGGGTGCCTCTGAATGTACACGGGCGCGGCTGCCAGTCAGAGCACCGGGCACGACAGGGCGACCTCGAGCGACCGCGTACGGTCCAGGCGCCCATGATGAGCGTGGTCCGCGGTTCAGGCGAGCTTCGCCGACCAGCCACCGTCGACGGGGATGATGGCCCCAGTCAGAAACGAGGCGCGGTCCGACGCCAAGAAGGCGGCGACCTCGGCCACTTCGTGGGGCTGGCCGGCGCGTCCGAGCGCCGCCTTGTACTGCATTTCAGGAAAGGCGGCCATGCCCGCGGCGCCCATGATCTCGGTAAGGATGAAGCCGGGGCAGATGGCGTTGGCCCGGATGCCCTTCGGGCCGTACTCCACGGCCGCAGCTGTCGTGACGGCGGCGACACCGGCCTTCGCCGCCTTGTAGATGGCCGTCCCGGGATAGCCGTTGAGTACGCCGGCCGTTGCCCAGTTGATGATGGCCCCGCCGCCGGTCTCGAGCATCGCCCGGATGCCGTACTTGGTGCCGAGGACCACGCCACGCAGATCGACGTCGAGGATGTGATCGTAGTCCTCCATCGTGACGTCGGCCAGGGGCGTGTGGGCGCCGATGCCGGCCACGTTCAAGACGGCGTCGAGCCGTCCGAACTCCTGTACCGCGAAGTCAATCATCGCGGCGACGTCCGCTTCTTTCGTGACGTCGCAGTGGAACGGGGCGACTCCCTCGCCGACCTCGGCAGCGGTGTCATTCTCGGCGCCGCTGATGTCGGCCGCGACCACTTTGGCGCCTTCGCGGACGAACACCTTGGTCGACGCCTTGGCCATCCCCGACCCAGCTCCGGTGATGACCGCCACCTTGCTATCGAGCAGACTCATCGTCGATCCTCCTCTTCTTTCTTGACAGGACACAGTCGCTGTTTCGCCCCTTTTAGCCTCATTCCCGAGTTCCGCCGGTTCTCGGCCAGCAGCACCAGCTCCTAATGGCCCCGGGCGAACCCACGCTGGTCGAGGGGCCGAGTTAAGCATCAACGTGTCCGCTGTGGCGATGAATGACGATCGAGGCATTCTTCGACTTCGACAGGTCTCGGCCCCACATCTCTGCCGTGTCGTCACCGTTGAACTCGGCGGTTTCGACCTCTGCGCTATCGGGTTGGGAGAATCGGTACTTCCAGAGTCTGCCGAAGGAAGGTTCCGCCTCTGTCATCCCCCGACAATACCACTGGCCTCGAGACAACAGGCGCGCCCGGGTTGCCCGTGGGCGATGCTGGCGGGCTTCTGGCTCATCTATGACACGGGTCCGGCGGAGCGGGTCATCGACGCCCACCTGAATGTCATCGACGAGAACAACTTTATCGACGACGAGCGGCCGTGGTGGGACGAGTTCCGCGCGGTGGTGACAACCAAACCCCGCGCCGAGGTGCTGCGCTGGCTGGATGCGCAGCGCCGCGCCGGCCTGGCCGCCGGCGGTGTGCCTGAGACCGCGGTCGCCGACGTGCTGCCCTGGCTGCTGTGACGGCCCTCTTCGGCCGGCGCCGTGACCAGGCGCCCGACAAAGGTTGGCGAATCCCAGGGTGCAAAAGCCGAAAGCTATCTGTCTTTAGCGTGGCTTACCAGCTAAACGCATGGGTTCCTCCGTCGACAAGCAACGTCGCCCCATGCACGAAGGAGGCCCGCCACGAGCACAGCCACACCACCGCCTGGGCTAACTCGGTCGGCGTCCCGAGGCGTTGCATGGGCATGCGCTCGATGAGGCTGCGCTCCTCTGCGGGGTCGACGTCCTTACGCATCGGCGTTTTAATAGGTCCTGGGAGCACGGCGTTGATACGGATGTTGTGGCGAGTGTATTCACCGGCCGCAGCCTTGGTCATGCCGATCACGCCGCTCTTGCTGGCCGTGTACGCGCTCAGGAGGGGAACCGGATCTGCCGTTGCGCCCGAAGAGATATTGACTATTGAGCCGCCGCCCTTTTCCATGGCACGAATCTCGGCACGCATACAGTAAAAGACGCCGTCAAGGTTGACGTCCATCACCGATCTCCAGTCCCCGTCTGCATAGTCCCCGAGACGCTGCTGGTTGCCACTGATTCCAGCATTGTTGACCGCGCAGTCGATTCGCTGGAAAGCCGACATCGCGTCGGAGACCATGGAGTCAACGGCCGACGCCGACGCAACATCGACTTCGAGGCAGAGCGCCTTAGCACCCTGCTCCTCGACGAGCGTCGCCGTTTCTCGGGCTCCCCGCCGTGACACATCTGCCAATACCACCGCATCGGCACCCTCTTCAGCGAAGAGCAGGGCGGTTGCCTGGCCGATTCCGGATCCCGCTCCGGTGACAAGGGCAACTCTACCCTCCGCTAGCCTTTCCCGTCGCAGCTGAGCCATTTCCATAAGATGGGACACAGTTTAGTATGGCCAATCCAGCACCACGTTCGTTTTCATCGGTGCTCCAATATGTTTCTCCGATGGACGAACAGGCCGTACCGGCGGGAGTAACGTAAACGCTGTCTCCGACGGTTGATCAGCAGGTCTCTGCTGCCGGGAATCGGTCGGCGAAGGTTATGGCGAAGGCGTTGAGTGCTGGCTCCGAGCGCATAGCCCATCGTGTCCTGCCGACCCCGGTCGGGTCAAGGGACCGGGTGACCAGGTAGAGGCATTTCAGTGCGGCGGCCTCGGTCCGCAAATGCCCCCGAGCCCGAACCGCTCGCCGGTAGCGGGCGTTGAGACTCTCGATGGCGTTCGTCGAGCACAGGACTCGACGGATCTCGATGTCGTCGTCCAAGAATGGAATGAACTCATCCCACGCGTTCTCCCACAAGCGCACCACCGCCGGGTAGCGGCCACCCCACTTTCCGGCGAGTTCGTCGAAGACTGCCCTGGCCGAGGGAGCGTGGACCGCGGTGTAGACCGGTTTCAAGTCCCGTTTTTCAGAGACAGACCCTGCTCCTTGGCCAGCCGGACCAGCTCGGTCGCAGCCCCCTGCTCCGCTGACACCTCCGCCGGCTTGCGCTTGGCCATCTGCACCAGTGCAAGATCCCTGGTAGGAGCCCCCTTGCAAGAGGGGTTCTTATCCGGCGTTTCAATGTCACCGTAAACGGACCTACACCCACACCTCGGTACCGGCCGCGCCTTCGACGATATGGTTGGCGGCGACAAACCCGAAGGTGCAGGAAGGTCCGATGCTTCCTCCGCCTCCCAAATAGTGGCGTCCGGTCACGCTCGCGGTCGTGTTTCCAGTCGCATAGAGCCCGGCGATCGGCTGTCCATCCTTTCGAAGCACTCGGGCATGCTCATCGGTGATCAGCCCACCGCAAGTTCCCACGTCGCATGGATACATCGCGACGGCGTAAAACGGCGGGCGCTCGAGAGGTGCCAAGCAGCCGTTGGGCCGGTAGCTCGGGTCACCCCAAAACCGGTCGGCCGCGGCCCGGCCGCGATGAAAGTCGGTATCTACCCCAGTCCGGGCCAGCTCGTTGAAGCGCCGGACCGTCGCCTCCAGGCCAGCCGGGTCCACGCCGCATTGCTTGGCGACCTCGGCCAGTGTCTGACCCCGAATGACGAATCCGTCCCGTACCCACTGCTCCGGCAGCCTCCCGGGGAGCACGCCGAACAAGGAGCGGCGCCGGCAAGCGTCGTCGAACACCAGCCAGCTCGGCACCGAGCGGGTCTCTCGATCGTGGGCGAACATGAGTTGGCCGAGCTCCATGTACGACATCGACTCGTTGGCGTACCGACGACCAGCCGCGTCGACCATGATCGTCCCAGGCCGCCATCGCATCCGAGAGAAGGACGTGACCTGCCGGGGCGGGTACGCCGGGCGCCCCCCATCGGGGAGTCGGGGCATCGGGGTCCAGACGGCCTCGTCTAGGAGACCGGTGGCGGCGCCGAGAGCCATACCCGCCTCCAACACCTCGCCCGTATCCCCGGGGTTGCTGAGCGACCAATCGGCTGACGTCGCTTGCGTCCCGCCATGGCGCATCCGCATGTCCGCATTGGCGGAGAAGCCGCCTGCCGCCAACAGCACCCCACGCCGAGCACCGATGCGCCTCGTCTGTCCACCCCGAGCTACGGTCACTCCGACCACAGCCCCGTCCTCCAGAATGAAACCCTGAAACGGCGCGTCAGTCCAGATCTGTGTTTCGAGGGCTAGGGCCCGCTCGAGCAACCAGCCCACCAAGGCTCCCCCGTTCGACACGAGCTCCTGCCCGCGCCACCTCCCGGCCAGGGTACGAGCCACGACCCGAGCCCCCGTAAGGAATCCCCGAGCACCCCGGTTGTAGTACAACACCGACGTGAGCTCAGGCGTGGTCGCGACCAGGCCTAGGGTGGCCGTCATCCCCGGCCGGAGCTTGGCGGCCCAGGGGCCGAGTCGGCGCCGGTCGAACACCGGCACCTCGATCGTCCGACCCCGCTCGTTTCCTCCCGGCAACTCGCTGTGATAGTCGGCGTAGCCCTCACCCCGGCTGAACGGCACGCCGAGCTCCTGCAGGAAGGTCACAAGCCTGGGCGCATTGTCAACGAACGCTTGACGCCGTGACGGCGATGAGGCCGGCCCTGCCTCACCGATCGCCGCATCGAGATAGGTCAGCGCGTCAGCTCTCGAGTCCGGGACGCCCGCCGCGTGCATCACCGGATTGTTCGGCAGCCACACGCTCCCGCCGGACATGGCGGTAGAACCGCCGACAAAGGACGTCTTTTCCACCACGAGTGCTTCCAGCCCGTGCGTCCGAGCGACCAGCGCCCCACACAAACCGCCGCCTCCACTCCCGACGACGACGACGTCACTTATTTGATCCCATTCGATCACGTCAGGGGCACTATGTTCAGGCTCCTGGTGAAGTTCAAGCTGCCCGCTTTTCAGACGTCACCCACTAGGACTTCTCGTACTTGGCGAACCACTCATCCATCACCTCGTGGGTGTGGCGGAGCCCGCGCTCTCGATAGGTTGCGAATCGGAGCCCCGGAAACGTCTCGGAGTGCAGTCCTTGCTGCATCCGGGCAAACACACTGATGTCCTGTACGAGGGTCAGAGGCCAAGGGCACTCTCGATAGTCCTCGTAGACCTCGAGCTCGCAGTCGGGAACGGATTCGCCGGGCGTCGGAAGCGAAAGGCTGATGACCTCGAAGATGCACGAGTCGGGGTCGAGCCCGTTAGGACGGACGGTGTAACCGAACACCTGGCCGAAGAGGAAGTTGATCTCGATGTTGGGGAAGATGTGGACATCCCAGTCCTCAATGAGCTGTTCGTCAGTCAGATCGGGGCAGCCGAGCGTAATGGCCTTCCCTCGCCGGTACTCGATGACCGCCTTCTTGACCGCATCTGGCTCGGACGATGACGACAGGGTCTCTTCAACCTGTTGCAGCATCTCGATCTCGGCCGGATCGATCATCTCCAAATCCGTGAGGACGGTCAACATCTGCTTCAGCTTAGTCAGGTCGTCAATGTCTTCCGCCAGTCGCTCGCTCGTCTGAAAGGTCGGGACCTTCATGATCGTGTGCTCCCCGACGTTCTCGACGATCTCATTGACGTCGTCGGCGAACGGCAAGGACTGCGGGTGGATCGTCGCAATATGGTAGGTCTCGCCGAAATTGTCGATGACCGTCTTCCAATTAGCTGGGAGCACCGCCCGCCGGTGGGATTGGTAGACCATCTTTTCAATCGCAAAAGGCGCCAGCTCGTCCACCAGGGCTCCCAGGTGCTCGAGCAGCGACACCGCATCGGCGTCGAGGTTCACGAAGTAGAAACCGGCCCAACTCTCCAGACGGACTGGAGGGAGGTGAAGGGCCTCCGGTGTAAGCAGATCGGGATGGTACTCGTACGGATCGACGACATCGGCGATCGACCCATCGAGGTGCCAGCACCACGAGTGGTACGGGCAGCGAAGTTCGGACGAGTTTCCCCGGCCCTTCCGAAGTTGCATGCCCCGATGAAGGCACGAGTTGTAGTGGGCCTTGACCGTCTCGACATCGCTTCGCACCACGAGGACCGACTGGTCGCCGATTTCGTACTCGATGTAGTCGCCGACGTCGGGAATGTCCTGGTCGCGACACACCAGGTGCCATGAATGTCGCCAGACGGCGTTCCACTCACGTTTGGCGAACTCACCGCTGGTGTACCGCTCAGCTGGGATCAAGTCCTTCGGCCGTTCTGCGGGCGGAACGATCGGTCGCAGCGTCGGCTCGGCCGCCTTGGTGCGCCAGTCGAGACGGATTTCGGAAAAACTGACCACGGGAGTCTCCTTGTCGGTCGAACGAGTGGGGCTAACGCCGGGGAACGTCCATACTCCTACGCGCTGGTGAAAACACCCCTCCGACCAGCCGCGTAGCCGAGCGAGGCACGAGGCACGCAGTAGCAACTCCCGCAGCCTTGCCTCCTTCCCCGGAGAACGGTTGCGGCGCCCCCAGCGGCGCTGGCACCAGTATAAGCGCATAGCGAAAAATTGGTCAACCAACTGGTCGAGCACTTTCGGCCGAGCGCAACCGAAGGCACACGAGCGCAGTGGACCTAGCTCAGTCTCAGCCAGGAAAAAAACGAGTCCCGCCCGCTAGCGCGTCGTTCATCGCTCTCGACGCGCCCTCAGCGTCTTGCCCTTCGATGGCGGAGAACACGGCCTGATGCTTGCTGACGAGACCCGCTATCTCGGATTCAGTAAATGCGGCCCGGCGCATCCAGACGGAGAGAAGTGATCGGATGTTCCTGAGAATTCCAGCCAGAACGTCGTTGTTCGCCGCTTCGGCAATTCGTTCGTGAAATGCTTCGTCGATCGTGTCAAACCTATCTGGCGACTTAGCCTCTCCCATCCTTGAGACAGCTGTTCGCATGGAGCGCACGTCGTGGGCGCTTCGCCTTTCGGCGGCTAAGGCGGCGACCGCCATCTCGATCAGGCGTTGCGCTTCAAGGACCTGCTGGAAGTTTGGCCTTCCGAGGAGGAGTCCCCATTCGATCACCTCAGGGAGCAGATCCGAAGAGGTGCCTTTTACGAACGTCCCACTGCCCGGCTGAACCTCGAGAATTCCAAGCAGTACCAGCGGGCGCACACCTTCACGGACCGCGTTGCGAGCCACTCCCAGTTGCGCGGCGAGATCGCGTTCCGACGGCAGACGAGCTCCCGCAGGGAACTCCCCGGAAAGGACTCGCTTCAGTACTGTCCTCGAGACCTCGGTCGCAGCAGAGTCTTTGACCAGTTTGGCGGGACCGGCAGCCGGTGGGCTAGGTGACGGGTTGGTCTTCGTCATCGGGACTGCCGTCTTTCGTTTCTCCGAGGAGAAGGGAGGTTTGCCGAGCTGGCACTGAGAGATCCTGACCGGAGCAGCCCAGGCCACGAGGAAGGATATCCTGCTTAGCGGAGCCATCCCGGATGCGTCGAGGCCCCAACCGCGGCCGGGCAACGACCGCGCTCAGTGGTCGAGGTACGCAATTCTCTGACCGTGCCGTTTCCGGCGTGGTTATACGATGAGCCCTGCGCTGGTGTGAAGTACTTGGCCCGTGATTTGGCGGCTGCGGCGTGAGCAGAGGAAAGTGATCGCTTCCGCGACATCCTGGGGTGAAGAAATCCGGCCGAAGACGTTTGCCATTGGCCCTTGAGTAACCAGGTTCTTTATATGGGCAGCGTGTGCGGCATCGTAGCTGCCCGGGACTCGAAGGCGGGGCGTATCGGTGATGCCTGGGGCCACGGCGTTGACGTTGATGTCCAGTGCGGCGAGATACCCTGCCGCAGAGCGACTCAGACCGTGCAATCCGGCTTTGGATGCCACGTAATCGGGGCCTGAGGTGAGCGTGGCCCGGAAAGCTCCGCTCGTCAGCACGTTGACGATGCGACCGCCCCCTCCGCGATCTGCGACGTGGCGCCCGAAGGCCTGGATCAGCAAAAACGGTGCGGTGAGGTTGGCGGTAATGGCGCGGTCCCACGAGGCCTTGGGGACGTCGAGCAGCGGACCGGCACCCGTGACGCCTGCGTTGTTGACCAAGATGTCGAGGCGGCCGAAACGCTCGACGACTTGGCCGACGAGAAGGGCGACGGCTTCGCTATCGGCCAAGTCGACGATGAAAGCTGCGGCCCTGCCTCCGTGCTCTCGGATCTCTAGGGTGGCTTCTAAGGCGCGGGCTTCGTCTAGATCGACGACTGCGACGGCTGCTCCGTGCTCATGAAGCTGGAGGGCCGTCGACCTGCCAATCCCTGCTCCAGCGCCGGTCACCAGCGCGACGCGGCCATGCAGTTCTCCCGTCTGTCCTCCTGTTGGTCAAAGACGTGGACGGCGTGCCCGAGCCTTGCAAGGGAGCATGAAGCTCGGATGAGGGCTTGCTCTTAGCTGGCCCGCCGCTTCTTTCCCTCTGGATCCCAGAAGTCGTAGTGGTGGTCGTCGGCAAAATCAGGGAGATATACGGGCCGCTGCTCTTGGTGGGCTCGCCAGAAGTGGGCAGCAGCGTCGGCAGCACCGGTCCGTAGGATTGCGACCAGCCGCTGGCGGTCGCGGGGTATCTCTGCGGTTGGAAGTTCGGGATGAAGCGACGCCGCGATGTGGTTCATGATCGTACGTTGGATATGATCAAGGACTTGCCCGAGCACCATCAAAACCGCGTCACCGCACCGGTCGGTGAGCTCGAGTTGGAAGGTCAATGAACGGGACCGGAATGCCAACTGGTCGCCGAACAGTGCTGCTTCCGAGTCGAGAACTTGCTCGAGTGCTTCCAGGTCAGCATCCGAGGCCCGTTCCGCGAACCGCCTGGCTGCTTCGAATTGGATCAGCACTCGGGTTCGCACGATGTCCCCGATGCTCGCGCCGTGGTAATGAAACAGTAAGCCTAAGTAGTCGGCGACGACGGTTGTGCTCGGTTCGCGGACCCGGGCCCCGCCATACACGCCGCGCTCGACCATGAGGAGTCCCTCGTTCTCGAGCACACGGAGGGCCTCCCGGAGCGTTGGCTTCGACACCCCCAGTTGGGCCACGACCTCCTTTTCTGGCGGAAACGCCTCTCCTGGATGCAGCTCGCCGCAGACGATCTGTTGCCGGAGATGCTCTGCCACCCGAGCGCTCGCCCGTTGGCGATCGATCGAAGGGATGGGGCGCTCGACGGGATTTCCTTTCCTACGTGGCGAGCCGGCACTCATGAGCGCCCGGTCTGCGACGGAGACGGTGTACTTACATCGGCGGAGTCGGTTGCTGTGGCATCAAGCACGGGACGACCTCCCCGTGTCAAGCGATCGGTCAAGCCAGTTCCAGGGCAGCGCCCGGGGTGTCCGGCACATAAAGTTTTAGCTGATTCTGTGCCATTCCGACAACAGATCAGCGGCGTTCATTACCGATGAGCATCAAGTTTCAAGTGTGGGCATTGCAGATTTCGTGGCCGTTGGGACGACGAGGAAGATTTCTGTGCCGGGATATTCGCACAACGCGGTCTGGACTTCCTATGGCCCTCTACGTTGCACCCGAACGACGTCCGTCGCCCCGGGATGGGCACCGCTCGCGGTTTGCGGACGTAAATAGCTATATGATTAACTATTATCCAGGCGTCCGATGTGGTGACTGCCCTGGCCCAGGCGGTGAGTAATACCAATCGAAGACCTCCGGAGGTTGGACCATGAGCGTCCGATTCGTCCTGCAAGCGCCGCATCCTCTGACCGACGAGCCTCAGCCCGGAGAAGCGTGGATATTGACCGCCCGCCGCGCAGAGAGCGAGGGTTGGTACGCCATCTCGCTGCCCGACCATGTTGGCGGTCCATTCGCCCGACAGTGGGCACCGACTGTGGCGCTCACCGCGGCTGCCCTGGCCACGAGCACGCTTCGGCTGACCACGTCAGTTCTGGCCGTGGACTTCCGTCATCCCGTGGTCCTCGCCAAGGAGTTGGCGACCCTCGACATCCTCTGTGCGGGGCGGGTCGAAGTCGGCCTGGGAGCCGGTTGGTACGACGACGACTACTCGGCGCTCGGTCTCAAGAAAGACCCCACAACCGTTCGGTTAGAGCGATTAGCAGAAGCGGTCGCTGTTCTGCGAGCCGCCTGGGCCGATGGGCCATCTTCTTTCAGCGGTAGCCACTACCACTTCGATCAACTCGATGGGTTCCCAAAGCCGGTTCGAGTGGGCGGGATTCCAATCACTCTCGGGGGGGCGGCACCACGATCGCTTCGCCTGGCCGGCGCGGTGGGTGACGGGGTGAACATCGCGCTCGACGGGACCGCCCTCATTCTCGGGAACGCCGTCAAGGGGCTAAGAGAGAGCTTGGACGACTGCATCGAGTGGATTCGTGAGGGGGCCGGTGATCGCTTTTCCGGGCTACGCATCGGGCTTCGCGTGGCGGCTGCAGAGATCACCGACGATCGCCGGGCCGCCCTGTCACGGCGGGCCGAACTCATCGGCGCGGACGAGGATGTCCTGGCCGGTTCACCGCACGTCCTCGTCGGCAGCCAGTCCCTACTCGAGGAGCGCATCGCAGAGCTGTCCGAGCGTTGGGGGATTACGACTCTCGTCTGCAACGGTCAGGACGCCTGGGGATTGGCCCCGCTTCTGGCCGCTCAGGCATCATCCAAATAGATGGCGCTCAACCGAGAGGCTGGGTATGCCTGCGGCCGCGGGTATTGCCCCTGACCAGAAAGGAACCAAATTGCCTGCCTACATTGTCCTCGACACCCAAGATCCAGCACGCCTGGTCGAGTTTTACGGCGACCTCCAAGGGGTGGAGACGGTCGCAATCTATGGGGACGACCAGTACCACGCGCTGTCCCCCAATCAGGAGGGACTCATGTTGGTCCTCCAACGGGTCCCCGAGGCAAAGCTGGGCAAGAATCGAGCCCACTTCGATATAGTTGTTGAGGACCTGGACGCCTCTACCACCCGAGTCGGGCAACTCGGAGGAAGATGGATCGAGCCCGGCAAAACCCATGAACTCGAGGGGTTCCGGTGGCGGTGCATGGCAGACCCGGAAGGCAACGAATTCTGTTTGTACTTGGTAGTAGCCGACCCAACAGGCGAGGAGTAGCCACAGGGAGTCGGTGCATGACTAGACGCCGGAATTGCGTCGCCAGCTTTCTTATTCCGTCGCCGAGTCACGCGGCCAACCGAGAAGTTGCGCCCGTATGCAGAGGTTGACGACCAGGTGTTAGCGAGGATCAAAGCCTATAACGGCGCGAAGGACGTCGCCGTGATGCATGGCGTCGAGGGCCTGGTTGACGGCCGTCAAGGTGACGGTTTCGGTAATGAGTTCGTCTAGGAGTAGTCGTCCCTCGCGGTAAAGCTCTACCCACAACGGCACGTCCCGGCCAAGGTTGGTGCCCCCGTACGAGACTCCCTGAAGGCGGCGTTCGGTCGAAACGAGGGTCTGGACAGGCACGTCAAGCGTGGTACCAGCGGGCGGCCCACCTACGAGGGTGGTTTGGCCACCACGACGCGTCGCCTCCCAGGCTTGCTGGATCGTCGTTGGATTTCCTATGACTTCGAAGGTGACGTCTGCGCCGCGGCCGCCGGTAAGTGATCGGACCTGTTCGACCACGTCGCCGTCCCTGGGATGGATCTTATCGGTGGCACCAAACCGCAGGGCTGTATCGAGCTTCCAGTCGACCAGGTCCACGGCCATGATGCAGCCCGCCTCCCGGTAGCGAGCGCCTTGTATGACATTGAGCCCTACACCGCCGCACCCGAACACGACGACCGCGTCGCCGGCTCGGATCGTCGCCATGTTGGTCGCCGCGCCGAACCCGGTGGCCACAGCACACGCCATCACTGCGGCACTGGCGGGAGGTATGTCAGGGTCAACTTTGACGACCGAGAACTCTGACACGACCGTCTCCTCGGCGAAAGTGCCAGCGCAGACGAATTGATAGATGGGCTGACTACCGAGGCGGAACCTTGGCGTACCGTCAGCGAGCCCACCAGAGCCGGCGGCTCGACTTCGGATCTCGCAGAGCTCTGGCTGCCGAACTGAGCAGTAGAAGCATTGACCGCACCGAAGCGCCGGTCCCAAGATGACCTGGTCTCCAACCGCGACGGACCGAACATCTGGACCCACTGCGATCACCACGCCACAAGCTTCGTGGCCCAACACCATGGGCAGTGGGACGGCCACATTGCCGCTCAGGACGCCCAGATCAGAGTGGCAGACACCACTGGCCCTGAGTTTGATCCGGACCTCGTGGTCGTGAGGCTCGTCAAGCTCGCACTCCATGATCTCGAGCCGTGCGCCCACCCCTGACATCACCGCGGCCCGAATCACCGCACCCCTTCCCGAGGACGCAAGCGTCGAGGAAGTGTCGAGCGGCTGATGAACCAGCCAGAATCCCTCGGCGACACGGTTAACAAGTTCGGGGCCGAAACGTCACTGGCAGGGAAGCGACACCTCGGGTCTGTGACCCGTAGTAGGTCACGGTGGCGTCCGGTTGGAGCCTCAGGTCCTCGATGGCGAGAAGCAGCTCTTCGGCAGCGACCCGCACCTGGAGGCGGGCCAGGTTCGATCCGATGCAACGATGCACCCCCACCCCGAAACTGAGGTGGCGTTTGACCTCTCTGTCGAGATCGACATTTGTGGGATCCGCGAACATGCGCGGGTCCCGGTTCGCCCCTGCGAACATCATCAGGACCCAATCACCTGCTGCGATTGGGCATCCGCCGATCTCGGTATCTTTGGTGGCGTAGCGGGCCATGTACGGGTTAGGAGTCTCGAGCCTCAGGCACTCCTCGACCAGGGACGGTACGAGGATCGGCTGATCACGCACGCGTTCCTGGAGCTCAGGCCGTTCGCACAGCACTCGGGTGATGGCGCCAAGAAGGTTGGCGGAGGTGCCAAACCCACCCTGGATAAGTAGTAGAAGCGCCCGGACTTGGTCGTCTCGACTGAGCGGTAGGTTTCGCGGGAGTTCGTTCAGGAGCGTGTCCACGAGGTCGTCGCGGCGCGGCTCCGCATCCCGGCTTTCCAAATACGACGCACACCATGTCTCCATTTCATGGAATGCTTCCACCCGCCCGTCGACGGTACCGTACGAAAAACGGTGGCTCATGTCTCGCATTGCGTCGATCTCGCCGGCGTCAACATCGAGAATGACAGTGAAGAAGACAGTCGGGGGGTAAATCCGGTTGTAGGAGGATGCCAGGTCGCACCGGCCCGCGTCGGCGAAGCCGCTGATGAGGTCCTTGGCCACCACGCGCATGGCCGACTCGTACACGCTGACCCGTTCCGCGGTCAGCCTCGGGTTAACCACCCGCCGGTAGGCGCGCTGGGTCGGCGGGTCGTGCCAAATCGGCAAGATCGGTGCGAGCGGCACAGGCGGGAAACCCGACCCGTGGGTCGAGGTGAACGTCTGCCAGTCCTGGCCGACAGCCAATACCTCGTCCTGCGAGCTGACAACCCAGAACCCGCCGTACTCCTCGCTGCGGCCCACCGGGCAACGGTCGCGCCACGCGTCGATGAGTTCAAAGTAGTCCGGCCGTGCCGACGCGGCGAGCGGATCGAATCCCCGCCACCCGTCATGCTCCAAGCCGGTGACTTCGAACACTACGCACCTCCGATGCTGAGCGACCAATACGTTAGCTATTTAGGACGGGTCGTCGCAACAGCCGAGCTTCGGCTTGGTTTAGGGTGGTTGCTGACGCGAGATTTTGCTAGTCGAATCGCACAATCTCGGGTGTCACATGCGCTAT
Source organism: uncultured Acidimicrobiaceae bacterium (assembly GCA_963729695.1). Classification (GTDB taxonomy): domain Bacteria; phylum Actinomycetota; class Acidimicrobiia; order Acidimicrobiales; family Palsa-688; genus PALSA-693. The sequence continues at coordinate 569,687 of CAVSOT010000001.1, forward strand.
CCAGCGTGGTTGGGCGTTCCGCCTCGCAATCCCTCAGATCTGACCGGCATCGAGAACCTCATCGGATCTTGGCGTATAGGAGCCAACATCGCTGTGAGGGCCAATCCGAGTATGCAGGCAGTAATTCGTTGGTCGAGGGGAATCAGTTGCGGCGGATCGGCGAACGCGGCAGCAACGGCGGACGGCGACCCGGCTCCTTAGCGACGGTTGCTGTTACGTCGGAGACGAGGATGCACCAGGACCGTGCGCATTTGGTCATGGGCGCGCTGCATGCGGCGGGGGAGGCGAGGTCGGCGATCGGTTGGAATGACCACTCTTACTGGCGTGACTGCCACCGACATGATGTTTGTGCGGAATCGCGGGCGTCGACGTCCTGCTCCTCGGTTCGGGTCGGAAGGTGGGGAGTTCGATGTCATCCAGATCAGGGCGTCCCAGGGTTATAGGGGTGATGGGCACGCCGACGCGAGTCGTTCCGGCGAGCTTGTGTTATGCGAAGACGGGCATCGGCTGGCCCGGTAGACTTGTCCTAGTGCGTCAACGCTCTGTGGACACCTGCACAACACTCGGAGAGTCCATCGGCGACAACGTTGCTCGACTTCCGCAAAGTGCGTGACCTGTCACAGGAACGACTCGCGGAAGCCTCCGGAGTAGGCGTCGATACGATCGCCCATCTCGAGCAAGGCAAACGCTCCACGATACGGCCATCAACACTCCGGAAGCTAGCGTCGGCCTTGGATATCAGCATTGACAGATTGATCGGCCGAGCAGAAAGTCATCAGCCAGAAGAGCAGCGCATACCGCATTGCGTCGGGCAATTTCCGCCAATTCGTATGTGCCCGATCTTGAAAGTCTTGCCGACGCTCGAGACACAATTGAGTTCGACGAACTTGAGCATGAGACACGGCGCGCTTGGCAAGCGTACGTCGACGGTCGGCACACCAAACTCCTGAGCACCCTCCCGGTCATCTTGCTCGACGGCAGACGGCTGGTCGACTCCACGACCGACGATCGGAAGGCTAGGGCTTATCGCTTTTTATCGATTGCCTACCGCCTCGGAGCCGGCATAACCAGTCGCCTGGGCTTCACGGACCTGTCCTGGATGTCAGCCGAACGAGCCTTCCACTCGGCACACTTCTGCGACTCACCCGACCTTGAAACGGCAATTTCTCTCCGTTATCTCGCTTGGACTCTTGTTCGCCAAGATAGATTCGACGAAGCTGAAAGCGTCGCCACGGCAGCCGCTGAACGCATCCAACCGGCAATGCTCGACCGCGACGCGGAGCGCGCTGGGGTCTTCGGCAACCTCTTGTTCAATGCAGCCAGCGCAGCGGTCCTAGCGGGGCGGCCCGGGCGGGCGGACGACCTCAGACGAACTACCCGGATGGAACGACCACCGAAACTACGCCGCCACCCCCGCAGCGACAGGACCTCAATGACAGACTCAGTCCTTGTGGGATACACACGAACTCTCCAGCACAGCTTCATGATGTCGATGGATGTCGATGGAATCGGCCCTTCTATTGTCCGTTGGTTTGTAAGCCGAGTCGGGTATTCCACCCAGATGTCCGGTGTCCTCCCACCCTGCCCGCTGATCGGAGGCAGACCCGTAGTGTCGCGGGACCCCCAACTCGGGGCTGCGGGAAGGGGGGTTCCCCGAGCATGCCTGAGTGATCAAGACACTCACCCGGAGTGATCTGCCGCCAGACTCGTCGGCGATCAGCACTAGTGGTCTATCAGGACGAAGAGGCGCTCTCGCAGGTGGTCTGGCCGTTGTTGGCCATGCTGCCCACGCCGTTCGCCACATGGAACGTGAACCAGCAGTCGATTTTGTGCGGCTGGTTGGCCGTGAAGGTCAGCGGCGGTGAAATTCCACCCAACGTGTCCCCCTTGAGGGAGTCGAGCCCGCTGACGACCTCAGCCGCGCTGGGAGTGTCGCTCGCCCCGAGTCCACCGGCCTTCACTGCGTCCTCCAGCAGGACCCCTGAGGCCCAGGCGATCTCATTCGCTTCGGTCCAGCTGCTGGCGTTCTGCCGGAGGCCCGGATAGTACTTATCCACCGCCGAGTTCATCGCCTGTATGGCCGGTATGGTGGAGGTGAATGGAACGTCAGGCATCTCGGCCCACATGTTGTCCTTGATCCCTGGGCTGGTTAGGTAGGTCGAGGCCAGTCCCGATCCCTGGATCAGATAGATGGGGTGGTAGTTCTGGCGATTGCAGTCCGCCGCGACTCTTACCACCGTCTGATTATTTTGGAACACGGCCAACCCGGTGATATGGGCTTGCTCCGCGGCTACGCATTGTGCCGTGAAGTTTGGAGACGCCACCGCGGCCGAGGACGCGATGGGCAGCCCAAGACCGGCTTTCTGAGCTGCGGCCCGCAGAGGCGGGATGAGCTCGGAGCACTGTGGCGCCTCGGCGCAGTACAGGGCGCCCAGGTTGGTGGCTCCGGCCGTCTTGGCTGTGGCGACTATCCCCGGGATGGTGGTGTCCGCCGTCCCACTTGGCGAGTAGAAGTCCGGGTTGGTGCCGAAGTCTAGAGACGACTGGTCGTAGCCAACCACGGGGATGTTGGCCGCCTTGGCCGTCGCGGCCCAGGACTGCTCGAGTACGCTGCCGTCGCCGATGGCGACAACTTTGTCCGCTATCAGAGACTCGGCGTCGCTGAACGATGTCGCCGGACTACTTCCGTCGTCTCTCACGATCAGCTGAACCGGATGACCGTTTATCCCGCCGGACGCGTTTACGCTTTTGGCCCAAGCCTGATAGACCTCGGTGTAAGGAGCCACAAACGGGCCCAACGCGCCCGAGCACGAGCAGATCACTCCGACCTTGATGGGGGCTCCCGCAGCCTGCCCCGATGTAGTCGCTCCCGTCGAGGCACCGGTCGACGAAGAACCCGACGTTGGACTAGTAGCACTATGGCTGCTGCTTGATCCACACCCGGCAATAGCAGCAACCGCCGCCACCACAGCCCCCGACAACAGCGCACGTCTCAGCAACATTTGGCCATCTCCTCGATAATTTCATGCGCGAGCCCGGATCCACTTCGCTCGGCCCCCACTGGCTCTGACGCTTAGACGAAGCCAGCACTTGAATTCCTGACAGAAGATAGCCAAGGCGGATCGGGTGGTCCAGTCACCCCCTAGAAGGTCGAAAGGGCTCCAGAGGCCAGAAATCGAAAGTCCGAACCAAGGTTGAGATGGTTGTAATCTGTGCCGACCATCAGGTTTCCCCTCGCCGGCGTGTTGAACGAGACAGAGGACATCATCGTCGATCTGACACACGAATAGAGATCGCTACCAGCCTTGAGCTCACTGTGCGATCGTCGGGGCCCTCCATCCCCTCTAGCCATCCCGCTCCTCTCCTGGGCCCTGGCCCTAACCTCGAGGATGGGACGTTCCGTCATACACCACCCCCTAGCTACGTCGGAAGAGGAGGTGGATCCGACGTGGTGTCCGAGGTCCGGGCGAGTAGCCCTCGGCGGCCTCGGGTCCGCCAAGCCGGAACGGGCCGATGCGCTGGATGAAGCGGTCCAAGGCAAGTTCGAGGGCTCGCCGGGCGAGGTGTGAGCCAAGGCAGCGGTGCGGTCCGATCCCGAACGCGGCGTGCCCTTTCTCACGACGATGCAGGTTGTACTCGTCCGGCATATCGAACTTCGCCGGGTCGCGGTTTGCGCCTGCCCATGACATGCGCACCGTGTCTCCGGCACGTATGGGGCAGCCGCCGAGCTCGGTTTCGCCGGTGACGAGTCGTGGACTGTCGGCGATTGGACTGAACGCTCGGAGTCCCTCGTCGACCGCCACCGGTATGAGGTTGGGGTTGGTGGCCAGCTGCGTTTGAATCTCGGGGTGCTCGGCCAGGAAGAGCAACGTGCTAGTGAGCGCGCTCTGCGTCGTCGTGAGACTTCCGAAGATCAACACCTTTATGGCCCCGACCATGTCCTGCATGGACGCCGGCTCGCCGTCGAGCTGCGTCTCTAAGATGCCGCCCAGCAAGTCATCCACGGGTCGGTCGGACGCAGCCCGGGCCTCGAGGAGCGACCAAGCGAGCCGTTCGACTTGTTCGTACCCGGCGAGCATGGTGGCGATCTCTACTGGTGCCGGTCCACGATTCAGGGCCAGGTCCGCCGACGCTTGCGCTTCGGCAACATGCTCGCGAGGCACCTTGAGAAATTCACCGAACACCACGAGCCCAGGCAATGGGCGGGTGAATTCGCCCACGGCATCGCACGACCCGCGGTCGGCGAATCCGTCGACGAGACCATCGATGATTCGCAGAATCCCGGCCTCGTGACGTTGGACCGCTTCGGGGGAGAAATGCGGGTTGAGCGCTCGTCGCCACTCACGATGCAGGGGCGGATCCATCTCGATCGGGACCATGCGTCCGCCCTGATGGCGCGCTTGATGGATGTTTTGGGAGCTGAATCGTCTCCAGTCCTGCGCCACTTCGCACACTTGATCGAAGCTGGTGACCAGCCAACTGTTCGGTCCCTGCCGGGCCGGGCATCCTCGCCGAACGGCCGCGGCGAGGCGGTAGTACGCGTCGTTGAACTCGGGGTTGCGCTCGTCCAACGACTCGACCAGCAGCGACGCACCACCATCTGGCCTCACGTCGACGAACCTTCGGGAACGGAGATCACTTCGATCATCGATCCGCTGCTCCAACCGCGTCTTCCTCAGCATACGACGGATAGAGGTCCCCAGCCCCCCCGATGAGTGTGAACACGCACCCCTCCGGTCCGGCCTTTTCCGGCCCGTAGAAGTGCCCGGCACGGACCCAGCGGATGTCGCCGGCCCGGTAAAGCCTGTCGACGCCTGACCCATCGGGCCCGAAGGAGATCGACCCTTCGTTGATGATATAGATCGTGTCGCACTTGTGCCAATGCGCCGGCACCTCGTGGTCAGGATCGAACTGCAACTGCACAATCCACGGCCCGAGTTCGACGCTCTCACCGAGGTGGCGCATCCGCGAACCGGCCCGTGGCAGTTCGACCCACGCAATGACGTTGGGGCTTCCCCCCCACGAGTTGAGCATCTGTGTACCTCCTCTTCGCGCCTACCAGCTGTCTGGTCGACGGCTCGACCGTACCGGCCAGGGGGGTCGCACTGCCAGTAGCTCCCACGGGCAGACTTTCAACTCGTCCACGACCAGGAGCCGTAAATGATAGAGCCTGAGGCGTGTCCAAGCCTTGGTGACGCTGCCGTCAGTCATTTCATAGCAGTCTGCATCAACGCGGAAGTGCGCAGCGCGAGATCAGTCTGCCGACCCGGCACAAACGAGGTGTCGTGGCCGACCGCGAGCGCACGGAGGGACCACGAGTGGCGGGACCACGACTGGCGGGACCACGACTGGTCTCCTGACGGCTGCCAGTCGCACCATGCCTCAGGCTTACCGTGCGTCCCTACTTTCATCCCTACAACGCGGCGTGGGTGACCGGGATTCGACGGTGCTCGACGGTAGCCAGACTGTGGTTCATCAGCGGTTTGGGTGCTCAACCGAGCTAGATGAACAATCCGATGCTGACTGTTAATCCGTTGGTTGAGAGTTCGAGTCTCTCCCCCGGAGCAGCCATAAGCGCAGGTCAAGATGCTTGCCCCATCTCTCCGGCGGTCGACTCCCGAAAGAGCTATCCCTACAAAATCCCCACTCGGACCCTGCCGGACCGATACTGCGTCCGACCGTGGCGACGGTCCGTGCACGGTAGCCCAGGATGTGGGAGGTCCGCGTGTACGTGGGGCGCGGACCCGGTGACCAACGTGCCTCGCCAGATCTCCCGAGTCGTCCACGGCGGACCCCGCACCAAAAAAGGGGACCCGCCGAAAGCGCCCGGTCAATGTCGCGAAGATGGCCAGCCCCCCCACCCGTCCGCCAAGGCCGTATCGTGCCACCAACGCCGGAAGAGGTGCGCACCATCATCGAGCTAGCTCAGGGGCGCAACCCGGACGTTGCCGCGTTGATCACGCTCGCCGACCTCACCGGTGCCCGCCGCGGGGAGCGCGACTTACTCCCCGTGCGCGCCCCATGTACGACGACCCGTCGCCGGATTTGTCACCTCTCGAGTGGTTTTCCTACGTCGAGCGGTTCGGCGCGATACGGTCACCCCCGGCGGACGGCTAACGCTTAGCCGACGATCGCGCCGAGGGCGTCGAGGTCCTCGGGGGTGAGGTCCCAGTTCGCCGCGGCGGCGTTCGCGATGATCTGATCCGGCCCTGTCGCGCCTGCAATGACTGACGCCACCGCCGGCTGGCTAACTAACCACGAAACGGCCAGCTCGAGCAGGGTGTGACCACGTTCCCGCGCGAACGCGACGGAAATGACCAACGACGGCCCGTGCGTTACTGACGGCGTCAATTACTTAGCGCCAGTACGGAATGGTCGTGTCGGCGATGCGCCGGATGATCTGGTCGAGCGGCAGACGCCGCAGCTCGCTGCTCATCACCTCCACGCTGACGAGGCCGTCCCATCCACGGTCGAGCAGGGTCGCGACGAACCGGTCGAGGTCGAGTACGCCTTCGCCGGGCAGCGCCCGCCGATCCATGGCATCGGCGAGCAGGTTGTCGGACTCGGGTGCCAGCGCGTCGTCGAACTGGACGTAGGCGATGCGGTCCAGTGGCACCGAGGCGAGGTCGTCCCAGGTGCTGTCGCCGAAGGAGAAGTGCCAGGCATCGATCAGCACACCTGCGCGGCCGGCGCGGCTGGCGACCTCGACGACTTCGAGCGCACTTGGGATCGACGTGACGGCACGGTACGGGGTGAACTCGACCGCCATCCCGGCGCCGACTTCGGCAAAGATTGCGGCGCATCGCTGGATAATCTTTGCCGTGTCGGTCGTGAGGCCCGTCCGGAACACGGTGAGCACCCACTCGGCGCCCATCTGGTCGGCGGCCACCGCCAGCTCTTCGGCCGCAGCCACCATGGCAACTTCATCGTCGTCCAAAACGAGAGCCTGGACCTCGTGGCAGCGGATGCCGGCAGCGTCGAAGGCCGCCGCAGTGGCAGCATCGACGCCGTGACTGCGCTTGTAGCGTGCGAGTGACGAGGCATCTTTGGGGTAGTCCACGGCAGCGATCCCGAGCGCGCTGAAGCCGGCGGCACTGGTCGCGGCAATGAGCGATTCGGTCGTCGCCACCCAACCGCGATCGGGCGAGATGGCCAGCTCGACCACTCTTACAACGTCCGTGACAAATCAAGAATGTAGTTCGACGAAAACCCGATCCCGTTCGGATGGACCACGTGGGCTAGTACGCCCGTGTGGTCCATGAAATCTAGCCGCGCCGGTATCGACCAGGCTGACTCGTCAAAGTCCTCGAATGGCTGAATCGTGCTCAGCACGAATACACCCTCTCGCGTCCCTGCGGATTGAGTTGCTACCCACCGTGGCGAACCACTCGTCGCCCAGATACCAGTCGCTTTCACCATCGATCGTCTTGGGCTGCGATACCCGTACCCGCGACGATTCCGACATCCCCGAGCTCCACATGTCGACAGGTTCGCTGAAATGCGCGTACGAGTCGACAAAGTGAATACCCGACAGCGGATCGTCATCCAGACCGGATCCCGACGACGAATTTATCGTTGATGTCATCGCTCCCCCCTTGTTTCCCGATCGGACAACGATACAGTCGAAGGGGAGCCAGAAGATAATCGCCAGTCGCGGCGCGGGTCAAGTCAGGCCGTCCGTTGTCGGCGATCTCGATGTTTTGCGTTCGATCGCCGGGTTCGTGATGGGCTCCATGAGCAGCGGCGTCGAGTTGTGCCCACTCGCCGACGGTCTCGGGCGTTCAGCGAAGACGGCTACGATCCGCTCGCTGCTCGGCCACATCCAAGTTGACAGCGACCACTGTCAACCTAGCTGATGTCATGAAGAGGCGCCGCGCCGCTTTTGCGTGATCTGGGCTCGGGGACGCCGAGGTGAACGAGAGGGCTGTGATGGGCTTATGAGTGGCGTGGTCCGCCGGGGCTCCTCCGACCGCCGAGAACCGACTGTGCCGGCCACACTCGGGGTTCCAGGCCAACCCAGAAACGGAGGAAGGAGACCCCGGTGGAACACGAACAACAGTATGTGGGTGTCGATCTGCACCGGCGCCGGTCGGTGATCATTCGGATGAACGACGCCGGCGATGTGCTGGATGTGACCAAGATCGATAACGATCCGGTGGCGTTGGCGCGGCGATAGTCCGAGGCGGGGCCGAACCCGGAGGTGGCGCTCAAGGCGTGCTATGGCTTGGGTGGGCCACGAGGGGCCATGTGACCGGGTGGGGTGTAAGGATCCACCTGTGGCTTGTCGCAGCAGGCCGCTGAAGCCGGAGACAGCGTGACCCGGGGACGGGGGAAGGGTGGGAGCAGCCTCGACAACGCCGGGACGGGCCAGCACTGCCAGATGGCCTGGGTTGGGCTAGCAAGACGGAGAGGTGTACGAATGCAGGAACCAGTGGTGGAACCCCCTCAAGAAGTCAGGACCGGCTCGAACCTGGTGGATCCGGGCCGGGATAGCAGTGCGCCGCGACCCTTTACCACCATCGAACGGCGGCTCCCGCCGTTAATCCTCGACTCTGAAGGGCAGAACCGGGTGGTTGCACCCTTCGGATACGTGTGCGTGTGTAACGACAAGTTAGGATCACCACTACCTCGTCGGGCGCTATTCATCGAACGGACGAGTAGCCCTCATAGCCGATGATCGCTGACGTCGGAGTCGAGGCTGCGCTTCCGCAGCCATGACGAGTTGTTGCATCGCTCAACACCGCAGAGTTCGGGGTGCACGTAGTTCGTAACGAATCCGCATCGGCCCACCACGAGTTCGTCTTTCTCGCCCTGCGGGCCTGCTGCCGCGATAGACGGCTCCCCTCTCACGATTGGTCCGTTTACCTCGCTACATGAGCGCGTCGATCACTGCCAAGGAATCGAGGTCCACAACCGCCGCTCCGGCCCGCTCAGTATTCGTGAGATTGACCGTCCGAGCCTGGTAGTCGTCTCGATTGACGATCCACACCACGAGGGATCTGATCATCCAGCACCGGTAATCGTGCCAGGCCTCGTCGAAGGATGGTGCGGCCACACCGAGCGCGCCGAGCTGATCGAGATAGCCCTGCAGGAGATCACGCTCGGATGCCCGACGATCTTCCACGGTGAGGTTCGCACCAAGGAAGTAGCTCACCTCGTGGGCCCACGTCCGCATTCCGGAAGCTTGCCAGTCGAAGAAGCCGAATGCGCCGTCGACGTCGAAATAGGTGTTCCCGAGGTGGCTGTCTCCGTGGTTCAGACATACCGGTCCTTGATTCCACCGCGGACTCACCACGCGGAGCGCACGCATTAGCCGCTCTGGGTCGCAGAGCTCGTCGGCCAGTACCTCGGCTCGGCCATGCTGCTCAAGGTGCACGGCCACGAGCGCGCCGCCGGTCGGCCAGAGACCATCGCTGGGAGGCAGCCCCGCGGGGCCTTTCGTTCCCCACCATTCGGCGTGCAGTGTCGCGAGCGCGGACATCCCGAGCCCGGCCTGGTCGGGGGAGAGCGGCCTCGTGGTGTGATTCATGGTCACACCCCGTGCGGTGAGATCTTCGATCAGCACGAGGCTCTGGCCGGTCACCTCGTCGATCGCTGCGTAGTAGCACCTCGGTATCCGAACCGGAACCTCACCGAGCCATTCCCCGTAGGCCACCGTCTCCGATCCGTAGAACGTGCGACCGACGTCGAAGTGCTTGCGCTCGAAACCCGTCTTGAGACAGATCTGGTTCGGAATTCCCGCTGCAGTGCCGATCTCGTTCGTCTCGATGTCTAGGAGCAGCTTGGTAGCGAACCCATGCAGCACGTCACGAACATCGAACGACGTCACCTCGATACCCGGATACCGGAGGGCGAGCGTCTCGCCCAGCCATTCCGCAGTCACTTCCGCGATATCGAGTGGCAGACGTCGCGAACGCATCACCCCGCATCCGGTCATTGGGTCGAACGTTAGTAGAGCTGGAGTCATCGACTCCATCGGCGGAGCGTTCGATCCTGCAGATCTGGTGGGTGGACCTGGCGTCACAAATTCCCAGTTCATGACGCAGCACCACGATTTCGAACTCCTTGCAACGCGTGAACGAAACCGCAACCTGGTCAGCTGGAAGATCTTCTGCACCACCAGATGCACATCCGACACGACCATGACAACCCCGGGCCGTCGGTCTCCGCCACCAGACTGCCATGACCCTAGAGACCACGATCACCGGTCAAGAACTGACTCCTCCACGCCTCGGGCGGACACACTCCACAACCCGAACGAGGTTTGGCACCTGACGGGCAGCGGGAATCCATTCACGGTCGGTCATATCCCCTCTTGCGGACGACGGGGGATCGCCATCCTCAGGTAGCCTGCCGCGCGTGCGAGTCGCAGTGTTTCATGGCGCGGGCGTGCCGTTCAAGATCGAGCAGGTGCCGGAGCCGCGTCCCGGACCGGGCGACGTGATCGTGCGGGTGGCCCGGTGCGGCATCTGTGGCAGCGACCTGTCGATGACCTCGGGGAGTCCGTTCGATGTCGGGTCCGGGCAGCGCATGGGCCACGAGTACTCCGGAGAGGTCGTCGAATGCGGGACCGCGGTCCACCGCCTGAAGGTCGGCGACCAAGTCGCCTGCAAGCCGAGTATCGGCTGCGGCGCGTGTGACGCCTGCCGGCGGGGACAGACCGTCTTCTGCCCGTCGCTCCAGTTGGTCTGTGGAGGCTTCGGTGATTATGTCGGGATCGATCACCGCTGTGCGATCCCGTTGCCCGTCGGTCTGAGCATGGCCGACGGCGCGATCGCGGAGCCGCTGGCCGCCGGTCTGCACGGCCTCCACATGGCGGGCCTTCGAGGGGGCGAGCACGTCGTTGTCCTCGGTGCCGGCTCCATGGCGCTCGCCGTCGTCTACTGGGCCCGGAGGCTAGGCGCCGCCCGGATCACCGTCGTCTCGCGTTCGGATCACCGCCGCGACATCGCGCACACGCTGGGAGCCGACACCTTTCACTCCCTCGATGAGGACCAACAGGTCGTTGCCGGGATTGGTGTCACGCCACCCGAGATCGTGGCCGAATGCGTGGGCACGCCCGGTATGCTCGAGCGAGCCGTCGAGCTCGTCCGGCCAGGAGGCACCGTGGCATCACTCGGAATGTGCTCGCATCGTGAACCGATCATCGCGGCCCGCTGCGCGTTCAAAGAGCTCCGGATCGTCTTTCCCGTCGGGTCCACACTGCGCGAGTTCGAGGAGACCGCACGCACGCTCGACCGCGGGCACGTCCACCCCGAGGTGATGGTCGGCGAGGTGATCGGTCTCGAGGAGCTTCCCGCCAAGATCGAAGCGCTTCGTAGCGGAACCCAGAACCTGAAGGTCCACGTCGAGCCCGCTCGCGACGCGGGCTCAGGACGGCTCGGAGCGGAGCCGGTCCGGGTTATCGCCAGCGGCAACCAACAGCGCGGCGGCGCTGTCGATTCCGACTCCTTCGAGCGATAGTAGGTCCTCGTGACCTTCTCGGAGCAGCCGGGTCAGCAGACGGTCGATCCCGGCGGACTCTGCGTCGAGCGCCCGCACCCGCCGGCCCAAAGCCCGCAATGCCGTTTTCGTCGCATAGACGACTGGGGCGTTGCCTGCCCGGGTGCATGACCGCCGCCTGCTTGGCCACCATCCGGCTGGTGAGGCCTTGTAGGGACTGGCGGATCTCCTCTGGAGCGGCACGTCGCCGGACGAGTGGCACTGGCACGGCGCCGCACCCGACCACTCCGTGACCCACCTCTCCGTCATTCACGGACAGGTCGAAGGGCAGCGACCCGACACGGAATGAGGAGCTCACGTCAGCGACAGCGAGTACCTGAGCCTCTTGCGCTAAGTGATGGGCGGGGCCGGAGGGCGGCGATCGGACGATAAACGCAGTCTCTGGATCCGGCTGGGCCGCTTGGCTGATGTGGGTGGGAGGCGGCAGCCGCGGGGGCTCGTCCCTGTCAATCGACGTGATACACGCGGGCGGCGTTGTCGTGGAGCACTTTGCGCATCACCTCTTCGCCGACGATCTGGGTGTCCCGGCGGATGATCTCGGCCGGCATCGGCGCGTAGGTCCCAGGGCCGGCGTGCAGGCAGGTGGGGTGGGGGAAGTCGGTCTCGAACATGATGTTGTCCTGGTACTTGGGCAGAAGCGGCAGCGCCTCCTCCTCGAACCAGAAGATGCCGTAGACCTGTCGGAAAAAGTACTCGCTCGGCAGCATCCGGTCAGGGTGCTGCTTGCCGGCGCCAGTGTTCTTCCACTGCCAGTCCATAGTGTCAAGCAAAAAGGGCAGGTATCCGAAGCCGCTCTCCACCGACACGAAATTCAGGCGCGGGAAGCGATCGGGCAGGCCGCAGGTCAGCAGCGTCGCGAGCATCCGAACGTTGCCGACGAACGACATCGTCGTGCGGGCTGCGTTCGCCGCGAGGTCGTACCCGTCGCGGCTCAAAGCCTGCTCCATCTCATCGGCGGTGTTGCCCACGCCGATATGGAAGTTGATCGAGAGCCCGAGGTCCTGGGCCACAGCGTACAGCCGGTCCCAGTGCTGGTCCTCGAAGCCGGGTAGACCGTGCTTCTCGAGCGTCGACGACCACAGCACTCCTCGGTGGCCCATGGCGTGGCAGCGCTTCAGCTCCTCGATCGACGCATCGATGTCCCAGAACGGGAGCATGGCCATCAGCGCGAATCGGTCCGGAGCGATCGACGCGAACTCCGACTGGTAGTCGTTGTAGGTGCGCACACACGCCAGCCGCAGGTCCTCGTCGGGTAGCGCAAGAAACGCGTGGCCTTCGAAGGCGATGACATTCGGGTACAGCACCTGTGCGTATATTCCGACCTCGTCCATGTGAGCGACGCGGGCCTCGGGATCGTAGGAGGCCGGGTTGGCCTCCTCCAGCGTAGGCGGGATCGAGGGCGGGAACTCCTTCCAGCCGGCGATGCTGTAGTTCCCGACCAGGCTGCCCCACCGGTCACCTATGCGCCACCGCAGACTACCGCTCGGGTCGTGACGCTCGACGCGCGGCGCCCGATCCTTGAACTTGGCCGGCATCCGGGCCGTCCACAGATCCACCGGCTCGCTCAGGTGGGTGTCGGCGTCGATCACCTTCAGGGCTGACATGTCACGCTCCTCCGTGATTCGATCTCCCACGCCACCGTCCTTGACCCGAGCCGCGCACCCGCAATCGAATTGCGCATGGAACGCGAGCAGCACTCCAAACTCTAGGCACGCCATGTAAGAGGGTCAAGACCCGCACGAGCACAGTTGGTAGGCATCGTGGTGTCCGAGGTGCCTGCGCAGCAGGCCGCACATCCGGTCAATCTCCTATTCGTGGCCGGTCGCTGCGTGGCTGCGTCGCCCATGACCACACGTCGCAGGGCACAGTGGCTGACCATGAACCCGGCGTTGATGCCGAGCCTACCGTCGAGCCGGTTGAGGTTATCGGCCGTCGACGTACAGTCCCACGGCACACCCCCCTCGAGCGAGGCCACGGGCATGCCCTCGACCCGCGCTGGCATCGGCAGGAGATATTCGGCGGCGGTATCGTCGAGCGGCGCCACGCTGAAACCAAAGTTGCCGCCAACCACAGTCGTCACGCCCCGGAGAGGCGAGGGGGTCAGCGCCGGGTCCCAGAAGACCTGGACGTCATAGTGGGCGTGCACGTCTACGAACCCGGGCGCCACAACCCTGCCATCCGCGTCGATCGTCCGCCGCCCCCGACCGACGTCCCGACCTATCGCGGTCAGCCGGCCAGCATCGATGGCAGCGTCGGCTGTCCACCGCGATGCCCCGGTGCCGTCCACGACCATTCACCCCTCGGATCTCCAAGTCGTGCACGCCGGCGCCCAATTACCGTCCTACTGGTAAACGGTCAACGGCGTAAGGCTTGCCCACGGCAGCCAGTCAGGTCGGCACCGGTTCGTTGACGTCCAGCGACAGCATGCGAATAGCGTTCAACCGTACGATCTTGTGCCGTTGCGACGGGGTGAGATGAGCTAGCTCACGGCGAAGGACATCAACGCTGTTCGGCCACGTCCCGTCAGAATGGGGGTAGTCGCTCTCGAAGACGACATTGTCCTCACCCACCGCCTCCAGCGACTCCAGCCCATGCCGATCCGAAATGTAGGAGCCGAAAATGTGTTCAACGTAGTATTCGCTGGGCCGCCGCTTCAACACGTCACGGTCATACGCCTGAGTCTGCTCGTCCCAGTAGCGGTCCGCCCGCTCCAAGATGTAGGGGATCCAACCGATGTTGCCCTCGGAATAGGTGATCTTCAAATTCGGGAACCGCTCGAAGCAACCTGACCATAACCAATCCGACATCGACGCCATGGCGTTGGTGCTCAACAGCATGCCGCCCACGAGAGTGGGAGCGTCATCGGATGTTGTGGGATACTTTGAAGACGACCCGATGTGCATGCAAACCGCGGTCGCGGTTTCGTCGCACGCCTGGAAGAACGGATCCCAGTGCCGGTCAGCGGCATGGATCGATGGCAGACCCAATGCGGCGGGCAGCTCGCAGAAGCTGACGGCTCGCCCGCCCCGCTCGGCGTTGCGATAGATCTCGCCAGCGGCGAGCTGCGGATCCCACAACGGCACAATCGAACAGTGGATCAACCGGTTTCCGGACGGGCCTGCCCACTCATCGGCCATCCAGTCGTTGTACGCCTTGACGCACAACAAGGCCAACTCCCTGTCTGTCGCCTCCAGGAAGGTCTGCCCACAGAACCGAGGGAGGATGTTGGGGAAGCACATCGACATCTCGATACCGTTCATGTCCATGTCCTTGAGCCGCTCGACCGGGTCATAGCATCCGGGTCGCATCTCCTCATAGGTAATCCCGCCCTCGCCCCAGCGCTCTCGCGGCAAACCTGCTACCGCCATGGTGAAGTCGATGGGACGGCGCAAATCCTCATAGAACCAGCAGTCAACCGGCTTTCCATTGGGATCCTCATCGACGACAAGCTTGCCCCCCTCGTGGCGCGGATTACTAATGCCCTGACGCACGATTCGCGGGCCAATGTCCAGATACTTCTTCGGCAGCCGATCCTGCCACAACCGCGCCGGCTCCACAACGTGGTCATCGACCGAAATAATCCTCGAGAAGTCATCCATACCGCGACTCCTTCCACAACTCGACACGACAAGCTACCGACCCTAGAGGGATCACCCCGACGACCGTACCTAAACGGACGATACCAGCTAGGTAACTGAATAACAAGCGTCCATTTAGGGGGCCGTATGTAGTGAATGTAACCGAATTCCAGGGGCGGGTGGTTCGGTGATCGAGAGCGGCTTCGGTCGCAGCTCGAAGCGGGATGTGCCCAGTGCCGTCCGGTCCGCGGTGCAAATAGACAGCGGGAGTGCGGTACAAACCGCCATTTCGGACGGCCCACACAGAGATCGCAGCGTCCGGCCTTACCGCACTGGACTCCTGGTGCAGAGCTTGAGCCCTGCCACCACTTGTTCGACCGGTGCAACCAGCCGGACCCGCATCGTAAGGAACCCGATGCGTTCCTGTGCGTGCTGCACCGCCCGTTGGACGGCCAGCGGGCCAGAAACACATTCCCGTCACCGCCTCGACGTGGCCTTGAGCGCGCCAGCCGATGGTGACATCTGAGGAGTCAAACCCCGTTCGCCCGTCGACGAGTTACCAGATCCGTGTCTTCTCCGGTTTCGGCTGCACGCCGAGTGATGCCCTCCCTGCACATCATCGGCAATCGAACCCGCACACCAGGTGGATCAAATCAACGGGGCCAGGTCTTACCGATCTGCGGTGCGCCGGTGGCTAAAATCGGGCTCCCCCCTGGTCCTACCGGGTCGTTACAGACTGCGCTGTGTAGCTGGGGGCGCTCAGGGGAGCCGCAGACGAACCACTCGATACGCCGGGTCGCTGACCAGCACCTTCACGAGCGGGATGCCCTCTGATCAGGCCGGCCCCTGTATACGGGAAACAGGATCGTCTGCCCCAACGTGCTCTGTGAGACCACCCAAAAATCGCAGTAGCCGAAGGAACGTGGCATCAACTCTAACACCGCCTCGTGGAAGATCTCCCAACCCGCCTGCGCCACCGTGAGCTCTTCTTCCAGTCATGACCCATATCAATCGGGGTTGTACGTGAGCAAAGGGTTGCGCCCGATTGCAGCAACCGAATCCCCACCGATCGCCCAATGAACGGGACCCGCGCGCTTTCTAGAAGTACCCTCCCGTCAGGAGAATCGAGCGAGTTCGGCTCCGGACTGTCGCTCGGCGGCGGTGTCGTCAAGCAAACGGAACCCGACGTTCAGTCCTCCACACCAGCTTTGGTACACGCGCGGACTTCGCTCAGTCGGCAGAACTATAGCCGGCCACCGCAGCCGCCTCCTTTTCTACCATCGTATTGGTGAAGAACTCTTGGTTGAGCGCTGCGTAATAGCGGACTGAATTGGAAAAGACAAAGTCGCGAAAGGCATCCTCGTCGAGAATCTCTCGCTCAACGAGCTCGTAGGCCTCAGCAAGGGGAGAGTCGAACACTGGGACGTCCCAATGCCCGATATCAGAACCCATGATGACGGGAACCCGGGCACCGAGCGGGACAACCCGGGTGTCAAACGCCACCGCCACGAAGGGATCGTCGCTCTCGCACCCCCAGCAGAAGTTAGGGCAGAAGTAATCGCGAACCTCCTCGTCCGACCGCACCCCGCTCGCAGCAAAGTCGTCATGGGCGTCGGCTGAGCTGCCCCACACCGCGACGATCTCCTCCGGCCGGTAGCGAGCTAGACCCCCTCGGTCCTCGGCCAGAAGCCGGCGAAGCCGGTCGCAGTCGATATTCGAAGGGTTGAGCCGATCAATCCAGGGCGCACCCCGCCTGTGCCAGTGTCCCACTAGGTCAGCGTAGAGGCGCACTCCCACGGTCGCACCCCCCTCGAGCAACGCCACACGTAGGCGAGGGAACCGGCGCGTGACGCCGCCAAGGAATAGAGACTTGGCAAGGGCCTCCCCGGCTGCAGCGAAGTGGCCGATGTGATTGTAGACAAAGTTGGAGATAGATGAGCGGTCGCTGAATCCCATCCCGGTTGAGTGAGCGGCGAGAGGAAGCCCGAGTGCGATGGCCGTCTCCCACACCGCGTCGTAGTCGTATGCACTGTCGAGTCCATAGGTGTCGAGCCAGGTCACAGACCTGAACTGCCCAGACTCCTGTCCGGTCCCGGACTTTACGCCAACGGGCCGCCTGACATAACTCGGAATGAGCGCCACCTTGGCCCCGAGGTTGACTGCGTGTCTCATCCCCGCGATTGCCTCGTCTGGCGTATGCATCGGCACGGCGGCGGCAACCGTAAACCGGTCATGATACGGCGCATACTGCTCAGCGATGAACTCGTTGTAGAGACGGCAAAGCGTCACCCGTTGCTCATCATCCTCCAAGTGTCCGAGACGGAGCCCCAATGTCGGGTAAAGAACCGAGAAGTCGATGCCCGCATCGCCAAGGCGCTCGTAATACCGAGCCGGCGTCACCACGGTGGCGAAGTAGTCCGTATCTCCCGTCGTGCTCCAGAACATGGGTAACAACCCGCGCACCCGCCGCTCTTCCATCGAAGCTTCGCGTTGCGTCCGCCGCAGTTCGGCTCTCTGGAAAAACGGCGCCGTGTCAACGAGGTCGCCACGGCCGTGACCGCCGACGAAGTCGGCGAACGCGGGGAGGGCCTCAAGGAGATGGCCGTCCCCGTCGATCACTGGATGCCTCAAGCTGGCACGGATCTCTGCCGACCTTGTCTGCAAGCGCTGGGCCACCGAGACCTCAATTCTCTCGTCAGGCACGAATTCTCATCGGCCGAGCAGGGCAAACGTACCCGCGAACAGCGTACTGAAGGCCCTCGGACAATGTAGACCACGAGGCTAAGGTATCAAGGGACTCTCCAAAAAGCGCGTGCGCCTACGACCTCGTCCCCTGTCCGCTTAACGTTTCGACCAGTGCCACACCCTTGACATCGGGAGTGCCAAACTGGTCGGATTGCGGATGATACTCGAGCTTTCCAGTTGCTGCTGAGCCCGTACAGATCGGCGAAGCGAGGCACTCGAGAGATGGTTTGTGGATACGTCCAGTCTCAGCGACAACTGGATCCCCACCACGCCGGCTTCGCTGAAGACGGGTCTCTAGAGTCAGTAATTTCGTG
The DNA here is from genome assembly GCA_963729695.1 of uncultured Acidimicrobiaceae bacterium. Classification (GTDB taxonomy): domain Bacteria; phylum Actinomycetota; class Acidimicrobiia; order Acidimicrobiales; family Palsa-688; genus PALSA-693. The sequence continues at coordinate 587,826 of CAVSOT010000001.1, forward strand.
GCTAGGTGTGCACCGTCCCGTTGCACACACCGATGCTCACGGTGGCGCATATGTCGTTACCCGTTCCGATGGTTTTTGGAAGGTGGCGCGAGACTGGCAGACCTTTACATCCGCGCGCGGCATCTTCATTCCTCGGACCGAAAACGCTATATCGGAGATACCCGGAGAGTGTGACCCTCCTCTCCACCGACAGTACCGCCGGGCACTCAATCCCCTCCTGACGAGAGATGTAGTCGAGCGCTGTGACCTTGGGATGCGGATAGTTGCCCGAAAGCGATCGCCCGGATCCCGGTGGCGGTGTTGTCGTCGAGGAACGCGATCTCGGGGGTATGGCAGTGATGCACCGTGACCTTCGTCTGCTCCGACTTCGCCAAGTACCCCACCCGCTAATCGGGCCCTTGAAGGTCGGGATCGTCGATTCAGGCTCCCGAGAGAACTCGATGTAGTACTCGAGGTCATCGGTAAAGAGCTACCGGAACTTGCCCCAATCCCGGGTGTCCATGTATCGGGTATACCGCGCCCGCACCCGCTGAATTCCGTAGAGATCGCACTGAAAGTCCATTTCTCTCTTCCCGTGTCGTCCCACGTCGACCACTGCCTGGCGTCACTATCGGATCGAGATCAGTCCGCGCCTCTCGCTGGCCAACTGCCCGACGGTCGGGGGACCGTCCGAAGTAGGCGTGCCGTCATGCAGAAACTTTGATGCCGTAGAGGTCGACGGCGTTGTCCCGGAGCAGGCGGTCCTTCACATCGGGGCTGACGCCGGCGAGCGACTTTCCAAGCCGGGCGCGGGTGTCGGGGAAAAGGCAAGTGGGATGTGGGAAGTCAGTCTCGACCATGACGTTGCGGACGCCGATGTCCTCGACGAGCTTTTGCGGGGCAACGTGTTCGAACCAGAACGACACGTAGATGTGGTCGGTGAAATATTCCTTCGGGCGACGCTTGGCGAAACGTCGGTCTCCTTGATCGACAACCATGTCGTCGAAGTGGTATTCGAGGCTCTCGAGCACGAACGGCACCCACCCTATACCACTCTCGGCAGACATGACTTTCAGTTTCGGGAAACGGTCGAACAGGTCGCTGACGCACAGGTTACAAACGATCCGGGCGTTGCTCATGAACATTTGTGACGATTGAGCCGTGAGGCGGCGCTGCGGTGGGAGGGACAACCAGGCTGCTGGCGCCACGGCGCGTTGTGAGCGGCCCGTGTCCTGAAACTTTTCCCCACGCAGGTGCGCTTCCAGCTCCGCCTTGTAGCCATCGAATTCAGCCTTGGTGGCACCCGCGGCGATGTGGAAATTCGCGACCGTACCTGACTCGTTGAAAAGGTCCCACATCGGGTCGAAGTACGCATCACAAAGCTCTGGCAGCCCCAGCAGCTCCGGCCGGTCGGATATGCAGAACCCAGTGATTCCCTGCTCGAGGAGACGAGTCATCTCCTTGACGGTGAAGTCCATGTCCCAGATGGGAAGCATGCATTGCGGGAGCAGCCGGCCGCCAGAGTCGCGCTGAACGTCGACATAGAAGTCGTTATACGCCTCAAGGATCGCCACTTTCTCGACCTCGTTGTCAAGAGCGAAGATGTAGTTCGACGAGAACCCGATCGAGTTCGGATAGACCACCTGGGCCAGTACGCCGATATCGTCCATGAAACCGAGCCGCGCCGGTACCGACCAGGCGGACTCGTCAAGATCCTCGAACGGCTGAATCGTGACCAGGATCCCGTGCACCCTCTCTGGTCCGCGGCGGATCGAATTGCCACCCAGCGGGCTGAATAGTTCGTCGTCCAGATACCAATTGCTTTGACCATCGATCGTCTTGATCTGCGGTATCCGTACCCGCGATGATTTCGGCATCCGCGCGCTCCACAGGTCGGCGGGCTCGGTGAAATGCGCGTCGGCATCGACAAAGCGAATACCTGAGAGCGGATCGTCATCCAAACCAAATCTCGAGGATGGGTTCATAGTTGCTGTCATGGTTTCCCCTTTACCGACCGGTGGCGCCACAAACGACCACGAATGCCTTCTACACCTCAATGACCGTATCGCCGGTTGCCGCTCTAGTCAAGTTAGGAGTCCGTCTCCGGGAAGCTCGACGTTCCACTCTCGCCCAGAAGGGGGGCCGCACACCTCCGTGGTCTACGAGGAGCCGTTTCGCAGGTAAGGCGGCCCCATTTTTGACTTTACTCGCGGCTTCGTTCTGAACCTTGGCCGTTAACCAGCAGTCGATTGGGCGGGGCTGCCCGCATGCAAGGTCAGGGCGCAGTGGTTCCATCTCGAGTGTCCTCGTTCAGTGAGTTGAGACCCTGGATAGGTTTTGCAGCACTGAGGTAGCGCCTGCTTGGCGGGCGCCCGCTTTGCCTTCGGCTTCCAAGAGCAGCCCGCCCAGCCACCCCTGCTCGGGAGAGCCCGCTATTCCGTCGTACTCTAGAGGCCGGGTAGGTAGTTGGTCGAGCCCACCATCGTTCCCGGCACGCAATCCGACATGCGGCGAACCCTCGGGCTCGACCGGAGCGACGTCGACCTCGCCCACGGCGTGTTCACCGTGCGCGACTCCAAGTTCGACAAGACCAGGGAGCTGACCCTCCACCAGACCACCACCGCCACGCTCGCCGCCTGCGCCCGACAGCGCGACAAGTGGTTCCCGGCCACGACCACGCCGGCGTTCTTTATCTCCGCGGCAGGAACCGGGGTGCTGTGCTGCAACTTCCACCTCGGCTTCAAGGAATTGGTCGCCCGAGCTGGCATCGAAGCCCGATCCCGATCCTGCCGGCCGAGGCCACACGACCTGCGCCACTCGTTCGCGGTCCGAACCCTCATCCGCTGGTATCGCCACGGTGTCGATGTCGAAGCCAACCTCTCGAAGTTGTCCACCTAGGGGGCACGTGCTTCCAGCCAACACGTACTGGTATCTATCCGCCGCCCCCGAACTACTCGCTCTCCCCACCGGGCGTCTCGAAGCCTCCGGAAGGAGCGGTCGTGACCAGCCTGGCGCCGACGCTCGAAGCGTTCTTCGCCGACCGGCTGATCAGCCAACGCCACGTAAGCCCTCACACCATCGCCGCGTACAGGGACACCTTCCGGCTCCTGCTCGGCTTCGCCGACACCAAGATCAACAAGGCCCCAAGTTGCAGATCGACGACCTCGACGCCGGCTTCATCGCAGCGTTCCTCGAACACCGCGAGGCCGACCGGAACAACAGCGTCCGCACCAGAAACGCCCGGCTTGCCGCCGTGGACTCGTTCTTCCGCTTTGCCGCGCTGCACCATCCCGAGCACTCCAACCTCATCGAGCGCGTGCTCGCTATCCCACCCAAGCGCTTCGAACGCAAGACGGTCTCGCTCCTCAACGACGTGAGGTCGACGCCCTCCTCGCCGAGCCAGATCGGGCCATGGCTCGGACGACGCGACCACGCGCTGCTGCTCACAGCCATCCAGACCTGACTGAGAGTCAGCGAACTGGTGAATCTGGGCGGCACCGACATCGTCCTCGGCACCGGGGCTCATGTTCGCTGCTCGGGAAAGGCAGAAAGGACGCCATCATTGACCGCCACGTCCACACCGCCACCCAGGCCTGTCCGAGCGTCACCACCAAATCGATATCCGCCCACACCCTGCGTCACACGGCCGCCATGCGACTACTCCATTCCGACGTCGACAGCACCGTCATCGCCCTCCGGCTCTGACACGAGAACGTCGAGACCACCCAGATGTCTGTGCACGCCGACCTCACCCTGAAAGAACGCGCCCTCGTCAGGACCGCCCCCATCGGCATCCAACCCGGACCGGCCCTCCGACACGCTCCTCGCTTTCCTCGAAGCCCCGCTGATTAGGTGAACCGCGAACACGGGCACCCCGCATATCAGGCGGCCCGGTCGCCCGCAGTACACATAATCCCGGCCTCTACATGATGGAAAGTGCAGCGCTCGATCTGGGCCTTATCGGCGACGACCCCCTTGAGCCCGGCGGCGACCGCCTTGCCCTTTCGAGCACGGCCAACGGGTCGCCCTCGACGGACAGGCCTGGGCCGTCGGGCCGGACAAAAGGCCGGTCACCACGGTCTTGTTTCTCGGTGTCACCGAGTCACAGCCTGACCGGGATCTTCGTCCCATCTGCTTTGATGGCCAAGGCGACAACGACGCATTGGCCGCTACGTCCAGCCCGTCGATCATGATCACCGGAACCTCGAGCGCAGGTCTCGGGCCATCAGCTCGGCCAGGGCCGCCTCGGTGGCTCGCTTGAACCGGCAGCTGACTGAGCTACGCCCGGTCGCCTTCGCCTTGGCTTCCAACCCACTGCTGAGCGGTGCGGCCACATCTACGTGCTAGCGGGTGGCCACCCCCGCGAGCATCAGCTCCGCTATCAGGCGTCCAGCAGATCCCTGGGAGGAAACGCCTGCCAGGACACCAACTCGATCTCCCCCCTCAACCGCCCGTCCCTCGCCCGGGACACGCTCACCCGGTGGCCAACAGGCGCGAGCGGCCCGGCGGCATTCCGCGCCAGTTCGCCGGTCGGCTAGGGATCCTGGCGCGCTTGGGCCACACCCGGGCGGCTGACTCCGCGTCGAGCATCGGGCCATCACCATCAGGGCACATCGGCGCAGAAACCGAGAAGCCCTTCCTTGACTGCGCCGGCCAGATCAACCAACACCTCGGTCCCCTCCAACGGACGGGCCAGAACCGTCTCCATCCTAGCGACGCGTCTGGCAGGTAACCTTCTTCTTGACGGTCGTCCTCCTCCTGGTTGGTGTTCTTGGCGGAACGCCCGACACCATGCCAAAAACATAGTCTCAGGCAGAGACCACCGCCTCACTTCAACAACCTCGGGGACAACCTCCCTACACGTGATGGAGCCATTTGAACACTTACCCCAGACTGAGTTGCGGGATGGCGGCAAACCGGACATACTGGGGAACAGCTGGCAACATCGGGGGGAGTTAGCGATATGAATCGAAGACGTAGCCTTTTGGGGCCGGCAGGCGTGCTCACCATTACTTTGGTTGTTGCTGCGTGCGGTTCGAGCAGTAAGCCTGCCGCGACGAGTCCTACGTCGAGCAGCCAGTCGACGAGCGCGTCGGCGTCCGCGTCGGCGGCACCGATCAAGGTCGGAGTTATCTGCAGTTGTGCCGGCCCGTTCGGAGCTCCCCTCGTGGGGATAGAAGATGTTTACAAGGCTTGGGCCAACACGGTGAACGCGTCCGGCGGCATCGTCGGGCATCCCGTTCAACTCATAACCGAGGATGACGAGTCGACCCCGGGTAATGCTGACGCGGATATTCACACCCTCATTGCCGACCATGTCGTGGCCATAGCCGACATGTCTCAGGTCGACCAAGTCTGGGCGTCTACGATCCAGGCGGCGAATATCCCGGTCGTTGGTGTTACCACTACCAACGCGCCTTTCTGGACCAATTCTGACTTCTATCCCGAAGGTCAAACAGGGGATTCTATATTCTATGGGACCATGGCCGTGGCCAAGGCTGCCGGGGCAAGCAGTGTGGGGTACGCCTACTGCGCCGAAGCACCATCCTGCGCAGAGGGTTTTCCGCTCGCTAAAGCAGCCGGTCAGAAAGTGGGAGTGCCCGTTACCTACGGTGCTTCCATCGCAGCCGCGTCGCCGAATTTCACGGCTCAGTGCTTGGCGGCTAAGCAGGACCACGTCGCCACACTCTGGATAGAAGATGGTGAGCCGGTTGTTGCGAGAATGGCGTCGGACTGCGACCAACAGGGCTACACGCCGACGTACATCATGAACGGCGCCGCCTTCGGGTCGGATGTCCTCACCGCTACCGGTCTGAAGACCGACCTGTTGTCCGATTTTGCTGACCTTCCGTACATTGAGAACACCTCCGCCGTTGACGCCATGACTACCGCCGTCAATAAGTACTATCCAGGCTTGATTGAGAACGGAAACGTCTGGAATCAAGATTCCTCGGCGTCTTGGGTCTCCGGCTTGCTGTTGGAGGACGCGGTGAAAGCCGGCGGTCTTGGCTCAAATGACACTCCCAGCGCGGCGGAGATCGTGAAAGGACTTGATTCCTTGAAGGGCGATACGCTGGACGGGTGGTCACCGCCGCTGACCTTCGCGGCAGGGCAGCCGCACCCCGTCGACTGTTGGTACACGCTACATATACAGAACGGGGTGCCCAGCCTGGCGAATGGGGGAAAGGTCTCGTGCGAGAACGGCTCAACGTCATAGGAACCAGTTCAAAAAGCCAGCGATAAAGGTCATGGGCAGTGACTGCTGGTGAAGTTATGTACCTGTTCAGGCCGGGACGCTGGCATCAGTAGGGCCTCTGTATGCTCCCGAACGAAAAGTGATGGTCCGAGCTCGACGCCACGCAGATGGTACTGAGGCGCCCGCTCGAGTAGGTCAAGGGCGCACCGACGGTTCTCGTACTACGCCAGCACGGAAGAGAAACACCCTGATAGCCGGGGCTTCTGGCGTGCTAGGGGCGCAAACACCCATTGAAAGAAGGCTGCCTCGCAGCAGCTGCAAGGCTATCTCACGGAGAGACGCCCCGATCCATCAGGCGTCGTACGGGCGAACGACTCGGGAGGACTGGTGATCCGCTCAGAGCGGAGATCTGTACGATATCGCTGATCGAAGAGGCCAGGTGACACTCGCCTACACGGTCTCATTCCGTGGCACTCACGTGCCGACGGAATGCGCAGTACCGACCGAACTCTCCTGAAGGACTGACGTTACCCGAAAAGTCTCTGCCCCGGAAGTACGGTCTCGGTGTCGCGCCCGGACCTGAAGACCGTTCCTGGGGTGGCTCCGGCCAACGCTCCACGGTGGGTGGTAACGACCCCATTGACTATGGTCCACTCTATGCCGGTTGGACGGCTGTAGAGCCGACGTCCTCCGGCCGGTAGATCTGCCCGGAACTCGATGCTCCCCGGACCGACACTCGACGGATCGAACACCACTAAGTCCGCCGACCAGCCTGGTGCGAGCCGCCCACGACCCTTGAGCCCGTAGAAGCGGGCAGGAACATCGGTGATGCGCCAGACAGCCTCCTCCAGGGACAGCAGCTGACGCTTGCGCACAGCTTCAGACAGGAAGGTCGTATGCATGCAAAAGGTATTCAGCATGTCCAAGTGAGCGCCTGAATCCGATCCTCCGAGCACAGCACGCTCATCTCGCCACAGCTCGACCCGCTGCGCCCACAAAGCATCGTTGTCCTCGAAGTGGAGAAGGATGCCGGTCAGCAACTCATCGGCGATGACAATATCGAGCAAGGCGTCAAAGCCGTCTACACCTCTCTCGGCGGCTATGTCGCCCACCCGTCGGCCGACAAGAGGGCCCAGCGCCGGGGAAGCAGTATCACCGATGGTGCAATTCTCCCAGTCGGTCACCTCCCTCGTCTGATACAAAGGAGCTCCCACCCGAAGCTTCGCCCGTACCGCCGGATCGCGGAGTGCTTGTATCCGTTCCGGAGGCGATGCCCGAAAGATCAAATCTGCCCAGCCAGGAATACCGTTATAGACAAAACCCGTCAGGAAGTTCAGACGAACCGTGGGCGGCATAGGCAACGTCAAGCCCCGCACCATGGCATCCTCGGACGCGGCCCGATCGGAGAGCGATAGAAGAGATTCTCTCCGCTCGCGGTCGCCATCGCCCGCCAGGACGGTCAAAAGGTTCCAGTTCAGTGGCCTCCGTGCTGCTCTGGACATGGCGATCATGTTCTCCACATCGCCGGCGGTGAACTCACGCAGCGTGCTCGGAATGAACTCCAAGGTGGTGCCCTCGTGATCGGAAACCGAGGCCGCCAGGGTCACCAATTCGTCGCCGTCGGCCCAGCGCGATGGGACAGGATCGCCGTGGTGGTCTCGATGCGCCGGACCGTGCGAGGACGAGAAGCCCAGTGCGCCTTCATCCAGGGATTGATGGAGAAGGCGAACCAGGTGGTCGACCTCGTCGGCCGTAGCGGTGCGGCCGACAGCATCTTCGCCCATCACCAATCGCCGCAATGTGCTGTGGCCCACCAGGAATCCCACGTTCGCACCGACACCACCATCCAGGCGAGCAAGCCACGAACCGAATGTGTCCCAGTTCAGGTCCAGGCTGTTCTCGAGCGAGTCGAGGGGCATACCCTCGACCCTGGCGAGCATCGGCACCAAGTACTCGGCCGCGTCAGGGGTTATCGGGGCGATGGTGAAGCCACAATTCCCGCCAATGACGGACGTCACCCCATGGAGCGAGGAAGGCGTCACGGCCGGATCCCACATGACATGAGGGTCATAGTGGGTGTGGAGATCGACAAAGCCGGGAGCGACCACCAGACCGTCAGCGTCCAGTACGGCGCGTGCGGCTTCGTCGACCTCTCCCACTGCCGCAATCGTTCCGCCCCGAATACCGATATCCCCGTTGCGGGCTTGTCGCCCCGTGCCGTCGACGATCAAGCCGCCCCGAATCACCAAATCCAGCACATCACTCTCCCCTGCGTATTTTGGGCCTGCAATACGGAACAGACTCTAGTCCGACTTCCGCTCGACCCAACACTCGGGGCAAAAGCTCGGGCCGTCAACGTCCGTATGGGCCGAGACCGAGCCAGAGCCACCAAGTCGCAACCCACACCAGCCGTCCGTCAACGGGAGGAACTTACTCCTGTCAAGATATCTAGTAGATGCTCTACCTTATTATACAATCGAGCGATTACGACCGGCACGAAGGAGTTGGCCGGGGCGGCTGCCGTGAGCTCTCCGCCGCGCATGAGGACTCGGCCATTGACAACGGTGGCCATGTATCCCTGGGCCTGCTGGACGAGACGGCGGGCCCCCAGGTAGGTCTTCTACAACTTGCGGCATTAGCGGGGCTACGACGTCGCGGTCGGAAATGGTGATCTCGGCGGCGTATCAGCGTGCGAGGAGTCCATGGTCGTGCATACGCCACAGCTGTGCCGGCTGCCATGTCATCATGCGGATTGCCTCCTCGATGGTAATCATCTGCCGCTCGCTAACCCAGTACGCCAGCATGTACGTTTGGATCGAAGCGTCAATTATCTAGCTGCCGTGTGCTCCGGAGTCCGAGAAGGTCATCGCGGTATGAGGATTTCGTGACCGCTGCACAAGTTCGTGCTCAGGTTGAGCCGTAATCCAACGAAGGAAGAAGGTGCGGAAGGCATTCTCAAGCGCCAAATGGATCATCGCCTCGACTGGGTGGGCTCTCCGTCGACGCGCCTCTTCAGCAACAGTTGGGTTGCATCCGAGCGGTGAGCACAGGACATACAGCTTTTCGAAACCAGGTCGATCCGGCTCCGCTCCAATCGTTTTCCCCTAGTCGCCATGATGCGCGGCGTTGACCAATCGGTTGCGTACTTCAGGATGGCTAAGCAATCGGCGCTGATTCTGTAGCGGTCTATCCCGGATCTCCCGCCACTCGGGCCCGCAGTCGAGCGAGAGGCGCATCAGATGCACGAGCGAGACGACTTCGTCCCAGGTTACCAGCAGCGATGCCACCGGTCGCCTGCCAGAGGTCGCGTGCCAGTCGCTGCGCGACGTCGTTAAGCCGGCCGCAGCTGATTGGAGGGCATCGAGCAGCTCGCGCTTCATCAGCTCCATGTTGTCGTCGTTCGCGGCCTCCTCGAACGCGCGCTCCCCCATCGCCCAGGTCCGAAAGGCGCAGTGCCCGACCGCAGCTAAGTAGTTGAATCCCACCAATACGACCTCAGCCATCAATGCCCCCGGGAGGCAGGCGAAAGAGGAGACGAGAAACGAACTAGCGCCAACCCCGTGCCCAGGGTGGCGCGTCAACGACCAGGATCTGACTGTTAATCCGTCGGTTGAGAGTTCGAGTCTCTCCCCCGGAGCAGCCACCTTCTCTCGGACCGACCAAGCCGAAGCGACCAGTGGGTCAGCGGACCCGCGCCTCGCGGCACCCCGCAGGCAGCCGGGGCGACGCTACTCGTCGTCGAGGTAGTCGCGGAGGTGCCCGCTGTGCATGGGATGCCGCAACTTGGCCAGCGTCTTCGACTCGATCTGCCGGATCCGCTCTCGGGTCACCCCGAACTCCCGGCCGACCTCCTCGAGGGTGCGCATCTCGCCGTCGTCCAGGCCGAAACGCAGCCGGACCACCCGTCGCTCCCGTTCGGACAACTCCGAGAGGGCCTCGTTGACGGCCTCGTTGAGCATCGCCCGGGCGGCCGCCTCCGAGGGGGCGATAGCGCCCTCGTCCTCTATGAGGTCGGACAAGCTGAAGTCGTCCTCGCCCATCGGTTGCTCGAGCGACACCGTCTCCTGGCTTACCTTCAGGATCTCGCGCACCCGGCCCGGGGTCATCTCGGCCCGGACCGCCACCTCGTCCACGGTCGGCTCCCGCCCGTAGTCCTGGAGCAGCTGGCGCTGGGCCCGCATCACCTTGTTGATGGTGTCCACCATGTGCACGGGGATCCGGATGGTGCGCGCCTGGTCGGCGATGGCTCGAGTGATGGCCTGGCGGATCCACCACGTGGCGTAGGTGGAGAACTTGAACCCCTTGGTGTAGTCGAACTTGTCGACCGCCCGCATGAGGCCCAGGTTGCCCTCCTGGATCAGATCCAGGAACGCCATGCCCCGGTTGCGGTACCGCTTGGCAATCGACACGACCAGGCGCAGGTTGGACTCGACCAGGATCCGCTTGGCCACCAGACCCTCACGCCGGAGTCTTTCGTCGCGGCCTGTCCCCTCCCGATCGGATAGGAGCGCAGACTCGTCCTCGCACTCCATGAGCCGTTCCGTGGCCGCCAGGCCCTGCTCGACGCAGCGGGCCAGTACCACCTCTTCGGTGGCGGTCAGCAGCTTGGCCTTGCCGATCTCCTTGAGGTACATGCGGACGGGATCGGAGGACCCGCCGCTCGACAGGTCCAGGTCGAGACGAGCATCCGGCGAGGAATCCCGACCTCGGCTCCGGAGCGAACCCGTCGACCCCAGCCGAGCGAGCGCTTCCGACGCTTCCCCGTCCTCGATGAGGGCGTCAGCACTCCCCGACTGGGCCACGGCATCCTCGCCGTCATCGGGCTCGGAAACGAAGCCGTCCTGGGCCGCCCCCTCGTCGAGCTCCTGGAAGTCGTCGATCTCTTCGATCTCGGAGATTTCCTCCAAGGAATCCAGGTCGGTGAGCTCCTCCAGGTCGGTGAGCTCGACCGCTTCAGGACCGAGATCGGTGTCCAGAACGGATTCGAGGTAGGTGTCGTCCCGCCATTCGATGCCCTCGGCTCGTACCCGACCGATGGTCGCATCGATCAACGCCGGCGTCAGTTCGACCGACTCCATCACGCTGATGAGATCGTCGGGGGTCAGATAGCCCCGTTCCCGGCCGAGCAGCAACAGCGCGACGAAGTCGACGGTCGGAGCCCCTGCCGACGTAAACGGTATAGCGCCCCCCTCACTCATCGCGTCGCCTCCGTCTGGCGCTCCGCTTCATCGCGAGCCACGAGCCAGCCTACCAACGACTGCTCCGCCTCCAAGGCCGCGCCCCGCCCGGCTGGATCTTCGGTGCGCATGGTCTCGACGCTCAGCTTCAACCACGAAACAACCGGAGCGTACGCCGCCTGCCCGGCCGCATCAGCTTGACGCCATTCGGATTCGAGGTCACGGACGGCGCGGTTACCGGCCCGTTCCGCGAGTCTTATCATGACCGCGTCGGCGTCCGCGTCCGTTTCCTCCACCGTCAGGCGCTGCAAAAGGTCCGCGGCCTGGGGGTCGGCCGCCTCGATGGCGTCGTGCAACGTCGCCGACACCGACAGGGCCTCGAAGCAGGCGCGCGCCAGTGGATGGGAGAACAGCACGGACTCCAGCCGATCGGCAACGTCTGCCGGCCGATGGACCGCCAACCGTAAGCCTTCCAACTCCGGACCTGCGAGGGAGATCGGCTCGAGGCCCGCATCGGCCCGCCCGTCGGGTGCTCCCCCAGCCGGAGCACCGCGTGTGCCATTGCGGGGCTGCGACCCGCCGCCGCGCCCCGAATCCCGGCCTCCGGACGTAGTCCGCTCGGCCTCGGAAGCGAGCTGCCGTAGTCGACCGGGTTCCACCCGGCAGCGGTCGGCCACCTGCATGAGGTACTGGTCCCGGACCAGCGGGTTGGGATGCTCGGAGATCATTCCCATCGCATCGGCGGCGGCTCGGGCCCGTCCCTCGGGCGTCTTGAGATCGGCTCGCCCGAACTGGCGCTCCAGTCGGAAGGCCAGATAGGGCTGGGCGTCATCGACGGCGCGAACGAGCGCCTCCGGGTCCGCCCGGGCCAGGTCCGCCGGGTCGGTGGCGGCCGGGAGAATCGCCACCCGAATGTCGGCCTCGAAGCGGCGTTCCCAGTCGTAGTACCGCTCCGCGGCCGCCTGCCCGGCGCCGTCGGCGTCGTAGGCCAGCACGATCCGACGGGCGAAGTTGGTCAACGACCGCACGTGGCCATCGGCCAGGGCCGTGCCGCACGTCGCTACTGCCTCCCACACCCCGGCCTGCTGCAGCCCGATGACGTCGGTATACCCCTCGCACACGACCACCCGCCCAACATCGACGATGGCCTTCTTGGCCCAGTTCAGCCCGTAGAGCACCCGACTCTTGTCGTAGACCGCGGTGCCGGGAGTGTTCTTGTATTTGGGGCCGCGACCTCCAGGCAACAGCCGCCCACCCGCACCCAGCGGCTGGCCCGCGGCGTCGAATATGGGAAAGAGCAGCCGGCCGCGAAAGAAATCGGTGTAGCGGCCGGTCTCGCCCACGGTGGCCAAGCCGGCGTCGACGAGGTCGCGGGGGACGATTTCCAGGGCGCGCACCAGCTGATCCCAGCCCTCGGGAGCCCAACCAAGCCGGTAATGCCGAACCAGCTCTCCGTCGTAGCCTCGCTCCCGGCGCAGGTAGGACCGGGCCGAGGCGGCGTCGCCGGCGTCCAGCAGGCGGTCGTGGTACCAGGCGATGGCCTGGGCCAGGGTCTCCTGGATGCGAGCGCGGCGGTGGTGGTCGCGCCCGGCAGCCTGGTCGTCGTGGCGCAGCGTGATCCCGGCCCGAGCAGCCAGGTTTTCGACCGCCTCCACGAAATCGAGGTGGTCGACCTCCCGAACGAACGTGATCACGTCCCCCTTGGCGCCACATCCGAAGCAGTAGTAAAAGCCCAGCTCGGCGTTCAAAGAAAACGACGGCGACTTCTCGCTGTGGAACGGACACAGGCCCACCCACCGCGTGCCTACCCGGCGCAGCGCGAGATGCTCGCTGGCCACCGCGACGAAATCGGTCGCATCCCGGACCCGGGCGATGTCCTCGTCGACTATCCCCACGTCATGTCCTTAGGGCGCCTCCCAACCCTGTACGGCGCGATTCTGCCTCTTTCGCTAGCCGTTGGCGATGACCGCTTGCGCAGCCGACAGCCTGGCGATAGGTACACGGAACGGCGAGCACGACACGTAGTCGAGCCCGACCCGGTAGAAGAAGTCGATGGACTCCGGATCACCACCGTGCTCGCCGCAGACGCCGATCTTCAGATCGGGCTTGGTGTGGCGACCTCGTTTGACTCCGTCCGCCACCAGCTCGCCGACACCGGTCTGATCGATGGTTTCGAAGGGGTTGCGCTTCAGCAGCCCTTCGGTCAGGTAGGCGCTCATCATGCGCCCCTCGACGTCGTCGCGTGAGAAGCCGAAGGTCATCTGGGTGAGGTCATTGGTGCCGAAGCTGAAGAAGTCGGCCTCTTCAGCGATCTCGTCGGCGCGCAAGGCGGCCCTGGGCGTCTCGACCATAGTGCCGATGGTGACTTCCAGCTTCTTTCGGCGATTCCCCTTCTCCGCGGCGATGGCGTCCTCCACCCACGACCGGGCCAGGCCCAGCTCCTCCCTGGTCACGGTCAGGGGGATCATGATCTCCACCTTGGGCTTGCCGCCCGCGGCCACGCGATCCGTCGCCGCCTCCATCAAGGCCCGCACCTGCATGCCATACAGCCCCGGCTTGATCACCCCGAGCCGAACGCCCCTCGTGCCGAGCATCGGGTTGAACTCGTGCCAGGCCTGGGCGGCTTCGAGCAGCCGCTCCTCCTCGGTGGACAGCCCCGACACCGCCCTTTTGATCTCCAGCTCCTCAGTCGACGGGAGAAACTCATGAAGAGGCGGGTCGAGCAGCCGGACGGTAACTGGCAGCCCGTCCATGGCCTCGAGGATGGCCACGAAGTCCTCCTTCTGGGCCACGCGGAGCTCCTCCAGGGCGGCGGCCTCCTCCTCGGCGCTGCCGGCGAGGATCATGCGCCGCACGATCGGCAGCCGGTCGTCGGCCAGGAACATGTGCTCCGTGCGGCACAGGCCGATCCCCTCCGCCCCAAAGGACCGGGCGTTGGCCGAGTCGGGACCGTTGTCGGCGTTGGCCCGCACCGCCAACCGCCCCTTGCGGATCTTGTCGGCCCAACGCAGGATCACATCGAACTCGGGCGGGGCCTCCGCTGCACCCAGTTCGGCCTCGCCCAACACGACCCGCCCGGTGCTGCCGTCGACGGAGATCATGTCGCCCTCGTGCACCGTCACGTCTCCGGCGGTAAAACGGTCGCCGGAAATACGCACCGACTCGGCCCCCACCACCGCCGGCTTGCCCCAGCCTCGGGCCACGACCGCGGCGTGGCTGACCAACCCGCCTCGGGCCGTCAGGATGCCCTGGGCCGCGATCATGCCGTGAACGTCCTCGGGTGAGGTTTCGCTGCGGACCAGGATGACCCGCTCGCCCCGGGCGGCCGCGGCCTCGGCCCTGGTGGCGTCGAAGACAGCGGCACCGACTGCGGCCCCAGGCGACGCGGCCAGCCCGGTGGCAATAACCCGGAGGTTGGTGCCCTTGAGTTGCGGGTGCAGCACCTGGTCGAGGTGGTCACCCGTGATGCGGGAGATCGCCTCCTCGCGGCTGATCTTCCACCCCCGCTGCTTCGTCATGTCGACCGCCATCCGCAAGGCGGCCCGCCCGGTGCGCTTGCCCACCCGGGTCTGCAGCATCCAGAGCTTGCCCTGGTCGATGGTGAACTCCGTGTCGCACATGTCCCGGTAGTGCCCTTCGAGGCGGGCGAAAATGGCCATCAGCTCCTTGAAGATGGCCGGGAAGCGGTCCTCCAGGGCGGCCAGCGGGAGCGTGTTGCGAATGCCGGCCACCACGTCCTCGCCCTGGGCGTTGACGAGGAAGTCGCCGTAGGCCCCCTTCGCACCACTCGCCGGGTCCCGGGTGAAGCCCACGCCGGTACCCGAGTTGTCGTCCCGGTTGCCGAACACCATGGTCTGGACGTTGACGGCAGTGCCCAGGTCGTGAGGAATGCGTTCGCGGACCCGATAGGCCACAGCCCGGGCGCCGTTCCAGGATCGGAAGACGGCCTCGATCGCCCCGTTCAGCTGCTCGTTGGGTTCTTGGGGAAAAGGATGACCGGTGGCGTCCTCCACGACCCGTTTGTAGGTTTGGCACAGGTCGCTCAGAGCATCGGCCGGGACCTCGGCGTCGTTGTCAACTCCCGCAGACGCCTTGGCTTCCTCGAAAGGACCGTCGAACAGCCCACCGTCGATGCCGAGGACGATCCGGCCGTACATGGAGATGAACCGCCGGTAGGAGTCGTAGGCGAAGCGCTCGTCGCTCGTCTGGTCGGCGAGACCCTTGACCGACGCGTCGTTGAGACCGAGGTTGAGGACCGTATCCATCATCCCCGGCATGGAGAACTTGGCGCCCGAGCGGACGCTCACGAGGAGCGGGTCCGACGCGTCGCCCAGTTTTTTCCCCATCGTCTTCTCGAGCCGGCGGACGTGCTTGGCGACCTCGTCGGACAAACCGTCGGGCCAACCGCTGGCCATGTAGGCCCGGCAGGCGTCGGTCGTGATGGTGAAGCCCGGAGGTACCGGCAGGGCCAGCACCGAGGTCATCTCGGCCAGGTTGGCGCCTTTTCCACCGAGCAGGTCCTTGAGCTCCATGGGCGGTTTGCGGTACCGGTGGTCGAAGGCAAAAACGAACGTCATGCCCCGAGTCTAAAAGCTCGGATGGGTGAACCCGTTCCGCTCGAGGGAGTTATCTGGCCAGCCGGCTGGTGATCTCGTCCACCAGCTTGGCGATCGGGACCCGAACCTGTTGGGTGGTGTCGCGATCCCGGATCGTCACGGCCCGGTCCTCGAGCGAATCGAAGTCCACCGTGACCGCGAGGGGCGTCCCGATCTCGTCCTGGCGACGGTACCGCCGGCCGATCGACTGGGTCTCGTCGTAATCGCACACGGCGATGGGCTGCACCAGCTCCAACACTTCGCGAGCGACGGGAACCAGCCGCTCCTGGCGGGACAGTGGGAGCACCGCCACTTGATAGGGCGACAAACGCGGATGGAGACGAAGGACGGTACGCACCTCACCACCGACTTCGTCCACGTCGTAGGCGGCCAGAAGAAAGGCCATCATGGTGCGGGTGGCGCCGGCAGCCGGCTCGATGACGTACGGCGTGTAGCGGGTCCCGGATGCCTGGTCGAAGTACTCCAGCTTCTCGCCGCTCGCCCGGCTGTGGGCCCGCAGGTCGTAATCCGTACGGTTGGCTATGCCCTCGAGCTCGCCCCAACCCCAGGGGAAGAGGAACTCCACGTCTCTGGTGGCCACCGAGTAGTGCGACAGCTCCTCCTTGGCGTGCTCCCGGAGGCGCAGCATGTCGGCAGGAATGCCGAGGTCGACGTACCAATGGTGTCGTTGCTGGCACCAGTACTCGAACCACTCGTCGGCGTCGGCGGGAGGAACGAAGAACTCCAGCTCCATTTGCTCGAATTCCCGCGTCCGGAACACGAAGTTGCCCGGGGTGATCTCGTTGCGAAAGGACTTGCCGATCTGGGCAATCCCGAACGGTGGCCGCTTCCGCGAGGTCTGCATCACGTTGAGGAAGTTCACGAAGTGACCCTGCGCCGTCTCGGGCCGGAGGTAGGCGACGCTGCTCTCGTCCTCGACGGGGCCCACGAACGTCTTGAACATCAAGTTGAAGGCTCGGGGTTGGGTCAGATCCGTGCTGCCGCAGTTGGGGCAATGGATCTTGCCGTCCTCCGGGTCGGGTCCGAGATGGTCGGCCCGCCAGCGTTCCTTGCAGTTGCGGCAGTCGACCAATGGGTCGGTGAAGTTGGCCAGGTGACCCGAGGCCTCCCAGATCCGGGGACTGGAGATGATGGCTGCGTCGAGGCCGACGACGTCGTGGCGGAGCTGGACCATGGAGCGCCACCAGGCGTCTTTGACGTTTCGCAGCATGAGCACGCCCAGGGGGCCGTAGTCGTAGGTGGAGCGAAACCCGCCGTAGATCTCAGCCGACGGAAAGACGAAGCCGCGCGCCTTGCACAGCCTCACGATGTCGTCCATGGTCGGCGTCATGACGGTCGAGGCTACCCGGCCCGTCCTGACGGCCGGGTCCGCTTTTGCCGGGCCGCGGCTACCCGTCGCCCAGGAGGTGTACGGTCCGCAGCCGCCGTTCCAGGTGCGCTTCGAGCGCGGTCGTGCCCAGGGCCGCGACCTGGGCGGGGGCCGGGCCGGGGGGCTCGCGAAGGACGGCAGCCAGATCGCCGCCGAGGATGCGCCGTATCAGCTCGAGCGAACCTGGGACGATGGCGGCCCCTCGCCGATCCTCGCGGCACAGGGCGCCCCCCTCGACGAAGTCGAATCCGACGAGCTCGCGACTGGTGGCCTCGGCCCCGCAGCGGGCGCAGCTGTCGAGCACGGGGGTCACGCCCTCCAGGGCGAGCAGCTTCCAGAAGAAGGCCGCGACCAGCAGCGGGGAACGACCGTCCGTCCCAGCCAAGGTGTGCAAGGCGCCGGTCAGCATCTGGTAGACGGGGCGGTTGGGTTCTCCCTCCAAAGCGACCTGGTCGACCGCTTCGACGAGGGCGATGGCGTCGGTCAGCAGGTCGAGACGCTCGCGGACCGCCCGGAAGTGCTCGACGGTGTCGGCTTGGGTGATGGTGTCGAGCTCCCGACCTTCGTACAGGATGAGGCTGACCCGGTTAGGCGGTTCCAGCCGCGCCCCGAAGCGGCTGCCGGATTTGCGCACCCCCTTGGCCACGGCGCGAACCTTGCCGCGCCCGGCGGTCATCAGCACCACGATGCGATCGGCTTCGCCGAGCTTGTGGGTACGGAGCACCACTCCCTCGTCGCGGTAGAGGCCCACGGCTAGTTCGGGATCCCGGCATCGGGCCGCTCCGTGCGGCCGTAGCGGCGGTCCCGGGCTTGAAACTCGCGCACGGCGTCCAGGAGGTGCTCCCGCCGAAAATCGGGCCACAGCGTGTCGGTGAACACCAGCTCGCTGTAGGCCAGCTCCCAGAGCAGGAAATTGGAAAGCCGGAATTCCCCGGACGTCCGGATCACCAGGTCGGGGTCGGGCAGGTCGGGGTCGTAGAGATACCGGTGGATGGTGCGCTCGTCGATCTTGTTGGGACTGATGCCGGAGGCCACCACGGCCTTCACCGCGTCCACGATCTCGGCTCGCCCCCCGTAGTTGAACGCCACAGTCAGCGTGAGCGCCCGGTTGTCCTTGGTGAGCTCGGCGGCTTCGTCCATTCGGCGCAGCACCCATCGAGGCACCCGCCAGTCCCGACGGCCGATGAAGCGGATGCGCACACCCCGCGCATGCAACTCATCCCGCCGGCGGGTCAGGAGCTGGTCGGCGATCACGTTGATGAGAAAACGAACCTCCTCGTGGGGACGCCGCCAGTTTTCCGTGGAGAAGGCGTAGACGGTGAAGTACTTGATGCCAATCTCGAGCGCCCCGCAGGTCGTATCAAAGAGTGCGTCTTCCCCAGCCCGGTGCCCCTCCGTGCGAGGCAGACCCCGCTTGGTCGCCCAACGGCCGTTGCCATCCATCACGCACGCCACGTGGCGGGGCATGCGAGTGGGATCGACGCCGTTGAGCACGTGCTGAAAGCTACCCCCAGTTGACGGGTTGCCTCTGAGCGCTCCCGATGCGGTCGGGCGGGAGGCGACCAGAGAGCGCTTTCGGTTCGATTCTCGCCGGAGTCCGGTGAACAGCCGGAGGCGTATGAGCCCAGTTCTTTTTGTCCGGGTGTCCCGCAGCGGCCGGTGGCCGGCGCCATAGCCTGCATCCGGTGCCCGATCCCTCCGTCCCTGCCGCCTTGGCTCGAGCCACCGCCGGGCTGGCCCAGCACGAGGACCGACCCGCCCAGGTGGCGATGGCCGAAGCCGTGGCCCGGGCGATCAAGGAGCAGCGCCACCTGGTAGTCCAGGCCGGCACCGGTACGGGCAAGAGCCTCGCCTACCTGGTACCGGCGCTGGTCCTCGGCACCCGGGTGGTGGTGTCCACTGCCACCAAGGCCCTGCAGGACCAGCTCGCCAGCCGCGATCTCCCTCAGCTCGCCGGCCAGCTGGGCGTGCCCTTCGAGTTCGCACTGCTCAAGGGCCGGTCCAATTACATCTGCCGGCAGCGGGTGGCCGAGGTGGCCGGCGGTGACCAGCAGCTGGTGCTCGACCCGGAGACGGGCCATCCGGTCCCGGCCCAACCGGGCGGGAGCGGGACCGGCAGTCCGTCGACCGCGGCGAGCGACGAGGGCTCACCTGCCAGGGACCTCTTCGGAGAGGAAGAGCCCGAGCTGGCAGACCTGTTCGGAACCGCAAGGTCAGGGGCTGCCTCGGTAGCCGGAACGGGTCGGCGGCGGTCGAGTGAGCGGCAGTCGAGTGAGCGGCGGTCGGGCGCTGCCGGTCTCCGCCGGGCCGACGCCCCCCTGAGCCCGAGCGGCCCCGCAGCCGGCGGACAGGCGGAAAGCCTGGGTCCCCTCGGGCGGGAAGTGTGGCGGCTGGTCGAATGGGCCGCGACGGCCGAGACCGGCGACCGGGCCGACCTGGCCTGGGAACCGAGCCCCACGGCCTGGGCCCAAGTGAGCGTGGGGGCGCGGGACTGTCCCGGCGCGGGCCGCTGCCCGTCCGGATCGGTCTGCTTCGCCGAAGCCGCCCGGCAACGCGCCGCCCAGGCCGACGTGGTGGTCGTCAACACCCACCTGTACACGGCGGCGCTGGCGATCGGCGGTGAGTTGCTCCCTCCCCACGACCTGGTGGTCTTCGACGAGGCTCACGAGCTGGAGGACATCGCCTCGGGCGCGTTCGGGTTCGAGATCGGGGCCGGGCGTTTTCAGGCGCTCGCCCGGGCCAGCCGCCCCCTGCTCGACGACCAGGCCCCCGCCCTCGAGGTCGAGGACGCCGCCTTGCTGTTGAGCGAGGCCCTGCGGCCCCACCGTGGGGCGGCCTTGCAACGACCGCTGGACGAGGCCACCCAGGATCGCCTCACGGTGGCCCGAGCCCGAGTGCAGCGCCTCCAGGCCCACGTCCGCCAGGCCAGCCGGGCCGGCGGGCAGTCGAGCTTCGACGCCGCGGACGGTGGCGCCGAGCCGGCGGGGGGCGATCTGGGCCTGCGCGCCCGCCATCTCCGATCGATGCAGGCGGCCACCCATCTGTTGCGCGACCTGGACCAGGTGCTGGAGCTGTCGGCCAACGAGGTGGCCTGGGTCGAGGGCCCAGAGCACGCCCCGCTGTTGCGGGTGGCTCCGCTGGACGTGGGGGCGTCGTTCCGGGAACGGCTCTGGGATCGTGAGGACGCCCCCACGGCGATCCTGACCAGCGCCACCATCCCTCCCCGCCTGGGCGAACGCCTGGGCCTGCCTGGCGGCTCGTTCGAGGTCCTGGACGTGGGCAGTCCGTTCGCCTACGACGAGCAGGCCCTGCTGTACTGCCCGCTGCATCTTCCTGACCCTCGGGATCCGAGCTACGCGGCCGCCATGCTCGAGGAGCTGGTCGCCCTGATCCACGCGGCCGAAGGCCGGACCCTGGCGCTGTTCACCAGTTGGCGGGCCATGACGGCCGGGGCCGAGGCGGTGCGCGGCCGGGTCCCGTGGACCGTGCTCACCCAGTCGGACCTGCCCAAGCCCGCACTCGTGGCCCGCTTCAGCGCGGATGAACACTCCTGCCTCTTCGCCACCATGGGATTCTGGCAAGGCGTGGACGTGCCCGGGGCGGCTCTGTCCGTCGTCGCCATCGACCGGTTGCCGTTCCCGCGACCCGACGATCCCCTGCTCCAGGCTCGGAGGGCCAACCTGGGCCGGGACGCCTTCAGCTTGATCGACATCCCTCGCGCCGCGACCCTCCTGGCCCAGGGCACCGGCCGCCTGATTCGCTCCCGTTCCGACCGCGGCGTGGTCGCCGTTCTCGACCCCCGCCTCGGGAAGGCGAGGTACCGCTGGGACCTGATCCGGGCTCTGCCCCCCATGCGCCGGACGAGGCTCCGCTCCGACGTCGAGGCCTTCCTGGCGCCCCTCCGCGCCGGCGGCGCCGGCGGGTAACCGCTCGCACCCTACGAGGAGCGGCCGGGTCGCCGGCGGACAGGAAGCCGGCGGACCGCGGGCGGCGCACGTTCGAGGTGAGTCCTTCGCCAGGGGCCCACTGCTCGGGCCGTCGCCGGCGACCTCCCTCTGGCGGGCAGGAACACAAACGCGGCACGCGTGTTCGAGCGAGCAGCCACTCGTGTCACGTTGTGGCTACATATGACCACAACGTGACACGCATCGGGTCGGCGAAGGACACTCGTGCCGCGTTTGTGTCAGAGGAGCCTCCAGGCGGGCGGCGAGCAACGAGCGGGTGGGCGGAGGTGCCTGCGAGCGACAAGGCGGAGCGAGGAAGCAGGCCAGCGGGCTATCCGCCAGCCGCCGCCCGACCGTCAGTAACCGAGGCGCTCGAGGGCCTTGGGGCGATGTTGCCAGTCCCTGTCGACTTTCACGAACAACTCCAGATAGGCGCCGGGAGGCAGCTGCGGCCGGGTTCGTATGCCTACTTCCCGGAGCACCGCCCCATCGCGTCCGATGACGATGCCTTTCTGCGAGTCCCGCTCGACGAGGATCTCGCAGCGGATCCGGGGCCACTCCCATTCGGTGACCCGGCAGGCGATCGAGTGCGGCACCTCGTCGTGGGTTACGGCCAGCAGCTGCTCGCGAACCAGCTCGGCCACCCAAAAAGCCTCCGGCACGTCAGTCACCATGTCCTCCGGGTAGAGGAGCGGCCCCTCGGGCAGGCGACCCACGATGGCGTCGACCAACGCCTCGACCCCCTCGCCGGTGCGGGCCGAAATCGGGAACACCTCGTCACACCCAAGCACCTCCACCGCAGCCTCGAGCTGCTGCAGGACCTGCTGGCGCGAGGCCGCATCCACCTTGTTGACCACGCAGATCGAATCATCGGAGACCAGGCGGGCAACGAAACGGTCACCTTTCCCCACAGGTGCAGTGGCGTCGACCACCAGGATGGTCACGTCCACGCCCCCGAGGGCATCGGCCGCCCGGTCATTGAGTCGCTCGCCGAGAAGAGTCCGGGGTCGATGGATCCCTGGAGTATCGACGAACACCACCTGAGCGTCAGGCCTGGTCAGCACGCCGCGCACTTGGTTGCGGGTGGTTTGGGCCACCGGCGAGGTGATCGACACTTTGCGCCCCAGGATCGTGTTGAGCAGGGTCGACTTGCCGACGTTGGGCCGGCCGGTGAGCGTGGCAAACCCGGACTTCATGGCAACGCGTCCGGGACGCCACCTTTGTGTTTCTCCGCTTCGGCGGGTGCCTGAGGACAGATACGAACCCGACCGATACGGCGACCCTGCACCCGCTCCGCCACCAGGCGGTGACCGTCTACTTCGGCCGTCTCCCCCTCGACCGGTACGTGCCCCAGCAAGCTGTAGAGCAAGCCCCCGACGGTGTCCCACTCGTCGCCCTCGGGAAGTTCGGATGTTTCCAGCAACTCGTTGACCTCGTCGACGGGCATGCGAGCGTTGACCACCACGGTGCCGTCGGCCAGTCGTTCCGAGGGCACCTCTTCCACGTCGTATTCGTCGGTGATCTCGCCGACCAGCTCCTCGATCAGGTCCTCGAGGGTCACCAGGCCCGCGGTTCCGCCGAACTCGTCGACGACGATCGCCATGTGGAACTTGCCCGCTTGCATCTCGCGCATGAGCTCGGACACCCGCTTGCTCTCCGGCGTGAACTGGGCCTCCCTCATGATCGTCGACACCGCCTCCTCGTTCCGGGCCTCGCGCTCGGCACGCATGAGGTCCTTGGCGTAGACGATTCCCACGATGTCGTCGATGCCCTGCCCGTATACCGGGATCCGGCTGAATCCAGCCGGGATGATGATGTCGATGACGTCGACGATCCGGGCGTGCGACTCCACGGCGACCATGTCCGGGCGAGGCACCATCACGTCCCGAACGACGGTGTCGCCGAAGTCGATGATCGAGTGGATGAGGGTGCGTTCCTCGTTCTCGATGACGTCCTCTTTGGCCGCCTCGTCGGCGATCGCCCGCAACATCTCGTCCGAGGTGTACGGACCGGCTCGCATCCCCTTGCCCGGAAGGATGGCATTCGAGAGCACGATCAAGGCCCGGGTCACCCAGCCCAGAGGTTTGAATGCCACCAGGAGCCGGATAAACGGAGCAGAGGCGAGGGCTGCCCTCTCGGTGTGCTGGATCGCCCAGGTCTTCGGCGACAGTTCGGCCAGCACGAAGATCACCACCACCTCGAACGCGGTGGCCACCACCACGCCCAAACCGCCAAAGGCGTGAGCGGCGATCACCCCGACCATGGTCGCGGCCACGAGGGTGCACAACTCCAGGGCGAACAGCACGACGGGGAGAACCGAATCGATGCGCTCGACGAGCCGGAGCAGGGTGGGCGCGCCGCGTCGGTGCTCCTCGACCAGCGCTTGGGCTTTCACCTTGGACGTGCGGGTGAGTGCAGTCTCGGACATGGCGAGCAGTCCGGTCAACGCGATCAGGACCACCACGACCACGACCAGGATGACGTCCGTGGTGCCGAAGTGGTGCCCTGAGGAGCTGACCGCCGCCATCACCCCGGTCACGACGGGGCGCCCCCCACGCTGCCGGCGCCACCCGACTGGCCCGACTGGCCCGACTGGCCCGACTGGCTCGACTGGCCCGACTCGCCCGACTGGTAGTGCCGGGCCAACAGCTCGCGCTCCCTGGCCTCCATCGCCTCCGCCTCGGCCGGCTCGTCATGGGCGAGGCCGAGCAGATGGAGCAGCCCATGAACGACGAGCAGGGCTATCTCATCCTCGTACGTGCCGGCGTGCTCGGGGGCGTTCCGGAAGGCGACGGCCGGGCAGATGACCACGTCGCCCAGCAGGGTGGGTGCGTCTTCAGGCTCGACCGTGAATCCCGGCCCGGTACCGCCTGAGTCCGGTGACCGTCCACTATCCGCGGGTTCCTCATCGATGGGAAAGGCCAAGACGTCGGTAGGGCCCTCTTTGCCGAGGAAGCGGGAGTTGAGATCGCCCATGGCCACCTCGTCGACAAACAGGAGCGACACCTCGGTCTCCCCCCTCACCCCTTCGTCGGCCAGCACCGCCTCCGCCAAGCTGATCCAGCGGAGGGTGTCGACCGGGTGGGCCGATTGTTCGTCTGCTCCGAATACCACGGCACCCACCGAACCCGGCCCCCCAGCCCCGGTTCTAGGCCGGTCCGGCGCCGGCGACGCCGGTGCGACTTCGGGTTCGATCAGTGATGCCGGCGACCTCGGCGGTGGTTGACCCGTCTGCCGGGGTACCCGCCTCAGGAGAGGAGCGGCGATCGGCCGGCCCGGGCCCGTGATCGGCCGCCTCGTAGGCCCGGACGATGTCGGCCACGATGCGATGCCGGACCACATCGCGACGTCCCAGCCGCACCCAGGAAAGGCCGTCGATCCCGGTCAGCACCCCCTCCAAGCCGAGCAGGCCGGAGCGGCCGCCGGGAAGGTCCACCTGGGTGTCGTCGCCAGTGACGACGACCTTGGACCCGAACCCGATCCGGGTCAGGAACATCTTCATCTGCTCGGGGGTGGTGTTCTGGGCCTCGTCGAGAATGATGAAGCTGCTGTTGAGCGTCCGGCCACGCATGTACGCCAGCGGGGCCACCTCGACGGTTCCGGCGTCGATCAGCCGCTTGGCTCCCTCCGTGCCGAGCATGTCGTAAAGGGCGTCGTACAGGGGTCGCAGGTACGGATCGATCTTGGCCATCAGGTCACCGGGCAGAAACCCGAGCCGCTCGCCGGCCTCGACTGCCGGGCGGGTCAGGATGATGCGGTCGACCTGCTTGGCCTGGAGCGACTGCACGGCGAGGGCCACGGCCAGGTAGCTCTTTCCCGTCCCGGCCGGGCCCACTCCGAAAGTGACCACGCTGTCCCGGATGGCATCGACGTAGCGCTTCTGGCCGCTGGTCTTCGGCCGCACCGACCGACCCCGAGCAGAGCGCAATACCTCCGCCGTCAGCACCTCGGACGGCCGCTCATCGGCCCGGACCATGTCGATGGTGCGGTGGACGACCTCGGGATCCACCGCCTGGCCCTGTTCGAGCAGAAGCCGGAGCTCGTCGACCAGCCGAGCGGCGATCGCGGCGTCGTCACCCGCGATGGTGAACTCGTTGCCGCGGGCGTGAATCGAGGTTCCCTCGAAGGCGTCCTCCACCAGCCGCAAGTTCTCGTTGAGCGGGCCAACGAGCCGGGGCATCAGATGGTTGGGGACAGTGACGGTGACGGTCGTGGACACGGGCGAACTCGGCGTCAGGCTACTGCCTGCAACGCCTCAGTGCGGGAACCTGCGCCAAGCCGGGGCTCACCCGGGTGGCCACCCCATCTGGCGCCCGCCCATGACGTGCAGGTGGAGGTGGGGGACGGTGTTGACCGCGTCGTCGCCGACGTTGAAGACCAGCCGGTACCCGCTGTCGGCGATGCCCTGGGCGACGGCGATCGAGTGGGCGGCGGTGAACATCTCGGCCAGGGTCTCGGCGTGCGACTGGTTGAGCTCGGCGGCGTTGGCGATGTGCAGGCGCGGCACGACCAGCACGTGGACGGGTGCTTCTGGGTTGATGTCGAAAAAGGCATACGTCCGTGGGGTCGAGAGCGCCTCTTCGGAGGGGATCTCTTGGGCAACTATCCGACAAAAGAGGCAGTCCGCCATCAATGCCAAACTACCGTGGCGCGCCGTGCCCCGGCCGCCGAGCGGAGACGAACTGATCGCCGCCTTCGCCGATTGGGCGGCCGGCCAACGGACCCGGGGAGCCGCGACCAGCAGGGCGCGGGAGCGCTCGCTGCGCGACCAGGCGGCAGCTTCGGCCACGTGGTCCGGTCTGCTCCTCGAACTGGCCGAGCGGCGGGACGGGGTGACGGCGACGGTGGCCGGCCGTCGCCGGCAAGGCCGGGTCATAGGCGTGGGCCGGGATTTCTGCGTGTTGGAGTCCCGTCTGGGCCGGTTTGCCCTGATTCGGCTCGAAGCCATTTCCGTGCTGGCGCCGGAGCCGGTGCCCACACCCGGCCCGCCAGCTCCGACCGGAGGGGTTGCGAGAATCACCGGTGGCGGGGTTGCGGGAGTCGCCGGTGGCGGGGTTGCGGGAGTCGCCGGCGGCAGCCGGTCCTCCGGGCCAGCCGCGGGGTCCGAAACTGGGACCCGGAGTGGCGCGGTTGGAGTTCCACCCGGGGTTGCAACCGGGGCCCGCCGACCGCCTCTCGATCTCTCCCTCGCCGCTGCCCTTTCGATGCTCGTCGACGAGCGGGCTCCCGTCACCATCATCACGACCTCCGGCGAGGAAACGTCCGGCCTCCTCGTCGCGCTGGGCGACGACGTAATGACTATCCAGGCCGATGGGCCGGCGCGCTGGCCGACCTACGTACGCCTTGACGCGTTGGGACTCTGCGAACTTCGGTGAAGCCCGCCAGACCGGGTGAGCAGGGCATTAGTGGCCAGCGACGTCCTGGTGCGTCTCCCTGCCCTCCCGGGGCTTTGGCTCGGGGTACAGGTGCTCCAGGGTGCCGGGTTCGATACGCATCCGGGTGATGAAGTCCTCGATGTCGGTCGCCTGGACGCGTATAACCCGCCCCATCTTGTACGCAGGGAGCTGGCCCTCATCTATGAACCGGTA
Source organism: uncultured Acidimicrobiaceae bacterium (assembly GCA_963729695.1). Taxonomy (GTDB): domain Bacteria; phylum Actinomycetota; class Acidimicrobiia; order Acidimicrobiales; family Palsa-688; genus PALSA-693. Next base: position 614,695 of record CAVSOT010000001.1, read on the forward strand.
GAGCGTCCGGAGGGTCACTCCAAGGCGCTCACATGCCTCTCTCGTGCCCATCCATTGGATCGTTTCGCTCATAAGCCCATGATAGCCACCGTATAGACACACAGGTGGGTTCTCGATAGATTTCATGTGTGCCGCGGCGGACCGTCCTGAGGATCGACGCAGGGCCCGCCGAGCAGGGCGCCAACGGCGGGCGGCCCGGCTCTGATACCCCTCGCGACCAGGATGTCGATGGCCGAACCCTCGGGCTGCGCCGGCGCCGGGCCCTGCCCGGAGGCCGGGCGGTGGTTGGAGGGTTCCTGGTTGCCGTGGCCGCCGTGGTCGTCTTCGCCATCGTCCTGACGGGGTCCTCGAGCCCAGGGCAACCCTGGCTGGTTGCCACCCACCCTTTGGCGGCCGGAGCTGTCATCGGCCCAGGAGACGTGGCTCCCGCGACCATGCGCCTGGCAGGCAGCACGGCCTCCATCGCCTTCCACCAGCCGGGGACGGTCGAGGGCCGCACCTTGGCGGTCGGGCTCCAGGCTGGAGAGCTCCTCCAAGGCCCGATGCTGGTTCCGTCCAGCCGCACCCCCGCTCTCCGGCCCGTCAGCATTGCCGTCAACCCCGTATCCCTGGCCAATCTGACCTCCGGCCAGCTGGTCGACGTGTTGGCCACCCTGGGCAGCGGCAGCGCGGCCACCGTGACCGTGGTGGCCCGGGGCGCCACGCTCATCGACCTGGTCACCTCGGGCTCGGCGTTGCTGGCGTCGGGAGGAACGGGTCAGGTCACCATCGGTGTCCAATCCCTGGCCGAAGCCGAGGCCGTCGTACAGGCGTCACAGGCGGCGACCGTGTCCCTAGTGGCGGCTGAGCCCTCGGACGGGGTGGGGCTCGGTTCCGGTTCCGGCAGCAACCGATCGTGAGCAGCGAACGGTACGTACTGCTGGGCCTGGCTCCACCCCGAGCCGCCTGGTTCGATGCCGTCGCCCAGTGGGTCAGCTCCGCCACGATCGCGGCCGACTTCGTCAAGTGCGTATCGGCCGAGGAGGTACGAAGTCGACTGGCGTCGGGAAGACGTCACTCCGCTCTCCTCATCGACTCGGGCTCGACGGCCTTCGACCGGGACGTGGTGGACGCAGCTCGAGCCGCGTTTACCCCCGTGATCGTCGTCCGGGGGCCCCGATCTCCGGCCTACTCCGGCGGTGAGCTCGGCATCGCCGCAGAGCTTCCCGACGACTTCGCCTTGGCCGAGCTGCTCGACGTCTTGGCGGTGCACTGTCAGATGATCGGCCGCGGGGATCAACTGCCGCCCGCCTTCGAGACCGATCCGCCTCCGTTGTGGTTAGGTCAGCTCTACGTCGTCTGCGGTCCAGGCGGCACCGGTACGTCGACCCTGGCCATCGCACTGGCCCAGGCGTTGGCGGCTGATGCCCGCTATAGCCGGCGGGTGCTGCTGGCCGACCTGGCCCGGCGGGCGGACCAGGCCATGCTCCACGACGCCCGAGACCTCGGACCCGGAGTGCAAGAGCTGGTGGAGGCCCACCGCCTGACCCGACTCGAGGTCGACGAGGTGTGGCGGACCACGTTCGACGTACCCCGGCGGGGCTACCGGCTCCTGCTCGGCCTGCGGAAACCTGAAGCCTGGAGTGCGCTGCGCCCCCGAGCGATCGACGCCAGCCTGGCCGGGCTGCGGAGGTCGTTTCAGGTGGTGGTGGCCGACGTGACGGGCGACGTTGAGGGCGAGGCGGAAGGCGGCTCGATCGACGTCGAAGAGCGCAACTACCTGGCTCGGGCGGCGTTGCTCCAGGCGACCGTCGTGCTTGTCGTCGGTGCGCCGGGCATCAAAGGGATCCACTCGCTGGCCGGGTTGCTCCGCTCGTTGGCGGACATCGGCGTGTCACCGACGCGACTGGTCCCGGTGGTCAACCAGGCTCCCCGAAATCCCCGATCGCGAGCCGAACTGGCTCGGGCTCTGGCTGCCATTCTGGCCGCCTCGGGTGGCGGAGCCGCCCTGGCCGGGCCGGTCCATGTGCCGGAGCGCAAGTTGGAGGACGTCCATCGCGACGGCAAGCCGTTGCCCACCGCAATCGCGGACCCGCTCGTGCGGGCGGTGCGCATCGTCGCCGAGCGACAATCCGACGCAGCTTCGGCCCACGCCGGGCCGACCCGGATCGCCCCGGGGTCGCTCGGGACCTCGCCGGAGGCGGCGGAGTACGGCGCCGGCGGGCCCTGAGCGCGGAACGGCCAGGCAACTCGAGTCGCAAGGGCCATCGGACGGACTCGACTCGCATGTGCCGTCGGAGGTGGAGACGTTCCTGAGCGCGAAAGGGCCGGCCGACTCGACCCTGGATTCCTTTTTGGTATCTAAACCGCGTATTACGCGGTTTAGATACCAAAAAAGGATCTTGCCTCGACGGTGGTCTCAACCCGCGTGAGACTCGCGAAACGGCGACGATGCCGGGCCGTTGGTGGAAACGCTTCAGTCAGGAGCCTGGAGCGCCAGTATCTTGCCGCATCTTCGACCCGGTCACGAATGTCATCGCGTCTCTCTCCACCGGGACTGGCGCATTATCGTGCCCCGATCATCCCTGGATGCGGCGAACACCCTGTGTTCAACCGACAAAGAGCCCTTGATGAGCAGCGCTAAATGGCCTAAAAGAGGGTAAGGCGGCCGGTGTCTGCCCCCGGAGTTCGTCGTAGTCCACCTCGACGCACTGGATCCCCCGCGACGCGGCCAGCACCTGGGCTTGCCGCTTGATCTGCTGCGCGGCGAAGATGCCGCGCACGGGCCGGATGCGTCCGTCGAGATCGAGCCGCTCCAGATACCGCGACAGCTGTTCCACCCCGTCGATCTCGCCGCGTCGCTTGATCTCGACCGCGACCACCCGGCCTTCGGTGTCCCGGCACAGCAGATCAACCGGGCCGATGTCGGTCGGGTACTCGCGCCGCACCAGGCGAAGCCCCTCGACCAACGCCTCGGGGTGGGCGGCGAGCAGTTCCTGGAGGTGCGCTTCGACTCCGTCTTTTTGCAGAGCCCTATCGATCCCGAAGTCGTAACTGTGATCGGCGTGCACTTCCTCGATGGCGATGGTGAGGGTCTCGCCCTTGTTGTTCGTGACGACCCACCGGTCGGGCTCGCTGCGCAGGTGGCAGGGCGGCGACATCCAGTTGAGGGGTTTGTACGCCCGTCCGTCGGAGTGGACGGATACCGACCCGTCGGCCTTCAGCATCAACAGCCTGGTGGCCGAGGGAAGATGGGCAGACAGCCGACCGGCGTAGTCGACCGTGCAAGTGGCAACAACGAGACGCATCGGAACGCCATTGTGCCCGACGGGCGACCTCCGCGACCCGACCAGGCGGGCGACCTACCCTGGGGGCCTGACGAGTGCGCCTGAGATCCAACGCGAGGACCCGGTGGTGGCGTGGCCCCCACCGCTCCACGTCGCGCCCGACGCCCTCTCATCACTGCCTTGGCAGCGCGATCCGGCGATGGCCACACCCGTCGATCCGGGGATCTGGGGCCGGCCCGCCTCGTCCGGAAGAGCGGCGCGGCCCACCTGGGAGCCGATCGGATCGCCCCCGGCGCCGCCACCGGCCCGAGAGCGGCGTTCCCGACCTGACCGCACCGACGGACCGGACGCGGCCTCCAGACCGAGCGGTACTGACAGGCGGGGCGGCCCCGTTCGCTCCTCCGGACCCGCTCAGCCAGGCACCCGCGTAGCCCCGTCCGGCGCAGGAGTTCGGCCGCTTCTGAGGCGAGGTCTCCGCCTGGTCCGACCGGGTTGGCGTTCCGCCCTCGTCGAGGTAGCCGTGGCCACAGCCATCCTCCTCGGGGTCGCCCTGGCCACCACCAGTCACCCCACCCCGGCTACTCCGCCCGCTCCTCGAGGCTCGCAAGCGTGGGCCGGCTCCGCCGTACCGACCATCATCAACCTGATCGACGACGTACGCGCCGTGCAGGATGCAACTGCAGCCGGCGCCACGCATCCCGCGTCCCAGCTCGATCAAGATGCGGCTCGGCTGCGCGTCGACCTGGCCGCGGCCCAGGCCCTCCCTGCCCCCCCGTCGGCTTCATTCGCCAGCCATTGGGCTCAGGCCCTGACATCGCTCACCGTGGCCCAGCACGATCTGACCGCGGCACTGGCGCAACCATCAGCCGACGCCCTGGGCCAGGCTCGCAGCCAGTTGGAAACCGGCGGCAACAGCCTCCTCCAGATCGCAGAGGCGATCCAGACCGCCGGTTGACGTCACGATGGAGCGGCGGACTCGGCGACCTCGCCGACCGCATCATCTGGCCACGGCGGTCAGGGCCTTATGAGCTACACCACCGGGCCCCTCAGTGCGGCGGCCAAGCTGACGAAGAGATTCCGGCTCTCGAATCTCCACTGTCCGTCGACCTTGCGCAACTGATCTCGGTAGTAACCATTGCCCATGACTTGCTCTGCATCGTTCTCTGTCTGGGCCAGAACGGAACGCAGATAGCACCGCATTTCCGCTCGATCCCCCTCACCGGAGATGATCACATTGTCGACATAGTGAAATCCGGCCCGGGCGCGCGCCTGTTGGGCCCGCTCGGCATACGCACGGAGCTCTGAGCGCCCGGCAACCGAGACCGACGGCTCGGCACTGACGCGTGCGCTGCCTCCAACCGATTGCGGATCATCATGGGCCGGAACGCCGATCCCAGGGTCTACCCACACCTTGAACTGCCCCTCCGGGACGAAGACCTCGGCCCACGCATCCGCGGCGTCGGGCAGCCGATTGTCAATCGCCCAGTTGTATTTGGCCAGCAATTCCAAGATCAAAAACCGGTCGTCGGCGCTCAGAGCCATAGGTATTTCCCCTCCATAAGGTTCAATAGTCAGTGACCACCACGTGCTAGGACGATTCGTCGCCGCCTCAGCCAGCATTGACCAAGGTCAATGTCCCGAAGTTGAGAAGGCGAACGACCTCGCCGAGCACAGATATCGGTCCCTGCGATAGTCACTCCAATCTCAGCCTAGGCATTCACCCACTCGCCCGCAACCGAGGCTAACGGTAGGCTGAGATGATGAGCAATCACGCGGAATGGCCAGGATCGCCTGGCCTCGGCAGGCGCAGGTTGTGTTAGCGTTGATCGACCATTTACAAATGGCGACGGGATCGTTTCGGGATCTCGATTTCCGATTTCGGGCCGTCGTACCATCTTCCATTCTCGACCGGGCTCGGCGAGGTGACGCCGACGATCAAGACGTGAGGTGACGGATGACCATTTCTCCTGAAACGACCACGGACCGCCTGGACCGCCTCGAGGACGAGGCGGCCATACTCGACACGCTCTATCGGTACGGACAGACCCTCGACCACGGGCCCTATTCGGACTGGGTCGACTGCTTCACCGAAGAGGCGATCTGGACAACACGCCGCCACGCCCACCTCCTCGCGGGGGCTGCCGAGCACCACGTCCAGGGTCGAACTGCCCTGGCTGAATTGGTGGCCGGATTTCCCCATCCGCCAGAGGCGTACCACAAGCACATGCTCATCGGGCCCCGGGTGGACCTGCATGGAGACCGGTGCCATACGACCAGCTACTTCCTGGCCGTTTCGGCGCACCAGACCGGACCCTACATCTTGGCCTTCGGACGGTACCTCGACCGTCTCGTTCGGTGCCCGGATGGGCGTTGGCGGTTCGAGGAGCGGATTGCGGAGATAGATGGCACCCACCCGCTACGCGAGCCGAACGTGGGTCCTGACGTCTCCCAGTCGCTCGCCATCGAGGAGATCAAGCGAATAAAGGGACGGTACTGCCGTTTTGTCGACACAAAGCAGTGGGAGGCGTTGGGAGATCTCTTCACGGAAACGGCCCAGATGCATATCGGTGCCGTCGGCGACGGCAACGTCATCGAAGGCCGGGACACCATCGTGGCGGGCATATCGCAACTGTTGGCGCCCTTGACGACCGTCCACGAGGCGGGCATGCCCGATATAGAGATCACCGGCGAGAACACGGCCAAGGGCACCTGGTCCATGTTCTCCATCCTGGAGGGCAACTCCGAGCGCGGGTGCGGCAGAAAGCGAGCGGGCGTGGGGATACCACGACGACGTCTACGAGCAGGGTGCGGACGGCCGCTGGCGAATGCAGTCTGTGCGGATCACCCGCCTCCACGCCGAACACCGCTAGCCGGCGGACAACTTGTCGCCATCACGAAAGGAACAAGGGTGAATCCCCAACAGCTGACCGACCTCTACGAGATCCAGCGCCTGAAGGCCCGCTACTTCATGTTCCTTGATCGACGCGACTGGTCGTCCTGGCGACAGGTGTTCACCGAGGACGTCGAGGTCACTGTGTCGGACTCTCCGGTTCCGGAATTCAACGCCGAGTTCCAAGGTTCCACCATCGTCGGCGCCGACGCCCTCGTGGCGTACATGTCGCAGTTCGACCCGCCAGCGCGTCACCGTGCACCAAGGACACATGCCGGACATCTCGTTCGTCGACGACGACCACGCCACGGGAACGTGGGCCATGTCCAACTTTGTCGAGGACCCTGGGCGAGGGACGGCGCAACAAGCGTACGGTTACTACCACGACACCTACACACGCGAAACGGACGGGAAGTGGCGCATCGCGTCCATCCGGCTGGAGCACGTACGGCCGAACGTGCAAGTCACGCCCACAGTCCGCACCCCCTGAGATCGCCGGTCGCCTACCACGGTCCGCCAACCGGTTACACCGATGGTGCGGAGGAACAATGGCAGCACGTCGTGGAGTCGATAACGCCGGCGGGCGCTCCGATCCGGAACAGGTGGTTTAGGATCTAAAAGGCTCTGACGTCGACGACAAGGGGGGATTCGAACGGTGACCGAAGCGCAGCCGTACTCGCTTGGGGCGTCGCCGGCTGAACTGGCTCGACTGGACGCCCAGGCAGCCAGTATCGCCGCACCCACCGCGTTCTTTCTGACGAGAGCAGGCATCGGGCCTGGTATCCGCGTGCTCGACCTGGGCACCGGCCTCGGACACGTGGCCTTCATGGTAAGAGAGCTCGTCGGACCGGAGGGCGAAGTCGTGGGAGTGGATCAGGCCGCACCCATGCTGGTCGTCGCCGAGGAGCGCCGACTGGCAGCCGTCGCCGAGAACATGCGATTCGTCGAGGCCGACGTCTGTCGCTATCGCGACCCAAAAGCGTTCGATGCAGTCGTCGGTCGGCTGATCCTGTTCCATCTCGCAGCACCGGCGGAGGTTCTCCGGCATCACGTGGAAGCCCTTGAGGACGGCGGCGTGATGGTCATGATCGATTTCGACATAGGGTCGGCTCGGAGCCAACCACCGGTTGCCCTGTTTGACACAGCCTGCGACTGGGTGATCGCCGCGTTCCGGCGCGCGGGCGCCAACCCGACCATAGGCACTCAGCTGGGCCGCTTGCTCCACGACGCCGGCTTGGCCCAGGTCGATACGTTCGGGATCCAGCGCTACCTGGGCCCGGATGACCCCGTTGGACCCGGTCTCCTCGCCTCGGTCGTCAAGAGCCTGGCCCCGGTGATAGTTGCCGGCGGCATCGCCACTGAAGAGGAGCTGGGGCTCGATACGCTCGAGGATCGGTTGGCCCGCGAACTGCAGGCCAACGGAGCGGTCGGGCTGATCCCGGCCGTAGCCGCCGCCTGGGGTCGACGGCCGCGACGGCCTTAGGGAATCCGAAGGCGACGGTCCTCGTCGGGTCAGCGCGCCAGGCCGACGAATCCGGTCAGACCGAGGCCGCCGGCGCTTCCCTCGAACTGGGCGTCGCCGAAGGCGAAGACACCACCGTCGTCAGCCACGAGAAAATAGCCGCGGCCGTCCGGGCTGGGCAGCATGCCGGTGACGGGCCGAGTCAGGTGCACCGCACCGGTAGAGCCGTAGAACTTGGCGTCACCGAAGGTGAAAATGCCCCCGTCGGACGCCACAAACCAGTAACCCTTACCGTCTGGGGTGGCCGCCATCCCCACCACGGGCTTGTTCAAATGGATGTTCCCGGTCGACCCGTAGAACCCGGCATCACCAACCGCGAACACGCCGCCGTCGCCTCCGGTCATCCAATAGCCGCCGCCGTCTGGCGTAGTGGCCATGCCCACGATCGGCCGGTTGAGCGAGAAGTAGCTGGGGCCGGGCAGATAGTTGAGGTACCCGTCGTTGCCGAAGTTACCGAGGCCTCCAAACTGGTCGTAGAGGTAATAACCCTTGTTGGGTGTCGAGTTGACCATCCGGTAGGCGATGGTTCCGGATATGACGATTTGGGCGTTGCTGCAGACGTACTGAACGGCAAAGCTGCTGATCGTGCCCTGATTGAACACGAATTGGTCGACCTCCATCGCCGACGTGTATCCACCTCCTGTGGCTTGAAACTCACCGCAGGTTTGCCCGGCGACGGTCACCGTGAGGGTGGGATCCTGGTAAACCTGGCCGGGCGCAAGCGGTGACGCCGGGCTGGTCGTGAACGAACCCAGTCCTGGCAGGGTGAAGCACACGAACGAGGGGGAGTTCACGCATACCGTGTTTACCGCCACGCCATAGCCGTAGTACGTGCTGGTGGATTGCGCTGCTAATGAGGTCACTCCCGCGTTCGCCACGGTGAGGGGGTCCGCGGAGCTCGTCGCTGCCGCCGCGGCTCGGGACCTCGAACTGTACTGATGAACCGAACCACCGGTGACGGTGGCCGCGGTAGCCCAACCTGGAAAAGCCAGGCCGGCCAGGGCCGTGGTGGCGACTCCGGCCAGCATCCTGCGCCGTATTCTCATCGTCCCCCTCCTCTGTTGAGAGAGGAACCGTATCGGAGTGACACTGTTTTCGCCCTCACCCGAAGGACCCTAAGGGACCCGGCCGCGGGGGCATCGGGGAAATCCCTAATTGCCGCTCGCCGTCTTCAGGGGCAGACAACCGGTTGCATGGCCCCAGCGGAAGGGGGCGCTCGAGTCGATTGAGGTTGGTTGACTGGTCCCGTGGCGGCTACCGCGGTGGTCTCCGCCCGGACCGTGCGGCTGCCGAACCCGGGGATGGCCCGGCCGAAGATCACCTCTACAGTGGCTGCACCCTCCAGGCGGATGGTGGGACCTTCGGTAGCCATCCAGAGTCGAACGTCGTGGAGGTCCTGGTCGGCTTGGGCGGAGATGCTCGTGCACACCACGGCGGCCGCCTGGTTGCGGTTCAGGGCGAGCGTCCCTCCGCCGTAGAACGAGCGATTCGACAATCCGGCGGTCACCGCGTCGTTGGCCGCGGCGGTCAACGCGTCTCGCAGCTGTCGTTGAGCCAGGTACGCCGCCGCGCTGTCCACCGTCAGGGCGCCCAAGATCATCAGTACCAGGAAGCCGGCAGGGACGAGGACCAGGACGCTACCGCGCTCTCTACGCCGCTTCAGGGACACGATGCCGTCCCGGGCAGACCAGTGCGGAAAGGATCGACCAGCTCGGAATGCTCCGCCTTGACCTGCGGTCCCGAACCGACGGGTCCGACGAAGGGCAACATCAGCGCCGGAGCGGGGTACGACACCGATATCGTCACCCGCTGACACCGCCCAAAGCTGCCCGCCGTCAATCCCACTCTGGCTCGATTCGGATCTCTCCCATACCCCAGCAGCGCGGCATCGGCAGCTTGCGCCGCCACCGCGTTCGCGCTCGCCGGCGACCCGGACTGGACATAACTGGTAGCCGCCTGCCGGGCCGCTTCCTCGGTGGCCGCCTTGGTGTCGACGACGCCCCATGCGTAGCTGAGCAACAGGGTCCCGGCGACGAAGAGCAAGGCGCCAAAGAGCAACGCCTCAAAGCCGCCGACGAAGCCGGCCTCCCCCTTGGCCCGAACGCTGGCGGCGCGGCTGACGCCCGGCCCGGCCCGAACCCTCGCCGCCCCGCTGCCCACCGGCCCAGCCCGAACCCTCGCCGCCCCGCTACCGACCGGCCCAGCCCGAACCCGATCGAGCAACCCCGGTCTCAGCGGAACCGCTCCGTGTGCACCGTTACCGTCCTGCGAATGGAACGCCATGACCCAGGCAGAGGGAGGAACCCGGGGCTCTCCCCGCGAACCTCGAGGACCACTTCCTGCGAGTCGATCACCTTCCATACGAAGGTCGTACTGGTCGCACCGAAAGTGCCCAACTGGTTACGCGCCGATGTTGCCGCTTCCGGTGCGGTCGCTTGCGGGTCGGCCGCGTCGGCCACCTGCTCCGCCGCACCCGTGGCTGCGGCGGTCAAGGTCGAGGTGGCGTAGAGCCGCACCAGTACCTGGACGGCGAACAACAAGAGAATGAGGAAGATGAGAAAACCCACGAGGGTTCCGACCATCCCCGTCCCTGCCTCGTCGTCGTGACGGCGCGCCGTTGCGCCATCAGAAGTTCGGCCTCTATCGGCCTCGCCCGCTCCTTTGTCAGCAACCTCCGACGCGTCGGTCGTACTCGTCAGCAGTTCCCGCTGGTTTGACCGATGCAATTCACTTGGTTGTCCACGTGTTTCGCCGCGTGTTGAAAGGTCCCGTTGAAGGCGACCCACATGCCTACCCCGATGAACGCCATGATCAGCACAGCGATCGCGGCGGAAATGACCCCCTCGCCCCGCTCATCTCGGCGACGCGGCTTAGCATTGGATTCGGTCATGGTGACGCTCATGACGCTCCTTTCGTCCGTGGAGGGTCGGGCAAATCGCCCGCGTTCGTTTGGTGCCGCACGAGGCCGGTCCCGAGCGTCAGCCGTCAGCTGACGTCCAGGAACGGCGCTGTCTCCCACCATCCGGAGCGCGCCGGTTCCCTCGAGGAGGGCTGCCAGCGCGCACGCCGCCATGACTGAAAGGTAGTCAAACTACATCGTTGTCGTAAAGGGGCTCCCAGCAGCCTCTTTGTCGTCAGCGGCCCCGGCAGGCCACGACCCTGGGCGATCGGGAGGGCGGCCGACGGCCGTCAGCCGTGCTCCTCAGGCCGGGCTCACGCCGCGCTCGAAAGGGACTGGACATCGCCGGCCTGGCTGCCCGCGGGTGCACCGCGACCGACGAAGTCCCGGCTGCGGATCAACAGCAGGGCAAAGACTCCGCCCACCAGCGCCAGGATCGCGGTCACGACGAGGAGATCGTTGATGGCTCCGGAAAAACTCGACCGGATCGCCGCCACCAGCTGTCCACGCGTCCCGGCCGGGACGGCAGAAATAGCGGAACTCGCTTGCCCCTGGCGGACGGCCGTGGCGATCTGGGGAGCTTGGCCGGCCAGGGTCGGGTTGGAGGCGAGAGAATGGTCCAGGCTGCGACTCAACGACGAGGCAAATATCGTCCCCAGGATGGCGATGCTCAGGGCGATGCCGATCTGCCGAAATGTCGAGTTGATCCCTGACGCCATACCGGCCCGTTCGGGCTCGACGACACCGATGGCGGTCGACGCCAGTGGCGGATTAACCAGTCCGGCACCTATCCCGGACACGATGAGGCCGGGCACCAGATGCGTCCACGTGCTGCTACCACTCAGGCCCGACATCAGCAGCAGGCCGAGGCCCACCAGCAGAAGACCAGGCCCGATGAGCCAGCGGACCGGGACCCGTTCGCTCAAACGCCCCGAGATGGTCGCAGCCACCAGGAGAGAACCGCTCGATACCAGCAGCCGGATTCCGGTGTCCAGCGCCGAATAGCCCAATAAATCCTGGAGGTAGATCACCAGGTACAGCAACATGGCGAACAGCGAACCGTTCATCGCCAACGCCGCGATCAGACCGCCATCGAAGGTGGGTACCCGGAACAACGAGAGGTCGAACATCGGATTGGGCACGATGGATTCGGCCAGCACGAAACCGGCCAGCAACACGCCCCCGAGCACCAGCGACACCAGTGCGCCGGTATCCGACCAGCTGATCTCACCGGCTCGGATGAAGCCGTAGACCAACCCGACCAGACCCAGGGTAAAGAGGACGAAGCCCGCCCAATCGGGATGACCCGGCTGGGGCGAGCGGGACTCCTCGACACGCCACAGGGTGATCAACAGGCCCACCACGCCGATAGGGATGTTGACCAGGAAAATGCCCCGCCAGCTGATCTCGGTCGTGATCACGCCACCCAGGATCGGGCCCAGTGACACGGCCACTCCGGTGATCGCCCCCCAGACCCCGAAGGCAACGCCTCGGTCGCGTCCCCTGAAACTCTGCCCGAGCAGGGCCAAAGAGGTGGAGAACATAATGGCTCCGCCGATGCCTTGACCGCTGCGGGAGAGGATGAGCATCAGCGGCGACTGAGCCAAGCCGCACAAGAGCGAACCGACGGTGAATATGGCCAGTCCGATGGAGAACAGCAAGCGTCTCCCGTAGCGATCGGCCAAGACGCCCGACGTGAGGAGGAGGGAGGCCAACGTCAGGGCATAGGCGTCAACAACCCACTGAACCTCGCCGAAGCTGGCATGCAAGGCCCGCTGGATGTCGGGCAGGGCGACGACCACGATGGTGACGTCGAGCAACAGCATGAAGGTGCCGACGCTTACCGCCAGCAGGGTCCACCACTTTTTGTCCATTTCCGCGCCCTTTGCTCGCCGCAAGGGTTCCGAGCCTCAAGTATGCCTCGGTATTTTCCCCAAAGCACAAGAGATTCCCTGCCGACGACGCATCAAGCACCCGCGAAAATGTGCAAGGCCGAGAGGAACGGCACCGCCAGCAGGATCACGCCCGGGACGAGGGTGGCGACAGTGACGGGGACCCACACCTGCTGGCCCCGCCGCTCTATGGCGGCGACGGTGCGGCGGTGGAGGTCGCGCCGGGCCTGTCGGGCCTCGACCGACACCAGGCGGCCCAGGTCCGCGGATTCGGAATGCAACGCCAGCACACCAACCAGCCGATCCACGGCTTCGACGCGAGCCACGTCAGCCCACTCGCGCAGTGCGTCAGTCTCGGACAGACCTTGATGAATGCGGTTCACCACGACCGCCAGGTCCCGAGCTGCGCAGCCGTGACCCCGTTTGCTGACTCGTACCAGCGCCGCACCCAGCGAGTAGCCGGCGTTTAGCAGCATGGCGAGCTGTTCGCTCACGACAGGGAGCTCGAGCTCGAGGTTTCGCTGCCATCGTTCAGACGCTCGCGCCAGGCGCTGCTCGACCACCAAGAAGACCAGCAGCGGAGCGCCGACCAACACCAGCAGGGCGATCGGCGCCGGCAATCCCGCCGCAGCTATGGCCACGCCCCCCAGCAGGGCGGCGCCGGTCAACGCCAGCTGACGGATCCGAAACGTGGTGACGTCGATGTCGGAGTGGACCCTGCGCAAACGGAGACCGAGCGGCTCGCTCACCCCGAACAAGTGGGCCAGCCGATCCCCGACTTCCCGGGCCATCGGGCCGAGGACGTCACGGAGGGACTCGACGGAGAAGATCCCCGCCTTCGCCTGACTGGCACCCCCTGGACTGAACGGCAGCAGCCGCTCCGCCAGCCGAGGGCGCGAGACGCGCGACCACTGGGAAAGCAGGAGGGTGACGCCGATCCACACCAGCAGGCCCGCTCCCGCGGCGATGCGCATCACCGGAACACCCGAGGTGACTGCGGCACCCGCATCAACCGGCCCGACCAAATCCAGCAGGCCACCACGGCCAGCAGGCCGACGGCCACGGCCACCTGGCCCCCGGCCGTTTCGTAGGCGTGACGCCCGGTGCCGATCGACAACCCGGCCAAGGTCATGCCCAGAGGCACCAGTAGGACGAAACTCCTGGCAAACTTCACACCTGCTTGGCGACTGGCCGCGTCCTTGCGTCCCTGCTGGTCGAGGATCCGGTCCTCGATCAGGTCGCCCAGTCTCGACTCCAGATCGGATCCCCCAAGCTCGTGGGCAATCACCAGCGTCTCGCAAACCACGTCCGCCGTCGGATCGGAGAGCCGGTCCTTGAGAATGGCGGTCGTGCGGTCGAAGTCGGTGCTCAACAGCCATTCCCGCTCCGCGGCGGCAAACGCCGGGCGCCACCCTTCCGGTCCCCGCCGGCCCACCTCGAACAACGCTTGCGGGATGGAGAGCCCGCGCGAACCCGTGGCCAGGCGCAGCTCTTCGAGCATCCGCGGCCACGCCTCCGTGGCCGCCGCGGCCCGCTGACGCCGCCGGGAACGCAACGCAGTTATGGGTAAACACGCAGCCACACACCCACCCACCAGGGCGGGCAGCACGCCCCCGAAGATCACGAAGGCGCCCAACGACCCGACCACAAACAGCACCCCGGTCGCCGCCGCCAGCTCGGCCAGCCCGATGTCGCCCACGCCCACTCGGCGCGCCCAGGCCTCTTTCGAGAACAGGCGTCGTTTGGGGCGAGGCGAATGCCGAAGTCCGACCCCTCGCCACCCGAATACGACCGAGGTGTAGATGAGGTAGGCGCCAGACGCAGCCAAAGCGGCTGCCACCACGCCGAGCACGGGTGTGGTCATGCCGTGTGCTCCCCTACCGTCAGGGCGCGGACATCGAAGCCGGCCAGCTCGAGGGCGCGGGCCGCCCGGACCGGGAGATTGCCGGTCCAGGCCAGCGGGTCGCCGAAGCGGGGCCGGGCGAAAATCGAAGTGGTGGTAAAGGCCACGTTGCCCGCCCCTACCTGCAAATCCTCCACGGCCAGGACCTCGGTGACCCGGAGCTCCGGTCCACGCCGGGCGCAGTGCACCACCAGATCCACGGCCTCACTCACGAGCGCCGACAGGGCGGCGACGCTCAGTTCCGAACCGGTTTCCGCGAGCTGGCAGATGAAGCGCAACCGGGACAGCGCTTGCCGGGCCGACGCCGCGTGGATGGTGGTGAACCCCTGCACCCCAGAGGAGAGCGTCAACATCAGCGCCATCGCCTCCCGGTCCCGCACCTCGCCCACCACGGCAACATCGGGAGCCATCCGCAGGAATCCGGCGACCAGCCGGCGCAGGTCAATCTCCCGCCGGTCGGGTCGGGCGGGACGCGGTCTGCATATGGGCGACATTCGGTAGTGGGATATCAGTTTCAAAGACTTCTTCGGCGATGACCACGCGGAGGCTTGGGTCCAACTCTGCAGCGAGGCAGGAAAGAAGGGTGGTTTTTCCCGAACCTGGAGGCCCAGCGACCACAATAGATAGACCGCTCCGCACGCACGCGCCCAAGAAACGGGCCGTCGGACTGTCCAGCATTTGGAGCTGGATCAATTCCGAAAGCGTGTGATGCAACACCCCGGAAAACTTGCGAATATTGACCAGGAGGTGGCCGTCGCGCCCCACGTCGGAGTGCACGATGTGCAACCGAGCTCCGTTGTCCAGCTGCGCATCTTGCAGGCCTTCGGCGGGATCGAGTTTCCGATGCGAACCGCTGGCGTCGTCGAGAATCTTGGTAAGCACCCGAACAACATGGTCGTCGTCGTGAAAGACTTCGTGGTGATATCCCCCCATACCGGAATGTCGTTTGGTAAAAATCGAGCCGGGTCCATTGACCATTATTTCCCAGACATCAGGATCGGCGAGCAAGGGTTCGAGGGGCCCATATCCGGTGAGATTCCTCAAGGCCCGCTCGACGGCGGCTTCGGGATCGGCGATGTCGACGGCGCGGCGGCCCCTGCGGTACTCCGTGCGCCAACGCCCGACCTCCTCGATGAGCAGTTCCTGGAGGTGGTCTCCTGCGCCTGGCGCGGCCATATCGAGGTTGGCCGCCTTCGCCCGCTCTTGGACGGCCCGCTCGACCTCACGCACCGGCGACGTCCATTCAGGTGAAACGGTTCGAGAGAGCACCACGGTCAATCTCCCAGCCTCACGACGTGGTGACCGTACGCCAGGACGATGCCGCCGGCAACCGTCCTGAGTCCTTGATCCGAGTTCAGGGGTGGAAGGGCGCTCGCCCGACGGTGATGAGAGGGGGTCGTCACGGAGTCTTCTAGTATTTTTGTTGCTATCTACATGTATTGCTACTACTTTTAGCCTGTCATGGTAATTCTCTGCGACAACGACGCCGGGCTGGTTACCAAGCGAGCCGAGACGGCGGCCCAGCGAGAGGCGCTCGGTCGGGAGGCGCGGATCCTGAGGGTCGTGGCCCACCCAGGCGTCGTCCAGCTGGTCGGCGTTGATGGAGAACCTCCTGATCAGCTGGTGTTGCGGCGCGTCGCCGGAGGTGACCTGTCGGCTCGGCGAGGCCAGACGGTGGAGGTGGTTGCCGGGGTGGGGGCCGCGCTGGCGACTGTGGTGGCCGATCTCCACGACATAGGAGTGAGCCACGGAGCCATCGAGGCCTCGCACGTGCTCCTCGACCAAGACGGCCGACCGGTGCTGTGCAGCTTCGGCCGAGCCAGGAAGGGACTGCCGCCAGACTCCTCGGCAACGCGACGAGATGACGACATTCGGGCCCTGGCCGGCCTGATCCTCGACTGCTGCCCGGACCGTGCGCCGGCCCGCACCATTCGAGCCCTGCGCCTGGTCGCGGGACCACGACGCCGGCGCCAGGGGCGCGACGCCCGGTGGCTCGCCCGGCAACTCATCGCCACCGTCCCCCATGCCTGCCTGACTGTCGCGGACGGTGAAAATGCCGTGACGGGTGCCACCACGTCCGAACCCCCGGATCGGACGGCGACCCCGGGTGGGCTTCGGCGCTCGACTCGCGGCCTGCGGCCGATTCGCGGATGGAGACGGCGACCTGTGGTCGTCGGATTGTGCGCGATCGGCAGCGGCGCAGCCCTGGCCGGCGCGTGGGTCTGGGCCCATGAGCAGCGCTCCCCAGGCCCGGTCCGACATGTCGCCACTCCATGCCCGATGGCCGATCGGGGTTGTGGTCCCCTTGCCCTGGTCGATGGGCTGGTGGTCACCGGGGCGGGTCGTTATGCGCTGTCCACTCCCGGCGATGTGGTGGTGATCGGCCGCTGGGGATGCGGTGCTGCCTTGCCGGCGGTGCTGCGACCGACCACGGGTGAGGTGTGGACGTTCGCCGCCTGGCCCGCACCCGGGCGACCCGAGGTCGGTCAACTCGCGGCCCGAGTGGCTGCGGCGGCCAGCCTGCAGGTCCGCCCCGAACCGTCCGGATGCGATCGAGTGATCGTGGAGCGGCGCGGACTTCCCTCCGTGACCATCGACCCTGTCCAGCCATGATCGAGTGTCGCAGGACAGTGTCGGGGCGGCCAGGCTGGGAGCGGCTCCTCGGATTCCTCTTGGCCTGGATGGCAGGGGTCGTGCTCACGGTGCTGCTCGCCCATCTGGGTAAGGGCGTCTTGGCCGCCCCACCGCTTCTCCAGCCGCATCGCATCCCGGCTTGGTACGACCGTCGAGGGGGCGTCGTGGCGACGTTCGCCTCGGCGCGGACGATCTTGTTCGGAGTTGGGTGCTACCTCTGCGTGTTGTGGCCGATCGTCGTGGTCGTTCGGGTCCTCGGTGCCGCTTGCGTTCAGCGTGCTCTGCCGATGTGCCGACTACCTGGGAGCGGGACGATGCTGCGCTTGGCCATGGGGGCGTCGATCGCCGGCGTAGCCATCGTTGCGACAACGGGATCGGCGTCGGCCGCCCTCACGACCGTCGGCGCCAGTAACTCAAGCTCGACGGCACCCGATAGCGGACCGGATCTCGCCCCCGTGTTGCGCTACGCCGGACCACCGACCAGCGGAGCGGGAGGCAGCCCGCCGACGGGGCCGCCCCACGCAAATCCGCCATCGTCAGCTGGGGTGGCCCAACCGCCCACCTTGGCGCCCGTTTCCGGGTCGGGTGGTTCCTCGTCAGCTCCCCCCGCTGCCCCGGTGGGCGGGGCACCGACCGCAGTGTCACGGGCCGTGCCAACAACCGGTGTGCCGACCACCTCCGGGCCGGCAAACGGTGTGCCTACCACCAGGCCGCGATCCTCCGGTGCGCCCGTTGCCGGCGCGCCAGGCTGCCGGCGCGCCAGCTGCCGGCGGGCCAGCTGCCGCCGGGCCAGTTACCGCCGGGCGGCCCGGACACTCCTCGAAGACCCCGTCCCAGGCGCCGGCGGCTGGCACGCGGCCTTCCGCCAGACGGTCGGCGACGCCGAGCGGCGCACGCATATCGGCGCAGAGTTCGGGAACAGGTGCGACAGCAGGGCCCGGTCAGGCAGGCCGTCAGGGATGGCTCGTGCGGCCCGGGGACAACCTGTGGTCCATCGCGGAGACCACGCTCACAGAAGCCTGGGGTCGGCCGCCGCCCGAGCCGGTCCTCGGCCAGTACTGGTGGCAAGTCGTCGAGACCAACCGGCCCCACCTTCCGGATCCAGACGACCCCAACCTTCTCTTTGCCGGCGACTGGGTCACCCTTCCACCCCCTCCTCCAGCCGCGGCATGAGGGGATGCCCGCACCCCGTTGGCCACGAAGGCCAGACTGTCGACAGTGCGCCGAAGGTTCGTCATCACGATCAACATCGCCATAGGTTTGGCTGCGGCGTGGTTCCTCGCGGCCATCATCACGGGCGTAGGCGTCGGCCCCTCTTCCGGCTCCACCCGTCAACCAGACGCCAGCGTGGTCGAGCCGACAGACGCCCCGTCGAGCAGCACACCCCCCGTTTCGACGAGTGTCACCACCCCGCCGACCGTCCCGGCCCAAACCACCCCACCGGCCGCAACCTCGCCATCGACCCAGCCGCCGGTCGCCACGACCGCTACGACCCCAGGCGCGACGACGCCGACGTCCGCCCTGGGGCCGGTCGCGCCGGCTCCCCCGCTTTCGTCCCCACCCACCTACCGCCACAACTACACCCCAGCCACGGTTCCGGCTCCGACTGCCCCGCCGACCATCACGCCCTCCACCACGATCGCCCCGCTTGGAGCCCGACTTCCCGTGTCGCCCTCGACGTTGCCGTTCGCCACGAAGGCACAGAACGCCCACGTGGCGCCCGTCTTTGCTGCCCTATCTGGGGGAGGGTTCTTCGTCGCCCTCGTGATCATGGGAATCTGCTACGTGCGATCCCGCCCGGCCCGATGACGCGGACGCTTCTCCACGGAGCGCTCGACGCCGAATAGGGCGTCAGGCGCAGAGGCGCAAGGCCACCTCGTTGGCAAGCAAGCGGCCCCTGACGGTGAGAACCAGACGTCCGGGGGGTCCCTGCTCCACGAGCGACTCCAGGACGGGGTCATCGGCCCATCCGGACAAAGACTCCTCAGGAACTCCATGGCGCGTTCTGACCGCCAGCTGCAGGGCCTCGACCCGTCTGGTGGCCACATCCAGGTCTTCGCCGGCAGATTCCGCCGCCGAGCCGGCCTCGATTAGGGCGATATAACGCTCAGGAGTTCGCACGTTCCACCACCGTCGGGCTCCCCCGGGTCGAACCCGGTGCGAATGGGCCGAGCAACCGAACCCGAGATATTCGCCTTGGTCCCAGTAGAGCTGGTTGTGGCGGCATTCGGCACCAGGGCGGGCCCAATTGGAGATCTCGTACCACTCCAGTCCGTGGCCACTGAGGATGACCTCCGCCAGCCGGTACTTGTCGGCCTGGTCGTCGGGATCCGGATGGCGAAGCGGATCGCGGGAGAGAGGCGTGCCGGCCTCGACCGTCAACCCGTAGGCACTGACGTGACTCGGAGGTGGATCCAACGCCAGTACCGCCGAGAGGGACGCCTCCCAATCGGGGACGCTCTCTCCGGCCGCCCCGAGGATCAAGTCGACGCTGTACGCATCCGCAAAGCCGGCGCCGGCGGCTGCCTCGACGGCCCGCGGGATGGCAGCCACGCCGTGGGATCGACCAAGGGAGGCGAGCACGTGGGGCACCATCGACTGGACGCCCAGAGACAACCGGGTGACACCGACCTCCCGATAGCCGTGCAGCTTGGGCCCGTCGACGGTTTCCGGATTGCATTCGACCGTCACTTCGGCGCCCGGTTGGAGAGGGATCGGGGCCAGTAGCTCGGCCAGTCCCACCGGGCTGAGAAGTGACGGGGTCCCGCCTCCGAAGAACACGGAAGACGCCGGCGGCAAACCCCCGGCCACCGCCTGCCTGATCTCCCGGCTCCCGGCCTTGACGTAGGTCTCCAGAAGGTGGAAGCGGTCGGACCAGGTGGCGAACGCGCAGTAGTCGCAGCGTTTGGTACAGAACGGGATGTGCACGTAGGCACCGAACTCGGTCATTGCCCTCACCAGTTTGGTTCGTGCCGGGCCCGTTCGGCATCACTCCCGGCGATTCGGCCCAGACCGAGGTCCGGCCCGGGTCGTCTACCGAGCCAGGTTGTCATCCATCAAAAACGGTCAGGAAAAAGGTGGGTGCCAGGTTTTACTGACCGTTTTCGTTTCGATCTGAGCGTGAGTCTCGTTGAAAACGGTTAGTAAAAGTGGTGAGGGGGTGCGTTCCCGGTTTTACTGACCGTTTTCGCTTCCGGCTGAGCGTGGATTTTGTGGAAAACGGTCAGCAAAAGTTGTGCTCCGCAGTTTTACTGACCGTTTTTGACGGGCGCGGGTCTCTACCGGTGCCCGTCGACGCTCGCCCGCCACTACACCATGCTTGGCCATGCCCGGAGCAAACCTCGGGGATCGCCGTCGGCCTATCTCGGTGTCCGAGGGACGTGAGGCGACCGGTGGTTGCGTGCGAGCCCAGCCGGGTGGGACCCCGTGGCAGCGGATGATGTGGACTGCCGGCGGGTGATCTCGGCCGGGCGGCCAGCAGCCAACCGCCGAGCGGCCAATGATCTGAGCGGGACGGCCAACAGCAAAGCGCCGAGCGGCCAACAATCTGAACCGGGCAGCCAGCATCCGGACGGCCGGGCGCCGTCGATCTGGGCTGGCCGGTAGCCGAGCGGCCAACATCACCGCGTCCGGTCACGGACTCCCCCCTGGCCGCACCAGCCCCCCTCGGAGGGCGGCCAGCAGGATCCCAGCGGACAGGGCGGCGGACTCGGTTCGCAGCACCCCATCACCAAGGCCAACCCGGGCGCGGGCCCGACCCTCCTCCGATTCACTCCACCCGCCCTCGGGCCCAACCAGAACGGTCGCCCACGAGAGATCAGGTGGTGGGCCTCCAGGGGCGGCGATCGCCACCCCGGCTCGGGCCACCAACTCGGAAGCATCCTCAAGACCACTGATCTCGGGCAGCCAGATCCGCCGGCTTTGCATGAGGGCCTGGCGGGCCACGACCCGCAGTCGTTGGAGATGCCGGTCGATCCTTTCGCCCTCCCACCGAACGACACCCCGCTCGGTGCGCAACACGATGATGCGATCGACCCCGATCTCGGTGAGCTTCTGGACCGCCCATTCGGGCCGGTCACCTTTCACTGGAGCGAATCCGATGCAGATCGGAGGATCAGGCCGCATCTGGCGGACCGCGTCACCTGCCGGAACCAGCTCCACCGAGTCGTCAAACTGGCAGAGCCGCCAGCCTCCCCGCCCGTCCGTCACGCTGACCGCCTCCCCCCGGCGCAGCCGCAGCACCGACTGGAGATGGTGCCGGTCCTCATCATCGATCCGGGGGGACTCCAGATCCCGTACGAGGACATGAGCCGCCGCCGCCCGGCGGAGCTGCGCATCCGTCACCGCCCGCTCCGTCGCCGCCCGCCTCGATCGGGCACGCGACCTACTTGAAGGCGCCGCGCAGCTTGGACATCAGCCCGGTCTCGGGGGGCGCCACTTCTTCGCCACGCGCCGCAGCCAGTTGGCGGAGGAGTTCCTCCTGCTCCTTGCCCAGGTCGGTGGGGGTGTCCACCACGACCGTCACGATCAGGTCGCCGCGCCCCCTCCCCTGCAGGTGGGGCACCCCCCGGTTGCGGAGCCGGAACTCTCGCCCGCTCTGGGTGCCGTTCGGAATGGCCAGCTCCTCTTCCCCCTCGAGAGTCTCGAAGGGCAGGGTGATCCCGAGGGCGGCCTGGGTCATGGCGAGATGGACCACCGACAGGAGGTCTGTCCCCCGACGGGTGATCGTCGGGTGGCTGCGCACGTGCAGATGCACGTACAGATCACCGGACGGACCGCCGCGCCGGCCACCGGCGCCCCGGCCCGGGAGCCGCAGCGTCGACCCCTCGTCCACGCCGGCGGGAACATCAATGACGAAGCTGCGCTCCTCTCGCCGCCGTCCTTCACCCTTACAGTCGGAGCACGGGGACGTGATCTCTTCTCCGGTGCCGCCGCAGCGGGTGCAGGGGGACGCGGTCACCATCTGGCCCAGGATCGACTGCCGGACCCGGCGTACTTCGCCCGCCCCGTGGCAGACGCTGCACGTGATCGGGGTTGTCCCCGCCCGCGCTCCGGTCCCCGAGCAGGTGGGGCACGTCTGCGGGAGCCGAACGGTGAGCTCGCGCTGAACGCCGAACACCGCCTCGGCGAACTCCAGCGTCACGGCCGCCTCGGCGTCCTCTCCCTTGCGCGGGCCGGTCCTCGATTGGCGTCCGCCCATGCCAGCGCCGCCGGCGCCTCCGAAGAAGGCGTCGAAGAGATCCCCGAGACCACCGCCCCCGAACCCGGCGAACGGATCGCCCGGCGCCCCGGCGCCCGGGCGCATGCCGGCTGATCCGAACATGTCGTACTGCCGGCGCCGTTCCGGGTCCCGGAGGGTCTCGTACGCCAGGTTGATCTGCTTGAACTTCTCCTCCGAGTGCTGATCCCCCGGATTGGTGTCCGGGTGCAACTCCCGCGCCAAACGGAGGTAGGCGCGCTTGATCTCGTCCTCTGTCGCATTACGCGAGACACCAAGCAGCTCGTAATAATCTTCGATATCAGCCACGGTCACCCCGACCCTACCCCGCTCCCGTTCCCTCACTTAAAGCCTGACCCAACCGGCGGCTGACCACCGCCACTGCGGCAAGGGCCTGCTCGTAGTGCATCCGGGTTGGGCCCAGGATGCCGACGGTGCCCGCCCGCTCTCCTTCGATCTCGTAGGGGGCTACCACGATCGAGCAATCCGCCAGCGGCTGGACGCCGTGCTCGGTGCCGATCGCCACGGACAGCCCGCGGTCGAGGATGTCCTTGATGAGCGTCACCAGGACGAACTGCTGCTCGAGGATCTCGAGCACCTTTCGGATGGTGCTGACCGCGTCAAAGGCGGTGGCCATGCGCGCCGCACCGCCGATGAACACCTGCGGCGTCCTATCGTCGTAGTCGGCACCGTGGATAAGGGCCGAGCTGGCCGCCCGGACCAGGCGATCCACCACGGGATCGTCCACCGAGGGGATAGAAATGGGGTGACCGACCGCTTCGCCTGTCAGGTAGACCGCCAGATGGGCCGAGGCCGCGGCCACCTGGGCTTCGCTGGTCTCGTCCGTCAGCTCGAGGGTGTGCTTGTCCACCACGCCGCTCCCGAGCACGGCAACGACCACCACCACGCGAGGCGCCAGACCCACGATCTGGACCGATCGGATCCGGGCCGGGTCGGCCCCTTGGCGGACCACCACGCCGGCGTAATCCGTCAGCCCCGACAGAAAGCGACTGGTGTCGCCCAACATGCGCTCCAGCTCGCCGTGAGCCGTGGCGAAGAAAGTCCGGATCTGCTGCGACTGGCCCGGATCGAGCCGGCCCGGACCGGCAATGGAATCCACGAAGAACCGGTAGCCCTTGTCGGTCGGGATCCGGCCGGCGCTGGTGTGGGGCTGCGCCAGGTATCCCTCCCGCTCCAGGTAGCCCATCTCGTTGCGCACCGTGGCGGACGACACCGCCAAGCCCGGAATGCGCGACACGGCCGTCGATCCGACCGGCTGTGCGGTCTGGATGTACTCCTCTACGATGGCCTTGAGGATGGCGGTTTTGCGATCGTCGAGCACGTTGGCACTCAACGATACCGAGTGCCAGCGACTACCCGGAGGCAAGCAGATCCTCCGCCCTCAACGACGGCTGCGTCCGGTACAAGGTGATGCATGCATGTGTCGCAGCAACCCATCCTCGCATCCGGGCCGATCACCCTCGGCACACTGACCGTCCACCGGCTCGGTTTCGGGGCCATGCGCCTGACCGGCGACGGCATCTGGGGTGAGCCCAAAGACCGCGCCGAGTGCATCCGGGTCCTCCGCCGGAGCATCGAGCTGGGCGTCGATCTCATCGACACCGCCGACTCGTACGGCCCCGCCGTCAGCGAAGAGCTCATACGGGAAGCGCTCCACCCGTACCCGGCCCACCTGGTCATCGCGACCAAGGCGGGGCTGACCCGGACCGGGCCCAACCAGTGGCACCCCGTCGGTCGGCCCGAATACCTGCGCCAACAGGTCGAAATGAGCCTGCGCCGGCTGGGGGTCGAGCGGATCGACCTGTTCCAACTGCACCGCGTCGATGCCAATGTCCCCGCCGAGGATCAGTTCGGTCTCCTGGCCGACCTGATCCGAGAGGGAAAGATCGCCAACGCCGGCCTCTCCGAGGTAACGGTGGATCAGCTGCAAGCCGCCCGCCGGGTGCTGCCGATCGTCAGTGTCCAGAACCGGTACAACCTCACCGACCGCGCCTCCGAGGCCCTGCTCGACCACTGCCAAGGCGAAGGAATCGGCTTCATCCCGTGGAACCCCATAGGTGCGGGCGGCTTGGCCCGCCCCGGGAGCGTGCTCGACGACCTGGCCCACACCACGGGGTTCACCCCGTCCCAGATCGCCCTGGCCTGGCTGCTCGCCCGCAGCCCGGTCATGGTGCCCATCCCGGGCACGTCATCGGTGGACCACCTGGAGGAAAACTGCGCAGCCGCCACGGTGGAGCTCACCGCTGACCAGGTGGCGACCCTGACGGCGGTTACTCGTCCAGCCTGAGGGCCTGGATGAAGGCTTCCTGTGGTACCTCCACCCGGCCGATGTTTTTCATCCGCTTCTTGCCTTCCTTCTGCTTCTCCAGCAGCTTCCGCTTCCGGGTGATGTCCCCGCCGTAGCACTTCGAGAGGACGTCCTTGCGCTTGGCCTTCACCGTCTCCCGGGCGATGATGCGGCCGCCGATGGCCGCCTGGATGGGCACGTCGAACAGCTGCCGGGGGATCAGGCTGCGGAGACGCTCGGTCATCTTGCGCCCGTATTCCTGGGCTTCCGAGCGGTGCACGATGGCGCTGAAGGCGTCGACGGGGACGCCGTTGAGGAGCACGTCGATCTTCACCAACTCGGCCCGCTCCCAACCGGCCGGCTCGTAGTCGAGGCTGGCGTATCCCTTGGTGCGACTTTTCAGGGCGTCGAAAAAGTCCAGCACCACTTCGGCCAGCGGGATCTTGTAGACCAGCTCCAGGCGCTCGGGGGACAGGTACTCCATGCGGAGCATCTCCCCCCGGCGGGCCTGGCAGAGCTCCATGAGCGTGCCGGTGTACTCGGTCGGGGTCAGGATGGTGGCGGAGAGAAACGGCTCCTCGATCCACTCCAGCCGCTGGGGTTCGGGCAGATCCGACGGGCTGTGCACCTCGACGACGGAGCCGTCGGTCAGGTGCGACCGGTACTCGACGCTCGGCGCGGTGGCGATCAGCGAGAGGTCGAACTCCCGCTCCAGGCGCTCCCGCACGATCTCCATATGGAGCAGGCCCAGGAACCCGCACCGGAAACCGAACCCGAGCGCCCCCGAGGTCTCGGGCTCATAGGTCACCGACGCGTCGTTGAGCCGCAGCTTCTCCAGCGCCTCGCGCAGATCCGGAAAATCGTCGCCGTCGACGGGGTACAGGCCGCAGAAAACCATGGGCTTCGGATCCTGGTAGCCCGCGAGCGGCGCGGCGGCGGGCCGGCCGGCGTCGGTGACGGTCTCACCGCTGCGGGCCTCGCCGACATCCTTGATACCGGCGATCAGGTAGCCCACCTCCCCCGGCCCCAGGGTGGCAACCGCGACGTTGACCGGCGTCCGCACCCCGATCTCCTCCACCTCGTGGGTCCGGCCGGTCTGCAGGAAACGGAGGCGGGATCCCGCGACCAGGGTGCCGTTGACTACCCGGACGGCGCTGACCACGCCCCGGTACTGATCGTAGTAGGAGTCGAAAATCAGACCCTGGAGCGGTGCATCCGGGTCGCCTCGAGGCGCCGGGATGCGCTCGCAGATGGCGTCCAGCAGCTCGGGTACGCCCTCCCCGGTCTTGGCCGAGAGCCGAAGGATCTGGTCGGCCGGCAGCCCGAGGACCCGCTCGATCTCCGCCGCGTACCGGTCCGGGTCGGCCGCGGGCAGGTCGATCTTGTTGAGGGCGGCCACGATCTCCTTGTCGTGCTCGAGGGCTTGGTAGGCGTTCGCCAGCGTCTGGGCCTCGATGCCCTGGGCGGCGTCCACGAGCAGGACCACCCCTTCGCAGGCGGCGAGGCTGCGGCTCACCTCGTAGCCGAAGTCGACATGGCCAGGGGTGTCGATCAGGTGGATGGTGTAGCCCTGCCAGTGCACGCGGACGTTTTGCGCCTTGATGGTGATGCCCCGTTCCCGCTCGATGTCCATCGAGTCCAGGTACTGCTCGCGCATGTCCCGGGCGTCGACCGCGCCGGTCAGCTCGAGGATGCGATCCGAGAGCGTCGACTTCCCGTGGTCGACGTGGGCCACGACGCTGAGGTTCCTGATGCGGTCGAGGTTCACAAGATCCTTGGAGGGTAAAAAGGGAGCAACGTGGTCACTCGGACCACCCGCACCACAAGTGTGGCGCAAGGCCGGCCCGGACCGGCCACAGCGCGTAGGGTCTGTCAGCAATTTCCTAGGGGGGAAGTCGTGTCCATGGCCATACACACCTACCAGCCGCTAGTGACGATCTCAGCGACGTACGGCACCGGAGGCGGCCTCATCGCACCTCGCCTGGCCGAGGAGCTGGGCGTACCGTTCGTCGATCGGCTGATCAGCGCGGACATGTCACAGGACA
Source organism: uncultured Acidimicrobiaceae bacterium (assembly GCA_963729695.1). Taxonomy (GTDB): domain Bacteria; phylum Actinomycetota; class Acidimicrobiia; order Acidimicrobiales; family Palsa-688; genus PALSA-693. Next base: position 641,272 of record CAVSOT010000001.1, read on the forward strand.
TCTCGCGGGAGGAGCGGGCCCTGGATGCGGGACAGCCCGAGAAGCCAGGCCCCGAGCGGTCACAGGAGGGGCTCACCGAGTACGAACAGATGACCTCCCCCACCGGTCGGTTGCTCAGCTATTTCGCCCGGGCGGCCAGCATCGGGGTGATGCTCGCCCCCGACGCCGAGGTGGAGGACGACAGCACGATCCGGGAGCGCACCGAAGCCGGGTTGAAAGAACAGGCTGCGGGGGATCCCGGCGTGGTGCTGGGGCGGGCCGGGGCGGTCATTCTGGCGTCCCGACCGCGGGCCTTTCACGTCCGCCTGGACGCCCCGGTGGAGCGGCGGGTGGCCTGGGCGTCCGGCCTCGAAGGACTCGACGTGGAGGCGACCAAACGTCGGCAGGCCGAGACCGACCGGGCCAGGACGGTGTTCGTCAAGCGTCTGTTCCGGGTCGACCCGGGCGACACCCGGCTCTACCACCTGGTGCTCGACAGCACCGTGTTGGGCGTCGACCGAAGTGTGCAGGTCGTCGCCGCCGCGGCCCGGGCCTTCTTCGAGGCCAACCCGGGCGATTGATCGGCCGCAGCCGTCAGCCCCGGGATCCTGCTAGCATCGCTTGGTTCCCGAGCTCAGCAAGTAGGACGTCGTGGCCAACATCAAGAGCCAAATCAAGCGCAACCGGACCAATGAGGCGGCGCGCCTTCGCAACAAGGCCGCCCGGTCCGAGGTCAAGACCCGAATCAAGAGGGCCGTGTCGGCCGCTGACTATGGCACCGACACTGCGGCGGACGATCTGCGGGTGGCCGTGAAGCGCCTCGATAAGGCCGCGGCCCGGGGCATCATCCACAAGAACCAGGCGTCGAATCGCAAGTCCCGCCTGATGCTACGGATCAACGCCCTCAACCAGGTCGAGGGGTAGCGGGCGCGGGCGCCGCGGCTCCTCCACCTCACTCCCGGCTCGCCGCCGGTCAATCGACCCAAAACGCTACGGCCGCGGCCACGCCGAAAGCCACCACGATCCAGCGCATCCGCAGCGGGTCGATCACCCTCACCAATCGGGTCCCGAGAACGGCGCCGATCATGGCCGCCACAGCCATGCCCGGGACCAGCTCCCACACGACCCGGCCGGAGAACACGAAGAAGAGGGCCGCCACCAGGTTGATGACGAAGGACAGGGCCTGCTTCAGGGCGTTGACTTGAGGGAGCGGCTGGGTGCTGAACAGTCCTAGGACGGCCAGGAGCATGATGCCGAGACCGGCTCCGAAGAACCCGCCGTAGAGGGCTGCGAGCAGTACCGCCCCGACCAGGAGGGGACTCTGGTACCCGGCCGTAGTCGACGATCGGGGCGGCGCGGCTGAGGCTGGCGGCCCCGGCGGCGCCCCGTCTGGGCGCCCGTCCCGTGTGGCCTCGCTCGGGCTGCCGTCCGTGGTGGCGCCGTTCGGGCGAAGGCGCTCACGCAGCCAGTCCTGGCTCAGCAGCAGCGCGCAGGAGAGCAGCAGCAGATACGGGATGGCAATCCGAAACGCCTGGGCCGGGATGGTCACGAGGAGGACCGATCCAGCCAACCCTCCGACGAACGACGCCACCGCCAGCGTCCGGGCCGAGCGAAGCTGCGGACGAAGGTCGTCGCGCTGGGCCCACGCGCCTGAGCAGTAACCGGGGACCAGAGCCACCGTATTGGTCACATTGGCGTCGACGGCCGGGACGCCGAGGGCGACGAGAACAGGGAACGACACGAGCGTCCCGCCTCCCGCCAGCGCGTTGATGGCGCCTGCCACCAGGGCTGCTCCGGTGGCCGCCAGATAGTCGAGGGCGCTGAGATCCACGCCCGTCAAGCCCGGAGGGACCTCGCCAACTGGGGCCCGGCCCGGGCCCGGGCCAGACGACACAACCGGGCCACCAGCACCTCGAGCACGGCCTCGCCGGACCAGGCCATTCGTCCTTTGAGGTCGAGCTCGGCATCGGCCACGAGGGTGATGGCCTCAGCGATCCCGGCCGATCCCCACCGACGCGACGCAGCCAGCGCCTTTTTGGCTGGGAACGTGCTGCGGCCCGGGGCGATCCCCATCGCCCCGGCGGCCTCGGCTTCACTGCTGATGGCCGGCCCGTCGACCCGGAGGAGCGACTGCACGTGGCGGTGGAGGATCGCCAGGACCACCAGCGGGTGGCGCTCCCCACCTTCGAGGAGGCGGTGCAGCAACACCAGCGCCTCTTCCGTGCGGCCGCCATCGATGGCGTCGGTGAAGTCCCAGGGCGCCACCGCGCCGGCCTGACCGAGGTAGGGCTCGACTTGGGCCGGCCCGAGTCGGGCTCCCTCTCCGTAGGCGGCCGCCAGCACGTCCAGGAGCGCCCCCAACCGGTTCACATCCTCACCCAGGTGGTTTTCGATGAGGGCTCCCGCCGGTCCGTCGAAGCGCACGGGCGCTCGGCGCAGCCGGGCCCGAACCCATTCGCGAGTGTCTCGGGCCGCCACCTTCGTCGATATGACGTGTCCCCGGGCTTTGACGGCAGCCGTCAGTTTGGGTGCCGTCGCCCCCTGCCCGGCGGCCAAGACCAGCACGGTGGTGGGCAGCGGGTCCTCCAGGTAGGACAGCAGCGGCGCCACCTCCTCGGTGGAGAACCGGCCCACGTCGCGCACGATCACGATCCGGCGATCAGCCAAGAAAGGCGGGGTGGCGCAGCTGTCGGCGACGACGGCCAGATCGACCTCGTCGCCTCGAAAGTCCTCCACCGCCAGGCTTCGGTCCAGCCCACCCACCAGGTCGGCGACGACCACGCTGACCTCTTCCGCCACGAGGGTCGGATCGTCGCCGTCGACCAGGACCACGGCGCGGCCGGGCGGCGGGCTCGAGGATCGCGGCATTACACCGCTTCCATGACGGCGGTCAGGGTGTCGCAGATCCGCCGGGCGGCTCGCACGTCGTGAGCCCGGAGGATCCGGCAGCCCAGGCTCACTCCGACGGCGTGGGCGGCGTGGGTCGCCTCGGCCCGGTGTCCGATGTCGAGCCCGAACAGCACGCCGAGAAACGTCTTGTTCGATGCCGAAAGCAGCACCGGCCAACCCAGGCGAACCAGCCGATCCGAAGCGCGGAGGAGGAGGGCCGATTGGCCGGCCGTTTTTCCCAAGTCCAAACCGGCATCGATGACGATCCTGGTGTCGGGAATGCCGGCAGCTCGGGCGCGGCCACCCCGCTCCGCGAGGAATCGGGTGACCTCCTCGACAACGTCGTCGTAGTGCGGGTCGGGGTCGGGGATGCGCGGGCCGAGCCGGATGTGGGTGGCGACCACGGTGGCTCCCGCCTGGGCCGCCACGGGGAGATAGGACGGGTCGGCGAACCCGCTGATGTCGTTGCCCACGACCGCGCCTGCCCGGAAGGCTTCGGCCGCCACCGCCGCCCGCCAGGTATCCACCGAAAGGGGAACGTCGAAGCGGGATCGAAGGGCGGCGATCACGGGAACGACCCGGTCCAGCTCCTCCGCCTCGCTGACCTCGGGCCCCGGCCCGGCCTTGACCCCACCGACGTCGAGCAGGTCGGCGCCGTCGTCCACCAGCTGCTGGGCGCGGCCATAGAAGGCGTCCAGATCGAAATACTGGCCCCGGTCGTAAAAGGAGTCCGGGGTGCGGTTGAGGATCCCCATGACCAGCGACCGGGTCGTCAGGTCGTAGCGTCGCTCCCCGAGGTCGAGCAGCACCGGCGTCTTCAGAACAACCGGGCCGTAAGCGCCTTGCGGTACGTGGCCGTACGAGGATCGTCCGGACCGAGCACTTCGAGGAGATCCACGAACTCCTGCCGGGCCTCGTCGTCATCCCGGACCCGATCGAGCAGGGCGTCCAGTTTGGCTTCGACCCCTTCCTGGCTCAGCTCGGCGGCGTCCAGTTCCCCGCCCAGTCGGGCTTGGGCCGCCAGGTGCCGGGTTTCCGGGGTCTCCGGAATCCGGGCCAGGAGGCTGAGGACCTCCTCCCGGTGTCCCGGGTCGCCGCCGTTGACGAGCAGTGCGGCGAGCGCCAGCACGGCCGCCTCGTTGCCCGGTTCGAGCTCAACCGCCCGGCGGAGCGAGGCCTCGTCGCCCGCCGCGATGAGCTTCTCCACCTCGGTGGGGGCCCGTCGCAGCCCGGAAACCCACTGGCGCACGGCCGGCTCAGGGAGCGCACCCACGAAGCTGTCGACCACCTTGCGGTCCCGGATGGCGTACACGGCCGGTATCGACTGCACCTGGAACGTCGCCGCGGTGCGGGGGTTGGCGTCCACGTCGACCTTGACCAGCTCCACCCCGTCGGTCTCCCCGACGACCTTGTCGAGGGTGGGACCCAGCGTCTTGCACGGACCACACCACGAGGCCCACAGATCCACGACAACCGTGGTCGTGAGGGACCGGTCCAGCACATCGGTCTCGAAAGTGGCATCGGTGACGTCCATGACGATTGGCATCCTTGCAGGTTGAGCGCCCCCTCGGGCGGGTTCGGTTGACGGGAAACAGTGGGCGGCGTCCCGCAGAGGTCTAGGTTGCGGAGTCATGACCGACCCGACCGCTCCTCTTATCGAGGGTACCGGCGACCCGACGGGTGTGAATCGGGACAGGGTGAGCGCCTGGTTCGTGGAGAACGTGCTCGGAGTGGTCCTGCCGCTCCGGTTCCATCGGGTGTCGGGGGGGCGCAGCAACCTGACCTTCGAGGTCCGCGACGCAGCGGGTACCGGCTACGTGTTGCGGCGGCCACCCACCAGCCACGTGTTGCCGACCGCCCACGACATGAGCCGCGAGTATCGCATCATCGCCGCCCTCGGTCCGGTGGGCGTGCCGGTCGCGCCGGCGCTGGGCCTGTGCACCGACGTGTCGGTCAACGATGCCCCCTTCTATGTCATGGGCTTCGTCGACGGCATCGTCGCCCGAACCGAAGCCGAGGTCGAGGCCCACCTCGAACTTCCGGCCAGGGCCCGCTGCGGGGTGGCGATGATCGACACCCTGGCCCAGATCCACACCGTCGATCCCGACGGATCGGGTCTGGGCGACCTCGGACGAAAGGACGGCTACATCGCCCGCCAGCTGCGCCGGTGGTATGGGAATTACCAGGCCGCTCTGGAGTCACGGGGCGGCCAGTCGTCGGGCGATGTCGATCGGATCCACGACCTGTTGTCCGCCCACATCCCCGAGCAGGGTCCAGCCGGTGTGGTCCACGGTGACTACAAGCTCGACAACTGCATCGTCTCCGCCGACGGCGGGATGCTCGCCGTGCTCGATTGGGAGCTGTGCACGCTCGGCGACCCGCTCGCCGACCTCGGGCAGCTGCTCGTGTACTGGCCGGAACCGGGCGAACCCTCACCCCTCGACCACGCCCCGACGTTGGCGCCAGGGTTCCCCACCCGAGCCGACCTCCGAGCCCGCTACGGAGAGGCGACCGGACGGGACCTCTCGCAACTCGACTTCTACCTGTCGTTCGCGTACTGGAAGCTGGCCTGCATCCTCGAGGGCGTCTACGCCCGGTACCTCGCCGGAGCCATGGGGGACGACGACTTCGATCTCAGCACCTATCCGGGGAGGATCGACTGGTTGGCCTCCCAGTCGCTCCAGTTCGCGGCGGGCTGGAAGTAGGCGATGATGGTGCTATGAGCGAGCTCGCCACGATTCACGAGTTGCCGGCATTGGAGCGCCCAATGCTGGTGGTCGCCCTGGAGGGCTGGATCGACGCGGGCCTGGCCGCCGCCACCGCGGCGGCGACGCTTCTCAGCACCACGCCGCACGAACTGGTGGCCACCTTCGACGCGGACGAGCTGATCGACTTCCGGGCCCGGCGGCCGACGCTCCGCATCGTGAACGGGGTCGACACCGACCTGCGCTGGTCCGCCATCCGGATGCACGCCGCCACCAACCGGACCGGTCGAACGGTGTTGACGCTCACCGGCCCGGAACCCGACATGCGCTGGCACCGCTTCGTGGCCGAAGTGGTGCAGCTGGCCTCCCGGCTCGAGGTCGGACTGGTCGTCGGGTTGGGGGCGTTTCCCGCCCCGGTCCCCCACACCAGGTCGGTACAGCTGGTCGGGACATCCCCTGACGCGGAGCTGGCCGCTCGGGTAGGCGTCCTGCCGGCCACCATCGAGGTGCCCTCCGGCATTCAAGGCGCGCTCGAATACTCCTTCGGCAAATCCGGTATCCCCGCGATCGGGCTGTGGGCCCGCGTACCTCACTACGTGTCGGCCATGCCCTACCCGGCCGCCGCCGCCACGCTGCTCGAGGGACTCGCCCGCATGGCCGATCTGGAGGTCGACACCTCCACGTTGCGCGAGGCGGCGACGGCCACGCGCCAGCAGATCGACCAGCTCATCGCCGGGAGCGAGGAGCACGCCACCCTCGTCCGCCAGCTGGAAGCCCAGCAGGACCGGGAGCAGGGCCTCGGGGAGAACTCGTTCGGCGACCTTCCCTCGGGCGACGAACTGGCCGCCGAGCTGGAACGCTTCCTCCGCGGCGAGCGCTGACCGCGACCCGCCGGCAGGGGCCCGCCGGCGTGCCGCCGGTATGCTCGCCGGCATGCGTGTCGACGGAGGAATCAGCAACGACCTGAGCGCGGTACCCCGCCAGGCCCAGAAGGCCGAGGAGGACGGGTACGACGCGGTCTGGTCCGCAGAAACCGGGCACGACCCGTTCCTCTCCCTGGCCATCGCCGTCGAGCACACCCGACGGCTGGAGCTGGGAACCGGTATCGCGGTGGCTTTTGGCCGCAACCCGATGATCGTGGCCACCATCGCACGCGACCTGAACGCCTACTCCGGAGGCCGTTTTCTGCTCGGGCTGGGCTCGCAGGTCAAGCCGCACATCGAGAAGCGGTACTCGATGCCGTGGTCGCACCCGGCGCCGCGAATGCGGGAGTTCATCTCCGCCATGCGGGCGATCTGGGACTGCTGGCAGAACGGCACCAAGCTCGACTTTCGGGGTGATTTCTACACCTACACGTTGATGACGCCGTTCTTCGATCCGGGCCCGGACGAGCATGGCGTGCCCAAAGTGTTCCTGGCCGCGGTGGGTGAGCACATGACGAGGGTGGCCGGAGAGGTCGCCGACGGCATCCTGGTCCACGGCTTTACTACCGAGCGCTACCTCCGGGAGGTGACGATGCCGACCATCGCGGGCGCGCTGGCTGCGAGTCGGGTCGCACCGGGCAGACTTCCAGTGTCGTACCCGGCCTTCGTCGTCACCGGCGACACCGAGGAGCAGCTCGCCGTAGCTGCCGCCGACGTCCGCAAGCAGGTCGCGTTCTACGGGTCGACCCCCGCCTATCGCTCCGTCCTCGAGCTGCACGGTTGGGGTGACCTGCAGACCGAACTGCACACCCTCTCGAAGCGGGGAGACTGGGACGAGATGGGCCGGCGCATCGAGGACGAGATCCTGGACGCCTTCGCCGTGGTAGGCACGCCCGAGGAGATCCCCGGGCTGCTCCGGAAAGCGCTACGCCGACCTCGTCGATCGCATGAGCCTCTACATGCCGTACGCCGGCGAAGACTTCGCCCGACGCATCGTTTCCGGTCTGCGGGAGATCTCCTAAGCGACGAGCAGGACGGGCCAGACCGCCGAGGGCACCACACCACCCGGGGCCAGACCGCCGACGGGGCCAGACCCCTGAGGGGACGGGACCGCCGAGGGGCCGTCACACCGCCGAGTGGCGGCGGGCCCGGCCCATCACCGACTTCAGACCACCACGTTGACCAGGCGGGGCGGCCGAGCGATCACCTTCGTCGGTACCCGCCCCGACAGCTCCCGAGCGACCTTCGGGGTGGCCAGCGCCAGCGAGACCGCCTCGTCCTCGCCTATCCCGGCGTCGACGGTCACTCGTTCTCGGACCTTGCCGTTGACCTGCACGACCATGGTGACGGCATCGACCCGGACCAGCTCGGGGTCGGCGACCGGCCAGGCCTGCTCGTGCACCGTGGCCGAGTCCAGGTGGCGAAGCTCCCACAACTCGGCGGCGATGTGGGGCACCATCGGGGCCAGCAAGAGCAACAGGGTGTCGATGGCGAAATCGACGGTCGCGGTTCGGGCCCCGGCCGGGTCCTGCACCTGCTTGTACAGGGTGTTGACGAACTCCATCTCCGCCGCCACCGCCGTGTTGTACGACCAGCGTTCGCAGTCGCGACTGACCCGGTCGATCAAACGGTGGGTCGCTTTCTCCAACTCGACGTCCGCCGCGGTGGGTTCGCGGTCAACCAGGTGCATGCGGTCGACACCCCCGCTGGCCAGGCGCCACACCCGGCTGAGGAAACGGTGGCATCCATCGATCATCTCGTCGGTCTGAGGTCCCCATTCGAAATCGTCCCCCGGCGGGCCGACGAACAGGTGGAAAAGGCGGAGAGCGTCGGCGCCAGGCCCGTCGAAATACCGCTCGGGCGCGATGAGGTTGCCCTTGGACTTCGACATCTTCGTGCCGTCCATGGTGATCATGCCCTGGGTGAACAGGCGCTCGAACGGTTCCCTCGGGGTGGGAGGACCGATACCCAGATCCGAGAGGGCCCGGGTGTAGAAACGGGCGTAGAGCAGGTGCAGGATGGCGTGTTCGATCCCGCCGATGTACTGGTCGACCGGCATCCAGCGGGCCGTCGCCACCTTGTCGATCGGGGCGTCCGTGGCCCACGGGTCGCAGAAGCGCTCGAAGTACCACGACGAGTCGACGAACGTGTCCATCGTGTCGGTCTCACGTTCCGCCGGCCCGCCGCAGATGGGACAGGTGGTGTAGAGGAAGTCGGGGTCGTAGCGCAGCGGCGACTCACCCGTGGGGCGAAACTCCACGTTGTCGGGTAGCAGTACGGGGAGCTGGTCCTCCGGCACGGGCACGATCCCATGGTCGGGGCAGTACACCACCGGGATCGGGCAACCCCAGTAGCGCTGGCGGGACAACAACCAGTCGCGGAGGCGGTAGTTGGTCTTCCGCACGCCGAGCCCCTGCTCCTCCAACCAGTCGATGGCCCGGGCCTTGGCCTCGGCGACACCCAAGCCGTCGAGCCACTGGCTGTTGATCGTCAGCCCATCACCCACGTAGGCCTCACCTTCCCAGCCCGCGGGCGGGTCGACGGTCCGGATGATAGGGAGGTCGAACGCGGTGGCGAAGTCCCAGTCCCGCTGGTCCTGGCCAGGGACGGCCATGATCGCCCCGGTGCCATAGGTCATGAGCACGTAGTCGGCCACGAAGATCGGTACCGGTTGACCCGTGAACGGGTTGATGGCGTGGGCGCCCGTGAACACCCCCCGCTTGTCGAGGGGCCCTTCGCCGGCCTGGCGCTCGAGGTCGGTCTCGCTTTGGACGCGCTCGACGAAGGCCTCGACCTCCTGTCGTGGGCGGCGCTGGTAATGCGCTCGACGAGGGGGTGCTCCGGGGCCAGCACCACGAACGTCATGCCGAACGAAGTGTCCGGCCGGGTGGTGAACACCCGTATGGCGGCGTCGTGCCCCTCGACGGGCAGATCGAACTCTGCCCCCTCGGACCGCCCGATCCAGTTGCGCTGCATCGTCTTGACCCGCTCGGGCCACTCCAGCCCGTCGAGAGCGTCGAGCAACTCGTCGGCGTAGGCGGTGATGCGGAAGAACCATTGCTCGAGGTCCCGCTTGACGACCAGGTCGCCGCTGCGTTCGCACGTGCCATCGGGAAGCACCTGCTCGTTGGCCAGCACCGTGTGGCAGCCCGGGCACCAGTTGACCGGGGCGTTCTTGCGGTAGGCCAGGCCCGCCTCCAAGAACCGGAGGAAGATCACCTGGTTCCAGCGCATATAGAGCGGGTCGTGGCTGCGGATCTCCCGACGCCAGTCGTAGCTCGCCCCCAGCCGTTTGAGGCTCGATTTCAGTTCTTCGATGCGTGCGTCGGTGAACACCCGGGGATGGGTGCCCGTTTTGATGGCGGCGTTTTCGGCCGGCAGGCCGAAGCTGTCGAACCCGATGGGGCTGAGCACGGAAAATCCCTGCATCGTCCGATGCCGGACGAGGAGGTCACCGAAGGTGTAGTTGCGGATATGGCCCTGGTGGGCCGGCCCGCTCGGGTACGGGTACATGCAGAGCACGTAGTACGGCGGGCGCGGGTCGTCGTCGTCGGCTTCGTAGGCGCCCTGTTCGGCCCAGCGCCGCTGCCATTTGGCCTCGACGGCCTGGGGGTCATACTGCTCCGGCATATCGATCCAGGGTATCGGGGGACCGTTGCCCGCCTCAGCGCTTTCGGCCGGCCGGTGCCGGCTCGGCCATCGTGGAGGGCCCCACCTCGGCATCGAGCCAATCCCGCAGCGGTCGGGATGCCCGAAAGAACTCCACCACGCGCGTCTTGGCCTTGGCGGTGCCCAGCCAACCGCCGACTGGCCATTGCTTCCACGCGATTAATCCCTTGTTGCGCAAGAGTTCGGCCCGGGGGTGGTCTTTGGGGTATCCCCTGGGCGCCGTCTTGAGGGGGGCGACGCCGATCACTTCCACCTTCGCCCGCCGAACCTGGTCGATCAGCTGCTCGAGCTCGGCACCTCTCTTCTCGTCCGCGGCCAGGCGGCGGTACCGCTCCAGCTGGTCGGGTGCCATCTGATACATGCCTGCGCCGGAGGCCAGACCGTCAACCGAGAACTGGATGTAGCCGGCGCCCACGGTGGCGGCAATAGCGGTCTTGTACGGAGACTTGTCAGCGCTGAACCGAACATCCCGATAGGGACGGAAGATCCGGCCCTCCCCGAACTCGGCCGCCAGGTCGGCAAGCAAAGCAGCCATCGGGGCGTAGACCGCCTCCTCGTAGACCGCTTTGTGGTCCGTCCAGTAGACCTTGGAGTTGTCGGCCTCGAGACCCTCATAGAACTCCAGCGCCTCCGCCGGCCAACCCTTGAATGCCATATCCGCAAATCTACCGACGCGGTGTGACGCCCAACCCGTGTCCCAGGCAGTACAGGAGGAGGGTGTGGTGGTGCTTGCCGGACGGTCGTCGGGTTGATCGGGTGGTGGCCGCGTGGTCGCTCGTTGGTGGCTCGTGATCGCCGGGTCGCCCGTTGGTGGCTCGTGATGGTCGGGTCGCCTCTGATCGCCGGGTCGCCCGTGGTCGCCCGCGATCGGCCGGGCCTCTTCCACCTTTGGACATCTGAGCAGCCTCAGGCTGCATGGATGTCCATTTGTCGCGAGTCGCACCGGTAGGCGGGCCGGGAGCCGGTCGGGAGAACGGCCCCCCGTCACCCACAAGAGCCCTCCACCTTTGGACATCTGAGCAGCCTCAGGCTGCATGGATGTCCATTTGTCGCGACCTGGACTGCTGGAGGCCTGGTAGCAGGTCGGTGGCCGAGACCCGCCCGAGGCCCTTGCTGCTAGGCTAACCGTCGCCTTCTGGGGGCGTAGCTCAGTTGGTAGAGCGCTTGCATGGCATGCAAGAGGTTCGTGGGTTCGATTCCCATCGCCTCCACCAAGACCCGACGGCGTAGCGGGTGTTGCTCCGGGTCAGCGAAATAGCGCGGGCTGTCCAGGCTGCCCGACCCTTCGCTTACGCCACCCGGCGACCCACTGGCTGACGGACCTTGAACGACAGCTCGGCGAGGTGGGCCACCGTGCCGGGATGGGAGTCCAGCCAGTCCTGCCGGCGAACTTGGGCCTTCTCTGCGTCCTGGAGGATGTCCATTGCCGTGCGCAGCCACTTCCGCTCGTTCCGGAGGCGCCGAGCCGTGCGGTCGATGTCTTCCCGATTAGCGTCTACGGCGTCGCGATTGCAGGTCAGGTGATACTCGCTCAGGGCGAGGTCCTGGACGACCTCGGCCAACTCGTCGACCTTGGCACGCAACCGGTCGATGTGGTGGGTCCGGTCGGGGCCGGCAGTGCGGTCGACGTAGCGCCGGGTCTCGGCCAGCGAGGTAGCGGTGGACACGGGCCTTCTGGCCACGGTGGGATCGCCAGCCGAGGGGCGGACCAAGGCACGCACGGACGTGCCGCCGCGAAGGTCACGGATCTCGGTCCGGGCTGAGCCTTTGTGCGGTCGACCGGTGGTCGTCGCCGAGGTGGAGCGAAACAGCCCTGGGTGGTTGTCGCGAGGGTTCCCGGTGACCGCAGCTTGGTGCCGCTGGGTCGTTGGGAAAATCCGGGCCGTCTCTGCAGTTGCGGTAGCCATCGGGGCTCTCCTGTCCTCCGTCGTGGAGATCGTCACACCGCTAACTATGAGCCCCTCGGCCTCCCAGCACCCTAGGGAGAGTTCCTAGGTTTCGGACCGTAGGTCCCTAGTTGTGGGTCCCCCACGGGCTGATGACAATGTTTCCTACCATTTTCTATGTGTTCCCACGGCTTGCACGGGGAGACGCCGAGCCTCAAAGGAAGAGCAAGCGGAGGCGAGCGCAGGCGGGGCGGCCGAGGATCAAAGGGAGGGGCAAGAGAGCGCAGGAGGGATCAGTAGGCCGGCGGGCGGAGACCACCAGGACCGGCGGGCGGAGACCACCAGGACCGGGTCGGGCAGCACGTCCAGCTTCACGACACCATTACCTTTGGACATTCGTGCAGCCTGAGGCAGCTCAGATGTCCATTTGTCGCGACGAGTGACCGCCGGCTCCCGGCGTGCGTTACCCACCCCGACGATGTCGAGACCGCGTGCGCGGTCAGAACCTCGAGGCCGCGGCCCTCCCTAGACGGCCGGGTCCCGAGAGCCACCGCGCCTAGGCTTGCCCGACGCGAGGAGAGCCCCGGCGTGGGCGACAGCGGACCTCATCCACACCGGACCGGTTGTCGGTTCCTGACTGCCCCCATCCTGGCCACGCAACGCCCGGTCAATCCTCGGGCCGCGTCGACGCGCTGGTCTCTTGCGACTATTCCCGATGTTGAGGCTGGTTTCTACCCCCCAAATTATCAACCGGGCATACAGTATTAACTGGCTGATAGACGGACAATATCTGAGGGCTACCGCTTGCAAGTTACTGAGCGTGTTTGACCACTTGCTGTGGGTGACTCGTATCACTGCCCTGGGTGTTCATCTCAGCCCCATTTGTGGTCAAGCGTAAGTATCAATTTGATCATCTCTTTACCGCCGATATAGTGCCGCTCTCAACTGACAACTGGGCGGGTTTTCCCACTGTCGGTGACAACCTGACTGCGCATAGAACCGGAGGAACAGGAGTGAAGCGTCTGCTTTTTATTGGTGGCGGTGTGGCCGCACTACTCGTTGCGGCACTCGTCGATGCCACGCCGGCGTGGGCTCACAACAACAGCGTCACTCTGAGGTCCACCTGTGAAACGGCGAGCGGGACCTACACGATTTCTGGCACGGTCGCCAACGACTGGGACCTCGGCGAGACGGTCACCCTCCAGTCCGCCAGTCCTTCGGGCGCGGCAGCAAGCGGGTTCCCGATCCACGTGGCGGCCAACGGATCCGGGACGTTCTCGGGTGCGGTGGCGGGGACGACGGCAACCGTGACGGTCACCGTGAGCGGTGTCTGGTCCGACGGAGTCCAGGTAACCGACAGTGACTCCATCACGCTGTCCGGTCACTGCCAGCCTGCCACGAGCACCACGACCACTCCGCCCCCGCCTCCTCCTCCGCCGACCACCAGCACCACAGCTCCTCCAGGGGGCACCACGAGCACGACAGCCCCCGACGTGCCCACGACCACGGTGGATGCTCCCGCTTCGACGACAGTGCCCGCCACCCGGACGACGTCCACCACTGTCGACGCACCAAGCTCGACCACGGTTCCCGAGGCCACGCAGTCGTCCCTCGCTCCCGCAGCAGACGTCACCGGGTAGCGATCGAGGTCACGCTGGATCCGCGCCGTCGTGCCGTCGCGCCGTCGCGCCGTCGCGCCCAGTCGGCGACGTCGGGCGAGTCGGTGGCGGTGGACCTCGCACGCCCCGCGACAGCCATCACAACCCACTTGCCGCAATGGAGACGGGAACCAAGAGGGGTTGGCTCTCGAAACGGCGCCTTAGCCTGCACCACCCCGACTCTCGAAGGAGTTGATCCACCCGCGGCGACGACGACCGAGGACAAGCTCGCAGAGCCCACAGGCGTGCACGCATGGAGGCAATAGCCAGCTTGCGGCTGGTAACCCGCCGGGGTACGGTCCCCCACGAAGGACCCCTGGTGAGGAGGGTATGCGTGCGGAACAAGAGAGCCGTTTGCGGCGTCAAGGACGTCTATTCGAGGCCGGTGCGGTTGGGGATCGTGGCCGCGCTCGCGCTCGCACCCGTGCTTGCGGCCTGCTCATCAAGCAGTTCCCGCAGCTCCACGGCCACCACGGCCTCGAGTGGGCAGACGACGCAGTCGACCGCGGAAACGGGAGCCCAAGCGACGGGAACGCCGATCAAGGTCGGGGTCATCTGTAGCTGCTCCGGCCCCCTCGGCAACAACGATCTGCCGAAGGAGGACGTCTACAAGTCCTGGGTCAACACCGTCAACCTGGCCGGCGGGATCAGTGGACACCCCATCCAACTCACGCTCAAAGACGACAGCTCCAACCCCGGCACGTCGTTGTCGGACGTCCAAACGCTCATCGCTGATCACGTCGACGCCATCCTCGACATCACCAACTACGACGAGCCTTGGGCGTCCGCGGTCCAGGCTGCCAACATCCCGGTGATCGGAGGAAACGTCTTCGACGTTCCCTTCTACACCAACCCCGACTTCTACCCCGAGGGGCAGACCACCGACTCGTCGACCTACTCAGCTGTGGCCACCGCCAAGGCGGCCGGGGCCAACAACGTCGGTGAGTTCTACTGCGCCGAGGCGGCCTCGTGCGCACAAACGACCAAGGACGTCAAGTCCGCCGGGCAGAAGCTCGGAATTCCGCTGGTCTACCAGGCCGAGATCTCCGCATCGGCACCCAACTACACGGCCCAGTGCGTGGCCGCCCAACAGCAAAGAGTTGCGGCCCTGTTCGTTGCCGACGTCCCGTTGGTGGTTCCGAGGGTTGGACAGGATTGCAGCCGACAGGGCTACGAACCTATCTATGTCACTGAAGGCTCCGGCTATACCAATCTCCTTACCACCGCACCTGGGATAAAGGACAACCTGTGGTCCGAGTTCAGCAACATGCCCTTCTGGTCCAGTGCGCCCGAGGTGCAAGCGATGAATACCGCGGTCGACAAGTACTATCCGGGGTTGCGTAACAACGCTAACGAGTGGTCAGAGCTCGCCGCCCTGGAGTGGCCCTCGGGGCTGCTCCTCGGAGATGCGGTTAAAGCAGGTGGTCTCGGGACGAGCGACACCCCGAGTGCCGCCGAGGTCGTGAAGGGCCTGGAATCCCTGAAGGGCGACACCCTGGACGGCTGGGCGCCGCCTCTGACCTTCACGGCTGGCCAACCGCACCCGGTCGACTGCTGGTTCACCGCCCGTCTCCAGGGCGGCGTCCCCAGCCTGACCAATGACGGAAAGGTGACGTGCGAGAGCTCCTAGGCCCCGCAGTCCGTCGCTGACCCCGACGTGGACGCCTACCGGCTGACCCAGACCGGCGGCGTCGACAAATTCGGCTTCCACCGTTTGACGTGGCCCATCGTCCAAGCGGGCGTGAACCCCACAGACCCCCTCGACGACCAGACCTGTCAGCGAGCATCCCACCCGTGGAGGGTCGAACGAAGGCGGTAATCCGGGCGGAACATGGTAAAGAGAACCATGTCACAGGCACGCATCCACAACTTTTCCGTCTCGCTCGACGGTTTTGGCACTGGCGACGGACAGAGCCTGGAGTCACCCTTCGGGCACGCAGGCACGCGGCTCCACGAGTGGTTCTTCCCGACGCGCACCTTCCAGCAGATGCACGGTGAGGGTCACGGGAGCACCGGTCTCGATGACGCGTTTGCCAGCCAGTGGGAGCCGGGCATCGGTGCCGAGATCATGGGTCGCAACAAGTTCGGACCGCAGCGGGGACCCTGGGCCGATGACGGTTGGAAGGGTTGGTGGGGCGACGACCCGGTGTTTCATACGCCGGTGTTCGTGCTCACCCATCACCCGAGAGCGCCGATCGAGATGAAGGGGGGCACCACGTTCCACTTCATCGATGCCAGCCCGGCTGAGGCACTGGCAGTGGCCAGGGAGGCCGCCGGGGGTCAGGACGTCAGGATTGGCGGAGGGCCCACCGTGGTCCGCCAGTTCCTCGCCGCCGACCTCATCGATCACATGCACGTCGTGCTCGTCCCCATCGTCCTGGGGCGGGGCGAGCAGACATGGGCGGGACTCGAAGGGTTCGAGACGCGCTTTGAGGTGGAAGCGGTTGCCAGCCCGACCGGCGTCACCCACCTCACGCTGACCAGAAGTCACGCCCAGCCTGGATAGGCCGCCACAGCCCACAGCCCACAGCCCACAGCCCGCCGCCCACCGCCCGCCGCCCGCCGCCCGTCACCCGTCGCCCCGCAGATTGGCCGGCCCGTCCCGCTGGACCCTCCCGGCCGATCGACGGTGGCCGCCCCCGACTCTTACAGGTGTCTCCCCCGCAGTCGCACCCCTCCCTGCCCAGTCGCTCAGCCGCCGTCGAGCTGCAGCAGGGCCGGCAGATGGCGAGGGGGCGGTGAGCCGTGGGCGAGGATCTGGTCGTGGAGGTCGCGTTCACCACCATGACGGTTGGCGTCCTTGAGGGCCGCCACGCCGTCGGCGACCTCGGCGTGGCCCACGTAATACGTGGAGAGCTGGGTCGAGGTGAGCAAGGCCCGACGCCACTTGCCCGCCGCTTCACTCTGTTCCTGGTGGCCCTGACCCATCATCAGGGCCATCGCTTCCGCTTCGGTCATGCCCAAAGCGTGGACCCCCTGGTCGAGTAGGGCATTGATCGCGGAACGAAGCAGCATTTTCAACTGTTGCATCTTCACTGCCGGCCCTCCGTAGCCGTGCTCGGCCATCAGTCCCTCGGCGTAGACGGCCCACCCCTCGACGAAAGGACCACTCCGAAACGTGGCGCGCAGCTTCGTCGGGATCGAGGCCCGCCGGTGGTGGCCGAGTTGCACAAAATGCCCGGGCATCGCCTCGTGGATAACGAGGTCCTGCACCATCGAGCTGTTGTACTCCCGGTAGAAGGATTCGACTCTCGCCTCGGACCAGTCGGCGGGAGTGGGCGACACCGCGAAGAAGGTCGGGAGTGGAGCGGCTTCCAACGGGCCGGGCGCATCGCAATAGGCCACCGCGATCCCGCGTCGTACCTCGGGCATGACAATGATCTCCAACCGGTCCTCGAAGAGGGTGACGAGGTCGCAGTCCGCCACGAATCGACTGGCCTCGGACAACGCCGCCGTCGACCTGGTGACGATCGTGTGGTCATCGGGTCGATCTGCGGCCAGCCGATCGAAGATCTCGCCCACGGTCCCACCGAGCCCCGACGCAGTTCGCGCCAGCTCCTCCTCGATGCTCTCCAGGTCGGAACGAACTCGCATCCGGATGGCCTCGGGGGTGGTGTCGGTATCAAGGGTGAGGGAGAGCTTGGTCGCGAACGCCTCTGCACCAATGCGAGCGTCCCTGTCCGAGCTTGGCAGCTGATCCGCCAGCCAGCGCAGGTGACCATCCAGGGCGGCCACCGCGGCAGGTCTGACCTTTGCTACCGCATCCGCGGCCGACGGTGCCTGCTGGAGGGCGCGGTCGACCTCGTCCGTCACGAGTGACAAGGTCCCGGCGAATTTGGAGGAGTGCGGTCTCGACGTGGATTCGGGGCATGCCGACGAGATTCCTGCGGGCGACCTCAAGGTACTCGGGGATGGCCGCCAACCGACCGCACAGCGCCTTCAGGCGAACTTCCAGCGGGGCGTAGTCACGGGCCAGCAAGCCGTACAAGGAGTCGCCAGGGTTGGACACGAGCGGATTCCACTCGTAGTCGCGAAGGTCCTCGAGTTCCAGCAGGAGCAGGGCCAAACGATTGCGCAGGATGGCCGCGTCGACGGCGTGGCCGACCGCTAGCGCCCCAGTGTCCAGGGCCTCCAGGCGGCTCAACCAGTGGCGCCACGCCCTGCGGTCGTCGTCGAGCGCTTCAGGTCGCAGATCGGTGAGACGGTCGTCGAAGCGGTGATCCCCGAGTGACGAAGCGAACTCCGGTCGGCGGGACAGGATGGACTCCACGGCCGCGGCAGCCAGGGACTCAAAGGCATCGTCAGCGCCTGGCATTACCGGCTGACCCTACTCCGGGCCTCGGAGAAGGGCGGCCCCACCCACGGTTCCCTGCGAACAGTGGGTGGGCGGCGAATGGATCGATGACCGGGAGGCGAAGCAATCAGTCTCTGGCGAAGGCCGCCTTGGCTTCTGTGGCCAGGTCGACGAATGGCTGGCCGCTGACGTCGATCATGGCCCGCTGGATGGTACCGCCGGTGAACGCCCACGGTGCCTGGCCCGGGTAGTCGTCGGTGACCGGCTCGGCCCCTTCCCGACCGATGTTGAGGCCTTCCCCCGCGATGGAAAACTTGCCGGGTTGGGTTTTGATTCGGCCTTCTCCGACCTGCTCATCCCGTATGTGGAGGGTCAGGGAACCTTCGGCCGGCATGGCGTCGCCTTCCCGCTCGAAGGAAGCCGAGAGCACCACGTGTCCCGTCGGTACCGGGGCCGCGGATTCGACCATCTGCTCCAAGACACCGACCCAGTTGTAGACGTATTTGAGCTTGCCCTCTTTGATGTAGAGCGCATGCCCACCGAAGCGGGATCCCTGGGCAAACAGGACCCCTTCGGCGTCATTGGACTGGATATCGACCTCCACCGCGATGGTGTAAGAACGATTGCGGATGTTGGGGGCCACGGACTCGGGCACTTCGGCGCAGCCCGAGTAGTAGACGTAGCGATTGCGGGGCTTGGCGATCTGGGGTCGCTCCGTGGTCAGGATCTGCAAGACGTCGCGGTTCTCGAGCGGAAGCGCCTGGTACTGACCCGCCAGCGTCCACCACAGGGAGATCAGCTCTTTGAGCTTCTGCGGGATGCTCGGCAGCCAGATCGTGACACTCGGTGGGGTCGCGGTCGGTGTCGAAGAGCTCCCAGCGCAGGTTGGCATAGTCACCCCACATGTCAGGTGCCGACGGAGTGACGTTGGCCGCCTTCCAGCCCTGGTGCCAGATGCCCTGGGTGCCACCCATCGAGTAGAACTGGGTCTGCTTGCCGGTCGCCGCGCTCGTGTCGGCAAAGGTGGCCGCGAAGCTGACGCCCTCCATCGGGTGCTGGGTGTAACCCTTGACCACTTCCGGAGCCTCGATCCCGAGTGCCTGGTAGATGGTCGGCACCATGTCAACCGCGTGGGCGTACTGGCGGCACACGCCCATCGAGGAGATGCCGTCGGGCCAGGAGACGATCATGGGGTCGGCAGTCCCGCCTTCCCAGTTGGCATAGCGCTTCCAAAGCTTGAAGGGAGTGTTGAACGCCCACGCCCATCCAGTGGGATAGTGGTTGTAGGTGCGGGGACCACCCAGCTCGTCGAGAAACGGCAGGTTCTCCTCGATGAGATCCGGCAGCCCATTGAAGAGCTTGTTCTCGTTGACGGAGCCGTTGGGGCCGCCCTCCCCGGACGCGCCGTTGTCGGAGACCAGCACGATCATGGTGTTGTCCAGTTGCCCGCTGTGCTCGAGATAGTCGAGCAGGCGGCCGATCTCGTGGTCGGCGTGGCTCAGAAAGCCGGCGTACACCTCGGCCATGCGACTGAACAGGCGCTTCTCGTCGTCGGAGAGGGTCGCCCAGGGGCGAACCAGGTCCAGCTCGGACCAGGTTTTGGCGCCGTCTGCGCTCTTCTCATCAGCGTAGGGATTGATGGGCGACAGCTCCGCCTGGGCGGGCATGATCCCCTTCTGCTTCTGGCGCTCGAACACCGTCTCCCGGTAGGCCTCGTAGCCCATGTCGAACTTGCCCCGGTACCGATCGGCCCACTCCTTCGGGGCGTGATGGGGGGCATGGCAGGCGCCGGGGCAGAAGTACATGAGGAAGGGCTTGTCGGGAGCGACCGCCTTGGCGTCGCGGATGAACTCCAGGGCCTTGTCGGTGATGTCCGTAGTGAAGTGGTAGCCCTCCTCGGGGGAGCGGGGCTGCTCCACCGGATGGTTGTCGTAGACGAGTTCCGGGTACCACTGGTTGGTCTCCGCACCCAGGAACCCGTAGAAGCGCTCGAAACCCCGACCCAGCGGCCACTGGCGCTTGATGGAAGCCAGGTTCATCTCGTCCTCAGGTGTGAGATGCCACTTGCCCAGGGCGTAGGTGTTCCAGCCCCGCTCCCCGAGGACTTCCGCGATGGTCCCGCACTCGAAGGGGATGTGCCCGTTGGAGCTCGGGAACCCGGACGCCGCCTCGGTGATCGTGCCCATGCCGTTCGTCGTGTGGTTGCGGCCGGTCATCAGGCAGGACCTGGTGGGCGAGCACAACGCAGTCGTGTGGAAGTTGGTGTAGGTGATACCCCGCTCGGCGATCCGGTTGATGTTCGGGGTCTCGATCAGGCCACCGAAAGGCTCCATGGCGGAGAAGCCCACGTCGTCGAGGACGATGAAGAGCACGCTCGGCGCCCCCTCCGGTGCGATCGGCTGTTTGTAGGGCTCCCAGTCAGGGGTGGACTGGGTTACGTCGACGTTGATCACACCGTTGAAGGGTTTCGCCATCTGTCAGGGCCTCCGCGATCGTCCTGAACCGGGAATATAACCGCCGACCGGTAGAAGCGAATTCCTGACTGCCAGTGCGCCACTACCGGGATGATGGAGGGGAACAGAAACGCGTGGTGACGGCGGGAGCCGCCTGGGTTGCCCGAATCCCGACTCGGTAAGCTCCGACACAAGGAGGTATGGCGCGTGGTTGCTGAGGCACTGCTCTCGTCCTGGTTCGACACCGCCACCAGGGCCGCGATCGTGGACTTCGTCGACGAGGCCACCCAGGAGGGCGGGCCCGGCTTCGTCCCGCCGGCCGAGCGGGTCGCCGTCTTCGACAACGACGGGACGCTATGGAGCGAAAAACCGATTCCCATCCAGCTGGATTTCACGCTGTACCGGATGGCCGAGCTGGCGGAGGCCGACGAGAAGCTGCGACAACAGCAGCCGTACAAGGCTGCCGTCGAGCGCGACTACCACTGGTTGGGCGAGGCCATGGTCAGGCACTACCGGGGTGACGACAGTGACCTCGGGCTACTCATGAGGGCGGTGGAGAGCGCCTTCGAGGCCATGACCGTGGAGGGCTTCAGCGCCGAGGTGACGGACTGGCTGCAAGCCGCGTCCCATCCGACCCTGAGCCGTCCGTATCTGTCCTGCGCCTTCGTACCCATGATCGAACTGCTCCGATACCTGGAGGCCAACGGGTTCACGACCTACATCGCCTCAGGCGGTGACCGCGACTTCATGCGACCCTTCGCCGAGCAGCTCTACGGCATCCCGCCCGAGCGGGTAATCGGCAGCGCCTTGGGCCTGAACTTCCAGTCGGACACCGAGAGCACCCAGCTGTTGTACAAGTCGAAGATCGAGTTCTTCGATGACGGACCGGAGAAACCGGTGCGAATCTGGAGCCGGATCGGGCGGCGACCGATCCTGGCCGCAGGCAACTCCAACGGCGACATGCCGATGCTGCGCTTCGCCCACAATGGGGCCCGCCCCGGCCTTCGTGTACTCGTCCTCCACGACGACGCCGACCGCGAGTTCGACTACACGGCGGGCGCCGAGGACGCATTGCAACGCGCCGATGAGCACGGCTGGACCGTCGTGAGCATCAAACGCGACTGGAGCACCGTCTTCCCGGAGGTCTGACCACTCCCGGCCCGCCGGCGGGGAAATTCCCTTGTCCCGATGACCCGACGCCACGGAGACGGTCCCACCCAGTGGGTAGTATCGGCGGCGTGATGTACAGAAAGATGGTGGTTGTGGCCGTTACGGCCGCACTGGCCGCGGTGAGCCTGGTCGCGTGCGGGAGCAGCAGCTCGGGCACCAGCCCACAAGATGTCCAGTCTGCGCTGAAGGCGACCGCCAACCAATCCGGCCTCCAACTGACCCTGACCCTGCAGGGCACGATGTCGGACTTCTCGGGTGGCGGCAACTCAGGGCTGACGCAGGCCCAGGAACAGGCGATTCTCGACAGCCGCGTGGTGATGACGGTTAACGCGGCCCAGGGGACCTCGCTGGATAATGCCGGAAACGGCGGGGAGCTGGCCTTCGCCCTCGACAAGGGCGGCGACACCCTCGTCCAGCTACGCCAGGTGGGGACGACGCTGTACGCCCAGGTCGATTACCAGCAGTTGACGACTGACTATGGGCTCGACAAAGGGAAGGTGGCCCAGTTCCAGTCCGAGCTGACGCAGCTCGGATCGCAGGTCAACGGGCTGAAGGCCCTCGCCGATGGACAGTGGGTGTCGCTTGACGTGTCCCTCGTCAGTCAGTTCACCCAGACCATCGGGGTGACGTTGCCGTCGGTACCGCAACTGGCCGCCAGGATCACGGGGGCGTTCTTCAACACGCTCGCCCAGGGCACCAACGTCACCTCCCAGGGTTCGGGCAAGGCGCAGCTGACGGTCAACGCCCAGTCGCTGGTGACCGCCCTGGCCCAGGCCGTGGCCGGGACGCCGAACACCTCCTCGGTCGACAAGCAGGTCAACGGTCTCGCCCAGCGGGCGCAGGCCGCCGTTCCCAGCAACAAGTCGGCCAACGTCATCGTCACTGTCAGCGGGGGCATCGCCTCCAACGTCGAGCTTTCCCTCAACCAGTTCGACACCAGCAAGCAATTGACCGGTCCGGTCAATCTCAATATGGCCGTGGCCAAGTCCAGTAGCGTGTCCGCTCCCTCCGGTGCCGTGGCCATCAACATTCCTCAGGCCATCAAAGCCCTCGAAGGCAGTTCGACCGGCTCGTCGTCAAGCTCCACCGGTTCGGCCAGCGGCTGAGCCGGCGCTGACCCGGCCGATATCCCGGCGGAAGCCCTGAGTCTCAGAGAGTAGGGCCGACGGCGCGCAACGAGCCGATGCCGAGGCTTCCGTCGCCGTTGGCGGCGGCCGTGCTGGCCTGGGCGGCCCTGGCGAGCGGGTTGGGTTCGGGCGGCCCCACCCTCGTCAACGTGTTCCGGTCGATGTGGCTGAACGGTTCCCCACGTCCCGGGATCTCCAGCACGCCCTCCTCCTCGTAGGACCACGTCCCGTCTTCTCCGATGGTGACGTGGATCCGGTAGCTGAGGGTGCGGAACGCCTCCTGGAGAAAGGGGTTGGACAGGATGCCGTGCACCTCGGTCCCGGCCCGGGCGGCGAGCTCGAAGTCGGTGGTGTCCGGCTCGGCCGGGCCCGACGCCAGCAGCACCTGGCCTCGCGGGATACCCAGGGTGAGGGTCACGCTGTTGGCGGCGGGCTCCCAGAGCCAATACCCGACCTGGTCGTGGAACGTCTCGGACTCACCCGGCTTGGTGATGTGGGTGTGGTAGCGCAAGCCGTAGAAGAGCTGAGGACCGTTGGTCTGGCGGTCGATCGGCTGCGCCTCGTAGTGCTCGACGAACACGTTCTCCTCGACTCCCTCCGCCACCGGGTGCCGGTCGGAGCCCTTGACGCCTTCCCACACGCCGGCCATCGGTCGGAGCGGTCCGAGGTTGGCCAACGTGTCTGGGTCACCCGCCGGCTCGGTGTAGATGTCGGATCCGTACATGGTCACTGCGGTCACCTCACCGATCGTGTGCCACCCGGCGTCGGGGTTTGGCTCATCCCGGCGAAGCGGTGTCGTCGTCCGGGACGACGGGGACACTATCCCCGGCGCTGGCGAAGGAGAAAACCGGGGAACGGGCCAGCCAACCGCCACCACCGGTCAGCACCGGCACGGTTGGCCGCCGCACTTGGGGCACCCTTCGGCGTAACGGGCGGCAGCCTCGTCGAGCGAGATGCCGAGCTGGTTTGCGAGCGACGCCAACCAGGCCAGGACATCGGACAGCTCGTGCACCTGCTCTGCCCGGGTCCCCTTCCGAGCGGCGCGCGCCAGTTCCCCGAGCTCTTCGGCCAGCCAGGCGATCGTGGCCGTCTGACCCCGAGCCTGGTCACGTTCGCCATAGGTGCGCCGCATCAAATCCTGGAAGTGCTTCAACTCCACCGCCCAGACCATAGACAGCCGCGAGGAGTGAACTCCGGCTTCCGCCGCTCGGGCCCGGCTTCGCGCCATCGCGGGCGGCCCCCGCCGTCACCAGCGGGTAATCGTGCCCCGGCCCACGATCAGGGCGGCGCCGCCCACGTATACCGCCTCCACCCGCTCGCCCGAGCCGACTGCTCTGGCGTAGAGAACTGACGGCCGGCCCACCTCCGCCCCCTGACGAATCTCGATCACCTCGTCGAAGGGAATCTGGCCGTGCCGAGCCAGGTGGACGGCCAGCGGGCCGGCCGCCGACCCCGTCGCCGGGTCCTCGATCACACCCAGAGAAGGTGCGAACATGCGGGTCTTCCAATGGCCGCCAGACCCCCAGAAGCAATTGACGCCCACTCCGGCCAGGTCCGAGAGGAAGGCGATGTCGGGCCGGAGCGCCGTCAGTGACGACTCGTCGGGGAACGCCACGTACACGTGCAGCGGTCCGTTCTGGTAGGCCTCGACGGGCAGGGAGGACTCGCTCAGGCCGAGGGCGGCGAGCAGCTCCTCGGCCCGGGGATATGACGACCAGGTCGGGACGGGCTGGCGCATCCAGGCAAACGTGACCTGGCTGCCGGCCACCTCCAGTTGCAGGGGAACGATCGCCGCCGCGGTTTCGATTTGCAGACTGGTGGCGGCCCCAGCTCCGCCGACCACGAAGGCCGTGCCGAGGACGGGATGGCCGGCGAACGGCAGCTCCGCGGTCGGGGTGAAGATCCGTACCCGAACGTCGCCTCCCTCTTCAGGGGGAATCAGGAAGACGGTCTCGGACAGATTCATCTCCCGGGCCAGGCGTTGCATCTGCTCGGCGGAGAGCGCCGGACCGGCATCAAACACGGCAACCGGGTTGCCTTGCAGAGGCTTGTCGGTGAAGACGTCCACGATGGAGTACGTCAGCGGGATCACCGGCCCAGCTTTACCTCGGGATCCGGCCCGCCCTCGGCCTTTGGCAGAAATACCACGATCAATGGCATTTCTGCCAGTGCCCACGGACGCCCTCCCGACCCACAATGACCAAGGAGCATCCATCCCCAGCACATCGAAAGGGGTGCGCCATGTTGCAACCAACCCTCACCCGGCTGCTGGCGCAGGAACACGTTCACGATCTCCACACCCTGGCCGTGGGGCGCCCGTCCCGGCGCCCAGTGACGCTGACGCGGAAGTCAGGGCTGTCACATTCCCTGCGACTCCGCTTCGGCCTACCGAGGTCGCGTCGGCGCATGGGCTGGCCGGCCAACGCCGGTTGCGAACCGGCTCAGCCCGCCTGCTGACTCGGCGCTCCGCTGGTGCGGAGGACCCGAACCACCCACCGCCTCGACGCCGGTCGGCCGCGAGCTCCGTCGGCAGAGTCGGCAGAGCCGGCAGGAATGGCCCAGCCGGCCGATCCAGGTGCATCGGCGACCGGGGTGTGGTTGGCTGTCGAGATGGCGACCGACCTGGTCATCGAGGTGGAGAACCAGCCTGGTGCGCTGGCCAAGGTGGCGGCGGCCATCAGCGACGCCGGGGTCAATATCTCCGCCGCAACGTGCACCCGTCCTGACGATATTGCGGCCTTGCATATTCTCGTGAAACACGCCGAGGCGGCCAAACACGCGTTGGCCACCGCGTTTGTGACCGTGAGCGGCGAGCGGGAGGTGGTGGTGATCGAGGCCGAGGACCGGCCCGGGGTGCTGGCCGACCTCGCCCGCAAGGTGGCCGAGGCCGGTATCAATCTCGACCTCCTGTACGTCGCCACCCACACCCGGATCGTCTTCGGGTCGCCCGATCTGGCCGGGCTCCGCCAGGCGCTCGGCGTTTCCGCGGAAACGCCCGCCTGACCTGAACCCACCCACCGCCGACATCCCGCCCGTCGGCCTGGATTCAAGGTCCGTTCACCGATGTGAGCAATCCCACGGGCGCGTCCAGCCGTATCTGAGGCTGGCCGGGCGGCAGTGGCATTCCGCCCCTTGGGCCGAGCACCCGACGAGATCACACCAAAGGAGACCTCGGCATGGACGACACCCGAAACGCGCACGCGCGTCCCAGAGCTGCCAAGTACCGAAACATCCGGAATCGAGCCCTCCCCATGGTCGTGGCCGCCACCGGCCTGACCATCGCGACCACCATCGCTCCCGCCGCGATCGGGAGCGCGTCGCCCAGCGGGGCGCCCAACACCTTCAGCCAAACCAACCTGGTGGCGAGCAGTCCCTCGATGCATGCGAAGCTGGTGGACCCCAACCTCACCAACGCTTGGGGACTGGCTGCCACTCCGACCTCGCCGATCTGGGTGTCGGACAACGACTCGGGGAACGCGACCGTCTACGGCGGCGGCGTCGACGGCAGCCCGGTGACCCTGGATCTCACCGTCCCCGTGCCCGGGGGCACCCCTACCGGCCAGGTCGCCAACACCACCAGCGCCTTCCCCGTCGGCGGATCGACCGGGACACCCGCCATTTTCATAGTTGACACCCTCTCGAGCGGCACGGCGCAGCCCGCCGGCCAGATCGAAGCCTGGAACGGCGGGGCCTCCTTCGTCGTCGAAGACAGCCCGACAGGCGGTCCGGGTGGGAAAACGCCGGCGAACGCCGTCTACACCGGGCTGGCCCTTTCCAGCCTGCCGAAGGCCGGCCCCGAGCTCTTCGCGGCGGACGCCGTCAACGCCCGCATCGACGTGTTCGACAAGAACTTCACCCCGCTCAACACGCCGACAGAGTTCGTCGACTCGCACATCCCCAAGGGGTACGCCCCGTACAACGTGCAGGAGTTGAACAACCGCATCTACGTGGCCTACGGCAAGCAGAACGCCACCAAGACGGCGATCGTTTCCGGCCCCGGCAAGGGCTATGTCGACGTCTACGGCCCCAACGGAGTTCTGCTCCACCGCCTGGTCTCCGGAGGTATGGGCAGTCCCCTCAACGCACCCTGGGGCCTGGCCATCGCCCCGAAGGGCTTCGGGCCGTTCGCCGGCAAGCTGCTTGTCGGGAACCTCGGTAATGGGAAGATCAACGTGTTCGACCCCAAAATGGGCACGTTCCTCGGGACGCTCGACAACAGCAAGGGCAAGCCGATCGTCATCGACGGTCTGTGGGGCCTCATGGTCGGCAACAGCGCCTTCGGGGGCAGTAACGCCGTCGTCTTCAGCGCCGGACCGCTGGGCTACGCGGCCGGATTGCTCGGCACCCTCACCCCGGCTGGATAACCGCCTGGAGGCCAAGCGGTCCTCCCGGTGGACCAGACGGAGGACCGGACAGTGGAGCGAACCCCGCCCGGCCGCCACCGCGCCCGGCGGCCCGGTGGGGAGAACTCCCGTGGGAGGGGCAGCCGCGGCTGCCCCTCCCGGCGCTCGCCTGGGGCCAGCTCCCCCGTCGCTCACCCCTCTCCCGCGGCATTAGTATCTCCATCGGATTGATCGTTTAGGGGGGTTCGCGCCAACTCCTGCGGCGGAACCATGCCGCTCCGGCTGCTCACCCCCAGCTGCCCGCGTCGGTTCTCCGGCCGGGTGGTCAAGGCCCAAATCGGGTGCACCAACTCGACGGCGGCGGAAGGGGAATTGGCGTGAACGGGTACATCGTGATCGGCAGCGCCATCGTCGGCCTGTTGGTCGGATTGACCGGGGCCGGCGGCGGGGCGCTCATGACCCCGATGCTCATCCTGCTCTTCAACGTCAAACCCGCCGCGGCGATCTCCTCCGACCTGGTGGCCGCGGTTGTGATGCGACCGGTGGGAGCCCTCGTCCACTTGCAAAAGGGCACCGTCAACATGCGGATGGTCGCCTGGACATCGGCAGGGTCGGTTCCGGCGGCCTTTGCCGGCGCCTACCTCCTCCACATTCTGGGCAATAGCAAGTCCGCCACCACGCATATCGAGATGGCCCTCGGGGCCGCCCTGCTCCTCGGCGCGGGGGGAATGATCCTGCGCTACCTCCTCGACCGGCGCTCCGGCCAAGAGCGGACGGACTCGGCCCGCGCCATCACGGTGCGGCCCGTCCCGACGCTCCTGATCGGTCTGCTCGGCGGTTTCGTGGTGGGCATGACCTCGGTGGGGGCCGGCTCGCTCATGATCGTGCTCCTGCTGTTCCTCTACCCGACTTTGGCGGCCAGCAAGCTGGTCGGAACCGACCTGACCCAGGCCATCCCGCTCACCGTCGCCGCGGCTCTGGGTGCCCTGGCGTTCGGCCACGTCGACCTTCCCGTCACCACCTCGATCATCGTCGGGAGCGTCCCGGCGGTATTCGTGGGGTCGTTGCTGTCGTCGAGGGCGCCCGACCGTTTGCTGCGGCCCGCCATCGTGTTCGTGATCTTCGCGTCGGGGCTCAAGTACGTCGGCGTCGACACCACCGACCTCGGCTGGATCATGGGGTCGATCCTGGTGGTCACAGCGGTCGGCTTGTTGATCTGGGCCTTCCCGTTGGGCCGTCGGCAGCGCGCGGCGGGCCCGGCGCCGCCCGCCACCAGCGAAGCGCCGTTGCCGAACGAAGCCGCACCGCCGATGCAGGCGTGATGGCGCGCCGCCACGGAGACCCCGAACAGCCGAGCCGGTGACAACCGTCGGAGGCTGATGGCAGCCAACCGGCGGGGCTCTTTCCTCCGAACAACCTCCCTTGTGCCATCATCAGACCACCGGTCGCAGCAGGGGAGAACGCATGCCTTACCAGTTCAGCGAAGCCGGCTTGGCCCTGTTGGAACAGGTCAACCGCTTCCTCGACGACCACATCTACCCCAACGAAGCCGAGTACGACCAGCAGGTGGAGGAGGTCGGACCGACCGGGTACCCCCCGATCATGGACAAGCTGAAGGCCGCCGCCCGAGAACGGGGGCTGTGGAACCTGTTCCTCCCCCACCTGGCCCCGGACGCGCCCGGGCACCAAGCTGTCCAACCTCGACTACGCGCCTATCTCGGAGCAGCTGGGAAAGACGACCTTCGCCCCGGAAGCCCTCAACTGCTCTGCACCCGACACCGGCAACATGGAGATTCTCAACCTGTACGGGTCCGAGCGGATCAAGCAGGACTGGTTGGCGCCGCTGCTGGAGGGCGAGATCCGGTCGACGTTCTGCATGACCGAACCGGACTCGGCCTCCTCGGACGCCACCAACATCCAGCTGCGCATCGAGCGCGACGGCGACGACTACGTCCTCAACGGGCGCAAGTGGTTCAGCTCCGGCGCCCTGGCGGAGCGGTGCCAGGTGCTCATCGTCATGGGCAAGACCGACCCGACCGCGTCACGCCCATCTCCAGCAGTCCATGATCGTGGTGCCCAAGGCACACTCCCGGCGTCTCGTTCGGCCGCCGACCCGACCGTGTTCGGCTACTTCGACCGCGGCGGCCATCCCGGAGGTCATCTTCGACAACGTCCGGGTGCCGGTCGACAACCTGCTCGGTGAGGAGGGCGGCGGCTTCGCCATGTCCCAGGCCCGGCTCGGTCCGGGGCGGATCCACCACTGCATGCGGACGATCGGGGTGGCCGAGCGGGCGCTCGAGCTGATGGTCCGCCGCTCGCTCGAACGCAGCACCTTCGGGACGCCTGGTCGCCCAGAAGGGCTTGATCCAGGACTGGATCGCCGAGGCACGCATCGAGATCGACATGGCCCGCGAGTACGTGCTGCGGGCGGCCTATCTGATGGACACGGTCGGCAACAAGGCTGCCGCCACCGAGATCTCGGGCATCAAGGTGGCCGTTCCCAACATGGCCCTGAAGGTCGTCGACCGGGCCATCCAGGTGCACGGCGCGGCCGGGGTCTCCCAGTTCATGCCGCTGGCCGACATGTGGGCCCATGATGCGGACGCTGCGCATCGCCGACGGGCCCGACGAGGTCCACAAAATGACCATCGCCCGCCGGGAGATCCGCAAGTACGCCCCCGACTTCCGGATCTGAGGCCCGGCGCGGGCTACTCCGGGCCAGCCCTGTGACGCCAGCCTGGGCTGGGCGTCTGAGGGGCAGCCTGGGCTCGCCACCTGACGCCAGCCTGGGCTCGCCACCTGACGCCAGCCTGGGCTAGCCGCCGGACACCAGCGCCTCCCCTTCCTGCCAGGACCACGGCTCGGCGTCGGCCCACAGCCGTTCCAGCTGATAGAAGTCGCGGGCTTCGGACAGCATCACGTGGACCACGAAGTCGCCGTAGTCCATCAGCACCCAGCGGGCGTCGTCGAGGCCCTCGATGCGCAACGGGGCCGGACCGCCGGCCTGCTTGATCTGCTCCTCCACCTCCTCGGCGATCGTCCGCACCTGGCGGGGGTTGGACCCGCTGGTGATGACGAAGGCGTCGGTGATGGCCAGCACCTCTCCGACCGACAGCACGACGGTGTCCTCACCCCCTTTGGCCCAGGCCGCTCGGGCGGCCACCCCGCACCAGTCGCGGACTTCTTCGAGGGTGATGTGCTCCCGTGCCGGCACCGTCACCGGCGCGAGCCTGCCAACTGCGTCACGTAGGACCTCCATAGATAGATACGGATACGGCCATTCCGGCCGAGCGAGACTGCAGACTGGTCCGCTGTCGAGCCACTGCAGCCCGAGCACGGCCAGGGTGACCGCCAGGGCGATGACCAGGACGGCTGACCGCGAGCAGCTCCTCCCGCAGCAGCCGCCGCCGCTTGCGCAGACGGCGCAGCCGGGCACCGGGGCCGCCGTCCGCGTGGCGCGGCAGCAACCACCGGGGGGGCCGAACGGACCGTGGTCATCTGTCTCCAGCGTACATACCCCGGGCCCGAATGCAGCGGACAGCCGCCTCGGGAACGAGGTAGTCGAGCGGGCGGCCGTCGGCGGCCCGGGCCCGCAGGTCGGTGCTCGAGATCTCCAGGTTCGGCACGGTGACCTCGACCACCTGCCAGCCGTCGTCGTCGAGCCCGACTGGGGTGGCCCGACCCCAGGGCGGTTGACCACCACCAGCGTGGCCAGCCGCTGGATCTCCTCGTGGCGGTCCCAGCGTCGCCAGGTCGCCGGCCACGTCCCACCCGACGATCAGGAACAGCTCGTCTTCGGGGCTGGCCGTCGTGCAGCTCGACGAGGGTGTCGGCCGTGTAGGACTCCCCGCCCCGGTCGATCTCGAGCCGGCTGGCCTCCAGCCCGGGCACGTCGCCAACGGCCGCGTCGACCAGGGCCAGGCGGTCCTCGGCCGAGCTGACGGCCCGCTCGTCCGCCTTCTGCCAGGGCACATTGGCGACCACCATCAGGACCCGGTCCAGGTGCAGGGCGTGCTTGGCGTTGACGGCCGCGACCAGGTGCCCGACGTGGATCGGATCGAACGTGCCCCCGAAGATCCCGATCCGCTGGCCCATGACGGCCCGACGATAGTGAGCGACGAGGCGGCGCACCGATATCCGCTTTGCTCCCGGCGGCCGCTATCCGCCACGCTGGTAGGCTATGGACCGGCCGTGGACTCCGAGCAGATGGCGGGATCTCCCGGCCGAGCAGCAGCCGGACTGGCCCGACCCGCACGCCCTCGACCAGACCCTCAAGACGCTGTCCGCCCTCCCCCCGCTGGTCTTCGCCGGCGAGGCCCGCAGCCTGCAGGCCGCCTTGGCCGAGGTCGTCGGCAGGCAAGGCCTTCCTGCTGCAGGCCGGCGACTGCGCCGAGTCGTTTCACGACTTCACCGCCGACAGCATCCGCGACAAGCTGAAGGTGATCCTGCAGATGGCCGTCGTCCTGACCTACGGCGCCGGCGTGCCAGTCGTCAAGCTGGGCCGCATCGCCGGGCAGTTCGCCAAGCCCCGCTCCTCCGCCGCCGAGGTCGTCGACGGGCGGTCCCTTCCGAGCTTCCGGGGCCACGTCGTCAACGACGACCAGCCCACCGAGGCGGCCCGCATGCCCGACCCGACCCGGATGCTCACCGCCTACCACCAGTCGGCGTCGACGCTCAACCTGCTGCGGGCCTTCACCAAGGGCGGATTCGCCGACCTTTCGCAGGTCCACACCTGGAACCAGCAGTTCGTGGCCGGGCAGCCCCGGCGGGCAGCACTACGAGGCCCTCGCCGGCCGAGATCGACCGGGCCCTGCGCTTCATGCGGGCCTGCGGCATCAACCTCGGGGGCGAGGCCTCCCTGCAGCAGGTGGACTTCTGGACCAGCCACGAGGCGCTCATCCTCGGCTTCGAGGAGGCCATGACCCGCCGGGACTCCCTGACCGGCGACTGGTACGACACCTCGGCCCACCTGCTGTGGGTCGGCGAACGCACCCGGCGGCTCGACGGCGCCCACCTCGACTTCCTGTCCGGGTTGTCGAACCCGGTCGCGGCCAAGATCGGCCCCAACGCCACGCCGGAGGAGGTCGTCGCCCTCTGCGGCCTGCTCGACCCGGACCGGACGCCCGGGCGGCTGACGCTGATCACCCGGCTGGGCGCCGGACGGGTAGCCGACATCCTGCCCGGCTTCCTCACCGCCGTGCGCCAGGCCGGCCACCCGGTGGTGTGGGCGTGCGACCCGATGCACGGCAACACCTTCACCGGGCCGGGCGGCCGCAAGACCCGGCACTTCGACCACGTCCTGACCGAGATCGGCGAGTTCTTCGCAGTCTGCCGAGCCGAGGGGGCCTGGCCGGGCGGGGTGCACGTCGAGCTGACCGGCGACAACGTCACCGAGTGCCTCGGGGGGACCGACGAGGTGCTCGAAGACCAGCTCGAGCTGCGCTACACCACTACCTGCGACCCTCGCCTCAACGCCAGCCAGTCGCTCGACCTGGCCTTCCAGGTGGCCGACCTGCTGCGGGCCCAGGTCTGATCGTCGTCTCGGTAGGGCGCTGGGCTCCGCTGGTTGCCCGACGTCCAGAGTCCCCCGTCGTCGGTCTCCTTTCCTCGGGCCGGCTTCCAGCTCGAGTGACGCGGCCAGTCCCGCGCCGAGGTCGCCGGGTGACTGGATCTTGGCCCTCGCCGGCGTGATGGGAGCGGACGAACAACAACAACGCGCCACGCGTGTCCGTCGTCACGGCCACTCGTGTCACGTTGTCGCCGTCGTATATGACCACAACGTGACACGAGTCCGGGTTCGCCGAATTAACCCGTGCCGCGTTTGTGTTCCAACTGCTCCGGTTGGTCGCCCCCAATCCGGCCCGCAGCGACCACCCACGGGATTGCAGGCCCAGCTCCCCACCAGGCCCAGCTCCCCACCAGGCCGGCTACCCACCAGGCGCACTCCCGACGGTCGCCCGTTCCGCCCCCGCACCGGGACGCCCCGACCGACGCTCACGGCATCGCCACAACCACGGCGCGGGTTCGCCAAACCGACCGTGGCGCTCCCACGTGGGAGCGTCACTACACCATCAATCTAATCGGAAATCAAGGAATACCAGGCCCTGATATTAAAAGTCGCAAAAGTTGATAATCACAGTCATCTTTGGTTGACTGGGCGCGTGCAGACCCGAGCGATCGACCCCGAGACCGCGGCCGACATCGAGAAGTTCGAGCGGCTGCTGGCAGATCACCTGGCCGGGCAGGTGGACGAGGACGCCTTTCGGGTCTTCCGGCTCAACAACGGCATCTACGGCCAGCGCCAGGGTGGCCACAACCAGATGGTTCGGATCAAGCTCCCCTACGGCTCGGTCACGCCCGAACAGCTCGAGCTGCTCGGCAGCGTCGCCGACCGCTACAGCCGGGGTTGGGGCCACCTGACCACCCGGCTCAACGTCCAGTTCCACTTCGTGCAGCTGGAGCGGGTCCCCGACCTGCTGCGGGAGCTGGCGGAGGTCGGGCCTGACCACCCGCGAGGCGTGCGGCGACACCGTGCGCAACGTCATGGGCTGCCATCTGGCCGGGGCCTGCCCCTACGAGGTCCTCGACATCAGCCCGTGGGCCGAGGCCACCTTCCGCCACTTCCTGCACCACCCCTACGCCCAGCGCCTGCCCCGCAAGTTCAAGATCAACTTCTCGGGCTGCGCCACCGACTGCGGCCAGGCCATGTTCAACGACGTCGGCGTGGTCGCCGTCTCCCGCCCGCGAACCGGACGGGACCGTCGAACCCGGCTTCCGGGTGTTCATGGCCGGCGGCCTCGGCGCCAACCCGCACCCGGCCCAGGCCCTCGAGGAGTTCACGGCCCGCGAGGACCTCCTGCCCACCATCGAGGCCATCCTGCGGACCTTCGACCACTACGGCAACCGGGACAACAAGCTGCGGGCCCGGCTGAAGTGGGTCGTCGACCAGATCGGCATCGACGAGCTGCGCCGGCGGGTGCTCCGGGAGCGCCAGCTGCTGCTGGCGTCGTCGACCTGGCCGGGTGGCATCCCGGCCATCGTGGAGGAGCTCGGCGACGCCCCCGCCGGCATGGCCACCGGCAGCGACCCGACCCCGGTCGGCATCCCCGTCACCTTCCGGGTCGATCGCAAGCAGGATCCCTACACGCGCTGGGAGTCGGCCAACGTCGTCGTCGGGGTGGCCAAGGGCACGGTCTCGGCCATCGCCTACGCCCGGCTCGGCGACATCACCTCGGACCAGTTCCGGGCCCTGGCCGCCATCGTGCGCGACTTCGGCATCGACGTCCGGGTCGACCAACCGGCAGAACCTGGCGTTCCGTGGCCTGTCGGCCGAGCAGCTTCCCGAGCTGTACCGCCGGCTCGACGAGATCGGCATGGCCGAGCCGGGCGCCGAGCTGGCCCGCGACGTGGTCGCCTGCCCGGGCGCCGACACCTGCAACCTGGCGGTCACCCAGAGCCGGGGTCTGGCCGCCGACATCGGCCGGGCCCTCGAGGAGGCCGGCCTGGCGGACGTGGGCGGCGTCCGGATCAACATCTCCGGCTGCACCAACAGCTGCGGCCAGCACCACATCGCCGACATCGGCTTCCACGGCGCCGAGCGCCGGGCCCACGGCCGGCCCGCCCCCGGCTACCAGCTGCTGCTCGGCGGCCACGTCGGCAACACCGAGATCGAGTTCGGCCACCGAGCGCTGCGCCTGCCCGGCCAAGGCGGCAGCCGAGGCCACGGTCCGCCTGGTCGGCCGCTACGCCGACGAGCGCGGTCCCGGCGAGCCGTTCTCCAGCTGGCTGGACCGGGTCGGAGGAGCCAAGGTGCTCGGCACCGAGCTCAAGGATCTGGACTTCTGGCCCGACCCTGAGGAACGTCCCGAGTACTACGTCGACTTCGACGAGACCGGGCCCGTACGTGGCCGAGGTCGGCGAAGGCGAGTGCGCGGCGAGCTAGGCACAGCGACCGGACTCCAGCCATGACCGCTCTGCTCGGCACCGGAACCCACTTGCACGCCCCCGAGTTCAGCGACGCCGAACTGGCGGCGCTCAACCAGGAGTTCGAGACTGCGTCCGCCCAGTCCGTCATCGAGTGGGCGGTCGACCAGTTCCACCCCTTCATGTGCCTGTCCGCCTCCATGACCGACGCCGTGCTGATCGACCTGGCCGTGCGGGTCGAGCCGTCCATCGAGGTGGTCTTCATCGACACCCGGTACCACTTCCCCGAGACCCTCGAAACCGTCGAGCGGGTTCGGCGGCATTACGGTCTGAACCTGCGGGTGCTGACGGTTGCACCCCAGCCGGTCGAGCTGTGGAAGGCCGATCCGGCCAACTGCTGTTCCACCGCCAAGATCGAACAGCTCGACCGGGCTCTCGTCGGCAAGCTGGCCTGGATGAGCGGGCTACGGCGGGCCGAAGCGCCCACCCGGGCCGACGCTCCGATCGTCGCCCGCGACCTCCGGGGGCTGGTGAAGATCAACCCCATCGCCACCTGGTCTGACGAAGACGTCGCCGGTTACGTGGCCGACCACGACGTGCCGGTCAACCCCCTCCTCGCCCAGGGATACCCCTCCATCGGCTGCCGGCCGTGCACGCAGCCGGTAGCGGACGGCGCCGATCCTCGCTCCGGGCGCTGGGCCGGTCGAGACAAGACGGAGTGCGGCCTGCACCTCTGAGGTTTTCTCCCGGTCGCTCGGCCGGCGACAAGACAAATGGGCATCGGTACAGCCAGAGCCTGCACACCGGTGCAAAGGTGGTGGCCGATCCAAAGAAGACGTCCGCAGCGGATCCCACTCCGATAAAGAAATATGGCGACGTCCGAAAAACTCCCGGAACTACGGCACCGCCGCAGACACATACCGGGTGAGGAGGACAACCGTCCCGGCGATGACGTAGGTGAACTGCAGGCGAACCACCGGTGTCTTTCCTCATCGTTTCCGACGCCACGGCCACCTTTCGGGACGAAACGGAGCGGCAGACCGACCGACACGGGCCAAAAGACCGAGGTCGACCTGATCGGTATTCGGCACCGGGTTTGCTAGCCTCCTCGATCGGCGGGGACGCAGGCGAATTGGCCCCCGCGTCGTAGGCATGATGGTAAAGCTGCATTCCCGTTCCACCCGGCGGGCCGCGGTCGCCGTGGCCGCAACGATTGCACTCGTCGCTCCGGGCTTCGTCCCTGCTTGGGCTTCCCCGGCCCAACCCGCGACTTCCGCGATCTCGGCGGGTGCGGCACTGACGTTGTCGGCCTCCGGGGCCACCCAGTCGACCGGGGCCACCCAGTCGACCGGGCCCACCCCGCCGACCGCCGAGCCCGCGGACACCTCGCCGACGAGCACCACGAGCGTCCCGTCCCCATCGACGACTGTCGCCCCTTCGACGACCACCACCACCACCGTGCCGAACCCCACGACCACCCAGGCGCCGAGCACGACGACCACGACCACTCCGAGCCCGACCACCACAACCACTGCGCCGGCGCGGCCCAAAGGGGTCCCGTCGGTTCCGGTAGGTGGGCCGCCGACCAGCACGCCCGCCACCGGAGCTGCACCGGGCGCCAATGCGGCGGCACCGGCGCCCCCACCGGACCCAGGTCCCGTGCTGGCCGCCGTGCACGCCGACCTCTCTCAGCTGGCGGCTATTCAGGCCTACA
Organism: uncultured Acidimicrobiaceae bacterium; assembly: GCA_963729695.1. GTDB lineage: Bacteria > Actinomycetota > Acidimicrobiia > Acidimicrobiales > Palsa-688 > PALSA-693. The sequence goes on from CAVSOT010000001.1 coordinate 678,005, forward strand.
ACCGCGACAAGGCGGGCGTGGCCGCCGGGCAACGCCGGGTAACCCAAACGACCGACCAGCTGAAGGCCGCCCTCGCCGCCCAGGTTCAGGCCAACTCGGCCGTACAGGGCAGCAAGGCGCAGGCCGCCACCGCTGCGACCCGCCTGCGGACGGTGGCCGTGGCTGCCTATATGGGACTCGGGTACGTGACACCAACTGGCGCTTCCACCTCCGCCCAGGAGCCGGTGCCAGGCACAGTTTCGTCCTTTGGGGCCCTCACCGGGGTGCCCGCGGCAGACGGCTACGAGATGCTCAAGCTCGTCGCCGAACGGGAACGGCAGAGTGTCTCGAACACCCTCCACGCCGTGCAACAAGCGGAGCACGCCAGTGTCCAGGCCGGCCAGAAGGTGGCGAAGTCGCAGCTCACCCAGACCCAGGCTCGTTCATCGTTGGCCGCCAGCGAGAAGACGCTGGTGGCGGCCTCGCACGCAGCCCTCACCTCCAGCCCATCGGTCGATGCCGCCTACCTCTCAGGTGAGCAGGCGAGCTCCAGCGCCAGCACCACGTCCTCGACCCAGAGCGCCCCGACCTCCACGACGACGACCACTGCACCCGCTTCGGGCCCCTCGACCACCTCGAAGGCTGCTGGTGGATCGACCAGTGCAACCTCCCCCTCCGTCCTGGGGCCGAGCGTCCTCAGCGCCGCCGAGATGGCTCAGTGGTTCGAGAGCACCGGCCACCGGGCCAACACCACCGTGCCGATTGCGAAGCTGGCTGCCGACTACGTGGCGGCCGGCAAGAAGACGGGCGTGCGGGCGGATATCGCCTTCGCCCAATCGATTGTGGAGACTGGATACTTCTCGTTCCCGTCCTTCGGCCAGCTGACCCCCAAGGACAACAACTTCGCAGGCATCGGCGCGTGCGACAGCTGCGCCCACGGGTGGAGCTTCCCGAGCGCCGCCACTGGAGTCGAAGCCCAGCTGGAGCTCCTCGACGCCTACGCCTCGCCGACCCCGGTGTCCACGCCCCTTCTGGGCAATATCGGCGTCGGAGGATGCTGCTCGACATGGATAGCGCTGGCGGGGACCTGGGCGTCGAGCCTGACCTACGGGATCTCGATCATGACGATTTACAACCAGATGCTGACCTGGGTGATCCCGCACCGGCTGCAGGCCGCCGGGCTGATCTCCACCTCCGGACAGGCAGCCGCCGCGGGCGCCGCAGCCGCACCAGGCAAAACCGCGGCGGCGGCCAAAGCGGGCACTCCCGTCCACGTTTGAGCCGAGGGAGGCGTCCCCAGAGTCAGGGGCGAGCAGCCAGCAGCCAGCGGCCGGCAAACAGCCAGCGGCCGGCAAACAGCCAGCGGCCGGCAAGCAACCAAGCGCCGACCGGCTCGAGCAGTCCGCCGACCAGCGGCCAGCGGGCGAGGAGCACGGTGGGCCGGGCCCCAGCGGGCCGGGCCGGCTAGTAGCTACGAACGATCTGGGCGATCCGGGCCAGCACCCAGTCGTAGTCGCCCGAACTGACAGGGGCCTTGCAGTACTTGCACGCCCCGGCCAGGTCCAGGTCGAGGGGGGCGCCGCAGTTGGGGCACTTCGCCGCCAGCGTGCCCCCGCCCGTAGGCGTGACCGCCGACGCGGACCGTTGGAACGTCCAGTCCTCCATCCACTGGCCGACGTGCTTGTCGCCTCGGACCACGTGGCCGTTGTCGTCGACGTCGTAGTCGGCGCAGGAGGCCAGCACCCGAACGGTAATGGTGTCGTACTTGGCGTCCCGGTGGGCGCCCACGATGGTGAGGTCGCCGACGGCCAGGTCCTCTAGGACGTTCCGCTTGTTGGCGTCGACGTACCCCTGGATCTGGACTCGGTGTTGCTGCCACAGCCCGTCGGCCATGACCTGGCGGCTCATACCGGGCTGCCGCTGGGCCCAGGCCTGCTGGACGATGAAGAACGTCCGCTGCACCTGCTGCAGGAAGTCCTCCTTGGAGAAGCCGGGATCGTGGGCGGCGATGGCCGCCAACCCGTCGTCCGGCGACTCGGGGCCTGACCGCCGCGGGTGCGCTACCGGGGAAAAGGCCTCCCTGCACGCTCGAGATCGCCGGCTGGTCGGAGTGGCTCCACTGCTCTTCCGGTGGGGGCGGCGGGTAATCCGAGGCACCTCCCATGCGACGCCAGCTCCCCCGGCGAGGCCACAACACCCGGAAGATGACCAACGTCAGGATGAGGACCACCACCACCACGGTGCCGCCCGCGGCCCGGCCGCCGGTGCCTCCCCCGAAGAAGAAGAACCCACCTCCGCCACTGCCGCCGAAGCCGCCGCCGCCACCTCCGTCGCCGCCGCTATCGAAGCCTTGGCCGCCACCGGCGCGAAAGAGAAGGTCGACGAGCGCGGCGATCATTGGCCTGGTGCGGGTGCGGGCGGCGGCGACGTGCCCCCCGAGGCTGCCGGCCCGGTGCTGGTCCCGCATTCCGGGCAGAACCGGGCGCCGGCGGCCAGTCTCGGCCCCGCACGACGTGCAGTGGGCGGGTGCAGCCACCATGGCCGTCCCACAAGAGGAACAGAACTTCGCCGCGGCGGGATTCTCGGACCCGCAGCTCGGGCAGGCTGCCACCGGAGGAGCCAACGAAGTACCGCACGACGCACAGAACTTGGCGCCGGCCGCGTTGGCGGTATGGCAGCTCGGGCAGTTCGTCGTCGGCGCGGTCGGCGCGGCGGGGCCGGCAAAACCCGCCCCGCCGCCGGCGAATCCGGGACCGGGCGGAGGAGGAGGCCCCGGCTGGGCCGGCGCCGCGGCCTGGCCACCCACACCCAGCCCGGCGGCGAGGAACGCCCCGCCGACTGCGCCGCCACCCTGGGCCATGCCCTGTCCGGCGCCGAGTGCCATCTCACCGGCGGCGTACTGCTGGAAGCTGCCCGCCAGGCGGGAGTAGGCGGTGTCCTTGGCCAGGGTCTTCAGCTGCTTCTCGTCCTCTTCCGACAGGTTGATGTCGAAGTTGCCCATGCGGATGATGGCGACGCCGTACGGGGCGAGCTGCTCGTTGCCCTTGGCCATCACCTCCTCCTCGATATCCGGCGTGTAAGGCGGACAGCCCCAGGATGGGCCAGCCGTTGCGGACGATCTGGACCGTCATGTGGGTCCGCATGACCTTGAGGAGCTGGTCGCTCATCCAGCCGGTGATGGCCTGGTTGTCGGTGACGTCGACTGTGCCAACGAGATTGGTGATCAGGGCGGCCGGGTCTTTGACCTGCATCGAGTAGTCCCCGAAGACGCGCAGCGTCACGATCATGCCGGTCTGGGGGTCCTGCACGTCGTCGATGCGGCCGCCGAAGGTGTTGCCCGTGAACTCGCGGGTCCCGACGAAGTACAGCTCGGCCTTGTAGACGTTGGCGCCGATCACGTGGTCGATCAGAACGCCCAGCCCGGGGATCTCGTCGGCGTCGATCTGGTGACGGCCGGGCCCCATGGTGGCCACCACCTGGCCGGTGTTGACGAACATGGCCATCTCGTCGGCGTTGACGATGGCCCGGGTGTACTTCCGGATGTTGTGGTCAGGCCACTTGTAGACGATCTGCTGCTTCTTGTCGTCCGGCACGGCAATGAACTCACGACCGAGCAAAGCCACGACCCAGCCTCCTTGTGGTGGGCGCCCTGGGGTTCAGGATCTGCCTGCTCAGGGTAGCTACTGGAGGCCGCGTCGGCGCAGGCAAGCGGGCAAAATCATCCGCGGGGATGAGGCGGCCTGGCCGACCGGGCGTCCGGGAGGGCCGCAACTGCCGGCGCCACTTGGTCAATCCGTAAACTGGCTGCCCGGCGCCTTCCTGGTGCCCCGATCAAGTGGAAGGAACCCTGCCCCGTGAGTGAGCTGAAGGCGAGCGAGCCCCCGACCGCAGGGACCCGCGCTCGGCACCCGTCGACGAGCGAGCCCCCGACCGCAGGGACCCGACGCTCGGCAACCCGTCGATGAGCGAGTCCCGATGAGCGATACGGCGCCGTTCCACTTCGAGTCGCCCGCCGGCGTGCGGGAGGGGTTGCGACGCGCCAGCTATCTGGCCGACGACGGTATCGCCGGCGTGGTCTACCTGGCGGAGCGCCTCGGCAAACCGGTCCTGGTGGAAGGTCCGGCCGGCACCGGCAAGACCCAGCTGGCCAAGTCAGTGGCCGAAGTCACGGGGGCCCGGCTGATCCGGCTGCAGTGCTACGAGGGCCTGGACGAGTCCAAGGCCCTGTACGAGTGGAACTACAAGAAGCAGCTGCTGCGGATCCAGGCCCAACGCGTCGCCGAGGGAGTCGCCGGCGAGAGCTGGCAGGACATCGAGGAAGACATCTTTTCCGAGCCGTTTCTGCTGACCCGACCCTTGCTCGAGGCCATCCGGGCGGAAGACCCGGTGGTCCTGTTGATCGACGAGGTCGACCGGGTCGAGGTCGAGACCGAGGCGCTCCTGCTCGAGATCCTCTCGGACTACCAGGTCTCGATCCCGGAGCTCGGCACGGTGAGTGCCAACCAGATCCCGCTGGTGTTCCTGACCTCCAACAACACCCGGGAACTGTCAGAGGCCCTCAAGCGGCGGTGCCTGTTCCTTCACATCGACTACCCCGATATCGAGCGGGAACGTGAGATCGTGCTGACCCGCGTGCCGGGAATCTCCGACTCCCTGGCCGATCAGGTGGTGCGCATCGTGCGCTCGATCCGCAACCTCGACCTCAAAAAAGCCCCATCGGTGTCGGAAACCCTGGACTGGGCCCGCACCCTGCTGCTGCTCGGCATCCAATCGGTCGACGCCGAGACCGCGACCCAGACCTTGCACATCCTGCTCAAGTACCAGTCGGACATCGACAAGGCAGCCAAAGACCTCAACGCCTCGACGGTGCCTCCGTCGCGGTAGCGCCGGTCCGCGTGCCCGCCATGATCCAGACCCGGTTCTGAAATGCCCGCTGCCGATCCCGTTCCGACCCTGCCGGCCGGCAGCTCGGCCGGCCTGCTCGAATCGCTCGCGGGCTTCGTGACGGAGCTGCGCCGGGCCGGGATCCCGGTCAGCCTGACCGAAAACCTCGACGCCGTCGAGGCCCTGCGCCACATCCCCATCGAAGACCGCAACGCCTTCAAGTACGCCCTCGCCGCCACCCTCGTCAAGAACAACGCCCATTGGAAAGCCTTCGAGACGGTGTTCGAGGTCTACTTCTCGCTGCGGGGCCGCCAGTACCGCATCGAGACCGGCGACGAGGACGCGGTGGAAGAGCTCATCGGCGACCTCGTGGGTGAGCGCCAGGGCGAGGGCAGCGGCACGGAGGGCCTGACGCCCGAGCAGTTGGCCGCCCTGCTGTATCGCGCCCTCATGGAGGGCAATGACGCCATGCTGCGCGCCGTCGCCCGCGCCGCGGTCAGCCGGTATGCCGGCATGGAGCCCGGCCGCCCGGTGGGCGGCACCTACTACCTCTACCGCACGTTGCGCCAGCTGGACCTGGACGCGGTGCTCGAGAAGATGATGGATTCGGCGCGCGAGCAGACGCACGGGACCCTGACGGAGCTGGAGGAGCGCCTGGCTCGCGAGGAGTACGAGGCCCGGCTGGACGCCCTGCGCCGGGAGATCGAGGCGGAGATCCGCAGGCGACTGGTGGCAGACCGGGGGGCGGAGGCGGTGGCCAAGTCGTTGCGCAAGCCCCTTCCCGAGGACATCGACTTCATGCACGCCAGTCGGGAAGAACTCGCCGCCCTGCGGAAGACGATCGCCCCCTTGACCCGCAAGCTCGCCGTCCGCCTGGCACGTAAACGACGTCACGGGCGCAAGGGACCGCTCGACTTCCGCAGCACCGTCCGCCATTCCCTTTCCTACGGCGGGGTACCGGCGGAGCCGAAATTCCGTTACCCGAGGCCGTCCAAGCCCGAGATCATGGTGGTGGCGGACATCTCTGGCTCCGTGGCCGCCTTCGCCCGCTTCACCCTGCAAATGGTGTACGCCATCAGCTCGCAGTTCAGCCGGGTGCGGTCGTTCGTGTTCATCGACGGCATCGACGAGGTGACCGATTACTTCCGGGGGACCGAGGACATCTCGGTGGCCATCCACCGCATCAACACCGAGGCCGACGTGATCTGGGTCGACGGGCACTCTGACTACGGCCACGCCCTGGAGACGTTCTGGGAGCGGTGGGGGCGCGACGTCAATCCCAAAACCACCGTGCTGCTGCTCGGGGATGCCCGCAACAACTACCACGCCGCCCAGGCCTGGGTCCTGGCCGAAATCGCCAAGAAGGCCCGCCACGTGTACTGGCTCAATCCCGAGCCACGGTCCTATTGGGACACCGGGGACTCGATCGTCGGCCAGTACGCCACCCATTGCGACGGGGCCTACGAGTGCCGCAATCTCAAGCAGTTGGAGCGTTTCGTCGAGCAGTTGGGCTGACCGGCCGGCCCCTGCTCAGCCGCGTATTTGGCCGGCCCCGGTGACCAGGTACTTGGTGGTGGTCAGCTCGCGTAGGCCCATCGGTCCTCGGGCGTGCAGCTTCTGGGTGCTGATCCCGATCTCGGCGCCGAAGCCGAACTCCTCCCCGTCCGTGAACCGGGTGGACGCATTCACGACGACTGCGGCCGCGTCCACTTCTCGCTGAAAGCGTTGCGCAGCCGGGAGATCTCCGGTGACGATGGCTTCGGTGTGTCCCGTCCCGTAGCGGCGAATGTGGTCGACGGCCTCGTCGAGGCTCGCCACCACCTTGATGCTCAGAATGAGGTCGAGAAACTCCTGGCCGAAGTCCGACTCGGCGGCCGGTCCGCAGCGGTCGGGTCCGAGCACCCGCTGGGCGGCCTCGTCGCCGCGGAGCTCGACTCCTTCGAGGGCCGGCTCCACCATGCGCAAGAAGCGGTCGGCGACATCCCGGTGGACCACGAGAGATTCGGTGGCGTTGCACACGCTCGGCCGCTGCATTTTGCCGTTGACCACGATGGCCAGCGCCATGTCGAGATCGGCTGCCCGGTCCACGTACACGTGGCAGTTGCCATCGCCGTCGATGACATAGGGCACGGTGGCGTTATCGACGATGGCCGCGATCAAAGACGGGCCGCCGCGTGGAATAAGGCAATCGATCACTCCCCGCAGGCGCATGAACTCGACGGCCGATTCGCGGCTGGTGTCCTCAACGAGAACGAGGGCATCGGCGGGCAGGCCGGCTTTTTCGTAGCCGTCTCTGACAAGGGCGGCCACGCAACGATTCGTGCGGAGCGCGGCGGAGCTGCCGCGGAGGAACGCCACGTTGCCCGACTTCAGACACAGGGCCGCGGCGTCGCTCGTGACGTTGGGCCGGTTCTCGTAGATGATCCCCACCACACCGAGCGGGACCCGCACCTTGCGGATCTCCAACCCGTTGGGGCGAACCCAGCCCTCGACGGTCTCGCCGACCGGATCGGCCATGGCGGCGACCTGCCGGAGCCCGTCGGCCATGGCCGAAACTCGCGCTGGGCTGAGCCGCAGGCGGTCCACGACCGTCGCCGTCTGGCCGGCCATCTCGGCTGCGGCGACGTCGAGCGCGTTCGCGGTCAGCACGTCCCCGACACCGGCTTCGAGCAGGTCGGCGGCGGCCCCGAGGGCCGCGTCCTTGGTCACCGTCGGGGCCGTGGCGACAAACTGACTCGCGGCCCGAGCCCGAGCTCCGAGTTGCTCCATAGGGGTCGCACCCATGCAGCGCAGGCTACCGCCGTACCCTGGCCCGTATGTTGCCTGAGGTCCCCGAGCCGGACCCAAGCCACCGCTTGGCCAAGGTGGCCGTCTCGCCGTCTGCGGGCATCGCCGCCGCGGCCGGGGCGGGACTCGGCGTCCTGCTGGACCCGCACACCTTCGTGCTGGCCGTCGTGCTCGGGGTCGGAGCCTGGGCCGCCCGGATCGGCGTCGGCATGTTCCGCGGCTGGCGGCGTCGACTCCCCACCGTCGATATCGATCCCTGGGCGGTGCCGGAACCGTGGCGTCAGTACGTTCGTCAGGCCGTCGACGCTCGGCAGCGGTTCGACCAGGCACTGGCCCAGTGGCAGCCCGGTCCGCTACGCGACCGGCTCGTTTCCCTGCAACCCCAGATCCGGCGCAGCGCACACGAGGTCTTCGCCGTGGCCCGCCAGGGTGCGGTGTTGGACGGGTCCGCCATCGGCGTCGGGGGAGGCAGCGGCAAACGTCCCACGGTCGAGCAGCTATCGACCGAGCTGCGCACCGTCCAAGAGGAAGAGCGACGCCAGGACGCCACCGGGGCCCCCGATGATGGTTCGCTCGCCCGGACCGAAGCGGCGGTGGCGGCGCAGCTGCGCGCCGCCACTGGTTCTCGGGCCGCGGCGGCCGAGGCCCTCGACCGGTTGCGGCTGCTGACGGCGCGCCTCGACGAGGCCGTGACCAGCCTGCTCTCGCTCGGTGTGGTGCAGTCGAGCAGCCGCGACGATCCCTCGGCCGCGGTAACGGGCAGCTCGGTGGACGCCGTCGTCGACGAACTGACCGCCCTCCACGAGGGCCTTATCGCGGCCAGCGGGGCTTCCGCCGGTGCGATCTCCCCCGGAGCGATCCCCCCCGGAGCGGTCTCCCCCGGAGCGGTCTCCGCCGGCGGTAGCTCGCCTGCCCCGGCGTTGGAGCCCGGAGCCCAGCCTTCCACCACTAGCGGGGCGGGGCCCAACCCCGAGCCCCCGGCGGCCATCCCCCCGGCGGCCATCGAATCGAGCGGGGGGCCAGGCTCGCCGGGGCCGCCTTCGGGCGGCCAACCGCAGGCGGACAAGCGGTCCTAACGAGTCCGAGGGCCGGTCGCGCGGGACCCGAGCCACCTTCTCGGCCAGCCAGGTCCTAGCATGCGCGCATGGGAATGATCGACGTACTGAAGCGTCGGTGGCGGTATTTCACCGCCAAGACCGAGAGTCGCTTCGAGGAGAACGCGGACCCCAAGGTCCAGCTCGAGCAGGCCATCGGCGACGCGCAGGAGCAGCACCGCCGCCTGGTGGAGCAGGCCGCCAACGTGGTCGCCAACCAGAAGCAGCACGAGCTCCAGCTCAACCGGGCCATGGAGGAGCTGGAGCGGGTCAACGGCTCCACCCGCCAGGCGCTCATAATGGCCCAGGACGCGCAGCGGCGCGGCGACACCGACAAGGCCCGGGAGTACAACCAGACGGCCGAGGCGTTTGCCAACCGGCTGATCGCCACCGAAAACCAGGTCAACGACCTCAAGACCCTCAGCCTGCAGTCGGCCCAGGCGGCCGACCAGGCTCGGGCTGCGGTCCAGCAAAACTCGTTGGCCCTCCAGCAGAAGCTGGCCGAACGGCAGAAGCTGCTCTCGCAACTCGATCAGGCCAAGATGCAGGAACAGCTGAATCGAGCCATGTCGAGCCTCAATGCCACGGTAGATCAGTCTGCGCCGTCGCTGGACCAGGTCCGGGCCAAGATCGAACGCCAATACGCGCTGGCGTTGGGGGGCGCCGAGCTGAGCGGGCAGACCGTCGAGGCCCGCATGCTGGAAGTCCAGCAGGCCACCATGGGCTCCGAAGCCCGATCCCGACTGGACGTCATGCGAGCCGAGCTGGGGATGCCGAACGGCGGGGAAGCGACCCTCGGTGCCGGCTCCGCCGGCGAACTGGGCGCGGGCCAGCCGGCGCAACCCGGCCAGCCTGGTCAGCTCACGGGGGGTGCGACGCCCGACCCGGCGGCCGCGGGCACCACGTCAACCGAGCCGGGCGACACCCCAGCCTGAGCGGGCGAGGTTGGCCCCCCGGACCTGGGCGGCGCAGCGCCTGACCGGCCTCACCTGGGCCGACCGGACGTAGCCCGCCGCACCCTCACCTGGGCGAAGCCGGGGGCCCCCACCCCGGCCCCGGGCCCGTCCCCGGCGGAGGCGCGCCGGGAGGAGGGGCAACCGGCGCCCAAGGCGCCCAGGGCGGTCCCGGTGGCGCAGGCCACAGGGGTGCTCCGGTTCCCCCGCCTCCGACCCGCGGCGGGCGGCGGCGGCGCTTGCGACGGCGGAGCGTCACCGCTATGCCCACGATGACCGCCACTACCGCGACGATCCCGATCAGGACGGCGACGCCGAGGTGCTCGGCCGACGATCGGATGCTGGTCTTGTTCCAGCTTGGGTTTCTCGCCCCGAACATGGCCTCCATGTCGGCGAACGTGTACCTGGCCTGCTGAAGGGCGCCGGCCCCGCTCCCGGTGCCGTGGACCGACACCTGGAGGAAGTCGAATCGTTCGTGGAGGTGCTGCCACACCACCTCGGCGGCTCGGTTGACGTCGGCGGGAGTGGCCGGCGCCCCGACGGCGACGCTTACGGTTACCCCGTCGCCGTTGGTCATGAACTTGTAGTTGACGCTCACGGACTGGAAGCCGTCCCGCTGGAGCGCCTGCTGGGTGTCGAGCAAGGCACTGACGACGGTGCAGCCGCCCAGCGTGAGCGCGGCCGCGGCCAGGACGGCCAGGACGGCGAGGACCGAGAGCCCGCCGCGTGACCGCCACCGCCGGGCGACCGGGCGGCGCCCTCCCCGGCGGCTTTTTTGGTATCTAAACCGCGTAGTACGCGGTTTAGATACCAAAAACCGATCGTCAGTGGCGACCATGGGGCGGCCCAGGGCCGCGGCCGCCAATCCAGGCGGCCTCATGGCAGGAGGACCAGGTCGTCCCTGTGAATGACCTCGTGGGTCACGTCGCTCGGCAGATCGGAGGTGCGCCGTCCGGCTAGTTCCCGGACCCGACCGGCGGGATGGCGGCTGAGCCCCTTGGCGAACACCCGGCCGTCCGGGCCGGCGACCTCGACCGCGTCGTCGCAGGCGAAGCTACCGTGCACCGCCACCACACCGGCCGGCAACAACGACACCCCTCGGGCCAGCAACGCCTCCCTGGCCCCCTCGTCGACGACGACCGTCCCGGACGCCCCCACCGCGAAAGCGATCCACAGCTTGCGGGCCGGGAGCCGCTGCTCACGAGGAACGACCACGGTCCCCACCCCCGCCAAGCCGGCGGCCGCGTCGGCGAGGACCGAGGGGCGAGCGGCCGAGGCGATGACCACCCGCACCCCGGACCAGGCGGCGATCTTGGCCGCCGCCAGCTTGGACGCCATTCCCCCACTGCCCCGGGCGCTTCCCGCCCCGCCGGCGACCGCTTCCAGCTCGTGGTCGACGGCCACGATCTCTTCGATCAGCGAAGCCTCACTGTCTACTTGAGGGTCGCGCGTGAGCACACCCGGGGTGTCGGTGAGCAGCACCAGAACCTGGGCACCCAGGAGATGCGACACCAGGGCCGCCAAGCGGTCGTTGTCCCCGAAGCGGATCTCGTCGTCGGCGATGGCGTCGTTCTCGTTGACGATGGGGACGACGCCCAGGTCCAGGAGCACAGACAGGGTTTGGCGGGCGTGGAGGTACTGCTGGCGGTTGACGAAGTCCAGGGGAGCCAGCAGGACCTGTCCCCCGACCAGTCCATGGGCGGCCAGCGCCCGGTTGTAGTGGCCGGCCAGGTGGACCTGTCCCACAGCGGACACCGCCTGCAGGACCGCCGGTGCGGTGGGTCGGGGCTCGTGCAGGCCCAGTACCGGGAGGCCGGCGGCGATGGCGCCGCTCGTCACGACGACCACCCGGTCGCCGCCCGCCCGCACGTAGGCGACCTCGGCGCACAGCTTTTCGATGGCACCCGGAACGATGGCGCCCGTCTGATCCGTCAGCGACGACGTGCCGATCTTCGCCACGATCAGCTGCCCGGGCATCTCAATCCGCCTCGTAGTCGAACTCGAAGCCGCCGATGCGCACGTGATCGCCTGGCCGCACCCCGGCCCGGGCCAACGCCCGCTCGACCCCGAGGCCCCGCAGGCGGGCCTGGGCGTAGGCGAGGGCCTCGGGATTGGTGAGGTCCGACAGGGCCACCGCTCGCAAGGCGGGCCGCCCGGTCACGACCCACGCCCCGTCCGGAGCCCGCTCGACCCCCACGCCGGCCGGCTCGGGCCGGTGCACGACGAAACGGGGCCGCGTGGGAAGCTCCGCCCGGGCCGCCTGCACCATGGTCGCCAGCTGCCCCACCAACGGCCGGACCCCTTCGCCGGTCACCGCCGAGAAGCGTTCGCCGGCCCAATCCGCGTCCGGACGGGCCACGTCGGCTTTGGAGCCGATCACCAGCCGGGGCCGCTCGAGGAGCCCGGGCCGGTAGCGGCCCAGCTCGTCGAGGAGGATCCGTTCCTGGTCCGCAGGCGACCGACCGTCAGCCGAGGCCACGTCCAGGTCCAGCAGCACGAGCAGGGCCCGGGCCCGTTCGATGTGCCGCAGGAACCGGTGCCCCAGGCCGCGCCCCTCGCTGGCGCCTTCGATCAGGCCGGGAATGTCGGCCACCACGAACTCGTGCTCGCCGAAGCGCACCACCCCCAGGTGGGGCTCCAGGGTGGTGAAGGGGTACGCCGCGATCTTGGGCTTCGCCGCCGAGATCACCGAGATCAAAGTGCTCTTGCCCGCGTTGGGGAACCCCACCAGGGCGACGTCAGCCATCAACTTCAACTCGAGGTCGAGCCAGCGTTCCTCGCCAACTTCGCCCTGTTCGGCGAACGAAGGCGCCCGGCGCCGGTTGGAGAGGAAGCGAGCGTTGCCCCTCCCCCCTTGCCCGCCTCGTCCGGCCATCCAGCGGTCGCCCTCGTTCGTCAGATCGACGAGCACCTCGCCGGCGGCGTCCCGGACCACGGTGCCCTCGGGAACGGGGACCTCGAGGTCGGCTCCGGTCTTCCCGTGACGGGCTTTGCCGCTCCCGTGGGCGCCGTTGCCGCCCCGGCGATGGGGATGGTCGCGGAAGCCGTAGAGCGACGCTACGTTGCGGTCGGCAACCAGCCAGACGCTGCCGCCGCCGCCCCCGTCACCGCCGTCCGGTCCGCCCTTGGCCACGTGCGCTTCGCGCCGAAAGGAGATGGCGCCGGCGCCGCCGTCACCCGCTTTGACGTGTACCTGGGCTTCGTCGACAAATGCAGACACTGGGAACGTTTACGGCGCCGGCCGAACGGGCGACCGGGTGCGCCGCCCTTCGCTCAGCTCTCGGTGTGGATGTCGACGAGCTTGCGCCCCCTGCGGCTGGCAAACTTCACCTTGCCGTCCTTGAGGGCAAACAGGGTGTCGTCCCCGCCACGGCCGACGTTTTCGCCGGGGTGGAAGTGCGTCCCTCGCTGGCGGACGATGATCGAGCCGGCCGTGACCGCGGTGCCATCGAACACCTTGACCCCGAGCCGTTGCGCGTTCGAGTCCCGCCCGTTGCGGGTCGAGCCGCCTCCCTTGGTCTTCGACATGTCGCTATCCCTCCGCGGACCCGCCGGCAGTGATACCGGTTATCTCGATGGTCGTGTACCGCTGGCGGTGACCCCAGGACCGGCGGCCCCGGGTCTTGGGCTTGTAGGTGAACCCCCGGATCTTGGGGCCCTTGGTCTCGCCGACCACCCGGGCCGACACCTTGGCCGCGGCCAGCTCGTCGTGGCGAGCGAGCACCGTGCCGCCGTCCACCACCAGGACGGGATCGAAGCTCACTTCTTGGCCCTCGCCCGCGCCCAGCAGCTCGACGGCCACCGTCTGGCCCTCCTCGACACGCTGCTGTTTGCCACCCGTCTTGATCACCGCATACACAGGGGGGCAAGTATACCCGAGGGCGGGCATCCCCATCCCTCGGGCTTTGGGGACGCCCTACAGCAGCGACTGGTCGAAGATGATGCCCCGGCCGCCACAGGTGGGACACGTCTCCGAGAACGACTCCACCAGACCTTCCGAGATGCGCTTGCGCGTCATCTCGACCAGGCCGAGCTCGGAGATGTCGAACACCTGGGTGCGGGTCTTGTCTCGCGCCAACGCCGCCCGAAAGGTCTTGATCACCTCGGCCCGATTAGCGGCGATCTCCATATCGATGAAGTCGATGACAATGATGCCGCCGATGTCCCGCAACCGGAGCTGGCGGGCGATCTCCTCGGCCGCCTCCAGGTTGTTGCGGAAGACGGTCTCTTCCAGGTTGGAGGTGCCGACGTTCTTGCCAGTGTTCACGTCGATGACGGTCAGCGCCTCGGTCCGTTCGATGATCAACGAACCACCCGATGTCAGCCACACCTTGCGGTCGAGCGCCTTGTGGATCTGCTCGTGGATGTGAAAGCGCTCGAAGACCGGCAAAGGGTCGCCGGTGAAATCGACGGACGACGGATCCCCGGCCCATTCGACCCGGTCGGCCAGCTCCGGGCTGACGCTGGCCACGTAGTCGCGGACCTCCTCGTAGAGGTCCGGGTCGTCGATGACCACGCCCCGGTAGTTGCGATTGAACTCCTCGCGAATGACCCGGACCGCCATGTCAGGCTCTCGGTAGAGCAACGTCGGCGGCCGCGACGACTTCGCCATGTCCTCGATGCGGTCCCACTGCTGGCTGAGGCGCGCCACGTCGCGGCGCAGCTCGTCGGCCGTGGCGCCCTCCGCCGCGGTCCTGACAATCAGCCCGTGACCGGCGGGGCGGACGTCGTCGAGAATGCGGCGCAGCCGTTTGCGTTCCTCGTCAGGGAGGCGCTTCGAGATCCCGTAGGTGTCGCTGTTGGGAATGAACACGACGAACCGGCCGGGCAGGGAGACCTCCTGGGTCAGCCGGGCCCCCTTGGTGCCGATCGGGTTCTTGGTCACCTGGCAGAGGACGGTCTGACCGGTTTTGAGCAGCTGCTCGATGCGGGCGCTCCGGGCCGGGCCGGCCAGCCGGCCCCGGGTCGGCGCCGATTTCCCGTTGCCGTTGGGGGTGGCCTCGAGATCGTCGTCGTCGTAGCGGACATCGCCCCGGTACAGCACGGCGTTCTTGGGGGTGCCGATGTCGACAAAGGCCGCCTCCATGCCGGGAAGGACGTTCTGCACCCGACCCAGATAGATGTTGCCGTCGATCTGAGTGGCGTCGTCGGCCTTGCGGGACAGGTAGTGCTCGATGAGCACCCGTCCCTCCAGCACCGCGATCTGGGTGGTGCCTTGCTGGGAGTGCACCACCATGAGGTAGCGGCCGATCGGTCGACCTTTTCGCTCCCTTCCCCGCCGGCGTTCGAGGGTCTCGTCGTCGAGGGCCACGGGCTCGTCCACGATCACCGCTTCCACCGGGCGACGATCGGTCGACCCCCGGGCCCTGGTCTTGCGGCGCCGGCGCCCCGGCCGGTCACTCCCATCGGTGGTGGACGATCCCGTCCCTCCTCGGGGCCCAGCCGTAGCGTCGGGTCCAGCCGCCGGTAGCACCGGCGCCGGCCTGGTGTCGCCGATCTTCGGTTTGGTCGTCGATGATCTGGCTTCTCTGCCGGGCGGGGAGCCGGGAAGGTCACCGTGCGGGTCAGTCGGGCCGCCGGCCTCGGCGGCGTGCGGCGCCGACCCTTCCGGGGCGGCTGCGGTCGTAGGCGAGAGACCGGTCTGGGGCGCCTGTTGTCGCCCGCTCGCAGAGCTCAGCCGGGTGGCAGTAGCGGCGCCACTGCCGGCCGCCCCGCTGCGGCCAGACTCGCTGCGGCCAGACTCGCGCTGCGGCCAGACTCGCTGCGGCCAGACTCGCCGGCGTCCGACGACGACTCGCCGCCAGACACGCCGGCGCCGCCGGCCCGGCTGCGGTTGCGGCCACCGCGCGACCCGCGGCGGCGCCGGCGGGCGGCTTGCGCCGATTCGGGTGGGCCGGCCGATTCGGGTGGGCCGGCCGATTCGGGTGGGCTGGCCGAGCCGGGTGGGCTGGCCGAGCCGGGATCGTTGGGGTGTTCCGCCCCGACGGGGCGGACTGTCTCAGGCGCCGAGGCGCGCTCTGCGCCTGGGGAACCGCTGCCGCGAGCTTCCGCGACAGGAGGGCGGGTATGGGCCGGCTCCGGGATTTCCGGGCGAGCCGACGCGGGGTCGGACATTGCAAACTTCCCTTCTCATGACGCGCACTCCATGAGGCGCGGCGCGTCCGTCGCTCCGGGCGGGACCGACTCTTCGAGAGGTTCCCTCCGGGCGCCGTCGCGCAAGATCCATTGATGCGTCCTTCGCACGTGAAACTCCTCCAGATCGAAGTCCAGAGCGAGCAGCACCTCCGAGGGTCGGAGGCTTCGCGGCCGGCAGGTCAATTCGGCCTCCAGCCAGCCGCAGTACGAAGGGTCGGACCCCCCCGGTCCGAGTAACTGCAGATCCACGATGCTCGGCCGAATATCGTCGGTCAGCTCCACGCCCTTTCGGGTGCGGGTGACCACAAGCGAGCTGGCGCCGTGCACGGCCGCGACTCGAGCGGCCAGGGCGTCGGACCAGTCCGCCGGCGACAACCGGATCGGTTCGATATCTGCTTTGGGGATGGCCGCCCAGCGCCACGTGCACGACGTGACGTCCTCCTGCAAGGAGGGGGTTCCGGGGGCGATGGGGAGCACTGCCGTGGCGTCGATGCCGAGCGGCAACGCCTCCGACAGGAGGCCAGGCAGCGCGTGGATGTCGACGGCGGCCTCAGGGGTCAGCTCGACGTCCAGGTATTCGGCCACCGACTCGTGACCGGTGGGAAGGGCCAGCCCGAAGCTGACCTTGGGACGCGGGGAGAACCCGGCGCTGTACGCCAGCGGCAGCCCTACCCGACGGAACGCCCGCTCCCACATGCGGGCCACGTCCCGGTGACTCGTCCAACGAACCTTGCCCAGCTTGGCGAAACGGATCCGGAGCCTGGTCATCCGGACACCCCTGCTCCGGCCTTCTTCCGCAGGACGACCGGCACCTCCGCACCTCGGGTCAGGTCCTGACCCGTTCCTTGGCTGCCGCCGGCGGGCGGAGTCGGCGAGGCGACTACGTGCTCGACGCCGAAGCCCGTGCACACCCCGCAGTCGTAGCAGGGCGTCCAGCGGCAGTCCGGGGTGCCCGCCGCCGCTAAGGCATCCTCCCAGTCCTGCCAAAGGAAATCCTCGTGCAGCCCGGCTGAGATGTGGGCCCACGGCAACAACTCGTCGCGCTCGCGGTGGCGGTGCACGTACCAGTCAAAGGAGAGTCCGTGCTCAGCCATGGCCTCGGCCCACAGATCCAGCGAGAAATGCTCGGACCACTCCTGGAAGGTGCCCCCGCGCCGCCACACGGTTTCGATGACCCGTCCTATCCGGCGATCGCCTCGGCTGGCCAGCCCCTCGACCAGCGAGGCCTTCGGGTCGTGCCAGCGCAGCTGGGTGCCCCGGTCCCGGCGAGTGGCATCTCGCAGCAATCCGATCTTGCGGGCCAACTCCTCGGGCCTGTCCTGGCCGAACCACTGAAAGGGCGTCTGCGGCTTCGGCACGAAGCCCCCGACTGAGGCGGTAACCGATGCGCCCCGGTGATAGTGCCGCCCGATGGCCACGCACTGGCGGGCCAGGTTGGCGATCCCGAGGGTGTCGTCGTCGGTCTCGGTGGGCAGTCCGGTGAGGAAGTAGAGCTTTACTCGCCGCCATCCCTGGGAAAAGGCGGCATCGACCGCGCCATACAGATCCTCTTCCCGGATCAGCTTGTTGATGACCTGGCGCATCCGCCAGGTGCCGGCCTCGGGCGCAAACGTCAGTCCCGTACGGCGCACCTTCTGTATCTGGCTCGCGGTACCTACGGTGAACGCGTCGACCCGCAGGCTGGGCAGGCTCACCGACACCTGCCCGCGGCACGCCGGGTCGTTGATGATGCCGCCGACCACCCCGTCGATGTCGGAGAAGTCGGCACTCGACAGCGAGGTGAGGCTGACCTCGTCGTAGCCCGTACGCTGCAGACCGTCGCTGACCATCTGCCGGACCTGGGCGGCCGGCCGCTCCCGTACCGGCCGGGTGATCATGCCGGCCTGGCAGAAGCGGCAGCCTCTGGTGCAGCCCCGGAAGATCTCGACGTTGAGCCGGTCGTGCACGACCTCGGTGAGCGGAACGAGCTGCCGCTTGGGATAGGGCCACGCCGCCAGATCGGCGATCGTCCGCTTCTCGACCCGTTCCGGCACGTCCCCGTAGCGAGGGGTGACCGCCACCAGTCGGGGCCCGTCGTAGGCCACGTCGTAGCAGGAGGGGACGTACACGCCCGGCAGGCGGGCCAGGTCCCGCAGTAGACGTTGGCGCGACCCCGTCGTTCTCCCGCCGGAGGTCCAGGCCTGCACGGCGCCGGTTATTTCCCCGACGACCTCCTCTCCGTCACCGATGGCGAACACGTCCACGAAGTCGGCGAGCGGCTCGGGGTTGAACGTGCAGTGCCCGCCGGCTACCACCAGAGGGTGCTCGGGGCCGCGTGCCTCAGCCCGAACCGGAACGCCGGCCAGGTCGATGCAGTTCAGCAGGTTGGTGTACACCAGCTCGGCAGAGAGGTTGAAAGCCAGCACGTCAAACTCGCTCGCCGGGAGGTGGCTCTCGACGGAGAACAACGGGATGCCGCGCCGCCGCATCTCTGGCCTCCATGTCGGTCCACGGCGAGTACGCCCGCTCGGCTCGGGCGCCGGGGCGCTCGTTGATGAGCTCGTAGAGGATCTGCAAGCCCTGGTTGGGCAGCCCGATCTCGTAGGCGTCGGGATAGATCAGGAGCCAGCCGACCTGTCCGTCGAGCGACCCCGGAGCGACCGAGCCCTCCTCGCACCCGATGTAGCGGGCCGGCTTCTGTACGTGGGCGAGGATCGGCTCGATCTTGGGCCACAGCGACGTCATGTCCCTGGCCAGTGTAGCGGGCACCTCCCGCCCGGCTGGGCCGGAAGGCAGGGATAAGCCGAGGGAACGCTCAGGTGAAGCGGCGCATCCGGACGTTGATGACCAGCCCGATGGCTGCGAACGTGGCCACGACGGCGGATCCCCCGTAGCTCATGAGCGGCAGGGGGATGCCGGCGACCGGCATGATCCCCATGGTCATCCCGACGTTCTCGAAGACCTGGAACGTCAGCATGGCCAGCACCCCGACGCAGATCAGGGTGCCGACCCGGTCCCGGGCCAGGATCGCTGCTCGCCAGGTTCGCCATATGACGATAGCGAAGAGGAGCAGGAGCAGTCCGCTGCCCACCAGGCCGACCTGCTCTCCCACCGCGGTGAAAATGAAGTCGGTCTGTTGCTCGGGCACGTAGGACAGGTTGGTCTGCGGTCCCTTGCCGATGCCCTTGCCGAACAGTCCCCCGTCGCCGATGGTGATCTTCGATTCCGCCAGGTTGTACTGGTTGGCTCCGGCCTGGGTGCTGAGCTGTTTGGCATTGGGCTGGTTCGGCGCGCTCGATGAAAGCCGACAGGCGCTGCTGCTGATAGGTCTTGAGCACACCGAAGTGGATGACCCCTACGATCAGGATGGCTCCCACCAGCGCCAGCAGCGCCAGCGTCCGCCCCGACGCCCCGCCGATGAGGACGACCGCCACGAACACAGCCGCCAGCACCAGCGCCGTCCCAAGATCCGGCTGTTTGTAGATGAGCGCGAACGGGACGACCGAGAGGGCCAGGACCACGAGGAGGGCGCGGGCTCTGATCCGACCCTTGGCCGCGGCGCAGTAACTGGCCAGGGCGACGATGAACCCGACCTTGACGAACTCGGACGGCTCCAACTGGTACGAGCCAATTTGGAACCAGGCCTGGGCGCCCCGGCTCTTGTGGCCAACCACATAGACCGCGAGCAAGAGGAGGATGCAAAAGCCGTAGATCGCCGGGGCGAAGTCCCGGTACCGCCGGTAGTCGATGGCCGCCACCACGATCATCACCACCACCCCGACGGCGAGGAAGATGATCTGCTTCTTGACGTAATACGTCGGGCTGAGACCCTCGGCTCCGAGCTCGACGCGGGTGGCCGTGTAGATCATCAGGCAGCCGAAGGCGCCGATGAGCAAGGCGGCGATCACCAGTATCGGGTCGATGTGGCGCCAGAGCATCGGCGCCTGCCGGCGTACGGTGATTCCGGGAGCGGGGCGAACGTCCAGCATCTCAGGGAACCCTACGGGCTCGACGGGCGGGTAGCTCGGCCCGACCGGCCCATTGGGCGGCAACGGTCGGCAGCGGGCGGGTCATCGTATCGGCAGCCTCTCGGTGCCTGTGGCGGCGGGGGTGCCCGACGCCATGCGCTCTGTTCCGGCCGACCCCCGGGCCGCCTTGCCATAGAGCCATCCGACGGGATAGGCCAGGACGGCAGCCCACCCGGCTTCGACCACGACCACCCGGATCAGCCAGGAGCGGCCCGCCTCGAGCAGCTGGTTCTGCCCGAGCACGTCACCGAGCGCGACCCACAGCAAAACGGCAGCCACCGTCCCGACTGCCGCAGCCAGCGGCAGCAGGAGCCGGCTACCGGGCAGGACCCAATCCCTGAGGGCGCCTACCGCCGCCCCGACGAGGCAGTAGGTGAGCGCCGACAGGCCGAGGGGGGTGGACACCAGGAAGAGGTCCGCCAGGAGGCCGGCCCAGAAGCCGACCCACGCCCCGGCTTCGGTTCCGCCGGCCAGTCCGGCGCAGATGGCCAGGAGGACCATCAGATCGGGGGAAACGTCAGCGATGCGCAGATCCGCGCCGAGGGTGGTCTGCACCAGGATGGCAACAAGCAGCAACAGGGCGATGCGGATCCGGGCCACGAACACGGGGGTCATCGGCGCAGGCGTCCGGGCGTCACGGTCCCAGCCACATCAGGACCTGCAGGTAGGACAGCTGGCTGAGGTTGACCAGCGGGGTGAGGGTGATGGTCGGCTCCGCCGCACCAGCTGAGACGCTGTAGCTGGCGACCCGCCCCACCGGGATGTTTCCTGGGAACTTTTCCAGGTCCAGGCCGCTCGTGACCACTGCCTGACCCTTGGTCAGCTTCGGCGCGGCTTGCTTAGTCGTGTCGACCGTGACCTTCATCGGCTCGCTCAGCCCCATGCCCTGCGCGGTGCCCACGTTCACCGCGTCGAGGCGGACGCCGACCGCGAAGGTCGGATCGGTGACCAGCAGGATGATCGAGGTGCTCTTCCCGGCCGACTCGACGGTTCCGACCAGGCCGCCAGCGGCGACGACCGGCTCACCCACCGCGATGCCGCTGGTCGTGCCCTTGTCGATGGTCACCGCGTTTTCGAAGTTGGAGGCCCCGTTGTCGATGACCTGGACGGTGACGGTCGGAATGGTGCCCAGGAAGGGGAGGTGCTGTTCGCCAAGGATCTGCTGGGCGGCGCCGTTCTCGGCGGACGATTGGATAGACCCGTTCTCGAGGGCCGCCACCTGGTTGCGCAGCTGCTGGTTCTGATGGCGCAGCGACCCGTAGTCGAGGGCTCCCGTCAGGAAGTTGCCGATGGGTTGGAGGACCGCATGGGTCGCTCGTTGCAGTGGCGAGAACACGTCGTGGGCCTTGTCGCGGATGCTGTTGGTGATCCCGCTCCCGTTGCTGCGGGCGTCGACGGTGATGAGGGTGAGGGCGGCCAGCACGAGCACCGCCAGGATGTAGCGGGCTCGGGTCGAACGGCGGTAGACGGCCACGTGGGGCGGACTGCTCTCCGGTTATCGACTCTGGCTCGACATCAGGACGCCCTTGAGGACATCGAACTCCTCGAGGCACTGTCCACTGCCGATCGCCACCGAGTGGAGGGGGTTGTCGGCGATCACGATGGGCATGCCGGTCTCCGACATGAGGCGGGCGTCGAGGCCGTGCAGCTGGGCGCCCCCGCCGGTGAGCACGATCCCCTGTTCCATGATGTCCGCGGCCAGCTCGGGCGGGGTCTTGTCCAACGTCACTTTTACGGCGTCGACGATGGACGATACGGGTTCGTCGATCGCGGCCCGGATCTCCTCGGTGGTCGTGACGATCGTCTTCGGCAGCCCGGTGATCAGGTCCCGGCCCCGGATCTCGGCATGCAGCTCCTCCTCGAGGGGGCACGCCGATCCCAGCGCGATCTTGATCTCTTCCGCGGTGCGCTCGCCCAGGGCCAGGCTGTACTCCTTCTTGATGAACTGGATGATGGCCTCGTCCAGTTCATCACCGCCGATCCTGACTGACTGGCTGGTCACGATCCCGCCAAGCGAGATCACCGCCACTTCGGTGGTCCCGCCGCCGATATCGACGACCATGTTGCCGGTCGGTTCGTGCACCGGCAGGCCGGCGCCGATGGCCGCAGCCATGGGCTCTTCGATGATGAACGCCGGTTTGCGGGCGCCGGCCGACTCCGCGGCCTCCTGCACGGCCCGTTGCTCGACGCCGGTGATGCCTGACGGCACGCAGATGACCATGCGGGGCTTGGCGAACTTCCGGGTGCCGTGCACCCGCCGGATGAAGTAGGCCAGCATCTTCTCGCAAATGTCGAAGTTGGCGATCACGCCGTCACGGAGCGGCCGGATGGCGACGATGTGGCTCGGGGTACGCCCGATCATCCGTTTGGCTTCGGTGCCGACCGCGAGGGGTTGGTCGGTCTTGATGTTGACGGCGACGACCGACGGCTCATCGAGCACGATGCCGCGGCCTCGCACGTAAACGAGGGTGTTAGCCGTGCCGAGATCGACAGCCATGTCCCGTCCGAAAAGGCCGGAGAAGAGTTTGTCCGACAAGCGAGGGGGCCTCCTGTCAGGAGCGTCGGAAGTACAACGAGGCTACCCGTCTCGGCGGGGTGGTTCCATACGCCCTGGACTGCGGGAGTCGACGAATCCGGCGTGTTCCCAACTCATTTCGGGGCCTGCCACGCCGCCCCGATCTAGCGGAAGCGTCAGAAAAACCAACCACCCACGCTGGGATCAGGTGGTGCCACGCGCCGCTAGGCGAGTGCGGGGAAAAAGAGCGCGATCTCGCGCTGAGCCGACTCGGGGCCATCCGATCCGTGCACCAGGTTTTCGGTGGTCTCGATGGCCAGGTCGCCCCGGATGGTCCCCGGGGAGGCGTCGACCGGGTTGGTCGCACCCATCATGGTGCGGACCATCTGCCAGGTGTCCGGGGGCCCCTCGACCACGAGCAGCATGACCGGCGAGCGGGTGATAAAGCCGAGCAGGTTGTCGTAGAAGGGTTTTCCTTCGTGCTCGGTGTAGTGGCGGGAAGCGGTCTCGTGCTCGAGGGTGCGCAGCTCAGCGGCGACCAGCCGCAGGCCTTTGCGCTCGAGCCGGCCGATGATCTCGCCGACAAGGCCTCGCTCGACGGCGTCGGGTTT
Organism: uncultured Acidimicrobiaceae bacterium; assembly: GCA_963729695.1. Classification (GTDB taxonomy): domain Bacteria; phylum Actinomycetota; class Acidimicrobiia; order Acidimicrobiales; family Palsa-688; genus PALSA-693. The sequence continues at coordinate 700,970 of CAVSOT010000001.1, forward strand.
GCAGATGACAAGCGTGCGGTTCACGAGCCGGGCAGGGTACTGCAGCGCGGGCCGTGGGCTCGACCGGCTTGGGCTCGACCGGCTTGGGCTAGGCCGGCTTGACCCCGACGGCCAGCGCGGTGCGCGCCGCGCCCACGACGTAGAGGGAGCCGGTCACGAGGATCAGGTCCTCGGGCTCGGCCCGCCCGATGGCCACCTCGAGGGCCTGTGAAACCGAATCGGTGTCCACCGCCTCGACCCCGATGCGCGCCGCGGCGGCGGCCAAGACGGCCGGCGATTGGGCCCGCGGCGACGGGGGCGGGCAGGTGACAACCAGGCGGGCGCCGGCGGCGCCGAGCGCCCGCAGCATGGCTTCAGGATCCTTACCGTGCAGCATGCCGACAACCAGGATCCGTGAGCGGGCGCCGCCGAACTCCTCGACAACGGAGGCGGCGGACCAGTGGGCTCCCTCCAGGTTTTTGGCCCCGTCCAGGACGATCAGCGGGTCATGACCGACCACCTCCATGCGCCCCGGGGAGCTGACCGTTGCGGCCACCTCGCGTACCAGGCCGTCGTCGACAGGGACCCCGAAGAAGGCCTCCACCGCCGCCACCGCCGTGGCAAAGTTCTCGCCCTGGTAGCTCCCGTGCAGATCCAACCAGACGTCCTCGTAGCGCCCGCCCGGGGTCCACAGATCGAGTACCCGCCCTCCCACCGCCAGGGTGTTGCGGGTGCACCCATACTCGTGGTCGACCCACCAGAGCTGTGCGGGTTGCTCCCGCTCGAAGATCGGGCGGAGCTGCGGATCCCGCTCCCCTAGGACCAGGGTGGCCCCCGGTTTGATGATGCCGGCCTTCTCACCGGCGATGTCGGCTCGGGTCGGCCCGAGGAACTCGGTGTGGTCGAGCCCCACATTCGTCACCACGGCCACCGAGGCGTCGACGACGTTGGTGGCGTCCCAGCGGCCGCCCAGGCCCACTTCGACGACCGCCACGTCGACCGGCCGGTCGGCGAACCAGCGCAGCGCCGCTCCGGTCAGGATCTCGAACCACGTGAGCCGGACGTCGTCACCCAGTAGCGACTCGATCCCGGCCAGGTCGGTGAGGACCTCGGCCAGGTCGGCGTCGCTGATCGGTTCGCCATCGGCGGCCAATCTTTCGTTGATCCGCTCCAGGTGGGGGCTGGTGAACGTGCCCACCCGGAGGCCCTTGGCCGCCAGCAGGGCGGCGACCGCCCGGGCCGTCGACGTTTTGCCATTGGTACCTGTGACGTGGATGGCCGGAGCGGCCTGCTCCGGGTGGTCGAGGACGTCGACCAGGCGCCGCATCCTCTCGGGGTCGGGTGGAGGCCGGCGGCTGTCGGCCAGCATCCGCTCGAGGTTCTGGTGGCTGTCGAGCCAGGCCAGGGCGTCGCCCAGGCCCGACGGCTGGTCGACGGTCAGCTGGGTACCCTCACGAGGCGGCTCGGCGAGGACGGGGCTGGGTGCGGGCCTGCTCGGCGCGGGGCACCAGGGTCGGGGCGACCCGCTCCAGGACTACCGAACGGTCGATGACGCACTGGCTGATGTCGTTGCGGCTGGGCAGGTCGTACATGACCTCGAGCAGTACCTCCTCGAGGATGGCCCGGAGGCCTCGGGCCCCGGTGCCCCGGAGCAGGGCCTGCTCGGCCACGGCGCCGAGCGCGTCGTCGCTGAACACCAACTCGACATTGTCGAGCTCGAAGACCCGGCGATACTGCTTGACCAGGGCGTTTTTAGGCTCGACCAGGATCCGGACCAGGGCCGTACGGTCAAGGTTGGACACTGCCCCGATGACCGGAAGGCGCCCCACGAACTCGGGGATGAGACCGAACTTGAGCAGATCCTCGGGCAGGACCTGAGCCAGCAGATCTCCTTCACCACGATCCTCGGCCCGCCGGATATCGGCGCGAAAGCCGATCCCCTGACGGCCCAGGCGGCTGTCGATGATGCGATCCAGACCCGCGAACGCCCCTCCGCAGACGAAGAGGATGTTGGTGGTATCGATCTGGATGAACTCCTGGTGGGGGTGCTTGCGCCCGCCCTGCGGCGGCACGGAGGCGGTCGTCCCCTCCAGGATCTTGAGCAGGGCCTGCTGAACACCCTCACCGGACACGTCGCGGGTGATCGACGGGTTTTCGCTCTTGCGCGCGATCTTGTCGATCTCGTCGATGTAGATGATCCCGGTCTCGGCCTTCTTGACGTCGTAGTCGGCCGCCTGGATCAGCTTGAGCAGAATGTTCTCCACGTCCTCGCCCACGTAGCCGGCCTCGGTGAGGGCCGTGGCGTCCGCGATGGCGAAGGGCACATTGAGCATGCGGGCGAGGGTCTGGGCGAGGAACGTCTTCCCGCAGCCGGTCGGTCCGAGCAGCAGGATGTTGGACTTCTGCAGCTCGACCTCGGCGTCGGAGTAGCCACCCGACTGCACCCGCTTGTAGTGGTTGTACACCGCCACGGACAGGATCTTCTTGGCCCGCTCCTGACCGATCACATAGTCGTTGAGGAACGTAAAGATCTCTGCCGGCTTCGGCAGCTCGTCGAAGTGGACCTCAGAGCTCTCGGAGAGCTCCTCTTCGATGATGTCGTTGCACAGGTCGATGCATTCGTCACAGATGTAGACGCCCGGTCCTGCGATGAGTTTCTTGACCTGTTTCTGCGACTTGCCGCAGAACGAGCACTTCACCAGGTCGCTCGACTCCCCGAACTTGGCCACGCCGGATTCCCCCCCAGCCCCTCACGCCACGCCCGCGGCTTGCGGGACGACAGCCAGCTCACGTGTGCTGATCACTTCATCGATAACGCCGTAGTCCTGAGCCTCGGCCGCGCTCATGATGAAATCCCGGTCGGTGTCCGAGGCCACCTTCTCGACGGGCTGGCCGGTATCTGCAGCCACCATCTGGTTGAGGAGGTCCCGCATGCGCAGGATCTCCTTGGCCTGGATCTCGATGTCGGCGGCCTGGCCGGCGGCGCCGCCATAGGGCTGGTGGATCAGTATCCGGGCGTGCGGCAGGGCATAGCGCTTGCCGCGGGTGCCACCCGCCAGGATCACCGCAGCCGCAGAAGCAGCTTGGCCGTAACAGAACGTCGATATGTCGTTCTTGACGAACTTCATGGTGTCGTAGATGGCGAACAGGGCCGTGATGTCCCCGCCGGGGCTGTTGATGTAAAGGCTGATCTCTTTGTCAGAGTTCTTGTACTCGAGGTAGAGCATCTGGGCGCACACCGCGTTGGCGACGTAATCGTCGATCGGCGTGCCGAGGAAGACGATGTTCTCCTCCAGCATCCGGGAGAACAGGTCGTAGCTCTTCTCGCCCCGGTTGGTCTGCTCGAAAACCCCCGGTATGTGGTACTGGGCGACGGGGTTGATCACGCTTCTCCAGTCTGTGGGTCCTGGCTGGTGTCCTCGGTGGAGGTGGGGTCTTCGGTAGGGGTCGGGTCTTCGGAGGGTTCGGGCTCGATGTCGGGCTCGAGAAGGGTGCGGTCAACGGGCTGACCGTCGGTGTCGACCACATCGGCGTGCTCGACCAGCCAGTCCAAAGCTTTGCTCTTCTTCCACTCTGAGCGTACCGCGGGCATCTGCTCCGCGCGCTCGAGGTTGCGGCGAAGTTGGGCCGGCTTCGTCTGATAGGAGGCCGCCAGCCGCTCGATCTCCTCGTCGATGTCTTCGTCGCTGGGCTGCAGGTGTTCGGCGTCGGCGACGGCCCGCAGCGCCAGGTCGGCCCTGACCGCGGCAACCGCGCCCCCTCGCAGGCCCTCCACCATCTGCTCGGGGCTCTGGCCCGTCGCCTCGAGGTACTGCTCGATCGTCGCCTGCTGGGCTTCGAGGCGGTGCTCGAGGTCGTGGATCCGACGCTGGACCTCGGAGTCGACCAACGCCGGCGGGACGTCCACGTCGACCAGCTCGCTCACGGCCTCGACAGTGCCGTTGCGCAGCGTCATGGCGGCCCGCACCCGCTTGATCAGCCCGATCCGGCGGGTGATGTCCGCCCGCAGCTCCTCGACGGTGTCGAACTCCGACGCCTCGCCCACCCACTCGTCGGTGACCTCCGGCAGGACCTTCTCCTGGACCTCCTTCACGAGCACCCGGAAGGTGGCCGGCCCATCCGGCAGCTTCGCCTCCACGGCCAGGATGTCGCCGGTCCGGGCGCCAGGCAGGCGCTCGTCCAGCTCGGGAAACAGCTGCCGGCTACCCAGCTCGTAGAGGTAGTCATCGATGGTCATGCCGGTGATGGGCTCTCCGTCTCGGGAGCCGACCAGGTCGATGGTCAGGTGGTCACCGTCCCGCGCCGGGCGACTCACCGAGGTGAGCTCGCCGAAATTCCCACGCAGGCGGTCGATCTCCGCGTCCACCTCTTCGTCGGTGACCTGGGGATTGGGAACCTCGACCCGCAGACCGTCGTAGCCGGCCAGGTGCACCTGGGGGCGGACCTCCACCACGGCGTCGAACGCCACCGGGCCGGACTCCTGCCCGGCCGTGATGTCGATCTCCGGGGGCGCGATGGCGTCCACGTCGTGCTCCCGCAAGGCCCGCGAGTAGTAGTCCGGTAGTGAGTCGCGAAGGGCCTCCGACCTACCGGTCTCCTTGCCCAGTCGCGCCTCCAGAATCCGCCGCGGCGCTTTGCCGGGCCGAAAGCCGGGTATCCGGACCTCTCGGGCGATCTTGCGGAAGGCCGCGTCGACGGCCTTCTCGAACTCCTCCTCGTCAACCTCGACGGACAACTTCACCTTGTTGCCCTCGAGCGGCTCGACCACGGCTTTCATAGCGAGCAGGGAGTCTAGGGGCCGCTGAGGACAAGGCGGGCGGCTTACGGGTCGGGGGCGGGCCCAGACCCAGATGGTGGCTATGAAGACCTCTCACCGCAAACAGCGGAGAGTGGTCAAACGCCGCCCAGCGCGGTCGGAGTAACGATGGGGTATCGCCCCGCCACCCGCCACCGGTCAGCGCCGGTGCGCGTAGCGCTTGCACCATGCGGTCGTCGCGCCTGGACTATCGCCCGTCGCCTCGACGAGCGCGGCGGTGGCCTTCAACGTGGACCGACTCACCCCTCTGCGATCCCCCAGGAACACGAGGCATAGCTTCCGGAGGGAGCCCGGACTGGGCGCAGGTGGCACGATCACCCGCAGATTGCCGGTGGCCGCGCCCGACCGGTCAACCTTGGTCCCGGCATCGGACACTCGCTCGCCAACAGCTGCCGGTTGGGCCGATGTCACCGGTGATCCGACGACACTTAGCGGCGTGGCCCCGAGGAGGAGGGCGGCGATCACCGCCGTCGTCGCCGCATGCAGTCGACGGGTTCGGGACACTGAAAATGACATCGTTACCTCCGCCGAGGCGAGAGAAGTCCGGTGCTATTTGCGGCGAGCTTTCTGTTCTAATCCTGGTCCCGATTTGTCCGCAAAGGGTAAAAAACGCCGTGAACAAATGATGACCGGCGGCGCCCTCACGTCCACGGCAAATGCTCTGAGGCCAGCACTGGGCTGTTGCCGTAGGGTGACACCACGTATACAGCCACCACGTTTGCGGCAAGTGGGAAGGCGCAGCTATTGCTGAGAGAGACAGCGTCGCGCACGAGCGCACCTGAAGCCACACAATCCCGCCCGTTGCCGCGTTCTGGAAACACTGTGACGAACCCTCCCGACTGGAGGCCGTTGGATGCGGCCACGGTCACGTGGCAGCTGAACGTCTGACCTGAATGGGAGCACGAGCCGCCGACCGTCCATGTCACCACAGGCTGGCCCTGTTGAACGGGGCTCAGTGTCCCGGTGGAGCCTCGCGCCACACCATCTGGGCCGTTGCTCTGGACCCCCCTGCCGGCCTCCTGGGCTACACCGGGCTTGGTGGATCCGGCCCGGCCGGCCTCGGCACCGGTCGATTTTGACGACCCGGTCGCGGTGCTGTGGTGAACCGTCGGGGACGGGTCGAGCGGTATTGGTCTCCCCGGAGGCGCGGCCAGGTATGCAGTGGTGGGAACGGGTGTGGTAGGCGTTGGCTCGTTCGACGTACGGCCGCCGGACAGGAGGATGAACGCGGCGACGCCCCCAACAGCCACTGCGCTACCCACGGCTCGAGCCGCGACCCTGCGGCCCTTCATCGTGGGCTCGCCATCCCACGATTAGTAGTGGATTTATCACCCAACTGTGCGCGAGGATTCACTGAGTGGGGGCGAACGCTGGGGCGGGGGATTTTACAGCGAATCGTCATCGGGCCACTTACATCCTCGAACACGGCACGTGGCGGGCCACCTGCCGAGAGTGCGACTATTCGGTTACTGATGATTCCCGCCGGCGAGCCGCAACTATCTTCCGCCGCCATATTCGGCAAATGCAACTGATGGCCCCGCCATCGACAACGGTCAAAAGCGAAGGCGAGCTGCTGTCGACAACACCCAACTCGACCGACCCCGATAGGCCCGGCTCCGAGGTCGGGGCTGCTGGAGTGGGCGGTAGGCATCGCACAGATTGCCCACCAACCGTCCTCCCGGACACGCTGACGCCGTAAGACCCGTTTCACAGCAGCTTCCGTAGACGACGACGGCGCGGCCCCTGCTTTAGGCCACGCCATCGCCGCATCTGAGACGCCTGATCTCAGCCCGAAACGCTAGGCCGCCCCGATCACGTCGTGGGTTGAAACTCCGAGGCCAGGGAGCGATCCGTGGAAGACCGCGTCGCCAAACGTGAACGTGCCACCGTCATCGCCGATCAGCCAGTAGCCCCCTCCATCAGGAGTGGTCACGATCTGAACGACGGCCGCGGCCAAGTGGATTCCACCGAGCGACCCGTGGAAGCCGGCGTCACCGAAGGTGAACACGCCGCCGTCCCGGCCCACCAGCCAGTAGCCGCTACCTGAAGGGGTCGAAGCCACCCCGACGATCGGAGCGGCCAGGTGCACGTCACCCAGGGAGCCATGGAAGCCGGCGTCACCGAAGGTGAACACGCCGCCGTCGCGACCGACCAGGGTGTAGCCCTCGCCGGAAGGCGTCGACGTGATGCCGACGATGGGAGCGGCCAAGTGCACGTCACCCAGCGAACCGTGGAAGCCGGCGTCACCAAAGCCGAACACTCCACCGTCGGCCCCGACCAGCCAATACCCGTGACCGCTTGGGGTGGAGACGATTCCGACGATCGGAGCGGCCAGGTGGACACTGCCCAGCGACCCGTAGAAGTGGGCATCACCAAAGCCAAACACTCCACCGTCTGCGGCCACCAACCAGTAGCCGTCACGATCGGGAGTGTGGGCGATACCAACGATGGGGGCAGCCAGGTGCACGTTACCGAGGGACCCTTCGAAGGCGGAGTTGCCAAAGGTAAACACCCCGCCGTTGGAGGCGATCTCCCAGTAGCCGGCCGCAGCGGCGACTTTCTGGCTGAGCACGGCCGAGGTTGACCCGATGAAGTTGCTGTCACCAGAGTAAGCGGCCGTGATGGAATGGGTACCAGCCGCGCTGTAGGTGGTGACGGTACACGTCGCCCTGCCGCCCGACACGGGCCGGGCCGTGCAGCCGGGGATGGGGGTACCGGGATCGAGAATTCCACGGTTCCCGTTGGGGCCGGAGTGCCAGACCCGGGCAGGGTGACACCGATGCTGGCGGTGTAGGTCACCGCCTGCCCGGCCAGCGACGGGTTGGCGGACGACGTCAACACGACGCTCGTGCTGGCTGGGTTGACCGTCTGGGCAAGGGCCGTAGAAGAGCTCGACCCCGAGAGATCAGCGTTGCCTGAGTACGCGGCCGTGATGCTGTAGGGCGACGCACCTGCCGCCAGGCGGGCCTGGCAGGTGGCCTTTCCAGCTGATACCGCTTGGGCCGCGCAGCCCGGGATCGGCGTTGGATCGTCAAACGCCACCGTCCCGGTGGGCGTCGCTTGGCCGGGGCTGGTGACGGCCACATTGGCGCTGAGGGTCACCACCTGCCCGGTGATGGCCGGGGTGGCGGAGGAGGTGACGGTCGAAGTGGTCGTCGCCGCCTTGTCGACCGTCTGGGTTAGCGCGGAGGACGTGGATCCGCCGAAGTTCGAGTCGCCGGCGTACACGACGGTGATGGTGTGAGGGCCGATGCTTGCCGTGGAGCTGGAGCAGGTGGCCGTGGCCGAGGAGAGCGTCACGGTGCTGCAAATAGCCTGGGCGCCGTCTTTGAACGTTACGCTCCCGGTCGGCGTTCCCGAACCCGATTGCGGGGCCACGGTGGCCGTATAGGTCACCTGCTGGCCGAATACGGAAGGGTTGGCCGATGAGGTGACCGTCGTCGTGGTCGCGGGCAGGACCTTCTCCGACACGGCCGAAGAGGTGGATCCAGTGAAATTGGTATCGCCCACGTAGATCGCGGTCAGCGAGTCCGTCCCGCTGGAACTGAAGGAGGTGCTACAGGTGGCCACTCCGTTGGTGACGGTCGCGCTGCCACAGCCGGAGATGTCCGTGGAGTTGTTCTGGAACTCCACGCTGCCGCCGGGCGAACCAGTCCCGGGTGCGGTAGGAGTCACGGCGGCGGTGAGGGTGACGGGCGCGTTGATCCCAGCCGGGTTGGCCCAGGACGTCAGGGCCGTCGTGCTGTCCGCACGGTTGACGGTCTGCGAGATTGCGGTGGCGGTCGACCCCTGGAAGCTGGAGTTACCTGAGTAGACCGCGATGATGCTGTACGGCAAGCCCGCGGCGTTCGGGCCCGGGTTGACGACACAAGTCGCCTCGCCCGTGGTCGTCGACACCGCTTGCGCCTTGCAAGTACCGATCTGGCTGCTGCCACTGGAGAACGCCACGGTTCCGCCACTCGGTGTCGGCGAGACTGTGGCGGTATAGGTAACGGACTGGCCCGAGACTGATGGGTTGGGTGACGAGGAAACGGTCGTGGTGGTCGACTGGGCTGAGGCATTGATTTGCATCGAGGCCGCAGACGAGGTCGAGCCACCCACGATGGTGGCAGTGGCGGTATCGGCCCCGGTTTCGTCGCCGAGATTCGGCACAAATGTCGCCGTGTAGGAGTGCGACCCGACCCCAGGGGTGTAGGAGAAGGATGCGGTGGTGCCGCTCACGGTCACCGGTGTTCCCAATGCGGTGGTGCCGTCGAAGAAGTGGACCGTGCCCGCGTGAGCAGCGGACAGCGTCGCGGTCAGCTTGACGACGGTCCCCGCCGGCTGGGGACTGGCGGAAGGCGTAAGACCGAGTGCGGTGGTTGTCGGGTTGACCAGGGGGAACAACTGGGCCCAACCGTGGGCCGGGACGGTGGTGCCGTCCACGGTGATGGCCGAGCCGGTGGCGTTGTAGCCGATGTCAGTCTCCCAGTAGGTGCCCGAGGCGTTGCCCGCCCCGAACGGACCGGAGTCGGTGAGACGGACCTGAATCGTGTTGGCATAACCGGCCGTGGTGTCGGGGACGTTGGACGCCAACCAGGTGGTGATGTCTGCCGAGCTGGTCGCCGCCACCGGGAGATCTGGCGCGTCGGCAGCCACATCAGCGGGCGTGCCCGCGGGCAGACTCGACGCTGGACTGAACGTCGTCACCCCGGTCTCGGACGTCCCCGACCAGTTGCCGGGCACCACACCGTGCTGGGGGTTGTAGAAGTTGACGATGGCTTTGGTCGCGCCACTGTCGGCCGCGGTCAGCGCTACCGCGTAGGCGAAGGGGCTATCGAGATTGGTCCCCGAAGTGATCTGGTTGCCATTGGCGTCGTAGAGGAGCACGTTGCCATATGGGGGCGCGGCGCCGGGGTCCGGTTCCCACGGTGGGGCCGATCCCGCCGCGGTGGACACCCCCGCCACCACGGGCGCCACCACACAGAGCGTCGACACGGCCGCCAGCGCGATCGACCTGATCCCCCAGCTACGCATACCCATATACAGCTTCCTTTTCCTTTGTTTGTGCCCCGAAATTTGATTTCATACTAATCAGACCAACTTTCTAGTGTTGGCGTCGCCACCGTACCAGGTGGCCGTCCGCCGCAAATTCGTCGGCACCTCACCGACGGTCCGATCACTCTCCGTGACGTCTACACCGACAGCCTCCGTCGGCGTCGAAGGAGCACGGTGGTCACGCCCCCGGCCACGACGAGAACAATGAGCACCACGGCGGCGATCAGGCCAGCCGACGCACCGCCTCCGGACCCCTTGCCGGCCGAGCCGCCCGCCGCCAACTTGGTGGCGGCCGAGTCGGAGGTCGTGCTCGAAGAGCTGGCTACGGAAGTGGCAGCACCTCCCTGAGGATGGGTCTGTCCGCTTGTTGTGTCCGGAGACGTTGCCGGCGACGCCGCGTGCTTGGGCCCAACCACGAGCGTCTGCGGCGTGTCGATCTCGGATTTCGGCAACAGCAGTGACTCGACCGAGACCGCTTTGCCGACGTTACAGGAGCCGCCGCCGCCGCTCACCAGGGTCCACGTGTCCCCCGACACCCGTATCACCGCGGAGGGGTAAGAGGAGTTTTCGGGCACCTGATTCGGGCTGCTGAAATACATACGGAGTTCGTAGAGCCCGTCCCAGTACGGGGGAATCGAGTGGTCGGCGTAGTACAGGGGGACGTCGGCGTTGGTGGCTTGGGCGATGGGGTGATTCGAGTGGTTGAAGATGGCCTGGTCAGTGAGCTGATAGCCGGTCCAGTCACCGGGATCCTCGTGTTGAATCGGTTGATAGACCGAGAGGTACGCCCGGGTATAACCACTGGGCGCCGCGGTGGAAGACACCGCGCTCCAGATAAATGGCACGGTGGTCAGGCTTCCTGAAGTGATCGGCTGCTCATTCCGGTTGCACAGGGTCAGTGTTCCCGTCGTATTTTCATCGGTGAACGGCACTTGGAATCCGCTGGCCCCAGCCCCAGTTGGCCGCGCCGTTACCAGGAACAACACCAGCGCACATAGGGCGAATATCGAACGTTTGGACGTCATGGGCATCTGCTGACCTCGCAGCATCATTCGGATTCGGCGGACGCAACCGGTGCCGGCTCGTCCTCGGATGGTTTCGTGTGAACGCCGGTGGCCGGTTCAACTTCCGGCGCTGACGACGTCGGTGGCATATCGACCGCTGCGCTTGCGGGCCCGGCCGGAGAGGGACCGCCTTCCCCCAAAGGAGTCCGCCGTCGGCGACGGCGGATGAGCCACCAGGCCACCCCGAGCAGGATCAGGAAGACGATGATGCCGACCAGCGTCCACGATATGGCCCAGAAGCCGACGGTGGCCTGGTAGGGGCCGGATGCCGGTTGCGAGGTCCCTGGGATGTACAGCGGGGTGATGGAGACGTGACCGGTATCGCGCAACTCGGGGAAGACGCCCGAGACCACCGCTTTCTGCTTCACCGTGGATCCGGGTAGCAGCAGCTGCAGGTTGGCCACGTGGGCCGCCATCTCCTTCGAACCGAAGAGGCCGCTCACGTAGACGGTCTGGCGCCCGCCCAAGGCCACGTTGCCCGTGTTTTTCACGTTGTAGCTGACCTCAACCCGTCCGGTGCCGATCGGATTGGGGGTGCCCTGGTAGTCGACGTGGAGGTCTTCGATCGTGTAGGCCGGATGGAGTGGCCCGCTGACCCGGAGGAAGATGCGCGTACCGATGGTCTGAAGCAGGTGCTCTTTCTGGCCGGACTTGGAGACGATCTGGGACTCCAGAGTGGCCGTAACCACGCCGAAGTGGTCTCCGGGTGTGGCGTTCTTTGGCACCACGACGAGGAACGGGACGATGAGGTCCGTCCGCGGCGGAAGGGTTACCGACAGATCCGAGGACGGAAGGGCGATCCAACTGCCGACCCCGGTCGAACGCTCGTTGATGGGAACGGCGGCAAACCCACCCTGAGGAGTGTTGACGGCATCCGTACCGCGCAGGAGGAGGGTAATCGTCTGGTTGGAGTAGTTGAGGACGGCGACGTGATCTTCAACCCGCCCGCCCGGCGTGGAGGCGAAGGCGAAGATACCCCGGGCGTCGGTCTTCGTGGCGCTCGCCGTCTGCGTTCCGAAGGTGACGACGTTCTTTTTCGCGCTCGCAGCCGCCGGCAGAGCGGTGCGCGGGATGGACGCCGACGCTCCGGGTGACCCCAGTAGCACAACAGCCGCGCGAAAGTGCTGTCAAAGTTAACGCCAAATGGACCCTTAGTGAACGACTGATGTCGCGCTCGTCATTTGGGGGCTTATGCGGCAAAGCAACCACGTATACAGGAGTCCGTTTCATGCTTGAGATCCAGGCCCAACTTTATCAGGGGAGTTAGTGGAAAGAATTGGCAGAAGCGGGACGGGATTACCCCGCCCCGCTTCCGGCATATAAACCGACCATCAAGGTATTGCTTTACCCGGCGGTCAATCACCTATGGCGTCTAGGAGACGGAGAAGGTGATGGTGCCGTTGTAGGTGCCGGCCGGGGTCGATGTCGACGCATCCAGGGTCAGCGTCCCGTCCAGCTCGGCGGTACCGTCAGCGGCGGTGCTCGTGGCCCACGTCTGCGGCGTGCCGCTCAGGCCAGGGCCCGGTGCCGGAGCCATCGACCGGGCTCGGGTTGAGCGCCGGGATGTCGGTGAAGGTCACCGTGCCCGGCGTAGCCACCCGCTGCCCGATGTGTTGAGGAGCGAGCCGCCCGGTCAGGCCGAGACCCGAAGCCGGGATCGTGCCCCCACCGCCGCTGGTGAGCGGGGTCGCCGCGACCGACAGCGTCCACGCCTACGCCGGGGCCAAGGAGCTGGTCACCACGATCTGCTGGCTCCCCGGCAGAGCTGGTCGACGGGAACGGTGCCGACGACTGCAGGTACGTGCCATCAGCGCTGAGCGTCATGGCCGGCAACACGAACGGGTTGGTCGACGTGTACGGCGTGGTGATGGTGATGGTACCGGGGTTGACCGTCACCTGGATGTTCTGGCGTATCCGAGCAGACCGAGCCGGTGAGGCTACAAGCGGCCGGCGCAGCCACCGTAACCGCTGACCGGAGCCGACGTCGAAGGCCCGTAGGCGTTGTCGCTCGGGGTGAAGACGGCGGTGATGCTGTCGTACCCGTGCGGCAGGGTGGTCGTGGTCGAGGTCGCGGTACCGGTGGTGCCGCTGACGGTGGTGGCGCACCGGCGGCACCGATCGCGACCTGCCGACTTCGAGAACTGCACCGAGCCGGCCACACCGGCGGCCAGACCGTCAGCTTCCGGTGACCGTGGCGGTAAGGTGACCGAATCACCGAAGGCGATGCTGGTCGGATTGGCCGACAGCGACGTGGTGGTGCCGATCTGCCGGCGCGCTCACGGTCACGTCAGCGGGAGACGAAGTCGAGCCCGTCACCTGCGAAGCCGAAGCCGTGTTTGCGCCGGTCTCGTCACCGAGGGTCGGGACGAACGTCGCCGTGTACGAGTGCGTCCCCGCGGCCGGGGTGTAGGTGAACGTGAGCCGTGCCACCGCGTCGGGGTTACATCGCCCAGAAACGGCGTCCCGTTGTCTTCGAACACCACGGTCCCGGCGGGCGACGGACGGCACCGTCGCCGTCAAGGTGATCGGGTTGCCCGTGGTCAGCGTGCCCGCCCGTGGCCGAAGTGGTCAGGGTCGTCGCCGTCGAAGGCGGCGTGCTGAACGGGAACAGCAGGGCCCAGCCGTTCGCCGGCACGGTCGTGCCGTCTACGGTGATCGGCGACGACGTCGTGTTGTAGCCGATGTCGGTCTCCCAGTAGGTGCCCGACGGCGTTGCCGTGCTCCACCGGGCCCCGAGTCGGTAAGCCGGACCTGGATGGTGTTGGCATAACCCGCTGTGGTGTCGGGCATGTTCGAGCCCAGCCAGGTGGTGATGTTGGCCGCAGGTGTCGCCGATACGGGAAAGCCGTTGTTGGCGTCATCGACCAGGTCGGCGGGTGTCCGCGGAGGCGGAGGCTGGCTGAACGTCGTGGTCCCGCTCTCGGCACGTGCCCGACCAGTTGGCCGGGAGGACGCCGTGCTGCGGGTTGTAGAAGTTCGTGATCGCCTTGTTCGCACCGCTGTCGGCAGGCGTTATCGCCACTGCGTATGCGAAAGGGTTGCTCAGGTCATTGGTTCCGCTGTAGACAGGGACACCGTTGGCGTCGTAGAAGACGAGGTTCCCGTACGGGGGTGCGGCGTTGCCGTCGGGCTCCCACGAGGGAGCCGACTGCGCGGCATTGGCCGGGGCAGCGATCGTCAGGAGTCCTGCGCCGGCAAATGCCGCGGCCGACGAGTCCGGCGACCGCCCCCTTGACATTGAACCTCACGTGATGAATTTCCTTTCGTCGTCAGGTTGCTTGTTTGGCTTTGCGCTGCGGGGGGTATTCGATGGATTAGGCGGATGATGTTTGGTTCATAAGGCGCTATTGCTGTCCAGCTGGTGCTTCGATGGACCAGTGATCTGGTCCTGTGCTCCTGACTTCGCCCGCTGCCTGCCCGATCCTCTCCCTTCGAGGGCACGAGAAAGAGAGGATTCGGGCTGGCCCGGACCGCCCCAGGCTGGGCGGCACTGGCTAGCAGGAGGTCTTGGTGACTAGCAGGGGTGCTGGTGGTGATGTCGGTGCAGACCTCTGGGGTTAGTGGGGTAACGCCGGCGTCCTCGAGCAGGGTCTGGCCTTCGCCCTGGGCGATATAGGGAGGCCCGGCCGGCCCGAACAGGCCACCGCTCGTGCAATTGGTGGCCCCGGTGGGACACGGATCGTAGAACAGGGTGTTGAGCCAGTTCTCGCTGCCCCGGCTGGAACGCCGTGGTCGACGCGATGTCGCTGTTCCGGAAGTAGAGGTACAGGGGCCGAAGCGGGTCGTACAGCGTGCCCGCGACCCCAGCCGGCGTCCCGGCTCAAGGTGGCCACGGCGGGGCTGACCGGGTTGGTCCGCCAGCCGGGCTGCCGCCCACGGTGCCAGTCCCGCAGGCGGAAGTGCCCGACAGGTAGGCGCAGCTGGGATCGAGGAAGTAGCCCCCGATACCCCCGCTCGCTCCGGTGTTGGTCACGCCCTCGAAGAGGTCGAGACGGCCCTGCGAGATGGGCTCGATGGCGTCCGCCGGGGTGGTCTGGTCTGGCCGACGGCGGTCGGGTCATTCTCCTCGGCGACCACCGAGCAGGTCCCCGGATTGCTGAGGGTGGGGCTGAGCGAACCCAGGAAGAACGAGCGGGTGCCCGAGCCGACCTGCGGGATGATCGGGATGATCGTGTCGGTCGAGGCGTTGGGGTTGGTCAACGACACCGTCCCGGTGCCTGCCGCCGCACCGGCCGCCGTGGTCAAGGTAAACGACGTGGCGCTCTGCACGCTGGCCACCGTGTCACCCGAGGGGATGCCCGGGCCGCTGATCGCCCAGCCCACGTTGGCGCGGCGACCGGACCGCTGGGCGCGCCCCGCTCGGCTCGGTGACCGTGGTCGACCCACTGGTCGTGGTGGCGCTGTTGACCACCACGCCACTGATGCGCGGGTCGCTCCAGGCCACGCACGACCCGGTGTTGGCCGCGTAGATGATGCTCAACTGGGCTGCTGACAGGGGAAAGGCGTTGGTGTTGGGGAACGCCACTGCGCCACCCGTCGCCAGCGTGCCGCTACCGGACGTCCGGGTCACACCCAGGAACGCCGAACCCGAGACACCGGTATAGGTAAGCGTGGCCGTCCCGGCCGAAGTCGCCACGGTGAGCGTGCCACTGGTGTGGGCATTTGCCGGGGCTGCCTGCACGGTGAGGGACTGCGTGCCGGTAAAGGTCGAGACGTTGACCCCGTTGGACGCGGCCGCCACTGCGGCTGAACCCTCCGAGGTCAGCATGGGCAGAGTGTCGGTTGCTACCTCGAGCTGGTCGATGTTCTGACCCGCGGGGAGGGTGGCTGTGGTGGATTGCGTGGACGACGACCGCGAGAAGTTGATCACCTCGTTGGTGCCGCGTGTTGTTCCCGGCCACGATGTCCTGGACCAGGGCCTTGAAGCCAGCGCCCGAGCCGTTGGGCCGCTGCACCGGCTGAGGTGCCGGCCCGCAGCACGATCGTCGGGTTCAACACGCACGGGACCCCGGTATTGGTGGTCCCGCCGTTCGCGGTGCCGGCGTTACCTCCGGTGCCTGGTGTGCAGGCGGTCTGGCCGGCTTGGCCGCCGTCGACTCCGTACGCGAGGCGGGCGTTGGCGTCGGCCGTGGCGTCGAAGTTGATCCAGCTTGTTCTTGTTGCCGAGCTGGTTGTACCCGGTGTCGCCGTAGGCATCTCCATCGGCCAGGAAGTCCACCATGTACTGCAAGGTGTCGGACCCGACGCCGACGACGTCGCCCTTGGCCGGGGCGTAATCCGCGTAGGCCGACTGGGTTGCGAGAAGCGGCAACGCAGCCGACAGCGCGGTCGCCGCGACCAAGCCCAGCTTGAGAGTGCGGTGTCGCAAATTGTGCTCCTTCTTCAGCTCTGTCACAGCACGCTGCCGGCGCGGCGTGCGGCATGAGCCTCTCAGTCGGAGTTGTCTTTCCAACCTCCGCTGAGTGAACGAGCAGTGAATGAGTGGTGAGGACTACTGATGCAATGGTCACGGCATTCCGATCCGAGTCTCCGATCCCTCTCTCCCCGAACAACGGGGGGAGAGAGGGATGCTGAGTTGGTAGCGCACCTACGCAGCCTGGGCGACGGCTCTAGCAGGAGGTGCTGGTGGTGATATCGGTGCACACTTCGGGGCTCACGGGTGTGTCTCCGGCGTCCTCCAGGAGGGTTTGGCCTTCACCCTGGGCGATATATGGCGGTCCGGCCGGCCCGTACAGCCCACTTCCAGTGCAGTTGGTGGCCCCGGTGGGGCAGGGGTCGTAGAACAAGGTGTTCACCCAGTTCGTCACTGCCCCGGCTGGTATGGGGTCGTGGAGGTGATGTCGCTGTTGCGGAAGTACAGGTAGAGGTTGATCGAGGCGTCGAACAAGCTCCCGGCGGTGCCCACCGGCGTCCCACTTTGCGGTACCACAGCAGGGTCCACGGCGTTGGTCCGCCAAGCCGGGCTCCCACCAACCGTTCCCGTGCCGCAGGCAGACGTGCCCGATAGGTAGGCGCAGCTGGGATCGAGGAAGTAGCCCCGATGCCCCCGCTCACGCCCGTGTTGTTGACTCCCTCGAACAGGTTGAGGCGGGCCTGGGAAATCGGGACGATGGCGTCCAGCGGGTTGGTCTGCTGGGCGATGGCCGTCGGGTCATTTTGCTCGACCGTTACCGCGCACGTTCCCGGATTGGTGAGGGCCGGGTTGACCGAGGCCAGAAGGGTATTGCGGATGCCCGAGCCGGTTGGCGGGATGAGGGGGATGATGGGATCCGTGGATGCGCTGGGGTTGGTCAGCGACACCGTCCCGGTGCCTGCCGCCGCACCCGCTGCGGTGGTCAAGGTAAACGACGTGGCGCTCTGCACGCTGGCCACCGTGTCACCCGAGGGGATGCCCGGGCCGCTGATCGCCCAGCCCACGTTGGCGCTGGCGACCGGACCGCTGGGCGCGCCCCCGCTCGGCTCGGTAACCGTGGTCGACCCACTGGTAGTGGTGGCGCTATTGACCACCACCCCACTGATACGCGGATCGCTCCAGGCCACGCACGACCCGGTGTTGGCCGCGTAGACGATGCTCAACTGGGCTGCTGACAGGGGGAAGGCGTTGGTGTTGGGGAACGCCACTGCGCCACCCGTCGCCAGCGTGCCGCTACCGGACGTCCGGGTCACACCCGTGAACGTGGTGCCGGTGGTACCGGCGTAGGTGAGCGTGGCCGTCCCGGCCGAAGTCGCCACGGTGAGCGTGCCACTGGTGTGGGCATTGGTAGTTGCCCCCACCGTGAGGGTTTGCGTACCGGTAAAGGTGGAAACGTTAACCCCGCCGGACGCGGCCGCCACGGTCGTCGCCCCCTCCGAGGTGAGGATGGGCTCGGTATCCGTCGCCACCAGAAGCTGATCGATGTTCTGTCCGCCAGGAAGGGTGGCGGTCGTGCTTTGGGTGCCGGCCGAGCGGGCGAAGTTGATGACCTCGCTGGTGCCGGTGTTGTTGCCCGGCCACGATGTCCTGGACCAGGGCCTTGAAGCCGCCGCCCGAGCCGTTCGGCCGCTGCACCGGCTGCAGGCCGGCCCGCAACACGATGGTCGGGTTCAACACGCACGGAACCCCGGTGTTGGTGCCCGCTGTTGCGCGTGCCGCTGATGCTGCCGGTGCCGGGCGTGCAGGTGGTCTGGCCGGCCTGGCCCCCGTCGACCCCATAGGCCAGCGCGGCCATTGGCGTCAGCCGTGGCGTCGAAGCTGATCAGCTTGTTTTTGTTGCCGAGCTGGTTGTACCCGGTGTCGCCGTAGGCGTCCCCGTCGGCCAGGAAGTCGACCGAGTACTGCAGAGGTGTCGGCCCCGACGCCGACGACGTCGCCGGTGGACGGGGCGTAATCCGCATAGGCCGACTGGGTCGCGACCAACAGCGGCAAGCGCAGCCGAAGCGCGGTGGCCGCGACCAAGCCCAGCTTGAGAGTGCGGTGTCGCATATGTGCTCCTTCACCATGAAATGGACCCTTCGGGCGCATCCTATTGCGACTAAGTTCGTAAGTCTAGTAGGAAAAGGTCGGAATTCCGGGGAGGCCCCCGGTCCTTCTGGCTTAGGTTGGACATTTTTGGGCATTTCACTCAGCGGCCCACTCTGATTTGCCGTGACGACCCCGCCAGATTCCGAGTCAGAGCAGATTGGGCAGGAACGCCATCAGCGCGTTGCTCGTGCCCCAGAGCGCGAGCAGGAAAACCGGCACGCCGACGATCCAGGTCTGCATTCGGCCCCAACGGACCCAGCTCCAACCGATAGCCACCGCGACGACCACGAGCACCTCGAGCCAGAAGATCAACGGCACCGGCGCGCTCGGATCGCCCTGCATGGGCAACGACGCCCGGCTGACTGCGTGGGCACACCGGAGGGCACCGGCTGGGCGTGGCCGTGAACGAGCATGGCGTCCAGGTACACGGTGTGGGTCGGAGCCCAGCCGCTTCTCCATCCGCTGCTCTCCGAAGTCACCAGCGTCAGGCGGGACTGGTTGGGCTTCAACAGCGGCGGCAGTCGAGTCGCCGGGGTAGCGGATGTCTTCGACCTTGTAGTTGAACACACCCTGGCCGGTCGTCACCGTCAGCGCGTCGCCCACCTTCATGCCGGTGATGTGACCGAAGGGGGCGCCGTAGGTGACGCTCCGCCCGAGGATGACCGGGTTGCCCATCTGTCCGGGCAGAGGGGTGTCGCTCAGATGACCGGGGCCGTGCGCGAGCGCCGTGAAGTGGTGCCCTCGACGACGACCAGATTGTGCATGTGGCCCGAGGGCGCGTCGAGGATGGCCACGGGGAGCCGGCCTTGATCGGCTCGGCGAGCGGGGCCGTCTCCTCGGCCAGCTGCAGCCGGTACTCGTCGTAGAGTCTGGCCTGGCTGCCGTGCTCCTGAAGACCGGTCAGCACGAAGGCGTACAGAGAAACCAGACCGAGCGAAACGAGGAGGACGAGACCAGCGATGAACAGAGTTCTGGCGAGTGCAGGGTGAGGCCGTCGAGCCCGGCGTCGGCTGCGGCGGGCAGGACTTCTCCGGACGTTTTTCCTTTGTGGTCGAACTGGTTAACACATCGACGACGACCGGATCGCCTTGGGGTGCGTCGACCGCGGTCACGGCTCGGGATCCCCGCCGCTGGCGCAACCAGATCACGGTGCGCTCGCCCCTCCGATCAGGGCGATGAGCAGCGCCAAGGGCAGGGCCAGGCCACCGAATCCCGACCCGAATCCCGCCGTCTTGCCGATGGCCGACGCCGGCTGGGCTTCTCCCTTGGAAAGCCGGACCGCTTGGCGCGAACGGCCTCCCGCTGCTGAGGACCCGTGGCCGACGCCCCTGATCCGCCACTCGACCGTTCGCTCCAGTTGACCCGGAGCTCCCCGAGCAAAGGATCCCGAACTCGAGGAGGATGAAGACGACGAACCCGACTGGGGCGACCCGCCTGACCCTGATGTCGAGCTCGGCGACGTGGATTGGCGGGATCCCGACGCCGTCGACCCGGACTCAACGCCGGGAACCTGGCCGTTCTGGGCAGCCACGTCGGTCGCCGCCGCCTGGGTGTAGGCGACCTCAGCGGCCAGGCCGTTGGCCGCGGTCATGGCAAGGTAGCCCGCCGGCAGCTGCCCGACCGCGGAGCCCGGCAACCTGTCCCGTCGTCGCCGCGAACGACAGGTACTCGCCGTATCTGATGGCGTCCGTTGGGGACAGGCCCTTGGTCGGCACGTCCGCCGACATGAGCATGGTCCCTGGATAGGCGTTCTGTGTGCTCGAGTCTACTGGGTAGTCGCTGGTACGGCAGCTCCCACGAACCGAGCGTCGCATCCGGTTGCATCAGCGCGGCGGCGGTTTCGAGCGAGCCGAGCTCGTCGGGCGGACGAAGTCTCGGCCGACGGCGAATCCGATGCCGGGGTTTCTCGCTCTGGGCTGGCGTAGCTCTGCAGAGCCGCAGTGTCGAGACTCAGCTGGGCGGCCTGGGGAGCGATACCACCCCGATCATGAAGCGGGAGCTGAGTAACTCGGGGCCCAGCTCCACGTAGCCGGGAGTCTGCGTGCTGTTGTTGCAGGTGATAAGAGAGGCAGCGATCGAGTACTGGACGTCGTAGGCGACGTCCGCCAAGGTGTCCTGGGGGTTGTCGATGAGCGGCCGGTCCGGCTCCTTGGACTGCCCTGCGCCCAGCGCACTAAAGCAAAACGGGTTGGCGCCCTGGGTGTAATCCGGTCCGTTGGTCGTGGTGTCGCGGAGGGGCCAGGCCTCGACCGGCAACTGGATACCCTCGTACGCCGGATTGACCACCATCCCCCACGGGTCCGGCTGACCGTCGAGCCAAGCGCGGGCCTCGGGATCAGCGTTGATGTACGGACGTGAGGACCCAGATGACGTCGGATTGGGTCAGGATGCTGAAGAGCGTGGCGGCTGGAGCCGGCTGTACGCCGGCGGGGAGCGTGAAAGTGGGGTTGAGGGCCAGAAACTCGGGATCATCGAAGATGCTCTAGCGGGTTGTTGGCTGCAGCCGCATAGGCGCCGTTGCAGTTCTGCGGGCAGTAGGCCGGATCTTGACTCGCCGTGACGGAAGGGACGGCGTGTTCATCAAGAGTGTTGGAAGAAATGGAGAGCTGGCTGGCCTCGATACCGACTATCGTGATCGGCGCGTCTGGCAGCGGCCCTCCGGTCACCCTCAATGAGCCGCCCCAGGCGGCATCAATATCGTTCTGCAGCGAGGAGTCGGACTCGTTGTAGCCAACAGCGACCTTCGCTGTCGAGCCGGTCCACGACAATTCGAAACTACCCGAGGTTGGAGCACTGCCGTCGCCGATGCCCAGCACAGCCGCAGCGGGCAGCCCAGTGATCTGCCAGTTGGTCTGCACGTTGTTGGTGCCGGGGTAGGACTCGGTCAGGAGCTTCGCCAGCAGTCGAGGATCCAGCTGGAGCTTCGTCGTATGGCGTCCCATTGCCGTTGTCGATGACATACACGATGGCAAAACCGGTCACCCCGATAGGGGCCTGCACGGTCGGGGTGGTGAAGAAACTCTTCTGCCCCGAAGGCACGGAGGGCGGTTCGCCTTGTATGGCCGCTTCGATGTCACCTTGCTGAAGGGAAGTCTTGGCCTGGGGTTCGGGCAGTTGCACTTGATTGACGTTGAAGAGTTTCGGGTTGAGGCAGAAGTACGGGTTCCATTGCTGGGTCGCCTGGACCATGAGCTCCGAGCCATAGAACTCGAGGGGCGTGGAGGAGTTCTGCTGGCAGGCGTCGGCGGGGGTGGTGAACCCAAGGGGCACTGAGACCCTCCGCTGCCAGTTGGAAGCACTCCACCAGTACGTGCCCGTGACCGCCTGGGCTGGGACACCACTGTCCCCGATATTGAGGCTGCCCGCCGGGAAATCGCCTTCGTTCTCGCACGTGTACTGTGGGCTCCCTACCACGGTGGGGTTGGCGTTGCAGCTGATCCCTTCGATCGGGATGATCACCAACGAGCAGGCCACGGTTTGTGAACACCCGAGTGACGCATTGGCTTCCGACGTCTCGATGGTGAACTTGTCCGTGCCCGTGCCATCGAGCGACGTCTCCGCGTAGGTAGTGTCGCTGGGGACATTGAGTTCGTTCCCGGAGCCGGTCCACATCTCCGGGCGGCGCGCCGAGGCATCCCTTGGGACCAACCCCGTAGTGAGTGCCGTCTGCGGCGATGAACGGTAGCCAGTACGCCCTCCCGGACCCAACGACACCATTGCACGTCGCAGGTATGGGAGAGGGAATGTTGACGTTCAGCTGTTGGTGGGCGGCGGAGTTGTACGTGTCCAGGCTCCACATCGGCTCTTCCGACGTGGACGGCGTTCGTTCGGCGCTCGACGCGGTCCAGCACGTTTCCGGCGACACCTGTGAGGGCGTCCCTCTGCACTCCATGAGCACCACGGGGTACTCCTGCTGAGCCGCCGCGACCTGCTGTTCATCGGAGATGATGCCCCCGGTCGGGTGGGCCCCGGACCAGTTCACCGTAACCACCTGATCATTACGCAACCCAGTGGTGTTGGACACGGTGACCGAAAAGTGGTTGGTATTCGTGACACCCGCATCGAAGAAGACCCGGCACAACGTCTCGGTGGCCGTAAAGGACGCTCCGCTCGTCGAAGTTTGCGGCGGGGCGGTGCAATCAGCGGGAGCCTCGGTGGTAGCGCCGCTGGCCGCACTACCGGAGGTTTCGGCCATCGGGATCACCAGGGCTGCGAGCACGATCATCGAGGCGGCCAATAGGGCAACCGTCCGGTGCTGGCCAACGTAACGGGCCAGCGGAGGTCGCATCATCGCGACTGGCGCCTGGCGCGCCTGCGCCGGATCAACGTCGGCGGTGCGGCCACCGCCAGGAGAATGAGGATGGCCACCAGGATCTGGAAGGCCACGCTCGCTAATCCGCTCGGATGGTCGGCAGCCAGGACCGTTGCTCTCGCTTCGGGAACCACCTTCTCGGTGGTACTCGTACCACCCGCCGCCCGAATTGCCACCCGAACCAGCGGCCCCACCCGAAGAGCCGCTGCCATTACGACCAGCGGAGGTATCGCCGCTGGCAGCAGACGTCCCACCAGTGGCCGACGAAGAAGAGCCGCCGGAACCGGAGGCACCGCCGCCAGAAGCCGATGTGCCTCCCGAGGAGCCACTGCCGCCAGGCCCAGATCCACTCGCGGAAGAACCGCCACCTCCACCGCTCGAGCCGAAGCCGAGGCCGATGGACAGGGCCGGAGGCGCATTCCCCTGTGGGTTGCCGTTGTGGGCGTACTGGCCGGCACAGGGTCCTCTGCCCGCCTTGGCGCACGCCGGCGGGATACGGTGCGATCTGGGCCAGATAGTTGACGTTTGGCTGCCCGGGGATGAACGTCGGGTTGTTGCACTGGGCCACGTTGACGCTACCAACGTCGACCTGCGAGTCTGCCTGATGAAGGATGTCGACCTGACTGAAGGATGCCTCCACCAGGTTGATCGGGAGTGGCGAGTAGCCGATCTGGGCCATCTCCGACTGCCCCTGGCAGAGGGAGTAGCTGTCGAAGTCGGCCAGAGCCTGCCGCTTCGGGGTGTTCATGTCCGGATCGCATTGCGGGATCGAGCCACCCCCGGGGACAGCTCTTGGCGACGGGCTCGATCTCGTAGGAGTACGACGACAGCGGGTACGTGCGAGGGTCGTTGTAGGTGTACACGCTCTTGAGAGTCTCGAGCAGGTAACACGGAGAGGTGTCGTACCCGAGTTGCGAGCAGACTGCCGGGTTGGGGTCGGTGTTGATCTGGGCCTGGGAAAGCGACACGGCGGCGTCGTAGGCGTCGGGCATGGTGAAGTAGCCGGCCGAGTTCTCGAGGGCGACCACCGGGAAACTCGGCCCCGAGGGCGTAGGAGTACTCGTCGAAGCCGATCGACCCTGGCCCGCCGCCGGAGGCGACGAAGTTCATGACTCCGTCGGAGCCGTTCTCTGCCACCTGGTTGCCCTTGCCCGGTTGGCCAGAACTCGACCGGGAAGTGTGTAGCCCGAGAAGGATTGCCACAGCGACGGGTACAGCGGTGTTGATGAAGTCGCGTGAACTGGAAGCGTGGTGCCGGCGCCCTCGGAGTGGACCACGGGAATGATCGGGATCGAGGGGAAGGCGTGCCCGTTGTTGTCGGCCGTGATCTCGGGATCGTCCCAGTTGGTGATCTGGTCGGTGAAGATCTTGGCCAGCGTCAGGCCTGACAACCGCAGGTTCTCGACCCGCTGGCCCGCCACCACGAGGTTGTAGGGGAAGGCGGTCGCGCCGCCCACGATCGGGAGGTAGACGTAGGGCCGGTTGGACGAGTCGTTGACCCCGGTTTGCGGGTTCTGTCCCTGGTAGCCGATGTCGCTGACCGCGAAGTCGGTCACGCCGTTGGCGAAGTCGGTGCGACCCTGAGCCGAACCCGACGGGGTGAAGACGACCTGCAGGCCCTGCTGGGTCACGTCGCTGATCCACTGGTTGACGGCGTTGGCCGCCCAACTCGATCCCGAACCCTGAATCTGCTCGAGCTGCCGATGGCCCCGGCCGGCGATGACGCTGCGGCTAGAACGAGCGCAGTGGCCGACGCCACGGCAGCTAGCCGGACGAGCACCCGCGAAGGCGCCTCGCCGCGACCTGACCCACCGACAACGCGAGGGCTTGCTCGGGGTACGCCGGAGCGACCCGTCATCGAGCGACTCACCCTCCGGCGGGCCAGCAACCGGGTGACGGCGAAGAGGACGAAGACCATGGCGAGCAGCACGACCGCCGCCCCGAAGCCGCGGGAGATCTCGTGCGGCTCGCCGCTGCGCAGCGCCTCGTAGATGTACAGCGGCAGCGAGTTCATGGGTTGGGCGTCGAGCGGGTTGCGTGTTCCAAAAGGTCGTGAAGCCGGACACGATCAGCAGCGGCGCGCTCTCGCCGATCCCGCGGGCGACGGCCAGGATCAGCGCGGTGGCCAGACCCGGGCCGAGCCGTGGGAAGGACGATGCGCCGCACGGTCTGCCAGTGCGACGCCCCCAGGGCGAGGCCGGCCTCGCGTAGGCCTCCAGGGACGACCCGCAAGCTGCACCTCGGCCGATCGGGCCACGATCGGGGTCATGGTTACGGCGAGGGCCAGAGAGCACCGCCAGTCCATTGCGGTGCCCGTGAAAATGCAGAACGAGCATCACGTAGACGAACAGGCCGGCCAGGAGGTCGGGGATGGCCGTCATGGCCTCGACCGTCGTCCGGACGATCTTGGCGAACCACCCGCCCACCTCGGTCATGAAGACGGCGGTGCCTAGACCGAGCGGCAGCGAGATCGCAATGGCGATGCCGACCGAGATCAGCGACCCGATGATGGCGTTGGAGATTCCGCCCTTCGTATAACGGCCCGGTCAGGGAACCGGCCGAGGCCGGCTGCGTGTAGAAGTTGGGATGCGTCAGCACCGCACTGCCGCGCCAGATGGTGTACACGACCACGGTCACCAGCACGAAGCCCACCAGCAGGGCCACCCCCACGACCACCGCCCCCATCAGCCGACTGACGACCACGGGCCGGGGGTGGCTGAGCGCCGT
Organism: uncultured Acidimicrobiaceae bacterium; assembly: GCA_963729695.1. Classification (GTDB taxonomy): domain Bacteria; phylum Actinomycetota; class Acidimicrobiia; order Acidimicrobiales; family Palsa-688; genus PALSA-693. The sequence goes on from CAVSOT010000001.1 coordinate 726,406, forward strand.
CACCCCGGCGTACATGGCCAGGAAGGCGAAGTACCAGCACACCACGAAGCCGACGACGCCGCTCAGGGGCAGGATGTCGTAGTACAGGAGCCAGACCAGGGCAAAGGAGCCCACGAGCGGATCCGACAGCGGCGAAGACGTCGTCGGACGTGACCTTGGGCAGCGACCGCGGCCGATCCTCATCGGCCGTCGGGCTGGCTCGGCCGGCGGAGCGACCGCGGGCGTCTCCCTGGTCTGCGCCATGGCATCGGCGGTCACGGTGGCGCTCAGATCTCCGTCGCCGCCCCGCTGCGGCTGCGGGTGATGAAGACGGCGGCGACGGTGTTGACGACGAGGGTGATGAGGAAGAGGACCAGCCCGGCGGTGAGCAGGGCGGCCAGCTGAGTGCTGGTGGACTCGCCGAAGTCGTTGGCGATCAGGGCCGAGATGGTGCTCGTCCCGTTCTGGAGAATGTGGATGTTGACGTTGAAGGTGAGGGAGATGATGAAGCAGCACCGCGATCGTCTCGCCCAGCGCTCGGCCGAGGCCGAGCATGGTGCCGCCGATGATGCCGCCCCGACCGAAGGGCAGCACCACGGTCGCGGATCATGCCCCACTTGGTGGAGCCCAGGGCGTAGGCCGCTTCGCGCTCGCCCAGGGGGGCCTGGGCGAAGACGCCCCGCATGACCGCAGCAGGCGATCGGGATCACCATCAAGCGAAACGCAGATACCGGCGATGAAGGCGGAGTTGACAAAGCGCGACTGGGCCCATGTCGCCGCGCTGGGATCGGTATCGACCTTGAAGATCGGGATCCATCCGAAGTACTCGCTGATCCATCGGGAGATCAGCTTGGCGTGGGGCATGAGCAGGAAGAATCCCCAGGCCCCGTAGATGACGCTCGGGACCGCGGCCATCAGGTCGACCAGCGACACCAGGAAGCTCTTGATGCGCGCCGGGGCGTACTCGCTGATGAACAGGGCCGTCCCCAGGGCCACCGGAAAGGCGATGACGAGCGCCACCAGCGCCACCTCAACGGTGCCGAGGAGGGTCGACGAGATGCCGACCTTGTTGAGCTCGGGGTCCCAATTCGGACTGGGTCAGGAACGAGAAGCCGTAGCGATGAAAGGTCGGTATCGACTGGTAGGCCAGGAAGACGCCGATCGACCCGAAGATGACGAGGACGATGGCCGCCACGCTCCGGACCGATCTGATGGAAGATCCGGTCCGCCCAGGGCCGGGTCGGCCTTGATCGACCTCGGTCGGTCCGGGGGGACCAGCAGGTCAGCCGAAGCGACCATTGACGTAGTCCTCGGTGCGAGGGTCCGTCAGGCGAGCTGAAGATCTGCTCGGTCGAGCCGGCCTCCACGATGGCACCCGGGAGTGCCCTGCTCGGCCAGGAAGAACGCACACTGCTGTGACACCCGGGCCGCCTGCTGCATGTTGTGGGTGACGATCACCACCGTCACCTCGTCCTTGATCTCGCGCGATGGTCTCCTCGACCCGCCGGGTGGAGGTGGGGTCGAGTGCCGAGCAGGGTTCGTCCATGAGCAGCACCTCGGGGTCGACCGCCAACGATCGGGCGATACACAGCCGCTGCTGCTGGCCACCTGACAGCGCGCCGCCGGGCTGACCGAGCCGGTCCTTGACCTCGGCCCACAAGCCCGGCCCGGCGCAGCGACCGCTCGATCAGCTCGCTGCGCGGCTGATCGCCCCACCTTCATACCCGGTGAGCTTCAGTCCGGCTGTGACGTTCTCCGCGATCGACATGGTCGGAAACGGGTTCGGCTTCTGGAACACCATCCCGATCCGCTTCCGGGTCTCGGTGATGCGCTGGCCCGGCGGCGTAGATGTCCTGGCCGTTGAGTCGGACCTCGCCGGCCATCTTGGCCGAAGGGACCAACTCGTGCATCCGGTTGAGAATGCGCAGGAAGGTCGACTTCCCACACCCGGACGGGCCGATGAGAGCGGTGACGGTACCCGGCGGCATCGAGAGCGACACCCTGCTCAGGACCTTGTTGGAACCGAACCAGGCGGACACGTTTTCGGCGTCGAGTTGCGCGCCCCGGACAGCCAGCGCCAGGTGCGGCTCCGAGGGCAAGGGCTCGATCTCGTCGATCGCCGGCGAGGCGGAGTCCATAGTTCCTCCATGGCGCGAACTCTGGTAGACGGCGGTTGACTCTAGGCCCCCCGCTGCGGGTCCGAGCCCGTTTCCACTGATGTTCACTTCCGTGCTGCCATCCGGTAACCTGAACTTTGCTTTAATGTCGATCTGGAAAGTAGGGAATCAGAGTAGACTACATGGCCGACGCCAACAACACCGTGACTGCAGGGAGAGCCTGGCCCGACGGCACGGGTCAGGACCGTGTGCGCTGCCGGCCGTCAGACCTTGGAGTACTGCGCCTTGGCCCACGAGGTGAATTCGGTCGGCGTCTGCGACGGCCCGGCTGTCGCGTACACCAACTGGACGTAAAACTTCCCTTTGGCCATAACCACTCCGTGGGTGTAGTTGCCGGCGAACGCCTTTGTGCCATCCACCTCGATGGCACCCGGGATCGATTCGAATGGCTTATGGGTAGCCGCGGCATAGCTCAATGTCTTCGGTGCCGTGTCGTCGAGGTACGTGGTCGCCGCAGCAGGCGAGCGGAACTCCAGGAGGGTGACCGCGATCCCCTCTTCGGTGTCGTAGTCCACATAGCTTTGCTTGAACCCGGCGACAAAGCCGACTTTAGAGGGCGACCCAAAACCCCCATAGCGGTCAAACACGGCGGGGCTAATGACGCCGGACGCACCACTGGTCGAGTCGGCCTGATAGCCATACGGCGCCTCGATGACCTGGTTGGCCAGCTGACTTCCGGCCTGATCCGATGTCTGATGGCTGGAAGAGCAGCCGCTGGAGGAGACCAAGATCATCACCAGCACGAGTACTGCGCCCCCGAAGAATCGTCGTCGTTGCATCGTGAACACCCTCAAGATCCTCTACCAATACTTATGAGACAGCCCTCAGCATCGAACGCTCAAGCTGAGGTTGAGATGCCCTTAGCCCCTGGCCACTTCTGCGGCACCGTAACACAACTCATCCGACCAATAGGCACAGGAGAACAGGAATATAGCGAGCTGTCATCCAGAGAGGTGGCGTCCATTTCTCTGATGGACGGGGGGTATCTTTTCTGTGAACACTCGATGACGACGAGCCTTACACTTGTCGTTCCCCTGGCCGAGCGACGCCTCTCTATGGCTAATATGCGCCGTCCCATTGTTCTAAGCAAAGGAAATCCGTAGATGCGTATGCGTGGTTGGGGATTTAAATCGATCGCGCTGGCGGCCGTGTCGACGCTTTGTGTGATGGCACCGATCGCAGCCGGAGTGGCATCAGCCGCGGGCTCCGCCCCGCCGTGGGAACCGGATGCCAATGCCGCAGCCCCATACGGGAACGTGGTGTTCTACGACGCCAATGGCAACCAGATCACTTCGGGGACCAACCTCGACAGTCCCTTCGCCTACGCGGTAGCGCTGACCGCGGCCGACAGTGGCGCGACCAAAGCCATCGTCAACTTCTACAACCCCCAGCACGGCGTGGTGCCCGGTAACTGGTCGGGGACGTCCGAGACCGGGGTGACGACGTTCAGCCCGACATCGAGTCTGCCCGCGGGCACGCCCGCGGACGTAGCCGCCGACGCACCAGTGTTTCCAGTCGCCGCCACGAGCACCGCGGACATCGGCACCTGGCTCGCCGCCAACGTGCCCGACACCACGGCCGGTTATGCCAACACCATTCAGGTCCGTCTCACGGACTCGGGGCCGTTCGGGGCAGGCAACCCTTCGGGTACCTACTGGGAGACCGACATCGGCTACAACACCACGGCGTCGGCCATAACCGTGGACGGCACCACCGTGCCAGCTCATGGATGGGCACAGCTGTTTCCCTTGATCACGGCCACTTCCACCACGCTGACCGCCACGCCGACCAGTCCACAGCCCTCAGGCACCCAGGTGACGTTGAAGGCCACAGTCAGCCCAGCGAAGGCTGGCACCGTCCAGTTCCTTGACGGCACCGCCGACCTGGGCTCGCCGGTAACGGTGAGCGGCGGCACTGCTTCACTGGCTACGACCCCGGCCGCGGGTAGTCACAGTTTCAGCGCCGTGTTCGTTCCAACCCGCGGTGACGAAACGGGTGCGAATACCGCCACCGCCACCATCATCGGTGGATCGACCTCCAACGTTGTCCCGTACACCATCACCTCCGCCGGGGTCACCGTGACCGGGATCAGCCCCAGCCCGCTCGGGCAAGGCGCGTCCAAAGTGTCGGTCACCGTCACCGGAACGGGCTTCGCCACGGGAGCCAAGGTGACCATCACCGGAGTGACGACGTCATCGATCAAAGTGGTCACTGCCACCACGCTCACGGCCAAGGCGACCGTGAGTGCCACCGCGGCGACTGGCCCCACCAACGTGACGGTCAAGGATGCGGCTGGATCTGGTACTTGCACCGGCTGCCTGACCATCGACGCCGGGCCGAAGCCCACCAGCCTGTCCCCCTCCCAGCTGGCGGTCGGAGCCCACGGTAACTTCACCGTTACCGGGACGGGCTTCCAGACTGGGGCGGCTCTGAAGTTCACGCCGACCGGCGTCAAGATCAGCAAGGTCAAGGTGGTCTCCGCAACCTCCATCACGGTGACGCTCAACGCCCGCGAAGGCCGCGCCCGGGACCTACGCGGCCGTGGTCACCAACCCAGACCACGGGACGAGCACGTGCGCATCGTGCTTGACGGTGATCGCGGCCCCGACGCTGACGACGATCACCCCGTCGTCCGCCTCACCGGGGGCATCGGTGTCGGCAACCATCACCGGCACCGGGTTCGCGACCGGCCTCAAGCTGAAGGGCCCGAAAGGGGTCACCTTCTCCAACATCAAGGTGGTCAGCTCGACGAGCATCACCGCGACGATGAAGGTCTCGTCAACCGCCGCCGCCGGGAGCAACCTGCCAGTGACCGTGACCAACCCGGCCGCCGCCGGCTACGGGGTGGCAACGGGCGACGTCCTCACCATCACGTAACCCGACGGGGCCCCTGGACTCCCGGGAGGTGTCGGCACGCAAGCCACGTGACGGGTGCCGACACCAGGCAGGGTCCTTTGCTGACCCGTCACGACCCGGTGCACTCCCCAATCAGCGAGGCGGACGGCGTGTCTTCCTCCTCGCACCCACGCCGCGACCCGTAGACTCCCTTGCACCTGAAACCGGGACTCTCCCCCGGGGAGTAGCGCAGCGGTTAGCGCACCTGCTTTGGGAGCAGGAGGCCGGGGGTTCGAATCCCCCCTCCCCGACCGACGTGGCGAGCGAAGCTCTGTCGGCTTCCAGAAGGCCGACGGCTCGCTTCGGTTTGCCACCTAGCGTGGCCGAGCCCTACAGTACGTTTCGCCGGCGAGGCAAAGGGAACACGCACCCTATAGACGCCGCTCCGCCGGCACCGGCGAAGCACCCCCGGAATCACCCGTTCCCGGGGGTGCTTCCCTATTTCCTACAAAATCTGTCGATCAGATCAGCAAACTAGAGCCGGCCTCTACCTCACGGCTGACCGGCCCGAGGAGATGCCTACCCGGTGGTCTCCTGGCGTTTTCACATAAAACCGATTGATTTGATGTAGAATGGAAGGGTGGTCAGCCTGGTTGTGGTTGGGGTTCTGGTGTGGTCGGCAGTCAGCCTGCCGATCGCGTGGTGGCATCGCAGCACGAGCCGTCACGATCGGGAGCTGACGGAGGGGAGCACAGGCTCGAGAAGCCTCGAACCGGTTACGGCGGGGTGCATGACCCATACCGTTCCCGAACAGGACCTCTGGGCAGGCAACTCGGCCTGCGGGAGGCGCGGCCTGGCCAGCTCGCAAAGACGATTCAGTCCCGGCGGCTTCTCGATGAAGCGTTCTGGAGTGGCCCAGAGAAGAGGCGCTGGGTAACCGCAACCACGTCGGAGGGTTCTTCCCGGACCGAGTCCGACACCACCGGTGACGTCGCCCTTTACCGGAGGTTGAGCAACGACGGGCGCTTGGGCGCCGCCGTTTGGGCGGCCACCCAAGGCCGTCTTTCCCAAGCCCGCCCTGTCTCCAGCCAGGGCGTTCGATCTACGAACAACTACACACCGCAGTACTTACTTAAAGTACTGCGGGTAGCTGTTTTGGAAGGTCTGGACGAGCGCGTTCGCCGACCGCTGATCACCAGTCTCCTGAGCCACCATTGCGGTGAGGATTATCGGGTCGGTCTTCTTACACGTGTACTGAAAGCGGAATATCGGAGTGCCCTCCTTGACCGTCCAGATCAGCCAACGTTTCGGGTCGTCCCGGTGCTCGAGCATAAAACGGGCATCGGGTTGTGTCGGGTACCAAGCCGTTTCGAGGTTGCTGGAGTCCTGCATGTTGGAGACGTTAGTCGCGGTATCCCGGGGAGGGCAGGTTCGTCTTCCCCTGGGGTAACCCCTGCTTGCGAAGCCGGCGGTCCTGGGGCCCCAGCCAGCTACCCAGTGAAGGAAAGACCGTTCGGGCCTCGGCAGCTCGAGACCTGAGGTTCCACTCGAGGCTTACCTCCACGTCCTGGGACGGCGAAACTCGTCCAAGTAGCAATTTGCGTGTTTTGGGGTAATGATTCGCGGCGCGTGCGGACAGGTGCTCATCAAGAAGGGTGGAAACAATCCATGTGGCAAGAAGACAAGCCGGCGGCCGATACTGCCGTTCCAAATCCGCCTCCTCAGGTCAGGCGAATACCTCGCGCCGTGAGGATCGGCGGGCTGATAATAGCCGGGCTGGTGGTAGGTGGGCTGGCGACCGGTATCGCTTCCGCATCGATCCCGGCCTCCAATGGGGTCATCCACGCGTGCTATTCGACCACCCGTAACCCCGTCGGCAGGCTCCGGGTCATCGATACGGATGCCGGACAGTCGTGCACCGCCGGCGAGGTGGCGCTCACCTGGAACCAAAGCGCCTTCAACTTCCGCGGCGACTGGTCCGCCTCGGGGTCGTACGCGGTCGGAGACGTGGTGACCAACGCTGGCAGCAGTTACCTGGCCCTGGTCGCCAACGCCGGCACCCGTCCATCGGGCACCCCTCGACGTGGGCAGTTTTGGCCAAGAAGGGGGCGACGGGACCTCAGGGGCCGCAAGGTGTCCAAGGGCCGCGAGGGCCGCAAGGTGTCCAAGGTCCGCAAGGTGTCCAAGGGCCGCAAGGCCCAGCCGGCCCCGCCAACCTGCAACTGCTCTTTTCCAATGGCGGCGTGTCACTCACGGTCGCGGCCCAGCACTGCGTCATTGTGTCGCTGAGCGCACACGGCATTCTCGCGGGCGATACCGGGATCATGGCGGCCGACCCTGGCAAATGGCCCGCCGGCCTGATGGTTATGCCGCTGCGGGCCACGGCGGCCAACCTGCTGCCGATCGACGTATGCAACCCGACCTCGGCCAGCGTCTCGGTGAGCAGTGTCTCGGTCAGCGTCTACCGAATAGCCGGCAGCTGAGCACCTGAGGCTGAACAAGCTGAGCACCTGAGGCTGAACATGGCGACCCACCCCGGTGCGGTCGAAGGTCGCGACGAGCGTGCCCTGCGACAGGCGCAGGGTCGATAACCGCGTGATCCCGTTAGCGGGGCGTGATCGCCCGCCGGTTGCGAACACGGCTATCGCGCAGAAGGTGGTCGCAGACCGCTTGCGGGCCGGGCCCGGTCACCCGGGTGCGGCTATCAATCCGGGTGCCCTCCATCCACCCAGGTGCCGCCATCCACACGGCATCTTCACCGCTTTCACATGGCATCTCCATGGGCCGGGGTGAAGGTGGTGCTGGTCCGAATGGCCGGGGCGACGAGGGGACCTTCCTCACAATGCACCATCGTACGCATGGGTTTCATCTGACCTCCGGCCACTCGGGCCGCAGTACCTCGGGGCTGACAGATGGGTGACGATCGATTGAGGACTGATTCGTTCACGACTCGCCGCGCCGCCCAGGCCCTCCGGGAGGCGGCCGAAGTTACGTATCAGCCCGGCCTCCGCCCGAAGGACTGGGCAGCAGCCGTCGTCGACACCCTTCCGGCCGACCTTCACGCGGCTGCGCTCGCCGAGGTCCTCCCGGACTGGTTCGACGCGGAGACGGAACGCTTCCTCGCCCGGCTCATCCGAGGACCCAGGTAGCGGCCGGCCGCTCGCTGCGGGCGGGGCGAGCGACCGGCGGCAAGGACCAGGCCCTTGCGGGCGGCCCCACACGGCCCGGCGGGAAGGCGCGCGACCAGCCGCCCGCCGTTGCGCTCGCCCCACTTTTGCACATCTGTGCACGCTGAGGCTGTACAGATGTCCATTTGTCGCGCTGGCCGGGGCGACGTTTACGGACGAACCTGGCGCAAACGCCCATACCCACTGAGCCAAACCCTCCTGGGCTGCAATCCAAATCCACCCCTGGCGCCGTAACGTAGGTTGGTCGCCGGGTGGCTCTCCCGGCGGCTCTGCCGCGACCCTTCAAACGGTTCCGCCCAACCTGGAGGGTCGCGGCCCGCGCCTCGGAGCACCATGAGCACCAAACGCGGCCGCACCGGACGGTGACGCCGTCGCGGCCAGAACCCGCTAGGCATGAGACATCGACGATATTCGGCAAGAGGGGCGGAACTACAGCGCCTCGAGCCCCCTCCGTGTGTCCCGAATTCGCCTCCGGACGGCTAGGCTCCCCCGTGTCGCGGGTGTAGCACAACGGCCAGTGCCCCTGCCTTCCAAGCAGGATACGCGGGTTCGACTCCCGTCACCCGCTCGAGGTCCATCGTTCCCCTCCACGCAATGACCGCTCACCGATCCAACCGCCGCTGGCGGCACCTCGGACTCGGCCTGCTCGGCACGGCCGGCCTGGTCTGGGCCGGAGGATCGACCATCGCGTCGCCGGCGGCCAACGCCGTCCCCAGCCAGAAGTCGGCGCCCAACCAGGGCGGATCCAGCTTCAGCTGGTCCACCGTCTCGCCGCCGCTCGCTCCACCTCCACTGGCGTACGCCTCCGCCGTCTACGACCGTGACAACCAGACCATCGTGCTGTTCGGCGGGATGGAGTCAGGTGGCCAGCTCTCCAACGACACCTGGGTGTGGAACGGTTCCAGCTGGACCGACCACCCAGGCTCGCAGTCGCAGGCGCCGCCTCCCCGCGACCAGGTGTCGATGGCGTTCGATCCAACCTTGCACCAGCTCATCCTGTTCGGGGGGATCGGAACCGACGGCCAGCCGCTCGGCGACACCTGGGCCTGGAACGGGGCGTCGTGGTACCAAGAGACAGGCTCAGCGGTCAATCAATCTCCGAGCCCTCGCGAGGGCGCGGCCATGGGCTATGACGGTAGTGGGCAGCTGGTCCTTTTCGGAGGGATCGGCGCGGCCAGCTCCGCACCGGTCGGCTCCACCACCTCCAGCCTGTCCACCTCGGCCCCGGTCTCTGCGTCGGCGACGAGCTCGACCAGCTCGAAGCTCGGCCAGCACGACGGGGCCTCGGGCGCTGGCCGCGGCCACCTCTGCGGACCTCGACGACACCTGGCTGTGGACGACCAATGGGTGGGAGTCGGTCGCAGTGGCGGCCCCCACCCCCAGGTCCGGTGCAGCCATCGCGTTCGATCCCACCCGTGGCAACGCGGTCCTTTTCGGGGGCGAGTCCATGTCGCTCGGCGCCGCTCCCCCAACCTGGCAGAACGACACCTGGTCCTGGGACGGAAGTTCCTGGTCGCACGCGACCACGGTTCGCTCACCGGTCGGGCGCGCCGGTGCGGTGTTGACTGCGGACGGCCCCAGTGGTGGCTTGGTGCTGTTCGGCGGATCGGGTGCCACCGGGACGCTTGGTGACACGTCGACGTGGAATGGACGATCCTGGACCGCGGCGCACACCAGCGGAGCGCCCTCGCCCCGATCGGGGGCCGCCGCCGCCTTCGACGACAGCACCGGCCAGCTGGTGCTGTTCGGTGGCGTCAGCTCGACCGGCACTGTCCTCGGCGACACTGTCATCTTGAAGACGGGGGCACCGACGGTGCTTGGACCCGGGTCGGCATCCACCTCGAACTCGACCGCGGGATCCTCGTCGACGTCCACGTCGAGCCCGGTCCCCCCTAACGCCCCCGGGTCAACCAGCGCGCGACCGGCCAGCCCGTCCCCGAGCGCGAGCCCGGCGCCTGCGGGTGTCTCCCGAGCTACCTCCTCGACGAGTCTCGGTTCGGCCGCACCCAGCCCTCATCATTTGCACCGGGGTGACCTCGTCACCGTCTCGGGCCAAGGATTCAGCCCCGGTGCCGCGGTTACCGTCACCTTCCACTCGACGCCCATCGTGGTGGGCCGGGCCGTCGCCAACAAGGAAGGGGACTTTTCCGCCACCGTGGCCATCCCGGAAGCGGCGAAGGCCGGCATTCACCAGTTCGACGCCTCCGGTCGCGGCCCCGGGGGGGAGGTGGACGAACTGATCGCCAGCGTGGACGTCGTGGGCGTACCCGGCAGCTCCGCCGCCTCCCCCGTCGAGAAGGCGGTGCTCACCGGGTTGGCACTGCTCATCCCCCTCGCCACCTGGTTCTTCCTCGCCGGCACAGGCTGGTGGCGCCGAAAGCGCGCCACCGCCAACCGCAGCGCAGCGAGCTAGTCCTACCGCAGACTGACGATTTATTGGGGGAAAGACGACGCTCGTCAGGCGACCTGCTCAACGCGTCGCAGTAAAGAAGGACGGAAACGAGAGAGAGGTCCGGGTGGCAACCGAGTTGGTCATATTGGGAACGGCCGCTGCTCCCATGCCGGTGGCGGGAAGGGCCGGGAATTCGTCCGCGCTGATCGTCGACGAACGAGTCTTCGTCATCGACTGTGGTCGTGGATCCCCTTCCGCCTTTGCCGATGCAGCCCTCGACTTCGCCCGCTTGGAAGCCGTGTTCCTCACCCACCTCCACGTCGATCACATCGGCGACCTGCCGGGAATGCTCCTCTATCCCTGGGGCGGCCGGGTGGATGACAACGGCCCATTGCCACCCATCCGGATTTACGGGCCCTCGCGACCGGCCGCCCTGCCGTCCGGTGACGCCACCTTCCACCGGGTGACCACGATCCATCCCGAGCTGCCCGGCCCGGGCACGGTGGACCTGGTCGAGCACCTTCTCGCCGGCTACGCCTACCACCTCAACGTGATGCCGCTGGATGCCCAGATGCCCGATGCCGGGGCGCTCGTCCGGGCGTTCGACGTTCCGGCGCCAGCCTGGAACGACGCCGGTGCACAGGTTCCGGTCGTCGTGTTCGATGATGACGTCGTTCGGGTGACGGCCATTGCCGTCACCCACGGTCGGGCAACTCCAGCGCTCGGGTATCGATTCGACACCAGCGACGGCTCCGTCGTCTTCTCCGGAGATACCTGCGTAAACGAGGATTTGATCGCCCTCGCTCAGGGCGCGGACATCCTGGTGCACCAGGTGGCGGATCTCAGTTACCTGGCCCAGCACGGTTTTAGCGGTCCCGCTCTCGATCGAATGGCCGCGCTGCACACCGACGTCACCGAGGTCGGCGGTGTCGCCGAACGAGCCCGAGTCGAGGAGTTGATCCTCAATCACTACCTGCCGGCGGAACCGGACGCCGTCTCGGAGTCCGAATGGACCGAACGGGCCGGGCGCGGATTCAACGGCACGACCACCGCAGGCCGTGACGGATTGCGCCGAACGCTCCGACGCGGCACGCCATAATCAGGTTGCCCATCCATCCGGCCCTTCGCTTCGCTCCCTCCTACCCGCATGACGTCATGCCGTCGCACATCCCTCCGCCCGTCCTCCCCACCCTCCTCACCTGCGCCACTTCTGGACATCCGACAGCCTGAGGCTGGGTGGCCTCAAGCGGTAAGATGCGCTCGGCGCCAGCCCCTCCCTGCGAACCCCGTGGAGGGGCCGAGCTTGCTATGCCTGCTGCGCCGCGCCATGTCGCGGGTGCTTGGGCCAGGAGTGCCGGTCGGACTGTTGACCGAAAGACTCCAGGCCTTGCGGCCAGAGTGCTCCTGCCCGGCGCCCTACGTCCTTGCTGCAGCTCTGCAGCGACAAAGCCAAGCTGGGGCCGTGGGTGAACCCGTGTTTGCCACTTTCGTGTCGTAGGATTCCCTGAGGTCGTGTGTTATGTTTCCATTGCCACCAAGAGGAGCCTGGGGCTGCATGTCGTTGCCGCGAGCGGACGTTTCTAGGACGGTTTACCGCTTGAGCAACTTGAGCACTAAGCCCGGTTGCACCTGTCGCTCGTGCATCGCGGAGCTGCCCGGCGGGGCGCAATGCGACGGCAAGGCCCAGCGACGCGATGGCCGGTCATGCTGATTCGCCAACGGCTGGCCGCTACCGGCAAACGCTTCTACTGCGTCTGTTTCAGCATCCGGTCGGGAAGCTCTTTGTTGTGCGAGGACCTGGCCCACTGGGGCCTAGGCGAGCCGACGGAGTACTTTCATGTCGCCGACCCCGCTCTGGTCAACGTGAACATGGCTGACCACTTGGTCGCCCTGGCGCAAGGGGTGCGCTCGGACTATTTCGGTTTCAAGATCTCCTGGGACCAGGCCTTCGAGCTGACCCAACGGCTGCGAGGCGACGACGACTCGGTGGGTTTTGACCTGCGAACCGTGTTCCCTGACCTCAGCTACATTCACAACGTCCGCCGCGACAAGCTCGCTCAGGCGATATCGGCCTGGCGGGCGTCACGGTCGGGCATCTGGCATTGGCCGGTCGGAACCCAAGTCGAACCGGGCCGGCCTCCTTACGACTTCGAGGCCATTAAGGCCTTCCTGCAGCAAGCGTTGGCAGAAGATTGGCTGTGGCAGTCCCACTACGATGAGGGCGTGATCCAGCCTTTGACTGTCGACTACGAGGACTACGCAAGGGACCGAGTCGGGCACCTGAATCGCATCGTCGAGCTTCTCGGAGCCAACCCAGCTACCCCGCAGCTAGAAGACCGTTTGCAGGTCATGCGAGACGATTGGACCGAGCGGATCGCCACCAGGTTTCGGGCCGATCTCTACCAGGTTCCCGATCCGATCTTGGTACGGTCGATAGTAGTGGCACCGCCAAACCCAGACGACCGGACGACTTGGGCAGACCGGGGTCGTCCCGCCGTGGCCGCGCGCCGCAGGACACTCACCTCATTTCGCATCTTCTCCCCCCTGTGCGCCTCAGTCGCGGCTGCGTTAAGCCTTGCGGCCGTCGATGCGGCCCTGCCCCAGGTCACTCTGGCCCCCTTACTCATCCTGGCGCCACTGTTGGCCGCGTTTCTCGTTTCGCCTCGAGGAGTCGCCCTCGTCGCGTTCCTGGCCACCGTCCTGATGCTCCCCCTGGGCTTCGCCGACGACATCTCTGACACCGCCGGCCAGCTTTTGATCGTCGCCGGAATACTGGCCGCAGGTGCGATAGCGATATGGATCAGTCAGCGACTCCGCCGCTCTGCCGCCGATCCGGCCTGACCCTGCTCTTGGTCGACGGCGGAATCACCCCACCGCCGGAAGCGGCACAACGCGCACCAATAAGGACAGCGGAAACTACGCCCGCAGAGCCCAGTGTCTGGGCACGCCCGCCGCCTATCGACCGCACTCCTCACGGCAGGAGCGAAGCAGAGAAATGGCCGTCGTGAATCGACCCTCGGCGGCCGGTCGCCCGCCCGACGCTCGGGTCGGACCTTGGGAGACCCCGCGGACCTGTGGTCCCGGGTCCAAGCTGTGCCCGCTCATCCAACCATTTGTTGGGGTGCGTCCAGAAGTGAGGCGAAGATGAGCGGACCGGCCTCCGGCCGTAGCGGCAGGCGAACCCGGCGGTGCCAAGACCGAATGGTCCCATGCGCAGGCCGGTCGAGGCCCCGGGCTGTAACGTTTGGTCCCGTGACGGCATACGTACCGCAACACCGGCAGGAGACCTCAAGCGAGGCTCCCCCCTACAGGCATCAAATGTTGTCCGCCGACACCCGAATCGCCCTCTACGTGTTCGTCGGCCTGCTGTGCCTCTACCTCGCCGTCAGCCGGCACATGTATTTCGCCTACGACAGTCAAGCCATGGCTGCTCTCACCCACAATCTGGTGAACCACCTTTCACTTAGGACGACGGGCGATTTCAAAGACGTATTCCATATAAGCACCCCCTACTCGCCCTACGGCATTGCGACCAGCCTGCTCCTCGTGCCGTTTTATGCGCTATCGAAGGCTACCGGCGGTCCGGGCTTCTTACAGTCTCTCCTCAATCCGATTCTGGTCGCGGCGACGGCCGCGGCGACGTATCACATCGGCCGGGCCCTCTACTGGCCGCGGCGGACGTCGGTGCTCGCAGCGCTGACCTTCGGCAGCCTCACGATGGCCTTGCAAGCGACGACGGAGCTGTTCAGCGAGCCTGGCGTGGCGCTGTGCATCGCGCTGTTGGTGCTCGCAATAGTTCGCTGGCCTCAAGGATGGCGCTGGTCACCGTTGGTGTTGGGTTGTGCAGCGGGTGCGGCGATACAGTTCCGCGCGGACAGCCTGTTGACCGTCTGGATAGGGCTGCTGACCGTTCCTTTCTTCGTGCCACGAAACGTCTATCTCAGCGTCCGGGCATTGCTCAGTGCCGGCACCCCGATGGCGCTGAGCCTCGCGTTTCTCATGTGGTATAACGATTACCGCTTCGGAAAGCTACTGGTGACCACCTACGGAGGACTCGGATACCACAACCCGCTCTGGACAGGGCTCGACGGCTTTCTTTTCAGTCCCGGTAAAAGCATCTTCATCTTTAACGCCATCGCCATACCCGGTGCAATCGGTCTGATCGTACTGGCAGCCAAGCACCAACCCTTCGCGATATTGGCGCTAGCCCTGATCATCCCACGCTTACTGCTGTTTTCGAAACTGGACGTGTGGCAAGGAGGTCTGGCCTGGGGTCCCCGGTTCCTCATGCCCGTCATCCCATTGTTTACGCTCGGCGCCTTCTCCCTTCTGCAACTCGGCGAACGGACTGGCTGGATCAGACGTTCCAGCCGCACTGCCCTGCTGGCCGCCGCGGTGCTGAGCATACCGATCAACTTCGTCTCGATAAGAGTCCCATACGAGCAGTGGTGGAGTGTGCTGGCAACGCCGGCCTTGGCCAGTCAGTACGTTCCGCGGGATCGCCTCATCGGAGGCATACAGCATCCAAATATCATCGGTTCCATGGATTCCCTCTGGGTGGCCAATCCAATCCGAGGCGACGTGCTTCTGCTCGACAGGGGCAAGGCGGAGATGGCGCCGGCGTTCTGGCGTGAGCGACAAAGTGGCTTGGGTTGGCTACTTCTTCTCGGATTTGTTGCTGGCGCCGTCGTATCGATCGTCTCCGCCGGTCGATACGATGCAGTCGAGTCCGCAGGCCGGTCCACCCGGACGGGGCGCGACACCAAACGGATTGCCGACGAAGCGAGTCTACGGTAATGCTCCTGCGACGGAGTCTGGCTCGCCAGAGATCAGGAGATGTCGTGACGGCAGTCAAGATAAAGGTCCAACCGTTAAGGCAATGAGTTGTGGGAGCTCGCTGAGCACCGGGGGCAGCCCCGACTAACCCCAGGGTTGCTATTCAAGCCGTGTCATGCGATCCCAAAACCTCGAGTAGCGCACGATACACCGGGCCGCGTGGAGCCCATCACGCCAGCCGATCTTTTTCCCTTCGGCGTAGGTTCGTCCAGAGTAGCTGATGCCCACCTCGTAGATCGCGCCAACCCTGTTTGGCGACCTTCGCCGTGATCTCTGGCTCAAATCCAAACCGATCCTCGCAAAGGTCGATGTCCTGGATCACTTCCCGCCGAAAGACCTTGTAGCAGGTTTCCATGTCGGTCAGGTTGAGGTTGGTAAAGGCGTTGGACGCCATTGTGAGCAGTCGGTTCCCGACCGAATGCCAGAAAAGGAGGACCCGGTGCGGCCGATCACTGATGAAGCGTGACCCGAAGACTACGTCCGCCTTTCCGCTCAGTAGGGGCTCCAGCAAAAGGTCATACTCGGAGGGGTCGTATTCGAGGTCGGCATCCTGGACGATCACGAAATCGGCTGTCGCTTCGTGGAAGCCACGTCGAAGGGCCGCTCCCTTCCCCATGTTATACGGCTGCACCAAGAGCCGGACACGAGGGTCCACGACTGATTGGGCGACAGAGACAGTCTCGTCTTTGGACCCATCGTCGACGACGATAACCTCCGCCACATACGACGGACTCGAGCACCTGGGAGAGGATCTCCTTTATGGTCGACACCTCGTTGTAACACGGCATAACCACCGAAAGACACTGCATGTCAGTTCCTATCGACCGGGCGGACTCAACTGTTCATCACAGGCTGTCAGGCTTGGTTCGAGCGGCCGATTCGGCTCAGGCGGCCGGATGGCCACCGCGAAAATCGACTGTCCAAAAGGTGGGCGCCGCTTGGACTCTAGCCACTTGACTACCGGCACCAGGTATCGGTCGAACGCCTGCACGGAAGAACGTCCGGTTGGTGTCCGGCGAAGCAAGCAGGCCACCACCCACCAGGCAATGACACCGATTGAGTTTGCGTAGCGGATCTCCTCGACCATGTAGCCGGCGCGGACCAGTTGCGACTTCAGGCGGGCAAGCTGATACCGGCGAAAGTGGCCGACCTTTCGATCAAACTCACTGTAGAGCGCCGCGAAGGCCGGAACCCATAAAATAAGCCGGCCTCCGGTCGTGAGCAATTCCGACAGGTGAACCAGCGCGGCATCGTCACCCTCGATATGTTCGAGCACGTTGACAAGAACAGCCGTATCAAACGGTCCGCCCGAGGCACAGGCTTCGATCCCGCCGTGGATGATCTCGACATTGGGCACAGTCGCGAATCGCTCGGCCAGCACTGCGGCGCATCGGCCGGAGAGATCACTGGCGACCACTCTGGTAGCTTGGCTAGCTAAGATCTCCGTAAAGGTGCCGTGGCCAGCACCGACTTCGAGCACCGCCTCTCCCAGGTACGGCTTCATGAGCCCGAATATCCAGCCGGCATAATTATCGGCGTCATCCAGGTTGTCGAGCGTCCCCTCGAGCTCCAGATCCGCGATCGAAAACATCGCTGGATCTGGTCCTCCGGCCGGCTTTGCTGGTGCCGCGCCGACGCCCACCATTAACCTACCGGAGATTACCTGGACAGCGCGCCCTAGCCACGCGTGTAAACGTGTCAACCCGACGTCCATTGTGTTTTGTACCGGACCGGATCACGACTCATGAAGACTCGGTCTAAACGCCGCCGAGAGTACCGGTCAGTTGTCGGAGCCACGTGCAGCGCAGCATATGCGCGCCGCCTGTGGAGCGCCAGCATCTGGGTTCGTGCCCGGCAGCCCGAATAAGATCTGGTGCGCCGCGTTGACGACTGCAGGGGAGCTGTCGGGCGCTGCTGCGATGTCCACGGCTCCACCGGCGACGCTGGCCCAGTTGGTGCCGGGTCCACGTGTAGATCCAGTACCCGCCGGGGACGGCGTTGGTGCCGACCACCCACTCGGCCCCGTCAGCTCCAACCGAGATGTCCGTCAGCTCCGATCGAGATGTCAGTTAGTGGCTGCGCCCGGCAAAGCCACCGAGGCGGACCTGGAACGGTGGTACAACTAACCGGAGGAGTTCACGACCCAAGGGGAAGCTATCCGGGCCCAGCGCGATGTCCACGGATCCACCGGTCACGCTGGCCCAGCTGTTGCCGGTCCAGGAATAGATCCCGTGCCCCCAACGACCGCGCTGGTGCCGATCGACCAAACCGAGCCGTCGGCGCCCCAGTGATGTTGGAAGCGGCCCCCGGATGGGGGTTCCATGGTGGCCGCGACACGACCGGGGCTGACGTCGAAACTGCGGTAGCTGCTCATGTCGGAGCTCGACGCGATCACACCTCCACCGTCGTCGATCATGTCCAACTGAAGGCGGCGAAGTTACTGGAGCTGAAGTTGGCCAAGGGCAGGAGGGAGCCCGCCAAACAACTCGATGGACGCTCGGTGATGTGCTCCGCCGTTTCGCCGGGCCCGTCGTAGGCAACCGTCGTCTGAAACGACCAATCCTTCTGCTCACGTTTTCAGCCAGGCCCCAGGTGACTGCTCGACGACTTGTGCTTGGATCCGGTCGCCGGTCTGACGGGTCCATCGCTCTTGATGACTGACGCTCGCAGGGCCGGAAGAATCTCGAACCAGGGCCTAGCATTGGGCTCGCCGTTGACCCAGTCCTGCCCGATGCCCACCTGGAGCAAATCGTTGTTCGTGACCCTGTCCACACCAACCCACGACGAAGAAATTCGTGCGGGTGGCACTCGGTGCCACCCGAGGCACGACCCAATCTACATCGGTTTCGGTGAAGGTCCCGTCGCCCAGAAGATAGCCGGCCCAATTCGAGGACAGGTTGGCCGCCGGGGTCCGGATAGCTCTGGTCGTCCTCCGCGTCAACCACCGCGCGACAATCTACTTCGACGAGGAAGCCGGCCGCCCAGCCGTCGACGCCGCTGACAACCCTCCTGGGCGCCGGCCGCCCCTATGCTCGCCAGGCGGTGCGGTACGACCAGCACCACGGCAGCGGCTTTTCGCTCAGACCCGGTTCACAATCATCACACAGCCCCTTCAACACCCGATCAACAAAGCTCGGGCGCTGTAGTTGACCAGCCAGGCCCATCCAGTTGCAGGCCCGCCAGATGGCGAAAGCGCAGACGGCGTGGTCCCGCCCGATCCTTGACTGATCCTCGACTCATCCGACACCCGCCGGATCGGCCACTATAGGAACCTGCGCCCCCGGCAGGACTCGAACCTGCGACCCGCTGCTTAGAAGGCAGCCGCTCTATCCAGCTGAGCTACAGGGGCTTGATTGGGCTTCTGACCAGGACTTTGTCTGGCTGTCGCCGATCCGGGTACTTGTACAACGCGGTAAGAGAGGGTAAACATTTTGGGCGGTCAGTGCCGGGAAATGGCACCCACGGGCAGGGTGGCGGCTGACACCCACGGATCGGATGGAAGGCATGACCGCCGACGTCATGCGGATCAGCGTAGGCGACCTTCGGCTGCTGGTCCCCGACTTCCGGCGCGCCCCGAAGGCAGCCAACAAGAGCCCCAAAACGGTGGGGATCTGCGCCGATGCGGCCTGGCGCATGATCGACTTTTTCCTCGCCAACGGGATGCCGACGGAGGAGGCCAAGATGACCCGCGAGCACCGGAGCAGGTTCCCGTCATCAGCCATAACGACCTGGCCAAATTGCTCGCCGCCTGCGACGGCAGGAACTTCGACGATCGACGAGACACGGCCATGATCCGCATGCCGATATCAACCGGGATGCGCGCCGGCGAGCTTGTCGGCCTGCGGGTCGGGGACCTCGACCGGGACATGCAGGTCGCGATCATGGTCGGTAAGGGCGCCCGACCTCGAGCTTGCCCGTGCGAGGCGAAAGCGGGCCAGGCGGCCGACCGCTATCTCCGAATCCGCCGGCAGCATCCGCACGCCGAGTCGGAATGGCTATGGCTCGGCAGGTAGGGCCGGGTCACGGACTCCCGCCTAGCCAGTTGGTCGAGCGCCACGCCCAACAAGCCAGAATCGGTCATGTTCATCCGCCTCCAGCTACGCCACACCTGTGGACACTCTTCCTGGCCGACGGCGGGAATGAGGGTGACCTGATGATGCTGGCCGGCTGGCGGTCCAGGCGAATGCTTCAGCGCTACGCGGCGAGCACAGCAGCAGAGCGAGCTCAACAGGCCTACCGGCGCATGGGCGTCGGTGACGCCTTTGAAGATCCACATGTGGCAAGGGTTGCGGGCGAGTGAAGCATGTACGACAATCTGTGATACGGTGGCTTCGTGGCTAGAGCGATATCCGTGCGTCTCGATGATGAAGCAGACAAGGCGCTGAAGATCCTCGAAGCCACCGGGCTCAGTCAATCCGAAGCTATCCGTGCCGCTCTGCTCAGCGAAGTTCGCCACCGTCGGCGAAGCAAAGAACTCGCCGCCGAGGTCGCGGCCTTGGAAGCGGACGAGGTCGACCGTGACCAGATGCTCGGTATCGCGGCTTTGATGGAAGCCTTACGTGCTCCGAGGTGACGTATACCGATTCCGACTCCCCAAAGGTCTGGGACATGAGCAGCACGGGGATCGCTATGGCGTCGTCGTCCAGGCCGATGAGTTCTTGCCTCGATCGGTTGTCATCGTCGCGCCCACATCGCGAAGCGCTCGATCGGCATCCTTTCGCCCCGAGGCGGAGATAGCCGGGCGAACCACGCGGGTACTAGTCGAACAAATCGGAGCCGTGGACGCCCACCGACTTGGCGATCTGGCCGGTCATCTCACGCCGGAGGAGATGTGGGGAGTCGATGAGGCTCTCCTCTCGGTCCTGGGCCTGGGCTGAGCGGCAACCCATTCCTGGGTCTATCAGTACGTCGATCCCTCAATGGTCGAGCACGCATCGTGGGAGAAACCGGTTAGATCCGCTGGCGTTCTTCCGCGAGGATCTCGGCTGCTGGCCGGTCCCTCAGTGTGGCCGACAGCGCTTTCCCACCGCCTCCACCACTCTCGCGACGCCTTGCGGGTTTCGTGCCTCGTCACACTTGACTGGTCGAGTTCGCCCAGCTCGGCGTGGCGGATACTCGCATGCGTCGGAGTAGCGCAAGTGCAATAGGACCTCACTCCTGACGCGTCCCCCAAGGATCACTCGAGCCGCCGGCCTGCTTCCTCACCCGGCCGGTCCGGGCCGACTTGGCGGCCAGGGCGGCGAAGTCGGCCTTGCGGGCGGATTCGGCGCGCCGCTGCCGCTCGGCCTCGGGCAGGATCCCATTGGGGTCGACTGGCGTGGCGAAGCGGTCCTGGAATGCGGCCCGAGCAGTGGCGGTGAGTTCCCGGCTGTGGTAAGGGCTGTGCAGGCGATAGGCCGCCGCTTTGGCCCGAAGGCCGCGCTCGGCCGGACTGAGTTCCACTCATGACATCTCTCCTCAATCGGCTGCAGGAACACGCGGTGCGGCGATTATGCGGGTCGGCTGCGATAAGTGGAGCAAGTAGCCGGATCATCGCCGCCCTGCGGGAGTCTGGACTCGACCTCGACTTGCTGGTCCCAGACTGCGAGCATGCCCTGAGAGTCACCGAGAGGATGAAAACGGTGACGATGAGCGGAACCGTGAACAGCTGGCTGCCTACTCAAGTCGTCAAGTGTCGTAATACTCCCTGGGCGTTCCTTCCGCTCGTCCTCCGCCGGTGTGGCTGCCGCTTCGAGATCGACACCTCGAGGAACCTTCCTTTGCCTCTAGCCTGGGACCCCCGGTGTCAACAGGCTCGAGTACCGTCAATGCCACAGCCGTTCTCTGGTAGGAGCCGGCTGCTTCCTCATGGCAACGTTGAGCCACGACAGTTGCTTCTTCGTTGGCCGAGGCCACAGATCGCGTCCTGTGAATCCTTAGTGAAAGACTTCGAAGGACTCGTTTTCCCGAATATACGGCATACGGAACGGCAGCGACGGCCATCACGACGCCACCCACGACCAAGGGAAACGAATATCGGTACAGAACGGCCGGCGCAGAGAATATTACCGAGACAAAATAGACAACAAGCGATAGACCCATACTCGCGAGAACTCGCTCTTGTAGAGTACACGAACGCCACACCAGAGCTAATGCCAGTACGACCAATCCATACATCCAGACCGCATACAGTGGACCACCGTAATGCCCCCGCTTGTTGGCCCAAAAGGTAATATAGCTGATACCATAGCGGCCGAGCGTTTCGAACTTGGGCTGGTAGGGTGGCGGCGCAGGTGTGTCGTATTGGTATACCCAGTAGGACTGCTGTCCTATGGCAAGCTCGCGCTCGGCGAGACCAATCCGCTCCCTTATGTATGCCAACGGATCGGTCCTAATCGCCGAGAACCAGGCTGACCGCAGTACCCCGTAGCTCGATCCTTCGATCGGGTAGGACGCAACGATACTCTGGGAAGAGAGAAGCAGGGGGTTGACACTCGTCGCGTTCGAGTTCTGCAACACGTGCGCGAGATCCTGTGCTGGGTAAAGCGAGACGGGAACGAGCACGCGGTGCTCTTGTCGAGACATTTCCACTAGATCGTAAAAGAAGGTCGCCTGCACAGGGTGGCTCTTAGCCGTGTGGAGCACTTGGTAGGTCAGAACCGACTGGGCACCGAACAACAGACAGGTCGCCATGAGCCCGCAAACAACGGCCGCCAGCATCGTCCTCCTGATACGATCTCCAAGGAGAAGCGCCGCCACTGCTACAAGGAGGACAGCGACGGACACGATTGCGTTCTGGCGAGACGCGCTGGCAAGGAACGCAGAAAGAACTCCTAAAGCAGCGTATACCCACTTCACAGCCCCGTCGGCTCTGGAGATCATGACAGCGAAGCCAAATCCGAGACAGAGCGCCACGACCATCCACGCATCGCGACCAACATGAACCGACCAGCTAAGAACGGGAGGAAAGGTAATAACTACAACCGCCCCGATCGTCGCCCACAAACGCCCTAGGCGCGCCCTTAGCAACATATAAATGCCACTAATGATAGCGACCAGCTGAACGAAAAGAATCCATCCTGGACTATGCAGTCCGAGGAGATACGGTCCTCGCCAGAGAGCCGACATCACAGGCGAATGCCAGTCGACGTACTTCCCGGAGGCCGCCTCCTGAATCTCATCCGTCGTGTCAGGATCAAGCTGGCCCGGCCAGTAGACGATTACGAGGAAGGCCGAGTAGCCCAGGATCGCGAAAATAGGAATGATTGCGGCCAGACGGGCGCTGCGACTTGGCCGACGGTGTTGCGGTTGCGAGCGCGACACTGCCGTCGAATCCTCTGGATCTGCAGATCCGCTCGTTCTGGGAACGAAGCTCCAGGGTCTTCTACGAGTGAGAGGCAATGGCGCGATTACTCTTCGCGCGGATGCAAAGCACATTGAACGCGTCGAAATGCAGTATAGGTTCTCAGTGCTACCTTCCCTTGTCTGGCTTCAGCGCTCTTACTCACCCTAGCCGCGTTCCCTAGCTGGGGATGTCGATGGTAGCCTTCCACGGCGTCCTTATGATTGCGCGCCGTTAGCGAGCTATTCTCCCACGGTTGACCTGGGCCCCTTGATTTGATCCACCTGTTGTGCGTGTTCGAGTGCCCATGATGGGCAGGGAGGACATCACGACGATGAAGCGACGTAGGCACACACCCGAGCAGGTGATCCGCAAGCTGGCCGAGGGCGAGAAGCTTTTGGGGCTGGGTAAGGATCTCGAGGAGGTGTGCCGTCATCTGGTGATCGCCGAGTCGACCTGGAATTGGTGGCGTAATCAGTACGGCGGGATGAAGGCCGGTGAGGCCAAGCGGCTCAAGGAGCTGGAGCGGGAGAACGCCCGCCGGAAGCGGATGGTGGCCGACCAGGCCCTGGATATCGACAGGTTGAAGGAGTTGAACTGGCAACTTCTGACCCCGAACCGCCGCCGGCAGGCCGTCAGGGTCTTGCCGGAACGGTTCGGGGTCTCCCAGCGCAGAGCGTGTGCGGTGGTGGGCCAGCCCCGCTCCACCCAGCGTCTCGGGCCGCCGGTCCCTGATGACAACGAGCTGGCGTTGCGAGCCTGGCTCCGGGACTTCTCTCGGCGGCGGCCTCGCTGGGGATGGCGTCGAGCGGCCATCGAAGCCGGCAAGGCCGGCTGGGTGGCGAATGCCAAGCGCATCCACCGCCTGTGGCGCGAAGAAGGCCTGCGGGTGCCGTATCGCAAACGCAAGAAACCGCTGCGAGGCATCGGCGTCGCCGCCGGGGCCATGTGCCCGATCCGACCCAACGTCATCTGGGCCCTCGACTTCCAGTTCGACCAGACCGCCGACGGCAAGACGTTGAAGCTGCTCAACGTGATCGACGAGTACAGCCGGGAGTGCCTGGCTATCGACGTGGACCGCTCCATCGACGCCGACGACGTGGTCCGCTGCCTGCAGCGGCTGGCTCTGCAGCGGGGCGCCCCGGCCTACGTGCGCTTCGATCACGGACCGGAGTTCATCGCCCACGCAGTGGCCGACCGGTGCCGTTTCAACCACACCGACACCGTGTTCATCGACCCCGGCTCGCCCGGGAGTATCTCTCGCTCCTATGTCAAGCGGCGTTGCTGATCGGCTTGACGCTGCCGCAGATAGTGGGCCGCTGGGCGTCGGCCAATAGGGCGTTGTAGACAATGTCGGAGAGCCGTCGCTTGAGGACCCGGAGTGCTTCTTTGGAGGTGCTGCCCCCTTCCTTGCGTCTCTGCAGGTAAGAGCGGGCGTCGGCGTGGCAGTGGGCCTGGGTGATCGCAATCCGGTGTAGCGCGCAGTTGAGCTGGCGGTTTCCGATGCGGCTGAGCCGCTGGCGAGGATGGTTTGAGGACCAGACTGGCAGTGGAGCAGTGCCGTTGAACCTAGCGAAGGCGTCTTTGGACCGGAATCGGCGGACGTCGGCCGTCTCACCGACAATCTTGGCCGCAGTCAGGCTCCCGCAACCCGGAACGGCCAACAGGCTCGGCGCCTGTTCCGCGACCTTCTCGGCGATCTCAGCCTCGAGGGCGTTGACCTCGCCGGTGAGCACCTCACAGCGATCCAGGAGCGATCGGGCGAGACGAGCGACAGTGCCGTCACGGCCCTCGAGGCGGCGCCTGGCGTTGGTGATGGTCTTGGCCCGGTCGAAGGAGCGCCCGGGCGGTTCCCAGGTCGGGTCGAGCTCGTGGAGGTGCCAGCGGAGCCGGTTGATTACCCGGGTCCGTTCCCCAACCAGGTCTTCGCGGTGGTCGACGAGCAGGCGTAGTTCTCGGGCTTCACCGTCGAGCTCCGCGACGGGAAGATCGGGCTCTTGCAGCGCAGCACGAGCCACTGCCAACGCGTCGATCGGATCAGACTTGCCGTAGCTCCTGGCGATCTTGCGAGCGCCGGCCATCATCTTCGGTGAGACTCTCACTAGGCGCTCGCCGGCGCCAAGCAGGTCCCGCTCGAGGCGACGCGATAGGTGCCGGCAATCCTCGACGGCCCACAGGCGATCATCACCGAGCCCTTCGGCCCAGGTGACGATGCTGAGGTGGTCTGTCGTGGTGGCGGTGATTGTTCGTTGCGACACTTTGCGGCCGCGCTCGTCGACAGCGACGATGGTGTGGGTGCGCTTGTGCGCGTCAATGCCAAGTACCAACATGGGAAGGTCTCCTCGGATCAGGGGGGATGACCTCGGGCTGGCCGGTGGGCACACGTTCGTTGGGGCGATAGCCGCGCTCCTATCAAGCCACTCCGGCCGGTCCGAGTGTCCCGGAGGGCCGCAAAACAGATAACGGCCTAAGGCAGTAAACGGTGGAGCGAACCCCCCGAGACACCCCCGACGATAGACACGAACGTTAACGGTGTTTCCGGCGGTTGATCAGTAGGTCTCGGCGGCCGGGAATCGGTCGGCGAAGGTTATGGCGAATGCGTTGAGAGCTGGCTTCCAGCGCATAGCCCATCGTGTCCTGCCTGCCCCGGTCGGGTCAAGCGATCTGGTCACTAGGTAGAGACATTTCATGGCGGCGGCCTCGGTGGGGAAATGACCCCGGGCCCGCACCGCCCGGCGGTAGCGGGCGTTGAGGCTTTCGATGGCGTTGGTGGAACACAGGACTCGGCGTATCTCGATGTCGTAGAGCCTGTTGCAGAATCCGCGTACTGGGGCTGGGGTCTTGGGAGAATGGTTCATGGCCAAGGCGTATCGTCCGGTGCTGCGTGACCAGGTGTTTCTTCTGCCTCCCGACATGCGCGAATGGCTGCCTGGGGATCATCTGGTCTGGTTCTTGTTGGAGACGATCGACGTGCTGGACAGGAGCGAGTTCGATCGTTGTCGTCGGCTTGGTGGGGTGGGGGCGGCCGGCTATGACCCACGAATGCTGTTGGGTCTTTTGGTTTATGCCTATTGCCGCGGGGTCCGATCCTCGCGACAGATCGAACGGTTGTGCTCGACCGATGTGGCGTTCCGTGTCCTTTGCGCCCAGGACACGCCCGACCATTCCACGATCGCCCGGTTCCGGGTCGATTGTCAGGATGCGTTCACGGGGTTGTTCACCCAGATCTTGATGATCGCCGGCCGGGCCGGTCTGGGACAGTTCGGGACGGTGGCTATCGACGGCACCAAGATCGCGGCCAACGCGTCGATCGACGCCAACCGGGGCCATGAGTGGCTGAGCGAGCAGGTGGCGCGCATGGTGAACGAGGCAGAGCAAATCGACGCGGCCGAGAACACCCAA
Organism: uncultured Acidimicrobiaceae bacterium; assembly: GCA_963729695.1. GTDB lineage: Bacteria > Actinomycetota > Acidimicrobiia > Acidimicrobiales > Palsa-688 > PALSA-693. The sequence goes on from CAVSOT010000001.1 coordinate 752,536, forward strand.
GCGGAGCATGCGATGTGCGGTGACGGCGACCGAGTCCCTGGCCAGTTGAGCGACCGGGACCGGTCGGGCGCAGCGGATCCGGGAAGCAGCCGACGAGGTGGCCGCCCACCTGAAACGCCAGCAGAACGGCAACGCTGAGCGGACGGTGGCGGCGCGAGCTCGCCTTGCCCGATCCCAAGCGGGTGAGCCGGTGGTCGGTCGGATCCCTGAGGGACCTCACCGGTTAGCCGAAGCCCAGGCTCACCTGGCCCGCGAGATCGCGAGCCAGCAAGCTAGACTGGACCGGAGGGCAGCGCTGATCGCGGCTGGGAAGAAGCCGATGGGTTCCCCGCCGGTCCCGATCGAGTCGCACTCGCGGATCATCCGAGCCCGACGGGTGGTGGAGGCGGCGCTGGCGGCCGAACAAGCTCGCTCAAAATTCAGGCCCAACCAGCGGGCGCTGCCCAAGACGGTGGCCAACATCACCGATCCGCAGTCCCGGTTGATGCCGACCCGGAAAGGGTTTCTGCAGGGCTACAACGCGCAGATCGCGGTCACCGCCGACCAGGTCATCGCGGCCGTGGAGATTGGCCAAAGCCCCAACGACATCGCATCGTTCGTGCCGATGATGGCGTCCAGCGTTCAAGCGGCCACGATGCTTCATCGCGAAACGGGCCGGCCCGAACATGTCATCGGTGTCGTGCTCGCCGACGCCGGCTACTGCAGCGACCGCAACCTGGCCGCTCCCGGCCCACGCCGCCTGATCGCGCTGGCCAAAACCCGGGACCACGCCCAAGCCCTCAAAGAGCAGCCCGCGTGCGGGCCGCCACCCAAGGGCGCCACTCCCAGACAAGCGATGTCTCATCAGCTCCGCACACCCGAGGGAGCGAGCCTCTACAAACGCCGGGGAGCGACGGTCGAACCCGGCATCGCTAACCTGAAAAGAATCCTCTGTAGATTCTCCCGTCGCGGCGTGAGCAATGCACTCAGCGAGCTCAATCTGGCAGCCAGCGCATTCAACTTGATGAAAATCCACCGAGCCACAGCCAGCTAACCGGCGCAGCTCGAACCAAGGTCGCCTTCTCCGGCCCGGAGCAAACACGGCAATACCGCCGTCCACCCAGCCGGCATTCATCGCACCGATTCTGCAACAGGCTCCGTAGTCCAAGAACGGGATGAACTCCTCCCAGGCGTTCTCCCACAGGCGCACCACTGCCGGGTAGCGGTCGCCCCACTTGGCGGCCAGCTCGTCGAACGCCGCCCTGGCTGCGTCGGCGTTGACGGCGGTGTAGACCGGCTTGAGGTCTCGTTTGAGCTCATCCCAGTAGCGCCTCGAGGTGAGGCGGAAGGTGTTGCGGATCAAGTGGATGATGCAGACTCCTTTTGTCAACCTCGGCGTGGAGCTCGCGTCTCGGTGGGCTCGATTTTGAGCGCGTTGAATAATCCCCGGATCGGTGGGATCGGTTGTCGAGCGGGTCTAGTTGGGGCGGTGCCGGGTCGGCTCGTAGGGGACGTTGTCTTGCCAGCAGCGCCACATGACGCGCAGCCAGCTGGCGGCCACGGACCGGAGAGCTCCGTGTTGGGTGGCACCGCGATCGACCGCAGCAAGATAGCGGCCACGAGAGACAGGATCGATTCGCTTGAGGGTGTAGGCCCAGCTGGTGGTGGTCGATCGGAGTCGTTTGTTGCAGGCGTAGCGGATCCGGACTCGCTGCACCTTCCCCGAAGCGAGGGTGACCGGGGCGGCACCGGCCTCGGCTAGGAGGACGTTGACGGTCGGGAACCGAGAGCGGTCTTCGCCGATCTCAGCCAGCAGTTCGGCGGCGGTGACCCGTCCGACGGCGGGGAAACTGGAGAACACGACGGTGTCGGGGTGTTCGGCCAGCAGCTCATCGATGCGCCGGTTGTATTGACGGATCTGATTGTTGAGCAACTGGAGCTGGTCGGCCAGGGCCAGGGCGGCGAAGCGCTGACCGTTCACGCTGCCCGGCGAGGCGGAGAGCAGGTGAGTCCGCAGCCGGCTAACCAGAAGCTCGACGGGAACCCGGCCGCTGTAGCCGATCCGCTGGCAGAAACCAGCCATGCGAGCCTCGCCAACCCGGGCCGCCATTTGGGCGGTGGGGTAGTCCCGCAGGAAGGCCAGGGTGGCGTCACGGTCCACGGTGGAGAACAGGGCCACCACTGCGGGGTGATAGGCCAGCAGCGTCTCGCGCAGTTGGGCCTCCACCGCGATCTGCGAGTCGCAGCACTGACGGCGATGGCGGACCACCGCCCGCAGCTCAGAATGCAAAGCGGTCGGCACGGCTAACGACCGCCACCGCCACCCGTCAGTGCGCAGAGCGTCGGCCAGCACGAACGCGTCGAAGCGGTCGTTCTTGCGGACGGCGGCCTGATAGCGCTCCCGGGCCCTGGCCGAGGTGCGAGGACTGACCGGGAACACCCTCAGCTGATCCTGCTGGAGACGTTCCACCAGGAGGCCCTCGCTGCGCTCGATAGCCACCCCCACCAAACCGTCCAGCCCGACCAGCGACCCGATCAGATCATCGATGCCTTGACGGTCATGAGCGAACCGGCGGTTCCATAACTCTCTTCCCTCGGGGTCGACCACCGCCACCTGATGGTGGCCCCCGCCCCAGTCGATACCAGCGAACAGTTGGGACATGAGCTCCTCGTTCGAGGTTGACCCACCCGCCTTGACGAACCACCACCGTCACTCGTTATGGCGCTCACGGCGCGACTCCAGTTCGCAGTTCGAGGTCCGTCACCAACGGGAGGAACAGGTCTGCATCGGGACCTCGAAGGTCGGTCTGCACTGGCTCTCTCCCGTCGATGCGGATGACACCCAGAACCACTCCGGGCCCCCCCACTGTGAACTAACGAGGTCTGCACCGTCGCCAGCGGCCACACGTTGCCGACCACCTCGGGCAGGCCCTTGAGTCCGTCGCAGACCACGAAGAACGTGTCTCTGACTCCTCGGTTGCGGATGTCGGTGAGCACCGACATCCAGCTGTTCTGGTGTGCTTGTCAAGGGTTTTTTGGACGCGTTTGATCGATGGGCGACGCGTGGGCGTGCTGGGTCCGTGCGACGGGCCGGTGGATGGGTGGGGGGCTTCCCGGGCGGTGCTTTCTCATGTAGACGCACTCGTGGTGCTGGCTGTGGTGTTCGCGCTCGCTGGTCGGGAAGAGCCCGGCGTCTTGCTGGATACGCAGTCGTGCTGCAAAAACTTGGCGACGTCGATCGGGCTCTTGCCTCCGTGCCCCGCCGGGCGACGGTCTTGCGGCCTTATTGTGTGGAGGCCATGGTGGGAGCGGCGTTGGGTTGGTTACGTCGTGGTGGTCACCTCGGTGGTCCTGGCGAGCTGACCCTTCGCCACCGATGTTTCCCATCGCCGGTCGTCATAGGGGACCTGGTTTCGGATGATGGCGAAGGCAAGCCGGTGGGCCCGATGAGCCAGGGCGACGGCGGCGATCATCGGCTTTTTGCCCCCGGCGATGAGTCGACGTCGGTAGGCGACGAAGTCAGGATGGCTAAGGCCCATCGAGGTGCCGAGCGAAATCATGGCCCGCCGCAGCTCGACTGCACCCTCCCGGCTGATACGGACCCGGCCCGGGCGACGCCCGGCAGACTCGTAGGTGGCGGGCGACAACCCGGAGTAACGGTAGGCGGCGCTGGCGTTGGCGAACCGCCACGGATCACCCAACGCCGCCCCGTAGTAGGAGGCTGTCGCCACGCCGACACCCGGAATGCTGGTCAACACTCCGGCCGGTGTGTTGGGAAGAATCTCGGCCAGCTGTCGGTCGCAATACACCACCTCGCCGCGCAGTGCTTCTAGCGCTGAGATCTCCCGGGACAGCAGGGATTGCGCCACCTGTTGCTGGCCGTCGGGAAGACGGAGCCCATCACGCGCCGCGGCGAGCACCTGGCTGGCTTTGGGACGCAGCATCCGCCGGCCATGCGTTGCTGCGTGAGCAACCAGCGCCTCGACGTCCATCGCCGCCAGCTCGACAGGTCCCGAGATCGTCGCCAGCAGCATCCGCAATGTGGGTGAGTCGAACCCGGTCTTAAAGGTGGCCACGATCCCAGGGAACGCCAGGTCCGACAAAACGTGGACCTGGTTGGTCAGCACTTGGAGGGCGTCGAGCTTGCGACGGCGCTGACCGACCCACATGGCCTGCAAGGCGATCTGGTCGCTGTGGCGATGATAGGGCCAGCCCTGTCCCCGCACCAGCAGCTCGACCATCGCCAAACAGTCCCGCACGTCAGTCTTGACGCGCGCTTGGCCAAGCTGGGTCCGTGCCGTCTTCACCGCCGCCGGGTTGAGCTCCACCACATCGAGACCTCGAGCGTGCAGGCTCGAAGCTGTCAACGGCCATCAGGAATTCCCCGCTGGCGGCCTTCGGTGTTCCCCGGGGGCGGACATGGTGCTCCCCGGGTATGGCCATGACATTCCCCGCCTTATCCTGCCGGTCAGGAGGCGAGGGGTTTGACTCCTTTGCCGCTGGTGGCGTCTTGGAGGCGGATCGATTCGCCCGAGGTTGCACCGAGGGAACGCAAAGCTGATCTTCGTGGCGTCGGTGCGAGTTAGTGGCCGTGAGGCTGGGTTGTACAGCCGCCTGGAGAAGCGTGTTCGTGCTCTGCGACGCCCGCCGGTTGCTGGCGATAGTGTCTAGGATTAAATACCGCAGTGTCTGTGAGTGAACACCGCCAGCGGAGAGCGGTGGTTCGATATAGCCGACCCAGTACGTCTCATCTGCGTATAGAGGTCGGACGAGTACGAGCCACGACGGGCCGGGACGGCAGTGAATACTAGACACGTAGTTACAAGGTGGGTATTCTGTGGATATGACGACGGCGAGTCGGAGACAGGCCTTGGAGACGGCAGGGTTGCTGCACTCGAACCCCGAGGCGGTGACCGCTGCGCTGTTTCAGAGGGGCGACCCGTTCTTCTTGGTCGACGACAAGGTCCAGGTGAAGTACGAGATGCTCCGTGCGCATGTTGTCGACGGGGTGAGCGTGACCTCTGCGGCCGCTGCTCACGGCTACTCCCGACCGGCGTTCTATCTGGTGGCGGCCGCGTTCGACGAGCGGGGGATGGCGGGACTGATCGACGAGCGGCGAGGTCGACGCGGCCCGCTGAAGATGTCGCCCGAGATCGAGGCGCTCATCGCCCGAGCCGAGCCGACGCAGTCAGGCGCGCAGCTGGCGGCCCGGATCGCGGCGGAGTTCGGCGTGTCACTGCACCGCCGGACCATCGAACGGGTCCGTGCCCGGTGAGACAGTTCTGGCCGGCACGCGAGTCGGCCCAATCGGACTACGAACTGTTGCGGGAGATGAACTTGTCCGGTGGGCCCTCATTGTCGGTGGCCGCGCAGCGCTTCGAGCGGCGTGGGCTGGCCGGGTTGATCGCATGGCCGACCGCCGAGCCGGTGTTTTCGACTCGGCTGAGCGGCGCGGCTCGCCCGGCGTGGACCCCTCATGTCGATCCGAGGCTCGAAGCGCTCGCCGCCGGGTTCGAACTGTTGGTGGCCAGGCCGACCGCGAGAGCGGTCATGTTGGAGGAGGCCCGATGAGAGTTGCCATCTACGCCCGGGTATCGACCGAGGCACAAGAAGCCCGGGGGACGATCGGTTCTCAGGTGGCGGTGTTACGCGAGCGGATCGCCGCGGAGAGCCATGACGTGGTGGGCGAGTTCCTCGATGACGGCTACTCCGGCGCCCGTCTCGATCGGCCAGGCCTCGACGCCATGCGTGATGCCGCCGAGGCCGGTCTCATCGATGCCGTGTGGTGCCTGTCGCCTGACCGCCTGGCCAGGATCTACGCCTACCAGGTGATCGTGTTAGACGAACTGGCCCGCCACGGCGTGTCGGTCCTGTTCGCGGACGCCCCGGCGCTCGAAGACGATCCCCAAGCCCGGCTGCTGACCCAGGTGCAGGGCGTCATCGCCGAATACGAGCGGGCCAAGATCGCGGAACGCTATCGGCGGGGGAAACTGTGGCGGGCCCGGGCCGGCGAAGTGATCTCCTGGAAGGCGCCCTACGGCTATCGGCGACTACCCCGCAGCGCGGACGGACCGCCACGCCTGGAGATCTACGAGCCCGAAGCGGCAGTCGTGCGGCGCATCTTCGACGACTACGTCGCCGGCGGCCACTCGACCCGGGAGATCACCCGCCGACTCAACGCCGACGCGGTGCCAACACCCACCGGGAGACGAGCGGTGTGGGGAACCTCGACCATCGGCCGGCTGCTGCGCAACGAGGCCTATATCGGGCGGGTTTTCTACAACCGGACCGAAGCGATCCCCGACCCGCGCCCAGGGCGCTCCACCCGCCAAATTCCCCGGCCACGCGAAGACTGGATCGCCATTGCGGTCCCGGCCATCATCAGCGAAGACACCTTCGAAACGGCCAGCCGGGTCAGCCGGGACAACTCCAAATGGAGTCCCCGCCACGTCGGAGTCGACGAAGCCTGGCTGCTGCGAGCCCTGGTCCGCTGCGGTGCATGCGGCGTGGGAGTCAGCTGCCACAAGATGCGCGGCCGGGACGGCACCATGCACCGCTACTACTACTGCCGCAACCACGACCCGCTCCGAGCCGGCGGCGAACACCGCCGCTGCCGGGAACGCAACATCCGCTCCGACGCGCTCGACGCCTTCGTGTTCGACCAGATCCGCGAAGTGCTACTCCGACCCGACGTGCTCCTCGCCGGAGAGAACGCCGTCAGCGTCAGAGCGCCCGCCCCCGACGACCAGCTACTGGCCAAGCAACTCGACCGCCTCCAAGGCCGAGCCGACGCCGCCCAAGCAGAACGGCGACGACTCGTCGACCTCTACCAGGCCGGAATGATCGAACTCGTAGAACTCCAACGCCGAGCCAAAGAACTCGACGGGCGCCGCCGAAACATCGAGGAACAACACCAAGCGCTCACCGACCAACGCGCCGCCCTCGCCAAGGACAACCGTCTCCGACAACGCATCGGCGCATTCGCCCAAACCGTCATCGCCGCCCTCGACGATCTCAACTTCACCGACCGCCAAAAACTGCTGCGCCTCATCATCGAAGAAGTCCGCGTCACCGGCTGGGACGTCGACATCCGCCTACGCATCCCCCTCGACGAGCCCCCACCCGCCCAGCCACCAGGGCCCACACCCCCAAAAGGGCGAGGCCGACCCCGGCCACTGTCTAGCCAAGACCGTTTGCGTTCCCTCGGTTTGAACGACGTGGGCGTGGTGCAGCAGCCGGTCGACTAGCGCGGTGGCCAGGCTGGGCGGCATGAGCTCGTCGAAGCCGCCGGGATGCAAATTGGAGCTGATGGCGAGCGAGCGTCGCTCGTAGGCGGCGTCGACGAGGCGATAGAGGCCTTCGGCGGCTTCGTCGGTCACGGCCAGCAGCCCGATGTCGTCGACCACGATGATGTCGGCGCGCAGCACCGCTTTGAGTGCTTTGGCGACGGTGTCGTCGATGCGGTGCCGGCGGACCAGGGTGCCCAGGTCCTCGATGGAGAACCAGGCCACGCTGCGGCCGGCGTCGACCGCCGCGTGTCCAAGTGCTTCGAGGAGGTGGCTTTTGCCTGTGCCGGACGGCCCGCACACCACCAGATTCTCGTGGCGGTCCACCCATTCCAAGGTGGCGAGCGCGTCTTGGGTGGGAACCGGGATCGAGCTGCGGGACGGTTCCCAGGCGCCGAAGGTCTTGCCGGCGGGGAAATGGGCCCGGCGTCTGCGGGTCTCGGTCATCGAACGGGCTCTGCCTTCGACCTCGGTCTCGAGCAGCACGCGGAGCGCTTCGGCCGGGTCCCAGCGCTGCGCTTTGGCCGTCACTAGCACCTCGGCTGCCGCCTGGCGCAGATAGGGCAGGCGAAGTCGGCGGGCCAACTCGACCACCTCCGCCGATTTCGGGTTCATCGCTCGCTGCTTCCGAGGCGGCCCCAGGGTCGGGTGCCGGGCTGGAGCGAGTGGCGTTCGGTCATGCGCCGGGGCGGTTCTCGTCGAGCGGCGAGAATCGAGGCCAGATCCCCCTCGTCGAACCGGCCGGCGAGGGCGGCCAAGCCGAGAGCGTCGTCCAAGATGCCTCTTTCGACCGCGGCGGCCATGTCGATCGCTTCGGCCATCCGCTCGTCGAGCTGGCGGGCCCCGGTGGCGGCCATCTCTGCCAGGTAGCGGCGGGCGCCCTCGCCGATGGCGCACAGCTTGGCCTCGGTTGTTGTGCGCGGCGCGGGCGTCCGTTCGGGGTGGGCCGGTCGGGGCGGGTAGTGCTCGTCGCGTAGCACGAGCTGGCCTTTGGCGCCGACCGGGTGGCGGGCCACCTCCCGGGCGCCGTCGGGGCCGGGGGCGACGATGACCACCTGGTTGCCGTGGCGTCGGCAGAACACCACTTCCTCGCACAAGGTGTGGGGCACCGAGTAGCGGCTGCCTTGGAACGAGACCAGCGAGGACCACGACACCGTTCGGGTCTCCCCGAGCGCGACCGTGTAGGGCTCGACGGGAATGGCATGCAGGGCTTGGCGTTCGATCGCCAGCCGGTCGACGGGTCGGGCGCCGGTCTCTCGGTGCACCCGGGTGTTGAACCGCTCGGTCGCCTCGGCACACGCCGCCTCCAAGGCGGCGAAGTCGCCATAGGCGGCCACCAAGTTGTCGGGACGAGGCAGCACGTCGGCCTTGGCGATGCGCACGGTCGCCTCGGTGCCGCCCTTGGATTCGGGGTCGGCCACCACGCAGGTATGGATGCCGACCCCGTAATAGTGGGCGACGCCCAGGATCTCCCGGTTCCGCACCGCCAGGCCGGCCACATGGCGGGTGGTCACCGTCTTCTCGTTGTCGGTCAAAAGATGCGTCGGCGCTCCGCCCATGGCCCGGAACGTCCGGTCCAGCGCCGCCACCAGCGACGGGAACGTCCGATCCGCCAGCGCCAGGACCACCCGGAACCGGCTCCAGGCCAGCCACGCACAAAACAGTGTGGTGGCCGTCCCTCCCACTCTCGGCCCCTGGCCGAAGTCGAACTGGACCCACATTCCCGGCTCCGTCACCCACGGCTTGTAGATCCGATGGGTCGACCGCAGATAGTCGGCCTTCAGTCGGGCCACGATCCGTCGGGTGGTGCGCTCGGAGCCGACGAACCCCATCGCCGCCAGCTTGCGGTGCACCACGTCAGCCCGGACACTGCCCGCCGAGCGCTCCACCCACTCGGTGATCTTGTCGATGAACGGATCGGCGATCGCCGGGCGCCCAACACTGGCCGCGGGATCCAGCCCCGCCGCTCGGGCCTGCACGTAACGGCGCACCGTGTGATGGTCGACGCCGCACAAAGCGGCGGTCGAACGAAACGAACCGGTGAGGTCATAGGCCTCGAGAATCTCCATCATCTTCTCCTCGGACAACATGGACAGGGTCCCTCCTCGGACTCGTCGCAGCAGGTCACTGCCACGTTCTCCGGGGAGGGACCCCGAACGGTGGATGTCGAAGGAGGGCGAGCGGTCAACCAGTCCGCGGGGAATTCCGTGGCCATACCCGGGGAGCACCCATGGCCACACCCGGGGAATTCTCGTGGCCGCCCACGGGGACTATCTCATGTCCGCCGTCACCCCGGCGATGAGTCGACGTCGGTAGGCGACGAAGTCAGGATGGCTAAGGCCCATCGAGGTGCCGAGCGAAATCATGGCCCGCCGCAGCTCGACTGCACCCTCCCGGCTGATACGGACCCGGCCCGGGCGACGCCCGGCAGACTCGTAGGTGGCGGGCGACAACCCGGAGTAACGGTAGGCGGCGCTGGCGTTGGCGAACCGCCACGGATCACCCAACGCCGCCCCGTAGTAGGAGGCTGTCGCCACGCCGACACCCGGAATGCTGGTCAACACTCCGGCCGGTGTGTTGGGAAGAATCTCGGCCAGCTGTCGGTCGCAATACACCACCTCGCCGCGGAGTGCTTCTAGCGCTGAGATCTCCCGGGACAGCAGGGATTGCGCCACCTGTTGCTGGCCGTCGGGAAGACGGAGCCCATCACGCGGCCGCGGCGAGCACCTGGCTGGCTTTGGGACGCAGCATCCGCCGGCCATGCGTTGCTGCGTGAGCAACCAGCGCCTCGACGTCCATCGCCGCCAGCTCGACAGGTCCCGAGATCGTCGACAGCAGCATCCGCAATGTGGGTGAGTCGAACCCGGTCTTAAAGGTGGCCACGATCCCAGGGAACGCCAAGTCCGACAAAACGTGGACCTGGTTGGTCAGCACTTGGAGGGCGTCGAGCTTGCGACGGCGCTGACCGACCCACATGGCCTGCAAGGCGACCTGGTCGCTGTGGCGATGATAGGGCCAGCCCTGTCCCCGCACCAGCAGCTCGACCATCGCCAAACAGTCCCGCACGTCAGTCTAAGCCACGCGCTTGGCCAAGCTGGGTCCGTGCCGTCTTCACCGCCGCCGGGTTGAGCTCCACCACATCGAGACCTCGAGCGTGCAGGCTCGAAGCCAACACTCGGTGATAGTGACCGGCGGCCTCGATCCCGAAACGGACGCTGCCGGCCACGACGCTACGTTCAACGCCGGCGACCGCGTTCATCAGCTGGTCGGCGCCGATCGCCGTCATCTCGAACGTGATCGGGTCGTACAGGATCCGACCGTCATGATCAGCGACCAGCGACACCGCGCTGCGCTTGCCGACATCCACCGGAACGACCAAACACCGCTCTGGGGCGATACCCCGAACCCGAGTCATGTACTCAGCCTGAGCGCGACCACCAGCGAAATCCATCTCCACCTCCACGTCGTCGGAACCCGCTACCTAAGCCGAATCCCACCCCCGTGGACTCACTATGAGAACTTGGCCCCCTCGCCGCCAGAGCCGGCCCACAAGCCCAAGATGTCCCGCTCCCCGGCCAAGCTCACGCCGATGGCTGCGTAGATCGGCTGATTCCCCACCTGGCCGTCACGGATCTTGACCACCACGGCGTCGATAAAGATCGCCGCGTACACCTCATCGAGGGGACGGGTGGCCCACGCCTGCATCTCCTCGAGCACCCGGTCGGTGATCCGGCTCACCGTCTCCTTGCTCACCGACGCCCCGTAAATTTCGGCGAAGTGCGCCGAGATCTCCCCCGTGGTCAACCCCTTAGCGTAAAGCGACAAGACGATCTCGTCGACCTCGCCCAGCCGGCGCTGACGCTTCTTCACGATCTGCGGCTCGAAGGTCCCGGCCCGGTCGCGGGGAACGTCGATCTCCACCGGGCCAGTGTTGCCACGCAGCACCGTCTTCGAGCTGGTCCCGTTACGGATGTTGTCCGAACCGGCCCCGGCCGGGTCGTGTTTCTCGTAGCCGAGATGCTCGGTCATCTCCTCGCTCGAGCGCCCTCTCGATCACCGACTTCGTCAACTGCTTGAGCAGCCCGTCGGGGCCGGTCAGCGACAGGCCCTGCTCCTTGGCCAGACGGACCAGCTCGGCCGCCGCCTGCTGCTCGGCCGACGGCTCCGTCGTTTCTTCTTGGCCACATCCTCGATTGTTGCAGTCATGGTCTGTACCCTCCTCGCCGAGCGAACCGCTCAGTCAGGCCAGAAACACCGTTACGTGGACACTCCCGCACGCGGCGGTTTGGGTGATCAGGTCGGGTTCGAGAAACTGGTGGGGCTTCATCGTGCGCGCTGTTTTGAGAGCCCAGACTGGAGGCTATTCCCGCATGATCATGAGTTGGGCCTCGCGTTCGAGATCGACGAAGGGCTCGCCGCTGACATCGATGGCGACGCGATCGATGGTGCCGCCGATGAAGGTGTATGGCGGCGATCCCGGGTAGTCGTCGGTGACTGGTTCGCCAGGGTGGCGTCCCACGTAGAGGCCTGCGCCAGCGATTGCGAAGGCGCCTAGTTGGGTTTTGATCTGGGCTTCACCGACCTTGTTGTCGCCGTGGTAGAGGGAAAGGGTGCCGGTGGTGTGGTCGGCTTCGAGGCTGGACTTTTCGAACGAGGCGGCCAGGATCAGGTTGTGACCGGTAGGTACGTCTTGTGATCCGACTACCCGCTGTTCCAGGCTGCCGACGAAGTTGTTGACGTAGTGCAGCCGGTTGTCCTTGATGTAGAGGGCGTGGCCGCCCGAAGCGGGACCCGAAGGCGAACAGCACGCCTTGGGCTCCTGGGGCCGGGATATCGACCAGCGCCCCGATGACATAGGAGCGGCCCCGTGTGTTGACCGCCTGCCATTCCGACACCGCCGCGGTCCCGGGCCTGTACACGTAGCGGTCGCGGGGGGCGGTGAGCTGCGGCCGGGGGGTGGCCAGGATCTCGAGCGCGGACCGGTCGTCGAGGGGGAAGGCCTGGTTGGCGCCGGCCTCGGAGAACCACAGGTTGACCAGTTCCCGAACCTTGTCGGGGTGTTCGCCGGCCAGGTTGCGGGTTTCGTTGCGGTCGACGTCGGTGTGGTAGAGCTCCCACTCGTCGTCGTTGAAGTGCCCCCAACCGGCGATGGCCGGGTGGGTGGTGACCGCCTTCCAGCCCTCATGCCAGATCGAGCGCGACCCGAGCATGGCGTAGAACTGGGTTTTGCGGGGTGACAGGCTGGAGGCGTCGTCGAGGCTGGCTCGCATGCTGACCCCGTCGAGGGGGCTCTGCACGTGACCTTTGATGGTCTCGGGCGGATCCACGCCGAGCACGTCGATGATGGTGGGCACGATGTCAATGGCGTGGTGGTACTGGTGGCGGATCTCGCCTCGGGCCTGGGTGCCGGCCGGCCAGGAGATGATGCACGGGTCGGCGGTACCCCCGTTGAACTCGTAGCGTTTCCACATCTTGAACGGCGTGTTGAACGCCATGGCCCACCCGGTCGGGTAGTGGTTGTAGGTGCGCGGTCCGCCCAGCTCGTCGATCTGGGCCAGGTTGGCGGCCAGGTCATCGGCGATGCCGTTGGCGAACTTCATCTCGTTGACCGAGCCGTTGGGGCCGCCCTCACCTGACGCCCCGTTGTCGGAGACCACCACGATCATGGTGTTGTCCAGCAGGTCGTTCTGTTCCAGGTAGTCGAGCAGACGGCCGATGTGATAGTCGACGTGGGCGAGGAAACCGGCGTACACCTCGGCCATGCGGGCGAACAGGCGTTTCTCGTCGGCGTTGAGCGACTCCCACGGTCGGGTGTAGTCCAGCGGCGGGAACGGCTGTCCGTCCGGGCCGTGGCGGGTGTCGGGGGTGCCGATGGGGTTGATGGGGGGCAGCTCGGTGTCGGCCGGAATGATCCCCAGTTCCTTCTGGCGGGCCAGCGTTGTTTCCCGGATGGCTTCGTAGCCCATGTCGAAGCGGCCCTTGAACTTCTCGACCCACTCCTTGGGGGCGTGATGGGGGGCGTGACAGGCGCCGGGGGCGTAGTACAAGAAAAAGGGCTTCTCGGGAACCACCGCCTTGGCGTCGGCGATGAACTCCAGCGCCTTGTCGGTGATGTCGTCGGTCAGGTGGTAGCCCTCCTCCGGCGAGCGGGGCTGGTCGACGGGATGGTTGTCGTAGACCAGGTCCGGGTACCACTGGTTGGTCTCCGCCCCCAAGAACCCGTACCAGCGCTCGAAGCCCCGACCCGAAGGCCAGTTGCGTCGGGGGGCGGCCAGGTTCATCTCGTCGGTAGGGCACAGATGCCACTTGCCGACCATGTAGGTGTTCCAGCCCCGCTCCCCCAGGATCTCCGAGAGCATCCCGTTCTCGGGCGGGATAGTGCCGCTGCCGTTCGGGAACCCGATGGCCGCCTCGGTGATGCAGGCCATGCTGTTGCGGGTGTGGTTGCGTCCCGTCAGCAGACACGACCGGGTGGGCGAGCAAAGAGCGGTGGTGTGCCACTGGGTGTAGCGCACCCCGGCGTTGGCGATCCGGTCGATGTTGGGGGTCTCGATCGGTCCCCCGTAGCAGCCCATGGCCGAGAACCCCACATCGTCGAGCACGATGTAGACCACATTCGGCGCCCCCGCTGGCGACCGGGGCGGCTCGAACGGCGCCCAATCCGGCTCCGAGTCGCGGATGTCGACATCGATCGAACCACGGAACGGCACTGGCATCGCAACTCCTGTCAGATGGCCCTCTCTGCAGAAAGGGTTGTCGGGGGGTCTGGTCCTCGCAGTGGAACGTCACCGCTCCGGAAAGACGGTAGCCGCACGTGTCCTCGACGCCAACCGCCCCAGCGTGACCAACCCGTAGTTCGCACAAGCGTGATCTCAGCTGGCCTAGCGAGAAGGGCAGAACACACGCACGGAACACCACTGCCGCCGTCGTCCAAACACGCCGGAACCGACGGTTACCGCGCTGGCCGCCCATTTAGGCGGCGCGGAGACCTTCGAACGAGCAGATCGATTCCGTCTCGCTCTCCCGTACCCGGTGGCGTCAAGGTCGAGCGCAGGACTGATCGTTATGTCGGTCGTTCTCTTCGATTCAACGGGCGGAGCATCAGGTCGATTGCAGCCACCGTTAGCTGTCTCGGTCCTGCACAGGCCCACGGGGCTCTGGGCAGATCTGAACGGAATGAAGCTAGGACGGCGGGCTGTTCGGGCCGAGCACCCTCTCTATGGCCGTTAGGGCGTCTTGTGGACCGCGTACCAAAACGATCCGGGCCTCCGGCGCTTCGACATGGATGATGTTGAGGATCCGGTTAAACCATGCCGTCGTCTGCTCCGTGGCCGGATAGGCCTCTGCGTCCTGGCCGTTGATGAAGCCGCCGATGGCGACTGCGTCGTAGGAGTCTTCAGCGAGAGCTGACTTGAGGCGGGCGTCGCTCTCCTCGTCATCACGCAGAGCGAAGTTCGTCGAGCGCAGACCGGCCTTGCGGAGGCTGTCTTGGATCTTGGCGGCGATGTCGTCGTGAGCTCCGAAGCCCAGTATCCGCCATCCAGCGTCGGGCATCCCTACTGACACGCTTTACCTCCGCTCAACTCGAGGGGACCGCAAACCATAGCGCAACTAATGCTAAGAAAGCAGCAGACAAGTCGTCGGCCCGCTCGGGGTCACGTCGTCAAGCTGTCGCTGACCTACAGAAGCGACGCCGAATATCTCTCATCTGCGTTGGCCCCGCTCTGCTGTGGGCCATGCCGCAAGCCGCCGATAACGACGGGTCGGCATTCGCAGCCCCGGACCGGGTCATCGCCGTCCGGCGCCATAACCTACGCCACATCTCTCTGGACCCCGCGGAGCGTTCTGGCGCAGCCTCGAGGTGACCGACGCCGGCGGGCCGGCACCCGGAACGCCGATTACCATGCGAGCGGGTTGGCCAGTTTTGGGCCAGCAGAGCGGAGTGTGATGGAATGTTCTGTGCGCGGGCGGTCAGGATCCGGGATTCGTAGGTGGCGTCCCAACTGGACCGATTGGGGCTGCGAACTCCTTCTTCGGTAAAGAAAAGAAGTGCTTCAACCGCCACCGTGCTCGTATGTGTTGAGTCGTTGGAGAACCTCGAAGCCAAAGAACAGAAGAGGCAGAGCCTGACCCTCATCGGATGTCTGGCTGGTAAGCACGGCCTCTCGCAATTTGAAATTGTTGGACTCGCTTATGCCGGTCGCGCGAACGAGTCTCTGCCGAACCGGTGCGAGATACCGTAGGACCGCGACTCGCGAACATGCCGCTCGGAGAGTCAGCGTTCTGAACGGCTTGTGTTTCCCCATGCAGAAGGCGTCCAACGCCGTCCCGTCGGGCAGCTTCCACTCGCTCACAGTGGCGAAGGGAGTGTCGCTGGACCTTCGAACACGGCTGAAGTTCAAAGTCCAGCCGCCAGGGATGGCGACACGCATGATCTCGGTGAGTTCGCCGGGCGCGACCCGTTCCAGGGCCAAGTACGATTGGTTTGACTGGCCACCGATCACATTCCGTCGTCGGCCTCGGATAACCGTCTGGAAGGCCTCCGTGTTGGTCGTCAGCGTGGCGCCTCCATCGACGCTTGACTTCTGGCGCGTGACAGTCCCGAGCACGCCGCCAGATGGATCTTGCAAGACGAACCTGAGAGGCGAGACCTGCTGTCGCCAAACCCGGATTCCAGGAAGTGAGGCGACTTCCTCCCATGCTTCGTCAGGACTGATCATTGCAACAGATTGTCCTAATAGATGATCCACGTGGGCGCTTTGCCGTTTTCGTAGCGTCCAGGGGTGCCCGGTGGTGGGTCTCAAGAATGTCCTGCTGCCTTCGGGTTGGCTTTCGAACGAAGTGTCCACCACCTGGGTGCCCGGCCGCCGGCGTGGCTCGAAACAGGATCGACAACTAGACCCGCATAAGGATTGTCCGCCGCTGGCAAGCCCACCGATCAACCCAAGGAGGATGCCCGTGTTCGTCATCGGAGTCGACCCCCACAAGGGCTCGCACACCGCGGCAGTGCTTGAGAACACCGAGGAGGTGATCGCCGAGTGTCGAGTCGATGCCGATGGCATGCAGCTGGGCCGACTTCTCGACTGGGCCGAGCCGTTCGTGCCTCGTCGTTGGGCGGTGGAAGGGGCGGGGGGAGCCGGCGCCTTGTTGGCCCGCCAGCTCGTCGCCGCCGGGGAGCATGTCGTTGACGTGCCCTCGACCTTGACGGCCCGGGTCCGGCTGTTGGACCGGGGCAGTAGCGACAAGACCGACGCCCACGACGCCCGCGCCGCCGCCGTGGTGGCCTTACGTCACGTCAACCTGCGAACGGTGACCGTCGAGAACCACGACGCCGTTCTGCGTCTATTGGCCGACCGTCACCACGATCTGGTGGCGCAGCGAACCCGGGTGGTGTGCCGCTTGCATGCCCTGCTGACCCAACTGCGAGAAGGCGGCGTTCCCAAGGCCCTTTCGGCCGATCGAGCCTCGGCGGTCTTGACCACCGTCGACCCCTCAGGCGCCGCCGACGTCGAACGCAAACGCATCTGCTCGGAGCTAGTCGACGAG
Source organism: uncultured Acidimicrobiaceae bacterium (assembly GCA_963729695.1). Lineage (GTDB taxonomy): Bacteria > Actinomycetota > Acidimicrobiia > Acidimicrobiales > Palsa-688 > PALSA-693. Next base: position 769,347 of record CAVSOT010000001.1, read on the forward strand.
ATCGGCCGCCTGGACACCCAACTAGCCGAGCTACGCCGCCGCACCGTCACCGCGGTGACCGCCTCGGCCACCACGGTCACTGATGTATATGGGGTGGGACCGACCTGTGCCGCCATCATCGTCGGTCACACCGGCGGGGTGGGCCGCTTCCCCACGGCTGGGCACTTCGCCCGCTTCAACGGGACCGCCCCCATCGACGCCTCCAGCGGAGCGGTCAAACGCCACCGCCTCAATCCCCCCGGGAACCGCCAGATCAACCACGCCCTCCACGTCGCCGCCATCACCCAGGTCGCCCACGACACCCCAGGGCGCGCCTACTACCTACGCAAAATCTCCGAGAACCAGACTCCCCGAGAGGCCCTTCGAGCTCTCAAACGTCGTATCAGCGACGCCGTCTACCGGCGGCTCGTCGACGACATGAAACACGAGGCCGGGAGGGCAACCAGGGACGACAAAAGGGCCGCGTGACCAGCCTCACACCCTGACAGCTAGCTCTTCGGCGAAGCCACTCCCGGTCTCGCCCCACCGACGGTAGATGACCCGAACCTCAGCCGCTTCAACGCGTCCAAAAATCAGGGCCTTGACACAAACAGGATTCGATCGGGGTGCCTGCCGCCGGAAGGATTGACCTTTCTGCCATCGCTCCGGAACGACGGCTCGGCGCTCGACCACGCCCAGGGCCTGGGACGCCGAACGTGCGCCCAGAAGGACTCCCGGCCCGTCCCGGAAGGGAACGACATACGGAACGTCTTCGATCATCGCGGGCTGAGGGCATCCGGTGATCATCACGATTGGGCCGTGGCATGACGAGCAACACTGAGCCGGAGTTGACGTGGTTCAATCGCGGACGTGTCCGGGGAAGAATCGCGGCCGTAGGCCGTGGAAGTCACTTTCCGGGGCGCACTGAGCCTCGTTGCCGTTTTGGGTGGCGCATTCGTAATCGGTTTCGACTACGCCCGAGACCTCGATCGCTCTCGCCTACATCAAGTCGCCACCGAGGCTGGTGAGGCATTCGGAGACGCTGCCGCTTAGCAGAACGCTTGAGCAGCAATGAGAGATTCATCGAGATGATGGTGCTCGCGCTGGAAAGCGGACGTCGGACCATTCGGAGGCCAAACGCTTTCGCATGGACGATCTGGAGCGCTTCGTTCGCGGGAAGATGAGTAAAGGTGTGCATCCAACCGGGCGTGTCCCATGGACAAGAAGACGATTGTGGCGATCAGTGCTGGAGGGGCGCTCCGCAAGTCGTGCTGTCCGGCGAATTTTTTGCGCCAGGGTTGACATGTGTCATAGCTGCCGCGAAGCTTGTGGAGGCCGCGGCTCTCTCCGCTACCCGGGAGCAAGGTCCGGTTGTGTTGGCGTTCGGGTGGTCTCTACCGACCAAGGGAGTGCACGCAGGTGAATCAAGCAGGGAGGCGCTTTCTGAGTGTGGCCGTGTTATTGACACTCGTGGCGCTTGCCGGATGTTCATCAAGCAAGCCTTCGGCGGCCACCGCTCCGTCGACTGCCGGTGCTCAGTCAAAGTCCACGACCGCGTCCTCGACGGCTCAGGTGACGGCAGCGCCCATCAAAATAGGCTTAATCTGTAGTTGTTCGGGACCGTTCGGGGCCACTCTTGCACCCAATGAGGACGCTTACAAGGCCTGGGTGGACACTGTCAACAGCTCGGGCGGGCTTGAGGGGCATCTCGTACAACTCATCGCTGACGATGACACCGGTACCCCTGGTACGTCTGTTGCGGACGCCCAGACGCTGATATCTGACCATGTCGACGCCATCGTCGACTCGTCCCTCGTCGGCTCGACATGGGCGTCGGCGGTTCAGGCCGCCGGCGTCCCAGTAGTCGGCTCCAACGAATCCGAAACGATGTATTACACAAATCCTGACTTCTTCCCCATCGGCGGGACCCAGAACGTCGGTTTCTACGCGATTGCGGCAACGGCCAAGGCGGCGGGGGCGACAAATCTGGGTCTCCTCTACTGTGCTGAATCCGTGGAGTGCTCAGCGCTCGTGCCGCCGATAACTGCCAACGGGCAGCGCCTCGGCGTCCCGGTGGTGTACCACGGCGAGGTTGCCGCCACCGCTCCGAACTACACTGCTCAATGCCTGGCCGCCAAGGAGCAGCACGTCAGTACCCTCGGCCTCTTCGACGCCCCGGTCGTGCTCGCCAGAATCGGACAGAACTGCGCCCAGCAAGGTTATACGCCCATCTACGTCATGGAGGGTGAGGCATTCAGCACACTCCTCCTCAGCGCACCTGGCATAATGAAAAAGCTGTGGGCTGAGTACACAAACGTTCCCTTCTGGGCCAACTCACCGGGCATTCAAGCGATGAACGCTGCCCTGGACAAGTACTATCCGGGTGTTCGTGAGAATCCGAATACCTGGACGGGGCAAGGCCCGAACGGATGGCTCTCGGGGTTGCTGCTTGCGGACGCCGTAAAGGCCGGTGGGCTGGGGCCCACAGGGACGCCTAGCACGACCGAGATACTCGATGGCCTCTACTCGCTGAAGGGCGACACCTTGGGGGGATTGGCTCCGCCGCTCACGTTCACCCGGGGCCAGCCGCATTCAATTCCCTGCTGGTTTATTGGCGTACTGTCGAACGGTGTGCCCAGCTTGTCTAACAATGGGCAGCCGACGTGCCAGAGCAGCTCCTCGTCGTAATGCTTATGGTGGAACTTTAGAACCGCCGACGAGCGGCGCCGGGGTTGTCCTCAAGCTTGATATCTCAACGGCGAACAAGAGTTGGCTTAACTGCTTCGACACGAGCTAGTTCGCGACGATTTTCTAGGTGGCCGACCCGCTCGTCTCGAGGCGGCACGCGTGAGTGCTCTCAGAGGCCACGACCTCACCTTGTCGCCGGCATTCAGGTCGGGGATGACGCGTGCATGACGAACCCGGACTTCGGGCGGGGGATGTGTCTTCGAATTGCGCATGCGTTCGCGCTCGCGGACGCCAGCGCAGAGACTTGCGACGACCTTGAGCACCTGGCGTTGGCAGCCATGAACTGACCCAGAACTCCTCGAACCACAGTTCCTCTACCCCCTTGTGCGGGATGCGGCTCGGCCCGCGATATGGGCTGGGGCCCCGACGCCGCCCCCGTCGGGCCTGACGCCGGCCGAGATCGCCGCTGCGGCTGCGACGGACGCGCACGACTGGCGGCTCGCGGTGCGCAGGTTCAACCTCCTCGATGCTCCGGAGCTGATCTTCGACCACGACGTCATGAGCGAGGTGGTCGCTGGGTTACGTCGCGCCGCATTTAGCACCATTCCACAGGGACCGAGTCGAGCACAGCCCTCGAGGCCATCAACGCAGTCGCTTAAGCACTCAGTCCGGCCCCCAGACCTGTAACGGCGACGCACGGGTGGCAGGCGGAACCGCAAGTCTCGCACGACTCGCGGCCTTGACCTGGGTGCGGAAGCGTGCCGCTACCGCTCGGTTGAAAGTCGCGAGTGCCCGGCGAGGACGATGTGACCGGCCGGAAACCGATGGCCTCTGCCCTCCAGCGGCTGCGCAGGCGACCCATACCGGAGGCGAGGTCACACGCTGTTGAGGCCCTACTTCTTGAAACTGCTGCCTCCAGCAAGCGCGCTAGGCCCCTTCAGGCGTCCTTGTTACTTGCCACGGGAGGGCATTCCCATATGAGGAACCGTCACCGCACACCCGCGGGCGGCTCTGACCTGGAGCGTCGCCGACCATTCCCGTAAATGCCGCCCGCAAACCATACCGGGACTCGCTCGTCATGCGGGGCAGGATCAGGACTGTCCGGAACGGGCGGGCGTCACCGACCGGTCTCGATAAAGCTCGCCTCCTTGTCGCCTCGACCGTCCCAGGCGGCGCTCACAGACGTAACGCCCACGTCCCACCCGATAGACTATGTGTGTTGTGTCCGGTGCGGGCCAGTAAAAACATACCCGGCAGGTCCGGCTTAGCTCCAGTAGCTGACGAGTGAGAGGACCAAACCTCGGACCTTTGCCCGGCGCGGCGTCGCTCCGAGAGAGATGTCGAGGCTCACCCACAGAGCGCCGGCCGGCGGGCACACTAGGGGAAACGACTGACGACCGATATTGCCTAGTGTTCGCGCGGGTCGCGCGCTGGCGCTGCCTATCCCCGCAGGGGTGATGCTCCTCTTGTTGTCAAGTTGCGGGTGTAAGGATGGTTCAGGCGGCTTAGCGAACGGTGACGTCGGCTTGAGGAGTTGGCTGGTCGGGCAGCAGGCTGAACACTTCTCGGACTACGTAGCGTTTGAGACAGCGCATGATGGCTCGTTTGGATTTGCCTTCTTTGACCCGCCGTTCGACGTAAGCCTTGGTCGCGGCGTCGGTGCCCATGCGGACCAACACGATGCGCCATAGCGCCGCGTTGGCCTCTCGGTTTCCGCCCCGGTTGAGGCGATGGCGGACCGTCTTTCCGCTGGAGGCCTCGACCGGACTGACCCCGCACAGGGCGGCGAAACTGGCCTTGTCGTCGAGACGACCAGGGTTATCGCCGGCCGCGACGAGTAACGCTCCGACCGTGTCGGTGCCCATGCCTCGACGACGGACCAATGCCGGGGCGGCGGCGTGCACCAGCACCTTCAGCTGGGCATCCAGGTCAGCCACTTCGTCATCGAGCTGCAGCCAGCGACGAGCCACCGACCGCAGGGCCAGCTTGTTGGCTACCGCCACATCGTGGGGGTTTCCCGGGCGGAATCGGGCCGCCACCATCATTCGGTCGGCCAGCTTGCCCTCCGACAGCTGCACTCGCAGCGGCTCCGGAGCGGTGACCACCAGATCCTGGAACTGGGCGCCCGCCTGCTCGCGGGCTTTGCGCGCCCCCCGGCGAGCCACCCGCAGCACCCGGATAGCCTCGATGGGACCCGTCATCGTTTTGGGGATAGCGGTGGCATCGTCGGCGAGTACCGCACGGGCCGCGTTCTCGGCGTCCACCGTGTCGGACTTACCTCGCCGCCGGCGGCGTTGCCGATTCGGCCGGTTCACCTCGATCACCGTGATCCCATTCGTTTCCAGGTGGCGGGCCACGCCCGAACCCCAGCAGCCGCAGCCCTCCACCCCCACCCGGTCGATAGCGCCATGGGCCCGCAGCCAACCCAGCAAGCCCCGATAGCCGGCCGCGTCAGCCGGGAACGACGTGGTGCCCAACAGCCGGCCCAGGCCGTCGATAGCAGCCACCACGTGCACATCCTTGTGGGTGTCCACCCCACCCACGACTCGGGTGCGGGGATCTGTCATCTTTGTCGTCATGCCGTCCTTCTTCCTCATTGATTGTTGGCAGGGCGGCACGCACGGCCGGGACGGCGGACAGGACATTGACCGGGCTTGGCGCAACAAGCTCCTCTCAGGTCACCCCGCCCGACCGGTCGTGCCATCGGGGCCGTGAGCCGGGTGGGCGGATCACCATCAAGACAGCCCAAGGCGTCAGCAAATGTCCGAGCCACACCCGACCACAGCACCCAGCAGGAAACCCTCCCACCGCCGCCGGCTGCGACCGTGGATACCGCTCCCCACGGTTGCCATTCTCAATGGCAAATGTCTGCTGCTGTGAATCTTGCTGTTGAAGGATGGTCGTGGGTGCATCGTGGAAGGGGTCGAGTTGCTGGTCTGCGGGGTGGTGTTGATGGCTTGTGATATCGGTTGGTGATGATGGCGGTGGTGAAGTTGATGGGTGATGTCGGCTATGAACATAGGATCTGAGAGGTGGCGTCCCAGAGGATCGCTGTGGACTCCAGACTCAGGATTTCTTGCAATCGAGGTTGACTGGGCCCCTTGGTAGCAGGCTGCTCAGGACCTCGCTCTTTCAGGCGCGACGTGGGCTGCTTCGTCTGCCGGGAAAGGGCGGCTCAGCCGAGTTGGTCGGGGGTGATGACGGGGACGTCCACGCCGGGGGCGTTGGGCAGTTTGCGGTCGGTGGTGACGAGGGTCGCGCCATCGAGGCGGCGGGTGGCGACGACGTAAAGGGCGTCGTGCACGGTGAGGTTGTTGCGCAGCTGCCAAGCCTCGACGAGGAGGGGTGCGACGGAGACGACGGTGAGGGGCCAGTCGGCGAGGACGTCGATGAGCTGGGTGGCGCGCTGGTCGTCGAGGACGCCGGTGAGGGTGTCTCTTCGGAGGACTTTGGCGACCTCCAGGTGGAAGTGTTCGACGGTCCATAGCTCGGGTTCGTCGTCGCCGGTGGCGCGAACGACGGTGGAGAGGGCTTGGCCTTCAGGGGTCCGTTCTAGGATGTCAACACCGGCGGAGGCGTCGAGCACGTACCGGGCGGGCACGGCCTAATCGTGCTGGCGTTGCTCGGCGAGCACCTCGGCGACGGGCCGGTCCCGATCGGTGGCGGGCAGGGTGTCCCAGCGGCTCCACCACTCGTGCAGCGCCTGGCGTGTCTCGCTGTTTACGGTGCTCGGCTGGTCGAGCTCGTTGAGGTCAGCGTGGCGGATGCTCACGTCCTCGATGCTACCGGCCGTCCCGTGATCGGCAGGCGAATGAGTCCGACCGTGACTGAGTTGGCGTATCTCGTCGCCGCCAGACCGGCTATCCGACGAAGGTCTTCAGGCGCGTTGGTGGGCTCAAATACTGAGGCTTCGGTCCTGAAGGGGTGGGTGGCGTGTAGCCAAGGTGGGTGGCGTGCTCGGGCTGGTGGACGCTCGGGCCGACCGGTGGCCGGGCTCGAGTGGCGAGATGCCGGGCTCGCTGTTGGACGAGGTCGTGGATGGCGTGATCGAGTAGCTGCAGATCTGCTGCTGGCCTCGGGCGCCGGAGTGTCGCCGCCCGAGGGTGCTCGTGCGGCCAGGTGGGCTCGGGCGGCTTGCAGGCGCTGGGTGCCGTAGGCGGTGGGGTGGCCGTCTCGGGCGGCGTCGATGACCGCCTCGGTCCAGTGCTGGGCGAGCTGCTGGTCGAGTTGGTCGATGCGCTCGACCCGCCAACGGTTGGCGAGGTCGAACTGTTCGCGCCGGGTTTGCTCGGCGGTGAACTGGTCGCGCTCGGAGGATGGCCTGGTCGAGGTCGTGACGGGCTCGCTCGAGGTTGGGGGTCATGGTGTCGATGTGATGGCCGGCCTGGTGGTGCTGGTGGCGGCGGCTGCGGGTCAGGCCGCGCAGACCGGCGGTGGCGGCCTGCTGGTCTTGCCAGTGGCCCAGGCGTTGCTCCCAGTCGGCCAGGTCACGCTGGCGGGCCCGGACGGTGGCGTCGGCCTGGGCGATGCGGTCGCTGACGTCGGGGGGACGGCCGCGCAGGTGGGCTCGGTGGCGATCTTGTTCGGCGCCGCAGGTCGGCGGCGATGCGGTAGGGGTCGTCCACTGCGGCGAAGGTTTTGGGTTGGGCTCGGGCCAGGGCGGCGGCGATCTGTTCGGCCGGGGTGCCCTGCGGTTCGCTGACCAGCCGTCCGCCGTGGTCGCCGTCGTCGAGGGACTGGCGGGTGGTGTTCCAGGTGTGGGTGGGGGCGATGGAGCGGGATTGGCCCACATAGCCCCGGTAGCGGTCCAGGGCCGGGGTGGCCAACAAGTGGACCTGGTCCCAGGTGCCGCCCTGGACCCCGTCGATGGTGCGAGCCCAGCCGTGCGACACCAGCGGGCGGCCGTCGTCGGCACGGCCGGTCACGAACCCGGCCTCGATGTGGGCGATCTGGCCGGTGCCGTCAATCACGGCCAGCCCGGCCGGGGTGACCTGCCGGACGGTGACCACGCTGCCATTGGTGAGCCGGCGGCCATCATCGAGATCGACATGGGCGTGCAGCAGGATGCGATCCCCGGCCTGATAGGCCCGGGGTCCGGCCCAGCCCGGTCCCTCCAGGGCCGGGCCGCCGATCACCTCTTGGGCCACGAGCTCGGCCCGGATGCGGTCGGCCAGCGCTTCGCAGTCGGCGTGGGTGACGGCCAGGGCGGCCACCCGGTCCGGCCCGTGCACCTGGAGATCACCGAGTACCGCTGCGGCCATGGCCTCCAGGGCTTGGGTGCGGTCGGCGTGGTGGTGCTCCCAGCCGGCCTGGTCGCGCAGCTCCTGGCTGGTGGGGATGTCACCGGCCCGGAAACGGCGGAGGGCGTCGCGTTCGATGGGGTCGGCTTGGCGGCGGTTGACCGTCAGCTCGGCGGTCGCCACCCGAGCGTGTCGGGCTTGGTCGGACAGCCAGCAGGCCAGACCGCCGGCGCCGACGGGCTGGGCTTGGAGGGGATCGCCCACCATCCAGACTTGCCCGCCCGGGCAGGCCACGGCCGCGGCCAGCACCACCTGGGCGTCGCGGGTGGACAGCTGGGAGAACTCGTCCACGATCACCACACAACCCGGAGGCAACTCGTCGTGGTCCAAGGCGAAGCGGGCCACGGTGGTGGCCGGGATCCCCACCTGGCGCAACTGGCCCACCGCCTGATTGGTGGTCGAGACGGCCAGGACCGGCCGGCCGGCCCGCGGTGCCGCGTCCACGGCGGCGGCCAGGGTGGTGGTCTTGCCGTAGCCGGCCGGGGCGATCAGCGCCCGCAACCCGGCCCCGGGCCCGGCCAGCAGGGCCACCGCCGCGGCTTGATCGTCACCGAGTCGCCCAGCGCGGGCCAGGGCGGCCGTCACCGCCGTCTGGTCGAGCGGCGCCACTTGACGCTGTTCCAGCACGGCCAGATGGTCAAGGACTCGGTCTTCTAGGCGGCGGTGCGCCACCGTCGACCACTGGCCGGGGGCCCGCCCGGTGCTGTCCCGGTTGACCAGACGCACCACCCGGTCCGAGGCCAGGAACGCCCCCGACAGTGTCTCGATATCGGCGACGGTGAGTCGGCCCGCCCCCCAGGCCGCCACCGCCTCGACCACCTGGGCCTCGCCGAAGCGGGACCCATGGGCGCACAACCCGGCCTCGGGGTCGACCAGCCGGTCGAACAGCGCCCGCAGCTCCGCCCGACCAATCGGAGCAACAGGAGCGGGGCGGGTCACGGCGGCCAGCAGGGCGTCACCGACGGGCAGGCCCGCCGCGACGGCTTCGCGATCCCAGCGGCCGCGCAGCCGGTTGGGGGTCAGGCTGCGGTCCTTGCGGGCCCGGGTGGCCAGGCTGGCCGCCTCGTCGGCCTGCATGCGGGCCTTGCCGTCCGTGAGCACTTGGCCGGTGGCGGCCAGGTGGGCTTCGATCTGGGCGGTCCGTTTCGAGAAGGCCCGCAGCTGCGCCTCGCTCAGCCCGGTCATCTCCCGGCAGCCGTTGCGGTCCGGTCCCCAGCCCACCCCCAGCCGGGCCGACAGGCGGCGACGCAACTCTTCCTGGTAGACCGAGCCGGCCGCCTTGGCCCAGCGGTACAGGGCGGTGGCGTCGATGGCCACCCAGGCGCCGTCCTCCCGGCAGACCAGGTTGGGGATCACCGCGTGGGTGTGCAACTGGGGATCACCCTCCCGGCTGGCCCGATGCACGAAGGTGGCCGCCGCCCACCCCGACGTCGCCGCCCGCTGGCGCTGGCCGTTCACCTGCCGGCGGGTCACCGCCGCCCGGCCCTCCACGAACCCCAAGGCCGCCTGGACCGCCTCCACATGGGCGATCGACACCGCCGCCGCCGCCTCGGGCGGCCCGAACGCCCACAGCAGCGACACGCTCTTGGGCGCCGAGAAGGTGGCGTCAATGGCTCGCACCGTGGCCGGCTTCGACCCGGCCAGCCGCTCCCCGCTGCTCGGATCGCAGCCGTCGATCAACGAACGCAGATCGTCGGCCTGGACCACCCCGACCAGGCCCAGCTGTTCGGCCAGCCGGCCCGTCCACACCCCCGGGGCCTCCCCCGACCCCAAGTAGTAGTCCTCCACCCCGGCCGCCACCTGGTCCAGCACATACTCGGCGTCGGTCAACTTGGCCAGCCGCAACACCGCCGCTCACCCCGCCAGCAGACGTTCTGGGCGCGACCCAACATGCGTCATCACCTAATAAACGGCGCCGCCCACCACCCCGTTTTTTCGACCAATACGGCCACGGACACCCACGGACAGAAAAAACTCCGTGCAGCCTGGATCGACATTCCCCTTTGCGGCGCCCTCGGGTTGAGATGTGCCGTCCCAAGCAACCGCTGCGACCACCACCCGTTTGCTTCTCCGCAAGCGCGGGGCGAACGGCCAAGCATGACCTACGAGCCGGGCTCGGGCTTGATTCACACGGGCCACGACCGGACCAGACGCGACATTGACGCATGCCGGTCGCGCTCGCCGATACCAGACAGCACACCCAGGGTGGCGCCAGCCTCGGCGTAGAGGTGACAGGCCGTTGTGACACTTCGATGGCTACGAGGTGAGCACCCACAACTGAACGCGCAGCAGCACTCCCCCATCGCCGGAGTCCCCAAAGTGACACACCCGGTCCCACACGAAGTGATGACCAATCCATCCCCAACCACACCGGATCGCCATACAGGCGGACCTGACCGGAGCGCCACCGCCGCGGGCAGCGCGCCGGCCGGCGACCTGATCGTGAAGGCACAATCCAGTGTTTGGCGTCGACGATTGGGTCCGCTGGCCTGGGCCGCCCTCGAGGACCTGGCCCTCGCCGCCCATCACAGCGAGCAGGGCTGGGTCGCGCCCGTCGGTGTCCGCGATATCGCCGGCCGCGTCGGGGTCACCAAAGACACCGCCGCCCGGGCCGTCGCGGCCTTGGGGGCGGCTGGTCTGGTCGTCCGGCAGCGCGTCCCCGCACCAGACGGCCGGTGGCGTTCCGGCTACCGGCTCCAACTCCCCGACGGGGTTGAGCTGCGAGCCCGCCCGAACCATCCAGACACCGCCCTACCCAACGCCAACGACTCCTGTCCCGATCGGCAAGACAGCCGCTGTCCCACAAGCGAACGACAGCCGCGACCACTGTCCAAATGACAAAGACAGGCACTCGCCGGCCCGGGACCACAGCGACGGCTGTCCTACTCGACCGGACAGCCCAGCACCGACCGAAGCGGCGCCCGCTCGCCCACCCAGCCGGCGCCGGCAGCTGACCGACACGTCGTCCCAGGCGGCTGCACAACACCGCCGGCCAGCAGCCGCCATCCAGCCGACGCTATTCAATCTGGCCGCCCGCCACGACCAGCCTGCACTTCGCTCCCCTGCCGGAGAGGACACGGACCCTGGGCGTGTAGCAGATCGGCCACCCCGGCCCCGGTAGGTGAGGACCCCATCGCGCCATGAGTGACATCAGCCCCGCCCTAGTTATGAGAACCGATTTCCCCGATCGAATCCGGAAAGGCGAACGGACATAGCCAACAGACCGACACCCCGAAACAACCAACACTGTCGTGGTGCCGCCGCGCTCTCCAGCGCATACCACCGGTACGCCCTGGGGCGTGGACTCTCCCGGGGCTGCTTCTCACGCCCCCAGAAGCGTGTGGGTCGCCCTACAGATGGATTGGGCCCGGCGCGCCTCCCCACCCGATGCCCATCAACACGTCGCCATCTGGAAGCAGGCCGCCCCACAACTCGACGGCTTCGACTCCCCCGCCGAGATCCTCGATGCGGTCGGATGCTTGGGTGCCGCCGAGCAGTCCTGCCGACTGCTCAGCGGACTTCTGCTCGCCGCGCACTACGACGGACTCGCTGCCTACGCCGTCCTGGTTGCGATCATTCCCGGGCTGCGAGTCGCGGCCGGTCGGCGCTGGCAGACGGCCCGGGGCGGCGGCCCATGGACGAGCCGTGACGAACTCGACACCGACACCATCAGCGCCGCCTGGCTGGCCATCGCGGCCCACGCCGGCGAACGCCACCCGCGTCCCGCCCGCCTGATCATCAGGGCCGCGGCACGACACCTGCGCACCAGCCACGATGCCTATCGCCGCCGTAGCGCCCGCACCCTCCCACAGGGAAACCTCAACAACACGACCACCATGAGTCTTGCGGACCAGGCCGGCGCTGATCCGCTGGCACTCGCCCTCGTCGAGAGCGCCCGATCCGGCCGGCTTGACCCCGCCAGCTTCGACATCGCCTACCGGGTTGCCCTCCTCGACGAGGATCCCTCAACCGCGGGTAGTCGCCATGGACTCGACCATCGCCAGACGCGCGCCACGCTCCGCTCCGCCCTCGATGCTCTCGCCGGCGACCACCGCCGCACTTCATTCCCCGAACCCCGCTCCCGCTCGATCAACCCGCCCACAGCTCAGGAGGTCCAACCCATGACTCCCCCTCCCCAACCCTTCGGCGCACCTCGGGATCCTCACTCGGGGTTACCCGTCGTGCCGCTGCTGCTGACCGTCAACCAGGCAGCCGAACTCCTGGGCATGGGCCGATCCACCATCTACGAGCTCATCGATAGCGGCGAGCTCAAGTCCGTCAAGCGCGGCGCCAGCCGACGGGTACCCCTCAAAGCGGTCCACGACTACGTCGAGCATTTACTCAGCGAGCACAACGACGACAGCAATCGGACTCCGACCGCGAGTGCGTCGCACCGGATCGTCCCCATCTCCGCACCATCCACGAGTCCTACCGCCGGACCGCTCGACGTACGGTCGACTTCGACCCTGACCTCACGCCCATCCAACCCGACAGCAGCGAACCGTCCCTCCCCGAGACGGCCACTATGCAGCTAGTCGATGCCGTCCCCGCTCGTCGGCTCGACCCGCTCGACGCCGCCGTTGCCTACCAGGTTGCCGTCGCCGGCCTGCCGCTCGACCGGGCCACCAAACGCCTCGGCCTGACCCGAGCCGCGGCCCGACAATCGCTGCGTGCCACCCGCGATGCGATGGAAACACGACCGACCATTCCCCCACTCACCCCCGCCTGGAAGGAGATCGCCAGCGTGCCGGTCGATAACAGTCCCGTCGCTCTCCCGCTGCTTCTCACCGTCCACCAGGCCAGCCAACTCATCGGCGTTAGTCGCACCACCCTCTACAAACTCATGGACACCGGCGAACTCTCCTACGTCCACATCGGTGCCAGCCGCCGCGTACCACTGCAAGCCGCCCACGACTATCTCACTCGCCTCTGCGCCAGCCAGCACGGCCGGCAGCGTGGCCATACCGCCAGGGCCGGAGGCTGGTTCGTTCTTCCCGCCCGACCGGCCCCAGGTGACGGAAACAACCGAAACGAAGAGGCCGGCCAATGACGACCGACCCGAAGACCCGGCCAACCAATCCGGACACCACCGGTTGCACCTTATGGATCGATGCACGAAGCCGAGCGTGGCGTCGCCAACTGGGCGTCCTGGCATGGGCCGCCCTGGAGGATCTGGCCCTGGCCGCCCACCCCAGCGACCAAGGCTGGGTCGCACCCGTAGGCGTTCGGGATATCGCCCGCGGCATCGGAGTAACCAAGGACACCGCGGCCCGCGCCGTCCACATACTGAGCTCGGCCCGTCTCGTCGTGTTTGAGCGGGTCGCCGGGCGAGACGGCGGCCCCCGTTCTGGCTATCGCCTCCAGCTCCCCGACGGCATTCAAGTGCGCCCCCGTCCGAAGCCTGATGACACCCTCGTAACGAAGACGGGCGGTGGCTGTCCCGACAGGGAAGACAAGGGCTGTCCCGACGAGCAAGACAAAAATGACCGTCCTAGGAAAGGAGACTTCCCGGCGGACCAATCAGCACCCGCTCACGGGCGCGACCCGCCTTCTCAGGCCATCCACGCTCCGTCCGAAGGACTCGGACGGTGCGAAGTCCCGATCCAGCCAACGCTTTTCGCAACCTCCCACTCCCTCTTCTAACAAAGCCGACCTCATGAGCACTTTGAGTGAGCAGCTCAGCATGCATCGAAGCTTTTCACAGCCGTTGGCGAATGTCGGCCGGCCTTCCCGGCGAGCCGTTGCGGCCTGGCGCTTGGCCGGAGGTCAGCTCCCAAGTCAGACGCGCTTCGTCGCATCGACACTGTCACTGCTCATCGCGACTCTCTACAACGAGCTGTCGATTGCCGAGGCCAGCGTCAGTGGCGATGACTGGCTGCGTCGGCGATCGACAACACGACGCGATTGGGGCCATAGGGCTCCGCTTGTCGAGCAGGGGCGGGTACCTGGCGTGCGTCACCGGGCCATTGGCGGCCGAGGGCGGCGTTATCAAAGACACAGCCGCCCAGGCCGTTTTCAAACTGCGATCAAGAGGCTTTTTCAGCCTCGGCGAGGCAGAAGGCCGAGATTGGCCGCTGTCGGTGTATGAGCTCGGCGTGCCCCACGGAATCCGGATTCGAGTCTGTCGAGCCAGGAAGGACACCCATGCGCCCTGCGACACCCACGGTCTCTGTCCTAATAAGGAAGACGAGCACTGTCGAGAGGGGGAATATTCGGCACCTGTCCGAGTCCGAAAGACGGTGAGCGTACTCGAGGTGGCATTTCCTCCACGGTAGACATGATGTGGCGCTACGGTGCGGGCGTCCCTCTTTCCGTCAACCATTTCCAACACCGACAACCATCCGCCGGCTGCCGGAACGGTGCCGGTCTCGAGGACGTCGGTCGATGACTGGGCCCCGCATCCGTCCACTCCCCGTCCGATCCTCGGATGAGGAGGACGGGGTCGCTCAGGGCGGTCGGGTGGATCCGGCATCTGGCACCATCGAAGCCCTCGTGGAGGCTGCCGTAGAGCGCGCTATCAAGCCGAGTACTCGAACCGCACCTGCGTCGACTCCAAGCGTGCTCCCCCGCGGTATATACCGTGTCCCAAGCGGCCGAAGTTCTCCAGGTTTCCGATGACACGATCGGCCGCCTCGTCCGAAAGGGGTTATTGCCGCGAGTGCCTCATCTCGATGGCAAGGTGCTCATACCTCGGGAGGCAGTGGCCCGATTAATCGACGGGCAGCCCGACTAGCTCCGCGTCTCGGACTTGCCACCGACGCCGCACCGACGACGCGCCGAATCTCTTGAAGGTCACGATCGCCTCTGGGGCTCACGCTCCTTGTTCGCCGAGGAGGCGATCCATGAGCTCAGCGGCGTGACGGTCCGAGCCCGGAATGAAGTGACGGTAGGTGCGCAACACGTTCGCCTCGGTGCATCCGAGCCGCTCCGCGACCACCGACACTGGTATCCCGTTCATCAGCATCTGGCTGGCGGCACAGTGCCGAAGATCGTGCAGCCGCAATCCAGGCACACCAGCCTTCGCGCTGTAAATCCCCCAGGCGTGGGACGGCCACCCCAGGTTCCAGTGCGAGACACCCCCGTCGTCGGAGAACACGAACGACTCGGGAGCGAGGTGAGAGCCGATCGCTAAGGCGCGCTCGGAGGCACGGAGCCGATGCTCTCGGAGCACGGCTACAGTCGCCGTCCCCAGGGTCACGACATAGGGGCGCTCGGCCTTGGTGCCCTTCTCCACCTCCCCGTCGGCCGAGTCGGCAATGGCGCGGCGTGAAGGTGATCGTGCCCCGCTCGAGGTCCACGTCCCGCCAGCGAAGGGCCACCAGAGTTCCCCGGCGGGCTCCCACCGTGGCGGCGAGCTGGATGAATGCCGCAATGTCCTTTGGAGCCACGGCCTGTACCGCCCTGACCTGAGCCATGTCGGGGATGGCGAGCGGCTGGTGCTTCACTCGGGGCGGGTCCGCCGCCAGGGCTGGGTTGGCCTCGACCAGCTTCTTACGTACCGCCCAGTTCCACATGGCGCGGAGCTGGCCGTGGCATCGCACCACCACCGAGGGGGACAGTCCCGAGTCGTCCTGCAGCTTCCGGTAGAGGCGGTCGAGCTGTACGGCAGTGACCGCGTCGGCACGGCGGCGGCCGATCTCCGGCAGGAGGTAGGAACGGAAGTTGTCCGCCACTGTCTTGGCTGTCTTCGGTGACCAGCCCGTCCACTGCCCGCTTCGCCCGTCCCGCCTGGGTAGGTTGGCCTCCTGCCACAGCTGGGCGAGCTCCGCAACCGTGGGGCCCCGCCCCGCCGTGGGTCGAGGATCCTGACCGGACTCGACCGCCGGCGATCAGCTCAGCCAGGCGGGCATCGGCCGCTTTCGCCCCGGCCCGGTTGTTGGGCGCGTGGACAGTTTCGTATACGGTCCGCCGACGCCCGGTATCAGGGTGCGACCCAGCCGCGACCACCAACCTCCACGCCCCCGCCCGGTATCGCTTGGAGCCTCGCATCGCCCAACTATGTTGGCAGAGATGTTGGCAGGGCTTCCAGCACCCTCCTGGTCAGCCCCTCCGCAACGCTCTGACCTGGACTTTCTT
>CAVSOT010000002.1:0-21165 GCA_963729695.1 uncultured Acidimicrobiaceae bacterium
CCGATGTCGACGGCGAAGACAGCTCGCGCTCAAACACGTCGGCGTCCTCGACCGGCCCGAGCCGGCCTGTCTGCCCGAGGTGAGCGTCACGTTGCCGTCGTTGCGCCGCGAGCAGGCACAACGGAGCTGCACCATGCTGTTGCGCTGCCTGAGTGGTGTGGCCATCTCCACTGCACTCATCGGCGTGTTTCCTGGGATGCATCTGGTCTGGATCTTCACCGGATTCACCGCTCTGGCCGCGCTCGGGCTCGTGGGTCTGATGGCCTATGCCAAGGAGCTCGAGGCCGAACAGGAGCGTCGCCGTACCCGACGCGCACCGCACTCCTCAGAACTGCCGGCCGAGGATCTGGCGACAGCGGGTTACCCCGGTGCCTGGGACGACGACGAGTTCAAGGCGCCGCGGGCCCGCTGCCCGCTGAGCGCACACCACCCTGCCTCTCCGGAAGCCTCCCACAGCCCGACTATTCTGGGTCCTGCCGGGGGTGTAGCTCAGCTGGCAGAGCGCTAAGTTCGCAATGTAGAGGCCGAGGGTTCGAGTCCCTTCACCTCCACCAAAGGCCCAGGTCAGAGGCCCAAAGTGGGAGCCCCAGGACACTGTTGAGCGCTACATGATTGGTCGTAGAGCTCAAAGATGCGAGTTGGCCGGCTTCACCAAAGCTCCTGCTCACAGGCCGATTGCCGGACGTCCGTCACGACGGGAGGCGCAATCGGGCCGGGCGTGTCTTTACGTGTCTTTACCATCCTGATTTCGTTCGCATGGAACTGTCTCTTGCACGGAACAGGCGCGATTTCGCGATGCCCGGGGGATCAAAACCTGAGTTGGTAGCCTTGTGTCGTGACGTTGCATGTGACGCTCCCAACCGAACTGCAGGACGCCGTGAAGCAGGCGCGGCAGCGTGCGGCTGCGACTGGCGAGCTTCTGCCATCTCCGGAGGGTCCCGCGAGAACGCCGATGTCGGCTGCGGTCTCGAAGTTCATTCGCCAGATTCTCACCGACGGAACTTACGAACAAGAGATCATTCGAATCGGCAAGGAAGATCCCGACTTGGCTTCGATGTAGGTCGCGAGCTTCGGCCCGTTCAACATGCCCCAAGTTGTGGACGACCTGACATTGCTCGCGATACTGAGCAACAACGGTAGCCCATCCTTGCTCTCGGCCGTCGAGTCCGGAGACGTGTGGACCACAGGAACCTGGTACTACCGGCTTCACAGGGCGATCAACGACCCGATGTCGACGGGCACATTCTCCCGAATGGCCGCCGAACTCTCCTCGGAGAGGCGGTCGGAACTCATGCATGCGCTGAACGATCCGCCTGCTCAGATCACAATCCCAGGTCCGCGGTTAGTCGTTCCAATTATGGGCGCGCTCGTCTTGACCCGCGCCCGAACCTTCTTACCGCCGAGGCAGTTGCTGTAGCGCTCTTGTGCGGCGGCAGCATTCGACTGGCCACCGCGTCACCCCCTTTGACCCAGGCTTGCGAGATATATGGGATTTCCTTGGCCGTGGAGGCACCAATCACATAGACGAGGCGGGTCGCCGAGGGTTTGACGACGGCTGTCGATGAGCTTCGCGAGCTCTCGCGGGGCATTCATCCGTCGATTCTCACTGAGGGCGGCCTCTCGCCGGCGCTAAAAGCGCTCGGGCGCCGCTCTTCCCTTCGCGTCTCGCTCGACGTCGACTTTGAGCAACGGCTCCCGGACCACGTCGAGGTAGCGGCGTACTACACCGTTGCAGAGGCACTCACCAACGTGTCAAAGCATGCGAAGGCGTCGCGTGTTCTGGGTCGCCCTCCATCTCCAGAACAACACACTCCGGCTCTCGATTCGAGACGACGGCCTCGGCGGAGCCAACGCACAGCGCTGGGTCGGGACTGACCGGACTCACCGATCGCATTGAGGCGCTCGGAGGAACGGTCCAGATCGAGAGCCCGCTGGGAAGCGGGACGAACATCGGAGTCCAGATCCCGATCCGTTAGTGACCGGCTGCTGGCGGAAGGAATATCGCTCGACCTGCCGGGCACCAAACCACGGCTTCTGGGTCGAAGATGTCCCATTGCTCGCCTAGGAATGTGATCGTCGCCAAGAGGACACGAGCACCATTCGCTGCGCATCGAGAGAGCCTGCCGATGGGACGTGAGTACCGGTCCGTGGCGACCCTCGGACTCCATTCGGGCGTGTCTTTACGTGGCTTTACCGTGCCGGGAAGGGGAGGGATCGTGAGGCAACCTGAGGGAATCGAAACTCCGCCACCAGGAAAGTCCTCGGAAAGGCCCTGGTCAAAACACCGAGAACCAGACATTCGCAATGTAGAGGCCGAGGGTTCGAGTCCCTTCACCTCCACCACGTGCCCAGCTCAGAGGCCTGAAATGGGATCCCCCCAAGGTCACGTGCTTCGTCTACGTGCCCTTATCGGTCTCATGACTAATGAAAAGCCGGCCGGAGATGCGATCAATCTGTGCGTAGGTCCGGGCACCGGTCTCTCGTGCGGCGTCGGCACCGCAACGCCATCGAGGTAGTCGTAGGTTGCGAATTCGGACACGTCCGCTTGTCGGAGAGGCGTCGTCTGCTTCACGGGAGGCCCAGCGCGATGCCGGCAGCCACTGCGAAATCCTGAGGGATCCTCAAGGCGGTCCGGACGCCGTCTTCGACCCTGGTCAACATGGACGTCGAGACGCCGGCCAGTCCAAAGGTTCGGGCGGCGAGCAAGCCTTCACCTTCACCTCCACACCTTCACCTCAGATCTTCACCTCAGATCTTCACCACAGACCTTCAACTCCACCAACCAATTGTGATGTGTCAACACATCGGCGACAGGTCGGAGCCATCGGCCCCGCCGGCTCTACGCTGGGCTCGTGCCAAGGGGCGGGTGGCTGGGTAGCACCACCATCCCGGTACGGCTGTCATCCTGGTCCGAGGACCGGGGTGTGTGCGATAAAGGAACCATGCCGCACCACACACGGAGGAAAATACGGCCACCTCACTGTGCCTGCGCGCCCCCGCACCCCGGCAAACGGCGGATGGGTGGGACCCGGTGATCCGGGAGATCGGGCGGGTCGCCTGGTACCGCCTCCGACTCGACCTGCCGCGGCGCTGGACCAGCTACGCCGGCATGGTGCTACTGGTCGCGCTGGTCGGTGGCCTTGCCCTGGGCAGCATCGCCGGCGCCCGGCGCAGCGAGTCGGCCTTCCCGACCTTCCTGAAGGGAACGAACCCCTCCGACATCGCCATCGACGTCGGGCTGTACAACCCGAAGATTCTCAAGGAGATCGCCCGCCTGCCCCAGGTGAAGTCGATTGAGACGTACGTCTCGCCCAACGCGGTGCCGGTGACAGCAGCGGGACTCGTCGACACCCACAGTCCGTTGTTCACTTCGAATTTCGACCCCATTGCCAGCCTGAACGGGCTCTACTTCAACCAGGATCGGATGACCATCCTGCAGGGCACCCGGCCCAACCCGCGCCGGCCCGACGAGGCTATGGCCAACGAGTTCGCCGCCAAGTTGTACGGGTGGCACGTCGGCTCGGTCGTCCGCTTCGGGTTCTTCTCCAACGCGCAGCTCGGGCAGAACGGGTTCCCGACGGCTCCGGCCACCCGCATCGTCAATGTGCGGATCACCGGCATCGGGGTCGCCAACACCGAAGTCGTGCAGGACCAGATCGACACGATCCCCAGCATGATCCTCACGCCCGCCTTGACTCGCCCGCTGGTGCCCTGCTGCATCAGCTACGCCTGGAGCGGGCTCACACTGCGTCACGGCGCGGCCGACGTGCCGGAAGTCGAGTCGAGCTATCTCCACCTGCTGCCTCCCGGGTACCCGTACTACTTCCATGTGACGTCGGTCATCGAGAGCGAGGCACAGCAGGCGGTCAAGCCGGAATCGATCGCGTTGGCCGTCTTCGGCCTCATCGCCGGCCTGGCCACAGTCCTCATCGCTATTCAGCTCATGGCGCGCCTGATCCTCTTGACCACTGAGGAGCGCGAGGTCATGTGGTTCGTCGGGGCGCGGCCATGGAACACAGCCACCGACTCCCTGTTGGGGATCGGCATCTCCCTGCTTTTCGGGGCCGCGGGGGCAGCCGTCGTCGCCGTCGCACTCTCGCCACTGCTTGTCTTCGGGCCGCTGCAATCGGTCGTCCCGGCCTCGGGGTTCTCCGTCGACTGGACCGTGCTCGGGCTCGGTGCCCTGACCCTGGTAGTCGTCTTGGGCGCGGTCGGCGCCGCACTGAATTACCGGGGCACCCCGGGCCTGCGGGCGGCCCGCCGGGCCAACCGGCTCCGGCGGGTGCCCCAGATCACACATGCCGCCTCCCGGGTCGACGTGCCGGCCCCGGCGTTGCTTGGGCTCCGGTTCGCCCTCGACGGAGGCCGCGGGCGCAGGTCGGTCCCGGTGCGCTCATCCATCCTGGCCTCGACCCTCGCCATCGTCGTGGTGGTAAGCACTCTCACCTTTGGCAACAGCCTGAACACACTCATCGGCACCCCCCGCCTCTACGGATGGAACTGGAGCGCGATGCTCGAGTCGGACGCGGGATACGGCAACGTCCCGCAGACCCAGGCCGCCCAGCTCCTCGATCACGACCGATCCGTCACAGGCTGGTCCGGCATCTACTTCGACTCGCTCCTCTTTGACGGTCAGGCCGTTCCGGTCGTCGCAGGCGCCACCCGGGCCCAAGTCGGCCCTGCGCTGTTGTCGGGCCACGAAGTCGACGCCCCCAATCAGGTCGTCCTGGGGGCGGAGACCCTTTCCAGCTTGCACAAGCGGGTAGGCGACACCGTCCGCGTGTCCGGAGGCTCGAAGGCGGCCCAGCTGCACATCGTGGGCGTGGCCACCATGCCCACCGTCGGCATAGGGTTCGGCTTGCACCTGTCCATCGGCTCGGGCGCCTTCGTCGACCAGAGCCTGATCCCCCCGACGGTGCCGGCGCTGCTTGGCCTGTCTGACCCCGGCCCGAACGCCATCCTCGTGCGCTTGGCGCCGTCGGTGAGTGCGGCGACGGAACAGCGCTCCCTCGCCTCCATGGTGAATTCGTTGAACCGACTCGAGGCGGGGTCCGCCGGCATCATCAGCTTCACCGACATCCGCCCGGCCGAGATCACCGACTATCAGGCGATGGGGGCGGCCCCGCTGATCCTGGCCGTCGGGCTGTCCACCGGTGCTGTAGTGGCTCTCACCTTGACGCTCCTGACCTCAGTCCGGCGACGGCGGCGGGACCTGGCCCTGCTCAAAGCGCTCGGCTTCACCCGCGGCCAACTCTCGGCGGTGCTGTCGTGGCAGTCAACGGTGTCCGTGGCCATCGGGGTCGTCATCGGAGTGCCGCTCGGCATCGTGTTCGGCCGCGCCATGTGGGTCCTCTTCGCCCACGAGCTCTTCGCCATCCCCGACCCCACCGTCCCGCTTCTGGCCACTGGGCTCGTCGCGCTGGGCGCGCTGGTGCTAGCCAACCTGGTCGCCGCCATCCCGGGTCGGCGGGCCGCCAAGACTCCGACCAACCTGATCCTGAACGCGGAGTGATGCCGATCCTCGTGGTGGCGGAGGGAGCCCGGTGCGGAAGGCTCCCGTAAGGTCGCCTTGGCGGGTTCAGGCAGTCGGCCCGATCGGACGTGAGTACCGATCCGTGGACAGGCCCCACAAACTCTGTGTCCGACTGTGTCTTTACGTGTCTTTACCGTGCGGGAAGGGGAGGGATCGTGAGGGAACCTGAGGGCATCGAAACGCCGCGACCAGCAATGTCCTCGGAAAGGGCCTGGTCAAAACGCCGAGAACCAGTACTTTCGCAATGTAGAGGCCGTGGGTTCAAATCCCATCACCTCCACCAAAGCCCAGTTCAGAGGGCCAAAGTGGGAACCTCCCCAAGGTCAGGTCCTTGTCGGCGTGACCTTGGGGTGAGCAAGACGCGAATTTGGATTTCGAGGACTCTGTGTCTCCTTCGCATCCTTGCGCGTCGCTTTCAGCGATCTGGGAATCGTTCGTGAGCAGATCGTCGTGCACCGCAACTTCCTCGCGGCGCGCCCCACGTTCTCCGGAGACTTCACCGGGGTGTCACCACGTAGAGCCCGTTGGACAACGAATCGAGCGGAGCAACGGCGAGCTGTGACGCGGCTAATCCCTCGTGGTCGCCCGAGGTGTAGTCGTATGTTCCGAGGAGCCCCTCGAAGTTGGCATTCTCGATGAAAGTTCGGATGCTGCCCGAGTCATCCGCGTTGACTCCATTGGCGGCGCTGGCGAAGAGCTGCACGGCGTCGTACCCCTGCGCATAGGGCGTGATGGGGCCGCCGAGCCGCGCCTGATGGAGCGCGCGGAGCACCTGGGAACGGAACGACTCCAGATTGACCGGAACGCGGCGTGAAACCACGAGTGACTTGGACACGATTACTTGGACTCCGTTGATGGCCGCGGTTGGAAGCACCTGAGCTCCCTGCGTGGAGACGAGCACGGGCAGCCTCGACCCAGCGCTTCGGCGTGCCGCCAGCAACGGCGGGAGGGTCGACCCGCTGTCGAAGACCACCACTGCGCTCGCATGCGCCGCCCCGAGGTCGGTCAACGCCGACGTCGCAGTTTCCCGGGAATCGACGACGAAGGTGGTTGCGGTGACGGTGAGACCGGCCGAACGGGCGTCGCTCCGAAATGCGGTAGCCCCCTCGGCGGCCACCTCCGAGGGGGAGCGAACAAGGGCAACGCGGTCGAGGTGCTGCCGCTTGGCCGCCGCCACGAGAACGCTGGCCTGGTCCGCCATCGATGATGCGATGGGGAAGGTGTTGGGGAACGCACTGGGTTTGAAGGTCACCGCGAGAGCGGAGTAGGTCCCGGCGGCGGTCCCGAGCGCACCGATGTGGTCGACGTTGGCCGGATCTTCCAGGGCCAGGAAGGGTCCCACGAGAAACGAGACCTTCTCCTGGTTCACCAGGTCCAACAGCGCCTGATTGTCGACAGCGGGATCGGAGCGATCGTCCTTGTAGAGCAATTCCAGACACCGATGGGCCGTCAGGACGCCGCCGGCGGCGTTGATCTCGTTGACGCCCAACTCGAGGCCCAGCAATTGGGCATGCCCGGCCACGCTGTCGGACCCGCTCAGAGGAAGGGAGGCGCCCACCTCGACAACGGCCGAGGTGTCGCAGTGACCGTTGACCGGATAGACGGTCGTGGGTACACCCAGGCGGGGCGCGGTGTGGCAGGACGTCAGGACCATGGCGGCCAGTGCCACACCAGCCAGGACGACAACGGCATCGCGGGGACGACTGCTCACGGAGTGGCGACTCCGAGGTAGGACTCAATCACAAATGGATGATTCAGGACGTCCTCTGGATTCCCGGTCGTGACGACGGCGCCGGCGTCGAGGGCGATGGCCCGATCGGCCAACCGGCGCAAGAGGCCCATGTCGTGCTCAATGAGGATCATCGAACAGTCGAGGCGGCGCTTGGTCTCGAGCAGGACCGGTGCCATGGCTTCCGTCTCGGCCTGGGCCAGGCCGGCGGACGGCTCGTCGAGCAGGACGATGCTCGGGCCCATGGCGATGATCACCGCCAGCTCGAGAAGGCGTCGCACACCCGTCGAGAGATCGGATGTCAGTTGATCCGCGTATTGCGCCAGCCCGAGCGGCCCGAGGATGTCGTCGGCGGCCTGGCGCAGGCGGCGCTCCGATCGGCGCACGGTCGGCAGGTTGAGTATGGCTGCCGCCGCCCCGGGCGAAGAGACGTGGTGTGAGATCGCCATGATGACGGACTCGTGCACCGTGAGGCCGGGCCACAGGCGGGCGGCCTGGAAGGAGCGACCGAGCCCATGTTCCGCTCTTCGATACGCGGGCCAGGACGTGATGTCGTCCTCTCCCATGGTGATCCGCCCTCGCTGGGAGCGCCGCTCGCCCGACAGCAGTTCGAAGATGGTGGTCTTGCCGGCACCGTTCGGCCCGAGGAGCCCCAGGATCTCGCCCCGATAGAGGTCGAGGTCGACATTGTCAACCGCTACCACCCCGCCAAAGCGCTGATAGAGACCGCGGGCCGACAGCACGGTGTCGAAAGGAGCCGAGGGTGCCTCCGCCGTGGGCGCGAAGATTGCCGGGTCGCCCGCGACGTCCGGCATCGTGTCGGCCGGCGAATCGTCGGCTCCGCCGAGGAGCACGGCCCGGACGATGTCCTGGCGTTCGAGCAGGTCGGCCGTCGACCCGGAGAAGACGACCTGACCCTTCTCCATGAAGATGGCTCGATCGCAGAGCCGGAGGGCGAGGTTGATGGACTGCTCGACAAGGATGACGGCGGTGCCGTTGTTGTGGATGCCCTTGACGATGCCCAGCAGGCTCTCGATGACGGTGGGGGCGAGCCCCAGGGACAGCTCGTCGATGATCAGCAACTTCGGTTTGGCGATGAAGGCCATGGAGAGGCTGAGCATCTGCTGCTCACCACCCGAGAGTGAGCCGGCCGGGGTGTGCCAGCGGTGGGACAGCGCGGGGAAGTAGTCGAGGACCGTCTCGGTGGCCCGGGCCAGGTCCTGGTCATCGTTGTCGTAGAGCCAACCGGCCACTCGCAGGCACTCGGCCACGGTTAGCCCGGGGAAGATGCCGCGGCCTCCGGGCACCTGCAGGATGCCGGCCTGGGTGATCCGGTGGGCCTCGTAGGTGGTGATGGCCGTGCCGTCGAACATGACCTCCCCTGCGGTCGGCACCACCAGGCCGGAGAT
The DNA here is from genome assembly GCA_963729695.1 of uncultured Acidimicrobiaceae bacterium. Taxonomy (GTDB): domain Bacteria; phylum Actinomycetota; class Acidimicrobiia; order Acidimicrobiales; family Palsa-688; genus PALSA-693. The sequence goes on from CAVSOT010000002.1 coordinate 8,672, forward strand.
GGCCCGCATGAGCGTGGACTTGCCGGCGCCGTTGGTGCCGAGCACCGCCACCATCTCGCCGTCGCCCACATCGAGGTCCACGCCGAAGACGACCTGGACGCCGTCATAGCCGGCGTCCAGCGAGCGGATCATGAGGAGACGGCCCGTCCCGTCGGCCCGTTCCTGTCGCACGATGGCATCCGCCGCCTCGGTGATCCTGCGCTTGGCGATGTCCTCCGCCACGAATCGGGAGGCCGAGCGGAGAAGCAACGCGCCGATGACGAACAGCGGCACGAAGACCCAGAACGAGGCGCGGTAGCCGAAGGCATTGGTGATGAGGGAATTGATGGTGGGGACGCCCCCGGGGGGACCGATGAGGAGGGCGCCGAACGTCAGCCAGACCGTGGAGAGCCCGAAGCCCAAGGTGATCATGCGGGTCGGGAGTGCCACCGAGAGCATCGCGTACACGCCGGCGATCACCACGGCCGAGGCAGTGGCGAAGACCAGCTGCGCGGCATAGGCGACGGCCACATCGGGTGCCAGGGCCAGGCCCGCTGCCCCGATGGCGGCAGCAATGGCCAGCCAGGCGATCGTCCGCACCGCCCTTCCCGGGTCGGCGGCGATGCGTCGCGGCAGGACCACCGTCCCGACGACCAGACCGATGACCGCTCCGGGCTCGGCCAGGCCGAAGAGCAGGGCGCGGTGCGCGGCGTCCTGGTGGAAGACGTTCTCGTAGTACGCCGTGGCGTAGAACGCGAGGCCGAGCACGGTCCCCAGCAGGAACGGGAGCGAGTAGTAGATCAGGCGGAGGGATCGGGTGGTGGCGATGACCCGGGCGGCCTCGGGCAGCGTGGCCGGCTCGGCCGGGGGTTCGGCGTGCTCCGGGTCAGCCCCCCGAAGGGCGCCGGTCGGGACCGGGTCCGGGAGCCGCGCCGCCAGCACCACGAAGACGAGGGCACCGGCAGCCAGGACGAAGAACGACGCCTGCCAGCCGAAGGCGTAGGCCAGGGTCCCCACCAGGAGCGGGGACAGGGTGAGGCCGAACACGAGGGCCGTCCGCTGGGCCAGGATCACACGCGGTCGCAGGCTGACCGGGTAGTAGTCGCAGAGAAGGGAGTTCTGGGTCGAGGTCAGCGCGCCGCCCCCGAGCACCACCCCGATGGCGCCCGCGTAGAGCAGGATCTGGTTGGGGAACACACCGGCCAGCCATAGGACGGCGGCGGTCGCGGTGAAGAATCCACCCGCCGCGACCAGGACCCTGGTCCGCGAGGTCTGGTTGGCCACCAGGGCCAGGACGAGGTCGGGGCCGAGGCCCGTCTGCAGCTGCTGCACGGCGAGCAGGGCCAGGATTGAGAGGTCCTGGTGGTACGCGTCCTGCATCTGGGGCAGCAGGAGAACGAAGGTGAGGGCGCTCATAGGCAGAATGGCGCCAAGGCCCATGACGGCGATTAGTGGGCGCGGCGAGTGGGTCCCGGTGAGGCGCGAGGGTCTCCGTGCGCGCAGTGGGAGCTGGGTGAGCTCAGCCATCGGCGCCCGCATCGAGGCCGAGGGTGAGCACGTCGACGGTCGGGCGGACCGCGGAGCCTGGGCGCAGAGTTCCCTGGTCGTGTGCTGTGCCGGCGCCGCCGGTGTCCTCGTCGGGCCGGCGCCAGATCCCGGCTGCGGTGATCCCGCGGCGTCGGGCCACGACGCGCAGGAGCTGGTCCCGGCCCCGGTTGAGGAGGCCGCCGATGCCTTCGGGCAGGAAGAGCAGGAGCAGCAGGATGCCCAACCCGTTGACCAACTGGGCGTAGCCGGAGGGGAGGTAGTACTGCGCCCCCCACACCACCACGGCGCCCAGGATCACGCCCGGCATGGAGCCCAGGCCGCCGATGACAACCATGGAGAACATGGTGATGTTGATGTCCGCGGTGAACGACCCGCTGTTGATCCCCTGCTGCTGGACGGCGAAGAGCGAGCCGGCAAACCCGGCGATGCCTCCGGAGATGGCGAAGGCCAGCAACTTGTAGCGGGTGGTGTTCACTGCGGCGGCACGCGCCGCCGGTTCGTTGTCGCGGGTGGCGATGAGGTCCCGGCCCGTCCTGCTCTGGCGCAGCGAGCGCACCGCTAGGAGGACCAGGAAGAAGCCGGCCAGACAGAAGTAATAGACCTGGGCGTCGGAGTTCAGGACGCTCCCCCCGAACAGCGTGGGTCGGTTGGCTTCGGTGGTGACGAACCAGGGTAGGTAGTTGGGTTGCAGGAAGTACGACGAGGCGGTGACGCCGAAGGCCAGGGTGGTCACGGCCAGGAAGGGCCCGGACATGCGCAGGGCCGGGAGCCCGATGAACAGCGACACCAGGGCGCCGACGATGACCCCGAGGGCCAGCGCGGCGAAGAAGTCCCACCCGTGGCGGGAGTAGAGGACCACCGTGGTGGCGCCGCCGATGCCGGCCAGCCCGAATTGCCCGAGGGAGATCTGTCCCGTCCATCCCGTCAGCACCAGGAGCGAGAGCCCGACGATGGCGTAGACGACGATGAGCGAGGCCAGATAGGTCTGGCTGTCGCTGATGAGCAGCGGGAGCAAGACCACCACGGCCACGAAGCTGACCTTCATGACCCGCAGGGTCCAGCGCACCTCGGGCAGGCTGGCCAGCTGGCGGGGGATGGGCCGGACCGAGGCCACGTAGCGCCAGCTCGATTGCTCGCCCTCGGTGACCCCGCGCGGGACCGGCGCTGCAACAGGAGGGCGACGACGATGACGACCACCAGGGAGGCGTCCACGTAGGTCGTGTTGGAGTACGTCCAGGTGGCCCCGGCGTCGAACACGCCGATGGCCAGTGCGGCCACCACGGTCCGGGGCATGCTCTCCATCCGCCCGATCACGGCGGCGGCCAGAATGCGCAGCAGGATCTCGTCGCCTCCCGCGGTGACCGTCTGGAACCCCCCGAACCCGAGGACGGGCACTTGCAACAAAATGGCCAGGGTGGACAAAACGGCGGCGAGCACCCAGATGATGGTGTCGAGGCGGGCCACCGAGATCCCGAGCAGGGTGGCCCGGTCGCTGTTCTCGGCGGCGGCCCGGATGCCCAGCCCGTACTTGGAGTAGCGCATGAACAGGGCCAGGGCGGACGCCACGACCATGGCCCCCACCACGGCCACGATGTCGTTGCCGCTGAAGAGCACCGGACCGATGGTGAACGACACGTGGAGAGGAGTGTTAACGGACTGGCTGTTCGAGGCGTTGATGCACGACTCGTTGGTGGCCGGGTTGCAGAAGAGGATGGGAGCCACCGTGGCCACGCCGGTCAGGAGCTGCGCCAGCCCGATGGTGGCCACGGTCAGGATCAGCCGGGAACTGTTGCGGAAGTGGCGGGGCAACAGGCTGGCTAACGCGCCGAGGATGATGGCGGCGCCGATGCCGGCCCCTGCGGCCGCCACGTAGGGAACCCCGTAGGTGACCACCAGCTCGATGGCCAGCACGGCCGGCAGCACGCCGATGGAGGCCTGGGCGAAGTTGATGATGCGGTCCCCGCGGTAGATGAGGACGATGCCCACGGCCAGGATGGCGTAGATGGCGCCGTAGACGATGCCGAGGACCACGATGCCGACGGGCAGGCCCTTGGGCAAGATGGCGGCCAGGAGGATCCACACCCCAATTGCCCCTACGAACCAGCCCGCGGCGGCGCGGGTCGACCGCCACAGCGAGGCCCCGCGCTCACGCAGGCCGCTGTCCACCAGTCCTCCCGGGGTCGCGCCCCCTCAGGACCGGTCACGTTGCTTCGTCACCCTCTGCGCCTGGAGGTCCCCCGTAGCGCGGCCGATCACTGCACGACTTCCATGCCACCCCCAAGTGGTCGCGCCCTGACGGCGCAAACGTACCGTGCCATGACTATCGTTTCCGGGCAAGCAGATGGACGGTGGGGGGGATACCGCCGGACACCCATCAGGAGCAAAAGGGGGGCCATGACATCGTCGGGCCAAAGGTCGATCGGCGACGCGTCGCGACGCTTCGTAGGGCGCCGGACGGGGCGGGGGGCACGCGCCGCCACCGTGCTGGGGGCGGCGCTGCTTACCGCACTGGCGATTGTCCCGGTGGCGGGGGCGGCCACTACGGCCCCGGTGCTGAAGAGCTCGGGGCCGGCCGGAGAGGGGCCCTACCCGTGGGCCTACCCGGCGACGGGCGGCGTCAAGGCGGGCACCGGCACCACGACCTCGGGCGCCAAGTGCGCGCCGTCCGATCCGCAGTTCGACTCGCCGTACGCCGCGCCGTGCATCCCGAAGTTCACCGGCAACAACGGGGGGGCCACGTACAACGGCGTGACGGCAAGCACCATCACCCTCGTCGAGCGCGAGTTCCCCAGTGCCGCCGACACCCAGGAGATCGAGGCGCAGGCCAAGGCCTCCGGGGGTGCCATCCCCCAGGTGATCAGCCAGGTGCAGCAGGTCTTCCTCAACTACTTCAACAGCGTCTACGACCTCTACGGACGCAAGGTCGTGATCAAGCCGTACACGACCCAGGCCAGCTTCACCACCGAGGAGCTGGGTCAGGGACAGCCGCAGGCCTGTGCCGACGCCGACACGATCGCCAATCAGGTCCACGCCTTCGGGGAAACGGGCATGACGAACGGGGATTCCTACGGCGGCACCGGCCCCTTCTCCTCCTGTGCCGCCCAGGACAAACTCGTGGAGTTCAACGGTGACCCGTACTTCGACGAGGCGGCATTCGAGGCGCTCAATCCCTACGTGTGGTCGACCTCCCAGAACTGCAACACGATCACGGCCTCCGAGGCCGAGGTGGTGGCCAACATGCTGGGTGGGAAGAAAGCCATTTATGCCGGGGACCCGGCCCTGAAGGGTCAGGTGCGCAAGTTCGCCGCCTTCGTCCCCAACGTGCCCCAGTACCTTGGCTGCACCAAGGACTTCATCAATTTGGTCGAGAACAAGTACCACATCAACAAGAGCGAGCTGTCGCCCAGCTTCGACTACAACCTGGATATCGCCACCTTCCAGCAGTCGGCGCAGCAGGCCATCATTCAGTTCAAGGCGGCCGGGGTCACCACGGTCATCTGCTCGGCCGACCCCTTCTCGCTCGGCCTGCTGACCAAGGCGGCGGCTGCGCAGAACTACCACCCCGAGTGGTTCATGACCGGCTCGGCCCTGACCGACCTGGACCAGGTGGCCCAGGGAGAATACGACTTGCCGGAGATCCAAGGCCACATGTTCGGCCTGTCCGAGAGCGCCCCCTCGACCGCGACGACCGGCCCGCAGTCCCTGGCCGGCCAGCTCTACCAGAAGCTGACCGGGCACGCGATCCCTAAGGGCACCGACGGCAACTACGGCGACCTGGTCGAGATCTTCAACGACCTGCAGGCGGCCGGCCCCGACCTGACGCCGAGCAACATGGCACGGGGGATTCATGCGATGCCCACGCTCGGCGCGCCGGACTATCAATATGGTCGGTGGACCTACAACGTGGGGCCCTCGGGGACGGCCGGGACAGGCGACCACACGGCTGCTGACGATGCGCGCTTCGTCTACTGGAACGGGACCAAGACGTCGCCGCTCAATGGCGTGAAAGGGACGTTCGTGGCCGTCTTGGGCGGCAAGCGCTACACGCTGGGCCAGTGGCCGACCACCCTGCCTCCGCTCTTCGGGGCGGGTTGACCCTGGCAAAGGGACATGACCGAAATCGATGATCGACGAACATGGCGCCCTGTTCGTGGCCCCGGATTCTGAAGATCCGCGCTTCAATCAGCCGTGCCACCACACCCCTTGGCTACCCGCCCTCACCGAGATGTCGGACGAAGAACGACTCGGCGGAGTCGTTCTCGAAGACGGGCACCTGAACGTGTCCCCCAGGGTTGACGTGGAGAGTTTTTTCAGTGGAGCCGATGGCGTCGAAGAGAGCGAGACCTGCTTCGCGGGCGATCAATTCGTCGTCTGACTGGAGGAGGAACAGGATCGGCACGTGTAGAGAGCTGGCCGCCGTCTCGAACTCGGCCCCGCCCATCGCCACACCAACGCCGGCCAGACCGAGCACGGCAGCCTTGACCCGAGGTTCGGAGGCGACGAAGCGGAGACCGATGCCGGTCCCCATGGACAGCCCCCAATAGCCCAGGTGGTCGTCGCTGAACCCGATCGAGGTGAGGTCGTCGACCAAGGCAGTCAGCTCTCCGACGTGGGTGGCCATCCGGCTGGCGAATCTGGCCTCCTGGTTGGCGTCCATCACCACGGGCAGGCCGCCCCCCTCGTCGATGCGAGCCTGGATGGAACGGCGAATGGCGCGGGCCGCTTCCTTGTCGGTGATGCGCTCGCCATGTTCCGGAGCATCGAGGGCGGCGGCAGCGTAGCCCCGGTGCCGCACGAGGCGCCGGGCGAGCCCGAGCACTTCCGGGGCCCGCTTGTGGACCGTCCCTCCGTGACCGAGGATCACCGTCGGTCGGGGGCCTTTGGCCGCCTGCGGCGCCCAGACGATGCCCGGCACAATCTCCCCGCCCTCCACCTTGAGCCCGACCCGTCGCTCAACAACACCGCGCTCGCAGACTTCCTGGAGTATCTCCATGATCCCACCCCGTCCTGTCGAAGGAACCCCGGAATCGTACCGCCGGCCCTCCGCCGGCCGCAGTAGCCCCGGTCGCTCATCCCATCGGGTCGGCTCCCTTTGGTCGCGTCGGGAGTGAGCAGGCGCTCATGTGGGCGCGGATCCCGAGAGGTTCAATGACTCCAAGTGGGTTTCGCGGCGCGGCGTGACCTTACGTGCCTCTATCGAGAGATCAGGAGAGGGATCGTGAGGGAACCTGAGGGGAGCGAAACGCTGCCATCAGGAACGCTCCAGAAAGGAATCGACGAATCAGGAAGAGGTGACTTTCTTGATCGTCATCTGCCACGCTGCGGCGGCGCGGCCGGTCGTTGCACCGTGACACAGAGCCCGCCAGCGGCCCGGGGGGTGAGGGTTCCGTCATGTGCTTGGGTGATGCTTTTGACAATCGCCCGGCCGAGGCCGATACCTGCGTGGCAGGTGCGTATGCGTTTCGGAACGCGCTGAAATGGCTCGACAAGCGTCGTAACCGCCTGTGGGGTGAGAGTCTCGCAGGTGTTCTCGACTGTGAGGACGTCGATGGTGGAGTGAGTCGTCGTTGCGACCCACAGTGTCCTGTTTGGCCAACTCGTCCAACACCCGAGAAGCTCTCGACGGTGTCTCAACCCCACATAATCGTAACGACCTCATTTGGATGTTGGTGGAGTCGCGCGCGGGCCGAGGGTTCCGGAATCATGCATCACTCGGCCTCACTGGCGAACCTGATGACGGCTCCAAGGGGTCGAAATCCGCCTCGGGCCTGAACTCGACGTCGACCTCGACCTCAGGCCGGCGGATTTCCATCCGTGCCAAGCGCTCGAACACGGCTCTGTCCGCGGCCGTCAGTGGTGGCTGCGTTATGGATCTGGGCCAGAGGTCGTATCGCTTGACCACGTTGATTTCTGCGGCAAGGAGGAAGAACTGGGCGCCTAGGTAGATCCAGGCCAACAACACGATGACGATGCCGAAGAACCCGTAGGTCTCCGTCGCGTGCTGCAGTTCGCGCCCGACGTACCAGCTCCCGATGAGTTGCAGTATCTGCCAGAACACAGTGGCCAATACTGCGCCGAGGACGACGTCGCGCCACCTGAACCTCACGGCGGTCATGACCATGAACGCAACCAGAATGAGCCCGAAGTTCAAAGCCAGCGATCCGATCAACAAGAGCACCCTCGAGTCAGTGTCGTGCGAAGTCAGCGTCGCGAACCCCGTGAGCACTGTCGATCCGATCGTGGAGGCGGCGAGCAGAACAAGGACGACAAACCCGCGGAGATAACGCATGGGGAAGGAGGGCCAATGAACGTAGGGGATGTTCCAAACCTTGTTCATCGCGCTCTGGGTCGCCAATCCGAGGCCGACGGCACCGTACAAGAGGAGAAGACCTCCGACGACGACTGCGAAGGCGCTCCCGCTCAGGGTGCGGACGTGCGATTGGAGCTGCGGCCCGATGATCGGGAAGCTCCCGAGAGCGCTGTCGACGAGGTCCTTCCGTAGTTGCTCATCGTTGTGCAGGACATAACCGAGGATGGTCGTGAACAGCATCAAGAGCGGAAAGATGGCGAAGAGGCCGTAATACGCGATGAGCGCTGCCTTGCTGCCGGCTTGGTCGTTGCCAAACTTCTGCAGGACCGCGAAGGGAAACCCCAGCACTCCGTGTCGTTGTTGGAAGTTGTCGACGCGGCGGATGAGCACCTCCATCCGGCCAGGTCGACCGGGGAGTCGTACCTCACTGGCATCGATGGGCTGTTCCTGCGAGTGAGTCGACGGCTGTTCGGGGACGGTCACGACTGGTAACGATACGTGGACGTCATTGCTGGTAAGAGCCCGGCAAATGACAGGCCAACGGGCCGTGACGCGAGCACACCCAATCTTCGTCCCAGACGGACTAGTTCAGGTCACTCGAGCCCTCTACCGCCTGGTCCGCCCACCCACCTCGTCGAACGGCTCGGGATCCTTCGGATGGACCACGCCGCCAAGGACGCAGTGAGACCTTGGCGTCTCCGCCACCGACTCGCCGTGTTCCGACGTCAGGTTGCCTGACCCGCTTCACCTGGTCGGATCGAGAGGTCATTGGCATGTTGGACAAGCCGGTGCCTCGCGACCGGCGGGCGGCATTCGTGGGCAGTCCGAGACCTTCGTCCGCTGGCAGCGCGCCTTTGTCCGTCCACACCGCGAGCGGGCCGCATCGGCGGTTCGGGAGGCCGGCCCCGCTTGACACTTCGTGCCGGCGAGAGTCCACCACGTGGCGACCGCCGCCTTCTCGGCTCGATAGCGACCCGCGAAGAGCCGAAGCCGGCCAGGCGCAAACAATGCGCCAGGCTCATCGACCGGAGAGGTGCAGACCCTCCCCAGATTCTGGATCTCAGGGCCAGAGGGTTGCTGTGTGGGGATACAGCGTGCCGACGATGATGACGAAGGCTAAGACTCCCTGCGAAATGGCCAAAGCGCCGGCTACTGGTACATCCCAAGATGGGCGCATCTTCCACGCGAAGCCAGCGAAAAGGGGCAGGACGGCCAAGGAATAGCGCAGCACACTCACCGGTTCGTACGGGCTCATCATGGCCAGAACGCTGCCCAATGTGAAGACCCACCAGGAAGCGGGGATGGCCACTCCCCGGTCGCAGGCATTCGCGAGCAGGACAACCCCAATGAAGGCGAAGACGAGAGCCAGGGCGCACAAGAGCACTTGAGCCTCGCCCCACGTCGGAGGTTCTATGAGCACGGTCAACAAGGCCCGAATGGGAACTGTGAACCACACGAAATGAGAGTCGCCCCAGAATTTTTCGGCCTTGAGAAACGCGAGCGGAGTACCGGTTACTCGTTTCGAGTAAGCCAGCCACGCCACGAGACCCAATGGAGCGATAGCCGTCGCGATGAGCGGTCGGATCTTCCTGTCTCGCAAAATTACTGGGATCGCCGCCACCACCACGCAGGCGATGAGCACGAGACCGAAGCTTCGTGTGAGGCTGCCCAGGACGGCACACATCGAAGCGGTGATCCACCAACGCCGAGAGATTGCGAACAGACACAAACCGGCCGCAGTAATGAACAAAGCCTCGGTGTACGCCATGCTGAGCACGAACGACGCTGGAAAGAATACGAAGAGGAGCACCGAACGATCGGCCACCACTGGTCCGAATACCTCTCGCACGGCGAGCCAGAGCCCGACGACGGCCGTGATCCCGATGACAATCGACAGGAGAAACGCGGACTGTGCATAGGACAGTCCTGTCACGTCCACTGTGGTCCGAATCAAGGCGGGGTACGCGGGGAAGAAGGCCCATCTGCTTCCATGGTTCTCGTTGAAAATTCGGTGCGGATAGCCGTGCTGGGCGATCGTCAGGTACCAATAGCCATCCCAGCCCGACGTCAGGGCGCGGAAAGGATTCAGGCGCGGCGCCGCCAATTTAGCCGCCAACGTTGCCGCCAGGACCACCAACCTCGACACGGCAAAATAGGCGATTGGGCGAATGAGCGGTCGTAGGCGCGAGGGGATCCATGCGCCTGGTGCTGATGGTGCTCTGGCCTGAGTCTGCTCGACTTGAGACCTGCCAATCTGGTTTTTTTCCGGGTCCCATGACGGACCGGCAGGATCCGCCTCGGCCACGCCACCACTCGTGGCGCCCGCCGGGAAGTCGACGTCAACCTGGGTCAAGCGAATGCTCTCGAGGGTTTGGCGATCGTCACCGGAGCAGGACGAAAGACCCATGCACGTAGGAAGGAGAATCGTAACACGGCCGCGGCGGCATAGGCCGGGGTGACGGCGAGGAGCGCGAACACCAGCGACGGACCGGCCGCAACCCGCACAACGGCGAGCGCCGCAGTTGTGAGAACCAAGCTCACCATGAAGAGCGCGGCAGCCACCGCCACAAATCGCCGCTTTTGCGAATGTGGATGCATCCTGTGGGACAGCTCCCAATGCAGAGTGGTATTGAAAATCGTGCAGAGCAAGAGGGCCAAGGCATTGGCAGCCAGTGTCCCGACGACGGGTCGCCATGCCAAGAAGAGCAGCAGGAATCCCAATGTGCTGATGACACCCACGCCGGCAAACGGCAGGAGCTGGTCGGTTGTCACCTGGCCGTCGGAAAGACTGGCTTTGTGGTTCTCACCCCGGGCCACTCGCGTCGCCTGGCCATGTGAGATCCGCCAGACGCCACGCAGATCCTTGATTGCCGTGGGCACGATGGACACCCGCGAGTCCGGGTCGTCGACCCAGTCGACGGGAACTTCACTCAGCCGCATGTGAAGCCGTTCTGCCGTGACGAGGAGCTCGGTGTCAAAGAACCATTCATCGTCCCTGACGAGCGGGAGCAACTTGAGGGCGGCCTCGCGCCGAAGCGCCTTGAAGCCGCATTGAGCGTCACTGAATCGCCCATGTAGTGAGACCCTGAGCAACAGATTGTAGGCGCGGGAGATCAATTCGCGTTTCGGCCCGCGCACCACGTGTGAACCGCGCGCCAAGCGGGATCCGAACGCCACGTCCCTGTGGCCCGACAAGAGTGGTGCCACAAGGGGAAGGAGGGCCGTGAGCGACGTGGACAGATCGACGTCCATGTAGGCGACCACTCGCGCTGTGCTCTGCGACCAGGCGGAGCGCAACGCCAGGCCACGGCCCTTGCGTGAGAGATGCAGGACTGCCACTCCCGAGAGTGAGCTGGCGAGTCCCGTGGCCACCGCAAGGGTCTCGTCGGTGCTGCCGTTGTCGACGATGGTGATAAGCGCACGAAACGGGAAGGACTCCTCAAGGAAGCGGTGCAGTTCAGTGATCCGCTCGGTCAAATGGACGGCTTCATTGTAGACCGGTACCACTATTTCTACATCGTGCGGTGCGTCGCGTGTCGCCTCAGGCGACTCGGCCTGTGCGAACTCGTTCGATTCGACCACGTCTTCACGCCGTTCCCGAGTGACGGTCATCGGGACGCGTGGTGGCAGAAGGCCCAGTAGCTCAATCCCGGCAACGATTTTTTCTTTGTCGTGGCCAAACCGAGGGAGACGCGACACTCGGCCTCCAAGGTTGACGTGAGCACACGGGTCAACCGTGGACCGCCCTGCCATGCACCCGCACCGACCCAATGCTTGTTGGGACCAGCTAAACGCTCTCTAGCGGCCTGGGCGCCTCGAACGGCGAGCAGCGAGTGGAACAGCCCCCCTTGGGCTTCGATCGAGAGACCCGCTGCGTGCAGTACGCCGGCGCACTGCTTGGGGGAATATCGTCGATGGTGCTTGACGGCAGAGTCGTGCGAGGTGAAGAGCGTCTGGTAGGCCGGAACGCTGATCAGTATCCAACCGTCAGCGGCCAGGGAACGCTCGACGACATCGGATACGAAGCCGACGTCATCTTCGACGTGCTCGATGACGTCAAGCATGAAGATGCCGCCGAAGGTGCCTTGGGGTTGCTCGGTGGTCAACGTCACCGCCGATGAACGGCAGCCCAGCGACTCCAGATCTTGAGGGGTGTAGTTGGTGTCCCAGCAGGTCGTCGTCGTTCCATCGGCCATGGAGTCCGTCAGCTGTTCGGCGAGCCAGGCGTCGCCGGCTCCGACGTCCAGTACTCGGGTCGGGGCCTGCGACGGGTCAAGGCGTTCCAGAAGCCGAATGAAGAACCTGCTCCGGGCGACTTCCCACGGATGGCGAGCCGCGACGGTCTCACTACGTTCCAAAAGGTCCACTCGACCCCCCCCTCTCACACCGCAGGTTTCAAGTCCCAGAAACCAAGCCCGCAGTGCGTCCCACCTGCAGGTTAAGCGCTCATGGCCGCCCGGCCATGAGCCAAAGACCCATTTACGTGCCCTAGTGACCCCTGGAACGGGCAGCGCCGTCATCGAGCCACGCGACACCGGGGCTGTCGGTGCGATGCGTTCTCGCTGACAAGAGTCCGCGCTCTGTTTCTGCAAAGGCCTGGTTCTGGACATCGTGCGTCGCCGGCATCGAGGTGACGTGTGCTCGGCTCGGAGAGTCG
>CAVSOT010000003.1:0-1438493 GCA_963729695.1 uncultured Acidimicrobiaceae bacterium
CGGCCCACTGCTGACCAGCGTCGGGCTCAACCTCGATGCCGCCCGCGCCCACGCCGACTGCGGTCGCGGGCGGCCCGACGGGGAGAACCCCAACCTCGACATACTGCTCGGCCGGGCTAAGGATGGCACCGCACAGGCCATCGCCGACCTACGCGGCATCGTCTACGAGCTGCGGCCCTCATCGCTGGACGACCTCGGCCTAGCCGGCGCCCTCGCCGCCCACATCCGCCGACTAGGCGACGGCAGCGGCGTACGGATCATGCTTCATGCCGGCCAGCTCACCGACCTGCCGGCCGCGGTCGAGGTCGCCGCCTTTCGAATCGCGGTCGAAGCAATCAACAATGCGATCCGACACGCCGGGGCACACACCTGCCAGGTGCGGCTGGAGATCGACCACCCAGACGGCCTCCTCGTCGTCGAGATCCGAGACGACGGTACAGACGCCGGGCCCTGGCAGGCCGGCGTGGGGATGCTAGCAATGCACGAACGCGCCGCCGAACTATTCGGCGCCTTGACCGCCGGCCCTAGTCACGACGGCGGCACGGTCCGGGCCTGCTTCCCCCTGCGGCCCCACCAGGCACCGTGACCGATCACCACCCCATCAAGGTCCTGATCGTCGACGACCACCCCCTAGTCCGCCAGGGGCTGCACTCGGTGCTCAGCGCAGCAAGCGACGTCGCCGTGACCGGCGAGACAGGCGACGGCCGCACGGCCGTCAAGCTCGCCGCCGAGTTACACCCCGATGTGATCATCATGGACCTACAGCTACCGGGACTGCACGGCATCGACACCACCCGGGAGATCGTCGCCACGCAGCCCCGCCCCGCCGTGCTCGTCCTGACCATGTTCGAAGACGACGACATGGTCTTCGCCGCCATGTCGGCCGGAGCAGCCGGATACCTGCTCAAAGGGGCAAACGGGGCTGACATCATCACCGCAGTCCGCGCCGCCGCAGCCGGGCACGCCGTGTTCGGGGCGGCACTGGCCCAGCGGCTACGCGCCTGGTTCGCCCCCAGCCCGCAACACCAAGAGCCACCATTCCCGCAGTTGACCCAACGGGAGCGCGAAATCCTGGACGGCGTCGCCGCCGGACTGACGAACGGCCAGATCGCCCAGCAGATGTTCCTGTCCGCGAAGACCGTAGCCAACAACGTGTCCAACATCCTCGCCAAGCTCCACCTAGCCGAAAGGGCCCAGGCCATCATCGCTGCCCGCGACGCCGGACTCGGCCGCCGGAATGACCACACCCCCAGACAGACATGACGACGACACGAACGGCCATACCCGAGGCGCCCGTGGCGCCGTTAGACCACGAGACGATCCGCCACCCGCCCTTCTTCGGCTACCCCAGACTCCACTCGCCGTACGAATCCAAGGCGAATAGAGATGCCGTCCGTAATCGCCGCAAATGTCATCGGCACCTAACTCAAATACTCCGGTAAGAGCGGCGACAATATCTCAGAACGCCGGGAAAAGCGGTAGCCCGAAGTCGGACAACAGTCGCCGCTGCGTACTTTCTCAAACCGCTCTCAACTGCCGGTTCGGAGCGGCTCCCGGAGCAATCGGACAGTCCGCCGCTCGGTATCGCCCCTTCCCGGTTACCCGGCAACTTCAAGGCTTCGGCCGGCGACCGCCCAGAGCGTTTCCCTCCTCTTACCGGCAGGCGCTCGTGTTGGCCCTTACCCCGGCGCGCCATATTTACGGCCGCCCTCTCGACTGCCAATGCCGAAGGTCGCACCTGCGACGGCTGTGGGAGCTGCAACATCGAGGGCGGGTGACCCGATCCGATCGACGGCTCGGCGCTCGACCACGCCCGGGGCCTGGGATGCCGAACCTGCGCCCAGAAGGACCACCCCGCCCGTCCCAGAAGGGAACCTTCCCTGGACATCCGATCACGTCCCTGAGCGGCCCCGCCGCGAGCCGTTCCCGTAAGCCCCGTCCGATTTGAATTCCGGAACCGGGATGTTAAACGGACGCCACGTGATCGGTGGCCGAGCTCCTCTATCTGCTGTGGTTCCAGGTTCGGCGTTGGGGTGCCACCGACCGTTTGGCAGGGAGGAGCGGACTTGCGTACTGCGACGACTGAACCCTTCAACAGGAGTTTCGAGCATTCGGCTATGGGCGATGAGCTTTGCATTTCCGGCCAGTCGGCCCGGGTGCTGTTTCTTGGCGAAGAGTGGGAGCTCCGGTTGTGGGCGTTCCGCGACGGGGGCGTTAAGGGACCATGCCTGCTCTGTGAGGTCCCTGCAGGCCGCGACGGTCCGTGTAGCGGCACTGCTGGCCGCCTCTGGACTCGCAAGGCTCCAGATGAGGTGGAGGAGCGGCGGTGACTTCTACTCGTCGGCATGGTACCGAAGGCTTGACGGTGGTCGTGGCAGCGCTGATCGGTCTGGATGGGGTGCTTTGGTTGGCGGCGAGGTGCGCGGCGTGGGTGGACGGTCGCCGGCTTCCGGCGGGCCGGCCGCTGGCCCCGTTAGCGGCGCTGGCCCGTTTCGACCCTTCGAGGGCGTGGCGTGTGAGCGTGGCCGGCCCGGGCTTGTATTGGTCGCTGTGTCGGGGCTGTTTCTCACCTTGCCGGTGCTGGCATTCTTGGGGTTGCGTCGGGTGTGGAATCACGATGCGACGGGCCGGGAGGATCCGGTCCAGGCGGAGGGCCTGGCCGGTCGGGGGGACGTTCGTCGTGCCGCTGGGTCGAGAGCCTTGTTGGCTCGGGCCCGTACCTTGCGCCCGCGGGTGGCGAGGCCCCGTCCGTGCGATATCGGGTGGCGCCTGGGTAGGAGCCGGGGGGTTGACTGCTGGGCGTCGGTCGAGGATTCGGTTTTGTTGCTAGGTCCGCCTCGGTCCGGCAAGGGCCAAAGCGTGGTTATCCCCACCATCCTGGACGCCCCGGGGGCGGTCGTTACCACGTCCACCCGGCCGGACAACCTGGCCGTCACCTTCTCGGCCCGGTCTCGTCGAGGTCGTGTGGTCGTGTTCGACCCTCAAGGTCTGGCGCATGCCCCCGGGTTGGTTCCTACCCTGCGCTGGTCACCCATCCGCGGTTGCGATCGGCCCCAGACGGCGATGGCGCGGGCGGAAACGCTGGTGGCGGACGCGTCTCGGTCAGGGGTGGAGAACGCCAACTTCTGGCGCACGCAGGCCGTCAGTGCGGTGCGCTGCTTGTTGCACGCGGCCGCCTTGGCCGAGCGCAGCCCTGCCGATCTGTATCGGTGGTCCCATGCGGCTCCGGCGGCCAAGGAGGCTGTTTCTATCTTGGCCCAGCATCGCTCCGCGGCGTGTGGCTGGGACCGTGCTCTCGACGCCATCGTCGGTGCGGACGAGCGTATGCGTGACTCGACCTGGGCCATGGTGGGCAACACTTTCTCTCCCTTGGCCGACCCGGCGGTCTTGCAGGCCGTCAGTCCCAGCGGTACCGAGCAGTTCGACCCTGCTCAGTTTCTGACCTCGTGTGGCACGCTCTATTTGCTGGGAACGGCGTCGGGGGCGTCGGCCACGGCCAACCTGGTGGCGGCCTTGGCCGAAGACGTCATCGAAGTGGCCCGCTACATGGCAGCCGCGTCGGCCGGAGGGCGGCTGGATCCGCCTCTGGCGGTGGTGCTGGACGAGGCAGCCAATTATCCGTTGCCTAGCCTGCCGGCCTTGATGTCCGAGGGTGGCGGCTCTGGCATCACCACCATGGCGGTACTGCAATCGCTATCCCAGGCCCGGGATCGCTGGGGCCGAGACGCGGCCGGCTCCATTTGGGATGCCGCCATCGTCAAGATCATCCTGGGCGGCTCGGCCAACGCCGATGACCTCTCAGACCTGTCCCGCCTGATCGGCGATCGGCCGGTGAAGGAGCACTCGGAGACGACCAGCGGCTGGGGGAGCGCTCGGTCGGTGTCGACCACGCTGCGCTACCGGCCAATCCTCGAGCCGGCCGACATTCGCCGCATCCGCGTCGGGTTCGGTCTGCTACTGTTGCGCTCAGCACCACCCATCATGATGACGCTGTCTCCATGGACTGCCCGGAAGGACGCGCGCTGGATCGCCCAGGATCGGGTGCGGTTCGAGCAATCCGTGCCCGCCACGGACGGAGCCTAGATGGGTAGCGGTCAGCATGCGTGAGCCGCGGCTTGGTGTCAGCTGGTCACGGCATCGGCTGGCCTGCCGGGTGGCCTATGCCAACTGGATGGGCAGCCGACAGTGGCGCGAGTGTCGGCGGGGCTGGCGGGCCCAATGGCTTGCCCACTACGGCTGTGAGCCGACCTGTCTGGTTTGCGGAAAGCCGTGGACGCTTACCAACGGCGACCTCCATCACCGTAGCTATCAGCGGCTGGGCGCAGAGCAGTGGAGCGATGTTCGGCCCATGTGTCGCGTCTGTCACGACCGCCTGCATGCCATTTACGAGTCGAACCCGGCCTGGCGACGGCTGGGGCGAGCTCGGGCCACCGATCTGATCGTGGCCCATCTGCTTCGCCTGGCACGTGCCGGCGCGCAGGCGCCCTCAGGATGAACGGACGGAGAGGCGTCGAGGTAACCACTGGGGAACTGTTGTCCCCGAAGACATCTGACGCCGTCAGCTTTATGCAACTGGCCTACGCCTCCGCCGGGGTCAAGCCAGAGGAGATTCCCGCCGCTACCCATTGGCCGTCACTTGATCGCGAAAAGGCCGCCCAGGAATGGGAGCAACTGCGCGGCTGGGTTCAGCAGCTGTGCCGCCGCTTCGATTTTCTCGATCATCACGTGATCCCGTTCTGCTGGTGGCGTCACAACGGCCACGTGGAAGCGTTGGCCGCCCTGCGGGACCACGAACGAGTTAGTTTCGCAGAGCTGGCCCCGGCTACGGCTCCGCTCGACTGGCTGCGAGCCCTGCGTGACACCGCCGCCATCTTGCGTGGCTGGACCGGAGATCTGGCTTGAAGGATGGGCGGCGCATCAGCCGCCCATCCTTCAATCGCCTCCGATCGACCAAGACGAATGGGAGCGTCACGTGGGGGACGACCTGGCCTCCCGCGGCCAAGCAGAAAAGCGCCGCCGTCCCTCACAGCCTTTCTGACGTGGGTGGTTGCAGCGTCGGCGTAGGGATGAAGCCTTACTCGAGAGGATGCCCGATGCCCGAAATCCGCCTTCTCCCAGAACAGTTCCATTTGCGTCGCTGGGACGACCCAGTGGTTGAGCAGTTAGGTTTTCCAGTCAACTCGCTCTATACCGAGGCTGTCCTGTTGCCGATATTGGGTCCCTCGGCGACTCTGTGTCTGCGGCGATTGGGTGCCTGGGCCGCCGCAGAACCGGACGGCACCAGGCTCGACACCCGCCAGCTGGCGGGCGACCTGGGCCTCGGCGATTCCCTGGGTCGCCATTCGCCCATTACCCGAACGGTCAACCGGTTGTGCCAGTTCAATATGGCCGACTGGCAGCGGGATGAGCTTTCTGTTCGCACGGCGGTGGCGCCGCTCGGCCAACGTCACCGGCGGCGCCTGTCGGGCCCTGTGCTTGATGTGCACTATTCTCTGGTGCGGCGGCTGGCGGCATGCCATCAGAACGAGGTCGCCCAGGGCGCGGCCCCAGGAGCAGTGGCGGACCCGGTGCAGCTGGCCTCGACGTCGGGGGTCTCCCTGTGAGATGCCCGTCGCCGACCGAACCGGCCCACCAGCTGGCCTGGCTGGCCGCCGGGCTGCGCCGAGCGGCCCACGGGTTGGGCGTCAACCTGCCGGTCAGCTACTCGCAGGCGGTCGCCGCCCAAGGGTTGAGCTGGGGTGATCCCCTCGGCGTCACTCACCTGGCTTGCGGTGTCGTGCTGCACACCTTGCCCGAAGTCGACGACCGACTCCCTGTCGTGCTCGGTTACGCCGACGCCAACGGCCCGTGGTATCGGGATGGCAACCGCCACCAAGCGCACTCACCCACTCCCCAGCCGGCTGCCCCGAGAATGCGAGGGCTAGAGCCTTGACACCCCGGCCGTCCCCCATAGACGCCGCTAAGAGCCGCACCCACCACCGCCTGGTGGAGGTGGCCATCCGCAGCCATATCATCATCCCGGGCGGGCCCGGGCGCCTCCGGACGGTGCGTTGCCCAATGCCCTCACACGGCCACTGGGACCGCACCCCCTCCATGCGTCTCGACCTGGAGGCAAACCGGTGGTGGGGTTTCGGCTGTTCGCCCGCTAACCCCGACGGAACACCGATGTCGGGCGACGTCATCGACTGGGTCATACAAACAGAACAGGTGGACTGGAAAGGGGCCATCGAGATTCTCGACTCGGGCCGGCTACTGACCAACGCCTGGGTGGGCGCACACCCGGTGGGTCGATCGCCGGTGCGACCCGTGGGCGCCCCCACCTGGCAGTCCGAGCCCCCCGATCTCACTCGCACCCCTTCCTATCGAGTGCAGGCCGCCCTAGAAAACGCTTGGATGTTCTACACCGGCAGCGAGCTACACCGGCGGGGGAGTGCGTATCTCCATCGTCGCGGTATTGACGACGTGGAGCTCCTTGAGCGGCACAACCGCCGTTTCGAGGTCGGCCACACCCCCGACCAGGCCACCGGCCTGGTCGACTGGATGCGCCGCCGCGGCTTCGCCGACGCCGAGCTCGTCGACGCCGGGCTGGCGCACCGGCGCCCGGGAGACGGCCATCTGACTGACTTTTACCGCCATCGTGTCCTGATTCCAGTGCGGGACGGCAACGACTCGCTGGCCGGATTTATCGGCCGTAACGTCGGCGACGCTCGACGGCCGAAATACAAGAACCCGCCCCATACCGCCCGCTACGACAAATCCACTAACCTCTATCAGCCCCTACCGGCCCCGAAACAGGCCCACGGACAAGTCATCGTGGTAGAGGGGGTCATCGACGCCATGGCCATCAGCGTGGCGGCCATCCGTATCGGCAGCTCCGATTGGTATTGCCCGATCACTCAATCGGGTCGTGAGCTCTCGACCCGCCAGCTCCGCTACGTACTAGACCTCCACGACCAGCCCCCGCTCATCGCCATGGACGGCGACGAACCGGGACGATCCTCCAACAGGCGGCTCGCCGCCGCCGTGGCCACCCTGACCGCCAGGCCCTGATCGCCCAACTACCCGACGGCGAAGACCCCGCCAGCTGGCTGGCCCGGCGCGGTCCTGCTGGGCTGACAGCCTTCAACCGCGCATTCGTCCGGTGGCCAGAACCCGATCGTTGTGCCTGGGCACATATCGCTACACATCCGATTGACCGCAAGGCAGCCATCCGTCAGATGCTAACGATTACAGCTCATCACTCACCCCCATCCGACTACGCCGATCGCAGGTTTGGACAAGGTACGTACCAGAGGAGGGAGCCTCGCTTATGAGCATTCTGGGAGACGGATTTGGTTGGACTATCCAGCAGGGCGATGCAAGGACACAGCATACGCAACGTGTCATACCCGAGGGATCTGGCAGGTCCGGACCATTCATCACACGCAGAGATGGTCAGCGTGTGGGCGATCACCGAACTTCGCGTTCTGTGATCATCGGATGTCGCGATTTACGATCAGCGAAAGTCGCGTTCTGCGATCAGCGGAGTACGCGTTGAGCTGAGGTTCTGGGTCCTCCGGTCGGGCATCCGCGCGATCGGTGAGTGGCCCCTCCAACGTGCTGGGCGACCAAGCACCAGTCGTTGGAGGGACCGGACACATGTTGACCCAGGAGGAGTTCATGGACATATTGGCGATGCGCCGCCAGGGCCTGTCGATCAGTGAGATCGCCAAGGAGACGGGCTATCACGCGGCGACGATCTCGAAGTGGGTGAAAGCGGGCGGACCACCGGCGGCCCGGGCGGCCACGACCCCTGCCGCGGTCGACGAGCGTTGGTCGGCTCGGATCGACGAGCTGTTGCGCAAGGCGCCGTTGTTGTTGGCCACCAGCGTGTTCGAGATCATCAAGACCGAGGGCTACACCGGCTCGTATCCTTCGGTGTCCCGGGAGCTACGAGCCCGCAGAGGGCCACGGTTTCAGGGGCGGGCGGCGGTGTCAATCCGGATCGAGACCCCACCGGGCGAGGAGGCCCAGTTCGACTTCTCCGATGCCACCGCTTGGGGTGATGACTGGGGGATTGCGGGCTTGCAGTGTTTCTCGGCCATCTTGTCGTGGTCGAGGTGGCGGCTTTGGTGGTTCACCACCTCAGTCGACCGGGAGCACACCTTCGAAGGGCTCATCCGCTTCTTCGAAGCGGCCGGCGGTGTCCCCAAGGTGTTGCGCACCGACCGGATGGGCGCCCTGGGTTCGTCGCAGGGACGCCGGTTCAAGCTGCACCCGCCTGCTCAAGAGTTCGCCCGGTTCCACGGCACCGAGATCCGGGCCTGCCAGGCTGCTGACGCGAAGCGGAAAGGGAAGGTGGAACGACCGTTTCGGAGCTTGAAGGAGACCTTCCTCGAGGAGCAACGCCTGACCCCGCCGGGGTCGGTGGGAGAGTTGAACGCCAGGGTGGGGCCGTGGCTGGCCGCCCGGGTCCATGGCCGAGCGAACCGGACCACCGGAATCAGTCCTGACGACCGCCTGGGCAAAGAACAAGAGCTTTTGGGGGCACTGCCTCGCCGGCGTTTCGACACCGCCTACGTGGAGGTCCGACGGGTTCATGTGGCCGTCCCCCAGATCGAATGGCGAGGCGTGCGCTGGTCGGTCCCACCAGCCTGTGTCGGCCAGCGGGTGGAGGTCCGCCACGAAGTCGACACCACCACCGTGGAAATCCGCTGGGCCGGACAACTGGTCCGCCGTCACCGCCTCCCCGCTGCGGGAGTGCGCGAGGTGTGGGACGGTGACGATTGGGCCGCCGCCCAAGCCGCGGCCATGGGTGAACGACCCCGACTGGCTGTCGTCGGCCAATCCCAGCCGGAACCTCAGCGTCAATATCGGATCGAACTGGCTGGCGACTACGACGTGGACACCGTCGACCTGTCCCGCTACGACCTCGAGGGCGGAGCCGCCCGATGACCGCCAACGGACCTTATGAGCAGCTCAAAGACGACCTCGGCTACCTGCAGTTGGGACGAGCCGCGGAATGCTTCGCCACCCTGGCCGAACACGCCGGCCGCGACGGCTGGTCGCACGTCGAATACCTGGCCCGGGTGATCGCCGAGCAAACCTCGGCCACCACCAACCGGCGCCTAGCCGCCAGGCTGCGCTACGCCCGCTTCCCGTTCCGGCGCAGCGTCGAAGACTTCGACTTCGACTTCCAACCCTCCATCGACCGCAAACTCGTCACCGACCTGACCACCTTGCGCTTCATCGGCGAGAACCGGCCCATCCTGTTCCTCGGCCAGCCCGGCTGCGGAAAGACCCACCTCGCTGTCGCGCTCGCCACCCGGGCCGTCGAAGCCGGATATCGCGGCTACTTCACTACCGCCGATGACATGGCCACCACCTTGGTCCAAGCCCGACGGGAAGGAACCTGGACCTCCCGGCTACGCACCTACACCGCCCCCACCGTCCTCGTCATCGACGACGTCGGACTCCTACCCACCGACCAGAAAGGAGCTGCCGCCTTCTTCCACGTCATCAACACCCGCTACGAACGCGGCCACCCCACCCTCGTCACCACCAACAGAGGACTCCCCGAATGGGGCGAAGTCTTCGGCGACGCCGTCGTCGCCTCCGCCATCTTGGACCGACTCATGCACAACGCCATCGTCTTCAACATCAAAGGCCCCAGCTGGCGCATGCGCGAACACCACGCCCTCCAAACCGCCACCAGCCACTAACGTCTCCAACCAGGAACCACGACCCCAGCCAACGCGAACTTCGCTGACCACCCATCGCGACTTTCACTGATCGCAAAACGCGAGCCCAGCCTCCCACACAGCGGCTACTTCTCACGCTTGAGCAAGCCGCCGAAACGTTATCTATTGGACGAACAAAGCTCTGCGAGTTGTTAGCTGCCGGGGCACTTCGCTCCGTTCGGATCGATAAATCTCGCAGGATCCCAATATCCGCGTTAGTGGAATTCGTCGAAAACCTGCAGGACGCCACACAACTCTAGGGACGGACGGCAGCGTGATGCTCCTGGTCATTGCGGGGCCCACCCCGCATGACACCGGCCAGTACGGTCACGTCGGACCGAGGTTCCCTTGGCCGTCGGGGCGGGTCCCACCAGGTGGTTGGGCAGGAGGAACGACGTGATCACAAGTAGAACCCTCAAGCGGACCGGGAAGAAGGTATACGACGTTCGGCTGCGGGCGCAGGATGGCAGGGTCTACAACCGGACCTTCACCACCAAGAAGGCAGCCGAAGCGTTTGAGGAGGCTGAGAAAACCGATCGGCGCCGAGGCGTTTGGCTTGATCCACGCTACGCCAACATGACAGTAAGGGACCTCGCCGCCAGGTGGCGGGCGTCGAACCCGGCCAAGCGGAGCAAGACCGCGCTCGCGATGAGTCGATCATCCGGGTTCATATCGTGTCTAGTTGTGCTCCGCCCGGACCCACGTTCGGCGACCGAGCGATCGGTTCGGTGACCCAGCCGGACATACAAGGCATCGTCAACGCCTGGGCCACGAGGGCGGAGCCCCGGACGGTCGAACGGCAGTTCGGGGTTCTCGCGCGCCCTGTTCGGCTACGCAGTCAACGCCGACTTCCTTGGCCGCAGTCCCTGTCGTGACATCAAGCTCCCCCAGGTGAAGCCCTTACGCCGGCGGCTCCCGACTGCTGACCAGCTCGCCGTGCTCGCCGACGAGCTCGGCGGCTACGCCCTCATGATGTGGATCGCCGTGCTCACCGGCTTGCGGTGGGGCGAGGTGGCGGGACTACGGGTCGGTTCGGTCGACCTGCTGCGCGGCGAACTGCAGGTGGTAGAGCAAAGGACGAGGGACTTACCAGGTGAGGACGTCAACGACGAGCCCAAGTCGAGGGCCGGTGTCCGGCCGTTGGGCATTGAAGCCGAGCTCATTGAGATGATTTCGTCGCATCTTGCAGCCCGAGGGCCGACTGGCGCCGAGGCCGACACCCTGGTCTTTGTAGCTGATCGTGGCGGCCCTCTCAACTACTCGCACTGGCGCCAGAGGATCTGGAACCCCGCCTGCTTGCGAGCCGGGTTGGCCGGCTTGACCTTCCACGACCTGCGTAGGTGCAACGCGACAGGGATGGTGGCCGACAACGTCGACGTGAAGACGGCAATGACCCGGTTTGGTCATTCTGACGTCCGTCTCCACGATCGAGCTGTACGCCCAAGCCACCACCGAAGCCGATCAACGGGCGGCCGAACGGCTCGCTGCCCGATTCCTCCCGCGCGATCGACAGCGCGATGGCTTCGAAGTCGGTTCAACCCCAGCCCCTGTGCGAAGGGTCTGACCAGCGGTTTTCTTGGTCGGGAAGGGGGGATTTGAACCCCCGGCCTCAGCGTCCCGAACGCTGCGCGCTAACCAAGCTGCGCTACTTCCCGGTTAGAGCGATCCTAGCCGACCGCGAACCCACTGGCCCCGGGTGGGACGCCCGACCTCGCAAATCTGCGCTACTTAGGCAAAGGTGGGGAAGGGCGAGTACCCCGGCGCCACGAGCGGCCAGGGGCGAGCCTGCTCGAGCACTTCGGCCAAGCCGAGGGCCAGCCCATCGGCAAAGCGGGGGGCCACGATCTGCAACCCGAAAGGGACGCCGGCCGGGTCCCGGCCCAAGGGGACCGACACGGCCGGGTGGCCCGTGAAGTTGAGATCGGGGGTGTTCACCGCGATCGACAGGTCGTCGCGCACCGCCCCGGCGCTGGTGGGCATCGGCCCCTCGGGCGGCCAACTGGTGGCGTTGGCGGTGGGCACGACCAGGACGGTGTCGGAACCGAGGAGGTCGTCAAAGCGAGCCGTGACCTCGTGGCGAAACCGCTGCGCCTGGATGTACTTGGCGGCATCGACGTCAGCCCCGAAACGAACCTGGTCCAGCAGCGCCGGCTCCAGTTCCTCCCACCGGTCGCGAAACGGGGTCAGGCTCTCGGCGAGCTCGGCGCTGGCCATGGTGGCCCAGGCCCCGGCGACTGACCGGTCGGACGGCGGCTCCACCCTGGTGACGGGTAGGCCGGCGCCCGCCAGCGCCGTCAGGGCGTCTTCGAACTCGGCCTCGATGGACGCATCCAGATCGGCTCGGAAGGTCCGGGTCGCCAAGACGGCGCGTGGTCGCCCCGGCGTCAGATCGACGGCCCGGCGGGGCACGGACAGGAAGTCCCCGGCGGCGTGACCGAGCGTGACCGACGCCTCCTCCACCACGTCGGCCACCGAAGCGCCCATCGCCCCCTGGGTGGAGAAGTGGATCCACCGGGGAAGGAGGTTGCGGCCGATACCGCCCATCGTCGGCTTGTAGCCGACGAGGCCGCAGCAACTGGCCGGGATGCGTACCGATCCGCCACCGTCCGAGGTGGTGGCGAGGGGCACGAGCCCGGCGGCCAGCGCCGCCGCCGAACCCCCGCTGGAGCCGCCGGGTGACCGATCGGGGTTCCAGGGATTCCGGGTCGGGCCGAAGAGCCGATTGGTCGTGTACGCGGTGTGGCCGAAGGCCGGCGTGTTGGTCTTGCCGATCACGATGGCCCCCGCCGCCTTGAGTCGCGCCACCACCACGTCGTCGACCTCATCGGGCGGGGCGCTGGCGTACCAGGGGGAGCCCATGGTGGTCACCGTGCCCGCGCATCTGGCCAGGTCTTTCACCAGGACAGGCAGTCCAGCGAGCGCCCCGCCCCGGTTCGACGTTGCCGCCTCGGCCAGGGCTGCCTCGGCCCGCAGGGCGACGACCGCATTGAGCAGCTGGTTGTGCGCCTCGATGCGACGGAGGCTCTCCTCCACCAGCTCGACCGGATGCACCCGGCCGGCTCGGACCGCGGCGGCGAGCTCTTTCCGCACGTCCTACTCGACCGGAACCGCCACCGGGTTGGGCATGAAGCTGGTGTCGTGCCACGTGCCCCCGGCGAGCAGGGCGGTGACCGCTTTGCGCAGGCGGATCGGGTCGAGCGGTTTGAGGATCCAGCCCTCGGCCCCGCTGCGCCGGGCCATGAAGACGTCCGGCCGACGGTCGAGCACCAGCAGCACGGGTCGGGCTTCGAGCCGGCCGGCGTCGGCTTCCAGTCGGAGGTCCAAGGCGACCGCGATTCCCCCCATGGCCCCGATCTGGCTGTCGACGATGGCGAGGTCGGCCGGGGCCAGGTTCATGGAGTCTCGTACCGCATCGCCTCGGCGAACCCAACGGATGGTTGCGTCGGGGCCGGCCACGACCGAGCGGATCTCGTCGTAGACCGCCTCGGAGTCCGTCGCGATCAGGATGTCTGGCACATATGCGAGGGTAGCTCTCGTTCCGGGATGGGTACCATCCTCTGGAGGGCTATCGCCATGGCGGCGCACCAGGAGGACGCGTGCTCACCATCCACCAAGAGGAGACGCCGGACGGCTACACCATCTGCCGGCCCGTGGGTGAGCTCGACGCGTTCACCGTGAGCCAGTTTCGCCAGGCCCTGGCGGAGATGGCGTCCAGCAAGCGGTTGCTGATCGACATGTCGGGCATCCCGTTCGTAGATTCCGCCGGCCTCGGCGCCTTGATCGGCGGGATTCGCCGGACCCGTGAGCTCGGAGGCGACGTGGCGGTCGCCTGCAACCGACCCACGCTGATCCGGTTGCTGCGGACGACCGGCTTCGACCGGATCGTCACGGTGGTGGAGACGATTGAGGAGGCCGCGGCCGCCCTCGACAAGACGGTCGCCCTGGAGGAGTAGTCGGCTGGGTCGTTCAGGCGGCCTTCCGCGGCGTGAAGAACAACCACCGCCCCACCTCCGTCAGCCCCTCTACGTCGTGGACGTCGTCCGCCAGGAACGGGACTCGGATCACCGGCGTCCCAGGGAGGCGCTCGGCGAGCGTGGTCACGTACCGCTCCTCCCGGCTGGCGACCTGGTCCAGCTCGTTCAGGTTGACCAGCAGCAGGCGGGAGGGCTCGTCCAGACCGTCCCGGCCCGTCGTGGGGGCCGGCCCGAACTCGGGAAACATCCGGTTGACGATCAGCGCCTGTACGCCCCCGGAGGACTCCCGGAGGCGGTCGGCGAAGAAGAGCGCCTCCGCGACCGCATCTCGCCGGGGCGCGGCGACCACCACGAACGCGGTTCCGGCGTCGTTGAGCAGCTCCTGCACTTTGGCGGCCCGGTCGCGAAAACCCTGCTCCATGCCCTCGAAGGCGGCGAAGAAGGCGATGGTGTCGGTCACCACCTCGCCCCCGACCACCTTGGAGATGGTGCGCAGCAGCAGCTGGGTGGCCACTCCCAGCGCTCGTAACCCCGCTCGCGTCGGGGCGACCAGCAGGCGGAAGACCCGATTGTCGAGGAACCGCATCAGCCGGGCCGGGGCGTCGAGAAAGTCGAGGGCCCGCCGGGTGGGCGGAGTATCGACCACCACCAGGTCGAACTGACCGCCCTGGTGCAGCTCGTACAGCTTCTCCATGGCCATGTACTCCTGGGTGCCCCCCAAGGCGCTGGAGATGTTGCGGTAGAGGCGATTATCGAGGATGGCCCGGGCTTGCTGCTCGGACCCGGCGTTCTGGTTCACGACGTCGTCGAAGGTCGTCTTGGTGTCGAGCATCAGCGCCCACAACTCGCCACCTGCTCCCCAGTCGCCGGCCACCGGGTGCGGCTCGTTGCTCAGTCCTTCCAGGCCGAGGGCGTCGGCCAAGCGCTTGGCCGGGTCGATCGTGACCACGCAGGTCCGCCGGCCCAGCCGGGCGCCGTGGACGGCGATGGCGGCGGCGGTCGTCGTCTTGCCGACCCCTCCGGGACCGGCGCAGATGACGATCCGGCGCTCGGCCACCAGCCGGCCGACCGCGCTGGGCGAGGCCGACGACTTCCGCGGGGTCATCGGGCCACCGCGGCCAACTGCTCGCCGAGGGCAGCGGCGAGAGTGCGGGTGTCGGCCGGCCCCAGCTCGGTACTGAACAGGAACGGCAGGTGCACCTGCGGCAGCGGCAGCCGCTCGGCCAGTCGGGTCACCTGGTCGTCCTGCAGGCGCTGGCGCTGCAGCCGGAAGGCGCCGGCCCGAGCCAGCCGATTGCGGACGTCCCTGCCCCAACCGGTCCGGGCCAGGACGGCAGTCGGGTCGGCCGGGAGGTCGAGGTGCGGCCAGAGGCCGTTGACCACGATCGGTGCCAGCTGCACACCGGCCCGATCCTCGAGGTGGAAGGCGGTGTCCACCGCCTCGTTGACCGGCGTCTCCTCCGGCATGGTGACGAGCATGACCTGACACCGGGTGGGGTCGCGGAGGAGAGCGATCACCTCGTTGGCCTGGGCCCTGATGGGTCCCACCGTGGTCGCGTCGAGGAGGCCGTAGGGGCTGGCCAGGAACGTCACCGCGTGCCCAGCGGCGGGCGCGTCGACCACGATGCACTGCGGTTGCCCCGGAGCGCCCGAGGCGCTGAGCAGCTCCAGCTGCTTGACCTTTCCCAGCACCAGGATGTCCTTGAGGCCCGGCACCGCGGTGGCGACCAGGTCGAGGGTCCCGGTCGATAGCAGGCGCTTGGACACCCGGCGCATGCCGTGGTCCTCCAGGTACTCGACGAGCGCGTCGTCGGGGGTGAGGACCCGGGCCCTGATCTCGGCTGAACCCGGTCCCGCCTCGCCCGGCGCCAGCAGCACGGTCTCCTGGTAGCTGAGCGGGTCGTCTCGCCCGAAGAGGGCGGCCAGCCCGCTTCTGGTCTCCACTTCGACGATGAGGGTGACCAGCCCCGAGGATGCGGCCAGGTGGGCCAGGGCCGCCGTCACCGTGGTCTTGCCCACTCCGCCCTTACCCGCGACGATGGTCACTCGGGCCGGGGGGGTGAACGGTACGGGCTCCACGTCCCTCCATCGGTGGCGGTGGTGGCGGACCAGGAGGGGCGCTTTCCCTGAGGGAGGTTGACGCTCCGGTCGACCGTTAGGTTAACCAGGGCCGGCGCCAACCGGACCCGATCGGGAAAGTGCTGGTCAGAGCGGTGAGATTTGGCAGATTGCCTCTTGTTTGGCTCAGGGAGGTGGGAGTACGTTTCAACGTCAGAGTAAGGGGGGTTGATCGTGACCGTGCAGCATGCAGAGGATCTCTGGCAAGCCAAGGCGGCGTGTCGCGGTCCGCAGACATCGCTGTTCTTCCCGCCCTCGCATTTCGAGCGCAAAGAGGACAAAGAGGGGCGAGAGTCGAGGGCCAAGGCCATCTGCGCCAGCTGCCCGGTGCGGCGGCCGTGCCTGGACTTCGCTCTTCGGATCCGTGAACCGCACGGCATATGGGGCGGCCTCAACGAAGCGGAGCGCCGCGAGCTGCTGTCTCGCTGAGCGCTTGGGCCGGCGTCTGGAGCATCTCCGGGGAGCCTGCACCCCGCAGCCGCGGCCGGCGTCGTAGTCGGAGCCGGGTCGTGGGCTGGTGGATCGCATGCAAGCGCGGTGACATCCCGCCGGATCGCGGCTGGCCGGTGCGGGTCGCCGGACGGCCGATCGCCATATTCGAGGTCGACGGGCGCCCACTCGCGGTGGAGAACGTGTGCCGCCACGTCGGGAACCCCATCGACGACGGTTTCGTCGAGGGCGGATGCGTGATCTGCCCCTGGCACGGCTGGCGCTACGACCTACGTACGGGCGAGCAAATGACGCTGTTCGGGCGCCGCCGGGGCATCCGCACCTATCCGGTCCGGACCGAGGGTGAGCAGGTGCTCGTCGAGCTTCAGCCCGAGGAATAGGGGAAAAGGTCCCCCTCTCCGCCGGGTGCGCACCTCTGGGGGAACACGCAGCGCGAAGCTGGATCGGTCATGCGGGTGCTTTGGAGGATCGTCAAGACGATCTTCAGCTCACTGTTCCTGGCCGGAGTGGTCGTGGTCGGCGCCCCGGTCGCGTTCGGCGCGACCATCCTGGCCGGTCTGATCTTCCTCCCGCTGCCGGCGACCATTCCCATCCCGAAGCCCAACCCGACCGTGCTGCCGACCATCCTTTACGACCGGTACGGCAACCAGATCGCCACCCTGCAGCAGGGGACCCGCAACGTACCGGTGACGGAGGCCCAGATCCCGGAGGTGCTCAAGGAGGCGGTGATCGCCGACGAGGATCGCAACTTCTACCACCAGGGTGGCGTGGACCTGCGCGGCACCCTGCGAGCCCTCTGGGACGACGTGCGGGGCAACGGACCCCTGCAGGGGGGCTCCACGATCACCCAGCAGTACGTCAAGTTGGCCTACACCAACCAGCAGCGCACCTTGGTCCGCAAGGTCCGGGAAGCGATCCTGGCCAGCCAGCTCGACCGGCAGGCCAGCAAGAACGAGATCCTCTACCGGTACCTGACGGTCGTCTATTTCGGCGACGGCAACTACGGGGTGGGCGCGGCCGCGGAAAGCTACTTCCACGTTCCGGTCAGCGCCCTCAACGCGTCGCAGGCCGCCACCCTGGCCGGGCTCATCCCCGCACCCAGCGCCCGGGCCCCGCACGAGAACCCGGCCGGCGCGGAATCCGCCCGGGAGTTGGTGCTGCGGGAGATGCACCAGCAGGGCTACCTGACGGAGGCGCAGTACACGGCGGCCCTGGCGCAACGGATCGTGTTGCTGTCGCCGGGCCAGCAGCCCCCGCCCGGGCGGACAGGGATCTATCCCTACCAGTCGAGCCCGACGCAGTACCCCGATTTCGTGGACTATGTCACCAGGTGGCTGCAGGCCCACTTCTCGGCCTCGGAGCTGGCGACGGGGGGGCTGCGGGTGCAGACCACGCTCGACCCTGCGGTGCAGAACGCCGCGTATGCAGCGGTGCAGTCGACCCTGAGCGGGACGACGTTCCCGCTGGAGATGGCCCTCGCCGCGGTCCAGCCGCAGACCGGTTTCGTGGAGGCCATCGTCGGCAACCGGGACTTCGGGCACGGCCCGGACGGTGACGACAACTTCGCCCTCGGAGGGTGCACGGGTCCGCCCGGTGGGACCGCCAAAGTCCAGGTGGCCGCCAGTTGCTGGTCGGGGGGCATGATTACCGGTGGGGCCCAGGGCCGACAGCCCGGCTCGGCGTGGAAGCCGTTCGTGCTGGCCACCGCGTTCGAGCAGGGCATCCAGCCGTCGACCACCTTCGACGCCCCCTCCGTCTACCAGATCCCCGGTTGCACCCCTGCCCCGGGGCAGCCGGCGAGCAAATGCCAGATCCGCAACGACGAGCCCGCCTCGCTCGGCACGGTCCCGCTCACCGAGGCCACCTGGCAGTCGATCAACACCGTGTACGCCCAGCTGGCCCCCGAGGTGGGATGCCCCAACGTGGCCACCACCGCCAAGAAGCTTGGCGTCGAATCGGCCTACTACTCGACCCCGCCGTTCTACTACTGCCAGAGCTACGCCCTTGGCGAAGTCGACGTCTCCCCGCTGGACCTGGCCTCGGCGTACGGGGTCTTCGCCGACCACGGGCAGGAAGCGACCCCGACCCCGGTCCTCGAGGTGGTCAACGCCCAGGGCAAAGTCCTGGTCAACAACCTCACGCCCCTGCCCAAGACGACGACGGCCCTGCCGGCCAACGTGGCCGACAACGTGACCAACGTGCTCCAGGGCGTCATCCAGCAGGGGACCGGCACGGCAGCCCAACTGGACCGCCCGGCCGCCGGGAAGACCGGCACCACGAGCAACAACACCGACGCCTGGTTCGTCGGCTACACGCCGACGCTGTCCACCGCGGTGTGGATGGGGAACGCGTCGGGAGAGACGCCGATGGGGGACGTGAAGGGGGTTTCCGAGGTGTACGGCGGCACCTGGCCGGCCATCACCTGGCAGCAGTTCATGAGCAAAGCCCTGGCGGGTGTCCCGGTAACGCCGTTCACCCAGGCCGCACCGATCGTCGCCCCGCCGCCCGCCGCCGCCTTGAAGGCGAAGCCGACGACCACCACGACGCTCCCGATCGAGCCGGGAGCCGCCAGCCAGCAGAGTGGGACGCCGCCCGGAGGACCCTACGTGGAACCGACCCCGACCCCCGTCGCCCCCGAGCCGGTGACCACGACCGTGCCGCCTACCACCACGATCCCGGCGCCGACCACGACGACGACCTCCACCAGCCTCCCGAATCCCGGAGGGACCACTACCACCACCACCAAACCGCCCTAGCGGTCCTGCGGGCTGGTCGTCGCGGTCGCCGCGGCTGCCGCGGCTGCCCGGTCGCCCGCGGCGGCCCGCTCAGTGACGGCGCCGGCTGGCCTGGAGAGCGCTCGAGCGCACCAGCATCCGGGTCGTGCTGTGCCCGTCACCGTCGGTGGACACCTCGATGCGCACCTCGGCGGGAGGTACAGCGGCCAGGTCGATCCCGCGGGAGGCCAGCCAGGCGGTGGCCAGGAACCGGACCTGGTCGGTGATTCCCGGGCCCGCTCCCTCGACGGCCTCTACCACCACCCAGTCGCTCGGGGCCGCTCGCGGCATCCGGCTGGGGTGCCAGGTGCCAACCGGCCCGACAGGCGGCTCGACGCGGGTCGGGCCGCGCTTCTTCTCGGTGAATACTCCCCAGAGCATGAGCCCGGCGACGATCAGCCAGCAGATTGCGAAACCGACCACTTCGGCCACGCCCATACGCGTCCTCCCCTACCTGCAGGGTACCGCGCCTAGCTGCTGCCGACCAGGGTTCCCCCGGGGCAGGTCAGGACCTTGTTGCAGGCCGCCTCGACGTAGGGCGAGTACCAGACGCCCTGGCTGCTGAAACCCAGCGGCGAGTAGGTACGGGATGCCACCGCCAGCACCTGCCCGCTCTGGTTGATGACCGGCCCTCCCTGGAAGGCCTGGGCGATCGTGGCGTCGATGGCGACGCCGCTCGCGGAGACGTCGACGATCGATCCCTGCGTCACCGATGCTCCCGCCGACCCGAGCCCCGACACCGCGTAGACGCGATCGCCCGGCTGGGGCGCCGGGCTCGGGGTGGCTGCCGAGAGGGGGTGCAGGTTGCCCTGCGGCAGGACCAGGAGGGCCAGGTCGTACTGCGGGTCCCAGGTGTTCACCGTCACCCGAGTGCTGGTCTGCCCTTGCTGCACGTAGACGACCGGCGCGGGCGTGACGGTGGCCGCCTGGACGGTGGAGTACGACGTGAGCAGGAGCGACCGGCTGGTGTTGGAAGACACCACGAAGGCGGTCCCTACGGACGGTTGGCCGTTGGCGTCGAGGGTATGAACGAAGAACACCGACGGGGCGACCGCCTTGATCAGGGCGGAAAGGGTGGCCGGCCCGCTCTGCGCCTGCTGGAGCGCCCGTAGCTGGTTCTGGATGTCGGCTTTGGCCGTCGCCGCGATAGCCGAGAGGCTCCCCTCGGCGTTGGCAAACTGCGTCTTGTAGCCCGAGATCAGGTTGTTGACCTTCTGGTTGGACTGGTTGAGCTTGTACTGGTAGTAGGAAAACAGGACGACCCCGCTGAACCCGGCGCCGATGGCGAAGGCCAGGATCAGGCAGGCGATGCCCAACACGCTCCGGGGGAGGATCCGGGTGCGCAGCGGGGGCCGGGTGACTTCGAGCGGCTGGCCGCCTCCGGCGGCGCCCGATGCGACCGAGCCGCTCGCCGCCCCCGCAGCCGCGGCGGTGCCCACTCCGCCCGACCGGCCCCTGCCGCCCGCACTGCCGAGGCCGCTGGACCCGCCGGCGCTGCTCCCCCCGCCGGCGCCGCTCGATCCGCCTTCCCCCGTCCCGTCGGTCGCCCCGCCGGTGGCGGTCCAGGGTGCCCCGGTCACGTCGGTCGCCCCGCCGGTGGCGGTCCAGGGTGCCCCGGTCCCGTCGGTCGCTCCGCCGGTGGCGCTCGGCCCGGGCGCCCCGGTCCCGCCGGTCGCTCTGCTCTCGACGCTTGCTCTGCCCTCGACGCCTGCTCCGCTCGCTCCCTCCTGCCGGTCGTCGCCACCCCAGGGGTCGTCCGCCTCGCCCCCATCGAACCCCCGAAACGCCTGGGTCTCCGGGCCCTCGCTCGCGAGCTCCTCGGAGGAGGAGCGGCGAGCAGCACCAACAGGCCGGGCAGGCCCTTGGGCCGGTTCGCTGGAGGGATCGGGGCCTCCCTCGCCGGACCGCACCATTGGCGTCCACGGTACTCGGCGGGGCTGCGGCGGAGGCGTAGGGTCCAGAGCAGTGGAACACTCCCACGAGCCGGCGGGCGACCCCGCGCCCGGGCACGCCACGCCCGCATGGCCGAAAGACTTACAGCCCGGCCGTGTCGTCCAGGTCGACCACGGGGTGGTCCGGATCATTGCCCCGAATCCAGGAGTGATGACCGGGCCCGGGACCAATACCTACGTTCTCGGTGAGGCCAATTTGGCGCTCATCGATCCGGGACCGGACGACGATCGCCATCTGACCGCGCTCCTCGAAACGGTGGGAGATCGCTTGCGCTGGGTCCTGGTCACCCACACCCATCGTGACCACTCCCCTCTAGCCAGGCGCCTCAAGGACGCGACAGGCGCCCAGCTGCTCGGCTTCGGGCCGGCTCCGACCCACCCGGCGATCCCGCTCGACGCCCAGGACACGTCGTTCGTACCGGACCGGCTGCTCGGCGAGGGCGATCGATTGGACACCGGAGAGTTCCGCATCGACGCCGTCTATACGCCCGGCCACGCTTCCAACCATCTGTGCTTCGAGCCGGCCGGTACGGGCTGCTTGTTCTCGGGAGACCACGTCATGTCGGGATCGACGGTGGTCATCGCCCCGCCGGACGGGGACATGGCCGTCTATCTCGAATCCCTGCAACGGATCAAAACGCGAGCGCCCCGCCGCATCGCCCCCGGCCATGGCGACGTGATCGAGGACCCCGGGGCCGTCCTCGACGCCTACCTTCGCCATCGGCTGGAGCGCGAGGCCCAGATCCTGGCCTGCCTGCGCACCGCGCCCGAGGGCGGCGTTACCGCCGAGCAACTGGTAGCCGCCATTTATTCGGACGTACCGACGTACCTGCATCCGGTCGCCAAGTACTCGGTATGGGCCCATCTTCGAAAGCTCGGGGAGGAAGGCCGGGCGGCCACACCGGAGCCGGATGACCTCGCCGCCCCGTGGCGGCTGGCCCCGATGTCCGGTCGTGCCTCCGATTAGGGCGTAGCCGAACGACCGGCGTCCGGGCGCGCCGTCGCCGGTCCCACGGCCGTCTCGACGGCGTGCAGCAAGCGGGCGGTGCAACCACCCATCTCGACTACCGGGGCCACGTCGAGCACGGCGTCGACCAGCCCGGCGAACGCCCGCCCGGCCTCTCCCCCCTCGAGCGAAGCGGGCTCGCCTCGATCGCCGCCGGCGGACACCGCCGGTTCGATCGGGATCTGAGCCAGGAGAGGTGCGCCAATCTGGCTTGCCAGCCGCTCACCGCCGCCACTCCCGAACAGATCGTACGAACGACCGTGCTCGCACGTGAACCCGCTCATGTTCTCGATCACTCCGGCGACCCGTAGATATCCCTTCCGGGCCATGTCTGCGGCCCGGACGGCCACCTTTTGGGCGGCGAGCGCCGGGGTGGTGACGATCAGCATCTCGGCGCGGGGCAGCATCCTGGCCAGCCCCATCTGCACATCGCCCGTGCCAGGTGGCATATCCACCAGCAGATAGTCGAGATCCCCCCAGGCCACCTCTTCGAGGAAGTGTTGGACACCGCGGAGGAGCATCAGCCCCCGCCACATGATCGCCTCGTCTTCGGGGGAGAGAAAGCCCATGGAGACCACCTTGACCAGGCCGGGTCCGACGGGCTTGATCATCGGCTCGATCCGGGCCCGGTCAGTGTGGGCGGCCCGGCTGGCTTCCAGGCGACCTTCCATGCCGAGCATCCGGGGGACGGAGAACCCGGCGATGTCGGCGTCGAGCAGGCCAACGGTGAGTCCCCGCTCGGCCAGCCCGACGGCCAGGTTCACGGTGACCGAGGACTTTCCGACCCCACCCTTGCCCGAGGAGACGGCCAGCACCCGGGTGCGGGCGGGGATCTCGGTGGCGGGTGGGTGCTCGCTGGCCCGCCGACGAGCCCTGGCCATCAACTCCTTCTTTTGGGCCGAGGTCATTTCGCTCGTCCTCACCCGAACAGAGGCGACGCCGACGACCCGGCCTACCCGATCGGTCACGTCACGCTGCAGTTGGGCCCGAAGCGGGCAGCCGGCCGTGGTCAGCGCCACGTTCACGGTGACGATGCCTGCGGTGTCGATCTCGCAGCCTTGGTACATCCCCAGATTGACCAGGTCATCCCCGAGCTCGGGGTCGATCACGCCGCGCATGGCCGAGAGCACCGCTTCCTCGCTGATGAGCGGCATTTGACTCGGCACGGCTGTCAGTGTACGGGCGTGGATAGGCTTCCCCAGGTGGACCGGCTGTCTCTCTTCAAGGTCTTGGCGGACCCGTCGCGCTACTCGATCTACCAAGAGGTTGCCCAGGCGGAGAACCCCATGTCCACGACCGAGATCGCGTCGCGGTTGGCGCTTCATCCCAACACGGTCCGGTTGCATCTCGAGAAGATGCGCGACGCCGGGTTGGTGGCCCTGTCGACGGACCACCACGGCTGCGTCGGGCGACCGCAGCACCGCTGGTCCGTTGTCCCTCAGGCCCCCTCGCTGGGGCTCGAACCGGCGGGGTTCCGCCTGCTCGCCCACCTCTTGGCCGAAGTCGCCGCCGAGGCGCCCTGCGACGCGGCGCAATTGGCGGAGGTGGGTCGGCGTCGAGCTCGGGAGCGGTCGGCCGGGCCGCCCGCCCCCCGCCGGGCGCCGCGGTTGGCATGCGTTCGGGCGGTGATGGACGAGCTGGCCGTTCTGGGCTTCGATCCTGCGCTCGAGCCCGAAGGCCCTGACTCGCGTACCACCATCTCCTTCACCCATTGTCCCTTCCGGGAGATCGCCGTGCTCTACCCCGATGTGGTCTGCCAACTGCACCGGGGGATCACCGAGGGGATCCTGGCCAGTGCCGTAGCCGCTACGCCCGGGGTCACCGCCCGGGTCGAGTCGTTCGCCAGCCTGGTGGACCTCGACCCCTGCCGGGTGGAGATGTCGGTGCATGCCTGAACCCGGGTAGCATGACGTGCGAGCCGCTTTCGGCGCGCTAGGCAAGACATCAGGAGGACCGGTGAGCACCACCCAGACCGACGTCACCCCCATCGAGGCCATTTCCCTCAGCGACGACGCCGCCGCCAAGGTGGCCGAGCTCTTAGAGCAGGAGGGCAACCCTGAGTTGGCGCTGCGCGTGGCCGTCCGCCCCGGCGGCTGCTCTGGCTTCAGCTACGAGATGTTCTTCGACACCGATTTGGCCGAGGACGACCTGACCTCGACGTTCGGGGCGGTCCGGGTGGTCGTGGACCCCTCGAGCGCCAGCCTGCTTCAGGGTGCGGTCCTGGACTACAAGGACGGCCTCCAGGGCGCCGGGTTCAGCATCAACAACCCCAACGCCAGCCGCACGTGCGGCTGCGGGCAGTCGTTCAGCTGAGCTGACCGTCCGTTTTACCCTCGACGGGCGCCCGGTGGAGGTCGCCCGGGACGAGGGTTCCCTCCTCGAGGCGCTGCGGGAGGACCTGAGGGTCCTATCGGTCAAGGACGGGTGCAGCCCCCAGGGGCAGTGTGGTTGTTGCACGGTGCTCGTCGACGGCGCCCCCCGCGTGGCGTGCGTGACGCCGCTGCGGCGCGTCACCGGGCGCACGGTGACGACGGTGGACGGCTTGGCCCCGGACACGCACGCCCGGCTGGTTGGTGCCTTCGTCGCCACTGGCGCCAGCCAGTGCGGCTTCTGCACGCCGGGCATCCTGTGCCGTCTCGCTGCGCTGGGGTCTCGTCCTGCTCCCGCCCAGGTCGAGACGGCGCTGCTCGCCCACCTCTGCCGCTGCACGGGCTGGGGGACGATCGTGGAGGCGGCCTGCGATCCGGGCCCGCCCCCCCTCACTCTTGGCGAGCTCGGAGGCGACCCGCCCGCCATCAACCGGCGAGCCACGCTCGAAGGGGGGACCCGGCAACGCACGGGCCCGGGGGTAGTGACCGGGAGGGGCGGCTTCGCGGACGACCTGGCCCCGCCGGACTGCCTCGTTGCCGTACCCGACGGGAAAGGCGGCTGGGCGCTCGGCGGATCCCTGGGGGAAGCGCGAGCCGCGGCCGCCAAGGTCCCAGGCCGACGGAGCGGCCGACAGCTGCGGTATCCGATCGACATCCCCGATGGCGAGTGGGACCTGACCTGGCAGACCACGTGGGTCGAGCCCGCTTACCTAGAACCGGACGCATCCTGGTGCCTTCCAGGTGGACAGCCAGCCCACCCCGCCGGCAATGGGGGAGCGTTTGGCGGCAAGGTCAGCTCGGCGGCCGCTACCGCCGCTCGAGAGCTGGCGGATCGGCACGGTCGGGCGGTGCGGGTCGTATTTTCCCGGGAAGACGTCGTGCGTTGCGGGCCCAAGCGACCTCCCGTCGCCGCGGGCCTCCGGCTCGACGGGACCGGGGTGATTCGGGTCGCGGCCGCGCCGGGGATCGTCGCAGCCATCCATAGCGTGGCCCCAGGGCTGCAGGTGGAAGCGGTCGATGGGGTAGCAGGGGTGGGCGGCCCGCCGGTGTCGGCCGAGATCCGGGCGGCTGGTTGGGCGGAGGCGGCGGTGCTCCTCGCCGCCGTGGCCGCCCTGGCCGAGGGGCGGGCGCCCGGCGAAGACCGATCGGGGTCGTCCCCAGTGCCGATTGGGGAGGCGCTGATCAAGGATCCGCACGGCGGTCGGGCCCAAGCGAAAGTGACCGTTGACGGGGTGGGCTGGCCCATCGGGGTCGAGGTGAAGGCGTCGTGCGGAGACCCGCTGGATGCCACGGTTCTTCGTTCCTACGCCACGGGAGCCGCCCACATGGCGCTCGGGTGGGTGTGTTCGGAGGCGATCGCAGTCGGTGAGGACGGGACGCCGGAGGACCTGACCATCCGCTCCTTTGGCATCCTTCGAGCCAGAGACACCCCCCCGATCGAGATCGAGATCGAGCCGAGTGGGCTCGGGTCGACGGCGCCGGTCCGAGGGTCGGACGCCGTGTTTGCCGCCGTGGCCGCGGCGACGTGGATCGCGCAGGGCCTACCCCCTCGGTGGCCCACTCGACGGGAGAGGATCAAGTGACCGAAGCCGCAACCGCAGGCCCGCCCCCCGTGGGCCCGTACACGCCCATCGTCCGGGCCGGCCCGTGGCTGGTGTGCAGCGGCCAACTCGGCCAGCGTGATGGCGCCCTGGTCGACGGAGGGATCGGTGCCCAGGTCGGTCAGGCCGTCGCCAACATCCAGGCCCTCGTGGCCTCGGAGGGTTCCGACCTCACTGCGGTCGTGAAGACGACCGTGTTTCTGGCCGATATCGGGGACTACGCGGCGATGAACGAGGCCTACGTCGCCGCCTTCGCCACCCACCGACCGGCGCGTTCGGCCTTCGCCGTGGCGTCGCTGCCGATGGGGGCGCTGGTCGAGATCGAAGCGTGGGCCTACACGGGGTGAACCGGGCGAGGTGGGGCTCACGAGCTCACGAAAACGGTTAGGAAAAAGGTGGGTGCCAGGTTTTACTGACCGTTTTCGTTTCGATCTGAGCGTGAGTCTCGTCGAAAACGGTTAGTAAAAGTGGTGAGGGGGTCGGTTCCCGGTTTTACTGACCGTTTTCGCTTCCGGCTGAGCGTGGATTTTGTGGAAAACGGTCAGCAAAAGTTGTGCTCCCGGTTTTACTGACCGTTTTTGACGGGCGCGGATCTCGACTGGGCCCGGTGGACGCTCGGTGGCCGAGCACCGCCAAGCGAGCGGTGGTCCGATGCGGCGACCGACCCCGACCCGACCCGACCCTTACCCTTCCCACCGGCTCTGCCCGACCCTTACCCTCCCCACCGGCTCTGCCCGAAGCGGTATCCCACGCTGCGGACCGTGGAGATCAAGTTGGCGTGCTCCTCGCCCAGCTTGGCTCGCAGCCGGCGGATGTGGACGTCCACCGTGCGAGCCCCGCCGTAGTACTCGTAGCCCCACACCCGGGACAGGAGCACCTCCCGGGTGAACACCTTCCCGGGTGGGTGGCCAGGAACTTGAGCAGCTCGTACTCCATGTACGTCAGGTCGAGCGGCCGGCCGGTCAGGGCGGCCTGGTAGGTCTCCAGGTTGAGGACCAGCGGTCCGTACTCCACCAGGTCCGGCCGGGTGCCGCGGCCGGTCCGCCAGAAAAGGTGGGCCAGCCTCACCTCCAGCTCCCGGCCATGCCACGGCGTCACGCAGAAGTCGTCGAAAAGGTCCTCCCGCAGTTCCAGTTCTCCCAACTGGGGTCCGGTCACGAGCAGCAGCAGCGGTTCTAACAGCAGGTCCCGCTTGCGGAGCCCCCGGCAGAAGGCGAAGGCGGCCTCTGGATCGACGTCGGCGCAGACGATCGCCCCGGACCACCCGTCTTCGGGCTCGATACGGTCGGCCACCTCGACCGAGCTGGCCGCCTTCCACGGGTAGCCCGACAGGTCGAGGGCCTGCGCCACCGCGAGGGGGCCAGGATCGGGGAAGAGCAGGAGGGGTTCCATGCGGGCCGCCCGGGTCCGGTCCGCCTAGAGGGAGGTGAGGTAACGGCGCAGCTCGAACGCAGTCACCTCGGCTTTGTAGTCGGCCCATTCGGACCGTTTGTTGCGGACGAACCACTCGAAGGCGTGCTCGCCAAGCACCTCGGCCATCAGTTCCGACTGCTCCATAGCGTCGACGGCCTCGCCCAGCGAGCCGGGGAGGGAATGGATCCCCTCGGCCAGCCGCTGCGCGGGCGACAGCTCGTAGAGGTTGGCGGCTGCCTCGGCGGGCAGGTCGTAGTCCCGCTCGATCCCGGCCAGGCCGGCGGACAGGACGGCCGCGAACGTCAGATACGGGTTGGCGGCCGAGTCGGGCGCCCGGTACTCGATGCGGGTGGAGTCGCGCTTGCCTCGCTTGGTCGGGGGGACCCGCACCAGGGCGGAGCGGTTGTTGCGGGCCCACGAGATGTACACCGGCGCTTCGTGGCCAATGATGAGGCGCTTGTAGGAGTTGACCCACTGGTTGGTGACCGCGGTCAGCTCTCGGGCGTGGGTCAGGATGCCGGCGATGAACCGCCGGGCGACGGTGGACAGGTTGTACTCGTCGTCGTCGTCATAGAAGGCGTTGTTGTCGCCGTCAAAGAGGGACATGTGGGTGTGCATGCCCGACCCCTGCACGCCGAAGAGCGGCTTGGGCATGAAGGTCGCCATCAGGTCGTGGCGGGCGGCCATCTCCTTGACCACCATCCGCACGGTCATCACCGTGTCGGCCATCGTCAAGGCGTCGGTGTAGCGCAGGTCGATCTCGTGTTGGCTGGGGGCGTCCTCGTGCTGGCTGTACTCGACCGGGATGCCCATGTCCTCGAGGGTCAGGACCGTCTCCCGACGGATCTCGCTGGACACGTCGTTGGTGGTGAGATCGAAGTAGGACCCCTGGTCGAGCGGGATAGGCGCCGCTCCATCCGGGTCGCCCAGACGTGCCGCGAAGTAGAAGTACTCCAGTTCCGGGGCTACGAAGAAGGAAAAACCCAGCCCTCGCGCCCGCTCCAGGGCCCGCCGCAGCACCTGGCGAGGATCGCCTTCGAACGGTGAGCCGTCGAGGTTCACGATGTCGCAAACCACTCGGGCGACGGGCGGCCCCCCACCCAGGTAGGGGAGGAGCTGGAAGGTCTTGGCGTCCGGCATGGCGAGCACGTCGCTCTCCTGGACGCGGCTGAACCCGTCGATGGTCGACCCGTCGAACGTCATGCCTTCGCGCATGGCGTTCTCCAGCTCCGCCGGGGTGATCTGGAAGGACTTCGGCGTGCCGAGCACGTCCGTGAACCACATCTGGACGAAACGGACACCGCGCTCTTCCACGGTACGTAGCACGTAGTCCTGTTGGCGCTCCACCTCGGACAGGTTAGGTGGCCGACGGTCCGCCGGGCGATGTCGCATTGCCCATCATCACTGCCGCAGCGTCGCTTTGGGGCGGATGTCACAGAGTGTTCACGAAACCGGAAAGGTCGTGTAACAGAACCTCAGCAGCCTGGTAGGGGGAGAGGCCCCGCATCGATGCGTCGCCCGTTTCCCGACGACTGGAGGCCCGCCCTAGCGGTGACGATTGATGCCGAGTCCGCCCGCCCCGTCCGGGGTGGGCGCCCCCTCGGAGCAGATCCTTCCGGTCTGCAAGACTCAGCAACCGGCGGCAGCGTGTGCTGCCGCCCCTACGTAGATTCGCGGGAGGTCAGGTGGCATTTGCCAAGCGCACGCCGGAAGAGGTCCTGGACCTGGTCCAGGCCGAGGGTATCGAGATCGTGGATTTCCGCTTCTCGGACCTGCCCGGCTTGATGCAGCACTACTCGCTGCCGGCGCACGAGTTGACGCTCGACAGCTTCGAGGAGGGCTCCGGGTTCGACGGATCCTCGATTCGGGGGTTCCAGGAGATCCAGGAGTCCGACATGCTCTTGGTGCCGGACCCCAACACGGCCGTCATCGACCCCTTCCGCCAGCACAAGACGCTCAATCTGAACTGCTTCGTGCGCGATCCCGTCACCGGTGAGTCGTACTCCCGCGACCCCCGTTACGTGGCCAAGAAGGCCGAGGATTACCTGGTCTCCACCGGCATCGCCGACACCGCCTACTTCGGTCCCGAGGCGGAGTTCTTCATTTTCAACGACATCCGCTTCGACCAGAACTCGCACGAGGCCTTCTACCGCATCGACTCGGTCGAGGGCATCTGGAACTCCGGCAAGGACGAGGGCCCGAACCTCGGCTTCAAGCCTCGCCACAAGGAGGGCTACTTCCCGGTGCCCCCCATGGACCACTTCCAGGATCTCCGTTCGGAGATGATCCTGACCATGGAGAAGCTCGGCATCGAGATCGAGATCCAGCACCACGAGGTTGGCACCGCCGGCCAGGCCGAGATCGACATGCGCTTCGACACGCTGGCGACCATGGCGGACAAGCTGATGCTCTATAAGT
Organism: uncultured Acidimicrobiaceae bacterium; assembly: GCA_963729695.1. Taxonomy (GTDB): domain Bacteria; phylum Actinomycetota; class Acidimicrobiia; order Acidimicrobiales; family Palsa-688; genus PALSA-693. The sequence continues at coordinate 29,795 of CAVSOT010000003.1, forward strand.
ACGTGGTCAAGAGCGTGGCCCGGGCCAACGGTCTGTCGGCCACTTTCATGCCCAAGCCGATCTTCGCCGACAACGGTTCCGGCATGCACGTGCACTCCTCGCTTTGGAAGGGTGGCGAGCCGCTCTTCTACGACGAGCTCGGCTACGCCGGGCTGTCGGATCTCGGCAGGTGGTACATCGGTGGCCTCCTCAAGCACGCCCCCGCCATTCTGGCCTTCGCCGCCCCGACGACCAACAGCTACAAGCGGCTGGTTCCGGGCTACGAGGCGCCGGTCAACCTGGTCTACAGCCAGCGCAACCGCTCGGCCGCGTGCCGGATCCCCCTGTACTCCAGGAGCCCCAAGGCCAAGCGGGTCGAGTTCCGCTGCCCAGATCCGTCCTGCAACCCGTATCTGGCCTTTTCCGCCATCGTCATGGCCGGCCTGGACGGGGTGCAAAACAAGATCGAGCCGCCCGATCCGGTCGACAAGGACCTCTACGACCTGCCCCCAGAAGAATTGGCCCAGGTCCCCACGGTCCCGGCCTCGTTGGACGAGTCACTCGCCGCCCTGGAGGCCGACAACGAGTTCCTCCGGGCCGGAGGCGTCTTCACCGGCGACCTCATCGATACGTGGATTGCCTACAAGCGGGAGCACGAGATCGACCCGGTACGGCTCCGGCCCCACCCGTGGGAGTTCATGCTCTATTACGATATCTGATACCCTTTAACGCATTTCCAGGCGCAAAACGACGCCGCGGCCCCATAACGGGCCGCGGCGTCCCTCGTTCAGGCGGGCAGCTGGCCGGGCAGGCGTCTCCCTACGAGAGCTTGAACGGCCCCACGAGCCCTCAGACGCGGAACCAATCGGTGCGGACGATGGGTTCTGGGCCCTCGGCGAAGAGGTTCAGCCGCATGATGCCGTGGCCGACCTCTTCGAACGAGAAATAGTCATCGGTCACCTCGGCGAGCACGGACCCGTCGGGCGGGGTGAACTGGAGCTGGACTCGGCGGGCCTCTCGAACGTTCACCTGACCAACCAGGGTTGAGCCGCTGTCCCTCACCGAGACCCGCAACTCGATCTGGACCGATGGATGCTCGAAACGCAGCACGTGGTCCTCGGCCGGGGCGCCTTCATCGACCAGCGAGTCGAAGACCAGGGCAGCCAGTTGGCCCTCGGCCCGTTGGCCGAACGCCTCTTTGGCGCGGGCGATGACCTCCGGAGGGACGCGCTCCGGATCGTCGTCCGGAGCGGAGGTTCCCATCTTCAGCCATCTCCCCGAGTTCGGGCGCTTTGCCATCGTCCTGACTCGTCCGCGCCAGTTATCGCTGGATGCGTTGGGCCATGATCTATGGGGAGCCCGCAGCGGTCCTGTTGATACTGGCGGCTCCAAATTGCGGCCCGAACCACGGTTGGAACCTACCGTGCGGCGGGGTGGTACGTCACGTATCGACGGGCCAGCCTGGACCGTATGTCCGTTTTCTTCAGAAATGGGCGGTGGCTCGCAGACAGGAGCGACCGCGGCCCCAGGCCGGTTTGTAACGAATTGGGCGTGCCGGAGGCCTGTCCCCGGGGCCGAACCGAGTGTCATCGGGCACATCTATGTATCCGTCTGTATCAGGCCGGGGTCAGCCGTATCTGTATCGCCGGATGGAGTCCGCGCACCACAAGGCTACGAACCTGGGATGCCGGACCACCATCCGTGATGGCGTTGACTCTGCGTGGCGGGAGCCCTACTGGGAGCACAAAAAAGACCAGATTACGAGCCGGGTATTCACGTGCATCACGGAAATACTCACCTTCGTCATTTCTGGGCCACACACTCGCCGTGAGTCTGCTATTGTCGAGATACCGCAATGAAGGGGCGGAAATAACAATGCTTGTTCAATATACTGCGATGGATGCTGGGCAGGCATCCGTCAAGGAAACCACTGAAACGCGACCGCTGGGCACGGGCGGATCCACGTCAACCGACGGGCAATGTCGGTCGGACCGGGTTACTCGCCGGCGCCATGGAACCCGAGACCGGGTGGACGCCTCGGACGTGGCCTTGCTTGTCGAGGCCGCGGGCGCTGGCAACCAGGACGCATGGAACGCGCTCGTCGAGCGATTCTCCTCGACGGTGTGGGCCATCGCTCGTGGGCACCGGCTGAACTCCGCGGATGCCGCTGACGTGTTCCAGACCACGTGGCTCCGGCTTTTGGAGCATCTCGATCGTATCGAGCAACCGGAACGGGTTGGCGCGTGGATCGGCACGACTGCACGTCGAGAGTGTCTTCGGGTCCTCCGCATCTCCGGTCGGCAGGTCCCGAGCGGCGAGGATTTCGACGTGTTGCCCGATCCGGCACCGGCGCAATCTCCCGATCGTGACCTCATCGCCGTCGAGCGCAGTCGCATCGTCAACAGCTTGGTGGAGCAACTCCCCATGCGGTCGCAGCTGCTGCTGCGGTTGTTGAGCGCGGACACCCCGCTCAGTTACCGCGATATCAGCGAGACCCTGTCGATGCCGATCGGCAGCATCGGGCCCACGCGGGCTCGCGCCTTGGAGCAGCTGCGCCGCGTCGCGGTCGCCTCCGGGGTCAATCTGGAGGACGTCTTCACGTCCTAGACGGACGGATACACGGCTCCTCGATTGGTGCCGTGTATTTTCTGGGGCCTGTCGCCCCTCTTGATGTCCGATGGATTGTGAACATGCACCTATCGGCAATGAATCGTCTGTACCTGCGCTCATGGTGTATGAGTCGCCGGGGATACGGCGCCGCCCATCCCCGGTACGTCCGTTCGACCTCGTACCGCCACAGATGGTGGAGGCCGCCAAACGGCTGTTCGCCCAGCTGAAGCGCAACGGGATGGTCGGTCAGCTTCGATTGATGACGTGGCAGCGGCGCCCGCCGGCCCGCCTCGGCGAGCCAGGGCTACCGCAGCTACCAGAAGGTTGAGGATGCGGCCCGGGGTGGGCTCCACCCGGTCGGTGGTCCGGGTTTCCCCCGACCGCCGCCCGGGCGGCCTCCACCTCGGAGCACGCTGAGCATCTGATCGGCCACTAACCGAGGAATAGGGGAAGGTCGCGCCTCCCGAATAGGGGGTAAGCGGTGACACCCGCCTGCTCTTTGTTCGCACGAGTCGCGGTGTTTTGGATGCGCATCGCGGTGTCGTTGCCACTCCTTTCTGAAAGTTTCTCAAAGTCCTTGCGTACGCCGCCGACATCTCCCAGACTGAGGCAAACCGGGGCGAACAAGGGGCAATGGATGGATGGGCAAGATGATGAAGCCGTTCTCCGTTCAGGGAACTAGCGACTCGCCGTGCCTTGTCGACGCGGAGCTGTCCGCGACCACGGCTGGAGCCGATCAGCACCTGTGGGATGAGCTGGTGGAACGATTCGCCGATCTGGTCTGGTCGGTCGCAAGGCATCATCTGACGAGCGGCCACGCCGCCGCTCAGGTCTGCGCCGTGACGTGGCGACGCCTCGGCGACCACATCCACGCCATTCCCCCCGAAGCCGTTCCCGGCTGGCTCCGCCAGACCGCCGAGCGGGAATCATCGAGGCTCCTGGCCCTTTCCCACACGTGAGTCGACGGCCGGCGGCGACGCGTCGGCGACTCCGAACGATGCGGAGGGCGACCAACAGCACCAGCTGACCGCGCCGCTCATCACCATCCCGGCCAGAGGCCCGGCCAAACCGTCACCGTCGAGCTGGCCGGCGGCGGCCGGGTTCGCCGCGGCCGAGGCATCGGGCGCCGCCTTTCTGGCGTTACGGCCTGCCGGTGCGACCAACCCCAGCTCGTCGCCCTGCGTCGAACGGCGCGACTGAAGGCCTGACGACCCATTGCTCGTATCAGCAGGCGAACCCCGGGCTCTTTCAAGTCGATGGGAAAGGACTGAGGGTGCACATGGCCAGTTCCTCGCCCGACGACCGTATTTCGGACACTTCACACCTATTTTCGACTCGCGGAGGACCTCAGTGATCGCCTTCAAGGAGGTGAACCGGCTGCGTGGACGCCTCATCTGCCTCGACATCGGCGGCAGCCTCCTGGCTTGGGTCGCGGTGTTGGCGCTCGCAGGCAACTACGAATGGCGCGATCACCTTGCCCGGGTGGCCCTGACGGCGGCGGCTCTGTCGCTGACGACGGTCACCCTTCTCGCCGCCCAACGCCTGTATCGAGCTCAACTCTCGTTCGTGCGTTCTGTCGAGCTCGGCGCCTTGGCCCGGGCTACCGCCCTCTGCGCCGTGGTCTCCGTCTGGGTTCACAGCGCGGCCCATCTGGAACCGTCGTTCACCGCGAGGGTCGCCGTTCTCGGCGCGGCCGCCTCGTTCCTGGTCCTGGTGTGCTTGCGGGCCGCCTACTCGAGCTGGCTGCGGGCCAGCCGGGCCCGGGGAATGTTCTGCCGGCGGGTGTGCATCTTCGGTGTCAATGACGAAGCCGAGGCCCTGGTTGACCTGCTGCACGGACAACCCGAGCTCGGGTACCGGGTGGTCGCCGTGCTCGGCGACCCCGCGGAATGGAGGTCGCGAGGTTCTGACGTGCCCGCGATCGATCCAGGTGGTGACGCCGCCTTGGCGGCGTCGCAGACCGGCGCTTCGGGGGTGCTGATCGCGGCCAGCGCGGTGGGAACATCCGAGCTCGATCGGCTCGTCCGTCACTTCGGGGCCGAAGACATGCACGTGCAGATCTCCACCGGGCTCGCCCGGGTCGCCCACTCACGCATTCGTCATTCGCCGCTGTCCCATCACGTGGTCTTCTCGGTGGAGCCTCCCCGGCTATCGCCCTGGCAGCACACCATCAAGCGCGTCATCGACATCGTCGGGTCTTCCGTCGCCCTCTTCGTGGCCTCGCCCGTGATACTGGCTGCGGCCATTGCCATAAAGCTGGAGGATGGCGGTCCGATCACCTACCGGCAGCACCGCGTCGGGCGCAACGGACAACTGTTCAAGGTGATCAAGCTCCGGACCATGGTTCCCAATGCCAGCGCCCAACTGGCGGCCCTCGTGCGTCTCAACGAGCGGAATGGGCCCCTGTTCAAGCTGAGCTACGACCCTCGGGTGACGCGTATCGGTCGCTTCCTCAGGTCCACGAGCATCGATGAGCTGCCCCAGCTGTGGAACGTTCTGCGGGGCGAGATGAGCCTGGTCGGCCCCCGACCGGCTCTGCCCGAAGAGGTGGCGCAGTTCGACGTCGAGTTGCTCGAGCGAGCATCGGTCCAGCCAGGCATCACCGGGCTGTGGCAGGTCGAGGCGCGCGACAGTCCGTCGTTCGACGCCTATCGCCGGCTCGATCTCTTCTATGTCGACAACTGGTCGGTCATGCTGGACCTGACCATTTTGGCGGCGACGATGGGCGTGGTGGTCAGCCGGACGATTCGGTCGCTGCGGCGCGGCGGGGCCGAGGTCGTGGGTGGGCCCGATCGCGAGGATCCGGAATCGGTACCGGCCACCATTACGCCGCTGATCTCTGCTCACGCGACCGATGCCACTGCCGTCGGGCAGTAGGAACCCATGTCACAGTCGGCGCCCGGACGATCGGCCGATCACCTTCGGACACCCGGCCCGGTCACCGAGGACCTGCCTCGCCGCGGGCACGAGAACCTCATCGAGCACTGCCGGCTGAGCACCTTGTGGGGGGCGGACGGCCAGCTTCATGAAGTGGGGGGCGTCATGCTCTTCTCCACCGGGACGTCGGCCTCGATGGACGCAACCGGGGCGTTCCGGCTGGACCCGGCGATCGATGGGCGCTCCGTCGTCGAGCGAGCCGATGATTTCTTCGGCAGCACTGGTCGGGACTACTTCGTCAAGGTGCGAGACACGGGCGAGGACGACGACCTGCGTGCCGCGTGCCAGGAAACCGGCTTTATCTCCTTTGGCTGGGAAGAACCCGAGATGGTCTGCACTGCACCTCTCGCGGACCGTGCCCTCCCGGCGGACGTGACGCTGCAAGCCGTGACGACAGTGGGCCAGGTCGAAGAGTTCATCCGCGTGAGTGGTGACGCCTACGCCAACCAGGGAGCGACGACTGAGTCCGTGGCGTCCGCCTTCAGCCGGCTGGACAGCCTCCTCGCCGGCTCGGAGCTGGTGACGTTGGTGGCGTACGAGGGCGAACAGCCAATGGCCGCCGGGCACCTGCTCGTGAGCCACGGGGTTGGGGGCATCTATTGGGTTGGTACCGCCCAGGCGGCCCGGGGTCGTGGCTTCGGGACGACCATCAGCCGGGCCCTGACGAACGAGGCGTTCGAGCGGGGGGCCGGTGCCTGTACGCTTCAGGCGACCGCTATGGCTGAGCAGATGTACCGACAGATCGGCTACGAGGAAGTGTTCCGCTATACGACGTACGTCCGGGCCTGGGCGCGGAAGCGGAGGCGGAGGTCGAGATGACAGGTTCGAGTGACAACCGGCCGCTCCTTCTCGTCCCATCGGACTGCGGCGTCGAGCCGATGACGTTGACCGAAATGGTCGCCGGTCGCTTTCGTCTGTTGTGGCTGACCGACCCGGCTGCCGCCCTGCCTCAGAGCTATCACCGCATACTCAGAAAGTTCGGTCACGTGCTCGACGTGACCGGCGAGCCCCCGTCGAATGTCGCCAAGATGGTGGGCGAGTTCCGGCCGCAGGGCGTGGCCACCTTCTGGGACCGTCGCCTTCTCGAGCTGTCCTATCTGGCGGCCGAGCTTGATCTTCCGTTCCACCGACCCGAGGTGGCTCGACGCCTGGTGGACAAGTACCTGCAGCGAGAGGCGTTGGCTGCCGCGGGTTTACCGGTACCCCGCTACGTGAGTTTGCCCGAGGATCCAGACGATCTGGTGGCCGATCAGATCGCGTCACGGGTGACGTTCCCGGCGGTGGCGAAGCCGCGCCGCGGGACGGGTAGCGAGTATGTCTTCACGGTGGGCGACTTCGGCGAGCTGGTGGAGGTGGCCCGGTCGCTCCATGCCGAGGGCATGGTCGAGCCGATGATCCTCGAGGAGTTCCTGCTCCCTCTGCCGAGGCCGGACGCCGACCAGGTAGCCCCGATGGTCTCCGTCGAGAGCTACCTGACGGAATCCGAGATCAGCCACGTCGCCATTACCGGCCGGTTCGCGCTGGCGGAACCGTTTCGGGAGACCGGTTACTTTGTGCCCGCCGATGTGGACCCGTCCCAGTGGGACCAGGCCCTGGAGCTGGCCGCGGCTGCGGCCCGGGCCATCGGGGCCGAGACGGGTTGCCTCCACACCGAGATCAAGCTGACCCCCGACGGCCCCCGGGTGATCGAGATCAACGGGCGGGTTGCCGGTGCCGGTATCCCCCTGTTGATACAGCGCGTCTGCGGGCTCGACCTGTTCGACATCGCTCTCCGGCTCGCCACGGGGGAGCGAGTCCCCCCCATGGAGTTCCCTCGCGCATCGGGCATCGCCTATCGAGCGGTGGTCCAGCCTCCAGTTACGGCCCGGCGGGTTTCCCGGATCGATGCGCTGGACCGACTTTCCGCTTGGCCCGGCATCGACCACGTGATGGTCAACCGGGCTCCGGGCGAGGAGGTTGACTCGCGGAAGGGCTACCCGGAGTTCGTGTTCCGTGCGGACGGGATGGCCCAGGACTTCGACGAGATGCGCCGCGCCGATCGGTACATACGGCAGGAAGTCACCGTCGCCTACGAGTAGGCCGCCGTACGGCACGACAGCACTGCGTTCGTGGTCTTTCCGGCCGGGCCCTGGGCGGCCGGGCGCCGGGGCGGAACGTTGACTCTTTTGCCGGTCTGGCGCCGAGGAGGGCCCACCGTGCGAGGAAAACGGTCAGCAAAACGGGTGAGGGTGATTTTTCCTGACCGTTTTTGATTTCAGGTGCGCTCAGGTCGTGTCGAAAACGGTCAATAAAACGAGCCATGGGGGTTTTCACTGACCGTTTTTGCCACCCGGCGGAACCGGCCTCGTCGAGCCACCTGGCCGGCTTCCGTCGAGCCACCTGGCCGGCTTCCGTCGAGCCACCCGACGGGCCAACTGGCCCCCTGGGTGCTCAGTAGGAGGAGTAACCCCGGTTGCCGACCAGCGACTTGGCAAAGCGGACCGTTGAACGGGTGACCGGCACGGCCACCTCGACGCGCTCCCGGAGCATGCCGAACCGGCCGGTGCTGTACCAGTTGGGATAGAACGCCACACCGCCGCCGTCCACCAGGAAGGGATCCACGTCGGCCTCTCCCTGTTCTCCGATGGTCAGGGAGAACATCGGTCGGGGCTCCTGACTCCTGTTGGGCATCCCCCGATGCCAGAGCGTCGACCGTCTGAGGAGCACGTCGCCTTGGCTCATCGTGACCCGGGTCGTCAACCGGTATTTGCGCCGTAGCGCGTAACGCCAGAACGGATAGAACTCTCGATGCGTCGTGGGCAGCAGGTCGATGGCGCCGTTTTCGAGGGTGGTGTCCACCACCGCCACGTTGCAGATGACGTACTCCTGGGTGTACACGCCGTCCATGTGATAGTGCTGGACCGAGCTGCCCGGGAGATTGAAATTCAGGGTAGGCCGGACGTTGGCCGAAAGGTCAGGGCAGACGCGCTGCACCGCGTCGCAGATGCCGTGGTCTTGCATCTCCTCGTACATGAACCGGGATATGGCGCCCGGGTAGCAATTGAGATGACCGATGATCGAGCCTCCACCCACGAACCGCGACGATTCCCGGAACGCGTCGACGATCTGCTCGTTGAACTCAGTGAGGCGTTGCCGCGACACCACGTCGGGAATGACGCAGTACCCGTCCTCGGTCAAACCTCGGGAGACCTCTTCCAGTTCCAGTGTCGAAAGCGTGTTCATGCTGATTCGGACCGGGTGTCCGCTCCTGGGATAAAGGGGGTCGTGATTTGTCGGTAGACCTTCGCCGTGTCCGCGGCCATCCGCGGGGTGGTGAAACGGGCCGCGACCCGCGACTGCCCGGCCACGCCCATGCGCTTCCTCATCTCCGAGTCGCCCAGCAGCGTCAGCAGGTTGTTCGTGAGCTCCTCGGTGTCACCGGGCTCCGAGAGCAATCCGGTGACGCCGTTTTCGACGACCTCAGGTGTGCCGCCGCTGTCGAGGGCCACGACCGGGAGCCGCATCGACATGGCTTCGAGGAACACCAGTCCGAACGGCTCCCCGAGAGACGGCATGGCGAAGACATCCGCCGCTTCCATCAACCTGGCGACGTCGCTCCGATGGCCGGCGAGCCTGACGCTCTCGGCGACCCCGAGGTCGTGGGCGACCCGGATCAGGTGTCGCCGGTAGCCGGGCTGCATCTCGTCGCCGACGATCATGAGCGTCACCCCCGGGTGGACCCGCCGTAGCGCGGGCAGACAACGCAGCAGCTCCTCTGGACCCTTGGCCGGGAAGAGGCGGCACACGGTGATCACCATCGGCGCGTCGAGTGGCACGCTGAACTCGCGGCGGGTTTCTCCTCGATTTTCGTGGCGCTGCCATGTGTCTGGGTCGATGGCGTTGAGCACGACGTGAATTCGACGCGGATCATGCCCGCTGGCGACCAGCGTGCGACCGACGAACTCGGACACGGCGATCAGGCCGTCAGCCCGCTTGAGTGACCACTTGAGAAGCGGGCTCATCCACTCGCCATATCCGACGTGCACGTGGATGAGACACCTCGCTCCGGTGAGTCGGGCCAGGAGCACGCACGCCAGGGCGTCGCGAGGGCGGTCGCTGGTGTGGATGATCTGGACCCGGCGGCGTTTGACCAGGGCGGCCAGTCCGGCCAGGCTCGACAAAGTCCGGAAGCTCCGGGGCAAGGTTCGGATCTTGTTGAATGCCGATCGGCCGGATAGCTCCGTACCGAAATCGACCGGATGCACGACGATGTTGTCGATGCCGCTCAGCACCTCGTAGGTCGGCGTCGGCGCGTCAGGAGCGCCCGGAGCACAGGCGGCCCACAACTCGTTGTTCGAACGGTCCAGATCCCGCATGATCTGGGCGTGGATCCAGGTGTCGGCACCGAGGGGTGGCAGCGTCTTGGTGTTGACAAAGAGGACTCTCGCCTTGTCGCCGGTAGCGGAGGATGCGGACATCTTCCGCGTCTTCTTCCTGAGAGGCACCGCCGTTCCGGCCGACACGGCGAGTACGCCGGCGAGCGCCAACCTTCTCGTGATCCGCCTCTTGCTCGGCGTAGGACGCACGTCGTTCTCCCTCTCGAGCCGCTGCCACCGGCGATCGCCTGCTTTGCTTCTCTAGATAAGGAGGCGTGATACGGGGCCGGTGATACACGGCCCCGTATCCGGGATCTGACCTACGGGCCGGCCAGCGCCTGCAGGTGGGCCTCGTAGGCGGCGCCGTAGCCCGGGCAGGCTGTGCCGGTGTAGTCCTCGATCAAGGCGAGGTTGTATGCCGGTGCGCAGCTCCCGTCGGATTGCACGGTCTCCCACGTGTCCCAGGTCCACGCCAGATAGGAGACGCCGTTCGCATCCGCCCAGTCCATGTACGAATCGGTATAGGCGGCCGCTCCATCACCCTCCCCGAACTCGCCGGTGATGAGGGGCACGCCGTTGATCGAGTTGAGGGTCGAGTTCCAGCAGGTCTCGTTGTTGCACTCTGAGGCCTGGTAGGCGTGGAAGGACGCCGCCAGTTGGTTGTCCGGATCGGTCGGCTCGTAGGCGCCCCACTGATCCAGGATGTTGGCGAACCCGATACCGCCGAGCATGATCACGTTGCTGGCCCCCTTCGCCCGCACCTTGGTGACGAGCTCCTGCATGCCGGCGACCTTGTAGGAGATGCCTGGGCACGACTTCCCCCCGTTTTTCCAGCATTCCCACGCTTGCGTCGTGTCGGTGTTGTTGATCGGGTAGGGCTCGTTGAACAGGTCGAACAGTACGGCGGGGCTCCGCTTGAACGAGTAGGCGACCGACGACCAGAACTTGGGCGCGTGGGACTGATCGGGCATGGGCAACTCGCTGTCCGACTGGGCGGTGCCGGGAGCCACTTGGGCCAGGTCGAGGATGACGTACATCCCTTGCGAGTTGATCAGCTTCACGTACTGCTTGATCGCGGACTGGTAGTTCTTCCCGGCGTAGGTGGGGTTGATCCCGTTGATCCCCAGCCAACAGTCCTCGTTGAGCGGCACCCGGACCGCGTTGATCCCCCACGTTTTCATAGCCTGGATCGAGGCCGCGTCGGACGGGCCGTCGAAGAATCCCCAGCCCTGCTGGCAGGCGTACTCGGTGCCCGAGCGGTTCACCCCGCGTAGCTGCACCGGCTGCCCGGCGCCGTTGACCAGCTGATTCCCGCTGACCCGAATGGAGAGCGGGGTGGCGCTGGCCTGCCAGGTTGGCAGCAGGATAAACGCCACTGCGCTCAAGGCCATGGCGTAGCGGATCATCTTCACGGAAGTACCTCCGTCGTGTGGTGGTCGGTTATCGGGGGGATAGCTGGGTGGTGGTGATGCGGCCCTGCTTCAGGTCCACGGCCAGCCGCTGGGCCGCTCGGGCGGCCAGCGCCATTACGGTCAGAGTCGGGTTCTTTTCAGAGCTGGTGGTGAAACAGCTGGCGTCGACGACGGCCACGTTGGGCACGTCGAACAGGCGGTTCCACGGATCGACGACGCCGAACGTGCGACTCCTGTGCATGCGGACGGTCCCTCCGAAGTGGACCGCTGACCCGGGGACGCACTGCGGGACGACCGGATTCAAAGTGCAGTTGTAGCCCGCCTCTTTCATCAGGTCGATGAACCACGAGCGAGCGTGGCGGACGTTTTCGGTCACCTCGGCGTCGAAGTCGAGATGGATCTCGAGCTGGGGCAGACCGAACTCGTCGGTTTGGGTCGGGTGAGGGCGAACGTAGAAGCGCTCGGAAGGGATCATGGAGCCGAAGACCTGGATGCCCAACGACTGGGCCTGGCCAGGAAAGAGGGATCGTACCTTCTCCCTCTCGGAGGACAAGCCGATCGTCCAGGACGTCGACAGCAAGGGAGGTACCTCGTCGAAGGGACGGCGGGTCAGATAGGCGGCGCGTGCCAGGCGCGTGATCGGACGGTCGACGTTGACGGTCCACCATTCCTTGGGATGGTCGTGGAGATACCTTCCGAGCACGCCTTCCGCATTACCCAGGCCTTCAGGAAAGTCGGGGCAGGCGGAGTCGAAGAGCAGCTTGGTGGAACCCAGGGGCCCGCAAGCGACGACGACCGCGGCTGCTGCGATCCGCTGGCGCCGGCCGGTGGTGCGATCGTGATAGATGACCCCCTCGACCCGCCTCTGCGCACCCGACCACTCCAAACAGAGCGCCGCGCACCCGGTCTTGAGGCGAAACTTCGGGTTGGCGGTCAGCTGGTGCACGATGTTCGAGTAGCTGTTGAACGCGGTGGCTCTGCGGGCGAGCAGCGTCTTTGGGCCATCAGCCAGAGGCAGAGGTGTCAGGCCTTGACCCCGGCGCGCCGCCACCTCGGCCACGCTCTCCCACTCTCGCGGAAGGGATCGTCGGTGGTCGATCCACCCGCCAGGCAGTTGGGCCACGTCGGCCCCGGACGCGCTCGATGCCCAGCAGGCGTTCGGCCCGCTGATAAAACGGTTCGAGGTGCTCGTAGTCCAGCGGCCAGCGGTAGCGCTCGTGAAGCCGCTGTCCGTCGGAGAAGTCGCCTGGCGCGAACCGGGGAACCGCGCCAGTCCATTGGTTCGACAGGCCGCCCGGTTGCAGCGTCCGGTACCACGCCGTCGACGGGTGCCCACTCGTCACGTAGTCGGGTTCGTTGTGGAGCTCCGGGGTCTTCCGAAACAGGTTGCGGCCGCCGGCCCGCACCAGCAGCCCGCTGGGTTCAGACGCACCTGATTCGAGCAGGGTGACCGGAACGCCTTGATGCACCAACTCGTGAGCGGCCATGGCGCCGGATGGTCCGCTTCCGATCACGACAACCGACTGTGCGTCCATCAGGTTGAGGCCCCTCCGGTCGGACGGACATCCACGTGACCACGCCCCGCCGACTCCTCGCTCGGGAGGGCCTCCAACCGTGGCCTGACGTCCTCGGGCGGCGGTGTTCGCAAGTAGCGGACTGCGTCGCTGAGGTGGCGATCTGATGACGTGCCGATCAGCACGGTGGAAACACCGGGGCGAGCCGTCACGTACCAGGTGGCCAGCTGCATGGCGTCGACGCCGACGGTCGATGCCAACGCGAGCAATGCCGCCAGGCGCTCCGGTTGGCCAGAGCGGAGGCGACTCATGTCACTCCCTGTCGGTCGGGCGATGAACCCGCCGGCGAACACCCCGCGAGCTACCACACCAACGCCGAGCGCGCCGGCCTGCGGAATGATGTCCTCTCCGGCGTGGGGGTCGAGCACACCGAACGGGATCTGAATGCTGGAAATGCCCGCCGTATGGAGCCACGCGTCGGCGTGGTCGAGCCGCTCGAGGCCCACACCGAAGCCGCCGATCTTGCCTTCTGATTGCAGGTCGAGCATCAGCGTCACGACGTCGTCGTGCTCCGCGTCCGGACCATGCAGTTGATAGAGGTCGACAAAATCGGTCCCGAGTCGCCGCAGGCTCCCTTCCACCGCTTGCCGCAGGTAGAGGGGTGAGAAGTCCTGCGCCCCGTAGGCGGTTCCTCGCCCCCCTGTCCCGGTGCTGCTCGGGCGCGAGTGACGGCGGGCGGCATCGAGCCACGGAGAGGCGATGCTTCGCGCTGCCGTCTCCACCGCGGACCGGTCCTTGAAGAGGTACCCCCCTTTGGTGGCGATGAAAGCCTCGTGGCGATGCTGGCGTAGCGCCCGGCCCAGGACCCGTTCGCTCTGACCACATCCGTACGTGTCGGCGGTGTCGAAGTAGCCCACCCCGAGCTCGAGGGCGTGCTGCACGAGTTGGACCCCGGCTCGACCCTTGCGGCCCAGGTTCACGCAGCCGAGTCCGAACCGGATCCCGTTCTCGGTCCGCCCCCCCTTGTCCGAAGGGAGCGGGATGGACGAAGAGCGCGGAACAGGGCGCCAGTTCAAGTCCGGTCTCCTCCACATCGCGATTGGCCGGGTGACAACTACGGAAACGGGGCAACTGGATGAGTTCGGCGTGCGGTCGCCTGATACATCCGATGCCAGGCTTCGTGCGTGTACCTGTGAGACGGGAACCACGGGCGAGCACCCTCCGTGTTGCCGGCCACGCATGGTGGTTCGGAGTGTCGGGTCCGCGAACAGGTGCCGTATTAGGGCTGATACCCTCCAAACCCTGACTAACTCCCCCTAACTGGCCGAAATCCCCTTAAGCATCTTGTTCGTCATATAGCGGATGTTATGGCCTTTTCCCCTTTATCCCCCGCAATTGCTCAGAGGGCGGTTGGAGTGAACGGCTGGCATCGAAATTCTGAAATCTGATGGAAAAAGGGGAGTTTTGGCGGCAACGGGGGTACAACACGACCCGGAGGCTCTGCTGCCACACGTTTCGAGCTGCCACACGCTTCGGGAGGTGCAGTCTCCGTTTCCGCACTGTCAACTGGCCCTCATGGAGCCCGGTAACGGGTGACGCTCGACGAGGGGTAGAGCCCACCCCCTGTCGACTTTCACAATGGGAAGGAACAACTCAGGTATGAAGCCGTTTGCCAAGTGGGCCCTCGTGGGCACCGCCGGCGTGCTGATCGGAGCGTTCTTGATGAACGCATCGGGCACCTTTGCCGTCTCATCGTCGTCGGGCAACGGCGCCGCTCCTTCACAGAGTCAGGCCACGGGGGATCAGATACAACTAACTCCCGGTCAATCGGCTTCCGTCGCCTGCTCGGGCACCAAGCTTTCCTGGACGCAGATCGAGAGGAAGGACGGCGTGGCCACCTGTACCAGCCGCTCCACCGCCACGACGTCGACCACGTCCACCACGACGGGTAGCAACCCGCCGCCGACCGAATGCCCGCAGTTCCTGACCGCGCCGAAGGCGGCCCAGGCCTTCTGCGACACCATGGGCACACCGGACCCGGTCGCCAACACCCGGAGCGGGGACTTGAACGGCGTGGTGTGGGGCGTCAGCCGGCTCACCGGCAACAACACGACGTCCGACCTGAACATCGACCCGTGGGCGGACTCCATCGAGGACGTATGTGGCACCAAGACCCGAGTGTCCAACCTCGACGACATCAACATCTGCAACGGGCAGATGGTCGAAGCGTCCGATGACAGCGGCTCCCAGACGGTGCTGGCCATGTACCCGCGGCAGCCCTTCAACTTCGCCGGGCGCACCGGCGTGGTCGAGTTCAACGTGTCGGACAACTCCGAGTCGAGCCACACCGCCTGGCCGACCTTCGCCATCACTGACCAGCCGATACCCGACCCGGACTTGTCCACTCAGGTGGGCTTCGAAGGCAACAACCCGCGGAACGGGATTGAGATCGACTTCTTCGGTAACGCGTCCAGCAGTCCGCACTGCGTCTACGCCAACGTGGCTGCCGTCTCCAACTACCAACAGGTGAACGTCCCGCAGACCGATTCGGGCTGTGTGCTGGCTGCTCCCAACAAGGAGATCGTGAAGACCACCCTCGATCAGAATGGCGACAACAACGGTGGCGCGTCGAGCGGTGTCGGCAAGATGAACCACGTCGAGATTGCCATCTCGTCCACCGGTCTCCAGGTGTACATGTCAAACGCGGGCACCACCAACATGCAGCTGGTGACGACCGCTAACTTCAGCGTGCCGCTCACGCAAGGTTTGGTGTGGCTGGAAGACCAGCACTACAACGGCGACAAGTTCAGCGAGGACCAGCAGACCAACACCTTCGCCTGGTCGGATGTGGCGTTCGACGGGCCCGTCGAGCCCAGGGATCTTGGTTTCGACGCTGCTCGACAACACCACGGTCGCGTCCAATACGGCCATCAACGGCCAGCCCCAGACGATCCTGGCCTACGGTCAGGAGCCGTCGTGCTGCTGGGCGGCGTCCACGACCAAGGCGACGGTCTCCGCCGCCACCGGCCCGACGGCCAAGCAGATTCAGGCCGCCAGCGGGGCGCTGTTGGTGTTGAACACGCCCGGCGTGTGCAACTCGACAACCCTCACCTACGTCGTCAACGGGACCTCCAACACCTACAACACCGCGACCACAGGGGGTCAGTGCACGATGGCGCTCCCCATTCCCCTCTCGGAGGTGGTGGCCGGGAAGAACACGTTCACCCTCTCCGAGCCCAACGCCCAGATGGGGTACGCCAATATGGACCTGATCCTGCAGGGCGCCGGGGGGGTTGTACCACCGACCTGAGTGACCGACCTGAGGAGTGACCGTCGAGCGCCAGCGGCGCTCGACGGTCAACAGCTCGCCACTTCCATGTATCTAACGTCTACCTAGTCCCCTCCTGTCCTAGAGCGGTGGCGACCCGCCGCCGAAGGATGACGGAGGAGACCGTGGAGGACGCGCCCGATCGCTCGGTGCTGGCCATCGGCTGGAAGGGCGCGCCATGACGCCAGCCGGGTGGGTCGTCACCGCTCTCCTCGTCGGGTTGGGTCTGGCGCCGGCGATGGCCGGCATCTACTTGCTCGCACTCGCCATTGCGGCCTTCCGGTACCGGGATGCGCCCCCTGATGAGACGCCAGTGAGTCGCTTGGCGATCCTGGTCCCGGCCCACAACGAAGCGGATCTGGTCCAGCGCTGCGTGACGTCGCTGCGAAACCAGGACTATCCCCGCGACCGCTTCCAGATCGTCGTTATCGCGGACAACTGCACGGACGAGACACCAGCCCTGGCCCGGGCCGCGGGCGCCGAGGTCCTGATCCGGGATGCGCCCGAGGCGCGAGGCAAGGGTCAGGCGCTGCGCTGGGCCATGGACGCGCTGCAATCGGGCGAGGAACCACCGGATGCCTTCGTGATCGTGGATGCCGACTCGGTCGCCGACAAAGGGCTCTTGCGGGGGTTGGCCAATCACTTCGCCCACGGCGCGGAGGCCGTGCAGGCGCAGTACTTGATCCTCGACGACGAGGCTTCGGCCCGGGTGCAGCTTCGGGCGGTGGCCTTTCTCCTCTTTCATTGGGTTAGGTTTGCCGGCCGGGCCGCCCTGCGTCTGCCGTGCCATCTCGTGGGCAACGGCATGCTGTTCGGTCGCGCCCTGATCGAGCGATATCCGTGGGACGCCTTCACGGGCGCAGAGGACCTGGAGTATTCGCTGAGCCTGCGGCTCCAGGGGATCGCGCCGGCGTTTGCCGGGTCCGCACTCGTCAAGGGGCCTGCCGCCGCCTCGGGTCGCAGCGCCCAGATCCAGCGCGAGCGGTGGGAGGGCGGCCGGCTCCACATGGTCGGGACGGCGCTCCCTGGCTTGGTGCACGAGATCATCGTCCGGCGTCGCCTCTCGCTTCTCGATGCTGCGCTCGACCTCGTCGTGCCACCGCTTGGCCTGCTCGCCGCCGGTTCCCTCGTCGGATCCCTCCTCACGCTGGCGTGCTGGGGCGCCGGTCTGGCGCCCCTTTGGGCCTTGGCCCCCTGGGTGCTCGCGCTGACCAGTACCGCTGGTTTCGTGACGGTAGGCCTCCGCGCCGCCAAGGCCCCGGCCTGGATGTACTGGCGTCTCGTCTCGGCGCCCGTCTTTGTCATCCAGAAGATCCTCGGGACCTGGAGGGTGGTACGGAGCCGGGCCGCCGACAAATGGATCCGCACGGAAAGGCCGAGCGAAGTTGTCTGACGAGCGGTCCGAGGTGCTCGGCGTACCGATCGATTTCCTCGACCTGGACGCAGTGGTCGGCCGCATCCTGGAGGCGGCCCCAGCCCGTCGCTTTTTCCAGATCGCCACGGTAAACCTGGATTTCCTCGTTCATAGCCGGCAGGACGAGGAAGTGCGATCGATTCTGGCGGGAAGCGACATCAACGTTCCCGACGGGGCGCCCGTCGTGTGGGCCGGCAAGATGCTCGGCCGTGATGGCATTGCCCGGGTGGCAGGGGCGGACCTGGTCCCTTCGCTGGTGCGCGCATCGGCCCAGCGCGGCTTGCGGGTCTTCCTGCTGGGAGGTGAAAACGGAGCGGCCGAGGCCGCCGCCAACACGCTGCGAGCCCAGCACCCCCACCTCGACGTGTCGGTCTACGAGCCCCCGAGAGCCTCTCTGGCGGACATGGACGACGCCACCATCCTCCGCCGGATCGGCGAGGCCGAACCGCACATCCTGCTCGTGGCCTTCGGCCACCCGAAGCAGGAGAAGTGGATCTATCGCCATCGGGACTCGCTTCCGATGGTCGCCATGGGCGTCGGTTGTTGCCTCGATCTCATCGCCGGGCGGCAGAGCCGGGCGCCTCAGTGGATGCAGGGGATCGGGTTCGAGTGGGTGTACCGCCTCGTTCACGAGCCTCGACGGCTGGCCCGTCGCTATGCCGTCGATGGCCTATGGGTCGTGAGGGATCTCTTCCCCTGGGTGATGGCGCAGCGGCTCAACCACGCTCCGTAGCCGGGGCCATGTATCAAGGAGCCTGGCGGGGTGCTCTCGCAGGTGTGGGCGCGAGGAGTTGCATATGAGTTACCGCTTTGTGTTTGTGATCGAACAGGGGCTCGGCCACGTCGTGCACGGGATCAACCTGGAGATGGTGCTCGCGGCCGAGCCAGATATCGATGCCACCGTGGTTCGCGTGCGGCCGGGGGAGACGCCGGGCATCGATCCGTTGCCCTTGGTGAAGAACTGGTCCGTGCAGACGAGCTGGGCGACGCGGCGTTCGCTCCTCAACCGGCTGCGGGCCCGGCCGGCGGATGCCATCTTCATTCATACGCAGGTGGCCGCCCTGTTCGCCAAGAGCATCATGCTCGAAGTCCCTACCGTGGTCTCCCTCGACGCCACGCCGTTGAACTTCGACACCATGGCTGAGGCCTACGGGCACGCTCGTCAGCGGGCAGCCGTCGAGCGTATGAAGCTCGCCATCAATCGCCGGGCTCTTTCGGCTGCCGCCTCGGTCGTGACCTGGTCTGAGTGGGCTGCGACGTCGGTCGTCGATGACTACGGGGTCCGCGCCGATCGGGTCCACGCCATCTACCCGGGGGTCGAGATGGCGAAGTTCCAAGCCCACGCCCAGGAAGATCACTCCGGCCCGATCCGAGTTCTGTTTGTCGGAGCCGATTTCGTTCGCAAAGGTGGAAGTGACCTGGTTGAAGCCGTCGCATCCCTGCCGGGAGTGGTGGAGCTCGACATCGTCAGCTCGGCGCCCGATGTACATGTCCCGCACGGAGCGCCGATCAGGGTGCATCGTGGTGTGAAGCCGAACTCCGCGGTGCTGACCGAGCTCTACGCCCGGGCCGACGTCTTCGCCCTGCCCACCCGGGGCGACTGCACGCCGCTGGCCATCGCCGAGGCCATGGCGAGCGGCCTGCCGATCGTGGCCACCAGCGTCGGGTCGATACCTGACATGGTGCGCGACGGTCGCAACGGCTTTTTGGTGCCACCGGCCAGCCCCCGCGACCTGGCCCGGGCGCTGGAATCCCTTGCTGCCGACGGGGCCCTCCGCAGGCACATGGGCTTGGCCAACCGGGCCGATGCCGAGCTCGACCACGATGCGGCCAAGAACTGGCGGAGGATCTTCGATCTGATGCGGTCGGTGGTCCGGCCGCTGGGCGCGGCGGCGCCCGCCGGCCCGGGTGAGCGGTTCGCGGCATGACCCTCCGGGTGGGCTTCTTGATGGAGCAGAACGCCGGTCACCTGACCAACTACCGCAACTTGCGGAAGGTGGTCGAGGCGAGCGGGCCCGTAGGCATCGATCCGACGTGGCATGAGCTCAGCTACCGCCGGCCGGAGGGGCGGATGGAACGGCTGCGGGACGACTATCTTCCGTTCGTTCCCACCTACATGACCGGAAACGCCCGGATGGTCATGGAGTTTCGTCGTGGCATCAAGGCCGCACCCTACGACGCCGTCTTCACCAATTCCTGGGCCGGGATGTTTTGTGCCCACCAGATGGCTCGGGTCCCTACGGTCATCGACTTCGACTCCACGCCCCGGCAGGTGGACCGGATGCCCGAATACGGCAGCCCCCATGATCCGCCACCCCTGGCGGCGCTGAAGTACCGTCTGCAGCGACGGGCCTATCGGTCGTCTCGCCTGCTCCACGCCTGGTCCAACTGGGCCAAGCAGAGCGTGGTGTCGGAGTACGGCGTGGCCGAGGAGAAGGTCGTGGTGAACCCTCCGGGAGTCGATCTCGACTTTTTCACCCCGCCGGAGAACGCTCGCCCCGAGCATTCCGGGCCCGCCCGGGTCCTGTTTGTCGGCGGGGACTTTCGCCGGAAAGGAGGCGATCTCCTCCTCGAGTGGTTTCGGCACCAGGAGATTGGTCGCGTCGAGTTGGACATCGTGACACGCGACGAAGTCGCGTCCGGTCCCGGGGTCAACGTCCATCACGATGTCCGGCCCAATACCGATCAAGCGCTTCGCCTGTACCAGGCCTGTGACGTGTTCGTGCTTCCGAGCCTGGCCGAGTGCTTCGGGATCGCGACCATCGAGGCCATGGCCACGGGTGCGCCGGTGGTCGTCTCCGACGTGGGGGGCACTGGCGACATCGTGGAACCCGGCCACAACGGGTTCATCACCACCGCGGGAGATGCCCGCGACTTCGGCGCCGCCCTCTCCGCCGTGCTCTCTGATGGCAGCCGCCGCCGGGCCATGGGCTCCAGGTCGCGTCAGGTGGCGGAGGAGCGCTTCGACGTGCAGAGGAACGCGCTGCGCACGGTCGGCTTGCTCTGCGATCTGGCGGGCGGACGCGGCAGAGTCGCTGCGTAGCCGATGCGGCCGCGTCGACCGGAGGCCAACTCGTCGAGGTGCCCGGCCAGGGAGCTGGCGTACACCTCGACCGAGTAGCGGTCCAGTACGGCTTGACGAGCTCGGTGGCCGAGGGCCCGGCGTCTCGCAGGCGACGTCAGCAGGTCCTGGATAGCGGCGCCCATGGCCGTCACGTCGCCGGGGGGTACGACCAACCCGCTCTCGCCGTGCTGCACAACCCCCCGCAGTTCGGAAGTATCGGTGGCAACGACGGCCTTCCCCATGGCCATGGCTTCGAGAAGGGTGGTGATCCCGGCAGGCATCGTGCTCTCCACGACGGGTACGACCACGACAGCCGCCCTCGAGTAAAGGCGGCGAAGTCCCGCCGGGTCCAGAGCCACCCGCTCGACGTTGGCCGGCCAGTCATCTGGATCGCAGCGGGTGGCGTGGGGGGTGAAGGGGCTGTGGTCGGCGATGGTGAGCTTGGCCGCGGCAGGCAGGGCGGCGACGAGGGTTCGATAATCGCGGTGCTCCCGACCCGCCGAGACGACAACGTCGGGTTCTTCCTGGTCAGCTGGGGCTGACCAGAAGGTGGCGTCGATCCCGTAGGGGACGACGGCCAGTTTCTCCGCCGGCAGTCGGGTGGCGGACACGATGTGGCCGACCTGGTTGGGCGAATGGACCAGCACCCGATCGACGCCCCCGAGCGGGAGGTGGCGCAAGAGTCGCTGCTTGGCCGGGGTGAGGAGATTGTGGCCGATCATTACGTGAGGCGTGTCGATCCGCATGGCCTGCATGGCGAGGGCCAGCGGGATGCCGACGTGCTCGCCATCGGAGAAGACGACGTCGGCCTGGGCGGCCCGACGAGCAGCGACGGCCGCGTGCTGGAGCGAGCGGGTAACCGATCGGTGACCCGAACGGACGCCGAACGCCGACCAATCCAGTAGCTCGACGTCGTGCCGGCTTTCCAGGACCAGGTATTCGGGCGTGGGCCGCTGCCCCAAGGTGGCGTTGCTTCGCAGCTGTGCGTCCACCGAGGCCGACACGAGCATCAACGACCTCATCGATCGCCCTTCCTACGACTGGGTTGGCGAGGGGTACGCCAGGACTGACCTCACAAGGAGCGCCATGCCGGTCTCGTTGATACCTCGCCCCACGTCGTCGTCACCTTCTCGGAAAGTCGATTCGTCCGGTTTAGACCGGCCGACGTATCAGGCCGTCGGGGCAGGTCTCTTTTCAACGAAGTCTTCGATCCCGCCGCCCGTGCGGGTCCTGCCGTCATGGATAATTGCATGCACCGTCTTCCGATCAGCACCGCTCGAGCCGCTCGCCCGGTTGCCGTCACATCTGGTACGGCCCAGCCGAGCGCGGACGGTGCCGCGATCCCGACCGCGGTGCGACCATGAGCAAGACCCGCCGCAACCTGGCCTACATGATGCTGTCGCAGATGTCGACGTTCCTGCTCGCCATCTTCACCGTGACCATCGTGCCGAAGTACCTCGGCGCCGAGACCTATGGCGTCCTGGCGTTTGCCACGGCCTTCGTCGGCTTCTTCGTCTTGGCGACGTCGCTCGGGACGAGAGTATTCCTGGTCAAGACCATCGCCCGAGAGCCGGCCCACCTCGGCAGCTACGTCTTCAACGGGCTGGTCATGAAGATCTTCCTTGGCAGTGCTCTCGCCGTAGTCGGAATAGGTATGGCCCACGTCCTCGGCTACTCGTCGCAGACGATCACCCTCATCGAGCTCGGGTTCATCGGCATGATCTTCGGTGCCCTGATTGACGTGCTGGCTGCCGGTCTCCAGGGCACGGAACGCATGGGCAAGATCGCGTTCTGGTCGGCGGCCCAGATGTACGTCGGTGGTGCGATTGCCATCGTCCTCCTCTTGGACCACAAGGGGGTCCTGGTTTACGCGCTGGTCATGGCGCTCGCCGCCATCATCCCCGTCGTGGCCAACGGTTACCAACTGTGGCCGGAAATTCGAAGGAAACGCACCATCGATCTCCGTCTGTGGAGAGTCATTGCCGTCGGTGGCCTGCCCTTCGTCCTGTGGGGTGCGATCCTGCTCGTCTACGGCAGCATCGACATCCTCATGCTCCAGGAGATGAATGGCAGCCAGACCGTCGGGTGGTACACGCTCGCCTACAGCTGGGTCGGGATCCCGATCTTCCTGCCGACGGTGCTCGTCAACGTCGTTTACCCGTCCCTGTCCAACAAGGCCCTCGGGGATACGGCGGACTTCAACCGGATCGTCAACAAGGCGCTCCAGCTCGTCGTGTTCGTGGGGACGCCTATGGCCATCGGCATCGCGTTGGTGGCCGGCAACATCATCGGGCTGTTCCACTATCCGGCCAGCTTCCAGCACGCGGTTCCCCTCATCCGCATCCTGGCCATTCACATTCCGATCGTCGCCATGGACATGATCCTGGCCGCTGCTCTGATTTCCAGGGACCGCCAGAAGGTCTGGCTGTTGGTCGGGTGCATCGCCGCCGTCTTCAACCCGGCCATCAACTTCATTGCCATCCCCCTGACGAGTCACCGGTTTGGCAACGGGGCGATCGGGGCTTCCGTGGTGACCGTCGCCACGGAGTTGGTGATGATGATCGGGGCGATCTACCTCCGACCGGCCGGGATCCTTGACCGGTCGACCGTGTCGTTCCTCCTCCGCTGCGTCGCCGCCAGTGTCGCCATGATTCCGTTTGTCCTGGTGGCCTCCTCCGCTCCGTTCGCGGTGAAGGTGATCATTGGTGCCACGGTCTTCTGCATCGCAGCCCTCGGTCTGCGGCTGGTTTCGCTCCGGGAGTCCCGGGATACTGCAGCACAGTTCCTCAGGTCGATTCGCGATCGCGGTCGCCTGGCAACCCTTAGTACCAGTGTGGAGTCGTGATGAGCCTGTCAACAGCAATTGCCCAACCCGAGATCTCGGTCGTCATCTGCACCCGGAACCGAGCTGACCAGATAGGTGCGGCGGTCGAATCCGTTCTCGCCAGTGATCACCCGTCCTTTGATCTGATCGTCGTGGACCAGAGTACGACCGAGGCCACCAGGGACATATTGGCCCCGATCGCAGAGGACGACCCCCGGCTGACGTACCTTCACGTAGACGAAGCCGGGCTCTCCCGGGCGTACAATACCGGGATACGCAACACGACGGGTCCACTCCTGGCGTTTACCGACGACGACTGCCTGGTGCCCAAAGACTGGTTGCGCCGCATTCAGGCGGCGTTCGCAGGCGAGCCCGGTGGCGACCTCCTCTACGGCCAGGTCGAGGCCACGTCGGCAGATTCTCGCAACGGGGCCGTGTCGCCGACACTCCGTATCGAAAAGGTCGAGCGCCTGAGTCGGAAGGACGGCTTCCGGGTCATCGGAATGGGCGCCAACTTCGCCGCCCGCCGCCGCCTTTTCTCGACGATCGGGGGATTCGACGAGGTCCTCGGCGGCGGTGGGCCACTGCGGTCGTCGCAGGACTTTGATCTCGCCTACCGGACCTATCGGGCCGGATCGATGATCCTCCTGCGGCCCGAGGTGACCCTGCTGCACGAGGGTTGGCGGGAAGCCGAGGACTGGCCCAAGGTGCTGCGCAACTACGGGATCGGCGACGGCGCCTTCTATTCCAAGCACGTTCGCTGTGGCGACATGTATGCCCTTTACCTGTTGGTGCAACAGATCTGGCGTCATGCCGTCCGGATCACCTTGAAGCCGCTATTGAGAAGAAGGCACAACCCGGACTATCTCGCCGGCTTCCTTGTCGGCATCCGCGACGGCCTGAAGTTCGGGGTCGATCGTCGCCAGAAGGTCTATTCATCCCTTTGAGAGGTGGGAAATTGATGAGCAATCGAATCGTGATCCTGGGCGCCGGGCCTACCGGCCTGGGCGCCGCCCATCGGCTCGGAGAGCTCGACCACGACAACTGGGACATCTTCGAACGAGCCGGCCACGTCGGTGGGCTCGCCTCCAGCCTGACCGATGACCACGGCTTCATCTGGGATCATGGCGGCCACGTCATGTTCAGCCACTACGACTACTTCGACAACCTCGTCGAAGAGATGCTGAAGGGCGATTACGACGAGCACATGCGAGAAGCATGGGTATGGATGCACAACCGGTTCATCCCGTATCCCTTCCAGAACAACATTCACCGCTTGCCCAAAGAGGCCTTTCTCGAGTGCCTGATGGGCATTATCGAGGCCCAGCGGGAATCGCTGACCGCGAGGCAACTTCGCCGAGTACATCATGGCCATCTTCGGTCACGGGATCGCCTCCGAGTTCATGTCGCCCTACAACCGGAAGGTGTGGGCCCATCCTCTCGAGATGCTGGGCACCAACTGGCAGGGCGATCGGGTCCCCAACGTCGACGTGCGCCGCATCTTGCAGAACCTGCTCGATGATCGCGACGACGTGAGCTGGGGTCCGAACAACAGGTTCAAGTTCCCGTTGCTGGGGACGGGAATGCTGTACGAACGGATGGCCGCTTCCCTGGGCCAGCCCGTGCACCTCGGAAGCGAGGCGGTCGCGGATCGATCTGACGGGCAAGACCGTGCGTTTTGCCGACGGTAGCGTTACGACGTACGACGACCTGGTTACCACCATGCCCCTGAAGGAACTGGTCCGGTGCATCGATGACTGTCCGCCCGACGTCCTTGATGCCGTCTCGTCGCTCTGCCATACCGAAGGGTTCTTCGTCGGGATCGGTGTGGCCGAAGAGTGCCCCAGCACGAAGTGCTGGATGTACTTCCCCGAGTCCAACTGCCCCTTCTATCGCGTCACCTACCTGTCCAACTATTCGACACAGGTAACGCCCGGTCCAGGCCATTTCTCCCTGCTCGCCGAGGTGTCCTCCTCGAGGTACAAGCACGAGAATCCCGACGACATCGTCGAGCGGACCATCCAGGGGATGGTGGCCGCGCGAGTTGTTGACGGAGGAGCAAGTGGAGAAGAAGATCGTCAGTCGCCAACTGATGCGTGTCCCCTACTCGTACCCCGTGCCGACGCTCGAGCGTGATGATGCCCTGGCGATCATCCAGCCGTGGCTGATGGAGCACGACGTGTACTCCCGGGGCCGCTTCGGTGCGTGGCGCTACGAGATCGGCAACACGGACCACTCGGTCATGATGGGCGTCGAGGTGGCAGACCACCTGATCGCAGGGGAGCCCGAGACCACGTGGGCCCTCCTGCCTGGCGAGGAGGCGCGGAAGAAGATCGCCAAGGAGCGGCCTCAGGCCGCCTAGTGGTCCGGCGCCAGTATGGGGTGAAGCCGTTTGTGGCGCTCTCGACGGTGTCGAAGCACTATGGAATCGAACCAGGTGCGGCCGGCCACATCGGCCGCGAAACTGCGCATCTGCCGAGCCAGCCTGATACCGCCCGGTATCAGGAAGCTGCGGCCACTCTCTATCTATTGTGGGCCTCCCCTTGATACAAGTCCCATCCGGCGGAGTTGCGGAACCGGAGGAACGCACGGGGGTGGCATCCGAACACTGGAATCCACTTGTTCAGCCGTCAGCATCTCGGGCTGCCGCAGTCTCCCCATGGTTGGAACGAGCGCGGCGATCAGGGGCCTGGGCTCGCCGACTGCCGAGGCCGTCGCAACTACAACATGTTCGGGAGAAGGTCTCAGCACTACGGTGGACGCTCCGCTGGCCCAATCTTGAGCGTCTGGCCAGCGACCTCAACGGGTACACGGTCTTGTCACTTGACGTCTTCGACACGGCTATCGTCCGCCTCGTCGATAATCCTCTCGACATTTTTTCGGTTGTCGAACGAGACTACTTAAGGACTAATCCGGGGCTCGCTCCCTTTGACTTCCGTCAAGAGCGGATTCTG
Organism: uncultured Acidimicrobiaceae bacterium; assembly: GCA_963729695.1. Taxonomy (GTDB): domain Bacteria; phylum Actinomycetota; class Acidimicrobiia; order Acidimicrobiales; family Palsa-688; genus PALSA-693. The sequence continues at coordinate 56,186 of CAVSOT010000003.1, forward strand.
GCGGAGAAGCGCGCCGGCCTTAGCGCTTGGCAGCACCGCCGGAGTGAAGACCCGACACTTGACGACATATACGCCGCCATGGCATTGCCGTCTGGGTGGGTCCGTCATGAGGTCCGTGACTTGGAGATAAATGCTGAACGAGATCTCACCCGAGCCGACCCCGTCGTGCAGGAGATCTATTCCACCGCAATTCGCCTGGGGTTGATGGTTGTCTTCATTTCCGATATGTACCTCCCTGAAGAGGTTATAAACACGATTCTGACCAACAATGGTTACCAGCTGCACTCCGGCCTGTTCGTCTCCGGGTGCCGTGGTGTCACCAAACGGAGCGGACGCCTGTTCGACCTCGTCGAGGCCCGACTCGGAGTCGACTCGAAACGTATGCTACACATCGGCGACAACTACTTTGCGGATGTGGCGGTGGCTCGCGATCGAGGATGGAGAGCGGAACACTGGCCTCGTTCGCTGGGTCATCGCTCCGGCGGTACTGAGGCTGGCAGCATTGACGCATCGATTCGCTCGGGATTAGTAAGAGCGGACCGCGCCAAACCCGAGCGGGTAGACAAGGAACTCCGTCTTTGGGACCGTCTTGGCTACGATGTGGCCGGACCACTGTTCTTCGGTTTTGTTCAATGGATTGCTGAACAAGCGGAGACAAGTGGGCGGGAGCATTTATTTTTTCTCGCCCGTGATGGCTGGATTTTAAAGCAACTGTATGAGCGACTCAATCCGGCGGTACCAGCCTCGTACCTTTATGCCTCTCGTCGGTGCCTGGGTTTGCCCGCTATCACGTGTATGAACGATGCAGCCTTGGACTTCCTGACCAGTCATGCGCACTGCGAGCTCTCCGTGTCGGAGTATCTGCACCGGGTAGGCCTGAGTCCTGACGAGCACGGCACCCTGATTCGGTCGGCTGGCTTTGCGAGCGCCTCCGATGTCGTGCGGAATCCGGAGGACTTCAAACAGCTGCGGACCGTATTTCGGGCTCTTGAGACCGAGGTCTTGCGGAGAGCTTGGTCGGAGCGGACCAGACTGGAGGCCTACTTTGCTCAGGCGGGCTTACTTTCGAGCCAAAGGGTAGGTATTGTCGACTTAGGGTGGAAAGGGAGCTTACAACGATCGCTGTCGGCCACTCTTGAGGACATGCCGGGAAGGCCACGAGACCTGGTGGGCTATTACCTGGGGACTATTTCCGATGCTGCGGCCGTCGCTGACGACGGTCACGACTTACGAGGGTTCCTCATGAACTTCGACGAGCCGGAGTGTTGGAGCCGGCTGGTTTACGCCAGCGTCGGGCTGTTGGAATTTTTGCACAGCGCTCCGCATGGGTCAGTTGTGAGTTTCACCGATTCGGAGGGCGGAATCGTCCCGGTGATGGCACCTCATGATTTGAGCGACGAGGCGCGCCTCCGCGTGAAGGTGTTACAAGACGGTGCCCTGCGCTTTGCATCGGATCTGATCCCTATCGTGAATCGGCACTCCTGGCTGCGGCTTCCACCTGAGGCCGCGGCTGGCCCAACTGATTCTCTCTTGCGCTGTCCGACACTCGAAGAGGCTAGGACGCTCGGAGATATGACGCATGCACTGGGGCTAGGGGCACTCTCTGTGCCGTCTTACCTGGCCAAACCACCATCGCTCCGGGAGTTCTTAGGGGAGCCGCCATCGCTTCTCGGGAGATATCGCACCGCACTGTGGAAGGCCGGATATCGTCGGCGAGTGGTGGTTCTGGCGCCAATATTTCGCCTCGTCGAGGGTATGCTGGATCGATCCGGCTGGCGCGGCCGGACTGGTTTCGGTCCGTAGCGCCCGACGAGGGTCCGACCGCGTAACCAGCTGACGCGCCACCATTCAGCTACGCCCGTAGCTCGAATCCCGGACCTAATGTCCGTCGGCAATACCGCGGCAGGAACCGGGCTTACCCCGATGTCCGCCCGGCGGGAGACAGTAGATGATCGATGGCGTCCGCGAGCACTACGGGATTTACCTTGAAAGAGTCGCTCCTCGACACTCGATCGAGCTCGGTTTCCCCGAAGATCTCGTGGTGCCCCACCCCCAGCGCCCGGCAGACGTAACCAATCTCGCTCTCGAACTCCGCTTCGCCGGGCGGTCGTATCTCCAGCAGGTCAAAATCTCGGCCAAGCGCATAGACGACATTGATGCAGCCGGCGCCGTGAAGGGCTATCACGTAGCGGGAGTTTCGGAAGAGGTGGGCCTGGTCTGCCAAGGACCAGCCATCGGTGTCGACGATCTCGAATCCCTTGTCGCCGAGGACCTGACTGACCTCGGCGAAGTTGAGAAGGGTGCGGCCCCTCGAAGGCGCTCGGGTGACAAACACCCGACGGTCTTCCGGTCCGTTCCCGGTCGGAAGATCCAGCTCCAGGAGCGCCAGGACGGCACCGGGATCGTCCAGTAGTTTCCAGCCCGTGGGTCCTTCATCGCTTGGCGGCGATGAGAGAAGTCCGTGCTCCGGGTTGGGCCGGTCAGGCACGGTCCATTGGCGGTCCGAGCAGAAGACGATCTCTTCGCACCGAAGGAATCTTCCCTGGGGTGCGATGAACTCCCAGCAGCTCAATCGCTGCGAGCGGATCGCGTCCTGGAAGAACGATTGGCCGAAAAGGGAGTCCGGGACGACGATCGGCATCTGGGTGTCTACGCCGTACTCCTCCAGGAGCAAGATCTTGGGCAGGACATCGCGGTAGAAGTGAAAGTAGTTTCCCGGCCAGAGCGTGGCGAGGGAGATTACCGGACCGACGCTCGTCCAATCGCGTCGAAGGTACCGCTGGGCCACGTAGCCGGCCAGTGAAGGAAACCCGGAGAGGTGACTGAGTCCAGCGTCTCGGACCACGTAGGCGTTGCTGACCGAAGTCTCGATCAGGGTTCCAGGCTCCGCGATGGCGAAGCAGTACTTCGGCTCGATGACGACCGGGCGCTTGTAGTGGCAGAGGTAGCGCGGGTGGCTAACCGAAGCAACCCGTCGAGAGGCAGGCCGATCGGCCGATTGCCAGAGCAGGAAGCCGTTCTCCAGCGCCTCCTGGGATTGCAACCGGGCCAACAGATCCCACCCCGTTGTCCTGGATCGGTTGCGGAGGCGCATGGCGTGGTACTCGAGCCAGAGCCGGGAGCGGCGACGGGTCGCGTCCAGCCGATCGGCGAGTGGCCGCGGCGCTGCTCGCGAAAGATCGAGGTTTCGCTCCAGTCGGAACATGAACGCCTCCTCGGTTCAGGTGGTGCTCGTGGTGCCCATCAGGCTCACCAGTTCCGGCTCCTCCGCGTCGGAGCTGGGCGAGGGGCCAGGATGCGACCGAGCCAATCGGTGGGCGGCCTCCACCAGCCCCAAGAGGCAGCCCATGGCCACCGCGATCCGGAACTCGGCGAAGCCGGTGTCTTCGTAGCCGTCGATGGCGTAGGCAAAGATCGACGAGGCGACGATGGCTCCCATCATCGCCAGTCGGACATTGGTGGCTCGCGCCAGACGACAGGCCCTCACGATGGCTGCCGCGATCAAGGCCCAGAAGGCGATCTCACCCTGCATGCCCAGGCGCAGCCAGATCCACAGGACCCCGTTGTGAGGAATGTAAGCGATGATGGGATCGATGGTGGAGATGTTGGTGATTTCTGCCAAGTAGGCGATCGGGATGCCGAAACCCGTTCCCAGCATGCCCGACGATTTGATGTCGAGCGTCAGATTGAGGTTTTCCTGTTGCCGGTAGAGGTCGGAGGACTGGTCTCGGGCGTCGGTGTTGGGTTCGATCTGAGAACGGACCGCTTGGGCCGGTTGGGAGATGGTGCCGCCGGTGTGGTGCCAGTAGGCGGGAAGGTAGGCGGCACTGGCGATGATGAGGACGACGAACGTACGGCGCAGGGCCCGACGTCGCTGAGGAAGCGTGGTCATGGCAATGGCGAACAGCACCAGGATGCACACGGCCAGGATCAGCCACGCCGTTCGGCGGGCATTGGCCAGGTCGGCGATGAAGACAAATGGCAGCAGCACGGTGGCGGTCGTCCGCATCCGGCCCCGCACCCCGTACAGCCACAAGGCGACGGTGATGGTGATGAAGACGCCGAAGAAGAAGGCTTCCTCGTGACCGAGGATCTCCTGTGGCCGGGGATCCATCTGGCGGGCGAAATCGAAGAAGATGACTGTCCCATAGACACCCTTGAACCCGCTGCCGAGGATGAACGTCCACAGGACGGCGTCCAAGGCGCGCATGGTCCGAAGGAGGGACGCCGCGAGCAGGAAGACGACGCCGAGATAGAGCCAGGACCGGAGTTCCCAGAAGTCGTATTTGAGCTGGGCGCCGTGCGTGAGTCCCACGCCGATCCCCACGAAGAGGATGGCCCAGAACACCTTGAAGCAGGTGAGGACCGGCGAACGCGGGATATTGAACGTCCCTTCGAGCGCCGCCTTCATGACCCAGATCACGACGACCAGCAACAGGAAGATCTCGACCGGGAAGAGGATCATTCCGTGGGTGAAGGTTCGCCACCACGGAATACTGGCCGTGATCGCTCCTTCGTGGGTGCCGATGGTGTAGGGCAGGGCCTCGATCAGCGTCGCCGTGGCCAGGACGAACAGCACCGCGTAGTAAGGGCGGGCCCAGATGATCACTGGCGCGACCACGAGTGCCGGTAGGCAGAGAAGGACGGGCTGCGACCCGGCGAGATAGCCGCCGAGGATGGCCGCCACGATGGCGGCCGGTAGGACCAGCCACGCCCAGCTGAGCGTAAACCGGCTCGACGGGCGACCCGACTCGATGAACCGGATCATCTAGTAGGCGTGCTGACGTACGGCGGCATAGACGACCGCGAACACGGCGATAATCACCGCGGTCAGGTACCGCTGACGCGGGGGCATCTGCCGCCTGAGGCCGAGGAACAAGGCGGAGACCAGGATCAACCAGCCCCAGCTCGTCATGGCCGAAGACTCAAGATCCTGCGAAGTCGCGACGGGCGAGCCTCCGCGGTCCCGTTCAGGATGACAAAGGGCCGCTGCGTTAGCACCGAGGCGGCCTGTTCGACGCGGGGGACGGCCACGCCGCCGGCGCGCACGACCAGGATCACGGACTCGAACAGATCGGCCGCCAGGGCGGCAGTGACCCGGTCGCTCAAGGCCGGAAGATCGGCGATGACGACGTCGCAACGACTGCTCAGCTGCTGGACGAGTTCGGCCAGGCGTCCGATAGGTGCTCCCTCCCAGGACCGATCGCCTCGCTGGCCGGCCCGCATGATCTCGACTCGCTCGTCGACCTTCTGCAGGCAGTCCTCGAGAGGCGCTTCGTCGTAGAGATAATCGATCACCCCCGGGCCGGGACCGACCGACGTCGTCTTCTCGATGGCTCCCTGGTCCAGATCCAGATCGAGCAGTACGGCCTTGCGGTGAAACTCCACCGAGGCGGTGGCCGCCAGGCCGATGGCTATGGTCGTGCGCCCCTCCCCTCGGGCGGTGCTGGTCACCGCGATGGACCGGCTGCCCGAATCGCCCATGCGGCGCAGAGCCACCGAACAGGATTGCAGCACCTCGGGGCGGGCGGAAGTCCAGTCGAGTCCACCGCCCTTGGCAGCCCACGTGGTGAGCGGCGGCTGGTCGGCTGTTACCAGGGTGGGCGCCGTGCCCTCCTCGCTGGGCTCTGTAGTGGTCGAACTGGTGGTGCGATTTCCCAGCTTGAGCTGTTTGATCGTGGCCAAGGAGGTCTCCACCTCTGGCTCGGATGTGGGCTCGGATGTCTGCTCTGCGGAACTCATGAAGACTTCGCTTTCCCCAACGCCGGGAGCCGCCTCTGACGGGGCAGCTGCCGGATGGTTGCTACGACTTCCAAGCCCAGCAACCCGTCGATGTCTTCTTGACGGCGTGCCGTCTTATCGAGTGCGGTGAGCGTGCTCAGAGCCAGGATGCTGATGAGAACTCCGACGAAGAGTCCAGCGATGACCGTAAATATCATGTGCTTCTTACCGCTGATGGCGTAGGCGGGCCCAGCTGCGTCCACCACGTGGAACGCCGCCGGTGCCTGGACGTTTTGCAGGGTGTCTTGCGCTTGCTGGAGCTGATTCTGCATGGTGGTGTAGCTGTTCTGCGCTTGGGTGGCAATTTGGACGAGTTGGGCGTACTGGAGGCTGCTATCGACCGTCACGCCTGGGTGGGCAGCCAGGTAGTTCGCGACCCCGTTGTTGGCGGAGGAGAGCGACTGCTGGGCGGTGGCCAACTGACTCTGGTAGTAGGAGACCTCCGACTTGTCCCTGCTCTTCAGGCTGCCGGACACCTCGTTTTGGTATTCGGTAGCCACGGCCGCCAGGGCGGACTGCATGTAACTCGGATCGGACGACGTCATCGTGACCTTCACGATTTGCGGGCCGGCGGTGGTTGCGGTGAAGGCCTTCCCGAGGGTGGAAAGGATCTCACCGTCGACGACCGCGGCGCTCGCCGGTGCGGACCCGGATGAGCTGTGCTTGACGAGCCCCTTCAACTTGGAGATCAGGGCGGACGGGCCCTTCTTCGCCGGGTGGTACGTCGCCAGGAACTTCGCCAGCGTGCTGTCATGGCCGACAGCGAGCAGGAACTGATCGGTCCCGAAGAACTGCTGCATCTCCGCCTGGCCGTCGCCGGCCGGGGTGCTGTACGGCGAGGGGTTCGTCACCGAGGAGGCGTTCGGGACGGCGGTGTCAAACCACACCGTCATGCCCGTTTCGTACTTTTTCGGCGCAGATGACGCATACCAGACGCTCATGAAGAGGGCGAGGACGACTGGCAGGACGAACAGGATCTTGTGCCGGGAGAACGTTTCGAGGTAGCGGCTCACGTTCGGTTCAGAGGCTCCGGGGTCACGCTTTGATACATTTCGGCTCCTCCTGACCTGACCTGGGCCTGGGCACTCGTTCGCCGTCGGCCGTTCGGTCGGCAAACCGGTCGCATCCGGAACCCTCGGCGCCCTCGGCTCAGGGCTGGCCCGATTCAGGACGAGGCTGGCTCAGGGTGGGCTGGCTCAGGAGGGAGCCGGCTCAGGGTGGGCGTTGACCGGCGCCGGGGCGTCGATGAGGTCCCAGAACGCCCGCCGGCCACCGAGCTCCTCGGCCATGCCGCAGTAGTAGGAGGTGTTGTACAGGCCGCTCAGCGCGGATCGGCTGACACCGGGCCACCCGAGCCGGTCGCCGACGGCGGCCACGCCGCGCCCGGGCCAGTGCAGGGAGGACTCCAACAAGGGGCGACCGACGCAACCGCGGGTCAGCCACTGGATCAGCAGGTGCCGACCTGCGAACTCGCGTCGGGCCGTGTCCAGCGCGCCCCGGGGGTGGGCTTCGCGGTCGAACACCACGTCGTTACGCCCGTAATCGCGGGCTATCCCGATCCAGGAGCTGAAGGACCGTTCCCGCGTAGTGGTTGCCCACTGCGGACGGGTTGAAGACGAATCGGGCGCCTCCGACCGACAGTCGATAGGCGAACTCGACGTCCTCGGCCCGCCGGAATCGCTCGTCGAACCCGCCCGCGTCGAGGAAGAAGCGGCGATCGACCGAAGCGTTGCCGGTGTGGAACTGCCGGTACGTCGGGGCGTAGTCGCCCCGCTTCATGGCCTCATACTGCTTGTAGAGCATGGCCTGCTCCCATTGCACCAGGACTCCCGGTCGGTAATCGGACGGGGTGAGCATGGGGCCGATCACCACGACGTGAGCGCCGTGGTGGTCGTGGGTCTGGACATGCTGCTCGATCAAGTCCGATGCGGCGACGACGTCGTCGTCAACGAAGAGCAGCAGATCCCCTCGGGCCAGTCGGGCCGCGTGATTGCGTGCGGCCGCCGGCCCGGCATTGGCCTGCGAGGCGAAGACCAGATCGAACGGCATCTGGACGTCGCCGAGGTAGTCGTCGGTTCCGTCTGTGGAGCCGTCCGAGACCACGACGACCTCGAATTGCTCCACTCCGAAGGACTGGGTGGTGAACGCGGCCAGCACCCGCCGCAACCGGTCGAGCCGGTTGTGAGTCGGTATGACGACGCTGACCTTCGGTGGAAGGGTCACGCCGGCGCCGGTTGGCAAGAGCCGGTGCGAGTGATATGGGCTGGCCACGAGACGTGAGGGAGCCGGCTCGTGGTCCCGGTCTCGGTCGCACCGAGTTCGGCGAAGAAGGCCCGGGCCGGCGCGTTTTTGGGCGCCTCGTGGACCACGACGCAGAGCGGCTTGTCCGCCGCTTCGAAGGCTGCGGCCACCATGGCCGTTTCGATGCCTCGGCCCATCGCCCGGCAGCTCAGCGTGAACGTATCCAGCACGGCGGCCTGCCCGGGGTCGGCGGCCCCGGCCGGTGCTCGATCGACGATGAAGACGCCGATGGCCCCGTAGTCGCCGAACCGGTCCGCCGCCGAGACGGTACGAGCCTCGTAGCGCGGGTCCTCCAGGCAGGCAATCAACTCCGCGTTGGAGCGCCGGTGGCCGCCGAGGGTGAACTGGTTGGTCTTGGCGATCAGCTGGGCGGCTCGGGGCACGTCGCCGTCCTGGATGCGAGCCACCTCGACGCGCAGATCGAGCGAGCCCAAAAACTCTCCCAGCGACACCGTCTCCCGGAGCATCCGTCGTTCGCTTTCCCGTTCGTAGGAGTCGGCGCGCGACAGGTCCGCCTTCGTCGGGGGCAGGCGGTCCAGGCCACCGCTCGCCATCGCTTGGTACCACAATGCCGGATCGCTGGGCATCTCGACGGTCCGCACCTCGGGGAGTGCGGAGCTCACCTGCCCCCGTTCGATGGCACTGTCGTCGACGAACACGACGGCCTCGGTGGAAAGATTCAGCTCGGACGCGATCTCGGCGAGCGACGTCGATTTCGGCGCCCAGTTGATACGCCAGGCCGCGAAGTCGCTCTGTCGGAGCCGCATCTCGCCCCGCTGGAATGCGGCCCACACGTCGGCCTCGTTGTTCTTGCTCACCAGGGCGAGGATGGCACCCGCCCGCCGCAGCTCCAACAGATACCGTTGGAAGTCTCGGAACGCTTCGCCCACGCCGTTGTCCAACAGGTCGATGCCGTCCACCCCGTCCTCCCCGACGACGCCGCCCCACAGGGTGTTGTCCGCGTCTACGGCCACGACCTTCTTTGCGCCTCGCCGCGACAAATGGATCAGCGTGGCCAGGCGCTCCCCCATGAGGGCAAAGGCCGTCTCCTGGTAAGGGATTCGAGCGATCGCGAATCTCCGCCAGTCGATGGCGGTCGCCGTTCCCAGGGTCCGGACGACCTCTTCCGCATCGGCGACCAGCACACCGGGAGAGCTGGCCAGTCGGGCCCGAGCGGCCTCGCGAGCGGCCGTCGCAGCCGCGAAGACGCCGCGGCTGTTGCTCGCGTCGCCCACACCGAGCGGGCGCACTTCCGGGATCGCGGGGAGGACGAACAGCGGGGTCGCTCCCCATTGCCGGACCGCGAGGGCACTCGCGACCAGGTCGTCGAGCTCCTCGATGTAGGTGTTGATGGTGTCGGTGAGCGGAAGGGGCTTGGCCCCCCAGAGATCCTCTAACCGGGGCCAGATGACAACGACGTCCGGCTGCATCGACGCCGTCCGGCTTGACGGGTTCAGGCACTCCTGGGCGATCTGGCTGTAGGGCCCGACATGCAGCTCCCCCGCCAGGCCCGCCTCGTCTAGAGCCAGTCCGAGGTAGGGCACCAGCGGCTCCACCGTGAAGGAGGCAAGCAGGGCGATCCGCAGGTCCACCGGTCGATCCGACCGGGCCAGGTCTCTCCACGCCAGCCGTCGGGCGACCAGGGTCAAACCGGAGCCCCTTTGTCCTGGAGGATGCGGCGGAGCTCTCCCAACGAGCTCGCTTCGCGCATCTCGTCGGTGCTGAGGATGACGTCATACGTCTCCTCGACCGTGGTGATGAGCACCACGTGGGCCAGGCTGTCCCAGCGATCAAGCGATGCGGGCGAGGTCGCGTCGTCGAGCTCGGCCGGCTCCACTTCGAGCACTTCAGCTACTAGTTCTTCGAGGACCATCATCGTTGTTACTTTCTCCTCTGGAGTACGGGATTGGGTGGGGGCGGGGGGTCATTGATGTGCCGGTTGGAGACGGTGCAGGCTGGAGTGGGGGCTCAACCCTCATAGCCGGTGACGAACTTCTTGGGGTTGAGTCGGGCCACGGGCTCGGCGGGCACGCCCGACACGATGGTGAAAGGTGCGACATCTTGCGTCACGAGCGAGTGCGCCACCACGACGGCCCCGCGCCCGATACGGACTCCGGCCGAAATGGTGCAGCGTGACGCCAGCCATACGTCGTCCTCGATGACCACGGGCTGGGAGTCGGGAACCTTGTCCCTGTCGTACAGGTCGTGCAAAGCGTTGTCCTGAATGGTGACGTGCGGGCCGATCTCCACCCGGTTGCCGATCTCGATTCGCGAGAGAGGAGAACGTGTCGCCTGAGTTGAGGCGGACACTCCTTCCGAGGATCATCGTCGCCCCGGGGCCGACGGATAGCTCGATGGGCGCCACGATGGAGCGAAAGGTGCAGTCGTCGCCGATGACCAGCGTGCCGTGATTGGCCACGCGTGGTCTGCCGACGACGCGGACTCCGGCACCGAGTTCCGCACCGCGGAGGTAGAGGCGCGCCCGCACCGTGTCCAGGATCAGATTCCGGGCCCGTTTCACCTGCCCGGACAGAGGCAGGTCGGAGTGGCGCTGCCATTTCCGCTGGAGCGCCTGGGCCGACCCGACCAGGCGCTGAAGCCCTCGCCCGGTGCCGGCAGTCGTCGCTTCTGAGGCGGGCGACGGTGAGCCGGGATGGTCGTCGGTACCATCGCGGCCCAAGGGGCGCGCAGGAGCTCGCTCCAGTGGGCGCGAGGCGGGGATCTCGGCCGTTGGTTGTGCGCAGGGGCTTTCGGACTGTTGCACCGATCGGTAGGAGCGGGCGTGGTCGCGGTTTGATACGTCCGGACCCTGTATCAAAGCGGCGCCCCGACCGCTCTCAGTCCCAGCTAGAGGCAGGAAGGTGCTCTCGTGGGAGTTAGTCGACAACTGCTCGCCCGGCGTGACCCGGCGTACACGACGCGGGTGGCGGTGGTTGGGCTCGGCCCGTGGGGTCTGGCGGTGCTCGAGCGCCTGGTAGAAGTGGCCCGCCGTCAGGAGGCGTCGCTGGTGGTCGATGTGGTCGAGCCCGGGGAACCAGGCGTCGGCATCTTTTCGCTCGACGACCCTGACTACCTTCCGCTCAACACGCCTTGCGGGCAGCACGTGATGCATCCGACAGGAGGCGAGCCCGACCGACCTCCGTATGCCCAGAGCCTCTACGCCTGGGCTCGCTGGCAGGGGTACAAGTGGGTCGGGCGCGAATGCCGCATCGCGGACGAGGGTCGAGAGATCACTCCTCACGACTTCTTGCCCCGCAAATTGATGGGAGCGTGGCTGCGCTGGTCTTACCACACGCTCGTCGCCACCCGGCCGCAGCACGTTTCGATCGTGCACCACGCCACGACCGCGGTCGACATCGAGCCCGCCATCGATCGCCGGGAGCTCGTGCACCTGGCCGACGGTCGGGCCCTGCTCGTCGATCACGTGATTCTGACCATGGGCCACACGCCCGACGAGAGCGAGCTCGATGGGTCCAGGGCCCGACTCTCTCCTTATCCGGTTCACCGGCTGAACGGTCTGATCGCACCTGGGGATGCGGTGGCTGTTTCGGGCCTGGGATTGGTCGCCCTGGACGTCGTATCCGCACTGACGACGGGGCGGGGCGGGTGCTTCGAGGAGCGTGGCGGTCGCCTGCGGTATCGCCGCAGTGGCCGAGAGCCGGTCATCTACCTCTTCTCCCGGAGCGGGCAGCCCTACTCCGCCAAGGCCATGGGGGCCAGCGACCCCACGGGCGAGTACGCGCCGGTGATCTGTACCCCGGGCGCGGTGGCCCGTCTGCGAGCCCAGGACGATGGCCTCCCGGTTCGAGGCATGGTCGACTTCCGGCGAGACTGCTTGCCCCTCATCTATGCCGAGATGCAGGTCCGGTTCTACCGGCAGAGCGCGGCGATCGTTGAGCCCGACCCGCACGCCGCCGAGGAGGTCACGGAGGCGCTGCGCACCGCCTGGTCGGACGGCCGCTTCGCCGCCGCGATCGCTTCCTACGCCGCCCGCTACGGCGACTTCGACCCGGAACGTCACTTGCTCGGAGACGTTGATGACCGCCTCTATCTCTCGGCGAAGGACTACGAGAACAGCTTCTACGAGGTCGCAGAAGCGGACATCTCTGAGGCCATGATGGAGAACACCGTCAGCCCGCTCAAGGCCGCGTCAGAGACGCTCCGGGTGCTGCGCGACACCATCCGGTCCGTGATCGACTTCCAGGGATTGACCCTCGAGTCCTACCTCGACTTCCAGGCGTCGCTGAGCAACCGAATGAAATCGGCTGTAGCCGGCCCTCCCGTCGGCCGGATGCGCGAGCTGCTGGCGCTGATGGACGCCAACGTGGTCCAGCTTCCGTTCGGGCCGAGCCCGACGGTGGACTCCAACCGGGAGTCGGGACACGTGATCCGGTCTACCCGGCTGGCGCGCCCCTACGTCCAACGCGTCGACCACTTGGTGGGCGGGCATCTCCCCGATCCGAGCATCGCCCGGACGCGATCACCCCTCTTGCGACGACTCGCCTCTCGGGGGAGGATCCGTCCGTGCCGCTATGGCGAGCTCGAGGTCGGGAGCATCGATCTGACGCTGCAATCGCATCCGGTGGGGCGCGACGAAGTGCAGGAGCGGATCTGGGTGTTCGGATCGTTGACCGAGGGGATCCGCTACTTCACCTACTACGTCCCGTCGCCCAAGAGCCGGGTGCGCGCCTTCGTCGACGCCGAGGCCTGCGCCGAGGAGATCTTCGCCTCGCCAGCGAAGACCGGTCGGTCGAGGTCGGCGGGCCGACCGTTCTTTATCGATCAGCAACAGCCAGGCGTTGTTGTCGAGGATCCGGTCGTGGTTGACCATAACGGCAGCCCCGTGGGCGTCGCGGAGGAGTCGTCCCAAGCGGTATGGGGAATCCTCCCGGTCGCCGGCCAGGCCGCAGATGACGAGCGCCTCGTGAACGATGCGGACCACCAGGGTGGAGGCGGACACCTTGAGCGAGTTCATTGAGATCGCCTAGGCCATACCCGCAGATCTGCACCACGCGTACAGGCGCGTCGTGCTACGAGATCGGTTCCGCGGCCTGTGCGTTCCAGGCCCGCACGGTGCCTCTCGGTTGCTCCGCGTCAGGCGAGATCCGGTCGAGGGTCACGGTGCGTGGGCTACGGGGCGCCAGGTGGAACCAGGCGTCGGAGGGTCGGTAGCCCGCCACGGACGGGACGACCCACTGGGCCAGGCGTTCAGTAGAGATCTCGAGTAGCCATGACCCGTTGGCGGCCTGCTTGGTGTGGGCCCTGAGTCCCAAGCTCGGTTCTACTGGGCGGTGCAGGCCGAGCGGGAAGTGGAACGCTTGACTCAGGAGCTTCCCCTCTGCGTCGTACAGCGTCGCTACCACGAGGTCGTGTTGGGGAGGCCCGAACCGATACGCATAGTTGGCGTCTCGGAAACCGCCGAACAGCTCGGCGTCCAGGAAGACGACGCCGTCGCCGCTGCTGACCGTGACCGGTCTGGTCTGGTTGGCCACATCCAGGGAACCGTGGGCGAACAGCTGCAGTTGGACCTGGCCCGAGAAGTCTTCGGGCCCATCGTTGAGGACGTGGACGGCAATCCCCTGGAGGCCTTCGTCGGTGAGGAGCACGGCGAGGGGCGCAGCCACCCGGCGGAAGGCGTACCACGTGGCTTTCGGCCGGCCGGCCGAGTCGATCAAACCCGATCCCGCGCCAGGACGCTGATCACGTAGGCCGAGGATCAGGCCCCCTCGGCAGGCGGAGCCCACCCTTCGCCATTCGGTGAATACCGAGCTGATCAGGTGCGCGTTGCAGGCTCGACCCGCGTCCAGCGCTCGATCGGCATCGACGTACCGGAGCATCTCCGGATCGATGTCCAGAAGCTTCCGGACGTAGTAGTTGCGCAGGTCTTCCTTGTCCCAGGTGCGACCCGGGTCGTAGTGGAGGGCCCGTTTCCACTCAGGATCATGGCAGGCTCGCTCCGCCCCGCCGAAGTACAGGTCAACCGAAGCGGGATCGGGCGGAGTCGCCTGGAACAGGCACTCAGCGGCGAACCGGACGCCGGAGTGCCGGGCGTCGATGGGATCCCGGAGGTACATCCCTACCCCGTAATAGTTGCTCACTCCCTGGTTGACATAGAAGGGCTGTTCTCCCCCATAGGGAGTAGAGGGGATGTAGGGAACGCCGGGCAGCAGGTCGGCGGCCACCTTCGGTATGACGTCGTCGAGGAGCGGGCACTCAGGTGGGGTGGACCGTTCGGTCGTCATCGCCGCCTGCTCGTATACCTGCAAGCTGCCGCAGAGGACGGCGAGCGACGGGTGGCCCCCCACCCAGGCCAGGTTGTCGTGGAGTTCGCTTACTACTTCTTCGGTGAACTTCTCGTCCGCGGGAGGATCGCCGAACCCGATCATGCAGTCCTGCCAGACCAGCAGGCCCAACTCGTCGCACTGCTCCCAGAACGCCTCGGTCTCGTAGGCGGCGAGCCCGCAGACGCGGACGATGTTCATGTTGGCCGCCCTGGCCATCTCCAGCGCGGCCCGCAGGTCTTCGGCCGTCGAGGACGCCGAGATCGGGTCGGTTGGCCACCAGACCGCACCCCGGCAGAAGATCGGCACGCCGTTGACCTCGATGGAAAACCCACCTTCGGAAGTGTCGACCTTGACTGACCGGAACCCGACCGGACTGAGGCGAAACCGGCTCGGTCCGATCGAAACGGTCACGGGATAGAGCGGCTGGCGACCGTGCGTCGCCGGCCACCAGGGCTCGACTTCTTCCAGGTGGGCTGTGCCGCGCAGATCGGTGTAGCCCGGTCCGGCCGTGAGGTCGAGGGGGGTGGTAGTACCGGCCACATCAAGCACCGCCGGGCCGTCGAGGACGCCCGAAATCCGAAGCTGGACGGCTACCGAACCGCCGCGTCCATCATCGCCACGACTGACCAGAACTCTCTTGGCCAGTACGGTCGGGGTGTCTGCCGGTCGCAGCTCGATGGGACGCCACGGGCCCACAAGGGGCGGGGTCAGGGTCCAACCAGGTGTTCGCCCGATGAGTGACGTTCGGATCCACCTCAGGTTCCGATGGGAGGTAACCCGCGTGCGCCACCGCGGGCGGGGACGGCGACGCGCCAACGCAGGGGCGAGCGCGGCACAGCGGAGGTGAAGGAGGTTCTCACCGTCGACGCATGCCACCTCGAGGGTGTGGCTGCGAAACATGTTCTCGCTGTGGAGCACGTGGGATCCGTTGAACCACAGGTCGGCCAGGGTGGCCACACCGGCGACCCGAAGGAGGAATCGGCCCTGGCCGGATGTGAAGCGAGCCCGGAACCACCAGTCTTGCCCGTCATAGTCCCACCGGTCCGGATCGATCCCCGGCAGTTGGCGAAGCACTTCAGCCGCGGTGCCGGGGACGCTCGCCGGCCACCACGAGACGGGCAACGACGCCAGGTCTTCTGGATTGTCAACGGCTGCGGCGTCGGTGCAGCAGCACTCCCATGTCGCCCCCGCTAGCGGGTCATGCGGCATAGCGGATGGTCAACGCCTCGCTGGCGGCGGCCCAGGCTTCCTCGATCGGAGCCATTACCTGTTCGATGTCCACTCGACGTCCGGCTACCACCCGGGCCAGCATGAACTCCAGCTTCTTGGCGCCCTGGGACACCTCCTGGAAGCGGGCTGCGACATCGCTCAGCCCGCCGCCGTCTCTGGCGCCGAGCCAATCCACGAAGGCGGCGGCCAGCTGACCGTTGGCGCCGAGGTGGCGGCACGTGCCGAAGGCGTAGCGGTGAAAGTCGTCCATGCTGTGCGCCCGGAGCCAATCCGTGTCGGTCAAGAGGCGCTTGGTCATGGCGGTCACCGGGTTGTCGTGCGGGCCGCGACGGAGATGGACCCGAAGCCGCTCGAGCACCGCGTCGAGCGTGGTTGCGGTCGAGTCCATGCGGTCGATCCGGATCTGGTCGGTGTACGGCGGCATGCCCAGCAGCATTGGATCCGGTCCCGGACCCAGGTGGAACACACGATCGAAGTCCTCGCCCTCCAACTCGGCGTAGCCCGCGTTGTGATAGTAGCCGAGCCTCCGGGCATCCTGATCGATCATCTGAGCGCAGATCGTCGTCTTCTGGTGCAGAAGACCGTAGGTGAGGCCCCTCGTGTCCGGCAGATCAAACGCGTCGGCGTCAAAGCTGACCAGATGGCCAAGGGCGATCTGCTCTTCCACGTGCTCGACCAGCGGTCGCCACACGTTCAGCTCGTTGACCTGCACCCCGTACAGGCAGCGCAGGTCCTCAGCCGGGTACGTGAACATCGTCCACTGGTCCCCTCCGAAGTCCGTCGCCACCGTGAAGGCCAACCCAGCCACCGGATCGAGGCCCAGGCTGTGCAGTATCTCGATCCACATGTCCGTGGCGCAGTTGGTCTCCAACCAGTCCTGGCCCTCAGCGTGCAAGGCGTGCGATTGGTAGCGACCCGGCTCGATGTCGAGCAGTCGGGCGCTCACGGCCAGAGCCGGGCTCTGACTTGGGCTGGCCACTGCTCCGGATCGAGACCATGCCGGTAGAGAAGAGCGAGCGTGATCCGGTCGACACCGAACGCCACGCACGAGCTGTGTGCCGTCTCCCCGCGGGCACTCTCGATGCCAAAGGGCACCCCGAAGTGGTCCTGGGCGTAGTTGGCCGACATGATGGCGGTCAGCTTGTCGTCGGAGCCCACCGGCGTGACCCCCTCGATCTTCAAGGCGTCCTCCAGCTGGGTGTTGGCCAGCATGGTGCCGAGGCGGCCGAAGAAAGGATCGTTGGCCGCGACCGCGTCCATATCCAGGCCAAGGTCCCGGAGCATCTCCAACCCGGCCGCCAAGCCGGTGTCGCGGTGCGCCATCGCCGTGTCAGGGTCACCCACGTACACCAGCTCGTGCATGCGGAACGTTTGCATGCGGGCCGGGTCCGGGCTGGGCTCGTGGCGGAAGCAGTAGCCGCAGATGTCGAAGCGCCGTCCCTCCTCTGGGAGGCGCCCGCTGCACAGCGGGTAGACGGCGTGGCAAGCGGCCGAGCACAGGACTACCTCGGCTGGCTCCAGGATCTCGGCCCAGTCCCCGCCTCCTTCATAGCGGCGGATGAGCTGGGCGTGGGCCCGATCGTTCCCCCGGAAGATGTGGATGGACCCCATCAGGTCCGGGAACGAGCTGAGATAGCCGGTCCGATCGAAGGTGGGTCGGGCCAGCACGGGCGGGAAGTGGACGGCTTCGAAGCGGCCGGCGCCGAGTCGCGTGACCGACGCCTGGACG
The DNA here is from genome assembly GCA_963729695.1 of uncultured Acidimicrobiaceae bacterium. Classification (GTDB taxonomy): domain Bacteria; phylum Actinomycetota; class Acidimicrobiia; order Acidimicrobiales; family Palsa-688; genus PALSA-693. The sequence goes on from CAVSOT010000003.1 coordinate 73,511, forward strand.
CCTGCGACGATGCGCTCATAGCTGGCGGACTTGCCGTACACGCCGTCCACTGCGGTTGGGTGAAGGACGCCGGCCGAGAACAGGTGCTCCCGGAATCCCATCTCGTTTGCGTCTGGGCTCTCGTTGGTCACGATGGCCTCAGATTGGACCGTCATAGTTCGCCTTTATCCATCAGGAGCAGTTGGGCGTTGTTGTTCAGGATTCTGTCGTTGTTGACCATGAGCGCGGCGCCATAGGCATCGCGCAAGAGCCGCCCCATGCTGAACGGCGAGGACTCGATGTAGCCGGCCATGCCACAGATGATGAGGGCGCGGCTCACGATGTCGACGACCATGGTCGAAGCCGACACCTTCAATGCGTTCATCGAGATGGTGTACGACAGCGCCGAAAGCGCGCTGGGGTCGTCACAGATCTCGTCGTACTTGCGGGCCGCGGCGCGAACCAGAGTCGCCATCTGCAGATATGCCGCGTCCAGTTCGGCGAGGCGGAGGGCGCCGGGCGGAGTGATGCCCGGCTTCTTGCGGGCTTCCTTCTGGACGAAGGTCCGGGCCCGGGTCGTGGCCTCGGCCGCCAGACCCAGCCAGACATGGGCCCACAGGATGTGGGCAACCGGCAGGTTGGTCTGGGCGGAGATGGTGTCGAACGGGACAGGCAGCACGGCGGCCTCGTCGCCTTCGGCCACCAGCCGGAAGCCATTGCTGCAGGTGCCCCGAAAGCCGAGCGCATCCCAGCCGCTGAGGGGCTCCAAGAGCAGTCCCGGTGCGCTGCAGAGGACCATGACCTGGTCGTTGGGCGGGCTGTCGGGGCAGCGGCGGGCCGTCGCCAGGATGGCGTCGGCGTATTGGCCGTACGAGACGACGGGGGCCTGCTTGTCGAGGTAGTAGCGGCCGCCGGCGCGATCGATGGCGCAGATGCTGGAGCGGATATCTCCACCCACACCCAGCTCGGTGGTCGCGGACGCCAGCAGCAGCTGGCGGATCGAGAGGTCGCGCAGGAAGCAGTCGAAGAAGTCAGAGGCACCATGCCGCGCCAGACAGGCCACCTGGAGGTGGTGCATGGCGTAGATCATGGCGGTCGATGCGCACTGCCGGGCCAGCACCGAGGTGGCGTCAGCCACCTCGGCCACCCGGTATCCGCCTCCGCCCAGCCGGACGGGGACCAGGGCCGAGAGGTGCTCGTCCGCACGCAGGGCCCCAATGGCCTCCGCGGGGAAGCGGGCCTCCCGGTCCACGCTCTCCGACGCCGGTCCGACGACCTCGGCCGCGATCCGCTCGGCCCTGGTGGCCAAGCTGAGATCGGTGGCGGTTGAGGTTGTGGTCACGCCGGGACCTCTTCCTCCAGCAGGACAGAGACGGCCTCACGGATCGCCGCTATCGACTGGAACGTGCTCCGTTGCAGCATTTGCTCGGGGAACTCGATGTCAAAGGCATCTTCCAGAGCGAGCATCACGTTCACGTTGGCGTGGGACGTCATCCCCGCATGGAAGAGATCCTGGTGGTCGGAGATGGTGGTGACATCTGAGGCCAGATGGCCGTGCGCCCCCACAATGCGCCGGATCTCGTCGTCGATGTTGCTACTCATCTGTACCATCCAATCCTTGGTCGAGCTGCCTCTCGTCATTGCACAGAGACGAGTTCCCAGGGCGGGTTCTTGATACATCTGTGTGCGGAACGATTGAGCTCGACCGGCTGTCGGCTCGTACCGGTCACCCACCTGGGCCGAGTCGGCGGGAGGACAGGCCGACCGCGTCAGGTCCGTCCCTGTTGTGATGCTGGCGGGTCAGACAACCGCGGCCGCGACGTCGTGCGCTGGCGGGATTCCGACGCCCGCATTCGACGCCGACATCAGACCACGAATTTATCGGGATCGAGCTCCATCACCGGCCGGGCGGGTACGCCGGCCACGACCGTAAAGGGGTCGACATCTCGATTGACGAGAGAGTGTGGTTCCACCACTGCTCCGCGTCCGACCCGGACGCCGGGAAGCACGGTGCAGGTCGATTGCAACCACACGTCATCCTCGATGATCACCGGCCTGGATTCCGGAACCTTCTTCCGGTCGTAGAGGTCGTGGAAGGAATTGTCGTGGATGGTGACGTGAGTTCCGATTCGGACCCGGTCGCCGATCTCCAGTCGCAAGAAGGCCGAGAAGGTGCCACCAGAGTCGATCGTGACGCCTTGGCCGACGATCATGGTGGCGACGGGCGATACATAGATGTGGATCGGGGTGTCGACCGATCGCAAGACACAGTCATCCCCGATGATCAAGGTGCCCCGGTTGTTGATGAGAGGCTTGCCTACGATCTGGATCCTCGAGCCGTGCTGGATATGACGCAGGTGGCGCACCGCCCTGCTCCGCTCCACCAGGAGCGCCCCCCATCGTCGGGATTCAGTGGGCGCGCCGGTCCGGTCGCGAAGCTCCGCCTGTTCCATCACTGGCAACGAGCGCGAGGGTCGCGCCCGTGATACATCAGCGGTCCCCGGGCTGTTTGAGGGGCCCGGTTAGGGCGTTACGCCGGCGCGTGACCCTTGGTCGGACGCCCGCCGGGCTCCGGACGTCTTCCCACGCGGCGCCCACCACCCGGCCCACTTCCTCGAGGACGCCTTCTCGGTCGGGACCGGCCGCGGCCCGACGAAGTGTTCCGAGATGTGCCGGGTGAACTCGTCTGTCACCATCTCACGAGACGTCTGCAACATCAGGCTGTGATCCATTCCCGACATCACCTGGATGGTGAGCCGGCCGGTGGAGGTGAGCTTGTCGAGCGTCCTGGCCGACCCGCGCTGGACCTGCTGGACTTCCCACTCGCCGAAGAGATAGAGATTGACCACGTCGTTGGCGACGAGCTCTTCCAGCCAACGCGCCGGGCGGCGGGACGACAGGAGGTTGCGGGCGAACCACAGGGCCTTCGGGAATCGCTGCATCAGCGGCCATAGGGGTCCGCTCCGGCTGAACGCGGTGACGAGACTACTCCGATGCCGGGCCACTCGCCGCCGGGGGTCCATGGGCTGGCCGGCGTCCATCTCGGGTACGGAGAAGGAGAATATGGGGTTGATGGCGCACACCCCGCGGGGTCGCAACTCGAAGGCGCTGTCGATCGCCTGGTAGGCCGAGGAGCACAATCCGACGAGCACCACATCGGAGGGGTCGCTTGGCGACGCATACCTCGCCACCGTCTGGACGTCGTCGAAGTTCTCCGGTACCCGTATGGCTCCTGGCGTTTCCCCGTCCCAGACGCCGCTGTCGCCCAGGCCACTCAGGTCGAACCGCACGGAACGGAAGCCCATCCTGGCCCACCGCCTGGCCAGGTCGACCCACAAGCGATTCGGCCCTATGCGGTGCTCGTTGGACACGTTGATGAACACGATGGTCGGGCCGCCATGGGGTTGCAGCGGTTCGGTGGCGATGCCGAACAGATGGGCGGGGCCCGTGATGAACGCTGACTCGACGACGGGCGGCCCGTCATCCGAGTCGAACCAGACATCCGGCCGCAGGGTGAGCGGCTCGACGGAGAGCAGCTTCGCCGGCGACACCCGGGCCAACCACGTGGAGATGGTGTCCATGGCCTGCTCGGGCAGGAGCTGAAACGGGGGAGTGCGGTCCAGCAAATCGGTCTGGCCGTGGGCGATGCCCCACTCCACGTCGTGGTCGGCCAGCCGGCTCTGGAGCTTTTCGTCTGCCGGACGGTCGTCCCGCGTGAGGCAGAGGATCTTGTCGGGAAGCCGGCCGGCTGTCTGGGCCACGTCCACCTGGCGCAGGTGGCGGACCGTATCCTCGGCTAGGACCAGCCCAGGTATCTCCACGGAGCCGTCCTTCTGATCCGACGCCCCAAAGGTCAGGCGGGCCAGGGCCTTCTGTTCGGAAACGAAGCGCCGCCCCCCCAGCGGATCCCAGAGGACCAGGGCATCGACGTAACCGGACCGTTCGGCCACCATGGCTGCGAGCGGCGCACCGACGCGCATGCCAACGGCAGCTATCCAGGTCAGGCCGCAGTCGCGAAGCAGTTGCACGGCGCACTCTCCGCTACGCAACCAGGCTTCGATCCGGTCGGGATCGTCCGGCCCACCGGCAGAATCACCGGTCCCGTCGTAGTCGAAGCGCAAGACTGCGAGGCCGCAGGCCGCCAACTGCTCCGCGAGCACTCTGAAGGTGGGGTAGGCCACGCGGTAGTCGTAGGCCAGCGGGGGAAAGAGGACGACGCCACCGCGGGCCTGCTTTCCCGCGGGGAGGTGGAGCCACCCGAAGAGGGATCGTTCGTCGCCGAACCAGCCGGCCTGCACCCTCGTCTGGTCGCGATCGTGTCGCACTGCCGTTTCGCTCAGCTGCATGTGTCCCTCTTCGACGTCACGCACAGCATGAGAGGCCGGGGGAGGGCACTGATACATCTGCAACGCAGTAGAGGCGAGCGCTTCGGCTGGGTCGCCAGCGTCAGACGGCCTGGTCCTGCAGCTCGGATGGATTGGGACGGTCGGATGGATTGGGACGGTCGGATGGATTGGGACGGTCGGATGGACTGGGACGGTCGGCCGCCAGCGACGACGGCTCCTTGCTCGGCCGCCCTTCTACCGGCCCGGGCTGGAGTCGGAAGCGCCACCTGGCTCGGCGCGCCCGGACTGAGTTCCCGATTCGGGAGAGGATGGGTTGCAGCTCCTGGAAGGATCGCATAGCCAGCCGATCGACCGGGTTGGCCGCCAGGGCGACGAAGTACGAGGTCAACTGCTTCTGGTCGGGGTACATCCGCTCCAACGCCGCGTTCTCGGCATAGGTGCACGTATCGATCCACTGGGCGTCGAGGGCGTCGTGGAAGTGGTCGATGACACTGAGATGCAGCTGGACCCCCGGACTGGTCTGGGCAAACCGCTCGTCGTAGCCGATCTTCAGGAGGAACAGACCGTCTCCTCCCCTGAGGAACAGCGCCACGGCGCACACCGTGTCGTTGGCCTCGAGCGTGTAGACGAGCAAGCGTCCGTCCTCCCGGAACGCATCGCACATGGCGCGGAAGTACTCCGGTTCGCCGGCGACGGTGGCCATGGCGATTCCAGTGGCCGCCTTGTACCCCGACGCCTCCAGCCGGATGATCTCTTCGACGGCCGCCGGATCGTCGCTGCGATCGACGAGCTGCACTTCCCCTCCTGCGGCCGCGTTCAGCCTTCGGCGTAGCCGGCGCAGGTGGGAAAGGTGTTTCTTGGAGTGCATCGACTGGTAGGACTCTCCCTCGCGTCGACGCAGGAACGCTCGTTCCCACGACTGGTACCGCTCGAAGGGAAGGCCCGAGACGTCGGCCGCCTGCTCGATAGCCCGGTCGACCGGTCCGCCTGCGGCCACCTCCTGCAGGACGAGAATCCGCCCGTGCCGGATCCCCCGACGCCGAGCGAGCCCCTCGAAAATCGCAGCCATCGCCTCCTGGCTCCGCTCAGGGTCGAGCAGGGGTGTGCCGCAGTAGACCATGCGGCGGACTCGGGTGGTCACGAATGGGTACGGAAAGTCGCACCACTGCCGAACTGGGCGGACGGGTATGCACCCGAAGATGCGATCGCCGTCCTCGGCGAAGACCACCTCGATCTGGTGGCCAAACGACTGGTGGCGGGCGGCCGCCACCACGCAGTCCGGTTCGAACAGCGGATTGGGTTCCACCGCGTCCCTGGCCAACCGGCGCCACGCCGTCTCGTCGCGTGGAGTCAGTTCGCAAGCGCGGACGATTCTGGCTTTCATCGCAACTGGCTCTCCGTGTCTGAGGGGTCCAGAGCACGGGGCCGGTCGGCCCCAGGCGTCTGCGTACCTTCGAGGCCCGGAGTTGATCTCTTGATACAACCGGCACCCCCCGGAGAACGGCCTCTTCCCATCCGGGGCCGTCAACGCGTATCTGAGGGCCTCCCGTCGCGCTCTCATCGGTGGTCATCCTCGGGGGTGTATAGCAATGTTCGACAACCAGCCTGACGCCCACTCTCAAGCAACAGACACCTGGAAGTACCACCGCGACCTGGGCCAGCGCTTCGAGCACGAAGGCCGTTGTGCCGCCGGCTCGGCGCAAAAGTCGCGCTACTACTGGCTCGCCGCAGACAGGTACGTGCGGGCGGCCGGCCTGGCTCCCTACGACCTGCAGCACATCATGACCAGCGCCGCAGCCCGGTGTTACGACGCCGCCATGCTGCTGCGCGCTGAGGTGGCCTGAGCCCGGTGCGGCCGTCAGAGTCGGTGAGATGAACGATGACCGTTGGCACCAGCGCTGAGACGCTCCGACTCCGTCCCCCCAGCTTCGGCACTCGGGGCGACGCCCGCCCCGAAAGGTGGCCCCTGCGGGTCGGCTTCGTCAACAACATGCCCGATGCCGCCTTCGAGGACACCTATCAGCAGTTCGCCGGGCTGATCCTGACCGGTTGCGCTCCGTCCGAAGTCGAGCTGCGCTGCTTCTACCTTCCATCCGTCCCTCGCTCCGCCTCGGTTCTGCAAGACGCATCCGTGCCCTACCAGGACATCGACCACCTCTACGCGGATCCGCCGGATGCGGTGGTCATTACCGGCACGGAGCCTCGCTCCCGTGAGCTAGCTGCGGAACCGTACTGGGACGAGCTGTCCGAGCTTCTCCGGTGGGCAGAGGCGGAGGTCCCGTCGACCCTGCTCTCCTGCCTGGCTGCCCACGCCGCCGCCCTGGCCCTGGACGGGATCGAGCGCGTGCGCCTCCCGGCCAAGCAGAGCGGAGTGTACCGGCAGTGGGTCGATCGGACCCATCCACTGTCCAGGGGTCTAGGCCCGAAGGCGTCCTTCCCCCATTCCCGCTACAACGAGATCCCCGGTCGGGAGCTGGTGTCCGCTCGCTACCGACTCATGGTCGCATCCTCCCGGTCGGGCTGGACGATCGCCACCCGGGAAAAGGCCGGCCGGCTGCTCACCCTGTTGCAAGGGCATCCTGAGTATTCAGAGCGGACGTTGCTGAAGGAGTACCGCCGTGACGTCCGGCGTGTGCTGGATGGGACGAGCGAGATCCATCCCGAGATCCCGGTCAACTACTTCGACCGGGCCGGCGTCGAGCTCCTGGAGGCATTCCGCGACAGGTGCGCCGGACCCTCCCAACCCGCCCCGGAGGACTTTCCGTCCCAGGCCGCGGCCGATCACATCCGAGCCCGGTGGGACCAGGCGTCCCGCCGACTCTTCGGCAACTGGCTGGCGGACAGCCGGCTCCGGACTGCCCTCGTCGCCTAGCGAGCGGTCAACTTCGTGGTCGCCGGTAGCAGCCCGTCCGCACCCGAGACTGATCGCCTGCGCTGATGGGCCCGGGTGAGCTGACGGACCAGCCAGAGCCGATACACCAGCCAGAGCCGATACACCAGCCTGAGCTGACGGGCGAGGGTGATGGGGCTGGTTCCCGGACCTTTCGCTGGCGGAGCCCGATCCGCGGACCCTGGCTCACTTCGGTGTTCGGTCTCGTCCTTTTGATCGGAATACCCGTAGAGATGGTGACCGGGCTGCTGTCGTACGCCGCCTACAACCCCAACCTGGCGGGCAACGACCCGAACCCTGATCACGGGGTGTTCGGGTTCTACCTTTTCAACTGGTTGACGTCGCCCAGCTGGGCGTACCGGTTGATCGAAGGGGTGCACGTCATCCTGGGGCTGGCCCTCGTGCCGATCGTGCTGGCGAAGCTCTGGTCGGTGATGCCGCAGCTCTTTGCCTGGCCGCCGTTCCGGTCATTGGCGCGACTGCTGGAACGGGTGACGCTGCTCATGCTGGTCGGCGGTGTCATCTTTGAGATGACGACTGGTGTCCTCGAGATCGGCTACTTCAATTTTGGGTTCAGCTTCTACCCGGGCCACTTCTACGGGGCGTGGATCTTCATCACCGCCTTCATCGTGCACGTCGTCCTCCGGCTCGGAAGAGCCATCACTGCCCTCAGATCGCGAGGCATGCGGGCCGAGCTGCGAACCGATCTGGCCCACACCACCCCGGAGGCGCCCGAGGACGCACCTCTGGCGGCCCAGACCGCCGAGCCGACGATCTCGAGGCGGGGTGTCCTGGCCATGGTCGGAGCCGGCTCCCTGGCCATCGTGGCGCTGACGGTTGGCGAGACCATAGACGGATTGCGGCGCACGGCGTTGCTGGGGACCCGGAACGCCTCGCCCGGAGTCGGCCCCAATCACTTCCCGGTCAACCACACCGCGGCTTCCGTTGGCGTCGGGCCCGAGCAGACCGGTGAAAGTTGGCGGCTGGAGCTCGTCGGTGCTCGGCAGCTGACGCTCACGCGGCAGGACCTCCTGGCCCTGCCCACCGTCGAGGCCACCCTTCCGATCGCCTGCACCGAGGGGTGGTCCACGGTGCAGCGCTGGAGCGGTATCCGCTTGGCCGACCTGGCCGCCGTGGCCGGCACGCCCAGCCCTCGATCGGCAACTCTCGACACCCTCGACCAGAGCTCGGTCCAGCTCGCCGGCACCCAGGTGACGGCACCGGAGTCGATGTTGGCGCTCCGGGTCAACGGAGCCGACCTGTCCCTCGACCACGGCTACCCGGCCCGGGTGATCGTTCCGTCGGCTCCCGGCACCCACAACAAGAAGTGGATGTCCCGGATCACCTTCGAAGCGGCGTGAGGCCGAGTGATGTGGGGCCGTTGACGTGAAGTGGTTTCGCCGTCGGTACGGGGCGACGGTCTCGCACCTGGCGTTGATGGTGGCGTGCCTGGCGGTGGCGGGCTACGCCCTCTCTCGCGTCTGGAAACAAGGAGGCCTGGACCGCATCGCGGTCTGGTTCTTCGCCCTTTTGATCTTGCACGACTTCATCGGCTGGCCCATCTACACCTGGTCGGACCGGATCGTTCAGCGCCTGCCCGTTCGTCCCCGGCCCAGGGTGCCCTGGATCAACCACGTGAGGGTTCCGTTCTTCCTCTCCGCCGTCCTGCTCATCATCGCCTTCCCGCTGATCCTTCGCTTGTCCGCAAGGACCTACGCGGCCAACTCGGGAGTGTCGGAGTCGCCCTACCTCGGCCATTGGCTGCTCGTCACCGGACTGCTCTTTGTGGGGTCTGGGCTTCTGTACCTGCTGCGGCTGTGGCGAGCCGGCCGGCGTGGCGAGGCCGGAAGCGGGCGCTAAGCCACTTCGGGCCGGATCAGGGCGCGGCCTCGATGACCTCGACGAGCATCTTGTTGGAACGAAGAAGGAAGGCGACGTGGCGCCCATCGAAGGCGATGGCCGGCTTCGGTTCCGAGACGAGCTTGGCCCCGCTGGCGCTCAGCAGCCCGATGGCCTCACCGATATCGCTGACCTCGTAGCCGAAATGGTAGAGCGGGCTTCCATGGGCCAACCACGGATCCAGCACATGGGAGTCGGGGAGGGCTTCGAGGAGCTCGATGCGCGCCTCCTCGAGCAGCATGAACTGCCCCTTGATGCCCTGAAGCGGATCGGTGAAAGCTGAGCCCTCACTGGTGTAGCCCAGATTGCCGAACCATCGCACTTCGCGCTCGAGATCTCGACACGCGATTCCTGTGTGATGGAAGCGCACGGAGGTGGATACTACTTGTGGTGCATGAACCACTCGAGGGTCCGGGCCAGACCCACGCTGAGAGGGGTTTCGGGCTGCCACCCGAGCAACGAGCGGGCGAGGGTCAGATCGGGTCGACGTTGCGTCGGGTCGTCCTGCGGCCGGTCGACGAACACCAGCTCCGACCGGGAACCGGACAGTTCGAGGACCAGCCGAGCCATCTCGAGCACGGAGCGTTCGTCGTCGTTGCCGATATTGACAGGACCTCGATAGTCGGACTCCACCAGCGCCAAGAGGCCCGTCACCTCGTCGTCGACGTAGCAGAAACTGCGGGTCTGGGACCCGTCCCCGTGGATCGTCAGCGGTTCGCCCCGCAGGGCCTGGGTGACGAAGTTCGACACGACCCGGCCGTCGTCGGGGCGCATTCCGGGTCCGTAGGTGTTGAAGATCCGGGCGATCCGAACCTGGAGGCCGTGACGCCGGTGGTAGGCGGTGCTCAGGGCCTCGCCGAAGCGCTTCGCCTCGTCGTACACGGAGCGAGGGCCGATCGGATTGACGTTGCCCCAGTACCGCTCTGGCTGGGGGTGAACCTGCGGCTCGCCGTACACCTCGCTGGTCGACGCTTGGAGGAAGCAAGCGTCAGAAGCGACGGCCACGTCCAGAAGATTCCGGAGGCCGCGGCTGCCGACATCCAGGATCTCCAGAGAAAGGGGTTCGAAGTCGACGGGGGAGGCCGGGCAGGCCAGGTTCAGGACCGCGTCGAACGCGCCTTCCACCGGCACCCCCAGTGCGATGTCGGCTTCGACGAACGAGAACTCGTCCCGCTTGAGCAGTTCCTTGACCTGCTCGGCGGAGCCCGTCACCAGGTTGTCCACACAGACCACCCGATCCCCACGGTCGAGGAGGCGGGCGCACATGTTCGCGCCGATGAAGCCGGCGCCACCTGCGACGAGCACCCGCATCAGCGCCGTCCCATGCCGAAGTAGCAAAGCCCGGCGGTCCGCACTTCGTGCGGGTCGAGGACGTTACGGGTGTCGACGATGGCCGGCCGGTCCATGAGCGATGCCACCTTGGCCAAGTCCAGGTCGCGAAACTCCGGCCACTCGGTCAGCACGACCACCGCGCTCGCACCTTCGCAGGCGGTGTAGGGATCTCCGCACACCTCGACCTTCAGCCCGGTCAGGTGTCCGTCCGACGGGTCCGGAACGGTGGGGTCGAAGGCCCGCAGGGCCGCTCCCCGCTGGTGAAGTCGGGCGAGCACCGCCAAGGCGGGCGAGTCGCGCAGGTCGTCGGTGCCGGCCTTGAAGGTGAGGCCCCACGCCGCGATCTGGACGCCTTCGAGCGTTCCGCCGGCCGCGGCCTCGACCTCGTCGGCGACCGAGTCGAACTGGCGCTCGTTGGAGGCCACCACCTCCTTGAGCAAGGGGAACTCATAGTGGTGGGCGTCGGCGATCCGGATGAGGGCGTTGGTATCCTTGGGAAAGCATGATCCACCCCAGCCCGGCCCCGGGGCCAGATGGTCTGCGCCGATCCGCGGGTCGTAGCTCATGCCGCGGATCACGTCCACGGCGTCGGCTCCGACCGCGCCACACAGGCGGGCGATGGCGTTGATGAAAGAGACCTTGGCCGCGAGGAAAGCGTTGCATGCGTACTTGACGGTCTCTGACGACGCCGGATCGGTGATCAGGCACGGAGCACCCAACGGCTCGTACAAGCCGGCGAGGCGCTCGGCCGCGTCACGGTCGTCGCTGCCGATCACAATGCGATCCGGGTGCAGCCAGTCGTGGACCGCGTGCCCCTCCCGGAGGAACTCCGGGTTGGACACCACCACCGTGTCGGGTCGTCCCAGGGCGGCCATGACCGCGCCCGCCGTCCCGACGGGGACGGTGGACTTGTTGACGACCACCGCTCCCTCTTTCAGATGGGGCGCCACCTGGGCCGATACCTGCTCGACGAAGCTCAAATCGGCAGCGCCGTCGGCCCCTTGCGGCGTCGGAACGCAAAGAAACACGAAGTCTGCGCCTCGGGACGCGGCCACCGCATCGGTGGTAAACGACAAACGCCCGGTGTCCAGTCCATCCTGGATGAGACCAGCAAGGCCTTCCTCCAGGATCGGGGACTCACCGCGGCTCATACACGCCACTCGTTCGGCGTCGATGTCGACCGCGTGCACCCGGTAACCCAGATGCGACAGGCAGGCCGCCGTCGTCAACCCCACATACCCGGCTCCGATCACCGCGATCTTCGTGGAGTTATCGGCCATAACATCCTTCTTTCGCTGAACCAATCCTTCGCAGGAAGGAGGAGATCCGAGGGGAGTTGATACAAGGGTTTGGGTTTTGCGGGCCGGCTGCGGGCGACTCGGCTCCGCTCTTCACCGACGGGGGCCGCCGGGCCGGTGGTGAAGCATGTATCAAGACCTTGCACCAGCACCTCGGATGAATGTTGTGCGAGACGAAACGATCGCCATTCACGGCGGGTATGAGGGCGAGAGCACCCGAGCGGTAGCGGTGCCCATCTACCAGACCGTCGCCCATGAGTTCATCGACGCTGACCACGCAGCCGCCCTGTTTGACCTGGAGGCGGCCGGCTTCCATTACAACCGGATCAACAACCCGACCGTGGACGTGCTCGAGAAGCGTATGACCGCCCTGGAGGGGGGTGCGGCCGGGCTGGCCCTGGCATCAGGTACCGCCGCGGTCCGCTACGCCGTGCGCAATGTTACGGCCACCGGCGCCAACGTGGTCTGCGCCCCGCAGCTCTACGGAGCCACCTACACCCTCTTTGCCCACATCTTGCCGGAGGAGGGGGTCGAGGTCAGGTTCGCCGTCGACGACAAGCCTCAGTCGCTCGAGGCCCGGATCGACAACCGGACGGCGGCGGTGTTCTGCGAGTCGATCGGTAATCCGGCCGGCAACATCGTCGATCTTCCCGCGGTGTGCGACATGGCCCACTCCCAGGGGGTGCCAGTGATCGTCGACAATACCGTCGCCACCCCTGATCCTCCTGAAGCCTTTCGAACACGGGGCCGACGTCGTGGTCCACTCGCTGACCAAGTTCGTGGGCGGCCACGGGACCACCCTGGGCGGGCTCATCGTCGACGGGGGGTCATTTCCGTGGGGCGACGAACCGGAGCGATTTCCGATGTTCTCCCGACCTGAACCGTCATTCCACGGAGTGGTCTACACCAAGGACCATCCCGACTGTCCCTACATCGTCCGGTGCCGCACGGTCGGCCTTCGCAACGGCGGGGCCACCCTTTCCCCCTTCAACGCCTTCCTTCTGCTGCAAGGTCTGGAGACGCTGTCGATCCGTATCGACCGGCACGGCGCCAATGCCGCGGCCGTCGCCCAGTGGCTCCAGAACGATCCCCGGGTCGCCTGGGTGAGCTGGTCGGGCCTTCCTGATCACCCCGATCATGCGCTGACGAAGCGGCTCTGCTCTAACCGCTGCTCCGTCGATCTTGACGTTCGGAGTGAAGGGCGGTTACGACGCCGGCATTCGCTTCTTCAACGAGGTGAAGCTGTTCAAGCGCCTGGTCAACCTGGGCGACGCCAAATCGCTCGTCAGCCACCCGGCCTCGACGACCCACCGACAGCTGACGGCGGAAGAGCTGGCGCTGGTCGGCGTCACCCCGGACATGATCCGCCTCTCAATCGGCATCGAGCACATCGACGATCTCGTCGAGGATCTCGACCAAGCCCTCGGAGCGCCTCCTTCATGATGACCGACACCCGGCATGGGCAGGACTCCGACTCCCTGAGCCTCATCCTCCGCCACGCCGACGCCAGTCCGGACGCGCCCGCGGCCAAAGACGACGACGAGGCGCTCTCCTACGCCGAGCTCCGTGAGCGCGCCGGCGCGTTTGCATCGGGATTGTCCGTGCTGGGCGTGGGCCCAGGTGACCGGGTGGCTATCTGGCTGCCCAATTCCGTCGCCTTCGTCGCCTGTGCCTTGGGGTGCATGTGGTTGGGCGCCGCCTTCGTGCCGTTGTCGGTCGACGACCCCATGGCCCGGCTCGGTCGGATACTCGACGACTGCGACCCCAAGGTCCTCGTCTCGCTGCACCCTGCAGGCACCAACCTCAGTTCACCGACACGGCGGAGCGCCGACGTCTCGACGATCCTCGCTCTCGCCGGGCCGCCGCCCGAGCGAGCGTCGCTGTCGCAGCGGGACGCCTACCTCATCTATACCTCTGGCACGACAGGAATGCCCAAGGGGGTTCGGATCCCGAACGGGTCCTTCGCCTGGTCGGTAACCGCCATCAAGGCTCTCCTTGGTCTCGACTCGACGACCCGTTCCCTTTGCGTCTCGCCGTTCCACTTCGACGGTTCCTACGGGACGTTGTTCCCCACTCTGGCGGCGGGGGGCGCCGTCGTCATCCCCCGACGCGACGACCTTCTGTTCGTCAAGCGTTTTTTCCGGGCGGTGCTGACCGAGGGTATAACCCACACCGGTTTCTCCCCGAGCTATCTCCGGCTGGTGCTCTCGTCCCCCAAGTTCGCCACCCTCCGCGATGGGGAGCTGAGGACGTTAGGGCTCGGGGGAGAGGAGTGCGTGGCGGACGACCTGGCCCGGGTCTGGGCGGTCTTGCCTGATCTCCGGATCTTCAACCGGTACGGTCCCACCGAAACCACCATCGAGGTGACGACGTTCGAGGTGGACCGTCCTCCCCTCGCATCAGGGAAGGTTCCGATAGGAAAGCCTCATCCCGGGGTCAGCTTCCACCTGATCGATGAGGATGGCCAGCCCATCGCAGGTCCCAACCAGACCGGCGAACTGTACATCGGCGGGCAGCAATTGATGCACGGCTATTGGGGCGACGACGCCCTCAGCTCCAGGGTGCTATGTCACGACATCGTTCCCGGCCAGATCGTGTACCGGACCGGTGATCTGGTGTACCGGGACGAGCGGGACCGGTACGTCTACGCCGGACGCTGCGACGACGTCGTGAAACGACTGGGTGTGCGCATTTCCCTCGACGAGATCGCTCGTACGCTGCGAGGCGTGGACGGTGTCTCCGGGGTGGTCTGCATTCCTATAGATCTCGAGGGGAAGCTCGGCGTGGCCGCCTTCGTCGAGGCGGCCGCCGAGACGAGCGTTCCCGCTTTGTTCGAGGGCGCAAGAGCCCAGGTGCCGGCCACCATGCTTCCCGACGAGATCGTATTGGTGGCGTCGCTACCCCTGACCGCCGCAGGAAAGGTCGATCGCAAGAGCCTTCTGGCGGCCGCTGGCCGCGACGGGTGGCAAGGGGTCGAGGGTACGCCTTGATCGGGATCGAGAGGTTCCTCTCGGGTCGCAAGGGCGAGAGCCATAGGGACGGACCGTGGACGCCACGGCTGGGCGTCTCATCTCGGCGCAGCCCGCAATCGTTCGACCACTTTGCCGAACGATACGATCGTCGCGACGCGTTGACAGGTGGCTTCATCACCGAGTGGCTCCACGGCGTCCTCGCCGGTCGGGGTGGGAAGTCCGCCTTGGACCTCGGTTGTGGGTCGGGACGAGTCGCCGCCGTACTGGCCGAACGTTACGAGGAGGTGCGAGCGGTCGATCTGAGCCCGTCCATGATCGAGTTGGCCCGGCGGAAGTACGACAATCCCCGGATCACGTTCGAGCAGGGTGACCTCACTGAGGTGGCCGGTCAGTACGACCTGGTCGTGAGCTTCATGGCTCTCCACCACGTCCCCGAACTACCCGCCACCTTGCCACGGATTTCCCGGCTGGTCGCGCCCGGTGGGCTGGCCATCTTGGTCGACGCCGCCCAGACGCCCCCGCGGGGGCGCTGGGAGGTCCTGTACTGGAACCTCAAGGGCTTGGCCCACGACCTCGGCCAGGCGTTCGAGAAGTTCTGGCTGACCAGCGATCCCAAATGGATGGATCACCTGGTGAGCGATCGGTGGCTGAGCCCGCAGGAGTTCACCACCACGTACCGAGCCGCCTTTCCAGGCGCCGAGATCCGGCCGGAATCCGGCGTGTACACAGCCGTGTGGGAACGACCAGACGCAGCCCAACGACCAGACGCAGCCCAACGACCAGACGCAGCCCAACGACCAGACGCAGCCCAACGACCAGACGCAGCCCAACGACCAGACGCAACCTGAGGCTGCCTCGTCGCCGCGGCCGTCCCGGAGCTGGCTGGGGGCCGGCTCCGGGAGGTGCTTGGCGGCCCGCTACCCCCGGTGGTTGGCCGTGACCCGCCAGTAGGCGCCGGCCTCGTCGATCGGAACGATCGGATCGTCGATGTCGTGGCGCCTCCGATAATCCTCGATTGCCTTTCGGCAGGCCGGCAGGTTGTAGTCGTCGACGATGACGAACCCCCCCTCTGAAACCTTGGGGTAGAGGGGTACCAGGGCGTCCATCGTCGACTCGTAGAGGTCGCCGTCGAGGCGCAGCACGGCGATGCGCTCTATCGGGGCGGTAGGCAGGGTGTCACGGAACCACCCGACAACGAACTGCACGTTGTCGTTGAGGAGCCCGTAGCGGTCGAGGTTGCGGCGGACGTGGTCGACAGAGACCTCGGTGAGAGGGCGGAGGTGCCAGGCCGCCCCTGCGTCCTCCGGGTAGGAGCCGACGTCAGGGGCGGGCAAACCGGCGAACGAGTCGGCGGCCCAGACCCGTCGGTCGTCCGCATCGTGACACCGCAGCACGGCCTGCATCACGATGATCGCTCCGCCTCGCATCACCCCGGTCTCGACGAGGTCGCCGGGAACGCCTTCTCGCAGCACGGTTTCGACGCACAACTGCAGGTTGTCCAGACGCTCCATGCTGAGCATGGAATGGGCGATGTCCGAGTAGTCGTGGCCGGCCATCCGTTCGGCGTAGTTGCCGCGACGTCGATGAGCCAGCTGCACGTTTCCGAGCAGCGAGAGCTTCAGCGCCATCTTGCGCACCTTGCCGTGGGGCTGGATGGGATTGAGCTCGGCATCGACGTAGGGGATGTTGATGACGCAGCGCTTGACCATGTCTACGTAGAGCTCTCGGGCGTCGATGGTGGTTTCAGGCATGTGGATGGCTCCTCCCGCTTCCGGAGAGTTCTGAGAGAAGAGTGGGAAGGGGAACGCGCCACCACGGCGCGGGGCGCGTGTCTCGTCGCCCGGGCCGGCCTGTTCACCGCCCTTGACGGGAACGTGGATCACCGCCGTCCCCCGGATAGAGGGTCAGCCCCGCTTCTCACCGGGGCTGACCGAGTGCGCTTTCGACCTGTCCGCTGGCAGGCGCCGTCGAGTGGTGCAGTGGCCGAGTGGCGACGACTACGGCTACCGCGGCGTCGCCCTCGTGGCTCAGGCTCACGCACAGCCGGTCCACCCCCCGGTGCGCCGCCAGGCGGGCTGCGCTCCCGGTCAGGTGCATCTCGTCGCACCACCCGAGCGGGTGGCGCCGGACCTCCATGGAGGTCCACTCCGGTTGCGCGCCCTCGACTTTCAGGGCCTTGAGCGTCGCCTCCTTGGCCGCGAACCTGGCCGCCAGGTGCGGGGCCGGGTCGGCTGAGGAGCAACTGTCGGCGTACTCCCGGGCCGTGAACACCCGCCGCAGGTAGCGATCCCCGAAGTGGGCGAGCGAGTCGCGCACGTCAGAGACCAGGGTGAGGTCGATACCCACGGCCGCCACGTTGGCAAAGTGAGGGAAATTGCAAACCTCGTTCAGCTGGCCTGGAGTGGGCAGCGAGGCGGACATGCTCTTTCGAGCGGGCACCAGGGTGCTGTGATACATGGGGCAGTCTCGTTATTGGACGGGTTGCCCGGTCAGGGCGCAACCGTGGCGTCGACGCCCGGGAGGGCGCAGGCCACCTCGCTGGCGACCCCCCGGTAGGCGCCGGGAACGAACGCCGGCATGGTTGCTGCCCCATCCCGAACCCGGATGCGCAGGTTGCGTACCTGATAGCCGAGCAGGTGCTGGAAGTAGTGCAGCCCGGGCGCATCCCGCACCCCGGTCCCGGCGATGAGGTGGCGCACTCCCTGCCCGCGCAGGTTGGATCGCATGTAGGTGTGGAGCAGGTAGCGCGACGATGAGGCGGCCGGATGATCGGGGGCGCTCAATGACCAGACCAGCATGGCGTAGTCGCTGAATATGGCGACGGCACTGATGGCCACGGGATGGCCAGTGTCGTCGACCGCTACGAAGTACCCCATGTCCTGGGTGTCGGGCGGCGGCCGCAACTGGGCCAACCTCTCCTGGGCGCCTTCTCGCGAACCCAGGATCTCTTGGGTCGCGGCAGACCACTCCCCGTAACTGGCGACGCGGGTCACCTCCACGCCCCGCTTCTGGGCGTGTTTCATGTTGGTGCGCAGCGCCTGTCTGGACCGGCCCGACAGGTAGGCCTGATCATCCGGTTCCAGGTCGAGCACGGCCTGGGCCAACCGGCCGCCAAAGATGGGAGCCGAGATCGGCGCGAAGTCACGGGAAAACAAAGCGGCCGCCTCCGCGGAGGTGATACAGACTTCGACAATCGGGAGTCGGGCCACGGCGAACAAGACCCGCAACAGGGTCGCCGGGCGCCGGGTGAGGGCCGCGAGCAGGCCTCGGAGGCGCGACCCGCTGAAGTGGCGGGCGATGTCGGCCGTGGCCCGGAACAGCGGATCGCCGTACACGAGCGAGGCGGAATGGGGAACCGGCGGGAGATGCGGCGGGATCACGGCTGGGCCGAAGAGGGGAGGCGGCGGCGGTGCCTAGTGGGCATCCACGAACGACTCACGCGCCCGGATCCCCTTTGACGTCCGGCTGCTGTCCCATGATGCATTTCTGCCCCTTCAACCTCGTGGTGCGAGCCCAGAGACCACCCTGAGTGGCAACCGGGGGACGCCGCGGTGCTCGATGAGCCCTTAGAGTAGGAACGCCCCCGGATTGAGACATGGCATCTCGCAGTCCTTCAACGCTCGTGATACTTCCGAGCGTCAACCCCCGCCGAGTTGGATCGCCTTCACCAGCAGCAGGACCGCGCTCAGCACCAGGTAGGCCCGCAGGCTCAGGATGCCGATCCGGAGGCCCGGCGACCACTTGACGGGCTTCAACAGGGCCAGCGGCGGCATGCGCCAGGACATCTTCTCGTGCAGGCCCATCACCGGAGGCGCCGGTCGGTGCTGGCCGCTGCGCCGGCTCTGCATCCGCACCAGGGCGAAGGCGACGAGTCCCCCTATGCCGAGCACTACCGCCAGCCCGATGAAGACCCGGGCGACGTCGACGTGAGGGAACAGGGTGGAGGCCATCAGGGTGCCGGAGAGGACGAGGAGCGTCCCGACGATGACGGCCGCCACCCCGTTCAGCCAGTTGGGGTTGATCCAAGGCCCGAGCACTTCCACGTCGTTGCACAGCAGGAGCAGGAACACGCTGGCCGAGGGGAGCAGCAAGCCGGCCAGGGCCTGGACGCTGGTGGTGATCAGACCAAGGGGTGCGCCAGGTATGAGCACGATCCCGGCCGCCACCGCCACCATGGCCGTGTAGCTGAAGTAGAACTGCTTCGCCTCCAGGAAGCCTCGATGCAAGGAGTGACGGATACCGAAGACGTCGCCGAAGGCGTAGCTGGTGGAGAGGGTGACGGCGGCGGCGCCGATGATGCTGGCGTCGAACAGGACGATGGCGAAGATGGCCCCGAGCGCCCCGCTCTTGTGGCTCAGCAGGGTGGCCACTTCGCCGGCATTGGTGAAGTGGCCGAACGCCGGAGTGCCGGTGGCGGCATAGCTGCCCGTGACCATGATGGCGGCCGCCCCGCCCACCACCACCAGGGATCCGATCACCGTATCGGCCCGCTCGTAGGGGATGAATCGGGGGGTGATCCGCTTGTCGATGATGTTGGACTGCTGGAAGAACAGCTGCCAGGGGGCGACCGTGGTGCCCACGATGGCGATGATGAGCAACACGGCCGCCGAGGTCGGCCCGCCGTAGATGCTGGGCACCACGAAGTTGTGGGCGATCGTCCCCCACTGCGGATGGGACATAAAGAACATCGGGATCTGCAGCAGGCTGACCGCGATGAACGCGAACATAAACCGCTCCCATCGCCGGAAGCTGCCGGTGGCCATGATGGCCACGAGCGCGACCGCGGCGAGGGGGACGGCCAGGTACTCCGAAATGCCGGCGTAGGACGCGGCCAGGGAGATGCCGATGAACTCGGTGACGATGGTGAGGAAGTTCAGGACAAAGAGGTCCCCCACGCTGAACCATCCCCAGCCTCTCCCGAACCGCTCGTTGATGAGGCGGGCATGGCCAACCCCGGTGACGGCTCCGAGCCGGACAACCATCTCCTGGTTGACGATGAGGACCGGGATCAGCAGGAGAAGGGTCCACAGCAGGGTGGTGTGGTAGTTCTGGCCGGCCTGGGCGTAGGTCGAGACCCCGCCGGCGTCGTTGTCGCCGACCATGACGATGATCCCGGGTCCCACGATGGCCGCGAGGGTGAGCAGACGCTGCTTCCAGGTGTGCCGTTCGCCCACCTCTCCGACGGAGATACGGCCGAGGGCGCCCTCGATGTCACCTACGTGGGCGGAGTCGAGGACGGCCGTGGTCGGCGTCTCCAGCCGGCGACTCTGCGGCTCCTGCGGGCGTGACGGCTCTGCCGCCTCGGAGCCCTGGTCGCCCCTGGCGGTCGGTCGAGCCACCGGGCGTTATCCCTTCGACTCCGGTTGGCCAGGTTGACTCGCGACAGCCATCGCATCGTCCGCGGCCAGCTCCGGATGCGGGGGAGGTTCTCGTCTTCGCCAATCGTCTGGAATGGTCGCTTCGAGGATGTCGTCGACGGTGATGACGCCGAGCAGGCGGTCGTCCGGCCCCACGACGGGGACGGTCATCAGGTTGAAGTCGGCCATCAGCAGCGCCACGTCCACCACGTCCGTGCCCGGGGTGACCCGGACGGGATCGTTGTCGATGAGGTCGATCAACGGGGTGTCGCCGTCCGAGTGCAGCAAGCCCACAACGGTGACGGTGCCGCGCAGCCGGTCGGTGTCGTCGACGGCGTGGACGGTGACGAGCGCTTCGGGCTGGATGGTGTCGGCCAGCCGGACTCGCCGCAGGGCCTCGTCGACCGTGGCTTCTCTAGGGACGGCGAGGAAATCGACACCCATGATGCCGCCGGCGCTCGTCGAGTTGAAGCCGAGGAGGGTCACGACCTTGGTTCGAAAGCCGGCCGGTAGGAGATCGAGGACCTTGACCCGGCGGCCCTGAGGCAGCTCGGCGATGGCGTCCGCCGCGTCGTCGGCCCGCATGTGGGCGATGACGTCGGCCACCTCGTCGTCGGTCATGTCGTCGAAGAGCCGGTTGGCGATGTCGGGGTCCAGCTCCTCGAAGACGTCCGCTTCGAGCTCGGGGTCGCCGTGCACCTCGTCGAGGATCTCCTCCCCCTCGGCGTGCGAGGCCTCCTCGAGGAGGTCGGCGATCTGCGCCGGCTTCAGCCTGAGGACCCGACGGAAGCCCGATCTGGCCCGCACGCTGGCCGCATGCCCGATCAACGGCTCGAACGCCTTCCAGTCCCGGCACGGGTGCCCGCCCTTTGACCGGATCAAACCGAAGAACCGGGCCGGGCGTCTGGTGTCGAGGCACGACACCACCCAGCCTTCGCCCGTCTGTTGCAGCTCGATGTCCCAGGCCCGTACCAGCTCGACTTCGGTCACGTCGATGAGGCGATGGCCGAGGATGTCCTCGCGGAGCAGGACTTCTCCTTCGCGCCGCTCGAAGCCTCTGAGATCGACCTTGGCCTTGGCCAGGACCACCCGTTGGTCGTTGAGCTCCGCGATGCGCCGGACGGAGAGGTAGACCCGGCGGCCGCCCACCTTGCCGACCAACCCGGTAACCAAGGGAAGGTCGCCGCCCCGTAGCCGGACGATGACGTCGTCCACCTTGCCGATGGTCTCGTTGGCCGGCGAGAACACGTGGCATCGCAGCAGGGCGGAGAGATGCACGAACGGAACCATACCCCGGCAATCGACCTCGGTCCCGAAGGTCCCGCTAGGCAACGCCGACGTCTTTGCGTACCCTCGTGGTGGCTCGAGCATGGAGGCCACATGGAAATCGACAAGTACGCCGACGGCGTCCCCTCGTGGGTGGATCTCGGCACCCCTGACATCGACGCGGCAGCCACGTTCTACCGTCAGCTCTTTGGATGGGAGGCCCCCGAAGGCCCCCCAGAAACCGGGGGTTACCGGGTATGCACCCTCCGGGGTCGCCCGGTGGCGGGCCTGGGACCGCAGATGAACCCGGGCCCTCCCGTCTGGAGCACCTATGTCAACACGTCGGATGCCGAGGCCATAGCCGCCCGGGTGAGTGTCAACGGCGGCCAGGTCCTGGTCGCTCCCTTCGACGTGATGGACGCCGGGAAAATGGCGGTCTTCGTGGATCCGAGCGGGGCCGCAATCTCTATCTGGCAGCCCCACAACCACGCCGGCGCCGGACTCGTCAACGAGCCCGGAACCTACGGCTGGTCGGAGTTGGTGGCGACCGACGTGGAGGGGGCGTTGGAGTTCTATCCCGCCGTGTTCGGTTGGGGGGCCAACAAGATGCCGCCGAGCGGCGACTTGCAGTACGTGGAATGGAAGCTCGGCGACCGCTCGGTCGCGGGCATGCTCCCGAAGCCGCCTTCGATCCCCGCCGAGGTCCCCGCGTTTTGGGCCGTGTACTTCGTGGTGGCGAACGCCGACGAGGCGGTCGAGGGGGTGGTCCGGCTCGGGGGTGAGATCGTGGCCCCGGCCATGGACATCGAGCCCGGCCGGTTTGCCGTCGTCAAGGACCCGACGGGGGCCATGTTCAACGTCATGGCCCTGCGCCCCGACGGGCCGTCCTCAGGCTGACGGCAGAGCGCCGGGCGGAAGGGCCGCCCGGCCACTAGCCTTAGTGGTCCCGGGCGAATGCGGGGCCTCGTTCCGGGCCGGGGCCACAGCTGTCTACCCACTACACCACGGTGACTGCACCTCAATCCAATTCCAGTTCGAGTTCGACCGTTCGTTTCGGCCAGCCCTCAGGGGGTCCATCCGTCACCCCCGGTTTCGGGCGGGTCGGAGCGATCATCGGCATCGTTCTGGCGCTGGGCCTGGTCGGGGGGCTCCTGTGGGCGGCCGCCGCCGGACAGACCGTCTCCGCCCAGCAACCTCATCTGTTCGGCGGTTCTCTGGTGCTGGAAGACGCCAAGGCCCCGACCGTCATCGATGTGGCCACCGGGCAAGTAGAGGTCAAGCTCACCGACATCGGCAGCCAGGTCGGCCACGCCAACCCGGTCGACGTGCAGGCCGTCCCGGTGCAGGGGGGAACGATGTTGATCGACAGGGGGTCGGGCAAGCGAAACGACCCCAGCGCCGGCACGTTCAATCTCCTGGGCCAGGACAACTACGTAGTCGATAGGAACGGCGCAGGCGTCACCCTGCAGAATCCTCCTCGCGGCATGACGGGGGCGAGCGGCTACGCCGACGGGGCGATGGTGTACATCGTGCGCTACGGGCCCGACGGCACCGTCTCCCTCGTCGACGAAGCCACCGTGGCCGCGGCCGCGGCCAAACAGAAGGTCAATCTCAAAGGTTTCGACGATTTGGGTACCGGCGTTTCTGATCAGCCCGGAGTGGCTGCGGTCGCGGGCGGCGACCTGTGGATCCTGGCCGGATCCGGTTCTTCCTGCCGGGTGGTGCAGGAGGTGCCCGTGGCGATCGGCCACCAGGGCCTCCTGCAGCACGGCTCGCGGCCACCTCCCGAGCAAATGTACTGAGGTCGGCGGCCGAAGCCGCGTCCGGGGTGGTCGGCGTGGCCTACCCGGGCCACGTCCGCCTCTTCCTGCCGGGTGGGTCGGGGTCCGGCGTGGATGTGCGCCGTGCCGGGGCACGGCCAACGATACCCAGTTCCGGCCCGTGACCGGGACGTCGGGCACCTTGTGGTTTCTGGCCGGGGGAGGGCAGCAGGGGTGGTCGGTCTTCGGCGTCACGCCCGATGGCCGGGTGACGGTCCCCTCCTCGCTCCGTCACTTCGGGCTGGGTACGTTACCGGCCACCCCGGTCCTGTCTGACGGGATGCTGTACACCCTGGACCAGAACGCCGACCAACCCGTGCTGTGGCAGATCGTTCCCTCGTCCGGAGCCATGATCGCCGTCAAGATGGCGAAGGGGACGACGACCTACCCGGTCCTCACAGTGGAAAAGGGTGTCCAGTTCGAAAACGCCCAGGTCTTGGTGGATGGCCCCCGAGTCGTGTTCAACAACCCGTCGAGCTTGCAGGCGGTCATGGTGTTCACCGACGGCTCGCAGCTCCCGCATACCATAAACAAATACTTGGCGGTGTCGGTCAGCGCGTCGGGGCCGGCCGATGTCTCGGGGAGCGGCTCGGGCTCGAAGGCCAAGGGGCAGCAGCAATCCGGAGCCAACGTCGCCCCGCCGGTCGCAACCGGTGAACCCCAACGTGACCTGCGCCAACACCACCCAGAAGCCGTACTCCCCGCAGATCACCTCCGTAGACCCGGCGTCGGAGTCAGCGGTCGTCAAGTGGTCGTACCAGCTCCTGGAGCAGCAGGACTGCGAGCCCGACTCCTGGAGCGTGACCGTCACCGCGCTCAGCGGCCCCCAGCCCGCCCAGCCGCAACAGGACGTCAACGGCCAGCAGCAACTGCAGTTCACCGGGTTGCGCCCGGCGACGACCTACCAGGTGGTGGTCACCGCCTACATCAACTCGCAGTCCACCGCTTCCTCGCCTTCGCAGTTCACCACGGACGGCCCGGGGTCCGGATGCTCCGACGGCGGTCCAGACCACCTCTGATGGCAAGGGCAACTGGATCGTCTCTTGGACACCGTGCACCTCAGGCAGCTGCTACGTGCCTGCCGGCGCCTGGAACGTGATCGGCACCGCCTGCGGATCTTCCTTCGTGGGCCAGCCGCCCTCGGTCCAGGTGGCGGGCGGTCAGACGACCGCGACGATCAGCGCCAATGCCCTGGGCCTGCTGGGCGATTCGCTCAGCTTCAGCGTCCAGGGCGTCCTCAACTCCGGCCTCACCGGGGAGTCGACGTCGGACCACGCCTGTACCCAGGCCTGGCAACCGCCCAACCCGGCGGCCATCACCCTGGCCGCCTCGGGGCAGGCGGTCGGCCAGACGATCACCGCCACCTTGCAGGTGTCCACCGGCGCGACATCGGCCGTCCAGGCCTTCGGCAGCCAGCAGACGGAGTTCGTCTACACCGTCGGAGGCGTCACCGTCGGCCCTACGACGTCGGAGAACGTGACGGTGCCCGGTCTGCCGGCCGGCCAGCAGTACACCCCGACGGTCTCGATCTACCCGGCGGGGCATCCCGCGGCCAGTGTCACGGTTACCGGGCCGACCTTCCAGACCAACCTGAGCTGGCCCACGAACGCGCTGATGACCGCCCTCGGCTCGGTCAGCACCACCAATCCGGCGCTGGGAAACTTGACGCTGCAATTCACCAACCTGCCTGCCGGCCGTGCCGACTGGCCAGCTCAGCGCCACGGGAACGCTCACCTGTGGTTCCACCTCGGAGCCCATCAGCGGCCTGGTGGTTGGTGGCCAGCTCGTCAAGACCAACCAGTACGACCTCTACACCTTGGGGACCGGCTGCACCGTCAACGGGGTGAGCGTGACCGACACGGCCACGCCCAACCCGTACGGGACCTCTCTCCTCTTCCCCACCTTCGGTCCGTTCAGCTTCGGCTCTCAGCCCCCCTACACCTTCAGCTCGGCGTGGGGCGCTCTCGACTGCACCCAGACCCCCTGCGCCTACCCCGTCACTGTCAGCTACACGGGCGCCGGCACCCCGTCGATCGGCATCAACTGGACGGTCACCGTCACCGGGCTGGCCGGGACCACGCCCATCAGCGGTTGCGCGGCGACGTCGGGACCCTCGGCGACCGCCCCGTTCCCCGTGACGGTGTCGTTGACGGGCGGCTGTTCCGGCATCACGGCCGTCAGTGCCACCGTCACCTGGACCTACCTGGGGGTGGCTACCACTCTGTCCGGTGGCTCCCCCCGACCGGACCGCCACCGAGCACGACGACCACCACTACCACCTCACGACCACCACGCCCGACGACCACCCACGAGCACGACCACCGACCCGTGCAGCGGCACCACCCCGCCCACGACGTGCCGCCTCTTCTGGCGGCCCCGTCCCAGGACGCCTCCGCCCAGCTCGCCGTGGCCAGCCCGGAGCACCCTTTGTCGGCCGTGGCCCCCCCGGTGAAAGGCGACGCCGACGTTCGCGTCGCCCTCGAATCGATCTTTCTGATGGTGGCCGCCGCCTGCTGCTACCGCGTGGGCCTCGGCCTGCGCCGGCGACGCCACCAGAGCGAAGCAACACAGGAAGGAACCAGGGTGACCACCAGTCCCGAGATGGTTGGCTTTGTCCAGCGCTTCGACCAGCTGGTCGCCAACGTGACCCGGGTCATGCACGGCAAAGACCAGGTGGTGCGGGCCGCGGTCAGCTGCGTCCTGGCCGAAGGCCACCTGCTCATCGAGGACGTGCCCGGGGTGGGCAAGACCTCGCTCGCCCGGGCGATCGCGGCGTCGGTAGCGCTGACGTGGAACCGCATCCAGTTCACCCCGGACCTGCTGCCCTCCGACGTCACCGGCGTCTCCGTGTTCGACCAGGCCACTTCCACCTTCAGCTTCCGCCCCGGCCCGGTGTTCGCCAACATCGTCCTCGGCGACGAGATCAACCGGGCCTCGCCGAAGACGCAGTCCGCCCTGCTCGAGGTCATGCAGGAACAGACGGTCACCACCGACGCCACCGTCTACCGGGTCCCCCGTCCCTTCGTGGTCGTGGCCACCCAGAACCCCATCGACCTGGAGGGGACGTACCTGCTGCCCGAAGCGCAGCTCGACCGGTTCATGATGCGCCTCGAGATCGGCTATCCGGGGCCCGAAGCCGAAGCCCAGATCCTGCGCACCGAAAAGGACGAGGCCACCGTGTCGCGCCTTTCCCCGGTGATGACCGGGGAGGAGCTGCTGGAAATGGTCGATTTCGTCAAGCAGGCCGTCGAAGTGGCGCCCCCTATCGAGAACTACATCGTCGCCGTGTGCTCCCACACGCGGGAGCTTCCCGAGGTCCGTCTGGGGGTTTCGCCTCGGGGCGCCTTGGCCCTACTCCGGACCGCCCGAGTCACGGCCGCCACGGCTGGACGCAGCTACGTGACGCCAGAGGATGTCAAGACCATGGCCGAGGCCACCCTCGCCCATCGCGTGATCATGCGTCCCGACGCCGAGATCCAGGGGCGGACAGCCAAGGATGTGATCGCCCGGGCCATCCAGGCCGTGCCCGTGCCCCGGACCCTGCTGCGCTGAGTCGCCGGTGCCGCTCTTCCAGTCGATCGGGTTGCGGTGACCAGACTTGGAGCCGGCGCGCTCGTCGTCGGGCTGGCCCTGCTGATCGGCGGCTGGTTCGCCCATTGGGCGCCGGTGGTGCTCCTCGGAGCCGGCGTGCTGATCCTGCTGGTTGGGTCGCTCGTCTACGTGGCCTGGCGTCCCCACCTGGACCTCGACCGCGCCGTGGAGCCTCCCCGGGTCCAAAAAGGGCTGCCCGCCATCGCCGTGATTCACGTCACCAACCTGTCACGGCGCACGTTGGCACCCGTCGCCATCGAGCAAAGACTGGGGGACACCCCTATTCGGGCGACGCTGCCGAGGCTGCGCCGTGGTCAACAAGGTTTGCGGACCTACCGGCTGCCGACGTCGCAGCGAGGCGTGTACGAGATCGGGCCGGTCGAGGTCCCCAGAGCCGATCCGTTCGGGCTGTGCCGCACGGTGCAACGACTCGGGACGCCGCAGCGCATCGCCGTCCACCCTCGCCTGCTGGCGATGCACCCCCTGCCGACAGGCATCTCCCGCAACCTCGAAGGGCCCTCCAGCGACGCCTCTCCGCAGGGATCGGTCACCTTTCATCGGTTGCGCGAGTACGTCGTCGGAGACGACTTGCGCAACATCCATTGGCCGACCACCGCCCACGTGGGGAAGCTGGTGGTCCGCCACAACGTGGACACCGCCCAGCCCTACACCGTGGTTCTGACGGACCTCGACCCCCTGCGGTACTCGGCGGAGACGTTCGAGCAGGCCATCGACGTCACCGCCTCGCTGGTCACGTCGATGGCGGTGGGCAAAGCACCCGTGCAGTTGCGGGTGACCAACGGAGATCATCTCGGGGGCCCGACCCAGCGGGACCCGACACCGATCGTCGACTATCTCACCGAGCTCGGGCCCGACTCGCAGGGCTCCCTCACGGCTGAGCTGGTGCTGTTGCGCCGGGATCGGGGCGGCACCGCGCTCGTGGTGGTCACCGGGCAGCTCGAGTTGAGCAGCCTCCCGCTCGTCGCCGCCTTACGCCGGCGCTTCGACCGGGTGATCCTGGCGTCGCTCATGAGCCGCCCCACCCGAGTGCCGATCCATCCCGGACTCACCATCGTGGCCGCCGGCTCGGCCGACGAGCTGGTGCACTCGTGGAACTCGGGAGTGGCCCGATGAGCCGGCCCGGCACCGCAGCCCGCCGGCCGGCATGGGCCTTCGTCGTCGAAACGATCGTCATCCCCTTGGCCCTGGCGGTGGGCACGTTCCTGGCCGCCACCCCCTGGCTTCGGGCCTACGACGTGCCCGGGACGCTGGGGCTCTTCGTGGCCGCCTCGGTCGGCGCCGGTGGCCATATCCGCGGCCACCATCCGGCTCTGGGGCCGTTGGCCGGCGGTCTCCTACGCCGCTTCCGCCATCGGGTTGATCCTGCTGCTCTTCGTGGCGGCCGGATTCCACCCCGGAGATCTGTGGGCGGGCCTCGAACACGGCCCCAATCGGGTGCTCACGGAAACGCTTCCCCTCTCCGGAGGGCGGGCGCTGCTGGCTGGGCCGCTGCTGCTCACCTGGCTCAGCGGTTCGGCCGCCACCGAGCTGGTGACGAGGGCCCGGCCGCGTCGATCCGAAATGATCGCGGGTGGGCTTGCCGTACTGGTGGTCGCGTTTGTCGTGGCCTATGCCGCCACCGCTTCAGGACCGAAGCAGGACGATGTGGCCGCTCCCCTGCTCCTGGGCGTGCTCGCCCTCGTTGCCCTCGCCACTCGCCTGGTCCGCGGCGCGGTCGCGCCTGAGGCCGACGTCGGAGAGGTGTCTGCTGCCGGCGCTCGCCGGACGACCTGGCGACCGGGCCTGGTGGCGGCCGGCTGCGTGGCCGTGATCGCCGCCGTGTTGGCCACGGTCATCCCTTCCCTGCCTGCCCTGTCCAGCCGGCCCGCCTCGCTCAACCGGACCCCCCCGCTCACCGCCTCGAACATCGTCGACCCGGTCGATTCTCTGGCCTATCTCCGCGACTACACCCCGGAGCACACCGTCCTGACCGTCGACATTGACCAGCCGTCCACGGGCTATCTGGCCATGGCCGTTCTCGATCAGTACGACGGCTCGACGTGGAGCTTCGACACCACCTTCCGGCCGACCGGAGGACGGATCCCGGAGCCGCCCGGATCGACCGTTGCCACTGAAGGCCTGGAGACCGTCGGGCAGCACTACACCTTGATCACCGATCTGCCGGTGCCCTTGCTGCCGGCGCTGGACCGGCCCATCGCCGTGAGCGGCGTGGAAGCTGCCGCGGACGCCTCTACCGGGATGCTCCTGCCGGAGGCCCACCGCCGGGGCGGCCTCTCCTACGACGGTCGTGTCCCGATCCCCGGACGTCACCTTGTCCAAGGTGCCGGCCGCAGACGGCATCGGCGCCGCGGCCGGTGCGACCCTTCCCCTGGCGGGGGCCATCTCAGCCAGCGACCTGGCCTTGCCACCCAACACCACGACCGCGATGGGCACGGCGTTGACCTTGCTGGCCAAGCTCACCGGGCAACGGCCCGCACCGACGGTCGCTTTCCTCCAGGCCTTGGAGGAGACCTTGCAGAAAAACGAGAGGCGGGTCGACCCTTCGCTGCCGCCTGTCTCCTCGGAGTCGTCGACCGAGAAAGCGACCGGACGCCAGGCGGCGACCCGGCGGGCGGCCACCACGACCACCACGTCGGTGCCCCAGGCGACCAGCACCTTCGGGACGTCGCTGTCCCAGGTCATCAATGCCATCACCGTGTACCGATACGCCACCCCGGAGCAGTTCGCCACCCTCTTCGCCATGACCGCTCGTTACCTCGGTGTCCCGGCCCGGGTCGTGACCGGTTTCCGAATGGCCAGTACGTCCAGTTCCGGACCGGTCC
Source organism: uncultured Acidimicrobiaceae bacterium (assembly GCA_963729695.1). Lineage (GTDB taxonomy): Bacteria > Actinomycetota > Acidimicrobiia > Acidimicrobiales > Palsa-688 > PALSA-693. The sequence continues at coordinate 103,104 of CAVSOT010000003.1, forward strand.
CGGCTGGTCACCACGTGGTGAACAGCAAGCAGGCGTGGACGTGGGTCGAGGTTCCGGTGGCCGGGCTCGGCTGGGTCGTGGTCGATCCCACGCCCGAGAGGGTCGTCGCGCCCGGGACGGCGCCCACCGCTTCCGGCTCGGTCGAGACCAACATCCCCAACCGCAGGTCCAACGCCGTTCCCGTCAGCGAAGGCGTCGGACACGCGGTTACCCCGCCGGCCACGATTCCGGTCCGGCACACGCACCGGCTGCCCGCTTGGCTGGTCGTGCTGCTGATCGTCGTCGGGGTCCTGGTCCTGGCCGCCCTGGTCGGCCCCGGCTTGGCCGGCGTTCGCCGGCTGGCCCGGCGCCGATCCCGGCGCCGGCAGGAACCCTCGTTGTTAGCCGTGGGAGCCTGGCTCGAGTTGCTGGACGGCCTGTACCAGGCCGGAATGACCACCGGTCGAGGTGACACCAGCGCCGAGGTGGCCGCCGAAGCCGGCCGTCACTTCTCGTCGGATATCACCGCCCCGGTGAGCGAGGTGGGAGCGCTGGCGGAGCAGGCCGTGTGCTCGACCCATCACCCACCCGACGAGCAGGCCGCCACCCACGCCTGGGACCTCCAGCGCACGGTGCGACGTACCGTCCATCGGGGTCTGGACCGCCGGCAGCGGGCGCGGGCGTTGCTGATGGTCGGCTCCGAACCCCGATTCCCGGCGCCAGATCCGCCGACCGCGGCGTCGCCGCCCGCCGCCTCGTCCGCCTCATCCACGACCGGGTCCGGGTAGGGAGCCGGGCGTGGCGCGGCGGAAAGAGCGGTCGTATCCGGTGACGGAGCTGCCGGGGTACCGGGACATCGTGGAGATCGGGGGCGGCGCCTTCGCCACGGTCTACCGCGCCCTCGAGGAGGACACCGGGCGTCCGGTCGCCCTCAAGGCCCTCAAGGTCGAGACGGTCCACCCGCGCCTGCTCGAAACCTTCACCCGCGAGATCCAAGCCCTCGCCCAAGTCAGCAACCACCCCAACATCGTCACCCTGTACCGGCCGCTCATCACGCCCGATCAGAGACCCGTCCTGGTGCTCGAGCTCTGCCAGGAGTCCCTTTCGCAACGAATCCGCAGAGTGGGGCCGCTGAGCGCCCAGGACGTGACGGGCATCGGCATCAAGATCGCCGGCGCCCTGGAGACGGCCCACCGCCACGGCTTCCTGCACCGGGACATGAAGCCGCAAAACATTCTCATCACCGAGTTCGAGGAGCCCGCCCTCAGCGATTTCGGGGTGGCCGCGCTCCAGGCCTCGGCCCAGGCGTTCGCCGGCGTGTTCGGTTTTACGACCCTGCACGCCGCCCCGGAGATTCTCGAGGGACACCAGCTCTCGGCGGCGACCGACATCTACGGACTGGCGTCGACCATGTACCAGATGCTCAGTGGGTTCGCCCCCTTCGCCACCTTCGAGAACGAGGCGCCCGCGTCGGTCATTCTCCGCATCATCCGGGACCCGGTCCGGCCCTTGCGTTCGCAAGACATTCCCATCGGCCTGTCCGATCTGCTCGAGTCGGCCCTGTCCAAGGACCCCGATAGCCGACCGCACTCGGCGGTGGAGTTCGCCGACGCCCTGGTGGCGCTTGAGGCCACGTCTGGCTGGCCGGCGACGCCGTACGTGGTGTGGGGCGAGCGCAGCAAGATCGCTTCTGCCTCTGACTCTGTGTCGGCCTTGCCGACGATGCCCGTCACCGAGGAGGTGCCGATCCCGCCGCTCAGGGCTGGTCTGACGCCGCGGCCCCCATCGGTGACCATGCCGAACGTCGGGAGGCCGCAGCCCCGCTCGCCGGCCCCTCCTCCGCCGGCCGCTGCTCCGCCGGCCGCTCCTGCGTCGGCCTCTCCTCCGCCGGCCGCTGCTCCGCCAGCCGCTCCTCCGCCAGCCGCTCCTGGTCCCCCGTCGCCTCCACCAACGTCTTCCCCGCCCGTCCAGGGTGGGTCGGCGGTGTCGGAGAACCCCTGGAGCACATTGCCTCCGCCGCCCCCTCCTCCTCTTCCCCGGGCGGGACCATCGCTGTGGCAACCGATAACCACCGATCGGAGCGTCGTCCCTCCCGACCAGCTGCGCCGGGGTCCAGATCCAGGGGGCACCGGGTACGAGCCGATCGAACCGCTCCCGTCCTTGTACCCCGAGGACGAGGCCGCCGTCGAGGCTGACCCCCCGTCCCCTCCGGTGTACCTCGACCCCGACCCTCCTCTGGCGTTGGAACACCCGACTGGGGCGCAACCCCGCTCACCGGTGCGGGCCCACGCCGTCTTCGAGGACGCCATTCTCCCGAGCGCGGGCGCCCTCCTGGCCCGCCAGGATGACGAGCAGGCCCACCGAGCAACCCACGAGGTTTTGGCCTCACCGGTACTGCTCGGTGGGATGGCCGCCGCCGCCATCGTGATTGTGGCCATGATCCTGCTGGCGGTCGGGGTCCTGTAAACGTCTTCGCGTGCCCATTCTGCCGCTCAGGTGATTTAGGGCGTGCCGTCGCCGAAAAACAGACGCTCCACCGACCGCCGGGCTCGGCGGGTATAGCGCCGGTACTCGTCGCGCAGACCCGAGCCCGTCGTCCCCAGGCTCCGGGCCAGAGCGGTCAGTTGCGGCCCGGTCGTGGGCAGGGCGTCGCTCGACCCTTCGCGGACAAGGCCCAGCCGGTTGCGGGTTCGTTCACAGAACGTGTACGCATCCACGAGCACCAGTCGATCCGGCTCAGACAGAGCTCCGACTGCGGTCAGCTCGTTGAGTGCCGCCACCGTGCCGGTCTCTTGCACCCGGTACTCGAGCTGCAGCAGCTGCGTCGTCCATTCGATATCCGAGAGCGAACCCGGTCCGAGCTTGAGATGAAACCGCGGGTCCTCGGACGGTGGCACCCGCTCGCGCTCCATTCTCGCCTTCGTGCGCCGGATCTCCCGCAGGTCAGCCGGAGTCAGCGGTCGGTCCCACACGAAGTCCTGGGCCAGCGTCCCGAACCGCCGACCGAGATCCTCGTCGCCCGCGATCCAACGACCCCTGAGCAGCGCTTGGCGCTCCCACACCAATGCCCATCGTTGGTAGTACGCGGCGTAGGCCTCGATGCTGCGGGCTTGCGGCCCGTGTCGACCCTCGGGTCGGAGGGCGGTGTCCACCCGGTACAACCCGGTCGCCGGCGTCGAGCCACCGAGAATCTGCACGAGGGCGACGGCCGTCGCCTCCGCTTGCTCGGCGGCCTTCGCCGCGGGGACGCCGTCGGGCGCCTCGTAGACGAACAGCAGGTCGAGGTCGCTCGTATACGCCAGTTCCCGGCCTCCTAGCCGTCCCATGCCGATGACCGCGAACGGCAAGGGCGGATCGGCGAGCTGCACGGCCATGGCCACCACCGACTCGGCCAGGTCCGACAGGGCTAGCCCGGTCGCGTCGAGCTCAGCCAGACCGAGGACGTCGCGCGCCGCGATGCGCAGGGTCTCCGCTTGTAGGAACTGGCGTAGCCCTCGTTCCACCTCCCCCGCACCGGATCGCCACGCCAGGGAACGGGACAGCCGCTCGTCGATCTCTGGGCGGGTCCGGTTCACGAGTGTCTCACCATCCGCCAGGCCGGCGAGAAGGTCGGGGTGACGTTCGAAGGTGCGGACGAAACGGGGTCCCGTGCCGAGCAGCTCGCAGAGCTGGCGGGCCGCCTCTGCTGATTCCCGGCAGAGGGCAGTCAGCTGGTCTCTACGGTGGGTGCCGGTGGCAAGCGTCCGCAGCCCGAGGAGACCGAGGTCGGGGTCGGCCGCGTTCGAAAGCCAATCGAGGAGCATGGGTAGCATCCGGGCCATCAGCTGCGAGGATCGGGAGAAACCTCGAGTCAGCTCCCGCACCGCCTGGGAAGTTCGGTCCGCGTCGGCGAACCCGAATGCCCGCAGGCGATCGGCGATCGCCTCTGGCGGCAGCTGCTGCGCCGACGATGTTCCGCCCGCCGTGAACGCCTCGAGCAGGGGTCGGAAGAACAGTCGTTCGTGAATTCCTCGAACTCGGGCCTGGTGGAAATGCAGCTCGGCTTCGAACTGGGTCACCGCCGCCCCCGACGTCCCGTCGCGATATCCCAGGACGCGGGCCAGTCGCACTCTCGCCTCGCCGGGCGGAGGAATGGTGTGGACCTGCTCGTTCTCGTACAGCTGCACGCGGTGCTCGACGGTTCGCAGGAAGGCGTAGGCGGCCTGGAGGGCTGCGGCATCGTCTGCCGCGATATATCCCCCCGACGCGAGGGCGCCCAGAGCGGTGATGGTTGACGGCGCTCGAAGGTCGGGCTCGGCCCGGCCGTGCACCAGTTGTAGGAGCTGGACGGCAAACTCGATGTCGCGGATGCCGCCCGTTCCCCGTTTCAGCTCCCGATCGGACAATCCTTGCCTGCGCACCTCTTGCTCGGCGCGCCCCTTGAGCTGGCGGACCTGCCGGAGCTCGTCCGCGCCGAAGGGCCGGACCCAGACCCGGGCCGCAGCCTGCTCCTGGAACACCGCGCCGAGCGATGGGTCGCCGGCCACGGCCCGAGCTTTGAGCAGGGCCTGGAACTCCCAGGTGTCGGCCCAACGATCCCAGTAGGCCTCGTAGGAGGCCAGAGTCCGCATGAGAGGACCGGCTCGTCCCTCGGGCCGTAGGTCCAGGTCGATTCGCCACGCCCGACGGGCCGCCGCCAGGAATGATCGCGGTTGGCCACCGCCCGTCGCAGGAGCGACCAGGAGCAGGTCGAGATCGCTCGAGTAGTTGAGCTCGCCGGCCCCCAGTTTTCCCATGCCGATCACGGCCAGACCGTCGCTGTGGTCCTCCTCCCGGGTGGCCAGCCAGGTCAGCTGCAGCAGGCCGGCGGCCAGCTGGGACAGCTGTTCACCGACTTCGGCGACGCCATCGAGCCCGATGAGGTCCCGCGCCGCGATCCGCAGCAGCTCGAGGCCCTTGGCTCGGGCCAGGCCCGTCCCGGTCCGCCGCGTGTCGAGCGGCCCGCTCCCGTCGGAGTCAACATCCACGTACTGCGCCAGTGGGACCGGCTGATCCAGGTGGCGCAACACGTGGAGCGAATCTGGATCGGTGACGCACACCCGCCCCAACCACGGACTGGCAGCACTGATGGCCACGACCGCGGCCCGGAGCCGAGGGTCTTCGTCGAGTTGCGCGGCCGCGTCGGGGTGGGAACGGATCACCCGTTCGATCGCCCGGGCCACCGCCGCGGGGTCAGCGCTGCGTTCGAGGTCCTCGCGAACCGGGCTGGCGAACACCCGCTCAGTGTTGCACCAGTCGCGCCGCTTCCGGTCCTTTCCGCAACCCCTCTGCCACCAAGAGAACGCCGCCGCGAGGGGCCCTCCCACTGACCTCCGACGGGCTGACGATGCTCCTCCCTGGTTCGTACGACCATCGGCGACCAGGTCGTGGTCGACGCCGGCGATGGTCAGACGTTGCGATCGGGCCGGCCCCCGTTCGAACGGCCATGGCGTGGATTGCCGTAGCGGGGTGGCAAAAACGGTCAGTGAAACGAGGTTGGACCCGCCGGCGACATTTTTGCTGACCGTTTTCGCAAAAAATGACGCTCAAGTTTTTCAAAAACGGTCAATGAAACGGGGTGGGGGGCCCGACGCGGGTTTTCCTGACCGTTTTCGCTTCGGCCAGAGGACCACGGACCCACGGCGCTTCTCGCCGGGACGCCGACAGGTCGGGGTCAAGCGGGGGACCGACCCAACCCTGCCCGCCGCCCACCCCGGCCGGGTACGACCGGCGCTTTGACGCCGACCCCTCGTGCCCTGGGCCAACCACACGATGGAACAGGAGCGAAGGGGGCGTCATCCAGCCCGCCAGCACCCCGACCGCGGCCACCCGGCCGGGAGCGTCGGAGTCCATCAGCTAAGCGTTCGACGCCCGCCGTCCCCTCCTGGCTGCCCCACGCTCTGCGGCCACAAGAGGCCACAAGAAGAGAGGGTTCTGGCGCTAGGCCAACTCGAGGGTTGTGAGGAAACGACGGTACGACCGGCGCCCGCATCGCCCGGCGGCCGAACGCCCGGACCGCCCCGCCTCAGCACCCTGGTCGTGGGCCCGGGCGACGAGCACCCCGGCCCACGGCTGATTTACTAGGCGAACAAGCGCCCGGGCTACCCCGACGCCGCTTCCCACGCCGGCACCAGGCCGGACACGACCTCGTCACCTTCGCTGCGATCACCCGACAAGCCCTCGGCTCGGTGCCTCGCCGGCGATGATCTCGCCGGGGAGGCCACCGTCCGGACTGGAGGTCACGTTGGCCGTGATGAGCACGAGCACGGCGACCAGCGCCACGCCGATGAAGGCGGCGGCGACGATGAAGGCAACAGAGAAGCCGTGCAGGGTGCCGGCAGCTACGGCGCTGGCTCCGGAGCCGTGCGAGACCAGGTAGGAAGCGGTGGCCGTGGCGGCGATGGTGTTCAGCAGGGCCGTTCCGAGCGACCCGCCGATCTGCTGCGTGCTATTGATCAGGGCGCTGGCCACGCCGGCGTCTCTGGTCGCAACTCCGGTGAGGGCAGTGTTGTTGACGGGCACGAAGACCAGCCCGAGGCCCAGGCTCATGACCAGCTCGGCCGGGAACAAGTGGAGCCAGTAGGCGGAGTGCAGCCCCAGCCGCGAGAACCACAGCAGACCGAGGATGCAACCGACGAGACCGGCGGCCATCACCGTCCGGGGTCGGAAGCGCAGGGTCAGCTGGCTGGCGAGAGCGGCCCCACCGACCACTCCGACGGCGAACGGCAGGTAGGCGAACCCGGTCTTCAGGGCCGAGTAATGCAGGGTCCCTTGGAGGTAGTAGGTCAGGAAGAGGAAGCACCCGAACAGACCGAGTCCTACGAGGAGGGTCGTGAGGAAGGAGCCGCCCCGGTTTCGTTCGGTGACGACCCGCAGCGGCAGCAGCGGATGGCTGCTGAAGCGTTCAGCGACGACGAAGGCCACCAGTAGGGCGATGGAGATCCCCAGGAGCCCGAGGGTGTGGGCCGAGCCCCATCCGTCCGTCGTCGCTTGGGTCACGGCATAGACCAGCGTGACCATGCCGAGCGTCGAGGTCAGGGCGCCGGGGATGTCATAGCGGGTGTGACCGGTGACCCGACTTTCGGGGATCAAGCGGTAGGCCGCGAAAGCGGCGAGCAGGGCGATCGGGGTGTTGACCAGCAGGCACCACCGCCAGGAGGCGTATTGGGTCAGCACCCCTCCAGCGATGAGGCCCACGGCCAGACCTCCGCCGGCGATGGCTCCCCAGGTGCCGAACGCCCGGGCGCGCTCGCTCGGCTCGGTGAAGGTCACGGTGAGCAAGGACAAGGCCGCCGGCGCCATGAGGGCGGCGAAGGCCCCCTGCAGGCCTCGGGCGGCGAAGAGCAGGCCCGAGGTGGGGGCCAGCCCTCCGATGGCGGAAGCCGCCGCGAAACCCAGTAGCCCGATGATCAGGACCCGTTTGCGACCGGCGAAGTCCGCGATGCGGCCGCCGAGGAGCAGGAGGCCCCCGAAGGTCAAGGTGTACGCCGTGATCACCCACTGGCGATCCGCCGTGGAGATGTGGAGGGCTTGCTGGGCGTGGGGGAGGGCGATGTTGACGATGGAGGCGTCCACGACGATCATGAGCTGAGCGATGGCGAGGACGGCGAGGATCCACCAGCGGCGGTCGTAGGCCTCGGCGGCTAGAGAGCGCGCCGAAGCAGGGGTGGTGGCGGTCATTCCGGATCTCCTTCGGGTGTTACGGACGAAGCAAGGGGATGAGCACTCGGTCGACGAGGTGCTCCGCGAAGGCGAGGTCGAGCGGCTCGCCGTTCATTTGGTGGAAAAGAGCCACGCCGGGGGCGACTTCGAGCAGCATGGCCGGATCGACACCGGGTGAGAGCTCGCCCCGAGCCTGGGCCCGGGTGACGATTGCCGTAACCGACAAGAGCTTTTGTTCATGCAGGTGCGACGCCATCAGCCGGCCGAACTGAGCGTCGGTGCGCACGGCGACGGCAAGGCCGCAGATCAGCCCGCCGTCCACGCCTTCCATGCTGGCGAACATCCGCTGTGCGAGGACGAGCAAGTCACCGCGAAGGCTGCCGGTGTCGGGGAGGTCGTCCAGGACGGGCTCCGAACGACGGCGCATGGCTTCGACCACCAGCTCCGCCTTGCCGGGCCACCGGCGGTAGATGGTGGCCTTGCTCGCTTTGGCCCGCACGGCGACGCCTTCGATGGACATGGCGTCGTAGCCGACCTCGGCCAGCAGGTCGATGGCGGCGTCCAGGATGGCCTGCTCGCGAGCATCGTCCCGAGGGCGACCGGTCCGGGTCGGTTCGGCCTCCGCCCCCGTCGAGGCGCGGGCGGCGACGTCGCCTTCCACCGCGGTGGTGGGAGCAGCACAAGCGTCCTGCCGAATGGCCATGGGATTGACCCTAGCTCGATACGCGACGGTATCGTATCGATTTATGAGTGATCTTCGTCACACCGCCGTCGGGGCGTACGCTCAATAGTGATGGCTCGTCTGCGAGTGGCGCTGTGCCAGCTCAATTCTGTGGTCGGAGACCTCGGCGGCAACGCCGAGCGGATCATCTCGGCGATCGGCGTCGCCGAGGAAGCCGGCGCGGACATGGCGGTGTTCCCGGAGCTGGCGATACCCGGCTACCCACCAGAGGATCTGCTCCTGAAGCCGGGCTTCGTGGCTGACAACCTGGCCACCCTGGGCAAGGTGGCCGCCGCGACCGAGCACACCGTGGCCGTGGTGGGATTCGTCGACGAGCAACTCGACCTGTACAACGCCGCGGCGGTCTGCAGTCAGGGGGAGGTGCGCGGGGTTTATCACAAGCAGGAGCTTCCTAACTACGGCGTCTTCGACGAGCAGCGCTACTTCGCCCCTGGGCGCGGGGCGACGCAGCTCTTCGGTATCGCGGGCGTGCGGATAGGGGTGTCCATCTGTGAAGACGCCTGGAACCCGCAGGGACCCATCGCCGCCCAGGCCGCGGCCGGCGCCGAGCTGGTGGTCAATATCAACGCCTCGCCGTACCACATCGATCGGGTCGTGGAACGGGAGCAGATGCTCGCCACCCGGGCCGCGGATGCCAGCTGTGGGTTGGTCTATCTCAACTGCGTAGGAGGTCAGGACGAGCTGGTATTCGACGGCGCATCGATGGTCTTCGACGCGGCCGGACGGTTGGTGGCGTCCCTGCCCCAGTTCCAGGAGGACGTGCGGGTCCTCGACCTCGACGTCCGCCCCGTCTACCGCAAACGGCTGCTCGATCCCCGCGGCCACCATTCCGCCTCGCCCCTACCCTTGTCTGCGGTCACGTCGGAGCCCCGCCTGGCCGCCGACGCCCCGCGCCTGCTTGCCCCCATAACCCCGAGGTTGTCGACCGAAGCCGAGGTCTATGAGGCGCTGCGGCTCGGCGTGCACGACTACGTCGACAAAAACGCCTTCTCCGACGTGGTGATCGGTCTCTCCGGAGGTATCGACTCCTCGCTGGTCGCTACCATCGCCACCGACGCCCTCGGCCCCGACCACGTCCATGGGGTGGCCATGCCCTCGCGCTACTCGAGCGATGGGTCCTCGAGCGACGCCGCGGACCTCGCCGCCAACCTCGGGATCGACTACCGGGTCATCCCGATCGAAGCGGCCCATGGCGCCTTCCTGGGCATGCTGGAGGATTCCGACGGCGCCCCGCTGGCCGGTCTGGCGGCGGAGAACCTCCAGAGCCGCATCCGGGGCGTCATCCTCATGGCCCTGTCCAACCAGCTGGGTTGGCTCGTGCTGACCACCGGCAACAAGAGCGAGGTGGCGGTCGGGTACTCCACCCTCTACGGGGACACTGCTGGTGGCTTCGCGGTTATCAAGGACGTGCCGAAGACGCTGGTGTACCGCCTGTGCGAGTGGCGAAACCAGCAGGGGAGTGAGGCGGTGATCCCCGAGGTCGTTCTGACCAAGCCTCCGTCGGCCGAGCTGCGCCCCGACCAGCGCGACGATCAGAGCCTCCCGCCGTACGACGTCCTCGATCCCATCCTCATGGCCTACGTGGAAGGGGACCTCACCGCATCGGAGCTGGTGGACGCGGGCCACGATCCCGAGCTGGTGCACCAGATCGTCCGGCTCGTCGACCTGGCCGAATACAAGCGGCGCCAGACGCCGCCCGGGGTTCGGGTCACCCCGAAGGCGTTCGGGAGGGACCGCCGGATGCCGATTACCAACCGCTACCGATAGTGGCCCACTGAGCACTCATGGGATCCGCTCGGGTCGCTAGCATGCAGATGTGACGATTGACACCGTGTCCGCGGCGACGGCCGCAACCGCTGAGGGGAAGTCGGTCGCCTCGCCCCGCCGCTCGCGCTCCCGCCGGGGTCAGGGCGAACTGCTGCGCGACGAGATCCTGGCGGCCGCAGAGCGCATCCTCATCGAGACCAACGACCAGACCGCGCTTTCCATCCGCGCCATCGCCTCCGCCGTGGGCGTCACCCCGCCCTCCATCTACCTGCACTTCGCCGACCGCAACGATCTGGTCTTCGCGGTCTGCGAACGGCACGCCGAGAAGCTCAACCAGGCCATGGCCGATGCCACTGCCGACGTCGACGATCCCTGGCAGCGCCTGAAGCGGAGAGGGTACGCCTATCTCTCTTGGGGACTCGACAATCCCGAGCATTATCGGATCATCATGATGAGTCGCCCCGACCACACCCCTGAGCGGCTTCTCGACGAACGCCTCGCCGACACCGCCGGGCTCCTTCCCACTACAGAAGACGTGGCCGCGGCCGTTGCGGACGGCGATCTAGAGGCTGCCTGCGATCCCATGGAGGCGGCCAAGATCCTCTGGATGATGATCCACGGCATGGTGTCGCTGTTGATCTCCAAGCCGGCGTTTCCGTTTGGCTCGGTGGACGGGGTCTATGACCGGATGTTCGACTTGGCGTACCGGGGTTTGGCGTCGAGGCCCTGACGTCGAATGCGCCACTGACGCTGGCCGAAGGGGCTCGCCTCGTCGGCACCTACCGGTGGAGTGAGGCGCGCCTGTTCGAGGTGCTGGGATCGTGGGTGGCGTCGACGCCCGAGGTTGACGCCAAGCTGCTGCTCGACCGGCACAGCCAACACCACGCCTGGCGGGCCGAACAGTGGTGGGACCGATTGCCGGTGCTGGCCGACGTCGATCGGGAGGCCCTGGTGACACCGCCGGCGCCGCACGGGGCGGTCGCTGCCGATCACCTGGCCGGCCTCCAGGGGACGGTGTCCCGTTTGGCGGGGGTCTACCGGATGGCGTTGCCGCACCTGGCCGCCGCCTACCAGCGCCACCGGACCCGAGCCAACCCGGCCAGCGATGCGGCGGTCATCCGCACGCTCGACCTGTTGCAGCCCGACGTGCACGCTGACTGGCGGGAAGGCGAGCTGCTCTTACAGGACCTGCTGACCGACGCCGATGCCGTCGATACCGCCGCGGTCGCGGTCGCCACCCTGGAACGACTCGTCGTCGCTCCCGCCAGCTAGCGCCACTTCGGCGGCCCCGCGCCGGTTCCGAGTCGTCCTGGCGGGGAAAACCATGCCGTCTGGGGCTGTCTCTTGCCTTTTTTGGTATCTTGACCGCGTAATACGCGGTTTAGATACCAAAAACGGAGTCGGCGGAGCAGTGACCGGCGGCGAACCAGGTAGCTGCCACCGAAAGCAGGATTGGAGCGCGCCCAGACGCGGCGCGGTAGTGTGGCCGCCATGAAGAAGCTCCTCATCATCGCCGTCCTCGTCGGCCTCGGCATCTTCGCCGCCCAGAAGCTCCGCTCGTAGCTTTCAAGCTTCCTCGCTGTCGGTCGGCGCGGCGCGCCCGGGCGCACCCCGGCCGCTGGCCGCTCCGCCCGGGCGGGAGCGACAGTATCGTCAGGTGGCGCCCAGTTGGGCCTGGGTGCGTGAGCGCCAGGCCACCGCTCCGCCTGCCACCACGAGGGCGGCGGCTGCTACTGCGGAGCTGCACCAGACCCACGACGGCGGACGACCGCGGGCCGACCCAGAGAGCGGTTCAGGCGCCATCGATGCCGGAGTTGCCGGCGCGGGAGTTCGAGTGAAACGGACGGTGTCCCAGCTCCGTATCTGAGCGATGCGCCGGAGGGCCCGGTCCGGGTTGACCGCGACGGGGTGACCGACGGCTTCCAGCATCGGAACATCCGTAGCCGAGTCGGTGTAGGCCCACGACGCGCTCAGGTCGATGCCGTTCTGGGCGGCCACCCGGCGGATCAACGACGCCTTCTCCGGGCCGTAGGCGTACCGCTCGACGTCGCCGGTGTAACGGCCGTCCTGGTCCACCCGGGCCACGCTGGCCAGGGCTTCGTGGGCGCCGAGGTGGTTGGCGAGGGGCTCGACGATCTCCGAGGGAGCCGCGGACACCAGGTAGACGCGGCGCCCCGCGCTCCGGTGCTCGTCGATGAGGTCCCGGGCCTCGATGTAGGTGATCGGATCGATCGCCGCAGCCAGGCCCTCGGTCACCACTCGCCGCACCTGGGCCTGGTCCCAACCGGTGGTGGCGGCGAGCACCGACCGGCGGACCCGATGCAGCCGTTTGTGGCCCGCACCCACCCGGACGTAGATCAGCTGGACCCACAGCCCCTTGGCCATGGTCCGCCGGGTGAGGAGGCCCTCGCGGCGAAAGTCCCGGGCGAACGCCATGATCGAAGGCTTGGCGATAACGGTTTTGTCGAGATCGAAGAACGCCGCCTCCACGTGGTCAATGTACGCGGGCCGGCGCGCCTTTCGGCAGTCGCGCGACCGGCCGAGGACCTCCACCGTTGTGCCGGCAGGCGGCGGACGAACCCTTCGTCCGATTCCCGCTCTAGTGTGTTGAGGACGCAAAGGAAGGACATCTGAATGGAGCTCGGTCTGGAGGTAGACGACAGCCGATCACCTCTCATGATTCTCGCGGTCAAAGGTGAGATTGACGTGTACACGGCTCCCCGGCTGCGCGAGCAGCTCGTCGAGCTCGTCAGCCAGGGGCATCGGCAGATTGTCGTCGATCTCGAAGGGGTGGATTTCTTGGACTCCACGGGCCTCGGCGTGCTGGTCGGGGGTCTGAAGCGATTGCGCAGCAACGGTGGCGACATGGCGTTGGTCTGTACCCAACCCCGGATCCTTAAGGTCTTCGAGATCACGGGACTGACGACCGTGTTTTCGATCAGCGCATCGGTGGACGAGGCCACCTCCGGCTGAGGACCGCCCCGGGGCCGCCAATGGACCTTTCCCTCGAGCTCACCGTTCCCTCCCGGACCGAGTACATCGCGGTCGTGCGGCTGGTCGTGTCGTCCCTCGTGTCGGCCCGCCGGACCGTCTCTGAGGACCGGATCGACGACCTGAAGCTGGCCGTGTCGGAGGCGTGCACCAATGCCATCGAAGCCAACACCGCCGTCGGAGGGGTGAGCCCGGTCGTGGTGCGAGTGTGGGAAGCCCCTGAACGGATGGAAGTCTGCATCGCTGACTCAGGAGCAGGTTTCGATCCAGAGGCGCTCCCCGAGCACCCCCCCGTGACGGATCCCGAACGCCTCAACTTCGAACGGGGCCTGGGCATCCCCCTGATTCGCAACCTGGTCGATGGCGTCCGCTTCGAGTCCGGGGAAAAAGGGACGTCGGTGTGGATGACGTTGTTCGGCGGGCCTACCGCCGGCGACGACGAGACGGCTGAGATCGTGCGGGTCGTGCTCTCCGACGAGCACTGAGTCCTCTGGGGGTCCCGCCCCCTCTTCGAGGTGCCGCGTCGTCGCTTGACTTTTGCCGCGCCTAAAAAGTACGGTCAGGCGTCGAAATTATGGACCTCGCCTTGACGAAATCCGAGCGGGAGACGCTGAAGGCCATCTGGCGCTTGACCTCCAACCAGCATGGCGGGTCCAGTTCAGCGCATCGGGGCGCCCGCACCGGGGATCTGGCCGCGGCCTTGCAACTGTCGCCAGCCACCATGACCGCCACGGTCAAGAAGCTGGCCGACCGCGGCTTGGCCGTCCACACCCCGTATCACGGCGTGGAACTCACGGACATCGGTCGGCGCCAGGCGATGAGTGTCGTGCGCCGCCACCGCATCGTCGAGCGATTCCTCGCCGACATGCTCGGCTACAGCTGGGCCGAGGCTGACCGCCTGGCTCCGGCGTTCGAACATCAGCTGCCGCAGGAGGTCGAAGACCGCCTCTACACCGCCCTCGATCGGCCGGCGACCTGCCCGCACGGCTTTCCCATCCCGGGCGTCGAGAGTGCGGGCCTGCCGGACATGCCTGCCCTGTACGAGCTGACGCCAGGAGACCGAGCCGTGATCGCCCTGCCTGGGTCCACGAATCCTGACGTAGCCCACTTCCTCGACGGTCTCGGCGTGCGCCCGGGCATCGAGGTGGAGGTGCGCGAAAAGCACCCTTTCGACGGCCCCCTCGTCGTGTCCGTCGACGGGCAGGACCGAACGATCGGCGAAAGGGTCGCCCGCCAGATCCTGGTCCGGCCGGCCTCGGCCGCCGCCCCAGAACCGGCCGAGCCTCCGAATCTGGCGCCCGACGTCTCGCCCGACGGGCAGGACGTCGCCGCCCCGTCATCCCCCAACCTCAAGAGGAGAAAGGAACCGTCTGATCATGCGACTCGTCGCTGAGGGCGGCTACCAGCCGTTCCACCTGCACAACACCGAGTGGGTGTGGCTGGTGTTTGCCGCGGTGTGCGGCCTCATCGCCATCGCCACCGGCTTCTACCTCATGCGGGGGGTGCTGGCTTCCGACCAGGGCACCCCCACCATGATCGAGATCGCCAAGGCGATCCAGGAGGGCGCCCAGGCCTATTTGGCCCGCCAGTTCAGAGCCATCGGGATGATCGTGCTGCCTCTGGCGGTCCTGGTCTTCCTCACGGCCAGCTCGGTGACGCGAACCCTTCCCGACGGCTCGAAGCACACGGTGCTCTCCTATGGGCTGTCGGGCCTGTTCCGGGCCATCGTGTTCCTGGCCGGCGCCACCCTGTCCGGCCTGGCCGGCTACATCGGCATGAGCACGGCCGTGCGGGGCAACGTGCGCACCGCGGCCGCGGCCCGGGACGGGTCGATGGCCGCCGGCCTGCAAGTTGCCTTCCGGACCGGGGCGGTGACCGGCATGTTCGTGGTCGGCCTCGGGCTCCTCGGCGCCACCATCATCGTCATGCTCTTCCAGAACACCGCCACCGCCATCCTGGTTGGATTCGGGTTCGGCGGGTCGCTGCTGGCCCTGTTCATGAGGGTCGGCGGTGGCATCTTCACCAAGGCCGCAGACGTGGGCGCAGACCTGGTGGGCAAGGTCGAAGCCGGCATTCCCGAGGATGACCCGCGCAACGCGGCAACCATCGCAGACAACGTCGGCGACAACGTCGGGGACTGCGCCGGGATGGGCGCCGACCTGTTCGAGTCGTACCTGGTGATCCTGGTGGCCACCCTGATCCTGGCCAACACCGCTTTCCCCGCCGGCAAGGGTCAGGTCGGTCTCGTGTACTCGTTGGTGGTGCCGGCGATCGGGATCCTGGCGTCGATCGTCGGGATCTTCGTGGTTCGGGCCGGGCCCAAAGACCGCTCGGCCATGCGCCCGATCAACCGGGGCGTCCTCACTTCGGCCGTGCTGACCATCATCGGCACGTTCTTCGTGTCCCAGTTCTACGTGCACAACCTCAAGGTCTGGTGGGCCGTGGTCACGGGCGTGATCCTCGGCCAGGTGGCCAGTCGCATCACCGAGTACTACACCTCGACCGAGACCACCCCGGTCCGCGATATCGCCGAAGCCGCTCGGACCGGCCCGGCTACCACCATCCTCTCCGGTATCAGCTCCGGCATGGAGTCGGCGGTGCCGGCGCTGGTGGCGATCGTCATCGCCATCGTCGTCGCCATAGCCCTCGGTCACGGCAACATCACCCTCGAGCTGTACCTGGTGTCGCTGGTGGGCCTGGGACTGCTGTCCAACGCCGGCATCGTTGTTTCGGAGGACACGTTCGGCCCCGTCTCCGACAATGCCGCCGGCATTGCCGAGATGAGCGGCGAGTTTCATGGCGAGGCCGAGCGGGTCATGGTCAGCCTGGACGCCGTTGGCAATACGACGAAGGCGGTGACGAAGGGCTTCGCGGTCGGATCGGCAGTGATCGCCGGGGTGGCCCTTTTCGCCAGCTATGTGGAGACCATCGCCTCGAACGTCAAGCTGGGGTCGATCGCCACGACCGGAAACCAGCTGTTCACGTCGGTGGCCCAGACCATTATCAACGTGGCCAACCCGAAGACGTTCATCGGCCTGTTGATCGGCGGGTCGATCGCCTTCCTCTTCTCGGCGTTGGCCATCCGGGCGGTCGGTCGTTCCGCCGGGACGGTGGTGCAGGAGGTGCGGCGCCAGTTCCGCGAGCACCCCGGGATCATGGATCGCACGGAGCGCCCCGAGTACGGCCGGGTGATCGACATCTGCACGGCCGCGGCCCAGCGGGAGCTGGCCACGCCGGCGCTGCTCGCCATCCTGGCTCCCGTCGTGGTCGGTTTCGGTATCGGATACCAATCCCTGGGTGCCTTCCTGGCCGGGACGATCCTCACCGGCCTGTTGATGGCCAACTTCCTCAACAACTCCGGCGGCGCCTGGGATAACGCCAAGAAGTACATCGAGGACGGCCATGAAGGTGGCAAGGGGTCAGAGGCCCACAAAGCGGCTGTCATCGGCGACACCGTCGGTGACCCGTTCAAGGACACCGCCGGACCGGCGATCAACCCGCTCATCAAGGTCATGAACCTGGTGAGCCTGCTGATCCTCCCGGGCGTGATCACTTTGCAGCATCACACTGCCGAGCGCTACATCATCGCCGCCGTTGCTCTGGCGGTGATCATCGGTGGGGTGCTCTTCTCCAAGCGCAAGATCGTGGCCCTCGACACCCCGGTCGAAGGAACGGTCGTGGACGTGCCTCCCGTCGGCCCCCAGGTGGCCGGGGCTGGGTCGCTGCCCGGGGCGCCCCAGGCCGTGCTGGTGGCGGCGATCGACGACTACATCGTGGTCGAGAACGGCGACGTCGAGCTGCGGGCCCGTCTCCTCGAGGTCAAGGCCAAGCTGACCGACACCTAGAAACGAGTTGGAGGGGCCCGGCACCAATCGTGCAGGGCCGCTTGCCCCCCCGCGCCCGCAGCTGGCTGGACCGCTCCCACTAGGATTCGTGGGTGCTCGGTCTGCTCAACTTCACCACCTTTGTGGCCGACTCGGGGTACCTGGCCATATTTGTGCTGAGCGTGCTCCAGTCGTGTTGCGTCCCGACCTCCTCCGAGCTCACCATCGGGTTTGCCGGCGTGCTGGCCGCCGAGGGCAAGCTGAGCCTCCCGGCGGTGATCGTGGTGGCGGTGGCCGGGGAGGTTGTGGGGGCGTTCCTGGCCTGGTTCATCGGGCGCACGGCCGGGCGGACGTTCGTCGACCGCTACGGAAAATATCTCCTGCTCACCCACCGTGATCTGGACCGAGCCGAGGCGTGGTACGACCGTCACGGCAACTGGGCGGTGTTCGGCGGCCGGCTCATACCCGTGGTGCGCAACTTCGTGGCCCTGCCGGCGGGCGTCGCCGAGGTTCCCCTCCTGCGTTTCGGGCTGCTCACCGCGGCCGGCAGCGCCATCTGGTGCTCGGCGATGGCGCTCATCGGCTACAGCATCGGGTCCGGCTACCACAAGGTGATGCGGGGCTTCAGCGACGCCGGTTACATACTGGCGGCCGTGGTCATCGTGGCCATCGCGGTGTTCATCGCCCACCGGTACCGCAGCTACAAGGAAGCGACGACCGCGTCCCCCGGCCGGACCGAGGAGCTGGGCTCTCGCAACCAGGTGGAGGAACTGGACTGAGCTCCAGGGTGGGGAAGTGCCGCTCGTTCCCCGTCTGACCCCTGCTCGCCGAGGCGCCTAGGGGGTGCCAATCCTGCTGGGCAACTGGTCCAGGAGGGTGATCGGTCCCGTTCCGGTAGGGGGCCCGGAGCCGTATGGTCGTAGTTCTGCCCGGCTCGGCGCTACCGTGTCGCCGCAAGCTGTGGTCGCGATCCACCCCGTTTTTCCCTCAAGATGAAATGGTCATGCCCAAGCCTCTAGTCATTGTCGAGTCGCCCGCGAAAGCCAGGACCATCTCGTCCTTCCTGGGCGGCGACTATCACGTCGAGTCGTCGATCGGCCACATCCGGGACCTCCCCCGCAACGCCGCAGACGTTCCTCCGGCCTACAAGGGCGAGTCCTGGGCCCGCCTCGGCGTCGACGTCGACAACGACTTCAAGCCCCTCTACGTCGTGTCTCGGGACAAGCGGGACCAGGTACGCAAGCTGAAGAGCATGGTCAAGGACGCGAGCGAGCTCTATCTCGCCACCGACGAGGACCGGGAAGGCGAGTCGATCGCCTGGCACCTGCTCGAGGTGCTCGCTCCCCGGGTGCCCGTGCGCCGCATGGTCTTCCACGAGATCACCAGGCCGGCCATCGAACGCGCCGTACGTGAGTCCCGAGACCTCGACCGCCGGCTGGTGGACGCTCAAGAGACGCGTCGCATCCTGGACCGGCTCTACGGGTACGAGGTCAGCCCGGTGTTGTGGAAGAAGGTGATGCCCGCCCTCTCCGCCGGGCGCGTGCAGTCGGTGGCCACCCGCCTGGTCGTCGAACGCGAGCGGGCTCGCATGCGCTTCGTGTCCGCCTCCTTCTGGGATCTCGCCGGTGAGTTCTCGCCCGAAGGGAAGCCCCCTGAGACGTCGTCGTTCTCGGCCTCCCTGGTCGCGCTCAACGGCCACCGGCTGGTGACCGGCCGGGACTTCGGTGAGGACGGGCAGCTCAAGACCGACGAGACGGTTCGGCTCGACGAGGACAACGCCCGCGGGCTGGCCCAGCGCCTGGAAGGGGCCGAGTTCTCGGTCCGCTCGGTCGATGAGAAGCCCTGGCGGCGGACACCCCACGCCCCGTTCATGACCTCGACCTTGCAGCAGGAGTCCGGACGCAAGCTGCGCTTCTCGGCGGCCCGGACGATGCGGGTCGCCCAGGACCTGTACGAGGCCGGCTACATCACCTACATGCGGACCGACTCCACCACCCTGTCGGAGGAGGCGCTCAACGCCGCCCGTTCCCAGGCCCGCTCCCTCTACGGCCCCGAGTACGTCCCGGCCCAGCCCCGCCGCTACGACAAGAAGGTCAAGAACGCCCAAGAAGCGCACGAGGCCATCCGCCCCGCAGGCGACACCTTCCGGACGCCACAAGAGACCGGGCTCCACGGCGATCAGCGCCGACTGTACGAGCTGGTATGGATGCGTACCGTGGCCTCGCAGATGGCCAACGCCGAGGGCCGCACCATGAGCGTCCGGTTGGGCGGTGTTTCCTCTGAAGGCGAGGACGCCGAGTTCGCCACGAGCGGCCGGGTGATCACCTTCCCTGGCTTTCTCCGGGCGTACGTCGAGGGCTCGGACGACCCCAACGCCGAGCTGGAGGATCGCGAGGTGCGCCTGCCGCCGCTGGCCGTCGGCGACGCCCTCTCCCTGCTGGCTCTGGAGGCGGCCGGGCACGCGACCCAGCCTCCGGCGCGCTACACCGAAGCCTCGTTGGTAAATGCCCTGGAGGACATGGGAGTGGGCCGCCCGTCGACCTACGCCACCATCCTCGACACCATCGAGAATCGGGGCTACGTGTGGAAAAAGGGCTCGGCCCTGGTGCCGTCGTGGACCGCCTTCGCCGTCACCGGGTTGCTGGAGCGCCACTTCGGGGAGCTGGTCGATTACGGCTTTACGGCGTCCATGGAAGAGGACCTCGACGAGATCGCCCGAGGCGGGCAGGAGTCGGTGCCGTGGCTCACCCGCTTCTACTTCGGCAATGGTGGCGGCACGACCAACCCCGGCCTCAAGCGGATGGTGTCGGAGCACCTCGGCGAGATCGATGCTCGCGAGATCAACTCGATTCCCGTCGGTGGTGACGACTCGGGCGTGGTGGTGCGGGTCGGACGCTACGGGCCGTACGTGCAGGACGGGGAGGGCCGGCGAGCGCCCGTCCCGGAGGACCTCGCTCCTGACGAGCTGACCCTCGCCCGGGCCCTGGAGCTCCTCGAAGCCGGTTCGACCGAGCGGGTCGTGGGTTCGGATCCGAGCTCTGGTCTGCCGATCGTGGTCCGTTCGGGCCGCTTCGGCCCCTATGTTCAGGTGGGGGCGCCCGAGGCGTCGGGGAACGGGACGGCCGCCGGTAGCGACACCGGCAAACCGACCCCGGCTGCGGCCACAGGGAAGCCGGTAACGGCCTCCCTCCTGGCGAGCATGGACCCGGCCACCTTGACGCTCGAGGATGCGTTGCGGGTGCTCTCGCTGCCCCGGGTTGTCGGCGCCGATCCGGCGACCGGCGAGGACATCGTGGCCAGCAACGGCCGCTACGGCCCGTATCTCAAGCGAGGATCCGATTCCCGGTCGCTCGAGTCCGAAGATCAGCTCTTCACCGTCGGCCTGGACGAAGCCGTGGCCCTCTTCGCCCAGCCCAAGACCCGGCGGGGCCGGGGGGCGGCGGCCGGGCCGCTCCGGGAGCTGGGGCCAGACCCGGTCAGTGCTGCGCCGATCCAACTCAAGGACGGCCGCTTCGGCCCCTATGTCACCGACGGCGTCACCAACGCCTCGCTGCGCAAGGGCGACACGGTCGACGGCATCACGCCGGAACGGGCCGCCGAGCTGCTGGCCGACCGGCGGGCCGCCGGGCCCCGACCGCCGCGTCCGGGCCGAGCCCGGGCGGGCACCAAGGCGGGTGGGAGCCGCAAGTCGACCGGGGCGGCCAAGGCCGCCGGCGCCAGCTCGTCGGGCTCGTCGGCCGCGGCAGGCAGGACGACGACAGCTCGTAAGGCGGCCGCGAAGAAGGTGGCCAAGGCGCCGGCGGCCGCCAAGGCGGCCACGAAGACCCGTAAAGCCGCCGGCTCGGCCGCAACCGCAACCACCCGCAAGTCTGGTGGCTCCACCCGGCGAAAGGCCGACTGACGACGCCAGGGCGATTCATCGTGCTGGAGGGCAACGAGGCCAGCGGGAAGTCCACCCAGGCCCCTCGCCTGGCGGCCACCCTGGGGGCGATCCTGACTCGCGAGCCCGGTGGGACCGCGGCCGGCGAACGGATACGGGCCCTCCTCCTCGACCTTGATCTTCGGTCGCTCGACCGGCGGGCCGAGACGCTCCTGCTCCTCGCCGCCCGGGCCCAACACGTCGCCGAGGTCATCGCCCCGGCGTTGCGGGCCGGGCGCGACGTGGTGTGTGATCGCTTCACCGGTTCGACCGTGGCCTATCAGGGCTACGGCCGAGGTTTGGAGCCGGCCGAGGTGGCGTGTTTGTCGGGATGGGCCGCGGCGGGAGTGCAACCCGATCGGGTCGTACTGCTGCAGATCCCTGCGGAAGTGGCGGCCGCTCGTCTGGCCCGCCGATCCGGCCGGCTGGACCGGATGGAGGGCCAGGGGGCGGCGTTCTTCGTCAGAGTCGAACAGGGGTATGCGGCCCAGGCGGCGTCTGATCCGGCCCACTGGCGGGTGGTCGATGGGTCGGGCTCAGAGGAAGACGTGGCCACCCGGGTCGCGGAAGCCGTCCAAGGCTGAGTGGCCCGGCGGCCCGGCGGCCCGGCGCAGGAGTCGCGCGGCCCGCTCCGGTCCGGGTGACAATAACCAAATTGGGTTGGTGAAAAACGGCCCATCTGCGGGCTTGGCCGGCCGCCCCCCGCGTCGTACCTTGACATTGGCAGAACTCATCCAACGAGATCACTAGAAATAGTGGGGCGGCGATTTGACCATGTCAAGGCTACGGAGGACGTCATTATTCACGTCCCTCTCGGTGCGGTTTCACGCCCACCGTGGGGCGATGTGGATTGGAATCAGCTTCGACCGAACGGGAGCCGGCCATGGCGCTCACGGTTGATAGCCAGTCCGTCGATACCTCTTTTGCGATATCTCCTATCCTCCCGGTAGAGAAGCTGACGCCGCGGGTCAGCCTCGTGGTGCCAGCCCGGAACGAGGCTCGCAATATCTCGACGGTCCTGAGCGGAATTCCGGACTGCGTCGACGAAGTCATCCTGGTGGACGGCAACTCGACGGACGCCACCGTAGCTATGGCGATTCACTGTCGCCCTGATATCCGCGTGGTCGGCCAAGATGTGCCCGGGAAAGGCGCCGCCCTTCGCGCCGGATTTCTGGCTGCCACTGGCGATGTCATCGTCATGATAGATGCCGATGGCAGCATGTCCGCCCAGGAGATCCCGCATTTTCTCTGGTATCTGGAGCACGGCTTCGATCTGGTCAAAGGATCGCGATTTGTTTCGGGTGGTGGGTCGAGCGATATCACGGCGTTGCGCCGGGCGGGCAATCGGGCGTTGCTGGCCACGGTCAATGTCCTTTACCACGCCCAACTGACCGATCTCTGCTACGGGTTTTGTGCCTTTCGCCGCTGCTGGCTGGAGAGCCTCGATCTCAAGGCCATCGGTTTCGAGATCGAGACCGAGATGACCATCCACGCCTTGCGGGCGGGCCTCCGCGTCACCGAAGTGCCCAGCTTCGAGCTGCCCCGGCGAAACGGGCGATCCGGGTTGCGAACGTTCCGCGACGGTTGGCGGGTTCTGCAGACGGTCGTCCAGCACCGTTGGTCCGTCGGAGAACCCATCACCCCCTCTACTCCCGAGCTGCCGGCTGCATCCATCGGCATGCTCGGCGAGTGATGGTGGCGGTCGGAGCACCCCGGTCAACCGTTGCGAGCTGGAGTGCCACTGAAGACGCGCCGATCGACGTCGACGACATCGACATGGATGCCGTCCTTCCGTCGCTGGCGCCGTCGACGGATCCTCTCCGTTGCCGGCAGGTCCTGGCCCTCGTTCGGGTCCACTCCCATCCGGTAGGGACCGTCCTGCTGCGGGTGGGCCCCGGCGGCCTAGCGCCCTCCGAGCTCACTCGCCGCGTTGATGACGAGCTCGGGCCTGAGATTGCCGGGCACCTCCGGCGGGATGGACTCGCCGGTCTGGACCTCCCAGTTGACCTTCCCCCCAAGTGCCTGGACCGACGTCTCCAGCTGTTGAAAGCGGCGCCGCTCGTCAGTGTGGTGGTCGCCACCAGAGATCGAACGACGAGCTTGGCCCGCTGCCTCGATTCGGTGTTGGCGAGCGACTATCCCGCCTTCGAAGTCGTCGTCGTCGACAACGATCCTACTTCGGACGCGACGGCATCCCTCCTCGCGTCGCGCTATGCCGGTCCCCGCGTCCGGTACGTCCGGGAGCAGCGGAGGGGTCTGGCGGCCGCCCACAACCGGGGCCTCGAAGCCGCCACCGGTTCCATCCTGGCCTTCACCGACGACGACGTGGTGGTTGATCGTCATTGGCTGGCTGCCATCGTGGAGGGCTTCGAGCTCACCGACAACGTGGCTGCCGTCACCGGGCTCATCCAGCCCGGGGAGTTGCGCACCAGGGCTCAGGTGCTCCTCGAGCGACACGGATCTTTCGCCAAAGGCTTCGAACCCAGGATCTTCGACCTGGATGCGCATCGTCCGGCCGACCGACGATTCCCCCTCGCCACCGGTCAATGCGGGTCCGGAGCCAACATGGCCTTCCGCGCCGACTGCCTGCGCCGCCTGGGAGGATTCGACCCCGCGCTGGGAACCGGCACTACCGCGAGGGGGGGCGACGATCTGGCCGCCTTCTTTCACGTGCTGGTTTCCGGTCAGCGGCTCGTGTACCAGCCCGCCGCGGTGGTGCGGCACTGGCACCGGGATAACGATTCGGCCCTGGCGGCGCAGGCGTACGGCTATGGGGTAGGCCTCGGCGCCTATTTGACAGATGCCGTCGTCCGACACCCCGGCGTCGCCATTCCGACCGCTATCGGCGCCGCCCGGCGTCGCCAGGACGCCGACGCGGCCAGGCGTGCCACCCACCTTGACCGGCGCGACGGCTGGCCGCCCGAGCTGTCACAGCTGGGGCGCCGCGGCGCCATGGCCGGTCCGTTCTCTTATCTGGCGTCCAGATGGCACGCCCGTGGCGCCCGGAGGCCCGCGTGACGATCGCTCCCATCGCACCGTCACCGCTCCCGACGCCCGCCAGCTGTCCTCCGCGCGAGCCTGCCACCGCGCTGCCCCGCGAAAGCTCGCGCGGGGGACTCAATCGCTCCATGTCCGTGGTCATCTGCACCTACACCGAGGCTCGGTGGCATCTTCTGGTCCGGGCCGTCCGCTCCGCGTCCCGCCAGAGCCTTCGGCCGGCGCAGATCGTCGTCGTCATCGACCACTGCCCGGCTTTGATGCGCCGCGCCCGCCAGAACCTGGGCGCGGCGGCCGGAGTCGACGACCGCCGACAGCTCACGATCATCTCGAATAGCGGCCAGCCCGGGTTGTCCGATGCCAGAAACACCGGTGTTCGAGCGGCTCGGCGCAGCATCGTCGCCTTCCTCGACGACGACGCAGAGGCCGACCCAACCTGGCTGTCCCGCTTGGGAGACCATTACGAGGACCCCGCCGTCGTCGGGGTGGGTGGCCAGGTCCTTCCGGAGTGGGAAGCCAGTCGCCCGGCCTGGTTCCCGCCGGAGTTCGACTGGGTCATCGGCTGCACCTACCGCGGCATGCCACGCCAGGTCGCCCCCATCCGCAATCTGATGGGGGCCAACATGTCCTTTCGCCGGGATGCTCTTCTCGAATCGGGAGGCTTCTCCGCTGATCTCGGCCGAATCGGGTCCAGGCCGCTTGGTTGCGAGGAGACGGATCTTTGCATTCGGCTGACCGGCAGGGATCCGAAGAGCGTCCTCGTGTACGACCCGGGTGCAGTCGTCCGGCACCACGTGCCCACCACCCGAGCCAGGTGGAGGTACTTCCGGGCCAGGTGCTACGCCGAAGGCCTGTCCAAGGCCCAGGTGCGCTCGAGAGCCGGGTCGGGGCGGGTACTCAACAGTGAACGGTCGTACCTGGTGGCGACCCTTCCCGCCGGTGTGGCCACCGCCCTGGGCGGCATCGGGCGGGGCCGGATCAGGTCGACAGCCAGGGCGGCCACGATCGTGGCGGGAGTTGGGGCGACGGTGTCTGGCTACCTGGTCGGCCGACTCGGCCGACGCGGCCGCCACCCGGTGCCCTCGGCCGGGTCGCGGTCGCCGCTGACCGGCCCTCCCTCGCGGCTGACCGGCCCTCCCTCGCCGCTGACCGGCCCTCCCTCGCCGATCCCGGCGGCGGCACCGTGGGCCCAGGCGGCCCGCCTTTCCCTGGTGTCGGTGGCCGCGCTGCCGGTGGCGCTCTTGCTCTGGGTGCTTTCCCTCTTCCGAGTGGATCTGGGCCGGATGAGCGACCTCGGTCTGGTCTCGGTCCTGCCCGTCACCTTCTGGCTGGCGCTGGCGCTACTGACCACCGGTTTCGTGCTCGCAGTCACCCGCCAGACTCCGAGGCGCGGCTTGCTGGTCGCCTATGCCGTCTCTCTCGTCCTCGTCCTGCACGCCACCCCGACGCTTCTCTACGACACCCTGCGCTATGCGTGGGCCTGGAAGCACGTTGGCTTGATCGACTACCTCGTGCGGCACGGCACCACCGACCCCCACATCGGCAACGACTTGGCTGCGTACCAGGACTGGCCTGGGTTCTTCGCCGGCAACGCCCTGCTCATCAAGGCCGCCGGGCTCCGGTCCGCGCTCAGCTATGCCGCCTGGGGCCCACCGTTCTTCGACCTGCTCGTCCTCGGACCGTTGGTCCTCATCTTTCGCCGCTTTACCCAGGATCAGCGTCTGATCTGGACCGGAGTCTGGTTGTTCATTCTTGGTAACTGGGTCGGTCAGGACTATTTCTCTCCGCAGGCCGCCGCCTACTTCCTGTACCTGGTTGTGATTGCCATCACCCTGCGGTGGTTCTCGTCGAGCAGCGTGGCGCTTGCCGTGGGCGACTCCCGGAGCCAGACCCCAGGGGTCGCGGGACCGCTGGTACCCATGCGCCGGCAGCCACTCAGGCGGGCCGGGATACTCATCACCCTGGTCGTGCTGGTCGTAGCCATTGCCACCAGTCACCAGCTGACTCCGCTGATGCTGATCGCCGCGTTCACGGCCCTGGTGATCTTTCGGCGGTGCTCGGAGCGGTCGCTTCCCGTCGTCACCGTCGTGCTGACCGTGGGGTGGATCCTGCTCGCCGCACGGGGCTTTCTGAGCACCAACTTCTCGTCTATCGCTGCGTCGTTCGGACGCCCCGACAGCAATGCCCAGGCCAACCTGCTGAACCTCTCCCACGCCAGCCCCGGCCAGGTCGTCGTCGCCCAGATCGACCGTCTGCTGAGCGCCGGCTTGTGGATCCTGGCGATGGTGGGGGTATGGCGCCGATGGAAGACCCGCCACGGTGACCTTCCTCTGGTCTTGCTGGCGCTCGCCCCCCTGCCGTTGATCGTGGCCAACAGCTACGGCGGTGAGATGGTGTTCAGGGTCTACCTGTTCTCCCTGCCGTTCGTGGCTTTCTTTGCCGCGGCCGCCTTCTTTCCTAGGGTCGGGTCGGGCCGAGCTCGCTACTTTCCCGCCGTCCTCACCGGTATTTCTCTGGCGCTCCTCGTGGCGTTTCTCTTTTCGTACTACGGCGAGGAGCAGGTCAACTACTTCTCGCCCCAAGAGGTGGCCGCCACCTCGTGGCTCTATGCCCACGCTCCCGCCGGCTCGCTCATCGTGGGGCCGAGCGGAGACCTGCCCTGGCAATACCAGAACATCGAGTCATACAGCGACTACTGGTTCGCCCTCGACACTCCCAAGGGGCGGCAGGAAATCCTGGCTGATCCGGTTGGGTCTCTGCACGCCGATTTGAGCAACCCGCAGTATCCGGCCTCCTACCTGATCTTCAGCCGGGCCCAGGCCGCCGAAGTCGATACGACCGGGTTGCTGCCTGCGGGATCCATTTCTCGGATCGAGCGGGATGTCCTCGCTTCCGGCCGCTTCCGAGTGGTGTTCGAAAATGCCAACGCCACCATCGTGACGGCCCAGGGTCAGGGAGGTGGGCGATGAGACCGTTTCCGGCCGCCCGAATGCTCGCGTGGAAGCGGCGTCCCTCTGCCCGGCTGGCGTTGGCCGCGTCGGGGTGGTTCGTTCTCGGGCTCACTGCCCTCCCGATTGGTGGCGGCCTTCGAACTGTGGCGGCATTCATCTTTCTCCTGGCCTGTCCAGGAGCGGCCGTCGTGCGACATTGGCCGAGCGAGGACGGGCTGGAGCGATCCGTGCTCGCGGTCGGGGTCAGCATGGCGCTCACCATGGTGGTGGCCGAGACCTTGATCGTCACCCATACGTGGTCCGCTCCCGTAGCCCTGGCCACCCTCGCCGTGTTCACGACCGTCGGAGCTCTTCTCCCGATCAGCCCGCGACGGGAAAGAAGGCGAGCCCGATGATGCCTCTCGCTGTTCCCATCCTCCTCTACCACGCCGTCGACGAATCTCCTCCAGGATGGATCGCCCCGTACACGGTCAAGCCCGACGTCTTCCGTCGCCATCTCGACCTCATCGCCTCCCTCGGCTGCCAGCCGCTCACCGTCACCGAGATGGCCGAGCGGCTGCAGCCCGGGCGGTCGTGGCCCGACCGGCCGGTCGTCATCACCATTGATGACGGCTTCGCGGACGTGGCCAGCGTGGTCGCTCCGGCGTTGGCTGCCCAAGGCTTCCCGGCCACCCTCTACGTCACGACCGCGGCGCTGTCGGCCGGGCCGACCAGTGCGCCCTGCGGAGTCGGGCCGACCGGTGCGCCCTGCGGAGTCGGGCCGACCGGTACGCCCTGCGGAGTCGGGCCGACCGGTGCGCCCCACCGATTGCCGCAGGCGGCCATGCTCCGATGGGATCAGCTCCCGGCGCTCGAGGCGGACGGCATCGAACTCGGCGCCCACACCCTGACCCACCCGCCGCTCGACATCCTTCCCGAAGGGATGGCCTACACCGAGATCAAGGACAGCAAGGTCGTCCTCGAAGACGCCCTCGGCCATCCTGTAAGGAGTTTTGCCTATCCCCACGGGCATCACGATCGGCGCGTTACCACCCTGGTCCGGCACGCCGGATTCGATTCCGCCTGTGCCGTCAAGAACGCCCTCAGCTCAGCTACTGACGATGCCTTCGCGCTCTCCCGCCTCACCGTATTGGCCTCCACCCCGGACGGGACGCTCGAGCAGTGGCTGCTCGGAAGCGGAGCGCCGCGGTGTTCCCCCCGCAGGAAACTGCGGACCCGGGCCGGCCGTCAATACCGGCGTTTCGTCGCCCGAGAGTGGCAATGACCAGGCTCGCCCGCCGCTCGCCGCTGTTGGTGATGACCTTGGCGGTCGTCGTGCTGGCGGCAGTCACCGTCGCCTCTGACGCGCCCAGTTACGCCGGTGAGCTCCTTCTCTCACCGGGCGCGTCCGCGACGAGCAGCGGGCCGCCGAACGGAGCCCGGTTGATCTTCTCCGACCACTTCCCCGGCAGCACTCTCGACTCCAAATGGATCACGTGTTACCCCTGGGCGAAGCCGGGTGGCTGTACCAACCCGGCCACCGGTGAGCTCGAATGGTACGACCCGGAGGGTGTCTCGGTCTCCGACGGCGCCCTCCACCTGACGGCCCGCCGCCAGGCGGTGACCGAGGACGGCCACCAGTACGCGTTCACGTCCGGAATGGTCGCCACCGCCGGGACCTTCCAGTTCACCTACGGCTACGTCCAGTTTCGGGCCCACCTTCCCAGCGGTGCCGGGCTGTGGCCGGCTCTTTGGCTCCTCCCATCGAGTGAGTCATGGCCGCCCGAGATCGACGTGCTCGAGGTGCAGGGAGCCGCTCCGTCTGTCGCGGCGCTGACGTACCACCCGATTCATGGTCGGCAGGAACAGCGCCAGGTGGACACCACGAATTTATCCCAGGGATGGCACGTCTTTGCTATCGACTGGCAGCCGGGCTCCATCGTTTGGTACGTCGACGGCCGGGCGGCATTCGAGGTCACGGGCGATGTGCCATCCCAGCCGATGTACCTGGTGATGGACCTCGCGGTCAGCGGGTCGCAACCGCCGAACACGTCCACCAATTTTCCGGCTTCGCTCCAAATAAATGATGTCCGGGTGTGGCAGCCCGGCTGACAAGGAGGGCAACATGTCGTCGTACCCCACAACTACCCCAGTTCCGCAGCGGAGGGTTCCGGTTTCGAACGCCTCTCGGCCGGAGGTGGTCGTGATCGGCGCCGGGCCGTACGGACTGTCCGTCGCGGCTCATCTGGCGGCCCTCGGTGTGCAGGCTCGCGTCTTCGGCGACCCGATGGCAACCTGGCGCCGTCACATGCCGGAGGGGATGTTCCTGAAATCGACCCCCAGCGCATCATCGATCTCCGCCCCCGAACCGGGCTTCACCCTGATGGACTATTGCGACCACATCGGGACGCCACGGCTTCAGGAGGACCAGCCGGTCTCGATCGACCTGTTCGAACGGTACGGCTTGTGGTTTCAGCAGCAGCTGGTCCCCTGGGTGGAACAAGAGCGCGTCTGCCGGGTGGCTCCCACCGGGAAGGGATTCCACGTGGTGGTCGACACCGGCGAGCAGATGACGGCCGATGCGGTAGTGGTCGCCACCGGGTTGATGAGCTACGCCCACACCCCGGAAGAGATCGGCGCCAGTCGAGGCGTGACCCACAGCAGCCACCACCGCGACCTGTCGGCCTTCGCCGGCGACCAGGTGGCCGTGATCGGCGCCGGGCAGTCTGCCCTCGAGACGGCTGCGCTCCTGCACGAGTCGGGCGCCCAGGTCCGCCTGCTCGTCCGAGGAGATCGCCTGCTCTTCGCCCGACCACCAGGCCCCTCTGGGCCGATCCACCAGCTGCTCAAGCCTCCTTCCCCCATGGGACCGGGATGGTCCCTGTTCGGCCTGCACCGCGGCGCGTCGGTGTTCCGGCATCTACCTCTCGACGCCCGCCTGCAGACCGTCCGATCGGTGCTCGGGCCGTCGGGCGCGTGGTGGCTTCGGGACCGGGTTGTCGGCCAGGTCGATACCCGAACCGAACACCAGGTGCGGACCGCCTGCGTCGATGAGTCCAAGGCCGTTCTGCATCTTCGCGAGGCCAATCGGCGCTCCTACCAGCTGCCCGTCGATCACGTCATCGCCGCAACCGGGTACCGCGTCGACCTGGCCACCCTCGACTTCTTGGTACCGGGGCTTCGTGACCGCCTGGTTCGAGCCGGCGGCTCCCCCCACCTGAACGCTGGGTTCGAGTCGTCGACACCCGGCCTCTATTTCGTGGGCCTGGCTTCGGCGGCGACCTTTGGGCCGCTGCTCCGGTTCGTCTGCGGCACAGAGTTCGCGGCCAGCCGGGTCAGCCGGGCCGTGGCCAGCCGGATCCGATCCCACCAGCTCAGCTGACGAGGGCCGTCATGTTCAGTCTCCCCGTCAACGACCCGATGAACTGTTCCGAGCGATCCCGGGCCGGAGAACAAAGCGATACCCCTACCTCACCGAAAGCTGGATTCTTGGCCCGTAGCGTGGCCCTCGTCCGGCACGAGTTGGCCTCGGCCTGGCGTGAGCCGCTTCTGCGCAACGGTCACTTTCTCACCATGAGCTCGGTCGCCACAGCGGTCGTGGGCCTGCTCTACTGGTCGCTGGCCGCCCACCGCTACAGCACGACCGTTGTCGGCCGCAGCTCTGCGGTTGTGGCCGCCATGATGCTCATCGGCGGGATGGCCCAGATGAATCTGGTCAGCGCGCTGGTGCGGTTCGTTCCGGTCGCGGGCGCCCGGACCAAGCACTTGGTCGTCACGAGCTACGTGACCGCCGCCGCCGTGGCCTGCGTCCTCGGCGTCGGCTTCATCGCCATTGCGCCGGCCCTGTCAGATCAGTTTCGATTTGTGACCGCCCAGCCATGGATGGCCGTCGGCCTGGTCGTCTCGTGCGCCCTCTGGGCGGTATTTGTCCTCCAGGACAGCGTCTTGACCGGCCTCCGCCAGGCGATCCTGGTGGCCGCGGAAAACGCCGTATTCTCCGTGATAAAGGTGGTTGCGGTCGTGGCCCTGGCCACGATTACGCTGCGTGACGGCATACTCGTTTCCTGGTGGATTGGTCTGGTGGTCGCCGTGGTGGGCACCAATCTGTACCTCTTCCGGCGGGCAATTCCCCGGCATAGTCTGGCCACCGAAGCCGATATGACCCCGCTGTCCGTTCGGAGCGTGGCCCGTTTTGCCGGCCCGGATTACGTGGGTGGGTTCTCCTGGCTGGCCCTCACGACGGCGACGCCGCTCATCGTGCTGGCCAGCGTGGGGGCCACCGAGACCGCCTATTTCACCATCGCCTGGCAATTCGGGATTGCGCTACTAGCCCTGAGCGCCAACATGGGGACTTCGTTGATGGTCGAAACGGCCAACGACCAGTCAAATCTGGCCGAGAGATGGCTTCGGGTGGTACGCCATTCGATCTTGCCGCTCGGGATTGCCGTGGTCGTTTTGGAAATCGGAGCCCCGTGGATTCTTCGAGTCTTTGGCCCCGCATACTCTGCGCACGCGTCCGATCTCCTCCGCCTCTTGGCCCTCGCCGCCCTCCCGAATCTGATCACCGAAACCGCCGCCTTTGCGGCTCGTTCCCAGCAACGCACCGCTACCGCGGCGGCGATATTGACCTCGGTTTCGGTCGGCACCCTCGGCCTGATGCTGCTGCTCCTGCCCCACCTGGGCATCGTCGCCGTAGGCATCGCGTGCGTCGCCGTGGAGACCGTGGTCGCCGCGGTGCTGCTGATCCGCCCGCATTGGTGGATGAAGGATTGGACGCCGCTTCCCGCCACGGCCGGCCTGCGGGCACGGCTGTCCGTATCACCTCGGCCCAGCGACGAGATGGCCCTTCTTGGCACGACCATCGGATTGATGTTGGTTGGTGCCATCACCCTGTCCATCGGGCTCATCCACCGAGACACGTCGGTGGTGTTGGCGTCGCTCCTCAGCACGGGACTGGCTCTTGTCCCGCTGGCGTTGTTCCACCGCAAGGGTCAGCAGCCGCGCCGTCCGTTGGGCAGCCGTCCGTTGGGCAGCCGTCCGTTGGGCAGCCGTCCGTTGGACAAAGGCTCCGACGCTATCGAGGATCCCGTCGACGTGGTCTCGTTGCCTATCGAGGGCTACAACGAACTTCGCGTCGACGAGATCCTGCCCCTGCTGCAAGAGCTCGACGCAGATCGGCTGGACGTGGTGCGCGCCCATGAGGCCTCGCGGGAGTCGCGACCGAGCATCCTGGCTCGGATTGACCTGCTCACTGCGTCGGAGGAGGCGGTAGCCCCGGCAACGGAGCCGCCTTTCCCGATTGCCAACTACGACCAACTGCGGGTCGTTGACATCGTGCCTCTGCTCGCCGCTCTTGACGCCGAGGCTCTGGACGCCGTATTGGCCCGGGAGGAGGCCGGGGCCGGGCGAACCACCCTGATTTCCCGGATCGGCCGCCTCCGAAAGCGGGCTGACCGCGCCGCCATGGCCGTCGGCGCCCCCGCTTCTGCCCAAGAGGGGTAGCGACCAACCTGGCGCATCCTTCCGGTCGGCCCCGGCCGATACGGCTTGAAGGGGTAGGACTCAGTCGATGACTGACGATACGGTGCGATTCACGTTCAGTTACGGATCCCTCCGACCGCTTCTCTCCGTGATGGGGCTGGGACCGCGCTGGTCGCGCGTGGAGGTTGGACCGGGTGGTCTTGAAGTCCGCATGGGTTGGGGCTTTCGGGCTCGGATCGCTCGGCCCACGATTCGGCGAGCTGACCTCCACGATCCGATCCGGAGTGCCATCGGGGTGCACGGATGGAAAGGCCGATGGCTGGTCAATGGGTCCAGCACGGGGATCGTACTGGTGGACATCGACCCGCCCGCCCGGGGCTACGTCACGGGGTACCCGGTCCGGTTGCGGCAGCTGCTGCTCAGCCTGGAGGATCCGTCCGGGTTCGTCGCCACCTTCCGCTGCCCGTGAACCAAGTGTCCAGAGTCACCGCCTTCGTGTTGGGCGGAGGCGGGGTCCTCGGCTCGGCCGAGGTAGGCATGCTGCAGGCGCTCCTCGAACGCGGCGTGACGCCGGACATCATCCTCGGCTCGAGCATCGGCGCAGTCAACGGCGCGGTCGTGGCCGCTGACCCGAGCGTCGCCGCCGTGCGCCGGCTCGTCGAAACCTGGGGGGAGCTGCAGGCCCGCTCGGTGTTCTCCAGCTCGTTCCTCGGACAGATCACGAACTTGGTTCGCCACGGCACCTACCTCCACAGCAACGAGCCCCTCCGTCGCCTGATCGAAGACGTCGTCGCCGACCGCAAGATTGAGGATCTGGCGGTGAGATTCCAGTGCGTCGCCGCGTCGATCGAACGAGCCGGCGCCCGCTGGTTCGACTCGGGACCCGTCGTCGACGCCGTCCTGGCTTCGTGCGCCGTACCCGGGCTCCTCCCTCCCGTTCGTATACGGGACGAGCACTTCGTGGACGGCGGACTGGTCGCATCCGTGCCGGTCGGCCGGGCCGTGGAACTGGGTGCCACCCGGATCTTCGTCCTGCAGGTCGGTCGCCTCGAACAAACGCTTCGACCGCCGAGGCGGCCGTGGGAGGTCGCCGTTGTCGCCTTCGAGATCGCCCGTCGCCACCAGTTCGTTGACGATATGACCCGGGCCGGGGGCATCGAGACCCACCTTCTGCCGAGCGGCGGGGGAGTCCCGTCCGTGTCGCTTCGTTACCGCGACCTGTCGGCAGTGCATCGTCGCATCCAAGCCGCCTATCAGGCGACGTCTGCCTACCTGGACGCGCTCGCGGACTGACCAGATGACACTCCCCCTGCTGGCTCGGAGACTCCTGATCCCGGTGCTGATCGCCTTCGAGATCCTCCTCCTGGTCGGGTTGGCCCTTGGCGCGGTGATCGGGCTATTGGTCGGTCTGGCCGATAGGCGCCTGCGTCTTCTCAAGGTCGCGCTGATGGGGATGGCCTACATCGTCGCCGAGGTGCTGGCCTTGATCAGCTGCGCCGGGGTTTGGGCCCTCCAGCCTCTTCGCCGGCGGGAATGGTACGACCGCGTGAACCTTCGCATCCTGGTCGCCGCGCTGGGAGCGATTCTCGGCGCCGGCCGGGTGCTACTCGGCTTTCGTGTTGTTGTCGACGAGCCACCGTCGCTATCGCCCTTGGACAACAACGAACCCGTAATTGTCTTGGCTCGTCATGGCGGGATCGGCGACTCGTACACCTTGGTCTGGCTTCTGGCCAGCCGATACCAGCGAAGGCCCCGCGTTGTCCTGAAGGAGGTACTGCTGTGGGAACCGTTGCTGGACGTCGCCCTGAACCGGTTGGGAGCGTGCTTTCTTTCCCGTCGAGCCGACCAAGACGGCGATCCGGCCTCGAAGATCGGGATCCTCGCCCGCGATCTGGGCGCTGGAGATGCTCTGCTGTTGTTCCCGGAGGGTGGCAACTGGACTCCCAGACGACGGTTGCGGGCCATTGCCCGCCTGCGGGTCGACCGGAAACCCGAAGCCGGCCGCAAGGCCCAACTGATGGAACACGTGCTGCCGCCCCATCCCGACGGCGTGCTCGCCTGTTTGCAGGCCCGTCCCGACCTCGCGGTGGTCGTCTTCGCCCACACCGGGCTGGACAAGATCACCTCGGTCGCCGCTGTCTGGCACGCGATTCCGTTTCGCACCCCGATGACCGTGGGCTGGTGGCCCACCGTCCCGCCGCCGCCCGACCCGGAGGGACAGCTCAACTGGCTGACCACCGAATGGGCTGTCGTTGACGAATGGATCGGCGCCGTTGGATCCGGGCCGCGGTCACCGCCTCAGAGCCGCTAATGGCCGCGCCCAAGCTCGCCCTCCCGGTCGCCCTCCTGCGCCGGGAAGGCCCCTGCGACGGCGAAGGGGGCCGGCCGGCCGCCGCCAGGACACGACCGTGGAGCGGATCACCCGCTGGGTCACCATCCAACCGAAGCGGACGGTCATCGCCAACAACGGGATCGGGTCGTCGGCGACGGTCCAGGCCAGCTCTGTTCGGACTCCAGCAGGCGGCGACCACCCGAGCGGCTCATCCCGATAGGCGACCCGGGCGGCCAGGTCGAGATTTTCGACGATGAGCCGCCGGCCGACCACTGATTGGGACGCCGGGACCTCGCGCCCGGTGAGGTCCAGATGCAGGGCCCGAACGACGTCGATCCCGGCCGTGTCCTGGAACAGCCGGAACTGAGCCCCGACACGCGGGTTGAAGTCGACGAGCTTGTAGGCGCCGTCTCGCCGGTCGAAGCGCCAGTCCAGATCGACGATGCCCTGGTATCCGAGGAGTCGGAAAAAGACCTCGGACTGATGGGCCAGATCGCCGTTCTCGACGCTGCAGGCGCAGGTGGTCACCCCTGCATGTGGAGGCCACGATCGGAGCTTCACCCCGGTGAAGGCGATGAGGGTCGTGGAGTCGCGGTCGCAATAGGCGTGGACGATCCAGTCTTCCGCTTCGCGTTTTGGAATGTACTCCTGGAGCATGACATTCATCCGAGACGGCCACCTTTCCGCCCGGGCACAAAGCTCCTCGTAGGTCCTCACCACGGTCGTACTCGGAACGACCGGTTCCCGAAGGCGCTGCCAGGGGTCGACATTTTTCACGACCAGCGGAAACGTGGCCTGCCGGGCGAAGGCTTCGACCTCGCGGAAGGTGGACGGGAAGGTGGCAGCCGGCGTGGGCACCCCGTGCCGTTGGCACAGCTCGAACAGGCCGCGCTTGCTGGTGAGCATCCGCGGGAGCTGGGGTGTCACCCGCGGAATGAGATACCACTCCTCCAGTTCGGCTGCGTGTTCTGCGAGTAGCACGGCGGCTTCGTCGTCGGTCGGGATGGCGACCGATCGGCCCGGCAGCCGGCGACCGATCCGGGCCAGCCCGTCAACCAACGCCCCTTCGGTCTCCGTCCCCTTGGTTGGCCACACGAAGTGGCCTCGTAGGTACCGCGACCGTGCCGCTGGGGTGAGCGGGTCCTCGACGACGGCGTACACGGGGACGCCGACTCTCCCCAGGCTGCGGACCGCTCCGACCGAACCATGGTGCACGGGATAGCAGCCCACCTTGACGATTACGGCCGGCACGTTGACGTCGAACGGCGGGGCGACAGCTGATCTAGCCATGCCGTCGCCACCCGCGCAATCGTCCGTCACCGGCCGCAGCGATCGGCGTGATCAGCTCCGGCCGAGCGCTCCCGGGAACGCTCTGGCTCTCGACGGCCGAAACGGAATCCACCAGGCCCAACCGCCGCGCCGTGGCGACGGCCTCCAGCTGGCTATGGACCCCGAGCTTGCGCAGGACGCTCTTCACGTGACCCCGAGCGGTGTAGATGCTGATGATCAGCTCGGCCGCGATGACCGGCGGGCTGCACCCGTCAGCCAGCAGGCCGAGGACTTCCAGCTCCCGTCGGGTCAGTGATGCGGCGACCTCGCCGGCCTCGCCACCTCGTGCCACCGCCGGTGCCGACAGCGACGCAGCATCGATCAGCATGGTGTCGGTGGTCTCGGCCCGGATGGCTTCCGCCAGATCCCGCAGCCGGGCATTGAGCGAGAGGCAAGCGGCCACGCCCGCGCCGGCAGCCTGGGCGAGGGTCTGCGGGGTCGCTTGGGCGGTCAGGACCACGATGCGCAGCGCCGGGTCGTGCAGCTTGAGCCGGTTGACGACACCGGTCGTTTTTGCTTCCAGGTCGGGCACGTACAGGACGATCCCGTCAACCTGGCGGCGGGCCATGAGCTCGAACAGATCCGTCTCGCTCGTGGCCGGGGCGACGACCTCCAGCCCGGCGTAACCCTCGAGGGCCGCCGCCAACGCTTCCACAATGGCAGTGGCGGTGCCGGCGACCACAACCCGGTGACGGTGCAGCGATTCGGGTGGACGGCCAACCGAATAGGCAGCCCGGCTTGGCCCGGCGAGACCCCGGTGGATCGGCGTCACGGCCGCGGCATCAGAGAATTCCAGCCGTTCGACGGTCATATCGACCACCCCGCAGCACCCTGGGGAACCTCGAGGGTCCAACCGGCGTAGATGCGGTCAGGGTTGACGAGATGCTGACCGCCCGGCTCGGCCCGGTCGCGGTTCAGGTTGTACAGCTCGACCCAGCGGTACGGGTTGCCCAGGTGAGCTGCGGCCAGCGACCACAAGGTGTCGCCCGGTTGTACCACGTACAGGGCGGCTGCGGCCGGCTGCGCTGTGGGCGCTGGTTGCCGAACGGACGGCGCCGCTGACGGCTGCTGGCGTACCGCGGGAGCCGCCAGGGATCGAGTGCTACTGGCCGGTCGGCTCGCCGCGTGGGTGGCAGGTCGAGCCGGGGCGTGGGTGGCAGGTCGAGCCGGGGCGTGGGTGGCGGGTCGAGCCGGGGCGTGGGTGGCGGGTCGAGCCGTGGGGCGGCCCGGTCGGGCCGGGGGATCCGCATGGGTCGTCGCCGCCGGAGCCGCCGGATCGGCCGACGCCGCGCTGGACAGCGGCAGTTTCGGAGTGGTTGGTTGCGGCGACACCACCGGAATGGTCGGAGAGACCGCCCGAATGGCTGGCGCATTGGACAAGTGGGAGGAGGACGAACCCAGTTGGGCATAGCCTCCGATGCCGATCCCGAGCAGCACGATGATGAGCGCCGCGAGGGACCAGACGATTCTGGCGTTACGCATGAAAGATGTCTCCTTGAAAAGACGGTCGTTGGTTTCACGGCCAAGCGACGTGACGCTTGGCGACCGCTCGAAGGCGCGGGATTGAACCAGCGCGTTGCGGTCAGACCGCGCCGCTACGAATACGCAGCGCGGCAGCTAGCCCTGGGAGACTGCAGGGTTAGCCGGGCCGCTCGAGGAGCGTCAGCAGCCGTACTGGATTCCAGCTGTCAGGCCAAAGGCACACGCGGCTCGAGGGCCCTGACCCGAAGACCGGCGGCGGCGTCGCCACCGCACATGACAGCCCGCCGCCTGACGATCCAGACGAGGACGACGGCCCCGACCCGGCCGGGGCAGGAGCCGGAGCCGGCGGGGCGTCGGGGCTCGTCGGCGACCAAGGGGTCGGCGAGGAGCCATTGCCCGAAGATGCCGTCAGGCCGCCCGAATGGTTACCGGTGGACGTTCCGTACGAGGAAGCGAGGGAGCCGGTCGTGGCGGACGCCAGGGTGCTCACCGGTCCCGTGGTGGAGCCGGTCGTCGTACTGGGAGCCGGTGCCGCGGGCCCAGAGGTGGCCACAGCAGCGGTCGTCGACAGACCCGAAACCGCGTCCGGGCTTGTCGATGCCGAATCAGACCCTGCCGGTGACGCACCCGAACCGGCCGGAGAGGTTGTACCCGTCGGGCCCGGTTGGCCCGGGGACGACGGGGGTGTTCCCCCCGGATTTGACCCGGTCAGTCCGGTAGATCCGGTCGAGCCTGTCGATCCGGAGGCCACCGAGGCACCGCCTCCTCCGAGGGAGACGGTGGTGCTCGGTACCGAGACCGACGGAACCACGACGGAGGGAATGGTCACTGACCCGATGGAAACCGAAGGAAGGGC
Source organism: uncultured Acidimicrobiaceae bacterium (assembly GCA_963729695.1). Classification (GTDB taxonomy): domain Bacteria; phylum Actinomycetota; class Acidimicrobiia; order Acidimicrobiales; family Palsa-688; genus PALSA-693. The sequence goes on from CAVSOT010000003.1 coordinate 141,413, forward strand.
CACCGACGGCGTGGTCACCGATGGCAAGGAAACCGAGACGGTGGGGAGGGAGACCGACACCGAGGGGAGGGAGGCCGAGATCGTCGGCAGGGACACCGACACCGAGGGGAGGGGGACCGAGGGGACCGAGACTGAGGGAAGCGAGACGGTGACCGACAGCACGGAGACCGATGGAAGGGAGACAGTCACCGAGGGGAGGGAGACGGTGGGGAGGGAGACGGTGGGGAGGGAGACGGTGGGGAGGGAGACGGCGGGGAGGGAGACGGCGGGGAGGGAGACGGCGGGGAGGGAGACGGCGGGGAGGGAGACGGTGGGGAGGGAGACGGCGGGGAGGGAGACGGCGGGGAGGGAGACGGCGGGGAGGGAGACGGCGGGGAGGGAGACGGCGGGGAGGGAGACCGGCGGCAGGGAGACCGACGGCAGCGAGACCGGCGGCAGGAAAGAGACCGACGGCAGCGAGACCGACGGCAGCGAGACCGACGGCAGCGAGACCGACGGCAGCGAGACCGACGGCAGCGAGACCGACGGCAGCGAGACCGACGGCAGCGAGACCGACGGCAGCGAGACCGACGGCAGCGAGACCGACGGCAGCGAGACCGACGGCAGCGAGACCGACGGCAGCGAGACCGACGGCAGCGAGACCGACGGCAGCGAGACCGACGGCAGCGAGACCGACGGCAGCGAGACCGACGGCAGCGAGACCGACGGCAGCGACAGGGTCGAGGTCGAGATTCCCGATGTAAGCGCCGACACGGCACCAGTGACCGAGGAGGCGGCCGTCGCCGTAGTGGAGGTAACCGTGTTGACCGCCGATACGGCCGTGCCCACGAGCGACGTCGGAGTAGATGCGTTCGCCACGCCGGCCACCACGCTGACGACGGACTGCACGGCGGTTCCGGTGGATGACAGCAGCGGTTGCGTCGCTACCGAACCAAGTGCGTTGGAGACCACCGACCCGGAATCGAGGAGCGAGGTGGTGGAACCCGTCGGCGCCGGCTGGGCCAGAGCGGTCGTCGGCAAGACGCTGCTCGTCGTCGACTCGACGTCGGTTGCGATAGAGGTGACGGTCGTCGTGACTGCCGTCGTCGAGGTGGCGCTCGGAGTCGAACCAGCCGACAGAAGACTGGTGACCGGGTTCAGGAGGCTTGACGGGTCAGCGGCATTGGTTCCCGATGCCGGGGAGGTTGTCGGGGCGGTAGTCGCCACCGCTGGTGCAGTCGACGTCGCGGTCGACGCTACGGCGCTCCCCAGGCTGCCCGTCGACCCGAGGAGATTGGTGAGGGTGGAGAGGGGGTTGGTGGAGCTGGTGGTTGTTACTACAGCTGGGGTGGAGTTGGTCGATGCAGTTGGCGTGGCGACCGGCGTGGCGACCGGCGTGGTGCTCGTCGCGGTTGGGGTTGCGGTCGTTGCTGTCGAGCCGAGGAGATCGGTGAGGGTGGAGAGGGGGTTGGTGGAGCTGGTGGTTGTCGCGACAGCTGGGGTGGAGTTGGTCGGTGCAGTTGGCGTGGCGACCGGCGTGGCGACCGGCGTGGTGCTCGTCGCGGTTGGGGTTGCGGTCGTTGCTGTCGAGCCGAGGAGATCGGTGAGGGTGGAGAGGGGGTTGGTGGAGCTGGTGGTTGTTGCGACAGCTGGGGTGGAGTTGGTCGGTGCAGTTGGCGTGGCGACCGGCGTGGCGACCGGTGGTGCTCGTCGCGGTTGGGGTTGCGGTCGTTGCTGTCGAGCCGAGGAGATCGGTGAGGGTGGAGAGGGGGTTGGTGGAGCTGGTGGTTGTTGCGACAGCTGGGGTGGAGTTGGTCGGTGCAGTTGGCGTGGCGACCGGGGTGGTGCTCGTCGTGGTGGTGTCGCCGGGAGTTGGGTCGGCGCTGCCGGACCCGATGGGCAGCACACTCGCCAGCGGCGACAACAGGCTCGCCGAGCTTGCCGGCGTCGATGCGGTGGCCGACGTCGACGGCGTCGTCGCAGTGGTGGCGATCGCGGAGGGTGAGGCCGCGGGGCTCGTCGAGCTTGACGCGGTCGCCGGAGCGGCTGAGGCCGTCGAGGTCGACGCGGTCGACGCGGTCGCCGGACTCGACGAGGTCGCGGAAGTTACGGAGCTCAACGTCGACGTGGTGGCGGTGGACACCGACGACAGAACATCGAGTACCGCTGTGGTGGGGCTGGCGGTTGCCGCGGGCGATGCTGAGGGACTTGCGGCCGGGGTCGACGGAATCGAAGTGGAAGCCGCGGCCGTCACCACCGACGCTGCCGTCGCGCTCGCCGGCGCATCTGAGCTAGCCGCGGGCTTGGACGTCGAACCTGATGTCGTGGTTGAAGCTTCGGATGCCGGCTTCGTCGACGGAGCCGCAGGCTTGGGGGCCTTCGCCGTGGTGGCGGTGGTGGCGGTGGTCGCCGTGGTGGCGGTGGTCGCCGAGGAGGACGCGCCGGAACTGACCAACTGCGATGTCACCGGATCGATGGCGTCGATCACGGCACTCGAAAGCGTGCTGACCGATGTCGATGCAGACGCGGTGACCGCTCCACCGCTCGACGTCAACGCCGTTTGTGCATCCGCCCTATCGCTCCATCGGGCCCAGAGGAGCGTGAGTACGAAAGCGCCAAAAAGGATGAAGAGGACCCGTGCCAAGCGGCACCAAACCACTCCTCGCGCTCGTATTCGCGTTCGTTCCAACGCTTAGCCGTCCTCCGGGACTGGTCCATAACGGACCTGGAAATTCGCCCGACTGGTGCCAGCTTTATTCCCACATCTCTTCGGAGTAAACAATCCATATGGACTGTTTCTGTGTGGATAAACCTCAATCCAGCCGACATTTCCCCCAAATAACCCGCAAGGGGTGAGCGCTCATAGTGGTGTCTCAGTCACGTTAGGTGGTAAATCGAGGTGCCGAGCCGGCCTCGATAAGGATCGTAGACCTCTGCCATTGCTGCTTAATTCGAACGTGGGCCTACTGCCCCACCTGGCCAACACCGGCCGATCGGTGACCACTTTCGGGTACGCGAGAGAAGGAAGACCGGCCATTGAAGGAGAACGTCAGGAAGGTCAGACCCGATTCCTTTTTGGTATCTAAACCGCGTAATACGCGGTTCAGATACCAAAAAAGGACGCGGAGCCGGTACCAAAGCGTTCCGAAGACAGGACGACATGGGTCCCTTCTGGGAGCCGGGTGGACCCCTAAACCGGTGGATCGAAGGGAGAGGTGTCCTCTGGCGGCGTCAGTTCGGGAGCGCTGACGGGGCGCGAGTTACGTCCACCGACGCGCCGCGAGGAGCCACCAGCACTGATCTCTGAAGGGTCGATCTCAAGTAGTTCGGCGATCTCGTTGGCGTCAAACCCGTGTCGCTGCAGCTCGTCGAGCGCGGCGTTGAGCGACTCAACCGCCTCGGCCACCAACGCTTCTGCGCTGTTCCGACGGGCCAAGGCGTCGGCCGCCTCCAGGAGCAGGGTCTCCTCATGGACCCTGCGGTCCCTCAACCGCTGCGACAGTTGTTGTCGCGACTGACCACCTGCGCGTGATTTGCGGGGACTCATGCCGGCGAGTTTAGTGGCCGTTGTGTGGGCTTCGACAGAGGCAAAGACTCAATCGGCGAAGGTGTGGTCTCAGAGCAATAGCTGCGTCGGGGAGCGGGGCGCTCGTCGCCACCTCGGATCGCCCTTTCTCCACAGCTCTCTCCTCTAGCCGAAGTTCGAGTGACGACTCCACATCTCCCAACTCTCTGCCTGTACAGAATCGTCCCCGCATCCGATCCACAGTGCTACAGACTCCGCGCCGATCGTCCCGAGTTGAGAAGGCAACCGCGCCACCGATCTGGCAACGACACACAGGACCGACTCACAATGATCGCCACCCGCCCCGTGTGCGCCATGATGGAGACGGTGGCAAGAGACGAGTTGTACGGACAGGTAGTCGGTCAGGACAAGGCGATAAGCGCCCTAGAGGCGGCTGCGGTTCGGCCGGTCCACGCCTACATGTTTGTCGGGCCGCCCGGCACCGGAAAGAGCGCGGCCGCGGTCGGTTTTGCCGCCGCCCTCCTCTGCCCCAATGTTCCTGGCGGCGACGGTACCTGCGAAACGTGCAGAAGGGTCCTGGCTGATGTCCATCCCGACGTCATCACGGTCGAGCGCGTTGGCCCCGCGATCAGTATTGATACCGCTCGCGAGGTCACCCTTTTGGCGGCCACGAGTCCCCTCGAAGGATCTCGCAAGGTCTTGATCCTCAACGACTTCCATCTGGTTCAAGCTGCCGGCCCGGCCCTGCTGAAGACCATCGAGGAGCCCCCGGAGTCGACCGTCTTCGTCGTCTTAGCCGAGTTCGTTCCGCCTGAGCTGGTCACGATTGCGAGCCGTTGTGTGCGGGTGAACTTCGATGCGCTGCGTCCCGAACAGGTCGCGGCGACGCTCATGGCGGACGGTATCGAGCCCCAACGCGCTGCGGAACTGGCCGAAGCGTCAGGCGGAAGGCTAGATCGGGCCAGACTGCTCGCCTCGGATCGCGGCTTCGAGGATCGCCGGCGAGCCTGGCAATCCGTTCCCGGTCGACTGGACGGGACCGGCGCTACTGCGGCAGAACTCGCCGACGAACTGCTCGGACTGCTCGAATCAAGCGTCGAGCCGCTCCGCGGCCGACATGACGAAGAGCGGGCCGCGCTCGACGAGCGCAACGCAAGAGCGGCTCAAATCACCGGAAAAGGAGGCGTTCGGGCAGGGGGCCGGGCGGCGAGGAGCATGCTCAGTGCTGGCATCTCCGAGTTGGAAGAGCGTCAGAAGCGGGAAGTGCGCCGGCAGCGTACGGACGAACTGCGTACCGGACTGGCCATCCTGGCCGGCGCTTACCGGGATCGCCTGGTCGAACCGGCCCCCGGTGGATCGGGTCGCGGTGCATCCTCGGCGGGCCGGGTCCGTCGTCGGAAGACAAATGTCGAAGCCATAGCCCACATCGAGCGATTGGGGCGCGACCTGCAATACAACCCCGCCGAGGCCATCCAGCTGCAGGCGTTGTTGACCCGGCTGGGCCGGAGCGCCGTCCAAGGGTGACGCAGGTGATCCGACGGATGCCCGTCGCGAAGGCTCTGTCGACAGACCTCCCGCCTCGTCTTCGGAGCGGAATTCCTGGCGCCCACCGCCTCTAGCGACCGCTGATGGTGGTGGCCCTCGCCTTTTCGGGCGTTGTCCCGGCTGACGCCACGGGGATGTCCAGCGGTGCGGGAGACGGCGCCGGAGAACTGCGAGGGGCGCAGAGACTAATGGTGTGGCGCAAGTTGCGACGGAAAGGTCACCTGGCGACCCACAATGGGACAGCCGTGACGCGAACCACGGATCCACCCGACCCCAGGACGGCCCGGTAGCTGGGGGGGACGCAGTCGGCGACTTGGCGACAGCTGGCTGGGCCTTTGGCGGCCCGGCCGGCACCTGGCGCTCTCCGGCGGCCCCGGTTCCTTTCTCACTTTTGGACGTCTGTACGGCCTGAGGCTGGGCTTGGATGTCCAAAGGTCGCGGCGAGTGGCTGTCAGACGGCCACCGAAAAGGCACACCGTCAGGCGCCCCCTGGCGGCCCCGGTTCCTCTTTCACTTTTGGACGTCTGTACGGCCTGAGGCTGGGCTTGGATGTCCCAAAGGTCGCGGCGAGTGGCTGTGGGGCGGCCACGGAAAGGGCACTCCGTCGGGCGGCCCCTGGCGGCCCGGTTCCTTTCTCACTTTTGGACGTCCGTACAGCCTGAGGCTGCTTGGATGTCCAAAGGTCGCGGCGACTGGCTGTCGGGCGGCCACAGAGAAGGCACTCCGTCAGATGGTCCGTGGGCGACCCCCCGCCCCATCAGCCGTAGGCATCCAACCCCAGATGGATCGCCAGCACCAGACCAGCGCACGCGATGACCGTACGCAAGGGGCCGGCTGGAGCCCGCCGAACCACGATCGGCCCCAGCCGCCCGCCCACGAGGAACCCAATCGCTAGGGGCACGACCGCGGCCCAGTGCACCGGCCCGAACAACACGAAGGCCACCGCCGCCACGCCGTTGGCGATCCCGAGCAGGAGGTTCTTGAGGGCGTTGTTTCGGGCCAGCGTTTGCGCGGTCGTGGCTAGCAGGAGCGCCAACAGGAGCACTCCCGCGGCGGCGCCGAAGTATCCGGCGTACACCCCGATGCCGAAGATGCCGGCAGTCAGGGTCCACGGAGGCGGATGCGAGGCGGGGGCGAGGCGAGTCGGGTTGCGTCGGATGAGGATGCCGAGGGATGCCAGCCCGATCAGCCAGGGAACGATCAGGGCGAACGACTGTGACGGGGTGGCCAGCAGAAGGGCCGCCCCGACGATCCCACCAGCCAGGGCGATGCCGCCGAGGCGGCGGACCCGGGGTCGCTGCCCTTCGAGCTCCGGTCGGGATCCCCACACGGAGCCGACGCTGCTGAACACCAGAGCCACGGTGTTCGACACGTTCGCGGTAACCGGGGGCAGTCCGACAGCCAGGAGGGCGGGATAGCTCACCAGTGACGCCAGACCCGCGACACTCCCGCTGAGGCCGCCGCCGATGCCGGCGAACACCAGCCAGACCGCATCCCAGCCGGACAAGAGAGGGGCGGGTCGCTAACCGAGCGGGGCGCCGGCCCCGAGAGACCAGGGGTCCGGGCCGGGAACGGTCAGGTGCACGCGTTCAGTCAATCAGGTGGCTGCCGAGCAGGAGGTGACGGCCGAAGCGCAGCGGAGAGGTGAGCCCGGAACGGGGAGGTGAGCGCCGCGGCGGGGAGGTGAGGGCCGCGGCCGAGCGGGGGTGTGAGGACCGGAGCGAGGAGGTGAGGACCGCGGCGGGGAGGTGAGGGCCGCGGCGGGGAGGTGAGGGCCGCGGCCGAGCGGAGGTGTGTGAGGACCGGAGCGGGGAGGTGAGGGCCGCGGCAGGGAGGTGAGAGCCGCGGCGGAGCGGGGAGGTGAAGGTCGAGGCGGAGCGGAGAGGTGAGCGGTGAAGCGGAGCGGGGGCGGCCGAAGCCGATAAGTCCGGACCCCGGCGTCCGTCCTAGTTGTCGTGCGGCGTTCACGGAGGCACACGACCGTCCTGCTCGTTCACGGGACGACCGTGATTGCCGCCTGGCCGCTGAAAAACCGCCCCGAAGCTCGGCAGGTGGACGTGGCGGTCATCGACGACCTGGCTCGACTGCAGCTGGCCGCCCAGCGCTTGGGGTTCTCGATCCGGCTTCGCCACGTGGGTCCCGAGCTGGGCGCGCTCCTCCATCTCTGCGGCTTGGCCCAGGTTCTGGGCGCCGCCGGCCCGGCGGACCTCTCAGTCGTCGAGGTGGGTGGGGAGGCCGAAGACGGGGAAGAGATCGGCGTCGAGGAAGACGGTCAGTTCGACGATCCGACCGCCTGAGAGCTCGAGGACGTGGAGGCCCCAGGGGGCGTGACCCCCGGCGGGGTCCACGCGATACTGGCCGAAAGCGGGCCGTCCGTTGGCGAAGGTGGGCAGCAGGCGCGATCCCTTGCAGTCGATTCCTGGCCCCAGCATCCAACGGATGATCTCGTGCGACCCTTGCAGCCACATGGCGAAGGGTGGCATGGATTGGACGGCGTCGTCTCGGAGGAGCGCCACCAGCCGGGACGTGTCGTAGCGCTCGAAGGCGTCGACATAGTCGGCGAGCAGGTCTTTCTGGTCGGCGTCAACCGTCGCTCGGGCGTCCGCGCCGTCGGGGGTGTCGCTCTCGTTGATCCGCTCCGCCAGCGTGGTTCGGGCCCGCTGAAGAGCACTGTTGACCGACGCCACCGTGGTGTCCAGCAGTTCCGCCACCTCGGTCGCCTGCCAGCGCAGCACCTCGCGCAGGATGAGCACGGCGCGCTGCCGGGCCGGGAGGTGTTGCAGCGCCGCAATGAACGCCAGCCGGATGGACTCACGGCCGGCGGCCACCTCCGCAGGATCGCCCTCGTCGTTGATCACCTGGGCATCCGGGATCGGGAGCACCCACGGATACTCCGGCCGCTGGGGGCCGAGGAAGCTCACATCCGCAGGTGAGGACGGCCCGAGATCCATGGGTCGGGCCCGCCGCTGGCGGCTGCGCATCATGTCCAGGCACACGTTGGTGGCGATGCGGTACAGCCAGGAGCGGAACGCCGACCGCCCTTCGAACGTGTCGATGGCCCGCCACGCCCGGACCATCGTCTCCTGCACGGCGTCCTCGGCCTCGAAGCCCGAACCGAGGAGGCGGTAGCAGTACCCCGTCAGTTCGCGGCGGTGAGCCTCGAGATCACGCTCAGCGGTCAGGGCCGAGGATCGGGGCCGGTCGGAGGGTGTGGCGCGCTTCGTGTCGCCACTGAGAGGACCAGGCCGGACGGTCACGTCAATCGAATGTAGGACAACGTTGGTCATCGTGTCTACGACGTTTCCGAGGTGGCGAACTCATCGCAGCCACGCCTTCGCCTGTGCCGCCGGGTGCCCACTCATTGGGCGACCACTCATCGGGCGACCATCCGCCCCCCGTCCACGACCACGAGCTCACCCGTCATCCACGACGCCAGGTCGCTCGCCAGGAAGAGGGCGACGTGCGCGACGTCGATGGGCTCGCCCAGGCGGCCCAACGCCCACGGCCATTCCCGAACTTCGCCGCCCGGCTCCCAGAGCGCCCGGGCGAAGTCGGTCCTCACCAGGCCAGGGGCAATGGCGTTCACCCGGACCTTCGGCCCCAGCTCTCCGGCGAGCTGCTTGGTGAGGTGAACCAGCGCCGCCTTGCTCATGTTGTAGACGCCGATCGGTCCACCGAAGCTCAGCGCGCCGATCGACGAGATGTTGATCACGGTGCCGCCCCGGTCGGACATCGACTGGGCCCACGCTGCTTGCGTCCACACGAGTGGCCCTCGGATGTTGACCTCGAGGATCTTGTCGAAGCGCGGCAGGTCGATGTCGATCGTTCGACCGTAATAGGGGTTCGTGGCCGCGTTGTTGACGAGGATGTCGAGGCGGCCGAAGCGTTCGATGGTCGCGGCTATACAGTTATGCGCCTGCTCGGGACTTCCGGCATTGGCCGCGAAGACGGCAGTGTTGCCCTCGATTTCCGAAGCGGCCGCCTCCAATCCTTCGATCTTGCGTGAGGAGAGCATGACCGACGCCCCGTGCTCCGCATAGCTGCGAGCTATCGCCGCGCCGATGCCTTTGGACGCGCCCGTGACCAAGGCCACCTTCCCGGTGAGATCCAGCTCAGCGGTGCTCATCCGGCCGACGCGTTCGTGAGGTCGCCCTGCGTCAGGTTGCGGGGCCTGGGACAGGGTCTACCTGATGGGCGAAACCGTCAATGGACACGCCGTCACGGGTCGGCTTGTCGGTATACACCCGGGCCCGACGGATCTTGCCGTCTTGCACCTCGAAAATGTTCATGCAGGGGATCATTGTCCCGTCCGACGACTCGCGCACGGTCTCCAGATAGATGCGGTTGCCGATGACATCGGACGTGACGACCTCGTAGTGGCCTTCTGGTGATCGTTCCCAGATCATGCCCCAGATCTGCCGGTAGGTGTCGAGTCCCGACCAGTTTCGGTCTGGACGCATCGGGTGGACCACTTCGATGTCGGGATGCCAGCACGAGACCAACGCATCCAGGTCCTTGTCCTCCTTGGCCTTCATGTAGCGCTGGAGAACCTCGGAAGCCTCGTCCACCTGCTTGACTCCCTTCCGGTCGGAGTTCGGGCCCGTACGCCAACGATTGTCGTGGATCTGGCCGAGTCCAGTCAACCGGCGCCCCGAAGGGCCTGTCGTGACGAACCGGGCTGGACACCGTCGAACCGCACGAAGTCGGCCGGCGCCCGGCGGGGGCGAGGCGGGGAACGCGCGGATATCGTGGGGACGCGTTCGGCCGTGACCATGACGGCTGGGAGAAGGTGGGAGAGGGATGTACGCATGACGATGGAGAGGCGCCCATTGGGGCGGACTGGGGTGGAGGTTGGGGTCCTCGGCTACGGGGCTATGGAATTGCGCGGCCAGCGCTCGGGTCCCGCGGTCGATGACGAGGTGGCGGATCGCCTGCTCAACGAGCTGCTCGACGGCGGAGTCGACGTCATCGACACGTCGATCGACTACGGCCGCAGCGAAGAGCTCATAGGCCGCTTTATCGCCCACCGTCGTGATGAGTATTTCTTGGCGACGAAGTGCGGATGCCCGCTGGGCGACGTGCCCACGGACACCGCCCAGCCGATCCCACACGATTACCGGCCGGACAACATCAGGGGCGGGATCGAGCAAAGCCTTCGCCGGCTGCAAACGGATCGACTGGACCTGCTCCAGGTGCACGGTTCTCCTGGTCGTGATCGGCTCCAGGCAGATGACACCATCGAGACGCTTGTGTCCCTGCGCGACCAAGGGAAGGTCCGTTTTATCGGGATGTCAGGCGTGCTTCCCCATCTCTCCGACCACATCGCTATGGGTGTCTTCGATGTCTTCCAGATCCCCTACTCCGCCCTCCAGCGCGAGCACGAGGACCTGGTCACCGCCGCCGCGGCCCAGGGCGCCGGCACGCTCATACGGGGAGGCGTGGCTCGCGGCGCCCCGGCGGAGGACAAGGGCTGGAATCGGGGCCCGTTCATGCTCCCGGAGGGCGAGGCGCAACAGCGCTGGGAGCGCTCTGGGGTCGCGGATCTTCTGGGGGACATGAGCCGGTACGAATTCGTGTTGCGGTTCACCCTCAGTCACCCGGGCTTGTCGAGCACCATCGTGGGTACCGCGAACCTTGAGCACCTCCACAACAACCTGGCTATCGCGGCCAAGGGTCCTCTACCGGGGGACCTCTACGCCGAAGCCAAGACCCGCCTGGATCATTCCCTCCTACAGACCTGACGGCCGGCAGGCGGCAACCAAGTGCGCCGACGGTGTCCGCCTTCGGAGCGCGAGCTTGGGTCCTGTCGCAGAAAAGGAGGAACCGTGGCCTTCGTTCCCTCACCGGAGAAGCTGATGCCGGACTTGACGCCCCGGGAGGAGCTCCCCTGCTTGGCTCGGGCGCTGTGGCGTCGCGGCTACACCGACCTGCTCTCCGGGCACATCACCTATGACTGCGGCGACGGGACCATGTTGTGTAACCCCCGGCTGCTCTCTTGGAACGAGTTTGGACCGGCCCAAGTGGTGCGCGTGGACATGAAGGGTGAGGTCGTCGAAGGCGAGTGGCCTGCGCCCGGCGGTCTCGCTCTGCATCTTCAACTGCATGGCGCCCGGCCGGAAATGACCTGGACCATGCATCACCACACCACGTTCGCCACCGTATGGGCGAACATCGGGACCATTCCGGCCGCCATGGACCAGACCTCGGCCATGGGCGGTACGGACGCCACCCTGATCGACGAGTACGAGGGCTATTTCGAGGGCAACGACGCCGCCGTACACCGCGTTATCGAATCGCTGGGTCCGGCCAACACCGCGTTGCTGCGAGGCCACGGTGTGCTCCTCCTCGCCAGATCTGCCCGGTCGATGTACGCCCGGGCGTCGACCCTCGAGATCCGCTGCTACCGGTCGTGGCTGATCCAAGCGGCCGGAGGCCAGTTGCGCCCTCCTATACCCGACGCCTGGCTCGAGCGTCTGCGGGTGGGCGACGGTGAGGACTACCGGGGCTACTGGGAGGCCGCGGTACGACAGGAGCTGCGGCATGACCCCACCCTGTTGAGCCCGGTCTGACGGTGTTCGGCATTTGGACCTACGATGACAGGCGTCGGTCGTGGGGTCGGTTCCGTCCCCGCCCTGCTGCCGGTCGGTTGTCTCGACTTTGGCCGTAGGGGAGGACACATGCTCGACGTCGTGGTTCGCAACGGCTCGGTTATCGATGGGACGGGCGCTCCAGCCCGGCGCGCCGATATTGGCGTCAAGGATGGCCGGATTGTCGCGGTCGGGGAGGTCGACGACCAGGCTGCTTCGACTGTCGACGCCGACGATTTGGTGGTGTGCCCCGGTTTCGTCGATCTGCACACGCACTATGACCCCCATGTCATGTGGGATTCGGGAGTCACCCCCTCTTCGCTGCACGGGGTGACCTCGGTCGTAGGTGGGAACTGCGGCTTCACCATCGCTCCCATCACCCCGACGGCCGCGGAATACCTCGTGCCCATGCTCGCTCGGGTGGAGGGCATGCCCAGGGAATCGCTGGAGCAATGTCTGGACCTCGGTTGGGATTCCTTCGGCTCCTGGTTGGCCCGATTGGACGGTCGTTTGGCCGTCAATGTGGGCTTTCTGGTCGGTCATAGCACCCTCCGGCGAATCGTGATGGGCGAAGAGGCCATTGGGCGGACGGCCACGCCCGATGAGATCGGGCACATGGTGCGCCTGCTGCACGAGTCGCTGGAGCAGGGAGGCCTTGGCTTTTCTTCCTCCCATGGACCGGCCCACAACGACCACCTCGGCGACAAGGTGCCTTCTCGGTGGGCCGACCGGGACGAGCTCGTGGCGCTGAGCGCAGCTGTCGCCCATCATGAGGGGACCACGCTGGAGTTCATCCCCAGCTCGGTCCACGAGTTCATCGCCGAGGACATCGAAACCATGACCGCCATGTCCGCGGCTGCCCACCGGCCCCTCAACTGGAACCTGATGGTGGTCTATGCCGGAGCGGACGAGCCCAGAAGACGACAGGGGCTCTTGGCGGCGTCGGATCACGCGGCCGCGGCAGGTGGCATGGTGCGGGCGCTCACCCTCCCGGTGGCGCCGGCGGCCCGGCTCAACTTCCTCACCGGCTTCGTCTACGACGCCATCCCGGGCTGGGCCGAGCTCCTTTTCAAGATGCCGCCGGACGAGCGTATCCGGGCTCTTCGCGATCCGGTCATGCGACGGCGCCTTCGGGAGCTGGCGCCTCTGTACGAGAACACGCAGGCCACGGACTGGGCGAACTCCACCATCGGTGACGTCGCCTCACCACACCTGACCGCGCTGATAGGGCGGCGGGTCGGCGACATTGCCGCCGAACGGGGAGTCGATGCCTTCGACGCTCTTCTCGATATCGTGACCGAGGATCAGCTCCTGACCGGAATCCAGCTGTATATAGAGGACAACGACGACCTCTGGCGGGATCGCCTGGAGCTGTGGCGTGATCCGCGGACGATCCTCGGGGGATCCGATGCCGGCGCCCACCTGGACATGCTCAAGACATTCTGCGTGCACACCAGGTTCCTCGCCGAAGCGGTCCGGGACCGCCAACTGCTGCCGTTGGAGGAGGCCATCTGGCACGTGACCGACGTGCCGGCCCGCTTCTACGGGCTCAAGGGGCGGGGTCGGGTTGCCGTGGACTGGTGTGCCGACCTGGTGGTGTTCGACCCCGATTCCATTGGGCCGGGGACGATCGAGTTTCGCGCCGATCTGCCGGCGGGCGGTCGACGGATCTACAGCGAGCCCACCGGAATCGCGTGCACCTTCGTCAACGGTGTGCTGACGACCAACGATGGCAAGCTCACCGGCGACACCCCCGGCTCGGTCTTCCGTTCCGGCGTCGATACCAAGACCGTGCTCACCGGATAGCCGACTCCGTCTGCTGCTGTGCTGTCGCCGCTTCCTTGACCGACGCAGTTATCCGCCCAGGTGGTGACCGTCAGGAGCGTCGGGACCATTTTCCGGCAGCCCGGCCAGCCCAGTCGGCGATGACGGTGTTGACCTCGATCGGCCGCTCCTGATGGAACCATCCGCGGGCATGAAGCCCCCGCTGTCAGGGCTGCGAAACCTCGAAGCGGGCTCGCCGCCATCGGAGCTGGCCGGGTGAGCCGCATCGGTGTGATCGGCGGCGGGCGGCAGGAAGCACGACAGCCACGATGCTGGCCCGCAAAGGGCACGAGGTCGTGCTCTTCGAAAAGGAACGGTTCCCGCGGGAGCACATCGGGGAATCCCTCTTGCCGGCGAGCGTGCCGGTGCTGGAAGCCCTCGGGGTTCGCGATGCCGTCGAGCGAGCCGGTTTCTTGAAGACAGTTCCAGGACTCTCCTCGATTCGGAAATTACGCAGGCGACTGCCGCAGAAGCTTCCCCGGTAGTGCGCCTGTGTGCTCGCCGTCCTGCAGCGTGATCTCACCGTTGACGATGGTGGTGCGGATGCCGCGTGCGAGCTGCTTGAGCCTGGTACCGCCGGCCGGCAGGTCGCTTGCGGCGGTGGGTAGCTCCGGTCCGATCTGCTCCGGGTCGAACACGACCAGATCCGCCCAGCGCCCTTCTTCGACCAGGCCACGATCGTGGAATCCCCAGAGGAAGGCAGGGGTGAACGTGAGCATCCGGACCGCTTCCTCCCAGGTGAAAGCCTGCTCCCGGCGCACCCAGTGGGACAACAAGAAGGTCGGGATCGACGAGTCGATGATCTGCGAGACGTGCGCACCGGTATCGGATCCGGCCATCACGGTGCGGGGGTTGCGCATGAGCGCCAGCACCCGGCGGGGATCCTCGTTGGCGAACGGCTGGGCGAAGAACTGGTGCAGGTCCGCCTCCAGCGCCAGGTCGATCAACGCTTCTACCGGGCCACACCCCCGTTCGGCTGCGACCTCGGCGACGGTCCGGTAGGGCCCTTCGGTTCGGTCGAGGATGCGCAGCGTCTCGTAACGCGGCGGTCGTACCTCGGCGCCGAACCCATCGGCGAACCGACCGCCCTCGGCCTGCTCGATCAGTCGGGCCCGCATCTGCGGGTCCAAGAGCGCGGCGCGCTGCTCGGCCAGCGGGCGGTTGCGCATTTCGCGCCACCCGGGTAGCTGATCGAACGGCAGGTTCGTCTCGAAGCCGAGGACGGACAGCTGCTCGCGGCATCCCACCTGACCGAGCATGCGTCCTCCGGCCGCCACGGTCTCGGCAATCAGGCTCTCCAACTGGTCCGACAGCTCGGCTCGATTGGCCAAGAACAGGACCGGCAGCGAGACGGTCCGACCCGTGCGAACCGCCACGTCTCGCAACCTGCCGAAGTACGCCGCTCGCGCCTCATCATCCTTCGACACGTCGTTGGCGATCTGAAACACGCCGCTTCCCAGCCGGCCGAGCACGCCCACGAGGGCGTCCAGCTCATCCCACGACGCCAGCCGGCTCGCCACGGGGCCCCCGTCTACTCGCTGGTGGCCAGGCGAGCGAGAGGTGGAGAAACCGACCGCGCCGGCCTGCATCGATCGCTCCAGCTCGGCGCACATAGCCGCCAGGTCCTCGTCCGTGGCCTCCATCTCGTAGGCTCGTTCGCCCATGACGTAGGCGCGCAAGGCGCTGTGGCCGACGTAGGCCGCGTAGTTGATGCCCTTGGGTAGCCGCTCCACCGCGTCGAGGTACTGCGGAAACGTGTCCCAGGTCCAGTCCACCCCGGCGAAGACGTCCTCCCGGTCGATATCTTCGGCCCGTTCCACGCTGCGCAGCACCAGGTCGCGGTCCGAGGGTCGGCCCGGAGCCACCGTGAAGCCGCAGTTGCCCATCACCGCCGAAGTCACGCCGTGCCAGCACGCACACGTGCCGAGCGGATCCCAGTACACCTGAACGTCCAGGTGGGTGTGGACATCGACGAACCCGGGTGTCACGAAATGGCCCTCCGCGTCCACCTCCTTGGCGCCTGGTTCAGCGATGCGGCCGATCGAGGCGATCCGGCCGTTGGAGATGCCGACGTCGAGCGCGATACCGGGGCTGGCCGGAACCGTCGACCACGGTGCCGTTGCGAACCACTAGGTCATATGCCATCTCGTAACCCTTCTATAAAGGTTTGCTTCTCGGTGACGCTCTGATGGCGCCCCCACCGTCCTGGCCCGATCCCGTCGCTCAGTCCGGCTGAACCCCCTGTTTCTGTCAGCTTCACCGCAGGATCCTAATCTTCGGGGAAACCCGGCCCCACTGCGGGGCCCGGGTGAGCGTCAACAGCCGGCGGTGATGGTCCGGAGCTCGTCGAAGGACTCCCGGATCAGCCGGGGCAGATTGCGCTTGCCCGGCTGTTGGACCCATCGTTCGAACGCCACCCTGAAGGCGGCGATCCCGGCCTCGGCTGTGAGGGTGGCGGTCGGGTCCTTTACCCCGCGCGTGCGCAGCGCCTCTCTCACGGTTTCGGCCAGGCCCGCCAGCTTGATCAGTTCCCGTTCCCGAAGTTCGGCGTTGGCGGCGATCACGGCCTGGCGCTGCTTGGACCAGTCCGCCCGCTCCTGGAGCACCGCCCCGACCGCCTCCAGGGCCCCAACCACTACCTCGATCGGCGCCGCAGAGCTCGGCGCCCCGGAGACGGAGTCGGCGAGCAGGTCTCTGAGTGCTTCCGATCCGGCGAACAGGACCTCCCGTTTGTCGGCAAAGTGCCGGAAGAAGGTTCGCTCGGTCAGTCCGGCCCGTTCGGCGATCTCGGCCACCGTGGTGTTCTCGAAACCCCGCTCGACGTAGAGCTCCATGGCTGCTTGTTCCAGCCGTCCCCGCGCATTGGGTTCCCATCTACCCACACGGACGATGGTATCCGATGTCAGCTGCTGACATCGTTGCTGCTACCAGCCGCCGTCCCTGGTCAAGGTGAAGTTGGCGGCGCTGGCGCCCCCTGTCGCGGCCACGGCGGTGACGGTCACCTTCAGGTCTTCTTGGTCACCGGAAAAGCACGACGGCTTGTGCACGACCGCGGTCGCCGGGCTGCCGTTGGCGCTGAGGGCCGACCCTACCTTTGTCGCGCCGTGCCAGATGGAGAGTTGCTCGGCTGCTGCCGCGGGCGCGGTGAGGGTGACTCGTAGCGAACCCCAGCAAAGATTGAGGAAGCTCCCGCCCACGTGGGTGGTGAACGTGTCGCTGGCCGAGACTGGCACCAGATTGGCTTCGAGGGAAGCGCCGTGGACCAGCTTGGTCCCTACCACGTAGTCCGATTGGGCCTCGCAGCCGTTCGCCGCCTTGCCGTCGAGGTTGTACCAGCCTGGTTCGCAGCTCTTGCCGTCCGTGTGCGGGGCGGGTGGCGATTTCGGCCCGCTGGCGGCCAAGGCGACCGCCCCGGCGGCGAGCGCTCCGAGCGCGAGCACCGCCGTCCACAGCAGCCCGCGCCGGAGCCGTCCCGGAGGTCGATCAGCCGGCGGGCCGAGCAGGCGGGCCAACCCGCGGCCGAGACCGGCCCATCCGCGGCCGAGAGGGATCAGCTGGGCTCTGGGGGGAGCCCGTCGCCGGGCTACCACTGCGATCGAGCCGGTTCCGTCCGGTCCGCCCAGCAACCCGGCCGCGCTGGGCCGGCGGTCGGGTCGTTGATCGAGCATGCGGGCCAGGGGCAGGGTGAGTTGCGGGTCCAGGGCGGCGAGGGCGGCGAGGGCGGATCGGAGCCGCCGGTCGGTCCGGCTCTTCGCCGGCCGACTTTCCTCGAGCCCTTGTCGCGTCAGCCCGGTCGCCGCATACAGCAGGGTCGCGGCGAGGGAGTAGATGTCGCTGGCCGGCCCCGGATGCTCGCCACGCGCCTGCTCAGGCGACATCCACAGGGGCGTTCCCACGACCAGGCCAGGCTCCGTGAGTCCGGCCGTGACGTCCCACGTGACGGCCGTGCCGAAGTCGGCCAGAGCCGGCTCGCCTGCCTCGTTGAACAGCACGTTGGCCGGCTTGATGTCCCGGTGGGTGACCCCGTGACGGTGGGCGGCGGCGAGCGCCGCGACCAGCGTCCAACCGATCCGGTCCACTTCTTCCGAACCAAGCGGACCAAGCCGGGCCACCCGATCCTCCAGGTTTTCCGGGTAGGCGGGGAAGACCAGGAGGAGGTCACTGCCGTCGCTGACGATATCGAGGAGGGGCACGATGCCTGGGTGGGCCAACCGACTCAGCACGTCGGCCTCTCGGCGCAGCCGCTGATGAGCAGCCCGCATCTGCGCGGCCGAGCCGGTCAGGGCCACCCGCTTGGTGGCGACCTGGCGGCCCTCGCTGTCGACCGCCAGCTCCACCACGCCGGAGCTACCGCGGCCCAGCAAGCCCACGCTGTTGTACGTCACTACCAGACTGTACCCTCAGGGGCGGTCGGCGAAGGGGGGCGGCCGCCAACGAGCCGCTCGCCAGGGCCAACCTTTCTTCACCCCATCTCCATGCGTTCTCCATCCCACGTGCAGGGTTCGGAGCTGGGCTCCACGTCTCTTCCGACCTGAGCGGGCTAGGACGATGGACCTCCGAAATGGACGCAGAGCGGTCGATGATGCGCGTCAGCCACCGTCACTATTCTTCACAACCGTGAGGCTGGTGAGTAGGTTCCCTCCAGGCCGACCGGCGAACCCGACGCAGGCGGGCTGGCGACCGATATCGCTAGCTGAGTCTGGGGTGGATGCAGACCGGAGAACCTGAAGGCATGGCGACAGAGATACCGTCCCTCGAGATCGTCTCGAGCAGCAAGGGCGACATGGATCTGGTCGTGGACATCCCCGCGGGCTTCGATCAGGTGTTGGGCCGGGACGCCTCCGCCGACATCACCGTTCCTGACCCGGCCGTGAGCCGGCGCCACGCTCGTATCCACCGAGGTGCAGACGCGGTCTGGATGGAGGACCTCGGTTCGACCAACGGCACCTACGTCAACGGGGACCGCTTGACGGTTCCGTACCGGCTGCGCGACGGAGATGAGGTAAAGCTCGGCAACACCCAGGCGATCTTCCACCACGCCAGCAGCGCTCCTGACGCCACTGAAGTGATTGCCGTTCCGGAGGCCAGGCCGAGCACTGCGGCTTCGGAGGTTGGTCGCGGTCCCCGCGAGGCTCCGCCGGAGGTTGCGCCCAGATCCGACCCCGTACCGGCAGAGGTGGTCGCGGTCAATCCCCAACCACCGGATGCCGCGATCGTCCCTTCCGAGGAGCCGGTCGTGGCTGCGGCCATCCACGAGGAGCCGCCGGTCACCGATCCTGGCCCCTCCTACGCGGTACCGATTGGCGCCCCAGATGCGGCGTACGCAGTACCCGTCGTCGCTCCTGATCAGGCTCAGCCAACTGGGTCGAAGGAGGCCGGCTCGCCGCGGGAGACCCCGTCGCCCGTGGGTGGGCAACCGCCAGCGGGCTCGGTCGTTCCGTCGTGGGAGCACCAAGCAGCTCCACCGTCCGATGCTGGTGGGCCCGGGCTGTCCGGGGCCGGAAACCCCTGTCCGAATTGCGCCACGTCCAACCGTTCCGATTCCTGGTTCTGCAGCCGCTGCGGCCGGGAGTTGCGCCCGTCGTCCTTGCCTGTAGACGAGCAAACTCAGGGCGCTGCTTACACGAACCCGGGCAAGGTGACGAGCCCCTTCGGAGGGATGCGCCGGCAACAGTTCCACCAGACCATGCGGGCCCGCAACGGCGGCCGGCGGGCGCCCTACAACGAGAGCTTGGCCATCCCGACCATCGTCTTTCGTTCCATGCTCGTGCTCTTGGTGCTCGCCGTGATTGTGGCTGCGCTCGTGATCCTGGGCGAGGGTGTACACCGTGTTCTGGGGATCTAACTCGGCGCATCCAGGCTGGAGACACATGAGATTCGGCTATCGTCATTCGGCCACAGCATGAGGTGGGTCATTCGTGCGAATTTGTGAGAAGTGCGGCTGGGAGAATCAAGACGCGCAGAGCAGTGACGACATCTGGTGTGTGAAGTGCAGCAATTTCCTCGGCTTCCCGGTCGAGTCCCGAGTCCATGAGCGGCGGATCACCATGCAACTCGTCGAGGACCATTGCTCCGTGGTCCCCGGAGGAGAAGTCAAGGTGGCGGCGTGGGTTCGTAATGGTGGCGATGTCGTCGAGAAGGTGATCTTCACCGTCGAGGGCGAGACGGAGTCCTGGACAACGGTCGAGCCGAACGAGGTAGGACTCTTTCCCAAGCAGAAGGGGGAGGTCCAAGTAGTCTTCCGTCCGCCCCGTTCCTGGCATGTCCGGTCGGGCGTTTCGTCATATCGTCTGATCGGCACGTCGCAGTCCGACTCGGCGGTCGTCGATCGAGGGGACGGGACAGTCGACGTCGGTGTGTTCGTGGACGTGAACGCGTCACTCAATCCGCTGCAGTCGGCCGGATCGGCCGGCGGCAGCCATCGCCTCGATCTCCAGAACGAAGGCAACAGTTTCATAAGAGTAAATGTGCACGTCTCGCAGCCCGGCGACGAACTGTCGCTTGCGGCTAACCCCGACTTCATCGAGTTGGAGCCGGGGGCGAAGGGTCAGGCTCACGTCACGGTCGCGCCCCGACAGACGCTGTATGCCGCGTCGGACAAGCGGCACCCCTTCGTGGTCGGCGTGCTGGCCCCCGGGCAGGCTCCGATCGCCATCCAGGCGGCGCATCTGCAAGAGACGGCGACGACAATACCCAGCTTGGTGTTGAGCGACACTCATCTCCATGCCGCGCCAGGGCAGGAGGCGGTGACGGCCCTTACCATCCGCAACCGTGGTCGCGGGGGTGAAGACAACCAGCTCGAGCTCTTGGGCCCGGCTGCCCGCTGGGGCCGAGTCATGCCACCCGTGATCGCCCTGCCAACCGCGGGAGAAGCCCAAGCCCAGATCGCCTTTGTGCCACCCGTCGCGCCTCCGGCGCCCGCTTCGGATATTCCCTTCGCGGTGCGGTGCTTCTCGCCGGCTGACCCCACCCTCTCCACCGTGGTGGAGGCGATCCTCACGGTCGACCCGCTGAGCGATATCAGCTTCGACGTGGAGCCGACAGTCGTTCGGGCTCGCTGGTCGAGCCGGCACGTCATACACGTGGAGAACCGAGGAAACGCCACGGCCGAGTTGCGGCCGGTGATCGTCAATCCCGAACACGCCCTGTCCTTTGCCGTGAGCCCTTCGGCGGTGCGCATGCCGGCGAGCAGCCGGGACAGCGTGCTCTTCAAAGCACGGACCCGCCGGCCCCGGCTGTTGCGAAAACCAACCGAGCGCAGCTTCGACGTGTTCCTCGCCCCGGCTCAGTCAGGTTCCCTGGGCCGGAACCGGGACGAGGAAGCGAAGCGCCACATCACCTTCGAGCAGATACCCGTGCTCCCCCGCCGGTTTACCGCCCTGCTCATCGCGGCGGCCGTCATCGGTGGGATAGCGGTCGCCGCTCTGCTGATCGCCGCGAGCCAGATACATCACTGACGCAAATCTCCCCTTGACCTCAATGTTACTTGAGGTTCTACCCTCGATCTCATGACGTTCAGCGCGGCCGAAGTCCGATTCCTCACCCGCCAACCCCGAGGTCATCTGGCCACGATCGGGCCCAACGGGAGTCCTCAGGTGAAGCCGGTGGGGTTCACCTACAACCCGGCGCTTGACACCATTGACATCACCGGGTTCAACATGGCCAGCAGCACCAAGTACGGCAACGTCAGGGACAACCCGAACGTGGCCTTCGTGGTCGACGAGGTCACAGAGGCCGGCATGGACGGCGCTCACTTCCTCGAAGTGCGGGGCGTCGCGCAGGCGACGGTCGGTACCCACGACCTCCAGGGGCACCTGGCCCCCGAGATCATCAGGATCCGCCCCCGGCGTATCGTCTCGTTCAACGTCGATCCGGATCACCCCGGCTTTCAGGCGCGCCAGGTCGAGCCGGGAAATCCCGCGGTCGAGGTGGCCTGACGTTCGCATACCTACCGCGGTCTTCGTGCTCCTGAGACGATCGTGGGGTAGAGCGCCGGAAGGGTATAGCCTAACTGCGCGCGAGTCATCGGGTAGAAGAGAGATATGGAATCTTCTGCTGCAGTCGCTACGCCGGGTGGGCACACCCCCTCAGGTGGGGTGCTGGTCGGGAGTGAGGGGGCCCGCCGCCGCCTGGTGCTCTTCGAGGACCCCCAGTGCCCCTACTGTCGACAGTTCGAGGAGGCGTCGGGGGACATGCTCCGCCGTGAGGTAGCCGCGGGAGCGGTGGCGATCGAGTACCGGATGCGCTGCTTTCTCGGGATCGAGTCCGTCCGCGCCGACAACGCGTTGGCGTTGGCCGCGGAGTCCGGCCGGTTCGACGAGCTCCGACGCGAGCTTTTCGCCGCCCAGCCCCCCGAGCAGAGCGGCGGCTTCACCGTCGCCGATCTGGTGGAGATCGGCCGTCGGGCCGGCCTGCGCGAGCCCAACTACGAGCGCGGCGTTCGCGACAGCCGTTACGAACGGTGGGTGATCGAGATCGACCGGAAATTCCAGGAGCAGGACCCGCGAGGCACCCCGGCCGCATGGCTGGATGGGGAGCCGGTCGAATCGGAGGTGCTGTTCGACCCGGAGGGGCTCGGGGCGCTCATTCGCAGCTGAGGCGGTAGGGGATCTTCACATTTCCTCGAGCCGCTGGACGTGGTCAACTGACACCAGGTGGAGTCGCCCGGGCTGGCGATCCTTAGTATTCCAGTGTGCTGGTTCGAC
Source organism: uncultured Acidimicrobiaceae bacterium (assembly GCA_963729695.1). GTDB lineage: Bacteria > Actinomycetota > Acidimicrobiia > Acidimicrobiales > Palsa-688 > PALSA-693. Next base: position 163,579 of record CAVSOT010000003.1, read on the forward strand.
CGAGGAGGATCCTCTGATGATGGATGTGCCGCTGACGACCTGGTTGCTCTTCTCGCCGGCCGGGCGTCACCACCATCAGACCGAAGTCGTGAGTCGCTCGTCGCACGGCGAGGTGCACCGGTACACCTTCGGTGACTTCTCCCGGCGAGCTCAGCAGCTCATGCACGGTCTCGATGCCCTCGGCATCCAGCCTGGACAGCGGGTGGCCACCCTGTCCTACAACGGGTATCGCCATCTCGAGGCCTACTTCGGCGTGCCCTGCTCGGGGCGGGTTCTCCACACGTTGAACCTGCGCCTCTCCGCCGCCGAGCTGGCGTTCATCATGAACGACGCGGACGACGCGGCCGTGCTCGTGGAGTCCGAGTTTCTGCCGCTGCTCGACTCCGTACTGCCGCAGGTACCCGGACTACGCCATGTGATCGTGCTCGACGGACCAGCGCCCAGCCGGGAAGGTAGCGCTGCCGCGTGGGTGGCCTACGAGGAACTGATCGGCTCGCAGTCGGGGGAGTTTGCCGCGGCCGGCCCTCGACGAGCGCGATCCTGCCGGCCTGTGTTACACGTCGGGGACGACGGGAAAACCAAAGGGCGTTCTCTACACCCACCGTTCGACGTTCCTCCACGCCCTGGCGGTGACGTCGGCGGCCGGTATGTCCGTCGGGCCGGGAGACTGTGTGCTGCCGCAGGTGCCGATGTTCCACGCCGGGGCGTGGGGACTGCCGCACGCCGCCGTCGCCGTCGGGGCGAAGCTGGTCTTCTACGCCGGTGCATTCGACGCCCCCGCGTTTGCCGATCTGCTGCTCGGTGAGCGGGTCACCATCGCCGCCGGCGTACCCACGGTGTGGATCGGACTGGCCGACGAACTGGTTCGTCGACAGGTCCGGCTGTCGGACATCCGCCACATCATCTCCGGCGGGAGCCAGCCTCCGCGTTCGCTGATCGAGCGCTATGCGCAGGAGTTCGGGGCCCGGATCGTGCAGGCGTGGGGAATGACCGAGACCTCCCCGCTGGCCTCGATGGCCTGGCCCCACGAGCAGATGAGGAGCTGGTCGGAGGACGAGGTCACCACCGCGGCGCGGACGCAGGCCGGTCTTCCCGTGCCGGGGCTCGAAGTGAGCATCCGGGACGAACAGGGCAAAGAGGTTGCCTTCGATGGAATCACCATGGGGGGCTTGCACGTACGCGGGCCGTGGGTGACCGATCAGTACGTGCACGGGATCGGGGCCGAGCAGTTCACAGAAGACGGCTGGTTCGATACGGGCGACATCGCCATCGGATCTCCCAACGGGTACTTCGTCATCGCCGACCGGACCAAGGACCTCATCAAGTCCGGTGGCGAATGGATCTCCTCTGTCGACATGGAGGCCGCCATCATGGGCCTGCCGGGAGTCGTCGAGGCGGCGGTGATCGCCATCCCGGACCCCAAGTACATCGAGCGGCCACTGGCGTGCATCGTGGCCGGTCCCGAGGGGGCGCCATCGCTCGAGAGCATCCGGGCCAGCCTCGAAGCGCGCGGGTTCGCGAGATGGCAGCTGCCGGACCGAGTGGAGCTCATGGACGACGTACCGAAGACCGCAGTCGGCAAGTTCGACAAGAAAGTCCTACGGGCTCGCTTCGCCGCCTCGTCGTAAGAGGAGTCGGCAGAGTCTGCCGCGTCGGCGGGTTGGCTTAGTCCCCCAGGTCGTTGGCGACGAGGAACTCTCGCATGATCGGATAGATGTCCCGCTCCCACCGGCTGCCGGAGAAGACCCCATAGTGACCGACACCGGCCTGGACGTGCTGCAGTCGTTTGTCCGGGTCGATGTTGTAGCAGAGTTCCTGCGCCGCACTCGTCTGGCCCGGCGGACAGATCTCGTCATTGGCGCCCTCGATGGTCAGGAGAGCCGTCGTGGAGATGGCTCCCGGATCGATGATCCGCCCTTTCCATGTGAGCTCACCCCGCCAAAGCAGATTGCGTTGGAAGACGGCGTCGACCGTGTCGAGGAAGAACTCTGAGGCCACGTCGCTCACGGCAAAGTACTCGTCGTAGAACGTCCGAATGACCTGGGCCTCTTCGTCCTCGCCGAAAAAGAGGTGCTCGTAGAGGGCCACGTGCTGTGATACGTGGCGCGGGATGTCGAGATTGAGGAACCCCGCGATCTGGAGGAACCCGGGATAGACGCGCCGGCCCGCGCCCGCGTACCGCCGGGGTACCGTGGTCAACACGTGGCGCTCGAACCACTGCAGCGGGACCTCCTGCGCCATCTGGTCGAGCTGGGTCGCATTGATGTTGCAGTTGATCGGTCCCGCCATCAGCGTCATCGACCGCGGCAGGCAGGGATGACGGTCGGCGGCCATCAGCGACGTGGCCGCCACGACTGCCGGACAGGGTTGGCAGACGGCGAACAGGTGCGCACCCGGTCCCATCCGTTCGAGGAACGTCATCACGTGCTCGATGTACTCGTCGAGACCGAACCGCCCTTCGTCGAGAGGGACGTCCCGAACGTTGAACCAGTCGGTGACGTACACGTCACAGTCCGCGACCATGCGTCCGGATGGTGTTGCGGAGGAGGGTCGGGAAGTGACCCGCCATGGCCGCTACGAGGAGCACCTGCGGCCGTGGACCGCTCGGCTCGGCGGTCGTGAAACGGCGGAGGGCGGCGAACGGAGTCGTCATCACCAGCTCCTCCCTCACCGGGTGCAACTTGCCGTCGACTTCGACGCTTTCCACCCGGAACGGAGGGCGTTGATGGGTGAGTCGCAGTCTGCCGACCATCTCGTATGAGGCCCGCAGCTGACGGACCATCGGGCTGTCGGACCAGGGCTTCGGTAAGGCTGCCAACCATCTGCTCGAGAGGTTGGCGAACCCATACACCGGGCCCATCACGTCTTGCTGTGCTTGATAGGCCTGGTAGAGCACTGTTCCCTGTCCCTGCTGACTCATGAGGTTTCACCCCGGCCATGAAAGCGGTTGATGGCCGGACGCAATCTAGCCTTGGAGGAGACTTCAACAGGTGGTTTTGATACAAATCACCCGCGAGAGTCCGCCCTCGGCCCCTCCGGATCCAGCGGCTCGCCATGAGGAGCGTTGGCACTGTCTCGCCGCCAATAGGCCTTGGCAGCAACCGCTGAAGCGTCGAGCCCCCGGGCCTGCAGCACCCCGGCTACGGCTCGCACAACCCTCATCTCGCCAGCGACGTAAGCGTGCCCTCTCCCCGGAGGTAAGGCGATCTGCTCGGCGGCAGCGACCAGACGAGCAGGCTCACCCGCCTCATCGTCCCCTCGTTCGATCCAGGTGATCGTCACGCCCTGGTCGGAGGCCAGGGCGGGGTCGTGGTCTGCGACGTGCTTCGGCAGTTCGACCACCATGACGCCGGGCACCTCCGCGGCCAACGTCTCGGCCATGATCGACATGCCGGGCAGCGCGGTCTCGTCTCCGATGAACAGGTGCCATTCGGCCGAGTCGTCGAGCCAGATCTTGCCCCGAGGGCCAATGGCGTCGATGCCGTGCCCAGGCGCGGCGTCGCCGGCCCAGCGCGCTCCGGGTCCATCTCCGTGGACCACCATGTCGATGGTGACCGTCGACGCCTGCGGGTCGGCGCGGCGGATGGTGTAGCGGCGGTTCGTCGTCCGCTGTTGAGGCCCAGGGATCCGGAGCATGAGATCCTGTCCGGCGCGGAAGCGGAGCTGGTCGAGACCTGGCCCCTCGAAGGTGACGCGGCGGTAGTCCGAGGTGATGGACGCCACCGTGGAGACGGTCAGGGACCACAACGCCGCGTCCGCCAGGGGACCTCCGGGCTTGCCTACGAGATCGAGGATCGGGTCGTCGACGGCCATGCGCGGCACCCTATCAACGGTCCAGGCCATTCTGAGGGTGAGCCCGACGCGGTGATCGACGCCCGGGCTGGCGCCGTCTCACCCCTCCTCTTCGAGGTAGGAGCGGGCCAGCTTTTGCGGTACGACCATCTTCCAGGCGTCGAGCACCAACTCGGCGAGCTCGTCGTGATCGAGGGCACGGAGCCGGACGCACACCCAGTGGTAGCGCAGGTCGGCTCTGGGCGGCATCAGGAACTTCGCCGGGTCCGACGCCACGAGCGCGTCCCGTTCGTCCTTGGGGAAAGCGAAGCCCATCACTTGCTCATCCCTCGAGAACGCCAAGTACACGAGCCGGCCGACCCGGAATTTCACCCGGTCCCGGACCAGGACTTCATAGGACCGAGGGAGGGTAGCTGCCAGCGCCCTGACGTCATCGATCCCGACCATCGGCCCACCGTATGGGCAATGCGGACAGCGCTCGTCCTCGATCACCCCGAAATAGGGTCGCCGGCTGGGCCGGATGGGCACCCATCCCCAGCCGGGTCTTCTCCACCTTTGACCATTTGTCGCGACGTGCACAGGTGGTGGCCGTCGCATCGGTCACTGCATGCAGTGACCGGGGGTACAAAGGTGTCGACCCCACGCACCGGGTGGCACGGCACTGGCACCGGCGCTGGCACCGGCACCCGCACCGCTCCTCGGGCCGTGACGTCATCGCCCGAAGTCGCCTCCTTTTTGGTATCTAAACCGCGTAATACGCGGTTTAGATACCAAAAAAGGATCCACGCTGGGGCCAGCGTGAACGAGGTCGGCTCAGAGGGCTGGCGCCACCTCGAAATGGGCCACCTCGGAGCGGGCGATCATATCGGCCGGCGGCAGTGGGTGGCCGTAGACCGCCGCCGCGTTCTCGAAGCAGACCTTCCGGATCACGGCGGGATTCAGCCCGGAGAGCTGACCCCGGATCATGGCCTGGCATGCCGGCCAGGTGCTGTCGTAGTGCGGATAGTCCGTCTCGACCATCACTCGGTCCTCGCCAATGAGGTCGAGCTGCCGAAAGGCGGAGGGGTCCTCGATCGAGGTGAAATAAAAGCTCCGCCGGGCCAGCTCCACCGGCGACGGCAAATCGCGGTCCCAGTCGTTGAGCACACTGCCCCTCGACCGCTCGGCCCGGCCCAGTCGTTCGAGGGCCATCGGGACCCATGACACTCCGGCCTCGGAGAGGACGACCTTCAAGTCGGGGAACCGGATAGGGACGCGGGCGAAGACCCAGTCGACCAGGGCCTCGATCCCGCTCTCGGGGAAGAGGGCGATCAATGTGGCCGACTTCGAGCTGGAGCAGGGACGCCTCGTCATGCCCGACGACCCGACGTGGAGGTTCACGACGGTGGCGGTCTCTTCGCAGGCGGAGAAAAACGGATCCCAATGATCGCTGTAGATGTTCGGTAGGCCGATGCCCTCGGGATTCTCCGAGAACGACACGCTGCGGACACCGCGGGACGCGTTGCGCCGGATCTCGTCGGCCGCGAGCACAGGGTCGGCGAGCCACGGGAGCTGGCAGGCGATGTAGCGGCGCGAGTCGGTGCCGACCCACTCTTCGACCATCCAGTCGTTGTACGCCCGCAGACAGGCCATCCCGAGGTCGTGGTCCGTCATCCTCGCGAAACGCGTACCCGCGAATCCCCAGAGCGTGGAGGGGAAGCACAGGCTGGCCCAAACGCCCGCCAGATCCATGTCCTGAAGTCGTACGGCCGGGTCCCACACGCCCCGACGCATCTCGTCGTAATGGGTGTTGAAATCACCCCACTCCGAGATGGGTCGACCGGACGCACCGTTCAACAGCAGGTTGGGAACCCGTTGGCCCTCGACGATCCACCATTGGAAGCCGTCGGAGTCGACGGTGACGTACGGTGCCTGTTCCGCCAGGCGGCTCGGGAGCCGGTCCGCGAACAGGTGCGGCGGCTCGAGCAGGTGGTCGTCAGCGGAGATGATCGGACAGAACAACGGCTCCGGTTCTGGATCGTCGAGGAGCGTGACGGAGGGCGGCCGACCCGCCGCCAGAACCAGTTCGGTGAGCAGCTGATCGCTCGACTTCTCGTTCACGAGAGACCCCCAGTGCGGTCGATCTTCCCGCACCGTACCGCGCTGCTGTCCAGGGGGCAACCAGCCCAACCTCGACCGCCAGCGCTTCCCACCACGCGGGTTGTCATTGGGGGATCGCTACCCTGGCCCTATGAGGAGCCAGCACGTGCCGGGTGGGGTAGTGCATACCTTGCCCCCGGATCTGCGTTCCGCGCTGATGGCCGACCCGACGGCACTTGATGCCTGGAAGGACATAACACCTCTGGCCCGCAACGAGTTCATCTGTTGGGTCGAGGATGCCAAACAGGAGAGCACCCGACAACGCCGGATCCGCCGGACCCGAGAGGAGCTCGAGGAAGGCAAGCGTCGTCCGTGCTGTTGGCCGGGGTGCAGGCACCGCGAGCGCACCGGCGCATGACCGCCTTAGGTTGCCAGCATGAACATTGAGGAAAAGCGAGCCAGGTTCAAGGCGCTGCATGTCAAAGGGTCGCCGCTGATCATGCCCAACCCTGCCGATCAGGGCGCGGCTCGGGTGCTCGCCAACATCGGCTTTGCCGCCCTGGCCACAACGAGCGGCGGGTTCGCGGCCACCCTCGGGCGTTCGGATTATCGGGTTTCCCGGGCCGAGGCGATCGCCCACGCCGCGTCGGTGGCATCGTCAGTTGACGTACCCGTGTCGGCCGACCTGGAGAACGGCTTCGCCGATCGGCCGGACGAGGTGGCGACGACAGTGGCCAATGCTGCTGAGGCGGGGCTGGCCGGTTGCTCCATAGAGGACTTCACCACCCGCATGGACGATCCTCTCTACCGTGTCGCCGAGGCCGCCGAACGAGTCGCCGCCGCGGCCGAGGCCGCCCATGCCGGGACGAGTTCGGGCTTGGTCCTGACGGCCAGGGCGGAGAACTACTTGCGGGGCCATCCCGACCTGGCCGACACCATCAGCCGATTGCAAGCTTTCCAGGAAGCCGGCGCGGACGTCCTGTACGCCCCCGGCATGATCGAGTTGACCGAGATCGGTGCAGTCGTCTCGGCGGTCGATCTCCCTGTGAATGTCCTTCTTGTGCCGGGCGGACCTGGCGTCTCCGAGTTGGCTCGTAGAGGGGTGGCCCGCATTTCCGTTGGCAGCGCTTTCTACAGCGTGGCGATTGGCGCCCTGGTCCGAGCCGGGCGGCAGCTGCTCGAAGAGGGTTCCGACGCCTGGATGGACCTGGCCGCAGAAGGCCGCAACGCCCTCGCCGCCGCCTTCAGGTAGACCGCGTCGCTCAGGAACGCGGCCCGAACTGTCGCACTTTGCCCGACCAGAGGCGCTCGGGCTCTTCAACCTCCTGCACCTCGACCTCAGGGGCGGCCAGCCCGTGTCTCGCCAGCACCTCGACGAGTTCCTCGCGGAGTCGCTCGCGGTCGCATGAACCGTTGGTCACAAGTGACAGGTCGACGCCGCCCTCCGTTTGGTCCACGAAAAAGTCGGCGATACCGGGCCAGGCGAGAAGGATCGTCTCGAGCTCCCGTTGGGGCACGGCCACCCCGCCAGGCCAGTCGAGGCTCCCGTTCATGCGAGCCCGGACGTCGGTGATCCTCCGGTGGCCGGAACCGCAGGGGCAGGGGGCGTCAATGATCGTCATGGCATCCGCAAGGTCGTACCGGATCAACGGCTGATCGAAGTTGTAGAGGTTCGTCAAGAGCACCCGATCCGCCGGCTGTCCGTACGGGACGACGTTGCCCTGTGTGTCCACCGGCTCGAGGATCACCAGGTCGTCGGCAATATGCATTCCTTCGCCGACCCCGCACGGAAAAGCGTAGGTCCCCTCCGAACAGCCCCAGAACTCTGAAGGCTCGATACCCCAAGCCGCTCGCACCGCCTCCCGCACCAGCGGGCTACACACCTCGCCCGCGACACTCACCCACGTCGGCCTGATCGTGAGCCGACCAGCGAGCGCCTCCAGGGCCAACAGACGGATGACGCTCGGCCATCCTTGCAGCGCCTCCACCCCGGGCTCGGCGGCATTCAGGCCGGCGACCAGATCGGCCAGCGGCATCGTGCCCGAGAAACAGTGTGACGGTGGCCCCCCGCTCTCGAACGTGCTGAAGGCGTGGAACACGCCGGATTCGTGTTTTAGGCTGCACGAGAAGATCTGGGCCAGGACCGCTTCGGGCGGTTCTCCGCGTCGCCCCGTCCATCGCGACCCCTGTACCACGAAGGTGACAAACGAGTCCCAGCCGTACAGGTGGAAGGCCTCGCTACCAGTCGCGCCCGAGGTTTTGATGGCCCGGTACTCACCCTCCAGGTACCGGTCGGCCTCCAAATGCTCGACGTGCTCGGACACCCGAGCCAGCGTCAACCCGGGCAGCGTGATCAGGCGGTCGAACTCCTGCATCATCTCAGCCCTGGTCAGGATCGGTAGCGACGGAAGATCGGCCTCATTGAACGTTGCCAGGTCTCGTCCCGCCAGCCGGTCCTGCCAGAACGACGAACGGTCGGCCGCCCACGCGAGCAGTTCGCGCAGGCGTCGTTCCCGCTCGACCGCCAGTCGGCCCGCATCCCATCGGAGGCGGCGGGTGCCGCTGAGATAGGCGTTTTGCAGCTCGGCCCGTTGACGCCGCACCAGATCGTCGTCGTTGCCTCCTGACCCCTCGCCAGCGCTGGATTGCATCAGACGACACTAACAAAGCTCCTCTCGGCGGATCTGACCGAAGCCGAGTCGGGAGCGCTCCACACCGTCTCGATGCCTTCTCCACCCACGGAGCGGTGCAGACGAGTTCTGATCGACAGTGGGCGGCCAGGCCGCCTGAGGGTTAGCGACCCGGCTCGTTGGCGGGTGGCTGATCCGCTTTTGGCTCGTCAGTCACCACCGCCGCCGGTCGGTTGTCGCCGAGGGTGACCACTACCACTCTTTCTTCTGGATCTTCCCCCTGACGGTGTGGTTGCGAACGACCGACTGCCTGGGTATGGAAAGAGGCGTCTGAACCGGCCAGGTCCTGAAGGATGTCCTTCACGTGGGCGAGCCTCCGCTCTGCCAGCCTTCGGTTGTGCTCGAACGAGCCGGTTGCGGACGCCTTCCCGAGCAGGTTTACCTTCGTCTTGCCTGACTCGATCGAGTCCCGGACCCTCTTGTCGAGCGCCTGGTACCACTGGGTGATCTTTTCCTCTTCACCGCCGCTCGTGGTCGAGTCCGAATCGACTGCGAACAGGACCTCCAACTGCGCGGTGGTCGGTATCTGGTCAGGTTTGGGCAAGACCACGTTGGCGGTGAAGCTCATGGAGAAGGAATCCGTGACGCTGACCTGACTCTGGTCTTGATGGCCAGGTTTCACGTCGTGAGAAACTTGCTCGGTCTGGGCGATTGATCCACCTGTGCCCAAGAATCCAGCCGACACTGTTCCCGTGGTCCCATGGGACATCGTGATGCTGCCGTGGGTTGTGGCATGGGCCAGCTGCTCCTGGAACTGCAGGCTCGGGGTGATGGTTACCGCCCCGCCGTGCGGAGTCGAGTCGGTCGTGACCGGTGCTCCCGACAACGTGACCCCACCACCCTCGGACGTCATGGCCACGGTGCGGGCAGTTTGCCAGGTGACCACCATTTGATCAGGCTTGTCCTTGTCCGCGGCAACGCTGAACGGCACTCTCACGTGGGCCAGAGCGGTGCCGGTCAGGGGGGCGTCCGACGGCCGATTTCCCCCGGAAGGGAACGTCCAGCGCACCGGCACGTGGAAGGCCACCTCCCCTTCCTGGGTGGCGCCGAGTAGCAGCTCCTTGAAGCTGAGTGTGCCGGCCGTTGAATACTCGAGCACTTCCTCATACGAACCGAAGACCAGGGCGGCCGTGGGATTCAGGCTCATGCGGCCGTTGTTGGTAGGCACCTGGATGCGGTCGGTAGTCGGCGCGATCGTTTGTGCCCGGGCCTGGGCCGCGGCGCCGGGCATCGCGGTGAGCGTCCGGCTGGCGGCCAGGTGCGGAGGGGGGCTGGCCGGAATTTGGGCGGTCGCGGAGGTCGCAGGTGCCGCAGCGGTGCTCTTGGCCTTGAAGATGGATCGGGGTGGAGGCGGGGCCGCCGGCGGGTCCGCGGGTGCCGCCTGCGAGGCGCCCGAGTGGGCGGCGATCTTCTGGGCCACCGCCACCACCGCCGCCCGCTGCAATGCCGCTTTCTTCTCAGGATCGGTTTCCGGAGCCACGCGACCTCCCCGTTTCAGGCGCTGACGATTCGAGCGACTTCTTCGCGCACTTGGCGTTCGAAGTCAGGATCGTTGACGATGCTGTCGAGTTCTGCTGTTTCGACGCCCAACTCCTGCGCCAGATCCGCAAGGCCGCCACCGCCCAGGTCTGAGAAGACCGCCTGCATGGTCTCCTCCAACTGGGTGGCTGGGGGCGTCTCGCCCGCCACTGGGGCGGTAGCTGTGTCGGGCCCGCTGGCGGGGGCCGGACTGGATGTCGCCTTCGCCTTGAAGATCGACTTCTTCGCCGGTCCGGCCGGGGGTGGAACTGGCGGCCTGGCTTGGCTGGGCGCTTGGGTCGACCTCGCCGTGGTGGCCGACTGGCCCTTGTCTGCCGTCTGCTGCAGTGAGGCAGACAAGTCCTTCACGGTGGAGATCCATCGCAGTCGGTCCTCGTCGTAGGTGACCGTATCGAGGTCCACGAGATGTCGAGCGCCATTTGTCTGGAGAAAATCAAAGAGCGCTTGGCGCCGGTAGGGGTCGAGGAACCACTCAGTCTCCGTCCAGCCGAACGCGTAGCCCAGTTGCCGTCGGGCCTCTTCAATGCGGGTGTCTGGCTGCACCTCATAGAGCCACCAGGTCTGGTCGTCCGTGCCGAGAAACTCCGCTCTTTCCATGACACTCCCTACGCCGCAGCGGCTGTACCCGTACCTGCCCGACCAGCCCCATCTCAGGCGGTAACCGCCTGGGACAGAATGGTAGCGCTCGGCTCGGTTGATCGCCGCCGATCTTTCTTCCCGAGCGGGACGGACGGCCCTTGGCTGTTCGATGCCGCCCTGCTGGAAAATGCACGGCCCGAAGGCGTTTGTCGGGGTTATCCATTGGGGGTGCTCGGAGCCGTCCGGAGAATGCGGCGGCGCATGGTGCCGGCAGCGGCGGTGCCCCAAATAAGGACCAGGATGCCGTACACGCCGAGGGGAGCGGCGGCGGCGGGTCCGAAGGCGGTGGCGGCGAGCGAGGCGGCGATAGCGAAGTCGCGCATGGACGTGGTGAGGAGCACCGCGACTCCGTCGGGCCGGCGGCGGTGGCGCCCGAGGAACCATCCGAGGACTGCAGAGCTGAGGAGGAAGAGGATCAGACCCGCCAGCACTTCGAGATATCGACTCGAAAGGTGGACTTCGGCGGCGATGAGAGCGACGAGTGCGGCGACCGCGAGAGTTGCAGCAGTGGTGGCGGCCGCCTCCACCTTGGGACCGAGTGGCCGGAGCCCTCGCAGGATCAGGCCGGCAGCAAGCGGAAGGGCAACGACAAGGGCCAGGTTGGCGGCGATGTGGCCGGGGTGGATGTCGGCGTGACCGGCTTCCAGGCTGAGGATCGGTCCGGCCAGCGTGATCGTCGCCAGCGTCGAGGACACGAGTATCCCCGCCGCCAGTGCCGTCGCCGCGCCGGCCATAGCCGTGGTGGCGACCGAGGCGATCTCACAAGGCGCCAGTCCGATGGCCATGACACCCTCGCGGAGCGATCCCTTTGCGACCAGACGTGACGCGGCCCAGGACAACGCGGGCAACAGGGTGATCCCGGTCACGGCACAGGCGACGAGTGGCCGCCAGCTTTCGCCCAGCCGGCGCAGGGCCGCGGGTTCGACCGTCAGCGCAGTGGCAAAGACCAATATCGCCAGGAGGACGTTGATGCCTTCGTACCGGGCCAGCCAGGCCAGCGGCGCGGGCCAGACGAGACCGATTGCCGCCGCTAAGAGCACGGCGGTCAGCTCCGGGTAGGTCGCGATGAGCTGGCGGGGGCGAAGGCGCGAGTGCATTTCCGGTCGCTATGAGGTGGAGGGACGGCGGTTCGGGAATAGCCGCCAGGCCGGACGCCGATCAGGCGGCGGTCAACGGCGGCGCTCCGCAGGAAAGAGGGTCTCCAGCAGTTCCGGTGCGCCCTGAGCGCTGGCCGTGAGGACTACCTGGGCGCGCCCGATTTCGATGGTGAAGCGGGTCGTCGCGCAGCAGGCCGTTTCTGCGACGCACAGGCGGGCGGTGGCGGCGACGAGATCTGGGTCGCTGGGCAGGACGAGGCGGGCGATGTCCCCCTCCCGCTGCACCGACGTAGCCCTGGCGGCGAGCGTCCTCCATTCCACGATCCGATCGCCGAGCCCATCGTCGTCAAGCGCGCACGTCGAGCGCGGCGCCGGACGTTCGGAGGGTTTGTTCATGGCTTCAGGGTAAACCCTGCACCGAGCGGCAAGGTCGCTCAAACCGACCGTGGCAAGAGCCTTACTACGCTGGGCGGGGTGGTGCCCGTGCCTCCAGGGGCGCGACCCTCTAGGGTGTGTGCCCGGACGTGAGCGTGGGGTGGTGCCGTCGGGCTTTGGCCCGTCAGTGCCGGTCACCAGCCCCTCTTCGAGGTCCGTGAGAGTGCGAGTTGCCGTCGGGGGAGGGGGTGAAAGGAATGAGTCAGCAGGGGACCGAGACGCGCGCCCAGCGGCGCTTGGCCCGGCAACGCCGGCTCCGACGGCGGCGCCTGGCGAGGTCCGCAGTCGTTGTCGGCGTCGCGGCAGTCTGCTTGCTGGTCGTGACCGTGGTATGGCCGGGCCCCTCTGGCCGGCAAACTTCGAGCGGACGAACCCCGGTGACGGCTGCAGAAGCCCATACGGCAGCGGCCCCCAACGGTGCGGATCCCCCGTCGGCCGGCGGCCCGGCCACATTCCTCTCGTCGAACGGCGTCGAATCGAGAGCGATCATCGCCGAGAACCAGAGACCGGGTACCACCGCGTGGAAGATCACCAACGCGCCGACGACCGGGACGATTGCGGGCTTTGCCGATCGCAACTACGTGGCTGACGGCCAGTCGTTCGGGTTGTACGTGTCGACGAGCGCGGCGTCGTTTGGCGTGGTCGCCTACCGGATGGGCTACTACCAGGGCACCGGCGGCCGCGAGGTGTGGTCCTCGGGCCAGTTGCCTGGGCAGCAGCAACCGACCTGCCCGGTTGACCACACCACGAACATGGTCAGCTGCGACAACTGGTCACGCTCGACGACGATCCAGGTGACGACCCAGTGGCCCGCCGGCGATTACGTGCTGAAGCTGACCAATAGCGCCAACGACCAGGCTTACGTGTTGCTCACGGTGTGGGATCCGAGCAGCCGCGCCACCTACCTGCTGGTCAATCGAACGCTCACCGAGCAGGGATGGAACACGCTCGGTGGCTATGACTTCTATCAGGGCCTGGGCAGCTGCATTCTCGATGACGACGACTACCCGCCGTGCAACCGGGCTCGCGTCGTTTCCCTTGACCGGCCCTACGCCGAGGGTGAGGGGGCAGAGGATTTCTTCGGGAACGAGTACCCGCTCATTTACTGGATGGAGGAGCAGGGCCTGGACGTCACCTACGCCACCGACATCACCCTGACCGAGAACCCCGGCTTCGCCTTGCCGCACCGGGCCTGGCTTTCCCTGGATCACGACGAGACGTGGACCTACAACGAATTGCAGGCGGCCAAGAAGGCCATGGGCCAGGGGGCCAACATCCTGTTCCTCAGCGGGGCGGCCATCGTGCGCCACGGACGGCTCGAGCCCTCACCGCTCGGCGCCGATCGGGAGGAGGTCGACTACCGCAACGCTGGGGAGGACCCCGAATCGCACGCGGGCGACCCGAACGAGGTGACGCCGAACACCTGGGATGCCGCCGACAGCGCCCTGACCGGACAGGAGTACTCCGGTTACATCCTGCCGGGGAAGCCCCAGGCGCCGATGGTCGTCTACGACGCCTCGTCATGGGTCTTCGCCGGCACCGGGTTGCACGACGGCTCCCAGATCCCGGACGCGATCGGCTCCGACATCGACCACCTCGACCCCGCCGGCGGCCTGGTGCCGAACGACCTCCAGGTGCTCGCCCATTCCCCGATACCTCTCACCGAGGCCTACACCAACCAGGGCGAATGGTCCGGAGACACCTACTCCGACTTCACGTACTACACGGATCCGGCCAGTGGCGCCGGCGTGATCGATACCGGCGATACGACCTTCATCGGTGACCTCCAGTCCTGCACCACGAACACAGCCGGCTGCCAGCCGGTCCTGCTGCGCATCGTCGGCAACATGCTTCGTGTATTCGGGCAGGGGCCGGCCGGCCGGATTGCCCCCCCTGAAGCAAACTGGCATTCAGTGACGCCGTACGGTTCTTGAAGTCGCCCGTACTGCACTGCGCCCGTCCCCGCTTGACCGGAACAGTGATCGCCACCCCGACCCCACTAGAGGGTTCCAACCAGGTCAGCTTGACGTACCTAGCGGGTGGAACAAGGTAGCGACTCTCGCTGTTTTCCGTAAGGGTAGAAAGGGAGTGCGTCGTGCGATATGCGGAATGGGTGACACCGGCGATGGGGGCGACCCTGTGAGCGCGTCGGTCGTGCCGTGTCCTTCTTGTGGTGTTCGGAATCGGGTCCCGACCGCAGCCAGTGGCACGCCCAGATGTGCCTCGTGCCATACAGACCTGCCGTGGCTGGTAGAAGCCACCGATGCAGACTTCGACCGCGTGACCGACAGTCGCCTTCCGGTTCTGGTCGACCTGTGGGCACCTTGGTGCGGCCCCTGTCGGATGGTGGGTCCTGCCGTCGAGCGGTCGTCTCACGAATTCGCCGGCCGGCTCAAGGTCGTCAAGGTCAACGTCGACGACGCCCCGGGGGTATCGACGCGGCTGGGAGTTCAGGGAGTTCCGACTCTTCTCATGCTGCGTCAAGGTCGGGTGGTCGCGCGTCAGGTTGGGGCTCTGCCGGAGACCCAACTGCGTTCGTGGCTCAACAGTGCTCTGGACTCCGTGGCCGCCTGATCACCGTCGCTGGTGACTGCCTGGGCGGGGCACTCTGCCGCTATCGGGCAGAGTGCCCCATCCGGCGTCGACAGCGTAGGGACTGCCGCCCGCTGGCATTCAGCTCGACGTTTTCCTTGAGAGGGTCCGTCGAGCTAAGGGTCTATCTGAGCAAAGTGTCCGTGTGTGATTCCAGTGGACAACCTGGGGACAGCGCGGATTAACACTTCTGAAACACACTCGCCGCTCGTCGAACCCGTCGGATCACTCACCGAGACCGGCAGGGGCACCATCCCGAGCAGCCCGACGGGTGGGGCGCGGATTCCGGGCGCGGCTACGCTGGCTCAATGACCTACGGAGTTGGGGCTCGAAGCGGCTATGGGTAGCGCGGCCGAACCAAAGAGCATGGCTCCGTCGTTGCGGAGAATGCTGATTCCGCTGGCCTTGGCCCAGTTCATCTGTAGCTTCGCCGGATCGAACATGAACGTCATGATCACCGACATCAGCCACGACCTGAACACCACGGTCCAGGGCGTGCAGGTTTGTATCACGCTGTTCCTGTTGGTCATGGCCGCCCTGATGATCCCGTGCGGCAAGCTGACTGACCGTCTGGGTCGCAAACGGTGTTTCCAAATCGGGCTGTGCATTTATGGGGTCGGGGCGGTACTGAGCGCCGTGTCTCCTGGGCTCGGGGTGCTGATTCTGGGTAACTCAATTTTCGAAGGGGTCGGCACGGCGCTGTTGATCCCGCCCGTCTATATCCTCACCACCCTCCTCTTTACCGACATGAAGTCCCGGGCCTGGGCGTTTGGCGTGATCAGCGGTATGGGAGGGGTCGGTGCAGCCACCGGGCCACTGATCGGGGGTTTGATCACTACGGCCATTAGTTGGCGAGTGGCCTTCGTATTCCAGGCCGTCATCATCGTGATCATCGTGGTCCTGGCTCGTGGCGTCACCGATCCGTTGCCCGCTGACCCGACTCGGCCCTTCGACACGGTGGGAGCGGTTTTGTCCGCCGCCGGTCTGGTCGTCTTCGTCGGGGGCATCATGGCCGCCGATACCAATATTGGCTTGATGCTGATTCTGTTGGTGGTGGGGGCGCTCATCCTGGCCGGCTTCTTTGCCTGGATCCGCAACCGGGAGCACGCGGGGAAAGAGGCCCTTCTCTCCACGTCTCTCTTTCGCAACCGTACCTCTAACCTGGCCCTGGTCACCCAGAACGTGCAGTGGCTGATGCTCATGGGCACGTCCTTCGTGGTGTCCGCCTACCTGCAGGTGGTGCGCCATTACAACGCCATCCAGACGGGCGTTATCTTTACCGCCGCCACCGTGGGCATCTTGTTGTCATCGCTGGCTGCTGGCCGTCTGGCCAAGCGGTTCCCGCAGCGCAACCTCATCTTGACCGGATTTGTGGTCACCATCGCTGGCGTGGTCGTCCTGTTGGCGCTGGTGAAAGGCCACCCGGGCGCCTGGTACTTCGCCCCGGGCCTGTTCCTCATCGGCGTGGGGCTGGGTGTCATGCTCACCCCATCTGTCAATGTGGTGCAATCCGCCTTCCCCGAGAACCTTCAAGGGGAGATTTCTGGCCTGTCTCGCAGTATCTCCAACCTGGGTTCGACGATAGGGGTGGCGATCGCCGGCACCATCCTGGTCGCCGGTCTGGCCGACCCCAAGCGAGCGTACGGGGTCGCCATGCTCGTCGTGGCCCTCTTCGGCTTTGTCGGCTTGGGGGTAGCACTTCGTCTGCCCTCCACCAAGCCGACACCAGCAATCGACCCGGCAACGTGAGGCCCACGGACGACGACATCCAACCTCATCCCTACGTCCTCGAGCCGGCGGTCAGGGTGCTCTGACTCCCCGTCCTGCCGCAGTGAGGATGAGGTCTCCGATGGTCGACCCGGTGAGTTGCACGGCTGTGGCAGCCGGGGCGGAACCGGGGGCGTGGGTGGGGATGCGGACCCGCAGGGCGCCCGGCAGCGACTCGAAGACCAGCGGCGGATCCATCAGTAGTGCCTCACCGTCGATGCCGATCTCTATCGGTCCAGCCGAGTCGACGCGGAAGCGGGGGGCGTCCCATTCGAGCCAGCCTCCGAAGCTACGTATGCGGCCCGTCGCCTCCAAGCCGACAAAGGTCACTGCCTCCTTCGGGCCGTCGATGCGGGCGGCGACTAGGCCTAGCGTGCCGAGGTCCAGCCGGGCGCGAGTGCCCCGACCGCCGAGATGGTTCAACTCGTAAGGATTGTTCGACACGAGGAGGAGGTGGGCAGTGGGGTACTCGACGCCGCCGGGTCCGAGGTAGCGCAGGTCGAACGGGCGGGCGTCCGGGCCGATCATGTCCGGCAACATGTCGGCGGCGGTCTTCATCTTGGCGTCCCGATAGGCCGGCGATTGCACGATCTTGGCGTACAAGCCCATGGAGGCGTTGTTGACAAAGACCCGTCCGTTGACCCGGGCCAGGTCGACCCGACGCTCTAGGCCGTGGTGGAAGGCGTCGAGGGCCCCGACGACGTCGTCGCGGTCGAGGCCGAGGTCGAGCGCGAAGTGGTTGCGCGTGCCGGCCGGCACGCACACGTGGGGGATGCCATGTTGTGACGCCACCGTGGCCACCAACGCTTGGGAGCCGTCACCTCCAGCCATGCCGATGACGTCGGCGCCCCTGGCGATGGCGTCGGTGGCCAGCTGGGTCAGATCGTCACCACGTTCGAGCACGATCGGTTCGATCCCCCGCGCCACGCACTCGTCGATCAAATGGAATCGCTCGACCTTGCCCCCACCAGACTTCGGGTTCATGATCAGGACCGGTTGAGCGGCAGGTGGTGCCGCCGGGCCCGCCGGCGAGGAAGCGCGCCGGGTTGGCGCGTCCCGGCCTAGCGCGTAGCGCGCCGCCGATGCCGAGACCAGGATCAACGCCACCGCCACCACGAAGGGTAGGCCTCGATAGTCGGCTGTCAAGATGACCAAGACGAGGGTCAGCAGGCCTGCGCCGGCCACTAGCGTCCCCATCCAGCTGGGCGCACCGCGGCGTGACAACGCGTACCACAGGCCCACTACCGCGGCGGCCACGGCCACCAGGACCAACGGCAACCTCCAGGCGTCGCCCCGGATGACGGCGAACCCGACCGCGACCAGCGCCCCCAGTAGGCAAGCGATCGCCAGCAGGGCGGCCAAGCGGCGCCCGGCGGCGGGTTTGTCACCGTTCGATCCGACCCCCTTGCGCACCAGCAAGCTCCTCGACACCCGCGATCTAATCTTGCGGCGCCGCCTATGCTACTCCAGACCAGGGGAGGAAAACGACCAGCTTGACCTGTGATCACGTCCGTCACCGGATCGGCGTGTCCGATGAGCAGCGGGCCGGCTGATGCCGTCGTTCGTTCCCGGACTGGAGATGCTCGGGTCGTACCGGGCCCGCTGGCTGTCCAAGGACATTACGGCGGGGCTGATCCTTACTGCCCTGCTGGTCCCGCAGGGGATGGCCTATGCCGAGCTGGCGGGCCTTCCTCCCATCACCGGCCTGTATACGTCGATCCTCTGCCTGGTGGGGTACGCCCTGTTCGGGCCGTCCAAGATCCTGGTCCTGGGACCCGATTCTTCCCTCGGGCCCATGATCGCCGCCACCATTCTTCCTCTCGTCGGCGCCAACGGGGACCCGGCCCGGGCTGTCGCTCTGGCGTCGATGCTGGCGCTGCTGGTGGGGGCGATGACGGCGTTGGCCGGTGTCATGCGGCTCGGTTTCGTGGCGGACCTGCTCTCCAAGCCCACCATGATCGGCTACATGAACGGCCTGGCCCTGACCATCCTGGTGGGCCAACTGCCCAAGCTGTTCGGCTTTTCGGTCGAGGGCGACAGTTTCATCGCCGAACTGCGGGCCTTCGCCAAAGGGCTCGGCCAGGGAAAGACCGTGCCCGCCGCCCTGGTGATCGGTCTGTTCGGCTTGGTAGTGATCGTGGCCTGCCAGCGATGGTTGCCGAAAGTTCCAGGCGTCCTGGCCGCGGTGGTCCTGTCCATCCTGGCTGCTGGGGTTTTCGATCTGGCCGACCACGGCGTGTCGCTGGTGGGCAGCCTGCCTCAAGGGTTTCCTCCCTTCACCATTCCGCACGTTCGCTTATCCGATTTCGGGCTGCTGATAGGAGGGGCGTTCGGTATCGCGGTGGTTTCGCTAGCCGACACCATCTCGACAGCCTCGTCGTTCGCGGCCCGATCCGGTCAGGAGATCGACGGGAGCCGGGAGATGATCGGGATCGGGGCCGCCAACATCGCTGCTGGGTTCTTCCAGGGGTTCCCCGTCTCGACCAGCGGATCGCGGACGGCCGTGGCCGAACAGGCGGGCGCCAAGACCCAAGTCACCGGCCTGGTCGGTGCCCTAGCCATCATCGTGATGCTGCTGATCGCGCCTGGTCTGTTGCGCAACTTGCCCCAGCCGACCCTGGCCGCGGTGGTGATCGCCGCGGCCATGTCGCTCGCGGACGTCGGGGGCACCATGCGATTGTTCCGCCAACGCCGGGCCGAGTTCTCGCTATCCATCGCCGCCTTCCTCGGGGTAGCCCTGCTCGGCGTGCTCACCGGGATCGCGATCGCTGTCGCCCTATCCGTTTCGAACGTGTTCCGTCGCCAGTGGTGGCCCTATCACACCACCCTGGCGCGGGTCTCGGGCCTGGCCGGCTACCACGACGTGCACAGCTACCCGGGTGCCGAACAGCTGCCCGGCTGCGTCATCTTCCGCTTCGACGCCCCCCTCATCTTCGCCAACGCCCGAACGTTTCGAGAGCACATCCGTGCCCTGGCCGGCAGCGACCCGCCTCCCACCTGGATCGTCGTGGCCGCCGAGCCCATAACCGACGTTGACACCACCGCCGCCGACATGCTCGAGGATCTCGACCAGACCCTGAAAGAGGGCGGCATCAGCCTCGTCTTCGCCGAAATGAAAGACCCCGTACGGCAAAAGATGGATCGCTACGGACTCACCAGATCCCTCGATCCCGCCCATTTCTTTCCCACCATCGACGAAGCCATCGCCGCATTTCGCGCCCGGTTCGGCGCCGACTGGGTCCCTTTGGCCCCGAAGCCTCCCGCCTGATCCCGGAGCAGCGGGCCGGCCCCGGGCGGCGGCATCCCAACCAGGTAGTCCAAACGTGACACCCGACGATTTCCAGCATCCCGGGGCCAGGCCCGCTGGCATCGCAGCAACGGCGGCTCGACGTTTACTTGTTGGGCGAAGGCCCGACAGCAGAGCCCGAAGGTACCCGGAGGAAGAACCCGATCAAGACCGAATGGCGACCCGCCCAACTCAGAGGACCGCTGGCTCCTCGACGACCCCTGGTGGGACGGTGCCCGTCGCCGTCTTCCAACCGAAGACGGCGACGCGGGCGCCGACCACCTTGGCGACTCCGAGACCGATGCCGGCCGCGACAGCCCACACCAGGGCGTCGGGCCACGAGAACCTGGCCTTGGTGGGATCAAACGGCGAAGGGGCTGCGGCGTCCCTGCGGATGGCTGTATAGCCAGTCCTCAGCAGCTTCCGGGCGAGCAGACCGCACAGCATGCCCGTGCTCGTGAGGACCAGCTTCCACATCCGCTCGCGGCTGATCACCTCTGGCGGCGTCGCACGGTCACGGCTGCAATCTACCATTGGGGTTCGGCGGAGAGTCGCGTCGCACGTAAGGAAAAGGATCGGGGACGTGAGGAGGATGAGGAGGCCTCCGCGTGCTGATCGCGCCGATCCCAACGTCCTCTCGGTCCCCCACGCGGGTAAGCAGCTGGGCATCTCGAGGGATCTCGCATACGAGCCCCGGCGCGGGGAACTACCGGGCGCCTTTCGCCTCGGCCGCCGCTGGCGGGTGAGCGCGGTCCGATTGGCGGCTGCCGTTCACGGATCCGAGAACAGCAGCGCCGAGCAACCCGGCTAGCTCACGGTCTTTGGCTTCGACGGCGTGGGCGTAGATGCGGAGGGTCGTGGAGGGGTCTGCGTGGCCCAGGCGTCCGGCCACGGTGCGCACGTCGGCCCCGCCGGCGATGGATGTCGTGGCGGCATAGTGACGCAGCTGGTGGAAGTGTCCTCCCACACCGGTCTTGGCGGCGAGTCGAGAGTAGGCGTGCGTGAGCCCATCTGGCCGGCAAGGCCTGGCTCCGTCGGCCGAGCGGCTGAGGAAGTACGGATCGTCGTCGAGCTCCACGCCGACCGTCTCTGCGTACGCCCGTTGCTCTGTCCGTCGTTGGACGATGAAGGCTCCGAGCGCATCATCGATGGCGATGTCCCGTCGCTGGTGGGTCTTGGTGGGGCCCTCGGTGGCTTCCCCGCGGATCACGGTGAGGGAACGAGTGAAGGTGAGCGTCCTGCGTTCCCAGTCCACGTCGGACCAACGAAGGGCGCACAGTTCGCCCCGGCGGGCGCCGGTAATCGCGGCGAACACGATGGCCGCGGCGAGGACCGGGTCCTCATCCTGGGCTACTGCGACCAGCCGCTGGACCCCCTCGGTCGGAGGCGCGGTGGCCGCGTGATGGATGGTATTTGGTGGGGAAGCCCGTTCTGCGGGGTTGCTTGCCAGCCAATCCCATTTCACCGCCCGTCGAAGCGCAGCAGTCAGGATGGCGTGATGACGCCGGACCGACGTGGGGGACAGGCCCCGGGCGAGCAGAGAGAGGTAGAGCTCATCGAGGTGCCGAGCGGTGAGCCGATCCAGGCGGATCGAGCCGATGGCGGGGAGAATGTTGCGCTCCACGCTTCGTCGGTGCTCGCGGATGGTGCCGGGGGAGCGGGTGGTCTCGATGTCGGCGAGCCAGCGCGTGAGCAAGTCGCGTACGCTGCCACCATGGTTGGCGGTGGCCTGCCTTCGTTCGACGTCGGCAACGAGCTTGCTCAACGCGCTCTGGGCCTGGCGTCGGGTGCCGCTGAAGTTCCGGGACAGGTAGGTAGGTCGATTGCGTCCATCCCGCCCCGCGTAGACGCGCAGCTTCCACTTGCCGCTGCCGGGACCACCCCATTCGCTAAGCGAGCCTCGCATATCTCTTCACCACTGAGTATATGTCCAAACGCATGTCCAAGAGGTGCTATCGTTTTGCCGAAATGAGCGGAAAATAGCAGGTCAGGCCCGAGTAGCTCAGCCGGTAGAGCAACGCACTCGTAATGCGTAGGTCAGCGGTTCGATTCCGCTCTCGGGCTCGGCGTTTCTTGGCGGCGCGTCCTCCCAGTGCTCCACCGGTGCGGGCGGGGTTTGGGAGCTCCGACTCGATGAGGGGACGCGCTATCTGAGGCCGTGTCAGCGTCGCCTCCGTAATCAAGATGAGGCACGTTCGCATGCGCCCGGCGAGGTTTTCAGGCGAGCCCGTTGAGCTGGTTGACGACCCGGAATAGGTCGCCGTAGTTGAAGAAGTTGACGGCGATGAAGTTGGGGAACTGTTGCCGTTCCTGCTGACAGCGGGCCACGTGTGGCCACATGACGTCGTACGGGTTGATCCTGCGGGCGTTGGTTATGAGGGAGGTAAAGCCGGCGACCCAGTAGTTGATGAGGAAGAGCGGGCTTGAGGGCGATCCTCGGTTGGGGGCGCAGCTCAGGGAGTCGACGGTGGGGTTGGTGTAGGGGGTGTCTTGCACCCAATGAAAGCCTTGGAGTAACCACGGGTAGGTTGAACCGCCGCCGTGGTTTTCCATCAATACCACGACGCGATGCCCCGAAGCGATCATCTGCCCGAGGGTGGGCCAGGGCTGGCCGGGCGTCGGGGTGTAGACGGCGGGTATCAGTCCCGCTTGGCTGAAGACCGCGGCGGTGTCGGCGGGTGACACCGTATCTTGGATAAAGAAGGTGACGACTTGTCGTGGGTGGGCATCCAACCACGACTTCACTTGCTTCATCATCGGCTGCCACTGCGTTGCGCCGATCTCGCACAGCCCATGGCAAAGAAACGGGATGACGGGCCCGACGGGCCGCGAGGTGATGGCGTCGCGCAGGCGGAGAGCGCTTGCCACCGCAGTAGGCCCGAGGTTGGCTTCGGTATCGGCCAAAGCCGCCTCGTAACTCTCCGGGGCGGTAGCGATGAGCCCGGTGCGTGTCGTGAGCTGGCCGTAGTAGCTGTCGATGAGCAGCACTCGGATCCCGGCGTTGAGCTGGCCGATGATCCCGGTGGGTTGTTCGGGGATGAACCACCCGGGCTCATCCGCCGCCGACATGGCGTTATGGGTGGCCGGGAAGGCTACGTCGTTGTAAGGGCGTGAGCACAGGGCGACGTACCCGTTGCATGCGTCCGACGCCCCTGCGGGTTGATTCGACACCGCCGCGCTGACCTGGGTGCCGACTGGCAAAGAGCCAACCGCGACCGTGGAGGCAACCAACGCGACCGCGCCTACGCATACGGCCACCGACACCCGCAGGCGGCGCCGTGGGATCGCAGTGGACGGCGACGGGCGAGCGCCCGTCGCCGCAACGATCTCCCCGAGGCCGGCCACGACGAGGCCTATCCCGGCGACCGCCGCGAGGACAGCGACGGTCAGGGCGGGCCGCAGGATCGCGCCGGTTCCTACGACAACAAGAATGGCTCCCCGCACAGCGCGGGTCCGATTTGTACTCGGGGTCTTCGCGATGCACCTCCAGCCGCGGGCGGCGATGCCGGCGAGACCGACCGTGGAGGTCCGGGCGGATACGGCGACGAGCATCACGGCGCCCGCGAGCACGGTCAATCCGGCCGCCCACCAAAGCTGGCCCGCCAGTTGGCGCCAGGTTGCAGCCACGAGGGCCCCGTGCAGGGTTTGCTCGTCGGCGGTGGAGGCGAACAAGGCGGTCGCAATGCCGAGCAGGCCCACCATGGCGCCGCTCGCCGTCACGGCCCAGCTCGCGCTCGAGACGCCCCGACCCCGGTCGGGGGCGATCACCACTGCGGCGACGAGCAGCAGCAGGGCCAGGAGCGGCAGCAGCCAGGCCAGCTGACCCGCGAACCGGCTCAGATGGAGGAGCCAGGCGACGAAACCGTGCTCCTTTACCGACGTCAAGGTGACCGACAAGTCCGCGGGCACAGCCGGCGCGGCGGTGGGGGCCACGACGGGTAGCAGGCCCACGATGGCCGCTCCGACGTCGAGGAGACGCAAGTCGATTTCCCCGGGTTCCTCATCGGTGATAGTGGCGTGGAACGTCCGTGCCGCGCTTCGCACGGCCGGCCCGAGCGCCACACTCCCGGCCAGCGCGGTACTGGCCGACTCGACGAGTGGGCGCACGGCGATCAGTTGAGGGGCGGCCTGCAACACCTGAACGGTGATGGCCTGGCCCACTTGGCGGGCGACCGCCGGGTCCCGTCGCACCGCGTCCACGTGGGCGGCGAACCGGTTGCCGTCAACGACGTTTCGGTTGACCAGCCCGGCCAAAATTCCCAGCACGAGTAGGACTGATGCCAGGCTCAAGCACAGCGCCGACCTGGCTCTCACTGCCCCAAGGTAGCGCCGGGCGAGGCTTCGGGGTGACTATCCAGTCGACGTCAAGTGGCACCGCGACCGGTACTTGCGTGGACCGGGCCGGCAACTCTGCCTCGGCGACGTCCAGTGACCCGAGTTCGCGTACCTGTTCAGGCCTCTGGGCGACAGCAAAGACATGGTGTCATCGTGTTCGTACCGGTCAGCGTCTCCTAAGCGGCTGGTTGGGCTTGGGCGACCGCGGCACGCTGGTTCTCGACTGGAATGTCGCAGAGGCCGTCTTGCGGCGCCCGGCCGCGTGTGAACAGCGCAGCAGCCACCGCGGCGACGGAGAAACCCACCCCGACCCAAAGGGCTGAAGTGAACCCGTTGATGAACAGGTGTGGGGATTGGTAGGCACCGGGCCGGGAGAACACGGACGCGAGCACGGCGATGCCGAGCACCCCCCCGAACTCGCGGACCATGCTGTTGGCCCCTGATGCCATTCCGGCTTCGGGGAGGGGAACCGAGCCCATGACGGCATTGGCGACGGTTGGAAAGCACATCGAGATTCCGATTCCGGCTATGCCGAGGGCAACCCCGAGTTGTCCATAGCCCATACCAGGTTTGGCCACTGCGGCTATCCACGCGAGACCGGCGGCCTGCATGGCCATGCCGACCACCATGAACGGTCGGTTTCCGTACCGCTCGGCGAGTGCGCCGGCTAGGGGAGCAACTACTACCGGTGCCGCCGTCCAGGGCAGCATGCGCAGGCCGGCCCCCAGCGGGGAGTGCCCGAGGGCGATTTGGAGGAACTGGGCCATCAAGAACAACGTCCCGAACAGCCCTGCCCACATGAACAGGCTGAAGGCGTTGGCGCTGGCGAAGACCCGATCGTGGAAGAACCCGAGTGGGAGCATCGGGTTGGACGTCCGCTGCTCCCAGACAACGAAAGCCCCAAGCAGGGCCACCCCCCCTACCACAGAAACGACGAACTCAGCGCTACCCCAGCCGACGGTGTTGGCCCGAATCAGTCCCCACGTCAATCCAAGCGCTCCTGCACCAACCAGCAGCAGGCCGACAATGTCGAGATGCAGCCGTTCTCCAAAGCTTTCCGACAGCCGGGTCAGAGCGAGCGGGACCAGGGCGATGCCAATCGGAATGTTGAGCCAGAAGATCCAATGCCAGCTGATCCCGCCGGCGATCGCCCCACCAATAACCGGGCCCATGGCGACCGCCAGGCCGGCGATACCACCCCACATTCCGATCGCTGCGCCCCGCTTTTCGACGGGGAAGGCTTCGGTGATCAAGGTCAGGGTCAGCGGAGTGACGACGGCGGCGGCGGCACCCTGCAGGGCCCGACCGGCGATCAAGACCCCGACAGTCGACGACATCGCCGATATCGCCGACGCCACCGTGAATGCCCCGACGCCGATGGCGAACATGCGGCGCCGCCCGAAGCGGTCGCCGAGCGCGGCACCGGTCAGCAGCAAGCAGGCGAAAGCCAGGTTGTAGGCATTGACGGTCCACTCGAGGCTTCCCAGGTTGGCGTGGAGACTCTTGCGAAGCACGGGCAATGCGGTGGTCACCACCAGGGTGTCCAGTGCGGTCATGAACAGCCCCATGGACGCCAGCACCAGCGTCCAGACGCGATGCGGCGCCGCCTCGCCGGTTCCGTTCAGGGTTGTGGTGCGAGCAGTACTAAGCGTCATTTCTCCTCCGGATCGGGTTGCTTCAAGCGCCAGGCTTGATCGGTTGTCGGCTTGCCGGCCTCGGTCCAGATGTACTGTCGTCCGAGGCTTCGGAAACTGGACGGTCAATCTCGGGGTCCGGGGCTGTCGTGGGTGTGAGGCGCCGGCCGTCTGTTGGTAAAGGGGGTGCGACTCTGGCGAGTCCAAAGAGACGGGTTCCAGCCCCGCCGCTATGTCAAATGTGGCCTCGAGTCGGCGGCGATGTGCCTACGTAGCGTCAAACGGTGGCGGGTCCCCGAAGTCATCGGTGCCGTCGAGATCTTCGAGACAGACGTTGGTGGCGAGCCTGTACAGCCACGTCCGGGCTGACGTAGACGGTTCGACGCGATCCACGTTCTGCCAGCCTCGCAACACCGTCTCGCCCACGGCGAGGTGGGCCCGGTGAGGGCATCCGAGCATCAACAGGCAAAACCGCTCTAACCCCGCCTCGTGACGTGTAGCGAGGCGGCCGAATGCCTTCTCATCGCCAGCTCGTGCCGCCCTGAGCAGGCCGGGCTCATCCTCGCTGTCCGTCCTCATTCCCGTATCCGTATCGAGGCCGGCGCCGGGGGAGCGTCGGTTGCTAGCATTCGGCTGGGAGTCCGAACCGCGGCAGCAGCGCAGGCTCGAGAAACGCGTCGATCCCGACGATCTGGCCCTGCTCGATCTCGAGGACGGCGATCCCGTGCGGGACCCAGGTGCCGTCTTCGGCCCGCGCTTCGATGGTCACGGCAGGCCGGCCGTTCGCCCAGGTCGGTCGGTGTCGGATCCGCGTCAAATCGCCTTGGGAGACGGTCTCCAGGAAGAAGTTCGCGATCTGGAGACCACCGCGGAGCGATGGCTGCGGTGGCATCCGTAGATATGCGTCTTCGCGAAGCAGCGCCACCAGTCCGTCCATGTCGGCGTTCTCGAAGACCGCGACATAACGATTGAGCAGATCCCGCTCGGCCGGATCCGCGGCCGGCTGTCGGGCCTCGGGGACGTTCTGCTCGACCCGGCCTCGGGCCCGCTGCAGGGCGCTGTTGACCGACGCCACGGTGGACCCCAGCACCTCGGCGACCTCGGGGGCGGTCCAGCCGAGCACGTCACGGAAGATCAATATTGCTCGTTGTCGGCCGGGCAGCTGCTGGATGGCGCGCATCAACGCCAACTCCAGGCCCTCCCGCAGTGCGTAGCGTGCAGCAGGGTCATAGGTCGGCGGAGCCGTTTCATCGAAGGACCGGTCCGGGAATGGATCGACCGGCGCTGGTCGGCGCGGCCGGCTCTCGAGTTCGTCCAGGCAGGCGTTGGTAGCGATCCGGTACAGCCACGTCTGAAACCTCACTCTGGGTTCGAAGCGCGCCAAAGATCGCCACGCCCGCAGCAGCGTCTCTTGGGCCAAGTCCTCGGCGTCCTGGGCGGAGCCCAGCATCCGGTAGCAATGAACTTCAAGGGCGTGCCGGTAGGGTTCGACGAGGCGGCGGAAGGCCCGCTCGTCTCCGGCCTGGGCGGCAGCCAGCAAGAGACGCTGATCCATGTCGGGGTTCAAAGCATTCATATTTTCTCACCCCGTCAAACGGTTGCGGAGCCCGAAACTCATCGCCCGATCACCGAAACGACGCATAAGGGTCGGTCGCCTGGTCGAAGTGCCCCTCCACCGAGGGCGCAGTCTGGGCGGGGTATCGAGCGCGTCGCCCTCCAGAAGGCTGCGGTCGCCCATCGATCACGACTCGTACTCGTCGTGACGGTGGATCCACAGCTGCCATCCCTCGTCCTCGTCTCGGCCCTTCGGGGCGCGGTCGAGGAACCCGTAGTAGGGCATCAGGAACTCGACGCCGCGACCCGTCGTCGAATAGGTCTGGTAGACGATACCGTCCTCGAGGACGAACACGCTGAAGCCGAACAGCTCGGTCAGGTAACCGTAGATGTCCGTGCCGGCCTCGTCGGCGTTGCGGAAAGCCACAGCCGGCAGCTGATCGATAATCGGCGCGATCGCCTGACGGGTCTGCGCCAGGCTGCTCGAGAAGCCCACGTCACTGTTGAAATCGCTCCGATAGCTCGAGGCCCAGGTGAAGTTCCAGCCCATCCGTTCGCGGTAGGCTTGGAGCTTCTCGATCGGCGCCCCCGACACTGCGATCAGCGTCACGTCTCGGGCCTTCAAGTGCGGGATAACGCGGTCAAAAGTGTCCGCTATCGAGGAGTTCACCGGGCAGCCGGCCTGATAGCTCGGGCCAAACATGAAATGGTAGATCAGAAGTTGCGAGCGGCCGTTGAACAGCTCCGCCAGCGTCTTCTCGCCGTCTCCGGTCTGCAGCGTGTACTCCGTATCGACCCGCACCCAGGGAAGTGATCGGCGCTGCCGGGCTAGCTCGTCGCCCATCCGGGTGTGTTCCTTTTCCCGCTCCAGTAGCACGGCCCGGGCCGCTCGCCACTCTTGTCGGGTGGCGGTCTTGTGGGCCGTCGTAGGCGTCTTCATGGCGGGCTCCACCCCGCTCACGCCGCGCTCGGCTGGGGCTGCACCATCGCGGCGTTCTGGCGTTCCAGCTCCTTCGCCACTCCAGCTCGCCAACCGTCGGCCCACAATTGCGACATCGGGTCGGGAAAGACATCCTCCTCGCCCCGCTCTAAGCCGTCCACTATGGCCCGCGCCACGTGCTCGGGCGACGCCTTGGGGATATCGAGAGCACGCACCATGTCGGTATCGATCGGACCGGGCAGAACGGCGTGAACACTCACACCCCGGCCGGCCAGCAGGGCGCGCAACGACTGGGTGACCGAAAAGGCGGCTGCCTTCGAAGCCGAATAAGCCGGGAGCACCGGCACCGCCGCCACCGCACCCAGCGATACGACATTGACGACAGCTCCATGGCTGCGCGCCAGCAACGGCAAGAACGCCCGAGTGACATCCAGCGGCCCGTACAGGTTGACCGCTAGGTGGCGCTCGAACGCGGAACGATCGCTCAAGTCATCAGCGACCGATACCCCGGCGTTATTGATCAGAATGTCGAGAGCATCGACTCTGTCGACCGTCTCCTGGATCTGCGCCCGGTCAGTGACGTCCAACGTCAAGCCCGTGACGCGCTCATCGGGAACGGTCAACGCTTGTCGCGAGGCGGCGTACACCCGCGTAGCCCCCCTTCTCAGCACCTCGTCCACCAGCGCCCGGCCCAAGCCCCGATTAGCCCCGGTCACTAGCACCGTCTTGTCAACAATCGCTTGCCTCATCGCTGCGTCTCCTCGCTCAGGTTTGCGGTCCATCAGCCCGTCAAACGGCTGGCAGCCCGCAAACTCATCGCCGACCGCGCCATCAAGTTGGTTGCACTCAACCAGGCGGAGCCGGAGGGCACTAGGCCCTCCGGACGAGTTCGTAGGTGACGAAAGCTAGGCCGTCACCGATGGTCTCGACACTGACCAGGCGCATCGGCTTCGGGTGGCTGGTCTCAGCGAAGAAGCGCTCGCCCGCCCCGAGCACAACCGGGAAGACAACCAACCGCAGTTCGTCGACGAGGCCGTGCTCGATGAGCGTGCGCCCCAGCTGGTAGCTGCCCGGGACGATGATTTCTCCGTTTATCTCCTCCTTCAGCCTCGAGACTTCGGTCACCACATCGCCCTTGAGGACCGTTGAATTGTTCCAATCGGGATTGTCAACGGTGGAGGACACGACGTACTTTGGCATGCTGTTCAGCCTGTCCGCGAGCTCACCACTCCGCGGCCGCCAGCGCGCCCCGAAGAACTCGAAGCTCCGCCGACCCAGAAGCCACGCCTGGGCGCCCAGCGCCTCGTCGAGCGCGATTTTGTTCCACGCTTCGAGGTCCTTGCCGCCAAACTCGACGAACCAGCCGCCGAGGCTGAAGCCCTCCGCACCGTCGGGGTCCTGGATCACTCCATCAAGGGTGACGTTCTGCGGACCACTCATCACGATCTTTCCCATTTGTCGGTTCTCCCTTTCGTTCCTAGCATCAGAACCACTGATACAGGCGTCCCGACATCGGGAAACTGGGCGGCCGCTAACCGCCCAGTTCGCCCGACCGCAGGCGTCTATCCAAGATGGAGGTACCCCAGGATCCGGGAAGAAGGTGACGCAACCGTGATGATCGACGAGCTGATCTCCAGGGCGCGGGCCGGGGAGGGTGAGGCCTTCCGGGAGCTGACCGAGCCGTACCTGGCCGAGCTCCAGGTGCACTGCTACCGCATGCTCGGATCCCTCGAGGACGCCAAGGACGCGCTCCAGAACACACTCCTGGGTGCGTGGCAGGGCTTCGGGGGGTTCGAGGGGCGGGCCTCGCTCCGTACCTGGCTCTACCGAATCGCCACCAACCGGTGCCTCGATGCCCGCCGGGCAGCCAGCCGGCGCCCGGCCCGGGAGTGGGACGGGCCGAATGTTCAACTGCCCGAGCCGACCCGGCTCAACGAGGTCTTATGGATGCAGCCGTTTCCCGATGCCCTCCTGGAGGGTGCGGTTGGTGTTCGGCCCGGCCCCGAGGCCCAGTACGAGCAGACCGAAGCCGTCTCCCTGGCCTTCGTGACGGCCTTACAGGTCCTGCCTCGTCGCCAGCTCGCTGTGATCGTCTTGCGGGACGTCCTCGGATTCCGAGCCAGCGAGGTCGCCGACATGCTGGACTCGAGCGTCGAATCGGTCAACAGCACCCTCAAACGGGCACGGGCCAGCCTGCAACGCCGGCGGCCACCGATCGCGGGCGAACCGCCTCCCACCGCTGGCTCACCCGCCGAAAATGCGATCGTGGCTAAGTTTGTTGGCGCGTGGGAGTCCGCCGATCCGGGCGCCTTGGTGACGCTTCTGACAGACGACGTGTTCATATCTATGCCGCCGATGCCCTTCGAATACCAGGGCCGAGACGTGGTGGTCCGCTTCTGCGCTGGCGTATTCGGCGCCGGCCGAAGGTTCGACCTGGTGCCGACGCGAGCCAATGGCCAGCCGGCGTTCGGGGTCTACCTGCGCGAACCCACCGGCATCAGCCACGGGGTCGGCCTGTACGTGCTCACCCTCGCCGGCGATCGGATCTGCGCCATGACCCGCTTCGACAACAGCGTGCTCCCGAGGTTCGGACTACCGCAATCGCGCCCGGGCCGATAAAACACCTTCCCGATCACCCGTCGTTCGCATAAGGCGGTGGGGTGTAATGCCTGCGAGGCCGGAGCCGGCCGATGAGCCGCTGGGCACCGGGTTCGGGCGGCGGGGCCGCGCCGCCCATGTGGAGGTCGTACATGACCTGGTGGAACGACCCATCGGGGTCGTCGGTGAGGTCCACCGTGCCGGAGAGGGTGGCGTACGTCGCCCTGGCGTCCAGGGGCAGGCGGTGCACCAGTAGGCTGACTCGGGGATCACGTTCCATGTTGACCGTCTTGCGCCGGCCTTTGATGGTGCTGAAAAGGATGTCGTCGCCTTCCGACTTTACGAAGATCACTGCCACCTGCGGTGAACCGTCGGCGTTGGTGGTAGCCAGCACCGACAGATGCGGGCCGGCGAGGATCTCGGCGGCAATCTGTTTGGCCAGGTGGGCTGGGCGCCCATTGACGTAGGGGTCGAAGAAGGGCGGGGCCGTCTCGGTGTGCTGAGGGACGTGTTGTTGGGTCATGCTGGTATGGACTCACCCGCGGGCCAAAGGAATCGCGTCGCTGACCGATTCCTTTCACCCAACCCGTGGGTCAGCCCCTTTGTGGCCTTGCCCGATATGAAGACCGACGAGTTCGAAGCGGCGACATCGCCCCACCGGCGGGAGCTGTTCGCCCATTGCTACCGCATGACCGGATCGGTGCACGACGCCGAGGATCTGGTGCAGGAGACCTATCTGCGCGCCTGGCGGGCTTTCGAGCGCTTCGAGCGGCGCTCGTCGGTGCGGACGTGGCTCTACCGGATCGCCACGAACGTGTGCCTCACTGCGCTCGACCGGGGACGTAGGCGACCACTGCCATCTGGGCTGGGGCCACCATCGGCACACCCGCTGGCGCCCACCGAGCCGACCCCATCCGGCTTCAGGTGGCTCGAACCGGTTCCCGACCGCCGGGCCATCGACCAGGCCAGCGACCCGGCCGATATCGTGACCGCCCGCCACCGCGTCCGCCTGGCTCTGATCGCCGGGCTCCAGCTCCTCCCGCCCCGCCAACGCGCCGCGCTGATCTTCTGTGATGTGCTCGGGACGACAGCCGCCGAGACAGCCGAGATTCTCAACATCTCGGTAGCCGCGGTCAAGAGCCTGCTGCAGCGGGCCCGAGCCCGGCTGGCCGACACCGACGTGACCGAGGGCTCTTTGGTTGAGCCCACCGACCCCCGGGCTCGTCGGGTCCTGGACCGCTACCTGACCGCGTTCGAGCGTTCCGACATGGCCGAGATGGAACGCCTGCTGGCCGACGATGCCATCTTGGAGATGACCGGTACGACGACCTGGTTCTCGGGCAAGGCTACTTGCGCGCCCTTCATCGCCGATCAGGCCATCGGCCGACGGGGGGATTGGAGGATGCTGCCGCTCGAGGCCAACGGCCAGCTAGCGGCCGCCGCTTATCGCCGCCACGACGATCACCAGTACCGAGCCTTCGCGGTGGTGGTGCTTGCTACGACGTCGACACATCTGACACGCATCACCCTCTTCGCAGACCGGGCGCTGTTCCCCCCCTTCAATCTTCCCGCCACGGTGCCCGCCTCGGTCGTTGACGGGCAGAGTTGGGTCGGCGGCCGACGACGCCCGTGACGAAATAGGGCCCCGGATCCACATTCCCGGTCTTGAAAGTATGACCGGGCCTGTCCTGGGTCCACCGGGCGCGTGGGGCGCCTCACCCTGCGCTTACCCGCCGTCGCGGCCGGCGGAGGTGGCTCGGGCTCGGGCTTGGGCGGCCTGGAGTTCCCATTTGCGTTCGATCTGGCCGAAATGCCAGATGGCCAGGGCCACTATCCAGGTGACAACGAAGATGCCGACAATGATGAACCCGGCCCGATTGATGTTGAAGTTCTGCATGAAATCCCAGAACCCGCCGGTCAGGTTGTACTCGCCGGCGATGAGACCGAGGATCTCGATGGTGCCGATAAATAGTGCTACGAATACGGACAGGCCGGTGATGGTGAGGTTGTAGTAGATCTTGCGGATGGGTTTGGCGAAGGCCCAGTCGTAGGCGAAGTTCATGAAGCAGCCATCGATGGTGTCGAAGAGACACATGCCCGCCGCAAAGAGGATAGGTAGGGACAGGACGGCGTAGAAGGGCAGGCCGCCGACCACTGCGGTGCCGGCCAGGACCAGGAGGGCGACTTCGGTGGCAGTGTCGAAGCCCAGACCGAAGAGCACCCCGACGGGGTACATCTTCCAAGGGGTATCGATGCGTTTGGCGTAGCCGCCTAGCAACCGGTTCATCAGGCCGCGGTTATCCAGCTGGCGATCCAGCTCGTCGTCGTCGTATTTGCCCTGGCGCATCTCCCGCGAGACCTTGACGATGGAGGCCAGCACGATCAGGTTCAGTAGCGCGATCAGGTACAGAAAGGCGCCGGACACCAGGGTGCCGACGATGCCGGTCCAGTGGTGCAGTCCGGAGTTGTTGTTTGTGACCTGGCCGTTGAGGGCTCGGATACCGAAGTTCAGCAGTACGGCCAGGATGAAGACGATGGTGGAGTGACCCAGCGAGAAGAAGTAGCCCACGCTGAGAGGTCGTTTGCCGTCTTGGATGAGTTTGCGGGTGGTGTTGTCGATCGCGGCGATGTGGTCGGCGTCAAAGGCGTGTCGCATGCCCAGGGTGTAGGCCAACACGCCGGTCCCGAACCCGAACAGCTTGGTTCCTGTCCCCGACAGGTGGTAGTGGCCGCTGACCGCGGCCGTGAGCATGAGCCACCCGACCACGTTGAGGCCCACGATGGTCAGGGCCATGCCGCCGACTTTCAGCCACTCGCCGGGGGTCAGGCCGTCTCGGATCTTGACGAAACGAGCGACGGGGTCGGCCATGGGGTCTCCTGGTACAGGGGCGGCGTCGCGGCCACCCTAAGATAAGTTGCATCCAGCTCGCAAGAGGTTCCAGCCTGTAGTACGATGCGAAAGCGATGTCGGATGACCGGCACCCCTCCGCATATCCCGATTTACGCCTTGGAGCACGCAGCGATGCCCGGCGCGTGGGGTTGACTCCGGCGCAGGGGGCCGTCCCGGTGGTGCGAGGCGTGATCTCTCCGGGAGGCGGGGGATAAAGTGAGCGTGGTGGTCAGAAGGCAGTCGCCCAGTTCACCACTGCCCACGGCGGAGGACGCCCTGGCGGTTTTCCGGGAGCGCGGCGGCCGGATCACCAGTTCACGCCGGCTCCTGCTGCAGACCTTGTTCGACGATTCCCGAGAACGGACGGCCGAGGAACTGGCCGAGGAGATCCACCGGATTGCTCCCGACGTCAACCTTTCCACGATCTACCGAAACCTTGACGACCTCGAACAGCTTGGTGTTGTCGTCCACGCCCACCTTGGCCACGGACCGGCCGTCTACGGCCTGGCCGCTTTAGCTCATGGCCATCTCGTTTGCGAGAACTGCGAAGCGGTGATCGAACTCCCGGCCGACCTCTTCGATGACCTGGCGGGAGCAGCTCGCAGCCGGTACGGCTTTGACATTCACCCCCATCATTTCGCCATCCTGGGGCGTTGCCACAACTGCCAGATACCCAACCGAGCCGACCAAACGCCTCAGTCCGGACCCCTTAGGCGGGCTCCCACACTTCCGGCCGCACCTGTGAGCGCCACGCCGTCGGCGTCATCCAAACGACCCCGAAGGCGACGCTAGGCCCAGAGAAAGCGCGCCGACTCGTTTCTCAGCGCTCTCCCAGCCCGCAAGCGGCAACCGACTCGGAGGACCGGTGCAGGTGACCAGCGTCGGCTTCACGGGGCGGCGCTGGCCCGTCGAGGGGGGACCCTAGGGCTGCCCGATGAGCCGGGCCCCGGGTTCGCCGCCTGTTTGTCGTAAGAGTTTGTCGAATCCAGGGGGGACTCGTTCGACGCATTCGTAGAGTGAGGCAACGGACGCCTCGCCCTCTGGAGATAAGGAGCATCCAAAATGCGATTCCTCGGGTACACCCTGGCGCCGGAATCCGACTTCCCGCTGAGCCCCCCCGATCCGAGCATGTACGAGAAGATGGACAGGTTCGTCCAAGAGGCGGTCAACGCCGGCGTCATCGTGGCCACGGGTGGCATCTCCCCGACTTCGGAGGGAGCCAAGATCAGCCTCAAGGACGGCGAGTACACCATCGTGGACGGCCCCTTCACCGAGGCGAAGGAGATTGTCGGTGGATGGGCGCTCATGGAGTGCCGCGACCTGAGCGAGGCGGTCGAGTGGAGCAAGCGCTTCCTCGGTGTCCTGGGGGAGGGCGAGGTCCGGGTCCGACCGGTATCCGGTCCCGAGTAGATCTTCTCACTCGATCAGGTGGTTGAATCGGTGGCGTGTCGGCTGCCGAATCAACCGCCGCGATCGAGACGGTCTTCCGCCTGGAGTTCGGCCGGCTGGTGTCCGGTCTGGCTCGGTATGTAGGCGACATCAGCCTGGGCGAAGAGCTGGCCCAGGAAGCCTTGGTCGACGCCCTCGAGCAGTGGCAGCACGAAGGAATCCCCCGGAATCCAGGTGCGTGGCTCATGACCGTCGGGAAGAGAAAGGCCATCGACCTGTTCCGCCGGAACGAGACGCTGGCCTGATGCCCCAGGGAGCCGAAGTGCACGGCCTGGTGGCCCTCATGGAAATCCAGTCATCACGCCTCAGCGCCAGGGTCGGACCCGACGGCCAGCCGGTCCTGCTCTTCGACCAGGACCGTCGCAAATGGGACCGGTTGCACATCAACCGGGGCTTGGCTGCACTGTCACGAGCCGAGCAGCTCAGTGACACCTCGGGGCCATACACCCTTCAAGCCGCGATCGCTGCATGCCACGCCCGGGCATTTCGTCCAGAGGAGACCGATTGGAAGCGCCTGGCCGAGCTCTACGAAGCCCTCGCCACCGTGCGCCCTTCGCCGATCGTCGAGTTGAACCGTGCGGTCGCGATCTCGATGGCGCACGGTCCCGCCGCCGCCTTGGACCTGGTCGATCAGATCGTCGCCACGAACACCGTCAACCAGTACCACTTGCTCCACAGCGTGCGCGGCAACCTCTTGGGCAAGCTGGGCCGCCACGCCGAGGCCGCCGCCGAGTTCCAGTGCGCCGGCGAGCTCGCCACCAACACCGCCGAACGGAACCTGTCCATCCAGCAGGCCAAGGAGGCCGCGGACCGCGCCTGACGAGCACGAAGCCGACGCGGATCGGCGATCGGGCTGCCATCCGGGCGCTCCCGGTTCGAGTTCTCAAAAACGCCATCGCTCGATCCGCTGTGGTGGACCCGCGCTCGCAACTGTCCACGATTCGCGGGCAGCATGTTCGGCGTGACCGTCTTGAGCCAGGTCTGGCATCGGGTGATCACCTCCCAGCCCGCGCCGGGTAACGGAGTGGTGCTCGGTTCCGCCGCTGTGGCCATCTTGCTGGTCGGGGTGCCGAGGCTCTGGCGGTGGTCCCGCTATCTGGTGACCATCGCCCACGAAGCCGCCCACGGGCTGGTGGCGGCGGCCAGCGGGCGACGGCTGAGTGGGATACGGCTTCACGCCGACACGTCGGGGCTCCTCTTGTCGCGGGGGCGTGCTTCAGGCCCGGGCATGTTCTTCACTGCCGCGGCCGGCTACGTCGGTCCGGCTCTGTTCGGCCTGGGCGCGGCCTACCTTTTGCGGCAAGGGCACTCCGTCGCCCTGCTGTGGACAGTGCTGGTTGTACTCGCACTCGTGCTGATTCTTATCCGCAACTGGTTCGGTCTCTGGTTGGTCCTGGCCGCCGGCATCGGTGTGTTCGCCATTTCGTGGTGGGGAGATGCCCTGGCGCAGTCCTTCTGCGCCTACGTAGGGGCTTGGTTCCTCCTCGTCGCGGCCCCTCGCCCCGTCATCGAGCTGCAGGCAGCCCGCCATAGCAGGGCTGCACCCAATTCCGACGCCGACACATTGGCTCGCCTCTCGGGTATCCCCGGTCTGATCTGGGTGGGGGTGTTCCTCGTAGTGACGGTCGGGACGCTGGCCCTAGGCGGGTATTGGCTACTCAACGGGCCCGGATAGAGGCCGACGGCCAACGACCGCTCACCGCTCGGGGGCGACTTCGGTTGGGTCTGGACCGGCCATGAGTTCGTGATTGCCTCCGCTACGACCTCGCCGAAGGTCACCGCCCTGCTGGCTCGCCCGGAAGTCGCCCTGGCCATCGACTCAGGCGACACGCCCAAGCAGGCTCGAGCCCTCTCATTTCGTGGTCGGGCCCGGGTCGAGATCGTCGAGGGCGTGGTTGAGGAGTATCTCGCCGCGGCCAGAAAGCAGATGGGTGCCGAAGCGTCAGCCGAGTTCGAACACAACGTCAAGAAGATGTACGACCAGCAGGCTCGGATCGCTATCACTCCGGAGTGGGTGCGGTTCTGGGACTTCGGTACCGGCCGGATACCACAGTTCCTGAAGGAGCTGGCAGAACGCAACCGATCCTGACCACCGATGCCGCGTGGAAAGGATGCTGCCGCGCCGTAGATCACAAGATGTGCCATGCTCGACTCGTCGCCCACGACGGGTTATTCCGGGGGCCCGGGGTCCACCAGGAGGGTCAGCATGGTCCAGCAGGATCCGAGTGGCAAGAGCAACAGCCGAGCGCTCAGTAGCGGTGCGATCATCTCTTTGGTCGGAGGCGGCCTCCTGCTCATCTTCATTATCCAGAACACCGCCGACATAAAACTCCACTTCTTGGTGTGGCACTTCTCCTGGCCGTTGTGGTGGTACACGATCATTACGGCCGTGTTCGGGGCGCTGGTCTGGATCGGACTGGGCGTCATGCGCCGCCACCGTCGCCGCCAGGGACGGCGGGAAGCTCGACGCGCCGGCTACTAGTCGGGCTGCCGGAGGGGCGGTACTCGGGCCAAGCGTGCAATAGTCCAACGGTCGAGGGTTGCCGGGAGAGGAGCGTTGCGTGCCAGCTGATCGAAGCCACGCGCTGGACCACGTGGTCGTGGTGCTGTTCGAGAACCGCTCGTTGGACAACATGCTGGGTCATCTCTACGGGCCCGACGACGGCAAGACGTTCGAGGGGGTGATCGGTAAGGACCTGACGAATCCCATCCCGGAGTGGGCTGAGCATGGAGCCGAGCGCCGAGTGGTGCCCTACACGGTGGCCACCAGCATGGATAGCCCGAACCCCGACTCAGGGGAGGAGTACCCGACGATGGACGGCTTCGTCACCGACTACATCAGTTTCTTCACCGCTGAGACGGGCCGCCAGCCCACGTATGAGGAGTACTCGCAGATCATGACCGGGTACACCCCTGAGCAGGTTCCGGTGCTGAACGGGTTGGCCCGGGGCTTCGGTGTGTTCGACCACTGGTTCTGTGAGGTGCCATCCCAGACCTTCATGAACCGATCGTTCTGAACCGCGGCCACCTCCTCGGGGTGGACCGTGAACAGTCCGGCCCGGAAGTGGCTCACCGACAACGATGCCGAGACGATCTTCGACCGCCTCGAAGCCCACGGCAAGACCTGGAAGGTGTACGTCTCCGAGCCGATGCAGCTGTCAGCCACCGGCCTGATCCACTATCAGCGGCTGAAGGATCGGCTCGCTACCCATTTCGTGCCGTTCGCTCAGTTCGAGATCGATGCCGCCAACGGCGCCCTTCCCGATTTCTCTCTCATCGAGCCGTGCCTGACCATCGGACACAATGACTATCACCCGGCCTACGGCCGAGCACTGGCCCCCGGCATGACCATCCCCAGCGCCGACCCGCCCTCGTCGGTCCTGGGTGGGGAGGAATTCCTGGCCCGCATCTACGACGCCTACCGGGGCATGCAGTCCGAAACCGGGTCCAATGTGTGGAACACCGCGTTGCTCATCGGCTGGGACGAACCGGGCGGTACCTACGATCACGTGCCACCCCCCAGCGTCCCACCACCCGACCCAACCGGCCCAGCTGGCGAATGCGGGTTCCGGTTCGACCGTTCCGGCTACCGGGTGCCGGCCATCATCATCTCCCCCTGGGTAGCCGAAGGCACCGTGTTCAACCAAGAGCACCGTCACACGTCGTTGATCGCCACCTTGCGCGACCGGTGGGACCTGGGAGAACCCTTCAGCGGCCGGGACGCGGTCGCCCGAACCTTTTCTCATGCCTTCACTCTCGATCAGCCCCGGGACCCCAAATCATGGCCGGTCCCGACCCCCGGCCCGGTGCCAACCTTTACCGTGGACGCGACCGCCCTCGGCCAAGTCCTGTCCGAGTTGGGCAAGACCTTTCTCGACGGGCTTCGACAGCACGCAACCGACAACCACGTCAAACTCGAAGGCTTGCCCGACGATCCCAACGTGGCCATCCCCCCCGAGCAGATCATCACCGTTCTGCGTGGCGCTCTGGCCCTCTATTTCCCCTTGCTGGCCCCACCCTGAATCCGCGAGCCGGGTCGGATGGACGTCCGCGGCTGGAGACAGGCAGGATCAACGACCGGCCTCGTAGCCTGGTGGTGTGGCAGCTCCTGGACCACCCGAGCTCGGCCGGGGCGTTGTCGTCAATGCCGGCCAGCCGGTGCCTCCGGCCTGGCTGGCTGCGCCGGTTGTCACCATCGACGAGCGGGTGCTGGCTGAACCGGCGGTCACCGTCGGGTTGCTCCATGGCGCCTGGGCCAACCGCCAGCCCGTCGTCGTGGCGCTGGCCGTCGACCCGGCCAGATTCCGAACGCCCGCGTCGCATCCGTTCGAGCCATGGCAGCTCGACGCGGGATTCGAGATCTGGCCCGACCGTCTGCAATTCTTGGTGTGGGCCAACGCCTACGACGCCCGGGCCTCAGGCGAGCGGAACGAACCGGTCTGGTGGTGGGCCCGCAAGGCGGAGCGCATAGGCGCCAGGGTCACCCCTGACGGTCCCGCGGATGTCCTGCTGCCCGACGGCCGAAGCGCCTGGATCGACGGCGGGCCGCGCCGGCCGTTCGCGCTGGCCGACGAGGTGGTGCACCGCGAGTCGGTTGAGCTGGGTGCCCTGACGGCGGTGCCCCGGCCCAAGGACCCGATGGCCCAGCTGGCCCCTGACCAGCTCGCCGCAGTGGCCCACGAGGCCGGGCCGGCTCGCGTCATCGCTCCGGCCGGCTCCGGAAAGACCAGAGTCCTGACGGAGCGACTCCGGCACCTGCTCGTCGATCGCGCCTACGAGCGAGGACTCGTCTTGGCCGTCGCCTACAACGTGAAGGCCCGCGAGGAGATGGAGGAGCGCCTCGGGGACCTGTCACCCCGGGTGCAGACCCTCAACGGGCTGGGGTACGCCATCGTGGCCAACGCCTTGCCGTCGCGGCCGACCGTCCTCGGCGTATCCGAAGTCCGCGCCATCATCCAGGGGCTTCTGCCGGTCAGGCCCCGCCGGGCCAACACCGACCCGATCGAACCATACGTAGAGGCGTTGGGCTCGATCCGGCTTGGCCTGCGAGACCCGGTCGAGGTCGAGACCAGCCGCGACGACGTGCCCGGCCTCGCCCAGGCCTTCGGCCCTTACCGCAAGGTTCTGGCCGACCGCGGGGTCGTCGACTTCGACGAGCAGGTGTACCGGGCTATCGAGCTGCTCGTGGGCGACGGCGTCTTTCGCCAGCGGATGCAGGCGAGTTGCCGCCATCTGCTCGTCGACGAGTTCCAGGACCTCACTCCGGCCCACGTCGTACTGTTGCGCCTGCTGGCGGCACCCGCCTACGACGTATTCGGGGTGGGCGACGACGACCAGGTCATCTACGGGCACGTTGGAGCCGATCCGGGCTTTCTGATCGACTTCGACCGCTACTTCCCGTCTGCCGTCAATCATGCCCTGGAGGTGAACTACCGCTGCCCGGTCGCAGTGGTCGACGCCGCCAAGACGCTGCTGACCTACAACAACCGCCGCGTGACCAAGACGATACGCAGCGGGCCGGGCGCGGCGCTCGGAGCGACGAGGTTGGCGACGATCCGCCACCCGCCCGACAGCGGCGCCTCCGAGCTCGTGGCGGCAGTCCAGTCGTGGCTGGGCGAGCCCCGGGTTCGCCCCAGCGATATCGCAGTCCTCACCCGTGTGAACTCCCTTCTGCTCGCACCCCACGTCGCCCTGGCCAGGGCCGGGGTGCCGGTGTTGTCGGTGCTGCGCCCCGACGTTCTCCAGCGCACGGGGGTGCGGGCCGCCCTGGCCTGGCTGCGGATCGGGGCCGACCCCGACGCGGTTCGCGGCGACGACCTGACCGAGGTGTATCGGCGCCCGTCGCGAGGCTTGCCGCAATGGATTACCAAGTGGTTCCGTGGCCGGCTGACGGTACCCGGGATGCGCAGGATCGCCGAGAAGATCGACGACGAGAAGGTCTCGCAGAAGGTCGATGGCCTGACCGACGACGTCGAACGCATCGTGGCCGCGGTGGCCACCGGCACGACGGCGAGCGCCCTGCGCGTCATTCGCGACCACATCGGGCTCGAAGGGGCGATGACCCTCCTCGACTCGAGCGGCAACGGTGAGGGGTCCAGCCACCTCGACGATCTGATCGCCCTCGAACAGGTCGCCGCCCTGCACCCCGATGCCGCCACGTTCGACGGATGGCTTCGGGAGGTGCTGCGCCGAGAGACCGCCCCCGACGGCGTCACCCTCTCGACCGTCCATCGGGTCAAGGGTCGCGAGTGGAGCCGGGTGGCGGTGTTCGGGGTGAATGCTGGCTTGCTCCCGCACCGACTGGCTCAGGACGAC
Organism: uncultured Acidimicrobiaceae bacterium; assembly: GCA_963729695.1. GTDB lineage: Bacteria > Actinomycetota > Acidimicrobiia > Acidimicrobiales > Palsa-688 > PALSA-693. The sequence continues at coordinate 205,210 of CAVSOT010000003.1, forward strand.
GAAGAGGAACGGCGGGTGTTCCACGTTGCCATCACCCGCGGCCGTGAACAGGTGGTGCTGTTGGTCGACGAGGAGCGCCCCTCGTCGTTCCTCGATGAGCTCACCGGCCAAGTGTCGAGACGGCGTCCCTCCACGAAACCACCCGGTGCGCCCCGACCTGCCGCCCCCAGATCTCCATCGGCGCCCGGCCCTAACGGGCCAAACCGGCCACCTGCGCCCGTCGAGGCCGCCCTGCGCGCCTGGCGATCGGAACGCAGCCAAGCGGACCGGGTTCCGGCCTTCGTCGTGCTCCATGACCGCACGTTGTCGGCCATCGCCGCTCAGCGGCCGACGACCTTGCGAGAACTGGCCCGCATCAACGGGATCGGGCCCGCCAAGCTCGAGCTCTACGGTGACGACATCCTAGCCGTCCTGGACGGTGCCGAGTAGGCGCCGGCTCACCAGTCAAGAGCCGGTATTCACCTGCGACGGCCCAACTCCCTCGGGCATCGCCGCGTAGTGGGTGGGAGTTGGTCACCCCTTCAACTGGACGGGCATGGTCTGCTTCAGGGCGGGCACGACAGGCTGGGGCAGACTCGCGGACGCGGTTTGGGCGGCCAGGTTGGCAGCCCGGACCGCCGAGTTGAATTCCCGGCTGGTTGGGGCTAGTCGAGCCGGACCGGAGAGCGCCCCGGTGAGATCACTGAAGGTCTGGCGCCGCCACCTGCTGATGTTGGGGAACCGGATCGGGCCCTGGGCCGACAGTCCTCCGCCGGCGGCCACCGACTCGATCATCCGCAGACACGACGTGTGATCCGAGACGTCGGAGAAGATCTGTCCTCCGGTCGACCACGGCGAGATGATGAAGCACGGCACCCGGAACCCGGCGCCGATGGGAAAGCCCTCGCCTGGGGTGTTTCCTGCCTTGTTCAGTCCGGGTACGAACTCTTCGGGGAACTCGGCCGGGTTCGGCGTCGGCGGGACTACGTGATCGAAGAACCCGTCGTTCTCGTCGTAATTGATGACGAACACCGTCGTGTTCCACAGGTCGTCGTTGGCGGCGAGGGCGTCGAGCTTGGAGGCGAGGAACTGGGCGCCAGCGGCCGGGATGTTAGAGGGATGTTCCCACACGGCCGCGTTCGTGCCGATAAACGACACGTCGGGCAGCACGCCGTTGGAACAGTCCTCCTCGAAGGCGCGAGCCGGGTTGGTTGCCATGGTGGGGTTGGCTGGGTTGCCGAGCCCACCGGGGGTGCCGTCGCCCCACAGTGTTCCCTTAGCCCCGACCGCGCTCTGCCGCAGAGCCTCGGGGACCATCCCCGGGTTCCGCAGTTGGTTGAAGTACACCCATCGCGTGTCCCAGTCGTCGGCGTAGTTCTTGAAGGTAATGCCGGCGTGGAAGAGCGTCTCCGCTCCGCTTTCGAACGTCAGGTCCTCGGTATCTCCCGTGGTCAGAATCGGACCTCCCGCCAGCCCCTGAGGGTCGATGTTGCCGTTGGACCAGGTCAGCCGGTTGGGATCGGTGGGGCCCATGACCGAGCAGTGATACTGGTCGCACAGGGTGAACGCCTCGGCGAGCGCCCAGTGGAACGGGATGTCCTCCTGCCTGTAATAGCCCATCGTGTACGGCCCGTTGGTCAGTCCGTCGAAAAGGGTGTGGGAACGCAGCCAACCGTCCATCGTCCCGCCGTTCCATGAGTTGTGCTGCGGTCGCCAATCGTGGCTCAGATCAGGGATGGCTGCGGCACCGGTGGTGAGGGTGCTGATGTGGAACGGTTCCAGAAAGCCGTCGGGGTTGTAAGGGTCGGGCTGTTGGAAGACGGTCAGCCCTCCTGGCAGTCGAATGGCCCGGGGATCGGAGAAGCCGGCTACCCGGGGGAACGTGCCGAAATAGTGGTCGAAGCTACGGTTCTCCTGCATCAGGAACACCAGGTGCTTGACCTCGCTCAGGTGGAAGGGGCCGCGGCTAGCCGCTGAGGAGCTGGCCGCCCGACCCAGGCTCTCGGGCAGGTAGCCGGCCAGCCCGGCGGCCCCAGCCAGCGCGAGCCCTCCGCCCAGGAAACGGCGACGGGAGATCTTGGTCTGCCACGGCTTGGTTGCCAATGAATCGTTGGGGTTGTCAGACACGGACTGGTCCTCTCTCTCGACGTCGTCGGGGCTCAGTGGCCCGCCGCTTGGGCGACGGGGCCGGCAGCGTCCGGACCGTTCTGGGCCAGACCGGTCACCGCGGCGACGCTTCTGTTCAACGTGTCCGCGATGTAGAGGGTGTCGGTGGAGGCGTCGACTGCTACCTCCGAGGGAGCGTTGAGCTCCGAACTAGTGGCCGGCCCCGCCGTCTCCGGGCCCGAGCCCGGCGCGGCGCCGTTGGCGCCCGCGGCGTTCACCACGGTGAAGATGTTGTCGTCGGGGGTGACCTCCCGAATGGCGTTGTTGCGCGTATCGGCGATGAACAGATCACCCGCCGAATCCAGCGCCACGCCCTGAGGTGTGTTCAAGCGGGCGGCCGTCGCCGGGCCTCCGTCGCCGCTGAAACCGCCTTGGCCCTGGAGGAAGACCGTGCGCGTGCCGTCGGCAACCGGCGTAGGGATCTGGTCGGCCGCGAAGTCGCCAGCAACCGTGGTGATCACCCCGGTGCGGGCGTCGACCCGGCGGACCACGTTGTTTGCCGAATCGGCAATGTAGACGTTGCCGTTGCCGTCCACGGCCACCCCGGCTGGCTCGGCCAACTCGGCGCGTGCCGCTGGGCCGCCGTCGCCCCTGTAGCCGGCCGTGCCGGTACCGGCGAAGGCACGCATCTGCCCGGTGGGGAGCACCTCGACCACCCGGTTGTTCACGGTGTCGGCGATGAACACGTCTCCGGCCGGATTGACTGCCACCGCCTGAGGGCCGTGGAGCTCGGACCGGGTCGCCAGGTTGGCCTGGCTTTTGTCGCCAGCCACCCCCGTCCCCGCGAAGGGCCTGATCACTCCGGTGCTCAGGTCGATCTTGCGGACCATATTGTCCCCCAGATCGGCGATGTAGACGTTGCCGGCGCCGTCCTCCGCGGTGCCCGCCGGCTGGTACAGGGTGGCGGCCGAAGCCGGGCCGCCATCTCCGGTGTCGCCGAACCCAATGCCAGTCCCCGCAACGCGCTGGACCTCGACGCCGCCGTTCTCAGACGACAGGACATTGTTGATCGTGTTCGATATGTACACGGTTCCGCGAGAAGCGGAGACACCCATGAATTGGGACGCCTCGACGCTTTGGCCCAAGGCGTTCGCCAGGGCATACGGCAGCGTGCTCAGCGTCCCCGTCGGTGGCGGCGTTGCCGGAACCGCTGTCGCCGAGGTGGATGAAGGGCCAGATGTGGCGAAGGCATTACTGACGGCAACCCCTGCGCCGGCCAGCCCCAGAAGCGCCGTCGCGGCCAAGCCGCGGCGCATGAATCGGTGGCTCATGGCGGAAAAACGTAACCGGGCCAGCCAACACTGCGGTGACCGAAAAGCGAAATTAAGTAAAACAAATGGTGTTTAGCCGTCTTGCGGTAGATGCCCGAAAGGCGGGAGACCGGCACCCTTTGCCCGTCGCCCTTCCAGCAGTCCCTGCTCGCGTGTCGGCCACGCCACAACGGAGAACTGCTCGCTCTGCGAGGATCGCGTAGAGCTATGGCAACCGATCACCTGCAGCTCGAGCCGCTCTTCACCGTCTCCGCCGCCGTTGTTGCGGAGGTGACGATCGGTGGGACGCCGCGTGGCGAGCTACGCGTGGATCGATTCACGTCCTTCGACTGTGCAGGAGAGCGGTTGGCGGCGTCGCTGAATCCGACATCGGCCGCGGAGTGGACGCGGATCGCACCAGATGGGACGGCCACCGCGGAAGGTCGGGTGACCCTCACAACCGCCGACGGAGACGGGATCTATGTTCGGTGGACCGGCCGCTGGGATGCCCGAATGGAAGGGCCCATCCCGCCTCGGGTTGTCGCCAGGTTCGAGGCTGAGGGCGCGGCTGCGTGGCTCGACGTGGTGGTGGCGGTAGGGGTGGTGCGCGGCGATGGCGATCGCCGGCGGTACGAAATGTTTGCCCTGGCCGTCTCCGCGCCTCGGGCTGAGCCGCTCAGCCGCCCGTGCCGGCTAGAACCTCTCCTGATCTTGGACAATACCGTTGACCTGGCCAACCTCGTCGCGTTGCCGCACTTCGGGTCGGGACGGCGGCTGATCGGGGCGCTATCCGATGCCTACTGCACGGGGCCGCGTGTGCGGGCTCGGCTCTGTAGCCGGGTGGCGGGTGACTGGGCGGCGATGAACCCACTTCGGTCCGTTTCGATGGACGTCATAGAGACGTTGGAGACCGATGACGGCGCCCTCGTGCACTTCAACTATCAGGGGTCGGGCGATATCAGTGGTGGTGGGGTGTACTCCGCGCCCACCTACGTCTTAGGGATATTCGAGACGGGTGACCCGCGCTACTGGTGGCTCAACTCGGCCCTGGCGGTGGGTGAGGGTCGCCACGAAAACGGTCGGGCTGAGGTCGTCACCTATCACTTCTACGAGGTTCGCTGATCACACGGCCCCGCCGCCTAGGTGAGGGAGCAGCTCGGGCGCCCCGTCAGGTGGTCTATTTACCGTTGGCGGCGAGTCCTAGGGCGTCGCGGTACTTGAGGGCCATGTGTTGCATGACCGGCTCGTTGCGGCCGAACACCAGTGTTTTGGGCATGGAGGGGGAGTGGATCCAGGGCTCGGTCCGCTCGGCCACCCGGAAGTCTTCGTCGTCCACCACCGTCTTGCAGGCGAAGAGCACCTTTTGGGCCAGCTCCTCTCGCTCCTGCTCAGAATCGGGGAGTTCCTTGCCGTAGGCGTAATGGAGGGACACGGTGTCGTGGATGCTGTCGCCGGGGAAGGGTGTGTAGATCTCGAGGCGGTCTCCGAACACGACGGAGAAGCTGACGTTCGGGAACATCCGGTAGCTCAGGCTGATCATGCCCTCTTTCAGCGGGTACCACTGGTCCTCAGGGAGGTCACGGAGCTTGTCGATGGTGCGCACCGTCTGGGTCATCAGGGCGTGGTCGCCGAACTCGTAGGCGCAGGAGGTGTTGCCGTACATCATGTCGCCGACGGAGTTCCGGTGCAGGTACCCGAAGTGGTACGTCTCGCAGTGGGTGCCCCAGGACACCTTCCAGTTGCAGCGCATGCGGTGCGGGTGCACCGGGCTGAGCGGCTTCCAGGTCTCGAAGCCGAACGACTCGAGCTGGGCGGCCAGCTCGGGACCGAGATGCTCGTCGAGGCTGAAGTGGGCGTCGGGGTGGGCGGCGCAAAAGATCAGGCCGTATTTCTCCTCGACCGGCAGCTCGATGAGGCCACGCTCCTGGCGGCGCATCTCGTTGAAGCCTTCCGCGCCGGGGACGCCCACCAGCCGCCCCTGGATGTCGTAGGTCCAGGCGTGGAAGGGGCAGGTGAAGCGCCGGGCCCCCTCACCGCAGGGCCCGTCCACCACCTTGCTGCCCCGGTGCTGGCAGATGTTCAGCAGGGCGTGCACCTGGCCGTCGTCGGCCCGGGTCAACAGGATCGGCGTGCCCGAGGCGTCGTAGGTCTTCCACGAACCCGGCTCGGGTAGATCACAGGTGAGTCCGACGAAGATCGGGTAACGGTTGAACAGCAACCGCTTCTCCTCCTCGAACAACTCCGGGTCCGAGTACACCGAGACCGGATCCTCGAGGATGTGGTCGGCCATATCAGTGGTTTTGTTGTCCAGGAACGACAACGTCCGCCGGGCGATCTCCCGTTCGAACTCCAGCATGTTCATGGCAACCTCTTCCGTGGTGACGGGTAGACAGATCCTGAAGAGTTCACACTGCTTCTGCCGGCGGGCTCACGGAACGGGTGGAGGATCCGAGAAGACCGGCATGACGGCGATCCCTGCCTCGCGAACTCCCGATGATATCGGGCATCCCGGCCCAGAGTGCGATGGACGTGATAGCCGGTGGTAATGATGGGTTCGACGTAGAGAGACGGGAGGTGCCCGAATGAAGGTCGGTCGCATAGAGATCCTGTCGTTGCTTGACGGCCTGTTGGTCCACAAGTTTCCGGCCGACAAGCCGTTGCCCGAGCCCGAGTCCCCCGTCTGGGAGGCGCAGCAAGGTTCGCTCCAACCCGACGGCACGCTGGAGACCGCCATCGGCGCCTTTGTCGTGCGTACGGGTGACCGGATCGTACTTGTGGACGCCGGGGGTGGCCAGGAGCTGGTAGGTGGCTACCAGCCGCCAACCATGAACCCAGGTGATCCCGACGACCCCCTCGCCGGGTATCTCCGAGGTCGGGGCATGCCCGAAGACCGGGTCAGGCAGTTCGCCTCTGACATGCAGCACTTCCGCCTCACGCAGGGGGAACTCCCGGCTTCGCTCGATAGGGCCGGAGTGCGGCGTGACGACGTGACAGATCTGGTGTTCACCCACCTCCATTCCGACCATATCGGCTGGGTCTCCGTCGACGGCGAGCCCTACTTCCCCAACGCCACCATTCGAGTCTCCGACGCCGACCTCCAGTACTTTCTGCCTGGCACCGAAGAGGACTGGTTCAGCTCCCAGCTGTACCACTCGCAGTTGGTACCCGACCGGTTCGATCCCGTCCTGGACCGGATCGAGACCTGGGAGTCGGACCGCACGATCCTGCCCGGGATCGACGTTCGCCTGGCGCCGGGTCACACTCCCGGCAGCAGCGTCATTGTGGTCTCTTCCGGCTCCGAAAAGGCCCTGCTCCTAGGTGACGTCGTCCACTGTCCCCTGGAACTGATGGACGACGACTTCAACCTGCTCGCCGACTACGACCAGGAGCTGGCCAATCGGGCTCGACGGGCGTACGCCCAGGAGCTGGAAGGCACGGATATCCCGGTTTCTGCGGCTCACTTTCCGGGACTGCGGTTCGGTCGCCTCCTGCCGGGTGAGGGAGTGCGGCGATGGTCGTTCGACGCCTAACTCGGCGGCGCCCCCGTGGGCGGACGCCGCGAGGACCCGAGCGGCCGGCCGCGGCCCAGTCTTGACATGCAAGGCCGCGCTTGCGTAGTGTTTTCCATCATTTCGATGATTGACGGCGTCACGGGGAGCGGCGTGCCAGCAACTCCGGCGTGGGAGACCTCGATCTGAAACAACACGAGGGAGTCGGACACGTGACCGCAGTCGAAGCCACTTCGGCTTCAGGTATCCGGGCTTCTCTGGATCATCCGATAATCGATGCCGATGCCCACCTCGTCGAGTATTTGCCGGCCTTGATCAGCTACCTCCAGGCGGAGGGCATCACGTCGGACGACCTCCACTTGACGGCGTGGACGAATTTCCGCCCCCGGCTGGATACTCGCGGCATGTCGTTGGACGACTGCATTCGGCACCGGATCACGCGCATGGCCTGGTGGGGACTGCCGCCGGTGGCCCTCGACCTGGCCACGGTCACCGCGCCGCGGCTGTATCGAAAGCGGCTCGACGACTTTGGCATCGATTTCGGCGTCGTGTACCCGAGCCTGGCGCTCGGGTACGTCAACATCGACCACGACGAGGTGCGCGTCGCCGCGTGCCGGGCCTACAACCGCTACGTCGCCGATGCGTTCGCCGACGTGCGGGACCGGCTCGAGCCGGCCGCCGTGATTTCCATGAACACTCCCGAGGAAGCCGTCGGGCTGCTTGACGACGCCCTATCACTGGGTCTGAAGACGGCGATGATCCCGAGCTACGTGCGCCGTTCCATCCCGGCGTTGCCGGACGGTTCTCCCGGTTCTCCCTGGGCCTGGTGGCTCGACTCCTTCAGCGTCGACAGCCCTTACGATTACGACCCCTTCTGGTCCCGGTGCGTGGATGTGGGGGTATCGGTGGCGGGCCACTCCACGGCGATGGGGGTTGGAAGCCGCCAGTCGCCGACCAACTTCATGTTCAATCACACCGGGCACTTCGGCTTCTCCGGCGAGGCGCTGGCCCGCGGGCTGCTCTACGGTGGGGTCACTGCCCGATTCCCGACGCTGCGAGTGGCGCTGCTGGAAGGTGGGGTCACCTGGGCCAGGGGCTTGCTCGGCGATCTCATCAGTCGCTGGGAAAAACGAAACGCCGAGGCCATCCAGTATTACGACCCGACCACCACCGACCGGGCGCTGGTTGCCTCGCTTTTGGAGGAGTACGCCCCCGACCTGGTGGCCCGTTCAGTCAGCCGAGAGACGATTGCGACCATGGCGGCTGAGGCCTTCCCGATCGAGGCGACCGACGATTTCGCCAGGGCCAGGATCGAGCGGAAGGAGCAGTTCCTGGACCGGTTCATCACCCCGTACTACTTCGGGTGCGAGGCCGACGACCCTCTGACCTCAGGCGCCTTCCGCACAGATGAAAACCCCCTGGGTGCCGAATTCTCCGTCATGTTCGCTTCGGATATCGCCCATTGGGATGTGCGCGACCCGATGGAGGTCGTCCCAGAGGCGTACGAAGGGGTCGAGCGAGGACTGATGAGCAAGGACAACTTCCGGTCGTTCGTGTACGACAATGTCCGCCACTTCTTCCAAGGACCTAATCCGAGATTCTTTGCCGGCACTTCGGTGGAGTGAGCCCACCTGCCCCGGCATCAGAGACCCGTTCGCTGCATCATATAGAGGAGGCCCAAATGGACCTGGTCCCCTATCACATCGGTATCGCAACCGACAACATCGAGTCGTCGCAGCGCGATATGACCGCGGCGCTCGGGTTGACCTGGAGCGAGCCGGCCACGCAGCGGGTTCTGATGCACGACGTGACAGGTCGTCCCCAAGTACAGCCGATAACTTCCAGTTCGAGGCAGGGCCCGATCCATATCGATTTGATCAAGGGCGATCCGGACTCGCTATGGGACACCGCCGCCCCGCAGATCCACCACGTGGCCTACCGGAGCGACGACGTGGAGGGGGACGTTGCCCACCTGGAGAAGCTCGGCTGGCGATTGGAGATAACGCTGGCGGATCCTGACGGTCGACCGTCCGTCTTCGCCTACCTCGTCAGAAATGACGGGTTGCGACTCGAACTGGTTCAGGATGCGACCTACCAGTCCTACATAAGCTTTCTGGAGCAGTGATGGCGCGCCCTCCCGACACCTGCCCCGATGCGTCACCTGGCACCGCGACTTCTGGACATCTGAGCAGCCACAGGCTGTACAGATGTCCATTTGTGGCGGGCCATCGGTCCGGCAACAGTCCGAAAGGGAGTGACCCGGGATGCACACATACGATGTGAGGAGGATGAAATGAGCAGGTACCTCGAACGGGCCAACGAGTGGATGCGCTGGGTGGAGGAGCGGAGCGAGAAGGGCGAGGACCCGCGGGAGCGGGCGATCACCCGAGACTTCTTGAGCCACCTGGCCTTGGAGATGTCGGGCGACTGGCAGACGGTGTGGGGCCAGATGATGGTGAAGGAGCCGCTCTATCACGTGTACATGCCGGGTTTGGGAATCCCAACCGTGACCACCTATGCCGGACGCGACCAGGTCAAGGGGTTCTATCAACAGATCACCCAGACCATGGGCGTGGCCCACGAGTACGGGTCGCTCGAGACCTCCTACGTCGCCACCGACTGGGGGCTCGTCAGCTTCTTCACCGGCACGCTGTTGCTTGACGGAGCCACCGTGTCCGCTCTCGGCTACGACATCGACGATCCCAAGGCGCGCTATGTCGTCGAGGTTCCGGTGCTCAATCGGTGGTACTACGACGAGAAGGCAACGCTGATCGGTGAGGACGCCCACCAGATCGCAGATGCGGTGGTGACGAAGCTCGACCCCGCCGACGACTTCACCGCAGAGGAGCGGCACGCCGTTCTCAGCCACTACTTCCCGAAGTGAGTGGCGGGTCCTCCCGTCCGAGCCGAACAGAGGGGGTGGCGATGACCGATAACCCGACCGGAGCCGGGTCGACCAACATGGACATCCTTCGGGAATTCGAGTCCCTCGCCTTGGCCGGTCAGCTCGACCTGGCCCTGCAACGTTGCGTTCACCCGGAGATCGAGGTCGTGGAGCCCCCATCTCTGCCGCACGGCGGCCGTTGGAAGGGGCGCGAGGGGCTCCAGGAGATGATGGAGACGCGACAGAGCGTCTGGGACAACACCTTCGACGGGTTCGAGTACTGGGACGTCGGAGACGCGATCATCGTCTACCAGATCGTCACCGCCCGGGCCAAGAGCACGGGTAAAACCGCCTCGTTCCCCGCCGTGCGCATCCACAAATTCCGGGACGGGAAACTGAGCTATCTGGAGATCGTCAACGACACCAAGGCCTTTCTCGACACCCTGGATCCCTGACGGCCGAGCGCTCCTTGTAGTTACCAGTCGACAGCGGCGGTCAGGGGGTCCTGGAGGTGGCGGCGTTGGACGCCGCGGCCGCCTGGGCCAGTTTGGTGAGAAGTTTCCCGCTCGGCATCGTTGGTCGCCTCCTTCGATCGCCGACCTTTGCTGCCGGTAGATGTGATGGATGACCGGGTGCCCCCTCCGTCGTCGAGTGCGGCCCGGCGCCGAAGGCAGCATAGAGCCGGGAAGATCAGCCGCTAGCCGGTTGCTCCCGGGTCAGGCGGGATGGATGTGCGGAGTCTTGCGGGGCGTCCGAGGTGCCTGTCGCGTCCGGGCCGGTCGGAAGGGATCTGCGGTGGAGCCGGTCGGCGACCAAGCCGCCCGCCAGGGCCACGGCCACGCCGCTGACGGCGTCGAGCACGAAGTGATTGGCCGTGACCACGACCGCTCCCGCCATGGCCGCGGTGGCAATGATGGCCAGCGACAGCATCAGGGCTCGACCGGTGGGGGCCACGGTTCGCCCGGCCGAGGTCGCCAGGATCACGGCGCCAAGGGCGACCCAGCCGACGTGGAAGCTCGGCAGTGCGGCGTAGGAGTCGGCGATCGAGCCGTGCACCACGGTGTGTTCGAGCGAGCCGGGCGCAATGGTGTCGATGAACTCCGGCAGCATGCGCGGCGGAGCCACCGGAAAGGCGGCAAACACCACCAGCCCTACCGCACCTGACAGGAGCATGCCGTCTCGCAGCACGGCGTAGTAGTAGCGGTCGTAGCGCCAGGTCAACAGCAACGAGCCGATGACGACCGGCCAGTACATCCAGGTGTAGACGCCGTTGGCCGCCATCCGGAGCAGGTCGACATGAAGGCTGAAGTTCTGCGCCGCGTGTTCCCAGTCCACCCCGAGAAGCTGTTCGAAGTTCAGGAGATCACGAGCGTGGGCGATTGCCGTCTGACGATGGGTGTCGGCGATGAGGCGCACGGCCTCGTACAACGCCAGGGCGCCGGCGACCACCACCAGCTGTGTCCACCCTGGCTGCTGGTGTCGGTTGCCGTCGAGAGGCTGCTTGTCGACCCGAAGGATAGAGACCAGGCCGCGCCAGACAGGACCGTGATCACTGGGGCTGTGGAGCACATGCTGGCGGGTGTGCACCTAGGTCTGGGTCCCGGAGTGTGGTCGATGCTGATCGAAGCCCTCTTCCCATTCCCGGTTGCGTCGCTTGCCATCTTGCACATATGGCGACCACCCGATGGCCTTTATGAGCAGCCAGTTGAGCCATGATATGGGCGCCCGCAGAGGGCGGACGATGTCCATGAAGAGGACGACTCGGAGTTCGTCGCTGTCGTTCCATGCCTCGTGCGGATAGGTGTCGTCGAAGAGGAGGCTTCCGCCTTCCCGCCAACGGCCGATCTGCCCCCCTACCTTGATCCCGCTGGCCTCGGTCGGCTCGGGGACGCGAAGGCCCAAGTGGTACCGCAGCACGCCCCGGTACGGTCCTCGATGCTCAGGGATGTGCTTGTGGGGGGAGAGGATCGAGAAGAACGCGGTGGTCATTCCGGGTATTTCTTCCACGATCCGGGCCGTGGTCGGGCAACGGCGGCAGTTGCCACCCGATCTGACGCCATAGGCATAGAAGAAGTAGGTCTTCCACCGATCGTCGTCGGTGATGCTGGCCTGGTCGACAGAGATGTCCTGGAAGTTCGGCAGCTCGTCGTGCCGCAGCAGGAGTTCGTCGAGCTCCGCCCGGACGGCTTCCCAGTTGCCTTCGAATCCGGGGATCCACTCGAACGTGTCGGAGTCGAGGAAAGGGTCGGTCCCGACCAGTGAAGCGCGTCCGATCACCCATTCGACGCCTCGAATGAGTCGGATCCCGGCCTGCATGGTCCAATCCAACAACCGGTCAGCGTACCGGGTCGTCTCGCGTTTCACCGTTCCTCATTATGCGCTCGGAGGAGTGATGCCCCGGCCGCCGAGCCCGGGGTCCTGTCGTGGGTACCTGGCCCGGCCAGTTCCTGCTGTGGGGACTCGGATCTGGCCCAGTCCGGCGACGGGTCGCTGACTTTCCCGTTGGCGGCCGGGTGGGCCGGAGGCGTGACACCGGGCGCGGCCGGCAACGTGCCCGTCGCCGCTGAAGACGCAGCCAGAGGACCGGCCGTGGAGGCCGGGGGACCTTGCGTAATCTGCCGCCAGGACATCCCTTCCAGGAGCAAGGCAGGCACCCCCATGAGCAGGGCGGCGGCCAATTCGACCCCTTGGAGGACCACGCCGAACGCGATTCCGTCGGTGTACGGCACCTGCCAGCCGGCGTGCAGGACGGCGGCGGCAGCGGCTTGGAAGACGCCGATGTCGCCCGGCGTGATCGGTAGCAGCAGCGTGACGTTCACGGCGAAGAGGACCGCGACCGCTCCCAGGAAGCCGGTCTGCTGCGACAGATGGAGGGCCGCGAGCAGCACGTACACGGCCACGCACTGCAGGCCCCACGCGGCCAGTTGGGCGCTGCTGGCGATGGCGGCCGATCCCGGGTGACGGAACACGGCGAGTCCGCTCCGCAGCTGGAGCACGAAGGATTGCACGCGGCCGAGCCACGAACTGCCGGCCGTATGGCGGAGGATGGTCGGGGCGACCACAACCAGGAGCACCGCGAGGGCGACCCCGGCCGCTCCGGCCACCAGAACGTCACCGTGCCCGACGAAGAGGGAGACAGAGCCGAAGGTCACGGCGCCGAGGATGGTGAGGGCGGCGACGTTGAGCAGGGCTTGGGACATGAGTGTCCCGAGAACCGCTGGCAGGATCTCCCAACCCCGCCCGCTCCGGCGCACGATGACTGCCGCCCGAGACGGCTCGCCAAGGCTCGCCGGTAGGACCGAAGAGATCAACACCCCTATGAACAGGGCTCGCGTCACGTCCCGGAAACGGAGGACAGTATCGGCCAGCCCGACACGGAGCGCGGCGTGCCAGGACACGGCGCGCAACACCATCGCGGAGCACATGACGGCTAAGCCGACGACGACCAGCGTCGGGTTGGCCTGGAGCAACGCCGAGGTCAGGTGGTCCCACCCCAGCTTTCGAATGGCCAACGCGGCCAGCGCCACCACTGCGAGCGACACCGCGAGCAGTCCGGCTCGGCGAAGGTGTGAGACCCAGCTGGTTGCAGACGTTGCTCGCTTCGGCTCCAAGCTCGGCAGGCGACGGGCGGGCGCGCGGGGTTCCAGGTCCGCGGGGAGCATGCCGACACGAACCGCCGCCCGCCGGACGAGGCCAGAGGGAGCCGGAGTGGCCGTGGCGTCCTCGTAGGCCTCGAGCACCCTGTGTGCAATTCCGGGCCAGGCAAAGCGACCCACGTCCCGGACCGCAGCCCGCGCCATCGCGGCTCGGCGTGCGGGTTGCTGCCACATCTGCCGGAGCGCACTGGCGATGGCGTCCGGGTCGCCGGGCGGTACCAGGATGCCGTCCACCCCGTTGCGCACCACATCGCGGTAGCCGGCGATGTTGGAAGCGATCACGGGTGTGCCGGCCGCCAATGCCTCGGTGAGGACCATCCCGAAGCTCTCGCCGCCGAGGGATGGCGCGCACAGGACGTCCGCCCGTTCCAGCTCCGCCCGTTTCCGGTCTTCGTCCACGTTGTCGAGGATGTGCACGGCCCGGCTGTTCCCGGCGAGGGAGGAAAGGTCCCCGGGGCGAGGACCGATCAACGTGAGCTCGACAGGAACCTGCTCGCGCACCTTCTCGAACGCGTGAACGAGTATGGGTAGGCCCTTGCGCCGCACAGGTTGGCCCACGAACACGATCCGCAACCGGTCGGCAGAGGCATGGGAGGCGGCCGCGGCCGCCCGGTCGGCTTCGAGGCGCACGCCGTTCGGGATCACGCGGTAGTGCCCTCCGAAGAACCGCATGGCGGTCCACGCCGCGGGTTGGGATACGGCGATGCGGACGTGCAGCCGGTTCAGCATGCGCCGGGCGCCAAGGACAGCCGCGATCCCGTGCGAGAGCCAGTGTTCGTTATAGGTGTGAAACGTGCCGACCAGCGCCGTCGGCGTCCAGTCCGTGGCCGTCCACCCGATGGCGGGCGCCACGGGCTCGTGGATGTGGACCACGTCGTACCCACCGGACCGCAGCTCGCGGTGCATCGTCGCCACTCCGGCAGGTGTGAGCGAAAGGTTCGAGATCGCTCCGTTCGCCCTGATCGCGACGGTTCGACCCAGGGGAATCAGGTAGTCCGGTTGCGAAATGGGCTGTGGTGGCACGCCTCGGTGCAGGAACGCCGAGAGCCGGTCGAGGGGATCGAATGGAGCCAGCACCCTGACGTCGTGGCCATCGGCCAAGAAGCAATCCGCCAGCGCTTCGATGTGCCTCGTAACCCCGCCCGGGTAGCTCCACGAGTACGGCGACACCAGCGCGATCCGCATACCTCCTGGAGCGTACGTCGGTCGGGCTCGTTGTCCGGGGAAACATGGCGCCAATCGGCTCTTTGATCACCGGACGATTGCAGGACACTGGGTAGGCTCGGGTCATGAACCGGCCGGAGGCGTCCAGCACCTTTCGGGAATGCGTCGCGGAGGTCCTCGATATCCAACCGGACCAGGTGCAGCCGGATGTGCGCTGGCGCGAAGATCTCGAGGCCGACAGCCTGGCCGTGGTGGAGATCGTGCTCGCCCTCAACGATGCGTTTTCCATCAAGATTCCCGACTTCGAGCCAGAACAGCTGCAAACCGTCGGTCAGGCCTATGAGATCGTTTGCGAGCTCGCGGGGGTGCCGCCCGCGTCCTGAGCCGGCGTCAAGACCGTGTGGTGCTGCCACGCGGTCCACGCCCTCGACACCGTGTAGGCCAAGGCGCTGACTGCGCCGACGAAGAAGCCGATAGGTAGGTTCGTCTCGTACGAGAGGGCGACAGCCGCCCATACGGTGACGAGCGCGAGCACGGTGGACAGGCCGATCGCCACCGGGGGGCGGTTAGAGAGCGACCTGGCCGCGGCCGGCGGGCCGATGAGCAGGCTGAAGATGAGCAGGGACCCCACCACGGGGACGGCCATGGTGGTCACCAGGGCGACCACGACGAGGAACGCCAGGTCCATGAGCCAGGTGTTGATGCCTCGGGCCTCGGCGACCTCCGGAGCTACCGACGAGAGCAGGAGGGGCCGGTACAGGATCAAGACGAGCGCGATACACGCCACGGCGATCGCCACCGTGGGCCAGATCTCGTTGGTGGAGACACCGAGCACCTCCCCGAAGAGGAGGGCGAAGACGGCGGGGGCGTACTCATTGGTGCGCGACAGAAACAGGTCGCCGAGCGCCAGCATGAGGACGATGGTGAGGGCGGTGGCCACGTCGCTGCGGGCCCGCCGGCCGAGCCCGGCGATCATCCCGGCCCCGGCGAGGGAGAATACGCCGAGCCCGACGATGGTGTTGGCACCGATGAGCACCGCGCCTGCCGCCCCGGCGAAGGCCCCGTTCGGCAGCGAGTGAGCGGCAAACGCGGCGCCACGCAAGACCGTGAAGAACCCGACGACGCCGGCCACGAAAGCCACAATCGTCGCCGCTTCCCACGCATTGATCATGAAGTCGGCGAACATCACGCCAGTCCGACGGGATCGGCATCCGTGGGCTGGGCGCTAACGGATGGTTGTCGCCACTGGTTCTGATGCCGGGCGACGACTCCGGAAGCGAAGTACAGGAGGAAGATTACCGCCACGATGCAGAAGCTGACCGGCCAGCCATTCCCTCCGACCCAGTCGGTGCTGTCGTAGGCGACCAGCGTTCCCAACCAGCACGCCAGCACGCCGACCGCGGCGGCGACGCCGATGGCGACGCCGGTGCGCGTCACCACTCGTAGGGCGATGGCCGCCGGTCCGATCAGGAGGGCGGTGGAGAGGATGGCACCGATGGTGACCGCAGAGAGGGACACGGCCAACGCCAGGGCCAGCAGGTAGCCTGCGCCGACCAGGCGGACGGGTATGCGTCGCGCCGCAGCCAGCTCGTAGCTGACGGAGCTGAGGAGCAGCGGCCGGTACAGGACCGCGACCAGAGCAAGGGAGATCACGCCCAGGACGGCGATGACTGTGGTGGTGCCCGGCGGCAGGGTGAAGATGGATCCGAAGAGCACGTTGACGGTGGCTCCGGTGGTGCTCGACGAGATGGTGTCTTCGTAGAGGAAGAGGGCGGCCAGCCCAAGCGACGCGCCGAGCACGATCCCGGTGGCGAGGTCCCGGCCACGCGGCTTGCGGATCCCGATCAGCTCCATGACGCCGGCCGCGATCACGTTGAAGGTCACATAGCCGTAGAGGGTCGACGCTCCGATGAGCACCGCGGCGGAGCCGCCGGCGGTTCCGATGTCGGATAAGGCGTGTCCGGCGAACGATTGACCGCGGATGACCGTAAACACCCCGACGACGGCCGACACGACCGCGGCGATCGCTCCGACGATCACCGCGACGTGGACCGGCTCCGACGAAAAAAACCCGGGTTCGAAGAGGGGGGACAGGAAGGCGCCCAGCACCATCACTTGGGCTCAGAGAAGGGATCGGCGTCCTCGACATGGTGCGTCTGGTGCTCCGTGCCCGATACGACCAGCACGCGGCCCTGGACGTGGATGACCTCGACGTGGTGGCGGTACAGCCGGCTGAGAACCTCGGTCGTCACCACTTCCTGGGCGGTGCCTGAGGCGGCCCTGCCGTCCGCCAGATAGACGATGCGATCCATGACCGGCAGCAGCGGGTTCATGTCGTGCGCCGATAGCAGGATGGCCAGTTGGTGTTCATGGGCGATGCGCCCCAGCAGGTTGACGACCTCTCTGGCTGCTCGTATGTCAAGGTTCGCAAGCGGTTCGTCCAACAGCAGCAGCTTCGGGCGGGAGATGAGGGCCTGGGCGATCATGATCCGCTGTTGCTCCCCGCCGGAGAGATTCCCGACCCGGGCGTCCGCGAAGGAGGTCGCCCTGACCGCGTCGAGCATTTCCTCCACCGCGATGCGACGCGATGCCGTGGGCCGCGGGATCCCGAAGCGGTGTCCGTCGAGCCCGAGCCCGACGAGGTCTCGGGCCCGCAGGGGCATGTCGGCGTCGAGGGCGATCTTTTGCGGGACGTAGCCGATCTTCGGGTTCCGTCGACTTCTGGCGCCACCGCCGTTTACCAGGACGCGGCCCCGGCTGGGGTGGATCAGGCCGAGGATGACGCGCAACAGGGTGGTCTTGCCGGCTCCGTTCGAGCCGATGAGGCCGCAGAACTGTCCGGGCTCGATGGAAAAAGACACCCCGTCGAGGACCGGGCGACCACCCAGGGCAACCTGCACGTCTTCGACCCGCAGGACCTCTTCGGCAGCAGTGGAGATCGCCGACAGGGGGCGACTGCCTGGCCGCGCTGCCGTCGTTGTCCCGGGGTCGTTGGTCACGGTCACAGGTGCTCGGTGGAGGTGCCGCTCGTGATGGCCTGCTGTATGGCCTTGAGCTCGGCCATCATCCACGACTGGTAGTCGTACCCGGACGTCGGCATGGTCTCGTACACCCCAACCACTGGTACGCCGGCCTTCAGGGCCGTGTGGCGGATCGAGCTCGTCAGTGCGTCGGTGACTTGCTCGTTGTAGCAGAACACCTTGACCTGGTGTTTGGTGAAGAAGCCCAGCTCCAGTGCGATGTCCTGAGGCGTGGGGTCGGTCCCGTTCATGATGTCGGCTTGGAACTGCCACGGCGTCAGGTTGTCGATGCCCATGGCGGTGAGCAGGTAGTCGGCGACCGGCTCGGTCGTCGCCGCCGTGCTCCCGGCGTACTTCGCTTTGAACCCGGCGATGGCGTTCAGCCAAGGCTGCAGCGACGCGACGAACCTGGTCTCGTTGGCGTGGAAGGTGGCCGCGTGGGCCGGCTCGAGCTCGGCCAGATCGGAGGCCAGGGCCTGGGCTACGGCCGGCATGGTCTTGGGGTCGTACCAGAGGTGCGGGTTGGGGGTGGTGTCGGGCAACCCCAACAGCTGCTGCACGTTGAGCACCTTGCGGCCTGAGTTGGCTGACGCCGAAGCCAGTTTGGTCATGAAGTCGTCGTAGCCGACGCCATTCTCGATGAGCAGCTTGGCGCCGGCGATCTTATGGGCCACGGCGGGCGTCGCTTCATAGGTATGGGGATCGGTGTTGGGGTTCGAGTCGACCGAGTAGACGCTCACGTACGGGCCGCCGATCTGCGAGACCACATCGCCGTACTCGTTTTCGCCGGCGACCACCGCGACGGTGCTCCCATTGCTCCTAGCCGCCGTTGCCGCGGCCGAGGACGAGGGCGAGGAACAGCCGGCACCGAAGAGCCCCACGCCGAGCAGCACGGCGCCGAGCACCATCATCGAAGCTGTTCTCGTCGGCAATTCGGACATCCGCCGCGGCGATCTCCTTCGTCAGAGTCGGGAGTCCAAACCCGGCCGGAAGCGGCCCTAGCGCAGCAGGGCGGGACCGGCAGGACCCGAACCATGTCTGGATTGATTGCAAATAAGCTAGCGCATATCTGGAGCCATTGCAAATACTGATTCTCGGGGAGACGCGACCCCTATCCATGGCTTGATCCTTATATAAGGAACTGCTAATATAGGGGACGTGGTGGCAACGAGGACGCCGGATGTCCTGGCTGGGGCAGTGGACCTGCTGAAGGCGCTGGCGTCCCCGATCCGCCTGGCCACAGTTGTCGAGCTGGCCCAGGGGCCCCGATGCGTGCACGAACTGCAGTCCACGCTCGAGGCCTCGGGTCGAGAGGTCAGCCAGCCGCTCTTGTCGCAGCACCTCAAGGTGCTACGCGAGACCGGCCTGGTCACGACTACCCGCCGGGGCACGGAGATCACCTACCAGCTCGCTGACGCCCACGTAGGCCACATTGTCAACGACGCCATCCGACACTCCCAGGAGGAACACCGGTGACGGACACTCACCTCGAACATTCCGACCACGCCCACGTTCACGGCCACGGTTGTGGCCACGTCGCCATCCCCCACGGCTCTCACGTCGATTATGTCCACGACGGTCATCTGCATGCCGCTCACGATGGGCATTTCGACGAGTGCACGACCGAGGGTCACACCGAGCATGCGGATCATGACCACGTCCACGGCGAGGGCTGTGGCCACGTCGCCGTGCCCCACGAGGACCACGTCGACTACATCCACGACGGGCACCGTCACGCCTCCCACGACGGTCACTGGGACGACCACTAAGCCTTCGCAGTCGACGTGGCCAAGGCAGCCAGCTCCGACGATTCGCCCCGCCGGGCGCCGCAAGAGCGTTCGACCCGGCAGAAGCGTGCGCTTGCCGCGGTGCTGGACGCCTCCGAGGGTTTCCGCTCCGCCCAAGATCTCTACGCCGCGCTGCAAGCCCAGGGCGAGAATATCGCCCTCACCACCGTGTACAACCAGGTGCGGGCGCTCGCCGAGGCCGGCGAGCTCGACGCCCTCCGGGGCGAGGACGGCGAGACCCGCTACCGTCGCTGCGCCAGCGACGAACATCATCACCACCTGGTATGCCGCCAGTGCGGCAGCGCCATCGAGGTCGAAGGGCCCGAGGTCGAACGTTGGGCCACGCGCACCGGCAACCAACACGGGTACGTCGACGTCACCCACACGGTCGAGATACTGGGCACCTGCCCGGACTGCGCGGCCACCACCCGGAGGTTGGTCCAGCCCACGCCGGCCGTCCTCCCTCGACGGTAGCCCAGGACCCCGCTCCGCCATCGAGACCGGCTGGCAGCCCGCGGCGTAGGCCGCGGTCGTGGCCGTGATGGGGGATCGCCTATCTCCACGCCTGAGGCGCGCTGGGCATGTTGTCTGGCCAGGGCTACTGGCTGGTGGCGAAGCCCTTCGGGGTGTTCACGTTCGGCAACGCCACGTTTGCCGGGGCCGGCCAGTAACTGGCGACTCCTATTCCGTTCCCAGGGTGAGCTGGAACCCCGCAGGCAGGTTGCCCACCCGGCCGGCCCTCTCGTCTGCCCGGATGAGATGCATGACGGCATTGATCAAGGCCAGGTGGGAGAACGCTTGGGGGAAGTTGCCAAGGTGCCTGCCACTATGCGGGTCGATCTCTTCCGCGTAGAGCAGCAAGGGACTGGCAAAGGCCAGCAGCTTGGCGCACAAGGCCCGGGCTCGTTCCACCTCACCGATCTCGACCAGCGCAGAGACGAGCCAGAACGAACAGATGGTGAAGGTGCCCTCCTCTCCGCTGAAGCCGTCCTCGGTCTCCTCGACCTGGTAGCGCAGCACCAGCTCGTCCTCGGTGAGCTCGTTGGCGATGGCCAGCACGGTGGCGCGGACCCGGGGGTCGTCGGAAGGCAGGAATCCGACCAGCGGTATGAGCAGGGCGGAGGCGTCGAGCGCGTCCGTCTCGTAGTGCTGGCAGAACACCCCTCTGTCGTCAAGGCCATGGGCGCAGATGTTGTCGTGGATCTCATTCGCGGCGTGGCGCCACTGCTTCGATCGCACCTCGTCGCCCCGCAATGCCGCCAGCAGAGCCCCCCGGTCGGCTGCCACCCAGCACAACACCTTGGAGGCGGTGAAGTGACGGGCCGGTCCGCGCACCTCCCAGATGCCCTGGTCCGGTTCCTGCCAGTGGGCCAGTGCCGCTTCGACCTGCCGCACGAGCATCGGCCAACGTCGCTCGTCGAGATGGTCGCGGGTCCGGGTGTGCAGGTACACCGAGTCGAGCAGCACCCCCCACACGTCGTGCTGGCGCTGGTCCCACGCCCCGTTCCCAATACGCACCGGACGGGCACCCTCGTAGCCGGAGAGGTGGTCGAGAGTGTGCTCGGTCAGCTCGCGCTCGCCGCCGATCCCGTACATGATCTGGAGGTCTGCTTGGTCCTCGGCCAGGTCGGTGAGGAAGTAGAAGAAGTCGTTGGCTTCGCGATCGAGCTGCAGGGTGGACAGGCCCCACAGCATGAACGTCGAGTCGCGCAGCCAGCTGTAGCGATAGTCATAGTTGCGCTCCCCGCCGAGCGTCTCGGGCAGCGAGGTGGTTGCCGCGGCCAGGAGCGCTCCGGTGGGTTCATAGATCAATCCTTTGAGGGTAAGGGCCGATCGCTGAAGAAAGCCTCGCCAGGGATGATCCGGAAAGTTGCCTCGGCTGATCCACTCGTGCCAGAAGTCGCCGGTTCGGGACAGGCGCTCGTGAGCGGCGGCGAAGGTCTCGGGTGGTGACGCGTCCCCCCATGACAGAGCACAGAACACCTGGTCCCCCGCCCGCAGCCTGCGCCGCGCCAAAGCCCGGCTGCCTTCGAAACCCAAGTTCAGGTCGGTGGTCAGGCGAACAGCCGGCCCGTCGTCGCCTACGGTCACCTCCGCCTGCCCATACCCGTCCGAAGTGTGGCGCCACACCCCGCGACGCCGCCCGTAGTCGAAGGCCGGTTCGCATTCCAGCACGAAGTCGATCGAGCCGCTCAGACAGCGAACGGTGCGGAGCAGCACCTTCTCGGCGTCGTGATCGGTGGGCACCCGCCGGTGCGTCGTCGATCGGTCCGAGCGCTGACGCCACGGGCCGATCAGCAGTACGTCGCGTACCACGGCCCATCCGGTCGGCGTGTCCCAGGTGGTCTCCAGGACCATGGTGCCGGGGAGGTATCGCCGGCCCGCGGGCACGGTCACGTCGGCGGGGCCCAGCCGAAACCATCCGGCGTCACGATCGAGCATGGCCGCGAAGATGCTGGGACCGTCCATGCGAGGGAGGCACATCCACTCCACGTTCCCGCTGGGTGCGATCAGAGCGCACACTTCGCAATCGGAGATGAACCCATAATCCTCGATGGCTGGAAAAGGGCTACCTCCGACGGTCGACTGCGACCCACGGGGGGCATCGGCCAGCTGGTCACCCACCACGCCTCCATCGTTCATTTAGAGCCTGCTCTCGTTCTCGGTCAGGACCCGGAAGCCGAGGCGTCGGCCTCTCGTCCGGGCGACGCACATCCACAGTCGGAAGGCGTCATCGACGACGTCGTGACGATTGGCCCCCAGCCACACGGGTCGCATTCCCGCGGCCCTGATGAGATCAGCGACGCTCGCCCGGTCTGCTTCCGAGCTGGAAAAGAACATGTCTGCGGCCACGGACGCGAACCGTGGGCATTGGAGTACTTCGACGCCGAGCGTATTGAAGGCTCGCGCGCGTAGCGGACGCCATCCACCGTGTTCACGATGATGTCTCGGCTGTGGCTGGGCCGGCCCGGTTCCGGATTGTTGGTTGCATCGATGACCAGGCATTGGGAGAGGCCCCTTCGGTGTCCGGCTACCACCTCGGGAATGGCACCGGCCGGCACGGCGAGGACTGCGACGTCTGCTCCTTCCAGGGCGTCCGCCATGGGTACGACGTGGGTCTGCTCCGACTGCGGGTCGGCGGAGGCGGAGGCGGAGACGGCGTCGGGGTGGCCATGGCCCCCGAAGATCACCACGTGCCCGGCCCGGGTGAGGGATGCGCCGAGAGCCGTTCCGACCTTTCCCGCCCCGATCACCGCTACTCGAAGGCGTGGCCCCTCGTCGCGGGCGTCATCGTGGACGGGTCCGGCCCTGGGGAGCGCGTCGGCTTCTTGGCCATCGCGGAGGAGTCGCATGGCCACCGTTTGGTCAAGTCCGCGGCGGAAGGCCAGCAACCACCACAGGCGCGACAATCCATCGAGCGCGTCCGCGGCGGGGACACCGTCGCCGACGTAGACCGGACGCATCCCTGTGTCGCCGATGAGGCTTTCCACCAACCCCCGCTGACCGGGATCGGGCCCCGAGTACAGCAGGTCAGGCTGTTCTCCAGCGATTTCGGGTCGGAAGGTCTCCCACCCGAAGGTGTTGAACGCCCGGTACACGACACTGGATGGGAGCCACGTGCCCAGCAGGGGCAGCTGATGAAGAGCTCCACCGGCCATGTTGTTGGTCGCGTCGATGAGGAGTCTGCCGTCGAGGCGGTCCACCTGTTCGGACACGAACTCGGTGACCGCCGGACCAGGGATGGCGAGCAGGGTGGCATCAGCTGGGGGTAGGGCTCGGAGCTCAACCAGCCGGAACCGGGGCCGGATGGCTGCGTGCTTGGGGTCCTTGGGGTCGCGAACCGCCAGAGTGACGTGGTGGCCGGCAGAGTCCCAGAGACCGGCCAGGGTCCGGCCGACCGGGCCCGCGCCGACGACGCACACTTGCCAGTCCTGCTTGCCGGACGAAACCTCAGACATCAGGTGACACCCTCAGCATGGGGTGTGATGGTAATCCTCTGAGACCGTCCCGCCTGACACGGGATCCCCCGAGTTGACGGTCGCGCCGGAGGCCGGATTACCGTAAGGCGTCGCCAATGGAACGACTTGGGCGGAGTGTGGTGATTGCTCAGCGCAGTTGGATAGCACGATGACGGTCCGGAAGCGGCTGCCCCACGCGCCTCAGCCGATGCACTACTGGGAGGGCTTCGAGGGACTCCGGCTCGCCGGGGATTCCTGGGGCCAGAGCGGTCCTCTCGTCGTGCTGCTGCATGGGGGTGGACAGACCCGCCATGCGTGGAAGGGTGCCGGGCAGATGCTCGCCGATACCGGCTACCGCGCGGTTGCGGTCGACGCCCGCGGTCATGGCGACACGGACTGGGACCCCGACGCCCACTACGACGACGATGCCATGGTCGAGGATCTCGTGTGCGTGCTCGAGGCCCTGGGCGAAGACGCCCCGATCCTGGTCGGCGCCTCGATGGGCGGCGCCACGAGTCTGATTGCCATCGGGGAGGACCGAATTGCCGCCCGGGCGCTCGTCCTGGTGGACATGGCTCCGAAGATCGAAGCGGAGGGGAGCGCCAAGATCATCGAGTTCATGGAGCGGCACCAGAGCGGTTTCGACAGCCTGGAAGAGGTGGCGGTTGCCATCTCGCTGTACCAGCCGCACCGTTCCCGCCCGAGGCGGCTGGTCGGCCTGGCCAAGAATGTCCGCATTGGGGAGGACGGTCGCTACTACTGGCACTGGGACCCGCGCTTTCCCTCTGCGGAGAGAGACATGGAGTACTACCCCATTCGCCTGGAGGCATGTGCCCGTCGCCTCACCCTGCCGACGCTCCTCGTGCGGGGAGGGCTGTCGGACGTGGTATCCGAGGAGGGGGCTCGCAGTTTTCTCGAGATATGCCCGCACGCGGAGTACGTCAATGTCGAGGGAGCCGCCCACATGGTGGCGGGCGACCGTAACGACATCTTCGCTCGGGCCGTCATCGAATTCCTCACGCGAGTCGTGCCGCCCTCTCCGGGGCCGTAACCGGGGCCGTAGCCGCCAAGGCGTCCGCCTCTATCGTGGAGAGCCGTGGCCGGCAGGCCTTCAGCAGAGGTCGGTAAGGGCGCCGCGTTTCAAGCCGAGGATCTCCCCTGGAGTGGCGGGTCTCCGGCCGGCCTTCTCGCCGACTATGGCGATCTCGCGCACCAGGTCGGGGTTGGCCCAACCCTCGGTCGCTACCGGGAGGTCACCCACTCCTACCCGGACGTGCCCGCCCCGGTCGATGGCATGGGCCAGCAGGTCGTCGCACATCTCTTTGTGGTCCATAGCGGTGCAGACGACCATCCACTCGACCTCGTCTGCCCCGAACGCTTCGATCATGTGCACGTAGGCCTCGAGCCCTTCTCGATCTGGCAGCAGCCCGTGTTGGAAGTGCTGGCTGAAAAAGAGCTTCACCAGGGGCACGCTGCGGATCACGCCCGCGCGCACGAATGCGAAGACGCAGCGAAGATGGCCAGGCTCGTAGACGGCCAGGTTGGGAATCAGATCGTGGTCGGCGTAGTACTGCAGCATGAATTGCAACGACCGAAACGGGTTCTGGTAGACGCTGGCGTCCAGCGGCATGTAGACGGTCTCGCCGAACTGCCCGTCGGCGAACGTGATCAGGTTGAACGAGCCCATGTCCAGGACGCCCATTTCGAGCTGTTGGGCGGCCGTCAACGCGAAGACGTGACCGAATCGGGTGTCGAGGTCCAGGTCCTTCGGTTCATAGGTGGGATACAGGTGAACGTCGCATCCCGCCGACCGCACCAGCTCGAAGGCCCGCAGGTAGAGATCCGTATCGCCCATGCGGTTGGAACCGGTCTGTGGATCCCGAGCGTGGAAGTGAATGATCGAGGCACCAGCCGCCGCGCACGCGATGCAGTCCGCCGCGATCTCCTCGGGCGAGTAAGGAACGTTCGGGTTTTGCTGCTTCCTGGCCCCTTCGTTGAGGCCGACTTCGATGATCAGTGGCTTCACTTGGGCTCCTGTCAGTCGCCCGGGAGGGAGCCGACGAGCGACGCCCGCTGGCTGATCTCGATCGGGACGCCGTCAGGGTCGGCGACGAAGGAAACGGCCGCCACGTCGCCCAAACGCCTGACCGGGGCGAGCTCGCGCCCTGATGCGTTGGTGAGTTCGGCGTGGGCGGCGTGCACATCCCGGACCTGGACCGTGACAAAGCGGAAGCCAATGGCCCGCATGTCCCCTGTGTAGCGCGCCGACGGGTCGTTCTCGACGATCACGTGTCGGGCCAACCCGAGGCGCGACCAGAACGCGCTGACGTCCGCCGGTCGCCGGGTCCGCACCACCACCGCCAACGCGGGGCCGGTCGACGCCTCGTCGGGACCCACTTCCACGGTGACCCCGTCGGGTGTGGCCAGCGATCGGTGAGACGGGGCGTCCGGCCAGGTCAGCAGTAGTGCTGCCAGGGTGCTCGTGGCGTCGCGGGGTAACGGGTCCCGGGCATGGTTGACCTTCACCACGGAGGCGCCGATGGTGAAGCGGTGCTGGCGCAGACCGCTGCCGACGGCAAGCATCTCTTCGTACGCCAGTCCCACCTCCTGCCCCCAAAAGGAGAGTGACTCGTCGAGTTGGTCGGTGAAGAGTCCCACGTCGACGGCATCCTTGGCGAGCGTGATCACTCGGTCACCCTTGGATGTTGGCTTCGAGCAGGGGACCCTTCTCGATCTGGCTCCACTGCTCGCGGTTGTCCTCGATCGCCGCTCGCACCTCTTCCAATCGACCCTCGGAGTTCTCGGTGATGATGAGCGTGAATCCCCATTGTGGGTCGACGTTGTGGCGAATCTCGAGCACCTCGATGCCATCGGGTCCGGCCGTGTAGACATACGGAGCCAGGGCCGGAACGAAGAAGCAATCTCCGGCTCGGAGGGTCCGATTCCCCATGATGGCTGATCCCGAAATGATGAAGTACATACAATCGTCTTCGTGCTTGTGTCGAAATAACGGGAAGTTCGGCTTGAAGTAGAGGTAGACGAGGGAGAAGCCTCCTTCTTCCTTGGTCTGATTGACAATAAGGCGAGCCGACGTGAAGGCATTCGCGGCGGCGGCCAGGGCAAACGCCAGATCCTTCACCTCGCTCTGCTCGCCGAAATCGCTGCGTGACCCGTACGTCGTCTGGCTCAGATCCGGGGCATCTGCGGCACGGTAGATGCGGACTCCGGAATGCTTGCCGTTTTCGGACATGAGCGCGCCTCCTATCCCTTCTTGTCGCCTGCCAGGAACCGAAATTCCGGTTCGACGCAGGTTTTCCGTATGGCCGCGAGACTGCGGCCAGTCAATCCTAACCCGCCGGCCCGGGTCGAGCATCGTGGCCAAGTCGACCTCGCGGCCACGCCGTCGGACGCGTGGACAGCAACCGGTGCTCATGCCAGACTGGGACCAGGTCGGATTGTTGATCGGCAGACGGGAACCACAGAAAACGACGCCCTCACTTGTGACGCGCTATCGGCTTTTCACCCGCTGCCATCCTCTCATGGGAGGGAAACATCCGGCAATTGGTGACGCGGATGCGGGACGGGTTCATCGGACGGGGCCGTCGTGATTTCATGGTGGACTTTTGCCCGTTCCTATCCGGCTGTCGTCCTTCGATATCGCCTTGGGCGTCTTCCGGAGGATTAAGATCGGTGCATTATCACAGCCACACCACCCGAGCACCGGTGGCGGTGCCGATATCCTTCACGCCGGGCCGACCACTCGGAGTCGCTGCAGCCGGGCCGTCCCCGGAGATTGCGGGCATGACTGACGATACGGTCGCGAGAACCCGTCTGGAGGAGAAGGTGGTGCCAGATCGCCGCCTCGGTCGGCACATCGTGCACGACGACCGGTCTCGCGACTACCCGGCGGCCAAGGCGAAACGGATCGTGAGCGTCAACCACCAGGTCGTCGCCCTGCCGCTCAATCAGGGCAAGATCTGTTCGTGCACCGCCAACGCCCTGTGTGGGGCGTTGAACTCGGCGCCGAACCATGCCGGTGGCCACGTGTACCGGGAAACCCAGGCGGTCCGGCTCTATACGGCGGAGACCAAGATGGAGGGGAAGCCCTATCCCGTCGACGACCCAGGCGGGAGTGGGCTGACCGCGTGCAAGGCAGCCAAACAGATGGGATGGATCACCTCCTACCGGCACGCTTTCGGGATTCAGCACGCCCTCTCCGCCCTCGTCTTGCGGCCCGTCATGACCGGCGTGCAGTGGTACAGCAGCTTCGATACGCCGGATCCGAAGACCGGGCTGGTGGAGATCGCCCCCGGCGCCAAGAGCCGGGGTGGCCATGAGGTCCTCGCGGTCAAGATCGACGCCGACAAGCGCCTGGTCTACCTGTGGAACAGCTGGGGTCCTACCTGGGGAGTCGGCGGCCGATTCTGCTGGACGTTCGAGACGTGGGAAAAGCTGCTCTCCTCCCAGGGAGACGTGACGGTCCCCGAGGTCTGACGGGCAGCCCGCGTGACCCCACCCAATCCGGAGCGCGTCGCCTCAACCGGGCGCCGGCCGCCACCACGCTTCCGGCGGGTGACGGTCCTTCGCGCTGAACGCCTGACGCCGCGCCTGGTGCGCGTGACCCTCAGCGGCTCTGAGCTTCGGGGCCTCGAAGTCAACCAACCGGCGGCCAGCGTCCGGGTGCTATTGCCTCGAGCCGGCGCGGCTCGCCTCGAGGTGCCGGAGTGGACCGGCAACGAGTTCCGCCTCGCTGACGGCGCCCGGCCGGTCATCCGGACCCTCACGCCGCGCCGGGTGGACCCTGGCGCGCTCGAGCTGGTTGTCGATGTCGTGATCCACGGTCGTGGGGCCGCCGCAGAATGGGCAGGAGCAGCCCAACCCGGAGATCCCGTTGCCGTGTCGGGTCCCGCCCGCGGCTACCAGGTGGACCCCGATGGCGAAGACTTTCTCCTGGCAGGGGACGAGACCACGATTCCCGCGATCAGCCAGATCCTGGAATGGATGCCTCCCGGCCGGCCCATCCGCGTGGCGATCGAGATCGCCGTGCCGACCGCCAGGATCGCCTTGCCGGCCTACGAGGGGGCGCGGGTCACCTGGTTGGATCTACCGCCGGATGCCTTGCCCGGAGATCGCCTCGAGCCGGCCGTGCGCCAGGCCGATGTGGCAGCGGGCGGCCGATGGTGGATTGCCGGAGAGGCGGCTGCGGTGCAACGGATTCGTCGTTTCCTCTTCGACGAGCGGGGCCTTTCTCCCCGCCAGGCCACGGTGCGCGGCTACTGGAAGCACGGTCGCAGCGCCGCGTCGGGAGAAGTCTCAACCTAAAGTAGAAGGTTGTACAGGGCCTATCTCTCTGTTTCCAATCAGAGTGGTGAGGTAGGAGCGCTCCCGGCGCTGGTCCGCCTCGGCAGCTGGTCCGGGAGGCGGCTGGTCCGGGGGGCGGCTGGGGGGCGGAACACAAACGTGACCCGGGTTAATTAGCCAACCCCCACTCGTGTCACGTTGTGGTCCATATACGGCAACAAGGTGACACGAGTCGTCGCCACGACGGAGAGGCGTGTCACGTTGTTGTTCGGCGCGGTTACCCCCCGCCGGGCTCCGTCAGCACATCGTCGACTCCTCGGGCCGCTGGGGGCAGCCGCGAGGTTCCCGGGCTGCTCCGAGAGCCAGGTCAGGTCTGGTCAGATCGGCCGCCCTCGAGCAGGGTGGCCAGGTCGGAAGCGTTGCGCACTCCGTAGTCCTGGTAGCAGTTGTTCATGAGGGCATGCACGGTTTTCGCCCGGTCGGCCAGGGCGTGAAGCTTCGGCACCCAGGCTCGCAGCTGGGGCCGGCTGTACAGGTACTCAAACCGCTCGGCGGCACTCGTGCCCGGCTTCTTCCACGTCTCGTCATTACGTCCGTGGAAGCGCACCACCGCCAGGTCCGGGTTGGTCACTTCGACGACCGTCGGCAGCTTCGACGCCTTGGGTGCGTCGATGACGACCAGGGCCAGATGGAGGTCGGCGAGGAGGTGGAGGGTGCGGTCCCGGTCTTCGGGCGTTGTGAGCCACGTCGGCGAGCGGAACTCGACCGACACCGGCATGGTCTTCCATCGCTGTCGTATCGCGGCCAGCTCGGCCCGGTTGGCCTTGTTGGCGGTGAACCACTCCGGGTACTGCAGGAGCACCGCCCCCAGCTTGCCGGCCTCGAGGAGCGGGCCCATCGAGAAACCAAACCGGGCCCAAGCCTCTTCGACCGCGTCATCGTCCAGGTGGTTCGGGTAGACGTTGCGCTTCCCCGCGAACTGGGGCTTGACCGCCTCCCTCAGGTCCGGCCACAAGGATTCGGCGCGTGTGGGGTGGCCGGTCAGGAGCGAGTAGGCCTTGACATCCATGGTGAAGCCCTCAGGGGTTCGCTCTGCCCACCCGGTGGTGAGACTGAGCGCCGGCGGGAAGTAATAGGTGCTGTCGGCTTCGGCCAGGCGAAAACGGGACGCGTAGAACGCCAGGCGCTCGGCCGCCGACATGGATCGTTTCGGGTACCAATCGGTGTCCTTGACGAGGGTCTTGTCGGTCCACGAGCAGGTGCCCACCAGGGTCGTCGAACGGGCCATGTCCCCATGGTGCCCGTTGTCGGGCGCCTCCAACCGGGATGGAACCCGAGCCTCGACCGGTCCGGGGGTCGCCCGTCGTTGGGTCTGGTGCTCGGGGAACGGACACCAGACCCAACGACTGGACTCTCGTTTCCTGGTTCCGGTGAGGATGGTCCCTGCAGAGCGGCCGGTGTTCGGGGGCCCGGCCGGGACAGAACACATTCGCGGCGCGTCCGCGTTTGCCAACCGGCGCGCTCGTCGCGCGCCGCGAACGTGTTCGGCCGGGGCCTACCGAAGAGCGGAGCGCGACCGGACGCGCGCCTTACCCATCGGGGTCGTGCCCGTCCTTGGGGGTGCTGGCCGCCGAATGTCGAGAGGGACCCGTCGGCTCGCCGCGTGCCGGCGAACCTGACGATCTTGGCGAACCTGACGATCCTGGCAAACCTGGCAATCCTGGCAATCCTGGCGAACCTGGGTAACCGGTGGGCCGACCGCTCCGAGCCCCGTTCTCGCTCCGGGAACCTCCCACTGCCGTCGGGGATCGAACGGCCTCGGCCGCCTCGGTGGCCAGGGACGGCACCATCGACGGTCCGGGGTGGCCCACCACGTCTGGGTGGGTGTGCCGACCCCCTCGTGACGCCGACAGGACGGTAGCGATCGCAGTCAGGACGGCGCCGACCCCGAACACGACCACCAAACCCTGGTGGAAGGGTCCGGCGATGAGATGGGGAAAGAATTGCCGGCTGATGATGGTCTGCTGGGCAGCCGCCGGCAGCGAAGACAGCGCGCCGGCGGTGGCCAGCAGGTGCTCCAAGGGGTTCACGCCGAGCACCGCCGCGAACAGCGATGTGACCGGGGGCAAACTGGCGACGTGATGGGCGACGGGCGACGGCACGCCTTGCTGTTGCAGCCCCGCGGAGAGGGTGCCGGGCAGGTGGCTGGCCAGCCCGGCGATCATCAGGGAGAAGAACACCCCGATGGACAGGGCGGTCCCTGAGTTCTGAAAGGTGGAGCGCATACCCGACGCGGCACCGCGCAAGCTGGCAGGAACGCTCCCCATGATCGAGGAGGTGTTGGGGGCGGCGAACATGCCGCTGCCGATCCCGCTCAGGGCCATGAGCACGGCGAATTCCCCGTAGGAGAAGTTCAGGGGCAGCAGTATGAGGCCGATCAGGCTGCTGCCATAGACGACTGTACCGGCGGTGGCGATCCCCCGCGACCCGAGGCGGTCTGAAAGGTACCCGGAGATGGGGCCCGCCACCAGGAATCCGGCGGTGAGCGGGAGCAGGAAGATGCCGGCCCACAGGGGGGTGGCGCTGAAGTTGTAGCCGTGGAGGGGCAGCCAGATCCCCTGCAGCCAGATGATCAGCATGAACTGCAGTCCGCCCCGGCTGAGCGCCATCACAAACCCGGCGATGTTGCCGGCGGTGAAGGCGCGGATGCGAAACAGCGCCAGTTGGAACATGGGGTCGGCGATTCTGGTCTCGATGACCACGAACGCCCCCAGCAGAAGGGCCCCGCCGACGAGCAGGCCTATCACCTCGGGATTAGACCAGCCCATGGCGTGACCGTGATAGGGCTGGATACCGACGGTGACGGCGATCAACGTGGCCGCCAAACCCACCGCGAAGGTGACGTTGCCCCACCAGTCCACCCGCCCGCCACCCCTGTGGCCGTTGTCGCGGAGCTTCCAGTAGGCCCATAGCGTCCCGAAGATCCCCACGGGAACGTTGATCCAGAACACCGCTCGCCAGTCCAAGGCGGACAGCAGGCCGCCGGCAACGAGCCCCACGAACTGGCCGGCCAGGGCGGCCACCTGGTTGGTGCCCAAGGCAAACCCCCGCTGTTCGGCCGGGAAGGCGTCGGTCAGGATGGCCGCCGAGTTGGCCATCAACATGGACCCGCCTATCGCCTGCACCACCCGCCAGGCGATCAGCCACATCGCGCCCCGGCCACCCAGGAACGGATCGAACGACAACAGGATCGAAGCCAGGGTGAACACCACGAACCCGGCGTTGTAGATCTTCACCCGGCCGTACATGTCCCCTAGGCGGCCCACGCTCACCACGAGCACCGCCTGCACCAACCGGTAGCCCATGATCATCCACAGCAGATAGCTGACGTTTCCCGGCGCCAGCGGATCGAGGTGGATGCCCCGGAAGATGGCCGGCAGGGCGATGATCACGATGGAGGCGTCCAGCGTTGACATGAACACCCCGGCCGTGGTGTTCGCCAGCGCCACCCACTTGTAGTTGTCGTTTGCCTGCGCTGACTGGCTGCCTGGCCGCTGGGTCACCCCCATCAGCTGCGCCACCCTGGCACTAGCGGCTCCAGGCCCACATTCCTAACCTAGGCTAATAAGCCTGACCTTGCAAGGTTGCCCCGGACGCGGCATCGATGCGGCGACTCCCTGGCCGATTCTTGAGCGGTCCAGGGATCGGAGGATTCAGTAGCGGGCCAGCTCCTGGGCAAGCTGGTCGAGGCCCATGCCACCGAGCTCCAGCGAGAACCGGTGGAAGTCCTTGAGGTCGAACGTCGCACCCTTCCGCTGCTC
This sequence comes from uncultured Acidimicrobiaceae bacterium, assembly GCA_963729695.1. Classification (GTDB taxonomy): domain Bacteria; phylum Actinomycetota; class Acidimicrobiia; order Acidimicrobiales; family Palsa-688; genus PALSA-693. Next base: position 237,706 of record CAVSOT010000003.1, read on the forward strand.
GGCGGCCCGCCGGCTTTCGAGCCACACCCGTTCACCGACTTTGTAGGAGATGGCCTGGCCGGGGAGGCCGAGGTACCGGTCGAGTTCCGACGCCATGAAGTCGGGGGGGAAGCAGGAGCGCTCGATCAGGAAGGGCAAGGCCAGTTGCGGGGTCCAGACCGCGCCGGGGTGGTAACGCTCCCCCTCGGGAATGCGCATCTCGAGGTGCAGGCCGATGTCGACGACGACCCGAACCGCTCGCATGGCCTGGGCCGAGAGCATGCCGAGCTCGAACGCCGGGTCGTCGAGGTAGCCGAGCTCCTCCATCAGTCGCTCGGCGTAGAGCGCCCAGCCTTCGCCGTGGCCGGAGGTGAAGCCGGCGAGCCGCTGGAAACGGGTGAGCCGATCGGCGAGGCAGCGAACTTGGCCTATCTGGAGGTGATGACCGGGGACACCCTCGTGGTAGCAGATCGAAACCTCGCGCCAGAGGGGGAAGCGGGTCTTACCCAGGGTCGGGTACCACGTCCGCCCGGGCCGGGAGAGGTCCTCGCTCGGGCCGGTGTAGTACATGGCTGCCGGACCGCCGGGGGGCGCGATCATGGCTTGGCAGCGGCGAATCGGTTCGGGGATGTCGAAGTGGACACCGTTCAGGGCTTCGATGGTGCGGTCGATGAGGTCCTGGTTCCAATGTTGGAAGGCATCGACGCCGTCGATGATCCGGGCGGGGTCCGATTCGAGATGGGTGATCACCTCGGGGCGTGACGCGGCGGGAACGATCTGGTGGCCCACCTCGGCCATGCGGGTCTCGATCCGGTGCAGTTCAGCCCAGCCGAACTCGTACGTCTCCTCGAGATCGAGATCCGAACCGGTGAAATACCGAGCGGCCAGCGCATAACGCTCCCGCCCGACGGCATCGGCGGAGGCGGCTGCCGAGAGATACGTTTGGCGAAGCCACGCTGCTAATTCGAGGTACGCCGTTGCTGCCGTGGCCGCCGAGGCGCGCAGCTCCGCGCTGCTGGGCCCGCCCGTATAGCGCCCGACCAGACCGTCGAAGAAGGACACGCCGGCCCCACCGCCCCACGCCTCGCACTGTTGGGCGCAGACCAGAACCTGGCGCCGGGCGCTGACCTGGCCGCGTGAGATGCCGGTCTGCAGCGTCGTCCGAAACCCGCCCAGGGCATCGGGAACAGCCCGCATCCGAGCGGCCGCGACCTGCCAGTCCGGTTCGGACTCGAGCTGCATCAGGTCGAAACACATGCGTACCGCTTCGGGCGGACTGTGCAGCGTCCGAACCGACCGGAGCTCCTCGCCGCTATCGTGCAACTCCACTGCCGCTTGCAGCCGTTCGGCCATCACCTCTGTGGCGATCCGATCCACTTCGGTGGCCGGGATGAGCGTGGCGAGCTCCGAGAGGGCGCGCCGCTCGAGATCCGCCCGCTGTTCGAGCCCGGTGGGAGAGAGGTCGGGAAGCCGGTCGTCATGCCCAGTGACACCCCACCCGGTGGCCGCCACTGGGTCGCAGGCCGCCATCTCCTCGATGTAGCGATCGGCGATTGTCGCAACGCTCGTAGGAGCGGGGTTAGTCACGTTGATGCCTGTCATTCATCACATCAGGTTGTCCCATCAGAGGCGGTTGTGCACGCCCTTCGGGACGGCTCCCTTCAAACGGAAGGGCCATGACGTGCGTCATGGCCCTTCCGCCCCATAGCGAGATGCGATCAGGCTGGAGGCCCGCTGGCCAGGGTGACGGTTGCCGTGTGCGACTGACCTGAGGAGTCGACCCAGCCGATCTGGATCTCGTCGCCCGCATGGTGACTGATCAGCGCGGCGCTGATGGCGGACGCCGAATCGACGGTCTGACCGCCCAAGGAGGTGATCACGTCGCCGGCGACCAGGCCCGCTTGCTGGGCGGTGCCTCCGGTGACGACTTCACCGATCGCGACGCCTGACGTCGAGCCGGTCGAGCCCGTCGAGCCGCCCGAGCCACCGAAGCCGCTGGACCCGCTCTGCCCCGAGGAACCGGAGATCAGGATCCCGAGGAAGGCGGTGCTGCCGACGTGGACGGTGCTGGATCCCTCCCCCGACTCGATTTGCTTGGCGATGGACAGCGCCTGATCGATGGGAATGGCGAACCCTTGGGTTCCCGACGACTGGCCGGACGACTGGAAGGAGAAACCCTCCGAGGCTGCGGTGTCCATTCCGATGACCTGGCCGGAGGTGTTGACGAGCGCCCCCCCGGAGTCGCCAGCCTGGACGTCGGCATTGGTCTGGATCAGCCCGGAGAGCTGTTCGGTGGTGCCGTCCAGATCGTCGCCCGCGGCGATGGACTGGTTGAGGGCGGTGATGGAGCCGCCAGCGCTGGACGGGGTCCCGCCGGTCCCGCCGGCATTGCCGACGGCTACGACGAGCTGACCCACGGCCGCCTTGGTGGAGTCGCCGAGGTTCGCCGTCTTCAGGCCAGATGCGCCTTTGAGCTGCAGGACGGCGATGTCACCGCTGGCGTCGTACCCCACGACGGATGCGCTGTAGGTCTTGCCGTTTCCGATGTCGGTGACACTGATCTTGGTGGCGCCGTCGATGACATGGTTGTTGGTGAGGATCTCACCATTGGACGTCAGCACGATTCCGGTTCCCGCTCCCTCGGCCTGCTGGTAACCGAAGGCGGACACGATGTCGACGAGGGCCGGATCGACCTTGGCAGCGATGGCTGCGGTGTCGGAGGGACCGCTGCTGTTGCCCTCGCTCGACCCGCTCCCGCTGCCAGAGGAGGGTGACTGGCCGAACGCGGATCCGGAGTTGCCCGGGCCGGCGTTGGGCGACGTCGCACTGGCGGTAGGTGAGGAGGTTCCCGGCCAGAGCGCGTGGCCCACGCCGAATCCCCCGGCCGTGGCGAGCGCCACGAGGGCCGCCGCCAATGCGACGGGGAGCGCACGGCGTTTCCGGCCTGAGCCGGACGTCCCTACGGGTGGAGGTGAAGGCGGCGAAGTCCAGCCGCCGCCGAGCGCCCCGGATCCGCCCGGCGGATCCGCGGGCGGTGGCGCGGCCGAATCGGCCGCCATCCGCGGCCCGCCGGCGGCTGGCGCGGAGGGGCTGGCGCCCATCCAGGGGCTGCCGGCCGCAGGGGCCGCGGCAGGCGGGGTTGGCGAGGTGGGGCCGGCGCCCATCCAGGGGCTGCCGGCCCCAGGGGCCGCGGCAGGCGGCGCAGCTGGCGTCGGGCCGGCTGCGCCTGCAGGGTCGTGGCTACTCATCGGGTCGGGGGCTCCTGCCGAACCCAGGGTCGCAGGCGGCGGTGGCCAGACGGGCGAGGCGGCAGGGGACCGGTTCCCGAGGGTGGCGCCGTCAGGCGTGTTCCCGTCCTCCGGCTGGGACGTCGGCTCCTCGCTGTGGTAATCGCTCATGGCTGTCGTAGCTCCTGACCCCGGCTTCCGCGGGTGGTGATCACCCTTAGTAGACGCCCTCTAGTTAGGAGACGTATGAAACCGTCCTGAGAGTCTGCTGGCACGACTCTGAGCTGCGGCTGAGGGCGTGGCGAGGGCCGCATCCGAGCTCCCGAGCGGGCCGGCAGGGTAACGTCACGTTGGAGAGCCGGGAAGACTGGTCGGCCGGGAGGAAAGCCCGAATCGATCTGTACTGGTCAGGAAGCGCCCGTGTCCGTTCGCCGCCCCACTTCTCAGGTCCGCTACCGGCAGCCGTGGCTGACCCCGTGGCGGCGCGAGGCCCTGCGGACCACCCTCTGGGTAGTCCCCGCTCTGCTCTGCCTCGCCGCGGTCGCCCTGTTCGCCTTGACGTACATCGTGGACCGGCTCGACTTCGAAAACCACATCCACCTCTCCAGCCTGCTCAGCCTCCAGCCCGGATGCGGCGCGCACCGTTCTCAGCATCATCGCCGGCGCGCTCATCACGGTCACCGGCGTCCTGTTCTCGGTCATGATCGTGGCGTTCACTCTGGCCTCGCAGCAATTCGGTCCGCGGATGCTGCGCAACTTCATTCGGGACTTCGGCACCCAGTTCTCCCTCGGTACCTACGTGGCCAGCTTCGTCTTCACGGTCCTCACGCTGGGCTCGGTGGGGTCGTCCAGCAACGGCAGCTTCGTGCCCAGGTTGTCGATCGCAGTCACTGAGCTGCTCCTCGTCGTCGACACCGGGGTGCTGATCTACTTCGTCCACCACATTGCTGTTTCGATCCAGTTGCAGGAGGTCATGGCGTCGATCTCTCGCGATCTGCGCCGGGCCATTGACGTGCAGTTCCCGCGGGCTGGAGATCCGGTGCCCGCCGCCAGTCCGGAGCTCGCTGAGAGAACTCGCCGGAGGATGGAAGGGGTCAGCGCCACCGTGCCCGCGACCACCAGCGGGTACCTGCAATTCGTCCGCCGTGAAGAGCTGATCGCCATCGCTGCCGACACCGACGCGATCATCGAACTGCTGTACCGACCTGGCCACTTCGTGACGGCAGGCCTCCCCCTGGCCCGGGTGTGGCCCGCCTCTCAAGCCGGCACAGTGGCGGCCGCGTTGGCCCGGGCGCACGTCTCCGGCGCGTATCGCACGCTGACGCAGGATCCGGTGTTTCCGGTGGACCAGCTGGTCGAGATCGCCATTCGTGCGCTCTCGTTGGCTGTCAACGACACGTTCACCGCCCTGACCTGCATCGACTGGCTGGCCGATGCCCTCTGCCGGATAGCCAGTCGTGAGTCGGCGCAAACCGTGCACTGCGACCTGGCCGGGGTCCCCCGCCTGATCGAGCTACCACCCGACTTTGCCCGGATCGTGAACCGGGCCGTGGACAAGATCCGCCAAGCGGGTGGGGCCATGCCCGCGGTCGCGATCCGCCAGATCGACGCGCTGACCAGAGTCCTGCGTTACACCACGTCGGCGGAGCAAAGCGCCGTGCTGGGCCGCCAAGCGCTGCTGTGTCGCCGGGCGGCCAACGGCATCGCCGACCCCGACGACCTGGCCGATGTCGAGCGGCGCGCTGAGGAGTTCCAACGAGTCCTCGAGGAGCAGTCCCTCGGCGGGGCCCGCCCGCTCCAGGTTGATGCTGCGCCGGAGTGACGTCGCCTCGCCGGGCCTAGCGCGCCGCGATCCGGCGGAGCGGGGGCAACGTTGGAGGTGGCTGCCGTCGCGGTGGCAGGTCCGCCAACAGCTCGGCCGTGGCCGCGGCTACCTGCTGTACCGCCCGCTCGAACGGCGCGTCGGTCCGAGTTGAGACGCCCTGGACGCCACTGACCTTGCGCACGTACTGGCGGGCGGCCGCCTCGATCTCCTCCGCAGTCGCAGCTGGATCCAGGCCCCGGAGCGTCGTGATGTTGCGGCACATGGGGCCGAGGCTACGTCACCGGCTCGCCTGTCTCATCCGCTAGTTGAGGCGCCGGTGGGGGTTCAGCGAGCGGCCGACCAAGCGGTGTAGGCGGCCAGCAAAAGGAGGATCACGGCGGTGATCTTTCTGATGGTGGCGATATTGACGAACCGCAACAGCGTTTGACCGCTCGCCACGGCCAATCCGGCCACGGCCCAAAGGGCCAGGATCGCTCCCAGTGCCACCCACCCGGCCGAGTGGTATTTGGCGGCCAGGTTGGCGGTCAGGATCTGGGTCAGGTCGCCCCACTCGGCCAAGAAGATGACCACGAACGCAGTAAGGACGGCTCCATGCCGGCGGGCCTCCTTTTTGGCGGTGGGTGACTCGTCCTTGGTGCCCTCGCGCCAGGCGTAGGCCGCCCCGAACAAGAACATGGCGGCTACCACCGCGTCCAGCGCTCGCTTGGGCAAGATGGCAAAGAGCGCCACCCCGACGGTGACGGCAATGATCACATGCACCACAAACGCCCCCGCCGCCCCTAACCACACCTGACGGGGATGGCCCTTGGTGGCCATGACCAGGCTGGCAAACATCGTCTTATCCGGCAGTTCCCCGATGAAAATGACAGGGAAGGTGACGAGAGCGATATAGGGACCCACCGACCGGAACCTCCTTGCCGGGCGGGAGGACGATCCTCCGTTCCGGCCACGACAAATGGCGCACGAACGGAAGGTCTGGCCCACCTGCAATCGCAGGCCCGGCGACCGGGCGCTTATCACGCCAGCATGTCGATCCACCGGTGGCGGGCTACTCCCCAACCACCACTGAGCATACCGCCAGGCGGCCCCCTCGCGGGTCGCGAATTGTGCCACTGGCGAGGAGCCTTGCCGTCAGCGCAGGTCGGCGACCGCGACGATCTTGCCTTTCTGATCGGTCAGGCGGGCCTGTCGATCTCATCCGAGGCCGGCCGGATCGGGCGCGGCCCACGATCCATTTCCGTGCGCGAGGTCGAAGAGACCAAGCGTCTCGACCGAACCAGTTCGTTCGATGAGCTCGCAGCTGACCGGCCCGGAGATCGCCACGCCGCGCCCACTCACGGACACCCGGATGGGATGACCGCCCGCGGCGAGGGATCCGACCGCGACCCCGGTATCCCGAAATACCGCGCCGCCCCGAGCGGCGTCGTCGCCGGATGGGACCGGTGCGCGAACCCGGGCAGGACGGCCGCCAGAACCACTCGGACTGCGGTTCCGACCAACATCTTGACGGGAAGGATCGGCCATATGTCACCCGGCGAGACCCCTCGATGGCGCGTTCACAGTGAACCTACGGTGAACAAACCACAACAGATGGCGCCAGGGTCCTAATCCTGGCTTCTCGGTACCCCTGCCGCGATCCGCAACTCGGCGAAAAGACCAGTCATTTCCTCCAAGCCGTAGCGCGCTTGCAGGCCGCTCGGGTTCGGGAGCAGCCACAGGCCGGCTCCGGCGAGCAGTTCGGGTTGTGGGCCAACAAACGCATCCGGTCGACGGAACGCGGTCCGGTAGGCCTGCATGCCGAGGATGGCCACGAACGCGGGCTGGAGTCGCGCCACTTTGTGTTCGAGTGCGACCGCGCCCTCTCTCAGCTCCGAGGCGGTCAGATCTGCCGCAGCTCGGGAGGCACCGGCCACCAGGTTGGTGATGCCGAGTCCGAGCTCCAGAAGCTCGAACTGTTGCCCTGGCAAGAACACGCGCCCGGTGAATCCAGACGCGTGGAGCACTTTCCAAAACCGATTGCCCGGGCGGGCGAAGTGCTGCCCCAATGCCCCGGAGACCAGGCCCGGGTTGATCCCGCAGAACAGCACCCGAAGTCCTGGCCCGGCCACATCAGGGATGCTGCGTCCGGTTGCTGCCTGCAGGTCGTCTGGCGTCGGAGCCACGAGGCGCGAATGCTACCCAGGTCGGGCGGCGGCCGGGCTTTACCAGCTTTGCCGGGCCCGACTTCGACGATCCCGCCAACCTCTATGGCGCGGTTCGCCGAGGCTGGCGGAGGCGGGGGACACGCTGCCGGTCCCGGACACCGGCCAAGCGGCGCGACCGGGCTGCTCTCACCAAAATCCTCTGGTAGACGCCGGCGGGCAGCCGAGACAGCACATCGATCGCCTTGGCGTCCGGTCCGACGAGGGCTCGGCGACGGTTTTTCCGCACCGCGTCCAGGATCTCCCCGGCCGCTTTGTCAGGAGGGGTCATAGCGAGCTGATCAAACTGGCGACGAGCCGTCTCGGGATCGGCCGCCACGGAACTCAGGCTGGCGTGTACCCGAGCGTTCCTCGCGATGGCGGTCCTGACACCACCGGGGTGGATTGTCGTGCATGACACTGGGGCGCCTTCCAGTTCCAGCTCCATGCGCAACGCGTCCGTGAACCCGCGGACCGCGAACTTGGCAGCACTGTAGGCCGACAGAGAAGGAGCGCTGATCAATCCGAGCACGCTCGACATATTGACCACGTGGCCCTCCCCCGACGCTTTGAGATGGGGAAGGAACGCCTTGGTGCCATGGACAACTCCCCAGAAGTTGACGCCCATCAGCCATTCGAGGTCGTCATAGGCCATGGCCTCGACGGTGGCGCCCAAGGCGACGCCTGCATTGTTGAAAATCATGTTTACCGTGCCGTGATCGTCACGTACCCGATCGGCCCAGGCGTAGACCTCGTCTCGACTGGCGACATCGACGCGGGCGGAGGTCACCTTGACCGCCTGGACCGAGCAGCGCGTCGCCGTCTCGGCCAGTCCCTTTTCGTCGATGTCGGACAACGCCAGCCGGGCGCCCCGGATGGCGAGCTGTTCGGCGAGGGCGCGGCCGATTCCAGATCCGGCCCCGGTGATGGCGGCCACCCGTCCGTTGAAGCTCCTCATTCTGCGTGTGCTTTTTCCGGGGAAAGGACCTCCCCACCCCCGACCGGAGCCGGGGGGTTGGTGAAGACCAGGACGTCGTCCTCCAGTTCCCCCCGCTGCAGGATCCGGTAGTCGCGGAAATAGCTCTGGTTCACCTGCCAGGGGAATTTGGAGCCCTGCTTGGGTAAGCGGTCCTCCGACCGGAGCACGTAGCCAGAGCGAAGACCCAGCAGCGGGCGCGTCGACACGTCGCCGTCTCGGTTCATCGGCAGGCACTGCCGTTGTCCGGTGGCCCGCATGTGGTTGAGCAGGCGGCAGAGGTAGGCGCCGGTCAAATCGCATTTGAGGGTCCAGGACGCGTTGGCATACCCGAAGGCAACGGCCAAGTTGGGCACGCCTTCGAGCATGACTCCCTTGTAGATCAATCGGCTGGCCGGGTCGACCGGGGAGCCGTCCACCGCCAGTTCGATGCCGCCCAGGAACTGCACTTCGAGCCCGGTGGCCGTCACGACGACGTCCGCCGCCAACTCGGCGCCCGAGCCGAGGAGCAGACCGTCCGGGGTGAATCGCGCCACGGTGTCGGTGACGACCGAGACGGCTCCCGCTTTGATCGCCCGGAAGAAGTCGCCGTCGGGCGCCACACACAGCCGCTGGTCCCACGGGTCGTAGCGCGGCGTGAAGTGGGTGTCGACGTCGTAGCCGAACGGGAGTTGACGCTCCGCTTGCCGGCGCAGGAGGCCCCGGACGAAACCAGGCCGGCGCCGGCTCAGATGGTAGAAGGCCTGGGTGCCGAGGGCCTTGTACCACCGGAGGACTGGCCCGGACAGACGGCGGGGCAAGACCCGCTGGAGGCGGGCGGCTGTGGCGTCCCGCCGCGGCAGGGACAGGATGTACGACGGTGAGCGCTGGAGCATTGTCACGTGGGCGGCCGTCTGGGCCAGTGCCGGTACGAGGGTCACCGCAGTGGCCCCGCTTCCGATGACCACCACCCGCCGGCGCGTACAGTCGAGATCCGGGGGCCAGCATTGGGGGTGCACGACGGTGCCGCGGAATTGTTCCGAGCCGACGAAATCGGGGAGGTAGCCGCGGTCGTACCGGTAGTACCCGCTGCAGCAGACGAGGAAGCTGCACGCCATCTCGATCACCTCACCGGTGTCGAGTTGTTGCACCGTGACGTGCCAGCGGGACTCGGTGCTGCACCAGTCCACCCTGGTGACCCGATGGCGGAACCGAACGTGCCGATCGACCCGGGCTTCGACCGCCGTGTCCTTGATGTACTGCAGGATCGACTCGCCGTCGACGATCGAGGTGTCCCCTTCCCACGGCCGGAACGAATAGCCGAGCGTGAACATGTCCGAGTCGGAGCGCACCCCCGGGTAGCGGAAGAGATCCCAGGTACCCCCGATCGTGTGGCGGGCCTCGATAATCGCGTAGGACGCCCACGGGGATCGCGCCGCGAGGTGGCAGGCCGTCCCGATCCCGGCCAGACCGCCACCGACGATGAGCACATCGACGTACTCCAGGACGGTCATCTCCTTCACGCGGCCGGCCCGATGAGGTTCCTCCGCCAAGCTACCGGTTGGTTGTCGGGGCCGGCCGCCTGCGACCGTAGAATCCGGTCATGCCGATCGATGGTGAATATGCGCCCAGCCCTGCGGAATGGGTCCGAGACCAGGTTGCGGAGTACGAGAGCTCCGGCGGACAGCGGGGCAACACCCTGCGAGACACGGGCCTGCCCGTGTTGATCGTTACCACCCGGGGCAACAAGAGCGGCAAGGTGCGCAAGTTTCCCTTGATGCGCGTCGAGCACGATGGCGTATACGCCCTGGTGGCATCCAAAGGCGGCGCTCCGGAGAACCCCAACTGGTACTACAACTTCAAAGCCCATCCTGATGCGGTCAGCATCCAGGACGGTCCGGAGCCGTTCGATGCCGAGGTGAGAGAGGTCTTCGGCGAGGAACGCTCGTTGTGGTGGGATCGGGCGGTTGCCGCCTATCCGCCGTACGCCGAATATCAGACCAACACCAGGCGGCAGATCCCGGTCTTCGTCGTCAGCCCTCGCGGCTGAGGCGGTTCGCCCCCATCCGGGCAGGGACCTGACGATCGTGACGATCGTGTGGGTTCCCGCTGGCGCGCCGCCTCAGCCCCGGAAGTCGACGATCCTGGCTCCCGGGGAGGCCTCCAGCCGCCACCCGATACCCAATGCGCCCGGGCGGGCCAGGGCCACGACGCATCCACCAAAGCCGGCGCCGGTGAGCCGAGCGCCGTAGACGCCGGGCGTCGACACCAGGTCGTTCACCAGATCGTCGAGGGCGGGGGTCGAGACTTCGAAGTCGTCGCGGAGAGAGGCGTGGCTCTCGAGCATCAGGGCGCCCGCCCCGACCGGATCGGAGGACCGGAGCCGTTCGACGAACGTAGCGACGCGGGTGTTCTCCGTGAGGACGTGCCGGGCGCGACGCCGGAGCGTTGGGTCGCGGATGGTACGGAGGTCGTCTGGGCGGGCGTGGCGTAGCGGCCCGACGATCGACGAGGCCGCTTCGCACTCGAACCGCCGACGTGAGTAGCCCGTGTCGATCAAGCCGCGTGGCTGCCCAGAGTGGACGGCCACGACGGCACACTCTGCGGGAAGGGCCACCGGCTCCACCGCGTTGGTCGCACAATCGATCAGAAGCGCATGCCCGGCCTTACCGGAGACGCAGGTGAGCTGGTCCATCAGCCCGCATGGGACCCCGCTGGCCCGGTGTTCCGCCCGCTGGCAGGCCTTGGCCAGTTCGAGCGGCAGGCCGCGGAAACCCAACGCTAGCGCCACGGCCACTTCCAGCGACGCGCTCGAGGCCAAACCGGCGCCCACCGGAAGCGTCGTTTCAACGGTGCCGGTGCCCCCCTCGGACGGTTTTACCTCGGCTACCACCCCGGCCACGTACCGGGCCCAAACCGGCTCGACGCCGGTCGGATCTCCGACCCGCAGCGACACATCGGCGGCCGTGGCCTGTTCGGGCGAGGTCAGCCGGATCCGGTCTCCACCTGGTCGCAGGCACACGGTGGTGCCCAGCTGAATCGCCATGGGGAGCACGAGGCCGCCCGTGTAGTCGGTGTGGTCGCCGATGAGGTTCACCCGGCCGGGAGCGAACGCCACGGCCAGACGAGCCGTGCCCATCCTGGTGCCTCCTCCGGTGCCGTGAGATGCTCCACGACGGTTGTAGCACAGCTTTATCCCGACACACGTCCTTCGTAGCCTGGCGAGATAGGAGGTGATTGACGATGCTCTACGTGCACCGATCCGAGCGGGCTGACCGTCTGGTCGAGATTCTGGGCGAGGTCCTGGCCCGGCCGCTGGCCGACCCATTGACCGCCGAGGTCGTGGCCGTGCCGACCCGCGGCGTCGAGAGGTGGCTGGTCCAACGCCTCTCCCACCGGCTCGGCGTCACCTCGCTTCGCCAAGACGGCGTGTGCGCCAACGTCGATTTTCCTTTTCCAGGGGGACTGGTCAGGCGGGCGGTCGGGGTCGCCGGTGGATTCGAACCCGACGCGGATCCCTGGCCGCCCGAGCGCTCGGTGTGGCCGCTGCTCGACCTCGTGGATGCGCACTTCGATGAGTCCTTTCTGATGCCCCTTGCCACCCATTTGCGGGCCGCTTCGCCGGGCGGCGATGGTCGGGTCCGGCGGTTCGCGACCGTCCGCCATCTGGCCGACCTCTACGATAGTTACGCGGTGCACCGGCCCGAGATGATCCAGGCCTGGTCGGCCGGCGCGGCGTGGCCGGACGCGGGTCCGAGCGCGGAAGCGGCGGCGTGGCAGGCCGAGCTGTGGCGCCGCCTTCGCCGCCGCATCGGGGTGGCCAGCCCGGCCGAGCGTCTCGAGGTGGCATCGAGGCGGATAGCGGCTGACCCGGGTTGCGTGGATCTCCCGCCCCGGCTGTCGTTGTTCGGGCTTACCCGGCTGCCGGCCAGTCAGCTGTCGGTGCTCAAGGCTCTGGCCGTCGGCAGGGACGTGCACCTGTTCTTGCTCCACCCCTCTGGCGGGCTGTGGGCGAAGCTGGCCCGGGCCGTCCCGTCCCCGCCGGCCCGCCAACGACGGGCGGACGACGACACCGCGGATGCGCCTTCGAATCCCCTGCTGCGCTCCTGGGGCCGCGATGCCCGCGAGATGCAGCTCGTGCTGGCGGGGCAGGGTCCGGCGGTCGGCGACTACCGGCCGGTTGCTCCCACCACCGCGACCCTGCTCGGGCGCGTCCAGGCCGATATTCGAGCCGACCGGGATCCGGCTGCTGAGGTGGCCATCGAGGCGCGGACCCGTCCGCTCTTCGATGAGAGGGACGACAGCATCAGGATCCACTCCTGTCACGGGCGTTCCCGGCAGGTCGAAGTGTTGCGGGACGCCATCCTCCATCTGCTCGAGTCCGATCCGACCCTCGAGCCGCGCGACGTGATCATCATGTGCCCGGACATCGAAGTCTTCGCCCCGTTGATCCACGGCGCGTTCGGCAGCGAATCGGGAGAGACCGTCGACGGGTCGCCGGTCCCCGGTGCCGCGGATGGCGTGCCCACGCTTCGCCTCCGTCTCGCGGATCGCTCCCTTCGTCAGACCAACCCGCTCCTCGGGGTGGCCGACTTTCTCCTGGAGTTGGCGACCGGTCGCGTCACCGCCTCGCAGGTCCTCGATCTGGCGTCTCGCGAACCGGTTCGGCGGCGGTTCCGTCTCGACGACGACGACCTGTCCCGCATAGAGGGATGGGTGGCGGAGATGGGCGTGCGCTGGGGCCTCGATGCCGACCACCGGGTCCCCTGGGGGCTGCCCGAGGTGGCTTCCAATACCTGGTCGGCCGGCCTGGACCGGTTGCTTCTCGGCGTCACCATGGCGGAGGAGGAGCAGCGCCTGTTCGCCGGGACCCTCCCGTTGGACGACGTGACCAGTGGCGACGTCGAGCTGGCCGGCCGCCTGGCCGAGCTGATCGCCCGCCTGACGGCTGCCGTCGCCGGGTTGAAGGGGCCGGGTACCACCCGCGCCTGGCGAGACGCGCTGGTTTCGGGCACGGAGGCATTGGCTGCCGCTTCGCCGTCCGACCCGTGGCAAGGTGAGCAGCTGCACCGGGTCCTGGACGAGGTCGTCCTCGAGGCCGGCGGGACGACCCGCCCCGCGGCGCCCGTTCCGGCGTCCAGCCCGGGTGGGACGCAGCTCGATATCGCCGAGGTGCGCTCGTTGCTGGAGCCGCGCTTGAAGGGCCGTCCGACCAGGGCCAACTTCCGGACGGGGGACCTCACTGTGTGCACGCTCGTGCCGATGCGCTCCGTCCCCCACCGCGTCGTGTGCCTGCTCGGCCTGGACGACGGTGTCTTCCCGAGACACACCGCCAGGGACGGCGATGACGTACTGATCGCCGACCCCTACGTCGGCGATCGTGATGAGCGCAGCGAGGATCGCCAGCTGCTGCTGGACGCCGTGTTGGCCGCCATCGATCATTTGATCATCCTCTACAGCGGCCGCGACGAGCGCACCAACCGCCGCCGGCCGCCGGCCGTGCCGATATCCGAGCTGCTCGACGTGGTTGACCGGACGGTGCACTTGGAGAGTGGCCGACCGCCGAGGGACGTCGTGGTCGTCGACCATCCGCTGCAGTCCTTCGACCCGGCCAACTTCAAAGTGGGAACGCTGGGCACCACCGGTCCGTGGAGCTTCGACCCCCTCGGTCTGGCGGGCGCCCGCGCCCTGACCGGTCGCCGTCGTGAGGTCCGTCCCTTCCTCTCGAGCCGCCTACCACCGCTGGATGAGAAGGTCATTCAGCTCGAGTCCCTCGTCCGCTTCGTGGAGCACCCGGTGAGGGCCTTTCTGCGCGAACGGCTTGGCGTCTACGCCGGTCATCGGATCGATCAGGTGGCCGATTCGCTGCCGATCGACCTCGACCCGCTCGAACGCTGGGGTGTCGGCGACAGGCTCCTGGCGGCGCGGCTCGCAGGGGCCACCGCCGAAGAGGCCCAGGTTGCCGAGCGGGCGCGAGGTGAGCTGCCGCCGGGTTGTCTGGCGGATCCCGTCCTGGCTGACGTCTGCCCGACCGTGGAGTCGCTCGTAGAGGTCTGCTCCGCCTTGCCGAAGTTCGACATCGAGCCGCGGTCGATGGAAGTCAACCTTCCCCTCCGGGACGGACGCCTGCTGGTGGGGACGGTGCCCGGAGTGCGCGACACGATCATTCTGCGCTGCCTCTACTCGAGGCTGGGGCCGAAGCACCGGCTGGCTGCCTGGGTCCGGTTCCTGGCGTTGAGCGCGGGCCGGCCCGAGCTAGAGGTGATCGCCGTAACCGTGGGTCGCGGCCGGCGCAAGTGGGACGGCCAGCAGCTCATCCGGATGTCGACCCTGCCCGGTCTTGCCGATGACCCCAGCGATCGACGAGACCGGGCCCTGGACCGGCTCGGCGTCATCATCGACTTCTACGAGCGCGGTTTGCGCGAACCGCTTCCCATCTACTGCGACACGTCGGCTGCCTGGGCGGACGCCTGCCGCCAGGGCGGAGATGCCGCCGAGGCGGCCTATTCCTCGTGGACGTCGACGCATGACTTCCCCTGTGAGGACAAGCAACCGGAGCACACCCTGGTCCTAGGTGGCATAGTGCCGTTCGATCGCGTCCGCCGGGCACCTCCTCGCCCCGACGAAGCGGGATCCGGGTGGCCCGACGAACCCAGTCGCTTCGGCCGACTGGCGGTCCGCCTGTGGGACGGCCCGCTGAGTCTCGAAAAGTGGTACGAGCAGTGATCGACCAGGAGCTGGCCGCCTTCGATCCGTGCCGGCACCCGTTGGAGCCGGGAGTGACTGTGCTCGAGGCCAGCGCGGGGACGGGCAAGACGTTCACCATTGCCGCCCTCATCACCCGGCTGGTCTCGGACGGGGTTCCTGTCGACAAGATCCTGGCGGTCACGTTCACCCGGATGGCCACCGCGGAGCTGCGGGACCGGGTCCGCGAGCGGCTGGTTTCGGCAGAGGAACGACTCCGGGGCTTCCTCGACACCGGCGCAGTACCTCCTGCGGACGAGCTGGTCCACGTGCTGGCCGGCGGCGCGCCAGCGGAGGTGCGGGCCCGCCAGCAGCGTTTGTCACAGGCCTTGACTGCCTTCGACGCGGCGACTATCACCACGACCCACGGGTTCTGCCAGTTGATCCTGGACAGCCTCGGCGTGGCCGGGCAGGTGGGGATCGGTTCGGCGCTCATCGAAGACGTGAGCGATACCGTCGAGGAGACGGTGGACGACCTCTTCGTCGGTCGGGTGCTGCGCGCCGGCCCGTCGCCCTTTGACCGCAAGGTGGCCGGCCGTATCGCCCGAGCCGCGATCCAGAATCCCGCGACCGATCTCGAGCCGGAGCCAGGCGACAGTGTCGCCGGTCGTCAACGCCGGCTGGCCGACGCCGTACGCAAGGAGGTGCGGCGCCGGCTCATCGAGCGAAATCTCTTGACCTACGACGACCTGCTTGTTCGCCTGCGGGCCACCCTCGCCGACCCCAACCAGGGGGTGGAAGCGTGCGCCCTCATGCGCAACCGGTACCAGGTCGTACTGGTGGACGAGTTCCAGGACACCGATCCAGTCCAGTGGGAAGTGGTCCGTAACGCGTTTGCGGACGGCGTCGTGACCCTCGTCCTGATCGGTGATCCCAAGCAGGCCATCTACGCCTTTCGCGGGGCCGACGTCTACGCCTACCTCGACGCGGCTCGCGTCGCGCACCGCCGGTTCACGTTGCTCCAAAACTGGCGCAGCGACCGTCCGCTATTGGCCGCCTTCGACGCCCTGTTCGATCCGTTGCGCGTGGGCCATCCCGACATCCCTTACCGGACGGTGGCGGCATCGCCCGGTCATCAGCATTCCGGCCTCGAGGGAGCACCCAACGCCACACCGCTCAGGGCCCGGGTCGTGCACCTCGCAGACCGCATCGGGGTCCGGGTCACGAGCAGAGGGCAGGCCCAGAAGACCGCCGCGGTCGAGTGGGTCGCTCGCGACGTGGCGGCTGACATCGTCGCCCTCTTGAACGCGGGCGCTCAGCTGGTGGCCGGCCCTGAAGCGGTGGCGTGTCCGCCGCGACAGGTCACCCCCGCGGACGTCGCGGTCCTGGTCCGCACCAACCGCCAGGTGGGCATCGTGCAGTCCGCCCTGCGCGCCGCGGGTGTCCCGGCGGTGGTGGGAAGCAGTGAGAGCGTCTTCGGCTCGGTGAGCGCACTCCATTGGCTTCGGTTGCTCGAGGCCCTCGAACAGCCGGCATCGCGAGCTCGCGCCGTGGCCGTGGCGCTCACGCCCTTTGTTGGGATGGGCGCCGAGGACGTGGCGGCGGCTGACGAGGTCGTGTGGGAGGAACTGCACGGACGACTTCATCGATGGGCTGAGCTCTTGCGCCGACTGGGGGTTGCCGCCCTGGCTCGGGCCGTGATGGCGGAGGGGCTCGCCAGGCGAATATTGGTCGAGACGACCGGCGAACGTGATCTCACCGACCTCAGCCACCTCGCTCAACTCCTCCACGCCCAGGGTTCCCTGAGTCAACTCGGGCCGCCCGCTCTTCGCGCCTGGTTGGCCCGTCGTATCGATGCGTACGAGCTCGAGTCGACGGACGCGGACGATCGCAGCCGGCGCCTGGACTCCGATGCGGAGGCCGTTCAGGTCCTCACGATCCACGGCGCGAAGGGTCTCGAGTTTCCGATCGTCTACTGCCCCTATTTGTGGGACGCCTCCCAGGTGCCCCGTCAGCAGCAGCCGGTGGTGTACCACGACGACAGTCGAGGGTTCCGGCGGGTGCTCGACGTTGGGGCGGCCCCTGACTCTCCGACCTATCGCGAGCATGCCCAGATGGCGCACGACGAGCAGCGCGGCGAGGATCTGCGCCTCCTGTACGTGGCGCTCACCCGCGCCCGCCATCAGGCCGTCATCTGGTGGGTGCGGGCCAGGGACTCGGAGCACTCGCCGCTCGGTCGCTTGCTGATGTCCCGCGACGCCGATGGCAACGTGCTGGCCAGTGGCAAGTTCTCACCAAAGGACGCGGATGTCCATCGCCGGCTAGAGACGGTGGCAGCCCGGACTCCCGGTTTCGTCAGTGTCGAGAGATGCGCGGCGATCAGCGAGGACCGATGGCAGGGCTCGGAGGCTGCCCCGGGCGAGCTCCGCGTGGCTCGTTTCGATCGCCCCCTCGACCTGGTCTGGCGGCGGACGTCGTATACCGCAATCACCGCACCGGACCTCCACCGGGAGCCGGTGGGCAGCGAGCCGGAAGACACCATCGTCACCGACGAACCGGAGGAGTCCCGCCTGGCCGAGGCGCCGGGCCGAGTCGCGCCGACCGCCGCCGGGCCCTCCTCTGGTCCGCGCTCGTCGGCGGAACCTTCCTCGGCGGAACTTTCCTCGGCGCCGCTCTCCGCTGGATCCTCCTCGGCGCCGCACTCCTCCGCTGAATCCTCCTCGGCGCCGCTCTCGGCTGGGCCGCCCTCCCCGGCCGAGGCGTCCGGCCAGCCGTCGGTACCCACCCGACTCGAGACCCGATTGAGAGGCGTGCCGTCGTTGCTCGCGTCCATCCCGGCCGGGCCCGAGCCAGGGATCTTCGTGCATCGTGTCCTGCAGGCGGCCGACTTCCAGGCCGGCGAGCTGACCGGCGAACTGACTGCCGCCATCGCGGCAGAACAGGCCCGCCGTTCCATTGCGATCGGCGACGTGGGGGTGCTGGCAGCCGGTTTGGCGGCGGCGATCGCCACCCCGCTCGGGTCGCTGACCGACGGGAACGCGCTCCGTGACATCAGTCGGGCTGACCGCGTCGACGAGCTGGGCTTCGAGCTGCCACTCGCCGGGGGTGACCAACCCACCGGGACGATTCCCATGGCTGCCATCGCCGATCTCTTCGCCGCCCACACCCAAGCCGGCGGCCCACTAGCCGGCTACGCCGCCCGTCTGCGAAGCCCGGCGCTGTCGAGTCCGCTGCGCGGTTACCTCACGGGCAGCCTGGACCTGGTGGTCCGTCTGCGCAACCGTGATGGCGACCCGCGTTTTCTGGTCGTCGACTACAAGACCAACTGGCTCGCGCCAGAAGGGGAGCCTCTGACGGCGTGGCACTACCGCCCCGAGGCGCTCGATGCCGAGATGCAACACGCCCACTACCCACTTCAGGCCGCGCTGTACATGGTGGCGTTGCACCGCTACTTGCACTGGCGTCTGCCCGGTTACGACCCCGCCACCCACCTGGGTGGAGTGGCGTACCTGTTCCTTCGCGGCATGACCGGTCCCGAAGCGCCCGACGTGGATGGGACGCCGTGCGGTGTGTTTGCCTGGCGGGCCCCGATCCCGTTGATCACCGGACTATCCGATCTGTTCGCGGAGGGCGGGGGGCACAAATGACCTCGCGGCCCGCAGGACGGGATCCCGACGTGCTCCGGCCCGACGTGCTCCGGCCCGACGCGCTCCGGCCCGACGCGCTCCGGCCCGACGTGGTCGTCGGGGACGGGCTCGGGCCCGACGTGGTCCTCGGGGCCACGGGCACCCTGGCCACGTTCAACCGGGCCGGCGTCCTCGGTCCGGCGGACATCCACGTCGCCACCCGAGTCGCCCGTCTGGCATCGGACGGCGACGAGCTGGTCGCCCTGGCGGTTGCCCTCGCCGTGCGAGGTCCCCGGTTCGGGCACGTCTACGTCGATGTGGCCAATGTTCGCGACACCATCGCCGACGTTGACGAGGACGTCGACCTCGACGCCCTCCCCTGGCCTGACCCGGCCGAATGGGTGTCCCGCCTGCGAGCCAGCCCGCTCGTCAGCATCGAGGAGAGCGCCCTCGACGGCCGTCCGTTACGGCTGGTTGGGTCCGCCCTGTACCTCGATCGCTACTGGCGCGACGAACAGGCCGTCGC
Source organism: uncultured Acidimicrobiaceae bacterium (assembly GCA_963729695.1). Lineage (GTDB taxonomy): Bacteria > Actinomycetota > Acidimicrobiia > Acidimicrobiales > Palsa-688 > PALSA-693. The sequence continues at coordinate 256,708 of CAVSOT010000003.1, forward strand.
GGCCGATCTGATCGCTCGCGTCGATGGTCCACAACCAGCCGTTGACGAGCCCACCCTGACTGGAGGCTTGACCCGCTTGTTCGGCGACGGTGGGGGCGGCGAGCAACGACGGGCCGCGGCGGTTGCCGTCCTGCGGCGCCTGACCGTCATCGCAGGGGGGCCAGGCACAGGCAAGACGACCACCGTCGCCCGGGTGTTGGCCCTTCTGGAAGAGCAGGCGCTCGCCTCGGGCGAGCGTCCACCCCTCGTGGGTCTGGCCGCACCCACGGGCAAGGCCGCGGCCCGCATGGAAGAGGCGGTGCGTGCCGAGGCTCGGCACCTCGACGTCGAGGAGTTCGTCCGGGCTCGCCTGCTGTCGATCAGCGCGTCGACGTTGCACCGACTGCTGGGGGCTCGCCCAGACAGTTCCAGCCGCTTTCGTCACCACCGGCACAACCGGCTGCCGCACGACGTGCTGATCGTGGATGAAACCTCGATGGTCTCGCTATCGCTCATGAGCCGCTTCATGGAGGCGGTGCGGCCCGAGGCCCGCCTCGTCCTGCTCGGGGATCCCGAGCAGTTGTCGTCGGTGGAGGCGGGAGCCGTCCTCGGCGACATCGTCGGGCCGGCGGCGGACGGCATCCCGGCCATCGGTGATGGGCCTGGCCGGTTCGAGCAAGTCACCAGGTTGCCGGTGCCGGTCATCCCGTCGACCCGGAAGTCAGAGGGAGAGCGCCGCCCGCCTCCGCCTGAGGGTCGGCTGCGGGATGGGATCGTGGTTTTGCGGACCAACTACCGGTTCCGCGGCCCGCTGGCGCAACTGGCCGCGGCGATCCGGTCTGGAAACGCCCACGAGACGGTGGCGATCCTCACGTCTGGTGAGCCGGCGATCCGTTGGGTGGCCGCGGACGTGGGAGAGGACCAGGTGAGCGCCAACGCCCGAACGCTGGAGCCCGTTCGGGCCGCCGCCGTCGACGCTGGCCGCGCCATGCTCGAGGCGGCCACCGCCGGCGATGGCGAAGGCGCGCTCGCTGCCCTCGGTCGTTTTCGGGTGCTCTGTGCGCACCGCCGAGGCCGAGCCAGCGTGTCCGTTTGGACCCAGCGGGTCGAAGCGTGGCTGGCCGAGGAGGTCGATGGATTCTCGACCAGCCGGGCCTGGTATCTGGGTCGACCGGTGGTCGTCACCGCCAACGACTATGGGTTGCGGCTCTTCAATGGCGACACCGGCGTCGTGGTCGCCAGGGCCCAGGGCGGCCTAGAGGTGGTGTTTCGCCGGGGAGGAGCCCTGGTATCGGTCAGCCCGTCGCGCCTCCCCGCCCTCGACACCGCCTTTGTCATGACGGTGCACAAGGCGCAGGGATCGGAGTTCAGAGACGTCGCCATCCTGCTGCCCGCGCCCTCCTCGCCGATCCTCACCCGGCAACTTCTCTACACCGCAGTGACCCGGGCGCAGGAGGGCGTCATCGTGGCCGGCAGCGAGGAGGCGGTCCGGGCGGCAGTCATCCGTCCGATCGCTCGGGCTTCCGGCCTTACCCGACGGTTGTGGCCGTCGGCCGACTGAACCCAATCGGCGACTGAACCCAATCGGCAACCGTGGGCACGGTCGCCACTTGTCGCCCGCGGGTATTCGTCTGATGGGCTGGTTCTCGGCGCCCTCCCACTAGCTGACCCTCGGCCCTCGCACGAACAATGGACATCTGTGCAGCCCCAGGCTGCTCAGATGTCCAAAAGTGGTGAGCGGTCGTCGACATTCGGCCTACGGAACGCCCCTCGGTCTCCGCGTGACGGGGCGACCCTCGGCGTTCGTGTGAACGATGGACATCTGTGCTGCCACAGGCTGCTCAGATGTCCAAAAGTGGTGAGCGAACTCCTCTGCTGGTGGTGGTGAACGGCCCGGTTGGCGAGTGGTGATGGGCGATCTCCTCCGCGGGTGGTGGTGAGCGGTCCCCTCCGCTGCGCTGGTGTCGGGTATCCACTCCGTTGGTTGTAGGGGGCCGTGCCTCCGTGCCCGTCCGACGTGACTAGTCGAGCCCCAGAATGGGGTGCGGAACATAGGGTTCCTCTAACCGAGCGATCTCCTTGCCGTCGAGCACCAGTTTCTCAGCGGCTAGGGCGTCTTCTATGTGCCCGGGCTTGGTGGTACCCACGATGGGCGCCGTCACCCCGGGCTTGTGCAGCAGCCAGGCCAACGCCACCTGCGCCGGCCGGACCCCGCGCTCACGGGCGACTTCGACGACCCGCTCGACGACGTCGAAATCCGCGCTCCGGCTGTACAGGTAGTCGCCGTAGGGGTCGCTGCCCGAACGGGTGGTGAGCCGGTTGCCATCCCTTGTCCGCGTGCCGGCGAGGAGACCTCTGGCCAGCGGGCTCCAGGGGATCACCCCGACCCCTTGGTCGATGCACTGCGGGATCATCTCCCGCTCCTCTTCGCGGTACACCAGGTTGTAGTGGTTCTGCATGGACGCGAACCGGGCGCCGCCCGCCACCGCGGCGACGTGCTGGGCCTTGGCGAATTGCCAGGCGTGCATGTTGCTCGCTCCTATGTAGCGAGCCTTGCCGGTCCGGACCACGTCATCCAGGGTCGCCATCGTCTCCTCGATGGGAGTGAGGTTGTCCCACCGATGGACCTGGTACAGATCCACGTAGTCCATGCCGAGGCGCGCCAGTGACGCGTCGATCGAAGACAGAATGTGCTTGCGCGACAGTCCTCGTCCGTTCTCGCCGGCGGTCGTCGGCATGTACACCTTGGTGGCAATCACCATCTCGTCTCGCGTGAGGAACTTCGAGGCCAGTTTCCCGGTGGCGATCTCGCTGCGCCCATCCGAATAGACGTCAGCCGTGTCGAAGAACGTCACTCCCCCTTCGACGGCGGTGCGGACGATCGGCTCAGCCGCTTCCACGTCGATGACCCACGGTCGCTGGCTGCCCCCCGCAGCAAAGCCCATCATGCCGAGGCACACCCGGGAGACCCGCAAGCCGGTCCGTCCTAGGTTGGTGTACTCCATGGCGCAAAGCTACCGTTTTCGTCCCGGACGGGCCCGACTCAGGAAGACCCGCGGATCGCAAGGCCATGGAAGGTGCCCTGCCGTGGCCTTTTCAGGTTGTGTTCAGTCCTTTCGGTAAGGATCTGAGCATGCAAGCGGTGCACCCTGAGGTTGACGCGCCCGTCGTGAATCAACCCACCTTCATCGATCTCCTGGCGGGCGGCCTTCTGGCCCTCACGGTCATCCTGCACATCGTCGCCCTGTTCCCGCACTATTTCGGTGGACCTGGCGGGTCGTCGTTGTGGTCGCAGACCGACCAGGCCGCGGCCATGGTCTTCCTGGCGGGTGGGTGGGCCTTGGCGCTGGCCACTGGGCTCAGCTCCCCGGCGCGCGCCGGTCTGGCCGCCGGCCTGGCCGTGGGGCTGGCGGTCACGGAGTTTGGCTTCCGCCTGTCCGACCTGGGCTACGTCTTCCGCTATGGGTGGATCCAGGGTGGTCCCGGCCTCTGGCTGATGACCGCCGCGTGGGTCGTCGGGGCGGCCGGTGCGGTGGCCGCCGTGCTCGCAGCCCGCCGCCGTCTCCCGGCCCAGGCGGAGGAGACGGCCAACGCGGAGGGGACTGTCGGTGCCTCTCCAGATCCGGATCCGGGTGGCCTGGCCGGGTTGGGCTCGGCCTCGCCGGCGGCGTCGAGCACCAGCTGGTGGGACCCCAACCGGCCTGGACCTGGGACCCCCTCGTCATTGGCCGCACCTTTCGGGGAGCACGATCCGAGTCTGCTCACCACTCTGCCGCCCACCAGTCAGCCGCTGACCAGCTCGCCGCTTACCAGCCAGCCGTCCACGACGTGGCCGCTCGACGAAGCTCCCGGCGCTCGTGATGCAATCGGAGCCCTCACCAAGTCACCGTCCAGAGTCGAAACGGGTGAGCCGACGCCGCCCTCTTCAAGGATCTACACCACGCTGCCCCTGGTCCCGTCGTACCGGCGGGCGGCCTTCATCATCGTGGCCTTACTGGCGGCGGCGACGGCCGGGGCGTTCCTGCCGGCATGGGATCGCTACACCGGTGTGGAAACGGCGACAGGACGGGCCGTCAGCTTCAGTGCAGGAAACGCCTTCTCGGCTCCATGGCAGGTGGTCATCGGCACCATCCTGGTGGCCTTGGCGATCGTCGCCCTGCCGATCGTGGCGAGCCGTCTGCGAACTCGGCCGGTGGCGGCGGCGGTCGTGGCCGGCTCGCTGATCGTCCTGGCCTCGCAGTTCCTCGATGCCCTCGTCCAAGTCGACCAACCGATCCCGTCATCAATCCTCTCGCCTGCCGAAGCCAACCAACTAGGACTGCAACTCCACCTGACGCTGACCGGCTGGTTCACCGTGGACTTGTTGGTTGCCTTCGCCCTCTTTGCGGTGACCATGATCCTCGGGTACCTCCAGTTCGTAGAGGCCCCGGTTGGACAGCAGGTCAACTCTGCCGGGCCGTGGCCGAACGTGCCGACCACCCGCAGTCCAGCCGGCGTGCCCTGGTCGTAACTGGGGATCCTGGGCGACGAGCGGCGAAACCCGAGGCCGCCACCGGTGTGCGCCGCGGTGCGACTGGCGGGGAGGGGGCCTTCCGACGAGGTGAGAGCGGTGCCGGCCCGACCCCGGTTGGCACAATGCTGCTCGTGGTGTTGGCCTTCCGGTTTGCGAACGGAGGCGACGACGAGGTCGAGGCCATCGTCGGCCTCGTCCAGTCCGCCTACCGAGGTGACCCCAGTCGCGTCGGGTGGACGACCGAGGCCGACCTGCTCGACGGGCAGCGCACGGATGCGCCCGCGGTGCGGGAGATCATCGGCGCTGGACGGGGCGGGTTGCTTTTGGTCGAGGAAGACGGGCGCCTGGTGGGCTGCTGCCAGCTCGAGCTCCACCCGGAGGCGGAGGCCTACTTCGGGATGTTCTCCGTGCGGCCGGGGGAGCAAGGCCGCGGTCTCGGGCGGGCCATAGTCGCGGAGGCGCAGCGCATCGCCCGGGAGGACTGGGGCGCTACCCGCATGTCGATGACGGTGATCCGCCAGCGGGACGACCTGATTGCGTGGTACGAACGACTCGGGTACGAGCGGACGGGGGAAACCCGCCCGTTTCCCTATGGTGACGAGCGCTACGGCATCCCGAAGCGGCCGGACCTGGAGTTCGTGGTGTTGTCCAAGGGCCTCGGCTAGACGCTGCTGGTTGGGCCATGCGGATCAGACCGCCGCCCGGGACAACTTGGCCAGCTCAGCTTGCACCATCGCCTCGTGCTCTTCTTCGTCTCGGCGGGCTTTGGAGGGGCTCCACCGGCCCCGCACGATAGGCACGGTCAGCAGGAAGAACACCACCCCGCCGAAGCAGATCCAGTACCAGTTCTTCCACTGGCTGCCGGTCTTGGCCGCCGCGCTTTGCACCTTGGCGGCGTGGGCGGACATGAACGCAGTGACCGATGCGGGCACCTTGGCCAGCGCAGCCAGCTCCGAGCTGTAGGGCGCCACCGCTATGAGTTCTGAGGAGTACGGCGCCATGGCCAATAACTCGTTCGTGTAGGGGGCGATCGTGAGGAGCTGGGGCTCGACTGCGAGTACTCCCTCGATGGCCGCCCGGTTGGTGGCTATCGAGGCCAGGATCGCTTGTCCCTGGGCGCCACCGCCGGCCGCGGCCACCGCTTGGGCGACCAGGGTCGGTGAGGTGGGATTGGCCTGCAGTTCGGCGAAGAGTGCAGGGTTGGCCTGGATCACCGCCAGTTCGGACTTCAGTCGTTGCGTATCGGCAATCTGTTTCGAGTATCTGAGAGCAGTCGCCTGAGCCGTTGCCGGAACGGCCAGTGCCGCGGCCCGCACCGTCGGCGGGATTTTCTCGGCGGTGGCGACCACGTCTGGATGGGCGCTGGCCCACGCCAGGCTGGGGTACTGCGTGGCGTAGGCCGTCACCTGGTTGCCGTAGGTGACCAGGGGAGTGACGGTGTTCACGACCGTTGGCAACAGCAGGTACGCCACGAACACCACCATCCGCAGGATCCAGCCCCAGATAGCCAGCCCGGTGGCCGTGAGAGCCGGGTTGTGGTCCTCGACCGTCTCGGTGTAGCTCGCCATCCAGGGCACGTAGGCCACGCCGAGGAAAAACGCCAGCACGGCCAGGAGGATTGCCATGTGGTAGTAGCTGGAGTGGTGGCCGATCGTCGCGATCAGCACGACGATCATGATCGCGGAACCTATCCCCCCGATGACCATGAACGGCTTTCTCACACGGAACCAGTCGGAGATGAACCCGAACAGGATCACCGCGATGACGTTGAACCCCCAGTTCCAGTTCCCCAACGCGTCGCCGTTGTGCACGGAGAAGCCAAAGACCGTGGTCAGAAAGATCAGGGAAGTGAGCACTGCGGTGTAGTACACCAACAGGAAGATCGATATCCCGAGGGAGGAGACGATCACGTTGACCTTGAGCAGCTGGCCGAACGGGTTGCGTAAAGAGGACGCGATGTCGATGCCCTTGGCCCGAGCCTGAATCAAGGCTCGGTCTCGCATGGTCACCATCAATTGATCCCGAAGGCCGGGGGATAGTTCTCGCAAGAGGAAGAAGGCGATGACAAAGACCACCAGCCCGACGATCCCGGCGATCTTGTACTCGTGCACCCAGTAGCTGGGGCTCGGGTTGGATCCGATGGTGTGGCTGGCCACCACGAAGACGATCAGGCTGCCGAGCACCGGCCCGCTGGTCCAGAAACCCATGGCCGAGGCTCGGCCAACTTGGGGGGAGAAGTCGCGGATCAGCGCCGGCGTGGCCACCAGGCACATCCCTTCGACCAGGGAGACCAGGAAGCTGAAGACGGTGAACTCCCACTTGCTGGTCGACGCCGGTATGGCGAAGGCGGTGAGCAAGCCGGTCAGAAGGAGCCCGTACACGACCAGGTTGGTCCGTCCGATCCGATCGGCGACACCCGCAAAGAGGGAACCGAAGGCCCCGATGAGGTTCCCGATCGCCACCGTGTAGACCAGGAAGGGGAAGCTCATGTGCAGCTTGACCAGGTACAGGGTGGATACCGACCCCTGGACATAGAGCTGGTAATACAGCGTCGTCGTCACCAGCACCGTGATCGCCAGGTACCCCAGGCGAGGCACGGTGTCCGGATAGGTGTCCAGCTGTCGGTGCCACAGCGACGACATGAACCCCCCATGTCTGGGCACCGACCCCGCAGTCGTAACCGTCATCTTTCCCCCCTACGTGGTGCGAGGGTTGCATCCCTCGATCTCGAGGTGTGCGTTTTTCGTACTACACGAAAGACGGGCATTCAACGACCAATAGAGTGTCTCTGTCGTTTTTCTCCGCTTCTGGCAGGGGATAGGGATATCCGTCCCTTTTTCAGGGACCGCCTCCGACCGAGCCTCTCGAAACAGTCGCCTGTCGCCTCAACCCCACGCCTGTCGCTGCTGGAGTACCTCCTTCAACATGCTGGGGCGATCGGTCATGATGCCGTCCACCCCCAACTCCAGGAGCCGGACCATGGCGGCCCGGTCGTCGATCGTCCATACGTGGACCTGGAGGCCGAGCCGATGAGCTGCCGTGACGAAGCGGGAGTCGACGACCGGGGCTGACCACTGCCGCATGGGGACCTGGGCCGCGCCAAAGCGACGGAGGTTTCCCACCGTCCGCTCTGCCACCGGACCGGGTAGAAGACTGGCCAGTCGCAACGACACGACCGAGGCCGCGCCCAGGGACATGCAGACCCGCGGCCCGAGTTCCCGCCGGAGGCGGACGATGCGACGGTCCGAGAACGATGTAATGCACACCCGGTCGATGGCATCAGCCCTCCGCACGGTCTCGATGAGCGGGTCCACCGCAGAGTCGTGCTTGGCATCGATGTTCCAGCGCGTCTCAGGCCAGGCCGCCAGCAGCTCATCCAGGCGGGGGATGGCATCGCCGCTGTGGAGCCGCACCCGCTCCAGGTCCCGCCAGGTCATCTCCCGGACCAGTCCACCTCCGTCGGTCACCCGATGGAGGTAGGGATCGTGGAACGTCACGACGACGCCGTCGGACGTGGCATTGACGTCGGTCTCCATGTACCGGAAGCCAAGATTCCGAGCCTGGGAAAAGGCCGCCCACGTGTTCTCGAAGCCCTCGAGTCCACCTCCCCGGTGGGCGAACGCGATGGGACCATCGTGGTCCAGGAAGGCGAATCGCGGCGCCGCTCATCCTCGGCACGCTAGCCAGGTCCCTTCCCGCCGCCCGACGCGTCCGCCCGGTACCGAGCCTGGGCGGTCTACTCTCCGCCCGGCTGGGCCCCGTTCTTCTCCATCGTTGGTGACAAGGCCGTACGCTCCCAGGGTGACCGAGGTTTGGCCGCGACCTGTACCCACGGTCGGCGACCGCACGAGCGCGGCCCAACGGGCGGCGGATCCACGAGGATGGGCGCTCCCTGCCAGTGATCGGGACGCCCTGTACCGGGTCCTCGGGGCCCGGCGCGACGTCCGCCGCTTCCGTCCCGATCCCGTGGGCGAAGCGGTGCTGGCCCGGGTCCTGAAGGCCGGCCACGCCGCTCCTTCGGTGGGGCATTCGCAGCCGTGGCGGTTCGTCCTGGTGCAGGACCCTGTCGTTCGGGCCAGGGCGGCGATTCTCGCCGACCGGGCTCGGATGGCCCAGGCCCGGTCGATGGAGGCATCCGCTGCCCGCCACCTCCTCGACCTCGACCTCGAAGGGATCCGCGAGGCCCCCCTGGGTGTAGTGGTGTGCTGTGATCGGCGGGCGGAGCCCGCCGGGGTGTTGGGCCGGGCCACCTTCGTCGACGCCGACGTCTGGTCGTGCGTGTGTGCCATCCAAAACCTGTGGCTGGCGGCTCGAGCCGAGGGTCTCGGCGTGGGGTGGGTGACCCTCTTCGATCCGGACGATCTCGCCGCGCTGGTGGGTGCTCCGGACGGGGTCGTCACGCTCGGCTGGTTATGCGTGGGCTGGCCCGACGAGCGACCGCCGGCTCCTGGACTCGAACGGAGGGGTTGGTCGGAGCGCCTTCCTCTCGCCCACGTGGTCGTGACCGAGCGCTGGCCCGCCAGCGGCGCCCGCGCCCAGCCGGAGCCACCGATCTCGCGCCTCGCCGGGCCGTCCGGTCGGACCGGTCTGACGCCTCCTTCACCAGCGGATGTCGTCGCCGCCCACGACACCGGGGATCAGATCCTGAGTGCCCCCGGGTCGCTGGGTGTCCTCGACCGGGCGGTCGATCGGATCCTGAGCCTGGTTCCGGCCCGGGACCGGCCGGGGCCAGACCGGCTCTCCCTTGGGCCAGACCGGCTCTCCCTCGGGCCAGACCGGCTCTCCCTTGGGCCAGACCGGCTCTCCCTTGGGCCAGACCGGCCCCGGTCTGAGCCGGACCGGTGGCCGGGCGCCGAGTCGAGTGCCGGCTCGGGATCGGTGGGTGCCCTGGTGATCGCCGCGGCGGACCACCCGGTGTGCCGCCACGGCGTCTCGGCCTACCCGAGGGAAGTGACCCGCGAGGTGGTTGCAGCCACGCTTGCGGGGGTCTCCGTGGGCGCGTTGGCTGCCCGCCAGGCCGGGCTCGACCTGGTCGTGGTGGATGCCGGAGTCGACGGTGCGGAGCTCGGGGAAGCGGTCCTGGCCCGCCCGCTGGGGCGCGCGGGGACCTGGTGACGGCCGACGGTCTGACCGCGGGCGACGCCGAGCGATTGGTCGAGGCGGGCCGGATGCTCGGTCGCCGCCTCGCCGGCCCGGCTGCCGCTTCTGGCCCGGCTGCCGCTTCTGGCCCGGCTGCCGCTTCTGATCGGGCTGCCGCTTCTGGCCGGGCCGCCGGTTCTGGCCCGGCCGATGGGTCCGGGCTCCCCGCCCTGGTGGCGGTGGGCGAGGTCGGGATCGGGAACACCACTGTGGCCGCCGCCCTCGGGAGTGGGCTGCTCGGTCTCGATCCGGATGCTCTCGTGGGTCTCGGGGCCGGCTCCGACTCCCGGATGGTGGCCACCAAACGCCGGGTGGTGCACGACGCCGTGACCCGTTACCGGGATACCCGGCCGCCGTCCCGCGACCCGATGACGGCCCTGGCCGCGCTCGGCGGCGGGGAATTTGCGGTGCTCGCCGGTGTGGTCCTCGGCGTCGCGGCCGCCGGGGGGGTCGCGGTCCTCGACGGAATGGCGACGGGCGTGGCCGCGTTGGTCGCGCTCGAGTTGGAACCCGCCGTTGCCAGTCACCTCATTGCCGGCCAGCGCAGCCGGGAAGCCGGTCACCAGTACGTCCTCGAAGCCCTGGGGCTCGAACCGATCCTCGACCTCCGGTTGCGCGCCGGAGAGGGGGCCGGGGCCTGCCTCGCCGTGACGGTCGTGCAGGCCGGCCTGCGGATCCGCCTGGACGCCGCTCGGGTCGGCGGTCCCGAAACCGACCTCTCCACCACCGTACGCGGTTGACATACCACGGTCCGAGGCGGTCACAGGGCCAGGGTAGGGTGGCGCTATGGCCGACCAGGCCCAGTTTGCCGAGCTGGCGATGGAGTACATGGGTTCGCTCTACAGCGCTGCCCTCCGTATGACGCGCAACCCCGCCGATGCCGAGGACCTGGTGCAGGAGACCTATCTGAAGGCCTACCGGGCCTTCGGGTCCTTCAAGGAAGGCACCAACCTCAAGGCCTGGCTCTACCGGATCCTGACCAACACGTTCATCAACTCCTATCGCGCCCGCAAGCGCCGCCCCGAGCAGAGCGAGCTCGACGACGTGGAGGATCTCTACCTCTTCCGACGCCTGGGGGGTCTCGAGGCGGTCAGCGCCGGACGGAGCGCAGAAGAGGAGGTCCTCGAGCACTTCACCGAAAGCGACGTCAAGGCCGCGGTGGAGTCCCTCCCCGAGCAGTTCCGGATGGCGGTGCTGCTCGCAGATGTGGAGGGATTTTCCTACAAGGAGATCGCCGAAATCCTCGATATCCCGATCGGTACCGTAATGAGTCGGCTGCATCGCGGAAGAAGGGCGCTCCAGAAGGCGTTGCACGATTTCGGTATGGAACGGGGACTCGTGGCACCAGTCGTCGAGAGCCAGTAGGAAGTTGCCAGTAGGAGGGTGCCGGTACTCGAGTACATCGAGACGGCATCCAGGAGATCGATCTTCGACAACAATGGATGGACACGTGGACGAGGCCGGCAGGGGTGAAGAGGTAAGCGATGGGGACTGTGAGCAGGCCTTGCGCACCCTGTACACCTTCCTCGACGGCGAGCTGACGAGGGAACGACGGGTCGCCATCCAGCAACATCTCGACAGTTGCTCGCCGTGCCTCGAGGCGTTCGACTTCGAGGCCGAGCTCAAGATCGTGGTTGCCCGCTGCTGCCGGGATCAGGTGCCGGAACACTTGCGCCAACGGGTGGCCGACCTCCTGGAGGAGGCATCCCGTGCCCCCCACAAGCTCGTATAGCAGGGCGGGAATCCGGCGCGGCCGGCAAGCGTTAGGTGGAGTGATATGAGCGAACGAACGCTAAGTGGGCACTCTCTGAGCGGCAGCGAGCGGCCGTCCAAATCGTTCGCCAAGGACCGGACCTGCCGAGAGCCGGGGTGCGGCACCCGACTGTCGATCTACAACAACGGCAAGTACTGCTACCAGCACGAGCCCATGGCGATACCTCGCACCCGAGGGAAGAAGATCGCCTGAATCAACCTGAGGATGCAACCGCGGCGGGCTGGGCCACCACCACAGCGGCGGAACCGGATCGGCGAAGCCTGCCCGCTGTAGCCGGACGTTGCCGGTTACGATGCGTCATGCCCTGGCGTGCGCATGGCTGAGCTGATCTCCTGGGAGACCGCCACCAGCGCGGCCACTTGGGTAGCCCGCCGCCAACCGCCCCTCACCCCCTACGAGCGGCGCGCCCTCGAAACGGACTTCGGGGAGTTGACGGCCGAGGCCGAGGAGTTGGTCACGGCCGAGACGGGACTGCGCTCGTTGGCTGGCCCTGCTCGGGCCCGCCTGGTCGACCGCCCCCAGTGGGTCGGGGCCAACGTGGCCTCGTTCCAACGGCTGCTCCGTCCGGTGACCGACAAACTGGCCTCCCAGATCGATCAGGGAGGGGGCTGGAATCCCGTGCCGGCCGGCGCTTCCCGCTGGGTCACTGGGGTCCAGATCGGGTTGGTCCTCGGTTGGATGTCCACCCGGGTGCTGGGCCAGTACGACCAGCTGCTGATCGAGGACGAGCAACCCGAGGATCAGGACATCGTCTACTACGTGGGGCCCAACGTGGTGTCCATCGAGCGTCGTTACGGTTTCCCGACCAGGGAGTTCCGGCTGTGGCTGGCGCTGCACGAGGTGACGCACCGGGTCCAGTTCACCGGGGTCCCGTGGATGCGCAAGCACTTCCTGACCCTCGTCGAGGAGACGCTCGACGGGATTGACCCCGACCCCAAACGGCTGCTGGCTGCGCTGCGCCGATCCGTGGAGGAGGTGCGCGCCGGCCACAACCCGCTCGACGAAGGTGGATTGCTGACGTTGGTGGCGAGCCCCGAGCAGTACGCCGCCATCCAGCAGATCGGCGGCCTCATGAGCCTCCTGGAAGGTCACGGGGACATCACCATGGACCGGGCCGGCGCCGACCGCATCCCGAATGCAGCCCGGTTCGGCGCCGTCCTCCGGGAGCGCCGTCGCCAACGCGGGCTGCCCCGGCTGATCAGCGTGTTGATCGGCCTGGATGCCAAGCTGCGCCAGTACGAGCAGGGCGAACGGTTTATCGAGGCGGTCGAGACGGCCGGCGGGCAGGAACTCCTGGCCCGGGTCTGGGAAGGGCCCAGCTGGTTGCCGACGTGGCAGGAGATCCGCCGTCCGGCCGACTGGATCGCCCGGGCTGCGAAAGGCTCCGGCGCCGCGCCCTTGGCCTGGAGCTGATGACCGGACCCGCCGGCCCGATCAGCTCGAGCCGAGGGTCGGCTGTCCTTGTCAACGATCTGCTGGCCAAGTGCCAGTTTCCGCCACCGCCCGATCCCGACGCAGCCGCGGCCGGACCGGTGGCTTTGGGGGTGTCTGGAGGGCCGGACTCCCTGGCGCTCTTGGTCCTGGCCGTCCGGGCCGGTTTGGAGGTCGTGGCCATCCACGTGGATCACGGTCTACGGCCAGGGTCCGAGGCGGACGCCGAGGTGGTGGCAGACGCCGCCGCCCGGTACGGGGCCCGGTTCGAGACCAGGTCGGTGGCCGTCTCTCCCGGCTCCGACCTCGAGGCCCGCGCCCGGCTTGCCCGCTACCGGGCGTTGCCGCCGGACGTGCTCACCGGCCACACCATGGACGACCAGGCCGAAACGGTGGTGCTCGCCCTTCTGCGCGGGGCGGCCCTGGACGGGCTGAGGGGGATGCGGTCCGTCCCGGCCGATCCCAATCTGACCCCACGCGCCGGGGAACGTGGGCGGCCCGGGCGGCCCCTGTTGGGACTGCGCCGCTTCGAGACGGCCGCCCTCTGTGCGAACGAGGGTCTGGTCCCGGTGCGGGATCCCAGCAACGCCAACCCGCGATTCCGGCGGAACCGGGTCCGCGCCGAGCTCGTGCCGATGATGTCGGCCATCGCGGAGCGGGACGTGGTGCCGGTCCTGGCCAGGCAGGCCCAGCTCCTGGCCGCCGATGCCGAATTCCTCGAGGAGCTCTCCACCGAGATCGACCCCACGGACGCCAAGCTCCTGCGTGGGGCCCCGTTGCCGCTGGCTCGCCGGGCGGTCCGCCGCTGGTTGCGAAGCCCGTTGGGGTTTCCCGACGAGGAGACCCACCCTCCCTCCGCGGCCGAGGTGGCCCGGGTCCTGGCGGTGGCGAGCGGGCAGGCGCAGGCGTGCGAATTGGCCGGGGGGCGGCGAGTCCAGCGGCGCACCGGTCGTTTGATGGTGGCGCCAGGGCCGGGAGCCAGTACGGTCGGCCGTTCATGAGCGAGTCGTCTGCCGCTATCTCGACGCCAGTGCCGCAGGGCCCGTCCGGAACCTCAGCAGCTCGACCTCCTTCCGAAGTGCCCACCGACGGGGCCGCCGAGGGAGAGGCCGCCTCATCCACGGACCCGGCGGTTGGTCGGCTGGTGGTGTCTGCAGATCGCCTCCAACAACGCATACAGGAGCTCGGCTCGCAACTGACCGCCGACTACGCCGGGCGCGTCCCCTTGCTGGTGGGCGTGCTCAAGGGGGCCTGCTTCTTCCTCGCCGATCTGGCTCGCGCCATCGATCTCCCCGTGGAGATCGACTTCATGGCGGTGTCGTCCTACGGGAGCGCCACCCATACCAGCGGGGTGGTGCGGATTCTCAAGGACCTCGACCTGGACCTCACCGAGCGTCACGTGCTCATCGTCGAGGACATCGTTGACTCCGGATTGACGCTCTCGTATCTCCGGCGCAACCTGGCTGCTCGCCACCCGGCGTCTTTGGAAGTGGTGGCGCTGTTGGTCAAGGAAGGCCTGCAGTCCGTCGATCTGGATCTGGCCTACGTAGGGTTCGTCATTCCCCCCGACTTCGTGGTCGGCTACGGACTCGACGCCGGTGAGCGCTATCGCAACCTGCCGTACGTCGCCGTGTACAAGGGCCCGGCCGGCTGAGCGTCCTCCGGGGATAGCCTGGCGTTCCCATGACCCACGCCTCCCTGTCTGATCTGGAGCGAGCCGTATCGTGACGACCACCTCTGTTTCCCAACGACCGAACGACGACGGCCACGATGTTGGCGTCGAAGCAGACGGCAACGGCGTGGTTCGTCGAACCGGGGGGATCGACGAGGCCAGGATCGAGCGGGCGGTCCGGGAGATCCTGCTCGCTATCGGCGAGGATCCGGAGCGCGACGGACTGCAGGCCACACCTACCAGGGTCGCCAGGATGTACGCCGAGATCTTTTCGGGTCTCCAGCAGGACCCCGGTGAGCACCTGTCGGTGGTGTTCGAGGCCAACCACGACGAGATGGTCATGGTCAAGGACATCCCGGTGTACAGCGTGTGCGAACACCACCTGGTCCCGTGGTTCGGCCACGCCCACATCGCCTACATCCCCAACGACGACGGCAGGATCACCGGCCTCTCCAAGCTGGCCCGCTTGGTGGACGGCTTCTCGCGCCGGCCCCAGGTACAGGAGCGGCTCACCACCCAGGTCGCGGATCGCCTCGAAGCCGTCCTCGTACCCCGAGGGGTGCTCGTAGTGGTCGAGGCGGAGCATCTGTGCATGTCGATGCGCGGGGTGCGCAAGCCGGGGACCGTCACCATCACGTCGGCGGTTCGGGGGCTGATGCGCGACAGCGTGGCCGCGCGCAGCGAAGCCATGAGCTTCATCCACGGGCGTTAGGGACCGCCGGAAAGCAACTTACGTGAAAGAGGAGGCGGCGACGACTGCCTCCTGCCCTCGCAGCCCTTGTACGTCAAGCCTCTGTTAACAAACAGCAATCGTGGCCGCCTCCTCGTTCTGTCCAGGTTGTTTTGCGGCGGTCCCGTGAGGTGCGTCCGAGGCGGCCCGCGACCGACCGCTCGGCCTCGCAAAACTTCGTTCGTCACCCTCTCTGGGTGAACCGCCGCGCCTGTACGCTGAGTGGGTGGCCGAGGTGATGGGCGTGCTCAACGTGACGCCCGACTCTTTTTCCGACGGGGGGCAATGGATCGAGCCCCAGGTGGCCATCGAGCATGGCCGCCGCATGGTGTCGGAAGGAGCGGCGGTCATTGACGTCGGTGGCGAATCGACCCGGCCCGGCGCGACCCCGGTGCCCGAAGCCGAGGAGCTGAGCCGGGTGCTACCGGTGATCGAGGCCCTGGCCGGGGAGATCCGGATCTCGATTGATACCCGCAAAGCGGCCGTGGCTCGGGCGGCGGTCGCGGCCGGAGCGACGATCATCAACGACGTCTCCGCTCAGCTGTGGTCGGTGGCTGCCGAGACGGGCGCCGGGTGGGTGGCGATGCACATGCCTGCCGATCCGTTGGTCATGCAGCGCCACGCCCACTACGAGGACGTGGTGGACGAGGTCCGCCGTTACCTGGTCGAACGGGCCGAAACGGCCAGGAGCCATGGCGTGCACGAGGTCTGGATCGACCCAGGGATCGGGTTCGGGAAGCTCGCCCGGCACAACCTCCTCTTGTTGCGGCATCTCGACGCCCTCGCGAAGACCGGCTTCCCCGTGGTCATCGGGACGAGCCGCAAGTCGTTCCTCGGAGCCCTCGCCCCCGGTCGGGACGGTGCTCCAGCAGCTCCCTCCGATCGGTTGGAGGCGACGCTCGCCACCTCCACCTGGGCGGCGCTGCACGGGGCGGACCTCATCCGGGCGCATGACGTCGGGCCCGCAGTGCAAGCGCTCCGCTTGGCTGCCACGGACGACCCCGAGTCGGATCAGAGAGCGGGCGGCGGAGCCCGGGCAACCGTCGGCGTGGGCGAAAGGGTCCGATGAAGGGAAAGTGGGCCCGGGGCATCACGCCCCGCTTTTTCGCATGGATCATCAAGGGCCACCTGGCGGTCAGCGAGCGACCTGGGGGCTACGCCCGCAACCATCGCAAGGTGCGCCGGCACGAAGAGATCCTGTGGCTGCGCAGCGAAGGTTTCACCCGGGTGATCTCCCTCCTTCCATCTCCCCACAACCTCCACGCCTACGACGAGCTGGGCGTCACCTGGAGTCACATCCCCTTCGGTCCCCACGATGATCCCCTGGTCGTGCTGGCCGACCTGTACAGCCGGATCAAGGACTGGCTCGGGGAGGGCGAACGGATCCTGCTCCACCAGGAGGAGCTCGGCGACCGGCTCATGGGGGTGGTCTCCGGATATCTCCGCTGGTCCGGCATGGTGAAGAGCGGTCCCCAGGCCATCGCCGTGGTCGAGAAGATCCTCGGCCGTCAGATGGGACCGTCCGGGCGGGAGCTGGTTGCGCTGGTGCCGAACCTCGCCGGGCACGCCACTGAGCCGCTGGGAAGCTGAATGAGCGGCCTCGAGCGCCCTCCCGACCGGATCCAGCTCCGGGGCCTGCGGGCGCTCGGGACCCATGGCGTTCTCCCGGAAGAGCACACCCGGCGGCAACCGTTCGAGATCGACATCGACCTCGAGGTCGACCTCCGCCGGGCCGGGGATTCGGACGCCCTGGCCGACACGGTCGATTACGGCGCCGTCGCCGAGGCCGTGGTCGCTATCGTCGAGGGTCCCCACGCCCAGCTCATCGAACACCTGGCCGAAAAGATAGCGTCCGCCGCCCTGTCGACGGGGGCGCCAGGGGCGACGGCCGTGACGGTGCAGGTGCGCAAGACCCGACCGCCCGTTCCATTCGAGTTGGCGTCAGCCGGCGTGACGATCCACCGCCGGCGGGATGGCTGACCCGTGCCCGCTTCCCGGCGCCCACAGGGCCAGTTCCCCGCCCCCCGGCGCCCGCAGCCGCCCGGCGGGGACGCGCCGTCGCCGCCCACCGCGGAGAGCGCCCTTCAGGAACGGCTGACCCCGCGACAGCCCGTGCGCGCCTTTCTGGGTCTCGGGTCCAATATGGGTGACCGGCGGGCCTACCTGCGGGCCGCCATCAGCCAGCTCCCCGACGTCGTTGCCGTTTCCCCGGTCTACGAGACCGACCCGATTGGGGGGCCCCCAGGTCAGGGCGCGTTCCTCAACTGCGTGGTCGAGCTGTGGACCGCCCGTACGCCGCGGGAACTGTTGGCGATCGCCCAGGCCGCCGAAGCGGCCGCCCAACGGGTCCGGGTCGTCCGGTGGGGACCCCGCACCCTCGACGTGGACGTCCTGCTGGTAGGCGACGAGAAGGTCGACGAACCGGACCTGACCGTGCCCCACCCTTCCATGTGGTCGCGGGGGTTCGTGCTGGTCCCCCTGGGCGACCTGGCGCCCGAATTGGTACTCGGCTCGCTCACGTCGGATCTTGCCAAAGGGGTGCGGGCCGCCGGTAACCTTTGACCTCAACGAACGGCACCCGCCCCGGGGCCGGAACGCCTGCGAGGAACCAGTGACCCTCCAAAGCATCGAAGGGCCCGAGGCGTGGAGAGCCGCCCTCGACGCCTGTCGCGCTCGGGGGCAGGGGGTCGGGGTGGTGCCGACGATGGGTGCTCTCCACGCCGGTCACCTGTCGTTGATCCGCCGGGCGGCCGCCGAATGCGACGTGGTGGCGGTCACCGTGTACGTGAATCCGCTGCAGTTCGGTCCCGCGGAGGACCTGGCTTCCTATCCCCGGAGCCTGGATGACGACTGCCGGCGCAGTGCGGAGGTCGGCGCCGACATGGTGTTCGCCCCCTCGACAGAGACGCTGTGGCCCGATCCGTCCCGGACCCGGGTGCAGGTCGAGGGTCTAACCGAGGTCCTGGAGGGGGCGGCCCGACCCGGTCACTTCGACGGGGTGGCGACGGTCGTGACCAAGCTGTTCTCTCTGGCCGGGTCGTGTCGGGCCTACTTCGGCGAAAAGGACTTCCAGCAGTTGGCCGTCGTCCGCCGCCTGGTCGCGGACCTCTCGCTGCCGGTGGCGATCGTCGGTTGTCCGACGGTCAGAGACCCGGACGGCCTCGCCCTCTCCAGCCGCAACGCCTACCTCACGCCGGACGAGCGGCCGGCCGCGCCCCGTCTTTACCATGCGCTGCTGGCTGGGAAGCGGGCCATCGAGGAGGACCGGCTCGACGACCCCGAGCTGGTGGCGAAGACGATGGCGGGCGCCCTCGCCCGCGAACCCCGTTTCGAGCTCGACTACGCCGAGGTGGTCGATCCCGGTGATCTGCGCCGTCCCCAGGTGGTGACCGGCGAGGTGCGCCTGCTCATCGCTGCCCGTTTGGGCCGGACCCGGCTGATCGACAACATCCCCGCGACCGCCCCCAGCAGTGCCCCCGGATGACCCTGTCGACCCCCGACCCCCCGCCTGAGGTGGCTGGGTGACCCAAGGCTCGGTATCGCCCGATCCGCCTCGTCACGACCTCGACCTCTTGGTCGTCGGCAGCGGTGTCGCCGGTCTGTCCGCCGCGGCCGCGCGCGGCCGGCGAGGCCGGGATGCGGATCGGGGTGGTGTCGAAGGGGGTCCTTTCCGACTCCGCCACCCAGTGGGCCCAGGGCGGAGTGGCCGCGGTGCTGCATCACAGCGAAGCCGATGTTCGCCATTCCGCCGATTCCCTCGGTCTTCATGCCGCCGACACCCTCCGGGCCGGGGCCGGGTTGTGCGACCGGGCCGCGGTCGACGTCCTCGTCACGGAAGGCCCGATCCGGGTCCGGGAGCTCGCCGCCCTCGGCGCCGAGTTCGATCGCAACGATCAGGGCGTCTGGGAACTCGCCCGAGAGGGTGGTCATTCCGTGGCCCGAGTTGTGCACGCCGGTGGCGCCGCCACCGGTGCAGAGGTCGAGCGAACCCTAGTCGAAGCGGCCCGGGAGACCGCCGCCCGCATCTGGGAAGGGTGGTTCGCCCTCGACCTCATCGTCGAAGGCGGGCGGTGCCGAGGTCTGGTTGCCCTCGACGAGAACGGCGGGGTGGTCGAGTTGCGAGCGGCCCACACCCTCCTGGCGACTGGCGGGGCCGGCCAGCTGTACGCAGTGACGACCAACCCGCTCCAATCCACCGGAGACGGGCTGGCCATGGCGCTGCGCGCCAGAGTGGCGGTGGCGGATGTGGAGTTCGTCCAGTTCCACCCGACCGCCTTGCACGGGTCGCCCGCCGGACCGCGACCGCTGCTCAGCGAGGCCTTGCGGGGCGAGGGAGCCCTGCTGCGCGATCACCGCGGCCAGCGGTTCGTCGATGAGCTGCAACCCCGAGACGTGGTGGCCGCGGCCGTCGCCGCCCGTATCCGACAGGACGGCGTGGACCACGTGTGGCTGGACGTGTCCGGCGTCGACGGTTTCGTGGCCCGATTCCCCAGCCTGGCCGCGGTGGTGCGCGACCTGGGCCTCGACCCGGGGCGGGATTGGCTTCCCGTCGCGCCCGCCGCCCACTATCTCTGCGGCGGCATTCTCACCGACCTCGACGGGGCCACCGCTCTTCCCGGTCTCTGGGCGGCCGGCGAGGCGGCGTGCACCGGAGTCCACGGCGCCAACCGGCTGGCCTCGAACTCCTTGCTGGAGGGCATGGTTTTTGGCGCCCGGGCCGTCGAGGCCGTGCTTTCGGGCAAAGACTCGCCCGCCGCGTCCGGTGCCCTTCGTCCCCTCCTCCGGCCGGGCGCCACCGAGCCGGGAGAGATCGGGGTCAAGGAGCTGGTCAATCCTCGTCGCATCCACCGCGATCCCGCCGTCGCAGCAGGCGACCCGGTCAAGGAGCGGGAGTTGTTGGAGCGGGCAATGACCAACGGGGCGGGCGTGGTACGCAGCGCCGAGTCGCTGGCCGCGGCCACCGACGAACTCGTCCACCTCAATCCCGGTCCTGGGGAGCTTGCCAACCTCCTGGAGGTGGCGGGCGCGCTGATCGCCGCCGCGAGCGCCCGAGAAGAAAGCCGCGGCGGGCACCGCCGGGAGGATTTTCCCGCCACTTCGGATGCCTTTGCTCACCGGTTCGTTCTATGACCGGCAACTGGCTGGATCCTCCCCTGACCGCCGTTCGCCAGGTGGTGGCCGCCGCCCTGGCCGAGGACCTCGGCGTCTTCGGTGACCTCACCGCGGCGCTGGTGCCCGACGACGCGGTCGTGAACGCCTCGCTCGTGGCTCGCCAAGCCGGCGTTCTGGCCGGCCGGCTGGCGGCCAGCTCTGCGTTCGCGGCCGTCGACCCGGCCATCGCGGTGGAGTGGTCGGCCGCCGACGGCGACCGAATCGAGCGGGGGCAGACCCTCGCTCGCGTGCAGGGACCCATGAGCTCGGTGCTCACTGCGGAGCGAACCGCCCTCAACCTGTTGTGTCATCTCTCGGGGGTGGCGACCCTGACCAGATCGTTCGTCGAGCGGGCGGGCCGCGGCAGCCGTATCCGCGATACCCGCAAGACGACTCCCGGTTTGAGGGCCCTGGAAAAGGCGGCGGTGCGTGCGGGGGGCGGTGTCAACCACCGGGGCTCTCTTTCCGACGGACTGCTCGTCAAGGACAACCATCTGGCCGGTCTCTCCATCAAGGCGGCCGTCACCGAAGCCAAGCGGCGCTGGCCCGCCCTGCCGTGCGAAGTCGAGTGCGACACCCTCGACCAGGTCGCGGTTGCGCTCGACGCAGGTGCCGATCTGGTGCTGCTCGACAACATGGATCCCTCCGAAGTTGCGGCCGCAGTGGCGCTGGTGTCGCACCGGATCCCGGTCGAGGTCTCCGGCGGGGTGACCCTCGACACCGTCGCCGAGTTTGCGGCCGCGGGAGCGGATCTGATCTCGGTCGGAGCCTTGACCCACTCCGCCCCGGCGCTGGACGTCGGCCTGGACGTGGAGCCGTAGGTGCTGGTCGCGATCGACGTCGGCAACACCCAGACGGTCATCGGCCTCTACGCGCCCGGCGACGGCCCTGCGGGCAGCAGCGGCGAGCTGCTGCACCACTGGCGAACGGCCACCGTCGCCTCGCGCACCGCCGACGAGATGGCGCTGCTGATCGACCAGCTCTTTCAGCTCCAGGGCCTGGACCCGGCGGAGGCCATCACCGGCATCGCGGTGGCGTCCGTCGTTCCCCGCCTCCGGACCGCTCTGCGCGAGATGAGCGACCGCTGGTTCAAGGTGGAGACGGTCATCGTGGAGCCGGGTGTACGCACGGGAATGCCGATCCACTACGACAACCCCAAGGAGGTCGGCGCCGACCGTATCGCCGATGCCGTCGCCGCGTTCGAACGCTACGGCGGGCCCACCATCGTGATCGACTTCGGGACGGCCACCACCTTCGAGGTGGTCTCCGGGCGGGGGGAGTACCTGGGCGGCATCATCGTCCCGGGCATCGAGATCTCGTTGGAGGCCCTCTCCGCCCGCGCCGCCCTGTTGCCGCGCGTCGAGCTGGTCGAACCCCGGAGCGTGCTGGCCAAGAACACGGTGGAGTCGGTGCAGGCGGGCGTCATCTACGGCTTCGCGGCCCAAGTGGACGGGCTGTGCCGGCGGCTGCAGGACGAGGTCGGACCGTGCACGGTGGTGGCTACCGGCGGCCTGTCCGGGTTGATCGGTCCGTATTCGTCAGCCATCCAGCACCACGACCCGTGGCTGACACTCGATGGTCTGCGGATCATCTTCGGCCGCAACGAACGGTGACCGACCTCCCCTACCGATTCGAACGCGACGCCTCAACCGCCTCCCTGGCGGAGCGGTTCGGCTCGCTCGAACCGGAACACGATTCGGGCGTGATCGTGTCCGTCGCCGGCCGTCTGATGCTGCGGCGGGAGATGGGCAAGCTGGCCTTTGCCTCGCTTCGCGACTGGACCGGCGGCATCCAGCTGTTCGCCGGTGCGTCCTGGACGGCGAACTTCCCTGAGTTCATCCGTCTCTCCCTGGGCGACTGGATCGGGGCCACGGGCGAAGTGGTGCGCACCAGGACGGGCGAGTTGTCCGTCAAGGTGACGTCCTGGGTGCTGCTGGCCCGACGCCCGTCGCAGCTTCGGCAACAAGTGGACCGGGCTGACCGACGTCGACCTCCGCTACCGGCAGCGATACGCCGACCTCTGGGCCAACGAAGGCACCCGGGAGACGCTCCTCACGCGCAGCCGGGTCCTGTCCTGGATCCGCCGCTGGCTCGAAGGGCGGGGCTTCGTCGAAGTCGAGACCCCGGTGTTCCACCCGATCCCGGGTGGTGCCCACGCCCGGCCGTTCGTCACTCACCACAACGCCCTCGATCTGGACCTGTACCTACGCATCGCCCCCGAGCTCTACCTCAAGCGGCTGGTCGTCGGCGGCTTCGAGCGAGTGTTCGAGATCGCCCGGGTGTTCCGCAACGAAGGGCTGTCTACCCGGCACAACCCGGAGTTCACCATGCTCGAGCTCTACCAGGCCTACGCCGACTACACCGACATGATGGAACTGGTCGAGAACATGGTCGCCGGCCTGGCCGAGGAACTCTTGGGGACGACGTCACTGATCTACGCGGGCCGGCCGCTGTCGCTGGCGCCGCCCTGGCGGCGAGCCACCCTGACCGAGCTGATCGCCGAGCACGCCGGGCTGAAGGTCGATCTCGATACCCCGCTCCCGGAGCTGCGATCGCTGGCGGCCGACGTCGGCGTGGCCGTTGAGGAGTCGTGGGGCCCCGGCAAGCTCGTCCTGGAGATCTACGAGAAGACGACGGAGTCGGAGTTGTGGGGGCCGGTGTTCGTGGTCGACTACCCCAAGGAAGTGTCCCCGCTGGCACGCGACCACCGCAGCCGACCGGGCTGGGTCGAGCGCTTCGAACCGATCGTCGCCGGCCGCGAGCTCGGCAATGCCTTCAGCGAGCTGACCGACCCCGACGAGCAGCGGGCCCGCTTCGAGGACCAGGCCCGGGCCAAGGCCGCCGGCGACGACGAGGCCATGACCGTCGACGAGGACTACCTGCGGGCCCTGGACTACGGACTGCCCCCCGCCGGCGGGCTCGGCATCGGCATCGACCGCCTGGTGATGATCATCACTGGGGCCGAGGCGATTCGCGACGTGATCGCCTTTCCGACGCTTCGCCCCGAGCAGAATTGATCCTGGCCCCGGCGCGGTGGCGAGGATCGTCGGCCTCCTTTTGCTGGTCTGGTCGGAGCAGCACGTGATGGGCCGAAACGGTCAGCAAAACCGGGGAGGTCGTTTTTATTGACCGTTTTTGATTTCCGGAGCGCTCAGATCGCGTCGAAAACGGTTAGTAAAACGGGTGAAGGGCCGGTGGGGTCGTTTTCCTGACCGTTTTCGATTCGAGGAGCGCTCAGATCGGGGCGAAAACGGTTAGTAAAACGGATGAGGGTCATTTTTATTGACCGTTTTCGAGATCCGCCGGGCCGGCGGGGGTTGCACCGCGGCGCGGTACCCCGACCCGGTGGTCTCTGGACGGGCCCACGGCGCCTCGTGCCCCAAACGTCCGTCAGGGGATCTCGAGCTCGTCGATGAGCCGGTGTCCGACCTGGCCCATGACGTCGAGGTGCTCGCCGTAGCGGCTGCCCTCCCGCAGCACATCGAGCGCCGAGTTCGCCCGATCGGCCCACCGGCGGGCCTCCGCAATCGACGCGGATACGGCCGCAGTGGAGAGGACCAGGTCGCGGGCCTTGTCCCGAGCCGGGGGATCCAGGGGGCTCCCGAGCACGGCCCGGAGGTCGTCGCCGGCGCCGGGCACGGCCAGGGCCCGCAGGACCGGCAGCGTGTAGGTCCCTTCGACCAGGTCGTGACCGGCCGGCTTGCCGATGTGGTCCTCGTCGCTCAACAGGTCACGGACGTCGTCCCAGATCTGAAAGGCCATGCCCAGCGCGTGCCCGTACTCGGAGAGGGCTTCCACCGAGGGGCGCGGCGCCCCGCTCACCAGGGCGCCGACCCGGGCCGACGTGGCCATCAGGGAGGCGGTTTTGGCTGCGATGCAGGTCACGTAGTCCGCCTCGGATCTCGAGGTGTCGAACGAGAAGCGGAACTCCGCCACCTCTCCCTCGCACAGCTGGCTGATGGTCCGGGCCAGTAGGCCCGCCACCTCCGTGCCGAGGGAGGCGGCGATCTCTGACGCCCGGGCCAGGAGGAAGTCGCCGGCCAGGATGGCCACCAGGTTGCCCCAGCGGGCGTTGACGCTCTCCACGCCCCGGCGTTGCTCCGCCTCATCGATGACGTCGTCGTGGTAGAGCGAACCCAGGTGGACCAGCTCGACGGCCACGCCGCCGCGAACCACCTCGTCGTTGACGGCCGCCCCTGCGGTCCCGCTGACCGTAGCGGCGGCCACGACCAGGGAGGGCCGGAGTCGCTTCCCTCCTGCCTTCACCAGGTGCGCGGTAACCTCACTCAGGAACGGATCGGCACCTGTGATCGCGCCGGCGAGGGCCTGCTCGACTCGGTCGAGGGCGGGCTGAAGTCCGAGGAGACGGAGTTCGTCTACGACGTTCACTCCCGGCGAGAGTAGGCGACCCCCGGCACGAGCACGAACCCGAGTTCCTCGACTCCTTGCCAACGAGCCCACAAAACGGCCACCAGCTCAGGTCTCTTCGCCCTCCGCTCAAACGCAAGGAGGTAGTGGGCTGTACACTGAGAGCACGGAGGTCGAGCATGTTCGAACGTTTCACTGACCGAGCCCGACGTGTCCTGGTTCTGGCCCAGGAGGAAGCGCGACTGCTCAACCACAACTTCATCGGTACTGAGCACATCCTCTTGGGGCTCATCCATGAGGGCGAGGGTGTGGCGGCCAAAGCGCTTGAGTCTCTTGGCGTGAGTCTGGAGGCGGTAAGAGAGAAGGTCGAGGAGACCATCGGCCCAGCCGGTTCTTCGACGACCGGCTCCCCGCCCTTCACGCCCAGGGCCAAGAAGGTCCTCGAGCTGTCGTTGCGAGAGGCCCTGCAGTTGGGCCACAACTACATCGGTACCGAGCACATGCTGCTGGGCCTGGTGCGAGAGGGCGAAGGCGTTGCCGCCCAGGTGCTGGTCAGCCTCGGGGCTGATCTGCCCCGAGTCCGCCAGCAGGTCATTCAGCTTCTGTCCGGCTACCAGTCGCCGGGTGGCAAGGAAGGCGCCGCGGCCGGCGCCGGCCCGTCGGGTGGCCAGGAGGCCCCCAGCGGGTCTCCAGTGCTCGACCAGTTCGGCCGCAACCTGACCCAGCTCGCTCGGGAGCGCAAGCTCGACCCGGTGATCGGACGAGAGCGCGAGATCGAGCGGGTGATGCAGGTGCTGTCCCGCCGCACCAAAAACAACCCGGTGCTGATCGGCGAGCCCGGCGTCGGCAAGACCGCAATCGTCGAGGGGCTCTCGCAGAAGATCGTTTCCGGCGACGTGCCCGAGACCATCAAAGGCAAGCAGCTGTACACCCTCGACCTGGGGGCATTGGTGGCCGGCTCCCGCTACCGGGGCGATTTCGAGGAGCGCCTCAAGAAGGTGCTCAAAGAGATCCGGACCCGCGGGGACATCATCCTTTTCATCGACGAGTTGCACACGCTCGTCGGTGCGGGCGCAGCGGAGGGCGCTATCGACGCCGCCTCGATCCTGAAGCCCATGCTCGCCCGCGGTGAGCTGCAGACCATCGGCGCCACCACGCTCGACGAGTACCGCAAGCACCTCGAGAAGGACGCCGCCCTCGAGCGCCGCTTCCAGCCCATCAAGGTCGAGGAGCCGTCGCTCAGCCACACCATCGAGATCCTCAAGGGCCTCCGGGACCGGTACGAGTCGCACCACGGCGTGACGATCACCGACCAGGCCGTGGTGGCGGCAGCCAACCTGGCCGACCGCTACATCGCCGACCGGTACCTGCCGGACAAGGCCATCGACCTCATCGACGAGGCCGGCAGCCGCCTGCGCATCCGCCGCATGGCCACGCCGCCCGACTACAAGGCCATCGAGGACGACATCGTCAGGGTCCGTAAGGACAAAGAGCTGGCCATCGAGAAGCAAAACTTCGAACAGGCCAAGAAGTTCCGCGAGCGCGAGGAGGAGCTGCTCCAGCGCAAGGCGGCCAAGGAGCAGGAGTGGCGGGCCGAAGGCGTCGACCTGTTCGACGTCGTCGACGAGGAGGTCATCGCCGAGGTTCTCGCCAACTGGACGGGTATCCCGGTCTACAAGCTGACCGAAGAAGAGACCGCCAAGCTGCTCCGGATGGAAGAAGAGCTGCACAAGCGGGTCATCGGGCAGGAGGACGCCATCCGGGCCGTGTCCCAGGCCATCCGCCGTACCCGGGCGGGCCTCAAGGATCCGAAGCGTCCGAGTGGGTCGTTCATCTTCCTCGGGCCTTCCGGCGTGGGCAAGACGGAGACCGCCAAGACCCTGGCCGAGTTCCTCTTCGGGGACGAGGGGTCGCTGATCCAGCTCGACATGTCGGAGTACATGGAAAAGCACACGGTGAGCCGTCTGGTGGGCTCGCCCCCTGGTTACGTCGGTTACGAGGAGGGCGGCCAGCTCACGGAAGCGGTTCGTCGCAAGCCGTTCTCGGTTGTGCTGTTCGACGAGATCGAAAAGGCTCACCCCGACGTGTTCAACGCCCTCCTGCAGATCCTGGAGGACGGGCGGCTGACCGACTCGCAGGGCCGCAGCGTCGACTTCAAGAACACGGTCATCATCATGACGTCGAACCTGGGTACCGCCGATCTGCGCAAGGCGTCCGTCGGCTTCGCCCGGACCAGCGAAGCGGTGACCTACGAGAAGATGAAGGAAAAGGTCCACGACGCCCTGAAGCAGCACTTCCGGCCGGAGTTCCTCAACCGTATCGACGACGTCATCGTCTTCCACGAGCTGACCAAGGACGAGGTCACCGAGATCATCGACCTGATGATCAAGCGAGTCCGTACCAGCCTGGAAGGCCAGGGTTTGGCTCTCGAGCTCACCCAGGCCGCCAAGTACTACGTGGTCGACAAGGGCTACGACCCCACCATGGGGGCTCGCCCGCTGCGTCGAGCTCTGCAGCGCCTGGTCGAGGATCCGCTGTCGGAGAAGATCCTCTGGAAGGAGTTCCGGGCCGGCGAAACCATCATCGTCGACATGGAGCCGGACGCCGAGACAGGCGAATCCACGATCGTTTTCCGAGCTATAGAAGGTCTGCAGCCGCCACCGGTCGAGATGGCCGGCGCCGGCAGCGGCGAGTAGCCGACAGACGGCAGCGGGGGGCACCTCTTCTCCGCGCGCCCAGGTGAGGTCCAGCCAGCGAGCCTTCGGGATCGTGATAGCCGCGGTCCTGGTGATGCTCGGGATGGCTGGGTGCCAGGTCCACACCGAGATGGCGATCCGGGCCGCCCCCAACGGGACCGGCACGGTGACCGTGACGGTGACGCTGGATCACGCCGCGGTGACGGCGCTCGGAGGGCAGGCTGCCCTGGCAGCCCAGCTCCAGGACGCCGACTTGGTGGCCGCCGGTTGGGCCGTCACCGGGCCCGCGGCCGGGGCCGGTTCGACGACGGTCGTCACCGCCAGTCACCCCTTCGCCAATCTGGCAGAAGCCGGCCAGCTGGTCGAGGAGGTGGCGGGTAGCGGCTCCGCCCGGTCTCGTCCCTTCGCCGTGACGTTGACCGAACAGCACTCGTTCTGGCACACCGACGTCGTCCTTTCCGGCCAGGTCGATCTGACCTGCGGGGTGAACTGCTTCGGGGACGCCGGCCTGGGCAGCGCCCTCGGATCTCGCCTGGGCGTCGATCCGGGCCCGCTCATCTCGGCCGCGGGCCAGCAACCGAATCAGGTGTTCAGTTTCTCGCTGAATGCCGACCTGCCTGGGACGTTGCAAAGCACCAATGCGGCCTCGCACCAGGGGAGCACCCTGCAATGGAACCCCCAGCTCGGACACGTTCTCGTGCTTTCCGCCTCGACCCGTACGTGGAACGGGGCCGCATCATCACGTTCATTGCGGTGGGGGGCGGGCTGGTGCTCGTCCTGCTGGGCCTGATGGTCTTCTGGTTGGTCCGGCGCCGGCGCCGGCGCCGCCGGAACGCGCGGTCAGCACGTCAAGGGCAATCGCGATCAGGAGGCCGTCGCACCCCATCCGTAGAGTGCCGGTATGGCCGGTACTCGCACTATCCACCGCTGCACCAAGTGCGGCACCTCCTGCCCCCGCTGGTCCGGTCGCTGCCCGAGCTGCGATGCGTGGAACTCCATCGTCCAGGAGCAGGCCGGGCCGGCCCCGCGGTGGGAGCTCGGTCGGCGGGGTCAGGCCGCCCTCCTCGCCGATCACTCTTGGCCGACATCAGTCCGGACGGAGGGGAGCCCGTCCCCACCGGCGTCGAGGAGCTCGACCGGGTGCTCGCCGGCGGGCTTGGTTCCGGGCTCGGTCACCCTGGTCGGCGGCGAACCCGGCATCGGGAAGTCCACCCTCCTGCTCCAGGCCCTGGGCGGAGATGGCCCGCCGTGGCGTCCGGGCGCTGCTGGTGTCGGCGGAGGAGTCGCCGGCGCAGGTGCGCAGCCGGGCCGCCCGGCTCGAGGCGCTCGTGGTCCCGGGCTGTGGCTGGTCGCGGAGACGGCCATGCCGGGCATCAGGCCGCGGTGGAGGAGATCCGACCCCGACGTGCTGGTGATCGACTCCATCCAGACGGTATGGGATCCCGGACCTGGACTCCGGGCCGGGCTCGGTGGTGCAGGTCCGGGGCTGCGCCCATCGCCTGGCGGTCATGGCCAAGGCCGGTCGGCCTCACGACGATCCTGGTGGGCCACGTCACCAAGGAGGGGACCCTGGCCGGGCCCGCGGGTGCTCGAGCACCTGGTCGACACGGTGCTTTCCTTCGAAGGCGACCGGCACCACGCCCTGCGGCTGCTGCGCGCCGTCAAGCACCGCTTCGGGCCGACGGGGGAGCTCGGGCTGTTCGAGATGACCGGGGATGGACTGCTCGGGGTGGCCGATCCCGGAGGGCTGTTCCTGGCGGACCGGCGGGCCGGGACCCCGGGGTCGGTGGTGTTCCCGTCGATGGAGGGCCGAGCGCCCCCTGCTGGTCGAGATCCAGGCGCTCGTCGTTTCGACCCCGATGGTCAGCCCGCGCCGGTCGGCATCCGGGATCGACGCCGGCCGGCTGGCGTCTGCTGCTGGCGGTGCTCGAGCGGCGGGCCGGGTTGAGCCTCGCTCACCACGACGTCTACGTCTCCGTGGTCGGCGGCGTGCGGGTGGCCGAACCGGGGGCTGATCTGGCCGTGTGCCTGGCCCTGGCCTCGGCCCACACCGGGCGAGCCGTCGACGACGGGGCTGGTGGTGCTGGGCGAGGTCGGGTCTGGGAGGCGAGGTCCGTCAGGTGGCCGACACGCCGCGCCGTCTGGCCGAAGCGGCCCGGCTGGGTTCCGCACCGGCATTGGTGCCGGATCGGGGCCCGGAGGATGGCCCCATCCCCATGCAGCCGGGTGGCGAGCTTGGACCCAGGCCCTGGACTGGGCTCAGTCGGCATCGCCGACTGGCCACCAGCCGACCGGTCCGACGGCCGATGGCAGGTGCGCCCGGTCGAGGTGGCGACGGCTCCGGTCTGGTAGGATTGCCAGGTGTCGGAACGGCCCCGGGCCGCGCTGATCGAGTCGCTCGGCGCCATCGCTCCTGGGCGCCCGCTGCGCGAGGGCCTGGACCGCATCCTGCAGGCCAACATGGGCGCCCTGATCGTGGTCGGCGATGGGCCCGAGGTGTCTGGGGATCTGCTCGGGCGGACTGCTGCTCGACGCCGAGTTCAGCCCCGCAACGGCTGTCCGAGCTGGCCAAGATGGACGGCGCCATCATCCTGGCCGCCGACGCCAGCCGCATCGCCGGGCCAACGTCCACCTGGTCCCGAACCCCAACGTCCCGACCAACGAGACCGGCACCCGGCACCGCACGGCCGAGCGGGTGGCGCGCTCGATCGACGTTCCGGTGATCGCGGTGTCGGAGGACATGTCGGTCATCACGCTCTACCGGGGCGACATCAAGCATGCCCTGGACTCAGTGGCCCGACTGCTGGGCCGGGCCAATCAGGCCCTGCAGACGCTGGAGCGCTACCGGGTCCGCCTCGACGCGGTGACCAGCTCGCTGTCCGCCCTCGAGGTCGAGGATCTGGTCACGGTGCGGGATGTCGTGACCGTGCTGCAGCGGGCCGAGATGGTGCGCCGTATCGCCGAGGAGATCGAGGGATACATCGTCGAGCTCGGCACCGACGGCCGGTTGGCCCACTCCAGCTGGAGGAGTTGCTGGCCGGGGTGGAGGACGAGCGACGCCACGTCGTGCGTCGACTACCTGCCCGACGACGATGCTCGACCGGGCGGACGAGGTCGTGGCTCGCGCTCGGGCACGCTGGCGACGGAGCGGCTGCTTGTCCGCCCAGACGGTGGCGTCCGTGCTCGAGCTGCGAGCCCGGGGTGGACCTCGAGATCCGAGCCTGCAGCCTCGCGGCTACCGGCTGCTGTCGCGGATTCCCCGCTTGGCCGAGTCGGTCATCGTCGACCTGGTCGCTCGCTTCGGCAACCTGCAGAAGGTGCTGCGCGCCACGATCGACGAGCTCGAGACCGTCCGCCAGCGTCGATGCCGGCCACCGCCCGGCTGGTCAAGGACGGACTGGCCCGCCTGGCCGAATCCAGCATCCTCGACCGCTACAGCTGACCGCCCCGTCCGGATCACCCGATTGCGATCGCGGCCCGGGCCGGGGTTGCAGCCTGCGGGTCGAGCCGGCGGGTCGGCCGGCCGGGTGCCGATCTACCGGGCCCGCTGTTCGAGCCGGTCCCGTTGCACGATGCGGTAGCGCCGGTCGAGCTGCTCGATCCAGCCCAGGCGGACGAACGCGGCGATCGACTTGTTGACCCGCTCCCGTGAGGCCCCGACCAGGCCGGCGAGCTCCTCCTGGGTGATGGGCAGCTGGAAGTCGTCTTCGGTCGCCGGCCAGCTCGAGCAGGCGCTTGGCCGTGCGGCCGGTCACGTCCAGGAACACCGCGTCCGCCAGGGCCGAGTCGGTATTGCGCAGGCGATCGGCCAGCAGACCGCACCACTTCCCAGAGCAGCTGCGGGTGGGCATCGAGGGCGTCGCGCACCACGCCGTAGGGGATGCCGAGCACCTCGGAGCGCTCGAGCGCCCGCGCCGACGCCGAGCGAGTGCCCTCGTCGAACAAGCGGCATCTCGCCGAACAGGTCCCCTTCCTCCATCAGAGCCACCAGCGACTCCCGCCCATCGACGGACTGCCGCCCACTGCGATCCGCCCGCTCCGCACCACGAACAGCTCGTCGGCCTCGGCGTCCTCTTCGAAGACCACGAAGTTGCGCTCGCACACCAGGCGCCGCGACGAAGCCACCAGCGTTCGCAGGCTGGCCTCGTCGAAGGCCGAGAACAGCTCGCTGCGGGCCAGCAGCTCGACAGTCGTCCATGGTCCGGAGCGACACTAGCGGCCCACCAACTCGCGGCCGCAGGCGCGAGGTCGCGGACTGGTATCCTGAGAGGCCCCTATTGATGTGTTGCCTCGGGAGCAGAATGTCGTTTGACGTAGGAGACAAGGTCGTCTACCCCCATCATGGCGCGGCCGTCGTCGAGCGCAGGGAGTTCAAGGAAGCCTTCGGCGAGAAGAAGGAATATCTGGTTCTGCGCCTGGCCTACGGCGACCTGACCCTCATGGTGCCGTCCGACAACACCGACGACGTCGGGCTGCGCGAGGTCATCAACGACGAGGAGGTCGAGGAGGTCTTCGCCGTCCTGCGCAAGAAGGACGTGCGGATGCCGACCAACTGGTCCCGGCGCTACAAGAACCACGTGGAGAAGCTGAAGTCCGGCGACATCTACCAGGTCGCCGAGGTGGTCCGAAACCTCTCCAACCGGGACAAGGACAAGGGCCTGTCCGCCGGCGAGAAGCGCATGCTCAATCGGGCCCGTCAGATCCTGGTCTCGGAGTTGACCTTCGCCATCGGCGTCAGCGAAGCCGAGGCCGAGAAGAAGCTGGACGACGCCCTCCCGTAGACCTGCGCTACGAGTACGCGTCGCAAGCCGCGTGGAAGTGTGGGCCGATCATCGTCGCCGGAGGAATGGGGACCCGCTTCGGCGCACCCAAGCAGTTCGCCGACCTGGGCGGTCGGCCGCTGCTCGCCTGGTCGCTCGCGGCCGCCCGGCACGCGTGCGACGGGATCGTGCTCGTCCTGCCCGCCGGTGCCGCCGGCCGGGTCTGGGACGCCGACGTCGTCGTGGCCGGCGGGGCGACCCGATCGGAGTCGGTCCGGGCCGGGCTGGCCGCCGTCCCGCCGAGCGCCGAGATCGTCGCGGTGCACGACGCGGCCCGACCGCTGGCCCGCCCGGCCCTTGTGGGAGGCGGTGCTCGACGCCGTGGCCGGCGGCGCGGACGGGAGCCGTGCCGGCCGCGCCCGTCACCGACACGGTCAAAGAGATCCACGCTCGATGGTCGACCTGTCGCACGCTCGACCGCGATCGCCTGGTGGCCGTGCAGACGCCCCAGGCGTTCCGGGCCGCGGTACTGCGCGAGGCCCACGCTGGCGAGCGAGCGACGCGACCGACGACGCCTCTCTGGTCGAGGCCATCGGCGGCCGGGTCGTCCTGGTCGAGGGCCCGCCGGACAACCTCAAGGTGACGTCCCCGCTCGACCTGGTCGTGGCGGCCGCGCTGGCCTCGGTCGTGCAGCGATGACGCCGCGAGTCGGGTTGGGTTTTGACATCCACCCGTTCGGTCGCCGACGGCGAACGACCGCTGGTGCTCGGCGGGGTGCCGGTCTGACGGGTCCGGGCTTGATCCGGGCACAGTGACGCCGACGCCGTCGCCCACGCCGTATCGCCGACGCCCTGCTCGGCGCGGCCGGGCTCGGCGACATCGGCACCCAATTTCCCGGACGACGATCCGGCCTACGCCGGACGCCGACAGCATGGAGCTGCTCGTCCGGGTGGTGCTCCTGGTCGACGGACCGGTGGGAGATCGGCAACGTGGATGTCGACCGTCGATGGCTCGAGGCGCCGAAGCTGGCGCCCGTACCGCACGGCCATGGAGCGCCGGCTGACCGACGCCGTCGGCGCTCCGGTGAGCGTGAAGGCCAAGCGAGCCGAGGCCCTCGGGGCGCTGGGCCGGCGGGAGGGCATCGCCTGTCTGGCCGTGGCCCTCCTGGCGCCCCGGTGAGCCCGGCGCCTTCGGGGCGGGGCGGACGGCGCCGGCCTTCGGGGCCCGGTTCCTCCAAAGGAGCGCCGCACCGGTCGGGAGGTATCTGGCGGGGCGCTCCGAGCGCGCAAGGGAGATCGACGGCCTCGCGGCGAGCGTCGTCCGCGTCCTCGTCATCCTCCGCCTCACGCTCGTCGGGTCTGGGGGGCGAACAGGTGGAAGGCCGCCAGGCGGTGCGAGAGCTGTTGCGTGCCGGCCGGCGCCGCACCCACCAGCTCGTGGTCGCCGAGGGGACGACACTGCTGGTCCGTTGGCCGAGATCCTGGATCGGGCCCGCGCCGGCGGGGTGCCTACGCCGATGGGTTTCCCGCCCCCAGCTGGACGCCATGGCGACGTCAGAAGCGCCCCAGGGGGTGCTGGCCCGGGCCGATCCCTTCCCGGAGCTCGCGCTCGAGCGACCTCCTCGCGACCGGGCCGGCCGACGCCTGTGCCGTTCCTCGTGGTTCTCGACGGCGTCACCGACCCGCACAACCTGGGGGCCGTGATCCGCACCGCCGTCGGCGCCGGCGCGACCGGCCTGGTGATCGGCCGGCACCGCGCCGCCCGTCTGACGCCCGGCGGCGCTGAAAGCGGCGGCCGGGGCGGCCGAGTATCTTGCCGTGTGCCATGGTGGCGGGCATTCCGGCCGGCCTGGCCGAGTTGGTCGCCGCGGGCGTGTGGACCGTTGCGCTCGACGCCGACGCACCGGCGTCGTTGTGGGATCTGCAGTTGGCGTCGGAGCCCATCGCCCTGGTGCTCGGAGCGGAAGGACCGCGGCCTCAGCCGGCTCACCCGCCAGCGCTGCGACGTGGTGGTCAGTGTCCCGCTGGCGGGACCGATCGAGTCGCTCAACGTGGCCGGGGTGGCGGCCCTGGCCTGCTTCGAGGTAGCCCGGGCCAGGCAAGCGGCAGCCCGCTAGCTCGATGGGCGGGTCCTGCCGGTTGTCGGGGCGGCCGGGCCTAACCGGTGTAGGGCTGCGAAGCTCACCGGTTTTGGGGCGGCCAGGCTCACTAATGGACATCTGTACAGCCTGAGGCTGTACAGATGTCCATTAGTCGCAACGGACACAGTACGGGAAGGCCACTTCCCGCCGGTGGGCGGCCGGTCGGCCCGGTCAACTGCAATAGCATGCCACTGGCTGTGCCGGGTTAGCTCAGTTGGCAGAGCACTTCTCTTGTAAAGAAGATGTCGTCGGTTCGATCCCGACACCCGGCTCCAGAGCGCGTCGGCAGTCGGTTGAGGATATCGGGCGGGAAGGGTCCACCCGGCAAGGGTTGAGGGGAGAGCGGTGCGACGCCGACCTGGCGGCCGGTGAGCGGCCGCGCTGGACGTATCGTCGAGTTCGCGGCTGCCATCGGGTGGCCGCCGTCGCGACCAAGGAGGGAAGCGAATGATCAAGCCGCTGGAAGGGCTGCCCGACGGGGTGATCGGCTTCGAGAGCTCGGGCAAGCTCGAGGCCCAGGATTATCGAGACGTCCTCATACCCGCCATCGAGCGGGCGGCCGAGGGCGGCAAGGTTCGGGTGGTGGTGGTCATCGCCGACTTTGGTGGGCTCTCGGGAGGAGCCCTGTGGGAGGACCTGAAGCTGGCCGCCGGCCACTTTCGTTCGCTGCAACGCTTCGCGCTCGTCACCGACAGCGAGTGGATGCGGCATTTCGTTACCGCGTTCGGTTGGATGATCCCAGGTGACATCAAGCCCTTCCGCATGGCCGAGAAGGCCCAAGCCGTCGAGTGGGCCGCAGCCACCTGACGTCAAGAGTGGGCCGCAGCCACCTCATCTCAGCCGTTTCCGCCATAGGGCTGGCCCTCCTCTCACCGGGGTCGCGGCCGGCTCCGCGGGGGGCCGGCGCGTCGGGCAGCACGGGTGGAGCGAGCCCATCGGGCCTCGTTACCATCTGGCCCACATCGAACCGTCGTTTATGGGCGACACGCAGGGATGCCATCCACACCGTTCTCTTTTCGACCCGGCCCCTGCGTCGCCGGGAGGGGTTGGCGCGTGGCGACGGCGGTGGGGCCCAACCGGGCGTTCTTGGGTTCTCGGTACCAGGTAGCCGGTCCGGTGCTCCTTCAAGCGGCCGGTTTGGCCCTGCTGGCCGCCTTGTCACCCACCGCGCTGCTGATCTCCGCGGTCTATCTCGGGTCCGCCAGCCCTCGGCGCACCGCGGCCTTCTACCTGACCGGGGCCGTAGCGATGAGCCTGGTGACGGGCGTGGTGATTCTCGCCGTGCTTCGCTCGGCCAACTTGAGCCGGCCGGACGAGCACACGCCGCGCTACGGCCTCAGGCTGGGTCTCGGCATCCTGCTGATCGTCGTCGGCCTGATACTCGTCGTACGTAAACGGCGGTCCGCCGATCCGGAGAAGCCCGGGCTGGTGTCCAGGTTGGTGGCCAAACCCGCGCCCCGAAGCGCCTTTCTGGTCGGCCTCCTGGTGTTCGCCCCAGGAGCGACGTTCCTGGCCGCCCTCCAGGTCATCGCCACGGCCCGGGCTTCGATCGAGCTCACCGTCGTGGCCATCGCCCTGGTCGTGATCATCAACGTGCTGCTGGTGTGGCTGCCGATCGTGCTGCACGTCGTGGCGCCGCAGATGACCACCGGTCGTTTGACCGCATTCAACGGCTGGTTGCGCGCCCACGGTAGGGTCCTCCTGGTCTCGCTGTTGTTCCTGGTCGGCGCCATCATGGTGGGCAACGGGATCTACGGGCTCGCCGGGGCCTGATCCCGCGGTAGGTGCCTCGCCAGGCGACCGGGGCCGTTTCTCTCGCCTCGTCGCCTCATTCGATGCCATCTGGGTACGTCCAGACGCCCCCGACCTCCCTCGGTGCTTGATCCGGCAGGCCGCCGGGTGGCAGGCTCGTCCAAATGGCACTCTCCGAGCGTGATCGGGCAGTCCTGGAGTTCGAGCAGTCCTGGTGGACCGAGCCCGGCCCCAAGGAGGTGGCGATCAGGACCCGCCTAGGGATGTCGGCCACCCGGTACCGGCGGCTGCTGGCCGCTCTGGTCGATTCCGAGGAAGCTGAACAGGCCAACCCGCTGGTGATCCGCCGGCTCCGCCGACGGCGGGAGCAGCTGCGTCGGGCCCGCTACGAAGGGCGCCCCGCCGGAGGAGGCCGAGCCAGGTGAGCCAGCATCGAGCCGGCGGGGCCCCGGCAGCACCCAGACCGGCAGGGCGGTGTTGGTGATCGTCGCCGTACTGGTGGTGGGTTGGCTGGTGCTGCGGCACGGTTCCAGCTCGACCGGCGTGACCACGGCGACGACGCACCACGCCGGCCGCAGCCAGCAGCACCACCAGTTCATCGCTGGCCGCCACGACCACCACGGTGGCGCTGGTCGCCCCTTCGAGCATCAAGCTGCAGGTGCTCAACGGGACCGGGGGCGGCAATCTGGCCACCGAGTGGAGCAACAAGCTCAAGGCCAACCCGGGTTACAACACCCTGGCCCCTGATAACAGCCACCTACACCGTACAAGCCTCGGCGATCTACATAATGACCGCCGGCTACCTGCCGGAAGCCCAGCATCTGGCCGCCGTCGTCGGTTTGCCGGCGAGCGCGGTCAACCCGACGATCCCTGCTCCGGCCGCGGCGCCGATCTCAGCCCACGACCGGGCTGCCGCCAATCTGGTGCTGGTCATCGGGCCGAACTTGGCTGCCACCGCCTGAGCGGTCCTCCGGGACGCCGTTCTCGCCCCTCCGCTCCGAGTCGCGTGCCCGCATCGACGCCGTGGCCCACCGCTCCGGCCACGTCGGGAGTATTCGTGGATTTCGACGGGACGCTGGCCCCCATCGTCGACGTTCCGGACCAGGCCCGAGCCCTGCCCGGCGCGGGTCTCCTGTTGGCCCGGCTGGCCGACCGGTTCGGCCGGGTCGCCGTGATCTCCGGACGCCCGGTCGACTTCTTGGCTGCGCAGCTCGCCGAGCGGCCGGTGCCGCCGAGCTGGTCGGCCTGTACGGCCTGGAACGATGGACCGCCGACGTCCGGCGGCTCGACGTCGACCCCGAAGCCGACCGCTGGAGGGCGGCGATTCGACGCCTTGGCGGCGGAGGCGCAAAGCTCCGGCCCAGCCGGGCTCCGGGTCGAGCGAGAAGGGCTTGGCCGTCACCCTTCACTACCGCGAGTCTCCTGCCCTGGCCGGCTGGGCCGAGGAGTTCGCCACCCGTCGAGGCCGCCTCCTCAGGGCTGGTGGCTCACCGCGGCAAGATGTCCTGGGAGCTGCGTCCGCCCGGTGCCCACGACAAGGGGACTGTGGTCGACCGAACTGGCCGCCGGCCTCACCTGGGCGTGCTTTGTCGGTGACGATGCCGGAGATCTACCGGCCTTCGCCGCGCTCCATCGTCTCCGGGCGGCCGGCGTGGAGACCCTGGCTGTTGCGGTCGGGGGCCCGGAGACGCCGGAAGAGCTCCTGGCCGCCGCAGACCGGGTGGTGCCTGGTCCGGCAGGAGTGATGGAACTGTTGCAAACGCTGGCCTCGATTGGGGCGGGTGGGCTGACCGGCTCCAGCGGGTCACGACGACACCGGCCATCGCTTGCGTCCGAGGTCTGCCTCCGGCGCTAGCCCTGAGCGGCCGCCTCCGCCCGCTGGTCGTCGAACCAGTCGAGCGGTGATCGCGACTTCGATGGCCTTGCGGAGGGCCCGGGCCTTGTCGACCCGCTCCGACGTGGGGATATCCAGGGCGGTCGCCAGCGCCGCATGCGGTCCCGCTGACATCGAAGGGGTTGATGCCGACCGCGTGATCGGCGAGCTCGTCCCATGCCCCCGCCTGGTGGCTCAGGACCAGCACGCCGTCGCGCTCGTTGACGAGAGGCCCCTCCTTGGCCACCAGGTTGAGACCGTCCCGGACCGGGTTGACCAGGAGGACGTCAGCGCGACGCAACGCCGCCACCGACCTCGGGTAGTTGTCCTCGCGGTCGAGGAGGATGGGGGTCCAGCTCGGGCGCCCGTCGCCCTCCGGCCAGCCCCACTCGGCGTTGATTTTGGTGGCCAGAGCGCTGACTTCCATGCCGTAGGCCAGATAGTCCGCCAGCCCCAGGCGGGACGGGTACACCATGGCGGCGAAGACCACCCGCCCGCGCAGGTCCGGCCGAGCCTGCAACAGCTCCTCGAAGGCCCAGAATCCCCGGAGGACGTTCTTGGAAAGCTCGATGCGATCGACCCGAACGATCAGCATGGCGATCCCCGACGATCTGGTTCAGGGTGGTCAGCTCGTGATTGCATCTGTCGGACGTGGCGATCGAGCGCAGGTCCTCGAGGTCGGCGGTCGCCGACGACACGAACGTCTTCGGCTCCTGGCCGAGGCGTTGACGGCAGCACGCCGCGAAGGCCTCGGCCCACCGGGCCGAGTGGAATCCGCAGGCCCCCCCTCCGGTCAATCCGCGCAGCACAGCTTCCGCCACTTCGTCGGGCAGGGTCGAGAGCTCCTGCGGCGAGCACCACGGGGTGTGCACGAACATCGCGATCTTCAGGTCCGGTCGCCGGCTGGCGAGCAGTCCGGGCACGAGAGCCAGCTGGTAGTCCTGGATGAGCACGGTGGCACCCGGGCGCGGCGGCCTCCTCGGCGGCAGTGGCGAACTGTTCGTTGACCCGCTGAAACGATCCCCACGCCTGCCACCAGTGGCGATCGAAGCGGGGTCGGCGGGGCAGGTCTGATAGTCCGTGAAGGCAGAACCACAGCGTTTGATTGGCAATCACGTCGTAGTAGGCCCGATAGTCGTTTCGATCGACCAGGACCGGCCTGACGTGGAAACCCTCTGCGTCGAAGAGACCCAGGCGAGCGGCCTCGTGATCGTCGGGTCCGCTGGCCGCGGCGATCCACACGGCCCCGTCCCGCTCCACGCCCGGCCCAAGGGTGACGACCAGCCCTCCACCCCCGCGAGTGACGCAGAGGGTGCCATCTGATGAGCGGGTGGTGCTGAGTGGTCCCCGGTTGGAGAGCACCAGAAGATCGTGATCGCCGGTCATGCGCTGAACTGACCCTACCCCCGTCCCGAAACTGCCTGGGTCACCGGCTTTACGCGGGCAACACTGGGAGACGTGCCCTGCGTCGTGGTCGCCCCGGACAAGTGGAGAGGAAGCGCGTCGGCCCCTGACGTCGCCCGCGCCATCGCGAACGCAGCGACGCAAGCCGGGTGGACCGCGGACATCGCCCCGGTGTCGGACGGAGGCGAGGGGTTCTCGGCTGTTTTGGGGGGGAGACCCCAGGTCCACCGGGTCCGAGGACCACTCGGGCAGCTCGTCGACGCCCCGTGGTACCTGCTCGACGACGGGGTGACCGCCTCGGTGGAGTGCGCCTTGGCCTCTGGCCTTACTTTGGTCGGGGACCGCAACGATCCGATCCGGGCGTCCACGAATGGCACCGGCGAGTTGATCGCCGCCGCGGTGAAGGCCGGTGTCCGCCACATCCTCGTGGGCATGGGCGGCTCGGCGACGACCGATGGCGGGTGGGGGGCATTGGAGGCCCTCGAGCCACACAGCAGGCTGGCCGGGGTCGACCTGCAGGTGGCGTGTGACGTCACGACCCGCTTTGTCGAAGCGGCGGTCGTCTTTGCCCCCCAAAAAGGGGCGTCGCCGTCGCAGGTGGAGCTGCTCACGCGCCGCCTCGAACGTCTGGCCCAACTGTACGAGGAGCGCTTCGGCATCGACGTCCGCGATATCGAGGGATCCGGGGCCGCAGGCGGGCTGGCCGGGGGGTTGGCCGCGGTCGGCGCCACCCTCACCAGCGGCTTCGACGTGGTTGCGGAGCGGATCGAACTGGCCGAACGTCTCGAAGGCGCGGACCTCGTCATCACCGGTGAGGGGCTGCTCGACGAGGAGTCCTTCCACGGCAAGGCCGTCGGCGGGGTGGTCGCCTTGGCCGCCGAAGCGTCGGTTCCCGTCGTGATCTTGGCCGGCGACGCCGTGGGGGAACACGAGGTGGCGTACCGGACGCTGGTCGCCGAGGTCGGGTTGGAGCGGGCCTGGGCCGACCCCCTGGGCGCGCTCAGCGAGCTGGTGACCGAGGTGCTCGCCGCCCGCTGAGTTCAGGCGGTCTTGCGGTGGGCCGGGACGTCGGCGAGGGGCGGTCGTTCGACCAGGGAGACGGGGACGGGGTCGGCCCGGGGCCGCAGCAGAGCGGTCGACCACAAGAGCGGGGACGACGCCGTGGTCTCGACCCCGGCCCGCGCCAGGGCCACCTGCAGGATGACCAGCGCCTGCACGCTCAGTTCAACCAGCGGACGGTTGCGGTGAACCCGCTCGCCCAGGTAACACTCGACGAGTCCGGACGGGCCGAAGTGATTCGTCACATCGATGATCAGGCCCAGATCGACGCCGTAGCCACCCACGAACGGCACCGCCT
Source organism: uncultured Acidimicrobiaceae bacterium (assembly GCA_963729695.1). Lineage (GTDB taxonomy): Bacteria > Actinomycetota > Acidimicrobiia > Acidimicrobiales > Palsa-688 > PALSA-693. The sequence goes on from CAVSOT010000003.1 coordinate 297,447, forward strand.
CCAGCACGTCCCGCCGGGCGGCGCACTCTCCGGCCAGCGGTTGGCTCAAGCCGGCCAAATGTGGGAAAAAGAGCGAGATCACCGGTCGAGCCATCAACTCGGTCACTCGACCCCCTTCGCCTGGCCGTCCTTCCAGGGGCCGTTCGTAGCAGCCCTTGACAAAGGTGACGTCGTCCTGCGTGAGAAGGGGGCCGAGCAGGCCCAGCAAGAACGAGGAGCTGAACCCTCGGATGTCGGCGTCGCAAAACGCAATCACGTCGCCCGTGGTGACGTGCACGCCTTTCCACATGGCTTGGCCCTTGCCGTGCTCGCTGCCGTATTCGGGCAGGGTCGTGGCCGCGGTGACCACGGTGGCGCCGGCCGCGGCCGCGACCGCGGCGGTGTCGTCGCTCGAACCGTCGTCGACGACGACCAACTCATCGATCAGCGGGTGCCGCAGGACCAGCTCTCGATGCAGCGTTTCCACCACGCGACCCACGGTTTCGCCCTCGTTGCGGGCGGGCAGGCACACCGACACCCGCCGGCTGCGTTTGGCGGCCACCAGCCGGGTGGCAGAGAACTCTTGGTGGTGGTAGGTCCGCATGGCGGGTGTCATCCTGCCACGCTGCCGGGCCAGACCATATCGTTGTGCTTGTACCCGCGAGCGCGGGTATTCTTTCCTACAACATCATCAAGAGCGGCTGAGGGACGGGCCCTTTGACGCCGCGGCAACCAGGTCCTACGGGGCCCAGGTGCCAATGCCCGGTTCGATGAGCCCCGAAGGAGGAACTCAGCTTGCCGTACGTGGAAGGACTGCGCTGCCGGGAGTGCGCGCATCCCTATCCCGCCGAAGCGCTGCACGTCTGCGAATGGTGCTTCGGCCCGCTCGAGGTCGTCTACGACTACGAGGCCATTCGCGGTGTGGTGAGTCGCGAGTCGATCGCCGCCGGCCCGTTGTCGATCTGGCGGTACGCCGACCTGTTGCCGGCTGCCGCGGAAGGAGCCGTGAACCTGGGAGCCGGCTTCACCCCCTTGGTGCGGGCGGACCGCCTCGCGGCCGAGCTCGGCCTGGGCGAGTTGTGGATCAAGAACGACACGCTCAACCCCACCGGATCCTTCAAGGACCGGGTGGTGTCGGTTGCGCTCACGAAGGCCCAGGAGCTCGGGTTCAAGGTCGCCGCCTGCGCCTCGACCGGAAACCTCGCCAACTCCGTGGCCGCCCACGCCGCCCAGGCGGGGATGAACTCGGTCGTCTTCATCCCGGCTGACCTGGAACCGGCCAAAGTGGTCACCACGGCAGTCTTCGGCGGCCGACTGGTCGCGGTGGACGGGACCTATGACGACGTCAACCGCTTGTGCGCGGAGCTGGCTGGGGAGTACCCGTCTTGGGCGTTCGTCAACGTCAACGTGCGCACCTACTACGCCGAAGGTTCCCGCACGCTGGCTTTCGAGGTCGCCGAGCAGCTCGGGTGGCGGGCCCCGGACCACGTGGTGGTCCCCGTCGCCTCGGGCAGTCAGCTGACCAAGGTGGCCAAGGGGTTCAAGGAGTTGCACGCCGTCGGGCTGCTCGACGAGGAGCCGCACGTTCGCATTTCGGGGGCCCAGGCCGCCGGCTGCTCGCCTGTGGCCGACGCCTTCGCCGCCGGGCGAGACGTGGTCAAGCCGGTGCGGCCGAGAACCATCGCCAAATCGCTGGCGATCGGGAACCCGGCGGACGGTCCCTACGCCCTGGATGCGGTGCGCGAATCGGGCGGATCCTTCGGGTCAGTGACCGACGACGAGATCATCTGGGGCATCCGGTTGCTGGCCCGTACCGAGGGGATCTTCGCCGAGACCGCAGGTGGGGTGACGATCGCCAGCCTGGCCCAGCTGGCCGCGGCTGGGGTCGTTCGGCCGGACGAGCGGGTCGTCGTGTACATCACCGGCAACGGCCTGAAGACGGTCGACGCCGTGGCCCCCTACTGCGGGCCGACGGCAACCATCGCCCCTACCCTGGACGGCTTCGCCGCCGCGATCGACACCTCCGAGGTTCACTAGTGCCCGCCACGGCCGTTTCTGTACGCGTCCCGACCCAACTGCGCTCCCTGACCGGGGGCAAGAGCGAAGTCACGGCGGAGGGGACCAACGTCGCCGACGTCCTGAAGGCCCTCGAGGCCGCCCATCCCGGCTTCGCCGATCGTCTGTTCGACGACAGTGGGCGGCTCAGGCGCTTCGTCAACGTCTTTCTCGACGAGGAGGACATCCGGTTCCTGGATGGACTGGCGACCGCGGTGCCTGCCGGCGCCACCCTCTCGATCGTGCCGGCCGTCGCCGGGGGTTGAGCTATTTGTCCTGAGTTGAAGTCTCGGCCCGCCGGCGCTTTGACCGCGGAAAGTGCTTCCACGGGTACTCGGGTCCGCTCACCGCGTTCCATCTGCGGGCCCCGACCGTCGGGGCGGTGTCCTGACATCACCCCGGTTCATCGTCAGCGCCCCGACCTGGTGTCGGGGCGCTGACGCGTCGGGAGACGGCAACTTTCGCCAGACTCCGGTTGCACTAACTCTCCAGAGGCGGTTAACTGTTAGCACTCGTGATGTGAGAGTGCTAACGCCCCCAATGCAGATGGACCCAATGGAGGGAACCAAGAACCGATGCCGAAGCTGATTACTTTTGACGAAACCGCACGGCGCGGCCTGGAGAGCGGGATGAACCAGCTCGCCGACGCCGTCCGCGTCACGCTCGGCCCCAAGGGCCGCAATGTGGTACTGGAGAAGAAGTGGGGTGCTCCGACCATCACCAACGACGGGGTCTCCATCGCCAAGGAGATCGAGCTCGAGGACCCCTTCGAGAAGATCGGCGCCGAGCTTGTCAAAGAGGTCGCCAAGAAGACCGATGACGTCGCCGGTGACGGCACCACCACCGCTACCGTGCTGGCCTGGGCCCTGGTTCGGGAAGGTCTGCGCAACGTGGCTGCCGGGGCCAACCCGATGTCGCTGAAGCGGGGCATCGAGGCGGCCGTGGAAGCCGCCGTCGCCTCGCTCAAGGCGATCTCGAAGGAGACCGAAACCAAGGAGCAGATTGCTCAGGTGGCGTCGATCTCTGCTGCCGACACCGAGATCGGGGACCTGATCTCCGAATCCATCGACAAGGTCGGTAAGGACGGCGTGATCACCGTCGAGGAGTCGCAGACTTTCGGCATGGACCTCGAGTTGGTCGAGGGGATGCGCTTCGACAAGGGCTACATCGCCCCCTACTTCGCGACCGACACCGAGCGCATGGAAGCCGCCCTGGACGATCCGTACATCCTCTTCGTCGGTTCGAAGATCTCCGCGGTGCGGGACCTGCTGCCGCTACTCGAGAAGGTCATGCAGTCGGCCCGGCCTCTCGTCATCATCGCTGAGGACGTGGAGGGCGAGGCCCTCGCCACCCTGGTGGTCAACAAGATCAGGGGAACGTTCAAGAGCGTGGCTATCAAGGCCCCTGGCTTCGGCGAGCGGCGCAAGGCCATGCTGCAGGACATGGCCATCCTGACCGGTGGCCAGGTCGTCACCGAAGAGGTCGGCCTCAAGCTCGAGAACACCACCCTGGATCTGCTGGGCCGGGCTCGCAAGGTGGTCGTCACCAAGGACGAGACCACCATCGTCGAGGGCGCCGGTTCCGAGTCCGACATCAAGGGACGGATCAGCCAGATCAAGACCGAGATCGAGAACACCGACTCCGACTACGACCGGGAGAAGCTCCAGGAGCGCCTGGCCAAGCTGTCCGGTGGGGTGGCGGTGATCAAGGTTGGCGCCGCCACCGAGGTGGAGCTCAAGGAAAAGAAGCACCGCATCGAGGACGCCGTCTCGACCACCAAGGCCGCGGTCGAGGAGGGTGTAGTTCCCGGCGGCGGGGTCGCCCTGCTTCGGGCTCAGAGTGCTGTCGCCGATCGGGCCGAGAAGCTGGAGGGCGACGAAGCGACCGGTGCGCGCATCGTGCATCGGGCCCTGGAGGAGCCGCTCAAGCAGATTGCCGTCAACGCCGGCTTGGAGGGCGGCGTGGTCGTGGAGCGGGTCCGCAACCTCAAGGGCCAGGCTGAGGGTCTCAACGCCGCCACTGGCGAGTACGAGGACCTGTTCAAGGCCGGCGTCATCGATGCGGCCAAGGTCACCCGGTCAGCGCTGCAGAACGCGGCGTCGATCGCGGCGCTGTTCCTCACCACCGAGGCGGTCATCGTCGACAAGCCTGAGAACAACGCGCCGGCCATGCCCGGCGGCGGGATGGACGATTTCTAGGCTTCGGCCGGATCATCGGATCTCGTAAGCGATCCAGTCCACGACAAACGGCCGGTCCGCGCCAAGCGGACCGGCCGTTTCGCGCCTGGCCATCACCGCCTCGCCTCGCCCTACTCGCTCGTTGACGGAGGTGTCCGTCGTACACTTGGCGGCGTGATCAGCGAGTCGTTGGCGCCGTCGGTCGGCTGGGGTGTCCTCCACCTGTTCTGCCGCATCGGTCCCCAAAGCGACGGCGAGGCCGTGGCGGCCGCCGTCAAAGGCGCCGAGGGGGACGACCACCAGGTCGTGACCTTCTCGGTGCTCGGCCACAAGGCAGACCTCGGCGTGATGGCGCTCGGTCCTGATTGGGTACGGCTCAGGCGGCTCCAGGCCGGGTTGCAGGCGGCGGGGCTCGAGGTGGCCTCGTCGTACGTGTCCTTGACCGAGCTGTCCGAGTACTCGAAGGGAATGCCAGAGGAACACCTCCGGGCCCGCCTGTACCCGAAGCTTCCCCCTGAAGGGAAACGGGCCATCTGCTTCTACCCCATGTCGAAGCGGCGGGGGGACGAGCACAACTGGTTCGCCCTCCCTTTCGAGGATCGCAAGGAGCTCATGATCGACCACGGGAAGTCGGGCCGCCGGTTCGCCGGACGCATCGTCCAGCTGATCACCGGGTCGACCGGGCTGGACGACTACGAGTGGGGTGTGACCCTCTTCGGCGGGCATCCCGACGATCTCAAGGACGCCGTCTACACCATGCGCTTCGACGAGGTGTCGGCCCGTTTCGCCGATTTCGGGCCGTTTTACGCCGGCATCGTGGGCTCCGTCGAAGAGGTTGCCGCCCAGGTCGGACTGTCCTGAGGCGACCCGGTGGGCACTGATCTCCTCTTCCTCCGCGACGCCTATCTGACCGAGATGCGCGCCACGGTGATAGCGGCGGAGGACGACGCCGGCCGGACCCGGGTGGCCGTCGATCGCACCGTCTTCTATCCGACTGGCGGCGGCCAACCCCACGACACCGGTCGGCTCGACGACCTGGTGGTGGCCGACGTCCGCAAGCAGGACGACCTGGTCTGGCACTACGTGGACGGTGCTGCCCCGGCGGTCGGCTCTGAGGTGCACGGTGTGGTCGACTGGGAGCGCCGGCACCAGCTGATGCGAACCCACACCGCCCTCCACGTCCTGTGCGGGGTGATCTGGAACAGCTGGGCCACGCCCGTGACCGGGGGCAACATGGAGCCCCTCTCCGCCCGGATGGATTTCGAGTTCGACCCGCTGCCCGCCGGCTTCGGCGCCGAAGTCGAGTGTCTGGTCAACGAGGAGCTGGCCGCGGCCCGTTCGGTCTCGGTCAGTTTCCTTCCGCGCGCCGAGGCCGTCCTCGACACGGATCTGATCCGGACGAAGGTGAATCTGGTTCCGGACTCGGTTCCCGAAATCCGGGTGGTGGACATCGTGGGGCTGGACAAGCAGGCCGATGGCGGGACCCACGTGCGGCGGACCGACGAGGTCGGTCGCATCCGGGTCCTCAAGACGGAGTCCAAGGGCCGAGGCAACAAGCGGATTCGCATCGAAGTGGTCGACGCTTGATGCCCGAGTCGACGCCGACACCTTCCCCGTCGTCGGAGGAGCTGAACGCCGGGCTCGCGGCCCTACGAGCGTCGCTGGCGACGATGGGCCGGGTGGTGGTGGCGTTCAGCGGAGGGGTCGACTCCAGCCTGCTCGCCTGGACCGCCCACGACGTGCTCGGGGCCGACGCGGCGGTGGCCGTGACCGCCGTGTCTCCCTCACTTGCTCCGTCGGAGCGGGCCGGCTGCCGCCGGCTGGCGGCCGCCTGGGGGATGCGCTGGCTGGAGGTGTCGACCGACGAGGGTTCCCGCCCGGAGTACGTCGCCAACGGGCCCGACCGCTGCTATCACTGCAAGAGCGAGCTCATGGATCGATTGGCTCCGGTGGCGACGGCGCACAAGGCGGTGATCGCCTTGGGTGTCAATCTCGACGACCTGGCCGATCACCGCCCTGGGCAACGGGCTGCCCGCGAGCGGGGCGCGGTCTTTCCCTTGGTCGAGGCCGGCTTCACCAAGGAGCTGGTGCGCAGGACGGCGCGTCACCTCGGGCTCGACGTGTGGGACAAGCCCGCCGCCGCCTGCCTCGCCTCCCGGGTGCCGTACGGGACCCCCGTCACCTTCGGCACCCTCACCCAGGTCTCCGGCGCGGAGGAAGCCCTCCGTGCCCTCGGGTTCACCGATCTGCGGGTCCGCCACTACGGCGACCTCGCTCGGGTCGAGCTTCCGGTCGGACAACTGGCGCGCGCGGTCGACGAGCGGGATCAGGTCGTCGCAGCCGTGCGGGCGGCCGGCTACCGGTACGTCACGTTGGACCTGGAAGGTCTGCGGTCGGGCAACCTCAACCAGGCGCTCGGGTCGCCGGGCGTCGTCGGGTCGCCGGGCGTCGTCGGGTCGCCGGGCGTCGTCGGGTCGCCGGGCGTCGTCGGGTCGCCGGGCGTCGTCGGGTCGCCGGGCGTCGTCGGGTCGCCGGGCGTCGTCGGGTCGCCGGGCGTCGTCGGGTCGCCGCCGCCTGCCGCCCCGCGCCTGGGCCACCCCACTCCGCCGGCGCCTTGACGAGCATCCGGGTCAGGCTCACGTTTCCCCCAGAACAGGTGCGCCAGCCGATAGTGGCGCACCTGGTGCGACGCTTCGACGTCCTGCCCAACATCCGCCGGGCTGACGTACGCGAGGAGACCGGATGGATGGTCTGCGAGCTCGACGGTGACCCGTCGGCCCTCCACGAGGCGTTGGACTGGCTGCGCGAGCTGGGCGTCGCCGTGGACCAGGTCGACCACCCGCTGGAGAGCTGACTCGCCGGTGTCCATCGGAGAGTACGCCGACGCCCTGGCTGATGCCATCGAGGCGACCTTGCCCGCCTGGGTAGTGGCTTCCGTGCAACGAGTGATGCGAGCCTGGACCGGTGAGCCGCCACCGGATGAGGTGGTTCGGGCGGCCGAGGAAGCGGGGCGGAGGGCCCAGGCGGAGATCGGGGGGCGGTGCGCGCTCTGCTCGAGGCGGACATCGACGACCAACGGACCACCCCCTTGGCGTTGCTGCGCACCGCGGTGCGGTATCCCACCGAGGTGCTGTGGGCGGCCGGGGTGCCCGCAGGGGCTAGGGACCGTTTCGTCGAGGAGGCGTTCCCCGACGACATCTACGGCCTTTCGCCAGCCTCCTTCGCCGAGGTGGATCCCGGTCTGGCCGACGTGGGCATCAGCTGGGGCGCGGCCAAGGCCTTCGAGCACAAACGCCGGCACCGACCCCCTTTGTAACGCACGCCTGGCCCGACAACGTTGCCACTAGTGGTGCGGCGCCTCCGCCCCGGCGGGGTCTCGAATCCCTCAGCGCCGCTTCTTGCCGCGGCGCTTCTTTCGCTCGGGGGGCAACGACTCCAGGCCTTGGGCGGTGTTGCTCATCGGTTCGCTTGGCGCAGGCGTCCACCCCGCGCCCGGTGACAACGCGCTCCTCGAAGAACAGACACCCTTCCGGGCAGGCAAAGGGGGATTCGCTGTTTACCGACAACCGGCACCGTTGCAGGGCCTCGCCGGTTCGCGTGCTCCGATGCAAGTAGTGACGGCAATCCGCTCTAATGCCCATCCCGTCATGTTCTCACGCGCTCGCCGCTAGCGAACGTGCAACCCCGGCAGCAATCCGGTCCCCTGGCGGCTTGGGTCGCGGCGATCCCCACCGCCCGGCCCGTACAGTCTCGGGGATGGGAGATCGTCTACTCGTGGTGGGAGGCGACGGGGCGGGGATGGCCGCGGCCGTGCAGGTCCGGCGCCGGGCGCCCGACCTGGAGATCGTCGCCGTCGAGAAGGGACGCTGGACGAGCTACTCGGCGTGCGGGATCCCCTACCTCATCGGCGGCGCCGTGCATCGCCTCGACGATCTCGTGGCGCGCACCCCCGACCAGTTCCGGGCCATGCGTATCGATGTGCGGTTGGGTCACGAGGTGACCGGCCTCGATCTGAGCGGGCGCCAGCGTCGAGGTCGCCAACCGACAGCACGGCCGGGCGTTCCAGCTCGGCTTCGATCTGTTGCACATTGCCACCGGGGCGATCCCGCGCCGGCCGGACCTACCGGGGATCCACCTGGAGCACGTACACGGGGTGCAGACCCTGGACGACGCCGCCAACCTCCTGGCCCGACTCCAAACCCACGGCCCGAAGCGGGTCACCGTGGTCGGGAGCGGCTATATCGGCCTCGAGTTGGCCGAGGCGTTCGTGGCCCGTGGAGCAACGGTCACGGTGGTGGAAGCCGAAGACGAGGTGATGAAGACCCTCGATCCGGATATGGGTGCGCTGGTGGCCCGGGCGATGCGAAACATGGGAATCACCGTCCGGACGGGTGAGGCGATGACGGCGATCAGCGAGAACGCGGTCCACACCACCGCCGGAGACATCCCGGCCGAACTGGTCATCCTGGGCTTGGGCGTGGCCCCTAACAGTGCCCTGGCGGCCGACGCCGGCCTCGAGACGGGTGCCAAGGGGGCAGTCGTGGTCGATCGGCAGCAGCGGACATCGGCTCCAGGAGTGTGGGCCGCCGGCGACTGTTGCCAGTCCATCAACGTGGTGTCGGGCCGGCCGGTCCACGTCGCCCTCGGTACCGTGGCCAACAAGCAGGGCCGGGTGGCCGGTATCAATATCAGCGGAGGCTATGCCACCTTCCCCGGTGTGACCGGCACGGCCGTGACGCGGATCTGCGAGCTGGAGATCGGCCGGACCGGACTGTCCGAACGGGAAGCGGCCCAGGCCGGGTTCTCGTTCGCCATCGCCAGGATCGACTCCACGACTCACGCCGGCTATATGCCCGACTCGGCTCCACTCACGGTCAAGCTGCTCGCCGAGCATCGCAGCGGGCGACTCCTCGGCGCCCAGATCGTGGGCGGCCAGGGAGCCGCCAAGCGGGTGGACGTGGTGGCGGCCTCGTTGGCGGCTGGCGCCACTGCCGAGGACATGGTCGGCATGGATCTCGGCTACGCCCCGCCGTTTTCCTCGGTGTGGGATCCGGTGCAGGTGGCGGCACGCCAGGTGCTGGCCGCGCTCAGCTAGAACGACGTTCCGTAGCGGGAGGCGGCTGGTTCATTCCCCGCAGGTTTGCGGGATCTGGCCGGGCTGCAAGCCAGGTGGGATGTAGGCGCCCTTGTAGACCGAGGACGAGTCTGGGTTGACCGTGGCCGCGCCGCTGTACGCAGGACTGCCGACGGAAGTGGTGGTCACCTGGGCGGCCGGAGGAGGGGACGACCCGATGACCCCGTGGTAGTTCTGGCCGGTGACGAGCTCCAGGTTGTATGTGGTCGGTGTCAGCGAGTTGTCGAGCACGAGGGTTGAGCTGCCCGACAGCTGGCTCTGGAGCTGCTTGGCTCCGGCGAGGGAGTCGGGGGCGTACTCGATCTCGGTGGTCGGCAGCCCGAAGTTGGGGGCGTCGCCGGACACGGTGGCCTTGTAGCCGAGGCTGGTGAGATCCTGGCCCGCCTGGGCGGCCTGGCCGCCGACGCCGCTGCCGTTGACGACCTCCACGCTGACCGATGCCGGGTTCACCGTGATCACCGGCGCGTGGGACGGGGTGGGGCTGGTGGCGGACGGGGCGGGCTGGCCCACGTTCAGCCACTGCTGGATGACCGCCTGCCCTTGCTGGGTGTCGGGATCGAGGGCGCCGGGGACCTCGGTCGAGTTGACGGTCGGGTAGGTGTACGACGGGATGGTGGTCAGATCGGCCGAGCGGAAGTCCTCAGCCAACGACAGGAGCAGCGAGTTGCTGAACGTGCTGTCCAGGGTCAGGTTCTTGGTGACCCCGGAAATCACGCTGTTGAGGGTGAAGGGATTGGTCGGCGCCACTTGCTTGGCCTTTTTCACCAGATCCTTGAAGAACGACTGCTGACGCTGGATGCGGGCCAGGTCGCTTTCGGGAAAGAGCTGGTAGTTCCACTGGCCGTTCAGGTAGTACTGGTACTCCCGGGAGCGGACGAAGGCGAGCGCCTGGTCGCCGGTCAGGTTGTAGCAGCCGGCGGCGGGGATGCTGAGCAGCGAGAAGGAGTCCTTGGCCGGCGCCGGGAAGTACTGCTCGACCCCGCCCACCGCGTCGGCCACAGCCCGGAAGGTGTCGAAATTGAAGATGGCCACGTGGTTGACCTCAATGCCGAAGTCCTGATCGAGCACGGTGACGAGCAGCGACGGCGAGCCGGTGTTGAAGGCGGTGTTGATCCGGGTGGTCCCGTAGCCCGGGATCGGCTCGATGGTGTCGCGGGGAATGGACAAGATGGCGAGCGACTTCGTCTTGGGGACGACCCGCACCAAGATGATGCTGTCCGAGCGCTGCCCCTCGACGCTGGTATCGCTGCCGAACGCCGCCGACCCGCCCGCCCCCAGGTTGCGGCTATCCGAACCGATCACCAGCATGGTGAACGGAGGAATCGAGGATCCATCGTTTTGGCTCTGCGCACTGTGTCCTGGTTTGACAAGGTTCTTGACGGCAACGTGTTTGATCTGCCCCAGCCGCCACTGGGCGTAGCCGTAGGCCCCGCCGACCCCGATGATGGCCAGCAGGGTCACCACGTTGACGGCGATCAACGTCCGCCTGGGCCACCGCCGCCCGCGTAAACGGCGCGACCCTCGCCCTCGTCGCGGCGATGCGCCTGCCTGCCCGGTCGGGCCCGCAGGCTTGCGGTCAGGGTGGCGCAACTCCTTGCCGAGACGGCGCAGCCCGGCGTCGCCGTGCGACCCGGAAGCGGCCGGCTGGACATCGTCAGGCACGACGGCCTCCGATGCGGAACCCTCCAGGGCACCTCATAGGCTGTGATGTTGATTCACGGTCGAGTCATCGTATAGGGACGGATCGCCGCTTGGGGGTTCACCCCGGCGGTCGGTAGTGTCGGGTGGATGTCCGACGAACAGGTCTCCGACGTGGACCTGCTGCGCTGGAGCGAGGCCCTCGCCGGCATTGCCCGCACCGGGTTGGCGTTCACCGAGAGCCTTTACGAGCGGGAGCGGTTCGAGGAGGTGCTCAAGGTGGCGGCCGACATCCGGGTCGCCGCCGGCCACGACGAGGGCCGCTACGACGCCGCCGAGATGGTGACCAGTTGGATCGCCAGCGTCGGGCAGGGCGTGACCGGGTACGTGACGCCCAAGGTGGCGGTCGGCGCCATCGTCGGCAACGACCAGGCCGAGCTGCTCCTCATCCAGCGCGGTGATTCCGGGATGTGGCTGTACCCCACCGGCTGGGCCGACGTGGGCTACTCGGCCGCCGAGGTGGTCGTCAAAGAGGTCGCCGAGGAGACGGGCATCGACGCCGATCCGGTCCGGCTGGTTGCGGTGTTCGACGGCCTGCGGCTCGGGGCCCGGGGCCTTCCCTTCTACTCCCTCGTGTTTCACTGCCGGGCCGTGGGCGGGACGCTGCGGCCGCATCCCCTCGAGGCGCGCGACGTCGGGTGGTTCAAAGAGGACAGCCTGCCCGAACCGCTCGCCGGCGGCGGTCACTGGCGGCACCTGGCGTTCCAAGCCATCAAGGGCGAACCGCTCGACGTGGTCTTCGACTCCCCTCGGCCCTCCACCTGGCGAAGCTGAGCGGTCGATGGAGGAGGAACGTTCGGCGTGGCTGCCGGGCATCGGGCCGCTCGTGAAGCTGGCCCAGCGCAAGAAGCAGGCCTTCGTGGTCCGCGGCGCCGTGGCCCGGGTGGATGGTGCCGCCCTCGACGAATACCTGGCCGGCCTCGGTGAGGATGGCCCCGCGGCCAGGCGGCTGATCGCCGCGGTGGACGAGGTGGCGCCCTCCCTGTTGTCGCTCAGTTCGCTCACGAGTCCCCTCGCCCTCGACTACCTCGACCGGCTGAAGCGCCCCATTCCTGCCCTCATGCCGAGCGCGGGCGTTCAGATTGTCACCCGTTCGTATCTGGCCCACGTGGTCACGGAACGAGACCCGCGCCCGTTTGGCGCCTTCGATATACCCGTCCTGGGCACGTTGCCACCACTGAAACGAGGGTCACCCCCGCAGGACCTCATGACCCGCGTGGTCAAGGCTTCCCGAAGTGGCTTCGAGATGATTCGTGCCGTTCCGGGGCCGGTGTGGAACGGTTTCGTGCGGGCGCTGCTGCACCTGGCCCACGATCAGATGGGCGAAGCGGACGAGAACGAGTTGCTTTCCGTAGAAGTGGTCGACGGGTTAGCTCGCGTCAGCTGGGTGTTCCGCCAGGTGGATATCCACTATGGCCTGGAGCCCGAATACCGCACCTAGCGAGCGCCTGACCAGCTCCCTGTTCCGGCTGCCGGGAGTCAGCTGTCGACGGTGGCTGTCCGCCGCCCGGATGCCGCCGCCCGCCGCTGGCTGCCCGCTACTCGATCAACTGAGCCAGCAATCTGGCGGTGATAGAGACGTTCCGGCTCGTGTGTTCCCACTCAGACGCGATGCGCTCGTGGTCGACGAGGCCGAAGGCGTCGGGGGGGATGCCGAGTGAGGCAGTAGCGGCTACGGCCAATGCCTGGGGGTCGACCACGTCGTCGTACGCCGGGAACGCCTCCAACCCGTCCCACAGGTCGTCGAGCCCGGCCGGGGGCGTACCACCCTCGGCGAGCGCCAAGGCGGCCGCGGAGAACACCTCGTCGGTGCCGATGCTGCCCGGTCGGCGGTACCCGGGCACCGGGTGCAGTCGCCACTCCAGCATGACCCCTTGTGGTCCGTCCTCCCGAAGCCACACCTGCGACCCGTTCACGTAGGCGTCGATCGGCTCCCCGAAGCGCCCGTCGACGGCCACCACAACATCCGGACGCACGCGCCACACCGCAGACGCCACCAGCTTCGGCACTTGCGTGACCTGGCCGGGGGTTATCTCCCGCCGCGCTGGTCACGTAGGAATCGTTCTACGTCCTCGGCCAGCTCCTCGGCAGTAGGCAACCGTTCCCAGGCGGTGGAGCTGCCTCCGTCTCGTTCATCATCGAGATCCCCGTCGCCCGTAGTGCTGTCTCCGTGGAGGAGGAGCAAGTCGTCCGCGTCGTCCTCCGCTTCTTCGAGCTGGGCCACGTAGGCCGCCGCTTCGTCGTCGTCAGCCACCCGCTCGCTCACCTGCCGTTCGTACTCCTCGGCCGCCCACCGCAGCCGGGCCGGGTCGACCGGGGCGCCCACGAGAGCAGCCGAGCGCTCGACGAGAGCGAGGGCAGCCTTTGGTGACGGCACCTGGTGCACGTAGTGCGGCACGGAAGCCCAAAACGATGCGGCCGGCAAATCCGCCTGCCTGAGCGCCTCGAGCAGGACACCGACGATGCCCGTCGGGCCCTGATAGGTGGAAGCGGTCAGGCCCACCTCCTCAGCCAGGCTTGGGTCCGTCGTGCTGCCGGAGACCCGCACCGGCCGGGTGTGGGGAACGTCCGACAGCATCGCTCCCAGCACCACGACCAGGGCCGCGTCCAGCGCCTCCACTGTCGACACCACCGCCTCGCAGAACGTTCGCCACCGCAGTTGGGGCTCGACCCCGCGCAGCAACACGATGTCGTGCCGGGAGGCCGGGACCTCGGCGGCCAGGACCTCCACCCGGGGCCAATCGATCCGCCGATCGCCGCTCGTCGCGGCCGTCACCGTGGGCCGGGTGACCGTGAAGTCATAGAACTCCTCCGGGTCGATGCTCGCGCAGCGGGTGGCATTCCACTCCTGGGCGAGGTAATCGACGGCGAGGGTGGCGGCGTCTCCTGCGTCGTTCCACCCCTCGAAGGCGATCACGAAGAGCGGGTCCCTGAGCACCGGCCTCTCCGTCCATTGGACGACGTCCATCAGCGTCCACCGTACGCCATTCCCAGCTGGCTCCCAGGAGGTTGTGCCCGAGCATGGAGCCGGCCCCCAGCGGATTTTGAGGATCGGCCGTCTTAATGGGCGCTATGACATCGCCCTCGCTCCGAGACGCCTGGCTTCGTCGCAGCCGAACGGCCACCAGCCTGGTGGCCGTCGGCTCGCTCGCCGGGGTGGGGCTCTTCGCCGCTCTCGCGGCCGAACCCCACAGCACGAAGGCGGCGACCGGGTCGGCCGCCACGTCCAGTTCGCCCACGACCGGGAGCACCGGCACTTCCACGGCCGGCACCTCGTCTTCCGGGTCCGAGTCCTCGTCAGGTACCTCGTCCTCGGGTAGTGCCTCGACGCCGGATGGTGGCTCCTCGGCGTCCACCTCCTCGTCGGGGTCCTCGACCTCGACGTCGGCATCCGGTAGCTCGACGACCAGTACCTCGCTGTCCTCGCCGACCACGGCTCCGACGGCCAGCTCGTCGTCCCGCGCCCATGCCACGTCAGGGGGCTCCTGAGCCATGATCGCAGCCAGCATCACCCAGTCCAAGGATCTCTGGTACCTCATGCGGGCGAGCGGCCTCGTCGCGCTGCTCTTATTGACCCTGACCATGGTCGCAGGCGTCCTCAACGTCCAGCGGTTCGCTACCCGTCGGTGGCCCCGGGCGGTGGGGGTCCTGTTACATCGAAATGTGGCGTTGCTCGCAGTGGTGTTCCTCGGGGCGCACGTGGTGACCGCCGCGGTCGACTCGAAGGTGCCCGTCGGCTGGTGGGCGTCGGCCATACCGTTGACGTCCGAGTGGAACCGGCTCTGGGTGGGCCTAGGGACGCTGTCCCTCGACCTGATGGTTACCGTGCTGATCACCAGTCTGCTGCGGGCCCGAATGACCCACCGGACGTGGCGGGCCGTCCATTGGCTGGCGTACGCCTCCTGGCCGCTGGCTGTGGTCCACGGGTTCGAGTCGGGCACCGATAGCGGAGCGTGGTGGGCGGGATCGGTGTATCTCCTCTCCATCGTCGCAGTGCTTGGGGCGGTCGGATGGCGGCTCTCGAGGCCGGCGAGCGCCGGAGGGCCGGCCGGGTTGGCCGGCGGGATGCCGGCAGGGTTGGCCGGCGGGATGCCGGCAGGGGTGGCCGGCGGGATGCCGGTCCGGGTGCAGACCGGGATGCCCGCCGGGGTTGGCGCCACGGTGCCCGCCGGGGTGCTCACCGCCGAGGCCGGCGGCCGCCACCGCCCGGCCCCTCGACCTTCCTTGGCCGGTCCCAAGGCGCCGGCCTGGACGACTACACCCGCTGGAGGCCGTCCGTGACCGTCGCTACCACCACCACACGTCGGGGGACGGAGCCCTTGCCATTCGCCCCACCCATGGCGGTCGGGCCCCGCTTGTCGCCCGCGGGGCCGGACCGCCTCCTGCCCCTCTCCGGCGGGCCCTCGTACGCCGCTCACCTGGAACGGATCGGCCCGCTCTCCGGGGCGCACCGAGGCCTCGTGGACGAGGTGCTGGCGTCGGGGTTGCGAGGCCGGGGCGGCGCCGGCTTCCCCACCGGCCAGAAGATGGCAGCGGTCGCGAGCGGCCGGCGGCCCTCGGTCATCGTCGCCAACGCCACGGAAGGAGAGCCACTGTCGGCCAAAGACCAGACCCTCCTGATCTGCAACCCCCACCTGGTGCTCGACGGGGTGGCTGCGGCCGGGGAGGCGATCGGAGCCACCCGGGCCCTCATCGCGATTGAGCGAGGGCGGTCTGCCCCCATCACCGCCCTCCAGGAGGCGATCGCCGAACGTTCTCGGATGGGCCTGCCCGTCGAGGTGGTCCAGACGCCCAACCGTTACGTTGCCGGCCAGGAGACCGCCCTCGTGCACTGGATCAACGGCGGCGACGCCCGCCCCGTGTTCGGCAGCAAGCCGTATCAGAAAGGGGTCGACGGCCGCCCCACGCTCGTCGACAACGTCGAGACCCTGGCCCACATCGGCTTGATCGCCCGGTTCGGACCCGGTTGGTTCCGCCGTTTCGGGACCCCGGACGAGCCGGGGACCATCCTCGTCACCGTGACTGGCGGGGTCAGTCATCCCGGCGTGTACGAAGTCCCGATCGGCGCACCCCTGACCGCGCTGCTCGGCAAGGTTGGAGCCGGCCCACTGCAGGCCTTGCTGCTCGGGGGCTACTTCGGGAGCTGGGTCCGAGGGGACGAGATCGCCGGCGTGACGCTGTCTGCCGCTGGGCTGGCCCCTGTCGGCGCCAAGCTCGGCTGCGGCGTCGTCGTCTGCTTACCCCAAGGCGTTTGTGCCTGGGGCGAGGTCGCCACGGTCGCCGGTTGGTATTCGGCTCACAGCACGGGGCAGTGCGGTCCGTGCCGGTTCGGCCTGGGCGATATCGCCAGCGCAGTCGATCGGGTGCTCGCCGGCGACCCGGAAGGGGAGATCGCGGCGCGCCGTTGGGCGGCCATGGTGAGGGGTCGGGGCGCGTGCCATTTTCCTGACGGGGCGGCCGGCTTCGTCGAATCGGCCGTTCGCGTCTTCGGCGACGAGATTGCCGATCACCGGTTGGGGCGATGCCCGCGGCCGTACTCGGGGTACCTACCCGCCCCTCGTCCGGGTGGTTGGAGGTGAAGGCCGTACGGTTGACGGTGGACCCGGTCGCATGCGACGGCCACGGTCTGTGCGCCGAACTGTTCCCGGAAGGGATCTCGCTCGATGACTGGGGCTATCCGGTCCTTCGGGGCGAGGTCGCGGTTGAGGACCTGGCCCATGCTCGCCGGGCGGTATCGGCCTGTCCTGCACTGGCCCTGCGTATGCGGCGGCCGGCTTAACCTGGCGCGGACTGGGCTGAGTTCCAGGGTTGGTCAGGCGTCCCTCTCTGGGAGCGCTTCGTCTTCTGGCCGAAACACGGTGCCTGCAACACAAACGCGGCACGGATGGATTCACCACGGACGACTCGTGTCACGTTCCAAGGTCAAATACGACCACAACGTGACACGAGTGGCCGCTTTCGGCGGCAGCAATGTCACGTTGTTGCGGTGCGGCGCCGCGGGCGGGAGGGAGCCTGCCCCGCCCTACATGGCGGCCTCGCCAATCGGGGCTTCGGCCGGGTCGCCGCCAGCCCGGGCCGGGCGACTCGGGGACTGGGCGACTGGGCGACTGGGCGACTGGGGGTCGAGCCTGTTCGAGCCGGTCTCGCACGCCGGCTCGAACACAAACGCGGCGCGCTCGGTTGAGCGATCGGTTTGGGCGCGCCGCGTTTGTGCTCCATACGACAACGTTCCGAGAGTGGGGTGGGTGGCGAAGGGGCGCGCCCCTTTTGTGTTCTCACGGCACCAGGACCGGCACCGGGACCGGCATCGGCACCGGCACCGGTCGGGCCAGGCTGCTGACCCAAGCCACCGGGGCCTGCTGGGCCGGAGCGGCCCGGCTAGAGTCCAGCGCCGTGTGGAGTATCTCCGCGGCAAGTGAGGTCACGCCGGAGATCGTGGGGGCGTTCGTCCGGCTCATGCCGTTGCTGTCGCAGAGCGCACCAGCCCCCAGTGTCGCCGTGCTCGAGGCCATCGTGTCGTCGCCGGCGACGACGTTGCTGCTCGCCCGGGACGGTGAAGGGGGCCCGATCGTAGGCACCCTCACCTTGGCCGTGTTTCAGATCCCCAGCGGGGTGCGCGCCTGGATCGAGGATGTCATCGTGGGGGAGGAGACGAGAGGTCGGGGTTGCGGAGAGGCGCTGACTCGGGCCGCTCTCGAGGTCGCCGCGGCTGAGGGGGCGCGCACGGTCGACCTGACGTCCCGACCGTCGCGGGAGGCGGCCAACCGCCTCTATCAGCGGGTTGGGTTCGACCGCCGGGACACGACGGTGTACCGCTACGGCCTCGCTCCCTGACCGCCCGTAACGCCCGACCGCCCGAAACGCCCGACCGCCCGACCGCCCGACCGCCCGTAACGCCTGCGCCTGACTGGCGGTCAGTCCGGTCCCAGCTCCTCCACCTCGAGCAAGGTGAAGCCGTCGATGATCGTGCGCAGCACCTGCTGCGCGACCCTCGGATCCACCCCTTCGTCCTTGGCGATCTCGGCGATCCGGCCGAGCATCTCGTCCTCGCGGCCTCGGTCTACCACGCCCATGTGGTGGGCCCGCTTGTAGTGGACGACGCCTTCTACCAACCTGGCCCGCTCTCGGAGCAGGGATACCAGCCGGCGGTCGACGTCGTCGATCTGTTGCCGGATGTCGAGAAGGTCCGCCCCGTCGGGTCGCTCGTCAGATGAACGGTCCATGTCGACATCATGACCGATTCGAGGGGGCAGATGATCACGCACGGATGCGGAGTAGCATGCACCTCCGAAAGAACACGCATTGAAGACTCCTTGGGGGAGCAGTGGCTGATTCCATCACGGTGACCGACAACCGCAGCGGCGAGGTCGTAGAGATCCCCATAGTCGATGGGGGTATCTCTGCGGACGAGCTGCGCAAATTGCTTCCTGGAGTCTGGTTTTACGACCCTGCGTTCATGACCACGGCGCTCACGTCGAGCTCGATCACCTACCTGGATGGCGACGCGGGCATCTTGCGCTACCGCGGGTACCCGATCGAGCAGATCGCAGAGAGATCCACCTATCTCGAGACCGCCTATCTGCTGATCCACGGCGAGCTCCCGACCGCAGCGCAGCTCGACACGTGGACCAATGAGATCCGCTACCACACATACATCCACGAAAACTTCCGCAAGCGGTTCGTGGACGGGTTCCACTACGACGCCCACCCCATGGGCATGCTCCTGTCCGGGATCGGCGCCCTGTCGACGTTCTATCCCGAGGCCAAGGAGATCCTGGATCCTGAGGTGCGGCACCGCCAGATCGTCCGGTTGATCGCCAAGGTGCCCACGCTGGCGGCGGGGTGCCATCGGTACAGCGTCGGGATGCCGTTCGTCTACCCCGACAACTCCATGAGCTTCACCGAGAACTTCCTGTCGATGATGTGGAAGGTTGCGGAGCCGCGCTACGAGGCCGACCCGGTCCTGGCCCGGGCCCTCGACGTGCTCTTCATACTCCACGCCGACCACGAGCAGAACTGCGGCACCCTGGCCATGCGCACCGTCGGTTCGTCGCACGCCGACCCGTACTCCGCCGCCGCGGCTGCCGCGGCCGCGCTCTACGGCCCCCGGCACGGCGGCGCCAACGAGGCCGTCCTGCGCATGCTCACCGACATCGGCTCCATCGACAACGTCCGGGCTTTCATCGATGACGTCAAGGCCGGCAAGGGGAAGCTGCAGGGTTTCGGTCACCGCGTCTACAAGAACTACGACCCGCGGGCCACCATCATCAAGAAGACCGCCGACGACGTGTTCGCGGTCACCGGCAAGAACCCGCTCCTCGACATCGCCTTGAAGCTGGAGGAGGTCGCCCTCTCCGACGACTACTTCATCTCCCGGAAGCTGTACCCCAACGTGGACTTCTACTCCGGGCTCATCTACCAGGCGATGAACTTCCCGACGGCCATGTTCACCGTCCTGTTCGCCATACCCAGGGTGTCGGGCTGGCTGGCCCACTGGCAGGAACTCATCGAGCAGGACTCCAAGATCTACCGCCCCCGGCAGCTCTGGACGGGCTGCGACGAACGACCCTACGTCCCCCTCGCCGACCGCTCCTAAGCCGGTCCCGGGGTGGCCGGCTGAGGCCAGTCCTCAGCGCAGAGTGCGGAGCAGACCCTCCTGCACGACCGACACTGCCAGGGCTCCCAGGCGGGTGTAGATCGTGCCGGTGGCCAGGCCCAGGGCCCCGTAGGCGCTCGGGCTGCGCTGGTCGTACAAAAGCCATTCGTCGGCCCGGAACGGGCGGTGGAACCACATGGCGTGATCCAGGCTGGCCTGGGTGCCGTCGTTCCAGATCAGCCCGTGCGGGAGCATGATGGTGTCGAGCAGGGTCATGTCGCTGGCGTAGGCCACCAGGCAGGCGTGCAGGAGCGGGTCGTCGGGCAGCTTCCCGTCGGCGCGGAACCACATCTGGTGGGTCGGCTGGCGCGGCGCCGAATCGGGAGAGGTGCGGAGGGGCTCGCCGATGTGGCGCACGTCGATGGGGCGCGACCGCCCAAACCGTTCGCCGATGGCGTGGGCGTGCGGTTCCATCAGCTCGGTCCAGGTCGGCAGGGTTTCGGGGTCAGGTGCGTGGGGCGCCTGCTGCTGATGGCTCACGCCGTCCTCTGGAGCGTGGAACGACGCCGACAGGTGGAAGATCGCCTCCCCTTGTTGGATGGCGGCCACCCTTCTGGTGGTGAAAGACCCCCGTCGCGTATGCGATCCACCTGGTAGATGATCGGGATCGTCGGGTCACCGGGGCGGAGGAAGTAGGCATGCAGGGAATGCACCGGACGCTCCGCTCCGATGCCATCCGCCACCGTGCGTCCCGCCGCGATCAGGGCCTGGGCGGCCACCTGGCCCCCGAAGACCCGAAGGCGATGCTCCTTGGGGCTGAACCCCCGGAAGAAGTCCACCTCGAGCGGCTCGAGATCCAGCAGGTCGAGCAGTTCGTCGAGGGCGGTCGTCATTCTCCCATCTTGGCTGCAACCGAACCCCCTATTGATCTCCGATAGCCTTACGAGCCGTGGCGATGACCATCCCCGACCTGGTGGGCAAGCTCAAGGGGCCGATCGGCCAGAAGCTGTTCCGCTACAGCATGGCGTCCGTGGTGGCGGTGATGGTGAGCCTGGTGCTCCTCGTCATCTTCGACGGCCTCATCGGGTGGAGCGCGGTGGTCTCGAGCACTCTGGCCACGTGCGATCGCGGCTGTCCCTTCCTACGAGATGAACCGGAAGTGGGCGTGGGGGAAGACCGGCCGCAGCCACATGCTCAAGGAGGTCGTCCCGTTTTGGGTCCTGGCCCTCTTCGGCTGGGCCTTCTCCACTTACTGCGTCCACCTGATGGAGGGGTACGCCAAGCACCACCACTTCTCTCACTCGCTCACGACGTTCACCGTGGCCTTGGCCTATCTCGGGGCGTTCGCCGTGCTGTGGGTCGGAAAGTTCATCATTTTCAACAAGGTGCTCTTCGCTCACCACCCCGAAGACCTTCCTCCCGCACTGGATGGACGGACCGGCGTTCCGGGGTAGTGCAGCCCGACCTGCTGGCCTACGCCCGGTCAGTAAAGGGGTTCATGCCTGAAGAAGAGGGGGCGGCGCTCTACCGGTCGGGTCTGCTGGCGGCCCGCTCCGGCTTGGGGCCGTTGCTCGAGGTGGGCACCTACTGCGGCAAGTCGGCGTTGTACCTCGGGAGCGCCGCTCAGCGACGGGGGCACGCTGCTTCTCACCGTCGATCACCACCACGGTTCGGAGGAGAACCAGGCCGGTTGGCCCCACCACGACCCCGCCGTGGTCGATCCGCGCACCGGCCGCATGGATACCCTGCCGTTCGCTCGCAGGACCGTCGAGGAGGCCGGCTTGGCGGGGCACGTGGTGCTGGTCGTCGGCCCGTCCGCCAGCGTCGCCGCGATATGGGAGACCCCGCTGGCCCTGCTCTTCATCGACGGGGGGCACGGCGACGACGTGGCCTGGGCGGACTACCGGGGGTGGGCGCCCAAGGTGGCTCCCGGCGGCTACCTGGCTATCCACGACGTGTTTCCCGACCCGGCCGACGGCGGCCGGCCCCCGTACGACCTGTATCGCGCCGCGGTCGACTCCGGCGGGTGGGAGGAACCTGCGGGTCTGGGGTGCGGCAGCCTCCGGGTCCTGCGCCGCCTCGGCTAGCGGCCTCGCCTGGCGTTGCTCAGGTCGACTTCCGGGCCTCGCCGCGGCCCAGGACCAGGCGCAAGCGCACCAGGCCGACCAAGGATCGCGGGATGCGGCGGGTGATTGGCGTACGGGGTGGGCGTTGGTCGGTGACCACGACCGGGACCTCCGTCACGACCAGTCCCGTGCGCTCGGCTCGCAGGATCAATTCCGGTGTCGAAAATGTCCCCCCCGAACCGGCTGCTCTCCACGAGGGGAAGGAGCGGCGCCCGGCGTAGGGCTTTGACCCCGTGCGTGTCGCTGACCCGCAACCCAAAGCCGTAGCGGAGCACCAGGGAGAAGACCGCAGTGACGGTACGGCGGGCGGGGCTGCGCTCGTCTTCTGAGCCGGGACTGCGTTTGGAGCCCACCACGATGGCCGGCTCGCCCGTGGCCATGAGCGCCACGGCCCGGTCCAGGAATTCCAAGTCGACGAAATCGACGTCGAAATTGACGACGACGTCCCCTCGTGCAGCCAGAAAGCCCGCTTTCAGGGCCCGACCGTAATCGGCCGTGGGATCCCGCAGAGCGACGACCTCGGGGTAGGTGTGGGCCAGCGAGTCCGCTTCCGTAGCAGTGTCGTCGGTGGAGCCGTTCTCCGCGACGATGACCTCGAACGCCAGCCGGCGCTCGCGCAGTCCGGCCACGACGGTCTTCACCGCCGGCTCCAGGTAGCCGTGTTCGTTGTGAGCCGGCATGACGATCGAGATCATCGGCTACCAATGGTAAGTGGTGACCGCTCCTGACTGGCCTCAGGGGCCCAAGCGCGGCACCATTCTCGTCCGCATGGCAACGCGGCAACCGGTGCGCTGGCGATGGTGGACGTGGCTGGCTGCCGGTTTCGGCTGCGGCATGTTGCTGGGGCTCTCTGTGCCGCCGTTCGGGTGGTGGCCGCTGGCCTGGTTGGGCTTCGCCGGTCTGGCCGCACTCCTCCCCGGGCAGCCGGTTCGTAACCGGGTGCTTCTCGGCTGTGGAGCGGGTGTGGGCCAGTACGCGCTCGGCCTGCTGTGGGTCCGCGAGTTCTCG
The DNA here is from genome assembly GCA_963729695.1 of uncultured Acidimicrobiaceae bacterium. Classification (GTDB taxonomy): domain Bacteria; phylum Actinomycetota; class Acidimicrobiia; order Acidimicrobiales; family Palsa-688; genus PALSA-693. Next base: position 320,220 of record CAVSOT010000003.1, read on the forward strand.
ATACCGGGCTGGATCGCGTTGGTCGTGGTGAGCGCCGCTGTACACCGCGTTGGCCGTCATCGTCGTGCCGACCAGTGGACGGGATTGCGTAGCGCTCGGATTGCCGGCCGCGTTCGCACTGGCCACGTGGGGACGGGACCACTTTCCGCTCAACGGCTTTCCGCTCGACGGGGTGGCGCTCGGTCAGGTGGCCTCGCCGCTGATCCCGGTGGTGCGCCTCGGGGGCAGCGTGCTACTGACTGCGATCACCGTCCTCGTCGGGGTGACCCTCGCCAACGCCGGTCGGGCGGTGTGGATGTGGATGTCGATGCGGGTGTCGGATCGTGGCTCGTCCGACCGGCGGGTGGCCTGGCGGCTCACCGCGGCAGGCGCCGGCCTGCTGGTGCTGGTGGTGGCGGTGTGCTTCGGCGCTGAGCTGAGTCCTTCGGGAGCCGGCGGTCATCTCCCAGTCGAGCGCGTGGCGCTGGTACAGGGTGGGGGTCAGCGCGGCACCCGCGCCATCTCGACCGACCCACAGGTGGTCTTCGATCGCCATTTGGACGCCGAGCGCGTTGCTGCAACCGCCGCTCGACCTGGTGGTGTGGCCGGAAGGGATGCTGCAGAGTGACGTTCCCTACAGCAGCACCGCCGACGCCGCGGAAATCGCCGGCCTCGCCCGCCGGTTGGGGGCGACCGTCGTGGTCGGCGTCGACCAGGACGTCGGAGCCGTCCACTACTACAACGAGGTGGTGGCCTGGTCTCCGCAGGGTGAGATCGAAGGCACCTACGTGAAAAACCATCTGGTGCCGTTCGGCGAGTACGTACCGGCCCGGTCCCTGATCCAGCGGTTCTTCGACCTCAAGGACGTGCCGCGGGATGCTATCCGGGGCCACAGTCCGGGCATTCTGCACACCTCGGCCGGGCCGCTCGGTGTGATGATCTCCTTCGAGGTCTTCTTCGATGATCGGGCCAGGGATGCGGTCCGCGCCGGCGGCCAGATCCTGATCGTCCCCACCAACACGGCCTCCTATCGGAGCACCCAGGTGCCCACCCAGGAGGTGGCGGCGGCTCGCATGCGGGCGTGGGAGACGGGACGTTGGACCCTGCAGGTGACACCGACGGGCTACACGGCGGTGATCAGCCCTGACGGCCGGGTCTTACAAACCACCTCCCTCGACGAGCAACGAGTGCTGACCGCCAACGTGCCCCGAGAGGACGGCCGGACCGTGTACGTGGGCATAGGCGACCTCCCGTTCCTGATCGCATCCGCGCTGGCGCTTGGGGGGGCCTGGGTGCTGGCCCGGCGCCGGGCCGGGGCAGCAGCCCGGGTCAGCTCCGCAGGCGGCTGAGGGCCACCCGGGGAAGGGAAAAGGGTCGGGGCCGGTGCCCACCGCCCAAGCGGCGGAACCCAACGAGCTTGACCGGGAGTTCCCGGCAGACAACAGTCTGTGCCTTATGGCCGGGAACGACCCGCTCCGGATCGCCCTCCTGGTCTATCGCGGCAACCCGTATTCGGGCGGTCAAGGCGTCTATACCCGCTACCTCTCCCGGGCGCTGGTGGACCTCGGCCATCAGGTAACCGTCTTCGCCGGCCAACCGTGGCCGGTGCTCGACGACGGGGTGGGGTATGTCCCTGTCCCGAGCCTCGACCTCTACCGGGAGCCGGATCCTTTTCGCGTGCCCCGACCGCGAGAGCTCCGCTCCCCGATCGACGTCGCCGAGTTCGCCGTGATGTGCACCGCCGGCTTTCCCGAGCCGAGGACCTTCAGCTGGAGAGTTCGCCGCGCCCTGGCCGCCCGGCGCGGCCAGTACGACGTCGTCCACGACAACCAGACGTTCGGGAGCGGTCTGCTCGGGGTCATGGCCGACGGGTGGCCCGTGTTGGGCACGTGTCACCATCCGATCACCGTTGACAGAACCCTCGACCTCCAGCATGCGGAGAACTGGCGGCGCCGGGTGGCCCTGCGCCGGTGGTACGGCTTCCTGGCCATGCAGAAGCGGGTCGCCCGGCGTATCCCCCGCATCCTGACCGTCTCGTCGTCCTCGAAGCGCGGACATCGTCGAGCACTACAGGATCCCGGCCGATCGCCTCGCCGTGGTTCCGATCGGCGCCGACCACAGGCTCTACCGTCCCCGCCCAGACGTGGCCCGGGTCCGAGGGCGGATCATGACGACTGCCAGCGCGGACGTGCCCTTCAAAGGGCTCCTCCCGTTGATCGAGGCTCTGGCCAAGCTCCGTACCGAGCGGCCAGAGGCCCATCTGGTCGTCGTCGGCCGGCTGCGGGAGGACGGTCCGGTGGCGTTGGCCATCGAACGTTTGGGCGTCGCCAAGGCCGTGACGTTCGAGTCGGGGGTGAGCAACGAGCGGATGGTCGAGCTGTACGCCGAGGCGAGCGTGGCGGTCGTGCCTTCCCTCTACGAGGGCTTCTCGCTGCCGGCCGTGGAAGCCATGGCCTGCGGGGTACCGCTGGTGGCCACCACCGGAGGCGCGTTGCCCGAGGTCGCCGGGGCCGATGGCGTCACCGCCATGCTGGTCGCGCCCGGCGATCCGAGCGGGCTGGCGACCGCCATCAGCACGATCATGGCCGACTCCGAGCTAGCGGCCCGACTCTCCGCAGCGGCCCGTCAGCGCGTCCTGGAGCGATTCACGTGGCAGGCCTGCGCGGCCGCCACCGTCGACAACTACCGATGGCTCATCGAGCGCCACCGGGCGGTCCAGGTCCGTGCGCCGGTGCGATGCTGACCGTTCGCTACGACGCGCCTCGGCGTCCGACCCCGAGACCGCCTTTTGGACCTGGGGAGCGGCGGCGGGCGGCACGCCTTCGAAGCGATGCGAAGGGGTGCAGTGGTAACCGCGCTCGACGCGGACGGCGGCGAGATCCAGAACGCCTACGGCCTGCTGCAGGCCATCGCCCACGAGGAACCGGGCGCCACGGCCCTGGGCGGGCGAGGTACCGCCGTGGTGGCGGACGCCAGAGCCCTGCCGTTCCGGCCGGGTGCCTTCGACCGGGTCATCGCCGCGGAGGTACTCGAGCACGTGCCTGAGGATGGCGCTGCCCTCTCGGAACTGGTCCGCGTGCTCCGGTCCGGTGGGACGATGGCGGTCACCGTTCCCCGCTTCTGGCCCGAGCGGATCCTGTGGGCCTTGTCCGACGAGTACCACCAGGTTCCGGGGGGCCACATCCGGATCTATCGCCGGTCGGTGCTGCTGGGGCGAATGCGGCGAGCGGGCCTAGTCGCCTACGGCGCCCACCACGCCCACGCCCTCCACAGCCCGTACTGGTGGCTGCGGGCCCTGGTCGGGGTCCGAAAGGAGTCGCAGTGCCTGGTGCGGGCGTACCACCGGTTCCTGGTGTGGGATATCACCGCTGCCCCGACGACTGACCCGACTCCCCGAGCGGTGGCTCAACCCGATCCTCGGCAAGAGCCTCGTGATCTACGGGCGGAAGCCGGCATGACCGGTCCGCTCACCGCAGTCGAGATCGCGGAAACCGCCTCGTGGATCGTCTCGGTCCAGCTGCCGAACGGCATGATCCCCTGGTTTCCCGGTGGCCACGCCGACCCCTGGAACCACACCGAGTCCGCCATGGCGCTGGTGCTCGCCGGCCTGCGCCCGGAAGCCGATCGGGCCTTCGAGTGGCTGGCCCGGAACGCAGCTGCCGGACGGGAGCTGGTGCTGCTACCACCTGGCAGACGGCATCGAGGATCCCCGCCGGGACCCGAACGTGGGCCTGTACATCGCCACCGGCGCCTGGTGGCACTACCTGTGCACGGGCGACCTCGGCCTGCTCGAAGGGTTGTGGCCGAGCATCGAAGCCGCGGTCGGCTTTCGCCCTCCGTCTGCAACAACCGGGTGGTGAGGTGTTGTGGTCCATGGATCCCGACGGTCATCTCGGGCGGTACGCCCTGCTCACCAGCACCTCCTCTATCCTGCACAGCCTCCGTTGCGCGGTGGCGGTCGCCGAACGGCTCGGCTTCGAACGACCGGAGTGGGAGCTGGCCGGCGACCGGATCGTGGAGGTGATCCGGCACCGACCCGGGTCCTTCGAGCCGAAGGACCGCTGGGCGATGGACTGGTACTACCCGATACTTTCCGGGGCGATCCCTGCTGATCGAGCCCGGCAGCGCATCGAGACCCGGTGGTCGGAGTTCGTGCTCGAGGGCGTCGGGGTGCGCTGCGTTTCGGACCATCACTGGGTCACTGCCGCCGAGACCGCGGAATGCGTCATGGCGCTCGATGCCATCGGCTGTCGGGATGAAGCCGTGGCGCTCCTCGACTGGACCCGGCACTTACGCGCCGAGGACGGCGCCTACTGGACGGGATGCGTGCACCCGCAATGCGTCCGTTATCCGGGAGGCGAGCGCAACCACCTACACCGCCGCCGCCGTGCTGCTGGCCAATCACGCCTTGTACGGCTACGGCGCCAGCTCGGGCCTTTTCCGGGGCGAGACCCTGCCGGCCGTCGTCGACCCGGCTGGGCTGGCGGAACGCCTGGGCGAGTCCTGACCACAACGTGTTCTTCTGGGTCGAGCGTCGGTCCGATGGCGCCCCGGCGCCGGTCAGCCCCGCGCCAGGACCGCCTGCCGAATGCTGCGGGCGGCGAGTCGTCCCGATGCGATGCAGGCCGGTATGCCCGCGCCGTGGTAGCTCGCGCCACATAGGTGCACCATGGGGTGCGTCTGTCGCAAGGCGGCGTTGATGTCCTCGACGAGGACGGGGTGGCCCACCCGGTATTGCGGGAAGGAATCCGGCCAGCGGTTCACTCGCCAGGTTTCCGGCCGCTCGGTAGTACCGAGGGCCTGGCCCACCTCCTCGGCCAGTCGCCCGACGAGCTGGTCGTCGTCGAAGGCGAAGGCCCGTTCGTCGCCGTCCCGACCCGCCGAAACGCGCAGCAGCGTTCGGCCCGGGGCCGCCCACTGGGGCCACTTGGCTGAACCGAAGGAGCAGGCGGTCATCAGCCACCCGGACGAGCGGGGCACGAGCACCCCGTTGATCCCGGGCGGCACCGCCATCGACCCGTAGCCCAGGGTGACGAGCGCTACCGAAGCCGTCGGGATCCGCGCAAGGCCGGGCGGCCCCGTGTCGCCCAGGATGCGGCTGGCCGCGGCGGCGTTGGTGGCCAGCACCACCGCGTCGAACGGCTCATTCCCCGGGTCGAGCCGCCAGAAGCGGCCGTCTCGGGTCAACCCGGTGACCTGCTCGGAGCACAGCCGGACGCCGGTCTCCTGCAGACGCTGCGTCAGGCGGGCGACCAGACTCCCGAGTCCGAGACGCGGCGTGAGAAAGGCCGGGCCGGTTGCTGAAGCCGGCGCGCCCCGCAAGCCGAGGAGGAGGCTCCGCGACCGGCGGGCCACCGCCACCAGCTGGGGCACCGTCGCCACGCTGCTGAGGTCCTCCGTCCGCCCGGCGTGGATGCCCCCGACCAGGGGGTCGACCAGGCGGTCGGCCACCTCGGCGCCGAACCGGCCGGCAATGAGGGACCGCACGCTCACGTCCGCCCCGAGCGGATGGCGGGGGAGGACGAGATCGGCGGCGGCTCGGGCCAGCCCGGCGGGACTCAACAGGCCGGACGTGATCAGTGGCGTCAGCCGCTTCGGCGCGCCGAGTACCAAGCCGTCCGGCAGGGCCCGGAGCTGCCCGCGCCACCACAACAACGTCCCGCCGGCCTGGGGGGCGACCAGATCGTCGACTCCGAGCTCGCCGCACAAGTCGACGGCCGCCGGTGAGCGGGTGATGAACGCATCCGGCCCACATTCGACGTCGCGGCCTTCGAACGGCTCGGTCCGGATCTTCCCGCCGAAGCGATCGCCTTCGAACACCGTGACCTCGTCGTGCTCACGGAGATCCCAGGCCGCGGCGAGCCCGCTGATGCCGCCCCCGACGACCGCCACTCTCAATGGGTGGCCGTTTCCTCGTGGACGAGGTCGACCAGCCGGCGCAGGCAGTCCGGGTTGGTCTCGGGCAGGACGCCGTGGCCGAGGTTGAAGATGTGTCCGACCTCTTCCGGTCGATCCCTGAGGATGCGCCGAGCCTCGGCTTCCACAGCCGGCCACGGGGCGAGACACACGCCCGGATCGAGATTGCCCTGGAGGGCGAGCGCCGTGGGAGCCCGCCGGGCTGCCTGGCGGAGGGGAACCCGCCAGTCGACCCCTATGACACTCGCGCCGGCGCTGGCCATGAGCCCGAGCAGCTCCCCTGTGCCCACGCCGAAATGGATCATGGGTACGTTCGAGTCGGCGATGCTCTCGAAGATCCGAGTCACGGCCGGCAGGACGTAGGACTCGTAGTCCGACGGCGACAGCGCACCCGCCCAGCTGTCGAAGACCTGGACCGCTTGTACCCCAGCGTCGATCTGCTCCCGCAGTGATGCGGCCGACAGGTCGGCCAGGCGCTCGACGAGCGCCCGCCATAGTGCCGGGTCACCGTGCATCAGGGATTTGGTCTTGGCGTACTCCCGGCTCGGGCGACCCTCGACGAGGTAGCTCGCTAGGGTGAAGGGGCCGCCGGCAAAGCCGATGAGCGGCACTCGAAGTTCCTTGACGAGGATCCGGATCGCCTCCGCCATCCACGGGAGGTCCGATGCCGGCTCGAGTGGGCGCAGGCGCTGAAGGTCGGCAGACGACTGAAACGGGGAGTCGGTCACCGGTCCGATGCCGGCGCGAACCTCTACCCCGAAGCCGATGGCCGCGACCGGCACCATGATGTCGGAGAACAGAATCGCCGCGTCCACCCCGTATCGCTGGACCGGCTGCACGGTCAGTTCCGCCGCCAGGTCGGGCTGGCGGATGGCGTCGAGGATGGTCCCGCTACCGCGCCGAGCCCGGTACTCGGGAAGCGACCGGCCGGCCTGCCGCATGAACCACACCGGGGTGTGCGGCACCGGCTCCCCCCGGCACGCGGCCAGAAATGGATCCGGCGATCGGTCCGGCCGCTCGAGCCGCGCCGTTAATGAAGCCACGCCGAATCCTATCGTGGGCATTTCGCAGGGCTCTCCTCGGCCGGCTTGCGCCCGGGGGCTCGAGCAGAAAGAGTGGATCCTCCCGTATGACCCACCCGGACCTCCCGGCTGAGCAGGCGCATGTGGACCTCGCTTACGAGCGGTTGGCGGCCATGCGCGCCGCGGCGACCACCATGCTCCAGGACGCCTTTAGCGAGCGGGGAGGGACGTTCCAGGCCATCACCGAGCGCGACATCCGGGTCCGCAACAGCTTGGGCCGTCTCGAGCAGCTGGCGATCGGCCGCGAATCGCTCGTCTTTGGCCGCATCGACCGGGGCACGGACGAGCCGGTGCAGTCGAACGGTGGCGAGCCGCCGACGGAGTCGTTCCATATCGGGCGGCTGGCGATCTCTGATCAGGACCAGGAACCCGTCGTGGTCGACTGGCGCGCCCCCGTCGCCGAGCCCTTCTACCGTGCCACCGGGGCCCATCCCATGGGGCTTACCCGCCGCCGCCATTTCCTGACCGAAGGCCAACGGGTGCTCGACCTCGAGGACGAGTTTTTCGACCCTGAAGGAAGTGACACGGGCGCATCGCTCGGTCTGTCCGGGCCCCAAGTGCTGCTCGCCACCCTCCAGCGATCACGCACCGGCCGAATGCGGGACATCGTCGCCACCGTCCAGCGCGAGCAGGACGAAATCATCCGCGGGCCGTTGCCCGGGATCCTCGTCGTGCAAGGCGGTCCGGGCACGGGCAAGACCGCGGTGGCTCTGCACCGGGCGGCGTACCTGCTGTACACCCACCGGTTCCCCCTCGAACGACAAGGGGTGCTGGTCGTCGGGCCGAACCCCACCTTCCTTCGCTACATCGAGCACGTGCTGCCGTCCCTCGATGAGAGCGGAGTGGACCTGTCGACGGTGACGGGGCTCTTCGCCGGTGCTCGACCGAGCGGCGTGGAGGACGAGGAGACGGCCCGCCTCAAGGGCGATCCCCGCATGGCGCGCGTCATCGCCAGGGCGGTCGCCGATCGCGAGCGTCCCTTGCGCCAGACCGTGCAGGTTCCCTACGGGCCGCGGACATTGCGCATCACGCCCGAGGCGTCGGCCCAGATCATCGCCTCGGCCAAGCGTCGCCCGGGACCCCACAACGCGCGGCGACGCCCGGTCGAAGCTCTGCTGTGGCGGCACCTGCTCGATCAGGTCGTGCCGCCCGGTGACAGCACCGCGGACGCCGAACCACCTTCGGCCGAGGATCTCGGACGGACCCTGCGCCGCCAGCCCGAGGTGGTTGCCGCCCTGGAGCGGATGTGGCCCATCCTCACCCCTCAGCAGCTGCTGCGGGACCTCTTCGGGGCGCCGCCCTTGATCGAGTTGGCCGCCACACCTGTCCTCGACGCATCCGAGCGGCGCCGGCTCCGGCGGGCGCGTCCCCTGACGCGGGGAAGGTGGCCTGGACCGACGCCGACATTCCGCTCCTGGACGAGGCCAAAGCCCTGCTGGGACCTCCCCGCCGCCGGCCCGGCCCAGATCTTGAGGAGCCAGCCCGCACGTTCGGCCACGTCGTCGTGGACGAGGCCCAGGACCTGTCGCCGATGCAGTTGCGGATGGTCGCCCGGCGCTCGCTGTCCGGGTCGATGACCGTCGTGGGTGACATCGCCCAGGCGACCGGCACGTGGGTTCCGGCGTCGTGGGCCCAGGTCGTCGAGCACCTGCCGGCCCGGAGGGGTTGGCGTCTCGCCGAGCTGACCGTCAACTACCGGACCCCGAGCGAGATCGTGGAGATGGCGGGGCGGATCCTCGAGCAGGTGGCGCCCGGCATGCGGCCACCCGATGCGATCAGGTCCGGCGGTCGCCCCCCGCGGATCCTCCGCGCCTCGAGGACGGCCGGGTCCTTTCCGGTGGACGCCCTGGCCGCGCTTACGGTCGACGCGGTCCGTGACGAGCTGGACGAGCTTCTCGGGTCGGCGCGGCGAGGGCACCGCGGGGGTGATCGTGCCCCCAACCCTCCTGGATCCGGTGGCCGCCGCGTTCAGCCGGGCCGGTCTGCATTTCGGCCAGGTCGGCAGCGGCGCCCTGGACGAGCAGGTGACGGTGTTGTCGATCGAGGATGCCAAGGGTCTCGAGTTCGATTCCGTGACGGTCGTGGAGCCCGCCCGCATCGTCGCAGAGACAGCCCAGGGACTACGCGCCCTGTACGTCGCCTTCACTCGGGCCACGCAGCGCCTCGCCATCGTTCATAGCGAGGCCCTCCCGGCCCCGGTGGCGGCCGCCGCTCAGAGCACCGCCTGACCCGATGCCGGCGCCTCGCCAGGAGCGCGCCGGGCCAGTCTTTAGACTCCGCCGTGATGCCCTTTAGCGACCTCGACCGAGCCGACCTGGCCACCCTGGTGCGCACCTACGGCTACGAATACCGTGATCCCCCTTTTCAACTGACGTCCGGCGGATCGAGCCACGACTACGTGGACGGCAAGCACGCCATCGCGACGGGGGCGGGATTACGGCAGGCCAGCCAGGCGGTGATCGATGCGGTGACGGTGCCGTTCGACGCAGTGGGCGGCCCGACCATGGGCGCGGACGCCTTGGCTCACGGAGTCGCGCTGCTGTCAGGGGCGGCGTGGTTTTCGGTGCGCAAGGAGGCGAAGGGGCATGGCCGTGGGGCGTGGGTGGAAGGCGCCCGCCTGCAGGACGGTGACCGGGTCCTGGTCGTCGAGGACGTGGTGTCAACCGGGGCGTCGCTGTTGCGGGCGGTCGAACGACTTCGAGATCTCGGGGTGGACATCGTCGCCGCCACCGCCCTTCTCGACCGGAGCCCCACCGTGGCCGAGCGGTTCGCGGCGGCCGGCATCGTCTGGGTACCTCTTTTGACGTGGCTCGATCTCGGCATCGAACCTCTCTGATCCGCCGTGGTACCCCACCAGCCCCTGCGGGAGGACGACCTCGACCCGGATCCGATCAACCAGTTCCAGCGCTGGTTCGATGAAGCCAAGGCGGCCGGGCAGCCCGAGCCCGAGGCCATGGCCCTCGCCACCTCGACGGCATCCGGCGAGCCGTCGGTGCGATTCGTGTTGTTGCGCGGCCTCGACCATCGCGGCTTCGTGTTCTATACCAACACCAACAGCCGGAAGGGGCTCGAGTTGGCGGCGAATCCGGTTGCCGCCCTGGCCTTTCGTTGGTGGACCCTCGAGCGTCAGGTGCGCGTTAGCGGCCCGGTGGACGTCGTCGACGTCGAAGAATCGGACGCCTATTTCCGGACCCGGCCGCGGGGGGCGCAGTTGGGGGCCTGGGCGTCCGCCCAGAGCGACGTGCTGGCTGACCGGGCCGTGCTGGAGCAGGAGGTCGAGGCGGTGACGACTCGCTTCGAGGGTCGTGAGGTTCTCCGGCCTCCCTGGTGGGGCGGGTACCGGGTCCGGCCGCTCGCAGTGGAGGTGTGGCAGGGTCAACCCGACCGCCTTCACGATCGGGTGCGCTACCAGTGGGTCGGCACCCGGTGGCGCCTGGAACGCTTGAGCCCCTGAGTCACCCAAGCGACCAGAGGGCGGCCAGAATGACAGCATGCGCAACACCCCCGGATCCCTCGAGGTCGACCTCGACGCATTTTCCGACGCCCGCGCCGCCGGCGCGCCCGTCCTTGACGTACGAAATCCCGACGAGTACGAGGCGGCGCACGTGCCGGGGGCCGTGCTGATCCCGCTCAACCAGTTGGTGGCCCGCCAGGCCGAGATCCCGGACGGGGATCCTCTTTACGTGATTTGCGCGGTCGGCGGCCGGTCCCTTACCGCCGCCAAGGCGCTCGTCGAATCGGGACGGCACGCCGTGTCGGTCGCTGGAGGCACCAATGGTTGGATCGAGAGGGGCGGCCCGGTGGTGAGCGGCGACCAGCCGGGCTCGACCGACTGACCCGCCCCGGCTGGGCCGCCCGGGCTGGGCCGCCCCGGCGGGGCCGGGGCTATTTTCCGTCCAGCGCCCGCTCGATGCGGTCGAGGGCCTGTCCCAACCCGGCGAGCCGATCGGTGCCCTCGAGGCGGGGTTCGGCTCGGGCCGAGGACGGGTCGGCCCGACGTCGCGTGCTGGCCGGAGACGCCATCGGATCCAAGGTGGTCACCGGGCCCAACAGGTAGCGCCGGACTCCGGCGACGTGCACCGGCGCCGCCTGTTCGAGTCGAGCCATACCGGTTGGCGTCAACTCGGCCAGGGCCCCGCGCCCGTCGTCGTCGCACGGGCGGCGTACCACCAAGCCCTCTTTCACCATTCCGTCCACCCGCCGCGTGAGGCCGCTCCTGGACAGGAGCAACCTGGCGGCCAGCTCCGACATCCGCAACGACCGGGCGGGCGCTTCCGAGAGGTGCACGAGAACGTCGTATTCCGCCAGCGTGAGCCCGCTGCCCGACTGCAGTTCCTGGTCCAAGCGGTCGCGTAACCGGCACTGCACCGAGAGAAGCCGGCGCCACAAATCCTGCTCCCGGTCGGTCAGCCACTCGATGGGCTGGGGTTCCGTCCGTTCGGCGACCACCACTCGAGCCTACCTCGGGGAGCCCCAAAAGCGATTGCGACCGCAACTAGCTTCGGCGCGATCCCTCTTCCCGAATCAGCCCTGATCAGGTACGATGATGTCCTGACGTGCGCCGTTGGCGGTCCTAGACCCGGACCGGCCGCACTGCCAGAAGGTTCTGTCCGGGTGCACGAGAGACGAGGACGAGTGCCCAACAACCACGCCGCTCAGCCCGAGGAAGATCTAGTCCGACTCTACCTGAACGACATCGGTAAGCACGCCTTGCTCACCAAGGACGACGAGGCTCGCTTGGCTCAGGCTATCGAAGCGGGTCGAGAGGCCCGCAGCGAGATGACCGCAGCCAAGGGACTGACTGCGACCCGTAAGCGGGAGTTGCGCCGTCTGGTCCGGGATGGGGATGAGGCGGCGGAAACCTTCGTCAAGGCCAACCTCCGCCTGGTGGTCTCCATCGCCAAGAAGTACCAGGCGGCCGAGCTTCCCCTGCTCGATCTGGTCCAGGAGGGCAACCTCGGGCTGATGCACGCGGTCGAGAAGTTCGACTGGCGTAAGGGCTTCAAGTTCTCGACGTACGCCACCTGGTGGATCCGCCAGGCCATTACCCGGGGGATCGCCAACACCGGCCGCACGGTCCGGCTCCCCGTCCACGCGGGGGATCTGCTCACCCGGGTAACGAAGGCGCGAGGCCGCCTCGAAGGGCAGCTGGGTCGACGTCCCACGGTGGCGGAGCTGGCCGCCGACCTCGAGCTGGAAGAGGAGAAGGTCACCGAGATCCTCCGCCACGCGGCCGAGCCTCTTTCTCTCTCCGAACCGTTGCGCGAGGACGGCGACGCCGAGCTCGGCGACGTGGTGGAGGACCGCTCCGCCGTCTCACCGTTCGACGCGGCCGCGGCGGCGCTGCTCTCTGGTGAGGTCAACAAGATGCTCATCGCCCTGGACGAACGGGAACGGGAGATCCTCCGTTTGCGCTTCGGCCTGGACCGGGGCGAGCCTCGTACCCTCGACGAGGTCGGCGAGCATTTCAGTCTCACGCGGGAGCGCATCCGTCAGATCGAGGCCCGGGCGATGTCAAAGCTGCGCCATCCCTCGACCGATCGCGGGGCGCGGGAACTGCTGACCGGCTGACTGCCGGCTCGCGAGCGGGCCCCTCGAGGGGGGTCCGGCTCACCTGCTCCTCTTCCCAGCGTGTTTTCCCGAGCGCGTTGTGCTCGGCTGGCCACCCCGCCGGGCGGTTGCGCGATCAGAGCGTTCGCTTGCCGAGACCGCTCGGCAGCTTGTCCAGCAGGGCACTTCCCAGCAGTTGGAGATGCTTGGCGCCGATCAGCACGAGGGCGTATTTGCCCGCCTCGTCGGGGGGAGCCAGGTCGACTTGGCCCCGCTGGAAGGGCCCGTCGAAAGCCACGGCGCAGACGCTGGTGTCATCGTCGCCGGCGACCTGCGCCTGGGCGGCGGGCGGCAGGTGGGGTTTCACCCGGTCCGCCGGTACCCGGTGCACGCTGATCAGGGTCGCTTTGCTGTCGTGCAACGCGGCCCGGGCTTTCGGGATGGCCCGGTAGCACGCGCTGACCGAACCATTGGAAATCCCCGGACGGGGGGCACCACACGACGCCAACCCGCCGACGCCGAGGATGGCGACGATCACGGCGATGGCGCGCCACCGGGCTGCGGCGTCGCTCATGCCGGGCTCGCTTCCAGCGCCGGGAGGCGGTTGCGGCCCAGCACGGCGAGCGTGCCCCACGCCCCCCACCCGACCGGCAACACCAGCCAGAAGGAGATGAGGCGGTAGAGGAGCACCGCCGCCACGGTGGAGTCCTGGGCGCCTCCGAACGTCACCAGCGCCACCGTCAGGCTGCCCTCGACCACACCGAGGCCCCCGGGCGTGATCGGCAGGATGGCCGCCAGCTGGCCGGCACCGTAGGCGAGCAACAACCCGCGCCAGGGCACCCCCGCCCCGACGGCAAGGAACGACATAGCCAGGCAGGCGCAATCTGCCACCCAGTTGCCCATCGCCGCGGTCGCCGCGAACGTCCAGTCCGATCGGTTCGGGCTGACGGAGCCGATGCGCGCCAGCCAGCCGTCGATGACGGCTTCGGCGGGGGCGCGTGGGTTCGGGCGGTGGATGAGGCGCTGCGACAAGCGCACCGATCGGGCGGCGTGGGGAATGAGCCGGGCTCGCTCGACCCAGGCCAGCACGACCAGGACGGCGAGGATTGCCACTCCGAGGAGCACTTCCACCAGGTCCAGGGCGCTTCCGTTGCCGAGGGCCAGCCCGAGTCCGACCGCGGCCAGCATTGACAAGCAGACAAAGGACAGGGCGTTGACGGCGATAAGCGTCCACCCGGCCAGGACGTCGTCTGCGCCGTACCGGCGATACTGGCGGAACGTGTAGGCGGCGTAGAACAACACGCCGCCCGGGAGCGAGTTCTGGATGGCGACGCCCGCCACCGTGATCCCGGTCATGGGCAGCACGGGCACGCGAATGTTGCCGGCCGCAAGTAGCCGGCGCTGGCAGGCTGCATAGCTGAAGTAGGAGAAGATCTCGGCGGCCAGGGCTATCACCACCCACTCCCAACGGATGCTCTCCAGGTAGGACGAGGCGCCGTTGAGCTCCGCGGTCTTTCCGCTGATAGCCCATATCGCAACCCCCACGGCGACCAGGGCTACGACGTAGCGCGCCACCCGCCAGACGCGGTACCAGCGACCGGCGGAGGGTGGGACGAGAGGCGGATCGGGGGGTGTGCTCACCTTGGCCACTCATATTCTCATTCGGGCGACCTCCGCAGCCCGCGGCTTGGCGTTGTCTCGATCCGATGGCTCACGGCGGCTGTGGCACCCTGAGGTCGTGGCGAGCACCCAGAGTCCTCATCCCGGCCCCGAGCCGGACACGGACCGCAGGCCAACTCGGTGGTGGTCGTTGGCGCCGGAGCCCCCGTTGCCGCCCATTTCGAGTCGGAGGGCGTACACCGAGGTGCTGCTGGTCTACGCCGCGTTCTTCCTTTCGGGCGTGGTGGCTGCTGGCCTGCTCCTCGCCGGGCGGTACAACAACCCTCTGACCAACGCCAGTTGGTCCGACTATTCCCCTGAGGCGATCGACTTGATCGCCCAGGCCGGCTTGGCGATCGCGGTCGTCCTGTTGCTGTCAGCTCGTCGGGGCGTCTCCACCCGAGCGCTCGGGCTGGCGTTTCCCCGTCGATCGGACGGCGGATTCGCGGCCGGGGCGGCGGTGCGCCTGCTGGGGTGGGCGATTTTCGCCCAGGTGCTGGGCGGCATCATCAACGCCGCCCTGCAAACCGGCCACCTCCCGACGTCCACCCCCAACGCCCCCGAGCTGATCTTCGCCGTGGTTGACTCCCTGCAGGCCGGCCTTGTCGAGGAGCTGGTTGTGCTGGCGTTCGTGGTGGTGACGCTGCGCCAAGCCCATCGGCCCTGGTGGGAAGTCACCATCGTGGCGCTCGTGCTCCGGGGCTCGTACCACATCTACTACGGCCCCGGCGTGGTGGGGATCCTGGTGTGGGCGGCCCTTTTCTACTGGTTCTTCCTCAGGACTCGCTGCCTCCTCATCCTGATGATCTGCCACGCCGGGTGGGACGCCGTCGGGTTCCTCTCCCAGCGCTGGCCCGCAGTGGCCGGGGTGGCCATCGCCATGACGGTAGCTATCTGGATTGCCGCCCCGATCACCTGGCTGGCTGAGCGCAATCGGCCGACCCAGTTCCAGACGTGGCGGCCGACGGCGGCCTCTGGGCCGCCGGCGTGGTGGAGTCCCGGTCAGGATTCCGGGCGACCCGTCCAGCCGGATGGGCGAGCTCAGCAGTTGGACCCCGGACCGGCAGCCTGGCCCGGCATGGCACCGCCCGGATGGCAGCCCGATCCGTCCGGGCTGCATTACTGGCGCTGGTGGGACGGGCAGCGCTGGACCGAGCACGTGTCTGGACCATGAGAAGACGGATTGTTGTTCGCCCCGGACGTCGGGCCCCTCAGGCCAGCTCCAGCCCACGCTCGGCCTCCTGGCGCGGGACCAACCGACGACCGGTCTCCGTCGCTCGGGACGGGTCTCTGGTCGGCGGCTCCGGGACGACGACAGCGCTCGTCACGAGCGTGCGGTCGCGGGAGCCGGCGATGCCGTCCGAAGGTCCGAGCAGCAGCACGGGCCCATTGCTCAGAGGCAGCAGCGCGGGCGTGACGGCGTAGCCATAGCCCAGGTGGGCAGCCTCGCGGCGTCCCAACGTCCGAGTCCTCCTCCCGACACTCACGGTCACTTCTGATCGGGCCGGATCCACCTC
The DNA here is from genome assembly GCA_963729695.1 of uncultured Acidimicrobiaceae bacterium. Classification (GTDB taxonomy): domain Bacteria; phylum Actinomycetota; class Acidimicrobiia; order Acidimicrobiales; family Palsa-688; genus PALSA-693. Next base: position 335,923 of record CAVSOT010000003.1, read on the forward strand.
GACGACCGTCAGCGCGCTGGCCCGGGCGAGTTCCCCATCGAGCCGGCGCAGCGGGAGGACCCGGTCGCCGGTTTGGAGCACTCTCCCTCCGCACGCCAAGGCGGGCCCGCCGATCTCGCCGCGCCGGACTCGAACGGATCGGGCTGCTTGGTTGAGTGCGTCGGTCTCGGAGAAGCCGAGGCCCACCAGGAGGGCGGGATTCTGCCTGGACCATTCGACGGCCCAACGGGCGACCAGGTCCCTGGCCGCCGCGGCTGCGGTCGGATAGCTGGCGACACCCCAGGTGGACCGTTGGTTCGTCTGCTCTAGAGCGTCGGGATCTGGTGACCACGAGGGGGCCGCACCCGGCTCCAGCCGGATGAGCGAGCGGCCCAGCGATGCCAGCCCGTCACTTCGGGTCCAGGTCAGGCGCGGGGCGGTTCCCCCTTCGATCAGGACGGCCGCCGCGCCCGAGCGTTGGATGTCCGACATCAAGGCCAGCAGGTGAGGCGTGGACCGGCGATCGGCTCGATCCACGATGATCACGTCAGGGCGATGCCCGGTTCGGCGGGGATCGAGCCCGGTGAGGGCCTGCCACCTGATCTGGTCGTCGGGGTCGAAGCCGGCGACTCCGACCCGGAGTCCCTCTGCCCGCCACGCCGCGGTCGCTGCTTCCACGACCGCAGCGTGAGCCAGCAGGTTGCTCCGACCCCGTGGGGCGGCCAGGATGTGCACCGGCTCCTCTGTTTCGACCAAGCGGTGGACGGCGAGGAGGCCCTCCGGGGACAGCGTCTGGTGCTGGGGGAGCGCGAGTGCTGCCGCCGGCTCGGGCTGAGACCGGCCGGTTCGATGCCATCCGGTCATCGACTCGACCAGGCGTAAATCAGCGCCCAGGGCGAATCTGGTGGTCCAGCGGGGTGCCGCCGTGGCGCCGACCGGGACCGGCACGGCGTTCGCACAGAACTGATCGGCCCAGGCCACTGCGGCGAGGGGACCCATTCCAGCCGGCGCGGTCGACGCCAGGGCGACGAGGACATCGGACAGGCGAAACGACGATCGCTGGGCCACCAGGTGGGACGTGACCGCCTCGGTGAGGGATACCCCATGCCCTCGAGCTGGGTGGTCCTCTCGTCGTCCTACCTGGGCCACGGCCCGGGCTTCATCGACGAGCCGGGCGGCCTCAGCCCGTCCGAAGCCGTGTTGCTGGGAGTGAGCCTCCCACGGTTGAGGCCTCGCCAGGTGCCGGGTTTGCAGGGTTGCACCCGTCCGGATCCCGGATCGCCGGCGGGTGCCCGGTTCGGTAGAGGCCCGCTGATCGGCCAGGGCGCGCCGGCCGCGCGTGCTCGTCGAGCGGATGGCGGCGCGAGGGACGTCGGCGAGGTCAGCGAGTCCATCTGGTCGGGTGCGCCAGTCGAGCACCAGGTCAGCGGCTCTCAGCTGGTGGCGCAACCCCAGCTGGTACAACGCCGCCATCGAGTGGCGGGCCGGCCACCACCTTCCGTCGATCGCCGACCAGGCCCCGTCTGGGTCCCGTCCCAGGTTCATCACGAGGAGATGGGTGTGCAGATGGGGCTCGCCCGAGGCGTTGCGCGAGTGTTCGAACGCAGCCGCCACCGCTCCTTCGCTCGCCATCACCCCCTCGGGTCCACCGACTCGCTTGAGGCGCAGCAGCCGTCGTTCGAAGTCGCCGAGCACCCCGTCGACGGCAGCTCGGTGGGCCATCACGATGGAGTCCCGGACGTCGTCGGCCAGGGCGGCGACGAGTGAGACGGACTTCGGCGCGGCCAAAGTGAAGTCCCAGCCCGATCGCCGGCGCGCCGGCTTCCGGGCCGGCAGGAACCGGCGGTCTCGAGGGTCGCAGCCTCGCAACAACGCTGAGAGCTCTCGTTGCTGGACGACGCCATCCAGTTCCAGCGCGCCTATCCCGGCCCCGACCCAGCGCCCGGGGCCTTGACCCGCGAAGTAGTAGGACGCGGCGGTGGGGCCGATGGGTGTCAAGATAAGCACATTAGATACCATAGAATATGCTTAAAGGTGAAGCAACGCTTCGTCGCTCGGGCGATCGTCAGGCGGTTGTGGCCACGGGAGGGGTCGTTTGCCGCCCCGCTAGGCTGACGGCCCGGTAGCAGGCGGCGACCACCACAGGTGGTCCGTTTCCCTGGTGGTACGTCGCCTCTCGAAGCACGAAGGGTGATCGATGAGATGAGTGCGGAGACGCTTGGGTCCCAGGGACTGGCGGTTCTGGAGGTTGCCGTCAACGAAGCGACGACCAAGGAACAGAACCCCAACGTGCCCTACGGCCCGGACGAGGTCATCGCCGACTCGTTGGCGTGTGCGGCGGCGGGTGCCAGCGCCATCCACTTCCACGGTCGCCACTCGGACGGAGTGCTGGCCGGTGGCGATGCGGACGCGACAGAGGCGGTGATCGGCCCTCTCGCGGAGGCGCTGCCCGATCTGGTGGTCTGGCCGGCCCAGCTGTACGAGTCCGTCGCCCGGCGCCGCACCGCATTCGCTCCGCTCGAAGTCGCCCGGCTGTGCTTCCAGGAGAAGTGGGACCCCGTGAAGTCCTCTTTCGCCAGCCCCGCCACTCCGGCGAGCATGGGGACGAATCCGGGGGACTTTCACATGTTGCCTGCTCCGTCGCCGGAACAGTTCCGCAGCCTCGGCGCCATCGGCTCCGCGGGGATTTACGGCCTTGGCGACCTCCGGTGGGTGGCCGCCGCCCAATCCTGCGGTCGTCTGAACACGCCGATCTGCGTGAAGCTGTTCTTCTCCGAAACGACCTTGTTCCACAACGCCCCGACTCGAGAGATCTTCGACTTGCTGGTTTCCCAGCTGGACGAGATCGACCACGAGACGCTGGTCGTGCCGTACGGCATGACGAGCGCGGCGAAGTGCGAGGAGCTGCTGCACTGGGCTCTCGAAGCGGGCCTGGGCATCCGGGTGGGGGTCGGTGAGTCACCTCGCGCCTATCCGACTCAGCGCAATGTCGACCTCGTGGGGGAGGCGGCGCAGATGATCCGTAGCCATGGCCTCGAACCGGCGTCACCGGAGAAGCTGCGCCGCCGGCTGGTTGGGGACCCGCCGCCAGGCGGGTGAGGTCGCGGCGCTTTGCTGGTGGTGGCTCAAAAATAATAGAAACTAATGAAATGGCATAGTAGGGTACTCACCTGTCCCAGATAGGTGAGGAGAGCCCATGTCGTTGGCCACGTCAGCGTTGATCTTGTCCGGGTCCGGATCGGGATCGGGGGTTGGCTTCAACCCGAATCCCGACCCCAACCAGCTTCCTGGCTTTTCGGTCCTGCAAAAGCTGACCGACGGTATCGAGGGTTGGGCGCTGATCGCAGCCCTCGTGGGCGTGGTGGTCGGGGCCATCCTGTGGGCCTTCGGCCACTATTCGCAGAACTACCAGCAGGCGTACAACGGCCGCCGCGGCGTCATGGTGTCAGCTCTGGCCGCGGTGCTGATTGGAGGCGCTCCGCACATCATCGGCTTTTTTCTCGGTCAGGGCACGGGCATCTCGGCATGAAAACGGTGACGGGTGGAGATCCCACGACCTGCATCGTGGTAGAACTTTGTGACGCCATTCCGTCGCTCGGGGGATCGGTCGGAACGTCGTTGGCGCACGACGCCGCGACCGCGGTCCTCGGCGCCGTCACTTCGGACTTGACCTCGGCCGCCTCCTGGCTTATCACGCACATCGTCGTGCTGATCGCTGGTCCAGGCCAGGTCCAGCTCGAGGAGCCGTGGTTCCTGGGCCGGACCACGGTGATGCTGCAGCTCGCCGAGTTCGTCGTGGTCCCTTTGCTCCTGGCCGCGACCATCGGACCTGTCCTCCGGCAGGATCTTCGCCGCCTGGTTCGGGTGTGGGCGGTCGGCCTGCCGGTGGCGCTGGTGGTCGGCCTCTCGGCCGTCGAACTGACGCAGCTGGCGATCTCCGCGCTCGACGCGCTCTCCACCGCCATCATGGGGGGCAGCCAGTCGGCCCTCGACGGTGAGCTGCGCGGCCTGACGCAGGCGCTGACCATGCCAGGGGCACCCCAGCTGGTTGCCGCCTTGATCAGTTTCCTGTTGATCGTCGGCTCGGTACTGCTCTGGATGGAGCTGGTGGTCAGGGCGGCAGCTATCTACGTGGCGGTCTTCTTCACCCCCCTGGCGCTCGCCTGTTACGTGTGGCCGGCGACCATGTCGGTTGCCAAGCGCACGATCGAGCTGCTCGCCGCGCTCATCCTGTCCAAGTTCGTGATCGTGGCCACGCTGACGTTAGGGGTGGCAGCCCTGCACGGCGCACCGTCGCCGGACAACGTGGTCATCGGCGCGGCCATCTTGCTGTTGGCCGGGTTCGCGCCGTTCTGTTTGCTGCGGCTGGCGCCGGTGGTCGAGGCGGGGGCGATCGGGCACCTGGAGGGCCTGTCCCGTCGACCATTGCGCTTCAGCGGCCGGGCTGCGACGAGCGTGGTCACCGCTCCGAACCATCCCGTTGCCGGGCTGCTCTTTGCCAGGTCGGCCTCGTCGCAGCCTCCGCAGGCCGCTCCCGTCGTTCCCCAACGGGTGGCGGAGCGACCGGCCGACTACCCGACACCATCGAGCTCTGGTTCGGGCCGTGCCTGACCCCGGCCGCCGATTCACGTTCCAGCCCCTCGAACGCCGGGGCGTGCTCCTCGGACTCGACGGCGGTCAGATAGGCACCCTTCTGGGTGGCGTCCTGGCGGCGTTGGCAGCCGGCCGTTCGGTCGGTGCTCCCGCCGGGCCGGGTGTGGCCGTGGTGATTCTGTGCGCCTCGGTGGTGGGCGCGTTATGGCCGCGGTTCGGGCGCCCGCTCGCCGGCTGGATTCCCGTGGTCGTGGGCTGGGCGCGGCGGGCGATCGGAGGTCCACTGGTTGACGGCGAACCGCTGTCCGGAAGACGGTCGTCCACCGCGGCTCCCCCGTCAGGAGTTGCGGTCTCGTCTGATCCGGATTCGTCCTCCTCACCGCAAGGTCCCTGGGTGCCGCGGATTCCATGTGGGGCTGTCCGCCGGGTGCCGGCACCAGCCGGGGTCGAGCTGCTGCACGTCGGGGACGGATCCGACACCGGGCTCGGCGTCGTTCGTGACCGCCGCTCCGGCTTGCTGGCCGCGGTCGTGCCCGTCCAAGGACAGTCCTTCGCCCTCCTCGATGGCGACGAGCAGCTCCGGCGGCTGGAGGCCTGGCGGGCGGCCCTGGCCATCCTGGCCAGGCCGGGCACACCCATTCGCCGGATCCAATGGGTCCATCGCAGCGCCGCGGTGCTCGGGACCGCGTTGGTGGCCGCCGCAGAGGCCCTTCCTCCGGGGCTCTCCTCTTGTCACCTGGCGCAGGAGAGCTACCGCCAGCTCGTCGCCGATCTTGCCCCTGCAACCCAGTGCCACCGGGCGTGGGTGGTCCTGGCGGTGGGAGGAGCGCCGGGCCCGTCGGGTTCGTCCAGCCGAGCGATGGAAGGTCTGCAACGTGAGCTACGGCTGCTGGCCGGCCACCTCCGCAACGGCAACCTGGCAGCCGCTTCGCCGCTCGGGCGGGAGGCCCTGCGAGCCTTGCTTGGCAGCGCCCATGACCGGGACGTAGCCGACGACGGTGCCGGGTCGCGCCGCTGGCCCTGGTCGATGGCCTCGAATGAGGAGTGGGCCGCCCTGCGAACTGACGGCACCTGGCATACGACCTACTGGATAGCCGAATGGCCCAGAGTCGAGGTCAACCCCGACTTCCTGACTCCGCTGCTCCTTTGCGATGGAAGGCGCACCGTGTCGGTGGTGATGGCCCCGGTCCCAGCGGACCGGGCGGCTCGCGAGGCCCGAGCGGCCCGGGCTGCGGATCTCGCCGACGAGGAGTTGCGCAGCCGAGCCGGCTTTCTGCCCAGCGCCCGCCGCGGCCGTGAGAGCGAGGGGGTCGTGCGTCGCGAGACCGAGCTGGCCGACGGGCACGCGGAGTACCGCTTCTCCGGATACGTCACGGTGACGGCTCCCGATCGAGGCGCCCTAACGACCGCGTGTGCGGAGACCGAACAGGCGGCCCAGCGAGCCCACCTGGAGCTGCGCCTGCTCTACGGTCGCCAAGCCGAGGCCTTCCTGTGGACACTCCCGCTGGCGCGCGGGCTGGCCTGAGGCAGGGCCGATCCATGAAGCCACCTCCCGTACATCGCATGACGACGGCACAACTGCAGGCTGTCTACCCCTTCGTGTCTGAAGGGGGCTGGAGCGACGGCGGACCCCTGATTGGTCGGGACCTCTTTGGAGGGTCTTTCTGCTTCGACCCGTGGTTGCTGTATCGGCGTGGGGTCGTGACCAATCCCAACCTTCTCGTTCTCGGTCAGGTCGGACGAGGCAAATCCACGTTCGTCAAGACGTTCGTGTGGCGCCAGGTTGCGTTTGGCCGTCAGGCCTGGATCGTCGATCCCAAAGGGGAGTACGAAGCCTTGGCCCGGGCCTGCGGCAGCGCCCCCCTCCGGCTCGTTCCGGGTGGTGCCATTCGCCTGAATCCGTTGGACCTGGGCCCCTTGGTGCTGGGTACGACCGAGTTCCCGCGGGACGGTGGCCCAGCCGTCGAGTCCCATCCGAGGGGGTGGGGCGGCCGTGACCCGCGGTCGGCGATGGCGACGGGCGGTCCGATTGCCAGCGGTCCCACTGGCAGAGAACCCGCGGCCAGCGATCGCACGGATCGCGATCACCCGGCGAGCCCTTCGACCACCGGCCCTTCTGCCGCCGGCGTCCCTATCTCTGGCCCCGCCCCCGCCGGCCTCCCCACCGCCGGCCCTTCTCGCGCCAGCCTCCCCACCGCCGGCCGCCCGTCCACCGCCGGCCCTTCTCCTGCCGGCCTCCCCACCGCCGGGCTCCCCACCGCCGGGCTCCCCACGGCCGCCAGCCCTCCCCATGCGGTGCTGCGTCGCCAGGTTGAGCTGGCGTGCTCGCTGGCGGAGTCGTCGCTCGGGCGGATACTTACGCCTCCCGAGCGGACTGCGGTCGAGCTCGCGATTCGCGCCATCGCCGATCGTCGCGAGGCACCCACGCTTCCCCTCTTGGTGACGTCCCTGCTCGATCCGGATCCCGAGCTGGCCGCGACGGTGCGAACGGATGCGGCCGGCCTGGCCCGGGACGGGCGGCTGGTCGCGCTCGAGTTGCGGCGATTGGTCGAGGGTGATCTGGCCGGGATGTTCGACGGGCCCACGTCCGTTGGCCTTCGCCTCGATACGCCGGTCGTAGTCCTCGATCTTTCTGCCGTCTTTACTTCTCCGGCGCTGGCGGTGTTGATGACGTGCGCCGGTGCGTGGCTGCAAGCGATCCTTGCGGACCGGGCCGGTCCAAAGCGGGTCGTGGTCGTCGACGAGGCGTGGGCTGTCTTGCACGACCTGGCCACGGCGCGTTGGCTGCAAGCGACGTTCAAGCTGGCCCGGGCGATCGGTGTTGCCAATGTGGCCGTTGTCCACCGACTCTCCGATCTCACCGCTGCGGGCACGGCTGGATCGGCGCAACAGCGACTGGCCGAGGGTCTCCTGGCCGACGCCGAGACCCGAGTGGTCTTCGGCCAGGCGCCTTCAGAGGCGGAGGCCACCCAGCGACTGCTGGGTCTTACCGACACGGAACGGGACCTGGTTGCCCGCCTCCCACGAGGGGTGGCGTTGTGGAAGGTCGGGTCCCGGTCACTGCTCGTTGAGCACTACGTCGGTCAACGCGAGAGAAGTCTGGTCGACACGGATGCTGCCATGACCGAGGATCCTGTTGGCCCGACATCGCAACGCACGACCCCGCGATCGGGTGAGGCCGAATGAACCGGCCCGGACCGGCCCCGCCAGCCGGGGCCGTCGGAGCCCGGGCGGAAAATGCCATTGCCGTCACGATCGGCGCCGCCGGCGCGGTTGCTCTGTGGGTCTGGCTCTCGGGCCAGATAGCCGGCTGGTTGCACCGCGGCTGCTGGCCGCATGTGCGTGCTGCGGCGGTGATCGGGATCGCCGCCGGTCTGCCCGCCCATCTGAGCGATCCTCGGCAGGCTTGGCCGGCGGCGGCCAGGGCCGCGCTGCCGGGGCCTGTGCTCATCTACGGCTGTGGGTCGCTGCTGCTAGGTGCCGCGCTCGGCGGGCTATGGGCGGCCGGCCGCATCCGACGACTGCCTCCCGGAGGGAAAAGGCTTGGCCTCCGAGCGCGCCGATTCGGCGGCTTGGCGGCGGGTCGGGCGAGGCAGGCGAGCGGACCCGGTTGGGGCCGGGAGAGGAAGGCTGGATCCCCTGCTGTCCGAGGCACCCGCTGGGCGGGTGGAGCTCGTTGGGCTGGTGCTTCCGATCTCCGACCGCTCCGGGTTCGTCGCGGGGGACATCCCGCCTGGTAGTCGGTCGCACCTCGGCCCGTTCCGGCCGGGGAGCCCTGGTGGCCACCGAGGCACGCCACTCGGTGCTGGTGGTCGGGCCGACTCAGTCCGGCAAGACCAGCGGGTTGGCCGTTCCGGCGCTGCTCGAGTGGCGCGGCCCAGTGATCGCCACATCGGTTAAGGACGATTTGGCCTCGACAACCATGTCCTGGCGGTCACGGTGCGGGCCGTGCTGGGTGTTCGATCCGACCCGGACATCGGGCCTGCGTCCGCCGGCGCGTTGGTCGCCTCTGGCGGCCTGTCCCGATTGGTCCGGCGCCCAGCGGGTGGCCGGGTGGCTGGTAGATGCGACGCCGGCCCGATCCGGGATGGCCGATGCCGCCTTCTGGTATGCGGCTGCGGCCAAGCAGCTCGCTCCTTTGCTCCTCGCTGCCCGACGAGGCGATCTCGACATGGCGGCCATCGTCCGATGGACGAACTCGGGCGTCTTCGATGAGCCCCTTCACCTCCTGGAGCTGGGCGGCGAGGAGGATGCCGCCAGCGCCCTGGCCGCCTGCGAAGCCCGCGACGCGCGGATCCTCAGTTCTGTCGCTACCACCCTCGAAACGGTCTTGGCTCCGTTCGAGGATCCTGTCGTGGCGACCTCGACGAACGGGTCCGACATCGACCTCGACGCCCTACTGCGTGAGCGCGGGACCCTGTACCTCTGCGGACCCAGCCACGAACAGCACCGGGTGCAGGGGCTGTTTGCCGCGCTGGTGTCTGCCGCGGTCGCCACGGCGATCGGGCGGGTCAACGACGCCGGCCGTCCGCTGGACCCACCTCTTCTCGTCGTTCTTGACGAGGCGGCCAACATCGCCCCCATCCGCGATCTCGACGTGTTGGCGTCGACTGGCGCGGGCATGGGATTGCAATTGGTCACTATCTGCCAGGACCTGGCGCAGCTCACCACCCGCTACGGAGCCGATCGGGCGCGCACCATCGCCAACAACCATCGAGCCAAGGTGCTGCTCTCCGGCGTCTCGGACATCGCCACCCTGGACATGCTGTCGGGTCTCGCCGGCGAGACCGCCGTCCGCGAGGAGACCGTGACGCACGACCTGCGTGATGGCCGCCGGACCCGATCGAGTGCGATCGCCTTCCGCCGGCTGGCTCCAACCGACGAGCTGCGCCGCATCCCACCCGGTGATGCCGTGCTGATCTATGGGCATCTGCCGCCCATTCGACTCCGCCTCCGGCCCTGGTTTGCCAACCGGCGACTCCGAGCCCAGGTCAACCTGCCTCGTTCCGACGCGGCCCCGCCTTTGTCCGTGACCTCGACCGCCTACGCGCCCACGGCGGAGCCGGGGGGCAGCCAGGACGAGCTCAACTCGGAGGATACGTCGCGACCCTTGGACATCTGAGCAGCCTGAGGCTGCTCAGATGTCCAAAGGTTGTGGTCGCGGGCCGGCGAGAGCGTTGTGGGCTCGCTCCGTGAGCGCGGGGCTGGCGTTGCGGGGCTGGCGTGGCGGGGGCTGGCGTTGCGGGGCTGGCACCGTGAGAGCGAGAAGAGCGGGGAGAGCGGGGCTGGCGTTGCGGGGCTCGGGCCCTGCGTCGGAGGGGACGGACTCGTGGGGTCGCGCCCCGGAAGAGGGGAGGGCGTCGCCCGCGTCCTACGCCCGGCTCGCTGCTGCTGACACCCACCCGCCGTCCCCTGGACGTCAGCGGGCCTTGCGCGCCCGACTGGGCGCCACTCGGGGCGGTTCTCCCGGCATCTTCGGGTACACGGGCGGCCAGGGCGCATCCAGCAGGCCGGCCTCGGCGTCTCGGCGGGACATGTCGAGGAGCGGCTCGAGGGACTGAGGTGTGGCAGCAGCCCATGGGTCTCCCTCCTCCGCGAACCGAGCGGCCACCACGTCCATGGTCAGGAGGTCGGGTTGCACGTGGGGGAGCTCGTCCCAGCGGAAGGGAGTGGAGACCTGGGCTCCGGGTCGGGCGCGCACCGACCAGGCCCCGAACACGGTCTTGTGCGGCGCGTTCTGGTTGAAGTCCACGAAGACCCGCCGACCCCGGTCTTCCTTCCACCACGCGGCGGTGATCAGTTCTGGCCGGCGTCGCTCCAACTGGCGCGCCACCGCCACGGCCGCGGCGCGCACCTCGATTGACGACCACTCGTCCGCCAAACGGACGTACACGTGGATGCCCCGATTACCTGTCGTCTTGGGCCAGCCGGTCATCCCGACTTCACGGAGCAGCGAGTCGACCTCGTGGGCGGCCTCCCGCAGCATCTCGAAGTCGACCCCGGGCGATGGGTCGAGATCGATACGCAGCTCGTCAGCGTGGTCCGGGTCGACGGCTCGGTACGGCCACACGTGGAAGCCCAGGCAGGCCAGGTTCACGGCCCAGAGCACGTGGGCGAGGTCGGCTGCCACCAGGGCCTGCGAGGTGGTGCCGTTCGGCGTCGACACGATCGTGGTCTCCAACCAATCGGGACGCTTCTCGGGGACCCGTTTTTGAAAGAACGACGATCCCCCGGCACCATGGGGAAACCGTTGCAGCAACACCGGTCGGCCGCCCATGGCCGCCATCAGCGCCGGTTCCACCGCCTGGTAGTAGCGCACCAGATCCAGCTTCGTCCGTCCGGCCTCTGCGAAAAAGACCTTCTCCGGGTGGCTGATCTCCAGCACCTTGCCCGCGGCTTCTACCTCGACGGGCGCCCCATCATCGTCGGGCACCGCGCCGGCCGTCTCAGTCGTCGACCGATTCGGTCGCCGCGACCTCGCTGACTACCGTGTCTGACGGGTCCGCCTCGGCCAGCGGAGCCCCGGCCGTCGCCGTCTCGCTGTCGGCCGGCGGGGCGGGGCGATAACTGGCAGCCAGGAGCGCCAGCGAGTTGACCACGCCGAAAGCGGTGGCGGCCAGGGCCCACCGCATACCACTGCGCTGCCGACCGAGAAGTCCGTCGACCGAATACCGGCCCGGCCCGAGCGCGGCGACGACTGCGGCCACGCCGGCGATCACCCCGGTGTACTCCCAGCCGCCCTTGAACACAAACAGGCCCTTGCCTTTGTGGTCGGTTCGGGCCGCGGTGGTCATGAGGCCGATGGCGGCGGCGGAAGGCAAGGGGCTGGCGGCACCAAGGGTCAGCAGCGTCCCGGCTCCGATCTCGGTGGCTGCGGCCAGGCGGGCGTGCACGTGAGGCGGGACCAAGCCAAGGCTGTCGAACCAGCGGGTGGTGCCGTCGAGGCCCCCCGCACCGAAGACCTTGTTGTAGCCGTGAGCGACGAGCATGGGCCCGATAGTCAGACGCAGCATCAGGGCCGCAGCGTCGTGGTTGGAGGCGGGCTTCGCAGGAGCTGACCGTTTCTTCATCGGTGCCAAGCTAGCGTCACCCGGATCGTGGCACACACAATCGCTGCTCCCGGACTTCCGGAGCCGCTGCCGGCCCGCACCCGCCTCGCAGCCGGCCTGGGCACGGCGGTGGCCGGCCTGTCGCGACGCCTCGGCCGAGGCTCGGGTTCAGTCGTTGGCGGGCGGGTCATTCTGGCGGTGGACCCCAACGCCCTGTCCCGGCTGGCTGCCGGTCACCGCGTCGGATTGATCTCCGGAACGAACGGCAAGACGACCACCACCAGCCTGGTGACGGCCGCCCTCGGGACGTCCGGGACCGTTGCGACCAATGCGCAGGGTGCCAACCTGCCGCCAGGCGTGGCCGCCGCGCTGGCCGTCGCCGAGCCGAGCGCCACCGCCGCGCTGGAGGTCGACGAGGCGTGGCTGGGCCACGTCGTCGCTGCAGTCCGGCCGCGTGCGGTGGCCTTGCTCAACTTGAGCAGGGATCAGCTCGATCGCAACAACGAGGTTCGCCGCCTGGCCTCCAGCTGGCGCCACTGCCTGGCCGGGTTGGAGAACACAACCGTGGTGGCCAACGCCGATGACCCCTTGGTCGTCTGGGGCGCGGGATCGGCCCACGACGTGCGCTGGGTCGGGGCTGGACAACCGTGGACGCTGGACGCTTCCGGCTGCCCGGCCTGCGGGGCCCGGATCCGATTCGCGCCGGACGGCAGCTGGCAGTGCGGGTCCTGCGCCTTCTCGCGACCGACACTTGACGTGCAGGTCGACGAAGAGGCGGTCTACATCGACGGCCAGCGGATCGAGTTGCGTCTCTCGTTGCCAGGACGGGCCAACCGGGCCAATGCCGCCATGGCGCTGGCCCTGGCTCGCGCCCTCGGCACAGATCTCGGGCCCGCCTCGGAAGCGATTGCGGACGTCGCGGAGGTCGTTGGCAGGTACGCACTGGTCCGGGTAGGAACCTGCGAAGCCCGGCTGCTGCTCGCCAAGAACCCGGCCGGGTGGCTGGAGATTTTCGACGTGCTCCGTCCCAGCCCTGTTCCTGTCGTCGTGGCGATCAACGCCCACGTGGCCGACGGAAAGGATCCCTCTTGGTTGTGGGATGTCCCGTTTGAACGGCTGGCTGGCCGGATGGTCGTGGCTACCGGTGAGCGCAGCAGAGACCTCGCCGTGCGTCTCCGCTACGCCGGCGTCGAACATCGCCACGAACGCGATCCTCTGACCGCTATTACCGTCGCCGGCGCCAGCTCCGTCGACGTGGTAGCCAACTACACGTCGTTTCAGGCGTTGCGCGCCCGGCTCCAGTGATGCCTGTCGCCGCCGGCTCGAAGGTCACCGTCGCCCTCCTCTTTCCCGATCTGCTCGGCACGTACGGAGATTCAGGTAATGCGGTCATCCTCGCCCAGCGGCTCCGTTGGCGCGGTTACCGAGCCGAGGTGGTCACGGTCCGTTCTGGCGAGCCGGTGCCGGCTACTTGCGAGCTGTACGTCGTCGGTGGCGGGGAGGACCTGCCGCAGGCGCTGGCCGCCCGTCAGCTCGGTTCGCCCGACTCGGGCCCGCTCAGGCGAGCGGTCGACGATGGGGCCGCGGTCCTCGCCGTGTGCGCCGGCATGCAGATCCTCGGCACCAGTTTCATCGGACCGGACGGCGTAGAGGCGGAAGGCTTCGGCTTGCTCGATTGCGCAACCCGAAGGGGGACCGGTCCCCGGGCCGTGGGCGAGATCGTGGTCGATCCCGTGCCAGAGCTGCGCTTGCCGGCGCTCACAGGTTACGAGAACCACGCCGGGGTGACCGTCGTCGGAAGAGGGGCAGGAGCAGTCGGGAACGTTCGCGCCGGGGTCGGCAACGGGGACGGGTCTGGGAAAGACGGCGCTTGGCTGGGCCGGGTGTTCGGGACCTACCTGCACGGTCCGGTGCTCGCCCGGAACCCGGCCCTGGCGGATCGCCTCCTCGGGTGGGTCGTGGGGGATCTGGATCCGCTTGACGACGCCGAGGAGCTGGCGCTCCGGGAGGAACGGCTGGCGGCGGCGGGTGGGTCCCGCCCGTGGCGGACCTGGGCGACCAGGTTGCGGCCTTCCGGCAACGGTCGACCGAATACCCGCCGCCAGGAGGCGCCGCGACCATGAGCTCCACCGCGCTGCTCACCGACCGCTATGAGCTGACGATGCTGGATGCGGCCCTGCAAGCCGGCACCGCGGAGCTTCCCGCCACTTTCGAGGTATTCACTCGCGGTCTCCCTGCGGGCCGGCGTTTCGGCGTGTTTGCCGGCTTGGGACGGTTCCTCGATGCACTGGAGACCTTTCGCTTCGGGCCGGCGGAGCTGGACTGGTTGGCCAACGCCACCGTTGTCACTCCGGCCGCGCTCGAGTGGTTGGCCGAGTTCCGCTTTCGAGGTGACGTGCACGCCTACGCAGAAGGCGAGCTCTATACGGCAGGATCACCGGTTCTTACCGTGGAGGCCACCTTCGGGGAGGCCGTGCTGCTCGAGACGCTCCTGCTTTCGATCCTCAACCACGATTCGGCGGTCGCCACGGCGGCGTCACTGATGACCCAAGCTGCAGGCGAGCGCCCCGTCATCGAGATGGGGAGCCGTCGGACTGACTGCGACGCGGCGGTGGCCGCGGCGCGCGCCGCCTACCTGGGTGGGTTCTCGTCGACGTCGAACCTCGAAGCCGGCCGGCGCTACGGAATCCCCACCGCGGGCACCGTGGCCCATGCCTTCGTCCTGTCGTTCGGTGACGAGGAGGCCGCCTTCCTGGCCCAGATCCGCGCCTTCGGAACGACGACGACCATCCTGGTCGACACCTACGACGTGGAGGAGGGGATCCGGCACGCCATAGCGGTAGCTGGTCGGGACCTGGCCGCCATCCGTGTCGACTCCGGGGAGCTGGCCCCAACCGCTACCCGGGCCCGGATGTTGCTAGACGAGCTGGGCGCCGTCGAGACGAAGATCGTCGTGACCGGAGATCTCGACGAACACACGATTCGCGAGCTCGGCTCGTCTCCCGTCGACGGGTACGGCGTCGGCACTGCCGTGGTAACCGGATTGGGCGTTCCTACGGCCGGACTCATCTACAAGCTGGTTGCCGCGGCCGGCCGTCCCGTGGCCAAACGATCGCCCGGGAAGGCGACGGTCCCCGGGCGGAAATGGGCCTGGCGGGTACCGGCCCGAGCCTCCGAAGTGGTGGCTGCGAAACCCGGGCCCACGCCGGTTGGCGGCCGTTCGTTGCAATCGACCGTCATGGCCGGAGGCCGGCGGCTCGAGGGGCCGAGCTTGGAAGCATCACGAGCGTGGCACCGCCAGGTGTTGGCCGAGATGGCGACCGGCAAAGCGCTGACGCTGGTCCGCGTGTAGCGGCGCGGTCTGTCGCTCCAGACTCAAGCCCGCTCCCACAGCTTTATACCGCCGAGGATGCCAGCGCGGTTGTCGACCAGGGAGACGTTCTCCGGCAGGTCGACGCTGATCCGGGAGGAGTTGCCTCCCCCGATATAGCAGTGATCGAAGAACGTCAGCGCATGGAACGTCTCGATCGCCTCTAGCACCCGCTTCTGCCACTTCTTGTTGCCGATGGAGCAGCGCGCTGCCTCGCCGAGCTCTTCGTTGTACGTCGCCCCCTTGCGGAAGGGCGTGTGGGCGAACTCGAAGTGGGGGAGTAGGCGTCCTTCGAAGAAGAAGGCGGTACCTACGCCAGTCCCCAAGGTGAGGACCACTTCGAGGCCCTTCCCCTCGACCACGGCCGCCCCCTGGAGGTCGGCGTCGTTGGCCACCTTCGTCGGCTTTCCGGTGGCCCGGGCGAGCTCCGATTCGAGATCGAACCCCTCCCATGCCCTCGCCAGTTTCGACACGGGAGTTCCCCCGGGCCCGTCCGGTGAGATGAAGTGCGGGGCGGAGAGGATGCGGCCGCTGCGGACCATGCCAGGGAATCCGGCCGACACTCGATCGAAGGCCGGCAGCGGCTTGACCATGTCCACCAGCACGGTGACGAGCTTCTGGGGTGACATGGGATACGGGGTGGGGATGCGCACCCGGTCCTGCTCGATCTGGCCGGCCTCGTCGAGCACGGCGGCTTTCAGCCCGGTGCCGCCGATGTCGATGGCCAGCGTCGAACGCGGGCGAGCCGGTGCGGCAGACCGCCGGGGCGTGGTTTTGCGAGGCGTCCTACGCCTCGCCGGTTGGGGCGCCTCCTCGCCGGCTGTCACTGGGGTGGCCGTTTCGGGAGGCGTCGTCGAGGCAGCGGCCCGGGCCGAGAAGGGCGAGGTCGAGGCTGCCCGGCTGCGGGGCGAGCGGGGCGTCTGGTTGGCCATGCCGCCACGTTAGTAACCACCGCAAAGCCACTTCATGGGTGCGCTCGCCTCCCCGCCGGGATGGTGATACCCGCCGTTTCGCGGAGATTTCCGGTTTCGCTCTGGTCTAGACCCCCGTCAGGGTAGAGAATAGGTGCCGTATGGCGCCGTAAGCGTGCAAAATGGATGTTAGGGATGACAGAGGGGAGGTGAGATGAGCACTCGAGACGATGCGAGTCTCACGGACAGGGAGCGCGCTGCCCTGGCCAGTCTCGAGGCGGTGGCTGCTGCCGACGATCCGCAACTGGCGAGACGGCTCAGAGGAGCCAGCCGGCTTCACTTGGTCGCCCATTTGCCCCGCATCCCGGCGTGGCTGCGCAGCCCTTGGTGGGCCGTCCCTCTCCTCGTTGTCGGTTTGGCATTGGTGGTCGTGGGTCTCAGCACGACGGTGGTGCTGAGCGTCATCGGCACACTCATGTTGGCCGGCGCCCTGTGGATCGGGGTACGGGTCGTCGAGCGGCGGCTCGAAAAGAGCCCGGCGACGGAGTGAACGGCGCGATTCGCCCGACAGCCGGACCCCTGCCGGCCCGAAGCTGGATCAGCCCCCGAAGCCCCCGAATCCGCTACCGCTGAAGCCGGACCCGCCAGCGCCCACGCCGGCTCCTGTGGCGCGCACCGACTTGTCGTGCACCACCCCACCCGACGCGGACCCGGCTATCACCAGGGTGTCGCCGATGTGAAGCCCGCTCAGGCCGGACTTGGCCGTCCGGGTGACGGTGGTCGAGGGGCTCACCTGGACTTTTACGATGTTGCCCGACGCATTCGATAGATCGAGGGTTGGCCCGGTCACCCCGATCCCGGTGCCGGTGGCCGCCGCGCCGAACCCGCCGGCACCACTCGAGGGCGCTCCCCCTCCAGCCGCTCCGGCACCCGTGGCCCCGCTTCCCGCGGTGCCTGCCGTCCCTCCCCGCCCGCCCGCCCCACGGGCCGCGGCGAACTGACGGGCCGGGCCGGCGAAGCTGGCCGACGATGACGAGGATCCTGACCCGTGGTGTTTCTCGGCGATCGCCCCAGTTGGCGGAAGCCCCACCGTCACCGGCACCTGGGCGGTCATGCCGGGCTGACGTACCGCTTGGCCTCGATCGAGAGCTGGTCCTGGTTGAGGCTGTTCTGCGCCTGAGTGAGCGAGTTGTGGTCCTGGGTGACGGCCTGCTGGTCAGCGTTCACGGCCGAACACGCGGTCGGCGGGCCGGACCCGCTCGAACTCGAGCTGGTCGAGTGGGACGAGCCGGTCGGGCCCGTCCCGGGGGAGGTGGTGGTCGAGGACGAGGCGCCCGAGGTGAGTGTGGTGCCGGACGATCCGGCGGGCGGCGGGTCGCTCGCCGCGGACCCCGCTGACCGAACCTCCTTCCGCCGTGCAGTTCGCCTGATCCGTGGCCAGCTGGTCCTGGGCCGGACCCTGGTCGAGGGTGGCGAGGACCTGGCCCGCCTGATCTCAGCAAACTCTCAGAAACTGGCGGTAGACCGGGTTCGGCCCGCTGGCCGCGACAGCTCGACAGGAGACCAAGCGTGCGCATTTTGAACCTCGGGGGGAGACGGATACCTGGGGCCGGCCGCCCCTCGCCCGTCGGCCTCCCGTCGCGAGGTCGCCGCTGTCGATGACCTTGTCCGCCGCCAGTAGCTTGTGTGCGATGTCGATCGGTGCACGGATGGGGCCAGATGGCAGGCCATCCAGCCCTCGGCGTACCGCAGGACACTCGCTGGGGCCGTGGTTGGCGTTAGGGGCTTTGTCACCGGACCGTCCGCTGGTTTCGTGATCTCCGCCGGCACCCGTCAAGCGAGCGACCCCCGGGCGCAGCGCCCCCCCTCGGCGGGGATCGCGGCTCCGTGGTGGCGCCGGCCGGTGGTGCTGGTGGGTGTTCCACTGCTTCTGGGGCTGATCCACGTCGCGGTGGTCGCCCCCCACTACTTCGTGGGCTCCTTCGACGACGATTCCGGCTACATCCTCACCGCACGCGCCCTTCTCGCCGGTGAGGGCCTCTCAGGCCACGTGGCGAATGGGACACTAGTTTCCGGGTCCTACCTGCCCGGCTATCCGGCCCTGCTCGTGCCGCTGCTGTGGATTTGGTCCCACACCTACGTTCCATTGCGGCTCCTGTCCGTCGCCTGTTTCGCGGCGTTGTTCCCGCTCACGTGGATCTATCTGGGTCGACGCCGGGTGGGGGATGTGGCCCGGACCGCCACCCTGGTTCTCCTTGCCCTGGGCCCTCCTCTGGCCACCTTCGGGAGCATGGTCATGGCCGAGACTCCCTTCCTCGTCCTCTTGCTGGTCCTTCTGCTCCTGCTCGACCGCTGGGACGAGCAACCCCAGGCATGGACGTGGACGGGGATAGGGGTCGTGCTGGCGGCGGCCGGGTTGGTGTGGCTGAAGGAGGCGGGCATCGGCGTCGCCATCGGTGTGGTGCTGTGGGTGCTACTACGACGCAGCCCCGCCCGCCGCCAGAAAACCCTCCTGGCCGCGATCGGCGTGGCCATCCTGCTGCTTCCTGTCCTCATCGTCCGACTCGCCCACGGCCTTCCAGCAGCGGGAACGCTGTACTCCCAGCAGTTGGGCACCTACTACAGCGGCGGGCTCACCGGGCGGCTCGTCCACGTGGCCCCGCACTCGGTCTGGCAGATGCTGTCCACGGCAATTCCCACGACCCTCCTTCCGTATCTCAGCCCACTCCCGCTCCATGGGCACGACCCCGATCTGTGGAAGGTGCTCTCCTGGCAGGTGTCCGTGCTCACGGTGGTCGGTGCCGTGGTCTGGGCCCGCCGCTATCGCGACTCGGCCATCGTTATCGCGCCCGCCTATCTGGCCATGACGCTGTTGTGGCCAGATATCAACGAGCGCCGCGTCATCCTGGTCCTTCCCATAGTGACGGCCTGGTACGTGCTCGGCGGATTGGCCGTCTGGCACCAGATCCGCGGCTGGGCGCGATCGTGGCGCCCGGCCCCTCGCCTTGTCGAGGCCGCGGGTGGCTCGCCCGGAAGGGCGAGTTCGGTCACCATGACAGTGACCGCCGCGTGCGCCGCCTTGGTCGTCGCGGCTGCGGTAGCCGTGCCGCTGGCGTTTCAGTTTTCGCGTGACTATTTGTTCGCGGTGGGTCAGAACGCGTCCCAATTCGAGGGCGCTCGTTATGCCCGACTTCTTTCCCAGCTCGGGGCTTCCTCGCAAGTGGTGGAGACGAGCTACCTGTCGTCCACCGCGCTCTTTACCGGCCACCGCACGGCCAACAACGCCTTTCTGGGTACGCTCACGACGTGTCAGGTGCCAACCGTTCGCAACGAGTTGGCCTCCGATGACGCCGGTTTTCTGCTCCTGGGCGATCTCAACAAATTCGGCCAGGTCGACGGGCCGTGCCTCTTGTCGGTCGCGAAGTCCAGCGATTGGGCCGTCCCGTTACTCCACACATCCCGTGACAACGCATCGGTGTTCGAGCTGATAGGTCCGGGCACGGCGCACCCCAACCTGCAAGACCTGGTTGCGTCGGCCACGCAATCAGGCACGACCGGCCTGCGCGCCGTCAACATCGAGGAATGGGATTGGGGCCGGGCCGAGCCGGTCAACCAGGTCACCGTGGGAACGGCCGGCGTGCCCGGCGCCACCACCTCCGTGGTTCTTCAGCTTCGCGATCCAGATGGCAGCTGGCGGACCGTGGCCCAAGCCGGCGCCTCGGTCGGTGATGGCCGTGGCGCGGCGCCCTTCCTGCTGGCCACGCTGCCACCGGGGACGTCGGCTACTGCAGTCCGGGTGATGGTCACCGGGTCCCCCGCCGCGGGCGGGGGACGGTCGCAGACGTCCACGCGCTCGGGCCGGTTGGTGCCTCATGACAGCCGGACAACGCGCCAGTGTCCTCCGTCATCCCCTCACCCGACGGGTCGTCGGCTACAGCGCCGGCTCCATTGTTGCGGCCGTCATCGGCGAACTGACGTTCGCGGCGATGTTCGGTCTGCTCCACGCCGGAACGACCTGGGCCACTGCGGCCGGCTTCATCGGCGCGGCCGCGCCCAACTACGCCCTCAATCGGCGGTGGGCCTGGCCGGACCGGCGAGGTCGGAGCCGTAGAGCCGAGATCACCCTGTACGTGGTGGTCATCGCATGCAGCTTTGCCGCTTCCGCGCTCGTTACCCACTGGGTCGAAGCGGTCGCAGTGCATATGTCGCCCGACCGAGCCTGGCAAACGGTACTGGTGGCCGCAGCCTTTCTCGCCGTGTCCGGCCTCTTCTTCGTGATCAAGTTTGCGCTCTACGAGTTCGTGGTGTTCAGCCCGGCGGCGGTCTCCTCTCCACCGGCCACCCCCGGGCCATCGGCCGTAGAACCGTCAGGGGCGGTCGCGCCGGGCGGGTAATCTCGGATGTTCCATGATCGACATCCGGCTGCTGCTCGACGATTTCGAAGCCACTGCCCGCCGTCTGGTCCGGCGCGGCGTGGATGCGGACCTTCTGGAGTCGGCTCGTCGTCTCGCTACCGTGCGGCGCGAAAAGGTACGCCAGGTCGACGAAGCGCGCGCTGAGATGAATGCCGGCGCCAGCCGGGTTGGGACCCTGAAGCGCCAGAGCCAGCACGCGGAAGCTGATCTCCTGCGGGCGGAGTTGGCCGAGTTGAAGCTCGGCCTGGACCGGTTGGAGGAGGAGCAGCGCGTCGCCCAGGCGGACCTCGATGACGTGGTGATGCGCATCCCCAACCTGCCCGCCGACGACGTGCCGGATGGCAAGAGTGAAGCCGACAACGTGATCCTCCGAACCCATGGGTACAACCCGGCGGACTACGAGGGCCGCACCTGGGCGCCCCACTGGGAGGTTGCCGAACGGCTCGGCATCTACGACGGGGAGCGAGCCGCCAAGCTGAGCGGCGCCATGTTCTCGCTGCTTCGCGGCGACGGGGCCCGACTGCTCGCGCGCCCTCGTGGACCTCGGGCTGGCCTTGCATCGGGACACTTACGAGGAGATCGCCCCACCCCACCTGGTTCGTACCGAAGTGATCTCTCGCACCGGGCATCTCACCAAATTTGACACCCAGGCCTATCGCGTTCGCGACGACGACTTATGGCTGGTTCCCACCGCCGAAGTGCCGCTGATGGGCATGCATCAGGGAGAAATCCTTCCCGAGGCGGAGCTTCCCCGCCGCTACATGGCCTATACGGTGTGCTGGCGCCGGGAAGCCGGCGCGGCGGGCAAGGACACCCGCGGCATGCAGCGCCTGCACGAGTTCCACAAAGTGGAGTTGGTGAAGTTGTGCCGACCCGAGGACGGCGAGGCGGAATTCGTCTCGCTCCTGGCCGACGCGGAACGCGCCCTACAGGTCCTCGGACTTCCTTACCGGATCGTCGAATTGTGCGCCGGTGACCTGACGTTCTCGGCAGCCAAGGTCTGCGACCTCGAGGTCTACGCTCCCGGCGTCGATCGCTGGCTCGAGGTTTCGTCGGTGAGCCTGGTCACCGACTTCCAGGCCCGGCGGGGTCAGATCCGTTTCCGCAGGGATGGGGGTGGCGTCGAGTTCGTGCATGCCCTCAACGGTTCAGGACTGGCGACGCCGCGCATCTGGGCGGCGGTGATCGAGCACGGTCAGCTGCCAGACGGGAGCGTCCGCGTACCGGATGCCCTCGTCCCCTATCTCGGACACGACCTGATCACCTAACGCCGGATCCCGTTCGCCATTCGCGGAGGCGGGCTTGATCTCAGCGAACGGGCGGGAAGGCCGTTTCCACCGAGCGACGCCTGAGCAGGCCGGGGCGATGGCGGCGGGACTCCCGCCACCAGGTCCCGATCATCACCCGGGCGTAGCGCCAGCCGTACGCCAGGTTGCGCCCTTTCTTGGACGCGCCCGAGATTCGAGGCCGCATCACCGTGGGTACCTCCGCGATGCGGAAGCCGGCGAGGGCGGCGCCCACCAACAGCTCGGAGGTCTGATACTGCGGTTGGATCTGGGGCACCTGCTGCAAGAGTGCGGGCGTCATCACCCGCAAGCCGGACGAGGTGTCGGTGACGTTGGCGCCCGTGAGGCGGCGAGCCAATAGGGAGAAGACGCGGACCCCGAGATTGCGGAACGGATCGGTGTCCTCGGTGGCACCGAGCGCTCGCGAGCCGATGACGATGTCGGCATCCCCAGAGGCCACCAGACGCACCATGCCAGGCAGGTCTGCCGGGTCCCATTGTCCGTCGGCGTCGAGGGTGGCGATGTAACGGGCTCCGTGTTCCCAGGCGATCCGGTACCCGGCTCGCAGCGCCACGCCATGGCCGCAGTTGCGCTCCAAGCGCAGCAGGGCGGCTCCGTGCTGCGCGGCGACCATCGCGGTGTCGTCCGTGGAGCCGTCATCCACGACCAGCACGTCGAACGGCTCCTCGCCGATGGCCTCGGGAATCTCGGTAAGAACGGCTGGGAGGTTGTCGGCCTCGTTGAGGGCGGCGATCACCACGACGAGAGGTGCGAAGGGGCGCGAGCCTCTGACCGCGTCGAACGCCCGGCGCGCCCTTTCCACCGTATCTTTGGCGTGCTCGGGCTCGTGAAACCCCCGGGTGACCGGGCGGTGGTCACTCTGACTCTCCGGCCCATGACCTCCCACGTCAGGGCTCGGCGGTGCGACTCCGTTCCGACCGTCGACTTGTCCTAACACAGCTTATTCACAAAGCTAACTTTACCCGAGCCGTGCCGGATGCAAAACACAGGCCCCGTGGACTGAGGGGGTTGGCGGGTGAGTGATTCGGCGCTTTGCTCGCACCGTTGACCCGGTAACTTGGCGGGGTGCCGCTGTGTCGCCGGTGTGGCGCCGAGAGCCCCGAAGGCTTTCTCTTCTGCGGTGAATGCGGTCAGCGGCTGGACGTGGGCGCTTGCGCGGTGTGCGGGGTGGTATACCGCGAGCAGCAGCTGTTCTGCGGTGGTTGTGGATCACCTCTGACGGGCGAGGCCAGCCCGCCTGGCGAGGCCAGCCCGCCTGGCGAGGCCAGCCCGCCTGGCGAGGCCAGCCAGCTCAGCGAGCCGACGCCACAACCGTTGCAGGAGCGCAAGTTGGCCACGGTCCTGTTTGCGGACGTCGTCGGCTTCACGTCGCTGGCCGAGCGCACCGACCCCGAGGTGGTCGCCCGGATGGTCGATATCGCCTTCCGGCGGCTCGGTGCCGTGGTATCCAGCCACGGCGGCGTCATCGACAAGTACATGGGCGACTCACTGATGGCCGTGTTCGGGGTGCCCGTCGCCCACGACGACGACGCGGAGCGCGCCGTGGCCGTGGGCCTGGCCATGCGCCGCCTCGGCGGCGACCTGTTGTTCTCGACCGGCATCAACTCGGGTGAGGTGATGGCCACGGCGGTGGGTCGATCAGGTGACAGCACCGTGATCGGCGACACCGTCAACGTGGCCGCCCGGTTGGAAGAGGTGGCAGGTCCTGGCGAGGTTCTGTGCGGGGCCCTGACCGCCGAGCTGGTCGGCAGCCGAGCCCGTTTCCGGGCTCGGCCGGCCGTTGTCCTGAAGGGAAAACGAGAGCCCGTCGACGTGTGGGAAGCCGTCTCGATGGAGCCGGCCGACGTGGGTGTGGCAGTCGACGAGGTTCCGCTGCTGGGCCGGGACGCCGAGATGGCCTACCTCGGTCATCTGTGGCGGCGGGTATGCGGCGACGGGCAAGTGGAGATCGCCCTCCTTTGCGGAGATGCCGGATCCGGCAAGACCCGTCTCGCCAATGAGCTGGCTCGCCTGGTAACACCCGAGGGGCTGGCCGTGCGGGCCGCGTATCCGGCGTACGGACCCATGGGCGGTTCCCGGGTCGCGGCAGACGCCCTGGGCCAGCTGGGCCCAGCCCTCGACGAGGAGGTCACGGCCAGGGTGCGTTCCTTGGCCGGAACCCCCGACGAGTCGTTAAAGGCGATAGACCCGGCCGGTCTCCACGCCGAACAGATGTGGGGGCTGGTCCGACTGTTGGAGGAGAAGAGCTCGGCCCGTCCGGTTGCCATCATCCTCGACGACATGCATCGCAGCGGAGAGAACTCGCTCGGACTGCTCGCTGAGCTGACCGGGCGCCTGCCCCGATGCCGGATTCTGGTGATGCTGGTGGGCCGCAACGAACCGAGCGAATGGCTCGGCCGTTTCCCCGCCGCGACCACGCTTCGGCTGGCTCCGTTGGGGCCTGTTGATGCGGGGAAATTGGCCGCGGCTTTCGTCTCTGACAAGCCTCTCGCCCCGGAAGCCGCCGCGTTCCTCGCCGAGCGCGCCGGTGGCAATCCCCTGTATCTCCGGGAGCTGGTGCGCATGGCCCGGACCCGAGGGTCGCTGATCGATGATGGTGGCTCCTACCGGTTGGGATCGGCTGCGTCTGTCCCCGCGACGCTCCAGGCGTTGTTGTCGGCCCGTCTCGACGCCGCTGGACCATTCCTCAAATCGGTGTTCCAGCATGCGGCCGTGCTCGGGGACGGTTCGTCGGCCGACCAGATTGCCAGGTTGGGTCCTTCGGGTGCCGAAGGCGCGTCTGGGATCGTTGGTTGCCGCGGGGTTTTTGCACCAGGCCTCCACCGGTGGCTACGAATCCGTCGATCCGATGCTGCGTGAGGTGGCCTACGAGACGCTCCCGCGCCACGTCGCGGGGAACTGCACCTGAGAGCCGCGGAAGTTGTCAGCCGGCCCGATGACCGGGCCCGGCATTTGGAGCGGGCGGCCCACTTTCTTTCCGACAATGCCGCGGTGGCGGCCGAGGCGGCGGACGGTCTTGCCGCTGTCGGCGAGGACTTTCTGGCGCAGTCTCGCCTGGCCGATGCCAGCCGGTTACTCGAGCGGGCGGTAGCGCTCGGGTGCCGACGCTCGTCGACCCTTCTCGGTCTGGCCCGCCTTCAGGAGCTGGCCGGCGACGACAACGCGGCCCGGCGCACACTCTGCCTCGTCCCCGATGATCCCGATGACCCGGTTCCCGCGGCCGAGCGGGACCACGGGCTGGCCCGGATCATGCTGTTCAGCGATCCGGCCTGGGCCAGGGAACGTCTGCTCGAGGTGAGCCTCAGGTGGCAGCAGCTTGGGGAGGAGGTCCGTTCGGCCTGGGCGATCGCCAACGCCGGGGTGGCGAGCTTCAACCTGAGCCACATGGAGCAGTCAGCTGCAGACTTGAACCGGGCGCTCCATGCGTTCGAACGGACCGGCGATCGGGCGGGGGCCGTGGCCGCGTCGTCCTTCCTCTGCCTGGCCAAACCTACGGACAAGAGAGTGCCTGCCTGGCTCGCGGGCGCCCTGGAGTTTGCCGACGAGGTGGGCGATCGAGCCAAACAGGTATCCGCCCTGACTGCTCTGGCCTGGCACCACTTCTTGAGATCCATGTGGGGAGGGGCGACCGATACAGCCACCGCCGAACAGTTCGCGGCTCGCCTGGCCGAGGTGGCAGAGGACATTGGAGCGGTCGGCAGCGCCGTGCACGGCCAGAGCCTGCTCGCCGTTATGGCTCGTTTCGGGGGTCGCATCCAGGTGGCGGCTGGCCACGCCGGGGCCCTGGGTCGGCTGCTGCGGCCCGAACAGCACGAACCTTGGTTCGGTTGGGCTGCGAGTTTCGCGGTGGCCGTTGCCGAAGGCGCCGACCAGGCCGCCCCGCCCTTCCCGCCGGTCTCCTCTCCAGACCCGGTGGCGGGTATGGCCGCGCATGTGATCCAGGCGGAGTTGGTCTTGGCCGGCCGGCTGGACGAGGCCTTGGCCCACTCCGAGCTGTTGGGCTTTCGGGAGGCGCACAAGAGCAATCCCGTGGTCGATGCCATCGGGATGTTGACCGCATTGGCGCTCGTCTTGTCGGATCGGGCTGGGGAAGCCCTCACCTGGGCCGAACGGGCGGCTCGGGCGGCGCGCCTACTGGACTCCCCACCGACCCAAGTGGCAACCAGCGCGCTGCTCGCCGAGATCACGGGCGATACCAAAGGCCTACCCCCACGTCCGCCATCTGCATCCTCCCTGGCTGACTGCCTGGTCCTGCGCGCCCATGCCGCGTCGGGCGATCGCCTCGCCCTCGAGGAGCTCCCGGGCGCGGCTCGAAACTTGGTCGCGCCTGGCCTGTTACTTGGTCTTCCCGTGCCGGGTCATGGTTGACGAGGTGGTCCTGGACCAGGTCCTCAGTCAGTGGGCAAAGAGGTGGTACCCGGCATAGGTCCAGGCCACGACGACCAGTGCGTTCACGAGGCGATCCGTCGTGACGAACCGGAGGAGCTCCTCGGCATTCGCCAGGCGACCGCCTGACCGCCGCCCGGCCAGATCGATGGCGACGGCTGCCAGCACGACCGCGATCCAGAAGGCCACGCCGGCTGGATTGCTGGCCGGTAACAACAACGCGGGCATCAGCGGCACAGGTACGGCCCTGCTGTTGGCGGGAGGAGGGGGGGCCCCGGGCGTGAACACCGCGCCCGTCGGTGCTTGCGGGGCGAGGGGAGCTCTGGCCCGGGCCGCACCATAACCGAGACCGGCCAGCATCCAGACGAGGAGCATGGCCGCATGTAACGGCCGAAACTCTGCCGTCAAAGAGCTGATCGTCAGGTGCGGAGCCCGCCTACCGGTGTCGATTCCCAGGATCTCCCAGATCAGCACGATCGCCGAGAGCGCCAGCCAGGGCGACACGCCGACCAGGGCTCGGCGCCATCCGCCGCAGCCGGAGCGCGGCCACGGCATGCGGGCGGGAGTCAAGCGCACTCCCGGGCTACGCCCGCGTTGGCCTTGCCAGAGGAGGACATCGACCGCGAGGACCGCCAACAGCGACACCAGCCAGGTGGCGACCGCCGACGGGCTGGCGCGGGGAAACCCGCTCACCCACGCAGTCCACCCGCAGAGGGCGATGGCACCGCAGGCGACGAATACGCCGCGCCGATTGGGCACGCCTCGGTATATCCCATGGACCCGGTCAGAAGGAAACCACCGGCGCCATCGTCGGCCACCGGCCAGACTGGGGCCGTGGACCCAGGGCTTCCTGCAACCGGCCAGATCACGGTACGGCCTGCAGTGGAGGATGACCTCGATGCGCTGCTCGACCAGACGTGGGCGGTCGCGGCAGAGGGACTGTGGATCGGCGTCGAAGTGCCGTTCGACCGTGAGGCTCGGCGCATTCGCCTGGCGTCGATGATCGAAGGCGTGTCCTCGACGGTCCTGGTTGCCGACGGCGCGGTAGATGGCGGTCCCGGCCCAGTGGGACATATCGCAGTGACCATCGCCCCCTATGGAGTGGCCGACATCGGCATGTTGATCGCCGAGGGCTGGCGCGGGCAAGGGATCGGGAGAATGCTGCTCGGCGCGGCTATCGGGTGGGCCGCCGCGTCAGGCGCCCACAAGATGGCTCTGGAGGTGTGGCCCCACAACCGGGCTGCGCTGGGTCTGTACCACGCCGCCGGTTTTGTCGAGGAGGGCCGCAAACGGCGTCATTATCGTCGGCGAAACGGTGAGTTGTGGGACTCGGTGCTGATGGGTCGCCCGCTCCCGTGAACGGGGTCTTTGGCTGAAGACGGGACAAGCTTGGGAGGGCTGATGGATCAACTGGCAGAAAAGGTCGCACTCGTGACCGGCAGCGGTGCAGGGATAGGCCGCTCGACTGCGTTGTTGCTGCAGGAGCAGGGTGCCGCAGTCGCCATCGTGGATTTCGACGGTGACGCGGCGCGAACGGTCGCGTCCGAGCTCGAAAGGCGGGGTGGCCAATCCGAGGCGTTTCCCGCGGATCTGGCGGAATCCAGTGCCGTTACCGGACTGGTGGACAGGGTGGTGGCCCGTTTTGGCCGACTGGATATCCTCGTGAACAATGCCGGCGTCACCGGAGGCGGGTCACTACTGGACCTGTCCGAGGCGGCGTGGGATCGCTCGATGGCCGTGAACGTGAAGGCTCCGTTCCTGCTCACCCAAGCGTTCGGGCGCCATGTCGCAACACGCGGGGGCGGCGGCCGGATTATCAACGTCCTCAGCAGCTCCCTGTTTCGGGCCATGTTCGTTTCCGGGCCGGACTACGTCGCTTCGAAAGGGGCGCTGCTCGGCCTCACCCGCACCGCGGCGGGCTACCTTTCGGCCCTCGATGTCAACGTGAACGCGGTTGCGCCCGGGTTGACGGATACTCCTCGGGTCCGCGCCAGTGGCGACACACCCGATGAGCACGCGGCCAAGATGCAAAAGCTGGCATCGGAAGGGGCACTTGCGAATGCCTTTGGACGCCCGTCCGCTCCTGAAGATGTGGCCGAGGTGATTGTTTTCCTGTGCCTGCCCGCCAGCCGGCAAGTCACCGGTCAGGTGTTGCATACGAGCGCTGGTGCCATCGTCTGAGGCGTTGTCAGCCCGGCGTCACCAGCTGATCCGAATTCACGATCAGCGACGCTGGCGGGCCGGTCCGTTGCCAGCCTGACCCCGGAGAAGTAGCGTTCCGCCCGGTCCCAGCCCTCCAGGCTGCGGGCCAGGGTTATGGGCACGAGGCGTGAAAGGACGACAACCATGGATGTGTTTGGCACCGGGCTGGTGTTCCCAGAGGGACCTGTAGCCCTTCCGGGCGGGGACGTCCTGGTCTGCGAGATCCAGAGCGGGGACCTGGTTCGGATGTCCACCTCGGGCGACAAGACGGTGGTCGCGCACTGCGGGGGCGGTCCCAACGGTGCGGCGATCGGTCCCGACGGTTGCGTCTATGTATGCAACAACGGCGGCTTCGACTGGACCGAGGAGGACGGCCGGCCGGCACCTACCGGTCGGGCCGAAAAGTACCTCGGCGGGTCGATCCAACGAGTTGATCCCGAGAGCGGCCAGGTGGAGACGCTCTATGACCATTGCGGACCGAACCGATTGAATGCCCCCAACGACATAGTGTTCGATAACACCGGAGGTTTCTACTTCACGGATATCGGGACGTGGTACGAGCGCAAGAGCGACGACGGGGTCATTTACTACGCCCAGCCGGACGGGCGCGGCATACAGGAGGCGGCCTTTCCTGTCCTTGACCCCAACGGGATCGGGCTGTCGCCCGACTGGAGTCGCCTCTATGTGGCGGACAGCCGGACCGCAAGAGTGTGGTCCTGGCCGGTCCAATCACCAGGGGTCCTGACCAAGCGGACCGGTATGCGGTTCCCAGGTGGCGCCGAGCTCCTGTACCAGTCACCCGAGTTCGTGTACTACGACTCGCTGGCGGTCGACGGAGACGGCAACGTCTGCGTCGCGGTAATCATGAAGGGCGGGATCATCCAGATCAGTCCGGACGGGGAGTGTTTGGGGTTCTTTGCGGTTCCCGATGACGACCCGCTGATCACCAATATCTGCTTCGGCGTGGACGACCGTCGAGCCGCGTATATCACCGCCTCGGGACTCGGCCGTTTGTACCAGATGCAATGGCCGGCCGCCGGGGCAGCCCTCGCCTTCGAGAGGTTGAAGGGCGGTTGATGGTGCGTTGCCCTACGATGAGCCGGGGTCGACCCGAGCCGAGTTAGGAGGCGAGATGGCAGCGATAGAGGTGACAGAGTCAAACGCGCCGTTGGAGAATGGTTATCTGGCTCCATCCTGCGAGGCTGACGGAGAGATTCACAGCACCCTGTTCCATCCGGAGGGCTATTCGCTTTGGGAGGTCGAGGCCGACCTCGACGCCGGCGCGGAATTGCGATGGGGATCGCAGCATGGCGACGAGGTGGTCTTCGTCGTCGACGGCGAGATGGAAGTCGACGGTGAGGCCTGCGGCCCGAGATCGGCCGCCATCATCGAAGCTGGGGTACCCGCCACGGCGCGTGCGCTGAAGCCCTCCAAGGTCGTCCATTTCGGCCCGACGTCCGTGGACGCTCCCAACGACGGCCTCTACGGACCGCCGCCCGTCGAGGGCCGCCGGGTTCACGTCGCCCGACCGGACGACACGGCGCGAGTGGGTTCCGACGATGGGCCGGGCGCGGTCTACTACGCGGATTCGCATTGCCCCACCTGTCGATTGGCCTTCTTCGAGGTCTCCGGTCCGGCGGCCCAGGTTGTCGGCTCCCACACGCACTCCGAAGACGAGATCATCAGGGTGACCAGCGGCGAACTCAGGTTGGGGCGGACGCGGGTCGGTCCTGGCATGAGCGTGGCCATCCCGGGGGGATACCGCTACGGGTTCCGCACCCCGGGCGCCTTCTCGTTCCTCAACTACCGCCGGGATGTGTCGACCTACGTCGCGGCCCCCGGCTCGACTCCCATGGTCGAAGGGGCGGCAGCCGCCCGCAAGATGCGGTCGGGTCAAGAGCTGGGCTGAGCGCCCGAGTAGCCCCTACTCCCACCCGGCGAACCAACCAAGGGCCTCGACCCATGACGCCCGTTCCTCGAGGGTGGGGGTTGGTCCCTGCCACCGCATCGAGTCGCTCAACCTGATCAGCCGAGCGTGCACGCCGGCCAACCCGTCGGCCAGGTCGGTAGGCACCTTGGTCCCGGCCAGGATGTGTTGGCGGCAGATGAGCCCTTGGCCACCTCGGCACGCCGGGCAGGTCCGGGTCGACCACACCGGCTCCACTTGGCGGAGCAGTTCGGTAAAGCGTCGGCGGCGATTGACCTGGTCCCGAGCGGCGCGCAAGCTCGGCTCCGGTTTGAGGTTGGCGGCGACGTCGAGGAAGTCGCACGTCAGGCAGCTGGCCCGCGCCTGGAGGCGACGAGCGATGGTCGTGTCGCGTCGCGCCGGACGGCGGAGGGCGGCCACGGCCCGGCCAGTCAGGTCCTCATAGAGCAGCACCGTGCCGTGGACGTCCCAGCGCAGCGCGGGTTCGGTGAGCGCCGAGGCCCAGGTGTGCCGAGGGCAGAATCCCCAGCTCTTGCGCAGGTGGTCGCGCACATCGGGGTACATGATCGATCCGTCCTGAAACGCCCATAGCTGCTTCACTTCCGCGGCGCTGAGCTCCAGGTTCAAGGGCGAATCGAGGGGACGGTCATTTTCGAAATGATAGAATTCTTGACAGACTGATGGAGGGATCTTACGCTCCAACCAGTTCACACCCTCGGGCTTTGGCTAGCATTCCGGACCAGGTCTCGAGGAATTGGGCAGCCGCTCATGGGCGGTGTCCTGAAAGGGAGGGTATACCGCAATGACCGGTTTGCCGTATGAGTATCCTTTGGTCGTCTCGGCGGACGATCATGTGGTGGAGCCACCCCACATCTGGTGGGACCGTTTGTCGACGCGTGATCGCGAGCTGGGTCCTCGCGTGGAGCGGGACACCTGCGAGACGACGACCGACCCTGACACCGGGGGCACGGTGTACATCAAGGGCAAAGACGGTCCGATGACCGACTGGTGGGTGTACGAGGGCTGGGCCAAGCCCATGAGTCGGGTCTCCGCGTGCGCCGGGCTCCCGTGGGAAATGCACACTCCGGAGCCGATCAACTACGCCGACATGCGCCCGGGGTATTACGAACCCGCGGCTCGCGTCGCCGACATGGACCTCAACCACACGGAACGGTCGTTGTGCTTTCCCAACATGATCAGGTTCTGCGGGCAGATCTTCCATGAGGCCAAGGACAAGGACATCGCCATGAAGTGTGTCCGGGCCTACAACGACTGGATGATCGATGAGTGGTGCGGGCCCTATGGTGGCCGGCTCATCCCCCTGTGCCTGGTGCCGTTCTGGGATCCGGTAGCCACCGCCGCGGAGATACGACGCAATGCCGGCCGTGGCTGTCGAGCCATCACCTTCCCGGAGATCCCCAACTACCTCGGCCTGCCCTCGATCTACGACCCGAGCGGGTTCTGGGAGCCCGTCTTCGACGTGTGCAACGAGACGAGCACGGTGATCTGCATGCACATCGGATCCGGCTCCAAGCTGGTGCAAGCCAGTCCACACGCCCCGATGGCCGTCACGCTCACCATGAAGCACGACGTCTCCCAGCTCGCGATGACCGAGTGGCTGTGTTCCGGCGTGTTGGCCCGCTATCCGAAGCTCAAGATCGCCTTCTCCGAGAGCCAGATCGGCTGGGTGCCCTACGTCCTCGAACGGATCGACAAGGTCTACACCCATGAGACCTACGCCCAGTTCCCTTCCATCATCACGGAGCCGCCGAGCACCTACATGAAGGGACGCGTCTACCTCACCTTCTTCGATGACGAGACGGGCGTGCGCGACCGCGAGGCGATTGGTGTCAGTCAGATCGCCTTCGAGGTCGACTACCCGCACCAGGACACCACCTGGCCCGATACCCTCCTCGCAATCGAGAAGATGGCGAAGTTGATGGATGCGAGCGAGCTCGAGATGGTCTTGCGGGGCAACACGCTCGAGATGCTGGGCCTGCCGGACACCCTCTGAAGTACCGCGTCGGGGCCAGGCCCGAGCACCCCCCTCAGAAGTCGTTGAGCATGCTCTCGTAGTAGGCCACGACCAGATCGCGCATCTCTGGGTGGGGAAAAATGAACTGCCGGTTGGCCTTGATGGCGTCTACCACCGACCGACCGACGATGATCGGGTCCATGGCGTCGCTCAGGGGATCGGGAATTCCGGGCACGATCTCCATGGACTCGACCGGACCCCCGAAGCGCTCCTGACGGACCCGGGTACTTCGCAGGATCTCCGTTCGCACCATCTGGGGGCAGAGCACCGAGACACCGATTCCTGTGCCGGCGAGCTCGGTTCGAAGGCTGGCGGTGAGGCCGACGACACCGGCCTTGGCCGTGGCATATCCGGTGTGGTCCGGGAGTATGTCGGGGAGCACACCCACCCCGGATGACGTGTTGACGATATGGCCCTCGTGGCCTTGGGCGAGCATCCTGGGCAGATAGGCCTGGTGCCCGTAGATGACGCCCAAGAGATCGACACCGATGATCCAATCCCAGTCGTCGTCCGTCATCTCGGTGATCGGTTTGAAGCACGTGACGCCGGCGTTATTGCAGAGGACGTGTACGGCTCCGAAGTGTTGGAACACGGTGTCAGCGGTGGCCCAGACGTCAGCCCGAACCGACACGTCGCAGCTCAGCGCCAGCGCCTGGCCGCCCGCCTGCTCGATGCCTGCGGCGACCTCCTCCACGGCCGATTTGTCGATGTCGAGCACCGCCACCTTCGCCCCTTCGTCGGCCAGGCACTCGGCCATGGCCCGGCCGATGCCGCTGGCTGCGCCGGTTACCACGGCGACCTTGCCGGAAATTTGCCGCATGGGTGCCTCCTACGTGAACCGGTGCGGCGATCCCCACGGATGTGGAGCTCGAGGCACGGGGTCGACGGGCGCGACAGTAGCATCGGTGCGGAATTGCTCTCGCTCGATTTGGCCCTTGGCTGTCTGTTTTCCCATGTTTGACGGTCTTTTGGGCCGGTGGTAGCCTCCTGCATCTCCCTGGCGTAAGTCCAACAAGGAGGAGGGGACTGTGCTAGCCGACGAACTCCCGGCGCTCCGTTTGAGCCCTTCACTGAAGGACTTGTCACCGCAAGATTTCGAGCATATCTACGATTGCGACCGTTTCACAGCGACCGTACTTGTCAACAAGTTCGACTATGTGATCAAGCACATGGTGAGCCAGGTCATGCGGACGGCCTTTTCCCCCATTGTCCGCGACTCTGCCGATCTAGCCGCCACATTGAATGGGCCCGCATCCTCATCATTTGGGGTAATTGCGGTGAGTAACACCTTGCCATTGTTCCTCGGATCGATGACAGATGGCGTTCGCATATCGCTCGAGGAGTACGGGTTATCAGAACTGAAGAGTGGCGACGTGATAATGGTCAATGACTATTATCGAGTGGGCACGCACGTCAACGACGTGATGTTCATTCGCCCCTTGTTTTCGGAAGGCGAGCTGCTGGGCGCGGTGACCATTCGGGCTCACCAGATGGACATGGGCGGCCTGCGTCCCGGCGGCTTCGATGTAACCAAGGCCGACGTGTACGAAGACGGCCTGGTCATTCCGCCGATGTTGCTGTTCGACGGCGGCAAGCCGGTCAGGTCGTTGTTTGCCCTTTTGATGGCCAACACCCGGTTCAGCGAGTTGATCGCGCCGGACATTCATTCCATCCAGGCCGCCCTCGAGCTCGGGGCCAGGCTGGTCGACGACGCCATCCGCAGGTACGGGGTCTCGGCCTATCTGGGGGCCATGCGCTATGCCGCTGACGCATCGGCCGAGGCCATGAGGACAGCCCTGGCCAAGATCCCGGATGGTGTGTACGAGGCCGAAGAGAAGGTGGATGGCGATACCCTCAGTGATCAGGAGTACCTGGTCCGGCTGCGCCTCATCAAGCGTGGCAGCCGGGCCGAGTTCGACTTCAGCGGAAGTTCGCTGGCCTCGCCTGATTCATTGAACTGTTCCTGGGCGGACAGCAAGAGCGCGGTCGCGATCGCCTTGAAATGCTTGATCGACCGTCACAGCCGCTACACCTCAGGATCGCTCCGGGACGTGGACATTTTGCTCCCGCCTGGGGCGTTCAACAATCCCAGCCCACCTCACTCGTGCATGTACTACCACGAGGTGGTCCTCCCCATGATGTACGCCACGTTCAAGGCCCTTAACCCCGTGCTCGGTCCCGCGGCCATTGGGGCCGAGTCGCCGAACTTCACCTTTCTGCCGACGGGAAAGCGGGCCGACGGGAGGGCCTGGGCGACCTTCAGCGTTGGCATCGGATCCGACGAGGGTGACGGCGGGAACGGCGGCCGCGGAAAGGAAGCATCGGCATGAGGCAGACGGGTGCGTGGTCCGGGAGCGTCGAGGCGGACGGCGACAGTTTCCAAGGCGTGCTCCTGTACAACATGTACCAGGCGGGCACGGAGATGGACGAGCTGACGAATCGTTCGCTGCAACTGCGTCTGAGCGTGATCCCGGACAGTGGCGGCCCCGGATTGCACCGGGGAGGAGCCGCCATCTTTTGCGACGAGTTGTGGCGAGTGCCGGCCAGTCAGATGCCCTACGCCTTCAAGACCCGCGAGCTGCCGGCGGGCGGCGGGGTGTATGGCGGCCAGCCCGGTCTGCTCGGTGGCATCTGGATCTGGGATGATCCGGCCGAGGCCGGCATCGATGTGCGCTCCTTCCCTATGGCCCTCAAGGGGGATTTCTACCGGTCGGCCCGGCCGTGCTTTGGCGTCATGAACTCCGAGACGCGGGAGTTGGACCTCGACGGCGAGTACTTCTTCCTGACCGGCGCAGTCGATACCCCGGCGGGGGCCATTACCCGGATCGTGTTCAACGCGGGCAGCGGGTGGGGCAACCCGTTCGATCGAGACGCAAATCTCGTGCTGCGTGACGTTCGGGATGGGTACGTCTCCATCGAGGGGGCGGCCCGGGACTACGGCGTGGTCGTCATCGGGGACCCGACCACCGATCCGGAGGGGTTGGCGCTGGATCCTGAGGCGACAGCCCGCCTCCGGGCCGAACAACCGACCGGATCTCGGCAGGAGGGCAACCTGGTGAGCGGTCCCACCGGCCAGGCGGAGGCAGAGTGGCCACACCCGACCGCGAGCGTGGAGAAGGTTGCCGTCGCGGGCACCTGCCCGGCCTGCGCGGGGGAGGACTTGAAGGCCTACCCGGTGCTCAGGGACGGGGGTTGGTTCGAGGTCGTCAAATGTCAGTCCTGCCTCGAAACCGTGGAGCAGAAGCGATGGGGTCGCCTCGGCGCCGTCAGGCTGGATGGAGAAGACTTCTTGTGGCAGTGAACATGGTCGGAGTCGACGTCGGGGGCACCTTCACCGACGTGGTGGCTCTCGACGAGGGGCGCATCGTGACGGTAAAGGTTCCGACGAACGTCCGGTCGAGCGATGTTTCCGTTCTGGCCGGCGCCGCGGAAGTCGGGGTGGACGGCGCCGCCGTCTTCAACCTGGCCAGTACCGCGGGGCTGAACGCGGTCATCACCAGGCGCATCCCCAAGGTCGCCATGATCGCGACGGACGGGTTCCGCGACACCCTGGCCCAAGGAACCCAGCAACGGCCCGTCGAGCACATCACCAATCCGGGCTGGCGCCGCAGCTTCGGCGACGCGGCCCGGCCCCTCGTCCCGCGTTACCTGCGTCGAACGGTGCCCGAGCGGGTCACCGCGATGGGCGAGGTGTTCATCCCCTTGGACGAGGCCCAGGTGCGGGCCGAGCTGCAGGTGTTGCGGCGCTGCGAGGTACAGGGCGTCGCGGTCTGCCTCATGAATTCTTATGTCAATGGATCGCATGAGCGTCGAATCCGAGAACTCGTGCACGAAGAGCTCGGCGACGTGGCGGTGTCGATCTCCTGTGAGGTGTCGCCGCTGGCCAAGGAGTACTACCGGGCCTCCACCACCGTGATCGATGTGCTCATGAAACTGTTGTACGGCGACTACACCCGGCGCCTCGAGACGGGCCTCGCCGATCTCGGCTTCGCCGGTTCGTTCAACTACGCCGACTGCCGGTCCACCCTGCTGCCGGCCGGCTACGCCATGCGGGCCCCCTACAGCCTGGTCTTCGGCGGCCCGGCGGCGGGCACCATCGCCTCCCGGCACTTCGGTTCGTTGATCGAAGACCCGAACCTGGTGTGCGCCGACGTCGGAGGCACCTCTTGCGATATCAGCGCGGTGATCGACGGGCGCGAATGGGTCAACACCAGCTTCGACCTCGAATGGGACCTGGTGGTCAACGCCCTATCGGTGGACATCATCAGCTTGGGTGCCGGCGGTGGCAGCATCGTGGCTGTCTCGCCGAGCGGTGATCTCATGGTCGGCCCGGACAGCGCCGGCGCCGACCCGGGCCCGGCCTGTTACAACCAGGGCGGCGACCGCCCGACGGTCACCGACCTGGCGTTGCTGATGGGCATTCTTGATCCGGGTGGGTTCCTCGGGGGCAAGATGCGGCTATCGACCGAGTTGGCGGAGAAGGCGGTCACCTCGCTGGACACCCCTCTCGCCATGGAGGAGGTCGTCCCGTCGGCCTGGAAGGTCGGGCTCAACAACGTCGCCGAAGGAATCTTCGACATCGCCATCCGCCGGGGCATCGACTGCCGCGACTTCAGTCTCGTCGCCTTCGGGGCGGCCGGCCCCATGATGCTGCCCTCGCTACTGGACATCGTCCCGTTGCGGCGGGTGATCGTGCCGCCGTCGCCGGGTTTGTTCAGTGCGCTGGGATTGCTCAGCTCCGATCAGGTCTACTCCGACCAGCGCAGCGCCTACCGGCTGCTCTCGCCCGGCGAGGCCGATGCCATCGATCTCATCTACCGGGAGATGGAGGAAGGGCTGCTCGATCGGATCGGCGCCCGGCGGGAGGATGTGGAGCTGGCCCGGAGCTTCGACGGCTACCTGGAGGGGCAAGGCAACGACACCCCGTTCATACCTGTTGCCCCTGGACCGATAGGCCCGGCCGAGGTCGAGCAGATGGTGTCAGGCTTCCACGCAGAATATGAACAGCGCTACGGCAATCGGTTCGAGTTGTTCCCCGTCAAAGCGGTGACCTACCGGGTAGAGCTCGTCGTCAAATCGGATAAGGTCGCCTACCCCGAGCTTCCCCGTCGCTCGGCGGAGAAGCCCCTCTCGACCCGCACGCAGGTCCTGCGTCACATCTACGGCGCCGACGAAGCCGCGGCCGAAGTGCGACGCGATGACTTGCTTTGGGGAGACGAGATCGCAGGCCCCGCGGTCATCCGGGAAGCGACGTCGACGACGTTCGTTCCTGCCGGCCGGACGGCTACCGTCGGCAGCTACGGGGAGCTGTACGTCAGCTAGGGGTTCGACCGGGCGACGCCGGCACCCACGACGCCACGCCTAGGAACGGTTGGACTTGGCCATTACCATGCCGACGGTGCCCCGTACCCGTGATCGGCAAGCGTCGGATCGTGATCAGATCCATGGCCAGACGGGGTGGTCGGTTGTCGAGGGCGTAGCAGCCGACGCTACGGGTCGCCACTCCAGGCCCGTCCCCCGACAAATGGTCATCGGTACAGCCTCAGGCTGCCCAGTTGTCCAAAGGTGGGGGATCGTGGCCGGCAGCCGGGGATCAGGCTTCGGGCCGTGGGCCCGCTCGGGGCGTCAGTGCATCCGCCTCGTTGACGGCTTCTATGGAAGCCCGTACTAGCGCCGGTGTCGAACCATTCGCCGGGGAATCAGGAATGGGCGGCGTACACCGAGCCCGTTTTCCGGCGCGGATTGCTCGATATCGCCACCTCCGTGGTCCCGTATCTGGCGCTGTGCGTGGCGATGTATCAGATGCTGCCCGTCTCGCCGTTTCTGGTGATTGCGCTGGTTATCCCGACGGCGGGATTTCTGGTCCGGGTATACGTGATGTTTCACGACTGCGCCCACGGCTCGCTGCTTCCGTCCAGGCGCGCCAACGCGTGGGTCGGTACCGTGCTCGGTCTGTTCGTGCTCTCGCCCTTTTTGCGCTGGCGCCGCGACCACTTGGGGCATCACGCGACCTCGGGGGATCTGGACCGCCGCGGCATCGGGGATGTGCCGACGCTGACGGTCGCCGAGTATCAGGCTCGTTCTCCGCGAGGTCGGCTGGCCTACCGGCTGTTCCGTCATCCGCTGGTGATGTTCGGGCTAGGCCCGATACTAGGAATGATCATCGGACCGCGGCTCGTGGCGCGCCGCGCGCCCCTCGCGGATGCGCAACAGCGTGCTGTGGACCAACGCCGCGTTGGTGGTCATCGTGGGCGCGTTGTGTTGGCTGATCGGCTGGGAAGACCTTCTGATCGTGTGGGCGCCGGCGGCGTTGCTGGCTGGTTCTGTCGGCATCTGGCTGTTTTACGTCCAGCACCAATTTGAGGACGCCTACTGGCAGCGCCAGAGTGAGTGGACCTATGCCGAAGCTGCCCTGCGTGGCAGCTCGTACCTGAAGC
Source organism: uncultured Acidimicrobiaceae bacterium (assembly GCA_963729695.1). GTDB lineage: Bacteria > Actinomycetota > Acidimicrobiia > Acidimicrobiales > Palsa-688 > PALSA-693. The sequence goes on from CAVSOT010000003.1 coordinate 374,534, forward strand.
TCCCGAAGGTGTTGCAGTTCTTCACCGGCAACATCGGTCTGCATCATGTCCATCACCTCCACGCGCGAATCCCGAACTACAACTTGCAGCGCGCCCACGACGCCAACGGGATCTTCGCCAGTGTCCCGGCGGTCTCCATCCGGGATGGGCTTCGCGCCGTCAAGTTCAAGCTCTGGGACGAGGAGACAAGGCAGCTCGTGACGTTCGCCCAGGCCAACCTGCCCCCGCTACGGGCGCCCAGCTGAATTCGATCGCGTGCCTCAGCGTCTTCGAGTGTCGGCGGCTCTGCTGGGCGGCTCGCCGTGGTCGAGCCCCAAAGGTTCGACGGCGGAGAAACTACGGCGACCGCGGCCGTAGCGCATGTGCGACCAGCGAGCGGCTGAGTGGTTCGCCGCCGGGTTATTCGCTGAAAAGGTCGTGGGCGTTGAGTTCCAGCGTGGGGTGGCGCAATTTGGACATGGCTCGAGCTTCGATCTGGCGTATCCGTTCCCGAGTGAGGTTGAAATGGGCGCCAACTTCATCGAGGGTCCGGGGCTGACCGCAGTCGAGCCCGAAGCGAAGCTGGAGGATGGCCCGCTCTCGGTCGTCGAGAATAACCAGCAACTTGGCGACCTCGCCGGAAAGCAGCGACGCTGCAGCCGCCTCGAAGGGCGATACGGCTGAGCGGTCCTCGACGATCTCAATGAGCTCGGCGTCGCCTTCGATGCGCAGGGGTTCGGAGAGTGACATCGGCTCGGCCACGTAGCGAATCATCTCGACCACCTTGTGCTCATCCACACCGAGATCTTCGGCCAACTCGGCGGTAGTGGGTCTCCGGCCCAGTTTCACCTCGAGTAGGGCGCGCGTTCTGGTCACCCGGTTGAGCAGATCGCCAGCGTGGACGGGGAGCCGCACCGTTCGCCCGGTGTTGGCGATCCCGCGACTGATGGCTTGACGTATCCACCAGGTGGCGTACGTCGAGAACTTGAAACCCTTACGCCAATCGAATTTCTCCACCGCGTGGATCAGACCGAGGTTGCCCTCTTGGACCAGGTCCAGGAGAGAGACCTCGGTGGCCTGGTATTTCTTGGCAATGGACACCACCAGTCGGAGGTTGGCCTTAACAAAAGTGTCGGTGGCCTCCTCTCCGTCGCGCACGAGGCGTCGTAGCTCGCGTTGGCGGGAAGGTATGAGTGCTTGGCTTGCGGCCAGCTCGCCCCTGGCATCACGGCCGGCTTCCGCGATTTGCGCCAGTCGGACTTCGTCGGCTTTGGTCAACAGCGCGTACTTGCCGACGTCGTTCAAGTAGAGCCGAACAAGGTCTTCTTCGGGCTGGACAGCGCGCTTGTTGGGCACTCGTACTCGTCTCTGCTGGCGTTGACACAGGCCCAGGTGCGAGCGAAAGCTTTCCAGCGTTGGCAGGCTAGTGGATCGATTCCCCCTTTGAACGGCGAGTACGGCCCCCTCTCGGGTGCCTGTCAACTCATCTGGAGCGTCTGGTCATCTGGAGCGTCTGGCGGGCCAATCCGTAGGTTCGGGAACTGTCTTCAGCAGCTGGACAAGGCGACTACCCCTGACGAAGAGATAGGGTGGGGCGGCGACGTCGGGAATCCAATCCTGCCGCTTATGGCTGAGCCCTCAGGGCTCGGGAGGTGATCCCGCAGTGTCGGACTCATCCGAAGCAGTCGACGAGAAGGTCTTGCGGCTGCGCGGCGAAGGCCGGGCCTACGCCCGGATCAGCCGTGACTTAGGGCTGGCGCGGGCGGCAGACGCCCAGCAGGCGTTCCAGCGAGCGCTGCGCCGCCTTCCCGCCACCGACGCCCAGCGCGTCCGGGACGAGGAGGTGTCCCGCCTGGACCGCTTGGCCGCCCGGATACAGGCCGATACAACCAGGAACGAAATGGACCGGGCCCGGCAGCTGAAAACAGTCGACCGAATGAGGAGCGAGGTCCGAGACGACGCCTGAGACTCTCGTCGGGCGATCGGTCGGGGCGGCCGGCCAGATGTCCAGAAGGACCTGACGGCACCTCCGTCCAGGTCGGACCGACTTTCGCGAACGACGGGACCGGGACCGACGGAATCGGCTATAGTCCTGGGTGAGGGTAGTTGCATAGACGAGATTTCCCTCCGGCTCGCTTCAAGAGAGCCAGGCCGCGATCCGTGTGATCCCCGGATCGAATCAGGCCAGGAAAGGAGGGGATCGCCCATGGCAACCGGGACCGTGAAATGGTTCAACTCCGAGAAGGGCTACGGCTTCATTTCCCAAGACGACGGCGGCCCTGACGTGTTCGTACATTTCAGCGCCATCGCTGGGAACGGATACCGCAACCTCGAGGAGAACCAGAAGGTGGAGTTCGAGACCACCCAGGGGAACAAAGGGCTTCAAGCCAGCAACGTCACCCTCCGCTGAGACATCCCGCCTGGCAGTCGAGGTCGTTTGAGGAGATCCTCCGGCCTCGGCCTCGCCGGTGTTTCGTCGGTGGCCCCCAGCAGGATCCGACCTGCGCGCCCGGCTCTGAAGGCCGACTACTCTCGGTACAAAAGTGCAGGTCAGACTGGTCGTCATGGCGTGGGAGGCCGTCTCCTCCCATGCCCACCAACTCGGCCGCTGACCGGGCGGCCCCTCGCCGATGGCTCGGGTCTTCGGCCGACCACGCCGGAGCCACCAGTCGGCCGGCCTCGCCTACCCGATGATGACCCCAGTCGCGTACTAGGTGGGCCTCCGGCCCTCCGAGGTGGTGATGCTCCGCGTCACAGCGGTCGAGCTTCCGAACGCCGGGTGAGGCCGAATCCCCGGGCCCGAGGCGGATGTCGCCTTCGACGAGCCGGGCGAGCCCAGGACGGGGGTCCGGTCGGTGCCGATCCCGCCGCAGCTGGTCGAGATCCTTCGCCGTCGGGTGGAGAGCACCGCTTCGCGGGGGCGGTCTGCCGCCCTCGATGATCCCGACGGCTACGTCCCGTCCGCCAGCTCGGCGCTGGCGGCGTCGTGGTGGTTGATGTGGCGTCTGGCGATGATGTGCATGTCGATCCCAGCGGCTCCGGCCAGGCCCGAGATTTTGCGAACGATCGAGCCTCCGCCTTTGAGTTCTTGCCATCGGCTGCGGCTGCTGGAGCCCACCACGATCTGGGTGATCTGGCGGTCTTTGGCGAATTCGATGAGGGCTTGGGCGGGGTTGTCGGCCTGGATCTCATCCCATGACGCACCCACGTCGGTGGCCAGTTGGCGCAGGAGGGTCAGCTGTTGTTGTTCGGCGGACCGCCGGGCGCTGTCGCCGGCGACGACGTGCACGACGTGAAGGTCGGCCTTGATACGGGCGGCCATCCTGGCGGCCCGCCGGACGATGGCGTCGGTGCCGGGGGCGGCGGTGACGGCCACCAGGATGCGTTCGCTGGTCTCCCAGACAATCCCGGTCTGGTGGCGTTTGAGGTGCTCCAACAGCTCTTCTTCGGTTTCGTCCGCCAAGAAACGCAAGGCCAGCTCACGCAGGGCAATGAGGTTGTCGGTCCGGAAAAAGTGGCTGAGGGCCTGAGGGACCTTGGCCTTGGGGTAGATGTTGCCGTGCAGCATGCGCCGGCGGAGGGCTTCGGGCGAAGAGTCGACGAGCTCGATCTGGTCGGCTTTGCGAACCACCCAGTCCGGCACCCGCTCCTTGACCTGAGCCCCGGTCATTTGCTCTACGGCGTCGGCGATGCTCTCGAGGTGCTGGATGTTGACGGTGGTGATCACGTCGATGCCTGCATCCAGGATCTGGAGGACGTCCTCCCAGCGCTTGGTGTGGGCGGATCCGGGGACGTTGGTATGGGCCAGCTCGTCGATGAGGGCTAGCTTCGGCTGACGAGCCAGCACGGCGTCGAGGTCCATCTCCTCGAAGCGGCCGCCTCGGTAGTTGATGACGCGTCGGGGGACGATCTCCAACCCCCGGCACAGCTCCTCAGTGAGGGGACGCCCGTGGGATTCCACGAAGCCGATGACCACGTCGGTGCCCCGCTGTTTTCGTCGGTGACCTTCGTTGAGCATGGCGTAGGTCTTGCCGACGCCGGCTGCGGCTCCCAGGTAGATGCGAAAATGGCCGGCCGCTTCGACGACGTCAGTGGTGTCGTCCTCCGTCTCCGCCGGGCGGGGAACGCCTGCGTCTATCGTATTTGATTCGGTCATGGCATTCCGGTAGTGCCTTAACGGTATAGCGGTACCGGCAACCATACCGGCGGCGCGGTTGTCCCTTGGCATTGGCGGTCCCGCTTGGCGTGGCGTCGTCGAGGCCTTAGTGCAGTTGGGCGAGGGCCTCGTTGAGCTGGAGGACGACGATGTACTTGCTGCCCAGGAAGCCCAGCTCAGCACTGTTGGTGTACTTGCTGATGAGGGCTCGCAGGGTCGTGGGGGCGATGCCGGTGGCTTTGGCGACCATGGGGATCTGCACGATGGCGTCCTGCGGGGTGATGTCGGGGTCGTAGCCGCTGCCGGAGGTAGTGACCAGATCGGGAGTCGGGTTGTCGACGCCCAGGGCGTGCCAGTAGGCGACGAGCTTCTGGGTGTTGGTGAGCAGGGTCTGGGATCGGGGTCCCAGGTTGGTGGCGCCGGACTCGCCGCTGTTGCCGTTGGCGACCAGGGGGTTGTCGCCACCGGCAACGTCTTCTTTGGGGTTGGCGGCGTAGGGTCCGGTGTCGTCGGGTCGCCCGTGGAAGACGCAACTACCGACGGGATGTCCCGGGCAGGCGGTAGCGGCCCAGTTTTGGCCGATCAGGGTGGACCCGCTGGCGGTGATCGACCCGTTGGCCTGGTGACCGAAGAACAGCTGGGCGACCCCGGTGCCGGCGAAGGCGTACACGAACCCGAAGAAGACCAGGCAGATGAGGGCAAATATGACCGAGCGGCGGAGATGGACGAGCATCAGCGAGCTTCCCCGGGTGCCGGCTCCGAACGACTTTCGGCGGAAGGGAGGGCGGCGAGGACCGTTCGGCCTTCACCTGGCCTTTGGTGGTTCGGGTTCAGGGTTGTTCTCGGCATTTCTGGTCGCCTTCTCTTTATGGCCAGGTGGTGTCGGTGCGGGCGCTCAGTACCAGTGCAGAGCGACGAGCACGAGGTCGATGAGTTTGATGAAGATGAACGGGACGATGATCCCGCCGACGCCGTAGATGTAGACGTTGCGGCGCAGGATGGCTGCGGAGCTGGCCGGGCGGAAGCGCACGCCTCGCAGGGCCAGGGGGATGAGGGCGACGATGACCAGAGCGTTGAAGATCACGGCCGACAACACGGCGCTCTGGGGGGTGTGCAGCTTCAAGATGTTCAGGGTTTGCAGCTGGGGGTAAATGCCAGCGAAGAGGGCCGGGATGATGGCGAAGTACTTGGCCACGTCGTTGGCGATGGAGAAGGTGGTGAGTGAACCGCGGGTGATAAGAAGCTGCTTGCCGATCTCGACCACGTCGATGAGCTTGGTCGGATTGGAGTCGAGGTCGACCATGTTGCCGGCCTCTTTGGCCGCGGTGGTGCCGGTGTTCATGGCCACCCCGACGTCGGCCTGGGCCAGGGCAGGGGCGTCGTTGGTGCCGTCGCCGGTCATGGCGACCAGCTTTCCCCCTTCTTGTTCGGCCTTGATGAGGTCCATCTTGGCTTCGGGGGTGGCCTCCGCCAGGTAGTCGTCCACGCCGGCCTCCTGGGCGATGGCCGCGGCGGTGAGGGGGTTGTCGCCGGTGATCATCACCGTGCGGATGCCCATCTGGCGCATCTCGTCGAACTTCTCCCGGATGCCCTGCTTGACGACGTCCTTGAGCTCGATGACGCCGACGATGTCGGGGCCGTCGGCGACTGCCAGCGGGGTGGAGCCTCGCCGGGAGATGTCCTCCACGAGGGGGTCGAGATCGGCGGGCACGGTGCCGCCCTGGTCGGCCACCCAGCGTTTGATCGACTCAGCAGCGCCTTTGCGGATGCGCTGGTGGTCGACGTCGAGGCCGGACATGCGGGTGGTGGCGGAGAAGGGGATGAAGGTGTGATCGGTGCCCAGGTCGCGTTCGCGGATATCGAAGCGTTGCTTGGCCAGCACCACGATGGAGCGGCCCTCGGGGGTCTCGTCGGCGAGCGAGGCGAGCTGGGCCGCCTCGGCGACCTGTTGCTCCGTGTGGCCGCCGACGGGATAGAAGTCGGACGCTTGACGGTTGCCGAGGGTGATGGTGCCGGTTTTGTCCAGCAGCAGAGTCTGGACGTCGCCCGCCGCTTCTACAGCTCGGCCGCTCATGGCCAACACGTTGCGTTGCACGAGGCGGTCCATGCCGGCGATGCCGATGGCAGAGAGAAGGGCACCGATGGTGGTGGGGATCAGGCACACCAACAGCGATACCAGGATGACGACGGAGACGGTCCCCCCGGCGAACTTGCCGAAGGGTTCGAGGACGACCACCACCGGCAGGAACACGATGGTGAGCACGGCCAGCAGGATGGTCAAGGCGATTTCGTTGGGGGTCTTCTGGCGATTGGCCCCCTCCACCAGGGTGATCATGCGGTCCAAGAAGGTGTGGCCCCGCTCGGCGGTGATACGGATGACGATACGGTCGGAGAGGACCTTGGTGCCGCCGGTGACGGCGGAGCGGTCACCGCCGGACTCGCGGATGACCGGCGCCGACTCACCGGTGATGGCCGACTCGTCGACGGAGGCGACGCCCTCGATGATCTCGCCGTCGGAGGGGATCAGGTCGCCGGCTTCGCAGACGACCAGGTCGCCTTTGGCCAGTGCCGACGCGGCCACCCGCTCCTCGGTTCCGTCGGGGAGCAGTCGGCGGGCCTCGGTCTCGGCCCGCATGCGACGCAGGGTGTCGGCTTGGGCTTTGCCGCGCCCCTCGGCCATGGCCTCGGCGAAGTTGGCGAAGATGACGGTCAGGAAGAGCCACGCGGTGATCGACCAGGCGAACAGGGTCGGTGTGTTGATGGCTTCGATGAAGGTGATGACGGTGCCCACCAGCACCACGAACATGACCGGGTTCCTGATCTGCACCCGGGGGTCCAGTTTCTTGAAGGCGTCGATGAGAGCCCGACCCAGGATCTCCCGGTCGAAGAGGCCCCGGGCCTCCGCTACCCCGTGCGCCACCGTGGGCGTCGGCTCTACGGTCGCAGTGCCTGAGGGTGCTCCGTCCATTTCGGGAGTGGTCATCAGAAGAACTTTCCGTGGGAGAGCTGCTCGACGATCGGCCCGAGGGACACGGCCGGGAAGAAGGTCAGGCCGCCGATGATGATGATGACGCCGATGGTCAGCCCGATGAACATGGAGTTGTCGGTCCGGAAGGTGCCCAGCGTGGCCGGAACGACGTTCTTGGCTGCCAGGACGCCGCCTAGGGCCAGGGCCGGGATCATGATGGCGAACCGGCCTATCAGCATGGCGATGCCACCGAGGATGTTGTAGAAGGCGGTGTTGCCGGTCAAACCTCCGAAGGCCGAGCCGTTGTTGTTGCCCTGGGAGGTGAAGGCGTAAAGGATCTCGCTGAAGCCATGCGGCCCGGCGTTGAGCGGCGCGGCTTGTCCGGCCGGGACGGCCACCGCGATGCCAACCAGGATCAGGACCGTGACCGGCATGACCAGGGCGCCCAGCCCGGCCAGTTTCACCTCCCGAGCCTGGATCTTCTTGCCCAGATACTCCGGGGTACGCCCGATCATCAAGCCGCCGATGAACACGGCGATGACGGCGTAGATCAAAATGGTGTACAGGCCGCTGCCGGTACCTCCCGGTGTGACCTCGCCCAACATCATGCCGCTCATCAGCCCGAAGCCGCCGATCGGAGTGAACGAGTCGTAGCTGGCGTTGGCCGAGCCGGTCGAGGTGTTGGTCGACGCCACCCCGAAGAGGGCGGTGCTGGTGTCCCCGAAACGCACCTCCTTGCCCACCGTGTTACCGGTAGAGGTCTGAGTGACGCTGGGTGTGTGCGTCGTTTGGCCAGCGGTTACGACGGCTGGGTTGCCTTGGTGCTCGGCGTAGCTCGTGAAGCTGACCCAGCACCCGAAGATGATGACCATGGCGCCCAGCAGGGCGGCGCCGTGGCGGACGCTGCCCACCATCTTGCCGAACGTGTACGTCAAGGCGAACGGGATCGACAGCAGCAGGTAGATCGACAGCCAGTTGGTCAGCGCGGTCGGGTTCTCGAAGGTGGTGGCCGAGTTGGCATTGAGGAACCCGCCACCGTTGGTGCCCAGCTGCTTGATGGCCTCCATGAAACCGATAGGGCCTCGAGCGATAGTTTGGGTCACCCCGTTGAGGCTGTTGTGGATCGAGGCGGTGCCGGCGAGGGTCTGCACCGCCCCTTGGCCGACGAAGATGATCCCGGCCACGAAGGCGATCGGCAGCAGGATGTAGAGCAAGCAGCGGGTGATGTCCACCCAGAAGTTCCCAACCGTCGGTGAGTTGCGCCGGGCGAAGCCCCGCACCAGGACGATCGCCGCGGCGATACCCACCGCCGGGCTCACGAACTGCTGCACGGTGAGGGCGCCGATCTGGGAGAAGTACGACATGGTGGTCTCGCCGCCGTAGTTCTGCCAGTTGGTGTTCGTGACAAACGACGAAGCCGTGTTGAAGCTGAGCGCCGGCTTCACCGCGGCCATGTGTTGCGGATTGAGCGGCAGCGATCCCTGGATGCGGATGATCAGGTAGGTGAGCCCGATCGACACGGCCGAGAAGATCACCATCGACCCGGCGTAGCGCTTCCACGATTGCTCCTGCTCGGGCCCGGTCCCCAGTAGCCGGTACACCGGTCGCTCGGCCCAGGCCAGGTAATGCACCCGGCCGTCGAAGACCGCAGCCATGTACGAGCCCAGGTACCGCCAAGTGATGCCCAGGGCGACGACCAGGGTGATGATGGTGAGAGCGAAGCCCATCTAGAACCACTCGGGCTTGAACATGGCCACGCCTATGTAGAGAAACAGCACGAGCGACACCGCCAGCAGAATTCCCTGGGTCCAGGTCATACCCGCTCCAGCGCCCAGATCAGCCCGAGCATCGCCAAGGTGAACCCCACGATGCCCAACACCACAAGAAAATCGGCCATGGGATGATCCTGGCCCCGGTGGGTCTGAACAGGATCTCAACAGATGTCCGTGGGCCTGAAAAATTCCTTCACGAACCCGGTCCGTCTGCCTGGCGAGTCGAACGGAGACGACAATGGAGACGTGCGCAAGACGGTGGTCGGCTCGATCGTTGGCGTCCTCACCGCAGCCGGATTGGGAGCCGCCATGCTGCCGCTCCGCGCCCATCTGAGTGTTGCCACCGCCGCCCTCGTGCTCGTAGTCCCCGTCGTCGCCGCAGTGGTCGTCGGTGGGCTCGGGGCCGGGGTCACTAGCGCGGTCGCTGGCTTCCTCGTCTACGACTTCGTGTTCATACCGCCCTACTACACGCTTACGGTGGGTGCCGCTGAGAACTGGGTGGCGTTGGGTGTGTATGCGGTCGTGGTGCTTCTGGTCGCGCAGGTGGTCGCCCACCTGGAATCCGCCCGCCGCGAAGCGCAGAAACGGGCCGTCGAGACCCAGCGCCTCTATGAACTCTCCGAGCTCCTGGTCAAGGATCGCTCCCTCGAGGACCTGCTCGAGACGATCGTCATCGCGGTCCGGAACGTGTTCGACGTTCCGGGGGTGGCCCTCCTCCTTCCCGTCGAGGGTCGTTTGACGATCGCGGCCTCGGCGGGCGAGACCATATCGCCAGAGCAGCTGCACCAGCTTGATCCCCATTCGGGAATTCCGGTCAGCGTCGGCACCGGGCTCCCGATCCCCGACCGGCTCCAGACCGTCGCTTTGTCGGCTTTGGGCCGCCCCGTCGGCGTGCTAGCCGTTCGGGGCCTGCCTGCGTCGGCCTCCGATCGGGATCTGCTTCGAGCCTTCGCCAATCACGCCGCCGTAGCTGTGGAGCGAGCTCAACTGCGAGAACAGGCCTTGCGCTCGGAACTGCTCGAAGAGGTGGACCGCCTCCGGCGTTCTCTACTTGGCGCGGTCTCGCACGATCTGCGTACACCCCTGGCGTCCATGAAGGTGGCGTCATCGACCCTGCTCGACCGCACCCTTTCCCTCTCTGATGCCGACACCGACGAGCTGCACGGCCTGATCGACGTCCAGACCGATCGTCTTTCCCGCCTGGTCGCCAGCCTCCTGGACATGACCCGGTTCCAGACCGGGGTGCTCGAGGTCCATCGCGACGAGTGGTCAGTGCTCGACCTGGTTGGCGAGACCGTTGCCGGGCTACGCCCCGCCCTGGCCGGTCGTCAGGTCGAGGTGAATATCCCCGACCGGCTGCCCGCGGTGGCTGTCGACCACCTTCTGGTGGGCCAGGTCATCGCCAACCTGCTCGAAAATGCCGACCGCCACGCTCCACCACAGAGTGCGATTACCGTTGCCGCCGAGGTTCGCAACGAGCGAGTGGTGGTCTCGGTGACCGATCAAGGTCCAGGAGTACCACCGCAGGAACGGGAGGCAGTCTTCAACAGCTTCGTGCGATTCGACACGGGCGGCAGATCCGGTCTCGGCCTCGCCATCGCAGAAACGTTCGTCAAAGCCCATGGAGAGCGGATCTGGGTCGAGGACGGTCCCGGCGGAGGCGCCCGCTTTGTGTTCACGTTGCCGCTGGCCCCAAGCAACGGGGGAAGGAGATAACGACCGTGGCCAAGGTACTCGTCGTCGACGACGATTTCTCCCTGCTGCGGGCTCTTCGTCTCGGGTTGGCGGCCCGAGGTCACCAGGTGGTCACGGCGGTCAACGGCGAGCAGGGTATCTCCCAGACCGCGCTGGCATCCCCCGACGTGGTCGTACTCGACCTCGGCTTGCCGGACATCGACGGACTCGCCGTCTGCAAAAGGATCCGCCAGACAAGTGATGTTCCCATCGTCGTTCTCTCGGCCACGGGCGCCGAGGACCGGAAGGTCGCTGCGCTCGACGGAGGAGCCGACGACTACGTCACCAAGCCGTTCGGCATGGCCGAGCTGGAAGCCCGCATACGAACCGCCATCCGCCACCGCAACGTAGAGCCCGCCGAGCGACTTCCGCCTACGCTCTCGTTGGGGGCACTCCAGCTGGACCTCGTACATCACGAAGCCCACCTGGAAGGCAACAAGCTCGAGCTCACCGCCAAGGAATTTGACGTGCTGTCGTACCTTGCTCGTCACGCCGGAAGGACCTGTACGCACCAGATGATCCTGACGGCTGTCTGGGGCGAAGGCTACGCGGCCGAGGCCCAGTACCTGCATGCGTACGTGCACCGCTTGCGTCAGAAGCTCAACGACCCCTCAGGGACGCTGATACGCACCGCTCCAGGCATCGGTTACACCCTGAGCGCCGAATCCGCCAGCGCTCCACCGTCTTGAGCTGGGCGCTCACTTTCAGCGCCGCGAGCCTCACCGGAGTCGCGGGCGAGCAGTCGAAGACTCTGGAGCGGCACGACGGAGTTTCGCCTCAGTTGTTGGATGCAGTCCAACGTCGATCCAGGTCACGGCCCATCGACTCGCCGACGAGAGCGGCGCCGGCCAGATCGGAAAGGGCCACTGCGGCCAACCGGCGGTCTTGGGAAAGGGGCACCCCTAGGCCGGGGCCGCGCAGGACGTACGACCCGAGGCGCCGGCCCCTGCTCTCTACCGGCAGGATGACGTCCCGGTTTGGCAGCCCGTCGGCACCCGCAGACCAGTTCAGGCGGCCGTATTGAAGCTCGCCCGAGCGGTCCAGCAGCGGGCCCTCGTTGTGCCGCGCGGTCAAGTCGAAGCGGCAGTCGACCAGGAAGAGCAGGTCGTGCAGCTGCTCAGCTATCAACGTCACGACCTCGTCGGCCTTGCTGCCGGCGGCGAGCATCTCGGTGATGACGTACAGACTGATCACCTCGTCACGGGCCGTCCGGGTGTCGCTCCGGGCCACTCGCCGCCGCGCCGCGATGTCGCCAACCACCACACCCACCACGGCCAACAACACCGTGGTCTGAACATCGGAGCTCTGATGGATGGAGAAGCTCTGGTATGGCTTGGTGAGAAAGAAATCAAACCACACCCCAGCTGAGATACCGGCGACCAGCGCCGCGGATCTCCAGCCGGGAAGGACCACCACGGCGACCACCACCACCATGGCCAGGGCGAGGTCAGTATTGGGGACGTGAGCCCGAAGCGGAACCATAAGGACGGCGGCAGCGGCTGGGGCCAGCACCGCCAGCCACAGCGGATAACGCCTTCTGATATCAGCCCAAGAAACCACGGCGGCAACCTCCTCCATCCGGCCTTTAAGCGGCAAATGGGCGGGCGATCCAGATACTGCTGGCAGCTTATGCGTAGCGCCTGTGGTCGCGTCCGCCCGTCCGAGGCGCGTCGACCTCCGAGCGTCCTCTCCGGTCTGCCGGAGCACCCCGGCGTCGCCAATCCCAGGATGGGCGGCCCCGAATATCCCCCGACCCTTCTCGGGGGACGCGGCACGAGACGCGCTTTTAGATCCTGTCGTGTACCTCCTCGACTGGCGTGTCGGGCAGCAGCCTACGGAGCTGCGAGGCCACCGAGCCTCGCAGCAGCTCAGACCAACGCGACCGGTGACGGGCGACAACCACCCTCGAGGCGCCACTGGCGCGGACCAGCTCGGCCAGGGCGCGACTGGGAGACTCGCCCTCGATCTGGGTGTAGCTGCCTCCCATCTGGGTGGTCAGATCGCGGAAATGATCGAGCAGCTCACGGCTGGACGGGGCTGCGCCGTCGGCACTGCTGGCGTGCACGACCAGGAGGTCGGCGTCTTCCTCGCAGGCCAGCTCCACCGCTCGCCGAATCACCGCCTCACCCCAACCCGACCCCGACACCCCAGCCACGACCACAGGCCGTAAAGCCGTGTCGGCGAGACCCCGCCGGCTTAGCAAATCGGCACCCACCTGCTCGACGGTGTCAACCGTCCAAGCCCGGCCGAGCTCACTGAGCGCCTCCAGATTGGTCGCCTGGAAGTACTCGGCCAGCGCCCCCCCGACGCGGTCCGCCGAGTACACGCGACCCGACGCAATCCGGCGGCGCAGGGCATCGGCAGGCAGATCAACCAGCACCACCTCGCCCGCGCGCACGAACTCATCCGGCACCGACTCGACTGACCCGGCCCTGGTCAGTCGCGCCGCGAAATCCCGAGCCGACTCCAGATTGGCCACGTTGACACTCGTCAGCACATCGACGCCCCCCGCCAGGAGGTCGGCGACGTCTTCCCACCGTTTCCGGCTCCCGTCTGGGAGACTGTGGGCAAGTTCGTCGACTACGACTACGTCCGGTTCGGCGGCGAGCACGCCCACCAGATCAAGCTCGTCAAAGTCGTGTCCCCGATACGTCACCTGTCTCGGGTCGATCACGTCGAGCTCGCTCAGTTGGGCCTGGGTCTCAGGCCGGTCATGGGGGTCAACCCACCCGACCACCACCCGCTGGCCGGCGTCGGCCCGGCGTCGGCCCTCCATCAACATGGAATAGGTCTTGCCGACACCCGGCGCGGTCCCCAGAAACGTCGTCAGTCGCCCAGAGCCAGCCACCAGACTCTCTCCCATGTGAGCGCGCCACGCGGCGGTCTCGATGGTAGCGATCCACTCGTGGGCCCCGGGCCTGATCCACATCTCGGCTCAACCCAAAAGAGCGACGAGTTTGAGCAGCGGGTCAACTCGAAGATCGCCTCGCCCGCTTCCGGTGCAACCGGACCGTCCAGGCCGAGCCTCCCGGAGCGGGGCCGACAGGAGCCGCTGTTCGAGCACTATGAGGCGGCCGGCTCGCACTAACTGAAGGCCGAAGCAGCCCGCCTGGCGCCAGTTCCCGAGGATGACGTCGCCCCGGCGCGGCGCCCGCAATCTTCGCTCACTGCTCGTGACCATCGCCACGGTCCATATTCCCTGCCGCGTTAGCCGACAGACACGGCCATTCAGGTTAAGGAAGGGCGGAAAGAGCCCGGCGATTGACCGGCCGCCGCGGCCGGGAGTAGACCGAAGGCCACTTCCCTCCACCCTCCCCCCATAGGTAAATCGGGGTCCTTAGCGGTTTCGGGCGTACCAAGAAGCAGGCTTTGACCAGGCATTGGTGCTGGTCAAGGCCGGTGCCCCCGGTAGGATTCGAACCTACGCACCCGGCTCCGGAGGCCGGTGCTCTATCCCCTGAGCTACGAGGGCCCTGGTTGCCAAGGCAAGGCTTCGAGCTTAGTCGTTTGGTGGCTGCCCTACGATGGCGGGATGCTCGCGGAACGCGGTGGGTCTCGGATGACCAAGTGGACTCCCGGCCCTACCGTGGCGGCGGCCGTCCTTTCCCGGCACGACTGAATGCTTTCCGACCCTGACACCCGATCCGGGACCCCATTGGAGCCGGCCCTGGCGTCGGGGCCATTGCCCACCTCGTTGCTACCCGACAACGCGGCTATCGCCCCGTCCGGGCATCTGACGATCGCCGGGGTGGACGTCCTCGATCTCTGCCGAGAGCTGGGTACGCCGGTGTTCATCTATGACGAGGAGCACCTGCGCCGGCGGTGCCGGGAGGCGATCGAGGCATGGGAGGGTGGGGTGGCGTACGCCTCCAAGGCTTTCCTGTGCAAGGCGATGGCCCAGCTGGCCTGCGAGGAAGGCATGGCGATCGACGTGTCGACCGGGGGAGAGATGCACGTCGCCCTGGCCGCAGGCGTCCCTGGCACGCGTCTGGTCCTGCACGGCAACAACAAGAGCGATGCCGAACTCGCTCGAGCGCTGGACTGTGGAGTCGGACGCATCGTGGTCGACTCGTTCGACGAGATCGACCGTCTCGAACGGCTGGCTGTCGGGCGTTCGCTGCGCCCCCAAGTGCTCGTGAGGGTCACCCCAGGCATCGAGGCGCATACCCACCGATATGTCATGACGGGCCAGGACGACTCGAAGTTCGGTTTTGGCCTGGCCTCGGGCGCGGCGGGAGAAGCCGTGTCCCGGCTCCGGCGCCCAGGATCACCCGTCGAAGTGGTTGGGATCCATGCCCACATCGGTTCGCAGATCTTCGCTCTCGAGTCCTTCGACAAGGCCGTTGCCGTCCTGGCCGGGTTCTTTTCCCCATTGGGCCTTCGCGAGCTCTGCATCGGAGGCGGCCTGGGCGTCGGCTATGTGACCGGCGAATCCGCGCCCTCTATGGGCGCATGGGCAGCCGAGGTGCGCGCCGCGGCGGTGGCCGCCGGCATCGGACCCGAGGTCCGGCTCACCGCAGAGCCAGGTCGGGCAATCGTCGCCCTGGCCGCGGTGACCTGCTACACCGTCGGCACCATCAAAGAGATCCCGAGCGTCCGGACCTACGTCAGCGTCGATGGGGGAATGAGTGATAACCCTCGCCCGGTGCTCTACGGCAGTGGATACGAGGCGTTTCTGGTCAGGGCCGCCGCCGCGGCGCGCCCCCGGCCGGCCACGGTCGTCGGTAAGCACTGCGAATCCGGCGACGTGATCGTCCGCGACGCGCAGGTGCCTGCGGATGTGGAAGTTGGTGACGTACTCGCCACGCCGGTCACGGGCGCCTATGGCCACTCGATGGCGTCGACCTACAACAAGGTGCCCCGACCGCCGGTCGTCTTCGTTCGTGACGGCTCCTTCCGGGTGGTGGTCCGGCGGGAGACGTTCGACGACCTGTTGGCCCTCGACCTCTAGGACACGACCCGGATTCCGGCCACTAGCCTTTCGGCCATGGCGCAAACGCTGCAGGTGGGGCTCTTGGGCTGTGGCAACGTCGGGGGCGCCCTCGTCCACCTTTTGGTCCACGACGGCGATCGCATTGCGGCGCGGACCGGGCTACACCTCGAACTGAACGCAGTCGCAGTGCGGAGCATGTCTCGGGAACGGGCTGCGCCCGTTCCCTCGGGTGCGCTCACCGTCGACGCCCAGGGCGTCGTCTACGACCCGAACGTCGACATCGTGGTGGAGGTCATCGGCGGGATCGAACCGGCTCGAACATTGATCCTGGCCGCCCTGAAGACGGGGAAGCCGGTGGTGACTGCCAACAAGGAACTGCTGGCCAACTGCGGTGCGGAGCTTTTCGAAGCCGCCTCGACGGCTGGCGTCGACCTACTCTTCGAGTCCTCGGTGGCGGGCGCCATTCCACTGATCCGGCCGCTCCGCGAGTCTCTGGCCGGCGAACGGATCCGGCGGATCATGGGCATCGTCAACGGCACGACCAATTTCATCCTGAGCCGGATGAGCGAGTCCTCCACCAGCTATCACGACGCGCTCGCAGAGGCCCAGAGCCTCGGGTATGCGGAACGGGATCCCACCGCCGACGTCGAGGGTTTTGATGCCGCGGCCAAGGCTGCGATCCTGGCCAACGTCGCCTTCGGTGCGCGTGTGGTTGCCGGCGACGTGTACCGGGAGGGCATCAGCGCGATCACCGAGGAAGACATCGCCGTCGCCCGCCAACTGGGGTACGCAGTCAAACTGCTGGCCATTGTCGAGCACACCGGGCCGCTCGCGGTTCCACCCGAGTACGAGGGGTCAGCCGGTTTGCCATCCGCCGGCCGGACTCCTGCAGACGGCCGTGGCGCAGTTGACACCGAGTCTGTCGCGGTGCGAGTCCATCCCGCCATGGTGCCCCTAACCCATCCGCTGGCCGCAGTACGCGATTCCTTCAATGCCGTGTTCGTCGAAGGCGATGCCGTCGGCGAACTGATGTTCCTCGGCCGAGGGGCAGGCGGCATGCCAACGGCCGGCGCCGTTCTGGGGGACCTTCTCGATGCGGCCCACAACCTGACAACGGGAGGTGCGGGGCGGAGCCCGACGTTGCGGCGGGTACCGATCACACCTATCGACGATCTGCAATCGGCCTACTACCTGACCTTGCGGGTCGCAGACCGCCCTGGCGTACTGCACGCGGTGTCAGGGGTGCTCGGGCAGCACCGGGTTTCCGTTCGGCTCATGGAGCAGGTCGGGCTGCCTCCCTCGGCCGGCGGGACGGCCAGCGACACCCCGGTCAACCGGCTCGCGGGCGAATCCGGCGCTCGGCTCGTCTTCGTCACGCATCCCGCATTCGAGCGGGACGTACAGGCCTGCTTGCACGATCTCCGCCGCCTCGACGTTGTCGAACAGATTGGTGGCCTGTTGCGGGTCGTTGGCCATTGACCACGGCCTGGCGGGGCATCATCGAGGAATACCGCGCCTTTCTGCCCGTCACCGAGGCGACCCCGGTGGTTACTCTCCACGAAGGATCGACCGCGCTCCTCCCCGCCCCCCGGCTATCGGAGCGAGCGGGGGCGAGCGTCTGGTTGAAGCTGGAGGGGGCCAACCCCACCGGGTCCTTCAAGGATCGGGGCATGACCGTCGCCATCTCGAAAGCAGTAGAAGAAGGCGCGAAGGCCGTGGTGTGTGGGTCCACCGGCAATACCTCGGCTTCGGCAGCCGCCTACGCGGCCCGAGCCGGGCTTACCTGCGCGGTACTCATCCCCGAGGGGTACATCGCTTTGGGCAAGCTGGCGCAGGCGTTGATCCACGGGGCGCGCGTTCTCCAGATCAGGGCCAACTTCGACAGTGCCCTCGACATCGTGCGCCAGCTTGGCGATACCGCGCCGGTGACGATCGTCAATTCGATCAACCCGTACCGCATAGAGGGGCAAAAGACCGGCGCGTTCGAGATCGTCGACGTTCTGGGGGACGCTCCCGACGTCCAATGCATTCCGGTTGGGAATGCCGGCAACATCACCGCGTACTGGAAGGGCTACCGGGAATACCAGGACGCCGGGCGGGCGACCAAGCTGCCCAAACTGTTCGGCTTCCAGGCGGCCGGGGCGGCGCCCATCGTCGCCGGACATCCGATCGAGGACCCCGACACCGTCGCCACCGCGATCCGCATCGGGCGTCCGGCGTCGTGGTACGGGGCCACTGCCGCGGCGTCGGAGTCTGGTGGCGCCATCGTGGCGGTGACCGACGACGAGATCTTGGCCGCCTACCGGTACCTCGCCCAGGAGGAATCGGTCTTTTGCGAGCCGGCGTCGGCCGCGGCTGTGGCCGGGCTGCTCAAGGTCGGCGTCCCGGAGTCGTCGACGGTGGTCTGCATCCTGACCGGCCACGGCCTCAAAGATCCCGATATCGCTATTGGGCAGATCGCGGTCCCGACCGCAGTCGACGCCCACGTTCAAGCGGTTAGGGACGAGCTCGGGTTCTAGACGCCAACCCGGCCTTTGCTGGCGAGCCCGGGGGCAGGGAGCAGGTCGACAGACAATCCGCTGGGGGTGTTTGCCGCTTGAGGGCCGCGATCGCTACCATGTTGTTGTCGTCCTTGGCTGTGCCACTTGCGGTGTGCCCGAGCCGGGCCACTGACGATGGGTGCACCAGCCGAACCCCCGGCCGATCTCGCGTGAGCCGCTCTCGGTCTCGGCGGACGCCTCCCCTTCTACTCACCGCTGTACCCATCACCAACGAGGTAGCAAATGAGCGACACGCAGCTCGAGCGCTCGGTCCTCGAGGCCAAGGAGCGCGAAGAGCTCTTCGCCATCGCCGATGCCTTGGGAGCCAAGCCAGGGTCCCGCGCCAAAAAGGCCGACCTGGTCATGCAGATCCTCCGGGCGACCGGGATCGAACCGAGCCCCGACCCCCAGACCGAGACCGACGCCCCTGAGAAGCCTCGGCGAGGAAGACCCCGGCGAGTGCCGGCTGCCACCGCGGTCAGTACCAAGCAGGAGGCGGAAGGGGCGGACGCCGCGACCGCGCCTCCGAACACGGCGGCGACGCCGGGTGCCGTTCCCGACGTTGTTCCTGCGGTGGACCAGGCGGCTGACAAGGCGGCTGACAAGGCGGCGGACCAGGCGGCGGACCAGGCGGCCGACCAGGTTGCGGATACCACGAGTCGTGAGGAAGCCGGCACCAACGGCGACGTTCCGGTGGTTCCTCCCCGCCGGTCCGGTGCTCGGCCCGCGGCTCGACCGGCCACTCGACCGGCCGCCGTCCAGGAGTCCCTTCCCGCCATCGTTTCTGCCTCCACTCCCACTCCTCCGGTCCCTTCGACCTCTCAGGCCCCGGCCGCCTCGGAGACCAATGGGACGGCGAGAAGCAGCGCGCCGCCGGAGCGAGCGCCCCGGCCATCGCCCGCCCCGACGAGGTCAGAGGGTGACGAGGAAACGACCCCAGAGAGCGGCGGTCGCGGCGGTCAGTTCGACGCCGCGGGGGCGCGGGTGCAGCCCGGCCAGCCGAGGCCGAGCCTGCGAACCGGCGCAACCGACGCCGCCGGGGTCGGGACCGCTTCGACCGGGCGGAGCGGGACTTCCCGGGCCAGGCGCCCGAGTCACAGTTTTCCGGTGAGCCGCTCCCCGTCACCGGTTACTTGGATCTGAAGGACGAGGGCTACGGATTCCTGCGGACAAGCGGCTTCTTGTCCGGGCCCGGCGACGTCTACGTCTCCATCAGTCAGGTCCGGCGGTTCGCGCTACGCCGGGGCGACTATCTGGAAGGGGCAGCCCGGCCCGCGGGCGGCAACGAAAAGTACCCGGCTTTGCTCCGCATCGACACCGTGTCAGGGCTGACCCTTGACGAGGCTCGGGTTCGGCCCCGGTTCGAAAATCTCACCCCCCTCTTCCCTGACGAGAAGCTCCGGTTGGAGATCCCGGGGGACAGCGCCAACATGACCGCTCGCATCGTGGACTTGATCGCCCCAGTGGGAAAGGGCCAGCGGGGCTTGATCGTGTCGCCCCCGAAAGCCGGAAAGACCACGATCCTCAAGCAGATCGCCCACTCCATCGAGGCCAACAACCCCGACGTGTACCTCATGGTGCTGCTCGTCGATGAGCGGCCCGAGGAGGTCACCGACATGCGGCGCTCGGTCAAGGGAGAGGTCATCGCCTCCACCTTCGACCGGCCGGCCGAGGAGCACACCCAGGTGGCCGAGCTGGCCATCGAGCGGGCCAAGCGCATGGTCGAACGAGGGCGCGACGTGGTCATCGTCCTCGACGGCATCACCCGTCTGGCCCGGGCCTACAACCTGGCTCAGCCCGCGAGCGGGCGGATCATGTCCGGTGGTATCGACACGGGCGCGCTCTACCCTCCGAAGAAGTTCTTTGGGGCGGCGCGGAATATTGAGGAAGGTGGATCGTTAACGATCCTGGCTACCGCGCTGGTGGAGACAGGAAGTCGCATGGACGAGGTGATCTTCGAGGAGTTCAAGGGAACCGGTAATATGGAGTTGCGGCTCGATCGGCGACTTGCAGAGCGGCGCATCTATCCGGCGATCGACGTCAATGGCTCCTCTACCCGGCACGAGGAGTTGCTCTTTGACCGGGTCCAACTGCAGCAGGTGTGGAAGCTGCGACGGGTGTTGAACGCCCTGGCCAGCGAGGGGAGCAGCGCCGCCGGGCTGGAGCTGCTGATGGACCGCATCAAGACCACCCGTTCCAACGACGAGTTCCTGGCTGAGGTGGCCAAGAACGCCAGCCCGTCGATCTGATCGAAAAGAGGCACACCATGAAAACCGAAGCTCATCCGGAGTACGTGACCGCCACGGTGACCTGCTCGTGCGGTAACAAATTCACCACCCGCTCCACGAAGTCCGAGCTGCACACCGAACTCTGCAACGAATGCCACCCCTTCTACACGGGCAAGCAAAAGCTGGTCGATACCGGCGGTCGGGTGGAGCGCTTCGAGCGGCGGTACGGACGGCGAGGCAAGAAGTAACCCTCGACCAGAGCGATCGGCTGCGGGCGGTCAAGCTGGCCGCGCTGATCGCGGATCATTGGGGGAAAGAGGCGGCCGATCTGGCCACAGCGACGTCGTTGCCGGGCGGGGCAGCGCGGCTGGACCCGATCTCGCATCGGGCCTGGGTCCTCATTGATGACGGCGCGCCCCGTCGATTCGGAGCCGCGCTGGCCTGGGCGTGGCGCCACCAGGTTGCCGAGTTGCGCGTCGTGGTCCAGGGTTCCTGGGCTTCGGGGATCGTGGCCCGGAGGGCGGCCCACCTGGCGAACCCACCTACGGTCTGGGAGGTCTCCCAGCGTTCGGTCGTCCCGGCCACGGCCGCTGCCGCCGACTTGCCGTCGTTCGTCGACCGAGACGCCGCCGCCTACGTGGACGTCTTGCGCGACCACGGGGCCGAGCCGGTCGTCGAGCATGGCCGGCTGGTGGGTCAGGTTCTGGGTCTGGAGGTGGCGCGGGTCGTTGACGGGCGCCTCGAGGTGGGGGTTGGCCGCCATGACCGCGATGCCCGGGCGGCCACTCGGCGCGCGGACGATCCCGGAGCCGAGCTGGATCAGGCGGTGGCGGCGGTACGCCGGTGGCGACGGCCGGGTGTGGTCAGCCATCCCGCCAACACCTTGGCCCGGTCGCGTTGGCTCCGGTCGATCGTGTGCAGCGAACCGGGCCTGGTGGGAGCGGCGTCGTTGACCCCGGTCGCACCTCCGCTGCCGGCGGCGGATCTGACGGACAACGCGGCGGTGCCGAGCGTCGGGGTCGACCCCGCCGGCGCCGCGGTGGTGGCTGTGTGCAGCACTGGAGTGGACCTGGATGTGGTGCCGACCGCGGCGGACAGTCGCGGTCTGTACCTGCCGGAGGGGCGTCTGCTCATCGTGGTTCCCGAGGGCGACGACCTTCCCGTCACGAGGGGGGTTGCCGGTTGGCTGGATCGACCGGCCGAGGTGCGGACCGTGCCGCGGTCGTGGGCCGAGCTGGGCCCTCGTTAGCGTTTTGCGGCTTTGAGCGAGTACATGAGCGGCAGTTGGGCCGAACCCGGCCACCGGTACCGACCGTCCGCGGACACGTTCAACCAGGCGCCGAGCTCGAAGATGGTGAAGTCCCATTCGTGGAAGAACCGCAGCTCCAAACCCACGCCAAGCAGCGCCTCGAACGTGCGGTCGAGGGTGTGCTGCCACAAGTACGAGTGGTTGTTGGTGGTCGCGGCGGCGGGGTCGGCGTACGAGCCGGGCGTCTCGTCCAGAATCGGGTCCACGTTGAAGTAGTCGTACTTCACGGTCGGCTGCCGTTCGTCGAGGCAGTAACCGACCGGGTGGAATTCACAGAGGTACAGCCACCCCCCAGGTTTGAGCAGTTGGGCGCATTGCTCGGCCCACGGGCGCAGATCGGGCAGCCAGCAAAGGGCACCTTTCCCGGTGTAGACGACGTCGAAGGCGCCGGCCCCGAGGGTCGATGCCGCGTCGTGGACGTCGGCCAGCACGAACGTGGCCCGCTCGCCGAGTCCCACCTCGTCGGCCAGGGCCCTGGCGGTGTCGATGGCCGGGGCGGAGAAGTCGAGGCCAACCGCCTCCAGGCTGGGGTGCATCCGGACCAAGTCCAGAGTGTCGAGACCGAAATGGCACTGGAGGTGGGCGAGTCGGAGCCCCCCCAGCGGGCCGAGCTCGTCGACCTCGAAGGGCTGTACCTGGGGGTGTCCGGCCTTGAAGCCGGCGACGTTATAGAAGGTCGAGGCCACGTGGATCGGGACCCGTTCGTCCCACATACGGCGGTTGACGTCCATCCAGCCCGTCTGGCCTTCGCTCACGCCCGGAGTCTAGGCGGCCCATCGGTGGGCCATGTAATATGATTAAATGACATTGGAGTGGCTAGAAGTGGCCGCGTGCCAGGCGGGCGCCGTCACTTCGGCGCAATTGCTTGCTGCAGGCGTGAGTCGGGCCCAAGCGCGGGCATTGACCCAAGCCGAGATGTTGGTGCCGACGGCAAGGGGGGTCTACCTCATGGCGGGTAGCGTTCGGGACTGGCGCTGCTCGATGTGGACGGAGTTGCTGGCTTCCGGTGTGGAGTCCTTTGCGTGCCGCCGCAGCGCGGCCGCTTTGTGGGAGCTCGACGGGGTGCCATGCCGTTACGTGGAGGTGGCCGTGCCCAAAGGACGACACAGCCGGCGGCCGAACACGATCCGGCTCACCACGGTGGCTGCCCGGGACGTCGTCGAGCGGCACGGCATCCGGGTGACCACGGTGCCACGGACGCTGCTAGACCTCGGCCGCGTGGTCCCCGCCACGACCGTGGAGCGCAGCGTGGAATGTGCCCTCAGGCGCCGACTGGTGACCGTTGGGGATCTGACGGAGCTCGTCGCCTCGGGGCGTTCTCCCGGGGGTCGGGTTTTGCGAGACGTCCTCCGACTACGGCCCGAAGGCGCGCCGCCGACAGAGAGCGATCCGGAAACCCGCTTCGTTCAGGTCGTCCGGGCGATGGCGCTGCCATTTCCCAGACGGCAGTTCGTCGTCATCCTGCGGGGGCGGAAGTATCGGCTCGACTTCGCTTGGCCAGCCATTCGTCTCGCCGTCGAGATTGACGGTGGATCCGTCCACACTGCGAACACGCTGGGGGGCGACCTCTACCGGCAGAACCAAATCCTCCTCGACGGGTGGTTCATCGTGCGGTTCACTCCCTACATGGTCGACCGGCGGGTCCAGATGGTCGAGCGCGACCTGCGGGCGGCCTGGGAACTGCGAACGCTGGGCGTATCGGTCTATCCCCCAGAAGGCGGATCCCGCTGAGGCCCGGTGGATCGCGCCACATCGTGATACCGGTTGAAGCCGCAAGCCTGACTCGTGTCCCCTTGTGGTCATATATCGCCCGCCACAACGTGACACGAGTTGCCTCCGTCGCTCCGACGCATGTCACGAAGTTGCTTCGGTGATGCCGCCGCCCCCAAGGCGATCCGCCGCCGGCGCCTCGACCGGCTGACCAGCCACCCCCCGGCCCACACCTCCCGGCCTCTGGCCCGCGCCCACCCGCCGGCATAACCCCGCTCCCCCTGAGGAAGGCCAGCGCCCCCAGCCCAGGTACGCTGGAGAACCGTGTTGGATCGCCTGGCTGGCCTCGAAAGCGAGTACGAGTCTGTGCTCATCCAGCTGTCCGATCCTGCGGTCGTTGCGGACCAGCGCCGCCTGCGGGAGGCGTCGCGCCGGCACAAGGAGCTGGCGCCGGTCATCGCCGCCTACAGGGAGTACGAGCGGGTCGCCGAGGACCTGGCCACGGCGAAAGAGATGCTCGCCGACCTCACCGGACCGGCGGGCGAGGCCGAGGCGAGCGCCGACGATCGCGAGCTGATCCGGGCCGAGATGGAGGCGGCCGAGACCCGGCTCCAACAGCTGGACGAGGAGCTCAAGGTCCTCCTGCTGCCCAAGGACCCCAACGACGGCAAGAACGTGATCATCGAGATCCGCGGCGCCGAAGGCGGGGAGGAGGCGAACCTCTTCGCTCGGGACCTCTACGAGATGTACCAGCGCTACACCGAGCGCAAAGGGTTCCCTGTCGAGACCCTCTCCATAGACCCCTCCGAGATGGGAGGCCTCAACCAGGTCACCTTCCTGGTTAAGGGAGACGGCGCCTGGAGCCACCTGAAGTACGAGGGGGGTCCGCATCGGGTCCAGCGGGTGCCGGTTACCGAATCGCAGGGGCGGGTGCACACCTCGTCGGCGACGGTCACGGTGCTGCCGGAGGCGGAGGAAGTCGACGTGCAGATCGACGACAAGGACCTCAAGGTCGACGTCTATCGCTCGACCGGTCCGGGGGGGCAGTCGGTCAATACCACGGACTCGGCCGTGCGCATCACCCACCTGCCGACGGGGATCGTGGTGGCGATGCAGGACGAGAAGAGCCAGATCCAGAACCGAGCCAAGGCCATGCGGGTGTTGCGGGCCCGGCTGCTGAAGGCCGAGCAGGACCGCCAGATGGCCGAGCAGTCCACGGCCCGGCGCAGCCAGGTGGGCGGCGGCGGCCGGTCGGAGAAGATCCGCACCTACAACTACAAGGAGAACCGGGTCACCGATCACCGCATCGGCCTCACCCTCTACAAGCTGGACAAGATCCTGCTCGGTGACCTGGACGAGTTGGTCGAACGACTGATGGCGGACGAGCGGACCCGCCAGCTGGCCGGCACGGAGGACTCGGGCTGACCGTCACCCGCCTCCCCGGGCAGACCTGGCGGCAGCTTCACGCCGAGGCCACCAGCCGCATCGGATCCGCCACCGAAGCCGGCTGGCTCGTCGAGGAGGTTTCGGGCCAGCCGTGGCCCCTTCCGGCCGGGTCGACCGTGCCGGAACGGCATCGGGCCCGCTTCGAGCGGCTGGTCGACCGCCGGACGGACGGGGAACCGCTGCAGTACGTGCTCGGGCGGTGGGCGTTCCGGACCCTGGACCTCATGGTCGATCGGCGGGTGCTCATCCCTCGACCGGAGACCGAGCAGGTAGTGGAAGCCGCCCTGGCCGAGCTCGATCGCGTCGCTCCCGACCGGCTGTCCTGTCCGATGGCGGTCGACCTCGGTACGGGGTCAGGGGCGATCGCCCTCGCATTAGCCGCCGAACGACCCGGCGTCGAGGTCTGGGCCACCGACATCTCCGAAGGCGCCCTGGAGGTGGCGGCCGCCAACCTGGCCGGGCTGGGTGGCCGGGCCGCGACTCGGGTCCGGCTGGCGCGAGGTGCCTGGTGGGACGCCCTCCCGGAGACGCTGCGCGGCCGGATCGACCTGGTGGTGTCGAACCCGCCGTACATCTCCTCTGGGGAAATGACGCGGCTGGACGCGCAGGTAGCCGACTGGGAGCCGCGAGCGGCCCTCGAGGCTGGCCCCACCGGCCTCGAGGCCGTCGGCGAGGTCCTCACGGGGGCGCCCGGTTGGCTGCGTGCTGGCGGGGCGGTTGTGCTCGAGATCGCCCCCTACCAGGCCCCGGCCGCAATCGAGATGGCCCAACGATCGGGGTTCGACGACGTGCAGGTTCGGACCGACCTCGCCGGCAGGGAGCGGGCCCTCGTCGCCCGGTTCTCGTGATCGGCCGCGGGAACGGGTCCCGATGAGCGTGGTCCTGCCTGCCGGTGGTGATCCCCCGGCTGCGAGTGTCATCAGCGCCGCGGTCCAGGCGTTGCGCGGTGGGGACATCGTCGGGATCCCCACCGACACCGTCTACGGGCTGGCCGCCGATCCCTGGCACTCGGGCGCCGCTGACCGGCTGTTTCGCGTCAAGGGGCGCCCCCGCAGCGTGGAGCTGCCCCTGTTGGTGTCGGGCGAGGAGCAGGCCCTGGCGCTGGCCACCTCGGTACCGGAAAGCGCCCGCCGGCTCATGGCCCGCTTCTGGCCGGGAGCGGTCACTATCGTGCTTCCCCGCCGCCAGGACCTGGTGGCCGACCTCGGGGACGAGGACGAGACCATCGGGCTGCGCTGTCCGCAACACCCGGTGCCTCGGGAGCTGTGCCGGGCGCTGGGGCCGATCGCCACCACCAGCGCCAACCGTCACGGGCTACCTCCGGTGACCACGGCCGAGGAGCTCGTCGCCAGCCTGCCTTCGGTAGCGCTGGTGCTCGACGGTGGCGTGTGCGACGGGCAGCCCTCGACGGTGGTCGACTCGACGGGCGACGTCCCCAAATTGCTGCGGGCGGGCGCCGTCGAATGGGCTCAGATCCTCGACGTGGCCGGGGGAAGTTAGCCGCCACCGACCGGACTGAGGTGGTCGGCCCGTTCGCCGGGTTTGCCCCCTGGCCGCTCGGCATGGGAGGATTTCGGCCGTGCCGATGTCCCGCCCCGGAACACGGGCTCGCGTCGACGGCCCGAGCCAGATGCTGGACGCGGCAGCCCTTCGTGGAGGTGCGCCCGGCCATGGTGGACAAGCGCAAACCAGGCATCATGGCTTTTGCCGGGTTGGGCTTGCTCAATGCCATCTGCCTGGGGCTGGGTCTGGTGGTCGGGTGGCTGATCGATCGCGCCCTCAACACCCTGCCGCTATTCCTCCTCCTCGGTTTGGTGGGTGGAATCGCCCTGGGCGTGCTAGCTACGCGTGCGGAGCTGAAGAGATACCTCTAGGCTGTTCCGCCGCCTACTGCTACGACTGAGACACGAGCCAGAGAACTTGCTGACCGCATTCCCCCTCAACGAGATTCAACGTGTCGTCCGACGGACGGTGCTGTCCGCCATTGTGGTCGCGGTCGTGGTGGGCGGAGGGGCGATACTCCTCGGCCATCCGTACGTGGCGCCGGGTGTCGTCATCGGCCTCGGACTGGCCCTCGCCAACCACCGGGTATTCCAGTCGTCGGCCATGCGCTTCACCACCCCTGAGGGGGTGCTCAGTCGCAAGCCGTTCGCCGGGAGTGTCGCCCTGCGGCTGGGGGTCTGCACGGCGGTGGCCATTGGCCTTCTCATTCTCAACCCGTCGCTCGGTTGGGGAGTGATCGGCGGGCTGGCCCTCTTTCAGTTCCTCATGCTGATCAACGCCGTGGTGGCCTTGTTGCAGTTCCAACGACGCCCCATCGACGAGAGCGGCGGTGGCGATGCTTGATTCGGCCAGCATGCTGGCGATCAACATCCCGATCGGCGAGCACGTCACTCGCAAAGTCGGTGGCATCACCTTCAACATCGACACCATCTGGCAAACGGTGGTGGCCGGGGTGGTGGTGATCGGCGCCGGCTTGTATCTGCGCCACCGGGCGACGTCCGAGACGCCGGGCAAGCTGCAGCTGTTTTGGGAGTTCGTCGTCGGATCTACCAACGACCAGGTGGAGAACAGCCTGGGCCCGGGCTACGGCAAGGTCGTCTCGCTGGCGGTTGCGCTGTTCGTGTTCATCCTGGTCGCCAACTGGCTGGAGCTGTTTCCCGGCCTGTTCCACAACACCGACTACAGCCCCGCTCCCAGCGCCGATGTCAACTTCACCTACGGCCTCGGCATCCTGGTCTTCGTGCTCACCAATGCCGAGGGCATCCGGGTGAAAGGCGTCCGTCGCTACTTCAGCTATTTCTTCCGAAAACCCATCGCCTTGGCACCACTCCGTTTTCTGGAGGAGTTGGTGAAACCGCTGACTCTGGCGTTGCGGCTCTTCGGCAACCTGTTCTCCAGCGCCATCATGATCGCCCTGTTGATCAGCTTCCCGTTCGCCTTTTTCCCGGCGAGCGTCTTGACGACCGTGGTCTGGAAACTGTTCGCCATGTTCATCGGGGTCATTCAGGCCTTCATCTTCGCCCTTCTGACCATCCTGTACTTCCAGTTTGCGATCGAAGAAGAAGAATGATGCAGCCCGCCCCGCGTCCACCGAGATAGGAGAAAGCACACCATGGCAGCAACCACCGAGAAGGCTATTGAGCTGGCCGGCGCATTCGTCGGCGGCGGAGTGGCCCTGGGCGGCGGGGCCATCGGGGCCGCTATCGGCGACGGCCTCGCCGGTAGCCAGACGATCGCCGGCATCGCCCGGCAGCCCGAAGTACAAGGGCGCCTGTACACCACCATGTTCCTCATCGTCGGCCTCGTCGAAGCCATGTACTTCATCAACCTGGCGTTCGCCGCCCTGTTCGTCTTCGTACTGGCGAAGGGCTAGTGGCGGAGAGGTAAGGGAGTAGATCCGCCGTGCTGGCCAGCAACTTCCTCGTTCCCAACGCCACCTTCTTTGTCGAGCTGGCGTCCTTCCTGATCATCCTGTTCATCCTTTCCAAGTACGTGCTGCCGCCCGTCAACAAGGCCATGAACGAGCGTCAGGCCACCATCCGGCAGGCGCTCGTGGACGCCGAGGAGGCCAAGCAGCGGGCCGCCGACGCCGAGCGTGACTACCGGCAGGCCATCAGTGAGGCCCGGGCCCAGGCGCGCGCCGTCGTCGAGGAGGCCAATCGAGCCGCCGAGGAGCTGCGGGTGCAACGTCGCCAGCAGGCCGACGACGAGTACGAGCGCCGGATTGCCCAGGCCCTGAGCGACATCGAGTCGCAGTTCCGCCAGGCCACTGAGGCGCTGCGCCAGCAGGTGGGCGACCTGGCGCTATCCGTCGTCGAGAAGGTACTCGGCGAGGGCCTCGACGACCAGATGCACCGGGCTTTGATCGAGCGGACCATCGCCGAGGTCGAAGCGCAGACCAGCGATGCGGAGGTGAGCACGTAGGTGCGCGAAAGCATCCGCGGCTATGCGGACGCGGTCATCGAACCGATCGCCGACCCGGCGCAGCTGGCCACGATCGCGACCGATCTCACGGGCGTGCTCGGGCTCGTCGATCAAAACTCGGACCTCCGGCGGGTGCTCACTGACGCCGGATTGAGCGCGGCGTCCCGCCGGGGGCTGCTCACCGACCTCTTCCAGGACCGGGTAGGGCGGTCCACCATGCGGCTCCTGTTCTATGTGATCGAGGCGGACCGGGCCACGCACTGGCGCGACGACCTCGAGTGGCTCGCGACCCGGTTCGACGCGGCAGCCAAGGGCCTGGTCCCGCTCGGCGGCCAAGTACTCGGCCGGTTGGCCGCGGCCGAGCGCATCGACGGGTACGTCACTGCCGTCCTGGAGGACCTGGACGATCGGAACTCCCTCGGGGACGTGGAGGACGAACTGTTCCGCTTCATGCGCATCGTCGCCGGATCCGACGAGCTGCGCGGGGCGCTCACCAGCCGGGACGTCACCGTCGCCCACCGGCGGTCCCTGGTCGAGGACCTATTGGGCAGCCGGGCCCGGCGGGAGACCGTCCGCATGGCTGCCTACGTCACCGAGGTGGGGCGGCCGCGGGACTACGAGGAGCTGCTGAACCATCTGGTCGAGCGGGTCGCGGCAGAGAGCAACCGTCGGGTTGCCGAGGTGCGCGCCCCCATCGAGCTCGACGACGACCAGCGTCAGCACCTCGCCACCGCGCTCAACCGCGTGACCGGTCGGGCCGTCGAGGTCCGGGTCACCGTCGACCCAGCGGTGCTCGGTGGCTTCGTGGCGACCATCGGCGACGTGGTGGTGGACGGGAGCACCAGGCATCGCCTCGATCTTCTCAAGGAGCGCCTCGCCACGCCCGAGGCGCAGATCAGCACGGGAGACTTCAACTAATGGCAGAGCTGACGATCAACGCCGCAGACATCGCAGAGGCGCTGCGTCGAAATGTGGCCGGGTTCGTGCCCGGTGTCAGCACCGAGCAGGTCGGGCGGGTCCAAGAGGTGTACGACGGGATCGCCCGGGTCACCGGCCTACCCGACGCCGCAGTCAACGAGCTGCTCGAGTTCGAGGGGGGCGTGGTCGGCCTCGCCCTGAACCTGGACGAGGACTCGATCGGGACGGTCGTCCTGGGCGACATCGACGTGCTCGAGGAAGGCCAGACCGTTCGCGCCACCGGACGGATCCTGTCGGTGCCGGTAGGCGACGCCCTGCTGGGTCGGGTGATCAACCCGCTCGGCGAACCCATCGACGGTCAGGGCCCCATCGAGACGCACCTGAGTCGTCGCCTGGAGATCCAGGCGCCGGGCGTCGTCGACCGTCAGCCGGTGAAAGAGCCCCTGCAAACCGGGATCAAGGCCATCGATTCCATGACGCCCATCGGGCGGGGGCAACGGGAGCTCCTCATCGGCGACCGCAAGACCGGCAAGACGACCGTCGCGGTGGACACGATCATCAACCAGCGGGGCCAGGGCGTGAAGTGCATCTATGTCGCCGTCGGCCAGAAAGGTTCCACGGTCGCCCAGACGGTCAACACCCTCCGGGAATTCGGGGCCATGGAGTACACCGTGGTCGTCAACGCGCCCGCAGCCGAGCCGGCCCCGTTCAAGTACCTGGCCCCCTATGCCGGCTGCGCCATCGGCCAGCACTGGATGGACAACGGCGAGCACGCCCTGATCGTCTACGACGACCTCTCCAAGCAGGCCGACGCCTATCGCCAGCTCTCGCTGCTGCTCCGGCGCCCGCCCGGCCGTGAGGCCTACCCTGGCGACGTCTTCTACCTGCACAGCCGGCTGCTGGAGCGCTCGGCGAAACTCTCCGACGCCCTGGGCGGCGGTTCGCTCACGGCCCTACCGGTTATCGAGACCAAGGCCGGCGACATCTCCGCCTACATCCCGACCAACGTGATCTCCATCACCGACGGGCAAGTCTTCCTGGAAGCCGATCTGTTCTATTCGGGGGTTCGGCCGGCCATCAATGTGGGCAACTCGGTGTCCCGGGTCGGCGGAGCTGCCCAGATCAGGGCGATGCGATCGGTGGCCGGTACCCTCAAGACCGACCTGGCCCAGTTCCGTGATCTGGAGGCGTTCGCATCCTTCGGTTCGGAACTCGACAAGGTGTCCCAGGCCCAGCTGGACCGCGGGTACCGCCTCACGGAGGTCCTGAAGCAACCGCAGAACGCGCCGGTGCCGGTCGAGGAACAGGTCGTGGCCATCTACTCGGCCACCCACGGGTTCGTGGACGACATCCCGGTCCGGGACGTGCAGCGCTTCGAGTCGGAGCTCATCTCTTCGCTGAAATCCGGCCATGCCGAGCTGCTGGAAGAGATCCGTTCGACGAAGGCCCTGCCCGACACGGACAAGCTGGATGCGGCCATCGGCGACTTCAAGAACCTGTTCGCGCCGACCGAGACCGCCGGCGAATAGCGAGCAGCGAGGGATACGGGCATGGCTGGTGGTCAGGAAAGGGTCCTGCGGCGTCGCATACGCAGCGTCGAGTCGACCAAGAAGATCACGCGCGCCATGGAGCTCATCGCCGCCTCCAGAATCGTCCGCGCCCAGCAGGCCATCGCCGCCGCCCGTCCCTACGTGGCCAAGATGAGCGAGGTGGTGACCCACCTGGCCGACACCCCGGACGCGGTCCATCATCCCCTGTTCCGCGATGTCGAATCGGTCCAGCGGGTGGCCATCGTGGTCATCACCGGCGACCGCGGCCTGGCCGGCGGTTACAACACCTCCGTCATTCGCACGGCGGAGCGGATGCTGCGCCGGCATCAGGCCGCTGGGCGTGACGTCCAACTGGCAGTGGTGGGGCGCAAGGGTGGCAACTACTTCCGGTTTCGCAATCAACCCATCTTCTTTTCGCTGACCGGAGTCTCCGACCGACCCACTTATGACGACGCCCGTCAGGTCGTGGCCGCCATCATGGAGCCGTTCGAGGCCGAGGAGCTGGACCAGGTCGACCTGGTGTACACCCGTTTCGTCTCTCTCGGCCAGCAGATCGTCACGGAGCGCCAGCTGATTCCGATCGTGCGGGCGCCGGCCGGGCCGGGTGCAGGCGGTGCAGCCGGTGCCGGCGGTGGGAGTGGCGCCCACCAAGGGGCGGATGAGGCCGAGCCCAGCGCCGCGGCCCGCATGACGGCCGCACCGACACACCGAACCGACTACGAGTTCGAGCCCGAGCCGGCGGAGATCCTGGATCGGATCGCCCCGCGCTGGCTCGAGTCCGAGATTCTGGCCGCCATGCTGGAGGCCGCCGCCTCCGAGCACGCGGCCCGTCAGCGGGCCATGAAGGCGGCTACCGACAACGCCGACGAGCTGATCAAGACCCTGCGCCGGGTCATGAATCGGGCCCGCCAGGACGCCATCACCACCGAGATCATGGAGATCGTCGGCGGTGCCGAGGCCTTGCGCCACTCGGGCGCCGGCGATGGGTCCGTCGCCTACCACGAGATCTATGCCCGCCCCGCCGAATCCGCCTGACACCCAGGAGCACCGATGAGCACCGCTACCGAAGAACTCACCAGCCCGCGCACGGACGGGCGGGTCATCGCCATCGCTGGACCGGTGGTGGACGTGGAGTTTCCCCCGGACACCCTGCCGGAGATCAACCACGCCGTCGAGATGGAGATCGAAACCGACGGGGAGCGGGTGCAGATCACCGCCGAGGTGGCCCAGCAGATCGGCGAGGGACGGGTGCGGTGCATCTGCCTCAACCCCACCGACGGCCTGCGCCGGGGGACGGCCGTCGTCAACCTCGGGCGGGGGATCACCGTGCCCGTCGGCAACGCGGTCCTCGGGCACGTGTACAACGTGATCGGCGCCCAGGTCGACCGCGACCCGATGGGCGAACCCGACGACTGGTGGGAGATCCACCGTCCGGCGCCGGGATTCGACGTCCTGGAGCCCAAGTCGCAGATGTTCGAGACGGGGATCAAGGTCATCGACCTGCTCGAGCCCTACGTGCAGGGGGGCAAGGTCGGCCTCTTCGGCGGGGCCGGCGTGGGCAAAACGGTTCTCATCCAGGAGATGATCCGCCGGGTAGCCGACCAGCACGGTGGGGTCTCGGTCTTCGCGGGAGTGGGGGAGCGGACCCGGGAAGGCAACGACCTCTGGCTGGAGATGACCGAGTCCGGCGTGATCGAGAAGACCGCCCTGGTGTACGGACAGATGGACGAGCCGCCCGGCGTGCGGTTGCGGGTGGCGCTTTCCGCGCTCACGATGGCTGAGTACTTCCGGGACGTAAAAAGCCAGGACGTGCTCCTCTTCGTCGACAACATCTTCCGCTTCGTCCAGGCCGGGTCGGAGGTGTCGACTCTGCTCGGCCGCATGCCGTCGGCCGTGGGTTACCAGCCCACACTCGCCGACGAGATGGGAGAGCTGCAGGAGCGCATCACCTCGACCCGGGGCCGCTCGATCACCTCTCTCCAGGCGGTCTACGTCCCCGCCGACGACTACACCGATCCCGCCCCGTTCACGACCTTCACCCACCTGGACGCCACCACCGAGCTGGCCCGCCAGATTGCCGCGCTTGGGATCTACCCGGCCGTGGACCCCCTGGCGTCCACCTCCTCAGTGCTGACTCCGGAAGTCGTCGGCGACCGGCACTACGCCGTAGCCCGACGGGTGCAGGAGATCCTCCAGCGTTTCCGCGAGCTGCAGGACATCATCGCCATCCTGGGGCTGGACGAGCTCGCCGAGGAGGACCGGATCACGGTGAGCCGGGCCCGCAAGATCCAGCGGTTCCTCTCCCAGCCCTTCTTCGTGGCCGAGGTGTTCACCGGCATTCCCGGCATCTACGTGCCGGTTGCCGAGACGGTCGAATCCTTCGAGGCGTTGGTCAAGGGCGACCTCGACGAGGTACCCGAACAGGCCTTCCTCAACGTCGGAGGGGTCGAGAGCGTGCTGGCCAAGGCCCGGGACCTCCAGAAGGAGAGCTGACGGACCGTGGCCACCACCCAGTTCGAGTTGGTCACTCCCACCCGAACCCTGTACTCGGGGGAGGCGGAGATGATCGTGTGCCGGTCGGTCGACGGAGAGATCGCCTTTCTCGCCAATCACATGCCGTACATCGGGGCGCTCGACACGGGCCTGGTCCGGATCCTGGGTCCAGCCGGGGAGGGAGAGGCCGGATCAGAGATCCGTCTCGCTGTCCACGGTGGGTTCGTCGAGGTAAAGGACAATCAGGTCATCATGTTGGCCGACGAAGCCGAGCTGGCCTCGGAGATCGACCTGGAGGCGGCCAGACGGGACGAGGCGGCCGCCACGGAGGCCGCCGGCCGGACCGGCGAGGAAGCCGACTCGAAGACATCCGACGACGCCCTACGTTGGGCTCGAGCCCGAGTGGAGGCGGCCGGCTGATCCGGGTCGATTTGGCCGGGCCCGCACCACGGCACCGGCCGGCTCAACGGGACCGGCCGGCTCAACGGGACCGGCCGGCTCAACGGGACCAGCCGGCTCAACGGGAGCGGCGACTCGTCCCCGAATCGGCGGGGACGTTGCGACCGCTGGCGTCGGTGGGGACTTCGGCTCGCCCTCGTGGCCCGAACAGCGTGTACAGGGCCACCCCGAGGGCCACCACCGCGAACGGCACGATCGATATGCCTCGATTGGCCAGGGTCGGGTAGAGAACGAGGCCAGACAGCAGCGCGGTCCAGGTCCAGAGGATGAGGAC
This sequence comes from uncultured Acidimicrobiaceae bacterium, assembly GCA_963729695.1. GTDB lineage: Bacteria > Actinomycetota > Acidimicrobiia > Acidimicrobiales > Palsa-688 > PALSA-693. Next base: position 408,930 of record CAVSOT010000003.1, read on the forward strand.
CGCCCTTGTCTGGCCGTGCCCGAGCCGCATGAGCCGATGGTGGAGGTGGTTCTTGTCCGCCTCGGCCAGGTTGGTGCGCTTCCCGGCCCGCCGGATGATGGCGAACGCGGTATCGAGTACCGGTATGCCGAGGATGAAGAACGGGATGGCGAGCGGGGCGAAGAAGAAGAACGTACGACCGCTGAAATCGTTGTTGGTCTGACCGACGACCGACATGGTGGACGCCGCCATCAGCAGGCCGAGCAGCATGGCTCCGGCGTCCCCCATGAAGATCTTGGCCGGGTGGAAGTTGTGGGGCAGGAAGCCGACGCACAATCCGCAGATGATCACGGCCAGGAGCGGTCCCACGCTTTGCCCACCGATGGTCCCGGTGTGCACCAACTGGTGGGAGTACAGGAAAAAGGTCAGCGAGGCGATGCCCACGATCCCCGCCGCCAGCCCATCGAGGCCATCGACCAGGTTGACGGCGTTGGCCATCCCTACCACCCACAGCACGGTGATCACCGGGATGAGGTCGGTCGACAGCACGACGGTCGTGCCGGCGAAGGGCAACCGGAAGAAGAGCATGTTCACGCCGAAGAGGTACAGCACCGTCCCGGCCAGGATCTGGCCGGACATCTTGGCCGGTGGCGACATCTCTCTGAGGTCGTCCACCATGCCCACCGTGAAGATCACGGCCGCGGCGACGACCACGCCGAACAGGTCGGAAGAACCCCGGAACAGGGGCTTGAAGGCGTTCAGCTGGGAGGCGACGATCATGGCGATCAGCAGGCCCACGAACATGGCGGCCCCACCCACGGTGGGGGTCGGCTTCTCGTGGACCCGGCGCTCGTCGGGGAGGACGATGATCGAGAAGCGGATGGCCAGCCTTCGCACCACGAACGTCAGGAGGAAGGTGGCGACTGCGGCGACCAGACCGACGATGACGTATTCCCGGTAGCCGGTGATGCGGCAGCCCTTCCCTCAGCCGACCGGAAGGCTCACGACGGGTACGGGGTGAACTTCGAGCACAGCACCGCCACCCGCTCCCGCACTGCGGCGGCCTCGTCGGGGTCGTCCGGGCGGCGCAGCACCCGGCCGATGAGGACGGCGATCTCCTCCATCTCGGCTTCGCCCATTCCCGCGGTGGTAACGGCCGGCGTTCCGATCCGGAGCCCGCTGGTCACGAACGGTGAGCGAGGATCACCGGGGATCTGGTTCTTGTTGAGGGTGATGCCCGACCGGTCGAGGGCTTCCTGGGCCACCTTCCCGGTGAGCTCGGCGTCGAAGGGACGCAGGTCCACCAGCAGCAAATGGTTGTCGGTCCCTCCAGAGACGATGCGGAATCCTTCGGTCGCCAGGGCGGCCGCCAGCGCTTGGGCGTTGCGGACGATCTGGGCCGAGTAGTCGCGGAACTCCGGTTGAGCCGCCTCCCGGAATGCCACCGCCTTGGCCGCCACCACGTGCTCGAGAGGCCCCCCCTGCAAGCCAGGGAACACAGCCTTATCGATGGCCTGCGCCAGCTCGGTCGTGCAGAGGATGGCGCCACCGCGGGGCCCGCGCAACGTCTTGTGGGTCGTCAACGTCACGATGTCTGCCACCCCGACCGGATTGGGGTGAACCCCACCGGCGATGAGCCCGGCCACGTGGGCAGCGTCGAAGAGGAACAAGGCGCCGACCTCGTCCGCGATCCGGCGAATCGGAGCCGGATCGATGATTCGGGGGTACGCCGTGGCTCCCGCGACGATGAGTTTCGGCCGATGCTCGGAGGCGAGGGACGACAGCTGGTCGAGATCGAGTCGCTCATCGCTCTCGGTGACGCCGTAGGCGACGAAGTGGTAGAGGCGGCCACTCACGTTCACCGGCGAGCCGTGGGTGAGATGGCCGCCTTGGTCGAGTCGCATGCCCAGGACGGTGTCGCCCGGTTCGAGCACAGCGAGGTAGGCGGCCAGGTTGGCATTCGCCCCCGAGTGGGGCTGGACGTTGGCGTGTTGCGCGCCGAAGAGCTCGCACGCTCGTCGGATCGCGAGCTGCTCGGCCTCGTCGATGATCCGATTTCCCCCGTAGTACCGCTTGCCCGGGTAGCCCTCAGAGTACTTGTTGGTGAGCACCGACCCGGTGGCCGCCATCACGGCCCGCGAGGTGAAGTTCTCCGAGGCGATGAGCTGCAGCGTCGTGTTCTGCCGCTCCTCCTCGCGCCGAATGATGTCGAACAACTCACGGTCCTCGGCCACGACCGCAGTCTAGAGCGCCGGGCCCGTTCCGCCGTGACGCTGGGCCTGCCACACTGTCAGGTCGTGGTCACGGCCAAGCGCCGGCTCGGTGTCGCCCTCGTAGTCGATCCGCCCCTCGCCGACGAGGTCAACGGCATCAGGCGAGCCGTGGGCGACCAGTCGCTGGCCCGCGTCCCACCCCACCTAACCCTGGTCGGGCCGGTCAACGTTCGGGCCGATCAGCTGTCCGCCGCGCTCCTGCGGCTGCGATCGGCAGCCTCGGCCCGCCCCGGACCGCTGGGCCTCACCCTCGGGCCACCTGCCACGTTCCTGCCGGTCAATCCCGTCCTCTACCTGGAAGTGGGAGGCGACCTCGAGGAGTTGCAGGCGTTGCGGGACTCGGTCTTCGTCGCCCCGCTCGCCAGAAAGCTCTCCTGGCCCTGGGTCCCCCACGTCACCCTCGCCGACAGCGCGGACCCGGATCGCATCGAGGCGGCCTGCACGGCGCTCGACCACTTCGCCGCGGTCGCGGAGGTCACTCATCTCGTCCTGCTGGAGGAAACCAGGGGTCAGGGTTGGGCGCCGCTAGCGGACGCCGCGCTCGGGCCCGCCGCCGTGGTGGGAACCGGCGGTCTGGCCGTCGAGCTCACCGGCAGCCGTCTGGTGGATCCCGAGGGCTGGCGCATGCTGCACGAGGCGGGGGTCGGCCCCGGGGAGTGCTGGGAGCGACAGCCAACCGTATCCGGCCGGCCGCCGGTCCCCCTCATCCTCACGGCCCGGCGCGAGGGCGACGTCGTGGGGGTGGCGGCGGCCTGGCGAGCCGACGACGGGGGCCACGTCGCCGTGGTCGTGGCGCCCGGGCTCCGCCGCCAGGGGATCGGCGGAACCCTGCTCTCCCACCTGGAGGCGTCCGTTCGGCGGTCCGGGTGGGGGTGCCCCCACCTGCACGCTCACGGGCCGGCTGCGTTCTACCAGGCGCGCAGCGGCTGGTCTGGCCCGGGCTCTTAGCCGAACTGCACGGACGAGTAGGCCGACAGCTTCTTGAGCCGGTGACGGGCATCGATTCGCCGCACCGTCCCCGATTTGGATCGCATGACGAGCGACTCGGTGAAAGCGCCATGGCTGTCGTAGCGCACGCCTCGGAGCAGCTCCCCGTCGGTGATCCCGGTGGCGGCGAAGAAGCAGTTGTCGCCCTGGACCAGGTCCTCCAGGGTGAGGACCCGCTCGAGGTCGTACCCCAGACGCTGGCTTTCGAGGCGCTCCTCGTCGTTTCGAGGCCAGAGCCGGCCCTGGAGCTCGCCACCCATACACTTCAACGCGGCGGCCGCGATCACCCCTTCGGGCGTGCCCCCGATGCCGAGCAGTATGTCGGCTCCTGACTCCGACCAGGCGGTGGCAATGGCACCGGCGACATCGCCGTCAGTGATCAGGCGGATGCGGGCGCCGGTGCACCGCACCTCCTCGATCAAGTCGGCGTGCCGCGGGCGGTCGAGGATGACGGCGGTGACGTCCCGTACCGATTCGCCCTTGGCTTCGGCCACGGCGCGCAGGTTCTCCGTGGCGGACTGTTCCAGGCTGACCTTGCCCGCCGCCTCCGGGCCGACGGCGAGCTTTTCCATATACACGCAAGGACCGGGATTGAAGAACGTGCCCCGTTCGCCGACCGCGATGACCGACAAGGCTCCGCCCCGTCCGAGTGCAGTGGGGCTGGTGCCGTCGATGGGGTCGACGGCCACGTCCGTTTCCGGGGGGGTGCCGTCGCCGATCTCCTCACCGTTGTAGAGCATCGGGGCTTCGTCCTTCTCGCCCTCCCCGATGACCACCACTCCGGCCATCGGGACCCCTCCGAGGACGATCCGCATGGCGTCCACCGCCGCTCCGTCGGCTCCGTCCTTGTCGCCGCGTCCCATCCACCGGGCGGCAGCCATGGCCGCGGCCTCGGTGACGCGGACCAACTCGAGGGCCAGATTGCGATCAGGCGCCTGCCGACGGCCGCCTTCTCGGGCATCCATGCCGGGCAGAGTAGTCGGCTGAACCCGGCGGGAGCGTTTCCGGCGGCGAAGGGTGGCGGGGAGTCCCGGCCGGTAATCTGTGCGCCTGTGTTCCTGCCCGTGAGATCGCTGGACGGGCTCTCGACCCGCCTGCGCTCGTATCGACGGCAGGCGCCTGACGAGGTTTCGGTCCATCCGGTGGTCGTGGTCCTCGGCGTGGTGGTCGTCGCGATCGGGGTCGGCCTCCGGTTCTGGGCCCCTACCCAGCTCTGGCTGGACGAGTCCTTGAGCGTCAACATCGCCCGGCTGCCCGTCACCCAGATTCCCAGAGCTCTGGCTCACGACGGCGCCCCCCCGCTGTACTACCTCGGTCTGCACGTGTGGATGCAGCTGTTCGGGGAGGGCAACGTCGCCGTGCGGGCCTTCTCGGGGATCACCTCGGTCGTGGCGCTGCCGTTCTTCTGGGCCGCTGGCCGTCGGTTGGGGGGGCGGGGCGTGGGCTGGGTGACGTTCTTCCTGGCCGTCAGCAGCCCCTTCGCCATCAACTACGCCACCACCACCCGCATGTACTCGCTGATGATCCTCCTGTCGTTGTTGGGGTTCCTGGCCTTGACCCGGGCCCTGGAGGATCCGAGCTTGGGCCGCCTGGTGGCCTTGGGTCTGGCCACCGCCGGCATCTTGTACACCCAGTACTGGGGCCTCTATCTGGTACTTGTGACCGGCCTCTGGCTGGCCTGGTACACCTGGAGGACGGGAAACGGGGGCCGGGCGCTGCGCGCCATGATCGTCGGCGCCTTGGCGTTCCTGCCGTGGTCGCCGGTGTTCGTGTTCCAGGCGCTGCACACGGGTACGCCGTGGACCTCGCCGGCGAGCGCTGCCGACCTCCTCGGAGTCTTCGGTGACTTCGGGGGCAGCGGGCCGTGGGGCGTGCTCATAATGTTCGCGACCTTCGCGCTGTTCCTGGTCGGCATCTTTGGCCGGAGGGTGGTGGCGGGGTCCCCCGTGGTTATTGAAGGTCCGGACGGCCAGATCGACCGCATGTCGGGCCGCCGGGCGTTGGTGATCGACTTCCATCCGCTCCCCAAAATCGGGCCGATCGCGATGGTGCTGACCGGCACCCTGGTGATGGCCGTGGTGTTCGGCATTGTCGCCAACGCCGCCTTTGTGGCCCGCTATACCGCCGTCATCCTGCCGCTCTTCCTGCTCATCGTGGCCACCGGAGTGGCGGTGCTGCCCGGGAAGCGGTTCCGGAGCGCGTGCTTGGCGGTGCTGGTCTTCGCCGGCCTGTTGACCGCTCAGGCCGAGAACAACCAGCAGCGCACCCAGGCCGTGCAGGTGGCCGCGGTGCTGAATGTGCAGGCGCAGGCCGGAGACGTCGTCGTCTATTGTCCCGACCAGCTCGGCCCTGCCGTCGACCGCCTCCTGCGGGTCCCGGGTGTCACCCAGATCACCTTCCCCAGGGCGATCGGACCCCAGCGCGTCGACTGGGTCGACTACAAGAAGGTCATCGCGAGCACCGACGTCGACGCCTTCGCCCAAGCCGCCCTGGCTCGCGTCCCGACCGGCCATACCCTGTGGCTGGTGTGGCGTGACGGTTACCCGGGGCTCGGAGGCGACTGCGGGTACTTGAAGAGCTGGTTGGACCTGCTGCGGCCGAGCGGAGCGACCCTCGTCCAGGCCAACGGGCACTATAACGAGAACGAGAACGTCGTCCGCTATCCCTCGTGACGACGGGCCCCGAGCACCTTCCGCGCCGGGGTGGACGGGCCCCCGGCTGGTTGTTGCTGATCCCACTGGGCAGAATGGTGGAACCACGCCGTAGCGGTCCACCCCCGGGGCCTACGTCGTGATGCTGGAGGCATGCTCGCGTGTTCGAACCTGTTACCGATCCGGCCGATGACGTCATCATCATCGGGGCCGGACCAGCTGGACTGACCGCGGCGTACCAACTGGCGAAGGCTGGCCGGCGCTCGACGGTGCTGGAGGCAGACGAGGTCGTAGGCGGGATCAGCCGGACGGTGGAACGGGATGGCTGGCGCTTCGACATCGGAGGCCACCGCTTTTTCACCAAAGTCCCTGAAGTCGAGGAATTCTGGCACGAGGTGCTCCCCGATGAGGACTTCATGCTCCGGCCGCGCAAGAGCAGGATCTACTACCGAGGCCGCTTCTACGACTATCCCTTGAAGGCCAGCAACGCCCTCCGCAACCTCGGCCTGATCGAGGCGGCCCGCTGCGTCCTTTCCTACGGCTGGGCTCGGCTGAAGCCGCCCAAGCGGCAGGACATGTACGAGGGATGGCTAGCGGCCCGGTTCGGCTGGCGCCTCTACCGCCACTTCTTCCAGACCTACACGGAGAAGGTCTGGGGCCACCCCGCGTCCGAGATGCCCGCAGACTGGGCGGCTCAGCGGGTTAAGAACCTGTCGCTCGCTTCGGCCATCATCAACGCCGTCCTCCCGAAGCGCAATCAAAAGGAGATCACGTCGTTGATCGAGGAGTTCCAGTACCCGAAGCTGGGTCCTGGGATGATGTGGGAGCGCTGCCGGGACCTGGTCGAAGCGGCCGGTACCAAAGTGGTGACGCAGACGGCCGTCGAGGTCATCCGCTGGCGGGAGGGTCGGGCGACGGCGATCGTGACCACCTCCGAGGGAGGTCGCACCGAATATCCGGCGTCGGCGGTCATTTCGTCAATGCCGCTGTCCGGGTTGATAGCCACCATGGACCCGCCGCCGCCTCCCGAGGTGCGCCGGGCCGCGAAGGGGCTCACCTACCGGGATTTCCTCACCGTCGCCCTCGTCGTGCCTGCCGAGGCGACGCCATGGGACGACAACTGGATCTACATCCACGACACCGATGTGCAGACGATGCGCATCCAGAACTTCGGCTCGTGGTCGCCGTTCCTGGTCAAAGACGGCCGCAACGTGCTCGGCCTCGAGTACACCGTCGACGAGGGCGACGTGTCGTGGAGCGCGCCCGACGACGAGTTGATCGAGCGGGGGAAGTCGGAGCTCGGGCGACTGGGGCTGCTGGACCCCGCCCGGGTCGAGTCGGGCTACGTGGTGCGGATGCCGAAGGCCTACCCGTACTACGACACGGACTACAAGGCCAACGTCGACACCATCCGGGCCTGGCTCGACAGCCACGCGGCCAACGTGTTCCCCGTCGGGCGCAACGGCATGCACCGCTACAACAACCAGGATCATTCGATGTACACCGCCATGCTGACGGTCGAGAATCTCTTCGGCGCGCACCACGACGTCTGGTCGGTCAACGTGGAGGAGGAGTACCACGAGATCGACAACTCGGCGCCAGCCGACCTTGCTAGCAAGCCCAGCGGCACGGGGCGCGACGCCCCCATCCTGCCGAAGCGGATTCAGCCCTGAGTCCTCGGGCTTGAAGTCGAAAAGGTAGACCGGAGGCGGGGTCCCGCCGGCGAATATCGGCCATCATAAGAGGCCGGGCCGGTCCCGACGACCGGCGCCCTCCGGAGGGATCCTCGCCATGAGCAAGATCTGGTACTGCCCGAACTGTGGTTACGAGGTGAACTCGCGCGGCCGCTGCCACTCGTGCCGTTCCCGTCTGGTCGCCTCCGCTCTACCAGAGCTCGAAACCGGAGACGAGGACGACGAGGTCGGCTACCGCCTCGACGACTGGGTCGATCGGGATCGGGGTCGGTTGATCGAGAGCCTCAATACGCTCGAAGTTCTCCACCGTTTCGAAGACGACGAGCTGGTGGTCGCGGCGGACGACGAGGCCAGGGTCGACGACCTGATCGCGGAGATCGCGGCAAGTCCGACGGATGATGGCTCGGCCGATGACGGCGCGCCGGATGGCTCCGAGCCGATGGAGGATGAAGATCAGGACCAGGTGACGGACGCCCTGCGCATGCTGGCCAAGGCTGCCCATCGCTTGCGGGAGGACCCGACGGACATGCACGCCGACGCAGACGTGGCCGAGGCGTCGGCGGCGGTGTTCACGGTCGACGACTTCTACGCAGCCGATCCCGAGACGTGGGCGGCGGTGGGGCGCGTCACCCGCAGGCTCCTGTCCGCGCTGGGAGCGGACGAGGCCCTGGAGGACGAGATTCGCACCCAGGCGGGCGTGCTCTACAAGCTCGTCGATCCCCTCCTCGAGTTTGCGGACGCAGACGAGGACGAGGCCGACGAGGCCGACGAGGACGAGGAGGACGAGGAGACCCCGGCTGAGGTGGTCGCGGGCGACGTGGGGGCGACCGGCGGGGCGGCGGCCGGCGGCGCGGCGACCGGCATGGTCGCGGGCGACGTGGCGCCCACTCCCAGCGCGGCGGGGAATGGGCCCGACGGAGCCGGCGCCGCGACAGGCGGCCTCATCGCGGCTGCGGCGGCGGAGGACGGAACACCTGACGCCTCCGGCGTCCGGGGCGAGAGCGAGATCGAGGAGTCGGAAGCGGCACTGGACGACGATGTCGATGGCGAGCAGGACGACTCCGAGTCCGAGACCGTCTACGAGCTTCCCGAATGGCTGCCCGAGCAACGGGCTCAGCTCGGAGTCCTGATGGACGACGCCGAGATCGAGTACCAGTGGGAAGGCGACGACCTGGTGGTGCCGGCCGATCGTGAAAGCGAAGTCGAAGCGCTGTTCGGGGAGATTGGCGGTCCCGCGGACGACGGCGACGACGGCGAGGACCGCTATCGAGCCATCGAAGAGCTCTTTGCCGTCTCCGACCGATTGACCAACGACCCCTCTGATGAGCACCGGGCCGGGGAGGTGGTGGCCCGGATCCAGGAGGTGGCCGGCCCTCCTCCCCTCGGTCTCGACGAGGTGGCCTGGTTCCGCATCATGACCCAAGCCCGGGTGCTCTCGGACGTCATCCAGGCCAAGCGTGACCAGAGCACTATCGCCGAGGAGGCCAGATCCCTGCGCGACCTCCTCCGCGGCATCGTGTGACCAAGTTCGGGCTGCTCCTGGCGCCCGGCGCCGGCGCCGACCGTGACCAGCCCGCACTGCGCGCCGTCGACGAGGCGGCCAGCGAAGCCGGTTGGGAAGTGGTTCGCATGGACTTCCCCTACCGGAAAGCGGGCCGCAAATCGCCGGACCGGCCGCCGGTCCTCCTCCAGGCGGTCACCGCGGAAGCAGATCGGCTGGCCACGCGGGCGACGAAGGTGGTGCTCGGCGGACGGTCCATGGGCGGCCGGGTGTGCTCGATGGCCGTCGCCGACGGCTGGCCAGGAGCCGGGCTGGTCCTCATCAGCTATCCGCTGCATCCCCCGGGCCGGCCCGACCGCTTGCGCATCGAGCACTTTCCCGCGATTGCCGTGCCGTGTCTCTTCGTGTCGGGCACCAGGGATGCCTTTGCCACCCCCGTCGAGCTGGAGATCCACACGGCAGCCATCACCGGACCGGTGACCCATCGATGGATCGAGGGCAGGGACCACGGCTTGCGAGGCTGCGATCAGGAGGTGGCCCGGCTGGTCTCGGAGTGGCTGGCTCCGCTGGCCGGCTCCGACCGTTGACGGCGCTGGCCCCGACCGTTGACGGCGCTGGCCCCGACCGTTGACGGCGCTGGCCCCGACCGTTGACGGCGCTGGCCCCGACCGTTGACGGCGCTGGCCCCGACCGTTGACGGCGCTGGCCCCGACCGTTGACGGCGCTGGCCCCGACCGGCTCCTACCCGAACGACGCGAGCAGGTCGGCGTACGCCGCGGTGGCGTCCACCAGCCTGTCGACCGACACCCATTCGTCGTTGACGTGGGCCTGCTCGACGGCGCCGGGGCCGCATACGACGGTCGGAATGCCGGCCTGGTTGCGCACGAAGCGGGCGTCGGTGGTGAAGCTCATGCCGATGACGTCGGGCTGCTTCCCCGTGACCCGGGCGACCGCGGCACCGACCTGCTTGGCCCAAGGATCGTCCGCCGGCATCTCGCTCGCTTCCCCGAACATGTCCACGTCGAGGTCGTAGCGCAGGTCCGGCACCCCAGCGGCTTCGATGTGGGCTCGCAGCTGGGCCTCGGCGCTGGCCTCGGTGGCGCCGGGTAGGACGCGCCGATCCAGGCCGATCACGCACGATTCGGCGACCGTGTTGAAGGCGTTGCCGCCGGCGATGGTGCCCACGTTGGCGGTGGGCCGGCCGAGAAGCGGATGGTCGGCGTCACCGAAGTCAGCCGCATGGAGGGCGAGCACGAGCGTGGCGGCGTGCTCGATGGCGGAGACGGCCTCCCTCGGGCGACTGCCATGACCGGGGCGCCCGTGAACCCGCAGGTAGGCCTGCAGCAGGCCGCGTTCGGCAACGCAGAGTTGGAGGTCGGTCGGCTCGGGGATCAGGCACGCGTCTCCGTCGATCAGACCCTGCTCGAGCAGGGCCCGAGTCCCAAAGCGCCCGCCTCGCTCTTCGTCCGCAACCAGATGGAACACGATGTCGCAGGCGGGTGAGACGCCGGCCCGTTCGAGGGTCGTGAGGGCACAGATGGCGGCGGCGATGCCGCCTTTCATGTCGGCGCTGCCCCGTCCGTACAGGCGTCCGGATTCGACGGCCGGTGTGAACGGGTCCCGCCTCCAGCCGCCTGGGTCGACGGGCACCACGTCGAGATGACCATTGATGATCAGGGTCGGCCGATCGCCGGGCCCGGCTGGGTGAGGGAGGCGGGCGATGAGCGATAATCGGCCCGGGGCCGGCTCGATTCCGGTCCAAGTCGGCTGCCAACGCTCGAGTGAGCTTCGCACCACGTCCTCGATGGGCCGCTCGTTGCCCGGCGGGTTGCGGGTGTCGACCGCGACCAGCGCCGACGTCAGATCGACTACCTCGTCGACATCGACGTGGGACCGCATGAGGAGAGAGCCTACGGCGCGATGGGGCGAAGGCGGTGAGCGTGCCACCCGATGCGTGCGCCGTCATACTGGACCCGCCATGTCACCGGAGCCTCTTCGTGCCCCACACGGTGGTCGTCATCGCCCTCCGACCGAGCTGCTCGAGGCGGCCCGGACGGGTGATCGGGGTGCTATCGGGCGGCTGCTCTCGCTGGTCGAGCAGGGGGGGAATCCCGCTCGTCAGGTGGACGAGCTGACCTTTGCCTCAGCCGTTGGCGCCGGGCAGGTCGTTGGCGTGACGGGCGCTCCGGGCTCGGGCAAGTCGACCTTGGTGGATCGGGTGATCGAGGCGGCCCGGGCCGGCGGGGAGACCGTCGGCGTGCTGGCGATCGACCCGTCCTCGCCCTTCTCGGGTGGCGCCATCCTCGGCGACCGCATCCGGATGCAGGGCCACACGCTCGACCGCGGGGTGTTCATCCGTTCGATGGCGACCCGGGGCCACCAGGGGGGACTCACCCTGGCCACTCCCCAGGCGATCCGGGTGCTCGCCGCGGTGGGGATCCAGCGAATCCTGGTCGAGACCGTCGGCGTGGGTCAGGTCGAGGTCGAGATCGCCGGCATGGCGGACACCACCGTGGTAGTCGTGACTCCCGGCTGGGGCGACGCCATCCAGGCCAGTAAAGCCGGCCTGCTCGAGGTGGCCGACATCTTCGTGGTCAACAAGGCCGATCAGGATGGCGCGGCCCAGACCCGCCGCGACCTCGAGAACATGATGGACCTGATCCCGGCGCCGGCAGGTTGGCGCCCTCCGATCGTGTTGACGAGTGCCGCGAGCGGCGACGGCGTGGAGCACCTGTGGGTAGCTGTCCACGAACATCGCGGCTATCTCGAGAGCTCCGGGGAGCTGGCCCGGCGGCGGGAGGCCCGCCTGGTGGAGGAGATGAACCGGGAGCTGGTGCAACTGTTGCAGGGCCAGCTCGATGTCCTGGACGGAGGAGAACGCCTCCAAGCGATTAAGGCCGAGATGCTGGCCGGCGGGCTGGAACCCTACCGGGCCGCCTCCCGCCTTCTGGAAGGCCTCGACTGACCCGGGTCGCGCTCGACCTGCCGTCCTTCCCTGGGCTGATCGCTACCGGCTCGGCTTCGTCGCGGGCTCGGGCCGGGCGACCTCGGCTGCCGTCGAACGAAAACGGTCAGTAAAACGGGCGTAGCGCGGTCGTCTGACGTTTCAATGACCGTTTTTGGCGACTTCCCTACTCAGCTGGCGACGAAAACGGTCAGTAAAACGGGTGGCCGGCCGTGTTGCTGACCGTTTTGCATCCGGCCCACTCACGCCCACTCACGCCCAGGCCACGCACCCCAGCTCCATTGGCATCGCCAGATCGCGATGGGACGGGACGACTCGCACCGCATACCCGTGACGGCCGGCCCGGTCGAAGCTGAAACGGCCTCGGTAGCGCACCACGCCAGTCCCAGCCGCACTGTCAGCCGCGGCCCCGCCACCCCCGGTATCCCCGCCACCGCCACCGCCACCGCCACCGCCACCGCCACCGCCACCCTCGACCGACTCGAGGCGCACCACCCGGGTCTCCGTCAGCTCATCTCCTGCGGCCACCGGCCCGTGGAGCAGCTCCACGGCTACGTCGTCGGTCGTCAGCGAGCCGAGGTGGACCTCTGCGGTCACCTCCCAGTCGTTGCCCAGGTCCACGAAGCCCACGCCAGGGTCGGGATCGACCTCCACCTTGACGTCGGGCCAGGCGGCGGTGATGCGCTGCTTCCAGGCGGTCAGCGCCCGGGCCCGGGCGAACCCGTCGGCGGCCAGCGCGTCGCTCTGGGCTGCGATCGGTTCGTACATCTCGGCCAGGTAGTCGCGGACCATCCGGGTGGCGTTCACCTTGGGCCCGAGGGTTCGCAGCGACGACTTGATCCGTCTGACCCACCCCCGGGGGAAGCGCCCGCCGCGACGGTCGTAGTAGAGCGGGATGATCTGTCGCTCGAGCAGCTCGAAGAGACTGTTGGCTTCGACCTCGTCCCGATGGTCGAGGTCGGTGATGGCCTCGGCGGAGGAGATGGCCCAGCCGTTCGTCCCGTCGAACATCTCGTTCCACCACCCGTCGAGGATCGAGCAGTTGAGGGCGCCGTTGAGGGCTGCTTTCTCGCCGCTCGTACCGCTGGCCTCCATCGGGCGGCGCGGCGTGTTGAGCCAGACGTCGCTGCCCTGGTACATGAACCGGGCCACGGAGATGTCGTAGTCCTCGATGAAGGTCATGCGGTGCCGGATCGCCGGGTCGGCCGAGAAGCGGACGATCTCGGCGATCATCCGCTTGCCCTGGTCGTCGGCCGGATGGGCCTTTCCCGAGAACACCAGCTGCATGGGCGTGTGCTCATCCAGCAGCAGCGCCCGCAGCCGGTCCGGCTGGGAGAGGAGCAGCGTCGCCCGCTTGTAGGCGGCGAAACGGCGGGAGAACCCGACAATCAGGTACCGGGGATCGAGGACCTCGTCGGTCCAGGCCGCGTCGCTGACCGATACCCCTCGGTCGGCCAGGGATTTGCGGAGCCGCTCCCGGACGAAGCTCACCAGGGCGTCCCTGCCTTGCTCGCGGGCCCGCCACAGCTCGTCGTCGCGCGCGTCGTCGATCCCAGCCCATTCGTCGGGCCCCGCCTCGTCCCACGCCGGGGAGACATACTTCGAGAAGAGGTCGTCCATCTGGGAGGACACCCAGGTCCGGCCGTGCACGCCGTTGGTGATCGCCCCGATCGGGATCTCCTCCGGCGGTACGAACGACCACAGCTTCTGGAACATCTCCTGGCTGGTCTGGCCGTGCAGGCGGGATACCCCGTTGGATTTGGCGGCCAAACGTAACCCCATTACGGCCATGTTGAACGGGGCATCGCCCGGTTCGCCCGGGAAGTGCCCGATCGACATCAGCGTGTCGATAGAGATCCCGCACTCGGACGCCCAGGCGCTGAAGTACCGCTCCATCAGTTCCCGAGGAAAACGGTCGATCCCGGCCGGGACGGGCGTGTGGGTGGTGAAGACGGTCCCCGCCCGGGCGGCTTCGATGGCTTCGTTCCAGCGCAGCCCTTCCGACGTGATCAGCTTGCGGATCCGTTCGAGGCCCAGGAACCCGGCATGACCTTCGTTGGTGTGGAAGACCTGCGGCTCCACGCCGGCCGCTTCGAGGGCGCGCACCCCACCGACGCCGAGGAGGATCTCCTGGCGCATCCGGTGCTCCGGTCCGCCGCCGTACAGCCGGTCGGTGACGCCCCGCAGCTCGTCGGTGTTGGCTTCGACGTCCGCGTCCAGCAGATACAGGCTCACCCGTCCCACCCTGGCCTGCCACACCTGGGCCTCCAGGGTCTCGCCGGCCAGCTCGACGTTGACCCGGGCGCCGCTGACCAGCTCGAGCGCCATCCCGTGCGGGTCGAGGACCGGGTAGCGCTCCTCCTGCCACCCGTCGGCGTCGAGATGCTGGCGAAAGTACCCGAGGCGGTACATCAGCCCGACCCCGGTCAACGGGATCCCCAGCCCGCTGGCCGCCTTGAGGTGATCTCCGGCCAGGACCCCGAGTCCGCCGGAGTACTGGGGCAGGGCCTCCGCGATCCCGAACTCCGGCGAGAAGTACGCCACCCCGCGGAGAGGGCTCATGGCCCGGTTCTGGAACCACCGGGGCGCCTCGAGGTACCGCCTGAGGTCGTCGTGCATCTCGCTGAGGAAGCCCATGAAGGCCGGGTCCCCGGACAGCTGCTCCAGCCGCTGCCGTCCCACCAGGCTGAGGAGGCGGACAGGATCGTGGAAGGTCAGCTCCCAGCCTTGCGGGTCGACCCAGCGAAAGAGGTCCCGGGTCCGGTCATCCCACGACCACCGCAGGTTGAACGCCAGCTCTTGTAGGGGGGCCAACGCCTCGGGTAGGCGGGCTCGCACGGTGAAGCTCCGGAGCGCTCTCATGATGCCTAGAAGCTATGGGACGGACGGGTGGGGCGACGACCATGCGCCCGATCCGGGGTCTGTTGGTGGTCCGCCCGGTCCACTATGGAGGCGAAGATCGAGGATCCGCTGGAAGGGTAGGTTTACTGGATGACGGGTCGGCTGGTGATCGAGGACGTCCGTCCGCGCACTCCCAATCGGGGCCACTACGCCAAGGCCGTCCTGGGAGAAGCGGTTCGGGTCAACGCGGTCATCTTCAAAGAGGGTCACGACCAGCTCGCCGGCCGGGTCTTGCTGCTCGTGGGAAAGCGACGGGCTCCCGACTCCGTGGCCGCGCTGGAGTCGTTGGGCAACGACGAATGGGCCGGGGTGGTCGTGCCGCAACGGATGGGGGCCCACCGCATCGTCGTGGAAGCGTGGACTGATCGGCTGGCCACGTGGGCGCACAAGGTGCGCGCCAAGCTCGGGGCGGACCAGGAGATCGCCGTCGAAATCGCCGAAGGGGTGACCCTGCTCGAGCCCTATGCAGGCGATCCTCTCATCGACAAGGCGCTGGTCGGCCTGCTGGACGACGACCTCGACGCTTCCGGTCGGGTGGCCGCGGCCCTCACGCCCGAGGTGGCAGCAGCCGTCTGGGGCCCGCAAGCAGCCGATGACCTCACCGTGTCCGCCCCCCAGCCGCTGTGGGTGGATCGCGAGCGGGCGTTGTTCGGGGCGTGGTACGAGCTGTTTCCCCGTTCGTTTGGGGGATTCAAAGGAGCGGCCAACCGGGTGCCCGAGCTCTCGGCGATGGGATTCGACGTCCTTTATCTGCCGCCCATCCATCCCATCGGGACCACGGCCAGGAAAGGGCGCAACAACGCCCTCGTGGCGGATGATGGCGATCCCGGCAGCCCGTGGGCGATTGGCGGGGCCGAGGGCGGTCATACCGCCATCCACCCCGATCTTGGCACCATCGAGGATTTTTCCCAGTTGGTGGCTGAGGTACGGGCCCACCACATGGAGCTGGCCCTCGACTATGCCCTCCAATGCTCGCCGGATCACCCCTGGGTGCACGAGCATCCGGAGTGGTTCTTTCATCGGCCCGACGGCTCCATCGCCTACGCCGAGAACCCCCCCAAGAAATACCAGGACATCTATCCGATCAACTTCTGGCCGTCCACCGAGGCCGACCGGGTGGCCCTGTGGGAGGCGTGTAGGGGAATCCTCGACTATTGGATCTCGCAGGGCGTCATCATCTTCCGGGTCGACAACCCCCATACCAAGCCGATTTCCTTTTGGGAATGGCTGATTGCCGCGGTGCAAGAGGACCACCCCGAAGTCCTGTTCCTTTCCGAGGCGTTCACCCGGCCCAAGATCATGGCCCGTCTGGCCGAGGCCGGCTTCAGCCAGAGCTATACCTACTTCACCTGGCGGACCGCCCAGCACGGCCCCGAAGGGCTCTGGGCGTACCTCGAAGAGCTAGCCCACGGCCCGGTCGCCGACTACATGCGGCCCAACTTCTGGCCCAATACCCCGGATATCCTGTCGGGGCCGTTGCGGAACGGGCCGCCGGCAGCATTCGCGCTGCGGCTGGTGCTCGCCGCCACCATGAGCCCTTCGTATGGGGTCTACAGCGGCTACGAGCTGTACGAGAACATCCCGGCCTCCGATCACAACGAGGAGTACCTGTGGTCGGAGAAGTACGAGATCAAGGATCGCGACTTCGCCCGGGCGGACAGCCTGGCGCCCCTGATGACGGCGCTCAACGACATGCGCCGCCGCCACCCCGCTCTGCAGCGGCTGCGCTCGATCCGCTTCCATCCGACCAATAACCCGGCGGTCATCGCCTACTCGAAGGTGAGTGACGACGAGCTCGATTCGATGCTCATGGTCGTAAACCTTGATCCGTATTGGATGCAGTCGGCCGTTTTGCAGCTCGATTTGGAGGCGGTGGGTCTGCCGCCAGACCGTCCCTATCTGGTCGCGGACGAGCTGTCGGGTGAGCGGTTCGTATGGGTGGGCTCGGCTCCCTATGTGCAGCTCGACCCGAACTACCGGGTCGCCCACGTGCTGGATCTGAAGGCCGGGGACCAGTGGTAAACCCATTCGCGACACCCGATGGCAATTGGTTCCAGCGGGCGGTGTACTACGAGGTCCCGGTGCGGGGCTTCTACGACGGCAATGGAGATGGGACCGGCGACTTCGTGGGGCTCACCGCCAAGCTGGACTACCTCCAGTGGCTCGGTGTCGATTGCCTGTGGCTGCTGCCGTACTACCAATCGCCGCTACGCGACGGCGGCTATGACATCAGTGACTTCTGGAGCGTGCTTCCGGAGTACGGCGACCTCGGCGATGCCGTACAGCTGGTGGAGGAGGCGCACAAGCGGGGCCTGCGTGTGATCGCCGACTTGGTCATGAATCACACTTCCGACCAGCATCCCTGGTTCCAAGAGTCCCGGCAGGACCGGACCAACCCGAAGGCCGACTGGTACGTATGGAGCGACGACGACACGCAGTACCCCGACGCTCGGGTCATTTTCGTCGACTCGGAAAAATCCAACTGGTCCTTCGACTCGCAGCGGGGCCAGTACTACTGGCACCGGTTCTTCTCCCACCAACCGGACCTCAACTACGACAATCCCGAGGTGGCGGACACCATGCTGGACGTGGTCCGCTACTGGCTCGACATTGGGCTGGACGGATTCCGCCTGGACGCCGTCCCCTACCTGTTCGAGCGGGAGGGCACCAACTGCGAGAACCTTCCCGAGACTCATGACTATCTGCGTCGGATCCGCAAAGAAGTGGATTCGCTGTTCCCGGGCCGGGTCCTTCTCGCCGAGGCCAATCAGTGGCCCGAAGACGTGGTCGAGTACTTCGGCCATGGCGACGAGTGCCACATGTGCTTTCACTTCCCGCTGATGCCGCGCATGTTCATGGCCGTGCGCCGCGAGCAGCGCCATCCGATCACCGAGATACTGTCCCGGACCCCTGAGATCCCCGAAGGGTGCCAGTGGGGCATCTTCTTGCGCAACCACGACGAGCTGACCCTCGAGATGGTGACCGACGAGGAGCGCGACTACATGTGGACGGAATACGCCAAGGACCCACGCATGAAGCGCAACATCGGAATCGGCCGGCGCCTGGCCCCCCTGGTCGACAACGACCGCCGCATCGCCGAACTGCTCCATGCTCTGCTCTTCAGCTTTCCCGGTTCCCCCGTGCTGTACTACGGGGACGAGATCGGCATGGGGGACAACATCTACCTCGGCGACCGTGACGGCGTGCGCACACCAATGCAATGGTCGCCGGATCGCAACGGTGGATTCAGCCAGGCGGACTTCGCCCAGCTCTACCTGCCACCGCTGATGGATCCGGTCTACGGCTTCACGGCCGTGAATGTGGAAGCTCAGATCCGCGATCCGAGCTCGCAACTGCACTGGATGAAACAGATGCTCGCTGTTCGCAAGCAGCACCCGGTGTTTGGTACGGGCTCGTTCGAGATCATCTCTGTCGACAACCCGTCCGTGGTGGCATATGTCCGTACCGCTCGACCGACTGCCGAGGGCGCCGATTCTCCCTCGGAAGCCGAGCGGCCCGAGGACGGTGAACAACAAGACTGGGGTGAAGAGGGCGACGGAGCGCGAGGGTCGAAGGGCCCGGATATCGTGCTCTGCGTCTGCAATCTGTCCCGTTTCGCCCAGCCCGCCGAGTTGCCGCTGCAGCGCTGGGAGGGCAAGGTCCCCATCGAGCTGCTCGGACGGGTGCCCTTTCCCCGTATCGGCGAGCTGCCGTACTTCGTGACCCTGGCGCCGTACGGCTTCTACTGGTTCGAACTGATCGACCCCATGGCGGCCGGGCTGTGACTGACGATCCCAAAGACGGCATGGACCACGACCGCGACGGCTCCCCCTTGCCCGAGGGTCTGATGGAGCTGGTCCCTGGCTATCTCGGGGCCCAGCGCTGGTTCGCGGGGACCGAGGCTCCGAGCCCCAACTCGATCCGGGTCGAGCGCAGCCGGGAGCTCTGGGCCGCTGATGAGCTCGGCCGCCGGCTCTGGCAGGCCATCGTGGCGGTCGACGAACACCACTACCACCTGCTGATCGGCGAGCGACCCGCGGGGGAGCGGGCCGACTTCCTGCACGGTCACGAAGATGCGGTGCTCGGCGCCCTGGAGTCGCGCTCGGCCTACTTCTACGACGCCATCCTGGATGGCGAGCTGGCCCGCGTGCTGCTCGAGGTGGCCAGCGAGGGGACAGAGTCGGCCAACATCGCTCGCCCCTTGAGCACCGAGCAATCCAACAGCTCGCTCGTCTACGACGATCGGCTCATCCTGAAGGTCTTCCGGCGCTTGCACGCCGGCGGAAATCCGGACATGGAGGTGACGTCGGCCCTCGCCGCAGCCGGGTTCGCCCACGTCCCTACCCCGCTGGTGACGTGGCGGGATCTGCCGTACGACCTGGCGTTCGGGCAGCAGTTCCTGTCCGGGGCGTCGGAGGGTTGGGCCCTGGCGCTGACGTCGCTCCGTGACCTGTACAGTTCCGCCTCGGGTGATCCGGCGGAAGTCGGCGGCGACTTCGCGGGCGAAGCGCGCCGTCTCGGTTCCATGACCGCCGAGATGCACCTGGCCCTCGATGAGGCGTTCGGAAGGGACGTGGGCCCCAACGTCAGGGCCGCCTGGCTCGAGCTGGTGGACGACCTCGAAGCCCGACTCGCCGCCGGCGAAAAGGAGTCTGGCACGGACCTGCTCGGTCGAGCGGCACTCCTGTTGTCCCGGCTCCGCGCCGTGCGGGACCCGGGCCCAGCCATCCGGGTGCATGGCGACTTTCACCTCGGCCAGGTGATGGCGGCGGACGACGGTTGGTACGTGCTCGACTTCGAAGGCGAGCCGGCCCGGTCGGTGGCCCAGCGCACCGCCCGGATGTCGCCCCTCAAGGATGTCAGCTCGATGCTGCGCTCGTTCGACTACGCGTCTCGCTATGTCCTCCTGGAACGGGCTGCGGAGGAGGCGGCGAAGCTGGAGCCCGTCGCCATGGCCTGGGAATCACGCAACCGGCAGGCGTTCATCGAGGGGTACGTCCAGGTGGCGGGGATCCAGGAACTCATGCCCGGCCCGGAGTCGAGGGCCGCGGTGATGTTTGCCTACGAGCTCGACAAGGCCCTCTACGAGCTGGAGTACGAGCGATCCCACCGGCCCGAGTGGGTACCACTACCGATGAACGCCATCGACCGCCTGGTCGACGGAGGCCGAGAAGCCCGTGATTGACCCATGCCTGAGCTGACCCCTGACCAAGAACGTGACCTCGTCGCCAAGGGTCACTACGGCGATCCCCACCGGGTCCTGGGTCGCCATGGCGGCGTGGTGCGGGCGTTCCGTCCCGACGCCCAGGCCATGCGGGTGGTCACCACGTCGGATGGGCGGCCGGTGACGATCGACATGAAGCGGATCCACCCGGCTGGCATCTTCGAGGGCCGGCTAGAAGAGGGCACCGCCGACTACCAGCTGGAAGCGGACTACCAGCGGTCTGAAGGTGAAGTGACCTTCCGGTTCGACGATCCCTACCAATCCTGGCCGACCATCGGGGAGCTGGATCTGTACCTACTCGGCGAAGGACGGCACCGCCGTCTGTGGGACATGCTTGGCGCTCATCCCCGGATCCACGATGGCAAGGCCGGGGTGACGTTCGCGGTGTGGGCCCCGAATGCCCGAGCGGTCAGGGTCGTCGGCGACTGGAACTTCTGGGACGGCCGGGTCCATCCCATGCGCACACTCGGGGGATCAGGCGTTTGGGAGCTCTTCATCCCCGGCGTGGAGGTCGGAGCCCATTACAAGTACGAGCTCGTCACGGCGGATGAGCGGCTCATCCTCAAGACCGATCCTTTGGCCTTCGCCCTCGAAGCGCCGCCCGGCACAGCCAGCGTCGTGGTCGCGCCCTCGGCCCACGAGTGGGCGGACGACGGTTGGCTTCGGGCCCGGGCGGAGTCGGACGTGGTGCGGAGCCCGATGGCCATCTATGAGCTGCATCTGGGATCGTGGCGCCACGCGGTCGACGAGGAGGGCCACGAGCGGCCGTTGACGTACACCGAGCTCGCCCAACAACTTCCCGACTACGCGGCCGATATGGGCTTCACCCATGTCGAGCTGATGCCGGTGGCCGAGCATCCGTTCGGGGGGTCATGGGGCTATCAGGTGTCGGGCTATTACGCGCCGACCGCCCGCTTTGGCTCTCCTGACGATTTCCGAACCCTGGTCGACGCCTTGCACCGGCGGGATATCGGAGTGATCGTCGACTGGGTACCAGCCCATTTCCCTCGGGACGACTTCGCCCTCGCCCGCTTCGACGGCACCGCGCTCTACGAGCACGCCGATCCCCGCCAGGGCCAGCACCCGGACTGGGGGACGCTGGTGTTCAACTTCGGCCGCAACGAGGTCCGGAACTTCCTGGTGGCCAACGCCCTCTACTGGATCTCCGAATTCCACATCGACGGCCTCCGGGTCGACGCGGTGGCGTCGATGCTCTATCTCGACTACTCGCGGAGCGCAGGCGAATGGCTGCCGAACCGCTTCGGTGGCCGTGAGAACCTGGAAGCAGTTGATTTTCTGAAAGAGGTCAACGAGGTGGTCTATGGCGCCCACCCTGGGGTCACGATGGTCGCGGAAGAGTCCACCGCCTGGCCGGCGGTTTCCAGACCGACGTACCTCGGCGGACTCGGGTTCGGATTCAAGTGGAACATGGGTTGGATGCACGACACCCTCGATTACTTCTCCCACGACCCGGTTCACCGCCGCTACCACCATGGAGAGCTGACCTTCGGCCTGCTCTACGCCTGGAGCGAGAACTTCATCCTCCCCCTGTCCCACGACGAGGTGGTCTACGGGAAGCGGTCGCTGCTCAACAAGATGCCGGGTGATCGTTGGCAGCAGCTCGCCAATCTGCGGGCCTTGTACGGCTGGATGTGGGCCCATCCGGGGAAGCAGCTGCTGTTCATGGGCGGGGAGTTCGGCCAGGAGCGAGAGTGGAGCCACGACAGCCAGCTCGATTGGTGGATCCCTGAGCAGTGGGAAGCTCACGGTCAGTTGCAGTCGATGCTGCGGAGCGTCAACCAGGTCTACCGGTCTGCCCCGGCGATGTGGGCCGGTGACAGCGATCCGGCGGGGTTCCAGTGGATCGACGCCAATGATGGCGAGCAGAGTGTCCTGTCGTTCTTCCGCCGCCGGCCGGGCGGAGCGGACCGCGAGGTGGTGGTATGTCTGGCCAACCTCACCCCCGTTCCGCGCTATGGCTACCGGGTGGGGCTGCCGATGCCGGGGCGTTGGCGCGAGCTCCTCAATACCGATGCGAGTGAGTGGGGAGGCAGCGGGGTGGGCAACTACGGTGCCGTCGACGCCGCCGAGACCCAGTGGCACGGCCAGCCCGCGTCCGCCGCCGTGACCCTGCCGCCGCTCGGCGTGCTCTGGCTGGCGCCCGCCTGAGAGACGGGCGATCCGGCTGGCGCCCGCCTGAGAGACGGACGATCCAGCCCGTCTCCCCCAAACGGTCCACCTCACCCGAACAGTGAGGGCGCGGCTTTGTCGCCTAGGCTGGCGACGTGGCGTCGCACGGAACGCACGCGGTGCACCCGGCGTGGTGGAAGCGTTGGTGGGTGATCGCCGGGGCAGTCGTGTTGGTCGCGGCCGGGGCCGCCACTGCGGTCGCGGTCTCGACCGGCGGTCCCAGCCCGGCCGAGGTGGCGGCCAAGAAGGCCCAGTTGGCGGCCGAGCAGGCCGCCGCCCAAGCTGCCGCTCACACCGCCGCCGTCCGCAGTGCGGACGCCCAGTTGCTGGCCAGCCTCACGGTGTCACCGACGTCCGGCGCGACGGGAGTGGCTCCGGACGCCACCGTCACCGTGACCACACCCGCAGGCTCCCTTACCTCCGTTCGGGTCACGGATTCGACAGGAGCGGCCGTGACGGGCAGCCTGGCGCCTTCGGGACTGGAGTGGCGGTCGACCGGAAATCTCCGGGCCGGCGCGACCTACCACGTGGTCGCCGCCGCGGCCCAGCCGGGTGGGATCGGCGCCCAGAAGGAAACCACGTTCGCCACCTTGACGCCGACTGCCGAGGTCACCGCATCCGTGTGGCCGTCGTCCGGGCTGTCGGTCGGCGTGGGCCAGCCCTTGGTGTTGACCTTCAGCCACGACATCACCACCGCTGCCGCCCAGGCCGCGGTGCTATCCCACATCACCGTGAGCATGTCGACTCCGGTCGCCGGCGGCTGGTACTGGTTCAGTCCGCACGAGCTGCATTTCCGGCCCAAGGCGTACTGGCCGTCCGGTGAGCGGGTCAGCGTCTCGGCCGACCTCAACGGGTGGAATGCCGGCGGAGGCCAATGGGGATCGGGCACCCTGACGGACGCCTTCAGCATCGGGGACGCTCGCATCTCGATCGCCAATCTGGCGACCGAGCAGATGCAGGTCACCCTCAACGGAAAGACCGTTGCCGTCTACCCGATCAGCGGGGGCCGGCCGCAGTACCCCACCATGGATGGCATTCACGTCGTGTTGGATCGCGAGAGCCTGGTGCACATGGACTCGGCCACGGTGGGGATTCCGGTGAACTCGCCCAACGGCTACAACGAGATCGTCTATGACGACGTGCACATTTCCGACAGCGGCGAGTACGTCCACGCCGCTCCATGGTCGGTATCGGACCAGGGCTTCACCAACGTGTCGCACGGCTGCATCAACATCAGCCCGGCCAACGCCCAGCAGTTCTTCCAGTTCAGCCGGGTGGGCGACATCGTGGAGGTCGTCGGCGGCCCTCGCCCCGCCGCCCAGGGCGATCACGGGGTCATGGACTGGTCGGGTCCCGCCTGGAGTCAGTGGACCCCGGCGACCGTGCACGCCTTGGCCTAGGGGCCCGGAGCGGGATCGGGTCGGGCTGTCTTCGCCGTGGCCCGGGTCGCAGTCAGGTCAGGCCGGGGCCCAGAACACCAACGCGGCACGAGTAATTTCCGATAGGGCAACCCGGGTCACGTTCTTGTTCACATATGACCACAACGGGACACGAGTGGCCTCCAGGCGAATAACCCGTGGCGCGTTTGTGTCAGAAGGCCCGATCAAAACGTGACGAGCGTAGACCTCGGGGCGTCCGGGCGGGCCGCGTTGGTATTCCGATACCGCCCCGGAATGCGCTTGCGCCGGCCAGGCTCCGCCCGACGTCATGGGTTGAGGCCGCTCAGGCCGGTGCGACCACCTCGGAGCGAAGCTCGTCGGCCGCCTGTTCCGGTGCCACCACGTTGATGAGCACACCAGATCCCATCTCGAACCCGCCCCGGGTCGTGATCTTGGGCATCAGGTGCACGTGCCAGTGAAAGTCCCCGGTCGGCCGGAAGGGCGCCGAGTGGAACATGATGTTGTAGGCGATATCGCCAAGCCGCGATCGCAGGCCGGCCAGCGCCAACTGGACAGAACGACCTATCCCAGCCAGGTCGGCGGGGTCGGCGTGATGAAGGTGCGGCTCGTGTTGGCGGGGCACGATCAGCAGCTCGTATGGAGTGCCGCTCCAGAAGGGGCTGATAATGACGACGTGCTCGTCGGCGTGAACCACCCGATGCTCGGCCTCTTCCTCGGCGTCGAGTACCGCACAGAGGAGGCAGTTGCCCTGGAAGCGGGCGAACCCGGCCAGCTCGTTGGCTGCCTCACCCGGTATGAACGGCATCGACATCAGCTGCCCGTGCGGGTGTTCGATAGAGGCGCCCGCCTCCCGGCCGCTGTTGACCACGGCCTGGCTGTAACGGAGGCCGATGCCCGCGTGGGCGGTCATCCGATCACGTAAGGCCTCCATGACGAGGGCGGAATGCGCTTCGCTCAGGTCGGCCCAACTGGAGTTGTGATCGGGCGCCAGCACCAGCACTTCGTGCACGCCGCTCGCGGGAGCCTGGGTGTGGACCGGACCGAGGTGGGTGACGACCATGGGCTCGTTGCCGCTGAAGGCCGGGTAGCGGTTGGCGACCACCCGGACCAGCCACGTGCCTTCCGGCCCGTAGCTCTCGAGAACTGGAGCCCCGCCGTCATCGCTGCTCGGGCAGAACGGGCAGGGACGCCCAGTCGCGTCCTCCACAGGAAGTCGGCGAGGCAAGAAGTCCGAGGGCCGTTGCGACCGCTCCCCGGCAATGACTACCCAGCGACCGGTAAGGGGGTCGAGCCGAAGCTGGCTCATATACCTGCAGGGTAGTCGCGCACGAAGGGCACGCCTTCGACGGTACCGCGAGAGTGCCACCTATGTCGCGCACCCTGTGCGCAAAGAAGACCCGGCGCACCGGGAGCACTGATCCGATCACCTCCCGCTACCCTGGCAGGTGTGCTGGCGTACCTCGACCATGCTGCCGGAGGTCCCATCCACCCGGCCGCGGCCGCCGCGATGCTGCCCTGGATCACCGATCGGTTCGGCAATCCGTCCGGCGCGCACCAGGTGGCTCGAGCGGCGCGCCAGGCGGTGGACGAGTCGCGGGACGCCTTGGCCGAGCTGATCGGGGTTCACCCCGGAGGCATCACGTTCACCTCTGGCGGGACGGAGGCGGACAACCTGGCGGTGCTGGGTTCGCTGGCGGCGCGTCCCGGTCCCGTGGTCGTTAGCGCCGTGGAGCACCCGGCGGTCCTCGAGGCCGCCGCAGCCAGCGGCCAGGAGGTCCGAATCGCACCGGTGGACCCAGCGGGTATCGTCGACCTCGACGCACTCAAGTACCTGCTCGATCCCTCGGTGACGCTGGTCTCGGTGCAACTCGCCAATCACGAAACGGGTGTGATCCAACCGCTGCACGGCATCGCTCGCTCGGTGCGCCGGTTGGCGCCGCCGCGCCGTGCTTCACACCGACGCAGTGCAAGCCGCGCTGTGGCTGGACCTCCAGGACGCGGCCGCCCAGGCGGACCTCGTCAGCGTCAGCGGGCACAAGCTCGGTGGGCCGCAGGGCGTCGGCGTCTTGGCCAGCCGGGGCCAGCCGGTGTTACGAGCAGTCCTGCACGGCGGGGGCCAAGAGCGCGAACTGCGCAGCGGTACCCACAACGTCGCGGGCATCGTCGGTCTGGCGGCTGCCGCCGAAGTGGCGAGCGCCAACCGGCTCGAGAGCGCGGCCCGGGTCCAGGACCGGCGCGACCGGCTCGCCGCTCAGCTGCGAGCGGCACTTCCCGACGCGGTCGAGACGGCGGCCGGCGTGGCGCGGATCCCAGGACATCTGCACCTGCGCCTCCCCGGCATCGAGAGCGAGGCCTTGCTCGTGCTGCTCGACGAGGCCGGAGTGTGTGCTTCAGCCGGCGCCGCGTGCGCCAGCGGGGCCATGGAGCCCAGTCCAGTCCTTTTGGCCATGGGTGTTCCCAAGGACGAGGCCCGTTCCGGTTTGCGCCTCAGCCTGGGTCCCTCGACGACGGTCCAAGAGACAGAGTTGGCGGCCGCGGTGATCCCGGCGGCGGTCGAGCGGCTCAGGGTGGCCTGACCGTGCGCGTCCTGGTTGCGATGTCGGGCGGAGTCGACTCCTCGGTGGCCGCCGCCTTGTTGGTGCAGGCGGGTGAAGAGGTGGTGGGGGTCACCATGAAGCTGTGGGGCGGTCCCTCCGACAGCGGGTGCTGCTCGGTGTCGGACGTCGACGACGCCCGGCGCGTTGCCCAACAGCTTGGGATCGCCCATCACGTGTTCAACTTCTCAGAAGAGTTCGATCGTCACGTGGTCGAACCGTATGTCGCGCAGCACGCAGCGGGATACACGCCGAATCCCTGCGTCGAGTGCAACCGCCATCTGAAGTTCGATCGGCTGCTGGTCCGAGCCGCCCAGCTCGGTTTCGACGCCGTAGCCACCGGCCACCACGCTCAGGTGGGTATCGGACCCGCGGGCACGTGGGTGCTGCGACGCGGTGCCGACAGCGCCAAGGATCAGTCCTACGTGCTGCACATGCTGACCCAGGACCAGCTGGCTCGGGTCCGTTTTCCCGTGGGCCATCTGACGAAGAGCGACGTGCGACAGGTAGCCGCGCAGCTCGGCTTGCGGACGGCCGCCAAGCCCGACAGCCAGGACGTGTGCTTCATCTCGAAGTCCGGGGGACGGGAGGCATTCCTCGGCGAACGGATCGGGATGCACCCGGCCAAGGTGGTAGACGGGTCCGGCACGGTCGTCGGCCACGTACCGTCCGTGCATCTGGTGACCGTCGGGCAACGCAAGCATCTTGGTGCGCTCGGCGGGGCTGGTGCGCAAGCGATGTCGTCGAACACCGCCGAACGGACCTACGCCGTCGGCGTGGACGTCCCCGGTGCCACCGTCACCATCGGGCCCCTGGAGCAACTGTTGTGCCGGCGCATCGAGGTTCGAGACCCGGTGTGGAGCGACGAGCCTCCCGCCGACGGCGAGCGCCTGGAGGTTCAGCTCAGCGCCCACGGCCGTCCCGTCGCCGCCACCTGGACCGCCGACGGCGCCGTGCTCGTCGAATCCCCCGTGCGAAGGGTGGCGCCAGGCCAGAGCGTGGTTCTCTATCGGGGCGACGCGGTCGTGGGTGGAGGTGTGGCGGTCTGAGACGCGAGCCGCACGTCTTCGAGCATCGCCATTTTCAGGAAGCCCGTTAAGGTCGAAGCGTGGACGATCAGCCCGATAACGCAACCGTCGCCGGCCGTGGTGCCGTGGCGCCGGAAGCGGCCGCTCGGGCCGGGCAGCTCCGGGACCAGATCGACTACCACACCCGACGTTACTTCGTCGACGACGACCCCGAGATCAGCGATGCCGAGTTCGACGCGCTCGTCGCCGAGCTGGCTGCCATCGAGGACGCGCACCCGGAGCTCTCCGAGGGTGACTCACCCCTCCAGCGTGTCGGAGGCGCTCCTTCGCCGTTGTTCACCGAGGTCCGTCACCTCACTCCGATGATGTCGCTCGACAAGACCACGAGCTACGAAGAGCTCCTGGCGTGGGGCAAACGGATGGACCGCTTCATCTCGGGCGCGGTGGACTTCACCTGCGAGCTCAAGATCGACGGTCTGGCGATGAGCCTTCTATACCAGGGTGGCCGCCTGGTGAGCGCGGCCACCAGGGGCGATGGCGAAGTGGGGGAGGACGTCACCGCCAACGTCGTCACTATTGCCGCCGTGCCGACGGAGCTGCCCCGCCCGTTCCCCGACGTGGTCGAGGTTCGGGGCGAGATCTACATGCCGATCCCGGCGTTCGAAGAGCTCAACCGCCGCCAAGCGGAGGCGGGCGCCCGGACCTTCATCAATCCGCGCAATGCCGCGGCCGGATCGTTACGCCAGAAGGACCCGTCGGTAACCGCCAGTCGCGAGCTCGGTTTCTGGGCCTACCAGCTGGGGGCGATCGAGGGGGGCCCCGACTTCGTCGCCCACACCGAGACCTTGCAGTGGATGCGGGACTCCGGCTTTCCCGTCAATCCGAACATCGAAGTGGCGCACGGGCTAGAGGCGGTCGACGAATACTGCCGGCGCTGGCTCGACCGCCGGCACACCCTGACCTACGAGATCGACGGCACCGTCGTCAAGGTCGACAATCTTTCCCAGCGGAGAGAGCTGGGGGCGACGTCGCGGGCGCCCCGGTGGGCGATCGCCTACAAGTTTCCTCCTGAAGAGAGAACCACGTTGTTGAAAGGGATCATGGTCTCGATAGGGCGTACGGGCAAGGCCACCCCGTTTGCCATGCTCGAGCCGGTTGTGGTCGGCGGGGCGACGGTCTCCCTCGCGACCTTGCACAACGAGGACCAGGTGCAGATCAAGGACGTCCGTCCGGGAGACACCGTGGTGGTGCGCCGCGCCGGCGATGTCATTCCCGAAGTCCGCGGACCGGTCCTGCCGTTGCGTCCGGAAGGCCTGGCGGCCTGGACCTTCCCGAAGGAGTGCCCGGTCTGCCGGGAGCCATTGGTCCGCCTGGACGGGGAAAGTGACACCTTCTGCGTAAACGTCGACTGCCCCGGCCAGCAAGTCCAACGCATTTCCCACTTCGCCTCCCGGGGCGCTCTCGACATCGAGCATCTCGGCGAGCGGACCGTCTACCAGTTCTGCCAGGCCGGACTGCTGCGTGATGTGGCCGACATCTATGCCCTGGACTACGAGCGGATCGCAGCCTTCGAGGGATGGGGGGAGACCTCGGTCGCCAACCTCCAGCGGGCCATCGAGGCCTCCAAGAGCCGACCGCTCGCCAACCTGCTGGTCGGTCTCTCCATCCGGCACTTGGGCCAGGCAGGCAGCGTGCTCCTCGCCGGCCATTTCCGGCACCTCGATCGCATCATGGCCGCGGCCGCCGACGAGCTGGCTGCCGTCGAAGGAGTAGGCCCCACGATCGGAGCAAGCGTGGAACGGTTCTTCGGGTTGGCGCGCAACCGCGAAGTGGTCGAGCGCCTCCGGGACGCAGGCTGCAATTTCGAAGGGCCCGATGCGCCCGAGCTCCCGCAACTACTGGCCGGGGCGTCCGTGGTCGTGACCGGGACGCTCGACCGATGGTCGCGCGAAGCGGCCGAGGAGGCGATCAAGGACCGGGGTGGCAAGAGCCCGGGCAGCGTTTCCAAGAAGACCACCGCGGTTGTCGTCGGGGCCGATCCGGGTGCAGCCAAGCTCAACAAGGCCCAGGAGCTCGGCGTCCCGCTCCTCGACGAGTTGGGGTTTGCTCACCTGCTCGAGACCGGCGAAGTGGGTCCAGCCGGGAGCTCGTTCGACGAGGCCTAGCTTGGCGGTCAGTCCCGGCGCCGTCCCGGCGGCTCAGAGGGTGATGGCCTGCAGCCGCTTGGCCAGCTCGCCGCCAGTCGGATCGGCGCCGCCGCTCCCGCTCCCGGCTTGCAAAGCCAGCATCTTGGTGATGTCGCCGTCCACCTTGATCTTGCCGCCGAGAAACGCCTGCATCACCGCCTGGGAGTCGCCGTCGACGAGGATCGCTCTAGCCGTGTCGTAGCTGATGGTGATGGTCAGGTCCGGGTCGGCCAGGTGCCCCGTCTCCACTTCCAGCTCGCCAGAAGAGGTATCCACGTGGGCGTTGATGGTGCCGTCGCCGAAGGGGACGTCGTGAATGATCTGGTTCATCCGCACGCTGACGGCGAACTGCGGGGCCTGACCCCGATATTCCGCCCGGATCTTGCGGGCCTCGGCCACCCACTCGTCGCTAAGAAAGGGGTACTGGCTCACGCATGTGCTCCCGTCTGTTGGGTTCGACCAGCGTGCCTAGGCAAGCTAGCGCGGTGCCCATTACTCGCGGGCGAGGACGAGAGGCCCGCCTAGCATGGGTTCCATGCCCACCCGCATCTCGGCCGCCGACGTCGCTCACGTGGCCCGTTTGGCCCGTCTGGCGCTCACCCCGGAGGAGCTGGAGCGCTATACCGAGCAACTCGGCGCCGTGCTCGAACACGCGCGAGACGTCGAAGCCCTCGACACCGCAGACGTTCCCCCGACCGCACATCCGCTGCCACTCAGCAACGTCCTGCGCGAGGACGTCGTCGTTCCCTGCCTCGACCGGGACGAGGTGCTGGCGCAAGCCCCGGCCGTCGAAGCGGATCGATTTGAGGTCCCCCGGATCCTCGAGGAGGCACCGTGAGCGAGACTCCGGCCATCTCCGGCCGCGGCAACGGTCCGGACGATCCCGGGCTGACGGCAGTCGAGATTGCGGAGGGTGTCCGTTCCGGGAGGCTGAAAGCTCGGGCCGTGCTCGAGGAGCACCTGGCCCGCCTGGCCGCCGCGGAGCCCGAGGTGCACGCCTTCAACCTGGTCATTGCCGACGCCGCCCGGGCCGCGGCCGACGAGGTGGATGCGGCGGTGGCCGCCGGCCGGGACCCTGGCCCGCTCGCCGGGGTACCCATAGCCCTCAAGGACAACCTCTGCACCCGAGGGGTGACGACCACGTGCTCGTCGCGCATCCTCGAACATTGGGTGCCGCCGTACGACGCCACCGTGGTCCAGCGGGTGGTGGCGGCAGGGGCGGTTGTGGTCGGCAAGACCAACCTGGACGAATTCGCCATGGGTTCGTCCACGGAGAACTCCGCGTTCGGTCCGACTCGCAATCCCCACGACCTCTCGCGTGTCCCCGGTGGGTCCTCGGGCGGGAGCTCGGCCGCCGTGGCGGCTGGTTTTGCCGGGCTCGCCCTCGGTTCCGACACTGGCGGATCCATCCGCCAGCCGGCCGCGCTGTGCGGGATCGTCGGGGCCAAGCCGACCTACGGCCTGGTCTCCCGCTATGGCCTCATCGCCTTTGCCAGCTCCCTGGACCAGATCGGGCCTCTGTCGCGAAACGTGGCCGATGCCGCGCTGCTGCTCGACGTCGTCGCCGGGCCGGACCCGGCCGACTCCACGTCGCTACGCGAGCCTCCGCCCGTGGCCTCGGCCCGGCTGGCGGAGGGCGTGGATGGCCTGCGGGTCGGCGTGGTCACCGAGTTGGCGGCTGCGGAGGGAATTGCCGACGACGTGGTGGCCCGCACCCGGGACGCCGCCGATGCCCTGGCTGCGGCCGGCGCCAAGGTGGACGAGGTCAGCGTGCCTGCCGCGGTGTACGGCCTGAGTGCCTACTACCTGATCGCCCCGGCCGAGGCGTCGTCGAACCTGGCCCGCTACGACGGGGTGCGGTACGGGTTGCGGGTGACGGACCGCGGCGGTGTCCCCGGTTCCGTCCGGGCCGGAGGGGGAGACGATCGGGCGGGTGGTATCACGGAGATGTACCTCCAAACGCGGACTGCCGGGTTCGGGGCAGAGGTGAAGCGGCGGATAATGCTCGGGACGTACGCCCTTTCCGCCGGGTACTACGACGCCTACTACGGCAAAGCCCAGCGCGTCCGGACCCTGATCATCCGCGACTTCGAGTCGGCCTATGAGCGTTTCGACGTGCTGCTGGCGCCGGCGGCACCGACCACCGCCTTCCGGATCGGGGCCAAGACCGCTGATCCGTTGACGATGTACCTCAGCGACGTGTGCACCATCCCTTCCAATCTGGCTGGCCACCCGGCTATCAGCGTCCCCTTCGGGACGGGCGCAGACGGCTTACCCGTGGGCGTCCAGGTTCTGGCCCCAGCTTTGGGGGAGACGGTCATGTTCCAGGCGGCCGCCGGGCTCGAGGCGGTCGCTCCGCCCGTTGCTGGCGGGCGGCTCGCGGTCAAGGGAGGACGGCAATGACGGCCATCGCGACCGAGTGGGAGACGGTCATCGGGCTCGAGGTCCACGTCGAGCTCCGGACGGCAACCAAGCTCTTCTGCGGATGCCGCAACAGTTTTGGAGAAGAACCCAACACCAACGTGTGCCCGGTGTGCCTGGGCCTGCCCGGGTCGCTTCCTGTGCTCAATCGGGCGGCAGTGGAGTTCGCCATGCGGATAGGCACCGCGCTGCATTGCCGCATCCAGCCCTCCATCTTTCATCGGAAGAACTACTTCTATCCGGACATGCCCAAGGACTATCAGATCAGTCAGTACGATCTGCCGATCAACGTCGACGGCTGGTTGGACCTGCCGACGGGTCGGCGGGTCGGCATCGTGCGAGCTCACCTCGAGGAGGACACCGGCAAGTCCACCCATATCGGCGGCGGTGGGCGTATCCACGACGCCGCCCATTCGTTGGTCGACTTCAACCGGGCGGGTGTGCCCCTCGTGGAGATCGTCAGCGCCCCGGATCTCCGCCGCGCCGACGAAGCTCGGGCCTACGTCGACGAACTGCGGGCCATCGTCATGGCGACGGGTGCATCTGACGGGAAGATGGAGGAGGGGTCGCTTCGGGTCGATGCCAACGTGTCGGTTCGCCCGGTGGGTTCAACCGAGTTCGGCACTCGGTGCGAGATCAAGAACCTCAACTCCCTGCGTTCGCTCGGCCGGGCCATCGACTACGAGGCCATGCGCCAGGTCGATCTCATCGGTGACGGCGGCCGGGTCATCCAGGAGACCCGGCACTGGGATGAGAACGCCGGCGTCACTGGATCCATGCGGTCCAAGGAGGAGGCAGAGGACTACCGCTATTTTCCCGAACCGGACCTGGTACCGGTGGTCCCCTCCGAGGAGTGGAAGCGAGCCGTCGCCGAATCGATCCCCGCGCTGCCGGGCGCCCGGCGGATGGCCGTGGCCGCCGCGTCCGGCTTCGACCCCACATCCGATGCGGTGGTCACCATCGTCCGTCTCGACTTGGACCGCTATGTCCACGGCGTCGCGGAGGCGGGAGGGGACGCGGCCCTGGCGGTGCGCCGGCTGGCTAACGAAGTGGCAGCCGAGATCCAGTCGATCGGCGAGTTGCCGGTTGACGCGTTCGTGTCGCTGGTCGCCATGGAAACGGACGGCTCGCTCACTACCGCCCAGGCCCGCACGGTGCTGAAGGCACTGCTGGCCAGTGGGGGCGATCCCCAAACCGTGGCCGCCCGGCTCGGGTTCGAAGCGATGGCGGCCGACGACCTGGCCGCGCTGGTGGACCAGGTCGCGGCGGAGCATCCCGCGGAGTGGGAACGGTACATCGCAGGCGAGGACAAGGTCGCCGGGTTTTTCATTGGCCAGATCAAGTCGGCCTCTGATGGCAAGGCCGACCTCAAGGCCGCCTCGGCTCTGCTGCGCGCCCGCCGCGCCTAAGCCGCCGGGGACGGCGCCAGCCCAGGCGACGTATGGTGTCGTCATGGCCAGCGACATGAAACCGCGCAGCCACGAGGTCACCGAAGGCTTCGAGCGCGCTCCGGCCCGGGCCATGCTGCGGGCCATCGGAATGACCGATGAGGACTGGGGCAAACCTCAGGTCGGGGTGGTCTCCTCCTGGAACGAGGTCACTCCCTGCAACCTGCCCCTCGATGCCTTGGCCAAGCGAGCCAAGGACGGTATCCGGGAGGCCGGCGGCTACCCGATCGAGTTCGTGACCATCGCCGTGTCAGACGGGATATCGATGGGTGGCGAGGGGATGAAGGCCTCGCTCGTCAGCCGGGAGGTCATCGCCGACTCGGTGGAGACGGTGATGCACGCTGAACGCTTCGACGCCATGGTCACCTTCGCCGGGTGCGACAAGTCGCTGCCCGGCATGCTCATGGCTGCCGCCCGACTCAACCTCGCTTCGGTGTTCCTGTATGGCGGGAGCATCCTCCCGGGCAGAGGGACTCGCGGGGAGGCCCTTGACATCGTCAGCGTTTTCGAGGCGGTCGGCGCGAGGGCTACAGGCGCCTTGACGGACGAGGAGCTGAGCCAGATCGAGCGTCGAGCGTGTCCGACCATCGGCAGCTGCGCCGGGATGTTCACGGCCAACACCATGGCTTCGGTCTCCGAGGCGTTGGGGATGGCGCTGCCCGGCTCCGCCTCGCCTGCCGCGGTGGACTCGAGGCGCGACGCCCTGGCCCTGGAGACCGGAAGGGCCGTGGTCGGGCTGCTGGCCGCCGGGATCCGGCCCCGGGACATCATGACCAAGGACGCCTTCGAGAACGCCATCGCAGTCACCATGGCCCTGGGCGGGTCCACCAATGCGGTGCTGCACCTCCTCGCCATCGCCAACGAGGCGCGCGTCGAGCTCACCCTCGATGACTTCGACCGGATCGGCCGGCGGACGCCCCATATCGCCGACATGAAGCCGCACGGCCGCTATCACATGGTGGATCTCGACCGCATCGGCGGGGTGCCGGTCGTGATGCGAGCCCTCCTCGAGCGGGGGCTCCTGCACGGGGACTGCCTGACGGTGACCGGCCGCACGATCGCCGAGAACCTCGAAGCGCTGCAACCGGCCGCTCCGGATGGCCGGGTCGTGCACCCCGTGGGGGCCCCGTTGCACGAGGATGGCGGTATCGCCATCCTCACCGGGTCACTTGCGCCGCGCGGTGCCGTGGTCAAGGTCGCAGGCATCGACCAGGACCACTTCGAGGGCATCGCCCGGGTGTTCGACGGCGAGGACGCCGCCATGGAGGCCATTCTGGACGGCTCCATCGAGCCCGGCACCGTGCTGGTGATTCGCTACGAGGGGCCCAAGGGTGGGCCCGGCATGCGCGAGATGCTGGCGGTGACAGGGGCCATGAAGGGCGCCGGCCGCGGGGCCGACTGTGCCCTCATGACCGACGGCCGATTCAGCGGCGGCACCCACGGTTTTTGCGTGGGCCACATTGCGCCAGAAGCGCTCGTCGGCGGGCCCATCGCGCTGGTGGCCGACGGCGATCGCATCGTGGTGGACATCCCCACTCGCAGCATCGAGTTGCGTGTCGACGCGGCCGAGCTCGAACGACGCCGCGCCCAGTGGAAGCCGCCGGAGTCGCGCTACCCGAGTGGGGTGTTGGCGAAGTTCGCCCGGCTGGTGACCGGGGCCGAACGTGGGGCCATCACCGAGGCCTGACCCGCCTATCCACGGAGGCGCCCCAAACTGTGCCTGCTGGGCCGGCGGCCGCTCGTCGTGTCCGGGCTCGGTTTTGGTCCCCGCCGTCCCAGCTGTGTGCCGATTGCATACCGAGCTGCGGCTGTGCCACACTGGTTTTGTGACCTTCGACGGCCGCATTCTGGTACTTCTCACCTGAGCACACGCGACCCCGCGTGTGCTCTGACGACCTCCCATCACGGGAGGTCGTTTTGTTTCCTCCGACCGTTTTCCAGAAGGACTTGTCATGACGCCCCCGACCACCCACCCTTTCCCAAGGACTGAGCTCCGATGACGCTCACCGGAGCCCAGGCCCCGCCCTGCCCCCCGACCACCCACCCCTTCCTAGGGACTTGGCTCCGATGACGCTCACCGGAGCCCAGGCCCTTATCCGGAGCCTGGAACTCGAGCATGTCGAGGTGATGTTCGGCCTGCCGGGCGGTTGCATTCTGCCCGCCTACGACCCGATCCTCGACTCGCCCATCCGCCACATCCTCGTCCGCCACGAACAGGGGGCCGGGCACATGGCGGAGGGGTACGCCCACGTGACCGGCCGGCCAGGGGTGGCCATGGTCACGAGCGGGCCGGCGGCCACCAACCTGGTGACGCCCTTGTGCGATGCCTTCATGGATTCGGTGCCGATGGTGGCCATCACCGGCCAAGTGAGCCGCCCGGTCATCGGTACGGATGGGTTCCAGGAGTGCGACACCGTGGGCATCACCCGCTCGGTCACCAAGCACAACGAGCTCATCATGGACCCCGACGCCATCGCGCTCACCGTCCGGCAGGCCTTCCACCTGGCTACCACCGGGAGGCCGGGACCGGTCCTGATCGATGTTCCCAAGGATGTCCTGCAAGCTGAGGTTCAATGGTCGTGGCCGAGCGACGCCGATGTCGTGGCTTCGCTACCCGGCTACAAGCCCACCGTCAACGGACATCCCCGCATGATCAAGGAAGCCGCCCGGCTCATTTCGGAATCACGGCGCCCGGTGATCTACGCCGGGGGCGGGATCCTCAAGGCGCGGGCGGCCGAAGCCCTGCGCCAGCTGGCCGAGTCCATCGAGGCGCCGGTCGTCACGACCCTGATGGCTCGCGGCGCCTTTCCTGACGACCACCCGCTGTGTCTGGGCATGCCCGGTATGCACGGCAACTACGCCGCCATCACGGCCATGCAGCAGGCCGACCTCCTCATCGCGTTGGGGACACGATTCGACGACCGGGTCACCGGCCAGCGTCAGCACCTTTGCCCCCGAGGCCAAGATCATCCACGTCGACATCGACCCGGCCGAGCTCGGCAAGATCCGCCGTCCGGACGTCCCGATCGTTGGCGACTGCCGGCTCGTCATCACCGAGCTGGTCCGGGGCCTGGCCGCCCACGAGCAACCGGAACGGCAGCAGTGGCGCAGCCAGATCTCCGGGTGGCAGGAACGCTTCCCCTTGCACTACGACCCTCCGGGCCCAGGTGACGCCC
This sequence comes from uncultured Acidimicrobiaceae bacterium, assembly GCA_963729695.1. Lineage (GTDB taxonomy): Bacteria > Actinomycetota > Acidimicrobiia > Acidimicrobiales > Palsa-688 > PALSA-693. The sequence continues at coordinate 445,548 of CAVSOT010000003.1, forward strand.
TCAAACCCCAGTACGTCATGGAGGTGCTGCGCGACTCGGCCCCTGAAGGGACCGTCCTGGTGTCGGGCGTCGGGCAGCACCAGATGTGGGCCAGCCAGTACTGGCGCTTCACCGAGCCCTACACCTGGGTGAACTCCGGCGGCCTCGGGACCATGGGGTTTTCGGTCCCGGCGGCCATCGGCGCCAAGGTGGGCCGTCCGGACCGCACCGTGTGGGCCGTCGACGGAGATGGGTGCTTCCAGATGACCGCCCAGGAGCTCGTTACCGCATCCAGCGAACGCATCCCCATCAAGGTGGCCATCCTCAACAATGCCTATCTCGGCATGGTGCGCCAGTGGCAGGAGATGTTCTACGAGGAGCGCTACTCCGAGGTGTACCTGTCACCGGACCTGCCGGACTACGTGAAGTGGGCCGAGGCCATGGGGTGCCGGGCGTTCCGGGTGGAAGCACCCGAAGAGGTCGAGCCGACGATCGAGAAAGCCAACGCCATCGACGACCGGCCCGTGGTGATCGACTTCCGCACCGACGCCCAGGAGAAGGTGTTTCCGATGGTCCCCGCCGGCGCGTCCAACGACGACGTCGTCGTGCACCCGTCTCAAAAACCGGGTGGCGAAAGACTGATCCAGTGATGGCCACCAGCCCCACCCATCAGACCCTTTCGGTGCTGGTCGAGAACCGGGCCGGTGTGCTCGCCCGGGTCAGCGGATTGTTCGCCCGGCGCGGCTTCAACATCATCTCGTTGGCGGTGGCTCCCTGCGACGACGAGCGCTTCAGCCGCATCACCATCGTGATCGACGTCGAGCAGACATCGGTGGAACAGATCACCAAACAGCTCTTCAAGCTGGTCAACGTGGTCAAGATCACCGAGCTGCACCCCTTCGACGCCATCGAGCGGGAGCTCCTGCTCGCCACCGTTGTCGTCGGCTCGGACAAGCGCAGCGACGTCATCGAGCTGGTCGGCGTGTTCGAGGGCAAGATCGTCGACGTGGCCCCCGGCCAGCTGACCGTCATGCTGGCCGGGCACCCCGATCAGCTCGACGGTTTCGAGGAACTGGTCCGTCCCTATGGGATCAGCGACCTGCAACGTACCGGTCGGGTGGCGCTACCCAAGCTCGACCGACAGACAGGTCCGCGCTTGCGCGTGACCGGAAAGGCGAGCTAGGAACCCCCCGATGGCTGCAACTGTGTATTACGAGAAGGACGCCGACGCCGGCATCATCGCCGGACGCAAGGTGGCGATTATCGGGTACGGCTCGCAAGGCCATGCCCACGCCTTGAACCTTCGCGACTCGGGCGTCGACGTCCGGGTGGCCCTGCGGGATGGGTCTTCCTCCGCGGCCAAGGCGACCGCCGCAGGCCTGCGTGTCACGTCGGTGCCTGACGCCGCCAAGGAGGCGGACGTCATCATGATGCTGGCCCCTGACACCGAGATGCAGGCCATCTTTCGGGCGGGGATAGAGCCGGAGCTGAAACCGGGGGACGCCCTGCTGTTCGCCCACGGGTTCAACGTGCGCTTCGGGCTCATCCCCCCGCCCCCGGGTGTCGACGTGGCCATGGTCGCCCCGAAGGGTCCCGGCCACCTGGTCCGCCGCACCTACGAAGGAGGCGGTGGCGTGCCGGCCTTGATCGCCGTGGCCCAGGACGCCACCGGCAAGGCCCAGCAGCTGGCGCTGTCGTACGCCGACGCCATAGGCGCGACCCGCGCTGGGGTCCTGGAAACCACCTTCGAAGAGGAGACCGAGACGGACCTCTTCGGCGAGCAGGTCGTGTTGTGTGGCGGTCTGACCTCGCTGATTCAGGCCGGTTTCGAGACCCTGGTGGATGCCGGGTACCAACCCGAGTCCGCCTATTTCGAATGCCTCCACGAGGTCAAGCTCATCGTCGACCTCATGTACGAGCACGGCATCGCCGGCATGCGCTACTCCATCTCGGACACCGCCGAGTACGGGGATCTGACCCGGGGCCCCCGGGTCATCAACTCCGCGGTGAGAGAAGAGATGAAGCGAATCCTGGACGAGATCCGATCGGGTCGGTTCGCCGACGAGTGGATCGCAGAGAACAAGGCCGGTCGACCCCGCTTCAACCAGCTGCGCGAGGAAGGCCGCAACCATCCGATCGAAACCGTCGGCGCCGAGTTGCGCGCCATGATGCCCTTCATCAGCGCCGGTTCGCAGCGGCCCCAGGACGTCTCTGGCGGCTGACACAGTTCGGCCCGGGCGACAGTGCTGCCCGCCGGGCCCCGGTGTACCCGCCGGGTCCACGGTGGCGGCCTCCGAAGAGGTCGATGATGCGGCCGTGGCGAGTCGCCGCCGCGTGGTGCTGACCCTTACCGACCGATCGCTTCCAGCGCTACGGTCGCTCCTGTGACGAGCGCCGCGGGAGAGGAGATCGGGCTGCGGACGGCTCTGGCCGACCTGCACCGGGCTCGTCGGAGGACTCGGACCCAGCAGATCGACGCCTTCGAGGCGCTCTACCGCGTGTACGTCACGGCCGTCGTGGGCGGGATCGCGCTGTGGGTGATCTCCGGGCTCACGAGTGGGCATCGAGTCGACGCCGCCACGGTGGCCCACGTGCGGACCCATGGTGCCGTCTGGGTGGGCGCGGTCGTCGGGGTGGCCTGGGCGATCGGCCTGCGCTCCGGCGGCCGCGGTGGTCCGCTGGTCATCGAAGCGGCCGAGGTTCGCCACGTGTTGCTGGCTCCTGTCAACCGGGATCTGGTTCTGCGTCCCGCGGCTCTGCGCCAGATTCGCTTCGGCGTGTTCGCCGGGGCGGTGACGGGCGGGATCGCCGGCTTGTTGGCCTTCCGGCGTCTTCCAGGCCCGGCTGTCGAGTGGATCGCCTACGGTGCCGTCGCCGGGGCCCTGGCGGTGGCCGGTGCCCTCGGCCTGGCCATGGTCGTCTCGGGCATCCGGCTCGGCGGCGTCGGCGGAGTCGGCCTCCGGCGGTTGCACCTGGCCGGGCGGATGGGAAGCCTGCTGGCCTTGCTGGTGCTGGCCTGGTCGGCCGCCGATCTGGCCACGGACTCGGTCACCTCGCCGGCTTCGTGGCTGGGTCAGTTGGCGCTCAGCCCGCTCGGGTGGCAAACCGGCTCGCTTATCGGAGTCGTCGTCGCCGGGGCGGCAGCCGCCGCCGGATTCTGGCTGGTCGGCGGCTGTTCGATCGAGGCGGCCGAGCGCCGGGCCTCGCTTGTCGGGCAGCTCCGTTTCGCGGCCACGCTCCGGGACGTCCGCACGGTCGTGGTGTTGCGCCGGCAGCTCGCCCAGGACGTGCCTCGTCAACGCCGGCCCCGCCGGGGCCGCGCCGGATCCTCGCGTGGTCCGGCGTGGCAGCGGGCCTGGCAGGGCATCGTCCGTTTCCCCCCGCTGCGCGTCCTGCGCCTCGCGGTGCTGGGTGGTGTCGCCGGGGCCGCCGCGGTGGGGGCCTGGCGGGGCACGATCGCGCTCATCGTGATCGCCGGGCTGGCCCTCTACCTGGCCGGTTTGGACGCCGTCGAACCTTTGGCCCAGGAGGTGGACCATCCCGACCGGCGCGACCTGTATCCCGTGGAACCGGGGGCTCTGTATCTGCGATTGACCGGCCCCTCACTGGTCGTGATGCTGGCTGTTGCTCTCGTGGGGGTGGCGGTGGCCGTCGCCGTGTCGGGCGGCAACGCCCGAGCGTGGCAGGTCGGCCTGGTGCTGGTCGTGCCCGCGGCTGGGTGCGCGGTAGCCGCCGCCGTGACCAGCGTCATCCAAGGTCCGCCCCCGGTTGCCAGCACCACGGACTCGCTGTTGCCGCCCGAAATCGCCGGAGCGCGGGCCATGATCCGAACGCTCTGGCCGCCGGTGCTCGCGACCATTGGGATGGCTCCGCTTCTGGCTGGGCGGCACGCGACCGGCTCGCAGTCGGCCGCCGGTCTGGTGGCCGCCACTGCGCTGCCCGTGCTGATTCTCGTTGTCGTCGTGTGCGTGTGGATCCGTCAGCGAGACGACATCCACGCCTGGTTCCGCACCGTGATGGAAGATGCCACCGGCGGGGCGCGTCATGGCGCGGTCAGGTAGACCCGCCCCGGCGGTGGCCAGCCCGCCCGCGCTGGCCACCCGGGGCATCACCAAGGTGTACGGCGATCTGGTGGCCTTGGAGCCGCTCGACCTGGAAATCGCGCCGGGTGCCCGAGTCGTCCTGGTCGGCCACAACGGCTCGGGCAAGACCACCCTGCTGCGCATGGCGGCCGGTCTGCTCGAGCCCAGTGGCGGGAGCATCGACGTGTTCGGTGCTCCCGCCGGGTCGCTCGACGCGCGAGGCGCGCTTTCCTACCTGGGGGACACGCCCGTTCTTTACGACGACCTGTCGGTACGCGAGCACGTCGAGTACACGTGTCGGCTGCACGGGGCGGAGGACTGGGAGGAGCGGGCTTCGGCGCTCATCGACGATCTCGGGTTGACCGACCGGGCCGACGACCTACCTTCCCGGTTTTCCCGGGGTTTGCGGCAAAAGACGGCCATCGCGCTGGCCCTCGTGCGTCCCTTCGGGATACTGCTCGTCGACGAGCCCTTCGTCGGGCTGGACCCGCGCGGCCGGGAGGTCCTTATCGAGCTGATCGATGACGCCACCGCCTCGGGCGCGGCGGTCGTGGTTGCCACCCACCAGCTCGACTACGCCGCCCGGGCCGGACGGTGCGTGGCCCTGCGAGACGGGGCGGTCGTGTACGACGGGCCCCCCGGCGCAGTGGACGTCGCCGGCCTGGTGGGCTGACCACCGGTTGGGGCGTCCCGTCCCGGAGCGACAGAGGGTCGGGTCAGAGACGACCGACGACGTGATCGATGCACGCCGTAAGGGCCTCGACGTCCTCCGGGTCGATGGCAGGGAACATGGCCACCCGCAACTGGTTGCGCCCCAGCTTCCGGTAGGGCTCGGTGTCCACGATGCCATTGGCTCGCAGCACCTTGGCGACGGTGGCCGCGTCGATGGAGTCGTCGAAGTCGATCGTGCCGACGACCTTGCTCCGTTCGTCGGGTTTGGCCACGAACGGGGTGGTGTAGGCGGTGGACTCGGCCCACCCGTAGAGCATTCCCGCCGACCGCTCTGATCGTCCGGCCGCGAACTCGATGCCGCCGCCGGCCAGCATCCAGTCCAGCTGGTGGACGAAGAGCACGAGGGTAGCTACGGCGGGTGTGTTGTACGTCTGGTCGAGACGGCTCTGCTCGATGGCGATGCTCAAGTCGAGGAAGGCCGGCGCCCAGCGGCCGGTGTCGTGGATCCGCGCCACCCGGTCGAGCGCCGCAGGTGAGAGCACCGCGAGCCACAGTCCGCCGTCGGACGCGAAGCCTTTCTGGGGAGCGAAGTAGTAGGCGTCGACCGCCGCGGGGTCGAAGCGCAGGCCGCCCGCACCCGAGGTGGCGTCCACTGCGACCAGGGCGTCGCCGGCCCCGTCGGGCCGCCGGAGGTCCATCATCACGCCCGTGGACGTCTCGTTCTGGGTGAGGGCGTAGAGGTCGACCTCGGTGTCGACGTTGGGCCAGGGGTGGGTGCCGACGGGGGCCTCGATGACCTGGGGCGTCTCCAGGTGCGGGGCGGTCATGGCGGCTTGCGCGAACTTGGAGGAGAACTCGCCGAAGCTCAAGTGCTGGCTTCGCCGCAGGATCAGACCGAACGTGGCGACGTCCCAGAACGCGGTCGTCCCGCCGTTTCCCAGCGCGACCTCGTACCCCTCGGGCAGGTTCCACAGGTCCCCCAACCCGGCTCGTATCCGGGCCACGAGCGACTTGACCGTCGGCTGACGGTGGCTGGTGCCGAGCACGTCCCGCCCGGCCGCGTGCAACGCGGCGATGGCATCCGGCCGGATCCTGGACGGACCCGAGCCGAAGCGACCGTCCGAGGGAAGCAGGTCGCTCGGGATGTGGATATCTGAAGGAGTGGGGTGGGTCACTGTGAAAGCATGGCAGCAATGCCACGAATCTCACATCGCATATCCGCAGTGGCGGAGTCAGCCACCCTCGCCATCGACGCCAAGGCCAAGGCCCTCTCCGCAGCCGGCGAGGACGTGATCGCCTTCGGAGCCGGCGAACCGGACTTTCCTACCCCCGCCCACATCGTGGCGGCCGCGATCGAGGCCTGTTCCGACCCCCGCAATCACCGGTACACCCCCGCCGCCGGGCTGCCGGAGCTTCGCGAAGCGGTCGCGGCCAAGACCGTGAGGGATTCCGGCTACCAGGTGACCGGCTCGCAGGTGCTGATCACCAACGGCGGCAAGCAAGCCGTCGAGGAAACGTTCGCCACGCTGCTCGACCCGGGCGACGAGGTCATCGTCCCGGCGCCGTACTGGACCACCTACCCGGAGTCGATCCGCTTGGCCGGTGGCGTGCTCGTCGAGGTGCCCACGTCCTGGACGTCCGGGTACCGGGTCACGGTGGACCAGCTCGAGGCGGCTCGCACCCCCCGGACCAAGGTTCTGCTGTTCGTGTCACCTTCCAACCCGACCGGCGCGGTCTACCCCCCTGCCGAGGTCGAGGCGATCGGACGGTGGGCGGTCGACAAGGGGATCTGGGTCGTCACCGACGAGATCTACGAGCACCTGGTCTACGGCGACGCGGTGTTCAGCTCGATGCCCGTGCTCGTGCCGGAGCTGGCCGACACGTGCGTCGTCATCAACGGCGTGGCCAAGACCTACGCGATGACCGGGTGGCGGGTCGGATGGATGATCGGGCCCGGCGACGTTATCGCGGCCGCCGGCAACCTCCAGTCGCATGCGACCTCGAACGTCTGCAACGTGGCCCAGCGCGCCGCCCTGGCCGCGGTGAGCGGGGACCTCGCCGCCGTGGCCGAGATGCGGGCCACGTACGACCGGCGGCGGCGGTTGATCGTCGGGATGCTCGACGAGATACCGGGCGTGGCTTGCCCCGAGCCAGAAGGAGCCTTCTACGCCTTTCCGAGCCTCGAAGGGCTGCTCGCCCGGCCGCTCGGTCCGGCCGGGCGCCAGGCGTCCAGCTCGTTGGAGCTGGCCGCCATCGTGCTGGAGGAAGCCAAGGTGGCGTTCGTTCCAGGGGAAGCCTTTGCGGCGCCGGGCTACGGTCGCTTCTCCTACGCCCTGAGCGACGCCGCCCTGGTGGAGGGCATCACCCGGCTGGCCAAGTTCGCCGGCAGCTGAGCGTGGCCCGAGTCCTGGTTACTGAGGAGATCGCGGAGCCCGGCCTGGTCTTGCTTCGAGGTGCGGGGCACGACGTCGACGTCTCGCTCGGACTGTCGGCGGCCGAGTTGCTGGACGCCATCCAGGGGGCAGCCGCCCTCATCATCCGTTCCGCCACCAAGGTCACCGAGGCCGTCCTGGAGGCGGGTGCCGACCTGATGGTCGTGGGTCGGGCCGGAATCGGGCTCGACAACGTCGACGTCGCCGCAGCCACCCGCCGAGGGGTGATGGTCGTCAACGCCCCCCAGTCCAACGTGCTGTCCGCGGCCGAGCACGCCATGGCGTTGCTGTTGGCGCAGGCTCGCAACATCCCGCAAGCCCACGCCGCCCTGGTCGCCGGCCGGTGGGAACGCTCCCGGTGGGAGGGGGTGGAGCTGCACGGCAAGGTGCTCGGTGTGATCGGCCTCGGTCGGGTCGGAACCCTCGTCGCGCAGCGAGCCGCCGCCTTTGGCATGCGGCTCGTGGCGTTCGATCCGTACGTCAGCGCGGAGCGGTCTCGCCAGCTCGGCGTGGACCTCCGACCCCTGGAGGACGTGGTCGCCCACGCCGACTTTCTCACCATTCATTTGCCGAAGACGGCCGAGACGGCCGGGCTCATCGGCGCCGACCTGTTGGCCCAGGCCAAGCCCGGGTTGCGCATCGTCAACACTGCCCGCGGGGGCATCATCGACGAGAAGGCTCTCGCCGCGGCCGTCGCCGATGGGACCGTGGCCGGCGCAGCCTTGGACGTGTTCGACCAGGAGCCCCTCACCGCTTCTCCGCTTTTTGAGTTGGAGCAGGTCGTCGTCACCCCCCATCTCGGGGCCAGCACCCGGGAAGCGCAAGACAAAGCCGGGGTGACGATTGCCGAGCAGGTCCAGCTGGCCTTGGCCGGCGAGTTCGTGCCGTTCGCGGTCAACATCGCCGCCACCGAGGTGTCCGAAGCGGTACGCCCGTGGATGGCCGTGGCCGAACGACTCGGACGGTTCTGGGCGGCCCTCAGCCGCGAGCTCCCCGACGTACTGGACATCGAGTTGCTGGGTGGTCTCGCCGACCACGACACCCGCATACTGACGTTGGCGGTGCTCAAGGGACTGTTCGCCGTGGCGGTGGACGAGCCCGTCTCCTATGTCAACGCCCCCAGGCTGGCGGAAGAGCGTGGGCTGGTGGTGCGGAGTACTGCGGCATCGACCGGCGCCCGCTCGGGCTATACCAACCTGGTCGTGTTGCGGGGCGGCCGGCATTCCGTGGCAGGCACCATGTTCGGGGATGGTGAACCGAGGATGGTCATGGTCGACGACCACGACATCGAGCTCCCGCTCGCCCGCTGGATGCTCCTCGTGCACAACGACGACCGCATCGGCATGGTCGCCGCCGTCGCCGGGATCCTGGCTAGCGCCGGGTGCAACATCGTGGACCTCAAGCTCGGCCGCAGCGCCGAGGGAGGGACAGCCATGATGGCGTTGTCGTTCGAGCAGCCGGTGCCGCCCGAGGTGGTCGTGGCCCTGCGCGCCACGCCCGGAATCCTGGACGCCCTCACCCTGGCCGACGTGTAGGGAGGGACCGGGCGACCGGCGACCATCCGGGTCAGAGTCGGTTGGAGTCGGTCAGAGTCGGTTGGAGTCGGTTGGAGTCGGTCGCACGTCGCCGGCGACGAAGTGATCGCCGGCGCCCGCACAGCAACAACGTGACACGGCTGCCGCCGAAAGGGTCCACTCGTGTCCCCTTGTGGTCGTATTTGACCACAACGTGACACGAGTCGTCCGTGGTGAACCCACTCGTGCCGCGTTTGGGTCAAGCCGCGGTTGGCCTCAGGGGTAAGCGTGGCCTCTCGCGGATGCGGGCGGGGCAGCCTCGCCCGGTTGGCCCTCCGATCGAGGTAGCCTTAGGCAGGCACGGTGGGGAGCCAGGCCGGCCGGCCCCGTTCGTAGTCGGTGATGGCGTCGGCGTGCTGCAGCGTCAGGCCGATGTCGTCCAGGCCCTCGAGCAGGCGGTGCTGGGTGAAGGGATCGAGGGGGAAGGGCGCCTCGATCCCGGCTGCCGGGACCGCGACGAGCAGTCGCTCGACGTCGACGGTCACCTCCAGATCCGGTTCCTCGGTGAGGGCGCGGAGCAGCTTCTCGCCGGTCTCGGCGTCCACTTCCGCGGGGATCAGGCCCGCCTTTGTGCAGTTGTTGCGGAAGATGTCGCCGAAGCGAGGCGAGATCACGGCTTTGAACCCGTAATCCATCAAGGCCCACACCGCGTGCTCCCGGGACGAACCCGTCCCGAAGTTGGGGCCCGCGACCAGGATGGTGGCGCCGGCGTATTCGGGCTGATTGAGGACGAAGCTGGACTCGTCTCGCCACTCGGCGAAGAGCCCTCGCCCGAACCCGGTGCGCTCCACCCGCTTGAGCCAGTCGCTCGGGATGATCTGATCGGTGTCTACATCGGAACGGTCGAGCGGGACCGCCGTGCCCGACACCACGCGAACAGCGTCCATTTATCTACCTCCTTCGTCGAGATCCGCCGGGGCGGCAAAATATCCAGCGACGGCGGTCGCAGCCGCGACAGCGGGCGACACCAGGTGGGTCCTTCCACCGCGGCCCTGTCTGCCCTCGAAATTGCGGTTGGACGTCGAAGCCGACCGCTCGCCGGGGGCCAGCTTGTCGGGGTTCATGCCCAGGCACATCGAACAGCCAGGATTGCGCCAGTCGAATCCGGCCGAGGCAAAGATCCGATCGAGTCCTTCGGCCTCAGCCGCCGCCTTGACCTGGCCCGACCCCGGCACCACCAGCGCTCGCACCGAACTGGCGACCTTGCGGCCCTCGAGCACCTTGGCTGCGGCCCGAAGGTCCTCTATCCGGCCGTTCGTACAGGACCCGATGAACACCGTATCGACCGGGATTTCCTGTACGGGGGTGCCGGCCGTCAGACCCATGTACGTCAGAGCCCGCTGGGCGGCTTCCCGGGCCGAAGCGTCGGCGAACACGTCGGGCGACGGGACGGCGCCCCCGATCGACACGACCTGCGCCGGGTTGGTGCCCCACGAGACGAACGGGCTGAGGCTAACCCCGTCGATGTTCACTTCCCGGTCGAAGGCGGCCCCCTCGTCAGTGGCGAGTGAACGCCAGTCGTCCAGCGCCGCCTCCCACGCCGCCCCAGACGGGGCGTAAGGCCGGCCTTCCAGATAACGGAAGGTGGTGTCGTCGGGGGCCACCATGCCGGCGCGGGCCCCCGCTTCGATCGACATGTTGCAGACGGTCATGCGGCCTTCCATGGTCAGGGCCTGGATGGCTTCGCCCCGGTACTCGATGACATGCCCGATGCCACCGCCCGTCCCGATGGTTCCGATGATGGCGAGAACAAGGTCCTTGGGATCGACCCCCAGGGGGAGGTCGCCCGTCACCGTTACGGCCATAGTGTTCGGCTGGCGTTGGGGAAGGGTCTGGGTGGCGAGAACGTGCTCCACCTCACTGGTGCCGATACCGATGGCGAGCGCGCCGAAGGCGCCGTGGGTCGAGGTGTGGCTGTCACCGCAGACGATGGTCATGCCCGGCTGGGTCAGCCCGAGCTCCGGGCCGATGATGTGGACGATGCCCTGGTGGGCGTCTCCCATCGGAAACAGCCGTATCCCGAACTCCTCGCAGTTGGTGGCCAGGACTTCCATCTGGCGGGCGGAGATGGGGTCGACGACCGTTTCTTCGAGCGGTGTCGTCGGCACGTTGTGGTCCATGGTGGCCACGATCAGGTCGGGCCGTCGCACCCCCCGTCCGGCTATCCGCAGCCCATCGAACGCCTGGGGCGAGGTCACCTCGTGCACCAGATGCAGATCGATGTACAGCAGGTCAGGCTCGTCGGTGGTCCTGCGGACCACGTGTCGCTCCCACACCTTGGTCGCCAGGGTGCTCGGCTGCATCGTGGCTCCTTCCCACATTTTGAGATAGCTTCTCAGGTTGTGGAAGCGAGTGTAAGCGGTGTCGGCGTCCTCGACAAGGCGCTAAAGATCCTTTACCAGCTGGAGCAAGGGCCGCGGTCCCTGACTGAGCTAGCCGGCGCAACTGCCCTACCGAGGGCGACCGCCCACCGGCTGGCGACCGCGCTGGAGCAGCACCTGCTGGTGACTAGGGATACCGCCGGCCGCTTCGTGCTCGGTCCCGGTCTGGTTCGGTTGGGTCGCGCCGCGGGCGGGAGCGTGGGCCGATCACTGATCGAATCGGCTCGGCCGCCGCTGGCGGAGTTGCGGGACCGGACTGGTGAGAGCGCCCAGCTCTATGTTCGATCGGGTGATGCTCGGGTGTGCCTGCTTTCCCTCGAATCGCCGTTCAGCTTGCGGACGATCGTGGCGGTAGGAGCCACCCTGCCGATGGACAGGGGTTCGGCCGCCAAGGTCCTGGCCGGCCAGGCCGAGGTGCTCGAGCGCGGCTGGGCCCAGAGCGTCGAAGAGCGCGAACGAGGGGTGGCCTCGGTCAGCGCGCCGGTGCGGATGGACGGGCAGGTGGTCGCGGCGGTCTCGGTCTCCGGTCCCATCGAACGGACGACGCGCCAGCCCGGCCGGCGCTATGCCGAGGCGGTCACCGCCGCAGCCCGGGCCGTGGAGGCCGCCCTCGTCGGGCCCGAGGCCGCATCTGCGCCGGCCTGACTCAGGTGGAAACCGAGGTCGTCAGTACGGCCCGGCAGGCTTCGACCAAGGCCGGGACGAACGGGCCACCGACGTCAGCGCATGTCCGATGGTCGCCCGCTACGGGAAAGCCACGCCCCCCCGGGATCGAGTCCTTGAGCAACCACTGGCGCCGCGGCGAGACCGTCACGTCCAGGGTCGTGATCACTACCGACGTGGGGACGTCAACGGCGCCGATCCACCCCGTGCTGTCGAAACGGCCGAGGGCGAAACCGGCCTGGGCGAGCGCAGCGGGATCGTTGCTCTCCCATTCGGCGACAACCCAGGGAGCCAAACCGCGGCCCGCTCTCCGTTTCCGCAGGGCCACTCCAAGGCCGCGGCGACGCACGTTGGGCGGCACCCGCGAGAGGGCCAGCGCGGCCCGGTACCCCACGGTGCCGGCCGCACCATCGAGACGCCGGGTGGCGAAGCGGGCTGCGGTGGCGCAGAGCACGAGGCCGGCGACCACTTCCCGATGTCGCTGCCAGAGCAGCTGGGCGACTACCCCACCCATGGAGTAACCGACGACGACGACCGGTCCGGTGCCAATCTGCTCGAGCAGGACTGCGGCATCGTCGGCGCAGTCCTCGAGGCGGAACGGCCGATTGCTCCGGACACCCCCGCCGTGGCCGCGTTGATCGAGCGCCAGCACGCGGAACTCCGCAGAGAGCGACCTGAAGCAGTGGCACCAGTTGAGCGCCGCCGTCGACGTCCAGCCGTGGAGGAGCAAGAGCGTCGGCCGTTGCTGGACTGAGGTGGTGGCCGCGTCGCCCGCAGGCTCGGCCGCCAAGGCCTCACTACCGCCGGCCGTGTCGTACACCCGGGCGTGACCGCGGCCGGGCAGGCGGACCTCTCTCGCCGGGGGAAGAAGTGGCGGCGCGTCCACGGCGGGTCAGCCTACGGCAGCGGGCCAACCGGACTTCTCGCGGGAGGGACGCGGGTTTGGGTCGCGGGGCGGCGATCGGGGACCGGCCGTCGGCCCGGCCCGGGCCCGATCTCGAGGAGGCACCCGCCTAGGAGACCGACCCAAGGAGGGGGCATCCCCGGGCGATTGACCGGCTGGCGGCTGGCCCGGCCTACCCGGCCGTGGCGGCGGCGTCCGCCGTGCGGTGCGCGGCCGAGGCCCACGCGACCGCATCTCGGGCCAGGGCCGGGTGGTAGCGCCACCGCAGCAACTGCCGCTCGGCGGCCTCCCCGTCCTCGCCCAACTCGAGCAGGCTGAGCGCCAGCTGCCGACCCCGTCGGCGCTGGGCCTCGGCCGGTGGCTCGAGGAGCTGGTCGGCCTGCCACTGCTGATGGTCGGCCTGGAGCGAAGGCGAGAGTCGGTTGGTTTGCCGGCGGCTCAACGGCGGCAGCTTCCGCCGCACCGCCAGCTCGGCCGGGCCGGCGACCCGGGCCAGATCGAACTGGATCACCCGGTTGACGGTGCGAAGGAACGGCGAGTTGCGCCCGCCGCGATCACCGAGACCCAACGCCTGGGCCGTCTGGCTGAGCGACAGCTCGAACCCCTCCGGGTGCTGGTCGAAACCGGCGGCGACCCGGCGCAACAACCAGGTGGTGGACGGGCCGAGCACGCCCAGCCAGAAGCGCTCGACGTACGGCGAGCGGGCATCGAAGCCCAGGGAATCAATGAGGTCGTCCGGCCAGGGGGACACGGTCAAGGCATCGCACTCGAAGGTGACCAGTGGTTGCATAGCCAACATCGCCTTTCTTTTCCTTAAAGGATGTGTAATGATATATCATGATGTTTCAGGATACACAAGACACGATGCGGCGATGGGATCGAGATGGAGACGGGGGGCAGGCGCGGAAGGCCAATCGAAGAAGAATCGGCGTCGGTGGGACACTGGGCGGATGGACGCCGATCGCCCGGGCCCCGCCCACAAGTTGATGGCCCACGCCGAGTGGATCACGGTGCTGACCGGTGCCGGGATCTCCACCGACTCCGGCATTCCCGACTTCCGGGGCCCGCAAGGCGTCTGGACCAAGAACCCGCTTGCCGAGCGCACGTCGACGCTGCGGGACTACCTCAACGACCCCGAGGTGCGGCGGCTGTCCTGGCAGAACCGGCTCTCCTCACCGACCTGGGCGGCCAAGCCCAACCGGGGCCACCTGGCCCTGGTCGAGTTGGAGCGCCAGGGCCGGCTGCGGGCGGTGGTCACCCAGAACATCGACGGCTTGCACCAGCAGGCCGGCCACGAGCCAGACCTGGTGCTCGAGCTCCACGGCACCATGTGGCGGGTGGTGTGTTGGTCCTGCGGGGAGGAAGGCCCCATGGAGCCGGCGCTCGCCCGGGTTCGCAGCGGGGAGGACGATCCCTCCTGCGAGTGCTGTGGCGGGATCTTGAAGTCGGCGACGATCAGCTTCGGTCAGCAGCTCGACGCCGGGGTGCTCTACCGGGCCCAAGCCGCCGTCGCCGATTGCGACCTGCTCCTCGCGGTGGGCTCGACCTTGACCGTGCATCCGGCCGCCGGGCTGGTTCCCGTGGCGGCGCGAGCCGGCGCGGCAGTGGTCGTGGTCAATGCCCAACCAACGCCGTACGACGAGCTGGCCGACGCGGTGGTGCGGGACTCGATCGGCGACGTGCTTCCAGAGCTGGTCGCCCGCGACCGATGACCACCCGGCCGGAGGTCGGCCTCGCGCCCCGCTCGGCCGGGCCTCACCATCCTCCTCGATGCACGACTTCCGCCACGGACCGCCGGGCCCGGGCCGTCAAAAGTCCGTTCGGAGGGGCCGGCCAGCCCAGGGCCACGGCGCCGATCGGATCCCAGCCGTCGGGCACGCCGAACTCGGTGCGCAGCCGGCTCGGATCGCCGTGCAGTCGGAACAACAGGGCGCCGAGTCCCTCCTCGACCGCGGCCAGGAGCAGCAACATGGTGGCGAAGGCGGTGTCGATGAGCCAGTAGGGCGCCGGCCAGGCCGCTTCCTCCGACAAGCCGACCTCCGCCTTGTCCGGCGCCCGGTAGCGCTCCAGGTAGAGGTGGCGATTGCAGAACGGCAGGACGATCACCGGGGCGTTCAGCACGCCGGGATGGTCAGGATGGGCTAGCCAGGCCGGGTCGGCATCGACCGACCAGAACCGGCTCGTCGCCTCGTGGCCCTCGAGCACGACGAACGCCCACCCCTGCGCGTGTCCGGCCGACGGCGCCCGCACGGCCCGGTCGAAGAGGCGGTCGACGAGGTCGGGGGGGATCGGACGACGCAGGAAATTGCGACACATGCGGCGCTGGCGGATGGCGGTGTCGAGTTCCACGATGGGACGCTACGCCGTCTGATGGATCGGATCGGAGGTGTCGCGCGGCCGGGTCCGGGGGCCGGGTCGTTCCGCCGGTCGTTCCGCTGTTCCGAATGACGACCCGCACGGTAGGATTTAGGTATGGCGAGTTTCCGTGATCTGCTGCGCGAGACCAAGGCCCGGATCCGCGAGGTCGACACCGCGGCGGCCGAGGTGGACCTCGATCGTCCGGGCACCGTGGTGCTCGACGTGCGCGAACCCGACGAGTACGAGCAAGGTGCCCTGCCTGGGGCCGTGCATATCCCGAGAGGCCATCTGGAGAGCCAGGTGGAGGGGCGCATCACCGACCACGACGCCCATCTGGTGGTGTACTGCGCCGGTGGTACCCGCTCGGCCTTCGCCGCCGACACCCTCGAGCAACTCGGCTACACCGACGTGGTTTCTGTCGCCGGCGGCTTCAACCGGTGGAAGGACGAGGGCCGCCCCTGGCGCGCTCCCGCCCGGCTCACACCCGAGCAACGCAACCGGTACCAGCGCCACCTGCTCCTCCCCGAAGTCGACGTGGCCGGCCAGGTCAAGCTCCTGGAGTCGAAGGTGCTGTTGCTCGGTGCGGGCGGCCTGGGCTCTCCCGCCGCCCTCTATCTGGCCGCGGCCGGAGTCGGCACGCTCGGCATCATCGACATGGACGTGGTGGACGAGTCCAACCTGCAGCGCCAGATCCTGCACAACCAGGATCGGGTCGGGGAGCGGAAGGTCGACTCGGCGAAGAAGACCCTGACCGCGCTCAACCCGGACGTCAACGTGGTCACCTACGACGTGCGGCTCGGGGCCGACAACGTGCTCGAGATCCTCTCGGGCTACGACGTCATCGTGGATGGGACGGACAACTTCCCGACGCGCTACCTCGTCAACGACGCATCGCTCAAGCTGGACATCCCGGTGGTACACGGGTCGATCTTCCGCTTCGAGGGCCAGGTCAGCGTCTACCTTCCACATCAAGGTCCCTGCTATCGGTGCCAGGTGCCCGAGCCACCGCCGGCCGAGCTGGCGCCTTCCTGCTCGGAGGCGGGGGTCCTTGGGGTGTTGCCGGGGATCATCGGCAGCATCCAGGCCATGGAGGCCATCAAGCTGCTGCTCGGTATCGGCGACCTCCTCGCCGGCCGCCTGCTGGCCTACGACGCCCTGGAGGAGAGCTTCCGGACGTTCAAGGTCAACCGTGACCCGGAATGCGCCGCGTGCAGCATTCCCAAGGAACAGCTCGTCATCGCCGAGTACGACGAGCTGTGCATGCCCCACCCGATCGCCGCCCCGAAGTAGCGGGGAAAACGGCGGCGCCGGTCCGGCTCACCGTCGGCGCGCCGCCACTCCGCCGTGACGCCCCGTTGGACTCGATGTTCCCCCTTCGCCGCTCGGCCGGTTCAGAGCCCGGCGCTGGCGTTTCTGGTATCTACACCGCGCACTACGCGGTGTAGATACCAAAAAGCGAGATCGCCGGTGTGGCCTCCGCCGTTCCCTTGGAACCCGCCCGGGCCGGGTGAGGTCACCCTCGGACGGGTCGGCCACGGCGCGTCCTAACCTGGTAGGTATGGCCACCAACGAGCGCCGCACCGACTCCGGTATCGAGATCCGACCGGTCTATACCGAAGCCGATCTGGCCGACTGGGACGGCCGGCGCCAGTTGGGCGAGCCCGGCGGCTACCCCTACACGCGGGGGATCTACCCGACCATGTACCGGGGCCGGCCCTGGACGATCCGCCAGTATTCGGGTTTCGGGACGGCGGAGTCGACCAACGAACGGTGGCGGCTGTTGCTGGCCGGTGGGGGGACGGGGTTGTCGTGCGCGTTCGACCTCCCGACGCAGATGGGCTTCGACTCCGATCACCCCCGTGCGGCCGGTGAAGTCGGCAAAGTAGGGGTGGCCATCGACTCCATCGACGACATGCGGATCCTGCTGGGCGGTATCCCGCTCGATCGGGTGACGACGTCGATGACGATCAACGCCACGGCCGCCATCCTGCTCCTCTTGTACGAGCTGGTGGCCGAAGAGCAGGGGGTGCCGGCCGCCAAGCTGGGCGGGACGATTCAAAACGACATCCTCAAGGAGTACGTCGCACGCGGCACCTACATCTACCCGCCGCGCCCCTCGATGCGGTTGATCACCGACATCTTCCGCTATTGCCGCGAGCAGCTCCCGAGCTGGAACACCATCTCCATCTCCGGCTACCACATTCGCGAGGCCGGTTCGACGGCCGTCCAGGAGATCGCCTTCACCCTGGCCAACGGGATCGCCTATGTCGAGGCTGCGATCGCCGCCGGGCTGGGCGTCGACGAGTTCGCACCCCGACTCAGCTTTTTCTGGAACTCGCACAACAACTTCTTCGAGGAGGTGGCCAAGTTCCGGGCCGCCCGGCGCATGTGGGCGAAGATCATGACGGAGCGCTTCGGTGCCCGCGACGACAAGAGCAAGCTCCTGCGGTTCCACACTCAGACCGGCGGTTCGACCCTCACTGCACAGCAGCCGGAGAACAACATCGTCCGGGTGACGTTGCAGAGCCTGGCCGCGGTCCTGGGCGGGACCCAGAGCCTCCACGCCAACGGGTTCGACGAGGCGCTCGGGCTGCCCACCACCAAGGCCGCTCGCATCGCCTTATGCACCCAGCACATCGTGGCCCAGGAATCGGGGGTGACCGACACGGTCGACCCGCTCGCCGGTTCGTTCTTCGTCGAGTCCTTGACCGACGCGGTCGAGGCCGAGGCCTGGCAGTACCTGGACAAGATCGACGGTATGGGCGGGGCGGTGTCGGCGATCGAGGCGGGCTACATGCAGGAGGAGATCGAACAGGCCGCCTACGCCTACGCCAAGGCCGTCGACAACAAGGAGAAGGTCATCGTGGGCGTGAACGAGTTCGTCGACGACGAACCCGAAGTGGCCGAGGTCTTTCCCATCGATCCGGCTCTGGAGGTCCACCAGGTCGAGCGGATTCGGCGAACCCGCGCCCAACGCGATCAACCCGGCGTCGACGCCGCGCTCGCGGACGTAGCGGCCGCCGCTCGCAGCCAGGACAATCTGCTGCCCCCGATGCGCGAGGCGCTGCGACGGCGGGCGACTCTCGGGGAGGTGAGCGATGTCCTCAGAAACGAGTTCGGCGTCTACCAGCCGACACGCTGAGGCCGAGCACCAGGGCCGGAGGCGCTGATATGCCGACCCGCATGGTGATCCTCGGAGGAGGCCCGGCCGGCAACACCGCGGCGACGTACGCGGCCCGCCTCGGGGCCGAAGTCACCTTGATCGAGCGCGACATCATTGGTGGCGCGGCCCACCTGTGGGACTGCATCCCCTCGAAGACGATGATTGCCACCGGTGGCGCCATGAGCTTCACTCGCCGGATCGAGGGCATGGGCCTGGCTCACCAGGAGGCCAACCTCGATGTGAAAGCCCAGCGCCGGCGGGTGCTGGAGATCGAGAGCCATCTCAACGGCCAGGTCACCACCCTGCTCGAGAGCCAGGGCGTGCGGATGATCGCCGGGGTGGGGCGCCTCAAAGGACCGCACGAGGTGGTGGCCGAGACCGAGTACGGGATCGAGGAGATCGACGCCGACGCCGTGGTGATCTCGACCGGGAGCCGGCCGCGGATCCCGGCGTGGGCCCACCCCGACGGGGACCGGATCCTCACCACCCGCCAGTCCTATCCGCCGCCCACGATGCCCCAGCACCTGGTCGTCATCGGCTCGGGTGTCACCGGGGTCGAGTTCGTGCACATGTTCAGTTCGTTCGGGGCCGAGGTCACCCTGATCGTCAGCCGTCAGCAGGTCCTGCCGAGAAAGGACCCGGAGGTCGCTGCCGCACTGGAGGACGAGCTGCTGCGGCGGGGGGTGCGGCTGCTCAAGGGCGCCCGGGCGACGGCCATCCATTACACCGAGGGCGGCATTTCGGTCGACTGCGACGATGGGCGAGTAGCGAGAGGGAGCCACGCCTTGTTGGCGATCGGCAGCCTGCCGAACAGCGAGGGGCTCGGTCTCGAGGCCGCCGGGGTCGAGGTCGACGGCGCCGGGTACGTCGTGGTCAACCACCACTGCCAGTCCAACGTGCCCCACATCTACGCCGCCGGGGATGTGTCGGGGAAGCTGCCCCTGTCGTCGGTGGCGGCCATGCAGGGGCGCAAGATCGCCGAGCATGTCATGGGCCTACACACCCGGGAGCACCGCCACATCGACTACGACAAGGCCGCTTCCGCCATCTTCACGGAGCCCGAGATCGCCGATGTGGGGTTGGCGGAGGCCGAGGCTTTCGCCACGGGGCGCAAGACCCGGGTCACGAAGGTGCCGTATGCGGCTGCGCCGAAGGCACTCATCAACAACGATCCGTCCGGGTTCGTCAAGATCCTCTCCGATCCGGCGACGGGCGTGGTGCTGGGCGGATCCATCGTCGGCCGCCACGCCGCCGAGCTGATCTCCGTGATCGCGCTGGCGGTGACTGCCCACCTCAAGGTGTCCGATATCGTCGAGAGCTGCCTGGTCCACCCGACGCTTTCCGAAGCCCTCGCCGACGCCGCGGAGTAGTAGGTAGGCGGGCCGGGAGTCGGGCCCAGCTCAGGGCCGGGCCCGCGCCCATTTCCCGCGGGAGAGGACGGCGGCGACGAGCGGGGCGCCGAGGCGGTACACCAAGTGGTCGGGACGGGGGGCGTCGAGGACGATGGCATCGGCCTGGGCCCCGGGCGTGAGTCGCCCGATGTCCGGTCGTTGCAGGGCCGCGGCGCCGCCCCTGGTGGCGGCGAGGAGGGCTTCGTCGATGGTCAGGCCGGCTTCGCGCACGGCGAGCGCCAGCGCCAGAGGGACCGAGGTCGAAAAGCTGGACCCGGGGTTGCAGTTGCTGGCGAGGGCCACGGTTGCGCCCGCGTCGAGGAGCGCCCGGCCGTCCGCGTATGGCTGCCGGGTGCAGAAATCGCTGATCGGGAGCAGGGTGGCCACCGTGCCCGATGAGGCCAGATTGTCGATGTCCGCGTTCGTGAGATGGGTGCAGTGGTCGGCCGATGCGGCCCCGAGCTGGCAGGCCAGATCGACGCCGCCGCTCGGTCCCAGTTGGTTGGCGTGCACCCGCAAGCCCAAGCCGGCCCCGCGCCCCGCTTCGAGAATGACCCGGCTCTCCTCCACGTCGAAGGCGCCGGCTTCGCAGAACACGTCGCACCATCGAGCCCAGGCCGGCGCCCCGGGCAGCATCTGCTCGACGAGCAGCTGCACGTAGCCGGCTCGGTCTGCGGCGTACTCGGGCGGCACCAGATGGGCCCCGAGGAAGGTGACCTCGGGAGTGAACGCTCGGGCGATCGCCATGTGGGCCGTTTCGTGCTCGGGTGTCAGGCCGTATCCCGTCTTGATCTCGACCGTGGTGGTGCCCATGGCGAGAGCCTGGTCGACCAGGTGGCTCGTGCTGGCCTTCAGGTCGGCCACGCCGGCGGACCGGGTGGCGGCGACCGTCTCTAGGATCCCGGATGGCCGGTATGGCCGCCCGGCCATCCGCCGGGCGAACTCCTCGGCCCGGTCGCCGGCGAAGACCAGGTGGGTGTGGCTGTCGACGAAGCCGGGCATGACACATCGCCCCTCGACGTCGACCCGGTCGTCCACGGCGAGCGGCGCGCCCGCTTCCGGTCCGGCGTAGACGACCTTTGCTCCTTCGAGCACCAAGGCCCCGTTCGCCACCGTGCCCAGCGGGCCACCGCCGTAGTCCGGGTCGCAGGTGACGAGCAGGCCGATGCCGGTGAGGGCGAGTGAGACTGCGGTCACGTGAGAATTCCGGATATGGCGGCGGCCAGCTCGTTGCCGACGTCCGGGACCGCCAGGCGGGCGCCGGGCCCGACGATCGTCCGGCCTCCGACGACGACGGTGGATACGTCGGCTGCTGCTGCTGCGAAGACGGCCGTCGAGGCGAGCGAGGGATCGCACCCAGCGGTACGGGGACTGTCCAGGCGCAAGGTGACGAAGTCCGCCAGCTTCCCGACCTCCAGCTGTCCTGCGTCCCACCCGAGGGCGTGCATGCCGTTGCCCGTCGCGGCTTGGAGGAGGGAGCTGGCGTCGAGGATGCCGCGCTCCTCGGCAACCAGCCTGGCGTCCATCTCCACGGCCCTGGCCTCCTCCAGGCCGTCGATGACAGCGTGGGAGTCGGTTCCGATGCTGAGCGTCACCCCGGCGGCGTGCAGCTGGGCGACGGGACCGATGCCGTCGCCGAGGTCCCGCTCGGTGGTGGGGCAGATGCAGCAGCCTCCTTGGGCTTCGCCGAGACCTTCGATGTCTTTCCGGGACATGTGGGTGCCGTGCACCGCGGTGAAGCGCGGGTTCACCGCGCCTGCGGCGGCCAGCACGCCCAGAGGGGTGGTGCCGCGGTGCCGGCGGCACTCGACCTGCTCGCGCTGCTGCTCCGATACGTGGGCGTGCAGCGGCCAGCCCTGGGTCTCGGCCCAGTCGGCCACTTGAGAGGTGGGCACAGGTGGAACGGCCCGGACGGAGTGCACCGCGGCTCCCAGTCGGATGCGGGCGTCGTTCGGCTGCAGGTTTCGGACCCGTTCGATCCAGGCGTCGGCGCTGCCATCGCCGAAGCGCAGCTGCACGCCCTTCAGAGGAGCTCCGAACCCGCCTTCGAGATAGCAGGTGTCCAGCAGCGTGAGCCGTACGCCCACATCGAGGGCCGCCTCGATGACCGCGAGTCCCATCGCATTGGCATCCGAGTAGGGCTGGCCTCCCGGTTGGTGATGCAGGTAGTGAAACTCGCCGACGGCCGTGAAGCCGGCCAAGGCCATCTCGGCAAAGACGGCTTTGGCCAGGCGCAGATACTGGTCGGGGTCGAGGCGCTCCGCCACGCCGTACATCACCTCCCGCCAGTCCCAAAATGACCCCGATCCTTCTTGGGCCCGGCCCCGCAGGGCCCGGTGGAAGGCGTGGGAGTGGACGTTCGCCAGCCCTGGCAGGGTCAGCCCGGGCAGGCGGACCGCGCCCGCTGGAGGACTGGTGATGCCGGGGGTGATGGCGGCGAAGCGGTCGTCGTTGGCTTCGATGAGTACGGCTGATGTCGTGCGCGGGCCTCCCAGCCAGGCGTGTTCGGCCCACCAAATCGTCACGGTCAGGATCCGAAGCGGGCGACCAGGCGGGCCGCCCTGACGGAGAACTCCTCCCGCTGAAAGCGGTCGTACTGCTCCCAGGTAGTGAATGTGGTGGGATCGTCGACCCGGTCCACGAACAGGGTCCCGTTGAGATGGTCGACCTCGTGCTGGAACGTCACCGCAGAGAGCCCTTTCACCTCACGCGCCCAGGGTCGGCCGCGGGCATCCAGGGCGCGCAGCCCGATCTCGACGAACCGGTGGGTGATACCGCGCAGCCCGGGGACCGACAGACAGCCCTCGTTGTTGTCGAAGGTCTCTTCGGTCAGGGGTTCGATCTCGGGATTGACGAGCACGGTCAGGGGGATGTCGGGCTTGTAGGGATAGCGCTTGTTGGCGTGGACCTCGACGACCGCAATCCGGCGGGGTGCCATTACCTGGGGTGCGGCCAAGCCCGCCCCGTCGTAGTACCGCATGGTCTCGACGAGATCGTCGATGAGGGCCTGCGTCGCCGACGTGGCCAGCTCGTCCGGGGAGAGGGGCTGGGCCCATTCTCGAAGGATCGGGTGGCCTACGGTCGCGATCAGTCGTACGGTCATGAATGCTCCTCGGTGCGGGAAGGGATGTCGACTGCTGCGGCCCGGGCAACCTGCTGGGCGTCGGGATAACCGGCATCGACGTGCCGGAATATGCCCATGGTCGGATCGTTTGTCAGCACCCGGTCGAGCTTGGCCGCGGCCAGTGGAGAGCCGTCGGCCACGCAGACCTGGCCGGCGTGCAGCGAGCGGCCGATACCTGTCCCGCCTCCGTCGTGGATACTGACCCAGGCCGCGCCTGAGGCGACGTTGACCATGGCGTTCAGCAGCGGCCAGTCGGCGATGGCGTCAGACCCGTCGGCCATGGCCTCCGTCTCCCGGTACGGGGAGGCGACCGACCCACAATCGAGGTGGTCCCGCCCGATCACGATCGGCGCCGAGAGCTGCCCGGCGGCGACCATATCGTTGAACCGAGCGCCCATCCGCGCCCGCTCTCCGAGGCCCAACCAGCAGATCCGGGCGGGCAGGCCCTGGAAGGCCACCCGGTCGGACGCCATCCGGATCCAACGGGCGAGGGACTCGTTGTCGGAGAATTCTTCGAGGACGGCGCGGTCGGTCTTCCCGATGTCGGCCGCGTCACCCGAGAGGGCAGCCCACCGGAAGGGCCCCTTGCCTTGGCAGAACAGCGGCCTGATGTAGGCGGGGACGAAGCCGGGGTAGTCGAAGGCCCGATCCACGCCGGCCAGCCGGGCCTCGGCCCGCAGGCTGTTGCCGTAGTCGAACACCTCGACCCCGCGGTCGAGGAGGGCCAGCATGGCGGTGACGTGCCGGGCGATGCTGGCCCGGGCCCGGTTCAGGTAATCGGCCGGGTCGGCGTCGCGAAGCTCGTCGGCCCGGGCCGGACTCAGCCCGACGGGCACGTACATCAGCGGGTCGTGTGCCGGGGTCTGGTCGGTGACGATGTCGACCGCTTCGTCCCTGGCCACGAAGGCTTCCAGCAGCTCGACGGCGTTCGCTTCGACCCCGATGGACTGCGCCATCCGGTCGTGTTGGGCTTGCCGGGCCAGTTTGATCGCTTCCTCGATGTCCGAGGCCACGACGTCGAGGTAGCGGGTCTCCAGCCGCCGCTCGAGACGGGTGCGGTCGACGTCGGCGCAGATGATGACCCCGCCGTTCATGCTGACGGCGAGGGGTTGGGCGCCGCCCATGCCGCCAAGGCCCGCCGTCAACGTCAGCGTGCCGGCCAGCGATCCCCCGAAGCGGTTGGCGGCCACGGCGGCGAACGTCTCGTAGGTTCCCTGCAGGATCCCCTGCGTGCCGATGTAGATCCACGATCCGGCGGTCATCTGCCCGTACATCGTGAGCCCGAGCCGCTCGAGCCGCCGGAACTCCTCCCAGTTGTCCCACTCGCCGACGAGGTTGCTGTTGGCGATGAGCACGCGAGGCGCCCACTCGTGGGTCCGGACTACACCTACCGGTCGACCCGACTGGACGAGGAGGGTCTCGTCGTCCTCCAGCCGCAGCAACGTGCGGGAGATGGCGTCGAAGCTCTCCCAGTCACGAGCCGCCTTACCACCACCGCCGTACACCACAAGCGATTCGGGGCGCTCGGCGACGTCGGGATCGAGGTTGTTGTGCAGCATGCGCCAGGCGGCCTCCTGAGACCAGCCCCGACAGTGCAGCTCGCTACCGGTGGCCGCTCGGATGACCCGAGGGGAGGTGGAGGTGGGCATCGGCGTCCTCCTTGTCGATCGGAAGCACTACTGGAGCGGGCCCGTGACCGCTTCGGCCCACGTCACGATCTTGCCCGACCGCACCAGCTCCGTGACCTGGTCGAGCTCGGGAGCCAGGTAGCGGTCGGGTCCTATTCCGGGTACGGACTGGCGGACGCCGGCGAGCACCGCGGCGGTGGCCGGTGCGGGGTCGAGCGGTTGGCGCAGCTCGACCGCCCGAGCTGCCGTCATGACCTCGATGGCCACGACTCGGGTGGCGTTGTCGACCGATCGTCTCAGCTTGCGCGTGGCAGCCCACCCCATGGCCACGTGGTCTTCCTGCATCGCCGAGGTGGGGATGCTGTCGGCGCTGGCCGGAGTGGCCAGCCGCCGGCAATCCGCCACCAGGGCGGCGGCGCTGTATTGGGCGAGCATGAGACCGGAATCGACGCCGGGGTCGGCCGCCAGGAAGGCGGGGAGGCCGTGCGAGCGGGCGGGGTCGAGGTGCCGGTCGATCCTGCGTTCGGCCATCGCGGACAGATCGGCGAGGGCGATGGCGAGGAAGTCGGCCACGTAGCCGAGGGGAGCCCCGTGAAAGTTGCCGCAGGACGATACCCGCCCGTCCGGGAGCACGACCGGGTTGTCGATGGCGCTGGCCAGCTCGCGTTCCACCACCTGTCGGGCGTGGGTGAGGGTGTCTCGCCCGGCGCCCAGAACTTGGGGGGCGCACCGGAGCGAGTAGGCGTCCTGGACCCGGGTGTCCGCCACCTTGTGGGACGCCAGGACGCCCGACCCGCCCAGGATCCGGAGCATGTTGGCCGCAGACGTCGCCGGGCCGGGATGGGGCCGGAGCGCGATCAACTCGGGGAGAAAGGCCTGGTCGGTTCCGAGGAGGGCTTCGATCGACATGGCCGCGGCCACGTCCGCGGCGGCCAAGAGGTGGGCGATGTCGGTGCAGCACAGACACAGGGTCCCGAGCATCCCGTCAGTGCCGTTAGTAAGGGCGAGGCCCTCCTTCGCCTCCAGTACGAGCGGGGGGAGCCCGGCGGCCCGCAGGGCGTCCGCAGCCGTCAGGCGCCGGCCGGCCGGCTCGAGAACCTCGCCCTCACCTGTCAACGCCAAGGCGACGTGCGCGAGGGGAGCCAGATCGCCGCTGCACCCGAGCGAGCCGTGCTCGCGCACCACCGGAGTGATCCCGTGATTGACCAGGCCGACCAGCCCGCCCACCAGCTCCGGCCGGATCCCGGAAAACCCCTTGGCCAAGGTGGCGGCCCGCAGCACCATCATGGCCCGCGTTGCTTCCGGCTCGATCTCCTCGCCGACCGTGGCCGCGTGCGAACGGACCAGGCCGATCTGGAGAGCAGCGCGCCGTTCGGGCGGGATGTACCGATCGGCGAGGGCCCCGAAGCCGGTCGAAAGGCCGTACACCGGGCGCGAGCCCCCGATCAGGGCCGTGGCCAACTCGTGCGACCGCCGGAGCGCGGCGAGGGCGTCTTCGGCGACGGCGACCTGAGCCCCGAAGCGGGCGACGGCGACGACCTGGTCGATGGACAGCCCGGCTGTTCCGAGCACCACGGGGCCGAGCGCCCCTTCAGGGGCCGGCCCGGGCGGGCTCGGAGCGCGACCGCCGGAGGTGTCCGACATCTCAGCCGATCACGACGACCACGTCTCCGGCGCCGACGGAATCCCCTGGCTTGACCCGGATCTCGGTAACGGTGCCCCCGGTTTCCGCGGTGATGTTGTTCTCCATTTTCATGGCTTCCAGGACGGTGACGGCCTGACCGACTTCCACCGTATCGCCCACCGAGACCAGCACTTTGACGATGGTGCCTTGCATCGGCACTGTCACCTGTCCGCTCCCCGGACTACCGCCAGCGCCTGCCGCCGAGCTTGGCCGCGGGCGGGCCGGACGGGATGCCGCCGGGCTGCCTGCAGTCGCGGCGAGCGGCCCGACGTCGGGGACCCAGAGCTTGACCTGGTAGCGCCGCCCGTCGACCTCGACGTCGACGTCGCGCTGGACGGTGGGGGTCGGGGATTCGCCGTCCTCCCCGGTGGCGGTCGCGGTGGCGTGCCCGCCCGACGCTTGCGGCGCCGAGATGCCGGAGAGGTCGAGGCTTTGCTCGACCCAGTTGGTGGAGTGCTTCACCTCGATGAAGTCCGGGTGTTCGAGGATGGCGACGTCCGCGGGAATAGTCGTCGCCGGACCCTCAATTTCCGTCTCCCGAAGGGCTCGCAGCATTCGCCGGCGGGCCTCCTCCCGGTCCCGGCCCCACGTGATGACCTTGGCGATGAGGTTGTCGTAGAACTGACTGACCGTGGTGCCCGCGTCGTAGCCCGCGTCGGTTCGCACCCCGAAGCCGTCGGCCCGGTGAAACCGGGTGATCGTCCCGGGGCACGGCAAGAAGCGGCCGCCCGCGGGGTCCTCGGCATTGATCCGGACTTCGATGGCGTGACCGTCGAGGTGGACGTCCGCCTGCTCGAAGCCGAGCGGCTCCCCCGACGCCACGCGCAGCTGCAGCGCCACCAGGTCGCGCCCGACTACGGCCTCCGTAGCCGGATGCTCTACCTGCAGCCGGGTGTTCATCTCGAGGAAGTAGAAGGCGCCGTCCTGGTAGATGAACTCGACCGTGCCGGCGTTGACGTAGCCGCAGGCTCTGGCCACCTTGACGGCGGCGGCGCCCACGGCGTCCAGGACCTCGGGCGCGATCGAGGGTGCTGGGGCTTCCTCGATGAGCTTCTGGTGACGGCGTTGGGCCGAACAGTCGCGCGTGCCGAGGTGCAGCACGTTCCCGTGACGGTCGGCGAAGACCTGTACTTCGATGTGGCGGGGCCAGGTCAAGTAACGCTCCAGGTAGCACTCCGAGCGCCCGAACGCCTTCTCGGCCTCCCGTTGCGCGGCTTCTAACGCGCTCTCCGCCTCAGCGGGGCTCGGCACCACGCGCATCCCGCGGCCGCCTCCGCCGTAGGCGGCCTTGATCGCCACCGGCCATCCGTGGGTCTCGCCGAACGCCACCACCTCCGCCGCGCTCTGCAACACCTCGGTGGTGCCGGGCACGCTGTCCACTTCGGCCCGCCGGGCGGCGAGACGGGAGCTGATCTTGTCGCCCATGATCTCGATCGCCTCGGGGGGAGGCCCGATCCAGGTGATGCCGGCGTCGCTGACCGCCCGGGCGAACGCCGCGTTCTCGGAGAAGAACCCGTAGCCCGGGTGGAGTCCGTCGGCGCCCGAGCGGATGGCGATGTCGATGATCTTCTGGGTGTCGAGATAGCTCTCCGCCGCAGTCTGGCCGCCAAGGGCGTACGCCTCATCGGCGAAGCGCACGTGCAGGGCATCCCGGTCGAGATCGGAGTAAACCGCGACGGTGGCCACCCCGAGCTCCCGGCACGTCCGCATCACGCGAACGGCAATCTCCCCTCGGTTGGCGATCACGACCTTACTGAGCACGAAGAGGCATTCTGACAGCGTGCTGATCGAGGAGCGAGTTCTGGCCCGCCTGGCGGCCACGACCCGCTTCAAGGAGGTGCTGCTACTCGACGTGACGGACTCGACCAACCGGGTGGCCCTGGACCGGGCCCGGCAGGGGCAACCGGAGGGACTGGCGGTCGTGGCGGATGTCCAGACCGCGGGGCGGGGTCGATTGGACCGGGCGTGGGAGGCCGAGCCGGGCGCGGCCCTGCTGGTGTCGGTCGTACTGCGTCCCGCCGGCCTGCCGCCGAACCGTTGGCACCTGTGCACGGCGGCCGCCGGGTTGGCGGCCCGGCAGGTGTGCCTGGAGGTGGCCGGCTTCACTCCCGAGTTGAAGTGGCCCAACGACCTGCTCGTCGCCGATCGCAAGCTGGCCGGCATTCTGGCGGAAGCGGAGGGCGAGGCCGTCGTGGAGGGCATGGGGCTCAATGTGCACGGCGGCCCGCCCGGCTCGGCCTGGGTCGACGACCGCGCCGGGCGGCGCGTCGATCGGGGTGCTCTCCTGGCCGGGTGGTTGGTCGCCTTGGACCGGTGGCTCGGCCGCTGGGAGGAGGTGGCCGCGACCTACGGCCGCGTCTGCGCCACGGTCGGTCGCCAGGTGCGTGTCGATCTCGCCGGAGGGCCCCTCGTGGGGCGAGCAGAGCGCATCGACCCCGACGGGCGGCTGGTCGTTCGTACCGAAGAGGGCCAGGCCGTCCCGGTGGCCGCGGGTGACGTGACCCACCTGGGCGCGGCAGGAGCGGGGTGACCGGTTGCTAGCGTGGCCGCGGTGAAGGCGCTGATCCTGGCCGGAGGCGCGGGCACTCGGTTGCGCCCGATCACCCATACCCGGGCCAAGCAGTTGGTGCCGGTGGCCAACAAGCCGATCCTCTTCTACGGCCTCGAGGCCATCGCCGATGCTGGTATCAAAGACGTGGGCATCGTGGTCGGCGACACCGCGGCCGACATTCAGGCCGCGGTTGGGGATGGATCGAGCTGGGGGCTCACCGTCACCTACCTCCGTCAGGAGGCGCCGCTCGGCCTCGCCCATGCCGTCCTGATCGCCCGGGACTTTCTCGGTTCCGACGACTTCGTGATGTACCTGGGCGACAACCTCCTCGAGCAGCGGCTGAGAGACCTCGTGGCCCGATTCGAGGACGACCGGGAGCAAGCCAGGACGCCCACCCTCGGCGGTGATCCGACGCGAACCCCGTGCGCCCAGATCCTGCTCAAAGCCGTTCCCGACGCCACGCGCTTTGGTGTCGTCGAGCTCGACCAGAACGGGAGCGTGGTGCGCCTGGTGGAAAAGCCGGCCGACCCCTCATCCAACCTCGCCCTGGTGGGCGTGTACATCTTCGATGCCCAGGTGCACGAAGCGGTGGCGGCGATCAAGCCGTCCGGGCGGGGGGAGCTCGAGATCACCGAGGCCATTCAGTGGCTGGTCGACCGCGGGCTGGATGTTCGTCCCGAGATCCTCGAGGGGTGGTGGATCGACACCGGGAAGCTCACTCCGCTGCTGGACGCCAACCGGGTCATCCTGGAAACGCTCGATCGCCGGATCGAGGGCGAGGTGGACGACGAGTCCGAGCTCGAAGGTCGAGTCGTGCTCGAAGCGGGCGCCAGGGTCGAACGGAGCCGGATCCGGGGGCCGGCGATCATCGGCGCCGACACCGTCTTGACCAACGCCTTCGTGGGACCGTTCTCCGCCATTGGCCGGCGCTGCGTGATCGAAGCCAGCGAGATCGAGCACTCGGTGATCCTCGACGACTGCAAGGTGCTGGGGATCGGGCGCCTCGAGGACTCTCTCCTCGGCCATCACGTGGAAGTGACCCGATCCTCACGTCGGCCGAGAGCCACCCGGCTGATGGTCGGCGATCACAGCCAGGTCGACCTCGACTGATGGGGATCGACCACCTCGACCTCTAGTTCGACTCGGCGGCCCGACCCTGTCGCCCGACCCTGCGACCGCCCGACCCTGCCTCCGCCCGACCCTGCGACCGCCCGACCCTGCGACCGCCCGACCCTGCGACCGCCCGACCCTGCCTCCGCCCGACCCTGCCTCCGCCCAACCCTGCCTCCGCCCAACCCACCGGCACCCGTCCCCCCGGCGCCCAACCCACCGGGACCCGTCGGGCGGGGGGCTCGACAACACAAACGTGACACGAGTCAACGCACGAGAGGCAACCCGTGTCACGTTGTTTGTCATATGCGACCAGAACGTGACACGGGTGGCCCACTCGGCGCCCGACCGTGTCACGTTGTTGTTGTTATTGTTTTCGGTCACCCCAGCCGGCCCTTCGGCCTCGCCCGGCGCGAACAGGAGATCGCCCCCGATCCCCGACGGCCACCCCCGGCCGCGACCGCGAAGGGCCCGCAGATAGTCTCGGGCGTCGTGAAACTCCTCATCACCGGAGGCGCGGGTTTCATAGGGTCCAACTTCGTCCGCTGGATCCTGGCGAACACCGACGACGAGGTGACCGTCTACGACGCCCTCACCTACGCCGGCAACCGGTCGACCCTCTGCGATGTGGAGACCTCCCAGTCGAGCCGCTTTCGCTTCGTCCGGGGTGACGTCTGCGACCCCGAGACGTTCCAGGCGGCGCTCGAAGGCCACGACGCAGTGCTCCACTTTGCGGCCGAAAGCCACGTGGACCGGTCGATCGCCGGACCCAAGGACTTCGTCGTCACCAACTGCGTGGGGACCAACGCGGTCATGCAGGCCTGCCGGGTCGCGGGCACCCCACGTGTTGTCCACGTCTCGACCGACGAGGTCTACGGTTCGATCGAGCTGGGGCGCAGCGTCGAGAGCGATCCCCTCGACCCCCGATCGCCGTACAGCGCGTCCAAGGCGGCGTCCGATCTGATCGCCAGGTCGTACTACTCGACCTATGACCTGCCGGTCGATAATTACCCGGTCGTCCAACAACTTCGGACCGTGGCAGTACCCGGAGAAGGTGATCCCCCTCTTCGTCACCAACCTCCTCGACGGGCGCAAGGTGCCGCTCTACGGCGACGGGCTCAACACGCGGGATTGGATCTACGTGGAGGACAACTGCGCGGCGATCGATGCGGTGTTGCGGTCGGGGACACCGGGCGAGATCTACAACGTCGGGGGCGACAACGAGCTCAGCAACCGGGACCTGACGGACCGCCTGCTGGTCTTGGCGGGGGCCAACGAGGACATGGTCGAGTATGTGGCCGATCGACTTGGCCATGACCGGCGGTATGCGGTCGAGGCGTCCAAGGTGCGCTCCCTCGGGTGGGCGCCGCGTTGGGAGCTCGACGGCGCCATGGCGGCCACCTTCGCCTGGTACCGGGACAACCGCTGGTGGTGGGAGCCGCTCAAGACGTCGGCCGCGATCAGCTCGTGAGGATCCTGATCACTGGGGCTAGAGGTCAGCTCGGGACCCACCTCTCGGCCCTGGCCGGGCTGGACGCCCACCACCAGGTCATCGCCGCGGGCCACGATCGCCTCGACGTGGGCGACCGGGATGCCGTTCTTTCGGCCGTGCTGACCGTCCGCCCCGATCTGGTGGTCCACGCCGCCGCCTGGACAGCAGTGGACGACTGCGAGTCCGACCCCGACCGCGCCTGGCGCGTGAATGCCTTGGGGTCCCGGCACGTGGCCGAGGCCACCCGAGCCGCAGAGGCGCACCTGGTCGTCCTGTCGACCGACTACGTCTTCGACGGCACCTCGCCAGACCCGTACACCGAGTGGGAGCGACCAAATCCCCTTTCCGTATACGGCCACTCCAAGCTGGCTGGGGAGAGGGAAGTGGAGGGCCTGGCGCCCACCGCGACCGTGGTGCGCACGTCCTGGATGTTCGGGCTCCACGGCGCCAACATGGTGAAGACGGTGCTGCGACTGGCGCGAGGCGGCGAGGCGCTGCATTTCGTGGACGACCAGTTCGGCTGCCCGACGTCCGCGGAGGATCTGGCGGGCATGATCCTCCGGCTCGGCGCGGCCCGGCGCCCGGGTCTCTTCCACGTGACCAATCAAGGCCCGACCACGTGGTTTCAGTTCGCGCGCGACGTGCTCGCCGCCGCCGGACTCGACCCCGGCGCCGTGGTTCCGATCGCCACCCAGGACCTGTATCCTCGCCGCCGTGCTCGGCGTCCCGCGAATTCGGTTCTCGACAACGCCGCCCTGCGCCTCAGCGGAATCGATCTCCTTCCTGACCATCACGAAGCGCTGGAGCGCACCGTGAAGGCGCTGTCGAACTGAGCTCGTGGCTGTCTCGACGTCGAACCACGCCTCTCTCCCCAGAACGGTCGCCGTCGTAGGTGCCGGCTACGTAGGTCTGACCACTGCCGTCTGTCTTTCGCACCTGGGGAACCGGGTCATCGCCGTCGATGTGGACGAGGCCAAGGTCGAGCGCATGCGCCAAGGAGAGTCGCCGATTCTGGAAACCGGGCTGGCTGACCTTCTCGCCGAAGGATTGCAGGAGGGACGGCTTTCGTTCACCACCGACGTCGTGGAGGCCACCATCGAGGCCGACTTCGTGTTCCTCTGCGTCCCCACTCCCCAGGGCGCCGACGGGTCCGCTGATCTGAGCTTTGTCGAGCAGGTGGCCACGGTGATCGGCCCTCACCTCAAACCGGCCGCCGTGGTCGTTACCAAGTCCACCGTCCCGGTCGGGTCCGCCGGCGTCGTGATCACCGCTCTGGGCCGGCCCGACACCGCCGTGGTGTCCAATCCCGAGTTCCTCCGGGAAGGCAACGCCGTTCACGACTGGCTGCATCCGGATCGGATCGTCATCGGCAGCGTGGATGCCGAAGCCGCCCAAAAGCTGAGCGAGCTGTACGCCGGGCTGGACGCGCCCGTGCTCGTGACCGACCCGGCCTCGGCAGAGACCATCAAATACGCATGCAACGCCTTCCTGGCCGCCAAGGTGTCGTTTGTCAACGCCATCGCCAACCTCTGCCAGGCGGTAGGGGCCGATTCCGTGGACGTCATCCGGGGCATGAGCTACGACCGGCGCATCGGCGCCGACCATCTCTCGCCGGGACCGGGGTGGGGCGGGTCGTGCTTTCCCAAAGACACCAGCGCGCTCATTCGCATCGCCGACGATCACGGCTACGACTTCGCCCTGCTTCGGGAGGCCATCGTCGCCAACGAGCGTCAGTTCGAACTGGTTGCCGAGCAGGTGTGGCGGGCCGCCGGAAGCCCGTCGGAATGGGCCTCAGCCGGGCCGACGGTCGCGGCGTGGGGGCTAACCTTCAAAGCCACGACCGACGACCTGCGGGAGTCCCCGGCGCTGGAGGTCCTGCGCAGGTTGCGGCAACGGGGGGCATCCATCAGAGCGTTCGATCCCACCCTGCCCGATGTCGACAACCCCCATCTTTCCAGGCTCGGGCTGGAAGTGTTCCAGGACCCGTACGCGGCGTGCGAAGGAGTCGACGCGCTCGTGATCCTCACCGAATGGCCGCATTTTCGCAGCCTCGATCTGGAGAAAGTGGCCGCCGTGATGGCCCGCCCCAGCATCGTGGACACCCGTAATCTGCTCGTTCCGGCCGAAGCTCGAGCCGCCGGGTGCGCCTACCAGGGGATGGGCCGATCCTGATGCGGGCGCTGGTGGCGGGCGGAGCCGGATTCATCGGGGCCAGGCTCTTGCGCCCGGCTGCTCGACCGCGGCGATGAGGTCGTCTGCGTCGACAACCTGGTGACCGGGTCGGCTGACAATGTC
The DNA here is from genome assembly GCA_963729695.1 of uncultured Acidimicrobiaceae bacterium. GTDB lineage: Bacteria > Actinomycetota > Acidimicrobiia > Acidimicrobiales > Palsa-688 > PALSA-693. The sequence goes on from CAVSOT010000003.1 coordinate 479,031, forward strand.
CAGCCCTTGGCCGGGCGCCAGGGCTTCACGTTCGTGCCGGCCGATATCAGCGCCGGCATCGCCGTGGATGGGCCATTCGACGCGGTCTTGAACCTGGCCTGCCCCGCGTCCCCCGTCGATTTCGGTCCCCTGAGCCTGGAAATACTCGACGTCGGCAGTCGGGGGGTGGCGAACCTGCTCGAGCAGGCTCGCGTGCACTCGGCCCGATATCTGCAGGCGTCGACCAGCGAGGTGTACGGGGATCCGCTCGTCCACCCACAGCCTGAGACGTACTGGGGAAACGTCAACCCGGTCGGACCTCGGGCGGTCTACGACGAGGCCAAGCGCTTCGGCGAGGCCCTAACCATGGCGTTCCACCGCCGGCACGGGTTGGAAGTACGGATCGCCCGGATCTTCAACACGTACGGCCCAGGGATGCGGGCCGACGACGGCCGGGTGGTGTCCAACTTCGTCACTCAGGCCATTCGGGGCGAGCCGCTCACGGTGTACGGCGACGGTTCCCAGACCCGCAGCTTCTGCTTCGTCGATGACCTGGTGACCGGGCTGCTGGCCCTCCTGGCCTCGACCTGTACGGGTCCGGTCAACCTCGGCACGGACGACGAGCGCACGGTGCTGGAGATCGCCCACACCGTGATCGATGTCTCGGGGTCGAGCTCGGATATCGCCTTCCGTCCCCGGCCGGTCGACGATCCCCGGGTGCGACGCCCCGACCTCACCCTGGCCCGGGAGGCGCTGGGCTGGCAGCCCGCCACCCCGCTCCGGGACGGTTTGCGGCGCACGTACGAGTGGTTCGCCAGTCGTACCGCATCGTGACGGCCGCGTCGGTCGCGGCCGTCATCGTCAACTACAACGCCGCTGACTACCTGGAGGACTGCGTGGCCTCCCTGGCCGCCAACGGGGTTGAGACCATCGTCGTGGTCGACAACGGGTCGCGGGACGGATCTCGCCAAGTCGTCGAGCGCACCGGAGCCCGCTGGGTGGAGACGGGCGCCAACCTCGGCTATGGCCGGGCCGCCAACTGGGGCGCCCAGGTCCTGGAGGTGCGGCGCGCCACCCAGCTGTTCATCTGTAACCCGGACATCAGGGTTGGCAACAGTACCGTCGCCGCCCTCTCCGCCTTCCTCGATGCGGAGACCGACCTGGCCCTGGTCGGCCCGCGCCTTTGCAACCCTGACGGCTCCGTGTACCCCTCCGCCAGACAGTTCCCGGACCTCGTCGACTCGATCGGTCACGGGCTGCTGGGCATGGTCGCCCCCCACAATCGGTTCACCCGCCGCTACCGGCTGCTCGACTGGGATCATCGCGACGCGGCCCACGTGGATTGGGTGTCGGGGGCATGCTTTCTGATCAAGCGGGACGCCTGGGACGCGGTGGGCGGGTTCGATCCTTCGTACTTCATGTACATGGAGGATGTGGACCTCTGCTGGCGCCTGGGTCTGGCCGGGTGGGCCGTTGGCTACGAGCCGGCAGCGGAGGTGATGCACGTCCAGGGGGCGTCGACCAATCGCCGTCCCTACCGCATGTTGGTGGCCCATCACCGCTCGATGTGGCGATTCGCCTGGCGGACCACTTCCGGCCCGCGCCGCGCCGCCCTCCCCCTGGTGGCCATCGGTCTCGGCGGGCGCCTGCTGGTGGCGGCCGGCGACCACCGAGTCGGGCACCGCCAGGCGCCCGCCCTCGAGCCGGGCGCGGGCGAGCTGGCCTCGGGGGACTCCTCGGCGACCCCGACGGCAGCTATCGGCCCTGACGGCCGCGGCTAGGAACTGGCGCTCCGGGTAGGCGCTGACGGCCCGGAAGGAGCTGACGCGCCCGGGCCCGAGCTGACGCGCCCGGGCACGAACCGGCGGCCCCTCGAGGTCTAACCGCCGCCGGCCGCGCCCCGCCCCGCCGGCCATCCCGCCACCGGCCGCGCCCTGGCGCCAGGCACTCCGTCGGCGGTTCGGTTCTGGAAGCGCCGCCGTCGACCGGTGGAGGGCCGCCAGGGCCGCTACCCTGGCTGGCGCTATGGGCAAGGCGTCATCGAGCAAAAAAGTCGCCCGGGCCGCAGGTATCGGCGGCGGGCGAACCAACCGGGGACGGGTTCCCTGGGGGTACTACGGCGTCATCGCCCTGGTAGTGCTCCTCGGGCTGGTCGGCACCGTGTTCAGCCGCGAGCGGCGCATTTCCCAGATCAACAACGCGGGGGGGACCCCGCCGACGGTCGGGACCGTCTGGCACGAGGGCTACGCCGTCTACGAGTGCAACAAGTTCGCGGATCCGATCATCCACGCGGATGACCCGCACGGGATCACGACCGGCGTCCCGTCCGGCCAGAAGCCCGTCCCGGCCAACAACGGCGTTATCAAGATCGCCCCCAACTCCAAGTCGGTGGCCGGCAAGAACGCCACCCTTGGGGTGTTTGCCAGCGCCGTCGGGATGAAGCTCAATGCGGCCGAGCTCCAGTTGCCGGGCGGAAAGCTCTACCAGGACGGTGACAAGTGCAACGGCAAGGCCTCGCACGTGTACGTCAAGCAGTTTGCCTTCGTCGGTGACAAGACCGGCGCTCTGCAGAACGTGGATCCCCGCAACGTCCTCCTCCAGGACCAGGTGTTGGTGACTATCGCCTTCGTCCCGGCATCCGACAAAAACACCATCCCGCCGCCGCCGGCTTACGTGAACACCAACCTTTCGAAGGTGGCGGCGGCCTCCTCCTCCACCACCACGACGCCCACCACGATCCCGTGACGCGGCGTGCCTCCGGCCACCAGCGGCGCGCCCTGATGCGACGCCGCCTACCTCCCGGTCCGGTGGCCGCGGTGGACGCGTGAAGGCCGTGGTCCTGGTCGGCGGCGAGGGCACCCGGCTCCGGCCCCTCACCTTGACCACGCCCAAGCAGATGCTGCCGGTCGGGGGGCGCCCGATGATCGAACGGGTCCTCGAGCAGCTGGCCAAGCACGGGATCGATGAAGTGGTGCTGTCGTTGGGATACCGACCCCGCGCCTTCCTCGATGCCTATCCCGACGGGACGTGCGTGGGCGTCAAGCTCGTCTACGCGGTCGAGGACGAGCCCCTCGATACCGCCGGCGCCATCGGGTTTGCCGCCCGGAAGATGGGTATCGACGACACGTTCGTGGCCGTCAACGGCGACGTGCTCACCGATCTCGACGTAACCGGGTTGGTGGCGTTTCACCGGAAGCGGTCGGCCGATGCCACCATCGCCCTCACGCCGGTCGCGGACCCATCCGCCTTCGGCGTCGTCCCGACGGATGCAGACGGCCGGGTGAGCGCTTTCATCGAGAAGCCGCCCCTCGAGAGCGCACCGACCAACCTGATCAACGCGGGTACCTACGTGCTCGAGCCCGGTGTGCTGGAGTCGATCCCGGAAGGTCGCAGGGTGTCGATCGAGCGGGAGACCTTTCCCTCGCTCGTCGCCGAAGGCCGCCTCTACGCTATGGGATCTGATGCAGACTGGATCGATGCTGGCACTCCTGCGGCGTACCTGGCCGCCAACCTCCGTTACGCCGACGGCCGTCCTGACCCGGTCACGGCTGGAGCCGATCTCTCGCCGGGTGCTTCCGTGGTCGACAGCGTGCTGGGTGCCGGCGTGACGGTGGGGGAAGGAGCCGTGGTCGCAGGATCGGTGTGTTTCGACGGTGCCTTCATCGCCCGCGGTTCGGAGGTGCGCCGATCCGTCGTGGGCCGGGGCGCTCGCATCGAGGAAGGGGCAGTGGTGACTGACCTGTCGCTGGTCGGCGACGGCGCCGTCGTGCCGGCCGGGACCCGGTTGTCTGCCGGACGGGCGCCGGCCCAATGAGAGCGCTCGTCACCGGTGGGGCTGGGTTCATCGGGTCGAACCTGGTGGACCGGCTGCTCGCCGAGGGCCATACGGTCGACGTCGTCGACAACCTCAGCACCGGATCCGTCGCCAACCTGGCCGAGGCCCGGCGGACCGGCCACGTGACCTTCCACCAGCTGGACATTCGCTCTCCCGACCTGGCCGAGCTCATGAACAAGTGCCGGCCTGAGGTGGTCTTCCACCTGGCGGCGCAAGCGGACGTGCGCGTGTCGGTCGCTGATCCGCTGTTCGATGCAGAGGTCAACATCCTGGGCTCCCTGCGCGTTCTCGAGGGTGCCCGCTCGAGCGGCGCCCGAAAGGTGGTTTTCGCGTCGAGCGGTGGGACCATCTTCGGCGACCCCGACCCGGCCGACCTGCCCGTGAAGGAATCCCACCCCCAGCGGCCTTTGTCGCCGTACGGGGTGTCGAAGAAGACCGTCGGTGATTACCTGACCGCCTACCGGGAGCTCCACAACCTCGAGTTCACCGCATTGGCGCTGGCCAACGTGTACGGGCCGCGCCAGGACCCGCACGGCGAGGCCGGGGTCGTGGCGATCTTCGCCGGTCTGCTGCTTTCGGGTAAGCCGTGCACGATTTTCGGCGACGGAACCCAGACCCGGGACTTTGTCTACGTCGATGATGTGGTCGACGCCTTCGCCAGAGCGGCCGGTCGAGGTGGGGGCCTGCTGCTCAACATAGGAACGGGTCGGGAGAGCAGCGTCAACGACCTCTATCAGACCATGGCGGCCGCCGCCGGTGTGGACCGTCCTGCCGCTTTCGCACCGGCCAGGGCGGGGGAGCTGCAGCGCAGCTGCCTGGACCCCGGCCGGGCCGCGATTCACCTGGGTTGGAAGCCGTGGACGTCGCTCGACGAGGGCTCCGTGGGCGTGCTCGACTGGTTCCGCCAGCAAAGCGAGAGCTCCTAGCGGAACAGGTCCTCCTGGTAGGGACGCACGATCTCGTCCCGAACGGAGCCATCCCGAAGCCAGGCCGGGTTCACCCCCCGTACCACGGCCACGGGAACCCCGGTTGCCTTGCCCATGACCAGTTCGGCCGCACCGGCCACCTCGTCGGCCACGCAGATCTCCGTGACCGCGAGCTCCCGGCCGAGGGCGTCCGTCGTGCCTCGTAGATCGACGATTCCGGCGATACCGGCAGACCCGATGGCGACGTCGGTCACTCCTCGCCGCCAGGCCCGACCGAAGGTGTCGGACACGATGACGCCGACCGTGACCCCAGCTCGGGCTCGCACTCCATCGCGGATGCGGCGAGCCGAGCGATCCGGGTCGAGCGGGAGCAGGGCGGCCCAGCCGTGTTCGACGTTGGAAAGGTCCACGCCGGCGTTGGCGCAGACGAATCCATGGCGCGTCTCGGTCATGATCAGCTCGCCCCGGCGGCGCAGGATGCGGACGGCCTCCTGCTCGACGAGCGCCTTGTGGGAGGTGGCATCGTCTGGATCGACCTCCACCAGTCGTCCCTCGGCTTTGGAAACTACCTTTTGGGTCACGACGACGACGTCGCCGTCGGCCAGCGATGTCCGGGCCGTGATGAGCCCGGCGAGATCGTCTCCGGGCCGGATTTCGGGGATCCCGGTCACCGGGATCACGCTGATCGGCGCGGGAGGATCTGGAAGCGGAGGCGCGGCGGCGGCCATAGCTTTGGGTCTCGAGCTCTGGGTCTCGGGCTATGAGGCCGCCGCGGGGTCCGCGGCTGCGTCCAGGACGGCTCGGGCCAACGCCGCGGCTTCGTCAGGTCCAGTCATGACCGTGGGTGTCACCACGGGTCGCATACCCGCGGCGGCGACGTCGGCGGCCAGGTCGGCGTCGGCCTCGTCGATGACCAGCGTGGCTGCATACGGCGACCAGAGGCGGGCGACCCCGACCACGGATGCGTCGTGGCCGAGCTCGGCCAGCATCCGGTCAGCCGGCCCCTTGAGGGCTCGCCCTGCGATAATCGGGGAGACCGCTACGGCCCGGTCCCGGCGGGCGGCGACGGCTGCGCCGATCCCCCCGACCGCCAGCACGGGCCCGATGGAAACGATCGGATTCGAGGGGCAGACGACGACGCAGGCCGCTTCCGCGATGGCCGAGAGGACACCCGGCGCCGCCGCCGCGGACTCGATGCCGGCGAGTCGGACGGCCTCCACTGGGACCTCGTGCCGCCGGCCCACGAAGTACTCCTGAAACCCGATCTCCCTCGCCGGCCCCTCGGGATCGGTCACGACGACCCTGGTCTCCACCCGATCGTCGGACATCGGCACGATCCGGACCCGGACGCCCCAACGGGCGGAGATCTCCGCGGTGACCTCGGTCAGCGTCGCCCCTTCCAGCAGCCGACTCGTCCGGAACAGATGGGTGCCCAAATCGTGATCGCCAAGGTTGAACCAACCGAGCCTGCCGCCGCTGTACGCCCGCAGCTCGTTCATCGCGGCCCAGGTTTCGCCGGTCAGGCCCCATCCTGTCTCCGGGTTGATCATGCCCGCCAGGGTGTAGGTGACCGTGTCGAGGTCGGGGCTCACGTGCAGGCCGTGAAAGCGGGAATCGTCGCCGGTGTTGACGACCGCCACGATGCTCGCCGGGTCGATGACCGAGACCAGGCCCTGGAGCATCCTGGCCGCCCCGACCCCCCCGGCGAGCGCAACGATCATCCGGTCACCCTATCCCGGACCTGCCATTGGTCCGTTGCGCTCAGCGGTCCGGTACGTCCAGGGGCCCGGTACGCTCGGCGGGCCGTGCTCACCGTCGCCGTGGATGCCACCCCGCTGCTCGGGGAGCGGACCGGGATAGGAGTCGCCGTGGCCGGCATCGTGCAGGGGCTCGCGGCGCGAGACGATCTGAACCTAGTTGCCTACGGGCTCACGTCCAGAGGCTGGACCCGGTTGGGTACTGCGCTCCCTTCTGGGGTGAGGTCGAGCCGGGCACCCATGCCGGCGTCGGCGCTCCTTCAGGCATGGAGCCGCTCCGACCACCCTCCGGTCGAATGGTGGACCGGCCGGGTCCACGTGGTGCACGGCACCAATTTCGTGGTGCCGCCCTCCCGTCGGGCCGCGCCGCTGGTCTCGGTGTGGGACCTCACCGCGGTTCACCATCCCGAATGGTGCCGGCCGACGGCGCGGCGCTACCCCGACCTCGTGCGGCGCGCCGTTCGGCGGGGGGCGTGGGTCCATACCGGGGCCCAGTCGGTGGCTGCCGAGATCGTCGAACACTTCCAGGTCGACCCGGAACGGGTCCGGGTGATTCCGCCCGGCGTCGACCCCGGCCCTGCCGGCGACCCCGTCCTTGCCGGCGACCCCGGCCCTGCCGGCGAGCGGCTGGAGCCACCCTCCGCCCACCCGCCGTACGTGCTGGGCCTGGGCCGGACTGAGCCGCGCAAGGACTTTCCCGGCCTGGTGACCGCCTTCGACCTCCTCGCCGCCGAGCACCCAGATCTGCAGCTCCGTCTCGCCGGTCCCCAGGGCTGGGGCGAGGCGGCCCTCGAAGCAGCCATCGCCGCCGCGGCCCACCGCGACAGGATCGTGCGCATGGGGTGGGTCGACGACCGCCGGAGCCTTCTGGCCGGGGCCTCGGTGTTCGCCTACTCGTCGCGCTACGAGGGATTCGGGCTTCCTCCGTTGGAGGCGATGGCCCTCGGGGTGCCGGTGGTGGCCACGGCCACGGGCGCCCTGCCCGAGGTTCTCGGGGATGCGGCCCTGTTGGTCCCCGCCGGGGATCCCGCCGCCCTCGCAGGCGCGATCGGCGCGGTCCTGGATGATGCCGGCCTGGCGGAACGGTTGGCGGCCGCCGGGCGGGCTCGGGTGACCGCCTTCTCCTGGCCCGCGGCCATCGACGCGCTGGTGGAGACCTACCGCGACATGCTGGCCGGGACCCGGACCGCTTCTCGCCAGTAGCAGCGCCGGCGGCCCCGCGAGGCCAGCTCGTCGAACAGCGCGGCGAAGCCATCCGCTTGGGGCTGGCGAAGGCGAGTGCGGGCTTGCCGCTCGAGGACGCTCGACGGGGTGGTCGGTAACAGGTCGTCCACCGCCTCCTGCAAGGCCGCCGGGTCGCCCGGCGCGACCAGGTGCCCGGTCCGGGCGGGGCCGCCCGTCACCGCCGAGGCGAAGATCTCCACCGGTCCGCCCTCGGCTCCGGCTACCACCGGCACTCCCGAGGCCAGCGCCTCGACCACGACCAGGCCAAAGGGTTCGGGCTCCGTCGACACCTGCACGAACACGTCGAGGTCGCTCATGATGTCCGCCACGTCCCGCCGCTCCCCGAGCCAATGCACACCGGGCAGGGACCCCGCCAACCGCTGCAGCCGGGACGCGTACTCCTCCTTGCCCGGAACGGTTCCCCCGGCGATGACCAGCTCCACATCCGGGCGCGCCGACCGTATGGCCGGGTACGCGTCGAGCAGCACGTCGAACCCTTTCCAGGTGTCGATGCGGGCCACCGAACCGAGGAGCGGTATGTCGTCGGGGATCCCGGCCGATTTCCGAAACCGCCCCGCCCGATCCGGCCGGAACTCCGACCCATCCGGCTCGTCGGTGATGACTCGGACATTGCCGGGATCCAGTTGGGCGGCCACTGCGGCCGATACCGCCGCCACCTGATCGGCGAAGTGGCGGGCCAGGGCGCGCTCCACCCGCAGGGCCATCCCTGACTGGAAGACGATCTCCCGGGCGTGCCAGATGTGGGGCCGGCGCAGGAGCGCGGCGACGGCCCAGCCGTACCAGCTGTGCAGCGAGTTGGAGTGGATGACCGCCACGTCGAGGCGCTTGGCCAGGCGGGCCAGGCGCAGCACGGCGGGGGGCCAGCCCACCAGGTAGGCAGGCCACCGACCGGCGCCTCCGCTCGTGGTCAGCCGCCGCATGGGGACGATGTGCAGGGTGATGCCGGCGGAGGCATACTCGTCGGCCAAACGCGCCGGCGCCGGAACGACGACATGGCACTCCCATCCGCTGCCCGCCAACTGGCGGCACATGCGGATCAGGGCGTGTTCCGAGCCTCCGCCGTCGCTTACTGGCTGCACGGAGAGGATGCGCTTGGTGCGGGTGGCGGTCAATGCGGAGCAGCTCCTGTACCGGTCGCCGGGCGGCATCGGCCGGTACACGGCGCAGCTGCTCACTGTACTGCCGAGGCTGGATCCCGGCGACGAGGTGGTGCCATTCACCGCGCGCCACGACCACGACCAGACGGCGGCCATCCTGCGGGAAGCCGGCGTGGACCCGCCGACCGTCGGGCGGGCCGTGGTGCTCCGACTGCCTCGCCCGGTGTTGTACGAGGCGTGGCTCCGGCTGGGCTGGCCCCGCCTTCCACCACTTGGCGGCGCGCAACTGGTGCACGCCCCGTCGGTTGCGGTCCCGCCCCGCTCGGGCGTGCCACTGGCGGTGACGGTCCACGACGCCGCCCCCGAGCGCTTCCCCGGGGCCTTCCCGGCCAGAGGGCGACGCTTCCACCGTCAGGGGTTGCACGCCGCCGCCCGTCGGGCCGACCTGGTGCTGACGGTCAGCGCCGCCGCCGCGGAGGAGATCACGACGTTCTCCACCATCCCGCCCGACCGGATTCGCGTGGTCCACAACGGGATCGACCCCCCAGCCCTGAGCGCGGCGCGCCGGCGGTCCATTCTCGAGGGGTGGGGACTGGCCGACAGACCCTACGTGCTGTGGGTGGGAAGCCTCGAGCCGCGCAAGGGGGTGGACACCCTCGTGGCGGCGATGGCCCGTCTCCGGTCGCGGCGAGCGGCGGGGCCGGCCGAGCAACCGCTGCTCGTTCTGGCGGGCTATCCCGGGTGGTTGAGCGACGACCTGTTGGCGCCCCCCGACCGGGCCGCCCTCGGCTCTGAGCTGAGGCAGCTGGGCCCGGTGGGAGAGGCAGAGCTGTGGTCGTTGTACGGAGGGGCGTCGGTCTTCGCCTTCCCCAGCCGTCATGAGGGGTTCGGTCTGCCGGTGCTCGAAGCCATGAGCCAGGGCACCGCCGTGGTCGCGTCCGATATTCCGCCGATCAGAGAGATCGCCGGGGGAGTGGCCCGGCTGGTTGCGGCGGGAGATGTCGACGCCTGGGCCGGCGCGATCGAGGACCTGCTCGACGACGAAGGCCAGCGCGATCGGTCCGGGGCGGCCGGACGGGTCCACGCCGCGGGCTTCGGCATCGACCGGACCATCCGAGCCACCCGCGCCGTCTACCGCGAACTGCTGGGGGGCTAGGGGCCTGCTGAGCGGGTGGCGCGGCCGGGGCGTCCCCGCGCGCGCGTCGGCGCTAGCGTCAAGGACCGTGCGGGTGCTCGTCACGGGAAGCCGGGGATTCGTCGCCGGCTGGTTGATTCCCCACCTCGAATCGCGAGGCGACGTGGTCGTCGCCCTCGACACCGAGGTGGACATCACCAACGCGGGTCGGCTGACCGAAGCGGTGACCGCAGCCGGACCGGATGCCATCTGCCATCTCGCCGCCCAGGCCAGCGTCGGCGCCTCGTGGGAGGACGCCTCGGGGACCTTCGCCGTCAACGCCGTCGGTACCCTCAATCTGATCGATGCCGCCCTGGCCTGCCGGTCGCGTCCTCGGGTGCTCCTGGTGAGCTCATCGGAGGTGTACGGACACGTCACGCCCGACGCCCTCCCGCTTCGCGAGGACCACCCTTTCATGCCGGTCAGTCCCTATGCGGCCAGCAAGGCGGCCGCCGAACTGATCGGGCTGCAAGCCTGGCTGGGGCAGGGCCTCGAAGTGATCCGGGCTCGTCCCTTCAACCACACCGGACCCGGACAGCGGCCCGACTTCGTAGTGCCATCGCTGGCCCGGCAGGTAGCTGCCGCGGCCGCGTCAGGGGCGACGACGCTCCAGACCGGAAACCTGGACGTCCGCCGCGACCTCACGGACGTGCGCGACGTGGTCCGGGCCTACCGGGAGCTGCTCGAGCACGGCGCGCCCGGGCAGGTCTACAACGTGTGCCGCGGCGAAGCGGTGCAGATCAGGGACGTGGCCCGCCGGCTGATGGCGATCGCGGGCGTGGATCTGCGCATCGTGGTGGACCCGGCCCGGGTGCGCGCCCAGGACCTTCCCGAGCTTCGCGGCGATCCCTCTCGGCTCCAGGAGGCGACCGGTTGGGTTCCGGAGATCGACCTCGATGCCACCCTGGCGGCGGTGCTCGACTACTGGCAGCGCCCGGCCGCCCAGGTGGCCAACCGCTAGATCAGGGTCGCTCGCCACCCCCGGAGATCCGTCTCCGCCCCCTCGGCGATCGAGTCCGGGAACGCCTCCCAGTTGCCGACCCGGGGCCGCGAGCCTCATGCGCCGGACCCGGGCGGCTAGTGTGACTGGCCCGGATGGCTTCCCAACCCCAGCCGCCGGCCCCTGCGGTCGTGGCGGTAGTCGTTACCTGCGATCCCGGCCGCTGGTTCGAGCAGGTCCTGGCCTCACTGGCCGAGCAGGACTACCCGAACCTGTCTGTCCTCGTCATCGACGCGGCCAGCTCGGAGGACCCGACCGCCCGAGTGGCGGCGGTGCTCCCGCGCGCCTACGTCTCGCGCCTCGAGAGGCGAGTGGGCTTCGGGCGGGCGGCCAACGAGGTGCTGAAGCTGGTCGAGGGCGCCTCCCACATCCTCTTCTGCCACGACGACGTCGCCCTGGCCCCCGACGCCATCAGAGCGCTCGTCGAGGAGGCGTTCCGGTCGAACGCGGGAATCGCCACCCCCAAGTACGTGCAATGGGACCAACCGGACCACCTGCTTGCCGTCGGGGCCACCGCCGACAAGGTTGGCGTGGTGCAGGACCTGGTCGAGCCGGGTGAGCTCGATCAGGAGCAGCACGACGTGGTCCGGGAGGTCTTCCTGGCGCCCAGCGGCGCCACGCTCGTGCGGGCCGACCTGTTCCGGGTGCTCGGCGGGTTCAACGCCACCATCGACCAGTTCGGAGAAGACCTGGACCTGTCCTGGCGGGCTCGGGTCGCCGGCGCCCGGGTGATCGCCGTACCCGCCGCCCGCGTCCGTCACCTGCAGGCGCTACGACACGGCTTGCGTGCCGGGTGGGCCGATCCCGCGGCTCGTAAGCAGGCCGATCGCCGGGCCGACGGCAACCGGGTCCGCACCGTCGTCACTTGCTACCGCTGGTACGTCCTGGCCTGGATCTTTCCCCTGGCGGTGGTCTACATGCTCGGCGAGTCGGTCACCCGGCTCCTGCAAGGGCGGCCCGGCGACGCGGTCCACACGGTGGGATCGTTCGCCACCGCGTTCCGCCGTCCCCGGCGGCTCTGGCTGTCGCGGCGCCGGGTCCAGCGCCGGCGCCAGGTTTCCGATGGTCAGCTGCGCCGGCTGCAGATCAGGGGCAACGCCCGGCTGCGTTCGTTCCTTCGCGCCCGGGTCGACGACTTCCGGGAAGGGCTGCCTCCGGCCCCGCTCGAGGGTGAGGAAGGCATCGCGGCCTCGGGTGCCGCCGGGCTGGCCGTCGGGCGGCTCGACGATGCCGAGGGCACTGGCGATCCCTGGCTCGCCCGTCCCCGCCGGCGCCGGGGCGTTTCCGGCGTCGCCCGAGGGGGCCTGGCCGCTGCCGGTACCGCCGGCGCCGCCGGCGCCGCCACCGGTGTCGTCGTCGGCCCTGGTGGGTCGCTCGCTTCGCCCGGCCCCGGGTGGTCGCTGCCGTCCGATGGCCCGCCGGCGGGATGGGAAGACGAGTCCGACGGCTGGCGTCCCACCCTCGGCGACGAGCCGTCGAGGAACTGGCGGGTGACCGCCATCGCCGTCGGTGTGCTCCTCCTGGTCCTGATCATCGGGTCCCGATCACTCATCGGCGCCGAGCTGCCGGCCACGGGGCAGCTGCCGCAGATGTCTGGCGGATGGTCCGGCGTGTGGCGCTCGTTCTGGTCCACGTGGCAGGTCTCCGGCCTCGGGGTGACGGCGCCGAGCCCCCCGGCCTTGGCGCTGTTGGGCCTGCTGGGGACCGTGCTGTTCGGGGCCATGGGCACGCTCCAGCACGTCGTGGTGCTCGGCCCCCTCCTCCTCGGGCCCTTGGGTGCGTACCGGGCTGCGAGGTGGTGGGGGTCCCGGCGGGGCCGGCTGGCCGCCCTGATCGCCTACGCCGTGGTTCCCGTCCCCTACAACGCCCTGGCCCGCGGCGACTGGGCGGGACTGCTCGCCTACGCCGCCGCCCCGTGGGTGATCAGCGCCGTGGCCCGGCTGTCCGACGAGATCCCTTTCCCGGTCACGGCGGCGAGGCGCACGGTCGGCCGGGTGGTGGGTCTGGGGCTCCTGGTGGCCATCGTCGGATCCGCCGTGCCGTCGTACGTGTTCGTCGTCCCCATCACCGGCGCGGCACTGCTCGCCGGGTCGGCGCTGGCGGGTCGGGCCAAGCAGGGACTGCAGATGCTCGGGGTCTCGGTCGGGGCTGCGGTTGTGGCGGTGGTCCTGCTGCTGCCCTGGTCGGCGACCGTCCTCGGCAGCCGGGCCGCGGCGTTGGGCGTGAGCAGCGCACCGGACCTGCACCTCAGCTTCACCCAGCTGCTCACGTTCGACACCGGTCCGGTCGGCCGGGGACCGCTCGGATGGGCCCTGCTGATCGTCGCCGCCCTTCCGCTGGTGGTCGGCCGAGGCTGGCGACTGGCGTGGGCCATCCGCCTCTGGACGGTTGCCGTGGTCTTTTTCTGGGTGACCTGGGCCGGAATGCGCGGCTGGTTGCCGGCGCTGCCTCCGAATGTCGGCCTGGCCTCGGCCGCTGCCGCCCTGGCCGGATCGGCGGCCCTCGGGGCCGTCGCCTTCGAGCTGGATCTCCCCGGGTACCGGTTCGGGTGGCGGCAGCTGGCCGCCGGCGTGGCCGCCATCGCCCTCGGGGTGGCGGCGATACCGATGCTCATCGCCTCGGGTCAGGGCCGGTGGAACCTCCCGAACGCTGATGCCAGCTCGGTCCTCTCGTTCCTCCCCTCGACCAGCCAAGGCGACTATCGGGTCCTGTGGGTGGGCGCCCCCTCGGCCTTGCCGCTCGCCGGGCGTCAGCTGGAACCCGGCGTCGCCTACGCCACGTCGTTTGACGGCGAGCCGGATGTGGCGGATCTATGGACCCCGGGATCCGCCGGCGCCACCCCCCAGTTGGCGACCGACATGCGATTGGCCCAGGGTCGGCTGACCACCAAGCTCGGCCACCTGCTCGCGCCGATGGCGGTTCGTTACGTGGTGATCCCCAATCACAACGGCCCGTCCGGATCCGGTGCCGTGCCAGTGGCCACGCCGGGAGCGCTCTTGGCCGGTCTGCAGCTGCAGACGGATCTGGAGGCCGTGAATGCCGACCCTAATTACACCGTGTATCAGAACGCGGCCTGGGCCCCGGCTCGGGCGGTATTGCCGGCCACGGCGGCTCCGGTTGCCGCCGCCAGCGGTGCCTCCTCTCGAGCGCGCCCTGCAAGAGACCGATCTGAGCGGCGCTACGCCGGTGCTCATCGGTGGCCACGCCGACGACGTTCAGGGGGAAGTTCCCTACGGCTCGACCGTGTATGTCGCTGGGACCCAGGATGGCAACTGGCGCCTGAAGGTGGGATCGACCTCGGTCGCCCCCACCCGAGCTTTCGGCTGGGCCATGAGCTTTTCGTTGCCGTCGGCGGCCGGGGGGTCCGCCACCTTGCAGCACCGGACCCCGGTTGGCCTCCGAGCCGTCCAGATCATCGTGATCGTGCTGTGGTTGGTTGCGGTCGTCGTGGTCGCCGTCGACGTGCGCCGCCGCCGCGCTGAGCACCCACCCATCGAAACCGTCCGCCCGGAGTGGTTCGCCCCGGCTGGTCGAGCGCGGCCCCGGCCCGGACGGTTCCGGTCAGGCGAACGGTCACTCGGCGCCGATGACCTGCAAGCAGAGGAAGTTTGGATCGATGGCTGAGGCTGGACCCGACGGGGACGCGAACCAGGCGCGAGGCCGGACGGGCCGGACGCTCCGGGCCCCTGTGCTGGCCGTGCTCGCCGCCGCCCTGATCATCGGGGGCCTGACGGCTCGGAGCGGTGGAGGCCCAGAGGCGGCGTCCCCGCGCGTCGTCGCCCGCGCCGGAGGCGGCTCCCGCGCAGGCCCTGTCGTCCTCGTGGTTCTGCGCCGGGGCAACCGACGAGACGAAGGGTCAGGATCACCTTCCCGGCACGCCGAGCGGATCGGTCGTGATCGCCAACAGCGGCGCCGATCCGGCATCCGGAGTAGTGACCATCATCGGCTCGAACGGCACGTCGAAACGGGTGCCGGTGACCATCGGGGCCTACGGCCGGGGGGCCGTGCCGGAACAGCTGCCGGGAGGCTCTCCGTGGGTCGGTGCCGTCGTCGACATCAACGCCGGATCGGTGGCCGTGGTGGAGCGGATCGACAGCCCCGCAGGGGAGGCTTCCGAGCCGTGCGCCACTGCGGGAGCGACCCGGTGGTACTTCGCAACCGGCGCCACGCTCATCAACGCCGGCGTGGTCATCTCGCTGCTCAACCCCTACCCGACGGACGCAGTGGTGAGCCTGTCGTTCACCACCAACCAGGGGTTGGAGCAGCCCCAGGCCTTCCAGGCCATCGTCGTCCCGCCCGGGGGCCTGGTCCCGATCAACCTCGGCGACCAGATGCGGCGCCGCCAGGCCATCGCGACCAGCATCGTCGCCCAATCCGGACGGGTCGTGGCCTGGAAGACCGATACGGTGACCCAGCCGGCGGCCGGCACCCCTCTGCTCGGTACCAGCGCGGCCCAGGCGCCTTTGGCCGACCCGGCCGCGCCGGTGTCAGGCGTGACGCTCACCTTGGGCGCGCCGGGAGCGTCCACTACCTGGACGTGGCCCGACGGAAACGCCGGGAACGGGATTTCCGAGCAGTACGTGATCTACAACCCCGGACCCCAAGCCGCCGAGTTGCGGCTCGCCGTCGATCTGGCCCAAGGGGTGGCCGAACCGTTCGTCCTCTCGGTCGGCCCGTACCAGGTGAGCGCCGTGGTATCCAGCCAGGCGGCGCGGATCCCGCCCGGGGTCGAGCACTCCGCCGTCCTGGTGAGCACCAACGGCGTCCCGGTCGTGGCCGAGCGGACGGTCGCGGCCAGCTCCCCGTCTGCGTTGTCCGGCCTCGGGGAGCTACCCGGTGGCGAACTCGCCGCCAACAAATGGCTGCTGCCCTACTTCCCCGGGGACACCGTCCATACCGGTCGGGTGGTGGTGTTCAACCCGAGCGCCACCCCGGCCCAAGTCTCAGTGGGCGACGTCGACGGATCTCCCCAGCTGGGCACGATGACGGTCGCCGCTGGGCGCTGGGGCGCCCTGCCCCTCAACAACCTACGGTCGATCGCCGGTCGGCCCCTGCTCCTCACCGCCTCGCAACCGGTGTACGTCGAGTCGGACTACTACGGCAAGAGCCCGACGACCGGGATCAGCCTGAGTTTCGGCGTACCGCTCAATCCCTGAAGGGCTGCCTGAGGTGCACTCCCGGAGCCGGCGCCTCGGCCGAACCCCGCTCGCCGTGTTCGTCCGGGTCGATCTCCGAGAAGCGCGGCACGATCTGCACGTGATCATGCACCGGCCGGCCATAGGCCTCGTCGACGAGCCGCCCGACCTCGGCGCCATCGATGGTCTCCTGTTCGAGCAGGGCCATCGCCACCGCGGCCAGGCCGCGGCGGTGCTCGTGGAGGAGTCGGGTGGCCCGCGCTTCCTGCTCCCGCAGGATTCGCTCGACCTCCTCGTCGATCACCCGTGAGGTGACGTCGCTGTAGTCCCGGGCCGCGTGCATGAGGTCCTCCCCGAGGAACACCTGCCCCTCTTGTCCCCACGCCATCGGTCCGATGCGATCGCTCATCCCGAACTCCCGGACCATCTTGCGGGCCATCTCCGTTGCCCGCTGCAGGTCGTTTGAGGCGCCCGTCGAGTAGCTGCCCATGGTGAGATCCTCGGCGCAGCGTCCGCCCATCATCACGCACACCGCGTCTTCGATGTACTCCCGCCAATAGGTATGGCGCTCCTCGATAGGAAGCTGCTGGGTGACGCCCAGGGCCATGCCGGTCGGCAGGATCGTCACCTTGTGGACCGGGTCGGCGTCAGGCAGGACGTAGGCCAGGACCGCGTGACCCCCTTCGTGGTAGGCGGTCGCTTCCTTTTCCTTGTCGGACAGCACCGTTGACTCGCGGCGCTGGCCCATGAGAACCCGGTCCCGGGACGCCTCGAAGTCGATCATCGAGATCGCCGGGGCCCCCCGGCGGACGGCGTGCAGGGCGGCCTCGTTGACCAGGTTGGCCAGATCCGCGCCGCTCATGCCGGGCGTACCCCGGGCCACCACCGTCAAGTCGACGTCGGGTGCCACCCGCTTGTCCTTGCAGTGCACCGCCAAGATCGGCAGCCGCTCGGCCAGGTCGGGCAGCGGGACGACGATCTGCCGGTCGAAGCGGCCGGGCCGCAGCAAGGCGGGATCGAGGATGTCGGGCCGGTTGGTGGCGGCCATCATGACGACCCCCTCGGTGGCTTCGAACCCGTCCATCTCGGCCAGCATCTGGTTGAGTGTCTGCTCCCGCTCGTCGTGCCCGCCCCCGAGGCCGGCGCCGCGCTTTCGGCCGATGGAGTCGATCTCGTCGATGAAGATGATCGCCGGCGCCTGCTTCCGGGCCGTCTGGAACAGGTCTCGCACCCTGGAGG
Organism: uncultured Acidimicrobiaceae bacterium; assembly: GCA_963729695.1. Lineage (GTDB taxonomy): Bacteria > Actinomycetota > Acidimicrobiia > Acidimicrobiales > Palsa-688 > PALSA-693. The sequence goes on from CAVSOT010000003.1 coordinate 496,418, forward strand.
CACCCACCCCGACGAACATCTCCATGAAGTCCGAACCTGTCACTGACAGGAACGGCACCCCGGCTTCGCCGGCCACAGCCCGAGCCAGAAGGGTCTTCCCGGTCCCGGGTGGCCCCACCAACAGCACGCCCTTGGGGATCTTGGCGCCGATCTCCTTGAACCGGTTCGCCGACCGTAGGAAGTCCACCACTTCCCGTATCTCGAGCTTCACCCCGTCATAGCCGGCCACGTCGGCAAAGGTCGTCCGAGGTCGCTCCGTCGTGTACACCTTGGCTTTGGATCGCCCGATCGACATGATCCCGCTCATCTGCCCCTGCGCCCGGCGGCTCAGCCACACGAACAGCAGGACGATGATGGCCCCATAGATCAGGTAGGGGATGATCACTCCCCACGAGCTGGTGGTGCTGGTGGTGATCTTCAGGTCCGGGATATGGGCTGCGTACAGCGCGGTCTGGCCCGAGTTGCCGTTGAGGTCGGGTCCCTGCGTTTCGTACTGCAGGCCCCCGTGCGCCTCGTTGAGCGTGTAGGTGATCTTGCCGTTGTCCTTGTTGACCGAGGCCTTGGCGATCTGATTGCCTTGCAGCGCGGTGAGGAACTGGCTGTAGGTCTGGCTCGGTGTGCTGCCGCTGCCGCGCATGGAGGACAGGACGATGGCCAGGATGGCGATGGTGACGAGTACCACCGCGATCCAGCGCCAGTTGCTGTTCGACGACGGCGTACCCCCGGACTGCCCGGGTCCGCCCCCAGGGCGCATATCGCCCGGTGGCCTACTCATGGTTCCATGCTAGGCGGGGAATCCCCGATTACGCTGCCCAGGATGGAGCTTCGTCCCTTGTGCGCCCGGCCCGGCTGCCAGGGGCCCACGGCTGCGTGGCTCACCTACGACTACGCGGTCCAACGCGTATGGCTCGATGACGTCCCATCTCCCGTGGGGGATCACTGGGCGCTCTGTGCCGGCCACGCCAGCCGTCTCCGTGCTCCTCGAGGCTGGGTGCAGGTGGATCGACGGGTCGGGCCGCATGCCCGATCCGGGCCGCCGGCGACCCCGGTGCGGTGAGGGCACCGGAGGCCCCGGCCTCCGGTCACAAGTGGGGAATCGGCGAGGCCATTCTCGGGTTCGCCGCCGGATTGCTGCTTTCCTCCCTGGCTGCCGGTATCGCCGAGTCTGCAACCGGTTACAAGACCTCGTCGTCGGCAGGATTGCCGCTGGCGGTCACCGCAGCCGACGTGGGCGGATTGTGGCTCTGCCTGGTCGGCGCCGCCATCGTGGCCAGCCGCCGTCGCGGCACCGGCGACCTCAAGCGGGATTACGGCTGGGGTTGGGGACGCTGGTGGGACCTCCCCGTGGGCGCGGCCATCGGAGTCTTCTGCCAGTTCGTGCTGGTGCCGCTCCTGTACCTGCCGTTCGAGCACGTGTATCACCATTTGAGCCATCAGCTGGGCCAGCCGGCCCAGCGCGACACCTCGGCCGTGCACGGGGTGGCCGAGGTGGTGGTGCTGTTTCTCCTTCTCTGCGTCGGTGCTCCGATTGTCGAGGAACTCTTTTTCCGGGGCCTGATCTTTCGCTCGCTCCTCGGCTGGGCCCCCGTGCCGCTGGCCGTCTCAGGCAGCGCGCTCCTGTTCGCCCTCGCCCACTTCGAAGCCGTGCAGTTCGCCGGGCTCGCCGTATTCGGTGTCGTGCTCGCCCTCCTGGCCTGGCGCACGGGGCGACTGACGCCGGGTATCGGGGCTCATGCCGCCTTCAACTTCGTCGCCGTGCTCTCGGTCGTGCATGTCCACTAGGGGTTGAACGAGATGGGCCGGACGGGGCTGCTCGTCGGGGCCGGGCGGCTCAGGCATGACCCCCGGACCGGTCCCCGGCCAGGCAACATAGAGGCTTCATGACCGCAACCAGCACGATGGAGCGCGCCGACACGCCGGATGTTCCGGCGGCCACGGGGCGTTCGAGGTGGCGCCACTTTCAGCGCCGGCCGAGTGCGGAAGCCATCGTCACGTTCCTCGTGGTAGCCGGCTGCGTGGTGTTCACGTTCCACGAGCTCCAACCGTCGCAGCTGTTCAAGAACACCACTCCGGCCGGCGGGGACATGGGCGCCCACGTGTGGCTCCCGGCCTACGTGAAGTCCAGCCTGTTACCCCACCTCCGGATCTCCGGGTGGACACCCGATTGGTACGAGGGCTTTCCCGCCCTCACCTATTACTTCCCCGGGCCGATCGTCAGCATTGCCCTCCTCTCGTACATCATCCCGTACAACATCGCCTTCAAGCTGGTGACCGTCCTCGGCTTGTTGACGCTGCCCGTTGCCGCGTGGGCGTTCGGCCGCTTGGCGCGTATGCGCTTTCCCGGTCCGGCCTGCCTGGCCGCCGCAACCCTCCCGTATCTTTTCAGCCGGGAGTTCACCATCTACGGGGGCAACATCGCCTCCACCATGGCCGGCGAGTTCTGCTTCTCGATCGCCCTGTCACTGGCGCTCGTCTTTCTCGGTGTCGTCGCCAGGGGATTGGAGAACGGACGGTACCGGGCCCTGGCCGCCCTCCTGCTGGCCGCCACCGGGATATGCCATATCCTCCCGCTGTTTTTCGCCGCCGGGGGCGCCATCGTTTTGACCCTCATGCGGTTCGATCGACGGCGGCTGCTCCAGTGGACCCTGCCGGTGCTCGTGTGCGCCGGGGCGCTCATCGCCTTCTGGGCGCTCCCCTTCGACTACCGGCTCCCGTACGCGACCAACATGAACTACCAGAAGATCACCACGTACTGGACGACCCTTTTCCCGGAGAAGGACTTGTGGTTGTTCGTGCTGGCTGCCGTCGCCGTCCTCCTCTCCTTGCTGCGGCGCAACCGGGTGGGCTTGTTCCTCGGGATCATGACCGTCCTCTGCGGCGTGGTGTTCCGGATCGCGCCCCAGGCCCGTCTCTGGAACGCCCGGGTGCTGCCCTTCTGGTATCTGTGCCTGTACCTGCTGGTCGGTGTGGCGTTCATGGAGTTCGGGACCATCGTGGTCGAGTATTGGCGCCGCCCCGAGGCCCGACCGCGGGGCGCTCATCGGAGTCCCGGTGGTCACCGCGCTGGTGGCGCTGGTCTGGGTGAACTATCCCTTGCGGAACCTGCCCTTTGGCCATACGACCAAATCGGGTGACTACTCGTGGCTGGGCATAACCAGCTCCGACTCCTCTTTCATCCCCTCCTGGGTGTACTGGAACTACTCCGGCTACCAAAACCCCGGCAAGTCCCGCGCAGACCGAGTACTGCGGACCTGGTGGCCGAAATGAAGAAGTTGGGCCAGAACCCCGCCTACGGCTGCGGCACGGCCATGTGGGAGTACGAGCCCGAGCTCGACCAGATGGGCACCCCTGACGCGCTCATGCTCCTGCCGTACTGGACCAATGGCTGCATCGGCTCGGAGGAAGGCCTCTACTACGAGTCCTCCGCCACGACGCCCTACCACTTCCTCAACGTGGCCGAGCTTTCCGACCAGCCCTCTGACCCCGTGGTCGGCCTGCACTATCCGGCTGCGCCCAACGTGCCCGAAGGCATCCAGCACCTCCAGATGCTCGGGGTCAAGTACTTCATGGCCGAGACGCCCGACATCGAAGCGGCCGCCGACAAAGACACCAACCTTCACCTGGTCGGCACGGTCGGGCCCTTCCCGGTCACCTACACGACGGGCTCGACCAGCACGGTCGAACAGCGCACCTGGAAGATCTACGAGATCGCCGACTCGGCCACGGTCACCCCGCTGCAGAACCAGCCCGTCGTCGTGACCGGGCGTGACCAAATCCGGTCTAACCGGGACCAAGCCGGATCCGTCCGAATGGCTCAAGGTCTCCGAAGCCTGGTACCTCAACCCCTCGGACTGGAGACGTCCTCGAAGCCCAGTCCGGGCCGAAAAGCTGGGCACAGGGTATCGCCCAGCACCACCACCTTGCCGAAGACACAACTCCCGCCGGTCCAGGTAACCGACATCAAAAAAGGCACCGAATCCATCTCGTTCAACGTGGACCAGACCGGCGTGCCGGTACTCGTCAAGACGTCGTATTTCCCGAACTGGCAGGTGAGCGGGGCCAGCGACATCTACCGGGTCACGCCCAATCTCATGGTCGTCGTGCCGACGGCGAACCACGTCACCCTCACCTACGGGTACACGCCCGTCGACTGGATCGGGTTCATCCTTTCGCTCCTCGGTCTCGCCGGCCTGGTCGTCCTCTGGCGGTTGGGCCCGGTTCGTTACACTCGGCCCCGCCATCTCCGGGGTTTCGACAGCGACGAGCGCTGGGACGGGAAGGCGGGGCCCACTAGCGTCCCGGTACGCATGACCGCACCCAGCCCGCTCACGCTTGCGTCCATTTTCAAGGCCTACGACATCCGGGGGACCGTCCCCGACCAGCTCGAACCCGGAGGTGGCCCGCGCCGTCGGCTGGGCGTTCGCCCGCTTTGCGGATGCGCCCCGGATCCTGGTGGCGAGGGATATGCGGCCCTCGGGTGTCGCCTTGGGGCGGTCGTTCGCCGAAGGCGTGTCGCTCGCGGGCGTCGACGTGGTCGATCTGGGTTTGACGTCCACCGACGAGCTGTACTTCGCGTCCGGGAGCCTCGACGCGCCCGGACGCCATGTTCACCGCCTCCCACAACCCGGCCCAGTACAACGGGATCAAGCTCTGCCTGGCGGGCGCCCGCCCGGTCGGCTCGGAAACCGGTCTCCGCGAGATCATGGCGTCGGCCACGACGGTCATTCGAGATGGGGTCCCGGTGATCTCCGCCCGCCGGAGCGGTGACCAAGGCGGACGTCCTCGCCGACTATGCGGCCAAGGTCGGTCGTTCGTCTCGCTGGACCAGCTGCAGCCGCTGAAGGTCGTCGCCGACACCGCCAACGGCATGGGCGGGCTGGTGGTCCCGGCGGTCTTCGAAGGCCTGCCATTCCGGCTCGAGATCCTCTTCGGCGAGCTGGACGGGACCTTCCCCAATCACCCGGCCGACCCGATCCAGCCCGCGAACCTGGTCGCTCTGCAGCAGCGGATCGTCGAGCCACGGGCGCCGATGTGGGTCTGGCCTTCGACGGTGACGCCGATCGCTGCTTCCTGGTCGACGACCGGGGGGTGCCCGGTATCAGGTTCGACGACGACCGCCCTGGTCGCGGCGGCGATCCTGGACAAGTATCCGGGCGCGACCATCCTGCACAACCTGATCTGCTCCAAGGCCGTGCCGGAGATCATCCGCGAGCGGGGCGGCGTGCCGGTCCGCACCCGGGTCGGTCACTCGTACATCAAGGCGATCATGGCGGACACCGATGCCATGTTCGGTGGGGAGCATTCGGGGCACTACTACTTCAGGGAAAATTACCGGGCCGATTCCGGGCTCGATCGCCGCCCTGGTCGTGCTCGAGGTGCTGTCTCAGGCCGGCCGGCCACTGTCGGAGCTCAGGACCGACTTCGAGCGCTACGCCGACTCCGGCGAGATCAACACCGAGGTCGCCGAACCCGGTGAAGTCATCGATGCCGTGGCCAGCCACTACGCCGGCGCCCGCCAGGACCGCCTGGACGGGCTGACCGTCGACCTGGGCGAATGGTGGTTCAATCTGCGCCCGTCCAACACCGAGCCGCTGCTGCGCCTCAACCTCGAGGCGGCGGACCCCGAGGCCTGCTCGGGCCCGCACCGAGGAGGTCCTGTCGCTGATCAGCGCCGGCGACCTCCACTAGGGTTGGGCGGCTGCGTCCCGTCCCTCTCGAACCCCGCCTCTGCCCCCTTCGGGCCCGGGTCGAGGCGCCCACCGAAGGAGTGCTGCTGAGCCCATGGTGCTCGACCCGAAGCTGCTCGAGATCCTGGCCTGCCCCAAGGACAAGGGGCCGCTGCTCTACTTCGCCGACGAGGAGTCGCTGTACAACCCTCGCCTGCGGCTCCGCTACCGGATCACCGACGACATCCCGGTCATGCTGATCGACGAGGCCGAGACGGTCGACGACGCCGAGGACGAGCGGCTCCGCGCCAAGGCGCAAGCCGAGGGCATCAAACCGACCTTCGACGCGGAGGCGGTAGGCCGAGGTGGTGCTCGACACGCTCGGGATGTTCGAGCTGACGGCCGGGCTTCCCGAACAGGTGCGACGCCGCGGCCCGGCGCGCCCGGGGCTGGGGCGGTCTTCGCGACCCTGCCGGCCGTCGAGCACGTGGTGGTCATCGGCATGGGCGGGCAGCGGCATGGCCGGCGAGGTCGTGGCGGCCGTGGCCGCGCCCATGCTGCCCGTGCCGGTGGCGGTGGTGAAGTCGTACGAGTGCCCGGCGTTTGTGGACGCCGGCAGCCTGGTGTTCGCGGTGTCGGCGTCGGGCGAAACCGAGGAGACGATCCAGGCCGCGTCGGATGCCTTCTTCGCCGGCGCCGCCATGGTGGTCATCTCCGGCGGCGGCCGCCTGGCCGAGCTGGCGTCCACCTGGAACGCGCCGGTCATCGCCGTCCCGCCCGACATCCCCCAGCCGCGTGCCGCGCTCGGTGCCATGGCCATCCCGCCCCTCGTGGTGCTCGAGGAGATGGGGCTGTACCGGGGCGGCCCACAACTGGATCGACGCCGCCGTCGACCAGCTCAAGCGCCGGCGAGACGAGCTGGCGGGCGGCCGGCGAGGCCAGCGCCGGCCGCCGACGTGGCCCGCCGCATCGGCCGGACGATGCCGCTCATCCACGGCGGGGGAGCCATCGGCGCCGCCGCCGCCCAGCGGTGGAAGACGCAGATCAACGAGAACGCCAAGGCGCCGGCCTGGTGGAGCGCCCAGCCCGAGCTGTGCCACAACGAGGTGTGCGGCTGGGGCCAGCACGGCGACGTGACCCGCCAGGTCATGACGACGGTGTCCCTGCGCCACGATGGCGAGCACCCGCAGGTCGGGCCGGCGGTTCGATCTGGTGGGCGAGCTGCTCCGCGAGGTGGTCGCCGACGTGATCGAGGTCCGGGCCGAGGGCGACGGTGACCTGGCCCAGCTGCTCGACCTGATCCTCTTCGGCGATTACGTCTCGCTGTGGATGGCCGTCGAGGCCGGCATCGACCCCGGGCCCGTGCCGGTCCTGGTCGATCTCAAGGTCCAGCTCGAGCGGGGTAGCAGGCGGTAGCCTGTTCCGAGCGGACCTCAGCGGGTCTGTGGTTGCAAGTCGATGCCAGTCGCAGGCGAAACGACCCACGTAAGGCAACCGAGGTTGCTGATCATGGTGCGGCTTAGAAGTAAGTCCTGGCCGCCGATCGGGACCATCGGGGTCCCGGGGCGGCCAGGCAGGTGTGGGGTCAAAGACCAGGTCAGCCGCTGAGGTCCCCCGCGTCCCGGCCACAGTCGGGAGGCCAAGGGGCCCATGGAGGGGCCATCGGTCTTTTGGCTGCTCGCGGTGGCCGGCCCGGTGCCCGGGTGCGGGGTCGCGGCCGGCCTGGTCGTTGCCAGCTCCCAGAAGGAGCTTCCGGTGAGCGAGCCGGCTCGGGACGAGGCCGATCCGGGTCGTGATCGCCGACGATCAGGCCCTGTTCCGCCGGGGTCTCCTCGTGGTCCTCGCGGGCGAGCAGACCATCGAGGTGGTGGCCGAGGCGGAAGACGGCAAGTCGGCGGTCGCCATGGCCGAGGAGCTGGCCCCGGACGTGGTGCTCATGGACGTGCGGATGCCCCAGATGAACGGCATCGAAGCGGCCCGGCGCATCCGCGAGCTGCTCCCGAGCACCAAGATCCTCATGCTGACGGTCTCCGACGACGAGGACGACCTGTTCGAGGCCATCAAGGCCGGCGCCAACGGCTACCTGCTGAAGGAGATCTCGGTCGAGGAGGTGGCCGGAGCCATTCGGGCCGTCGCCCGGGGCCACAGCCTGATCTCGCCCGTCGATGGCCACCAAGCTGCTCAGGGAGTTCAACGCCCTGGCTCGCCAGGCCGCCGCCCGCGAGCAGCTGCCGGCGCCGGCTGCTGACGGCGCGAGAGCTGGAGGTGCTGAGGCTGGTGGCCCGGGGCATGAGCAACCGGGAAGTGGCCGAGCAAGCTGTACATCTCCGAGAACACGGTCAAGAACCACATCCGCAACATCCTCGAGAAACTGCACCTGCATTCACGTATGGAGGCGGTCATGTACGCGGTGCGCAAGCGCCTGCTCGACCCTCACCACCCGGAGCCGTAACCCTGTCGATTTTCACGGGGCCGGGCGACCCCGCCCGGAGCCCGGACCAAAAACGGTCAGCCCAACCGATCACCTCCCGGCGCCGTTGTGACCACGACGCGGACGCACGAGCGACCCGTCGGCGCACCTCCGCGGACCTGCGACCCGGCGACGCCGCGACCCTACGTCCCACCAACCCGGCGGTACACCACCACCCCGCCACCCTGACCGACCGGTCGGTACTGCCTTGGAGATGGACGCCCACACCGCCAGGTCGGGTGGCGACAGGTCGGCCGCCACCGGTATCACCACGTACTGCACCTGGTTGGCGAAGGGGAGCCGCTGGCCCTCCTGGGTGTACAGCGCCCCAGTACTGGGCGGCGAACGGGGTGGGCCACTGGTAGATCCGGGTGCGGTGGTCCAGGTGGGCCACGTAGGGGTAGTAGGCGGAGACGACCGCGTTGGGCGGAACCAGCGTAGCACGGCGTTGATGGCGTGCACCTGCGGGCTGCTCGGGTTGGCGTGCGGGTAGGCCTGGCGGGAGAACGGGGCCAGGCCCCAGAGCCGACACGACACGAAGGCGGCGACGACTACCACGCCGGTCGCCACGTAGCGCCGCGCCCGGGTCGACAGCGGGACCACCGCGAACACCGTGCCGAGGGCCAGCACGGGTACCAGCGGCAGCGAGTAGTGGTAGAGGATCTGGTGCATGTAGCCGAAGTTGCTCAGCACGTTCTCGGCGAGCGTCAGGATGCCGATGGCCGCCACCTCGGGGGCGATCAGGAACACCAGGCCGAACGGGATGCGCCATCTGCCACAGGTAGAACAGGCGGCCCTGGCTGCGGGCGTACCGCCAGAACCGGACCGGGTGGGCGATGAGGGTGTAGACCAGCCCGCCGAGACCGCCGAAGGGGATGCGGTTGGCGTAGAACGACATCGTCCCGAGGAGCGATTTGATGACGACCGCGTAGGCGAACACCATCCAGGCCACCGCGGCCACCACGATCGCGGACGCCCCACTGCCGGTCCCGGCGGAAGTAGACCCACACCGCCGAGCGGGACGATGAGCAGGGCGGTGTCCTCCTTGACCAGGAGCGACGCGGCCACCGCCACGGCCCAGCAGGAGCGGTTTGGACTCCACGGCGGCGTAGATGGCCAGGGCCAGGGACAGGACCAGGAAGCACTCGGGGTGGAACTGCTCCAGGTTGCCGTTCTGCAGGGCCGGGTTCAGCAGGTAGGCGGCGGCCAGGCCGGTGGCGATCGGACCACGCTGGCGGTGCGGCGCAGGGCGAGCAGGTAGACGGGCACGGCGGCCGCGGCCAGCAGGCAGGTCTGCAGCACCAGGAGGGTCTGGGCGTGCGGCCACACCCAGTACAGCGGGACCGCCAGCAGGAGGATGAACGAGGTGTGGTCCCCGAACAGGTTCCGGCCCATGACCGTCACGAACGGGGCGTGGAAGCGGCTCAGCAGCCACACCCCCTGGTCGAAGATGCCCATGTCGAAGCCCGGGGGTGCCGTAGCCGTCCTGGACCTGCGACCGACAGCAGGCTGAACCGCACGCACGTAGGCCGCCGATGAGGACGATGACCGGGAGGTGGGGCAGCCGAGCCGGCGCGAGGTCGGATTCGATGCCGGCGCCGGACCCGGTCCGATCGGGCCCGGCAGCCGCGACGCACCTCTGGTGAGCTGACCGGCGATGACGCGCCGTGTCCACGCCGAGAGGGTAGGCGACGCAGGGCGGTCGCGGAACCGGCGGCCGTCGGCCCACCGGTACGCATGGAGGGGTCATGAGCGTCTTTTCCAAGATCCTGCGCGCCGGCGAGGGCAAGAAGGTCCGGGCCCTGCAGGCGTTGGTCCCGGACATCAACGAGCTCGAGCGCGAAACCGAGGCCCTGAGCGACGAGGCGCTGGCCCACCGCACGGTCGAGTTCCGGGAGCGGCTGGACCGGGGCGAGGACGTCAACGACATGCTCGTCGAGGCGTTCGCCGACCGTCCGGGAAGCGGCCCGGCGGACCATCGGCCAGCGCCACTTCGACGTGCAGCTGATGGGTGGAGCGGCCCTGCACTTCGGGTGGATCGCCGAGATGAAGACCGGCGAGGGCAAGACCCTCGTCTCGACCCTCCCGGTGTATCTCAACGGCCTCACCGGCAAGGGCGTCCACCTGGTCACCGTCAACGACTACCTGGCCCGGCGCGACGCCGAGTGGATGGGTCAGGTCCACCGCTTCCTCGGCATCGACGTCGGCCGGGTGTCGCCCGAGATCGACGACTGGCAGGCCAAGAAGGACGCCTACGCCTGCGACGTGACCTACGGCACCAACACCGAGTTCGGGTTCGACTACCTGCGCGACAACATGGCCCGGTCGCTGGAGCACATGGTGCAGCGGGGCCACCCCTTCGCCATCGTCGACGAGGTCGACTCCATCCTGATCGACGAGGCCCGCACCCCACTCATCATTTCCGGTCCGTCGTCGGAATCGGCCCGCCTGTACTACCAGTTCGCCGGCGTGGCTCGGTCGCTGACGGCCGAGGTCGATTACGAGGTGGACGAGGAAAAACGGACGGTCGCGCCGACCGAGGACGGGATCGAGAAGGTCGAGCGGGCCCTCGGCATCGACAACCTCTACGACCTCGTGTCGTCAAACTACGTCCACCAGCTGACCCAGGCCCTCAAGGCCAAGGAGCTCTACAAGCGGGACAAGGACTACATCGTCGCCGACGGCGAAGTGAAGATCGTCGACGAGTTCACCGGGCGCATCCTGGAAGGGCGGCGCTGGTCCGACGGCCTCCACCAGGCGGTCGAGGCCAAAGAGCGGGTGACCATCAAGGAGGAAAATCACACCTGGGCCACGGTCACCCTGCAGAACTACTTCCGCCTCTACGAGAAGCTGGCCGGCATGACCGGCACGGCCGAGACCGAGGCTTCGGAGTTCGCCAGCACCTATGACCTGCCGGTCGTGCCCATCCCGACCAACATGCCGATGATCCGGGCCGACGAGCAGGATCTGATCTACAAGTCCGAGCTGGCCAAGTTCGAGGCCGTGGTCGAGGACATCGTCGAGCGCCACGACAAGGGCCAGCCGGTGCTGGTCGGCACCGCGTCCGTCGAGAAGTCCGAGGTCCTCTCGACCATGCTCGAGCGGCGCGGCATCCCGCACCACGTGCTCAACGCCAAGCAGCACGCCCGAGAGGCCGCAGATCGTCGCCCAGGCGGGCCGGCTGCACGCGGTGACCGTGGCCACCAACATGGCCGGCCGCGGCGTCGACATCCTGCTCGGCGGCAACCCGGAGCTGCTGGCGGCTCAGGAGGTCCAGGCCAGCGGGCTCGACCCCGAGGCCGAGGATGGCGCGGCCCGCTACGAAGAGCTGCTCTCCAAGTACGAGGAAGAGTGCTCGGCGGAGGCGACAAGGATCCGCGAGCTCGGCGGCCTGTACGTCCTCGGATCAGAGCGCCACGAGTCCCGCCGGATCGACAACCAGCTCCGGGGTCGTTCGGGCCGTCAGGGGGATCCGGGCGAGAGCCGTTTCTTCCTGTCGCTCGAAGACGAGCTGATGCGTCTGTTCGCCACCGGGGCCATGCAGTGGGTCATGGGCCGGGCGCTTCCGGACGACGTGCCGATCGACTCGAAGATGGTGTCCAAGGCCATCGAACGGGCCCAGAACACGGTCGAGGCCCGCAACGCCGAGATCCGCAAGGACGTCCTCAAGTACGACGAGGTGATGAACGAGCAGCGCAAGGTGATCTACGCCCGGCGGGCGCAGATCCTGGACGGGGAGGACCTGCGGGCCCGGACCATCGAGGTGCTCTCGTCGGCCATCGACAGCATCGTCACCGCCAACTGCGCCGGCTCGGACTTCGTCGAGGACTGGAACATCGACAGCCTGCTGACCGAGACCCGCCTGTACTATCCCGACGACGGCCACCAAGGAGGAGATCGCGGCCCTGCCGGACAGCACCGCGATCTACGAGACGCTGGCCGGCGAGGCCATCGCCTACTACGAGCAGCGGGAGGAGACCATGCCGGCCCCCGAGGGCGGGGAGCCGGCCGACACCATGCGGGCCCTCGAGCGGGAGGTCATGCTGCAGCTGATCGACCAGAAGTGGCGGGAGCACCTCTCCGAGATGGACTACCTGCGGGAAGGCATCGGCCTGCGGGCCATGGGCCAGCAGGACCCGCTGGTGGCGTGGCAGCGCGACGGCTACGAGATGTTCGGCCAGCTCATGGCCAGCATCGACGACGACTACGTCAAGATCGTGATGCACGCCCAGGTGCAGGTCCTCGAGCAAGCCCCGCCGACCGACGACGGCCTGGCCGGTGCCAGTTACCAGGCCCAGGACGAGCCCGTCCAGGGGGCGACAGGCATGCAGCGGGCGCTGGCCGCCGGGCCCGCTCCTGGCGAGGAGGTGGTCTTCGCCCCCGACCCGAGCGGAAGTGCTGGGCCCCGGCAGGCGACGATCTCGTCGGGATCGGTGGCGACCGCCCAGGCCGAGATCGAGAAGCCGGTCGTGCAACGATTCCGCCTTCGCCCGGGCCGGGCGCAACGATCCCTGCCCCTGCGGGAGCGGCAAGAAGTTCAAGTTCTGCCACGGGCGATAGAGGCCATGCGCGGACTTCGAGCCAGAGCTCGACCTCCCTGCGGCAGAGGCTGGTGGACGCCAACTACTACCTGGACCTGGACGGGCTCCGGCGCCGGCTGGCCGAGCTGGAGGCGGAGCTGAGTCGCCCGGATCTGTGGGAGGACACTCACGGTCGGCCAGCGGGTCACCCGCGAGTACGGTCAGGCCAAGGGAGACGTGGACCTGCTCGACGCCCTGGCGCGCCGTGCCTCTGACGTCGAGACCCTGTACCAGCTGGCCCTCGAGGAGGACGACGACTCGGTCGACGCCGAGCTGACCTCGGCCGTGGCCGCGATCGAGGGCGATCTCGACGCCCTGGAGCTGCGCTCCCTGTTCACCGGTGAGCACGACGACCACGATGCGGTCTGTGAGGTGCACGCCAAGGACGGCGGGACGGACGCCCAGGACTGGGCGGAGATGATGGTTCGCATGTACCAGCGCTGGGCGGAGCGTCGGGGCTTCGAGTTCGAGATCGAGGAGGTCAGCGAGGGCCAGGAGGCCGGGATCCTCTCGGCCAGCTTCATCATTCGGGGCCGCTACGCCACCGGGCTGCTCACCTCCGAGCGCGGGGTCCACCGCCTGGTACGGATCTCCCCGTTCGACTCCCAGGCTCGCCGTCAGACCAGCTTTGCGTCGATGAGCGTGGTCCCCTTCTTCGAGGACCTGTCCGGGGAGGTCGACCTGGACGAGAAGGACCTGCGCATCGACACGTACCGGTCGTCGGGGGCGGGCGGGCAGCACGTCAACGTGACGGACTCGGCGGTCCGCATCACCCACCTCCCGACGGGCACCGTGGTCGCCGTGCAGAACGAGCGGTCACAGCACCAGAACAAGGCCAAGGCCCTCCAGATCCTGGCGTCGAAGCTGGCCGAGCGGCAGCGAGAGGCCCGAGACGCCGAGATGTCCGCCATGGCCGGCCCCAAGGCCCTGGTCGGCTGGGGCGCCCAGATCCGGTCGTACGTGCTCGCCCCGTACCAGCAGGTCAAGGATCTGCGCACGGACTTCGAGACGGGCAACGTCCAGGCCGTGCTCGACGGCGATCTCGACCCGTTCATGGAGTCCTACCTGCGCTGGCGGCGGGCCAACGCGGGGGCTGTTCCCGTCTGACCTCCGGGCGGGCTACAATCGGCTTGCGAGTGCGGAGAGGGCATGGCCCCCAGCCGCCTCCCCTTTTTTTCTCATGATCAAGTTCGAGAACGTCACCAAGTCGTACAAAGGGACCACCGTCGCACTGCGAGACGTCGAGGTCGACATCCAGAAGGGGGAGTTCGTCTTCCTTGTCGGTCCCTCCGGGTCCGGTAAGTCGACCTTCCTCCGTCTCGTCACCAAGGAGGAGCAGGCCGAGCAGGGTCGGGTCTGGGTCGCGGGCAAGGACGTCGGTGCCCTTACCACGTGGAAGGTGCCGTACCTGCGTCGCAACATCGGCTGTGTGTTCCAGGACTTCCGGCTCCTGCCCACCAAGACGGTGTATGAGAACGTGGCCTTCGCCCTGGAGGTCATCGGCCGCCCACGCAACGTGGTCCACAGCCAGGTACCCCAGATCCTGGATCTGGTCGGGCTGGGTAAGAAGCTTTCCAACCTGCCGCACGAGCTTTCCGGTGGAGAGCAGCAGCGCGTCGCCATCGCCCGGGCGTTCGTCAACCGGCCGCTCATCCTCCTGGCCGATGAGCCGACCGGCAACCTCGACCCTTCCACTACCGCCGGCATCATGCGCCTCCTGGATCGGATCAATCGAACCGGTACTACGGTCGTGATGGCCACCCACGACAATGCCATCGTCGACTCGATGCGGCGTCGGGTCATCGAACTCGACCGGGGCACGGTCATCCGCGACCAGGCCCGCGGCGTGTACGGGATGGGGGCGTAGCAACCGGTGGCTATTTCCTCTGGCTATGTCGCGCGCGAAACGATCGGCAACCTCCGGCGCAACCCGGTCATGACCCTGTCGGCGATCGTCACCATGGCGGTGTCGCTGTCCGCCCTCGGCGGTGTCCTTTTGATGCGCCAGGCCATCAACAAAGCCTCGCTCCAGTGGCGGGGCGGCGTGCAGATGGCGATCTTCTTGAGCCCCAACGTGTCGACCAACGAGACGGCGGCCATCGGCCACGAGCTGGCCAGTACGCCCGGCGTGAAGCAGTACCACTTCGTCAACAAGCCGCAGGCGTACCAGGAGTTCAAGGAGATATTCGGGGGCAACAACGACATCGTCGGCGTGCTCACGGTGGCGGACATGCCCCCGTCGTACCGGGTGGTGCCGACCAAAGCCCAGGACATCGCCGAGCTGGGCCGGCAGTTCCAGGGCCAGCCCGGCGTGTTGCAGATCTCATATGCGCAGCAGGAGATCGACACCTTGCTGCACCAGTTCAAGGTGCTCCGGTTGATCGGCGGCATCCTGGCGGTAGGCGTGATGATCGGCGCCGTCGCCCTTATCATCAACACCATTCAGTTGGCGATCTACGCCCGCCGAAGAGAAGTGGCGGTGATGAAGCTCGTCGGGGCCACGAACTGGTTCATCCGGGTGCCGTTCATGCTGGAGGGGCTGGTCCACGGCATTGTCGGTGCCGTCATCGCGTTCGCCGTCACCTATGCCGTGCGCAATACCATCGCATCCTTCGTCGGGAACGAGACGGTGTTCGGCACCAACCGGCTGTACGTCTCCCCGCATGAAGCCATCGTGACCGGGATCCTTCTCCTGGGAGTCGGAGCGATCGTCGGCATCGTCGGTTCAGCCTTCGCGGTCCGTCGCTTCCTCGCCGTATAGCGCGGTCACCTCTCCGGCAGCAGGGCCCGACGCCACTTCACGCACGGCGGCCGCGATGACTCCGGGATGACTGATCGGCAGCATGTGGCCGCCGTCCGGCACGACCGTGTGGGTCGCCCGGGGTAAGCCGGCGACCAGGCGCGCCGAGACTGCCGGCGCCACGACATCGTCACGACTCCCGTTCACGACGGCGGTCGGCGCGCTCACCCTGGCCAGTCGGGCCCCAATGTGGGGGAGCTCGCGAAGGAGGAGTTGCTGCTCGGTAACGACCGACCGGGAATCTGGTCTGCCGGCGGCAACCCCCGTGAGGCGGGTCACCCGGTTGAACACCGCAGCCGGTCGCCCGCGGAGCCGCCGGTCGGCCAACCCCTGGGCCGTGGGCCCGCCGAGCGCCTGCCCGACGAAGCGGTACACGGTGGCGACCGCATCGCCGGCGATCGGAGGGGCCAGCAACCGATCGGCCCGGCCCAGCGTCTGGCCGGGGCCAACCGACGCAGCCAAGACCAAACCCGCCGCGTAGGTGGGGTAGAACTCCGCGAAGGCCAGTGCCACTCCACCGCCCCAACTGAATCCGACGACGATGGCGGCCGGGATCGACAGTCGGTCGAGGAGGGCGGCGAGCGACGAGGCGTTGGCGGCGAAGCTGCCGGCTCCTCCGCCCGTCCGACCGTAGCCCAGGCGGTCAGGGACGAGCACGGTGAAGTCGTCACTTAGGAGGGGAATCACCGCGTGCCAATCGGCCGCTGTACCCGGTTGCCCGTGCAGCAGAGCGACCGCTGACCCCCGGCCGTACCGATCCGCCACCAGGTCCGGGAGGCTCACGTGCTCGTCATGGGTCGTTGACGAGTCTCGCCGCGAAGGTGGTGAAGAAGCCCCGTAGCTGGGTTTCGTCCAATGGGCTGAGTCCCGCCTCGGTCACGGCTTCGCCCATGTGGTGCAGCCAGGCGTCGCGCTCGGCGGGGCCGATAGCGAAGCGAGCGTGGCGCTGCCCCAGCCTCGGCTCGCCCCGCTCCGCCGCGTACACCTGTGGCCCTCCCCAGCGCTGGATGAGGAACAGTTCCAGGCGCCGCCTCGCCGCCTCCAACCCGGCGTCTCCGGCGGGGTAGAGCGGGCGCAGCACGGGATCTGTCGCGACCCCTTCGTAGAAGCGCCGGGTCAGGGTCGCGAAGAACTCGTCGCCGCCGGCCCGCTCGTACAGGGTTGATCCGACAGCCACATCAGTCAGCTTGGTCGACGCGGGGAGACTTCTGCCGGGCGCGACCGTCTTCCGTCGGGTGGGCCCAGCCCTACCCCGGCGTGGTCCTCGTCGGAATTCGCCGTCGTGCCAGCTTCCTGCCACCTGGAACGGCAAGGCGCGCTTCTACACTCGGGCGGTGACCCAGAGCCGTACGGAAGGCTCGCCGCGTCGATTTCGCGGGGTGTTGGCGGGCGTGATGGTGGCGCTGTTCCTTGGCGCGTGCGGCGGTGGGGGAGGAGCGAAGGCCAGCCAGAAGGATCAGCTGTTCCTGTCGGATGTCCACATCTCCGCTCCCGATATCGCTAGCTTTCGAACGAACGTCCAGCTCACCCGGCTGGGCCAGTCCGTCTGTGACGACTTCGGGTCCGGGGCTTCCTACGAGGAGCTGGCCGACCGGCTGGCCCTTTCTGAGGGGAGCAAGCCTCTGCCCTCGGAGGATCTTGGTGCCGTGATCGACGCAGCCGTGCAGGCCTACTGTCCACAATTCAACAGCCAGATCGGCTGACGGCGTCGGCCGGCTGAAGGGTTCCGGTCGGTCCGCTTCCTTATCAGGGAGCGGGAATCCAGGGACTGATGAAGGTCACCACCCGTTGCCCGAAGGCCACATGACTCCCTGGCGCAATGACCTTGCTCTCGTAGGGCCTCAGGGCGGTCCATTCGGTTGCGCCCCGGGTGAACACGCTCGTCCCCGCGGCGGACCCTCGATCGAGGACGGCGACGTCCCAGTCGATCAGGCGCACCTCGGCGTGGGATGAGGACACGTCGTTGCCCGCCAGCACGAGGGGGCGAGCCAGGCCGCCTCCCACGGTGGGATCGCGACCCGGGTCGGATCCCACCAGATAGCCCTGGTCGAGCCGGTAGATGGCGCCGTCGTCGGCCACGAGGACGCCGAGCGACGGGCGGGTCCCACTGACCGTGTCCCGCGCCCCGGCTGGTATCACCGTGTGACAGCGGACGCACTCCGTTACGCCGGGCCGGTTGAGGTGGCCTCTCGGGCAGAGCGCCCCGGCCACGACCGGGCGACCGGCGACAGCGGGCTCAGCGTCGGCTCCTCGCGGCAGCGGCTCTCCGGCCGCGACGGTGACCGTTCGCAGGTCGAGCGAACCGGCGGGGCCGGGCCGGGGTGGAACGCGAGGCACAGGAACCGGTTCGGGAGCAGGAACAGGCGGTTCTTCCGCTTGATCGTCCCGCCCGGACGGCGCCGCCGCGCCGGCCGCCACCGCGGCCGCCCCAGCTGCGAGTGCTCCAGCAGCGACTGCTCCAGCCGCGACTGCATCCGGGCCCGCTCCCGCGCCGACCTCAGCCCCAGCCGCAACTGTGCCCGCCCCGGCGGCGCCGGCTCCGGCCTCGGTCCCCGCGCCGGCTGCGCCAGCTGGGCTAAGCCCGGTTGCGCCCGCGTCGGCTGCTCCAGCTCCGGTCCCCGCGCCCTCGGCCAGGGGCGCCTCATCGCCAAGATCGGTGTCCTCCACAAGCGGGATGACGCTGGTGGCAGCGGGCGGCGAAAGCACGCTGGTGACGGTCCCTGCCTCAGGCTCTCGTTCATCGGTACGCACGGCAACCGGGCGACCAGATCTCGGAGTCGGGATGAGCACGAATCCGGCGCCCGGAACGACGCCGGCTTCCAGGTCCCACATGGCGTCTGGCTCCGCCTGCGGTGCCGGTGTGCCGGCCGGGCCGACCGTGATGGCGGGCCGCGGCGTGATGATGGCTTGGATCCAGCCAGGGCTGGGCGCCGGAGCCAGCCACCGGGCTCCGTCCCAGGCCTGGACCGGGCCATGCAGCAGGGACGCCCAGCCATGGTCGCTCGGGCCGATCACCACGAACCCCACGTGAGGCTCGGGATCGCGCGTGGCGAGCACTCCGGCGATGTGGTCGGCGATCTGGCGGCCGCCTCTGGCCGAGGGGCTCAGGTTGCGCGATGACTGAGCCAGGAAGCTGATCAGGGCGGAAGACGCCGCTGGCGCAACCCACGCCGCGATCCCGCCGTAGCGGATCACGGTGCCGGGTCCGGGGACGACCTCGATCCTTTCGATCATGACCCCTCCCCGCTCGTACCCCCGGTTCCGCTCGTACCGCCGGACCCGCCCGGACCGCCAGTCGACCCGCCCGGACCGCCAGTCGACCCGCCCGCCGGCGCCTCTGATGCTGCCGCCCCCAACCGGACGGCAAGCTCGGAAGCATCATCAAGCCGGTCACGAGGATCGGCCGCGAATACCGCCTTGAGCGTGGCGGCCAGCCACACCGGCAGCGTTTCGTCCACCTCCGGTCGGGTGAACAGGACCCGCTGGACGGCGGTCACGGTGGGATCTCGCTCGATGTCGGCGTAAAGAGGCCGGCCCGAGACCAAGCCGTGCAAGGTTGCGGCGAGGGCCCATACGTCCGACGCGCGTGACGGAGGGTCACCCCGGAGGAGACCCGGCTCCAGGACGGCCACATCCCGCCAATCGGTGAGGGTTGTAATCCGGCCGGGTGGCGCCCCGAGTACGGGAGGAGCCAGCACCGCTCCTCGGTCGGTCAGGAGGATGGCGCCCGCATTGATACTTCCATGGGCCAGGCCGGCCTCGTGCATCTGGTGCGCCCCGAGGGCGGCTTCGGCCACGGCCTGAACGGTGCTGGCCGGATCGAGTGGGAACGTCGGATCGCCGACGCTGCCGCCCGGCGCCGATTCGGTGGCCAGGTACACCCCGCCACCATCAGGGTCCAGGTCGGGCCCGACCTCGAGCAGCTGCAGGAGCCTTCGAGACCGGACGGCGGCCAGTCGGCTCAGCTCTCGGGTCAAGTCACGCCAGCCTGAAGCGTCGACCGGGAGCTCGGCAACCATCACCTCCGGAGCGACGTCCTCGAAGCGCTCCGGTGAGCGGCACACGTAGCGCGGTTGGTCAGCCCCTGCCGAAGGGACCGATCGGACCACCTCGAAATCCGCGATCGACGACCGCAAAGCACCTCCTGATGCACCGACTGGCCCGAGCGTACCGGCGCGGGTACCACCACTTCCGGCATGGGGAGGATTTGCAGACCTATACACATCTAAATATAATGAAACACCATGAAACTTGTTTTGAGCGGGGCGTTGCTCGGTCTCGCCCTCCTGGCGTCGATACCCTTTCTGGTCGCCGCCGTGGCCGGATTGCCGCTGAGCAGCATGGTCGGCGAGGCGGACGCCGCCGGCGCCGGGGCACCTTCCGGCTATGGGCCAGCCGGTGGTGCATCCGGGACCTCGACGACGGATGGCATTCCGGCCCAGATGCTCGAGTTATACGGGCGCGCCTCGGCCAGCTGCCCCGGTTTGCCGTGGACCGTGCTGGCGGCCATTGGCACCGTCGAATCTGCCAATGGCACCTCGACACTCCCGGGCGTCCATTCGGGGGCGAACCCGGCTGGGGCAGAAGGGCCGATGCAGTTCCTACCGGCGACCTTCGGGGCGTACGCCTTTCCTGTCCCTGGGGGCGGGCAGAACCCGCCGAGCCCTTACGACCCCACGGACGCGGTCTTTGCCGCGGCTAGAGATCTCTGCGGCAACGGGGCTGCCGGCGGCGCCGATCTCGCCCGGGCGGTCTTCGCCTACAACCACAACGCCAGCTACGTCGAACAGGTGCTGGCGCTGGCGGACCAGTACGGGCAGGCAACCGGCGCCTCCTCGCCGGGGGATGAGGCGGGATTTATCGCGGCCCAGTGGGCGCTGGCCCAGGTTGGAACCCCCTACGTCTGGGGCGGGGAGACGGTTGGGGTGGGCTTCGATTGCTCCGGCCTGGTGCAAGCGGCTTACGCGGCCGCAGGGGTGCACCTTCCTCGGGTGGCCCAGAGCCAGTTCGACGCGGGGGTCCAACTGGCGGACGGCACCGTCCTGGTCGTGGGCGACCTGGTCTTCTTCGGAGGGGGCCCTGACGACATCTCTCACGTCGGAATATACGTCGGTCAGAACGAAGGGCAATTCCTGATGGTCGACGCTCCCCACACCGGCGCAGACGTCAGGGTGGAGGCCTTCCCGGCCACTCCTGGTGCGGTGTGGGGCAGCGACATCTACGTGGGAGCGACCCGGCCGGACCGCTGATCCGGCGCCCGTCCGAACCGGAACGCGCCGTCAAGCTCCCCCGGGCGCCGACCGGTGATCAGGGGGTGTGAAATGCGGTTAGCATGGCCTTGGCGAACGCAGGACAAGAGGTGGCGGCGCGTCCCGTCTCCCAGGGGTGAATCTGGAGCTCGCATGAAGCGTGTGTCACGCATGGCAGCGGCGGTAGGCATGATCATTGGCGTAGTGAGCGTGGCCGCGTCGGTTCCTGGTGCCATCGTGGGGGCGCCCGCTCCGGCCGCGGCGGCGCCGGCAACACCAGGCGGGTCCGTGAGCTCGCAAGCGTTCGCCGATCCCGGGGTCCTGGCGTACGGCGATGCGCACTTCTCCGGGGCCCCGACGAACGTCGAGCTGTCGTCGCCCGCCGTTGGCATGGCGGCCGACCCGAACGGCGGCTACTGGCTGGTTGCCGCCGACGGTGGGGTCTTCTCCTACGGAGGGGCTCCCTTCTACGGCTCCGCAGGCGGGGTCAATCTCTACGGTCCCATCGCCGGGATGGCTTCCACCCCGGACGGCAAGGGCTATTGGCTGGTGGCCCTGGACGGTGGCATCTTCAGCTTCGGTGACGCCAAGTTCTATGGGTCGACCGGCGGTATCCGGCTCAATCAACCGATTGTGGGGATGGCTGCCACCCCGGACGGCGGTGGGTACTGGTTGGTGGCCTCCGACGGCGGGATCTTCTCTTTCGGCGATGCCCGTTTCTACGGGTCATTGGGCAACATCAAGCTGGACGCGCCGATCGTGGGCATGGCGACCGCCCCCCATGGCAGCGGGTATTGGCTGGTGGCCTCCGATGGCGGCATCTTCACGTTTGGGAACGCCCCGTTTGCAGGATCGGTGGCCAACCGGGGTATCTCCGACTGGGTCACCGGCATGGCGGCGACGCCCGACGGTAAGGGCTACTGGATAGCCAACGTCAACGGGGCGGTGTACACCCTCGGTGATGCCACGTTCTACGGCAACAATCTGGGTACGCCGCGCACGGAGATCATCGCGGACATCGCGGCCACACCCGACGGAAAGGGATATTGGCTCCTCGAGCCGGACGCCTTCCCCACCGCGTTCAGCCATCCAGGCGGCGGTGGAGCCATCGTTGCTACCGCGGCGGGACAGGTGCAGGGGGATCCCGTTTCCGGGTATTTCTGCAACCCCTACGGGCCCTGCGAAGCATGGTGTGCCTTGTTCTCCACGTGGGTGTGGGCGACGGCAGGAGTGCCGATACCGATCTACCCGTTCGTCGGGGACGTGTACACCTGGGCTGCCCAGCACACCGCCGTCCTACCGCCGACGGCACGCCCCTCGCCGGGTGACGCTGTCCTCTACGGAACGGGCCCGCAAAACGTGGATACGGCCGTCCATATGGGCATCGTGGCCCAGGTCTGGCCGGATGGGGCCATTGACACCATCGAGGGTGATGCCGGGCCGGGCCCGTCCGGTGGCTTCAACGTGATCATCAACGGTCCCTTCCTGCCGAAGGACTCCGTCGTCTACAACGGGTTCGGGATCTTTGCGTTCGCGGTCCCGTAACGTCAGCGACCCCGCCGACCACCATCCCGAACGGGAGATTCAGCCTCTGAGGCTGGCCAGGATGGCGGAGGTCGTGTCCGCGTCGGCGTCGACCAAGAGCCACATCTCTGCACCAGTGTTGGCCTGCCAGGCGTCGATGGCCGTCGCCCGAAACCCGCCGGGTCGGGTCACGAGATACCGGTAGGCCACGTTTGCCCCCGGAACGCTGGTCGCAGTGGCCACCCCGATCTGGTACGCGGTCGGCCGCGGTTCGCCGAAGGCGGCGAAGGAGGATGGCGGGGTTTCACCCGCTTTGGGCGCGTCGGCCCGGGCATCGACGTGTTCGGCGGCCCAGCCGGTCGTTCCCTGGGTATCGAGGTCGCCGACGTCGTCGGTGTAGGCCTCGCTCTGCGACCAGCTCGAGGGAACTGCGTAGGCAAAGTAGCCATCACTCACGGACTGGTACCCCGGGGGCACGCTCAACGGGCGGATGGAGGGGCCGCCGCGACTGGCGATCAGGGCCGCCAGGAGGGCGGCGGTGCCGACCAGCAAGGAAGGTACGAGGATGTAGGAAATGAGCCGCCGATTCCGGCGGCGGGTAGCCCGCTCATGGGGAGTGAGCTCGGCGCCTCGGCGCCGTTCAAGATCTGCTTCGGGTCGGTCGACCGGAAGTTCTGTCACCTGATCATGCTGGCACGGGCGAGCGCCGCGAGCCATCCGGGTGGTGTCGGGGTCGGGCGACCCGGCATCCAGGACCGGCCGTTCTCGTGGTCCGCCGCCGTCGACCCGACCGGCGCCGAGCGCGGCCGAGACCGGGTCCGAGCGGGGCCGGCAGCGCGGCCGGGACCGGGCCCGAGCGCGCAAACCGGCACAGGAGCATGTGCCTTCTCGGCATCTCCTGTGCCGGTCCGCCTGACCATGGTGTGCGGCACCAACTCTCTGTTGTGGGACCGCCTCGTCCCGAGTGCCGCCATCTCGAGGCACTCGGCCATAGGGCCGGCCAAGTCGAGGGCCCGCGCACCATGACCAACATCAGTGGGCTCGGGTCACGCAGACGCCGAAACCCAAGTCTCAGCGGGGCGGACCGTCCTCCTCGGACGAGCTCCATGTTCCCACGGTGCCCTCCTTTCCCTGTCCCGTCGGATACCGACGCTGGATGCCGGGCTTGATGCCCAACTTCCGTGCCCTCCATTCAAGGCCCGGCCGGCGCGCCTGTCAAGAGCCCGCAAGGTCGAATCGAATTGAGGAGCCTGGGACTGCCGAGTCCCGACCTTGACGGGGCGGCGGACGCCCAGTGGAGCCGGCCAGCCGGTCGCGCTCAGACGATCTGGTCGCGCGAACGACGACGGCTGATGCGTCGCCAGATCAGGGCAGCCACGGCGGCCACAATGGCCACCTTGATGATCAGCCCGGCGAGATGAAAGACCAAGCCGAGAAGCCAGAACCCCAGAGCCAGGGCGAGCACGGCGACAACCACGACGATCGCAATCATCACGACGAGGCTGAAGACGCTTTGCTTGTGGGGCCGCCCCTGCTCCGGACCGCCGTAGCTGTGCTCACTGCTCGAGCTACCGAAGCCCCCGAAGTCGTAGTTGTGCATGATTCCTCCTTCGCCACTAATGCTACGAAGGCCCCTCCGCGAGGACATCGTCCGCCGGAGCGATTCTCGTCTCCATCCGAAGGCTGATCTTGACCCTGCCGGGGCTCAACGCACCGACCCGCCGGGCTCCACCAGCCCGTAGTCGTAGGCCATAACCACCGCCTGGATGCGATCGCGAACGCCGAGCTTGCCGAGGATGTGGTTGACGTGGGTCTTCACCGTCGTCTCGCTGATGTAGAGGCGTTCGGCGATCTCTGCGTTGCTGGCGCCGCGAACCACCTCTCGCAGGACGTCCAGCTCGCGATCGGTCAGGTCGGCGAAGCGGTCGGGCATGTGGCCAGGTGGGGGGCGTCAGGACGGCGGGCGAACTCGTCGAGGAGGCGTTTGGTCATCTTCGGTTCCACCAGGGCGTTGCCGGCGTGGGCCGCCCGAATGGCAGCCACCAGCTCCTCCGGAGGCGATGCCTTCAGAAGGAAGCCGCTAGCCCCGGCTCGCACCGCGGAAAAGAGGTGTTCGTCCAAGTCGAAGGTGGTCAGCACCACCACCTTCGTTCCACTCTGCTCGACCAGCCGCCGGCATGCCTCCACCCCGTCGAGTCGGGGCATCCGCACGTCCATGAGGACGACGTCGGGGTGCAGCCTGTTGGCCTCCTCGATGGCTTCGTACCCGTCGGCGGCCTCGCCGACCACCTGGAGATCGTCCTCCGTCTCCAGGACGAGACGGAGCCCCCTGCGCACCATCGCCTCGTCGTCGGCCAAGAGCAAGCGGATCACCGCTACAGTTTCGCCGCTGGCACGGGCGGGGGTGGCGATCGGTCCGGGGTGGCGGCCCTGATCGGGGTGCGGGGCGGTCGGGGGCGGGAATCCGCTCCACCTTTGGACAGATAAGCAGCGTGAGGCTGCTCAGATGTCCATTTGTCGCGGTGGGCGAGCGGGGGGTGGCATGTGGGACGGGCGGGGACGTCGGGTGATCAGCGGGCCCGAATGAGGGCGACGATGGCGACGCGCGCCGGCGGGCTGGCCAGGTCAGCCGGCCCAGGCCGAGGTCACCCGCCGGCCGGGGTCACCCGGCGGCCGAGGTCACCACCGGCCCAGGTCACCGGCGGCCGAGGTCACCCGGCGGCCCAGGCCACCCGGCGGCCGCCCTCAGGCGACGTTGAGCAGCACGACCGGGATGCTGGCGTGCACTCGCCAGCCCGGCCCGGGCCGGCGCGGCCCCGCCTCCAGCGTCCCCCCGATGGCGGCCAGCCGTTCTTGCATCCCAACCAGGCCGTGCCCCCCTCCTGACCCGCTGCGCGCCACGGCGGTCTGGGCCCCGGTGCCTTCGTCGTCCACGAACACCGTGATGGCGGCTGGTGAGTAGATCACCTGAACGTCGATGGGACTCTCCCCCCCATAGCGAACGGCGTTGGTGAGCGCTTCCTGGATCAATCGGTACAGGATCATTTCCACGCTGGCGGGCAGCGGAGGCGGATCTCCGAGGGCGTGGAAGGTCACCGTTCGGCCGGTCTGGCGCACGGCGTCGACCAGCGCGGGAAGGTCGGAAAGGTGGGGGAGCGGCGTGCGATTGGCGTCATCGTCCACGTCGGGCCTATCGGTGGCGGCTCCGATCGAGGCATCGGCGCCGCGGAGCACGGCCAGCATGCCTTCGAGCTCGCTGAGGGTCTGACGTCCGGTCTTCTCGGCTGCCTCAAGGGACTCCGTCGCCGACTCGGGCTTGGTGGCGCCCACCCGGCGGGCCGCCGCGATCTGGATGGTCATCAGGCTGACGCCATGGGCGACGATGTCGTGGAGCTCACGGGCGATCCGCACCCGTTCCTCGGCCACGGCCAACTGGGCGCTGCGGTCCTCCTCCACCTGCATGCGCCGGGCCCGATGGAGCAGCAGCCCCACCCCGAGGGAAATGACGAAGAGCGGCCAGAAGAGGGCCGCAGTCACCCGGAAAACCCCGAGGCTGTCCATGAGAAAGGCCGCCCCGAGGAGCAGGAAAAACGTGCCTACCGCCACCCGGGAGGTCCGGTATTGATAGGTCGCTACAGCCGCGGTCATCGGTGGCCACACCCCGAGCTGCCGATCAGGATCCGGCCGGCGGTCTGGTGGACGTTGAGCGTGAGCATCGGCCCACTGGTAGACGAGATGGTGCGCTGATAGTGAGGGTCGAAACCGCTCGCCACCGAGGTGCCGTTCACGCAGATTTGGCCGCCCCCGACCCGGGCGTTGATCGAGATGCCGTAGCTGTGCACTGCCGGGAGGTTGACGGTCGTGTTGCCGGCCACGCTCACGATCCGCACCGTCTGGGAATTCGCCAAGGAGCCCCCGTTGACATTCACCGTCAAGTTGCCGAATCCACCATGGACGGTGTTGGCGGGGAGCTGGGCCGTTGACACGGCCACGGTCCTGTTGCCGAAGGTGATGCCGTTGAGCGTGCCCCCCAGGCCGAACGTGGTGGAGGTGGCGATCAGGACCACGAGCATCCCCAGGCCGAGCCACACGGGCCAGGAACGCCGGCTCAGGCTCCAGTCGGTCCGGCCGGTGACGACCAGCGAGGCGCCGAGCACCATCAGCCCTATGGCCACCACCGCTTCGATCGAGACGTGCAGGACACCGGTCGCGCCGATGAGCCAGGCCACGCCGAAGAGGACGGCCAACGTCCCGACGACGGTGGTCGCGTCCCAGCGGTGGCGCAGTGGGGGCAGCGTTCGCGACCGCCGCCCGGGCCGGTTCCACGAGGGAGTGGCCGCCCACGGCGGGCCGCCTGCGCCCTCGGGGGGGTGCGCCGCATCCGCCGCGCTTGACGATCGGTCGGGCGGTCCCGGAGGACCGCCCGACCGGCCGCCCGGCGCACCCGATCGGCGAGGCGGGGCGCCGGGCGGCGGCGGGGGGGCCCAGGGGGGACGACCCCACCCACCGTAACCATGGCCCCAGCCCGGTGGGGCCCAGGGCTTGCCGTGCCGCCGGCGGGGCGGAGCGGCCCAGTTGTTGCGCATGCCCCGGCGGGCTTCGTCGGTCATGTCGCGCAGTCCGTGACGTACCGCTCGTCCCGGACCGTGCCCGCCCCGCATGGCGTCGTCGACGGCGTTTCGGAAGTCGCGCGCCAGAGAGCGCGCCAGCGCTCCGATGTCTTCTGCCACTTTCCGGAACTCGTCGTCCCTGGCCACGGGTAAAGGCTACGGCGACCGATCGATTCGCGTCATCCATCCGGGGATGGAATCACGCCTCCTTCCGGGGGCTGATCTCTCGCGGCCCGCACGGCGCTATTGACGCCGGCGACGAGCGGCACGGCGACGATCGCGCCAAAGATCCCGAACAGCAGGGCCCCCGACGTGAGCGCCAACACGACGGCCAGCGGATGGATCCGAACGTAGCGACCGACCACCAAGGGCTGCAGGACGTGGGCCTCGATCTGGTTGTCCAGGAGGAGCACGGCGACGACGACGATGGCAGCGACGAGGCCCTTGCTCAGACCGGCAACCGCCACCGCCAAAACGCCGGTCACGAACGCCCCGACCAAGGGGACGAAGCTGCCCAACCCGATCAGCACCGCCAGAGGGAAGGCCAGCGGGACGCCGAGGACAGTGAGCGTGATCACCATGACCACCCCGTGAAAGAAGGCCACGAAGAGGGTGCCGCGCACGTAGTGGCCGATCGTTCGCCAGAAGGCTCGGCCGGCGGCGTCGGCTCGGGGCCGGGCGCTGACCGGGGCGCCCTTCAGCAGGAAGGCCCAGATGCGGTCGCCGTCGTACAGCAACAGGATCGTCGAGAACAACGTCGAGCGCGAGACCACCGAGGACCTTCACCGCGGTCTTTCCGGTCGACAGCGCGGTGGAGGCGATGGCGCTGCTGTTCTTGGAGACCTCATTGGTGATCGTTTTCGAGAGGTTGTCGACAGTGGTCGGGTTCAGTCGCAACGGACCGGTGATCAGCCAGTGCTTGAACTGAGGGAGCAGGCTGTTGATCTCGTCCCCAAGCTTGGGGGCTTGCTCGGCAGCCCGAATGACCACCACGGTGACAATGCCTCCAACCAGGCCGACCGCCACCAGCAAGGTGGCGAGGGTGGCCAGGCCGCGCGACAGACCTCGTCGGCGGAAGAAGTCCGATATGGGCCGGAGCAACGCCGTTACCAGCAACGAGACGACCAACGGGATGACGGCGAGCGAGAGCTGTCGGAGCAGCTTCACGGCGAAGTACAAGACGATGCCGACAACGATCAGGCGCCAGGCGTACTCCCCGCGACGCGCAGCGTCTGGCCGGGGTACCGGCTCGAACCCGACGGCGGGGCCGGGGATTCGGGACCGGAGCCGTCGATCGCCGTCATGCCGTGTAGCCTGCCCGACAACGGCGCCGATTCTCGGGATGGTCAGGCGGTCCCGACCCGATCGGCCCCGCTTCGGCGCACGCGTCGGCCCTCCACATCGGCCCCCCAACATCGGCTCCAAAAGGGGCCCCAAAAACGGACCCTACAGGGGCCGCCCGGCTTGGGGGTGCCATCAGCGCGAAGGGCACGTATGCCACAGTGACACGATGCGCCGAGCTGGGGTCACACGTGTGCTTCGCGCCTGCGCATCCGTCGGGATCCTGACTGTGCTCACGTCCGTGCTGGTTGGCTGCGGCGGTCCTTCCGGGAGCCCGCAGGCCACCGCGGCGAGCTTCGTCGCCGCGTGGGACCAAGGCGGCTGGGCGGCCATGAGCCAGCTCGTCGACCGCCCCGCACCCGGCTTTGCCACGGCTGGGCCTGCGCTCACGGCAGGATTGAACGCCACCAGCGCCACTCACACGGTCACTGCAGTGACCCGCAACGGATCAGACGCGACCGCCACGATCGCCTCTCGCTACGTGCTGGCCGGGGGAAAGGTGTGGAACATTCAGTCGGACGTGGCCATCGATGACCGGGGCGGGCATTGGCTGGTCGAGTGGTCGCCGGCGGCCGTCGACCCGGGCCTCCGCTCAGGGGAGCGGCTTATCGCGACCACGACTTGGGCGCCGCGGGCGGAGATCCTGGGTGCCGCGGGCGCGCCCCTGACGGCCGAAACCTCAACGGTGACCGTCGGCATCGAAGGCAGCCGGGTGAAGGATCCCGCCGCCTTGTCGGCGACGCTGATCGCTGCGGGGGCGACCCCCGCCGAGGTGACGGCCGCACAGTCGGCCGCAGCCGCCCATCCCACCTACTTCGAGCCGGTGTTCGAGATGACCCAAGCCCGGTTCCAACAGCTCGGCGGTACCAAAAGCGCCCTGTACACGATCCCGGGCACCGTGTTCGAGCAGTCCACGGCGCGAACCCCGGTAACCGTCGGGCTCGCCGCTCATGTGGTGGGCACGGTAGGCCCGATCACGAACGAGGAGCTGCAGCAGCTCGGACCCTCGTACACCACCTCGAGCGTGGTGGGCCAGAGCGGGCTGGAGGCAGCCTACGAGTCCCAGCTGGCGGGCACACCGGGGACCACGGTGGCGATCGTCGGGAGCAATGGAATCAGCCGGGCCACCGCGGCTATCTTCCCGCCAGTACCGGGAACGCCGTTGCGCACGAGTATCGATCCCACCGTCCAGCGGGCCGCGGAAGCCGCGCTCGCGACCGTGCCCGGAGTTTCCAGCCTGGTCGCGATCCGGGCGTCGACCGGAGAGGTCCTCGCCGCCGTGAGCGACCCCGCCTCCTACCAGTTCGACGAAGCCCTGGAAGGCGAGTTCCCCCCGGGATCGACATTCAAGGTGGTGACGGCCTCAGCCTTGATGGAGGCCGGCCTGTCGCCGTCCTCGG
Source organism: uncultured Acidimicrobiaceae bacterium (assembly GCA_963729695.1). Classification (GTDB taxonomy): domain Bacteria; phylum Actinomycetota; class Acidimicrobiia; order Acidimicrobiales; family Palsa-688; genus PALSA-693. The sequence continues at coordinate 526,058 of CAVSOT010000003.1, forward strand.
CTGCGAGCTGTCCTTCGACGTTGACCGTCGACGGGGAGGTCTTCCACAACGCCGAGGGGGACGCCCCGGTGTCCGACCTGGCCCAGGCGTTTGCCGAGTCATGCAATACGGCCTTCATCGGGCTGGCGTCGGCCCACCTTCAAGCCAACAGCTTCCCCGCCGTGGCCTCGCAGTTCGGCATCGGTTCCTCCCTGAAGATGGGCCTGGCCGCGTTCGGCGGGAGCGTGCCCGTGCCGGCCGACGGCGCGGCTCTGGCGGCAACCGCCATCGGCCAAGCCAAGGTGGTGGTCTCTCCGCTGGACATGGCGATGGTTGCGGCGGCGGTCGACACCGGTGAGGTACGCGCCCCGCGGTTGGTCAGCGGGGCTCCTGATGACGCGCAGCCGGCCAGGCCTCTCTCGCCCACGGTGACCGCAGGGCTACGCCAAATGATGGCTGCGGTGGTGGCATCGGGAACGGCGTCGGGTACAGGGTTGCCCGCCGGCACCTACGCCAAGACGGGAACGGCGCAATACGGCTCGGGCACTCCACAACCGACCGACGCCTGGTTGATGGGGTACCAGGGCGACGTGGCCTTCGCGGTGGTCGTGCAGGGCACCGGAAATGGAGGCCCCACCGACGGCCCCCTCATTGCTCGCTTCCTCGATTCGCTCGCCACCGGCGGGTAAGGCGGCCGACTCCCAGGCTCACCTCCCGTCCATCGTGGCCGAGGCTGGGAGCGTGAAGACGAAGCGGGCCCCTTGCCCGGCCTCTCCGTCCACCCAGATGTGCTCCCCGTGGGCCTCGACGAAGGCCTTGGCGATGGCCAACCCCAATCCTCCACGACCGCCGGCCTCGCGTTGGTTGACCATCTGGAAGATGGTGGCCCGCTCGTTCGACGGAACGCCGGGACCGCAGTCGGCCACGGCGACCTGGACCGACCCGCCGGCGCGGTCGGTCGCCGACACCGTCACCGGGGTATCGCCCGGTGCGTACCGGGTCGCATTGTCGATCAGGTTGGCCAGTACCTGGCAGATGAGGACGTGGTCGACCTCCACCAGCGGCAAAGCGCCCTTGGCCTCCCACCGCACCCGGGCCACGTCCGCTGACCGCCCCAGCACCGACAGCGCCTCGTCGACCAGCTCCGGCACCGAGATGGCCTGCGTGCGCAGCTCCAAGGTGCCGGACTGGATCCTGGTCATGTCGAGGAGGTTGGATACCAGGCGGTTCAGGCGATCGGCTTGAACGTCGATGAGGCCGACCAGCTCCGAGGCGTCTTCTTTCGACAGCGTGGCGTGCGGGTCCAACAAGGTGGAAGTGGACACCTTGATGGTGGCCAGGGGGGAGCGCAGGTCGTGCGAGACGGCGCCCACAAGGGAGCGGCGCAGCTGGTCGACCTGTTCGAGCAGCTGGGCGCGTAGGGCTTGCTCGCGTAAGCGGGAACGCTCGAGCGCCAGGGCTAGGTGATTGGCAAACGCCTGCACCAGGTCGCGATCCTCTCGGTTGCCCTTCAGGCCACGCAGAGCCAGGAGCCCGATTGCCCGGCCGGACGTCGTCAATACCACGGCCTGCACGCCTCCTCCGTGCTCGGTCCACGCCGTCCCGAGCTTCACCGGCACGCCCGCCCTGGTGGACAGTTGCTGCAGCTCACCCCATGACAGCGGCGCGCCGACGGAAGCCACTAGTTGCAGACTTTCGCCCGCGGGCAGGAGGAGCGCCGCCCCGTCAAGCTCGAACGCCTGGCGAACGGCGGTCACGATGGTGTCGAGCAGCTCGGGTGCACGCGACTCTCGCACCAGCAGTTCGGAGAGGTCGAACAGCCGCTTGTTCTCCTCCGCCCGACGCTCTGCTTCGGTCCGGGCTGCGTCCAGTCGGGCGACCACCTGGGCGACCACGAACGTGACAGCGACGTAGACGCCGAGTGCGACCCAGTCCTGGGTCGGACCGACGGTCAGGGCGTAATAGGGCGGTACGAACAGCACGTCGAAGGCCACGAAGCCGGCGACGGTGCCGACCAGTCCTGCCGCCAAGCCCCCGATGGCGACACCCACGACCACGGGAACCACCAGCACCAGGGCGGTCGTGGCCACGCTCATATGGCTCCGCAGGGGAAGCAGGAGGGCCGCAAATGCCATTACCAACGCAACGGAGACCGCCGCGCCCACCAGCTCACGGCGGTTCGGCGCCACGCGGCGGAGGGATGACGGCATAGCACCCCAATCATCGCTTGCTCCCGGCGCGTACCGTCGGGCGCGTCCGGCGAGCGGTCAGCAGCCCGCGGTCAGCAGCGAGTGGGCGAGGAGAACAGGCCGATCGGCAGGTCGCCGCTCAGGTGGCTGCCTCCTTGCGGAGCGGAGGGCCGTCCAGGGCGCAATACGCGTCTTGATGGGGACGAGCCTGGCTGTAGAGCTCCCTGCCGGACGGGTTGCGAATGGTGCAGATGGCGATCACACCACCGACGGCGCAGACGAGCGCGGCATAGAGCACGGCCTTCCGGAAGTCCCCTTCGAAGGCTGCGGGGTGAACGTAGCTGTACCCCGTCATGCCGGCGGCCACGGGAAGGAAGGCCACCGCGATCAGGGATGCGGTCCGGGCGACGTCGTTGTTGATGGCCGAAGCGACGCCGGCGTGCTCGGCGGGCGCCGCGGCCAGCACGGTGGACGTGAGGGGTGCGACGGTAGTGGCCAGGCCCAGGCCGAAGACGAGGACGGCCGGCAGGACTTCGGTCAGGTAGTTGCCGGACTGGTCGACTCGGGTCAGCATCACCAGGCCGGCCGCAACCACGAACGGACCGGCCGACATCTGAAGGCGCGGTCCGATCCGGCTGGCCAGCGCGCCGGAACGGGCAGAGAGAGCGAGCATGAGGAACGTCACCGGGAGCAAGGCCGCCCCCGCTTGGAGCGGGCTGTAGCCGGCCACTTCCTGGAGCTCCACCGGGACGAGGAACAGCGCTCCCCCGAGGCCGCCATAGACGGCGAAGGTCACCGCGTTGGCCCCGCTGAACTGGCGCGACGCAAAGATGGAAGGCGGCATAAGGGGATGACTGATCCGGGATTCCAGCATCCAGAACGCCACCAGCAGGATCGCCCCTCCCACCAGGGCGATCACCGTCACGGGTGAGGTCCAGCCCAGGGTCGGTCCCTCGATGAGCCCGTACACCACCCCGACCAAGCCGAGTGTCACCAGCGCCGCGCCACTGGTATCGAGGCGACCGGTGATGGTCGGATCCTTGGACTCGGGGACGTGGCGGGCCGAGATCGCGATCACGGCGACCGCCACGGGAAGATTGATGAAGAAGATAAACCGCCAGGAGACGGAACCAATCAGCCAACCCCCCAAGAACGGACCAATGGCGGCCGCCAGGCCTCCCAGCCCGGACCAGGCGCCGATGGCCCGTGACCGGTCTTCGCTCTCGAAGGAAGCCTGCAGGATGGCCAGGCTGCCCGGGGTGAGCAAGGCGGCGCCGACCCCTTGCAGGGCGCGAGCTGCGATCAACGTGCTGGCCCCGGGCGCCACCCCGCACGCCAGCGACGCCAGGGCGAACCAGATCGTGCCGATCACGAAGATACGACGCCGGCCCAGCCGATCCCCGAGCGCCCCCCCGAGCAGGAGGAGGCCCGCGAGGGTCAGGGCGTAGGCCGTCACCACCCATTGAAGGGTGGACAAGCCGACGTGGAACTCCCGCCCGATCGTCGGCAAGGCGATGCCCACTACCGTGCCGTCGAGCAGCGCCATCCCCGAACCGAGCACGGTGGCCGCGATCACCCAACGACCAGGGGCGGTACCGAACCGGAGGAGGCTCATCGGGACAGGTCGTTTCGGGTCGGGCTGGCGGGCCCTCGACGTCGCGTCGGACCTGCTCCCCGACCGCACCTCGTCGGCCATCTACGTGTCACTGGGACCGACTCCACGCCATTTGATACCTCGTGCGCAACGTGACTAAGCTACCGCTCGTGACAGCTCACCCGATCGAGGTGGTGGCGGCGCTGACTCGCCATGATCGCGTCGGGCCTCTCGGGCGGTATGCCCGGATTTGGGGGGTTTTGTCAAGGTTACCGCGCCACCGTGACGGGATGATGATGACGGAACCACCAGAAATGTGCTCATTTTCCGAGAAATTTGGGTAAGGACGTTCCTGGTGACCGTTTCCGATTCGCTCAGCTGCTTCGAGGCTCAGGTTCCGGCCGAGCTGAGCAGCGTTGTCGCGTCTCGGCGGCTGGTCGATAGTGCAGCGAAGTCGTGGGGCATCGCCGAGGGCGTGGCCGACGACGCCGCCCTCGTGATCTCCGAGTTGGTGACCAACGCCGTCCTACACGCCGGGACCCCTGTCGAGGTGTCGGTGCGGCGTATGGGTCAAGGGCTGCGCCTGGAAGTAGGGGATGGCAGTTCCCGGTTGCCTGTCGTCGGCGCCGAGCGCCCTGAGGAGCTGCTGTCGACCCGTTCGATGAGCGGCCGGGGCTTGGCTCTGGTCGCGGCGACCGTCGATCGTTGGGGCGCCGATCCGGTGGGTAGAGGCAAGGTCATGTGGGCGGAGGTCGGGACCGGCCGCCGCCACGCCGTCGTGGTCGAAGCGCCCGCACCCCGGTTGGTCCAGGCCGAGGTTCTCGACGATCCGTCCGCCGTGTGGGCGGGTGTGACCTCCCTGACCGCCATGGCGGCAGAGGGTCGCCGGGTGTACCTGATCGGCGTTCCCGTGCGCCTCCTGATTGAGTCGAATCGGCAGCTGGCCGACCTTCACCGGGAGATCCAGTTCCTCGGCCTCGACCCGGAGAGTCCGGCAGAGCTGGCCGATCTGGCCGAGACGAGCCGCGAGATCTCGGCCTACCTGGAGGGCCTACCGCCTGTCGGTCGGGCCGAGGCCGCCTTGGCTCGAGGCGAGTCGGTTGTGGACCTGGACGTGGACCTGCCGGACGAGGTCGTCAACGCCTTCGATCGGCTGGGGACGCTCGTCGAGCGGGTCGGCCAGGACTTCGGCCCCGAGCACCTGCTGGCCGTTCCCGCCAGCGAAGAAGTGACGGCCTACCGGCAATGGTGCCGGGACGAGATCACGGCGCAGTTGACGGGACGGTCCCCCCAGCCGTGCCCGTTGGCCGAAAACACCGCATCCTGACGTCGGCGCCGAGAGGGCTGTACGACTACCTGCGGTCCGTTCAGGTGGGGACGTTGCCGTGGCGTCGGGCTCAGACCGGGGCGTGGTCGACGAGGTGCTGCATGAGCACCACGTCCAGCCAGCGACCGAACTTGCGACCCACCTCTCGTTCCACTCCCACCACTTCGAACCCGCACGCCCGGTGCAGGGCGATCGAAGCCTCGTGGCCGCCGACGATCCGGGCCATGACGGCGTGGAACCCATGGGCGCCGGCCAGGCGGAGCAGCTCTGAGAGGAGACCCCGGCCGATCCCACCACCGCGCACGTCGGCGCCCACGTACACCGAGTCCTCGACGGTCGTGCGATAGGCCGGCCGGGGCCGATAGGGCGAGAGGGATCCGAACCCGCACACCCGGTCGAGGTCGTCGACCGCTACGACCGCCGGGTGGGCACCGCTGTGGCTGTCCAGCCAGGCCAGCTGGTCCTCGGGGGTGCGGGCGACCATGTCGAAGGTGACGGTCGATCCGAGCACCTCTCGGTTGTAGATGCTCCGAATCGCCTCGGAGTCGTCGTGGCCGGCCAAGCGGTACTTCATGCCGTCCCAGGGTAATCGGAGGAGCGCTGGCCTGGCCTGAGGCTGGACGGGTAGCATGGGGAGGGTGGCCCAGTCACACGACGGCCCAGCCACCGGCCGGCTCAGCCACCGGCCGGCCGGCCGACGGTCATCAGTACAACCGCATCACCTACACATCAGCACCGGACAGCGCCCCCTTAGCTCAGTCGGCAGAGCACAGCCATGGTAAGGCTGGTGTCGTCGGTTCGATTCCGACAGGGGGCTCGGCGGCGTAGCTCAGTTGGTCAGAGCACTCGGCTCATAATCGAGTTGTCGTCGGTTCAAGTCCGACCGCCGCTACCAGATCGGGGTTCGCACCCAACGAAGGGCAGGAGGTTTTCCACGTGGCCAAAAACGAGAAGCGGGTCAAGGTGACCCTGGCGTGCGATGTCTGCAAGCGCCGCAACTACATCACCGTGAAAAACAAGCAGAATGACCGAGAGCGCATCGAAATGAAGAAGTACTGCCGCTGGGATCGTCAGCACACGCTGCACAAGGAAACGCGCTGAGGGCCGAAGGCCTACCCGGTCAGCGGGCGGCGCCCGGGTCAGCCCCCGACGATCGGGTGGGCCCTCGCGTTGGGGCCGAGGCCACGGCTCGCTTCCGACGCGGCGTGGTGGCGTCGCCCGCGACCGGGGGAGACCTCCGTCCGCTGGTGGATGCGGCCAAGGCCGGCCACCGCGAAGCCCTCGACGACCTGGTGCGCCTGACCTACAGCGGGACCTACACCCTGGCCTTCCGGCTCACGGGCCACGAGGACGATGCCCGGGACGTGGTTCAGGAGGCCTACCTGCGCGCCTATCGGGGGCTCGGTCGGTTCCGGGGCGACGCTCAGTTCACGACCTGGCTCTACCGGATTACCGCCAACTGCGCCGCCAACCAGCTGGTGGCCCGGTCTCGGAGCCGGACGGAGCCGTTGCCGGAGGACGCCCCCGTGCCCGACATTCGGGCGGAGCACGACCCGGAACTGCGGATGGCCGGCGAGGACGACCGGGCCCGGGTGGCCGGCGCCCTGGCCGTGCTGCCGTGGCGGTTGCGCCAGGTGATCGTGCTCCGCGATATCTACGACCTGCCTCACGGGTCGATTGCCACTGAGCTGGGGATCAGTGAGGCCGCAGCCAAGGTCCGTTTGCACCGGGCCCGGCGCCGCCTGCGAGAGCTGCTCTCCAACGAGTCGAGGCAGGCATCGGATGCCCGGGCCAGCTGAGATCATCCCCCTCCCGGTACCGGACTGTGGCCGGGCCGCTCCGTACCTGTCCGCCCTGGCCGCGGGGGACCACCTGGCGGGAACGGGCGGGCCCCAGGGCGAGCTGGCCGCCGCCGCGGCCCACGTCGCCCGGTGCCTGCGCTGCCAGGCGGAGATGACGACCTACCGGCGCATCGCTCGGCATCTGCGGGCCCTGCGGCACGACGAGGTTCCGACGCCCCCGGGCGCCTTGGCCGCAGTGCTGACCGCCCTGCACAACGCCGCCCTCGACGAGCGACGGGCCGGATCCAGCCGGGCCGTGCGAGCCGCGTACGTCGGGGGCATCACGGTGGTCACCGCCGCCGCGACGACTGCGGGCGTGCTGGTCTGGATGAGCCGGCGCCGTCTCGGTCTGGCCGAAACGGGCTAGGTAGTGCCGGAGCCGCCGGCCGATGCCCAGCCGACTGGTGCTATCCTCACAGCCGAAGGACCCCGACCCGCAGTCCGTCTGCAGAGGGCAGTAGCTCAATTTGGCAGAGCACCGGTCTCCAAAACCGGCGGTTGGGGGTTCGAGTCCCTCCTGCCCTGCTTCCCGACTCCCGTGAGAAGGCCAGACACGTGAGCATGAACCGACAACAGAGGCGGCTGCTGCAGCGGCAGGGCCAGATGACCGAAGACGGCGGGCCCGCCCCCGCCCGTCGAGCCGAGCCCGCGGAGCGAAGGCCGAGCCGTCCGGTCGCCGGCGCCCCCAGGCGGCGGGCTTCGCCCCGTCAATTTCTCCATGAAGTCAACGTGGAGATGCGCAAGGTGGCCTGGCCGACCCGAAGCGAGACCATTAATTACTCGACCGTCGTCTTCATTACCGTGAGTATTCTGATGGCCCTGATCTTCGTCTTGGATCTGGCTTTCTCCAAGCTGGCGATCTTTCTCTTTAAGTAGCGTTCATGTCTGACGATTTTTCGCAAAACGATGGTGCCGCGTCCGAGGACGTGGCCGTAACCCCCGACACTGGCACCGACCAGGTCGACTCCGCCTACGCGAGCGAGACGACCGGGGCGGAGGCTATAGCCGACGCCGGTGGTCCTCCCGCGCCCCAGGCCGAGGGCTCCGACTCGAGCGCGGACGCCAATGGCCTGGTCGCAGCAAACCAAGCCGACGGCAGCGGCGGCCCCAGCGGCCAGGGTGAGGAAGAGAGCCTCCCCGCCGAGAGTCCCTACGACCGGGCCGGCCAGTGGTACGTCATCCACAGCTACGCCGGGTACGAGAACAAGGTGAAGTCCAACCTCGAGAGCCGCATCGCTTCTATGAACATGGAGGAGCGGATCTTCGAGGTCGTCATCCCGATGGAGGACGTCATCGAGTTCAAGAACGGCAAGAAGCAGGTGGTCTCGAAGAAGGTCTTCCCCGGATACCTGCTCGTCCGCCTCGACCTCGACGACGACTCCTGGTATGTGGTGCGCAACACACCCGGCGTCACCGGGTTTGTCGGTCTTGGCGCCCGCCCGACGCCCCTCTCGCGCCGCGAGGTCGAGAACATCCTCCAGGTGAAGGCCGAGGGCGGTGAAGGCACGGGGACCAAGAAGAGCCGGCCCCGGATGGAATACGAGCTCGGCGAATCCGTCCGGGTACGCGAAGGACCCTTCGCCGACTTCAGTGGCACGATCGCCGAGATCAACGAAGACCAGCTCAAGCTCAAGGTCCTCGTCAACATTTTCGGACGGGAGACTCCCGTCGAGCTGGACTTCGCCCAGGTGGCGAAGCTGTAGACAGGAGTAAGCCCGAAAATGGCCAAGCGGCGTGTCACCGCTATCGTCAAAATCCAACTCCCGGCCGGCAAGGCGACTCCGGCTCCCCCCGTCGGTACTGCGCTCGGTCCCCATGGAGTTCAGACCATGGAGTTCGTCAAGCAGTACAACGCGGCGACCGAGGACAAGCCCGGGCAGGTCATCCCCGTCGAGATCACCATCTTCGACGATCGCTCGTTCTCGTTCGTCCTGAAGACGCCGCCGACGCCCGTCTTGCTGCGTCAGGCTGCCGGGCTGGACAAGGGGGCGCAGACGTCGGGTCGCGAGACGGTGGGTTCGGTCACCGACGCCCAGGTGACCGAGATCGCCCAGATCAAGATGCCCGACCTCAACGCCAACGACCTGGACGCGGCGAAAGCGCAGATCGCCGGCACCGCTCGCTCCATGGGAATCAAGGTCGGCTGACCGTCGCCCCGGCGGGGCGTAGCGCTCCCTTCGGGCTAGGCTGAACTGGTCACCGACGAGGTAGGGGACGACCTCACCCCCCCGTCACCAGACATCAACCACGAGGGAGACAGTGATGTCGCGCAAAGGCAAAAAGTACGTCGACGCAGCCAAGCGGTTCGACCGCACCCGGACGTATGCGCCCAGTGAGGCGTTGGACCTGGTCCGCAGCCTGGCCAACGCCCGCTTCGACGAGACGGTGGAGCTCGCCATCCGGCTCGGCGTTGACCCCCGCAAGGCGGATCAGGTCATCCGGGGCACGGTCTCGCTCCCCTCGGGGACGGGCAAGCCGGTGCGAGTCGCCGTGTTTGCCGCTGGTCCGGCGGCCGAAGAGGCCCGGGTAGCGGGGGCCGATATCGTGGGTGCGGACGACCTGGTGGCCCGGGTCGACGGCGGATTCATGGACTTCGACGTCGCCATCGCCACTCCGGAGATGATGGGTCAGGTCGGCCGTCTGGGTCGCAAGCTCGGTCCCCGAGGCTTGATGCCCAATCCCAAGACCGGCACGGTCACCCCGGATGTGGCTCGCGCCGTGAGCGAGTTCAAAGGCGGGCGGGTGGAGTATCGGGCCGACACCCGGTCGCGCGGTGTGGTCCAGGTGCCGATTGGCAAGGTGAGCTTCACCCGTCCCCAGCTGCTCGCCAACTTCCGGGCGGTCGTCGAGGAGGTGCAGCGGGCCAAGCCGGCCGCGGCCAAGGGGCGCTACATCAAGTCCGTCGCCGTCGGGTCGACCATGGGGCCCGGAGTCGACGTCGACGCCGCGGCTCTCCGGATCACCGACGAGGACCTTGCCGCCGTCGGCTGAGTCCGAACCCAGGCCGACTGCCGCGCCGGCGTGGTGGGGCTCTAGCATCGACTGCTAGTGCGGCAGTGGGTGACACCCAGGTCGTTGTTGCTCCACCTGGCGTTCGTGATCGTCGCCGGGGGGTGCCTCATCGCGGGCTGGTGGCAGGTGCACCGGGCCATGCAAGGCAACACCTTGAGCTACCTCTACTCGGTCGAGTGGCCCACGTTCGCCGTGGTTGCCGGTATCGGGTGGTGGCAGATGTTCCACGACACCCCGGACGACATCGCGGCACGCAAGGCCCATCACGCTCGGGCTCGAGCGGCATCGGCTGAGGTGGTGGCGCGCACCCTGCCGAGGTCGGCACTTGCGATCACCGTCGGGTCAGAGGAGGCCGGGCCCGGGCGTCAGCTCGGAGCGGGTGGGACACCCCCCGAGCTGACGCCCGGCGGGGAGGATCGGGCGCCGGTGCCGGCAGGATTCTGGGATTCGGTTGCTGATGACCGGGGCGGCGCGCCGTCGAGCTCACGAGCCGGCGACACCGGCCTGCTCGCCGACGAGGACACGCCTACCGACCAGCTCACCGCCTACAACCGTTACCTCGCCATGCTGGCCGTCCGGGGCAAGCCCAAGACGTGGCGCAACCCCCGCGGCATCTGATGAGCCTGTCCTTCGCCCTTCTGGTCTATCGGATCATGGCCTACATCGTGGGCGTCATGTTGATCGTGGTGTTCGTGTCGATTCCCTTCGACTCGGTCGAGCGGGTGATCGGGCCCATTCACGGCGCCCTCTACATCGTCTATCTCGCGGTCTCGCTCAACCTGGTACGACGAGCCCGGCTGAGCTGGTGGACCATGTTGGCCATGGTGACAGGAGGGTGGATTCCGTTTGCCGCCTTCGTCGTCGAGCACTGGGTTACCACCCGGCTGCGGCCCGTCATCGATCAACAGTCGGTGAGCTGAATACCTCTCTATTCTCCGAACTGGTCCACCCGACGTTGGCTGTCGCACTTCCGACGAGGCGGCGGTAATCGGGCCTCAACTTTACGTCGGGAGAGATGAACCCCGTCGGCGCCGATTTCACGCGAAATTTCGGGCACGGACGGATCGTCCGGGTCGCTCAAGGTCATCAACGAAGCACGGCAGAAGACGATTTGCCTCGACGCCCGGTGCGGCGACCGGATCTCCTCCGGTCGCCGCCTGGCCGTTCGGATGGCTGAGCTAGGGGGACGATCCCCTCATTCAGGAGAACGTGATCTCGTCCTGGGCTCCCGCACCTAGGTGCGTCGTCACGCTGGTATCGGTCGTGCTGGTGACCGTGCCCTGGGCGATGTACCGGGGTTGGATGGTGATGGCTTTCAGCGAGCTGTTCTCGATGAGCAGGCCGGTCACGTCCCCGATGAAGAGGGCGTTCGGTTTTGCTCCAGCGGGCGCGGTCGCCGTCATCTGCTCGTTGTTGATCGTGATGTTCTGGTTGACCCGCGACACGACACCGGCCTCCCGGATCTGGCCACCGAAGCCGGAGGTGGTGAAGTTGGTGATGGTGACGTTGTCACACGGGGAGGAGATGACCCACCCCGACGTGCCGCCGAAGTTCCCCGGCGTGTAGTCATAGTTGGTGATGGTGGTATTCGTGTCGGCGTAGATGGTGATGTGGGAGCCGGTGTGCACCACGTTGCTGATGGACGCATCGTCCTGGAACGAAAAGCTGAAGCCGTCACCCTGTAGCTGGTCGTTGAGGATGATGTCGTTGAGGACGTTGCCTTCGCTGTGTAGGCCATTTCCCGGATGCGCCTTGGGTGGTCCGGGGTAGTAGATCCCGAAGGTGAGCGTTCCGGAATAGACCGCTACCCGCTGCACCAGGGTGTCGTTGGCCCCGACGCCGATGCCGTGGCCACCGTCATTCGTCTGGGTGTTGAAGGTCAGGTCCTGGACGACGGTATGGTCCGCCTTCACGCTCAGGAGGTCCTTGCGGCGGGTCATCTCCACCAGGATGGTGGTGTCCCGGCCGGCGCCGGCGAGGACGATCGGGACGTTGCCGTCGATCTGAATGCTGGCGGGTGAGCCCGTCGCAAAGTCGTAGGTGCCGGAGGGGACGAAGACGATGCTGCCCGCCCCCGCTTTCTGGGCCGCAGCGATGGCTGCGGTAAACGCGGCGGTGTTGTCTCCGGTACCGGGCGTGTTGACGGCGCCGAAGTTCGTTACGTCGAAGCTTTCCTCGAAGCTGGTCGGGCTCGCCCCCGAGCCATACTTGGTGTACACCTTGATCGGTGCGGACTGGCCACCCACCGGCACGGTCGCCGTGATCTGGGTGGGCGAGTTGACCGTGAACGACGGCGAGGCCACCGTCCCGAACGTGACCTTGGTGATGTTGACGAAGCTGTTACCGGTAATGACCACCGTGGCGCCGGCCGCCCCCGAGGTCGGCGAAAAGCTGCTGACCGTCGGCGTGACCTTGAACGTCTTTGGCGCACTGGAAACGTTGCCGCTGGGGGTGTCGACGATGATCGATCGCGTCGTTGCCGTGGAGGGCACCGTGGCGTCGATCAGGCTGTCGGACTCCACGGTGAAGCTGGCCGTCGCAACGGTCCCGAACAGGACGTTGGTCGCTCCGGTGAAGCCGCTTCCCGAGATGGCCACCGTCGAGCCCACGGGCCCGTGCATCGGAGCGAAGCTGGTGATGGTCGGCCCCGTCGCGTAGGCGGCCGGAGCGCTCTCGATGGCCACGCCGCCGGCGGTCATGGCGACCACACCGAGCGTTGCGACCAGGGGAACGGGCCATCTCCGTACGCGGCGACCACCCCCAGACGCAAGCCAGCGCCGTCCCATGAGCAACCGAAGCTTCACCTGCCACCCCTTCCATCTGGTCCTGCCCGCGTCCCTAACAGGATGCGGACCACGCTAGCAGTCCCGTCGAGTCCCCCCGCCGGTCTGGGGGCTCGGCCGGGGTCTGAGGTCCGTTGTGGTTCCGGCGGGGTCCCGCCGTTCCGGCGCCCGATCGCTCTGACGGGGAGGCGGCGCATACGCTGGTTGCGTGCCGCGTCGCCGCTGGTTTCCCCAGCCGAGGCCATGGTGGCTCGTCGGGCTAGTGGGCCTGGCTCTGGCGGCGGCGTCCTGCTCCAGCCCCGCGAAGAAGAGCGCTTCCCCCTCGACCAATTCGGTCCCGGTGACCGCGTCGGGCCAGACGGGAACCTCCGGCCCAGGGGCCACCTTCGAGGTAACCCGGTACGGGGGTTGTAAAGGCGATGGCACGACCAATTGCTACGCGGGAGTCGAGGCCGCGATCAGCGCGGCCGATGGAGCCGGCGGGGGGACCGTCTACTTCCCGGCCGGGACCTATTTCGATATGGCCGGGAAGCCCTGGATCATTGCCGGTCCGCCCATCACCTTTGCCGGAGCAGGCGCGGCCACCACCAGGATCGTCGACCGATCCTCCACTCCGACGTTGCTGTCGGTGCGTACGAACCACGTCCAGGTCAACAATCTGACCTTCGACTCCAGCCAGGTCCCGGGCGGCCGGGCGGTGGTGCAGATCTCATCGAGCGACAACCGGATAGACAACACCGAGATCCTCGGTGGTTCCGGGACGGCGTGGCCGCTGCGCTTTGCGGGGGGTCAGGCCAAAGCTTCGCCAACCAATCCGACCTACGCAACCGGTAACAGCGTCAACGGTCTGGTCCTGCACGACGAGGCGCCGCGGCGGGCAGACGGCTTTGATTTCAGCTTCCAAGAGGACGCCACTATCAGCAACGTGCGCCACATCGGTTCGCGTCTCGGGCTGTACGTCGATCGAAACGTGACGGTGACCAACTACAACTACAGCCCCAACCCGGCGATCCAGAGTGGGACCTTCGGCTATTACATCACCCCGCCCGGCTACGACATCACGATCAGCAACTTCACCAGCAACGGGCAGGGGGGCACCATCGGACGGCTGCCACAGACCGCGTCATCGGGCAGGATCAGCAGGAACATCACGATCGATCACGAGGTGATGACGGCCCCCGGGTTCTCTCTCTATCTCGGCGACGTCGACAATCTGGTGATACGCAACAGCTCTTTACAGATGGTCACCGTGGATGCCAAAGAGTTGGTCTCGGCCGCCACGATCGAAAACAGCCGCTATACCGGAATGAAGCGCACCTCAGCCGCGGGCGCTTCGATCTCGCTGGCCACCCCCGACGATACCGAGGGGCATTAGAGGGGCGAATTCGTCACTGGTGTCCCGATTTCCCTTTCGGGTGGCGGGTTGCCGCCGCGCCGGTGGCCGTTGTCGAGGGCGCGGCGTGACTGCTAAGGTTCGCCTACTACCAGCGGATGCGAGCTGCGACGCCGTCGCTCGAACCCTTGGAGGGGGCACGAGTGAAATTTCGAAGGTTCAGCGCGCTGATCACGTGCGTAGCTCTGACCGTCGCCGGGTTGGCAGCCGAAGAGCCGGCCTGGGCCGCCTCCGAGGGGAGCACGGCGGCCAATCTCCCGATCTACCAGTGGGGCCGGCCCGTGGCACCTGGCGGTCCGGGTCCGGTGCCGACCCAGGTCCAGAGCTTCGCCGGGGGGATCATCGATGCGGGCAACAACGGCGACATCGTCGTCCTGCCAGACGGCACCGCGTGGGGCTGGGGTCAGACCGACGTGGCCACCCAATCCATGACTGCGGTCCGGATACCTGATGTGAAGAACGTGCAGCAGGGTGTGGTCGATGGCGACCACGACTACGCCGTACTCGAGCAGCCCGGCGTTGATCCGGCGTGCCCGGCTTCCTCCACGGTCATGACCTGGGGCCTCAACCAGTCTGGTGATCTGGGTATCGGGTCGACGGCCCATGTCGTCTATTCCACTCCTCAGGATGTGACCGCCATTGACTGCAAGGACGTGGTTCAGCTGGCCGCGGGAAACACCCATATGTTCGCCTTGACCGCAGCCGGTCAGGTCTACGTCTGGGGCGCCGGGCCTTACCTGACGCTCGGCCTTTCGAAGGGGAAGATGCGACCGAGCCCGGTGCTCAGCCCCGCGCTCACCTCGCTGACCCACGGCACCTCCGCGGGCGTGGAGTTGACCGCCGGTTCGGTGACCGGAGGCATCCTCGTCAATGGTCACGCATACACGTGGGGCAACAACGCCCAAGGCCAGTGCGGGTGCGGTTCGACGGCCGCTTTCATCCAGAATCCGACCCAGGTTTCCCAAGGTTCCGTCCTCTTCCACGTGATCAGCCAGGGGGGCAATCTCGGCAGCAACGGGCACACCCTGGCCCTGACCTCGAGTGGGGCGGTGTGGGCCTGGGGCGACGGGGCGGAGGGCCAGCTCGGAACGGGCGGCACCGCCGACCAGAACGTGCCTGTGCGGGTCCGCGGCCTGCCGGTCGTCAGCCAGGTCGAGGCAGGCGGCATGTTCTCGCTCTTCCTGGACAGCCAGGACAACCTGTGGGCGAGTGGCGACAACCGCTACCACGAGATCGGCAACGGCGGACACGTCAACCAGCTCACGCCGATCAAAGTGCTGGCTGGTGTCTCCATGATCAGCGCCGGTTCTTACCATTCCATTGCCCAGCGGGCGGGCTGAGCCTTGTCACCCGGAGGTTGAAGTCACCTTGTGGATCGCACCAGGCAGCAGGGCATCAAAGGGACGTAGGTTCAGGATCGTCGGGTCGTCGTTCGTCGCCGCGGGCGCCCTCTTGTTGACGGTCTTGGTCGGGGTCGTGCCGGCCGCCGCGGCCACGAACACCTCGACCACCCTGAAGGACAAGATTCACCAGGCGTGTGCGTGTGAATATGGCGGCGCGTCAGTTGACGTCTCGGGATCGACGGCCATAGTGGGCGTGCCGGGGATAGATGATGGCGCGGGCCGGGCCTACGTCTACACCGACACGAAGGGCACGTGGAAGAAAACCGCAGAACTGCAAGGCGTTGATGCCTCTCCGGGCGACTGGTTCGGCGACTCCGTCGCCATATCCGGCACGACCATCGCCGTCGGGGCTCAGGGACACGCCGGATTCGCGGGCCGGGCCTATGTGTTCGCCGAGAGTGGAACGACATGGAGTGAGGTAGCCGAGCTCCAGGGCTCTGACACCCAGAGCGGCGACTGGTTCGGGAGCTCCGTCGCCATCGACGGGGCCACCGTCGTGGTCGGTGCTCCTGGTGCGGCGAGTAACGCCGGCAACGCCTACGTGTTCAGCCAGACCGGCGGCGCCTGGAGCCAGGCGGCAGAGCTTTCCGGCGCCGGCTCGCCCGGCGTGTTCGGCTATTCCGTCGGGCTTTCAGGCTCGACCGCGATCGTCGGCGCGCCCGGGAGCCCGACCCTCACCGGCAACGCCTACGTGTACTCCGACACCGGCGGGTCCTGGCAGAAGGTGGCCACCCTCAGCGGCACGGGCGCGGGCCAGCATGACTTCGGCTCGTCTGTGGCGATCGACGGTGCGGAGGCGATCGTGGGTGGCTGGACGGCAGGGGCAGGCAAAGGTACCGCCTTCGTGTTCGCCGAGAGCGGTGGCGTATGGTCGCAGGCCGCCCAGTTGTCGGCCGCCGACAACGCCAGCGGCTTCGGGGCCGCGGTCACCATCTCCGGTACCACCGCTGCGGTCAGCGCGGTGGGCTCGTCCGGCAATGGCGGCCGGGCCTACGTCTACGTCAACTCCGGCAGTGGCTGGGCCTTCACGTCGGAACTCGCTCCGTCCGGCAACGAAGGCGGCGATTTCTTCGGCAACCGGTCGCTCGCCCTCTCGGGTGCCAGCACCCTCATCGTGGGCGCACCCGCGCACGGCGGTCCGGGATCGGCCTTCATCTTCACGGACGGATCGGGCACCTGGAGCCAAGTGGCCAACCTCAAGAGCGCCGACAGCAACGCCGGCGACCTGACCGGGACCTCGGTCGCGCTCTCGTCGTTCGGGCTGGTGGCCGGGGCCCCCGGTCACGACGGCACGGGCCGCGCCTATCTCTACCCGACGCCACCCCCATGGCATCCGGTGATCGGCCTAGAGGGATCCGATTCCGCCGCAGGCGACCAACTCGGCACGTCAGTCGCCATCTCGGGGACCGAGATCGTGGTCGGCGCGCCGGGGTCCCACGGCGGCGGCAGCGCGTACGTCTTCAACCAGACTGTCGGCGTCCCCTACACACCGGCGGCCGTCCGATCGGGAGCCAGCGCATACTTCTATGAACAAGGTGTAGAGCTCAACGGCACCGATACCGCAGGCGGGGACGACTTCGGCGCATCCGTCGCCGTGTCCGGTAACACCGCGGTGATCGGCGCGCCCGGGCACGACGGCACCGGCGCCGTGTATGTCTTCAGTCGCCGGAGCGGGACGTGGGTCCAGGTAGCCGAGCTCGAGGGGTCGGACACCATGACCGGCGACCAGCTCGGCCTGTCGGTCGGCATTGCCAGTACGGGGACGATCATCGCGGGAGCCCCAGGTCATGGCGGCACCGGCAGCGCCTACGTGTTCACCGAGACGGCGGGCACGTGGAGCCAGGTCGAGCTGGAGGGCTCGGATACCTCGTCGGGGGACAACTTCGGCACCTCGGTATCGATCGCCGACCTGGCCCTCGTGGTTGGTGCCCCGAACCACGCCGGCACGGGCAGCGCCTACGTCTTCTCGTTGAACAGTTCGACCGGCGCCTGGAGCCAAGCGGCGGAGATCGTGGGATCGGGTACGGAATCGGGTGACGACTTCGGTTCGTCAGTTGCGGTCGGCCACCAGATGGCGGTCGTCGGTGCTCCCGGCCATGGCGGCAGCGCCTACGTGTTCAAGCAGACCTCGAAGACCTGGGCTCAGACCACCGAACTACTAGGCCCCCACACCGGCGCCGCTTTCGGAGCCTCGGTAGCGATATCGAATACCACAGTGGCCGTCGGCGCCAGTGGTGACAAGGGCACCGGCTCGGCCAACGTGTTCAACCTGTAACGCCGGCCGAATTACGGTGCGGGCCGGGGCCGCACTGGGCCGGCCCGCACAGGTCTCGCTTGCACAGGTCCCGCCTGCACAGGTCCCGCCTGGGCGAGTGGGGTCAGGCCTCGTCGAGCGCGATCGTCGGCAGGGTGGCCTCGGCCCCTTCACCGACGAGGTGTGGTGCGGGCCGTCCGGGGGCATACCCGCGTGCTGCCGGGTACTGCTCGTCGAGGCTGCCGGCGGCGCGGCGGCGTGGATCGCCCCATGCCAGTTCAGGTTGACCGTCAGCGACGCGGCGGCGGGCCTTGGTCGCGGCCAGCCGTACCCGGAAGGCGATGCGGGGGACAGCCCACACCATGGCCAAGCCGTCCCGGACGACGTTGACCCGGGTGCGCTCGTCGTGGGACCAGTGGACGCCAATCTCCTCGACCGGCACGGCGAGCTTGCGAGCCAAGGCGATTGCCTCGACATCCCAGGCAAAGTTGTCTTCCCTCGAGTATGGAAGGATCGTCCGCCAGATAGCGGTGGGAGCCGCTTTGGCGCCGCACTGGGTGTCGGCCACGTCGCCGCATATCGTCCTCACCAGACGGTTGAAGGCTTTGCCGGCCAGCTCCCGCCGCCGTCGCTCGTGATGCCCGATCTCGGCGTCAGCGGCGGCTCGGGACCCGATCGCCAGGCAATAGCCGTTAGCCGAGGCGTCGATCAGAAAGTCGAGTTGGTCGAGCGGGGTCGCCAAATCGACATCGCAGAACGCGGCCAGGTCGGTCGTCGCCTGCTGCAGACCGGCTCGGACGGCTGCTCCTTTGCCCGCATGGGGGCGGCTGATCAACGTGATCGTGGTGGTGCTCCAGCGGGCAATGCCCTCCTCCACCACCTCGGTCGTCCGATCCGTGCTCCCATCGTCCACGAACACCAGGGAGCTCCCCGTCGGGGCGGCCTGAATGAAGGCAGCCAACTGCTCGAACGACTCGCCGACGCGCACCTCCTCGTTAAAGACCGGGACGACCAAGCACAGAGTCCGACCGCCGCGTACCCAAGTCGTCGCCTGGTCCATGAGCCCCTACCGCCCGTCTTCGATGTGCTCAGGGCCAAGTGTAGATGAACCTAGGAGGGTGGATTTCCCCCGGTGACTTCAGCGGAATCCAGGACCTCCCGAGCGTCGCGGGGCCGGGTTCGATCCCCCGCTGCTAGAGTTTGCCCGTGAAGTGCCATCAGGGGCGAGAGGTGCTCGGGCAACGTGTGCTGGCCGTGAGGTGCTCCGGGAGCGTGAGCCGACCCCGGCAGGAAGCGTGAGGCGTGACCATTTCCACGGAGGACCCCACCGACAGTCAGCAAGACCCGGAGTTGCCCGAAGATTCGCCTGATCCGCTCTGGGACCGACCGCTGGCCAAGGGCATCTTCGTGGCCGTCGTGGCCTTGGCGCTCATCCTGGTGGCTATTGCCGTTGGCCCCCACTTCGCGTCCGGCGGCTCCGGTCCGAAGACCGCACCCCAGCTCGCCACCGCGGCGGTGCGCAGCTTCCCGGTGACGGAATCTGCCACCGGCACCGTCGTGCCCGCATCGCAGATCGGCGTCAACTTCGCCGCGGGCGGCACCATCAGCGCCATCGATACCCAGGTGGGCGCCAAGGTGACCAAGGGAACCATCCTGGCCCAACTCGACAGCACCCAGGCCCGCAACTCGGTGGCCCAGGCCCAGGCCCAGCTAGCCTCGGCGCAGACCAGCCTGGCTCAGGCGCAAGCCGGGACGGCGAGCAATAATCCCACCCTGCAGGCCAACCTCAGTTCGGCTGAGGCGGTGTTTTCCCAAACCCAATCCGCAGTGGCCGCCACCAACGACCAGGATACGACGATCGTGGCCGCCGACAACCAGCAGGTGGCTACCGCCCAGGCCCGCTTCAACGCCGATGGGTGCGCCGCGGCCAATCCGCCGAACGCTCAAGCGTGCGCAGCCGACCAGGCGGCGCTCACGACGGCCCAGAACAAGCTCCAACTCGACCAGGCCCAAGCGGCGAGTGATCAGGCCAACGGCGAGTTGAGGATCACCAATGCCGAGGGTCAAGTGAATCAGGCGCAGGCCGCGCTGCAGACTGCGAGCGGCCCCGACGCCACCCAGGTGGCCAGTGCCCAAGCGGCTGTGGCATCCGCCAACTTCACAGCTAGGTACCGCGGAAGCGGCTTTGGCGGCGACCACGGTGCTGGCGCCGAGCGACGGAACGGTGTTGGAGATCAACGGCCAGGTCGGCGAGACCGTCACGACCAGCGCCACTGCATCGCAGACCCTTCCTGGCACCAACGCCGTGGTTCCGGCCACGTCAGGCGCCACGTCGAGCAGTTCCACCTCGTCGGGTTCGTCATCGCAGCCTTTTATCCTCATCGGTGACGCCAACAGTTTTGTCGTCGGTATCGCCATGCCGCCCAACGAGGTCCAGCAGGTCCATCCGAACCAGGCGTGCACCATTACCGCCAACACGGTGGCAGGCGTGTCCCAGGCCTGCCGAGTCCTGGCGGTAGCCCAGAACCCGGCGCTCGTAAACGGGAGCTACCTCTTCTACGTCACCGTCGTCCCCGACGCTTCCACCGGTCAACTGTTTGCCGGGATGCCGGTCGATGTCAGTATCCAGGTGGACCACGCGACCAACGTGTTGGCCGTTCCGCAAACGGCGGTGTACCTCCTCGGCGGCCTGCCACATGCAGATGTATGGAGTGGCAAGCGAGCCGTGCCGACGGCCATCACGACCGGTATGCAGGGCACCGCGCTGGTGCAGATCACGTCTGGTCTGACGAATGGCGAACAGGTGGTTCTCTCGGCCAACCAGGGTCTGCCACAGTCGGCCACCACGGTCGCGGTATCGCAGTGAGGACTTGCTGCCGGGTGGTTGGTGCGCTGTTGTCCGCGGCATGATCGCCTCTGGCGGCTCCCCGACGGAGGGCGCGTCCGCCGGAACGCGGGTGTTCCGGGTGCTGGTCGACGTCTTCGCCATCGCCGCGGGCGTGGCGGCGATGGCCCTGGCCCTGGGTTTCGGTCACAGTGCCTCGGCGCTGTCCAAAAAGGCGGCGGGCGGGCTCGACCCCAACCTGGTGGTGGTGGCGGGGACCGCTCCGTCGTCGTCGGGAGTACAGGCCGGATTCCCCTCATCGAGCTTGACTACCGATGACGTGTCCGCCCTGGCCAACCCGGGCTTCGTTCCAGACGCCGTCGCGGTGGCGCCCACGGTCGGGTTGAGCGACGAGGTCACTTCGCTCACCCGGACATTTACCACCGATGTCCTCGGGTCCACCGCCACGTTCCCTGCCGCCGCGGGTTACCAGGTGGTCCAGGGCCGGTTCCTCACTCCCACCGAGGTTCAGCAAAACGCCCGGGTGGTGGTGCTGGGCCAAACGGTCGTCAATAGCCTGTTTGCCGGTGCCGATCCGGTCGGCCGAAACGTGGTCATCGCCAACCAGTCCTTTCAGGTGATCGGCACGTTCGCGCCTCGCGGTTATGTGGGCGCGTACGATCGCGACGATCTGGCGGTGATGCCGATCACCACGGCATGGCAAGCACTGATGCCGGCCGCCGGCTCGCCGATCGAACAGATTCTGATCCGGGCGGACAGCGCCTCCGGGGCGACAGCGGCAGCCCGCCAAGCGATGAACACGCTGATGAACCGGCACGACATTGTGAATCCGGCTCAGGCGGACTTCACGATCACCACGCAGCGGAATCTGTCGAAGTTCAACGTGCAAGCGGCCGACTACCTGAAGCGCATCCTGGAGCTGTCGGCGGTGGTACTGCTCATTGCCGGGGCGTTCCATCTCGGCCGGCTGTACCGGTTTCTCACCCCCACCCGCCAGGGGGTGGCCGACCTCTGGAACGTGCTGCCCGACGCCCTGCTCGTGGGCGTCATCGGCGGGCTCCTTGGGCTGGTGGCCGCGGTGATCGCCGCGCCGATCGTGCATCACTGGACCCTGTCCACGCCGAAACCCAAAGTCACCCTCTACGGCGCGGCCATTTCGGGTGCCCTCGGGGTGGTGGCGGCTGCGGTCTCCACGGTTCCGACCCTTTGGCGGAGCCTGCGTCGCCGCCCGGACAGATCGGAACCGGAAGAGGAACCCTTCGACGCTGGCGCAGAGGGACAAGAGCCGGCCGGCTATCCCCTCTGAGCCGCGACGGTCCGCCATCGCGGGGGAGCCCGGTCGAGGGGCTCGTCGGGAGCTTCTATTGGTCGCGCTTGGCTGCGGCGACGTCGGCCTTCAACCGGGCCACGAAATCCGGCGAATGCGGCGGGACGGCCTTGAGTGCCTGTTGGTAATCGGCGAGCGCTAGCGGGATCTGGTGGGTCTCGACGTAGAGACGTCCCCGAGCCTCGAACAGGTGGGCCAAGCCGAATCCGTCGACGCCGGCCGGCTGGGCGTTCGGGCCCACGGTTCCCTGGAAAGACCCGATGGAGTTGGTCATGGCGACGATGGCCTGCTGTAGGTCACCCAGTTGGGCCAAGCCCGCGGCGAGGTCGTCGTACGCCCCGGATCCATCGGAGCCCAAGGTGGCCGCGCGCTGGCAGGTGGCGACGGCCACCTGGTACTGCTGGCGCGACAACTGATAGCCGCAGCGGCGACTGAGCACCGAGATGACGTCGCTGGAAGTGACCGCCTCTTTGCCGGCCTCGTCGAGGGCGTTTCCGGCGGCGTCCTCGTTGCCATTGGCGAGCGCCAGGTTGTAGGCCCCCAGCTGCATCAGTGGCGAGCTCGGGAAGCGCGCCACGGCGGCCTGCTGCACCTGCGTAGCGATGGCTACCTGATCGATGGCAATGAGCCCGTCGACGGCTTGCAGCATCTCGGCCGCGGTGGCGGCGGGCGCATTGGCCGCGCTGTGATAGTCCTGCTCCGCGGCACCCAGGTCGCCGGAGCGTCGGTCGGCGACAGCACGCTGCAGCAGCAGGGCGGGGTCGCCGGGGTCCAGGTCCAGGGCCCGATTTAGGTCGTGCACTGAGGCGGCCGCGTCGACGCTCCCGTAGCAGGCGGCCCGACCGGCGTATGCGCTCACGAGTCGCGGATAGGTTTTCAGGGCCTTGGTGTAGTCGGCGATGCAGGCGTGTGGTCGCTTGGCTTGTTGGGCCAGTCGGGCTTCGTCGAGCGTTTCCCCTACCACCTGCTGCGACGGGGCACCGGCCTGCTGGGCCCGGTTGAGCGCCTGGTTGGCGCTATTGGCTCCGCCACCGCAGGCCGCAACCATGAGGGTGGTCGCGGTGATCAGCGCCGCCTTTCGGCGGCGAGCTTTGTTGAAGACCGGTACGGTCACCGCGACCCGGCTAACGAGGCGCTCGCCGAGGCGAACGATCAGCGACAGACCGAGGAGGGCGAGTGCCGTCGCGCCGAAGACCACGTCGAGGGCATACGGATCGGGTGTCACGGCGGTCCACGGCGCGATGGAAGGAACCCCGAACCAGGACAAGGTGACCGCCAGGCCCGTCAGTCCGATAAAAAACACTCCCAGGATGCCGACGAGCGGCGCGATCCGACCGGCCAGTGGGACCGGGGCCACGGGAACTGGTGGTGCTCTCCGTTCCCTCCTGGCGAAGACCACGATCAAGCCCAGGGCGGCCAGGACGGTCAGCGCGGTCAGCGCGTCGCCGCGATGCTCCCACGGCAGGGTGGAAAAGGTGAAGCCGAAGCCCTTGGCGGTGGTGACCGGATGAGGCGGG
Source organism: uncultured Acidimicrobiaceae bacterium (assembly GCA_963729695.1). Lineage (GTDB taxonomy): Bacteria > Actinomycetota > Acidimicrobiia > Acidimicrobiales > Palsa-688 > PALSA-693. The sequence continues at coordinate 549,522 of CAVSOT010000003.1, forward strand.
TTGTACAGGTTGAACAGGCCGTCGCCGACCGCTGCCGGCCGGCGGCCGTGCAACCGCCAGCCGGGATCGTACAAACGGCGTAGCTCGGTCCAGGGGCCGGGTGTGGCCGCGGCCGGGGCCTTGAGCTGTTCACCATTGGCGGCGGCGTGGGTCGGGCCCGCGGTTTGGACGTGGTTGCCGAAGGCGACCGCCGTCAGTTGCGACCACTGGACGCAAGGGCCCAGCGGAGTCTGCGCAGAGGCGGCGGCGATCGGGGTGAGTCCCGCCGGCAGGGTGATTGGACCGTACAGGCCCCATCCTGACCGTGACGAACGGGTCAGCAACGGCAGGGTCGTGGTGGCCGCTTGCCCGGCGATGCGGACGTCGATCGCCCCGCTGTCCGTCTGGGCCATCACGCCTATTTGACCCGCGGCGGTCGCCCAGCAGCCCCCATTGACCTGGGGGATGACCCTGACCGAGTCGGCGAGATTGGCGGGCGCCGGAGGGAAGTCCGAGCGGTCAAACGACTGCCGGTAGGCGGCGGGAATCGCCATCGCTTGCAGGGCGGGAAGAACCTGGGACAGCGACCAGGGGCCGGAATCGACCAGGGCCACGGCGGGATAGTTGGCGACGGCCGGTTGGGTCGTGTGGATGTGCCATACGAGCAGTTGGGTGGCAGGGGCGCCGAGCGCGGTGGGTTGGCCGAACATGGCGGTCAGTTGCTGGCGCAGCCATTCGCGGGTGACCCCGTGAGGCAGGTGACCGACATCCGATCCCCCCGGGGCGATGAGGTACGAAGCTCCGGTCATGCCGGCCAGATAGGGGAAGATCGTTTGGTTGACGTAGCAGTACGGGTCGGTGATGACCCGGCAGTAGTACTGCAGGACGTCTCGGTGGTTGACTTCGGTCGCGGTGATGTTGCCGGTGAGGTTCGTCACCGCGTGGGTGGCCGAGGTGATTACGTACCGGTGTTCCTTCTGGTTGGCCTCGTAGAGAGGCGAGCCAAACCAGAGCACGCCGCCCGCTTGGTGATCGGCGTCGAGCAGGGCCGAAACCTGCGAGAACGAAGTGGGTTGGGCGACCGGCGTGGTCGTGGATCCGAGTTGGCCGCGTTCGAGAACGAGAAGCGTCGAGGTGGTTATGACCACGAGCAGGACGCCGGATGCGACCAGGACGGCCCGCAGGGAGTGGCGGAGCCGGCCGCGCAGCCGGGGCAGCACTTCGACCATGGAAGAGAGCGCAGCCGGGATGAGGACGGCGTAGGCGATGGCGATGGGGTAGAAGAACTTCGATCCTTCACGGAACAGCTTGAACCCTGGAATGTGGAGGTACATCCAGTCGTACACGCCGCCGAACGGTGGGGTGTTGGTTTTGGCGAGGAACGCGCAGATCACCGCGGCCAGGGCCAGCCAGACCAGCTCCGGCTGCATTTTCCGCCGCAGGAGGGGGATCATCGCGAGCAGCGGCAAAACCATGAACATCGGGTTGAGGGGAGCCTCGGCCAGCGCCGCGGGCGGACCTCCGGTCCAGCCGGCCGCCACCCCTGCGATCCCGTGGCTGAGCGTGATGATGCTGAAGTTCGGCGTTCGCGGGGTGGGTAGGCCGGGATGGCCGTGATAGGTGAGGAAGGGGACGACCCAGAAGGCCTGCGTTCCGGCAAAGACGGCGCCGGCCAGAACGCTCAACAGGACCCGCTTGCCGAGCAGACGCCAGCCGGGTTCGGCGACGGCGAGGACAAAAAGGTAGCCGGCCATCAAGAGGACGGAGAGATAGGCGGGACGAATGTCGAAGGCCGCGGTGGCGGCGACCCCCAGGCCCGTGATGATCGCCCACTTGAAGGAGAGGCGGCGCATCGTTCTGATGAAGGCGACCAGGACCAGGCAACTGATCACCTCACCCATCACCAGAGGGACCTCACCGTCTCCGTTGATGAGGAAGTACGTGTTCCCCACGAGAAGCAGGGGGGCGATCAGCGCCCACCGGGTGGGGCCCAGGATCTCGCGAGCGAGCAGCCAGCCCGCCACAGGAAGCAGCACCGCGAAGGGCACGAAATACACGACCTTCTCGATGAGCGTCCAGGAACCGCCCGCGGTGGCGATCGCCCCATTGACGGCGTACACCGGAAAGCGGAAGGCGTCGAGGAAGCGGTTTTCGCCGGAGAACCCGAGGGTGCTGTCCCACACCGACGGCCACGGGAACCACTCGAGGACTCGGGCACGCGACGGCCAGTGCCAGTCGCCCGCAGCCAGGGGCTTGGTGGTGATCCAGGCGTGGCGGATGAGCAGCCCGATGACGGCGAGCAGCCCAACGACCCGCCACGGCTTGGCCACCAGCCATTCCGTGCGTCGACGCCACGATTCGGCCAGACCCGGCCGCCGCCCCTCTTCGGCGCTTTGGGTCATTCCGCCGGTTCGGGTATCACGCGCTCGCTAGAGAACCCACTCCCCGCCTCGGGGAGGGCGTCGCGTTGTCGAGCCCTCTCGGAGACGATGTACATCGCCAGCATGATAGAGCCGAACACTGCCACGGAGATGTCGCTCACCACCACGACGGTCATAAGAGTTCCATGAAAAAACACCAGCAGGGCGGGTCTGGCGATGGTCGCCGGTATCAGTATCCAGAGCAGCGTCATCCGGTTGAGCGACTGCTGGGTGTTGACCAAAACCACCACACAACCGATGAGTCCCATCCCCAGCGCGTACCAGCCCAGATACCGGTCGCCGGGCACGTAACGGCGCCCGGCGAAATTGAGCAGGATGAAACGCCCGAAGAGCTGGAGACCGAGCGTGCCGATCGCCGTCATGAGCGCACAGAGCGCCAACGATGCGCCCATGACCCCGAAGGTGCTCCGGTTGCGGGCGTGGCGTTCGGCAACCAGCGGAAAGACCACGGCCACCACCCCGCCAGTGATGAAGAACACGGAGTTTCCTATGGCCGAGACCACGGAGTACTGACCGCCATCGGTCGTGTTGAAGAAGTGCTCGACGATGATCACATCCGCGCTGAGAAATACCCCGATGGCCAATGTCGAGGCCACGGCAGTGACGATGAACGGCGCCACTGGTTTCCATCGGAATGGCGTTCGACCCTCGGTGGGATGGTCAGCCGGGCCGCGTCGGAGCATCGGCCGGACGGCGACCGCGGCGGCTACGAAGGTGGCGATGGCCGAGAGCGTCGTGCCCCACACCACTCCGTACGCACCCAGGATGTAGATGAGGGCGACGACCAGCACGACCCGGCTGAGCGTTACCCAAATGTTGAGCCAGCTCCAGGGCCCGAAGCGTTTCTCGCCTTGGAGGCCCCCGAGCAGCGGCTGGATCGCCAGCATGCACGGCACCGCCACCGCGCCGGCGATGATGTAGCTGACCGGGACTCCGATGTAGTCGCCGAGCAGTGAGCCGAGGGCGCAGCACAGCAGTCCGACGGCGGCTCCGACCAGGAGCAGCTTGATGGTCACCTCCCGCAGGACGTTGGACCGGACCTGGCCCTCTGGGTCCTCGGAACGTTCCCGGCTCGTCTGCCAGGCCACCAAGCGCCCGAAGGCGGCAGAGGGGCGCGTCAGCAGTGAGAAGAAGGTGATGACGACGAAGGCCTTGCCGTAGGAGCCCGGTTTCAAAGCATGACTGGTGATGGACTGGAGCCCGAACCCCAGGGCTCCCGCAATCAGGGTCGAACCGGTTGCCAGCACGTTGTAGCGGACGAAGCTGCGCCGCTCCGGAGCGTCGCTGCGTGCGTCCCCCGGGCCGCTTACGGCCGCCTGAACCATCGTGCCACTCGCTACGGATTCCCGTGTTCCGGTTCGCGGATCCACCCCGCTCGCGGAAACTGCTGCAGGACGTTGGTGATCTCGTCGACCTCATCGTCGGTCAATCGGCCCCGCCACCGGTTGGGCTGCTCAGCGGTGACACGTTGTGGTTTCAAACCCACCCCAGGCCGGTTGGATTCGTGGATGAACGCCTCCACGTCCGTTGACCAGGGGAGCCCGACGCGATCGCAGACCTGGTGGATGTTGGCGACTGGGTCGGCGCAGAGCCACTCGTGGTCGACGAGCAGCCAGTCGTCATGCCGATCGAGGGAGTCCCCAACCGCAGTGGTGAGCAGCCCGACCTGCCACGCGATCTTGGTGAGCTCTGACGCGTCGGGTCCTGGAGGATTGCCGGTGAACCGGTCTCGATAGCGTTGGAGCAGCGCTGGGCGGGTCGTCAGATCGAATCCGGGGATCTGCAGCTCCCGCCAACTCGAGACCACGTTGAACGGGTGCCGTTGCAGCACGATGACCTTGGGCTCGTAGTGGTCCACCAGCCAGTCGAGGGAGAAGGCGCCATAGATCGTTTTCACCGCGGTCCGTTCGGGGCCGCCTGGCAGGGCCATGAGCACTCGGGAAGACCCGCGTATGAGGTGGTTCCGAAGGCCGGGCGGCAGCTTGAGCGCAGTCCTGGCCGCGGTCAGCCTCCAGCCCCGGCGCCTGGGGAGACGCCCCGCGAATACCACGTCCCACAGCGGCTCGTAGAGCCCCCGATTCACGTCCGTGTCAATGATCGGGTACGGGCCGTAGCCGCTGCGCCCAACCGGTCGTACGCCCGTGGGGTCAGCGTCGATGTTGTCGGGCTCGTAGTAATGGCGCGTGCCCGGGGTCCGGGCGAAAGCCCGGATGAGCCACGACGTCCCGGACCGAGCGATCCCTGCGAGTAGCACGCGGTCGGCCCGGCCCGGGATCACCCCGACGTCGTCGACGACAGACATTCCAACACCTTCTTCCACTGCGCAGCGATGTGTTTCCGACCGTGATGCCGGTCCAGCCATTCCTGCTCCGACCGGGCTCGCTCATTGGCATCGGGCGCCGATTCCTCACTCCGCAAGAGCCCTTCAACCAGGCCGGCGAAGTCCTCGAGCGGCGCCGCGTACAGCCCCGGTGCGCCCTCCACCCCTTCGAATGCGGTGGCAGTCCCGGCGACCCGCTTCCCGTGGGCCAAGTAGTGCAGGACCTTGGTCTTCACCCCGGCGCCGGCGGACAGGGGCGCCAGGCAGAAATCCGCCGCGGCCACGACCTCGTCGGCGTCCTCCACGGCACCAAGTCCGACCACTGCGGCCCCTCGGCCGGGAGGTCTGCTCAAGATGTCGCTGTCCGGGCCGCACAATACGATAGTGACCTCGTCGGGAAGCTGAGGGGCCAGCTGGTCCACGATCCACCTTGCCGCGGCCGCGTTGTGCTTGGCCCGTAAGGTCCCCAGGAACACCAGCACCGGTCCGGGGAAGTGGCGACCGAGCCGGGACTCCAGCGCTCGTCGGGACGCGGCGGGGTCCCGGGGCGTGGCCAGCACGGCGTGGTCGACGACCGCCAGCTTGGTGCGGAGGGCCGGGTGGGTTGCCCGCCAGGTCTCCGCCTCCTCCTCGCCGATAGCGATGGCGAGCGTACAGCGGTGAGCGGCCCACCTCTCGAGGAGGAACCAGACGGCGAGCTTGGCCCGGTTGGCGACGGAGCCGGGCAGGCGGCGGTAGTGGAGGGTCTGGCATTCGTTGGTGTCCCACACCAGCGGCACCGTGATGCGCGCCGCGGCGATGGCAGGCATGAACATGGCGTTGGTGATCAGCACCATCGTGTTGCTGGCGGCCTCCGCCCGAATCAACCGAACCAGTTCGGGCGAAAACCCCTTCACCGGTTTCGACAGGGGCACCCGCAGCCGCGCCGCCCAGGTGGGAGTCTCGCCAGGAGCAGGCTCGCGCGTGCTCACCACGGTCATCGGCACCCCGAGCTCGGCGAAGGTCTCGGCCGTCAGGCGGGCCCGGGTTTGGACGCCACCGTCGGCGCGCTGCACGGAGCCGAAGGTCAGCATGAGCGGGCGAATGTCGTCGCGGGCCGCGTCCTGGTTTTGGTAGACCTCGCCGAAGCGGTCGGCTGATCGCCGCAGAACGTACTGCTCGGCGGCCACCTGGAGGACCGCTCCCAGGTCCACGGCCTTCAGCACGAACATGCCCGGTGTCATCACGGGGTGACGGATCAGCGTGCGCCAGTGGCGCAAGAACGCCGATCGGAGCACGGGGTTCGCCCGGTCCAGCGCCGACCCGCGGTGCTTGCGTAGGTAGCGCAAATAGCCGGGCGCGTAATAGCGACGTTTGACAAAACAGCCCGGCAGGGTGGTGCGGCCTTCGTCGTGGTGGATGATGGCATCGGTGCGTGGAACGGTTGTCCCAGCGGTGATGCGGCGGGACAGATCCCAATCCTCGGGCCCATTCAGCGCGAGATCGAAGCCGCCCACTGCGAAGAAGTCGGACCGCTTGTAGATGCGGGCCGCCTCGACGGTGTCGTCGCCGGTGTAGCACTGCCGTTCGAGCATCCGGCACTTCGTCCAGAAGCCCTCGCCGAAGGACCGCTCGGGGATGACCACTCCTCGCACGCCCGCTTGCTGCAGCGCCAGCGCGCCGTCCGCGAGCACTTGATCTTCGAGGACCATGTCCGAGTCGATGAACACCAGAACCTCGCCGCGCGAAAGTTCCGCTCCGTAGTTCCTCTGCGCGCTCCGCTCTGGACCTTTGGTCGCGACGATGTCGCTGTAGCGGTCGGCAATATCCACGGTGTCATCGCTCGAGTTGTTGTCCACCACGATCAGCTCGACGTCGGGATGCGCCTGCCGGCGGATACTGGCCAGGCACGCTTCGAGCGTCCGGGCCGAGTTTCGAGTGGTGACGATTACCGAAACGCAATGCGTGAGCCGATCCGCGGTGCCCGTCACCATCCGAACCACTGTCCTGTCGCCGTGGCCAGGGCCGGCCGCTTCTCGCCATCGGTCTTTTCCATCCCGATCTGGTCGGCGACGAGAGCTGCGAATTTCGACGCGCTCTCGTCCCAGGTGTGGCGAGCGGCCCACTCCACCCCTTCGGAGCCCATGGCGAGGCGCTTCTCGGGGTCTTGCAACAGCGACACGATGGCGTCGGCGAGCGCGACTTCGTCGCCGTGGGGCACCAGTAGTCCGGTTACGCCATCGCGAACCGATTCCCGCAGCCCGGAGACATTCGATGCCACCACCGGCAGCCCCCTCGCACTGGCTTCCATGCACACCACGCCCCACCCTTCAAAAGAGGACGGGCAGGCGGCAACCCAGGCGCTGGCCGCGATCTCGTCACGCACGCGGCTGGTCACGTAGCCATGAAAACGCACGCAACCGGCCATCCCGGTGAGCCACGCCAGGCGCTCCAGCCGGTGCCGGTCCGGACCCTGACCGACGATGTCGACGTGCAGCCCGGGCACCCTGCTCACGATCCGAGGCAGCGATCGGATCAGAACGTCGACCGACTTCTGCGGCTTGAGTCGACCCATGTGCAGGATGGTCGGATGGGGCGAGCGAGGCACCGATGTCTCCTGCGGGGGCACCACGCCGTTGGTCACGATGGTGACGCGGGCCGGGTCGAAACCGAGGCCGATCAAGTCGGTGCGTGTGCCCTCTGAGACCGCCACCACCTGAGTGCCGCGATAGACGCGGGGCATGAACGAGCCCTCCAACCAGAGGGCGAACCAGCGGAGGAGAGGCGGGAGCTGGGTCCGGAAAATCTCCTGGTGCACGTGGTGCACGACGAGCACGGTGGGCAAGCGGCTGTAAAGCGGCGAGAAAAACGGAACGCCGTTTTCGCAGTCGACGATGACGTCGTAGCGGCCCCGGAGGCGGAGAAGATAGGTCAGGGCGGCCCGGGGATACAGCGTCAAGCGCCCACCGACTCGGTAGAAATGGATCCGGTCGATCACCTGGTGACGAGGGCTGCCCGTGTGGCGCTGGGTGAGCCAGGCCACGTCCATGCCGGCCGCGGCCCAGCGCCGGGCGATCTCGTGCATGTACGTTTCGGCTCCCCCCGTCCACGGGTGCGTCACATCCCGCCAGTTGAGGATCAATACCCGGAGGGGTGATTCGCGTTCACGCGGTGGGGAGATCTCCGAGCTGCCGCCGAAGTAGCCCCGCGCGAACGTGAGACCGAACACCGTCAGCACGATGGGTAGGGCGAAGCAGGCCATCAAACGATCGAAGGGTCCGCCCGGGGCGCGTAGCCCGAGGGTCAAGGGCGCCATCGCCGCGGCCAGGTAGATCGCCGCCGCGACCAACAGGGCCAACCAGACGGCCCCGATCCCGAGGGCGATGCTGGCCGCAGCCACGAAGATGACCAACACCAGGGACGGGATGGCGTACGGAAGGAGCGGGGCCACCTCGGGAAGTCGGTGGGCCAGGTTGCCCCGAGATTTCCCGTAGTCAGCGACGTCGCGGAGCAACGGTCCAGGGAAGCGGGGTGCAGGGGCGCTCAAGGCCAGTCCGGGATCCGAGATCACCTTGCCATTGAGCAGGCTCCGGACTTTGTAACAGAGGCGGACGCTGGCGCTGCCTTCCCCGATCGGCGTCTGGAACCCACCGACCGCGCGAAAGGCGTCGGCCCGCACAACCAGGTTCGACCAACCCACCTCCCGGACTTCTCGGCGCTTGGCCATGCGGGCGTTGTGGGCGGCCGGGGTGGCCCGGAGATAGTGGGTCATCACCAGGGCGCCCACCCGCTCGCCGGTCCGTGACCCCTGCGGGATGACGGGTCCGCCGACGATCATCACGTCGGAGCCGTCGAAGGCCTGCTGGGCCTTGGTGGCCCACTCGGGCGACGGGGTGACGTGCCGGTCCAGGAAGGCAACCAGGTCTCCGACCGCGTGCTGGGCGGCCCTGTCATAGCAGTCGGCTTTGCCCCCGGAGTTGGCCACTACCACGTCGATGTCCAGCGGCGCGTCAGGCCAGGGCTCACGACAAGAAGCGATCACTTGCCCGTTGACTGCCGCAGCTGCCGCTCGCACTTCCCGGAGGTAGGCGGGGAGTTGCGGATCCGCCGGCTCCACTTGGACGATCACGCTCAACGACGGGCGACGTCCAGGTCCATGCCCGCCTTCTACCCCCTCGTTCGACATCCGTGCTCCTGGCGACAGACCGTCGAGCACAAGCCCCTCCTCCGAACCCCTCTCATTTGGCGCCGAACCACAACGCTGTGGGATCGAACTCGTCATCACTCATTCGTTTTGCGTTCGTTGACGATCGCGCAGCCAGCGACACTGTAGCCGAGTTGTCCCATCCGCGGAAATAGAAAGGGAGTTGTTATCACGATTGTTACAAACCGGCTACGGAGCGTTCAGATTGTCGAGGGGGCGGGCGTCAGGAGCAGGTGACGCCCTGGAGACCCTCGATATGCCCCGGTCCCAGGCACTGGATCGGCCCGACCGAGGATCCGACCACGGTGATGCCGTCGAGGGCCTGGCTCGGGATGATCTGGATCGCTTCCAGCTTGCTGGCCTCGATCCGCAGCTGCTCGACGTCTCCTACACGGAGGGTGGTCGACGGGCCGCCGAGCATCTGTTCGTGCACGATGCTCGAAGCGCTCACCATGTAGCCCTTGGGTGAGGATTGGAACCTCCCGCCCGACCCGTAGGTGGTCACGTCCTCGATCAGGAGGTTGCTCGCCGGCGGGGTGACGATGTACGGCTGGGCGCCCGCCGCAATTGGGCCCGGGTGGAAGGTGAGCCCGTCCAGCGTGACGCCGCGGTCGATGTACAGCGCCACCCCGTTACCGGTGTCGGTCACGTTGGAAATGGTGTCGTTCTCCTGGCAGGAGATGTCGAGGTCCACGGCTCCGGCGTTCCCGCGGCCGACGATGAGGAGGTCCCGAACGGTGTTGTTGCCGTGGTGATGGGTCGCCAGGTTGGTGTGGTTGCAGATGTCGAGCACACGCAGGCCGAACTGGTCCTTGTTGTAATCGTGACTGCTTCGGGGGCCGAGGATCACGTCGTCGCTGATGGTGGTGTTGTTGCCGAAGTCGAGGATGGTGGTGCCGCCGTCGTAGGTGGCACTATCCAGGGTGAGACCCGAGATCGTCGAACCATCGCCCCCGCCCGGCTGTCCGTTCCCGCCTGTCCTGATCTCGAAAATTCCCTGCCCCTGGCTGTACCCGTTCTTGGCTCCGACCTCCTGCACGATGGTGGTTCGAGAAGCGCCCGCGCCCAGGATGTTGACGGCGTGCTCGCTAAGCACGAAGGCCGCGTCGCCCTTTGTCTTCTGGTCGAGCAGGTACCGTCCGGCGGGGAAATAGACCGTCGCTCCTGGCGACTGCTCGGCTGCGCTGAGGGCGTCGCGGATGGCGCTGGTCGAATCTCGAGATCCGGTCGGATCGGCGCCGTACTTGGTGACCACGAACGCATTCGCCGGAGGCGAGCTCTCACCTGGTGAGGTCGACGTCCCAATCGATGAGGTGGTGGAGGAAGGAGCGGTCGTCGGCGGGCTGGCGCTCGGATGGTGCGACGACCCGCACGCGGCGAGGAGCAAGGTGGCGACCACCGAAGGCCCCACTAGCCGGCGAAGTCGCCGGGCCCCCATCACCGGGCGGCTAGCCGCGGGCACGGCAAAGGCTCGGGTTCGGAAGTCCGATCTGGCCCACCTTCCTGCGCCCACTTCCGTCGGAGGCCTCACCACTCATCTCTACACCACCCGCGACGTCAGATGATGGCGGGCCCGGGGCGGTTGAACGGACGGCGGAGGCCCGGCGGATCAGTTCCTAGCGCTCTCCCGGGACCGGCCGAGGCGGGTCATGACCAGGCCGGCCAGCGTCAGGAGCGCACCGACGGTGATCAGCGTCCGGACCGCCACCGCGCCCGTGAACGGCAGGGCATCCGACTTCTGGTGTAGCTTGGTGGAGGCTGGCTGCGCCGGTTGTGACAATCAAGTTTTTCCATCCGTCCCCAATGGTCGGGTGGCAGAGCCCTAAGCCAAAGACATCCGGTATGCCCTTTTCGGGGCATCGAAGTGGGCCCGACCGGCCCGACCTGACGAGGTGAGAGGCGCCCCTCCTGGAGTGGTACCGCTCGCGCGTCAGCGACCACGAGTGAAGGAGGAGGTGACCGATGGACGATCCGAGACCGGAGAAGGTGGCGATCGTCGACGAGGTTCGCGAACGCTTCCGCGAGTCCAACGCGGCCATCCTGACCGAGTACCGGGGCCTCAACGTCAAGGACCTCGCCGGCTTGCGCCGGTCATTGCGGTCCAACGGCGGCGAGTACAAGATCTACAAGAACACGCTGGTCCGCCTGGCTGCCCGGGGCTCTGGCCTGGCGGAGCTGGAGGAGCTGCTGATCGGCCCCACGGGAATCGCGTTCGTCGACGGTGACGCCGCCGCGGTGGCCAAGGTGCTCCGCGATTACGCCCGGACCAACCCGCTGCTCGTCATCAAGGGCGGAGTGCTGGGGGACAAGGTCATCGGCTCGTCCGAGACCTCGGCGCTGGCCGAGCTCCCATCGAGGGAGGTCCTCCTGAGCCGCCTGGCCGGCGGTTTCGCGGCTCCCCTCCAACAGCTCGCGGGCCTGCTGCAAGCCCTCCCGCGCAACCTGGCCTTCGGCCTGGCTGCCCTCCGGGACCAGCGCGCGGCAGCCGAGCCCGCAGACGACGCGCCAGCGCCGAGCGCCAGCGCCGAGCTCGAGCCTGAGCCGGTGGCCGCCGCAGCCGGTCCGGCCGAAGCCGGATCCGACGCCGCCCCATCTGTCGATGCGGCTCCATCTGTCGACGCCGCTCCCGCGGCCGACGCCGCTCCCGCGGCCGACGCCGCTCCCGCGGCCGACGACGCCCCCGCGGCCGACGACGCCCCATCTGTCGCCGCCCCAGCGGTCGACGGCGCCCCATCTGTCGCGGCTCCAGCGGTCGACGGCGCCCCATCTGTCGCGGCTCCAGCGGCCGACGCCGCCCCAGCGGCCGACGGCGCCCCAGCGGCCGACGCCGCCCCATCTGTCGCGGCTCCAGCGGTCGACGGCGCCCCAGCGGCCGACGCCGCCCCAGCGGCCGACCCGGCCGGTTCCGCCGAAGCGGCCGGTTCCGCCGAAGCGGCCGGTTCCGCCAGTTCCGAATCCGACCCCACCGCAACGCAACCTGAGGAGTAGTTACGTCATGGCCACCAAAGAAGAGATCCTCGATAGCATCGCCGGCCTCACTGTCCTCGAGCTCTCCGAGCTGCTCAAGGACTTCGAGGAGCGCTTTGGCGTCAGTGCCGCGGCGCCCGCAGTCGTCCAGGCGGTTACCGCTCCCGGCGCCGGCGGAGCAGCCGAGGCCCCGGCCGAGGAGGAGCAGGACGAGTTCGACGTCGTCCTCACTGCCGCCGGTGACAAAAAGATTCAGGTGATCAAGGAAGTGCGCTCGCTCACCAGCCTGGGGCTCAAGGAAGCCAAGGACCTCGTCGACGCTGCGCCCAAGCCCGTCCTCGAAAAGGTCAGCAAGGAAGACGCCGAGAAGGCCAAGGCCCAGCTCGAAGCCGCCGGCGCCACGGTCGAGCTCAAGTAGCTCGTTCGCCAGGCCTGGCGCGCCTGGCTCGTTCTCGCCAGACGGTGCCACCCCCACGCGGCAATGGCGTGGGGGTGGCACCGCTGGGGAGCCCTACGGGTCCCTCGTGATGGGCGCCGTGCTCGCCGGGTCGAGGTGACCCGAACGATCCGGTCAGCCCTCGATGAGGCCGCCTCCGGTGACCCAGGCGTTCAGCTTGGCCTCGAACTGCTCGCCCTCGGCCATGTCGGCCGCCGGGTGCTCGCCGGTCGGTAGATCGTCGGTCCCGCCGGCGGGGCCGAGCGGTTCGGGCTTGACGTCGTCTCTGGCGGTGCTGACGGGGAGCGCGCGCGGCGCGGCCGGGGCGGCTTCCGGCCCGTCGCCGGCCAAGCCGACCGCCCGCCCGATCGCCTCGCGCAGCTCGATGAGGGTGCACGCCGCGCTCGCCCGTTGGCTGGCGAGGGCTTGAAGCTCCCCAGTGGCGGCCTCTTTGGTGGCCTGCTGCTCGGCGTAAAGACGGGCTTCCTCCGCCCGGGTGTGGGAGATCACTTGCTCCGCCCACTGCTCGATCTGGCGGGTCCGGGCCGCCGCCCGGGCCTCGGCCTCGGCGACGATATCGGCGGCCTCGCCCCGGGCGACCGTTTCGATGCGGTGGGCCTGCTCTTCGGCCCGCGCCGTGACGGTGCGCATCAACTCGTCCGCCTCGTGGGCCCGCGTTTCTGCGGCCGTGACGATCCGAGCCGCCTCCGCATCGGCCTGGGCCACCGTGTCCGACGCGGCCTCCTCGGCTTCGTGCAGGAGGACGCCGATCCGTTCGCCGAGGGCGATGCCGCTCCTTGGGGTGTCGGCGCGAATGCGGTCTTCCAGCTCCTTGATGCGGGCGTTGCAGCGCGCCACATGGGCCTGGAGCCGCCGGGTCTGCTCCTCGGCTTCGTCGGCCTGGCCGAGCGCCTCGGCCAGCGAGTCGAGATACTCGTCCACCTCCTCCCGCGCGTACCCGCGCAAGCTGACGGTGAACGATGGTGATTGCGTCTTGGTCTCCATGGGGCTCCTCGGGTCGGCACGGCACAGCAAAGCTGCCCGCCGGCCCTCCGCGGACCCGTTCCCCGATCACAATCCTTGCTGATCGCCACGAGAGAATCAAGGACCTCCTGGATTCGGGTCGGGTGAGCGCCTGCTTCGGCGGCCGGCGGCGGGGTCACAGGCGGGTAGGCCAGGACGGCGGAGGCGCATTGACGACCCGAATCCGCCCGGAGGAGGCGGGGGTCTGGCCACCCCCGCGTCGGGGCCAGGCGGAGCCGGTCGACCACCCTGGCCTGCTCTTTTCCCGGAAAACCTTGACCGTCGGGCCTCCGTGCCGTACCCTCTTTCGCAACCTGTGGTTTTCCGCGCGCCAGGCTGTTGCCTTTGTTCGCGTGTCGGCCTATACTGGTCGGTTGCCGTGGTCCCCCGCTTTGCGCTGTCTGTCCCGTTGACGCGGGTTCGGCGCGCCTCCGCAGCGGCGATTTCCTTTACCGTCCCTCCCCAGGAGTAGGCCTGTGCCGTCTCGTCCCGTCACCCGGGAGCGTTTCTCCTTTGCCAACCTCGATGAGGTCCTGCCGCTCCCGGACCTCATCTCCATTCAGCGCGACTCGTTCAAGTGGTTCCTCGAGCAGGGCCTGGCGGACACGTTCCGCGACATCAGCCCGATCGAGGACTTCTCGGGCTCGCTCAAGTTGATCCTCGAGTTCGACCCCACCGATCAGGACCTGCGCCCGCCCCCGAAGTTCTCAGTGGAGGAGTGCAAGGAAAAGGACATGACCTACGCGGCCCCCATCTTCGTGCGGGCCCAGTTTCAAAACGCCAACACCGGCGAGATCAAGGAGCAGACCGTCTTCATGGGGGACTTCCCGATGATGACGGACAAAGGCACGTTCATCATCAACGGCACCGAGCGGGTAGTGGTGTCCCAGCTGGTCCGGTCGCCTGGCGTGATCTTCCAGCCGGGTCGCGACGCCAAGACCATCGTGACCGGAACCATTCACCCCTACCGCGGGGAGTGGATCGAGTTCGACGTCGAGGCCAAGCCGGGCAAGGACATCACGGCCGGCTCACGCGTGGCCCGCAAGCGCCGGCTCAGCCTGTTCGTGCTCCTGAGAGCGCTCGGCTACACCGACGAGGCTTTCCTGGACCGCTTCGTCCGTCACTTCGAGTTCCTCGAAGGACAGTGGGAAAAGGAGCGCGACCTGGCGCCCACCCAGGAGGAGGCCCTGCTCGAGATCTACAAGCGGGCCCGACCCGGCGAGCCGCCCTCGACCGAGTCCGCTCGGGTGTACTTCGAGAACGCCTTCTTCAACCCGAAGCGCTACGACCTCACCCGGGTCGGCCGCTACAAGCTGGACCGCAAGCTCGGTCCGGAGATCACCAAGGATTCCGAACTGTTCGGGATCGACTTGGACCGCCCCACCGAGGGTCAGGGCGTCCTTTCGCGGGCCGAGATCCTGGCCGCGTGCACCTATCTCTTGCACCTGGCCAAGGGGGAGTCCGGCTACCGCCTCGACGACCAGGATCACTTCGCCAACCGGCGCATCCGTTCGGTGGGGGAGCTGATCCAGAACCAGGTCCGCGTCGGCCTCTCCCGGATGGAGCGGGTGGTACGTGAGCGCATGACCACCCAGGACGTGGAAGCCATCACCCCGCAGACCCTGATCAACATCCGGCCGGTGGTGGCGGCCATCAAGGAGTTCTTCGGGACCTCCCAGCTGTCGCAGTTCATGGACCAGACCAACCCGCTGTCGGGGCTCACCCACAAGCGGCGCCTGTCGGCCATGGGACCTGGGGGTCTGTCCCGGGAGCGGGCCGGTTTCGAGGTCCGAGACGTGCACACCTCCCACTACGGGCGGATGTGCCCCATCGAAACCCCTGAAGGCCCCAACATCGGCCTCATCGGCCACCTCGCCTCCTACGGGCGGATCAACTCCTACGGCTTCATCGAGACGCCCTACCGCAAGGTCACCGACGGGCGGGTCACCGACGAGATCACCTACCTGGCGGCAGACGAGGAGGAGGAGTACGTCATCGCCCAGGCCAACGCCAAGCTGGCCGAGGACGGCACCCTGGTCGAGGACCGGGTGTTGGTCCGCCGGGCGCCCCAAGGACCGGGCGTGCGGGTCGGGGCCGCGGGCACCAGCTACGGCACCACCAGCGAGGTGGACTTCGTGCCGCCGGCCGAGGTGGACCTCATGGACGTGTCGCCGAAGCAGATCGTGTCGATCTCCACTGCCCTCATTCCTTTTATCGAGCACGACGACGCCAACCGGGCCCTGATGGGCGCCAACATGCAGAAGCAGGCGGTGCCGCTCGTGCGGCCCGAAGCTCCCTTCATCGGGACCGGCGTCGAAGCCCGCGCCGCCAGGGACGCCGGTGACGTGCTGCTCGCCGAGGGCGACGGCACGGTCATCGAAGTGTCGGGCGATCATGTCACCGTCGAGTACGAGCCCGGCCAGACCGACTGGGCCGGCAACCCCCTGGGCCGGAGGATCCACCGGCTGGCCAAGTTCCGGCGCTCCAACCAGAACACGTGCCTCAACCAGCGGACCCTCGTCAACGAGGGCGACCGGGTGGCCAAGGGGGCGGTCCTCGCCGACGGGCCGTCGACCGAGCAGGGTGAGCTCGGCCTGGGCAAGAACCTCCTCGTGGCCTTCATGCCGTGGGAGGGCTACAACTACGAGGACGCCATCATTCTCTCCGAGCGGCTGGTGCGCGACGACGTACTGACCTCGATCCATATCGAGGAGCACGAGGTCGACGCGCGGGACACCAAGCTCGGCGCCGAGGAGATCACCCGGGACATTCCCAATCTCTCCGAGGAGATCCTCAAGGACCTCGACGAGCGCGGCATCATCCGCATCGGTGCCGAGGTGGGACCGGGAGACGTGCTGGTCGGCAAGGTCACGCCCAAGGGTGAGACCGAGCTGACTCCGGAAGAGCGTCTGCTGCGAGCCATCTTCGGCGAAAAGGCCCGAGAGGTCCGGGACACCTCCCTCAAGGTCCCCCACGGCGAGTCCGGCAAGGTGATCGACGTGCGGGTGTTCTCTCGGGAGGACGCCCACGAGCTGCCGCCGGGGGTCAACCAGCTGGTCCGGGTGTACGTCGCTCAGAAGCGCAAGATCTCGGAAGGCGACAAGCTGGCCGGGCGCCACGGCAACAAGGGCGTGATCTCCAAGATCCTCCCGATCGAGGACATGCCGTTCCTGGCCGATGGCACCCCGGTGGACATCATCCTCAACCCCCTGGGCGTGCCGAGCCGGATGAACGTGGGCCAAGTCCTCGAGAGCCATCTCGGGTGGGCGGCCCGCTGGGGCTGGGAAGGCAACCCGCTGGCGACCGTTCCGGTACAGGGGACGGAGCGCAAGACGCAGCCGGTGGGCCAGCCCTCGGTGCACATCGCCACGCCGGTGTTCGACGGCGCCCACTGGGATGAAGAGGACGATGCCGGCCGGCACCCGACGATCCGCCGGATCTTCGAGCAGCTGCAGCCCGAAGCGCCCCACACCGACTACGGCACCGACGGCCGTCTCATCGGCTCGGACGGCAAGACCACGCTCTACAACGGCCGGACGGGAGAGCCCTACGACAACCCCATCAGCGTGGGCTACGTCTACATCCTCAAGCTCGCCCACCTGGTCGACGACAAGATCCACGCCCGTTCCACCGGGCCCTACTCGATGATCACCCAGCAGCCGCTGGGTGGCAAAGCCCAGTTCGGCGGGCAGCGCTTCGGGGAGATGGAGGTCTGGGCCCTCGAGGCCTACGGGGCCGCCTACGCCCTTCAGGAGCTGCTCACCATCAAGTCGGACGATGTCCTCGGCCGGGTCAAGGTCTACGAGGCCATCGTCAAGGGCGAGAACATCCCCGAGCCGGGCATCCCCGAGAGCTTCAAGGTGCTCATCAAGGAGATGCAGAGCCTCTGCCTCAACGTGGAGGTGCTCAGCCACACCGGCGAGGAGATCGAGATGCGCGAGCTGGACGAGGACGTGTTCCGCACGGCCGAAGAGCTCGGCATCGACATCAGCCGGCCCGAACGCGGCTCCGACGAGGAGGACGCCAGGCGGGCCGGGGAGCGAGGATTCTGATGGTTTCACAAATTTGTGCCGGTCCTGCCGGCGCCCATGTTCCTGCCGACCGGCCGGGCCAGCCTGGCTGTCCAGGTCAGCCCAGCCGGATCGACGGAGGACTTTGTATGCGGGGTGATTGCTAATGCTGGATGTCAACAATTTCGAACAGCTGCGGATCGGTCTGGCCACCGCCGACGCCATCCGCACCTGGTCCAACGGCGAGGTAAAGAAGCCGGAGACCATTAACTACCGCACGCTCCGGCCGGAAAAGGACGGGCTGTTCTGCGAGAAGATCTTCGGTCCCACCAAGGACTGGGAGTGCTACTGCGGCAAGTACAAGCGGGTCCGTTTCCGCGGCATCATCTGCGAGCGCTGCGGCGTCGAGGTCACCCGCTCCAAGGTGCGGCGCGAGCGGATGGGCCACATCGAGCTGGCCGCCCCCGTGGTCCACATCTGGTATTTGCGCGGGACCCGTAGCTGGCTCGCCTACCTACTCATGGGTACGGAAGCCCGCGAGGAGCTCAAGGCGAAGCAGCTGGAGAAAGTCATCTACTTCGCGGCCAACCTGGTCACCTGGGTCGACGAGGACAAGCGCCACCTCGAGCTGCCTAATGCCGAGGCCGAACTGGCCGAGGAGCTGAGCGAGATCGAGCGGGCCCGCGACCTGGAGCTGGACCGCCGATTCAAGGCCCTCGAAGACGAGCTGGCCAAGATGGAGTCGGAGGGCGCCAAGGACTCCGAGCTCAAGGCCCGGCAGCGGCAGGTGGACAAGGAGCTGACCGCCATCCGGGAGCGGGCCGAGGCCGAGCTCGACCTGGTAAAGCGGACCTTCGACGAGTTCCGCAACCTTCACTCGCGGAAGATCATCGAAGACGAGCTGCTGTGGCGAGAGCTGAAGGACCGCTACGGCGAGTTCTTCCGGGGTGGCATGGGCGCCGAGGCCATAGCCAGCCTGATCAGCGAGATCGACTTCGACGAGGAAGAGATCAAGCTGCGGGAGGCCATCGACCCGAGCGACGGCCGCCGGCCCCTCTCCGTGCAGCGCCGCCAGAAGGCCATCAAGCGGCTCAAGATCGTCTCGGCCTTCAACCGGAGGGACGAGCACGGGCGGCGGGCCAACGACCCGCGCGCCATGATCCTCGACGCGGTGCCGGTGATCCCGCCCGAGCTGCGTCCGATGGTGCAGCTCGACGGTGGTCGTTTTGCCACCTCTGACCTCAACGACCTGTACCGCCGCGTCATCAACCGCAACAACCGCCTGAAGCGGCTCCTCGACCTCGGCGCCCCCGAGATCATCGTCAACAACGAGAAGCGCATGCTGCAGGAGGCCGTCGACGCCCTCTTCGACAACGGGCGCCGGGGCCGTCCGGTCACCGGGCCGGGCAACCGACCCCTGAAGAGCCTGTCGGACATGCTCAAGGGCAAGCAGGGTCGGTTCCGCCAAAACCTGCTCGGCAAGCGGGTCGACTACTCCGGCCGATCGGTCATCGTGGTAGGTCCGACCCTCAAGCTGCACCAGTGCGGCCTGCCCAAGCAGATGGCTCTCGAACTGTTCAAGCCCTTCGTGATGAAGCGGCTGGTGGACCTGGAGCTGGCCCAAAACATCAAGTCGGCCAAGCGGATGGTCGAGCGCCGCCGGGCCCAGGTGTGGGACGTGCTCGAGGAGGTCATCAAGGAGCACCCCGTCCTGCTCAACCGGGCGCCCACCTTGCACCGCCTGGGGATTCAGGCCTTCGAGCCGGTCCTGGTGGAGGGCAAGGCCATCCAGATCCACCCTCTGGTCTGCACCGCCTTCAACGCCGACTTCGACGGCGACCAGATGGCCGTGCACCTGCCGCTCTCGGCGGAGGCTCAGGCCGAGGCCCGCATCCTGATGCTTTCCGCCAACAACATCCTCTCCCCGGCAACCGGCCGGCCGATCGTCACGCCGACGCACGACATGGTCTACGGCGCCTACTACCTGACGCTGGTCGAGGATGGGGCGAAGGGCGAAGGGCGGACCTTCCGTCACCTCCACGAAGTGGAGCTGGCCTATGACGCCGGCGATCTGGCCCTGCACGCCAAGGTCCACTGGCGTCGCCCGGTGGCCGCGGCGGCCCTGGCCGCCTCCAACGGCAACGGCCACGTCGGTCCTGCCGGGGACGGTGCCCACGATGGGGATGCCGACCTCGAAGGGGACGGCAGCCCGGCGTCAGGCGGCCGCGCCGACTTCGGCGGCCCCTCCGATGAGGGCGCCGGCGACTCGGACGGCTTGGCGGGGTCGAACGGGGCGGCCTACGAGACCATCGAGACCACGCCCGGTCGGATCATCTTCAACACCGCCCTGCCCGACGACTTCGAGTTTGTCAACGAGGTTGTCGGCAAACGCGACCGCTCCATCGGCTCCATCGTGGGTGTCCTGGCGGACAACTACGACCGCGCCGATGTGGCCGAAAGCCTGGACCGCATCAAGGATCTGACCTTCCGCTTCGCGGCCCGGTCCGGTCTTACCATCTCCATCGACGACGTGAAGACCCCGCCGTCCAAGGCGGACATCATCGCCCGCTACGAGGCCGAGGCCCAAAAGGCCGAGACCCAGTTCAAGCGGGGGATCATCACCGACGACGAGCGGCGCCAGAAGGAGATCGAGATCTGGACCTCCGCCAACTCGGAGGTCGGCAAGGCCATGGAGGACACCCTCCACGCCATTGCGCTCAACCCGTTGGACATGATGGTGGACTCCGGCGCCCGCGGTAACCCGCAGCAGGTGCGTCAGATCGCGGGCATGAAGGGGCTGGTCTCCAACCCGAGAGGTGAGATGATCCCCCGCCCCATCCTCTCTTCCTTCCGGGAGGGGCTGTCGGTCCTCGAGTACTTCATCTCCACCCACGGCGCCCGCAAGGGGCTGGCGGACACCGCCCTGCGGACCGCCGACTCCGGGTACCTCACCCGCCGGCTGGTGGACGTGGCCCAAGAGCTGATCATTCGGCAGAACGACTGCGGGACGACTCGGGGTATCCGCATCGGCGACATTCGACCGGACGACGAGACCGTCCGGGCGTATCTGGAAACCCGGATCGACGGGCGGGTGCTGGCGCGCGACGTCACCCTGTCCAACGGGGAGGTGTTGCCGGCCGGTACGGAGATCTCGCCACGGATCATGGACGTCCTGCGAGACGATCCTACGGTGACCGAGATCACGGCCCGTTCGGTCCTCACGTGCGAGTCGGAGCACGGCGTGTGCGCCGCCTGCTACGGCCGCTCGCTGGCCACCAACCACCACATCGAGCTCGGCGAGGCGGTCGGGGTCATCGCGGCCCAGTCCATCGGCGAGCCCGGCACGCAGCTCACCATGCGTACCTTCCACACCGGGGGCATCGCGGGTGAGGACATCACCCACGGTCTGCCCCGGGTCGTCGAGCTATTCGAGGCCCGCACCCCCAAGGGGGCGGCCGTGCTGGCCCGCACGTCGGGCGTGCTTCGGATCGTGGAGGATGACAACAACACCCGACGGGTCCTCGTCATCGGTGACGACGGCACGGAGGATGCCTACCCGGTGAGCTCCCGGGCCAAGTTGGCCGACGGAGTCCACGAGGGCGCGGAGATCGTCGCGGGCGACCCGATCGTGGAAGGTCCCAAGGACCCCAAGCAGCTGCTGGAGATCAAGGGCATCCGCGAAACCCAGCAGTACCTCGTCAACGAGGTCCAGCAGGTGTACCGGGACCAGGGCGTGTCGATCCACGACAAGCACATCGAGCTGATCGTCCGGCAGATGCTGCGACGGGTGCTCGTGGCCGAGCAGGGCGAGAGTCCGTTCCTGCCCGGCGAGCGGGTCGACTCCCGGATCTACGCGGACGTCAACCGGGGCCTGGTCACCGAGGGCAAGCGCCCCGCCGAGGGCCGGCCCGAGCTGATGGGCATCACCAAGGCGTCGCTGGCGACCGACAGCTGGCTGTCGGCTGCCTCCTTCCAGGAGACCACCCGGGTCCTCACGGAGGCGGCGATCGAGGGCAAGTCGGATCACCTGTTCGGCTTGAAGGAGAACATCATCATCGGGAAACTGATCCCGGCTGGCACCGGCATGCTCCGGTACCGGGACCTCAACCTCGATGCTCCCGAGGCCGAGCGGATGACCTTCTGGACCTCCTCCGACGAGGAGGCGGGCACCGAAGACCTGGCCGCCTGGCTGGCTTCTATCGGCACCGATGGCGACGGCAGCTGGGACGCCGGGCCGGAGGCTGGGAGCGGCCTGGGCGGCGAGGATCCGTCGCAGTCCGGGCTGTCGTTGTCCGAGCCGTCTGGGGCCGATCTGTCCGGTTCGGGGTCGGGATCCGAGTCGGGCTTCGGCTCGGGTTCGGGCTTCGGGGCGACAGACGATGGAGGGGCCAACGCTGGCGACTCCTTCGGGGGGCGATCTAGTGAGGTCGCCGCCGGCGAGGGATTCGCCGGTGGCGACGCCGGATCGGGCCGCCCGGAGGCCGGCGCAGGGGTCGACGATCCGGCCGGTTCCGCCACCGCCGGCCCGTACGCCGAGAGCTCCGCTCCCTACGGCGGCAGTGATCCCGCCAACGAGGAGCACTCCCGAGCGGGTGCCGAGCCTTTCGGCGACGCTGGGCTCAGCGCCAGTGCAGGTGGGCTCGGGACCGGCGGCTATGGCGACGTCCAGAGTGCGGGGCAGGGCCAGGCCGGCGAGGACTCCGGTGCGGAGTTCGGTTCGTCCTACGGCGGTCAGGAGGAATCCGCTTCCTGAACCCGGCGTAGGGGATTGCTCGCCGGGATCCCGGCGGGCTCCGATCTCGTGGGTGGCTGGCGTCCGAGGCGAACGGCATCGGACGCCAGCCACCGGCGCGTCCGGTCCCCGGGCGAGGGCTGGCGGGGTCGTTGACTGCGTGGCCAGAACAACAACGTGACACGGATACTTCGGCGAAAGGTGACCCGTGTCACGTTGTGGTTCGGGAGGCGTAAGCCGCTGAGCTCGTCCCAGATCGCCAACCTCCCTTGAGCCACTGGGCCGGGTCCGGGTCGCCCCACCCCCGGCTGGGTCAGCGGTGCCGGCGAGCGGTCTCGATCTCCCGGATGGCCAGGGCCAAGGTCGGGCAGGCAGCCACGGCCCGGCGAGCGTGGGCGATCAGGTGGGGCGGAATGGCCTCGTCATCGATGATCGGGTAGCCCCAGTCGTCGAGGCGGATCAGCTCCGGCAGCAGCTCGGCGCAGATCCCGTGGGCATCGCAGGTGATGGGGTTGACCACCAGCCGGCGTCTCATCGCCAGGCCTCTTCCACCGCCGGTGTCGGCAGGGTCGGTCGGACGGCCGGGCAGGGGCCGTGGTGGCGGTGACGCTCGATCTCGTCACCGAAGGTGCCCAGAGCGCTGCGCACAAAACGAACGACACCATCGGGATGGTGGCAGGCCCCCCGACCCTCGACCATGGTCAGCCAGCGCCACAGCTGCGAGTAGCACCGTCCGTCACGATCGCCCGCCACCAGCCCGTCGAGTGCCGACGAGATTGCCGGCAGTCCATGCGCGCAGGGGCCGCATTGGCCGGCGGATTGGCCGGCCAGCCAGCGGGTGACCCGAGCGCTCTCGTACAGCCCGCACGAGTCCGCACCGATGACCGAGATGGCACCGCAACCGAGCGAGGCCCCAGCGCGGCGACAGCGACGTGGTGTCGAGGGTGAGCGTGGACGCGGTAGGCAGGTCGAACCAGCACCCCGAGTACCCGCCGATCAGCACGGCCTGGGCGTCGCTGCGGTGGCTTGCGATGCGGAGCACCTCAGAGAACGCCACGCCGAACGGGACCTCGAAGATGCCCGGGCGGTCCACGGCTCCGGACACCGTTATCAGCGCCGTGCCCGGCTCCTCCGCCGTGCCCAGCCCGCGGTACCACTCCCCGCCGAACCGGGCGATGAGGGCCAGGTGAGCGAGGGTTTCGACGTTGTTGACCAGCGTGGGTTTACCGCCGACGCCTCGTTCGAACGGGCGGGGCGGCACGAAGGTGGGCTTGGCCTCGGCGCCGTTGAGCCAGTGCACCAAGGCCGACTCCTCACCGGCGACGAACCGGTTGGGCGTGATCTCGACCCGGATGGGCACCCGCGGGGCGCCCGACCGGGCCCGCTCGTGCAGGGCAGTGCGGACCGACGCGATAGCAGGGCGGGCCGTCCGGGCGAGGCAGAGGATGGCTTCCTCGGCACCGACGGTCTCGGCAGCCAGGCCGATGCCATCGAGCACCAGGTGTGGCGCATGGACGAGCAGCGCTTTGTCCTTGCTGCTGGCGGGTTCGCATTCGGTGCCGTTGGCCACGACGACCCGTTGGCCGGCCGGGTTCTGGCCGGATCGGGGGCCGTCGCCGGCAAGGCTCCGCACCGCGTCGCCGAGTGGGAAGCGGGATTTAGCTGAGGCGACGGTTCGGAGTTTGCGGGCGGTCGGGAAGGCTGCGCCGCCCCGGCCCCGCAGCCCGGCCCGGTCGACCTCGTCGATCAGATAAAGCCCCCCGCGCGGCTGCCCACCCCAGCGGAGCAGGTGGGCGTCCAGACCGGCCCCGCCCGCGGTAGCCAGCAGCCGGGGGAGAAGGCGCGGATCGGGGGGCGCGACCGGAGGCCGTCCTGAGGCTGCCACTCGGCTCATGACATCACCTGGATAGTGCCCGTGAGGGCGTTGCCGTCGGCCCGCTGCAGCTGGACCGTTGCGGTCAGCGAACCGGTGTGGTTGCCCGTGAGGGTGGCCACTATCGTCAATCCGTCCAGTGAGGACACCCGGCCCTGGAGTTGGTCGGGCTGGGCCGGCGGCCCGAGGGTGACCAGGCTGTTCGCCAGCCGCACCCCCCCGGCGTCGCTGGGTTCGCCGATGAGGACGATCCTGAGAGCGGCCGTCTCCGGTCCGGAAACGCGGCCGGCGATGGTGAGGGAGACCTGGTCGCCACCTGTGGCCCGGCTTTCTTGTTGAGTCCCTTGGAAGTCGCCGTCGAAGGGGACGGTCAGTCCGGCACCACTCGTCGACACTCCGGACCCTGCTCCGCTCGAAGAGCGGGTCGTGCTGGAGAGCGGGGACCCGAGCAAGGCGGCGGGAGTTCCGGCCCGTCGAGCCCATCCCGGTCGCAGGGGACCGGACATCGTCCACGCCAGCGCGGCGGCGGACACCGCGATACTGGCACCGAGCGCGACGCTGCGGCGAGCGGCATTCGAAACCGACCAACCCGACGCCAACCGCCACCAGAGCGCCACCAGGACGGCGGTCACGCACGTCCCGTTGAGGACGAGCACCCAGCCCAGCTTGGTGTCCGAGCCGGTGCCGATCCCGTGCACGATGGCGAGGGGCCAGGAGGCGTAGGCGGTCCAGTGGACAGCCCGCCAGGTGCGGAGCCCGATCCGGTCCCGCAGGAGGCTGGTCACGATGACCGCAATCATGAGATCGAATGCCAGAGCCCCGAGACCCAGCCAGATCGGCCGGTAGCCGGAGATGAAGGGAACGAAGGCGTCGATCAAGTGCACCGGGGCGTAGCTGTCGACGACCGCGGTCAGGATGTGGATGGCCAGGACCACGAGGGCCAGGAGCGAGACGTTCTTGTGTAGACCCGACACGACGAAGCGGGGCCACCCGGGCCGGGCGAAGCGAATGGTCTGCGTCAGGCCTAGCACCATGGCCAAAGTCAGCAGGACCAGCGCGACCAGACCGAACCCGCGAGTCAGGTACCACAGCGCCCGGGCGTTGCTCGTGAGGGTGATGGCTACGGGCACGGAACGTCGTTGCCTTCGGGCGGCCAGCCACCCACCGCGGTCACTCGCCCGGCCGGGTTCACCAAGCGGGATGGCAGACCACGAGCGGCCAGCCAGTCGGGTGCCTCCGGGCCGAGGATGATCGCCGCACACGAGGCGGTGTTGGCATCGAGGCACGAGCCGGCGGCCACGCTGACGGTCCGCCAATACTCCCGCGCCGGCGACCCGGTCGCCGGGTCGACGAGATGGTGCATGCTGCGACCGCCGTGTAGCCAACGCCGAACTGAGGTGCTGGAAGTGGCCAGCCCGCCTGACCGTAGAGAAATCGTCGGGCCGTCGACGGAAGGTGGGGCGGCGTGGTCGTGCGTGACCCGCACGACCCACCCTCCCTCCGGTGGCGATCCGGCCACCGCGATATCGCCGCCGAGGCTCACCAGCACGCCGGCGTTGGTGGCGGCCGCGATGGCCCGGGCGGCGCGGTCCGCGCAGAGCGCCTTGGCGGTGGCCCCCAGGTCCAGTTCCACGCCCGCCGGCAGTTGCACCAGGGATGCCGGGCGGTCGATTCGGACCGCTTGCCATCCAGGTACCGGTCGCATCTCGATCCGCACGGTCGGCTGGCCCTGACCGATGGCCGCGAAGTCCCGGTCATACCCGATGACGCGCATGGCCCCGCCGACGGTCGGGTCCACCCGGCCCTGGGTGAGCTGGGCGGCCCGGAGTGCGGCTTCGAGGGCTTCGAGGAAGAGCGGGCTTACCGCGAAGGCCTGGCCGTGGGCGCCATTCAGCCTGGAAAGCTCGCTGTCGGACCGAAACCGGCTGGCGGCCCTGTCGATGGCGTCGAGCTCGGCCCGAAGCGCGTCCAGGGCCTCGTCCTGGGTATCCGGCTCGGTGACCACGAGGGTGGCCGTCGTTCCGAGCGCAGCAAAGCTGGTCGTCGCCGCGGTCACGATCCTCCTGAGGACACCACCGGGGGGTTGTAGGCCGGTTGGGGCGCTTCCCGGGGGGTGCTCAGCGAGGGAGTGGTAGCGGGCTGACTGGCGCTGGATGGCGTGCCGGCCGAGCCTGAGCTGGCCGACCCCGACCCCGACCCCGACCCCGACCCCGAGCTGGCCGACCCCGACCCCGACCCCGTCGCCGCCCCCGCCCCCGAGCCGGCCAATCCCGACCCCGAGCCGGCCGAGCCTGCCCCCGAACCGCTCGCCCCGGCGCCGGCTGCCCCCGGGCCGGCCGAACCCGCCGTTGATGGCGTCGTCTGGCCTGGGCCGGCCGAATGCGTGGCGCGCCCGGGCACGGCTTTGGCCACCGCGGCCGAGAGGGCCCCACCGGCGACGAGGGCCCCGACCGTCAGGTAACGCGTCGTACGCGAGATCCGCCGCAGCCCAAGATCTCGACTGGCTTTGGAGGCCATGGGGTCAGTATGCGCAACCTGACTGAGTGTGCACTGAGAGAACTGCGAACCTTTCCCTAATTCAGATGTGCTAAATGACGGAACATGCTCCTCCTCGCCGCCCATCCCGATCAGGACGACCATGAACCGGGGAGGGGCCACCCCGAACGCCATGCCCGGCTGGGTGCCGCGGTCGCCGGAATCGCCGACGCGGGCGTCGACGAGGAAACCGGCCGGCTGCCTCTCCGGATGGCGACGCGAGCGGAGCTGGCTGCGGTGCACGACCCCGGTTACCTGGACGCCCTTGCCGATCTGTGCGCAGCGGGCGGCGGTGGACTGGACCCGGACACGACGGTCAGCGGCGGCTCGTGGCACACCGCATGTGCCACTGCGGGAGCGGGCCTGGCTGCAGTCGACGCCTTGAGAGAAGGACAGGGGGAAGCGGCCGTGGTTCTCGGCCGGCCGCCCGGGCATCACGCCACCCGACAGGTGGGAATGGGCTTCTGCCTGCTCAACAACGTGGCCGTGGCCGCGGCCGCCCTCGCCGATCGAGGCGAGCGGGTGGCCATTATCGACTGGGACGTTCACCATGGCAACGGCACGCAGGACATCTTCTGGGCGGATCCCCGAGTCCTCTTCGTCTCCATTCATCAATGGCCGCTCTACCCGGGTACGGGTCGGCCGGACGAGCGGGGCGGTGACAGTGGCTGGGGAGCGACGCTCAACCTGCCGCTGCCGCCAGGAACTACAGGAGATGCCTACCTGGCCGCCTTCGACGACATTGTCACCCCCAATGTCGAGCATTTCGAGCCTACGTGGGTGCTCGTCTCCGCCGGCTTTGACGCCCACCGGGCGGATCCGTTGGCCTCGATGGGGTTGGCTGCGGGGGACTACGCCGACCTCACCGGTCGGGTCCTCGGGCTGGCCGGCCGGCCGGGCCGGACCGTCCTTTTCCTCGAAGGCGGCTACGACCTGACCGCAGTACGCAACTCGGTGGGGGCGTGCGCCAGCCGCCTGTGCGGTGAGAACTATCGTCCCGAGCCCACGACTGCCGGCGGCGCCGGTATGGATTCCGTGGACGAATATCGCCGGATGTTCGATCCCGGCACCCTCTGATCGACGGCATCCGACGTCCGGCGCCACTATCCCGACAACGCCGCCCGCCCGACGGCGAAATCGCCCCGGGGCGACCTCCTCGAGAGGGACCGGAACTGCCTCCAGAGCGGGCCGAGCACAAATGTGAGAAAGTCGCGTCCATGACGGACACCAGTCCACCAGTGGGTGCGAGTGTGTGGGAAGCGGAGCTGTACAACCACCTCTCCACCCACATCGACAACGAGCGGGAGATGCTGGAGGAATACGCCGGGGCGGCCGACGCCACGGAGTCCAAGGCGTTCGCCTATCTCGTGCACCTGCTGCTCGACGACGAGCGGAGGCATCACCAGGCGTACATCGCCTTGGCCTCCTCGTTGAAGACCGAGGCCGAGCTGAGCGGGGCCGAGCCGGAGATTCCCTACCTCGACCTGGACCGGGCCGACCGGGTCAAGATCCGCGAGATTACGGAGCGCCTGCTGCAATGCGAGCGCAACGACGCCGCCAACTTGAAGCGTCTCCATAAGGACCTCGGCGATGTCGAGGACACCACCTTGTGGGACCTGGTGGTCAATGTCATGCGCAAGGACACCGACAAGCACATCGCCATCCTCGAGTTCGTGCTGAAGCACACTGACGGGTCGTAGCCAGACCCGCGCCGGGGTGTCGGCGTGGAGTGGTTGGGGGTCCAGCGAGATGGGGCGCAGCTGACGGGAGTCTGCGCTCGTCGGGGGTTGGCGCGAGTCGGGGTGGCGCGCCCTACCCTGGGGCGGTCGAGACCGAAGAGAGAGCGTCACCATGACCAAGAAGGCGTTGCCCCCGCCCGAGGGCGGCCAGCCGAACTCCTCGGCGCCACCTCCTCCTCCAAAGTGGCGCCATTGGCTCTGGCCGATCGCCATCGCCATAGCCCTGCTCATGTGGCTGATCCTTCCGTCAGTGGGTGGGCCGGCCACGACGAACCTGACCTACTCCGCGTTCCTCAACGACGTCCATGCCCACCAGGTCAAAACGGTCACTATCCAGTCCAACGGCAAGGCGACCGGGACGCTCACCAACGGTCACCACTACACCACCGCGATCCCCGTCCAGCTAGCCGGTTCGGCGCTTCTCGACACGTTGCAGTCGAACAACGTGGAGATCCAGTACTCCACGCCCGGCTCCTCGTTGGCGGGCGAAGTCCTGTACTTCCTTCTGATCCTGGTCTTTCCCATTATTCTCATCTGGTTCTGGGTGCGCATGTCGAGGCGCTCCGGTGGTGGGCTGTTCCAGGGGGCCATGGGCATCGGCAAGTCGCGTGCGAAGGTGTTCGACGCCGAGCGGCCCGACACGACCTTTGCCGACGTGGCGGGATACGAAGGCGCCAAAGCCGAAATTGCCGAAGTGGTGGACTTCCTCCGCGAACCGGAGCGGTACCGGCTGGCTGGCGCCATCGCACCCAAGGGGGTGCTCATGGTGGGACCTCCGGGCACCGGTAAGACCCTCCTGGCCCGGGCGGTTGCCGGCGAAGCCCGGGTGCCGTTCTTCTCGGTGGCGGGGTCCAGCTTTGTGGAGCTGTTCGTCGGGGTGGGCGCGGCTCGGGTTCGCGACCTTTTTGCCGAGGCCCGGAAGCGGGCCCCTGCGATCGTGTTCGTCGACGAAATTGATGCTATCGGCGGTCGCCGGGCAGGGACCGGGGCGTTCGCATCCAACGACGAACGGGAGCAGACGCTGAATCAGCTGCTGTCCGAGATGGACGGATTCGATCCCGCGGCCGGGATCGTGGTCATGGGGGCGACCAACCGACCGGAGGTTCTCGATCCGGCCCTTCTGCGGCCTGGTCGGTTCGACCGCCAGGTCACCATCCCGCTGCCGACCCTCATGGAGCGGGCCGCAATTCTCGCGGTCCACTGCCGCGACAAGCGGCTCGGTCCCGACGTCGACCTCACGGTCGTCGCCAGGGGAACGCCTGGCTTCTCCGGCGCCGACCTGGCCAACCTGGCCAACGAGGCCGCCATCGTCGCCGTCCGGGACAACAGACAAGTGCTCACGGCCGGCGATTTTGACGCGGCTCGGGATCGGATCCTCTTGGGCCGGCGAGAAAGCACCAATGTGCTCCTCCCGTCGGAGAAGCAAGCGGTCGCAGTTCATGAAGCCGGTCATGCCCTGGTCGCGGCGCTGTCGGCGCATGCCGATCCGGTGGCGAAAGTCACCATCCTGCCCGCCGGAGCAGCGCTCGGGGTCACGGAGCAGCTTCCTCTGGTCGAACGCCATCTCTACGGCGCGGACTACCTGTACGACAGCCTCGCGGTGCGGCTCGGCGGTCGAGCCGCCGAGCTCGTGGTTCTGGGGCAGGGCTCGACGGGCGCATCCAACGACCTGGCGGGGGCCACGGAACTGGCAACGAAGATGGTGCGTGAGTTCGGGCTTTCCGATGCCCTGGGTCCGGTCGGCTACCCGAGCGGTGGCGCCATGTACCTGGGCAGCGGCGGACCCGAGTTCTCGTCCCGGCCTTTCGCCGAATCCACCCAGGCGGCCATCGATTCTGAAGTGGCCCGCCTGCTACGGCAGGCGGAAACCCGAGCCAAGGATGTGATTTCTGGCCACCGCCACGAGCTTGGCGGTCTGGTGGACCTGCTCCTCGAGCAGGAGACCGTCGACGGGGCCTCGGTCTACCGATTGGTAGGCCGAGAAGTGCCGACGGACACCAGTGGGACCACCATGGCCCCGCGCCGGGTGGCGGCGGGCGAGGTGCATCCTGATGGCCGGGGCGGGGAGTGAAAATCGACGGCCGCGGGCGGGGAGCTCCGAAGCGCAGGTCGTCGGTCGGGGTCGGTGGCCGAGCGGTGCTCCTTTCTCCCTAAGGTTGAGGGTGCTGCTCCGGGGACAGCTGCTCGAGCTCGCGGCCCCGCGTCTCGGGCACCAGCCACAAAAGGGCAGCTGCAACCACGCTGGCCGGCAGGAACACCACAGCCGCGGCCAGCGCGAAGTGGTTGCCGATGTCGGCGAAGGCGCCGAAGGCCACCAAACCGACCGCCGCACCCGCGACGCCCGCGGCCACCCACCAGCCTCCAACGGATGCGCGCACCGAGGTCGGAAAGAGCTCGTTGACGAGCGCCCCGAGGCCGGGCGCGAGCACCGAGCCGAAGAGCACGCCAAGTATGTAGCCGACGACGAGCGCGGTCCCGGATCCCGAATAGGCGACGACGCCGAAGCACCCGAGACCCAGCAGGCCGATGGCGCCCGCGGGGCGGCGGCCGTAGCGGTCCGCCAGCCATCGGCCGAGGAGGAGGCCCCCGACGCCCGCCAGGCCCGCGCCGGCGACCATAGCGGCGGTGACACCTCCCGAGAGGTGGACGATGTTTTGGGCAAAAAGGAAGACGAAGCTGTTGGCGGGGCCGGTGATGATGGAAACGGTGAAGGCGATCAGGGCGACGACGCCGAGACGCCGGCGGAAGGGGACTGCCACTGCGCCAAGCACCGGGAGTGGATGCTTGCCTCCGGCTGCTGCTAGGGCAAAGCGATCCGGCTCGGTGATCCGGCGGCTCACGGCGGGCAGAAGTACGAGCGGTACGAGCGCCAGGGCAAACAAGCCCCTGAAACCCAGGGTGTGGACCCAAAGGCTGTGCAGGACGGCGGTGAGTCCCGCTCCTACCCCGTAGCCCGCGGCGACCAGCGCAACTGCCTTCGCTCTGTCGTTTTGGCCGGTGTGCTCCGCGGCGGTGACTTCGGCCACCGCATTGGTCGCGCTGAGCAGCGGGCGACCGCACGCAAAGATGACGACGAACCACCAGTAGGTGGGGCTGGCGGCAGCCAGGGCGGTGAGTGCCAGGCCCAGGGCCACGGTGCCCACCAGGATCCTTCTCCGACCGAAGCGGTCCGCCAGTCCGGAAACGGGGAGTGCCCCGAGCGACGCCAGGCGAATGATGGCCAGGCCGACCCCGAGTTCGGTGCCTGACAGCCCCGCTTGGTCCGCGATGGTGGCGCCGTGCGTGACCTGGCCGAATTCTTTGGCCACGTCGCCCAGGGCGGCTACCGCCCCGAACTGTCCGAAGCCCGACGCCAGCGCGGCCAGGGCAACCGCCACGACGGTACCGTCGTTCCATCGGTGGAGCCGGAGCCTGACGGGGGGTGAAACCTGCGCAGGTCCGTCTGGCTCCAGCTTCCGACGCCCGGATGCCCTGCGATGCGTGCGAGCCTGCCGAGGCGTCATGGCGAGCGTAGCTTGGCCGCTGAGCGCCTCCACCGCACGCCGCCCCCCGCGGGCCGCAGGCGAGTCCTGGGCCGCTCGGCCAGGCGATCAGTGCAGGAAGCTGGCGTTGCCCCGGGCGAAGAGGTGCCACCCCAGCCACGCCCAGCCGAGCGCAAGCAGGATCCGGGCCACCCGTTTGCGCCGGACCGACTCCAGCAGCTGCCCCAGCGTGACCGAGCCTCGGATCACGCTGGCGGTCTGCCACCCGACGAATGCCAACGCAATGGCGATGTAGCCGGCATACGTGGCGGCTGCCGTGGCGCTCACTTGTTGCTCCTTGGAGAGAAGAAGAGCCAGCCGAGCGCCAGCCAGGCGGCGAACACGGCCGCTCTTCCGGGATGGCTGCCCATCAGGCTGTCTGCCATGGAGCTGAGCGTCGGGTGGTCGGGCCGGGGCGAGGAAAAGTAGTTGACGGTTTCGAGGACCACCAGAAGGCCGATCAAGCCCAGCCACGGTGCGGCGGAGCGCCACGTGAGAGCCGGCTTGTCGGGGCGCGAGCGCATCGAGTTGCGGCCCCACGCCAGAGCCACTGCGATGCCGGCCGGGATGGCGACGGCCGTGTCGATCGGCGCGGAGAAAGGAAGCAGGCCGGCCGCCCACCAGCTGTAGCCGGCGATAACGCCGACCAGCCCGGCTTCGATCGCTCGCACTTCGCGGGCGGACGTTGGACGCATCGGTGACAGCCTCCCGCGTAGGACTCGATTTGATGGTACGGGGTGCAGCTCAGGGAAGGAAGTGCTCGGTGAACCAGTCCCGGGCCAGCCCGGCGACCTCGGCCATCGCACCGGGCTCCTCGAAGAGATGGGTCGCTTCCTCGACCACCGCCAACCGGTTGGGAACGTGGAGTCGGGATTGGGCCAGGCGGTTCAGGCCGAGGACGGCTTCATCGGCACCTCCCACGATCAGCAGCGTCGGCGCCCGCACGTCAGGCAGCCGGGGCTCGGCCAGGTCGGGTCGACCGCCTCGGGACACCACTGCGGCAACCCGGTCGGGTGCCCCGGCTGCGGCCCGGAGTGCGGCAGCCGCCCCCGTGCTGGCCCCGAAGAAGCCGACGGGCATCGAAGCGGTGTCGGATCGGCCGCGGAGCCACTCCACGGCGGAGGCCAGGCGACCAGCCAGCAACTCGATGTCGAAGACCTTGGACGTTTGTTGTTCCTCTTCGACGGTGAGTAAGTCGAAAAGGAGCGTGCTGATGCCCGCCTGATGAAGAACCGCGGCCACCTGCTGGTTGCGCGGGCTGTGTCGGCTACTCCCGGTTCCGTGAGCGAAGAGGACGATTCCTACCGCCGGCTGCGAGAGATGGAGCTGTCCCTCGAGGCCGACCCCCCCTGCGTCGATGTGGACATCGGTGCGCACCAGAGCGTTGCCGCCCGAGCCGCAACGTTGTCGCATTCGGGCGGTGGCGGCGTCGAGGAGGGCGATCACGTCCTCATCGCTGGTCATCGAAAAGTCGCGGTAGTGATACCCCACTGCGACGAATCGGCGGGGTGCATGCACGCAGACCACCTCGTCGGCCTCGGTGAGGTGTCCAACCGTGTCGGCAGGCGCCACCGGGATGGCGAGCACCACTCGGGCCGCCCCCAGGTGCCGGGCCACCTGGCAGGCCACACGCGCCGTCGAACCGGTGGCGATGCCATCATCCACCACGATGGCGACCCGGCCCTGCAGATCGACGCGCTGGCGTCCGCGGCGAAGCCGGGTGACTCGGGTCTCGAGCTCGGCCCGCTCGCGCCCTTCGACCGCGGCCACTTGCGCTTCCGTCACGTCGAGATGCGATAGGACCTCGTCGTGCAGCACCCGGAGGCCACCCTCGCCAATGGCTCCCATGGCCAGCTCAGGTTGGAACGGGACGCCGAGCTTGCGAACCACGATCACCTCGAGTGGGGCCTCGAGAGCGGCCGCAACCTCGGCGGCAACCGGTACGCCACCGCGTGGGAGGCCGAGCACGACGAGATTCCGGCCTCTCCAGCTGGTCAGCCGCTCAGCCAGCTGCCGGCCGGCGTCGACCCGATCAGTGAACGCGGGGGCCACGCCGGGATCCTAAAGAGCACCACACCAGGGCATTGGGTCGGGGGGCATTGGGTCGGGGGGAATTGGGTCGGGGGTCACCGATCTCAGTGGTCCCATCGGAAAGCGGCCGGTGGCAGTGAGGCCAAACGGCGACTGGAGCGAGAAATGCCCTATCCGAGGGCGCGGGGAATGATGACCTCGCGCAGCTGACCGACGCCGCCCCCAAGTTCAGCCCACCCTTGGATCGGCAGGTCGAGATCGACGACCGCACCGGTCGGAAACTTCTGCATGCTGGCCAATCCGTCTCCGGTCAGCATCCTGGCCAGGTCTTCGATAGCAGGATTGTGGCCGATCAGGACCAGACATCCAACCTGTGACGATACCTGCTGCAGGCGGTCGCGAAGGTCCGCCGCGCTCGCTGCGTAGAGTTCATCCTCGACACGCACCGTTGCGTCGGAGGCGATGTCCATTCGAGCCAAGGTCTGCCGGGCTCGCCTGGCCGACGAGCACAACACCAGATCGGGGTGGAGGCCTTCGGCGCGGAGATGCCGGCCGACCAGCGCCGCCGCCTGCTGCCCGCGCTCGTTGAGCGGGCGATCGTGGTCGGCCAGCGTGGGATCGGCCCAGCTCGATTTGGCGTGCCGAATGAGCACCAGCTGTTTGGACGGCATGAACCGCGTGACGCTATCGGACCCGCCGGTCGTGGCGCCTGGCCGGGGACCGGTCGGGGACACGCACCCGTCGCAGGCCAACCTGTCACGGCTTTACTCCTAAGGGACCGCCACAAAACAACCTGGACAGAAAGAGGAGGCGGCGACGATTGCTGTTTGTTAAGAGAGGCTGACTTACAAGGGCTGCGAGAGAGGAGGCAGTCGTCGCCGCCTCTTCTTTCGCGTAAGTTGTTTTGCGACGGTCACTAACGGCCGGCGCGGCGGCCTTCGGATCCTCTGCCAGCATGGGCGGCATGGACAACCTCGACCCCCCCGACGAGGCGTTGACCGCGACGGAAGTGGACCACCTGCACGCCTACTGGCGCGCCGCGAACTATCTCGCGGTGGGCCAGATCTACCTGATGGACAATCCGCTCCTGCGGACTCCACTCGCCCCGGAGCACGTCAAGCCCCGGCTGCTCGGCCACTGGGGAACCACGCCCGGCCTCAATTTGATCTATGCCCATCTGAACCGGGTCATCCGAAGTCGCGACCTGAATGTGATCTTCATTTGCGGTCCGGGCCACGGTGGTCCGGCCCTGGTGGCCAACACCTATCTGGAGGGCACCTACAGCGAGGTGTACCCAGCGGTCTCGCGCGACGTCGACGGGCTGCGCCGGCTCTTTCGCCAATTTTCCTTTCCCGGCGGTGTTCCCAGCCATGCCTCCCCTGATACCCCCGGCTCCCTCCACGAGGGGGGCGAGCTCGGTTACGCCCTGGCCCATGCGTTTGGTGCGGCGTTCGATAATCCGGACCTCATCGTGGCCACGGTGATCGGTGATGGGGAAGCAGAGACCGGGCCCCTGGCCGCCAGCTGGCATTGCAACAAATTTCTGAACCCGGCCCAAGACGGGGCCGTGCTACCCATCCTCCACTTGAACGGCTACAAGATCGCCAACCCAACCGTGTTGGCCCGGATCCCGGCCGAGGAGCTGAACGATCTGCTGCACGGGTACGGGTGGGATCCCATCACCGTCGCCGGCGACGAACCAGCGGTGGTCCATCAGCATCTGGCCGGCGCGCTCGACCGCGCCCTCGATCGCATCGCCACCATCCAGGAGCGAGCCCGCCAAGGCACCTCGGTGGATCGCCCGGCGTGGCCGATGATCGTGCTGCGCACGCCGAAGGGATGGACCGGGCCGAAAATGGTCGACGGGCATCGAGCGGAGGGATCCTGGCGTTCACACCAGGTTCCGCTGGCCGAGACTCGTACCAACCCTGACCACCTTCGCCAGTTGGAGGAATGGTTGCGCAGCTACCGGGCCGAAGAGCTCTTTGACGACGACGGCCGACTGCGGGCCGAGCTGGCCGCCCTGGCCCCCGAAGGCACCCGGCGCATGGGCGCCAATCCGCACACCAACGGCGGGCTCCTGCTGCAGGAGCTGCGCCTGCCTGACTTCCGGGATTACGCGGTGAAGGTTGCCAACCCGGGTACGACGACAGCGGAAGCCACCCGGGTGCTCGGTGGCTTCCTCCGCGATGTCATGGCCGCCAACGCGCCCGCCCGCAACTTCAGGGTCTTCGGACCGGACGAGACCGCCTCGAACCGCCTCGACGCCCTGTTCGACGTGACCGGCCGAACGTGGATGGGCGAGGTACGCGACGGCGACGACGAGTACCTGAGTCCTACCGGCCGGGTGACTGAAGTCCTATCGGAGCACCTTTGCCAGGGAATGATCGAGGGCTACGTCCTGACCGGCCGCCACGGTGTTTTCAACTGCTACGAAGCCTTCGTTCACATCGTGGACTCCATGTTCAACCAACACGCCAAGTGGTTGAAGACCACCCGACATCTGGAATGGCGGCGCCCGCTGGCGTCGCTCAACTACTTGTTGAGCTCCCACGTCTGGCGCCAGGATCACAATGGACTGTCCCACCAGGACCCTGGGTTCATCGACCACGTGGTCAACAAAAAGGCGGACACCATCCGCGTCTACCTTCCGCCGGACGCCAACTGCCTCCTCTCGGTGGCGGACCACTGCCTGCGTTCCCGTCATTACGTCAACGTGATCGTGGCGGGCAAGCAGCCTGCCCTGCAGTACCTGGACGTCGACGAAGCGGTGGCCCACTGCACGAGGGGGTTGGGAATCTGGGAATGGGCGAGCACCGATCAGGGCATGGAGCCCGACGTGGTCCTGGCCTGCGCCGGCGATATACCGACGCTGGAGGTGCTGGCCGCGGCCGCCCTTCTGCGCCAGCACTGCCCGGGCTTGCGGGTCCGGGTCGTCAACGTGGTGGATCTCATGGCCTTGGAGCCGCGCACCGAACACCCACACGGTATCTCCGACGCGGAGTTCGACTCGCTGTTCACGACGGACAAGCCCGTGATCTTCGCCTATCACGGGTACCCGTGGCTGATCCACCGGCTCACCTACCGCCGGCACAATCACGACAACCTTCACGTCCGCGGCTACAAGGAGGAAGGGACGACGACCACGCCCTTCGAGATGACGGTCATGAACGACATGGACCGTTACCACCTCGTCATCGACGTGATCGATCGGGTTCCCGGTCTGGGGCGGGCCGCAGGCTACCTGCGGCAGGAGATGCGAGACCGGCTGATCCGCCACAAGGAGTACACCCGCCGGTTCGGGGAGGACCCCGCGGAGATTCGGGATTGGACGTGGCCGCCATGACCGGGCGCTCGTAGGGGCGGGCCGATATGCGGATACTGGTCGTCAACGCCGGCTCGTCCAGCGTCAAGTTGCGGGTGATCGACGAAGGAGACCGGGTCGTGGCGGCCAGGGACCTGGGTCCCCCCGACCCCGGTCTGGCCGACCAGCTGGCCGACTTCGTCCGTCCCCACGCGGGAACCATCGACGCGGCCGGCCACCGGGTGGTGCACGGAGGGCCCCGCTACACCCGCTCGCTCGTGGTAGACGACGAGACCCGGGCCGAGCTCGAAGCCCTCCGGGACCTGGCCCCCCTCCAGAATCCCCCGGCCCTGGACGCCCTGGACGCCGTCCGGGCGATACTTCCGGACCGGCCATCGGTCGGTTGTTTCGACACGGCCTTTCACGCCGGGCTTCCGGCTGAAGCCTCCGGATACGCCATCCCGTCGGAGTGGGTCGCCCGCTGGGGGATCCGCCGCTACGGCTTCCACGGACTCAGCTGCGCCTGGGCTGTTCGCCGCACGGCCACCCTGCTCGACCGTCCGGGTGACGGTCTCAGGACCGTCATCTGCCATCTCGGATCCGGCGCCTCGGTGACTGCGGCCGCTGGTGGGCATTCGCTGGACACCACGATGGGCTTCACGCCGACGGAAGGACTGGTGATGGCCACCCGATCGGGAGATCTGGATCCCGGCGCACTGGTGTGGGCGCTGCAGCACGGCTTGACGGTCGCCGAGGCGGCCGAGGCCCTGACCCATCGGTCCGGCCTCAAAGGACTCGCCGCCCAGTACGCCGGCGACATGCGTCAGGTGCTGGCCGGTCGGAGCGGAGGCGATCATACGGCCTCGACGGCCATCGGCGTCTACGTGCATCGCCTGCGGGCGAAGATCGCGGCCATGTTTGCCGCCACTCAGGGCGCTGACGCCCTCGTGTTCACGGGCGGGGTGGGTGAGCACGCGCCCGCGATCAGGGCCGAGACCTGCAGCCAGCTGTCCTGGCTCGGGGTGGACATCGACCAGGAGGCCAACGCCACCGTCGGCCAGCTCGATGTCGACATCTCCGGTCCGGGCGCAGTGGTGCGAACGATCGTCGTGCACGCCCGCGAGGATCTGCAGGTGGCCCACGAATGTCGTGCGGTGCTCGAAGGCCACGCCTCGGTGGACCTCACCCGCTCGGACCGGGTCTGAGCGCGCCCCCGGAACCTCCTGGCTCGTGGCGGCGCCCCGGTGGCCTTAGAGCAGCTCGCCGCGCTCGTCGGACCAGTCGGTCAGCTCGCCGGCATTGATCTGGCGGCCGGTCACCCGGGCAGGGACGATGCGCAGGATCCGGCTGGCGTGGCCGGGTACCCACGAGTCGACATAGACAGCCCGGGTCCGTTGGGCGGAGAGGTCGTCCGTCCGGTCGGTCACGTCCTCCGCCATTCCTTGCACCAGCACGCTCCATCCGCTCCGCGTGGCCTCATCGTGGTGATCGACGTGGAACGCCACGTGGGCCTGATGGGCAGCCACCAACCTGGTGCCAGGTCGGGTCCTGAACACGACCACGTTGTCGTCGAGCCCGTAGTTGACGGGAAAGACCTCGGGGTGGTGGTCCAGCACGAGCACCAGACGTCCAAGTCGCTTGCGGGCCAGCCGAGCCATGCAGTCCTCGTAACTCAGCTCTTCCAGGCGCCGGGTACCGTCGCCACCCTCCCTTCCCCGGACATGACGGACGGTAACGATGTCGATAGGGAGAGCCAATGGTCACCAATTCGAGAGGCCGCAGGGGCGAGACCGGGCCCGGCGAAAGACGAAGCGGATACCGACACCACACTGAGCTCGTCAAACCGTCGGGGGGTCGCGGAGCTTTCAATTTTACCAGGGTGCGGGAGTTACAGGGGGGCCGGGCCGCCGGATTCCGGGGTCGCGGCGTCCTCTGGACCCGGCGGTAGAGTGGGGCGGGCGTCCGATCGTTTGTCGTTATCGGCCTGTCTCCTTCTGCTTCCCCCTCGTATGGCTTCCATTACCCTTCCCCTCGACCGCAGCGTGCCGCGGCCGTCCAGTGAGGCGGCCCGCCGGCGCACGTTCGCCATCATCAGCCATCCTGACGCGGGCAAGACCACCCTGACCGAGAAATTCCTCCTTTATGCGGGGGCGGTGCAGGAAGCCGGTGCAGTCCGGGCCCG
Source organism: uncultured Acidimicrobiaceae bacterium (assembly GCA_963729695.1). Classification (GTDB taxonomy): domain Bacteria; phylum Actinomycetota; class Acidimicrobiia; order Acidimicrobiales; family Palsa-688; genus PALSA-693. The sequence goes on from CAVSOT010000003.1 coordinate 588,798, forward strand.
AGCCGGCCGACGGCGGGTTGCTTCCGACTGGATGAAGATGGAGCAGGAGCGGGGCATCTCCATCAGTTCGACCGTGCTGCAGTTCCCGTATCGGGACTGCGCCATCAACCTGCTCGACACGCCGGGGCACCGCGATTTCTCGGAAGATACCTACCGGGTGCTCACCGCCGCGGATACGGCCGTGATGGTCCTCGACATTGCCAAAGGGATCGAACCGCAGACGCTCAAGCTCTTCGAGGTGTGCCACGCCCGACGGCTGCCCGTGCTCACCTTCCTCAACAAGTGCGACCGACCCGGTCGCTCCCCGCTGGCCCTGCTCGACGAAATCGAAGAACAGATCGGCCTCGTGCCCACGCCGGTCACCTGGGCCGTCGGCGAGCCGGGGGACATGCGCGGCGTGATCGATCGCCGAGACGGAACGTTCGTCCGGTTGGAGCGGGCCGCGCGTGGTGGGGCAGCTACCGCCGCGGAGCGGCCTCTGACCGCGGCAGCAGCAGCCGCTGAGTTGGGAGAAGTGTGGGCCCAGGCAGTCGAGGAGTGTGCGCTCCTCGACGAAGTCGGGGCCAGCTTCGATATCGAAAGCTTTCTGGCCGGACGGACGAGCCCGCTGTTCATCGGCTCGGCTCTGACGAACTTCGGGGTGCGCCACCTGCTCGACGCCATCGTCGACATCGCCCCCGGTCCCTCGGAGATGTCCGATGAGGAAGGCACACCGCGTGAGTTGGACTCCCCGTTCTCGGGATTCGTCTTCAAGGTGCAGGCGAATATGAACCCAGCCCATCGCGATCGGTTGGCGTTCGTGCGGGTGTGCTCCGGGCATTTCCAACGGGGCATGGTCGTGACCCACGGGCCCACCGGCCGGCCGTTCGCCACCAAGTACGCCTCATCGCTGTTCGGCGCCGACCGGGACACGGTGGACGAGGCCTGGCCTGGCGACATCGTCGGCCTGGTCAATGCCAACGGGGTGGGCGTCGGTGACAGCCTGTACGAGGGTCCCGCCGGCGGGACCCTGGCCGTCAGCTACCCGCCCATCCCCGCCTTCGCGCCTGAGCTGATCGCCACCGCCCGGCCTCGGGACCTCTCGAGGGCAAAACAGTTCAAAAGAGGCCTGCGCGAACTCGAGCAGGAAGGTGTCGTCCAGGTCCTCAGCCGGGGCGGTGACGATCCGATACCGGTGCTGGCCGCGGTCGGTGCGATGCAGTTCGAGGTTCTGGCCCATCGGATGGCGGAGGAGTTCGGGGCGGCGATCGACTTGGACGGACCCCACACGCGCACGATTCGTCGCACCGACGAGGTCACGGCCGCATCGCTGGGGGCTCTCGGCGGGGTCGAGATCCTGCACCGTGGTGACGGTGTCCTGCTGGCGTCGTTCGAGAGCCCGTACTGGCTGGCCCGGGTCACCGCAGACCACCCCGACTGGACCCTGGAACAGATCGTCGCGACCTGACCCCGGGCGGCAACGCCAGGGATCGTTCGCCGTCGAGAAAGCGGCCAACCCGCCGGGGGCCATCAGGGTAACGGGGGCTTAGCCCTGTCGGCGCTGCCGGTTGGGACGGGCCTGTCCCACTACGCTTCGGCCCATGGGGAGAGGTGCCAGCACGCGGGCGTGGGTGGCCGCGGCGGGCATTTTGCTCCTGCTCGCAGGCTGCGGAAGCGGGAGCATTCGGCCGCAGACCGGGCCGGCCAACCGCCCGACCGTACGGACCGCCCGCGCCGGTGCCTCAGGGGGCCCGGATCGGTCGGCCGTAGCTGCTCCCGGACCCGGCCCCGCCGAGCTCGACGGTTCGGTCACCAACACCGGCTCCGCAGAGGGAGGGGTCGTCAACGCGGCCAACGTCGGCGCGGCGGTGCCGGTGGATGCGTCCCCGACAACCAACGGGCGCGGCTTCTGGGTGGCCAGCACGGACGGGGCGGTGAACCCGGAGGGCGATGCCACCTCCTTCGGCAACGCCGCGGCCCTACCGTTGGCTGCGCCCGTCGTAAGCATCGCCACCGCCCCGCCAGGCGCCGGGTACTGGCTGCTGGGCGGCGACGGGGGTGTCTTCTCCTACGGTGACGCCAGGTTCTACGGATCGACCGGCAACATCCACCTCAATCAGCCGGCCCTCCAACTGGTCGGGACGAAGAGCGGCCACGGGTACTGGTTTGTGGCCCACGACGGGGGAGTGTTCACGTTCGGCGACGCCGGCTTCTACGGCTCCACGGGCAACATCCGGCTCAACCAACCCGTGATCGGCATGGCGACGACCCCCGACGGTGCCGGCTACTGGCTCGTGGCCCGGGACGGCGGCGTGTTCAGCTTCGGTGATGCTCGCTTCCACGGCTCGACCGGCAACGTCCGCCTGGTCCAGCCGGTCGTCGGGATCGCCTCTACCCACGACGGCGGCGGGTATTGGTTGGTGGCCCGCGATGGGGGCATCTTCACCTTCGGCGATGCTCGCTTCTACGGTTCGGCGGCCACCGACCCACTGCCTGCCCCGGTCGTCGGGATGGTGGCCACCGGCGACGGAGGTGGGTACTGGCTGATTCTCGGTAACGGCCAGATCCGGAGCTTCGGCGACGCCGCGGCCATCCCGACCAGCCCGATAGCGAGCTCGGGGTATTCCCTCGTGGGGCAAGTCGTCGCCCTCGATCCGGGGCACGACGGTGGAAACGCATCGGATCCCGCCTACATCAACCAGCCCATCTGGAACGGCCGGGAGGACGAGAGCTGTGACACCGTCGGGGCGTCTACGGACGCGGGCTATCCCGAGCACGCCTTCAACTTCGACGTGGCCACCCGACTCGCCGCCATCCTCCGAGCCCGGGGCGCGACGGTGGTTCTGACCCGGCCCAACGACGTCGGGGTGGGGCCGTGCGTCAACGTCCGGGCGGCCATCGGCAATCAGGCCGGGGCGGACGCCTTCCTCGACATCCACGCCGACGGTGGTCCGCCGGGCGGCCGCGGCGTCGCCGTGCTGGTGCCCGTGCCTGACGGGATCAACGATGCGGTCATCGAGACGTCCGGCGCGCTGGCCGTCGACGTGCGCAACGCCTTTGTGCAGGGGACCGGCGAGCCGTACAGCAACTACGACGGGGTGAACGGGCTCCAACCCCGAGACGACCTGGCCGGGCTCAACCTGACCACGGTCCCGAAGGTGCTCATCGAGGCGGCCAACATGCGCAATGCGACCGACGCGGCTCTGGTCAGCGACCCGGCGTGGCGCCAGCAAGCGGCCGGGGCGCTGGCCACCGGGCTGTCGCAGTATCTCATCGGGTATCCCTGAGCCGAGGGGGGCACTCGCGGGGCTCTTCGAGGGGCGCCCGCCGGTAGCCAGCTTGCGCCGCCGCGACCCTTCCCGGACGCGAACGTGACACCGAACCTCCGTCCACCTCGGACTCGTGTCACGTTCTGGTTCCATATTGAGCAGAACGTGACCCGGATGCCCTCCACTGGGAGCAGGCGTGTCACGTTGGTGTTGCTCGCCCGGCTGCGTACCTCAGCCGGGGAAGGGGTCCACTGACGCCAATCCGGTCCAACCCCCGGGTGGCGACGGATCCGCCGGCCTCCGACCACCGGAGAATCGTCCCCAATGGGCGCATCTGCCGCAAACATGGGTATCGGGCGCCATAATGGTTCGAGGCTGGCCACTTCGAGGCCCCCCGGCAGCTGACCCAGGACGCCGGAAGGCCCGATCCGCGGTCGGCCCGCCGTGCGCTACAATGGTTTTCGACCCACCCGGTCGGTTTGACGTGCGCGGCGCGCCCGATGCGATCGGCGGAGCGTTCACCATCGAGAGGTTAGGTTGCCCACAATCGCGCAGTTGGTCCGGAAGGGCCGCGAACACAAGACCGTCAAGACCAAGACCCCCGCGTTGCGTGGCGCGCCCCAGCGCCGTGGGGTCTGCACCCGGGTGTACACCACGACTCCCAAGAAGCCCAACTCGGCCCTCCGGAAGGTGGCCCGGGTGCGCCTGACCAGCGGCGTCGAGATCACCGCCTACATCCCCGGCGTGGGCCACAACCTGCAGGAGCACTCCATCGTCCTGGTCCGTGGCGGCCGGGTCAAGGACCTGCCCGGGGTCCGCTACAAGATCATCCGCGGCACGCTTGACACCTCGGGCGTGCGCGACCGCAAACAGGCTCGCAGCCGCTACGGCGCCAAGCGGGCTTGAGAGGGAGCTGACATTTATGCCCCGCAAAGGCCCCGCCCCCCGTCGTAACCTCAATCCTGACCCCATCTACCGGTCGGTGCTCGTCACCCAGATCGTCAACAAGGTCCTGGAGCGCGGCAAGCGCAGCCTGGCCGAACGGCTCGTCTACGACGCCATGGACCTGATCAAGGACCGCAGCGACGGCGACCCGGTCGCCGTGGTGAAGCGGGCCGTCGAGAACACCAAACCACAGCTCGAGGTGAAGAGCCGCCGAGTCGGCGGAGCCACCTACCAGGTTCCCATCGAAGTCCGTGGGCCCCGAGCCAACACTCTGTCGATCCGCTGGTTGGTCGGGTACGCCAAGCAGCGCCGGGAGAAGACCATGTCCCAGAAGCTCGCGGCCGAGTTGCTCGATGCCTCCAACGGCGTTGGCGCCGCGGTCAAGCGCCGGGAGGACATGCACAAGATGGCCGAGTCCAACAAGGCGTTTGCCCACTACCGCTGGTAGCGGGCAATGGTCGACCTGCACCCAACCCCACACATGACCCCTTCATTGGCCACCCAAAGACCCAGATCGTAGAAGCACACCGCCATGCCTGACCCCACTCCAACCCGTACCAAGCCCCTCGCCCAGGTCCGCAACATCGGGATCATGGCGCACATCGACGCGGGCAAGACCACCACGACAGAGCGCATCCTCTTCTACACCGGCATCAACTACAAGATCGGTGAGGTGCACGAGGGCGCGGCGACCATGGACTGGATGCCCCAGGAGCAGGAGCGGGGTATCACCATCACCAGCGCGGCGACCACGTGCGAATGGAACGGCACGCGCATCAACATCATCGACACCCCCGGTCACGTCGACTTCACGGTCGAGGTCGAGCGCTCCTTGCGAGTGCTTGACGGCGCCGTTGCCGTCTTCGACGCCGTCGCTGGTGTCGAACCCCAGACCGAGACCGTGTGGCGCCAAGCCGACAAGTACGGCGTGCCGCGCATGTGCTTCGTCAACAAGATGGACCGCATCGGCGCGGATTTCTATCGGTGCGTCGACATGATCAAGGACCGCCTCGACGCCACCGTGGCCATCGTCCAGCTCCCGATCGGATCGGAGAGCGAGTTCCGTGGCGTGATCGACCTGATCCAGATGCGGGCGTTTACCTGGCCCGAAGACTCCAACAAGGGCGAGAAGTTCGACGTGGTGGAGATCCCGGCGGCCATGGCCGAAGAGGCCGAGTCGTATCGGGCCGCCCTGATCGACACCCTGTCCAACTTCGACGACCGCCTCACTGAGAAGTTTCTCGGCGAGGAGGAGATCACGGCTGCAGACCTGACCCAGGCGCTGCGGGCCGCCACCATCGACAGCCAGGTGGTGCCGGTCCTCTGCGGCTCGGCCTTCAAGAACAAGGGCGTTCAGCCGATGCTGGACGGCGTCGTCGACTTCCTCCCGTCTCCGATCGACATTCCCCCCACCCGGGGGATGGACGTGAAGGGCGTCGAGGAGCTCGAGCGCGAGGCCAGCGACAACGAGCCGTTCGCCGCCCTCGCCTTCAAGATCATGACCGATCCCCATCTGGGCAAGCTCACCTACGCCAGGGTCTACAGCGGGCAGCTCAAGGCGGGGAGCCAGGTTCTCAACTCCACCAAGGACCGCCGGGAGCGCGTCGGTCGCATCCTCCAGATGCACGCCAACCACCGGGAGGACCGCGACGCCTGCTTCGCCGGGGACATCGTCGCCCTGGTGGGGCTCAAGCAGACCACGACCGGCGACACGCTGTGCGACGGCAACGCCCCCATCGTCCTGGAGGCCCTCGACTTTCCCGAGCCCGTCATCCACGTGGCCGTCGAGCCCAAGACCAAAAACGACCAGGATCGGCTGTCGAAAGCCCTCCAAGCCCTGTCCGAGGAGGATCCCACCTTCCAGGTGCACTCCGACGAGGAGACCGGGCAGACCGTCATCGGCGGGATGGGCGAGCTGCATCTCGAGGTCCTGGTCGACCGGATGCTGCGGGAATTCAAGGTCGACGCCAACGTCGGCAAGCCCCAGGTCGCCTACCGGGAGACCATCAAGTCCTCGGTCAAGCGGGTCGAGACCCGCTACGTCCGCCAAACGGGAGGACGGGGCCAGTACGGTCACGTGGTCCTCGACCTCGAACCCACCGGCCCCGGAGGCGGCTACGAGTTCGTCGATAAGATCGTCGGTGGCATCATCCCCAAGGAGTACATCCCCTCCGTCGACGCCGGCATCCAGGACGCCATGCAGTCCGGCGTGCTCGCGGGTTACCCGCAGGTCGACATCCGGGCCACGCTCGTCTATGGGTCCTACCACGACGTCGACAGCTCGGAGATGGCCTTCAAGATCGCCGGCTCCATGTGTTTCAAAGAAGCCTGCCGGAAGGCCACCCCGGTCCTGTTGGAGCCCATCATGTCCGTCGAGGTCGTGACCCCGGAGGACTACATGGGCGACGTCATCGGCAACCTCTCGTCCCGGCGGGGACGGGTCGAGGGCATGGAGCAGCGAGGTAACTCGCAGGTGATCCGGGCCCAGGTCCCCTTGGCCGAGATGTTCGGGTACGCTACAGACCTGCGGTCGCGTACCCAGGGACGAGCGACCTACAGCATGCAGTTCAATTCGTACCAGGAAGTCCCCGACTCGGTCTCCAAGGAGATCGTGGCCAGGGTCCGGGGCGAGTAGGCGTCGGCGCCTGTTTTCGCCTGCGCAGAGCATCCCACTTACCCACTATCGTTTAGCACCGCGTCACACCCCGGCCGGGTGGCCGGACCGCATGAGGAGTAACCCCTTCCATGGCCAAGCAGAAGTTCGAGCGCAACAAGCCCCATCTCAACATCGGGACGATGGGCCATATCGACCACGGCAAGACCACCTTGACCGCGGCCATCACCAAGGTCCTCTCGGAACGTGATCCGAGCGGCACCAAGTTCAAGGCGTTCGACGAGATCGACAAGGCCCCCGAGGAGCGCCAGCGGGGGATCACGATCAACATCGCACACGTCGAGTACCAGACCCCCAACCGGCACTACGCCCACGTGGACATGCCGGGCCACGCCGACTACATCAAAAACATGATCACGGGTGCCGCCCAGGTCGACGGCGCCATCCTGGTGGTATCCGCGGCCGACGGCCCGATGCCCCAGACCCGTGAGCATGTGCTCCTGGCCCGTCAGGTCGGGGTCCCGTCGATCGTGGTGGCCCTCAACAAGGCCGACATGGTGGACGACGAGGAGCTCCTCGACCTGGTGGAGCTCGAGGTTCGCGAGCTGCTCAATGAGTACGAGTTCCCCGGCGACGACACACCGGTGGTTCGCGTTTCCGCCCTCAAGGCGCTGGAGGGTGACAAGGAGTGGGAGGAGAAGATCCTCGAGCTCATGCAAGCGGTCGACGACTTCATCCCCGAACCCGAGCGCGACACCGACAAGCCGTTCCTCATGCCGATCGAAGATGTGTTTACCATCTCCGGGCGAGGCACGGTCGTGACCGGCAAGGTCGAGCGCGGCCGGGTGAAGGTCGGCGACGAAGTCGAGATCGTGGGCTTGCGGCCCACCCAGAAGACGGTGTGTACCGGCGTCGAGATGTTCAACAAGTTCCTCGACGACGGCCAGGCCGGTGACAACATCGGCGCCCTCCTCCGGGGGGTCAAGAAGGAAGAGGTCCAGCGCGGCCAGGTCCTCTGCAAGCCGGGGTCGATCACCCCGCACACCAACTTCGAGGCCAACGTCTACGTGCTCACCAAGGCGGAGGGTGGCCGGCACAAGCCGTTCTTCAACAACTACCGGCCGCAGTTCTACTTCCGCACCACGGACGTGACCGGGTCCATCTCGCTGCCGGAGGGCACGGAGATGGTGATGCCCGGCGACAACACCCAAATGAACGTCGAGCTGCACAAGCCCATCGCCATGGACGAAGGCCTGCGGTTCGCCATCCGTGAGGGTGGTCGGACGGTCGGCGCCGGCCGGGTCACGAAGATCCTGAAGTAGCAGACCAACACGCAACTGACAAAGAGGAGAGCCGAGCGTTGCTCACGCCCGGCTCTCTCTTCACCCCGAACGTTGTTCTTTGATAAACCGCATCGACTGGAGTCCTGCAATGAGAGTGCGCCACGGTGGCTGACGGCAACAAGCAGCGGATCCGTATCCGTTTGAAGGCCTACGACCACGAGATCCTCGACCAATCGACCAAGAAGATCGTCGAGACGGTGTTGCGTACCCAAGCCAAGGTGCGGGGCCCGGTCCCCCTGCCGACGGAGAAGAACCGCTACACGGTCATCCGATCGCCGCACAAGTACAAGGACAGCCGGGAGCATTTCGAGATGCGGGTGCACAAGCGCCTGCTCGACATTGTCGAGCACACCCCCAAGACGGTGGACTCGCTTCAGCGGATCGAGTTGCCCGCTGGGGTGGACATCGAGATCAAGATCCAGACCAACTAGCGCCGCGCTTTGCGGTCGGCGATATCCGCGAAACGAACGCCACCCCCATCCAGTCGGCAGAGGGTTCACCCGACGTGAAGGCCATCGATGCCTTTCTTTTGAGCCCTCCCGAGTTGGGCCCTCTCGCGACCAATGGACATCTCTACCGCCTGAGGCGGTGCAGATGTCCATCTGTGGTGGAGCGACGGAAACTATGGCGGGCCTCGTGCCCTGGGGCTAGTGTCCCCGGCAACGGGTATAACGAGGAGGGAACATGGTGAAACGTTTCTTCGCGGCGGTCGTTGCCGTCGCTGCGAGTGGTGTGCTCTGGGGTGGCGCGGCGGCCACGGCGACGGCAACGGTCGTCGGTCCAACCGGGATCAACCCCGGCGGGATCCCGATGATCCCGGTCACGTCGCCGGGGGCCGGTGCCATGGGTACCACCAAGACGATCGCCCAGAACTGGTCCGGTTACGCCGCCACCGCTCCCTCGAAGTTCACTTCGGTGTCAGGTCAGTTCGTGCAGCCGGCCATCAAGTGCACCGGATCCAGCGACATCAACCAGTACACCTCCAACTGGGTCGGTCTGGATGGCTTCACCAACGGAACCGTCGAGCAGGACGGCACCTTCGCCTGGTGCACCCCCAGGTCCGGGGGGACCGCGGCTGCCTACGAGGCCTGGTACGAGATGTACCCCGCCGGGTCCATCGGTGTGTTCCGGGTCAAGCCAGGCGACATCATCGATACTTCGGTGAACTTCGTCAACCGGGCCTTCACGTTGACGGTCTCGGACGTGACGTCCGGCAAGTCGTTCACCACCAGCGCCACCTGCGGCGCCTGCCAGCGGGCGTCCGCGGAGTGGATCATCGAACGGCCGGCCCTCTGCAACAGCACCTCGTGCTTCCTCACCGAGCTGGCCGATTTCCGCACCACGGCCATGGTCGGCGACGTGGCCAAGGCCGGTTCGGTCTCCGGAGGAATCGGGTCGTTCAACAACTACCAGATCTATATGGAGCAACATCTGAAGAAGGGCTTCATTTCCCTGGATGAGCCTTCCGCCCTCAACCCGGCATCCAACAGCTTCACGGTGACGTGGCAACGCTCGGGATCGCAGACGCCGATCGCGCTCGGCCCGGAGGGCTGACGAGCCCGAAGTCCTGACGACCAGCGTGGGTGCCCCGCGGTAGCGTCAGGCGCCCACGCCGTCGTGCGGCGATCGGCTGTCGGCCCGACGGGCGGGCGGGCGCCCGCCAGGGGCCACTCGGCGCTAGCCCCGCCCGTGCACATAGCGCGCCCACCAGGGGCCGACGTCGAGGCCGGACCAGGCCTTGAGGTGGGCGGCTAGCCCATCCGTCGTCACCAGGCGCCCGGCGTTGGCCTGGTACCAGGCGGCCATGGCGGATCGGAGCCGTTCCGGTCCACCGAAGAGGAAGGCCAGGCCGGCGAACAGCCGAGGCCCGTCGGTGTAGGCCGCCGTGGGTGTCCGCCGGGACCAGGGGTGGGCCGGGTACAGTTCCACCGGCGGCTCGTCGAGCGGGCAATTCGACGGCCGGAAAACGGGTTCCGAGGTGCGACGTGGCCCACGTGGTCCAAGCCTCGTCGATCCACCCGTCCGAGGCCGTCGCCGGCTTTATCCCGCGCCCGAACCAGCTGTGGAACACCTCGTGCTCGAGCGCCGCTACCGAGGCGGTGGTCGCCCCGTCGTACTCCATGCCCCGAGACTTGCTCCAGAGGAACGCCCAACAGGTGTCGCCGTGGGCCCACGACCCGTACCGGGAGGTCAGATAAACGAGCCAGGACCTCACGTCGGCCTCGGACGCGGCGAGGTCGGCGTCGACCTCCGTGTGGCGGGCGCAGACCAGCCCGAGGGACCGGTCGCGGCCGGGTAGCCCGAGGGCGGTGCGGCGGACCTCGAGCTGATCGGTCGGGGAGACCACCAGCATGGGTGACAGAGAAGTGAAGTGTGCTGGGTAACAGAGCGACCAACGCCCGCCACCGGAGCCGGCGTCGACCCCGGCCGTGTTGGCCAGGAGGGTGTGGGGCCGGTCGTGGCCGGTCAACTGCAGGTTCACATTGAGGGTAAACCGGTCGTGGACGAGCGGCGCCGGGACCCACATCTCCAGGTACCGACCGGGCTGGAGGTCGGACATCCAGAAATCGAACCGCAGACCGCCGTCGGACCAGCCGATGGGTTCCGACCCTTCCGCCTGCGGTGTTTCGAGTCGGTAGCCGACGTCGAGGCGGTGCCGGCTGCCGGCTTCGAGGCTGACATCGAGGACGCGCATCTCTGCGTTCGGGCCACCCCCGAGGTCGAACGGGACGAAAGCGTCGGGATCGAGCTTCTCTCCGTCGAGGACCAGTGATTCCACGGGTTGTCGCAGATCCAGGGCCGGGTGACCGCTCGTGTCTCCGGCCGTGAAATGGACGGAAGCCTCGCCCACCGCCTCTCGGGCTCCGACGTCAAAGCGCAGGCTGGCGTCGACGCTGTCGACGTCGGGGGCGACAATCCTCCGACCGTCGACGATCGTGGGCGGCGGGGACGGGGAGGTTGGCACTCAGCCAGTCTGTCCCATGCCGAACCGGGGTCCGTCCGGATGGCTCTTTCCGCGTCGCTGACCTCCCGTGACAGAGCGTCATGGCCCAGGGGCGGGGCGACGCCTCGCTGATCAGATGTGCTCGAGGCGCCAGCGCACCGACGGGCCCGAGGTGGCGCCGGCTGTCGTGGCGGGGACGGTGGTGATGTCGCCCCCGGCGTTGACGGTCACCGTCGCGACCTGGGTGCCGTCGGCGAGGTCGTCGGGGAGGGGGGTTTTGGTGGCCTTGACGGTGACGCTGACCTGCTCGTCGCCAAAGTGCCGGACGACAACGGACTTGCTGGCCACCACCGGAACCGGAGAACCCCACGGCGAGGTGATCTCGCCCACCACTGATCCGGCGTGGAGCGCCGTCACCGGCTGGAACGCGGCCAGGACCGGTTGGATCAGAACCCTACTGGCCTGCAGGGCACTGTTGATCAGCGACGTGCCCTTCTGCCCCAGCACCACTCCGACCACTTGGACCTTCTGGCCAGATGCCGTGCCATCGGCGGCGAACATGAAGCATCCGCCCGCCGCGCTGGTCGAGCCGGTCTTGATGCCGATGATGCCGCTTTGGCCGAGCAGGTTGTTGTAGTTGACCAGGGCAAACCCGCCGAGGTTGACGCTCGGCTGGCGGACGATCGACATCAGGACCGAGTTGGTGACAGCCGCCTCGGCGAGGCGCAACTCGTCGGTGGCGGTGCTCACCGTGCTCGGCGACACGCCTCCTGCATCGGCGTAGTGGGTGGAGCGCATGCCGAGGGTGGCGGCGGAGCGGTTCATCCGGGCCACGAACGCAGCCTCGGTGCCGGCGTCCCATGGCGCGATCAGCTGGGCCAGGTTGTCCGCCGAAGGGATAAGAAGCCCCTCGAGCAGTTGCAGCTCGCTCAGTGACTCGCCGGCGACGACCGGCGCCACCGAGTCCCCGGCGGCCTGGTCGGCCTCGAACACGGCTTGATCCGCCGGCGTGATGCTGACCTCCGGCCCGGATTGCCCGGGCGACAAGGGATGGTCGTGCAAGACCACCAGCGCGGCCATCACCTTGGCCAGGCTGGCGACGGGTACGGGCGCAGAGGGTCCGGCCGAGCCCACCGTGCCGGCGCCCACGACGGCCACGGCCGCCTCGCCTTGGTGGGGCCACGGGAGGGTAGGGGCAGGGCCGCGCACGGTCTCCGAGGCGGGCGCGGTGGACCGTAGCGCCGGTTGCGGTACGGGCCGCAGGAGCTGCACGACGACGAACACGGCGGCCAGGATCACGACCGTGGCGATGCCGATCGCGATCCACTTCGCCGCTCGGGCCAGCCCGCCGCGCCGCTTCGACCGATGCAGGCCCCGGGCCTGCCGCCGCCGGTTTCTGCGGCTGCCCCGAGCCGACAGGGAGCGCCTGGCGCGTCGCTCCCGCCTCGACCTGGGAGGTGGCGTCACGTCGGGTGTCGTCGTCCCTTGTTCCTGGATCGAATGGGCCCGGGCTTCGGCCCGGGCCAGGGCCGACAGCCCGGAGGCCGACCGGCTGAGGGGCGGCGCGGGCGAACTCCTCGCGTCGGCGCCCGGCGCCCGGTTGCCCGTGGCCAGGCGAATGGTCGTCGGCTGGGCAGGTGCGCCGGGCCCGGGTCCTTGGGCGGCCGCGGTCGGAGAGCTCTCCCCCGCAGCCGGCTGGTCTGGGCCTCCGTTGGCCACCTTGTCCTCCGGGCCCGAGCCGGTCACCGTACGATCAGCCCGGAGCGAGCCGGTGCCGGTTGTCGCACGAAGCCTTCCAGCCGCTGGATCACGGGGTTTCTCTGCGGCAAGTACATAAATGCTCTCCAGCGGACCAGACCACGCTCCGCTCCGCGGAACCTTACCCGTCTCCTCGGCCGCGGTACGGTCATTGACCCCGACGACACTCTACGACCAGGACAGGGCGACCAGGACAGGGCGACCAGGACAGGGCGACCAGGACAGGGCGACCAGGACAGGGCGACCAGGACAGGGCGACCAGGACAGGGCGACCAGGACAGGGCGACCAGGACAGGGCGACCAGGACAGGGCGGCTGGCCGACACCGCCATACCGGCGGCTATACTGACGAGCTGTCATCTGAACCGATGTCCGCGGGTGTCCGGACGACGTCGTCCCTTCGGGACTTCTTCGACGGAGACCCCGTGGCAAAAATCTGTCGAGCGCTCCGCTCGGGTTGACCGAGCGGAGCGTCTGTGTGTGAGCCGATCGGCCTCCTCAGGGGAACGGTCCGCTCGCTACGAGCCCCCAAGAAAGAGCCAGCTGTGCCATCCAAAGCGATCGTCGGCGAAAAAGTCGGCATGACCCAGGTCTGGGACGACCAGAACCGCGCCATCGCGGTCACTGTCGTGCGGGTCTCGCCGGTGCGCGTCGTACAGCTCAAGACCCCGGACCGCGACGGTTACTCCGCCGTGCAGGTGACCTACGGGCTCCGTAAGGCCCGGCTGCTCAACAAGCCGGCCGCCGGCCACTTTGCGGCTGCGGGCGACGGTGTCGATCCCGGCAAGGCCCTCGTCGAGCTGCGCGTGGCCGATACGGCGGATTACCAGGTGGGCCAAGAACTCACCGTCGACCTCCTGGCGGCCGGGGACAAGGTGGATGTCACCGCGGTGAGTAAGGGCAAAGGGTTCGCCGGCGGTATGAAGCGGCACAACTTCAGCGGGCAAGGGGCCAGCCACGGCAACCACAAGCACCACCGGGCGCCCGGATCCGTCGGGGCGTGCGCCACCCCCGCCCGGGTGTTCAAGGGCACGCGTATGGCGGGCCAACTAGGGGCCGCCAAGGTCACCACCCTCAACTTGGAAGTGGTCCAAGCGGACGCCGAGCGGAACCTGCTGCTGCTCAAGGGCGCAGTACCGGGGCCGCGTGGCGGGATGGTGCTCATCCGCGATGCCGTAAAGGGAGGGAACTGATGGCCCTGTCCGTAGAGGTGCGTGACGTTCAGGGCGCGTCTACCGGCACCGCCACCCTGGACGAGGCGATGTTCGGCATCCAGCCGCACGTTGCCGTGCTCCATCAAGTCGTGACGGCCCAGCTGGCCGCCGCCCGCTCGGGCACCCAGAGCACCAAAACTCGAGCTGAAGTGTCAGGCGGAGGCCGAAAGCCCTTCAAGCAGAAGGGGACCGGTCGGGCCCGCCAGGGTTCGGAACGGGCGCCGCAGTTCACGGGGGGCGGCGTCGCCCTGGGCCCAAAGCCTCGCAGCCACCGCCAGCGGACCCCTCGCAAGATGATTCAGCTGGCCTTGCGCTCGGCCTTGTCGGATCGGGCGTCCGAGGACAGGGTCGTCGTCGTGCACGAGTGGCCGTGGGATGCGCCGAGCACCAGGGGCGCTCGGACCGCCCTGGACACGCTCGAGCTCTTCGGGCGGGTGCTCGTGGTGCTCGATCGGACCCAGGAGGATGCGTACAAGTCGTTCCGCAACCTGCCGGGTGTCCAGATGCTCCTCGTCGAGGAGCTCAACGCCTACGACATCCTCTGCAACGACTGGATCGTCTTCACCCCTGAAACCCTGCCGGGCGACAGCTCGACGACATCCGAGGTCCCGAACTCCAGGGGGCAAGGAGCCGACGCAGAAGCGGCCGACGCGACTCCCGGTGAGCCTACCGACGAAGCCCGGGACGAGACGACCAGCACGGGCGTGGACGCGGTCAGCGCCCCGAGTGCCGACGCCGACACCGAGGACAGCCCGACGGATGCGGAGGCCGTGACCGAGGACGCCACTGACGCGGACGACCGCAGCGAGGCGGAGGAGTCCGGCGACGAGGAGGAGTCTGGCGACGAGGAGGAGTCTGGCGACGAGGAGGAGTCTGGCCATGGCTGACCCGCGCGACGTGATCCGCAGCCCAGTGGTCTCGGAGAAGTCGTATGCCCTGCTCGACCAGGGCATCTACACGTTCATCGTGGCCAAGGACGCCAACAAGATCGAGATTCGCCACACGGTGGAGGAGATCTTCGGGGTCAACGTCGTCAACGTCAATACCCTGAACCGTCCCGGCAAGCGTAAGCGCAACCGCAAGCAGGCGACCTTCGGGAAACGCCCGGACACCAAGCGCGCCATTGTCAGGCTGGCCCCGGGCCAGACGATCCCGATCTTTGAAGGGAACTGAGATGCCGCTCCGCAAGCGCAAGCCCACCAGCGCCGGCCGCCGGTTCCAGACCGTCTCCGACTTCAATGAGATCACCAAGGACCGTCCCGAACGACGGCTGATCGCGCCCAAGCCAGGCACCGGCGGGCGCAACTCCTACGGCCGCAAGACGGCCCGGCACCGGGGCGGCGGGCACAAGCAGCAGTACCGGATGGTCGATTTCAAGCGGACCAAAGACGGCGTTCCGGCCACCGTGGCGGCGATCGAGTACGACCCGAACCGCAATGCGCGCATCGCCCTGCTGCACTATCACGACGGCGAGAAGCGCTACATCCTGGCGCCCGCCCGGGTCGCGGTCGGCGATGTCCTGCAAAGCGGCCAGGGTTCGGACATCCGGCCCGGCAACGCCCTGCCGATGCGCTTCATCCCGGTCGGGTCGGTGGTGCACAACGTCGAGCTCAAGCCGGGAGGCGGCGGCAAGATCGCCAGAGGAGCCGGGATGAGCGTCCAGCTGGTCGCCAAGGAAGGCGCCTACGCCACCCTGCGCCTCCCCTCGACCGAGATGCGGCGGGTCCCGATCGATTGCCGGGCCACCCTCGGGGAGGTCGGCAACGCCGAGGCGGAGTTGGTCAGCATCGGCAAGGCGGGCCGCAACCGCTGGAAGGGCGTCCGCCCCCAGACCCGCGGCGTGGCCATGAACCCCGTCGACCATCCCCTCGGTGGTGGGGAGGGCAAGTCGTCCGGGGGCCGGCATCCGGTCTCACCGTGGGGAAAGCCCGAGGGCCGTACCCGGGACCGCACCAAACCATCACAGAAGCTCATCGTCCGCCGCCGGCGCACCCGCGGCGCCCGGAGGTAGTAGATGCCCCGCAGCCTGAAGAAGGGCCCCTTTGTCGACGACCACCTGTTGAAGAAGGTGGACGACCTCAACTCCCGCAACGAGAAGCGGGTCATCAAGACCTGGTCCCGCCGTTCGACGATCATCCCGGACATGGTCGGTCACACGGTGGCCGTCCACGACGGGCGCAAGCACGTGCCGGTGTACATCACCGAGTCGATGGTCGGCCACAAGCTCGGGGAGTTCGCGCCGACCCGGACCTTCCGCTACCACGCTGGCCAGGAACGTCAGGGACGGCGCTGATGGGACCCCGTTCGATCCCTTCCACCGCCTGCATCCGACCTCTTGGGAGCGTCGTCTGATGCCCGGCCCGAAGACCAACGAGCACGACGGCACCCGGGCGGTGCTCCGCCACGCTCGCGTGTCGCCCTACAAGGTCCGTGAGGTCCTCAATCTGGTGCGCGGCAAGCCGGTCCACGAGGCCGAGGACATCCTGCGGTTCTCGGAACGAGACGCGGCGTTCATCGTCGGCAAGGTCCTCCGCTCGGCGGTCGCCAATGCGGAGAACAACGACGAGCTCGATCCCGAAGAGCTCTACGTGGCCGCCTGCTTCGCGGACGAGGGCAATACCATCAAGCGCTGGCGACCGCGGGCACGGGGCCGGGCGACGCGCATTCGCAAGCGGACCAGTCACATCACGATCATCGTCAGCCGCCTGCCCGACCGTGAGCTGGTGCGGCTGCAAGCCCGCCGCCGCAGCGAGCAGCTGGTCCAACGGGCCCGGCGGGTGGCCGGCGCCCGTCGTTCCGAGGGCGACACCCGCTCGCGGGCCGAGCGCCGTCACGGCGGTGCCGTACCCGAACCGGACGAGACGGAGGAGACCACGGCGGACGAGACCACGGCCGACGACGCCACGGCGGGCGAGGTGACGGGGGAAGCGACCGAGGCCGAGCCCACCGCTTCCGGCGACACGGCCGTCGAACAGGACGATGCGGAGGACTCAGAGGAGGCGGACGACGCCGAGGAGGTCGAGGGCGCCGAGCAGGCCACCGATGCCACCGACGCCGAGGCCGAAGCCGAGGCCCCCGACGGAGACGCCGAGGCGCGAGCCACCGGATCAGACGCAACGACGGATGCGGATCTCCCTGCGGAGGACGCGACGCCGGCCCAAGAAGAAAAGGACGTCGAGTAGATGGGCCAGAAGGTCAACCCCTACGGGTTCCGCCTGGGCGTGACCACCGATTGGAAGTCGCGGTGGTTCACCGACCGGGACTACCAGGATTACCTCATCGAGGATTGGAAAATCCGCGACTACCTGATGGGTCAGCTGGAGCGGGCCGCGGTCAGTCGCATAGAGATCGAGCGCACTCGCGACCGGCTGCGCATCGACGTCCACACGGCCCGACCGGGGATCGTGATCGGCCGCCGCGGGGCCGAGGCGGACCGGCTGCGCACCAAGCTCGCGGAGATGACCAAGAACCCGAAGGTGCAGCTCAACATCCAGGAGATCAAGCAGCCCGAGTTGGACGCCGCCCTCATGGCTCAGGGCATTGCGGACCAGCTGGCCGGGCGGGTGAGCTTCCGGAGGGCCATGAAGCGCACGGTGCAGACCGTGCAGAAGGCCGGGGCGCTCGGCATCCGGGTGCAGTGCGCCGGGCGGCTGGGCGGTTCGGAGATGTCGCGCCGCGAGTTCTACCGCGAAGGTCGGGTTCCCCTCCACACCCTGCGGGCGGACATCGACTACGGGTTCCGCGAAGCCAAAACGACCTACGGCCGGATCGGCGTGAAGGTCTGGATCTACAAGGGCAACATCCTGCCCTACAAGGTCTCCGCCGAAGAGAAGATCAGCCGGGAGGCTGCGATGGCCGTGGGCGAGACCTCCGGCCAAAACCGGCCCCGCCGGGTGATCTCCGCCGGCGGCGGCCGGCGTCGCCCGGATCTGGGTGAGCCCGGCTCGCCGCCGATCAGCACACCGGCGGAAGTCGAATTGGAGCCAGGCGCCCCCACGGCCGAGGCCCCGCCCGATACGCAAACCGAAGAAGAGCGGCCCATCGTCCAGGTCGACCCGGAGCTCGAGCGCCTCCTCGCGGAAGAGGAAGACATCGAGCGCCGTACCCGGGGCGAGCATCACGAGACGCCGCACTTCCCGAAGGACGGGTGAGGTAGCCAACGATGTTGATGCCACGCAAGGTCAAGCATCGCAAGGTCCAGCGGGGCCGGCTCAACGGCCAGGCCAAAGGTGGGACCATGGTCACCTTCGGCGATTTCGGGATCCAGGCCCTCGAACCCGGATGGATCACGGCCCGCCAGATCGAGGCCGCTCGTATCGCCATGACCCGGCACGTCCGCCGCGGTGGGAAGGTCTGGATCAGGGTTTTCCCGGACAAGCCGGTGACCACCAAGCCGGCCGAGACCCGGATGGGGTCGGGCAAGGGCAACCCCGAGTACTGGGTGGCGGTGGTCAAGCCGGGACGAATCCTTTTTGAGCTGGGCGGGGTCAACGAGAGCTTGGGCCATGCCGCCCTTGAGCGGGCCATCCAGAAGCTGCCGATCAGGGCCCGAGTGGTCGCCCGCGCCCACCAAGAGGAGGTGGAGGTCGAATGACGAAGATGAAGGATCTTCGGGAGCTCAACCTGGAGGAGCTCGATCAGAAGCTGCTCGAGTCCAAGCATGAGTTGTTCAATCTCCGGTTTCAGATGGCCACCGGCAAGCAGGACAACTCCGCCCGGCTGGGGCAGGTTCGTAAAGACATCGCCCGGATCGCCACGCTCCTGCGGGAGCGGGAGATCGCGGCGGCCGAAGCACAAGAGAAGGTGGCGTCCCGATGACCGACGACAGCGCCCCGCAGAGCGGCGCGCCCGACCCCGAGCTGTCGGGGACGGACGAGCTGGGCGAGACCGCCGGGACCGGGCCGGCGACCGAGGCCGAGGCTGGGGCGGCGACGCAAGCTGAGGCCGGGGCTGAGGCCGGGGCTGACCCGCAGGCCGAGGTACAGGCCGGGCCTGACCCGCAGGCCGAGGCTGGGTCTCACCCGCAGGCCGAGGCTGGGCCTGGCGACGGTGGCTCGGCGGCATCCGGGCGAGCCGGTGGCGCAGCCGCCGACAGTTCCGCGGCCGACCGCTCCAACCGCCGGAAGGTCCGCGAGGGTCTGGTTCTCTCGGTCGCCATGGACAAGACCGCCGTGGTCGGCGTGGTCGACCGGGTCCGCCATCCTCGTTACGCCAAGACCGTGCAGCGGACCAAGCGCATCTACGCCCACGACGAGAACAACGACCTGCGCGTCGGCGACCGGGTTCGTCTGGCGGAGACCCGTCCGATGTCCAGGCTCAAGCGGTGGCGGGTGGTCGACGTGCTCGAGCGGGCCAAGTAGGCGGAGACAGGAAATGATTCAGCAAGAAAGCCGACTTCGGGTCGCCGACAACTCCGGGGCCAAAGAGGTCCTGTGCATCAAGGTGCTGGGTGGGAGTAAGCGGCGCTACGCGTCGATCGGGGACGTGTTCGTGGCCACGGTCAAGGACGCCATCCCGGGCGCCAACGTCAAGAAGGGCGAAGTCGTCAAGTGCGTGGTAGTGCGCACCAAGAAGGAGAAGCGGCGGCCGGACGGCAGCTACATCCGCTTCGACGAGAACGCTGCCGTTCTCATCAACGATCAGCAGCAGCCGCGCGGCACCCGTATTTTTGGGCCCGTCGGCCGCGAGCTGCGCGATAAGCGCTTCATGCGCATCGTCTCGCTGGCACCGGAGGTGTTGTAAATGAGACTCAAAAAAGGTGACGAGGTCGAGGTCCTGCAGGGCAAGTACCGCGCCAAGCGCGGCGTCATCATGCGGGTGATCACCAAGGACGACCGGGTGATCGTCGAAGGGGTCAACGTCGCGACCAAGCACCAGCGGCAGATGAAGGCCCGGGTCCGTGGGGGCCGGATCGACAAGGACATGCCGATCTCCGCATCCGCCGTCGCCCTCGTGTGCCCCAAGGACGGGGCGGTGCGCGTCGGGTACGAGTTCAAAGAGGACGGCACCAAGGTCCGGATCTGCAAGCGCTGCGGGAGGGAGCTCTGATGTCCGTCGCGGCCGAGGCCACCCAGGCCCGGCCCCGCCTCAAGCTGCGCTACGACAACGAAGTGCGAGCCCGGCTCAAGGACAGCATGGGCCTCCCCAACGTGATGCTCGTGCCCCGGATGGAGAAGATCGTGGTCAACATGGGCGTCGGGCGGGCGACCCAGCAGGCCTCCCTCCTGGAGGGCGCGGTGCGCGACCTGACGACGATCACAGGTCAGAAGCCACTCGTCACCCGGGCCAAGAAGTCCATCGCCGGGTTCAAGCTCCGCGAAGGGAACGCCATCGGTGCCAAGGTCACCCTGCGCGGCGACCGCATGTGGGAGTTCTTCGACCGGCTGGTATCCCTGGCCATCCCCCGAATCCGCGACTTCCGGGGTCTTTCCCCGAAGGCATTCGACGGTCGCGGCAATTACACGTTCGGGGTCACCGAGCAGCTGATCTTCCCCGAGATCGACTACGACAAGATCGACTCACCCCGAGGCATGGACATCACCATCGTCACGTCCGCACGCAATGACAGTGAAGGTCGGGTCCTGCTCGAGGCATTCGGCTTTCCGTTCCGCCGAGACGGCAACTAAGGCATCCAGGAGAAGGCAACCAGAAATCCATGGCCAAGAAGGCGCTCATCATCAAGTCTCAGCGCAAGCCGAAGTTCAAGGTGCGGGCTTACACCCGCTGCCGTCGCTGCGGCCGACCCCATTCGGTGTTCCGGAAGTTCGGGCTCTGCCGCATCTGCCTGCGCGAGCTGGTACACGCCGGCGAGGTGCCCGGCGTGACCAAGGCGAGTTGGTAGGGAGGCGGCACCATGACCATGACCGACCCCATCGCCGACATGCTGACCCGGATCCGCAACGCCAACGTCGCCATGCACGACACGGTGCGGATGCCCTCCTCGAAGCTCAAGGAGTCACTCGCTGCGGTGCTCGTCAAGGAGGGCTACATCGAGGGCTTTGACGTCGCCCAAGCGACGGAGCGGCCCGGCCGCACGCTAGAGATCACCATGAAATACACCAAGGACCGTAGCCGCACGATCTCCGGAGTCCGGCGTATCTCCAAGCCGGGCCTACGGGTCTACACCGCGGCCGACAAGCTGCCGCGGGTGCTCGGAGGCCTCGGCGTGGCAGTCCTCTCCACGAGCCAGGGGCTCATGACCGACCGGGAGGCGCGCCAGCGCCGAGTGGGCGGCGAGATCCTCTGTTACGTCTGGTAGCGGCGGGAAAGGATACGCAGCTATGTCTCGAATCGGTCGTACCCCCATTCCCGTTCCTGCCGGTGTCGAGGTGGACCTCGCCGATCGCCTGGTGACGGTCAAGGGGCCGAAGGGCACCCTCGCCAGGGCCGTACCCGGGGAGATCACCGTCCGGCGAGAGGACGCCACCCTCGTGGTGGAACGCCCCAACGACGAGCGGCAGAACCGGGCGCTGCACGGGCTCACCCGGTCGCTCGTCAACAACATGGTCCTCGGCGTCACCGACGGCTTCAACAAGGACCTCGAGATCGTCGGGGTCGGCTACCGGGCTATCGCCAAGGGCGACACGCAGATCGAGCTGGCTCTGGGGTTCAGTCACCCGGTGGTCGTCGACGCCCCCAACGGCGTGACCTTCGAGGTGCCGGCGCCCACCCGGATCACCGTCAGAGGCATCGACAAGGAACTGGTGGGGCAGGTGGCCGCCAACATCCGCAAGATTCGCAAACCGGAGCCATACAAAGGGAAGGGCGTCCGTTACGCCGGAGAGCGGGTTATCCGCAAGGCCGGCAAGGCCGCCAAGTAGATGACCCACATCGGGAGCTGAGCAGGTCAATTACATGGGTAAATCAGGCACATGAGCACATCGACCAAGGACAAACAGGTCGCCCGAGCGCGGCGCCACTACCGGGTCCGCAAGAAGGTGGGCGGCACCGCGGCCCGCCCCCGGCTGGCGGTGTTCCGCAGCAACAAGCACATCTCGGCCCAGATCATCGATGACCGATCGGGCCGGACCCTGGCGGCGGCTTCGACCCTCGAGCCGGAGCTGCGCCAAGCGGGCCGCACCGGCAACCGGACCGCGGCGACCGCGGTCGGCCGGCTCGTCGCCGAGCGGGCCAAGACCGCCGGGGTCGCACAGGTCGTATTTGATCGGGGCGGTTTTCTCTACCACGGCCGGGTGGCCGCGGTCGCCGACGCCGCTCGCGAAGCGGGACTGGAGTTCTGAGGCAATGGCAGATCAGCAGTACGAAGACCGGACCATCAAGGTCAACCGGGTCGCCAAAGTGGTCAAGGGAGGGCGCCGGTTCTCGTTCGCCGCGCTCATGGTGATCGGTGACGGTCAGGGCACGGTCGGGCTCGGCTACGGCAAGGCCAAGGAGGCCGGGCTCGCCGTCCAGAAAGGCATCGAGGAGGCCAAGAAGAACCTGTTCACCGTCCCCCTGGCCGGTTCGACCATCACCCACCCGGTGCTCGGCGAGGCCGGGGCCGGTCGGGTGCTCCTGAAGCCGGCGGCCCCTGGTACCGGCGTCATCGCCGGTGGAGCGGCCCGGGCCATCCTGGAGATGGCCGGCATCCACGACATCCTGGCCAAATCCCTCGGGTCTTCCAACAGCATCAACGTCGCCCAGGCGACGGTGGCCGGACTGCGGTCGCTCAAGCGGCCCGACGAGATCGCCCGCCTGCGCGGCCTGTCCCCCGAGGAAGTCACTCCCGCCGGGGTGTGGCGCGCCTACCAGGAGACCCAGCGCGGCACGCACATCCCCCACGAGGTGGCGTGATGGCTACGCCGACCGGTGACACCCTGACCGTGGTCCAGGTCCGTTCGTCCATCGGCACCAAGCCCAAGCATCGGGGCACCCTTCGCGCCCTCGGACTCCACGGCATCGGCAGCCGCAACACCCTGCCGGACCGCCCGGAGATCCGCGGCATGATCGCCCGGGTGCCGCACCTCATCACCGTCGAGGAGTCGAAATGAAGGTCCACGACCTGAAGCCGCCCCCGGGGTCGACCCGGCCCCGGCGCCGCGTCGGGCGGGGTATCGCCGGCAAGGGCGGCAAGACCGCCGGCCGGGGCACCAAGGGCCAAGGCGCCCGGGACAACGTCAAGCCCGGATTCGAAGGCGGGCAGCTCCCCCTGACCCAGCGCATCCCGAAGTTGAAGGGCTTCAAGAACCCCTTCCGGGTGGAATACAACGTCATCAACCTCGATGCGCTGGAAGCCTTCGACGGCGACGTCATCAGTCCAGAGACGCTCCGCGCGGTCGGACTCGTCCACAAGCATGGCTTGGTCAAGGTCCTGGGTCGCGGCCAGCTCACCCGCCGCGTGGAGGTGTCTGCCCACGCCTTCTCCCGGTCGTCGGTTGCGGCGATCGAGGCGGCCGGTGGCCGGGTCGAGGTCCTGCCTCCGCCGTTCGGCCGGGGGCGCCCACCGGCAAAAGGAAACGCCCTCACCAACCGGTAAAGCAGGCCCGGGTGCGGTAATTTCGCCCGCACCGACTAGGCCGGATCGCCACGTGGCGGGTAGCCTTCCTCACACCGCAGCCGGAGCCCGAGAAGGACAGTAGAGACGCTGATGCGCAGCACACTCACCAACCTGGCGAACATGTTCCGGGTCCCGGACCTGCGCAACAAGGTGCTCTTCACCCTGTTCGTCATCGTCGTCTACCGCTTCGGCGCCAACATTCCCTGTCCCGGTATCGACTTCAGTGCCGTGCAGTCGCTCGCCGACGCCGCCACCAAAGGCGGTGTCGTCAGCTTCCTCAACCTCTTCTCCGGCGGTGCCCTGACGAAGTTCGCCGTCTTCGGGCTGGGGATCATGCCCTACATCACCAGCTCGATCATCGTCCAGCTGCTGATGGTCGTCATCCCCAAGTTCGAGCAGTGGCGCGACGAGGGGGCAGTCGGTCAGAAGAAGCTGACACAGGTCACCCGCTATCTGACCATCGCCCTGGCCATCATGCAGTCGACGGGGCTGGCGTACGTGTTCCACAACGGTGGCGGCGGCCTGCTCGGCACCGGGTCTTCCCTCAACATCGACCTGATCCCCGACTTCACCGTCCCTCGGGTCCTGCTCATCGTGGTCACCATGACGGCGGGGACCGTCGTGGTGATGTGGCTCGGCGAGCTCATCACTCAACGGGGGGTCGGTCAGGGTATGTCGGTCCTGATCTTCACCAACGTGGTGTCGACCATGCCCGCAGGCGGGGCGGCGGTCAAGGCCGAGGCCGGTTTCGCCAAGTTCTTCATCATCATCGTGCTGTCGTTGATACTGCTGGTGGCCATCGTGTTCATCGAGCAGGGCCAGCGGCGCATCCCCGTCACCTTTGCCAAACGGGTTGTGGGTCGGCGGATGTACGGGGGCCAGAGCACCTATATCCCCATGAAGGTCAACACCGGGGGCGTGGTGCCCATCATCTTTGCCAGCTCGGTGCTGTACTTCCCGATCTTGATCTCCAACGTGCTGCCGAGCCACGGCTTCTGGATGTCCGTCCAGACCTGGATCAGCCAGCACCTGGCCCAACCCAACGACCTGTGGTACATCATCCTCTACGGGGTGCTGATCCTCGGCTTCGCCTACTTCTACGCGGCCATCACCTTCGATCCCCACCAGCAGGCGGAGGTCATCCGCAAGCAGGGTGGCTACATCCCCGGCATCCGGCCAGGACCGCCGACCGAGCGGCACCTGCAGAACATCCTCAACCGGATCACCCTGCCGGGCGCCCTCTGGTTGGCGCTCATCGCCCTCTTGCCGTCCCTCTTCCTGGCCTTCTGGAACATTCAGAACTATCCGTTCGCGGGTACGACCCTGCTCATTGCGGTCGGTGTGGCCCTGGAGACCATGAAACAGGTCGACAGCCAGCTCATGCTCCGCAACTACGAGGGCTTCCTGAAATAGTGCCCGCCAGGCTCGGAGAGCGGAGCGGGTGAGTCCCGGGAGGATCCACCCGGGCGCCCGGCTGGTGATCCTCGGCAAGCAGGGAGCGGGTAAGGGGACGCAGGCGGTGCGGTTGTCGCGGCACTACGTCGTTCCCCACGTCGCGACCGGCGATACGTTCCGCGCCGCGGTTCGTTCCGGGTCGGAGTTCGGCCAGAAGGCCCGCACGTACCTCGACGCCGGCGACCTGGTTCCGGACGAGATCGTGATCGGGATGGTGCGGGAGCGGTTGACCCACGATGACACCACCCACCGGGGCTTCGTGCTCGACGGCTTCCCCCGTACCGCCTCGCAGGCCGAGGCGCTGCTGCAGATGCTCGAGCCCAAAGGGCTCGATCTCGCCATCAACATGAACATCGACACCGAGCACGTGCTGCGCCGGCTGGCGGCCCGCCGGGTGTGCTCGGACTGCGGGGCCAACTACAGCGTGTTCGACAATCAACCCAAAGTCCGCAGCATCTGCGACGTGTGCGGGGGTGAGGTCGTTCAGCGGGCCGACGACACCGAGGTAGCCATCCGGCGGCGGCTCGAGCTCTACGAGCGGGAGACGGCTCCCCTCATCAACTGGTTCCGAGAACGCGAGCTGCTCGTAGAACTGAACGCGGTGGGCAGTCCCGACGAAGTGACCGAACGGCTGGTGGCCGAGGTCGACCGCCGCCACTCCTGGCTGGCCGTGCGGGCGGCGACCCAACCGGGCTGACGAGTTCCTGGTCGGGGTTCGGTGGCCGGTCGTCGGTGGCCGGTCGTCGGGGTTCGGTTGCCGGTCGCCGGTCGTCGGGGTTCGGTGGCCGGTCGTCGGGGTTCGGTGGCCGGTCGTCGGGGTTCGGTGGCCGGTCGTCGGGGTTCGGTGGCCGGTCGTCGGGGTTCGGTGGCCGGTCGTCGGGATTCGGTCGCCGGTCGCCCCCGTCCGGGTCGGTGACCGGTTGCGGTCGTCCGGATGGTTCACTGGATCCGTGCGACGCAATAGCGAAGAGATCGCCAAGATGCGCAAGGCGGGCCGGGTCGTCGCCGAGATGCACGAGGCGACTCGAGCGGCCGCCCGACCCGGGGTGACCACGGCGGCCCTCGACCGGGTCGCTCGGGCCGTCCTCGAACGGCGGGGGGCCCGCTCCAACTTCCTCAACTACCACGGGTTCCCGGCGGTCATCTGCGCGTCCCCCAACAACATGGTCGTGCACGGGATCCCGGGCGACTACCGCCTCGAGGAGGGCGACATCCTCTCCATCGACTGCGGGGCGATCGTCGAGGGCTACCACGGTGACGCCGCGTTCACCATGGGTATCGGCGAGATCGACCGCACCGCCGAGAAGCTCCTGCGGGTGACCGAGGAGAGCCTGTGGGCCGGAATCGAGCAGATCCGCTCGGGTAACCGCCTCAACGAGATCGGGCTGGCGGTTCAGACGGTGGCCGAGGGGGCCGGCTTCTCCGTGGTTCGCGAGTACGTGGGTCATGCCATCGGGACCGCCATGCACGAGGATCCCCAGGTCCCCAACTACTGGCCGGGCCGGCCCGGGCCCGTCCTCAAACCGGGCATGGTCTTCGCCGTCGAGCCCATGGTCAACGCCGGCGGCCCCGAGACCGTCCTCCTCGACGACGGGTGGAGCGTCGTCACCGCTGATGGCAGCCTCTCGGCCCACTTCGAGCACTCCATCGCCGTCACCGACGCCGGCCCGGAAGTCTTGACTCTGCCGGGCTGACGGGCTGACGGCCTGCCGGGGCAGCCAGAGCCCCGGGAGCACGAACGTGACACGGGTTGTCCGGCAGACCGGTACCGGTGTCACGTTGTTGTCACATTTGATCACAACGTGACACGAGTGGCCCTCGCCAGAAACGCTCGTGTCACGTTGTTGTTCGCCAGGGCTTTCCCCGACGCCCGCGGAGGCCGGGAGCCCGTAGCGGTGGGACCCGGTGCTCCGGCGGCGCCTCGGTCGCCGGCGAGGTCGGGGGAACAGGCCCTGCGGGCCGGGGGAGCGAGAGTGCCAACCCTCGGCGCCTCCGCGGGGAGGGAGAGTGCCAGCCCTCGGCGCTCCTGGGAGGGGCAGCGCCCGCCCTCGGCGCCCCCGGGAGGGAGAGCGCCCGCCCTCCGCGCCACCTGGACAACTCCGCGGCCGTTGCTCGTGCGCAGGTGCTATCATGATCAGTCGGCTCTCAGCGCTTTGGCGCGGCCTGGCACCCCGCCGATTCCCAGCGAGAAGGTATTGCCGTGAAAGTTCGTCCCAGTGTCAAACCGATCTGTGAACACTGCAAGGTGATCCGCCGTCATGGGCGGGTCATGGTGATCTGCACCAATCCCCGGCACAAGCAGCGCCAGGGCTAGGAGGCTCGCGACATGGCACGTATCGCAGGGGTCGACATCCCTCGGGAAAAGCGGCTGTCCACCTCCCTGACCTACATTTACGGCATCGGCGACACCGCCGCCACCCAGGTGTGCCAGGGGACGGGCATCGATCCCGGGACCCGGGTGCGAGACCTGACC
This sequence comes from uncultured Acidimicrobiaceae bacterium, assembly GCA_963729695.1. Taxonomy (GTDB): domain Bacteria; phylum Actinomycetota; class Acidimicrobiia; order Acidimicrobiales; family Palsa-688; genus PALSA-693. The sequence goes on from CAVSOT010000003.1 coordinate 616,287, forward strand.
GACGAGGAAGTCATCCGCCTGCGGACCTGGATCGACACCAACCTCAAGGTCGAAGGGGACCTCCGCCGGGATGTCTCCCAGGACATCAAGCGCAAGATGGAGATCGGCTCCTATCAGGGGGTCCGGCACCGCCGCGGCCTCCCGGTGCACGGCCAGCGCACCCACACCAACGCCCGGACCCGCAAGGGCCCGAAGAAGACGGTCGCCGGCAAGAAGAAGGTGAGGAAGCACTAGCCCCGCTGCCCCGCTGCTGGTTTTGGCGGGCGTGGCGTCAGGCTCCGCCCGTTGCGCCCGGCACCGACCGGCCTGGTTTCCTCTTCGATGACGACACTCCGACAGATATCGCGACACGTTCACCTCGACTCGACAAAAGGATCATGAGCATCACACCCAACTCGTCGGCCGCCGCCCTCCGGGGACGCTGATGGCCAAACCCAAGCCGGGCGGCCGGCGTCCCCGCCGCCGTGAGCGCAAGAACGTGGCCTACGGGGTCGCCCACATCAAGAGTTCGTTCAACAACACCATCGTTTCGATCAGCGACCCCGACGGCAACGTGCTGGCGTGGGCATCCGCGGGCAACGTCGGCTTCAAGGGCTCGCGCAAGTCGACCCCCTTCGCCGCCCAGCTGGCCGCCGAGGCCTGCGCCCGGCGGGCCATGGAGCACGGGGTCCGCAAGGTCGAGGTCCTGGTGAAGGGGCCCGGATCCGGGCGGGAGACCGCCATTCGGTCGCTGATGAACACCGGTATCGAGGTGGCGGGGATCAAGGACGTCACGCCGATCCCCCACAACGGCTGCCGCCCCAAGAAGCGGCGCCGGGTGTGAGCGGGGGAAAGAACGTGGAGCGTAGATAGCGATGGCCCGATATACCGGTCCCGTCTGCCGGCTGTGCCGACGGGAGAAGATGAAGCTGTTCCTCAAGGGCCCGAAGTGCGACTCGATGAAGTGTCCCATCGAGCGTCGGCCCTATCCTCCCGGCGAGCACGGCCGGGACAGGATGCGCCAGGGTTCGGAGTACCTGACCCAGCTGAGAGAGAAGCAGAAGGCGCGGCGCATCTATGGCGTCCTCGAAAAGCAGTTCCACAACCTCTACGAGGAGGCCAACCGGCAGTCCGGCATCACCGGCGAGAACCTGCTGCGGATGCTCGAGCTGCGCGCCGACAACGTGGCTTTTCGCGCCGGCTGGGGCGCCAGCCGGGCTCAGGCTCGGCAGCTGGTGCGCCACGGTCACGTGCTCGTGAACGGCAAGCGCGTCACCATCCCCAGCTACCGGCTGCGGAAGGGTGACGTCATGTCCTTGAAAGAGAAGTCCCGGGGGATGATCGTCGTCCGGCACAACATGGACACCCTGGATCGCCAGGTCCCTCCGTGGTTGGAGACCGGCGGCGACGGGTTCCAGGTGACGGTGATCGACCAACCGTTGCGCGAACACATCGACGTGCCGGTGCGCGAATCGCTGATCGTCGAGCTCTACTCCAAGTAACCCATACAGGAAGTCCCATGCTGATCATCCAACGTCCGGCCGTCGAGCCGCTAGGCGACCAGGAAGGCAACCGGCAGCGTTTCGCCATCGGGCCGCTCGAGCCGGGATTCGGCCACACCCTCGGTGTCGCCTTGCGCCGTACCCTCCTCTCTTCCATCCCCGGGGCAGCGGTGACCCAGGTGCGCTTCGATGAGGCGCTCCATGAGTTCACCACCCTGCCGGGAGTGAAGGAAGACATCACCGACATCATCCTCAACATCAAGGACATCGTCCTCACGACCCAGAGCGATGAGCCGGTCACGCTCCGGCTCGACGTACGGGGCCCGGCCACGGTGACGGCCGGCGACATCGTGCTCACGAGCGACGTGGAGGTCCTCAACCCCGAGCTGGTGATCGCCACGGTCACCCGCGGCCGCCTGGCCGCCGACCTCACCGTGGAGCGGGGTCGAGGGTACGTCTCGTCGGATCGCAACAAGAAGTCCAACACCATAGGGGTCATCCCTGTCGATTCGATCTTCTCGCCGATCCGGGTGGCGGCCTTCACGGTCGAGCCGACCCGGGTCGAGCAGTCCACCAACTTCGATCGCCTGGTGCTCGACATCGCCACCGACGGCTCCATCTCACCCCGTGAGGCCCTCGCTTCAGCCGGCGACACCCTGCGGTCCCTCGTCGGTTTGGTCGCCGATATGAGCGACAGCCCTCAGGGTCTCGAGCTGGGCGACGTCGGGGCGGCCACCAGCGGCTCCCCCGACCTGGATCTCCCCATCGAGGACCTGGACCTGTCCGAGCGCCCCCGCAACTGCTTGAAGCGCGCGCAGGTCAATACGGTCGGGGAGCTCGTGCAGAAGACCGAAGACGACCTGTTGGCCATCACCAACTTCGGCCAGAAGTCACTCGACGAGGTACTGCAGAAGCTCGACGAGCGGGGCTTGTCGCTGCGCACCAAGGAAGGCTGAGCGACCGTGACCACCATTCCTGGCCGGCCTCGCAAAGGACCCCGGTTCGGCGGAGATGCCGAGCACCAGAAGGCCATGATGGGAAACCTGGTGGCGTCGCTCATCGCCGCCGAGGCGATCGTGACCACCGAGGCCAAAGCCAAGGCGCTGCGACCCGTCGTCGAGAAGTGCGTGACGAAGGCCAAGCGGGCCAGCCTGGATACCGACCGCAGCGTCCATCTGCAGCGCCAGGTGGTGGCCTTCATCCGGGACAAAGACATGGCCCACAAGCTGTTCGACGAGATCGGCCCCCGGTACGCAGACCGCGCCGGCGGGTACACCCGCATTCTGAAGTTGGGCCCGCGACACGGGGATAATGCCCCCATGGCGCGCATCGAGTTCGTGTAGGGCTGCGATCGGAGCCATCCCGCTGTCGCTTTTTGCCGACGAGGCGGGACCTGCAGCCGCGGCGGCGGTGACCGCTGGGCCGACGGTGCGTGTTCGCCTCCTGGTCGCCTATCACGGGGCCGGCTTCCACGGCTTCGCCCTCCAGCGGGGCGTACCCACGGTCGGAGGGGCGCTTTCCAGGGCGCTGGAGCGAGCGCTGCGCCATACGGTGCAGCTGACGTGCGCAGGCCGGACCGACGCGGGCGTGCACGCGTGGGGTCAGGTGGTCAGCTTCGACGCCCGGGTCGACGTCGACGTGGCCGGGCTGGTCCGTTCCGTCAATCGGGCCTTGCATCCCCAGGTGGTCGTTCGTGCCGCCGAGGTGGGGCCCGAGGGCTTCGATGCTCGACGGTGGGCGACCAGCCGTCGCTACCGGTACCTGGTGCGAAACCATCCCGAGGCTGATCCATTTACCGCCGGGACGGCGTGGCACGTGGCCCGCCAGCTCGATCTTCGGTCGATGCGGCTGGCCAGTGACCCACTGCTCGGGGAGCACGACTTCTCGTCCTTTTGCCGGCGGCCGCCGTTGGAGGGCGGCTCCCTGGTCAGGCTGGTGCGAGAGGCCGGGTGGGTCGACCTCGGAGGCGGCATGCTGAGATTCGAGATCGAGGCCTCGTCGTTCTGTCAGCAGATGGTGCGCGCCCTGGTGGGCACGCTCGTCGACGTCGGCTCTGGGAAACGACGGGCCGGTGAGATGACCGGGGTGATCCGGGCGCGGTCCCGCGCCGCGGCCGGGCAGCTGGCCCCGCCCCATGGGCTGTGCCTTTGGGAGGTCGGCTACCCGCCGGATGGCGTCAGTAGTTGGCCGTCGTCCGCGCGGGCGATGGCGGAGGGTGGTTAGCTCACAGGCTCGGTCAGGTACCCCGCGGTGGTGAGGTCGCGCACGATCTCGACGTGATGTTCGACATCCCGGGTTTCCACGGTTACCTGCACCTCCACCTCGGACAGGGCGAGGTCGCGGCCGCTGCGGTGGTGCTCCACGTCCAGCACATTGAGACCTAAGCGGGCCAGCTCACCGGTCAGGGCCGCCAGCGCGCCCACCCGGTCCGTCATGACGATGCGCAAGGTCAAGTACCGGCCGGCGGAGGACAGGCCGTGCTCGATCAGCTTGGTCAACAGCAGGGGGTCGATGTTGCCGCCGGAGAGGACCGCTACGGCCGGCCCGCGGCCTGGGACGCGCCCGGCCAGAATGGCAGCCAGCGCCACGGCCCCGGCCGGCTCGACCACGGCTTTCGCCCGTTCGACGAGCAGCAGCATGGCCTGGCTGATCTCCTCCTCGTCCACGATGACGACGTCGTCCGCGAAGGCGCGGACGTGAGCCAGGGTGAGCTCGCTGCATCTCGCCACTGCGATCCCGTCGGCCATGGTGGCCACGCGCTCCAACGTGACCGGTTGGCCCGCGGCTAGAGCGGAGCTCAGGGTGGGCGCCCCGGCGGCCTCGACTCCGATGACTTTCGGGCGGGCTCGCCGCCCGGCCAGCCCGCCACCCGGCCCGAACCGGACCGGGCCGCTGCCGAGTGTCACGGCCGCGCCGATCCCGGCCAGGAGGCCACCTCCACCTACGGGTACGACGACCACCTCTGCGTCGCCTGCCTCCTCCGCCAACTCCAGCCCGATCGTGCCCTGTCCGGCGATCACCTGGGGGTCGTCGAACGGGGGAACGTACACGGCGCACATCTCGGCGGCGAAGACCTTCGCGGCCGCAATGCTGTCATCGACGACCTCGCCGACGAGGCGGACGTCGGCTCCGTAGGTCCGGGTGGCCGCCACCTTCGGCAGGGCCGCACCTCGGGGCATGAAGATGGTGGCCTTTCGCCCCGTAAGCGAGGCAGCCAGGGCTACCCCTTGGCCGTGGTTACCGGCCGAAGCGGCCACCACCGCCACCTCCGGCGCCAGCTGGGCGATGTGGTTGTACGCCCCCCTGATCTTGAACGAACCGGTCCGCTGCCGGTGCTCGGGCTTCAACAGCACGGGGCGTCCAGCCAGGCGGGAGAGGGAATCGGACCGGTCGACCGCGGTAGCCCGAATCACCGGATCGACCCGGGCGCGAGCCGAGAGGAGGTCCTCGAGGCTGATCAGCGTCAACGGGATGCGGTCCGAGACGCGGCCCGGGTGGCGGCGTCTCGTGTGGCCCGCCAGTGGGCCAGGGCGGCAGCGGCCGCGGCTTCCTGGAGCTCGTCGTACTGCTTGGCGTCCCGCTCGTCGCTGCGCAACCAGGCGACGAAGACGGCGATGGCGCCGAGCAGGCCGGTGGCCTCCCCCGACACCCACAACAGCCCGGCCCCGAGGTGAAGGTCGCTGAGGGAGATCCCGCTGGCCAAGACGGTCGACTGGCTTTCCAGCGCCATCCCCAAGATGGTGTAGCAGGGCAGGAGCAGGATCAGGTACATGATCCGCAGCCAGTACGCCGGCGGCTTGGCGAACCGATCCCCAGCCGCGGCGGGCCAGAAGAAGAGACACCCCAGGCCGAGGCTGACGAAATTGATCAGCTGGCGGAGCGGATCGTCGCGAAAGGTGTCGGCATAGAGCGGCGAGATGAACAGGACGAAGAGGAACGCGGCGTAGATCGGCCACGTCACCGCCGGCATCGAGATCAGGCGCACGAAGCGGCTCTCGACGACCTTCTCGATCCCCGCCGCCACCCGAGGCGGGCTGGCGCGGCGGGCCAGGGTGAGCGGCGACGAAAGCACCAAAAGCAGCGGGGCCAGGGTGCCCACCAGGATGTGCTGCACGGCTCCGACGACGAAGCTGCTTCCCACGTAGGAGGAAAGCCCGGAGACGAGCGCCACGAGCAGCACCAGCTCGGCGTAGACCAAGGACGCGATGCGAGCCGACGGCCAGTCCTGGCCCCGCTGGTGGAGGCGCCGCACGGCCCAGAGGTACCAGCCGGTCGTGGCGACGATGAGGATCACCGCGGCCGGCGCGAAGGCGGCCCGGGTCATCAGATCAGGCGGCGTGATATCGACGGCGGGCACCATCCCAGCGTCAACGATATCCCCGCTGAGCGCTCGATCGTTTGCCGTCGAGCGTCGGGTTGGGATCGCGGCGCCCGGTTGTGTAGAAATAAGGGCAGTGAGCGCCATCTCGCCCTCGGACACCACGGTCGACGTGGCGTCGTGGACCATCCGCCCAGTCAACCCAGCCGACTACCGCCCGGCGTTGCTCCAGGTAGGAGTGATCGTCTGGCTGGCATCCGAGCTGATGTTCTTCTCGGGCCTGTTCGCCGCCTTCTTCAGTCTGCGAGCCGACACTGCGGTCTGGCCGCCCCCCGGCGACACCCTCGACGTGCCTCCCGTGTTGGTGGCCACCATCCTGCTCGTGCTGTCTTCGTTCACCATGCAGTTCGGCGTGCATCGAGCGATCCAAGGGAGCAAGGCCGGCTTCCTCGGCTGGCTGGCGCTCACCTTCTGCCTCGGGGGGCTCTTCGAGGGCTTGCAGATCTCTGACTACCTGGGCCGCCCGTTCGCCATCAGCTCCAACGCCTACGGGTCGGTCTTCTACACGCTGACCGGCTTCCACTTCCTTCACGTCCTCGCCGGCCTGGTCGGGATGATCCTGATCGGCGTTCGCGCCTGGAGAACGACCCGCTTCGGGCACCGGACTACCCCGGCTATCGAGTTCCTGTCGTACTACTGGCACTTCGTCGACGTGGTGTGGATCGCCCTGTTCCTGGCGATCTTCGTGCTCAAATGAGGGCCATCATCCGTTCCCGTCGCTTCCTCGTGGGGCCGCTGGGCTTGATGGCGTTGGCGATCATCCTTGGTTCGGTGCTCTTCCTGACCGGTAGTCGGGCAGGTGGCCAGTCCGCCCTGGTGAGCACCAACCCGAGGGACATCGCGGCCGGCCAGCAGCTGTACGAGGCTCACTGCCAGAGCTGTCACGGCTATCAAGGTCGAGGTGGCGATGCGGGCGCCCCGGCACTGATCAGCGCCGGCGCCGCGGCCGCGGACTTCTACTTGAGCACCGGTCGTATGCCCCTCAACAACACCAGCAACGAGCCGTTGACCCATGAGCCGTTCTTCAACCCGCTCCAGATCCGGCAGCTGGTGGCCTACATCAACGCCCTGCCGGTCATCACCGGGACCCACATGCCGGGTCCGACCATCCCGACGGTCGCGCCGCTGTGTCCCACCGCCACGCCCGACCCGGACGATCCCGGGTGCGTCACCCTCTCACAGGGACAGGCCGCCTTCGCCACCGACTGCGCCCAATGCCACCATGCCACCGGGTCCGGCGGCGTCCTGTCCAAGGGTAACGTGGTCCCGAGTCTTCACAGCGCCAGCCTCACCCAGGTGGCCGAAGCCATGCGGGTCGGGCCGGCACCCATGCCGGTCTTCGGACCGGGTCAGATTCCTGACCAGCAGATGTCCGCCATCGCCCAGTACGTGGAGTATCTCAAGAACCCGCAGAACCGGGGCGGCTTGGCGATCTCCGGATTGGGTCCCGTCGCCGAGGGTTTCGTCGGCGTGATCTTCGGATTTGGCATCCTGCTCTTCGCGGTGCGCATGATTGGGAACAGAGGATGAGTAACCCGACGGACACTACGGACACTGGAGACACCAGGTACTTCGATCCCCGTCACTACGGCATCGACCCGGGCGATCCCTGGCCCGATGACGTCCCCAAGGGCCAGGACGACAGCCACTGGCGGTTCGAACACGACCCCAAGGGCGCTCGGCGGGCCGAGCTGCGTATCGCCGCGTGCTGGACCGTCACCATGCTCTCGTCCATCGGATTGGCCGTGCTCTACGTGCGGGGTGGCCAGCCCCAGATCGAAGGCGCGCTCTGGGCGGCTGCATTCCTCGGCCTCGGGGTGGGCTTCATCCTGTGGGCTCGAGACCTCCTGCCCGGCCACGACGTCACCGCCAGCAGGGGTCACCACAACGTCTCCGCCGAACCAGATCGCCAGGCGGTGGCCGAGTCTCTGAGCCGCGGCATCGAGCCCATGGCCCGCCGGCCCTTCCTCGCCAAGATGCTCGTCGGCGTCGGCGGGGTGTTCGGTCTGGCCGTGCTCTTCCCGTTGGCGTCGCTCGGGCCGCGGCCTCACGACGACCTCGAGCACACCGATTGGGGGAAGGGGATCCGGGCGGTGACCGTCGACGGCAGGCCGATCCGACCCCAGGACATCTCCGTCAACGGCATCCTGACGGTTTTTCCTGAAGGGCACACCGACGGCGCCTTGAACCCGACACTGCTGATCAACCTCGGCAACGCGCCTTTCGAGATTCCGCCCCAGCGGGTCGGGTGGAACATCGGGGGCCTGGTCGGCTTCTCGAAAATCTGCACCCACGCCGGCTGCCCGGCGAGCCTGTACAACACCGAGAGCCACCAGCTGGTCTGCCCCTGCCACCAATCCACCTTCGATGTGCTGTCAGACTGCAAACCGGTGTTCGGTCCCGCACCCCGATCGCTGCCCCAGCTCCCGCTCACCGTCAACGCCGAGGGGTTCGTGGTGTCCCAGAGTGACTACACAGAGCCCGTCGGCCCCGGATTCTGGAATCGGGGCTGATGAGTACCACCGAGGAACGGGCCGCCGAGCAGAAGCGCCACTCACTGGAGAAGTCCGCGCTTAACACGGTCGACGAGCGCTTCGGGTCGTCCCGATTTCTCACGAGCGTCCTCGACAAGATCTTCCCGGATCATTGGTCGTTCATGGTCGGCGAGGTCGCCATGGACTCGTTGATCGTGCTGATCGCCACCGGCATCTACCTGACGTTCTTCTACGTGCCGTCCTCGACGGACGTCGTGTACGCGCCGACCAGCGGCCACGTCTACGCCCCGCTCGTCGGGCAGCACATGACCGAGGCCTACCAGTCGGTGATCAACCTGTCGTTCAACGTCCGCTTCGGGCTGGTGATGCGCCAGGCCCACCACTGGGCCGCCCTGGTCTTCGTGGCGGCCGTGTTGTTCCACCTGTGCCGGGTGTTTTTCACCGGCGCCTTCCGAAAGCCACGGGAGATCAACTGGATCATCGGCGTGACCTTGTGGATGACCGTCATCCTGGAGGGCTTCACCGGGTACTCGCTTCCGGACGACCTGCTGTCGGGCACCGGACTGCGGGTGATCTACTCGATCGTCGAGGGCATCCCCTTGATAGGCACCTGGCTGGTCTACACCCTCTGGAACGGCCCCTTCCCCGGACAACAGTTCATTCCGCGTCTGTTCGTCGTGCACGAGTTCCTGTTCCCGGCTCTCATCATCGGGTTGCTGAGCGCCCACCTGATGATCCTGTGGCATCAGAAACACACCGACTTTCCGGGTCCGGGCAAGACCGAGACCAACATCCGGGGCAGCCGGATCTGGCCGCAATACGCCCTCAAGGCCGGCGGGCTGTTCATGATCGTGTCCGGCGTCATCTTTTTCCTGGGCGGCATCGTCCAGATCAACCCGGTGTGGCTGTATGGCCCGTACACCCCCTACAACGTGTCGATCGGCTCCCAGCCGGACTGGTATCTGGGGTGGCTGGACGGCTCGGTCCGATTGTGGCCGCACTGGGAGTTCCGATCGTGGGGCCATGAAATAGCCAACCCGTTCTTCCCGGGCATACTCCTGCCCGGACTCATCTTCACGCTCATCTACGCCTGGCCCTGGCTCGACAAGAAGATCTACAACGACTACGGCGCCCACAACCTGCTGGACCGACCGCGGGACAAGCCGTTCCGGACCGGCGTAGGAGTAGCCGGGATCGTCTTCTTCTCGGTCCTCACCATCGCGTGCGCCACCGACATCCTGGCCAACGACTTTCACGTCGGTTTCGAACGGCTGATCGAGATCCTCCAGTACTCGGCGCTGATCGGGCCGGTTGTCGGGTTCATCATCGCGTTCAAGGCCTGTCAGGCCCTGCAACGAACCGCCGCCCACCCGATCCAACGGCCGCTTGGCGGGGTCATCGTCCGGAGCTCGGACGGTGCCTACCACACGCTCGCCGAGCACCACGGCAACGGTCATGGTCAAGGCCACGCCGCGGACGCGGTGGGTGCGGATGCCAACGGCCATGGCGACGTCACCTCCTCGCCTGCCCCCGTGGGTGCCGGCGAGGAGCCGGCGCACGGTCCCTCCGAATAGCGTTCAGGGAGCAGCCGGAGCAGGTCAGGCCCGGAGGAAGCGCCCGAACCGGGCTGGGACGAGATGCGCCTCCTTGCTGCCGCAACTGCGGGCATCGGGTCGACCCTGGCGGCCCGCCGCGACCGAGCAGCGGCCACGGGCACCCCTCCGGCTGGTCGAGATCCTTTTTTGGTATCTAAACCGCGTAATACGCGGTTTAGATACCAAAAACGGGGGTGGCGGCAGCGCTGGGCGGTCCACCGGGCCCCTGATTGCCACCGGCAGCCACCGGCCTGGGTGGGCGGTCCGTCCCGCTCCGACTCCTCAGCGGCATTGTCCCTCGACAAATGGACATCTGAGCAGCCTCAGGCTGCTCAGATGACCAAAGGTCGCGATGCTGGCCGGCGAAGGGGTCGAGACCACCACCCGGCGGGGCGGAAGAGGGCCTGCGGGCGCCCCCGGCGGTCAGCCCCGGCGGTCAGCCCCGGCGGTCAGCCCCGGCGGTCGAACCGGGCCCCGGCCCCGCGGTTTGGTCCGGCCCGCTGGATGGCGCCGGCCGCGGGTTCGACCCGGCCCGCCTACCCGGGGACGGGCTACTGATCCTCGCCGTGCGCCCCGGCGTCAGGCGCCGAGGAGGAGCGCAGCCGGGAGGGTACGGGCTCGATGTGCTCCGGATGGGCATCGAGGTGCCCTGGATGGCCAGCCGCGGCCGCGGCGTCCTCCTCCTCTGCGGTCAGCGGAACTTCGGTGGCCGCCTCCGCCTCGGACATCCACCCGATGACGGAGCCGAAGAAGAAGATGGCGCCGATGATCAGCCACCACAAACCGAAGATCAGGCCCACCATGGCGAAGATCACGCCGAGGCCCAGGCCGACCGGCCATATCGAGGCGCTGGGGAAGTACGCGACTTCCCCCTCGCCGTCGGCGTAGGTCGCGTCGAAGCGGTCCTCGGGCCGGGGGATTTTCTCTCGGCGGTAGTACTGGAGCAGGAGGTAGCCGAACAGCATCCCGTAGGCGGCGAAGCCGAAGATGAGCATGGCCACGCCGGACGCCTCGGTGGGGTGGTTCTTGAGCGCCCAGTAGACCACCCCCGTCGCCAGGAGGAAGACGGACGCCCCGAGAACAGTTCGCCACTCGACCTTCATCTTTAATGCCCAACCTTCGTCAGCTGGTCGGGGTGGTTGGCGTCCCACACCGGGCGCTCGGAGCGGATCGGCGGCAAAGCCTCGAAGTTGTGATCGGGCGGCGGGGACGAGCAGGCCCATTCGAGGGTCTGGCCGTCCCACGGGTTGTCGCCGGCGATCTCACCGCGCCGATAGGAGTAGAACAGGTTGATCACCGTGAGGAAGACCCCGAGCCCGGCGATGTAGGCCCCGATGCTCGACAGCATGTTGAGGAAGCTCCAGCCTTCCGAGCTGCCGTACGTCTCGATCCGGCGGGGCATCCCTCGCAGACCGAGGTCGTGCTGGGGGAAGAAGCAGAGGTTGAAACCGATGAACAGGATGAGGAAGCTCATGACGCCCAGACGCTCGTCGAGCTTCCGCCCGGTGATCTTCGGGTACCAGTAGTAAATGCCGGCGAACGCCGCAAAGGCGGAGCCACCGAACATCACGTAATGGAAGTGGGCAACCACGAAGTAGGTGTTGTGCAGCTGGAAGTCGAGAACCGGCTGGGCGAGGATCACGCCGGTAATCCCGCCGAAGAGGAACATGATGAGGAAGCCGCAACAGAAGAGGAACGCGGTGTTGATCGTGATCGTCCCTCGCCACATGGTGCCTAACCAGTTGAAGAACTTGATCCCGGTCGGGACTGCGATCAGGAGCGAGAGGGCGGCGAAGAACGGCAGCAGCACCGCTCCGGTGGTGTACATGTGGTGGGCCCACACGCCCATCGAAAGGGCGCCGATGGACAGAGTGGCGGCGATCATGCCCTTGTAGCCGAACACCGGTTTCTTGGACATGGTGGCGAGCACTTCGGTGACGATGCCGAAGTACGGCAGAGCCAGGATGTACACCTCCGGGTGGCCGAAGAACCAGAACAGGTTCTGCCACAGGATGGGCTGGCCTCCCTTGGTGGGATCGAAGAAGTGGGCGTCGAGGTGCCGGTCCAGCCAGAGCAGGGCGAAGGCTGCGGTCAGCACCGGGAAAGCCAGGAGGATGAGGAACATCGTCACCATCTGGTTCCACACGAAGATCGGCATGCGGAACATGACCATCCCCGGAGCGCGAAGGCAGAAGATGGTGGTGATGATGTTGACGGCGGTGAAGATTCCGGACAGACCGGTCAGGCCGACACCGATGATCCACATATCCGCGCCGGGGCCCGGAGAGTGGATCGCCTCGGTGAGCGGGGCGTAGCCGAACCAGCCGAAGTTGGCCGCCCCGTCGTTGGTCAAGAAGCTCGCACACAGGATGACGAACCCGCCGAGGTACAGCCAGAAGGAGAGGTTGTTGAAGCGGGGAAACGCCATGTCCGGCGCCCCGATCATCAACGGGATCAGGTAGTTGCCCAGGCCGGCGAAGGCGAACGGCCCGAGGAACACGAACAGCATGATCGTGCCGTGCATCGTGAAGAGCTGGTTGTACACGCTCTCGGTCACGAAATTGTTATTGGGGACGATCAGCTGGGTCCGGATCCCCTCCGCCAGGAACCCGGCGAACAGGAACCCGATGAAGGAGGTGACCAGGTAGTTGATGCCGATCTGCTTGTGGTCGGTGCTGGTGACGAACTTGAGCAGTCCCCGCGGCCGCGGGCCTGGGACGATCTCCATCAGGACCGGCTGCTCGACCTGGACGAGCGGCTCCTCGGGGCGATCCTGGATGAGGGTCATGACCGGGTCGGCTCTCCTGCTGTGGTGATGGAGTTCGGGGCCTGTTGGGCGTACCAGGCGTTGTACTGGTCCGCCGGCATGGCTTTGACCTGGAAGCGCATGTAGGCGTGGTACACGCCGCAGATGTTGTTGCACTGCCCGGGGTAGGTCCCGGGCTGGAGCACCTTGACGTCGATGACGTTGTTGATACCGGGGATCATGTCACGCTGGTTGAGGAACTCCGGGACGTAGAACGTGTGGATCACGTCGTCGCTGACCAGGTGCAGCTGCACGGTCTCGTTGGTGGGGATGTACATCACCGGCAGGTTGCTGTTGGAGTTGATGTTGAGCTCGTTGGCGACGGTGCCGACTTCCTCGTGGCCGTTGGGATAGGTGAAGCGCCAGCCCCATTGGAAGCCCTCCACCTCGATCTTCACCGCCGGATTCTTCGATATGGCGTTCACGTGGTTTTCCGCGTTGTACATGAAGCCGAACACGATGGCCACGATGATCAGCGGGATGATCGTATAGGCCGCCTCGATGGGGATGTGGTACTGGAACTGGGCCGGCTTTCGGGTGCTGTCCGGCTTGTGCCGGTAGCGGAGGAGGCACCAGAACAAGGCGCCGACCACGATGACGGCGATGGGCAGGGCGAACCAGAACGTGATGTGCCAGAGCTGGCGTACCCAGTGATCCTGGGTCGTCACCCCGTTGGGCGAGCCGAAGTTGGTTCCCACCAGGCGGGCCGCGAGATCCTTCACCGACCCCCACATTAAGCACGCCAGCCCAAGCGGTCCAAACCACACGGCCGGACCCCGCGACAGGGTCCTTGCCCCTGCCTTGGCGAGGTTCTCGGTGCGGAAGATCCGCAGCCGGGGCGGGGCCCGGTCCGGTGCGCCCGGACCAGCGACAGCCGGAGGGATCCGCCCGCCCCGGACGGGGCCTTCGAGGCCGTCGGTCCGTCCGCCGCTTGATCCGAGACTCTCTCACTAAAAAAACTTGAGCGTTATAGTAGCAACTAACCTAAGTTGGTAATCCCAAAGAGACCTAAGGAGTCGTTGATGGCGATAGTGAGCAGTTTCGATCCGTTCTTTCGGGACTTTGATCGGTGGAGCGAGCACTTGCTCGGTCGCCGGTCCCCGGCCACGCCCCGGCTGATGCGGGCAGACGCCTACCGGGCCGGTGACGAGTTCGTCGTGCAGTTCGACCTCCCCGGTGTCGATCCGGCGAGCATCGAGGTAACGGTGGAGAAGAACGTGCTCTCGGTGTCGGCTGAGCGGAGCTGGACGCCCGGTGCCGAGGACAAGGTCGTCCTCGCGGAGCGCCCGCAGGGGCATTTCGAGCGCAAGCTGTACCTGAGCGACAATCTGGACACCGATCGCATCGAGGCCCACTACGAGCACGGCGTCCTCGCCCTGCACGTGCCGGTGTCCTCGAAGGCCCAGGCTCGCAAGGTGACCGTCATCTCCGGCGGCCAGCAGGACGAGCTGGCTGCGGCGTCGGCCAACTGAACCGACCCGCTACCTGAGTCGACGCCCGCTCGAGCGGCGCCGACCCCAATCCGCCCCCGACGACGAGGCGCCCTCCCGGTGAGGGCGCCTCGGCGCGTCCGCCTCCTCGCGTGGGTCAGGCCCGCTTGCCCCCGTTGTTCCGGACCGAAACTCCCGATTGCCGGCTGCGGCGTTTACCATCTATGCTGGTCAGTCGGCCCCGAGCGGCGCCTCGCGCGTTCGGACCGTTTCTTCCAGCGGAACCATCTGAGGACGTCCCGTGCGCACCTATTCACCGAAACCTGCCGACATCCAGCGCGTCTGGTACGAAGTCGACGCGGACGGAGCCGTCCTCGGGCGCCTGGCCACCGAAGTCGCCAGGGTGCTGCGCGGCAAGCACAAACCGATCTTCGCCCCCCATCTCGACACCGGCGACCACGTCATCGTCGTGAACGCGGCCAAGGTCGAGATGACCGCAGGCAAGGCCGACAAGAAGGTGCACTACCGCCACTCCGGCTACCCCGGCGGCCTCACGGCGCGGCAGCTATCGCGACCTGCTGGCCAAGCAGCCCGAGGAAGTCGTTCGCCGGGCGGTGAAGGGCATGCTCCCGAAGGGGGCGCTCGGCAGCCAAATGCTACGGAAGCTGAAGGTGTACGCCGGCCCCTCCCACCCCCACTCCGCCCAGGGCCCTCGGCCGCTGTCCGTCGATCCCCGCACCTACCGGACCAGCTGAGCGCCCGGCGCCACCCGTTCCCGAAAGAGAAGACTTCAGTGCCCATCCCGCTCATCCAAGCCACCGGTCGCCGCAAGGCCGCAGTCGCCCGCGTTCGGTTGCGTCCGGGCTCCGGCGTGATCACGGTCAACAAGCGACCCATCGACGACTATTTCCCCTCGGCCACCCACCGGATGATCATCACTGAGCCGCTGCGGGTCGTGGAGAAGGCCGACGTCTACGACGTGGACACCACCATGGACGGCGGCGGCGTGTCGGGCCAGGCCGGTGCCCTCCGGCACGGCATCGCGCCGCGCCTTGGCCGAGCTCGAACCGGACCTGCGCATCACCCTGAAGCGGGCCGGATTCCTCACCCGCGACGCCCGAGAGAAGGAATCGAAGAAGTACGGCCTGAAGAAGGCCCGCAAGGCACCGCAGTACTCGAAGCGCTAGCGGCGCCGGGCTCGTGTCGTTGCGGTTCGGCACCGATGGGGTCCGGGGCGTAGCGGGGCCCGAGCTGACCCCCGAGCTGGTCGTGGCCCTGGGCCGGGCCGCGGCCCGAACGCTCGTCAACGACCCAAACCAGGTGGCGGGAGCCGGGCGCGGTCGGCCCCAGTTCCTCGTGGGGCGGGACACCAGGTGGTCGGGTCCCGTCGTGCAGGCTGCGCTATCGGCCGGGCTGGCGGCCGAGGGGGTCGACGTGGTCGACCTGGGTGTCCTCCCTACTCCCGCCGTGGCGTCCGTCGCCGCGACCAGAGGCTTGCCGGCCGCGGTCATTTCGGCCTCGCACAACCCTTATCGGGACAACGGGATCAAGCTGTTTGCCGCCGGCGGCCGCAAGCTACGGGTGGCCGACGAGGAGCGGGTGGAAGCCCTGATGCACGATCCGGCGTTTCCTGGCGCGGGCCGGGCCAGCCCTTCCGAACTGGCCGGAACCGGCCTCGGCCGCCTCGTCTCCGACCCGGAGGCCCGATCCTGGTACTGCGGTGAGGTCGTTGGGGTCCTCGAAGGCCGGAGCCTCGAGGGCATCCGGCTGGTCATCGATTGCGCCAATGGGGCGGCCAGCACCACTGCACCCGAGATCCTTTCCGCAGCCGGCGCTGACCTGGTCGACGTACTCGCGGCGACGCCCGATGGGACCAATATCAACGAGCGCTGTGGGTCGACCGACCCCTCGATTTTGGCGCGGGCGGTCCGCTCTCAGCGGGCGGACGCCGGCTTGGCGTTTGACGGCGACGCCGATCGGATCATCGCCGTGGACGAGACCGGGACGATCATCGACGGGGACCGCCTCCTCGGCCTGTTCGCCGTCGACCTCCACCGCCGCGGCCGCCTCGTCGGCGACACCGTGGTCGTCACCGTGATGACCAACCTGGGTTTCCACCTCGCCATGGCGGAGGCCGGCATCTCGGTGGAGCAAACCCCGGTAGGGGACCGGCACGTGCTCGAGGCGCTGGAGGGGCACGGCTGGTCGCTCGGGGGCGAGCAATCCGGCCATCTGATCTTCAGAGACCTGGCGACCACCGGCGACGGGGTGCTTTCCGGGCTGCTCCTCCTCGATCTAATGCTGCGGTCCGAGCAGCCACTCGGGCATCTGGCGGCCGAGGTGATGGAGCGCCTGCCGCAGGTCCTCCGCAACGTCCCCGTTCGTGGCCGTGGTGGGACGTTGCCCGCAGCTGAGCCGGTGTGGGAGGAGGTGCGGGCGGTCGAGGCCGAGCTGGGAGACCACGGCCGGGTCCTGCTCCGTCAAAGCGGGACCGAGCCGGTGATCCGGGTCATGGTGGAAGCGGCGACCGAGCCGGTCGCCATCGAGGCCGCCGATCGCCTGGTGGCGGTCGTGACGGCGAGCCTCGGCCCCGGCCCCGAGTAAACGGCGGGGCCGAGGGACGTCAGAGCGGCTCGATCGCGGGCGAGGGGTTGGGTCCTCGGGGCGAATGGGAACGACCACCCGGATCGGGCCCGTCCGAGCCGAATGCGGACCCCGGCTGATCCGGACGAGAGGCCGGGTCGCTGTGAGCCGCGGAGGAAGTCCGGAGCTTGATCTCCCGCAAGAAGAACGCCAGCAAGAACGACACCACGGCCGCCGGTACCGAGTACAGGAATCCCACATCCATGCCATGGGTGAAGGCGTGGAGCGGACCGGCATGCAGACCGAAACGAGCGACGTAGTGGGCGGTGCTCGTGGTCTCCTGCTCCACCAGGATGGCCCCGAGCACCGCCGCTCCGATGGCCCCGCCAAGCGTCCGGAAGAAGGTGACGGTGGCCGTTCCGGTGCCCATGTCCTCGTAAGAGACGGAGTTCTGCACGGAGAGCACCAGAGTCTGCATGAAGAGCCCGATGCCGGAGCCGACCACGAACATCATGGCCGCCAGCAGCCAGATGTTGCTGTCCACCCGAATCAGGGTCATCCAGCCCAGCCCGGCAGCCAGGAGTCCGGTCCCGGATAGGACGAAGATCTTGTAGCGGCCCAGGCGGGTGATCAGATATCCCGAACCGATCGACATGATGAGCAATCCGGCCAGAATGGGCAGCAGCTGCAAACCCGAGAGGGTCGGGCTGACGCCGCGAACCCGCTGGAAGTACTGGGGCAGGAAGATGATCGCCCCGAACATGACCGCACCCGTGATGAATGACAGCACGTTGGCGATGGTGAAGCTCCGGTTCTTGAACAGCCACAGCGGGAGGATGGGCTCGACTGCCCTGGACTCCCACCAGATGAACACCCCGACGAGAAGCAGGCCAGGTATGGCAAAGGCCCACGCCGATCCGGTGATTCGAGCTGCGGTGCCGGCGAGCTGGACGCCAACGAGGAAGAGGGAGACCCCGGACACGATGAGGACCGAGCCGAGGACGTCGATCTTCCGGCGGCGGGTGGCGTGGTCGTAGCGCAGGACCCGGTTGATGAGGACGAGGGCGGCCGCGCCAATCGGGAGGTTGACGTAGAACACCCAGCGCCAGGATGCCTGGTCCACCAGGATCCCCCCTAACAGCGGGCCGAGGACGCTGGCGACCCCGAACACGGCCCCGAAGTAGCCCTGGTAGCGACCCCGCTCCCGGGGCGGGATGATGTCGCCGACGATGGCCATGGCCAGCGTCATCAGCCCGCCGGCGCCCAGACCCTGCACGCCTCGGAAGATGATGAGCTGGTACATGTTCTGGCTCAGCCCCGACAGGGCGCTGCCGATCAGGAAGATGACAATGGCGGCCTGGAAGATGCGCTTGCGTCCGAACTGGTCGCTGATCTTGCCGTACAGAGGGGTGGTGGCCGTCGAGGTCAGCAGATACGACGTCACGACCCAGCCGTAGAGATTGAGCTGGTGAAAGTCCCGGCTGATGGTCGTCAACGCCGTGGTCACGATGGTCTGATCGAGGACGGCCAGCAGCATGCCGGACATCAGCGCCACCAGCACCAGCTGGATCTGGCGGTGGGTATAGCCGGTCGAGGTGGGAGGAGCCTCGGCGGTAGCGGTCACGGGCGGGGCTCCTCGAGAGCAGCCGGGCGACGCCGCAGCCGGCGATGGGGCGCCGGGGACGCCAGCCCCCCGGCCAGTGTCTCGAAGGCCGAGGCGAGAAGGGCTTCGAACGACACCCGGCCGCCGAGGTCGCTCCATCGCAGGTGGGCGCACTTGAAGGCGCCCCACGCCGCGCTCACCGCGAGGGCCGGGTACAGGTCGGTGATGGCATGGCGACCCGTGCGCTCGGCGACTCCGGCCACGAGGGCGTGTTCCATCTCCTCCGAGTAGGCGGCCATGGCCGCTCGCAGGTGGGGTTCGCTGCGGATCAGACGCATCCACCGCAGCGCCCGATCAGCGTCGAGGACCCGCTCGGCGACCTGGGCCTCCATGACCCGCCGCAGGGCGGTAAGCGCGTCCTCCTCCTCGGGGCGGTCGATCAGTGCCAGCCGGAGCGCTTCGGGGCGATCCGGATCGCGATCGAGGATGGCGTCTTCTTTGGACGGGAAATAGTTGAAGAAGGTCCGGGGCGCGACGTCGGCTTGCACGGCGATGGCTTCGACGGTCACCCCGGACAAGCCGTAGGTCTCGGCGAGGGAGAAGGCCGCCTCGTGGATAGCCTGCCGGGTGGCGAGCTTCTTGCGTTCGCGCCGGCTTTGGGCGAGCTCGAGGGTCATCGTGACGAGCAGCCTACCCAAAGATTTGCATTCACTGCAAACACGCACAGTGTGAATTCTTGCTTCTCGTGCAGCTAAGCAGCCGGTTCGGCGGGCCCGCGGGCGCGTTGGACCACTTGCATCTGGCGTAAGGCGGAAGGTCGCCCGGGCCTCACCGGGCAGCCATGCCCGTTTGTCATTCTCCCTCTTACTGGGAGTGGGGTCGGGGAGCGTCCATGCCGTCCCCCGGCGGCGGGTGTCCCCGTCCCCACCACCAGGGGTCCTCCCTCGCCGTGCCGCGAGGGGTGCAGAGGCCTCGCCCCGAGGGGTGGAGAGGGCGGCCGACCCTTGGCCCGGTATCCTGCGGCCATGTGCGGGATCGTGGCCGTCCTCCGCCAGCGATCGACCCGCCCCGCCCCGGATTCCTCGGCGCTGCTGGCCGACCTCGAGGAGATTGCGGCGTTGCTCGGACCGGGGCAGGGTCATGGATCGCTCACTGGCGAGTCCCTCCTGCGCCGGATGCGGCCGGCGCTGGGCTCCCTCCAGGAGGTGGACCGTCTCCTTCACGGCTCGCCGGGCCTCCGCTGTCTCCTCGGCGCCGGCGGCCGCGCCGATGCGATCGGCGCCGCGACCGGCCGGATCGGCGTGGAACTCGCCCGGTTCGAGGCCGAGATGGACCAGGGCGTGCACGATGTCGCTCCCGATGAGCAGGAAGAGGTCAACCAGGTCCTGGTAGCCCTCAAGGATGCCTGGTGGGCCATCGACCGGGACCGGCTCGGCATGGCCCGATCGGTGGCCGACCTGTTTCCCGCGGGGTGCCGTCCCGACCTGGACCAACCCGGCGCCCTGGACGGGTGGTGGGCCATCCAGGTCGCCCTGACCTCTCTCGATCGGCTCGAGGTGCGCGGCCGGGATTCGGCGGGCGTCCAGGTGCTGATCACGGACCACGGTCTGGACTTCGGGGACCCAGAGGTTCGGAACCTGCTGAAGCGAAGGGCCACGGACCCCTTGTTCGGCTCGGGCGCGGTGCGCCTAGTCGAGGGCTGCCTCAGCCTGGTCTACAAGGCGGCCGCAGAGATCGGCGAGCTCGGCGACAACGTGAGAGCCCTGCGTACCGCGATCCGTCAGGATTGGCTGCTGGCCCGGGCCCTGGCGGCCCCTCAGGCCCGCTCGTCGGTCATCGGCCACACCAGATGGGCGAGCGTGGGCATCATCTCCGAGGGCAATGCCCACCCTCTCAACTCCGACGAGGTCGCCACCCGGGAGGGGCCGTACGTGGTGGCGGCCCTCAACGGCGACGTGGACAACCACGCCGAGCTCCGACTGGCCGAGGGCCTGCACATCTCACCCGAGATCACCACCGACGCCAAGGTCATCCCGGCGATGATCTCCCGGCGGCTCGCCGCGGGAGAGGATGCGGAAGAAGCGTTCCGCAGTACGGTCGCCCGCTTCGAAGGGTCGGTTGCGATCGCCGCATCGGCGGCGGCAGAGCCGGACGAGGTTCGGCTGGCGCTGTGCGGCTCAGGCCAGTCGCTGTACATCGGCCTGGCCGAGGACGCCTTCGTGGTGGCGAGCGAGCCGTACGGACTGGTGGAAGAGACGCCCCGGTACGTCCGGATGGACGGGGAAGCCACCCGGGGGCAGGTGGTAGCCCTCCACCGGAACGGGGCCGGCAGCCTCGAGGGGATGGACCGGGTCCGCTACGACGGCGGCGCCATCTCGCTCGATCCCCACGAGGTGGTCACCGCCGAGATCACCACCCGGGACATCGACCGGGCGGGCTTCGACCGCTTCCTCCTGAAGGAGCTCCACGACGCCCCTGCTTCCTTTCGCAAGACCCTCCGAGGAAAGATCGCGACCGGTGACGACGGGCGCTTGGTGGCCCGTCTCGGGGAGCACACCATCGCCCCGGAGGTGGCTCGCGGCCTGAGCGCCGGAACGATCACCCGGGCGTTGGTGATCGGGCAGGGGACCGCAGCGGTGGCCGGGCAGGCGGTCGCGGCGGCGATCGCCCGGTGCGTGCCGGAGCTGGCGGTAGCGGCCCTCCCAGCTACCGAGCTCTCCGGTTTCGGGCTGACCGACGACATGAGCGACACCCTGGTCGTCGCCATCAGCCAGTCCGGTACGACCACGGACACCAACCGGACGGTCGACCTGGTCCGCACCCGGGGCGCCCACGTCATCGCCATCGTCAACCGGCGCAACAGCGACCTGGTCGCTCGGGCCCACGGAGTGCTGTACACCTCTGACGGGCGCGACGTCGAGATGAGCGTGGCCTCGACGAAAGCCTTCTACGCCCAGATCGCGGCCGGCTGGCTGCTCGCGGGTGCCCTGTCCCTGCTGATCGCGGCCGGTGACGGGGACGGCGCCCGGGCCGCCCACGAGGTCGACCGCGTGCTCGGGGCGCTGCGCCGACTGCCCGACGCCATGCAGCAGGTGCTGACCCAGCGGGAGGAGATCGGCCGGGTGGCGTCCACGTGGGCCCCGTCCCGGCGGTACTGGGCCGTGGTCGGCAGCGGACCGGACAAGGTGGCGGCCGCCGAGGTTCGCATCAAGCTCTCCGAGCTGTGCTACCGATCGATCTCGAGTGACTCCACCGAGGACAAGAAGCACATCGACCTGTCGTGCGAGCCGCTGATCCTGGTCTGCGCGGCAGGCTTGCAGGGGCCGACCGCCGACGACGTGGCGAAGGAGGTGGCGATCTACCGCGCCCACCAGGCGGCGCCGGTCGTGGTGGCGAGCGAAGGCGAGGTCGACCGTTTCCGCGCTGCCGCCCTGGACGTGGTGGCGGTCCCGAAGACCGACCCGGATCTGGCCTTCGTCCTCTCCGCCATGGTCGGGCATCTCTTCGGCTACGAGGCGGCTCTGGCCATCGATGCCCAAGCGCTGCCGCTCCGGGAGGCTCGTAGCATCGTGGAAGCGGCCGTCGAGGCCGGACCTGAATCGCTCATGGCTCGCCTGGCCCCGGAGTTGCAGCGGGTGGTGAAGCCGTTCCTCGACGGCTTACGCGAGGGGGCCTACAACGGCAACCTCGATGCCAATACCGCCGTACGCCTGGTCTCCTTGCTGCGGTACGCCACCGGCGTCCTCCCCTTGGAGGGCTACGAGATGGAGTCGGGAAAGATCGGCGTGCCGAGCGCGGTTACGGCGGACCTGCTCGACGCGCTCAACGCCGGCATCGGGGAACTGACCCGCCCGGTGGATGCCATCAAGCATCAGGCCAAGACGGTGACGGTCGGCATCTCGCGCAGCGAGGACGCCCTTTTCAGCGTCCCCCTCGTCAGAGCCACCCTCGCCCCTGGTGCCGCTCCCGACATGCTCGGCTATCGAGCCCTGCGCAACCTGGCCGCGCTCGACCCCTCTGTCGAGGAGGTCTCCGGCTTCACCCGCTATCGCATCGACTGGGTCTCGGAGACGGCGGCCACCATCGGTGTCGTCGATCAGGGAGGTGTGGCCCAGTCGTTGCGGTCCCGTACCACCACGGACCCCCAGCTGCGAGGGTCAAAGCACCGGGCGGCCGACGAGCGCGAGGTGATGGTGGTTCGCGGGGCCAGCGACGGGCGGACGGTGGTGCTCGTGCCGGAGGTGAAAGGCACGCAGGTCACCGGGATGACCCTGTTGCACGTTCGTTTTGCCGATCGTCTGCCATCGGAGGTGGTCAAGGAGGTGCTCGGCGGCTACCGCAACCGCTATTCCGCCCTGCGGGACGCGGTCACCGAGACGGAGCCCATCTTCGACGACGAGCGTCTGCAGGAGGAGCCCATCGTCGATCTACTCACCGAGCCGGTTTACGAGCTGGCCCGCCGCTGGCGTCGCTCAGCCCGGTGACGTCACCCAGCCCGGTGACCGGGCCGGTTCCCGGGGCCCTCCTCGGCATCGGCATCGACTCGGTCGACATCTCCCGCTTCGCCGACGTCCTACGGCGACGGCCCGGACTGGCGGGACGCCTTTTCACGGCAGGGGAGCAGGCCTACGCGGCGGCCCTGGCCAACCCCGCGCCGAGTCTGGCTGTGCGGTTTGCGGCCAAGGAAGCGGTGATGAAGGCGCTCGGTGTCGGCTTGGGCGCCTTCAGCTGGACCGACGTCGAGGTGGTTCGGGAGGGCACGGGGCCGCCGACTCTTACCGTGACCGGAAGAGCCCGATCGATCGCAGGGGAGCAGGGAGTGGCGACCTGGCACCTCTCGCTGACCCACACCGACCTGGTGGCCTCGGCTGTGGTGGCGGCCGTGACGTGATCCCGGTCCTCAGTCCCGACGAGATGGCGGGGGTGGACCGCAATGCCCCCGAACCGGTCGATCTGCTGATCGAGCGGGCCGGCTTCGCGGTGGCCCGAGCGGCCCGCCGGATGCTGGGAGGCAGCTACGGAAAGCGGGTCGTGGTGGTCGCCGGGCGGGGCAACAACGGCGGCGACGGCAAGGCCGCAGCCCGACTGCTGGCCCGGTGGGGGACGGCCGTCACGGTGCTCAACGCGGCCGACGTCGGAGGCGGCCGAGCGCTACCTGAGGCCGATCTGGTCATCGACGCCGCCTACGGTACGGGGCTGAGCCGACCCTACGACGCCCCGGATCCGGGGCCGGTTCTCGTGTTGGCGGTCGATATCCCGTCCGGGCTTTCGGGTCGTACGGGCCGGGCTGTTCAGGCGGCCGATCCGGCCGCCATCCCTCCGGAGGCGGGGAGCGGGTCCACCTCAGGAGGCGCGGGCTCCGGAGGGCCGGTTCGAGCCGACCGGACGGTGACCTTTGCGGCCTACAAGCCGGGTTTGCTGCTGGCCGACGGACCCGAACACGCCGGGATCGTGGAGGTGGTCGACATCGGCCTGGGCCGCCAGGCGGATCAGGCGGCGTCGATGTGGTTGGTCACGGACGCCGATGTGCAGCGTCTCTGGCCCCGGCGCCCGCGGGCCGCGCACAAGTGGCAGAGCGCGGTTCAGGTCGTGGCCGGGTCGCCGGGCATGTACGGGGCGCCGATGCTGGTGACGCGCGGCGCCCTGCGCGGAGGCGCCGGCTACGTGGTCCTCGGCGTGCCTGGTGCGCCGTCCGGGGGCGGTCTCCCGCCCGGTGAACAGGTGGCGCACAGCCTGCCGGCGACCGGCTGGGATGAGGTGGTGGCCTCTGGGCTCGATCGGGTGCGGGCCCTCGTCGTCGGCCCGGGCTTGGGTCAACCGGAAACGGTGGGAGCCACGTCGTCGGTAGCCAAGCTCCTGCGGGCCGCCTCCGTTCCGGCCGTGGTCGATGCGGACGGGCTGCGGGCTCTGGGGGACCTCGACGGTGCGGCAACCGTGGTTCGGGATCGGCCGGGCGACACCGTGCTGACCCCCCATGACGGTGAGTTCGCCCGCCTGGTCGGGCGTCCCCCGGGCGAGGATCGGATCGGGGATGTGCGCGCCGTGGCCGCCCGCATGGGCGCGGTGGTGTTGCTCAAAGGCTCCCCCACGATCGTGGCCGCCCCGGACGGTCGGGTCCTGATCGCCAACTCGGGTTCGCCCCGGCTGGCGACCGCCGGCACCGGCGACGTGCTGTCCGGCGTGATCGGCGCCTTCCTGGCCCGCGGCCTGCCCATCATGGAAGCCGCCGCCCTGGGTGCGCACGTGCACGGTCGGGCGGCTTCCCTCGGACCGGCCGAGGGGTTGGTCGCATCGGATCTGCCGCCACTGGTTTCCCGCTGGCTGTCCGAGGTCTGCTCGTGACGGCGTCCGGATCAGGCGGCACCGCCCCGAGCGTCGCCCCGCCGGTTGGACGGACGGCGTCCGATCCCGGTGGAGAACACTTGCGGCCGGCGTGGGCCGAGATCGACCTCGGTGCCATCCGGCACAACGCTCGGGTACTGGGGGAGCTCGCCGCTCCGGCCCGGTTGTGCGCGGTGGTCAAGGCCCGCGGCTACGGTCACGGCGCGGTAGAAGCCGCCCGGGCGGCCGTGGAAGGCGGGGCCGCCTGGTTGGCGGTCGCCCTGGTCGAAGAGGGGCTCGAGCTGCGCGCCGCGGGGCTCTCGGTCCCCATCCTTCTGCTCAGCCAACCGACTCCGGCCGCCATGCCCGAGGTGGTTGATGCGGCCTTGACCCCTACGGTGTACACCCCGGCCGGGCTCACGGCCCTCGGGGACGCGGTGCGGTCGGCCCGACTGGGCTCCTCTTTCCCTGTACATGTGAAGGTGGACACGGGGATGCACCGGGTAGGGGCGAACCCGGAGGCGGCCGTCGAGCTCGCGGTCGCCGTGCAGGGTGACGCCGCCTTGGCCCTGGACGGCTTCTGGACCCACCTGGCCGTTTCTGAAGAGCTCGACAATCCCTACACTGCCGCCCAGCTCGACCGCTTCGACGCCACCCTGGAACGTCTTGCTCACGCCGGGGTCCGGCCGCCGCTGCGGCACGCTGCCAACTCAGGTGCGGCCATGTGGCACCCCGCCAGCCGCTACGACCTGGTGCGCTGTGGCATCGCCCTCTACGGCCTCGGACCTGCGGGCGACGGGGAGGACCGTGAGCCCGTGCCCCGCCTGCGACCAGCTATGGCCCTCAAGGCCCGGGTATCCCACGTGCGCATCGTGGCGGCGGGAGAGCGGCTCTCCTACGGGCTGCGTTACCGCCTCGACCGGGACTCGGTGATCGCAACTGTTCCGCTCGGCTATGCCGACGGCGTCACCCGGGCTCTCTCCGCGACCGGTGGTCAGGTGCTGCTCGGCGGGATGCGGCGGCCGATCTCCGGGACCATCACCATGGATCAGATCCTGGTGGACTGCGGTCCGGGCGCCCAGGTGGAAGTGGGTGACGAAGCGGTGCTCCTGGGCCGGCAGGGCGCGGAAGAGATCACCGCGTGGGAGTGGGCCAATCGGATCGGCACTATCGCCTACGAGGTGGTCTGTGCCGTCAGCGGCCGAGTTCCCCGGATCTATCTCCAACCATGAGCCGCCGGTGATCACCGAAGTCCCGGGCGTGAGAGTCGGGCATTGGAGCAACCAAGAAGCCCGCACGGGTTGCACCGTTGTGCTCCTACCGGCCGGCAGCACCGCGTCCGGCGAAGTCCGGGGCGCGGCACCTGGCACCCGAGAGTGGGCGCTCCTTCAACCCGAGCGCACCGTGCAACAAGTCGATGCGGTTGTCCTCACCGGGGGATCGGCCTTCGGGTTGGCATCCTGCGACGGCGTGGTGCGCTGGTGCGAGGAGCGCGGCATCGGTTACCCCACACCGGCCGGACCCGTGCCCATCGTGGTCGGGATGGTCCTCTACGACCTCGGGGTCGGCGACCCTTCGGTGCGGCCCGGGCCCGCCGAGGGGCTGGAGGCGTGCGCGGCAGCGGTGAGCGGCAACGGTGCGGTCGGCCGGGGTCGGATAGGTGCGGGAACCGGTGCCACCATCGGCAAGTGGCGCGGTGACCCGGGCCGGCCGGCGGGGCTCGGTTCGGCGGTGATCCGGCAGGGCCCGTTGATCGTCGCAGCCCTGCTCGCGGTCAACGCAGTCGGTGAACCCCGGCCGGAGACCGGGACTTTGTCCGCCCCCGCGTTCCCTCACTGCCGTCCGGTCCGGTCCGGGCCGGGGCGGCCGACGGAGTGGGGCTGCAGGCGACAACCATCGGCGTGGTAGTGACCAACGCCAGCCTCGACAAGGTCGGCTGCCTGCCGCGTGGCCCAGTCCGGCCACGACGGCCTGGCTCGAGCCCTGGATCCCGTGCACACCGGGGCGGACGGCGACGCCTTGGTCGCTGCCGCGACGGGCGAAGTGCGGGCGCCTGCGCTGGAGACGGTGCGAGCCCTGGCCGCGTGGGTCGTCGAACAGGCAGTGCGCCAGGCGACGGCCTAGCTTCGCGGCACCCCAACTGGCTGGGGCGGTGGGCCGCCGGGTGGGACGGGGCCGGCGAGGGGTACGCTCAGCACATCAGCGCGGCGTTCCTGGTCTTCCTGACGTGATCCTTTCGTGGAGCGGACTTCTGGCCTCCACCTCCTCTCCCGACTCGATGTCGGGCATGGGAGCGGAGCCACCGATCAACGCTCACACCCTGCTCACGGATTGGCAGGCCAGCATTTTCCCAATCGCGGTGGCGATCGGGCTCACGGTTCTGGCGGTCTGGTACCTCACTGCCACCAGGCGGCTCGCAGCCAGAGGCCGTCACTGGTCCCGATGGCGGACCGCCTCGTTCCTGGCCGGGCTGGCCGCGGTCGAGTTGGCCCTCGGGTCCTCCGTGGCCTTCTTTACCAACTTCACCTTCACCGCCCACATCGCCCAGCACCTCTTCCTCATGATCATCGCCCCGCCGCTGGCCGCCCTCGGCGCCCCGATGACCCTCGCCCTGCAGACCTCACCCCGGACGACCAAACGCCGGCTGCTGCGGATCCTCCACTCCCAGCCGTTCAAGGTGATTTCCCACCCGGTCCCGGTCTTCTTCTTGTACTACCTCTCGATGTACGCGTTCTTCCTGACACCCGCCCTGGGCTACGCCATGGCGCACATGTGGCTGATGGATCTCATCAACCTCGGTTTTTTGCTGGGGGCGACCTTGTTCTGGTGGCCGATGGTCGGCGCCGACCCCGTTCCCCACTGGAACATGAACCCGGGCCTGAAGCTGCTCAACCTCTTTATCGGGATTCCGATCGAGGCCTTCCTCGGGGTGGCGCTGCTCCTGAAGGCGACGTCGGTGGCACCGATGTATACCCTGACCACGACCCACATGGGCGGCGGCGTGCTCTGGGTGGCAACCGAGTTGGCCACGGTCGCCGCCTTGGTGCCGCTCTACGCCCAGTGGGCCAAGCACGACGCTCGGGCGGCGCGGCGCATCGACGCCCGGCTGGCTTCGGGCCAGCCCGTGGCCCCGCCCGTCTTCGAGGGGCACGGGCTGTTCGCCACCCTCAAAGCCCTCCGCCGCGACATCTAGACACACCCGCTCCGCGGGCGAGGCGGGTGCGGTTCGACTCAGGCGGAAACGTTTGTCCGCAGCACAACGGTGCCGGCAGCCTTGTCGTGCAGGGTCTGGTTCTGCTTGTCCCACAGGGGCCAGAGGATGTCCAGGATCCCGCCGATAACCGTGATGTTGAGGACGAACTGCACCAGCGCTCTCGGAACGGCTTTGTTGTAGCTGCACGGCGCCCCGGTCTGGGCGTCGACGGTGATCGTGCCGATCGCCCGGTTGCCCACCGTCCGACCCCCGGCTCCGCCGAGCATCAGGATCTGGTAGACGACCTGGGCCACGCCCTCGATGATCTCCCGCCCCGCGGTTGGCACGTTGGCCGCGACGAGGATGATCGAGAGCACCACCCCGACCAGGACGCCGTCGATGATGGTGGCGGCCACCCGTCGCCACCATCCGGCCAGGTAACCGCCGGCTGCGTCGCTCGGCCCGTTCCAGGTCGGTCCCGGCTGTTGCCATCCGGGCTGCGACCACGACGTTGGCGGCGGCGGGTAGTTGCCCTGGGGATAGGGGGGATAGTTGCCCGGTGGCGGCGGGGGATAGTTGGACCCTGGCGGGGTGTAGCCACCCGGCGGTGGCGGGTAGTTGCCCGGTGGTGGGGGCGGCGGCGGGTAGTTACCTGGCGAAGGCGGAGCCGAATCCGGTCGATCGCCGCTGGACGGCTCGCCTCCCACCTCCGAGGGTTGCCCCCAAGGCTCCTGCGGTGGAGTCGTGCTCAAGGCCTCACGCCCTTCGTCGATCGAAGTCGGCCCGAATAGTACCCGGTGCCAAACCCTACCAATCCGCCCGGCCTCGGCGGCGGAGGGCAAGGGGGCCAGTACCATGGGTCTCCGTGCCAGGGCTCGCCGATCTTCAACGGACTGCCCTGGGTTGCACCCGCTGCCCGCTTGCCGCCGGTCGGACTACGGTGGTTTTCGGAGAGGGGGACCCTCGAGCCGAGCTGATGGTGATCGGGGAGGGGCCGGGCCGCGAGGAGGACCTTCAGGGTCGACCGTTCGTCGGCCGTTCAGGCCAGCTGCTCGATCGACTACTCCGCGAAGAGGCCGGCCTTCAGCGGGCCGAGGTGTACATCGCCAACGTGGTGAAGTGCCGGCCACCCCACAACCGCGATCCGCTGCCGGACGAGATCGACGCGTGCCGGCCGTACCTCGACGAGCAGATCGCCTTGATCCGTCCTCGGGTCGTGGTCACCCTCGGCAACTTCGCCACCCGCCTCCTACTGGCTACGAGCGAAGGGATCACCCGGCTTCGGGGCCGAACGTTCCCCTTCGGCTCGACCGACTCAATCCTGGTGCCCACCTACCATCCGGCCGCCGCCTTGCGAGGCGGCGGCGAGGTGGTGGCCCGCATGCGCGCCGACTTCGTCCGAGCCCGGGCCGCGTTGGACGCCAGCCGGGTCCGCCCCAACGCCGCAGTCGTGGACCCGGTTGGGCAATGACACCTGCTCTGGCGGTCACCTGTGGCAGTCCTGAGGCGACCCGGAACTTGGCCGCCGGCGTGGCGCGGATCCTCCTCCCCGGGGATGTCCTCCTCCTCGACGGCGACCTGGGGGCGGGAAAGACCACCTTTACTCAAGGTCTGGCCAAGGCCATGGGGGTGGACGACGTGGTGACGAGCCCGACCTTTGCTCTGGTCCGCAGCTATCCGAGCTCGTTCGGGGTGGACCTCGTCCATGTCGACGTGTATCGCCTCGACGCGGTGTCCGACATCGTGGCCCTCGGTCTGCCCGAAATGCTCGAAGACGGTGCCATCGCCGTCGTCGAATGGGGCAGCCGCGCCGTACCGGCGCTCGGACCCGATTACCTGGGTATCCGCATCGACCTCACCGACATCGATGGTGAGCGGAGGATGACCCTCGTTCCCGAAGGGGCGCGCTGGCAGGCCCGATGGGAAGAGCTGGCGACATCGCTGGCGCACGTCGCCGCCGGGTCTCGCCCGTGACCCTTCTGCTCGGGATCGCGACCGCCACCTCCCAGGTCGGGGTGGCGCTGGCCGGGCTCGACGGCCCGTTGGCCTCCCTGCACGTCCGTCAAGGACGGCGGCACGCCGAGCTCCTGGCCCCTGCGATCGAGACCCTCACTCGCATGGCCGGTGTCGGTACGCAACAGATCAGCCGCATCGCCGTCGACATCGGGCCCGGGCTTTTCACCGGGTTGCGGGTGGGGGTGGCGACCGCCAAGGCCATGGCCGCCGCCCTCGACATTCCTATCGTCGGCTGCTCCTCGCTCGACGTGCTGGCCCATCCGCACCACCGCGAGGGGCGGACGGTCGCGGCGATCGTGGACGCCAAGCGGGGTGAGCTGTTCTGGGCCTTTTACCGCCCGACCCTCGGTGGGATGGTGCAGGCGACGGATGCGGTGGTGGGAACGCCCGAGGTATTGATAGGGCACCTGCGCGAGCGGGCAACCGGGCCCGATCGGCCGCCGTTGCTCATGGTCGGTGACGGAGCCCGCCGCTACAGCGACGTGCTGCGCACCCTCGCCGGCGTCGAGATGGGAGATCCTTCCGACGACCACCCCAGTGCCGTGTCCCTGGTCGAGTTGGCGCTGACCCGTCCATCGGTTCCCCTGGCCGAGATCACGCCGATGTACCTACGTGCCGCGGACGTCCGCATCGGCTGGGCGGAACGGCCGGCCTCGCCGGCGCCCCCCGCTGCTCAAGCTTCTCCCGTATCGCCTGCTCCGGCCGCGCCGAGCGGGGCCCCGGTTGGCCGTGGCTGACACCACCCGCCCGGACGCGCCGCCCCAGCCTGAGCACGAGGCGATCGAGGTACACCTCGTACCCCTCAGGCGGCGGCACCTGCGGTCGGTCTTGCGGATCGAGGGGCAGGTGTACCCGAAGCCGTGGTCGTTGACGTTGTTCATGAGCGAGCTCAACTTGCGCAGCAGCCGTCACTACATCGCGGCGCGAGTCGACGGTCAGCTTGTCGGTTACGCCGGCCTGATGTTCAGCCCCGACGAAGCGCACGTGACCACGCTGGCTGTGGACCCGGAGTGGCACCGCCGGCAAATAGGGACCCGTCTGCTCCTGAGCCTGGCCCGCTCGGCCGCGGCCCGAGGTTCGCACCACCTGACCCTCGAGGTGCGAATGTCCAACCTGGCCGCCCAAGCCCTGTACCGCGAGTTCGGCTTTGAGCCGGCCGGGGTGCGGAAGAACTACTACGCCGAAATCAACGAAGATGCCCTCATCATGTGGGCCCACGACATCGACCGTCCCGAGTACGCAGAACGGCTGGCGGCCATCGAGACCAGCGTGGCCGGTGTCACCGTCGACGAGACGACGGGGTCGGTGCGGCCGTGAGCTCGCTCCCCTCCACCGCGGCGCCGTCGCGGGTCTGCCGCATTCTCGCCATCGAAACCTCCTGCGACGAAACGGCGGCGGCGATCGTCGAGGACGGCCGCAGGGTGAAGAGCTCGGTTGTGTCCAGCCAGGCCGACCTGCATGCCCGCTTCGGCGGGGTGGTGCCCGAGGTGGCCGGGCGGGCCCATGTGGACCTGCTCACCCCGGTGGTGGCGGAGGCCATGGACCGGGCCGACGTGACGCCGCAGGACGTGCACGCCGTGGCCGCCACCATCGGACCCGGGCTGGTCGGGTCGCTCCTGGTCGGGGTGAGCGCAGCGAAGGGATACGCGCTGGCGTGGGGGGTCCCGTTCGTCGGCGTAAACCACCTCGAAGGGCACCTCCACGCCGCCTTCCTCGAGGACCCCGACATGACCCTCCCGGCGGTGGTGTTGCTGGCGTCGGGTGGCCACACCATGCTCATCGACATGCGCGAGCTGGGTCGCTACCAGCTGCTCGGCCAGACGATCGACGACGCGGCCGGCGAGGCGTTCGACAAGGTGGCCCGGTTCCTCGGCTTGGGCTACCCAGGCGGACCGGCGATCGAGAAGGCGGCCTACTCCGGGAACCCTCGGGCGGTCCGCTTTCCGAGAGGCCTGCAAGGCGACGGCTACGACTTTTCGTTCAGCGGTCTGAAGACCTCGGTGATCACCTACGTCCGTAACCACCCTGAGATGGCGACTGCCGACGTGGCTGCTTCTTTCCAGGAGGCGGTCGTCGATGTGCTGGTGGAAAAGACCACCCGGGCGGCGCTCGACGTCGGGGCCCGGTCGGTATGCATCGGTGGCGGAGTCGCCGCCAACACGCTGTTGCGGGAGCGAGTCGTCAACGCCGCCCAGGCCGAAGGGCTGGCGACCTTCCTGCCCAGCCGGGCGATGTGCACCGACAATGCCGCCATGGTGGGCGCCACCGCGTGGCACCGGCTCCGCCTCGACGGGCCCACGCCCCTCGGCGCGGCGGTCAATCCCAACCTGCGGCTCCTGACGGAGCCGCGGCGCTGAAACTTCGGTTGAAGTAGTCCCGGGAGATCGCTAGTGTTAGCACTCGTCAGGTGAGAGTGCTAACAGCCAACGGAGGCGCACCAACATGAGTCTGCAGCCGCTCGACGATCGTATCGTCGTACGCCCGAGCGAAGCCGAGGAGAAGACCGCATCAGGTCTGGTCATCCCCGACACCGCCAAGGAGAAGCCCCAGCAGGGCGAGGTCCTGGCCGTGGGACCGGGACGTCGGGCCGACAGCACGGGCGAGTTGATCCCCCTCGATATCACGGTGGGCGACAAGGTCGTGTATTCCAAGTACGGGGGGACCGAGATCACTATCGACGGCGAGGATCTGCTCATCCTCACCGGTCGCGACGTACTAGCAAAGGTCAAGTAAGTGCCCAAGCAACTCAAGTTCGACGAGAGCGCCCGCCGGGGCCTCGAGGCCGGGGTCAACAAGCTGGCCGACACGGTCAAGGTGACCCTCGGGCCCAAGGGCCGCAACGTGGTGATCGAGAAAAAGTTCGGCGCCCCGACCATCACCAACGATGGGGTCACCATCGCCCGTGAGGTCGAGCTGGAGGACCCGTTCGAAAACATGGGCGCCCAGCTGGTCAAAGAGGTCGCCACCAAGACCAACGACGTAGCGGGCGACGGCACCACCACCGCGACCGTCCTGGCCCAGGCCCTGGTCCACGAGGGCCTGCGCAACGTGGCCGCCGGGGCCAATCCCACCTCCCTCAAGCGAGGCATCGACAAGGCGGTGGCCGCGGTGGTCGAGGCCATCAAGGCCCAGGCCAAGGAGATCGACGACCGCAGCGAGATCGCCCAGGTGGCCGCCATCTCCGCGGCCGACGCCTCCATCGGCGAAGTCCTCGCCGACGCCATCGACAAGGTGGGCAAGGACGGCGTGGTCACCGTCGAGGAGTCCAACACCTTCGGGCTCGAGTTGGAGTTCACCGAGGGCATGCAGTTCGACAAGGGCTACCTGTCGCCGTACTTCGTGACCGATCCGGAGCGCCAGGAGGCCGTGCTCGACGAGCCGTACGTCCTGATTGCCAACTCCAAGGTCAGCGCCGTGCACGACCTGGTACCGGTCCTGGAGAAGGTCATGCAGGGCGGCAAGCCGCTGCTGATCATCGCCGAGGACGTCGAGGGCGAGGCCCTGGCCACGCTCGTGGTCAACAAGATCCGGGGCACGTTCACCTCCGTCGCCGTCAAGGCGCCCGGTTTCGGTGATCGACGCAAGGCCATGCTCGGCGACATCGCCACCCTCACGGGGGGTCAGGTGATCTCCGAGGAAGTTGGGCTCAAGCTGGAGAACACCACCCTCGACCTTTTGGGCAAGGCCCGCAAGGTCGTGGTCGACAAGGACAACACGACCATCATCGAGGGCGGCGGCTCCGAGGCCGATGTCAAGGGCCGTATCGCCCAGATCAAGCGGGAGATCGACGACACTGACTCGGACTGGGACCGGGAAAAGCTGCAGGAGCGCTTGGCCAAGCTCTCTGGCGGCGTGGCCGTGGTCAAGGTGGGTGCGGCCACCGAGGTGGAGCTCAAGGAGAAGAAGCACCGCATCGAGGACGCCCTGTCTGCCACTCGGGCAGCCATCGAGGAGGGCATCGTCGCCGGTGGCGGCGTGGCGCTGCTGCGCTCCCGGCCTGCCGTCGACAAGGCCATCAAGAAGCTGTCGGGTGACGAAGTGACCGGCGCCAACATCGTCCGCAAGGCGCTGGAAGAGCCCCTCAAGTGGATCGCCTTCAACGCCGGGCTCGAAGGTTCGGTGATCATCCAGCAGGCGGAGCACGAGAGTGGCAATACCGGGCTCAACGCCGTCACCGGCGAGTTCGAGGACCTGCTCAAGGCCGGCGTCATCGACCCGGCGAAGGTGACCCGCTCGGCGCTGCAGAACGCGGCTTCGATCGCCGGTCTGTTGCTGACGACCGAAGCGCTGGTTGCCGACAAGCCCGAGAAGCCCAACCCGGCTGCGGCGGCCGCCGCCGCGGCCGCCGCCGCAGGCGGTATGGGCGGGGGCATGGGAGGCATGGGCTTCTAAGCCTGCGCCGCGATCACGGGGCTCACGCAGCCCCTCTCCGACGAGTCGCCGGTCCGGGTACCCGCCCAGGGCCGGCGACTCCATCGCGTCTGACGCTCCTGGCCCTCCTGGGTTCCTGCCCTCCTGGGTTCCTGCCCTCCTGGCAGGAGGCCCGGTCCCGTCCCGTAGATTGGGTGAGATGGACCGACCGCCGCCCGACCCCGCCAAGCTGCTCCAGACCTGGATGGAGTGGGAGCGCGGCGAGCTCCCGCCCGGAAGGGTCATGGCCAGTCTCAAGACGGGTGGCTTGCGGGACCTCCTCGAAGAGTGGGCGGCCCTGGCGCCCGTGGGGTCAGCCCCCGTCGAGTCAGTCCCGGATGCGGATACCGAGAGCAGCTCGGCGGCGGATACCTGGAAGCCGGTTGTCTGAACCCAACGAGGCGCTACGCAGAGGAGGCGCCCAGCTGATACCCCGCCCGGCCGTGGTGCGGCCCGGGATGTCCGCCCCCTGGAACCACGACGGCACCGCGCCGGTGCGGCGCATCACGCTGGACGACGTCCGCGCCGCCATCCTGCGACGTGGCGCGGTCCCTGATGCCCCCGCACCAGTGCCGACCGTGGCGCTGCCCGGGCCGAGCCGGCGGCCAGCCGGGGTCCTGTGCGCGCTGTTCGAAGAGGAGGGACAGGCTCATGTGGTGCTGACCCGGCGTTCCGCGGGCCTGCGCTCCCACACCAGTCAGGTCGCCTTCCCTGGAGGTCGACTCGAGCCGGGGGAGTCCGCACTCGACGCCGCCCTCCGTGAAACCTGGGAGGAGATCGGGCTCGACCCGGCCTGCGTCGAGGTCATCGGCACGTTGACGACCATGCGCACCATGCGCAGTCCGGCGCCGATCGTGCCCTTCGTCGGGGTCCTCCCGGGCCGGCCGGTCCTCTACCCCAACCCGGCCGAAGTCGAACGGGCCTTCACCGTGTCGCTGCTCGAGCTGAGCGGTCCCGAGGTCTACCGGGAGGAGATCTGGACGTTCCCGGACGAACCTGAGCAGCCGATGCACTTCTTCGAGCTCTACGGCGACACGGTGTGGGGAGCGACGGCGAAGATGCTGCGCGAGCTACTCGAGCTCGTGCTCGATCCTTCCTGAGTTCGTGCTCGATCCTTCCTGAGCTCGTGCTCGATCCTTCCTGGCTGCTGCCACTCGATCCTTGCTGACGGGGGTCGCGGCCGCCGACTACCGTGGAGAGGCCGGTCGAGGCCTGCTCCCGAACTGCGGCAGGCAGCCGGTACGTTGGAGTCGAATGATCTGCCCTCGGTGCGGCACCTTCGCCGCTGGTCAGGCATCCAGCTGCCCCCGTTGTGGCGGCGCGTGGGGTCGCGTCCCCGCTCCGGGCGAAGACCGGCCCGAGCCCCCGATCCCGCGGGCGCCGACCCGTCGCGGTGAGCTGGCCCAACAGGCCGCGGGCATCGTGCCGCAGATCCTGGCTCGCCCGAAGCCCCGGCCGACCGCGACCCCGGAGGCTCCGCCCGCTCCGGCTCCGCCGGCCCCTCCCGCCGGGTGGGCGCCGCCCGGTCCTTGGGCCCCTCCTGCGCCCTGGGCCCCCCCACCGGCTACGCCCGCTCCACCTCCGCCTCCCCCGTGGGCCCCACAGGGCCCGGCGTCGGCCAGCCCGGCGCCAACTTCCGCGCCGCCGGAAGCACCATCGGCGCACGTTCCCTCCGGGGCTGCCCCTCCCCCGAGCCAGCCGGCGGCGACCAACCCCCCTTCCGTGGCCCGGGCCGGCCCGACCGGCGCGGCGGAGCCGGCTGGCGCCGATACGGCGGCGGAAGCAACGACGTCATGGCCTCCGCCGCCGGCTTCCTGGGAGCCCGCGCCCGGA
Organism: uncultured Acidimicrobiaceae bacterium; assembly: GCA_963729695.1. Classification (GTDB taxonomy): domain Bacteria; phylum Actinomycetota; class Acidimicrobiia; order Acidimicrobiales; family Palsa-688; genus PALSA-693. The sequence goes on from CAVSOT010000003.1 coordinate 652,431, forward strand.
GGCGCGGGGCCGAGCGCCGGCCCGGCGGCAGCCCCCCGGTGGGCCACGCCTACCCCCGGCTGGACCCGGGCCCCCTCACCGGACTGGAGTCGTTCCGCAGGAGCCTGGGCCCGGGGACTCACGCACCGCGCCCGGCCGACCAGCGGCTCCGAGACCGGGACGCCGCGGACGTACATGTGGCAGTCGCTCGTGTGCCTCCTCACCTTTCTGCCGTCGGCGGTGGTCGCCCTGGTGTATTCGGTGCAGGTCAACCGCCGAGCCCAGTTGGGCGACATGACCGGCGCGGTGCGAGCGAGCCGGCTGGCCCGCACCTGGTGCCTGGTGACCGCCGCGGCGTTTTCCGTCGTGGTCGTGGGGCTCGTCGCCGCCGGGGTTCCGTAGCCGGGAGGCAGCACCGGATTCCCCTCCGCCGCCACTAGGCTTTTGGCAAGGGACGCCTGCGACGGACGGAGGAGAACACGTGGCCGAAGTGGAGATCGGGCGAGGGAAGTCGGGGCGTCGGGCCTATGGGTTCGATGACATCGCCATCGTGCCGAGTCGACGCACGAGGGACCCCGAAGACGTAGACATCTCTTGGGAAATCGACGCCTATCAGTTCGACCTCCCACTCATGGCCGCAGCCATGGACGGGGTCGTCAGCCCGGCCACGGCCATCGAGGTCGGCCAGGTGGGTGGCGTCGGAGTGCTCAACCTCGAGGGGGTATGGACCCGTTACGAGGATCCCGACCCTCTTCTCGAGGAGATCGCCCACCTGGACGTGGACAAGGCCACGGCCCGCATGCAGCAGATTTATTCGGAGCCGATCAAACCCGAGCTCGTCGGGCAGCGCATCCGCGAGATCAAGGATGCAGGCGTCGTCTCGTGCGCCTCGCTCACCCCGCAGCGCACCCGTGACTACGCCCAGGTCCTCGTCGACGCCGAGCTCGACCTGTTTGTGATCCAGGGCACGGTGGTGTCCGCGGAGCACGTGTCCAAGACCAGCGAGCCGCTCAACCTGAAGCGATTCATTCGGGAGTTCGACATCCCGGTGATCGTCGGTGGGTGCGCCTCCTACCAGGCGGCCCTCCACCTGATGCGCACCGGCGCGGTGGGCGTGCTCGTCGGGGTCGGTCCCGGTCACGCCTGCACTACCAGGGGCGTGCTGGGACTCGGCGTGCCTCAGGCAACCGCCATCGCAGACGCCCGGGCCGCCCGGGCCCAGCATCTGGACGAGACCGGCGTCTATGTGCACGTGATCGCCGACGGCGGGATGGGGACCGGTGGCGACATCGCCAAGGCCATCGTGTGTGGCGCCGATGCGGTGATGATCGGCTCGCCCCTCGCCGCCGCCCTGGAAGCGCCCGGAAGGGGCTATCACTGGGGAATGGCGACCTTTCACCCGACGCTTCCCCGAGGCGCCCGGGTCAAGACGTCCATCCGGGGCTCGATCAAAGAAATCCTCGTCGGTCCGGCCCATGAGAACGACGGTCGCCTCAACCTGTTCGGCGCCCTGCGCACGTCCATGGCGACGTGCGGCTACGAGTCGGTCAAGGAATTCCAGAAGGCCGAAGTGATGGTCGCTCCCGCCCTGCAGACCGAAGGCAAGAACTTGCAGCGGTCGCAGGGTATCGGGATGGGTCACTAGGAACTGGGCGGTGTCCCCGCCGTATCCTCCCCCCTCGGCCCCCTCGGGCCCGGGCCCGTCCGCCCCGGGCCCCGCTGGTGTGGCCGAACCCATCCTGGTCGTGGACTTCGGCGCCCAGTACGCCCAACTGATCGCCCGACGGGTTCGTGAGGCCCACGTCTACAGCGAGATCGTCCCGCACAGCATCACCGCCGCCGAGGTGGCCGCCCGCCGGCCTTCCGGCATCATCCTCTCGGGCGGCCCCAAGTCCGTCAACGTCCCCAGCGCGCCGGTCCTCGATCCCGCCATCTTCGAGCTCGGCGTGCCCGTGCTCGGGATCTGCTACGGGGCCCAGCTGGTCGCCGCCCAGCTCGGCGGCCGGGTCGATCGCACGGGCCGCGGGGAGTACGGGCGGACGGGGCTCACCCTCACTTCGCACGGACCGGCTCCCTCCGTCCTTTTCGGCAGCGTGCCCCCCGAGTTCGACGTGTGGATGAGCCACTTCGACGCCATTACCGACCCGCCGCCCGGATTTCGCACGACCGCCTCTACCGCCGACAGCCCGGTGGCCGCCCTCGAGGACGCGGGCGCGGCGATCTTCGGCGTGCAGTTCCATCCCGAGGTCATCCACACCCATGGTGGGCAGGCCATCCTGAAGGCCTTCCTCTATGACGTCTGTGGGTGCCCGCCGGCCTGGACCATGACCTCGGTGATCGAGGCGTCGGTGGAGGCCATCCGCGCCCAGGTGGGGGCGGAGCGGGTGATCTGCGGCCTCTCGGGCGGGGTGGACTCCGCCGTGGCCGCGGCTCTGGTCCACAAGGCCGTGGGAGATCAGCTCACCTGCGTCTTCGTCGACACCGGCTTGTTGCGCGCCGGCGAGGCCGAGCAGGTCGAGACCACGTTTCGCCAGCAGTTCAACGTGGACCTGGTCCACATCAAGGCAGGTGACCGTTTCCTCGCCGCCCTGGACGATGTCATCGACCCGGAGCGCAAACGCAAGATCATCGGGGCCACCTTCATCCGGGTGTTCGAGGAGGCGGCCGCCGATCTCGGCGACGTCCGCTTCCTCGTGCAGGGCACGCTCTACCCCGACATCATCGAATCGGGCACTGGGGAGGCGGCGAAGATCAAGTCGCATCACAACGTCGGGGGCCTGCCCGAGGACATGCAGTTCGAGTTGGTCGAGCCGCTGCGCAACCTCTTCAAGGACGAGGTACGCGCGGTCGGGGAGGAGCTCGGGCTACCGGAGGAGATCGTCTGGCGACAGCCGTTCCCCGGTCCGGGCCTGGCCGTCCGCATCGTCGGGACGGTTACCGCCGAGCGGGTGGCGATCCTGCAGGCAGCTGACGCCATCGTCACCGAGGAGGTGCGCCGGGCCGACCTGTACCGGGACCTGTGGCAGAGCTTCGCCATCCTTCCCGTCGTGCACACGGTCGGGGTCATGGGCGACGAGCGGACCTACGCTCACCCGATCATCATCCGGGCGGTCACCAGCGAGGATGCTATGACCGCCGATTGGGCCCGCCTGCCGTACGACCTGCTCGAGCGGCTCTCGACGCGGATCATCAATGAAGTCCCCGGCATCAACCGGGTCGCCTACGACATCACCTCGAAACCGCCCGGCACCATCGAGTGGGAGTGACGGCTCAGGCCTGACCGGCGGCGGCCCCTGGCCGGGGCCGCCCGGCCCCCCACTAGGTTGGCGGCTCAGGGCGGGCAAGGCGGGAGCGACGTCAGTCGCGCCGGCCCCGGGTGTTGGCGTTGGGCGCAGCCCGACTGACCAGGTCCGGGATGATCTCCCCGAGCTCGGCCGGATCCCATCGCCGGTCCAGGTCGGCTGCGGGGCCTTCTACCCATCCCTCGGCCACGCCGATGTGACCGCCACCGACGTTGAAGACCCGACCGGTGATGCCTCTCGATTGGGTGCTGCCCAGCCAGACAACCAGCGGGGCCACGTTCTCGGCGGCGAAGGTGTCGAACTTCTCGGTGGCCGGGTCGCTGACGGTCTCGAGCACGCCGAGGTTCTCCGTCATGCGGGTGAGCGCGGACGGGGCGATGGCGTTGACGGTCACGCCGTAGCGGGCGACCTCCATGGACGCAATGATCGTGAAGGCGGCGATGCCGGCCTTCGCGGCTCCGTAGTTGGTTTGGCCGACGTTGCCGTAGATCCCGGACGAGGAGGAGGTGTTGATGATCCGGGCGTCATTCTCCTGACCGGCCTTGTTGCGCTCCCGCCAGTACTCGACCGCGGCGTGGGTCATGGCGTAGGTGCCGCGCAGGTGGACGCGAATCACCGCGTCCCACTCGTCGGCCGTCATATTGACGAGCATGCGATCGCGGAGGATGCCGGCGTTGTTGACCACCACGTCAAGGCCGCCGAAGGCGTCGACGGCGGTGCGGATGATGCGCGAGGCGCCGTCCACGTCCGCCACGTCGTCCCCGCTGGCCACGGCTTCGCCCCCCATGGCCCGGATGGCGTCGACTACTTCCCCCGCGGGACCTTCGGACGTTCCCGTGCCGTCGACGGCGGCGCCGAGGTCGTTGACGACCACCTTCGCTCCCTGGCGGGCGAACTCGAGGGCGTGCCCTCGGCCGATCCCGCGGCCACCGCCCGTGACGACGACCACTCGACCCTCGCAGATGCCAGACATCTTGTGTGCTTCCTCCCAATGGACTTGACAAGTTCTCGGTCGACACTCTGCCCTACCGGCGGGGTGAGACGCCTATCCGAGACGGGCTGGCCGCGACTGCGAGAGACGCGGCCTGGTCGCACCCACCCGATACCGTGGAGTGGGCCATGACGCAGCACGCTCCCCAGTCGTCCGTTGCCGATCCTGGGCGCGCCACCCCGGCGGAGCCCACCGCCGCCAGGTTCGAGGCGGAACCCGGCGACCGGGCCGTTCCCGGGCCGGCGGGCGAGGGGCGTGGCGAGCGAGCTGGCCACGACCTCCTCGCCGGGCTCAACCCGGCCCAGGCCGCGGCCGTGGCCCACACCGGAGGGCCCCTCTTGATCGTGGCCGGAGCGGGATCCGGCAAGACCCGGGTGCTGACCCACCGCATCGCCTGGCTGATCGCCGAGCAGGGGGTGTCGCCCTTTGAGATCCTGGCCATCACCTTCACCAACAAGGCGGCCCAGGAGATGCGGGAACGGGTCGAGCTGCTCGTGGGCCCGGTGGCGAGGCGCATGTGGGTGTCGACGTTTCACTCCGCCTGCGTGCGGATCCTGCGAAGGGACGCATCGCGCTTCGGGTACCGCAGCAACTTCACCATCTACGACCAGGCGGACGCCGTCCGGCTCACGAGCTACGTCATCAGGGACCTGGGGTTGGATGCCAAGAAGTTCCCGCCCCGGATGGTGCACGGCCTGATCTCGACCGCCAAGAACGAGCTCGTCGACTTCGAGACGGCGTCCGCTCGGGCCCGGACGGTCATGGAGCGGCGGGTGGCCGAGGTGTACCGCGACTATCAGCAGCGGTTGGTCGCGGCCAACGCCATGGACTTCGACGACCTCCTTCTGGTCACGGTCAACCTCCTGCAGGCCCATCCCGACGTGCTGGAGCACTACCGGCGCCGGTTCCGCCACGTCCTCGTGGACGAGTACCAGGACACCAACAGAGCGCAAAACGAGCTGGTCCTGCTCCTCGCGGGCATCCATCGCGAGGTCTCGGTCGTTGGCGACAGCGACCAGTCCGTCTACGGATGGCGCGGGGCGGACATCCGCAACATCCTGCAGTTCGAAGACGCCTTCCCGGACGCCACCGTCGTCGTGCTGGAACAGAACTATCGGTCCACTCAGACGATCCTCGACGCGGCCAACGCGGTGATCGCCAACAACGCCATGCGCAAGCCGAAGAGCCTCTGGACCGAACAGGGCAGCGGGTCGCCCGTCGTGCGCTTCCACGCCGAGGACGAACATGAAGAGGGAGGCTGGCTGGCAGGAGAGGTGCTCCGGCTTCACCGCGAGGGACGGGCCGGCCCAGGCGATCCGGCGGGCTATGAGTGGGGCGACATGGCCGTGTTCTACCGCACCAACGCGCAGAGCCGGGCCGTGGAAGAGGAGCTCGTGCGCCGGGACATCCCCTACAAGGTGGTGGGCGGCGCTCGTTTCTACGACCGCATGGAAATCAAGGATCTGCTGGCTTACCTGCGAGCGATCGCCAACGCCGAGGACGAGGTGTCCCTCAAGCGGATCGTCAACGTCCCCAAGCGCGGGGTCGGTGACACCAGCATCGCCCGCCTCGATCGCTACGCCCGCCAGCAAGGGATCTCCTTCGCTCAGGCGCTCGCCAACCCGGACGCGGCCGGCGTGAGTGGCAAGGCGGTCAAGGGTCTGGCCGACGTGCACCGGCTTCTCGGCGAGCTGCGCGCCCGACGTGAGGATGGGGCCGGGCCGGCCGTGCTGCTCGAGGCGGTCCTCGAACGGACCGGTTACCTGAACGCCCTGGAAGCCGAGCACACCATCGAGGCGGCCGGCCGGATCGAAAACGTCGAGGAGCTGGTCGGTGCGGCCCGGGAGGTCGAGGACCTCGACACCTTTCTCGAGGAAGTCAGCCTCGTCGCGGACGCCGACGAGGTCGACGGCGACCAGACCAAGGTCACGCTGATGACCCTGCACACGGCGAAGGGACTCGAGTACCCGGTGGTCTTCATCGTCGGAATGGAAGAGGGCGTGTTCCCGCACCTGCGGACGTTGGGCGAGCCCGACGAGCTCGAGGAGGAGCGCCGACTGGCCTACGTCGGGATCACCCGGGCCCGGGAGCGCCTGTACCTCTCGTACGCCTGGTGTCGGAGCTTGTGGGGGCAGACCCAGTACAACCCGCCGAGCCGCTTCCTCAAGGAGATCCCGGACGGGCTGATCCACGCCGCTCCTGGCGGGGCCATCGCCTATCGCCGAGCAGGAGATCAGTCGGGGCGGGAGCGCACCGGGCGGGATCGGATCGTCGAAGCCGCCATCCGGAAGGGCAAGGTCGGTCCGGTGCACGGATCCGGCGCCGAGCTGCTCGGGCTGACCGCCGGCGAGACCGTCGTGCACGCCAAATGGGGCGAAGGGGTGGTGCTCGAGGTCAAGGGGACGGGGGACCGGGCCGAGGCCACGGTGCGCTTCCCGTCGGTCGGCGAGAAGCGCCTCGCCCTCTCGCTGGCTCCCATAAAACGGGCGTGAGGATCGCAGGGGCGAAAGGGCGGGCGGGCGAAGGTGCGGCCCGCCTGATGCCACAGCTCCGCACTCCGCCCGCCGGCGCCGTCAGGACTGCGTGGGCGGCGTGGGCTGCGTAGGCGCCTCCGCCAGGAGCAGGTAGACCTGCCGGCGCAGCTCTGACAGGAGCCGTCCGGCCTCGGCCTTCTGCTCGTCGCTGCCGGCCTCCGCCACCTGACCCACGGCGACGGCGAGATGGCGCAGCGCGGCGTGCAGCGACATGTCCGCCTGATCGGCGGCACCGACGATCGTCTCCCACGGCGCCGGCCCCGTAGGCTGCGAAGCCAGCTCCGCTCGACCCGGCGTCGGTGAGCTCATAGCGGCGCCGGCCCTCGGCCTCGACCGACTGCACCAGGCCCTGATCTTCGAGGAGCTGCAAGGCCGGGTACAACGATCCCGGGCTGGGCCGCCAGAGGCCCTGCGTCCGCTCGGCGAGCTCCTGCAGCATCTCGTAGCCGTGCATGGGCCGCTCGCTGAGGAGCGCCAGGATGGCGGCACGCACGTCGCCGCGCCGGCCGCGCCCACCCCGACCGGCCCGAGCCGACCGCAGACGGGACGCGCCACCGTGGCCCATCCACATCCGATCGAAGTCGTGGTCGTGACCGGGGCCGAACCCGGAGCCCGGGCCGGCGAAGGGGCCGAAGGCGGCCCGGAAGTGCTCGCCCTGGTCGGGCAGATCGAACGGTGGCCGGCGTCGGGCCGATCCACCGAATCCGTGATGATGTTTCATGGTTTGTGGTCCTTTCTGACCTGTTGGAGGACCCTCCGCACGGGGGTGGGGTCGAAATCTCTAGACATCTCGACGATATATCGGATAGTTCGGTTTGTCAAGAGGTTCCCAGTGCCGGCGGGTGTCGGCCGGTTGGCTGCCCGCCCGGTCGACCTGCGAGTATCGATAGCGATGGAGCGCCCCTACCGGGTGGTGGTAGCCAAACCCGGCCTCGATGGTCACGATCGCGGTGCCAGGATCATCGCCCGGGCCCTGCGGGAGGCGGGTTTCGAGGTCATTTACACGGGGTTGCACCAGACGCCGGAACAGATTGCCGAAACGGTCATCCAGGAGGACGCCGACGCCGTCGGCCTGTCGATCCTGTCGGGCGCCCACATGACGCTGATTCCTCGCCTCATCGAAGCGCTGTCCGAGCGGGGCGCCGGCGACGTGCTCGTCTTTGCGGGCGGCATCATCCCCGACAACGACATCCCTGAGCTGAAGCGATGCGGGGTGGCGGAGATCTTCACCCCGGGCGCTGCCGCTGGCCGACATCACCGAGTGGTTGGAGAAGGCGTTGGACCAAAGGGAGACCGAGTAAGGCTGGTTGCTGGTTGCCCCACCGGCCCTTCCCTGGCCGTGTTGCTGGATATCCCCCCAAACCTCAGGAGCAAAATTGGATCTCTTCGAATATCAGGGCAAGCAGTACTTCGCCCGCTATGGCATCGCGGTCTCCGCCGGCGGCGTCGCCGACACGGTGGAGGAGGCGGTGGCTGCTGCCAACCAGGCCGGTTATCCGGTCGTAGTCAAAGCTCAGGTGCAGGTGGGTGGGCGGGGCAAGGCCGGCGGAGTGAAGTTGGCCGCCAACGAGGCCGAGGTGCGGGAGCACGCCGGCAACATCCTCGGCCTGGACATAAAGGGCCACGTGGTGCGGCGCCTCTGGGTCGAACACGCATCGGACATCGCCGAGGAGTACTACGCCAGCTTCACCCTCGATCGGGCGGCCAAGAACTACCTGGCTATGGTGTCCGCCCGCGGCGGCGTGGAGATCGAGACGGTGGCAGACGAGGACCCGGAGGCGATCGCCCGGATGCACGTCGACCCGGCCGTTGGTTTTTCCGCCGAGGACGCCCAGAGCCTGGTGGACGAGGCCGGCCTCAATCCCGAGGCCCGCGACGGTGCGGTGGCGATCCTCCTTGACCTGTACCGCTGCTATGTCGAGGGCGACGCCGACCTGGTCGAGATCAACCCGCTTATCCTGACGCCCGACGGGCGGGTGCACGCCTTGGATGCCAAAGTGACCCTGGACGACAACGCCGCGTTCCGTCACCCGGAGTGGGATGGCTTCCGGGACATCGACGAGTTCGACGAGCGGGAGCGACTGGCCCGCAGCAAAGGACTGCAGTACGTCGGGTTGGACGGCTTCGTCGGGATCATCGCCAACGGCGCCGGCCTGGCGATGAGCACCTGCGACGTGGTCAATCAAGTGGGCGGCGCGCCGGCCAACTTCCTGGACATCGGGGGCGGGGCGAATGCCGAGGTGATGGCCAACGCCCTGGAGGTGATCAACTCCGACAGTGCCGTTCGGGCCATTTTCATCAACATCTTCGGCGGCATCACCCGGGGTGAGGAAGTGGCGAACGGGATCGTGCAGGCGCTCGGGCGGGTGTCCATCAAGTCCCCCATGGTGATCCGCCTCGATGGCACCAATGCGGAAGAGGGCCGCACCATCCTGAAAGCGGTGGAGTCCGATCGGGTGATCTCTTCACCGACGATGTTGGAAGCGGCCCGGAAGGCCGTCGAGCTGGCAGGGAAAGGGGCCTAGGTGTCGGTCTTCGTAGATGAGGAAACACGCGTGCTGGTGCAGGGCCTGACGGGTGGCCAGGGCCGCTTCCACGCCCTCCGTAACCGGGCGTATGGGACGCAGGTGGTGGCGGGGGTAACCCCCGGCAAGGGAGGCCAGGACGTCGAAGGCATCCCCGTCTTCGACACCGTCCGCCAAGCGGTCGACGCCACCGGTGCCAATGCCAGTTTCGTGTCGGTGCCACCGAAGGCGGCAGGCGCGGCTATCCTCGAGGCGGCCGAGGCCGGCGTGCCGTTCGTGGTGTGCATCACCGAAGGCATTCCGGCCCACGACGAGGCCCGGGTGTACAACACGCTCGTCGACCGCTACCCCGGGACCCGCCTGCTCGGGCCCAACTGCCCGGGGGTTATCACGCCCGGCAAATGCAACATCGGGATCACCGCTGGGGAGATCGCCCTGCCGGGCGGCCCGGTCGGCATCGTGAGCCGCTCCGGAACCCTCACCTACCAGGCGCTGTACGAGCTCAAGCAGCTCGGAGTGGGGGTCACCACCTGCATCGGCATCGGCGGCGACCCCGTGCCCGGAACGAGCTTCGTCGACTGTTTGACTGCATTCCAAGCCGATCCAGAGACCGGGGCTATCTCCATGTTCGGGGAGATCGGTGGCTCGGAAGAGGAGAAGGCGGCCGACTACATCGCAGCTCACGTCACCAAGCCGGTGGTCGCCTACATCGCGGGAGTGACCGCGCCTCCGGGGAAAAAGATGGGCCATGCGGGCGCCATCATCTCCGGATCCCAGGGCACCGCGGAGGCCAAGATGGCAGCCCTCGCGGCGGCCGGCGTGCATGTCGTCAACAACCCCACCGAAGCGGGCGAGCGGATGGCAGAGATCGTCAAGGCCCTGTGAGCGCGACTTCGGCCGCCCGTTGGGATCACCTCGAAGGCGGCAGGCCTTCCAACTGGTCGATGCTGGCGCGGTTCTTCTCTTCCCAGTAGGCCCGAATCCCGTCGGGTCCCTTCCGGTTGGCCCACTCGTCCATGGTGGGCCGGTGACTGTCCAGGCTCATGACCGGGACGCCATATCCGCAGGAGTCGGCGATGCGCCGTACCTCGATCACGATGATGGAGCGCACGCCGACCCCGCAGGCGCCCGGAAACCACGGGGCCAGCGAGTCGAACTCGGGGTCGGTGCTGGTCACCGGCCGACCCCGTCCGTGCAGCCGGAGGATGCGCGCCGGCCCGTCGAAGGCGCAGAACATGATCACGATCCGGCCGTTCTCGCGGAGGTGGGCGATGGTCTCCACCCCGCTTCCGGTCTGATCGAGATACGCCACGGTGCGGTCTCCAAGCACCTTGAACTCTCCCCGGTTGCCCTTGGGTGAGCAGTTGACCGACCCCTGGGCCGAGAGCGGGGCGGTGGCGGTGAAGAACACCGGTTGGGCCTCCATCCATCCACGCAATCGGTCATCTATCCGTACATAGGTGCGGCCCATCCACTCCAGTATTCCCCTCATGGGGGAACTTCGCGACCGCGTCGAGCGTGTTCCGTTCGATGAAGGCCCCGAGCGTAGGTTGTGACGTGGGAGGCGAACCGCCCGACCTGGCCTTCGAGCAGCTGTACTGCTCCCAGCGTGACCGTCTGGTCCGGCTGGCGTACCTCCTGACCGGGTCGCAGATGGTAGCGGAAGACCTGGTGCAGGACACGTTTCTCCGGGTCCAGCCGCGGCTGCCGGAGCTCGACGAGCCCGGCCCGTATTTGCGCCGTAGCGTCGTCAACGCCTGCTACTCCTGGCACCGCCGGCAGCGAAGGGAGCGCTCGGTGCCCGTCGATCGGCCGGCCGCGGTGGCGCCCAGCGAGCACGTCGAGATGTGGGACGCCCTGGCCCATCTGCCCACGCCGCGGCGGACGGTGCTGGTCCTGCGCTATTACCTCGACCTGCCGGAGGCGGAGGTGGCCCAGATCCTGGGGTGGCGCGTGGGGACGGTCAAGTCGGCGACCCACCGGGCGCTGCGCGACCTCAGGAGGATCCTCGAGTGACGCACGACGACGAACTCATCGAGCGCCTGCGCAACACCCTGGAGACCGAGGCGTCGGCCATCACTCCCACCCACCAAGTGCCGGCCGTCACGGGATCGTCCTCTCTGTTGCCGCCGCCTCGCCCGGGTCCCGAGCCCGGCCCGGTCTATATCAATGGGCACCCCCGGCGCAGCTGGCCCCGCTGGCCCCTGGCGCTCGTTGCAGCCGCCGTCGTGGCGGCCGGCGTCACGCTGGCCGCGCTCAACTGGCCCAGTGGCCATTCGTCTCGGATCGGAGTGGTTTCCCCACCAGCATCCACTGCACCGGCCGGGGGAAAGCCCGCCCACGCACCGGTGCCGACCACGGTCCCGGCGCAGGCAGTGACCCCGGCCCCGACGGTGCCGACGCCGGCGAGCTCCGCTCCGCAGACCAGCTTGCCGACCCCCGTGCCGGCCGGCTTCTCGCCCGAAGCGGTCACCTTCGTGTCGTCGAGCCAAGGTTGGGCGGCGGGCTGGGTGCCGTGTTCGTCCGGGACGTGCGTCGGTGTGGTCCAGACGGTGGACGCAGGACAGACCTGGGTTGCCCTCTCGGCCCCATCGATAAGCAATGCGTCGAACGACGGGGGCGCCAACCTCTCCATCCGGTTCGCCGATCCGAGCGATGGATGGATCTACACCAGCTCCCCGGCTCAGTTGTGGTCCACCCACGACGGGGGAACGACCTGGCAGCAGGTGCCGTTGCCGATCGACGCCGCCCAGTCGACCATCACCGCGCTCGAAACGTCCGGCGGACGGGTCTATGCCGCCGTCATTTCCCCCAGCGCGTCTCCCAGCATCCAGGTCGAGAGCTCCCCCGTCGGGAGCGACAGCTGGTCGACCAGTGACACGGGAGTTTCCATCGGCGCCGGACCCGGGCCGGGCACCCAGCTGGTGCTCCAAGGGTCGAGCGGATGGTTGGTCGAAGACGACCGGACCGTCGTCGGCGGCTCCACCTTGAGCTCGTCCGGCTCTTGGCAGTCGTGGACACCACCCTGCGCCCAGGCCAACGGCAGCGTCGCCTTGGCTGCCGCCAACCCCAGCGACCTGGTCGCGGTGTGCGAAGAGGGCGAGTGGGGCCCCGCCGCCAACCTTCCAGCCGGCAGCACCACCCCCTCACAGTGGCTGTTCGCCTCGACCAATGGCGGGGCCAGCTTCCAGGCGGTCGGCGCGCTACATCCCACGTCCGTGGGGATCCTGCCGCAAGTGGCCATCCCGTCCTCTTCGACCATCGTGGTGGGCGAGACGCTGGCGTCGATGACCACTTCGCCGGCGGGCGGGGCGGTGTCCGCCGCCTCAGCCAGTGGCCCGAGCGTGAACCTGGCGTCCGGGTCAGCCACGGCGGCGGGGGCGAGTGCGGCGGCGCTGTCGGCCAGCTTCGACGGCGGCCACACCTGGCAGACCGTCTACGCGGCAACGCCGGGGGCGACCTGGGCCTACCTCGGGTTCACCAGCTTGACCCAGGGGGTGGCCATCGAGTCGACGGGACAGGGCTCGCAGCTGTTGATGACCAGGGATGGCGGTCACGCCTGGGCGCCGGTGCTGGGCTAGCTGCTTGGCTCCGGGAAACGGCGCCGGCTGGTGTCGAGGAACTCGCCGCCCCCCACTCCCACCGCTCCCTCACTTCTGGACGTCTGAGCAGCCTCAGGCTGTACAGATGTCCATTTGTGGGGCTTGGAAATTGGGGAGAGCAACCCGTCGCCCCCGGGGGCGAGAGCGACAGGGTACCGACCAGCCCCACGCCTCGACCGCGGTCGTGCCATGCTGCCGATCGTGGACGACAGCGGCGATCCCATCGAGAGCATCAGCGCCGTCACCCTGGTGACGGCCGACATGGCCCGGGCGGTGGCTTTCTACCGGGTGATGGGCTTTCGCCTCCTCGATGGCGGTCCCGAAAGCCCGTTCACCACGTTCCGCGCGGGCGGCGGGTTTCTGAACCTGCAGCTCGGCGAGCACGGCGATACCCCCAGCGCGACGGTCTGGGGTCGGGTGATCCTGTGGGTGGACAGCGTCGACGCCATGTACGAGCGGGCCGTCTCGGCCGGCTTTCGTCCAGGTACCCGACCTGCCGACGCGCCGTGGGGAGAGCGGTACTTCCACATCCGCGACCCGGACGGCCACGAGCTGAGCTTCGCCCGACCGTTGGCGCCCGCCTGAACATCAGGCGGTGAGCGCCCCTACGCTAGGTGCCCGCCGCGTCCGCGACCGCCGCCTCCTCGGCCGCCAGGCGCCGCTCGGCTGCGGTCACCGTGTTACGGAGCAGCATCGCCACCGTGGTCACCCCCACGCCACCCAGGCGGGGCGTGATCCACCCGGCCACCTCGGCGCAGGACTCGTCGACGTCGGAGAAGGCTCGCCGCCCTTCCCAGGTGAGGCCCCCGCCGATCACCACCGATCCCGGCCGGATGACCGCCGGGGTGATCATGGATGGGACGCCGGCCGCCCCGACCACGATGTCGGCCTTTCGGGTCAGGTCGGCCCAGTTAGGTACACCGGTGTGCACGACGGTGACGGCGGCATTGGCGCCGGGCTCCTTGAGGGAGAGCAGCATCGACAACGGCCGGCCAAGCGTCGGGCCCCGCCCCACTATCACGACCTGCTGGCCGGCCACGGGAATCCCGTAGTGCTGGAGCATGGCCTGGATGCCCATCGGGGTGCAGGGCCGGGGAGCCATCGGGTCGCCCAGGGCGAGGAGACCCAGGTTGGTGGGATGGAGACCGTCGGCGTCCTTGGCCGGGTCCATGGCCGCCACCGCCTGGTTGAAATCGAACCCGGGGGGCACCGGGTGCTGGATCAGGTAGGCGTCCACGGCTGGATCGGCGTTGAGCTGCACGATCGCCTCCAGCAAGTCCGCTTGTTGCGAATCGGCGGAGATCCGGACGTCGACAGAGGCGATGCCCACCCGCAAGCACGCCTCGTGCTTTTTGGCCACGTACCCGACACTCGCCGGGTCGTCGCCGACGAGCACGGTCGCCAGCCCGACGCCGCGCCCGACGGCCGCCAGCCGGGCCACCCGTTCGGTGACGTCGGCCAGCACGGCGTCGGCGACCGGGGCGCCCGGCATGAGGATGGCCCCGCTCGACGCCGGAGGCTGGTCTTTCGACGCGGCCGGCGGGCTCAATGCTGGAACTGCCTTTCCCCCGTGAACACCATGACCAATCCGTGCTCATTGGCGGCGGCGATGACCTCCTCGTCGCGCACCGACCCACCGGGCTGGATCACCGCGGCCACGCCGGCTGCGGCCACCGCGTCGAGGCCGTCCCGGAACGGGAAGAAGGCGTCACTGGCGGCCGCCCCGCCCTTGGCCCGCCCGGCTGCTCGCGCCGTGGCGATCTCTCCCGGTGTCACCCGGTTCTGCTGGCCCCCGCCGATACCGAGGGCCATGCCGCCCGCGGCCAGGACGATGGCGTTGGACTTGACCCAGGCGCACACCCGCCAGGCCAGCTCCATGTCGCGCCACTGTTCGTCGGTGGGCTGGGTCGTGGTCACCACCCGCCACTGATCGCGGCCGGTGGCGAAGGTATACGGATCCTGGAGCAGCCACGACCCGCCAATCTGGCGCAGGTGCCAGCGGTCGGATCCCGGTGGTGGCGCCGATAGCACCCGCATGCTCTTCCGTTTGGCTGCGAACAGCTCCAGCGCGGCGCCGTCGAACGACGGGGCGATGAGCACGTCGGCGCGCGCGTTGCCGACCATCTCGGCTGCTACCGCCTCGGTCACCGGCGCGGTGAGCGCCACGATGCCGCCGAAGGCGGACATGGGGTCGCACTCGAACGCCTTGTCGTAGGCGGAGAGGATGTCGGAGGACACCGCCGCCCCGCACGGGTTGGCGTGCTTGACGACCACCGCCGCGGCCGGGCCCAGGTCAGCCAGTTGGTGGGCCAGCCGCCAGGCCGCGTCGGCGTCGTACAGGTTGAGATACGACAGCGCCAGGCCGCCGTGCTGGACCACGTCGTCCCACCAGCTCCGGCGGCCCGTCTCGCGGTAGCGGGCCCCCCGCTGATGGGGGTTCTCGCCGTAGCGCAGGGGCTGGGCCAGCTCCAGGGACAGGTGGAACGTGGCGGGGAGGTCCTCACCCTCGGCAAACCAGTTGGCGATGGCCGCGTCATAGGCGGCGGTGTGGGCGAAGGCGGCGGCGGCCAGGCGCCGGCGCAGCCCATCGGAAAGCGCGCCGTCGCGGCGGAGCTCCTCGAGCACCGCTTCGTAGTCGCCGGGGTCGACGACCGACCCGACGTGAGCCCAGTTCTTGGCCGCGGCCCGAACCATGGACGGGCCGCCGACATCGATCAACTCGATGGACGGGTTGGACCGGAAGGGGTAGAGGTTGCAGACGACCAACCCGATCGGCTCGATGTCCTGACCCTCGAGGTCGGCGAGGTGGTCGGGCTGCGAACGGTCGGCGAGGATGCCGCCATGAAGGCGGGGATGAAGGGTCTTCACCCGGCCTCCGAGCATCTCGGGCGCCCCGGTCACCGACTCCACGGTGACGTGCGGTATGCCCGCCTCCGCCAGCGCGGCCGCGGTTCCACCGCTGGCGATGAGCTCGTGCCCCAGTGCGACGAGGGCTCGGGCGAAGTCCTCCAACCCGGTCTTGTCGTAGACCGACAGCAGGACTCTCATGACGCGACTCCTTGTTGTTGGAGAAAAAGTCGGACCGTCTCCGGGTACAGGCGACGCTCCACGACCTTGATCCGTTCGTGCAGGGTCTCTTCGCTGTCGCCGGGTTCCACCCGAACCGCCTCCTGGGCGAGGATGGGCCCTTCGTCCACCGCCTCGGTGGCGATGTGGACAGTGCAGCCGGTGACCTTGACGCCGGCGCTCAGGGCGTCGCGGACCGCGTGCCAGCCCTTGAAGGCTGGCAACAACGCCGGATGGGTGTTGAGGATCCGCCCCGGGTAGACGGAAAAGATGTCGGGACCGAGGATCGTGCCGAAGCCGGCCATGGCGACCACGTCGACCTGGTGTCGTTTCAGCGCGTCCACGACCCGGTGCGTGTAGGCGTTCCTGTCGAAACTCTTCCCGAAGCTCTCGCGTTCGACGACCTCGGCCGGGATCCCGGCGTCCTCCGCCAGGTCGGCGGCCGGGCACGGACGGTCCAGGATGACGGCCTGAACCGACAGGCCGCCTTCGAGCATCGCCGACAAAATCGTCCCGGTGCCCGAGGCCAGCACGCCAAGGCGGGGTGGTTCGGGGCTCACGGGAAGACGCTACTCGACCAGCCGGCAAGCCCTACGCTGCTCGTATGGCTCCGATCGCCGATCTGCTCGCTGGGGAGCGGACCTACTCCTTCGAGTTCTTCCCACCGAAGACCGACGCTGAGCACGCCCGGCTGGTCGAGACCTTGATGGAGCTGCAGCCGTTGCGCCCGTCCTTTGTATCGGTGACCTACCGCGGGGGCCGCTCTTCGCGCCAGCGCACCCACGACCTGGTCGTCGGCATGCTGCGCACCACCACCCTGACACCCATGGCTCACCTCATCTGTGTTGCTCACACCCGGCTGGAGCTGGCCGAGATCCTGGTCGAGTTCCGCAAGGCGGGGGTCGAAAACCTCATGGCCCTCGGTGGGGATCCCCCCACGGACCCCGATGCGACCGAAGGCGAACTTCGTCACGCCATCGAACTGGTCGAGCTGGCGCGGGCTATCGGCGGGTTCTCCATAGGGGTGGCGGCTCACCCCGCCGGGCACCCGCGCTCGGCAAATCTGAAGAGCGACCGCGACCACCTGGCCGAGAAAATGCGCCTGGCGGATTTCGCCGTCACCCAGTTCTTCTTCCGAGCCGAGGACTACCTGCGGCTGGTGGACGAGCTCGGCACTCGAGGCATCTCGACGCCGGTCGTGCCGGGGATCATGCCGGTGACCAGCCTGTCATCGATCGGCCGAATGGCGGCCATGGGTGCTGAAGTCCCCTCGGATATGACGACCGTTTTGGAGGCCGCTGGAGATCCCGAGTCCGTGCGCCGGGCCGGCACCGACATGGCCACCCGTCTCTGCCAGGACCTCCTCGATGCCGGCGCTCCGGGGTTGCACTTCTACACCCTCAACCGCTCATCGGCGACCCGCCAGATCTACGCCAACCTGGGATTGGCGACGCCCGCGTAGCTCCTGAGCCGCCCCGGCGCCGACCGATTCCACCTGGGCCACACCTCATGCCCGATGGGGCAACGATGCCCATTCTCGCAAAAATGGTGGTATAACCGCCCCTCGTGTCAACGAGGGGGCTCGGGGGCCCCATTGGGGCTAGGCGGTGCTGACTGCAGCCAGGCGGGGAAGACTATTGGCGGGGGTGGCTTGTCTGGCGGTCGTGGCCGTCGTCGTGTCCCTTACCGTGGGGGGAGGTTCCTCCCGACCGGCGGTCCCCAAGGCCGTGCTCGCGAGTGCGATCGGGGCGCCGGATCCCACCTTTCACGGCAACGGCACGGTGCTCGACGCCGCCAGCAGCGTGGCCACCGGGGTGGCCGTGGTGCCGTCCGGGTTGCCCGGCGCGGGTGATCTCGTCGTCTCCGGCAGCAACGGCACCAGCTTCCAGGTCGGCCGCTTCACCTCCGCTGGGGCGCTGGATAGCAACTTCGGAGGAGGACTGACCCATTACTTTGCCGGGTACGCCACTGCCGTAGCGGTGGTGCCCGCCGGCCGTCCGGGCGCGGGTGACGTGGTGGCAGCCGGATACGCCAACGGGTCGACCTGCGGCGCCCAAGCCCCGACTCCGGTGGTTGCGGAATACCTCTCCAACGGCGGCTTGAATCCCAGCTTCGGCAATGGCGGCGTGGCCGCCCTGACGTGCCCACCTTCAGGCGGCAAGTTGAACGGTGTCGTGATCGACCCGGCCGGCAACATCGACGTGGCCGGGGAGGCGTTCGGGGCTTCCAACGCTCCGTCCATGTTGGCGGCCAGTCTCAGCCCGACCGGCGTCCAGCAGTGGAGCCTGTCGACGCTCGCCGGCGGGACGTCGTCCCAAGCAAACGCGGTGGCCTACTCGCCCGCCACCGGTGACGTGGTTGCAGCCGGCTTCAGCGCCGTCAACGGGGTACAGCATCTGACGCTGGCGGCGGTCAAGGACGGCACCCTGGATTCGTCGTTCAACCCGAGCTCGTCGTTCGTGGCGTCGGCGCCGCCGGGCGTGGTCACCCTGGCCAGCGGAAGCAGTGCGTCCGGGGTGACCGTGGTGCCCGGCGACAAGCTGCTGGTGGCGGGGACCACCATCGGAAGCAACTTCCTCCTCGTCCGCTATCTCCCGACGGGCCAGACCGACAGCACGTTCGGTTCGGGCGGGCAGGTGGCCAACAGTCCGAACCTGGGCGCCACCGACGGCCTCAGCGCGGTCGCCTACCAACCCAACGGCAACTACCTGGCGGCGGTCGGCTACGTGTCGCGATCCACAACCGCCGGTCTGGTCAAGAGCATGATCATCGCGCAGTACAACGCCAACACCGGCGCCCCGAACCTGGCGTTCGGATCGAACGGGGCGACCGTGAAGGGCTTCGGCCCGTTCGACGCGTCCTTGTCGGCCGTGGCGATCCAGGGCGACGGCAAGACCGTGGGCGCGGGCAGTGCCCCGGTGGTCAACGCGGTGGAAGGCATGGTGCTGATCCGGCTCAGCGGGCCCAGCCTGGGAGTCGGCAACGTCGCCCAGGTGCAGGTGAGGTCGACGAGCCCGATCACCGTCAACTTCCCGGCCACTATCAACGTGGCCCTGTCGACCGCGGTGTCGGCGTCCTTCTGTGGCTCCCCGGGCACGATCGTGGACCATCAAGGCCTCTGCGGCACGGTCCAGGTCCCGGCCGGCGTCACCCACTTCAACGTGCCGCTCACGGTGCCGATCACGACCCAGCCCGGGAACTCGCAGACCGCCACCCTCGGCGCGGAAGCCGGATCCGGCCTCGAGATCAGCTCGACGCAACCGGTCGGCAGCATCATCATCCAACACCTGCCGGCCGCCCAGCCGTTTACGGGCTACTGGTTGGTGGCGTCGGACGGCGGGATCTTCGCCTTCGGCCACGTCGGCTTCTACGGCTCGACGGGGGCCGTCCACCTGACCCAGCCGATCGTGGGGATGGCGGCGACGCCGGATGGTCGGGGGTATTGGTTGGTGGCGTCGGATGGTGGGATCTTCTCGTTTGGCGACGCCCACTTCTACGGGTCGACGGGGGCCGTCCACCTGACCCAGCCGATCGTGGGGATGGCGGCGACGCCGGATGGTCGGGGGTATTGGTTGGTGGCGTCGGATGGTGGGATCTTCTCGTTTGGTGACGCCCGCTTCTACGGCTCGACGGGCAACGTCCGGCTGAATCGGCCGATCGTGGGGATGGCTTCGACGCCGGATGGAAAGGGCTATTGGCTGGTGGCGTCGGACGGGGGGATCTTCACCTTCGGTGACGCCCGCTTCGAGGGTTCGACCGGCGCCGTGCACCTCACTCGGCCCATCGTGGGCATGGCAACGTTCCCCGGCGCACCCGGCTACTGGCTGGTGGCGTCGGACGGGGGCATCTTCTCGTTCGGAGCGTCCGCCTTCCACGGCTCGACGGGAGGGATCCCCCTGACCCGACCGGTCGTCGGGATGGCGGCCACTCCGGATGGTAAGGGGTACTGGCTGGTGGCGTCGGATGGCGGGATCTTCGCGTTTGGTGACGCTCAGTTCTTCGGCTCAACAGGAGGGATCGCCCTGACCAAGCCGATCGTAGGGATGTTCGGGTGAGCGCCCGGGTCCGTTCTTTTTCCGTGGCCATGCGGGCCGTCGTGCTCCTCGGCGTGGTCTTCGGGTTCAGCCTGCTGGGGATCGCCGTGGCGGCGTTGTACCACCTGGAAGCCGCCTCCGGGGCGAGCTCGACGCCGCCCACCTGCACCTACAGCACCACGTCCAGCGCCGGCTACACGGCCCTCAATCTCGATATCGACCTCTTCGGCGGCACCGTCACCGTCACGGAGAACGCGGCGGGCACCGATTACACGGTCACGCCTGCGACCAACTGCACCGGGACCTACCCGGTCAGCGGCGGAGCCGCCGTCAATGCCATCAACTTCTCCGTCGACGACAGCGCCTCAGCCGCTTCCACGGTCGTGCTCGATCAGACGGGTCCCACGGCTCCCGCCGGAGGCGTGTTCCCGTGCATTCCGATCGGCGGCACCGTGGGGAACACGTCGGTCGGGGACGGCACGGTGACGGTGATCGAGAATGCGGCGGCGGCCGAAAACGTCACCTTCGGCTCCAACGGCATCGACTTGAACCCGGCTGCCTGCAACACCGGCGGGCAGTCGAGCGGCACGTTCGACGGGTTGGCCGCCTACACCCTCACGACCGGGTTCCCGTCCGGGAGCAGCGCGGCCGCGATCGGGCTGACGATCAGCGCCAACGGCGATGCCGCGGATAGCTACGCCGGTGGGGCTGCCGCCGTCCCGGTGACGGTTACGGCCGGATCGACCACCAACGCGGTCAACGGGAGCACGTTCATCGGAGGCGGCGACCAGGACACGTTCACGTTGACGGGTGGTACAGCCGCGTCACCCAACACGTTCAAAGCGGAGGCCGGCACCGACTCCTACTTCGACAACGGCACCGGAAACATCCTCGACTTCTCTGACGTCCAGGCCGGCGCCGGGTTGGCCATCAACGCGTCGGGCACCACCAAATCCTTGAACGGGGCCACCCTCAAGAGCGGTCAGGCGGCGGTGGGTTCGACCGTGACCTACACCTTTGCCAAGGCGGCAGGGTCCTCCAACCTTTCCCCGTTCAACGTCATCAAGGGCTCCGGAAGCGGCAACACGACGTTCCTGGATGCGAAGACCGGAGGCTTCACCTTCGAGGCGGTCGGCACCGGCAACTCGGCGGACTTCTCCAATGACCCGAACCCGATCGTCTCGAACCTGTCGACCAAGCCGTTCACCGATTCGGCCAACCTCACCGTTCCCGGAGACGATGTCGCCCTGGCTGGTACCGCCTGCCCGGGTGATTGCGACCTCCTGCAAGGCAACATCTCCACCATCACCGGCTCGTCCGTCGGGGGCAACATCTACGCAGCCGGGTCCGGTTCGGAGAAGTTCTTCGGCGCCGGCACCGGTGACACGGTCGACTTCTCGCAGCTCACGGCCCCCGTGACGGTCAACGTGTCGGGCTCCCAGGTCGGGTCCACCGCCAACGAGACCGCCACGTCTGGCTCTGCGGTCTACGACTTCTCCGGCCTGTCGGCGCCCACCACGTTCAACGGGGCGACGACCGCGGCGGGGGCCACTACCTTCTTCGCCGGGTCCGCAGCCGACACCTTCGACGGTCAGAGCGGTAACGACACGCTGAGCTTCCAACATGCCGGGAGCGGGTCGCTGGCCGTGTCGTTGCCCGCCGGGCAGGCCACGTTCAACTCGGTGGCGGAGCCGTTTGCCGATATCAGCACCTTCGACGGGCTGCCGGGCGGGGGCACGACCTTCGTGGAAAACGCTACCGGCGGCCACACCTTCAATGCGTCGGGCAGCGGCAACGCCGCCGACTTCTCCCAGGCCGGGAACTCGGTGGTGGCCAACCTGTCGGCGAGCGCCTACCCGCCTGCCAGCCCGACGGTGGCCCCGGACAACGTGTTCGTGAAGGCGTGCTCGTGCGCGGACGTGTTGAGCGACATCAACTCGGTGACGGGATGGACCGGCGGAGGCAACACCTTCGTGGCCGGTCCCAGCACCGAGACCTTTGGTGACACCGGCTCGGTCGGCGGGGACACCGTCGATTTCACCTTCGTACAGGCCAGCTCGACCGCCCCGCTCGTGGTCAACGCATCGGGCTCACCGCAGGGCACGGTGAGCAGCGACACCGCCCAGGTCGGCACCGGCAGCAACGCGGTGACCTACCTGTTCAACACGACCACCAACGCCGACTTCACCAAGTTCGTCGGCTCCAGCGCGGTCCAGGTCCCGCAGGAGATAACCGAGTTCTTCGCGGGCGGAACCCCCGGCTTCAGCTTCACCGGCCAAGGCACGAGCGACTCCGTCGACTTCTCCACCGCCCTGAAGGCGGTGTCGGTAGACCTGTCCAACAACACGGTCACGGTCGGGGCCGGCACGGACACCCTCTCGGGCCTCGACAACGTGACCGGCTCATCCCTCGGCGGGAACACGTTTATCGGAGGCGCGGCGGGGCCGTACACGTTCACCGGCAACACGGGTAAGAACGGGACCAACACGTTCGTGGCCGGCACCGGTCCGGCGACGTTCATGGGTACGGGCACCGGCGACACCGTGGACTTCTCGGCGCTGCCGACCGGCCCGCCGGCTACCCGGGTGGCGACGTCGCTCTCGGTCAACGCATCGGGCGGCGCGGTCGGTTCCATCGGCAACGGTCAAGCGACGGCGACCTTGACCAACCCGGTGGCGACGTCGACCTACACCTTCTCGTCACTGACGGCACCGATCACGTTCAAGGGAGCGGACGCGGCGACCACCTTCTTCGCCGGATCGGCCCAGGACTCCTTCGACGGGTTCAACGGCGCACCCAACACCTTGAGCTACCAGGAAGCCACCGGAGGGGGCCCGCTGACGATCTCGCTCCCGGCAGGGCAGGCCACGTTGAACACGGTTTCCGAGCCGTTTGCCAATATCACCACTTTCGACGGGCTGCCTGGTGGGGGCACGACCTTCGTGGAGAACGCCACCGGCTTGCACACGTTCAACGGCTTTGGCAGCGGCAACGCGGCGGACTTTTCGCAGGCGGGTAACTCGATCGTGGCCAACCTGTCTGCGAGTGGCTACCCACCTTCCAGCCCGACGGTGGCTTCGGACAACGTGTTCGTGAAGGCGTGTACGTGTGCGGATGTGTTGAGCGACATCAACTCGGTCACCGGGTGGACCGGCGGGGGCAACACCTTCGTGGCCGGGTCCAGCAACGAGACGTTCAGTGACACCGGGACCGTCGGCGGGGACACCGTCGATTTCAGCTTCGTGCAAGCCAGCAGCGGCAACCCCCTGACGGTCAACGCGTCGACGTCACCGGGGGACGGCGCCGGCCCCCAGACCGCCGTCGTCACCATTAACAGCAGCGCGGTGCTGTACACGTTCACCAGCGCCCACGCCGATTTCACCAAATTCGTGGGATCCGTCGTTCCCGGTGAGGAAACGGTGTTTGTCGCCGGCGCGAACCCCGGTTACAGCTTCACCGGCCAGAGCTCGCTCGACTCGATCGACTTCTCGGGGGCGCCGGCCGTGACCGTGAACCTGTCGGCGGCCACGTTCGACGGCGTGGCCGCCGGATCCGTAGCGTTTACCGGAGGGACCGACATCCTAAAGGGGTTGAGCACGGTGACGGGCTCCTCCGGGGGAGGCAACACGTTCGTCGGCGGCGGGGCGGGGCCGTACAGCTTCACGGGGAACGCGGGCAAGAACGGAGCGAACACGTTCGTCGCCGGAACCGGGCCGGCAACGTTTTCCGGGAGCGGGACGGGTGACACCGTCGACTTCTCCACCCTGCCCTTGTCCGGGCTGCACTCGCTCAGCTCCCTGGCCGTGAACGTCTCCGGAGAGCAGGTCGGTACGACCGCCAACGGCATGGCGGCGGCGTCGCTCGCCAATCCTCCCTCGACTTCCACGTACACCTTCACCGGGTTGTCGGCTCCGGTCATTTTCAAGGGCGCCGGCGCACCAACCAGCTTTTTTGCCGGGCCCGCCGCGGACACGTTCGACGGTTCGGCCGCGACGACCAACGCGTTGAGCTTCCAGGACGCCAGCGCCGGCGGGCCGCTCACCATCTCGTTGCCGGCGGGGCAGGCCATGTTGAACACGATTACGGAGCCGTTTGCCAACATCACCACCTTCGACGGGCTGCCGGGTGGGGGCACGACCTTCGTCGAGAACGCCACCGGGTTGCATACGTTCAACGGCTTCGGCAGCGGCAACGCGGCGGATTTCTCCCAGGCGGGTAACTCGGTCGTGGCCAACCTGTCGGCGAGCACGTATCTGACCTCCAATCCGGCGGTAGTTCCCGACAACGTGTTCTTAAAGGCGTGCAACTGCGCGGACGGGTTGAGCGACATCAACTCGGTGACGGGGTGGACGGGTGGAAGCAACACCTTCGTGGCCGGCTCCAGCAATGAGACGTTCGGTGACACCGGCACGGCGGGCGGTGACACGGTCGATTTCACCTTCGTGCAGGCCAGCCGGACCAATCCGCTGACCGTGAACGCCTCGTCGTCGCCGGGGGACGGGGCCGGCCCCCAGACCGCAGTCGTGGTCATCAACAGCAGCGCGGTGCTGTACACCTTCACCAGCGCCCACGCCGATTTCACCAACTTCGTGGGATCGGGGGTGTCGGGCGAAGAAACGGTCTTTGTCGCCGCGGGCAACGGTGGCTACCACTTCACCGGGCAAGGCACCGACGACTCGGTGGACTTCTCGGCGGCGCCCCCGGTGACCGTGAACCTCTCCGCGTCCGCCTTCGGCGGCGTGCCCGCGGGCCAGGTCGGTGGCCTTACGGGAGGCACGGACACCCTCAGCGACGTGACGACCGTGGCCGGGTCGACGCTCGGGGGCAACACGTTTGTCGGAGGCGCAGGCGGGCCCTACAACTTCACCGGCAACGTCGGCCAGCGCGGCGTCAACACCTTTGTGGCCGGCGCCGGCTCGGCCACGTTCTCGGGGAACGGGACGGGGGACAAGGTGGACTTCTCCCAACTGCCGACCGGGCCGCCCGGCTCGCACGCCGTCACCTCTCTGGTCGTCGACGCGTCGGGCGAGCAGGTGGGCTCGACCGCCGATGCCACGGCCACGGCGACGCTCACGAACCCACCGTCGACGTCGACGTACAGCTTCACCGGGTTGTCGGCCCCGATCACGTTCGACGGCGCCGGCGCCCCGACCACCTTCTTTGCCGGGCCGGATCAGGACACCTTCGACGGGGCCAGCGGGACGTCGAACACGTTGAGCTACCAGGACGCCACCGGCGGGGGCGCCCTGAGGCTGTCGGTGCCCGCGGGGCAGGCCACCTTGAACACGGTGGTGGAGCCGTTCGCCAACATCACCACCTTCGGCGGGTTACAGAGCGGCAACACCACCTTCGTGGAGGGGTCGACCGGAGGCCACACCTTCAACGGATTCGGCAACAACAACGCAGCCGATTTCTCCGCCGACTCGCACTCCATCGCGGCCAACCTCTCCATCGACGACTATCCCGTCAGCGGGCCGACCTTCCCGGCGGTGACCGTTCCGCCCGGTGACGTCCTCGTCGATCCGGCCCCCTGTCTCCCGCTCCCGAGCCAGGCTTCCTGCTTCGACGACCTATCCGACATCAGTTCGGTCTCCGGTTCGTCGAGTGCCGGCCACAACCTCTTCGTGGCCGGCTCCAGCTCTGAAGTGTTTACCGACAACGGCACCAGCCGCACCGACGGGATCGATTTCTCCAACGTGTCCACCAGCTTGAACACCACCCTGACGATCGACGTCTCGGGCAAGCCGGTCACCGGGGCCACCAACCTGGAGGCGGCCCTGATCGGGACGGCCACCACCTATGCCTTCGGCCCCGACTTCACCAGCTTCGTCGGCGCCGAATCGGGCAACACCCGCCTCGACGCCAGCGGTACCCAGGGCGGGTTCTCCTTCACCGGTCAGGGAGTTTCCAACATCGCGGACTTCTCCGCAGCCTCAGGGGTCACCGCCAACCTGGTCACCGGTCAGGTGACGGCCTCGGGGGCGAGCCCGAACACCGACGAGGTGCTCGGCAGCTTCGTGACCCTCGGTTCCACCGACGAGGTCATCGGGTCGCGGCAGGGGGCGAACACCTTCGACGGCAACGTGCTCGGAACCACCTTCACCTCCCAGAGCAACAACAACACGCTCTCCTACGACGTCCCGGTGTCGTCCTCTGACGGCGCCACGACGGCCCACAGCAGCGCAGTCAGCTCCGCGGCGCTGTTCGCCACGGCCGGTCAGTACGACGGCTGGTCGATCAGCGACAGCGCCGGAGCGATCCCGGCGGCCACGACCATCACGACCGAGGCCGGAGGAGGAGCGGCAACCCTCTCGAATGCGGCGGGCGCCTCCGTCAACGGCGACACCTTCACCCTCACCGACCCCGGTGTCACCGTGGAATTCAGCAACACCGGCGCCGTGATCGGCCTGAGCGGCGCGGACACCTTCACCTTCCCGCAACTGCCAACCAGCAAGCTCACCGTGCAGGGGTCGCCGGGTGACGACACCTTCGTCGCCGGGGTCCTGGCCGCCACCATCGAAGGGGGTGGAGGCGACGACAGCCTCGACCTCTCCCAGACGCCGGCCCCAGGGTTCGGCTCCGCCGGCGACACGGCCGACCTCAATGCCGGCAGCGTGAGCGGGTCCACCATCGGTAGCCTGAGCTTCACCGCGGGTTGCCCCACGACCGCCAACCCGGTCGACCTGTGCGTCACGACCGTCACCGGCTCGAGGTTCAACGACACCTTCACCGCCAACGCCAAGACCCTGAACGGGGCCCCACCGCTGACCCTCAACGGCTTCGGTGGCGCCGACACCCTCGCCCTCTCGGACGTGCCCCAAGCGGCCAAGGTGTGCATGCCGATCAGCGGGACGAGCCCGCTGCCGACCACGCCTCCTTGCACCACCACCGGACTGGTGGAGAGCATGGCCCCAGGCGCCACGCCGGCCATCTCGTTCACCGGGATCAGCAGCCTGGTCGGGACCCAACCCGGCGGCGACTACGTCTACGGCGGATCCGGGGCCGAGAACTTCCTGGAGAGCGGCTCCACCCTCAGCACCCTCGATCTCTCCAACGTGCCCGGGAGCTTCCCGCTCACGGTCAACGCGGCCACGACCGGCGGGATCCAGACCGGCACGGTCACCAACGTGGTATCCAGCGTCAGCTACCAGTGGACGGGGTTCCAAACGTTCATCGGGACCTGGTCGGCGGGGACCACGTTCAACCAGTCCGGACCAGGGACCTATCAGTTCCTCGGTGGCGGCGGGACCAACACCTTGAACCTGTCGTCCGCGGCCGCGGGCGCCAACATGACGTTCTCTCCGACTGCTGGTGGTCACGGCTGTATAGCCGGGAGCAACAACAGTGACGGGACCGCCATCGTGGGCACGTCGCCGAACTTCGTGCTCAACGTCAGCTTCACCTGCATGGCAAATGTGGTTTCCCCGTCGCAGGCCGCCTTTACCGTCAACCCAGGCGTGACCTCTCTGGTGGACGGCGGCGGCTCCGGGATTCTCGAGCTGGCGGGGGATGCCAGCTGCTCGCCTGCCATCAGTTGCGGGGCGACGGTCAACATGTCCACCAGCCCGGCGACGGTGACCGGCGGGGGGTACAACTTCAGCTTCACGGGCATGTCGACCGTGGTCGCGACCCCCTTCAACGACACGTTCATCCCGGGCCCGGCGAACGCCACCTTCAGAGGAAACGGCGGCCAGGATGGCTTGAGCTACGCCGGGGCGCCCAATGCCGTGATCGCCAACCTGTCCAACGCCACCTTTACCATCCCCACCGGCTATCCGGGCGCGGGCACGACGGTGCCCCCCTGCACGACAACGGGCGGTTTCGGCGGCCAGGTCAACTTCCTGAACTCGTCGACCGGGCAGTGCAGCATCGCCAACGTCACCGGTACCCAAGCGCAGTCCGATCTGCTGGTGGGCGGGAGCGGGCCGGGCACCCTGAGCGGTGGTAGCGGCAACGACCGCTTCGTGCTCACCAACGGCGGCATCGACCAGCTCGATGGTGGGAGCGGGAACTCGACCCTGGACCTCTCCCTGTTGAGCGGCTACACCAAGGTCAACCTGGGGGACGTCGGTCAGGCGAACGAGGCCGGCCTTGGGCTCCAACCGCTCGGATCGGGCAGCGTCTACCTCTACTCCGGGAATTTCCGAACCGGGATCGCGTCCCCGGGAGGCAGCACGTTGATCGCCGGCCCGGGCAACGTCACGCTCGATGGGGGTGCGGGCAACGACACGCTGGAGGGCGGCAACGGCAACGACACCATGGTGGGCAACGGTGGCAACGACACCCTCGTCGGCGGCATCGGCAACGACACCCTGGTAGGGGGCGGCCAGGCCGTCACCTTCGTGCCCGGTGAAGGAGACGACACGCTCGCAGTCCGGGACGCATCGGCAACACCCTGTCTTACCAGTACGCCCAGCAGGCAGCCGTACATCAACCTCTCGGCGCGTGCCCGTGGCGCCCCGGGTAACTTGTGTTGCCGCGAGCAATGGCGACGGCAACGGGGGGGTTCCCGAATCTCGGACGCCACCTACTTCAACGCTGGCATTAGCACGGTCATCGGCTCGCCCAATTCTCGGACGTCTACGTCACCGGCGGCAACGACCACATCACCAGCAACGGCTTCTCGGACCAGTTCGTCGTGGAGAACGGCGGCAACAACCTGACCGCGGCGCCGAACTCGGCTCCCACCTTCCTTTTCGAAGGGGCGGGCAGCAACATCATCAACGGCGGCGGCAACGGGACCGTCAACTTCTCGGCATGGTCAGGCACGACCGGTACGAACGACTGCCCGGGCGTCCAGGTCAACCTGCAAGCCCGCGCTTCCGCATCCGGCGGCTTCGGGGGCACGCAGACAACTATCGGGCATCCTCAATGCGGTGGGCAGCAACTGCGACGATGTCCTCATCGCGGGCCGACCCGGCTCGACCGTCCGCGACGGAGATGGCGCCCGAGACCTCCTGCAGGCCGGCCCGTCAGGGGATACGACTCTCATCGCACACGGCAGCGGCATCGACAACGACACCTTCTGCTCCGTGGACTTCGGGGGCTCCTCCGGACATGGGTGCGCGGTTGGAACGACGTTGTCCAACGGCGGGGCTTCGAGGCAGACCCAGAACGTCATGGTGGGCGGTACCGGCCAGAACTTCTTCTTCACCCGCAATGGTCACTACGACTACATCAACGGAAATGGCGGCATCAGTGATGCGCAGATCGACGGGGGCGGACTCGACACTGTCGTCGGGAACGTGACGCTCCTTCAATGAGAAGCAGCCAGACCTCCATGTGTGGGAAAGGCCGGCCCGCATGACCGTGGTCATCAACCTCCAAGCGGGCGAGCTGGTGGTCGAGCCCGGTAAGACCGCCACGGGCGAGCTCAGCCTCATAAACACCGGCACGATCGTCGAGCAGTTCACGATCCTGCTGATCGGCGAAGTGACGCCCTGGACCGAGGCCGAACCCCCGGTCGTTTCCCTCTTCCCCGGCGCCCAGCAGACCGTACATCTGCGATTCTCCCCGCCGCGGGCCTATACCACCCCGGCGGGCGAGATCCCCTTCGCGGTAAAGGTGATCCCTTCCAACGAACCGGAGGAGTCGGTCACCGAGGAAGCCAGCGTCACGGTGGGGTCCTTCACGGACGTCGGCGCCGAGCTGGTCCCGCGGGTCGCCACCGGCCGAGTGGCGGGCCGCCAGAAACTGGCCGTGGACAACCTCGGCAACGTGCCGCTCCCGGCCGAGGTGTCGGCGGTGGACGCGGCGGAGGCCCTGAAGTTCAGCATCAAGCCCAACAAGGTGATCACTGCGCCCGGCGAGGCTCGCTTCGTCAAGGTCCGCATCAAACCCCGGCACCGGTTCTGGCGGGGCCCGGAACAGCAGAAGCCCTACAAGGTCACCGTCACCCCCCAGGACCAGAAGCCGGTCGTCCTCGACGGCGCCCTCACCCAGAAAGCGGTCTTCCCCAAATGGGCCATGGCCGCGGTGGGAGCGGCCGCCCTGCTGGTCCTGTTGTGGTTTCTGGTCCTGAAGCCGATCGTCCACAACGACGCCGTCAACGCCAACAAGGCGGCGCTGGCGTCGCAAGCTGCCGCCACGCAGTCGCTGTCCAAGCAACTGTCGAAGACCCAGTCCTCGGTGTCGGCCAACCAGGCCGCCACGGCGGCCAACCAGGCCGCCGTGGCCCAAAACCAGGCGGCCGTCAAGGCCCTGGCCTCGAACAAGCCGGCGCCGACGACGACGACCAGCACGACGAGTACGACCGTCGCCAAGGTCAAGGTCGCCACGGCTCCCGCACCCACCACGGCGACCACGCAGCCCCAGCCGGTCACCGGCCCCGACGACGGGCGTCTCGAGGTCGTCGCCGCCCCGGGTACCACCTCGTCGAATTCGATCACCGTCCCGAGCCACGGCACGATCGAGGTCACCAACCTGGTCATCCAGAACGTCGCCGGAGGAGCCGGTCGGGCTTCCATCGAGCGGCTGGCGGCCGGAGCGGGTCAGACCCCCGAGACCCTCTTGCAGGAGGATCTGGCGACCCTCAACGACCAGGAGTACACGTTCAACACCCCGGTCGTGTTCACCTCCGCCCAGCAGCTCATCCTTTCGGTCAACTGCGGTGGCGATCAGGCGGCGTGCGACGTTGACATCTATTTCACCGGCCCGAGGACCGTTCCCCCGGAGGACACCACCACTACCTTCCCCTGAGGCTCGCCGGCTTTCCCGAGGCGCGGGCTTTCCCCGAGGCCGTCGGCTTTCCCCGAGGCCGTCGGCTTTCCCCTGAGGCCCGACGGCTTCCCCGAGGCCGTCGGCTTCGCCCGAGGCCCGACGGCTTCGCCGAGGCCCGTCGGCTTTCCCCGAGGCCCGTCGGCTTTCCCCGAGGCCCGTCGGCTTCCCCCTGAGGCCGTCGGCCTCCCCCGAGGCCCGACGGCTTCCCCCCAGGAGCGCCGACCCTCGGCCCCGGATTTCCGACCGGGCGCGGCCGTGAAGATACAGTGCGTGATCAACCGGGCGAGTTGGCAGATACACTCGGTTGCGCAGCCAAACGATCTAGATTCGATTTCGCCGAGTGGGGCGGCAGGTGATGGTGCGATCAGGCGGGCAGGTCGAGGCATCCGCAGATGGCCTGAAGTGGCGTCGTGACGCCTCCGGGCTGGTGCGGCACCGACTGATCGGCCGGCTGCTCGATCCCACCGACTACCTGGTGGCCCGGGTCGTCGCCCCAGCCGGCTCGGGCAAGTCACGGCTGCTGGCCCACGCGGCCCTCGCCTACGAGGGGCCGGTGGCCTGGTGCGGGGCACCGGAACCGGTTCCGAGGACGGGGGAAGCCTTCTACCAGTGGCTGTGGGAGGGCTTGACCTCTGCGCTCGAGCTCAACGGGTCTTGTCGGACCGACCTGCAGGGTCTCCACGACGCCCTCGACGACTCGGGCCCGTGTGTCCTCGTGGTGGTCGATGACATGCACCTGCTGGAGGGGGCGGATGCCGAGTTGGCCCTGGCCGATCTGGTCGAGCGACTCCCGGCTCGGATGCGGCTCGTCATGGGGAGCCGGGTGGACCTGGCGGTGGACCTCTCCCGCCTGCGGGTGTCGGGGCAGGTGGTCGAGATCGGGGCGGATGACCTCCGGTTCCGCACGTGGGAGGTCGAGGAGC
This sequence comes from uncultured Acidimicrobiaceae bacterium, assembly GCA_963729695.1. Taxonomy (GTDB): domain Bacteria; phylum Actinomycetota; class Acidimicrobiia; order Acidimicrobiales; family Palsa-688; genus PALSA-693. The sequence goes on from CAVSOT010000003.1 coordinate 684,106, forward strand.
TGTTCCGGGACGTCTACCGGGAGCCGCTCATACCCGAAGAAGCGGCGGCCCTGGCCCGGCGCACCGGAGGGTGGGCGGCCTACCTTCAGCTGTTCCACCTGGCGACCCACCGCAAGTCCAGTGCCGAGCGGCGCCGGGTGCTGGCCAGCCTCGCCCAGCGCACCCGCCTGGTCCAGGAGTACCTCGCCCGGCACGTGCTCGCCGGCCTCTCCGCAGAGCTACAGGACTTCCTGATCCGCACGAGCGTGCTCCGGCGGCCCACCGTCGGCCTGTGCGACGAACTGCTCGGCTGGGCAGGGGGCAGCAGGGAGATGCTGGTGGAGCTCGAGCGTCGCCAGCTCTTCACCGAGCGGGTCGACGACGACAGCTATCGCTACCACACCGTCCTCCTTTCCTACCTGGAGGCCAGGTTGGTGGAGATCGTCGGTTCGGACGCGGCGTCGGAGGAGCACCGGCGGGCCGCGGTCCTGCTCGAGCGCGAGGGCCTGACCGAAGACGCGGCGGCCGCTTTTGCCAAGGCGGAGGATTGGGAAGGGCTGGCCCGGACGCTCGGCCATCCGGACGGCGCCGGTGGAGGCATGGGCGGAGCCTGGCTCGAAGCCCTGCCGCCCACGGTCGTCGAGACCGACGCCCTGTTACTGAGTGCCCGGGCTCGCCGGGCTGTGGCCAGCGGGGCGCTGGCCGAGGCGACCGCCACCCTGCGGGCCGCGGAATCGGTCGCGGCCTCCTCCGCAGTGGCGGAACGGTGCCGGCGGGAGAGAGACCGGGTGGTGGCCTGGATGAGCCCCGAGCGCGCCTCGGGCCACGAGTGGCTGGACGTGCTGCGAAGTGCCACCCAGCGTCAACCCGGAGAGGCCCAGCGAAGCGCGGTGACCCTGGGCGGCGCCACCGGACGCTTTACCGAGGGCGCGGCGGCGTTCCTGGCCGGGGATATGCGCACCGCCCATCGCGTCCTTCGCGGGGTCGCCACCCATCCCGATGCGGCCACCGTGCTGGCGGCCGGGGCCCGCCTCATGGCCGCCGTGGCCGGGCCGCTGTGCGACCACGCCCCCGGTGAGGACGATCTGGAGCAGCTGTGGGACGAGGTGGAGGAGGCCGGTATCCCGTGGCTGGACCGGATGGTCCGGGTGGTGGTCGCGACCACTGGCGACGGCCCCGTGGACGTCCTCGACACCGTGGGCGAGGCATGCCGGAGGGAGGACGACCGCTGGGGTGAGGCCCTGGTGGGGTTGCTCGGCGGCTGGCGCCTGCTGCGCCAGCCGGCCCGACCCGGCTACCGGGAGATGGCGGTGCGCTGGCTGGAGCGAGCGGTGACCGTCTTCGAGAGCCTCGGGGCCGGCGTCCTCGAGGCGACGGCCCGCGGTTATGTGGCTCTGGCGGCCCATGCCGCGGGTGATGTCGAGCTCGCTACCCGGGCGGCGCATCAGACCCGCACGCTGGCCTCCCTGCTCGAGGTTCCCGGCTCCTCGGGCGTGGCGGCTCTGGCGCTCTGGCGGCTGTTGGGCGATGGGCGCGAGGCCATCCGAGCCCGAGAGCTCCTCGACGCCCAGGGCACCTGGGAGTGGCATTGCCACCTCGGATCGGGCTCCCCTCACGACGGCAATGGTGCGGGTGGGTCGCGGACGACCGGGGACATCCGGCTGGACGGGGCGCCTCGAGCTGTGGCGGTCACCGCCTCCCAGGATGGCCTCGTGGGCGACGGGTGGCACGTGCCCGCCGACGGCGGGCACGCGCCCGCCGACGGGTGGTCCTCGGCCGCCGAGGTCACGGGTTCGTCCCCCTCCGGCAACGGTGGGCCGGTCCCCACCGACCTGGTCGCGGCCGCGGTCCGACTGCGGTGCCTGGGCGGGTTCTCGCTCGTGCTGGCTGGCTATGCGGTCGACGAGTCGGCGGCCAAGCCGATGGAACGAGCGCTCCTGCACGTGCTGGCCATGCGCGCCGGCGAGGCGGTGCACCGGGAGGCCCTCATCGAGGCCCTGTGGCCGGACGCCGATCGCGACGCCGGGCGGCACCGGCTGCAGGTCGCCATCTCCTCCCTCCGCCGGCTGCTCAGCTCCACCCCCGCTCCGGCCGCCCGGCTGCTGGCCCGAGATGGCGAGTCGTACCGCCTCGCCCTGCCCGAAGGCTCCGACGTGGACGTGTGGCAGCTGGAGCACAACCTCCGCCGGGCTGCGGCTGCCCGCAGCACGGGCGAGGTGGCCCACGAGTCGGACGCCCTGGCCGCGGCCCTGGCGGTCTACGGCGGCCCGCTCCTCCCGGCGGACGGACCCGCCGAATGGGTGGTCGACCGCCGGGCCCTGCTCCAGAATGCCACCGCGGACGCGGCCGGTCGCCTGGCGAACCTCCGCATCGGCCAGGGCGACTATCCGGCCGCCTCCGAAGCGGCCCGCACCGGGCTGGCCATGGACCGCTACCGGGACGACCTGTGGAAGCTGCTCATCGCCGCGGCCGACCGCTCCGGCCACCACGCCGAGGCGGGACAAGCCCGCCGGGCCTACGCCGCCGTCCTGGAAGAGCTGGGCGTCTGAGCCCGGCTGGCTACTCCGGCTCTCGTCCCCGCGCTTTCCGGCTCTCGTTGCCCGCGCTTCCCGCTCTCGTTCCCTGCCCGCGCTTCCCTCTCCCTCCCTGCCGGCGCCTGCCCCCGTTGACACTCTGGATCCGGGGGCTCGAGAACACGAACGCGGCACGCGTGTTCTGACGAGGGCCAACCCGTGTCACGTCGTGGTCATATATCGCCACAACGTGACACGAGTGGCCTTCGCGGCACCAACGTGTGTCGCGTTGTTGCTCTCAGGGGCGGCTCCGACCCCGCCCTACCCGTTGAGGCCGATTCGGGCACTCCCGATGGGTCGATCGCTTGCCTGCTGAGCCCCCGTTGAATGCCCGTTGAGGCCGTCGCGGAACAATAGGGTCCGGTTGCAACGAAAGGGGCCCAAGGTGACGAACGGCAGGGTAGGAGTTTACGTTCATGCGACCGATCCGGTCTCGGCCACGGGCGTGGCCGGGGAGCTGCGCCAGCAGTCCGAGGTGCTGGTGGTCGACGAGAACGACTTCGACCGGGCGGAAGTAGCCGTGGTCGTGACGGACGAGGTGGACGCCGCCACCATCCGCACGGTGCGGGCCATCCAGCGCGAAGGTTGCCGCCGGGTGGTGATGATCGTCACCCGGCTCGACGATGCCAGCCTGCTGGCCGCGGTCGAGGCCGGGTCGTGCGGCATTCTCCGGCGGTCGGAGGCGGTGGCGGATCGGGTCGTCGACGTAGTCCTCACGGCGGCCCGGGGGACGGCTCGGTCCCTCCCGACCTGCTCGGACGGCTGCTCGATCAGATGAGCCGGCTGCAGCGCCACGTGCTCGGCCCCCGGGGCCTGTCGCTCAGTGGCTTCACCGATCGGGAAGTCGATGTCCTGCGCCTTCTCGGCGAGGGTTGGGACACCGCGGAGATTGCCGGCAAGCTGTCGTACTCGGAGCGAACGGTAAAGAACGTCATTCACGACATCACCACGCGCCACCAGCTGCGCAACCGGTCCCACGCGGTCGCCTACGCGGTACGGCAAGGACTGATCTGAGCCCGCCCTAGGGGGGCCCGGACCATACCGGCTCGGCCAGGCCGCCCTAGGGGGCCCGGACCATACCGGGCTAGGCCAGGCCACTTGCCCTATCGGGCGATGCCAGGTGCCCGGAGGTCTGTCCACAGTCGCCGGGTGGGGCGGGTTCGGAACCGCGATGATGCTGGGGTCCCCACCGCCTCGATCCCTACCCTAGGGAGGGTCTCACCAGTGATCAACGAAGTCGACGAGTCCCTTCGCAACCTGGTGAAGACCGAGGTCGTCAACGGCGCCGACGTGGAGGTGCTATTCGAAGCCCCGACCCGGGACTGGGCCTCGCGCCGCAACACCCCGACCGTGGACCTCTACCTTTACGACATCCGAGAGGACCTCCGTTTGCGGCAGACCGGCCTGATCGAGCGGCGCGACGACCAGGGCATCGTGGTGGAACGCAGGCCCATGCCCCGCTTCTTCAAGCTGGCCTACCTGGTCACGGCGTGGACCCAGCGACCGGAGGACGAGCATCGCCTGCTCTCCGCCATCCTGGCCTGCTTCATCCGCCACGAGACGGTCCCCGATGCGGCGCTGACTCCGCTCCTGCAGGAACTGGGCATCCCGCTGTCGGTCCTGATCGCTTACCCGCCTCCCGAGAACCGCCAGGTGTCGGACGTGTGGTCGTCGCTCGGGGGCGACCTCAAACCGTCCATCGACCTGGTGATCACCATGGCCATCCAGCCCGACACCCTCTACGACATCGCCCAATCGGTTATGGCTCCGTTGCGCTTGAAGGCGGTGGGTCACACCACCTACGACGTCGAGGACGACGTCCGCCAGCTGCCGGACCGGTCGAACGACGGTGCCGGCCCGCCGTTGGCCGCAGCCCCGGCCTCGGCCCCAGCCACGACCGTGGCACCGATGGCCGTCGATCCGGGCAAACCCCGGAAGAGCACGCGCAAGCGGTCATGACCGACGAGGCGGCCGCGGCGCCGGGCGGCACCGTGATCTCGGTTCCCCCGCCGCCCGGTCACCTGACCCCGTCGGGCAACTATCTGATCGCGCGCCTCAGGATCGTCGAGACCCGGGTGCGGGCGCTGGTCGGCGACCGCCGCCGGGACGACCCCAACCCGGAGGACCCGTTCCGGGGTTTGTACCTCTCCGAGGAGCACGTCGACCGGCTGCTGGCCTCACCGTCATCACCCCGGACGTTCGAGTGGGGAGACGCGTCGCAACTGGCGGCACTCGAGGAAGACGCCAGCCGGTTGGAAACGGCCGGGGCGACGATTCGCCTGCGCTCGCTGGCCCGACGGGCCAGTTTGGACGAGGTCGACGTGGACCTGCTGCTGGTCGCCCTGGCCCCGGACCTGGACAGTCGCTTCGAGCGCCTGTACGGGTACCTGAACGACGACGTGACCCAGCGCCGGGCCACCGTTGGTTTGAGCCTCGAAGTGTGCGGGCTGTCGCCGTGGTCATCCGCGGCCAGGACACGCGTCGCCGCCGAAGCGCCCCTGACATCGGCCGGATTGGTGCTCGTGCAGGAACCGGACCGGCCCTTCCTCTCCCGTTCGCTGCGAGTCCCGGACCGGGTGGCAGCCCATCTGCTCGGCGACGATGGGGGCGACCCGTCGGTGACCCCGCTGCTCCGCCCAGCCATACGGGACGCCGAAAGCGGGATGGCGAGCGCGCTCGGGTCCGCGCTCGCCGCCGGAGTACGGCTGGTGTACCTGCGGGAGCGGGCTGGGGCTTCGGCTCCTGCGGTGGCGGAGTCGGCGCTGCAGGCCGCTGGCCTGGCCGCGTTGACGGTCGACCTGGAACAGCTCGATCCCTCTGAAGAGCTGGGGGAGATGGCCAAGACCACCGGCCGCGAGGCCTTGCTTCTCGCTGCGGGCCTGGTCGCAGGCCCGATCGATGCCCTGCTCGATCGGGCTCCCACCTCGGTGCGCGCCTTCGCTCGCCTGCGTGGACCGGTCCTCCTGCACGGTCGAGTCGCCTGGGATCCGTCGTGGAGCCAGGTCGTCCCCCTCGTCGTCGATACGCGGACGGCGTCGTCGGCCGAACGCCTCGATCAATGGCAGACGCAGTTGGGCGTCGACGCGCCCGCCGAGTTGGAAACCTCGGACGTCACGACCCAGTTCCTGCTGTCAGGCGAGCAAGTGGCCAGGGCCGTGCAAGCGGCCCGGCTCCAGGCGGGTCTGGCGGGTGCGGAGGTCGGGGTCGCCCACCTCCGCGCCGGGGCGCGCGCTCAAAACGGAGCTGGTCTGGAGCGGCTGGCCCGGCGGGTCCAGCCCGCCGTGAGTTGGGACGACCTGGTCCTGGCCCCCTCGACAGCGGAGGCGCTGCGGGAGCTGGCCGGACGGGCCCGGCGGCGAGACCTGGTCCTCGACGCTTGGGGCATGCGGCCCGGAGGCGGCCGCGGTCGCGGGATCACCGTCTTGTTCGCGGGGGATTCCGGCACCGGCAAAACGATGTCCGCCGAGGTCGTCGCCCATGACCTGGGCCTTGACCTGTACACCATCAACCTGGCGACGGTGGTGGACAAGTATGTGGGTGAGACCGAGAAGAACCTGGAGCGAATCTTCACCGAAGCAGTCGGCGTCAACGCCGTCCTGCTCTTTGACGAGGCCGATGCCCTCTTCGGGAAGCGGTCGGAGGTTCGCGATGCCAACGACCGCTTCGCCAACATCGAGGTGGCCTATCTACTGCAGCGGATGGAAACCTTCGACGGTCTCGCCATCCTGGCGACCAACCTGCGGGCCAACGTGGACGACGCCTTTTCCCGCCGTTTGGACATGGTGGTCGACTTTCCTCCCCCGGACATGGCGTTGCGCCGGATCCTCTGGGAGCGGTGCCTGGCGCCTGGGGTGCCGCGGGCCGGTGATCTCGACCTGGACTTCTGCGCTCGGGCCTTCGAGCTGTCGGGAGGCAACATCCGGAGCATTGCCATCACCGCCGCCTACCTGGCTGCCGATCGGGGCACGCCAGTCTCGATGGCGGATCTCGTCAGGGGAGTCCGCCGGGAGTACCGCAAGCTCGGGCGGCTGGTGGTGGCGGCGGAGTTCGGCGAGTACTTCGAGCTCGCGGCCGGCTGATCAGCCCGGCCTGGACGGGCCGCGGCGCATCAATGGGCACCTCGATTGCCCGAAGGCGCAACACATGCTTCCCTGAGACCCGCCCTCCCGCCCCTTCCTCGCGGGGCGAGAACGCGACATGGTGCTGATGGTCCGTCCCGAGGAGGATGTCATGCCGACCTACCTGTCACCGGGTGTCTACGTCGAGGAAATGGAAGCGGGTGCCCGTCCCATCGAAGGCGTGGGCACCGCCGTGGCCGCCTTCGTCGGCCTGGCTTCCGCTGGTCCGTTCAACGCCGCCACGCTGGTCACCAACTGGAGCCAGTTCACCAGCATTTTCGGCGATTTTGTCGAGGGGTCCTACCTCCACCCTGCGGTGTACGGCTACTTTCAGAACGGCGGCGGGGCGTGCTACGTCGTGCGCATCGGCGGCAACGGCGCCGCGGCCCCGGCCGCTCGAGCCGAGTTGACGGCGACCACCGGTGGGGCTGGTGGGGCCACAGGCACCGTCGGGGCCTATCGGGTCCAAGCGCTCACCGACGGAGCCGAGGGCAACGACATCTCCGTCGAGATTGCGGATTCCAACGCAGAGGGTGCAACCGAGGACGCCTTCAAGGTCGTGGTCAAGAAAGGCGGCAAGGTCGAAGAGACCTTCGACAACGTGACCGCCAAGAAGGGACGGCAGCACGTTGTCACCGTCGTCAACGCCCAGTCGAAGTTGATCCGCCTCGAGGACCTCGGCGTGGCGGCGGATCGGGTGGCTCGCGGCACGGTAGCTCTGGCCGGTGGCGGCGCCCCCGCACCCACCCATCTGGCCCCCGACGACTACGTGGGCGACTCCGCGGAACGGACCGGGTTCGGTGGCCTGGAGGCGGTGGACGAGATCACCATGGTCTGCGTTCCTGACCTCATGTCGGCCTACCAGAACCGCATGCTCGACCTGGAGGGCGTGCAGGCGGTGCAGTTGGCCATGATCGCCCACTGCGAGCTGATGGGCGACCGGGTGGCCATCCTCGACCCGCCACCTGGCCTCAATGCTCAGCAGATCAAGGAGTGGCGGGTCGACAAGGTCGGCTACGACTCCAAGTACGCCGCCCTGTACTGGCCGTGGGTGAAGGTGTTCGATCCAGCCAGCGGAAGCAACATCTTCGTCCCGCCGAGTGGCCATATGGCCGGTATATGGGGCCGCAACGACGACACTCGGGGTGTCCACAAGGCCCCGGCCAACGAGGTCGTCCGCGGTGCGATCAGCCTCGAGATCAACATCACCAAGAACGAGCACGACCTCCTCAACCCGGTCGGGATCAACTGCATCCGGGCTTTCCCCGGCCGGGGCATTCGGGTGTGGGGCGCCCGGACCCTGTCCTCGGACGCGGCGTGGCGTTACCTCAACGTCCGCCGGCTCTTCAACTACCTGGAGGAGTCGATCCTCAACGGGACCGACTGGGTGGTCTTCGAGCCCAACGATTACGCCCTCTGGTCGAAGATCCGCCGCACCATTGCCGGATTCCTCGTCAACGAATGGCGCAAGGGGGCCCTGTTCGGCTTGACGCCAGCCGAGGCGTTTTTTGTCAAGTGCGACGGCGAGACCAACCCGGCGGAAGGGATCGACGCCGGACAAGTCATCTGCGAGATCGGTGTGGCTCCCGTGAAGCCTGCCGAGTTCGTGATCTTCCGCCTCTCGCAGTTTTCCGGCGGCACCAGCCTGGTCAACGAGTAGTCCTCAGCCCCGCTTCTTCAGGAGATATAGGAAAAGAAAATGGCAGGCTTTTCAGATTATGACTCAGCCGGAACCCATAAATTCGGCTTCACCCTGGACGGTATCGAAAGCAAGACGATCAAGTCGATAGAGGGCCTCAGCCTGAAGCTGGACAAGGTCGAGACCAAGTCCAACACCCTGCAGGGCAAGCCCATCCACAAGGCCTGGGCCGGAAACCGGGTGTTCCTGGGCACGCTCACCGTCACCCGGGTCATGACCGACGATCCCAGCTGGGACATCTGGTTCAACACGGCCATCAAGGACGTGAAGGCGGCCCGGAAGAACGGCGTGGTGACCATCTACAACCAGGAGTACATCCCGACTCGGGAGTACACGTTCAAGAACGCCTGGCCGACCGAGCTGAAGGTCAGCGGCATGAACGCCGCCAACGCCACCCCAATCGAAGAGACCATCACCTTCGTGTACGAGGAGATCGAGGCCACGCAGCCATGACGGCTGCGCGGACGGCCATTCTCGGCGCGTCTGACCGTCCCGCCTAGATGCGCCGAGGTGCACCACTCCCGCCCGACGCGGACGAGACGAGCGTGGATAGTGGACCGGGCGAGCCGGCGCTGCCGGAACGACGGATCGCGCCCCCGCCTCGACCCGAGCCGTTGCGGACGGTCTTCGAGTTCGAGTTGCCACGCGGCTATCTCGACTCTGCGGGTGTGCTGCACAAAACCGGGGCCATGCGCCTGGCCACGGCACGCGATGAGCTGCTTCCGCTGTACGACGACCGGGTCAGGAGCAACCCGGCCTATCTGACCGTCGTCCTCCTGTCCCGAGTGATCACCCGCTTGGGGACCCTGGTCGACGACGAGGTCCGGGCCTCGGTGGTCGAGAACCTGTTCGCCTCGGATTTGGCCTTTCTCCAGGATCTTTATCGCCGCATCAACACCGAGGGTCATACCAAGGCCGCGGTTGACTGCCCGGCCTGCGGCGAACGGTTCACGGTCGATCTGGCCGGTGGTCGCCAGGGGGAACGATGACGTACGGCACCGACCGGTTGTACGAGGAGGTGGCGTACGTGGCCTATCACTTTCACTGGTCGCTCGATGACATCCTCGACCTCGAGCATCCGGTACGGCAACGCTTTGTAGCTGAGATCGCGAAGATCAACCGGCGGCTCTCCGAAGAGAGAGAGTGATGCGGCGATGGGGCTGCTAAACTGGCGCCGCTCGCGGCCTGCCGCGGAGGGTACTGCTACCGCGCCGGCGGCCTCAGTCGCGCCGGCGGAGGCCGCGCCGACCGGTCCCGCCGCGTCTGCTCTGGGCGGCGACGACGAGGTGATCCGGGCCAGCACGTTCACCCATGTGCCTGATTGGGCGACGCTTCCGCCCATGGCGTCCGCGTTGCCGGAAATGCCTCGCGTCCTGGCGGCGCGCTTCGAGGACTCCCTCGTGGCCTGGACCCCCCCGAAGCGCTTCCTGGAGCCGCTCGGTCACTCCGTCGACGCGTCTGCCCCTTCTGGAGTCGTCGAGGGGATCGCCGTGCTCGCCTCCACCCCCGCGACGGATGTGACGGCGGAGCCGGCGCCATCCCCGGGTCCGTCGTCGTTGCCGCTGGCGGTCCCGCAGCCCTCGTCGCCGAAGCGCGCTCCGGTGACCATTCAGACCCGCACCCTCCCCAGGCCCACCCCAGCTCCTGCATACGAGGCCGCCTCGGCCCGTCCCGAGCCGGGATCGCCCGAGCCGGTACCGTCGGAGCCCGGCGTCAGCGAGCCGGCCTTGCCACTCCCGCCTTCGGCCGTCGCCGCCGAGGCCCCTTCCGTTGGATCGGAGCCCGATCCGTCGCGGTTGGTGAATCCGGCGGATGCGGAGCCGATGCCGACGGCAGTGCAGCCTGAGCCCGGCGCCGCATCGCCATCGGGTCCGGAACCGGGATCGGCCCCGGACGCCGCTGACCGGCGGTCGGTCGAGTCGGCGTCCGACCTGGTTGGGAACGCGCCGCTGACGCCCGTCGTCCAGCGGCTGGTGGAGCACCAGTCACCCGCCCCCCGGCCGAGCCCGCTTGTCTCGGCGCCCACTCCTGCCGACATGCCCCTGGCGCAGCTGCCGGCCGCCCGGCTCCCTGGGGAGCCCTCCAACCGGCCGACCCGCCTGCTCGGCGCGGACTCCTTCTCCGGGGACGACGAGTTCTCCGGGGACGACGAGCCCCAGAGCCGCGTCTCGCCGATCGGGTCAGAGGTGGCGCGCTCGACGGGGGCGCCAGAAACGTCCGGGTTGCTGGGAGAGCGAGCCGTCCCGGCGCGGCCGGACCCGCGTGCAGATCCGGCCCGGCCCAGCGTTGCCCCCTCGACGCCCCCATCGGCACCACTCGAGGGGCCTGCCCGGGATCTCCCGCTGGCCCGCGAGAGTTCCTCGGCGCCCCACGCACCTGGGCCGGAGCCGAAGCCGGCGTCGCGGGCCGGCGACCCTGCGCCGGCGTCACCTCCAGCAGCGGAGAGCGGCGCCGCCGCAGCTGCGCCCGAGGCGCGGCCGGCCGACCCGGTTGCTCCTCTGCTCGGTCAGAGCCCGGAGATGGGCACAGAGCCGGCTGTGCTGGCGGCCACGGAGGAGCGAGGTGCCGACCAGGCGGCTAGCGGGAGCACCGCTCCTGCCCCCGGGGAATCGCGGCCCCTCCCCCTCGCGCCATCTCCCGGAGCTGGCCGGGCCGAGCCGGCCGAACTGGTCGCCCCCCTCCTGGGTCACGACCCGTCGCTCGCTGGCGGGGATGGAACATCTGCCATGGGACCGGACGCCGGAGGTCCGGCGGGCGGGTCCGTTTCCCCCGATCCGGCCAGCCCGTCCCTGGCCCCACCCCGGCCGACCTCCATCCCCCGGGTCGGGCTGGGCGAGCCGATGGCTCAGCTACCGCTGACCGCCACTTCCTGGGACATCACTACTCTGAGCCCAGCCCAGCAGCTGCGGGCTTCCCGTTCTCTGATCCAGCGGCAGATGGCCGGCTCAGCCCGAGCGGGTCGAACGTCCGGGCGGCCGTCAGGCCCTTCCGAGCGCCCGACGTCAGGTGGCGGGCAGCAGGATGTGGGCCACGTGCAGGCACCGGTGCTGGCCGGAATGCCGCTGCCGGTGGCTGCCCTCGAGAATCTCGGGCCTTCGACCGCGGGCGTGGCTCCGGCCGACCTGCCGCTTGCGACCCCCGAGCAGGCGCCGTTGCTGGCCGTGAACCCACTTCTTGGATCGGATCAGGGCAAAAGTGAATCGCCGCTGTCCGGGCCTTCGGATGCAGCATCTCGGGCCGAGACCAGGATCGCCCCGCGCCCGTACGCACTAGCGGGGAGGGGATCCGAGGTCAATCCATCTCCCAACGTGTGGGAGGCCCGACGCACGCCGTCGTCCTCGCTGCCGGCGGCCAGTCCCGGCGCCGGCACCTTCGGTGGCTCCGCCCTGGTGCCCGAGGTGACCCGGGTGCTGCCCTATGCGTCGTCCGATGTGAGCGGTCCAACCGGCGATCTACCCGTCGTGAACGCAGTGGGCCCGGGTTCGGAGGCGGGCACCATGCCCGTGGCACCCGCCCCGGCGCGCCCCTACGTTCTGGATCCGACGGATGCCCCGAAGCCGGTCGCTCGCGACCAAGGCAGCAGGGGCGCGCTGCCGCTGGCCCCACCTCCATCAGGGCCAGATGGGGACACGCTGGCCCAATCCATCGTCCAACGACTGTCAGCCCTGGGCGGTCCGGCAGCCGACGCCACGACGGTCATGACCTCCTCGTGGGCCGCCGTGTCGCAGACGGCGCCCCCGCTGCCGGTCGTGCAAAGAGAAACGACCACGGCTGCGCCTGCGGTCCCTACCACTACGTCGACAACGGACACCACCACCTCGGCGACGAGCACCGCCACCACCACACTTCCGACCGGTACGTCGGGCAAGCGACCGGCCGATCAGGAGCTCCGCAACCTTTCGCAATGGCTCTATCCCTTCATCAGCCACCGACTCAAGGGCGAGCTGCGGGAAGGACGCGAGCGGGCTGGTCTCCTTACCGACAGCTATAGGAGGTGGTAGCGCCGTGTCCATGACTCCCGGTCTGAGCGTCTTTTACACGGTGGTCATCGATGCCGAGTACGACCTCGGCGCCTGGTCCTCCATATCCGGGATGGGCATGCAGATCGCCACCGAGAGCCGCAAGGACTCGGCCATGAGCTTCTTCGAGCATCATCTGCCTGCCGCGGTCAGCTACCCGCATATCACGCTGAGCCGCCCCATCAATTCCGATTCCGCCAACGTGCTCAACTGGATGAGCACCTATCACATGCTGCCGATCCCGACAGTCGGCGAGATCAACTGTGTGGACCAGACGGGGGCGGTCATCGTGACCTGGCAGATGATGGGGGTGAGCCCGGTCAGCTGGAAGGGTCCGTCCCTCGACGCCGACAAGCTCAACGCGCCGACGGAAACCCTTGAGATTGCCCACATGGGCTTCCTGTAGGCCGGAGGAGAAACCACCATGTCAGTAGCCGCGTCCGGGATGGCCGCCAGCGTTGTCAGCGCCTACATCCAGGCCCTGACCTTGCCGGTGCCGCCCATTGTCTTCCCGTTCAACCCGGACGGATGGGAATCGAGCTCCGAGGCCAAGTGGAAGACGAGCAGCCAACCGGCCACTAACGGCTCCCAGCCCCAATACCAAGGGATGGAACCGACCAAGTTGGACGTCAAGATCCTTCTGGACGCCTTCTCCGTGCCGCCCGTCCCCCCTCAAGCGACGATCGCCCAGCTTCACCTCTTCCTGGCCCCGAGCGCCCTCTCCATGTCGATGGGTATGGCGACCGCGCCGACCGTCATGTTTGGTTGGGGCCCGAACATCGTCATGGATCAGGCCATCGTCACCAAAGTGACCGTCTCCTACCAACGATTCCTCATGGGCGTACCGGTGCGAGCCCTGGCCACGGTCAGCCTCCAGGCGGTTCCACCGCCGTCTCCCTTGCCGTCGACCAACCCCACGTCCGGAGGGTTGGCCACGCGGAAGACCTACCGAACCGTGGAAGGCGACACGTTGGCGTCGGTCGCCTACCAGGAGTACCGAGATCCGAACAAGTGGCGGGCCGTGGCAGAGGCCAACGGGATCGACGATCCCATGCGGGTCAAGCCCGGTACCGAGCTGATCATTCCGGACCGCCGGGAGGCCGATCAGCTGGCATGAGGAGATCCCGGCCATGAGCATGTCGACCAACGACGACTCCAACAACAGCAACTCCTCCAATGCGGTCTCGGCCGCGACGGCGGGCGCTGTCGGTGCCGCGCTCGGGGGGAGCGTCGGAGCGGGCGCGGCCGCCGGCGCCGCGGGTGCCGCGGCCAGCGCGACCTCTGTGGTCGGTCTCGCCGGCACCACCACGTCAGGTCAGTGGCAGGTCATGGCCATGGGAGTGCCGCTCGGCGAGAATCCAGCGGTCGCGGGCCTGATGATCGAGTGCGAGGTCGACATGACCATGTACTTGCCCTCTCAATTCAAGATCGTTTTCCGCGGCAACCCGGACGACGTGCTGCTCCCCGCCGGGCTCCAGCTGGCGGTGCCAGTCGACATCCTGGCTTCCGACATGACTCCGTTGCTCAGCGGAGAAGTCACCGCCGTCGAGGTCGAGCACGCCCAGGGCGAGACGCTCACCGTCGTGCGGGGCATGGACAAGTCCCACCGGCTCATGCACGGGACCCAGACGATGGCGTACCCGGACATGACGGCCTCCGATGTGGTGAGCATGCTCATCCTGGATGCGGAGCTCGTGCCGGGTCTGATCGAACCGACGACCAACATCTATCCCTGGCTCACGCAGGCCAACGTGAGCGCGTGGGACTTCATCCAGCAGCTGGCCGCGCTCGAGAACTACGTGGCCTACGCCGACGGCTTCGGCCTGTTCAACTTCTGCCGCATGCCCGTCCCCGAAGCGGGCGAGCCGCCGGCGATGACCTACGACGTCCCCGACGTGGGTACCCAGCTGGTGCTGGGCAAGAACCTGCTGAACCTGCGGGCGGTCGTATCGGCGGCAGAGCAGGTGCCGGAGGTGACGGTCACCGGATACGACCCCTTGATGGCCATGCCGGTGGTCGGGCCCTTCCCGACGGTCCCCGCGGTATCGCAGAGCCTCGACCCTGCCACCCTGCCTCCTGCGGTGGCGGAAGAGTTCGGGGCCATGCCGTTCTTCGACGCCAGCCGTCCTTTCACCAACGAAGGTGCGGCCGTCAGCCGGGCTTCGTCGATCGCGTCCGATATCGCCGGCTCCCTCACCGAGATAGAGGGCGAGTGCATCGGTAACCCGATGCTCCTGGCGGGCACCAGCATCACCATCGGTATGGCCGGACAACCTTTCGACGGCTATTACATCTGTACCGGTGCCCGTCACGTGTTCGATCCGCAGGCTGGCGGGTACACCACCTGGATCACCGTGGGCGGCTTCCGCAACCGGTCGCTCTACGCCCTCACCTCCGGGGCCGACGCCGGCCTGTCGACCCGGCCCACGATCCCCGGTCTGGTGATCGGCACGGTGGTCAACAACGAGGACCCCGAGGAAATGGGCCAGGTACAGGTGATGTTCCCCTGGTTGAGCCCGGACTACATCAGCGCCTGGGCCCGGGTGATGCAGATCGGTGCCAGCAAAGCCGGAAGCGGTTTCCTCTGGATGCCGGAGGTCGGCGACGAGGTGCTCATCGGGTTCGACCGGGGGTGCATCGAATACCCCTACGTGATCGGGGGCCTCTACAACGGGATCGCCAGGCCCCTGCCGCCTCCGAATATCGAGGGCCTGGTCGCCAACCGCCGGATCGCTTCCCGGATGGGCCACACCATCCAGTGGAATGACGGCCCCGACGCCCTCGGTATCGCCATCGGCACGGCGCCGGCCGAGGAGCCACCGTTGTCGGTGCAGCTCGACGCGGAAGAGATGATGATCACCATCAACGCCCAAACGGGGATGGTGCAGATCACCGGTGCAGTCGGGGTGGCCATCTCCTCCGACACCGAAATCTCGATCACTTCGCACGGGGTCCTGTCGATGACCGGCACCTCGATCTCCATCGGCGACGCCACCACCACCGACATCAGCATCGGCGGCGCCACAGTCAGCATCAGCGGTCCCGAGGGCGCGCCTGCCGGCAGCATCAGCGTCAACGGCGCCACGGTCAGCCTCGGACCCGGGTAAGGGAGCGCGCATGGCGGAAAAGTTCATCGGTCAGGGTTGGCGTTACCCCCTGGGCACGGACGCGTCCGGCAGCATCGCCCTCACGAGCGACGATCGGGACCTGGAGCAGGCCATCCGGCTCATCCTCACCACCGCACCGGGCGAGCGCCCGATGCGCCCTGAGTTCGGGTGCGGTATTCACAACTACGTGTTCGCTCCCGCCGATGCCACGACGGCCGGCCGGTTGTCGGTCGAAGTGAAGCGGGCCCTGGCTTTCTGGGAGCCCAGGATCGACGTCCGGGGCGTTGACGTCACCGTCGACGAATACGCCCGCAACACGCTGTACATCAACATTTCCTACGAAAAGAAGGGCTCGTACGACCCCCGAAATCTGGTCTTTCCCTTCTACGTGATCCCGGACGAGGAGTGACACAGATGGCCTTGCCCGCTCCCAACCTCGACGACCGCCGGTTCCAGAACCTGGTCGACGACGCCAAACGCCTGGTCCAGCAACGCTGCCCCGAGTGGACCGATCACAACGTCTCGGACCCGGGGGTCACCCTGATCGAGACGTTCGCCTACATGGTCGACCAGCTCATCTACCGGGTCAACCGGATACCCGACCGCAATTACGTCAAGTTCCTCGAGCTGATCGGCGTGCGGCTCTTCCCGCCGACGGCCGCGACCACCAAGGTCACCTTCTGGCTGTCGGCCCCGCAGCCGACATCGGTCGCCGTGCCCCTCGGAGTCGAGGTCGCCACCCCGAGGACCGAGGCGGTGGGGTCGGCCATCGCGTTCACCACTACCGACACGTTGGACATCGTCCCCAGCCAGATGACCTACATCGGCTCCATCCCGGCGGGGGGCACGTGGCGCAACCACACCGACACCATCAAGCTCGCCTCCTTCTCCTGCTTCTCGCCGCAGCCCGTACCCGACGAGGTACTGCTTGTCGGGCTGTCCGCGGCCGTCCCCCGCTGCGCCATCAGCCTCCGCTTCGACTGCAACATCGAGGGAATCGGGGTCGATCCCGAGTGGCCCCCGCTGGCTTGGGAGGCGTGGGACGGGGAGGGGTGGTCGGCGTGCGAGGTCGACAAGGACACGACGGGCGGGCTGAACCGGGCCGGCGAGGTGCTCATCCACATCCCGCCGACGCACGTGATGTCACTCCAGCAGCAACTCCGGGCCGGCTGGATCCGAGCCCGGGTGACCACTCCTGAGGAGGACCAGCCCTTCTACAGCAACTCTCCCCTGATCAACAGCCTCGACGTGAACACGGTGGGCGGGACGATCGAGGCGGTCCAGGCCGAGGTCATCGAAAACGACGTCCTCGGACTGTCCGAAGGCGTGCCCGGACAGCGCTTCGGGGTGACGAGGACGCCGGTCGTCCCGTCCGGAGAGCCGGTCATCCTCGACATCTCCGACGATGAAGAGGGATGGCAGGAATGGTCGGAGGTCTCGGACTTCTCCCAGAGCGGTGCGGAGGATCGACATTTCGTGCTCGACGCGGTCGGCGGCGAGGTGCTCTTCGGGCCGGCCGTCCGGATGCCCGATGGGGCGCTGCTCCAGTACGGAGCCGTTCCGGCCAAAGGCACCGTCATCCGCCTCCAGCGCTACCACACCGGCGGTGGGCGACAGGGCAATGTCGCCCAGATGGCGATCCGCGTGTGCCGGACGACGATCCCGTACGTGGCTCGGGTGGAGAACCGGTACCCGGCGATGGGCGGGGTGGACGGCGAGGACGTCGACGAGGCGAAGATCCGTGGGCCCATCGTGATTCGCACGCTCGGCCGGGCGGTGACCGCCGAGGACTACGAGGAGCTGGCCAAAGAGGCGGCGCCGGAGGCGGCCCGGGTCAAGGCCGTCCCCGCTGCCACCGAGGAAGAGGCCGGGGGAGTGCGCGTGCTGCTCGTGCCGGCCGTGGCCGACGACGAGGACGGCCGGTTGTCCTTTGAGCAGCTGGTCCCGCCTCCCGAGATGCTGAGCAACGTGGCCACCTTTCTCGACTCCCGCCGCACGCTGGGGGCGAGGGTCATGGTCGAGCCCCCCGCGTACCAAGGGGTCACGGTCGTGGCCATGCTGCGAGCCCGCCCCTGGGCCGATCCACTCCGCTTGCAGAGGACCGCGACGGATGCGCTCTACGCCTACCTTCATCCCATCAGTGGCGGCTTGGACGGGACGGGCTGGCCGTTTGGCCGACCGGTCCACATGGGAGAGATCTATGCCCTGCTGCAGCGGCTCCCGGGCACGGAGCTGGTCGAGGACGTCAGGCTGTTCGCGGCCAACCCGATCACCGGCCAGCGAGGGCAGGCTGCGCCTCGAGTCGAAGTCGCCCCCAACGCCCTGGTCTTTTCCTACGAGCATCAAGTGCGGGTGGAGGAGTTCTGACCGTGGCTTTCGTGGCGTCGGGGCGACGGGGTAGGGAACTGCCCGGGCTGGCGGCCGACCATCCGATGCGCGGCCTGGTCGAGGGGCTGCCCAGCCCCCGGGCCATCGGAACCCAGCTGCCGGCCGCCTTGCAGGAGGACGAGTTCTGTCAGCGGATGATGACGGCGTTCGACGACGTGCTGGCTCCGATCTTCAACACCCTCGACTGCTTCGAAACGTACCTGGACCCCCAGCTCGCCCCGCCGGATTTCGTCGTCTGGCTGGCCGGCTGGGTGGGCGTCGAGATCGACGAGACCTGGACCCTCGACCGGCTCCGGCGCCTGATCCAGGATGCGGTCATCCTTTATCGGGTCCGGGGGACGGCCGCCGGACTGGCCGCCCACATCAAGCTCTATGCCGGGGTCACTCCGGAGATCGAGGACAGCGGAGGCTCCGACTGGTCGGAGACTGCCGACACCCCGCTGCCGGGTTCGGCCCAACCGCGTCTCAGGGTGCGCTTGAGAGTCGAAGACCCGGCCAGCGTCAGGAGCAGCACGGTCAGTCGCATCATTGACTCCGATCGCCCCGCCCATCTGCCGTTCCAGCTGGAGATTCTGGTCCATGGCGACCGGGTCGAGGCCGCCGAGGAGGAGGCGGACCCGGCAGCAGCCGACGTGGAGGCCCCCGGCGCGGTCGACCTGCCCGGTTCGGAACGGATCGAGCTGGCGCCTCAGGGTCCGCTCGACGTCCTCGAGCAGGAGGCCGCCGAAGCCCCTGGTGCCATTTCTGAGGCTCCCGATGCGACCGCTGAAAGCCTCGATGCCACCTTCGAGGGTCCCGAAGCGAGCGCGGAGGATCCCGAAGCGGGGGCCGAAGGCCGCGATGCCGAGGGCCCCGAAGCCCCTGCCGAAAGCCCCGATGACACCGATCCGCCCGCCTGATCCTCTCGTGGTCGACCAATGCCGGTGACGTTGCGACCGGGCGCGGTCCCCGGGGGGGCCGCTTCGGCCGGGAAGCACGCCTCGCAGTTCGCGTTGCTGCAAAAAAAGGCGATGGCGGCCCGGCTGAAGCCGACTCACAGTGCCCTGGTCCGCCAGAAGGCGGTGGCCGGCAAGAACCTGTCCTCGTTGACGAAAGAGTTGAAGAAGGCGACTGGTGGGGCGAAGGGGGCGGCCAAGTCGGAGCTGTCGAAGGTCAAGAAGGCTGCGGTACCGGCCCACAAGCTGGCGGCCAAGGACGCGGGCGAGATCAAGAAGCTGGCCGGGGCGAAGAAGAGAGCTGCGCTGAAGGGCCTGGCCCCGGCCCGCAGCGCCCTGGTCCGCGAGAAGGCGGTGGCCGGCAAGAAGCTCAAGTCGTCGGCCAAGGAGTTGAAGAAGGCGACGGGTGGGGCGAAGGGGGCGGCCAAGTCGGAGTTGTCGAAGGTCAAGAAGGCTGCGGTACCGGCCCACAAGCTGGCGGCCAAGGACGCCGGCGAGATCAAGAAGCTGGCCGGGGCGAAGAAGAAGGCTGCGCTGAAGGGCCTGGCCCCGGCCCACAGCGCCTTGGTCCGGGAGAAGAAAGCGGCGGGTCAGGGCCTGACCGGTCTGAAATCTAAGCTCGGCAAGGACACCCGGGGGCTGAAGAAGGGCCTCGGCGGAATCAAGAGTGCTGCGAAGCAGAGCAAGGCGGTGCAGCCCGTGAAGAAAGTGGGAGCGGTGGCAAGCAAGACCAAGAAGGGCTCGATCGGGCGCTTCCTCAAAGTCGGGAGCCAGGGGCGACGATGACCCAACCGTTGGAAGGTACACCCCGTGCCGGTACCGCTTCCGTGGCCGCGCCGGTCGGCGAACCCATTGTCCTGACGGGAAATGGGGGGACCGGAATGCGAGCGGACCGGCTCACGTACCGCCAGGCTCGGGAGGCGCCCTGCCTGACCTGCCAGACGTCGCCGTGCTGCACCCATCTGGCGATCAGCGACTTTCCGCTCGAGAACCTGATGGCGGTCGACCAGGCCTTCTATCTGTTGAACTTCGAGGGCATCATCGCCGGCTTAGACCGGAGCTGGAAGGTGCAGATCTATCTGCAGCAGGCCTGCCGCTACCTCGGTCCCGAAAGTGGGCTGTGCACCGTGCACTCCACTCCATTGCAGCCCCCAATCTGCGTGCAGTACAACGCCCAGTCGTGCGGCTACCGCCACCGGATGACCGTCGAGGTCGACAGCGAACGCCCGTTGGTGGACGCCGAGCGGATGGCGTGGGTGGCCGACCATCTGGTCTTCGATGACGAACGTAGGGTGGTGGCCACCCCGGCGTGGGAGGAGATGTTGGAGGCGTTCCGTTCGATGCCGCTGCACCGGCAGCGGGCGCCGGTTCCCGAGCCCGACCCGGTCCTGCAGGAGTGGCGGGAGATCATCCTGTCGGAAAAGGGCTCCGAAGCTGCGCCACGCTCCGTCCACCACTTCGGGGACGCCCAGGTGACCAATCCCTGCCAAGGGTGCGAGGCGTACTGCTGCAAGGTGCTGGTGTTCAACCGAGGTCTCCCCATCGAGGCGTCACAGCTGGAGTTTCTGCGGTACTGCCTCGGTTTCCCGGCGGTGGAGGTGGGCGTGGCCGACGACGGTTGGGCACTCATCGTGCACACCAGATGCCGCCACCTGGACGGCAATCGCTGCTCCGTGTTCGGCACCGACGAGCGGCCGCTCCAGTGCAGCTATTACGACGCGGTCGGCTGCGGCTACCGAGGCCACTTCGGCACCCCGAGGCCCGAAGACATCCTGCGCATCCGGCGGGAGCACTTCGAGCTGGTGGCCGACTCGCTCGTGTTCGACAACGTGGGCCGGGTGGTCGCCATCCCACCCGTGGCGGTGTTGCGCGACCGGCTCGAAGACCACGAGCGGCAGCAGGCGATGTCGATGGCAAACGTGATGATGATGGAAGTCAGTGACTAGGAGGGCGCGACCATGACCATGACCGAATCACTCGAGTACTTTCCGCTTTTTGATGCGGAGTCGGAAAGCGAGGAGCCGCGAGTTACTGTCGCGATCGGCTCCGGCGTAGCCGCCGTAGGCGCCCCGGACGCCCTCGGTGGGGCGGGTGCCCTCGCGCTCTATTGCTACTACGCGGACCAGAACGCGTGGGGGTTCGTGGGCGTGCTCACGGGCTCGAAGATTGCCGGCAGCGAGCAAGTCAGAGGGCTCGGCTCATCGTGCGTGGCGTTCGACGACACCATCGTGGTGGGCGCCCAGGGGGACCCGGCCACTCCCGGTCGGGTGTTCGTACTCCGGCCCCCGTACGGCACCTGGACATACACCGCCATACCCGTGTTCGCCGAGCTGGTACGCAAGGATCAGACCAAGGGCGATTCTTTCGGAGCCTCGGTCGCCCATTGCTTCGACGGGACGGATCACTACATCGCAGTGGGTGCCCCCACGGCGGCGGCGCCGATCGGGGTCCCCGCACCCGGGCAGGTGTTCATCTTCCGGGGGCTGGAGCCGTCAAGCACCCCCTGGAACACCTCGCCGATCGCCAACCCCAACCCCTCTGGGGGACCGGACGACCTATTCGGAGCCAGCGTGGCTATCAATCCGTCTGGTGACGGTTCCTTCCAGTGGGATGGCACGCTGACCCTCGCCGTCGGGGCGCCCGGGGCGGACGAGGGCCAGGGAGCCGTCTTCGTCGGGCGGACGACCCAGCCAGGGGCCTGGGCGCCTCCCTTCCAATTCAACCAAGCCTTGGTCCCGTTGTTCCCGGAGGCCACCGAGGATTTCCGGACCGCGGGGTTCGGGGCTTCGATCGCCATGACCGGAGGAGTGACCCTGGCCGTCGGCAGCCCCAATGACCCGAACTTCACCGACATGATCGAAGGCACCGGAGCCGTATGGATATACCGCTATGCCGACGGATCATTTGTGAGCAATGAGGAGGACAAGGCTTCCATATTTGGACCGGCTGAGGGCGGCGCCCTGGGAAGCTCGGTCGCGTTCGCCGAGACCAGCCCGCAGGACATGGGGCAAGAAATGCTGGTGTTGCCGCAAGCCGAGCACTTGATCGTCGGCGCCCCGGGCAGGGGAGCGGGCGACGTCTTCCGGTTCTTCAACGACCCCATCGAGGGGTGGCCGGCGGGCATGACGTTCAGCCTGGATGCGCAACTGTCGAGCCTGACGGCCAAGGCCGGCGACCGGTTCGGGGCGACGGTGGCTGCGTCGAGCTATCCGTACGGGGCGTGGTGCCTGGTGGGTTCCCCCGGCGTCGCCAAAGCCGAACAGGATGGAGGCGGTTTTCTCTATGCCGTCGCCGAGGCCCCTCCCCAGTGGCTGGAAACGCCTCCGTTGATCGCCGCGCCACCTGTTCGTTGGGGTGGCCTCGTTCCCGACTGGTGGAAGAAGTACACCCCACAGGTACCGAAGTACATCTTCTGACCTCGACTGGGTCGCCGGTGGTCCCATTGATTTCGAGGCTACCGGCCGGTACGCTCGGCGCCTGCTCAAAAGGAGCATAGGGGTACACGACGTAGAACTGGACCGACCCGACTGACCTCGCTAGGACCAAAGAACGAAGAGGAGCTCGAGGCAGCATCCCGAAGCGTCCTCGCTTGACGAGAAGGACCGACGCAGTGATCGTCTGCACGAAATGCGGGTTTCAGAACGAGGACACAGACACCTTCTGTGGGTCGTGCGCCGCCTTCTTGGAATGGTCCGGTGAGCGGGTCGAGCACGAGGAGGCCGAACCCGAGCCGCAGCCGGAGCCCGAACCCGGCCCGCAGCCGGAGCAGTCCGGCTTCATCGACCGGGTCAAGGACCGCATGGGCATCGGTGAGCCCAGGCAGGACGGCGAGGCTGCTCCCGCACCAGCGACGGCCCCAGCTCAAGACCCGGCTCCCGCGCCGGTCGGTGCCGGTGGGCCGCCGGCCGCGTCGCCCGCAGGACCCGCCGTCGTCCCGGCGCCGGCCTCGACCCCGGTAGTGCCGGCAGCGAGCGCCGCACCGGCGGCGACCCCGGCGCCGGTTTCACCGACAGCGGCCAGATCGGCGACACCACCCCTCGTGTCGCCACCACCTCCTGTTCCGCCGGCCGGTCCTGCCCCCCTCGATGCGATGGCCCCGACGCCACCACAGGGAACGCCTGGCGTGGAGACGGGTGAACGGCCCGGGGCGGCGGCCGGGGTCGGGGCGGTCGCCGCCGCGGCCGCCACCACGACCGAGCCGAACCACACCGAAACCCCGCCTCCGGTCCAACCCGGCGCGGTGAAGCCGACCGCGGTCAGCAACCGACCCGCTCCCAAAACCCGGACTGCTCCGACCCGGGTCGTCAATCCCGGCGACCTGGTCTGCGGGCAGTGCGGGGAGGGCAACGAACCCCACCGGAAGTTCTGCCGCCGCTGCGGAGCCTCGCTGCAACGAGCGGCCGTCTTTTACCTCCCCTGGTACAAGCGGTGGTGGCGATCGCTCACCACCAAGAAGAGCAAGGCCGCCGGCGACCGCCCTCGCTCTAAGCGCCGGGCTTTCGGCGGCTCCGGGAGGGGCTGGGTGGTCAGCTGGCTAGGCCGGATCCTCGGGATCGCCATCGTGGTCCTGGTGGTCCTCTCGTTCTCCGGACCATGGCACAACGCCCTGCACAACCGGGAAGAGCGCTACTACCACGACGTGATTGGCGCCGTGCACCCCAACTACACCGCCGTGCACCCGCTGTCCGCGGCGGCCACCAGCTCCGCCCGCGGTCATCCGCCCGGGTTCGCTATCGACGGGGCCGTCAACACGTCGTGGCAGACCAACGGCGCCAACCCCCTCGGTCAGTCACTCCTGATCAGACTGGCGTCCCCTACCAACCTGGACAAGATCGGGTTCCTCAACGGTGACCAGGACACCCCCCAGGCCTACCTGACCGAACCGCGGCCCGAGCTCATTCACATGACGTTCCTGAGCAAGCCCACGCCAGGCCATACGACCAAGCCCTATTCGAAGAGCGTCACCCTCAAGGACACGGCGTCCTTCCAGACGTTCACGCTCGACGCCAAAGACGTCAGCTCCATCACGATCACCATCGGTTCGGTCTACGAGTCGAACCAGGGGACGCACGCCGCCATCGCCGAGGTCGAGCTCTTCGTCAAGAAGCTGTGATCCGAAGCGCCTCTGATCGTCAACGCTTCTGGTTTTTAACGCTTCTGGTCGTTTCAGCTTCTGGTCGACCCGTTCAGGGGGTTGCGGTCACCGACACCTGACCGGGAAAGGTGATGACGATCTCGCCGCCCCAGGCGCACTGGCAAGTGCACTCCTCCGTCAGCGCCGGCAGTTCCTCGATCAGTACGGAGGTCGAGCCCGGCTTCCAGGGCGTGGTGACCGGGACGCACGGCATGGGCGTCAACACTCCCAGGGCGGCGGTAGTGGCAGTCGCCACCTCAGGGTTGGCGATCGAGCTGCACATCCCGAACGGGGGGATATTTTCCAGCGGGATGCAGTCAGCGATGTTGGCGGCCGGTAAGGAGCTGGCCAACACCATGTGCGGGGTGGGGCTGAGCACCGACGGCGCCACCCCGAAGCTGCACATCATCATGGCCCCCTCGGTCACCATGCTCATCGCCGGACCTCCTCCTCGCCAGGAGCCGAGCGTACCCCACGACGGCGTCAGGCACGACCCGCCAGGACCCGATTTGCCCCGCTGCGCTACAGCCTGGCGCCTACGCTTCGTGGCGTGGGCAACGCGGAATGGCCCGGCCGGGCCGGTCTACCAGCACCCTTGGCGGAACTCGTCGCCCGCCAGTGGGATGTGGTCGTCGTCGGCGGCGGACACAACGGTCTTACCGCGGCGGCCTACTTGGCTCGAGCCGGGAAATCCGTGCTGGTGCTCGAGCGAAGAGACCGCCTCGGCGGGGCCTGCACCATCGAGGAGCCTTTTCCCGAGCCAGGTTGGCGCGTCAGCCCGTGCGCCTACCTGGTTGGCCTCCTCCACCCGCTGGTGGTGGAGGAGCTGGACCTGCGCCGGCGGGGCTACCAGGTCGCGATCGTCGACCCGCACCTGTGGTGCCCTTTCGACGACGGCACCTCGATAGCCCTGTGGGAGGATCCCGATCGCAGCGCCGCCGCGGTCGCCGAACTGGCCCCCGCCGACGTGGAGGGGTACCGCGCCTATCTCGAGCTCTTCGGCCGCATCCGCCGCGCCCTTCGGGATGGAGATCGCGACGTGTGGATCGGCGACGCGCCCGACCGACCGGCCCTGGCCGAGCTGCTCTCGGGCGATGCCGAGGCTCTCGAGGTGATCTTCGAAGCGTCCATCGCCGACGTCGTCGAGCGCCACGTTGGTGATGCTCGCTTGCGCACCGCCCTGCACGGGCAGGGGATCATCGGGACCTACGCCGGACCCCGGGACCCGGGGACCGCTGCGGTCCACCTGATGCACGCCTCCGGGACCCTGGACGGGGTGCCGGGAGCGTGGGGGTACGTCACGGGAGGCATGGGGCGGATCTCGTTCGCCCTGGCCGACGCGGCTGCCGAGGCCGGAGCGGTGATCGCGGCCGGCGTGCCGGTGGCGCAGATCCTTCCCGGCGAGGGGGTCCTTCTGGAAGGCGGCGAGATGGTCCGGGCCCGGGCGGTGGTCTCCAACGCCGACCCCAAGCGGACGGTCGCCTTGTGCGAGGGGGAGGTCCCGCGAGTCTTTCGCGAGCGCGTCGAGGAGTGGCGTTCCGAGAGCCCGGTAGTGAAGATCAACTGCGCCTTGTCCAGGCTGCCCCGATTCCCGCAGGCCGCCGCCGGCGTCGACCCGCACCGGGCCATGGTGACCATCTCGACCGGCATCGACGACACCCAGGCCGCCTACGAGTCCAGCCGGCGAGGCCGGCCGGCGCCGGCCTGGTGCGAGCTGTACTTCCAGACGGCATACGACCCGTCGGTGGCTCCGCCCGGCGGTCACGCCATGAGCGTCTTTGCCCAGTACGTGCCTTACCACCTCGAGTCCGGCACGTGGGACGGGCGCCGCGAGGCCATTGCCGACATGGCCCTGGCCGCCATCGCCCGCTTCTCCCCTGACGTAAGGGAGTGCGTGTTGCACCGCCAGGTCCTGGGACCGCCGGACGTCGAGGCCCGCATCGGCCTGACGGGCGGACACATCTTCCAGGGTGAGTGCCTGCCCGAGCAGATGTGGGATCGGCGCTTCTCCCCGCGCACACCCGTCCCGGGGCTATATCTCTGCGGGGCCGCCACCCACCCGGGCGGGAGTGTGATCGCCATCAACGGGCGCAACGCGGCGATGGCGGTGCTGTCCGACCAGACAGGCAACCCTCGAGCCCCAGAAAGAGAGCAAGCATGGGCGCGCTAGCGCATCTGTCCGAATCGACGATCGATGTGGAACCCGGCCGGACCGCCACGATCACCGTCACCGTGCGCAACACCGGGACGGTTGTGGACCGGTTCGGCTTCGAACCGCTGGGCTCCCCGGCGCCCTGGATGTCGTTCACGCCCACCTCGCTCTCGCTGTTCCCCGACGCCTCAGGGACGGTCACCGTCGTCTTCTCACCCGGCCGGGAGCCCTCGGTCTCGGCCGGACCGGCGCCGTTCGCCGTTCGGGTGACCTCAGCGGAAGACCCGGCCGGGAGCGTCGTGGAAGAGGGGACCGCAAATGTCGGCGCCTTCAGCGACATCGAAGTCGAGCTCGTTCCCCGGATCACGTCGGGGCGGATCATGGGCCGGACCCGGGTGGCGGTCGACAACCGATCCAACTGCGGGTACCGGGCCGAGTTCTCGGCCACGGACCCGAGGTCGGCCCTGACCTTCGCGTTTCGGCCCGCCGTGATCGATGTGGCGCCGGGCAATGCCGGATTCGCCAAGCTCGGCATACGCCCGAAGAACCGCTTCTGGCGGGGCGTGCCGCGCACCCACCAGATCCAGGTCCTCCTGCGGGCCGCGGGGCCCGAACCCGCGCCGCTAGGCGGTGCCGGCCCCGGTCCCGCAGATGCCGCTCCAGGTCCTGGCGGGGGGATTCCGGGTCCTACCGCTGCGGGCCCAGCTCCCGCAGGGGCGGGCCCAGCTCCCGCCGGGAGCCCTGCCTCCGCCGGGGCGGCTCCGGGTCCTCCGGGTGCAGGCCCCCGTCCCCCGGGTGCCCGTCCCGCCCCTACGGGCGCAGGCCCGGCTTCCGCACCGGCAACCTCAGCCGCCGGGGCTCCGCCCACGACCCTCGTAGCCATTCAACGGAGCCCGCACAAACCCGAGATCACGGCGGACGGCACGATGGTGCAGGAGCCGATGCTGCCGCGCTGGCTGCTGGCCGCCGTCGGCGCGCTGATCGCCCTGCTCCTGCTGCTACTGATCCTCTGGTTCTCGCTCGTTAAGCCGCAGATCCACTCGACCGCCCAGTCCGAGGTCGGCAAGCAACTGGCGGCCAACGGCATCACGCCGAGCCAGTCCTCACCCTCGTCGTCGGGTTCGGGCAAGGGGTCGTCGGGTTCGGGCGGCGGGTCGTCGGGCGCGGGGGGCGGCTCGTCATCCGTCACCACGCCCGCCTCGGCCAGCAATTCGTCCTCCGGGTCGGCAGGCGTCGCCGTCAACGGCAGCCTCATCGTCAGCGGCAACGGCACCCGCTCCTACACCGTGCCGTCCGGCCGGACGCTGGAGATCACCGACCTGCTGGTGCAGAACTCCGCCGGCAACAACGGAAACCTGGCGCTCGAACGCAACGGCGCCGTGGTGATGCAGTGGGCGATGGCCAACTTCCGCGACATCGACTACCACTGGATCACGCCCACCGTGTTCACCCCCGGATCGCAGGTGCAACTGGTTGTCACGGGCTGTAGCGGCACCTGCAACCCGGGCATCTATTACGCGGGACGCCTGGTGCCGTGACGATCGGGACGGGTGGTAGGCGCCGCCTCCGCCTTCTCGGGGTTGGGGCCCTGGCCGCCGCGTTGGTCGCCGGCCTGGCGCTCGCCACGGGCGTCGGGCGGCCGGCGACTCGCAGCGCGCCTCGAGTCGCGGCCAGCCTGACCAGCGCCACGTCCCAGCTGTATGTCACGGGAAACCTGGGGATTCGCGGTGAGCTCGAGCGGTTTTCGCTCAACTCGGTCCTGGCCGGCGGGGCTACGCCCAACAACGGTCCTGCTCCTCGCGCTGGGCAACTCGGCCCCGTCGCCGTGAACCGCATTGCGGCCAGTGCGCTGATCGGTGGAGGATCGACCGGAGAATCCAGTACCCGGGCGCCCTACCTCGGTACAGTCGACGTGGCTGGCGGGGGAGAACAGGACAACAACACCGGGGAGACACCGGACGCCGAAGTGGCGGATCCCACCGACAGCTCGCGCTTTTACGTCCTCGAGGACAACGGTTCCTCGGGCCAGATCGACCGGGTGGATCTCAGCACCAACCCGCCC
The DNA here is from genome assembly GCA_963729695.1 of uncultured Acidimicrobiaceae bacterium. Classification (GTDB taxonomy): domain Bacteria; phylum Actinomycetota; class Acidimicrobiia; order Acidimicrobiales; family Palsa-688; genus PALSA-693. The sequence goes on from CAVSOT010000003.1 coordinate 712,272, forward strand.
AGCGACACGGTCCTGGTCCCGGGATCGACGTTTCCCAGCAACAGCACCGGCCCCCTTACCTCTCTCGCCATATCCCCCGACGGGCAAACCCTCTTCGTGGGAGAAGACGGCGATTCGTTGCCCGCTATCGGCGTTATCCCGGTTGCCAACCCCGCGGCCTCGTTCGCGTTGGACGAGCGACAAGTCGGCGCGGTGCGGCTGGAAGGCCTCTCCGATCTGGTCGTCGGGCCCCGGGGACAGCGCCTCTACGCCGCCGGACCGGGATTTTCCGGTAACCAGTCAGTGGGGGAGGTGTTCTCCCTGCAGCTGCCGATCACCAGCCCCACGCAAAGCCCGGCCTGGTCCCTCGCCTTGCCGCAGATGTCCGAGCCCACCTGCCTCACGGTGAACCCTCAGGCCTCCATGGTCGTAGTCGGCGGCTTTGGCGGAAATGGCTCTTCGGTCCAGGAAGTGTCGGTCACGGGCAGTCCCATAGCGTCCGCACCCGTGCCCATCGCAGGTGGCAACGATGGTCCAGGCGGGCTGTCGAGCATCGCCGAGACCCCGAACGGCCAGGCCGTCGTCGTCGCCGGCCTCGACGGCAGCTCCGGAGCGGCGTCGATCTATCCCCTGAACGCCTCGACGCTGGCCCTCGGGCCCCGTACCGCCCTCCCGGCCCGCTTCGACCAGATCGGCCCGCAGAGCCTGGCCATCACGCCCGACTCGGCGGCCCCGGTCGGGTTCACGGGCGCCGTCAACCAGGCCGGGGCGGCCACCACGTTTACCGCCAGCCCCCTTTCCGCCGAGTTCGGGACGGTGACCGACTACGCCTGGAGCTTCGGCGACGGGGCGACCGCGTCGGGCGGACCGACCACGAGCCACGTGTACGCGTCGGTCGGCAACTTCACCGTCGGGCTCACCGAGACGGTTTCCGCCGGCTTCCGGCTCTCGGCCACCTTCACGGTGGACGGGCCCGGCCAGACGCCCTACTGGCTGGCCAACCTCCAGGCGGCCCAGACGATCTCCGTGCCCGCGACGCCGCCTACCAACGGGACCACCACGACCACCACGACACCGGGCACCACCACGACCACCCGGGGGTCGACGCTGCCCACCACCGTTCCGGGCCAGCCCACCCCCGGAGTGCCGAATCTCGTGCTATCCCCCACGGTGGGTCCGCCCGGGACGATCGTGAGCGTGACCGGCACGGGCTTTCGGCCCAACGCCCCGGTCACGGTGTCCTGGTCGGTGTCGACCGGCTCGGTGGTCATCGTGGCGGATGCTCAGGGCGATCTGCCGCCGACGTTATTGTTCATCCTGACGCCGGACCTGCTCGGACCCCGACAGGCCGTCGCCTCCAGCACACCGCGGGCTACCGCTCCCTTCCTTGTCGTGCCGGCCAGTTCGGAGCCGGGAGGCGACAACGCCTCGCTCCTCTTCCGCAGCGAAGGGCCCTGAGCCGGCGACCACGACGATGGGGCGCGGCCCGAGCCCCGGTACGCTGCAGGCATGGCCGAAAAGATCACCATGGCAGATGACGGCACTCTGGCCGTGCCCGACGAGCCCATCATCCCGTTCATCGAGGGCGACGGCACCGGCGTCGACATCTGGCCTGCCGCCAAGCGGGTCCTTGACGCCGCCGCCGGCAGGCACGGCAAGACCATCTCCTGGAAGGAGGTGCTCGCTGGCGAAAAGGCGTTCAACGAAACGGGCAACTGGCTTCCCGACGAGACCGTCGAGTCCTTTCGGGACCACCTCATTGGCATCAAGGGGCCGTTGACGACGCCGGTCGGCGGTGGCATCCGGTCCCTCAACGTCGCCCTGCGCCAGATTCTCGACCTCTACGTGTGCTTGCGGCCGATCCGCTGGTTCCAGGGTGTCCCCTCCCCGGTGAAGCGCCCCGACCTGGTGGACATGGTGATCTTCCGTGAGAACACCGAGGACATCTACGCCGGCTTGGAGGTGCAGGAGGGGACGCCCGAAGCCAAGCGCCTGATCGAGATGCTGCACGACGAGTTCGGCTGGAATATCCGTTCGGACAGCGGTGTCGGCATCAAGCCGGTGTCGATAGCTGGATCCAAGCGGCTGATCCGGGCCGCCATCCAGTACGCCCTCCGTCACGACCGCAAGTCGGTGACCATGGTGCACAAGGGCAACATCCAGAAGTTCACGGAGGGGGCCTTCCGCAACTGGGGCTACGAACTGGTGCGCGAGGAGTTCGCCGACGAGGCGGTGGGCTGGGACGACTGCGACGGCAATCCGGGGAGCAAGCTGCTCGTGAAGGACAACATCGCCGACATCACCCTGCAGCAGGTGCTCACCCGCCCGACCGACTTCGACGTCATCGCCACCACCAACCTCAACGGCGACTACCTCTCCGATGCGCTCGCCGCTCAGGTCGGGGGGATCGGCATCGCGCCCGGTGCCAACATCAACTACGTGACCGGTCACGGCATCTTCGAGGCGACCCACGGCACGGCGCCGAAGTACGCAGGGCAGGACAAGGTCAACCCAGGGTCCGTGCTGTTGTCCGGAGTCCTGATGTTCGAGCACCTGGGTTGGCAGGACGCCGCCGACGAGATCGTGCGGGCGATGGAGGCCACCATCGCCGACAAGATCGTCACCTACGACTTCGCCCGGCAGATGGAGGGGGCTACCGAGGTGAAGACGTCGGAGTTCGCCAGCGCCATCATCGACCGCCTGTAGCCCAGCGAACCGGCAGCACCACCGGGAAATGAAGATCCGCTTCGCCGTATCGACCAGCGCCAGTGACGATCTCGACGCGTTCGTGGCCGACGTCGTCGAGCTCGAACGGCTGGGCTTCGACACCGTCTGGCTCTCCGACCTCCCGGTGGGGGCTACGCTGGATCCCGTGGTCGGGCTGGCCTACGCGGCCGGTGTCACGTCCACTCTGAAGTTGGGCGCCAACGTGGTGCCGATCGGTCGCAACCCCGTGACCCTGGCCAAGTCGTTGAGCCAGATCGACCAGCTTTCGCAAGGGCGGCTGCTGCTCAGCTTCGTCGTCGGGATCGATCAACCAGGGGAGCGCCAGGCGCTCGGCGCCGTCGGGGTGAATCGCGGCCGGGTACTCGAGGAGGTGACGCCGCTGCTTCGGGCCTGGTGGGCGGGCGAAGCCGTCACCCACCGCAGCGAGCACGGTGGCTACGCGTTCGAGGCGACCAGGTCGCCGGGCCGGTCCTACCAGCAACCGCTCGAGATCTGGTTCGGGGGCAGCGGGCCCCTGGCGCTGGCCCGGACCGGCAGGCTCGCCGACGGGTGGCTGGGATCGGCCCTGACGCCAGCCGAGGCCGGGCTCGCCCGCCAGGCGATCCAGGCTGCGGCGACCGAAGCCGGCCACCACATCGACCCGGAGCACTTCGGCCTGAGCATCCCCTACGCCGAGAAGGAGCCGGACCGCCGCACCCTGGAGTTGCTCCGGACCCGCCGGCCGGACGCCGATCCGGCTGAGCTGGTCCCGCTCGGTAGCGAGCAGCTCCGGCAGCTGATAGCCCGCCACGTCGACGCCGGACTGTCCAAGTTCGTCATCCGGCCGGTCAGCCCCGACGGCAGCCGACCGGGCTCGCTCGGCGGGTTGGCCGATGTCCTGTTGCCGATGCAGACGTGAGCGCCCGGGCGGCCCCGGCCTCTCCCAGCCCGTCCCAGCCTTGGCGTATCGTCGTCCCGATACCTGATGGTCGTCCCTGCTTGGAGGCTCAAAAACGATGACCGCTTCGCCCGTACGTGTTGCTGTGACTGGTGCCGCAGGCCAGATCGGCTACAGCCTGCTGTTTCGGATCGCAAGCGGTGCCCTGCTCGGTCCCGACCAGCCGGTCATCCTGCAGCTGCTGGAGATCAGTGCCGCCCTCGGAGCGCTACGCGGGGTCGTGATGGAGCTCGACGACTGCGCCTTTCCACTGTTGGCCGGCGTGCAGACGAGCGACGACCCCAACGAGGCGTTCGGGGACGCCAACGTGGCGCTGCTCGTGGGCGCCCGGCCGCGGAGCAAGGGCATGGAGCGCAAAGACCTCCTCGAGGCCAATGGCGCCATCTTCAGCCTGCAGGGCAAGGCGCTTTCCGACAATGCCGCGACCGATATCAAGGTGCTGGTCGTCGGCAACCCCGCCAACACCAACGCCCTCATCGCCATGCACAATGCCCCCAACGTCCCTCGTGATCGGTTTACGGCCATGACCCGGCTGGACCAAAACCGGGCCAAGGCCCAGCTGGCGGCCAAATCCGGGCGGCCCGTGGCGGCGGTGTCCAACATGACGATCTGGGGCAACCACTCGGCCACGCAATACCCCGACGTGTACCGGGCCCGGATCGACGGCCGGCCCGCCGCCGAGGTGATCGGAGACGACACGTGGGTCGAAAAGGAGTTCATCCCGACGGTGCAGCAACGCGGCGCGGCGGTGATCGAAGCCCGGGGGGCGTCGAGCGCGGCGTCGGCGGCCAGCGCCGCCATCGACCACGTCCACGACTGGGCGTTTGCCACCGGCGAGGGGGATTGGAACTCCATGGGCATCTGCTCGGACGGCTCCTACGGGGTGCCCGAGGGGCTGATCTCCTCCTTCCCGGTCACCACCTCGGGATGGGAGTACCGGATCGTGCAGGGGTTGGACCTGGATGAGTTCTCCCGGAGTCGCATCGACGCCTCGGTGGCGGAATGCGGGGAGGAGCGCGACGCCGTACGGGAGCTGGGCCTCATCAGCTGACGGAGGGGCCGCGGCGCGGGCCCGGCTTACGTCGACGCCGGGGTAAGGGTGCCTCACAAGAGGCGTGAAGGTACCCTGATCTCATGGCCAACTCGCTCGAGTTGACAGATATCCATCAGCGGTACGGCCGGGCACCCGTGCTCGACGGGGTGGACCTTCTCGTCGCCGAGGGCTCCTTCACGGCCGTGCTCGGTGCGTCCGGGAGCGGCAAGACCACGCTGCTGCGAGTTATCGCCGGGTTCGAAAGGATCGAATCCGGGCTGGTCCGCCTCGGTTCGCTGATCTACGACGACGGCCGCACCACCGTCCGGCCGGAGCGCCGGAGAATCGGGTACGTGCCACAGGACGGCGCCCTTTTCCCCCATTTGCGAGTGTCGGCCAACGTGGCGTTCGGCCGGCGCGGCAAGGCCGGGCGGCGGCAGATAGGTGACCTGCTCGAGCTGGTCGGACTGGCCGGGCTCGAGCGGCGCTTCCCGCACGAGCTTTCCGGCGGTCAGCAGCAGCGGGTGGCGCTAGCCCGGGCGTTGGCCATCGAGCCCGATGTCGTCCTCCTCGACGAGCCCTTCTCCTCGCTGGACGCGGCCATGCGAGCCAGCGTGCGCGACGAGGTGGCCGCCATCCTGCGGAAGCGGGGGACCACGACCGTGCTGGTAACCCACGACCAGGACGAGGCCCTCTCCATGGCCGACCGGGTGGCGGTCCTCCGCGACGGGCGGGTCGTGGCCGACACGGATCCCGAGGACCTGTACCGATCCCCCCTGGACGCCGAGCTGGCCGCGTTCGTGGGGGACGCCAACCTGCTGACGGGGACCGTCGACGAGGGAATCGCCTCCACCGTGTTGGGCCGGCTGGACCTCCAGGAAGGCGTCTCGGCTGCGTGGCCCTCCTCGTGCCGAACGGCGGTCGTCCTGGTGCGTCCCGAGCAGATCGAGGTTCGCAGCCGCTCGGCGAGCAGTGGCGACGAGGGCATTCCGGCCCGGGTGTGCGACCGGGCCTTCTTTGGCCACGACGCCCTGCTGCGGGTGGTGCCCGCAGTCGTCGGCGATCAGGATCCTCTGCTGGTGCGGGTCACCGGTGACGGCGCGCCGTCCGCCGGAGCCGAGGTCCTGCTCACGGTTCGTCCCCCCGTAATGGCCTGGCCGGCTACCGAGACGTCGGTCCCTCAGGACCTGGAGGTCAGACGCTGAGGGTAGGCGGCAGCACCACGCCCAAGCGGTGTAGATAGTTGAGCTTCTTCTCGACGGCCTTGCGCCAGGCGGCCAGGTCTACGTCGAAGTGGGCCCGGTCACCGTCCTCGAACGCATGTTCGAGCTCGTCAAACGCGGCGTCCTCGGCGTCGAGCAACGCCCGGTACCGGGCCAGGAACTGGTCGTCGATCACGTCCGACAGCGTCACGTGTCGTACCTCCCCGAAGCGTGTCGGACGAGGTTAGCGGTCCGGGGCGAAGGCGCACCAGATCACCACCGGGATCTCGATAGCCACCGGGATCTCAATAAGTGGTGCGGCGGCGGACCTCTTCGGGGACGGGGTCCAGCCCGGCGAACCGGGGCGCCTGCCCGCTGATCCGGGTGAGGCTGCCCCTGACGCGGAGGCGTCCTTCCATGATCGCGGTCTGGGCGGACAGCACGCCCTGGGCCAGGGCCGCGGCGGTGGCCCAGTCCGAGGTGAAGGTCAGGTCGGCCGGCCCGGCATCCCACGACGGGCCAGCGGTGCCGTTGCCCGCACCGCCCGGCGCTGCTGTCGGGAGCGGACGCGGCGGGGCCATGAGGCGCGCCGTCCCGTCGCCCACGGCCACCCGGTACCGGACGTCGCCCTCGGGTGTGTTGAGCACCACCTGCTCGAGCACCAGGTCGCTGCCGCCGGCGGCGTCGGGTCCCGACGCGGCCATCACCTCGTCGAACCACTCGCGGGACAGGAAGCGAGCCATCGGCGCCCGTTCTACCAGCGCCGCCAGGCGTCCGCACCGGCGACCGGGCGGCGACCGCGTTGAGCTCTGCCCTCCGGGATCACGCGGAGACCCGGCTGCTATAGGAGTTGGTCGTCGTTCCCCCTGCCCACCGCAGGGTGAGGTCGATCTGAACGGGACCGGGCTCGGTCTCCGGTCCGAAGAGGTGGTCGAGGCGGCCGATCCGTACGCAGCTGTCGGCCGGAATGTCTCCCGCGAAGCGCCACTCCCTCTCGCCACCGGACCAGGACAGCCGGGCCTCGGCGACGGCTTCTTCGAGGGGCCGGCGCACGTCGCTCACGGCGTGCAGATCGAGGGTTAGACGGCGCCCCGGCTGGTAGGACTCGGCGGGTCGGTCGGCGGTGATGATCACCGGTGCACAGGCGTCGGTGACGGCCCGATAGCCCGCTTTGGGGCTGCGCAGGTGATCGAGGATCGACCAGGTCACGGCCGGTTGGGAGTCGGCCAGAAGGAACACGCAGAACCCGCCCGTGGGCCGGTACTTGAGCCGCCGCAGCGTCTCGATGTGGTAGCGCAGCAACTCAGCCTGGTAGCGCTGACTCGCGGCCCGCCACCCGTCGAAGGTCCGGTAGCGGTCCGGCGGGACCCGCTGATCGAAGATGGCCCGTTGCAGGCAGTAGTGCGCTTCCAGCTCGTCCCAGTCCAGGTTCGGCCATTGCTCCGGGTGCATGAAGCCGGCGTTGTCGGGGACCGCCTGGGCCCCGAACTCACTCACGAAGCGGCCCAGGACGGGAAAGCGGGCGAGGATACCGGCGAGATCGTCGAACCGCCCGTGGTACCACCCGAAGTACAGATGACTATCCGTCCCCCACGCCGGGTGGGGCAGGATCCCGGAGTGGGCCACCACCTGCCGGGAACCGTCGGCGCGCTCCAGCGCCCGCCGGATCGAACGGTCGAGGGCCGTCTTGTTCCAGCTGGGGAGGACCTGCCCGGCCACCTGGCGGGCGATGATCTTGGGCGTCAGCAGCGTGCTGGGGGTGATCTCGAGCGACAACGGTTCGTTGTGGCCGCACCACACCGCGATCGACGGATGGTGCCCGAACGACGACACCGCCCGACGAGCCTGGGCGACCGCTTGGCGGCGGACCTGGCCATAGCCCCACTGCAGCGGTAGGTCCTGCCAGACGAGCATTCCCTGGCGATCGGCCGCGTCGTAGAACTGCCGCGGGGCCACGTGGGCGTGGACGCGAAGGAGGTCGAGGCCGGCCTGGCGAGCGAGCGTCACGTCGCGATCCAGCTCTTCGGGGCTGGCCTCCGCCAGGGCCCGGCGGGTCGGGCCGTAGTTGGCTCCTTTGAGGAACAGGCGCTCCCCGTTGACGGTCGCCACGAAGTTGCGGACGCGGACGCGGCGCAACCCGGTCGGCAGGACCCATCGATCGCTCACCTCCCCGGAGCCGGTCTCGACGGCGACGTCGACCTGATACAGCGGTTGATCGCCGAGGGCGTGGGGCCACCACAGGTCGGGTCGGTCGACAATGAGGCGCCAGCGAACCACGTTGACCCCCTCGGCCAGGGTGTGCTCCTCGCGGCGTTCGGCGGCGATGGTGTCCGTTCCCTCGCGACAGGCGGTGGTGGTCACGGTGGCAACCGAGGGGGACAGGGTGTCCAGCTCGGCCTCGACGTCGAGGAAAGCGCCGTCCTCGGTCGCTTCGGGACAGAGCACCTTCAGGGAGCGGATACGGATCGCTCCCGTCTCGACGATCCGAACCGGTCCCCAGAGCCCGCCCGGGTTCCAGTCCGGATCGATGCAGTCCCAGTGCTGGAAGACGCCGGTCAGGTTGCGTTTGGCGCTGAGATCCTGCGGGCGTGGGCAGGCCACCTCCACAGACAGTTGATGGTCTTCGCGGGCCGCGAGAGAAGACGTGACTTCGAAGTCGTGGGGAAAAAAGTACCCCTCGGTGTCCCCGAGGTACTCCCCGTCGAGCCAGACGTCACCCATGTAGAAGATGCCGTCGAAGATCAGGAACGACCGCCGGTCGGCGGCCGGAGCGGGCGCGCCGAACCGGCGCCGGTAGATGATCGGACCGTCGGACGTCGCAAAGGCCGAGAGGGACCGCCAGTGGCCCGGGACGGTGATCGTTTCCCAGCCCGCGTCGTCGAGGTCGGGGCCGGCGAGCTGGCGTCGCAGCTCCTCATCGGATGGCGTGGCCAGCCATTGACCTCCCAGGTCCATCCACGCGGAGGGTAGTGGGTCGGACCCGACTGTGCCCGCTGGATAGGCCGGTCCTGGAGAACGGGAGACTGGCGGTAGCGTGAATGCCATGACATCACGCCCAGCCAATGTGGGCCAGCTTCGAGCGGCTGGATGGGAGTCCGTTCCCGTCAAGGAAGAGGTTCGCCGCAACGTGGCCCGGCGGATCTCGGCCGGACAACCCATCGTGGATGGAGTCGTCGGCTACGAGGACACGGTGCTCCCCCAGCTGGAAAACGCCCTCCTCGCCGGGCACGACGTCATCTTCCTCGGCGAGCGGGGCCAGGCCAAGACCCGGATCATCCGGAGTCTCACGGAACTGCTCGACGAGTGGATTCCGGTGATCGCTGGTTCCGAGATCCTCGACGACCCCTTCCGACCGGTGTCCCGCTACGCTCGCGACCTGGTAGCGGAGCACGGTGACGACACCCCGATCGAATGGGTGCACCGCGACTTCCGCTTCGGCGAGAAGCTGGCCACCCCCGATACCTCCGTAGCCGACCTCATCGGTGAGGTCGACCCGATAAAGGTGGCCGAAGGGCGCTACCTCGCCGACGAGCTGACCTTGCACTACGGGTTGGTGCCGCGTACCAACCGGGGCATCTTCGCCATCAACGAGCTCCCAGATCTGGCCGAACGGATCCAGGTCAGCCTGCTCAACGTGCTCGAGGAACGGGATATCCAGGTGCGCGGCTACAAGATCCGCCTGCCGCTGGACGTCCTGCTGGTGGCCTCGGCCAACCCGGAGGACTACACCAACCGCGGCCGGATCATCACGCCGCTCAAGGACCGCTTCGGGGCTCAGATCCGCACCCACTACCCCCTCGAGGTCGACACCGAGATGGCGGTGGTGGACCAGGAGGCCACCTCGTTCGACACCAGCGGCGTCCGGGTGGAAGTGCCTCCCTACATGGCCCAGATCGTGGCCACCATCTCCCACCTGGCTCGCCAGAGCCCCCACATCAACCAGCGGTCGGGCGTCTCGGTGCGCCTCAGCGTCACCAACTACGAGACCATGGTGGCCAGCGCCGTCCGCCGGGCGCTGCGGCTCCAGGAGCCCGAAGCGGTGCCGAGGGTCAGCGATCTGGACGCCCTGGTGTCGTCCACCTCGGGAAAGGTGGAGATCGAGACCATCGACGAAGGCCGGGACGGCCAGGTGGTGGACCGCCTGATCCAACTGGCGGTGTTGAACGTGTTCAAAGCCAGCGTGCCGCCGGAGCGCCTGCGAGAGGCGGTCGCCGACTTCGACGCCGAGGACAGCCGGGTGGTGCACACGGGCGACGACATCGCCGCGGCCCAGTTCGTCGAGGTCCTCGGCCAGCTTCCGGCCCTCGAATCGGTGGTGCTCGGGCTGGCCGGCGAGGAGTCCCCGGCCGCCGTCGCCAGTGCCACCGAGTTCGTTCTGGAAGGCCTTCATCTCTCCAAGCGCCTCAACAAGGACGCCGCCGGCGGCCGGGCCACCTATCGGGCCCGGTAGGTAGGTACTCGGCATGCCACGCTTCCGCTATTCGAAATGGGACGGCACCCAGGTCGGCTTCGAGCTCGACGCGGACGACATCTTCGGCGAGCTGACCGACGAGCTGCTCTACCACGGCGACCTCAACCAGGCCTTGCAACGGTTGATGCAGCGCGGCTTCACCGACCGCAACGGGGAGCGGATCGCCGGGATGCGCGAGATCCTGGAGCGGCTGCGGCAGCGCCGGCGGGAGATGCTCGACCGCCACGATCTCGGTGGTCCGTACGAGGACATCGCCCAGCGGCTGCGGGAGATCGTCGATCAGGAGCGGACCGGGATCGACAATCTGGTGCAGGAGGCCCACGAGTCGGGTGACCAGCGCCGGGCCGAGATCACCGACGAGGTGGCGACCGAGCGGCGTATGGCCCTCGACCTGCTGCCCCCCGACCTGGCCGGGCAGGTCCAGACCCTCCAGCAGTACGAGTGGACCAGCAGCGAGGCCCGCGAGGCGTTCGACGAGCTGCTGGAGCAGCTGCGCTCGCAGCTCATGCAGAACTACTTCAACCAGATGTCGTCCTCCATGTCCGATGTGTCGCAGGAGTCGATGCAACGGATGAAGGACATGTTCAACGATCTCAACCAGATGCTGGAAGCCCGGGCTACGGGCGCCGACACCGATCGGATGTTCCAGGAGTTCATGGACCGCTACGGCGACATGTTCCCCGGCAATCCGCAAAACCTCGACGAGCTGCTCGAGCAGATGGCCCGCCAGATGGCGGCCATGCAGCAGCTGCTCAACTCGATGAGCCCGGAGCAGCGGGCCCAGCTGCAGCAACTGGCCGAGTCGCTTCTCGAGGACATGGACCTGCGGTGGCAGGTGGATCGGCTGGGAGCCAACCTCCGCCAGGCCTTCCCGCAGGCCGGGTGGGACCGCCAGTACAACTTCAGCGGTTCCGACCCGCTGGGCTTCGCCGAAGCCGGGGCCGTGATGAACCAGCTGGGTGACATGGACCAGCTGGAGCAGATGATGTCGACCGCCTCGAACCCCGGCGCCCTCGCCGAAGTCGACATCGAACGGGCGTCGGAGCTGGTCGGCCCGGACGCGGCCCGTTCCCTCGAACAGCTCGCCCGCCTCGCTCGCCAGCTGGCCGAGGCCGGCCTCATCGACCAGAGAGAGGGCCGGCTGGAGCTGACGCCCCGCGGCTTGCGGAAGATCGGTCAGAACGCGCTGTCCGACCTGTTTTCCAAGTTGATAAAAGACCGCCTCGGGCGCCACATCACCGAGCCGGTCGGCGTCGGCCACGAGCGCACCTACGAGACCAAAGCCTACGAGTGGGGGGACCCCTTCAACCTCTCTATCGAGCGGACGGTCCGCAACGCCATCGCCCGCCAGGGGTCTGGCACCCCGGTGCGGCTGTCGGCGGAAGACTTCGAAGTGGAGCGGACGGAGTCCCAGACGTCGACGGCGACGGTGCTGGCGCTCGACCTTTCGCTCTCCATGCCGATGCGCGACAACTTCCTGGCCGCCAAAAAGGTCGCCATGGCGCTGCACTCGCTCATCACGACCCAGTTCCCCCGCGACTACCTGGGCCTGGTCGGGTTCGGTGAGCTCGCCCGCGAGCTGCCGGCAGCCCAGCTGCCCGAGGTGTCCTGGGACTACACCTACGGGACCAACATGCAGCACGCGCTGGTTCTCGCCCGGCGGATGCTGGCCCGGCAAAGCGGGACCAAGCAGGTCATCATGATCACCGACGGCGAGCCCACCGCCCACATCCTGCCGAGCGGAGAGCCGTTCTTCAGCTACCCGCCCGCCCCGGAAACGATCCGGATGACGCTGGCCGAGGTGGCCCGGGCGACCCGGGAAGGGATCCGCATCAACACGTTCATGCTCGACGCCACCGGCTACCTGCGGGCGTTCGTAGAGAAGATGACGGAGCTCAACCGGGGACGAGCATTTTTCACCACGCCCGAGACCCTCGGCGACTACGTGCTCGTCGACTTTCTCGACCAGAAGCGGGCCCGGCGCCGATCGGCTTGAGGTCCTGAGGTCCCGGCGAGACCGGGCATTTTGTGGAATGGTGGGCTGAATGCGAGTGATCGTGGTGGGCTGCGGCCGGGTCGGATCGGCGCTGGCCGTGAGCCTTCAGCGCGAGGGGCACGGCGTGGCCATCATCGACAGGGATCGCAACGCCTTCCGGCGGCTTCCAGAGGACTGGGGCGGGCAGACCGTCGTCGGGTTCGGGTTCGACCGGGACGATCTCCTGGAGGCCGGCGTGGCCGACGCAGGCGGTCTGGCCGCCGTGACCAGCGGGGACAACACCAACATCCTGAGCGCCCGCATCGCCCGGGAGACGTTCGAGGTTCCCCACGTGGTGGCCCGGATCAAAGACCCCGGCCGGGCCGTCGTCTACCAGCGGCTGGGCATTCCGACCGTGGCCACCGTGAGCTGGACCGTCGATCAGGTGATCCGCCGCATGCTGCCGGACGAGGCGGTCACGGCGTGGACAGACCCCACGGGCGAGATCCGCGTGGTCGAGCGGCTGCTGCCGGACGCCTTCTGCGGGAAAGGGTATGCGGAGCTCGCCGATGGCGAGCGGTTCCGGCCGGTCATCGTCACCAGAGGCGGGAAGGCCCGCATGGTCAGCTCCGTCCTGGTCGGTCAGGAGGGCGATCTGGTGCACTTCGCCGTGCGGAGCGAAGCGCTGCCCGATCTGGACCGGCTTCTCCAGGCCGCCCAATCGGCCGGTGAGGCGGACGGGCGGTCCGAGCGGGCCCGGCGGTCGTCATGAAGGTGTCGATCGCCGGCGGGGGTGTGGTCGGCCGGTCCATCGCCCTCGACCTGGCCCGCAACGGCCACCAGGTGCTGATCGTCGAAGCCGACCCCGGCGTGGTGGCCCGGGAACAGTCCCACGCGGTGGACAACTGCGTCTGGTTCACCGGCGACGCCTGCGAGCTCAGCACCCAGCGCGACTCCGGCTTCGGCGAAGCCGACGTGGTGGTCGCCGCGACCGGAGACGACGAGGACAACCTGGTGGTGTCCCTGCTGGCCAAGCAGGAGTTCGCCGTGCCCCGGGTCATCGCCCGGGTCAACCACCCGAAGAACGACTGGCTGTTCAACGAGACCTGGGGCGTCGACGTGTCGGTGTCGACCCCGCATCTCATGACGGCCCTCGTCGAGGAAGCCGTGTCGGTGGGCAGCCTGGTGCGTCTGTTGCACTTCTCGGAGGGCAAGGCCGGCCTGGTCGAGGTCACCCTGGCCGAGGACAGCCCCGCCTGTGATCACCAGGTCGCGGACCTCGGCATCCCCCGCGACGCCAGCCTGGTCGCGGTAGTCCGCAACCGGCGGGTGGTCGTCCCCCGGGGCGACACCGTCCTGCTGGCCGGGGACGAGGTGATCGCCCTGGTGACCGTCGACTCCGAAGACGCGGTGCGCCGAATCCTCGTGGGCTAGCTCGCTGGCCGGCGGTCGGTCGGCGGTCGGTCGGTGGCCTTCTCGGCCGGTCGCTTCTCGGCCGGTCGCTTCTCGGCCGGTCGCTTCTCGGCCGGTCGCTTCTCGGCCGGTCGCTTCTCGGCCGGTCGCTTCTCGGCCGGTCGCCGCACCCCTCCCTCGCTCTCTCGCCCGTCGTCGATTTCGTTTTTGGTATCTAAACCGCGTAATACGCGGTTTAGATACCAAAAAAGGATGCAGACACACCCACAGGGCATGGTGTGCACATGACGACGGGTGAGCGACGGGGTGGCAATGGCCTGCCGATGAGGACACCCCTGCTCCACCAGCTCGATCGCATCGGACGACGGCAATGGGGCCTGATCACCTCGGATCAGCTGGGAGCCATCGGACTGGGGCCGTCCGGCCGCTACTGGGCGCTTGCCGGCGGTCGTCTCTGGCCGCTTCGGCGGGGCGTCTACCTCCTCCCGGGCGTTCAGGTCACGTGGGAGACAGCTGTACTGGCTGCAGTCTTGGCGGCCGGATTGACCGCCGTGGCGTCCCATTTGACAGCGGCGCGTTTGTGGGACCTCTTCGACGGAGCTGGCTCGCCCGGTAACGAGGAGTCGATCCATCTGACCGCACCCAGCCAACGTCGTCTAAGGGGCGTGGACGTGCACCGCCGGGTGCTCGACTCTCGCGAACGTTCCAGTCGGCGGAGGGTCCCGGTCACGTCAGCCGCCCGAACCATCTTCGACCTGGCGAGCGTCATCGACGCCACCCTGCTCGGTCGATGCACCGACGAGGCCCTGCGACGCCGGGTCCTGAGCTTGGGCGAGATCGAGCGCCTTCTCGACTCTCATCGCGGCCCAGGTCGACGGCGCCTCGATCCGATCCATCAGGTTCTGGCCCAGCGAGTGCCGGGGTACGACCCTGGCGCCAACGATTGGGAGCTGTGCATGGACCGCTTGTGGGACGAACTCGGTCTTCCGGAGGCCAAACGGCAATATCGGGTCGTTGCCGGCGGGCACACGCGCCGGGTCGATCGGGCCATACCCGAACTTCGCTTCGCCGTCGAGTGGGTCGGCAAGGAGTTTCACGGGCAGGTCGGCCGGTTCGCGCTGGATCGGGTCCGCATCAGCGACCTCGTCCTGGCGGGTTGGGATGTGCTCGAGGTCACGCCCGGGTGGACGCCGGCGCGGATCCAGGCAACGGTATTGGCCAAAGTGGCGGAGCGCCGCCGGCTGTTCGCCCTCCAGGCCGGTTAGCGCAAGGGGAAAAGGGTGCGCGCCATAGCTCCGCCGACTGCCCCGCCTACCCACCCTGCCTACCCACCCTGCCTACCCACCCTGCCTACCTACCCTCCTCCAGCGCGGCCTGGTACATCAGCAGCGTGTCCGAATCGAAGGCGACGAGACGGACCAGCTCGACATGCGTGTCCGCGGCCCGCAGGGTGTCCACCGCCAGCCGAGCCGCGGCCTCTCTGGGGTAGCCGTAGATGCCCGTGGAGATGGCGGGGAAGGCGATAGAACGGGCGCCGAGCTCGTCGGCCACGGCCAGGCTGCGCCGGTAGCAGGAGGCCAGCAGGTCGGGCTCGCCGTGGTTGCCGCCTCGCCAGACCGGCCCGACCGTGTGGATGATCCAACGGGCGGGGAGGGCCAGGCCGGGGGTGGCTTTGGCGTCGCCGGCGCCGCATCCCCCGAGGGCGGCACAGGCGGCGCGGAGGGCTGCCGAGCCGGCGGCTCGGTGGATGGCGCCGTCGACGCCTCCGCCTCCCGCCAGAGAGGAATTGGCCGCGTTCACCACGGCATCGACGGTCTCGGCAGTGATATCTCCCTGGACGGCCACGATCTCCATGCCCCGCAGCCTTTAGCAGATCGGAATGAAGAAATGTCGGATTTCCCCTTGCTTCCAGGCGACGATGCGACGAAGATCACAACAATGTAGTTACAAGGGTGGTAGTCAGCAGGCGGCCACTACCTGGATCACCGACGAGGGGAGTTGCGGTGAGCGATCTCGTGGACATGGTTTTTCAGTCGGCGGAGAGAAGTTGGCAGCGGCAGGCCAACTGCATGGGTGTCGACCCCGACCTGTTTTTCCCCGAACGGGGCGCGTCGACGCGAGAAGCCAAAGAGGTCTGCCGGGGCTGCGTCGTTCGCGAGGACTGTCTGGAGTACGCCCTCGCCAACGGTGAGAAGTTCGGCATCTGGGGCGGCCTGAGCGAACGCGAGCGGCGCAAGATCCGCCGGCGGCGGGCGCTCGAGCGCCGCGCAGGAGGGGTGGCCTAACGACAGGGTGCTAGATCTCAAACCTTCCCCCGTCGAGGCCCGCCTCCTCCAGGCGGGCCTCGATCGTCGCGGCCGGGTGAAGGTCGAGCTCGGGCCACCGGTGGCGGGGGGCGTGTTGGAGCACCGCTTCGGGGATCAGTCCGACCAGCTCGGCTCTGGCCACGTCGGCCCGGGTGGCGACGGCGTCAAAGGCGGCCGCCGGGCCGACCGACCAGGGATCAGTGAGGTTGCACGAAACCTGGACTGCCTGCCCCACTTGCAGGCCCAGGGTGCGCAGTCCCGGCCCTCGGATGGCGTTGGCAATCGCCCTGGCCTGATCCAGATCGGAGGTGGCCAGCCACAGGTTGTAGGCGACGAGCAACGGTCGAGCGCCGACCGCCACCGCGCCGGCGGTGGGGTGCGGCCGCTCCGGCCCGACGTCGGGGGCCAGGGTCGTCCAGGCCTCTCGGCGGACGTCCGCCAGCGATCGCTCGGGTCCGTAGCGGAAGCAGGGCAGGTCGAGGACGGATGACGCCCAGAGGGCGAAACGGTCTCGGGCCTCGACGGCGATCTCGATGGGCCCGTCGCCGACCGGCCAGCCCTCGAGGCACACCCAAGGCACCACGTCGATGGCGCCGATGCGGGGGTGGGCTCCGGTGTGGGACCGCACGTCCAGGGTTTCCACCGCAGTGCGGGCCACGGCGTGGACCGCGCCTTCGAGGTCGCCGGCCCGACCGGCTGGACCCACCTGACCGGCTGGACCCACCTGACCGGCCCGACCCACCGGACCGGCTGGACCCACCGGACCGGCCCGACCCACCGGACCGGCTGGACCCACCGGACCGGCCCGACCCACCGGACCGGCCCGACCCACCGGACCGGCCCGACCCACCGGACCGGCCCGACCCACCTGACCGGCCAAGGTCAGGACCGAGCGGTGATGGTCGGGGTCAGAGTGGACGTCCAGGAGGTGGGGCCCCGCCGCCGCGCTGATCGCCCGGATGGCGCTGGTGTCGCGCCCCTCGCTGACGTTGATCACGCACTCCAGCCAGCGTCGGCGGGCCCTCGTCATCCGGGGGTGACCGCAGTCTCGGAGTCTGTCCAGAACGGGTCATCCGTGGTTTTGTCGCCCATTGTGGGAAGGCTTACTGCGGGGGGTGCGTGCGTGTAAAAACAGCCCGACCGCAGGGAGTAGATTGACGACATGATCGCAAACATTTTTGGGGTCGACGGCGGGATCGTCCTCCTCATTGCCCTGGTTGTGCTCGTCGGCGGGAGCCAGCTGCCGAAGATCGCCCGCAACGTGGGCTTGGCGGGCAAGGAGTTCCGCAAGGCCCACGACGAAGCCGAAGCGGATGCTCAGCAGAAGGAGGCGGCCAAGACCCCGGCCGCCGCCACCACCACCGCAGCGGCCGCGCCTGCGCCTCAGCAGCTGGCCTCGGTGGCACCCACCACCGAGCAGTCGGTCACCCTGTCGAGGTCAGAGCTCGACGCCTTGCTGCGGGCCCGCGAGGAGCAGGTACGACACGAAGGTGCTGGTCCTTCGGGCTCCTCTTCCTGACGACGCTCCGGGCGACGGGGCCCTGACGGCACGGGCACGGCCACCCTACGCTGAGCTCCGTCGCCGCGCCGCCCCCCTAGGAGGCCTCGGGCGGCCTCCAGCGAGGCGACCCCACGGCGTGAGGGGCCGCGGCCTGGACGCTCCGGCGCTGGCGGGCGATGCGGCGGCGCTCCCGCTCTGAAGCGCCACCCCACACACCGTGTTCGATCCGGTTGTGCAGGGCGTATTCCAGGCAAGCCGGCTTCACGGGGCAATCCGCGCAGATGCGGCGGGCGATCTCCACCCCCACCCCATCGCTGGGAAAGAACGTCTCGGGTGGCAGGTCCCGGCACTTGCCGTCAGCCATCCACGTCGTGTCCACTACTCGACCTCCGTCGGACAGTCCCCCTGCAGAGTCTCTTAGATGTGCATCAGATACCGTCAAGCTCACCTCGGGGCGTGGTAACCCGCACCATTAGTACGTTGGTGCCCGCCAGTTGGTTCCCACAAACTTCTTCAACCGAGCCGGAACTCGGCCGGGAACCTCTCCTGCCCCGCGAGCAGTGTAGTCCCTCGAGGCCCGAGCGCCACTCTTTTGCGCTCAGCGTCATCTCAGCTGGCTTGCCAAGCGGCGCGTCAGGGGGTGGTGCTAGCTTCCGCACGCATGGACCGCATCGAGTGCCAGTGGTGTAAGGCACAGAACGACACCGGCCAGACCGCCTGCGCGACCTGCGGCGCTCCCCTCGACGCGCGCAACCTGGTCAGCGACTCCGGCTGGGCTGAGGCGCCCCGGCTGAGGGACATGACGGAGTTCCGGTTTTCCAACAGCACCTGCCAGGTGGAGGGGGAGCTGGTGCCCGTGGCCGAGATCAACCTGGCCGAGGGAGACTCCGTCTTTTTCGAACATCACGTCCTGCTGTGGAAGGACGAAGGCGCCCCCTTGTCGGCCCTGGCGGTGGGAGGGGGCCTCAAGCGCATGCTCGGCGGCATGCCGCTCGTGATCTCCGTGGCCCACGGTCCCGGCCGGGTGGCCTTCTCCCGGGACGCGTCCGGGGAGCTGGTCGTCCTGCCCCTGCACCCGAGCATGGAGATCGACGTACGGGAACACGCCTTCCTCGTCGCGTCGCATTCCATCAGCTACTCGTTCGAGCGCATCAAAGGCATGACCAACATGCTCCACGGCGAGGGCATGTACCTGGATCGTTTCGTCACCTCAGGGGAGCAGGGCATCCTCCTGCTCCACGGCTACGGCAACGTGTTCCAGCGGACCCTGGGAGACGGGGAAAAGATCCTCGTCGAACCGGGCGGGTTCCTCTACAAGGACTCCTCGGTGACGATGACCACCGTCCAGCAGAACGTGAAGACCGGATTCATGCGCCACGGTATGTACCTGGCCGAGATGACGGGGCCGGGCCGGGTAGGGATCCAGTCCATGTACTTCCATCACCACACCGGTTAACCCCTCCCCCGTGACGACGCCCACCACCACCACCGCCACCAGCTACTCCTGCCGGTACTGCCGCTTGCCGAGTGATGCCGGCGGGCGATCGTGCCCGCACTGCGGCGCGCCCGTCAACGTGCGGGAAACCGTCAGCGACTCAGGCTGGCAGGAACAACCCCCCGTGCGGGACATGGCCCGTATCCGCTTCGGTCGTTCGTCGTGCCAAATCGAAGGCACGTGCGTGCCGGTGGCGGACTTCGACCTGGCCGGCGATGAGTGGATCTATTTTTCCCACCATCAGGTCCTCTGGGCCGAGCCCACCGTGCAGATGGAGGCCATGCCCATGGCCGGCGGGTGGAACCGGGTCCGGGCCGGCTTACCGCTCGTCATGCTCGAGGGGCACGGGCCCGGCCACCTGGCGCTGTCGGAGGACGCGCCGGGCGAGGTGGTCGCCATCCCGCTGCAGCAGGGCCAGGCGGTCTGGGTGCGCGAGCACCGTTTCCTGGCGGCCACGGGCAACGTCGGCTACAGCTGGGAGCAGCCGGGAATCTGGATCACGACCGGCAGCGGCGACGACCGGGAGACCCACTACCCCCTCGGCCTGTACATCGACGTCTTCTACGCCGAGGCCGGGCCCGGTCTGTTGCTGTTGCACTCGCCGGGCAACATGTTCATCCGCGATCTGGGCCCGGGCGAAACGATCTGCATCCAGCCCACCGCCCTCGTCTACAAGGACCCGGCGGTCGGGATGCAGCTGCACCTCGAGTACCCCAACTCCGGCGGTATGGCCTGGAGCGGCCGGTACAACTACCGCCAGGTCTGGCTGCGCATGTGGGGGCCCGGTCGGGTCGCCGTGCAGTCGGTGTTCGAACCGCCGGAGAGCAGCGCAGCCATCACCAACCATTCGCCGGCCACCCGGACGGTCTGGTAGCGTGTCGTTTGTTATGCCCGCGCCGACCACCGGACTTCTTCTTCTGATGTAGGCGAGCACCACATCTCGGTGCTCGCCGAAACCTCCTGCGCCTTCGGGCCGGGAGGTTTTTTGTTGCCCACCCGCCTGCCGACCTGACACGAGGTTCCCGATGGCTGCGTACGCCTACCCGACCCCTTGCGACATGCCCTACGAGAGGTACCGGCCCTACCGGCCGCTCGAGTTGCCCGACCGCACCTGGCCCGACCGTCAGCTGAGCGCGGCCCCGGTCTGGTGCAGCGTGGACCTCCGGGATGGTAACCAGGCCCTCATCGACCCGATGGACCCGGCCCGCAAGCTCGCCTTCTTCGAGACCCTGATCGGCATGGGCTTCAAGGAGATCGAGGTCGGGTTTCCGGCCGCGTCCCAGCCGGACTTCGACTTCATCCGCCAGATCATCGAGGAGGACCGCATCCCCGACGACGTGGTCATCCAGGTGCTGGTGCAGTGTCGTCCGGAGCTGATCGAGCGCACGTTCGACGCCATCGCGGGAACTCGACAGGCCATCGTGCACTTCTACAACTCCACCTCGACCCTGCAACGGCGGGTGGTGTTCGGCCTGGATCGTAGCGGGATCGTCGACATCGCCACGACGGCGGCCCGGCTGGTGAAGAAGTACGAGGAGATGGTGCCGACGACGTCGGTGTTCTACGAGTACTCCCCGGAGAGCTTCACGGGCACCGAACCCGACTTTGCGGTCGAGATCTGTGCCGCGGTGATGGACGTGCTCGAACCGGCCCCGGATCGCAAGATGATCCTCAACCTGCCCAACACCGTGGAGATGTACGGACCCAACAGCTACGCCGATGTCCTCGAGTGGTTTGGCCGTCACATCCCCAAACGGGACTCGGTCGTGCTGAGCGTCCATCCCCACAACGACCGGGGTACCGCGGTGGCCGCCGCCGAGCTGGCCCAACTGGCCGGGGCGGACCGGGTCGAGGGAACCCTCTTCGGCAACGGTGAGCGCACGGGCAACGTCGACGTCGTAAACCTTGCTCTCAACCTTTTCTCCCAGGGCGTGGACCCGCATCTCGACCTCCACGACATCGACCACCTGCGGCGGGTTGCCGAGTACTGCAACCGCCTTCCGGTGCACCCGCGCCACCCCTACGCCGGGGACCTGGTGTACACCGCCTTCTCCGGCTCCCACCAGGACGCCATCAAGAAGGGCATGGACGCCCTCCCCGACGACTACACCACGTGGGAGGTGCCGTACCTGCCGATCGATCCCAAGCACGTCGGCCGGACCTACGAGGCCATCATCCGGGTCAACAGCCAGTCCGGCAAGGGCGGGGTGGCCTACCTGATGGACACCGAGCACGGGCTGGACCTGCCCCGGGCGCTGCAGGTCGAGTTCTCCAAGCAGGTGCAGGCGGTCACGGAGGCGAGCGGTACCGAGATCAAGCCGGGGGAGCTGTGGGACGTCTTCGCCAGTTCCTACCTGCCGGACGATGCCGGCATCAGGCTCATCTCCAGCGAGGTCGTTTCCGGTGGGGAAAGAGGTACCTCCGTGGTCGCCCAGGTCCTCGTGGACGGTCACCATCGGACGATCTCCGGGCAGGGCAACGGCCCGGTGGCCGCCCTCGTCAACGGGATCCGGGCGGAGCTGGCCTTCGAGCTCTCCGTCGAGGACTACCACGAGCACGCCCTCACGGCCGGCAGTGAGGCGTCAGCGGTGGCCTACGTCCAGGCGACCACGCCGGACGGGCCACGGACGTGGGGTGTCGGCATCGACTCGAGCATCCTGGATGCCTCGCTCCAGGCCGTCATATCCGCGGCCAACCGCCTCCGTGGCCCGCGGGAGGGCGATCGCCAGTAGTCTGGGCGGCCGTGTCCATTCAGGCCAGCCAGCAAGGTGACGAGGTCGTTCCTCCCCGCGGCCACATTCGCGTCGTGTACCTGGGCCCTGTCGCACCGCATTGGCGGGTCGATTCGGACTTCGGGGATCGGAGCCTCATCGAGGAGTTCCGCCAGCGGGCGCTGGCCCGGCTCCTCCTGCTGCCGCCCCACGACCCGCAGTTCCGCCGCAACCGGGAACGGGTGGCCCGCGACGCCGAACGGGAGAACCTCCTGCTCGACTGGGACCTGGGCCAGCCCGATGAGGACGACGAATCGTAGGAGTAGCCTGAGATCGTGGTGGCGCCCGGCATAGGCACGCTGGACGAGGGCGGGACTCCGGGCCTGGATCTGCTGGCTCCGGCTCTCACCGCGCCGTCCGAGACGGAGGGCGACCCCCGCTACATCAACCGGGAGTTGTCGACCCTGGATTTCAACAGCCGGGTTCTGGCCCTGGCCGAACGCGACGACCTCCCGCTGCTCGAACGCATTCGCTTCCTGGCCATTTTCAGCTCCAACATGGACGAGTTCTTCCAGGTGCGGGTGGCCGGGCTCAAAGACCAGGAGGCCGCCGGCATCTCCGGCACCAGTCCCGACGGGCTGTCGGTTACCGATCAGCTCCAGCGGATCCGGACCGAGGTGGAGTCGCTTTTCGCCCGGCGCCAGGTCGCGTTCCTGGACGAGATCCTGCCCCGCCTCGCCGATACCGGCGTTCGGGTCCAGGACTCGGACGAGCTGGACGACGACGATCGGGCCTGGCTCGAGAAAGTGTTCATCGAGCGGATCTTTCCGGTGTTGACCCCGCTGGCCGTGGATCCGGGGCACCCTTTCCCCTACATCTCCAACCTGTCGCTCAATCTGGCGGTCATCGTCCGCGATCCGGTCGGTGGGGAGCGGCGATTCGCCCGGGTCAAGATCCCACCCGTCCTGCCCGGGCTGCTCGCCATGCCCGACGGCAAGCGGTTCGTGGCGCTCGAGCAGGCCATCGCCGTCCACCTCGGCGCCCTTTTTCCGGGCATGGAGATCGAGAGTCATCACCCCTTCCGGGTCACCCGCAACGCGGACCTGACGCTCGAGGAGGAGGAGGCCGACGACCTGCTCGAGGCGGTGGAGATGGAGCTCCGCCGACGCCGTTTCGGCCGGGCGGTCCGCCTGGAGATCGACGCCGCCGTCACCGACGAGGTGCGGACCTTGCTGACCCGGGAGCTCGACCTGCGGCCGGAGGACGTCTACGACGTGGCCGGCCCCCTCGACCTCACCGCCCTCTGGGTGATGTACGGCCTGGACCGCCCGGAACTGAAGGACGAGCCGTTCGTCCCGGTCACCCCGGCCCGGCTGGCGACCGGCGAGGGCGAGACCAGTGACGTGTTCTCCGCCATGCGCCAGGGCGACATCCTGGTGCAGCATCCCTACGAAAGCTTCGCCCAGTCGGTGGAAGCGTTCATCAGCCAGGCGGCGAGGGACCCGGACGTCCTGGCCATCAAGCAGACCCTCTACCGGACGTCGGGGGACAGCCCCATCGTGCGGGCCCTCATCCGGGCGGCGGAGCGCGGCAAGCAGGTGGCCGCTCTCGTGGAGCTCAAGGCCCGCGGCGACGAGGCGGCCAACATCGGCTGGGCCCGGGCGTTGGAGGAAGCCGGGGTGCACGTGGTCTACGGCCTGGTCGGCCTGAAGACCCACTCGAAGACCGCCCTGGTTGTGCGCCAAGAGGGCGACGGCATCCGCCGCTACTGCCACATTGGCACCGGCAACTACAACTCGAGCACGGCGCGGATGTACGAAGACCTGGGCATCCTGACGGCCGCGCCCGATCTGGGTGCGGACCTCACCGACCTGTTCAACTACCTGACGGGCTACAGCCGGCGCGTCGGCTACCGGCGGCTGATCGTGGCGCCGGCCATGTTGCGGGCCCGGGTGGTCGAGCTCATCGAGCGGGAGACCGATCGGGGCAAGCGCGGGCGCATCATCTGGAAGCTCAACAACGTGGTCGATCGGGGCATCATCGACGCCCTGTACCGCGCCTCCCAGGCCGGTGTGCGCATCGATCTGGTGGTCCGCGCCATCTGCTGCCTGCGACCCGGGGTACCCGGATTGTCCGAGCACATCCAGGTTCGCAGCATCGTGGGCCGCTGGCTGGAGCACTCGCGGATCTATTACTTCGGCGCCGGAGGCGGGGAGTACTTCATCGGCTCGGCCGACATGATGGAACGAAACCTGGAGCGGCGAGTCGAGGCCATCGTTCCCATCGAGTCGCCCGACATGAAGTTCCGCCTCGGCGAAATCCTGGAGCTGCAGCTCGCCGACGACGAGCGGGCCTGGGCCCTCGGGGCCGACGGCACCTGGTGCAAGGTGCCCACCGTGACCGGTATCAACGCCCAGCAGGCCCTGCAGAAGCTGGCCGTCACCCGTTCCCGGCGTCGGAGGGAACCCGAAGCGCAGAACGACATCGGAGGGTGACCACGGACGGACCCACGGGGGGCCGCCGAGGCCCGGTCGTGCGGGCTGCGGGCGGGGTGGTGTGGCGCCGGACCGGGTCGGGGATCCTCGAAGTCGTGCTCGTGCACCGGCCCCGCTACGACGACTGGAGCCTCCCCAAAGGAAAGGTGGACCCGGGCGAGTCCGACGAACAGGCCGCCCGGCGCGAGGTCCAGGAGGAGACCAGCATCGAAGCCCACATCGGGGCCGAGCTGCCCAGCACCACCTACCTCGACCGCAGCGGCAAGCACAAGCGGGTTCGCTACTGGGCGATGACCGCGGCCAGCGGCGACGCCCTCGGCGCCAACGAGGTGGACGAGGCGACCTGGGTTCCCTTTGACGAGGCTCGAGCTCGCCTCAGTTACGCCCACGACGTGGCCGTCCTCGACGCTCTCGCCGAGGCGCTGTCCTCTTCCTCTTAAGGGGCTCCAGGCTCGTCGACGCCGGGGTCCGGAGGAACGGACACCAGCCTCGACGGCCCCGGACCCCTCTTGCCTCCTCTGTCTTGCGTCGGTGATCGCTAGAGCCCAGACGGGCTGCCGTTGCCGCTTACGAGGTGGAACCGTGCTGGCAGGTCACCTGACCGTTGTTGGCGACGCTGGGCACGCCGTTCTCGACCTTGCCGGTGAACCAGCAGTCGATGGGGTGCGGTTTGCCGGCCGGGAAGGTGGGCGGGGGTGCCCAGCCGTCCAGGGTGTCGCCCTTGAGCGATTCCAGACCCGTCACGATCTCTGCTGCTTGCTGCTCGAACTGCACGCGACCGCCAGCAGCGATACTGCTCCCGCCAGTGCACACGCGCCGGCAATCCGGCGGCGACGATGTACGACGTGACTCGACAATCCCATCGTCATCCCTCCCGTTTCTCGACCCTCGCGCCGGTCGACGGGACAAATAGTACAGATGTCGACTGGGGACGACGAAGCCGGTCAGGCCAGCGGCGTCACTGGTCCCAGGGGAGGTGGCCCCGTTGGTTGCGGATCAGCACGGCTCGGCCTGCGTCCTCGGTGGCAAGCACGCGTCGACCAAGGAGGTTTCGCTCGATGTACGGCATGGAGGTATGGCCATCTACGGCGAGCGGGAGTTCCTCTCCGCCGTCCGTACCGATCACGACGCGATCGGGCTCATCGACAATCACCACCCCGAGGATCGGGCGTGGCGATGACGTGGGCTGGACCCGGATGTCAATGGATAGACGGATCAGATCGGTCGTGTTCGGCATGCCACAGTGCGGCGTCCACGCCCCGAAGATCAGGACGTCACCGGGTTGATAGTCGATGCGGTGCCACGCCTCTTCCGGGAAGGTGTCCCTGGGGATAAAGGGAAGATGCTGGGCGTTAGGCTCCGGACTGAACTGCAGTGACCCTCGCGATTGAGGGGTGGGAACGATCGCCAGGCCCCCAAGTGCTTCGTCGATCGACATCAAAGGAACCCAGACGACGAAGAAATCGAGTCCAGGGTTGTACGGTCCGTCCTGATGAACGATCGACCAGGTGTCCGGTTTGCCCGGCCAGGGGAACTGATATTCCCCCATAGGCAAGACGTGAGCCGGCTCGCCGAACACCTGCTCGTAAAAAGCTCGAACACTCGGACGCAAGGCGAACCACTCGCAGAGGTTGGTGTCGACCAGACCATCTGGATAGAGACCGATCGCCCCCACATCCGCCCCCGTCCAGATGGGTTCGTCGTCGACCACCTCGACCAAGCCCTGGGAGGCGAACCACGCCATGACCCCGTGCTTGACATGCTGTACCAGCTTGTGGTCGATCACGTCGCGGAAGAAGACGTATCCCTCGATGTCGAGCAGCTCCCGTAGTTGGCGAGCGTCGCCCAGGAGCTCATTCGAAACCTGCAGCTGCTTCACGGGTCCTCCGTCGTGATTGGGGTGCCGAAACCCAGTCTCGCAGACCTCCCTGGGCCCGTTAGATGTTCTGGTTTAGATGTTTTGCGGGAGGATGCGCACCACGTTCTCGAAGGTGAACCACAGCGGGACCAGGCACACGGCGATGCCGACCACATACACCCCGGCCCGGGTCCAACGCCGGGTCCGGTTGATGAGCAGCCGCGTCCCGACCCAGAGGACCACGACCAGCGCCCCGTAGAGGAGGGCGGGCGGCCAGCCGGAGCTGGTGCCGTTGCCGAGGGTGGTGGTCGTGGCCGCGGCCGGCTTCACCTGGTTGGCGGCGGGCGCGGACGGGGTGGTCTGCGGAGCCGGCTGGGCCGGAGCGTTGACGAGCCGGGCCACCACGATGAGGCGCGAGGTGTCGGAAAATCGCGGGTTGCAGGTGGTCAGGGTCAGCTGAGCGAAAGGCGTGGGGTCGAGCACCGCCACATCCGAGGGGCTGACCACGAACGGGGCTTGTGATACCCGGTAGGTGAACGTCTGGTCTGCCGTGTTGGTGAGCGTGATGGTGTCGCCGACTCCGAGCTTGTCGAGGTCGAAGAAGGGCGCGCCATATGTCGTTCGGTGCCCGGCGATGGCCGCGTTGCCGGCCTGGCCCGGCAGGACCGTTTGCGGGTAATGACCCGGGCCCTGCTCCAGATCCGACTCGTCGACTCCTTGGACCACGTACTTGTTGACGTGGATCTTCGGGATCATCATGTGGGCGATGGCTCCGCCGACGGCAGGGGAGGGGTTGGCGGTGGCCGGAGACCCACCCACCGTGTCGGCCCCGGCGTTGTTGTCACCGGAGGTGCCGTTGCTCTTGGTGGCCTGGGCCGCGGCGACCGCTTCGTTGAAGCCTTTTTTCAGGGCGGCCTGGTGGTGCGTCTCGGCGATGCTCGTGCCCCAAAGCTGGTACGTGACGAACAGGAGCAGGATCACGCCCAGCGTGATCAGCGCCAGCCCGAGCTCGCGAAGGCCCCGCCGGACCGGGCCGAGGGCCGTGCTCGGCGGGCGGGCCTCCTCGCCTCCGGCGGGGGCCGGAGCCACCGTCGATGCCGAGGACGCCATGGTTATCAGGGTAATTGGCGCGGGACGATTTCGGTCTGCAGTTCGCATTTGTGCTTCGCCTTGGGCCCGGTCGGCGATCTGGCAAACTGGTTGGGTGCCCGTGCTCCTTATTCGTCACGCCCACGCCGGGTCGCGGCGCGAATGGCGCAGGCCCGGATTCGGCCCGGCGCCTCTCGGCCCGGGGGGTCAAGCAGGCCAAGAGCCTGGTGGAGACCGTGGCGGGGTACGCCCCGCAGCGGATCGTCTCCAGTCCGGCGGTGCGGTGCTTCCAGACCGTCGCCCCGCTGGGCAAGGCGTTCGACCTGGCGGTCCAGAAGGACGAGGTCCTGGCCGAAGGCGCGGGGCTGTCGGCCCTGGCCCTCGTGCGGCAGGTGGGGAGCGAGAAAATCGCACTGTGTACCCACGGCGACGTGATCGCCGAGATCCTGGTGGCATTGGCGGACGAAGACCACCTGGATCTCGGCTCGAGACCTCGGCAGGCCAAAGGGTCCGTGTGGGTTCTCGAGACCGAAGGGAGCCGCTTCGTAAAGGCGTCCTACCTGCCCCCGCCCGACGGGCGCTGAGCCTCGGTGCAGGTCTCCGCCAAATCCGACTACGCCGTCCGGGCGATGATGGAGCTGGCCGCCCAAGGAGGCGGACCAGTGAAGGGGGAGTACCTGGCGGCCGCCCAGCAGATCCCGCCCAAGTTCCTCGAGGCCATCCTGGCCCAGCTGCGCCAAGCCGGGCTGTTGCAAAGCCGGCGGGGTGCCGAGGGCGGCTACTGGCTGGCCCGGCCGGCTGCCGAGATCACCATCGCCGACATCATCCGAGCTGCGGACGGGCCGCTGGCCCGGGTGCGGGGGCAGCGACCCGAGGCCGTTTCCTACCAGGGCGCGGCTCGCCGGCTGACCGAAGTCTGGGTGGCGGTGCGAGCCAGTCTCCGGGCCGTCCTGGAGGCGGTGACGCTCCAGGATCTCCTCGACGGACGGCTGTCGCCGGAGGTGCAGGACCTCATGGCCGACCCGGCGGCCCGCACCACCCGCTGAGCAACCACTGAAGAACCGCAGCGAACGCCCCGGGTCCGCGCCCGCAGCGCTCGGACGACCGCTTTTCCGCGGGTGTTCAGCTTCCGTTCACTTTCAGGCCACTTGTGCGTTATTCAGCTGTCCTACGTTGAGGGCGTCTATGCAACGGGTGCTTCGCCGGTCGTGCGCTTGCCGGTGGGTTTGCCCTGCCTGACCGCGAGGTGCGGCGAGCTGTCGAGGCACCGGCTGCGGACGACCGACCGACGAACCTGCGAGGTGACCGTTGAAACGCCTGATATCTGTTGCGGCTATTGGTTTTGCCGGATTGGCCATAGCCGCGTGCGGCAGCTCCTCCAAGTCTTCGTCGACCCCGACTACCAACGCCAGCTCCCCCACGAGCGCCTCCAGTCCGTCCAGCCCCTCGACGCCTTCGAGCTCCAGTGTGAGCACCGGCAACCCCACGAGCGTGGCCACCCTCAACGAGTCCGGGTCGAGCCTGCTCTATCCGTTCCTGCAGGAGCTGGTCTCGCCGTTGCGGGCGGCCTACTCGAACATCATCCTGGCGCCGGCTGCGGGCGGCTCCGGTAAGGGGATCTCCGACGCTATCGCCGGCACCGTGCAGATGGGCGGTTCGGACGCCTATCTGAGCCCGGGCCAGCGAGCCGCCAACCCAGGCTTGCAGAACGTCCCGATCGCAGTGTCGTCCCAGGCCGTCAACTACAACCTCCCGGGCGTGCCCAATCTCAAGCTGAGCGGTGATGTTCTGGCCCAGATCTATCAGGGCAAGATCACCAAGTGGAACGATTCCGCCATCTCCTCGCTGAACCCCGGCGTCGACCCTTCCCTCCACCACGATCGTCCCGGTGCGCCGGGTGGACGGATCGGGTGACACGTTCATCTTCACCAGCTTCCTCTCCGCCACCAATACGTCCTGGCAGAACGGGCCCGGCTTCGGGACCACGGTGACCTGGCCGCCCGTCACCAACGAGCTCACGGCCAGCGGCAACCCCGGTATGGTGCAAACCTGCAAGAACACTCCGGGCTGCGTCGCCTACATCGGTATCAGTTCCGAGAGCACCGCCAAGTCATCCGGCCTCGAAGAGTCCATGTTGAAGAACCAGGCGGGCAACTTCGTGCTTCCCACGCCGTCGACCATCCAGTCCGCCGTCACAGCCGGGGCCCCGAGCGTGCCGGCCAACCTGGCCGCGCCGCTGATCTACCAGCCCGGGGCCCAGTCCTACCCGATCGTCAACTTCGAGTACATCATCGTCAAGGACTCGCAGTCGAGCTCTGACGTTGCCCTGGCGATCCGGACTTTCCTGGTCTGGGCGGCCTCTCCGACGGGTGGGAGCAACCCGACGTACCTGGCCAAGGATCAGTTCCAGGCCCTGCCGGCGTCGGTGGTGGCGAAGGCCGCTCCGGTCATCGCCAAGATCACCGGCTGATCCCCGGCGCGGACTCTGACGTGACCGCCACGATCGACCGACCCCCTGCGCCGGCCCCCGCTCCGCGGTTGTCGGCCCGGGCGCGGCGGTTGTCCGAGCTGACCGGCCGGGACCGGATCCTCCGAGGTCTGCTGCTGGTCGCCGCCATCATCCCGTTCCTGGCGCTGATCTTTCTCGCCTACGAGATGTTCAAGCAGGCCTACCCGGCCATCGTCTTCAACGGCTGGCACTTCTTCACCACCAAGGCGTTCTCGCTCGGCAACCTGTACGCCACCAACACCCAGACCCGCCACGGCTACCACGCCCCACCTGGAGCCTCCTACGGGATCCTCCCGCTGGTCTTCGGAACGCTTGTCTGTTCGCTGATCGCCCTGGTGTTGGCCGTGCCCGTCTCCATCGGGGCCGCCATCTTCCTCGTGGAGAAGCTCCCGCCTCGCTTCCAGGGCGGCCTCGGGGTGTTCATCGAGCTGCTGGCGGGCATCCCCAGCGTGCTGTTCGGCCTTTGGGGCGATCTACACCCTCGGGCCGCTGTTCTCGCGCACCGTGTACAAGTGGATCGCCGCCCTCCACATCCCCTGGCTGCGAGGCGCCGACTGGAGCGGGCGAGGGGCTGCTCACCGCGTCGATCATCCTGGCCATCATGATCACCCCGATCATCGCCTCGATCACCCGGGAGCTGGTCCGCTCGGTCCCACCTCTGGCCAAGGAGGGTGCCGCCGCCCTCGGTCTGACCCCGTCGGAGAGTGTCCGGACGGTGACCCTCCCGTACATCAGGACCGGGGTTATCGCCGCCGCCATCCTCGGTTGGGCCCGGGCCATCGGCGAGACCATCGCCGTGCTGCTCATCAGCGGCAACCTGCTCGGGGCCTACCCCAAGAGCATCTTCGACCCCTTCTCCACCATGGCTGCGGCCATCGCGGCCCTGCTCGACAGCGCCTTGACGGACGCCACCGGGATGGCCGTGCACGCCCTGGCCGAGGTGGGTCTGGTGCTCCTGGCCCTGACGCTGGTCACCAACATCCTGGGGCGTTGGGTCGCCCGGCGCTTCTCCGATTCTTCCCTTCCCGTCGGGCGGGGGGTCTAGCGTGGCCCGAGCCCGGGTGAGCCGGCGCAGGGTCTCGGACTGGACTTTCTGGGGCCTGTGCATCCTGGCCTTCGTGCTGGTCGCGGTGCCGTCGATCTCGATCATCATCAGCGTGGTGCACCAGGCCTGGCCGGACCTGGGTTGGCATCTGTTCACCCATCGCACCAACGCCAACGGCCTCCTCAACGCCATCCTCGGCACCCTCCTCCTCCTGCTCGGGGTGCTGATCATCGCCGGAACGATCGGCGTGGGGGCCGGCATCTACCTGGCCGAGTTCGGTTCCGGCACCAGCGTCCCGCTTCCTGCGTTCGGCCTCCGAGATCCTGGCGGGCATGCCATCGATCGTGATCGGCTACATCGGCTACGTGTCGCTCGTGGTGGCGTTTCACTGGGGGTACTCGCTGATGGCGGGAGTCCTCGCCCTCTCGGTGCTGGTGCTGCCGTACATCGTCAAATCCACCGAGGTAGCTCTGCGCACGGTGCCGAGCGTGCTCCGGGAGGGAGCCGCCGGCCTGGGGCTGCCCCGGACGACGACGCTGCGCGCCGTCGTGTTGCCTCCTGCGTTCCCGGCGATCGTGAGCGGGCTGGTGGTGGCGCTGGCCATCTCCACGGGTGAGCTGGCGCCGCTCCTTTTCACGGCCAACTTCACTGACAACAACCCGACCTTCCAGCTGACTCCATCACTCGGTCCCGTATCTGACCAACGTCATCTTCACCAACATCCAGCTGCCGGGTAAGCAGGCCCACCAGCTGGCGGCCGCAGCCGGCGTGGTGGCGCTGATCATCCTCTTCATCCTGATCATCATCGGACGGCTCCTGGCCCGTCGGGCCCGCCGCAACACGGCCCGGATGGCGCTGTGAACCCGGCTACGATCTATTCGCAGGGGATGAGTTCCTTGTCCGACGCTCCGACGCCAACCGTGACCGACCAGGCCCCGACGGGCCAGGCCAGCCCACGCCCCGTCCATCTCGGCCGCCCCGGACGTTGCCGACCGCCACCTGCCTCCCGAACCGCAACAGGTCGTCTTCCGCGTGGAGGAGCTCAGCTTTTTCTACCGGGGACCCAGGCGCTACGCGATGTGAGCATGGTCATCGGGGGAAAAGAGATCACCGCCCTGATCGGACCGTCAGGGTGCGGCAAGACCACCTTCCTGCGCTGCCTCAACCGGCTCAACGACCTGATTGCCGGCACCCGGATGGAAGGGACCGTCGAGTTCCTCGGTTCGTCCATCTACGCCCCAGACGTGCGGGCCATCGAGCTGCGGCGGCGCATCGGAATGGTGTTCCAGAAGCCCAACCCGTTCCCCAAGTCGATCTACGACAACGTGGCCATAGCTCCGAAGGCCAACGGCATCAAGGCCAACATGGACGATTTGGTGGAGGAGAGCCTGACCCGGGCCGCGCTCTGGGAAGAGGTCAAGGACAAGCTCAAGCAGAGCGCCTTCAGCCTCTCCGGCGGTCAGCAGCAACGGCTCTGCATCGCCCGGGCCATCGCGGTGCGGCCCGAGGTCATCCTCATGGATGAACCGGCCTCCGCCCTCGATCCGTTGGCCACCATCCGCATTGAAGAGCTGATGACGGAGCTGAAGAACGACTACACGATCGTCGTGGTCACCCACAACATGCAGCAGGCGGCGCGGGTGTCGGACCGGACCGCCTTCTTCAACGTGGACCAGTCCGAGGCGACCCGTTCCGGGATGCTGGTGGAGTTCGGCCCGACCGAGAAGATCTTCACGCATCCGTCCGATCAACGCACGGACGACTACATCTCCGGCCGCTTCGGCTGATCCTCAGGCTTGGCCCACGGCGGCCTCGGCCGGGGCGGCGCCGGTGATCACGAACAGGACGTGGCCGGCCATCTCCTCGGCATGGTCCGTAAGGCGCTCGTACATTCGGCTGGTGGTGCTCAGGTCGACCGCGGCGTCGACCGCGATCAGCCGCAGGTCGAGCATCCCGCCCAGGAAGCTGCGCTGCAGCTGACGGGACGAGTCGGCTTGCCGAATCACCGTGTCCGCCTGCTCGGCGTCGAGGGCGATCCACGCCGCCGCGACTCGCCGGAGCAGGTCGACGGTGGTCTCGCCCATCTGGCTGATGGTGCCTCTGAGCTCCTCGGACAGCACGTCCTGGGCACCACCCGCCCGGGCCGCCGACCGTCGGCACAGACCGAGGCACAGCTCGGCACTATGGCCGATGTCGCGGGCAGCCAGAATCATGCGCAGGTCGCGGGCGACCGGCGACTGCAGGGCGAGCAGGTCGAGGACGTCGGCGTCGACCGCGCCCACGACACCGGCCGCAGTAGCGGCGCTCGCGGCGATAGCCTCGCCGGCCTCATGATCCCCGGACAAGAATGCGGCGGTGACGTCTTCGGTGGCCGTGGCCGCGTTCTGGACCATGGAGGCGGTCCGGTCGTGAAGAGCGGCGATACGATCGTGGTAGCTCTTGCGCAGCTCGGTACTCGGAACGTCATCCATCATTCATCTCCAGTTCACTGATCCCTGGTGCCACCGTTGTCCCGCTCCCGTAGAGTACGACGTTGTCCATGTGCGGGCTTGTCCAAACCAGTCCTCGGGCCGAGCAGATGGCGAGACGCCTCGGCTCACCATCGAGGGGGATCGGTGGATGACAGTGTTCGAGGCGGGTGGCAGGTGATGATCCGGCGCCGGATCGAGCGGTCGCTGCCGACGAAGGGCGGCCCGTTGGGGGAGCTCGCCGGAGGAAGCGACGACGGCGAGGAAGGCCGGTCGGACGCGGCGACGTCGGAGGCGGGTGAACTGGGGGCCGACGCGGGCTCGGGTACGGCCGCCTGGCTGCGAGCTGCGCTCGACTTCGTCGAGGACGGCGTGGTCGTGTGCGACGATCAGGGGCGGACGGTGTTCCGCAACGTCACCGCCGAGCGCCACTTCGGGCGGGGCGCCAGCGAGGTCCTGGCCGACGAAGCGGTGGGCGACGCCCTGCTGCTCGCCTTGCGGCAGGAGTATCCCGAGCGGACGCTGGAGCTCTTCTCCCCGACGCCCCGCCGGCTCGTCATCCGGGCCTTTCCGCTGACGGGAGACGGCGAAGCCAGCGGCGCGGTGGCCATCATCCAGGACGCCTCTGATCGGCACCGCCTGGACGCCATCCGCCGGGATTTCGTCGCCAACGTCAGCCACGAGCTCAAGACCCCGGTAGGCGCGCTCAGCCTGCTCGCCGAGACCCTCGACGGGGAAGAAGACCCCGACGTGGTAGCCCGGCTGGCGACTCGGGTGGCTGCGGAGGCGGAGCGCCTGGGCCAGATCATCGACGATCTGCTCGACCTGTCGAGGATCGAAGCCAACGAAGCACCGAGCCAGGAGATCGTGCCGCTGTCGGTCGTCCTCGGAGAGGCGGTCGAGCTGCTGCGGCCCGTGGCCACGAGCTCCGACGTCCGGCTGGAGGTCGACGAGCCACCGCGGCATCTCGCCGTCCCCGGTGACCGTCGGGATCTGGTATCGGCCGTCAGCAACCTGGTGGACAATGCCATCAAGTACTCCGAACGAGGCTCGCTCGTCCAGGTACGCATCACCGTCGACGGTGAGGCCGTGGAGATCGCCGTCATCGATCAGGGTGTCGGGATTCCCGCCCGGGACCTGGAGCGGATTTTCGAGCGGTTCTACCGGGTGGACCGGGCCCGGTCGCGGCTGACCGGAGGCACCGGCCTGGGCCTGTCGATCGTCCGTCACGTGGCGGCCAACCACTCGGGATCCGTCCGGGTGGAATCCTGCGAGGGGGAGGGGTCCACCTTCACCCTCCGGCTGCCCCTGCGCCGCGGCAGCCCGTCCGGTGACACCGCCGCAGTCAATCTCAGCTCGTCCGCCGGAGAGGTACATGCCTGATCCGCTTACCGTTCTGATCATCGAGGACGAGGAGTCCTTCATCGAAGCCCTCGTCGTCGGCCTGAAGCGGGAAGGATTTCTGGTGACCGTGGCCCGGGACGGCGTCGAGGGCCTCGTCATGTTCGACCGGGTCCGCCCTGACCTGGTTCTCCTCGACATCTGGCTGCCCCACAAGTCGGGGATCGACGTGTGCCGGGAGTTGCGAACCCGGACCAAGGTCCCGATCATCATGGTGACAGCGAAGAGCAGCGAGATCGACACGGTGGTCGGTCTCGAGGTCGGCGCGGACGACTACGTCACCAAGCCCTACCGGCTTCGCGAGCTGGTCGCCCGAATGCGCGCCGTGCTGCGCCGGATGCCGGCCGGCGACGCCGAGGAGGCGGCCGGCGAGGTCCTCGAGGTCGGCGGTCTACGCCTCGACCCGGGGCGGCACGAGGTCCATCTCCACGGCGATCAAGTCCCGCTGCCGTTGAAGGAGTTCGAGCTGCTCGAGCTCTTGATGGGCAACGCCGGGCGCGTGCTCACCCGGGAGACCCTGATCGACCGGATCTGGGGCCCGCACTACGTGGGGGACACCAAGACCCTGGACGTCCACGTCAAACGGCTGCGGGCCAAGATCGAGGAAGACCCGTCCCGCCCGGCTCGCATCACCACCATCCGAGGGCTCGGGTACAAGTTCGAAGCGATACGGGCCTGAGGATCGGAGGATCTGAGGATCTGAGGACCTGAGGACCTGAGGACCTGAGGATCAGTCTTCCGGCAGGTCGATCCGGGCCAGCCAGAGTCCGGGGGCGTCCAGCTCCGCCGGGGTCGGCAGCTCCCGGTCGGAACGCCACAGTCTGGCCAGTCCCTCCTCGCCGGCGCGCTCCAGGATGCCGCGCACGAACGTCTGTCCCCGTTCGTAGCTCGCCTCGTCGAGCGCCACGCCGAAGAGCTGACCCAGGGTGCGCGTCCCGGTGCTTTCCTCCAGCCGTCGCCTGCGCAGCGCCTCCGTCAACGGTCCGTAGGTCCCGATGAGGCGTCGGCCAACCGTGTCGAGGGTGTAGTCCACGTAGCCGACGACCACCGTGAGGAGGGCACGGAGGGGCACCTGCAGCCGTCGTTGGGCGTCGCTTTGCAGCTCGCCGAAGACGGTCTCGGGATCGCCGAACGCCTCCTGCAGCGAGGCCAGGTCCGTGGGATCGAAGCCCGTCAACCGGTCTTCCAGCGATTGCGCACTGGGCTCGAAGGCGTCGAGGTACTGGTCGATGAGGTGGTCGAGGCGGGCTCTCACGTGCGGGCGGCTCAGAACCGCGTTGGCGGCGATTTCCCGCACGCACACCCACAGGCGTACGTCGTCGGGGGAGAGGCTCCAGTCGGA
The DNA here is from genome assembly GCA_963729695.1 of uncultured Acidimicrobiaceae bacterium. Lineage (GTDB taxonomy): Bacteria > Actinomycetota > Acidimicrobiia > Acidimicrobiales > Palsa-688 > PALSA-693. The sequence continues at coordinate 748,229 of CAVSOT010000003.1, forward strand.
CGCGAACGAGTCGATGGTGCCCGGCACGAGGATCACCTCGTCGCGGGCCGGGCGCGGCATCGGCAGGTCGTACACGCCCAGCGCCTGGGTGGCCAGCTGCCCGACCATCGCCCCGGCCTGCATGCCGAAGAGGAACGGCCCCAACACTTGGGGCAGATTGCCGAAGAGCTGGGCCATGGGGTCGCCACCCGCGCCTCCGGTCATATCGGGCGCCCGCGGTTCGATCGGGCCCGCACCTCCGGGCCCTTCGGATCCGGTGCCTGGGCCGAGCGTCAGGGCGGACGCCATGGCGCCGGAGAGCTTCTCGAGCAAGGGTTTCCAATCGTCGAGGGTGCCCATCGCCCATTCGCGGGGTGTCACGCAGCGGGCCCGCAGGAGTCCGCTCGCCGATACCGGGAGACCGGTAGCCTCGGCGACGTGCATTTCGGCGACGCGCAGGAGCTCCTCGATACGCACCCGGGCGACGGGATCCACGTTGCGGTCCGGTTCCCCCGCCGTTGCGGTCCACTGGGCCATCTGCCGGGCGATCTCCCAGTTGATCGTCCCCTGATTGGACAACAGACGGGCCAGATTGCGCATCAGGTCCTCGAAGGGACCACCCCCGGATGGGGATCCGCTGCCGAAAGGACCGGTCGAGCTCACTTGACGCCTGGATCTCTGGCCGTTACAGGGCCCATTGAGGCATCGTAGAGCGGTGCGGACGGTTGTCGTTACCGGGGTCGCCGGATCGCTGGGTCGGCGCGTCGCTGCCGGGCTGGCGGCCCGATCGGATGTCGACCGGGTCGTCGGCATCGACGTGTTCCCTCCCGACTGGTCGGATCCCAAGCTCGACGTGCGGATCGTCGACCTGGCCGTCACTCCCGAACCGGACGACGAGCTGGCGGCGGTCATGGCCGACGCCGAGTCGGTGATCCACCTGGCCTGGCGGACACCCGAGACCGAGGGCGGGGCGCCGCGCCACCCAGTTGGGCCCGGGTCCCGTGACGGCGCCGCCGTGACCAACCGTCGGGCCCTCGACCGGGTCCTGGGGGCGCTGGCGGTCACCAAGCCGCAGTCGCTGATCCACCTGTCGAGCGCCACCGTCTACGGCGCCTGGCCGGACAATCAGATACCGCTCACGGAGGACGCCCCGCTCCGGCCGAACGCCGAGTTCGCCTACGCCGTCGGAAAAGCCGAGGCGGAGCGGGCGCTGACCGAGTGGGCGGAAGGAAACCCCGAGATCCAGGTGGCCGTACTGCGACCGGCGGTCACGGTGGGTTCGCCGGAACCGCTGTATGAGGCGCTGGGAGGCACCAAGGCGCCGCGAGCGGGCGACGGGCACCGGCCCGTGCAGTACCTGCACGTCGACGACCTGGCCGACGCGGTGCAGCTCGTGTGGGAACGTCGTCTGTCCGGCGTGTACAACGTCGCCCCGGACACCGGGGTCCAGGAGGACGAGGCCCGGGCCCTCGCCGGCGGGGTGGCCCGGGTGACGCTGCCGGATCGCCTGTCCCACGCCGTGGCGGCCTTGACTTGGCATCTGTGGCGTCGCGGCGTCCCCGCGGAGGCCCGCGCCTACGCCACTCACCCCTGGGTAGTGGCGCCGGACCGCCTGAAGGCCGCCGGATGGACGCCGCGCTATACCAGCGAAGAGGCGATCGTGGCCACGGACATGCGGGTGCACTGGGACGACCTGCCGCCGGGGCGTCGCCAGAATTTCAACTTGTTGGTGGCCATCACGGCCCCGTTGGCCGTCACGTCGGGGGCCGTGGCTGCGGTGGCGGCGTGGCGGCGGCGCCGGCGGGATCGAGCGACCTGACGCCGGCTGGTGCCGCCGACCGGGGGAGCGCTCAGGTACCGCTGGGCTGATTGGCCACCGCGATTCTCGCCGTCAGCTCCTTGTTATGGTGGAGGTACTTGATGACCACGGTCCGGTCCTGTGGCCCCAAGCCGTACAGCAGCTCGGTGAGCACGCCGCTCGAGGTCACGGGTTGCCCGTCGAAGTTGGTGATGATGTCGTTGGTTTCTATCCCGATCTTGGCGGCCGGGCTGTTCTGCGATACCGCGACGACCTGGGTCCCACCGGACAGGTGCAACGACTGGGCCATACCTGGAGTGATGTCATCGAGGTTGTAGACGCCGATCCACGGGTGGGTGGGCGCGGCCCCGTCGACGAGCTCCTGGGCGACGTGTTGGACCACGTCCACGGGAACCGCGTAGGTCAGGTTCTGGTCGGCGGCACCCGCCGGGGTGAGGCTCAGGGTGATCCCCACCACCTGACCGTTCTGGTTGACCAGCGGCCCCCCAGCGGCGGCCTGGCTCGGAAGTGGTGAGCCGCTGACCTCGATCAGGTTCTGCATCGCCGAGCCGCTGGCCAGGTCCACCTCTTGATCCACGGCGCTGACGGAGCCGGTGAAGACGTAGCCCCCTGAGGACGTGGGCGCGCCGACGGCCAGCACGGGGCTGGCGACCGGGAGGCCGGCCACCGAGCCCAGAAAGGCCGCAGGGACCCGCGGCCCGTTGCTCACAGTGATGACGCCCAGCCCGGTGATGGGGTCGTTGCCAACCAAATGGGCCTTGTACTGCTGGCCCCCCGCAAACTCCACCCCGATCGTGCCCCCGTCGGCGACGAGTGAGCTGTCCGTCACAATGTAGGTTTGCCCGTCGACCGACATGAGCACCAAGCCGGAACCCGACGCCGGCCCCTGGGGCGCAGTCACCTGGATGGAAACCACGGCGGGAGCAATGTTTTGATCGACGACCGACCAATCCACCGCCGTGCCGCCCTGCGAGGCCAACGTCACGACCGATCCGGTCGCCACCAAGGGCCGGACCACGGTGGTCTTCTGCTCGAACAACCCGCTCACCATGCCGATCCCCGACGCGGCAAGGGCGCCGATCAGGCCGGCGATGAGCGCCACTGACCACAACCGGGTACCTGGTCGGCGGGCGCCGGCGGCGACTCTGGCGGAGAGGCTGGGACGTTGCCGGCCCGTGCTCGCCGAAGGCGTGTCCGTGGGCGCGTCAGGCACCTCCGACGGATGACGCCAGAGCCGGTCGTCGGGAGGTATCCAGGCGAAAAACGGCCCCTCGTCTTCGGCGCCGTCGTCGGGTTCCACACATTCGAGCCTAATGAGGGCCGCCCGCCATCGGTCGTCGCCCGCCTCCGAGCGGACCCGGGTCTGCCCTTCGCCGCGGGTTCGGTCGGACGGCAGGCCGCGCTGGTCGTAGCATTGCGCTTGTGCATCTGTCTGGGCCCGAGTCGCACCAGCCACCGTCGGACGACGTATGGGTGGCGCTCACGAGCGAGCCCCTCTCCATGGAGCAGGCCTCGGCGTGGGTGACCCGCCCCGACTGCGGCGCGGTGGTCGTGTTCGGCGGCGTGGTGCGCGATCACGCCCCTGGCCGGCCGGGGGTCGATGAGCTGGAGTACGAGGCGTACGCATCCCACGTCGAGCCCCGGCTGGCTGCGATCGCGGCTGAAGCCCAAGCCCGCTGGCCCGGCGTGCGGCGGGTGGCGCTGTGGCACCGAACCGGCACCTTGGCGGTAAGCGAATGCTCCGTGGTGGTGGCGGTGTCATCGGAGCACCGGGGCGACGCCTTCGAGGCGGCCCGGTTCTGCATCGACACGGTGAAGACTACAGTGCCCATCTGGAAACGGGAGCGTTGGGCGCAAGGCGACGATTGGGGCCAAGACGCCCACCCGATCATGGAGATTGGATCATGACGGCGTCCTCCGGAGTAGTGCTCAGCAACCTGGCCTATCTGATCGGGGCCATCCTCCTGGCGATCATCGGAGGATTGGTCGTCTGGCTGCGTCATCGCCAGCCCAAGTCGGTGGATGCCAACGTGGAGTCCTTCCAGCGCGGCTTACGGGCTCTGGCCCCGGACGCGCCCAGTCCGAAGCACGCCCAGCCGCGCCACCAATCGCATCCCCCGACCGTCCATTCCCGGCCGGCGGTCTCGGTCGTGGACATGGCCGGGCGCCGGGTCGCCGACGCCGAAGAGACAGGGGCCCAGACTGGCTAGGGACCTCGCGATCGATCTCGGCACCGCCAACACCCTGGTGTATTCCCGGGGGCGGGGGATCGTTCTCAACGAACCGACGGTGATCGCCCTCAACTCGCGGACCCAGGACGTCCTGGCCATGGGCCACGAGGCGTGGCAGATGATCGGCCGGACGCCGGGGTACATCGTGGCGGTGCGGCCCTTGCGCAAGGGGGCCATCACCGACTTCGACATCACCCAACGGATGATCCGGCTGCTGCTGCAGCGCGCCGGGGTGTCGCGCTTCAACCGGCCGCGAGTGCTCATCTGCGTTCCTTCCGCCATCACGGAGGTGGAGCGACGGGCGGTCGAGGAGGCGGCCCGAGGGGCGGGCGCCAACGGCGCCTATCTGATCGAGCAGCCCATGGCCGCCGCCATCGGGGCCGGGTTGCCCATCCACGAACCGCTCGGGAACATGGTCGTCGACGTCGGTGGCGGTACGACCGAGACGGCCGTGATCTCTCTCGGCGGGATCGTGGCCCTGGAAGCCATCCGGGTGGGCAGCTTCGACATCGACGCCACCATCCAGACCTACGTGCGGCGCGAATACGGGATCGCCGTGGGTGAGCGCACTGCGGAAGAGATCAAGCTGGCCATCGGCTCGGCCTGGCCGATCGACGACCCCATCAAGGCCGAAGTACGCGGCCGGGATCTCATGACCGGCCTGCCCAAGACGGTCATCCTCTCGCCCGAGGAAGTTCGCGAGGCCATCGAGGAGCAGGTCGGCGCCATCGTCGACTCGGTGGTGAAGTGCCTGGGGGCGTCCCCGCCTGAACTGGCGCAGGATCTGATCACCCAGGGGATCCACCTGGTGGGCGGTGGCGGGATGCTGTCCGGACTCGAGAAGCGCCTGCAGCAGGAGACCAGCCTGCCCGTCCACCTGGTCGACGCCCCCCTGGAATGCGTCGTGCTCGGGGCCGGCAAGTGCCTCGAGGAGTTCGACGCGGTCAAAGACCTCTTCATGTAGCTGGACCGGTCTCCCGCCAGCCCAGGTCCTCCGCCGCCTGGCGGACCTGCCAGTCCCGGTCCTCCACCGCTCGTTGCAAAGCCTGCTCGACGTCGGGGCCGTCGAAAGGCGCCAGGGCCAGGACCGCCCTCCGGCGCACCGCCGGCTTGTCCGTGGTAGCCGCCAGGATGCTCGGCAGTCCGGCCGGGTCGCCGATGGCCCCCAGGGCCGCCACCGCCGCCTCCCGGCAGAGCGCATCGCGATGGTCGTGCACCACGGCGGACAATCCGGGCACGGCACCGGCGCCTGACGGTCCCAACTCGCCGAGCGCGAAGCTCGCGGCCTCCACCACCCGGTCGTCGGGATCGCCGAGGGCGTCGAGGAGGAGGGGGACGGCCGGGGCCCCGAAGGTGATGGCCAACTCCGCGGCTCGGGCTCGCACCTCGGCGGCCGGGTCCGTCATGGCGGCCGTCACGTCGCCCAGGTCGATGACACCCGCCCTCGCTAAGGCTCCGAGGGCGGTAGCCCGGACGCTCGGTGCGGGATCATCGAGCGCGAGGCGGGCGACCGCTTCGTGGCCGCGGTAGCCGGCGAGGGCGGCGTCCCGCCGCCGGGTAGCGATGGATGCCGCCGGGTCGTCGTCAGTTGTTGGCGGCATGGTGGATCGCCGTGGCGATGCCCCACACGGCCAAGCCGAGGGCTCCGGCGACCAGGAACCCGATACAGGTGGCGATCACCGCCAGGGCGAGGAAGGCCCGGATCCGGCGCAACGTGCTCGTTTTCGGCAGGATGCGGACCGTCACGGTGCGCTCGACGAGCTGCCCGCTGCGCTTGAGTGGCGGCGGTGGGCCCGTTGGGCTCCTCGGCGCGCCCGGACTGCCCGGAGTGCCCGGGCTGCCGGGGCTGCTCGGAGTGCCCGGGCTGCCGGGGCTGCCCGGAGTGCTGGCCGTCCCCTCGGTGCTGGCCGCCCCCTCGGCCGCGCCTGGGTCGGCCGCACCCTCGGGCGGCTCGCCGAGGTCGCCCGCGGCCGCCAGGGCCACGGGCACGAAGCGCGGCAGCACCGGCTCGTCGTGCCATTCGGAGGCCGGGGCCGGATCGCCCCACGGCGACAGGGTGTGGTCCAGACCGCTCACGCTACCTGCCACCCGCACCCCACCTGAGGCATGGCAGGCTGAACCAGCCGCCAACGCCTATCCAGCCGATCACCCCGGAAAGCAGGAACGTGATCACGACCGCGCCGATGGTACAAGAATGGTCAACCTCGAACCGGGCGTGAACGAGCAGCCCGCGCCCACCCGCCGCCGCTGGCTGCCCGGCCGCGGCGGGCGAACGCGGCGGTCGCGCTGGATCTGGATCAGCGCCCTGGTCGTCGTGGCGGCGCTGGTGGTGACCGGCTGGGTGTTGATCAGCAACGGGACCTCGGAGTACTACGCGTTCGCCCCGGGCAGTGCGCCCCGGCTCACCGATAATCCCCAATGCCAGGCCTCGGGTGGTGGAGGGTCGCTGGCGCTCCCCAACGGCACGCCTTGCGCCCTGCTGACCGTTCCGCCCAGCCAGAGCCATTCCATTGACGGGACCCTGTACATGGTGGACGTATTGGTCGGGCCCGCGACCCCGGCGCAGTACATCCTTTCCAAGCTCGGATTGCTGCACACGTTCGAGAAGGGGACACAGCTGGTGCCGAAGGGCGAGGTGCTCGGCACTACCCCGGCCTCGCAGCTTTCCTGCCAGAACGCCCAGCAGATGTCCGGGGCCACGTCCTCCGCGACCGTGGTCGCCTTGAACCGGCTCGGCTACCACGTGGTGGAAAACGACCTCGGCGCCCAGCTGCAAGAGGTGGCTCCGGGCAGTCCGGCGGCGGCCGCCGGCCTGCAATGCAACGACCTGGTCGTCCAAGCCGGTACCACCCGCATCCACACCTGGCCGCAGCTGGTCGGTGTCATCCACGCCGCCCACCCGGGCCAGGCGATCACGCTGACGGTCCACCGGGTCGGATCAGGGGAAAGTCGGAGACCGTCAAGCTCACCGCCCACCTGACGGGCACGCCGGCCGTTGGCGGCGCGCCCGCCGATCCCCAGCAAGCGTTCCTCGGGGTGGAAGGGTTCACCGACACGACCTTCGTGCTGCCGTTCAACGTGGAAATCCAGGTAGGCGACATCGGCGGACCCTCGGCCGGATTGGCCCTGACGCTCGGGCTGATCGACATCCTTTCGGATGGCAATCTGACCGGTGGGCACCGGGTCGCCGCCACCGGGACGATCAACCTCGACAGCACCGTCGGTGACGTTGGCGGGGTCGCCCAAAAGGCGGTGGCCGTGCGCCACGCCGGGGCCCAGCTCTTCCTCGTCCCCCCGCAGGAGCTCCAGGCGGCCAAGAGTACGGCCGGGACGATGAAGGTAGAAGCCGTGTCCACCTTGCAGCAGGCCCTCGACGACCTCCAGGCCATCGGCGGCCACGTCCCGCCACCGACCGCCAAGGCCGGGTGATCGCCCACCCCGAACGGTCCCCGGCCCTAGGCTGAAACGTCATGGCTGGTGACCCGTCGCTGACGCCTGAACTCATACAGGCCCGGTCGTTCTCCTCGGGGTTTCGGGGCTACGACCAGTCGGAAGTCCGAGATTTTCTGGGGCGGGTGGCCACCGAGGTCCGGGCCTTGCGCGAACGGGCCGACCAGCTCGAATCCGCCTGGCGTTCGGCCGAGGAACGCGCCTCCCGACCGCCGGTGTTCGACGAGGAAACCCTGGTGGCCGCGGTCGGTGACGAGACGGCCAGCATCCTGCGGAGCAGCCCGGGCCGCGGCGGCCGACCTGAAGCAACGGGGAGAGCAGGACGCGGCGCGCCTCGTGGCGGAGGCGGAGGAGCGGGCCGGCCGAACGCGCGACGAGGCGAGACGCGGTGCTCGGTCGAGAAACCCACGCCGCCGAGGAAGCAGCCCTCCGCATTACCGACACGGCAAAGGCCCAAGCCGCGGAAACGGTGGACCGAGCCAAGGGCGAGGCGGAAGCCATTCGGGCGTCTGCGGAGCAGGAGCGGGTCCTGACCATCGAGGGGGCGGTCAACTCCCGGGAGCGAATACTCGAGGACCTGTCCCGCCGGCGGCGGGTCGCCTCGGTCCAGATCGAGCAGTTGCGGGCCGGGCGGGAGCGGTTGCTCGAGTCCTATGCCGTTGTCCGCCGCACCCTGGAGGAGGTCAACGACCAGCTCAACCGGGCCGACGCCGAAGCGCGCGCCGCCGCCGACGAGGTGGGCCGGCGGATGCAGCGGGAGTACCGGCCCGAGCCTGGCCGGGCGCCAACCCCGGCCGAGAGTCCGGCCCCGGCCGAGAGTCCGGCCCCGAGGGAACGTCCGGCCCCGACCGAAAGCACGGCGCCGACCGAAAGCACGGTCACCACCCTCATCTCAGGTGCAGAAGAGCCTCCCGGAGAGCCGACCGACGTGGTGCCACTGGCCGCTGATCCGCGGCCCGCTGCCCCACCGCCGATCGATCCCATTGAGGAGCTGGCCGTCGAGGAGTTGGCCGTCGAGGAGTTGGCCGTCGGGGAGTTGGCCGTCGAGGCCCTGCCGGCCGACGCGCTCGACCCCTCCTCGGAGCCAGGCAGTCAGGTGGACGTGCTGTTCGCCCGTATACGCGCCGGTCGCCCGGAAGCCGCAGACGAGAGCATCCCCGAAGGACCTCACGACGGACGGGCCCGAAGGCGAACCCCGCTTGTCGGATAGCGACGAGGCCTTGCTGCAACGACGCGAGTCGGCGGTGATCGACCTCGAGGTGGCCCTGACGCGCAAGCTGAAACGAACCTTGCAGGACGAGCAGAACGACCTCCTCGACCGCCTGCGCAGCGTCCACGACGAGCCGACGGCGGCGCGGCTGCTGCCCGATCAGGCCGCCCAGATCGATCGCTACGCCAGTGCCACCCAGCCGCTCGTCAACCAGGCCGCGGCTGCAGGGGTGGCCTTCGCTGACGAAGCGCTCGGCCGTCAGGGCCACGCTGCCGGTAGTCCCCCCGACGTCGACGACGTCGCCCGCGAAGCGGCTACGACCATCGTCGAGTCGCTCCGCCGCCGACTGGAGCAGGTCATCACGTCCGCAGCCGACGACCAGGCCGGGCTGGTCGAGGCGGTTGGTTCCGCCTACCGGGAGTGGAAGAGCGAGCGGATCGAGCGCGTCGCCGGCGACGTGCTGGCCGCGGCCTTCTCCCGGGGGACGTGGAGCGAAGTTCCGGACGGCACCCTCTTGCGCTGGGTCGTCGAGGACACCGACGGACCCTGTCCCGACTGCGACGACGATGCGCTGGCCGGCGGACTCCCCAAAGGAGAGGCGTTCCCGACGGGTCAGCCGTATCCGCCCGCCCACACCGGTTGCCGCTGCCTCCTCGTGCCTGTAGGGGGATGATCGCCAGTAGTCATCGGGGATTTTTCGCATCCCTGCCATCCGCAGCCTGATGACCCCCCATTAGGCTCTCCTGCGCAATGCGTACCCCAACCGACCTACCCCGCCGGTTCCCGCGTGCCTCCCGGCGGACTCGGGTCGGGATTGTGGTCGGCATCATTGCCCTGATCCTGCTGATCGTCCTGCTCAATGGGCTGGCCCGGTTCTGGATCTCGTACCTGTGGTTCGACTCGGTCGGGTTCACCTCGGTCTTCCGGGGCGTGCTGCTGACCAAGGTGGTGCTGGCCCTGGTCTTCATCGGCCTGTTCTTCCTGCTGATGTTCGGCAACCTGCTGATCGCGGACCGGGTCGCCCCTGAGGACCCCGGCGAGCAGGACGAGCTGGTGACGCGCTACCGGGATATCGTCCGACCTCACGCCCGGGTAGTGCGCATCGTGACGTCGCTCGTCTTCGCCCTACTGGCCGGGATCGGCGCCAACCGGGAGTGGAACAATTGGGATCTCCTGCGCTACCACGTGTCGTTCGGGGCCAAGGACCCGCAGTTCCACAAGGACGTCGGCTTCTACGTCTTCGAGCTGCCGTTCATCCGGTTCCTCCTGGGCTGGCTGTTCGAGGCGCTGGTCGTGGTGCTGATCGTCACGATCGTGCTCCACTACCTCAACGGCGGAATCCGGCTCCAGGGCTCCAGCCGGCGGGTGGACGCGGCGGTGAAGACCCACATCTCGGTCCTGCTCGGCGCCCTGGCCCTCATCAAAGGCGTCGAGTACTACTTCGACCGTTACGGACTGGTGCTGTCGAGGTCGCACGTCGTCAACGGGGCCACTGCGACCAGCGTCCACGCCAACCTGCCCGCGTTGACGTTGCTGATCGCTATCGCGGTGATCGCCGCCGCTCTGTTCCTGTACAACATCCGGCAAAAGGGATGGACCCTGCCAATCGTGGCGGTGGCGCTGTGGCTCCTGGTCGACATCCTGGTCGGCGCGGCCTATCCGGCGCTCTACCAGGCCCTGCGGGTCAACCCGTCGGAACTGACCAGAGAAACGCCCTACATCCAGCACAACATCGATGCCACCCGGGCCGCCTACGGGCTCAACAACGTCCAGGTGGAGAGCACCTATAACTACGCCCCGACCGTCACGTCGTCCGAGGTCCAGGGGTCATCGCCCCAGGCCCAGGCCAATCAGCAGACCCTCGCCAACGTCCGCTTGTTGGACCCGGCCGTGTCGCTCGTAAACACCTTCGACAAGTACCAAGCCTTGCGCTCGTATTACAGCTTCAGCGACCTCAGCCTGGACCGGTACAACATGCCCGACCCCGGATCGACTACAGGGCAGACGCTGACCGCCACCATTGCCGGAATTCGTGAGCTCAACAGCTCCGTGCCGTCGGGCTTCGTCAACCAACATCTCGAGTACACCCACGGCTATGGGGCGGTCCTGGCCCCGATCAGCGAGGGTGGCGTCAACGCCGACGGCACTCCCGACTTCACCCTGCAGAACCTGCCTCCGACCGGCACCCCGAGCTTGTCCGATCAGGGATCGGAGATCTATTACGGCGAAGGGGCGGACACGGGCAGCTTCGTCATCGCCGACTCGAAGACCCCGGAATTGGATTATGAAAACAACTCCCAAACTCGAGGTCACGAACAGGTACAAGGGTTCGGGTGGGGTGGAGGCCGGGAGCCTTATCCGCCGGGCTGCTTTCGCCCTCAATTTCGGGGACGCCAACTTCGTCTTGTCCGGCCAGGTCACGCCGTCGTCGCGGGTGATCTTCAACCGCAACATCAACACCATGGTCCACAAGGCCGCCCCCTTCTTGAAGTACGACTCCGACCCGTACGCCGTCATCCTCAACAACAACGTCTACTGGGTCATCGACGCCTACACCACGACCGACAACTATCCCTACTCGCAGAACGCGGTCACGACGGGAGTGCCGTCGGCGAGCGGGTTGAACTCCACGTTCAACTACGTCCGCAACTCGGTGAAGGTGGTCATCAACGCCTATACCGGAAAGATGGACTTCGTGGTGGTCGACCCGAGCGACCCGATCATCCGGGTGTACGAACGGGCGTTTCCCGATCTATTCATGTCAACGGGCCAGGTCGAGAAGGCCATCCCGGGTATCCAGAACCATTTCCGCTATCCAGAGGACATCTTCACCGTCCAGACCAACATGTACGGTCGCTATCACCTGACGAATGCGTCGGACTTCTTCACCCAGGCCCAGGCGTGGACCGTGCCACCCGATCCCGGTAGCGGGCCGCTCTCGAGCGCCGGGGCGCCCGTCGAGTCCCTCGGACCCAACAACACGGTGGTGTCGTCGGTCCAGCAGATGCCACCCCAATACATGCTGGCCCACCTCCCGGGCTCGACCCAGCAGAGCTTCCTGGAGTTCGAGCCGTTTGTGCCCGTCGGGTCTTCGACGGCCCGCCAGAACCTGACTGCCTGGATGGCCGCGTCGCTCGACAATTCCCAGAGCTACGGGACGCCGACCTTACGCATCTACGAGTCTCCACCCGGGCAGACCGTCGACGGTCCAGCCCTCGTCACCAACCTCATACGCACCGACCCGGCCATCACATCCCAGTTCACGCTGCTCAATCAGCAGGGATCGACCGTAGAGGTGGGGGAGGTGGCGGCGGTCCCGATTGACGACACCCTGCTCTACGTGGAGCCGATCTACGTCGAGTCGTCCACCAACGGCATCCCGACGCTCAAGGACGTGGTGGTCGTCTATAACCATCAGGCGTATCAAAGCGACAACGCCTCGCTCGATAACGCCCTGTGCCAGATCGCCAATCCCAACGGCTCCAAACCGTTCTCGCAATACTGCACCACCCCGGCCGCCCTCAACACTCCTCTCATCACGGGCGGGGGGCAATCGAACTCGCAAGGAAACGGGACCTCCGGATCCACCACCACGACCACCCCGCCGAAGTCGACGCCGACGTCGGTGCCGCCGGCGACCACGGTCCCTGCCCCCACTCCGGCAGGCGGGAGCACGTCCGTGGCGTCGTTGCTGAACCAAGCCAAGACGCTCACGGCAGAGGCCACCGCCGCCTTGAAGGCGGGGAACTCGGCTCAGGCCGAGGCCTACCTCAACCAGGCCAACAGCGACGTGGCTCGGGCGCAACAGCTCATCGGTCAGCCCTGACCCGGTCGGGTGGAGCCCACTTGGTCTCGGCGCCGGCGCCACCGCCGATCCACCGGATCGAGGCGCTGATCCTCGGTCCTGCACCTCTGACCTTGGGCACCCCGTGCTCCCAGTTGGCCTGGCAGCTTCCACCCATGACGAGGAGATCCCCTGACGCCGGGTGGACGTCGATCGAGGACCCACCGCCCCCGGGGCGGAGCAGGAAGGGCCGGGCCGATCCCAGGGTGAGGATGGCCACGAGGGTGTCGTCCACGAGCCGGAGCTCCCGATCGCTGTGGAAGGCGACGCTGTCGCGCGCCGTCGCGGTAGTAGTTGAGGCCGACCGCCCCGAAGCCGACCCCATAGTGGCGCCCGGCGGCTATGCGGAAGCAGGCCAACCCCTCGTCGGGCAGCGGCTCGTCCGCCGCGTACCACCGGGACAGGCGGGGCTCGTCGACCATCCGGTCGTACATCCAGCGACGGTGGTGGTGCCAGTCCACCGAGCCGGCCAGAGCGGCGAAGAGGTCGTCCGCGCCGGCGAGCCAGTCGCGGGCCACGTCCACCCACGCCCCGGAGCCGAGGTCGATGCGCTCGAACCCAGCCGAGGGCCGAACCCCTATGGGGCCCACCGCGAACAGGCTTCCCTGCGCCGGGGCCACCGCATCAGCGGGGAGCGGAGCGGGGCAGGCAGACACCCGTCCAGAGTATCCGAACAGGTGTTCGTAACGACCGGGGCGGCCCCCACCCTGGCCGTTTCGGCCGGAGCGCGGGGAATAATGGCGGGGTGATCCGCGGCGCCCCGGCCATGACCGATGGCTATCTGGCCGCGTTGCAGACCGTGGCGCCCGGCCAGGTCGCGGCGGTGTACGGGGTCGGGGCCATGGCCCTGGGCGATTTCAGCGACAAGCTGAGCAACGTCGACCTGGTGGTCGTGTCGGATCCTCCGCTCGACGAGGGCCAGCGCCGCCGCTTGTCCGGGGCGGCCCGAGGGTTGCATCGGGCCGGCCGGGATGCTTCGATCTGGCATGTCACCTGGGAGGACCTGGATGCCGGCGGCCCCGGCTCGGGTGCTGAGGACGGGACCGCGGTAGGACTGTCCGGGCCGGCGACGCTGGCCACGCCGCTCACCAGGGCCATCCTCCGCCACGACCCCATGGCCCTGTTCGGGGCAGATTGGCCCGTGGTCGGGCATGACCCGGAGGTCCTGAAGACGTGGTGCCAGCGCCGGCTGCACGCGCTGACCGAGGCCGCCCACGGATTTCTCGTGCTGCGACGCGCTGTCGGCCCGCTGGTGCTCGAAGCGGCCCGCCTGGCCCAGGGCAGCATCACCGGCCGGGTGCTCTCCAAGTCGGAGGCGGGCGAAGCGACCATCCCCATCGTCTCGGTGAGCCACCAGCGAGTCCTGGTCGATTCGGTCGGCTACCGCCACGGCGCCCATACCTCCATGTACTGGGGTCCGTTCGAGCGCAAATACGACGCGCTGGCGGTGCTGCGCGAGCTGCGGGACGCGGCCGCGCCCACCTCCTCCTCATGACCGCCTCGGACCCGCACGAGCTCACCGTCGGCGAGCTCTCGGCCCGCAGCGGGGTGGCTATCTCCGCGCTCCACTTCTACGAGGCCCAGGGACTGATCACCAGCCGGCGTACCTCCGGCAACCAGCGCCGCTACCGCCGGGACACCCTGCGGCGGGTGGCCTTCATCCGCGCCTCCCAGCGGGTCGGGATCCCGCTGCGGGAGATCGGCGAGGCGCTGGCCCGCCTCGGCGAGGACCGCACTCCCAACCGCCACGACTGGGCCCAACTGTCGCGGGCCTGGCGCGACGACCTGGATGACCGCATCGCCCGGTTGCAACGACTGCGCGACGGGCTGACCGAATGCATCGGCTGCGGGTGCCTCTCCATCGACCGGTGCCGGCTGGCGAACCCCAACGACCTCCTGGCCCGCGAAGGCCCCGGCGCCCCGCGGCTGCGCTGAATGGACGACCCGGCGCTCCTGCGGGCCGTCCTCGAGACGTCCGATGATGCCATCGTGGCGTGCGCCGCCGACGGCCGCGTCGTGACGTGGAGCCCGACCGCAGAACGGTTGTTCGGGCGCGGCGCGGGCGAAATGGTCGGCCGACCGTTCGAGGCGTTGTTCGCGGAGCACCTGAGAGCGGACGTCCAGACAGTGGTGGCCCGGGTGCTAGCCGGTGAACGGATCCGGCATTTCGAGACCGAGGTCCAGCGTCCGGACGGAATGCCGCTTCCGTTCTCACTGTCGTTGTGCCCACTCGGCGACGATGGTGGTCAGGCGGCCGTGCTGGTGGTCGCTCGGGATGTGACCGAGCAAAGGCTGGCGCAAGCGGCCCTGGCCGAGGTGGAGGCCCGCCTGGAAGAGGGTGAGGCCATGGCCCATGTCGGTAGCTGGCTTTGGGATGTCCGGACGGGGGCGGTGCAATGGAGTGCGGAGTTCCACCGCATCCATGGGGTGGACCCGCGCGACTTCGCCGGCACCATCGAGTCCCACCTGGCCTTCGTGCATCCTGCGGATCGAATGCGTGTGACGGCGGCCCTGGAGGCTTCGGTGGCGACCGGTCGCCCGTTCGCGGAGGAATACCGAATCGTGCGTGGCGACGGGGTTGTCGGTGCCGTCAAGGTGCGGGCGCAGCCGGCGATCAGCTCGTCGGGGGCTGCGGTCGGGCTGCGGGGCATCGGCCAGGACGTCGGCCAGGACGTCGGCCAGGCCCCCTAGTCGCGGCGGACGAGGTTGCGAACCTGGGCGACCAGGTCGCCGGTCTCCTCCGGCCCGCGGCGATCTCCTTCGATGATGGCAGCCACCTCGTGCAGGGTGGCGCCGACCTGGGCGCGCGCCGCGGTGACGACATCGGCGAACTCATCGGTGGCGTACAGCGCCTTGAGGGCGCGGGAGAGGCGATCGAGGTCACTCCGACCACTCCTGGCTCCCAGGAAGTAACCCACCGCCAAGGCGAGCAGGGCGGTCATGGGGCGGGCACCAGTTCGGCTTCGGCGTGCAGCCGAACCCTCACGTCGGGGTAGATGCGCAGCATGAGGACAGTGGGGGACGGAATGTGGAAGTCGCGCATGTCAAAGACCTGCTCTCCTGTGATCACCAATCGCTCGGACGTTTCCCTTACGACGCGCACGGTCCCTTGCACGGATCGGGTGATCCCGTGAAATGTCAGGTCGCCCTCGAGCTGGTAGCGGGCCCCGACACCACTGGCAGTGCAGTCCTGCAAGACAACGGTCGCCCGCGGAAACCGGCGAGCTTCGATGCGGCGCTGGAGCTCTGCGTCGTACAGGCCGTTGCCCGACCGGAGACCGGTCACGTCGATCTCGACAAAACCCGCGGGCCGGTCGTCCAGCGTGAGGCCGTCCTCGGCGACGACCGCCTCGAGCCAGCCCGAAACGCCGATGGCGCCGAAGCTGATCGGCCCTACGGTCGAACGCACCTCGATCAGCGCAACTGATCGATCGGGGACCAGCCGGTACCGCGAGGAGCGGCCCAGGGTGGAGGAGCCCAGGGTGGGGGGCCGCGGCGTGGGGGGCCGGCAAACGGCACGCGCTGGCTCGAGGGGAACTTCCAGGTTGGGCTGCACTCCGGCCAGGTGATGCAGACTGCCCGTGGTCGGCGACACGGGTGACCAGCCGGCTCCCAGGGCGGTGGCCCATCCGCCCTCGACCTCGGCGAGCACCGCGTCCGCGGTTCCGGTGGCCTGGTAGCGGCGCAGGACCGCCCCGAGACAGCCGTGTTCGTCTTTGATCACCCCCATCCACGCCCGCAGGGTGCGCTGCCCGGCGGAGGTGATCCGGTACACGCGCCGGGCCTGACCCGCAGTGGGGTTCTGCGAGGAGGCCTCCACCAGACCGTCGCGTTCCAGTTGGGCCAGGGCGCGGTACACCGCGGGTCGGTCGACATGGCCGAAATGAAACTCCTCGAGGCGGGGCAGCAGCGCGTAGCCGTACCCGGGTCGCTCCGAGAGCAGCAGCAGGACGGCGGGGAGAACGAAACGTCGCGGAGGCGCCAGTTCGAACCGGGACGTCCCTTCCGCAGTCGCCGCCGCGGTTGGCGTGCGCTCTTCCATGCCTGGCGGCCTTTCTTAGCGCCAAGCTTCCGCAGTGTCAACGCCCGGGCGGGATCGTCGACGACAGTGCAAAAGACACTCATTTACCGGGCCGTCTGGCAGGGGTATGACTGCTGCACCCGTTGGGCCGCGCTCGCGAGCCGCTGGCCCATGAAAAGGGAGGCCCAACGTTGACGGAAACTGGGACGTCGACTGACGAAACGGTCGTGCACGTTCTCTGGATCAATGCCGGACTCAGCTGCGATGGCGACTCCGTGGCCCTGACGGCGGCAACCCAGCCGAGTATCGAGGAGATCGCTTTGGGCGCCCTGCCGGGGCTGCCGAAGATCGCCGTGCACTGGCCCCTCATCGACTTCGAGTGTGGTCCGGTGGGTGGCGCGGACGATTTCATCGAATGGTTCTTCAAGGCCGATCGGGGCGAGCTCGAGCCTTTCGTCCTCGTCGTCGAGGGGTCCATTCCCAACGAGGCCATCAAGCGGGAAGGGTACTGGTGCGGATTCGGCAACAACCCGGCGACCGACCAGCCCATGACGACGAGCGAGTGGCTCGACCGGTTGGCCCCGAAGGCACTGGTGGTGCTGTGCGCGGGCACGTGCGCTTGCTACGGCGGAATCCACGCCATGGCGGGCAACCCGACCGGAGCCATGGGCGTCCCGGACTACCTGGGCTGGGGGTGGAAATCCAAGGCCGGCATACCGCTGGTGTGCGTTCCGGGTTGCCCGACGCACCCGGACAACCTGTCCGAGACCATCCTGTACCTGCTCTACCAGGCCACGGGGCAGGCTCCCATGATCCCGCTCGACGACTCGCTGCGGCCCCAATGGTTGTTCGGCAACACCGTGCACGAGGGCTGCGATCGGGCCGGCTACTACGAGCAGGGAGATTTTGCCACCACCTACGGATCCCCCAAGTGCATTGTCAAGCTGGGGTGCTGGGGACCGGTGGTGAAGTGCAATGTGCCCAAGCGGGGATGGATCAACGGCGTCGGCGGCTGCCCGAACGTCGGCGGCATCTGCATCGGCTGCACGATGCCTGGCTTTCCGGACAAGTTCATGCCATTCATGGACGAGCCCCCGGGGGCGAGGGTGTCGACGATGGCCAGCAGCCTCTACGGCAGCGCCATCAGGGGCCTGCGCCGGATCACGGCCAAGACGGTGGACGAAGAACCCAAGTGGCGAACCCCTGGCAACGAATTGCGTACCGGGTACCGGGAGCATTGGAGGTAGAGACGATGCCCACCAAGAGCACGAGCACCGGCAGCGACGGCCTGGTGGAGATGGCCTGGGACCCGATCACCCGGATCGTCGGCAGCCTCGGCATTTACACCAAGATCGATTTCGGAAAGGGAAAGGTGGCGGAGTGTCACAGCACCTCTTCCATCTTTCGGGGCTACAGCATCTTCATGAAGGGAAAAGACCCTCGCGACGCCCACTTCATCACCAGCCGTATCTGCGGGATCTGCGGGGATAACCACGCCACCTGCTCCTGCTACGCGCAGAACATGGCGTACGGCGTCCATCCGCCCGCGCTCGGTGAGCAGATCGTCAACCTGGGCGAGGCGGCCGAGTACATGTTCGACCACAACATCTTCCAGGAGAACCTGGTCGGCGTGGACTTCTGCGAGAAGATGGTGGCCGAGACCAATCCGGGCGTGCTGGAACAGGCCAACCGTACCGAGGCGGCCCACGCCGCCGACCACGGCTACAAAACGGTGGGCGACATCATGCGGTCGCTGAACCCGTTCTCCGGGGAGTTCTACCGCGAGGCGCTGCAGGTCAGCCGCTACACCAGGGAAATGTTCTGCCTGATGGAGGGTCGGCACGTCCATCCGTCGACCTTGTACCCGGGCGGCGTCGGCACGACGGCGACGATCCAACTCTTCACTGACTACTACACCCGGCTCATGCGCTACGTCGAGTTCATGAAGCGGGTCGTGCCGATGCACGACGACCTGTTCGATTTCTTCTATCAGGCCCTGCCCGGATACGAAGAGGTCGGGCGACGGCGGGTGTTGCTCGGGTGCTGGGGTGCCTTCCAGGACCCGAGCGTGTGCAATTTCGACTACCGCGATATGACCCGTTGGGGACGGGCGATGGGCGTCACGCCCGGCGTGGTGGTCGACGGCAACCTCATCACCAACGACCTGGTCGAGATCAACCTGGGCATCCGGATCCTGCTCGGTCATTCGTTTTACGACGACTGGGAAGACCAGACGATGTTCGTGACCCACGACCCCCTGGGCAACCCGGTGGACCGGCGCCACCCTTGGAACCAGCACACCAACCCGCAACCGCAAAAGCGGGATTTCGATGACAAGTACAGCTGGGTGATGTCCCCGCGGTGGTTCGACGGCACGGACCACCTGGCGCTCGACACCGGGGGCGGTCCCCTGGCCCGGCTGTGGTCGACCGCGCTGTCGGGCCTGATCAACACCGACCATCTGAAAGCCACCGGCGACGGCGTGATCATCAACCTCCCGAAGACCGCGCTCAAGCCGGAGGTATCCCTCCAGTGGAAGGTGCCGAAGTGGTCGAACACCATCGAGCGGGACCGGGCCCGGACCTATTTTCAGGCGTACGCCGCCGCCGCCGCGCTGGACTTCATCGAAAAGGCGCTGGCGGATGTGCGGGCCGGGCACACCAAGACCTGGGAGCCCTTCGAGGTGCCGGACGAGGCCATCGGGTGCGGATTCACCGAGGCGGTGCGCGGTGTGCTGTCCCACCACGTCGTCATCCGGGAGGGCAAGATCGCCAACTACCACCCGTACCCACCGACGCCGTGGAACGCCAACCCCCGGGACAGCTACGGGACGCCCGGCCCGTACGAGGATGCGGTGATCGACACGCCGATCTTCGAGGAAAACGACCTCGAACACTTCAAGGGCATCGATGTCATGCGCTCGGTGCGCAGCTTCGACCCGTGCCTGCCGTGCGGAGTGCACATGTACCTCGGCCGGGGCAAGGTCCTGAAAAAGCTGCATTCCCCGACCCAGGTTGCCGCCCCCGAGCTCTGAGACGGTGTCATCACCTCCAGACCTGCAGGCCGCGGGCGACCAGATCGAGCGCTTGCTCGACGAGCTGCGCGCCACCCTGGAGCCGCGGTCGTACGCCCGGACCGAGGATCTGTTGCGTCTGGTCACCGACCTCTACGGCGCCGCGCTGGCCCGGATCGTCGACCTGGCCGGGCAACAGATGCCGGCGTTAACGGAGACCCTGGCGGCCGATGACCTGATCGCCAGCCTGCTGTTGGTCCACGGCCTCCACCCGGTGCCCCTCGACCGCAGAGTGGCCGGTGCCCTCGAGCAGGTCCGCCCGCTTCTCGCGGCCCACGCCGGGGACGTCGAGTTGCTGGCGGTGGACGAGGACGCCGGCGCCGTGCTCATTCGTCTGCTCGGCAGCTGCGACGGCTGTCCGTCCTCCTCGGTGACGTTGAAGGAGGCCGTCGAGCGGGCCATCGTGGCGGCCGCCCCCGAGATCTCGCGGATCGACGTGGACGACGAGCCGGCCTCGACCGAGGCTGTTCCGGTCACCCTCGGGACCAAGCCGGTGTTCGAGGAATGCCCGGTGGCGGGTGGATGAGTCGATGACCGGGCTGCCGGCTGGACCGTTGTCCGTCCTGCAACGCATCCGCGGCAACCGCCCGGCGGAAGGGGTCGACGAGGACTCGGCTCGGTGCGAGCTGTGCACCGAGCCGATCTCGGAGGACCACGGCCACCTCGTCGACCTGCAGGCCCGGACCCTGCTGTGCACCTGCCGAGGCTGCTTCCTGCTCATGTGCTCCGAGGGAGCCGGAGGCCAGCGCTATCGGGCGGTTCCGGACCGGTACCTGGCTTTTTCGGGGTCGCGGCTGACCGCCACCCAGTGGGAGTCGCTCCAGATTCCGGTGGGCGTGGCCTTCTTTCTCATGAACTCCGCCCTCGGGAGGATGGCGGCGTTCTATCCAGGGCCCCGCGGGCGCCACCGAGTCCGAACTTCCGCTCGAAACCTGGCAGGAGATGGCGGCCGCCAACCCCCTGCTGGCGGAAATGGAACCCGACGTCGAGGGATTCCTGGTCCGCTGCCATCGCAGTGGGGAGACGGAATGCTTTGTCGTCCCGATCGACGCCTGCTACGAGCTGGTCGGTCTGATGCGCCAACTGTGGCGCGGCTTCGACGGCGGCCGCGACGCCCAACAGGCCATCGACACCTTCTTCGATCGAGTCCGCAGCCAGGCGCGGCCCGCATGACGCCGGTGGCCCACACGACCCTCGCCTTCGAGGTGATCGACGCCCGGCCGGAGCGGCACGCAGCGGCGCCAACCATCGTGATGCGCGTCCGGGTGGCGGAGGCGGCCGGGGCGAGCGTGCACGCGTTGGTGCTGCGCTGTCAGATCCGCATCGAACCGCAACGACGGCGCTACCAGCCCGACGAAGGGCTACGCCTCTACGACCTCTTCGGCGAGACGTCCCGATGGGCGGACTCATTGCGGCCCTTTCTCTGGACCCACGTCTCGACGACGGTCCCGGGTTTCACCGGCTCGACCGAGTTCACCCTGCCGATCGAATGCACTTACGACCTCGAAGTAGCGGCCGGGAAATATCTCCATGCTCTAGACGAGGGCGACGTCCCGCTGCGACTGCTGTTTTCGGGCACCGCATTCACCAAAGGCCAGGTCGGATTCGCGGCCGAGCCGGTGCCCTGGGACAGCGAAGCCACCTACCGCATGCCGGCGGCCGTGTGGCGGGACGTCATGGACCTGTACTTCCCCAACAGCGCCTGGGTTCGCGTCGACTGCGGGACCCTGGACGCCCTGCAACGCTTTAAGTCGACGCACGCCCTGCCCACCTGGGACCTGGCCTTCGAGGCCCTGCTCAAACGGGCAGGAGAGGATCTGCCATGAGCCCTGAAGAGCGCTTCGCCGCGGCCCGGGCCATCGCCGACGCGGTGCTCTACGAAGGCTACGTCCTGTACCCGTACCGGGCATCGGCGGCCAAGAACCAGGCCCGCTGGCAATTCGGCGTCCTGACGCCGAAGGCGTTCAGCGAGTCGGAAGGTTCGGAGCGCTGGTTCGTGCGCACCGAGAGTCTGGCGGACGCGGGCCCCGATGCCGTGCTGCACGTCCGAGTGCGTTGCCTGCAGGTGCAGCGCCGCGCCGTCGAGGAGCTCGGTGACGAATTCGTCCCGGTGGACCAGCTGGAAGTCGATGGAGTGGCGCACATCGGGTGGGACGAGGCGGTCGACCGCCTGGTCGATCTGCCCGCTCTGCCGGTCGGGACGGCGGCCCACGAAGCGCGCTTCTGCCTCCCGGACGGCGCCGACAGCGAGGAGATCCGGCGGTCCGATGGGACGCTGGCGGGGAGGGTCACCAGAACCCGTCAGAAGGTGTCGGGACGCGTGGTCGTCACGGCCGGCCCCGCTGACGGAGGCGGCCCGCTGATCAAGTTGGGGGTGACGGTGGAGAACACGACAGCCTGGACCGGGACCACCAGGCGGAGAGAGGCGGTCTTGGACAGATCGCTCGTCGCGGTCCACACCATGCTGGGCGTCGAGGGCGGCCGGTTCGTCTCCCTCCTTGATCCCCCAGAGGTGGCTTCGGACGCGGCGGCCGGGTGCCACAACGAGGGCGTCTTTCCCGTCCTGGTAGGAGACGACGATGACGGGGTCCTCTCGTCGCCCATCATCCTCTACGACCACCCGGCGGTGGCTCCCGAAAGCCCCGGCGACCTCTACGACGCCACCGAGATCGACGAGATCCTGGCTCTGCGGGTCCTGACCCTCACCGACGACGAGAAGCGCGAGGCCTCCAGCACCGACGCCAGGGCGAAGGCCATCGTCGAACGCTGCGACGCCATGACGCCCGCGGCGTGGGAACGGCTGCACGGCACCATGCGTGCCGTTTCCCCGCCCCTCGATGGCTGGCCGACCCGCGACGGGCCGCCCCTCGATGGGCCGCCCCTCGACGGGCCGTCCGCGGCGCCGTGGTGGGATCCGGCGGTCGACGCGTCGGTCGACCCCTGGACCGACGCAGTCACCATCATGGGCGTGAAGGTGGCCAAGGGGAGCGCGGTCCGGTTGCACCCCTCCCGCCGGGCCGACGCCCAGGACCTCTTCCTCCACGACAGGCCCGCCACGGTGGCCGGTGTGTTCGAAGACGTCGACGGCACCGTGCACGTGGCTATCACCATCGACGACGGGCCCGGCCTCGGCGGCCCGGGGCGCTACCTCTTCTTTTTCCCCGACGAGCTCGAGCCCGTCGTCCCTGCGGTCGGCCATCCATGAGCGGCCGGATCCTGGTCGCCGGCATCGGCAACGTGTTCCTGACCGACGACGGCTTCGGCGTCGAAGTGGCTGGCCGGCTGGCCGCCCTCGACCATCCCGCCGGTGTCCGCGTCGCCGACTACGGCATCCGCGGCGTGCATCTAGCCTACGAGCTGCTCGAAGGGTATGACGGGCTGATCCTGGTTGACGCCGTGCCCACGGGCGAGGTCGCCGGCACCCTGGTGGTGATCGAGCCCGACCTCACCAATGCCGAGGCCGACGTCGTCGACGCCCACAGCATGAGCCCAGAGGTGGTGCTGACCACCCTCCGGCGGCTGGGAGGTCGCATCGAGCGGGTGGTGATCGTCGGTTGTCAGCCCGCCAGCCTGGACGAGGGCATGGGCCTGACTCCTTCTGTCGCCGCGGCCGTCGAGGATGCGGTCCGGTTGTGCAGTGAACTCATGGTCGATATGGCGGAACCCGCCGGAAAGGGGACGAGCAGATGAGGCTCCGTTTCGCCCTGTTATTGGGAGTGGGACTGGCCGCGGGTCTGGTGTGGAAGTCGTTGCCCGACATCTTCCGCTACCTCAAGATGCGGGAGATGTAATCGCGGGTGGCCCGCTACCGGATCGTGCCCGAGCGTTCGCGCGTCTGGATCGATGCCCTCTCGAGCCTTCACCCCATCCATTCGACGAGCGATGGGCTGGAAGGCTACGTCGAGCTCCAGTTGGGAGTGGACGGTGGGGTCGACTTGACGGAGCAGCCGGCCGGCAGCCTGTCGCTCGCCGTCAGCCTTCTGTCGTCGGGCAATCGTCTGGAGGACCGGGAGATGCAAAAGCGCATCGATGCCCGTCGGTACCCGACCATCCAGGGCACCCTCCGGGAGATCCAACCCGTCGACGGCGACGGCTGCTACCGCGTGAGCGGCGACGTCACCTTCCGGGGCGTGTCGCGGCCGCACGAGGATCAGATGACCATCCATCCCGTCGACGACGGCGGCCTGCTGGTCGGCGACGGGGGCGCGGAGGCGCTCCGGCTTTCCGGCACGTCGCGATTCGATGTGCGGGACTTCGGGATGGAACCACCCCGGATCCTGATGTTGCGGGTCGAACCGGAGGTCGACGTTCGCGTCGATGTGATCGCAATCAAGGAGGTCTGATGCACGAGCTCGGGCTGTGCAGCTCAATCGTCGATGCCATCGAACGGCGAGCCGGCGAGCGGCCGGTGGCCCACGTGCGCGTCCGGGTGGGCCGGCTGCACCACGTCCATCCCGACGCCTTCGAGCAATCGTTTGCCGTCGCCGCCATGGGCACGGTGGCTGAGGACGCGGCGGCCGATCTGCTGCTGGTCCCGGTGCGAGCGCAGTGCGACAGCTGCGGGGCCGCCTGGGAGTGTGACGAGATGCCCCTGGCCTGCCCGGAGTGCCAGTTCCCAGCAGTCGAGCTGACCGGGGGCGACGAGTTGGTGCTCGAATCGATCGAGTACCGGAGCTGAGAGGGACGACCATGTGCCTCGGTATCCCCGGCCAGCTGGTGGCCTTCGACGAGAGCAACGACCAGCTGGCCCGAGCCGACGTCTCGGGAGTGACCCGAATCATCAACATCGGACTGCTGGAGGACGAGCCGCTGCGCGAGGGGGACTGGGTGCTCATTCACGTCGGCTTCGCCATGTCCAAGATCGACGAGGAGGAAGCCAACCTGGCGCTGGCGTCGTTGCAGCTCATGGGCCGCGCCTATGGCGACGAGCTGGATGCGTTCTGGTCCTCTCGCATCGCCAGTGACCCACGAGGAGGCTGAGGTGCGCTTCGTAGACGAATACCGCAACCCCTCGTTGGCGCGGGCCCTGGTCGCCCAGATCACGGCATTGGCGGCCGATGACGAGTTCAAGTTCATGGAGGTGTGCGGAGGACACACCCACACCATCTATCGCCACGGTATCGAGCACATCCTGCCGGCCACGGTCGAGCTGGTGCACGGACCGGGCTGCCCGGTGTGTGTCATCCCCATGGGCCGCGTCGACGACGCCATCTCGGTAGCTGAACAGCCGGGAGTGATCTTCACCTCGTTCGGCGACATGATGCGCGTGCCCGGGAGCCGGGGCAACCTGCTCGGCGCCAAAGCCAGAGGGGCCGACGTTCGGTTCGTGTACTCGCCGCTTGACGCCCTGCGGATAGCGATCGAGCAGCCGGAGCGGGAGGTGGTGTTTTTCGCGGTCGGCTTCGAGACGACGGCGCCTTCCACTGCGCTCACGCTGCTGCAAGCCCGGGCCCGGGGTGTCGGCAACTTCCGGGTGTTCTGCAACCACGTCACCATCGTTCCCCCCATCCGGGCCATCCTCGAATCGCCCGACCTGCGCCTCGACGGGTTTCTCGGTCCGGGCCACGTCTCGACCGTCGTCGGACAGCGGCCGTACCGCTTCGTTCCGGCCCAGTACGGCAAGCCGCTCGTGACCGCCGGTTTCGAGCCGCTGGACATCCTGCAGGCCATCGCCATGCTGCTCACCCAGATCCGCGACGGCCGTTGCCAGGTGGAGAACCAGTACTCGCCGCGTCGTGCGTGAGGAAGGCAATCCGAGAGCCCTCGCCGCCCTGGCCGAGGTGTTCGAGTTGCGCCCGCACTTCGAATGGCGGGGGCTCGGCTTCATTTCCCAGAGTGCCTTGAAGCTCCGGCCGGAGTTCGCGTCGTTCGACGCCGAGCTGCGCTTCGCCGTGCCCAACGTGCGGGTGGCGGACCCCAAGGCCTGTCAGTGCGGCGAGGTGCTCAAAGGTGTCATCAAGCCGTGGGAGTGCAAAGTCTTCGGCACCGCCTGCACTCCGGAATCTCCGATTGGCACCTGCATGGTCTCCTCGGAGGGCGCGTGCGCGGCCTACTACAACTTCGGCCGTATGCACCGAGAGGCCGCCGTCAGCCTGGGGCGGCGGCCTTGACCACCCCGATCCTCGTCCGGCGCCGGGTCCGGGTGTCGGGCGTGGTGCAAGGAGTGGGGTTCCGGCCCTTCGTGCATCGCCTGGCCTGCGAGCTCCGCCTCGCCGGCCACGTCGGCAATGACGCCGACGGGGTGTTCATCGAGATAGAAGGCGCCGCTCCGGACGTGGCCTGCTTCGAGCGCCGGCTCGTCGACTCCGCCCCGCCGCTCGCCCGGATCGCGACGGTTCAGGCCGATCCCGTCCACCCGCTAGGGGAACGGGACTTCCGGATCGCCGACAGCGTGGCCGGCGGCCCGGCGAGGACCTTCGTGTCGCCCGACGTCGCCGTGTGCGACCAATGCCTGGCCGAGATGGATCACCCCGGGGATCGGAGGTACCGGTACCCCTTCATCAACTGCACCAACTGCGGGCCGCGTTTCACGATCACCCTCCGCCTGCCCTACGACCGGCCGAACACCACCATGGGCGGCTTCGCCATGTGCCCGGAGTGCTCTGAGGAGTACCGCAGCCCGGGGGATCGCCGGTTTCACGCCCAGCCCATCGCCTGCTCCTCGTGTGGGCCGCGAGTGTGGTTCGAGGGCACGGAACAGGCCGCCGAGAGCGCCGACGCGGCGGTCGAGGGCACCGACCCCGCCCTCGAGTCGGCCCAAGCTGCGCTGGCGTCAGGCGCGATCGTGGCGGTGAAGGGGATCGGTGGCTACCACCTGGCCTGCGACGCCACCTCCGCAGACGCGGTAGCCGAGCTGCGCCGGCGCAAAGGACGCCCGGACAAGCCGTTCGCGGTTATGGCCGCGGATCTGGCGGCTGCGGGTGAGGTGGCGGTCCTGGGCGAGTCTTCGCCGGGCTCGGTGGCGGCCCTCTCCGGTTGGCAGCGGCCCATCGTCCTCCTGCGTCGCCGGCCCGGCAGCCCGCTCAGTTCGCTGGTGGCACCGGGCAGCCCGCACGTCGGGATCTTCCTGCCGTACAGCCCGCTCCACCACCTGCTCTTCCGGTCGGTTCCGGGATCGTCGGTGCGCCCACTGCGATTCCTGGTCATGACCAGCGGCAACCGCAGCGACGAACCCATCTGCTACGACGACGCCGACGCCCAGGCTCGCCTCGGCGACATCGCCGACGCCTGGCTCCTGCACGACCGCCCGATCCACGTGCCGTGCGACGACTCGGTGGTCCGGGTCGAGGACGGCGTGGAGCTGCCCATCCGGCGCAGCCGCGGGTACGCCCCGCTGCCCGTGGACCTGCCCATCGACGCCAGGCCGGGATTGGCCGTGGGCGGCGAGCTCAAGAACACCTTCTGCCTGGTCTCCGGCCGCCACGCCTGGATGAGCCAGCACATCGGCGACATGGGCAGCCCGGAAACGCTGGCGGCCTTCGAGCGGTCCGCCGACCAGTTCGCCGAGATGTACCAGGTGGAGCCGGAGACGGTGGCGGTCGACGCCCACCCCATGTACCAGACCCGAAGATGGGCAGAGGAGCACGTTGCCGGCGCCGGCGAGCAGCACGACGTCGGCGCCGGCCGACCTACCGGGATGAAGCTGGTCCAACACCACCACGCCCATATCGCCGCGGTCATGGCTGAGCAGGGCGTGCCCGCGGGAGAACAGGTGATCGGGTTCGCCTTCGACGGCACCGGCTACGGAAGCGATGGCGCCATATGGGGAGGCGAGGTGCTCGTGGCCGCCTACGACCGTTTCGAACGGGCCGCCCATCTGGCCTACGTCCCGCTTCCCGGAGGCGACGCGACCATCCGCAAGCCGTACCGCGCTGCGCTCGGCCACCTGCGGGCCGCCGGCCTCGATTGGGACCCCGACCTTGCCCCCGTTCAGGTGGCTGCCGATCCGGAGTTGGCCGTACTCGAGCGCCAGCTCCAACGGGGCGTGTACTGCGTGCCGACGTCCAGCATGGGCCGCTTGTTCGACGCGGTGAGCTCTCTGTTGGGGGTGCGCCACGTCGTCTCCTACGAGGCGCAAGCGGCGATCGAGCTGGAAAGCGTGGCGGAGGACGGGTGCGCTGGCGGTTGCTGGTATCGCTTCGACCGGGTGGGCGGCCTGATCGACCCCACTTCTGTCGTGCGGGGCGTGGTGGCGGACCTGCGGAGGGGACGGCAGCCGGGTTCCATCGCCCTCGCTTTCCACGCGGCCGTTGCCCACCTCGTCGGCGACACCGCCGACGACCTGCGCCGAACCACTGGTTTGAATCGGGTGGCGCTCAGCGGGGGCGTGTTCCAGAACGTGCTGCTCCTTCGCCTGGCGCGGCGCCGAGTTGGCGGGGCGTCGCTTTGAGGTGCTCGCCCACCGGATCGTTCCTCCCAACGACGCTGGCCTGGCGCTCGGCCAGGCCGCCATAGCCGCATGCTCATTGCGCCGGAGCCCACTGGCATGACGGTCGGGGCAGAGGCCGCGTCTGGGGGGGACGGCGTACCTGAGGTTCTTGGCGCACCTGAGGTTCTTGGCGCACCTGAGGTTCTTGGCGCACCTGAGGTTCTTGACGCACCTGAGGATCTCGCCACACCTGAGGATCTCGCCGCACCTGAGGTTCTTGGCGCACCCGAGGATCTCGCCGCCACCGCCCTGACCCTGGCTCGGGCCTTCGCCGGGGGCGGCACGCTCTGGTGCGTATCGGGGGAGTGGCCGGCGCACGCCCAGCACGTGGCCGTTGAATTCGTCCACCCCGTCATCGTCGGCAAGCGGGCCCTGCCGGCCGTGTTCGTCGAAGGGACCGGCGCGGCCCGGACGTTGCGCCTCCTCGCCCGGCCCGGGGACGTGCTGCTCGTGCTGAGCAGCAGCGGCGATCCGGTGGGGTGCGACCTCATGGTGCGATCGGAGGCGTGGGGGCTGACTCGAATCTGGCTCGGGACGGGGCCCAGACCCGACCCGGCCCTCGCCGACCATCTGCTGTGGGCGGGAGGTGTCGAGCCGGACCGGCCCGCCCGATGCGGTGAGCTGCTCGTCCTCTATCACGTGCTCTGGGAGCTGACCCACGTGGTCTTCGAGCATCCCGGACTGCTCGAACCTTCGGGGGAGGTTCGAGACGTGTGCATCACCTGCTCCGATGCCGGCCAGCTGGCCGAGGTGCAGCTGGTCCACGATGCCCAGCGCGCCGACGTCCTGGTGGGCGGGGTGACCCAGACGATCGATATCAGCCTGGTCGACCCGGTCGGGCCGGGCCACCTGGTCCTGGTCCACGCCGGCGTGGCAGTGGCCCCTCTCAACGCCGGCCGGCCTGGCGGTGCGGGCGGGCGTGTCGGTGCGGGCGGGCGTGGCGGTGCGGGCGGCCCCGTCGAGACGGAGCGCTACCCATGACCGGCGAGCCAACCGGCTTCCTCTACCCCTTCATCGACGCCGAGGAACGAGACGCGGCCGGGTTGCTGGCCGACCTGGCCGGGTCGGCCCGAGCCAAGCTGGCCGAAAGCAGGACGGTACGGACCGCCACCCTGGAGCAATGCCAGGATGGGCTCCGCGCCACCGCCGAGGCCATGGCCAGCCGGTTTCTGGCGGGCGGCCAGCTCTTCGCATTCGGGAATGGCGGCAGTGCCACCGACGCGGACGGAATGATCGAACTGTTCCGTAAGCCCCCGGAGGGCCGGCCCCTCCCGGCCATGTCGCTCCTCGACAACCAGGCGGTACTCACCGCGATCGCCAACGACATCGGCTTCGACTCCGTTTTCGCCCGCCAGGTCATCGCCCACGCCCGGGCGACCGACATCGCCGTCGGTTTTTCAACCAGTGGCGACTCGATCGACGTGATCCGGGCCCTCGACGAGGCCGGCAGGCGGGGGCTTCTCACCGTCGGCCTATGTGGCTACGCGGGCGGCGCCATGGCGCTCAGCCCCGGTATCGCCCATTGCCTGGTCGTCGACTGCGACAGCGTGCACCGTATCCAGGAGGCCCAGGCCGCGTTGACGTTCGAGCTCTGGGCATCCGTGCAGGCCCATATGGCCCAGCGAGGCCGTCCGTGACGGCGCGGGAGGCGGCTGTGTTCGAGCGCATCGAGGCCTTCCGGCGTCGGGGCCCGAGGCTGCGGGACGAGGTGGTGACCCTGGCCCACGGCGCCGGCGGCAAGGCGTCCGCCGCCCTGCTCGAAGCGGTCTTCCTGCCGGCCTTCGCCAATAACAGCCTGGCGGCTCGGACCGACGCGGCGGTGGTGCCGCTTCCGTCGGGCGAGCGGCTGGCCTTCAGCACCGACACGTTCGTGGTCAAACCGCTGCGTTTTCCCGGTGGCTCGGTCGGCACGCTGGCCGTGCATGGCACCGTCAACGATCTGGCCATGATGGGTGCCCGCCCGCTCGCTCTCTCGGCCGCGTTCGTGCTCGAAGAAGGGTTTGGCATCGACGCGCTGCGGGAGGTCGTCGCCGACATGGCTGAGGCGGCCGCGGCGGCCGAGGTCCCGATCGTCACGGGCGACACCAAGGTGGTGGACCGCGGCGCGGCGGACGGGCTGTACATCTCCACCTCCGGGGTGGGCGCCATACCGACCGGGCGGGAGCTGTCCGCCGCACGCGTGACCGACGGCGACGTGGTGATTGCGTCGGGTTGGCTTGGTGACCACGGCATGGCGGTCCTCCTGGCCCGGGGTGACCTGGCCCTGAATGCCGACATCGTTTCTGATACTGCGCCCTTGCACGAGGTGGTCGAGCGCCTGCTCACGGCGGCCCCTTCGACGCGCTGGCTTCGCGATGCCACCCGAGGCGGCGTCGGAACGGTGTGCAACGAGCTTGCCCGGGACAGCGGGCTGACCGTCGTGCTCCACGAGGACGCCCTGCCCGTCCGACCCCAGGTGGCGGCCGCGTGCGAACTGCTCGGCATCGACCCCCTCTACGTCGCCAACGAGGGCAAGTTCGTGGCCGTGGTCTCGCCCCAAGAGGCGGACCGGGCGCTCTCGGCCCTTCGCGCCCATCCGCTCGGGGCGGATGCGGCGGTGATCGGCCGCATCGGCACAGAGCCGCCCGGCATCGTGGTGCTCGTCACCGCGTTCGGGGGTACTCGTATCGTCGACATGCTCGTCGGCGACCCCCTGCCCCGGATCTGTTGAGGTCCCCTCTTACGGAGCTCGACCGAGCAGGTGGCGCAGGGCCGGCTCCAGCTCGGGAAAGCGGAACCGGTGCCCGGCGGCCAGGAGCCGCTCGGGTTGGACGTGCTGGTTGGCGAACGCCAGCTCGTCGGCCCCTTCCGATCCGAGCAGGACCTTCGGACCGAACGGCGGCACCGCGACCAACGCAGGGCGGCGCAGCACGCGGGCGAGGGTGGCGGTGTACTCGCGGTTGCGGACGGCGTAGGGAGCCACGGCGTTGACGGGGCCGGATAGTTCGAGCAGCGACCGGTAGTAGATGTCGACAAGGTCGTCGATGCCGATCCAGGGGGTCCATTGGGCTCCCATCCCGAGCCGCCCGCCGAGGCCAACGGAGAACAGTGGGCGCTGGAGCCGCAGCACGCCGCCGCGAGGGGAGAGCACGATCCCGGTGCGTACGTGCGCGACCCGGGCCCCGGCATCGGCCGCCGGCCTGGCCGCGGCCTCCCACGCCTCGACCACGTCGGCCAGAAAACCGTCGCCCCGATTGCTCGATTCGGTCAGGATCTCTTCCCCCCGGTCGGCGCCGTAGAACCCCACCGCGGAGGCCGAGACCAGGGTGATGGCGCGTCCAGCCCCAGCCGCCCGGGCGGCCAGCTCGGCCAGCCTGATGGTCGGCCCGGTGCGGCTGGTGAGGATGGCGTGCTTGTGTTCGGGGGTGAATCGGCCGGCGATGGATTCGCCCGCCAGGTGGACGACCGCATCGACGCCGTCGAGCAAGTCGGGTTCGGGGTCGTAAGGCCGCCACTGGCGCTCGTCAGGTCCACTGGCCGGGTGGCGGACCAGGCGCACGACCCGGTGCCCGCCGGAGCTCAGGAAGGCGCTGAGGGCGGCTCCCACCAACCCGGAGGAACCCGTCACGGCCACCGTGAGTGGCTCAGGGCGCAAAGCCCGTCCCCACTGATGGGCGGCCAGATCGTCGGCCAGCTGCCGGTGCCGGTACCCGAACATCGGGCGCAGCCAGCGATCAGGAACCGAGGTGTCGACCAGGTCGGTGACCCGGGTGGCCGAGTCACCCTCGTCCGCGAACTCGTGGGTGTGACGCCAGCGCAGCACCTGGCGCAGGGGTCTGGAGGTCAGTTCGTCGGCGAAGCGATGCGGTGGGTCGTAGGCGTCCGGCTGATGTTGGGCTATCCAGCGCACCCCGCCCGGCAGGCCCAACACCGCCTCGCCGTCCCTCAAGGATGCGGCCTCCGCGACGACGTGCACGGGCTGCCACGGCGGCATCAGGCGTTGCACGGCACCGGGTCGGCCGTGCCAAGCGAACACGTCCGCCAGAGGTGCTCGTACCACGCTGCTCTTCTGAAACGTCACCACTGGACCGTACCCTCGCCTGGCGGGCTATCCCTGTGCCGGCTGGCTCTCCCACGATGCCGGCTGGCTGTCCGACGGTGCCGGCTGGCTGTCCGACGGTGCCGGCTGGCTGTCCGGCTGGCTGTCCGACGGGGCCGGCTGCCTAGCTCACCGCTTGGCTGATGGCGTGCAGGGCCAGGCCGGCGATGCCACCGACCACCGTTCCGTTGATGCGGATGTACTGCAAGTCGGGTCCGAGGAGCAGCTCGAGCCGTCGTGAGGTGTCCCGGGCGTCCCAGCGGGCGATCGTTCCGCTGACCAGGGCGGCGAGCTCATCCTGGAATCTCTCCAACACGGCCCTTACGACGGTGTTGAGGCTGCGCTCCGCCGACGCGACCAGCTCCGGGTCGTCGCGCAGGCGACTGCCCGTCTGCACGATCAGGCCGGTCAGGCGGGTCCGCAGCTCGGAGCCGGGTTGGGTCGCCTGCGCTCGCAGCTCCCTCTTGGTATCGGTCCACACCGCGCCGGCAAAGGCCCGGATCTGCGGTTGGCCGAGCAGCTCCGCCTTGAGCTCCTCCCCGCGGCGGCGCAGCTCCTCGGAAGTCTGCAAGTCCTCGGCGAACTTCATGAGGCCGACTTCGAGCTGCTGGCGGAGGGGATGGTCAGGATGCTGGGCCATCTCGTCGAGGACCTTCCGGGTGCGCTGGAGCAGTCGCTCGAAAAGGCGGTCCTCCACCGGGCCGGGGAGCCACCAGGGTGAGGAGCTGCCGAGACGGCGGTGCAGGTCCGAGCCGTGGGTGCCCAGGTAGCTGCTGAGGCTGCGCAAGCCGGCCTCGATCAGCGGGTCGTGGCGGCCGTCTTTGGTCAGCTGCTCGAGGGTCCGGCCGGCCAGCGGGGCTAACGGCACCTGGTCCAGTCGTTGGCGAACGAGCGTGTCCAGCACGCTGCTCACGTCCTCGTCCCCGAGGAGGTCGGCAACCGACACCAGAAGGGAGGCAATCCGTCCCGACAGCTGGGCGGCCTGAGCCGGGTCGGCCAGCCAGGCGGCGACCCGTTCGACCGCGTGGGCGGCCCGGAGCCGGGCGATGACCGCGTCGGGGCTCAAAAAGCTCTCCTGGACGAACGTGCCCAGGGTCTCGCCGAAGCGGTCCTTGCGCTCGACGACGATGGCCGTGTGGGGGATCGGTAGCCCGAGGGGACGCCGGAAGAGCGCTGTCACTGCGAACCAGTCCGCCAGTCCACCGACAAGGGAGGCGACGGCCGCGGCCTGGACCCATCCCAGCCACTGGGCCTGATGCTCGTACGCCGTCGACACTAAGAAGATCGCAGCCGCCAAGGCCAGGAGGCCCGTGGCCCGCCGCTTGCTCACCACCAGCAATCGAGCCCGGCGCTGCTCGGCGGGAGTCTCAGCCATGGCGCCTTTCTACCCCCGTCCCCCGTGTCCGGACGGGTTGTCGACTACAACTGTCTCGTGCTCGCCCAGCCCTCCACGCGATGATCTCGCACTCCGCGTTCTGCCACGATCCCTGGTCCATCGTCGAGGAGGCCCTCAACGTGGACATCCTGGCCCAGACCGAGTCCGTCTTTGCCCTGTCCAACGGGCATATCGGCTTGCGCGGCAACCTCGACGAGGGCGAGCCGCACGGCCTGCCCGGCACCTACCTGAGCTCGTTCTATGAGCTACGGCCGCTGCCCTACTCGGAAGCCGGGTACGGAGACCCGACGTCCAACCAGACCATCGTGAACATCACCAACGGCAAGGTGATCAGGTTGCTCGTCGACGACGAGCCCTTCGACATCCGTTATGGCGTGCTGCGGCACCATCGCCGAGCTCTCGACTTGCGTTCGGGAACGTTGGCCCGGGAGGTGGAATGGCAGTCGCCGGGCGGGCGAACGGTGCGCGTTCGCTCTACCCGCATGGTGTCGTTCACCCAGCGGGCCATCGTCGCCATCAAGTACGAGGTCGAGCCGCTCGATGCGGACACCAACCTCGTCATCCAATCGGAGCTGGTGGCCAACGAGGACCTCCCTGGCGGTGATGGGGACCCCAGATCAGGGGCGCTGCTCGACCACCCGTTGATTGCCGACCGGCATTCGGTCAGCGACCAACGGGTCCTGCTGGTCCATCACACGGCCGCCAGCCAGCTGCGTATGGCCGCCATGATGGATCACGAGCTCCTGGAGATACCCGACGACCACTCGATGCAGGTCGACGCCTTCCCCGACCTCGGTCGCCTCAGCATGATCACCCGATGCCCACTCGGCGCCAAAGTGAGTTTCGTCAAATACCTGGGGTACGGCTGGTCGGCGACCCGTACCGTGCCGGCGCTCGAGGATCAGATCGCGGGCGCAGTGCTGGCGGCCCGGCACGGTGGTTTCGACCATCTGATGCAGGCCCAGCGCGCGTATCTCGACGACTTCTGGGACCGGTCCGACGTGGAGGTGACCGGCGACGGCGAGATCCAGCAAGCGGTGCGCTTCGCCCTCTGGCAGGTCCTCCAGGCAGGGGCCCGAAGCGAGCGCCGGGCCATCGCGGCCAAGGGCCTTACCGGTCCGGGCTACAACGGGCACGCCTTTTGGGATACGGAGATGTACGTGCTGCCCGTGCTGACCTACACCCACCCCAAAGCGGTTGCCGACGCCCTCGGCTGGCGCCACGACCTGCTGCCGAAGGCGGTGGAACGGGCCGGCCAGCTCGGTCTCGCCGGCGCCGCCTTTCCCTGGCGCACCATCAATGGGGAAGAATGCTCGGGTTACTGGCCGGCCAGCACCGCCGCGGTCCACGTGAACGCGGGTATCGCCGACGCCGTCCTGCACTACCTGTGGGCCGCGGAGGACCACGTTTTCGCCAAGGACAGCGCCCTGGAGCTGCTGGTGGCCACGGCCCGGATGTGGCGGTCCCTTGGGCACCACGATCCCGCGAGTGGCTTCCGGATCGACGGGGTGACCGGTCCCGACGAGTACAGCGCCCTCGCTGACAACAACGTGTACACCAACCTCATGGCTCAGCGGAACCTCCGAGCCGCCGTGGCCGTGGTGAGCCGCTTTGCCCCGGAAGCCGAAGCTCTCGGCGTGGACCAGGCCGAGCGGGATGAATGGGAGCGGGCGGCCAACGAGATGTACGTGCCCTACGACGAGCAGCTCGGCGTGCATCCCCAGGCCGAAGGTTTTACCCGGCATGACCATTTCGACTTCGCCGCCCTGAAGTCCGAGGACTATCCGCTACTGCTGCATTTTCCCTATTTCGATCTGTACCGAAAGCAGGTCGTCAAACAGGCCGACCTGGTGATGGCGCTCTTCGTCCGGGGGGACGCGTTCGATGCGGCAACCAAGGAGCGCGATTTCGCCTATTACGAGGGGATCACGGTCCGGGACTCGTCCCTTTCGGCCTGTATCCAGGCGGTGGTGGCGGCTGAGGTGGGCCAGGTCGAGCTCGCCTACGACTACCTATCCGAGGCCGCGCTGATCGACCTCGACGATCTCCAGCACAACACCAGGGACGGCCTTCATATCGCCTCGCTGGCCGGAACCTGGCTCGCCCTCGTCGCCGGGTTGGGGGGACTGCGGGATCACGGAGGCGTGGACGGAACGGCCGGCCGGATGATCCTCGCCCCCCGCCTGCCCGCGGCTATCACCCGCCTGGCCTTCCGTCTGGTCTACCAGGGACGCCGGATCCTGGTGGCGGCCACTGCAGACGAGGCGACCTACCAACTGCTCTACGGTGACCCACTCGAGATCGAGCATCACGGGGAAAGGGTCCAGGTGACCGCGGAGCAACCTGTCTCCCTCCCTATCCCTTCGGTGCCAGCCGGCCCTCGCCCCGCCCAACCTCCGGGCCGGGAGCCGATCCGGCGGAGCCAGACCCTCTAGAGCGGTGCTGCCTGGAAGGCCCGGGTCAGAACTTCTTGGACCGTTTCCCGCCTGAGCTCGTGCGGCCGGGATCTCATCCCCTCAAAGACGACGTCGATCCGGCAGGGGGCGATACTCGATCCCTCTAAGGACGCCCAGCTCATCTCGTCCAACACGATGGCCGATCGACGTGGTCGAGGTCCGATTGGCCCAGGAGCAGCAACAGCGTCATCACCAGGATGACGGCCACGAACACCGTGAGGCTGACACCGGTCAGGTAGGCCTCGTTGCGGATGTGGTCGGTGACGCCCACGTCGTGGTGGGCCAACCACCGGATCACGCCCAAACCTCCCCACGCCGCAGTGGTGGCCGACCCGACGGCGGCCAGGCCGAGTATCACCAGGGCCACCCCGTGCGGTGCCGCCCGGCGGACGGACACCGGGCGCCACCAGGCCAGGACGGCGGCCACCCCACAGACGGATGCGAACGCCAGCAGGGACGCCCCGATGGCGTCGCTCGGCCGGTGCCATCCGGCCGTCTGCACCTCGGCCGCGGTCAAAAAGGCGTAGCCACCAGCCAGCACCGCGGCGGCCCCCCTCCACCTGGGCCCGCACACGAGCATGAGCGCCAGGGCGCACGCCACGGCGGTGGCCGTGTGCCCACTGGGAAAGGTGCGGCCGGGAACGACGCTGTCAGAAGCGGTCAGGAACGGCCGGTTCAGTATCACTTTCTTGAGGATGTCCGTGCCCACCACCGCGATCCCGGCGGCCAGGGCGGCGGCCAGGCCCAGCCACACCCGCCGGCGCAGGACGCCGATGGCTACCAGGATCAGCAGCACCACCGCGAAGGAGTCGGCGGTGATATGGCGGAGCAGGTCGTTGTCCACGTTGCGAGCGGCCGGGAGCGACTGCTGGCTGCCCAGATAGGCCTCGTTGTCGAAGCGCTGCCCCAGGGTGGTGTGGACGAACAGCAGGTAGCACACGGCCGCGGCGATTACCGCAATGGCCGCCGCGATCGACAGACGCCGGGCGAGGGGACGCCCATCGATGTCTGGTCGCTCAAGAAGAGGACCCGCCCCCTGCACCCCTAGCACGGTAGTTCAGCGGAACCGCTGATGGAGTTCACCGATCCCCTCGATCCAGCTCCGCAAGCGGTCGCCCGGAGCCAGGAAGACAGGGGGTGTGCGGCCCATTCCGACCCCTTCGGGCGTGCCCGTGAAGATGACGTCGCCGGGGAGGAGGGTGACCACGGTCGACAGGTAGGCGACCAGTTGGGGGACGGGGAAGATCATCTGCGAGGTGCGGGCGGCCTGCATGGTCTGCCCGTTGACCTCACAACCGATGGCAAGGTCGTCGGGATCGGCCAGCTCGTCGGTCGTGACCAGGACCGGGCCGGCCGGGGCGAAGCCGGCGTGCGACTTGCCGAGGGAGTACTGCGGGGCGGGCCCGCTCCTCTGGAGAACGCGTTCGGAGAGATCCTGGCCCACGGTCACGCCCGCCACGTAGGACCAGCCAGCCACCGCCTCGACGTGGCGGGCCGGGTGGCCGATGACCGCTACCAGCTCGCACTCCCAGTCCACCTGGCCGGGCGGGAGCTGCACCTCGCTGACCGGCCCGCTGAAGGCGCTCACGTACTTGGCGAAGATCAGCGGGTCGTTCGGGGGAGCGCTCCCGGACTCGGCGGCATGGGCGCGGTAGTTGAGGGCGACGGCGAACACCTGGCGGGGCGTCGGGGACGGGGGCCCGCAGTCGACCGGGTCGAAGGCGTCCAGCTCCTGCCCTTCGCCACTAGTGGCGTCGCTGGGGCGCTCGGCAGCCCAGGCCCGGAAGTCGCTCCAGTGGTCGTAGATCTCGCCCGGCGCGGGCCCGAATCTCCCCTCGCTGGCCGCCTCGATGTCGAGGGTCTTGTCCCCGACGACCAGCTGGGCCCGACCGTTCACGTTGGCGATCCGCATCACAGTCACGGTAGACCTCGCCACCCTGGGACCTCGCATCGGTGGACCTCGCATCGGTGGGCTTAGCATCGGTGGACCTAGTATCGGCGGGGCGTGAGCACCTGGGCCGAGTTTGCTGCCGCGGCCCCCGACCTGGCGGAGCGAGGGATGGCTCGCTTCGAGGCCACCGGGCTGACCCTCATCGGCACTCTCCGGCGGGACGGCTCGGCCCGCATCAGCGCGGTGGAGCCGCTCGTCTTGAGCTCGCCCTCGGGATGATGTGGCGTTCCATGAAAGCCCTGGACCTCCAGCGTGACGCCCGCTGCGTGGTGCACAGCACCATCTCCGACAAGAACGGCCACGAGGGCGAGTTCAAGGTGTACGGGCGGGCCGTGGCCGTGGAGGCCCAGGGCAACCGGGACGGCTACTGCACCGCCCTGCTGGAGGCCATCGGCTGGGCGCCGGCCGGCGGCCAGTGGCACCTCTGGTACGTTGACATCTCCCAGGTGGCGTGGTGGTCCGTGGTCGAGGGCGGGGGCCACGAGATGGACGTCTGGCGCCCGGCCTAACCTCCGGGCGTGGAGCACCGCCTGATCGACGCCTCCGGGATCCGTATCCACCTGGTCGAGGAGGGGCCCGGTGGCGGGCCGCTGGTGCTCCTGGTCCACGGCTTCCCTGAGTCCTGGTACTCCTGGCGCCACCAGCTCCCCGCCCTGGCGGCCGCGGGCTACCGGGCCGTGGCCATCGACGTCCGGGGCTACGGGCGGTCCTCTGCTCCTCTCGAAATCGAGGCGTACGGGATGCTCCGCCACGTCACCGACAACCTCGGCGTGGTCGAAGCCCTCGGTGCCCAGACGGCGGTGATCGTGGGTCACGACTGGGGTTCGCCGATCGCGGCCAACTCGGCGCTGCTACGCCCGGACGTGTTTAGGGCGGTGGCGCTGTTGAGCGTCCCGTATAGCCCGACGGGTTCGCGCCCGCCCTCGCAGGTCTTCGCCGAGATGGGCGGGGAAGAGGAGTTTTACATCTCCTACTTCCAGGAACCTGGTCGGGCGGAGGCCGAGGCTGAGCTCGACGTCCGCTCCTGGCTGCTGGGCTTCTATGTCGGGGCGTCTGGCGATGCGCCGAGCGATGCCACCCAGAGCATGGCCTTTGTGCGCCGGGGCGGGATGCTGCGGGATCGCTTCCTGCTCCCTGATGCGCTGCCGGCCTGGCTCACGGACCACGACCTGGAGTTCTACGCGACGGAGTTCGAGCGCACCGGATTCCGGGGCGCGCTCAACCGCTACCGCAACGTGGACCGGGACTGGCTCGACCTCCAGCCCTGGCGACGGCAGCCCATCGCCGTCCCGTCGCTCTTCATCGGGGGTGAGCGCGACGGCCCGACCAGGTGGGGCCAGCGGGCCATCGACCGCTTCGACCAGACGCTTCCTGGCCTTCGGGGCAGCCACATTCTTGCGGGCTGCGGCCACTGGGTGCAGCAGGAGCGCGCCGAGGAGGTCAACGCTTTGCTCCTCGATTGGCTGGACTCGCTGGCGCTGGTTTCGGCGCCGGCGAAGTGAGTACCAGGCGCAGCCCTGGGCTCAGCCCCGGGCTCAGCCCCGGCCGGATGCCGCTTCGGCGCTGACAGCCAACGCTTCCCGCTCGGACTGGTGATCGGCGATGGCTTTGTCGACCGCACCCACGGAGTGGGTCAGGAACTCGGGGCGGTTGGTGGCAGCCCAGTCCCGAGACCCGACCGTGCGCTGGGCCGAGCCCTGGAACTCCGGCATGACGTCCCGGGCGAAGAGCTCGTACGACTTTATGGTCGCCTGCGGGTTGGCCCAGTCGTGGGCCATGAAGAGGTAGGTCCCGAACCCGCCCGACTGCTTGATGAGCCGTTCGATCTGTCGGACCGCCATCTCGGGCGTGCCGATCACCGCGATCCCCGAGGCGTTCATGGCGTCGACCAGGCTGGCGTGATCGCCCTGCTCGGGGACGATCGGGAGGGCGGCGACCTCTTGGAAGTAGCGGCACCAGGCTTCCAAGCCGTATTCGCAGTCGCGGCGGGCTTCCTCCTCGGTATCCGCCAGGTGCATGGGGCCGACCAGGCGCCAGGCCCTGCGGTCGACACTCGTGCCGAACTGGGCGGCGCGCTCCTCTGCGGTCTGCCAATGCGGGCTCAGCACGTCGAACCCGCCGGCCGAGGTGGCGCCAATCGAGAGCAATCCCAATCCGAACCGCCCGGCCGCCCTCGGCCCCGCAGGCGAGATCTGGGCCGCGACTGCGATATCGAATCGCGGATGGCTGTAAGGGCGGAGTTGGAGGCGGGCGTCGTTGAGGGTGAACCAGTCCGTCTTCATGGTGACCGGTTCGTCGCTCGTCAGCAGGGCCAGGATGGCCTCGAGCGACTCTTCCATCATCTCCCGCTGCCGGGCGGAGTTGATCCCCATCATGTAGGCGTCCGAAGGCAGGGCGCCAGGACCGGCGCCGAGCATGATGCGGCCCCTGGTGAGGTGGTCGAGCAGGACCATCCGGTCCGCCAGCATGAACGGATGGTGGTAGGGAAGTGAACTCACGCCTGTGCCCAGACGGATGTGTCGGGTCCGTTGCGAGGCCACGGCGATGAACACCTCGGGAGAGGCGATGATCTCGAATCCGGCGGAATGGTGTTCGCCGATCCACGCCTCGTCGAAGCCGAGCTGATCCAGGCGGACGATCAGCTCCAAGTCCCGCTCGAGAGCCAGCGTGGGGTTTTGTGGGGTCGGGTGGAACGGGGCCAAGAAGGTCCCGAATCGGAGTGGCCAATCCATGGTGTGGTGATCCCTCCCACTGCGACACGAATATTCTCTGCACCTTTACTCTCCCCCGCTGTGGACCGAGGCGCAACTCCTCCGCCTTGCCCTCCGCCGGTGCGGGCGCCGACACGGCAGGCTGACATCGAGGAGGGACCCGTCGGGCCGCAGAAAGCGCACGCCGTGGTTGGCGTCTCCGGTTGCCGTGAACCCGCCGTGGAGCAGCACGTGATGTCGAAGGCAGACGAGCATCCCGTTGCCGACGTCGGTCGGCCCGCCCTCGGACCAGGGTTGAAGGTGGTGGACATCTACGATGCGTCGCTCACAGCCTGGGAACCGGCAGGTACCGCCGTCGCGGACCAGGATCGCCCGCCGCTGGGACGTGCTCCACTCGCGAGTCTTGCGGCCGAGGGCCAGCGGCTCGCCGTCCGGGCCGACCAGGTGCTGGACGGCAGCGTGATCACAGAGGAGTCGAGCTGCCTCCGCCTCGGGAACGGGTGAGCCGTCGAGCTTGGTGATCTCTCCGTCATGCCGAACGACGTGAACCAGATAGCGATCTGCGCCCATGGCATTACCTTCGCCCGCGTGGGCCAGGGCACAGCGGGCCATCTCCATGAGGGCGTCAGCTCGGCGGGCGGGCCAGCAGACCTGGTCGTCGGGTCGGGGCGATGACGCAAGGGAGGTGCTGTTGGAATCGGCATCGGCATCGGCATCGGCATCGGCGTGGGGGCAGGCGGCGAGCGTCAGTTGCGAGTCTCCCGCTGGAGACTCGTCCACAGCTTTGTCCCCAGGGTCATCCACAGGCTGGGGATGACCGTCGACCGCCCTCTGACCAGGGTCGGAGCCTTTCAGATCGAAGAACGCCTGCAGCACGGTGGCGACCTCGTCCAGCTCCAACTCGGTGAGAGTCGCCTCCAGCCGGCCGGTGCCATCGCCGAACCGCAGAACTCGCACGCCGCGCCGGTTCTGAGGATCCGGCGGAAGACGATGCTGATCGACGTGGAGTTGGTAGACCCGCACCATCCGCTCGACGTCGCTGATTGATCCCGCTTTGGCCACCTCGATGAGCGCAGCGTCGACTTCGGTATCGGGATCATCTATCCGGGTAATGGCGCGTACGGCGGAGTACGACAGTGTTCCGGCGGAAAAGGCCTCAGCGACCTGGGGGCGGCGACGTAACTCGTGGGCAATCCGCAGCTTCTCGTATGCCGTTGCCCTTCCCATCCCGGTCCGCCACATCAGCCATTCAGGGCACGACAGCTGGCCGTCAACGGCCCACCCCTGGTCTCGGTCGAACTCGGCCAGCGCCTCCAGCCAGGTTGATTCACCACGGTCCATCTGCCATCGGTTGCGAACCAACCAGCCGCCGAGATCGAGGTGCCACTCGATATCCATGTCCTCGACGACCGCCATAGGCACCTCCTGCTTCGAACATACGTTCGTATCTTAACGAGGGGGTGGGACGGTATCGCCGTGGAGCCAGGCATATGGCTCGGGTCGTCGTTGTCAGGTTGCGATCCCGCGCATATTCGGCCGCATGGTCCCACGAGCGGACGGGTCCGAGATGGCGGCGTTGGGAGCTGTCGGTCTTGATCAGCCGGTGATCACGGCCTGGATCTGCCGGATCGGGAAGCCTGCGATGGTGGCCGTGGTGTGGAGCGCTTCTAGCGTCCCGGCCGCCCCGCCGAGTGTCCACGTCGCCGTCCAGACCTCCTGAACGGTCACGGTGACCGGGCCGACGTTGTCGTAGGTATGGGCAATGTTGCCGTTGGGGTAG
Source organism: uncultured Acidimicrobiaceae bacterium (assembly GCA_963729695.1). Classification (GTDB taxonomy): domain Bacteria; phylum Actinomycetota; class Acidimicrobiia; order Acidimicrobiales; family Palsa-688; genus PALSA-693. The sequence goes on from CAVSOT010000003.1 coordinate 790,656, forward strand.
GGGAGTCCCTGGGTTGTGTACGGCCCGGTCCAGGTCGGCGCAGTTCCGTCACCCCAATCGACCAGGTACTTCCCTCTGGCGATGATCGTCAGCTCCCCCAGCGGCGTGGCCAGCTGGAACCGGTCCGTCGTGAGGGTGCCATTTGTGACGAGGTAGGCCGGTTTGCCAGTGACCGCATAACCCGGAGGGATGTTCGGACGCGGGACGGGGAGAGGGATCGTTCTCCAGAATTGGACGGCGAGGGTCGCCGGGTTGGGAGGGAGTGGTGCTGCGACGGCGCGAGCCGGAGTCGCCGGGTTTGCGGCTGCCGGGAGTGGGCAGGCTGGAAGTGTGGCGTTGCGGTCTGGAACCGCAACCAGTGGTACCTGGCCTCCAGGGCCCGTTATCGGACAGATCGACAAGATGCCTGTTGGAGCGCTCACTGTCTGGGATGTAGCAGCTGCTCCCGTTGCCGAGCGTGGAGCTGGATTTACTGCCGAGCCTGCTGGCGGGGGAGTTGGCTCCGGTTGAGTAACCGTGTATCCGCCACCACAGTTGATTGTGGCCCCGAACTGGCCTCGAAAACAGGCTCCCGAGTCATCGGTTTCGGCATAACTAAAGGTAGGGACCACGGTAGGCAGGAAGATGCAGAAAGCGACTACTCCTACTATGAACCGGGACATTGTGATGGGATTGTCGTGGGGGAAAGGTAGTCAGCGTTGAAAGATAAACTCCACGGAGTGGGGTTCAAGTGACCTGGATCGCTCCCGGACTGTTTCCGCGTCATCGCGAAGTATTCAGATGCGGCGGGAGCGGAAGGATCAACCAGTACTTGTGCGAAATCAGTCTGCGTCTCGGCGAAAACGCAGGTCTTCGAAGTCGAGATCAAGCGGTCAACAGTTGTAACGAGGTCGCCTGGAGGGCGGCGAACGTTGGAAAGATCTCCGGCGATGCTCTGTTGTGCGATCTTGACTTCCTGTGAATAGAGCGGATCATTATAGATCGCACGCAGGTACATCTCGACTGCTGGCGTCACCTTTTTGCTTGCAACTAGTGATCGAACGGCGTCTCCGTTGATGTGATTGAGCACCACAAAGACGGCGTTTACGTAAGCGGCAGTGATGACCGGTGGAATGACGTCTGGGTTGATGGCCGCGGCCGTGGAGGGCGGGGGTGAGTCCGTGGTAGGTGACAGCGTGGTCGGACTGGTTTGGTGCGAACTACCGGAGCAGGCAGCCAAGGCCACGACCACTGCTCCACCTAAGGCCACAAGCTTGCGTCTCATAGCTTCTCGGGAACTTTCGCACAGCTGAGGCGGTCGCGCAAGGGGCGATGTCGTCACATCGACGGGCCCTAGCCGGTCAATTTCTGTGAACGCCCGATTTGAGGAGGCATCGCATGGCTCACGTCACCCTCATCGAGGATCCAAAGAATCTCATCCCCAAACTTGCCCTGCGCTACGGCAAGCGGCGCTTCGGCCGCGACGTCGAACCGCTCGAAGCAGCCGCACATCACTCGGGCGTCCTCGTCGCGTCCGGATTGGTGGAGACGGCGGCCGAGCGGGGCTGGCACAAACTTGACGCTCATCTGGCGCTGCTGGCGCAGCAGGCTGCATCGGGGGCAGTCGGTTGTTCCTGGTGTATCGACTTCGGCTACTACGAGTCGATTCAGCGTGGGCAGGAGCCGGCCAAGGTCCGCGACGTCCGCCGTTGGAGGGATAGCGACGCCTACGACGATCGGGAACGAGCGGTCCTGGAGTACGCCGCAGCCGCCTCAGCTACCCCGGCCCATGTCAGCGACGAGCTGATGGACCGTCTCCACGCTCACTTCGGCGACGCCGAGATCGTGGAGCTGGCCGCGTGGGTCGCTCTCGAGAACTTCCGCTCCAGGTTCAACGCCGGCCTGGGCCTGCACAGCCAGGGCTTTTCCGACAGCTGCCAGGTTCCGAACTAGGTCTGACGCCACAAGCAGCCAGCTGTTGGGCAAGCGGCTGTGGCGTAGCGGCAAGAGGCTGTGCCGTAGCGCCAATATGAACGTGACAACCGACACCGCCATTGCACGGACGCCGGCCGTGGGAGTAGGCGGCCGAGAACGTGCTGCTCAGCCAGCCGTGGAGCCAGGGGCCGCACCCAGGGTCACTCCGCCTGCCACAAACCGGGCTTCGACTGCGGCCAGCAACTCCTGGGGAACCGGATCTAACGACGGCGTGTCCAAGTCCTGAGCGGGCGCACCACTGGACACCGTGGCGAGAACTCGAGGAACCGCCTGGGCCATTCCGCCCCCATCGAGCAGGCCGACGTCGGCCAGCTCCTGGATCCGTAGGAGGGATCCACCGAGGGCCCTGGCGTAGTCGTGGCCCTTCCTTACCGCAGCCTCGATGGCGGCAGCCCGGACATCGGACCACGTCGGGTTGTCGTCATCGACCTGCCAGGAGACGCCTCGGACGTGAAACGATTCGTGGCTAGCAAGCACTCCACCGATCCGCTCGAGGAGGTCGAAATCGCGGACCTGGATCGTGACCTCGACCGTGGCGGTGATATCCCCGGTGGGTTCATGGCGCCCGGTCCGTTGGTTGAAATCACGCTCGACCCACGTCGTTGCCGCCCGAACCGACCAAGTAAGCGGGGCGCGCTCGGTTTCCACTCGCAAGGCGATGCCACCAAGCAGGGCCAGGTCGGTCGTCAGTGCTCGCAAGGCCATGGCCGCATCGCCAACGGCCCTGAGTTTCGACGGACGTGACAGGGTGATGCTTCCGCTCAGCATGCAAGAATCGGGTGGCACGCTCCGGGTCGCATCACCCCGAACCGAGACGATCGGGCCCTGCTCCCCGCCTGGATCGCTCACCGATGCCGCTTCGCCGTCGTGCTCGACCGATCCATACTTCGCAGCGTAGGCAGGCGCGCCCCAGGTTGCACCTCGCTGTGCTTGAAGAAGGTCAGCGGAGAAAATACGAGCCTGGCGTCGCACCAGCTCAGCGATTCCGAGGGCGACGCGCCCGTCGCCATCCCAAGGGTTTTCGTCCCACCCGCTGTCTACTGTGGTGAGCGTGGAAGAGCTGGCCGATCCTGTCGATCTGGAAGGAATCGACGCCCTCGTGAGCCCCTTGCTGCACGAGGCCGGAGCAATGGTGCTCCGGCATTTCCGCTCGCCGCTGCTGATCGAGGACAAGAACAGCGGCCCGGACTTCGACCCGGTCACCCAGGCGGACCGGAGCGCAGAGGAGTACTTGCGTCGGGAGCTGGGCACGCTTTTTCCCGGAGCCCGGATCGTTGGCGAGGAGGGTGGTGTCACCGGACCGGAAGGCCGGGTCCGCTGGGTGATCGATCCCATCGATGGCACCAAGGCGTACGTGACCGGCTTCCCGGCATGGGGGGTTCTCGTGGGCCTGATGATCGACGGACGGCCGGTGGCTGGGTGGTGCCGTCAGCCTTACCTCAACGAGACCTTCGCAGGAGTGGATGGCACCGGATGGCTGGAGCGCAACGGATCCCGCCAGCTATTGGCGACCAGCCCAACCACCGAACTGGCGGCGGCCTCGATGTACTCCACTCACCCGAGCATGTTCGCCACACCTGGCGAGCAGACCGCCTTTGAGGAGCTGGCGTCTGCGGTGCGGCTCCAGAGATTTGGAGGCGACTGTTACTCCTATTGCCTGCTGGCGCTTGGCTACATCGATCTGGTGGTCGAGGCCAGCCTTCAGCCCTACGACATCGTCGCCATGATTCCGATCGTGGAGGCGGCGGGTGGCGTGATCACCGATCCCGAAGGCAAACCGCCGGTCGATGGGGGGTTCGTCATCGCCGCGGCCACGCCACAGCTGCACGCCCAGGCCCTCGGGTTGATCGGCGGCGGTCCGCCGCCCTGACCAAGACCACGACACCGCAGCAGAGCCTGGCCCGCACCAGCACGCCCGGGCTGGCCGGAGCGGTCCAGGCTCCTACCCTGTGCGTCAGGAGGAGGGTGCGGCGACGATGTCGAACTCGTTACCCTCCGGGTCGGCGAGCGTCGACCACTGGAAGCCGCCCTCGTCGACGTCGGCCAGGTGGGCAGCGCCGAGGGTGAGGACCCGCTGCACCTCTTCGGCCAGGTTGGGCGAGACGAAGTCGGGATGGAAACGGTTCTTGGCCCGCTTGGGTTCCGGGACCCGGTGGAACATCCACACCGTCCCCTTCGCTCCACCCTCCTCGAGGCCAATGGCGGCGAAGGACTGGTCGGCGCCGGCGTCGACGGACCGGTCGAGGACCTGCGACCAGAAGTCGGCCAGCTTGGCGGCATCGGCACAATCGAGACTTACCGAGAAGAGAGAGACGCTCATCTGACGGGTTCCTTTCGTTGAGGGGATGCAGCCAGCGTGAGGCCTCCCGTAACAGGAGGGTCAAGAGGCCGGCCGGAATTTGTAGGGCCGGCGGGGGCGTAGCGTGCGGGCATGGGCCCGCCCGACGTCTCCCTCGTCTCTCTCTCGCCTCACGGGTCTGATCTCGACCAGCTGGCCTTGGTCTCGGCGCGGGCGTTCCACTACGACCCGTTCTTCGTCTTCCTCGAGCCGCGGGAGGTCCGCCGAGCCCGGTTCCTGGCCCTCTTCTCCCGCACCGCAGTGGGCGGTTTGGGCGATGCGGTCCAGATCACCGGCGCTCGCCAGTCCGATGGCCGCCTCGTCGGGGTGGCGGCGTGGATCCCGCCCGGTCGTTACCCGCCTCCGCTGCGGGCTCAGAGCCGGCAGTTCTTGGGCGCCCTACGAGCCATGGCCTTGCGACCGGCCACCCTTCGGAACGGTCTGCGCTACGTCGCCGCGACCGAACGGGCCCACCCCAAGGACCCGCTGTGGTATCTGTTCCTCCTGGTGGTGGACCCGTCCGTGCAGCGGGTCGGTATCGGGACCCGCTTGCAGGAACCGGGGTTGCAGCAGGCCGACCAAGAAGGGCTGGACTGCTACCTGGAAACCCAGAAGTTCGACAACGTGGCCTACTACCGACGGTTCGGCTACGAGGTCGTCGAGGAGCTTCACCCCGTTCCGGACGGACCGCCCCTGTGGACGATGCGACGGGCGACCCGATCCGCCTGACCGGGAGCCTGGCAAAACGGTCAATAAAAGGGGCCGAGAGATTTTTGTTGACCGTTTTCGAACGGAACTGAGCGTGATGAATCTCGAAAACGGTTAGTAAAACGGTGCGGAGGGTGGGAGCGCGGGTTTTACTAACCGTTTCCGAAAAATTTCGAGCGTGGCCGACGTCAAAAACGGTCAATAAAACGAGCCGGGACCAGTTTTGCTGACCGTTTTTGGAGGGGAGGCAAGGAGGGGCGGCAGGGAGCGGCCGGGGGCAAGGAGCGGCCGGCGGCAGGGAGCGGCACAGGGCAAGGAGCCACCGGGCCCGCCGGAACGCCCGACCGTCAGGGGATGAGGACCACCGCCGCTTCCGGGGTGACCACCCGGAAGCTGAAGCTCTCTTCCAGATAGAAGTTTACCTGGTTGGCGTCGTGGCTGTCGTAGCCCACGGAGATGTCCTCGCCCGATTCGAACAGGAAATCCCCACCCCGCAGGCTGACCACCACCGCACCGACCACGCCGGGCGCCCACACGATGGGCCCGCCGAGGATCTGGCGCAAGTGGTCGAAGACGATCAGGCCACCATGCTCGGTGGTCTCGACCACGTCCGTGTAGCCGTCCGGCCCCAGGGCCAGACCGTACGGACCGACGATCCCGGCCGACAGCAACAGCTCAACGGCTCGGGCCACCGGGCTCGGGTATTCGGCCACGTTGGTGCCGAGCGAGATGGCTTCGGCCGTGGCCGCCTCGGCGATGCCCTTGATGCCGGCGGCGCTCCAGCCGTGAAAGACCGCAATGTTCTCGGCCTCAGCCACGTGCCGGGCGGCGGCGTCGAGCTGGCTCAAGTCCAGGTCCAGAGCGCCGCGATCGGAGTCACGCAGCTCTTCCATGGCCACGCTGAAGTCGCCCCGGATCTCGGCGACCGGGAGGATCCGTCGTTGCTTGGCGACCAGGCCCTCGCAGGGCGGTGAGATGGAGCTGACCCGGCCCAGGTTGGTGGCCGAGTAGTCCCAGCCTTTGGGGCCGGCGAAGTCCACCAAACGGCGGGCGGCGAGAGCGGGCACGAGGCGCTGCTGGGCCTCGGTGTCGATGGCGGCCCAGGCTTCCTCGCTGATCGGGGCATGCGAGCGAAGCAGATGGTTCATCGGGCCACCGCCTTCAGGCTGGCGCTACCGGGTTCGGGGTTGGAGGTGGCGTCCACTCGCTGGTCGTACCAGTCGGCGGCTTCGAACTCCTCCTGGAGGGAAAGGAAGGCCCGGTGGCGGTCGATCGTCTCGACCGACAGTTCCGCCTGGGGCTCATGAAGTCCAGCGCTCTGTGCCATACACGCCCTTCAATACTCTGAGGAAGGGGTGGGCGTCAACCCGAACGCGATACCACCCGTTCGCTACGAGGACCCCCGACCGTCTCCAGCCGTCGTCAGGGCCTCGTCGGGATGGCTCTGGGTGCCGGCCAAACCGCCCAGTTCGGCCACCAGTTCGAAGCTGCGCATGCGCTCCTCGTGGTCCCACACGTTGGTGGTGATCATGAGCTCGTCGGCCCCGGTGCGCTCCAACAGGTCGTCGAGCTGGGCCGAGACCGAGTCGGGATCGCCCACCAGGTGGGAGGAGGTGAAGCCGTCGATCATGTGCCGCTCGCCGGGGGTGAACTGGTAGGCGGCGGCCTCCTCCGGGCTCGGCAGCTCACCCGGCCGCCCGGTCCGCATCCGCACCACCGAAAGCAACGACGAACGGTGCAGGTACCGCGCCCGCGCCTCCGTGTCCGCACCCACCACGGCCACGCCGAGCAGGACATACGGCTCCGCCAGCGTCTCGGAGGGCTGGAAGCGTTCCCGGTACAGCTGGAGGGCCGGTTCGGTATTGGCCGCGGAGAAGTGGTGGGCAAAGGCGAACGGCAGACCGAGCAGCCCGGCCACCTGAGCGCTGAAGCCGCTCGATCCCAGCAGCCAGATCGCGGGTTGGTTGCCGGCCGCGGGGACAGCCCGGATGTGCTGGTAGCGGTGGCCTTCGGGCCAGCTGTCCCGGAAGAACGCCAGCAGCTCCAGGAGTTGCTCGGGAAAATCGTCCGCCATCAACGCCTCGACCGTCCGCCGCAGGGCCAGCGCCGTGGCTTGGTCGGTACCGGGGGCCCGGCCCAGCCCGAGGTCGATGCGGCCCGGGTAGAGCGCCTCGAGGGTCCCGAATTGCTCGGCCACGACCAGCGGGGCGTGGTTGGGCAGCATGACGCCCCCCGAACCGACCCGCAGGGTGGATGTGGCCGCAGCCAGCTGTCCGATGAGCACTGCCGGCGCGGAGCTGGCGATGCCGGGCATGTTGTGGTGCTCGGCCACCCACAGTCGCTCATACCCCCAGGCCTCGGCCCGTTGGGCCAGGTCGATGCTGTTGCGCAGGGCCTGGCCGCTCGTCGACCCGCTGGACACGGGGGCCAGGTCGAGAACGGACAGAGGGACAGGCCGCTTCAGAGTCACAGCCGTGTCAACGCCGGCGGGTGGTCGGCTCTTCCATGGGGGTCAGTCCTGTCAGTCCTGGGCGTCGGCCCGTCCTTGAGGACGTTGCGGATAGATCGTCTCGCCCCGGGCCAGCATCTCGACGTACTGGTGGACGCGGCGGGCTCTGGTGTCAGCCCGCTTGATGGTTTGCAGTCGGTACAGCAAGGAGTAGCGGTTCTGGCTGCTCAGCGTCTCGAACATGGCGAGGGCGCCAGGTTCGGCAGCCAGAGCCGCAGCCAGGTCGGCGGGTACCTCCATGGTGGCCGGACCGGCGTAGGCGGCAGCCCAGCGCCCATCGGCTTTGGCCCGTTCCATCTCGGCGATGCCGGCAGGATGCATCCGCCCAGAGATCAGGAGGCGCTCGGCGTTGGCCACGTTACGCTTCGACCAGGCGCTACGGCTGCGGCGAGGGGTGAATCGCTGACGGTAGATGGCATCGTCGCCGCGAGCGGCTTGACCGTCGATCCAGCCGTGGCAGAGGGCCTCCTCGAGGGCCTGGGCGTAGGTGAGGCTGGTGGGATGGGTCGTTCCTCTTTTCGCCAGCACCAGCCAGACTCCTGAGGAATCGTCGTGATGCTCGACCAGCCAGGCCCGCCACGCCCCGGCGTCAATTACCGGTGAGCTCGGGAAGCTCCGCGGCCATCGAGTCAGGATTGGCCCACGACGCCGGCCGATGAGGCTCAGCGGGCGGCCGTGGCCGTGGCCGTCGGCACCTTGGCGTCGGGGCCCTGGTCGCTGCGGGCCCGGCGGGGCGCCTTCGGGGCAGGTGGGGCTTCGGCCGGTGACTCGCTGGTGGAGCCTTCGAGGGCCACCAGGAGGGTGCGCATGTCGGTCGACATACGGGCGATGGTGTCCCGGTCGACGGCGCCGAAGAGGCGCTGCTCCGTCTCGGTCTTGGTGGCCAGCAGCACGTGGGCTCGCCGGACGCCCTCGTCGGTGAGGCTGACGATCACCTGCCGGCGGTCTGTGGGATCGAAGTCTCGGCGTATCCAGCCCCGTTGTTCGAGCTGGGCCACCCGATTGGTCATGGCCCCGGACGTCACCTGGGCTTCCTTGACAAGCGCGCCAACGCTCTTGGAGTAGCCCTCGCTACGGCGCAGGCTGAGGAGAACCTCGAACTCCCACCACTCCGTGTCGTGGGCGGCGAGCTCACGGCGCAGCTCCCGCTCCAGATGGTGAGCGGCGCGCAGCAGCCGGATGGCGAGCGTCTTGGTCACCGGATCGACGGAAGGATTCTCGCGGCACCAGTACTCGGCGATCTCGTCCGCCTGATCTCGCTGCGGCGCTCGTTTCATCGGGAACAAGAGTAACTCCTTCAACGTTCAAACGTCTGTCCGGGATTAATCGTTTGACATTCCTGAGAATGCCATATAGCTTGGCGTTCAGTAGTTTAACGTTAAGGAATATGTTGCCTGCGGCGAACCAGAGGAGGAGCGGATGACTACAGCTGCCGTTCAAGCTGAACGCCAAATCCCCACCTGGGTCCCGACGTGGGCCTTGTTGGCCATTTGCTGTGCGGCGCAGTTCATGGTCGTCCTCGACATCTCGATCGTCAACGTGGCCCTGCCCGACATGCGCCACGATCTCGGCCTGTCGGTGACAGGCCAGCAGTGGGTCGTCAACGCCTACACCCTGACGTTCGCCGGCCTGCTGATGCTCGGCGGGCGGGCGGCGGATCTGTTCGGCCGCCGGCGCGTGTTCATGATCGGACTGGCCACCTTCACCTTCTGCAGCCTGCTCGGCGGCTTCGCCCAGAACGGCACGTGGTTGATCCTCGCCCGGGCCGCCCAGGGCGTCGGAGGTGCCATCCTGGCGCCGGCCACGTTGAGCCTGCTGACCACTCGGTTCATCGATCCGGGGGAGCGTCGGAAGGCGCTGGGAGCCTGGTCCGCCACGGCCGCCAGCGGAGCGGCGGTCGGCGTTCTGCTCGGCGGCATCCTCACTGACCTGTTCAACTGGCGGTGGGTTCTCTTCGTCAACGTGCCGATCGGTCTGGTCCTGCTGGCGGCCTCGTTCGTCGCCCTCCCCGAGTCCCGGTCGCCCGGCGGCCACACCTCGCTCGACCTGCCCGGTGCCCTGACGGTGACTGCCGGTCTTTCGATCCTCGTCTACGGCATCGTCGGGACGGACACCCATCCGTGGGGCTCGGCGCAAACCCTGGTGGCCATCGGGGCGGGCGTGATCTTGCTGGGCGCGTTCCTGTTGATAGAAGCCAAGGCGGCCCATCCGATCGTGCCCCTCGGCATCTTCAAAAACCGGTCGCTCTCCGTAGGTAACGGGGTAGCGATCACCATCGGTGCGGCGCTGTTCTCCATGTACTTCTTCCTCTCGCTCTACCTGCAGGAGGTCAACGGGTATAGTCCGCTCAAAGGCGGCCTGGCCTTCTTTCCCGCCGGACTTTCCACCCTGCTTGGGGCCCTCTATGCGGCTCGGCTGATGGCCAGGATCGGTGCTCGTCGCCAGCTGGTGATCGGTCTGCTGATGGCGGCCGCCGGTCTGACCTGGATGAGCCAGGTGTCGCCCCATGACGGCTACTTCGCCCACGTGCTGGGTCCGGTGCTGTTGATGGGTGTCGGACTGGGCCTGTCGTTCGTGCCGATGACCATGTCGGCCACGTCCGGGGTCCCGCCCCACGAGGCCGGGCTGGCGTCCGGGTTGGTCAACACCTCTCGCCAGGTCGGCGGGGCGGTGGGGCTGGCCGCCATGGGCACGGTGGCCGCCAATCTGGCCAAGCATCACGGCCCGGGGGTTGCGTCCACCCTCTCGGCCTTGACCAACGGTTACGACCGGGCGTTCGCCATCGCCGCCGTGGTCCTGGTCGCCGGTGCCGCCATGGCGTTGCTCCTGCCGAAGGCTCCTCCCCGCCTGGTCCCGGTGCCCGAGCAGGTGACCCAGGGCGAGGGCGTACAGGCCATCGTCGCCGCCGAGGCGTAACGGCCGTAACGGCGTAGCGGCGTAGCGGCGTAGCGGTCAGGCCCGGTCGTCGCCTCGCAGCCAGGCGGCGAAGAAGGGGTCGGCCACAACCAACCGGCCCTGGTGTTGGCTGACGTCTTCGTTGGCCACCAGAGGTTGTAGCGCCTTGCGCACCGAGCTGCCCGTGGCCAGCCCCACCGACCGGGCGAAGGCGGCCGAGTAGGGCTCGTCCGGGGAGCTGCGGGCGAGGGAGGTCAGGACCCGAGCCTGACCGGGTGAGAGCCGGGCCAGGTTTTCGGCGTAGAGGGCGCTGTCGTGGGCGACGGAACGAGCCATACCCCGGTCGACGGCCTCCACGTCGATCGTCTGACCCGCCGCTTCGAAGGCCTCGTAGCCCAAGTGCTGGATGTCGTTGGGCACCGGGCCGGCCAGCTGGTGGAGGTGGGCCGCGGCCGCATCGTCGATGGGTTTGCCGGCACCGGCGGCCCGCTGGTGCAGGTAGGCGGTCATCTCGTCCTCGGGGATGGGGCCGAGCGCCAGCCGTTGGGCCATGCCAAACAGCGGAGCCCGGTCGGCGAGGACGAGCTCTTCCATCAGGTGCCGTTTGGAGCCGGCCAGCACCAGGCTCACGTTGGGGTGCTCGTCGGCCAGTCCCTTCAACACATCGGGTAACGACGTCCCGTGCCGGGTGATCGCCTGAAACTCGTCCAGGACCAGCGCAGCCGGCCGCCCCTGGCTCTCCTCGTCCAGCAGGACGTAGATGTCCGCCAGGACCGCCTCCGCGTCGCGGCCCGCCATGCCGGAATCGAACCCGAACCGGGGGACGCCGCTCGGATCGAAGGTCACCACCGGGCTGACCCGCAACCGGCGGACGAAGTCCGGTACCGCATGCCGGGTCCGGTGCCAGCGTGTGCCCGGCAGCCGATAGGCGCCTGCCGTGAGCAGCCCGACCAGCCCGGACAGGCTCGTCGCCCGCAAGACGTTGACGTCGATGATGGCGGCCTGGGGCCGGCTCTTGGCCAGCCGGGCCTCGGCGGCGCGGATCAGCGAGGTCTTACCGTAGCGACGGGGGGAGATCAGGACCACGTTCACCCCGTTGCGCATACGGCTCAGGAGGGCATCAAGCTCCTCTTCACGACCGGTGAAGTACTCGCCCTCCGCCGGGGTGCCGTAGTGGAACGGGTTGGTCGGGGTGGCTCTCGGCACGGGGTGCAGTGTACTGAGTGGCGATGTGCCAGGTGGTACATTGCAGGAGTTGGTGGGGCAGCGGTCGGGCTATGGCTCGAGCTCCAGGAGGTAACGGTCTCGCATGTCGACCAGATCGCTACGTCTTTTCGAGACCAACAAGTCCGGCCTCCCTACGGCGCCGTCCCACAAGGGGTAGAGGTGGGGGGCGTAGTCGTGGGGGGCAGCAACCCCGGCCGCCTTCAGGAACACGTTGGCCCGTTGCGACGCCCCGGTGACGCCAAAGTAGGCAGCCAGATCCTTGACGTACATCCCCAGTCCGTAGAGCTGGAACAGACCGTTGGCCTTGCCGATGATCCAGCACACTGCGGCCGCGGCCTTGTCTGCCCGAGCGCGTCGACGGAAAACTCCAGGATCTCCCCGGGCGGCCGTGGCGAGGAAGCGTCGACAGGCCGTCCGGTACTCCACGTCCAGCAATTCGTCACAGCATCGATCACACAGAGCCAGGATCTCGCCGATCGCGGGTCGTATGTCGTCGGGAATGCCGTCCCAAACGAAGTCCTCGTCGGGTAGCGGATCGGGATTCAGCTCCGCTAGCAACGATTTGCCACCGACGGTGCGCTGGAGCCAGTCGAGCATCATCTCGGCGTACAGCGCAGGATCGAAGGGCTCATCATCATCCAGGTCCCACGGCGACTCGGGGTCGAGCGCACCAACCGCGGTGAGCAAACCGTAGGGCCCATGGGGGCGCGGGCTCCTGATCAGGCGCTCGTACTCAACCTCCCTGTCGTCTACCGCGGCCAGCGTTTCCTCGGTCAGCCGGGAGGAGATCCCCCGAGTTTCATGGGCGTACCGGACGAACGCTCGAAGCAGCTGGGGAGCCTTGGAGAGGAACTCGGCATCAGCCAGGACCTTCCGGGGAAGCCAATCCGTCAGCAGTATCTCGACCGACACCGGGCTCCATCGCAACGGATCGCCCGGTCCGTAATCGCAGCCGAACCAGAGGAACGACTCCAACAGGTCGCGATAGTCCTCGCCCCTCAGCTCTCGTCCGAATCCGGAGGTGAAAAAGGACCCCGCAAGTGACTGCCGGTCCTCTTCGCTCCATTCGGGCCGTGTGTAACCAGCCCCACCCTCCGGTAGCAGTCGAAGGGCCCATTCAACCAGCGGTCGGGACATGGGCCATGACGCCGTCTCGAACGGGGGGAAGAACGAGGCTCCCTGAGCGATGGCGCCCTCCATGCGGGCCCGAGCATCAGCCAGCCGGAGATCCCGCCACTCGGTTTCGCCGGGAAACTCGTCGTGCTCTTTGATCAGGCCCATCAACTCGTCGACCGTTATCGGCAAGATGTAGCCGTCTTTGGCTGCGGTCCCCACGTTGTGATCGATGTAGAGGACCATCGACAGCTCGTGACCAGTAGGGAGGCGAACCGCAACGGTGACGTTTTCGCCGTCACCGAGGATGTGAACCAACTCGACGGCGCGGTAGGCGACGGAGTCGCCCAGGCTGGCCAGCCACGTCGGGAGGCGGTCATGCCTCGACACGACGATCCCGGCGGCTCGCCGGCGCGCAGGCTCGTCCAGTCCGAGGTGGGCGATGACCGCGAGCAGGGCGGTCGTCTCCGGGCAGACCACCTCTTGGAAGCTGTCGATCAAGATATCGAGGGAGATGTCCAACTCCCGCCCCCCGGCTCGCTCCATGGGGCTCACCAGCCGGGGATCGACTGCCGCAACAATCCCGGATACCTCGCTCAAGAGGTCCACGGGCTCGCCCGACGCCACCAGGCTGGAGATCATGTCGAGCAGGTCCGGCTCCTCGTCCCCTCCGCCCGAGACGGGAGCGTTCGGCCACGGGCTCTCTCCCAGGGGCCTGGTGGCCTTGGGAGTCGTCCGACCATCCCGACGGTGTCGCCCGCGACGCGCCACGAGTCCACCCTAGGACTCCGGTGCCGCCCGCGTGGCCAAGGGGTGAGTCGGGCGCGTTGCTCGTGGGTGCCCGCTTGCCGCGCTCTCGTTCGGCGGTGATAGGCTTCTTCGACCGCCGCGGGGTGGAGCAGTCTGGTAGCTCGTCGGGCTCATAACCCGAAGGTCGTTGGTTCAAATCCAACCCCCGCCACTACAAAAGTCCTGGTCAGAGCGTTGCTCGGCCAGGGCTTCTTGCTTCTCGAGGCCAGACTTCTAACGGTTCTTCTAACGAGTTCTAACGTGGAGAGGCGGTACGAGGCGGGACGGCTTGGCACGACCCCGTAAGCGGCGGGATGGAGCAGGGGTAGGCTCCATCCCGTGTCGAGGCTGGAGCGGATCACGGTCGATCCTTCGATCTGTCACGGTAAGCCGACCGTCCGCGGGCTGCGCTATCCGGTCGAAAGCCTGCTGGAGTTGTTGGCGTCGGGAATGACAATCGAAGAGGTCATCGAGGATCACCCCGACCTTGAGCGCGACGACCTTCTGGCGGCGCTCGAGTTCGGGGCCCTGGTGTCGGGGCAGCGTCAGGTGCCGCTCGGCGCTGCGTGAAGTTTCTGATCGACGCCCAGCTGCCGGCGCGGCTGGCCGGGCTCTTGAGCGCGGCCGGTCACGACGCAATGCATACATCTGAGCTTTCCGAGGGGAACCGGACTACCGATACCGCGCTGGCTCGGTTGGCGGATGCTGAAGACCGGGTGGTCATCACGAAGGATCGCGACTTTCGTGACAGCCATCTGCTTCGCCGGGAACCTCGACGGCTGCTCGTGGTTGCGACCGGAAACATCACCAACCGGGACCTGCTGGCCTTGTTTGCCGACAATCTTGAGACTCTGGTCGTCGCGCTCGACGAGGCCAGGTACGTAGAGATCGGCCAAAGTGGCCTGGTTATTCACGACGACAAGATCTGAGGTCGCTTGCTGTGAGCGCGCCACCTGTGTGTTTCAAGTCCACCTATCCGAACACCGCCGCCGAGAAGGCCTTGGCCGCGTCGGCCTGCATACCGGGCAGTAGGTGCTGGTATACGGAGAGTGTAAAAGCTGGATTCGAGTGCCCCAACCTCTCGCTGACGACCTTGAGAGGAACACCTTGCTTTAGCAGGATCGAAGCATGGGTGTGGCGGAGATCGTGTAGGCGAATTGCTGGCAGGGTGGACTTGCCGACCTGGCGATCGAACACCTGGCTGAAATAGTCCGGGTTGATCCATGACCCGTCGGGGTGAGCGAAGATCGAGTCAATCTCGGGGCGCACATTCGTGAGCATGCGCTCTTCCTTCTGGACTTTCTTCCAGGAGCGCAAGACGGTAATCGTCCTGGGCTCGAGGTCGATGGTCCGGCGGCCCTGGCCGGTCTTTACGTCCGACAGCTGCGGTTCGTAGGCGACGATCACGAGGGCTCGCGACACAGAGATCGAATGCCCGTCCAGATCGACATCACTCCAACGGAGCCCGAGCACCTCCCCCCGACGCATACCCGTGGTTGCCAGCAGATAGAACGCCGGGTACAGGCGGTGGCTGGAGATTTCTTGGAGGAACTGCCTGAGCTGGTTGGTGTCCCACACTTTCATTTCTGGGCGTGGCGCGGAGCTCAGCCGGGGTGGGTCAGCGACAGCGGCCGCATTGCGAAGGATTGTTCCCTTCCGTGCGGCGTCGGCCAGCGCCTTGTGCAGCATCGTGTGCATATTCCTAACGGTCTTCACGCTCAGGCCACCGCCCTTGCCGTTGCGACGGCCGGAGGTGAGCAGCTGGGCGTAGAAGGTGTCGAGATGCTCGGGCGTGAGCTTCTGAAGAGGCACGGCGCCGATGGCGGGTACGACGTGGAGCTCGATGTTGCGGCGGTAGGAGTCGAAGGTGCTCGCTCTCAGCTGAGCCTTCTTGGCCGGAAGCCACTTGTCTTGGAGGTACTGACCGAAGGTGATCCGGTCAGGAGTTCGGTAGTCGCCGTCGTGGCTCTTCTTCACCAAGTCGGCGAGCAGCCGTTCGGCGTCCTTACGGGTGGCGCCGGCCGCGTGCCATCGGTGGTGTGCTTTACCCGAACTCGGGTCAAAGCCTTCATAGATGACGACGTAGTACCGGTTGCCCTTCTTGGCGATGTGACCTCTCACCAGTTGCCTCCGGGTTGGCTAATCCGCTTCTGGATAAGCGACTCCGTCCGCGTCGTGCCAGAGTCTGCTCTCATTTCTGGTCCCGCTTCTCCTCTGGCCGCTTCTGGCGTCTCTCCCACTCGGCGACGCTGTCTTCGAAGAACCGTTCGCCGGCTTCGGCGATGCGGTTGCCTTTGGCGATGTCGGCGCGCATGGCTTCGATCTGGCGGATCTGTTCGTCTTCGTCGAGTTCGGCGAGGACCTCGTGTCGTTCGACGGCGAGGACCAGGTCGGCCAGGGATCGCAGAGTGTTGTTCAACTCCATCAGGTTGCCCTTGAAGTACTTGCGGATGAGGTGGTGGGCCCTGATCGCGGCTACTTCTCCGGCCATGGCGCGGATTTGCTGGCGGCGTCTTTCGGAGAGGGGGAAGGGGAGCTCTTCGTCTTGGGCGAAGTTCCATTCGTCGAGGAGGGTTTCCCATTCGGAGAGATTGTCGACTCTGCCCAGGACTGCTTCGAGCATGGTGATGGTGTCGATCCTGGACCCCGGTACATGGACGAAGATGCCCCTTGGGGGTGGAGTGAGGAAGTAGAGGACGGGCACGTCGAAGGCCCGGGCCAGAGTGACCAGGTCGTCGGCGGTGAACTCGCGGACCCGGTTGCCGGTGACGGAGCGCTCCGCGTGGGCGACCATGGCTTCGGTCCACTCCTTGCCAGCCACCGAGGACAGGAGCCGGGCCACTTCTGCCTGGGTAAGCCCGCGGCGTTGTCGTAGCCGGACCAGGTTGCCGGCGACGACCTGGTTGGGAGTCCAGGTGGGCTCGGCGGTCTCGGGTTTGCGCCTTGGCATCGAGCTCCCTGTCGCAATTCGGGGACAGACGGCTGAGTTACACCGCTGTTATCCGTCTCAGCTATGAACCATACTAGGGGCGATGCAAGATTGCGTCAATGGTAGGTCTTTAGGAGGGAGGACGTGATGGTCCTGGCGGACGCACCGGATTTCCTGACGCTGGAAGAGGCGGCCCAGATCCTGCGGATAGGCCGCAACCAGGCGTACGATCTGGCCCGAGTGTGGCGCGCAACCGAGGGGGAGCGCGGTGTGCCGGTGGTCGAATTCGGCCGGCGGCTACGAGTCCCGAAAGCAGCACTGATGCGACTGGCCGGGCTGGCCGAGCCCCTCGGGGGGGATCGTGGCCGCTGAGCCCCACGACTATCGCCTGGTACTCGGTGACCGGGCTGTGCGCCTCGGGTGCCGCCTGGGCGCGGACGCACTCCTGATCCTGCTGGACCTCGCCGCTCACGCCTCCGCCTCGCCGGAGGAGGGGGTCGTGGTGGCTGCCAGCTACCGCGACATCTCCCGTCGCCTGGGGATCTCCAAGGACACCGTCGGACGGCGGTTGGCTCTATTGCGCCGGGACGGGGTGGTAGTCGAGCTCAGCGAGGACTCTGTCGATCGTTTCGAGACCCGTTCCTACCGGCTGTACCTCGACTTCGTCGGCATGAGCCGCGAACCGTCGCGGGTGGCACTGTGAACCCCTGGGCCGAGCAGCCGGGAGTTCTGTTGTCGCCCGACTGCCGCTCGCTCCGTCGCTCCCTGCGCCCGCTGGACTGGGTGACCCTGGAAGATGTCGCCTTGGACGGTGTGGCCGAGGACGGTCGGCTGGTCTGCCGCACCTCGGCTCGGCAGGTCGCCGAGCACCTGCGAGTCGACCCACTCGCGGTTGCCAGAGCACTCAAGGTGCTTCGCAACCGCGGGCTGGTCAGTCTCGAACCCGACCGGGTCGGCATTGGCCGCCGCTTCGAGTTGTGGGTCTATGTGCTCGGCCCGGTTTCCGGGCTCACCGTCATCGGCGGTTCCAGCACGATGCATTCATCGCCCCCTCTGCGACACCCAGAGCAGGAGAGGTTCTGGCGCCAGCGGGGCTCGTCATGAGCGCGGCGCATCGGGTGCCTCCCGGAGGGTGGCAAGTGTCTGTGCGGAGTTGGGGTGTTGGGGGTGAGGGTGGATGGTCGGCGGGGTGATGGTGTTGAGGGAGGCGGTAGCGGTGATGGATGGTTGGTGGGGTGAGGGGGTCGGGTTTGGGGGTGGTGGGGAGTGTTGACGGTGACTGGGTTGACGAATGGGGAGTATCTGATTTCGTCGGTCGGTCGCATTGAATATTGACGAGTACTACGCCGGGGTGGGGGAGTCACCGGGGGTCTGGGCGGGCCGGTGGGCCGAGCGGCTGGGCGTGTCGGGAGTGGTGGACGCCGACGGGTTGCGCAACCTGGTGGACGGGCTGCACCCGGTGACCGGCGAGGCGCTGGTGTCGGGACGGGCCCGGTCGGTGCGGGCGTTCGATCTGACGTTCTCGTGTCCGAAGAGCGTGTCGCTTCTGTGGGCGCTGGGGTCGGCGCCTGTGGTGGAGGTGGTGGCGGCGGCCCATCGGGAGGCGGTTGGCGAGGCGCTCAGGTTCCTGGAGGAGCGGGCGGCGGTAGCGCGCAGCAGTCGAGCGGGGTGCGTCGCCGGGTCGCCACGAACGGTTGGGTGGTGGCCGGGTTTGTGCACAGAACGAGCCGGGAGGGCGACCCTCAGTTGCATACCCACTGTTTGGTCCCGAATGTGGTGGAGCGGACTGGCGACGGAAAGGCGGTGGCCTTCGATGCCGGGCCGTTGTTTGAGTGGGCTCGGGCGGCGGGGTCGATCTACCAGAATCACCTGCAACGGAGCCTGGCGTTGCGGCTGGGGGTGGAGTGGGGTCCGGATCGGCATAACACCCGGGAGCTGGAGGGTTTCAGTCGGGGCCAGTTGCGGGCGTTCTCCAAGCGCAGTATGCAGATCGAGGCCGAACTCGAGGCCCAGGGCGCAACCTATGAGTCGGCGGCGTTGCGGATGCGCGCCGACGACCAGGCGTCGTTAGCACACGCCAGCAAAAGGATCACGCGCTCGACCCCGGCGAGGTTGGCGAGTCGGTGGCAAAGGGAGGCGGACCAGGTCGATGTGGCCTTGGGCTCGGATCTGGAAGCCCGGGTGTGCTGGCGGGAGCCGCAGCTCACCCCGCCCACCTGGAAGGAGTTGGCCGCCGCCCTGGTCGACCCGGAGACGGGGCTGTGTGCCCGGTCGGCCCGTTTCACCCACGCCGATGTGGTCGAGCAGTTGTGCGCCCTCTCGGGCGGACGGCTGTCGAGCGAGGAGATCGCCGTTCTGGCCAACCATCTGCTGGCCTCCGATTTGGTGGTCCGGCTCACTCCCGACCCAGAGGCCGGCCGGCGCCGCCCGCCCGAATGGTCTACTGCCGCCCACCGGGTGTTGGAGGACCGCACCGTGGCGCTGGTCGAAGCTCTGGCCGGGCGGCCAGCCCCTCCTGTCGACCCGGCGGCGGTCGAGGGCACTTTGACGGAAGCGGGCGAACTGGGTGACGACCAGGCCGACGCGGTCCGGATGCTGTCCGGGGCGGGCGGCAGTGTGCGGGCCGTGCTGGCCCCGGCTGGGTACGGCAAGACGACCATGGTGCGGGCCGCCGCCCAGGCCGCGGCCACCGAGGGCCGGCCGATGCTAGCGGTGGCGAGCACGGCCAAGGCGGTGGCCGAGTTGTCCGGCGCCGGCCTGGAGGCCTGCACGATTGCCCGGCTGCGCATCGACCTCACGAATGGGCCGCTGGCGGTCGGGACGGTGGTGGTGTTGGACGAGATCTCCCAAACCCCGACCGGCGAGGTCGAGGCAGTCCTGGCTGCGGTGGATGCCTGCCCGGGCGGCAGCTTGTGGGTGTTGGGCGACCCCCGCCAATCTCAGCCGGTGGGGGCGGGCGGGATCGCCGACCACCTGGACCGGCTGGCCACCGGCGGGTTGATCCCGGCAGCCAGGTTGACGGTCAACCGCCGTCAGATCGACGCCGCCGACCGGGAGGCCCTCGATTTGCTGCGCCGGGGCGACCCGGCCCGATCGCAGCAGCTGCGGGCCGAGCACGGCTGGGAACACGAACATGCCAGCCCCCGAGAAACCCGGGAGGCGATGGCGGGCGCGGTGTGCGCCGACCTCGACCGTTACGGTCCCGGCCAGGTGGCGGTACTGGTCGTGTCTCATGGCGACGCCGAGGACCTAGCCGATCGCGTCCGGGCCCGGCTGGCCGTCAGCGGCGCGCTCACTGGTGCGGTCATGACGGGCCCGGGATGGACCGGCGATCGTGACTATCAGGCCGGGGATCGGGTCCTGTTGCACGCCCGCTGGGGCGGGGCGGCCAGCCGGCTGGTCAACGGCACCACCGGCACCGTCACCGGTGTCGACGGCGACGGGCTCACCCTGACCCTGGATAGCGGGGGGACCGTGCTGCTGGGCGCGGACTTCGTCCAGGGCACTCGTAAGGACGGCAGCCCGAACCTGTCGCACGCCTGGGCTCGCACCGTGGACGGCGCCCAGGGCGGCACCTGGGAGACCTGCCACCTCCTGGGCAGCGGCGCACTCGATGCCTACCGGGGTTACACCGGCCAGTCCCGCTCCCGCCAGCCCACCCACACCTGGAACACCACCCGGGTGGCCGTCGTCGACTATGGCGGCATCCTGGCCGACCAGCGCGACGGGGCCGAGCAGGTGGCCGACGCCTTGGCCCGCCAGCCCGATCCGTCGTTGGCCGCCCGCAGCGACCCCTGGACCGTCGACCGTCAACTTCGCCGGCAGATCGCCCAGCACGAGCAGGTTCTGGCCGGGCGGCCGCCCGACCGCCAGGAGGCGCTGGTCGCGGCGGTCGCCAACGCGGACCGGGCCCAGGCGTGGCTGGCCAACATGGACGCCACGGCCGGCCACACCGCCCGGCAACTGGAGGAACTGGGCCGCCTGGCCGCGCTGAGCCGGCGGGGCCGCGACCAGCGCCGCCGCCTGGAAGACAAGCTGGCCGGCGACACCGAACGGGCCAATACCGCCCGCCACACCTACCAGGAGGTGGCCGGGCGCGCCGCCGAGCTCAGGCGCGATCAGGACACCTTCGAGCGGTTCCAGGCTGCCGAGGACTGGCGGCGAGACGACCTCACCCGGTTGCACGACGACCTTGATCACCACTGGGCAAAGGTGGTCACCGGCTGTGTCCGAGCCGACGATCCGCTGGCCTTCGGGATCGACAAGCTCCGCCACGCCCGTACCACCACCATGGTCGACCTTGGCCGGCTCGACGCTGCCGTCCCGGTCGACCGGAGCAGCGAATGGGACCAGACCCGCCGGCAGCTCCCCGAAGTCCTTATGGCCCGCCACGAGGCCGAGCAGAGCCTCGCTGAGCGCCACGCGGCGCTCCAAGAGGCAGGGAGGCGGCGGTGGGGCCGCCACGATCAGCAGGCCATCACCGCAGCCCGTGCCAACGTTGCCCTCGCCGAAGAGCACCTCCAGCGGGCGACCGCGGCTGAACACACCCTCCGTGAGCAGCTCGACGCGCTTTCGCAGTATCAACAGCAGCGACAGCAGACCATCGCCGCCGCTGGCCCCGAGCGGCACGAGCTCGTCAGCAGCCTGGCTCAGCTCGATGGCGCGCTCGACCTCACCCGCCCGGATCGGATCCACACTCTCGTCGAGGAGCCGCCCCCGCACCTCGTTGAGCGGCTGGGGTCGCCCCCGGCGTCACCCGCGGGCCAAGCCGTATGGTGCCACTACGCCCTCGCCTTCGAGGCCGTCCTCGACCGCCACGACGGAGTCATACCGCCGTCGACCCAGAACCGACAGACCGTCCGTGCCCGCCAAGACATCACCCTCGCCGACCGGTGCCTCGACACGGCCAGCCACCCGGCCGATCCAACCGTGTGGGCCGAACTCGCCCAACAGGCCGCCGCCCTCCGAGACGAGCTGCACCGCAACGCCAGGGTCCAGGCAGCCATTAACAACCGGATCGCTCAAACCCAAGAGGCGCAGCATCATCTCAGGATCGACAACGTCGTCGCTCCACAGGGGCCAGAGCTCAGCCTGTAGCAGGACGGGGACGACAGGTCCGAACTGGAAGTAGCCCCATAGCCCCCATCCCGCCGATCAGGGGACTCGACCGACACAAGCCAGCTACCCGGACGTCCTACTCCCGCCACTTCAGGTGGCGCGACGGCAGCGATGTTCGGCGTCGCTGATATGGCGCGGGCGGGAGCCGGGATCACCGCGGCAACGCAAGCCCCGAACCGTCTGATTGAGTATCCACCATGACGGTATGGGCTTGTCTCTACCGTCGAGAGATCCTGACGGGTGGCTCTCGAACCGTCTGCCGTCCTTTGGTTCTGGCTTCCGAACGAGGTGTCATCCCGTCGGGTCTCGCCGTGGTGTGGCTCGAAAGAGGCGCGAGCTCCGACATCTGAAATCAGACATGCCCCCACGGTTTGCCCTGGCTGGACGTGACGGAAGGAGACGTGATGGTGGCAGTGATGATCGGGATCGACCCGCACAAGGCGTCGCATACCGCGGTGGCAATCGACCCGGCCGAGGTCGGCCTGGGCGAGCTTCGGGTTCGCGCCGGTGACGAGCAGCTCGAGCGCCTCTTGAGTTGGGCGCAGCGCTGGTCGGAGCGGACGTGGGCGGTGGAGAACGCCGGCGGGCTGGGCTATCTGCTGGCCCAGCAGCTGATCGCCGCGGGTGAGAAGGTGCTGGACGTGCCGCCCAAGCTGGCCGCCCGGGCTCGGCTGCTCAACACGGGCAACACGAACAAGAACGACCCTAACGACGCCCGCTCGGTGGCCATCGTGGCGTTGAGATCACCGAAGGTCCGGCCGGTGGCAGCAGAAGACCAGACCGCCATCATGAAGCTTTGGACCAAGCGCCACCGGGAGTTGAGCGCGGCCCGCACCCGGGCCGTCTGCCGGCTGCACGCAGTGCTGTGCGACCTCATCCCGGGTGGAGTCCGCAAGCGCATCTCCGCCCCGATGGCGGTGCGGCTATTGGAGAACTTCCAGCCCGAAGGAGCCATCGCCCAGGCCCGCTACGAACTGGCCTGCGATCACGTCAGCGATTTACTGCGCGTCGACGACCAGATCCGCCAGACCAACAAACACATCGCCGCCGCGGTCAAAGCTTCCGGCACCACCATCACCAAGGTCTTCGGCGTCGGACCCTACGTGGCGGCCACCGTCAAAGGCGAGGTCGGCGACATTTCCCGGTTCAAGAACCGCGACCACTTCGCCGCCTACAACGGCACCGCCCCAGTCGAAGCCTCCTCCGGTCCCCGCAAGATCTACCGACTGTCCCGCAAAGGCAACCGCCGGCTCAACCACGCCATCCACATGGCCGCCATGACCCAGGTCAGCCATCCCCACAGTCCCGGCCGGGCCTACTACGACCGCAAGCTCGCCGAGAGCAAGACCATCAAGGAAGCCCTGCGATCGCTCAAACGGCGCATCAGCGACGTTATCTACGCCGCCCTGATCACCGACGCCCCGTCACAGACCAAGGCGGGCCCGGGAGGGCAAACGGGGAGCGTCTCTGTCTCCAGCGCGGCCGGCTCACACCCCGCGACACCGACTCTTCGGACCAGCCACTCCCGGACCCACACCAAGCCTACGCCTCGCCCACCGGCCCGAACCCGACCGACCTCCACCACCGGGAAGAAATCCCGTATGGCCTCTTGACACGCAAAGAGGACTCGATCTGGCACGGCAGCGACGCGGTCCGTGCTCTCGCCGACGACCACGCAGATCCGGCAGTATGTGCCCGTGGGTATTCGACGTGATCGGCAGGCGATCATGGCATGAGGCGTCGGATAGGAGCAAAGGCGTGAACGGAGACGGACACCTAGTTTCGTTCAGGGCCTCTGGTCCCGAGTTCTACGGCCTCGTTTGGAAGCGCCTGTTGTCCGGACAATCGCCGATGTTGGTAGCAGCCGACATTGGACCGCAGGCAACTCGCCGTCTTCTCAAGGGGGCACTGAGGTTCGGACGTAAGACGGGAGACGGTGGGCCACTCGACCTCGCCACCCGCGAGATCGTCCTGAGCCTGCTTGAGCGCCGAGCGCCGTATTTCCTTCCCGAGCAGCTAGACGCCATCACGGCCGAGGTGAAGCTCTACGACCTTCCTCTTGCAGAGGCTCACACCCTGGTCGTGGAGCGGTCACCTGAACTGGCCCGATTCGAAGAGGACCTTGCAGTGGGGGATGCCGTACAGCCGTCATGGCCCGATCCTCTCGGGGAAGGGGGATCAATGCCCGAAGCGATCAGGCAGCAGCCACAACTGGAGTTGGCCGGGCGGATGCATACCTTCCGTGACCTGCTTCGTTCCATCGTTGGTCCCGAGGCGCAGACGGACGATCCGGTGGTGAAGAGTCGGACGGCTTTGCAGGTCGTGGCGCGATTCCTGGCAGAGCCAGGCGACTAGAGCGACTGGCCCTCAAGCCGCTCGGCGGCTCTCTTCATCTCGGAGACCGAATATCGCTCCGACGGTCCCGGATTGGCGAGCGCCCACTCGTGACAGCCGCGACCGATTCGGCGATGCGGGCGGCTCAGGGGCCGACCGGTGGCACCAGCCGTTCGCACTCCTCGCAGCGGGCGAAGCGTGATTGAATCCGAGGTCCTGTGCCTGGGCCGAAGTACTCGAACTCCTGACCCCACGCCTGCCGCATCTTCAGCGCCAACGATATTTGTACGCCACAGACCGGCGCGCCGCTGCCGCGGCGGCTGACGTGAATCCGTTCCACCGGCCATCCGTACTTGTCCGGTCCACGTCGCAGCTCGGCGAGCGCCTCGTAGGTCGCCTTCGGCGGCATGCTCCAGCGGATCCTGTCACCGAGATACTTCCACGAGTTGGCGACGAAACCGGCGCTCTGCATCACCCAAGCATCGCGCCATATGGTTC
Organism: uncultured Acidimicrobiaceae bacterium; assembly: GCA_963729695.1. GTDB lineage: Bacteria > Actinomycetota > Acidimicrobiia > Acidimicrobiales > Palsa-688 > PALSA-693. Next base: position 815,088 of record CAVSOT010000003.1, read on the forward strand.
TGTCGCGCTTGGATCCGGTGCTTCGGCCCGGGCCCGCCATCGAGCGCGTAGTCGGCGTTCTGCGTCATCGGCATGGGACTCATGCCGGTGGTTGACGACGCCCAGGCCGTTCCGGTGTTACCGGCTGGCGCCGGCGATGAAGGTGGAGACGATGTAAGTGGCGTGCCGGTCGAGGCTGACCCTTGCCCGGTCATAGCGCATCGTGGTCCGAGGGTCAGCGTGCGAGGCGGCCTCTTGAACGTCGCGTAGTAGGCACGCCGGCATCAAGGGCCGCGGTGATGAAGGCGTGGCGGAGGGTATGGGGACCAATCCGCTTGTCCAGTCCGGACCGTTTGGCGACTCTTCGAACTATTCGCGCCGCGCCATGGCGGTCGAGGCGCTACCCGTCGGCCCCAGTGAAAATCGGTCCTTGACGTCGCTCACCGACGGCGAGATCGACTGCCCGGGCAGTCCGCGGCGCGAGGGGGATGGTGACGATCTTGCCGCCTCTGCGCAGCACTGTCAGGGTGCGATGTCCCCGCTCGAGACCAAGCGCTTCGATGTTCGCCCCCGTGGCTTCAGACACCCGGAGTCCATTGAGCGCGAGCAGAGAGAGCAGAGCGTGTTCGATCGCCGGCCCCAGGCCGGCCGCCACCAGCAAGGCGCCGAGTTCGTTGCAATCCAAGCCGACCGCGTGGGAGTCATAGTCCAGGCGAGGTCGCCGGACGTGGACCGCTGGGGAGACGGCGATAAGGCCCTCTTCTTCGGCGTAGCGGTAGAACCTGGCGACGGTGCACAGTCTTCGTCCGACGGTCGCCCGGGCCAGTCCACGTTGTTCCAGAGAACGGCCGTAGGACTCGATGTCAGCCCTGCGTGCCGAGAACAATGGCAGCCCGTGCTGGTCGCACCAGGTGACGAACTGGCGCAAGTCGAGCGAGTAAGCCTCCCGGGTGGCGCCTCGGTAGCCGGCCAGGAAGCCGGTCAAGGCGAGACGTTCGTCCTGGCTGAAGGCAGTGTCCAAGACGACTAGCGAGGCGGTTGGCGTTGTTTGCATCGATACCCTCCTGAGTCAGTGGGACCCGGAGGGCCCAAGGCCCCACGTTTGTGGGATCGACCGTGTGCATCAACAGTCAGGAGTCGCCCTGAAATTCTGCGCTGCCGCTCTGCAACCCGTGCTGCCCGCGCAGATGACGCCGAGCGCCGACTCGAGCGGCTTCGAGCCAAGACCCCGAAAGCAGGGATAGGTCCAGGATGGAGTGTTATGCGTCCGGCACTTACGATGGCCTGGTGACTGAAGTCCCGGCTCGCGGACCTGCAATAGCGCACCGGCGTATGCTCTTCGCCTTCGATGTTGACTGTGGCGAAATCGTGGTCGGACACCGCTTCATCGCACGGGGTCTGGCTGACCACGGGACGATCAAAGTGGATGAACTATCGGCTGCCGGGTTCTCGCTCGAATACGAACTCGTGCCTGGCGTGCCGCCTCTGGTCGAGGGGAAGACGCCCCTCGACTACATCGTTCACGTCGATTACGAGGCAGATGTCTCTTTGCCTTGGCTTGCTGTCGATGGCGGGGCGATCGCACCATTCGAGGGCGGTCCCACGACCCACGGCTCTTTGGGCGAGTGGCCCCTCCCATCCGACGCTCGGCTCCTCCGATTCCACCTGAGCGGACCGCATCGGCGCCGGCCCGGAGGTGGACTTGAGCACTCCCCGGAAGCGGGCACCTTGGAAGTGGATCTTGCGGGGCCTTCAGTCCACTGGATTATGCATCCATGACACCGATCGGCTAATCGGTGCGTTCCGGGTCCCGGCTCCCGCTAGGGTCGAGCATGGGTGTCGGTGGATCTTCCAGCGGGCTAAAGGAGGAGAGGGTGCGATGGGCAAGCGAGGGCTGGCGGGTCGGGTCGTGCGGAGGGTGTCCACGGCGGCGGCGTTCATCTTGGTGGCACCGACGGTATTTCTCAGCGTCACGGCGCAGAGCGCGTTCGCCTCTGTCGGAGGACAGAGGACGTTCTTTCCAACAGCTCCTTCCAGCTCCAATAGGGGTATAGCGGTCGGATCGGACGGGGCGCTGTGGTTTACGGAGATCTACAACAATACGATTGGTCGGATCAGCACAACCGGCCAGATCACCACCTTCAGCCTTTCTGGCGACCGGCTTCCTAATGCGATCACGGCGGGGCCGGACGGGGCGCTGTGGTTCACCGAAGAAGGCAGCAACCCACACGAAATCGGTCGGATAACTACGACTGGAATCGCATCCTATTTCACGAGTCCTGACATCAATGAGCCTTGGGATATCACGGCCGGGCCCGACGGTGCCCTGTGGTTCACCAATCAAAACCACACGATCGGGCGGATGACCACCGGTGGAGTAGTCACGGATTACACGGACTCGGCCATCGCTAACCCGTACGGGATCACCGCCGGTCCCGACGGGGCGTTGTGGTTCACCGACCAGGCATCCGGCGCCGGTCCCGGCGACTCCATTGGGAGAATCACCACCTCCGGGGTCATCACGAACTTCACTGACCCAAGCATCAACCAGCCGACCGGGATCACCGTTGGCCCGGATGGGGCGTTGTGGTACTGCAATCTGAATGGCGGCTCGATTGGGCGGATCACGACCGCAGGCGCAGTGAGCAGCTATCCCGCCGTCGAGAAGCCCGAGAGTATCGCCGCCGGCTCGGACGGGTCGTTGTGGTTCATCGGCGCTCGCACCGTCGGAAGGATCACAACTGCAGGAGTTGTCACCAAGAGCAGTCTTCCCTACAAAAAGGTCGGCGGCGGGGACACGATCGTCGCCGGATCTGACGGTGCGCTGTGGTTCACCACCGCAGATGCCGTCGGTCGGACCACCACGACCGTGACACCAAAAATCGCCGCACTTACGCCCTCCTCGGATCCGATCGGGACGAAGGTGGCGATTACCGGCATCAACCTGGCGGGGGCCAGCGCAGTCACCTTCAACGGGACCCCAGCCACCATTATGTCGGACGGCACCAAGAAGGTCGTCGCCGAGGTTCCTGCAGGGGCCAACACCGGGCCGGTCACAGTCACCACCACGGCGGGCACCGCCACTAGCTCCACGGCTTTCACTGTCACCTAGCCGCTTCTCCCGACCCCCAAGGAAACAGAACCGCTCGCCTGGAGGTGACCGGACCAGACGGCTCGGCGCTCAGCCAGTCGCGGCGGCGAAAGCCGAGGTGGCCCGAACGCGAATACATATCGTTCGAGTGCGAGAACCGGACGTTTCCCTCAGTGGGCCTTGCCGCATAGCCCGACCGGTCGGTTGCTTCGAAGCGTCTCCGAGGTGACCGTGTGGAGCGCAGCAACTTCAGCAAGCGCGACATGCGCTGGGTGAGTGCTCTGACGCGCGCGGTCGCTGGAGAATGGCTAGCCGAACTGGTCGCTCGACCCAGGCCGAGCTTCTAACGGATCTTCTAACGTACCCGTCGGCACAGAGGGGAAAAGGCGGGGACTACCTGGCATCTGCTCCCACGAGAAAGTCCTGGTCAAAGGCACTTTCTGAGACCAGCGGGGATGCGACGGGACGGTCTTAGGCGGGCTCATAACCCGAAGGTCGTTGGTTCAAATCCAACCCCCGCCACTACCTAAAAGTCCTGGTCAGGGCGTTGTCCGCCCAAGATTTTCATCTGTTCGGCGACACCTGGGCATCTACTCTCCGACGGACCACAGGAATCACGTACTCACAGGCGTCCAGAGCGTGGAGATCTGCTCCCGAATAGACATCAGGGGTGAGCCTTCTCATGCTCGATCCTGGCGTCGCGGTCGCCCTCAACGAGGCCGCGTCGGTGCGACCTTCGCGTTGGCGGCATGACTCTCCGAACGGGCTGTTCGTGGGCTGGCCGCTATCGCCAACGCCCCGGCGCGGGGGACCGTTATCGACTGCGCTCGGCTGAATACGCCAGGTCGCCGCGGTACTTGCCCGTGCCGGGTTGTGCCCCGAAGATGGAGCCTTGATCTTCGACCATGACGGTAAGCCCCTCTGCCGTGTAACGGGCACAGGCCCCAAGCCACACCCCCGGCACCACTGACGGGCACTTCCCACCGGCCCGAACCCCCAGGCTCCCCCTATGGGCCGACCCAGCGGCGGTCACCAGTTCGGCAACCAACCGCGGCGGGCTCGAGCTCTTTGGCAAGTGACATGGGCGAGCGGCGCGCCATCGTCGGCGCCCTCAAGATGCTCACCGGACGTGGCGTCCTCGAGGAGCTCGACGGTGTCAGAGTGTCCGAATTGCGGCTGAGCGTTCTTTTACGTCGACGCCCTTTCTTACGCGCTCGCAGTGGCGCGCTGGCCGCGTCACGTGTACTCTCTTGGACACTAGATGGGCGCAGGGCGCTGTCAGCCGGGTGGGCTGCTCAGCTAGGTGGGAGCACGACCCAAGTGGGAGGCGGCGATGATGAAGGGTTGGGTTTCTTGCCGTGGCCCAGGTCCCTGGGTCGCTCCTTCGGCACGATCTCGCCTGGCGGCTTCGAAAGTCAGCGGTTCAGTTTGGCGAAGACTCAAGGCTCGCCTGAGCCATTTTGGACGCCGACTCGTGCATGTCCGGTTGAGAACTCACATGCGACCGAATCTGCAGCATTGGTAACAGAAGACGCCGCCTGGCTGTGCCGGCGGCGAAGCACAAAAAGGAATGGCTATGGCTTTCACAAACAAGGAAGTGCCGAACGAGGGTCTAAGAAAGGGATTAATTGACCTCCTGGCCCAACAGGTCATTGGCGACGGAACCTCCCAACCGTCATCGCCGAGCCCATCAACGGCTACCGTATCGAAGCCGAGCGCTTTCCCGAAACAGGATAAGGCCTCGGCCATGCCGTCATCGGTCCGCACCGCTAAGGCCAAACCGAGCCTCCTCGGTGGGCACGTACAACCGAATTCTCCGCAGGTGAGAACCAATACCCGTCGGGACCCGTCGTCGAGCCAGGTGGTCCCCTCGGGTAGAGCCACCAATCCCGCCTCGGGTCAGGTTTCGGGGATGAAGGTCGTCGGAAAAGATCCAAGCGGCGGCGAGGTGGTGTTGTTCAGCCCCGAAGGAGAAAAGCCTGACAAGGACGGCAGGCATCAGGGCGACGGTTACATGTACAGACTCAAGGAGGGCACAAAAGAAGGCACACTTTACATCCGTAGACCCGAGTCCTATCAGAAAATGCAGCCGGCCCCCAAGGACTCACCAACCTCGACAGGCGGAGGTGCCCGTACCTCTTATGGGACTTTCGATCCACCGCGGTCTAGCGGAGGGACCGTGACATCCAATCCGTCCAAGTTCTTCCCGCTCGAGGCGGCAACTGATAAAGCTACCTATGGCAGGCCTGGTGATCGTTCAGCTCTGATCGACTCGAGCGACATCGAGCCAAGCGCGGGACCAATTGGGGCTGCCGCACACGGGCTCCAGGAGGCATCCAAAAAGGGTGCTTCTGCCAAGCGGTCCGCATCCAGTGCCTATTCGTCGGCGTCGTCGACCATTAAGTCGAAGGCGACGAAGAGCGGCGAAGGCTCCTCGTACGACGAAGAGTACGAAGAGCGCGAGCCCTTGCTCAGCGAAGAGGAGCGTGCGCCAGATCCCAGGGTCCTTCATTACAAAGCCGCTCACACCGTGAAGGCGGGGACCGACACGGCGGCTTCGACCGGCTTGTCCTACGTCACTGGAGGAATCAGTTCAACCGTCAGGCAAGTGGGCAAGTCAGCAGACGCGGCCGCGCTGGCACTCAGTTTGGGCCAGATCTCCGAAGAGATGACCGCGATGCGGACTGGCGCGCACGAGTCCTCCACGGGACTAGACGAGAAGGCTCCGCCCGAACTGATCAAGGCGATAGACACTTTGAGCTCCCACTTCAAGGTCGCCGTGGGGAAAGAAGGGGCGAAAGGTATCCCCTTTGGCGTGGGCACGGTCGTCGGCGCTCTTAACACAGCCGGTTCAGTAGCGCTCCCGGACGAGGAGTTGAAGAGGGCCTGCGAGATACTCGAGCGTTACTCTGCCAGAGACAACGATTTCGCTCTTTCGGTAGCAGACCTACTCGGGATACCAAGGGAGGTAGCCGCCGCCAAAGGCGGGGCAGCGATCTTCCAGAGCCGTTGCTAGTTTATTAAGGGCAAAGGTGATGTGCCGACGTCGACGTCCTTAACACGCGGGCAGAACATCGCTGGCTGAGGGCCAGTAGAAGGTGTGGCCGGCAAAATAGCAGCACGGCTGGTAAGCGGTGCCCTTCGGGCCTAGCCTTAAGACCGACGACGAAGCCCGTCGACAGCCAGAACTCAAAAGGCTCAGGCCATGGGCCCCGATGCACCGAGACCAGCGGCCCCATCCACAGCTTCGTGAGACAGGTCGTGCTGAATGATCAGCTCGTGGGCCTCCAGGGTTTTAGCCAGCCGTCTTCCGGCCATCCGTCTGCGGCGGCCATAAGCGGACCGCTCGAGCGCGCCGTCGATCGCCTCCCTAATGATGTCGGCGGCCCAGCATGGAGTGCTGTCTCATCGATGAGGTGGAGCAGAATCCACCGGACGGGTGCAGGCCTCCGGATCGGGAAACCATGGCTCCGCGGGAAGAGGTACACAGCGACCGAGGTCGTCGATGTCGCCGATAATTGCATCGGTTCGAGCGCTGACCTGTTGTATTGCCGGAGGGTTGCGGAGAGTGTCTCGGACTCGGATAGGGAAAGGGGCTTCCCATGTAGATCTCGAAGGCCCCTTCCCCAAGGAGTAGGGCTTCGATGCGGTCGCTCCAGTTGCCTTCTCCGAGCAGTCCGGAGCCCATCCGAGGAGTTAACCGGCGGCCTCCTTCCAGTGGCGCGGGAACCGTCGATATCTCAGGTCCTCCTGGACATGTCCTCGCCGCTGAAATCGCCCCCGCCGAGAGGGTGGGCGAGCTGAGGCAACGTCGCGTTTATGAAGTTCGGGAAACCCCATCGACACGCTCCGACCTACCGGTCCGGGGGGTATTTGGCGCTACGACGGGCTTGGGGATGGGGAGAGGTGCTCGCCTAGGACGAAGCCGTCTGAGCTGATATCGAACTGTCGAATCAGGGAGTCGTGCCCGCTGCTACGGGTCTTTATGACGGTAATGGCCCGCCTCACCTGTGAGTCGCCGAGAAGGAATTGCAGCAATACCACGTTGTCGGATAGATGGGAGATACCGTATTCCGACAGTCGGGTCACGCCGAAGAGCTCGGGAACCTCCTGGGTCATCATGACGCTGACCCCTTTGTGGGCGCAGCGCTGGAGGAGCGAGTACATATACTCCCGAAAGCGGAGCTCGTCACCGGCAGTGGCGCGCAGGTCGCCCAGGCTGTCGATCATCACCCGCTGGGCTCCGGTCCGCTCGATGGTCGCTAAAAGGTCGTAGACCCACTCGTCCAGGTAAAGGTCGACCGGGGTTCGGTACAACAGCTCGATGCCCGGTTCTTTGAGGGTCCAGTCGTATCCGTTCAGGGTTCGCTCCAGCTGGATGGGATTTTCTTGCATGGTGGCGATCAGACCGGGCTGGCCTGCCCGGGCGCCGGCCATGAGGAAATGCAGGCAGAGGAGCGTCTTGCCGGAACCGGACGGCCCGGCCACGAGCGTCGATGCGCCCGCGATGTAGCCGTCGGCGAGCATGACGTCCAGGGGGGCGACACCGGAGGAGATCCGGGCCGGAGATGACCCGTAGTCGTCGGTATCGACCGGATCGGCCAGTCGGGGGAACAGCTCAAGTCCGTCTGCCGACAGGCGGTAGGCGTGCCGTCCGGAAAGGAACCCGCTGCCCCGCAGCTTCAGCACCTGCAAAAAGCGCACCTCTCGCTCGGCGGTGCGCTGTGAGGACAGCAAGACAATGGCGTCGGCCACCGCGAACTCCGGAGCCTCCAGCGTCTCGGTTCCCTCGTACTCGCCCACCCAAAACGAGGTCACCGGAAACGCCGACAGCCGGCCGGCCATCTCATGCAGGAACCGCCGAAAATCGCCCTCGTTGGCCGCGTACGATCGCAGGGCCTTGAAGCTATCGATGACCATCATCCCAGGCCGCCGCTCCCGCAACAGCGAGGTGACCCGGTCAAGGACTCCGGGAAGGCCGTCCTCGTTGACGCAACCGCCGAGCTCGTCATAGAAGACGCTCGAGCCGACCGCGGCCCGGTCGAAAAACGTGAGCGAGTCGCCGTAGCGGAGAATCTTCTCCAGCGGCTCGGACACCGTCGACAAGTAGATAGCCGGACGCTCGGGCGAGGCGTTGTGAAAGACGTACTGCTGGGCCAGGATGGTCTTCCCAGAGCCGGGCCGGCCGATCACCAGGTTGATGCCATGATCCGGGAACCCCCCGCCCAGAACCAGATCGATCCGCTCCGAACCACTGGAAACACGAGAGGTCACGAGGTGGCCACCCGCCGGCGCAGAAACGCGGACGCGCCCAGAAGATCCTTCACCGTCGAGATGAACCGGATCGGTTCGTACGGTTTCTGCAAGAAAGCATCGGCGCCGGCTCCCATGGCTTCATCCCGGGAATCCAGCGCCGAAACCGCTAGCACCCGCGTCAACCCCCGGCCGCTGATCTCTCGACACAACCCGAGCCCAGCCCCACCGGAGATCAGCAAGTCAATCACCGCCACCTCCGGCGACCGGGCCGCGAACTGCTCGGCCGCGAGCTGGGCGTCCAACACGACCAGGCAGTCGTAACCCTCAGTACGAAGAAAGTACTCGCTGAACTCGGCCGCATACGGATCGCGCTCAGCCAGCATGACCAGGATCTTCACCTCACCCACCCGGTCGTGAAGCCCGAAGTCGCTTCCCCCGTCGCCCAGGAGACGGAAGGCGTCACCCGCCGATGTGCCTCGTTCGACCTGGTCGAAGACAAAGCGCAGCTGATCGACCTGATCCCGGCTGTAAAGCCGATGGCCGCCCGCGCTGCGCCGCGGGCGGACCACCCCGTAGCGGTCCTCCCAGGTACGCAGAGTGGCCGCGGGCACACCGAGCATCTTGACCACCGCGCCCATGCTGTAGACCCCCGGCCCACCGGGGTCGGCGACCCGGGTCGCCTCCTCCTCCCGATGATCATCCATCGGAATGAATGATAACCGAAGAGGTATTCCCCGCGCAACCTGCGAAGTCGCCACGAATACTCTTCATCTCCTTGCGGTGGTCGACCGAAAGGGCTACTGTTCGACTTCAGTGAAGGGTTTAGGGGCGCTACGACCGTCAAAATATCCGCACTATCTCTGGAGGCCCGCTCGGTCCGCAACGGGGCTCGTCTCGGACCCGTCTGGTCAACCGCCGTGTCAGCCGACTGAAGGGCTTGTGATGACTGGTTCTACCGATCGAACCTGTGAACCTTCCAAGCGGCTGAGTTCGGGAGTGGGAGCCGGCCTGGACACCGACATCCGCACCGCGGGTGGGCGGGCTGTGCTGGCCGTGGGCGGAGAAGTGGATCTCGGCACCGCCGAGCGCTTCCGCAACGCCTTGCTCGAGGCGCAAGGTTCGCCCCGAGTGGTGGTCGATCTCAGCGCAGTTACGTTCTTGGACTCGTCCGGCCTTCACGCTCTCGTTGCGGCCTACCATCGTGTGCCCGCCGGCGGCGAGCTTCGGGTGGTGGGGTTGCGCCCCAATGTCCGGAAGGTGTTCGAGATCACCGGACTGCTCGCCCTGTTCGGGGACGACGCCCCGGACGATCCGCTCCCTGCCTCCATCGACTCCTGAGCGGCCGCAGGCAGCGAGGGACCAGTGAACCGGGCGGAAGACCATGATCATCTGCTGAGCATCCAGTTGCTCACCGATACTGCCCTGTCTCGACTCGACGTCGAGGCCCTGCTGGCAGAGCTACTGGACCGGATCCGCGAAGTGCTACAGGCCGACACCGCAGCCATCCTGTTGCTCGAAACCGGAGAGCTAGTGGCCCGGGCGGCGCGCGGCATCGAAGAGGAGATCTACCAGGGGGTCCGGGTTCCTCTGCGGGTCGGTTTCGCGGGCCGTATCGCGGCCGAGCGACGGCCCGTTCTGCTGGACCGGGTCGACGACACCACGGTGGCGAATCCCATCCTGTGGGAAAAGGGCATCCGGACCATGCTGGGCGTTCCCCTGCTAGCCGGCGACAACCTGATCGGCGTCCTGCACGTCGGCAGGCTGAGCGAACGCCGGTTCACTGCCGCCGACACCGAGCTGTTGGAACTGGTCGCAGAACGGGTGGCCTTCGCCACACAAACCCGGCTCCTGGAAGTCGAACGCGCCGCAGCGAGACTGCTGGAACGCAGCCTGCTGACGCCTCGCCTGCCCATCTGCCCTGGACTCGAGGTGGCCGCCCGCTACGCCACAGCCGAAGGTCGCGACGCCGGGGGCGACTGGTACGACCTGTTCGTGCTCCCCTCGGGCGAACTCTGGCTGACCGTTGGCGATGTCGCCGGACACGGACTACCGGCGGCGGTGGTGATGGGCCGCGTGCGCAGCACCGTACGCTCCTATGCGCTGCTGGGCCGATCCTGCGCCGAGGTGGCCGCCTTGACCAACCGCAAGCTCCTGCACTTCGAGTTCGGTGAGACCGCCACCCTCCTGTGCGCCACCTCCTCACCCCCCTACGACGAGTGGTCCGTCTGCTCGTGCGGTCATCCTCCCCCTATCATCGCGGTTCCGACCGAACCGAACCGGCCCGTCCACCTCGTCCCGAATCCGCCCCTGGGCGTCCAGAACGAGACGTTACCCGCTACCACTACCGTCGCATTTCCGCCAGGCGCGGTGTTGGTGCTCTACACCGACGGTCTCATCGAGCGGCGCCACGACGCCATCGATGTCGGTATACAGCGCCTGTGCGCCGCCATCCCCTGTGACCACCCACAGGTCGTGTGCCGCCAGGTGATGCGCCTGCTCGTCGGCGCCAGCCCACCCGGTGACGACGTCGCGCTGGTGGCTCTCCGACGCACCCCCGCGGACAACTCGCCAGCCGCGGCAATAAAGCCCAGACAGTCCCGGCACCTCGCCGATGACATGTTGCCCGCGTAAAAGTCCAGGTCTTGACGACCGCGATCGGACTCGTCTGCACGTGAGGACCAAGGCGTCAACTGATCGCAGACAAGGTTGCTGTTTATGTAGGGTTAGCTTACAAACCCTAAATAAGCAGGAGCGCTACCAAGGGTTATCCTCTTCCGTTTCATGGACATTCCCGGCCGAGGAACATTCCACGTAGCCGCTGTTCCAATAAAGGCACACCAAGGTGGCCGCCGCGTGTCAGGCCGCCTCAATCCTGCCGACGGCACCGGTCAGAAAGGTCTCTAGTAGGTGCGGAGTAGCCTCGACAGGGGATATGCATTGTCCGAGATCCCCGATCGACCCCTGGGCAGGTCGAGGAGCCCGATAGCGACCTTGGCTGACGGTCCGAGCTGGCCCCATCTTACGAGCTCGGCTACAGAAAACCAGGCGTCGTCGACCCGCTGGCGGGGTACGAATAGCTGCCGTTTCCCCACCGCGGTAGTCGCAGGATCGTCTTCGATGAAAGGCTGGTCAGGATCCTCCGCGTAGATCCAGAAGTCGTCGCTGACCTGCGAAGGTCTGCCACTGCTGGCGGTCATGTCGACCTCGTGACTCGATCAGAGGTCCGGTGAACGCCCTTCGGTGTCCGAGGGTATCGTCGCGCCGCCCTTCGGTGCTCCACTTGTCGTGGCCGACGGTCCAGGGCCTTCACTCGGCTGCATACGTCGGGCTGATTGCGGTGCGCCTTAGGTAGGGGTGAACCCGAGGGCTTTGAAGGCGGCCAGGCGACGTTGGTGCATCCGGCGAGTGAGCGGATGAAGGATGTCGTGATAGTCATGTATCTCGACGCTGGTCTTGGCGAGCAGGGGTCGGGTGATCCGCCCGGCGTACTGGGTGACCCGGTTGGGTCCGGATATGGGGAAAGTCAGGAAGAGGGTGTCGAGGGCTGGCAGGTCGAAGCCCTCACCGAGGTAGGCGCCGGTGGCCAGCAGCAAGATCGGGTCGGTCGTTGCGTTCAGGGCTTCGATTATGACGGTGCGCTTCTTTTTCGGAACTCCACCCCTGAGTACTACTGGGTCGAGATGACGACGGGTCAGGCCGGCTCGCATCTCTTCAAGATGTTCGGCGCGGTCAGTGAAGACCAGGATGTTTCGTCCCCTCCGGTTGGCGTCGGCCACATCCGCGCAGATCTGCTCGTTGCGTTGCGGGTCGGCGGCCACCCGTCCCAGCACCACTTGTACGGCGGCCTGCTCGTCGGTATCGGGATCGGTGAGAGTGTCATGGACGAGGAGGTCGCGTCGAACCATTACGACGGCCGCCGGGTCCGGAGTCATGGTGTGGCGGATGGGTCCGAGCTGCATGTGCAAGATGGCTTCCAGGCCGTCACGCCGCCGCGGGGTAGAGGTCAGGCCGATCCATCGCCGGTTGGCGGCCTCACGGACCGCCTTCTCAAAGCTCGCCGCCGGCAGATGGTGGCACTCGTCCACGATGACCAACCCATAGCCGGCGAACACCTCGGCGGGTTTGTCTCTGCGAGCGAGAGTCTGGGGAGTGGCCAGATCGACGATGCCACCTGTACGGGCTCGGCCTGCGCCGAGCTGGCCGATCTGAAGCCGGGTGAGCCCCAGAAACGTCCCGAGGCGTTGCCGCCATTGCTCGGCCAACGGTTTGGTGTGAACAAGGATGAGGGTCGGGGTGGCGAGCCTGGCGATAAGAGCACAAGCCATAACTGTCTTGCCCGCCCCGGTCGGAGCGACCAGAACCCCAAGATCGTGAACCGTCAGAGCTGCCACCGCCGCTTCTTGGTCAGCGCTCAACGTCCCAGTGAAGGTGAAGTCCTGAGCAGGCCCGGTCGGACGTCGATCCTGGAGGACCATTTGACTGCCGGCTGCCGCCAGGATCTTGGCCGCGTCGTCGACCAGCCCGCGAGGTAGGTAGAGGCGGTCGATGTCCTCTTCATAGCGGCGGACCATTCGGGGGGTGTTCCATGTAGAGAGGCGCAACTGCTGGCGGCGGTGAAACTCCGGGTTGTCAACTGATCCCAAATGCTTGAGCGACGCCATCAACGCCGGTGGGAGACCGATGCGGTCGATCGCCAAGGTCGCCCCCAAAGTGGCGGCAACATGGGCTGGTGCCGGCGGCCCGAACCGCGTTCTCGAAGACGGCGGCCAAGAGGCAGATCCGGGCCCAGCGTCAACCCTGATGGCCTCGCCGATGATCCTGGCATCGCCCTCGGACAGACGACGGATCGAAGCCAGGAACGCCCATTGGTCCTTCCAGGGCACCATCGTGGTCGGGTCGAGAAAAACGGTCGTACCCGCCTTGCGGCACTGTCCCTGCAAAGGCAAAGCGATCAGGTTCCCGAATCCCTTTTGTGGGACGAAATCCTGGGACGGGAACAGCCTGTCATAGCTGCCCAGGTCTACCTCGGCCCGTACTGCCATCGTCTCCCGCAGCAATCCTGTACCGAGCCGCCGAGCCGTGGAGGCCGCGACCGGTTGTTCGAAGAAGATCCACACGTGCGCCCCGTCACCCGAGCGGGAACGCTCCAACACCGCTGGCACCCCCACCTCAGTACATACCCCAAGAAAGGCAAGAGCATCGAGAGTCCAGCTGCCCTTGTCGAAATCACAAGCCAGGAACCGACACTTGTCCCCGTCTATGAGCGGGTACACGCCCGCCGTGACCCGTCCGGCCAGATGCGAGCTGATGACCTCGTCATCGAGGGGACGGTGCCCACCCCAGGCGGACCGTCCGGACTTGGCCGGTGACCAGCCCGACTTCCCGTTCGTCGAGTTCACCCAGCGCAGCGCGTAAACATCGCTCCGCCCAGCAAACAACGATCGGTACAAAGCCACCTTCTCCGGAGGAGCCGAACCCCTATCCACCCCCATCTTGATCTCTTGAGCGACAGGGAACAGGGTGGGCGCCCGCCCCGATCGATGCGCCACCACCGCCCCCGGTCTCTCCCCGACCGATCGCAACCGTTCGTTCTCCGTTGCCAGACGGGCGTTCTCCTCCCGGACCGCGGCCAGTTCCGCCCGCAAACGATCCACCTCGGACAACCGCAGATCGTCAGGCGTCGGTATCACCCTGGCCACATTTCACATCGCTGATGCCGCTGGCGCGATCCATCCCTATTAGTCTTTCAGGAGCGTCCTGCCGGTGAGGCACATCTCACGGGAATAAATGGGGCGTAGTCCCCGACATAACCCTCCTACTGCGGTAGTAGACTTGTCCCATGCCTAGAGGCAAGCCTTCGCCGAAGCTGGCGATCACAGTTGATCCGGAGGTCCATGAGCGGGTCGTCGCGGCAGCCGCCGAAGATGGGTTGAGCGTCTCAGCCTGGATGACGGCCGCGGCACGACGGGCGCTTCTGTCGCGAGACGGCCTAGCAGCCGTATCCGAGTGGGAGCAGGAGCACGGCCCGCTAACCGATACGGAGCTGCGATCCGCCCGCGAGCGTGTCGCGGACGAGATCCGTAGTTCGGGTGGACGTCGCTCGGCATGAGCGTTGTGTACGACTCGGGTCTCTTGGTCGCCGCGGACCGGAATGACCGAGAGGTCTGGGCCGATCACCGTGCTCGCCTTGAAGTGGGCGTCGTTCCTGTCACAACCGCGCCGGTAGTTGCTCAGGTGAGCGGGTCACCACGCCAGGCTCAGCTCCGGCGGTTCCTGCGCGGCTGCGACATGGTCGGCTTCCTTCCTGAAGAAGCCCATGAGGTCGGAGGTCTGCTGGCCCAAGCCGGGTCCTCCGACATCGTGGACGCCCATGTCGTGTTCACCGCTGGTCGCAGCCGGTCGACAGTGCTGACATCGGACGAAGAAGACCTTCAACAACTATCGAACTACCTGCCTGAGCCAATCGTTGTTCAGCGAGTTGGATCTCGACGACGGAGACGGAGCCGATAGGGCTAGCCAGAGACAAGCCAGGTCGAACAGAACGCTTGATGAACACGTCCCAATATCCCAGGACGGTGGTATCCGCAAAAACGCCAGGTAGGTCGGACACCCCGGGCGTGCCATTGGACCGATCTCTCTTGACCTGGCTTACGGCTCCGTCTTGAGAGACCAACCCCGGGCATCTATGGGGCATCTACGCCCCCGTCATAACCTGCCAGTCGGAATCGGCCGGCGTCGGCCGTCCGGCGAGAACAGCCCTGTTCAGGAGGGGTGTACGACCGTTCACCAATGTCGGCCGAGGTGGGCACGGTCACACTCATAACCCGAAGATTGTTGGTTCAAATCCAACCACGGGACTACAAAGCCCTGGACAGAGCGTTGCTCGATCGTGGCTTTGTTGCCTCTCGGATCAGACTTCTAACGGATCTTCTAACGAGTTCTAACGTGGAGAGGTCGGTACGGGCTGGGATGGGCTGGCATCAGCCGGTAAGCGACGGGATGGAGCAGGGGCAGGCTCACAGCCGTGTCAACACTGGAGCGGATCACGTTCGGTCCTTCGATCTGTCACGGTAAGCCGACAGTCCGAAGGGTGCGTTATCCGGTCGAGAGCCTGCTGGAGTTGTTGGCGTCGGAAATGACGATCGAGGAGATTATCGAGGATCATCCCGACCTCGAACGTGACGATCTCCTGGCGGCGCTGGAGTTCGAGGCCCTGTTGTCCGCTCAGCGTCGGGTGCCGGTCCTGCATCGACTTAGCCATTCGCGTGAAGCATCACCCATGGCCAAGGACACAGGGCCGATGGGGCGATCGGCCGATGGGGCGATCGGCCGATGGGGCGATCGGCCGATGGGGCGATGAGGCGATGGGGGTGTGCCTCGGCGATCCGCAGCGTCGGCGCCCGCAACCTGTCTGTCTCCGGGGTCGAGGCCCCCGCCCGCTCGCCACCGTCGATGCGGTCCTGGCGAACCCAACGGAACACCGTATTGTCCGGCACTCTCACCGAAGCCGCCACCTCAGCTCTAACTTTAACTCGGTGATCGTCTGCGACACCGCTCCTTCCTATTCGTCCGCGGATGCAGGCCTCCAATGGAAACCGTAGTCTCTGTAAAGTGCAGCCGGAGGTACCGGGTCGCCCCGATCTTGCTAGAGAGGTCGGTGGGCCATTCGTCGTCACGTTTACGGCACGTCTGCCGTTTCCGATCGGCGTCCCGAATCAGCTCGGCCACACGATCTGGTTAGCTCAGCCATTCCTGGATGGGGAGTACACGGCGGCGTATCAGAGGCCTTTCGTGAATATCCGCGTTTTCGACCTGCCGCAGTCCGGACTTCGTACCTGGGCACAGGGCACTCACGAAGCCTTGAAGTACTTCTACGACTTTGATCTAGAGGACGACGCTTCTGAACGCTACGGCGAGGACGTCTTTAGGGAGCATAACCAGTGGGTGACGCTGGAGACTCCGTGGGGCGCGATTCAGGATTACGAATCGGATCCGTTCCATCGTTGTCTTAACCTCTTCAACCTCTTCTTACAGGCCACGCTGATCATCACTCGCGACATCCGGATTCGGCTGGTTTCCTCACACGACCTTCGACCTTTAGTGATCGTCGGTGCATGGCCAAAGGGCGGGGGGTGGCGGCAGCTGTCCGATATGTATATGCACCCTGGGGCTACGCCCGAATCGTTACTCACTACCGACAAGCCATTTGATCAGGACCAACTGAATGGCACCTTAAGCGCGATCGTCACACAGAAACCTTTTATCACCACTATAATGTGGAGGGCCCGCGCCCAGAGAGCGCTCCGTCAGACCGGGGACGGTGCTGACGCAGTCATTAGCTTTCAAATTGCAGCCGAGAGCCTGCTCTTCGATACATATCGCATGCTTCTGGTTGACGAAGGAATGTCCTCGGATGCGATAAAGAATGAGCTGGAGAAGGATCGTCCCTACAAGCGATTCTTTACGAATATCCTTCCGGGTCGACTTGGTGGCGACTGGCAAGTGAATCACGCCGGGACGCCTGTCGGGAACTATTGGAGGGACCTCTACTTAGTGCGCAACTCCATTATTCACACAGGCATGCTGGCCCACACTGGCCACGCCGAAGCTGCGCAAGCGGCATATTGGGAGCTGCGTGACCATCTTGAGGCTCGGCTGTGGGCCAAGCACCGGACCTACCCTCGTACCGTTTATGCTCGGCTGGGCACGGAGGGACTTGAAGCCAGGGGATGGCTAACGGCTTGGATGCGTCAGTTCATCGCGCAGGCTGACGGCGAACCAGGTATCTGGTACCTGCCGTGGGATGTGGCGCACCGATCGCCAGCGGAGGACAAGAAGCAGGCTCCGGCTCAGCCCTGAAAACCGTCGCGGCTTGCAGGCGCCCAGGATCACGACCGAGGCCCGGCGACGTGGCACCCCGGGGTCGGGTTGCCCGCCGCTCAGTGTTCTGGCGAGGTCGAGGAGGGGCTGAACCGCTCGGTGCCGGCCGGCTCTTTGCCACCTCCGCGCACAGAGGCAGGATCTCTTCCAGTGTGCAGACCAGTTCGTCGGGTAGGAAGACGGCATTCCGTCCTGACCGTTCACCCGTGTCGCAAAAGAGAGTGCTACCGTGGAAGAGGCGAAATGGTGGAAGGGGCAGGGTTGCGGCAGTTAATGGTCGGGCTCTGGCAGCGGGAGCCAAGGGACACACCATTGGCGCTACGGATGATTCGGATAGGGGGGCCTGATTGGGCGCCGCGGTACCAGCGAGAAGTCCCTTTCTTACCGAGCGACGCCAGGCCGCGCCAGCATTTTTGCGAGCTCGCCCGGCCGAAGCGGTAGTAAAAGTGCGGGCGGGATTGGTACAGCGTGACAGACCACGCATGCCTCAACCCACAATGGAGCGTCGATGAGTTCAGCCTGGTTCACGCTCCTTGGAGTCGCGCTCACCGCGACCGTCACTGTCGCTGGACTGGTGGTAAAGCACTACTGGGATGTCCAGGCCGAACGTCGGCAAGCCGCACGCGAGAGGGACGTGGGCGAAGTGGAACACCGACGTACACTTGAACGATTGAAGTTGGAGCAGGAGGAAGCTAGGGGACGGGATCTACGGAACCTTCGCCGAGATATCTACGCTCGCTTCTTGTCCGGTACTCAAGTCATCTATAGGAATATAGTAGCTATTCGGCGCGAGAGAAGGGCCAACCAGGACGACGATGCTTATCGAATTGCGCTAGTATCCATCGATCCTGCAGACTGCCAAGTGGCTCTAGAAGAGGTCAGACTAGTCGGTGGTCCAGAAAGCGCGAATGCAGCGGACCGTCTGTGGTATCATTTGCGCAGTCACGAAGTCGTGACCGGTATTCAAGTTGGGGCGGGATCCTGGCAAAACTGGAAGGCAGAGTACTGGCACCTGCGTTGGTCACTCGTAGCACAGGCTCGGGATGACCTAGACGTGATTGGTGGCTTGCCGCTCGATGTTGCGGAACCTTCTAATAGTAATGACGGGGATGACACATAATATCCCACCTCTAATTGCTGCAGTCTCAGGCGACGCCTTCATGATTCCGGTGTGCCCCACGTGAATACACGATTACGGTCATAGGGACACGAGGACAGCATTTACTTTGGCCCTGGGCGAAGAACGGCAGAACCTCAACACAAACGCTGTTCAGATCGGCCCTCTCATCCGCCCCATCCGGGGACGAACGCTTGTCCTTCGTGACGCTCAGGACGTCGAGGATCTCACCTCGCTGCTGAGCTCGGCGGAGGAGCGCTGAGGGCGAGACAGTTACCGATCCCGGACTGCGTAGGTCACGTGGGTCACCCGCTGCGTCGGCTCCGAGCGGACCGGCTCCAGGGCCACGCGGCCCGCGTTCACGCCCTCGAGCAGGCGGACTCCGGAGCCGAACAGCACGGGTGAGAGGGCGATCGTGAACTCGTCGATCAGGCCGGCATTCGCGTACTCCAGGATCGTTGCCCCACCGCCCGCGATGCGGACGTCTCGGTCGCCGGCGGCCTCGCGGGCCTGGTCGAGCGCGGGCTCGATGCCGGCGTTGACGAAGTGGAAGGTGGTCCCGCCCGGCCGCTCCCAGGGGTCACGCTTCTCGTGGGTCACGACGAAGACCGGAGTGTGGAACGGCGCCTCCTCCGGCCACGCCTGCTCGCCGAGGTCGAACATGCGCTTGCCCATCACGCTCGCGCCGGTGCGCTCGAACGTCTCCCGCGCGATGTCGTTGTCGCGCCCTTCCTCGCCGCCCTGGCCGAGCTTCAGGTTCTCCCGGAAGAACTGCTGCGGGAAGATCCACTGCTGCAGTTCCATCCACTGCGCCATCCAGCGCTGCCCATCCGGGTCGTCCATGCGCTCCTCGGGCGCGATGAACCCATCCAGCGACATCGTCACGCTGTAGAACACCTTTCCGGCCATCATTCCTCAACTCCCTTGCGAACGATCTCTGTGACGTAGGCAGTCAGGTTGCTCAGGGTCTGCTGGCCGCCCTCGATCGCCTGGTACTTCTCGACCGCCTCGTCGCGCAGCTCCTTGGTGGGGAACACCGTGCGCATCTCGATCCGGGTTGCCGCGCCGTCGGGCGCGAACGTGAGGACCGACTCGAAGGCGTGCGGGTCCCCGCGGGACTCACCGTGGAGCAGGGCGATCCGCTCCGGCGGGGCGATCTCGGTCCAGGAGATCCACTCCTGGTAGTCCGTTCCGTCCGGTCCGTGCATCACGAAGTCCCACTCCCCGCCTACGTGGAACTCGAACGCCCGCGTGGTGGTGGTGAACCCCTCCGGTCCCCACCACCGCGACAGGTGCCGCACCTCGGTGAACGCCTCGAACACCAGCTCCCGTGCGGCACTGATAACCCGGGAGATCACGATCTCGCGGTCGGCCGTCGCGGACTGGGCCGGCGCTCCTCGTCCCGTCGCGCTCATTAGCTAGTGCTCCTGCCTTGCCTGCTTGAGGTCCTGCACGTACGCGTCCAGCCGGTCGAAGCTTTCGTTCCAGAACCGCTCGAACCCACCGGTCCACTCGTGAATTGGTCGCAGCCCGCGGGCGTCAAGGCCGTACAGGCGTTGCTTGCCTGCCTTGCGGTCCCGCACCAGTCCGACCTCCCGGAGCACCCGCAGGTGTTTGGACGCCCCCGGCTGGGTCATCCCCAGTTCCTGGGCCAACTCGGCCACCGGCCGCTCACCTGCCCGCAGCAGCAGCACCAGGATCTCCCGGCGCTGCTGTTCGGCGATGGCGTTGAAGACGTCCGACGTCGTCGCCGCTCGGGCCATGGCACAATCATATTCCTATATCGGCATATGTCAAGCAAGAGGAATCGGGCGAGTCTTGTCAGATGACGATCGTGACCCCTTGTCCGCGGCCGCGGACACGCGTATCCCGGAGACGGCACGCGCGACGGGGGATGGCAGGGTGAGACGATCGGCGTGTCACGCGACCTGCTGATTGCGGGCTATGGGGGCGCCCATCATGCCCAGGCCGAGAAAAGCGATCTTTGACATTGCCATCCTCCTTGAATGGCGAAGGTAGAGCTTCGCCAGCTGGAGGCCTTCGTCGCAGTAGCCGAAGGACGCAACTTCACCCGCGCCGCCGGGCGCCTCCACCTGGCTCAATCGGGTCTGTCGGCTACCATCCGCTCCCCTCGAACGAGAACTGCACGCCCCGCTGTTCCGCCGCACCACTCGCCAAGTCGACCTCACCGCCGCCGGCGAAGCCCTGCTCGTTGAGGCACGCAGAACCCTGGCTGCGGCCCGGGCCGCCGCCGACGCGGTCGCCGCAGTAGAAGGCCTCCACCGGGGCACCCTGACACTGGGCACCATGCAGGCCACCAGCTCGTTCATCGACCTGCCCGAGCTTCTCCTCCGCTACCGCCGCGCTTACCCCGCTATCGAGCTCAAACTCCAACAGGCCAGCGCGGCCGAACTTGCCGGCATGCTTCGCGACCACATCGTCGACCTGATCTTCACCACCGGAGCCGACCAGAACGTACCGGCGATCCTGTCCATGCCCCTCGTGCGGTCACCGGTCGTCGTCGCCTGCCGCTCGGATCATCCCCTCGCCGCCAACCACGCCATCGAGCTGAAGTGCCTCGCCGACGAGCCTCTCGTCGGCTACCCGCCCGGATGGGGCGTCCGAGACCTCACCGACCAAGCGATGCAATCCGTCGGCCTACAACCGCGCTACGCCTTCGAGATCAACGACACCACCACCAATAGGCTATGTCATGGTCACGAATGGAGAATTTGCTTATGATAAGGACATTCTTTGCTGAGCTCACTGTCGATCCGAACCGCCGGAAGGACTTAGACGCCGTGTTCAAGGAATACACCGGGAAATTCCGCGAGCACAGCGGGGCTGGGTGTGAGTACTACGAGTTTATGGTCCACCCTACAGACCCAACCCGAGTCTTCGTGTATGAACAGTGGGCTGACGACGAAGCATTCAGCGAACACCTCGCCTACCCGCCGTTCCAGGAGCTGCGGATGAAAACGAATCTTGGCATCGAGCACATCACGCTCTACGGATTCGAGGCGGAGTCGCCGAGCACTCAGTTCGTTGGTCCACCGAATGAGCTGCCCAGCGCCGAGGAGCTATTCGAATAAAAGGCCATTTCGAAAATGGTTGGGGCGCTGTGGTTGTGATGTACACGGTAAAGTCGTCCGACCCCGGGTCTTGCCGGGGGTGGCTGGAAGTTTAGGACTCAGGAGGACCGAGTTATGAATAAGCGGGACGCCCGCCACCTCCGCCGGCTCGAGCGTTTCGACCCATATGACCCGGAGATCGAGGACGAGTTCTTTGAGGTGGTCGACGATCTCCGCGAGGAGTGCCCGGTCTCCCGCAGCGAGGCCCAAGGAGGCTTCTGGGCGGTGACGCGCTTCGAAGAAGTGAGGACCGGCCTGGCCAACGACAACGCGCTTTCACCGGTGCCGACCGTCACGATTCCTCCGAATCCCGGGGCCGTCTCCATCATCCCTCAGCAATGTGAGCGCGATGAACACCGCGAGTATCGCCGCTTGCTCGATCCCTACTTCCGGGCGGGAGCAGTGGCGAAGTACGAGCAGGGGATCCGGGCGATCTGCGCCGAGTTGATCGACGGGTTTATCGAGAGGGGTCGTTGCGAGTTCATCGCCGAGTTCGCCCGGCGACTTCCCGGTGCCGTGGCGTTTCGCTTATTCCTGGGCCTTCCTGAGTCCGAGCTCGACGAGGCCTATCGCTGGTCGCTCCGTATCGTGCAGAGTGTCAACCAGCCTGACGGGGCGCGGGTCCACGAGCGTTTCATGGAGTTGATCGGTCGGCTGGTCGACGCCCGCTCCGCCCAGCCCCGCCGGGATGACGTCGTCGACGCCATCTTGTACGGGACGGTCCTGGGCCGCCGGCTCACCCGAGATGAGGTGCAGCGCACACTGATGCTTCTCATCACCGCCGGATTGCGAACCACGGCATCGGCCCTGGGCTACAGCATGATACGGATGGCTAGAGATCCGGCATTGCGAACACGCCTGACCGCGAATCCGCAGCTGCTCCCACAGGCGATCGAGGAGTTCCTGCGGCTCGAGCCGCCATCGGCAGGTGCAGTGCGGACTGCCCGCCAGAACATGGTGATCGGCGGCCGGCAAGTCAGAGAAGGTGACCTGGTGTGGCTACTGATCGCAGGCGGTAACCGCGATCCTCGGGCATTCGACAGGCCCGACGAGGTTGACTTCGATCGGAAGCCTAGCCGGCATCTCGCGTTCGGGTACGGTGCCCGTTACTGTCTGGGTGTCCATCTGGCCCGACTCGAGCTGCGGGTGGCGCTCGGGGAGTTGCTGACCCGGCTCGGCCAGTTCTGGATGGACGACACCCCGGTCACCTACGACCCAGGCTGCTCGCGCGGTCCGAATCAACTCAACCTCTCATTCACCCCCGGGGGGACAAGACCAAGGCGCCAATTGTGAGTTGAACGGGGAAGACCCGCCTACGGAGTCGCACCCCTCTGATGTACCCGGCTACACTGGAGAAAGACGGCGTGCGAACCTGCACCACTTTTGCGCATCATCTAGGCCACCATTTGGTTAAGAAATGCAGATTGATCAGGCGCAATTGGGAACAGCAGGGTGCCGGAGCTACTTCGTATCGAAATGGTGGTAAGATGATTGGCAGTCCACTTAGGACGTAGCGCTCTCGCTCTCGGGAGCAGATCGGGGGTTCCCATGCGAACTCCGAGCACATCAAAGCCGCAACACCTCAACGGCGACGCAGAGCCGGTCGAAGCCTCCGTCGGATCTGAGGGTGGTCAGGGTCTGGAAGAGATCGACACGATCTTGGGCGAACTGGCGCAACGAGATATCCAGGCCGCCGCCAGCGCGGTGGACACGATCGACGTCGAGCACCGGTTCCTGGCTGACTTCACCGCCATTTGCAACACAGAAGTACGACCGGCGATGACAGCAGTACTTCAGCGGCTGCAGCAGGGGGGCGGTGGAGGGTTGATCGAGGAGCATCCCGGCGGCGAGCCCCGCATCCCGACGCCGCGCCTGACATTGTGGATGTCGCTCCAAGGCGACGTGGTCGGGAGCCCCCGCCCGGACCGCCATGCCTATCTACAGCTTGACGCCAGTGTCGTCGCCCGCCAGATCGCGGTGAGCGAGGGAGACATGTGGCGTGGCCGGGCAGGGCGCAGCGGCCGGGTCGGCACTTGGCAACTCCGAGAGGTGACCTACGATCGAATCATTCAAGAACTGGTTGCCATCCTGCGGCGCTGCTCAGGCATCACGGCCAATGGACGGCCTTCGGTGGCGGAGCTGTCGCCCAATTAAGCATTAGCGGCTTCCACAAAGCGTCTCCCGAGATCCAGCCCCCAACCTCCGTCGTGATCCCTTTTATCACCGGAGGTTAGCGGCCGTATTGAGACCGTCCGCGGGCGACGATCCACGTTGTTGACGCTGATGTCGCCTCTTGGCTGGTGATCGCGCCGATCTGGGCGTGTTCGTCCGGACCTCAGATATATCTGTTGTAGAGTACGGCCACCGAGGTCTCTCTTGCTGCTTGCCGGCCGGGAGGTTTTAGACGTCGCTCTTGACCCCTGGTGACGTGGTCCGAGTCAAGGAGATGTCGTGATTACCGTCCGGAATGATTCTGCTAGTTCAGAAGTAGCGAACTGCGAGCCGTACACGTCCAGGAGATTATCCGGGTTGCCTCCGTTCGGCGAAGGGCATTCACCGACTGATCGTGACGACCCCGCGTTTGCTCCCTTGAGGATTGCCATGCTGGCCCCTCCCTGGTTGCCGGTTCCGCCGACGGGGTATGGCGGGGTTGAATCAGTGGTGTCGCTACTGGCAGAAGGGTTGGTGGGTCGTGGGCACGAGGTGACGCTTTTCGCGGCACCCGGTTCGGGGTCGACGGCGACCGTGCGCCACGTTCTCTCGGAAGGGCATCCCGATGAGATCGAGCGGGCCCTCTACGAGTCAGACCATGTCGCTCAGGTCTTCGCCGCGCTTGATGAGGCAGCCGATGGTGGGGAGCCGTTCGACGTGATTCACGATCACTGCGGTTTCACTGCGCTGGCCATGGCGGACCGAATTTCGGCGCCGATGGTGCACACGCTTCACGGCCCGTTCACCCCCCAGACCAGCTGCTTCTACCAGGCGCACGGACACAAGGCCCGCGTGGTGGCCATAAGCGAAGCCCAGAGGTCCTCGGCTCCGAGCGGCTTGGAGGTGGCCGGGGTTATTCCGAATCCGGTAGATGTCGCCGCCTGGCCGTTCCAGCATCGAAAGGAGGAGTACCTGGTGTGGATCGGCCGGATGCACGAGTCCAAGGGTCCACATCGAGCCATTGCGGCGGCCCGCCAAGCCGGGTCCCGATTGATTCTGGCCGGCCCTGTCCAACCGGGCCAGGAGAACTTCTTCTCGGAGGCTGTCGCTCCGCACGTCGATGGGGACTCGGTGCGCTACGTGGGGGAGGTCGGCGGCCGGGTCAAGTCAGAACTCATCGCCAGAGCGAAGGCGCTCTTGATGCCAATTCGCTGGAACGAGCCATTCGGGATGGTGATGATCGAGGCGCTGGCTTGCGGGACCCCGGTCATCTCTTTCGACGAGGGCGCCGCACCAGAGGTTATCCGCGACGGTGTTACCGGGTTCCTGGTCGAAGACGAGTCCGCTATGGCCCGGGCCGTGAAGTGTGTTTCGTCCCTCGACCCCTGGACTTGTCGGGCCGACGTCGAGGCCCGCTTCGGTGTCCGCGGGGTGACTGCTGCCTATGAGCGCCTGTTCCGGACGACTGTTCCCCTCTCGAAGCAAATCGTTCTCACCGCAGCTTCGCCTGTCGTACGTCTACGTCAGGTCACCGCGTGACGGGGGATCCTGGAGTACCGGTCGGTGTCGGCACGGACACCGTCACCGTCGTCAACGGCTCGACCTTCTGTATATCCAGGCCGGGAGGCGACATCGGCGCCGAGTTGGCGCAAGGGCTGTTCTATTGCGACACACGCATCGTGTCCGGGTGGCAATTGAGAGTCGGAGGCGAACCGCCTGATCTGCTCGCGGTTCTGAGCGACGAGCCGTTCAGGGCTCGGATTGTCGCTCGCGTTGTCCTATCCGACCAGCGAGCCGAGTTACTGCTGGAACGGGATCGACTGGTCGGAAGTGGTATCCGCGAGGATCTCTTGCTGCGCAACCTGAGTTCCACCGCGATCAACACGAGTGTCTCCCTCGGGATCGCGGCTGACTTCGCTGGACTCTTTTCGGTGAAGGACGGGCGGCCCGCGCTCGACGGCTTGGTCTCGACAGACGTCGACGGAGAATCCATGATCATAAACTGGGTCTATCGAGGCTCCGCTCGAGGTGTGCGTGTCTCGGCAGGCGGCGCCGTGGCCCGCCACGACGGACTTCATTTTACGGTGAACGTCCCCGCCCGGGGTGAGTGGAGAACCAGCGTGTTTGTCACGCCGAGTATCGATGGCCTGGAGGTCGCGGGCGGATTTCCTATCGATCAGCCCTGCTCGCACGCGCCACAAGAATCCCAGACGCACATTTGGCGCGGCGCCGGTTTGGACTCGGAGACCGCCAACGTGCCGCTGCAGCAGGCTCTCGAGCAGAGCCAGAAAGATCTCGGTACCCTTCGCATCTCGGATCCTGATCACCCAGAAGAGGTGGCGGTGGCGGCCGGGGCGCCGTGGTTTATGACCTTGTTCGGCCGGGACTCGCTTCTGGCCTCGTATATGGCGCTGCCGCTCGATCCGTTGCTCGCCCTTGGAACCCTTCGCGCCCTCGGTCGGGTCCAAGGCACCAAGCTCGATTTGGCAAGTGAGGAGGAACCCGGACGGATCGTCCACGAGATCCGCCGGGGTCTGGATTTCCCGCTCAGGCCCGACGGGGGAAGGAGTTACTACGGCTCCGCCGATGCGACCCCTCTGTTTGTCATCGTGCTCGGTGAGCTGCGTCGATGGGGCATAGCTCCAGTCGAAGGCGACGGATTACTTGACAACGCCGATCGTGCGCTGGAGTGGATCCGAGACTACGGCGACCGTGACGGGGACGGATTTGTCGAATACGAACGCATGACCGATCACGGCTTGGTCAACCAGGGCTGGAAAGATTCCGAGGACGGCATCAACTTTGCGGACGGTACTTTGGCTGAACCGCCTATTGCGCTGTGCGAAGTGCAGGGGTACGTCTACGCTGCCTATTTAGCCCGAGCCGACTTGGCCGAGGCCAATGGCGACATCCATACTGCGCACCGATACACCCTCGCCGCCGCCCGAATCCGGAGACTGTTCAACGAGACGTTCTGGCTGGCCGATAAGGGCTGGTTCGCAGTTGGCCTGGACCGTGACAAGAGGCCAATCGACGCGCTCACTTCTAATATCGGTCACTGTCTATGGACCGGGATCATCGACGAAGACAAGGCACCCCTTGTGGCTGAGCGACTCATGTCCGCCGAGATGTTCAACGGATGGGGCGTACGGACCTTGGCAACCTCGATGGGCGCGTACAACCCGCTGAGCTACCACAACGGATCGGTTTGGCCGCACGACAGCGCCCTTGTCGCAGCAGGTCTCATGCGCTACGGCTACGTCGCCGAGGCTCAACAGATCGCGTCAGGCCTTCTCGACGCAGCGGCTCACTTCGACGGGCGGCTGCCTGAGCTGATATGCGGCTTCGACAGAGCGGACTACGGCATCCCGGTGGCGTATCCGGCATCGTGTTCTCCTCAGGCCTGGGCGTCTGCCACACCTGTGCACCTGGTCAGGACACTGCTCAGGCTCCAGCCCGACGTCCCAGACGGGAACGTTTGGATGGCGCCTGTTTGGCCGCAACGCTTCGGGCCCATGACGTTGCATCATCTCGCACTCGGTCGGTCATTCGCCGAGCTTTATGTGGACCACGACAGCTCTGCGCTGCGCGGCCTACCGTCGGGTCTGTCCATGCGACATGGGCTGGGCCCGGGCTGGCTCGCTCTCGAACAACAGTTGTCCTGATGCAGTCCAGACCGTGACCGGTGACGGTGGATCACCCAGGATTGGTGACGGTCTTCGGGTGCTCGCGCCGGGACCCGTCGACGGAACTCCGGCGCAAGTGTGTCGGCAAGGGTACGGTTAGGACGGCGTTATCGCCGACCCGGGAGCTGGGTCTTTAGCTTGCCCCACCAGCCGGGTGCCGTCGAAGCCTTAGCGCTCGTGGTTACCGAAGAGCCTCGGCCAACAGGGGTGGCGGGCGCAGCCTGAACCGAGATCGGAAGAGCCTCGCTAGGGCTCCAGGTAATCGTCCAAGAGGAGCCGTTCAGGCGGAAGTCCTCGGTGTGAGTAGCACACAGCTGGATTCGTCCGGGCAAGTCTTCTCTGACCACCGAGGTGGCGGCGCGCCGCTCGCATTTATCAACTCGGCACATAACAGGCGGCTCGACAGTCACGTTTATGCCCACGATCCCGATGCCAGCGGCGGTCCCAGACCGGTTCGCGTCATACGGTTCGGCGCCGGATTTCTCCCCTGTCCTTCTTGTCGCGCCGTTTTTCTTTGAGCCAGTTCGACGACTTGTTGGAGATTGCCTTGTGGGGAGACTTGTCTGCCATGTCTGCCCCCTTTCGTTGGGTCCACCCTACAACAAGGCTCCCGGCAGCTGGCCCTGGAAGGTGAACCGGCACAAACTCTCTCTTTCCACGATGCGCCGTCTATACAGATCGGCGTCTCGGGCGTCGATACCATGGCGACATGGCCGCGCAGATGGCGAGGTGCATCGAGCCGTCGAGCCGGTGCTTCCATCCTGTTCTACCGCCGACCGACGATGACGTGGCGGTCCATCGGGACGGTCGTCGCATCGACTTTCGTAAGGCCCGTCGCCCGTCGCCACGTAGCCGTATCGCCCGGGCGCGATCACTATGAGGAGAGGGACGCTCGCCGCGGCTCTGGGAATCTTCGCGGTGGTCTGCTCCTCCTGTGCCGGGTCGTCCGATGGCTCCGCAGCTCGTGGCCCCGGCCCGACCCAGTTCGGTGCCAGCGGAACGAGTTCAGGCTCCGTGTCCTTGCCGTCGCCGAACAGTCCCGGCCCGTCGCTGACCACCTTGCCGGCGAGCGCGGGACCCGGGCCGCTGGCCGCTGGCTTCGGCGCCAGCTGGACGACCTACCATGGGGACGCTGAGGCGACTGGAGTCCAGGCTGCGAACACGAAGCTGTTGCCCTCGCGGGCGGCTTGGACTTCGCCGATCCTTGACGGGCAGTTGTATGGCGAGCCGCTCGTCGCCGACGGTCGCGTTGTCGCCGCGACCGAGAATGACACTGTTTACGTGATGGCCGCCGATAGCGGGCACATCTTGTGGTCACGCCACCTGGCGAACGCGGTGCCATCCCGTGACCTGCCTTGCGGCGACATCTCGCCCGAGGTCGGCATTACGGGCACCCCGGTGATCGACTCGTCGCGCCACGAGATCTTCGTCGACGCCGACACGCTGATAACCGGCCCGTCTTCCTCTGGTGGTGTGGAAGCGTCGCACCGCCTCTTCGGGCTCGACCTGTTCACCGGCAAAGTCGAGCTGGACGAGCAGGCGATGCCGTCCGCCGGCGAGGACGAGCTGGCGCAGCTGCAGCGGCCCGGGTTGGCGCTCGACGACGGTTTCGTGGTCGCCGCCTACGGTCAGAACTTCGGGGACTGTCCCGGTCCCAACGGTCCTGCCCACGGCTACGTCGTCGCCATCCCGGAGTCGGGAGGACCTCTCCACTATTTCCAGATCGGCAGCGGCAGGGATCGGGGAGCGGTATGGATGGGCGGCAGCTCTCCGGTCGTCGGCCCTAAGGGCAACGTTTACGTGGCGAGCGCCGACGGCTACGACCTCGGTGCCGGCCAACCCTACGACAACAGCGATGCGGTGCTCGAGCTATCGCCGACCATGCACCTTGAGTCGATTTTCTACCCAAAGGACTGGCAGAAGCTCAGCGCCGACGACCTCGACCTCGGGACCGGGGACCCCGTGCCCGTGGACGGTTTCGTGTTCCAGGTCGGTAAGACGGACATCGCCTACCTGCTGCGTCAGGGAGATCTCGGCGGCGAGGAGGGCGAGGTCGCCTCGCTTTCGACGTGCAGGGGCAACCCCGACGGCGGGCGGGCGGTGGAGGACTCGGTGGTCTACGTGCCCTGCCCGAACGGCGTAACGGCGATCAAGGTGTCGACCCAGGCGCCGTACCTGAGACAGCTGTGGACCGACAACGACGGCGCCGCTGGGGGACCAATCATCGCCGATGGACTGGTCTGGACGATTGGAAGCGACAATGCCGTGCATGGACTCAACCCGGCCACCGGCGAGGAGGTTGTCTCGATCCCCTTCGGCGGGTCGGCGAACCACTTCCCGACGCCGTCGGTCGGTGATGGCCTGCTGCTCCTTCCGGGCATCGATCAGATCTTCGCTTTTATGGGTCCGGCCGGGCTGCCGCCGCCACCTCCCGCTGGGTGAGACGTTGCGCCCGACGACAATCAGGACACTTGGCTCGCGGCGCGACTGGAGTTGCACGCCGAGGAAAAGGAACTCACCCGGGCCCGAAATCTATCATGGTGAGTGTGTGATCAAACAGAATATGTGTTAGATTCACCGGCATGGACGGAGTCGGGCGTCGCCGCCAGATTGTCGAGGCGCTTAGTGAGCGCGACGAGGTTCAGGTAGCGGCCTTGGCCACCGCCTTCGGCTGCTCGGAGATGACCGTGCGCCGGGACCTCGAGGCCCTCGAACGGGACGGCGTCTGCCGCCGGGTGCACGGGGGCGCCACCCGGGCCCGCCAAACCGCCGAGGAGACGCCCTATGCCCTCCGGGTCTTCGGCCACACCGACGAAAAGGCCCGGATCGGCGCTCGGTGCGCCGAACTCCTCAACGAAGGGGAGACGGTCGTTCTCGACGGCGGCACGACGGCTATGGAGGTCGCTCGTCTGCTGCGGGGGCGGCGCATGACGATCATGCCGCTCGCCCTTCGGCCCGTCTTCGAGCTGCAGGACTCATCTCAGGTCCGGCTGTTGCTTCCCGGCGGCGAGGTCCGCCCCGGGGAGCTGTCGCTCATCGGTGGGCTGTCGGGGCGCAGCTTTTCGGAGCTCCACTTTGACACTTTCGTTCTCAGTCCCTGCGGGATCCACCCGACCACAGGGGTCACCGCGCATCTGATGGCTGAGGCCGAAGTCAAGCGCGCCGCGATCGAGGCGTCCCGGCGGGTCATCGCCGTGGCCGACTCATCCAAGCTTGGAGTGGTCGCCTTCGACCAGGTGTGCCTCCTTGGAAGGATCGATGTCCTGGTAACCGACTCAGGAGCTGATCCTGGGCTGGTCGAGCAGATCACGGGAACCGGCGTCGACGTCCAACTGGTGTGACTGACCAGGCCATTTCGGTCGCGACATCACCGGGCCTAGGCCGCCAGGCGGTGACCAGGCGAACCGCCGCGGTCCCCGGCGTGATCGCCGTCTTCTTCGTTCACGGAATGCTTTTTGCCTCCTGGGTCGCCCACATCCCCCAAGTGAGAGCGCACCTCGGCATCGGTCTAGGACAGCTCGGTGTCGCTCTCCTCGGGGCGCCCATCGGCTCGATCCTGGCCATGTCAGCTGCCGGTTTTCTAGTCCCTCGCCTGGGCAGTCGACGCGTACTACGCACCGGCATGGTCGGGTACTGCCTGGCCGGCTCTCTGCTCGGGGTGGCTGGGAGTCTCATCGCCTTCTTTTTCGTATTCATGTTGTGGGGCCTCTTTCAGGGGACCCTGGAAGTGGCCATGAACACTCAAGCCGTCGCCATCGAAAGCGCTCAACGGCGTCCGGTGATGCCGGTCTTCCATGGTTCTTGGAGCCTCGGCGCGCTGGCTGGTGCCGGCATCGGCACGGTGGCGGTGGCCTCGGGAGTGCCTCTCGCCATACAACTCCTCTGCTTGGGAGGTATATCGCTCGCCGCCCTCGCCGTTTTGACAAGACGGCTGCTACCCAACGACCGGAACAGCCACGACGACGTTCCTGTCGCCGAAGGCCGGCGGGGCCATTCTTGGCTTACGGCAGCGGTGTTGGTGTTGTGCGTGGTCGCGCTGGCCGACATGCTCTGCGAAGGAGCCGCCGCCGACTGGTCGGCTGTGTACCTGCGCTCATCGCTAAACGCCTCCGGCGTGATACTCGGGCTCGCCTACACCCTCTACTCCCTGGTCATGGTGGCAACCAGATTCGCCGGCAGTCGCCTCTTTGCCAAATGGCCCAGACACCGTGTGCTGCCCGGCCTCACGGCTCTAGCCACCGTGGGTTTCGCAGTCGGGCTGGCGGCGCACGACACGGCAATCACGCTCGTGGCATTCTGCTGTCTCGGTGCGGGCTGCGCGTTGGTTATACCGACTACCTACAGCACGGTCGGCAAGACGGCCTCGGCCAACCCCGGGAAAGCCGTCGCCCTGGTCTCGGGCATCGGCTGGGTGGGTTTCGTGGCTGGACCGCCACTGATCGGTCAGATCGCTTCCGCGACGTCGCTTCGCTTCGCCCTCATCATCATCCCCGTGCTCACCGCTCTCATCACCGGGGTGATGACTGCGACCGGAGTCTTCACGGCCGGATCGGTGCGGGTTACCCGGCGTCGGGAGGGGTGAGTTCGGCTCGAAGTGTGCGCAGGCCTTCACGGATCCGGGTTTTGGCTGTCCCGACGGAGATGCCCTCGGATGCGGCAATCTCTTGGGCGGTGTAGCCGTAGAAGGCCGCGAGGCAAAGGGCCTTGAATTGGCTGGAGGGTAGTCGGGTTAGGGCAGTCCGAGTATGGGAGGTCAGGTCTGATGCGACGGTGGCGTCCGCAGTTGTGATGGCGAGGCTGCCTAGGGTGACGGCCGCGACCATCTCGGGATCGAGCATTTGGGGCCGACGGCGCAGGGCGTCGACGGCCAGATTGCGGGTGATGCGCAGGAGCCAGGCGGCGACGGTGCCGCACTCTGGGTCGTAGGTGTCGGCGCGCCTCCAAGCTCGGACGAAGGCCTTTCTGGATACGTCTTCGGCTAGTCCTCGGTCGCCGATCAGGTTGATGGCCATACCGTAGACCCGGCCTTGGAATCGTTCTACGAACGCGGCGCCGGCGTTGGCGTCCCCAATGGCGAAGCCACCGAGCAAATCGTGGTCGCAGACCCCGCCGACTCGGACTGGTGATGGCATGGTCATTTCGGCCCCACGGTCGCTTCGGCTCGCAGGAACTCGGGCCCGGGGTGAGCTTGATGGTGGGCCAGCCGATGTGGTGCAACCCAGCGAGCGGCTCGGTTTCTGTACATGAGGTAGCACCTCCCAGTCGTGCCTTGGCTAGTCGGGCACCTCATGATCTACAGGCAGGAGCCGCCTTGACGCCGTGTGAACCCCCCGGCACATCCCCCTGATTTTTCCGGGGGCCGTGGTGGGGTTAGGCGCGGACTGCGCTCGTGGGCGCGGCGAGAGCGGCCGGTAGCGCCGTCCGGGCCTTGACGTCGAGCTTATAGAACACGTGGGTGAGGTGGCCCTCCACGGTGCGGGCGGTGACGAACAGTGTTTGGGCGATCTGGCGGTTTGTAAGCCCTTCGGCCGCCAGTTCGGCGATGCGCAGCTCGCTGGCGGTGAGCGCTTCGAGCCCGGTAAGCAGGGCTCGGCGCGGCCGGGCCCCGGTGGCACGCAGCTCGGTTTCGGCCCTTAGGGCGAGGGGTTCGGCGCCGAGGTGGTGGGCGGCGTCGACCGCTTGGCGGAGAAGTTGGCGCGCCTCGACTCGGTGGTTGCCGCGACGGAGGTGGGCGCCGAGGTCGGCCAGGGCGCGTGCGTGTTCGAGGCGGGTATCGGGACCGGCGAGCACGTCGATCGCCTCGCGCAGCAGGGCCTCGCCCCG
The DNA here is from genome assembly GCA_963729695.1 of uncultured Acidimicrobiaceae bacterium. GTDB lineage: Bacteria > Actinomycetota > Acidimicrobiia > Acidimicrobiales > Palsa-688 > PALSA-693. The sequence goes on from CAVSOT010000003.1 coordinate 848,202, forward strand.
ATGGCCGCCGGCTACGAGCCCGGCGGCTCGCAGCGCCACGCCGAGGGCGCGTGGGGCCCCGAAGGCACGGGCTAGCTCGAGCTCTTCGTCGCTGAGGCGTCGCGCCGTGTCGCGTTCACCAAGGGCCAGAGCGGCCAGGGCGGCGTCGGAACGCCACGATAGGTAGCACGGGCTCCCGGTCAGGCCGCCGGTGGCGATCTCACCGGCCGCCCGCAGGTCGCAGAGTGCCTCGGCGAAGCGAAGCTGCGCGAACCGAAGACGGCCCCGGGCGTGGCGCAGTATCACGGCGGTCTGTGACGTGCCGGGGAGGTCGACCGCCAGGGGCTCGAGAGTCCGCTCAGCCTCGTCGAGTTCGCCCCGCTCAACCAGCACGTCGACGAGTACGCTCGTCGCCCGGTTGCGCAATAGCCGCGGAGCCGACGGGCCGGGGGCGTCGAGCAGGGCCCGCGCATCGGCCTCGGCTGCGGTCAAGTCGCCGCGCCGGGAAGCGAGCCAGGCCCGTTGGGCCAACACTGCGGGAAGGATCATCCCGTTGGCGGAAGTCTGGGCCTCAGCCACGGCGGCGTCGGCCAGCGCCTGCGCGGCGTCGTAGCGCTCGGCCCACAGCAGCGTCACCACGGCGCTCGGGTGGCGAAACGCACCGCCAGGTAACCAGGGCGGGTCGCCTGGCTCGGGGAGTGGTCCCGTGCCGGCGGTGATGGCCCGGAGCGCCAGGTCGGCTACCCGGTCGGCCGGCTCGTTGGCCAGCGCGGCCACGTACGCTGCCGCCGCCACACATTGGCGCGGGACCGATCTTTCCGTAGCCCACACGAGCAGTGCCTCGGCTCGCTCGGCTATCAACGGCGCGGTGGCGGCATCACCCACCCCGCAGGCGACTGCCATGGCCTCCAACGTCAAACGGCCTTCCGCGTCCCTGCCGCGGAGGCGGGCGGCCAGGCCATCGCACACCTCGATCGCCTCGCCGGCCCGCTCGTGCCAACGCAGTGCATTCGCGAACAGCAGCGCGACCGCGATGCGGGTCGTGTCGTCGCCGGCCGACTCCATCGCCTCTTCCAGTTGGTCGGGCCAGCCTGGCTGTCCGGCACTGAACTCGGCCAGACCGAGCTCCAGCAACAGGCCCGCCCCCGCCTCAGGCGATGGTTGCTCGGCCAAAGCCCGGCTTAGGTAGGCAACCGCTGATTCCGGTGCACCTCGCGCCGTTGCCTCCCAGGCTGCAGCGCGCAGCTGTTCGACCGTCCAGTCGTCGCCTGCCGGGACGGTCGCCAGCAGGTGCTCAGCGACGCGGGCCGGGTTGGCGTGGGCTTCGGCTAGCAGCCTGGCGGCGCGCCCGTGCGCTTCGGCCCGGTCGGCCGCCGCCGTGTCACGGTAGACGACGCCGCGCAGGAGTGGATGGGCGAAACACAGCGGAACCTCGTCGAGCACGCCCGCCTCGACCAGCACATCGGCGGCCCGCGCTGCGTCGGGGGGTGGAAGCTCGGCTAGCTGGGCCGCCTGATCGAACTCGGCCCGCTCCAAAACAGCCACCGCCCGGGCCAGGCGGGCCGCGTCAGGACCCAGCCGCGCGAGGCGCAGCATCGCCCAGCGGCTCAAGCTAACGGTGGCGACATCCCGTAGTTTGGCTGCCGACGCGCCGACAGGGGCGATGCACTCCTCTCTCAGAGCTTCGACCAGCGTGCGGACCAGAAATGGGGTACCGCCCGTCGCCTCCCAGCACGCCATCGCGAACTCAGGTTCGGGCTCGACACCCAAGCCGACCGCCACCAGCGTGCCTACCCCTCCCGGACTGAGCGGACCTACCGTGACCACCTCGGTCGCCGCATCCAAGGTCAGGGCGGCCAGCAGCTCCCGACTGTGTCCGGCCTCGGCCGGCCGGGCCCCGAGCAGCACTGCGGCATGCAGCTCCTCCAGGCGGGGCAGCAAAAAAGCCAAAAAGCGAAGCGACGCTCCGTCAGCCCAATGGGCGTCATCCACCACCAACGCCAAGGGGTGTTGCGCGGTCAGGTTGACGCACAACCAGTACAGCCCGTGTAGCACAGCGAAGGACGGGTCCGGAGCAATAGGGGCGGCCGCAGCTGCGCCGTCACCCGCGCCAGGAAGACCCAGCAGCCGTGCCGCTACCCCGGGCGGCCCATCCAAGAGCTGGGAGCGCTCCTCCTCCGACGCTCCCGCCACCACCGGCTCGACCAGCTGGCGCACCACCCCGAACGCGAACCCACGCTCCAGCTCAGCCCCACGCGCTCGCAGTACCCGGAAACCCTCTCCCTCTGCCGCGTCTCGGGCGACCGCCAACAACACGGTCTTGCCGATCCCAGGCGGCCCCTCCACCATCAGCGCTCCCCCACGACCTTGCTGGGCCCGCTGCAGGCTCCGCCTGATCCGCTCCAATTCCCGGTCGCGCTCGAGCAGCAAAGCACCGTGCTCGCCCTCGGCCGAGATCACCAACCCACCCTACGTCGAGCCGGTGCGGCTCGCCCGAGGGCCGACCCCGGACGCCCGCGGCCGACATTTCGATCGCCTCCACAAGGCCCAAGCGGAAAACCAGGGGGAGGTGCCGGGGGGTTCCCCCGGTGCGAATACGAGGGCAGCGGATCGAACATGGAGCCGGCCATCGCCGAGCGCGACGATGATTCCAGCGAGCGAATTCGAACACGGAGGGACGATGGCACGGGTACTGGTCACCGGCTCGAGCGACGGCCTCGGATTGATGGCGGCCGAGCTGCTCGCCCATGTCGGCCACACGGTCACCCTGCACGCGCGCAACGGTCAGCGAGCCGGTGACGCTCGTCGGGCCCTCTCGACGGCCGAGCACGTCGTCGTCGGCGACTTGACCAGCATCGAGGGGACCCGCCAAGTCGCCGGGCAAGCCAACGAGCTCGGACGCTACGACGCCGTAATCCACAACGCAGGCCTCGGTTATCGCGAGCCCCGGCGCATCGCGACTGTCGACGGACTCTCTCACGTCTTCGCCGTCAACGTTTTGGCCCCATACCTGCTGACCGCCCTGATCACTCCGCCTAGCCGGCTGGTGTACCTCAGCTCGGGCATGCACAGAGGTGGCAACCCGGACCTCGACGACCTCCAATGGGCCGGCCGCCCCTGGAACGGGGCCCAGGCCTACGCAGACAGCAAGCTCTTCGACGTCGTGGTGGCCTTCGCCGTCGCTCGCCGCTGGCCCGCCGTGCTCTCCAATGCCCTCGAGCCCGGCTGGGTGCCGACCAAGATGGGTGGACTCAGCGCCCCCGACGATCTCTCCTTGGCTGCGGTGACCCAGGTCTGGCTGGCGGTGAGCGACGATCCCGCAGCGACCGTAACGGGCAATTACTTCTACCACCAGCAGCCCCGTGCCGTTCACCCAGCAGCCCGCTCAGTCGAGATTCAAGACAGGCTGCTTGACGACTGCGCCGAGCTCACCGGGGTCGTGCTCCCAAATCCCTAAACGCTCTCAAGTGCCGAAGAAAGGTGGGTGAACCACGATGCCCAACGAACTTCTCATTAAAGGTGGCCACGTCGTCACCATGGATCCCGGGCTCGGGGACCAGCCCGACACGGACGTCCTCGTTCGTGATGGAGTTATCGTCGACGTCCGACCTGGACTCGAGACGTCCGCTCCACATGCCGCGGTGATCGAGGCCAAGGGTCGGCTCGTCATTCCGGGCCTCGTCGACACCCACCGCCACGTGTGGCAGGGAGCGATCGGCGGGTTCACCCCCCAGATAACAGGGGCCGGCTACGGGCCAGCAGTGCTGACTGGGATCGGCCCCAAATACAGCGCAGATGATGTCTACGCCGGAACCCTATGGGGTGCCCTGCAGGCCTTGGACGCGGGGATTACCACGATCGCCGATTGGGCTCACAACCTCCAGTCCGCGGCACACGCCGATGCCGACCTACGCGGCCTGCAAGAGTCCGGGATCCGGGGCTACTTCCTCTACGGCGGCCCCGGACCGGCAAGCGACGATGCGAACCCGCCGCACCCCCTGGACGCTCGCCGCTTGCGCGACGAGCAATTTCCATCCGGGAGCAATGGGCGACTGCGGATGGGCATGGCGCTACGCGGACCGTGCTTCACCACTCCGGAACGTAACGCCGAAGACTTCGCGTTCGCCCGCGACCTCGGACTTCCGATCTCACTGCACGTGGGCATGGCCGGCACCTCCGACGCCGTGACCACCCTTCAGCGTGACGGTCTGCTCGGCGCCGATGTGAATTACGCACACGGCTGCATGCTGACAGAAAAGGAGTTCGACCTGATCGCGGCAAGCCACGGGACCTTGTCGATCACCCCGTCCACGGACATGCTGATGCAGTTCGGGACCTTCCCCGGAACTGGCCCCGCCCTCCAACGGGGCATCCTTTCGGGTTTGGGCGTCGACACCATCTGCTCGGCTGGGACCGACCTGTTCTCCGAGATGCGCTTGGCGCTCGCCGCGGAGCGATCCCGGGCCAGCGCCCCAGCGCTGGCTCGGGGGGAGCAGGTCCCGACCGTCGACCTTCACCAGCGAGACATGCTTCGACTGGCCACTCTGGACGGCGCGCGTGTGTGGAATCTTGACGACCAGATCGGGAGCCTCACCCCAGGCAAGCAGGCCGACATCGCCATCATCGACATGCGCTCCCCCCACCTCGATGGGTTCGGCGACCCCGTGGCGGTCATGGTGCTCGGGGCTGGACCGGCCGATGTCGAAACGGTGATCGTCGGAGGCGACATCGTCAAGCGAGACGGGAGGCTGGTCGGTGCCCACGTCGACTGGGCCCGGAAGCTCATGCACGAAACACGCGTTCGCCTGTGAAGCGACCGAAGACGTCGAGGAGGATGGAGCTCCCATGGGGGAGGCACTCCAGCCGAGACAGTTCGGGTCTACACCTTGACGGACCCGGCGGCCGTAAGGGCCCGTGACTTCTGATGCCGGCGGGTCAGCGACGGACCCGCCGGGGTTTCGGTACCGGGCTGGTGGAGGGGTCCACGGGCCAGTCGTGTTTGGGGTAGCGGCCGGCCATGTCCTTGCGAACCTGTGGCCAGGAGCCGCGCCAGAAGGCGGGCAGGTCGGTGGTGACTTGGATGGGCCGGCCGGCGGGGGAGAGGACCTCAACGGTCAGGGGGACGTTGCCGCCGGCGATAGTCGGGTGGATAGTGGTGCCATACAGGTCCTGGGCGCGCGCCGAGATGCGGGGCCTGTCGCCGCTGTAGTCGATGGGTAGGCGCCGGCCGCCGGCCGGCTCGATGGTGGCCGGCGCCACGCGGTCGAGTTCGCCGGCCCGAGATCCCAGGGCGGCGCGGATGGCCCGGGCCGGGTCGATGCGGGCCAGGTCGGCCCGGCCGGTGGCCTGGCGCAGGGCGTCACCGAGCCACTCGTTTGCTTGCCCGGCCAGGGCCTGGTCCGAGACGTCGGGCCAGCGCTGGCCCAAGGCCCTTTTGGCCCAGCCCACCCGGTTCTGCAGGGCCCGGGCCGAGGCCGTCCAGCCGAGCACGCCAAGCCCGGTATCGATGGCCCGGGCGATGAGCGCGGCTGTGGTTTCGGGGCCCGGACGGGCGGTTCCTCGAGTTGTGGCGAGGACGAGGGCGTCAAGGGTACGTTCGGTGACCGCTCGCAGGTCGTCGGAAGCCTCGTCCCATTCCAGGCGGACCACGTCGCGGACATCGTCGCCTCCGATGCGCTCGACTTCGTCGCGGTCGAGTGGAGCGGCCAGACGGATCCGGCCGTCGGCCCGGCCCGGGCCGCCCTCGCCACCGTCGATGTCGGCGGCCACCAGCCAGGCGGTGCCGGCCAGGGGATCGTGGTCGGCCAGGACCGCGCCACCCCCGTGGCGGAGGCGATAGCGGTTGCCGCCGCGAGCCTGAGCGATGCGGTCCGGGTAAGCGGCGGCGAGGAGGGCTCCGGGGTCGGCGTCCTCCTGGTCTTCCGCAGGGCGGCCGGCCCGACGCGTCAGCTCCTCCGCCCGGCGGCGCACAGTCGCCAAGGTGGCCCGGTCCACGCGGGCAGGCGGCGGGCTATGGCGACGCAGAACGTCCAGGCGCGAGGCCACGTCGGCGGTGGGGCCCGAGCCGTCGCGGCGGAAGATGTCGCGTTCGGAGAGCAGGGCGGCCAGAAGACCGGCGGTGTGCCGGGCCGGCGCCGGGGCGGCGAGCAGCATCGCCCCCAGCCGGGGGTGGAGCGGTAGGGCGGAGAGACGCCGGCCCTGCGCAGTGGGCCGGCCGCCATCAGTAGCGCCGAGCTCTTCGAGCAACTCCTTCGCTATCTCGAGAGCAGCGGGCGGCGGCGGGTTGAGCCATTTCAGTTCGCCCGGGGCCGCCCCCCATACGGCCAGCTCCAGAGCCAACCCGGCCAAGTCGGTGCTGACGATCTCGGGATCGGGCCACGGGTGGCGGGTGGCGTGCTCTGATTCAGACCAGAGGCGGTAGGCCAGGCCCGGGCCCAGGCGCCCAGCCCGTCCGGCCCTCTGATCCGCTGACGCCTTCGAGGCCACCATGGTGCGCAGCCTGGTCAGGCCGCTGGCCGGATCGTAGGAAGGACGGCGGGCCAGGCCGGCGTCGATCACCACTCCAACCCCTTCCACCGTCACGCTGGTCTCCGCCAGGTCCGTGGCCACCACGACTCTCCTCCGGGGCCCGGCCCGCAGCGCCCGATCCTGCTCGTCGCCCGGGAGGCTGCCGTGGAGGGGCAGGACGTCGACCCCATCGGGATCGCCCAGGGCGGCGGTGACAGCCCGGATCTCACCCACGCCAGGAAGGAACACGAGCACATCCCCCCGGTCAACCTCCAGGGCGGCGCCCACCGCCCGGGCCACGCCTAGCGCCAGGCGGCCCCCGGGACGCAGGGGCGCCCACCGGATCTCGACAGGGAACGAACGGCCGGCGCTGATGACGACGGGGGCCCCGCCGAGGAGTTGGGCGATGGGCCCAGTGGCGATGGTCGCCGACATGGCCATCACCCGCAGGTCGGGACGGAGCACCTCGCGGGCGTCAAGGGTCAAGGCCAGGCCCAGATCGGTCTGCAAGTGCCGCTCGTGGAACTCGTCGAAGACGACCATCCCCACGCCGGGCAAGGAAGGGTCCGACTGCAGGCGGCGGGTCAGTATCCCCTCGGTCACCACTTCGATCCGGGTGGCCTTGCCGGTGCGCCGTTCGTCTCTCGTCGTGTAGCCGACCGTCCCGCCGACGTTCCCGCCCAAAAGAGCCGACATGCGAGTCGCCGCGGCGCGTGCCGCTACCCGCCGGGGTTCCAGGACGACGATCTTCCCGTCCCCCAGCCAATCCTCGTCGAGCAGCCGCAGTGGGACCACCGTCGTCTTGCCGGCGCCGGCCTCGGCCGTCAACACCGCCGTGCCACCCGCCAGGGCGGACCGCAACTCCGGGATGACCTCCTCTACCGGCAATCCGGTGGGGGCAGGTCCCTTCCGGACGACAGTCACCCGACGCACGCTAGGAGCCGCGGTGCACCAGTTACCACAAGTCTGGTGGGCTTTATGTCCCTCCGGTCAGAGTGGTTCAGGGCCTGCGGGCGTGGAAGGTGCGGCGTAGGTCGCTCACCCAGGCGTCGGGGTTTTCCCAGGGGATGAAGTGACCGCCGTGGTCGTGGGCGTTGACGTTGACGTGGTTGAACCAACCCGCTTGCGGACTGGCCTTGAAGGCGCGGACGCGCTCGTCGGCGGTGTGGATGCCAGGTGGGTTCTCGTAGGTGACGAAGGTGAGGCCGACCGGGGCCTGCACGACGGGGGTGCGGTCGTGAGACGGGGCCCAGGGGTAGCGGTTGGCGTTGGCGTAGTACCGCATTGACGTGGCGATGGAGTTATTCACCCAGTAGATGGTGGCGTGGGTGAGCAGGTCGTCCTTGGTGAAGACGGACTCGACGTCGCCGCCGTTGTCGCTCCAGGCGTTCCAGCGCTCCAGCAGCCAGGCCAGGAGTCCGGCGGGGGAGTCGCTCAGCCCGTGGGCCAGGGTGGCGCCATCGAGCATGTGCACGGCGAGGTGGGACGCCGATCGGTGGTCCCGCTCGATGATGCGGGCGCGGATGTCAGAGGGCTGGTCGTCGGTGAGCGGGGCCCTCTGAGCCAAGTCCCAGGCGCGGGGACCGGTGAAGAAGTCGAGCGGCAGACCGGAGCCGATGTGGATGCCGTACAGCTCGTCGGCGTACTTGTGGCCGAGCTGGCTGGAGACGATGGCGCCGATGTCGCAGCCACCGGCGGCGTATTTCTCATATCCCAGGGTCTCCGTCATCAGGGTGTGCCACAGGTCGGCGACCTTCCAGAAGTTGACGCCCGGAAAGCCGGTGAGCGGCCCGGGGAAGCCGAAGCCGGGCAGAGACGGCACGATGACGTCGAACGCGTCGGCGGGGTCGCTGCCGAACGCGGCCGGGTCGGCGAGCGGGTCGATCACCTTCGACCAGTGCCAGAACGTCCACGGCCAGCCGTGGGTGAGAACCAACGGGATCGGGCGGGGGCCTCGGCCGGGCCTGCGCATGAAGTGCACCGGGACACCGGCGACACTCACCTGGTAGTTCTCGTACCCGTTGATGGCAGCCTCGGCTTGGGGCCAGTCGTAGTCGTCCCGCCAATACGCCACCAGCTCACGCAAATAACTCTCCGGGACACCGTAGAACCAGTTTTCATTCCCCTCGTCGAGCGGCGGACGGGTCAGTGAAAGACGGGCGCGCAGGTCGTCGAGAACCTCGTCGGACACATGGATCGGGGTGAGCTCCAGAGGGAACGCGAGCGGGGAGGTCATTGCGTCGTTGCATACTACGGGTGGCCGTTGCTGCCGGGGTCGCCGGCATCTCGACGTCCGGGAGCGCGCCGTTCGTCTTGGCCCGATGCTATGCCGGAGCTCGAGCAAAGGCCGGGTGCGTGGTGCCGAGGTATCCGCCGTCGGGGCGGTAGAAGCGCAGCTCGCCGTTGGGGTCGCCTTCGACGCGGTAGCCGTGGTGAAGCATGCGGTGGTGGCGCGGGCATCCGTAGAAACCATTGTCGATATCGGTGTTGCCTCCGGCTTCCCAGGGGTGCATGTGGTGAATGTCGCAATGCTTGAGACAGCAGCCTACGAATCGGCATTGCCCACCGTCCCGAACGGTTATGGCCCGTCGCTGGGCGATGCTCCACTGGCGGGTCTTGCGGCCCAGGCGGAGCGGCTCTCCGTCGCCAGTGACGGTGTGGGTCACGATGGCCTTGTCGCAGCTGATCATGGTGGCGTCGGCTGGGACGAGAGGGGTGCCGTCCAACTGGGCGAGACTGCGACCGCCGTCGCGGGTAACAACATGGACGAGGTAGCGGTCGTCGCCAGCGGTGCGGCCATCATCGACGTGTGCCAGGGCCGTGCGAACCAGGTCCATGAAGGCGTCGGACTTATTGGCCGAACGGGTGGGCTCATCGATGGGCGGTTTCTGAGAGGGTGAGTCCCCGGGTGAAGACTCGTCCACACCCTGAGGGCGGTAGCGCAGGTCCAGGAACGCTTGGAAGGTGGCAGCGAATTCCTCGAGTTCGAGGTCGCCAAGGGTTACGACGACCTGGCCGGTCCCGGCGTCACCTCGAAGCATCCTCACGTCACGCGCCCGATCGACATCGTCGGCTGGTTGTTGCTCTTGATCGGCGTACAACCCGTACGATCGCACTACCCGCTCGAGGTCGAGGATGTTGGCCTGGCCGCTCTGTGCGAGCGCGACCAGTGCCTGATCCACGTCAGGGTCGGGACGGTCCATCCGGGTGATGGCCCGCGCCGCTGAGTACGACAACCGTCCCTGGCGGAACGCCTCAGCCACGACGGGCCGGCGCTCCAACTCGTGGGCGACACGCACTTTCTCAAAAGCGGTGGACCGTGCCATGTTCGTTCGCCACACCAGCCAGCCGACGCAGGAGAACTGGCCATCCATGGCCCACAACCCGTCGCGATCAAACTCGGCCAGCTGCTCGAGCCACACGGCCTCGGCCCGATCCATCTCGGCCCGATGCTCGATCAGCCATTGACCGATATCCACTGGGCCACCTCCTCGTTGACAATCCGATCACAACCGAGGAGGTCATCGGGCCCGACCTCGAGGCGCCTACCACTCTACCAGAACAGGTGTTCGTAAGGTGATGCTTTCACGAGTGCGACACAGTGTCCCGCTATCGAACGGTGCGGAAGAAGCCCCTTACCTCGTCGAGGAAGATGGAGGGCTGCTCGAAGGCGGCGAAATGACCGCCTCTGTCGAGCTCGCCAAACCAGCGTAAATCGGTGAAGCGGGTCTCCGCCCAGCGCCGGGATACCAAGCGGACCTCCTGCGGGAACACCGAGACGCCAGAGGGTACGGGGACTTCATTCGTATCGTTCTGTTGGCGATTCTCCCAGTAGAGGCGGGCCGACGAGGCGGCTGTGGCGGTGAACCAGTAGACGGATATGTTGTCCAGCATCTGGTCCTTGGTCAGGGCCTTCTCCGGATGGCCGTCGCAGTCTGTCCAGTCATGGAACTTCTCGGCGATCCACGCGCACTGCCCAGCCGGCGAATCGACCAGGCCGAAACCCAGCGTCTGTGGTCGGGTTGACTGCTGAAGCCCGTAGCCCATTCCCCAGATGGAGCGTTCACGGGCCCGGGCCACGGCCTCCTGCTCAGTCGCGGTCAGGTCATCCATCGGTACCTGGTCGAGGGCAACGACGGGCGTATTCACGTGAAGGCCGATGAGGTGGTCCGGCACCAACTGGCCCAGGCTTGTCGTCACTAACGCGCCCCAGTCACCCCCTTGCGCTCCGTACCGCACGTAGCCAAGTCGAGCCATCAACTGGTCCCAAGCAAGCGCGATGCGGGCGACGTTCCATCCGGTCCCGGTGGGCTTGTCACTCCAGCCGTAACCGGGCAGCGACGGCACGACGACGTGGAACGCATCACCGGGGTCATCGGGGTTGGTAAGTCCGTCAATCACGGCCAGAAACTCCACAACCGAACCCGGCCATCCATGCGTTAGCACCAGAGGCAGGGCCTTGGCGTGCGGCGATCGGGCGTGGATGAAGTGGATACCCAGACCGTCGATGGCGCTGCGGTAGTGCGGGAAGCGGTTCAGTCGATCCTGGGCCAGTGCGAAGTCATACCCGTCTGCCCAGTACTCGCACAGCTCCTGCACAGACGACAGCGGGATGCCCTGTGACCAGTCGTCAACGGTCTCTTTCTCGGGCCACCGGGTATGACCTAACCGGTTCCGCAGGTCGGCTATAGCGTCGTCGGAGTACTCGATGTGGAAGCCCTCGATGTCGGCCGCGGCCATAGCCCACCTCCTGGAACTTCTGGACGCTACCAGCCGGAGCTACCAGCCGGAACGAGCGCCCCTCCCCGTCCGGTTGGCCAGAACTCGTTGAGCTAGATCATCAGCTTTCGCAGGAGGAATGACCGTTGTTGGCTATATGGGGTACGCCGTTCTGAGCCTTTACCGGGAACCAGCAGTTGTTGAGGTGAGGCTGCCCCGCGACGAACGTGAGAGGTGAGGTCCATCCGCCCAGTGTGTCACCCTTGAGCGATTGGAGTCCGCGAACGACCTCTGCTGCGCTCGGAGTGCCGGTGGGTCCGAGCCCTCCTGCCTTGATGGCGTCCCCCAGGAGTACCCCAGATGCCCAGGATTGAGCCGAGCCGCCGGTGAAGGTCAACGAATTCAGTGACAGACCGGGGTAGTACTTGGCCATCGCGGCCGTCATCCCCTGCGTCACCGGTGAGTTGACGAAGTACGGGTAGAGTCCCGAAACCTCCCAGGAGTTGGTGAGGCCGGTACTTTTTAGAAGGATGGTGGAATCACCTTCTGATTGAGTGACGTACGTGGGGTAATACCCCTGAAGTGCGCAGTCGTGGGCAACCCGTATGATGTCCTGCGACTCATCGCTGATGATCAGCGCCTGCACGTGATCCTGCTGGGCGGCCACGCACTGGGCCGTGAAGCTGGGAGCCGTCGGCGTAATCGCGTTGGTGTAGGTAAGCGGTACCCCAAGCTTCTGCCCTGCTGCTTTCAGCAAATTATCTGTGGCTTGAGGACCAGGTGTTCCTAGTGCAGTCGCGAGGCTCCCGAAGTTCGTCGCCCCACTCTCCTTAACCACGGCGACTTCACTGTAGGTCACTGAGTTGTTCGTCTGACCCGGAGCGTAAAAATCGGGGTTCGTGTAGAACGGTGTATTCGTTTCCAATACCCCGACCACCGGGAGATTTGCCTGCTGGACGACCGTCGACCAGGCCGTGTCATAGATACTCACATCAACGACCGCGTCCACGTGGTCGGACACGAGCGTCTGCGCCTTGGCCACAGCCGTACCGGGCGTCCCCTGATCGTCTTCGACTGTGACCTGGATCGGATGGCCGTCGATCCCGCCGGAGGCGTTTTCGGACTCAGCCCACGCCCTATACACGTCCACCGCGGGCACGATGTCAGGACCGAAGGGGCCGCCGCAGCTGCAGATCAGCCCAACCTTGATCGGCGTTCGGCTTGCGCTGGCCGACTGGCCGCTTGGAGAGGTCGACGGGCTGCCCGAAGAGGTCGACGAACTGCTTGAAGCGGCCGGTCGGCCGGTTGAAGAACATGCACCTAGCGCCACCATTGCCACCAGCGCACAGATTCCGATAAGACCTTTTCGAGGCGGCGCGAAAACGACCGCATTCATGCCGTCACCCCCGGTTATGTCAATGAATGTCCAGGAATGTACCGCCCATTTCCGGTACTGTCAAGAATGTTAGCATTTGGGCAGAAGGCTTATGATGGCCGAAGATGTCCGGGTTTGCGGAGGCGGCGATGCCTGGCGAGGGGATCGGTTGGAATGCCCCGATCAAAGAGGGTCGTCGCCGTCAGGTGCGACCACGCCCACGGACGATAGCTCCAGCAGGGCCACGCGCCGGTCACTAAAGGAATCTCCGAGGCGACAGGTCTATAATGGTTATCAGGTAGAGGAGAGAGGTGGGCCAATGCTGGATTGTGCGATCATGGGGGGCATTGTGGTTGACGGCACGGGCGCCGCCGGTGTCCAAGCCGACGTCGGCATCCGCGACGGTCGAATCGTCGCCGTCGGCCAGCTCGAAGAGGGGGCGAAGCGCGTTGTAGAGGCTGACGGCCGGGTCGTCGCCCCCGGTTTCATCGACGTGCACACCCACTATGACGCCCAGGTCATGTGGGATCCCGCGGTCTCACCCTCGTCGCTGCACGGCGTGACTTCCGTGGTCGGCGGTAACTGCGGCTTCACGATCGCGCCAGTTGATGATGACAGCGCCGACTACGTGACCCACATGTTGGCCTGCGTCGAAGGGATGCCGGTCAAGGTCCTCGAGAGCCAGCTCGCGTTCAACTGGAGCAGCTTCGGTGAATGGCTCGAAAAGATCGACGGCACCGTCGCCATCAATAGCGGTTTTCTGGTCGGCCACTCGACAATTCGAAAGCTCGTGATGGGCTCGGCGTGGCAAGAGCAGGCCACCCCGGAGCAGCTGCGCAAGATGGCCGAGGTCGTGGATCAGTCCGTGGGCAGCGGGGCGCTCGGGTTCTCCTCGTCATGGGGTGCCTCCCACAGCGACCATCTGGGAAACCTCGTTCCTTCTCGCTACGCGTCAAGCGACGAGGTGGTGACGCTGGCGTCGGTGCTGTGCGACCATTCCGGCACGCAGCTCGAGTTCATTCCGCCGAGTGACTGGACCGATGCCGCCATCGAGATGATGATCTCCATGTCGGCCGAAGCGTATCGTCCGCTCAACTGGAACTTGTTGAGTGTTGGTGTCGGCGCCACTGAGGAGTTCAACGACTTTCGGCTTTCTGTCGGAGATCGGGCCAGACAGCGAGGCGGGGAGATCATCGCCTTGTCGGTGCCGATGCCGGCTCAGTTCCGACTGAATCTGATGACGACGATCGCTTTCAACCCAATGCCCGCATGGCAAAAGGCGCTCGGACGTCCCAACGAGGACAAGCTGCGCCAGCTGAAGGATCCCCGCACCAGGGCTAACCTGGCTGCGGACGTCACCACACGCATGCAGTCGCGGCCCTCTCCTCTGGTTGACTTCGAGGGAATGCAGGTGCTGAGCGTCGTGTCACCGGCGCTCAGGCCTTTGGCGGGGCGTCGGATCGGCGAGATCGCTCGAGAGCGCGGTACTTCGCCGCTCGACACGTTCTTGGACATCGCGGTCGAAGACGGCCTGCTGGCCTGCTTCGAGACTGCTCCGAGTGGCGATGACGACGCGTCGTGGCAACAACGTGCGAAGTACTGGCAGCATCCGGGGGTGCTGGTCGGCGGTTCGGACGCCGGCGCCCACCTCGACGCCCTGTCGACATTCGCGTTCTTCACGGATTTCGTGGGCCCGACCGTGCGCGATCGCGGACTCATCGCCCTGGAGGATGCCGTGCACAAGGTGACGGATGTGCCGGCCCGGCTGTATGGACTTCGCGATCGCGGCCGACTGACTCCCGGCTACTTCGCCGACGTCGTGGTCTTCGATCCTGCGACGGTGCGCACTGGGGACGTTCACCTACGTGACGACATGCCTGAAGGGGAGTTCCGCCTGTTCGCCGAGGCCGAAGGTATTGACTACGTCTTCGTGAACGGAACGGGCATCGTTGACCACGGAAAGATGACGGGCGCCACTCCCGGCACGGTCTTCCGCTCCGGGCGCGACACCGAGCCTCGGCAGCCCTGCTAGCGACCTGTCTGAGACCATTTCCCACCCGACAGACGGCGTAACCGTCCCTCCTCGACAGAGATGGCAGGTAGGAATTAGGCCCGAAATGCGCTGGCGGCATTCCGGATGGTCGGTCGTGTACTGCGTTTCCGCTCACCCCTCGTGCCAGGATCAGCGACTTCCTGACCCGGCGTCACGACGGACTCTCCTGCGCCTGAAGCTTCGACTGCCGCAAACCGGCGCCAGGACAGTGTTGCGGCTGATGGAGCCTGTGTGGAGGCGAGCCGATCGGCTCCTCCCTGTAGCTTCTCGGCGCGGCGTTCTCTAGGGTGGGAGGCGTCATTATGCGCCCACGGACTGGAACTCCGGACGAAACCGTTTGGGCACCATGATTTGCCGTAAGACTATTAGCGAGTCTAACTTCGATATCTGTGTGCACCCTGGCGTGGTACTCCCTGAGCCGGCCGCGCCAGCCAAATGTGCCGGTAGATGCGAGCAGAACGAGCGCTCCGTAACCCACCGAACCGAGCTCGTCGAAACAACCCAGAACGGCACATCTTGGTGCCTCGAAACCGACTGTCTTGGATCGTGTCGCTGATGAGCGATACTGCAGGGATGGTTGACCGTAACGTCTTGGGCGGGGAGCTGGAGCCCTGTGGCACGGATCCCCTCACCGGATTTTATCGAGACGGATGTTGCACCAGCGGGCCGGAGGACCCCGGGAGCCACACGATCTGTGCCGTGGTAACCGCCGAATTCCTGGAACATCAGCGCGGCATTGGCAATGACCTTACGACGCCCATGCCCCGGTACGGCTTTCCCGGCCTGGCGCCGGGGGATCGCTGGTGTGTGACAGCCGCGAACTGGTTGCGCGCCCACAACGATGGAGCCGCTGCGCACGTGGTGCTCGCCTCCACCCACGAGTTGGCGCTGCAGATCGTTCCCCTCTCCGCGCTCCGCGAGCACGCCGTGGACGTGCCCGCCAGCCCGAGCGGCCTCGAGGGTTGAAGCGAGCTCAAACGGGCCATCAGGTCCACTGAAGTCCCACAGCACCCCTCGCACATAACTGGCGCTCGGGAATCCAAGGTCGCAGGCCGGAGAGTGCAAACCGAACGGCACCTCGGCGGGGCGTCGGGCGTTCGTGGTCGCGGGCGGATAGTGTCCGGGGTTTGAGCGTCTACGACCGACTTGGGGTCGGCTATCTCGGTCAGCGGCGTCCGGACCCTCGGATCGGCCGCCAGGTTCGCACCGCGATCGGCACGACCGGACCGCTGCTCAACGTGGGTGCCGGAGCCGGATCGTACGAACCAGACGACCTACCGGTTGTGGCTGTCGAGCCGTCACTCGTGATGCTTGGGCAACGTTCAAGAGATTCGGCTCCCGCCGTGAGAGCCGTGGCCGAGGAGTTGCCATTTCCGGACTCGTGTTTTGCGTCGGGCATGGCGATACTGACCGTGCATCATTGGAGCGATCCCCGCCACGGTCTGGCTGAGCTGCGCCGGGTGGTTCGCGGATCGATCGTGGTGCTGAGCTGGGACAGGGCCGTCTTTGACCAGTACTGGATGGTCGCCGAGTATTTGCCTGCCTCCCGAGAGCTGGACAGCGCGGTGCCTTCTCCGGTCGAGATCGGCCAGCTACTTGGGCACGGCAGGGTCGAAACGGTCCCGGTTCCCTGCGACTGCACTGACGGGTTCTACGCGGCCTGGTGGAGGCGGCCAGAGGCCTACCTTACAGAACACCCGCACAAGAATCCGGCCGGCCACACTCTCAGCTGGATGCAGTACGGCACGTCTGGCGTTTCCGGTCCACTGCCTACCTGGGTGAAAGCTCGGAGAACGATGGGATGGGGGATTGAGGGGTGGTGAACGCCCTCGACTGGGGGAGCGGTGAGGATCGTTGCCGCTCGGGGGATCGTCAGCTCTGCTCCGGCTGCGGTTTCTCGGCGATGGTGGCGAGTCGGTCCAGCGAGGCCTGTAGCTTCACGGCTGTGGTCGCCTGGGCACGGGGGATCCGAGATCGATCTGTGAGCTCGGTCCAGTCGTAGGTGTGGCTGACCAGTGTGAGTGACGGTCCTAGCGGTTCGAGTTCCCACACCCAGAGATGGCCAGGCGGGGACTTGCCTTGCACGGCGGGTAGCCAGGCGAGGCGACGACCCTCTTCGAAGTCGACCACATGGTTGTCCCGGATTCCGCCCCTGGTAAGACGCATGGTGAACACGTCGCCGACGGCGCGCACGCGCTGTCCTGGCGCAGCTTGCTTCAAGTTGTCGTTGCCGTCCCAGCGAGGTTGCTGTGCCGGGTCGGCGATGAGCTCGAAAATGCGATCTGCGCTGGCTGTGATCTCGCGGTTCGCAGTTACGACGCGCCTCGGTTGCTCGTGGCTGGTCATGCAGTCATCCAAGCATGAACCACTAGCTCACTCAGCCCCTGGCTGTCTTGTGCCTGACAAGGCGGCCCAAGTGGTCAGATCGACCAGTGTCGGTACCGACGATCAGAATGCCCGCTCCATTGCAGTTGAGCTCGGTGTTGGGCTGCTCACTGTGAAGCAGCGGGAGTTTCCCGTCGGCTCTTACCGCCTCGACATTCTCGCCGAGGACGCGAGTGGGCGGCTCGTGGCCATCGAAAATCAGTTGCAATGGAGCGATCATCGTCATCTCGGCCCTGACCACCGCACTGATCGGAATCGGCGGCGTGGTCGCCACCTACATCTACGGCGGTATCCAAGCCGCGCACGGCGCCTTGACGATCGGAACGATGGTGGCGCTGTCCACCTACATCCTTCAGGTCGCCACGCCCGTGTTTGCCATGTCGAACGTGCGGTCGACCTTTCTGCAAGCCCAAGTTTCGCTGGAACGAATATTCGAGGTCCTCGACGCCCCCGACGACGGCCCCGACGACAAACCAGCGGTCGGTGAGGGCGGCCCGGTCGGCGATGTGGTGTTCTCTGATGTCGGCTTTCGCTACGCCTCGGCTGGGCTGGCGCGAGATCGCGTCGTTGGAAGCTGTCCCGGTGGGGAACGGCCAGCAGGCAGACCCTTGGGCTTTGCGGAACGTCACCTTCGTCGCCCCCGCGAGCAGCATCACCGCCCTCGTGGGCCCATCCGGTTCGGAAAAATCTACGCTCTGCGGCCTCCTCGCCGGGCTCTACAGGCCGGACTCTGGCACGATCACCATCGGTGGAACGGACATATCGAAGCTGAGCGGCGCTCAGATCCGTCGCAGCGTCCGCATGGTCACCCAAGACCCCTTCTTCTTCCACGACACCATCGCGGCGAACCTGCGGCTCGCCAAACCGGCCGCCACTGACGACCAGCTGATCGAGGTCTGCACCCGGGCCCACATCCACAACCTCATCTCATCGCTCCCCGACAGCTACCAAACCCTCGTCGGCGAGCGAGGCCATCGACTCTCCGGCGGAGAAAAGCAGCGCCTCGCGGTCGCCAGGCGCCTGCTCAAGGACCCCGACATCGTCATCCTCGACGAGGCCACCGCCCATCTTGACTCGCACGCCGAGAGACTCGTCAAAGAAGCCCTGGACATCGCACTACGAGGCCGAACGGCCCTGATAATCGCTCACCGCCTATCGACGGTACTTACCGCCGATCAGATACTCGTGGTGACCGACGGCCAGATCATCGAAAAAGGCCGTCACGCAAAACTCATCAACGACGATGGGGCGTACGCCTCGCTCTACAACGCCCAGTTCTCGGGCTCCTGACCGAGCCGCCAGGAAGCACAAACCCACCGCCGCAATCACACCAAAGGGCGACTGGTACGTCGCAGCGGGGTCGTTCCAGAAGACTTGTCGTCGCTCTGGCGGAGGTTGACAGTCAGGAGCCCAGCAGGGGTTGGTAGTTCAGAGCTATCAGGCTCGTCCGTAAGGGGTTCCTCGATCGGTCTGCCACCACGTGCGATGCTTTAGATGTGATGTTCGGGAGCGCTTGCGAGGTACTTCGGGTTGTCAATCCGGTGCCGCGGTTTCTTCGAGCCGCCAAGAGACTCTTTTATCTCGAACAGAATCACCATCACGGGGTCCAGAGCATGGCTTCATCTGCGGTCCGTTGTGCCGCCCTCTTCGGGAGTTCCTGATTGCGCGACTTCAGGTTTGCATCCTGGGACCCGCCACTTCATTCCCTCAAGGTGAGGCAGGGTCGATGCCGCCTGGCTATTACTTCTGCGGAAGGTGCCGCCCCAGCTTCACCCTATGTCGTTCAGATAGCAACGTTATATCGCCATCGCCGCAATGCGTGCGATTCCTGGAAGGGTGCCCGCAATGACTGCGCCGCAGCAACCACCCACGCTGAGCCCGCTCGGCCCCCTGGCCCGCTACGAGCAGGACGTCATCGACCGCATCACCGACTTCAACGACCCCCGCCAGGAATGGCGGCGCCTGTTCTCCGAAGTGCTCGGCACGTTCTTCTTGGTCTTGGTGGCCGCCGGCGGGGGCATGATGGGCCAAGCCTTCCCGAACACGATCAGCCGCACCGCCGCCGTCGTGGCCCCCGCCTTGATGGTCATGGCCATCATTTTGTTTATGGGCAAGATTTCCGGCGCGCACCTCAACCCCGCCGTCAGCATCGCCTTCGCCCTGCGTCGTGACTTCCCATGGTGGCGCGTGCCCGGCTATATCGTCGCCCAGCTGGCCGGGGCCACCCTTGCCGCCCTGTTCTTGCGGGCCGTGATCAACGTGTCCGCCAAGTACGGGTCCAACTACCCTGCCCACGGCTACTCCAACACGGCCGCCTTCTGGATGGAACTCATCTTGACCATGGGCCTGGTCAGCGTCATCCTGGGCACCGCTTCGGGGGCCCAGAACGTCGGCATCATCGGCGCCTTCGGGGTCGGCGGCTACATCGCCCTGGCCGGGCTGTGGGGAAGCCCCATCTCGGGCGCTTCCATGAACCCGGCCCGCACCTTCGGACCCGACCTGGTCGGCAAGACCTTCACCGCCTACTGGGTCTATGTGGCCGGACCCGTCGCCGGTGCCGCCCTGGCCGTGGTCATCGCCTTCATCCTACGCGGCCCCGGCGGCGGCAAAGCAGGCACGGGCGCAGCCCAAGGCGACCTCTTCACCGAGACCTACGAATCAGGCAAATCCTGAACGGCCACCCACATAGCGATCGCCCAGTCGGCGCCGCTGTGGCACATAACGTTCGCCTCCCGGCACTCGACCAGGGCCTGGACGGTCTGTAGAGCAGCACGCCAGACTCGCCGACCTGGCGGCCCGGGGCCGGTCAGGCAAAAGCGGCGGAACGCTTCTTCACGCCATCAGATCTGGCCGCCAGTGAACGCGGCCAGTCGACACTTCGCTCGTCTTTGCTGCCGGCGATCCAATCGGCGCGGTCGGGTTGCGACGCTACTCCAAGACAGAGCTGTCATCGGCCGCCACCGGCTGGCGCGACAGTCTTCGGATCCCCCACGAAGGAACGAACGCAGACTCGACACAAAGCGCCCGGGGTTACACTTCCCTGTGTGACCGACTCTGCCCCGGTGATCAGCTGGAAGAAGGACGTGGTCGCCCACGACTTCGATGCGGCCGAAGCTTTCCTCTCTATACGGCTGAACCCCGAGAAGGCGAAGAGCCTCGTTAAGCGACTCAAGGGGGCGTCAGTCACCGAACGGCGCGCCAACGACATCCTGCGAGCATCCCGCCTCGACCCGCTCCCCCTCAACGATCCGGGAGTCCTACGGGACCTGGCGAAGTTGGCGGGCGGGGAAAAACTGTCGCCCGTGCTAGTCGTCTCGCTCGACGATGGCGCCGAGATCGCGGACGGCTACCACCGGGTGTCGCTGGCCTACGCGCTCGACCCATTCGGGGCGGTCCCGGTCCGCATCGCCAGCCTTACGAGCTGAACGCAACCGCGCCCTTTCGAACCCCACCGTGGCTTCGACGTGCCCACCCGCCCGGGGCCGAGGGTCCGGGCCGACCACGCACGCGGGTCGGTCAAGCCCTGGCGGCTCGCACCAATGTCCCCGACCACGACGCCGTGGGGGTGCGGCCTCGAAGGACGCCATCAGTCGGTGATTCCCTCTCAGCGCGCCGCCCGTCTGATTCGAACCGCATATACAGCGAGCATGGCCATATCCACTCCGACCACGTCCGACCGGCCGTACCAAGCGTCCACCGGCTCGACTGCGATGTTACCTTGCCACATCGATAATCGACACAGCGGCCATGATCCGTCAGCGTCCGTCGCCGCCTGTGACAACCGGAGCCGCTGGACGCACATACTACTCACGGACCCTCAGCCCGCCTAGCTCTCGGCTCTAATCGGAGGGCGGCATGACACAGCAAGTATTACCGGCGCAGGACAGCGGTTCCCACGGAACGGTCCGAGTACCGCAAGAGGACCTTGAGGGCCCTGGGGGTTTCGCTGTCGCCAGCCACGATCGGCTCTGGACCGCCCATAGCGCCTTGGTCGCCCTGTGGCGACAGTTCCTCTAGGTAATTGAGATATCTGTTTGGGAACAACAGGGCGCCGCTTGTAGGCGGTTCTGGAGTTCCACTGTATGCATTACGAAGAGGAAGTGGTCTGGCACGTCGGCTGCTCGTTGTTGGACAAGCTGGGCACACCGTTCGACAGTACGCCAATGAACCAGCAGGGAATTGAATGCGGCTGGCCCCGAGTGAACGTGGGCGGCGGGGCCAATCCGCCCAAGGTGTCGCCCTTAAGCGAGTAGAGGCCGTCGAGCATCTCGGTCGTGCTAGGCGTCCCTGTGGGCCCCAGCCCACCGGCCTTTACGGCGTGCGCAAGGAGCAACCCTGAGAGCCAGCCGTTCGGGCCTTGGCCTGTCCAAGTGCTCGGATTCTCACGAACACCCGGATAGTGCTTGTCCAAGACGGCGTTCATCGCTTGAATGCCCGGGGAGTTGGCCCAGAAAGGGACGTGGCGTGGACCGGTCAATGCGACGCGCCACCGAAGGGTCAGCGAATATGACGTCGTCGGGGTGACGGTCGACGTTTGGACCGTTGATCGGGGCCAGGTCATCACAGAGGACGGCTACGATCGCACGTCGATTGGAAGCAACGCCATCCTGGTGCTTGTGTCGGGATGCTTCCATGGCGCGGTCGTGGAGATCACCGGTCGATCCCAGGTCAAGGTCACCGACGATCCTCGGCCTTTGATACCAGACCAGAACCTCCGATTCGCACGATGGTAGGAAGTTCAAATCGCGGTCCGGTTGCTGATTGCGGTGGAAAGTGGGTAGCGTTCTCGATCCGATACGGTGCCCGGGCCGGTCAGGACACGACCCCTTGACGTCTATTAGCGAGTTATGACGGAACTGTGGGCCAGTGGACCTTGCCGGGTATCAACCTCATTGAACACCATGGCGTAGGTGTCCTCCGGCACCCGAGGAATGTCCACGAGTGGCGCGGCTACTTCGTCGACGGTCAGGCACACCCGGTTCGCTACCTTCTGGAGGTTGTCAAGATCGAACCCATAGACCTGAGCGGCAGTCCCACCGAGGATCGCCCGACATTCGTCGATCGGTACGTCATGGAAGAGGAGCCGGAGCGATTCCCGTGAGTATGGATAGCTGCCCTCGGCGTGGGGGTAGTCAGCTCCCCACATCATCTTGCTGGTGCCGATCTCAGAGCGTGCTTCGACTTCCGACCTCAGAAGGAGGCTGGATCCTAGGAAGCAGTTCCGGTAGAAGTACTCGCTCGGAAGCATGGTTAGCTCTTCAAGTGACTCGCGGAGGAAGAGCAGCGGGCCGGTGTCGTTACGCCCGACCACGAAGAGGTCGTCGATCGACTTAAGATAGTTTGGGACCCAACCCGAGGTGCTCTCGGTCATCACGAACCGCAACCGTGGATGTCGTTCGAACACACCAGCAAATATCATCTGGGCCAGACATCTGTGTTGGTAGAAAGGGCCCTCAATCAGGCCAATGGCGAGGATACCTTTGGGGGTCCGCTCGTTCTTCGGCCGGCCGCCGGGGGTAGATGCGTGTTTGTGCACCGGCACCTGGAGCTCCTCGCAGATGGCCCACAGCGGTTCATAGTCGGGCGAGTAGACGGGCACCTGTCCGCCCTCGGACCCGTCCATCGGAAGGATGACGCCTCCCGTAAGCCCAACTTCACGGACCCACTTGACTTCCTCGACGGCATCATCGATGTCGTACAGCATGATCTGGGCCACACCGGCGCGGCGACCTGGTAGCTCGGCACAAAAATCCACTAACCAGCGGTTGTGGGCCCGCAGCCCGGCCCAGCGGCGATCATATTCTTCCCGGGTCGCCGGTGGAGCTCCAGACAGCACCGATGTTGGGAGAAATGGCGGTGCGGTGTTGGGGAAAAGGACCTCCGCCGCCACGCCGTCGGCGTCCATATGGCGGATCCGCCTTGGGTTATCCCAGCTCATGACGCTGTTCCACGACGATGCGGCGATTAGTGGGGTGTCAGCTTCGATCGTGTTGTCCTCGGCCATGCCCCTCACCCGAGGGTCCATGAACTCCCATGGGTTCGTGTAATCCTTTGCCCAAACGTCGAACTCGTCATGCCATTTTCTTTCCAGGTACGGTTTGTAGTCCAGCAGGTCTGCGCCACAGTGGTTATCTGACGAGATGACGACGTAGTGATCGTTACCGGTCATCGTCAGCGGTCGATTCCCTCGTGCCGAGTCCACTGGGTTCCTCCCTATTGGGTGCTCTGAAGCTCACCGTCGATCTTAGTTGGGTTGCCCGCACAAGGTCACTCTCTTCAGGCGAACCCGAGACTCCCGGCACCAGTCTGGTACGCCGAGCGCCCACGAACCGGCCACCTGCGCGAGGAGTCCCGCACATTTGGCGTCACCCCGTACTCGTCTGCCGAGGCCGAGTCGTGGGGCCTGTTGTTCATAAACCTCTTCGACACGTCTGACGGCTCGGGCTAATGGAGTACCCGCAGCAGACTTGAAGGTGAAGGCTGAAACCCTCACACATGCGCTCCTTACGAAGACGAGTCGGGCTCGCAACTCACCTTGCCGTTGTTCACGAGGCTGGGTACCCCGCTTTGAATACGGCCGGTGTACCAGGAGTCGATGGAGTGAGTCTTACCGGCCGGGAAGGTGAGCGGCACGGTGCAACCATCCAGGTGTATTGGCGAAGAACGGCAGGTCGTTGAACTCGGCCCACGTATTCTTGCTGATCGCACCAGTAGTGAGGTCCAGGCCAAAACCTTCGCCCTCCTCGATGTAAATCGGGTTGTAGCCCTGCAGGGCGCAGTCTGTGGCCACTTTCGCCAGTTACGTGGAGCCGTCGGCGACGAAGATCGCCTGCGCATGGTCCTGCTGAGCAGCCTCGCACTGCGCGGTGTAGGTCGGCTCGGTAAACGAAATCTCGGCGTTGTAGACGTCCGCTACTCCAGTTCTCGCCCACGAGGCGCGCCCCACCCAGATCCCAGCGTATCCGGGAGGAAAGCCGCCGATAGGAACCCGGCTCGTGCACGCCCCGTCCGCTTCTTGCTTTGGCAGAGGTCTGCAGCTACGCTGCGCATCGCTCTAGCTCGGATGATAAGAAGAGGTAGGGGGAGCCATGGAGACGACCTCGTCTAGGGTGGGCCCGCTCGATGAGGAGTGGTGCAGGGCGCACTTCGATTACGCCTCGCCGCAATTTGCGGCCGCCCTCCACCCCACTTTCGCCAGGATGCGGTCCGCTTGCCCGGTCACCCGGTCCGACCAGTACGGGGGCCACTGGGTCGTGACGAGGTATGAGGACGTCCTGCGGGTTGCTCAGGATTGGAATGCGTTCAGCTCCGAGCTGGGGATCGGGATCCCGGAGAACGACGGCACTGCGTTGTCGATACCCGAGCACGTCGATCCGCCCCTTCACCGGGTCTACAAGCGGTTGATCAACGCCCACTTCACTCCTGCCGCGGTGAGCCGTTACGAGGAGCCGACCCGCGCGCTGGCGTCGCGCCTAATCGACGGGTTTGTAGATAGCGGAAGATGCGACTTCATGGCGGCCTTCGCCCGGCCGTTCCCCGGCTTGGCGTTCTTCGAGCTGGTCCTCAACGCCCCCTCCGACGAAGTGGCCGAGCTCAACGACCTGGCGACCGGAGCGGTGATACCGGCCAACCCGGACGTCGCTTCCTGTTACGCGGGGCTGACGGAGTGGATCGACAACTTCGTGACCCTCCGACGGCGCCAAGCCCGCCACGACGATGTCGTCCAGGCCATCATGGATGCCGATATCGAGGGTCGCCCGATCACCCACGAGGAGGTCCGGGCGATCATCCTCCTGCTCATACTTGGGGGCCTGGAGACGACCGCCGGCGCCTTGGGGCAGATCATGATCCGCTTCTGCCAGGAACCGGATATACCTGCCATGCTCCGCGCCCGACCGGAGGTCATCCCTGAGGCGGTCGAAGAGCTACTGCGCCTCGAAAACCCGTTCGTCTTCGTCGGCCGCACGGCCCGCCACGACGCCGAGATCGCCGGCCAGCGCGTCAGGGCCGGAGAGAAGGTCCTCATTGCGTGGGGTTCCGCCAACCGGGACGCAGCCGAATTCGAGGACCCCGACGAGTTTAGGCTCGACCGTAAGAGCAACCGGCACGTAGCGTTCGGCGCTGGGCCGCACCGCTGCGCCGGCTCGAATCTGGCGCGGATGAACCTCAGGGTGGCGCTCGACGAGCTGTTGCAGCGCCTCCGCGACGTCCAGCTGGGAGTGCCGGTCCAGGACATCGCCTTCCACTCGTACTTCAACCGGGCGCCGCTCAGCGTACCGATCAGTTTCACTTCGGGTCCGGGCTGCTAGACCACGGACCGCGCACCGTCAGCGGTTCGACCCTCCATGGCGGTTTTGATCAACGGTATGGTGTCGTTGACCTCGTCTTCGAGGCACTCGATCACTAACTCGCCGTGAATCTGCAAGCCCAGAGCGGCGTAAACGTCTCGCAGCACTCGATGGACGCGCACCAGGGCCGGCTTGGCGATGTCGGCCGCGGTAGCTCGAACTCCGTGGTTGACGGCCTGACGTTCGGCGTAACTGCGGTCGCGGGGAAGGTCTGACCAGATGTTTGAGAGGCGCTTTTCCGCCGGTACAGGCTCTCCACGTAGCCTTGCTCCCAGCACAGCTGCTCGATGGCGCAGGCCCACCCCTTCAAGCCCGGGTAGCCGCATGCCAGGCCTGGTAGACCTGCTCGGCCTCCGGGTAGGAGATGCCGGACGTGTCCCCCACTCGAGCCGGACCGCCCTCGAAAGCGAAGTTGAAGTTTGAGTTCTTGGCGATGGCTCGCTGCTCGACGGTGACCTGCTCGGGTGGTACCTGGTAAATGAGCGAGGCCGTCTTTCTGGGTGTACAGATCGAGGCCGTGCTGGTAGGCGTAGAGGAGTTGAGGGTCCCGGGTCTAATGGGCCAATACGCGCCGTTCGACCTGGTCGTAGTCGGCCACGGTGAGCACCCAGCCGGGAACAAGGTCACGGTCCTCGAAGGCGTCAGAGGTACTCGCCATCTTGCGCTCGGTACATGGTTTACGACACGAGGACCTTCAGGTCCTCGACAAGCTCTACGCCGGACGACCCGTAGCAGGGTAGGTCTGGCGGGGCTTGCCTCTCCCGGTTAGGTCGTGTTGGTTTCGGCGTTTTCGTTCGTATTAGTACCCCTGGGGGTGTCCTGTTTTGATTGGTGGTGCAGGGCGACGAGGTGGATAGCTGCTGGTGAGGGGTATCGTGGATGACATTGTGGATGGTTTCTTAAGGGCTTTTGGGTTCACCCCACGCCCTGGCCAGGATCTTGATCAGTACCCAGAGCATGTGATCGTCGTCATGGTCTCAGCAGCGACGGTGACGTTACGGCAGGATCAAGATTCGTCGATCCAATCTTCCCGCGATATTCGATGACGGCTTTGTGCGCCGGTGCCGCTGTACCCGCATGCACTGAGCGGAGGCCCCCGTCGTCTTCGCTGAAGCGCCGATCAGGGCGATGCATCTGCGATCCATAATCCGAGTGCGCAGCCAGCGGATGACACACAGATCGGCGCCCCGGGCCTCGAATTACAGGCGGAGCTCGGCTGCGTGCCTCACCGGCCCAAAGTCACCCTCTGTCTCGGTTCGATCTTCACAGGGGTAGCGTCGGTGGAGATGACGAGTGGGGAGGTCTAGATGATGGCCAGGTTTGACTCCATGGGCCAGATTGGCGTGTGGACCGGCGTGCGCCAATGGCCGAGTGATCCGGGCGCCTGCGCACAGGCGGGTGCCGAGTTGGAACAGCTGGGGTTCGCGGCGTCGTGGATCGGCGGGTCAAGCGGGCAGCTCAAGGTGATTGACGCCATCCTGGGTGCCACCAGCCGACTTGTCGCAGGGACAGGGATCACCCAGATCTGGGATAACCCAGCAAAAGATATCGCCGCAGAGCATCATCAGCTGACCAACGACCACCCGGGCCGATTCCTGCTTGGACTGGGCGTGGGTCACGCACCCGCGGTGGAAGCGACCGGTCGGACCTACGAACGACCTCTCGACAAGCTCACTTCCTACCTCGACGAACTCGACGCGTCCGAATATCCGGTGCCGCCCTCGGAGCGGGTAATCGCCGCGTTGCGGCCGAAGGCCTTGGCCATTGCAGCGACCCGAGCCGCCGGCACTCACCCCTACAACGTGTCGGTAGACCATACGGCGAAAGCCCGGGCGCTGCTCGGCCCCTTACCCCTGCTAGTTCCCGAGCAGAAAGTTTGCCTCACCACCGAGGCCTCGACCGCTCGTGAGGTAGGACGTCGAGTCATGTCCATGTACCTCGGCCTACCCAACTACTTGAACAATCTCCGGGAACTCGGCTTTGACGATACCGATTTCGAGGACGGTGGCAGCAACAGGTTTATCGACACGATGGTGGTGTGGGGCTCAGCCGCCACCATCGCAGCTCGTGTACGTGAACACCTCGACGCGGGCGCCAACCAGGTCGCAGTCCAGGTGCTCAGTCCTACCGGGGGCAACGATCTTCCTCAAAGCGAGTGGCGCCAAGCCGCCGAGGTACTGCTTGGCTGACCCGCAGCGCCATCATGAGATTTCGCCGACAGCCAAGATCGATCGAGCGGCTCGCTCGCCATTCCTCCAACCTTAAATGTCCGAGGACGTCTGGCGCTCACGGCACCGAAGGTGCCGGGTCAGCGACAGCGCGGAATGCCTACTCCGGAATGCATTCTCCGTGGCGGCCGGCCGAAGACATATCGACACCTCGGCGGGGCGTCGGGCGTTCGTGGTCGCGGGCGGATAGTGTCCGGGGTTTGAGCGTCTACGACCGACTTGGGGTCGGCTATCTCGGTCAGCGGCGTCCGGACCCTCGGATCGGCCGCCAGGTTCGCACCGCGATCGGCACGACCGGACCGCTGCTCAACGTGGGTGCCGGAGCCGGATCGTACGAACCAGACGACCTACCGGTTGTGGCTGTCGAGCCGTCACTCGTGATGCTTGGGCAACGTTCAAGAGATTCGGCTCCCGCCGTGAGAGCCGTGGCCGAGGAGTTGCCATTTCCGGACTCGTGTTTTGCGTCGGGCATGGCGATACTGACCGTGCATCATTGGAGCGATCCCCGCCACGGTCTGGCTGAGCTGCGCCGGGTGGTTCGCGGATCGATCGTGGTGCTGAGCTGGGACAGGGCCGTCTTTGACCAGTACTGGATGGTCGCCGAGTATTTGCCTGCCTCCCGAGAGCTGGACAGCGCGGTGCCTTCTCCGGTCGAGATCGGCCAGCTACTTGGGCACGGCAGGGTCGAAACGGTCCCGGTTCCCTGCGACTGCACTGACGGGTTCTACGCGGCCTGGTGGAGGCGGCCAGAGGCCTACCTCGACCCCAAGGTGCGAGCGTCCATCTCCGGGATTGTGCGCCTCGACCCCAAAGTCGTGCAAGCAGGCGTCGAAAAGCTTCGAGCAGACCTAGCTGATGGGACGTGGCGGCGCCGCCACGGTGACCTTCTCAGCATGCATGAACTCGACGCCGGATACCGGCTGGTGATCAGCAACGCCAATCACAGATAGCGACAGAACACCCGCACAAGAATCCGGCCGGCCACACTCTCAGCTGGATGCAGAACGGCGCCTACGGGTGCTGGCCACGTTGCAAAGGTGGGGTGAATCCGCTGGCCGGCGCAGGCTCGAGGTGCGAGGCTGTCTGGGTGCCCGAGGACCACTTCGGCGACCAGGTGGCAGAGGTCTATGACGACAGCTCGGCAGCCATGTTCGCTCCTGAGGTGCTCGGCTCTACCGTGGACCGGCTGGCGGAGCTGGCTGGGGACGGAGCTGCGCTGGAGTTCGCCATCGGCACCGGCCGGGTGGCGCTACCGCTGGCGGCGAGGGGCGTACCCGGGTGCATCGGTTCGAATCTGGCCCGTCTCCAGATCCGGGTCGCGGTCGCGCAGCTCGTAGCCCGGCTCGGCCCCTTCCGGATTCCGCCCGGTGCGCAAATCCGCTATCTCAGCCTCCAGGCCCGGGGACCGATCTCGATCCCGCTCGAGTTCTCGTCCCAGGGTTACCAGCCGGAGGCCAGGGCAGGCTGCGGCCGTGTGCGCCGCTCCCGAGCACCCCGCGTCGTACGCGTGGAGCACTCCACCAGGCGATGGTCGAAGTCCTGACATGAGCTTGTCAAACCCCCGAGTCGGTGTGCGCTCCGGTCAGCGCGGAAGCGACAGTCCCAGTAGGCTCTATTGTTCGATAGGCTAACCAATGTGGGACGTGATTCGAGCGGAGTAGTCGCACCGGTCGCCTGCGGGCGGGCGGCCGCGGGCCTGGCCCGCCAGGTAGAGGTGGGATTGAGTCAGGTCGATCTGTCGCTGCCCCAGTATCGGATCCTGATGTTCCTCGACGAAGGCACGACGGTGCCATCACAACTGGCCGATCACCTGGCAGTCAGCCGGCCGACCATCACCTCCGTGGTCGATGGTCTGGTGGCGCGAGGCCTGGTGGAGCGTCGCCACCACGACGACGACCGCCGGCGGGTCGGTCACGCGCTCACCCCCGCTGGCCGCCGATTGCTCGAGGTGGCCGACCGGAAGGTCGACGCCAGGCTGAAGGAGATTGCCACTTACCTCGACAAGGAAGCTCAGGTCGAGGAAGCTCTCGAGGCCCTCGACCGGTGGCGCCAGGCTCTGGAGGGGTACCGGGCGGCCCGGATGGGACCGGCCTCATGAGTATCGGGGCCCTGGCCCGGCGCCGGCCTACCCGCCCGCTGCCTACCGAAGCCTCCCCATGGGTGCCGGCTCCGGGTGTGTCCCACTACGACCCGCCGCAGCGCACCATCGATGCCGACCCGCGCAAGACGTGGCTGCGCCGGGCCCAGCCGCTCGTCATGGCGCACAAGGGCATCTTCCTGACCTCGCTGGTGATGTCGTTCATCGGACTGGTCCTCCAGGTAGAGATACCGCAACTGCTCGGTTCAAAGGCCCTGGACAGCGCGCTCCTGCCCTTCGTCCAGCAGTCCTCGCTGCCCGCCCGCCAGCAGCTGCCAGCATCCCACTACCAGCACATCCTGTTCCACTACGTCGGCATCGTCTTGCTGCTGGCGGTGCTGGCCGGGATCTTCGGGTACGTAGCCAGGCTGCTCCTCATGAAGACGGCCTATCAGATCGAGTTCGATTTAAGGAACATCATCTACACCCATCTGAGCCGGATGTCCTTTGGCTTTTACGACCGGGTGCAGTCGGGTCAGCTCATCTCGCGTGCCAACTCCGATATCCGCTCCGTGCAGATGTATCTGACATTCGGTCCCGCGATCGTGGTGCAGTGCCTGGTCGCCGTGGTGGCCTTCGCATACATGCTCTACATCAATGTGCTGCTGGCGCTGGTCAGCATGGTCGCCATGCCCTTGATCTACGTCGCCAGCGTCCGCATGCGCGAAAAGCTGTTCCCGGTCTCCTGGCTCATCCAGTCCCGTCTGGCCGACGTGGCCACCATCGTTGACGAGAACATCAACGGCGTCAGGGTCGTGAAGTCCTTTGCCGCCGAGGGCAACGAGGTGGAGGCCGTGGCCCGAGCGGCGCAACGGCTCCGGTGGACGTACGTCAAGGACGCGGACATCCGGGCCCAGTTCACCCCGCTGGTGCAGAACCTGTCGCAGGCCGGACTGGCCCTGGTGATCCTCTTCGGCGGCTACCTGGTCATCTACGAC
The DNA here is from genome assembly GCA_963729695.1 of uncultured Acidimicrobiaceae bacterium. GTDB lineage: Bacteria > Actinomycetota > Acidimicrobiia > Acidimicrobiales > Palsa-688 > PALSA-693. The sequence continues at coordinate 878,871 of CAVSOT010000003.1, forward strand.
CATCTCCAGGTCGGCACCATCCTCACCTTCAGCTTCTGGATCGTGATGCTGCAGGCCCCTTTCCAGATGCTGGGGCTGCTCATCATGCTCGGGCAGCGAGCTTCAGCCTCGGCGAAGCGGATCTACGAGGTCCTCGATGAGCAGCCCACCATCGTCGACCGCCCCGGCGCGGTGGACCTGGTGGAGTGCCGCGGCGACGTTCGCTTCGACGAGGTCACCTTCTCCTACGACGCAGGTGGGGCGTCGGTCCTGAATGGCTTTGACCTGCATCTGCACCCTGGAGAAACGGTGGCTCTTGTGGGCCGAACGGGCGCCGGCAAGTCCACGGTGGCCCGGCTGCTGGATCGTTTTTACGACGTGTCCGAGGGTGCGGTGCGGATCGATGGCCACGACGTGCGGGACCTGACCCTCGCCAGCCTGCGAGCCCACGTCGGACTGGTGCTGGACGAGCCTTTTCTCTTTTCCATGTCGATCCGGGACAACATCGCCTACGGAAAGCCCGACGCCGACTTCACGGATATCGAGGCCGCGGCCAAGGGGGCGGGTGCCGACGAATTCATCCGGGACCTGACCGACGGGTACGACACCGTGGTCGGCGAGCGGGGCTACACCCTCTCAGGGGGGCAGCGGCAACGAGTCGCCATTGCCCGCGCCCTGTTGCTCAACCCCCCGATCCTGGTGCTGGACGACGCCACCAGCGCCATCGATGTCCAGGTCGAGCAAGCCATCCACCGCAATCTGCTGGGGCTCATGCAGGGCCGGACGACGTTGATCGTGGCCCATCGGCTGTCGACCATCAGCCTGGCGGATCGAGTCGTGCTCATGGATGCCGGTCGGGTGGTGGCGGACGGCACCCACGCCGAACTCCTGGACACGGTCCCCCTCTATTCCGAGGTGCTGGCCCAAGCCGTGGAGCTCGAGAGCGGTGAGTTCGGAGAGGAGCCGGTCCGATGATGGGTGGGCCCGCGTACGGTGGTGGCCCGAGCGCCGGCAACCCTGGCGGTGGGCTTCCCTTCGCCGGCGTCCCGTCGGAGATGCAGGCAGGAGTGGATCTCCTGCTGGCCGAGGAACCCGACCACGGGGATCCGAACATTCATTTCACGTACAGGGAGACTCCGGGCGAGAACACGAACATAACCCTGCGGGGCCTCATCTTCCGGCACTGGCACCTGGGCCTCCTCGCCGTGGTCTTCGTGGCGATCGTCAGCGTCTTCAATCAGGTCGGGCCCACGCTCGTCAGCTACGCCATCAACGACGGGATGATCCACCCGGACATGGCCGTGGTGGCCCTGGCCGCCTTTCTCTACCTGGGCGCCATCGCCGTTTCCGCGGTCGCCCAGCGGGCGATGGTCAAGGTCACCGGCCGGCTCGCAGCTTGGGTCATGAACGACCTGCGGATCTCCGTGTTCACCCATCTGCAGCGTTTGGGCCTGGACTTCTACACCGACGAAAAGGCCGGGGTCATCATGACCCGGATGACCAGTGACATCGAGAACCTGCAACAGTTGCTGCAGGACGGGCTGGCCCAGTTCGCGGTGCAAGGCCTGACCATGATCGTGATCGCCGCCATCCTCTTCGCCACCAATGCCCTGCTGGCCGCGATCACTCTCCTTCTGATCGTCCCGCTGCTCACCGTCGGATCCCTGTGGTTTCAGTCGGCCTCGTCACGCGGCTACAGCCGCGTCCGCGACGGGATCAGCCATGTGCTCGGCGACCTGGCGGAGAGCCTGCACGGGGTGCGGGTGGTAACGACCCACAACCGCCAGGCCCGAAATGTGGTCCACCATCGCAACGTCGTGGGGGCCTATCGAGACGCCAACAACTACACGGCGCAGATCAACGCCGTCTACGGCCCGGGCACGCAGATGCTCGGTTACCTGGCCCAGGCCGCCATTCTCGCCATCGGCGGAACCATGGTCCTGCACGGTTCTCTCAGTGTGGGTGCTCTCACCGCCTTCTTCCTGTACGTCAGCCGCTTCATGCTTCCCATCCAACTGCTGGTACAGCAGTACAACACCTATCAGCAGGGGCAATCGTCCATGGTCAAGCTGCGCTCGTTGTTCGCCGTGCAGCCCAGCGTTCCCGAGGACCCCGACGCCGCCGACCTCCCTCCGATCGACGGCGACATCGAGTTCGACCACGTCACGTTCGGCTACGACCCGGCCGTACCGGTGATCCACGACGTCAACTTGCGGGTGCGCCCCGGGGAGACGGTCGCCTTCGTCGGCCCCACTGGTGCCGGTAAGTCCACCGTGGCCAAGCTGGTCACCCGCTTTTACGACCCGACGTCGGGACGGGTCCTGATCGACGGCCAGGATCTGCGCCACGTGAAGGTGGGGTCCCTCCGGCGACAGCTGGGGGTGGTACCCCAGGAGCCCTTCCTGTTCGCCGGCACTGTCCGGGACAACATCGCCTTCGCCCGGCCCGATGCCACCGATGAGGAGGTGTGGGAAGCGGTACGGGCGGTCGGACTGGTCGAAGTGGTCGAGCGCATGGCCCACGGCATCGATACCGAGGTTCACGAGCGCGGTCAGTCGCTGTCGTCGGGAGAACGCCAGCTGATCGCTTTGGCTCGGGCCTTCATGGCCCGACCCCGGGTACTCGTCTTGGATGAGGCCACCTCAAACCTCGACCTCCTCTCCGAAACCAAGATCGAAGCCGCCCTCGACGTCCTCCTCCAGGGCCGTTCCGCGATCCTGATTGCCCACCGTTTGAGCACCGCCATGCGGGCCGACCGCATCGTCGTGATCCTGGACGGGGAAGTGGCCGAGACGGGCAGTCATGACGAGTTGGTCCATCTCGGTGGTCACTACGCCGAGATGTACCGCACCTGGATCAGCCATTCCGACGGCCACGCCGCGTGACAGCCGGGCAAGGAAACGCTGACCTGGATGATCGGGTCAGGCTCGGGTATCCGGGAAATTGTGGCGGACAACCTCCGCGCCGGACGGCACGGGTTCAGTCGTCCCCAGCAGTACGAATTCGCCCGCCTCAACCTGGACTACACCATCTTGAGCAAACGGAGGCTCCTGGCCCTGGTCAAAGAGGGCCACGTCGATGGGTGGGATGATCAGAGGATGTCGACGATCGCCGCCATTCGGCGCCGGGGCGTCGGTCTTCGCGCCGTGCAGGCCTTTGCCGACTTAGTGGGGCGTCGCCAAGGTCAACTCGACGGTCGACATCGACAAGCTGGATTTCTGCATGCGGGAGGACCTCAACTGGACCGCTCCCCGAATGCTCGGGGTCCTTCACCCGCTCGCGGTCACGATCACATCGTGGCCCGAAGACAGCATCGAGCAGCGAATTTGGTCGGGGGCAACGCGGCCGTGGCGCCCGCCATTCCAACGACTTTGAGGCCCCGTCCGGCCAGGCTCCCGTCGAATGGAAGGTCGAAGGTGAACACCCCCGCCGTCGGCAGGGGACGAGCAATCAGCGGGGTTGGCCTGCGCAAACGAAGAGGGGTGCATTCGGTTTGGGGTCTCCGCGGTTCGCCCTCGTTTTCGAGGTATCAGAAAGGGGGCCACGGCCCCGGTGCGTCCTGGCGGGTGGACGTCGTCGGGGCCGCGGCCGTTGCGCGCCGGCCGAAGGGCGGATGGCCGGGCGCTGAATCTCAGAGCAACTTAGGTTAACACTGATACGTTTATTTGGTAGGCGGAGTGATCGGACTAGGGTCCGGCGCCTGTTTGGGTACTCCGGCTAGCAGAATCCCGGCGGCCACGCCGAGCACGGTGCACCTGGCGATCAACAGCACGCAAGCGGCTCCGCGGAGTATGTATCTCCAGACGAGAGCCACACCACATAGCTTCTGAGCCATGCCCCAGCCCTCGTCCCTATCGGTGAGTAGTCCGGTTACCGGCCGGTATCGCCATCGAGCAGGCATGGTGTCCCCTTCACAGCGTCCGGGGTGACAAAGATCGTAGCTATCAGCTGCGTCGTATCGATGGGCGACGAGCCGAAGATTCAAGCTCGCGTTCATGACCGCGTCACGCTGGCCTTAGCCGCGACGACAGAGTCGTTCGGTGTGGTTCGGAGGACACACTGACTGATCCTGGTGAGGTAGCTGTGGCTATCGGCCGGGCGTGACGATGATCTTCGTCGAAAAGCTAAAGGTAGAGCCGCTGCCGACGATCGTGTGCGTCCCGGGTGTGAGTGGGTGTAGGAGTGCGATCCAGCCGTGCCCGACGGACAGGCCGGTCGTTCCGGCTGGAAGGCCGAAGATGTTGTCCCCTGGGAGGACGATGTTCATCAGTTGCGTCTCCACTCCTTTCACTGCGACGGCGTGACCATCGATGGTGACCAGAGGTGCCGTCTGCGCGTCACTCTGCTCTGCGCAGGTCCGTAACTCGGCTTCAGTGGTGCCATTCCCTTCGATCGTGCTGCACTCGAACGAGGATGCTGTGACGAAGATCTTGGTCCCAGGCTTTACGGTGCACGAATCGACGGCGGTGGGACCGAACGGCGCGACTGTACGCTTTTCGAGGTTCCAGCACGCGAACGTGGCACCACCGGTGCCGAATGAGTTTTGCGCGGACGGTGTTTCGAACACCGTCGTCCACAAGGCAGCGAGGTTGGCGTTGTATTTGACCGGCGCCGGGGCGGCGTTCGCCGCCGAGGCGGCTGGGGCACCAGCAGCTATCCCCGGCCCAGCCAAGCCCACCAGGACGGCCACCGCAGTCAACAACCGTCGCATCGTTGTCGCCCTTCCATATTACCAGGTAGTTGATCCCGCGAGAATGCTTACAGGAGCGAAAGGTCGCAGTCAAGGGGCCGATCCGGGCGGGATGGTTGTCACCGTCCGCTGCAAGTCCTAAGGGCTATTCGGCTTGGGCCAGCAGCACGTGCTCAACCGCAGGGACACCACGGCGGACGATCACAGGGCCATCAGATGCCATACTCGACTCGGAGTGTGTCCTGGGACGGGCGTCGGCGATTCACCCGCATTTCGTAGGTGTCCAGTAGGTGTAGCAGTTCGCCCTCGTGCTCTCGCCGATAGTCTGCAGCTAGAGGTTTCCATGCTGCGATGAGCCGACCGAGGCTGTCGGTCAGGGCGCTTTGGTCAGTGCCCTTGAGCGCTCGGCTGAAGGCCTCTGACGCTTGCGCGTACAGCGTGCGTGGTTCGTCGCTCGTCTCCGTTGGGGGAGGCTTCTCGGCACTCTCGGTTGGGGGAGGTTTCTGAGACATCAAGCTCAGGATCTTCTCGACTGAAGAATCGATCTCCGCCATCGTGGCATCCGTATCCGGACGGGGGGGTACCTTTGCGGCACTCTTCCGTTCGGCCTCGAACCAGTTGCCATATTGCACAGCTGTATCTTGCAGTTGATTGCGGACACGCTGTCGCTCCTCGAGAACCACGTCCCGAAATGTTTTCCCACCGTGGGCTTCAGCGTTCCATGTGGTCACTCTCTCATCCAGTTTATTCACAGCAGTATCAAACGGCTTTCCCGTGTTTACCAGAGCCCGGAATGCCCACATAAGCTTGGCTTCGGACCCGTATCGGTCGGAAGCGTACCGATCCAGATATGCGTAAAAGAATCTCCAGCGAAACGTGTCAGGTGCGTCGAAATATTGACGCTCGTTGCTCATCGAAGCTGCCTCACTAGTATTTTTTGCGCCTGCTTGCATCTTTTCGAGAGCGTTCGATCGTTTCTGGTTTGAATCTTCATTCGCCTGGGAGGGTTCAAGCGCCGAGGCTACATTTCCAGCGACTTCGGCTCCAGTCTTCTTTGCTGGAATTTCCAGCGATGCCATCTCGACCGGATCCAATTTGACCTTCTCGGCTAGCTGCCCTGAAGCCTGACCCTTTCCGAAGCGGACGTACCATTGCTCATTGTGTTTTATCTCATGGGCTAGGGTCCCAATGGAATACTGAAGGCGATGATCGTTGTTTATGGTGATAGACCAGGGCTTGTTCCAGTCGAGGTCTCCACCCGTTGTTGGGTCTTGGGCTGCCGCCTGAACCTTGAGCTTCGCCCCTTTAGCCGTCTCACGCGTTCGGAGATTCTGGACAATGGCCGCGGCGTGAACGTCAGGATGCTCAAGAATCCCCAGCATCGTTTCTGTGAGGTCCTTTCCCTTCTTTTGGAGCTGTTTCTGTTGCCACTCCGACTCGCTGCCTTCCTTCTTTATTTCGTCTCTATCGTTCGGGTCGGCAAGGGGGAGGCGATCACCGAACGCCCAGTGAAGACGTTGGATTGGCAGCGTCGCGGTCGGCTGAAGTCGCTTGATGAGGTTCACCGTCGCATGGTTCCCGGCGTTGCGTTGCAGCCAAAGGGCAGGGTTAGTCGATTCCGGAAGACGACGAGACGACCACCCGTTCGTCCGGCCGGAGCTTCGGTCTACTGGTCGATGGCGTTCATGCATCGAGGGACCTCTCTCTGAACGGGGTCCGCTCCCCGGCGAGAACAGTAGCCCATCGATCCGTGGGTGGAAACTCGCATGACGAGTCCCGGCAGGCCGCAGTGTAGAATCAGCCTCAGGTGGCCGTTGGCCCGGAGCCGCCAGGTCCGGCTACCTGGCCATCCTCTCTGACCGGTAGGCCCTGCGCCGAGATGACCGCCTCAAGCATGTCTTCGAGTTTCCCCGTCCGGCGCCTTCCCGAAGGGGGCGGAGCGCTCGCGAGGGTTTGTCTATAGAGCCAGGGCTCCTCGACGGTCACCTCCCCAGCTGCGTCGCTTCTTCCAAGGCCGAGCGGAGCCCATCAGCCTTGGCGTAGATGACAGCTTCCGACTGTCGTTGGCTGCACCGGTCGCGCCACGCGGATTGAAGTCTGGCGCGAGCCGAATCCGTCGTGGTCGGCGGTGTCGACCCAGCGGTGCCGTGATCGATGTGCGCAGTTTTCCACCAGCCGCGGTCCAAACCCACGCGTTCGGACTCGACCAGCCTCGACTGGATGTGAGCCTCGACGTCGGCGGGGAGGCGAACCTCGTGGACCCACACATAGTGGGCGAGTCCCCCGACCCGAAGAGATGAAGCAACACGACTGGTCCGAGGTGGACACAGCAGCCGTCGCGTCGACGCCCTTTCCGCCCCTGATCGGACGACTACCGTCGTTCGGGAACTGAGACGGTGCCCGGAGAGGTCAAGAGTGGATCAAGAGACATGGTGAACGTCGGGTCGGTCGCGGAAGGCGGATCGGTGCCGGACCGAATCCGCGCTGCGGTGGCCACAGTCGTGGTGGGAAAAATGGATGTCGTCGACCAGCTTCTGGTGGCGGTGCTGTGCCGCGGCCACGTACTCGTTGAAGACGTGCCGGGAGTGGGGAAGACGCTGCTGGCCCGATCCCTGGCGACGGTGATCGGCTGCTCCTTCCGCCGCATCCAATTCACTCCCGACGTGATGCCGTCGGATGTGACGGGTTCGAGCGTGTTCGATCAGCGTGTGGCAGAGTTCGAATTCCGGTCCGGACCAATCTTCACCCAGATTTTGCTGGCCGATGAGATCAACCGCGCTACTCCTCGGGCCCAGTCAGCGCTCCTCGAGGCCATGGAGGAGCGACAAGTCACCGTCGACGGCGTTACCCGGATCCTGCCGGAGCCATTCTTAGTGTTGGCCACGCAGAATCCGGTGGAGCTGGAAGGCACGTTCCCGTTGCCGGAGGCACAGCTCGATCGGTTCCTGCTCAGGGTCCGCCCGGGCTACCCAAGCCTCGAGGAGGAGGACGCGATACTGCGGCGTTTCGAACGAGACGACCCTATGGCGCGCCTGGTCCCGGTGGCGAGCGAGGAAGACATCCTGCGGCTCCAACGGCAACGGGAAGAGGTTCTGGTCGGCGACGCGGTGCGCGCCTATCTGCTGGAAGTGGTCCGATCGACCCGTCAGGACAAACGGTTGCTGCTGGGGGCGAGTCCTCGGGCGGCTCTGTCTCTGCACCGGGCTTCCCAGGCCCGGGCCTTGCTCCGCGGGAGGGCATTCGCAGTTCCCGATGATGTCAAGGCGCTGGCCCCCGCGGTGCTCGCTCACCGACTGGTTCTAGCCGCAGATGCCCGTCTGCACGGTGAGAGCCCTGAAGGTGTCGTGCGTCAAATTCTTGCAACAGTGGCAGTGCCAGTCGAAGACGAGTTGGCCGGCTAGATGGTCCGACGGATCGACGGCGAGTGGTGGGCCGCGGCTGGTGCTCTGGCGGTAGCCGGGTTGGGCTGGGGCATTCATGCCACCCTCCTCGCCTTGCTCGGCACGTTGGGAGCCATCACCGCGGTCGTGCTGTGGGTTTGGGCGCGTGAGTGCCTGACTGGCGTGACCTATAGCCGGACGCTGGCCCAACCTCGGGCGGTTTTCGCCGAGGAGGTGACCCTGGACATCGAAATGGTCAACGACAAGCTGCTGCCGCTGACGTGGCTGCATGTCGCGGAGGAGGTTCCGCCCGCGTTGACCATCAGGGGCGGGACGGTCCTGCCCGGCCAGTCGGGGTTGTACTCCGAGCTGCACCAGCTGCTCCCGATGCTGCCGTACCAGCGGGTGCGCCGGCGATTCACCGTCGTTTGCAACCATCGGGGCGAGCACACCTTCGGACCAACGTTGCTGCGCTCCGGGAATCCCGTGGGCTACCGCGAGAAGATCGCCAGAATCCGCGACCCAAGCCTTCTCTTGGTCTATCCGAAGGTGTTTCGCTTGGTCTTCCCGACCGTCGCGTCTCGTATGCCGCTCGGCGATCATCGGGGCCCACCTGAGTTGCTGGGCGACCCCAGCCGTCCGGCGGGGGTGCGCGAGTACCGGGCCGGTGATCCGCTGCGTCATGTGGACTGGCGGGCTACCGCCCGCAGCACTTCGCTGCTGGTCCGGGTGCACGAACCCAGCTCTGCCCTCCGTGTGGCGGTCTTTGCCGACTTGCAGGCCTCTCCTTCGCGGCGACATGAATCCAACCATGAAGTGTCGGAGTTCACTATTGCCATCACCGCTTCTGTGGTGGCGGACCTCCTGGATCGAGGGGTGGCCACGGGTCTGTACTCCTCCGGGACGGTTCGCGGCCGCCCCATCGCCAGGAATCCGACCACCTCACCAACGGCTCTTCCTGCCATGCTCGAACTCCTGGCCCGGTGCTCAACGTGGACTCGGGCGTCGATTGCCGAACTGCTCATCGACGAGGCGCGCCGGCTGCGAGGAGCCAGTGCGGTCGTTATCGCCTCTGACTATCCCGACTCGACGTTGATCGGTTTGTCGGAAATACGAAGACTCCTTCCTGTGACTGCGATCTGGGTGGTGAGCGGACAGGGTCGGCGTCCCCCGGCCCAGCTGGTGGACGCGTGTTGGGAGGTGAGCTACAGCGATGATTGGAAAGAACGCGACGTCGTGGAGTTGGCTAAATAGCATCGGGATCCCGGCGTTGCTGGTTATCGCCGAGGCCACGTGGGTGTCGTTGTTGATCGACGCTACCGTCGACACCACAAAGGGCGCACACCCAGACGTACCCTTCCTCGCCATAGCGGTGTCTGCAGTGGCAGCCGTCGCAGTTGCGGGCGGCCTGGGCCGAATAGCGTGGAATTGGTGGCGCCGGGTCCTGGTGCTCATCCCGATAGTCGTCGTCGGCGTGTCGGTGTCTGCCGCCACCCTCGGTGTCCTGACGTCGGGATCGGGATCGTGGTGGTCCATGGCGACCAAGCCGTGGTCGGTGGGCGGACACACCGCGGCGACCGCAGTGGGCGCGGCCTGGTTCGTGGCTGCGTTGGCATGGGGAAGAGGCGTCTGGGTGGGAGCGGTTGCACCGTCCTTTCGGGGCACGGTGTGGTCTCTTGGCTTGGGTGCGGCCGCGTTCACGGGGATCTTCCTCGGCCGAGCCGACCGGCATGCCGTGGCGTTCAATGCGGCTACGGGTGGCGCCGGCTGGCTGTTGTTCCTCTGGTTTCCTCTTGCCGCCACCGTGGTTGTCCTGGTACGTGAGCGAGACCTAGAGAAGCAAGCGTTGTTGCGCGCCCGATCGCGGCCTACCGTCCAGTGGCTGACCGTGCTGACGCTACCGATGCTGGGTATCGCCCTCATCGCGTTGGCGCTCGCGGTCGTGGTCGGCCCCGGCGCCCCGCTCGTCGGTCGCGCCGTGGCTCGGGTGGCGACGGTGGTGTGGCATTCGATCGTCAGCGCGGCCAGCTGGTTTCGGAGTCTTTTCCCGGGCGGGCATTCGCACCCTGGATCCTCCCGCATCCCAACCCAACCAAGCCGACCGCCCGCCCATTACCTGCCACCGAAGGCCGCCCACGTCCACACCAGCCTTCCAGTCATCATCTTCGAAGTGCTCGCCGCGGTGATCGTGGTAGGGGCGATTCTGTACCTGGCTCGCAACTTCCGCCCACTCCGCCTCCGGTGGAAACCACCGCACGCAGCGGTCGAGGATGAAGTACGCGACTCGGTGTTCAGTTGGCGCCATTTGGGCAAACAAATATGGGAAGCCCTGCTGGCCTTGGGCAGAAGACTGCGTCGGCGCCGTCAGCGCCACAGTTCTCCGGTTCTCCCGATCGAGGCGAGCCACGGACCAAGATCAGCCGAGAACGTGCGCCAAGCCTACCGGCGCATGCTCCGCGTTGCTCGCGCTTCGGGCCGAGGGCGGCAGGCGAACGAGACGACTCAAGAGCTAGAGGGCCGGCTGACCACCACTCTCGCCGCCAGGCCTGCTGAAGCCCTGACCGCCCTCACCTACCTTTATGAGAGCGTGCGATACGGCGAGATCGATCCCAGCGAGGTCGCCCGAGCCCATGCGACCACCGACTCGGACCGCGTAACGGCCGCCCTTCATCTCGAACAGGGATAGGTCCCTGACCGGGAGTTGCCTCTTCGTTGTTGCTTGGCAGATTCCCCGCCGGGAACCCGTGAAAGTTAGGGTTCCTCGACGGAAGGCGGAATCCCTCGGGATCCACGTCGCGGCCTTCCTCCGCCGGCAGCGGACTGCGCGAGCAGCACTTCGGCGGGCTGGAGCAACTGGGCTTCCACATTGGTGGTGGAGAAATAGGCATCTCCCACGGAGCTGAACGCCTCCGGCTCACCCACGTCACGGGCGAACTTGTGTCCTTCGTAAACGGCTGAAGCCCACGACCTCACTGCCAGGGCGTCGCCAACGGTATAGATAGGCTCGATCCGTCCTGCGAGTTCACGGGCCACGGTGTCGGCCGGAAGCCTGCCCGTGACCAGGACAACGGCGTCCACATTTGCTATCACCCGCTCGGACCGGGTATGGACGTCAAAGACTGTGACGGAATGTTCACCTATGGATTGTATGTAAGTGGTCGCGGCGAAGTGGACGCCAATGGTCTTAAGTCTGGTTATGACCTGGTCATACTCCAGTGAGTTAATTAGACTGACCGAAAGTGGTGAGAAGCCGGAGGTCACGTACTCGACATCGGCTCCCGACGCCGCCAACAGCTCGGCGATCCCGGCGCTCGTGTGCAGCCCCTCGCCGTCCAGCAACACGATACGACCAGACGGTCGCTCCCCATGGAGAAGTATGTCGTCCGGCTGGTACACGAAGGGTCGGTCGTGGCCCGGGATTTCGAGGTCCCGGAACGCGCTTCGGCCTTCACGGCTGTAGGACGAGCCGGTGGCCACGATGACAGCCTCCGGTTGGTAGTCGAGGACTTCGTCAGCCGTGGCGTGACGATCGAGGTGCACGTCGACGCCGAGACGTTCAAGTTGACGTTTCCACCAGGAGATCGCTTCACCGAACCATTCCCGGCCGGGCAAAGTCGCCCACACGGCTAAGCCTCCGCCCAGGTTGGGTCGGGCCTCCAGCAGCGTGACCCGATGACCCCGTAGCGCACCCACGCGTGCGGCCTCCAGGCCGGCGGGTCCCCCACCCACGATCACCAGATGCGAAGGTCGAGACGCGGGGCGAAAGGTGTCGACACCCCACAGGCGCTCCCGGTAGCTGGCGGGGTTGATGGCACATCCATGGGCTCCGGTTCTCACCGCGTTGACACACCAGTTGCATGCGATGCATTTCCGGCTCTCGTCCTCCTTGCCCGCGAAGGCGTTCTGGACCAGCTGCGGTTCCGCGATCAGGGCTCTGGTGGCCCCGACCACGTCGCAGACTCCGGCGGCGATGGCGTCTTCCCCGTCGGCCACAGACGTGAGTCGCCCGAGGACACTGAGGACCGGCACGTCTCCCGCCGCCCCGCGGATGGCTTCCACGTACGGACGATAGACGTGGGGTTCAACGAACACCGTAGGCATGCCCAGGGAGAACTGCTGGGGCTCCAGGGCGATGTCCAGGTCTACGAAGTCGACCAGCCCTGCTTCGCACAGCCGCTGGAGAACCTGGCGCGAATAGTCGGTGCCGTAACCGCCGGGCAGGAGCTCGTCACAGTTGAGCCGGACGCCTACGGCCATCTCACCCCCCGCGCCTTCGCGAGCGCTCTCCAAGGCTTCGACCACGAAGCGCATCCGCTTCGTCAGGCTGCCTCCGTACTCGTCGCTTCTACGGTTGAAGTAGGGGGACAAAAAGTGCTCGAGTATGGCTGCGTGTGCCGCGTGCAGCATGACTCCGTCGTATCCGGCCTGCCGCAGATGGGCGGTGGACACCCCGAACGCCCGCACCAGGGAGCGGATCTCGCTTTTGTCCATCTCGTGCGCTGACCACCGCACGTCGTTCATCTCGAACAGAGCTGGAGAAGCCCCCATGGACGGGGCCAGAGGGCCGAACGGCTGCCATCGACCGCCACTCGACCAGTGGTACCACAGCTCGGCGAAGATCTTGGCCCCGGCGGCATGTACGACCTCGGCCATCGCTCGAAACGACGCGATGTTCTCCTCCGGATGGGGGGAGGGCTGGAACGTCGCACCCCGGTCGTGCACGGTCAGACTATTGACAACCAGGCCGCAACCCCCACCCTTGGCGCGTGCCGCGCTGTAATGAGCGAAATCCTGGGCCGGACGGTTCCCGAAAGACAGGGAATTGCCGTGCGGCCCAAAGTAAAATCGGTTGGGGATCTCAATCGGGCCGAGCTTTATCGGACTGAAAACGAGGGGGTACTTGGGATGCAAGGAAGACACTCCGCTACCTGTCGCGTCCGACCCGGCACCGCCGGACCGCCTCAGCAGATCCGTCTGGTTGAGGGGCCGAACGGCCGTCGCCCTCGGAGCCCGGCGTCGTCATCCTCAGGCTGCCCCCAGGCACCGTTGGGGATATGTACTCCGGAGTCGCAGTCGCCATCGTCTTCCTCCAAGACTCACCGAACCGACACCTTGCTTAGCACCGCAGCCCCAGTCGCGGAAGGGTGGCACAGTCGCCGCCCCAGATCGAGAACCGCGAGATTGGCAAGTAACGCCCACCACTCGCAACCCCCGAACGACGTCAGTGTTGGCTGCGATCACTGAACGGCGGCGATAGGCGGTTTCACGTATCCGAGGTACATGGAACGGGACTGCGGATGAATACCGTTTCACTCGGACCGTCAGCCCCGATATCGGAGAGCCAGTCGACGACGACGGCGGTACTACGGGTATCGTGACTACGGGCAATGGGATGCGAGGATCGGAATTGCTGGGCGAGGAGACTGGGATCATGTCAGAAAAATTAGCGAATCAGCCATTGCGAGTTGGAGTGGTCGGACTCGGAACGGTTGGTGCTGGCATCGCCACAAGCTGGGCCCGCCGCGGCCGGGTTCCGGTTGTATTCGATATTCGGCGTGAGAACGCCGATGGGCTCTTGGGCGCACCCACCCTGGTGGGATCGCCGGCCGAAGTAGCTAACGCCAGCGATGTCGTCTGCGTGGCAGTCGTCGACGCAGAGCAAGTCACTGATGTCGTTTGCGGTCCGGATGGCCTGCTGAAGGGGGCCCACCCCCGTCTGGTCATCGTAATTACGGCCACGATCGCGGTTGGAGTAATACGCGATCTGGCGCAGCGATGCTCGCTCCAGGAAGTGTCGTTGATTGACTGCGGGGTCCTGGGCGGGGACAAGGCGGCAGACAATGGGCTGGTCGTCGTGGTGGGAGGAGCGGACTCGGTGGTTGCCGCGGTGCGCCCAGTCCTGGAAGATTTCGCGGCGGAGGTCATACACTGCGGTCCGTTGGGGACCGGGATGGCGGCAAAGTTGGGCCGCCAAATTGTGACGGCCGGACGCTGGCGAGCCGTTCACGAGGCCTTCGCGCTCGCCAGTGCGGCCGGCGTGGACCCGGCGCTGTTCTTGCACGTTATCCAGGCGTCCGACCTGCCATCCACCGCCGAGCATGACGGGAAAGGACTCCTGGGATTGCAGCGCCTGCGCATGGCCGGCCAAACGGTGGACCTCTCGTCCCGCCCGGTACGGGTCTATATTCGGAATGTAGACAAGGACATGGAGGCCGCTCAACAACTGGCGGTCGACATCGGGGTGACCCTTCCATTGGTCGACCTCACCAGAGCGCAGACCTACGACACATTTGCCTGGCTGGAAGCAGCGGAGCGCAGCGCCGGGAGTGCATAAAGGACGGCAGAGCCTCCCTCAGCTTCGAATGATCACGAGTGGTGAAACTACGGATCGAGCCCATCGATTGACCAACAGCGGTCATCCCTTCGCTTCTTGCGAGCAACGGCCCGGTGTGGAAGGATCGATTGTGGTTGAAGGGCTTTTTCGCGACGCCCTGAGGTCGCCGAAGGGAGTGGATATGACGCTGACCCACGAGGCGGTGGAGGTGGCCCGTGACTCGCATACGGTTCCGGTGAGTGTGGTATCAGCGGATAGCCATGTGGGCCCGCGAATTGTCGAAGACCTTCGTCCGTATTGCGCCGCGGGATACTTGGACGATTTCGACGCCTTCGTGGCTGCCTATGAGGGGCCGGAGGATGGCAGCACCCACGCCCACGTCGACGTGGACGGGTATCCGTTCCCCGAAGCGCAGGCCCGAGCCAAGCGGGCCCGAGAGAACGCCGCCGTGCTCGGTCATTACGACATGGACGCCCGCCTGGCCGACATGGATCGGGATGGGGTGGCGGCCGAGGTCATCTTCCATGGAAGTCAGAACGGGGAGCCCTTTCCGTTTGTGTTCGACCCGTTGAGCACGTTTCGGTTGCGATTGGACGGCGATGCCCACCAGCTCGAGTTGGTCGCCGTCGGCATGCAGATCTACAACCGATGGCTGGCCGATGTGTGCGCGGCAGCCCCGGCGCGGCGTGTGGGCCTGGCCCAGCTTCCGCTGTGGGACATCGACGCCTCTATCATCGCCCTCCACGACGCGGTGAAGTCGGGCTTGCGGGCGGTCAATTTTCCCGACGACACCGCGCCCCGGCATGCTCGAGGTGGACTACCCGGAGTGGGATCCGTTTTGGTCCGCCTGTGAGGACCTCGGTGTCCCGCTCGTGACCCACTGCGGCATCGCCGCCGGCACGGAGCAGGTAGACGGGCCGAGCCAGGGGATGATGAAGTTCTTGGAGCGAGCCGGGTCGCTCAGTCGACGGGCTCTGCCCCGCTTCATCTTTTCCGGTGTGTTCGAGCGGCATCCGAGCCTACGTCTGGTCTATACCGAGCTGATGCAGCAAGGGGCCACCTGGTGGCCGGGGACCGTTGCCGAGTACGATCAAGTGTGGCGGCGGCGAGGCTGGATATGCCGGGAGCAATGCCCTCGGCCGCCGAGTGAGTACATGGCATCGAACGTGTTCAACGCCAATAGTCTGCTGCACCGCTCGCCGGAAGAAACCCACACGGCCATCAGCCTGGGATACGCCGGCAATGTCCTGTGGGGTGCAGACTACCCGCACGTGGAAGGCACCCTGACCCAGCCTTCTGGTCCCTCCAGCACCCGGGTTGCCATGCAGCTGTGCTTCGCCGGGATATCCGAAACATGGACCCGAGCAATGCTGGGCGGCAACGCCATTGACGTGTACGGCTTAGACCCCAACGCCCTGGCCAAGGTGGCGGAGCGCATCTCCGCTCCGACTCCCGCCGATCTGGCCGCACCACCCCCAGCCGATTCGGTTCCTGAGTACTGGAGCGGGGCGGACTGACGGCGTTGAGTCCCATCGGCTCCGGGGACATTCCTCCGATGGTGTCTATCCGGTGATGGGGCGCAGCGGGGAGGGGCGCCTTAGGATCGGATAGTGAACCGGATCCCGTGGTGGGCTGTTGCGTCCGCGACCGCCGCCCCGGTACTGCTCGGGTTCGGCCTCACGCTGGCCCAGTCACGCCAGCCACCAGAATACGACGCGACACGCGACACGATTAGTGCACTTGCCTCCTATGGTGCCGCAGACCGATGGGTGATGACCTCGGCTCTGGCGGGTCTGGGTGTTTGCTATGTCATCACGGCGACGGGATTGCAACCGGCCCGACTTTCCGGTCGAATGGTCTTGGGTAGTGGGGGCGTGGCGACGGTCATGGTGGCGGTGTTCGCCCAGCCCGCCCACGGGAATTCCCGGGCCCACACCGTCGCCGCGACGATCGCCTTGACCGCCTTGGCTATCTGGCCTCTTTTCGCAGCTCGCCGAGAAGGATGGGCGCCGCTGTTGACGCGCCCGGTCTCGATGGCAGCGTCGGTTGTCCTACTGGGGCTCGTGGTGTGGTTCGCGGCTGATCTTCACGGCGGTGTGCGCGGACTCGCTGAGCGTGCGGCAGTCGGCGCAGAAGCGCTTTGGCCCCTGGCTGTCGTGGTCACCACGCGGCGAGTTCTCAGTCCGCTTGGTGAGCGCAGACGGGAGTAGGCCGTCACGCAGGCTGATGAGTCGTTCCCCTGTGTCCTCTCGAGCCCCACGCCAATCCGTGCTCCTAGGTCGGTGTCGACCCGGCGGGCTCCGACTTCAGTCCGGCGCACACGACGGCCAGCATCCGCTGCTGGGAGCACTCGGTGGTTTCGGGAGCGCCGAGGGAACAGGCTCCCATGACCAGGGCCATCAGATCAGCCGGTTGTACATCGCTGCGAACCAGGCCAGCGCTCTGGGCTCGGGAGAGCAGGAGCTGGAACACGTCCTCGAGGGCCGCCTTGGATTCGGACGAGGTCGTCTTGATGTCATAGCCGGTGCCAGAGAGGGCATCGACGAGGTTGCGCTTGGAGGCCGCTTCGCTCGCCAAGCGGCCCACGAACTCGAACAGCGCCTCGTCGGGTTTATCGCCACCGGCGAGCTCCTGCCCATATCGGGCCAGGCGCTCGATGTGGGCGACCAGCACCGCTTCAAATAGGGCTTCCTTGGTCGGGAAATGGCGGTAAAGGGTGCCAGGTCCCACGCCGGCTCGGCGGCCGATCTCGTCCACCGGAACGCCCAGCCCCTCCTCGGCGAAGGCCGCGTCGGCGGCCGCCAGGATCAGCTCGCGGTTGCGTCGGGCGTCGGCCCGTAGCCGGGGGCCGCTATCCACCCGTTGGTCGGTGGGGGTCTCGGCCGGCGCGGGCCGGGCTCGCGGTGTCCGCGACGACCGGCTCACCAGACCCACCGGCGTGGAGAAACCGATTGACAACCGGAACCATCGTTCCGTATAGTGGGTACGTAATCGGAACGCACGCTCCGATTATACACCGCCCGACGAGATTCTCCACCCCCCAGGGAATCAGCAAGGGAGACTTCATGGCTGTTACAGAGTCGCAATTGGTCGCGCCACCGGTGGATTCCGGGACCGACCCTAACCGCTTCAAGGCCTTAGCCGTGATCGCTATCGCCCAGCTGATGATCGTGCTGGACGCCACCGTGGTAACGATCGCCCTGCCCTCGGCCCAGAAGGCGCTCCACATGTCGGTCAATGAACGCCAGTGGGTCTTTACCGCCTACACCCTGGCGTTCGGCGGCCTGCTGCTTCTCGGTGGTCGCATCGCCGACTATCTGGGGCGGAAACGCATGTTTGTCCTGAGCCTGCTGGGCTTCGCCGGGGCGTCGGCGCTGGGCGGCCTGGCCCGTGACCCGGCGATGCTCTTCGCGGCCCGAGCCCTGCAGGGGGCGATGGCGGCGATCATGGCCCCTTCTGCTCTGTCGCTCATCCAGGTGACCTTCACCGAGGCCAAAGAACGGGCCCGGGCCTTCGGGGTCTTCGGGGGCATCTCCGGCGGCGGGGCGGCTATCGGCCTGATCCTCGGGGGCCTGCTCACCCAGTACGTGTCCTGGCGTTGGACCCTGTTGATCAACGTGCCCATCGCCATCGGCGCGGCCCTGTTTGCCACCCGCCTGGTAACTGAGAGCCGGGCCGAGCGCCGGTCGGGCTACGACATCCCGGGCGCCGTGACCTCGACCCTGGGACTGCTGGCCCTGGTCTATGGGTTCACCAAGGCCGAGACCGACCACTGGGGCTCGCCCACGACACTCGCCTTCGTGGTGGTCGGCGTGGCTCTGCTGGGCGTGTTCACGCTGATCGAGTCGCGCACCCCCAACCCGCTGCTGCCCCTGCGGGTGGTCTTGGACCGCAACCGGGGCGGGTCATTTCTCTCCATGCTGTTGCTCGGTATCGGTCTGTTCGCCACGTTCCTTTTCCTGACCTACTACTTCCAGCAGATCCTCGGGTATTCGGCCATAAAAACCGGGTTCGCCTTCCTGCCGTTCTCGGTGGGCATCGTGGCCGGGGCTGTTCTCGCCAGTCAGCTGCTGCCTCGCATCGGCCCTCGGCCGTTGATCGTCGGCGGGCTCCTACTCGCCGCCGGCGGTCTGGTCATATTCACCCAGGTCGGGACGCAGGGTGCCTATCTGAGCCAGCTCTTGCCAGCACAGCTCATGACCAGTTTGGGCGTCGGCGCCGCCTTCGTTGCGCTGAGCAGCACGGCGTTGATCGGTGTCGAGCCGAGCGACGCCGGGGTAGCCAGCGCCCTGGTGAATACCGCCCAGCAAACCGGCGGCTCGCTGGGTGTGGCCTTCCTCAACACCGTGGCCGCCTCCGCGACAACCACCTACCTGCTCAACCACCACGGCGGCGGGTCCGCCGCGGCGGCCGCAGCCGTGCACGGCTACACCATCGCGTTCTCCATCAGCGCCGGGCTGATAGGCGGAGCCGCCGTGCTGGCGCTCCTGCTCCTGAGTGCCAATCGCAGTGATGTTGCTGGCGAGATGGCGTTGGCCACGGCCTGACCTGCCGTCCCCCACTGCAAATTTGAAACCAAGAACCTACCGGGCGAGAGCCAGGGAGGAGACAACCATGGCAGTTCTAGATATCGAACGGGAGTGTCTCGACGACAGCACCGTGCTGCTATCTGTGAAGGGTTACCTGGATGCCTTCAGCGTTACCGAGTTCCGTCAAGTCGCAGCCGAGCACAGGAGGGTCCCCAAGGTGATCATCAACCTGGCCACGACCTTTCTGGACTCCGCCGGACTGAATGCGCTCATCGGAGCGGTACGCCAGGTTCGTGAACACCGTGGCGCAGCCGCCATCGTGTCCAGCCACCCAAGCACGACCCGCGTCCTCTTCTCCTCGGGCATCGACCGGGTCGTGGGGTTGTACCCAACCCTGGGAGAAGCCCGATCCGCCCTCAACGCGCCGAACGACCGGGCGCGCACTGAACCGCAAAACCTCTCTATCGTCGCCGCCGCCTGAGACGCGAACCGGCGGCGGATCCCCGGAGGCTCCGACAACTGCTCGTCTCAGTCTGGCTGCACGTCGACATCTGGGAGGACAAGGTCCAACCGCTCCCAGCAATCGGCGCAGTGATAGGTCATGACATCGCCAGGTTCGGGCGGGTCATCGTCGGGCCAGGTGGTGAGCAGGTGGGCTTGGCCCCCGCAATCCACACAGGTGATGATCGTCTCCGGAGTCATCAGTCCTCACCTCTTTGTTCTTCGGTCCCATCATCTCCTGTACGTGGGGATGGGTGTCAGGTGGGCCAGCAGGAGGGAACAGCCAAGGTTTTGTCCTCAGACGAAGCCCACCCATGGCTGGTGGGCCGTCCCTCCACCGTCAACGAGGAAGGTCTGCCCCGTGACATAGGTGGACTTGTCCGAACAGAGGTACACGACCATGTGGGCGACGTCGTCTGGGACGCCGAGTCGGGGCGTCAGCCGGGTCGCTTCCACGATCGAACGGCTACCCACGCGCTCCTCTGCGGCCTCCGACCAGATGGCGCCGGGGGCGACGGCGTTGCACCGGATCCCACGTTTTCCGTAGGTCGTGGCCACGCCCCGCGTCAGCCCGAGCAGGGCGGCCTTGGACGAAGCGTAGGCCACCCTGCGCTTGTCGGCGAGGAAGGTGGCGGTAGAAGCGAAGTTGACGATCGAGCCGCCACCTTGCCCGACCATGATCGGAATGGTGTGTTTGCACCCGAGCATCGGGCCTCTGAGGTTGACCGCCATAGTGCGGTCCCACAGCGCGACGTCCATCTCCGCGATGTCGCCGTCCATGGCGGTGAGGTTGATCGCGGCAGCGACGTTGACGAGCGCATCGACCCTACCGAACTCACGGACGGCGGTTTGCACCATGGCGATGACGTCGTGTTCCTCGCTCACATCGCCCTGGTGCGCCACCGTGGTGCCGCCACTGCGCACGACGTCTGTGACGACGTCGGTGACCCTCGAACCCGGTAGGTCCGAGGCCACGACTATCGCGCCTTCAGCGGCCGCCCGCCTGACGCAGCCAGACCCGATGTTGCCGGCCGCGCCGGTGATGATGACCACTTTGCCGGAAAGCTCCGCCGTCATCGGGAGAGTCTCCCCGGAGCGCCCTCCAGATCGAGACCGCGGTTCCAGCTTGTCGGTTGCTGGCCAGGGCACCAAACATCTGAGCGACGAGTGTCGGGTCGTTGAGACACGCGAGAGGGGTACACGAGCGGCGGATCCTATTCCAGGAACAGCCGTGGTGGGCAGGTCCCGAGCAAGGCGCTAGGTTGCGGTTGAGGGATGCTGCGGGCAAGGGAGGGCTACATGTCATCGATCGACGCCATCAATACTCCGATCGAGAACGCTGATCGGCTCTTCATCGGAGGAGAGTGGGTCGAGGCGACCTCCGATTCGAAGATCCAGGTGATCGATTCGGCCACCGAGGAGCTCTTTTTCGAGGTGGCCGAGGCGGACGGCCCCGACATCAAGCGAGCCGTGACCGCGGCACGCGAAGCGTTCGACGACGGTCCGTGGCCTCGCCTTTCGCACGTTGACCGAGCATCGGTATTGCGTGCTCTCGGGGCGGCGATCGAGGAGCGCTCTGACCTGTTGGGCCAGCTCTGGCCTCGGGAGTCTGGCGTATTGTTCAGGGTCGCGTGCCGTGCTGGCTCAGGTGCGGCCATGCCGATCAACGCCTATGCGGACCTGGCCGACACGTATGTGTTCGAGGAGGAGGTCACGCCTGGTGGCGGCGGTCAGCGTGCGCTGCTGGTCCGTGAGCCGGTCGGTGTGGTCGGTTCGATCGTCCCGTGGAACGGGCCGCTAACGCTCGCCTGTCATAAGGTCGCTCGGGCCTTACTGGCCGGCTGTACCGTCGTTCTCAAGGCGTCGCCCGAAGCACCGGGTGAAGGGTACGTGTGATCGCCGCGGCGGCGGAGCAGGTCGGGCTCCCGAGGGGAGTGCTCAACGTCGTCACGGCCGATCGTGAGGCGTCGGAGGTCTTGGTCCGGGACCCCCGGGTTGACAAGATCACGTTCACCGGTTCGACTGCGGCGGGTCGGCGTATTCCTCGCTGTGCGGCGAGCGCATCGCCCGGTGCAGTCTCGAATCGGGGGGCAAATCGGCCGCGGTCGTGCTTGACGACGCCGACATCGGGAAGGTGGCCGACGTTGTTGCGAGCCAAGAGGTTGTTCCTCACAGGCCAGGCGTGCAACTCGCTGCGCGGGTCGTGGTGACCCGTGATCGTCACGACGAGATGGTCGAAGCGCTCGCGGCTATCTTCTCGCGGCTGCAGGTCGGCGATCCGTTTGACGCGCACAGCCAGATGGGTCCGCTGTCGTCCGATCGTCAGCGCCATCGCGTCGAGGGGTACATCACCAAGGGCATCGCCGACGGCGCCACGCTCGCCACCGGTGGCAGCCGTCCAAATAATCTCGAGCGCGGCTGGTTCGTCGAACCGACGGTCTTCGGCAACGTCAACAGCTCCGCCACCATCGCCCAAGAGGAGATCTTCGGTCCGGTCCTGAGCGTGATCCCCGCAGACGACGAGGAGGACGCCATCAGGATCGCCAACGACACGATCTATGGGCTCAACGCTTCGGTTTTTACCAACGACGAAGACCGGGCGCTCGAGGTAGCGCGGCGCATCCGCTCTGGCACGGTCGGTCATAACGCCAAGCGCGGTGACCTGAGTATCGCGTTCGGGGGCTACAAGCAGTCCGGCATCGGCCGCGAAGGGAGCAGCCGCGAAGGTCTCCACGAATACTTGGAGACCAAGGTCGTCGTGCTCGGAGGCGACTGACCGAGCAACCGTGTGATCTGAGCCCATGCTGCCTACGACCACGACGAAGCCGTCGTCCCTCCGGGGTCCAGCCGGCCCCCCGGCACTTTAAGGGTTCATGTCATGGACCCAGCCATCCATGGATAAGCCGTCTGGCGCGGGTCGATCGGTGTATATCCGCCCCCTGCGGATCTGGCCGCCCTCCACTTCCAGAATGCTCACACAGGGAATCGCCGAGCCGTCGGCGTGGTAGGTCAACGTCTCCAGATAGATAAGGTTCCCGACCACGCCACTCGAAACTACCTCCTCGCGGCATGTGGGGCAGCTGTCCCAAATGTGGGCTTGCACCCGCCGGTAGGTGTCGGCACCATGCCAGCTCCGATCCGGGCGGAGCAAGTGAACGACGTCCACGTCCGGATGCCAGCAGGACACCGCCGCGTCCAGATCCTTGGTGGTAAGCCCCCTCACGAGCTGCTTGTGAACGGCAGCAGCGTCATCCATCTTCCGTGCTCCTTGCTCGACCTGTCGCAGTCTCCGACGTCTTGCGTCACTTTTTCACACCGTGGACATCGTAAGCTGTTCGCCGTATCACCCGCCGCCCGGCCCCGTTCGCGCCTGGCCCAGAGGGGGATCGGCCGCTCCGGTTCGGTCTGGTTCGTGAGAGGGTTCGACCTCGGTGATTGCGTCCTGTTGGGCGATGACTTTTACGTGAGCGATAAGAGGCTTGAGACCGTTGGCCGTGAGTACGATTCTGAGGCGGTACTCCCCCAGGCCGAACCCTTGCATGGTCTGTTGATCGTCGGCGCGTGCCCCGTAGACGACGAGACTGCGACGCTGGCGGTTCCACCCGGCGAACGTTGTGTAGTCGGTGCTACCTGACGCGATGACGGTGACCTGTTGGCCGATTGGATGATCCTCGTCTCGGCGGCTCGACCAAGTCAGTGGAGTGACGTCGACGCCCAAATTCACCCATGGCGCGGGTTCGCCGGGCTCGCTGGGGGTTCGTACCCAGACCGTCTCAACCTGTGCCCGGACATTCTCCGCTGGGCGGGTTCCTAGCCTCCCCGGCTCGTTGGTGACCCTGACACGAAGGTACGATCCTTCGACCTGGCCGCTATCAGTCCAGGTCATTCTCTGATGCGGCTCAAGCGGTCCGACCGTCCAACGTAGACGGGGTCGTGTGAGCCATCGCCACCCAACGGGGACCAGCGAAACACCCAGTGCGACCACGACGGCCGCCAGCGTCGCCCAGGCCGTGACCTGGTCTGTTATGCCAGCAGTCAGGTCAACCACCCGAGAGATCTGCTTTCTCCGGCTGAGTTGTCAGTGAGGATCGGATCCGAACTGGGAATTCCTCAGCACCAGCTGGATTCGTTGCCCATGAGATCCCGAAGGGAGTCAGGCGCGCGATCAGAATCGGTGACCGGCGTTGCACCATCAAGATGGTACACAGAAGGTGACCGCGACCTTTGCTTGGGGTGTGACTTCAGTCCCTTGTCGGACGGTCGAAAGTCCTATTCGCGGGAGCGCCACAGCTCGACCGGTTCGGTACCGGACCCCTCATCGAGACAGCCGCATTAGCGTGGGAAGGACAGCGACCGCCCCGGTGCTGAGATGGAGACGTGATGACTCTGCCTGATGAGCTGGTTGCGCTGCTGCGCGGCCCGGCGCTTTGCTACGTGGCCACGGTTATGGCGGACGGCTCGCCGCAGCTGACCCAGACCTGGGTCGACACCGACGGTGAACATGTCGTGATCAATATCGTGCAGGGGATGCAGAAGGCCCGTAATCTCGAGCGGGACCCGCAGGTCGCTGTTGCGGTCTCGGCGCCCACCGCGCCGAGCAGCTACCACCAGATACGCGGCCGGGTGATCGAGGTGACCAGTGAAGGTGGCGAAGCCTCGATCGAAGAGCTGTCCCATAAGTACACCGGCGGCCCGTACGCCTGGTACGGGGGGCGCGACCAGGTCCGGCTGATAGTCAAGATCGAGGCCGAACACATCAGTGGCGTGCCGTAGACAGGGTCAGTCGTCGAGCAGCCAGCCGGCTATTGAAAGCGTCCCTCCACACCGGGGCGTCCGGTCCATGATCGTTGGAAAGCGACCGTCCCCGTCGCGAACGAGCGGTCCGCAATCCTCCGCGTGACTCAAAGGGCAGCGCTAGGGCGACCCTTGGGTGGTCCCTCCGGGTCGATTCAGCGTCGATGGCGGTGTCGGCGAGCGGGACTACCAAGCCGCATTGACGTCACACTACTTGACGCCTAAGGTGTACGGACGATTCGTGTCGCGCCGGGGGATGGGCGACAAAGTTATCAAGCCTAAAAATAGGGGGGTCGGCATGATGCAACGACGGAAGTTCACCTGCGGTGTGGCGGTTTTGACTTTGGCTTTGGTTCTCGGGGCGTGCTCGTCCAGTAAGGGCCCTTCGTCGACCAGCGCGACATCCACGGGAGCGACCGGCGGGACCTCGACGGGATCTACCGGCGCGACTCCCACGGGAGCACCCATTACGGTGGGTGTGATGTGCAGCTGTTCGGGCCCTTTCGGGTCTGAGTTCACAGGTGCGGTGGATGTGTACAAGGCTTGGGTCAATACGGTCAACGGATCGGGGGGTGTCAGTGGGCATCCTGTCAGTCTGAAAGTCGAGGACGATGCGAGCGTCCCGGGGACCGCCGCGTCGAACGCCCAGGTCCTCGTGTCGGATCATGTGGACGCGATAGTGGACTTGACGAACTTCGATTCGAGTTGGGAGGCCTCAGTCAAGGCGGCTGGCATCCCTGTGGTTGGAGGGAACGCAGAAGGCGTGCCGTTCTATACGAACTCTGACTTCTACCCCGAGGCCCAGACCTACGACAGTACGAGCTACTCCGATGCTTGGGTCGCCAAAGCCGCTGGAGCCACCAACTTCGCTGGTTTCCAGTGTGCGGAGTCGCCACTGTGTTCGGTGGGGATCAAGTTGGTTGCGGCTGCCGGTAAGAAGCTGGGCGTAGCAGACTCGATCAATGAATCCATTTCCGCGACCGCCCCCAACTACACGGCGCAGTGCGTGGCGGCCGACCAAGGCCATATTCAGTCGGTCTTCCTCGCCCTCGGCGCATCGACTGCGGTGAAGGTGGCCGCCGACTGCCTCGTCCAGAATTATCATCCGATCTATTTTGGTGGGGGAGTGGGTTGGAGTTTGATCTATGTGACGTCCAAAGGCGTGAACGAGAATTTCTGGGCCGAAGTCCCGGCCCTCCCGTTCAACGAGAGCACTCCATCCACCGAAGCAATGAATGCGGCGGTCGATAAGTATTATCCGGGCCTGCGTAGCAACCCCAACGCGTGGTCTGAGTTGTCGGCTTTGTCGTGGCCTTCCGGATTGCTTCTTGCAGACGCCGTAAAAGCCGGCGGCCTGGGCCAGGGCGATGCTCCAAGCAGCGCAGAGATCGTAAAGGGATTGCAATCGTTGAAGGGTGACACGTTGCAGGGTTGGTCGCCGCCACTGACCTTCACCGCCGGCCAGCCTCATCCGGTCGACTGTTGGTTCACGGCCGTTGTCCGAAACGGAAGCCTTAGCATGGCGAACGGCGGCAAATACACCTGTGTCCCGACCGGCGCCTCATAGAACAGTACGCACCGGCGATATCGTCCAGACGAACCAGAACCGACCGGTGGTAATCAAGGGCCATTTCGTCACCGAGACGTTTGCCTACGACGGTGGACGGCAGGTCACAGCGTATGTCCCGCCGGACCCGCCCGAGGCGGTCGTCTTCGCTGGCGACGGCCAGATGATCGGCGGCTGGGGAGACCTGCTCGAGTCCGCCGACCTCCCGCCCACGATGATCATCGGGGCACACCGAGTGGACGACGAGACGCGGCGGCTGCATGAGTACTCACCAGGCCAGACCACGGCCGCCTTCGCCTTTGACCCGCAACGTTTCGCGGCGCACGAGAAGTTCTTTGTCGAGGACGTCAGCCAATGGGCACGGTCGCGCTTCCAGGTTGCGCTGCCCGCCGACCGGACGGCGGTGTTGGGTGTCTCGGCGGGTGGAGAGTTGGCGCTCGCCATGGGGCTTCGTCATTCCGACATCTACGGAGCGGTCTTCTGCGCCTCGCCAGGCGGAGGTTACCGACCTCCAGCGGTGATGCCGACCTCGCTACCGCGCGTCTACCTTGTCGCCGGTATGCAGGAGCGGTTCTTCCTCAAGAACGCCAGCCGCTGGGCGGACGCGCTGCGCGAAGCAGGTGCAGACGTTGTCATGGCCGAGCGGACCGGGTCCCATGGCGACGCGTTCTGGAGGGAAGAGTTCCCGCTGATGGTGGCGTGGGCGTTTGGACACTGAGCCTCGCGGAACCACAGCTCGTAGGCTCCTATCTATGTCAGAGGAGACCCTGTACGAGCACGCCGGCGGAATGGAGGGCCTGCACGAGTTGGAGGACCACTTTTACTCCAGCGTCCTGGCCGACCCGATCCTCCAGCCCTTGTTCGGCGCCGGCAAACCCGATCACGTTGACCACTTGACCTGGTTCACCGCCGAATCCTTCGGAGGGCCCAACCGCTTCACCCGGGAACTCGGCTTCGGGCATCTGATCGACGTCCATCGCAACCTGAAGATCACTGAGCAACAACGCCAGCGCTTCGTCGATCTCTACTTGGCTGCCGTAGATGAGGTCGGCCTACCGGACGACGAGCCGTTTCGCGGCGCGGTGCGGTCACACGTCGAGTTCGGCACCAAGGTAGCCATGCAGAACTCCAACGCCACCACCGACGATGAGCTCCACCCTCTCCGGGAGGTCCCTCTTTGGACCTGGGAAGCCGAGCGCTGAGTCTTCGCCCTCAGAAAAGTGAACCGTAGCCATCGAAGCCGCTTCCTTGAGGACGATCAGTTGTCGCGGCTCGAGCACACCGTGGGTCAGGGGCGCTTGCGGAACCGGGGTCTCAGGGCGTACCACCAGATGGCGGCCATTGTGCCCAAAACCCCCACAACGGCGAGCGGCTTCTTCTTCAGTCGGCGACCCATTGCGGCCAAGGTAGCGGAAAGACGTACACGCCCAGCCACGATCACGGGCCGCAGGCGCAGTCCGTCGGGCCAAGAAGAGATCCTCAGCAGGGCATCTACCGAGCAGGTGTTCGTACCCGGCGCAAGGCTAAGGTCTTCAACCACACAAGCGAGCGATGGAGGTGGTCTGTTTTCATGAGCAGGGTCTTGGTGGCTACCGCGGGCACCGCATTCGATCACAATGCTGTGAAGGAAGCGTTAGACCTGCTCGGGCCCGATCACCATTACCTGTTTCTGACCGTCGAACACGGAGTAACTTCCGCGCTCGCCGCGGGCGGGGATTCGCTGGCCCCGGCCCCCGTACCGGAGTCTGTCTTTGAAGACGCCGAGCAAGAAGCGAAAGAGGAAGGAACACGGAGCCTGCAAGAGAGTCTGGCGAACCTGGGCTTGCAGGCCGAGATCCGGGTGGAAACCGGCGACCCTGGGGAGCGGATATGCGCCGTGGCCGAAGCCGAGAAGGTGAATCTGATCGTGGTCGGCTCCCATCACACCGGCCTGCTGCGCAGGGTGTTGGGCGGATCAGTGTCCGATGATGTCGCCCACCACGCCCCGTGTCCGGTGTTGCTTGTGCGTCATCCCAATGCCTGACCACAGCGGCCAAGATGACAAGCCGCATGTGGTTCCCCATGGCCGGGAACAGGCTGGACAGGTGCGGGTTGTCCAGGTGGGAGTTGGTGGCGCGCCGGTGTTGCGGTGCCGAGATAGCCGAGTTCGGCTGACATCGAAGGGGTACGGTCCGGCGGTTGGGAAAGGGCAGGAGGACGGCATTGGTTGATCGCGAGGACGTGGTTAGAGCGGCTCGTGAGCTGGTTCCGGTGCTGCGGGAACGGGCTCGAAAGACCGAACAGCTTCGCCGGGTACCTGATGAGACGATCAGTGACCTTCGGGACGCCGGTTTGTTGAAGCTGCTGCAACCGGCTCGTTACGGCGGCTACGAGGCGGACATGGCGACATTCTTCGAGATCGTGTTGACGCTCTCAGCCGCGGATGGCTCGGTCGGTTGGGTCCACAGCGTGCTGTCGGTACACACGTGGATGCTGTCGCTGATGAACCCCCAAGCGCCCGACGAGGTGTGGGGAAGCGACCGATCTGCGCTGGTTTGTTCGGCCACGGCACCTCGCTCCGGGTACATCGACAAGGTCGCAGAGGGGTATCGGATTGACGGCCGGTTTGGGTTCTCGTCGGGATGCCACCACGCGTCGTGGGCCTTCGTGCTGGGCGTCGTCCGCAATGCCCCTGAGGACGGCTTCCTCAGCTTCTTGGTCCCCGCCAGCGATTATGAGATTGTCGACAACTGGAACGTGATGGGGATGTGCGGCACCGGGAGTTGCGACATCGTTGTCAACGCCACCGTGCCCGCCCACCGGGTGCACAACCTGGCCAAGTCCGGCTCCGATATCAGCGACGCATCGATCTACAAGGTGCCGTTCATGAAAATCTTCTCCCACGTGCCAACGGTTCCCCTGGTCGGCATCGCGCAGGGGGCGCTCGACGATTACGTGAGGTTGCAGAAGGACCGAGTCACCCGATTCGGCACCAAAGCTGCCGCCGAACCAAGCACGCAAATTCGCCTGGCCGAATCAGCTGCGGATCTCGACGGGGCTCGGCTCAGTTTGTTTCGGAACTTCGCAGAGATCACCGACGCCGTTGCCGCGGGCGGGGAATACCCGGCGGAGCTCCTCGCTCGGATAGACCGCGACCAGGTCCTCGCAGGCAGATGCGCGGTGGCTGCCGTCGATCGTGTCTTCGCCGACGTCGGAGCTGGAGCCCTGAGCCTCGACACTCCCATCCAGCGCGCTTGGCGAGACGTCCACGCCGGAGCGGCCCACCCTGCAGTTGCGGCGGGAGGCAAGCTGGCCGCGTACGGGGCTTTTGCCTTCGGCCTCCCGCCAACGCTGGCGCACTGATACCGGCTCCGGCCCCGGTCACGAATGGGGCACTGCTTCTACTCTTCCTTGGCCTGGACGCGCACCCATCTCGTCGCCGCTGGGCTGCCGGTGTCCCCGGTCGGGAGCTCGACCCAAGAAACTGTTTCCAAGACCGCACCCGGGAGCAGCAACCACTCTTCCTCTCCTCGACCATAAACAGACAGATCTCGGATCTCCCGGCCGTGTTTTACGTCTACGTCGGTCATCACGCTTATGGTGGCTTTCGAGTTCTCGCTGGAGTTGGCGAACTGCTTCGCACTGTCTTCTTTCCTCGCGATGCTGGTCAGGTTGGTCAGCGTCCTTTTGGGCAACTTCTTTTTACCTGGCGCATCCTGGCCGTATCTCTCCTCGAACTGTTCCGGCGTCAGTCGGTCCCCCCGGAAGCACGGTCCCGCTTTGTCTTCGAGCTTTTGCAAGGCGGCGATAGCCATGGCACCATGCAACGACCCCTCTTCCAGGAACCGCTTCATTTCCGCACGCCCCTGAGGACTCTTCAGGTAGTCCTCCGGTTTCCCCTGGAACTTCTGGGCCTTCATCCAGTCCTTGCTGTTGGCGGTGGCCGGGTTGATGTACTTGTAGTCGTCTGAGGTGTAGACCTTCACCGCCAGGATCTCGGCCTCAGTCAGGCCGTATTTCTTGATGAGATCCAACGTCCCCTGGTCGGCCCCGAGCACGGTGTCGAGGGTGTCTCCTTGGGCCAAAGCTTGCGTGGCGGGATGCGCCTCGTCCAGGGTCTTGTCGGTCTGGGCACTCATAGGGGTCGGCGACGGGCCGCCCCCGCCCGCCGCATACGCATCCTGGAGATAGCGGGCTTCGGCCAGGCGCCGGCCCCGCTCCACCATCGCTTCGGCCTTGATGTCCTCGACAGCTGCGACGTTCTTTCCGGACCATTTCCCGCTCTTGTCGGCGTGGCGGTTGATATACGTGTCGCACAGACCGAGCACGATCGACAGCCGAGCATCAGCTCCTGCGTCATCCGTCGCCTTCTGGTGGTCGGCGACGGCCTGGCGCAGTCGGCTCAGGGTGTCCTCGGCCGGATCCTCGTCGGTATCGAGGCCGTCGAGCTGCTCCGGAGCCAGCGAAACTTCGCGTCCGGCCACAATTTTCTTCTTCGTCGGAGCCGGGGCCGGGACTCTCGTGCCGATCTGGGGAGACCCTGTCCCGGCCACCGGCGCGGGGGCTCCGCCCTCCGGCCCCGAAGAAAGGGGAGGCGGGGCCGGCTTCTTGGCTGACACCCAACCCGACGCCGGGGGAGAGGTGGGCGCGGGCTTCTGGCCGGACAGCGGCGGTGGGGTGGCGGGAGGGGTGGGCGCCGGCTTCTTGCCCGGCACCCACCCTGGCGTCGGCGCACCGGGGGGCGTGTCGATAGGGGTCCGGCCCGACAGCGGCGGTGGGGTGGCGGGAGGGGTGGGCGCCGGCTTCTGACCGGGCAGCGGCGGTGGGGTGGCGGGAGGGGTCGTCGCCGGCCTCTGGCCTAAGAGTCCGCTCGGGCCTGGGGGAGCGGGTGGGGGGGTCGTCGCCGGCCTCTGGCCCAGGAGTCCGCTCGGGCCTGGGGGAGCGGGTGGGGGGGTCGTCGCCGGCCTCTGGCCCAGGAGTCCGCTCGGGCCTCGGGGAGCGGGTGGGGGCGTCGTCGCCGGCCGGCCCGGCGGCGGAGCCGGAGGAGCCTGGCCGTGCATCCTTGACACCGCGAGCTCGGCTACAGCTCTGGCGAGCTCCCTCGTCCTATCGTCCGACATGATGCTCCTTCCTCCCGACTTTCAAGCGTCCAGTGATTCCACCGATGGAAAGACTTAGAGGGCGTCTTCGCCGTCGCCCCTGCTGGCCCCGCTCACCCCGTCCTTCCCTTCGCCGCGCCAACCTCCCTCCAGTATCTCGCCGCGACCGGGTTGTCGCAAGGGTGCCCGTCAAGTCGGGAGCGCTCGTTTGACCGCGTTACCGCCCCCCCAACGCCCGGCCGGGCTCCTCTCGCCTGAAGCTCTGGGGGTGCGCGACGCCTTGGCGGCAAGGCTCAGACGGCCACCAATAGGCACCGACTGGCCATGGCTACGGTCCGGGCCAACGCCCCGGTGAAGAGGTCGGTGGCCAGCCGGTTGTCGCGGATCTCCCAGAGTGCGACAGCGGTGTCCCACGCCACATCCCGGGCAGAGGTGATGCTCCAGTTCCCAACCAGGTTCAATACCGCAGCCACATGGCGGTCGACGTTCTGGACGTCGGCCGGCTCGAAGGACTCCCGGACTGACTGCTCGGCGGCGTCCAGAAGGCTGTCCACCTTCTGATAATCAGTGTGGTGCGAGCCGTCCAGGGGCGCGCTCGCTACCTGATTACAGGTCGCCACCACGGCCAGCGGCAGGTCGTAGTTGATGTGGGCATTCATTCCGGCCAGGGCGAACTGAATGGGTTCGACCCCGTTGTTCGCTCGAGCCGCGACGAGCGGCTCCCACGCGCCCGGCACTCCTCCCGGTCCGCCGGACATGGCGTCTATGGTCTCG
Source organism: uncultured Acidimicrobiaceae bacterium (assembly GCA_963729695.1). Taxonomy (GTDB): domain Bacteria; phylum Actinomycetota; class Acidimicrobiia; order Acidimicrobiales; family Palsa-688; genus PALSA-693. The sequence continues at coordinate 910,497 of CAVSOT010000003.1, forward strand.
AAATAGAGATTGGCGAACACCACGTCGAGGTCCGACACCCACGTCGGATCCGTGAAGGATCCCTGCTGGATATTGGACTGGACCGCTTCGGTCACCCCTTGGTACATCCGGTTGAAGCAGGCCACCCCGTCCGAGGGCGGCAGCGACGACGCGATCGAGGCCATCCGGGCGAGGACATCGTCGACGCTGGTGGCGGGCGGCCCGGCGGGAGGCACGTCAGTGACCATGGCCGAGGTTAGCCGGGCAGAGGTATCGGTCTCGATTATGACGGGAAGGGGAACGAGGTGGAGGAGGGAGGCGGATCAGGCCGAGCTGCGAACGCCGACCTCGACGATGCCGGTCTCCGGTCCGCGGATGAAGAGGGAGTTGCCGAAGTCGATATCCCGCAGGCGATATTCGGGGGCCACGCGGAGCAACTGCTCGATGGCCACCTTCATCTCCAGCCGGGCCAGCGGGGCCCCCAGGCACAAATGGTGGCCATAGCCGAAGGCCAGATGCGACTTGGCCTCCCGGAAAACGTCGAAATGCCCAGGGTCGGACCAGCGGCGAGGATCCCGGTTGGCCCCGGCGATCAACACGTACACGACCTCGCCACCCGAGAAGGGCATGCCACCCAGGGAACCGTCCTTGGCCACCACGTGAGGGACAAACTGCACCGGACCGAACCAGCGCATGCTCTCCTCAATGGCGGCCGGTACGAGGGACGGGTCGGCGGCCACCCGCTGGCGCTGATCGGGGTTCCCCTCCAGGGCGATGAGGCAGTTGGACATGGTCTTGGCGGTGGTGTCGTAACCCGCACTCAGCAACAGGACCGCGGTGGAGAGGATCTCCCCATCGGTCATGGCCTGCTCTCCGGTGAGGTGCAACATGAAGGTCAGCAGGTCATCGAGCTGCTCGCGGCGGTGGCGGTCAATCTCCTCGCGCAGGTAGTCGTTGAGCTCTGTCGCCGTCTGGCGGAGCATGGCCCGGGTCGCCTCGTCCTCGAAGCCCCACGACAAGTTGGTGTTGATGTTGTGGGACCACCGGCGGAAGTCGTCATACCGTTCGGGGGGCACGCCCAGCATGTCGGCCACGATCACCGTGGGTAGCAGGGTGAAATCCGAGATCAGGTCGAAGCGGTCGTTGCCCGCCACCAGCGGCGCCAGCATCCCTTCCACCACCTCGCCGACGCGCCGTTCCCATTTCGCCACCGCGCTGCGGGTGAACAACGGCGACAGGGCGCCGCGCAGCCGTCGATGGTACGGGCCGTCCACCGTGATCATGTTTGGGGCCTCAAACCAGGGATTCATCTCCGGGTCGCCGGCCAGTTGGGCGAAGCACTCTCCCTGGTTGATGAGGACGGCGAGGCTCTCGTCGAATCCCACCACCATCCAACCCGGCAGCTGGTCGTTCCACACCACATTGCCGACGGCCCGGACTTCTTCGTACAGGGGGTAGGGGTTCTCCTTGAAGGCGGCACCGAAAAAGTCGACGTCCAGTTGCAGGCGATCCATAGTCGTGGTGCTCCTTAGCCCGTGGTCCCACCGGGTCGAGTAGGCACCCATCTCGGGGCGCCACAGAAAACGGTCACAAACTCTGACTCGAATCTACACGAGGGCCGTGGCGCCACCGCATCGACGACGGGACTACATCGACGGCGCGGCCATCGTGGGGCGGGCTCCGTGTTCGAAGCGCCCCAGTCCGTAGTCACCCTCGATGGTCGTGCGGTGCATTACCCGGTCGTACTTGGGGTCGCAGCCACAGGCTTCATGGAGCATGCGCCAGTTGTCCCAGACCACCATCTCGTCCTCGTGCCAGCTGTGGACGTAGGGGACGATGGCTTCGGAGATGGCCTCCCACACCTCGGCGAAGAGGGCTTCGCCCTCCGGGGTCTCCCGGTGCTCGATCCCGACGGCCATGTAGCCGCACATGTGGACGACCTTCTCGCCCGTGGCCCGGGTCCAGACGGCGGGGTGGATGGCCCGCGGAAAGGTCCGCGCGTTTTCGAGCATCTTGTCCGCGTGGGCGAACGGACGGAGTTGCTTGAACGTCTTCGGCAGCCCGAAGCGCTGGTGGGGATAGAGGAGGTCGAGGGTGTAGATGATGCTCAGGTCCTCGAGCTTGGCCCGCACATCAGGCGACAAGGCCTCGTAGATCTGGATCCCGTCCGCGTACAGGGTCCGCCCCCCTTCGGGCGGGATGATGGCGGCGCGCAACACTCCGGCTCGGTTGAGCTCATCGTTGTAGCAGTGGTCGAAATGCCAGGGCTGGTAACTGATCAGCGGCTCGCCGTCTATCTCGACCACGCACATGTCGGGAGTGGCGGAAATGGCGATCACGCCCAACCATTTGTCGGCATCTACCCGGGTCGTGGTCTTGCTGGGGTGGTCCTTGAGCGGTCCGAAGACCTCGCTGACCCGGATTTGCGTCTCGGTGGTCGGATCGACCCCATCGAACACGATCATGCCGCGATCCTCGAAGATGGCCATGATCTGCTGGCGAATCTCCGGGTCCTCCAGGGCCTCGACCGTCACCCCTCCGATGCGAGCTCCGAACGGTACATCGTGACCCAGCGACCTGACCTCAATTGACGCCACCTTACCGAGTCCTCCTGTCACTCCACATCCTCGATCGGCCTTCCGCGGGCGGAAAACCGGCTGTCCGCAAAGGGCCGGGACCGATCGCGGCGACCGGTCCCGCCCGATCTGCCCTCAGAATAGGCGAACAGCCCGGTGGCGACGCCGTCGATAGGCAAGATGAGCCGGGCGACCGAGACAGTCTCGGTGTCGAGCCCGCCCCGGGCGCGACTACGACGGCCCGGTCCAGGGCAGGACCGAGGCGCCCCCGTCTACAACCAGGGTCTGTCCGGTGATCCAGGAGGCGTCGTCGGAAGCCAGGAAGGCGATGGCCCGGGCGATGTCGACCGGCTCTCCGATCCGCTTCATGGGGAGCATATCGGCGATTTGGGCGGACCGGGATTGGCCGGTTTTCTGCACCGAGACGGGCAGCGCGTATTCCTCTTCGTTGGACTTGCCGAAGGTCGTTTGGACCACGCCCGGTGCCACCGCGTTCACCCGCACGGCCGGTCCGAGCTCGAAGGCCAGTTGCTCCGTGAGGTGGATGGTTGCCGCCTTTGTCGTCCCGTACCACCCGGCGTTGGGATAGACAGTGAGCCCCCCCAACGACACCACGTTGATGATGCTGCCGCCCCTATCGCGCATGCAAGCGTGCCATGCCGCGGCCGTCCAGGCGAGCGGTCCGGCCTGATTGACTTCCACCGTTCTCATGGCCAGGCCGTGGTCCACGTCGACCAGCGGGCCCCGGGTCGGGCTGGTGGCGGCGTTGTTGACCAGAATGTCGAGTCCGCCGAAGCGTTCGACGGTGGCGTCCACGCACCGTTTGGCATCGCTCGGGTCGCCCACGTCGGCCTGGTGCCAGGCGGCGGACCCGCCGTCTGCGGTGATGTCGGCCACGGCCGACTCGAGATCACCGGCGTGCCGGGCGATCAACATCACGGACGCCCCCGCCGCGGCCAGCAGCTGCGCAGTCGCCCGACCGATGCCGCGGGACGCCCCGGTGATAAGGGCCACCCTTTCGCCCATGTTCGCCGTTACGTCCCGGAACAGTCCAGCGGCCGGCGGATGTCGCCGCGCGGGAAGAGATCATGCTCGGGTGGTGCCAGCACCTCGCTCGGCCAGGGGCCGACCTGATCGGCCACTGCCCTGACCTCCTCGATGTCGAAGCGGTACACCGCGGCGGCGGTCTCGCCCAGCATCAGACGGGCCTCCGCTTCGGGCACGTGGGCTTCGCCGAAGGTCGCCCGGAGGTACTCCCTGGTGCCGTGGCCCCCTCCCAGGGTCCCCTCGTGATGGGGATAGTCGGTCCCGATCATCATGCGGTCCACCCCGATGCGCTTTCGGGAAGCGACCTCGGCGCGCGAGAAGAGCGAAGAGCCCAAGTAGCACTGCCGCCTGAAGTAGTCGCTCGGTTGGAGAGGAAGGACGTCGCGAATGTCTCGGCGCAGGTAGCTGTCGGCGTAGGTGTGGTCCATCTGGGCCAGGTCGGCGATCGTCCAGCCTGAGCCTTGCTCGGTGAACACGACCCGTAGCTCCGGGTGACGTTGGAGCACCCCGCCCCAAATGAGGTGAGAGAGAACGTTATGGCTGAAGAACTTGAACTCCCGGTTCATGATGGCGTAGGCCGCGGCCGGGGTGGGGCGCGCCGGGCGTCCGCAGCGGGGCGGTCGTCGTCAGCGAGGCCGGGCCGTGACAAGCCACCACCAGGTCCAGCGCTTCGATGGCGCTCCAGATGGGGTCGTGGTCAGGGTGAAAGAGCGGGTGCTCCGAACCGAACGACGGGAGCACGATCCCCCGGAAGCCGGCATCCCTGAACGTCTCCAGCTCGGAGATGACCACGGCCACGTCGATCCACCGATTGCTCGGGGCCATGGCGGCCGACAGACTCCCGGCCTCCTCAACGAAGTGGGTCAACCAGCGGTTGTAAGCCCGGTTGCCAGCGGCCAGGTGGTCGGGGGAGGCTTCTTTCTCCAAATAAGCCGCCTGCGACGGCGACCCGTACAACTCGAACGGGCGACCGAAATCGGGGAAAACGACCTCACCGGCCACGCCATCCCGGGCCATGAATTCCCGCCGGGCCTTGAGGTCCGAGGCCCCTTCCAGGAAGCCAGCCTCGACGACGCCTGTCTCCCAGCGTTCGATCTCTTCTGGGTCCAAGCGATGGCGCAACGCCCGGGCCTCGAAGTTGCGGGAGCCGACCTCGCGATAGGCCACCAGGAAGGCGTCGAAGTCGTCCAGATATTCGAGTTCGATGAAGGGCCGGAATTCCTCCATGCGAGGGGCGACGTGAGAATCGCTGGTTATCAGCATCAGGCGGGAGGTCGAGGCGCTACGGTCTCGACCTGCCTCGCTCGGGGCGTGGATCTGATTCACGTGAGGGCCCCCAATCTCCGGCCCGGCGTGAAACAAATCGGTACCTCCCGTGGCGCCCGGGTGCTCGTGGCGTGGAAGTGCAGCTCGGTGCCCTCCTGGATGGACAGGTCGTCGAGCCGGGCCACGATCTCTTCCAAAGCGATCCTCATGTTCATGCGAGCCAGGTTGGACCCGACGCACCGATGCGGCCCCGCCCCGAAGGCCAGATGGCGGTTCTGCCGATTGGGATCGAACGTCTCGGGATCGGGGAACTCGCTCGTATCACGGTTGGCCGACGCGAAGTACACCAGGACCTTGTCTCCCGGCTCGATCCTTGCCCCTCCCAGCTCGGCCTCTTGGACTGCGGTGCGAGCGATGGCGATGAGCGGACCATCCAATCTGAGCAGTTCCTCGATAGCCGCGGGGATCTGGGTCGGGTCGCGCTTGAGCACCTCGGGAATCTCCGGATGCTCGCACAACCGGATCATGGTCATGCCCAACGCGCTGGCCGTCGTCTCCAGGCCACCCAGGATCAAGTTCTGAATGGTGCCGATGACCTCGTCGTTGGTCACCGCTCGCCCCTCGACCTCGCCACCCATGACCGCATCCACGACATCACCCACTGGCGGCTGGTGCCGGCGAGATTCGACGAACGTGCGCACCCACTCGGAAAGCGCTTTCCAGCATTCCGGTCCATCCGGGTCCTCGGGCAGATGGGCCTTCGAGGCCAGATAGCCGACGTAGTCGAGCTCATCCGGGGGAGCGTTGAGGACCATACCGAAGAGCGATAAGGCCGGAAGTGGAAAAGCGAACTGGGCGATGAAGTCGCATTTTCCCGTTTCGATGAAGCTGTCGATGAGCCCGGTCACGAGCTCACGGGTGCGGTCCTCCCATGGGAGCACCGAGGCGTGGGTCAGGTAGTGGCTGATGATGCGCTTGAAAGCCCGATGCTGGGGCGGATCGATCTCGATGGGAATATTGCGCACCGCGATCGGCAGGGCCGGGATGCTCAGGCCCTCGGCGGAGCTGAATGTCTGCCAGTCCTCGGCCACGTGGTACACGTCCTCGTAGCGGGAAACGACCCAATAACCGCCGTGACGATCGCTCCGAGCCACGGGGCATTGGGAACGGAGGTGACGCAAAATCTCATGCAGATGATGGCCCAGCACCGGTGCCTGGCAGTCGAAGTGGTGACGGTACCAATCGTCGCCGAGATGATCGAGAGCGTCCGCAGGGGGTGGCGATACCGACATCAACTCATTCCCTCTGGTCAGGCCTCCGTGCGCAGCATCCGGCCGGTCAGGCCATCTGCACCTTGCCCGCAAGATACACCAGCAGGGAATACGGCACCTAGGGAGGGTGGCCGGTTCGGGGGCGATAGAGGCACCGCGGATAGTCGCAAGCCCGGCGATACTCTGAAACGGTGTTCTTGCTGGTCGCTTGCCTGTGGTTCGTGGCAGAGGTCGCCGCCTTCGTGGCGGTGGGCGAGCACATCGGCTTCGGGTGGGCCATCCTCCTTTTGATCGGGGTCGAGCGCGCTCGGTCCGATGCTGGTCAAGCGGGTCGGCCTCGGAGTGCTGGCTCGCACCCAGGACAGACTGGCGCAGGGGGACACGCCGACCCGGGGACTGCTCGACGGGGTGGTGGTCCTGGCCGCAGGGGTCATGATCTGCGTGCCCGGCTTCGTCAGCGACGCCCTCGGCTTGCTCCTGCTGCTCGGCCCGGTCCGACACCTGCTCATTCGGTTCGGTGGATGGCGAGTGGCGCGACGGGTCCAGACGATGCGCTCGGGTCGCTGGAGTGTGATCGACGTGCGAGGTTGGCCGGCAGCTGACGACCCGCAAACCCCGACCGGGTCCACCCGATCGATGATCGAACCCGAAAGCCGATCCAAGGGACCCGCCGCCTAAGGTGACGGTTGTCGAATCAGGTTGGACAAGGCGTCCCGACTATCGCATCGAGATCACACCGCTCGGCCGCAGAGGTTGGGCCTGGTGGGGGGATCTGTTGCTGGCTGAGAGCGACGGCTGCCTGATTCTGGAAGAGCAGGACCACGTCGACCGCCTCTACTTTCCTCCGTCCGACGTGCGGTGGGAGCATTTCACCGCGGCCGGGGGCATTCATACCGTCTGCTCCTACAAGGGGCAGGCCGACTACTGGGACCTCTCCGCGGTCGACCCTGTCGAAACCAGCTTGGCGTGGGCCTACCCGGACCCGTTTGCGGAGGTCGCCGGCATCGAGGGCTACGTGTGCTTCTACCACGATCGGGCCCGGGTCGAGGTCGACGAGCCGTGGCCGAACGACGCGGCTGGCTACCGTCGCATCCGGCGGTTCCCGCCGTGGGGCGACGCCGCCGACCTGGTGCGGTTGATCGACGTGCAGCGAATCGACGAGGGCCGGTTCGTCGCCCCGCCGTACGGCCGCCCGTCGCGCCAGGTGGTCGATGGTGGCCAGCTCCTCGGCGAAGCCATCGTGGCCGCCTGCAAGACCGTGCCGGACCAGCGGGTCACGTCCGCCTTCATGACCTTCTCGAAGGCGGTGTCGTATGACCTTCCCCAGGACCTGACCGTGTCGGTCCTCCGGCGGGGCCGGACCTTTTCCACGGTCGAGGTCCAGGTCCATCAACAGGGCACCTTTCGCAGCGGGGCGCTGCTGCTGCTCGGTGCCGATGCGCCCGACACCATCCGCGACGCGGCGCCAATGCCGGAAGTACCTCGTCCGGAAGATGCGTCGTTCCTGGACATGGGCGTGGCCGGGCGCGAGTTGCGGATCGTCGAGGCTGCCTACGACCCGAGTCCCGATCGGATCGGTTCCCCCGAGATCCTGGCTTGGTGCCGTTTCCGTGACAACCCGGGCGCCCAGTATCTGGGCGCCGCGTTTCTGGCCCAGTCCAGCACGCACTGGACGATTGCGGCGGCCATGCGCCCCCACCCGGGTTTCGGCGAAGCCCGGGCCCATGTCGACCTGTCGACGGCGGTGATGTCCTGCGCCGTGGCGTTCCACGACGAGGTCGACGTTCGGGACTGGCTCCTCTTCGTGAACCCCTCGATCTATGCCGGTCGGGGCCTGGCCCAGGGCGAGGGCCGTATCTACACCCAGGACGGTCGGTTGGTGGGCAGCTACTCCTGCCAGGTGATGATCCGCTCGTTCGAGGGGGATGCGAGCGACCGGGGTCTCGACTCCGGCAACGCCAGGTGACGACGCCTAGCCTAGGCACAAGGAGGATGACCGTGGACGAGTCCCAAGCGACATTCGACCCCTTCGCCGTCGAGGAGCCTGAGCGAACATTCGAAAAGTTGCGGCAGCTGAGAGGCGTGGCACCCGTCGTCACCCTCACCCCCGGCATGTACTACGTCACGAGCTACGAGGAAGCCCGCCAGGTCCTGCGTGACACGGAGCACTTTTCGAACGCGCTCGGGTTCCGGGCTCCTGGGGTCGAGGTGCCGCCGGAGGATCGGATGCTGGGGGAACAGGACGCCCCTCAGCACCCCCGGGTGCGACGGGCCGTGATCGCGGCGTTCAATCCGGCCGCCATCAAACGGGAGGAGGAGTTCGTCCGGAAACGCGCCCATGATCTCCTGCACCACCTGCCTGAGGACGGTACGGTCGACCTGGTCCCGGCGTTCACCACGCCTCTTCCCAACGACGCCACCGTGCACCTGCTCGGATTTCCCATGGAAGACTCGCCGCGGATCGCGGCGTGGAGCAAAGAGGTCATGGAGAGCGCCTGGCCGGCCATGAACCGCACCGAACGGGGTGAGGGCATGCTGGGGGCATTCCCGGAGTACACGGAGTACGTCGACTCGTTCATCTCTCGGGCCCGGGAGCAGGTGGCGACGGGTTCAGGCCCGGAGACCTTTACCACCCGGTTGGTCAGTACCGAGGTCGAGGGTCAATACCTGAGCGACCGACAGCTGCGCGCCCTCGTGTTCAATGCCCTCCTCGGCGGTCTCACGACCACGGCGCAACTGCTCGGCACCATGATCTACGAGGTCCTGCGGGCCGACTCGGTGGCGGAGCTGCTGCCCGCCGACGAGGATCGCCGGTCGCGCTTCATCGAGGAGTGCCTCCGGATGTACCCGCCGGTGATGATCATCCCCCGGGGCTGCGTCGCCGACACCGAGGTAGGCGGGATACAGGTGCGGGCGGGGGAGCGGGTGATCGTCGGCACGGCGTGCGTGAATCGGGACGAGCACATGTTCGAGGACAGCGAGGTGTTCGAGTCCGGTCGCGAGCAGGTTGACCGTCACCTGACCTTTGGCCTGGGTGCCCATCTCTGCGCCGGCGCGGCCATGGCTCGTTCCGTGGCGTCGATCGGTCTGGATGCGTTCCTGCGGTTCGCCGACGAGCGGGGCGCCAGCCTGGCTTCGGGTTTCGTGTACGAAACCGTCCCTACCTACTTCGAGTACGGGCCGAGGTACCTGCCGGTGGTACAAACGACCGGCAGGTGACGGCTTCCCGAGCCGGGGAGGAGCACGCCCAGCTGGTTGTCATTTGGCCCGGGGGAGGCCCAGGCCTCGCTCGGCGATGATGCCCCGCTGGATCTCACTGGTGCCGCCGTAGATGGTTGCTACCTGGGCGTGGCGCAGCATGTGCTCGAAAAAGCCCTCCGGGGTGCCTTCACCCTGGACGCTGAGCCCGGTCGGGCTCACCATGTCGAGCAGGTCCTCGCTCAGCGCGCCGAGCGCCTCGGAGGGCAACAGCTTGGCCATGGAGCCCTCAACCGTCGGCAGGCGCCCCGTGGCGCTGACCCAGGCGCAGCGCCGGGCGAGCAGCCGGGAGACCCGGGCGAAGATGGCCGTGGTCGCCAGCCTTTCCCGTACCGACGGGTCCTCGATGGGCGTGGAGCCGGCGCGCTCACCAGCGGTGGTAGCCCACTGCTCCGCCTGGTCCAGAAGTTGCTCGATGGCGCCGGCATCCGCTCCGCCCCGCTCGAAGCTCAGGGCGGTCGTCATCACCTGCCAGCCGCCGTCGACCTCCCCGAGCAGGGCACCCGACGGCACCTGTACGGCGGAGTAGAAGGTGATGTTGGTCCGTTCGCCCGACAGGGTCTCCACCGGCTGCACCTCGATACCCGGAGCGTCGAGCGGGACGAGGAAGGTGGAAAGACCTCGGTGCTTCGGCGCATTCGGATTGGTGCGGGTCAGCAGCATCACGTAGTCACAGATCTGGGCGCTGGTCGTGAACATCTTCTGGCCGTCGATCCGCCACCGGTCGCCGTCACGAGTCGCAGTCGTCCGGCAGGCGGCCACATCGGAGCCCGAGTCCGGCTCGCTGAAGCCCAAGGCGAACAGGGCCTGACCGCCGAAAATCTTCGGCAGGAGATCTTCTTTCTGCTCACGGGAACCCAGCCGCTCGAGCGTCCGGGCAATCATCATCGTGCTCTTGATGGCATCGGTAGGGGCGCCGGCCCGGTCGAGCTCCTCGAGGAACGGCAGGCAGTCCATCATCTCGCTGGGAGTGGCCGACAGTGGGCTGGGCCAGCCGACCTCGAGCCACCCGCGCTCGACCAGCGCCGCAAAGAAGCCGGCGTCGTGCCAGGTCCCCGAATCGTGGAGTCGGGCCCGAAGCTGTGGCGTCATGGCTTCAGCAACGAAGCGTCTCGCTTCGTCTCTCAGCAGCTGGGCGTGACTGCTCGACTCGAAATCCAACGCCGTTCCCTCGTCACCAAGCTGTTAGGATTCTTACCACAAAGCGGCGCCACGCCCTTCGGGAAGCCCACCGTGCCGCTTGCGTACGCGACGGTCGCCGGTGCGAAGGATCGGGGGATTGATCAGGCATGTCGGCTACCAGCTATCGAATCGTGGATGCGGACAACCATCTCTATGAGAGCAGGGACGCCCTGACCCGGCACTTGCCGAAGCGGTACCGCTCGGTTATCCACTACGTGGAAGTGGAGGGCCGGACCAAGATCGTCATCGCCGGGTTCCTGAGCGACTACATCCCCAACCCGACGTTCGACGTGGTGGCGGCTCCCGGCGCCTTCGCTCCGTATTTTTCCGGAAAGAATCCAGAGGGGAAAACCCTCCGGGAGATGGCCGGAGCGCCCATCCGCGCCGTGCCGGCCTTCCGGGAGCCCGGCGCACGCGAGACGCTGCTCGACGATCTCGGGGTAGATGCCACCCTGATGTTTCCTACCCTCGCCAGCCTGGTCGAGGAGAATTTGCGACACGACCCCGAGGCAACCCATGCGGTCATTCACGCCCTGAACGAGTGGATGTATGAGGATTGGACCTTCGATTATCACGGACGCATATTCGCCACGCCGATCATCACCCTTCCCATCGTCGAGGAGGCGATCAAGGAGCTCGACTGGGTTCTCGAGCGGGGAGCGCGCGCCGTCCTCATCCGGCCTGCTCCCGTCCCCGGCTTCAGGGGTTCCCGGTCACTCGGGCTTCCCGAGTTCGACGCGTTCTGGGCCCGGGTCCAAGAAGCCGGGATCCTCGTGGGTCTTCACTCATCCGACAGCGGTTATAGCCGCTACGTGAGTGATTGGGAGCCGGCGAGGGAGTACCTTCCCTTCCAGCCGAGTCCCTTCCGGGTGATGGCGCTCGGGCATCGTGACATCGAAGACACCATCTCAGCCCTGATACTCCATGGGGCTGCCGTCCGTAACCCGGACTTGAAGTTCGCCGTCGTGGAGAACGGGTCCCATTGGGTCCCCCCGCTTGCTGACGGGCTCGAACGGGTGTATCGACAGATGCCGCAGGAGTTCGCCGAACATCCCCTCGATACGTTGCGCCGCAACTTCTACATCAATCCGTTCTGGGAGGACCCCGTGGAGGAGCTGCTCGAAGTCGTCGACGACGAGCACGTGCTCTTCGGATCGGATTACCCGCACCCTGAGGGACTCGCCGATCCCCTCAGCTTCGCCGATCACCTTGGCGGCCTACCCGAGGCTTCGGTGCGCAAGATCATGGGAGTGAACCTGGCCGGGCTGCTCAAGCTCCCGGTTGCCTGAGTGGGTTGGGTGACGACGGTGGTGGGGATGGGGTGGTGACTTCGCCTGACGCGGTTTCGTATGGCGCCCGCTTGTCGCAGCTGGCGCGCCAGGATCCGGAGGGCGTGGCGTTCTTGTTCGTTTCCGCCGATGGATCCGAGCAACCGGTGCAGTGGCGGCGGCTGGACGAAGACTCCAACCGCTTGGCCCGCCGGCTGAGCGAAGCGGGCATTCGCCAGTCCTCGATGGTCGTCACGGCGCTGCCCAACTCGGTGCGGCATGTGATTGCCATGTACGCGGCGTGGAAGCTCGGGGCCTGTGTGTTGCCCTTGCGGTGGGATCTTCCCGAATGGGAGCGCCAGCGGGTCCTGGCGGTGGCCCAGCCCGATGTAATTCTGGGCGACTGGACGGGCCCGAATGGTCTCTCGGTGATGGCAACCGGCGAGCTCGAGGCCGAGAATTTCTCGGCGGTGGCCCTGCCGGACAGGGTTCCCGTACCGGCCAAGGCCATCGCCACGTCTGGCTCTACCGGTACGCCGAAAATCATCGTGCTGCGCTCAGCGGGGGTGGCGGTGCCCGGGACGCCGGAAGGACCGCACGGGGCGTTTCTGGGCCACCGGGAGGGGCAGGTGCAGCTGGTTCCGGCGCCCCTCTATCACGCCAACGGGTTCTACGTCCTGCAGTTCGGCTTGTTCGGGGCCCAGAAGATCATCCTGATGGAGCGTTTCGACGCCCAGCTGGCCATCGATCTCATCGAACGGCACCGGGTCAATACCTTCACCGGGGTGACCATCATGCTGCAGCGGATGGCGCGGGTGCCGAATGTCGACAAGCGGGATTTTTCCTCACTGGAGTCGGTCCTGCACGGCGGGGCCCCGCTACCGGAGTGGTTGGCGCGCCGGTGGATAGAGCTGGTGGGGCCGGAGCACTTCTTCGTCTCTTACGGCTCTTCGGAGAACGCCGGGATCGCCCTGGCCAACGGCCGGCAGTGGCTCGACCATCCCAACACCGTCGGGAAGCCGTTCAACACGCTGGCGCGCATCCTCGATGACGAGCAGCGGGATCTGTCTCCGGGCCAGATCGGCGAGATCTACTTCCGATGGGTGGAGCAGACCGGTCCGAGCTTCGCCTACTCGGGCGACGTGGAGGCGAAGCGGACGCCCGACGGGTTCTCGAGCCTGGGCGACATGGGCTGGCTGGACGAAGACGGATATCTCTATCTCGCGGATCGACGCATCGACATGATCATCTCGGGAGGTGCCAACGTCTATCCCGCCGAGGTGGAAGCGGCCTTGTCGGAATCCCCTGAAGTGGCTGATGTCGTGGTGGTGGGAAAGGCGGACCCGGAGTGGGGCCAGCGCGTCCATGCCGTGATCCAGCCGGTGGACTCCTCCGAACCACCGTCGACCGATCGGCTCAGGGAGCACTGCCGGGCTCGCCTGGCCGCGTACAAGGTGCCCAAATCCTACGAGTTCGTCGCCCGGATCCCGAGGAGCGCAGCAGGCAAGGTACGGCGCAGCCTGGTCGGTGACGCGGCGTCCGAGGCCGACCCCTTGCTGGGTGACGGTAGTCAGGCGGAGGGGCCGTGAACCTGGATCTGGACCAGCAACAGGCCGAATTGGCCAATGCCTTCCAAAGGTTTTTCGAGAAGGAATGCCCGCCAGGCCGAGTACGCGCATCCGAACCGCTCGGCTTCGATCCTGACTTGTGGGTCATGACCCGGTCCCAGGGTGCGGTCACCATGGCGGTAGGGGAGGCAGACGGCGGATGGGGCGCCTCGCTGCTCGATCTGTGTCTGGTGGCGGAGCAGCACGGACGGTGCCTCACCCCGGTACCCATGGTCGAGGCCCAGGTCGCCGCTCGCCTGCTCGCCGGGCTCGGCGGTGACGACGCTTCCTCTCGACTGAAGGGAATGCTGGCCGGCGGTCGCCTGGTGACAACGGCAATTTTGCCGGAGCGGGATGGCAAGTTGCTGGCCGTGCCTGGCGGGGCGGTGGCCGACGAGGTCCTCTTTCTTGGAAACGATGCCGTCATGACTCTCGAGCTCTCGGATTCCAACCGACGGTTCACGGCCAATATCGGGTGCCTCCCGCTCGCCGACATCGAGACCGAGGGGGCCCGCCCGCTTGGTTGGGGCGCACCGGCGATGCGGGCCTTCGACCGGGCCGTCGACGACTGGATGATCCTGACTGCCGGGGCGATGGTGGGACTGGCCTCTCGAGCCCTCGAAATAGGGTGCGACTACGCCCACGACCGGCACCAGTTCGGCGCACCCATCGGGTCGTTCCAGGGAGTGGCTCACCCGCTGGCGGACAGCGCCGCGGCCATCGACGGTGCTCGGTTGTTGTGCTACGAGACGGCCTGGTCAGCGGGCTCGGACCAGGTGGAAGAGGGGTGGGGTCCGGAAATGTCCCTATGGTTCTCAGGCCGGGCCGCGGCGGACGCAACCAGGCGCAGCCTCCATGTGCATGGGGGGTACGGGTTTATGACCGAGTACGACATTCAACTGTATTTTCGGCGGGCCAAGGGATGGCCGAACGTGGCGGGCGACCCCCGGGCCATGCTCCGGAGGATCGCCGATCGTCGGTACGGGGCAGTCGAGCAGAAGGAGTGAGCATCCTCATGGAGCGTCTCGAACGATTGCAAGAAGCCATGCGAGGGGCTGGCTTCGACGCCCTGCTCCTGGGTGGCGAGGCGGCCGGTCAGTTTGCGGCCGGGCACACCCGTATCGGGGTGCACATGCCGGGCTGGCCGATCCCGGTCACCGTCGTGCCGGCCTCGGGGCTCCCGCATATCGTGACCGCGGACCCGGACGGCGCCGCCGAGCTCCAGGCCGACCATGTCCACGGGATGATGTGGAATCCCATGACCTTGGTGGCCAGCCTGCAGGATTGGCTGGGTGGCCGATCCGGGATGCGGTTGGGGATCGACGCCCTGTCTCCTGGCGGTCGGGCCCTGATCGAGGCGGCGATCCCCGGTGCCGAGATCGTCGACGCCACCCGCCTGCTCGCCGGCGTCTTGTTGTGCAAGTCACCGGACGAAGTCGACGCCTTGGCCAACCTCTGCCAGTTCGTGACCGCGGCGGCCGAGAAAGGATTGCAAGGCGGGCGGGTCGCACTGCTCGAGGCGCTCGACGGGGCGTTCCCGATCTCGCATCCGCTGGTGTCCGAACGGCGGGTCAGGGTGGCGGTTCGGCGGGATGGCCTGATCGGCGAGGCCCGTTTGGGACCAGGCCGCCCGGAGCGAGGCGAAGAGGCGGTCCATTTGTTGCAGCCGGGTCGTGGCGCGGGGGAGATTGCTGCTGCCCTTCCGTCGGGTGTGGAAGTCGTGGGCCTGGGTGGTAGCTACGAAGCACCCCTGATGCGAAACGGGTGGGCCTGGCCCGACGACCTCATCCTCCAGGCGGGTGCCGTGCTGGCCGTCCACTGGGACGATTGCGGTGTGTCCCTGGCGGTCGAAGATGCCGGTCCTCGCCTGGTGTCGCTCTCGCCCGCCGAGGTGATCCGATGATCCACCTCGACCAGCCCGCTCTCATCGAAGCCCGGCGGACGCGCCTCGACGCGGCCTGTGAGCTGCTCTCGGTCGACGGCTGGCTGCTGACCACCTCGCAGGCGGTGCGAACGGCCACGGGGGCCTGGTCCGATGACGTCGATCTCTTCGGTGAGTGGTTCGCTCCGATCGTGGCCGTCGGTACGACCGTGGTTTCACCGGCTCCCCCGCCGAACGACGCCCGGCTGATCGACGAGGTGGCGGACCTGCTGCCGGAGTCGGGAACCATCGCCGTGGACCGGCTCGGGCCCGCGGCCATGGACCGGCTAGCCCAAGTCCGGCCCGAGCTGACCGTCCAGGATGCCGCCCTGGTCCTCGGTGCCGCCAAAGTCCCGCGGGCACCCGTTGAGATCGACGTGCTTGTGCAAGCCCACCAGCGTACTGAGGCGGTGCTGGCGTCCATGGTCGACCTGGTGGCACCGGGCGTATCCGAGCGGGACCTGAATCGGGAGTTCTCCGTGCGCGCCGCGGCGGCCGGCCTCGACCACTTGCACCTGGACACGGTCTTCAGTGTTCTTCCCCGTCAGCCCGCGGATGCGCCCTGGGCCCGAGGGGCCTGGGCAAACAGGTCTCCGTATCGGGAGTTGACCACCGACAGGGTGCTGCAGCCCGGGGATCACGTCGCTTTCGATGCCGGCGTGGGCTACTGCGGTTACACCGCTGACGTGGGCTGGACGCTCTATGCGGGCGACTCCGGACCATCATCCGAGGAGGTCGCGCTGGCGGGGCAATGGGAGGAGGTGGCCCGCCGGGTAATCGACTCGGCCCGACCGGGTGTCAGCGCCGCCGACCTTCGCGCTGCGGCGCTGGACGGATGGGATGCCAACCGGCCGCCGCCGTGGCCGTACCCTCTGTACGTGGCGCATGGAGTCGGTACCGAATTGGCGGAACCGCCTTTCGCGGGCGCCGATTTTGCCCCAGACGACGAAGCGGCCATGTTGCTCGGCGAGGGCAACGTGCTCATGATCGAGCCGTACATCTGGCGCCCCGGTGTGGGCGGGTACCGCGCCGAGTACTGCGTGGTCGTGGGCGCCGACTCCTGCGAAGTCGTGAGCACCCTTCCCTACGGCCAGTGGCCCAACAGCTGACCCCCCGCCCCGTCGTCTCCGGGTTCACCTACGGCGAAGGTCCACGGTGGCATGAGGGACGTCTCTGGTTCTCCGACACGCTCGGTGGAGCCATTTTGAGCGTCGGCGAGGACAACGACCTAGCCGTTGAGGCGGAGTTGCCGAGACCTTCCGGTCTGGGCTGGCTTCCCGATGGCCGGCTCGTCGTGGCCACGCTCGCTATCCACGGCGACGCAGGGTGGGATGGCCCGGCGCAAGTGCTGATCGGGATGCCCCCCGCCTTCGAGGTGGTTGCCGATCTCAGCGGGCAGGGCAGCTTCAATGACCTCGTGGTGGGACCCGGCGGAGTCGCCTACTTCGACTTCTACCGAGAAACGGCGATGCAGGGCGAGATCATGTGCCTGACGGCCGATTTGCAGATGGCCACTGCGGCTACCGACGTGGTGGTGCCGAACGGATTGGCCATCCCGGCGGACGGAGCCCGGCTGCTGGTGAGCGAGACTGGTGCTGACCGAATCACCCAGTTCGCCATCGGCCCCGGGGGCGAGTTGAACCACCGGCGAACGTTTGCTGACGGCATTCCCGGACCCGACGGACTTTGCCTGGACGCGGAAAACGCGGCATGGGTCGGCAGCTTCAGCACGGGGCGGTTTTTGCGCATTCGCGAGGGCGGCGTATGCACGTCCACCGTTCACGTCCCGCCGTCACGCTGGGCTGTGGCCCCGATGTTGGGAGGAGCCGACCGCCGGACGCTCTACTTGATCTCGGCCGACACCGACCGTGAGCGATACGGAATGGGTATATCGTCCGGGTACTTGGATCAGGTAGGCGTCGACGTCGAAGGGGCGGGATGGCCGTGAGCCCCGCCGGCTAGTTCACGGGACCGGAAGGTAGGAGGAGCAGGATATGTTTCTCGAAGGCAAAGTGGCGATCGTCACCGCCGGAGGGGGACCCGGGATGGGCAGCGCCATCGTCCGGGCCTTGGCTCAACAGGGCGCTTCCGTCGCCGTCGCCGACATCAACGGCGAGCGGGCTCGCGGTGTCGCCGATGAGATCGCCGACACGGGCACGAAATCGCTGGCCATCGTCGCCGATGTGTCCAAGAAGGACGACGTGACCGGCATGGTGGACGAGACGATGCGAGCGTTCGGCGCCGTGCACATCCTGGTGAATCATGCCGGCGCATCGGGATCCCAACTCATCGAGAACCTCCCCGAGGAGACGTGGCGGCACGTGCTCGGAGTACATCTCGATGGTACGTTTTTCTGCACCCAGGCCGTCATTCCCGTCATGAAGTCGCAAGGGTGGGGGCGCATCGTCAGCACATCGTCGCGCGCCGCCTATCGAACCAGCCCTGGCGCCTGGCTGGGCGGGCTGTCCGCCTACGCGGCGGCCAAGGCCGGGATCATCGGCTTCAGCCGGGTGGCTGCCGCCGAGCTCGGATCTTGGGGGATCACCGTCAACGTCATCGCCCCTGGATTGGTGGCGGGAAGCGGTATGAGTGGAGACCCGGTGGCGCTCTCTGAAGAGGAGGAGCTCCGCCGCTCCACCGACGAGGGGCAGGTGCTGGCCCCGCGTTTCGTCCACCCGGATGAGATCGCCGCCGGTGTCATCTATTTCGTGGGACCGGGGTCCGACCGCACGACGGGTCAGGTCCTCCATATCAATGGCGGCAGCTATTTCAATGCCTGAAAATGATCAACCGGCGGGGATGTAAGGAGGGGGAGAGGCTCGATGCCACTGCGAATCGCCAACGCGGTTGACCTGCACTGTCACTACGGGCTCGATGCGCTGGAATCCGAGCAAGGAGTCAGTACAGGTCTGGGGGTCCCTGCCATCGACGCCGCCCGAGAGGCGGCAGACAGTGGCTACGCCGCGCTGGTATTGAAGTCCCACACCTTCCCGTCTGTCTCCGTGGCCGAGAGCATCGACAAGAAGGAGCCGCGTCTCCGCGTCTTCGGCGGGATCTGCACCGACCACCCCATTGGGGGACTCAATGTGTATGCCGTCGAGTCGGCCCTGGCCCTCGGGGCGAAAATCGTGTGGTTGCCTACGCTCGACAGCGTGACGGACTTCAAACACCGCCCCGCCAGTCCTCGCCACACGCGTCTCGGCCCCGTGAAGGTCGTCGACGACGCCGGCTCGCCGTTGCCCGCCCTTCGTGAAATCGCCGAGTTGGTTGGCCACGCCGGCGCCATCCTGGCCACCGGACACATTTCGGCGGATGAGCACTACGCCACGGTGAAGGCATTCGCTCAGCATTGCCATGTGCTGGTGACCCACGCCGGCGAGGAGCTCGCCGGTCCGCACTTGACGCCCGCCCAGGCCGCCGAGCTGGCCGCCCTGGGCGCAACCATCGAGCTGACCGCGATGATGTGCCAACCGGTCAGGCAGAGTCCGGGCCACACGCCGATGCAGATACTGGCCCTGATCCGAGCCGTCGGTCCCAGCCGGTGTGTGTTGTCGAGCGACTATGGCTGGTCGGCGACCCGGGTGCCTCACCCGGTGCCGGGACTAAGGGATTTTCTGGAATCCCTCTGGGGGCAGGGCCTCGGCGAGGACGACCTGCATACCATGGTCAGCGCCAATCCAGCCCGCCTCCTCCGCCTGGGATTCGCCGATTGACATGCTATCTTTCCGCAACCCAAGGTCGCTGCTCCCGAGGGGGGACACATGACGACTACGAGCCCTACTGAGCTGTATTACGACCCCTACGACGTGGACCTCTACGCCGACCCGTATCCGATGTTTCGCCGGCTGCGCGAGGAGGTACCGCTCTACTACAACGAGCGGTACGACTTCTTCGCCCTGAGCCGGTTCGATGATGTGGTGCGGGGGTTTGCCGACCAGCACATATTCACCTCGTCGCGTGGTGCCGTCCTCGAGGTGATCAAGGACAACGTGCCGGTACCGCCCGGATTTTTTATCTTCTACGACCCGCCGCGGCACACCGTGTACCGCGGCCTGGTCTCCCGCGTTTTCACCCCGAAGAAGATGGGCGCCCTGGAGGCGCAGATTCGCCAGTTCTGCGCGGACGCGCTCGACTCGCTTGTCGGCAGGGAGCGGATCGATTTGATCGCCGATTACGGTGCGCAAGTTCCCATGCGGGCGATTGGCATGCTCCTCGGGATTCCTGAAGCCCACCAGGCCGATGTCCGAGACCGAGCCGAAGACCACATTCGCACCGAGCCCGGAAAGCCCAGGGACTTTGGCACGAGCATGCCCACCGGGGAGTCCTTCGCCGACTACGTCGACTGGCGAGTGGAGCATCCCTCCGACGACCTGATGACCGATCTCCTCCACGCCGAGTTGGAGGACGAGACGGGCACAGCCAGGAGGCTGACCAGAGAAGAGATCCTCAGCATCGTCGAACTCATCTCCTCGGCCGGCAACGAGACCACCAATCGCCTGATCGGCTGGGCCGGAAAGGTGCTCTCCGACCATCCCGACCAGCGTCGAGAGCTCGCCGCCAACTTGTCGTTGGTTCCCAACGCCATCGAGGAAGTCCTTCGCTTCGAGCCGCCCGCTCTCCAAAACGCCAGATACATCGATCGGGATATCGAATACTACGGAGAGATGCTGCCGGCGGGCGGCGTCATTTTGTTGTTGATCGGTGCGGCCAACCGCGACGATCGCCGCTTCCCCGACGGTGACTCCTTTGACATCCATCGCAAGGTCGGCAATCACCTCACCTTTGCTTACGGCGCCCACTTCTGCCTCGGCGCGGCCCTGGCCCGGATCGAGGGTCGGGTGGCGCTCGAGGAGCTGCTCAAGCGCTTCCCGGACTGGGAGGTCGACCTCGAGCACTCGGAACTTTCGTCGAGCTCCTTGGTACGCGGCTGGGAAACCCTGCCTGCGGTCCTGGGCTAACCCGAATCGACCACACGCTGTCGGCGCCGATCGATGCCAGGCCGGCGACTACGGATCCTGATCCAGGACAGCGATGACCTCGACCTCGAGGAGCAAGCGCGGATCGATCATGGGGCCGACCACTATTGCGGTTTCCGCGGGCCGGTTCGGCAGCAGATACCGGGACCGAACCGAGGCGTAGTGGGCGTACACTTCGGGGCGGCTCACAAAGCACGTCAACTTAACAACGTCGCCGAACGAGGCCCCGCTGGCCGTAAGCACCGCTTCGATGTTGCGAAACACTTCCTCTGCTTGTGCACGCGGATCGTCTTCACCAACCACCTGGCGGTCGAGCGTCAGGGCCACCTGCCCAGCCAGATACAGGGTGTTGCCCGCTCGCACCGCATGGGAGAGGTTGGGGCCCGTCGGCAAACCGTCGAGGACGAATGATTCCCGCCTCATAGCACTCCAGCCAGGTCGGCGAACGCGGCATCCATGCGGTCGATGATCTCCTGCACATCCTCATCTGTGGTGACGCTGGAAATATTGAGCAGGCTTCGGGGCACGGCGAAAAGGCCGTTGGCCATGCAGGCCAGGTGAAACCGCGTCGGTAGCTGACCGTCTGTCCGGACCTGGTTGGCTGCCGGTAGTTCGTCACTGAGCCAGAAGTTCATCAACCCGCCGACCCGTCGACTGCAATACGGGACGTTATGAGCTGCCGCCGACCTACTCATCGCCATATCAATGGTTTCGACCTGGTTCGCCATCTTGTCGATTTTGGCGGCCGTCAACTCCCGCACCGCGACTGCACCGGCGGCGGTGGACAACGGATTGCCCGAGAACGTTCCAGAGATGTGCACGTTGCCGCCGACCGGGTTGAAGAGCTCCATGAGGTCGCGGCGCCCTCCGACCCCACCGACCGGGAAGCCTCCACCGATCATTTTCCCCAGCACCGTGACATCCGGCGTGAAATCAAGGAGCGCTTGCGCGCCGCCAGGGTGGAGCCGGAAGACACTGCATTCGTCAAGGACCAGCAGGGCACCCGCGGCCGTCGCGGCAGCCTGGACCCGTTGAAAAAACTCCTTCGGAGCCCCCACCATACCGCCCGCGGCCAGCCAGGGTTCCAGCAACACCGCGGTGATCTCGTGTCCGTGCTCGGCCAGCACATCCTCGAAGCTCGAGGCGTCGTCCCAGGCGGCTGTATAGACCTGCACGAAGTTGGCCTTCGGGCGAGCATCTCTGGGATCCCGCCGCACGTCGAGGAACTGACCGTGATAGCCGTAATCGGCCATGAGAACCTTCGACCGGCCGTTGTAACCCCGGGCCAAATGCAGCGCCAGCTGCACCGCCTCCGACCCGGAGTTGGCAAACTTCACCTCGTCGATCGACGCCACTCGACTGACAATTGTCTCCGCCAGGTCGATTTGGGAGTACGTCTTGGCGGCGAAGGTGCCCAGGTTGACCGCCCGGGTCGCTGCTTCGACTACCGGCGGGTAGGCGTGTCCGTGCACCAGGCACGAATAGTTGAAGTTGAGGTCCAGGTATTCGTTGCCGTCGATGTCCCAGAGACGGCTTCCTGATCCGTGGTCGATGACCACGGAATACGGAGGGTGGTACACGGCGCGACGGACCTCCCCGCCCGGAATGACCTGGGCGGCCCGGGCGGATGCCTCCGCCGACTTTGGCGTTCGTTTCCGGAATTTGCGCTCGATCGCGTCCATGGGTGGTTGTCACGATAACCCGTCGGATCAGCTGGTCAGCCGTTCCGTTGCCGCGGAGGTCGTGGATGGCTTTGCCGTTGCGCCGGGGAAACGGGCGAGATGGGTACGATCGGCCGGGTGGTGGATTGCGACGTCGTCATCGTGGGCGCGGGGGCGATGGGATCGGCGACCGCGTGGTGGTTGGCGCGGTCGGGTCTACACGTGGTCGTGCTAGAGCAGTTCGAGTCGGGCCATGAGCGCGGCAGTTCGCACGGAAGCACCCGAATCTTCCGGCTGGCCTATCCCGCACCCATCTTTGTCGACATGGCTCGACGGGCCTTGCCTTTATGGCGAGAGCTCGAGGCGGAGGCTGGCGTCGAGCTACTCGTCACGACCGGCGGCATCGACTACGGAGATCCCACATCGTTGCAGCCGATCGTGGATGCGTTGGTCAGCTCGGGAGTGCCGCACGAGGTCGTCGGCCCCACCGAGGCGGCGGAGCGCTGGTCGGGGTTTGTCTTTCATGGCCCGGTCGTCTATCAATCTGACGCGGGAAGGCTCTGGGCCGACGCCGCGGTTCGTGCCCTGCATGAACGAGCCGAGGTGCACGGGGCGCGGTTGCGGTTCGGGGAACCGGTCCGGGCGCTCACCCCTCAGGCTGACAATCGGATTGTGGTGTCCACCGACGTCGAGCAGTACCAAGCCATGAGTGCTGTGGTTACCGCCGGCGCCTGGGTCAGCAGCCTTCTGGCCGGACTGATCGACCTCTCTTCCCTTCGCGTGACCCGCGAGCAGGTCTTCCATTTTCCCAGCAGGAGCGAGGACCTGGATTGGCCGAGCTATATCCACCACGGTCACCGGTTCGTGTATGGGCTGCGAGGTCGCGTCGACGAGGGGATCAAGGTGGCCGAGCACCACACTGGGGCGGGCACGACGGCTGACGAGCGATCCTTCGAGATCGACGAGGCGGGGCGCCAGCGGGTGATCCGGCACGTGCGCGCGTGGATGCCGGGCCTGGACCCCACGCCCACTTCGGCCACCACGTGTCTCTATACCAACAGTCCCGACGAGTCCTTCATCATCGAGCGCCACGGTCCCATAGTTGTCGGCTCGCCCTGCTCGGGGCACGGCTTCAAGTTCGTCCCTCTGATCGGGCGCCAACTCGCCGAGCTAGCGAGTGGCCGGGTGCCCGACTAATCGGGCGACGGGCGGGTCAGTGCTTCGGAACCGACGAAACGCACGGTGACGCCGTCGTGGCGCATGCTTCGGGCAAACCAGGTGATCGACAAGAAGATCGCCGTGGCGGTCACTGACAGAGTCGCTCCGAGTCTTTCGGGGGGAAAGGAGTGCGTCGATGCGGTGAGGAGCAGGGTCAACACAATCGCCCCGTTCAAGAACATCGTCACAGCCCACAGGAAAGAGACCCGGATGAAGAATCGGTGGACACTCGGACGGGCGAGGAGCTCGGGGGTGAGGGGGCAGAAGTCGTGGGTGAATCGCTGGGTGAATGGTCGACCGGCCAGGGCGGTGAGGACGAGAAGAAACGAGGCGATAAAGGCACTCACCGTCGGCTGGATGAAGTACACGAACGCGCTACCGGTCGCGAACGAGATGATGGTGCGGACCGTGAGGAGAGCGGTACCAAGCATGAGCATCGTCGAGACTCGCTCATGGCGCCACACACGCCGAACTATCAAGAAGTACGACCAGGCCAGCGCACTGAGCAGGGCCCCGCGAAAGCCAGAAACGACCAGCACGCAGTAGTAGGCGAGGAATGGCGCCACCACGCTCTCGAGAATGACCGGGATGGCGTGGCGCAACACCAGCAAGGGGTGGGGCAGCTGCAGAACCGAGCCGGCACGTCCATCAGGATGGTCCGAGAAGGAAAGGCCCCGCAGTGCCGATCGACTTCCGGCCCGAGTAATACGCGAGTGTACCAGGGTTTGCCGAACCCAAATCCCCGCACCCCCTCCGATCGGCAGGCGGCGACCGACTACGAGGACACGGGATTCGGTCGGTTCTTCTCGAGTAGGCTATTGACATTAGCCTTTAAGCTATATAGTATAGCCACGGATGAACTCGAGCCGGGCCCGCAACCACCTTGCGGTGAGCGCGGCCGGCCGGCCGGATGGATCGGGTCGGCCCCGGCGATACCAACCGAAGGGACCCAGACGATGGCCACCCACTCACCGAGCATCGAGGTACGGGAGCTGACCAAGCGCTTCGGTCAGACCGTGGCGGTCGACCATCTCAGCTTCGATGTCCATCCCGGTGTGGTCACCGGGTTCGTCGGACCCAACGGCGCGGGCAAGTCCACCACGTTGCGCATGATCCTCGGGCTCGACAATCCCACATCGGGTTCGGCGTTGATCAACGGGCGGCCGTTCTCCGACCACCAACGGCCGCTGTTCGAAGTCGGCGCGCTCCTGGACCCCAAGGCGTTCCACCCCGGCCGCAGCGCCGAAAACCATCTGCGAGGCTTGGCGCTGGCCAACGGAATCGACCAGGGCCGCGTCGACGCCGTGCTGGATTTGGTCGGCCTCACCGCGGTGGCGTCCAAACGGGCCGGCGGGTTCTCGCTGGGGATGGGACAGCGCCTCGGGCTGGCCGCCGCGCTGTTGGGTGATCCCGCCATCTTGATCCTCGACGAGCCCATCAACGGCCTGGACCCCGATGGCATCTTGTGGATCCGAAACCTGTTGCGCACCCTGGCCGCGGAGGGCCGGACCGTGTTGGTGTCTTCCCATTTGATGAGCGAGATGGCTCTGACCGCTGAGCATCTGGTGGTGATCGGCCGAGGCCGGCTACTCGCCGATGACCGCGTCGAAGCCGTCATCGCCGCCGCCGGGCAGAGCACCGTGCACGTTCGCTCCCCCGAGGCCGACCGCCTCGCCGCCCTCCTCGACGCCGCCGGCGCCACAGCTACCTGCGCCACACCCGGCCAACTCACCGTCGCCGGCCTGTCCACGGACAGCGTTGGTGACCTCGCCGCCGCCAACCGCGTCACCATCCACGAGCTTTTCCTTCACCGGGCGTCGCTGGAAGAGGCCTTCATGGAACTCACCCACGACAGCGTCGAATACCGCACCACCACCCATCGCATCGCCTCCGAAGAAAGCGCCGCCTGATCATGACCGACACCACCCTCGCCGTCCCGACCACCACCACCGGCCTCGGTGTTTCCGCGGGCCAGCCGTCCGTCCTGCCCGACCTGCTGCGCTCGGAGTGGGCCAAGATTCGCAGCGTCCGCTCCACCTACTGGAGTCTCGCCGTCGCCGTTATCGCCATGATCGGCTACGGCGCCATCAACACCGCCTCCCACACCGGCCCGCAGCCCGCCAGCTTCGACCCGGTCCTGACCAGCCTGTCAGGGATCCTGGTCGCCCAGCTCGCCATCGCCGTTCTGGGCGTGTTGGTCATCACTAGCGAATACACCACCGGCATGATCCGCTCTACCTTTGCCGCCGCCCCCCAACGACACCTGGTCGTCGCGGCCAAGGCCGCCGCCTTCGGTGCCATCGCCTTCGTGGTCGGCACGGTTTCGGGCCTGATCGCCTTTTTGGTCGGCCAGACCATCCTGGGCGTCCACGGCGTCAGCCTCACCTCACCCGGTGCGGCCCGCTCGGTCATCGGTGTCGGGCTTTACCTCGGCCTCCTGGCCGTGCTTGCCGTCGCTCTGGGCACCATCGTCCGCCGGACCGCCGGTGCCATCGCGGCCCTGCTGGGGCTGATCCTGATCCTGCCCGCACTGCTGCTGACGCTGCCCGCCTCCATCCAGGACACGGTGGTGAAGTTCCTGCCCGGCAACGCCGGCCAGGCCATCTTCTCCACCACCAACAACAGCTCCACGCTCACCCCGTGGCCCGGTCTGGCCGTCTTCGCCCTGTACGTGGCCGCGGCTGCCGCCATCAGCGTGGTCCTCGTCCGCCGGCGGGACGCCTAGCCGTGGCCGTGAATCAGGCCTCTGCCGGGCCTAGGGCCAGGCTCAACCAGGCCCGAGTAGTCGAAGAGGCCGAACAGATGGCCGACGAAATCGGCCTGTCCAATGTGACCCTGGCCGCGCTGGCCGCCCGCCTCGGGGTGCGCCAACCGTCGCTGTACAAACACATTGACAGCATGGACAGCCTGCAACGAAGCATGGCCATCCGAGCCAAGAACGGTTTGGCCGACACCCTCGCCCGGGCCACTGTCGGACGCGCCCGGGGCGACGCCATCACGGCTATGTCCAACGCCTATCGCAACTGGGCCCTCGAGCACCCCGGCCGCTACGCGGCCGCCCAAAGAGTCCCCGACCCCGGCGACACCGACGTGGAAGCCGCCGACTGGGCTGCGGTAGAGATCGTCGGCGCCATCCTGGCCGGCTACGACCTCCAGGGCGACGACGCCATCGACGCCACCCGGGCGCTGCGCGCCGCCCTCCACGGCTTCGTGTCGCTCGAGACCACGTTCGTCCACCCCGCCGATATCGACCGCAGCTTCGACCGCCTCGTCCGGGCTCTCACCACCGCCCTGGCCGGCTGGACCGACCAGCCTGCCAGCCCAATTGTCTGAGCCGTCAGACGTCGCGGAACGCGGCCCGTGCGTACTGGACCGCACCCTTTGTGGTACTCGTTGGTCCCATCCGGTGTTTATGGGGCGCCGGCCTCGATGACCCGGGTGCCCCAGTTTCGGGCCAGGTCGGGAGTCTGGCTCGACCGCGGCGGAATGTACTCGGTGGCCAGCCAGAAGGCGTCTTTGGTGGGGTCGATCACGGCCCACGAGTAGTCACCCCAGAAATGGGCGTTGGGATCGTAGGGGGCACTGCCAGCCGCGGCGACCTTGACGGGGCCGAAGTTGGCTGCGCCGGCTGCCAGCCAGGCGACGGCTGCACTCGGGTATTGGAGGGTGCCGCTCAACGTGAACACCATGGCGGCGTTACCACGAGAGTCGACTTGCAGAGCGGGATAGGAGACGAAAGAACCCGCCTGGGACACGTAGCCCTGCTCGGTGATGGTCGCCCCGCTGATCTGGCCGGAGCTTACCGTCGGGCGCACAGCCATCCAGGCCGCCGCCGAGCGCGTTGCGGTGTCGCCGGTGATGTTGAGTGCGGTATCGAGTTCTCCCCAGATCACCCCCTTGACGTACTGGGTCTGCTGCATGCGGTCGATGCCGGTGTTCAGCAGACTCGTCGAGCCTTTCTGGGTGGCATCAGGGGGTACGGCATATGGCTCCGATCCGATGATGATGGTGGAGAGGGTCGGGGTGCTCCCGGTGGCCACGGCGGCGCCGTTGGTCAGGGCCCACACGCCGATCCGGTGGTCGCCGACGAAATTCGAGTCGATCGCGTCCAGGAAGTACTCGGCAGCCGGCCTTCCCGTGGTGATGGCGGGCTGTACCGAGACGGCCACCGAGTGGTTGGCGTTGCGGAGGTTCTTGAATACGGCGAAGCGCACCGGGTTGCCCGCGATGAGGTCGCTCTTGGCGAAGGCGTACAGCTGGGCCCCGTTGTCCGTGCCGGAGGTGATGCCGAACTCGTTGGTCGTGACGTAAAGGTTGTTCTGGTCCATCCCGAGCGTGGGCTGGTCGCCGTAGCAACCGCCAAAGTTCGGGCCGCAGCCCCGGTTTTTCGAGTCGGTCGTATCGATCTGGTATTCGGTCCAAACGTTCAACGGGTTGCCCGACGAGTTGACAGCGATGAGCAGCTGCGAGGTGGTGCCCAATCCAGCGGTGCTACTGGCGACGTACTCAATGGTCGCGAACCAGGTATTGGTCGCCGGATCGTAATAGCACCGAGGATAGACCGTGAGCTGCAAGGCGCCCTGATTGAACAGATCGTTGATATTGAAGGGTCCGGCGAGGCTCCTCCCGGTCCTGTTATAGATCCGGTACGCCGAGTTGACCAGTTCGACCACGTAGCCGTTGCCGACACACAGGCCCTGGTCGGGGGGTTCGAACTCCTGATTGAAATTCACGATGCCGCTGTCCCTGCTGCTGACTCCGTTGAAGTTGGCTTGAATTGCCGGCGTGGGACCGGCTGCAGGCGAGACGGGCGCCACGGGCACGCGGCGGGAGCCGGGTGCGGCCTGGACGGAACGGATGCCGCGAGACAATGGGGAAACGGCCCCGGGGCCCGACGCTTCCGGGGGGTCAGGAACCGGGTTCACCACACCGGTATACGACGCCGTGATCACGTTCGCCCGGGGCGTGACCGCCTGGGCGGGGCCTACCGGAATGTTGGAAACCAGCCCGAGCGCCCCAATGGCCAGAGCCAACGCCGAACCCTTGAGCCACCGCTGGTACATCGGCCTCTCCTATCCAAACACTCTTGGCCGGCCCCCTTGCCCCGGGCCCGGAGACTAGCATGCGTTTCGGCGGCCGGAGCGGTTGACCCGCCCTCCCGCCGCAGATACATTCGGTTTCGTGCTCGACTCGGGAGGGTGAACCGTCGTGGGGAAAATGGACGGGAAGGTCGTGTTCGTGACAGGTGGGGCGCGCGGTCAGGGGCGCTCGCATGCGCTTACCTTTGCCGATGCCGGTGCCGATGTCGTCATGTTCGATAACTGCGAGGTTGACGTCCAGTTCCAGACCTATCCGGGTGGTAGCGCGGAGCAGTTTGCGGAGACCAAGCGCGAGGTCGAAGCCAAAGGGCGCGGCTGCCTGGCTATCCAAGGGGACGTCCGCCGCCTGGATGACTTGCAGAAAGCAGTCGCGCAAGCGCTCGAATACTTCGGCCATGTCGATGTCTGCCTGGCCAGCGTGGGAGTCGGGTTTCTCGGGGACAGGATCGGCGATATGGATCCGGGGAACTGGCAGACGACCATCGACATCAACCTCACCGGGGTCTTCAACACCATCAAGGCCGTGGTCAACCACATGGCAGAGAGGCGGTCAGGCGTGATCATCGCCACCTCGTCGATGGGAGGGCGAGTGGCGTTCCAACACTCTTGCCATTACAACGCGTCGAAGTGGGGCGTCATCGGTCTGGTAAAGACGGTGGCCGCCGAGTATGGCCCGTTCGGCATTCGGGTCAATACGGTCTGTCCGACCAACGTCAACTCACCCATGCTGCACAACGCCAGCACCTACCAAATGTTCGTTCCGGAGGTGGAGAACCCGACCTGGGACGAGGTGAAGCCGCGCATGTCGGTGAACCACACCCTCCCGATCGCCTACGTCGAGCCGTACGACATCTCCAACGCCATGCTCTTCCTGGCGTCGGACGACGCCCGCTTCATCACCGGCGAGGCGCTGACCGTGAGCGCAGGTTGGATCGCCCAGAACGTGGCCTGACCCGGACCGTAGCCTGACCCGGGCCGGCAAGGCGCCCGCTGCCCGCCCGCGAATCGGGCCTAGGCCACATGGTTAGCGCCGCCGGTACGGGTCGCTTCCCGTATTAGAGTGCGTCGCCGTGGTAGGAAACGTCAACGCCGGCACGGGCGGCCGGGACTTCATCCGGGAGATCGTGGAGGACGACCTCCGTACCGGACGGCACGGAGGACGCGTGGTCACCCGTTTTCCTCCCGAGCCCAACGGCTTCCTACACATGGGTCATGCCAAGTCGATCTGCCTGAATTTCGGCCTGGCCGAGGAATTCGGCGGCCAGTGCCACCTCCGATTCGACGACACCAACCCGCTAACGGAAGCGCTCGAGTACGTCGAATCGATCATTCGTGACGTCACCTGGCTGGGGTACTCGTTCGGCGATAGACCCCTTTACGCGTCGGACTATTTCGACGAGATGTACCAGCTTGCCGAGGCTCTCGTGCTCGCCGGCGACGCCTATGTCGACCATCTCAGTGAGGAGGAGATCAGGGACTACCGCGGCACCTTGACCGAGCCGGGCCGGCCCTCGCTGTACCGGGAGCGCACGGTAGAGGACAACGTAGAGCTGCTCCGGCAGATGCGGGCCGGCGAACTGCCCGACGGCAGCTGCGTCCTCAGAGCCAAGATCGACCTCGGGGCCGCCAACATGAAGATGCGGGACCCGCTCCTGTACCGAATCCGCCACGCTCACCACCACCGCACCGGCGACGCCTGGCCCATGTACCCCTTGTACGACTGGGCGCATCCCCTCTCCGACGCCATCGAGGGCGTCACCCATTCGCTCTGTACGCTCGAGTTCGAGAACAACCGCGAGCTCTACGATTGGGTCATCGACCACACGGGCGTGGCTGAACGGCACGGCTTCAGCCGGCCCCAGCAGTACGAGTTCGCCCGCCTCAACCTCGAGTACACCGTCTTGAGCAAACGGCGGCTCCTCGCCTTGGTGGAGGAGAAGTACGTCGACGGCTGGGACGATCCCAGGATGCCGACGATCGCCGGCATCCGGCGCCGGGGTGTAAGTCCTCGAGCCGTGCGCGCCTTCGCCGACCTGGTGGGCGTGGCCAAGGTCAACTCCACGGTCGACATCGACAAGCTGGATTTCTGCGTACGGAACGACCTCAACTGGACCGCCCCTCGGGTGCTCGGGGTGCTCCACCCGCTCCCGGTCACCATCACGTCGTGGCCCGAAGGGAGCGTCGAGGAGATGACCGGCCCGTACTTCCCGCCCGACGTCGGCAAGCCTGGCGAACGCACCATTCCCTTCGAGCGACAGATCCTGATCGAACGGGAAGACTTTTCGTTGGACCCGCCCGCTGGTTATCAGCGGCTGGCTCCGGGCCGCACTGTCCGGCTGCGCCACGGCCCGTGCATCACTTGCGATGAGGTCGTGACCAAGGCGGGTGAGGTCGTCGAGCTCCGCGGCCATCACCTCGCCGGATCGGTGGGAAACAACCCTGCGGGTGTGAAGGTCTGGGGCGTCATCCACTGGGTTCCGGCCGGCCAGTCGATTGCGGCCGAAGTGCGCCTGTACGACCACTTGTACCTGAGCGCTCAGCCGGAGGACGGCTCGGGCGACGAGCTCAACCCCCACTCGGTGGAGGTCGTAGATGGCGCCCGCCTCGAGCCGAGCCTGGCCTCGGCGGAGCCGGGAAGCCGCTGGCAGCTCGAACGCCTTGGCTATTTCGTGCTTGACAACGTGGATTCCATGCCCAATGCCCCGGTCATGAACCGCATCGTGACCCTACGGGATTCCTGGCATCCAAAGGGGCAGCCCGTCGCCCAACCAACGCCGGCCGACCCCGAGCGCGCCTCCCAGAAAACCACCCGCCCTCCACGGAAGAGCCGGATCGAGTACCGGGCGGAAGCTCGGGTACGGGACCCGCTACTGGCCGATCGCTTCGCGGCCTGGCCGGCGATCTACGGCCTGACAGAAGGCGATGCTGATCTCTTGACCTCTGACCGGCCCACAGGCGACCTGTTCGAAGAAGCGGTCGGCGCCGGCGCACCAGCTGATGTCACGGCCCGCTGGGTCATCAACGAGGTGCCCCGAGACCTCGGCGAGCGTTCCGTTGACCAAACGCCGTTGACCGGCTCGGGGCTCGCCGTCCTGCTGCAGGCGGTTACCTCCGGCGATATCACCGGAGTGGCGGCCAAAGAGGTCTTTGCCGAGATGGTGCGAAATGGCGGAGACCCCCGAGCCATCATCGCCGACCGGGGTCTGGCTCAGGTCAGCGATGTAGGCGTCATCGCCGACATCGTCGACGGAGTCCTGAGCGCCAACCCGGACAAGGTGGAGCAGTACCGGGCCGGCAAGACCGGTCTGCTCGGATTCTTCGTGGGGCAAGTAATGAAGTCCTCCGCAGGCAAGGCCAACCCTCAGGTCATCCAGCAACTCCTGGGCGCCCGGCTCGACCACGGGGACTAGCGCAGATGCCCGAAGAAGCTGCGGCCCCGGCGCCCGCCGAGCCTGAGGGGAGGGAGACCGAGGTCGCAGGTGGCTCTTCCGAGCGAGTCGTCTTCGACCACACCTCAGCAGAGGTTCGGGGACCTCGCTATTGGGAGGCGTTGAGGGAGCTCCGACGCAAGGGACCTCTGGTGTGGGTCGAGAGTCACGGCGGGTATTGGGCGGCGACCACCTACGACATGGTGGTCGGGATCGCCCAGAACTGGGAGACCTTTTCCTCATCCAGGGGCACCAATATTTTGCGACCGACCTTCGAGGAGCTCCCACCGATTGTGCCAGTCGAAATCGACCCGCCCCGGCAACGTGCCTACCGACACCACGTCAACCCGTATCTGACGATGAAATCGTTGGCTGATCTCGAACCGGCGATCCGCGGCATTGCGAATGATCTGATCGACACGTTCATCTCGAACGGCGCCTGTGATATCTCGATCGACTTCGCCCAGCGGTTTCCGGGCACGGTCTTCTTCCGTCTGATGGTGCATTGCGGGGACGAGGATTTTCGTTGGGTTGAGCCGTTCTCGCGGATGATCAGCTTTGAGTCCACCGACCCCGAGAAATTCGCCCGGGGCGGTACGAACATCCGAGCCTGGGCGGCCCGGGTGTTCGACGAACGCGGTGACCACGCCGAAATCGATGACGTGGTCAGTGCCCTCATGGGCCTGGACGAGTCGGGGGAGTCGTTTACTGATGAAGAGCGTTGCTCTGCTCTTCAGAATCTGGCGACGGGCGGCATCGGGACCTCGGCCAGCATGATCGGAGTGGCCATGCGAGTCCTGGCCGAAGACCCGGCGTTGCAGGAACGCGTCCACGGGGACCCGTCCCTGATCCAGGCCCTCGTCGAGGAATGCCTCCGACTCGAGCCCGCGGTGTCGCTGCAGTTCCGGAGGGCGACGCGAGACGTCGAGATCGCCGGTCAGCTGGTGAGGAAAGGGGACTGGGTGGCGTTGTTCTTCGGGGCCGCCAACCGCGATCCAGCGATCTTCGAGCGGCCAGATGAGCTCGTGCTCGACCGACCTCACATCCGGCATATTGGCTTCGGGGCCGGTGTGCACCGCTGCCTCGGTTCGAATCTGGCTCGACTCCAGATCCGGGTGGCCCTCGAGCAGCTGGTGGCTCGGCTCAGCCCCTTCTCCATCCCGGCCGGAGCTGTGATCCAGTATCTCAGCCTCCAGGCCCGGGGACCGATATCGATCCCGCTGCAGTTCTCGGGGCGGAACTGAAGTGTGACCGCCGCCAACGTCTATTTCAGGCCGAGGTTCTCCAGCACCTTGGGGAGCATGGCGGCATCCCGCTCCATGGGAATGTAGCCGGGCGCCATCTCGCCCTTGCGGACGTCGGCTTCGAGGATCTCGCCGTTGGGCCCCTCGTAGAGCAGCGTGTAGGCCGCTTCCAGCCGGCTGAAGAACTCGATGGTCGTGCAGCCCTCCGGGCCGGCCGTGTGCGGGCCGTACAGCTCGCCCGGTTCGGCCGTGAACGTGTCGCCGACGTTCGCCATCCGACCGTCACCGAGCTCCAGGGAACCTTGGATGACCACCTCGAAGCGGTAACACGGATGACCGTGCCGGAACAGGACGTACCCTGGCGGCATGGGCAGGAAGTGGGCCGCGGGCGCGCTCCAACCCTCACCCTGGTGCTCGTTGAGCAGCCACATGTTGGTGGCGTTGGCCTCCAGGCCCCACCCCGCGAGCCCCTCGGTGTACCACTTTGGATACGGGGTCGGGAAAGTACCGAACGGATAAAAATGCATAGCATCATCTCCCCGGTGATCGACAACAGACTGGACGGTCTCAAAGCACGCTAGCGCAGCGGGCGGACGGCCAGGAGCAAAGACCGGAGATCCGGAACGGCGTGGAGTGCATCCGCGTTGCCCTCGGGGATATCCCCACCAGCCCGTTAGAGTTTAGGGGTGGAGCCTGGGGGGTTGGCGTGGACGGCTTGAGGGCCAGGCGGGCGCCGTCCACCGCCGACCCTGGGCTGGAGGATCTGGCGGATTTCGACCCGTTTGATGCGGCGCAGCAGGGTACGCATCATGCGAAGATGGCCGAGCTGCGGGCGCGTTGCCCGGTGGCGCGGTTGGCGTCGGGCATGGCGGTGGTGACTCGCTTCTCCGACATCCATACCGCGCTCGGCTGAACGGTCCATGCGAAATACGCATGCCGGTCGAGCGCCGGGTGTCGTGGTGCCCCCCGAAGACCGATTGTTTTTCTTCGAGTACGACCCGCCGGAGCACCTTCCGTACCGGCGGGTGCTGCTCGATCTGCTGTCCAGGGGCCGGGTGGCGAGCGAAGAGCCGCGGATCCGGTCCGTGGTGGAGGGCCTGCTCGACCCGCTCGTGGAGGCGGGCGGCGGCGAGATCGTCTTGCAGCTCAGCGTGCCCCTGGCGGGCCGGACGATGATGGGCGTGGCCGGTTTCCCCGAAGCGGATGCGACCCAGTGGCGAGCCTGGATCAAAGACATGGTGTTATCGGGCTTCATGGTTAGCAATCGCAACCGGCGCGGGGTGGGATACCAAGAGTGCTATCCCGAGGAACTCGCCTACCTGGACGAGAAGATCGCCCGGAGAACGCAGGAGCTGGAGGCGGGGGCGGAGGGGGCCGACCTTCCCGACGACACCCTCACCCGGGTCGTGACGGCGCGGATCGACGGTCGTCCGCTGTCGCACACGGCCAAACGAATGATGGTGGCCAGCGTCGTTGGCGGCGGCGCCAACACGTTGGTGAACTTCGTGAGCAACACCATCCTGGCCCTGGCCCGCGATGGCGCGCTGGTGGAAGCGTTGCAGCATGACCGCTCGCTCATACCGGTGGCGGTCGAGGAATCCCTGCGGCGGGACTCACCCAGTATGTTCGTGACCCGGATGGTCGCCGAGGACATGGAGCTCGGCGGCGCCACGTTTTCCAAAGGCGAGAAGGTCCTCCTCGGACTGGCTTCGGCGAACCGGGACGAGGCCGTCTACCTCCACGCCGAGGATTTTCGGCTCGACCGCACCGGTGAGCCCCCACACGTGGCCTTCGGTTGGGGAGCCCACCTCTGCCTCGGGGCCAATCTGGCCCGGTTGGTTGGTGCCACCTTGCTGGATGTGTTCCTGGAGCGAGTCGAACGGGTCGAGCTCGAACCCGGAACCACGCCTACGCCCTACCTCTCGGTGCAGGGTAACGGATTGGACGAACTCCACGTCCGCCTCTGGGCCAAGAGTCGGGCGCCCACAGCCCAGGAAGTCATCTCGAAGCCGCGTCGCTCCTGACCCTCACCGATCCAGCTTCGTCGATCTTTGGCCTACGGTCGCTACGAGGTCCAACTTCGCATGATGGCGCGCCATCTGGGCGTATGGCTGCTCTGCGCCAATTCTCGTCGCGATACCTTCCACCCGTCGCTCGTCCGGCGAAAGGTGTCACGGTAGTAACCCAGAACCAATAACTCCGGAGACTTCTCCGCATCTCCGTCCTCTTCGCCCTCAGGGGCCAGATCCTTGTACATGGCGAGATAGGACTCGGCCTCGGCGGTGTCCGGGCCGGTCGAGCGAACCAGGACCGACGCGCTCGAGATGTTTGTTGTTGCTGCCCGGGCCGTGCGTCCCCCTGGCCCGGCGCTCGCGGCCGCTCTCTACGATCGCTTCCCGACCGTGCCACCCCGACCCGGTTGCGGTCGTGTAGTCAGCGTCCTCGGTGAACAACATGCCCCAGTCTTCGATGTCACCCATATCGGACAGCAGCGTGAGCGACGCGAGGACATTTCGAATCTCGAGTTCGTCCACTGCCCACTGGATCTGTTTCTCGTTCATTGGGACCTCCGTTTGATTTCGGCCCGGACCTCGTAGTGAATTGCTTTCAGATGCGCGACCACTTCTAG
This sequence comes from uncultured Acidimicrobiaceae bacterium, assembly GCA_963729695.1. GTDB lineage: Bacteria > Actinomycetota > Acidimicrobiia > Acidimicrobiales > Palsa-688 > PALSA-693. Next base: position 946,127 of record CAVSOT010000003.1, read on the forward strand.
CACCTCCGTCCCGCCGCTGCACACTTCTGGATAGGGCCGGGCCCCGATCGGGGGCGGCTGGCCGGCCCAGGTGGTTCGTTGCCGGCTGCCCGGCCCGATCGGCGGTCCGCTGACGGGCCCTGGTCGCTCGTTGCCGGCAATGCCCATCGCCCGCAATGCACATCGGCCGCCACCGCGACCCGGGCCAGATCGTCGGCCGCGACCCGGTCAGGTTGTTCGCCGCCGGCAGTACAGGTCACCCGTCGCCAGGGGATCCGACCCGGCTGGGCTCGCACGCAACCACCGATCGCCTCGCGTTCCTCGGCTGCCGAGGTGCGCCGACGGCGACCCCCCGAGGTTTGTTCCGGGCATGGCCATGCATGGTGTGGTGGCGGGCGAGCGTCGACGGGCACCGGTAGAGACCCGCGCCCGTCAAAAACGGTCAGTAAAACCGGGAGCACAACTTTTGCTGACCGTTTTCCACAAAATCCACGCTCAGCCGGAAGCGAAAACGGTCAGTAAAACCGGGAACCGACCCCCTCACCACTTTTACTAACCGTTTTCGACGAGACTCACGCTCAGATCGAAACAAAAACGGTCAGTAAAACCTGGCACCCACCTTTTCCTAACCGTTTTTGGGGGATGACAACCTGGCTCGGTCCACGACCTGAGGCGGACCGGGGTCCGCGCCGAATCGCCGGGAGCGAGGATGAACGGGCCCGCAAGCGTCCTCCCCCTCGGCCGACGCTTCCACCTTCTGGAGTCGTACGGCAAGGCCGGGAGTCGAGAGGTCAGCCGGGCAGTGGCCGGGGACCGGCCGCCGCGAACCTACTACTTGACGCTGAAGCCGGCGTCCACCGGAAACTGGACGCCGGTCACGTACCGGGCCTCGTCGGACACGAGGAAGGCGACGGCGTTGGCCACGTCTTCGACGTCGATCATCTGGACCGGCAGGGCGTTCTGCATGCCCGAGAGGGGGTTCACTCTCCCGGCGGCCGCATCCTCGTGCAGCTTCCGCACCACGTCGTTCTCCGTCATGCCACTCCGAACGCCCGTGGGGTGCACCGTGTTGACCCGGATCCACTCCGGAGCGAGCACGTTGGCCAGGTTCTGCATCAGCGCGACCACCCCCCGCTTGGCCGCGGCATAGGCGAAATTGCTCGCCTCGAGGGCCTTCGTCCCCTTGATCCCAGCCGTCGAGCTGGTAATCACGACAACGCCCCCGCGCCCGGCCTCCCGCATGGCTGGCAGCGCGACCCGAAGCGTATGGAAAACCCCGGTGAGGTTGGTGTCGATCACGTCGTTCCAGTCGGCGAGGAAGTCGTCCGACTCGCTCCCGATCCGGATGATGCCGGCGTTGGCCAGGATGATGTCGACCCGTCCGAGCTCGGCCAGCCCCTCCCCGAATGCCGCCGACAGCCCAGCGAAGTCACGTACGTCTGCCTTGCGGGCCACCATGCGTCGCCCTTGTTTCTCCACCAGTCGCACGGTTTCTTCGAGGTCGTCCTCGGAGGCGTTGGGGTAGTTCATCGATCCGATGTTCTCGCAGATGTCGACGCCGATGATGTCCGCCCCCTCCCTGGCCAGACGGACGGCATGGGCCCGGCCCTGCCCTCGCGCCGCTCCAGTGATAAATACAACTCGACCTTCCAGGCCTGCAGCCACTCGGTCCTCCTCTTCTCCCATGTCACTTCCCTCTCGGTGACCCGTAGGGAGGTCTACCACTGCGTTCCCCATCGGACAAGACCGAGGACCTGCCTGTCCCCGCAACGTGACCGGGCCGCTCGGTGACGCATTCAGGGGTGGCGAGCTAGCGCGCCCCGACCAACCCCCGTGCGGTCGTGGTGGCGTCCTTGATAGCAGCTCGGAGCGTCCTGCTCCCGGCTGCGTCACCCACGACGTAGACGGGAGGCCCGTCTTCTCCGAGCGCTTCCGCCAATTCACGGTTGGGATGGTTGTACCCGATCATCACGACCGTGTCGGCGGGGAGACGGCGCGTACCGCGTGCGGTCGGGTGGATCAGACTGATCTCGACATCGGAGGGGGTGATCCCGACGACGTAATGGTCGCTGATGAACTGGAACCGGTCGTCGGCCAGCAACCGTTCTCGCGCCGGCCCGGCGCTCATATCGCTTCCCGGTGCCGGACGGGAGCCGGCCACTCGGCCCGGGAAACGCTCGAAGCGGCTGACGAGCGTGACGGTGGCGGCCGTCTCCAGGAGCTTGTCGCATACGCAGATCAGCTCGTAGCTGCCGGTGTCGTCGCAAACGACGGCGTTGGCGCCGATGTTGGCCCGGCCGCCGAAGCCGAGCACATCCCAAGTCGTGTAGACGTGCGGCAGGTCGACACCCTTGAGCTCGTGCGCTGGGCGCACCGACTGGAACCCGTCGCGTCGCGGGGTGGATCCGGTCGCCACGATCACCGCATCGGGCGCCAGCTCTCGCACCAGGTCGGGTTCGACAAATGTCCGCAGGTTGACCTTGACCCCGAGGCGCTCGACCTCGTCGCTCAGCCATTTGGTGATGGCCCCGTAATCGGCGCGGTGGGGAGCGGTCGCGGCGATGGTGACCTGGCCTCCGAGATGAGAGGTCATCTCGGCCAAATGGACTTCGTGGCCGCCCAACGCGAGCGTTCTGGCCGCCTCGAGCCCGGCCGGCCCACCGCCGGCAACCAACACCTTACGGCGCGTCGGGCCCCGACCGATGGTGAGGGGGACGTCGGCTTCGTAGCCCGCCGAGACGTTGACGACACACGCCACGTGGGGGTCCTCCTGCCCGACACAGCCCTGCGAGGACCCGATGCACGGTCGGATCTCGGCCGCTCGGCCTTCCCGCGTCTTTTTCACGATCTCGGGGTCGGCTATGAGGGCGCGGACCATCGAAACCATGTCGGCGAGGCCGTCCGCCAGGATCCGGCTGGCGTGTTCGACGGTCATGATCCGCCCGGTGACGATGGTCGGGACATCGACTGCCCGCGACACCGTTCCCGATTTCGGCAGCTCGTAGCCAAGCGGGTCGTCCATGGGCGAGAGCATCTTGTACATGCGGTAGTAGCTGCCTACCGAAATGTTGAGGAAGTCGACGTGGGGCGCGAGGAGCTTGGCCACCTCGGCCATCTCGTCGGCCCGACTGCCCCCCTCGTACTCCTCGTCGGCGCTCATGCGCATCCCGATCGGGAAGTCCGGGCCGACGACCGAGCGGATGGCCTGCATGAGCTCGATGCAGAACCGCACCCGGTTTTCGAGCGGGCCGCCGTACTCGTCCGTGCGGCGGTTGAGCGTCGCCGACAGGAATTGGGCGGGAAGGTAGCCGTGGGCACCGTGTACCTCCAGGCCGTCCAGCCCGCCTTCCTTGACCCGTCGGGCGGCCGCGGCGTAGGCGCCGATCATCTCGTCGATCATGGCCTGGGTCATGGGGAGCGGCACGGCGCCCGCTCGGGGGTTGGGCACGTCGCTGGCCGACCAGGGCGACCGACCGGACGTATTGGCCGTGTTGTGCCCGCCATGCCAAAGCTGCTGGAACAGCTTCATCCCGTTTTGGTGGGCCATCTCCGCCAGCTTCTCGTAGCCCCAGATCACCTCGTCCTTCCACAGGGGGATCTGGCTGAGGGCGGCGCTCGGGTGGACCGGCGCGGCTTCGAGGAAGCTCATGCCCACGCCGCCGATCGCCCGGGCCTCATGGTAGGCCATCAGTCCCGAGTGGGGATCCTCGGGGGTAGGGAACCTGAGGTTGGTGCCGTGGCCGGTGCGGACGATCCGGTTCGGGATCGTGCAGCCCGCCAGGGCGATGGGCTCGAACACGTTGTCGTACATCAGAGCTCCTTGTGTTCTCGCGCTTCCTACCTGTCAGTCGTGACGAGTGAAAACGTGGTAGGACGGATCTGTCGGGTCACGGCGACCCAGGCTCGGTTTGGAGGGCTGCATCTCACCGTCCTGGGGAAAGAGACGGGTGTGGTCGACGATGACCTGCCGATGGGCAATTTTCCATTCCCCCTGCCGACGCTCGAAATGGTCGATGTAGCGCCCAATAGCGACGAGCATCTGCTCCTCGCTCTGGCTCGGCATGCTCTGCCAAGCGGTGAAATAGGTCTCGCTTCCCGCCGAATCGGGCCCGGTCATCATTATCAGCTGATTTGCTACCTGGTGCATGCTGATGCGTGACTTGCTCACGATCTCGACCAGCCCGGGGCCGATGGCCGATCCCTGCAGGGTCGCCACCCCGTGCTCGTCCACTGCGTCAGCGTGGTACGCGGAATTGATCAAATCGGCATCGGCGCGGTCGACCCCCCGGCAATACCGGAGGAGCGCCTCACGTATCGCCTGCTTGTCGAGCAACTCCTGCAGTCCAGTGTCAACGGTAGCGGTCATCCGGAATCCCCCTTTGAGCCAGGCTGGCTCCTCGACGTGCGTCTGGATCTTATCTCTGAGATTCCCAGGGCATCCCAAGCTGGCGGTGCAGGGCCTCTCAAGTTCGCAGTCGAGGCTTACCGTATGTCCGACACCCTCGTCATCCCCCATATATCGAGCGGGGCCGAACCCTCGGGTGGGGAGCTGCGACCCCCTCGGACCAGGGGGCTCTTCGGGCGCAAGCGAAGCGAGATTGCCGGTTTGGCGGCCCTGCTCGTCGGCACCACGGTCGCCTATCTCTGGAACCTGACCTCGTCTGGATACGCCAACTCCTTTTACGCCGCCGCGGTGGAGGCCGGCACCACGAGCTGGAAGGCGTTCTTCTTCGGGTCGGTGGACTCGTCGAACTTCATAACGGTCGACTAGCCGCCAGCCTCGCTGTGGGTCATGGAGCTGTTTGGTCGGGTCTTCGGGTTCAGCTCCGCCAGCATGCTCGGGCCCGAGGTGTTGGAGGGGGTGGCGGCGGTCGTCCTCCTCTACGCCGCCGTCCGCCGGCTCCTCGGGCACCGGGCGGGCTTGGTCGCCGGGGTGGTCATGGCGACCACTCCGGTCGCGGCATTGATGTTCCGATTCAACAACCCGGACGCCTTGCTTGTCCTGCTGATGACCGCCGCCGGCTACTGCGTGTCTCGGGCCTGGGAAAAAGGGCGCACCGGGTAGGTGGTGCTCGCCGGGACCGCTCGGGGCTTCGCGTTTCTGACCAAGATGGGGCAGGCCCTCCTGGTCGTACCCGGCATGGCGGTCGCCTACCTGCTCGCCGCCCCCCTGGGCTGGCGCCGTCGGATCGTCCAGCTCCTCGTCGGTGGCGTCGCCTTGGTCGCGACCGGCGCCCGCGAGTCGACGCTAACGGGACGGAGGTGACCGACCGTTTTTGGTATCTAAACCGCGGAATACGCGGTTTAGATACCAAAAACGAGATCCGGGTCCGGAAGCGCCGGGAGGGCAGACTTCCCGCCAGTTCCGAGGAGGCACTGAATGAACCGGATTGCCGCCGGTGCTGGCTGCGGCCCCAGGGAGGATGGCGGCGTGAGAGGGCTACCCGAACCCGGGCCCAGCGGTCTCATGTGCGACCCGGACCGGAATGACCGCGGCCACCTATAGTCAGCCCATGGAGGCTTCCGTCACTCTGCACATGGCTGCAATGCCACAGCGGGTCTGGTCGCTCGTCAGCGACATCACCAACACCGGGAAGTTCTCTCCCGAGACGTTCGAGGCCGAGTGGTTGGAAGGAGCACAAGGTCCGTCCGTCGGTGCTCGTTTTCGCGGTCACGTCCGTAGAAATGGCAAGAAGATGCTGGTCTACTGGACGAAGTGCACGATAACCAAGTGCGACCCTGGACGCGACTTCGCGTTTCAAGTCGACGGTGGTCCCGGCGGCAAACCGACCGTGAGGTGGAGCTATCACTTCGAGTCCAGCGGCGACGGGACCGACGTGACCGAGTCCTTCGAGCTCGCCGACTTTCTCGGGAGCCGCCTCTACTCGACAATCGCCGGCAAAGCTCGGACTCGAACCAACCTGAAAAATATGCAAGCCACTTTGGAACGCATCAAGGCCGTGGCTGAGGCTTCACCAGGCGACGAGTAGGTATCCCTCTCGGGCGGCGAGGCGAGCCCGCTGTCAGGGCTCGCCTCCCCTCCAGCTACAGGCGGTAGAGCCGGGCCGCGTTTTCGCCCATGATCCGCCGGCGGGTGTCCACCCGCAACCGGTTCATTTTGTCGGCCATGGTGTTGAGCGGGGACGGATACAAGCACGTCGGGTGCGGGAAATCCGTCTCGAAGAGGATGCGCTCATCCCCGACCTTGTCGATGATGTTTTGCAGATCGCCCTGGTTTTCCTCGAACCAGAAGGTGGCATACCAGTTCGACTTGAAGTACTCGGACGGCTTTTTCGACAGCTGGGCGTACTGGACCGGCGCGTTCTCGAACAGCTCGTAGTCCATGGTCTCGAGCATGAACGGGATGTAGCCGATTCCGCTCTCGACGAGGACCATCTGCAGCTTCGGGAAGCGATCGAAGATGCCTGCGAAGGTGGCGTTGATCAGAACTCGGGCGCTGTTGATGAACAGCATCGCGCCTCCGATCGCCGGCTTGATGTGCTCCTCCTGGGAGGGCCAGAAGTACTTGCCGAAGAAGTCCATCGCCGTGTTGGACGAGCCGATGTGGAAGTGGACCGGCAGGCTGAGGTCGGCGCACACCTCCCAGAGGCGGTCCCAGTCGCGGTGGGCCAGGTCAGGCGAGCCGAGGTCCTGCGGGTCGGTCGTCATGTTGATCCCGCGCAGGCCCAGGCCGGCCACCCGTTGGGCTTCTTTCACGCAGGCGTCGATGTCCCAGGCAGGGAGGACGGGCATGCCGATGAAGCGGCCCCCCGACTCCTGGGCCATCTCAGCCATCGTGTCGTTGTAGATCTCGATACAGAGCTTGCGCAGCTCCGGGTCGCCGACCGTCCCGTTGACGCTCTGGCCGCCGAGGCCGATGATGCTGGGGAATAGAACCTGGGCGTAGATTCCGCTTTCGTCCATCACCTGGAGGCGCGCCTTCGGGTCGAACGCACCCCGGTGAACCCAGTCCTGGCCCTTCTCCATCGACTCGAGGAAGGGGATCCTCTCGCCATTTCTGTCGACGACGCCGCCGCCGCGGGCGAAACCGAGCGACGATCCGTCGACCACCCACGTGGGCTGTCCGTCAATCTGTTCGACGTGAGGTACACGTTCTTTGAACTTCTCCGGCGCCCGAGACGTCCACATGTCGTAGGGCTCGGTGAAGTGGGTGTCGGCGTCAATGATCCGAATGCCGTCGTCGGCCAGCGTGGCCATTGCAGTACCCCCCTGAGCTAGGGATTTAGGGACGGCCGAATCTGACGGCCGATCGGCAGGCATTGTACCAGAGCCGTTCAGGAGGCGGTCAGGAGGCGGGCTCCCCTCCGCTTCGAGGGCAGACGGCGACGTCATCGATTGAGTTGCGCCCCGGCCGACGAACACGTCCTGCACCGGACCTCCTGACAACAGCAACGGGAACTCGGCAGTGTACGCGGTTGTCCGGATCGCACAGCCAGGGACAAACAGCTTATCCGTCGGGCCCATTGGTCCAATCAACCGTCTCCAGTGGCCACGGCTCCCTTGGCGACAAACGCGTCTATCTCGGAGTCGCTATAGCCAAGTTCCCGCAATATGTCCCGGGTGTGCTCACCGACCTGAGGGGTCGTGAGGTTGTTCGGTCCGGGCGTTCGCGACAGCGCCACGAGCGACCCGGCTTGGTCGAACTTTCCGAGGACGGCGTCGTCATAGCTGCTCACCCACCCGAGCTCTTGTCGTTCCGCGTCGTCGAAGATCTCGTCCACCGTGCGCGCCACCGACTTCTCGCACGGCACGCCAGCCTGGTCGAAGCGGTCCATCCAGCGATCGGCGTCCGTGGTCTTGAACACCGCCTCGAGCAGCGCGGCCAACTCGTCGCGGTTTCGCGACCGGGCCTCGTGCGTCTCGAAACGGGTGTCGGCCAGCAGATCCACCCGGTCGATGGCGACGCACAGCCGGGTCCAATGTTCCTCGAGAACGGCGTTCAGGCATATCCACTCCGTCGCCGTCGGGTATAACATGCACAGAGGTCCGATGCCTCGCTGGTCCCTGTCCAGCGCCGGCTGGCGCAGTTCTCTGCCGTCTTCGTCGAGGGTGACATACGACGTGTTCAAGAGGCAGGCATTCATCAGCGACGTACTGACCTCCTGGCCCACCCCAGTGCGCTCCCTGGCGATCAGCCCGAGTACGATCGCCAGTGTCGACAGATACCCGGCTCCGGTGTCACCGAACGGGGTGAGGGCCCAGATCGGCCTTCCCCCGGAGGCGCAGGCCCCGTCCTCCCACATCACGCCGGCCGCGGCCGCCGCGATCGGGTCGTTGCCGACGAGCTCGGTGCGGGGCCCGAGCTCGAACGCCCGGAGCTGGCAGTACACCAGCCGCGGGTTGATCGTCCGGGCATCCTGGTAGCTGATCCCCAGCCGCCCGGCGGCGCTGGAGCGCATATTGTGGAGGAGAACGTCTGCTCCGGCGATGAGCTGTTGGAGTATGCGCTTTCCGTCAGCCGTCTTCGCATCGAGGGCGATGCTGCGCTTGCCTCTCGTGGCGGCGACCATCATTTGCCGGGTGGCCATGCCTCGCTCCCTGAGCGAGTGCACCTTTATGACGTTGGCGCCGAGACCGGCCAGAACCTGACCGGCAAACGGCCCGGCCACCGCCAAACCGAGATCCAGGACCGTTATCCCGCCAAGTGGTCCTGGGCGACCAACGGTGGGGTTCGGCGGCGGTGCACAAGAAGAAGGCGCTTCGGGGGGGCGATGACCGCGCGCCAGGGTGATCTCGGCGAGGACTTCCTCCGTGTGTTGCCCGACCCGCGGAGCCGGGCCTTGGATGACGCCCGGATACGAGTCCAGGAAGTACGAGAAGCCCGCTTGCCGCAGCGGACCCAGATCGGGGTCCAGGACCTCTGCGACGGAACCGTCCTTCAGGCAGTCGACGTTGCGGAGGGCCTCGCCGGGTGAGACGACCACCGCCACCGGCATGCCGACCTTGGCGCCCAGTTCGACCCAGGCATCCGAAGGGAATCGTAAGAAGGTCCCCTTTATCTCCGGATAAAGAGCCAGGATCCGCGCCAGTTCCCAGTGATCCGATTGCAGTCGGTCCGGATCGTCGCGAGGTCCGATCGTGTCCTCACGAACCATCAGCTCGTCGTTGTCTTTTTGGGAAAGGACGAAGTTGGGGCTCGGTATCGGGCAGTTCACCCATTTACCGTCCGAACACAAGAAGCTCATGATCGGGGCGCGGGCGTCGAATTGCCAGCAGGCGTATCCGGGGGCATCGGGGTTCGCCGGCCGCTGCCAGACCAGGGCCGCGCTGGCCATCGCTCCCTGCACGAGGGATGTCTCCACCAGTTGCCCGAAGCCGCTCAGCGATCGCTCGTACAGGGCGGCGGCCGTACCATTGGAGGCCAGGAAGCAGGCCCCCAGACTGGGCCACGGTGAGGAGGAGTACAGCGGGCCGTCCCGGCCAGGTCCGGGACGGTCAGCCGAGACGATGCCGATGTCGGACAAGGGAATTTCCCGTCCGCGCAGGTGCCCGAATATCCCTCCGTCCGGACCTCGCTGCTCCCACTGAAGACCCGAACGGGCCGCCACGAGCGCGTCATAGCCGGGCCGGTCGGCATCTTTCGTCCCGTGGCCGTACCCGGTAATCGAGCAATAGATGAGCCGGCTGTTGACGAGGCTCAGGGTTGGCCAGTCGATTCGCAGCCGCTGCGTCGTGCCCGGGCTGAAGGCTTCGATGAGGATGTCGGCTCGGCGGACCAGGTCGAGGAAGTTCTCGTACCCCTCACCATCCGTGAGGTTGATGAGTGCGCTGCGCTTTCCCCGGTTCCACACCCGATAACCGGGCTGGAAGCGGAATGGGTCACCGCCGGGCGGCTCGACCTTCGTCACTTGGGCGCCTTGATCGGCGAGCAGCATCGCGGTCATGGGGCCCGCGATGCCCCATGACAGATCGATCACCCGGAGATCGTGAAGCAGACCCGGCACGTGCGCTCTGGATCAGGGCAGGTCGAGGAAATCGAGAATATCGGGCATGGCGCGCTGGTCCTGGATAAAGAAGATGTGGCCTCCCTCGTAGACCTGTAGCTGCGAGTCGGGAACCCGGCTGGCGATCGCCTCGCTGTTGGCGAGGGGGGCAATGCCGTCGTAGCGCCCGGCCGCGACGAAGGTCGGGCTGGTGATGTTGGGCAGGCGGTCCACTACGTCGTGGGCACCGCGGGCCAACAGCTGCTCGCGCTCGCCGCGCTGCTGATCTGCGCTCTTTGTCTCCGGGGCCCGGGCGGCCACCAGCGACGCCAACGCTTGGTCGGCGGGATGTCCGGCCAGGTACTCGGGGGTGAAGCGGGTATCGGTTAATGGCAGCAGTCGTTCCAGACGGTCCGGATCGTCGGGCGGACCGAGCTCGTGCAAGGGGTACGAGGAGCCTCCACTGCCGCCTGGTGAGGTGCAGGCGAGCACCAGCCGCTCCACTCGCTGGGGGCTGGTGACGGCGAACTCCTGGGCAACCATTCCCCCGAAACTGACGCCTACGACCCGGCACGACGACCAGCCGACGAAGTCTAGCAAGGCCCTGGCGTCCGCGGCGTAGTCCTTCATCGAGTACGGGCCCGGAGGAATCTCGGTCCGGCCCAGACCACGCTGATCGTGCACGAGCACCTCGAACCGCGCCCGGAACGGATCGATCAGCGGACCCGTGGTCTCGAGGGTGGCGCCGGAGCCGTTGAAAATCAGCAGCGGCTTGCCCACGCCGGAACGCTCGAAGTAGATGTCGATCCCGTTGAGGTGAGCTGTGGGCACCGCTGAACGATATCTCTTATGCGAGCTGGCGGAATACTGGCAGGTGCTCCAAGTAGCCGTCGAGGACAGCATCGTCCCACGGGGCGCGAAGGGCCACGTTCACACCGTCCGCCCCGGCGTCGATGTAGCGCTGGATCTGCTCGGCTGCCGCATCAGGAGAGCCGACGAGCGCCCCCTCCCGCACGGTGGAAGCCATCGGCCCCCACCCCTGCCGAGCGATGACGTCCTCCACCGCGGTGCCGTCGCCACCCAGCGCGAAGATCAGGTTGACGGTGCGGCGGATGGTGGTGGGGTCGCGCCCCTCGGCCAGACAATGGCCGTCGAGGACCTTTACCAGTTGCCCATATCGCTCCGCGGACACGTACGCCGCGTTCCAACCGTCGGCGTGGCGCGCCGCGATCCGGAGTGTTTTCCGCTCGCCGGTGCCACCAATCCACAGGGGCAGCCGATCCTGGACCGGGGCCGGGCGGCAGGAAGCGTCGTCGGCCCGGAAATAACGCCCGGCATAGGTCGTCCGGGGCTCGGTGAGGAGGCTTCGGATCAACTGAACCGCTTCGTCGAGCATTTCCAGTCGCTGGCCCGGTGGCGGGAAGTCGTATCCAAACGCCTCCGCTTCCGACTGGTGCCAGCCGGCGCCGAGTCCGAGCTCGAAGCGACCCCCAGAGATGTGGTCGATCGTCGTGGCCACCTTGGCGAGCAAACCGGGGTTGCGGTAGGCGACACAGAACACCAGACAGCCGAGCCGGGCCTGCCGCGTGTCGGCGGCGAGCGAGCCGAGGGTCGCTACCGCCTCGAAGTGGTCGACCGTCCCCCCTGCGGGCGGGGCCTCGTACAGGTGGTCCCAGACCGAGATCCAGTCCACTCCCGCGTCATCCAGCCTCCGCCACAACCCCCGCAGGTCGGCCATGGCCAGGTTCTGCTGGCCGATATGTACGCCGAAGGCGACCGTCACGGGTTATGAGCTCGGCAGGTTCCCGCACGTGACCTTGCCGCCATTGGTGAGGCTGGGGGTCCCGTTCTGCAGGCGGGCCGTGAACCAACAGTCGACGATGTGCAGCTGGCCGGCGTGGAAGGTAAGCGGAGGAGCCCAACCGTCAAGCGTGTCGCCGTTGAGCGAATCCAGGCCCTGCACGATCTCTGCGGGACTGGGGGTAGCGCTTGTGGTCAGTCCGCCGGCCTTCACGGCGTCCCGGAGGAGGATGCCTGATGCCCAGGTCTCGGCGGCCCCTTCGTTCCAGTTGCTCGAGGTCCGCAGACCGGGGTAGTAGTGGTCCACGGCTGTGTTCATGGCATCAACTTCCGGCCCGCTGGCCCAATAGGGGAGATCCTCGAAGGCCCACCAGGAGTTTTGCTTCATCCCCGGGGCGGCCGCGAGCGTGGGAGTGTAGCCCTCGCCTCCCTGGGCGTAGATGGGGTGGTACCCCTGCTGGGTGCAGTCCTCGGCCACTCGGGCGGACACGGCGCCGGACTCACCGATATTGATAGAGGTGACACCGGCTTGTTTGGCGGCCAGGCACTGAGCGGTGTAGTTGGGCGCGGTCGCCGCGATCTCGGCGTTGTAGGTATCCGGTACGCCGACGGCGGCGCCGACCTTTTTGATCAAGGGAACTCCCTCCGCGCAGGAGGGTGATTCGGCGCAGTACAGGAAGGCGATATTGGTTGCCCCGGCCGTCTTCGCCGTCTCGACCCACGAATAGGTGCCGTCGTCGGTCGTCTGTCCTTCTGGGTAAAAGTCAGTGTTGGTAAAAAACGTCGATTCGGTGACGTTTCCGCCGACCACCGGGATGCCTGCAGATTTGACCGCAGAAGCCCAGGCCTCGTCCAGGACGGTCAGGACGACGATGGCATCCACGTGATCGGAGATGAGGGTCTGGGCGTCGGTCACCGACGTGCCCGGCACGCCGCCGTCATTCTCGGTGATGAGCTGGATGGGGTGGCCGTTGAGGCCGCCAGAGGCGTTGGTCGACTTGACCCAGGCGTCGTAAGTCTCCTGCTGCGGTTCGAAGGAACTTCCAAACGCCCCCGAACAGGCGCAGACCATCCCGACTTTGATCGGAGTCCCAGTCGCCTGGACCGACGAGCCGGTCGACGAGCCGGTCGACGATTGGCTGCTCGAAGTCGGCGTGGTGCTCGCACCCTTGCTGCTTGACGAACACGCCGTCATCGTGACAACCGCGGCGACCGTGAGCGCGCGCTCGCCCAAACCTTCACAGCTCTAGTCATTAGTGGGACATCCTCCCCCGATGGTAGGTATTACTTGTCACGCTCACGTCGACGTACAAACTGCTGAACAACTCCCCCTGCCCTCCGCGACGCAAGCGTTTCGCTCGAGGTCAACACTCCATTTACTGCGCAAACAACCCCTCCCCGGATGGCACAGCTTCTCGATGTTGGTACCGAGCATGGCCACGCAAACTCATTGGCGCCGACGGATCAGCCCGTTGAATGACCTATCGGTCAGGGATTCTCGCAGTCGGCCCTGTCCATGTCAAGGCACCTTCTTGGGGATCACACCGTCGCCACTTGAAGGGAATTTCGCCGTCTTGACACGTGCTTCACGCCCCTGCCAAGATCGTGACTGAGGAGTCACTCAACGGTGAGGATGGGGTGTCGCAGGGAGGCAAACCATGTCTACACAGCACGCATCCGAAGACGCCACGATGGCGGCTATTCGCGCCGATGCCGAATACGGCGCATCCACGGTCACCTTCATCCCGGAGCCTCGCCCCGAGCCGCTCTTCTGCCCCATCATCTCGGTCGACGATCACGCCCTCGAACCGCCGGATCTTTTCTCCACCCGCGTCCCCCAACGGTGGAGGGAGCTGGTCCCGAGAGTGGAGTACGACGATGCCGGGCTTCCCTGGTGGATCATCGACGGGAAGCCGACCCCGATTTTGCTGACCAACGGCGGAGCTGGGCGCACCATATCCGAGTGGGGCACCTATCCAGCTCGGTACTCGGAGTTTCGCGGGGGGAGCTATGACCCCAAGCTGCGGCTGGAGGACATGAACATCACCGGCGTATGGGCGAGTCTGTGCTTCGGGTCGCTCCTCTGGGGGTTCGCCGGGACTCGGTTTTCCACCTACTCCGATCGCGACGTCGGACTGGCGAGCCTGAGGGCGTACAACGACTGGATGATCGAGGAATGGTGCGCCGCTGATCCACAGCGGTTCATTCCCTGCCAGCTCACCTGGCTGGCCGATGCGGAGGTGGCCGCAGCCGAGATCTACCGCAACGCCGAGCGAGGCTATCGAGCGGTGAGCTTCTCGGAGAACCCGGAGGGACTGGGGTTCCCGAACGTCTACGACACCTACTGGGACCCCTTTTTCACCGCCTGTGAGGAAACGCAAACGGTGGTGAACCTTCACGTGGGATCGTCGGGCACGGTCCACAACGTGTGCAGCGGATCCCATCCCTGGGTCAAAACCGCGCTCTTCCCGCTCAGCGGTATCGAAGCGTTGATCGATTGGGTGTTCTCGGGGACGCTCGTCCGACACCCACAGCTGACGGTGGCGCTCTCGGAGGCAGGCGTGTCGTGGGTGCCGATGGCCCTCGAACGGCTGAGGCGGGCCCAGCGCCAAGCCGTCCCTGGCAGCAGGCGGACGCTTCCGTGGCCGAACGGGTTGCCGACATTCGAGGAGATCGCCCGTCGGAACTTCGTCTTCACTTCCATCGAAGACGATGCCGCCTTTCTTCAGCTCGACCTGATCGGTGAGGACAAGGTTATGGTGGAGACGGACTATCCCCACTTCGACAGCACCTGGCCCGAATCCCAGGCGATGATCCGGCGAGAGTGCAGCCACCTGTCGGCGCCCACCGTTCGCAAGGTCTGCTTCGAGAACGCGGCGCGCATCTACCGCCATCCTCTTCCGCCCGACGGGATGATCGCTTCCTCCGAAATCGGCCAAGCGAGTGGCCGGCTCGGGTGACGAGAAGGGGGCGAAATACATGTTGGACCTGATTATCAAGGGCGGCACCGTCGTCGACGGCACGGGACGCCAGGGGGTCAACGCCGATATTGGTGTCGGGGGTGACCGGATCACGGCCATCGGAGCAGTTGACGAACCGGCCGCCAAGGTGATCAACGTGGACGGCCTGGTGGTGGCCCCGGGCTTCATCGACGTACATACGCACTACGACGCCCAGGTGTTCTGGGATCCGAGTCTTTCCCCGTCCCCGCTGCACGGCGTGACGACCGCCATCGGCGGAAACTGCGGATTCACCATCGCCCCCATCGCTGACGAGCATGCCGACTACCTCGTTCGCATGCTCGCCCTGGTAGAGGGTATGCCGCTGGAATCCCTTCGTGAGGGCGTGCCGTGGGGTACGTGGAAGACATTCGGGGAGTGGCTGAACACCTTTGCCGGAAGTCTGGCCATCAACGCCGGATTCATGGTCGGTCACAGCACCATTCGCCGGCTGGCGATGGGCGAGGACGCCTACAACCCCAACCCCACCGAAGCCCAGCTGAAAACCATGGAGACGTATCTGCGCGACAGTTTGGGCGCGGGCGGACTCGGGTTCTCCAGCTCCAACGGAAGAAATCACCTGGACGGCGACCACAACCCCGTCCCGTCACGCTGGGCGGACGACGAGGAATACGTCCGGCTGGCTTCGGTCGTGAGGGAGTTCCCGGGGACGAGCCTCGAGTACATCCCCCAGAGCGGGGCGGCGAGCGACGAGGCCCGGATGATCGCCATGTCCAAGGCGGCCCAGCGGCCCATCAACTGGAACGTGCTCGTGGTGACCGCAGCCCGGGCCGCTGCCGTGGAGAACGATCTGGCCGTCTCGGATCGGGCCTCGACGGACGGGGCCAGGATCGTGGCTCTCGAGAACCCGGCTCGAAAGATGAGCCGCCGATCCTTTGCCACGTCGTTCGGATTCAACACCATCCCGGACTGGGGCCCAGTCTTCGCCCTGCCGCCGGCCGAGCGGGTGCGGGCATTGGGGGATAGCGACGTCCGGCGGCGCTTGCGAGTGGGGCTGAGCGAGGGGACCGAGCGTTTTCCGGGAATGCTGGACTTCGCCAGCTACACCGTGGAAATGACCTCCTCCCCCGCGAACGCGGGTCTGACGGGTCGTCTGGTGAAGGACATCGCCAGGGAGCGCAGCTCAGATTGGTTCGACACGTTGATCGACATCGTGATCGCTGACGATTTTCGGACCACGATCACGCGCGAGATGGGATCCGATCAGGCCAGCTTGACGCTTCAAGCCCAAGCCTGGCGCGATCACCGGGTCGTGCTCGGGGCTTCCGACGTGGGGGCGCACCTGGACATGCTCACGGGATTCGTGTACACCACCGATCTGTTGGGGTATTCGGTTCGGGACCGGCAACTGCTCACCACGGAAGAGGCGGTTCGGCTGATCTCGGACGTTCCGGCGCGCCTCTACGGTCTCCGGGGTCGCGGTCGAGTAGAGGTCGGGGGATTCGCCGACCTGGTCATGTTCGATCCAGGTACCGTGGGCCCAGACTCGGTGGTGACGCGGCAGGACCTACCCGGCGGCGCTTCCCGCCTCTACGCCAAGGCGCTCGGCATCGAGCATGTATTCGTCAACGGGATCGAGATCGTCCGAGCCGGTGAGTACACCGGAGATCGTCCGGGGCAGATACTCCGATCGGGAACAGATACCGCGGGCGTGCACGTCTAACGGCGCGCCGGACGCATGTTCGGCGCAAAAGGATTGGCTATGAGGAGAAAGGAAACCTCGTGACAGCAGTCGCAGGAGAGCCCCGAAGAATTTCCGTGGACGACCATCTCGACTTGGCCGTGCTGCCGCCGTCGTTGTTTTCCGACCGCCTGCCGGCCGAGTTCAAGGACCGCGCCCCCAGAGTGGTGGAGACGCCCGAGGGGCCATGCTGGTCGGCCGAGGGTCGTATTCTCGGCACGAGCGGGCGGCGAGCCCAGGGGTTGATTCCGCGGGAGGATCAAGGCTTTCGTCCCGGCCAGCCTGAGACGCGGTTGGAAGACATGGATCGTGACGGGGTGTGGGCCCAGGTGATCTATGGGCCTCCCGGCGGGTTTCGGTTGCAGGACGCGGGCCTCCTCGATGCGTGCGAGAAGGTGTTCAACGACTGGACAGCCGAGTTCAACGCGGTGGCACCGGATCGTCTGGTGGCTCTGCCCATGATTGCGGCCGCCAGCCCGGACAGCGGCGCAGAAGGAGCTCCTCCGCGTCGCTTCCTTGGGCCATCGCGGCCTCCTCCTCAATCACTCGCCCGCCTACCAGCCCATCTTCGAGCCCGAATGGGAACCTTTCTGGGCGGAAGCGGATTCTTGTGGGCTGCCGATACACGTGCACCTGGGTGGGGGTCTGCACAGCATCCGTTCCCAGCCGCAAAGCTGGCGCATGCCGGCCATGGTGAGCGTGGTGCCGATGCAACTGGACGAGATCCTGGCCGGGGTCGTTTTCAGCGGGATCCTGGAGCGACATCCGTCCGTCACCCTGGTCCTGGGGGAGTCGGGACTCGGGTGGATCCCCTATGTGCTCGAGCGCATGGACCACGAACATCACAAGTATTACGACCGGACCACGGACGTGCGCTTGAGCATGCTTCCGAGCGAGCTCTTCCACCGCCAGGTCATCGCCACGTATGAGGTCGACGAGCTCGGCCTGGAGCTCGTCGACCGCTTGGGCCCGGACAACGTCATGTGGGCTTCGGACTACCCCCATGGAGACTCGACGTGGCCGAACTCGCGAGAAGCCATCGAGACGTCCAAGTTGGGAGCGCTCCCTGCGGTAACGCGGCAAAAGATTCTTTGGGACACGGCCGCCCGCATCTACCGCATACCCTGACTCGTCGCTACCCCAGGTCGATCTGCCTCCGCGTGAACACACACGAGGAATCGTCCCAGGCCATCTCGTCGGCGTAGCGTCCTAAGGCGCCAAGTTCCCATCGTCCATTCGGCGCTCGCCGCCAGTACGTAAGATCCGCGACGCTGCTGGCGCGACGGTCGCCGACCTCCGTCAACATCAGGTTCGACGTCATATGTCGCCCTGCGGGTCGTCGCCCTACGCCGTCCAACCATCCGCGAATCGCGGTCCGGCCCTCGAACCGGGTGCCATTGAGAACCATGACCGCGTCATAGTGGAACAGCTCGGCACACTCGTCGAGCCTGCGATCATCGAGGAAACGGGCGTACCTGGCCAGCAGGTCATGCACCGCCGCCAGCACCACCGGATCGATCTCGGGCACGGCTGCTAAACCTCGGCGCCACCGTCGAGGGCGACGAAGACGCCATCGTCGTAGCCGACCCGGACCGAACCGGCCGTGCGGCTCCACTGGCGTATCCCCGGTGCCGTATGGGTGGCATCCGGCATGGGGCGACGCGGTTCCTTCATAGCCCAGAGCGAGATCGCTTCTTGGTTCTTCCACATCGTTTGATAGGTGCCGATCCAGATCCGCCCGAGCGCATCGGCCGTGGGCAGCCACGCCTCCTCGATCTGCTCGCAATAATCACCGGCACGATCCGGTACCGTCTGGATCATCTCGTAGACAATCACGCTCAGGTCCAGGCCCTGCTCCAC
Organism: uncultured Acidimicrobiaceae bacterium; assembly: GCA_963729695.1. GTDB lineage: Bacteria > Actinomycetota > Acidimicrobiia > Acidimicrobiales > Palsa-688 > PALSA-693. Next base: position 964,411 of record CAVSOT010000003.1, read on the forward strand.
GAGTTGGGCTCGGGTCGGTGTGTGTCGTGACGGTCGCAGTATGCGGCCTTCTGCGGCGTCGACCAGACCCAGGGTTCGCTCTTCCCATCGACGAATGAGGGGGCGGGGCCCCAAGTGCAGGTCGAGGGTGAGATCCTGCAAAGCGTCGGAGGTGTCAAACTCCCATAGCAGAATGGCTCCCGGCCAGCGTCGCGACATCGCCGTCGGCTGCCACGCCCCGACCAGTCTCCCCTGGTGCTCCTCTACCAGGGGACGGTAGACCTCGGCAAAGGCCGCGGCGAAGGCAGCCGTCTGGCCCCACTGCAACTGATACGACTCCAGCGTATAGATCATAGAGGTGTGGATTTCCGGCGCGGTCAGGACGTGATCCCGTAGCGATCGAGCCGGTAACAGCGGATGGCGTTGTCGCGGAGGAGCATATGCGTCTCACGCTCATCCAAGCCCGCTCGTTGCACGATCTTGCTGGCCACCTCGACCGAGTTGGGCCAGTTGGAATCTCGGTGGGGATAATCGACCTCGAACATGATCTGCTCCATGCCGATCACGTCCCGACTGACCAGGCCGTGGGTGTCGTCGAAGACGCAGCCAAAGACCCGGTCGGGGAGATAGGCGCTCGGAGGCCGCGACAGGAGTTCGCCCACACCGGCATAGTGGCCGGCTGATTCCCATATCTTGTCCAGCCGCTCCAGTTGATATGGCATCCACCCCACCTGGCCCTCGCTGAACGCGATGCGTAGGTCGCCGAAGCGCTCCAGCACACCGGACAGCAGCCAATCGGTCAGGGCCAGAACGGAGTTCAGATGCACGAGGACGATGGTTGACATGAACGGCGCATCCGGGGCCGACTTCTGGCTACTCGAGGACGAACCGATATGCATATTGACGACCGTGTCGGTCTCCTGGCACGCAGCCCAGAGAGGATCCCAACGCCCGCTGTGAATACTGGGCAAACCCAAAAGATGAGGTAGCTCCGAGAAGGCTATGGCGTGCGAGCCTTTAGCTGCGCAGCGGTGCACTTCGGCCGCAGCCAGGTCGGGGTCCCAGAGGGGGACGAGGGTAAGCGGAATCAAGCGGCCGTGTCCCTCTCCGCCGCACCACTCGTCGATCATCCAGTCGTTGTAGACCCGTACACACTTGAGGGCCAGATCGCGGTGCTTGGCGTTCAAGAACGTCTGACCGCAGAACCTCGGGAACGTCGGGAAACAGAGCGAGGCTTCGGTACTGTTGAGGTCCATGTCGGCGAGACGGGCCCCCTGTTGCCAGGCCCCTGGCCGCATCTCGTCGTAGGTCACCGCCCGCGGCTCGGCCAGGTCTTCCATCTCGAAGCTCACGGCGGTAAAGCCGGTGGGTATCGGCGAGACCAGGTCCTCATACATCCAGCAGTCCATCCAGTAACCATCGTCCGATTCGACGACGGCCTGGGAGGCATCAGTGGCTCGATAGGTGCCGTGGAGCCGGACCACGTGAGGACCCCGATCTCGGTCCTGGCTCGGCAATCGGTCCGTGAACAGATCGGGCGGTTCGATCACGTGGTCATCCACCGAAATAATGCGGATGTCATCCATCGTTTACCCCCATCGCAGTCGGGCTCGACCCGTCACCTCGAGGAAAACAGAATCCTATGGGCCGGGGTCGATGCTAGCACCGCCCGCGTTTTCCACATAGACGATCTTCCTGATGATATCGGCGATCTGAGCGCTGCCGCTGATGGCCCCGTAATGCTCCATCTGGGACGACAAGCTGTAGAGCTGCATGAGGATGAGTCGGCTGACATCGATACCCGGCGGCCGCCAAATCTGGGCGCCAGCCCGCCGCATCATGGCCCGTATCTCCTTGGCCACTCGGTCTGTCCCTCGCTGACCGGTCCCGGGTTCCAAGGCCCGCGTGGACGGGTCCAATGACCAGCTGTGCAGAGCGGCAACCTCGTGACGGTGCTCGTAGTAGAAGCTGGCGGCCTCGTCGATAAAGATGTCGAGGGCCCGTCCCGGGTCCCCCATAGCTTGGGCGGACTCCGTGGCCCGAGTCAACAATGTCTCCAGGCGGCTTATGCCATTGCGCGCCAGGCTCGACGCGATTTCTTCCTTGGAAGAAAAGAAGCGATAGATAGTGCCCTGGGCCACACCTGCCGCGTCGGCCACATCCGAGATTCTGGCGACGTGATAGCCCTTTTGGGCGAAGACCTGAGACGCCGCTCGGAGGATCTCGCCTCGGCGGACTTCGCGGTCGAGGGTACGCGGGCGGCTGGCGTTGGACTTTGGCGGCACGGGGTATCGCTTTCTGGGACCGGCCCCGGTCGATGGCTTCGTTGATTCGAGGCCACGCCGAACCATACTATAGGTGCGTCTCTGAACCTGACACTGGAGCTCGTTCCCCCCACATCGTGACCGATGCCTCATTGAGATCGGAAAGCAGGTTGACTCGTGCGAGATCGGGCTAGGAGCGGGACGGCGTTGAAGGGAAAGGCCGCCGTGATCACTGGCGGAGGTCGCGGCATCGGCCGGGCCATCGCTCTGCGTTTCGCCGAGGAGGGTGCTCGGGTGGTTGTGGTCGACTCGGGAGTCGATGTGGATGGTATGCGGCGCGGATCCTCGGATCCCGCGGCCGAGGTGGTAGCCGCGATCCGGTCTCGCGGTGGCGAGGCGATCGCCTGCTCGGTCGATGTCGCCACCCTGCGAGGAGCAAATCGTAGTGTGAAGGCCGCCCTGGAAGCGTTCGGCCGGCTGGATGCGATGGTGTGCTGTGCCGGGATTCTCATCCCCGGGCGTATTCAGGAGATGCCCGCCAGGCATTGGGACGAGGTGATCCGGGTCCACCTTCGTGGCCACTTCGCATGTACCCGAGCGGCCGCCCGCCCGATGATCGCGCAGAAGTCGGGATGCATCCTCTATTTCTCCTCTGCTGCCGCGTTGAGTGGGTCTGCCGAGCAGCCCGGCTACGTGGCCGCCAAGGCGGCCATACTTGGGCTGGTCACGAGCAGCGCCCGGAGCCTCGGTCCCTACGGGATAACGGTGAACTGCATCCTGCCTGGGGGAGCGACCCGCATGACAGATCTGATCTGGAAAGGCAGGGTTACCGGCGAGGTGGACCTCACCTTGCCGAGCGATCAGGCGTCGGGAACCTGGCGGGATCCGGCCAACGTGGCCACCATGCCGGTCTTCTTGGTATCAGATAGAGGTCGGCAGGTCACCGGTCAGGCCTTCGGCGTGGTCGGCCAGCAGGTGACACAGGTTCGGCTTCCGTCCTACGGCATCACCATGAAGAGTGAGTCTCCGTGGAGCTTGTCCGATTTCTCAGATGCGTTCATGAACACCTTCGGTTTACCGCTCGGCTTGACCGATATGACATGGCCGCCGGGCTGAAGGCCAGCCGGGGCGTCGCCCGGCGCGGGCAACCTGAGGGCACTGGTGGTCGAACCGGCCGATCCACTAGGGTCGCCCAGGCAAAGAAATTGGCGCTTCCTTTGGTTTCCCGGTGACGATGGAGCGTGCCGTTGCCAGTACGAGACCCCGCACGGTCCTACCCTCGGAGGGGCACATGACACTCTCGACCGATCCCATCCTGTTCGATCCGAGCGACTTGGGCCTACGGAAGGATCCCTACCCGACGTATCGCCGGATGCGGGAAGAGGCGCCGGTCTGGCGCGCTCCCGATGGGATTTGGTATCTGAGCCGCTACGCCGATTGCTTCGAACTCTTGCGTAACTCGCAGTTGAGCTACGACCGTACGCTGACGTCGACCTTCCAGCAGCGGTTGTCTCCTGATCCCCAGCGGCGGGCCCAACAGCTCGAGGAGTACAGCCGGCATCTGACGATGCTCGATGTCGACCCGCCCGAGCACACCCGCCTGCGCTCGCTGGTCAACCGGGCGTTCACCGCCCCGACGGTCGAGGGCATTCGTGGACGAGTGGTGGAAGTGGTCGACTCCTTGATGGACGACTTCGACAGCTCGTCGGTGGACCTGGTCGGGGACTTCGGGATGATGGTGCCCATCCTGGTGATCTGCGAGATGCTCGGTGTCCCCGCCGAGGAGCGGAGTGAATTCGTCGAAATCGGCGACGCCATGGCCCGGACGGTCGACCTGGACGTCCCCTTCGAGGAACGCCTGGTCGCCTTGCAACGTCAGAACGAGTACATCGTCCACCTGATCCAGCGCCGGCGGCGTCACCCGGGCGACGACCTCATTACCCGGCTGATCGAGGCGGCGGACGACGGACGCCTGGCCAGCGACGACGAACTCGTTGCGAACACCGGACTGCTCTTGATCGCCGGATTCGAGACGACCACCAACCTGATCACGAACGCCGTCTACCAGCTGTTGCGCCACCCCGCGGAGTTGGACGTCCTGCGGGCCGAGCCCTCCATGATCGCCACCACCATCGAGGAAGTACTCCGGTTCGACCCGCCGGTGCAGATGTCGGGACGGCCCCGCACCGTGCACGATGACGTCTCGGTCGGCGGGATCACGCTGCACCCGGGCGATACGGCGGTGATCGTGATCGCGGCGGCCAACCGCGACCCGGCCGAGTTTCCCGACCCGGAGAGGTTTGATATCCGGCGCTCACCGAACCGGCACATGACCTTCGGTATGGGGATTCACCTGTGCGCGGGTGCTGCCCTGGGGCGACTCGAGGCTCGCATCGCGGTGCAGCGCTTGATCGAGCGGTTTCCGGATCTGGAGCTGGGTCGGGAAGAGCCGGAGTACCGGGCGAATCTGGCGCTTCGCGGCTTCTCCCGTTTGATCGTCAACCTGTGACGTTGCTGCACGAGGCGACCGCATGCTCTCCGCTTCCTGAGGGAATGCGCCGCACCGGGTAACAGTGTTGTACTGGAGCCATGCAGCAGACGTGGTTCATCACCGGCTCTTCACGCGGCTTCGGTCGGGCCCTGACCGAAGCCGCCCTGGAGTCGGGGGACCGGGTCGTCGCCACCGCCCGCCAACCCGACGTTCTCAACGATCTGGTCCAGGCCCACGGTGACAACGTCGTGGCCGTTGCCCTCGACGTGACGGACCCGGAGGCGGTCGGGACCGCGCTCCAAGCCGGCGTCGATCGGTTCGGCCGGCTGGATGTCGTGGTCAACAACGCCGGCTACGCCAACGTCGCTCCGATCGAGACCGGCGACGACGACGACTTCAGAGTCCAGTTCGAGACCAACTTCTGGGGGATCTACCACGTCTCCAAGGCGGCCATCGGGCACCTGCGCCGCCAGGGCGGCGGGCTGATCGTGCAGTTCTCGTCCATCGGTGGCCGGGTCGGCGGATCGCCCGGCATCGCCAGCTACCAGGCGGCCAAGTTCGCCGTAGATGGATTCACCCGGGTCCTGGCTGCCGAAACCAAACCCTTCGGCATCCGCACCATGGTGGTCGAGCCCAGCGGATTCGCCACGGACTGGGCCGGCTCCTCGATGACGATCCACGATTTCCCTGGCGAGTACGACACCACGGTCGGAGTCATGCAGCGATGGGTTCGGGCCAACCCGGCCGGACCGGCCGGCGACCCAGCCCGGGCCGCCCAGATCCTCGTCGGGGTCGCCAAGCGGGGCGACGTCCCGTCTCACCTGCTCCTCGGAGTCAGCGCCGTCAACATGGCCTTGAACTACTCCCAGCGGCAACTCGATCAGGCCAGCACCTGGGCCGCGGTCGGCCGCTCCGCCGACTTCGCCGAGCCCTATCCAGCAGCGTTCCCACCCGACAGGGACCCGGACTGAGGGTGCCACGGTCCAGCCAGTTGCCTGAGCTTCCCCCTGGGGCATACAGTACGGGCAAACACCCGGCGCAGCTCGAAGCGGGCCACCGATCAGGTCTGTAGGCCATGGTGGAACGCACCGAGCGGATGGGAGGAGCGCGTGGCTGCATGGGATGAATCGTTCGATGTCGTGATCGTCGGTAGCGGCGGTGGTGGCATGGTTGCTGCGCTCGCGGTGGCGGACGGCGGGGGCAAGCCGGTCATCCTCGAGAAGCAGGAATACGTAGGGGGCTCGACGGCCATGTCGGGCGGGGTCATCTGGATGCCCAACAACCCGCTGATGCGGGCGGAGGGTGTGCCGGACTCCTACGAGGACGGCTTGGCGTACCTCCAGTCAGTGGTGGGCGACCCGGATCAGGCGTCGTCGCTGGCTCGCCGGGAGGCGTTTCTGACCAACGGGCCGGAGATGATCTCCTACATCCAGGGCAAGGGCGTGCAACTGGTCCGTTGCGAGGGCTTCAGCGACTATTACGACAATCGGGCCGGGGGCAACGCTCGGGGTCGTTCGATCGAGGGTGTCCCCTGGGATGGGCGGCAGCTCGGGGAGTGGGACGACAAGATCAATCCGGGGATGGGTCGTGCCCTGGGCATGGCCGTGAAAACGAACGAGGTTCGCAGCTTGCCGGTGTGGACGCGCTCGCCCGCCTCGTTCCAGGTGACGATGCAGGCGGTGTTCCGGACCTACGCGTCGAAGGTGCGCCACCAGGACCTGCTGACCAACGGCATGTCCCTCATCGGTCAGCTGACGAAGATCGTCATCGAGGCCGGTATCCCGCTGTGGCTGAACACCGCGGTAGAAGAGCTCGTCGTCGAAGACGGGCGGGTGGTCGGCGTGCGGGCCAGCCGGGCCGGAAAGCCGATCCTGGTGCGAGGGGAGAAGGGCGTCCTGCTGTCAGCGGGCGGCTTCGAGCGCAATGGGGAAATGCGCAAGAAGTACAGCGGAGACCAACCGAACGAAGGTCAGTGGACCGTGGCCAATGTCGGCAATACCGGTGAGGTCCTGGAAGCGGCCATCGCGGTGGGGGCCAAGACGGACTACATGGACGAGGCGGTCTGGCTCCCGGCTACCCGGCCGGAGCTGGGCGGATCGAGGCTGGCGCTGGCTCGCCAGTATCCTCGCACGATCTATGTGGACAAGTCCGGCCGGCGGTTCTGCAACGAGGCCAACTCCTATGTCGAGGTCGTGAAGGCCATGTATGCGGTGGACGCCATACCGGCTTGGCTCATCTTCGACGACGAATATCAGCGTCGCTACCCTTGGGGTCGGGGCATGCCGAAGTTGCGCAACATCCGCTCGACGTTGCCGGGGCAGATGCCGCAGGAATGGATCGCCAACGGCTGGGTCAAGAAGGCGGACACCATTGAGGATTTGGCCCGCCAGATCAACGTCGACCCCGAGACGCTGTCGAACACGATCACTCGGTTCAACCGGTATGCGGTCACGGGCCAGGATCCTGACTTCGGGCGTGGCGAATCGCACCACAACAAGATCCTCGGCGACCCGAGCAACAAGCCGAACCCGGCCATCGGTCCTATCGCCCGGGCCCCGTTCTACGCCACCGAGATCTACCCGAGCGACGTGGGTACCACCGGCGGCGTGGTCACCAATGAGTACGCCCAGGTGCTCGACCAGCAGGACCAGCCGATTCCGGGTCTGTACGCGTCGGGAAACATCGCAGCCACGGTGATGGGCCGCACCTATCCCGGTGCGGGCGCCAGTATCGCTAACACCATGACTTTCGGGTACATCGCGGCCCGACATGCCATCGCCGCCGCGCCTGCAGCTGCGGGAGCTTCCGGAGGCTCTGAAAGCGGCTGAATGCTCGGCACCGTCCCGGCCTCATGACCACGGATAACATCAGCAGAAATCTGGCTGGCCATTCGGCAGACCGCGATCTCCAGGATCGGTATACTGACGCCATCAACGAGCGCGATTGCGGATGAAGTATCTCGAAGCCACACCCCAGTAGTCCTTGACGTCAGGCCACCGTCTGTTTACAATGCGGCGGCTTGGCGATGTGCTCACGATGACGGCGTACAGGCAGATTCGGGGGGGACCCGGCATATGATTCAGCGAAGGAAGTTCACCTCCGGCGTGGGCGCCGTGGCGCTCGTTATCGCCATTGGTGCCTGCTCCTCGAGCAGCAAAAATGCCACCTCGGCGACGACGACAGCGAACACCACAACCGGGAACAGCACCGGAAATGCCGCGAGTGCAACCACGTCGAGTGCCACCACGAGTGGGGCGCCGATTACGGTCGGACTGGTCTGCAGCTGCTCAGGACCATTCGGTCCGGAGTTCGTGGACGCGGTCGATGTCTATAAAGCGTGGGTGAACACGATCAACGGATCAGGGGGCATCGAGGGACACCCGGTCCATCTCAAGGTGGAGGACGACGCCAGCCTGCCGGGTACTTCGAGCTCGGACGCTCAGGTGCTCGTATCGGATCACGTCGACGCCATCGTTGACATGACCACCTTCGATACGACCTGGGAAACCGCGGTCAAGGCGGCCGGCATTCCGGTCGTCGGAGGCAACACCTCGAGCACCCCGTTCTATACGAACTCCGACTTCTACCCAGAGGGTCAGACCTACGACAGCACCAGCTATTCCAACGCCTACGTGGCCAAGGAATCGGGAGCCACCAACTACGCCGGGTTGTACTGCGCCGAAACTCCCGTATGCCTCGAGGGCATCAATCTGGTGAAGGATGCGGCCAAGACGATGGGCCTCAGCGACATACTCAACGCGTCCATCTCCGGTACTGCGCCCAACTACACGGCGCAGTGCATCGCCGCTCAGCAAGCCCATGCCCAGGCCATCTTCCTCGCCCTTGGCGCCAGTACCGCGGTGAGGGTGGGTGCGGACTGCGACCTGCAGGGCTATCACCCCACATATTTCGGCGGGGGAATCGGTTGGAGTCTCATTTACGTAACGTCCAAAGGGGTCAACCAGAATTTCTGGGCCGAAGTCACCGACCTCCCATTCAACGAGAACACCCCATCCACCGCAGCCATGAACGCAGCCGTAGACAAGTATTACCCCGGTATCCGCAACAACGCCATGAGCTGGTCTGAGCAGGCGGCGCTGGCCTGGCCTTCCGGATTGCTGCTCGAAGATGCCGTGAAAGCCGGGGGATTGGGAACCAACGGGACTCCCAGCAGTGCGGAGATCGTGCAGGGCTTGGCGTCCTTGAAGGGGGACACCTTGCAGGGCTGGGCGCCGCCGTTGACGTTCGTGCCGGGCAAGCCTCATCTCGTCGACTGCTGGTTCACCGCTGTGGTCCGCAACGGCGCACTGAGCATGGCCAACGGCGGGAAGTCCACCTGCGAGAACACTACCCCGTCAACGTGAAGTTCTGGCTCTCGGTAGGTATGGGTCCGGCGGGCGAGCTGCTGCAGTATGCCCAGGATGCCGAGACCCTTGGATACGACGGCGTGGTGGTGCCCGAGCACCTCGTAGTCAAGGTCGGCGATCGTACGCCGCATCCCACCGGGTTTTCCCTGCAACCAGAGTTGGAATTTCCCGATCCGATGTGCGTGTTTTCGGCGATGGCAGCGGTAACGACCCGCCTGCGGTTCATGACCTATGTGTACGTGGTCCCTCTACGCAACGCCTTCGCCCTGGCCAAGCAGGCCGCCACCGTGGCGGCATTGTCCAACAACCGCTTCGTACTGGGTACCGGCGTCGGGTGGTTGCGGGAAGAGTTCGAGACGGTCGGCGAGGGGTGGTCGACGCGAGGTCGCCGGATGGACGAGATGTTGGATATCCTGCGCGACTTCTGGGATGACGGTTACGCCGAGTACCACGGTCGCTTCTACGATTTCCCTCGCAGTGGCATGTTCCCGGTGCCTACCGAGCCGATCCCGATCTGGATTGGCGGCCATTCAGGCCCGGCCGCCGAGCGGGCTGCCCGTTTCGACGGCTACATGCCCATGGACGGTCTGCACGAGCGGACCCGCCAGGAGTTCGCCGAGATCGAAACGTACCGGGCCGAGCATGGACTGGACGGCCCATACGAAAAGGTGATCGTCGCCCCATTTGATCCCGACCCGGACCCGATACGTCGCATGGGGACCGAAGACGGAATCACCTCCGTCGTCGTCGCTCCAGCCCGGGTGTGGGGCCAGCGCGAGGCGACGCTGAGCTACGCCGAAAAGCGGTCGCTCGCCGAGCGGTACATGGAGGAGGTCATCGCTCGGGTCTGATTTCTTCCTGGTTGGCGACGCCGGCCGCTTTTTCCTGGTTGGCGACGCCGGCCGGGCCGGGCTTATGCCTCCGCCGGTGGGCGGAAGTCGAGGAGCTGCGAGAGCGTCCCACCGGTAATGGCCGCCCGCTCGGCGGCCGGTATGCCGGCGAACTGGGCTTCGACCGCCTCGGGCGAACGCGGCCAGGTGGCCTCATGGTGCGGGTAGTCCGACCCCCACAGCAGGCAATCGATCCCGGTGTAGTGACGCAGCGCCAGGGCAGTGGGATCGTCCTGGAACGTGCAATGGACCTGCCGGCGGATGTAGTCACTTGGGCTGAGAGGGAACGGCCACTTGTCGTTGAGATGGAAGCGCCGCAGGACGAGGGGTTGGTCGTCGACCGCCCGACTGTGGTCGAACGTCCCTTGAGCGGCGTACGGCGCGGAGACGTCCTGGCCGATGCCCAGGGTGTAGGCCTTGTCGAGCTGGCCCATGAGCCCGGCGAGCCAGAAGGCATTGAACTCCGTCATCACGAAGTGCAGGTCGGGGAAGCGCTCCAGGATGCCGCCGCCGACCAGGTCGGCCAGCAGGTACTGCGCATCGAGGGTCGCCGGAACGGTGGCCCGGAGGCGGTTGGCGTGCACCGGTCCGGTCTGGGTCTCGAGGTTCATATCGATGCCGGATTCCCTCAGGGCCACACCCTTGGTGGATCGGGCCAGCGATTCGTCGTCCATGGCCATCCCGGCTCCGACGTGAAAGAAGACGACCATCCCGTGGGCCTGGGCGGCCGCCCACACCGGGTCGTAGGTCGTGGTGCAGTACCGCTCCGGGGCGCTCATCGGCGGCATGATCGCCTGGATGCCGAGGGCGGCGACGCGCTCGGTCTCGGCCACGGCATCGGTCACGTTGGTGACCGGAAGCATGGCGGTGGGCTTGTGCCGGTCGAAATGATTCCCGAAGATCTCGACCAGGTAGTCGTTGTACACCCGGGCGTGGGCGAAAGCGAGGTCGTTGTCGGGTGAGTAGCCGTTGAATGCCAGGTTCGAGTGCACGACCTCCCCCCACACGCCGTCGGCGGCGAGGGCCTGGTCGCGCTCGTCGGGGATGGTGTCGTGCTCGATGGGGCCGTCGAGCGCCCGGTACTTGGCTAGCGTGATGTGCTCCTTGCCCCCGTCGCGGAAGAAGTGCATGTAGTCCCCCGTGGACTCCACCTTCACGGCCTGGTCCCGTATCCCCTTCGGGAGGCGAGCGGTCCAGAGGTCCGGCGGTTCCATCAAGTGGCAGTCGGCCGATATCAGGACATCACTCATGCGCACTCCCTAATGTGGCAAATCCCCGCGCCGATCCTACTTGACGGGCGGAAAGAACGACACGAGCGACGAGCGTCCGGGTCAGCGACGTCGCACCGTCAGGGCATGTAGTCGCCGCCCGTGACGTTGATAATGGCGCCGTTGGCACCCGACGCCCCGTCTGAGCAGAGCCACAGGATGGCGTTGGCCAGCTCGTCGGGAGTCAGCCATCGGCCATAGGGCAAGGGCGCGGCGATGGCATCGAGTTGAGCCTGGCTGAGGGTGCGGTGCTGCCGATCTCCTGCGGTGTGGCCGGGCGACACCACGTTGACCCGAACGCCGGTGCGAGCGCATTCCAGAGCCAGCACTCGGCTCATGCCCACTACCCCGGCCTTGGCCGCGCCGTACACGGAGTGGCCCAATCGGGGACGAAACCCGGCGCTGGAGGCCACGTTGACGATGGCGCCGTGTCCCTGCGGGATCATGATGCGCAGTGCCTCCTGGCAGCAAAAGAATACGCCCTTCAGATTGATCGACATCATCTGGTCCCATAGCTCCTCAGTCACCTCGGGGACCAGCGGCGTCGGCTGGGTAATGGCGGCAACGTTGGCCACCGCATCGAGGCGGCCGAAGTGGGCGAACGTCGACTGCAAGGCCGAGCGGACCGCAGATGGCACGGCCATGTCCACCACGGATACGAGCGCCTCTGTCCCGAAGGCTTCGATCCGGTCGGCGACCTCGTTCATGCCGTCTTGGTCCACATCGAACAGGGCCACGTTGGCCCCCGCGGCGGCGAAGCCGATGGCTGTGGCCTTGCCGATGCCGCTCGCTGCGCCGGTGACGACCGCTGTTTTATCGGAAAACTCCATGGTCTAGATTGCCACCGGATGAGGCTTGGGTGTCGGGAGGTTTTGCCATGCGTGCTGCCGTAGTCCGCCGGACAGGGGATGAGAAGGTCGACCTCGTCGAGAACGCCGAACTCATCGACGTGGGGCCAAACATGGTCCGCGTGGCTGTTCGCAGCACAGGTGTGTGTCATTCGGACCTGGCGGCCATGAGCGGGGCGCTTCCGGTGCCGACTCCGTGCGTGCTCGGGCACGAGGGAGCCGGGGAGGTCGTGGAGGTCGGCTCAGACGTCACCGACCTCTCGATTGGCGACCACGTGATCGCGACGGGGCTACCGCCCTGTGGCCGTTGCTCCTTTTGCCTTACGGGCCAGGCCCACCTCTGCATCACGGCCAGTTTCGGTAGTCCCTACTTCCGGGTGGAGGGCGAGCCGGTCTTCGCCCTGGGCGGTATTGGCAGCTTCTGCGAGGAGATGCTGCTCACCGCCGACGCCGCCGTCAAGGTCCCTGCAGACATACCTTGGGAGATCGCCTGCCTGGCCAACTGCATGATGACGGGCATGGGGGCGGTCGTCAATGCGGCGAAGCTGAAGCCCGGCTCGTCGGTGGTGGTCTTCGGCTGCGGAGGAGTGGGAAGCGCCATCATCCAGGCGGCGCGAATGTCGGGCGCGGCGGAGATCGTCGCCGTGGACGTCGTGTCGGAAAAGCTCGACCTCGCCACCAGGTTCGGGGCGACACACACCGCCACGCCGGAGGAAGCCATCGGGCTGAAGGAGGAGCTGGTGGCCGACACCGGTGGGTTCGACTACGGGTTCGAGGCGGTCGGATCGCCAACGACCATTCGAGCCGCCTACGACGCCGTTCGCCGAGGCGGCACTGTCGTGGTTGCCGGTGTCGGTCATCCCGACGAGATCGTCCCGTTCAACTCCTATGAGCTGTCGTACAGCGACAAGACGCTCCGGGGTACGTGGGCGGGTTCGGGTCCCACCCGGCTCGAGTATGTCCGCGTGATGCGACTGTGGAAAGCAGGCCGGCTCGACCTGGAAGGAATGATCACGGCTCGGGTTCGCCTCGAAGACATCAATCTCGTCTTCGACCGGATGCGGGCGGGGGAGACCGGCATTCGCACCGTCGTGTTGAGCTAGCCGCCCCGGCCTCCGTCTCGGGAGGGTCTCCGCTAGCATCGGCTCACCGTTCGCCAGCAACCCGTATCGTGTGGCCAGAGAGGACGCCCCATCATGATCGACGACGAGTGGGTCAGGGAGCACTTCGACTACGTATCAGACGATTTGGCCCACAACCTGCACAGCACGCTGGCGAAGGCCAGGGAGCTGTGCCCGGTCACCCACAGCGATGCCATGGGGGGCTACTGGGTGGTCACCAAGTACGAGGATGTCCTCCGCATCGCCCAGGATTGGGACACCTTCAGCTCCCAGCTCGGAGTCACGATTCCCCACAAGGACAACACGGCGCTGTCCATCCCGGAACACATTGACCCGCCGGAGCATCGTGAGTACAAGCGTCTTATCAACGCCTACTTCACGCCGGCCGTGGTGACCCAGTACGAGGACCGCACCAGGGCCCTGGTGCACAGCCTCATCGACGATTTCATCGAAAAAGGCGAGTGCGATTTCCAGGAAGAGTTTGCCGTGCCGTTCCCGGCCCGGGCGTTCTTCGAGTTCGTGCTCAACGCTCCCTCCGACGAGGTGGTGCGGCTAGGGGAGCTCTCGACCGCAGTGTCAAACCCAAATACCCCCGACGTAGCCGCTTGCTACAAGGGCCTCACCGACTGGATTGATGCGTTCGTCGAGGACCGCCGTCGCCAGCCGGAGCGAGGCGACGTCGTTGACGCCGTCCTGGCCGCCCAGATCGACGGCCGGCCGATCACCTACACCGAGGTGCAGGCCATTATCTTGCTGCTGATCCTGGGCGGCTTGGAGACCACCACCGGAGCCTTGGGTCAGATCATGATCCGGTTCTGTCGTGAGCCCGAGATTCCGCAGCTTTTGCGAGACAAGCCCGAGTTGGTCCCGGACGCGGTCGAGGAGCTCCTGCGCCTCGAAGGCCCGTTCATCGCCATCGGCCGCACCGTTCGCCACGAAACCGCGTTCAACGGCTGTCCCGTGATGCCCGGGGAGAAGGTGCTGATCTCCTGGGCGTCGGCCAACCGGGACGAGGACGAGTTTCCCGATCCGGACCGGTTCGACCTCGAACGGGGGCGCAACCGCCACCTGGCGTTCGGCGCCGGACCGCACCGTTGCGCCGGTTCGAGCCTGGCCCGGCTCAACCTGCGCTTGGCCGTTGAGGCCCTGGCCCAGCGCATCCTCGACCCGGAGATGATGATCGACGAGCGCGAGGTGCCGTTCCATTCGGCGTTCAATCGGACTCCGCTCCGTCTGCCGCTGCAGTTTCGCCCCGGCGCTCGTATCGGCGCCTGATCCCCCCGACTTCCCGGTCGGGCTATTGTCGCCAGTTACATGACTCGAATATGCTCGGGTGCGTCCTTAGCGGCACCTTACTGATACGGGAGGCCGGGAAGTGGGTTGGTTGGATGGCAAGGTGGCGGTCATAACCGGTGCCGGTTCTGGGCAGGGTAAGGCGTCGGTCCGAGTCTTTACCAGGGAGGGGGCCAGCGTCGTGGCGGGCGACATCAGCGGGGCGGAGAAGGACACCGCGGCCGAAGTGGGTGAGGGCGTCCTGCCCGTCCATTGCGACGTTTCCCAGGAGGCTGACGTCGAAGCGATGATGGCTGCCGCCCTGGACGAGTTCGGCCGGGTGGACGCAGTTCTCAACGTGGCCGGCATAGGGCTCGGGGCCCAGATGTGGGAGACGCCGATGGAGATCTACGACAAGGTCACTGCGGTGAACCTTCGCGGTGTGGTTCACGGGATGAAGCACGGCATGGCGGCGATCATGCAGTCGGGTGAGGGAGGCGCAGTGATCAACTGGTCCTCGGCCGGGGGCATCAACTCGTCCGCGGGGAGCGGCATCTACGCGGCGACGAAGGCGGGCGTCATCGCCCTCACCAAGACCGGTTCCATCGAAGGCGGTCCCAAGGGCATACGGGTCAACTGCATCTGCCCTGGATGGATCCGCAGCGAGATCATGGGAGCTTCGGGGATCAAGAAGTTCCCGGATCTGGTCAACAAGGCCACGCTGGGCCGGGGCGGCGAACCGTCGGAAGTGGCCGAGGTGGCGGCGTTTCTGGCTTCGGACCGGGCCTCGTTTGTCAACGGGGCGATCATTCCGGTCGACGGCGGCTGGACCGCCCGGCTGGCGTGAGGCGAGGCGACGTGACCACAACCGCCAACGAGGTCTACTACGACCCCTATGACGTCGATATCCTCGCTGACCCCTACCCGGTGTTCAAGCGACTGCGGGAGGAGGCGCCGCTCTATCACAACGAGGTGTACGGCTTTTATGCCCTCAGCCGCTTCGCTGACGTGGAGCGAGGATTTCTTGACCACGAGGCGTTCAGTTCCGCCCACGGCGGGGTGCTCGAGGCCATCCAATCCGGATTCGAAGCCCCGAAAGGGGTCTTCATCATGGAGGATCCTCCCATGCACACCGCCCACCGGGGGGTGCTGTCCAGGGTGTTCACGCCCAAGAAGATGAATGCCCTCGAACCGCAGATCCGCCAGTACTGCGCCACGGTCCTGGATCCCCTGCGGGACGCCGACCAAATCGACTTCGTCGCCGATCTGGGCACCAAGATGCCCATGCGGGTCATCGGCATGCTGCTCGGGATTCCCGAAGCCGATCATGAGGCGATCCGCAGCCACGCAGATCAGCGGATCCGTCGCGAACCGGGCAAGCCACACGTCTTCCAGCAGGCGCGATTCACTGACGATCAGTTCTTCGGCCAGTACATCGATTGGCGCGTGGATCACCCCTCGGATGATCTGATGACCCAGCTGCTCAATGTCGAGTTCGAGGACGAGACCGGTACGGTTCGGCGCCTGACCCGCGACGAGATCCTGACGTTCGTCAATGTTCTCGCCGGCGCGGGCAACGAGACCACCAACCGATTGATCGGCTGGACCGGAAAGATACTCAGTGATCATCCCGATCAGCGCCGTCAGCTGGTCGAGGACCGTTCCCTCGTACCGAACGCCGTCGAGGAGATACTGCGCTTCGAGCCGCCGTCGATCAACGGAGCCCGCTACGTCACCCGCGACGTCGAGTTCTATGGTCAGACGGTGCCGGCCGGTAGCGCCATCATGTTTCTGCGCGGCTCGGCCAACCGGGATCACCGAATGTTCCCACCCGACGGCGACGTGTTCGACATTCATCGCAACCTCGGCCACCACTTGGCGTTCGGTTACGGAGTCCACTTCTGCCTCGGCGCGGCGCTCGCCCGTCTCGAGGGTCGTATCGCGCTGGACGAGCTGCTCAATCGATTTCCTGAATGGGAGGTCGACGCGTCCAAGGCCGAGCTCGACTCCTCGATCGTCAGGGGATGGAAGACGCTTCCGGCCCGGGTTCGCTGACACGTGCCGTCTGACGAGCTGGCGGTCGACTTCTCGAGCCAGGAGGCGATGGACGACCCGTACTCGCTGTACGACGAGATCCGCGCCACCGGGAACGTCGTCAGGAATCCTGATGCGGACGCCTGGATGGTCGTGGGTTTCGAGGAGGCCATGTCCATCCTGACCGACAACGGTGACCGCTTCGCGGAGCTCAACAGCGACCCCGAGTTCGTCTTCTGGTTCGACGCCCCCAATATGATCATGGTGGATGGCGCCGAGCACCGCCGGCTTCGGGGGGCGCTGGCCCCGCTCTTCACCCGCTCGGCCGTGGCGAAATGGGAGCGACGGGTTGCCGAGGTCGTCGACGACCTCTTGGCGCCGCTCGTCGCCGGAGCGCGCCGGTTCGACCTCATCGCCGACTTTACGACACTCCCGACCGTGATCGTGGCCGAGATGCTGGGCGTGCCGGGAAGCCGGCACGAGGACTTCCAACGGTGGTCGCACGGCATCGTCTCCAATCGTTCTCGGGCCCGCGAGCCGGACCGGCGAGCCGTTATGCAGCAGGTTGCCGTCGAGATCAACGGGTACTTCATCGAGGAGATCGAGCGGCACCGCCAGGCCCAAACCGACGACCTGCTGACGACGATGCTCAACCTGTCCGGCGCCGCGGCCATGACCGACGAGGAAATCCGCTCCGCGGCCGTGATGCTGCTGATCGCGGGTTACGACACCACCGCGAAGGCGATGTCCAACTGTCTGATCGCCCTCGAACAGAATCCGGCCCAGCGTCGACGGGTGGTGAATGACCTTTCCAGAGTCCCCGCGGCCATCGAAGAAAGCCTGCGCTGGTTGGGCCCCGTGCAGTGGATCCCCCGGGTGGCTACCGCAGACACCGTGATCGACGGGGCCGAAATCGGCTCCGGCGACCACGTCCTGGTCATGCTGGCGGCCGCGAACCGCGATCCTCGTCGGTGGTCCGACCCGGCGAGCTTCGATGTCGACCGAGCTCCGAAGGCCCACGTGGGCTTCGGCTACGGTCCGCACCTCTGCCTCGGAGCCCCGCTCGCCCGGCTCGAGATGAAGGTCGCCATCGAGCGATTGTTACGGCTGGCACCCGAGTACCACCTCCAAGACCTCGACTTCGGCCAGTTCGTCTCGGTACGCGGGCCCGAGGGCGGGCTCATCGAGGTCTGATCCGAGCGGTCGCAGCCGAGGCGTGCTCCGGAGCTAGGCGACCGACTGCCGGCTCGTGGGCGTGGGGCGGAGAACGCTACCGGGGAAGGCCCCCGTGTGTTGGCCGTCCCGGATGAGGACTTCGCCGTTGACGACCGTGGCAAGCAGCCCCCGGGCCTTTTGCGTCAGGCGTTTCCCGCCCACGGGCAGATCGCGATCCACCGTCGGCACGTCGGGACCGATTCGCTGCGGATCGAACACCACCAGATCGGCCGCCCGTCCCAGTTCGATCACGCCCCGGTCGGAAAACCCCCACAAGGAGGCCGGACGGGAGGTGAGCATCTGGATGGCTTCCTCCCAGGTGAACGCCTCCTCGCCGCGCACCCAGTGCGACAGCAGGAAGGTGGGGATCGAGGAGTCGCTGATCTGTGACACGTGGGCGCCTGTATCCGAGGCGGCCACGACAGCCCGCGGGTGTCGTAACAGCTCGAGTACCCGCACGAGGTCCTCGTTGGCGAAAGGCTGGGCGAAAAGGCGCTGCATCCCGGACTCGAGCGAGAGATCGATCACCGCGTCCACGGCAGTGCAACCTCGCTCAGCCGCCACCTCGGCCACCGTCCGATAGGGCGCCTCTGGCCGGTCGAGCACGCGCATCGTCTCATACCGAGGAGGGCGTACCTCGGTCCCGAATCCGTCCGCATATTCGCCGCCCCGCGCCGCGTCCACCAGCTCAGCCCGAACCTCGGGGGTCATGAGGGCCGCCTGCTGTTCCTCGAGCGGGCGGCCGCGAATATCGCGCCAGCGGGGCAACCGGTCGAAGGGGAGGTAGGCGGGAAACCCGACGATAGAGAGGAGCTCTCTGCTGTGCACCTGGCCCACCATCCGACCGCCCGAAGCGGCCGTAGCGGCCATGAGCGCCTGGATTCGATCCGGCAGCTCGGGGTAGTTGGTCGGGTGCAGCAACGGGAAGGTGATCGTCCGACCCGTTCTGACCGCCAACGCTTCCAGCCTGTCGTAGTGGGCCTGGCGCAGCCGCTCGTCCGGTGGGTTGTCATAGGCGAGTTGGAAGACGCCCCTCCCGAGTTGGCCCAAAACGCAGACGAGCGTCTCCAGCTCGAACCACGACGCCAGGCGACTGGCCACCGGGCCCCCCTCTCGGGTCCGATGCGAGGGAGCGCAGGTCGTGGAGAACCCGACGGCACCGGCGCGCATCGACGCTTCCAGCTCCCGGCCCATCGCGGCGAGCTCCTGCTCGGTCGCCTCCCCTTCGAATGCCCGTTCGCCCATCACGTACGCCCGAAGGGCGCTGTGGCCTACGTAGGCGGCATAGTTGATGCCTTTGGGTGTGGCGTCGAGGGCATCCAGGTACTGAGGGAACGTCTCCCACCGCCAGTCGACACCTGTTAATACGTCTTCCCGCTGGATGTCCTCGGCCCGCTCGATACTTCGGAGCACGAGGTCCTTTTCCGTGGAACGACACGGGGCGATCGTGAAGCCGCAGTTACCCATGACCGCTGACGTGACGCCGTGCCAGCAGGCGGACGTGCCCAGCGGTTCCCAAAAGACCTGGGCGTCGAGATGGGTATGCCCGTCTATGAAGCCGGGGGTGACGAAATGTCCCTCGGCGTCCACTACCTCGGTGCCTGGATCTCGTATCCGGCCAATCGCTACGATCCGGCCATTGGTCACCGCCAGATCGGCGCGATAGCCAGGCCGGCCAGAACCGTCAATCACCGTACCGTTGCGGATCACGAGGTCGTACACCGTGCGCTCCCTTCGGGAGGTCGACCGAGATTCATCCGATTTCTCGGGTGCCAATCTATACCGGGCTGCGGCTGGCCTGTCCAGCAACCGGCTCTTCCGCGGCGGTGCTTACACTGCTAGGTTGACGAGCAGTTCGGTAGCGTCGCCGACGTACGCTTTAGGGCTGGGAAGACCTTGGAGAATGACAGACTTCCGCACCACCACCCACCCTGCGATCGACGTTTCAGAAGACATCCGGTTCGTCGATACCGACTGCCATATCTATGATGAGCCAGATCTCTGGGTGAAGTACATCGATAGACCCTTTCTGGACAGGGTTCCGCACTGGATAGAGAAGGATGGACGCCTGCTGGTCAACATGGGCGGCAACGTCTTTCCGTCGATCACGGACCATTTCGGTCTGGGAAAGCTTTACGGCGAGGACTCCACGGTGGACCGGAGTTGTAATGACCCCCTTCTCCGGCTCCGGCATATGGACGCGACGCTGACCGGTACACAGGTGATCTTCCCGACCCTCGGTCTTTGCGGAATCCCGGGGATGTTGCCGGATCCGGCTCTGGCCGAGGCATATGCCCGGGCGTACAACCGGTTCATCATCGACCACGTCTCCGCCAATCCGAAACGACTGCGAGGGGCGATGCTCGCACCGTTCAATCACCCGTCCGGCGCCATCAAGGAGATGGAATGGGCACGAGCCCACGGGTTGAATATTGTGGTGACCAACCCAACTCCTCCAAACGATACGGCTTGGAGTAGTCCGGTCAACGACGCCATATGGTCGGCCGCTCAAGACCTCGGGATCTGTGTCGTGTTTCATGAGGTCACTGTCGGATGTCCTCCGTACGCGGTGGGCGCCCATCGGTTCGCCGGGCAGCTGCCCTTGTTTTACCTCACCACGCACGTGATCGAGGCTCTTCTGGCCATGTCGGATGTGGTAGCAGGAGGGGTCTGCGAACGCTTTCCCCGACTCCGATTTGGTGTCGCTGAGGCCCACGTAGCCTGGCTGACGGGAATTCTGCAAACTCTGGACGACGCCTTCCGGCTCACGGCATCGCACGGCAGGCAACCTGGCATCAGGGATCGATTGTCGATGGCCCCGAGCGATTATGTTCGCCGTCAGTTCTTCTTCGCGGCGCTGACAAACGACGCCATGATCGCCGAAGCTGCGCAGGTCGTAGGTGATACTGCGATCACCATCAGTACAGATTGGCCTCACCCGCTGATGGACGGTCAACTGACCCTGCGGGAGTTTTACGCGGCCAAGAGTATTCCCGATAGGCTCAAGGATGCCATCATGAGAGAGAACGCCCGGGTGTTCTTGGATCTGGACCTGGTATAGCAGAGGGGTATCGGAACGACGTCATGGCGCATACGGTCGGGCAAGGAGAGTTTCAGTACGAACTGGTCGAGGGCTGGGCTCAGTTGCCCAATGGGTGGACGATCGGACAGGTCAGCCCGGCTACCGACTCCGAAGGGCGGGTGTATCTCTTCAATCGGAGCGAGCACCCGATGATCGTCCTGGACCGGGACGGGAAGTTCGTCGACTCGTGGGATGCGCCGGGGTTGACGAGTGCCCACGGCATCCACGTCGACGCCGCGGACAATGTCTATGTGGCGATCATGTACTCGCATGTCGTCGAGAAATACGATCGCGCCGGCCGGCTGCTGCTGACGCTCGGTACTCGCGACAAGCCGTCGAATCCAGACTTCGTCGTCGATCACGACCAGGACGGCGCCGTGGGGCGACACCCGTGGGATACGCCTCCACAGCTCCGGGACAAGACTATGGCGGTCTCTGGAGGCGCTTACGGAGCGTTCTCGATCCCCACCGACATTGCCGTTGGCCCCGACGGCAGCATCTACTGCAGCGACGGTTACGGAAACTGCCGGGTGCACAAGTTCTCCAAGGACGGCGACCTGCTGCTGTCGTGGGGCGAACCGGGACGCCACGCACCAGGCGAGTTCTTCGTCCCGCACGGGATCTGGGTCCATCGCGATGGTCGAGTGTTCGTCGCTGATCGCGAAAACAACCGGATCCAGATTTTCGACGCTGAGGGGGCCTTTCTCGACCAGTGGACCGGCTTCTCCTACCCGTGTGACGTTTGCGTCGACGACAACGACGTCGTCTACGTCGCCGAGGGCACGACCTGGAAGCCACCGCCGGATCCCGCGTTCCCGTGCGTCCAGATCCGGTCCCCGGACGGTGAGCTGCTAGCCCGCTTCAGCAGCCCCGTCCAAGCTTCCGGGCATCGCGTCTGGGTGGACTCCGACGGCTCGCTCTATGTCAATCAGAGCGCCTACCTGTTGCCCGAGGGCCAGCTCCCGATCTTGAAGTATCAGTACCTCGGCTGACGGCGGTCATCGGCACGATGCTGCTCGGGGGACGTCCGCCACCGGCCACGACGCAAGAGAGCGGTGGATCGACCCGCTACATCCCCTGATCGCTACGTCTTTCCTCCACCTTTGGACATCTGTGCGGCCTCAGGCTGCTTCGTTGTCCATTTGTCAGTTCCCACGACAGCCGAGCTCGAGACGAGACGGAAGGCGGCTCGGACAGAAATGACAAAACCGCTCCGATTAGGGTGAGGCCCCACGGGCTGAGAAAAGGAGAAGCCATGGAGTCGCGACCGCTAGAGGGTCAGGTCAGTCTCATCACCGGGGCGGGCAGGGGGATCGGGAGGGCTACCGCATTCGCCCTGGCTGACGCCGGGTCCGCCGTGGTGCTCGGAGCCCGCACCGTCGCCCAGCTCGAGGAGGTCGAGGCGGCCGTAAAGGAGCGCGGCGGTCGGGCGCTCGCGGTACAGGTCGATGTGAGAGACCGGGAGTCGGTACAGCGGTTCGTTTCTAACGCCCTCGAGACCTACGGGCAGATCGACAACCTCGTCGCCAACGCAGGAAGTAACAACGGCAAGGAGAACGGCGCCATCGGTCCGCTCTGGGAGATCAATCCGGACGCCTGGTGGGACGACGTGGTGATCAACCTGGGAGGAACGTTCTTTTGCACCCAGGCCGTGGTCGGGCACATGGTGTCTCGCGGCCGGGGCCATATCGTGACCCTCAACTCGTTGGGCCCCTCGATCCTGCCGTGGCCCTACGACTCGGCGTACGCGTGCGCCAAGGCGGGCATCGCCCGCCTGACGGACTCGCTCGCCGAGGAGGTTCGCGACCACGGTGTCTACGTGTTCACCCTCTCCCCGGGCCGGGTCTACACCCAGATCGTCAAGGACGCATTGGAGAACGAGCCGGGCAAGCAGTGGTTGCTGCCGATGGTGAAGCAGGCCCCGCACGTGGAGGTGCCGCCCGAGGTCCCGGCCGAGGCCATCGCCTTCCTGGTCAGCGGCGAGGCCGACGGCCTTACTGGTCGACTGCTGCACGCCACTTGGGACCTGCGGGAGCTCGCCCGGCGGGCGGGGGACATCATCGAATCGGACCTGCTCCAGATCCGCTTTGCCAAGGATGCCGATACGACGGTTCCGTGGCTCGAGCCACTGCTCACTATCGGATCGTTACCGCCGGGATCGGGTGCGGCCGCGACCGCCGGCAGCCACCCGGCCACGACCACCGGCGGCCATCCGGCCTCGTCGTAGAAACGATCGGGGATTATCCCTGGGCCGGCACCATCTCGATCAACGGTCTAGCCGGTCCCGGTTACGTGGTCGATACGCTTGCCGTCCAATAACCAGAGTTGTCACTGAACCCGTTCAAGGAGTCGTTTACGCCTAGGAATAGCCCACCCGACGCGTCACCAGGAACCCAGACCAGTGTCGGTCCAAGGTTGGGCAGCCTGGACCTCGACCGTAGCGCCAGCTACGTGAGCCGTACTTTCCGAGGCCGCTATCCCGGCAAAGGTTGCGACGCTGGCCAGCCCTACCGCTAACCCCACGCGGAACAGGGCCGTCTTCGTTGTTCGCGCCGACCGAAAGGTAGACAGGTTCGACATCCATACCTCCTTGGCTGGGCGCTTTCCGCCTTAAGAGTTGCGGCATGCCCAACTCGGGTATCAGTCCGAAGGCGCCGAGGGGGCCTGCGAAGGGATGGCACCCACTGTCTTCTGGGCGCCGCGTTCAACTGGTTGGACACGCTCCTCGACCGATAGGACTCGCTACTCTCCAAGCCCCGGTTGTCCCTCTGCTATCGCAAGATCGTTCGAGCCGTCTTCCGAAGAGCGCCGATGGACAGACAGATAGGGCGATTGCGTGTTCGGTAGCATGTGCTCGTGCACATAGGACTTGGTCTCACGCTGCAGAACCTTGATGGCAAGGCCACGGACCTGGAGGTGTATCGGGAGGAGATGAGCCTGGCCTTGAGGGCAGAGGAGGCTGGTCTCGATTCGGTTTGGTTCTCCGAACATCACTTCTCCGACTACATGCTGACCGTCCAAACGCCGATGGTACTGTCGTGGCTGGCCGGGCAGACGAAGCGGATCAAGCTGGGTCAGATGGTGACCGTGCTCCCGTGGCACGACCCCATCCGGGTGGCCGAGAGTTACTCGGTGCTCGACCACCTCTCTGGCGGGCGGGCGATCGCCGGGCTCGGCCGGGGCCTTGGGCGGATCGAGTTCAACAGCTTCCGGGTGGCCATGGGGGAGTCGCGCCGACGCTTCTCGGAGTACAGCGAGGCCATCCTGGACGCGCTGGAGACGGGCTATATCGAGTACCACGGTGAGTTCTACCAGCAACCTCGCACGGCCATCCGGCCCCGCCCGTTCAAGAGCTTCAAGGGCCGGACGTTCGCGGCGGCGGTGTCTCCTGCCTCCATGGAGCTGATGGCCCGCATGGGCGTAGGAATCCTGGTCATCGCCCAGAAGCCCTGGGACACCGCCGAGGCCGAGCTGGCCGACTACCGCCAGCGCTTTCTCGAGTTCAACGGGCACGAGGCCCCCAAGCCGATTTTGGCCCTGCTCGTTGGCGTCAGTCACGACCGCGACGAGACCCAGCGGATGCGAGAGGTCTATCTCCAGCGCTGGGCCCGGTCGACGGTCGAGCATTACGAGTTCGACAACCCCGGGTTTGCCGAAATCGAAGGGTACGAGTACTACGGAGCACTGTCGAGCAACATCGCCAAGTATGGGTTGGAGCGATTCAACGGCTTCCTCGCCGACCTGCAGGTGTGGGGCACCCCCGATGAGGTCACCGAGAAGCTGCTGGACTACACCCGCCGGTGCGATGCGGGGGCGCTGATCATAACCTCCACCTTTGGGGGAATGCCCTACGACGAGGCGCGCGCCAACTTCGATTTGTTCGTGAGCGAGGTGTTGCCCGAGCTGGCCGCCCACGACGTGGGCGGCGACATCGGCGTCGAGCACGGCGCCCTCATCCCATAGCGCCCAGCGGCCGAAGCTTCGCAATGGATCCCCGGACCGAGGTACGTGGTGCCTGGCGAGCTCGGACGACCAAGCCCGAGCGGCGGACCATCAGCCCGCCGGAAGAGCGATCTCACCATGCCGCTGGCCAACGAGGTCGACGAGACGGTTTGGCCGGTCGGGGATCACACGGTTATGCGCGTCCCGGTGGCGCAGCCGAGCAGGCGAATTCCCGGCCAGGTGTCGGGTGCGACTCAGATCCGATACATGCTGGAGGTACCAGAGTGTCTTCGGCTACATCGTCTATCCCGATCAGCACGACCCGAGGCTTTGCACCCTTGACATCATCAGTTTGGTGCAGCCGGAACCCGATGCGGAGTACTCCACGATCGACACCGAAATGGTGGAGGACTAGCGAACGTATCCGTGGATCCCCGTCATCGGGCAGGACATGAACGTCTTCGAGCGGGTCCAGATCGGCATCCAGTCCCGGGCGTTTCCCGGTATGCGATTTTCGAGCTACCGCGAGCTCCGTCTCCTGCACACGCACGAGACGATCGACCGCTGGCTGAACAGATTCGGGTAACGCTCCGGATGTCGAAGGAGACGCTCAGCTGCGCTCGAGGACGATGTTGACGTGGTCGTCGAGGTGGGCTCGCCAGCCGGGTGGGACGACAACGGTGGTGCTTTCCTCTTCCACGATGACCGGACCCTCGTACCCGCGGGAGCGCAGGCGGTGGCGGTCGACGATCTGGGCTCGCACCACTCCGGCCTCCGGGCCAAGGTAGATATCCCGGGCCGTCTCGACGGCCGGCTGGGAGCCGTCCAGCGACGCCCGCCCGATGTCGTCGAGGGAGGCGGCCCGGGCCGTGGCCCAGGCCCGCAGTCGTAGGGCCGTCAGCACGACGGGTTCGTTGTCGATCCGGTATCCGAAGCGCCGCTGGTGCTCCTGCTGGAAGAGCTCGTCGATGGCCTGGGCGAGTCCGGCGGGCTGGAGGTCGTCGCCCAGAGGGACCGTGGTGTCGTAGGACTGCCCCGCGTAGCGCACGTCAGCCAGGTAGGCGAAAGAGAGCGCCTCCGCCGGCGTGCCAGCCTGCGTGGCTTCGGCCCGGGCCGCCGCCAGCAGACCTCCGAAGGCGTCGACGATGCGGTCGTCCATCCCCCCGGACTGCAGCGGGCCCTGGGCGGCGTGGACGTGGTCGCTCCTCCGGTCGGCCAGCAGGAGCCCGACCGCGCTGAAGAGGCCCGGCAGGGGTGGGACGTACACGGTTTCGATGCCCGCCATCTCCGCCAGCGACGCGGCGTGCACCGGACCCGATCCTCCATAGGCGATCATGGTGTACTGGCGTGGATCGCGGCCGCGCTCCGAGGTGACGGCCCTGATGCTTCGCAGCATGGAAGCGTTGGCCACCTGCCGGATCCCGTGCGCGATGTCGAGCACGTCGAGGCCCAGATCGGGCTGGAGGCGATCACGGATCGCCCGGATGGCGGCGTCGCGATCGACTCCGAGGGTGCCACCGGCGATCGTCTTCGGGTTGATCATTCCCAGGGCGATGTTGGCGTCCGTGACGGTCGGTTCGACGCCACCGTGGCCGTACGCCGCCGGACCTGGGTCCGCGCCGGCGCTCACCGGCCCGACTCGCAGCACGCCGTCGACGACTCGGGCGATGCTCCCGCCCCCGGCGCCGGCCTCCACGATATCGAGCGACGAGACCGACACCGCGAAGCCGCCGCCTTGCGAGTACCGGGCACTGGTGTGGCTTTCCCCGCCCACCTCGTAATCGGTGCGCTCTTCCGGCGTGGCCTGCTCGATGAGACTGGCCTTGACGGTCGTTCCGCCCATGTCGAAAGCCACCGCCCGGTCCACGCCCACCTCCCGGCACAGGGTGGCGGCGGCCAGGACGCCCGCAGCCGGGCCCGACTCCACCATATACACCGGCAACCGGGCCGCCTCTGCGGCCGTCATCAGTCCACCGTTGGAGCGCATGACTCGCAAGGACGAACCTGCCGGTCCGAGCTGGCTCGACAGGCGCCCCAGGTACGAGCTCACGACCGGCATGAGGTAGGCATTGACGCTAGTGGTGCTGGTGCGCTCGTATTCACGGGGCTGGGGCAACACGTCGTAGGAGAGCGACACCTCCACTCCCGGCATCATCTCCCGCGACAGTTGCCCGGCTCGCCGCTCGTGAACCGGGTTGGCGTACGAGTTCAGAAAGCAGATCGCCAGGGCCTCGATGCCCTCGACGGCGAGCAACTGCAGCGCATCGAGGACCGACTGCTCGTCCAGGGGGACCCGCACCTCCCCTGAGGCCGTCACTCTTTCGACCACTTCGCGCCGGAGCCGGCGGGGGATCAACGGAGCGGGCCGCTCCCAGTCGAAGTCGTAGACGCTGGGACGCGCCCCTCGGCGGATCTCCAGCTCGTCTCGGAACCCGGCCGTGGTGAGCAGGCCGATCCGGGGGCCACTCCTTTCCAGGAGAGCGTTGGACGCCACCGTCGTCGCATGCAGTACCGCCAGCTCGGATGGTCGCCCGTCAGCGGGGTCGTGACGAGCGACGGCATCCTCCAGGCTGGCATCGAGGAGAGCTGATCCCGACAGCACCTTGCTGGTCTCGATGGAGCCGTCCGCGCCCAGCACCACGATGTCGGTGAAGGTGCCGCCTACGTCAAAGGCCAGGCTGGGCGTATTCTTCCGCGGGTTGGGGCCCTCCAACACTGAGACCTCCTCCTAGGAGGACGACCCCGACTGGCAGGTGGGCTGGCCACTGTTGACCAGGCTGGCCGAGCCGTTGGCGACATGCTCCGTGAACCAGCAATCAACCTTCTGGGGCTGGCCGGCTTTGAACGTCAGAGGAGGAGCCAGCCCATCGAGCGTGTCCCCGTTGAGCGCGTACAAGCCCTTCACGATCTCCGCCTCGCTCGGCGTGTCGGTAGCGGTCAGACCGCCGTCCTTCACGGCGTCCTCCAACGGGCCCCCTGAATCCCAGGCGATGGCGTTTCCCTCTCCCCAGTTGCTCGCACTCTTTCGCAGGCCCGGATAGTACTTGTCCACCCCGGCTCCCTCGCGCGTGGCAAGGCTCGAGGAGGGTTTCCGCGAAACAGCACCCACCCTCGAACTCTCGTTCGCATGAAATGTTGTAGTCGAGAACGTACGCCGAGGCTGCGAACGCTGTCAATCCGGCCCGTGACGTGGAAACCAGCCGAACCAGACGACGCATTTGTAGTAGCGGGTGCTGTGGCGAGAGCAGACCGCAACCGGGGCCGTGGCCGCCGGGGTGGTTCGACTTTTGGACATCTGTACAGCCTGAGGCTGCTTCGATGTCCATTTGTCGCCGGGGGTGCGGTGGCGGGAGCGGACCGCAGCGGGCGGCCGGGGCCGTAGGCCGGTTCGACTGGCATCCGTCTCCAGGACCTGAAGAGGCGCCCGCCCCCAAGGGTCAGGACGCGTGCGCGCCGGGTGCCCCGACGCCCACTCCGACTCCGACGCGAACCAAGCGGGTGCCCGCCTCGTCGAGCGACATGGTGTCGGGGTCTATCACAACGCCGTAGGCCGCCCGGGCATGGCGGATCGACACCTTGCCCTCGACGACGTCCGAAAGGACCCGCTCGGGTTCACGCAACCACGGATCCCCGTGGCCACCACCGCCCGGGCAGACGTGTTCGATGACGTCACCGGGCCGTACCTGCAGCACCACCTCGGTCTGGGCCGGCAGGGCCGTCTGCACCCCGTCGCGAGTCAGGGTGGCGTGGAAGCCGGCCCCGGGCAGCCCGCCGTCGCGGCCGGCACCGACGAGGTTCGACCGGGGCGTGCGGAGCATGAGCCGCCCCGGCCTCTCGACCCGGAACCTTCGGAACATGGACAGGTTGCCCCGCCGCTTGCCCGGGCCTCCGGTGTCGGGCAGGTAGCCGAATCCTTCGACCGAGACGTACGACGTGAGCTCGAGCAACTCGGCGGAGCTGTTGCGAAAGCCGAGCATGGCCATCATGGCCGCCCCGTCGACGCCGTCGACCGTGGGCCGGGCGCTCCATCCCCCGCACCACACATCGATCAGCACCTTGGGCGCGGTCCCGGACTCGGCCTGGTCCGGGTCGGAGGTATAGATCATGGTCGGGTGGCCGCCGTCGCTTATGGCCGGGAACCTTCCGGGGATGGCCAGGGCCAGCGTGTCGAGCATCATGTCGGTGAGCGCGAACAGGGCCAGCCCGCGCTGGGCCACGGCGGCCGGAAAGACCGGGTTGAACACCGTACCCACCGGGGCGCGCACGGTGATCGGGTCAAGGAGCCCAGCATTGACGACCAGATCGGGCTGATTGAGAAAGCCGAGCACGGTGTTGAGGATGCCGTCGAGGGCCATTCCGGGGGGAACGTTGCAGGCGGCGTCCACCTGAGGGGCGCTGCCGGTCAGATCGACGATCAAGTCGTTGCCCTCGACGATCGACGTGAGGACCAGATCGAGGTGCACGTCCCGCCCGTCATCGACGGCTCCCTCCGCCCGGTACGCCCCGTCGGGGATGGCTTCGATGACGCCGCGCAGAAAGGACTCGCTGGTCCTGACGAAGTGACTGGCTGCGGCGAGGACTGTTTGCACGCCGTGCTCGGCGAACAGCGCGGTCATGCCGGCCGAGCCTCGGCGGCAGGCCGCCGAGTTGGCCTCCAGGTCGCCGAGGACGTCCTCAGGAGAGCGAACGTTGGCCCCGATGATCTCATGAACGCTCGTATTGGGTTCGCCTGCGGTGTAGAAGGAGACGATGGGAAGGCGCAACCCCTCCTCGTACAGCTCCCGGCTCGCAGTGCCGTACCCGCCCGGGAAGCGGCCGCCCATGTCCGTGTGGTGCTGGTAGGTGGCTGAAAACGCCACCACGTCGTTCCCGGAGAAGATCGGCATCACGGCCACGATGTCCGGCAGATGAGAGGTCCCCTGGTACGGATCGTTGGAGATGATCACGTCCCCCGGCCGGAACCGGCCCCGCCACTTCGCTACCATCCGCGGGCCGGCGTGGGCGAAGGCTCGCAATCCGTAGGGCATGGCCAGCATGATCGGCCGGCCGGACCCGTCGAGGAGGGCAGCCGAAAAGTCGTTGGTCTCTTTGGCGATGACGGAGCGGGTCGTGCGGCGCATGGTGATGTTCATATCCTCGGCCACGCCCAACAACTGGTGTCGGATGATCTCGGTCACGATCGGGTCCGTCAAGGTGAAGGAGGCATCGTGCCGGGTTGGCTGCATCGGCCGGTTAGCTTAGGAGTCGAGTCGTCGTCAGCGTCCAGAGAAGGAAAACCCGGCCCAGTAGTACGGCTCCGAGTAAGAGTTGACCGTGAGTCCGGTCGAGCGTTCACGGATCTGTTGGGCTAACGTTCCAGCCACGCTGGGATCGAGAATGCTCCCGGCGACGAGCGTATCTTCGACGAAGCCGCATTTCTCCAGGTCGGTCGAGTGGCGCTGCCAGTGCTGGGCGCGGGCCAGGGCCAGCGACGGGACGCGCTGCTCATGCCGCCACTGCCAGTAGAACTGCAGCATCAGGAGCGCGGTGCTCACGTCCTCGACTTCCCACAGCGTGGACAACACCCCGCCGTAGCCGGCCGCGAGGAATGCAGCCGGCAGAGAGATCGTCTCGTCGATCACGTAGGGTCCGGCCAGACCGCTCTCGCAGGCGGACAGGACGACCATGCGGGCGGCGGGTGAGTGCGTGTCGGAGTCGAGGATGCCGGCGACGGTGATCGGGTCGCCGCCGGGGAGGATGATGGCGTTTCGCAGCGGGGTTCCTGACTCCGCCCGGGCGTGGCAAGCGAAGTGCACCACCCCGCCCGCCGGTACAGCCGACAGGATCTGGGGGGCCGTAGACCCGACCGAAGCGGTGTCGGACTGGTGGAAAAACGCCTTCACTCCGGTGCATTCCCAGAGTGACGCCGGCAGGGCGGGATCGAAGACGGTGAGCACCCGGTCAGCGTGCTCGTCCCGGACACCCCCGCTCAGTCGCTGGCTGGGGACGACGGTGACGCCCCGCTCCGGAGGTTCGCGTCCGGGTCCGAGGGCGGCGGCACCAACCGGCAGCAGCGACAGGACGCCGGTCGGCACCAGGGTCAGGGCCGCGCCGGCAAACTCGGCGAACAACGGAGCCAGGGCGTCCTCGAGATAGGCAACCATGGCTGCCACCTCGACGACCCACGTTTTCATCCCGAGCAGGCTGTTGCGGCGTAAGGCATCCAGGGCGGATCCATACGCGTTCCACCGCTCCTGGAACTGGTCGCCTCCGAGCTGGTCGAGCCACACCGGGTCGGCGTCGCCCTCCGGCACGGCCACGCCGCCGGCACCCGTGGTCAAGAGGTACACGACGCCGCCGCCACCTGGCGATCCCGGAGCGCGGCCGACTGGTTCTGTGGGGTCGGCCGGTTCGGTGGGGTCGACCGGTTCGGTGGGGTCGACCGGGCTGGCTGGGAGGCCGACCGCCAAGCGCTCGGCGAGCATCGTGTTGCGGCCCGACTCGAGGACCGCTCTCGCCGAGGTGGTCGAATTGCGCTTGGCCCAGGCGAACGCCGCGTACGTGGCCAACCGACCCCGCTCAGACGAGGAGGCGTCGCGGACGAACAGGTCGGCAGAGCTGCTCCGTAATGCATTGAGATGCGGCCCAGCTGCGCGTTCGGCCTGGATCACGTCATCCCACTCGCCCTTACGGAAGCTGTCTTCGGCCCAACGCTTCGCCGAGTCGGCGCCGATCCCGGGTGGAACCCGACTGGTGGGGGAAAGGGCCAACCGACGGTAGATCTCCATGCCCTCTGCGGCGCGGCCCTGCTGCGTCAGCACCGAGGCCCGGTTGAACTCGAAGGTGGCTGGCGGCGCAGGCTCAGACGAAGAGGGTTTTCCCCGAGCTACCACTTCTCGCGCCTGGCGGAGCAGTTCCGGGTCGACGCCCCCGCCCGGATCCGTCATGGTGGGGCCAGGAGTCCGGCGGCCCGGCCCTGCTCGACCGTCGCCACCAGGCTGCCGGCGATGGTGTCGTGATCGAACGATCCCGGCTTTGTCTCGACCATGCCTTCCTGCAGCAGCGCGACCGCTCGTTGGATGTCGTTGGCCCGTTCCTGCTGCGAGCGCAGCTCTACATGGAGGGCGTACCTGGTGAGCAGGTTGGCCAGGTTGCGCTTCAGCCTCGGCAACACGTCCGCAGGTGCAGGCGGGTGACCGTTGTCTGGGCCGAGCAGGGCCTCGATCATCCATATCGGGAGGACCAGATCTCGGGGGCCCCGCCAGCGCTCGACCCCGTCGACCTCTATCACGCGATACTCCTCGCCGACTGCCTTCAGCCGATCAAAGCGGGCCTCCGACGCCCAGGCCACGTTCAGGCTCCGTACGTAGATCTGAGCATCGTCGGCAGCCGTATGCGCAACCGCCTGCTTGAAGTCGGTGACCGCGCCGTTGACGTCGTCGAGGTGGTTGAGCCGGGCGTAGCGCAGCATGCGGTTGTAGCCTCGTGTCGTCCACAACTCGGGCACGGTGTCGACGTGGGCCAGTAGCTGGGTAGCGACGTTGATCGCCTCGTCGGTATAGCCCGGTAGCTCGGCTTCGGACCCCTCGGTCAGCGCGGTCGTCATTTCCTGTACGCACTGTCCAGGTTGAGGAATCTCGCTGCCGTTCCAGGGGAGCGCCAAAATATCCCGGTACCGTTGCACCGCGGCGTCCAGGCTCTGCTTGTCACGGGTGCGGTGCCACTGGTCGATGGCGCGCCTGGCTTGCTGGTAGAGCTCTTGCCGGTTCACGTCGAAGCCCCTTTGCGGACCGTCTAAAAACTGACTTGCTCGGGGTTGGCGTCGCCCGCCCCCGGCAGCGGGATCCGCTGCTTCCGCCACCAGCCTTGATCGATCTGAGCGGCCAGGTTGACGCTGAGGGACCCTTTCGATGCTTTTGGCGTCTGGATGATCATGATCAGGCGGGTGGGCCCGACCAGCTCCTGGACCGGTGTCGGCTGGAAGCTCCATGTCGGGTGGGCCGACAGCTCGGGCCCGCCCAGCACGAAGTCTCGAGTGCCGTGGTCCACGACTCCGGTGTTCTGCGAACCCAGGCTGGCGGTCACCGGACCGACGGTGAGGGTTGGCGAGATGGTATAGCCGCGCGACAGGTCGTAGCTCGTGCCGGCGCGGGTCGGGAAGAGGGAGTAGGCGACGGTCTGGCCGCTGTTGGTGTCGTCTTCGAGCACGACTTCCACGCTGGCCTCCGCTAGCGGCGGCGGGAAGCTCCTGGGGAAATTGATCGACATGTGAGCGATCAAAAACCGAACCCGATCGGCTTGGCCCCGGATGAATGCCTGCAGGTCGGCGTCCTCTGGATGGTAACGCTCGTCGATCGTCGTCACCAGAGGACCGCCGAACTCGACTCGGTCCTTCAAATCGGGTGCATCTTCCCGGCGGACTTGTTCGCCGATCCCGTCGGGCGCCAACGCAACCGCCGCTCGGGTAAGAGGCGGGAACTGCTCGACTATCAATTCTGCTCCCTCCGGGTCGCCGCTCGTCAAAGAATAGTTGCTGCCGGGAGCGCTAACGGCCCTGGGCACCGCCGTACTCGAACGGCGTGTTGAACAGCCCGGCCAGCACCTGCATGGTGCTGCCCGGGATCTGGAAGTCAGACGTATCGAGTATTTCCGCCAGGTGGGCCGCAATCGTCTCCGCCTCGACGCTCCCGGAAGGATCAAGGGTGCTTCCCTCGCACCGGCCGAGGAACACTCTTGCGTAGTTGCCGGCGCCGACCTCGATGATCTGCTGCGTCAGGGCGCACTGTTCCGACGAGAGGTAGGCGACCAGTTCCGAAACCAGCTCTGGACGAGTTTGGTGCTCCAGCTCCGGACCGAATGCCGCGGCGGTCATGCGGGTGTACGCGATGGGTGCGATGGAGTTGGCCAGGATCCCGTGCTCCCGCCCCTCGAGTGCGAGGCAGTTCATAAGTCCGACCATGCCTGCCTTCGCTGCGCAGTAACCAGGGGAGTCCGGCTGGCCAAAGAGGCCGGACCCGGAGGTCGTGAAAACGATCCGGCCGTATCCATGGGTCTTCATCACCCGGTAGGCCGCCTGGGTGAACCAGAACGAACCACCCAGATGGACGTCGAGGAGGCCGCGGAAGTCCGCCTCGGTCGAGCTCTCATAGTTGCCGGTGCGCAGAATGCCAGCGTTGGACACGGCGATGTCCAAGCGACCGAAGTTGTCGACGGCTGCATCGACCATCGCTCCCGCTCCTGCGGGGCTGGCGACGGAGTCGTTGTTGGTCACCGCTTGACCACCAGCGGCCCGGATCTCGGAGGCTACTGACTCGGCGGCATCGGAAGTGCCCGTGCCGTCAACCAGTCCGCCGATGTCATTGACCACCACAGCCGCGCCTCGCCTGGCCAGGGCGAGGGCGTGGCTTCTTCCCAGACCGCGACCAGCACCCGTGACGATGGCCACCCGGCCATTCAGGGTGATTCCCCGCGCTGATGGATCACTCATGGCGAGGAGCTCAGGCCACGTTCTGGGCTATGCCGCCCGCGCTCACGGTCAACGCTTCACCACTGATGAACCGGGCATCGTCTGAGGCCAGAAACAGCATGGCATTGGAGATGTCGTATGGCTCGACGTAGGGAACAGGGATGGGGTGGCCGCCGGACATACGCGGCTTCACCGCATCCCACGTCGGGTCCTCCACCTCGGGAACGAACGAGCGCGTAGGTATTGGCGTTGTGCAGCATGGGCGAGTTGACGTTTGTCGGGCAGACGACATTGGCCCGGATGCCGACCGGACCGTATTCAGCGGCGACCGTCTTCACCAAGCCGATCACGCCCCACTTCGATGCGGTGTAGGGACCACAGTGCGGGCGGGCCCATCGTCCACCCATGGACGAGGTGGCAATGATCACGCCGGAATGCCGCTCGGCCATGTGGTTGACCACTGCTTTTATGGTGTTGAAGACGCCAGTCAGGTTGATGTCGAGCGTCGTTTGCCAGTTGCCAGAATCGATGTCGCCGACTTTGTCTCCGAGGAACGCCACCCCGGCGCTCGCCAGGCAGATGTCGATGTGGCCGAAGGTCTCGACCGCCTGGGCCACTGCCCCCTGCAAGTCCTCGAGGCTACGCACGTCTCCTTCGACTGCCAGACAACCACGCCCCTTGGCTTCGACCTCGCGCTTGGTCTCCTCGAACTGCTCCTTGCTTCCCCCCGGGTACTTCTGAAACTCGACGTCGACCTCGCAGTTGTCGAACATCACAATGTCAGCCCCGGCATCGGCGAAGGTCAGCGCATGCGACCGGCCCTGGCCTCTCGCGCCACCCGTAACCAACACGACTTTCCCATCCATTTTTCCCATGGCGACTTACCCTATCGAAGTTGGGCCGTCACGAACTCTTCGAAGGCGCGGGATCCTCGTGGCTGGATCGAGAAGTAAGATCGGCAGAATCCTCGTCGAGTAAGCGCAACAGACCAAAGGGGTTACGGTGGGCGTAGAAGCGGCAGTGCAGCTGGCGCGAGAGCGCGGAGAAGTCGGCCTTCAGGCCGCGGCGTACGCCGGGACTGAGCTCGTCGTCGACGTGTGCAGCGGGACTACGGCCGAGGGTCCCGACGGGGCTCCTGTCGATCATTCGACGGTCTTTCCCGTCTTCTCGGTGTCAAAGGCCGTCACGGCCCTCGCCGTGCATGTACAAGCCGAACGGGGACTCATCGACTACGAGGCGCCGGTCGCCACGTACTGGCCCGAGTACGCGGCCAAGGGGAAGGCGGCCATAACGGTCCGCCACGTCCTGACCCATCAGGCGGGCGTCCCCCAGATGCCGGTCGATCTCACGGCCGAGCGAATCGGCGACTGGGACTGGATCGTCGAGCGGCTAGCCGAAGTCGAGCCCCTCCATCCACCCGGCAGTCACAACGCCTACCTGTCCTACAGCTTCGGGTGGATCCTCGGCGAGGTCGTCCGCCGGACCGATCCGCGGCAACGCTCGTTCTCCCAATTCGTGCAGGACGAGATCTGTCAACCCCTCGGTGTGAACGCCTTCTGGATGGGGATCCCCGTTGAAGTGGAGTCTCGAGTGGCGGTGCTCAGCCGGCCCGAAGACATCCCGCCACCTCGACCGGGCACCCTGGACTACGACGCCATACCGCCCGGAGCCCTGTTCGATCCGGCGCACTACAACCGCCGAGAGTTCCAGCGGGCGGCGATTCCTGCGGCGGGCGGCATATCCGATGCTCGATCGGTCGCCCGCATCTTCGCCCTGCTGGCCAACCAAGGCGAACTCGATGGCGTCCGCCTCCTCTCCCCGGCGCGGGTTCTATCGTTTCTGGAGCCCCGTCCCGAGGTTCCGGGGATCGAGGAGACCTACGCCGCGCGTCATCGGGATGGGGGGATTCCACCTCAGCGTCGACCCGCTGCGGATCATCTCTCCTGGCCCTCCCGACCGGCGCGTGCTCTGCCACCCTGGCGCCGGCCAGTCGATTGGCTGGGCGGACGTTGGTGAAGGCGTGGCGCTGGCGATCTGCAAGAACTGCATGTTCTTCAACCCGCCCGAGCCACCACTGATGGCACTCGGTGACGCCATGTACGACGCCGCTCTGGCGAGTAGGGCCTGAACCTCGGTCAGTGCCGCTTCGGCCAGAGTCCGGCGGTACGTTGACCGAGCGTCGGGGCCGACCCCTGGGGCGTTGGCGCGGAAAGGCCTGAGCGCGACCATTCCGCGTACGAGCGCACGACCTGGCACGGCCCGAAGACGGGATCGTCGACGACGTGGAAGAACCTGTTGCTTTCCAGCCACGGATCGTCCAGGGTCTGGGCTCGGGTGAGCACCCGGGTTGCGGGCACACCTGCGGCCGACAGAGAGCCGAGCGCCTGTTGGACAGGGAGCGGAGCCAGCCTGGCGGCGATCTCCAATGCCACCGGAGCGGTTCCCCCGGCGGCCAGAAACTCAGGTCCCGGCGCCCCGTCTACTGATTCGAGCAGGTCGAGGGCGCGAAGGAGACCCTCCATCTGGTCGAGCGTCGAAGCGGCGACGCCTATCCATCCATCCCGGCATCGGTAGAGACGGTGTCCGGCCCGCGGGCCGGCGAAATCGCGCCCACCGATTGGTGGCGCCGGGCGACCGCGGTAGCTGACGAACTCGCCGGATTGCAGCATGACCGACACGCTCGCCAACGACGTCTCAACCACCTGACCTTGACCCGTGTACTCCCTCGCGTACAGGGCTGCGAGGGCCCCGAAGGCGGCCATGGTGCCTCCGGCAATGTCGTGCACAGGCATGGTTGAAACGATCGGAGCGTCGTCCCCTCCTTGGGCGGAGAGCAACCCACTCAACGCCTGGACCAGTGGATCGAAGCCCCGACGGGAGGCCCACGCCCCTTTCGTTCCGAAGGCGCTGACCGAACAGTGAACGAGCTGCGAGTTAGTGGCGCGCAGATCAGCTGAGGCCACACCCAGACGGGCCGCGGTGGCGGGCCGGAGATTGTCGACGACGACATCTGCCTGGCCCACCAGTTCCAAGTACGTCTGACGGTCTCTCGGGTCTTTCAGGTCCAGCTGGAGCCCTCGCTTTCCCTGGTTCACGGCGAGGAAGCCCAGCGCGAAGATCCGATAGGGGTCGCCTTCGGGTGCCTCGACCTTGACCACATCGGCGCCGTAATCGGCCAGAAGGGCCGGCCCGAACGCGCCCACGATGAAGGAGCTGGCGTCCACAACCCGCAGCCCTTCGAGGACCCGCGAACAACCGGCTCGGGGGTCCTCCGCCGCGACCCGCGCAGACGGACGGCCGAAGCCGGTCTCGTCGTCGTTCCAGAGGTCACCCGAGGGCAACCGATGGTCATCGTCGGGTAGGTGCCGCACCGCCCCCGGCGTAGCCGACAGCGACACCGGGAGGCCGGGAAGGTCGACCCGGCCCAGCTCCTTGTGGTCCAGGCCCACCCGAAGTCCGTTGGCGGCCACGGTCTCGCTCTCAAACCACTCTTCTCGATCGCAGACCGGAGCGTTAGGCACGCCGGCTGCGTCAAGTGCGTACAGCCAGTCGGAGCGATCCCGCTCGGCGAATCGCCGCTCCAGGCGGGCTCCGACTTCGTCGTTGCGTCGGGGATTCAGGACATTGGCGAAATCGCCGTCGATGCCGGGCAGGACCATGAGCTCGAGCAAGCCCAGGACCTCTAGGGCGGCCAGAAAGAACGGTTGGACCAGGGTGCCCAGGAACAGCCATTGGTCGTCGCGGCAACGGTAGACCCGATAGTTCGGGATACCCAAGCCTCCCTTTCGGCGCGGACTGATCTGTGCCGGAGCCCGGTTCATCACCGTTGCATGCATGGCCGCCACGCTGTGGAGCCCGGTGACCGTGACCGCCTGGCCCAGCCCGCTACCCCGGCGTTCGAGTAGGGCGGCGGCAATAGCGGTAGCCCCTAGCGCTCCTTGGGCGCACGTAAGTATTGGGACGACCGGAGCGACGGGAACGTCGGAAAGTGCCTGCTGGTAGTCGCACACCCCGGCGGCCGCGGCCAGGAGAAGCGGGTCACCGGGCAGCTCGCTCTGTTGTCCGCCGGTGCCGTAGGGGGGAAGCCAGGCGTGAATCAAGTTCGGGAAGGCGATGGTGAGGCTGGCCCCATCCCATCCGTCGGCCGCCAGGTCGCCGGGCGTCCGATCGAAGACGGCGACATCAGTGGCCGCCAAGAGTCGTCGCAACTCACGACGTCCCTGGCGATCCGCTGGGTCCAACGCGGTCAGAACCTTGTTCCGATCCCAACACAGCCAACCCGGATCGACCGGCACCGGCCCCTTTCGGGGCGGCTCGAGCTTTACGACATCGGCCCCGTAATCGGCCAGCAACATCGCCGATATCGCCCCGGCGGGACCGGTGCTGACGTCCAGCACGCGCAGGTCCCGATAGGGACCGGCGCGAGCCGGGGTGCCGGACATGCCGACACGGTACCGCCCCGTCAGTCGCGGCGGGCGGCCTCGGCCTGGGCGGCTGACACCTGCTTCGCTACTGCGATGCCGCTGCGCTTCTGATCACGGCGCGGCGTTGCCCGTGCAGATGGCTTTGCCGCCGTTCTCGATCGACAGCGCCCCGCTTTGAATGTGGGCGAGGAAGAAGCAGTTCACCAGGTGAGGCTGGCCGGCGGTGAAGGTCAGCGGTGGCGCCCACCCTTCGAGGGTGTCCCCCTTGAGGGCCGCCAGACCACTCAGGATTTCGGCCGCGCTGGGTGTCTCGCCGGCGGTAAGGCCTCCGGCTTTGACCGCGTCGGCCAGCAGCAATCCGGCCGGCCAGGCCTGGGCCGCCCCTTCGGTAAAGGTGGTCGTATTGGCCCGCAGTCCGGGATAGTACTTGTCGACCGCGGTGTTCATCGCCTGAACGGCCGGTGCGTTTACCCAATCCGGAAGGCTGGAGTAGACCAGGTAGGCGTCGTCGCTGATCCCGGGGGTGTGGAGCAGCGATTGGTCGTAGATGGCGCCGGGCAGGATGAAAGTGGGTTTGTAACCCTGCTGGGCGCAGTTCGACGCCAGCTTGGCGGTTACCACGGTGGCGTCGCCGACAAACATTGATTTGATGTGGTCCTGCTGCGCCGCCAGGCATTGGGCCGTGTAGTTGGGGGCCGTTGCCGATATCGCCGCGGTGTAGGTGATGGGCACGCCTACTGTCTTGGAGATGTTCCGGAACAGTCCGACGAGCTCGCTGCAGGCGGATATCTCGGCGCAATACAGGATGCCCAGATTGGCCGCTCCGGCTTGCTTGGCTGCTTCCACGTCGCCCGTGTAGGTAGAGGTGGCCGTCTCCCCCTGAGGATAGAAATCCGGGTTCGTCTGAAAAGGCAGGTTGGTATTGAAGATGCCGACGACGGGGAGATCTTTCGGCACGGCAGACGCCCAGGATTCATCGACATTCGAGTCATCCGCAATCACGTCGACATGGTCGGATATCAGGGTCTGGAGGTCGGTGACCGACGTGCCTGGCACGTCACCGTCGTCCTCGAGCACGAGCTGGACGGGATGGCCGTTGACACCACCTGAGGCGTTCACGCTGTCGGCCCACGCCTTGTAGACATCCTCGGTCACGGACAGCTGGGCCCCGAACGTCCCTGAACACGTGCAGATGACCCCAACCTTGATCGGGGCTCCGGTGGCGTGGGCCGAAGTCGATGAGCCCCCTGATTGCGCGGCCGACGTTGGGGTGGTCGCGGCTGGCTTGCTGCTCGACGAGCAGGCCTCCAGAGAGATCGTGAGCATGACCGCGAACGTCCCGGACAAGATC
Source organism: uncultured Acidimicrobiaceae bacterium (assembly GCA_963729695.1). Taxonomy (GTDB): domain Bacteria; phylum Actinomycetota; class Acidimicrobiia; order Acidimicrobiales; family Palsa-688; genus PALSA-693. Next base: position 1,004,404 of record CAVSOT010000003.1, read on the forward strand.
TTTCGTCTCGATGTCACGGCGATATCCCCCCCGCCTCTCAAGTTTGGGTTCACCAGCTTCGGGTCGTTGACCCCGACAGTCAACTGAAATGCGAATTGTGTCTCCGCAGCCTCACAACAGCGAGCCCGCAGGTACACCGGTCTCTCGGTCGTCCTCGATCGTCACGGCGCCGTTGACGAGGACGTAGCGGTAGCCCGTCGGTCGGGTGACCAGGCGCCATTCCCCGGCTGGATAATCGGTCGCCACCTCCTGGGCGCCGTCGGAAAGCTTTTCGTAGTCGTACACGAGGATGTCTGCGGGCGCGCCCTCGACCAGGGTGCCGCGGCGGCCGAATCCGGTGCAGAAGGCGGGCAGCCCGCTGAGACGCCAATGGGCCTCCTCCAGCGAGAGCCAGCCCAGCTCGCGCACGTAGGTGGCCAGCCAGCCCGTGCCGTAGTTGCCGGCGGTGAGGAACTTGGTGTGCGCACCTCCGTCGGAGACGCCGGGAAGCACGTAGATGTCGTCGATCAGCTGCTCCTTCATCTGCCCCAGGTCGACGCCGTCGAACGTCCAGGCCCATACGGTGCGAAGGTCGTCCATGAGCAGGAGATCGCAAAACAGGTCCACCAGGTCCTTCCGGTCGAGCGCCTGGGCGATGTCGTAGAGTCGCAGCCCGTCGAATCGGGCCGTCTGCTCGGTTGCGCCGTTCCGGAGCATCCACGTCGCCATGGGTCCAATGGAGCTCTCGATCGTACTCATGTCCGCCCGGATCTTGTCGCGCATAGCCGGATCTGCGATCTTGCCCAGGACCTCCTCGTGCGTTCCGGTGGTCGCCTCGGTCCAAACCAGCGACGCCGGGTCGAGCAGCGCCGGGTTTTCGTCGAGGTTGCCGCTGATCGACCCGTTGACGAACGTGTTGCCCTGGCCGTAGATCCGCAGGCCCCCGTCGCGGCAGCGCTGCAGCCAGCTCAGCGTGTCGACGGTCTGCGGCATCGAGTTCAACTGGTTGAAGATGATCGGGGCCCCGCTGACCGTGGCCAGTTGCTCGACGTGGCGCTGCACCCGCGGGCTGGCGTAGCCGATCCCAGCCGGCCCGAGGGGGACGCCCTCTTCCCCGAGCGTGGCATAGAGGTATTGGATGAACCCGCCGTTGCGCCCGGTCATGACCTCCCCGAGCGCCAGCATGGTTTCGTCGTGCATGATGTCGGTGACCATGGGCGTGCCGTCGTAGTCACGCTGAATGCTCCGAGGGCCCATGCGCTGGGCGGAAAAGCCTCGCGCCCCGGCATCCATCGCTTCCTCGAGGAGGCGCTGCATTTCGGTGTGCTCGTCTTCGGTTGGCAGTTCACCGCCTTTGGCTCGCTCGAAACCCATCGTCCACATCATCAGCGGGGTGAGCGGCATCAACGCCATCACGTTCACCGACTTCGGCGTGCGAGCCACGCTCCCCAAGAATTCGGGGAAGGTCACCCAGTCCCACGGCATCCCTTGCTTCATGCATGCAACCGGAACCGCCTCGTTCCTCGTCATCGTCAACATGGCCCGCTCCCGATCGTCCGGTTCCACGGGGGCGAAGCCGAAACCGCAGTTGCCGATGACGACGGAAGTGACCCCGTGCCATCCCGAAATCGAGCAATACGGATCCCAGAAGAGTTGGGAGTCGTAGTGCGTGTGGAGGTCGATGAACCCTGGTGCCACGTGGAGGCCGTGGGCATCGATGACGCGTCGGGCCTCGCTGGCCCGGAGCTTGCCTATGGCAGTGATGATGCCGTCGGCAATGCCGATATCCCCCCTGAATCTTGGGCTCCGGTTGCCATCGAAGATCAACCCGTTCTGAATGATCAGATCGAAGGATGCCATCGAGAGCCTCCAAGTACCCGCCTGTAGTCAAAACGCGGACAGCCGCGATTGTGCACCTTCGTTATGAATCGGTCAAGGGAGGCTCTTTGGCCGAACGCCGTACCCAGGCCGCTCTGACCGGCAGCCGGTCTTCCTCCCGACGTCAGGCGGCGCGGACGCCCACCTCGATGGTGCCGGACTCCGGTCCACGAATGAACACCGAGCGGCCCAGGTCGACATCGTGGATGCGGTACTCGGGGGCTAGGCGCAGCAACTGCTCCACGGCGACCTTTACCTCGATACGGGCTAGCGGCGCGCCCAGGCACAGGTGCGGTCCCCACCCGAAGCCGAGGTGCGACTTCGGCTCACGGAACAGGTCGAACGCGTGGGCCCGCTCCCAGCGTCGGGGGTCGCGGTTGGCGGCGGCCCGAAAGACGAAAACGCGCTCGCCTGCAGCGATTGGTGTTCCGCCCACTTCTGTGTCTTCGGTAGCGAGGCGAGCGCCGCCCTGGACGGGTCCGTACCAACGCAGGCCCTCCTCGACCGCAGCCGGTAGGAGCGAGGGATCCTCGGCCACCATCCGGCGTTGGTCGGGATTCTTTTCCAGGGCTATGAGGCAGTTCGACATCGCCTTGGCCGTGGTGTCGTAGCCGGCCACCAAGAGAAGGATTCCGGTTGATCGAATCTCGTCCAAGCTCATAGTTCCGTCGTCGGACAGATCGAGCATGGTGGTGAGAAGGTCATCGGGGCGCTCCCGTCGGTGCCGCTCGATCTCCTCGACGAAGTATTCATTCAGTTCGCGTGACGCCTGAGCCTGCTCGGCGCGTCGCGGCTCGTCCTCCATGCCGTAGGCCACGTTGCTCACGATGGCGTGCGACCAGCGCATGAAATCCTTGTACCGGTCGGCGGGAACGCCGAGCATGTCCGCCACGATGATGGTGGGCAACCGGGTGAAGTCGGCGATGAGGTCGAAGCTGGCGTTCCCGTCCACCAGCGGCTGGAGGATGGCGGCGACGACGTCATTGACCCGGGTCTCCCACCGCGCCACCGTGCTACGGGTGAACAACGGGGCCAGGGCGCCGCGCAACCGCCTGTGCACGTCCCCGTCGACCGTGATCATGTTCGGCGCCTCGAACCACGGCGAAACTTCCGCCGCGATCATCATGACGAACCGTTTGTTGTCCGTCATGACGCTCACGCCTTCGTCGAAGCCGACGATGACCCAGCCTTGGACGAGCTCGTTCCACACCGGGCCGTTGCTGACCGCACGGATCTGCTCATACGCGGTGTACGGGTCAGCCAAGAAGGACGGGTGAAAAAAGTCAACGTCGAGCCGGTTGAGCGTCACCCGGTCAAGTATGCCACGCGGTCGCCCGACTCTTCGCCGCGAACTGCGGAGGATCCGGACAAACCGGAGACGAGGGGAGCGGCTGGCGGAGGACGTTGACTGGTCGCCCCGGTTCCGTTACCGTCCTGCGTGAAGAGGTCGTCGCGCTGTAGCTGCTGTTGCGGGAGAAGCATGGATGAGTTGCAGCGATCAAAGAGCAGACCGCACCCGCACTCGGCGCAGAACCACCTCGTCCGGTCATCGACGTCACCTCGTCGTCGGTACCGCTATGCCGTTATCGACGAACCCTTGGAGGGCGCATGAATCCTGAGTCTCTATCGACGCGGCCGGAGCTCAATCGCTTCAGTGACCGCAACGACGTCGTCCGGGTGGACGTCGTCGAGAACCTTGACGACCAGACTTCGACATCGCTTCGGACCTTCTACCGGGCGATTGGGGCATCCCACCTGTTCGAGGAGCGGATCGAGCCGTCCCTCCGTCAAGATTCCACCCGGTTGTTCGTGGCCATGCGTGACCGGCCGTGGCCACCGTGGGGACTGGGCGGCCGGGTCGTCGCCGCCGTGTGCCAGGTCAACGAGATCGGCGAGGCGCTTTTCGGACTCGGCCCGGTCTATGTCGCTGACGACGAGGTCACCAATATCGGCATGATCGGCGCCACCTTGAAGGCCGTCCTCGAGGAGGTGAGCCGGCAAGAGGGGTCGGAGGTCGCCTACCTGGTGCGGGACGGGTCGGTTCTGGCTCCTCGGGTCCTCGAGCGCTTCGGGTTCACCAAGACCGATGACGCGGTAGTGACCGAGGCGGCCCGCTACTCGTTCTATCGGGCGTCGGCCGGCGACCTGGCCGATCAGCTCGGCCTGTCACAGACCAGCACGTCGGAGCTTCTCGCCCACAGCATCGACAGCGAGACCTTCGAGGCGCTCTCGTGGTTCTATTCCAGCCTGTACCTCGGTGGTCACGCCGAGTTGCGAACGGATCTGGTCCCGCCGGAGATCGCTCAGACCCTCAGCGGCATTTTCACCGCTTCGCTGCCAGGGGGGACTCCTCCGCCGCCTCCGCCTCCCGGATCGGATCGCTACCGCGAGTTCGAAGAGGAGATCGAAGAGGTGTTCGAGGAGCGGCCCATCGAAGAGCTGCCGGCGGAGGAGACGTTCGAGGCCGAAGAAGAAGAAGAAGGATAGACCCGGTGTCGGTAGCCCCGGGCGTCGTTCAGTTGGCGCTCGTGGGCAAGCCGAACGGGATGGTCAGCGCGCTGGGGCGACCTCTGGCGGGCAGGCGGAGGGAGCCAACCAACCGAACCGCGTCGGCTACGGCCGGCTCGGCCGGAACCCGGCCGGAGGTGGATATCAGCGTGGATACGACCGGCGCACAGGCGAGTACCGCGCCGGTCGGGTCTATCTCGGCTCTGACGACCAAGGTGCCGATGAGGTCGTGATCTGGCCGAAGGGCACCTGCCCAGGTTTCGTGGGCGAAGGCGATCGAGGCCCGGACGTCGGCCATGGTGAGCCCACCGGCGACGGCCGCCCGGGGTGGGAGATACCACCCGTGGACGGCGACCCGGCTGGAGAGGGGGTCGGAGGTGCCGCGCACCGGGAGCACGCCGTGGGGAACCCTGCCGTCGAAGACCAGGAGTTGGTTGTAGCGAGGGGGCACCCGAATAAGCAGCTCGTCCCGCTCGGTCGACCGGGTGGGGTCGAAATGCTCCCAATAGTTGAGCGTGCGCGGCCGCAGGAGCACCGTTTCACCGCCCAGGAAGGCGCCGCTATCCCACCGAGTCAGCGAATACACAAACGCAAACGGACCCTGCTGGACGTCGGTGTGGAGCTCCTGCTGGCACCCCTCCACGTAGTAGCTCAGCCACGGATGGGTGATATTCCCGCAGCCGAGATGCTCGACCCCCCACGCCCTGAGAGCTGCCACCAGCCGGCCCAACGTCGCCGGTTCGAACACCGAGCTGGCCAGGGTGCGCAGGTACGTATACTGACCCGGTACGTGCCAGTAGTCCCACACGAATCGCTTGGGGTCACCGTCGCGTGCCGGGCCGACCCGCTCCTCGAACTGGCCCCGCAGGATCTTGGCGTCTGCGAAGAAGTCGGCGATGACTGCACTGAACCGAAGCGGTGATTCGAAGGCGCCAGGAGACGTCGACATCGTCATCCGCAGCTACTATAAGGATTTCCGCTGGCTCGAGTGGTGTCTCCGCTCGATTGATCGGTTTTGCCAGGGCTTCCGCCAGGTGGTCCTGGTCGTTCCCGAGTCGAGCCGGGAACGGCTGGAGTGGCGAGGCATCTCTGCCGACCGGGTCGTGATCTGTGGCGACTATCCGGATGACTATCTCGGCCAGCAGGTGACGAAGCTGCACGCCGACCTACTCACCGATGCCACCTTCATCTGCCACGTGGACTCCGACTGCATCTTCGCCCGCCCGAGCGCGCCGTCCGATCTTTTCCGCGGCGGCAGACCAGTCGTCAACATGGTTCCCTACTCGACTCTGGACCGCCATGTGCCATGGAAGCGTCTGACAGAACAGGTTGTCGGCACGACGGTTGACTTCGAGTTCATGCGCTATCCGCCCTACACATTTCCCCGTTGGGTGTACGGAGCCTTACGGCAACACGTCCGGACTCGCCACGGCGTCACCGTCGAGGACTACGTGATGTCGAGAGCCCCCCGAGGTTTCTCCGAGGTCAATGCTCTTTGTGGTTTCGCCTACGCCTACGCTCGGGACGCCTTCGCCTGGCGCGATCTGACCCGAGAGTGCGCACCGGAGCCGGCGTGCAAGGTCTTCTGGAGCTGGGGTGGCCTCGACGCGGCCACCGAGGCGTCATTGGCGGAGCTGCTGGCGTCGCCCGGTCGGGCCTCGGGTGGACCGGGATCGTCGTGAGCAGCAACGACCTACCCGAGCAGGAAGGCCGGGTTCGACAGTTCTCTTCGGATCTGCTGATGGTCCCTGATTGCGTCGAGTCCGTCTTGTGTGAACAGCTCTGCGCGGTCGCCGGCGACCAGGATCATCCGAAAGCGACCGTGATCCGGCCCATCGGGGAGGCGCTCGACGAGCAGCACCGCCGAACCCAGCGGGTCCAGCTCGACGCTCAACTTGCCGCCGAGGTGTGGGAGCGGGTGGCCGACCTCCGCAAGCCGATCGCTCGCCACTTCCAGGTTCGCCTGGCGGCGATGCAGGAACCGCAACTGCTCCGATACCGCCAGGGAGATTTCTTCCGTGCTCATCAGGACAGCGCCTCCTCGTCGGACTTTGATGACGGCATCACGCGGCGACGAGTGTCGGTCGTGGTCTTTCTCAATGATCAGGCCGCCGTTCCCGCCGCCGGCTCGTTCTGCGGCGGAGAACTTCGCTTCTTCATGCTCGACCGCAACGCCGACGCCCGTACCGCCCGAACGGTGGTACCCGCCCGACGAGGATTGGCCGTGGCGTTCTCGTCCGACCGGTTCCACGAGGTGGCTCCGGTGACCGCCGGCGTCCGGTACAGCGTGGTGGGCTGGTTCCTGGGACCGGCCTAGTGGCGACCTCGGCGGCGGAGCCAGCCCGGTCGGACGTCGCTCCGGTGCTCGGGCCCATCGTGGTCATAGGCCGGCCTCGCTCGGGCAGCCGGCTGGTGGCTCGCTTACTCATGGACGCCGGCGTGTTTATGGGACATCGCTTGTCCCCGGAGTCGCTGGATCCGCTCGACCTGGCCTACGGGATGGTGGCTCCTGTGCTCTGCTCGCCGGGCTTCGACGCCTGTTTGGGGGACTTCCCACGGCCGCTCGCGGTACCAGATGTCGATCGCCTGGCTGTCCGGGTCGAGCCCCTCCTCGGCCGGCAGCCGCCGAATCGGGTGTGGGGGTGGAAGTTCTGCGAGACAGCCTTGATGGTCCCCTGGGTCAAGCGGCATTTTCCCTCGGCCCGGTTCGTGCACGTCCTCCGGGACGGGAGGGACGTGTGCTGCTCGGTCGACGGATGGTTCCAGCTGGCCGGCCCTCGACCGCCTGGGTGGCGGGCGCGGACCGTTGAAGGTGCTGACCTCGACTATTACGACTTTTGTCGAGCGGTGACGTTTGGCCACGCCCACCTTACTCGCTGGCGCGGCGTCGATCTCCTGGATGGCGAGCAGCGGGGCCGCCACCGCTATCTCCTCCAGATGCAGTCGTGGTTGCATTGCGTGGAGGCGGCCATACGTCACGGCCGGGCGCTCGGGCCTGACTACGTGGAGGTGCGTTTCGAGCAGCTCTGCACCGCCCCCGAAGCGGCGGCCCGAGGGATCCTGGGCGGGCTGGGCCTGGCGGACCTTGGCTGGCCGGCGGGACCGGCTGAGGGCGCCGTGCGACGACATACGCAACGAGTCCACACGGACTCCATCGGGAGCTGGCGCCGGATGGGCTTCAGCTCCCGCGAGCGCAGGGACTTCGACCGGGCGTGCGAGCACGGCGCCGCCCTCTTGGCCGAACTGGGCTACCAGTGAGAGCGCTTCTCGTGGTTGCTCATCCGGACGACGAGATCATCTTCCTCGGGGGCGTGCTGCACGACCTGCTCGCGACCGGGTACGACGTCGACCTCGTCGCGACCACAGGCGCCTTCCGTCACGACCCGGTAGCCCGAGCCCGGCACGCCGAATTCCGCCGTCTCGGGCGCCGCCTGGGGTTGGGCACTGTCGGCCTCGGGCTGCCCGACGCGGCCGGACCCCTGTCGATCGACGACATCGCCAATCGGCTCACCGCGGTGGCGGAGGTCCGCGACTACGACCGCGTGTACACCCACGGCGTGTTCGGGGAATATGGCCACCAGCATCACGTCGACGTCTGCACCGCGGTTCACCGGGTCTGCCAAGACGTACTTTCCCTGGCCGGACCGCTCCCGGCCGAGAGGACGGTAGCGGTCGATCTCGAGGCCAAACGGCGTCTCATGCGGGCGAGCTATCCGAGTCAAGGGTTCGCCATTTCCTGGTGCTCTCCTGTCGAGCGACTTGTCCAGCTGGATGCTGACCAGGTCGAAGTCCTGCGCCACGTAACCACATCGACCGTCGACCGCCCTCCGGTCGGCGGCTGGTCCGTCGTCGCCCACCTGGCCGCACCGGCCCTGGCCGTCCTTGAATCGCAAGGGGCGTTCCCTGACGTGCAACACGTCCCCAGGGAGGTCTGGAGGTCCACGGCGCAGGAGTGGTTGGCTCGGCTGCGCGCCCTGCGTCAATCAGAAGACGGTCTTGACAAAGACCTCGGGCCGGCTCGGGCACATCCCGCAAACCGGCTCGGCCCCCCTGGCGAAGAACGCTCGTAGCGCGTCGTCGTCCGCGTCAAGGTTCAACGGATGGTAGGCGAGCGGCACGGCCCAGGCCGGGTTGGTGTCGAGGCCGAACCGCGGCGCAATCACCCGAAGATGGGCGACCGGCGGGCACTTCCAGAGGGCGTTGTCGCGAAGGGTCACACAATGACGGGCACTGCATGCGTTCCAGCTGGCGCCGGGATTCCCGTCGTCATAGGGCAGCATCTCTCGTCCAGAGCCTCGATACGGCCGGTACCAGCCGTCGATGCTATTGCGAAGATCCACTCGCAGCTGGCGCCTGGCCTCTTCCCGGGCCACGCAATCGAGGGCTCGCTGTAGGCGGGAACGGTATCGGGGATCGTTGGAATGGAGGGAGATCGTCAACGTCGTGCGAGTCCGCTCGAGTGCCGGCCAGAGATCCGGACGGGACGGGAGCAGAAGACCGTTGGTCACCAGCCGAATACGGGTGTGGGGCCACAGCCGCCGCGTCAGCGAGAGGTAGTCGGGCAGCTCGGGGTTCATCAGGGGCTCGCCCCCGAGCAGGCTGAAATTCACAGGGGCCAACCGAGCGGCCCAGGACTCCAGCCAGGTGCGCCCCTCGTCGAGGGGAAGGACACCCCGGTTGCGGTAGTTGGCGAAGTGGTTGCAGCCCTCGCACCTCAGGTTGCACACGTCCGTCACGTGCATTTCGAGTTTCGGGACCGTGATCACTTGGCCCAGTATCGTCCCAAACGATCGGCAGATCCAGCGCGTCCCACGTTCTCTTGATCGGGTAACGTTCGCTCGATATGCAGATCTATGTTCAGATTCCCGCCTACCGGGACCATGAACTCGGATCGACATTGTTGGACCTGTACGCCAAAGCTGATCACCCGCAGGACCTCCGCGCCTGCGTGCTGTGGCAACGGGGGGAGGAGACGCTCCCGCTCGAGGTCAACTCGCTCCCGAACCTGAATCTGCTGGAGATCCCGTACTCCCAGAGCCGGGGCGCGAACTGGGCCCGCCGCCACCTCCAGCAGCATTGGCAGGGTGAGCCGTACACCCTCCTACTCGATTCCCACCACCGCTTCTGCCCCCATTGGGACTCCGATCTTCTCGACCTGTACCAGGCGTGTGCCCTGCGCTCCCCGAAACCGCTCGTCTCCACCTACCTGCCCGCGTACGACCCGGTCAACGAGCCAGACGGGCGTGAACACCTCGTCACTCGCGTCATCCCTCTCCGGCGCGAAGAGGACGTGCTGGTGCAGCTCTCGTCGATCGAGATCTCCGATCAGACCTTGCTGACAGCACCCATACGGGCGGCGTTCCTCGGACTGCATTTCCTCTTTGGCCCTGGCGAAATAAACACCCAGATCTTCTTCGACCCCAAGGTCTATTACCTGCGAGACGAGGTGGTGGCCAGCCTGCAGGTCTTCACATGGGGCTACGACGTGTTCCACCCTCATCGCATCCTGGCGTGGCACGCCTATGACCGTTCGAGGCGTACCCCGCACTGGGAGGACCGCCCAGGCTGGCACGTCGGGCAGGCTGCGTCTCTGGACGAGCTTCGTCGGCTGTTCCTGGCCGAAGTTCCCCCACCTCGTGGGTATCTCGGGCCCTATCGATCCGTTCGCGAGTTCGAAGCCCGGGCGCAGACGAAGCTGGTCTGCTCGCAGTCCTCGACTCGACCAGTTCAGTGAACAGGCAGGGACCCGGGCAGGCCGAGGGGCCGCCCGGGTCCGGTGGTCCGGGGCCAGCGTGACCCGGGGTCAGGCCAGCGCCGGGGAGGGCGTGTCCGCCGGGCTGCCGAAGAGCTCCTCGGCCGGGCTCACCCGGCGGAGGTGCCAGAAGCCCAGTCCGCTCAGGATCAGCATGACTCCGCCCAGGACGAAGCTACAGATCGCACCGATGAGGGCGATCTGGCCCATCTCCCAAAAGGCGTAGGCCTCGAGCAGCAATCCTCTTAGGGTGGTGCCCCGGAATACCGTCTGCACTTCACTGGCCAGGGTTGCGTTCTTCGGATCGGCCTGAGCGGCCGCGCTGACCTTGGCGTAGACCCCGTTGTACGGCATCTCGCTCAGATGGACGGCAATGAAATGGTCGGCATAGGCCTTGGCCTGGGGGCCGTTGACGAGGGCCTGGCCTGCGTAGCGATCCAGGTAGGGGCCGATCTTGGGGCTGGCCAACTCGGCGCTGCCCTTGGCGGGGAAGGTGATCTGTTGCTCCGCCAGCTGTTGGTGCACGTTGTGGTTGACGAACACGTGCGCCCACATCAATAGCCCACCGGCGACAAACAGCACGATCGCCACTATCACGCCACCTGTGGCCACAATGAGGTCGAAGGTCTTGCGACGCATGAATCCGGCTCCTTCTCAGCTCGACCGGTCGTCACGTCGACCGGTATCGGTGTTGCCTTCACCGCCATCCTCTTCGTCGTCAGGGCTGGCCGGTAGGGCCGAAGTACAGGGCCGAAAGCCTCTACGTCCGGAGGTTGACGGGGTTAGAGGTAGGCGCGCGGATCGCCCGGCGGGCCGGAATCCGGCAGCCGGATTCGTCGCCCGGAGATCTCGTCGGCCGATATGCGAATGAGATGGTCGCGGCGGCCGGGAGCCCACGGTGTCGCCCCGCCGGCGTCGGCTCGCGTGGCTGCGTCATGGTTGTGCTCCGCGTCGATTTCGTGGGCGGCACCCTTGACCATCACGCTCCACCCGGTGCGATGGATAGGGTCGATCTCGTCGACTTCGAACGTCACGTTGCCGCGGTGCACCGAATAGAGCTTGAGCCCGACGCCGGTGCGGTACAGGATCTCGTGACCGTTGACCGCAAAGTTGACGGGAAAAACGAGCGGATAGTGGCCGACGACAATGGCAACTCGGCCGACCGGCTGCGTGGCCAGTAGCTTCCAGCACTCGGCGGCATCGATCTCATCGAGGCCCTCGTAGTCCACTTCCAGATCCGCATTGTCGCCTGCGCTCGGCGTGTTCATGGATTTCATCTCCAACCTGGTCATCTCGTAGGAATCTCCAGGTTGACGGTACGGCCAGCCGCCGACGAGCGGCAGAGTCCAACGGCCCTTTCGTGCCGGTCCCGTCAGCCATCGCTCCGGTTCTCGGCTCGGCGGACGGCGTAGACCGCCGCCTCCGTCCGCCGGCTCATTCCCAGCTTGGCGAGCAGATTGGAAACGTAGTTCTTCACCGTCTTTTCGGACAGGTACATACGCGCCGCGATCTGTCGATTGGTCAGGCCCTCGGCGATGTGCTCGAGAATCCGCTCCTCTTGCGGAGTGAGGCGCTCCTGACGAGGCTCGGGCGGACGGGCGCGGATGCGTTCCATCACTCTGGCGGTCAACGCCGCGTCGAGCAACGAGTGGCCGTTGGCGACCTTTCTGATATCGCCGACCAGGTCTGAAGCCCCGACCTCTTTCAGCACGTATCCGGACGCTCCAGCCATGATGGCGTCGAACAGCGCCTCGTCATCAGAAAATGAGGTGAGCATCAGGCAGGCCACCTCGGGATACAGGGAGCGGACCTCCCGGCACACCTCGACTCCGTTGCCGTCGGGGAGGCGGACATCGAGCACGGCCACCCGAGGCGCGGTTGCGGCGATCCCTGCGAGGGCTTCGGCAACCGTGCCGGCCTCGCCGACCACCTCCATGTCGCTGTCGGTCTCGAGGAGGCTGCGCACCCCCTGACGGACCACCTCGTGGTCGTCGAGGAGGAAGACACCGATCCGCTCGGGCCGGCCCTCATCGGACATAGAGTTCTCCTTCGCGCCTGACCTGGGTCACCGTCGCATCATGCGTCAACGACGCGGCCTTCGACTAGGGCCGAACGGCCTACGCGCCGTCGCTGTGCCTCTCCTCCAGGCCGGCGGGTACTCGCCATTGCAGCAAGGTGCCCCTTGGGTGACGACGGGTGAGCTGGAGCTCGCCCCCTAGCTCCTCGGCCCGCCCAGCCATGTTGGCCAGACCGTGGCCGGCGCTCGGGGCGTCCGGTGGCCCGATGCCGTCATCGGCGACGGTCAATGTCACGCTGGCCGCGGTGGCGTGCACCACGACGTCTGCTCTCGCAGCCTGGGCGTGACGGCCGACGTTGGTCAACGCCTCGCGAACGACCGCCAGCAGGTGATGCAGGGTTTGCTCGGTGACCGCTGTCTCCATGGGGCCTCTGAACGTCAGGCGCGCCGTGTAGTCGAAGTGGCTCCCCACGTCGGCGACCATCTCTCGCACCCGCTGGCGCACGTCGAGGTCCGAGCCGTGAGGCCGGTTAAGATCGAAGATGGTTTCCCGGATTTCCCGGATCACCTCATCGATGGCCTCGACGGCCTCTCTGATCCGCGGGTTGATGCGAGGGTCCGCCAGGCGCTGAGCACCCTGCAGGCCCATCCCGACGGCGAAGAGTCGCTGGATGACCGTGTCGTGCAGGTCGCGGCCTATGCGCTCGTGTTCGCTGACGATATGCAACTCTTCCAGCGCATCGCGAGCCGCGCCGAGAGCAATCCCGACCGCAGCCGCCGAGGCGAACACCTCCACGGCGGCGACCTCGGAGTCACTGAACGTCTCGGCGCCGCCATCACGAGCCACCACCAGCGCTCCGATCGGTCCGTCCTGAGTGAGCATGGGCAGGTAGGCGCCGGGTCCGAACCCGCCTCGGCGGGCCTCGGACAGCACGGCGGGATCGCCGCTCATGTCGGCGAGCACGACGGCTTTGCCGTCCCGCATCGAGCGGGCCGAGAGACTGGTGTCGGCGTCGAGCGAGGCGCCGACCAGGTGGTTCGCGCCCCGGCCGGCCGCGGCCCTGACGCGCAGCCGGCCGGGAGACGCGTCGTCCGGTACCACCACCCACGCCACCGACGCGCTCACCAGCGTTCGCGCCCGCTCGGAGAGATCAGAGAGGATGTCGGCGACCTCGACCCCGGCCAGCACCAGCTGCGTCACCTCGGTGACATCCCGCATCAGGTGTTCACTCCGGCGCCGAACGGTCGCATCGCGAATGAACGCAGCCGTCCGCACGGATCCCTCGACCGTCAAAGGTGACAGGCTCACATCGACGGGAAATACGGCGCCGTCCCGCCGGCGTCCATCCAGCTGCAGGCCGGCGCCCATCGGTCGAGGGATCGGGTCTTTGTGGTACGTCGCCCGGTGGGCTTGATGGGCGTCCCGGACCCGCTCCGGGACCAGGAGCTCGACGGGTTTTCCGGCCACCTCTGCGATGCGGTAGCCGAACAACGTCTCCAGCGCCGGGCTGGCCATCTCGATCAGACCCTGCTCGTCGACCACGATGACGGCATCCGGTGAACACGCAAAGAGCGCTTCCAGGAGATTCGCTGCATCCTCGCCCACTACCGGAATTCTGAGGTCCGAGCCGGTTGGCCGAGCTCACCGCTCCTCCTCAGGCCATGACCATCGGCCCTACCGAGCCGTCATCAAGGACATCCACTCTTCGACGCGTTGCTCGTCTGGCGACGGGCCTAGGTAACCGTCAGGGGCGCGGTACCGGACTTGCCGGACGAGTCAGTGACCGTGACGGTGTAGCTCCCGACCGTCAGGCTGGATGGCACCGCGAAGGAAGCCCCGCTGAAATTGCCCTGGGCGTTTACCAGTGGCGACGACGGGGAGGTGGCAACGGTGGTTGTCCCGATCTTGACCGAGGTGATCGTGCTGCTCGCACTGAACCCCGCTCCGCTGAAGTCGACCGTAGAACCCCGGGCTGCGCTGGCAATCGGCTGGCTCGAGGTATTGGTCAGGGTGACCGCCGGGTTGAGCGTGAACGGCTGGGTGACGGTGACCGAACTATCAGTGATGGTGAGGGTATAGGTCCCTTGCGGCAAGGCGGTAGGAAGGGGACAGGTGGTGGGTCCCAGGTTGCCGCTGGTATCCGTCGTCAGGCTGCAGAAGAAGTTCTGGCTGCTGCCCTGGACGAGGAAGGCCGACAGTGAGTCCGTGGCCGGCCATCTGCCACCCGAGACGGCGAGAGACCGGCCCGCGACGCCCGAGGCCGCCGCGCTTACTGTCGCCGTGAACACATTGATCGCGAAGGTGGCCGAGTGGTTTTGCGAGTCGGTGACGACCACCGCCGCCAGACCGACCGGCGAGGCGGCGGGAATGGTAAACGTGACTCCCGAGAACGCGCCTTGTGGCGAGACCACGGGAACGCTTGGCATCAAGGCGACTCCCGTCCCCCCGACGGTCACCTTCTTGATGTTGGCGTTGGAGGTGAACCCGCTGCCGCTCAGGAAGACGGTTTGTCCTGCGGCGGCCGCTCCGATCTGCACACCCGACGCGGTCGTCGACAAATGAGCACCCGGGTTGAGCTTGAAGGACGTGTTGACCGTTACTGACCCGTCGGTGGCGGAGAGCGTGTACGAGCCGAAGGGAAGATTCGTGGGCAGAGCACACTGTTGCGGCCCCAGATTCCCGCTGTTGTCAGTGCTGAGCGAGCAGATGAAGTTCTGGACCGTTCCCTGGTCGAGGAACATCTCGATCGAGTCGGTGGCCGGCCATCCGGTGCCGGAAACGGGCAGGACCCGCCCAGACACGCCCGAAGTCGGGGCGTTGTCCTTCGCCACAAACACGTCGAGCTGGAACTGGGCGGATTGGCCGGCGGCGTCCTTGACCGTCAGGGTGGCGACGCCGGCGCTACCGGACTTCGGAATCGTGATGGTCGCCCCGCTGAACGCGCCCTGGGTCGAGACTGAGGGCGCTGCCGGGGACGTCTTCAGCAGTTTGGAGCCGATGGTTACCGACGTGATGGTGCTTCCCGCCGTGAAGCCGCTGCCGGCCAGGAACACCGTCTGGTTGCGGGCCGCGGATCCGATACTCGTCCCCGTGGCGGTCGTGGACACCCGGGCGCCCGGGTTGAGGGTGAACGGCTCGTTGACGGTGACCGACTGGTCTGTCACCGACAGGATGTAGGCCCCCTGAGGAAGCGTGCTCGGCAGCAGGCAGGCTTGGGGGCCGAGGTTCCCGCTGGCGTCAACTGTCAACGAGCAAACGAAGTTCTGGGTGGCGCCCTGCTGCAGGAACGCTTCGACCGATGGATCGCTGATGGGCCATCCCGTGCCCGAAATCAACAAGTTGCGGCCGGAGACTCCCGAAGAGGCGGCGGTATCGGTCGCGGCGTAGATCTGGAGCGTGAACGTTGCCGTCATGCCGGCCGAGTCCTTGACGGTCACCGTGGTCGCACCTGTGGGCTGCGCCGCGGGCACGGTAAAGGTGGCTCCGCTGAAGGAGCCCTGCGACGACACGGACGGGGCGGCTGGCGTGGTGGTGACCAAGTTGGCCCCGACCTTGACCGACGTGATCGTGCTGCCGGCCGTGAACCCGGCTCCGGCCAGGAAGACCATCTGACCATCCGCCGCCGAGCCGATTGCGTTACCCGACGCGGTCTGGCTGACGTGCGCTCCGGGGTTGAGGGTAAAGGAGTTGTTGACCGTATTCGTGTTGTCGGTGACCGACAGGGTGTAGGCACCCTGCGCCAGGGTCGGCGGAACCGTGCAAGCGGCAGGACCCACATTGCCGCCGGCGTCGCTGCTCAGGGAACAGAAGAAGTTGTGGTTGGCTCCCTGGTTTAAAAAGGCCGACATGCTGTCAAAGCTGGGCCAGCCATTACCGGAGACGATGATGTTGCGCCCGGCGATCCCGCTCGAGGGTGCCGTGATCATGGGTGCGGCGGTCGCCGGGCCGGCGACCGCCACCAGGCCGGCGGAGACAATGGTGGCGCAGGCCGCGATCCACACCGCAGTCCAGCCCCGAGAGGACTGCCAAACGTTCCGCATGATCGCCCCTTTGCGCCGATGGGTTCGGTCCGGGACATTAGCCCGTCGAGGTCCGGGCCGCGGACTTCGACGAGCCGAGGTCCCTGAGCTTCAGACCAACTCGAGTTCGGGGAGTCGCCGGCTATTTCGAGTCGGCCCGGTCGGGCGGACTCGAACGACTGCCCTTGGCGGCCTGACGCTTGCGGTAGGTGCCGCCGAGCGCCTGGCCGAGCAGGGCACCGAGGACAAGACACACCAACAGGCCCACCCACAGCCGGCTGGTCACGGTGAAGAACACGAAGTGGATACGAACTTTGCCGCGGTTGAGGACTATGAAGATAACGCCGTAAATCAACGCGACGGCAGCCACGATGATTCGGGTAAGGCGGCGGTTGTTGATCCGGTTGGTCGAGCGGGAATGCGATCGAGTGGGCGTTCCGTCAGGCATGCGATGGCTATTTTAGTGCGAGGTGGGCCCGACGTCGCGGACTCCGAGCGCCTGGCGAGCTCACTCGGATCGCCGTATCGGTTGGACCGTGAAACCGAGTCCTTCGAGCACCCGGACGGCTCCGCTCTTTCCGCCCTCGAAGTCTCCGGAGAGGAGGCGCTGGCCGGTGGCGAACTCGTAGGCCGTGCCGAGGATGGCCTTCGGAGGATACGTGTGGTCTTCCCACACCAACTCATATGTCGTGGTGGGGGCGAAGCCATGCTCGGCGAAGAACTTTTCCGGGCCGAGCCGGTCGTACTCTTTTATGGCCCGGACCACGTCAGCGTGATTGACCTGACCCCATTCCACCATGATGGGCCTCCTTTTTGCCGGTACAACCAGTAGTACTACCGCGCTGAGTACTGTGGAGCCCGATGCCCGATCCTGTCCATCTCAGCCCCGCCCACCGCGACACCTTGGCGTCGATCTTCCGCCACCCGACCAGCCACAACATCGAGTGGCACGACATCCAATCGCTCCTGGCGGCGGTGGGGTCTGTCACCGAGCGCCACGACGGCAAGTACCTGGTGACGGTTGGCGACGTGACCGAAGTCCTCGAGCGGCCGAAGCACAAGGACATCGGCATCGAGGAGGTCGCCAACTTGCGGAGAGTGCTGAGCCAGGCCGGCTACGGGCCCCACGAAGGCGACGCTTAACCCTCGAGGTCCCCGCTAACGGGGCTCGGCCTCGGATCGGTCCGTCCCCGGACCCGAGTCCTCTTCGGCCTCGAGGAGGGCTTTGGCCCGTTCCAGCTCGTCCTTCTGATCGGCGCTCACCGTGGGGTACTGGGGATCAAGGTCGATGAGCGTATGCGCCAGCACTGCCGACACGCAGATTCGAGCGAACCACTTGCGATCCGCCGGGATGACGTACCACGGAGCGCACTCGGTGCTGGTGGCTGACAGCATGTCCGAGTAGGCCCGCTGATAGTCGGACCAGTACTGACGCTCCCGGATGTCCGCGGCCGAGAATTTCCAGTTGCGGTCAGGCACGTCGAGTCGCCGGAGGAAGCGGACCCGTTGCTCGTCTTTCGACAGATTGAGGAACAACTTGACGATCTTGATGCCGTTGTCGTCGAGGTAGCGCTCCCAGTCGTTGATATCCCGGTATCGCCGGGACCAGACGCCGTGGCCTTTGGGGAGGTTGGGGATGTTCTGCCGTTCCAGCAGCTCGGGATGTACCCGGACAACCAGCACCTCTTCGTAGTGGGACCGGTTGAAGATGGCGATCTCCCCGCGGGCCGGAAGGCGGACGGCGTGGCGCCAGAGGAAGTCGTGGGCCAGCTCGCTGGAGGATGGCGACTTGAAGCTGGTAACTCGAACCCCCTGGGGGTTCACCCCGGACATGACGTGGCGGATGGTCCCGTCCTTGCCGGCCGCATCCAGACCCTGGAGGCAGACCAGGAGGCCGTGGGTCGCCTGGGCGGCCAACCTCGTCTGGTATTCCGAGAGCAGGTCCACGCCCTGCTGCAGGACGGAGCGGGCCTCCTTCCGGTTCACGAAGCCCGCCTTGTACCTGGGGTCGAAGTCGTCGGCCAGCGTGACCTTCGCCCCTGGCTTCACCCGTAACGGCTGGATGAACGCGGCGATCTGCTCGAGGATCGCATCTGCCATGTCGCCTCCCGTCCTCCCAACTCTGACTGCTAACCGCTTACCGCCTGCCTAGTCAGTCGTGCGTGAGTGTAGAGGCCCTCCCCTCACGTCGGAAGCCGCCTGACACATCGGTGGGCGCAGCCTCACCCGGCCAGGTGCTCGATCCCTTCTGTTGACAGTGACTGACATCAGGCCTATAGTGATGGCAGTTGCTGACATCAGTGAAGTGGAGGACCGTTATGAGGATCTTTGTTACCGGCGCATCGGGCTGGATTGGCTCGGCTGTTGTCCCCGAGTTGCAGAAGGCGGGTCACGAGGTCGTGGGCCTGGCCCGATCGGAGGCGTCGGCGGAGCGGCTGGAAGCAGCTGGCGTCGTCGTCCAGCGAGGCGAGATTGACGACCCTGATGGCCTGGCCAAGGCGGCTGCCGACTCGGACGGGGTCATCCACTTGGCGTTCCAACACGAGGTGGCCTTCGGGGGCAACTTCCCCGCCGCGGCGGCGGCCGACCGGCGGGCCGTAGAGGCCATGGGCACGGCCCTGGCCGGCTCGGATCGGCCCTTCGTGCTCGCTTCGGGCCTTCTCGGATTGACGGCGGGGAGGGTGGCCACCGAGGATGACGGGCTGGTGCCGAGCGCGGAGGTTCGGGCCAACCCGGCCAGCCGACGGCTGGCCACGGCTCTGCTGACCCTGTCGCTGGCCGGAACCCGAGTCCGTTCGTCGGTGCTGCGCCTGCCCCCGACGGTCCACGGTGACGGGGACCACGGCTTCGCTGCCATCCTGGTCGGCATCGCCCGTCAGCGCGGGGTGGCCGGATATGTCGGTGACGGGAACAACCGCTGGCCGGCCGTGCACCGCTCCGACGCGGCCCACCTGGCTCGACTGGCGGTCGAGGCCGCCCCTGCGGGTTCGGTCCTGCACGCGGTGGCTGACGAGGGCGTGCCCTTCCGCGAGATAGCGGAAGCGATGGGCCGTCACCTGGATCTGCCCACGGCTTCGGTGACCCCGACGGACGCGGCCGAACACTTCGCCCCGCTCGGGCACTTCGTCGCCCTCGACAGCCCGGCCACGGCCGTGGCCACGAGGCAACTGCTGGGATGGGAGCCGGAGGGGCCGAGCCTGCTCGAGGACCTCGAGCAGGACCACTACTACCGGCCGGCCTAGCTCGGTGGGACCAAAAATGGTCAGTAAAAACGGGCTGCCGCGTTTTCCTGACCGTTTTTGCGTGCCGCGGCGTCATGTGGTCACCCTGCGATACGTCAAGTAGAAGTCGACGCTGAAGTCCAAGTCCGAGCCGGACTCCGCCTTCTCCCAACGACCTGAGATCGTGCGGCCGGCAGGGTCGATCTGACCGATGAAGCGCTGGGCGAAGGGTGCACCCGTGCGTTCGAGCGCCCACTTCTCGTTGGTCAGACGCATGTCGTAGATCCGGCACACCCCACGCTCGTCGCGGTACAACTGCACGTACGTGCCGTTCTCGGCGTCACAGCCGATGATTGCGGTGCTGTCTGGGGCTCCTGGTACGTCGATCACCGTGCGCTGGACGAGGAACACGTTCGACGGATGCCACTCGAAGCTCGCCTTCCCCTCTCCGGGCCACGCCTGGCCATCCGGCGCCTTCGCCTCTACCGTCCACTCACCGACGAGGATTCCGAGGATTCGAAGGGCTTGCTCCGCGTTCGATTCCCGCACCGTGACGTTCCTCCCGAGGTCCTCGATCTCCGTGTGAGGTTCCACCATGACAGACGATCGATCGGGGAGTGGCTCATCCGATGCGGCGTGATTCAGCTGGCGGCGGCGCTGATTCTTTTGGTCAGGACCAGTCGAGCCAGATCGGTCCGGGATCGGGCGTTCAGCTTCTGGTAGGTGTGGGTGAGGTGATGTTCCACCGTCTTGGGGCTGATGAACAGGCGGGCCGCGATATCCCTATTGCTCAAGCCGTCGGCCACCGCGAAAGCGACCTGGCGTTCGGCTCCGGTCAGTACGGCGAAAGGGCCCGGGCCGTCCTCGTGGCCCAGAGTCGACACGGCTACCGTCTTGGCCGCCGACTCCAGGCCCAACGATTGGGCCCCGAGGCGAGAAGCCACGATCACCGCGACCGCATCGGCGTCCAACCGCCGAAAGGCGAACCCCAGGGCCAATCTGGACGCCTCGTCAAGCCAGTGCGCGTCATCGATACAGACCAACACCGGCCCGTCCTCCGCGGCGCGGGCAAGTACTGCCAGCACCGCCGCCCCTACCGCACTGGGGTTCAGGCCAGGGGTGGGTTCTCCCCCGAGCAGGGCGGCCAGCGTCAAGCGATGACCTCCGGGCACGTGGCGGCCGCAGTGCCGGAGCGGTCGCAGCACCGACAGGGCACCGGAGAGAGGCAGCGTCTCCTCGTCTTGGACGCATGTCATCTGGACCCGGGTGAAACCTTCCGCCTCCGCAGCAGCCCACTGGCACAACGTGGTTTTGCCACATCCGGGATCGCCAACCAGCCAGCGACGCGATGCCGTACCCTCCGCGGCGCGGGCGAGCGCAGCCCGGATCTCGTCGCATTCCCGCTCCCTTCCGATCAGCCACCCCATCGCTTTTCTCCCATTGCTCTGACGACGAGCATCGTGACGGAAGTGGCAGCCTCAGTAAAGCCCGCAGGTCTGAGGGTTTCTGTTGACCAAGGGATTTCGTCAGTGGCTACTCGAGGTCGAACTCGACCAGATCAGCGGCGGTAACGAGGCGGGCGGCGACTGCCCATCGGCAGAGTGAGTCCTTGTCCGCGCCAACCGCCCATCCTTCACCAGCCAACCGAGCCCGCAGAACGTCGATCTGCTCGCGCACCCAGTTGTAGCTGTAGTTGAGCTCGGCGGCAGCCTCTCGATGCGTTGCCGCGGCCGGGCGGAGATCTCGGTCCGTAACAAGGAGAGGACGGGCGTAGGCGCTCAGGAGTTGACGTTCTCGGGGGGACAACCGCGGCAGGGCCGCCGTCTCCGACGTGGTACCTCCCGGCGATGCGACCGGATCGGCGTCGCCTGGTCCGGGAGCGGAAACAGTCAGTCGGTAATACGCCGGCTGCGTCTCGTTCAGGTCAGGAGTCTTCGGTAGCAAGATCTCGAAGCTCCCGCCGCGTGTGATCCCTTCGCCCGGGGCCTCCAAGGCGTACTCCCCACCCGCTGATCTCACGATGACCAGCTGGGTTTCTGACCTTCGGGTCACGGTGACAAGCCCGACGCTCAATGACAGTACGAGGTGCTGACGCGACACCCGGCTGTCGGTGGGGGTTCGACCAACCCGAATGTCCGCCGAGGAACTTCGCCCCACGACCAGCTCCGTGTTTTCCCTCAAGACAACCGACGCCCCGTCGAAGTGCACGACTGCGACCGTCTGATCCGAGGCGGTCATGAACGAGAAACCGCAGGGCTGCGGGTATTCCGCCGGGCTGTTCGGGCAGTATGGTCCAAGGCAGTGATTGTAACGCCAGGGGTATGGCGCCAAATTGCATCACGAGCCCAGGATGGATAGGCGCGGGGTGGCGGACCACCCGTCCGAGTTTGGCCATTTTCGGGTGATTGCACCACTGGCCCGAGGAGGCATGGGCCTCGTCTATCTGGCCGAAGACGACACCGGGCGGGAAGTCGTGGTCAAGACCATCCGAGCTGATCTGGCGGCCGATGCGGCCTACCGGGCCCGATTTCGCAGCGAGGCGCAGGCGGCGTTGCGCTTCCGGAGCAACCTGGTCGCCCGGGTCTGGGACTGCGACGCCAATGCCGATCCTCCCTGGATCGCCCTGGAAAAGATTGACGGGCCGACGCTCCGGGAGCTCATTATCGGCGGGCGGGTGATGGATCCAGTGGCGCTGTCCGCATTCGCGGCCGATCTGGCGGAAGGCATCCACGCTTTTTTCGACCAGGGAATGGCGCATGGGGACTTGACTCCTGCCAACGTGATCATCCAGGACGCCGGTCGGCTCAAGATCCTCGACCTGGGCCTGGCCCGACCAACGGCCGACGAGACGGCAACCGGGGACCTGCCTGTGATGGGAACGCCGTACTGGTTGGCGCCTGAGGTGGCCGCCGGCTTTGCCACCGACAGCCTTTCCGACGTCAACCAATGGGGAAAGCTGGTGCTCTTTGCCGGGACTGGCTATCCCGAGGTCGGACCCCCGAATCTCCGTGACGCCTTGCAGCAGCTGCCCCCGCCGCTCTGCCCGATCGTCGAGCGGAGCATGTCCGCCGTTCCGGACGCCCGTCCCGCACCTGACGAGTTGTGGATGCAGACGCGGGAGCGGCGGTTGTCGGGAGGGGTGCCTCCCCTCCTGGGTCTGTCTGCTCAGGTGCTGGCCACGCAGCCAGGTGGCGAGGACTACCTCGTCGCCATGGTGCACAACCGGGGCGCGACCACCGATCGATATCGCTTCGAGGTGCTTGGACCATTGGCGCCGTGGGCGTTCGTCGATCCCGCTCACGAAACCCTGATTCCGGGCGGGAGCGTCGACATACAGGTCGGCGTCCGCCTCCCGGCGGGCTCGCCCGTCGCGCCCGGGAACTGGCCGTTTGCGGTCCGTTGCGTCTCGGAGAACGACGAAGCGAGGAGCGCCGTAGCCGAGGGCACGGTTGCCGTTCGGGCCGTGGACGACATGGCCATCGAGCTGGTAGCCAAAAGCAGCCGGGTTCGGTGGACCGGCCGTTACGTGATCAGGGTCATCAACCAGGGGAACGCTCCGGCCAAGGCGCGACTCGGTGCGTCGGGCGCGGAAGGTGCACTGTCCTTCGCCGTCTCGCCTCCCATCGTGGAGCTGGAGCCGGGCGAAGTGAAATTCGGTTTGGTAAAGGTCCGAGTTCGCCGGCCCCGATTGGCGGGTAGTGCGGTACGTCGCCGCTTTCGGATCGGAGTGTCCATCGAGGGCCAGGTCACGGGCCGAGCGGAGTCTGCTCTCGCACCGCTCGAGGCGGGACTCGACCAGGTGCCGATCCTGTCCCGATGGGGCGCCACGATACTGCTGACCCTCGTCCTGGTGGCCGGCGCCGTAATTGGCGCCGCCTATCTGGGCGGATGACGGGGTGGGCTCAGCGCCGGTGCATGAAGCTGACCGAGGAAATGGCAAGGAGCCTGGCGTCGGAGGTTTCGGGTGGATAGCTGCTTACTACGTTGATGGTGACGCCAGTGACCCCGGCGACGTGCACGGCGAACTGCTGATCGGTGTACTGGTCGGCGAGTCGAATCCGCTGACAGCTCCCGTCGGAGAACAGCAGATCCATGGTGGCGGGGCGTTCAAAGCTGGCCCAACGTGGGTTGGCGTGGTCGAGCCCGGCCAGAATCTCGAAGCGATCGATGGAAACTGGCGAGCGGAAGCCGATCGACAGGCTTCCCGAGGTCACCGTCGAGGCTCCCTGGCACGGCTCCAAGGGGTGGGATCCGGATCCAATTTCCGTCCAGTGGACGACCCAGGGGCCCACGAGGCGCCCCGAGGCAATGCCGACGGGGGCAAATCCGGGCGGCGGTGGCCTAACGGGAGTTGTCGTCGCCGACTCGAGGGGTATGGCGGCATAGGTCGAGCGGAAGACCCCTTCCACCGCATAATAGAACGAGAGGCGAGCGCTGCTGGCGGAGGGCAGAATCGCAAACAACAGGGCGCCGAGGACGACGGCCCCGCCGGTAAGGCGAAACAGTACGGTCGGTGCAGTTGGCGGCCGGTCATAGCCCACCCGTCGCCCGGAATTGGCGGCGCGCATGGCCCGCTCAAACCCTTTGCGGTTCACCCGTTCACCCGTGGTCACGGAAGCCAAGAACGGATCGACCTGGTCAGCGTCGGCCCGGTTTGGGATCGGCGGTGGGGTCGGCCTCATCTGCAGGCCGCAGGAAGCACAGAACCAGAGCCGCGATGGCGGAATGGCGCCGCAGTGGCGACATCGGGTGGAGAACTGATCCGAACCGCCGTCCAGCGCGGGCTCGATGCTCGGTGCGGGTGGTGTTCGGCCCGGATCGACGATAACTCTGGGCAGGGCACCGGCCGGAACCACGATCGGATCCGCCGACGGGGTCGCTTCTGTGCGACCTACAGGCGGCCGGCGTTGAGGTGGACGCGATCGATGACGCGGTCGCCCGATGGGGCGGCCGCATCTCGGGCAGCTGGTTGCGTGCTCGGCGACGATGGCCCGGCAGCCAGAGCATACGATCACGGAAGCAGCCTACGCAGCTTGATCTTACGTGTTTGTTCGGGGACGCATAATAGTGTCGGCAGGCGCCATGGGCTCGGGGAGGCAGCATTGGAGACGGGCAGGGGCAGCGAGAACTTCGATGTCGTCGCATTCTCCGAGTCCTTCTTGGCGTTGGTCGACAACATTGAAACCTTCATTCGCGGCAAACGAGATGTGGTCGAGTTGGCCTGTACCTGCCTGTTCGCCGAGGGGCACCTGCTCATAGAGGATGTCCCCGGTTTGGGAAAGACATCGCTGGCCAAGGCCATGGCCCGGTCGTTTGACGGCACGTGCAAACGGGTCCAGTTCACTCCTGATCTTCTGCCCTCGGACATAACCGGGGTCACGGTCTACGACCAGCACGATCGGCGTTTCGAGTTCCACCCCGGCCCGGTGTTCGCCAATGTGGTCGTCGCCGACGAGATAAACCGGGCATCACCAAAGACCCAGTCCGCCCTGCTCGAGGTCATGGAGGAGCGGCAGGTGACGATGGATTCGGTGTCGTACGCGGTACAACCTCCGTTCACCGTCCTGGCCACGCAGAACCCCGTCGAAATGGATGGGACCTACCGCCTGCCGGAGGCGCAGATCGACCGGTTCCTCATGGTGCTGAGCCTCGGATATCCGTCGGCGGACATGGAGGTCGAAGTGATGGCCAACCGCGCCCGGGGTGACGCTCCCGAGCAGCTCGACGCGGTCCTCAGCTGTGACGAAGTGCTGAGGATGACCGAGACCGCCCGCGAGGTGTTCGCCGCCACCGCGTTGCGTCGCTACATCGTGTCGATTACCTCGGCCACCCGCCGTATCCCTGAGTTGCGTCTCGGCGTAAGCCCACGCGGCAGCTTGGCGCTCGAAGCGTCGGCCAAGGTCAGAGCCGCGTCGCAGGGCCGCCCCTTCGTTATTGCCGACGACGTCAAAGCGCTCGTGCATCCCGTGCTCAGGCATCGCCTCCTACTTCGCCCCGAGGCGGAGTTCGAATCGGTTACCGCCGATAGCCTCCTCGACCGGGTGCTGGAATCCCTCCCCGTTCCCAGGGACCGAGAGGACGTCAAGGCGCAGTGACCTCGACCGGGAGAACGGTCGGTCTTATCGGTGTGCTGCTGCTCGTGGTCGGAGGCCTGGTCCACTACCCGGAGCTCATCGCGTGCGGGGTGGCTGCCTTGGTCGCCCTCGGCGTGGCCCTCCTAACGACGACCATCCGTTGCGATGTCACTCTGGCCCATGAGGTCCGGCAGCCCCGTCTGGCGGAAGGCGAAACGGGAAAGGCGACGCTCGTCGTGACCAACACCGGACGGCGACATTCGCTGCCGCTCGTCGCCACCGAGCGCTTCGCCGGGCGCGAGATCGCGATCGCCATACCCTCCCTCCAGCCGGGAGCTAGCTACGACGTGTCGTACACGCTTATCCCGCCGCGTCGGGGTGTGTATCCGGTCGGACCGCTCACCGTCGCCCGAACTGATCCGTTGGGCCTGGCCGGGCGCGGCCCGGCCGCACCACGGCCGCGACGGTATGGGTGCACCCCCGGACCCACCGCCTCGGCACCGTGCCCATCGGCAGGTCGCTGGCCATCGACGGACCCACCTTCGAGAGCTCGCCGCGAGGCGGCGTCACCTTCCACAGCCTGCGCAAGTACGAAACGGGCAATGACCACCGGCTCGTTCATTGGAAATCCTCCGCCCGGGTCGGGACCCTCATGGTGCGCAACAACGTGGTGCCGAGCGAACCCAGCCTGAGCCTCGTGCTCGACACCCGCGCCGCCAGCTATGCCGCGGGCGTCTTCGACGAGGCGGTCCGCATCGCCGCGTCGTTCGCGGTGTCGTCGCTCGACTCTGGGATCCCTACTCTGCTGCTGACCACCGGCGGACAAGTGGCGAGCGGACAGCGGCCGGGACCGGGCGGCCGGGAGATCCTGGATCTCCTGGCCAGTGTCGATGTGGCGCCCGATGACCCCGGGCTCGGTTGGCTCTCCGGCCTACGACCGGGTCAGGTGGGCTTGTCGCTCGTGGTCGTGACCGGACAGCCCGGGCCCGCGTCATTGCACGCGGTGTCGTTGATGCGCCGCCGTTACGAGACGGTCACCGTGGTCCAGGTCGGCGACCCACGACTCAGGGTGAACTCCGTCGACGGCGCTCGCTGCTATGGCGCAGCCACCAGCGATGAGTTTGCGTCACGGTGGAAAAAGGGAAGTGCCCCGTGATCGCATCGGCGGAGTCGGGCCCACGTGCCCAGCTGGCGGTCGCCTCGCTCATTGCCCTGCTGGCGGCCGCGTCGGCCCTCACCTATTCCCGCTATTTCACCGGCTCCGTCTGGCTGCTGGCCCTGGCCGGCGCGGCGGTCTTGCCGGCCGCAGAGGCACTGGTCGCCGAACGTCGCGGTTGGAGCAGACTTCACCTGGCCGCCGTCTCGGTGGTGACGTTGCTCCTGTACATCCTTTACACCCTCTACCCGGCTGCCACCTATTTCGGGGTGCCGGTGCCCGCCAGCGCAGGCGCACTGCTCCACGGGTTGGAACACGGCTTCGCCGATCTGCCGGCCATTGGCATTCCAACCTCGATCTCGGCTCGACTGCTGGCCCCCCTCGAAGGGATCACGTGGGCGGCGAGCCTCACCGGCGCGGTGTTGGCCTTCAGGCGCCGAGGTGCACTGGTACCGCTGCTGCCGGTCTTCTTGGCCTTCGTCGCCGGCTTGATTTTGACTGCATCTGCTCCAGGGACAGCGGCCTGGGCCACTGCGGTGTTCGTTGCCGCCAGCGGCGTGTTGGTCGCGGTGCGGAATCAGTCGCAGGGAGCCGCGGGTGGGTCTCGTTCCACTGCAGCGCGGGGACAGTTCGGCCGCAGGGATATGGCGAACCGCATCCGCCTCGGACTCCCGGTCGTAGTACTTATGACAACGGCAGCGGTCGCCACCATTGCCGTCCTACCGGCGGCCAACCCGTCTGGGCGTTTCGATCCCCGCTCCTGGCTGGACCGGGTTCCCAGCGTGGTAACCGGTGTCAACCCGCTTTCTGAGGTCGACGCCCAGCTCGACGCCAAACCGGCGCGCCAGCTCTTCAGTCTCCAGCTCAGCTTCCTGGGGCACAACCGGGCGCCGGTCGACCGGGTCCGGCTGGTGGCGCTGGACCGCTATGACGGATCGCTGTGGACGACCAGCGGCACGTTCGCACCGGCCGGGACGGAGTTGCCGGCAACACCAGGTGTCGATCGGGCGTCGTCCTCCGACCTCGTCGAGAAGGTGCAGCTGTCGGGAATGTCAGGTCCGTTTCTCCCGACAGTGGGGCGGCCGGTGAAGACATCCGCCCAAACCCTCGAGTTCGATACTTCCACCGGGGACCTGCTGACCGCGGCGTCGAAGGTATCCGGTTACTCGTACACCAACGTGGCGGCGGTCGCCCAGCCCACATTCGCCCAGCTTGGCCACCAAAAGGTGGGACGGAGCCAAGCGCTCCTCCTTCACCGCCCTCCCGTCGGGTGTGCCCAGCCAGATCGCCAGCTTGGCGAAGCGGCTCACCGCCGGCCAGACCACACCGGCCGAGCAGGTTCGCAGCCTGGAGAACTACTTGCGCGACAACTACGCCTACGACCGCGACGCGCCGCCCGGTTCATCGCTGGCTTCGATCGAGCACTTCCTTTTCGTCAGCAAGCAGGGACAACCGGAACAGTTCGCAGCCGCGTTCGTCGTCTTGGCCCGGGTGGTGGGGTTGCCGGCCCGGGTGGCGGTTGGGTACCTCCTTGACCAGCGGGATTCAGGCGGTGCCGGCCAGTACCAGGTGACGACGGCCGACGCCTACGCCTGGCCCGAAGTGGATTTTGCCCGCTACGGGTGGGTGGCATTTGACCCGATGAATCCGCAAGACGTCGTCAGGTCCGCCGCCGCGCCGGCAGACGTCACCGTGCGCGATCCGGTGAAGTCACCCACCGACCGTTCGGCGCAGCTGGTCTCGAGTGGCGGCGTGGGCCGCGCCGCGGCCACGCGAAGGGTTGGGCCAGTGCATCACCCACACGGCTCCGCCTTGGGGATCGTGGGCTGGTTAGGCGTGGGGTTGGCCCTCAGCATCGTTGCCGGTCTCGGAGGAGTGCTGGCAGCCAAGGGCCTACGTCGGCGTCGGCGCGTGGGCGCCGCCAGCCCGACAGAGCGGGTGTATGGCGCCTGGTCGGAAATCTGCGACCGACTGATCGAGCAGGGCGCGTCGATCCAGGGTTCGCTGACACCTGGTGAGGTGGCAACCCGGGCCTCCGGCCGGGTGGGCGTGGCCGCGTCGGCCACCATCGCGGCCATGGCGCCGATCGTCAGCGCGGCCACCTATGACTGGGCTGAGCCGGACGATGGCATGGCGCAGCGGGCGTGGGCGCTCGAGGCTGAGGCTCGAGCGCTGATCCGCCGGGATGCCAGCCGCTCCTCTCGTTGGCTGGCTCCGTTTGACCCACGTCCCTTGCGGTTTGGGTATAGAGACCGCCCCACTCGCCACAGGGAACCGGTCCCGAGATGACGAGACTGCTTCCCGTCCTGAAAGCCTCGAGGTCGCGGGTGGGTATCGCCACCTTCGTTGCGTCCGGCCTCGTCCTGGGCTCTGTCTTCGCTTACGGCAACGATCGTCCGGTCACGCGCGCCGAGTTCTCATCCGGCAGTGCCTGGCTGCCTTCGTACGGCCCCGGTCAACTCACCCTCCTCGACGGCGCAACCGGCCAGGTCGTGGACCAGCTCGCCCCCAACCATCTTCCGGGGGCGGAAGCAGGCGACCAGTTGCAGGTAGCTCAGTCGGATACGAGGGCCTACGTCGCCGACGGTCGCAGTGGTGTCGTCGACCTCGTCGACGACGCATCGGACCGGGTGACTGCGTCCGGTGCTGTGGTTCCGCCACGCACCGCCGAGGTCGAGTTGTACGCGGGCGGCCGACACCTCTACATCCTTGATGCGAAGACCGGAGAGGTAACCGTCGTAGACCCGAATTCGTTGCGCACCGATTCCCCACCGCAGCCGCTGTCCGCCCGGTCCGCGGCCACCGTGCTCGACGACAACGGTGACCTCTGGGTCGAGGATGCCCGCACCGGGGGCGTCGATGAGCTGGACGGAACCCGTACCCGCGTTCGGGCCACCGTCGTGGACCCATACGGAGCCGACCAACTGACCGTGATCGAAGGCAGGCCGGCGCTCCTCGACCTCGCGGGCGCGAGTCCGGCGGTGCGGTTGATCGAGTCGCTCCCCGGTGCTCGAAACCAGCCGGCTTGCTTGGGAGCCGCGGCGGGCCAGATGTTCGCCGTCGCGGGTGACGCCGGAGCCCCCCGGCTGTGGTTGGCGTCGGACGACTCCGCGTCGGTACGTCAAACCGATCTGGCCACCAGTCGCTGTACCGTCACGACCAAGCTGCAAAACGTGGCCGCCCAATTCGGCACCCCGGTGGATACGGGCGGAAAGCTGTACCTGGCGGACCAGGACACTGGCCAGGTGACCGTCATCAACGACGTCACCGGTACGCCTGTGGCCGCACCTGTCGAGGTGACGACACCACATAGCGTCCTCGATCTCTTGGTAAAAGACGGGATCGTTTTCTACAACGACCCGCTCACACCCGGGGCCGGCGTGATTCGCCCCGATGGCTCCGTGGTCCGAGCCGTCAAATACGACCAGCGCAACTGGACCGGAACGCCGGCGGCTCTGGAGCCAACGGTCGTCGGCCAGCATTCGGGCCCACCCGCATCCGAAACGCCCCTCGCCGGCCTGTCCACCCTCCAGCCGAGCGCCGGCCAGGCGGGCGTGCCGGCCGTCTCCCTATTGTCTTCCCCACCATCTGGTGGGCCCGGTCCCTCCCCCACGTCCGGTGGCCGCGCCAGGCTCGAGGTGACGTCCGCCGGGTTGGCCGCGGCGACCGTCGGCCGGCCCTACCAGGCTCAGCCGCGGCGGCTGGTGGCCAGCCGCCGTACCTGTGGTCGGTGGGTGGGTTGCCCGCCGGGCTGTCGGTCAGCGCCGCGAGCGGTCTGGTCACCGGTACGCCTCTGGTCGCGGGCAACGTCAGCCTGAGGGTGTCCCTGTCCGACAGTCTCGGCCACGAGGCCGGAGCCAACGTGCCGCTCGACGTGTATCCCCACCCGGCCCAGCCGCCAACCGTCGCGGGCGTCACGCCGGACGCCGGCCCATCGACGGGTGGCACTGCCGTCACCATCCAGGGGCTGCATCTGGCCGCCGCCACTGCGGTCAGCTTCGGCAAGGTGGAGGCGACCGGTCTCGACGCGCTCTCCGATACGGAGGTCAGGGTCACCGCACCGCCGGGTGCGGTGGGAGCGATCGTGGACGTGACGGTCACGACCCCGGCGGGGACGAGCGCCATCAGCCCGTCGGACACCTACGCCTACACCAACCCCCTCATACCCACAATCACCGGACTGTCAGAAGTTGAGGGGCTGGCCACCGGGGGAGCTCTGGTGGAGATCACCGGCACCCATCTGGCCAACGTGACCCAGGTGGACTTCGGCACCGTCGAAGCGACGTCGTTCACGGCCAACTCCGATGCCTCCCTCACGGTCACGACTCCACCTTCGCAACCGGGCACGGTCGACCTGACGGTGACCTCGCCCGATGGCACCAGCCCCTCGAGCCCGGCCGACCGCTACGTCTACGTGAGCGGACTTACCACCACCGCGTGGCTCGACACGACGTTCGAGCCCAACCAGGTAGCGGTGGATGCGAGCGGCGACATGTTCGTCACCGTCGCGAAGGCAGACGGTGACGCAGTCTATTTGAAGCCACCCAACGGGCCCTTCGTGCGGTACGCCGGCGACGGAAAAGCCGGTTACTCCGGAGACGGCGGCCCAGCCACCGCGGCGGAACTGAACGGTCCCGTCGGCATAGCCCTGGACAGCACCGGCAATCTCTACATCGCCGACTTCTTCAATCACGTCATCCGCCGGGTCGACCGCCAGACCGGCTTCATCACCACGATCGCCGGCAACGGCCGCGACACGATCAGCGGCATCCCCGGACCAGCCCTAGGGGCAGGGATCAATTCGCCTTACAGCCTCTTGTTCGCCCCCGACGGTGACCTCTTCTTCTCCGCAAATACTTCCAAGGTGATCTGTAAGATCGCCGCGGTCAATGGAAGGCTGACCGGCAGCAGTCAGATCTCGGTCTATGCCGGCGTGCCGAACATGTCCGGTAAACCTTACGGAGACAACGGCCCCGCCACCAAAGCGCACCTTGCCATTCCCGAAGGGCTGGCCATGGACGCAGAGGGAAATCTGTATATCGCCGACTCGTCCGACGGCCGGATCCGCAAGGTCACGCCCCCGAGCGCAGGCGAGATCATCACGACGGTCGCCGGCGGGGCTCTCGATTCCGTTACCTCCAGTCCGCAAAACGCGGCTAATGGTCGGCCTCGATGCGCCCTCGGCGATCGGCCTGGACCCGTTTGGGGATCTGTACCTCGCCGAGAGCAACAAGCGCCGGGTGGACCTGCTGACGCCCTCCGGGACGATCTTCTCGGTGGTCGGAGGCGAATCCGACCCGTCGCTCGCCGGAAACCCTCCCGAAACGGCGGTCCTCGGGGCTGTGACCGACGTCATCTTCGTGCCCGCGTCAGTCTTCGGGGCGCCCGCAGGGGGCACCCTTTTCGTCTGTGATCACGACAACAAGCGGATCGCCGTTACGTCATGAGTCCGTGGACTGGGGGATCCACGTTAGAACCCTGAGTCGCTCGGCCAGGGTCCCATCGGTCGAGGTGCCCACGGTTTCACACAATGTGCTGGTGATGCACGCAACCGCGTTGAGGGATGCGTCGGAGGTGCCGGGGGGATCGTATGGGTCACTGAGAATGTTCCACTTGTTGCGGTCGTTGAACCTCCAGCCGAACGGGATCATGCCGTCTTGGCCCACGGCGACGCAGGAGAGGGGCGCGGGAGTGCAGGCCACGCCATTCACCGAAGAGTATTGCGACTTCTTATAGGGGCCGTTCAGCTGCCAACCGGATCCGTTCCAGATCTCGCCCAATATCTCCATCGCCGAGACGTTAAGGGGCTGAGCGCCAATGGCGACGCACCAGGTCGGAGAAAGGCACGAGACGGCGTTCAGGCTGCTCGGACCCGGCCCGGGCTGGCTGCGCGTCGGTGACACGGTCCAGGCCGTTCCGTCCCAGATGTCGGCGAGTGTCTTGGAGGGTGATGTCCGGCGCTGCTGGTAGCTGCCGACGGCCATACACCACACGCCCGCAGGGCTGACCGGAACGCACGATATGGCGATCAGGTTGCTGCTGACGCCCGGGCTCGGAGGGGTCTCGGTGGCGGTCCAGGAGGCGCCAGACCAGGTCTCGGCCAGCGCACGGCCGGCGGTGGAGCCGACCGCGACGCAGGACGTGGCGGACTGGCAGGAGACTCCCGTCAGCGCAACCTGGGCCGCGGGGGGAGTCGCGGCGAGCGACACCAGGCTCCAGGACGCTCCGTTCCAGACCTCGGCGATGGCGCCCACCGAGGAAGGCCCCACCGCCATACACCAGGAGGGAGCACACGACACGCTTTGCAATGCGCTGCTGGTCGCCCCCTCGAGAATCGGTGTATTTTGTACGGTCCAGGTCGATCCATTCCATTCCTCGGCCAGCGTCCTCGTTTCTCCGCCCGCGCTATAACTTCCCACCGCGATACAAAGATTTTTCGCCGTGCAGGAGACCCCTTGCAGGTCTCCATTCAACAGCTGGGAGGAACTGGCGGAGGCGGCCTGGCCGCTGACCAACGGGAACGTCGTCATAATCAGCGCCGCCATGGCGGCCAGCAGTGTCCCGTATCGCCCGAGTCGTGTCATTGGCTCCCCTTCCGGTTGCCCAGGAGAGCCGCAGCTCTCGCCCGGTCTTCACCCGAACTCTACTGGTATCGACGTCCGGTGTGAAGAACCGCAGGGGTGGGGGATTTACGTGATCCCTGTGGGCCACGCATGCTCTGAGGGTGACCACCTGTGGATTGGATCAGGGCGCCCCAACGCCGACGTCATGGAGCTGGATTAGGTCTCTATCGACCGCAGCCCTCGCATGCGTTTCCGTCGCCATTCGAGGATGTGCTTTCCCGGAGCTTTCGATCGAGCCGCCGGCCGATCACTACTTCGGGTCTGCTTAGGGGCAGAAGGAGGTGCGGTGGTGATGAGGCAAGTGCCGGGATGGGGGCCGGTGGGGCCGAGCCTGCTCAAGGACCTCGACGCGGATAACTTCCGCGGGCAGGCTTACATCGGTAAGACGCAAAAGCGGTCAGTAAACGCCGCCTGGCAACGTTTGGCTGACCGTTTTGGTGGCGATCCACGCTCAGCTCAACCCGAAAACGGTTAGTAAACCCGGGCCCCGGCGTTTTGCTAACCGTTTTGCTGGGCTGGCAGTCGGTCCGGGCGACGACCGCTCCGTCTCGGCTGTTCCGCAGCTACGTCGTCACGTGGGCGCAGGTCAAGTAGGAGTCACCGTGAAGGCCGAGCCGGACTCTGAGGTGGATTCCGCCTTTTCCCAACGATCTGAGCAGAACTACTCCTTCTCCTCTTCTTCGGCCCGGCGACGTTCCTCTTCTTCCTTCTGGTGCTGGTCGCTCCGCTCTGCGGCCACCCACCGGGCCAGGGCGTTGGCGCCCGCGAACACCTCTTGGACCTGCCGGCCCATGCCTTCGGCGGTCGAGGCGGCCACCCCGACCCTCAGGATCGACTCGGCCTGTGAACCGAGATGCTCGAGGCACTCGGGCTGACCGCCGAGCCGGTCCTTTCGGTCGGTGTCGACTTGAGCGGAGAGGGCGCTGAGATGCCGGGCCCACCACTGCTCGTCGCTGGCCAGTTTCTCCTCGATCATCTTCCGTTCCGGATTGTTGGCCGGGTCGCTCAGTTCCTGGAGATGAGCGACCAGTTCGGCGGCCTCGATCTGCAGCGCGGATTCGAGGAGTCCGAAAAAGGCTCCCAACGCCGATTTCATGTTTTCCTCGCGGGCGTAGGCGATCATGGCCCCGGCCCCCTTCAACCCTTCGATCTCCGCGGCGATGGCGAAGGAGATCCCGGCGAACATGGCGGTCCCGGCCGCGCCGGCGGCCACGCCCACACCGATTCCGATCGCCGTCGACGCCGCCTCTTTTACCGCTTCCAGGATGCGGCCGTGGATCAAGTGGTTGACCACCTTGATGGCGCTCACGCCGACGGCGATCCAGGTGGCGACCTTCCCAAACTTCTCGATCGTTTTGAGGTTGCCGTCGGCCCACTTGCCGATGGACTCCCACTGCTCGGCCAGCTCTTCCGCTCCGGTCTTGGCTGCCTGCTCGGCGAACTCTTTTATCTCCGTGAAGGCGCCCTCGAAGAGCGTCTTGGTTGCGCCGACGATCTTGTCGGTCAGTCCCACGATGGTGAGGCCCTTGCCGATCAGGCCCTTCTTCTTGAACTCCTCCATCAACTCCTTGATCTCGAATCCGCTGTGGACGGCTTCGAAGATCTGGCCCACCAGCTCGGTCTTGATGCCCTTCTGTTCCAGGATCCCGGTCAGGAGGGCCTTTCCGGTGAGCTCCTCGCCCTTCTTGACCAGCTCGTCGGCCTTCTGCAGGGCATCCACCGCTTCCCGGAACCGCTCCGCATCGAGCTTGTCGGAGGGGTTCTCCAGGCCGGTCGAGGCGAGTGCTTTCTGGTGGGCCTGGTTGTAGGCGCTCCCGTGGACGAGCTTCTTGGCCAGGTCGTCCAGCTCCTGGCCCAGCTCGGCGGTCCTGGTCAATCCGAACTCCGGGGCCCGGGCGAAGACGTGATGGAGGTCGCGGACGATCCGGTCCCACTCGGTGACGGCTTGGCGGCCGCCTCCCTCGGTGCGGGCCAGGACGAAGACGTGGCGGACGGCCTCGAGGAGCTCCCGATGGCGCGTGCTCAGGTTGCCGCCGAATTTGACGGCATTGAGCTCGCTCCGCTGTTTCGCGTCGGTCTTGTCCCGGTCCAGAGATTTGACTCCGTCGGTGAGGTCGGTGGTCTGCTCGTGAAGGACATTGACCAGGTCGATCACGCCGTCCATGAAGTCCTTGTAGTCCTTTGGGTTCTCCGTCTGGGTCGGGCCCTTGTGGGCGGCCTTGATGTAGCCCTCCGCCACGGCGGCGATGTTGTCCTCGGTGGTGTCGAGCTGCTCCACGGGCAAGCCGTGGGTGCGGGCCTCGGCCACCATCTGGTGGAGCTTGGCTTCGATCGGGGGCCAGGCCGCGGCCGCTTGCCTCGGTCCGCCGCCACCGGCCTGAGCCTGGATGAACACCTTGCGGATCTGCTCGAGGAACGATCTGTCGGCCGGCTTCAGGTCGGAGTCGAAATGGACGGTGTCGAGGGTCTTGCCGTCGTCGTTGATGGCCGCCGTGACCAGGCTGCCGAACCCGTTGAGCACCTCTACGTAACGCAGCCTGTCTGGGCTGCCACCTTTGGCGGTGGGAGGGCTGGAGGTGGCGGACGCTTTGGTGTTGAGGCGGGGCGGAGGGGCCATTGACCGCGTGGTTGAGCCGGTGGTCACGGGCCTGGGTTTGGGCGCACCGTTGGTCGGCGGGGGGCCCGGGCGGGCCGGCGACGCAACGGAACGGGGGGTGGCGGAGGTGGTGGCCCCGAGGAGTTTCGCCGACCCCGTCGCCGGTCTGGCGGCGACGCCAGCCGGGGTCCCCGCGGTGGCCAGCTTCGGCGGGCCGCTGCGGGACTTGAGTTGGGCCACGGCTCTGGCTGCCAGCAGTTGGGCGGCGGCTCGCCTTTTATCGTCGGATACGGGCATCTCTGCTCCTAGCTCTTCGACCGCGAGCACGCGAGAGGAATCGCGTCCGATGGGGAAATGCGGTGGGCTACCCGTCACAGCTGCCTCCAGCCGGCGCGATGATACACCGTCTGGGTCCCCGGCCATCCGGCTGTGGCGCGAGCCCGGAACCTGGAGACGCAGACGTTTTCGACACGTGATCACCTTGGGACTCGCGAGTTGCAGTTAGGACCCTACAAACAGAGAGTCCGGCCGAGCTCCAGGTACGAACTTCTGCAGCAACGCCGGCTCCCTCGTGTTTTGGACCCTCGCGTTACGGTTCGACCGTCCGATGGGATGAGGTCAGGCGCCCACCCGGGGTCCCGGGCGGAACTTCAAGGGCAGGTTGAGCGGGGCCCGGTTGAAGGCGGAGTGAAAGTGGATTTCGCTCTCCGGGATGGTGACCTCGGGGTCCAGAATCCGTTGGGTCATGGCCTCGACGGCAATGCGCAGATTGAGCCGAGCCAGGTTGGACCCGGCGCAGCGGTGAGGGCCAGCGCCGAAGGCCAGATGCCGGTTGCGCCGCTCGAGGTCGAACTTGTCGGGGTCGGGAAACTCGTCCGGGTCGCGGTTGGCCGACGCCCACGAGATCAGCACCTTTTCCCCTGGCCTGACCGGGCAGCCGTTGAGCTCCGTCGGATGGCGGACGGTGCGGCCGATGGCGATGAAGGGGCCTTCCAGGCGGAGGAGCTCCTCCACGGCTTCACTGACCAGCTCCGGCTTGTCCCTCAGCAGCTCGGGGATCTCCGGCTCCTGGCAGAACCTCATCATGAAGTGCCCGAGCGCGCCCGTGGTTGTATCGAGGCCACCGAGGATCAGCAGCAGGACGATGGCCCGGA
Source organism: uncultured Acidimicrobiaceae bacterium (assembly GCA_963729695.1). Classification (GTDB taxonomy): domain Bacteria; phylum Actinomycetota; class Acidimicrobiia; order Acidimicrobiales; family Palsa-688; genus PALSA-693. The sequence continues at coordinate 1,041,382 of CAVSOT010000003.1, forward strand.
CACTCGGGGTAGGTGATGGGCCGGCCTTCGATCTCGGCCGCGAGGACGGCATCGACGACGTCGCCGCGTGCCGGCTCCTTCTGGCGCTGCTCGAGGAAGATGTCGATCCAGTCGGTGAGACCCTTCCAGCAGGCGGCCGAATCCGGATTGGTGACGTTTGACGCCCCGGTCGACAGCTCGCTCAGGCGGACCACCTCGTCGGAGGGGGCGTTGAGCACGAACTCGAAGAAGGCCATAGCAGGGAAGGGCACGGCGAAGGCCTCTTGAAAGTCACACTCGCCCTTCTCGATGAAGTCGTCCATCAAGCGGTGGACCAGGGCCCGGGTGCGGTCCTCGTACTGAGCGACGACGGCCGGCGTGAAGTAGGCGTTGATCAGGCGCTTGTACTCACGGTGGATGGGCGGGTCGATGTGCTCAGGAATCGCCAGCGCGATCGAGTCGTTTTGCGGGATGGTGACCCCGAGCTGGGAGCTGAACGTGTCCCAGTCCTGGGCAATCCGCAGGACGTCCTCGTACTTGGTTGCGACCCAGTAGCCGCCCCACGCGTCGCTGTGGGTGATCGGGCACAACTCCCGGGCTCGAGCCAGGGTGCCGTGTAGATCATGGGCCAACTCGTCGGATACGTAGTCGAAGTGGTCCTGGACCCACTCGTCGTTGATCATGCCCAATAGGGTACTCGTGGGTGCGTACGAAAGCACCACCGGGTCGGCCGCACGGTCGCCACCCACAGCGGCGATGGGTGGTCGTCGGGTGGTGATAGGCCGGCCACACACCAACGAGGAGGGGAAATGCCCGTCCAGCTCTCCATAGGCCTCCCGTCGTACGCCTCCGAAGGCCGGGGCGACTGGCCTCGCCTCCTGGAGGCGGCCAGCACCGCTGACCGCGTCGGCGTGGACCGCGTGGTCGTGTCGGACCACGTCGCCTTTGGCGAACGACTGGAGGAGTACGGCAAGCCGGAGCTCGGAGGGCAGGCGGGAGGGAGGCAATCCGCCGGCTCGGACGGAGACTGGCTGGAGCCCATCACAACCCTTGCTGTCTTGGCGGGCAGGACCGCCCGGGTCAGGATCGGGACCAACATCCTCCTCGCGGCCCTGCGGCGGCCGGTCGTGCTGGCCAAGACCCTCGCCACGCTGGACGTGCTCTCCGGCGGACGGCTGGACGTGGGCGTGGGCGTCGGCTGGCAACGCGAGGAGTACGAGGCCGCCGGGCTCCGCTTCGAGGGCCGGGGGCGGCTGCTCGACCATACCCTCGAAGTGTGCGAGGTCTTGTGGCGCGATCGACGGGCCAGCTACGACTCCGACGAACTGCGGTTCGAGGACATCCATCAAATGCCGAAGCCGCTGCAGCCAGGTGGAGTCCCGATCTGGGTGAGCGGAACGATCAACCCGGGTACGGTGAATCGCCTGGCCCGTTTCGGGACAGGCTGGATACCGTGGGGACCTGACGCATCCAATGTCGCCTCTATCGCCAGGATGCAGCAGGCCCTGGAACGGCGTGGTCGCAACCCACACGACGTGCAGATCGTCTGGAACCTGCCGTCAATCTGGAGGGCGCAGGATGGCGCCGACGTACGGACGGTCATGCGGGGCTGCCGCACCCTGGCCGAGCGGGGCGTGACGGACTTTCGGATGTTGATGCCGGTGCCCTCTCCAAGATTCGACATCGAGGCCGAGTTGCGGGCCGTCGTCGATGCATTCCGGTCGGAGATGGACCCAGTAATTGGTTCTCGTCTAGACTCGCCGCCGTGGTGAACGTAATGACGGGAGTGCCAATATGAGAGACCGATTCGACGTCAACTTCTTCGACGGATCGTACGTCAACGATCCTTACCCCGTGTACGAGGAAATCCGTGCGGTGGGTCGAGTCGTTTGGAATGACGCCCTAAACGGTTGGATGATCCCGGGATTCAGCGATTGTACGCGGGTCCTGACGGACAAAGGTGTGCGGTTCGGATCGGCCAACGGCGACCCCGAAAAGATCTTCTGGTTCGACGCGGCCAACATGATCATGGTCGACGGCGACCAGCACACCCGGTTGCGGTCCCACCTGGCCCCCGTATTTACTCGTCGCGCGGTAGCGAAGTGGGAGCAGCGGGTGGGTCAGGTGGTGGATGACCTGCTGCGGCCGTTGGTCGAACGCTCTGGAGGGTTCGAGCTCATCGCTGATTTCACTATGATTCCTACCATCATCATTGCGGATATGTTGGGAATACCGGAGGAGCGATACCCCGATTTTCGGCGCTGGTCTCACAACATAACTTCCAACCTGTCATATGGTTTAGACGATGCCAAGGTATATGAGATGCTGTTGCAAACGGGCCAGGAGCTCAACTCCTACATGCGTTCCGAGGTCGAGCGTCGACGCTCGGAGCCGTCCGACGATCTGCTCACGGCGCTGCTCCAGTCATCGATGACCGACGAAGAGATTGTCTCGACCGGATTTCTTCTTCTCGTCGCAGGTTATGACACGACGGCCAAGACGATGTCGAACTGTGTCGTGGCCCTCGAACAACATCCCGAGCAGCGCAAGCTTCTGGTGGAGAACCCGTCACTGATCCCGGCCGCCATCGAGGAAGTGATGCGCTGGTGGGGCCTACTGCAGATGCAGCCACGCATCGCGGTCAAAGACACCGAGCTGGCGGGGACCAAGATCAGCAAGGGCGACAACGTGTATTGCATGCTGGCAGCCGCCAACCGCGATCCCGAGCGCTGGTCCAACCCTGAGCAGTTCGACATCGAGAGGGAACAGAAGTCCCACGTGGGCTTCGGGTACGGAGCGCATCTCTGCCTCGGCGCTCCTCTGGCCCGCCTCGAGATCAAGATCGCGCTGGAGCACCTGCTGGAGCTCGCCCCTGAGTACCGTCTGCGGGACGTCGATTTCGGAGACTCGTGGATGAACCGCGGACCCGAGCGTGGCATCGTCGAAGCGTGATCGGTACGAACCGTAGGAGGGATCCGATGAAGGTCGGCGGTATTGAAGTGTTACCGGTGATCGACGGCTTCTTGAATACCAAGTTTCCCTTTACCAAGCCGCTTCCGGACGAAGACTCACTAGCCTGGCGAGATCAGCACGGCGCTTTCAGTGACGAGGGCATGCTGATGAACTCGCTCGGGGCGTTCCTGGTGAGAAACGGCGACCGGGTGGTTCTTGTCGACGCGGGCGCGGGCCCGGGATTGCCGGGAGGCTTCACCGCACCCCAGTTGGACGTCGAGGACGAGCACGATCCCCTCGTGGCCGACTTCAAGAGCCGGGGTATGTCCAACGACCAGATTCGGCACTTCGCCTCAGCTCTCGGTGCCATTCAGATGTCGCACGGCTCGCTGCCCTCGTCGTTGGACGCCGCCGGAGTGCGACCGGACGAAGTGACCGACATCATTTTCACCCACCTCCACTTTGATCACATCGGCTGGGCGTCCGCCGCTGGGACAGCCTTCTTCGCGAACGCCACCCTCCGCTGTGCCAGCCAGGACCTTGACTATTTCCTGGCGGACACCCACGACGATTGGTTCAGCTCCCAGGTGTTTCAATGTCTGAAGGCGCCCGACCGGCTGCAGCCGGTGGTCGACCGTTTCGAAACCTGGGAATCGGATGGCACCGTCCTCCCTGGCCTCGACGTGCGCCTCGCACCAGGGCACACACCGGGCAGCAGCGTCGTCGTCATCTCCAGCGGGGCCGAGCGAGCCATGCTGCTCGGTGACATCATCCACTGCCCGCTCGAGCTCATGGACGACGACTTCAACATGATCGGAGATCATGACCAGGAGCTCGCCAACCGGGTCCGCGAAGCGTACGCTCGCGAGCTCGAAGGCACCGACATACCGGTGGCGGCGGGGCATTTCCCTGATCTGCGCTTCGGGCGGCTGCTCCCTGGAAAGGGCGTCCGTCGGTGGACGTTCGACACGCAATGAGCTCCACCGGGTTGGCAGGGACGTACCGCCACGTCTGGCGATCGCCACGCCACGCTGATACAACCGTATCCTCGGCTCAGCAGGAGGCCCCATGACCATCATCCTCTCTTCCGACAGCCATGTGATCGAGCCCCTCGACCTCTTCGATCGTATGGATCCGGCGTTCCGGGAACGGGGTCCACGGCTGAAGGAAGACGAGGACGGCAATCACTGGTGGTTCCTCGGCGACCATCGCCTGCCTTCGGTGAGCAGCGGATCGGAGACGGGCAAGCGGTTCGAGGACCCGTCGAGCCTCCGGTTGGCCGCCCGCTTCGAGGACGTTCGGCCGGGCGGCTACCGGCCTGACAAGCAACTGGAGGACAATGAGCAGGACGGGGTGTGGGGATCAGTGCTCTACCCCAGCCTGGGCCTGCAACTGCTCTTCATCGAGGATCAGGCCCTCCTGGCGGACATCTGCCGGGCGTACAACGACTGGCTGGCCGAATTCTGCGCCTACGCGCCGGACCGGCTCAAAGGAGTGGCCCTGCTCAGCATGGACGACATCAGCGCCAGCATCCAGGAGCTGACCCGGCTTCGCAATGCTGGTCTGGCCGGAGCCGCCGTACCCGTGGGGGCTCCCCGGGATCGTCGCTATGGAGATCCGGAGTTCGCACCCTTCTGGTCAGCGGCGCAGGACCTCGATGTCCCCATCAGCCTGCACATCGGCGGTCATCGGACGTGGGGAGAAGGGGTTCGGGGCAACTTCCGACCGTCGGCCTTGGCCACGCCCGATTACTGGCAGCGACTGGCGCTGTGTGACCTGATCTTCGGCGGTGTCTTCGAGCGCCACGAACGGCTGCGGGTGGGCTCGATCGAATGCGAGCTCGGGTGGGTCCCCTATTTCCTCGACCGGATGGACTATCTGTATACGCAATCTCCGCAGGGCAAAGGTCCGGATTGGATCCGGTTCAAGGGTGACGAGCTGCCGAGTGACTTCTTCCGGCGCAACGTGTTCGTAAGCTTCCAGCAGGATGCGATCGGCATCCAGCACCGCGACATGATCGGGATCGACAGCATCACCTTCGGCTCTGACTATCCGCATCCAGAGTCGACGTTTCCCCAGACCCGGGCCATGATGAACGATCTCCTCAAGGACCTCACCGACGACGAGAGGGAGAAGGTCTTGTGCGGCAACGTGGCTCGCCTTTACCGCTTCGATGTCGAGCACTTGCAGGAGCTCGCCGCCTTGTGACCTCGACGGCTTGACGCTGGCGTCAGCCGGCGCCCAGGATGGCGCCGGCATCCACGACGATGGATTGCCCGGTGATGGTTCGGCTTTCGTCGCTGGCCAGAAATAGCGCCAGGTTGGCCACGTCCTCCGTGGTGGAAATGGTGCGTAACGGCACCTCGGCGATGCGCTCCGCCCGTAGGTCCTCGTAGCTGACGCCCTGCTCTGCCGCGATGCGTGCGTGGTAGTTCCGCAACAACTCGGTGTCGATTGACCCGGGTACGACGCAGTTGCACCGCACCCCCAGCGGGCCGATCTCTTTGGCGACGGCCTTGGTGAAGGCTCGCAATGCCGCTTTGGCCGTCACGTAGTGAGATTTCCGGTGCGGCGCGGTGTACCCGGCCGCTGACGAGAAGTTGATGATGGACCCCTGCCTGCGTTCCATCATGGAAGCGTTGAGCACCTCGCGCGTGCACAGCATCGCTCCGGTGATATCGACCGCGATCGTCGAGTTCCAGTTTTCCAGCGTCTGCTCCCAAATGAATTTGTCGGTACCGGGCACGGCCGCGTTGTTGACCATGACATCGATCTGGCCGAAGGCTTCCATGGTTCGGGCGACCAGGGCCGCCACGTCCTGCTCGCTCGTCACGTCGGCGCGCAGACCGATGGCCTCCGGGCCGGCCTCAGCGGCGGCCTTTTGCACCAAATCCTCCCGTCGGGCACCGAGCGCCACCTGGGCGCCCTCGCGGACGAACAACCGAGCCATCTCGGGGCCGAGTCCCGTGCTCCCCCCGGTGATGATGGCGACCTTTCCGCTCAGTCTCCCCACGATCCATCCATCCTTTCGCGATCCGAAAATTTCAGCATAGGTGGGCAGCAGTACCGTGGTGGCGAGATGAGGTACGTCGAGGATGCTCGGACCCAGGTGCTGAGGGCCGCCAAAGCCCTGCTGGAGCGAGGGCTCGTCGAGGGCACGGCCGGCAACATCTCGGCCCGGCAAAGGGACGGCACCCTGGTGATCACCCCATCATCGGTCGAGTACGGGGCCATGGGGGTCGACGACCTCGTGGTGGTGGATCCCGGCGGGCGGGTGCTGGCCGACAAAGAAGGTCGGTCACCGTCGAGCGAGATGATGCTCCACCTGGCGTGCTATCAGGCCTTCGGGGAGATTGGTTCGGTCATCCACTCGCACCCGGTATTCGCCACCATGTTCGCGGTGGCCCGTCGAGGCATCCCGGCCTGTATCGACGAGTTCACCATGTACACCGGAGGTGACGTGCGCTGCACGGGCTACGCGCCGAGCGGATCGTCGATGGTGGGGGAGCAGGCGGTCGAGGCCCTGTCCGGCCGAGGGGCGGCCCTCATCGCCAATCATGGGATGGTGGCGGTGGGTGTCGATCCGGCTGCTGCTTTCCACGTGACGGCAGTGGTCGAGCGCAGCGCCCAGATCATCTGGGGAGCCCAGGCCCTGGGGACGCTGCATCCGCTGCCTGACGACGCCAACGACCAATTCGCCCGTGACTATGCCGACCGGATGCGCCACAACCCCCAGTAGGGAAGCGAGCACCCCTCTTCGGCCAGGGCCGTGCGGTCCTTGACCCGGCGCTCCGATCACCGTCTGGCGGGGGACGTCCTCACCGGGTGGAGTGCAGCCGGCGCCAGGCGGACCGGTAGGGGCGGGTGGCGATGCCTGCATCCGTGATGATGGCAGTCACCAATCGGGCGGGTGTGACGTCGAAAGCCGGGTTGGCGACCTGCACGCCAGTGGGTACCACCCGGCGGTCAGCGAAGACCGCCACCTCCGCGCCGTCCCGCTCCTCGACCGGAATCTCCGCTCCCGAAGGGCACTTCAGATCCACGGTCGATAGCGGGGCGGCCACGTAGAACGGGATGCGATGGTGGCGGGCCAGGACGGCGAGAGAATAGGTGCCAATCTTGTTGGCGACGTCGCCATTGGCTGCGATGCGGTCCGCACCGACCACCACACAGTCGACTTCTCCGCGGGCCATTACCGAGCCGGCCGCTCCATCGACCAATACCGTGGCCGGGATGCCCAGTCGGGCCAGCTCCCAGGCGGTGAGCCGGCTCCCCTGGAGCACCGGTCGGGTTTCGTCCACCCATACAGAAGGACGTTTGCCCGTCTCGTGGGCTGACCTGATCACGCCCAGAGCCGTTCCGTACTCGACACAAGCGAGCGATCCGGCGTTGCAATGGGTGAGCACCCGGCACCCGGGTGGAAGCAACTCGGCCCCGAACCGGCCCAAGGCCCGGTTGCTCTCGGAGTCTGCCGCGGCGATGGCGAGCGCCTCCTGCAAGGGATCGTCCGCGGCGAGAGCCCGCTCGACGCCCCACCGCAAGTTCACGGCCGTGGGTCGGGTGGCGACGATCTGACGGGCCGCTCGGTCAGGGTCCTCGCCGCGACGAGCTGCCAGCGCCACACCCATGGCACCGGCGGCACCGAGGGCGGGTGCCCCCCTGATGGCCAGGGAATCGATGGCGGCGCAAAGCTCGTCCACGCTCGACACGTCGAGGAACGTCAGCTGGTTGGGGAGACGACGCTGGTCGATCAGTCGGATCCTCCCGTCTTGCCACTCGATGGTTGGCGGAAGGGGAACGTCGTCGCTCACGTTCGAGTTTCCTCCAGGTCAGCGCCGTAGCGGCCCTCGGGTTGTTGCCCAGTGTGACGCCGGCTTCGAGTGGGGTGGGGTAGCCCCTGACCGACGGTCGCAGCCTGGACAACCCGATCCCCCCACCCTATATTGATGTCACATCGTATGTTGCGATCGCGGGAGGTCCGCGCCGTACAGAAGGGGGACTTGACCATGAGCAGGCCGCAGGTCGATGTGAATCTTTTCGATCGCGCCGTTGTCGAGAATCCCTACGACCTTTACGAGCAGATTCGGGCGGCCGGACGGGTCGTGTGGAACGACGTCCTCAAGGCGTGGATGCTTACTGGCTTCAACGAGTGTTCGCAGGTGCTGACCGACTCGGGCGAGCGATTCGCCATGATGAACGACAACCCCGAGCTAACGCCGTGGTTCGACGCCCCCAACATGATCATGGTCGACGGAGCCGAGCACGTCCGGTTGCGCAAGAATTTGGCCCCGCTTTTCACTCGCCAGGCGGTGGCCAAGTGGGAAGTCCGTATCGGTGAAGTCGTCGATCAACTCCTGGCTCCTCTGGTGGAGGGCCGAGACAGTTTCGATCTCATCGGTGAGTTCACCATGATACCGACGATCATCGTCGCCGACATGTTGGGTGTTCCCCCAAATCGTTATGACGACTTTCAGAGGTGGTCGCACGCCATCACGGGCAACATTGCCTACGGGCACGAGGACGAACGCACTCGCGAAGTGATGGCCCAAGCCACGACCGAGGTGAACGAGTACATCCGCGAGGAGATCGAACGTCATCGCCGGGAACCGCTCGACGACGTCTTGTCCTTCATGCTCAAACTGCCAGAGCTGAGCGAGGCCGAGATCCGTTCCACCGCGTTGGTGTTCCTCCTCGCCGGATACGACACGACCGCGAAGCTGATGTCCAATATCCTGGTGGCGCTGGAGGCAAACTCGGAGCAGAGGCAGTTGGTAGTTGACGACCTCTCCCTCGTCCCGGCGACCATCGAAGAGACGTTCCGCTGGATGGGCGTCACCCAGATGGTTCCCCGTAAGGTGATGACCGAGCTGACGCTGGCCGGCACCGACCTCCAGCCCGGCGACATTCTCTACACGATGGTGGAAGCCGCCAACCGTGATCCCGGTCGGTGGCCCGATCCGCTGCGGTTCGACGTTCGGCGAGAGCAGAAATCGCACCTCGGGCTGGGATTCGGTCCCCACCTCTGTATCGGTGCACCCCTCGCCCGACTGGAAACGAAGATCGCCATTGAGCGGCTGCTGTCCATCGCCCCGGAGTACGAGCTTCGCGGCATTGACTACGGCAGCGCCTTATTTGTCCGGGGTCCCGAAGAAGGATTTCTGGACATCAAACTCCGCTCGGCATCCTAGGGAACCCGTCGCGCCATGGGCAGGGACCCAGGTGTCACCTCTCGGCAGCCGCTGTTCATGCAGCGACGCAGCACCGACGAATATCGGCCGCGGCACTACTCGGCCCACGACCGGCGCGTCGTTCGGCACATAACCTCGGATCTGGCCGCGGCGAGCGACCTCACCAGGCAGCCGGCGCGAGCCCTGGCGACGGGCCGGGTAGGGACAGCCATCGGGCTGCGTGCTCTCAACGACGAATGGGGAGCGACGTACTACCACGTTCCGCCCGACGCGGCGGCCGACTCTCGCGTCGCTGACGAGGTGCTCAGCGGCCCGGAAACGGTCGTGGACGTGCAGACCCACTTCCTTCCACCCGGTGTGCTCCCCAACGGGTCTCCTCGGGATATCGGCCCGGTGGCCCGCCTATTTCCGGATCTCGACTTCATGGTCTATCACTCGGGTTTTGAGTTTCCGGCTGGCGTGGGAAACGCAGCCAACGTGCCCGCCGGAATACCAGGTCACGAGGGAGAGGAAGGCCCCTATACCGACCGGCTGGCCGGGTTTGGGGTCAACCGCCTTCTCCGCAGTCTGGAGGAGCAGGGTATCGGCACCCACTCTAATGTCTATGCCGAGCTCGGCACCACCTGGTTTTCGTTGATTCGCCGCCCCCGGGAGGCGGCCCACGTGCTCGGAAAGCTGATCGCGTGTCTCGGGGAAGACAACGTGATCTGGGGTACCGACAGCATCTGGTACGGTTCGGCCCAGCCTCTTATTTACGCCTTCCGGGTGTTCCAGCTACCCGATGATATGTGCGAGGAATTCGGGTATTCCAAGATCACTCCCGAAGCGAGAGGCAAGATTCTGGGAGAGAATGCGGCCAGGGTGTACCACATCGACCTACCCAAGATGGGCGAAGTGGCGCGCCACGACGACCTGGCGTGGGCCCGGCAGTTGGTGACCCAACTGCGCACCGAAGGCTTCGCCTTCTCCTAGGCAGATGGCTTACCTAGGGCGCAGCCAGGAGGTCTTCGAGTTCATCGTGGTGGGTACCGGATCCGCCGGGAGCGTGATCGCCGGGCGCTTGGCCGCGGCCGGCCGTTCCGTCCTGGCCCTGGAGGCGGGAGGGACCGACAAGCGGCCCGATGCGTATGTTCCCGCCGCGTTGGTGTCCGTCTACAAGCGTTGCAACTGGAGGTACGCGCCCGAACCTGACGACACCCGAGAGCACCAGGTCGAGGCGTGGCAGGCCGGCCGCATCCTCGGCGGCGGCGGATCCATCAACGGCACGATCTTCGTGCGTGGCAACCGTTCCGACTTCGACGGCTGGGCGAAGCGGGGCTGCGACGGTTGGGACTACGACTCGGTCCTGCCCTACTTCAAACGGATGGAGCGATGGTCCGGCGAGGATGACGGTTGGCGAGGCCACGACGGCCCGATTCGGGTCCGGTTTCAAGGCATGCCCCATCCAGCCGTCGATGCGTTCATGGCCGCGTCGCAACAGGCCGGCTACCGCGACATCGGCGACTACAACGGCGAGGTGCAAGAGGGCGCCGCCGTCGTGCAGGTCAACCAGCGCCGCCGGACGAGATCCCAGTCGTCTCGCGAGTACCTCCGCCGGATCTCGCTGGCGAGGCACCTGACGGTCAGGACGAACGCTCTGGTCGACAGGGTGGTGATCGAATCGGGCCGGGCGGTAGGCGTCCAGTTCTCGCATCGAGGCCGGCGAGCGTTCGCGGCGGCGAGCGAGGAAGTCATCGTCTGCGCCGGAACCCTGGCGTCCCCCAAGCTGCTGATGCTGTCCGGTGTCGGGCCGCGCGCCGAGCTCGAGCGTCATGGCATACCGATCGTGCACGACAGTCCCTCGGTCGGGTCGGACCTCCAGGAGCAGCTCGCCATCATGCAGCGCTGGCGCACCAACCTGCCGACGGTCAACCAAGTCGGTATTCGGGATGGATCGAAGGCGCTGATCGAATACGTGCGGTACGGCACCGGCCCTCTGGCGGCCACGGTATTCCAGGCCCAGGTCATCACCCGATCCAAACCCGACCTCGAATGGCCGGACTTCCAGCATGCCTTTGCCAGCTTCGCCATCGTGCGTGACCGCGATGCCAATGGCATGCTCAGCGTCAAACCGGCCCCGGAGCGCAGCGTGATGCTCTGCAGCGCCTTCTTGCATCCCCGTACCCGCGGCCAGATCCGGCTTCACAGCGATCAGGCCCACGATCCGCCGATGATCCAGCACCGCATGCTCGCTGAGAAAGCAGACGTAGAGGATCTTCTCGAGGGCATGGCCGAGGCCCGTCGCATTATGAGCCAGTCGGCCATCGCCACGGTCCTCGCTGGTCCCTTCGAAGAGGAGTCCCGTTGCCGCACGGACGAAGACTGGATGCGGTTCGTTCGCGGCAACGTCACGTATGGTGTGCACCCCGTCGGAACCTGTCGCATGGGCCGGGACGATCGGGCCGTGGTGGACCCCGAGCTCAAGGTGTACGGCGTCGACAAGCTTCGGGTGGCAGATGCCTCGATAATGCCGACGGTGACTACCGGCAACACAAATGCGCCGACGATGATGATCGGCGAGCGGGCTGCGACCTTGCTCACCGGCTGCACCTTGTCCGCTTGACCCTCTCGACCACATGGACGCCATCCGTATGCATCCGAGATATCCCCACGTCTTCCGCCCGGTCCAGATAGGTCCCGTAGAGGTACCCAACCGATTCTACTTTGCGCCTCACGGGGTATCGCTGGGGGCGGGCACGAAGCCGACGGCCGACTTCGTCTCCTACAGCGCGGAGCGGGTCAAGGGTGGCTGCGGCCTGGTGATCAACAGCCTTCCGGTACACGAACGGGGATCCGTCTCCCGGGCGACCCCCTTCCCGAAGGAAAACGTCCCCGCCTTCCGAGTGATGGCCGATGCCGTCCACGAGGCCGGGGGGAAGGTGTTCGGCGAGGTTTTCTACTGGTGGGGAGCGAACGGATACTGGGGGCCGCTGAGCCCACCGGCCCCCCCGCTCTCCGCGTCAGCCGTGCAATACGAGTATCGCGGCATCACCCGATCGACCCACGAGATGGGGGCGGACGAGATTCGGGCCATGGTGGGTGCCTTCGGCCAGTCGGCGGCCAATCTACGGGCTGCGGGTTACGACGGCGTGATGCTCCACGTGGCGCACGGCGCGCTTTTGGAGCAGTTCCTGTCGCCGTACTTCAACCGGCGCAGGGACTCCTACGGAGGCAGTCTCGAAAACCGGATGCGATTCCTGGTGGAGTGCCTGGACGTGGTGCGTGAGGAGGCTGGACCGGACCTGGCGGTGGGAATCCGCTTCAACTGCAACGAGCTCCTCCCGGGGGGCTACGACAGCCGGGGCGCTCGCGAGGTCCTGTCCAGGCTCTGCCAGGGAGGCTTGGTGCACTTCGTGGACCTCGACGTCGGGGTCGAACCCTTGCAGCTTCCGCTGGGCATGCCGCCTGTGTTTCTCGAGCCCCATGTGTACCGACCACACGTGGAAGCGGTGCGCAGCGCCACAGGAGATGTGCCGGTGCTGAGTGTGTTGGGCCGGCTGACGTCCATCGCGGATGCGGACTCGGTGATCGCCGCCGGCGTGTGCGACATGGTGGGGGCAGCCCGGGCTTTGATTGCCGAGCCTGAGCTGGTCAAGAACGCCCGCGAGGGAAACGAGGACCGCAGCCGAACCTGCATCGCCTGCAACTGGTGTATGTCCGTTCGTCTCGAGGGAGGACAGGGCTGCGCTATCAACCCGGCGAGTTATCGGGAGCGCTCGTGGGGTCTTACTTCGTTCACCCCGGCGGCCCGCCCGTGCCAGGTCGTCGTGGTTGGCGCGGGACCGGCCGGGCTGGAGGCGGCCCGGGTGAGTGCGCTTCGAGGGCACGACGTCACGGTGTTCGAGGCCCGAGCCTTCCTCGGCGGCGGCCTGGCGCTGTGGGCGAGCCTGCCCGGTCGGGAGTGGTATCTCAAGGGCATCGAATGGTGGGAGCGCGAGCTGGCGCGGCTCGGCGTCAAGGTCCTCACCGGGTCCCCGGCCACGGCCGCCTCGGTGCTGTCGGCGCAGCCGGATGCGGTGATCGTCGCGACCGGGGCGCGCTACAGCCCGGGCGGCCACAGCTACTTCCTCGAAGTCGACATTCCGGGCTACGACCGGCCGTTCGTATACCGCCCCGAGGACATCCTCGTCGAGGGGAGGCGCCCGTCGGGAAGGGTGGTGCTGCTCGACGCCGAGGGGCTCAATACGAGTGCAGGGGTGGCTGAGGTCCTGGCTCGCGCCGGAGCTGAGGTCGAATTCCTCACCCCTGGCTTCTCGCCCGTGTCGGCTCCCCTCGTCGAATCCAACGACGTCGGGTTCGTGGTAACGCGCCTGAAAGAAGCGGGTGTTGTCCTGGTCCCTTCCACGTATATTCGGAGCATCGGTGAGCGCCAGGTGACCGTCTACGACGTCTTCACCCAGGAGGATCGAATTATTTCGGGAGTCGACGCGGTGGTCCTGTCGACCGGCCGCGAGGCAGTCAATCAATTGGCAACAGAGCTTGACGCCAAGGTGCCGCAACTGTTCACCGTCGGTGATGCCCTTGCCCCCAGGTCACTCGGAACGGCAGCGTACGAGGGTCACAAGTTCGCTCGCTATGTCGGCGAGCCCTCGGCGCCGCGGACGATAGCGGAGACCTACTTCGCTCCGGAGCCCCAGAGCTAGCCCCCTGCACCCTGCACAACTCTGCCGTCTGCAACCGGGCGAGAGGATCTCAGATAGCCATCTCGCCTGCGTCCACCTGCAACACGCTTCCCGTCATGAATAGCGACAGGTCGCTGGCACAAAACAGCACCACCCGGGCCACGTCGTCCGGCCGCCCCGCACGTCCCAGCGGAGCGAGCGGCCCGCCTGGGTTCATCCCTCCGGTCGCCACTTCGACGCCTGGCGTCACAATCCTGGATGGGGCGACCGCGAGGACGCGGATTCCATTACCAGCGAACTCCAACGCCAGTTGGCGGGTGATCCCGATCACGCCGTGCTTCGAGGCGGCATAGTGGGTCACGCGGGGACCCCTTCCCCGAATACCCGCCACCGACGAGAGGTTGACGATCACCCCGCCGCGGTCGGCCCCGACCATGCGCCGAGCCGCTTCTCGGCAGCCGATGAAGGTGCCGCCGAGGTTGATGCCGATCACCCGGCTCCATTCGGCGTCAGAAAGGTCGAGGGCCGGGGTGGATGGGTAGATGCCCGCATTGTTGACCCAGATGTCGATGCCCCCGAGTTCGGCCACGGCCAGGTCTGCCGCAGCAGAGATCGAGGCCCCGTCGGCCACGTCGAGCGGAGTCGACAAGGCGGAGCGGCCGAACGCGGCGCCGATCTCGGAGGCCGCGGCCTTGGCGCCCGTCTCGTCGATATCTCCGATCAGGACGCTGGCGCCGGCTTCAGCCAGCCGCCGAGCAATCGCATGGCCGAGACCCTTGGCCCCGCCGGTAATCACGGCAGTCCTGCCGGCCAGCGAAATCAACTCTGGCAGCGACCGCTCGGTGACATCCGGTATGGACATGGCTACCCTCCCTCATGAGCCCCCGCCATAAGAGCGACGAGGGTGACAAATGTCCTGTTGGCCCGGCGACGCGTGCTCGGCGGACGGCACCGGTCCGGCCGACCATATCGCGTGCCGGCTTCTCCAAGCGGCCACAACTGGCAGGTCTGCCATCTGGCAGGACGGGACCAAATCGGTGTAGCGTAAGGGTCGCTCGTGACTTCTCACGGAGGGGGTCCCGGATTGACAGCTTCACTCACGGGTCTCGAAGCCCAGATCCAGTTGCTCGACGATCAGCACCGCATCCTGGACACGCTCTACCGGTATGCCCACACCATCGATTATCAGCTCGAGGACGAGTGGGTCGACTGCTTCACGGAAGACGCAACCTGGCAGACTCATCGTGGACCCCTCGCGGCCAACGGAGCCAGCGAGGAACAGATCCGCGGTCGGGCTGCCCTGCAGCGCTTGTTCGGCGGATTCAGCCGGCCGCCCCAGTGGTGGAACAAGCACATTCTCGTCCAGCCTCGGATTTCGGTAGACGGTGATCGTAGTGTCGTCCACAGCTACTTCATGGTGCTCACTGCGCACCAGACGGGTTCCTTCGTGAGGGTTTTCGGACGCTACCGGGACCGCTTGGCCCGCTGCCCCGACGGGCGGTGGCGCTTCGAAGAGCGGGTTTGCGAGATCGACGGAAGCCACCCGCTCAGCGAGCCCCGCCTCGGGCCCGACGTCTCTCATTCGCTCTCCATCGAAGAGGTCAAGCGGCTCAGGGCGCGCTACTGCCATCTTCTGGACGACAAGCGCTGGGGGGATTGGTCCGAGCTGTTTGTCACCGACGCCGAGGTATGGCTCGGACCCGACGCCGCAGACCACCTCCAGGGACGAGCCGCGATCGTCACCCGTTTTTCGGATCTGTACGCCGAGAGTTCCACATTGCACGAGGTGGTAATGCCGGACATCGAGATCACTGGTCCGACGACCGCGGAGGCGAGGTGGCGATCGTTCACGATCGTGGCCCCCGCCCAGGATGACGACGGAAGCTCCACCGAGCGCCGTTGGGACCGGCTCTCAGAGCAGTACCAGCTGGACGACGGTCACTGGCGAATCCAGACCCTCCGGGTCACCCCCCTCCGCGTCGAGGGAGGATGATCGTCCCCCTGGTCGATCGATCTGCCGGTTGAGGGGATCTGCTCACGAGTGACGCTCTTCGGCATCCACGCCAACGCCCAGGGAAAATCCCTACCCGAGCTCATTGCCCTCTGGCGTCGGGCCGACGAGCTCGGATTTCACTGGATCTCGATCTCGGATCACTTCCCAGGCGCGCTCGGACCCACGAGCAACGAGGCGGTGGTTTCGCAGACGGCCATGGCCTACAACACGAAGCGAGCGATGTGTGGCGTGCTCGTGTACTGCATCTGCTTCCGCCACCCTGCCGTGCTCGCCACCGCAGCGTCCGCAGTCGACCAAGTCTCGGGCGGTCGAGCCGCCCTTGGGATGGGCGCCGGTTCACTGGCCGGCGACTTCGAGATCTACGGCTTTCCGTATCCGGCGATCGATGTACGGATGGACATGCTCGAGGAGGGAGTTCGCGGCGCCGCCGGATTGCTTCGGGGCGAAACGGTGACTTTCCAAGGCCGGCATTTCCAATTCACGGGGGCGTCCAACGGGCCGAAGCCCGTGCAGGAACGGCTGCCGGTGTGGGTGGGCACGGCCGGGGAGCGGCGCGGGCTGCGCATCGTGGCCGAGTACGCAGACGGGTGGAACTGCACGGGGATGTCGCTGTCCGACTACATCCGCAAGCACGAGGTCCTCCGCCGCCATTGCCAGGACGTCGGCCGGCTGCGCTCCGAGATACGCACCTCCATCAACCTCACCGTCGGTATCGGTGACGGTGCCGAGCACATTCCCCCGTCCGTGCGAGCCCATGCCATCACCGGCACCACCGCTCAGGTGGTCAACCGGGCCCTCCGCTACGTCGAGGCCGGAGCGGACCAGATCAACTTTGCCCTTCCGTACCCGTGGGACTTGGCCTCCGTCGGCGAGCTGGCCTGCGCCCTCGAACTGGAAGCCGGTTGATCGCCCGCTTCAAGCGCCCAGCTGGGGTGTCGCCGTGTCGACACCGGACCGGAGCACCCGGCCCGGCAGGGCACCAGTTGGTTCGTTGTGTTGCATCACCGGCTGCCCATTGACGATGACGTGGTCGATGCCGATGGCGTCGGCGTAGAGCCGGGCCGCGCCGGCGGGGAGGTCGAAACGGGTATGCACCGGCCCCGAAGCCACGCTCGCCTCGTCGAACACCACCACGTCCGCGCACGCACCTTCGGTCAAGGTGCCCCGGTCACGAAGTCCGTAGAGAGCTGCGGGTTCGGCCGTGAACCGGTACACCGCCTCCTCGAGAGGGATCACCGCCTCCGTCCTGACCACCCGGTCGAGGAACCAGGTCTGGAGGTTGAACGTGCTGAGAAAATCGAGATGGGCACCTGCGTCTGATCCTCCCAATAGGACCCGGGCGTCTCGCCACAAGGCGGCGCGGGCGTCCCAATCCGCCCTGGTGTCTTCGGCGGCGATCGGTGAGAAGACGGTCCGAAGCTCGTCGGCCACCACGATGTCGACGAGCGCATCGAACGGGCGCTTGGCTTCCTCGGCGGCGATGTCCGAGACCACGCGACCCTCATATTGTTTGGTCTCTGGGGAAAACGTCTCGACGATCACCCGGCGCGGCCAGTCCGAGAGCCGGGGATCGGATCCTATGGCGAGCTCTTCCAGGTGTCGGCGCTCGACGGGGTCCCTGAGCAGGGCCAGCTTCTCGGCCGGAGGCAGCGTCATGGCCTTTCCCCAGCCGGGTATGGCGTCGAGGGCAAAGGCGCCAAGGAAGGAAAAACGGGGGACCGGCATCACGGGCATGGTGAGGGCGACCACCTTGCCGCCACCCTGCGCCGCTCGGGTACCGGCGTCCAACTTGGCGAAGGTCTTCTCCCGGTCGGCGGCATTGATTCGCACCAGATTCCAGTTGAGGGGTCGATGGGCCGCCACGGACATGTGCACCATGGCTTCGACCGCAGGCTCGAAGCCATTGATCTGATCGGGAACGAACTCCAGCGAGGTGCCTTCGAAGTCACCACAAACCGCGGCGAGGCTGACGAGCTCGTCCTCGTCGGCCCAACGCGAGGGAACCGGATCCCCGGCGGCGTCGAAATGGGCCTGTCCCCAGGACGACGAAAAGCCGAGACCGCCCGCAGAGAGGCTCTCCCTGAGCAGGGCGCGCATGGCCTCCAGCTCGTCCGGTGTGGACGTACGGCGCGTGGCGTCCTCGCCCATGACGATGCGTCGGATGGCCGAGTGACCGACCATGAACCCGATGTTGGGCCCGACCTGCCCGTCCAGGCGACTGAGGTACTCGCCCGTCGTCTGCCAGCCCCACGGCACGCCCGCTTCGAGCGCTTCGAGGGGCATGCCTTCCACCCGGGCCAGCATTTTCGTCAGGTAATCGCAGGCATCCGGTCGCATGGGGGCGATGGTGAAGCCGCAATTCCCGGCGACCACCGAGGTCACGCCGTGCATCAGGGACGGACTGAGGTGGGGATCCCAGAACACCTGGGCGTCGTAGTGGGTGTGGATGTCGATGAATCCGGGAGCCACGATGCGGCCATCGGCAGCGATCACCCGGTGGGCCGCGTCCTCGAGGGTCCCGACGCAAACGATGCGCCCTCCCTGTATCCCGACGTCGGCCGTCCGTCGGGGTGCGCCCGACCCGTCGATGACAGTTCCGCCCGTGATCGCCAGGTCGAGCATCAGAAGTCGATGGTGGTCGGGACGGCGTCGAGACTGAAGACACGGCGGGCGTTTCCTTGCATAACCAGGTACCTGTCCTCGTCGGAGAGATGCTTCAGCCGAGTCCTGGCCCCCTCGATCGACCCCGGCCAACTCGACGAAGCGTGAGGATAGTCGGTTTCCAGCATGATCCGATCACTGCCGAGTTGCTCTATGACACCGGTCCCGAACACCTCGTCGATCACGCAACCGTAGACGTTACGTCGGAACAGGGCACTCGGTGGTTCTTCCATCACCAGTGCTCGCCCCGCGCCGCGCTCCGAACCACCGACGGTGACGGTCTGGCCGAAGGTGTACTCCGCCTTCATGGCCCAGTGGCGCTCCTGGTCGTAGACGAGATCGGCGTGCTCCAGGGCGTAAGGGATCCAGCCGATGCCGCCTTCTGACAGCACCAACTTCAGGTTGGGCCAGCGGTAGAACAGTCCGCTGTAGAGCCAGTCCAACAAGCACTCGACCGCGGTCTCCCACGCCAGGGAGATGCTCACGATCGTGGGGCAGTCCGCCGCGGTTCTCTGCACCTTCGAGGTGCCGATGTGCGTGCAGATGGGCAGGTTGGCCCGGTCGGCGGCCGCCATGACCGGATCCCAGAAGCCGTCGGCGTCGTAGAGCGACGGCAAGCCGCAGTAGGCCGGGTTCTCCGGGAAGGACACCGCCTTGGCGCCCTTGGCCGTGCAACGTTCGATCTCCGCCACGGCGGCGGAGGGGTCCCACAGTGGCAGGATGATCAACGGTATGTACCGGCCGGGGGCTGCTCCGCACCAGTCATCGATCATCCAGTCGTTGTAGGCGCGCACGCAGTAACCCGCCAGCTCTCTGTCCTTGGCGTGGAGGAAGGTGGTCCCCGCGTGTCCGGGGAACATCGGGAACACCAGTTGACTGAGCACACCGTCCAGGTTCATGTCACCGACGCGAGCGATCGGGTCGTACGTCCCGGGCAGGATCTCCTCGTAGCGCACCGCTTTGGGGCTGAAATCCTCCTTGCGCCGGCCCGAGGAAGCCGCCAGCCCGGTGATCGGAAGCCTCTTGCCTTCGAACCAGAACGCGTCGCCCTCGTCATCGCGGCGAACGTGGGGAACGGCGTCGCCGAACCGCTTCGGAACCCGTTCCACCCATACGTGGGCGGGTTCGATCACGTGGGCGTCGGTGTCGATCAGCCAGCCCGAATCACCCGGGGATTTGTCAGGCCTCGTCACCAGGTTGCCCTCCCACGGCGATCAGCGCAGAACGTACGAGCGAGTAAATCACGGCTGCTTTTTCGTGTCAAGGCCGCAAGATGGCAGGACTGCCATACTGAAGAAAGCAAGCCGTTCTATACTCTTGGCCGTCCGGCCGGGGCGCCCTTGTCGCCCTAATAGACACGGAGGATCGGGGACGTGGCCCGCATCAGTGATCTCGAGATCGAGAATGCGCGTCTGAAGCGGCTGCTTGCCGATGCCGAGCTCGAGAAAGCGTCGCTTCGTGAAAATGTGACCACCCTGTCAGGGGCCCGGCAGCCCACTTCTACTCGCGGCGCCGGGAGCCGGGGTGAGGGGGCTCGCCCATCCCGTCAGGACCCGACCAGCGGGACATCCGGCGGGGACGCCGGGTCCCGATCGGCCGGGGCCCGATCTGGTCAGTCGGGATCTGGCCAGTCGGGATCTGGCCGGTCGGGATCGGGCCGGTCTGGATCGGGCCGGTCTGGATCTGGTCGGGGTCGATCCGACCCCGATGTCGTACCTTTCTCACCGGGTTTGCGCGACAAAAAGCGGGAGCGATTGCGTCGGCTCCTCGAGGAGGTCGCCCTCGACCTGTTTGTCCAGCAGGGGTTCGATTCCACCACGGTGGAGGAGATCGCCGCGGCCGCAGATGTCTCGCCGCGAACGTTCTTTCGATATTTCGCCTCGAAAGAGGATGTCCTCCTGGTGGTCATGGACGAGGTGCAGCAGGAAATGTTGACTGCCGTCAGAGTCCACTACGACGGCACGCCGCAGTCGATACTGAAGGCCCTCCTGATCTTCAGTGAGGGTCTCGACCGACTTCGCACGGCCATGCTGCGCAGCTCACGTCTCCTAGGCCATCCGTCTCTCTACCCGGGTCGGCTCCGGCACAGTCGGGCTATGGAGGATGCCCTCTCGATCGTCCTGGCCGAGCACGACGGCAGTTCGGAACCCGGGCCCGAGCACCGGGCCCTCGCAGTCCTTTCCGCCAGCGCCATGAGCATCTCGATCAGGATCTGGCTGGAGTCCGGAGCGAAGGGCCCCTTCCAGGCGGTATTCGTCAGTACCCTCAGGGTGTTGCAGCAACTGGCCCCGGAAACCCTGCCGGACGACAAATCCACGCGGGCCGCGGCCCGTACCGCATTGCGGAAGGCTCCGCGGGCCGGTATCGGCGGTCGCTCCTGAGGGTCGACAGGACGACTACCCGCCGACCGGCATCGGCTGGCCGGTCACGCCTCGATCAGCCCCCGTTCCGGCCCGCGGACGAAGAAGGCGTGGCCGAAGTCGACATCCTCGAGGCTGTATTCGGGTGCCACGCGGAGGAGGTGCTCGATCGCAACCCTCGTCTCCAGTCGGGCCAGCGGGGCGCCCAGGCAGAGGTGCGGGCCCCACCCCAGGGCCAGGTGCGACTTCTGCTCACGATGGATGTCAAAGCTCGTCGGGTCGTTCCAGCGCCTGGGGTCGCGGTTGGCGGCGGCGTGCAGGAGGTACAGGGTCTCTCCGGCCGACAGATCGATCCCGCCCAGCGTGGTATCTGTCACGGCGACCCGGACGGTCGCCTGGGCCGGGCCGCACCATCGGAGCGATTCTTCGATCGTCGCCGGGAGGAGCGACGGGTCGGACACGACGTCGCGCCGCTGGTCCGGATGCTGCTCGAGGGCGAGCAGGGCGTTACCCATCATCTTTGCAGTCGTGTCGTAGCCGGCCAGTACCAGCAGTACGACGGCCGAACGGATTTCCTCATCGGTCATGGCGAATCTGCCCGTCAAACCGAGTATGGCGGTCAAAGTGTCGTCGGGAGCGTCGCGCCGGTGCCGGTCTATCTCTTCCTGGATGTAGTCGTTGATCTCGGTAGAGGCGGCCCGCATGACGAGGTGCGCCTCTTCGGTCTCCGCTCCATAGGACAGATTCGAGACGATCGCGTGCGACCACCGGCGAAAATCCGAGTACCGCTTCGGAGAGATCCCGAGCAGGTCGGCGACCACGATGGTCGGGATCATGGTGAAATCTGCGATGAGGTCGTAAGTCCGGTTTCCCTCGGCCAGTGGGCGAACCAGGTCGAGGACGACTTCCGTCACTCGCTCCTCCCATTTGGCCACGGCGTTTCTGGTGAAAAACGGCGCTAGCGCGCCTCGGAGTCGGGTGTGTTCGACCCCGTCGACGGTGATGAGGTTGGGCGCCTCGAACCAGTAGGTCACACCCGGGTCGCCGTTGAGCTCTCTGAATCGCTCTCCTGAGTCGCTCACCACTTCCCGAAGTTCGTCGAAGCCGACGATATTCCATCCCCCTATGGCGTCGTTCCAGACGACGTTGCCGACGGCGCGAATAGTCTCGTAGATGGGATAGGGGTCGGCCACAACCCCAGGATCGAACAGATTGGTGTCGGTGTGGGGTCCACTACGCACCTAAACTCCCCTCCTCAACGGGCCGAGCTGCAGATGTCCCGGCCATGGAACCGCGCCACGCCCGGCGAGACATGCTAGCCAGCCGCCAGGTTCGCGGAGGCGCCGGACCTCGAGGTGATCGGGATCTCAGGCCGGGCCGGTTTACGGGTTCACGAGCGCGGACGCCAGCTGCCGCCACTCGTCCCGCGTGGGGTTGCGACCCTGGCCGATCACATGGATAGCCACCTGGTCGGCGCCAGCAGCCAAGTGGTCTCGCAGCCGGGCCACGGCTGCGGCCTCGTCGCCCCAGGCGACGAGGCCATCCACCAGACGGTCGCTGCCGCCCCCTGCGAGGTCCTCGTCGCTGAATCCCATCCGTTTGAGATTGGCGACATAATTTCGCAGCTGGAGGTAGAAACTCAAATATTCCCTGGCCTTGTCCCTGGCCCGGCCGGGATCTGTCTCGATGATCACGGGCTGCTCGGGCGCCAAGAGCGGTCCGGGCCCGAGCACGCCGCGGGCCATGGCGGTGTGTTCGGGCGTGACCAGGTATGGATGGGCCCCGGCGGCTCGGGTGCCTGCGAGCTGCAACATTTTGGGCCCGAGGGCGGCCAGGACGCGCTCGGGCGGAAGGACGCCCAAGGCATCGAGCTCGTCCAGGTAGCGTGCCATTTCCGCCTTGGGATGGCGAAAGGCGTCGGCGCCATCGTCGCCCAGATGCTCTGGCTGCCCGATCCCGACGCCGAGGATGAACCGCCCCGGATAGGTAGCCGACAAATGCGACGCCGCCGCGGCCGTGGTATCAGCTGGATAGGCCCAGACGTTGACAACAGCCGTCGCCACCTTCAGCGTGGTGGTGCTGCTGAGTATCCCGTCGAGGGTGACCCAAAGCGAGCCTCCCGAGTCGCGAATCGCACCCGGGACCCACACGGTGTCGAAACCGAGGGATTCCATCTCGGCCGCCACCTCGGCCAGTTCCTCACCGCGGGTCCGCCGCAACTCCAGGCTCCATAGGCCAAAGGGGCGCAGGCTCAAGGACGTACCAGACATCGCAAATGTCTACCACCCCTTGCCGAGCTCCTCCAACTGCGGCTTATCACCATCAACAGACTTATGCGGTCCTTCGCGATAGACCTTATGACGCACAAGTGGGCGAACGACGGCGTGACGGTTGCACCACTGAGAGTGCCGTGCTAGCGTTCTATTTAGTATCTGCTCGCGCGTGTAACGACATATTCGGCGAGGGACACGATGACCTGGTGCCCCGAGTGGAGCAGCTCGAAGGACGCGACCGTCCCGCCTAGGCGGCGCGAAGTACAACCAGCCACATCAGGGGAGGAAATGATGAAAAGGCATCGGCATGTCTTCTGGCGCGGCGCGGCCGTGCTCGGGCTGGTGGCGGCGGTAGGAGCATGTTCCTCCAGCAGCCACTCGTCGAGCAGCCCGAGTACCGCGGTCGGCTCGGGTAGCTCCGCAAGCACCTCCGCGACCGGGGCGGCCGGGGCCCAGAGCGCAGCGGCGCCGATCAAGGTCGGCGTGGTCTGTAGTTGTTCAGGGGCCTTCGGGGCTCAGCTGCTAGCCGAGGAAGAGGTGTACAAGTCATGGGCCAACACCGTGAACTCGACGGGGGGAATCGACGGGCACAACCTCCAGATCATCGCTGAAGACGACGGTGCCGTGCCCGGAACGTCGGTGGCCGACCTCCAGACCCTGCTGTCGGAAAAAGTCGATGTCATCGCAGATATCTCGCTCGTCGATTCGGCCTGGGCAGCCGCGGTCGAGTCCGCCAACGTACCGGTCGTCGGGAGCAACCTCACGCAGGAGGCCTTCTACACTAATCCCGACTTCTACCCTCAAGGCGAGACCTTTGACCATCAGGTTGATCAGAATGCCGAGGTGGCCAAGGCGGCCGGCGCGACCAACGTGGCGGAGTTCTATTGTGCCGAATCGGCGACGTGCCAGCAGGGCGTCCCTCTGTTCAAGGCGGCGGCCGCCAAATACGGGTTGCCGCTGGCGTACAGCGCCTCCATCTCGGCCACCGCACCGAACTACACCGCCCAATGTGTTGCGGCGCAACAGGCCCACGTCAGCTCGATCCTCGTCGCTGATGGTGCGACCCAGATCGTCAGGGTGGGACAGGACTGCAGCCAGCAGGGTTATCACCCCATCTACGTGAGCGAGGGCCCGGGCTTCGGCAACACCCTGACGACGGCCGCCGGCATCAAGGACTCGCTCTGGACCGGGTTCAACGTGATCCCTTACTTCGCCAACACACCCGCCATGACTGCGATGAACGCGGCCGTGGACAAGTACTATCCCGGGCTCCGCCAGAACTCCACGGTGTGGTCCGAATCGGCGGCCCAGGCGTGGCCGGGTGGACAACTACTGGAAGACGCGGTCAAGGGCGGAGGGCTGACCTCGAGCGCGACGCCGAGTTCGGCCGAGATCATCCAGGGATTGGAATCCCTCAAAGGCGACACCCTGCAAGGCATGTCACCGCCGCTCACGTTTGCTCCGGGAAAGCCACACAGTATCGACTGCTGGTTCAAGGGACGGGTGCAAAATGGCGTGCCGTCGTTGGTCGACAATGGGAAGCTCACGTGCACCTCGTCAAATACCTAATCTCTTCTTTTTTGCTATAGAGGTCGGACGCGCTTCACTGCTATCGTGGTCGGCATGCCTACCGCCAAAGTCAGCACCAAAACTGATGGCCCAGAGCCGGTTGAGCTCATCACGGGCGTGAAGAACGCCGAGCAGGTGTGACAGCTGGCCGCTTCTGGCCCCGGTGCGCAACGACTGGGCCAACAGCACCATCAGCTGACGCGGCGACAGATCGGCACGGGTAGCAGGAGGAGAGAGGAGCGGGCTGTGGGACGTTTGGACGGCAGGGTCGCCGTGGTGACCGGCGCGGGGATGGGCCAGGGGCGGTCGACTGCCCTACGACTCGCCCGCGAGGGCGCCAACGTGGTGGCGACCGACATCAGCGGAGCCGAAAAAGACACGGCCTCCGAGATGCCGGATTTCATCACGTCGTTCGGGGCCGACGTCACCAACTCGGCCCAGGTGGCGGCTCTCATGCAGAACGCGGTGGACACCTACGGCCGCCTGGACATTCTCTGCAACGTGGTCGGACTCTCTGTCGGCATCGCCCAGGGCCCGGTGCCGGACATCGACGAAGGTCAATTCGACAATCTGCTGGACATCAACCTGAAGAGTGTGTACCTCGGGATGAAGTACGGGATACCCGCCATGGTGGCGAGCGGCGGAGGATCGATCATCAACTGGTCGTCGGTTGCCGCCCTGACCAGCCGGCCCGGAGGGGCAACGTACGGCGCCACCAAGGCTGGCATCCTGGCGCTCACCCGTACCGCCGCCCTCGAATGGGGAAAAGAGAAAATACGGGTAAACGCCATCTGTCCCGGAGTGATCTATCCCACCGGGATGACCCTCGACGGCGAGAAGTACGCCCCCGACGTCATGAAGTGGGCTGCGGCCAAGGCCGCGCTCCAACGGACGGGTCATCCCGACGAGATCGCGTCCGTCGCCGCCTTCCTCGCCTCCGACGAGTCGTCGTTCATGACGGGGACCTACCTCGTGGTAGACGGCGGCTGGACGGCCGGGGGGTAGCTGACGCGATGACCCGTTCGGCCGAAGGGCGCGGCCTCGAGATGTGGGCCACGGGAGGCGGTTATCCGGGGACCGTCGAGGAGATCGCCCGCCGCATCGAAGGAGAGGGGTTCGACGGCCTCAGTTTCGGCGACACCCAGTGCCTCAACGCAGATCCTTTTGTCCGACTGGGGATCGCGGCCGGCTTTACTGATCGGCTCAAATTGGGAGTCGGCGTGACCAACCCCCTTACCCGGCACCCCTCGGTCACCGCCTGCGCCATCGCAACCGTGCACGTCGAGTCGGGCGGTCGAGCCGTCCTGGGGATCGGCCGGGGCGACTCGGCGGTCGGCCAGCTCGGCATGCGGGCGGCCACCGTGGACCAACTCGAGCGCTACATCGCCCGGCTGCAGGGCTATCTGTCCGGGGCCACGGTGGACATCGACGGCCACGAAAGCACGTTGCCGTGGTTGCATCAGCACTCCCTTCCGAAGGTCCCGATCGACGTGGCGGCGACGGGACCGGCGGTCGTCGGCCTCGGGGCTCGACTGGCCGAACGGGTGACGTTCAACGTGGGTGCCAATCCGACCCGGCTGGGACGCATGATCAACCTCGCTCGCCAGGTCCGGGCGGCCGCCACCAACGCGCCGGAGGAGCTTGCCTTCGGCGCCTACGTCAACGTCGTTCCCCATCCCGACCGGCGCGTGGCCTACGACCTGGTGAAGGGAGTGCTGGCGGTGTACGCCCGCTTCTCGGCCATGCCCGGACATCCCGTCGACCTTCTTGACCCGGAGGACGCGCCGATCATCAAGGCACTTGGCGCCCAGTACGACGAGTCGCGTCATGCCCAATCTCGGGCCTCGCATACCGGTGTGCTGGATGAGGATTTCATCGAGCGGTTTGGGGTGGTGGGTCCCCCCGAACACTGTGTAGAGAAGCTGGCGTCTCTCGTGGCCCTCGGCCTCGACCATCTGGTCCTGGTCGGTCCCTCTCGAGACGGGCGTCCGGAGGACATCGAGGAGGCGAGGCGCCTAGTGGTCGACGTGGTGATGCCTGGGGTGCGCGCCGCGACCGCATCTGCGAAAAGGTAGGGGAAATGATGGTGAATACGGTACATACGACCGGCGATATTGTGGTCCATGCGGTCGGTGATGTGTTCCTCAACCGGGACGATCCGTCCGAACCATTCTCCCTTGTAAAGGGCGTATTGGACGCGGCTGACGTCGTGTTCGGAAACTGCGAAGCACCGTTCGGCGGAGAGGCCGAAACCCGAGGGATATCGCTCATCGCCGAGGCGGGAAGTGCCGCCGGGTTGAAGTCCGCCGGCTTCACGATGATGTCCTGCGCCAACAACCACATTCTGGATGCCGGGTCGCAGAGCATGCTGGGCACGCTTGACGTCCTGCACGGCGTCGGGATCGCCACGGCCGGGGCCGGGCCCAACCTGGCCGAGGCCCGGCGACCCGCCAGGGTGGTCGTCGACGGGGGTACCACCGTTGCCATGGTGGCCTACGCGTGCTACTTCCGCCGAGGCGACGAGGCCACGCCCGATCGGTCGGGGATCGTGACGGTAGGCGGAGAGACGGTGGAGCTCATACCGCCGGACCTGATGTGCAGCCCCGGGGTGGCGCCCCCTGTGGCGAGCGTTCCCAACGGGGTGGAGGTCGACGCCATGATGTCCGACATCGCCGAAGCCAAGCGCCAGGCCGACGTGGTGCTCGCCAGCTTTCACTGGGGTGACGCCACCCGGCCGACCGTCCTTACCGATCACGAGTGGAGGACGGCGCGGAGCGCGATCGACGCCGGCGCCGACGTCGTCGTCGGGCACCATCACCACGTCCTGCGCGGTGTCGAGGTGTATCGGGGCAAGCCCATCTTTTATGGGCTCGGCAATTTCATCTGGGATGCGCCGCCGGGGTGGCCGCAGACGCCTGTGGCCCCCGGGCGGGAAACCGCCCACGTTCGCTTCGAGAAGTACGGCCTCCGACCTCGCCTCGGCTACCCGCACCTGCCCTTTCACCCCGACGGTCGGTTGACGGTCATCAGTCGGTGCCGGTTTCGCGGATCCGAACTGCGGTGGTTCGGATTCCTTCCGTGCCTGATCGATCCAGATGCTCGCGTCCGGCCCCTCGAGGTCACCTCGGAAGCGGGTCGAGAGGTGATCGGGTTCATCCAGGACACCTGCGATGATCTGCAACTTCCGGTGCTCCTCGAGCCGGACCCCGACGAACGGGTTGGGCCGTTTCTGGGCGTTCGGGTCGTTCCGCGTGGCAGCTAGCTGGGGGGCTGGGTAGCCAGCGTCGACGGGTCTCGGCGGTCGGCCGGATGGTTGCCCCGCCCCGATGATCATCTCCGTGGCGCACGCCGGCCCATCGGACTTGTCGATTTCGAGAGCGCTAACATCCCGACGGTGCTGTCCGCGGCCGGCGCGGAAGGAACCGAAGCAGCTGTCCAAGGAGCAACGGCAATGACCTCTCTGCCTCGCCTGATTTCCGTCGATGATCACGTGCTGGAGCCCCCGGACATTTGGACGTCGCGGCTGCCCGCCAAATTGAGGGAGAGGGGCCCGCACGTCCGTCGCGAGAAAGGCGTGCTCGGATCTCCCCTCAAGGGCCTCGACGGCTGGGTCGCCGGTGGTGAGGAGAACGAGTGGGCGGACGTCTGGTACTACGACGACCTGCGCCAACCGCTCGTGCGAGGTTTTGCCCAGTGCGGCTATCGCGAAGAAGAGACCACCCGGGTGGTCACCTACGACGAGGTGCTGCCCGGTACCTGGCAGCGCGACGCCCGCTTGGCCGTGCTCGACGAAAACCACACCGACGCGTCCCTGTGTTTTCCCAACGTGTCCCGCTTTTGCGGCCAGATCTTCCTGTGGCGCCAGGACAAGGAAGTGGCGCTCCTCTGCGTGCAGGCCTACAACGACTGGATGATCGACGAGTGGTGTGGCTCGGAGCGTCCGGCCCGCCTCATTCCTCTCTCCCTCATCCCGCTATGGGATGTCGAGCTGGCGGCGGCCGAGGTGCGCCGGTGCGCGGCCAAGGGTGCTCATGCCGTGTCCTTCCCGGAGATGCCCCCGAGGCTCGAACTTCCCAGCATCTATTCCAACTATTGGGATCCGTTCTTCCAGGCCTGTCAGGAGACCGAGACGGTCATCAACATGCACGTCGGGTCGTCCTCGAGCCATGTCATGAGTGCGCCCGATGCACCCGTGGACCTCATGCTCCACTACCTGTTCGTCAACTCGCAGCTGGCCTTCACCGACTGGCTGTACTCCGGTGTGCTCCAGGAGTTCCCCACCCTCAAGGTCGTGCTGTCCGAGGGGCAGGTGGGCTGGATGCCTTTCGTCATGCAGCGGCTGGACAACACCTGGCTCAAGACCCGCATGAACCCCGACACCAGCCGGCGGGCGAAGGAGCTGCCGAGCACCGTCGTCCCCGGCCGGGTCTTCGGGTGCATCTTCGACGACCTGCGTGGGCTGGTCGACCGGGACGCCATCGGCATAGAGCAAATCCTCATTGAGACCGACTTCCCGCACGCCGACTCCACCTTCCCGCATTCCGAGAAGGTGATCTCCGAGCTGGTGACCGAAGCGGGCCTAAACCCGACGGAGATCGAGCAGGTGGCCCGGACCAACGCCATCGCCGCCTACGGGCTCGACCGCTATTTCGGCATCTCCGCTTAGGGCGACCCACTAGAGAGGGCTGGGGCCAGCCCGGCCCGGCTCGGCCCGGTCGGATCGCGGCCCGAATGACAACGACGTGACACGGCTACTTGGCCCGGAGCCGACTCGTGTCACGTTGTCGCTGGCTATATACGACAGGAACGTGACACGAGTTGCCATGTCCGGATCCAGGCGTGTCACGTTGTTGTTCCCGGTGCGGCCGGCCCGGCCCGACCTCACCTCACGCCCTGGGCCCAGCGGGTGCGCACCGCATCCTGGAGGGTCGAGATCACTGCGGGGATCTCCCGATCCAGGGCCCAGGCCAATCCCGCCACCTGGCCCGCAGGATCCCCGGCCACGAACCCACGTGATGCCCTCCATAGGTGGTCCGCCTTGGTGCCGGCGTCCGCGGCGCCATCCACCCGATCCCACATCCTGGCGAGCGAGTACCAAACAAAGCATGCGGCCACCAGGGACTTGGCGGTCAATGGTTGGCCGGACCACGGCGAGTCGTAACGAGCGGGCGAGGCGGCCAGCGAGGGGTCGGTCACGAACGGCCGCCCCACCTCGAACATGGCCTGGACGTGGTGGATGGTCTCATGAACGATCGCCTCGGCCAAGGTGGCCACCGTGAAATCGTCCACGTCCGCGTTGAGCAGCACCGTGCAGCCGATCAGCTCGTCGGTCGACCAGGAACCCACCTCGCCGGCTTCGGAACCACGCAACAGGATGAGGCGGGTGCACGTTCTGACCAGGCCGGACACCGGCCCTCCTAGCCTGTCGACCAGCTCCCACGCCCGGTCGACGCGTTTCACCGCGCCGAGCCATCTGTTTTCCCCCAATGAGGTGCCGGGCCCCACGCCGTGCGACCAATCGGATTCCGGCACTACCGCGTTGCCCGGGGCCAGTACCGGTCGCGCCGGCTGATCGATCAGCAAGCGCTCCAACTCCGTGAGCGTTGGTGGGCGGGGCCAGCGGCCGAGCAACATGGCCGCGACAGGAGGCCAGGTGAGCCCGGAGACCACCCCGCCGGCGCAGCGAACGTCGAGGAGGTCGAGGGCGACGGCCATGGCGGCCGGGCCGGATGCCGAGGCCGGGTCCCCGGTTAAGCGGACCAGCCGAAGCGCCAGGGCATCTGCATATTCGCCGAGTACGACGATTGGTTGACCGCCCCCCTCCCATCCGATCAACTCGACGAACGGCTGGAGCGGGGGCGCAGTGTTCACGGTCGGGTGGCGACGACCAAGGACAACGCCGGCACAGGGCAGAGGGCCTCCGGTGCGGCCACCGTCAAGCCGAGATCCTCAAACCAGCGAGTGTATTCCCGAGCGGTGAAGAGATGCCCGCCGGGGTTCAGGTGGGGAAGACCGACGAGGTAGAGCGCCGACCATCTGGTCCAGTCGGGGTCGTCATCGAGTAGCTGATCGATGACGGCTACCGCACCGCCCTCGGCGACGTGATTCGTTGCCACCTGGAGCATTCGCTGCACCAGGTCGGACGTGAACAGATGGCAGACGTTGGCCACGATGACCAGATCGAACGAACCCAGCGACTCGACCGGACGGTCGAAGAAGTCGACGGCGACGAACCGGTACTGGTGCGCACGGCCTGCCGCAGTCACCGCGGCGCGCAGGGCCGGGACCTCACGAGGAAGGTCGACCGCAGTCACCTGTACGTCGCTATTGAGCCGGGTGAAGGCGAGGCTCCATGGCGCCCGCCCGGCTCCGAGATCCAGAACCCGGTCCGGCTTTTTGCGGGCCGATAAAGCGGCCACCGCCCGAGCGGGCGCAGCCGGACGAAGCTGGCGCAAGGCTCTCGCCAACTCGTGCACCCTGGCTACTCGGGCGGGATCAGGAGGGCGCGATCCGGGCCCGTCCAGCGTGTCGAGGGATAGGCCACCGCCTGTTTGCAGTTCGTAGAGGGCGGTTCGGCGCAAGCGTTGGAGGCCCGCCTGGTCGGGCGACGGGTCGGGTCGGGCGTCGTTCACGGAGGAGCGTCGCCGAGTGGCGCCGAGGTGTCGCCGAGCCGAGGCGAGGTGTCACCCACTGAGGGGGAAGCCTCGTCGAATGAGGGGGAAGCCTCGTCGACTGCGGGAAGGGTGTCGGAGGCGAACTCGGCGAGAAGCGAGTCGAGTTGCTGGCGAACCACCTCGAGGATCTGCTCTTTGGCCTCCTCGTACTTCTCGTACTTGCCGTACAGTCCGCTGTCGCTCTTGGTGTAGTGCGAGGCCCGGGCGCGCACGACCTCGTCGTGGCCCAGGCTTTCCGCTAGCTGTTCGAGGATCCGGCTCTTCACGGCCCGGACGATGGCCTCCTCAGCATCGGACCCTGGTGGACTGGCCTGCTCCGGAGGGAGGGAAGGATCAGTCATCGCAGATCATCCACCGGCTGGCCCAGGTACGGACCGCTCAGCAGTTGCTCGAGGTGACCGACATCGAGCGTCCCCACCAAGGCAGCCGAGACCCCCGGTCTCGACGCGGCCCAGTGCACCGAGGAAACCGTGAGCGTGGGGATGGCCGCCGCGCCCCCCGACGCGCTGGCCACGAACGACACGCCCAGATGCTGGCATTCCTCCACCAGGGAAGTGCCTCCTTTCCCCCCGGGCTCCAGGGCTTCTCGACGTCGAAGTGACAGCGGGGCCTGAAGGTGTCGGAAATGAGGATCTCCCCCCGCGGCCGAACGAGCCGCGTCCATGAGACCGGTGAGCGGGAGGCGCGCTTCTCCACCTGCCCTCCAGGTGGCGACTCCGTAGCCGCCGACGTGGCCGGCTGCGACCGCCGCTTCGAGCACCGAGAACGCTTCCGTCATCAGGCGCAGAAACTCGCCGTCCGTCCTGTTTCGCCGGGCCCGTTCCGGATTGTGGAGGTAGTAGATGTCGATCGACTCCAGGCCCATCGTGAGCAGGGAGCACGCCAGGTGGTAGCGGAGACAGGCCGGCGCCAGGCAATGGTCTGTCGGATGGTGTGGCTCCGGGGGTGGCCCGGGCGAGGGAAAAGGGCTCGGCGGTCTGATGAAGCCGGCCTTGGAAGCAACCGTTACCGCCTCGCGGGGCACGCCCGCATCTCGCGCCAGCCGGACCGCAGCGCCGACGACGCGCTCGCTTTGACCTCCTCGATAGTTGACTGCAGTGTCGATCAGGCGCACGCCGCACCGGAGCGCGGTTGTCAGCACGTCGAGCATGCGCAGATCAGTCGCCTGGTCTTCGGTTCCGCGGGCGGTGCCGATGCCTATCGAGGTGGACGCGGCTACCAGGTCGCGGCCGGGTTCAGACTCGGTCTGGGACCGATTCACGATGCACCAGCCCGGTCCGAGCGCGCAGGTGCTGGAGCAGGACTTTGATGTCCTCGCACCACGCGGACGGGTTGTCGAACCCCCGCTCCTTCGAGTACCGGTGCGGGAGGTAGCCGCCCGCACACACGTCGACTTCGGGGCAGGCCTGGCAGGTCGGGCACAGCTCGACGCCTTTGGTGAGTAGTTGATGGGCCAGCGGGGCCGTGCGGGCCAGGTCGTCGAAGCCGGCGAATCTGACGTTCGCTTTGGTCTCGGTGATCCCGTGCTCGCAGACCCTCAGCGCGTCGTTGGGCTGTATGGAGCCGTCGGTATCCACGATGAGGTAACTGTGCAGCCCGTTGCCAAAAGCGTCACTGGTGGTGTCGCCGCCCATCATTTTTCGGAGCAGCCCGTAGAAGACCCGAGCGACGACGTCGGGATTGTCCTCGTCGAACCAGGCGTCGAAGGCCGACACGAGGTACTTGGCGACGGGTATGGGTCCGGCGGCGCCGTACCACGAGTCCCGGGTGTCGTGGGTGACGTCGGGAAGCAGGAAATCCATGCTGGTCACGCCCAGTTCGCGGAAGTGCCGATAGACGCGTCCCCCGTCCTCTCCAGGGGCGATGACGGCCAGGACTCCTGGCGATAAGCCAGCTTCCTGGAGGAGGCGGAGACCCCTCGTGGCGGCCTGGTGCGATCCTCGGCCCAGATGATCAACCCGGTCGCGGTCGTGGATGTCAGCCGGGCCGTCCAGGCTGACGCTCGCATGCACTCGGGCGGTGCGTAGCGCATTGACCCATCGTTCGTCGATGAGGGTGCCGTTGGTTTGCATCTGCAGACTGCCGAGACGGGGGCCGAGCGTTGCCCGGGCCCGAGCCGCCAGCTCGACCAGGCGGCGAGGCCCGACGAGGGTTGGTTCACCGCCGTGAAAGGTGATCGATACGGCCCGCCCGGGCTCGGCGTCGCAGTAGCGTCCAACGCTCTTGAGGAGGCCATCGAACACGGTGTCGGTCATGAAACGAGGACGGCCCTTGAAGGTGGTGTCGCCGTGGTTGTAGAGGTAGCAGTAGCGGCAGTTGAGGTTGCACAGCTCGGCGATCTTGACGACCAGGCTGTCGATGCGAAGCCGGCCAGTCATTGGTCCAGCGCCTCGAGCAAAGGCAGGCAAAGCGCCCGGCCCGTCGTGGTGAGGGCGTCGTTGCCCACGAGCGGCGGGACGAGGTCGTCGAACCAGGCGGAGAGCAGCCGCTCTTGGCGGTCGCATTCGGCCTGGGCGTCGAGTCCCCGTTGCTTGCACCAACGATAGAACAGCAACACGTTGCCGAAGGCATGCACGGCGGCGACGATTTTGGCCAACGGGCGGTGGGTGTTGACGGGAGGCGACCAGTACGACGCCTGGTCGCTGCCGTCGTCGAGCGGCTCGATTTTATTGAGCAGGTTCATGTACTGGTGGCTGGCCTCGTGGACGAGCAACTCGGCGACGGGCAGGGGCTCGGCATGGGCAGTCAGGTGAACCAGCCCCGGATAGTGCTCGACGGATCCGCTTTCGATGATGTGGTCGCGCGGCACCAGGAGAAAGAACTGGTGCAGGGTCCGAGCGACCCACGGCAGATACTCGGGGGTGAACTCCCCGATGATGTCGATGGCTTTGGCGAACACGTCGACCATTCGCGGATCGATCCATCGCACGGTGCGGCTGCGGAGGTCGTCGAAGTCGCGGAGCGAGAGGGCGTCCTGGGTCAGGAGGGTGAAGTCGAGCCCGTACCGGTCGACTCGCAGCAACTCGTCGACGGTCCCCGTCCAGTGGCCCGATGGGGCGGCGTTCAACTCCACCGTCCCGGCCCCTCTCGGCCCGTGATGAGCCAGGACCGCCCGGGCCTGTTCGGCGTCTACGGCCAGCCCGGTCACAGGGGGGAGGAGGCACACGTCCCAGCGGAGTCGTTCTTCTCCGGGGAAGGTCACCTCCCACGCGCCACCCACCCCGCAGGCGCCGAGGTGCATGGCAATGGCTGCGGCCGTCTTGGCGTGATCGGCGTCGGGGAGGGCGGCCGTCCGGTAGGCGTCACCGAACGCGTGGTCCCAGCCGAGTTTCGCGAGGCCCGGCGCTCCGGCCGCCCGGTCACGAACCGAGCCGGCCCACGCTTCCAGGTACTCGACCAGGCCGTTGCTGGCGTTGGCGATGCTCCCACCATGGCGAGCGACGAACGCTTCGGTCAGTCCGGTCGTGTACTCGAGCACGATCATCGGAACCGCGACGTCGAGGTCGCTTTCCCGGCCCGGTTGGGGAAAGGAGAAGGCCTCGAAAAGGGTGTCCAGGTCGATGGTTGATCCCATCGATGCAGGGGAGGGTGGGGAGGTGGCCGCCCGCCCTCTCAGGGGGAGGCCGTGCCGGCGGCCGGAGCCGCCGGCCCCGAGGCCGCGTTGGGAGCGATAGCGGCATTCTGGTTGAACACGGTCTGCCAGATATCGGTGAGCTGACCGACATCACCGGACTTCTGGTACATCCCGTAGTTGGTGCCGTCACTCTTGGTGTATTGGGTGTCGGCGTTGACCAGGTCGGCGTTATCGAGGGCGCTGCTGATCCGGTCGAGAATCTTGCTCCTCACCGTCACGTTGAGGGAATGAAGGTTCTGCCCCGCCGTGTCCGACATGTGACCCCTCCTGAGTAGTTGGAGCAAAAACTTGCCCACTCCTTGGTGCCGCTGAATATAGGGGTGCCCGGCGGGTCCGTCAAGCGAACTGGCGCGCGATTGTCAATCTCCACACCATCTCCATATCGCGGCCGAAGTCCCAGCCAAGAGGACCGGCCCGACCACCTCTCAGCCGACCCCCCTGTCCGCACACCGCCTCTCCGCAGGCCGCCTGTCCGCAGGCCGCCTGTCGTTGGGTCACGACTCCGGCGCGGTTCGGGTTGGGGCTCCACCGGCGCTCGACCCCCGCCCTACCGCCCGAGGGGACAGTGAGCCTCATGACAGCTACATATCCCTTGCATGCCGAAGTCGACAACGTGGCCCGAGTGGCTCGTTGGAGGCCATTCTTCAATCTCTTCCTGGCTGCACCCTCGCTCGTTTGGGTCAACATCCTTGGGTTCGGGGCTATCGCGGTGGCGGTTGCCAGCTGGTTTGCCATCGTCTTTCGGGGCCGGCTGCCGGAAAACTGGGGCAACTACCAGATGGGGGTCCTCCGCTACCGCTGGAGGACCATGACCTACCTCTATGGCCTTACCGACCGCCACCCCGGCTTCAACGTGGTTCCCGGCTACGCGGACCCTGGCCAGCACCCTGCGATGGTGTACGCGGTCCCCCCGGACACCCGACGCCGGGCGACCGTGGTGTTTCGGGCCATCCTGGTCCTGCCCCAGGGCCTGGTGCTGTACCTGCTGGACCTCGCCGCCTATCCCGTGCTGATCGTGGGGTGGTTCTCCGCGGTCATTCTGGGCCGTTGGCCCCGGCCGCTGTTGCGGTTTGTGGTCGGCTGGTTGGGGTGGTCGATCCGCGTGGGCGGCTACACCTACCTGGTCGTCGACGACTACCCGCCGTTCCGTTTTCGGGTGGACCCGGTGCCGGGGCCTGTCGACCGGCTGCCAGCGCCTGCCGAACAGTCGGCAGCCGTATTGCCCGGATCGGCCCTGGTCGGCCTGTTCGGACCTGACCCCGACGCCGCAGCCGTCCCGGATGCCTACACCCCGCCTCGACTGATCCGCTGGCCGATCGTGGTTGGATGCATCCTGTTCGTGGGTTGGATTGCCCAGTTCGCGCTGGCTCGGCCCGTTTCGAATGGCGGCGGGACCAGGTCGGGCGTGCCCTACGTGCTGACCGACGAGCAGGGCGGATTCAGTGCCACCTTTCCGTGGAAGCCGGAGCGCGTCGCCAAGACGGTTGGATCCACGACCGTCCTTATCTACCTATCGAGCGACTCCGACGAGGCGGTCGGCATCACTTCTCTGCCCCTCACGAATGGGGAGGACTTCAGCCTCGACGACGCCGTCGACGGCGCGGCGGAGGCCGAGCCCGACGGTCGGGTCGTCAGCCGCGGGTCCGCCATCTTCGAGGGACAGCGGGCCGAGGACGCCGTCATAGCGGTGGACGGCGGGTCGGGAGATATACGGGTCGTGGTCATCGGTTCGAACGCCTACATCCTCGAGGGCTTTGGGTCCTCGGTGTCAGCCTTTTCTTCGGACTACCAGGAGCTCCTTGACACATTCACCCCGACCGCGACCAGCACCGCGACCGGCGCGTCGTTGACGACGCCCTAGTCCCGCCGAGAGGGACGGGCCTCAGGGGTCGACCTCGGCCGACCCCTGAACTCCAACCATCCGGATAGTTATCCTGGTCCAGGCGCCGATGTGAAGGCAATCACCATCCTCGAGCCGGGTGATCCGGCCGACGGGCAGGGTTCGGATGGAGTCGTTGAGGTAGATCCCGTTTTTCGAGCCGGGGTCGACGATCGACCACCCGCCGTCGGGCTGCTTCAGCAGCATGGCCTGCTCCCTCGAGATGCCGGTGTCGACAGGTGGGGAGGACAGGTCGATTTCCGGCACGACTCCGCGCGACCGACGGCCGATGGTCAGCAGCTCGTCGGAAAGCCGGAATCGTCGCCCCGCCACGTGGTCGGGGAAGGCCACTCCTTCACTGTCCACCCGCTCGTAGTATTCGCGGTCCGGCGCCACCAGAATCTCCCATGTGGCCTCGGAGCCGGCCTGGATTGCCTCAGATGGGGGCGCGGCGAGCGGGGGGAGCACGGGTTGCTGAACGACGTCGGCCAGGCGGGCCGCGTCCAACGCCGCTTCATCGACAGGCGACGCCATGGGCTTTCGATCTGGTGTCGTGGGTAAAGACTCGTGGGAGGCGGCCCACTGCAGAGCGGCCCGGAAGTTGTCGAGCTCGCGTTCGAACAGCTCGTACGACTCATTGCGTGTTCGTCCGGTCCTCAGTGAGTCGGCAAAAGCAGCGCACCAGGACAGGTGCCGCGCCCCGGCTATGTCCTGTTCTCCAGCCTCTTCCAGACGGGCCCGGGCAAACGCCCGGATCGTCTCAAGCAGGCGATAGCGGGCCGCGTCAGGATCCCAGACGACCAACGACTTGTCCACCAGGGTCGTAAGCGTGACGACGGGATCGTCGTCGCTGACCCGGGCCGCGGCATCGATGGTGAACCCATTGGCAAAGACCGACAGAAAGCGCAGCAATTTCTGGGCCGTGCCGTCGAGCAATCGGTAGCTCCAGTCGACGGTCGCCTCGAGGGTGCGGTGCCGATCGGTGGTCACGTGCACACCTGACTTCTCCACCGTGAGCCCGGTCTCGAGCCTATCGGCGATGGTGGATAGGGGCAGCGTCGACACTTGGGCGGCGACCAGTTCGATGGCGAGAGGAACACCGTCGAGCCGGCGGCAGATAGTCCCTATCACGGCGGCATGGTTTTCCGTGACGTCGAAGTCGGGTTGGGCCAACCGAGCCCGGCTCTCGAACAGACGGACGGCTTCGCTCTCACGGACGGCCACGAACCCGGCGTCGGGACGGGGCGTCGCGAGCGGGTGGATGCGCAGGACCCTCTCCCCGTCGAGGCCGACAGGCTGCCGGCTAGTGGCCAGGACGCGAAGACCGGGTATCGAAGCGAGCAGTTTGTCAATCGCCTCTGCCGTGGCCTCGATGAGGTGCTCGCAGCTGTCGATGAGCAGTAATCCCTCATGGTCCGAGACGGCCCGGACCACCGCTTCCAGGGGATCGCACTCGGGCTCGTCCCGTATGCCAAAGGCCGTCGCGATGCTTGTCGCGAGCAGGGCCGGATCGTCGAGCGGGGAGAGATCACAGATGCGGATACCCCACTCGAACTTCGGGGCCAAACGGGCCGCCAACTCCACCGCGAGTCGGGTCTTGCCCACTCCGCCGGGCCCCACGACCGTCACCAGCCGGTTTTCCGAGAGCAGGTCGTCGATGGCCTTGAGCTCCGCGGCGCGGCCCACGAACGAGGTCCTGGTGTCCGGCAAGTTGTGCGACTGAGCGGGAGAGGCCCGAAGGGGAGGGAACGAGGCTGCTATCTCGGGGTGGACCAGCTGGTAGATCCGCTCCGGATCCTCGAAGCCGCTCAGCATGAACGATCCCCGGTCGGCCAGCGAGCATCCCTCGGGGAGGTAATGGCGGACCATACGGGCCGTGTCCGCGGACAAAAGGACCTGACCGCCGTGGGCCGCGGCACAAATCCGCACCGCTTGGTGGACGGAGACGCCCATGTAGCCGCCATCAGCGAGTCGGGCGATCCCGGTGTGCAGTCCCATGCGGGCCTCGATCTCGCTACCTGGCGCCCAGACATGGGACTGGGTGTTGCGCTGGGCGTCCAGGCAGGCGGCCACGGCCTGGCCGGCGTCGACGAACACCACGAATGACCCATCGCTATTGGTAGCGACTTCGATCCCACCGTGCGAGGAGATCGATGCGCGCAGGATCCCTCGGTATTGTTCGAGAACCTCCCCGTACCCGCTTTCGAGACGGCGCATGAGGCGGTCTGGGCCTTCGACTTCCGTCAACAGGAACGTGACATTTCCCGACGGGAGAGCGACGTCCGCCCGATCATGTGGATCGGGGGCCGTTGGCACCCAGTTGAGGCTGTCGTCCTGGTTGAGGATGGCCATTTCGAGCGCCCTGGCGTGCTCGCTGGGTTCGATGGCCAATCCTTCGCCCAACGTGGTCCGGAGTCGCTGATAGGCCCGCAAGGCATCGGCTTGGCGCCCGGCTCGGTAGAGCGCCAGCATCAGTTGCTGCCAGCGCCGCTCCCGGAGCGGCTCCGCGGCAACTGCCGTCTCGAGATCGGCGACCAACGACTCGTGCTCGCCGAGAGCCAGCCGGGCCTCGAAGCTGCGTTCCAAGCCGGCCTGGTACAACTCGTCGAGGTGGACGGCCTCGGCCTGCCCGGTGAGGTGGTCGCCCAGGTCCTGAAGGGGCCGTCCTCGCCATAACGCCAGCGCCCGATCGAAGCAGTCGAGTGCTTGGCGTGCGTCGTTTGCCGCCAGGGCATCCGAGCCGGATCGGAGGCACTTCTCGAACAGAGTGACATCGATGTCGTCAGCCGGAAGGATGAGTCGGTAGCCGCTCTGCTCAAACGGGATCTGGCCGGGGAACAGGTGCCGCACCTTGGAGACGTAGGTCTGGAGGGTCTTGTCAGCCGAGCTGATGGGGTTTTCGCCCCACAGCGCGTCGATCAGTGCCGTCTCGCTCACCACCGAGTTGACCCGGAGGGCGAGAAGGCTCAGGACCGCCCGTTGCATCTTTGCTCCCGGTGTCAAGACCGTGCCGTCGTCGGCCACCACCTCGAGCGGTCCCAGCAGCCTTATCCTCACGACAGGAAGCGTATCTGGAGGTGGCTCTACCAGCACTCGACCGGTTCGCCAGCAGTCCACTACCCGCCTTCAGCAAGCTGTAGTCGCCGGTGAAGAATCGGACGGGGTTACGCCCACGTGGCTCGCTCCTTCCGACACCGGACCCTTGAGATTCGCTACCTTTCCGTCGATCGGGGCGCCGAACGTGACACCTACCGTCCAGCTGGAGTGCTCGTACCACCCGTTCCTCCCCGAGGGGGGTACGCAGGTCGACGCCATCCTCACGGTGACCACCGACCAGCCCGGACGCAGGTTGCCGGATGGGCCTGGCGGGGGCGAGGTCGTGATCGTGGACGTTTCGGGGTCCATGGAGGGCCTCAAGCTGCAACGAGCCCGCGAAGCCACGATTGCGGCGATCGACTGCATCGCTGACGGTGTTCCTTTCGGAATTGTCGCAGGCAACGAGCGGGCGGAGCAGGTGTATCCCACCCTGGGTCTGGTGCCTTCCACTTCAGTCACGCGGGCAGAGGCCGAAAAATGCGTGCGCAGGCTCAGGGCTTCTGGTGGAACGGCGATCGGGGAGTGGTTATCCCTGGCGACGCGATTGCTTGCTCGAGCCGGTGTTGGGTGTCACGCCCTCCTCTTGACGGACGGCAAGGATGAGCACGAGACGCCGGAAGCACTGGAGGCCTCCCTGGCTGCCGCGGCCGGGGTGTTCCAGTGCGATTGCCGTGGGGTCGGCACCGATTGGAGCGTCCCCGAGTTGCGCCGGGTGGCCACCACCCTCCTCGGCTCGGTCGAGATCATTGCCGATCCCGCCGACCTCACATCCGATTTCCAACGCGCCATGCGCGAGGCGATGGCCCGCAGCGTCTCCGACCTGCACTTGTGCGTCTGGGCCCCGAAAGGGGCGGAGATCGCTTTCCTGAAGCAGGTAGCTCCGGAGCTCCGCGAGCTGAGTGGGGCCCGAACCCAGCCCGGCGCCCTCACATGGGATTTTGCGACGGGGGCGTGGGGCAGGGAGTCTCGCGACTTTCACCTCGCTATCCGAGTCCCGGCCGCCTCGATCGGAGACGAAGTGCTCGCGGCCCGAATCGCCGTGGTGGTCGATGGTGCGGAGCGAGGGCGGTCGCTGATCCGCATCGCCTGGACCGACGATCGGGCTCTGTCCACCCGGATCAATGGCGACGTGGCGCACTACACCGGTCAGCAGCAGTTGGCGGATGCCATCCAGATGGGACTCGACGCCCTCGGCGCGGGCGACGAGGACACGGCTCTGGTTCAGCTTGGTCGAGCGGTGGGCATGGCCACGCAGTCGGGGCACACCGAGACAGCAGACCTCCTCGCTGCCGTGGTCGATGTGGACGACGCGCCCACCGGACGGATACGGCTAAAGCCAGGAGCAGCAGCGGCCGACCTCATGACGCTCGAGACCCGGAGCACTCGTACCACGCGGGTACGCAAATGACGGGTCCGATTCGGAATCAGGCGCCACCCACATCCCGTCCGATCCTGTGGCTGTACGTTCTGACACCGGTTGTCCTGTTCGCGGCGGCGGTGGCTCTATCAGCGACGCCCGGGTTTCTCAGGGGGACGGCCATTCTGGCGGCCTT
The DNA here is from genome assembly GCA_963729695.1 of uncultured Acidimicrobiaceae bacterium. Taxonomy (GTDB): domain Bacteria; phylum Actinomycetota; class Acidimicrobiia; order Acidimicrobiales; family Palsa-688; genus PALSA-693. The sequence goes on from CAVSOT010000003.1 coordinate 1,082,875, forward strand.
TGCGTTAGTTATCTGGTCGGGGATTCGTATCCGCCGCTTCTCCACCTTTCGAAAGCGTCTGGCGGCCTCGAGCGACTCGTTTCCGGCTGATCCTGTCGTCGGCGCGTCCGGGTCTGTTGTCGTCAGGTTGCTGTGGTGCAGGTACCTGACGCTGCGAGCCTCGGGCGACGAAGCACGACCCAACATCCGGCTCTGGTTGCTTTCCGGCCAGCGCGCTCGTTGGGTGATCGGGGCCGGCGAGGTCCGGGTACGCGGTCCGGAGAGCGGGAAAGGCCCCGTCGTCCTGGTTGAGCCTCACGAGGGTTCGACGCTGCTTGGCTACGGACAGCGTTTCGACCCCGGTCGACCCGGACCGTTGCGGATCGCCTGGCTGGTGCTCCTCCATGGCATCGGGGCCTTGGGTGGCCTAACGCTCGGCTGGATCCGAGCCGCGCCCCGCATTCCTGCCGCCCTGGCCCGCCGGGTCGTTGCCGCGGCGCGAGGCGGGTTTGGCGCCGTCGCAGTCGGAGCCAAATGGTTGGTCCGGATGGCCGGCGTGGCGGTGGCCCTTTTGCTGAAGCAGATCATCAGGATGCCGAGGGCTCTGCCTGGTGCCGCCCGGGGGATGCGCCGGGCCTTGGTGGTGGCGGCTCGGGGGGTCGGGATTGGGTTGGTGGCGGCGGTGGTGTGGGTGGCGAGGGTTGTGGGTGCGGTGCCGCGAGCTGCGGTGGTGGTGGTCCGGGGTCTGGGCCTGGCGGTGGGCCTGGCGGCGAGAGTGTCGGTCACTGGGGCGGGTCGGGCGGTGAGAGTCTCGGTCATTGCGGTGGGTCGGGCGGTGAGAGTCTCGGTGGCTGCGGCGGGTCGGGCGGTGAGAGTCTCGGTCATTGCGGTGGGTCGGGCGATGGCGGTTGCGGTGCCGGGAGTGGGCCGGGCCGTGGTCGAGTCGGCCAGAGCACTGGTCGTCTGGAGTCGGACCGTAGGTCGAGGTATCCGCGGCCTCCCTCGAACCGGGCGGCGCGCTGTGGTCGCCTCGGTATCGCTTCTGGCCCGCTCCCCTCACCTGGTGCGGGCCGGACTGGCCCTCGCAGGCCGGGTCGGACGAGCGTTGGGCCGGTTGCCAGGGCTCGTGGTGTGGGCCGGCCGGAGTGCCGCGTCGGCTGTGGGGCGGTTCGCCCGATGGCTGCGCCACCCGCAGGTGCTCATGCGGTACGTCGGCCTACCGGTCGGCCTTCTGCTGGTGACGCTAGGGGGAGGGAGTTTCAGTGCCCATCAGAAGTCGTCGGGGCCGTCGACGACCCTCACCATCCTGTCGTTTCTCCTCGCCGGCCTGGCGCTGGGGTGGCTGCTCCGGCGATCGGGCCACTACCTCGCCTACAGGACGCACGGCGGGAACCAATCGCACGAGACGACCGCCCGCGTGCTCTGGCTGCGCCCGAGGCAGGGTCTGCGCGCCGTCCTCGGACCAGGCTGGCTGGCCGTGCAGCCGGCCGACGCTGACGCGGACAGAAATGGCCAGGCGGTCTCGTCGCTCTTGATTTCGCTGGTGGGGGGACAGGGGCTTCCCAGGCTGACGTCCGGCCAGCAGATACTGGTTTCCTTCCGCAGTGGCCAGACGTACGGGTCGGTCGTCGTGCACGGCGCGGGATCGAGCGTCGTGGGCGTCAGTCGGGTCTTCGGCCCGTACAAACTCGCCGCTCCGGACGTAATCCGGCGAGCGCGTCAGGTGCTCCGGCGCGATCTCATCGTCTACCTGTCGCTTTCCCACAAGCTCATCGATCGCCACCGGGCCCTGTCGCGCACGCTGCACCGAGGCGGTCAGATTGTCTCGGCGGAAGTGATTGGGGCAACCCGTCCCAAGTGGTACGAGCGACTCGACCAGCGGGATTCGATTTGGCTGCGTCTCGCCGCACCGAGCAGCCCTCAGTACGTTCGGATCACCCTTCTGGGCCGCCAGGACAGCACTGCGCTGCTCGCGGGCGAGACAGTCAATCTGTACGGTGCGGTCGATGGATGCGGGTCGATCATTGTCGTTGGCTCCCGGCGGCGTTCGACTCTTCTGGGTGTCGGGGAACCATGGAGTCTCCTGGTACGCAGCGCAGGGTGATCGTCGTCCAGGCGCCCACATGCAGTTGATCTCGTTCGCCGATCGGCATCGGCTCCTCGCAGGAGACGGGATCTGAACTGTCGTTGAGAAAGGTGCCGTTGGTCGAATGACAGTCGACGACCGTCCAGCCGCCATCCGGTTGCCGGGCCAGCAGCGCATGCCGGTGGGATATCCCGGCGTCGGCTGGGGCGTCGGAAAGATCGATGGCCTGCTCTTCGGGCTCCAACTGGCCATGGCGTCCGATGGCCACCCGATCGCTGCGCAACCGGAAGACGCGGTCGGGCGCGAACGCGGGAGGTTCAATGGACTCCGCCTCGACCTGGCTGAAGTACTCCCGGTCGCACGAGGCGACCAATTGCCATTCGGGCGGAGCCGGCTCCGGCCCAGGCGCCGCCGGTTCGTTCTCCCCCAGATGTGAGGCGCCTGGATCGTCGAGATCTGTCCCGCACATCTCGCAGAATCGGGCCCCCGCGTCGGCCCGATCTCCGCAGGCCGGGCAAATGCGGGAAGCAGGTTCAGGCTCGGTGGTCGTGACCGTCTCTTCCGCCTGAGGCGTCGGACTCGGAGGACTGGCCTGGCCCAATCGGATTCCGCACTGATCGCAGTAGTCGTCGGATGCCGACGCGTGCCCGTTGGGACAGGAAAAGGTCATCTTCGAAACCGCTTCGTCTTCCTGCTGCGCGTCTCGAGGGTCATGGCGTCCTCCTTCGCCACGTTTGGTTTCAGCCGGACCCGACCCGTGGACGGATCTTCGACGTCGACGACCTTGGCCAGCATGTCGCTTTTCTCGTCATCGCCCGCCTCAGCCGCGAGCTGCACCGCTCGACCGAGCTTGACCCGAGCAGTGTCGCGGTCCCCTTCGTCGAGGGCCTTCATACCCTCCTCGATGGCGTCTGCCAGCTCCTGCTCGCCGATGGCCTCGGCGACCTGCCGGTTGATGCGAGTGGATTTGCCAAGATCGTCGGTCCAGGTGGCCTTTACCAATCCCTGCCCGGCCGGTTGCCCGTCCACCACGACGGTGACCCGGGCGGCCAGCATTTCGTCTCCGATGCCGCCCGGCTTGACCCGGACGAGCAGGTGGTAGTCACGTCCCTCTTCACCCCAGCTCCTGGTTGGATAGTCGGTGGCAAGGGGGCCCGAGGAAGAGCCCGCACCCGTCAAATCCGTGATGTCCGGGGCCACCTGCTTCAAAAAGAGGACCTGCGCGCCTTGGGGGGTCCAGACCCGCAGCCCGACATCTGCCGCCTGCTTGTCCATGGTTCCGCTCATGATCTCTTCGAAGTCGACCGTCAGAGCCCTCGGGTTGGCAACGATGTCCACGCGGCCGAGCAAGGCCTCGGCTATTCCACGCAACTCGGAAACGTCCCAATCGGTGCCGACGCCCCGGCAGTCGCACTGGAACACACCGGACGCGCGGCCGATCGCGGCCGCCAGGTCTTCTGGTGTCTCGTTCTCGTTTTTGCCATCGGTCAGCAGGATCGCCTGCCGCACCCCGCTTTCTCCACCGAGCAGCTCGGTGGCGGCCGTCAGCCAGGTCCCGATTCTCGTTCCACCACCAGCCTGGAGCCGTTCCACGGCACCAGAGGCCAGGCGGCGCTCCTCAGCCGAGGCCACGGCCATGCCGCTGGGTGGCCACACCGGCACGGCCACCTGGTTGCCGGCGATCACCGCGAACGGCACCCCATCTCGTACGCAATTGATCGCCGCCACAGTCGCTTTGCGAGCCTGCCGGATCTTCTGACCGTTCATGGAACCGGAGACGTCGATCAGCAGTACCACCGCTGTGGATGGGCCCGGCGCGTGGCCCCGGTCGAAGGCGGGCAGTCCCGTCGCCGTCACCGTGACGATGGCGTTGACCTCGTCATGCCCCTCGGCCAGATATTCGTTTTGAAAGCACTGAACGGTGAAGGTCGGCATCACGGGTTCTCCTCGCCCATCGGATTCTCTTTCCCGAAAATGACCTGCTTGGTAGAAGTATCGGCCACCGCGACCGTGACGTTGTCGCCGCCTCCCGCTTCCAGGGCGAATTCGACCAGGTGCCGGGCGACCTCGAGCGGACCTGGGCCGACCGAAGCGCGTACCAACGCGGCGATCGTGTCCGGCGACTCCGCGTAGTTCCACAGACCGTCCGAACAGACGACAACTACTCCATCGCCCGGCGGCTGGAACGCAAAGATGTGAGGATCGACCTGGCCGGCGTCGGGTCCGAGCCAGCCGGTGATCTCGTGGGCCCGGCGCGAGGCGCGGATCTCCGCAGAGGAGAGGCCGCGTTGCCCTGCTTCCCGGGCCCACGTGTCGTCCGTGGAGAGGAGGGCGCTCGAGCTGTCCTCGCCGACCCAATAGGCCCGGCTGTCGCCCACGTTACCTACGACGACCTGCCCGGGCCGGGCGAGCGCGGCCACGATCGTTGTTGACCCTTCCGAGGCCATGGGATGGTCATCGGATTCCTTCCCCAGTGCGGTCTGGGCGGCCTGAATGGCGTCGATCATCACCTGGCTCCACGCATCGGGATGGTCGAGACCGAGACGAAGATGCTCAATAGCGGCGCCAGCCGCGGCGCCGGCTGCCAACCCGGAATCGGTTGTCGTCGCTACACCGTCGCACACCACTACGGCCCGGCCATCTCCGTGGACGGCCAGGGCAAAGGCGTCCTCGTTGCGGGTGCGGACCCGACCGCGGTCGGATACTGCCGCGGTGGCGACTCTGTCGTCTTCTCTTCGGCTGTGGGTGTCTGACGTGAGAGCAAACAGGTCAGTTGGTTCTCCGCACGCTTCACAGAAGCGATCAGTGGGGTTGAGCAGGTCGCCACATGCAGCGCAGGTCATACGAGGCTCCGGGGGCGGTAGAGGTTGGCTTCGTCAATCAGCTGGATCCGCTCCGACTCGGTGGGTGCCATCTTCGACAAGCTTCGGCAGGAGTCCTCGAGCGCCTGGCGAACCGGCACCTCCTCCAGGACCACGCCGCCGATGCGCGTGTCGGGGTCCGGTCCCTCCTGCTGGATGTGGTCGAGCGCGGCCACCATGAGGTCCCGCCGCATCCGGGCCCGGAGGACGGCATCACCTGTCAGGCTCAGCGTGGTCTCGGAAGCCGCCACCAGGTCCTGGCGCCTGGGAGTGCCGTCGACCGAATTTTCGACGAGATAGGAGAAACTGGCGACCCGAGCGGATTGGTAGGCGCTCGAGTTGCTCGGTACGCGCTCGAGTGCTTCCACGGCGCCCAGACGATCGCCCTTCCGGCGCAGGGTCCGGGCCAGCCCGAAGGATGCCGTCACGTATGAGGCGTCGGTGGTGGCCACCGCCTGGTAGGCGAGTTGGGCGGCGGCCGCGTCGTCGGCGATCTCGGCGGAGACGGCAACAGCGAGAATGGGCGCCAGCTCGCCGGGCAACTCGGCGCAGACCGAGGCGAAACACTCCGAGGCGGCTTGGGGACGGTTGGCTGCGAGCTGTAGCACGCCCAGCCACCACCAGTCGCGCCAACTTTCGCCCTCCGGTTCGGCCTGGCCAGCCAGCAGGGCCGCCGCCGACTCAGTCTCGCCGAGCGCGAGCAGGGCCCGTACCTTTCGGTAGACGACTTCGGGGCTCGACGTCGTGGCCTCGAGTGCAGTAATGGTCTGACTCGGCGAAGCCCCGGCCAGCGCCGTGAGGACAGCCGCGTTGGGATCGGCCGGGTCGATCGCCGGAATGGGGAGCAACCGCCAGTCCGGTGCATCGGGATTGGCACCCAGTTCGGGGCTGAAAAGACGGCTCGGGGCAGGGGCGGGGGGTTCGCCGTCGATGGCGGCCACCTGGCGGAGCACGCCCAGGAGCTGCTCCGCCATTTCGCTCGCCGACTCGAATCGACGATCCGGATCCCGATGGGCTCCCTTGACGAGAAAGCGGTGCAAAGCCGGATAACGCTCGAAGATCGGGACCTCTCCAGGAGGGGGGAAGTCATTGGCGTACCGGCCCTGGAAGCCGCGGAAGTCGAAGACCAGCACGGCCAGGGACCGGGCGACCGTATACAGGTCGGACGCGATTGACGGACCGTCCGCTTCTACCTCGGGGGCCTGATATCCGGGCGTCCCCCAGGCCTCGCCGGTCTCGTCCAGGCGACACACGCCGCCGAGGTCGATGATCTTGATCTGCTCCTCGGTCTGGATGACGTTGTCAGGTTTGAAGTCGCAGTACAGCAAGCCGCGCCCGTGGAGGTAGCCCAGGGCAGGCAGGGCCTCCACCATGTAGGCGATTCCGTCCGCGACCGGCACCAGCCTCGGGGACCCGGACGCATCGAGGCGCAGGTCCTTGAGCGACTGACCGCCCAGGTACTCCATGACGATGTAGCCGGCGCCGTCGTGCTCGACAAAGTTGTAAATGGCCACGATGTTCGGGTGCTGCACCTCGGCCAGGAACCGTCGCTCGGAAATGGCGGCAGCCATGGCCGACTCGTCGCCGCTGTTCAGCAGGCCTTTCAGGACGACCCACCGATCCGAGACGTTGTGATCTTGAGCCAGATAGACCCATCCCAACCCTCCATGGGCCAGGCAGCCGGCCACCTGGTACTGACCTGCAACCAAATCGCCGGGTTTCAGCTTCGGGATGAACGAGTACCGGTTCCCACAGCCTGGGCAAGTGCCCTCGGGCAGGCCCGGGCGATGACTTCTGGCTCGTCCCACCGGCTTGTCGCACCCGGCACAAAAGCGCTTCGACTCCGCCACCTGCGGATCCGTCATGACGGCGGAGAGAGGATCCAGACGCGGGGTGGAAGGCACCTTGACGATGCCTGCGCCGAGATTCCCCCGGCTGACCGGGCCGCTGGTAGTGCTTCGCGTCCGCCGGGTCCGGCTGGGCCCTGATCGTGATCGCCGTGAAGAGGAAGGGCCGGCCGAGACCGGAGGCGACGCGTGCGGGGCTGCAGCTGGAGACGGGTTGAGCCCGCAAACGTTGCAGAATCCCTCCTCGATCTGGCCCGAGCAACCCGGTCTAAGGCAATTCATGACGGGCGGTCCTCCTCTGCCGTAGCCAGAATCGCGGCTTGATAGGCGGCCAGGCGCCGTTGGGCGGCATCTAGATCGCACGGCGCCGTATACAGCATGTCCTGAGCGGCCCGAAACAGGCGGTCGAGTAACGCGTCTTCACCTTTACCGAGCGAATAGGCCTTGGCCTGGTAGGCATCAAGGCGGCCGCGGAGCTCCTGGCGCAACGCCATCGGTTCGGCAGCGACGGACGAGAGGCGGGTCGCGCCGGATCCGAGGGAGGCGATCTTGGGGTGCAGGGCGCGCCCAGCCCGGAGTGCGGTCGGCCGATCCGTCGCTATAGCAAGGCGGGCCGCTTCCACCTGAGCCCGCAACTCACCGGCGGTGCGTTCGAGGGCGTCCACGTCCTCGGGACCGATGGTGGCGCCTTCGATCTTCTCGTTTGTGATTTGGACCGCGGTTTTCGCCGTCTGGATAGTGGCTTGGGCGGCCTCGAGGTCGGTTTCGAGATCAACGAACAATTCCTCGACATGGCCCAATGACGCAGCGGCTTCGGCCAAATCGGCCCGGACCCGATCGATGGCGGCGGCCAGGGTCGGGATCTGCTCGAGGTCCAAGGAGAGGGGGTCGCGGCAGGTCCGGTCCCGGAGCGCGCCGAGTTGGCGGCGCAGGTCGAGCACCTCGTTCGGGACCCGGAGCCCGACGGACGTGGCCTGATCCGTCGCAGTCGAGAGGATTCGGTCGAGCTCCTCGAGTCGCGGCAAGGCCATGTCCAGTACGGCAAACAGCGAAGTGATCGTTTCGGCGACGTGCTCGTAGCCCCCGGATATGACCCGGACGAGCGAGGCGATGGGTGCTTTCTCGGGGACGTCATCAGCTTGGGGGAGGCAGGTGCTCGCCAGCTCCCGAGAGTCGGCTGGCACCTCCACTGATGCGGTTGACAAAAGCCGCCATATGTCGGCGATGTCGTCCGGTCGTAGCCCCCTCGCCTTGCGGCGGTCGCCGATGGCCTCGACCTCGCGGGCCAGAGCCTGGTACCAGGCCCAGAGCACGGACAGCTGCGATCCTGTCCTCACCCACGCCGCCTCACTCGAGCCGGTCAGCGCCGGCAGGTGGGCACCGCCGCGTTCCCGTTCGGCGTCGAGCTCGAATAGCGCCGTCCCCAGCTTGGCCACTGCTGCTTGGGCGTCGGCCAGCGATGCGTCGATCTGGGCGACGGATTCCCCGGAACCGGCCATGGTGCTAATCCCTGTAGACGGCCGGTGGTGGGGCCGGCGGGGTCGTCTTGAGATCCTGCTTCCAGATTTCCGTCCACGTGCCGTCCGTCCGTTCCTGGGCCAGCACGGCGTTGACGAACCTGGTGAAGTCAGGATGGGCCTTGGAGATCGCCATCCCGTAGGGTTCGTCGGACAGCCGAATGGGGTTCCCGTTTCCGTCGGTGAGGATGTGCAGGTTGGAGTCCTGGGCGACGAAACCCTCGAGGATAGTGTCGTCGGTGCTGATGGCGTCCACCTGACCTTGCTGCAGCAGCACCAGGCAGTCGGTCTCGTTCGGCGCTTCCCACATCTGCGCTTGGGAGGCGGCGGCCTCTACGGTGGCCAGGGAAGTCGAGCCCTGGGCGGCGCACACCCGCTGACCGTCGAGACTGTCAATCGACGCGATGTTCGACCCGTTTGCCACCAGCACCTCCTGGCTGGCGTCGTAATACTCACTGGAGAAGTCGACCGCTGGACCGTCCGATCCGTCCTGGCGGCCGCAGGTGATGGTCATGGTTTCGGCGACCAGGTCGACCGTGCCGTTGGCGACGTCCTGTTGGCGCTCGGCGTTGGGCACGATTACAAAGTGGATATGCTCCGGGCTGGCGTCACCGAAGATGGCGGTAGCGACCTGTTTCACCATGTCGATGTCAAAGCCCTCCAGCTGCCGGGTCGCTGGGTTCAGGTACCCCCACAGGAGGGTGTTCTGATCCACCCCGGCAATCAAGTAGCCCCGCTTGGCAATCTGGGCGGCATAGGACCCGGCCGGCATTTGCTCCGAGGGCGGTAGCGGTCCTGCAGGCGCCAGGCTCGCCGTGGTCGGGCGCCCGTGGCACGAGGTATCGCTCGTCGCGGCCGCGGCAGTCACCGAAATGGCCTGGGCCCCTTGGGGGCGAAGGTCGGTCATGGTCAAGGCCCGCGGGCCCTGGTTGGGGGCAGCGGTGGTGGTGCTGGCACCGCACGCCGCCAACAATGCGGCAGCCGCCGAGAGCGCCGATACGAAAAGGGACCGCTTCATCGGTACTCCCGAATACGAGGTTCGAGGCCAGCCAGGACGGCAACTGCGGCGATCACCATCAGCACCACAAATCCCAGGGCGAGCCCGGTGAGATCGTTCGATGCGGTCCGGTCGTTGCTATCGAACGAGTTCACGGCCTCGCTCACTCCCGCGCTCAGGGGGGTGTCGACGAGGGCCGCGGCCGGCGCCGCGCTGGATTGGTCGCCGGAGATGGCATTCAGGAGTTGACCGCCCTGGTCGAGGCTTCGGATGGAGTGGTGGGCCTGGCCGTATGCGGCCCACGCCCCGGCGGCGGCAGAGAGGTCTTCGGACTCATCCGTAGTCCAGTCGTGTCCTGAAGTCTGGAGGAGCGCCGCCAAGGACGAGGAGGTGGTGGAGTAATCCTTCTGGTAGCTCTGATCCGAGTCCCGGGTCACCAGGGTCAGCTCATCGTCGGCTCTCGCCTGTTGGGCGAGGATGCGAGCGTGGGTCAGAACGGTGAGCGGCGCGGTACCGCGATGCTCGGCGGCCGTCACCGCTCGGCTGCTGGCTACTGCGGCCACGACGGCCCAGGTCCCCACGGCGACGACGACCACGATGGCTGCCGCCAAACCGAGATTGAGGATCCGCCGGAACCTCCGGGACACGTCCGCATGCATCAGCAGGGCAACCACCAGGACGAGCGCAAGCAGGACGAGTACGACTGCGACCAACGTGGAGTTGTTGGCGCGTGCGTCGTCGTGGGAAAGGCGGGCCTGTTCGACGCCGTACAGGGCCGACGCAGCGGGCAGCAGCTGCGTTCGCATGAGATTGTTCGCCTCGGCCAGATAGGCAGTGGCAACCGGGAAGCCCAATCGGTTGTCGGCCTCGGCCGTCGCTATCGTCCCTTGATAGATAGGCAGACCGCTCGTCAGGATCGTGAGTTGCGTGCTTACCGTCCCGCTGGTCCCCGCCCGCTGCGACGCCGCCGTGAGCGCAGCCTCGGCCTCGGACATGTCCTGATCGAAGCGAGTTTGGACGGTCGTCGGGACTACCGGCCCGGCCAGAAAACCGCCGGCGATGGTGGTGTTGGCGTCGGACATGGCTACGTCCACCGTCTGGGCGTCGACGACCAGGGGCTCGGCCGTGTCGATGGCCGTGTGGGCGGCCCGCTGACGGGACAGCATGGCTACGCCGCCGACCGTCCCGGCGGCCACGGCCGCGATCACGAAAGCGATGCTGGCCACCCGTAGCCGTCGCGGCGTCGTCCACCCGTGGCGAATCGCATCGGGTTGCAGCGCGACAGAGGTGTGGACAGCTGTCGTCATCGGTTGTTGCCCTCCCGGGACGGAACTGTAGCCGTCGTTATCGGCTTCGACACCGCGGCTCCCCCCAACCCGATTGGCGGCGTCCGCCAGGTCTGGATCGCCGGCCGGCCGGAGGGCCCCGAGCTCGCCGACTGGTCCGCCGACTGGCCAGTCGCTGTCCGGATTCGTCCTATGTGTCCACTTACGACCGTACCCATCGTTGGTGAGTATGGTGACGACAGGTCGAGCGGCGGTAGAGCGCCGGTAGAGCGTGCGCCCTGCCCGGGGAGGAAATCGAGGACGGACACGATGATCGTGTACTACGTGTCATTCGAGGTCGACACCGACGACCGGGCCGGCTTCGACGAGTGGTACCGGGCCCGGACCACGGAAGCCAAGAAAGAAAAAGGCTGCCTCGCCTTCGACTATCTGCTCGACCCCGAACAGCCGGGTCGGGGCTTCATGGTGGAGATCTGGGAGACCCCCGAGGATCTCGAAGCGCACATGGCCCATCCCCGGCACGTCGAGGCCTTGGCCCTGGGGTCGATGAAGTGGGGACTACGAGATGTGCGGGTACACGTGTGGAACCGGGCAGACGGTCACGAGTTCACCGTCCGCAACCGCACCGACGATCTCGCCGGTGGCCGCGACGAGCTGTCCGAGCGGATCGGGGAGTTCCAGAGAACGTACCGGACCGGCCCGGCCACCTGACCGATCTGGCCGGGGCCGGTCCGATCGGGATGTGGGTCAGGCCTCGACCCGGTCGCGGACGGCCTCGAAGGCGTACACGATGCTGGCCGAGGTATCGATGACCGGGGGCGTCTCGTGCGTGCGCGTCTTCCTGGCCTCCAGGTTCGCCTCCTTGACCGATTCGACGTCGGTGTCGAACTCGTAGAGCGTGAGATAGCGGCGATCGGGCAATTCCCCGTTCATCCAGGGCACCGCCACGAACCGTTGCGCGGCCGCAAAGCCGGGAACCTTGAGGAGGGCGGGAATGTGGTCATTGTCGTACCACTCGTTGTACTCCTGGTCTTTTCCTTCCAGTGGTTCGGTCATCACGATCAGAACGCCCTTGGGCATGAGTCTCTCCTTCGACGCCGGCTATGTAACTGCCGTCCTTCCCCCTGAGCGGTAGGTGCTCGCAGAGGTTCGACGGCCGGTTCAGATCCCACTGATACTGTCAGAGGATGGCCGGCAGGTGGCGCCCTTTGGCGCCGGTGTTGCTCGGCGCGTAGTCCCTGGTAAAGGCGCTGCGGGCCGCCGTCAGCCTTGCGGGTGAACCCCCCGTGTGGGAGCATGCGGCCCGGGAGCCAAGACGTTTTCGCTGTAGTCTGAAGCCGAAGAAGGGAGTGGACATGACCGTAACTCGTGAGCCGGAGTTCGAGGTGGTCGCCACGGAGTCGTCGACGGTTCCAGTAAGTGTGGTCTCGGCTGATAGTCATGTGGGCCCGAGGATCAAGGAGGATCTTCGTCCCTATTGCCCCTCGGGATACTTGGACGAATTCGATGCTTTCGTAGCCAAGTACCAGCCGCCTGAGGGGGGTACCCACGTGCATATAGACGTGGATGAGTATCCGTTCCCGGAGGCGGACCAGAGGCGCAATCGGGCTCGGGAGAATGCGGCCGTGCTTGGCCACTACGACATGGATGCTCGCCTGGCGGATATGGACCGCGATGGCGTCGCGGCCGAGGTGATCTTCCACGGCAGCCAAAACGGGCAGCCGTTCCCCTTTGTCCCCGACCCGCTGGGTGCGTTCCGGTTGCGGGTCGATGGGGATGCCCACCAATTGGAATTGGTCGGCGTCGGGCAGCAGATCTACAACCGCTGGCTCGCCGATGCCTGTGCGGCTGCGCCCAACCGTCGGGTCGGCCTGGCCCACCTGCCGCTGTGGGATATCGATGCCTCCATTAAGGCCATGGAGGACGCCTACCAGCTGGGCTTGCGGGGCGTGAACTTCCCGGCCACGCCCCGTCCGGGCATGCTCGATGTCGATTTCCCGGAGTGGGAGCCGTTCTGGTCGGCGTGCGAGGACCTCGGGGTGCCGATCGTGACCCACTGTGGCGTAGCCAATCCTGAGCAATGGGATGGGCCGACCAAGGGGGTCATCAAGTTCTTCGAGGGCGGGACCTGGTTGAGCCGTCGGGCCTTGCCGCGGTTCATCTTTTCCGGAGTGTTCGAACGCCATCCGAACCTGCGCCTGGTCTACACCGAACTGATGCAGCAGGGCGCCACCTGGTGGCCGGGTGCGGCGGCCGAGTTCGATCAGGTGTGGGATCGTCGGGGCTGGATGTGCCGCGAGCAGTGTCCTCGTCCTCCGAGCGAGTACCTGGCCACCAACGTGTTCAATGCCAATAGCCTGCTGCACCGCTCCCCCGAGGAGACCCATACCGCCGTCAGCCTGGGTTACGCCGGCAACGTGATGTGGGGGGCCGACTACCCTCATGTGGAGGGCACTCTGACCCACCCCGGCGGACCGTCGTCCACCCGGGTGGCCATGCAGTTGTGTTTCGCCGGTGTGCCCGAAGAGTGGACCCGGCGGATGCTCGGCGGCACCGCGATCGACATCTACGGCTTGGACGAGGCGGAGGTAGCCAAGGTGGCGGCCAGCATCACGGCGCCCACCCCCGAAGACCTGGCCAGCCCTCCGGCCGCGGATGAGGTTCCCGGCTACTGGAGCGGAGCCGATTGATCGGTCGGCCCCTTTCCGGCCCCGGGGTGGGCGACTTCCAGGAGGAGAAGGGGTCGGCGTGAAAACCGAAGACGACTACAACATCGAGAAGGCCCGTCAACACGGTCGGGGGCGATCGGTGACCTTCATACCGGAGCCCGATCGGGAGGAGATCCTGTGCCCGATCGTCTCGGTGGACGATCATGCCCTCGAGCCGCCGACGCTCTTCGAGGGAAGGCTACCCCGCAGGTTGCAGGACCGGGCCCCGCACTTGGGCGTGGGCGAAGACGGGCTCCCGTGGTGGATCGTCGACGAGGTTCCGGTGCCGATCGTCATGGGAAATGGGGGAGCGGGCCGGTCGATGTCCGAGTGGGCCCTCGCCAACGCGACGTACGACGAGTTCCGAGCCGGGGTCTGGCAGACCGGCCCCCGCTTGCACGACATGGATCTGGTCGGCGTCTGGGCGAGCTTGTGTTTCTGCTCCATCGTGTGGGGATTCGCCGGCCAGCGAATCTCGAGGATGCGCGACTCGGAGCTCGGGCTCGCCTGCTTGCAGGCCTACAACGATTGGATGCTCGAAGATTGGTGCGGGGCGGATCGCTTGCGGTTCATTCCCTGCCAGCTGCCCTGGATGCCGGATCCCATCCGGGGGGCCAACGAGATCCAGAAGAACGCCGAGCGTGGATTTCGGGCGGTCAGCTTCTCGGAAAACCCGGAGGGCCTGGGATTCCCGAATATCTACGACCGGTCGTGGGATCCCTTCTTCCGGGCGTGCGAGGAGACCGAGACCGTCGTCAACCTCCACGTCGGCTCCCAAGGCAAGGTGCGTATCCCGTGCACCTCTTCGGCTGAGGAAGTCAGCGTCGCCATCTTTCCCATCAGCGGGTTCGAGCAACTGGTCGATTGGATCTATTCGGGCGTCCCGCTGCGCTTTCCGGGACTGAAGATCGCCCTGTCCGAGGCCGGAGTTTCCTGGGTGCCGATGGCGCTGGAGCGCCTGGGTCGGGCCTTTCGTCAAGCCAAAGGGGTTGGCAAGGGCTGGCCGACGGGGGCGCCCACGCCCCAAGAGGTGGTCAGGCGCAACTTCGTCTTTACCTCGATCGAAGATCCGTCCGCCTTTCGGCTCCTTGATCTCATCGGTGAGGATCGGGTCATGGTCGAGGTCGACTATCCACACTTCGACAGCACGTGGCCATTTTCGCAGGACATTCTCCGTAGCGAGCTGCTGCATCTCGATCGACAAACGATCCGGAAGGTGTGTTTCGGGAACGCCTGCCGGATCTATCGCCATCCCGAGCCGCCGGCCGCCATGCTCGCAGCTTCGACGGTCGGGTCGGCCGGTTTCGGTACGGTCACCTCTCCCGAGCAAGCCGGGTTCTGGCCGCCTCCTCGATCGCCGGGGTGATGGTGCTCCCTCCGCGCCCCGTAGGTCCGGTGGTCCGCCCGATGGTCGGTCTGGTGCCTCGTCCGGTGGCGACCTGACAGGCCGCGGCGAGGACGGTGCCGGCGACCTCGACTCGCCGGGGGGTGCCGACGGAAGCCCGGCCGGGTGGCTGGGCTGGCTCCTCGCCGGTGTCGGATCGGCCGCCGCCATCGTGGCGGCGGCGCTGAATGCGGGTGCTACCAGGTCCGCCGCGGGTCAGGTCTGGCCGCCTTTCGTCCTGGTCGCGGGCTTGCTGCTCATCGGTGTGGTGGCTGACGAGGACGGCCTTTTCGCCAGCGCCGGTCAGCGGCTGGCCCGGGTCGCGTCGAGCGGCGTGGTGCTCTTCGCCGGCGCCACGGTGATGATCGGCGTGGTCACCGCGCTGTTGAACCTGGACACCTCGGTGGCGTTGCTCACCCCGGTACTTGTGTACGCGGCGAGGAGCAGGGGAGAGGGCGAGACGCCGCTGTTGTACGGCTGCCTCCTGCTGTCCAACGCGGGATCGCTGTTTCTCCCCGGATCCAACCTGACGAACCTGATCGTCCTCGGTCATCTCCATCTGACTGGAGAGCAGTTCTTCGCCCACATGTGGGCGGCCGCCCTGACCGCGACGATCGTGACCGCGGCCGTGGTGGCCTGGGTGGAGCGTCGCTCGCTTGTCGTCAGGGTCGAGAATGTCGAGCCCGCCCAACGGCCGGTGATCGGGCTCGGGCTGGTAGCCGTGCTGGCGGCCACGGTGCTGGTGCTCGTTCTGCGAAATCCGGCGATCCCCGTGGCCGCAGTTGGCGTGGCCGCGGTCTCTGCCCGGGTCGCCACCGGTAAAGAGCAGCCGCAGCGCGTCCTGCGCCTGCTCAGTATTCCAGTCCTCGTGGGCCTGTTCGGCGTCTCCGTGGCCTTGGGGAGTCTGGGCCGGGTCTGGTCGGGACCTGCGGACCTTCTTGCCCATCTGGACCTCTGGGGCACCGGCGTGGTGGCTGCCGCCGCCGCGGTGCTGGTCAACAATCTGCCGGCTGCCTCCCTGCTGGCGGCTCGTCGCCCCGACCACCCCTTCGCCTTGCTGGTGGGTCTCAACGTGGGCCCGAACCTGTTCGTCAGCGGCTCCCTCGCCTGGATCCTTTGGCTTCGCGCCGCCCGCTCGGCCGGGACCCGCCCTTCCATCCCGAAGGCGGCCCGGCTTGGGGTCATCGCCGTGCCCCTGGCCATGGTGGCCGCTTTGGGAATGCTCGCCCTGTCGGGATCGAGCTGATCCCCGGCCGCGGGACAGGGTTACGCTGGCCACCTCCGTAACGGCAGGTTTCCAGTCCATGGTCCCACCTCGATGAGCGACCGGCGCGCCGAGCAGGCGCCCACCGGACGCCCCCAAGCGAATCGGAAGACGGACGTCGACATCGCCCGCGTGTACGGCGACCCTGAACGCTCCGGGCGGCACGCGGTCCTCGTCGACCGGCTCTGGCCTCGCGGCCTTAAAAAGGCAGGTGCGCCCTTTGACCTCTGGCTGAAAGAGGTGGCCCCCAGCACCCAGTTGCGGACCTGGTACGGGCACCAACCGGAGCGGTTCGCCGAGTTTGCCGAGCGTTACCGGCAAGAGCTGACCCAAAGCCCGGCCCGCGAGGCCCTGGAAGGGTTGCGCGCCATGATGGGAGACGGGGGACTCCTGCTGGTCACCGCCACGCGGGACGTCGACCGATCCGCGGCGGCGGTGCTTCGCGACGTGCTCGTAGGTGGCTGACCGCCGATACCCGCCCACAAGTGGACATCTGAACAGCCTGAGGCGGCACGGATGTCCAAAAGTGAGGGCGAGCGCGGCCGTCTAGCTCCCGCGCTTGGCGGCCACCGCTTGGCGCACGCCCGGCATCACCTCGGTGAAGAGGAGCCGCCGCGATTCCTCGACCACCTCCGGCGGGGCGTCGCGGGTCGGCCCGACGAGGGAGATGCGATCCAACCCCAGCTCGAACAGGCCGGCGAGCCGGTCGATGCAGTAGTCCACCGGTCCGGCCACTCCGAAGCGGTCGAGGAAGTCCTCCGTCAGGTAGGCCAGGTGGGATGCTCCGCCTCGCCCGTGGCGGTTCATGTCGTAGTTGTCGATGACGTTCCGGATGACCGACTGGTCCTTGTCGGCGAGCGGGCCGACCAACTGCCCGGCGGCACGGGAGAAGCGGGCGTAAACCGCACCGACCGGTTTGATCAGCTGTCGGGCCAGCTCGCGGTCGGGGTGGGGACCGACGGCGACGTACGCGCCCATCGACACACTCGTGGGCTCGAGACCGGAAGCCCCTCGGGCTTCTCGGGCCAACTCGATGCCGCCACGCACCCGGTCAGGGTCGGCGCCCACGTTCAGAGTGACCCGCTCGGCCTGACGGGCGCCCGCCCGAATCGTCTCGGGCCCCGAGGCGGCCACATCGACAGGCACCTTGGGTACCGACATCTCCTTGATCCAGGTCAGCTGGGCCATCGGGCCGTCCTCGTCGACCTTCTCACCCGCGAGATACCGTTGCAACCGGATCAGGTAGTGCTCGAGCTGGTCGACCGTCGCCGCTTTGAGGCCGATCTTCCTGACCGCCGAGTCGCCCCGCCCGATGCCGAGGACCGCCCGCCCGCCGGACTCGTGTTGGACGGTCGAGATGGAGCAGGCCAACACGGCCGGGTGACGGGTGACAGGGTTGGTGACGCCCACGCCCAGCTGGAGGTGGCTGGTTGCCACCCCGGCCACGGTGAGCCCCACGAACGCGTCGGGGTTCTGGCACTCCACGTCACCGAGGGTGATGCCGTCGAACCCATTGGCCTCTGCTTCTTGGGCGATCGCCACGGCCAAGCCTTCGGTGTTGCTCGTACCCATCCACAACTCGATCCCACCGGTCGGTGCACCGTCCATTGTTCTGGCCCTCCCTCAAAAGAATGCCGTGGGCATGGTAGGCGGTGTCGTGACGGCGCGACGGATGCGGGCAAGTAGGGCCCGGAATCAGTGAGCCGGCCAAGGGCCCATCCGTCAGGGCGCGCCGAACACCTCGTAGGCCTTGACGATCTGGTTGTACCACGCATCCAGGCGTTTTTGGCTGTCGGCGTGGGTGAAGATGTAAAAGCGATCGTGGTCGACTGCGTCGAGCACCTGCTGCGCCACTTGCGCCGGATCGATGGGAGCGCTGGCATCGGGGATCCGGTCGGCCCGATCGAATGCCCCGTCGTGGCTCTCTGAGAAGTTGGTGGAGACGGTCGCCGGTAGCAGGACGGATACGCCGATAGGGAGATCGTCTCGCTCGACCTGCATGCGGAGGGATTCTGCGACGGCCAGGACTGCTCGCTTGGATGCGGCGTAGACCGGGGTAGAGGCGCGGGCGGTGACCGCCGCCATCGACGCCGTGATCACCACGTGCCCTCCTCCTGCGGCCAGCATGGCCGGCAGGAAGGACCTCAGGCAGTTCACGGGTCCCATCAGGTTGACCCCGAGGGCGCCGTCCCACTGCGCGGGTGTGAGCTCCCACAGGCGCCGGCCGGTCGGTCCGGCGATGCCGGCGTTGGCGCACAGCAGGCCGGGCGGACCGAACGTTTCCAGGCAGCGGCGGGCGGCCGCCTCTACCTCATCAGGCTGGCTGACATCCACGGCGAGAGCTAGCAAGCCCGGAATCTCCGCGGCCAGTTCGTCGAGGCGGTCTTGACGCTTGTCCAGGGCTGCCACCGGCATGCCCTCGGCAGCACAGCGGCGGACCAGAGCCCGGCCGATCCCGCTGGCACCGCCGGTGATGACTGCGGGCCGGCCTTGCCTGCTGACGATCATGCCATCGGGGCGAACCGCGGCAGCGCCAGGGTGTCGCTCAGCCTGTCGAACACGATCCGAACCCGGTCGCCGATCGAGACCGTCTCAGGGTCGCAGTCGATGACATTGGCCATCAAGCGCGAGCCTGCGCCTTGCGTCCCGTCGAGCTCGATCACAGCTGACACGTAGGGGACGACCTCCCGCAGGTAAGGAGCCAACGGATGGCGCACGACCGTATAGCTGTAGATCGTGCCCGTCCCGGCCAGCTCCTCCCACTTGAACTCGGTCCCCTGGCACTGGAAACAACGGGGCTGGGGAGGAAGCAGAAACTGCCCACAGCGCGAGCACCGACTGGCGATCAATCGTCCTTCCAGAGCCGCTTGCCAGAAGGGTTGGGTCGACTCATCTGCGTAAGGGTCGTCGAGGGCGACAGGAAAGACCCCTCGGGTGCCTTCGGGCATCGTCTACCTCCTCAGAAGGGTGCCGCTGACGGGGAGCGACGCGGGTCCCCCCGTCACCAGAGCGATCTCTGCGTTCGGGACCTGGTTGACGGCCACCCCACGAAGCTGCTCGACGGCTTCTCGGATATGGGTCATGCCGATCAGGTACGCCTCCGAAAGGTGCCCGCCGTGGGTGTTCACCGGGATCTTGCCGCCGAGCCGGATGTTTCCTTCTGCGACGAAGGGTCCACCCTCCCCGACGGGGCAGAAGCCGTAATCCTCGAGCTGCATCAGCACCATGGGCGAAAAGTGGTCATAGAGCAAGGCCACGTCAACCTCGTCTGGAGTAATGCCCGCCGCTTCGAACAGCCGTCTGGCGACGGGCCGATGACCTGACGACGCGAAATACTCGTCTGGTTGCTGGAAATAGCCGCTCACCGCCGGACCCCAGCGGCCCATTCCTCCCTGGGCGGAGGCCATGATGTACGCGGGACGTTGGCGCAGGTCCCTGGCTCGGTCGGCCGAGGTGACCACCACCGCTACCGCACCGTCGCTCTCCATGGTGTAGTCGAACAGGCACAGCGGGTCGCTGATCATCCTGGCGTTGAAGTAGTCCTCGCGAGTCAACGGCAACCGCTGCAGCGACGTCGGGCGGGTTATGGCATGGTCCCGCTGGGTGATGGCGATCTCAGCCAGATGGTCTCTGGACGTGCCGTACTGGTGCATGTGGCGGCGGGTCAATAGCGACACGCTGTGTCCCATCGACATGAGTCCACTACCTGCATGGAAGGCCAGGGATGGGGAGATCCCGCTCTGCAGGGGACCATAACCACTCTCGCCTCCGGATTGACCGCCGGCTCTCGTGCCGCCCAGACGGTGGGTCGCCTGCTGCAAGGTGATGAGGGTGACACAGACCTCCGCCTGCCCGGAGCCGATCGCCGCCGCGGCGAGACCGAGCGACCCTGCTGATCCGCCTCCTCCGGCCGTCAGCGTGGCCGCAAAGCGAACCTCGGTCACGCCGAGGATCGAGGCCAGCTGGGCCGGGTCGATCGCGCTCGCACAAAAGCTGAAGCCGTCAAGGTCGCCGATCGCCAGGCCCGCGTCGTCAAGGGCGTTGAGGACGGCGGTGCACGCCATGGACATCCTGGTCTCGGGCACGGATTGTCCCCGCTTGTAGTACGGGGTGTAACCGATTCCGACGATGGCGGCCGGATCCTTCAGGGCCATACCGGCGACCTCCCAGTGCGCCCGATGACCACTGGCAATGAACTGGCGCCCACCTTGGCAACGTCTGCGCGCAACCTTGTACCCTTCCCCGGCGAGTCCGACATCGTAGAACGAGGGCTCGATTCTTTCCGTGGCCGGTGTCACTGTCAAGCTTCGGCCCCTTTTGGCCCGACCGGAGCCGAAGAGTAGGCTGGGCTTTGGTCGTGCTCACAAGCCTGCAGTGATGCGGCGGGCCGCCGGCTGCCAGGTATCGAAGGCTCGATGAACGCGAAGGGAGTTGGAAATGGGATACATCGATTGCGATGCCCATGTCTACGAGGGCGACGCGGCGTGGGATTACCTCGATCCCAATGAGCGGGAGTACCGCCCGCGGACCTTGCGGGATTCAGAGTCCAAGTACGAGCATTGGTTCATCAACGGCCAGATGGCTATTCGCGGCGACCGCTACCACCCCACAGACGACGAGCGCGCCCAGGCCTTGTACCCGCCCGGTGTGACCTCTCTTTCCGACGTACCGGCCCGCCTGGCCCACATGGACAGCCTGGGTGTCGACGTGCAGGTCATATTCTCCACCTTCTTTATTCGAGCCAATATCCCCCGCCCTATTGTGGAAGCCGCCCTGGCCCGCAGCTGGAATCGCTGGATGGCCGAGAAGTGTGAGGAGAGCGGTCAGCGCATCCGGTGGGCGCTGCGGGCCCCGGTGCGGATGCTGGACCGAGCTCTCGAGGAGATGGAGTTCGGCAAGGAGCATGGCGCGGTCGGGGTGCACATGCAGGGACGGATGTCCGGCATGGTGCTCGATGACGAGTACCTGTACCCGCTCTATGCCAAAGCGCAGGATCTGGATCTGGCCATGTGTGTTCACGTCGGTCATGACATTCCTGGCCACTCGCTCCCCGACGCCCGCTACGGCTTCGAGATCGTCACCGACGTTCCGCTCGGGTTCCACCGCCTCTGCGTCGGCGACATCCACGAGCGGTTCCCGCAGCTGCGCTGGGGATGGATGGAGGCGGGCGCCAGTTGGATCCCGTTCGTTCTGCATGAAGCCTCCAGGGCCAGCGAAAAGAGCGGCATGACGCGCGCCCTGGATGAGACCAAGACGGTCGACACCCAGCTGATGGCCCGTCACAACCTCTACGTCGCCTGTCAGATCGACGATGACATTCCTTATCTCGTCCGCTATGCGGGTGAAGGAAATCTGGTGGTGGGCACGGACTACGCGCATCTGGATATCGGATCGGACCTGCGGGCCCCGCAGATCATCGCCAACCGCCCTGACGTCGATCCGGGCGTGGCCAGGAAGATCATCGACGACAACGGTCGCCGGCTGTTCGGGATCGACCCGAGCTTTACCCCGGCACTGGAGTCGTCCTTCGCCGCCCGGTAGCCGCCGCCAACGCTCCCGGCCTGGCGTGCGGCGAGGCCCACGAATCTGCTGGTAATTTTGGCCGTAGGGCCCTGACCCGGGCTTCGATGACCCGATTGGGGGACAATGGACCTCACCGCATCACCAGCGGCACCTCCAGACGATTGGTACGCACAGCACTTCGATCACATGGCGCCTGTCGTCACCGGGGATCTCTTTCCCACCCTGGCCCGCATGCGGTCGTCCTGCCCGGTGGCCCACAGCGATCGGTACGGCGGGTTCTGGGTGGTGACGAGGTACGAGGACGTGTTCCGGGTGGTCGAGGATTGGGAGACCTTCAGCTCGGCGCACGGTCTGACCGTGCCGGTGGCCCCTATCGCCGTCCGCAACCTTCCGACCGAGTCCGACCCGCCGCTCCACCGTTTCTACCGGAAAATCATAAATCCGTACTTCAGTCCGGCCGCGGTGCTCCCGTGGGAGCCGAGGACTCGCGAGCTGGTCACTCGTCTGATCGACGCCTTCATTGAACGGGGCCGGTGCGAGTTCATGGGCGATTTCGCTCGTATCTATCCGGCCCTGTCGTTCTTCGACTACGCCCTCAACGCGCCGGCCGACGAGATCGAGCGGGTCGCCTACCTGGCCTCGAAGACGTCGGATCCCAATGACCCTGAGGCGGCGACGTGTTGGGCCGGCCTGTCGGAATGGATCGGTCGGTTCGTGGAGCGGCGCCGGCGGGAGCCACCGTGTGGTGACGTGGTCGATGCCGTGCTACAGGCCGAGGTGGCGGGCCGGCCGATCACCGACGAGGAGGTCGTCGGACTGGTGCAGCTGCTCGTGCTTGGCGGTCTGGAGACGACGGCCGGCGCCCTCGGGTTGGCGATGGTGCGTATGTGCAATGCCCCAGACATCCCTGCTCGGCTGGCCCGGCAACCCGAGCTGATCCCCAAGGCCATCGAGGAATTCCTGCGGCTCGAGACTCCGTTCATCGCCGAGGCCCGCACGGCCATGCGCGATACCGAGATCGATGGCCATCGGATCTGCGAGGGCGACAAGGTCCTGATCTATTGGACTTCGGCCGGTCGCGACGAGGATGAGTTTCCCGATCCGGACGTGTTCACTCTGGACCGACCGAAGAATCGGCATCTGGCGTTCGGCGCGGGCATTCACCGTTGTGCGGGTTCGAACCTGGCCCGGATGAACATGCGCATCGCCCTGGCGGAGATCGTCGTCCGATTTCAGGACTTGAAGATCGAGGACGGCGCGACCGTGCACTACCACACGACCTTCACCCGGGCCCCGGCTGCCATCCCGATCACCTTCATACCCGGCCCCCGCCTCGACCCCGGGGAGGCCTGACTACCGGGGTTGGGGTCTGGCTACCGGGATGTGGTCTGGCTACCGGGATGTGATCTGGCGGCGCTTTCTGAGCATCGACCGGTAACGGATGTTCTCGTTCATTACCCGCTGATTGAAGCTGGCGACCAGTCTGTCGCACTCGCGCTCCATCTCTCTCGCGGTGATGTCTCCACTTCGGAACCGTTCGTACCAGGCCGCGATGCTCGTATCGAGCTCGGCTTCGTACTGACGCAGCCGAGCCAGCGTGCTGGGCCCGGCGTTCGGCGTCTTCGGGGGCGGCGCGGGACGGGACCCGGCAGTCTTGACGCTTTCCTCCTCGGCCGCCGGCAGTGGCGCCGGCGCCGGAGGCGGCAGCAGCTCATCGGCCGTGGTGTAGTAATCCGCGGCCTTGTTGACTCCTACCGAGGCCAGGTTTACCCGCTTCATACAGCGCTGCTGGCACTCGGGTTTCAAGCAATAGTCGTAACCGAGTTCGACCCGCCGAGGGTCGACCACATCACCACAACCTCTGCAATTCAACCGAACGACACTCCCACATCCATCTCGTACATCCGCGGGCGCCCCCCTCGTCAGCCCGACTCGCCCACGAGTGAACAACACCCAGCGGGGCGAATTTCTTCCGGAGCCCAGGATGGGACTGGCGATGGGCGATGGCGGGCGGAGCGGTCCGGAAAGGGGTCGGGGAGGGCACCGGCCATCTGCTACCGCGGGACGCGGAACCGCATGCCTCCGTCGACCACGATGACCTGGGCGGTCGCATAGCCGGGCGCGGCCAGCATCAGGCAGTACTGGGCCACCTCTGAGGGCTGGCCCGGGCGCCCGAGGAGCGTGCGGCTCTTTACGGTCTCCCGGGTCGTGTTGCGGGACTGGTTCCACATGGGCGTCTCGATCGGCCCGACGGCGAGGGCGTTGACCCGGATGCCGTCCTCGCCGAAGGCGTTGGCCAAGAGCACCGTCAAGTGGTTGACGGCGGCCTTGGCGACGCCGTAGGCGATGCAACTGCCGCTCCCCGTCGGGTGGACTCCGGCCAGGCTGGTGATATTGACAATGGAGCCGTCTCCGACCTCCTGCATGTGCGGTATCGCCGCTTGGCTCACATACCAGGCACCCATCAGGTTGATGTCCAGGTTTCGGCGCCAGACCTCTTCCGTCAGACTGGTGAGATCGCGGTGGTCGATCATGTCGGCGTAGCCCGCGTTGTTGACGGCGATATCCACCCGGCCCCAGCGCTCGACGGCGGTATCGATCAGCGAACGGGCCTGCGCTTCGTCGGATACGTCTGCCTGGACGTAGACCGCATTGGGCAGGCTGTCGGCGAAGGCACGACCCTGGTCCACCGACCGTACCGAGTTGACGACTACTGCGGCGCCTTCTTTCGAGAACACCTCCGCGATGGCTCGTCCGATCCCGCTGGAGGATCCGGTCACGATCGCCACTTTGCCGTCCAGCATGCCCACCGCCCGAAGCCCCCCTGTCTCGTTGGTGGGCCGATGATACCAAACGGGCTCATCGCCACCTGTGGGTCGTGAGCGGCCGATACCCTGCTCGGTGCCGGGCCGCGACCTGAAGGAGGGCAATCACTGTGTACGGGGTGGATGGGGCCGAGTTTCTCGGGCATTGGGACACCGCAGTCGTCGGCGCCGGGTCGGCAGGGTGTGCCCTGACCAGCCGCCTCGTGACCGGAAGCGACCGACGCGTGCTCCTCCTCGAAGCCGGACCGGACTTCCCGCCGCCGGAAGGATGGCCGGAGCTGATCACGGGTGGGTCTCCGCTCGAGATGGCTGACTATCTGAGCGTGTACGCCGGCCACTATACCGCTGCCCAGCCCATGGCTTTTGTCGTCCGCGGCCGCCTCGTCGGAGGATCGAGCGCAGTAAACGGGGGCATTTTCGTGCGGGGTATTGCCGAGGATTACGACTCGTGGGGTTCTCCTCTCTGGTCGTATGATTCCGTGCTGCCCTTTTTCATAGAACAGGAAAATGACCTCGATTTTCCTGACCGAGTGATCCACGGGTCTCGGGGTCCCATCCCTGTCCGGCGACCAGCACGAGATAGCTGGGTGGCCCATCAGCGCGCGTTTTACGAAGCCGTCGTCGGCTGCGGGTTCGGCGAGAAGGAGGACCTGGCCGAGTCCGCCGGCGAGGGCGTCGGGCCCGTCCCGCTGAACCGCATCGACGGGCTGCGAGTGTCGGCGGCCATGGGTTACCTCGATCCCATTCGATCACATCCGAATCTGTCCATATCGGCAGGGACGTCGGTCGTCAGGCTGCTCTGGGACGGCCGCAAGGTCGCCGGCGTGATCGCCGAAAGGGACGGGCAGATGGTCTGGGCCAGCGCGGATGAGATCGTGCTGTCCACGAGCGGGATCATGTCGCCCCACATCCTGATCCATTCCGGCATCGGTCCCGGAGCCACGCTGAGTCGCCTTGGCCTTCCCGTGGTCAACGACCTTGCCGGCGTCGGTCAGAACTTCCATGACCATCCGGTTGTCAGCGTGCAGGTCGCGGCGCCTGAACCGTTCCTCCCCCGTCCGGACGATCCCTGGTTCCAGACCATGCTGGTCATGACCTGCGACGCCGGTGTCGGCCGTAACGACATGCATATCTATCCATTGGGCATGTCGATGGACCAGGCCGTAGGAATCTCCATCCACGAGAACGCCCTTTCCTATGACGCCTGCATGCAGCTTCCGTTGTCAGCTGGGCACTTGGAATTTGGATCGGCCGATCCTTCCGATCTGCCGGCGCTCCGGTTCGGGTACCTCGAGCACGAGCTGGACCGACGGCGGTTCCGGGAGGCCATCGAGGTCGTGTTACGGATCCTGGGCCACCCGGCCATGAGCGCCCTCGGACCTCGCTTGGCACCGACCGACGAGGACCTGGCCAGCGACGCCGCCCTGGACGCCTGGATGGCACACAATCTGTCCAGCGCCTTCCACACCAGTGGTACGTGCCGCATGGGGCCCGGCGACGACCCCGCGGCGGTCGTCGACTTCGAAGGTCGGGTGCACGGAGTGGACAACCTCCGGATCGCGGATCTCTCGATCGCACCCAACGTCGTGCGGGCTCCCGAGAATGCGACGGCCACCATGATCGGTCAGCGCATCGGGGATCTGATGATCAAAGGTTAGCGGTCACCTCGTCGGGCCGCCACCAAGCAGCCCGAATTCCTTGCTGCTCGTGGGAAATCCGGTAGATCAGGACAGAATCTGTCCTCCATGCCGGCCAAGCTGTGGGCATGACTCAAGACCGTGTTCCCAACCGTTCTGAGCGTCACGATCTGGCCGAGCAGTTGGCCCAGCAGCGGACCTTCCTCCGGCGCACCGTCGATGGCCTCACCGACGCGCAGGCGGCCTCTTGCCCGACGGTGAGCCGGCTGTGTCTAGGGGGGATCATCAAGCACGTGACCGCCACCGAGCGGCAGTGGTGCCGATTCATCACCCGGGGGCCGGAGGCGATCGGTGGTTTCGACCCGGCCGCGATGGAGGCCCACGCGGCCACGTTTCAAATGCGGCCCGACGAGACGCTCGAGGGCTTGCTATCTCGGTACGACGAGGTGGCGGCATGCACCGGGAAGCTCCTCGAGGAGCTCCCGTCCCTCGACGAGTCGCACCCCCTTCCCGTGGCCCCCTGGTTCCCACCGGACGCCCGCTGGTCGGCTCGCCAGGTGCTCCTCCACATCATCGGGGAGACCGCCCAGCATTCCGGCCACGCCGACATCATTCGGGAAACGATCGACGGGGCCAAGACCATGGGCTGAGCCCCGACCGCGGCCTCCTGCGAACGCGGTGGACGGGCAGCTACCGGGGATTAGCGGCGCAGCCCGCCCGAGGTGAGCTCAGCGGGCACAGACCCGTTGGCCGTCCGGGAGTTCTCGGCATAAGGCGCCATCTCCGACGCCCATCGGTCACGATTGGCACGGACGCCTTCCAGGATCCTCGCCCAGCCCGCCGGGCCCTCCCGGATCTGCGAGTCGAAGGAAGTGGCGGCCCGAAACTCCAGGAGTTCGACGCCTTCCGGCCCGGCGATGTAGCCATAGGTGACACCGGCCGGAGCGAAGAACCCTTCGCCGGATCCGACGATGCGGCGACCCAGATGGACTTCCCCCGCCACCACGTAGTACAGACAGTCAACGCTGTGGGAGTGGCGGGGCAACGGGTAGTTGGCCCCGAACCGCAACCAGATCAGGCTCAGGCCCTCACCGTCTGCCCCATCAGGGTCGCAAAAGGGGATGGACCGAGCCGAACCACCTGCGGCATAGAACGTCGGCAGCGCCTCGAGCGCCGGTTGGTCGAGCGCCGGTGGTCGGGACAGCTGCCACTCTCCGACCACGGGATTCGAACGGCTGAATACCTGAAGACCTCTGCGACGGCGTGAGCCACCGGCCACGATTCCTGCCTTTCCTATGAGGTAATTCCGAAATAGCGGTCGAGGCCGTACACCGTGATTGCGTTGCCGCGAGCGACCTGACGTACCTCGGCGTCGTCGAGACCGGCCTGGGTTACCAGCTGCTCGATCACCTCCGCGGAGTGCGGGTACGACGAGTCCTGGTGGGGGAAGTCGGTCTCGATCAGAATGTGCTCGAGGCCGATCGCATCCCGGTTTTGCAGCCCGACGAGGTCATCGAAGATGGCGCCGAACACCCGGCCGGGCCGGGAGGAGCTGGGGACCGTCCGGGCCCGTCGACCGGTAGAGATCTCACGACCGACGGCCTTTTTCCACGTGTTGTCGATCCTCTGCGTCACGAAGGGGATCCAGCCCACCTGGCCTTCGGACAGGACAACGCGAAGTTGGGGAAAGTCCTCGAGCACGCCGGAATAGAGCCAGTCCGTAAACGCGACCTGAGAATTGAGGAAAAAGAAGCATATGGCCTCGTCGAGGGGCGCGTCCGGTGCCGATGTCATGGTCGCGGCCGAGCCGACGTGCAGGTTGAGGACGGTATCGGTTTCCTCGCAGGCTACGAAGAGCGAGTCCCAGTAGTTGGAAAAGATGCTGGGTAGTCCGAGAGCCGGCGGGCATTCGGGAAAACTCATGGCATGAGCGCCCTTGGTGGCGCAGCGACGCACTTCGGCGGCGGCCAGTGCGGTATCCCAGAGCGGGATCAGCGTCATGGGTACGAGGCGGGCGGGACGTTGGGACCCGCACCATTCGTCGATCATCCAGTCGTTGTAGACCTGGAGACAGAGCAAGGCCAGGTCCTTGTCTTGTTTTCCCAGGAACATCTGCCCGCAGAACCGGCTGATGCTGGGAAAACAGACTGACGCATCCGTGTGATTTCGGTCCATGACGGTCAACCGAGCGTCGCGGTCGTACGCGCCGGGAAGAACCTCTTCAAAGGTCACCGGTCGGGTGTTGTCCTCTCCCTCGAAACCCGACTGGGCCAGGCCCCGCTGCAACGGCCGGACCATGTCGTCGTAGTACCACACATCGGCCCATTGCCCTCGGTCGTCGACGGTCCATCGGCCCTGCAAGGCGTCGGGGATCACCCCGCGTTCGCGTTGCACCCGGGGTCCGCGATCACGGAGGTTCTTGGGCAGGCGGGACCACCACAGATCGGGCGGTTCGAGCACATGGTCGTCCACGGAAATCAGCCGGGGCAGAGCAGGCATGACCCCTCGAGTGTATCGAAGGACATTTGGCCAAACGACCGGTGACCGTGTGCGGACTCGAAACGGTGGTAATCGACTGGCCGGTGTCAATCCACCCCGGCTCCGGGCCGCTCGAGGAGAGCGGTGCATGCTACGTTCGGCGGGTGCCGAAGGCGACGATAAACGACCTGTCCATCAGATATGAGGTCATCGGCGACGGCGACGGCCGTACGTGGGTCGTCATGCCGGGTGGCCGGCTGAGCCTGGACACACTCGGCATCCGAGAGCTGGGCGTCCAGCTGGCCGAACGGGGCGATCGGGTCCTGATATGGGATCGCCCGAATACCGGTGAGTCTGACGTCTATTTTGCGGGACCATCGGAGTCGGCTATGCACGCCGACGTCCTGGCCGGCTTGCTCACGCACCTTGACCTGGCGCCCGCCATCATGAGTGGCGGTTCGGCTGGGGCCCGAACGTCGCTGGTCACCGCCGCCCGCCATCCCGAGGTCACCGCCGGCTTGGCGCTCTGGTGGATCAGTGGTGGTGTGTATGGCCTCATGTTCCTCGGCAACCTCTACTGCAAAGAATCGATCGCGGCGGCGTGGAACGGAGGCATGGAGGCTGTCGCCGCCCTCCCCGAGTGGCAGGACGTGATCGAGCGCAACCCGAGCAACCGGCAACGCTTTCTCGATCAGGACCCGAAGGAATTCATTGCCACGTTCGAGCGCTGGATGCGCTCGTTTTGCCCCTGCGACGACCAGTTGAAGGCCGGCATCGCGGAAGCGGACGTCCTCCGGATCCAGGCGCCGACGCTGGTGTTCCGCAACGGCTCCTCGGACATGAACCACACCAGAGCGACGAGCGACAAGGTGGCGGTGGTGCTCCCGAATGTCACCGTCGTGGACCCGCCCTGGCCTGACACCGAGTGGATCGACCGGCGAGCTGCAGGGTCCGTGGGATTTGGTCGATGGCCGCTTCTCGGTCCGCCCATGTCGCAATGGGCCGACAGCGTGTTTGGGTGACAGCCGGGGATTCCCGGGGTTAGCGCGCCCCGTTCGGTTGCGCCGAGGGGCGGCGGTCGCTTAGCCTCCAATTCGTCAGACTTCGACGGCCGATTGGAGAAATTGGCCGATTGGGGAGGGAACATGGGGAAGCTCGAGGGGAAGGTCGCGTTCATCAGCGGGGTGGCCCGGGGGCAAGGCCGAAGCCACGCCATCCGCCTGGCTCAGGAGGGCGCCGACATCATCGGCTTTGACATTTGCGCTCAGATCGACTCCGTGCCGTACCCGATGTCAACACCTGACGATCTGGCGCAGACCATCAAGGAAGTGGAAGCCGAGGGAAGGCGGATTGTCGCCCGCGAGGCCGACGTGCGCAATGTCGATGAGGTCAGAGCCGTGTTCGAGGAGGGGACCACGGAGCTCGGGCCCGTCGATATCGTCCTGGCCAATGCCGGTATCGGACCTCTGTCGCTCGATCCGCAGGACCAAGAATGGCATGACGTCATCGGGGTCAACCTGACAGGAGTGTTCAACACGGTGCGGGTTGCCATCCCCTCGATGGTCGAGAGGGGTCAGGGTGGGGCGATCGTGCTGACCAGCTCGACCGGAGGCCTGATCGGGGCGGCCACCAACGAGCCGGGACTTCTCGGCTACACCGCGGCCAAGCACGGAGTCGTTGGTCTCATGCGCTCCTGGGCCAACTATCTCGCACCCCACAACATCCGCGTCAATAGTGTCGCCCCGACCGGTGTTCGGACCCCGATGACGGTCAACGAATTCCTGCCCAAGTGGTTGGAGCACGATCCTGATCTGGCCAGTGCCATGTCCAATGCGCTCCCTGTCGACATGGTGGAAGCCGTCGATATCTCGAACGCCATCCTCTGGCTGGTCTCCGACGATGCTCGCTATGTCACCGGGATCATCGTTCCCGTCGACGCAGGCGCGCTCAACAAGAACTAGGCACCGCTTCCGACGACCGACGGACGGCGGTTCTGGGGACGCCGGCGGGCCTCCAGGTATTCGAGTATTTCTAGGAGCAGCTATGTCCAGTCACGTCGACGGCGGTCAGTCATCTGACGCGACCAACGAGACGCTTCGCGCCGGCGTAATCGGGCTCGGCCATATCGGCGGCGGGATTGCTGTCAGCCTGGCCCGACGGGGCCGCGTCCCGGTTGTCTACGACGTTCGACCTGACGCGGCCCGCCGGATGGCCGGCGGTCCAACCCAAGCTGCCTCACCTGCCGAGGTGGCCCGGGTCAGCGACGTGGTGATGCTTGCGGTCGTCGACGCCGCTCAGGTTGCCGATGTCCTCAGTGGTGAGAACGGCGTCTTGCGCGCAGGCCGCCCAGGGTTGGTCGTGCTGGTCACGGCCACGGTAGCCGTGCAGTCGATACGAGAACAGGCGGAGGTGTGTGCCCGCCACGGCGTCATCTTGCTCGACTGTGGCGTCGCGGGCGGTAACCGGGCCGCCGAGCACGGGCTGCTCGCACTGGTTGGCGGTCCCGACGATGTCGTGGGGCGAGTAATGCCGGTGCTGGACGACTTCGCCGAACGGGTCGTGCATTGCGGTCCGTTGGGCGCGGGAATGGCGGCCAAGGTCACCCGCAACCTCATCACCTATGGGTGCTGGCGGGCGGTACACGAGGCGGTCGAGCTGGCGGCGGCCTCCGGCGTGGACGCGGCAACTCTCGTGGATGTCATCGAGGCCTCCGATCCGGAGCATATTGCCCTTCTGTCCCTGCAGCGGCTGCGGATGGCGGGCCAGATGGTGGACGCCGCGTCTCGCACCATGGAGATCTATGTCAGGAACATGGACAAGGACCTGCACGCGGCACAGCAGCTCTCCGCCGAAACGGGTGTGCCGGTGCCGCTCGTCGATGTGGCCCGGAACCAGGGGTCGGACACCTTCGCCTGGCTGAACCGCCCTGGCTCCCCGGGCCCGATGGCAGACTGACACCCGAGTGACAGCCACCAAGGAGAAGTGATGCAGACTCGGAAGCTCGGAAGTCTCGAGGTCTCGATCGTCGGTCTCGGAAGTAACAACTTCGGGACCGACTTCTTCGGGAACACGTGCGATCAGGATGATGCCGCCCGGGTGGTGCACGCGGCCCTCGACGCCGGCATCAATTTCATCGACACTGCCGAGGAGTACAGCACGGTGACCAACGTCGGCACCGGCCGCTCCGAGGAATACATCCGATCCGCGCTCGGTCCACGCCGTAGCGAGGTGATCATTGCGAGCAAGTTCAGAAACGACAGTCTGCTCTCTCCCGACCAGCGTGGAGCCAAGCGGATCGTCGCCGCCCTGGAAGACACGCTCAACCGCTTGGGCACGGACTACGTCGACCTGTACCAGCAGCACACTCCCGATCCCGATACCCCGATGGAGGAGGTACTCGAAGCCATGGATCGGCTCGTACGCGACGGAAAGGTACGCGAGATCGGTTGCTGCAACTACACCGGAGCGCTGATCGACCAGGCCCGAAGTGTCAGCGACGAGCGAAACCTCAGCCACTTCGTCAGTTCGCAGAGCCGTTACAACCTGCTGCAGATGCCGCGGCAGGAGGGCGTTCTCGAAGCGTGCCAGCGACACGGCATGGCGCTTCTGCCGTACTTCCCGTTGGCGAGCGGCTTGCTGACGGGCAAGTACCGGGCGGGTGAGGACCCCGCCGACGGACGGCTGGCGGCCGAGACCGCGATCGGTAAGGGACTCAAGAGCTCCCTCCTCACGGAGGGACGCCTGCAGACGGTGCACGAGCTCGAGCGCTTCGCCCAGGAGCGCGGTCACACGATCCTCGAGTTGGCTATCTCGTGGCTCACCAGCCAACCGGTTGTCGGGTCCGTCATCGCTGGTGCCACCCGACCCGAGCAGGTTGCGGCCAATGCGGCGGCGGCGAATTGGGACTTGTCGGACGACGAGTTCCAGGCCGTGGCGGCCATTGTCAACTCGACGCCGGCGCCTCCGAGGAACGCAGCCAAGGAGGGCTAGTCGGGGGAACCCGTCGCCAGCCGCTCAACGAAGCTCGTAGAAGTGATAGGACACGACCTCCGGCACGTCGTGGCGACCCTCCCCGATGGCCAGCACTGTGTTGAGCCACTCGTAACGGGGGTCGCCGGTGTCGAACACGCCCGCCACATATGACGGCGTGCTGTAGGTGCCACCGCTGGCGTCGGTGGAGCCTCGGTAGTTGAGGTGGATGAGGGCGCCGTCGTCGGTCTCGAGCGTTTGGGTGACGTCGATGAGCACCGTGCGCTCGGAGCTCACTGCCGCCCAGTCTCCGGCAGCCGAGCCGCGGAGATGGGCCCGCATGGTCTTCCCCTGAAGGTCTGCGAGCCTGACGGCTCCGATCGCCCGGGTACCGGAACTGGTGTCCGGAATGAGGACGACGTTGGCGGTATCGATGGTGTTGTCTAACGTGAACAAGGGGGCCAAACGGTGTTGGCCCGCAGTCGGGTCCGCGTCGGTATCTGGTCCGACGGCCAACTCGTAGAGCTGATAACTCCGGTGCCCCTCCTCGCCCCGTACGACGCCGGCGGCCACGATCTTGTTGAGCCACGACATTTCCCCGCTCCCCTCGAATAGACAGACGATGCGCGGGGGCACCACCCCGTCTCTGGATGCGTCCCAGCGTCCGATCCACCTCATGTACACCACGTCGCCCGTTGTGGCCGACAGCGCCACCCTCCCCTCGGCGCTGGACACTCCGTTGGACACCATCGTCGTCCATTCGGCTGCCGAGGTGGGATCGAGTGACGCCGTCAGACGATCCCCCTTGCAGTCAAAGGCAGAAAACTCGACGACTCGGAGGGCACCGCGAGGCGTCCCCGGGAGTTCCGTCACCGTGCTGGTGGTCGCACTGGCCTCGAACAAAGGCCTCAGCTGCAATCGATCGGTTAACGCGGGCATGGCGTTCTCCCTGAGGATGATTTACCGGCAGGCGGCTCGGCCGGAGCATGGTCAGTATCGCGTGCTGATACATGCCGCCCCAACCTGCCCGGCCGCGCTCGACCTCGGATTCGGGGCCTGGCGTGGTAGATTTTTGCCGGCCTCCGGCACTTGCCGTGGGTCGAGGAAGGGGAACCTATGTCATTGCGCGTCGTGGGCGCCGGCGTTGGCCGGACCGGTACGCATTCGCTGAAGCTGGCGTTGGAGCAGCTGCTCGGAGGGCCTTGCCATCACATGACGGAGGTGTTCGAGCATCCCGAGCAGATCCCGGTCTGGATGGATGCGATCGACGGCAAACCGATCGACTGGTCAGCCCATCTGGCCGGCTACGTCGCCCTGGTGGATTGGCCCGGTGCCAGCTTCTGGCCGGAGTTGCTGGCGGCCAACCCGGACGCCCTCGTACTGCTGTCGGTCCGTGACCCGAAAGAATGGTACAAGAGCGCGTCAAACACCATCTTTCGGGCCTTCGCATGGGTCCCGCCCGAGATGCAGCCCTGGATGACGTCGGTCAAACAACTGCTCCATGACCGTTTCAGCGATCAGATCGACGATCCGACGGCGATGATCGAGGCCTACGAGCGGCACAACGCGACCGTCCGCGGCCAGGTACCCGCGGCGCAGCTGCTGGAATGGTCTCCCGCCGATGGGTGGGGGCCCATATGCGAGCGACTGGCCGTTCCCGTACCGGATGCCCCTTTTCCGGTGACCAACACGACCTCCGAGTTCCGGGCCATGGTGGGATTACCCCCACTGTCCTGAGTACCCCAGCCGAACCGCCCCGAAGGTTACTGCGCCCGTCCATCGGGTAGAACTGGAGACCTGACTACCGCGTCAAGCAACGGTGCACCGCCATCACCCCCCACGTTGCGAATCGCTGGGCGCTACGAGCCAGGCCCGATGATCGGACAGGGTGGCATGTCGGAGGTGCAGGCTGGCCATGATGCCCGCTTGGACCGCCCGGTCGCCATCAAGTGGCTCCGCCGCGATATCGAATTACAGCCGGCTGTACGGCGGCGATTCACCTCAGAAGCGCGCCTGGCGGCCAAGTTGGTCCACCCCAACGTGGTGGCGGTGTTTGACAGCGGCGAGGATCATGGGCGTCCATTTCTGATTATGGAGCGCTTGCCCGGTCAAACCCTTCGGGATGCGCTGCGATCCGGCCCGTTGCCACCTGAGGCGGCGCGGCAACTGGCCGTGCAGGTACTCGGTGCCCTGCAAGCGGCTCACGCCGAAGGCATCGTGCACCGGGACGTCAAGCCGGGCAATATCCTCGTCGGCTCAGAGGGGCAGTGGAAAATCGGGGATTTCGGGATCGCCAAGGCCTTGCTGGCCCACGATCCCGACCAGACGGCAACTGGCGTGGTGGTCGGCACTCCCGCCTACCTGGCGCCTGAGCGCTTCCTCGGCGCGGCCGCCACGGTCCAGTCAGATATCTACGCCCTCGGGGTCGTGCTCTACGAGGCCGTCGCGGGCCAGAGGCCGCTTCGAGCCGACAGCCCCGAGGAGTGGGCCTCAATCGCTCGCGGCGCCCGCCCGGCGCCGCTCCGGCTCGTACAACCCGAGGTGGGCGATTCGCTGGCGCTCGCGATTGAGCGGGCGCTGGCGAAGGACCTCAGCCAACGGTGGCAGTCGGCGGCTGCCATGGCCGCAGCCATCGAGGCTACCCCGACGGACGCGAACCCGACTGTGGCCATCGTCGACGCGGCGTCGTCCGAGGAAGCCACCCAGCCACTAGCCGAGGAAGATCAGCCCCGAGCGCGCCAATGGTGGGGGCGCGACCCAGCGGCCAGGGTCGGCGACGGTTGGGAGTTTTCTCTCTGGCGGCAGCCGCAGCTGCTGCTGCGATCGCGATCATTATCGGGAACGGCAGCACAGGGAAGTCGGTCGCGCCTACGACCACGCCCGTGACGTCGCCTGCTCCGCACGGAACGTCGCCGGCACCGGTGGTGGCCCCAGTCGTCGCCCCGCTATCGACCACAGTGACCACTGCGGCTCCGTCGCCGTCTCCACCTTCCACCAAGGCGGGTGCCGGACCGGGTCAAGCGCCTGCACCGCCCCGTCCGCACGGCCATTCCGGCAGCAGGGGCAACGGCCATCCGGGTCAGAACGGCGGCAACTGAGGCCCCAGAAACCTCTCTCCGGTGGGCAGCAACCTCTCTCCGGTAGGCAGAAACCTCTCTCCGGTAGCTGGGGTCGAAAAACCAAAAAAGGCCAGCCGCCGTGCTGGCAGCTGGCCTTTGGCTCGGGAGGGACCAACCGCGGTGGGCGGGTGGTCCCCTCCGGCGAGATTAGAAGCTCGAGTCTCGACGCTCTTCGATCACCGAGCCGTCGGGTTGGCGGTAGACGCTTCGGCTTCGATGCCAGCCTCCCCAGCCTCCCCACGACGACCAAAAGATCAGGGACACCACGAACCCAACTGCTCCAACGACCATCAAAATTACGCCGATCGTGTGGATATTGAAGTTCGTCGACTGGACGGTCGTGGCGAATCTCAGGATGGCTCCAACGGCAAAGACGACGATGCTGGTGGCAACGCCCACGGTTTTGCTCCTTCGTCATGTGTCCGAGGACACTCACGGATTACCTCGCGTTCGGCGCGGGTCGCAACCGATATACCCAGATGTCCGGGCGCTAATCCATCGCCTAACACCGACACCGAGCGGAAAGGCCGTTGTCGGCTCAGATCCGGTTCCTGAAGATGAAGGTAAAGCGAGAGACGGGAACACCGAGCAGATTGTTGTCCTGCTCTCCACCCGCCGGTTGGTGCCGCGCCGTCTCGATGTGCGAGTGCACGAGTTCCGTATCCGGACCCACCGTCTCGTTGAGCAGCTTTTCGGCCGCTTCTTGTCCATCGACACTGAGGATGCTGTACATACTGACTCTGTTACCCAGGTCGACCCACTGGCCACGCCGGAAGGGCGGCCAACTGAGGACGCGGCCGGAGCCACCCGGCCTGGCGACCACGTTGTCGCCGGCTCGGGCGGACCCCGACCGTGGTCAGGTGATGGCCACGTGGCTTACGGACTCCGACCTAGGTACCCGGCTGATGGGGTCGCCATCGGGGGAGATTGCCGGTGGTTGGCGCGGATGGCTCCGTCAGATGAGGTGGACGTGAACGCGAACGTTGGTGCCCCAGGGCCCCGAGCGCAGCTGGACCAGGTCGCACACCTGGTTGACCATCCATAAGCCCCAACCATCGGGGGCGAGGGGGAACGGTCCGAGTCGACCGGTGAGCAGGTCGTCGACGTGTCCCTGGTCGCACACGTCGCAGATCACGGACTTGGTGGGGGCGTCCTGCCAGAGATGGAGGACGCCGGCACTGTCCGCATGGACCATGGTGTTGGTGGCCACTTCACTGACGGCAAGGAGCAGGTCCTGGGCGCGAGCTGCGGCCAAACCGGTAGTGGCGATCCCGTCGGAGACGAAGTGCCGGACCCGGGCCAGATCGTGATCGAAGACCAGGGTCTGAGCCCACGGCGGCGGCGCCGGTAGGGGGCTGGCAAAGAGCGTTGCGGCCGGGTCCGATCTCGATGCGGGGCTGCGGCGGCGGTCGTCCAAGCCGATCACCTGATGATGCAGCTGACGGGCCGCGTCGAGGAATTTCAGGGGGAGGGTCGCGGCGTTGTACGCGCACAACAACGAGGTCGAAGTGCCGGCTGTGGCCCGGTCCAGGAGGCTGTCGTGCAGGATGATTTCGCAAAGCTCCGCGGGGGAGCGCCCGGGCCACGCAGGCTCCGACACGAAGCGGGTGGGCCGGCCTTGGTGGCCGTGGAGAAAACGACGCAGGGCCGGGATGATGCGGGCCGGATTCCCAGCCAGCTCCTCCATGTCTGCGAAGGTGAGGGCAGCGTCCGAACCGAAAATCCCGCGCAGCAGCTCGGCCTGCGGCCCGGGCAGGGCCACCAAGACCGGCTCACCCGCGGTCAGCGCCGCCCGCACGAAGGAACTGATCTCCGCCACGTAGTCGTCGGGCGTCTGGTACACCAGAACGTCGTGATCTCCCCGCACGACGCCCGACTGGCCACTCCTACGCATTCCCAACGTGTCCCGGTCCATCTACCGGCCTAGGTTACCCGTTTCCCCACCTGGCCCAGACGGCGAGGGCCAGTTTGCCGGAAGAGTGGATGGGTAGACCATCGGCGCGAACGAAGGATGGTGCCGATGGGTCAGGACGTACCGAGGCCGTGATGCCGACAGGAGGCGGGCCAGCCGGAAGGGCCAAGCAAGAGGCCGGAGAGCCGAGTCGCTGCGGCCGCGCCCGGTCCTGAGCTGCTGGATCGCGTTCGAGCTGAGGCAGCCGGGTGAGAAGGGGAGTCGTGCTAGTGCGCCGGTCGGCGCGCCGGCGGGGGGGCGACCATGGCGTCGCGACGAGAATCGAAGGTGGGGATGACCTGGTCTGTGCCCGTGATCTCGAAGACTTTGCGTATATGGCGGGCGGCGGCGGCGATCCGGAGGGAGCCACGACTCATGCGCTTGGCCGCCCCGGCGAGCACATTGAGTCCCGACGAGTCCATGAAGGACACGCCGTTCATGTCGACGATCAGCTGGTCGCTCCCAACCCCAAGGGCCTGATCGATGGCTTCTCGCAGGGCAGGAGCGCTGCTGATGTCGATCTCGCCGGTCACGGCGATGATCGTCCAGCCATCGGCTTCACTCACCTCGATGGTTACTGGTGTGCTCATGGTCGTCTGTTTCAGTTGGTCACCGTAGGTGATCGCGGTCGACGATCGAGTGTAGTGTGAGCAGCCGGTCGGAGGGAT
This sequence comes from uncultured Acidimicrobiaceae bacterium, assembly GCA_963729695.1. GTDB lineage: Bacteria > Actinomycetota > Acidimicrobiia > Acidimicrobiales > Palsa-688 > PALSA-693. Next base: position 1,120,974 of record CAVSOT010000003.1, read on the forward strand.
GGTTTCCCCCTCCCTGGGTTCGAGGGTTCTTCACCCGAGGCCGAATGCCTGTGAGGAGGGCGACCCTGTCGGCGAGGCGAACTTTGAGAGGTTCGGGAGAGTGAGGCCGTCGGCGACCTATCGGGTGCAGCTCCATCAGGAGTTCGGTTTCCCGGCCGCCGCGGGTGCGGTGGGTTACCTGGCCCGACTGGGCGTCTCGCACATGTACTGTTCGCCGTATCTGCAGGCCGTTCGGGGCAGCACTCACGGCTATGACATCGTCGACTTCCACCGAGTCAACGGTGAGTTGGGCGGCGACGGTGGTTTTGCCGAGTTGACCGCTGCCCTTGCCCGCCATGGCCTCGGACAGGTGGTGGACATCGTGCCCAACCACATGGCTGCGGCAGGTCAGGTCAACCGCTGGTGGTGGGACGTACTGGAGAACGGACCCCTCAGTCGGTATGCCCCGTACTTTGACATCGATTGGGAGGGACCGGACGAGTCCAGCCGGGCGACGGTGCTTGCGCCGATCTTGGGGGATCACTACGGCCGAGTCGTCGACCGCGGGGAGTTGACGGTCCAATGGCAAGCGGGCTCATTTGTCGTCCGCTACTACGAGCACGAGCTGCCCGTCTCCCCGCGAACATTCGACGAGATTCTCGAGCCGGCTGCGGAGCGTTCCGGTTCCAGGGCTCTGAGCGATCTGGCGAGCGCCTTCGGACGGTTGCCGCACGCTTCTGAGGCCGACCGGGACTCCTCTGCCGAGCGCCACCGGCGCAAGGAGATTCTCCTGGAGCGGCTCGGAGGTGTGCGCACCGACAATCCGTCGACGGTGAAGGCCATCGATGTCGAACTCAAGCGGCTCAATGACGATCCCCACCGATTGGACCAGCTATTGCGTCGTCAGAACTACCGGTTGGCGTTCTGGCGAACCGCGGCGGAGGAGCTCGACTACCGGAGATTCTTCAATATCGAGAGTCTGGTCGGCCTTCGGGAGGAGCTGGAGTCGGTATTCGCCGATACCCACCGGCTTTGGCTCGGGTTCGCCTCCGAGGGCACCGTCCAAGGGCTTCGGGTCGATCATATCGACGGGCTTCGCCATCCGCTGGATTACCTCAATCGATTGCGACTCGGGTCGCGTGGCGTGTACACCGTGGTCGAGAAGATCCTCGAACCGGGCGAGGACCTGCCAGAGGACTGGCCGGTTGACGGTACGACCGGCTACGAGTTCGTCTTCCGGGTCAACAACCTGTTTGTGGACTCAGACAACGAGACCGACATCACGCGCTGCTATCAGAGCTTTAGCGGCGAGAACCGTACGTACCGGGAGATCGTCGCCTCGGCCAAGCGCCAGGTGCTGGAAGACGAACTGGCGAGCGAGCTCGGGCGCCTGGCGCGGGTGCTAGGGCGCGTGTGCGAGTCGCACCGACGCCATCGCGACCGCACGCGGCGCGAGGTGCGCGGCGCGCTGGAGGAGCTGCTCATCGCCTTTCCCGTCTACCGCACGTACGTGCAGCCTGGACGGCTGCCGACGGATGCTGATCGCGACACTGTCGCAACGGCCGTAGGTGCGGCCGCCGAGCGAGGCGTACATGTCGATCCGGAGCTGCTGTCCTTCCTGGGTCAGCTCCTCCTGCTGGAGCACGTCGGGCCCGACGAGGTCGAGTTCGCCCTCCGCTTCCCACAAGTGAGCGCCCCACTCATGGCCAAGGGCGTCGAGGACACGGCTTTTTACCGGTACAACCGGCTGATATCCCTCAACGAGGTTGGCGGTGCGCCGGACGTCTTCGGCCGGACCGTGGCCCAGTTTCACCAGGACTCCCTGCGGGCCGCCACGAGTTGGCCGGGGACACTGCTGACCCTGTCGACCCACGACACCAAACGAAGCGCCGACGTACGGGCTCGGATCCATGCGCTGTCCGAACGGCCGGATGACTGGCAGTCATTCGTCGAGCGTTTGGCCGAAATCACCGACCGCTACCGCCGGGAGCCGTGGCCCGATCGCAACGCCGAATACCTTCTGTATCAGACGGTGATAGGCGCCTGGCCCATCGACCGGGATCGACTCACCGCCTTCATGCACAAAGCCACGCACGAAGCCAAGGTCCACACCTCCTGGGTCGATCCGGTGGCCGACTACGACGAGGCGATGGTCGACTTCGTGAGCGGAGCGTTAGCAGACCGTCGATTCGTCGGCGAGGTGGAGCGTTTCCTGAGCCTCAATCGACTCGTTGAGCTGGGGCGCGTCAACTCCCTCGCCCAGACCACACTCCTGTTGACCTGCCCAGGCGTGGCCGACCTCTACCAGGGGACCGAGTTGTGGGATTTGAGTCTCGTCGATCCCGACAACCGCCGCCCGGTCGACTTCTCCCTGCGGGAGCAGCTCCTCTCCTCGATGCCACAGCGTCCACCGTCGGTTGCGCTTCGAGACGATGAGCATGGGGTGTGGAAGCTGTGGCTCATCCAGCGGCTTCTGGCCAGCCGGCGGGGTCGCCTTGGCCTGTACAACTCGGCTCGTTACGAACCGCTCGATATACACGGCCCCGACGGCGATCGCGCCGTGGCCTTCGGGCGGGGTGACCTGGTGGTCGTGATCCCCCGCCTGGCCGGGGGGCTGGACGAAACCACCCGGGAGGACAGGGTGTCGTTGACCCCGGGCGCCTGGACCAATGTTCTGACCGGTGCCCCGGTCTCAGGCGGACAGATCCGACTGTCGGAGTTGCTGGTCGAGTGCCCGGTGGCTGTTCTCATCCGGGGCAACCCTTGACCCACACCTTTCGGGTCTGGGCTCCGGCCGCGCGCCGTCTCGGGGTGCAGACAGGGAAAGAGGTAGTCGGGATGTCGCTCACTGATAAAGGCTGGTTCGCGGCCGTCATGGAGTCGGCTGGACCTGGCACTCGGTATGCGTTCAGCATCGACGGAGGATCGCCGCGGCCGGATCCCAGGTCGGCGTCCCAGCCGGACGGGGTGCACGGTCCATCCGAGCTGGTGGACCACGAAGCCTTCACCTGGCACGACTCCACCTGGCGCGGCCTGCCCCTGCCGGGGTCCGTTCTCTACGAGTTGCACGTTGGGACGTTCAGCCCCGAGGGTACGTTCGACGGAGCCGCCGGCCGGCTCGACCACGTCATCGAATTGGGCGTCGATGCCATCGAGCTCATGCCCGTGGCGGAGTTCTCCGGTCGTCGCGGATGGGGTTACGACGGGGTGGATCTTTTCGCACCTCACCATGTCTACGGGGGCCCGGACGGCCTCAAACGGCTGATCGATGCCTGCCACGCTCGGGGTCTGGGGGTGGTCATGGACGTCGTCTACAACCATCTGGGTCCGTCGGGAAACTATCTGCCGGAGTTCGGGCCCTACTTCAGCGATGGGCGACACACTGCGTGGGGCCCGGCCGTCAACTTCGATGGGCCCGACAGCGACGAAGTCCGCCGCTTTGTGATTGACAACGCCCTCATGTGGTTGCGTGACTACCACTGCGACGGTTTGCGCGTCGATGCGGTGCATGCCATTACCGACGAGTCACCCCTGCACATTCTCGAAGAGCTCGCCGTGGAGGTCGACGCGCTGGCCTGTCACCTCCGCAAGCCGCTCTTCCTCGTCGCCGAAAGCGATCGCAACGATCCTCGCCTGGTCGAGCCTCGCCTTGGCGGCGGCTACGGCCTGGACGCGGCTTGGGCGGACGACTGGCACCACGCCCTGCACGCCGTCTTGACCGGCGAGCGAACCGGGTACTACGCCGATTTCGGCTCGCTCTCGGACCTGGCCAAGGCCCTCGGTCGGGGCTGGGTATATGACGGCGTGTGGTCCTCGTTTCGCCGGAGGCGCCAGGGTCGCCGTCCGACCGGGTTGGCCGGGTCCCAGTTCGTGGTGAGCGACCAGAACCACGATCAGGTGGGCAACCGGGCGCAAGGGGAGCGACTCAGCCAGCTCACGAGCTTGGCCCGATGCAAGGTGGCGGCTGCCTTGTTGTTGACCGGGCCTTTTACGCCGCTCCTCTTCCAAGGCGAGGAATGGGCGGCGAGCACCCCATTCCAGTACTTCGCCGACTTCGACGATCCGGAGCTCCGGGCGGCCGTCACGGAGGGGCGCCGCCGCGAGTTCGCCGGATTCGGGTGGGATCCGGAACAGATCCCCGATCCCATCGACCCCCGTACCTTCGAGCGATCCCGGTTGGACTGGGACGAGGTATCCGACGACACCCACGCCGAGCTGCTGGCCTGGTATCGCCGACTCATCGCCCTCCGGCGTGATCTACCGGCCTTGAGCGATCCTCGTCTCGATCACCAGCACGTGACTTGCGACCAGGCCGGCCAGTGGCTGATGGTTCAACGCGGGCCGTTCCTGGTCACGGTAAACCTGGCTCCGGACCCGGTGCTCCTGCCGGTGCCGCCTGGCTCCAGGTGCCTCGCCGCGTCCGACACCGCGACCCATACCACCACCGGCGGTCTCGTCTTGGCCCCGGACCAGGTAGCTATATTGGAGCAAGCATGAACCCAGCGAGCGCCGACGAGGCGTGGCCCGGTCGGGCTCTTCCCCTTGGTGCTCACTTCGATGGAGCCGGTACGAACTTCTCGGTTTTCTCCGAGGTGGCCGAGCGCGTCCTCCTGTGCCTGTTCGACGACGAGGGGGCCGAAACACAGATACCCCTTGAAGAGGTTGACGCGTTCTGCTGGCACGCCTACCTGCCCACGGTCACGGCCGGGCAGCGCTATGGGTACCGGGTCAACGGAAGGTGGGCTCCCGCCGAAGGGCTGCGCTGCAACCCGGCCAAACTGCTGATCGACCCGTATGCCCGGGCCATCGAAGGCGCCGTCGACTGGGATCCGGCCTGTTTTCCCTACCACTTCGGAGACGAAGGGGCGGAGGAGACGGGTGACAGCGCATCTCACGTTCCGAAGGGGGTCGTCCACAACCCCTACTTCGATTGGGGCAACGACCGTTCCCCGTCGGTACCGCTGCACGACTCCATCATCTACGAGGTCCACGTCAAGGGGTTTACCGCCAGTCACCCCGGGATTCCGGAAGGTCTGCGGGGCACCTATATGGGCCTCGCCCATCCGGCCTCCCTGGAGTATCTGACCTCGCTAGGCATCACCGCAGTCGAGTTGCTCCCCGTCCACCAGTTCGTGCACGACGCGCACCTTGTCGAGCGTGGCCTCCGCAACTACTGGGGCTACAACTCGATCGGTTTCTTCGCGCCCCACAACGAGTATTCTGCGTCAGGGCAGCGGGGCGAGCAGGTGCAGGAGTTCAAGGCCATGGTCAGGTCGCTGCACGAGGCCGGGATCGAGGTCATTCTCGACGTGGTGTACAACCACACCGCAGAAGGCAACCACTTGGGCCCGATGCTTTCTTTCAAAGGCATCGACAATGCCGCCTATTACCGTTTGGTCCCCGATGAACCGTACTTCTATTACGACACGACCGGCACCGGGAACAGTCTCAATGTGGGCCATCCACGCAGCCTTCAGCTGATCATGGACTCCCTGCGCTACTGGGTCACGGAGATGCATGTCGACGGGTTCCGATTCGACCTCGCCGCGACCCTCGCCCGTCAGTTCTACGAAGTAGATCGATTGTCGGCCTTCTTCAACCTGGTTGAGCAGGATCCCGTCGTCAGCCGGGTGAAGCTCATTGCCGAACCCTGGGACGTGGGAGAAGGTGGTTACCAGGTGGGCAATTTCCCTCCTTCGTGGAGCGAGTGGAACGGCAAATACCGCGACACGGTCCGAGACTTCTGGCGGGGCGAGCCTGCAGCTATTGGCGAGTTGGCCTCCCGCCTGACGGGCAGCTCCGATCTTTACCAATCCGACAGTCGTAGGCCGGTGGCCAGCGTCAACCTGGTAACGGCCCACGACGGGTTCACGCTCTTGGACCTCGTCAGTTACAACGAGAAGCACAACTCGGAAAACGGGGAGGACAACGCCGACGGCGAGAGCCACAACCGCTCTTGGAACTGCGGGGCGGAAGGCCCCACGGACGATCTGGGGACGCAATCGTGCCGAAAGCGACAGCAGCGGAATTTACTGAGCACGCTGTTCCTGTCGCAAGGGGTACCGATGCTGCTGGGAGGCGACGAGCTGGGCCGCACCCAGCAGGGCAACAACAATGCCTATTGCCAGGACAACGAAACGTCGTGGTTCGATTGGGAAGGAATCGACGACGACCTGCTCTCGTTCACCCGGGACCTGATCTCGCTGCGGCGCGAGCATGCCGTGTTCCGCCGTCGGCGTTTCTTTCACGGCCGGGCCATCCGGGGCACGCCCGACATCGGGTGGGCCAAGCCGGACGGGGCCGAAATGGCAGACGAGGACTGGGATCAAGGGTTCTCCCGCTCGCTCGCCGTATTCCTGAACGGGGACGCCATCCCGGATCGTGACGATCACGGGCAGCCCGTGACCGATGACTCCTTCCTGCTCATCCTCCACGTGGAGGGCGAACCCGTGGAATGGGTCCTACCCCCGCAATGGTCGGCTGACAGCAAATGGGAGGTCGTCCTGTCCACCGCGCCCGAAAGCGGGCCGATCGTGGTGGCCGACCGGCTTACCGTCCCCGAGCGCTCCCTCATGCTGCTCCGTCGGGTCCCCTGGGAACATGGCGACCCATCCCGGTAGGCGCATCGCGTAGCTCAGCCCTACCGGCAGACGATAGGCCTGGCGGCAGATGGAGCTGGCCGACCGGGGCGGCCTAAGCCCAGTGAGGGCCTAGCCGGACTCGGAAGGCTGGCGGCGGACGGCGACAAGAGCCACGTCGTCCCTGGGGGGATTGCTCCCGATCAGGGCTCGCATGATCTGTCGGCAGGCGATGTAGGGGTGATCATGCGGGATCGACTGGGACAGGCGCCCGATACCCGCATCGATGGATTCGTCCCGCCGTTCGATCAACCCGTCGGTGTACAGGACGAGCAGCGACCCGGGTGTGAATGGGACGACGGTGCAGGCGGGCTGGAGGTCACCTCTGCATCCGAGAGGCGGACCGGGTACGACGGGCACCGGCCGATTGGACCGGCCCGAGGACGCGATGATCGGAGGCGGGTGCCCCGCCGAACAGATCCGGAACTCGTGATACGGAGGCGACGCGGTGGCGCATAACACGGTGGCGGTCTCACCGAGCTCGAAGTGCAACAGCTTTTGGTTGGTCAAGGCCATCACCTCCTCGCACGGCCGCCCGAGCAGCGAGTAGGCGCGCATGGTGCTCCGTATGCGACCCATCACGACTGCAGCCGGGAGGCCGTGACCGGCCACGTCACCGACGATGACCCAGAGCTCACCGGAGGGCAGAGTGAACATGTCGTACCAGTCCCCGCCCACATCACGTCCCTCCGCCGACACGTAGCGCACGGCGAACTCGAGACTGGGGCAGTTGGGAAAGCCTCGCGGGAGCAAGGCCTGTTCCAATAGTCGCGAAGCAGCCCGTTCGACCTCCAAGACCCGGGTTTGCATGGCGAAGGCCATTCGCTCCGCGACCAGTTCCAACAGTTCGGCATCCACCCCCGTGAAGGGGCGATCGTCCAAGCGGCCGACGTGGAGGACCCCGATGAGACGTTCACCCACGAGGAGCGGCACGCCGAGCATGGTGCGGATGCCTTTCTCCCAGAGGATTGGGTTGGCTACCGTGGTCTCGTCGACCCGGTTCAGCAGCACCGGCCGCTTATCGGCGGCGATACGCCCGGCGAACCCGCTTCGTACGGGCACGTGGACGGCTTGATACACCTCCTCCTCGATCCCTCGCGTGGCACGGGCGACCAACTCGTCGGATCCTGGCTCCAGCAGCAGGACCGCGGCCGTGTCGGCCTTCAACACCTCACCCACGCGCTCCAGCAGCTCGGTGAGCAAGGACTCGATGTCGAGCCGGGCCAGAGAGGTATCAGCGAGGAACTGCAGGCCGCGCAGCTGCTCATCGTCCCCGCCACCCTCCCAAGGGATCTGAGGACGCGAGGGGTTAGGAGGCACCCGTGGTAGGTGGGAGATCTTCCCCCAGGAGGGCCAGCAGGCCCGTGATCTCGAATACCCGTCGAACGTTGGCCCGCAAGCGAATCACTCGGAGCTCGCCGTCTGGCGGTAGGCGATTGTAGGCACCGATGATGGCGTTGACACCTGCGGAATCCATGAAGCTCACCCCGCTCAGGTCCACGACCACCCGCCGGGCTTCCTGGGCCCGGTGTAAGGCGTCGCGAAACTGCTGCGCGGTGTCCAGATCCACTTCTCCGCCCACCTCGAGAATGGCGGAATCGTCCTCAGTGGAAAGGCGGATGTCGAGCTGGGTTGCTGATTCCACGCGGTGGCGCCCCGACAGGTCAGCTAGCCGGTCAGCCGGCCCGGCCGTCGCAGTTGGTCGGGCGATACCCGAACCAGCGAACATGCCGAGGGGAAGGGAACAGAAGCAGACATATCTCCACCAAGGTCGACCAACTCGACCACGAATTGGACCGCAATCCTACCATACGGCAACCACCAGTTCGCCCTCGTCGGCGAAGGATCGAGAGCGGGCGAGGGGGTCTGCGGGACGAGCCTGAGTGGCTCATTGGGCCGGGTGAGGATCGCTCTCCACGGCCTTGAGTGCGAACCAGACCGACTTGCCGTCATCAACGGATCGGGCTCCCCACTCCGCGGCGAGGGCCTCCACCAGCAGGAGGCCTTTGCCGTTGACGGCATTGAGGGCAGGCGGCACCGGGTGCGGCGGGAGCACCGGGGAACGATCGACTACCTGGACCCGCAACTCTGGAAATTTCCACTCGGCAATCACGCGGTACACGGTCCTGGCGTGGGCAACCGCATTGGCTGCCAGCTCACTGGTCAGCAGGCACGCCACCTCCTGGAAGGATTCGAGGTCCCAGGCGTTGAGCGCACCGGCCACGAACTCGCGAGCGGAGCGCACCGTTCCGGCCTTTCCCTCGAACGCCGCCTCAACGCGCAACAAACCGAACCTCCACCCGGACTAGTACCCGCTCGGACCACGCTTGAATCTGCCGAATGGACCGTTCGTCGACGCTGAGCCCGCCACCCGGCGTCCGCCGTGGGCGAGGACCTATATCGCAATGACAGACGTACAGTTGTCGGGGTACCTCTGCACTGTGACTCCTGTCCCTCCACTGCCGCCGGACCAGCCGGTACCGCCGTTCCCGGACCCGGAACCGTTGCCGCCGTTCCCGGACCCGAATCCGGTGCCGCCGTTCCCGGACCCGAATCCGGTGCCGCCGTTCCCGGACCCGAATCCGGTGCCGCCGTTCCCGGACCCCAATCCGGTGCCGCCGATCCCGCAACCCCTGCGCAACCGATGAAGGTCTTCTCCCACCACTACCTGCATACCCGACTCGGGCCGTTGACCCTCCTAATCGGTGCGGCTGCGGTGTTGCAACTGGCCGCCGGCGCGGGCTTGGGCTACGTGGCTGGATTCTCCGCCATTCGCGACGTGCTGCGGGCGTTCGACTGGGTGTGGATGGTGCCGGTGGTGATCGCCCTGCTCGTCTCGTTCGTCGGCTACTACTTCGCCTACGCCGGGATCTACCGCGTCGATGCCGGCCCGACCAAGCTGTCCGCCTCGCAGTTACGCGGCGTCGTGCTCGCCGGTTTTGGGGGTTTCCTCGCCCACGGGGGCGGGGCCCTTGATACCTATGCGCTCGAGGCGGCCGGGGCTGATGAACGCGACGCCAAGGCCCGGGTCTCCTGTCTCGGCGGCATGGAGCACGGCATGCTGAGCCTGATCGGAACGGTCGCCGCCGTCGTGCTGCTCACCATGGGCCTCACGGTCCCTCCGCTCGATTTCACGCTGCCCTGGGCCGTGATCCCCGTTCCCGGCTTCCTCCTGGCCTTCTGGTTGGCCGAGCGCTATCGCGACCGGGTGCGGACTGCGCCGGGCTGGCAGGGCCAGCTCGGGATCTTTCTCGACGGCATCCACCTCGTGCGCGGCTTGTTCCGTCACCCGAAGACCTACGCGGCCGGCCTCTTGGGGATGACGGCGTTCTGGGTGGCAGAGAGCTTCATGGGTTGGTCAGCGCTGGCGGCCTTCGGGCTCCGAATGAACTGGGCCCAGTTCATCATCGGATTTGGCACCGGTATGGTCTTCACGAGGCGGACCGGTCCGTTGGCGGGAGCCGGCGTGTTGGACCTCATCCTCCCGGTGACCGTGTGGGCGAGTGGTGCTCCGTTCGCCACCGCCGTGGTGGGTCTTTTCGTCTATCGGGCCGTGAGCCTGTGGCTGCCCATGCCGTTCTCGCTGGCTCGATTGCCGCAGCTGCGTGACATGGGCCGACGGCCCGGGCTGCCGGCCGGCGGCCCGGTTTCGGTGCCCGAGGAGCCGGCTCTTCAATAGCGGTTGAGGTCCGAAGCGGTTGAGGTCATTAGCTGTTGCGGTCAATAGCGGCTGCGAGCCGATCGACCCCCAATGGCGGACTGCGACGGCAGGGATCGGGATCGCCGGATGCGTTCTCGCCTCTCGGCGACGGCCCGCGCCACCGCCATGCCAAAAAGTTTGGCCGTGCGGGGCATCGTGCTCAGGAACTTCGGATTGAGCACGCCGCCGGTCTGGTTGTCGAAGATCCCGTGGGCGCCGGCATCCTGCTCCTCGTCAACCGGAGCGAAGAGGTTGACAGGGCGGTTCTTGGCGGCCGGTTGCGACGTCAGCTGGGATTCCCAGGCGGCCAGCGCCGCGTACTGGTTGCCGACCCCCGGCAGCAGGCTGTCCGTGGCCACGAGCATCTTGTTCCACGAGCCGATCACCTTCGAACGCCGGCCGTCCAGGGCGACGGCGAGGATATGCTTGGCCACGGTCTCGGGCTGGTAGATCGGCGGGACCGGTTGCGGATGGTACGCCATGTGGTTCTTGCACCAGTCGAACTGGGGTGTGTTGACCGCCGGGAGGTGGACCATGCTCATCTTGACGGCGCTACCGTCGTGCAGCAGTTCGGCGCGCGTGGACTCGAAGAATCCCCGGCAGGCGAACTTGGCGGCGCAGTAGGCGGACTGCAAGGGGATGCCCACGAACGCCAGGGCTGATCCGATGTTGACGACCGAACCCCGGTCCCGTGGGCGCATCCGATCCAGGGCCGCCTTGGTCCCCCATACCTGGCCGAGAAAAGTGACTTCCACGGCGCGGTCGGAAATCACCAGGGTCGACGTCCGCGAGCGGACCGAACACGGTGGTCATGGCGTCGTTGATCCACACGTCGATCGGACCGAGCTCCGCTTCCACGCGGTCCGCCGCGGCGTTGACCTGTTGGTAGTAGGCCACGTCCGTGGGCACGGCCAGAGCCTCGACTCCCGCGGCGGCGAGGTCTTTGACCGCACCTTCCAGTCCAGCCGACCCGCGAGCGACGAGGGCGACGTTGAAGCCATGCTCGCCGAAGGCCCGGGCGGTGGCCCGGCCGACGCCTGCGGATGCACCGGTGATCACAACAGTGGGACGAGCCACGAGTACTCCTCTCGGGTGGTAGGAGGCGCCGCCGGCAATCACTCGCGATCGGCCGCCCCATCGGCGGCCACGAGCGTCATGGAGCGACGCACTCCGACGTCCGCTTCCGAAGTTGGTTTGGCTGGACCTATACCCGCCTGCCGCTCGGTCATGCGGTACGGCACAACTTGTTGGCCATGGTCCGGCCTTTCGCCGGCCGGAGCGGCGAGAACACGCCGGGCCCGACGCAGGAGGCCGAGGGCGGGGACGGCGCCGGTGAGGGCAATGGCGGCTGTCAGCCACCACGCATCACGGAAGGTGGAGAGTGCGGTGTCGTGGGCGGTGCCACTCCCGAGGAGTGCGACCAGTATGGCGACCCCGAGGGCCAGCCCGGTCTGGCGGATCATGTTGATAACCGCACTCCCGGTTCCGAAGGCTTGCGGTGGCAACGACGCCGATGCCGTCGCCATCATGGTCGGCAGGGTGAGCCCCACCCCCACGCCCGTCAGTAGCATCCCGCCGAGCATCCCCGACACATAATCGGGCTGCGTGGTGACGGCCATCGCCCACCAGGCGATGCCGGCGGCAAAGCTGGCGCTACCGACTGCGATGACCAGGGCCGGGCCGAAGCGGCTGATCAGCCGCCCGGCGATCACGAACGCCACGAGGGGAACCATCAGCGGCCCGGGTGCGATAGCCAGTCCGGATCGCAGCGCCGACCATCCCCAAGCCCCCTGTTCCCACAGCACGATTGAGAGGAGCATGGCACCGAAGGCAGCGGAAAAGAAGATGGCGACCAGGGAGGCCCCGGTGAACTGGCGGGATCGGAACAGCGACGGGTGCACGAGCGGGGCGGAACTCTTCCGGCAGTGCAGCACGAACAGGGCGATCAAGAGGATCGCCCCCACCAGGGTTCCGACGATGCCGGCCGAGCTCCAACCCCAGGCGCTGCCTTTCACCAGTCCGAAGGTCAGGGCCCCGATGCCCCCGGTCGCCAGCACCACCCCGGCGGGATCGGGACGCTCGGCGGAATGGCCAGGGACAGCCGGGAGGAGGCGCCATCCGGCTATCAGGGCGGCCACCCCGACCGGGAGGTTGACCAGGAACACCAGGCGCCAGTTGACGGCCACGAGCAGGCCGCCCACCACTGGCCCTAGAGCGGCGGAGAGCCCGCCCACAGCAGTCCAAGCTCGAACTGCGCCGTGGCGCCGCTCCGGCTCGTAGGAAGCGAGCAGCAATCCGAGCGACGTTGGCGTGAGGAGGGCGGCGCCGGCCGCTTGCACCAGACGGAAGGCGATGAGCATCCCCACCCCCGTGGAGGCCGCGCACGCGGCAGAGGCCGCGGTGAAAATGGCGACGCCGAGCAGGAACCCTCGGTCGCGGCGGTAGCGATCGGCGAGGCGCCCGAAGAACACCAACAGCGAGGCGTAGACAATGGCGTACCCGTTGAGTACCCACGACAGCTCGCCGAGGTTGCTGGTGTGGAGGTCGTGGGCGATCTGGGGCAACGCCACGTTCACGATGAACAGGTCCAAGCTGGCCAGGACCACCCCGGCGCACACGATGATGAGCACCTGTCGAGGCGTCGCCTTCGGGTGGGCGCCCGCCGAGGCTCGGGTTCCGACGAGGGGGTGGACCGCCGACGTGAGTTCTGTCACAAGACGGACTCTAACAGGCTTGCATTCTATTATGCAACCCTATAGTCTGGGCCGGTGGAACGAAAGAGCTTTGCCGGGATGCACTGCTCGGTTGCGCAATGCCTGGAAGTGATCGGGGAGTGGTGGTCGATGCTGATCGTCCGCGACGCGTTCCTGGGGATCACCCGATTCGACGACTTTCAAGAGCGGCTCGGGATATCGCGCAACATCCTGAACCAGCGCCTCGGCCGGCTGGTAGAGGCCGGCGTGCTGACCAAGGTGGCGTACAGCGAGCATCCGCCCCGATACGACTACCGGCTTACCGACAAGGGTCGCGATTTGTGGCCCGTCCTTACCGCCATGCGCCAGTGGGGGGACCGTTACGCGGCGCCCGACGGACCACCCCTCGAGGTGACCCATAAAGGTTGCGGGCAGGTCACCAACGCAGTGATGGTGTGCTCCGAATGCGGTGAGCCCCTGGAGGCGCGAGCCGTCCGTGCCGTTCCGGGCCCGGGGTCGGTGGAGTCGCTTGTTCGGTCGGGGCAGCCATGAGCGAGGCCAGCCCGCTTCCCGAAGGGGCGGCTCCGCCTCCGGCGACCCTCCGGCTCGATGCCGACCCATTGGAAGCTCCCGGCGGCTTCCTCACCTACACCGGGCTCGTTCTCGACGAGGTGGGGCCGGCCCGTGTGGCCGGCCACATCGAGTTGGGTCCGGAGCACCACACCCCCTGGGGGATCGTGCACGGTGGGGTGTATGCCACCGCCATAGAGAGCGCCGCGAGTGTCGGGGCGAGCCGGGCCGTCCAAGATCAGGACCAGGTTGCGGTGGGGCTAACCAACACGACCCATTTCCTGCGTTCTTTGACCGCCGGGCGGGTCCTGGTCGAGGCCCTGGTGCTCTATCAGGGACGCACGCACCAGCTGTGGCGCGCCGATATCACCGACGAGGCGGGCCGCTTGGTGGCCCACGGCGAGGTCCGGTTACAGAACATCCCCGTCTCGGCGGGGGATCGCCGGACGTAGCCCGGCAGCGGACAGTGGTCACTGGCGCTGGCTGCGAGCGGCCGGGTAGTGGTGACGGGCGTTGGCTGCGAGCGGCCGGGTAGTGGTGACGGGCGTTGGCTGCGAGCGGCCGGGTAGTGGTGACGGGCGCCCGCCGCTGGTCGAGATCCTTTTTGGTATCTAAACCGCGTATTACGCGGTTTAGATACCAAAAACGGGGTGGCGGTAGCCCGTGGGCGGGGTGGCGGTAGCGCTGGGGTGGTCGCCGCTGGGGGTGGGGCTGGGGCGGTCACCGCTGGGGCGGTCACCGCTGGGGCGGTCACCGCCGGGCGGTCGCCCTTGGTAAATCGCCCGGTACTCAGGGCGCCACCGATGCCAGCAGCCGCCGGAGCCACTCCGTCCGCACCGACCGCGCCAGCTTCGAGACCGCTGCGTCCGGAGCGACGGCTTCGAACCCGTGGAATCCGCCGGCCCACACGTGGAGATCGGCGACCCCGCCCGCCTGCCAGATCCGGCTGGCGTACTCGACGTCCTCGTCCCGAAAGGTCTCGACGGAGCCGACGTCGATATAGGCCGGCGGCAGGCCGGCCAGGTCGGAGGCCCGGGCCGGCGCCGCCGACCAGTGGACGTCAGGACCGCCGACCGCCTCGCCGAGCAGGGCGGTCCACCCGATGAGGTTGGCGTGCTGGTCCCACATGCCGTCCCCATCGAGCTCGCGGCTGGACGGCGTCTGGCTACGGTCGTCCAGCATCGGGCACATGAGCACCTGGCCGAGAAGGGGCGGGCCACCGCGTTCGCGGGCGAGGAGCGCGACGCCGGCCGCCAGCCCGCCACCAGCGCTGGCGCCGGCGATGACGAGACGGGTGCCGTCGATGCCGATCTCGGCCGCGTGGTCGGCGGTCCAGCGCAGGCCGGCGTAGCAGTCCTCGACCGGAAGGGGATGGGGGTCCTCCGGCGCCAGCCGGTACTCGACCGAGACCACGACCACCCCGAGCTCCTCCACCCAATCCAGCAAGGTGGCCAAGCCCACGCGGTTGTCGCCCATGATCATGCCGCCGCCGTGGGTGTGGTACACGCCCGGGGCGAGGGTCGAGAGACCGGCGGGCCGGCAGATGAGGACCGACAGGTCGGGAGCCCCGGCCGGGCCGGGTATCGATCGTTCGTCGAACTCAATGGCCCCATTGCGGCGCAGGTCATCGTCACTGACCGCATAGGTGGCGATGGCGGCGCGCATCGTCGGGATCATGTCCACGCTGGTAAGGGCCGGAAAATGGTCGCCGGCCGCATCGAGAGCTGCGCCGAGCTCGGGGTCAAGGGGCGGGTGGGTCTGGGCCATCGAACCTCCGGGTCGTATGGTCGGGCGTGGCACCCGCTTCGAGGGGCACGCTAGTTTTGGAGGTGGCTGCTCCGTGGTCTCCTGTATCGCAGCCGGGGCGACGCGCTAGCGGTCAGGGTCGTAACGCCGGTGGGTAATCGGTTCCCAGGTCAGGGACCGGAGCTGCCAGCCACCATCGCTCCGTCCTGCCGTGATGCGATAGATGCCGATGACCCATACCAGGGGCGAACCCGGCCGGAGCCGGACGTTGAGGATGCCGTCGAACTCTCCGGTCGCGTGGTTGCCGTCGGCGTCGATATGCACCATTGGATTGGTGACGTAGTGCACGACCCAGTCGACTGATCGCAGCTCGCGGGCGAATTCCTCGATCTGGGCCCGGCCGGTGGGAGGCGGTTGGCGGACCGTCTCATCCCATACTCCGTCCGCGGTGAACAGCGCGGCAATGGCGGCGGGGTCCTTGTGCGTGCCGTGTTGGTCCCAACCGTCGCACTCCTGGTGGTACCTGGCCATGAGCCGTCGGGTGTCCTCAAGGTCTTCTAGTGCCTGCACCCGCTGTTCGAGCGCGCTGATTTGAGGGATATCGCTCATGGGGTCAACCGCTCACCCAGGATCGGCTCGGGCCGGGTCGAGTGATGATGGGCCCGTCTCCGGACCTGACGCTGACCCCCAGATCGGCGGTCAGAGCCACGTCGGCCGCCTCGAGCACAGGCGCAATGTCCGCGTCGTCCGCCATGCGGAGGACCCTAGCGACCATCCCCGGCGGGTCCGTCCATATCAGGCGTCGATCTTGTACACCCGGGCGGCCGTGTCGTGCAGCACCTTCCGCCGCAGGTCCTCGGGCAAGACAGCCAGGTTGCGATCAGCAGTATCTCTGGCCGATAGGGCAATGCTGCCGGGACCGGGCGAGAGACTCGTGCCGTGGGGGTAGTCCGACTCGAACATCACGTTGTCGGGCAGCTGCTTCAGCAGATCCAGCGAATCCTTTTCGAACCAGAACGTGCAATACACCTGGCGCCGGAAGTACTCGCTCGGGAGCGGCAGTCCCTTGCGTCGCACCGACGCCCGATTGTTCATGTACTGCCAATCCATCATTTCCAGGAGGAACGGTACGTAGCCGAAACCGCTCTCGATGGACACGAAGTTGAGATCCGGGTAGCGCTCGCAGACCCCGCCCAGGCAGAGGTCCGCGATCACCGAGACATTACCCATGAACGACAACACGGTCATCCGAGCGGCCGTCATGTCCTGTTCAACGGTCGTGTTCCTCTGCAGCAGGTCGTGGTAGGCCTCGGCGCCGGCGATGTCGAGGCTGGCGAAGCCGACGTGGAATGAAACGGGTAGGTCCAGGTCCTGGGCGGTCAGCATGACCGGGTCCCAATAGGCGTCGCGCATCGGCGGGAGACCGGCAACTTCGAATCGATGACCCCAGTTGAAGCCGCGATAGCCCAGGTTGGCGCAGCGTTTTAGTTCGGCGACCGCCGCATCGAGATCCCAGAAGGGCAGAAAGGCCAACGGGAAAAGCCGTTTTGGATCCTCGCTACACCACTCCATTTGGAAGTCGTTGAAGACCTCTACGCAACGAGTTGCCATGTCAGTGCCGAGACTTATGAATGCCTGGGGAAAGAACCCGAGCAGATTCGGGTACAAGATCTGGGCCGCGATCCCGTGCTCGTCGAGTCGATGAAGTCGGACCTTGGGGTCATAGCCACCTGGATCCGCCTCTTCGGTTTTGTGGGGCACGGAAGGCCAGAACTCCGTCCACCCCGCTTGGCTCATATCCTGCACGCCGATGAGTTTGTAATCGCCGACGGCCCAGCGTTCCCGCCCCCACCGCTCGTCCCAGACCACTCGCGGCGCGCGGTCCACGTCTTTGCCGGTCATCCGGCTGGTCCACAGATCGGCCGGCTCGATCAGGTGGCTGTCCACATCGATGATGGGGACGCTTGCGCTCATGGTTCCTCCTGCGAAGCACTCGTGATAGCAGATCGGAAGGCACACTCATCAGGTCGGCCTCGGCGCCAGAGACCCGCGTCGCAGTATAGCCCGCGTCCCTCTACCGCCCTGCCCGGGCGCCGGGTCAGCCGATGGCCGGCCGGGTCGGCGGCCACGGTGGGCTGATAACTTTGTCTAACTTTGTCGCGAACGCAAGGACCGAGAAACGGCCGCCATCTTCCTACGTTGGCGACGCCGAGGAGCCATCTGTGACGAATCATCTTGACGGAGGCAATCGCTGGCCGCACGTTATCGAAGCGGTGAGCGGTTGTGACGACCAGGATTTGCGCCGGATCGTGGCGGCGGCGAAGCCGCATGCCCTACGCGTCTGCCTGTACCAGCTGACCCACGACGAGCGGTATCGCACTATCGAGGTGTCAAACTCCGTGAAGGGTCCGGGTGGGGTCAGCGCTGGTCCGATTCCTGTGGTGGTCCGCCCTGAGGACGTCGACTGGCTGCGCGAGCAGGCCGTGGCCCTGCTGGCGTCCTACCGGAGCGGCCGGGTCGAGGCGCCCGTTCCGACGCCGCCTGCAGCTCCAAGGCCTGCTCGAGACCCTGTTCGGGCTCGACATACCGGCTTGGGAGATGGACCTCTGGTGGGAGGAGTTCGCAGCCGTGGAGCATCCCCGGGGTTGCTCATGGTTCGGGTCATTGTCGAGGGAGCAGGCGGCCCGGTTCAACGTTCTGGTCATCGGAGCGGGGATGGGTGGTATCACGGCTGCCGTCAATCTGGAACGGGCCGGTATCCCATATTCCGTCGTCGAGCGAAATGACGGTGTCGGGGGGACGTGGCACTCCAATGTCTACCCGGGTGCCCGGGTGGACGTCACCAGCCGAGCGTACTCCTACACGTGGGCGCCCGACTGGAAGTGGAAGCATTACTACGCCCCGCAGGAGGAGTTGAAAACCTACTTCAACCACCTCGTGGATCGCTACGGGATACGCGAGAACATCCGATTCTCGAGCCAGGTAACGGCTGCGGCGTGGAACGAGCCGGAACAGCGCTGGGACGTCACCATTCGCAATATCCATACGGGTAACGTCGACCGACTGAGCGCCGAGGTCATCATCAGTGCGATCGGGATCTTCTCGAAGCCGCTGCGTCCCGACATCGCTGGCGCGGAGGACTTTCAGGGTCGCATCATGCACACGGCCGAATGGGACGCCTCGTATGAGCTGGAGGGGGCACGCGTGGCCACCATCGGTACGGGATGCAGCGGGGTCCAGATCGTCGGACCGCTCGCCAAGGTGGCGAAAGAGGTCTACGTCTTCCAACGATCGGGCACCTGGGTACAGCCCGTGCCCGACTACGTCGACCCGATTCCAGAAGATGAGCAGTGGTTACTGGACTATTTTCCCTATTACCTGAATTGGGATCGGATTCTGGCCGTATTTCCTCTGAGCGACCATCGAATCGCCGATCCTCGAGCCCTCGATATCGACCCCAGCTGGGACGATCGGGAGACGATCAGCGCCCACAACAAATCAGTGCGCGACGGACTGATGCAGTACCTGATGCACAAGATCGGAGATCGTCCAGATCTGGTCGAAAAGTGCGTGCCGGACTACCCACCCTTGACCAAGCGGCTGCCCAAAGACAACGGCTGGTTCGACGCCCTCCGCCAGGATCACGTCACGTTGGTGACGGATCCCATCGAGCGCATCACTCCGAAGGGGATCAGGACGGTCACTGGCGAGGAGTACCCGGTGGACCTGGTCGTGCTGGCGACCGGCTTCCGGGCCAACGACTTTCTCCTGCCCATCGACTTCGTCGGGCGATCGGGAGTCACCCTCGGCGAGCGGTGGAAGGTCGACGGGGCTCGGGCCTATCTCGGTATCACGATCCCCGGCTTTCCGAACCTGTTCTGCCTGTACGGTCCGAACACCAACGGGCGGGCGAGCGGGCCGTGCTCGTGGGGCGAGCTCCAGGCCCGCTATGCGATGGAGGCCATCAAGTACATGATCGACCACGGGCTGCGTTCGATGGACGTCAAGGAGGATGTCTACGCTGATTTCAACGAGCTCCTGGACGAGCGGTCCAGGTACATGCCCTGGATGCATGGCGGACAGAAGTCGTATTACCGCAATGACTTCGGGCGATCGGCCACGAACGGTCCATTCCTGAACCGCGATTACTGGCCGTGGACCAGGCGCCCCGATCCTGATGACTTCGTGGTGGTACGTGATGGAACGGGCCAGGACGACCTGAAGGAGACGGCGGAGGTCTCGTAGGACGCGAGACCGCCCCCTCTTCCGAGGGGGCGGACGGCTGGATCGACGGGAGCGGCTGCGTTAGATCCGGTAGAGCTTTTTGGCGTTCTCGCCCAGGATCTTGCGGCGGGCCTGAGGGGACACTGTGGCCAGCCTGGGCTCTACGCTGTCCAGGGGCTTCGGGTACAAGCACGTTGGGTGGGGAAAGTCGGTCTCGAAGAGGACCGTGTCCTCGCCGACCGCCTCGATGAGCTCGGGCAGCTTGTTGCGGTTGCTCTCGAACCAATAGGTGGAGTACATGTTGGTGCGGAAATACTCCGACGGCATCTGCTTGAGCCGCCTGGTCTCCTCCGGGGCGTTTTCGGCCATCTCGTAGTCGAGGGTTTCCAGGATGAACGGAATCCACCCCAAGGCGCTCTCGACCGACACCATCTTGAGGTCGGGGTGCCGGTCGAAGACACCGGACACGATGGCGTTGGACACCACCCGGGCATTGCCGATGAACAGCAGCGTGCCGCTCAGCGCCAGCTGGGTGTTGATCGCTTGCGACGGCCAGTGGTACTTCCCTCTGAACGTCTCTGCGGTCACGCTGGCCCCGATGTGGAAGTGAACCGGAAGCTGGTTATCGGTGCAGACTTCCCAGAACGGATCCCATGCCGCATTGGCCAAGTCCGGGGACCCCAGGTCCTGGGGATCCGACGTCATGTTGATCCCCCGAGCGCCCATCCCTGCGACCCGCTTGGCCTCTGCGACGGAGAGGTCGACGTCCCACGCCGGCATGAGCGGCAACGGGAGGAGCCGATTTCCCGAGTCGGCCTGAATCTGGGCCTGGCCGTCGTTGTATAGCCGAACCGTAAACAGCGACAGCTCCGGATCGACCGCCAAACTCAGGTTCTGGCCGCCCAGGCCGATCGTGCTGGGATAGATCACCTGGAAGTCGATACCCGAATCGTCCATCACCTCCAGACGGACCTTCGGGTCATGCGCGCCGAGGTGCACCTGGTCGATATCCCAGTGGTTGAGGGCGATATCGGCCGACTCCTTCACGCCGTCGCGGCCGACGACTCCCGCGGCGCTGAACCGGCCCATGGGGTGACCGTCCATCACCCACATTTTCTTGCCGTCCACCTCTTCCACTCGGGGGACCCGGTCCTTGTACTCGGGAGGTGCCAGTTTCACGAATAGATCAGGGGACTCACTCCAGTGGGAATCCGCATCGACCACCAACGTGCCGTCGAACGCAGCCATAGTGCTCTCCTCAGTCTTTCCTCGTCCTCAACTACTCCACATGGTAGCTCGACGGCCCCTGGAGGGTCCAGGCTCAACCAGCGTTGGTGGGACCGGTCTCGATATAGCCCCGCTCGGGACCCCGCATGAAGAAGGAATCGCCCAGGTCCACGTCACGGAGGGTGTAGTCCGGGGCCACCTCCAGCAGGTACTCGATAGCGACCTTGGTTTCCAAACGGGCCAACGGGGCACCGAGGCAGAGATGCGGCCCCCATCCGAAGGCCACGTGGGACTTGGCCTCGCGATGGATGTCGAACCGGTCGGGGTTCGGCCAGCGCCGGGGATCACGATTGGCGGCGGCCAGAAAGACGAAGACGGTCTCGCCCTCGGACAGCTTGGCGCCTCCCAGCTCCGTGTCGACCAGGCACACCCGAGGGCTGGTGTACTGCACCGGCCCTGACCAGCGCATGGCTTCCTCGATGGCGGCTGGCAGCAATTCGGGAGACTCCCTGACATCCCGTCGCTGATCGGGGTGGGCCTCGAGCGCCACCAAGGTGTTGCCGAGGGTCTTGGCGGTCGTGTCGTACCCGGCCAACATCATCAGGACGGCCGTCGAGCGGATCTCGTCGTCGGTCATGGCCTTGTCCCCTGACAATTGCAGCATGGTGGTGAACAGGTCGTCCGGCTGCTCGCGTCGGTGTCGATCCATCTCCTGGCGGATGTACTCGTTGATCTCCACCGCCGTCCGCCGCATGATGGCCTGGATCTCTTTCTTTTCTGCCCCCCAGGCCAGGTTGGAGTTGATCTCGTGGGACCAGCGCCGAAAGTCCTGGTAGTGGTCCGGGGGCACCCCCAGCATGTCTGCCACGATGACCGTAGGGATCATGGTGAAGTCGGCGATGATCTCATAGCTTCGGCTGCCTTCCCGCAACGGGGCCAGCAACTCCTCGACCACTTCTCGCACCCGCTGCTCCCAGCGGGCGATGGCGCTTCGAGTGAAGTGCGGGGAAAGGGCGGCGCGGAGTCGCCGCTGGTACGGGCCGTCAACCGTGATGACGTTGGGGGCCTCGAACCAGTAGGCCAGCTGACTGCTGAGCATGGTAAAACGCTCGCCGCCGTCGGCGAGCACTTCGCTGACTTCGTCGAACCCGAACACGTTCCAACCCTGCATCGCTTCGTTCCAGACCACACTCCCGAGCGTTCGCAGGTTGTCGTAGATCGAGTAGGGGTCAGCTACGGCCTCCGGGGTGTAGAAGTTGGTGTCGGTCTGCGTCGGCATCTGGATCTCAAGAGGTGAAGACCGGGAGCGTCTCGTAGCCCCGGACCATCGTGTTGGGAATGAGCTTGGCGCCGTCCCAATCCACTTCCCAGTCGGGGAATCGCTTGAGGACCTCCTCGAGCGCGATCCGTCCCTCGATCCGAGCCAGAGCGGCGCCGAGGCAGAAGTGAATTCCGTATCCGAACGTCAGATTGTGGCCAATGTCCCGGTGATTGCGATGGATGTCGAACGTATCGCCATCCGGGAATCGTCGATCGTCCCGATTGGCGGCTCCCAGGAGGAGCAACACGGCACTCCCCTCGGGCACCGGCCGGTCGTAGAACTCGACGTCGCGAGCGACGTACCGGGCGATGTTGGGACCGGGTGCTTCGAAGCGGAGGATCTCCTCGATCGCGTTGGGAATGAGATCCGGGTCCTTGGCCACCTCTCGCCGCTGCTGGGGATGTTCCGCCAATATCTTGCCCGTCCAGCCGATGAGCCTGGTGGTGGTTTCGTTGCCGGCGCCGGCCACCACGTTGAGATAGGTCAGGATCTCGGTATGGGTGAGACGTCGCCTCGTGCCCGTCTCGTCGTCGAACTCCGCTTGAAGTAGCTCGGTCATGAGATCGTCGGAGGGATGCTCGGCGCGCCAGTTGACGTAGTCCGCAAAAATGTCCCCGCTGTAATAGTCCTCCGGCGGAGTCCAGGGCTCACCCGGTTGGCTGCGAAGGCTCTCCTCATTTCGGATCCGGACGGCCTCTTGGTCCTGCTCGGGTATACCCAGGAGCATCCCGATCACGCGCATCGGCATTTGCGCCCCTAGATCGGTGATGAAGTCGAAGCGCCCCGCCCCCACCAGCGGGTCGAGGCAGCGAGCGCAATAGGCCCGGATCTGAGGTTCGAGCGCATTCATCTTCTTGGGTGTGAACACCCGGGAGAGCAGCGCTCGGCGAGTGGTGTGAACGGGCGGATCCTCGAATATCAGTGTTCCGGGCGGAAATTGAGCCTGGCCTTTTATCATCTCGAGGACAGTGGCCCGGCCGGAAATGTACGTGTGGTGGTCGACCAGGCTCCGCTCGACGTCGTGAAACCGGCTGAGGGCGAAGAAGTCGTAGCCATCGTTGTAGTACAGAGGGGCTTCTTCGCGGAGCCGACGGTAGGTCGGATATGGGTCGGAGTAGATGGTTACGTCATAAGGGTCGAAATACACATCACTTAGGTTCACGCGATGCCACCTCTAAGGGAACATTCACCGACCTGGGTCAGGCCGGCGAATGGGGACCGACGAGCACATTGGTGTCCTACTGTACGCACCTACCCTTGTCAAGTGGGGGCTGTCCGCAGAGCGAGGTGCGGTGCTGGGTCCCAGAACCCTTGCCGGGCTGACCACTGGGGATGCGCGAAAGTTGCCAGGTGGAAACGGCGACCCAGCTGCTGCACCGACTCACCTCGCTTGGGTCCTTCGACCCCGAGCGGGTATGGGACCCGCCCGTGGACGATCCTCGTGTGCTGCGGGATCTGCGGGTGAATGACGTGAGCAACCTTCCGTGGTTCTTCAAGCGCTATGCGGCCCCGCTCCCACAGGTCCCGCTCACTCGGAATCTCCCGACCACGACCGCGCCAGCGCTGGCCGTGCTCGCAGGCACCGGAAACGCAAGTCCTCGCCAGATCGATCTCACCCAGTTGTCGCGGTTGCTCCACCTGTGTGCCGGTGTGGTGCGCACCGCCGAGCGGCCATACGGTCAACACCTCTTCCGGGCGGCCGGCTCCGCAGGTGGTCGGTTTCCCCTGGAGGTCTACCTCGCCGTACCCGCCGGCCATCGGGTACCTGACGGTGTGTACTGGTACCACCCTCTCGATCACCTCTTGGTGCGGATCGGTCCACCCCCCGCCGGGGAGACCCCTGCCGTGGTGGTCACGGGTGTGCCCTGGCGCACCGGGTGGCGATATCGGGAGCGGGGTTATCGGCATCTGCACTGGGATGCGGGCACCATGCTGGCCCAGCTTCTGGCCGCCGCGGACTCGGCCGGAATCCCTTCCGGCCTCTACAGCGGCTTCCCCGACGAAGTGGTCGCCGCGTTGGTCGGCGCCGATGGAATCCATGAACTCCCTGTGGCGGTGGTGACGTTGGGGAACGGGCAGCCGGCGCTCGAGATGACCGGCCCGGCTGAAGTCGGCGCGGTCGATCGCGCCCCCGTAGAGTTCCCGTTGGTCACCGCGGCCCAGCGGGCCGGCCGACGGGACGAACTCGGCTCACCGTGGGATCGGGGCGCTCCGCTCGAGGTGCCCGTGGCCTCTGGCCCCCCGGTCGAGAGGGTGGTCCTGGCTCGAGGCTCCCAGCGCCGAATGGATCCGACCCGAGGACTACCGGAAGGGCTGTTTCGGACCTCGCTCCAGGTCGCGCTTCGCGGCGTCAGGATGCCGCATCGGGTGGCGGTGCACGACGTCGGTGGTGTTGGCCCAGGGCTCTACCGTTGGCCCGACCTGTCCCAGCCGGCCAGAGCCGGCGAGATGCGGGAGGACCTGTACCGGGTCTGCATGGACCAGGGACTCGCTTCCGACGCCGCCTTCGTGATTATCGCGGCGGCTGATATTGCCGCCGTAAACGACCACGAGTATCGAGATCTGCATCTGGCGGCGGGCCTGGTCGAGGGCAGGATTCACCTGGCGGCCTATGCGCTCGGCGCTAGCGCGTCCGGGATGACATTCGTCGACGGCATGGTGCCCGGGCTGCTGCAGGAGTCCCTCGACGGGGTGCTGTTCACGTGCGTCGGCGTCCCGGAATATCCCTCGCGCGCCGGGGGGATGCCGGGCGAGCCCGTGGCGGTACGGACGGTCACCCCGCGCGTCGATACGCACTGAGACCACGGGGCGTCTTTCGTCGGCCGAAGAGGTCGCTGCCGGTGTCAGCTGGTCCCCTTGACCTGACATAGCCCGCCAGCTACTGTCAGCCAAACACGTGTTCTTCGGTGCGCCATCGCCGGTTTCAATGGCGCGAGAGAGATCGTCCGAGCTGGCAAAAGGGGTTTACTCGTGCACGGCGCCATGAGCTAGGGAGGGATGATGGGAACCCAGACCCGAACCCGACGAGGGCTGCAGCTGTTCAGCCGCAGCCATCCCGTTTCCGGAGACAGGCGGTTGTCGCTGCCCCCGGTATGGGATGAAGCCGCGGTAGAGGTCCTTCCAGAGTTCTTTGCGGCCGGCGGCTCCGCCGGGGTCAAGATCTTTTGCGACCCGTCTGGCACGGATGACCACTGCCTCAACCTGTCGTGGCTACGGTTCGGTGGCAACTACCCGTTACCACGGCACTCCCACAGTGGCGACTGCCTCTACTACATCGTGGCAGGGGAGCTGCGCCTCGGGAACAAGACGCTTCGGGCGGGGGAAGGTTTCTTTGTCCCGTCTGACGCGCCCTACGGTTACACCGCTGGGCCCGAGGGTGTGGAGCTGCTCGAGTTTCGGGGCGAGGGCCGCCCGCACAGCTCGAAGCTCCTCGAGACCCGTTCGTCCTGGAGGCGCGTCCTCGAGTCCGTGCGCGCCAATCGAGGGCGCTGGAAGCAGGAGCTCCAGCCATACGAGGAGTGGTCCAAGTCGGTGCCTTCCCGCCCGTACGAGACGCCGACGGGCGAGCGCAAGAGCCTGACGGTTTCGCAATAACCAAGGAGGTTCCTCACATGTCTGTTGCGACGAGTCCCGTATCGGAGAAGTCGGCCGGTGCCGTGGACGATCCCGTGGTCGTCATCTCTGCGGACGCGCACGTCGGCCCCACCATGCCGCAACTGCGCGACTACTGTTCGCCGGACCTCCTCGACGACTTCGACGCCTTTGCCGCGGCGTTGCCGGAGGACCCTATAGATGGGCCGCAAAGAGGTAACGGCACGCAGGAGAATCTGGCTTCGCTGGCCAGGTGGGCGATACCCGATTATCGCTGGAACGCTCAGGCGGCCGGCCATCACGACGTCTACGCCCGGTTGCGGGATATGGACCGGGACGGTGTCACGGCCGAGGTCGTCTTCCACGGGAGCCAAAACGGCGAGCCGCTTCCGTTCATCAAGAATGTGCAAAGCATTCGGGGTGGGCCACGCCAGGCCCAGAACGCCACCTTGGAAGTGGAAGGGCTCCGAATCTACAACCGCTGGCTGGCCGACTTCTGCTCCGTGGAGTCCCAACGCCACATCGGCCTGTGCCACGTGCCGATGTGGGATGTCGAGGCCAGCACCGCGGAGGTCATCTGGGCGCACGAGCACGGCCTCAAAGGCGTCAATTTCCCGCGCCCACGCTGCACCTGCCCACCTACGAAGACCCGGCGTGGGACCCGTTCTTTGCCACGTGCGCGGAGCGCAACATGGTGCTCAACACCCACATCGGTGGCGGCGAGACCAGTCTGTACTCCGGATACAAGGGTTCGGCCTGGTTCGGCGCATTCATGATCGAGAATCCGTGGCTGGGTCGGCGGGGCATGTGGCTGTTGACGTTTACGGGGACCTTCGATCGCCACCCGGACCTGAAGGTGGTGTTCACCGAGCTGCCGGGGTCGTGGTGGAAGCTCACCGTGCAGGACATGGATGCCGCCTATTTCAACTGGCGGGCTGGAGCTCTACGCGAGTCGTTGAAGAGGAAGCCGAGCGAGTATGCCAATTCGAATATGTGGATGGGTGCCAGCTTCCAATCCCGCGAGGAGGCGGAGATGGCAGTCGAGGGCGCCTTTGCCACCCGGCTCATGTGGGGCTCGGACTACCCTCACGCCGAGGGGACGTGGATCTACAGCGAGCATCCCGACGAAGATCCCTCGCTCACCCGGCTGTCGCTGGCCAACACGTTCCACGATCTGCCCGATCCTGCGGTTCGAGCGATGACGGGGGAGAACGCCATTGCCTGTTACGACCTCGACGCGGATGCCCTGGCCCGGATTGCCGAACGGGTGGGCCCGCAGATGCGAGAGCTCCAGAGTGCGCCCGACCTCTCTCTCGTCCCGGAGCGGTATCACGGTTCGGGGTTCCGGGTCCATGGCGCCATGAGCTGAGGTTGGGGCCGGGGCCTAGGATCAGCGTATGCCAGCGTCCCCGAGAGTGATAACCCGGGCGGGAACCATTCGCGGCGTGATCGACGATGGGATAGAGGCGTATCGGGGTATCCCCTATGCCGCCCCGACCGCCGGCGAGAATCGATTCCGCCCACCGCAGCCGCGAGCACCCTGGTCGGGCGAGCTGGACGTCACGGCCTACGGAAAGACTTGTCCTCAGTGGGTTCTCATTCCGGAAAGGTCCGAGCCGGCCGGCCCGGTTCGCTCGAAGGAGGCCGAGTCGAAGCCCCCCGAAGGTGAAGACTGCCTGGTCCTCAACGTGTGGACGCCAAACAGCGGAGACGCAGGTAAACGCCCGGTGATGGTCTGGCTGCACGGCGGGGGCTTCACCTCCGGTTCGGGTTCGCAGCCGGGCAACCGGGGGACTCGATTGGCGCGACGAGGCGATGTCGTCGTCGTGACGCTGAATCACCGTCTCGGTGTCCTTGGCTTTCTCGAACTCGCAGAGCTCGGAGGGGCAGAATACGCCGACTCGGGCAACGCCGGCGCACTGGATATGGTCGCTGCGCTCGAGTGGGTCAGAGACGAGATCGCGGCGTTCGGCGGTGACCCCGAAAACGTCACCATCTTTGGTTGCTCGGGCGGGGGAGGAAAGGTCAGCACCCTGCTCGGCATGCCCCGAGCCGATGCCCTGTACCGGCGGGCCATCATAGAGAGCGGCCCCGTCCTCCACGGGATACCGCTGCGGGAGGCGACCGGCACGGCCCGCGCCGTTCTGGAAGCGCTCGGTCTCGACGACGCGGATGTCAAGGCCCTGAGCGATGTCCCCGCGTCGGAATTGGTCGCCGCCTCCAAACGCGTGCTCCCCAATGTCATGTCGCGACTGTTCGCCAACGCCAGTGGGCACCGCTTCGGACCGGTGGTCGACGGGCGGAGCCTCCCGGCTCATCCCTTCGATCCGACCTCATCGCCATCGGCCGCAGACGTCCCGCTCATCATCGGCAGCAACAAGGACGAGTTGGCCTTTCTCACCGTGCTGGTCCCGGATTTCGAATCCCGTGACCCCGAGGAGCATCTCCGCATCCTCCGGGCCTTCGCCGGCGATCGAAGCGACGACGTGCTCGACGTGTACCGGAGGACCCGTCCCGGCGCAACCAGCGCGGATCTGGCGGTGGCGGCCATGAGCGCCCCGACCCGGGCGGCGTCCATCACCCTCGCCGAGCGTAAACTCGCCGCCGGCACCGCGCCCGTCTACATGTACCTCTTCGCCCATGAAAGCGACGCCGAAGGTGGCCGGCTCAAGGCCTACCACGGCGGAGAGGTGCCGTTTGTGTTCAACCTGGTGGACGAGGACCCGAGGACGGGGAGCTGGCAAGGTCGTCAGGGTCTCGCCGACGCGATCAGCGACGCGTGGATCGCCTTCGCTCGCACTGGGGATCCAGGCCATCCCGGGCTGCCGGTCTGGCCCCGGTACAACCTCGAGGATCGACCCACCATGATCTTCGATCGGGTGTGCTCGGTCGACAACGACCCTGTCGCCGAAGAACGCCACGTGTGGGCGGGAGCGACCATCCACATGGACTGAGTCGTCGGGCGGGACCTGGGATCGGAGGCTGCGTCGGGCTCGTCAATTAGGGTCTGTCTCGCCCCACCACCCACATGGCGACGAAGTTGGACAGGCCCCCCTGGGCGTGGCCCACGGCCAAGCGCACCCCGTCGATCTGATGTTCACCCGCCGCGCCTCGGACCTGCATGGCCGCCTCGGCGAAACGGACCAGACCGGCGGCGCCGATGGGGTTGGCCCCGAGCAGACCACCGGATGGATTGACCGGGAGTGATCCGTCAATGGCGGTAGCTCCGCCGTCCACCTTCTCCCAGCCTTGGTTGCGGTCGGCCAACCAGATGTTCTCGAGCAGTGACGGCTCGACCCAGCTGTAGGGAATGAAAAGCTCGGCCACGTCCAGCTCCCGAAAGGGATCGGTGATGCCGGCCTGGCGGTACACCGCGCTGGCGCAGTCGCGCCCGCACCGGGGATCGGCATAGTCGTGGTCCGGCGATACCGGCGGTTCGGATCGGGTCGCCGCTCCGAGGACCCAGGCCGGGTTCGCGCAGCCGACGGCGGCAGCTTCGCTCCCCAGCACGACCGCGCACGCCCCATCCGACGAAGGGCAGGAATGCAGGAACCGGATCGGCGACCACAGCATGCGCGACGTGGCGATCTTCTCGAGGGTGATGTCTGCTCGCCGCACCTGGGCAAAGGGGTTTCGAAGGGCGTTCTGCCGCTCCTTCAGCGCGGCCACATCACCGATGTGCGACGGCGCCCCGGAACGGGCGATGTAGTCGCTGCAGAGCGATCCATAGAGGCTGCCCGTGCCGCCCTGCCACGGCGTCTCGTACGGCAGGTGCTGCAAGCTCACGGCGCCGGTCTTTCCTTCCGATTGCTTCTCGAAAGCGACGACCAACACACGCGAGAAACGACCCGAGGCCACCAGCGACACGCCGGTCGTCGCAGCCTGGCCGCCAGCGTTGCCCGATGTGTAGACCCTGATCAGCGGTTTGCCTACCGCCCCGAGCGCATCGGCGATGTGCAGCTCGGGTGACATCACCCCTTCGATAACGTCGGGTGCCTTACCGAGGACGACCGCATCGATGTCCGTCCAGTCGAGTTGCGCATCGAGCAGCGCCGCCACCGCGGCCTCGCGAGCCAGGCCGCTCATCGTCACGTCTCGCCGAACGGCGGCGTGTTTCGTCTGACCGGTGCCGATGACGGCGCATCGATTCCTCACGAGGCCTCCAGGAGGCACAACAGGTTGTGTTGCAGGCAGGGCCCGTTGGTTGCGTGGGCCACCGTTCTCACCGCCTCGCGACGGCCGGCCGCGTTGGCGGCTTCGATCACCCGGAGGAGCCCGGTGACCATGATCGGGTCCGCAGCCAAGGCTCCACCCGAGGGATTGAGCGACCCCACGTGGCGGGCCCCGATGGCGTCCACCACGATCTGCTCCTGGTGGCTGAAGGAGGCGTGCACTTCGAGCACGTCGAGCGTCGATCCCCGCAGCCCGAGAGCCGCTGAGGCGGCGGTGATCGATGGAGAGGAGCTGAGGTCCCGGGCGCCGAGGGCATGGGTGTCGAAGCGCTGCTCGATGCCCGAGATCCGCACTCCCGGCCGGTTCACGGACAGCACGACGGCGGCCGCACCCGCGCAGATGGTGGACGAACTGAACGGCCCAGATGCCTGCAGGCCGGCCAGGTCCTCGGGTCGGGGCGCCAGGGGCACGAGGTAGTACGGATCGAGCTGCAGGTCGAGAACCCGGCGCGGGTCGTCGGCCAGCGGTCGGCTGACGGCGCACACGAGTGCATTCGCGGCCTCGCCGGCCAGCAGCCGGATCCAGGCCTCGTAGAGCGCGAAGGCGCCGTCACCGTCGAGATGGGCATGAGTCCGTGGCGGCCATCCAGGAAACGCGTCGAAGGCGCCCATGACCGTGCCGACCACGCCGTTGAGGAACTCTGAGCTGGCGCTGCACACGATTCCGATATCGGGCCGACCCACTTCCGCGGCGGTCATGGCCGCTTCGACCACCGGCGCCAACAGCTCCGCGTCATTGCGCCCGTCGCCGATAGGAGCGAGGACCGACGCGGTACCGGTGATCGAAACGGTCACGGCGCGACCGTCCGGAACCACCGTATGGCCTCCCACGAAGTTTCCCGCTCTGCGTCCTCGGACCAGACGGCCTGGACCCGATCGCCGACCCGGACGGAGTCCGGGTCAACCCCCCGAACGACGTGCGGGAACGGTACGTCGGCTCCGTCCAGGCGGATGCGGGCCCAGGCGAAAGGCACTTCCACCGGCAGGCCAGGCATCGGCAGGTGTACCACCGTGAATGAAACGATGGTCCCGGTGTCGCTCAGTTGGACGCCAGCCATGGGGCCAGATCCACAGGTGGGACAGTGGTCGTGGGGCGGTACGAACACCCGCTGGCAGGATCCACAGCGACCACCTTCGATGCGACGTTCGCCCAGCGCCCGGTAGAAACCGGACAGCGCCAGGCCTGGCTCGAAGGTGTATTCCATCACCCGATCGTTCACCACATGCAGCTCTCCCACCTCACCGCGGGGCGGCCCCTCCGGCGACGGACCCGGCACAAAGGCCCGTATGTCCAGAACGCTTCCCTGGCGGTCGAGCCGCCAGTCGGCCCTGACTCGCATGCCCTGGCGCATGTCGGACTCGGCCGAGACGTCGACCACGTGCAGCAACGACGTGTCCGCGCCGTCGAGCTGGACCAAGGCGTAGGCGAACGGGCGGTCGAGCGGCTGGCTCGCCTCCGGTTGCGACACCCAGGACCAAGCCCGGACCTCGCCCGCGTCAGCCACCCGGACGATTTCGTCCCCTTCGAGGGGTGGTACGTGCACCCGCCCGCCGCCGTCCCTGCTGCCCCGCAGCTCACCGAGGGCAAGGCCTTCGAGGAAGGCCGCGACACTGCCTCCGACGCTCCGGTCAAAGGTCAGTTTCAGGGCGTAACGCGTGCGGAGCGCCTGGAGGGGGGCGTCAGGATCCACGGGCGAGAATCTAGGGCTTGCCGCCGGTAGCCTGATCGCGCAGGACGCGACGGAGGATCTTGCCCGAGGCCGACTTTGGGATCGCCTCGACAAAGCTGACCCGGTGAACCTGCTTGTAGCTGGCGACCCGGCCGGCGATGAACGCCTGCACATCTACGGCATCCATGCTTGCGCCGGGCTTCAGCACGACGTACGCGGCGGGGACCTCCCCGGCTTCGTCATCCGGGACGCCGACCACCGCGGCGTCGTCGATATCGGGATGCGAGAGCAGCAGGGCCTCCAGCTCTGCCGGAGCGACTTGGAAGCCCTTGTACTTGATGAGCTCCTTCAGCCGGTCGACCACGTAGAGATGCCCATCCGCATCGACGCGTCCGACGTCGCCAGTATGCAACCAGGTGTCGGCGTCGATGGTCGCCGCCGTGGCTGCTTCGTTATGGAGATAGCCCTTCATGACTTGAGGCCCACGCACCCACACTTCGCCGAGCTCGTCCGTCCCGAGCGGCGCGCCGGACTCTGGATCGACGATGTTGGTTTCCGTGTTCGCCACGGTCACGCCAACGGAACCCGGCTTGAACATCCCGTGCGGGGTGACGTGGGTGACGGGCGACGCTTCGGTCATTCCGTAGCCCTGGATGACCTCACACCCGAGCCGCTCGCTGCATTCGAGGGCCAGCTCGCCCGACAGCGGTGCGCCACCCGAATTGACGAAACGCAACCCGGACAGGTCGTAGTGGTCGACGATCGGGTGCTTGGCGAGGGCCACGACGATCGGCGGGGCCACGAACGCGCACGTCAGTCGGTATTCCTGGTGCAGCGCCAAGTACCGCTCGAGGTCGAAGCGGGGCAAGGTCACGATGGTGGCACCGGCGCGCAGCCCCATGTTCATGAGGACCTGCATGCCGTAGATGTGAAAGAAGGGAAGTACGGCGACGAAGGCATCGTCCTCGCTCAAAGAGATGGCTCCCCGAGTCTGCTCGACGTTGGACACGAGGTTGCCATGGGTGAGCATCACCCCCTTCGGAAGGCCCGTGGTGCCCGACGAGTACGGCAGGACGACCATATCGTCCAGGTCGACGGGGACCTGGTTCGCCAGCGGCGAGCTCACGACCGTGGCCATCGATCGGAACCCCTCGGCGGTGCCGATCACAAACACCTCCTTTACCTCCGTGTCGGCTATCGCAGTCGATGCCGTCTCGAGAAACGCCGGCATGACCACGAGCCGGGTCGCACCCGAGTCGGCGAGCTGGTGGTGCACCTCGCTCAACGTGTAGGTGGGGTTGATGGTGGTGACGACTCCTCCGGCGAGGGCCACCGCATGGAACAAGACCCCGAACTCGGGAGAATTCGGCGCCATCACGGCGACCACATCGCCTTTGGTCAGACCGCTTTCGAGCCAGCCCGCGGCCTGCCGCCTCACCTGCTGGTCGAGCTCCCCGTACGTCATCGCCCGACCGGACACCCCCTCGATGAACGCGGTTTTGGCCGACAACTCACCAGCGCGTGCCAAGGTGTAGGGCGTGACGGGAGACGGGGGGACGATCACACCCGGCAGTGGACTCCTGAACGACATGTGTCCGCTCCTCGACTGGCGTTGCGGTCGTCGAGAACGGTAACGGACTCGCTGCGCCCTTGCTCACGATCGTTCTCGTTAAGGGACGCAGCCCCAGCGTTCATCCGTAGACGGCGCCCGTCAGCCGCCGAGCGTCAGTCGACCCCACTAGGGTGACACCGCGTGCTTGTCACCGAAGGGGAGCAGAAGATGCCTGTGCACATTGTTGTCCTCGGCGCGGGGTTCGGCGGCCTAGAGCTGACGAGCCGGCTCTCTCAGGATCTCGGTGACGAGGTTCGGGTAACCCTCATCGACAAGAGCGACGCCTTCGTCTTCGGGTTCTCGAAGCTCGACGTCATGTTCGGTCGGAGGAGTATCGACGAGGTCCGGCTGGCCTACCGCCACATCACCAAACCCAACGTCGAGTTCCGTCAAGAGACGGTGCTTACCATCGATCCTCACGCCAAGCGCGTCGTGACCGACCAAGGCACCTACGACGCCGACATCGTGGTGATCGCCCTCGGGGCCGACCTGGACGTGGACGCCACTCCCGGCCTCGCCCAATGCGGGCACGAGTTTTACTCGCCGGAGGGAGCGGCCCACCTCCAGGACACCCTGGCCGGCTTCGACCAGGGAAACATCGTCATCGCCGTGCTCGGAGGGTTCTTCAAGTGTCCGCCTGCACCCTACGAGACGGCCTTCATGCTCCACGATCTGCTCACCCGACGGGGCGTCCGGGACCGCTGCACCATCAGCCTCATCACCCCGATGCCCAAACCGATCCCTATCTCGGACGAGGTTTCCAATGCCATCCTGGCGCTCTGCGACGAACGAGGCATCCGGTACTCCCACGCCACCTGGGTCGACCAGCTCGATCCAGGACACCAGGTCGCCCAACTCCGCAACGGCGACACGGTGCCATTCGATCTGCTGCTGGCTGTTCCGGTCCATCGTGCACCCCAGGTCGTGATCGATTCAGGACTGACGGATGACGGGTGGATCGCCGTCGACCCGGCCACCCTGGCGACCAAATTCCCCGACGTCTACGCGGTGGGGGACATCACGAGCGCACCGGTGCCGAGAGCCGGCGTCATCGCGGAAGGAGAGGCTTCAACCGTCGCCGACGTACTCATCCACAAACTCCGGGGCGGTCCACCGCCCCCTCCTTTCGCCGGCGAGATCATCTGCTATATCGAGATGGGCACCCAGACCATCGGGAAGGTCAACGTCAACTTCCTTTCCGGCCCAGGCCCCGTAGCCACGTTCACGCCACCATCTCTCGAAGGGGCCAAGGAGAAACAGCAATTCGGCGCCACCCGACGCCAACGCTGGTTCGGTCTGGATTAGGCGTCGTCACCCTCTCCTGACCGGAGCAGGGGACGAACTTCAATGGCGCCGCGGGCCACGGCGCACGGAGTTCCCCCCACCAGGCGAACGGCCTCGTCGATGTCATCCGCCTCGATGAGTGAGAAGCCGACCAGGGGGGCGTCCCCTGACGCGTACGGTTGATCTGATGTCTCGATGGGCCCGGCCCACGCTCGGACGACGGTGGGGGACCCGACGACAGATATCTGGGCTCCTTGCTCGCGAAGGACGTCATCCTGGGCCAGCAATTCCGCCCGTTTGGCGTCGGACAGCGCCAGCCAATCCTTCTCCGCTCCGTAGGCCAGACAAAGAAACCTCATAGCTGCCTCCTGCGTCCGCTCTCATCGTAGGTATGACGACGCAGCCGCCCGGAGTTCATCGGGGGCCAAAAGGGCGTTGCGCGTTGCGCCCTGCGCCTAGCTCGGTTGCTGGTTGGCGAGGGTCTGGGTGGATTGCTGGCTCCCGTGGGTGGTCACCAACGGGATGCCCTGGCTGGTGCTGGTCCAATTGCCGAACTCCAGCTGGGCGACGTCGCCGGTTGCGAGGGGGATGGCGTTGTGGCTGAACACCTGGACGCCCTGCTCGCTCTCCCGGCTCATCTTCAGGTTCACGCTCGACGTCGATGCCGGTGACCCAACCTCCTGAAACTTGAGAACGCCGCCCTCAGGCGGAAGGCCGAAGTTCACGGTGTGGCCCGCCTGGGCAGAAATTCCCGAGATGTCAAAGGAATAGTCGGCCTGATGGTCAGACACGCCGAGGCTGTACGTGGGGGATTCCGAACGCGAACTGATATAGCTGAAGTGGGTCGCGTCGGGCTCCACCTCGAGCGTGTCCTTGTCCCCGGGCATGATGCGGATGTTGTTGACCGAAAGGTCGTAGCTGGGCCCGGAAACGGCAAGTGTCTCGGTGTCCGGTGCGGTAAGTGAGCTGCCGTCGAGGGTGATGGTGTACTTGGCATCGGCCGGTACGAAGAAGTTCGGGGCGATGTTGTCGGTCCAGTCGTCGTTGGAGATCAGTTGCTCCACCCGGGCGCCGGGGATCTGGTTGACCAACGTTCCATTCAGGTAGCCGAGCTGGTGTCCGGCGTCGTCGGACACGACGACGTTGGCGTGTTCGGTCGTGCTGCCGAGCAGCGAGATCTGCTCGGTGTTGTTTCCCGTCTTCGCCGTCCCGTTGTCGGGTTCCTTGGCACAGAACGGGCAGGGTTGGACGCCGAGACCCGGTGACGTCGGGGACATTGAGATGGTCTTGGTGTCCGCGTCACCCTCGTACACGGATTCAGGTTGATCCGGGTTGGCGGCGGCGTCGTAGGTCCAGGTATTGGCATTGGTGTCGAAGGTGATGGCCCGGGTCTGGTCCGGCCAGTTGTTGTCGTAGATCAGGACTAGGAACTTTCCGTCGCCCTTGTTCTCTACCTCGTACGGCGTGACCGCGTGGCCCCCGCTCCCGTCGCGCTTCCAGAACGTGATGGTGTAAGTCTGGGACGCACCTGGTTTGAGCACCTTTTCCAGCTCGTCCAGTATCTGGTTAGGGGTGCCCGTGACCCGCTCAGATTGCACGGAGTCAAGGGTTTGAAGAGTCCAGTCGTAGGCGATGGTGCGCTGCAGGGACTGGTTGTTGTCAATGACCAGGCCGCTTGGGGAAGATGCCCCCAGCGTGCTCACGTTGACCTTCCCTTGCCACACCAGCTCGGCCAGCACCGAGAAGCCGAAGCAGTGACCTCCGGACATGGCCTCATTGGTATCGTTCAGCCACTGCTGCGCCTCAGGGATGAGGTCACATTTCCGCTGGCTGGCGTCGACGCACACCGCATCACCGAACATTTTCTGCACGTCGGCCGCGGTCAGGTTGATGGGAACGGCCCCATCGGAAAGGACGACGCCGTAGTTCTGGAACGGCATGCCATTGGCAGGAGGTCGGAACCCGGAATCGGCCACCGTACCGATAGGAGGGCTGCTCGAGGAGCTGCTGCACGCGGCCAGGACCAGCGCGGACAGCGTCGCACCCACTGCGCCCACTGTTCGCAAACCCTTCAACATCGTTCCCCCTTCGTGGCCAACGTTGGCGCCCGACTACCAGCCAGAGCACGGCTTCCGATGGTAGCTCGCCAGGGGGCCGTGCGGGTGTTCGGGTGTTCGCATGGTTTCGCATCGGCCGCGCCCCTGGACCCGGACGCCTTGTGGGCCTATCGGAGGGAGCTGCCGTCGAAGGTGAACATCTTTGCGGCCTCGATGTGCGCGTAGATCGCGGCGGAGTCCAGCACGGATTCCCAGGACGAGCCGTACCGGGGCACGTAGATGTCCAGTAGGGCCTGACGAAATCCCTTGTGCTCCGGCTGGTTGACGTCCACCATGACGGCCGTCCCGTGCACGGTGACCGCGAGATGCTCCCCTGGTACGTGCGTGGCGCTTACCGCCGGCTGACGGCGGATGTGCCGGAACCGAACCGAGTCAGGGGATGACCCGAAATAGAACGACCCGCGGTAGAAGATGCCATCCACCGGTCCGACCAGCGGGTGGCAATCTGCGGAAACCGTCGCCAGGGCCAGGAGCGTCATTCCCGTCAGGCGAGCACAGAGTTCGCGGGCGGAGAAGGCCAGTTCGGGCGTGAGAATGCCGGCCAGATGGGAGCCGGCGCCGGCCAGGCTCCGATCCAGGAGGGCCTGCAGCGCCTCGATGTCCTCGGTTGTCTCGTGCATGTGGATCACGCCCGCCTTCCCGGTGGTCCCGAAACTGGTCGACGCGTCAGCGGTCGTACGCGAGCAACGTGGCCGCAGTGGTGATCAGCCCGCCGTTGGCCGCCACGGTCAGGCCCGTCAACCAGCGGCTCTCATCGGATGCGAAGAATGCCACCACATCGGCGATGTCCTCCGGTTCGCCGATTCGTCGCAGGGCAGCCCACTTCGGTATTCGCTCGGGCCAGGTCTTGCCTTCGATCATGTCCGTCCTGGTGGTGCCTGGTGCGATGGAGTTACAGGTGATACCCCGTTCTCCGAGCTCTTGGGCGACCGAGCGGATGAATGCTTCCGAACCGGCCTTGGCGGCGGCCGTGATGGATGCCCCGTAGGCGGGGTGCGTCGCCGCGCCCGTCGAGATGAAGATCACCCTTCCACACGAGCTTTCGGTCAGCTTGGCGAACTCGATCGTCGAAAGGATGGTGGCCCGCAGATTCAAGGCCAGGTCATGATCGATGGTCTCGAGGGTGAGGCTGGTCGCCACCCCGCCGGTCCCGCCTCCCGCGTTCAACACGAGGATGTCGAGCGCTCCGAACACTGCGAACGCGTCACGTACGACATCGACGGCTGTCTCGCCCGCAGTGAGGTCGCCCAACACGATCTCTGCCCTGCCACCGGCGGCTCGGATGCTGGCCTGGACGGCCTGGGCCTTCTCGGCGCTCCTGCTGGCGTGAAGGACGATCCTCGCCCCATCCGCGGCGAGGCGCACGGCAATGGCCGCGCCGATTCCACGAGATGAACCCGTGACCAGGGCCACCCTTCCGTCCAGGCGTCTCCCGGATCGTGGCTCGCGCTCGGGCCCCCGGGCCTCCTGCAACTAGACCTCCACCGCGCTGGTGAGCTGGAGAAACCGGTCCAGCATGGCGTTGACCTGATCGGGTACTTCCAGCTCGAGGAAATGGCCGGATCCCACCACCTTGCCCACGTGCAGCTGCGGGCACAGGTGGCCGAGTCGATCCATATCGTTTGGGATGGTCGCGGTCACCAGTAGGGCGGGGACATCGCATTCGGCCAGAAGATCGTCGTAGGAGTTGGCGAAGGCGTGGCCCGACAGAGAGATGAAGCAATCCAGATCCGTGGCGTCCTGAGCGGCGGCAATATGGGCATGTAGGCCCGGATCTGCGTCGACGCTTACGGCGCCCCCGGACGCCCGCCGGAGTGCGCGGCGAAACTCGTCTCGGTGGTGAGCGCCCATCTCGGCAAAGGCGGCGGCCACGTGGGGAGGGAGCGAGAGTGGGGAGTCGAGGGCCACGACCCGTCCGGCGACGCCCGGGTGGAGGGCCGGCAGCGCGAAGGCCACCAGGCCGCCCAGGCTGTGACCGATCACCGTGGCTCCTTCGATCGCCAACGAACCGGCCAGGGCCGCGACGTCGTTGGCAAAGTTCTCCACCGAGTAGTCCCCGCCGGGCACTGGACTGCGCCCATGCCCGCGAAGGTCGGGAAGGACCAGCCGGTACCGATTCCTGAAGTGCAGGACCTGGGGACCCCAGAAGCTGCGGTCGCAGGCACCTCCGTGAAGGAACAGTAGCGGGTGACCGCTTCCCTCGTCGTCGTAACTCAGGGCAACGGCGGTCAATGCCCCCCCTTGGGCCATCGGGCGTGTATCCGTGGATCGCCAAACAAGCTATCGGGTCGGCCGGACCACCCGCGTTCATTCGGGTGGCCATTGCCGACCGCCGGCCGGCGGGGAGAATTATCCCCATTGCCCAGGCCGGTAGTCGCCTCCCGGTTGCCGGGTAATGACGTTCAGCCGGTTGTAGAGGTTGATAAGGGCGATGAGGGCAACCAGCCCGGTGAGCTGGTCCTCGTCGAAGTGTTTGGCCGCGTTCGCCCAGGTCTCGTCACTCACCCCGCCTGCCGCGTCTGCGATGCGGGTGCCCTGCTCGGTCAGATTCAGGGCTGCTCGCTCGGCCTCGGTGAATACCGTCGCCTCCCGCCAGGTCGCGACCAGATTGAGTCTGACCGGGCTCTCTCCGACGTGGGCCGCGTCTTTGGTGTGCATATCGGTGCAGGCGGCGCAACCGTTGATCTGGCTGGCCCTGATTTTTACCAGCTCCTGCGTCGATGGGGGTAGCGATGATTCGGTGACGACCTTGCCCGCGGCGTTGATGTGCTTGGCGAACTTCGTCGTGAATGCGTTGTCGTAGAAGGTGAGACGGGCGTCCATTTCCACTCCTTGGTGGTTGGCTTCGGTTTCACCTCTATTGACACTGGAGCCGGTCAGCATGTGACCGGGTCGCACCCCTGGTGCTAGGTGCACCGCGGTGCGTATGGTCTCCCCTCGATCTGCGACCGACTGCACACGGCCCGGCCCGCCTGCCCGTTGTACCGGAGCAGGCGTACAGGCGGGGCGATCAGAGTTGGGTACAGACCGCCTTGACCTCGGTATACGCCTCGAGCGCCTCGTGGCCCATTTCGCGGCCCCAGCCCGACTGCTTGTACCCACCGAACGGCAGCGCCGCATCGAAGATGTTGTAGCAGTTGATCCAGACCGTGCCGGCCCGCAACCGCTTGGCCATGGCGTGGGCCTTGGAGACGTCCTTGGTCCACACCCCGGCCCCCAGGCCGTACACCGAGTCGTTGGCAACGGCTGCGATCTCGTCGAGGTTCTGGAACGGCTCGGCCACCACGACCGGCCCGAATATTTCCTCCCGGACGATCTTCATGTCGGGGTTGGTCTTGGAGATCACCGTCGGCTCGATGAAATAGCCGCGTTCGCCGACCCGGCCTCCGCCGGTGACGACCTCGGCGCCGTCCGCCCGCCCTGATTCCAGGTAACCGCTCACCCGGCGCAGCTGCTCGTCGGACACCAGCGGGCCCATCTGGGTGTCAGCGGAGAATCCGTCACCCACCTTGATGCCCTTGGCGATCTCGGCCACCCCTTCGACGACCTCGTCGAAGCGCTCGCGCTCCACGTACAGGCGTGAGCCGGCCACACAACACTGGCCATGATTGAAGAAGATGGCGTTGGCTGCTCCGGCCACCGATGCCTCCGGATCGGCATCCGCGAACACGACGTTCGGGCTCTTGCCACCCAGCTCCAGCGTCACCTTCTTGAGGTTGCCGGCGGCGGCCTGCACGATCATCTTGCCGACCTCGGTCGAACCGGTGAACGCCACCTTGTCCACCCCGTCGTGGGCGGCCAGAGGGGCGCCGGCGGTCTCACCGAAACCCGTCACCACGTTGACGACCCCGTCGGGAATGCCGGCCTCCTGGATCAGCTGGGCGAGCAGCAACGCCGACAGTGGCGTCTGCTCGGCCGGCTTCAGGATCACGCAGTTGCCCGTCGCCAGGGCCGGGCCTAGCTTCCAGGCTGCCATCAGCAATGGGAAGTTCCAGGGGATGATCTGGCCGACCACGCCGATGGGCTCGCGAAGGGTATAGGCGTGAAACTGGGCGCCGGGAGCGTAGGGGACCGAAAGGTTGATGGTGTTGCCCTCGATCTTGGTAGCCCAACCCGCCATGTAATGGAAGAGATCTGCGGCCAACGGAACGTCCGCCGCCCGGGCCACGGTGAGGGGCTTGCCGTTGTCGAGCGATTCCAGCTGGGCCAGCTCTTCGAGGTGTTCGAGGATAAGGTCACCGATCTTCCACACCAGCCGACCTCGTTCCGACGGGGTCATCCGACTCCACGGGCCGTCTTCAAACGCCTTCCGGGCGGCCGTGTACGGCCCGATCGATATCCTCCGGGCCGCCCGCGGCCAGGGATGCCAGCTTTTCACCGGTTGCCGGGTTGGGCGTGTCGAACGTCTCGCCCGACGCGGCGTCGACCCATTGGCCTCCGATAAACAGCTGGTGGTTGGACTTGGTGAACTGCTCGACCTCTCGGTCCATGACGACAGCACTCATTTGGTCACCACCGGTAGTGAAGGGCCCGCAGCTCCAAGCACGGGCCGGGCTAGGCGACACCTCACATCGCGAGGGTCAGCCTACCCCTGCCCGATCCATTTTGCGAGAGAGACAGGGACTCGCTACCAGGCGTAGTGCTCGGGGGCGGCCTTGTACCCGGGAAAGATCCGGTCGAGCTCGTCGAGGACCCCGGCGTCGAGCTTCAGCTCGACGGCCCGAGGCGACTCGTCCAGCTGTTCGAGCGTCCGCGGCCCGATGATGGGGCCGGTCACCCCGTCCTGGTGCAACAGCCAGGCGAGACCGACGTTGGCCGGGTTCTCGCCGAGCGAGGCGCACAGTTTCTCGTAGGCGTCGATGCGGTCCCGGTTGGCGTCGAGGGCCTGGAGGGATCGCCCGGCCTGCCGCCGGCGGCCCTCCTTGGCGAGCGCCCCCCCGAGCAGCCCGCCGTGCAGGGGGCTCCAGGGAATGATCCCGACTCCGTAGTGGCGGGCCGCCGGGAGCACTTCCAGCTCGATCTCGCGAGTCATGAGGTTGTAGATGGACTGCTCGCTGACCAAGCCCAACAGGTCGCGGGCTGCGGCCGCGTTGTTGGCCTGACCTATGTGCCAGCCGGCGAAATTCGACGAGCCGACGTAGAGCACCTTCCCCTGGTCGATCAGCAGACCCATCGCCTGCCAGATCTCCTCCCACGGGGTGTCCCGGTCGACGTGGTGCATCTGGTAGAGATCGATATGGTCGGTCCGGAGACGGCGCAGGGAGTCCTCGCACGCCTTCCGGATGGCCAGGGCCGACAGCTTGCCGTCGTTGGGCCATTCGCCCATCGCCCCGTAGACCTTGGTCGCCAGCACGGTTCGTTCCCGCCGCCCGCCCCCACCGGCGAACCAGTCACCGAGGATCTCCTCGGTCCAGCCGGCGTGGGCCTCACTGCTCTTGCCGACTTGGCCCGGAGGAGTACCGGTCGCGCCGTATCGGTTGGCCGTATCGAAGAAGTTGATCCCGAGCTCGTGAGCCCGGTCCATGATCTGATGCGCTTCGGCCGGAGGGGTGAGGGGTCCGAAGTTCATGGTTCCAAGGCAGAGCCGGCTGACCAACAGGCCGGTCCGGCCCAGATGGGTGTATTCCATGCGTACCTTTGTACAAGACCTGACGGGTGCACGCAGACAATGGCGGACCCTAGGGACGGGCGCAGGATCTGGCCGGCTTGGCGATTACTCGACAGGCACGATCGAGACGACGATAGCGATGGGTGCAGTCAGCCGGAGCGACGCGTAACCGGTCACCGCGACGAGGAGCATCGCGGCTCCTGTGATCATCCGGATTCGGGCCCGATGCGGTCGACGACCGGGCCACCCGCGTGCCTATCCAAACCGTCAGCCACTGACAATCGTCGGAGAGCGACGAATTGGAGGCGGGCCGGTCGGCGGCGGGCGGCGACGCCCAAGGCGGGTACGCCACAGGCGGGGACGCCACAGGCGGGGACGGCCGGT
This sequence comes from uncultured Acidimicrobiaceae bacterium, assembly GCA_963729695.1. Taxonomy (GTDB): domain Bacteria; phylum Actinomycetota; class Acidimicrobiia; order Acidimicrobiales; family Palsa-688; genus PALSA-693. The sequence continues at coordinate 1,163,570 of CAVSOT010000003.1, forward strand.
TGACCACGTGACCGGGACGGGTCCTCTAGCCACAACGCGGCACGCGTTAACGCGGAGCACTCCACTCGTGTCACCTTGTTGTCACATATGACCACAACGTGACACGAGTGCCCCGACCCAAAGAGACGGGTGACGCGTTGTTGTTCTTGGCCCTCTTGGCCCTCTTGGCCCTCTTGGCCCTCTTGGGCTCAGGGGGTAAGCGGGACGCTCGCCGGCGCCCCTTCGCTGACGCAGCCGGCTCGCGGGCCACGATGTTGCTGCCAGTAGCGAAGCCCCGAGGTGGAAACGGCGACGACGGCGCCGCGCCCCGGTTCGTAGCTGCGTTCGATGAACCCGCGTTCGTTGACGCGTTCCCACACTGGCAGGCGGGGACACGAGCTGTGCCACGCTTCCATCACCTCGGCGTAGGGGCGAGGTGCGGGCCCGAGCCACTCGAGCAGGTCGAGGACGAGTGTGTCGACGACGTCGGCCATGATGGGACACCCTGCGAGCATCGGGAGGATCAGTTCGTTTTCGAGGATACCGGTCGCCGCTGGGAGTGCGCCTAGGTTTGGCACTATCGCCGCCCCCTCTCTTCCGATGATTCGCGACCGGCGCCCCGACGACGGGGCGGCGCTGGAAGTGATCGCCCTCGAAACGCATCACCGTGACGGCTATCCCAAGTATCTTCCAGCTGATCTGAGGTCGTTCATCGTGGAGAACGATGCGCTGCGGGCGTGGGTCGCCGACAGGGACGGAGAGATTCTCGGCCATGTTGCCCTGCACGCGCGCGCCGCTCCAGAGGTCATGGAGATGGCCTTGTCGGCTACCGGGCTCGACGAGCATCAAGTGATCGTGTTGGCCCGATTCCTGGTGGCCCCCTGGGCTCGCCGGCAAGGCATCGGGTCAGCGCTGATGAAGCGAGCCACTGAGGAGGCCGTCAGCATGGGCCGTCGGGCGGTACTTGACGTCGTCGACACGCACCAGGATGCGATCGCCCTCTACGAGCGCGGTGGATGGACCCGGGCGGGAAGGGTCGATTGGGACCTCCCGGGCGGTCGGCCCCTTCGGGAGTTCGTCTACCTCTCGCCCCTGCGCTCGCGGGACGTCCCACCAAGGTGACCGAAAAGGCTGAGCCAAATCTTGGAGCTGTCCAGCGGACCCTTTTCATCACGTTGGCCGGTCGGGCTCGCGAGACGCGAAAACGACATCCGATCCTGCGTGACCCGCGGGCGGTCGAGATCGTGAACTCGGTCGATTTCGACCCGGCCAAGTACGGCGCCGGCTGGGGCGGCAACATCACCGTATTGCGCACCGTCCTTTTCGACACCTGGGTCAGCGCCTTTGTCGCCGAGCATCCCGACGGGACCGTCGTCGAGGTCGGAAGCGGTCTGAATACTCGCTTCGAGCGAGTCGATAACGGTCGCGTGCACTGGATCGACCTCGACCTTCCGGACGTGATCGAACTGCGCCGGAGATTCTTTGCCGATTCAGATCGGCGCCGGATGGTAGCGGCCTCTGTCGTGGACGACAGCTGGATGACCATCGTCGAGAGCACCCCGGCCCCCTACTTCTTCGCAGCCGAAGGCGTTTTGGTCTATCTTCCCGACGCACCGGAAGTCATACGCGGCATTGCTGATCGATTTCCGGGTGCGTTCCTTGCCTTCGATACGTACACCCGCCGGATGCTGACGCGTCAGCACCAGATGGCCGAAAAAAAGGGGATGGAGGCGAGATGGGCCTGGTCGTGTAACGACCCCTCGGCCCTGGGGTCGCTCGGCCTCCAGGTAGTCGAGTCGGCTGCGGTCACCCGCCCTCCCCTGAGCTTGCAGGCTGGCTTGCCTCGGGCCTACCGCTACGTGCTTCCGATTGCCCATCGCTTCATCGGTGACATCGCCGCAGTCACTCTCTACCGTTGTCTCGATCGCCCAGGTCCGTAGCCACGCGCCTGGGCCGAGCGGTCGGAATCAGAAGACCGCCGCCGATCTCTGGTGACTAGCAGCCACCCGGTTCGCCAAGAACCATGATGTGTATGGGCCGATCGTGAATCCGGCGGGCATACGACTCATACCCCGAGTAGACAGTCCGGGCCCGATCCCAGATGGTCTGCCACTCGTCTCCGTCGGCTTCTCTCGCCCGCACGGGCACGCGCTTGTCGCGGTAGACGACCTCCGCCGACGGATCAGCGCGCAGGTTGAAGTACCAGGCGGGCGTACCCGGCTGGCCGAAGTGGGTCCCGATGACTGCCAGGTCATCGCCGTGGGGGATTCCGAGGAGGGGACTCGACCGGAGGGCACCAGTCTTGGCGCCCCGCGTGATAAGGATCAGCACCGGCAACCCGGCGGCGACCCCGGGCATGGTGACCCGCCCCTTCGTGCCTCGCAGCAACAGTTTGTCGAGGTGGGGCATCGACCGTGAAAACACCCACGCCCCTGGTCGGGAGGAGGCCAGGGCGCGCATGCCGCGCTGCATCGCAGAGGGTTGAGGAATGCGGTAGTCGAGGTCTTCGACGATCCCCATGAAATTCGAACTTAGCAACGTATCAAGAAGCGACCGGGTGACGCCTCGTCCCGCCTCGTCGCCCGACCTCGAATCCGGTTGCCAGACTTCAAGCCAACTGACAGCGTGTGGCGGTGACGCCGACGCCCGATCCCGACGCCCCTGACGTCGCTTACGGGGCGATGCGGTGGAACACTCCACTGTCAGAGGATCACGCCGATCGCCTATTGGAACTCCTGGACGAGGCGTCCGGGCAGCACGTGTTGGACCTCGGTTGCGGGTGGGGGGAGCTGCTCGTCCGGGCGGTGGCGCGAATTCCGGAAGGGAGGGGGACGGGCGTCGACAGCGCAGAGTGGGCCGTGGCGCGCGGTCGCAGATTGGCCGCGGCGCGCGGCCTGTCTGACCGGGTGACGTTCGTGGTCGCCGAAGCATCCGCTTGGGCCGATCCGTCCGACCGAGTCATCTGCATCGGGGCTTCCCATGCGTGGGGCGGTGCTCGCCAGGCCCTCTATCGACTGGGGACGATCGCCCCGCCCGGCGGCCGTCTGGTCTTCGGCGACGGGTGCTGGGAAACGCCGCCAACCCAGGCGGCCATCGATCTCTTCGAGGACAGGGTGCTGGGCATCTCCGACCTGGTGGACGCGGCCGTAGCCACGGGTTGGAGGGTGTTGGACTTGAGCACCGCCGACCAACACGAGTGGGACGAATTCGAGTCGCGTTGGAGAGCGGGCCGAGAGCAGTGGCTCCAATCTCACGGTCAGGACCCTCGGGCCGACGAGATCAAGGCCCGGCTCGAGGGTCGACTGCGCGAGTACCTGCACGTGTATCGGGGCGTCCTGGGCTTCGCCTATCTGGTGCTCTCCCGCCCGCCAGCCTGAACGCACCCGGTTCCGGCGGCCGAGCCGGTCCCGGCCGACGCGAGACGGAAGCGGCGTCCTTTGGCGGCCACCGGCCTCCAGGCGGTGGGATCAGCGCGCCGACCCCGTAGAGTGTGCAGCAGCCCCAGGGGCCAGTCGCCGATCGACCCGAGAGCAGGACTGACATGCAGAGCGGTAAGGACAGTTCGAGACTTCACCACACCGGGCTGGTCGAGCTGACACGAGTCCAACCGTTCGAGGCCGAAGTGATCGCGGCCCGGCTCCGGGCGTGGGGCATCGCCGCCACGCTGGGAGCGGATTCCGTCTATCCGTCGGTGAGCTTCGCCGATGGAGTGCCCGTCTTCGTGTCATCGGACGACGCGGCCCGAGCCCGGGCGCTCCTGGAGGAGGACCAGGACCAGCACCAGTGATCTCTGGATCGCCGGCCTGAGCGAGCCGCGCCACGGTCCTGCGTGCCCTATGATGAAGCCAGAGGCGATGGAGTCCGCCCTAACCGCCGGTAAGGCTGATGACCCCTACCACATCTGACATGCGGCCTTTGGTCGCTAGTGGTATGGAGGTCCTCCCATCGCTGATCGCCGGGTACAACTGGACGAGCCCGATCGGGTAGCGGTCCCCCTCCATCTGCGGCCGGTGGCCGTGGCGCTGGTGATGGGCGGGGGTGGCTTGGGCGCCGCAGCCCGGGAAGGCGTGGAGCAGGTCCTCCCGGCAGGGAGCCACGGTTTCCCGGTGGGCACGCTGCTGGTCAACCTGGTCGGTGCGTTCGTGCTCGGGTTGCTGCTCGAGGCTCTCGTCCGTACAGGTGATGATGTGGGCTGGCGGCGGGGGGCCCGCCTGGCCGGTGGTACCGGATTCTGCGGGGGATTCACGACGTACAGCACGCTGGCCGTGGAGACGGTGCAGCTCGCCCGCCACGGCGCCTGGTCGACGGCGGGGCTGTACACCCTGGTATCGGTAGCCGGCGGGTTCGTTGCGGTGGTGGCGGGAATCCTCGTCGGGGCGGGCCACGCCCGGTGGACTTCCGCGTCCCTGCCCGTCGACCCTGACGTGGATCAGGTGGAGCGGCGGGGATGAGCCTGATCGACATCCTCTGGGTGGGCCTGGCCGGAAGCGTCGGGGCGGCCGCCCGGTTCATGGCGGACGCGACCATTCGGGCCCGTTTCGCCAACCGGGTGCCGGTCGGCACCATTGCGATCAACGTGTCGGGATCGCTGTTGTTGGGGATCCTCACCGGGCTGGTCGTGTTCGATCACGTCACTCCGACCGTCACGCTGGTAGCCGGGACGGGCTTCTGTGGGGGTTTCACCACCTTCTCCGCGGCCAGCTTCGAGACCGTACGCCTGCTCCAGGAGGGGCACTTGCGGGCAGCCGGGGTCAACGTCGGGGTGACGGTGGCCGGGACCTTGTCGGCGGCCGCCGCCGGAATGGCGTTGATGGCTCTCTAGCTCCGGCGCGGGTGCCGGCGTTCGTGGGTCTCCGGAGGGCGGGGATCCGCCGCGATCAAGACGACGGCGGAGGGGTGCAGGTGAGCGAGCACAAGCCGGTCACCGTGAACTTCATCGGTTTGAACGGAACAACAGGTTCACCGACATCGAGTTGCACGACCGACTGCGAGAGCAAGGGGATGTTCCGGGGGTCGCCTTCGACTCGTTTGCCATCCTGGAAGGCGACGACCGGGCCCCGGGCGGGGCCGACCTGATTCGGTCCCAGAGGCTGGTCCCACACGTCGAAGAACTGGCCCAGGGTGAAGGTCTGCTTGGTGGGGGACTCGACGTGGATGATGCCGTCGTTGGCGTGCACGTGCAGCCAGTACAAGCAGCTGCCGGAACTGTTGTCGACGAACAGTCCGCCCTGGAGCAGCTCGTTCGTACGCGGGGGGACGATGCCGGCGCCCGCGGGCAAGCGATACTGGACGCCGTTGACGAATATGGAGAGGTGGACGTGGATGTGGTAGTTGACGTCCTGCAGCATCGTCTTGCGACAGGTGATGCCGTCCACGGGAGAGCCGGACACGGTGCTGTTGGCTGATGCCAGGTCGGGGACCTGTTGCACGGGGACGCCTTCGGGACCGCTCTGGGCTCCCGACGAGGACCCGGCGAGGGTGAATCCCAACCCCAATCCCAGCCCGACCAGCAGGACGACGGCGGCCATAGCCCCGAACCGCAACCAGCGCCGCCGAGGGGGGGAGTCGTAGTCCTGCTCGTCGTCGTCCAACTCCCAGTCGGGGTCGTCGCTGCCCTGGTCTGAGCCCGTCACTCGGCCTAGTCTAAAGGTGAAATCCGTCGGGCTGGTCGCGACGGGGCGCTCAACCGCCATTATTGGGTGCGTGAACCGGCCGCCGCTCTCTGAGAAAGTTGTTCAGCGACTTCTGGATGAGCTGTGCACGTGCCTGGGCTTTTGTGTTCCTCCTGAGGATCAAGCCCGTCTCCGAGCGAGTCCTCCTACCACTCCGGACGCCTTCACCGACGCCGTCTTTGTCGCAGTCGGACTCGACCCGGAGACGTCGGATAGCAGGCTCCGGCAGGGTGTCTACGACCAGGTCGCCGTGGTCTTCGATCTTCCCACCTGATCGAAGGGGCGGCAATGCCGCCGTGGTTAGGGAAAATAGCGAGCCAGACGCCATAACGGTCGACGAGATCCTCGGGCCCGGTGGTCCAGGCCCCAAACCCATGACCGGTTAGGCACCAAATGAATGGCCCTACCGGTCGAGGTGCTGCGGTAGCCGGGCCCCGGGGCGATCCGCTCTCGGCCCCGTCGAGGGGTCGGTACACTCTGCTCACGATGGTCAAGGTCACTCGGGGATTCTCGGGTCGTCGATCGGGGAGGGACTCGCGGTTGCCACCCGGTCAGTACGACGCCGGGAGTACTTGGCCCGTCTTGACCGCAGAAGCTACGCCCCGTGTCGACCCGGCCGCTTGGACGTTTACGATCGAGGGGCTGGTCGCTACTCCATTCAGGTGGACATGGGAGAGTATCCACGCCCTTCCCGGGTCGAGCTTCGACGGTGACATCCACTGCGTGACGACCTGGTCGAAGCTCGGCATGAGCTTTGCCGGGGTTTCGATCGATACCTTGCTGGCCGAAACCCAGCCACTCCCGGACGCCACTCACGTTCTGGCCTGGTCGCATTCGGGCTATACCACCAATCTGCCCCTCGGCGACGTAACCGGAGGTCGGGCCTGGGTGGCGTGGGAAGTGGACGGCCAGCCGCTTCCCCGCGAGCACGGTGGTCCGGCTCGCCTGTTGGTGCCGCACCTGTATTTCTGGAAAAGCGCCAAATGGGTCGCCGGCCTCCGATTATTGGATCACAATCAACCGGGCTTCTGGGAGCAAAACGGATATCACGATCGCGGCGATCCCTGGCTGGAGCAACGCTACCAGGGGGATTGATTGACGGCTCCCGGAGGGCGAAGTATCGACCTTCATGCACGACGTCGTCGTAGTTGGCGATCTCTTGGAAGTCCGGGGCCCGATCGGGGGGTGCTTCGTGTGGCAGGCGGACCGCCCTGCCCTCCTCGTTAGGGGGAGGTTCGGGGGTGGTTCCGTTGATGGCGATGCTCCGCTACGGCCGGCTCCGGCAGGCGGCTGATCTGGTCCGGCTCATCGTTTCGGTGCGCCGCCCGGAGGACCTCTACTACGCCAATGAGCTGCCGGGCGCGGAGAGCACCGTCATCTACACGCGGGCGGTTCCGGCGGCTCCGTCCGGCCCCCGGACCGTCTGAGCCCCCAGGATCTGCGACCGATTCTGGTCCAGGACGCCACGGTGTACATCTGCGGGTCCTCGCCATTTGCCGACGCGGCCACCGATGCCGTGGTTGACTGCGGGGTCGCGGTCGATCGGATACGGATCGAGCGCTTCGGACCCACTGGGTTACCGCTTTCTTGGCTAGCGTCTCTTCGTGGTCGCCTCCGCATGGGCGGCCTCGGCGAGCCGCTTGATGGCGGCCAGTCGCCGTTCCCATTGGGAGGCGACCTCAGAGAGGGCCCGGGTGGCCTGGTCGAGACGGTCGGCTTCCACCTGGTACAGGACCTCTCGGCCCTGCTTGTGCCGGCTGATCAATCCGACGTGTTCGAGCACGACGAGGTGTTTGGAGACGGCCTGGCGGGTGAAGGGCACGTGGCCGGCCAACCAGCTGGCGCTCACGTCTCCGTTGGTGACCAGCAGGTCGAGCACCCGGAGGCGGGATGGGTCGGCGATCGCCGACCACAATTCGTCGTCGACCTGCGCAGTCATCGCTAGCGAAGCTTCGAGTAGAGGCCGGCGAGGCGGTCCAGGTAGTCGCCCCAACCGTTCCGGTGTTCGTTGGCATACCTGTCCTTCTCCGGTTGGGGCCAGTCCCGTAGTTCGTGTCCACTCTCGACCACGCGAAGACGGGTCTGGTCCTCACCCTCGCGCGTGAGGAAGAACTCCACGAGCATGGAGTTGCCGGTCTTGGGTTCCTCTTGGCGAGGATGGTTCCACCGAAAAGAGAAATGCCGTGGGGGATCCACCGTCTCCACGACGACCGGACCGCCTTGGTCTCCGAATCCCATATAGCCGTGAGCCCCGGGTTCGGCGACCAGCTCTACCCGATCCGCGAACCACTGGCGCATTTGAGCCGGTTCAGTGATGGTGCGCCACACGACCTCCGCCGGCGCAGCTATCAGTACGTCCCGCTCAATCACAAGATCTGCCATCAGGATCCGATCCCTCCTCGAACCCGAGGGCGCTGATCGCCGGTCGGGTGTCGCCACTGGTATCTGGTTCGAGTCACCGCTTTGGCGATGCCTCTGACCTGCAACCAACAGTAGCAGATCCGCTCCGAATGTGCAACCAGTGATTGCAGTTAGCTGGGGGCCAGAGCAACCAGCTCGTCGTCCGGAGCCCGGCGACGGTGTGTCCTACGAGCGGGCTTCGCTGCGGTCCGTCCCGAAAACCTGCTGGAAGGTGGTCACGGAGTACATATGGCTGTCCGGCACAGGATCCTCGGCTGTCGATTGGTCGGTAATCTCGTCCCAGTTCGCCACGAGGTCCTCGGCGGTGGCGTCGTCCTCGGACACCCAGCCGCGGTTCATGGTGATCGTGGCCCGACCATAGATACCGGCGTAGGCGTTCAAAATCTGGGAGGTGCAAGGACACGATTCGTGGGCCAGCACCGTCACCATCGGGCTTACCCGTTCCGGGGTGAGCTTGTCCACCACGTGCCGGGGAAGCACGAGGTCGTCGAAGGACTTCGGTTGGTCCGGAGTTCCCTCGATCAGCGCCGCGGTCATCCGCGTTCCGAGTGATCCCGGATTGAGAAGGTTGGCCTTGATGCCGTAGGGAGCGCCTTCCAAGGCGATGGTCCGGATGAGCCCGATCAGACCGGCATTGGCCGCCGCATAGTTCGCCTTCCGGTGCGTGCCCAACAAACCGGCCATGGAGGTGATGGCCACGATCCGGCCTCGACCGGCCGCCTTCATGACCTTGTATGCCGGTTGGATCACGAATCGTGCCCCGCGCAGCTTCACGTCCAGGAGCAGGTCGAACTCGGCGGTGGACATGTCCTCGAAAGAGTTGTCGACGCTGATGCCCGCATTGGAGACGATCGCATCGACCCGTCCCCACGCCTTCATGGCCGTGTCCGTCAAGCTCGCTCCCCCCTCCTCGGTGGCCACGGACCGGGTGTTCGCTACGGCCTCTCCGCCGAGGGAGCGGATCTCCTCGGCCACCGACTCGGCGAGCTGCGGATCGGCCCCGCCACCGAAGGGACTGCCGCCGAGGTCGTTGACGACAACCCGGGCTCCCCGGCGGGCCAGCTCGAGCGCGTGGGCCCGCCCCATCCCGCCGCCGGCACCGGTCACGACGATCACGTCGCCGTCGAACTCGAGTCGTTTCACCATGATGTCCTCCGTGGCGGATGAGAATCGGTCGTTCTCGTCCATCGTCTCATGCCTGGTAACGCCGTCTGACTTAGCCAAACGCGAACCAGCCCGTCAACTCGACGAACGGCCGGCGTGGGCTCGGGCCCACCTGGACCCGAGCCCGCCGGCGCAGGCAACGTCGGGGGGAGGGAACGGGCGAGTTGCCTACAGCCCTATGTAGACGGACTTTGTATTGAGATAGGCCTCCAGTCCTTTCCAGCCCCGCTCGTGCCCCCAGCCGGATTGCTTGTAACCGCCCATCGGTAGCGACTGGTCGGCGGCGAGCGTGGCGTTGACCCACACGGTGCCGGCCTGGATCCCCTTCGCCAGGCGATGAGCCCGGCCGATGTTCTCGGTCCAGATGGTGGCGGCCAGACCGTATTCGGTGTCGTTGGCGGCGGCCAGGACCTCTTCTTCGTCGTCGAAGGGGATGACCGAGCCGACGGGCCCGAAGATCTCCTCGCGGATCAACCGCATCCCGGGTTGCGTGTCGGCGACGATCGTGGGCTCGACGAAATAGCCAGGGCGGTCGAGAGCCTTTCCTCCGGTCACGACGGTGGCGCCCTGGCTCAGCCCGTCATCGATGATGCCGAGCACCTTCTCCCGTTGTTTTTCGCTGATGAGGGGACCGAGATCCGGGTCGACGTCCTCGCTGCCACCCATGCGCATGGCCTTGGCCACGGCAGCCAGGCCGTCGACCACCTGCTCGTAGACCCCTCGCTGCACGTAGATGCGTGAAGTGCAGCAGCAGTTCTGCCCCGAATTGACGAGCAGGCCATAGGCGGCGCCCGGAATGGCCTTGGTGAGATCGGCATCGTCGAACATCACGAGCGGAGACTTGCCGCCCAGTTCCAGCATGACCTTCTTGAGGTTGCCCGCGGCCGCCTTGACGATCAGGCGCCCGGTCTCGGTCGACCCGGTGAACGCGATCTTGTCCACGTCGGGATGCGCGGTCAGAGCGGCCCCGGCCGTCTCGCCGTAGCCATTGACCACATTGACCACGCCGTCCGGAACGCCGGCGTCGTGGAAGATGCTCTCCAGTTTCGTGGCACTCAGGGGAGTCTCTTCTGCGGGCTTGAGTATGGAGCTGCATCCCGACGCGAGCGCCGGTGCCAGCTTCATGAGGGCGCAGTAGAACGGCCCGTTCCACGGTGTGATCAACCCGACGACACCAACCGGCTCGAGCAGCGTATACCCGTGATACTCCTGAAATGTCCTGGTGATGCCGCCGTCGGCGACGATATCGACAGCCTGACCATGGACTTTGGTGCACCACCCGGCGTAGTAGTAGAGCATCTCGGTGCTGGCGTAAACGAGATTGCGCGCATGGGTGCGGGACATGCCGTTGTCGCGCGCCTCGATGTCGGCGAGCTCGTCGACCCGTTCCTTGATGATGTCCGCAGCGCGCCACATCACTTCCGCTCGAACGGTCGCCGGCAGCTTCCGCCAGACGCCCGCTTCGAAGCTCTCTCTGGCGCGCCCCACGGCCCGATCGACGGCCGCCGCATCGGCGTCGACCACCTCGCCGATGCGTTCCTCTGTAGAGGGATTGAATACCGGTATCACGGATTCTTCGGCTTGGACCGTGAGGGTGTCGGTTCCTGTGACATTGCTCATGGGCGAGAGCATAGCGAAATAGTCACAATCTGACTACCGCCAGCTGACTACTGCCAGCGACGTCGCGCCACCCCGGCGTCCGGTCTCACCAATGGACATCCACACAGCCTGGGGCTGCTCGGATGTCCAGAAGTCGCGGGTGATGGTGGCCCACGAGTGGGGGTTCCACCCGGGGGCGACCGGGTCCGGCCCGTTATCGATCACCAGGGAACGATCGGCCCCCCGCCCGGAGGTCCGGTGAGATAGGGTGAGGCATCGCCCGGTAACCACGCGGAAAGGGCAACTTGAATGGCTAGTCCGTCAGGTGACTCGGTGTCCGGCCTCAACTACATCGTGGTGTCCGCGGACACCCACGCTTCGCCAGAATCGCTGGAACGGTATCTGTCGTATGTAGATCCGGCCCACCGGGATCAGGTGGCCGCTCAAGGCATGATCGACCTGGCCGCATCCCGGGCCGAGTTCGGAGCGCTGCGGACAGACCACGTGCACGATCCGGATCCCATCCGGACGGCCGCCATCAGGAAGGCGACCGGGATGTCGATCGACACCGACGCCGCCAACGACTGGTTCGACGGGTATACCAGCGACCGGGTCTTTCCCGGAGATGCCGGTGGGCGTCGGCTGGCTGCCCTGGAGAGCTCGGGGATCCACGCCGAGGTCACCTATCCCAATCCCCATCTGGCCGGGACGTTGCCGAAGGTGCTGGGCAACTTCACCAGTACGCCGCGCCAAGGCCCGGTGGAGCTGTTGTGGCCGGCGCTGCACGGCTACAACCGTTGGTTGGCGGAGTTCTGCAACGCCGCGCCTGGGCGGCGGGCCGGGATCCTGCCCATCTCGCTGCACGAGATGGATACGGCCGTCGCAGAGATCAAATGGGCGCGCGAAGCCGGCATCTTCGGCGGGGTCCTACTACCCCCGATGACCGCCGACCTGGGTATGCCCGGGTATACCGACGAATATTACGAGCCGTTCTGGAGCGCCTGCGAAGACTACGGGATGGTGCTCAATATCCATACTGGCGGCAACTCGGCCGACTTGAGCCAGTTCTATGACGCCAAGCACGGCAGCATGCTGGCCTCTTTCGAGATCTGGATGTTCAGCAGACGACCGCTGTGGTTCATGCTCCTGGGTGGCGTCTTCGACCGCCATCCCAAGCTCAAGGTCGTGGTGGCCGAGAACGGCCTGCAGTGGTATCCGTCGCTGATCCGGGATATCGAGATGATGTTCGACCATCACGGCGGAGGGCCGCTTCGGGCCTCGCTCAAAATGACCCCCAGGGAGTACTTCCACCAACACATCTGGTTGGGGGGTTCGCTCATGCAGCGTCAGGAGGCCGAGCGGCGCGAGGAGATCGGCGTCGACCGCATGATGTGGGGGAGCGACTATCCGCACCTGGAGGGCGGTGCCCCCATCCATCGACAAGTGATGCGCTACGTCCTCGGCGGCTTGCCCGAACCGGACATCCGCCGGATCCTTGGCGGCAACGCCATCGACCTGTGGGGATTGGACGAAACGCTGCTGCAGTCCGTCGCCGACAGGACGGGCCCCTCGGTCGAAGACCTCTCGAGTCCGATCGGGGTGGAGGACGTTGACCACGCGTTCAGCTGGAGCATTCCCCGCTTCGCGCCCGTGGTCACCGCCGGCCGCCAGTGAGCTCGCCGGGCGAGACGCTCCGGGCGGGGGTGATCGGCCTCGGCAGCATCGGATCGGGCATCGCCACCAGCCTGGCTCGGCGAGGTCGGGTTCCGGCCGTCTTCGATCTCCTCCCCGAGGCCGCGAAAGAGCTCCCTGGCCCGCTATGCGCGCTGGGATCAGCTACGGAAGTGGCGCGTGCCAGCGACGTCGTGTGCATCTGCGTGGTCGACGCCGACCAGGTCGCCGACGTCGTCTGCGGCCAGGAGGGCGTGCTGAGCGGGGCGCATCCTGGCTTGGTGATCGTGGTGACCGCGACCATCGCAGTCCGGGTGATTCGCGAGCTGGCCGAGGAGTGCAACGCCTGGGGCGTGCGGCTGATCGACTGCGCGATCACCGGGGTGACAAAGCCGCTGAGAACGGGCTGCTGGCGCTGGTCGGTGGAGCGGACGAGGTGGTGCGCAGAGCCCGCCCGGTGCTGGACGATTTTGCCGGCGAGGTCGTTCATTGTGGTCCCGTCGGGAGCGGCATGGCGACCAAGGTCGCCAAGCAGATCGTCACTGCCGGACGCTGGCGGGCGGTTCACGAGTCCGTGGAGTTGGCGACCGCCGCCGGCATCGATCCCGCCGTGCTGGTCCACGCCATAGAGGCGTCAGATCCGGACAGGACCGCCCTGCTCGGTCTGCAATACATGCGTATGGCCGGCCAGACGGTGGATTCCTCGTCCCGGCCGGTTCGGCACTACCTGCGGAACACCGACAAGGACATGGCCGCGGCGCAGGAGCTCGCCGCCGAGACCGGTGTCCGCGTGCCACTGGTCGACCTCACCAGAGCCGAAACCGCGGACACCTTCGCCTGGCTGGACGAAGCCGAACGCAAGCGCGCCCCGTAGGGGATCAAGAGCCGTTCTTGCAGGTGTATTTTCCTCCGTTGACCGCGGTAAACACCCCGTCCTGGACCTTGCCGGTAAACCAGCATTGGATCTGGTGGGGTTGGCCAGCGGCGAACGTGAGCGGCGGGGCCCAGCCACCAAGGGTGTCGTCCTTGAGCGACCCGAGGCCCTGGGTGACTTCCGCCGCGGTCGGCGTACCGGTCGGGCCCAAGCCGCCCGCCTTCACCGCATCCTCGAGCAGTAACCCGGAGACCCAGGATTCTGTTGGCAGTTGACTCCACACACCGGTGGTGTTCTTCGGCAACTGCGGGTAGTACTTGTTGACCGCATCCAGCATCGACTGCACGAAGGCCGGCGGGGGGGTGGCGAAGGCAGGAAAGTCGCTGTACTCGGACCACAAATCCTTCGATAGCCCCGGTGCGGTCAGCTCGCCCGGATAGAACCCCTCCCCTGACGTCACGAACGACGGGCTATAGCTCTGCGTGACACAGTCCTTGGCCATTCGTACGACGACGGTGGGACTGTCGCCTATGTAGAGCGCCTGGGTGTGCGCTTCCTGGGCGGACAAGCACTGGGCGGTGTAGTTGGGTGCCGTGGCGGCGATCTCCCCTGAGTACACGACGGAGACCCCGAGGCTCTTGGCGGCGGACTTTAGAACCGGGACGATCTGGGCGCACACAGCGGCTTCGGCGCAGTAGACGGCACCCATATCGGTCGCCCCAGAGGTCTTGGCCGCCGCCACCACCGCGTAGGAGGTGGTGTCGTTTGTCGTGCCCTCTGGATAGAAGTCGGGGTTGGTGTTCATGGGGCCGCCTATGGCATTTTGGCCCACGACCGGGATCTGCGCCTGTTGGGCCGTGGATGCCCAGGCCGAGTCGACCGTGGACATGTCCACCATGGCGTCGACGTGGTCAGAAACCAGGGCCTCGACCTTCGTGACCGCTGTTCCAGGAACCCCTGCATCGTCCTCGAGGACGGTTTGAACCATGTGCCCATTGATTCCGCCGGAGGCATTTACGGTTTTCACCCAGGCGTCGTAGACCTGATCCACCCCGATGTAGTCGGTCCCAAACACGCCTGAGCAACTGCAGACGATCCCCACCTTGATCGGAGCTGCAGCCGGGCCGGCTGATGACGTGCCGGCTGATGACGTGCCGGCCGTTGATGTGCCGGCCGTTGATGTGGCACTGGTGGACGCCGGTTTGCTGCTGGAAGAGCAGGCTCCGGCCAGCACGATCACGGCCAAGGCCGCCCCGCCGGACAAGAGTCGTCGCCTCGGTGCCATATTGGCCATCCTCTCTGGTTTCGTCCGCCCCGGACGGTGGATTCAGTCGGAACTGGTGGTGAACGTGATCATGACGGCTTTCGGGGTGCGGTTATAGGCCATATAGAAGGGGATCGATTTCGATTGGTCGGGCAGCTCGAAGTGCTCGAACCTGCGGGTCAGTTCCTCGATGGCGATCTTGAGGTTCATGCGGGCCAGGTTTGATCCGAGGCATCGGTGCGGCCCGGCGCCGAAGGTGAGGTGCCGCTTGGTCGAACGAGCAGCGTCGAACCGTTCCGGGTCCGGGAACTCGGTCGCATCGCGGTTGGCTGAGGCCCAGGACATCAGGACCTTCTCCCCTTGCTTGATCATGCGTCCCCCGATTTCGATATCCCTGGTGGCGGTCCGACACAGGTGCGGGAAGGGGGTGTCCAAGCGGAGGAGCTCTTCGATGGCCTCGGGGATCACCTCGGGCCGGCTGCGCAGCAGGGGGAAGATCTCGGGCTGGCGGCAGAAACGCAGCATGAACATGCCGAGGGCGCCGGTCGTGGTTTCCAGCCCGCCGGTGATGAGCGAGATCAGCATCCCGATGGTCTGTTCCCGGCTGATCGGCTGCCCGTCGATCTCGGCCTCGATTATCCCGTCGACCACGTCGTCTTTGGAGCCGGCGCGACCCGCGAGACTCCAGCAAATCGTTGATCCAATCATGCATGGCTCGCCAGGCGACTTTGCTCTCCGGATTGGACGGTTTGGAGGTGACCATGGCCGTCTCGGTGAGCCACTCGATCTCGTCAGGCGGGGCGTGCAGCACCTGATCGAAGAGAGCGAGGCCGGGGAACGGTTCGGCGAACTCGCGGCATGAATTCGCACTGCCCTGAACCGATGAAGTTGTCGATCAACTGATTGGCGATCTGCCGGGTGGCCTTGTCCCACTGGCTGACTGCGGCCGGGGTGAAGTACGGGTTGATGAGCTTTCGATATTGACGGTGCAGGGGTGGGTCTACTTCGTGGGGAAGGATCCTGACGAAGGGGGTGGTCTCGGGCACAGTGAGGCTGTGCTCCGCGCTGAATGTCTCCCAATCCTGGGTGGCCTGCAGCACATCCGCGTAGCGGCTGAACACCCAGAATCCGCCATACGCATCGCTATACGCGACCGGACACTCCTCACGCATCCTGGACATGGTCTCATCCAGTTTGGTCCCGAGGTCCGAGGACAACGGGTCGAAATGGTGTGCGCACCAATCGTAAGTGAGCAGCGACGAGGCCAGACCCGCTACGTCAGCCATGTACCCTCCCAGCTGCCGCGATGGTACCAACCCAACCTTAGCTCGGCAAACCTCTTCCCCGCACCGCAATCGGTACCTGCCGCCAGCGCCGAATCGCAGTGCATTCTGGTTGAGGCCATAGCACCCCCGATGCATTGCCCTCGCTCGAGGGGCGGCACTACCATCAACCGCATTGGGCCCGCTGGTGTGGGCCGACACGATGGAGGACAGATCGTGACCGCTCGAACGACCGCCCGTCGAGGACTGCAGATCTTTTCTCGGAACAAGCCCGTCGTCGGCCAGCAACAGATGAGACGACCTCCTGTGTGGGATCAACCAGCGGTGGATGCCACGCCCGAATTCTTCGCCGCTGGCGGTTCCGCCGAAGGGGTGCTCTTCGCCGATCCGGCGGGCACAGAGGAGAAAGGGCTCAGCCTGATTTGGCTGCGGCTGGGCGCCGACTACCACCTACCTCGACACTCTCATAGTCGCGATTGTCTCTATTACATCACCGCCGGCGAGATACGTCTCGGCCACCAGACCCTGAGCGCAGGAGAAGGTTTCTTCGTCCCGGCCGATGCACCCTATACGTATATCGCCGGCCCGCAGGGAGCAGAGATTCTCGAGTTCCGAGGCACGTCACATCCGCGTGCGAGACGCAGATCTTGGAAAAGGACTGGGGCCGGATTCTGCAAGCCTGCCGGGCCAACCGCGACCGTTGGCAGGATGAATTGCAGCCCTGGTCGCAATGGATGCCGTCGGCCGACACGATTCCGTACCAGACGCCGAGCGGGGATCAGAAGAGCATCACCATCACCCGCTGACCGACCGGAGAGCCCGCCCGCTCACGACCTAGCTTCTCTGCCGTGAGCCGACGCCAGCTACCTCGCCCCGAGTTCGAGCCCGTCCGTCTGGGATACGTCTTCGGTGACTATCCAACGCCGGTCGCAGGTAGCGTCCATCTGTTCGACTCCGTGGTGGCGCAGGCCCAGGCCGCCGAAGCGGCCGGCTTCGACTCGGTGTGGGTGCCGGACCACCTCATGCAGATCCCCCTCGTCGGGTCCCCGGACGAACCGATGCTGGAGTGCTACACGACCCTGGCTGCGCTGGCCGCGCTGACGTCTCGAGTCCGGTTGGGTGCCTTCGTCGGCGGCGCCGCCTACCGGAACCCGACGCTGTTGGGCAAGGCGGTCACCACCCTCGACATCATCTCGCATGGTCGGGCCATGTTCGGCATCGGCGCGGGCTGGTACGAAGAGGAGCATGCCAACTTCGGCTACGAACTGGGGACCATCCCGGACCGATTTGCGCGGCTGGTCGACGTTTTGGAGATCGTGGAGTCGATGTTCGCCAACGAGACAACCACATACGCCGGCCGCTATTTTCACGCCGACGGGGCACTCAACTCGCCGAGATCCCTACAGCCGGGAGGACCACCGGTGCTGGTCGGCGGGTCGGGGGAGAAGCGGACGCTGCGCCTGGTCGCCGAGTACGCGGACATCTGCAACGTGGGCGGGCATGCCGAGACGGTCCGGCACCTCATGCACGTCCTCGACCGTCACTGTCAGACGATCCACCGGGACCCGGCCTCAATCTGCCGTACCTGTACGTGTGTGGTGATCGTGCGGGACACCGAAGAGGAGGCCGAGGCCGCGATGCCAGACGTATACCGCAGCCGGCCCCCCCGAACCCAGCCCGTGGTCATGGGGACCCGTCTCCAGGTGGCGGAGCAGCTCCGAGCCCGGCTGGAGGCTGGAATTGACGGGCTGATGCTCAGCTGTGCTGCTCAGGACAGAAGGCCTGAGTACGCCGAAGTGCTCGCCGAGGTGGCGGCCGAGGCTCGGGCCTGAGCGCAACCAGGTGAGCCCAGCCGGCTCATCCCATGGGTCGGATCGCGTCCGCCACGTGGGACGTCAACAGTCGGTACATCTCATCCCCGACATAGATCCTCTCGACCAGGATGCCGTCGGGTGCGGCCCCGATAATGGCCAACACGGGGTGGGTGTGCACTAAGCCATCCTCGCTCATGACGGAGTACGCGCTGGTCTCCGAGATACGGGCATTCTCCACGAACCATTGCTGCAGAAGCCCGCTTGCGGGGAGTCCTGAATCGCCGTTCGTGGCCTCTCTGTAGCGCTCCTCTGATCCGAATGAGTAGAACCGGAAGGCATTGTCCCGGCCGGCAAAGAACGCCCGTTGGAGAGGGAACTCATACCGGATCTCCTCGTGGAGCGTGGCTACGGCGGTCTCGTAGTCCCGGCGGAACTCCGCCGCCACGTGCGCCTCGATCACGCTCTGAACTGATTGCCGGTCCTTCATGCGCTTCTCTTTCTTGCGTGCGGCCGGCAACCTTACCAATTCGGTCGCCCATCCCTCCGTGACCCCTGGGCCGCCTGGGACCGCTCTCCGTTCACCGGCGAGAGCCCTTCACCCGTCTCGGTGTGGGAGAAGCCGGTCAGCGGAGGAAGGTGAACAATTTGGCGGGCAGCTCCGAGTGGCCTGGCCGGCCTTCGGTCAGCCGAGCGACGCCGACGCCATAACCGTCAGGCTCGCTGTCCCAACTGGTCTCGACGAGCCCGGCTTGTTGCACCCAGGCCCGAATGGTGGGGCGGAGATCGGACTTGAAGCTTCCCCGCGTCCAAATGACGAAGCCTCCATCCAGGAGCATCGCGGGAGCGGCCATGACCGTCGCCTTGATGTCGTCCGGCGAGACGTTTCCGAAGATTCCGCACAAAAGCAGGAGGTCCACCGGAACGTGGTCGATAAACGTGGAGGTTGTTCCGGCATCGCCAGTGATGACGCGCACGCCGTCGAGCCCGAGCTCTCCAGACCTCGTGACCGCGTTCGCGGCGATGGACCTGTCGTTCTCGACCAGGACAGCCCGGTATCGCTGAGGTTCGACGTCGACCAGCTCCGGCAACAGGTCGCGGCCGTCACCGGAACAAAGACTCAGGATGCCAAGGGGCTCCGCGGGTCGGATGCGCTCCGCTGATCGGAGGGCGGCGAGCGCCTCGCCGATCCGCTTGCGCACGACGACCAGGCGGCGAGCCAACGACGTGTCCGGATCGTCATATTGCGAATACCACTCCCGCCAGTCCGTCACGGCGCTACGTGATACCCGACCTCGGGAGAAGCCGCACGCGATTTGCGCCGCTCGGGGTTGGGTGGTCGCCGCCTCAGAACTTGAGGTCGGCGATGGGTTGATCGATGGCGGTGTTCAGTTTGCCAAGGGAGGGCAGGAGCGCCTCGCTCGGCACGCCGGCCAGGTACCCGTCGATGACCCGGTGGAGGCTGGAGATCAGCCCCTCCACCTTGTCCGACAACCGCATGTACTCGAACCCCCTGGCGTGCAACCCCTTCTGCTGCTTGGGGAGGTTGGAGAAGTCCTGAGTGGGGATCGGTGGCCAGCCTGGGTCGCCGGGGAGCATGGGCTCTGGCGGCGTGAACCGGGCGGGCTCCCGGCCCGGTGGGAAGCGGGTCAACGAGTACAACTCGAACAGGCACTCCTCGGGGCCGAGCGGGCGAATCCGGTACGAGGCTGCGCTGCTGTAGTTGGGTAGCAGGAAGTAGTGCGGGAAGCAGAACTGAATCGGATCGTTGAAGCCCTGAGCCGCGATCTGGTTGAGATCGGGGATGTCGCATCCGGCGGATCGGTACCACTTCACGATGGCGTCGTTGAGCGTGTACTGCCAGGTTTGCACGGCCAGTTGGGGATCCGCGGGCAGTTCGATATCGCGCAGCCCCTCAGCGATGCGGACGTCGTTGGCATGGGTCATGCCCCGCATGCCGTCGCTCAACATGCGCATGAAGTAGATCTTTGTGTCGATCAGCTGGCGGGGGTCGGTGATCCCCGCGATCCGGGCGGATACCGCGTTGCTGACGGAGCCGTCCGGGTTGATCTTCTTGTGGATGCTCTTGGCGTTCTTCTTCAGACCCCGCGGGTTCAGCTGGGGGTGGGTCTCCATGGAGTGGTAGCCCTCCATGAATGCCTCCATGGCCAGCTTCCAGTTCACGGGCACCCGGCAGGACAGCCACCAGTCCATCCGCAGCGATTCGACCTTCCAGGCGTCATTGCACGCGGCGAAGGGCGCAATGGACTCCTGCAGCGGAGGGGCGTGGTCGTCCATGTTGATCCAGGCACAACCACCCCATAGCTCACAGCGGACCGGCGTGAGCTCGAGCTGGTCCGGCGTCACGGCCGCCTCGGGGAACAGGTCCCGCTGATAGACAAACGTGTTGGCGCCATCCAGGCCGTAGCACCACCCGTGGAAGGGGCAGGTGAACCCGCTCGGGAGGCTCCCCGATCCCTCGACGAGCTTGACCCCGCGATGGCGGCACGCGTTGTAATAGGCCTTGACCTCGCTCTCGCTCACGCGCACCACGATGATCGACTGATCGAGGATCTCGTACTCGGTGAAATCCCCGGGTGCGGGGATCTCCTCCAACCGGCAGGCCATCTGCCAGACCCTCGGCCACAAAAGCTCGGCTTCCATGGCGAAGAACTCGGGATCGTAGTACCGCTGCTTCGGAATGCGGCCCGGGTCCTGGATCGCATACGGCACTGGAAGCGCAGACCACCGTTGCTCAGCGATTGCCATCAGTCTCCTCCCGACTCGTCGTCGCCTCCCTTAGCTTACGCCGCCCCGAACCGCGGCGCCCGGGCGCCGGCGACCAGCTACGACGCGGAAAGGCCACCGTCGATGGGGAGGACGGCGCCGGTTATCCGCTTGGCCGCATCGGAGGCCAGGAAGACCACGGCGTCGCTGACCTCTCCAGGCTCGAGGAACGAGAGCGGCAAGGAGTGGTGTTCTTCGAGCAGGGGCGCGGCGTCTGCGGCAGACGGTGAAGGGAGATCGGGCCGGAACAGGCGATAAAACTGGTCGTTGAGGATCATGTCGGTGCCCACCGTGGTGGGGCAGACGGCATTCACCCGGATGTTGTATTCCCCCACCTCTCGGGCCAGGGACTTCGTGATCCCAAGAACCCCGTGCTTGGCCGCGGAGTAGTGCGAGATGTTGGGCGTTCCCTTCAAGCCGGCGATCGACGACGTGATGATGATGGAGCCACCGTTGCCGGCCTCGATCATCAAGGGGACGCCCGTGCGAAGCGTTCGCCAGACACCGGTCAGGTTTATGTCGATCATGTCCTGCCACGTCTCATCCGAGAGCTCCCAGAGCCGGCCCAGGGAGAAGATGCCGGCGTTGGCGCAGACGATGTCGAGCCGGCCGAAGGACTCGATCCCTTCGGCCACGCTGCGGTCGAGCGAGTCCTGGTCCCGGACATCGGCCTGAAAGGCCAGGGCGGACCCGCCCGCCTGCCGAATGGCTTCCACCGTCCACTCCAGATCGTCCTTCGACGCGAGCGGATATTTCACCGTATTGACAGGCTCACAGATGTCGAGGGCGATGATCGAAGCGCCCTCACCTGCAAGTCGCACGGCGTGGCTCCGCCCTTGGCCCCGCCCCGCTCCCGTCACCAGGGCGACCTTCCCCTCCAGCAGCATTCGTCTCTCCTTCAGGTTGTTCGCGGTTTGTCAACCATAGGCACGACTGCCTGCGCTGATCGCTTCCGGGCTGCTGATCAGTCGACGGTGGAGGCGAGGGGAACGGCCCGGGCCGGCCCGGCGGGCTTCGACAGAACCGGCTGCAGCCCGTGCTCGATCAGGTCGAGCGCTTCGTCGGTCAAGGCATGGAGATCCTCTCGGCATGACGACCTGACCCACTGGGTGAGGGCGGCTCTGAAGGCGCCCACGATCATGGCGGCTGCGGTTCGGGGCACGAGATCGCCCGGGCCGGCGACCACCTGGTCGGCGATGGCGTGGGCGACGCCCCGTTCCCATTGGCTCAAAAACTCCAGGTTGCGGGCGGCGACGTTCATGGAGGTGTCGCGAATCACCTGCGATCGGGCGAGTACCGCGTCCGATCGCGAGGTGTACCAGTCGGCCATGGCGTGCAGTCCGGCGCGGACGGCCTCCATGGCGTTGCCCGGACCGCTACGGTCGAGGGCCTCGCTGAGCCGAGCGTTGAGCTCGGGGTAGTCCGCCAGGAGGGCGTCCTCTTTGGTCTCGAAGTAGCGGAAGAAGGTCCGGCGGGACACCCCGGCTGCGTTCACAATGTCGTCGACGGTCACGCCCTGGAATCCCCGCTCGAAAAAGAGGCGGAGGGCGGCGTCCGCGATCTCCGCTCTCGCCCGGGCCTTGTTGCGCTCCCGCAGGGTCAACTCCACATCCCCCATGACACAAGTCTAATCCGGGTCGTGTAGCAGATGTCACATCGGCACCCGTTGCAATCTCGACACTAGCTGCTATACTGGCACTCAGTGTCAAGTTTGGATGGTGAAATGAAAAAGATCTACTCCCCAGTGGTTTCCCAAGTAGTGCCGGTTGGTTTCGCCGACGTCGCCCAGGCGGCCGAGACGCTGCCAGGCCACGAGCTGTCCGAAGGCCGCACCCGGCTGAAGGTCCAGAGCTGCGTCGGGACCGGGGTGGCGGGCGCCGTGCGCTATTCCGCCACCTTGCGGACCACGGCCGCCCCGTTCCCTGCCGTCAAGGTGGAGGTGGTCGTGTCGCCGTGGTCGGAAGGCCGGAGTGAGATCGCGATTCAGCCGGTCAGCAACCTCGGCCAGTTCGACTCCCTTCACGCCAGCCGCTACTTCAAGGCGGCCCGGTCGATCCTGCCCGTCGTGACCGATCGCCTCTTTGCCGACCTTCCCGTGGAAGTCCCGGCCACAGTCGGATTGGCGGCCTAGCGCCACCTGATTCCGACAACATCCAGCCGCCTCTTCCCCCCTGGGCGGCGAAAGAGGGCCGCACACCCCCCCCGTGCGGCCCTCTTCCAATTCCGGCCCACCGGGGCGACGGCGGGGGAGCCCGTCCGGGCTGGCCGCCGGCTATCGGTTGCGCACCAGGCGGTCCCTCGTCTGATCCCAGTGCGAGGCCAGCCGGGTCGTCAGGCGATACAAGGGCCCGAGCGCCAGTAGGTGCGGGTGAGGATGGGAGACGATCACCGACTCCGCGGCGCGCATGCGCGTTCCGAGGCCGTCGAGGGACTCCGGATCGACCGCTTGGCGCAACGCCGGGATGAGGTCGACCTCGCAGCGGGCCAGATGCTCCTCGAAGACATCGAGCAGCTTGGTGACGAGCTCGGGCATGTCGGGAGAGTTGATCTTGCGACGTTCGGTGAGGACCACCAGGTGCTCCATCGACCGGTAGTCGTACCGCAGGAGATCGGCCAGGTGCGCACTTCCGAGCCGCCGTCGCTTGACGATGGGATAGATGAAGCTGCGTTCCACCGCCACGTGGGCCGACATCAGCTTGACGGTTTCCAACCACACTGCGGGCCGGTCTGCGGTGGACTGGCGTACCCGTTCGAAGTGCTCCTGGAGGTCCCGATGCTCTCGGGCCAGCACGTCCAGGGCGCTTTCACCCATGCCGCGACCTTACTCCCGATTGGGCCGATTGTGGCGATCGGCCGAGCATCGGCAACGGCCTTCGGGGACCCAGGCGGGCCACAAACAGGCTTGATATCACGGTATCTCGGGACGACGGCGAGCCCACGGATCACCATGCTGAGGGCTATGACGACAACGACGTCCTCATCTCCAGTCCAGTACCCCCGGTGGCCTGCGACCACGGGCACCATCATCGAGCTCCGAAAGCCGGTGCAGGCCCGATCCCCGCGCAGCCAGAGCACCGGCGTGCCGTGCCAGCAAGAGGACCCGGCGCTCTGGTTCTCGAACGTTCCCGCCGAGCTCAATCTGGCCAAGTCCTACTGCCGAGGGTGCCGCAATCGACAGTCCTGCCTGGCCGGCGCTATCGAACGGTCCGAGTCCGCCGGGGTCTGGGGAGGGGAGATCTTCGAACGAGGCCAGATCATCGCGGTGAAACGGCCACGCGGTCGCCCTCGCAAGTCGTCGGCCGCGGGCGCCCGCGACTGACCGGATGGGCGGGTGCCGGCTTCCGGTGAGATCAACCCAGCCATGGCGCCCCGACGGAGGCTCCTAGCGGTCGGCGATGCCCTGTTCGCCCGCGATCAGTTGCCAACGGCGGTTGATCCCGAGTTTGCGGTAGACGTGCGCCAGGTGCGTCTCCACCGTGTTCACCGACAAGTACAGCTGGGCTGCGATCTCCCTGTTGGTTCGCCCCGCCCGGGCCAGGTCGGCGACGGCTTGTTCTTGCGGAGTAAGGGCGCCAGAAGGAGTGGCCCGGGCCCGTCCACCGGCCCGGCGCCAACCGACTCGGGCTTGTTCGGCGTGCCAAGCCGCCCGACACCGCTCGGCCAGTTGCAAGGCCTCAGCCAACACGGGACGGGCCCGGGCCGGTTCTCCTCGGCGCAACAGAAATCCGCCCTGGTCCATGAGAGCTTCGGCCTGAGCCACGGGCGATATCGGGTTGACGAGAACGACGGCCTGGGCAAAGGCCGCCTCGGCCGCGGCCATATCGCCTCGTCGCTCCGCCATCGCCCCTTGGCCCCGAGCGAGCACCGACTTTGGCCAGCGGGACGGGAGCGCGGCGGCGCGCGGCTCGAGCCATTCGATGACCCCGACCGCCTGGTCGTCGCGGCCGCAGGCCAGATGGGCGGTGATGGCAGGTGCCGCCCAGGGGTAGATGCACGGCTCGTGCAGATCGACCATGCGGGCCGACCGTTCGAGTTGCCGGAAGACCCTGGACGCCTCTTCGAGCTGGCCACGGCGAAAGGCAAGGAGGCCCTGAGTGAAGTGTTGGGTCGTCCACACCCGTCCCAGGTCGGCTCTGTCCGGAGAGGTGGCTTGAGACTCGCGGCAGTACTTCTCGGCTTCCTCCAGGCGACCCAGGTCGAGCAGGCAGAGGGCTTTTTCCGAAAACGCCAAGGGCAGCGAAAAGGGCATCAGCTCGGCCGATTCCAGAAGCTGGTCAGCCAGGGCATCAGCCTCTTCCAGGCGCCCGGTGCGGCGGCAAACGGCCACCAGAAGCGACTGCCCCTCGAAGAGGTTCATCGGGTAGCGGTGCTCTGTGGCCTCGGCGATGATGGCGATCAGAAGCCGCTCTGCCTCGTCGAAGCGCTCCGACCAGGACGCCAGTTCGGCATAGAGCACCCGCGGATCCGACCATTGCGTCACCTCGGACACCCGCCCGGGAGCCGCCAGGGCCGCTTTTCGGGCCACCTCCAGTCCCGTGGGATCGCCCGAGAGGTAGGCGCATTGGGCCCACACCGCGTCCGCCAGGGCCTCGACCTGGCCTCCGACTTCAGCCGCCACCGATCGGGCCCTGGTTGCGAGTGGCAGGGCAGCCCGAGGGCCGAGGCGGAGCACACTGAGATGGGCCTGGTCCACCAGCACCACCGCGGCCAGATGTGGAGGTTCGTTCTCGGCCAGCCGTACGGCCCGCTCGATCGTGGCGGAGGCCTCCTCGACCTGACCTGCTCGGAACTCGGCTTGCGCCAGTTCGCACAGGCCGGCCAGAGACAGCGACGGCGGCTGGGCGGCCCGACCGAGCAGTTGACGGCAGACATCGGCCGCCTTCTGGTTGTCGCCGGTGGCCCTCAGGGCTTGAGCGAGATCCAGCAGCACTTCGGGCGGGGTGTCGTCCCCGGCCAGGTCGACGACCGCGCCCAGGTGATGGCGGGCGGTCCCCGGCGCACCCCGCTCGAGGGCTTCGTGGCCGGCGCGAACCATGACGTCGAGCGCCAAGGGATCGGCCATGCGGGCGAGCACGGCGTGTTCGGCCGCCTCGGCCGCGGGCGCCCGGCGGGCCAACAGGACCCGGAAGGCAGCCTGGTGGAGATGGGCCCGCAGGGGAGCGGCCTGCTCGTAGACGGCGAGGCGGACCAGCTGGTGGCTGAACGTCGCCCACCCCTCGCCACCGTCAGCGACCAGGCCGGCGCCGATCAAGGCTTCGAGAGATCTGGCCGCCTCGGACGCGGTGAGGTCGGCCATGTCGCCGGCCACCTCCGGACGGAAACGCCCGCCCAGCACGCTGGCGGCCCGCAGGTAGGCCTCGGCGGAGGCCCCCACGCCCACGAAACGCGAGAGGAGCAGTCGAGACGCCCACGAGCTACCCGTCTCGCCGGCGAGTTCTGGCAGCGTCTGTCCCGCGACCAGATCGGCGGCCACGTGCGAAAGGAGGAGGGGGTTTCCGGCGCACGAGTCAACGGCGTCGTCGAGGTCCGAGGGGCGGCCACGATCGCCGAGCCGGTCGGCGATCAGGGACCGGGAAGCTTGATCCGACAACGGGCGAAGCCGCTGGATGGCGGCCAGGCCCTGCTGGGAGAGCTCCTCCGCGGCGCGCGCCGTCTCGGCCGGCCAGGGACGAGCAGTTACGAGCAGCCCGACTGGCAGGCCCTGGAGGCGGCGGCACAGCAGCCGCATCAGGATCAGCGAATCGGGGTCCGCCCAGTGGGCGTCGTCCAGGGCGATCAGAAGTGGGCCGGTGGCGATCTCGCGAAACCGGTGCAGCACGGCATGGAGCCGGTTGGCTGCTCGTTCGTCGACCCGCTCGCCCCCCTGGGTTGGGGCCAACGCGTCCGGTCCCAGTAGAGGTTCGAGGGCCTGGCCGACGAGCCCGAACGGGAGGGCGGCTTCGGCCAGATCGGCCCGACCGACGGCGACGACCATCCGGCCGGCCGCCATGGCCAAGGCGTAGTCGAGGAGGGCGGACTTGCCCAGCCCGGCCTCCCCCACAATAAAGAGGGCTCCGCTGGTGCCGTCTATGGCGTTGTTCAGGAGCGCTCGGATCGCGGACAGTGCGCCCTCTCGCTCCGCAAGCGTCGCCCCCATGGGTCTCATCCTGTCGGGTCGAGTCGGAGTGGACTCCCAGTCTCGTCGTGGAGCCGGGCACTTTTCCACCCGGGGCCTCCAGTGCCGGCCCGCCCGGCGACAAATGGTCATCTGTACAGCCTCAGACTGCTCAGATGTCCAAAGGTAAAACGCCGGCGCGCCCTGATGCCCGGTTGGCGGGTGGCTGGCCGTCAACCGTCCAGATCGCGGAGCTTCGCCCGAGCCGAGTCGGGAAGCTGGCCCAGCGCACCGATTTCCCCGTCCCCTGAGCCGGCCCCGGTCACCGCATCGACGGGAAACAACGTCCACGCGTCTGCTTGTGGCGACTCGACCACACCCGAGGGTTCGGAGTGCTGAAAAGATCCTGGAGGACCTTGTTCGAGTACGAGCCACACATAGTCCCCCGGCGAGCACGCTCGGAACTCGCACTGGGTCAGATCGGGATCAACTCGCGTCAGTGACGCCAAGGTGACCAGCTTGGCCTGAATGGTGATGCCGGGCCGGGCGGGCGCATACCGACGAAGGACCGTCGTACGCGGCAGCACACCGGGAGGCCGGTCGACCGTCGTTGTGGTGTCGGGTCCGGAGAGGCCGGATGGACCGGTTGCGGTGGAAGTCTGGGCCCTGGATGCCGAACAGGCGACGAGCACCACGAGACTCAGAAGCGCCCCGAGCAGGTACAGGTAGCTTCGATGAACCCACGCCAACTTGGGCGAACCGACCCCCGCAGAAGTTCCGGCCGCGGTTCGAGCCGATGACCAAGGGCGGGCGTGGTGGGAGATGACTTCTTGACTTCTTGACAACGAGATGCTTTGGCATCTAGTTTGTTGCGTAAATGTTCGCCCCGCTAACAAGATGTGCCTGGTGATAGGAAGATCCGCGTCCCCAGAACGGCTGGATCCTTACGTAAAGCGGGTGGCGATCGTCGTCGTCCTCGGGATGATCATGTCGGTCCTCGACACCACGATCGTCAACGTGGCCTTGGACAGCCTCTCCCACGACCTCCACACGTCGATCAACGACATCCAGTGGGTGGTCTCGGCGTACCTGCTGGCGCTCGCCGCGGTCATTCCCATCTCGGCCTGGGCGACCCGTCGGTTCAGCGCCTACCGGGTCTACATGGTGGCCCTGGCGCTTTTTACGCTGGGCTCGGCGCTCTGCGGCTTCGCCACCTCGGCTCCCGAGTTGATCGCTTTTCGGGTTCTGCAGGGCGCAGGCGGCGGCTTGCTTGCGCCCACGGGAATGGCGATCCTGGTGAATGCGTCGGGCCGCCAGGCCCTTCCCAAGGTGATGGGCGCCATCGGGATCCCCATAGTGCTCGCCCCGGTCTTCGGCCCCACGCTTGGCGGAATACTGCTGCAGAGCGTCAGCTGGCACGCCATCTTCTGGGTCAACGTCCCGATTGGGGTCGCCACCGCGGTGTTGGCCATGCGACTGCTGCCTCGGGACCAGGCCGAGCCGGACAGCGCCGGCCCCTTGGACTGGCCCGGCTTGATGCTGGCGGGCCTAGGGATCGTCGGGATCATGTACGGCCTCTCCGAGACGGCCACCGCAGGCAGCTTCGGCTCGATGTCGGTGATCCTTCCCCTCTTCGTCGGCATACTGCTGGTAGCCGGTTTCGTGATACGGGCCAGAGTGATCAGCCACCCGCTGGTCGATCTCCGTCTGTATCGCATCCGGGCCTACAGCGCGGCCAGTGTGGCGATGTTCTTCCTGGTAGCCGCCATGTTCGGAGCCATGATCCTTCTGCCGCTGTACTTCCAGGTGGCCCGCGGCCAGGATGCCATTCACACTGGCCTGCTGATGGTTCCCCAGGGAGTCGGCGCCTCGATCGGGATGAACCGTTCGACGAGCACCACCCGCCGGCTGGGTGGCGGTCTGGCCTCGCTGATCGGAATTTTCATCATGATCGGTGCCACGACCCCGTTCTTGTTCGTGGGCGCGACCACACCGTTCGGGCTCATCGCGTCGGCTCAGTTCCTGCGCGGTATCGGAGTCGGCCTGGCCACCATGCCGACCATGACGGCGGCGTTCTCGGTGCTCGCCCCCGAACAGGTCAACGACGGCAGCCCACAGCTCAACGTGATCCAGCGAGTGGGCGGCGCCCTGGGGACCGCCATCATCGCGGTCATCCTCCAGGAGAAGCTCAGCCACCTCGCCGGCGCATCCACCGGCACCTACACCAACCTGACCGCGGTGGCGGCCTCGTTCGCTGAAACCTACCGGTGGGTGCTCCTCATCACGGTCATCGCCCTCATCCCGGCCACGGTGCTGTGGCGGGTCGAGCGCCAGCTGCGAAGCAGCCGGCTGGAGACCGCGCCCTCCGAAGAGTCGCTGGTCGAGGCCATCGTATGACCGCGATCGAGCCCGTCGCCGGTCATCGTCAGACGACGACCCTCGACGAGCTGCGCGTGGCGATGGGCGAGCTCTTCGGCGCCGAACGCCGTCTGCGGGGGCGTGATCAGCAGCGATCCCGCGATCTCACCAACTCGCAGCTGCGGGCGCTGTTCGTCCTCGGCAAGTCCGCCGAAGTGACCGCCGGTGAACTGGCTAAGAGCGCTGACCTCAATCCGGCGAGCGTGACCGCCATGCTCGACCAGCTCGAGGCCAACGGCATCGTGGCCCGTCGGCGGGCCGCCCACGACCGCCGGGTCTGCCTGATCTCGCTGACCGACAAAGGTCGTTCCATCGTGGACAGCGAGCGGCGGCGCTGGCAAGCGTTGTGGGAAGCGAGCTTCGGAGACTTGTCCGAGCCGGAGCTGAGCCTGGCGTTGCAGGTCATGCGCCGGATGATCGCCTTGCTCGATAGCGCCTAAGCGCGAGAAACCGCCGCTTCGTTCACTCGAGCTGTGCCCGACGGCGCCATCGCCGCGGGGCACCCCGGCCGCCTGTCTCAGCCGGATTTGTGGCCGAGGGCGCTGAGCAGGGCGGCGTTGACCTCGTCCGCGTGGGTCCAAGGAATGCCGTGCGGGCCGCCCTCGACCACGACCAGGTCCGCGTTGGCGATCAGGTCGGGCAGGCGCTTGCCGGTCTTGTCGAAGGGCAGGATCCGGTCGGCGTCGCCTTGAATGACCGTGACCGGGACGTCGATCTTCGGGAGGTCGGCCCGGAAGTCGGCCTGCCAGGTCGTGATGCAGTCGTGGGCGGCGATGGCGGACATGGTGACAGCCACGTTGAAGCTGGTGCGGTAGGCCTCGTCGCGCCGGCCCCAACGACCAAGCGCGGCGGTCGGTTTCACGGTCAAGACTCTGCGGGGCGCAGGGGTCACCCTCCCCAGTGGACTGCGGCAGCTACCGCCAGATGCCGAGCAGCGGCTGATCAGACGTCTTGCAGTCCCTCGTTGAACAAGATCTCCCATAGGTGCCCGTCCGGGTCCTGGAAATACCCGGAGTACACCCCGAAGGGTCGGTCGTACGCTCTGACCGTCACGGTGGCGCCAGCCGCCTCGGCGGCGTCTATGAGGGCATCAACCTCGTCCCTAGTGGCGACTGCGTGACCGATGCTGAACAGACCCGAGCCAGGGGTGGCAATCGGGACTCTGGCATCCTTTGCGAGTTCGCTTCTCGGGAACACACACAGGATGAGCCCACCTTCGAGTTGGAACATCGCGATCGCTCCGGCCGCCATCTGATCATCGCCGGGAAACTCGGTGGCGATGATGCCTGACGACTCCAGTCCCAGGCTCCGGTAGAAGGCGAGCGACCGTTCGAGATCGTCGACGGCGAGAGTGATGACGTGGACCCGAGGCTTCATCTACGAATGGCGAATCTCGACGACCGGGATGACCCGGCTCGTCTTGGCCTGATACTCGGCGAATCCAGGATAGCGGCGCGCTTGTTCGGCGAAGATCCGATCCCGATCCCCACCGGCGACCGACACGGCCGTGGCGTCATACGTCTCGGATCCCTCCTCTACCGTCACGGTGGGGTTCGCCACCAGGTTGTAATACCAATCGGGATGGCTATCGGCCCCCGCCTTGGAGGCGAACACGTAACGGCCTCCGTCCAAATCGAGATACATCATCGGGTTGACCCTCTCCAGGCCACTCTTCGCTCCCGTCGTGTGCAAGAGCAGCATGGGAGCACCCTCGAAGGGGCCGCCCACCTTCCCGTCACCCCGCGGAACTCCGCGATGATCTTTGGGTTCCAGTCACTCATGGCGTAGCACCCTACAGCGGCGAGCCAAAATCACTGGGACCCGGTGGAGCCCCGATCGCCGGTCAGCCCGACTACCGTGTGGAGGGGAGTCAGGTGCCCATCTACGAGCTTCTCGAACGGGCACGACCACCAGCGAAGAGGAGGGAACAAATGAAAACGCAAGCCGCTCTGCTGATGCAGCAACCAGGGAAATGGGAAGTGGTCGAGGTCGACCTCGATGGGCCGCAACAAGGGGAGGTCCTGGTCCGGATGGCGGCTTGCGGTCTCTGCCACTCCGACGAGCACGTCGCCAAAGCTGACGGGAAGGTTTCGCACTTCCCGTACTGCGGGGGCCATGAGGGCGCTGGAGTGGTGGAGGAAGTGGGGCCGGGCGTGTATGGGCTCCGACCCGGCGACCACATCGTGACCTCTTTTATCCCCAGTTGCGGGCGGTGTCGCTGGTGCGCCAGTGGCATGCAGAACCTCTGCGACAACGGAGCCCTGATCATGCACGGCGGCCAGCTCGACGGGTCGTTCCGCATGCACTACCAGGGTCAGGATGTGGCCCGAATGTCCCTCCTCGGCACCTTCTGCGAGTTCGGCGTGATGCCGGAGTGGTCGTGCGTCAAGATTCCCAACCACATTCCTCTCCTCGTCGCGGCCCTGGTCGGCTGTGGGGTGCCGACCGGTTGGGGATCCGCCGTCAACGCAGCCCAGGTGCAGCCCGGTGAGGTCGTGATCGTGATGGGGGTAGGAGGCATAGGAATCAACGCAGTCCAAGGGGCGTCGCACGCCGGCGCCACCCGGGTCATCGCCGTTGACCCGGTCCAGCTCAAGCGGGACGCAGCCCTCACGCTGGGAGCGACCGACGCCTGCCCTTCGATCGACGAAGCCGCCGAGCTGGCCCGGTCGCTGACCAATGGTCAGGGCGCGGATTCGGCCATCGTCACCGTCGGAGTCGTGAGCGGCGAGCACATCGGCCAAGCCTTCGATTCGGTCCGCAAGGGGGGCACGGTCGTGGTGACCGGTGTGGCCCCCATGGACGTCCAGAGCATTCCGATCAGCCCGTTCATGCTGGCCATGTTCCAGAAGCGCCTGCAAGGTTGCCTCTACGGCATGATGTCTCCCGCCAAGGATGTGCCCCGGCTGTTGAACATGTACGAGGCGGGGCAGCTGAAGCTGGATGAGCTGGTGTCTCGGACCTACCGGCTCGAGGAGATCAACTCCGGCTACGACGACATGTACGCGGGCAACAACATCCGCGGGGTCATCGAGTTCGCTTAGGGCTTACGGGAAAACAAGGCGTAGTTTGCGTCGAGAGCGAGAGGGTCACTTGGGGTCGGCGCAGGACGTCAAGTTAATCCAGTAACCCGTCCGAAAATGGTTTTTGGTATCTAAACCGCGTAATACGCGGTTTAGATACCAAAAAAGCGACGGTCGATGAACGTCACATACGGCCGACGGCCGACCTCTCGCGAGCAGGCGTCGAGAATCTTGACGCTCCCGGAGGCCTGCTCTATCCTACTGGCAGGGTAGAGAGAGGGGAACGGTGCCCCAGGCAACGAAGCCGGCCGCAGCGGGACGCGCCATCGGGGTCGACCACGGCAAACGTCTGCCCCATGACGCAGCCCACGAGCCGAGCATTCCCCGCGCGTTCCGGAGCGTCGGTTCGCCGCCCGCCAAGGCGAAGGCCGGATCCTCGGCGGGCAAGCCGGAGAGCTGGTCCCTGCGACGGGACGAGGTAATCGCCGCCGCCTCTCGCCTGATGTCCGAGGGCGGCTACCGGGCCATCAGCATGGACCGCCTGGCCGAGGAGCTGCAGGTCAGCAAGCCAACCGTCTACTACTACGTCGACAACAAGGCAGGGTTGTGGTCGGCCCTCGCCGAGCTGGCCGAGGGCAGGTCGGCCCATCTGAGGGACGTCTGTTCGTCGATCGACGACCCGCTCGAGTTGTTGAAGGCGCTCATCCACGAGTCGGTGACCATCTCCACCGGGGAGATGCGCTGGACCAGCGCGCTGATGGACCGGGACAACTTTCCCGATGACATCGACCCCGCCATCGCCGATCGTCTGCTGGCGTCGGCCCAAAGCTGGTTCCATACCGTGATCGCCGTTGTGCGGTCGGCTATCGAGGCTCGAGTGCTCCCGGACCTCAATCCGGTCCTCACCGCGCTGAATTTCATCGCTCTCGGCGCCTGGAGCTCCAAGTGGTACAAGCGTGATTACGACGCCGATCCGGCCGAGATCGAGCGGTCGATCCTCGGCCTGATTCTCGGAACCGACCCCGCCGGGCCGGCAGGGGGTCAAGCGGATGGACGCGCCGGAGGACGCAACGCCAAGAACAAAAGTCGGACGGGTAGTCGGTCGAAGACACGAAGTTGACCACAGGGGGGAAAGACGCATGAACACAAACGGGTCCGGCGCGCTGGACGGAATCCGGGTGGTCGACATCACCCAGGAAGTGGCCGGTCCCTTGGCCGCTCGGATACTGGCCGAGATGGGGGCGGACGTCATTCACGTCGAGCCGGTGCGCGGGGACAACGGACGGAATGCAACGACCCGTTACCTGGGCACCGAGGGCCTCTTTCACCAAGTGTGCAACCGGAGCAAGCGAAGTGTCGCGGTCGACATCGGATCGGCAGCCGGCGGCGAGGTGCTCCAGAAGCTGCTGGACACGGCTGATGTTCTCATCGACGGATCGGCGCCGGGCACGCTCGAAAGGCTCGGCTTCGGATATCACGTCCTGGCCGACCGGAACCCCGGGCTGGTCTACGGAGCGCTGACCGGTTACGGGCGGAAGGGTCCTCTGGGCGACAAGCGGGGCTACGACGTACTGGTACAGGCCTACTGTGGCGTGCTCGCCCCCGCAGTCGCCGGCCGCCCCCACCGGCTCCTCGGTTACCTCTATGCGGACACGTCTACCCCCCTGCTCCTCGTCAATGGCGTGCTGGGGGCCCTTTTAGCCCGGACTCGGACGGGTAGGGGACAGTACGTGGAGACCTCGCTGCTGCAGGGTGCGATCCACATGCTGGGCCCCGCGCTTCTCTCGGTGGACGACGACCCCGATATTCAGGCGTGGGTGGCGGCGGCCCGCCCCCAACCGGAGTCGGGGGGAACCGGCGAAGATCCGAGACGGAAGGCCGGCGACCCGACGACCCAGATCTTCGAGGCCGGCGACGGCCGCCCGTTCATGCTGGCGGCGTGGACGGACACCCAGTTCAAGACGCTGTGCGACGTCCTCGACCTGTCTGCGTTGGGATCCAACCCGGATTTCGCAAGCAGACTTCTAAGGGCCGAGCACGGGGAAAACCTGCGGGACCTCATAGGGGCCAGCCTTCTCACCCGGCCTGCTCACGAGTGGCTCGATTTGCTGACGGCCGCGGGCATACCGTGCGGCCTGGTCAATACCGCACCCCTCGCGCTGCTCGACGAGGAACACCTTTGGGCCACGGAGATGCTCGTCCGCATGGAGCACCCCACCAAGGGCACCATGACACAGCCCGGGGTCGGCATCGTTATGGACGGGACACCGATGCGGGTCAAAGGGCCCGCCCCGCTGCTCGGTGAGCACACCCTCGAGGTGCTCGCGGACATCGGCTACAGCCGAGAGGATGCGGACCGCCTGTTGCGGGAGGGCATCGTGGCCACCAGTACCGCGGCCGCGGCGTAGGCCGTACAGCTCAACGAAGGGAGAACTCAGGTGTTTGACCTGGCCGAAAAGGTGGCCCTCGTCACGGGGGCGGGCCAAGGCAACGCGGTGAAGCTCGTCGAGGTGCTCACCGAATGCGGGGCCGAGGTGGTCGTCAACGACGTCGAGGTGGATCGAGCGGAGGAGGTCGCCAAGCGGTTCGGCGCCCGGGCCGCACCGTTCGACGTGACCGACGTCGAAGCGGTCCGGGCGGGTGTTGCTGACCTGGGCCCGGTTGACATTCTGGTAAACAACGCCGGCCTTCCTCCCGGTGCGGCTCGGGCGCCGTTCCTGGACCAGACCCCGGAGCAATGGCGTCCCTACATTGACGTGAACCTCTTCGGGGTCCTCAACTGCGTGCACGTTGTCCTGCCCGGAATGCTGGAACGACAGTGGGGCCGGATCATCACGATTACCTCCGGGGCGGCGCTGATCGGCAGCAACATCGGCATGTCGATCTACGCGGCCGGCAAGGCCGGTGCCCTGGGTTTCACCCGCGCCCTGGCCTGGGAGGTGGCCCAGAGCGGCGTGACCGTGAACGCCATTTCGCTCGGCATGATGGAGAATGCGGCCGGAGGGGTGTCGCCCACGTATCGGCGGGTGGTCCAGCCGATGGAACGGTGGGGGACGGGGCGGGATATCGGTGCGGCCGTCGTGTGGCTGGCGGCCGAGGCTGGCTGGGTCACCGGTCAGACGATCGCCGTCGACGGCGGCGTGGTGATGATCAGGTGAGGCGCGCCGTTGACCACGAACGACGGTTGTTTTATCCTACTGGAAGGGTAGACACGGCGGGGTGGGAGGAGCCGAGCAAATGAAGGTCTGGGCCAACTCTGGCGACTCGCACTACTACGAGCCGGCCGACCTGTTTCCGAGCCGACTGCCCAAGGACCTGGCCGAGCGGATGCCTCGCTCCATCAAGTCCCCTGATGGCACCAAAGAGACCATTCTCGTGGACGGCAAGAGTTTCGAACGAGACCTCCCCCGCATCGGGATCGTCAAGGGCACGAGCGGCCGGACCCTGATGGACGATCTGCGCCACGCCGGCGACCACGACATGACGGTTCGCCGCCAGGACCTCGACGAAGAGGGCATATGGGCCGAGCTCGTCTACCCCTCCGTGGGGCTCTGGAACTCGATGATCGACGACCCGGTGCTTGTCCGCGAAGCAGTCAAGGTGGCCAACGAGTGGTGCGCGGAGATCCAGCAGGAGAACATCCGCCACGTCATGCCCGCCCAGGTGTCGCACCTCGACGTCGACGATGCCATCGCCGAGGTGGAGCGGGCTGCCACCCTCGGGCTCAGGGCGGTCAACCTGCCGTGCGAAACCCCGGCAGAAATACCGGATTTCAACCGGCCTTACTGGAACCCGCTCTGGGACGCCCTCGAGGCCAACGAGATGGTCGTCGCCTGTCACACCGGGGCCGGCTCCGGCAAGGATCCGGTCCACTTTCACGGGCCCGGTGCGGGAGGCGCCAATTACGTGTGGTCGAGCGTGCCGGGCGTCTTTATGGCCGTGTTCATGGTGTCCTCCGGAGTGCTCGATCAGCGGCCGGGCCTGAGGCTGGTGATCTCGGAGGCCGGCGCTTCGTGGATACCGTTCGTCGGGGATCGCCTCAACGAGGCGGTCCGTCAGCACGGCGACTACATCCGCGACAAGCTGACTCGGCTGCCAAAGGAGATCCTGTACTCGCAGGTCTATACGTCCTTTCAACACGACGAGACGGCTATTGCCTCCCTGACGGCCATGGGGTACCGGAACGTCATGTGGGGAAGCGACTACCCCCACATCGAAGGCACCTTCGGCCACACCCAGAAGACCCTCCACGAGCTGTTCGACGACCAGCCCCCGGAGGTGACCTACCGAATCACCCGGGGGACGTTCCTCGAGCTCTTCCCCCACGTCGGCGAACCGCCCCTTTTCGGGCGGATGACCGAAGGGGATTCATGACCGACGAAGCGACCGTCCCGCCGACCGACGACGTGTTGCTGGAGCGTTTCCCCGACCTGGCCATCGACCACGACAACAAGGCGCACTACGCCGGGTGGCTCCAACAGCGCCTGCTGATCAACCGGTGCGAGGCCTGCGGCGAGATGCACCATCCGCCGCGCCGGCGTTGCCCTTCCTGCTGGTCCGATCGGGTGCGCCCCGTGCCGGTGTCCGGGCGAGGGCGGATCTATCTACGGGTCGGCCTGCATCAAGGTCCGGTCACCCCAGACGTTGACTACTCGGCGCCGCACGTCGTCGCAACCGTGGAGCTCGATGAACAATCCGGCTTGAGGTACGCCAGCGCGCTCGTGGACCCGGACGGCCAAGCGATCATCGGTGACCGGGTGCGGCTGGCCTGGATCGAACGTCAGGGCTGGCCCTACCCGGTGTGGGAACCGGATCCGGATGCCTAGCCGACCCTCCCCTCGCAACCCGATGAAGGACCAGGTTGCCATCATCGGGACCGGATCCACGGGTTACACCCGGCACGGAAGCGACCGCACGCAGGCTTCCCTTGCCGTTGAAGCCTGCATGAACGCGGTGCAAGACACCGGCGTCGACAAGTCACTGATCGACGGCGTGGTCGGCACGATACCTCCGGCTCCGTACGTGACGGCGGCTCTGGGTCTCACCGACGTCCGGTACCACACATCAGAGATGACCCCCTTCGGCCACACCATTATCCAGGCTGCCAACGCCATCTTCGCCGGCGCCTGCGACATGGCGGTCGTGTACCACTCCGTCTACCGAACGCCGATGACCTCCAGATCGGCCGCAGCCGATCCGTTCCGCCGCCGAAGCTTGAGACTGGCCACCGGCCGGGACGCCCCGGACCGTATCGAGGGGGCCACCGCATACGCGGCATGGGCCAGCCGCTACATGCATGAGACCGGGACGACTCGCGAGCACCTCGGCCAGGTGGCGGTGAGCGACCGGCGCTACGGCTGCCTGAACCCGCTGGCGGCCATGCAGAGCCCGCTGAGCCTGGACGATTACCTGAACGCCCGAATGGTGCGTGAGCCCCTGTGCCTGTTCGACATGGACGTACCGGCCGACGGGGCCGACGCCTTGGTCATGACCACTGCGGAGCGGGCGCGGGACCTCTCGCCCGCCCCTGTCCTGATCCACGCCACGGCGACAGGTGTCACCGGCCCAGGCGGATTTCTCGGCGGGGAAACCCAAACCCGCGACCTTCACCACCATGGCCAGCAGATCGTCGCCCGCGACTTGCGGGCCAAGAGCGACCTCTGGCTGGATGACATCGATGTCTACTTTCCCTATGACGGCTTCACCTTCATAACCCTCGCCTGGATCGAGAACCTCGGCTGGTGCGACTTCGGCGAAGCCGGAGAGTTCCTCAAGGCCAACCTGGACGAGGAAGGGCGGATCAGGCTGCACGGCCGGGTACCGGTCAATCCCCATGGAGGCGCCATTTCCGAGGGCGCCACCCAGGGCGCGGGCCATATCCGCGAGGCCGTGACCCAGCTTCGGGGAAAGGCAGGTCCCCGCCAAGCCCCCTCGGCGCAGACCGCTCTCGTCACCCCGGGAGGGTTCTTTTTCAACTCCCAGGGTTTGGTCCTGAGACGGTTGTAAGCACTTCGCGTCCCGCCGGCAGATCCAGACCCAACGAGCGGTACCAGCAGCGCCACGGGAACGTCATGGCCGGGTGGCCGAGATCACCGCGGGTCGGGGGGCGAGCCCGAGGTAGCGCATGACATCGGATGCGTCCTCCAGTAGCAGTTCCACGTCGTGGTTGGATATGCGCTCGAGAGGAGTAATCGTGACCACTCCAGCCGGGAGGGTCCATGTTGCCACCGCTCGCCCATGGACGAGGGCAACGGGCCGGAACACACCGTTCGTGGTGACCACGGCCCGATGCTCGCCGACCACCGG
This sequence comes from uncultured Acidimicrobiaceae bacterium, assembly GCA_963729695.1. Taxonomy (GTDB): domain Bacteria; phylum Actinomycetota; class Acidimicrobiia; order Acidimicrobiales; family Palsa-688; genus PALSA-693. The sequence continues at coordinate 1,201,936 of CAVSOT010000003.1, forward strand.
TGTCCGTGACTTCCATCCATGCAGGAGCGGATCGAACGAACCGAGTAAGCGAGGCGGCGGAAGATCTTCGGCCGCCTTGCTGCGTCCAGTGGTTGCGGCCGCCAAGCCAGTTCGGGCCTCAGCGAGGGTGATCCCGGCCCACTTAGCCAGATCCGCGTCAGAAGCGGGCGCGTGGGCGACCAGGTACCGACTGGCAAGCAGGGCCACCGCCTCTGTCCGTTGCATGGGTGGCGGACGCCGACCGAGCCACGACTCGACGGACACAAAGGCCTGCTCCGTGGCGATCATGGGTCCCCGCACGATCAGCCCTTGGAGCGTGGCCGCCACCAGGATGTGGACGAGTGCTTGCCCGCCGGTCGGGATGCCGGCCGCATCCAGATGGCTTCGCAGTTCTGCCCGGGTCCGTGGCCCTTCTGTTACGGCGATCGTTACCGCCTCGATCGCCCGGGCCAAGGCTCGCTCACTGACGCCCTCTTGTCGCAGCCTCCGAGCGTTGCCGGTAACGAGTTGGGGGGTCGTGAGCTGATGCAGCCACCAGTAGTCATCCGCGCAGACCAGGTGCAAGGTGCCACGATTCAGCCACGAGATCACCAGTTCCCCGCGATTCAGCGCCTCATCGACGTCCGTCGAGATGAGGCCCATAGAGCGGGCTCGGATGGCCAGGCGCGCGCCTCGCGCGTCTTGGGCCTGCACGGCTAGCAACTGACGGACCACGTCCAAAGGAGAGCGTCCACGGCGGTCCGTGAGCAGCTGGGCTTGGAGTCGGGCCGCCAGGACCCTCGCCTCTCGCTCCATCGTCCGCCAAGGTTAAAGCAGGAGCGAAGGCAGCAACTGCTGTTGTGCTCGTGGAACCGTGGCTTGCGGTCAGACGCCGAGCTTGGCTGACAGGAGTTGTTCGACCGCGCCGGCGTCGCCCCTCAGCTCGACCTGAGCTGCCGACAGTCGGCCGGATGTGAAGAGGGCGACCTCAGCCGGGGGGCCAACCACGGCCACGGACGGTTGTCGCGACCGGACTTTCACCGAGGTACCATCGGGGCGTTCGAGCACGACCCCGACCGGCGCTCGGCGCATGGCCAACTTGGCGCCGCTCGCCACCCGCTTCCAGAGCTCCGCGTCGAGATCGGCAGGCAGATCCCTCGGCATCCACCCGGTCTGGGCCCGCCGGATGTCCTCGTGGTGGATGAAGTACTCAATCCCGTTGACCGCGTCATCCGCCAGCCGCATCGGCGACCAGGCGGGAGGGCCTGAGCGGATCTGCTCGACCAGCCGCTCCAACCCTTGCGTTTTGGCGCGGGTCCGAACCCTGTCGGTCCAGCCCGCGAACGCTGGGATGAGGACGCCCGGACCAGAGTCGATCCTTCTCTCCCGCACGACCAGGTGGGCCGCCAGGTCGAGGGTCGTCCATCCCTCGCACAGAGTGGGGGCATCGGGGCCGACCTCGTCCAGGAGGTCGCACAAGGCGGCTCGCTCCGATTTGGCCAAGCTGACGTTGCTCACCCGGGTTGACCATAGTCTCCCCCGTATCACTGGCTGGCGTCGTGGGCGATGAGGGGCACGAGTACTTGCGCGTCGGGGGTCCCCCAGCCAGTGACGGGGTCCCAGCCGGGACCGGCTTGGTAGCCGGTGATCGTGTCGCCGTTGAGGACCACGGTGTTGTTGCCAGAGGTCACGTCGTGGAACGCCTGGTGGTAGCGCGGGCTGCGGGCGATCTGGTAAATGGCGGGGTTGACGAGGCCGAGGGGGTGCCCGGCTTCCTGGTCGGCCAGGGCGATCAGTCCGGCCCACAACGGCGCCGCCACGCTCGTGCCGCCCTCAGGCAACAGTCCGTAGGCGCCGCCTGGCGCGGCAAACACGAAGGCCATGTCCGAGGTGGACGAGCCGTCTCCGGCGACGTCAGGGACACCCCGGGTGGCGCCGATGCCAGGCACGCCATCCTGGTAGGCCGGCTTGGCGAACAAGTGGCTAAACCCCCCACCCGACCCCTCTGAATGCCCGTCGACCAGCTCGGGCAGCGTGTTCAACGCGGTTTCGTTGACGTACGCGCCGGTGACCGGGTTCGCCCTCAGGCTGGTGCCGCCCACCGCCAGCACCAGGGGATTGGAGGCCGGGAGGCTGACTTCCTTGACCGGCGTGGACGAGCCGAATGTCCCCAGATCGCTGATCGCACCGCCGTCGCCCGACGAGGCCACGAAGGTGACGTGGCGGGCTGCCGAGTACTCGAGCGCCGAGTTGATGGTCGATACGTCCGCGGGGGACGCGAAATGCTCGCCAAAGCCGCCGCTCAGCGAGATCACGTCGCCGTGGCTGGCCGCGATCTGATCCTGCGTGACGAAAGTGGCGGCCTCCTTCGCCGGGGTGCTCACGTCCGCCGGGGCGACGAGTAACTCACAAATGGCGGCGTCCGGGGCGACTGCGTGCACCATTTCGGTGTCCACCACCTCTTCAACACTGGCGAGCCACGGTGAGGCGGGCGAACCCGCCAATGTCGTGATGACCTGGATCTGCGCTGGGGGCAGGCCGAACCGGCTGTCGAAATCTGAGAGGTCCTGGCGGATATCGCTGACCTTCGGCGGGGCGGCGGGCCCGGTCTCGGCGAACTCCGGCAGCACCACGGTCTGGCCGCGTCCGTCGATCCCCTCGCTCAGCAATGGCTGTATGCCGTACGCCACCCGAAGCTGACCCGGGGCATAACAGCGCGACGCGGTCAGGCAGTCCGCCAGGCCAGACGACCGAGCCGGGGCAGCCGACGTGGAACTGGCAGAGGATGCGGAACGGCTACCTCCGCACGACGCCGCCAACCCGGCGACGGTGACCGCCGCAGCCAGGGCCCGGGCGCACCGCAGGCCCAGGTTTGCTCGCTTCTCGTCGCTCATCGCGGCTCCTCAACGAGCCAGCCACGGAAAGTCAGGTATGACCCCCTCCAATAGCTGCGACACCCGGCATGAGCCATCCTTTGAGGACCAATGCCCATGTGTGCGGACGACGTTAGAACAGGCGGGCCAGCCGCGTGGATCACCAGCGGGGCCGGCCTGGGTTTCGCCCGCTCGTAGGCTCATAGGATGCAGAGTCTGTTGTTGGACGGCCGTACCGCTGTCGTCACGGGGGCCTCTCGGGGGATCGGGGCAGCCGCTGCCCGGGCGCTGGATCGAGCGGGCGCCCGGGTGGCCCTGGTCGCCAGAAGCGAGGAGAAGCTCGTCGCTCTTGCCGCCGAGCTCGTTCACGACCCCCTCGTCCTGGTCGGCGACCTGAGCGAAGTATCAGCTCCTGGGGACATCGCGAGGCGAGCACTCGGGGAGCTGGGGACCGTCGATGTGCTGGTGAACAACGCGGCTACGGCAGCACGCCTCGACATCGTTGCTACTGACGCCACCCTCATCGATCAGATGCTGGCGGTGAACGTTCGCGCCCCGCTGTTGCTGATTGCGGCCCTCGTGCCACGGATGATCGAGATCGGCCGCGGCTCGATCATCAATTTGTCTTCGGTGTCCGGCTTGATTGGCACCCCTCGGCGGGCGGCGTATGCCGCGTCAAAGGGGGCGCTGGACGCGGCGACAAGGTCATTGGCGATCGAGCTCGGACCGTCAGGGATCAGGGTCAACTCGGTCGCGCCAGGGGTCGTCGACACTGCCCTTTGGGAAAAGAACAAGGCGATCCCGGGAGTGATCGAGACGATCGAGAGCCAGACGCCCCTCCGGCGGTGGGCAACGCCAGAAGACATCGCCGACGTGATCGTGTTCCTCGCCTCGAATGCCGCCCGGTTCGTCACCGGGGAGACCATCTCAGCCGACGGTGGGATGGCCCGAACCCTTGACCTCTATGGCGGAGCGGTGTAAGACAGAGCGCTGAACCAGGACCGAGATGTAGCCCACCTTTCGCGCTCCCGCCGGGACGGACACGCTGGGCTGGCGGTGCCGGTTCGGGTCTCAGGCGACCAGGCCGTCCGGTTCGAGTACCCGGGCGGCAACCAGTTCGCGAGCCTCGGCGAAATCATCATAGGGAGCTCGCCGGTGCATCACGCTCCGGTTGTCCCAAATGACCACGTCGCCGACCTGCCAGGAGTGCACGTAGACCCGCTCTGGGCGGGTCGCCAGCTCGACCAGCTCCTGCAGCAGCTCCTCGCTTTCCTCGGTCGACATGCCTTCGAACTGGTGGATGTGCGAGGCGATGTACAACGACACTCGCCCCGTCCGCGGGTTCGTGCGCAGAACCGGCTGACGCGCTGGAGGCAAGGCCGTTCGCAAATCCTCGGAGAGCTCGTAGCCGGCCCGGGCCCGGGAACGGTGAAAGTCATGCACGGCTACACCGTGCTCGAGCTGCTTCTTCAAGTCATCGGGCAGGGCCTCATATGCGGCGGAGGTATCGGCAAATTCGGTTGCGCCACCGACAGCAGCAACTCGTTTCGCGAGCAGCATTGAGTAGCGAGCGGGTACTTCCCGGTAGGAGCTGTCGACGTGCCACAGCCCGTCCGCCACAGCCATCGCCCGCAACCGGTCGTCTGCAGCCCGGATGTTTCCGTCGTCATCGACATTGCCGACCCGCACCATCCGAGGTTCGAGTCGTCCTGAATAGGCGCCGAAGTCTTCTAGCTCCCCAAAAGAGGCCCCGAAGGCGACGAGCGAATCGTCGTCGAGTTGAGTGCGCGGAAACACCAGAACGCCATAGTTGTCGAGCGCCTCTACCAATTCACCCACAACCTCGTCCTCCAGCGAGCCAGCCGGATTCACTCCGCTGATTCGGGCCACGAAGCCGTCACGCACCATCTCGAAACGCATGACCTCCATCTTGGCACGACGCGCCGATCGCCCGCCGCTGGCGAAGAAGTTTGCCTACGGCGGACCCCGGCAGCCGGCGCAGGCGATGCATCGCTGCGTGGCCGGTAGCGCGGCGAGACGGTCGAGTCCGACCTCCCTACCACACACGGTGCAGTACCCGTAGGAGCCGTCTACCGCCCGGTGGGCGGCGGCCTCCAAGTCGGCCACCTGTCTTCTTGAACGGTCAAGCAGGCCGGCGACTCGGGCTCGCTCGAACCCGACGGTAGACCCTTCAGAATCGTGTTCGTCATCGAGCGCTACGTTCTCGGGGTCGGCGAGCGCCGCGTATTCCGCCCTCAGGTCGTCCAGGCGGGCGCGGGCGCGAGCCAGCTCCGTCTGCACGACGTCCACATTCGCTCCCATTTCGGCCCAGGCTACGGACAATGAACCCAAACCGCACCTGGTGGTGCAGGGCCGACTCCATCCCGGTCGGCTACATCTCGCCGTAGCGAACCGGACCGGCTGGTTCGTAGGTGCCGATGACGATGCCAAGATCGGTCACGGCGACGTCGACAGGGCGCATCGTCGCCGGGAGGATGCCGTCGTTGAACAACCGTCGACCGGACCCGAGCACCAGCGGAAATGTCATCAGCCGGAAGCGGTCGATGACCTCGTGCTGCAACAGCGTCTGGAGCAGTTGGCCGCTTCCCCAGATCTGTAGCTCATCTCCGGGTTCACGCTTCAGCGCCTGCACCGCCGCGACCACGTCGCCGGTCACGAGGCGGGCGGTGCCCGGGTGCTCGCCTCGCCACGTGGCCTCGGCCTTGCCGAGCGAGTTGGATACGACGTACTTGGGCAGGGAATTCATCGCGGTGGCAATCGGGTTGGCCGGATCGGTTTGATCCGGCCAGTAGCCGCGGAAGATGTCGAACGTTCTGCGACCGAGCAGGAAGGCACTGGCGTGGCCGTTGAGGTCAGTGACGAACTGGCCGACGGCCGGGTCGGAGAACGGGGCTTGCCAGCCGCCGTGGGTGAAGGCGTCGCTCGGATCTTCCTCGGGTGCTCCGGGGGCCTGCATCACGCCGTCGAGGGTAAGGAACGTCTGAATGGTGAGCTTCATGACACTACAGACGGAGCGGCGCGCTGATTCTGAGCGCTGGTCTGGCATTCGCATGTGCAGATGCTGGGTCGAAACGCAGCAGTGGTCAGTCTGATTGAAGGATCCCTCCGGATGACAAGCAGGACATCCGGACCTATGTTGTACGCACACCCGCACGCGTAGGACTGGGGAGGATCATGGGCGAGCAACCGATGAATGGGCCAAAGGCGAGCGTCGACACGACGAGGATGCCTCGGATCCCGTATCTCACATACGAGGAGGCCGATGAGTCCGCCCGGGCCCTGTGGGACGAGCAGCCTCGTGGTAGTGGAGCCGACGGGCGGCCGAGGCCCGACACGTCGCATCCGATGTTCCTGACGTCGATGCGCCATCCGGACCTCACGCGGGTTCACCAGCCGTACGTCCAATACCTGAAGAATTCGACGAATCTCCCGGTTCGCCACCGGGAGCTGGCCATCATGCGCAGCGCCTGGCTCGGCGGCGTCGATGACCAGTACGTCAACCATAGGCTGATCAGCTTGGAGTGCGGTCTCACGGAGGACGAGCTGGACCGCATCCCGGCGGGTCCGGACGCGCCCGGTTGGTCGCCCGAGGACGCGGCGGTGCTGCGTGCCGTCGATGAGCTGGACTACCACTGTTATGTCGGCGACCAGACGTGGGAGGAGCTGGCCGAGATGTACGACGAGCGCCAGCTCATCGAGCTGCTGCTTCTGGTGGGAAACTACCGCACCCTCTCGTATATCCAGAACAGCATCGGCATCCGACCGGTCCGTGGGAAGACCCCCAACATCCCAGGCAACCGTTTCCTCTTCGTCGAGTCATAGCCTCGGCCGTCGACGACGGAGCCCAAACGTGGATACGGTCGGTCTTGGTCTGTGCCGATCAGACCGGTCGACGTTGGCGATCAGGCAGGAACGGGGTCGATCGTTCCGAACGGTCTGGCCCTTGTTTTGTGTGAACCTTCTCCAGGGTCCTTCTCATCAATCCACTCACGACACGGAAGCCGGCGGTGAATCTCCATGAGTGGCTGGTAACAGCTCGAAGCGGGCGAATCCCAGTCGGGTCCTCAGACCACCGCCTTCCCGGTGCCGTAGGTCACGCCGATGTCGCCTCCGACGTCGTGACGCTGCAACTCGGGCAGCACCTCGGTGGTGAAAAGGTCGAACGACTCCGTAGCCACTTCGTCGGGCATCCCTCCGAACACGAGGGGGCAGACCAACGCGCCGGCGTCGGTCCGGTCGACGTAGCTGAGCAACCTCTCGGTGACCTCCTCAGGAGTACCCCACGCCTGGAGGTCAGCCATGAATCCGTTGAAGCGATCGAGGCCGTACTTGGTGATGCTGTTGGCCAGAGCCTCGTAGTACTCGTAACCCTCGATTTGGGCGAAGCCGACGTTATCGAACTCGTAGTGCTCGACCACTGAGTGGGCCCACCTCTGCATATATACCTGGCGCAATCGCTCTACGGTGGACGGGTCGTTGCTCACGCCGGTCGTGATGAGGAGCACCGGCTTGGGGGCCTCGGTCCCATTGAGCTCAAGGAAGCGGGCCCGATAGCTCTGGAGCTCAGCCTCTGCGGTCTCCCACGGCTTCTGGGCAATGACCAGCAGCCCCACACCCATTCGGGCCATGACCTCCATCGACTCCGGGGATACGGCCGAGGCGAAGGTGCGACCCTTGAAGCCGGCCAGAGGACGGGGCCGGATTTCGACTCGAGGTTGCTTGTACAGGACCCCATCGTATTCCATGATCCCGCTGTCGAGGCCCTCGAGGATGGCTTCGCCGTACTCCACGAAACGCTGCCGCGATTCGCCCATAGGCGCCCGGAAGCCGACGAACTCCTTTTGCCCCAGGCCGCGCCCGATCCCAAGAATGGCCCGGCCGTCTGACAGGTGGTCCAACACCGAGAACTGCTCGGCGACTCGCACCGGGTCGTGCCATGGCAGTACCGTCACGATGGTGCCCAGCTTGACCTTGGTGGTCTGGGCCGCCAACCACGATAAGATCATCAACTGCTGGGAACTGAGGTTGTAGTCGGAGAAGTGGTGCTCCGGTAGCCAGATGGAGTCGAAGCCCGACTCCTCGGCTCGTGCGGCCAAGCCCAGCTCGAGCCGATACACATCTGCGTCGCTGACCCTGCGGTCCAGGTTGGCCATATGCAAACCGAACCCAGTATGCATGATGGGTTGCATACCACAGCTGTGCATCCTGACGCAAGCTCCTCGAACCCACTGTCTTTAGCCTTCAAAATGGACAAACGGGTCGCCAGAGGGAGCGCATCTCGGGCCGCCCCGATTGCTGGACTCCGACCGACCATCGCTGAGGATCGACCGCTACCTGGAGGAACACCAGCAGCGCCCACGGTGCGATGCCGCCTCAAGCGCGAACGAGTTTCAGGGCCAGGTTGGGAACGACGAACGAGGCCAGAAAGATCGGCAGGAACCTCTTTCCGGTGCATCGGAAGGCGACAATCTCGCCCTCGGCCGCGTCGAAGGTTTGGGTGCTGCTCAGGTTTCGACCGTTGCGGACCTGCACGGTATGACGTCCAGGCTCGAGCGGTATCTGGATCGTATTGTTCATTTCGACCGACCCGACCGGCTGGCCATCGACCACGACATCGTACGGGCCACGACGGAGCTCCGCACCGATTGCCTTGTGGGTCAACTTCAGCGTGGCCGACATCTGTCGATCTCCTCTGGCCTGATCACGTCGAATGACACCGACGCGACGCTACCGAGTGGAAGGGTTGGGGAGTACGCCGTTCCGAGCCCGACCGCGGCATCGGGTGCTGCCGGTGAGGGGGCGTCGCCGGTTGCCGACCAAGTAATCGATGCCGGGCTTCTAGGCTGCTTGCCGGAACCCGTCCGGCTGACCTCACGGCGGCCAGACCCTAGGAGGTCGGCATGGCCCAGACGCTGTACACAGCCCAGGCAACGGTCACAGGTGGACGCGACCATGGCCACGGGGCAACGAGCGATGGGGCATTGGACGTGCAGCTCCGGACGCCCAAAGAGATGGGAGGTGGCGGAGGTGGCACCAATCCCGAGCAGCTGTTCGCGGTCGGATATGCAGCCTGCTTCGAGGGGGCCTTGGGTGTGGTGGCCCGGCGCGAACGTGTTGAGCTCGGCGAGGTGTCCATCGAGTCGCACGTGAGCCTGATCACGACCGAGACGCGGGGCTTCAACGTCGCAGTCGAGTTGGACGTCACCCTCCCGGGGATCGATGATCAGACGCGGGCCGCGGAGATCGTCGCTGCTGCCCATCAGGTGTGCCCGTACTCAAACGCGACCCGCGGCAACGTGGAGGTCACCCTCAAGGCTAACGGCGGACCCGTCAGCTAACCCCCCATGGGTGTAGTGGCGTCGTCGGGGTCGTTCGTTGTGGACCTCACACCCCCACTACTAGCAGCGTAACAAAGACCAGGGGGCTTGCCGCAAGCCACCCAGGTGTGCTGACTATGACGTCTGCGCCATGCCGTTTCCGAGCCGGCACCGGGCCAGGCCTCTGCTCCTCAACCTTGCCGCACCAGGCAGCCTGGACATCCCCGCCTGGTCCGACCGGGTCGAGACCGTCGACGCCACCTACCACGGCTCATGGGAGCTGCCGGTTCTCGGGGAGGTCAGCATGCCGACTGCGGTGCTGGTGCGCCCGGACGGCTACGTCGCCTGGGTCGCAGGGAGCAGCGAGCAGACGCTCCCCCTCGCCCTCACCACCTGGTTCGGGGCGGCCCGCCCAACCTCATGAACCGGTTGGGACCGACACACCGAACTCGACCTCGAAGCGCGGGCCACTCAGTCGCCGCGAAGACGGCTGTAGAGGATGATGTCGCGCCACTCACCGGCCCTGAACTGCGCGTGACGCAGCGCCCCCTCCCGGGAGAAACCGGCCTTCTCCAGAGCCCGCTGTTCGGCGAGATTTTCGACGTCCGTGGCCGCCTCGACCCGCTCGATTAGACGGGTTGAGAACAAGTACGCAGCGAGCTGGCGCTGCGCTGTCGAGCCGTACCCCTGGCCGCGATGCTCGGGAAACAGGGAGATGCCGATGTTGATCGCACGGCAGGCGGCCGACGGACCGTGCTGAACGGTGAACCAACTCACGGAACCGACGAGCACGCCTCCGTTCGTTTCGACCGCCAGCATTCCAGTGTCTTCGGCGATTCCTCCGTTGTTGGCAAAGCGGCGGTGGAACCGGTTGCTGGCACCAATCTCGAAGTAGTTCCAGGGATCGGATTCGGGGGTTTCGTTGGCCGTGAGCACGTCGAGATCTGACTCGAGTAGCCCGCGAAGGCGCACGCTCTCCATGGACACATACTGGTGCCTCCCGACTCCCTAGGCGACTTCGAGGACCCGGGTGACGCACTGAACGTCGGTCTCGTTGACGAACGAAGCGCCTTCCAACTACGTTACCCAGCACCGGGGGAAAGACCCTCGTCACTGTGTGAATGGTGGGAAATAGCAACCGAGCTGCAAAATCCGCCTCGGGCTCCTGAGTTAAGGAGGAAAGTATGTCGGCACGCGTCGCCATCATCTCGTCGGATTGCCATATCGGGTTGGCGTTGCCGTACTACAAGCAGTACCTCGAGGCCAGATACCACGCGGCCCTGGACGAGCAGATCCCGCGACTTGAGAAGTTTCTCGGCCTGCGCCAGGGCAACCAGTCGGCAGCCCGGAAGTACGGGTCTGCTGCGAACATTGACCGCCAGCAAGCGTTTTACGACCAGGTCAGCACCGACAATCTTCGGCGGATCAAGGAACTCGAAGCTGACAATGTCGTGGGCGAGGTCCTGTTTCCGAACACGGGTTCCGTACCCTTCACCGGAGGGTTCCTGGGCAGCTCGTACCCCGTTGAGGGCGAAGACCTCGAGCTTGCCCTCGCCGGTCAGCGGGCCCACAACCGCTGGCTCGCTGACTTTGTCGACCCCTCCCGTCAGGTTGGCGTGGCCCTGCTCAACTACGCCGACGTCGAGGCCTCCATCCGGGAGGTGCATCGGGCGGCGGACCACGGACTCCGCAGTGTCGGTCTCAACGGCATCCAGGCAAACGTCCCGCCTCCCTGGCATGAGTCGTACACGCCGCTCTGGAACACCATTGAAGACACGGGCCTGCCCATCTCTATCCATGCTGGGTGGGGGACCCCGCCACCATCGAATTTCCACAGCGCGGGCCGCGCCCTTGATTCGGTGGCGTTCGCACTACAGATCACCGAAGGGCCCTTCGGCGCGCAGCGCGCCCTGTGGTTTTTCATATGGGGAGGCGTCCTGGAGCGGCACCCGAAGCTCAAGCTGGTGTTCACCGAGCAGGCCTCGGGCTGGATACCGAGAGCACTCCGCCTTATGGACTGGCAGTGGGAGTATGGACCTTTTTACGAGGAAACCCTCATTCCCCTCCGCCCGAGTGAGTACTGGCAGCGACAGGGCTTCGTGGGTACCGCCAGCATGAGTCGCGACGAGATCGCTCAGCGGCACGACATCGGCGACGCCAACGTGATGTTCGGCACGGACTTCCCGCATCTGGAGGGCACGTTTGGCAGGACCGTCAAGTTTTTGAACTACGTCTTCTCCGGATCGGGCGTAACCGAGACGGAGGTACGAGCGATCATCGGCGAGAACGCCGCTCGGTGCTATGGCCTCGACATGAAGGTCCTGCAATCGTTGGCCGAAGCTGTCGGACCGACGATCGACGAGTTGCTGGTGCCATCGACTGTGGGGGACGTCGATCCCCAAACCGCCATGTGGGGTAACAAACCGGCCAGGTAGCGGTTCAATGCGCTCAGTCGTTGTGGCCGAGGCCAGGTAGAACCTGCGTGCCCTCTCGCTGGACGGCCTGAAGCGAGCTCGGAGAGAGTCCGAGCAGGTGGAGGATCGTGGGCGCGACCTGGGTCGTTTCCACTGGATGGCTGGACTGGCCAGGCCGGACGGTGGTGCCTGGCGCATAGACGACGAGGGGAACGTCCCGATCGGCCGGATTGTCGCCGCCATGTTCGGCGATCTTTGAGCCGGTCGTATAGATCGTGCCGACCTGGGCGATCCCGAACACGTCAGGGTGGTGCGGGTCGGACTTGGAGACGCCAAAGAATTTCGCCGATTGCGTGCCGGCGAAGATCTCCCGCAGGCCGGAGTGCAGGACGGTGATCGTCTGGCCGGCGTAGTTGACCGCCGGGGCGGTATGCGACCACAGGTAGTTCTTGACGAAGTCAGTGGCGGCCTGCGAGCGGTCCGACAGCCACCACAGCAGACCGTCGTCGTCGGCTTCTTGGACGACGAGCATCGGGTTGCTTGGATGGGTAGTGGCCCAGGCGGCGTTGACGCCGGCAATGATCGGACCGTCGTTGATGCGCTGCAGCTGGTTGTTGTTCTGCGGCGACTGGCCGTGCTTGGCCGTCAGGACGATGGCTGTCGTGCCGGCTTCGCCGTCGGCCTGGATCGTGTCGACCATCCGTTGCAGGGCGTCGTTGACGTAGTCGAGCGCGCTCCGGAGTAGCGGGCCTGGCACCTGTTGACCGTTCACGGTCACGTACCCGCCGGGCAGCGACGGGCCCTCGGTGTAGTTGCCCTGCTTGTTTGGTCCAATCAGCACGGCCGGAGAGCTCTTCAGCTTTTCCGCGGTCGAGACCGTTTGGAAGTTCATGCCGTAGATCGCCGGCGTGCCGACCTGCGGCCCAGTGCCGGCGTAGTCGTAGCCGTTGATCCAGTTGATGACCGCCTGGACTTTGTAGGAGTCGTACTGCTTGGTCGCGGCGTTGTCGTCGGTCCAAGCCCCGTCGACCGGGTACGGCACACCGTTCGGCTCGACCGCCTGCGAGTCGATCTCCGGCCCGAAGAAGTCGTCGATGCTTTTGCCGTTCGAGCCCGGGCCGTTGAAGGAACTGTAGATCGCGTGCTTGTCAGACCACGCGGTCAGCATGCCGGCGTTGTGGATTACCTGGAAGATGGTGTTGACCCCCAGGAAGTTCCACGGCTGAATCGGCTTGCAGGTCCCCTTGTCGACCGGGTACGTGGCCGGGTTGAGACCTGACTGCGGGTGCGCACTCAGGTTCATGATCAACGCCGGATCGTGGTCAATGCCGTCCCGGTAGATCGAGCCGCCCTCATCAAACGAGGGGAACGTATTGCCGCTCCCGTTATTCAGCAGGTCGGGCACGGCAGGGAGCTTGTCGTCCGGAGAGTCGTAGATAACGTCGCCGCCCGGTACCGGCCCGGAGCAGTTCGTGGTTCCCGGCGGGAAGACGCCGTGGCTGTACTCGTCGTCGTAGTAGATGCCGGTGACCTTGGGGTCGCCCCCGGTCATCAGCCCGGTGCCGGCCGGATCGGAGTCCGATGGATCCGGGGTCTGCGCGTCCGTGTAGTCGACGCCACCCGTGGCCAGCCGGGCCAGCTCCGAGTTGGGATGGTTGGCGACGTACCAGTCCAGATCGGACTGGTGCATGCCGTCCACCGAGATCAGGAGCACGTGCTCGACTTGACCGTGGTCGGCCGCGACCGCACTAGAGGAAGACGTCGCCAACGGTGTTGCGATCGCTAACGCCGCGACTCCCGCCATGGCGAGTTTCGTTCCTGACTTCACTGATCGCTCCCTTCCCCGGAATCGATCTCCGGAGGCTATGAGTCGTGTGCAGACGGCGCCTTACCGGGCGATGACCCGCATATGTCGACAACGTGAACGTCAGTGGAAGACGCGACGGGATTGGGCGATTTGTGTAGCAATCGTCTAATCCACGGAACGCAAGACGTCCGCGTGCATGCCAGGAGCGGCCGCGCTAGGCGTCGGTGTACGTCCCCGAGCGACGCTGGATGAGGATCGACCCCGATCGTCAGCTTCGGTCGTGCAGGACCATCTGCGAGCAGCGGAAGATGGAGAGAACTCGGTTGTCGGACTCGTCGGCCAGGATCGCGTCCCAGACCTGCGTGCTGTGGCCGATGTGCACCGGGGGTTGCTCAGCTCATGACCCCGCCTCTCTGTCGATGGCCATGGTGAGGGTCAGTTCGGGGCCGTCATAGGTCCACGCGAACGGCCAGCCGGTTGCTCTAATGAGGGCGATGGCGCCGGTGCTCTCAGCCAGAAGGGTGGCGCCGAATACTCCGATCCTCTGCGTTAGCGCGCGACGGGCGAGTAGGTGCAGAAGCCGCGATCCAACGCCTTGACGCTGGTAGTGGTCATTCACCTCGATGGCGAATTCGGCTTGGCGGGGGTTCGCTTCTGTGCGGAACCAATGCGCCGAGCCGACGAGGCCGTCACGGTCGAACACCCCGATCGCGTCGTGATGATCGTGGTCAATGCTGGCCAGGTGCTCTAGAACAATGTCTGACAGGTGAGGGATGGGCGCCATGAACCTCAGGAAACGCGACCGAGACGAGAGCCCGGCGTAGAGGTCGGCGATTCGGTGAATGTCATTCGGCTCGAGGGAGCGGAAGCGGAGGCGCGCTATCGAGTTACGTACGGCTGAGCGGGCTAACCGGCTCTGTTCCGCTTCGCGGAGAAAGCGCTCGCGCCGTTCCTTCCCTAATTGCTGGGCGAGGTATGGGTGCATCGGTCATTCCGTACGGGTGGGGGTGCCCACGGGATTTACGCCGTGACGTGTTTCACCAGCCGGGTGGATCCAGCCATCTCCACACGATCTCCACGGGATCGTCATACCCCATTCGCACACTTCTTGGAAAGGCTATTCACATCCGATCCGGAGGGAATCTGCCCATGCCTGTAAATCCCGAGAAAAAGAGGGCTGCTGCCAGACTGGTGGCCCAGAAGGTCTTGTTGCAGGCCCGCGCCTCTGCCCGCCCGGCGGCGACCGCCACCACGCCTTCATCCCCGAGCCGGGACGCTTCACCGGGTCGGCTCCTTCGTGGCCCCGCCACTACGGGGACAGGAAGCGGTCAGGCGCCTATCCGCATCCGGGGCAGCGTCGGGCGCGGCGGAAAGAACCAGCCGGAAGACGTCGAGGCCGTGCAGGCCCGCCTCGGCTATCTCGGCTACGAATGCGCGGCGGACCTGGACAGCCTGGTACCCGTCATCGAGCGTTATCAATCCCAGGTGGTCCGATTGGACCCACCCGACGGTCGCGTAGACGTCGGGGGTCGGACCCTGGCGTCCCTTGTAGCCGGACGCAAGTCGGCGCTGGTGGCGCCCCCTGCCCGGGCCCGGTCGACCCCGTATCCGGCGAAATCGGCTGTTCCCCCCGCAGTGCCTGGTGGTCCGTCGACCTCGCCGGAAAAGGGCGACTTGCCTGATCTGGTCAAGGCCGCCAACAATCCGGCGGTCGATGCCGCGGCCGCCAAGTTGGCTGCACTCCAGCACACGTACAAGTCCGCCAAACGCTTCAGGGGGGCCGACCACACTGCCCACGGCGAGATGAGCGGCCACGACCGGGACGAGTTGATCGAGGAGATTGGCAGGCTCCGGAAGATGGTGGCTGACCTCACTCAGAGCGGGCTACCGGTAGAGCAAACCAAAGACCTGCAAGCAGCCTTCTATCGGGCCATCGACCTGGTGTCCCCGTACTACTACCAGCACAACAACGTCATGCTCGAGTACTCAACCGAGCGTGGCGCGAAGCACGAGGTCTTCAATACGTGCAACATCACCTCGCTGGCCATGTGCCTGCAGGCCTTGGGTCTTACGGCCAGCAACTATGACCATCCCGAATTGCTCCCTCCAATCATCGAGTACTTCAAGAGCGACATCGGAAAGGCCCTCGAGGTGACCTCGTCTGACCTCACCGGCTACCGGCTCCCGGACGTGTTGGGCATGGCGGCCGTGGCCGAGAACCTGACTGTGAGGGACAAGCCTGGACACGACCACCTGGAGTCGGCCGCATCGGCGGCCATGGAATGGGTACCCAATATCATCCACATGAAGATCCTCGCTTCTCGCTTCGGGGTGCCTGGCCAGACGGGCTCCTATCACCACGACACACTGGCTGCTTACGGGAAGGACCATTGGCAGGACGCCTCCAAAAGATCCGACCAACGCAGGGAGGGGGGGACGGTGGACGATCAGGGATTGTCCACGGAGGACATCGAGCACCAGCTGCCGTTGAAGAAATTCACGGAAGACGTCCTGGCCGTCATCCGGCCCGCCCTCGACGCCGGCAAACAGGTGGTCGCCGGCCAATACAACCACTTTGTACGTATCGAGTCGGTCGATGACACTGGGGTGGTAAAAGACGATCCCGGCAATTGGCTGCGCAGCGACGACCAGCTCACCTGGGAGGAGGCCCGGGCGCTGGGGTTGTTCGAGAACTACCTCATCCTGGGCTGAACCTCAGCCGCCGAGTTCCTTGGCGGAACGATATCCGACGAGGAGGACGATGGCGGCAGCATCGGCTCCGACGACCCCCCAGCGGTTGGGATGTTGCAGGGAGGCGACTGCCATTGCGAGAACCAAATAGATGGGACTGATGGCCAAGGATAGGGTACAGGGTAGGACGGTTCGATCCCTATCTGCGGGTCTCGGCTATGCCAGTGATCAGGACTTTTGTGATTCATAGTGGTACTTCGGTGCGATGACCGTCCATCACCCCCTTGTGCAGCAAAAGGTCGAAGATGCCCGGGTCCGCGTCCACCGTAGGTACGGCCGAGCCAGGCCAATAGGCGTTCGAGGCCGGGCGCCACGCAGCGAGCGGGCGCCACCGCAACGCAACAGCGGCTTCATGGCAGGTTCGATGGTCATCTGGGCTTGGGTAGACGATGGGCCGCTACCCTGGCCCGGATGGAGTTGCCGACGGACGGGGCCGACCGGCCCTCGTTCGTGGCCCTTAGCGCTCACGTAGATCATCTCGAAGGAATGGCCCGCAAAGGACCGGCACCCGGGGCGCAGCTGTCCAAGCCGTCGCTGGCCAAGGGGGACCCGTGAAGCTGGGTATGATCCCGCCGGCCTACGGGGTCGAGGTGATCGGCGGGGCGGAGCAGGGAGTGCGCTCCCTGATGGAACACCTGGTTGCCGACCGGGGCTGGGCGGTAGAGGTGTTCACCACCTGCGCGGAATCGGCCGTGACCTGGGCCGACTGGTACCAACCTGGGACCGTGGCGCTCGGCGGGGTCACCGTCCACCGCTTCCGTTCCCGATCCGTCCGCGACGCCCAGTACCTCCATATGCTCCCCCGGTTGAGAACCGACGCCGGCAGCTTCTCCGAGGCGGAGGCGGCCGAGTACCTCCGGCTCGTCGGTCCCGTCTGCCCCGACGCCATCGACGCCGCCGAGTCCTCCGACTGCGACGTGATATCAGTTTCGCCGTACCTGTACTGGCCGGCGGTCACCACCGTGTCACGCATGGGCCGGCGGGTCTTGTTCGACCCGTCGACCCACGATGAGCCGGAGCTGTACCTCCCGCCCATGAACCGGATGTACACCTCGGTCGGCGGAATCGCCTACAAGACCTTCGCCGAGCGGACCCTGGTCGAGCGCACGTACCCGGTCGGCCACCTGCCCTCGGCGGTGGTCGGTAGCGGGGTGGACGTCGGCGAGGGCGACCCGGCGGAGGCTCGGGCCGCGCTGGGCCTCGACGCCAGCGAACCGTTCGCGCTGTGCGTGGGGAAGGTGGAGCCGGCCAAGGGGTCCTATTCGCTTGCCGAGATGTGGTCGATGTACGGGCAACGCCGAGGGGGGACGTACCCAAGCTGGTGTTCATCGGTCCGTCGGGCGGCGACCCCCCGGCCGGGCCCGGCATCCTTTACGCGGGGCGCCAGCCGGACGCGGTGAAGTGGGGGGCGCTGGCCGCCTGCTCGATGCTCATCTCCCCCTCGGCCATGGAGGCGTTCAGCCTGGTGCTCCTGGAGGCCTGGCTGTGCGCCCGTCCGGTCATCGTCAACAGCCGGTGCGCGGCGACCGTCGAGCACTGCCGGCGCAGCGGTGGGGGCGTCTGGTTCGAGGGCTTCGCCGACCTCGAGGTGGCGGTCGATCGCCTGTTGAGTTCAGCTGCGCTGGCCGAGCGGATGGGCGCCAGGGGCCGGGCTTACGTGCGCGACGTCTTCTCCTGGGAGCACCTGCTCGACCGCTACGAGCTTTTGGCCGAGCGAGTGGCCTCGCGGTAGTTTGACGCCAGATGGCCAATCGCACACCTGCCTCTGTCCGGCGGCTAGGAGCCCGACTCCGTCGAGGTCTCGGCCTCGAGGGCCTGGGTGCACGACTCGACCGTATGGAGCAGCGTCTGGACCAGGTCGAGAGAGGGATTTACGCCGCCCGGTGGCCGAACGGCCCCGTGTACCTGGGCGACCACGAGGCGTTGGTCCAGGCCCGCTGGGGATCCAAGATCATCGTCGACACCACCGACCGCTCGCTCGCCCCGTGGCTCCTGGCCGACGGGCTGTGGGAGAGCCACATCACTGGCTGGATGCACGACTTCCTCGAGCCGGGTTCGGTGATGGTCGATGTCGGGGCCAACATCGGGTACTTCACGCTTCTGGCTGCCCGCCGGGTTGGCCCAACCGGGCGCGTCGTAGCCATAGAAGCCCACCCGCGGCTGGTTCAAATACTTCGGCGGAACGTTGCCGTCAACGGTCACTTGGAGACGACGACCGTTCACCACATGGCCGCCTGGTCCGGTCCAGACCGGCTCCGCATGCACTTGAGGACACACTTCGCCGCCAATTCCAGCCTGGGCAGCTTCGGGGGCGTAGCCGATTTGGCCGACACCGAAGAGACGGTCGAAGTCGAGGCGAAGGAACTCGACTCGGTGCTCGCCGACCTGGAGAGGATCGACCTCATCAAAGTCGACATCGAGGGTTCTGAGGTCCAGGCGTTCCGTGGCTTGACGAGGACGTTGGAGCGACACCCGTTGGTGACGATCGAGTTCGAGTGGGCCCCCCTGCAGATCGAAATGGTCGGGGACCAGCCCATCCGCTTGCTGCACTTCCTGGAGGAGCGAGACTTCAAGTTCCGATCCATGGAGGACGATCTGGCCCCGATCACATCCGAAGAGCTGATCAACCGCCAGTACGGAAACGTGGTCGCCCAGCGTTGACCGCCGGGTCGCCACATGACGCCCTGGCCGGCCGGCGGCGCCTGGCAGCCGGTGACGGCCTCGACGGTAGCTTGCGTCTCCTGTCACCCAAACAGAAGGAAGTATTCTTGGAAGCGCGTTCGGGTGATGAGCAACGAGGTGACATGTCGACAGAAGAGTTCGTGGTTGCAGAGCTGCGCCAGCTTCGAGCTGCCCTGGACTCGTTGGCAGAGAGCCCTTATCCCGAGCTGTTGTCGGCTGTGGTGCAGACCGTTTCCGTTGCACTTCGCCAGGGCGGGAAGGTCTTCTTCTGTGGCAACGGCGGCTCGGCGGCCGACGCTCAGCATCTTGCCGCCGAACTCGTAGGGCGACAGAACTTCAACCGAGCTGCGGTCGCCGGGCTGGCCCTGACCGTGGATTCGTCTGCCCTGACGGCTCTGGCCAACGATTACGGGTACGACAAGGTGTTTTCCCGCCAGCTCGAGGCGCTAGCCACGCCTCGCGATGTCGTGTTCGGGATATCCACGTCCGGTCGTTCGCCAAATGTCGTCGAAGCCCTGAAGGTGGGCGAATCACTCGGCCTCGTAACTGTGGCGATGACGGGTGCGGATCCCCGCGACATGGGTACGGCGAGGCACGTCATCAACGTTCCATCGTCAGATACGGCGCGAATTCAGGAGATGCATATCACGTGCGGACACATCATCCTCGCCCGGGTGGAGCACGAACTCTTCAGCTTGTCCCCGGCCGAGGCCTGAGCGAAGGACCCTGCTGATGCCATCTCAGGCTGTGGTAGCCGCGAAAGGTTCTCCGAGCGCCCCCGACGCCGGGAACCCGCTTCCGTCAGGCACGAAAGTTCGTTCGAGAGCACCGCTCCGCCTGGGTCTGGCCGGAGGCGGCACAGACGTTTCTCCGTTCTGCGATCGATACGGCGGACTCGTTCTGAATGCCACCATTGGGCGCTACTGCTACACAACAATCGAGTGTGGGGACGGGGGAGTGGTGCTCGTTTCCGCCGATCAGCACCTGACGGAACAGCTGGATTCCGAACCGCAACACCTTCGCCTTCATGCCGCCGCCTATCGCCGGGTATGCCAGACCTTCGATCTCGGTGAGCCATCTCTCACTATTGCGACGCTCGCCGAGGCACCCCCCGGCTCAGGCCTGGGATCCTCATCGACGCTCGTCGTCTCGTTGGTAGAAGCGCTCCGGGAGTTCTTCAACCTGCCGATGGGCGAGTACGAGATCGCCAGAATGGCGTACCTGATCGAACGATCCGACTGCGGTCTGGAGGGTGGGCGCCAGGATCAGTACGCCGCGACCTTCGGCGGTTTCAACATGATGGAGTTCTTCAGCGACGATCGAACGATCGTCCAACCCCTTCGTCTGAAGGCGGCGGTCGTGAACGAATTCGAAGCCTCCATAGTTTTGTATCAGACGGGCGTTTCCCGCTCTTCCGCTACCATCATCTCGGAGCAGACCGAGCATGTGGCCAGAAATGATCCCGAACGGATCCAGGCTACCTTGGCTCTGAAGGAGGAGGCGTCGTCCATGCGCGAGGCCCTCCTGGTCGGAGACCTCCACAGAGTCGCTGAAGTGCTGCGCTGCGGGTGGTTGGCCAAGACGCGCATCGCCAGTGGGATCAGCACCCCACACATTGAGAGAATCTTCGACATCGCGACCAGCCACGGAGCTTTAGCGGGGAAGGTCTCGGGTGCCGGCGGTGGCGGGTACATCCTTTTCATGGTTGAGCCGCACAACCGGCTGCGACTATCAGATGCGCTTTCCAAAGAATCGCCGGGGCGCGTCGAACCCGCTCACTTCGTGACTGACGGAGCGGTTTCTTGGCGGTTGCGCTGATTCGAGGGGCCGGACGTGGAGCCTGCCTCTAGATTCCGTTTCGTTTGAATGCCGCCAGCACGGATTCCGTCACTGCTTCCCTCGTCATCTCCTCCGTCACGGTGACCCGCGTCGCTGACGGGATCCCAGCGGCCGCCGCCGCGCCGGCGTCGCTGGGCTGATCTCCTACCATGACAGAACGCCGCAGGTCGATCCCGAGTTCGCTCGCGGCGAGCGTCAACATACCCGGTTCCGGTTTGCGACACCCACAAAGGGATGTGCCGTCTGTGGTGCTGGGATGGTGAGGACACCAATAGATGGCGTCGAGATCGATACTCCGTGCGTGGAGCTGATCGAGCAGGGCTGCGTGCACCGAGATGACCTGCCCGGGAGTCGCCAATCCTTGCGCGATACACCCTTGATTGCTGACTACCACGAGCAGGGCACCCAGGTCGAAGGCCCGGCGAGTGGCCTCGAGCGCCACGTCCAGCACCTCCAGAGAGGCCGGGTCCGTCACATACCCGTTGACCACCCGCCGGTTGATCACTCCGTCCCTGTCCAGGAAGAGAGCGGGGCGAAGCTCACCGGAAGGACGCCGTCCGAGCAACATGCGGTACGGCCCACTCGGGAGGGCGCTGATCCCGCCCATCATGTCCACCTGGCCCTGGGTGGCGGGGTGGCCCCCTCGACGAAATCAGCCAGAGCGGAGATCAGGCGGGATGCCGACGTATCGAGGCTGAAAGCCGCCGCCCGGTCGCGCCCGGCCTCGATCAGCTTCTGCCGACCGGGCTCGTCGGACAGAAGAGCCTGCACGGTCGCCGCCACTGCGAGGGGGTCTTTGTCGCTGATCACGATCCCGGCATCGGCGATCGTCTCCGGCACGGCAGCTGCCGCGAACCCGACGACCGGGACCCCGAGCTCCATGGCCTCTACGATCGGCACGCAGAACCCCTCGTGCTCCGACAGGCAGACGAACACATCGGCAGCCTGGATGTGGGCGAGAAGCTCCGGAAATGGCGCTGACTCCGCGAACTCGACGAAGTCTCCCAGGCCCAGATCCTCGACCAGACCCTCGAGCGCCCGCCGATATCGAGGGGAGGTGACGGCCCCGACCAGGCTTAGCCTGGCATCGGGTGAGTAAAGCCGCCGGTAGATCGCAAATCCGGCGATGACATCGTGCTGGCACTTATGCGGAGCGATTCGGCCCACGAACAGCCAGCGCGGGCACCCGAGCGATCGCAGCCGGGCCAGGGTTCGGGCATCCGCTGATCGGTGGAAGTCCGAGAGGTCGAGCATCAAGGGTGACACCGCCGTTCGGCGATAGCCCAGCTCGATCAGCTCACCCTCATTGTACGCCGAGTCGGCCAACGCCAGCCCCGTGACGGGGGCCAGGCTAGCCAGCTGGACCCGGGCTAGTTGCGTGCTCGTGACCGCCGTCGGCTCCCACCCAACGAAGTACCGGGACGGGGTGATGTTGTGGTAGGAGAGCGTTATCGCTTGCCCGGCCCGAGCGGAGCGGACCAGCCAGGGGGCCATGGCCGAGTCGGTTGACGCATGGTAAAGGATAACCCGGCACTGATCGGCCGCCGGGTCGCACCCTTCGAACGGCTCTCCTTCGGAAGTGAGCCGCGAGTCGACGTGCTCGTAGTAGGTCGTCGACTCGTAGCCGGCGTCGAGCAGCGCCCTTCGGGTCTGTACGACGTGGTTGCTGATGGCGTCGTACTTGACGAAGCTCGGTACGAACTGGTCTATACGCACAAGCGGGCCCACTAGGAGTCTGGCCGGTACTGCTTGAGGGTTCGAACCCGCTCGGCGATCGCTGCCAGCTGGCGTTTCCACCGGGCGGTCTGGTCCTCGAGCCGCTCAAGGCGGTCGAGGATCAGCTGGCCGGGGTGACTCACCGTCTGGCCGAACGAGGCAATCTGCCCCCCGATGAAGCGGAGGTACCACCTGACGAGTCTTTTGACCCCGGCCTTTGTCCGCCGGGCCGACGGGTAATGCGACGCGGTAGGGGCGTCGAGTCAATGTCGGACAGCTCTTCGACCGCGGCGAGGGCCGAGGTCGCGTCGTCGTCGGCATGCTGGCTGAGCCGGTCGGTCGCTGCTCTCACTCGGAGCAGATAGCCCTGTGCGACGCTCTTGAGCCGGGTTGCTCCGGCGGCCAGATCAATCGAGGTTTTCGGGCACCAGAGGACTCGAGGGCAGAACACATCATCAGGGAGGTTGGCGAGGCGCGGGCTCGCCTGACCTCCAGGTAACCGTATCAGCAGGGTCGATGGGCGGAATCTCATCGGTTCATGGGACGGCCTACCCGGTTGACGCAGACAGACTCATCCAGGCCGATCGGTGCCACCCGTTATGGGACGATTTCGCCCTCTGGGCGGCTGCGGTAGAGGAAGCTGGGTAGCTTCTCCTTTGGTACCCGGCGGGGCCGGGCGCGGACGAACATGTATTGGCCGAGTTCGTGGCGGCGGAAGTCGACCAGCGGCGCAACGGATTGATATCGGGGCCAGACAGTGGGATCGCTGGGGTGTCCGTCAGCGGTGAACGAGCGGTCTACTTCGAAGCCCGTGAATTCGAGCAGCCGGTATACGTCATCGGGGGTGTACTCCCGGTTGTGACGGCCGTAGGGCCCGTACCCGGAGTACTGGTCGAAGATGTTGGGGGCTCCGTTCACCAGGGATAGTACGTTCTCGATGCGCAATACGTTCGGCGTGGTTAGCACGAGCAGGCCGCTCGGTTTGAGCGCCAGATGGATCTTGCGCATCACGGAAACGGGATCCATGAGGAGGTGTTCGAGAATCTCGCAGAACACCACGACATCGAATCTGTGGGCGTCGAAGGGAAAGTCGTCTTCCTCCACGTTGAACAGCTGTGACCGCCATTCCGTCTCGATCCGACCCGCTCCCCTCGGATCGAGATACGAGAGCCTCTCGACCGTTTCGCCTCGGTAACCGTAGAAGTTCGCGAGGGTCAGTTCGAGGTTCGTGTAGTGCGCCAGGAGATACGTCATGAAGTACGGATTGGCACCCAGCTCGAGACACGATCCCGACTCGTCGCGCACCAGACCCCAGGTGTGGAGGAACCGCGAGATCGCCTCGCTCACATAGCCCGTCAGGTGGCCCTCAGGCTCCCCATTCACCGACCAGGACCGAAACGCCTCCTCGAGCTGGACGGCCGACACCCCAACGGGAACCGGGACAGGAGGGGACTGCCACACCGGTTCCGACCCGGCAACCGCGGCCCCGGGTTCGCCCGACCCGAGCGCAGCAAGCAGAGTGCTACTACTTCGACGAATGGCATCCTGCACCGCAATCGGGCTGGCCCGCAGACCCCGACCGCCCAGATGGCGCACCTTTTTTCTAACTTTGCTCATCGTCTCCACCAGGCCCCTGCCAATGAAGGTCTCTCACGATCGTGACCGGCATACCAACGTATCTGAACGCCTCGTCCGGGACGGGCGCAAGAACCCACCGAGCGACGATCCGCGGCAAGGATTCCCGGCTCACACCCAGAATCTAGCCCGCCCACTTCGACCCCAGGTTCAGCGGCGTCAAGGCACCGACCTGTCCCACGGCCTGGCTACAGAAAGCCGATCCGCGACAGCGGCCATACCAGGATGAACGCCCGCCCGATAAACAGGCTCCCCGAGACGGGGCCGATGAACCTCGAATCGGCGGAGTCGGTGCGATTGTCTCCGAGCATGAAGTACTCCCCAGCGGGAATCCGGCAGGATCCGGGCGGTGAGGGCAGGCAGCCGGGGATGCTGGAAGGGAACACGGTCACCCCTTGGTCGACTTTCGGGAGCCAGGGTTGGGGTAGATACCGGCCGTCGATGTACACCTGACCGTCGCGAGCGGAGATCGTTTCGCCAGGGAGGCCGATGACCGCGCTTTACCAGGTCGGTGATGCCCGGGGTGGTGTCGTCGGCGAGGTTTCTTGAAGACCACGACGTCGCCCCGATGGACGTTGTGGAAGTGGTAGCTCAGCTTGTTCACGAGGAGCCGGTCGTGGTCCTTGAGGGTCGGTTCCATGGACCCGGACGGGATGCTGAAGGGCTGGACGACGAAGGCCCTGATGAGGAAGGCGGCGAGCACCGCCACCGCCACGATGGCCGCCCATTCGAGGATGACTCGGGTCGCCGAATGCGACTTCGGGCTCGCCGGCGGCCCGGGGTCCACTGCAGCACTCTCCGGATCGGTCAGGTCAGGTGGAACTGACAAGGACGCCGCGCCAAATCATGCTGAGTTTCAAGCCCCGGAACGAGCTGCCCGTCCAACGTTCACGGCGGTGACAGCCACAGGGTGCTGACCGCCTGGCGCCTCCCCGCTTGCCGCTGGGAGGAACGACAGCCATGCGACCATGGCGACCACCACGCAGGCCGCCGTCTGGACGGCACGTTGCTGATGCCGTGAACGGCGGTCACTGCGGCGTTCGACCTCGGCGAGCAACCGGGCGAAGTCTTCGTCTGCATAGACGATCGGGGCGTCATCGACCAGGCCTATGGTCACCGTCGGGTCAGAGCAGGGCCGCAAGGTCACGCTCCTTCCGGTCAGGTTCCAGGCGCAAGCGGAGCACGGCCAGCCCCCGCCGCAAGTGGGTCTTTACCGTGCCGTGGCTGATCTGCAACGCCATGGCCACCTCGACCTCGCTCAGACCCAGGAGATGGCGCAGTACGACCACCTCCCGCTGTCGGCGAGGCAAGGCCGTCAGCGCCCAGCCGAGCATCTCCCGAGTCGCCACCGTCTCGGCGAGGTCGACCCCTTCCGCGGCGGTGACCGGCCGAGCCACGCGGCGGCAGGTGCCGGATCGCCTCGTTGACCGAGACCCGAAGCACCCACAAGTCGCGCCACTCCTCGCCAGCAAGGTCGGCCCACCGCAGGTGCGCCTTGGTCAACGCCTCCACGGCGGCATCCTCCGCCGAAGTCCGCTCGCCAGTGACTCGCTGCGCCGCCGCCACGGCCCGAGGCAACAGCCGACGGAAGAAGACCTCAAATCGCTCCACCGACCCCGCCGCGACGTCGGTCCCCACCTCGGCGCGCTCATTACCCCTATAACCCTGGCACGCCCTGGTCTGGATGACATCGAGCTCTCGAACCGAAGCCCAATCATAGTTCGACTTACGGTCTATCTCGAACTTAGCCCCGACCCGTAGTTCGAGTTGGCCGCTATCCCGTACCAACCTGGCTCGTGGTCCGGGATGTGGGCCGATGGGTGACGGCACCCGCTTGCGGCTGGGCCGGGACGGGGCTGCGGTTCTCGCCTTCTGTGTGGCCCTGGCCTTGGCTCGCGCGTCGGGAGGGATGCTGGAGTGAGGGGCCGCTTCGAAGATCGGGTATGGGAGTACCGTTCCGATCTGTACGCCCCGGCTGCCTACCGCAAAGGGTGCCGCTACCAAGCGTTCGTACCTGACGGCCTGATCGGTGAGCGCTTCAGCCTGCCGGCCGACCTGTCGGGGGTGGTCTCCGACGCCGAGGGGGAGATCCGGGCGTTGAGCTCTTCGGCAGTTCCAGCCGCCCGGTCGGCCGCCACGGTCCGGCGCTATCTGGGCCGAGCGCTTGAGTTGAAAGCGTCGTGGCGTCAGTCGCTAGCCGCGAGCCCCAGCGTGCGCCGCGGGCGGATGCTGCGGCCTGGGCGTTGATCGACGTGCTGGTCGGTCAGCCAGTGGTGAACCTGCCAGTGGCGGTGGCGTTGACCGGAAGGGTGAAGTCCTCGGTGAATGCAGCCATCGGCCAGCTGGTCAACGTCGGGGTGCTCATTCCGCTGTCGGAAGCGGCTCGAAATCGCTCGTGGGAGGCTGCCGGTTTGCTCGACCTGATCGCTGGTTTCGAAGGAGGCTGAGGCTCTGGGGGCCATCCGCATCGCTGGAGTTCGCAACGGGCAAGCGGTTTCTCGTCCCGGACCCTCATAGCTATGGGGATGACGCAGCACAGGTCAGCCCAGCGGCGTAGGGTTTCGCGGTGATCGTTGACGCGCTGGTGATGACCCCGGACGAGTTCGCCGGGGCGACGGGATGGGAGATCAAGCCCGAAGGGGTCTGCAAGGCGGACCGCTGCGTCTCGTTGCCCGACGGGGCCCGCTTGGCGGACGGGAAGGTCGACGCGGTGGCCGTGGCCGAGCGGCTTGGCATGGCGGTGGTCGGCAATGAGCGCCTTGGCGTGTGGGCGATCGGGCCAGAGTCGGGAGGTCGGGTGCTGGACAGCGCCCAAATGCCTGACCTTGTCCTCCCCGACTTCGACGGGAAGGTCTTCGATCTGGCGTCGCTGCGCGGCCAGAAGGTGGTGATGATCGCTTGGGGGTCGTACTGAGGCTGCCGCTTCGACCTGCCCGTGTGGCAGGCTCTCCACGAGGAGCTCTCTGGCCGAGGGTTCTCGATGGTGACCGTGGCGCTGGACAGCAACGTTGAAGCGGCACGGCCTTTCGTAGAAGCGGCGCGGCCCATGCATCCGTCCCTGGTCGACTCCAACCTGACGCTGGTCGACCGGTTCGGGATCACCAACGTGCCGTTCGGTATCTGGATCGACGAGCAGGGCACGATCGTGCGGCCAGCAGAGGTGGCGTTCGCTCTGAGGGAGGGCGGGGAACAGGAGCAGCGGAACCGTCAGCAGTCCTCCGCCCAGATTCCCGAGGAGCGGCGGAAGGTCATCGAGGAGATGATGAGATCGGTCGGCGAGCCGGGGCGGTACGGGGCTGCGGTGCGCGACTGGGTCGCCAAAGGTGAGAAGAGCCGTTTTGTCCTCTCTCCGGTGGAGGTGGTGGAGCGGTCGCGGGCCCGTCCGATCGAGCAGGGGCAGGCGGCCTCCCACTTCGAGCTCGCCATGCATCTGTGCCGCACTGGTGCGACCGACGCGGCGGCTGATCACTTCCGGCAGGCGCACCGCCTCGACCCGACCAATTGGAGCTACGTCCGCGACGTGTCCAGCCTTGGCGATCCTGCGCTCAAAGGGGTGTTCGGACGGGACATGTTGGAGGAGGTCGCAGTCGTCGGAGCCGAAACCTTCTACCCACCGCTTATCCTGTAACCGGGCCCACCGGGCGGGTCACAGGGATGTGACCGGATGCACCGGCTGCTTGTGGGGAGGTCCGTCGCTCAGAAGGCAACGGACCGGCCCCGCGACGGGCAGGGGCCGTCATCGCAGTTGTGAACGTGTCCCGGCGTGCCGGGTCTGTGGGTGTCGATTGGGGTGGCGCTCTACCCCTGCTCTAGTGACGCTCGACCAAGTCTCTACCGGGCACCGGCATGTTGGCGTGAGTCATATTGCCGTTACGGGAGGGATGGACACATGTACAAGATGGGGAGTCGTCGTCTGCAGGCCTGGCGTGCGGTGGCTGCAATCGCCGTAATCGCCGCTGCAGTTATGGCGGTTGGGAGTTCGCGGGCCATCGCCAGCGGTGAGCAGATCGGGACGGGCCGGGACATCGCCCTGGTTGGGAACCAGGCCACGGTATCGATCAGTCCGGCCTCGGCCAGCTTCGGTTTCGAGCGAGTCGGTGACTACAACCCGACGCCCACCAACTTCACGGTCACCAATCACGGCGGCGTTCCGGTGACCCTTTCGGACATTGGCAACGTGGGCGGCAACTTCTACGACTGGTTCGGCAGCTCCACCTGCGGCGCCAGCCTGGCCGCGGGCGCTTCCTGCACCATCTCGGTGTACTTCGCACCCACCCGGCTCGGTGCCCGGCATACCGCGCTGGTCGTTTACGACAACGCCGTCGGCGGTTCGCAGAGCGCCGCCCTCTCGGGAACCGGAACCGAGGGGTACTACCTGGCCGGCGCCGCCGGCGAGATCGGCAACTTCGGGGACGCCGGCTACTACGGCGATTTGACCAATGTGAGGCTCAATGCGCCCATCGTCTCTATCACCACGACCGGCAATGGCGACGGTTACTGGTTGTTGGGCAAGGACGGCGGGATTTTCAGCTTCGGTGACGCCCAGTTCTACGGCTCCACCGGGGGTATCCGCCTCAACCAGCCGGTGCTGGGCATGGCCCGCACCGACGACGGGGGCGGCTACTGGCTGGTGGCCTCCGACGGAGGCATCTTCAGCTTCGGTGACGCCGCCTTTTACGGCTCCACCGGCAACGTCCGGTTGAACAAGCCCATCGTGGGCATGGCCGCCACCCCCACCGGCAAGGGCTACTGGCTGGTGGCTTCCGACGGAGGCATCTTCAGCTTCGGTGACGCCGCCTTTTACGGCTCCACCGGCAACGTCCGGTTGAACAAGCCCATCGTGGGCATGGCCGCCACCCCTACCGGCAAGGGCTACTGGCTGGTGGCTTCCGATGGAGGCATCTTCAGCTTCGGTGACGCCCAGTTCTACGGCTCCACCGGCAACGTCCAGCTGTCGAAGCCGATCCTCAGCATGGCCGCCACCCCAACCGGGCACGGCTACTGGTTCGTGGCCTCCGACGGAGGCGTCTTCAGCTTCGGCGACGCCCCCTTCTACGGCAGCCTCGGAGGCCAGGGCATCACCGACGCCATCGGCATGGCCGCCACCTCGCCCCCGCTCTCGCCCTTCCTGGCCACCCACGCCGTGGCGCTCACCCCTACCCCAGGATGGTCACCACTCACCGGAGCACCCCTGCGCCACCCGGACAGGACCAAACGGAGCTGAGCCCGGGGCCACAACGGTCCTGAGTGTGTCGTGGCGCGATAGGAGCCCCTCACGAAAGGGGCTCCTATCAGCACGTTTGCCGTGTAATCGTGGGTCAGTGAGTGAGTGGAGCTGGCGGGAATCGGACCCGCGTCGAGCGCCCTCAGGTTCCCGTACCAGAAGACCAAAAGTGGCGCTCTCCTACCAGTTTTGTGGTGACCTGTGGGGACCGCCGATGACCCGAGTTTGTGTCTTCGCGTGTCGAGGGTGTCCGACGCGTGTCAGATCCGGCCGGATCGTCGGACTACTTGGTTCGACGCTGTGAGTGACGTCCGCGGCGTGCGGCCTTGTCCGCTTCGGGCACGATCCGAGAGCGTTTCTCGAAGATGGGCAGCAGGACGAAGAGCTGCCGGGAGCGACGGTAGAGCATCTGGAATAGCCGGTTGCCGTAGTGACATCGAAGTTCTCGCAGTTCGCCCTCGACCTGGCTGCTGTGGGGAAAAGACAGCGGCGGGTCGGTCGGTCCCAACATTTTCAGCCGCTCGATCTGCAGGTCGAGGGCCGCCTGGACGTGAGGCGGCAGCTGCTCGACGAAATCGTCCACCGGCTGTGCGCCCGTCGCACCTCGGTAGTACACCGCCCGCATCCGAGCCATCTCGACGTCCTCCGGCCTGGCCTCGACAGGCGCCCACACGACTGGTTCCTTGGACGAGATCGGCGACCGAGGCGTGCCGCGGTTGACTTCGAGCAGGCAGTCAAGTGCGGATCGACCAATGACCGAAACCGCTGGGATCTGCGCAAGGAGCTCCTCTCGTCCATATAGGTCGATCGGCTCCAACATCGCCCGTAGCAGGGTGCGCACCTGGAGGTCGAGGTCGCCCGACCGCTGGAAGGGCACGAAATCCTTCATCGATCCCCATTCTGCTCGCACCCCTTCGCGTTGTGACTGCATCGGTGCCTATTGGGGTGAGTTGTAGCTGTCGTGCCCACAGTCCGGCCACTCAAGTTCAATTGCGGGCGTGACACCGATCATCGTGCAGAACATCGACTCTTCGCGGCGGGTCAAGAGCGGCGAACGACGGTTAGCGCGCTGGCCGCCCATTCAGGCGGCGCCGAGACCTTCGAACGAGCAGATCGCCCACTCGGGCGCGACGGCGAAGGGACTGATCATCGCTATTCTGTGCGCCTCCATTTGACCTTCAGGGACGGATCAGGTTCAGCCGATCGTCACCACTGCGGCGCACTTGATCCGAGGCGGGTAGCGGGGTGGTTCCACCATATCGGAGCTCCGGCGACGTTGACAGGGGTGGCGACGCGCTTTGCGGGACCCCATGAGGTCAGTTCGATCTCAGCGGCGGTCGGTGCGTTGTGTAGATCCGCTTCGTCACCGTCGCTTGACATGGATGCTTCATCGATCGAGCAATTGGGCCGTGCGCGCGAGTGAGCAGCGCGCCCTCCACCCTCGACCCGTGGTCAAACGTACCGCGAGGCCCTTTAGGACAGCAGCGGCCATGAGGTAGCCGGTCGCGTGGTCGAGCGCCTGAAACGGCAGGGGCGTCGGACTCCCCGAGTTGGCCCAGATACGGCCGTAGTCAGCGATGCCTGAGCTCATCTGCACCAAGCTGTCGAAGCCTCGTCGCCCTGCCCACGGACCGCTCCAGCCGTAGGCATCCAAGGAGACGTCTATCAGTCCAGGCCGGATCAAGTCGCGCTCATCTTCAGAGAGACCGAGCGCGGCGAGCACGCCTGGCCGATAGCCGTGCACGATGACATCCGCTTCGGAGACAAGACTCTGCAGCCGCTCCAGACCGGCCGCTGATTTCGCATCGAGTCGTGCGCAGCGTTTCCCGAGGGTGACTTCTGGCGCGATTGCTTCGTCCCAATCCGGTGGGTCGATGCGAAGAACGTCTGCGCCATAGCCAGCGAGAAATCTGGTCGCAACCGGTCCCGCGAGGACCCGTGTGAGGTCGAGCACCCGCAGTCCGTCGAGCGGTCGATCGAGATGCGGCCGCCATTTCTGATCGGTCGTAGCATTCGTAGGAGTTAGGTCAACGAGGGGCTCCGCAGCGGCTGCCCTGCCCTGAGGGTGGTGGCGCCACGATTCGACTGAGTTCATCGCAGCCGCGCATCCGCCAGCGTTGACGATCTCCTCTTGCAACGCGACTGCTCCCCAATTGTGAACAGCGCGAACAACTGATTCACGGTCCTCGGTAGTGCGGAGCACACGGAGGGCCGCGGCACGGTGGTGTAAAGCGTTGGTGTGGAGGCGAATCCATCCGTCGCTCGCTTCGTAGTCGCCTGCGACGGAATCCCACGTTGGTGGGAGTTCCCAACCCTCAGGCCGTAGCGACAGGCCAAACCAGGCAGAAGCGAGGGTCCGATCCACTGAGACGCGGGGTAAGGGGGCGACAGCTGCTTCGTCGATGAGCCGAGCGAGGGCAAACGCCCCGGTTGCGATGGCGGCGGCTGCAAAATCCGACGCAGCGAACGCGGACCTCACAACCTCGCGGCCCGTGAATTCCACAGTTGGTACGTCACCTGGTTCACCATTCACGGCCTGCCACATGGTCGCGAGGAGTCCTTCGGCGGCAACGGTCATGCCGGGGAATTTAGCAACGAGTCAGTGGATGGGCGCCCGTCTCATGCCGCCCCGGGACAAACAGAATGGGCACGCAGAAAACTCTGCCGCCGCCCCTCAGACGGGCCCGAACGAGTCCTCTTTGCTTGTCAAGAGGCGAGGCGGTTTTTCTTTCGGCTCGGGGGGGTCCGGGGTGTGGGTTGGCGGCGGGTCGTAGGCTTGGTTCGGGTCCGGGAGTGGCTGGTCCGAAGAGTCGGTGTCGCGGGGTGTGAGCCGGCCCGCTGGAAACAGAGACGTTCCCCGTTTGCCCTCCCGGGCCCGCCTGGGTCTGGGGGTGGGCGTCGGCGATGAGGGCGGCGTGGATGATGTCGCTGATGCGCCGCTTGAGGGACCGGAGTGCTTCTTTGCCGGTCTTGCCTTCGGCGATCTTGCGGTCGTAGTGGGCCCGTCCCGGGCTGTGGGGATGGCTGACGTGGGTAACAGCAGCCATGTGGATGGCGTGGTTGAGCCGGCGGTTCCCCCTGCGAGCCGATAGATCTTGCGCGGACCCGATGACGCCTCGACCGGGGCGGTGCCTTACGGGCAGACGGTGGCTCCTCCCACCGACCCCAACCTGCTCTACGACACTCACCGTCGGATCAACGACTTCGATGTCATCCACCCTGAGGACATCGAGGCCACCGTGGCCGTGCTGCTCACCATGGGGACGAAGGAGGACCACGGGCGGATCTATAGCCTGCTGGACACCGCCGTGGAGAGGTTCCATGACCTCAGCGAAGATGACAGGCTTGGCTTCAAGGATGCTTTGGACAAGTTCGTGCGGACGTACACCTTCCTGTCCCAGGTGGTCAGCTTTGGGGATACCAAGCTGGAGAGGGACTACCTATACTGCCGTGCCCTGGCCAGCCTTCTACGGGGTGCCAACAGCGTCGAGAGACTCGATCTCGGGTCGCAGGTCGAACTCACGCACCTCCGTCTGGAGGCGACCTACAGCGGCTCGTTGGAACTCGATGCAGACAGTGGCGAGATCACGACGATGTTTGGTGATGGGGCCGGGACTCAGCGACTACCCGACCTAGAACCCCTCTCCCAGATCATCGACACCCTCAACGAACGTTTCGGCCTCGATCTCACCGAGGCCGATCAACTGCTCTTCGACCAATACGAGCGGGAATGGCTGTCCGACCCCGAGGTGACCGACCAGGCGCGCA
The DNA here is from genome assembly GCA_963729695.1 of uncultured Acidimicrobiaceae bacterium. GTDB lineage: Bacteria > Actinomycetota > Acidimicrobiia > Acidimicrobiales > Palsa-688 > PALSA-693. The sequence continues at coordinate 1,234,962 of CAVSOT010000003.1, forward strand.
ACAACACCATCGAGAACTTCAAGCTGGTCTTCGACCGCAACTTCCTAAGGACGGTCATCAGTCGTATGGATGAGAACGACGCCCTCTCTCCGACGCCTTATACGTGCCTGTCGACAAGCGAGTCTTGAGAAGGCTGCTCGACGTGGCCAATACGTATGGCAACGATGGACCCGCCCAGGTCGTCCCGTTGACCCAGGAGGATCTCGCTAGCCTGGCTGGCACCACCCGACCCGGCGCGAATAAGGCCCTGCGGGTCGCAGAGGAGACCGGGTTGATAACCATGTCCCGAGGTGAGATCCGACTACTTGATCCCGATGGTCTCGCCCGGCGGGCGCGATCACGCGACAGCGCCCGAAGGAAGCGAGGAGGGCTTCCTTCGGGCGCTCATCGGGCCCTCTCTGGGGCGGTCGCTAGCTCACTGCCGGTGCGCCCCTTCTTGGCTCCGTCGGGACCCCTTAGCGGTTGAGGCTGTGGTCCTTGATCTCGGCCCGCAGCGCCGCCAGCCGGGCTGGCGTCCAGTACGGCGAAAAATGAGCAACTTGGGAGTGCGAAGACGGTTTCGGAGACGGTGCTGCGCTGGCGACACCGAAAGCCGCCAGACCAAAGACGGCAACCAGGCTGGCCAGAAGTCCAACGACGGAGGCGGCGCCATACCGGGCTTTGCGGAGGATGAGTGACTTGCTCATGATGTATTCCTTATGCATCGGTTGATGGACAACGAGATCACTGTGAGCCCGGATCCCATGCACGTCTGTCTGTTGCGTGACACTTCGCGCGTTCGCGCCATGACACTTTCTGCGCCGATGTGTGACGGGATGACAGGGTTCGGCGCCTGACCCGAAAGGGCCATGCCCGGGCGCTGCTAGCACCGGCCGCCTAGTCTGGTCTTGGACGAGGGGGTGTCCATCGATGGATATGGACGTCGAGCTATCGCAACGCGAGGTGGACGTTGCCTCCACGAGGGACGTCCAGGCCTTCCTGATGGCCGACATCCGGGGCTACTCCACGTTCACATCCCAACGAGGAGCGGCTGCGGCGGCCCACCTGGCCACGACCTTCACCGATCTCAGCCGTGACGCAGTGGCCGCTCGGGGGGGCAAGGTCTTGGGCCTGCGGGGAGACGAGGTGCTGGCCGCCTTCTCCACTGCCGGCCAAGCCGTGCGGTCAGCGCTTGATATCCAGTTTGCCTGCGCCGAAGCAACGGCGGCCGAGCCCGACTTCCCCCTCGGAGTAGGTGCCGGTCTCGACCTCGGGGAGGCGGTCGCGGTCGACGATGGCTACCACGGGGCCGCGATCAACATGGCCGCTCGCCTCTGCGCCCATGCCGCCGCCGGTCAAGTTCTGGTGACGGCAACCGTGGCGGACGCCTCCAGGTGTGACGTCGATCTGGCCTTCGATACGGGTCCGACGGTGACATTGAAGGGGTTCGAGCACCCGGTTGAGATCCTCGAGGCCCGCTCCCTCAAGGCCGTCCAGCGGCCCAGGGTGGTCAGTTCAGAAGCGGACGCCGTCGAATCGGCGCCGTTGCCGCTGGAGTTGGACGAGGCGACCCCCATGGTTGGCCGGGATACTGATCAGAGCTGGCTGCGGGGAATGTGGCGTCAGGCCCGCCGGGGCCACGGGCGGGTGGTCCTCGTGGCCGGGCCGCCGGGAATCGGGAAGACGCGGCTGGCGGCCGAGTTGGCCCACCAGGTCAGCGCCGGCGGTAGCGCCGTGTACTACTGCGGCGGGGGGGGCACAGGTCAGGCAGAGACATTGGCCGCCATCGCCGCCGCCCAGGCCGCCAGATCGCCGGGGCTGTGGGTTCTCGACCAGCTCAACCTGTATCCGCAAGCGATCGCCGCGCTGCTCCAGGCGGCGGAGGGCATCGAATCCCGCCCGGCGCTCGTGATGGGACTCTTCCGCGACGCCAGCGGGGACCCAGCCTTCTCCACTCTGGTCGATCGGCTGAACCGCCATGGCGATTCCTTGCGGGCACTGGGACCACTCCACTTCGACGGCGTACTGGGGATCGCCCGCGGGTACGTCGCCGACGTCCAAGATCTGCCCGCAGAGGCGATCCTGCGCGGGTCGGGTGGTGTTCCCGCCGTCATACACGAGCTGGTGACGCAGTGGGCCAGCACCGAAGCCGCCCGCCGGCTGGAAGCCGCCGGCGAATGGCTGGCGGAAGGAAAAACCCGGCAGGCCGCCGGCCTGCGCTTCGCCGACAACGTGATCGCCGCCCGTCTGGGCCGGATCTATGACGCCGGACGGGCCGAGGACCTGGCTCGGGTGTGCCCCTACAGGGGACTGGGTGCGTTCGAGGAATCAGACGCTGCCTACTTCTTCGGTCGTGAACAGCTCGTGGGGGAGCTGGCGGCCCGAACCGTCGGGTCCGGCTTCCTCGGAGTGGTGGGCCCTTCCGGCAGTGGCAAGTCCTCGGTCGTCCTGGCCGGCCTGATCCCCTCCCTCCGAGCTGGTCTCCTTCCGGGCAGCGACCGTTGGGGTCACGCCGTCCTGCGTCCCGGTCAGCATCCCGCGGCCGCCCTGGAAAGCGCCCTGGCCGGGATCGGCGGGGCGGAGCGCCAGGTTCTGGTGGTCGATCAGTTCGAGGAAGTGTTCAGCACAGGAGACGCGGCCGAACGAGAAGCGTTCATCGATCGCCTGGTCGCACTGGCCCACGACCCCCAGGTGATCGTCGTGATCACCATTCGGGCCGATTTCACCGGCCACTGCGCCCTCTATCCGGAGCTGGCCGACCTGCTCGCGGCCAACCTGGTCCTGGTCGCCCCCATGACGGCCGATCAGCTGCGACGGGTCATAGAGGCCCCGGCCCGTCGGGTCGGCCTCCGCGTCGAGACCTCGCTGGTCGACGCCCTGGTAGGGGAGGTGGTGGACGAGCCGGGCGGACTCCCCCTTCTCTCCACCGCGCTGGTGCAGCTTTGGCAAGCCCGGGATGGAGGCTGGCTCCGGCTCGACGCCTACCAGGAGAGCGGCGGAGTCCGAACGGCCGTGGCGCGCCTCGCGGAGGCCTCCTACCAGGAGCTCTCCGAACCGGAGCGACAAGTGGCGATGACGATCTTCCTGCGGCTTGTCGCGCAAGGAGAGGGAGATTCCGCCGTGCGCCGACGGGTACCTGTCGCCGAGTTCGACATCGACGAGGACCCCACCGTCGATGCGGTTTTGGCCAGGCTGACGAGAGATCGCCTTCTCATGCGCGACGACGGTTTGGTCGAGATCGCGCACGAGGCCCTGATTCGTGAATGGCCTAGGTTTTCCTCCTGGTTGAAAGACGACGCCGTGGGGCGGGAGCTTCGCAGCCACCTCACGCAGGCGGCCCGGCACTGGGCCGAACACGACCGCGACGCCGGCGACCTGTACCGGGCGGCCCGACTATCGGCGGCACTGGACTGGTCGCAGGGCCACAGCCGAGCCCTCAACCTGCTCGAGCGGGAGTTCCTCTCGCAGAGCCGAGAGGCCAGCGAACGAGAACTGGGCCGACAGCGGCGGACAAACCGCAGGCTACGGGCCCTCCTCGCAGGAACGGCCGTCTTTCTCATCCTGGCCCTGATCGCCGGCCTGTTCGCCGTCCGGCAGCGCAACCAGGCCCGGACCGCCCAAAGAACGGCGCAGGCCCAGGCCCTCAAGTCGGACGCCGAGCGGACCGGCACGCTGGCCCAGACGGAGCCCAACCTGGACCTGTCGATGTTGCTGGCCGTGGCCGGCGTCAAATTGAAGGACCTTCCAGAGACTCGCAGTGACCTGCTCGCCGCCCTGCAGCGCGCGCCGGCCGCTGTCCGGATCATCCGGCCGTCAACCAGCCAGATAACCGGCCTGGCCATCAGTCCCGACGGACGGCTCCTGGCGACCGGCGACGCGGCGGGAGCGGTCCGGTTCGAGGATCTCCAGACCTGGAAACCGAGCGGATCGGCCATTCCGCTTCCGGCACCCGTGCCCCCCCTGGGGGTGCGCTTCTCTCCGAATGGTCGTACCGTGGCGGTCGTCGCCGCTGGCGGAAATCTGTCTCGGTTGTTTCTCATCGACGTGGCATCACGGCACAGCCGCCTGCTCGGCAGCTGGAGCGGGGCCGTGGCGGCAGTCCCGGCCGGTTCGGCCACCATCGCCTTCTCGCCGGATGGCCGAGACATCGCCGTCGGGCTGGCCGACTGGCCGGCCAACGCGGCGAACGGACCTGTCTCGGAGCGGCTTGTCCTCGTCGACGCCTTGACCGGGCGGCCCGTCTGGCAGCGGCCCTATCCCTTACACGCCGGGCAAGAGGAGTTGCAGGTCGCCTTCACCCCGGACGGCAACGTGGTGACCTCGGCTGAGCAGGGGACCACCGACATATGGGACAACCGAACTGGACGCATCACCCGCCGGTTCCCTATCGGGGGGCGTTTTGCCATCTCACCCAACGGGCGGCTGGCAGCCATCGGCCTCAATAGTGCAAGCGCCGGAAACCCTTCGGCTACCCTCGCACTCCTCGATCTGCGTACGGGCACCAGGCGCATTCTTCAGGCCATCCCTGCGAGCGCCTGGCTCTCGACCCTCACATTCACGCCCGACGGCAAACTCGTAGCGGCCGGCGCACTCGACGGTGATGTTCGGGTCTGGGATGTCGGATCGGGTTCGATCGTCCAGACATTCTCGTCCCAGTCGGGAAGCCGCCTCCAGCTCGGTATCGACCCGCGGGGCCGCACCCTTTTGTCCGGGGCCGGCGATGGCAGCGTGGTCGCATGGGACATTTCCGGTACCCAGGCGCTCGGCCGCACCTTCGCGGAGGGCCCTCCAGACAACGGCTGCGACTTCCCGCCCTGCTTCGCGGTGAACCCCGCCGGAACCATCATGGCCACCGACCAAGACGACGGGACGGTCGCCCTGGTCGACCTCCGCAGCCGGCGCTGGTACGCCAGCCTGCCTGCCACGCGCGCCTTCGTTGTCACCGGGCTCGCCTTTACGCCCGACGGCCGGCTGCTCGTGACCGGCGACGCAGGCGGCAACATCACCTTCTGGGACGTACAGTCCCGAGCGGTCCTCCGAAGGATGCACGTGGCGGACCCGGTGACCTGGCTCGCCATCAGCCCTGACCAACGACTTCTCGCCGTCCAGACGCAGAAGTTGGACGGCTCGAACACCCGGGTCGAAACATTCGACTTCGTCACCGGCACGCCCCTGCACCATTTTGCCGTTCCCTATGGGAGCGGCGGTGTGGCCTTCAGCGCCGACAGCCGGCAACTGGCGGCCCTTGGTTGCTGCGCCCCCGGATCCACCATCGAGGTGTGGGACGCCACGTCGGGGCGGGAACTGTTCCATCCCCGCCTGGCGGTGCAGGTCCACACCATCGCCTTCTCGCCCACTTCGCCCGTGTTGGCTGCCGGCACCGCCGACGGCAAGATCCTCATGTGGGACACCCGTCGCGGCACCCAGGTCCGGGCGCCTCTTACCACCGCGGCATCCAACGTGCTGGCGATCGCCTTCTCACCCGACGGGCGGCGCCTAGCCGCCAGCTTCTTCAGCGCAGACACCATCCTGTGGGATCTCCGTTCGGGTCAGCGGATGGGTAACTCGTTCCCGGCCGTGGCGGGCGCGATCCCGACGCCACTGTTCTCTCCGAACGGTGACCTCCTGATCCTTTACAACGAAACTGCGGCCGACTGGCCGACCGACCTCGGCTCCTGGGAGCGGTACGCCTGCCAGGTCGCCGGACGCGACCTCACGCCGGACGAATGGGCCAATGTCCTGCCCGACCGCCCCTACCAGCACGTATGCCCACTCTGAGCCCGCATCCAAACGATCGCGCGTCTATGGCGCGGTAGCGCACCCGAACGAGGTGCATCCCGGTCCCGACTCCTGTGCGTTACTAGGGTCAGCGGCTCCTGCTGGTGACACTGAGAGTGGTCTTCTGGGGGACCCTTTCTGACCGCCACAACCCGCCACACACCACTGTAGCGCGTGTCCGATTGTGTCAAATCTGTGTCACGTGGGCCTCTGGGCAAGTCGTTAAAATGCCTCTGACCAGCGAAAACGCTGGTCAGAGGGTGGTGGTGGAGGTGGCGGGAATCGAACCCGCGTCCTTCGACGTCGCGACAGGCCTTCTCCGAGCGCAGCCGGCGAAAGGATCTCGGGCTCCTCACTCGCCGCCGGCGTCGGCGAGGGCCCCAGTCGACCAAAGTGTCCCCACCGGCCTGTCGACGAGACCGGAGGGTAGAGCCCTACTGCATGACGCCCGTACCCGACCCGTAGGGCTGGGGTCGGACGGACGGGCTACCTGTTAGGCAGCCAGGGCGAGCTTGACGCTCTTTGCCTTGTTGGCGTTTATTTTTGGTTCCGGCTCTTTTACGTGGCTCCGGAGACCACGGCTCGCTTCTCCCGCGTTGACAACCAAAGTCGAAGCCAATCACCCCCAAGTTGTGGCCGGCGGAGGAAGCAGCGGGCTCCCTACCGGCTCAGGGTCTTGTCAAGGTCCAACCCGACGATGGTACCGGACGCCGCCGCCCCATCTTCACCAGCGCCTCCAGGTCGGAGGGGAGCACGGCACCCACGGTGCGGTCTCCGTCGACGACCAGGATGACCTGCTTGCCGCCGGTGCCGTCGGTGCGACTCACCACCTCGAGGGTGTCCTCCTCCGGGGCGGCGCCGATTGCCGCGCTGATCGGGAAGGCCACGTCCAGGGGCCGGGCCAGGTCCCACTGGGGGAAGGGAACCGACCCGATGGTGTCGCCCAGCAATACCCCTCCATAGCCGCCGTCCCACTTCTCGAGGAGCCACACCCAGCCGGGTCGGCCGCTGGCGAAGCCCTCGGCGAACGCCCGGATGGTGATCCAGCCCGGTGCGGCACCGACCGGGCGCATGACCTCGGAGATGCGGAGGCCTTCGAGGGAACGTCGCACCTGCGCCAGTTGACGTTCGGCCCGAGCCGAGCTGAGCAACCACCAGCCGATGTAGGTGACGATGAACCCGTCAAGGGGATCCACGCCCCGAAGCAGGGCCAGCAGACCGATGCCTGCGAGCACTGCGCCCAGCCCGACACCGGCTGCGGACGCCACCAGGGTGGCCCGCCAGCGGTTGCGGGTGACCGCCCACACGATGGAATGCAGGACCCGGCCGCCGTCGAGGGGGGCAGCGGGGAGCAGATTGAAGATCGCCAGCAGTACGTTGATGAACGCCAGCCAGCCCAGGGCGGACACGGCCAGGTTGCCACCGTGGGCGTGGAGAACCAGGAGTCGCACGACCCAGATGAGGCCACCCACGGCGGCCGAGACGACCGGGCCGATGCCGGCGACGGCGAACTCACCACCCGGGGTGTTGGCGTCGCCCTCCATGCGGGTGATGCCGCCCATCCACGACAGGGTGATGCCGTCCACGCGGAGGTCGAAGCGACGGGCCACCAAAGCATGCCCGAGCTCGTGCAGGAGCACCCCGACGATGAGGACCAAAGCGGTCAGCGCCCCGGCCAGGGCGTACGCCGCCCCCGGGTAACCGGGTGCGGCGAGGGGGAACCGGTTGTCGGCGAGTCCCCCCGCAATGAGCGCCACCATGGCCAGCAGCGTCCAGTTGAGACCGACCTGCACCCCCGCCACACGGCCCAGGCGGACGGTGTCGTTCATGCGTCCAGGGTACGTCGCCTGGCGGCCGATGCACGGCGGGCCTCCAGGTCGGCGTCCCGAGCCGCCAGGGCCCGCCGCTTGTCGTAGCGCTTGCGGCCCCTGCCCAGCGCCAGGCTCACCTTCGCCCGGCCGTCCTTGAAGTACACCGAGAGGGGCACCAGGGTGAGCGAGTCCTGGGTGGTGCGCCGAGCCAGCTCGTCGATCTGCCGGCGGTGCAGGAGCAGCTTCCGCCGCCGGTCGGGGTCGGTCGCCCCGAACCCGCCGGCGTAGGCGTACGGGGGCACGTGCATGGCGTACAGCCACACCTCTCCGTCGATCACCCGGGCAAAGCTCTCGCGCAGCTGCGCCTTGCCCTCCCGCAGCGACTTCACCTCGCTACCGACCAGGGCGATGCCCGCTTCGTACGTCTCCAGGATGTCGTAGTCGTGGCGGGCCCGACGATTCTGGGCCACGGGCCGGCCATCGGCACCCTTCTGTACGGGTTTCGTGGCGGGGGACATGGAGCAGCCACGGTAGCGTCGCCCCGGTGCTCGTGCTCAGCAAAACCATCCTCGACCAGATGGTCGCCACCGCCCTCGACGGGTACCCGCTCGAGGCGTGCGGGCTGCTCGGGGGGACGGCCGAGGATGGCGGCACGGCCAGGGTGGATGCGTGCTACCCGGCCGACAACCTGGCCGCGTCCGCCCGGGTGTACGAGGTCGACCCCCGAGCGCTCCTCCGGGCGGATCGGGCGGCCGAGGCGGCCGGCGGCCAGCTGGTCGGCGTGTTCCACTCGCACACCCACACCGACGGCCAGCCGTCGCCAACAGATGTGGCCCAGGCGCCGGATCCCGAATGGCACTACGTCCTGGTCTCGCTGCGGGACGTGCACCCGAACGTGCGCAGCTGGCGGATCCAGGACGGGAAGATCACAGAGGAGCCAATCGTTCTACAATGGTGATGAGAAGAGTCGACTTTGCCGTCGGTTCTCGTCCTCTTTGTGACCATTGGAGACGCCAGTGCCCGTCGATGTCCGCCTGCCGACCGTCCTGCGAGCCGCCGCGGGCGGCCAGTCGATCGTGCCGGCCGAGGGGGCGACCGTCGGCGAGGTCTTCGACGACCTGATCCGCCAGCACCCCGGCTTGCGCGATCAGCTCCTGACGTCGGACGGCGAGGTGCACCGCCACCTGACCATTTTTCTCAACGACGACGACATCCGTTATCTCGGCAAGCTCGACACCAAGGTGGAAGACCGCGACACGGTGACGTTGATGCCGGCCGTCGCGGGCGGGTGATCGGGATGGCCAGGTACGAGAGCGTGCTGGACCTGATCGGCAACACGCCCATGGTCGATATCAGTTCCCTCAGCCCGAATCCGCGCGTGGCTATCGTGGCCAAGCTCGAAGGGTGGAACCCCGGCGGATCGGTCAAGGACCGGGCGGCCCGAGCCATGGTCGAGGAGGCCGAGAAGGACGGCAGCCTCCGGCCCGGTCAGCAGATCATCGAGTCGTCGTCAGGCAACACCGGGATCGCTCTGGCCATGATCGCCAAGATCAAGGGCTACCCCCTGAAGATCGTCCTGCCCGAGAACGTTTCCGTCGAGCGGCGGCAGCTCCTGCTCTCCTGGGGAGCGGAAATCCTCGACTCACCCGGGTCGGAGGGATCCAACGGCGCTATGCGCCGGGCGCAGGCCCTGGCCGCCGAGCACCCGGACTGGTGGTTCCCCTACCAATACGCCAATCCGGCCAACCCGAAGACGCACTACGAGAGCACCGGGCCCGAGATCTGGCGTGACTGCCCGGAGGTCACCCACTTCGTTGCCGGCCTCGGGACGGCCGGGACCCTGATGGGCGTCGGGCAATTCCTCAAGGAACGCAACCCGGCCATCCAGGTGTGGGCGGTGCAGCCACCGGCGGGGGAGATGGTCGACGGGCTGAAGAACCTGGACGAGGGGTTCATCCCGCCGGTCTTCACCGATAACGACGGCTTCGACCTTCTCGACCGGAGCAAGATCGTCGGGCCGCGTGAGAGCGTGCTGTGGACCCGCCGCCTCGCCGACGTCGGGATCTTCGCCGGCATTTCCTCGGGGGCCATCATGGCGGCGGCGGTGAAGTGCGCCAGCGAGATCGACGAGGGTGTCATCGTGACGATCGTCTGCGACGGGGGTTGGAAGTACCTCTCTACCGGGGTGTGGACCGACGACATCGACGTGGTCACCGAACGAGCCAAGCGGGTCATCTACTTCTGAGTGGCCCGGGACGGTGCAGACGGCGGCGGCTCAGCTGATCCCCGAGTGCCGCCGAGCGGCCTGACTAGGCTGACGGCGCCATGGATGACCGGCCGATCGGCGTGTTCGACAGCGGGTTCGGCGGTCTCACCGTGGCCAGGGCGATCATGGATCTGCTCCCCGGAGAGAACCTGGTCTACGTCGGCGACACCGGACGCTATCCATACGGCCCGCGCCCACTCGCCGAAGTCCGCCATTTCGCCCGGCAGATCACGGCCAAACTGGCCGACGAGCACGACGTCAAGATGGTCGTGGTGGCGTGCAACACCGCCGCCGCGTCGGGGCTGGAGCCGCTCCGGGAGCTGGCCGACCTCCCGATCATGAGCGTCATCGAGCCCGGTGTGCGGGCCGCCTTGCGAGCCACCGAGAACGGCCGGGTCGGCGTGATCGGCACGGTCGGAACGATCGGCTCCGGCGCCTACCAGCGCGCCGTCGCCACCCTGAGCCGGCGGCATCAGATCCAGCTGACGTGCGCCGCCTGCCCCGGCTTCGTCGAGTTCGTCGAGCGGGGCGAGACCGATTCGGACCAGGTGTACGTGCTCGCCGAACGGCTCCTCGCCCCGGTCCGCGACGCCAAGGTGGATACCCTCCTCCTGGGTTGCACCCACTATCCCTTCCTGGCTCGGACCATCAGCGACGTGGTCGGCCGGGAGGTGGTGCTCGTGAGCTCCGCCGACGAGACGGCCTTCGAGTTGCGGGCCGTTCTGGATGGGACGGCCCTCAGCCGCGGGGAGGCCGGACCGGGAACGCGCACCTGGATCTCGTCCGGCGACACGGCCACCTTTCGCCGCCTGGGCCGCCAACTGCTCGGGCCCGAGATCGATCGGGTCCAGGCGTGGGAGCCGGCCAGGTGACGCTGACCGTCACCGTGCTCGGGTGCAACGGGTCGTACCCGGCACCTGGGGGCGCCTGCAGCGGGTACCTGGTCACGTGCGAGGACACCCGAGTCTGGCTCGACGCCGGCACGGGCACGCTGGCCAATCTGCAACGCCACGTGCCCATCGAGCAGATCGACGCCGTCTTCCTTTCCCACGAGCACGCCGACCACTGGACCGACATCGAGCTCTTTGCCGTGGCCTGCCGGTGGTACCTGGGCCGGACGGGTGTCCCGGTGTATGCCCCGCCCGAGCTGGCCGCCTTGAGCCGGGCGGAAGCCACCATGCCGGCGCTGGACTGGCACGCGACAGGTGATGGGAAAAAGGTGACCGTTGGCGCACTCGAGCTCACCTTTTCCCAGACCGATCACCCGGTTACCACCCTGGCGATGCGGATCGACGGGGGGGAACGGAGCTTCGGCTACTCCGCGGATTCCGGTCCCGGCTGGGGCCTGGCGTCGCTCGGGGAGGGGCTGCATCTGGCGTTGTGCGAGGCCTCGTTCCTGTCGGACCGGGAGGGCTCGCTCCCGCACCTGAGTGCCCGCCAAGCGGGCCAGACCGCCCGGCACGCCGGCGTCGAGCGTCTCGTCATCACCCACCTCACGCCGGCCACCGACCCGGAGGCGGCCAGAGCCGAAGCGGCGGAATCGTTTGGCGCGGCGGTCACCGTGGCGGCGATCGGCGATCGGTACGTGGTGTGAGCCGCCCCGACGGGCGCCAGCCTGACGACCTCCGCCCGGTGGAGCTGGTGCGGGATTACACCGTGTTCGCGGCCGGGTCCGTGCTCATCCGCGTCGGCCAGACCGTCGTCCTCTGCACTGCGTCCGTGGCCGACGACGTGCCCCGGTGGATGCGCAACACCGGACGGGGATGGGTGACCGCCGAGTACTCGATGCTGCCCGGGTCGTCGCCCGAGCGCATCGACCGGGAAGCGGCCCGAGGCCGGCAGTCGGGGCGCACCCAGGAGATCCAGCGGCTTATCGGGCGGGCGTTGCGAGGTGTCACGGACCTGGAGGCCATGGGAGAGGTGCAGATCACCCTCGACTGCGACGTGCTCCAAGCGGACGGGGGGACGCGCACCGCCAGCATCTGCGGGGCCTACGTCGCCTTGCACGACGCGTGCACCCGACTGGTGTCGGCGGGTCGGATGATGCGACACCCGCTCCGGGAGGCGTGCGCAGCGGTTTCGGTCGGCGTGGTCGACGCCCTGCCCGTCCTCGACCTGGACTATAGGGAAGACAGCCGGGCCGAGGTCGACATGAATGTGGTGATGACCTCGTCCGGTCGTTTCGTCGAGATTCAGGGCACCGCCGAAGGCGCTCCGTACAGCCGCAGCGAGTTGGAGGAGCTGCTCTCGCTCGCCGAGCACGGCATCGCCATCCTCCTCGATTACCAGGCCGACCTGCTGGCCGATCCGCCCGCGGCGAGGACCTCGTGAGCGTCTCCGGGGTGTACGTGCTCGCCAGCGCCAACCCCGACAAGGCCAAAGAAATCGCGGAGATTCTGGGCTCGGCGGTGAGGCTGCGGCCTCGGCCGGCCTGGGTCGGCGAGGTGGAAGAGACCGGCGAAACGCTCGTGGCGAACGCCCGGCTCAAAGCCCGTGCTCTCGTGGATGCGACCGGGGAAGCGGCGGTGGCGGACGACACCGGCCTCGAGGTGGAGGCGCTGGACGGCGCCCCGGGCGTGCTTTCGGCCCGCTATGCGGGCGAGGGGGGGACCTACGCTGACAACGTGGCCAAGCTCCTGGCGGCGATGATCTCCGTGGATGGGAGGCGGGCCCGCTTTAGGACCGTCGCCGTGGCCGCCTGGCCGGATGACCGTGAAGTGGTGTGCGAAGGGGTGGTCGAGGGGACCATCGCCACGGAGGCCCGGGGAGCGTCGGGGTTCGGCTACGACCCGGTGTTCGTGCCGTCCGAGGGCGATGGGCGCACGTTCGCCGAGATGACCTCGGACGAGAAACACCGCATCTCCCACCGGGGGCGCGCCTTTCGAGCGCTGGCGGCCCAGCTGCAGGCCGGATCGTGAAGGTGGTACCCAGCTAGGAGGGTCCTGTGCGCGATCATGACGTGTACATCCATGTTTCTGTGTCGGGTCATCTCCAGACCATCCCGCTCGAGCGCGGCTCCATTCGCCCGTAGTCGGCGATCGTGAGTGAAGCTCGCTCGGTCGCCCCGTCGGAGGACCCCGACCCGGGTCCGGGGAAGCGATCGGAGCTGACCGTGGTGCCGCCGCTCGACCCGGTCGAGCCCGAAGTGGTGCCCACGGTGGAGGCCGCCACTGAGCCCGAAGCGGGGCCCGAAGCCCGGCCCGAAGCGGGGGCCGAAGCCCGGCCCGAAGCGGGGGCCAAAGCCCCGCCCGAAGCGGGGGCCGAAGCCCGGCCCGAAGCCGGCCCCAAAGCCCCGCCCGAAGCGGACGGAGCGGTGACGTCTCCCGACGGAGAGCCGCCGCCTCCCGACGGAGCGGCCAGACAGCCCGCGAAGCGCAGGGGATTGCGAGCCTTGCTGCCGGCGCCGATCTGGCAGATCGGCCGGCTCCTTCTGCTGGCGCTGATCATCGAGTACGTCGTCCTCCCGCAGCTGGCCGGCCCCCGCAAGCTGATCCATGTGATCACCGAGGTCAACCCGCTGCTGCTGTTGGCCGGCGTGGTGCTCGAAGCGGCTTCCCTGATCGCCTACGCGGAGTTCTGTCGCTCGGTGCTCCCGCGCGAAGGCAAGCTCGGCCTCTTCACGGTGCTCCGCATCCAGATGACCACGCTCTCCGTGAGCCATGCTGCGCCGGGCGGCTCCGCCACCGGTTCGGCGCTGGGTTACCGCTTCTTCACCCAGGCCGGGATCCCCGGTAGCGACGTGGGTTTTGCGTTGGCGATGGTGGGGATCGGCTCGGCGGTCGTCCTCAACGTCATCTTTTGGATCGCGCTGATCGTTTCGATTCCCGTGTGGGGATTCTCCGGGGTGTACCTGATCGCGGCTGCGGTCGGCGTGGTGCTGCTCCTGGCGACCCTGGGACTGGTGTTCTTCTTCACGCGAGGCGAGGAGCGGGTCGGCGCGGCTCTCGAGCGCCTGGCCGCGCGCATCCCGTTCGTGGACGGGGCCGCCTTGCGGCGCTACTTCGTGCAGGTGGCCGGCCGGCTGCAGGAGCTGGGCCGGCAGCGCCGGTTGGTGGGCCGGGCGGTCCTGTGGGCGGGGGCCAACTGGATACTCGACGCCGCCTCTTTGTGGGTGTTCGTGGGCGCCTTCGGAAGCTGGGTCAACCCGGACGGGCTCCTGGTGGCCTACGGCCTGGCCAACGTGCTGGCCGCCATCCCGATCACCCCTGGCGGGCTCGGCGTGATCGAGGCCACGCTCACCTCGGTTCTGGTCGGATTCGGAACGACCCGGGCCGTGGCCACCCTTGGCGTGATCTGCTACCGGCTGATCAACTTCTGGTTGCCAATCCCGCTCGGCGGCCTCACCTATCTGTCGCTCCAGGTAGACCGGGCCCGGCCCAATCGAGGTGGCACCGGCTGGTTCCGCTTCATGGGCCACCGCGTCGGTGGGCACGTCGAACAGGTGTGGTCCAAGTTGAGGCACAAGCCCGCTCGGTGACACCCGCTCCGGCGAGGTCGCGGTTAGCGTGACCTCCGTTGGTCTTCGGGCCGCGGACCCGGGTGCCTGGGAGGTTTGGGATGGTTGTGGTTCGGCGGGCAGTGTGGGGCGCGCCCTTTCTGCTGCTGATGTTGGTGCTGAGCCTCGTCCCGGGGGTGGTGGGCTCGACGGTGGCTCCCGCGGCGGCGCAAACCGTGTCACAGGCGGCGACTTCGTCAAGTTCGCCGGGCTACTGGCTGGTGGCATCGGACGGCGGCGTCTACCAGTACGGCACCACCACCTTCGGCTCTCTCAGGGGCATCGCGCTCAACCGGCCGATCGTCGGGAGCGCCGCCCTGCCCAACGGGTTGGGCTACTGGCTGGTCGGTTCGGATGGTGGGATCTTCAGCTTCGGTGACGCTCGGTTTCACGGGTCGACGGGTGGGATCCGGCTGAATCGACCCGTCGTTGGCATGGCGGCCACCCCGGACGGCGGGGGCTACTGGTTGGTCGCGTCCGATGGTGGGATCTTCACCTTTGGTGACGCTCGGTTCTACGGTTCGACGGGTGCGATCCGGCTCAATCAGCCGATCGTGGGGATGGCGGCGACTCCGGACGGCGGGGGCTACTGGTTGGTCGCGTCCGATGGTGGGATCTTCAGCTTCGGTGACGCTCGGTTTCACGGGTCGACGGGTGGGATCCGGTTGAATCGCCCGGTGGTCGGCATGGCGCCCACGCCGAGTGGAGGCGGCTACTGGCTGGTGGCGTCCGATGGCGGGATCTTCACCTTCGGCAATGCCCATTTCTATGGGTCGACGGGCGGCGTCCACCTGGCCCAGCCGGTGGTGGGTATGCAGGCCGGGGCGAGCGGCACGGGGTACTGGCTGCTGGCGCGGGACGGGGGTGTCTTCACCTTCGGCACCGTGCCGTTCCTCGGCTCTGCGGGCGCAGACCCGGGCCCGGCGCCCTTCGTGAGCATGGCGGCGTCCGCCCAGGGGTTCCCTTACCCGCCGGGCGGCACCGGCTACGACATCTCCCAATTCCAGTGTCCGCAGTTCGGCGGGACCATCCCGCGCGTGCGCCAGAGCGTGGACATCGTCCAGGTGAGCGGCGGGGCTATCGACAACGCCGCCAACCCTTGCTACTCGGCCGAAGCGGCCTGGGCCGGACCGAGCCTCTCCGCCTACATCTTCATGGATGGGCTTCCCAGTCCGGCACCCTCGGAATCGCTCTCGGGGCCGGCGGGGACGTGCAGGGGAAACGTCTCGTGCGAGAGCTACAACTTCGGTTGGTTCTGGGGTCTTCACTGGGTGGCCTATTCGCGGAGCCTGGGGATCAACCCGACGCTGTGGTGGCTCGACGTGGAGACGGCCGGCAGGTGGTCCGGGAGTGTGACCAGCAATGCCGAGGTGATCTCCGGGGCCTATGCCGCCCTGCAATCGACGGGGGTCTTTCCCGGCGTGTATTCCACCGCCTTCCAGTGGCGGACCATCGCTGGGTCGCTCAGTCTTCCTAACGTCCCGCTGTGGGTGCCCGGTGCGGGCAATCTGACGACCGGGGCGTACAGCGCCGTCAACTTCTGCAACGGCGACATCCCGACCAAGTCCTTGTACGAACCCTTCGCCGGCGGCATCGTCACCCTGGTGCAGTGGGGCTGGGTGGGGGACGGGTACACCGGCCCGGCATCACCGTACGACCTGGACTACGCCTGCCGGTAAGCCTGACGCCGTCGTTCGTCAACACGCCGCGGGCTCGGAGGTCAGGCCCAGGTGGGCGGACAGCCATGGCAGCGCGGCCGAGAGCGATTGCTGCCAGACAGTCCAGGTGTGGCCGCCTGGAAGGCCGACCAGACACACGTCTTTCATGCCGGCCTGGCGGCCCGCAGCGGCCAGCTGCTTGGCGTTCGCCCAGCTTTCGTGGTCGCTGGTGCCGGCATCGAACCAGGCGGAGCTGGTGGGGAAGTCTTTCTCCGAGAGGAGCGTGAGCGGGTCGTGGGCCGCAAAGGCCGCTTCTGATCCGTCGAACAATATGGGTATGGACTCGGCGACGGTATCGTCCTGGTACGTCGGGACGGCGTAGCCGGAAAACGAGGCGAAGGTCTCGAACACGCTCGGATTGCGGAGACCCAGGATGGTGGCGCACGTTCCCCCGGCCGACGCCCCGGCAATGCCCAACGATCCGGGTCCGGTCGCCGCCCGGAACGTGGCCCGGAGGTACGTGGGCACGTCGACGGTCAGGTACGTTTCGGCGTTGCCGAACCTGGTGCTATTGACGCACTCGGTGTCGGCGTCCTCCTCGCCGGTGGGATCGGGCATGACGATGATCGGGGCCACCCCGCCGTGCTCGTGGGCGACGGCGTTGGCGATCCCGTCCGCGTTGCCGTCCTCAGTCCAGTCCGTCGGTCCCCCCGGCTCCCCCGGTAAGAGGATCAAGGCGGGGAGCCGGGGTGCATCCGAGGTGAACCAGGCGGGAGGGAGGTAGACGAGGGCGTTCCGGGCGTCGAACTCGGAGCGGGTGTCCGGGATGTCGACCGTGACGGTGGTCCCCGCGGTCACTCGTCCGCCCGCCTGAGCGGCCGCCGCCTCCACCTGGGACAGCTGGCTGAAGTCGATGAATCGCGGCGGCTGGTAGCTCGGGCTGGTGGTCGAGGTCGTGGTCGGCAAGGCGGTTTTGGCGGGAGCGGTAGCGGAGGAGCAAGCGGCGGTGAAAAGCAACAGGACGGTAGCCATGATCCCGACTATCAGGCCCTCACGCACCGCCGCTTCCTCCCCTCTATACTCTGGCCCTGCGCCCCTAGCTCAACGGTAGAGCAACGGACTCTTAATCTGGAGGTTGGGCGGTTCGACTCCCCCGGGGCGCACACGAGCAGTCGGAGACCCCACCGTGGCTCAGACTGCAGAGGGCACTTCTTCGAGGGCTGCCGCGCTCAGAGCGTTGTCCGTGACCAGATTGGGGTCGACCCTGGTGTCGGTCCGAACGGACGGACCGCGGTGCAGCAGCAACGGGGTGACCACGATGAGGGCGATGCCGAACGTCATGACTGCGACGTAGGTAATTGTCCCTCCGAGCGAGAGGTGCGTCGCTGGAATGAACCCGAGGAAGAAGGCGAACAGGGCGCCGACCACGCCGGCCGCGACCACCACGCCCAGGCCGATGGTCCCTCCGGGGATCTTGAACGGGCGGGGCGCATCCGGCTTGGTGATCCGCAGGCGAACGACCGCCAGGTACATCAGGAAGTACATGATCAAGAAGGTCTGGGCCACCAGCGCGGTGAGCATCCAGTAGTAGGTGTTGATGTTGTGGACGAACACCAACAGCAGGGCCAGCAAGGAGCCCAGCACGGCCTGAAGGATCAGCACAGAGATCGGCGCCCCCCGGCGGTTCGACCGGCTCCACCACGGGCTCAAATGGCCGTCCGCCGCCACTCGGCGCATCCCCTCGGCCGGGCCTATGCTCCACGAGGCCAAACTGCACAGCACCCCGACGATCACCAGCACCCCGAACGGCTTGAGCAGCGATTCGATGCCGAGCTTGGCGAAGAATATCTGCACCGCTTGCATGATGCCGCCAGCCAGCTCGATGTTGTGGTGGGGCACGACCATGGCAATGGCGACGCTACCCAGGATCGACAGCGAGGCCACGACGATGGCCGCCAGCATGACCGCTTTTGGATAGGTGCGCTTTACGTTCTTGGTGACATGGGAGTAAAACCCGCCGATTTCCATACCCGCAAATGCGACCACGATCCCGGCGGCATAGACCAGGCTGCTCAGCCCGTGCCACGGAGGCACGATGGAGCTGGCGTGGTAGGGAATCTCCGATTTCTGACCGCTGCCCACCCACCAGAGGCCCAAGCCGATGATCAACAGGGTGGGAACGGCGGTACCGATCACCACGCCCACACCGGTCCACCGGGCCGACTTCAAGGATCCGAACAGCGACGAGAGCGTGACCGCCCAGAAGATCACGAGCATCACCGGCACGAGGAAGGCCTTGTTCTGGGCCAGGTTCGGGTTGATGACATACGCCAGCGTGGTGGCCAGGAAGACCAGGACGGTCGGGAACCAGATAATGTTCTCTGACCAGTCACACCACACGGCCAGGAACCCCCACCGCGAACCGAAAGCCTCCCGCACCCAGCGGTACACGCCACCGCCAACCGTGGTGGCCAGCTCGGCCGAGCACAA
Source organism: uncultured Acidimicrobiaceae bacterium (assembly GCA_963729695.1). GTDB lineage: Bacteria > Actinomycetota > Acidimicrobiia > Acidimicrobiales > Palsa-688 > PALSA-693. The sequence continues at coordinate 1,253,439 of CAVSOT010000003.1, forward strand.
CGCCACGGGTATCAGATAGGTGAGTACCGCGATGGCATAGAAGAAGATCGCTGACCACCCGAAGCTGGCCGTGGTAGGCAGGTTGCGGATGCTGTCCATGGCCGCGATGAGCACCAGGGAGAGCCCGACCACTCCGAGTCGCCGGCTGATGACGGCACCACGCGGCTTGTCGGCGGGAAAATGCCAATGGCGGATAGACATGACCTCTTGCTCCAATCGTTTCGGCGCGTTTAGGTCGATTCGGCTCGTTTAGGCGTGGACAGGTGTCCTGGGTTTCATGGCTCGTCCCACCAGCGGCAGCTCTGACACCGATTCCGCCCTGGCGATCGCCAGCCCAGCTCTGGGCAGGTGAGCCCGGCCGTCAGCCACCGCATACCGCGGCCGCCACTCCGGCTCGTACTTCTTGTTGAAGTTCCACAACGACTCGATCTGCATGCTCTCGCTGAAGCGGTGCAGCAGCGACTTCTCGAGCGAGCGCCAGGCCCCGGAGGGGTGGTCCTCGGCGACCAGGGCCCTCATGGTGGCGAAGTTGAGCCCGAGCCCGACCAGGCCCTGCCGTGCCATCCAGTTGATGGTCTCGATGATGACGAAGTCGGTCAGGCCATTCGGGGCATCGGGATCGCTCGTGCGTCGCATGACATCGAGCGAATAGCCCTCGACGTGACTGGCCGGGATGTACTGGTTGAAGGCGACCGGCTTTCCGTCAGCGTCATAACACACCGCGAGCAAAAGGCCTCGATCGCGCTCGTCGAACATCCGGCTCAAGGTCATCGAGTAGCCCCGCTCGGCGTTGCCCTGTCGGGTTTCGGTGGCCAGATCATCGAGCTGCCGCCGCAGCTCGGCGTCCGCCTCGAGGGAGTCCATGACGGCGACGCGGTACCCGGATTTCGAAACCCGGTTGTACGCCCCCCGCAGAGATTTCATCGACTTCCCCTTCAGGGAGAAGGTCCGGCAGTCGACGATGGCCTCGTCACCCATATAGATGTCCGTGAGGCCGGCGGCCCGGTACACGGGCAGCCAGGTGCGCGACGCGCCAACCACGCACAGATACCAGCCGTTGGCATCCGCCAGGTCCATGGCATCGGACCAGGCGTCGAGGCGCTCGTTGACCGGCCCGATGGGGTCGGGTGAGACCAGCATCACCCGGTTGATGACCGAGTAGGCGATCAGCGTGTCGCCGCTGAACAGCCAGGACTTGTCGTCTCGCAGGGCGAAATAGTCGAGGGTGTCGCCGCCATGACGTTCGAAGATGGCTCGGGCCCGGACGAACGCTCGGGCCCGCTCCTCACCTGTCCTGCGGTGTTCCCGACCCGGGAGAGCCGTGATGAGGACGAGGAGGGCGGTTCCCAGGATGGCGACGAGGAGCACATCTCTCGGCTCTCGGGCGCCTGCCTGGTAGATGGCGTCAAGCTCCGCGGCAACGGCGACCGCGGCGAGTCCGGCCATGACCGCCCAGCCCAGAACTCGACGGAGTCCAGCCGGGTTGACCCGGAAATGGCGGTGCTCGAAGACCAGCCACAGGGCCAACAGGCAGGCGAGCACCGAGCCTTGCACGCCTGCGCCGTGGACGATCCGATCGACCGTGCTGATCATGAGGATGACGAGCGCCGTCACCCAGGCCCGCCGGTAGCCGCACCGGACGCCTCGGGCCACGCCAGCGAGGGCCAGTCCCCCGATCACGGCCGTGACGCCGCCGACGGGATGGACGGCGAACGGTAGCCAGTGGTTGATAGGCCGGGTCCAGTGGACGGGCCACAGCACGGCCAAGAGGACGTTGAGCAGGCCGGCACCGAACAGGGTGAAGGCCGCGATCCGGCGCACCCGCCGGCGGCGCATCCACGGCAGCAGCGCCCGCTCGTTGGTGGGCCAGGGGTCGCCGTCGGGCCGCTGTTCGGCGACGTCGTCGTCGTGGATCATCAAGGTCATGACGCCACCTCAGCTCGCATGATCGGGAAAGGCATCACGTCGCGAATGGCCGGTACCTCGGCCAGGAGCATGATCAGCCGGTCGATACCGATGCCGATGCCCGACGTGGGGGGCAGGCCGTACTCCAACGCCCGCACGAATGCGGCGTCAGCCGGATGGGCCTCCAGGTCGCCGCCCGCAGCGGCGGCCGCCTCGGCCCTGAAGCGCGCCGCCTGCTCGTCGGGATCGTTGAGCTCGCTGTAGCCGTTGGCGAGCTCGCAACCGCCGACGACCAGCTCGAACCGATCGGTCATGCTCGGATCGTCGAGGTTGCGCCGACCCAGCGGCGACACTTCGGTCGGGTAGTGGTAGATGAAGACGGGTTCCTGCAGGGTGGGCATCAGTAGCTTGTCGTACAGCTCGAAGACCAACTTGCCCGAGTCCCACTCGGGGAGGCAGGGAACGTCGTGGGCCCGGCACACGGATCGCAGATCCTCCACCGGCATCGACGTCTTTGTCCTCGGACTCTGGCTCTACCTTCACTTCGAGCACGCCGAACCACAAGGCGCTCCGCGGTCGCTCTATCTCTGGCTGGTGGGGGGGTGCCTCATGGCCGGTCTGGTGATCGCCGGCTGGCACCACGCCCACGCGTCCCAGCGGGTGTTCGGCCTGGTGGGTGTCGTCCTGGTGGTCGTTTCCGCTGGCAGTTCGGTCAACCAGACGTTCCAGTACTACCCGACGCTGGATCGCCTGCTGGGCAAGCAAGCGGACAACTTCATGAGCAACTCCACCCTGAACGCCATGCGGGCCGAAGTCGCCAGGACGGGGAAGCTGCCCGCTGACGGGGCGACCATCAGCGTTCCCATCCCGGATCCGAACTTGAACTACAAGCCGCGTGAGGCGTTTGTCTGGCTTCCGCCCGCTTGGTTTGCTCCGCACGAGCGGGCCCTACCGGTCATCGAGTTGCTCCACGGCTCGCCTGGCGAACCTTCGGACTGGACTCGGGCGGACTACGCCGACTCCACGTCCCTGGCGTTCGCCGAGCAGCACAACGGGGTCGCCCCCATCCTGGTGATGCCTGATGTCACCGGCTCTTTCTGGGGAGACAGCGAATGCGTCAACAGCAAGCAGTACGGCAACGTGGAGACCTATCTCACCAAGACCGTTCCGGCCTTCATGCAGAAGAACTTCAACACCTCGACGCAGCTGGGCTCGATGGCCATTGCCGGGTTGTCGGCGGGGGGCACCTGCGCCACCATCGTGGCGCTCAACAACCCCAAGGAATTCCCGACCTTCGCCTCCTACTCAGGGTTCGCCTCGCCGACCTACCAGGAAGACGACGCCCAGCAAACGATCAAGCAGCTGTTCGGCGGGTCTGAGGCCGACTACGACGCCCACAACCCCGACTACCTGCTCAACCACGACCGGTTCGCCGGCATGGCCGGCTGGTTCGAGTCTGGCCTTCAGGATCCCTCCAGCCTGCAGGCCGCTCGCACCCTGGCCGCCATCGGGCCCAAGGCCGGAATGGACACCTGCCTGGCCGATCCCCCCGGCGGCCACGACTTCAGCTTCTGGAAGCAGTCGTTCGCCGATTCGTTGCCCTGGATGTCGTGGCGCCTCAACCTGACCCCGCAACCGACGAGCGTGCCGGCGCACTGCGTCTCGGCCAACCGCTGAGGGGGCTGACGCGATGCTCGCCGCCATCGTCTTCGCCGTCCTTTCGGCCCTGTGCAACGCCTGCAGCGCGGTGCTCCAACGGCTCGCGGCCGTGCAGAACACCTCGGAGGGTCGTTCCAGCAGCTGGAAGAGTGCGATCAGCCTGGTCCGGCAGCCCGAGTGGCTGCTGGGCGCCCTCTTCCTCGTTGGGACGTTCGCCTTCTCGGCCCTGGCGCTCTACTTCGGCCCGCTGTCCATCGTCCAACCGGTGCTCGTCCTGGAGCTGATCTTCACCCTGGGCCTGCGGGTCGTGCTCTTCCGGGATGACATCGCCGGGCGGACGTGGTTCGCGGCGCTGATGATCTGCGCCGGACTGGCCGCCTTCCTCGGCCTGGCGTCACCGACGGGAGGCAACCACGTTCCCAGTCCGGCGGAGTGGTTCGCTGCCATCTCCACTCGAGGTGCGGTGGTGATCGGGCTCCTCCTGCTCAGCCGCCACGGTTCGCCCGCCCGGCGGGCAGCCCTGATAGGCGCGGCCACGGCCGTGGTCTGGTCGCTCGACGCCGCCTTCGTCAAGGCGACGGTCGACGAGCTGTCTCGGGTGGGTCTGTTGGGACTCCTTGTCCACTGGCCGCTCTACGCCATGATCGCTTCGGGCATCGGAGGGGCGTCCCTCCTGCAGTGGGCCTACCGAGCCGGGCCCCTCGCGGCCTCGCAGGCCACCATGCTGGTGATCGATCCCCTCGTCAGCATCGGCCTAGGCATCGAGCTCTTCCATGAGCAGCTCAGCACCGGGCTGGGTGACGTGATCGGGATCGTGTTCTCGCTCGTGGTGCTGTCCCTGGGCGTGGTCACCCTCTCGAAGTGGGCGCCACCGGTGCTGAGCGGCACCGAGCTGAATCGCTGGCAGCGGGCGCATGGGGCCACCGATCCCTGGGTGGCCCCCGCCGGCGCTGAGGGGGTGCACGAAACCTGTGGTGCGGGCGAGAGGACTCGAACCTCCACCCCTCTCGGGACCAGGACCTAAACCTGGCGCGTCTGCCAATTTCGCCACGCCCGCTTGCTTCTGACCTGCGGTTCTATTGTATGGTGCTCGCCTCCCGTCCACCCGTTGGTGGTGAGCCGGCAGGGAGAGCTCCTGGCTCTCGTCCGGGTTCTCTGGATGGGATCTTGCACCTAGTTACGGGGAACTCGACCACACGTGAGCGAGAGCCGTGGCGCGGGGTAGCAGCCAGCGAGCGGATGGCCCAGCGGCCCAGGCACTATCGGTGATCTCGATGAGGTCGAGCCCGGTCAACACGGCTCCGAGGGGGTACAACGCGTTACGGATGTGGATCTCGCTGAGCGGCTCTCCTTGGGCGGTGACCCATCGATCTCCTATGAGGGGGACTACACGGGTGGCCAGTTCTTGCGGTCGGCAGGGACCATCGACGACGAGGCGGGCCAGACTGTCGGTGGCGAGGATAGAGATGAAGGCGTCGTCGGGGCTGAACCACGACCGCAAGCGGCGGACGACCTCAACCTCGTCGCCGGCGGCTCGAGTGTGATGCAGAACCCCTTTGCGCAACCGCAAGAGGCCGACGTCTCGCAGCAGATCGTGTAGCGCGGCCAAGGGCGGCAGGTCGTCCTCGAGCGAGGCCAGGCCATTTCCCAGACGCCAAGCGGGATAACTTTCCTGGACCTGGCGGACGATCGCACGGGGCAGACGCCCGCCCGGGGTCAGAGTCACCCCTTGTCCCACCAGGTCGAGCAGCCAGCGAACTGAAGCCGGCACCGCACCTACGGTTTGCCGCACCAGAAGATCGGTGGCGGTCAGATCGAAATGGTCACTCCACTCTCTCGCCCACCCTCGCAGGTGGTCGTGCTCGGGGTCGTCCGGATCCGCCAGCGCTTTCCGAAATTCGGCGTAACCGGACGGTCCACCCACGTCTTCGGGAGGGCAGGGCCCGTCTCCTTCGACGCAACCCGGAACGGCCCCACCAGGGCCGACCACCAGCACTTCGTGTTCCCAACCATCGCCGAAGTCGTAGAGATAACCGAAGAGAGAAGGCATCGAGCGAAGCGACACCTGGGCCTCGTCGCGTTCGTCCTCTGGCCCGTCGAGATCTGGTCTCCCGTAGCAGACGCCCTCGGCCACGAACTGATGCAGGTGCGAGTCCGTCCAGCCGATCGCGGCCTGCAAAAGATCGTGCAATTCAGGGAGGAGCACCGCCGCGGGCACGTCGACCACCCGCATCACCATTGGTTCCACTTCGCGCAAGGTCACTCGAAGGCGAGACGTTCTCATCTCCGACACGCTACGAGGAGGGAAGAAGGGGACGGAAGCCTGTTGCTGTTGCCATCGAACGGGTGTCTGTGGAGGAGTCTTCAGCCGAAGACCGCCCGCCGGCCGCCGTGGATGAGTATTCAGGAGAAGACGGTGCGCCGTCCCCGTCCCCCGTGGCCTAGGAAGCCGGGTGCGAGGAGGCCAACCGGGCGGTGGATCCAGGCGAGGCGGCCATGGTGGTCTGCGACACGTCCACTGTCGCCCACACCGTCAGCTCGGGCGGCGAACCCTCAACCTGGGCCGGAAGACCCGGCAGTGGAGCACGGCTCAGCGGCGGGCGATCGCCCTGGGCGACGGCGGTCGTTGCCGCTTCGTGGGTTGTCAGTTCGCTCACTGCGACATCCACCCCATCCGCCCGTGGGAGGACCGCCGCCGGCCTCCGCTTCTCGTCCGCCGCGATACCGGCGCAGGACCGGGTACCCTCGCTGCCATGTCTCTCGTCTTCCCCCAACCCGTGACCGCCCAGGTAGGCGGAGGCGAGCGGGCCGGTGAGGTCTACCAGCGGCTACTTCGGGAGCGGATCGTCTTCCTCGGCACCGAGGTAGACGATGTCAACGCCAACCTGATCTGCGCCCAGCTGCTGCTTCTGGCGGCCGAGGACTCTCACCGTGATATCAGCCTGTACATCAACTCGCCCGGTGGTTCGGTCACGGCCGGACTGGCTATCTACGACACCATGCAGTTCGTCCCGTGCGACGTGTCGACCGTGTGCATGGGCCTGGCCGCCTCCATGGGCCAGTTCCTGCTCTGCGCCGGGGCCAAGGGGAAGCGGTTCTCGCTGCCGCACTCCCGGATCCTCATGCACCAGCCGTCTGGCCAGGCGCAGGGTCAAGCGACCGACATCGCCATTCAAGCCGAGCAGATCGTGTACCTCAAGAAGATGATGGCTGAGCGCATCGCATATCACACCGGCCAGCCGGTTGAGCGAATCGAGGCCGACTCGGACCGGGATCGCTGGTTCACCGCGGCGGAGGCGAAGGACTACGGCTTCATCGACCAGGTCATCGAGCGGGCCGTGGATGTCACCGAGCCGGCTGTGGACGTGACCGAGCCGGCATCCGACTGACCCATCCTCGGGGCAAAGCCCCGTTGTTGGGGTAGGGCTCACCTACACTCGTTCGTCGTGGGGAAGCTCACTCAGCTACGCACGGGCCTGCGCGCCAAGGTGGTCCAGGTCCCGGGCGCCCGGCGGGCCTACTTCTGGGCCAAGCTGCAGCAGGAGCGCACCCTCCGCTTCGAGCGGGTCTCCCCGGAGGGGGCGGTCCGGTTCTCCTACGAGGTGATGTTCGGCCGGGAGCCCGATCCAACCGGGTGGGCGAACTGGCTCCCGATGGTGCAACGGGGCGAGCTCAGCCGGCGGGAGTTGGTGCAGATGCTGCGCTGCTCGCCGGAGTTCGACTCGCCGCAGGCGTTGAGCGCTCGGTCTCTGGGGCCCTCGATCCACGTGGGCCGCTGCCGGTTCATCCGGTCGCTGCCTCGGGCCGAGCGGATCGTCGATCTGGGCGGCACCCATCTGGGCGACCGGCGCGGGGCCATGGTGGGATTGGGCTACCCGTACCACTTCGAGAGCCTGGTGATCGTCGATCTACCGTCCGATGAACGGCACACCATCTACCAGTCCGCCGAGACCGCCGAGGTGGTGGAGACCGACAGAGGGCCGGTCTTCTACCGGTACCACTCCATGGTCGACCTGTCCGATTTCGACGACGCCAGCGTGGACCTGGTCTACTCCGGCCAGTCGATCGAGCACGTCGAACCCGACGAGGGGAGGATCGTGCTGAAGGAGGTGCACCGGATCCTCCGGCCCGGCGGTCGGCTGGCGCTCGACACCCCCAACGCCCGTGTCACCCGCCTGCAGCAGCCAGAGTTCATCGACCCGGATCACAAGGTGGAGTACACGTGGCCCGAGTTGCGGCAGATGCTCGTGGACTCGGGGTTCGAGATCGAGTTGGCCATTGGCCTCAACTACGCCGGTGAGTCCCTGGCTTGTGGTCAGTTCGACGCCGTCGAGGTGGCGAGCAACTGCGGATTCTTCGATGCGGTCGAGGACTGCTACATCTTGGCAGTAGTCGCTGCCAAGCTCCCGTAGGCGGGGCCGGGTAGGATACACAGATGGCACGAAGTCGCTCGACGGCGCGCGCCACGGAGCGTGGCGTGAACGGGCTGGACGGGAGGACGTCGTGACTTCGATTGCGGCCTACCGGTCACAGAAGGAGCTCTTCGCCAACCTGGCGCTCCGGGAGCTCCGGTCCAAGTACAAGCGGTCGTTCCTGGGCTGGGCCTGGTCGCTGGCGTACCCCCTGGCGATCATGCTGGTGTACACCGTCGTATTCAAGCTGTTTCTCCGGGTCAGGCCCCTCCCGGGGGCCAACGGCATCGACATTTTTGCTCTGTGGTTGCTCTGCGCCATGCTGCCGTGGGTCTACTTCCAGTCGAGCGTCCAGGGGAGTATCGGTGGCCTCACCAACAACAGCAATCTGATCAAGAAGACCTACTTTCCGCGAGAGCTGCTCCCGGCCGCGACCGTCGGATCCAACCTGGTCTCGCACGCCATTGAGATGTCCCTGCTGGTCGTGGCCCTGGTCGCGTTCGGTGACTATCAGGCCCTGATATACCTGCCCATCACCGTGGTGCTGATGGCGATCATGGCGCTGTTCGCCCTCGGTTTCGGGCTCCTGCTCAGCTCTATCAACGTGTATTTCCGCGATGTCGAGCACTTCATGGGAATCCTCTTCCTGGTGTGGCTCTATATGACGCCGATCATCTACCCGATCACCACGCCGGGGGTGGCGAAGTACGCCGACATCTTGAAGCTCAATCCCATGACCGACGCCACGCTCTGTTTTCGAGACGTGCTCTATAACGGGACTCGCCCCGGCTGGTTTGAGTTTCTGTACTTCCTCGGATGGGCGGTGGGGATATTTTTCCTCGGCCGGTACGTGTTCAACCGGCTCGAACCGGGGCTGGCGGAGGAGCTGTGACCGCACGGCCGGTGGCGGTCGAGGCGGTCGGGGTATCCAAGAAGTTCCGCCTCATCAAGGAGCGCAACAACTCGCTCAAGGCCACCATTCTCCGCGGCCGGCGGGTCATCGCAGACGACTTCTGGGCTCTCCGTGATGTGTCGTTCCACGTCGAGCAGGGAGAGACGTTCGGCCTGATCGGGGAGAACGGCTCCGGTAAGAGCACCATGCTCAAATGCCTCACCGGGATCCTGCGTCCGAACGCGGGCCAGGTGATGGTGCACGGAAAGGTGTCGGCGCTGCTCGAGCTGGGCGCCGGGTTCCATCCCGAGTTGTCGGGCCGGGAAAACGTCTTCCTCAACGGAGCCATCCTGGGCCTCTCGCAGAAGGAGTTGAGGCGCCGGTTCGACGAGATCGTGGAGTTTGCCGGCATCGGTCCTTTCATCGACGAGCCTGTCAAGAACTATTCCTCCGGGATGTACGTTCGCCTCGGCTTCTCGGTGGCGATCAACGTCGATCCGGACGTCCTGCTCGTCGACGAAGTGCTGGCGGTGGGCGACGAGGCGTTCCAACGGAAGTGCAACGAGAAGTTTGCCGAGCTCCGGAACCATGGCAAGACCATCGTGGTCGTCAGCCACGGCATGTCGACGGTCCAGAACCTGTGCGATCGGGCGGCGTGGTTCAGCCACGGCAAACTGATGGCGGTCGGGCCACCCAACGAGGTCATCGACGCCTACGTCGAGACGGTCCAGATCGACCGGGAGGTCGACGAGCAGGGCCGCTCGAGATGGGGCTCGGGAGAAGGCCGGATCACCAACGTCGAACTACTCGACCGGGCGGGCGAGCCGGTGAGCCGGTTGCATGGCGGGGAAACCGTCGTCGTGCGCATCCACTACGACATGCACCAGGCCATCGAGCGGCCCGTCTTCGGATTGCACTTCAAGACCGTCGACGGCTTCGTCGTCTCGGGACCCAAGAGCCGCGACGTGGAGTGTGTCCCCGAAAAGCTCAATGGCACCGGCCACGTCGATGTGACGTTTGACGAGTTGCGTCTCCTTCCTGGCACGTACGACATCACCGCCGGGCTGTCCGACTACAGCTCGTTGCACGCCTATGACGTTCGCCGTGACATCGTGCGTTTCGACGTCGAACGGGGCACGTTCCTGGAAGAGAGTGGTGTGGTCGCCCTCGGCGGGCAGTGGCGCATCGACGAGGACAAGGCGGGCTGACGGCAAAGGTCAGGCGCTCCGACCTATGGAGCCGTCGACGAAGTAGTCCCACGTCTCGGACGCGTACTGATCCCAGGTCCTAAACGAACGTCGAGCCGCTTCGGCCGCGAGCCGGCCGTGGAGGGGATCGTCGAGGAGTAGCTGCCGCATAGCGTCAGTGAGACTGCGATCATCGTACGGATCGATCAAGAGGGCGCCACCGCCCTGCGCATTCTCGCTCATACTGCCAAAATCCGAGGTGATCACCGGGGTCCCGTGGGCGAGGGATTCCACGATCGGCAACCCGAATCCTTCATGGATAGAGGGAAAGACGGTGAAGCGGGCGGTGCGGTACACCGCGGAGAGAAGGTCGTCTGACAGGCCGACAATGATCTGTAGTGGTCGGTTGAGACGCTGCAGTTCCTCGACTTGCCCTTCGAAGGGCGCGCTCTTCCACGCATTCCCACCGACGAAGGTCAGGCTAAAGAGGAGCCCTTCGCGCCAAAGTCGTTCCGCGGCATGCAACACCGACAGGTGGTTCTTTCGAGGTTCATGGCTCCCCACGACCAGCACCACAGGCAGCGAGTCGATGCCAACGAGCCGCCGGGCCTCTTCGATGGCGACCGCACTGGGCGCAGCCACGGTAATACCCAAAGGAATGGCTTGAATGTCCGGTCCCCGTTGCCCAGTCCCCCCGAGCATCTTTCGCCAACCCTCGAACTCCGCGGCGGACCCCTCGGAGATGGCGGCTATCCGATCCACCTGGGCTGCGGCCGACAAGAAGTACCCGAATCCCAGCGTCATGCCGAGCGAGGACGTTTCGCCCAGCGTCAGGGGAACGCAGTCATAGCCGACCAGCCCGGTCGACGAACCGGAGAAGGCGGCGAAGGCGCGGTAGCGACGAGCCCGATCCGGCTCGGCTGGCAACTCGGGGACAATGTGGGTGCATTTCCACGGCACGATGACATCGTGGTCCTCGGCTGGGGGTTCAGTGGTGGGTTCGGGGACGCCGCTCGGTCTGATACCGCTCAGTGCCGATTCGGATTCCTCCGCGGTCAGTTGGCGATACGACCGAAATTTCTCCGTCCAGGCCGTGAACACGATCTCGTGCTCCGCCGACCACCGACGAGCTGCTTCTCGACTCACCCGTTGGATGCCAGTGGTGAAGAAGTTGTGGGCAGTGTGATGCAGGTCCACGACGACGCGGGAAGCAACGATCTCGACGGAAGGCCAGGTCGACGCCGAAAGCTGCCCGTAGTCACGCAGCAGACTGACGAGCTCGGCCGGTCCGGCACCTAACCGGCCGGCCCGGAAGACGCGACGAACTTCCGGCTCGTCGGGCAGCTGGCCCGTGATCACCGCACAAGCCAGCCAGACCCCGTCGGGTTGGGCGGTCGTGAGGACACGGTCCAGCGCACACGTCAGGCTCTGGGCATCGGGAACCGGAGGAGTGGCGTCCAGGGTCTGGAGCACAGCTCCGACCCGGGCGACCAAGGCCTGGCGGCGCTCGGGTGGCCCACAGGTGAGGAGATCGACGAGCTCGAGGGGTTGGTCCGCCGGGGACGGATCTCGGGCGGGCACGAAGCAATCGTAGTGGTGCTCATCCCGGCGACAGGTCCGGTCGCGGCGTGGGGTTCAGGCCGGCGGAGTGGGGTCAGGCCGGCGGAGTGGGGTCAGGCCGGCGGAGTGGGGTCAGGCCGGCGGAGTGGGGTCAGGCCGGCGGAGTGGGGTCAGGCCGGCGGAGTGGGGTTCAGGCCGAACGGCCAGCTCTGGTGACCTGACGGGGGACCAGGCCGTCGAGTGACGAAAGCAGCCGGTCGACGGTCGACGGCCAGGTGAACAGGTCTCGGCGCTCCGCCCCCCGGGCCCGGAGACGGTCGGTGAAGGCCGCATCGTCGAGGGCCAGCCGCAGGACCCGGGCGATATCCTCCGGACTGGACGGGTCGAAACACGCCTCGGGCAGATCCAGGATCTCCGGCAGGGATGTGGTCGACGAGCACACGGCCGGCGCCCCGCAGGCCAGCGCCTCGGCAACCGGCAAGCCAAAGCCTTCCTGGAGGGATGCCAGCACGAAGAGATGGCAACTTCGGTAGGCCGACACGAGGACCGCGTCGTCGACCTTTCCCGCCCAGACGATCTCCCCTGCGGCCACGCCGGCCTGCTCGGCGTGCGCCTGCAGCGCTTGCAGGCGGGTGTCGGGTAGGGCGCAGATCACCACCAGTTGCTGGCTGCGCCGGTGGTGGAGGCCAATCATGGCCCAGGCGTCGATCAGGGCCTCCAGGTTTTTCCGAGGATCGGCCGCACTCACGGTCAAGACAAACGGTCCTCGTACGGCGGGGATGGCGTCGGCCAGACGTCGAAATGCCGAGGAGGTCGGACCGGGCCGGAAGGCGTCGCTCACGCCCGCGTACACCACAGGTAACCGGAGCGGATCGAGCCCCAGTAGAGCGACGGCCTCGGCCCGACCATAACGGGATATGCACGGCACCAGATCGGCCCATCGGAGTAGCTCGCATCGAATCTCGTAGGCCCGACGCTCGACCGGGTTACCAAGGTACGCCGCCGGATTCGCCAGGGGGATGAGGTCGTACAGGGGCGCCACGATCGGAATCCCGGACTCCAGTATTTGCGGGGGCAGGACCCGCCGACCGACAGCGAAGGAGTCGAAAGGTGAACCGCAAAACCAGGCCAGCGGACCCGTCAGCTCTCCGAGGATATCGTCGTCCATCGAACGGAGGAGGCGGGCTTGTCGGACGTCCGGAGGAAAACCCACGGGTTCCGGCAGGTCGGGATTCACGATCAACCGGGCCGCCGCGCCCCGGCGGATCAGGTTGGTGGCGACTTCTCTCACAAAGCGGGCGATGCCTCGCTCGGAGAACCCCGGTGATTGCGTGGCCTGCACGTCCACCACCAGCCGGGGCGTCTCGGCGTTCACGGGAATCGGCCACGCAGCACGGTCACGTCTCCGAGTGCATCCCGAGCCACGATGCGCCATCCCCGAAGGGCCGCTTCGACCGTGGCTACGTCATTGTTGCTGACGTTGAACACCACCTCTCCGGCCTGGGGGGGAGCGAGCGCGACCGTAAGGGATTCAAGCACCTGGGCCGATCGGGAGAGAACCAGGGACGCCTCTATGGCCGAGGTCATGGTGGCTTCGGAGGCAGGGAGAGATTCGACGGTCTGACGCAGCCCGGCGATCTCGGCGGCCAACTCAGCGACTTTCTCCTCGAGCCCAGCGGTGATCGGCCGAGCCAGGCGCCGAGCGGCTGCGGCCAAACGGCTTCGACCGCTTACGGGCGAGTGTGTCTGCACAGCGAACAACCTATTCGCGGCCTTCCTCGTCGCCCCTGATGCCCTCGAGCTCGGGGGCGACGAGGGCGTCCCAAAGCTCGGCCGCGTACCGCTCCCACGTGCGGATGGGGCGTTGGCGAGCCTCGGCTCGCAGACGCTCGACGAGGACCTCGTCGGTGAGCAGGTCGCGCATGGCGTCGAGCAGCGCCTCGTCGTCTCGGGGATCGACGAACAGGGCGCCGCCGCCGGTGGCCACCTCACGTGCGCTGCCGTAACAGGTCGCGATCACGGGCGTTCCGACCGCCAGCGACTCGGCGATCGGCAGGCCGTAGCCCTCATGGAACGAGGCGGACACGCTGAAGCGAGCTTGACGGTAGGCGTCGGCCAGCTCGACACCGTCGACGGCTCGCCGCACGGAGACCGAACGGCCTGCGTCACGAAGTTCGGCGATGCGGGCAGGGACCTCGTGGCCCCAGCCGCTGCCGGCGACGAGCACCAACTCGAAGTGCAGGCCCTCACGCCACAACCGTTCGGCCGCATAGAGCACGCCCAGGTGGTTCTTTCGGGGCTCCAGGCTGCCGACGCAGAGCACCTTGATCCCTCCGGTGGGCCTGCAGGTTCCGGAGGCTCCTCCCGACGTCTGCCCAGGCAACCCCTCGCTGGCGAGGGGGCACGCCAGCACCGTAGGTCCGGAGATGCCCTGGGCGCCGAGGCCCGAAGCGAAGCCGGCGAACTCGTTGGCCGCGGACGTGCTGATACCGGCGACGCGGCGGGCGTGCTTGATCGTCGTGAGGTAGTGCGTGAACCGGACCGTGTCGGCGGCGGGGACCAGGTCGGCGCTGACCACGGGTACGCAGTCGTAGCCGACCGCCACCAGTGCGTTTCCCGAGTACCGGGCCAGGCAGGCCAGTCGCTCGCAGGCCTCCAAGGGCGGCGTTTCCAGAAGCACCGACACGGTTCTCCAGGGGACGATCAGGACGGGTTCCGGCTGTCCGGCGGCCTCGCCTTCGGGGTCGCCATCGAGAGCTAGGCGCGGTCGCTCGAAGGTCGACAGACCTCTCCATCCGTCGAATCGGGTGGTCCAGGCCACCGGCAGGATCGGGTGCTTCTCTTGCCAGCGCGGCAGGGTGCTGCGCACGACCTGCTGGATTCCAGTGTGCAGGTCGTGTCGGGCCGAGTAGTCGACGTCCACCACGACGCGGTCCGAGACGATCCGGAGCTCGCTGACCGCGGCGGCGGCGGAGTCCCGTTCCAGGGCGCGATCGAGGAGCCAGAGCATGGCGTCCGCCGATGAGGCGAGGCGGAGCTTGCGGATCCCGGAGAGCACATCGTCGGCGGTCGGATAGGCGCCGAAGACGCCGGCACACAGCAGCCACATCTGGTCGGGCGCGGGATCGGGTTGGAGGGCATCCACCAGGCGATAGAGCAACTCGCCGGAGTCCGGGGCTGTTCCGGCGCCCGAGGGTGGAGCCGCCACCTGGCGGAGGAGGACGCGCCCGACCGCGGATAGGCGGTGGTGCAGGGTGCGCTCGACGGAGGCGGCCGTGGGGCGCGGGCTGGCGGCGTGGCTCCCCGGCTGGCTCACGGCGGCCATGATAACGATCGCCCTGGAATGCCCGCCCCAGCGGAGGAGCACGTCGCCGTAGGGTCAGCGCCACGTTCGGGCCCAGACGCTACGTTGGTAACCCATGCAATCCTCGCTGTCCCAGCTCGCCACTCAGCGCGCGCTGCAGGAGGGGCAACCGCGTCGGAGCACCAGGGCTGTGGGCTCTCGGTCCTCATACCGGCCTGGCGGGAGGCGAGGAATCTCGCCGTCCTCCTTCCGTCGCTGCTTCGGGTCCTCGACAGCATGGAGGTGCCGTACGAGGTCGTCGTGATCACCAAGGACGGCGATGACGAGACGGTCCGAGCGGCGAGCGAAGCGGGGGTGGAGTCCTGCTGCAGGCGTCGAGCGGGTACGGCGGGGCCTTGATCGACGGCCTTCGGCGTACCTCCGGCGAATACGTGCTCACCTTGGACGCCGACCTGGCCCACAATCCGGGAATTCGTCAAAGCCATGTGGGCTTCGCGGCGCGAGGCGGATATCACGATTGCCTCGCGCTACGCGCCGGGCGGCTCGGCCAGCATGTCCAGGTCCCGCCTCTATCTGAGTCGCACGCTCAACCTGGCTTTTCGGCGGGGCATCTCGATACCGGTGTACGACCTGTCGAGCGGCTTTCGCCTGTACCGGCGCGGCGCGATTGATCCGGACCGCTTGACCGGCACCGATTTCGACCTGCTCGAGGAGATCCTGATCAAGGCGGTGTGCGAGGGATGGCACGTGCAGGAGATTCCCTTCCACTACGAACCGGGCCGGCAGGGGAGCTCGTCGAGGCGACTGCGGCGGCTGGGATGGGCGTACACCCGCGCCTTCTGGGGGCTGTGGCAGCTTCGCAACTCCATCGCCGCGGCCGACTACGACGACCGGGCCTACGACAGCGTGATCCCCCTCCAGCGGTACTGGCAGCGGGAGCGCTTCAGGATCGTCGAGCAGCTCTCTCAGAACGAGGGGGCGGTGCTCGACGTCGGTTGCGGCTCGAGCAGGATCCTGGACATGTTGCCAGAGGGCAGCATCGCTCTCGACGTGTTGATTCGCAAGCTTCGGTACGACCAGCGCTTCGGCGTCCCGCTCGTGCAGGCCTCGGGGTTCCAGTTGCCATTCCCGGACAACTCTTTTCCCTGCGTGATCTCGTCTCAGGTCATCGAGCACGTACCCAAGGAATCGCCGATGATCGACGAGCTGTGTCGCGTGCTGCAGCCCGGCGGGCGGCTCGTCCTCGGCACCCCTGACTACGCCCATTGGGAATGGGTGTATTTGGAGAAGGTGTACGGGAGGGTTGCACCCGGCGCCTATGCGGACGAGCACATCTCGCACTACACCAGGAGCGAGCTGTTGAGCCTGCTCGACAGCAAGGGGCTGGTCCACGAGGCGACCCGCTACATCGCCCGCTGCGAGTTGATCATGGCGTTCAGGAAACAGCCGGCCTAGTCGCCAGCCACCCGCTCGGGCTAACCCTTCTTGCGGGCGGCCACCCAGACTCCTGATGCCACGGACTTGAGGGAGTCGTGATCGATCAGCTCGTCGAGCTCGGCGAAGCGGCGGCGCCAGTCCTCCCGGTCTGCGGCTGCCAACTTGGTGCTGACGCCGGCGGCGTCGAGCAGCCAGTTCATGGTAAAGGAAAGGTCTCCGAACCAGTCGGATTCCTCGATCGTGCAGCGTTGCCGAAAGAGTTGCTCGACCCCCCACTGGGTCATGTTGTAAAAGTGGAAGGGAACGCCGTGCAGCGGTTGCATGAACGCCACTTCGGAGAGGATCAATCCGCCCGGCTTGCACACGCGCACCATTTCGCTGGTCGCCGTGACCGGGTCGGAGAGGTGTTCGAGTACGGCCTGGTTGACGACGAGCTCGAACGTGTCGTCGTCGAAGGGGAGCCGATGGATGTCCGCCCGCAGATCTGCCCCTTCGTACGGCAGGAACTCCAGGTTGATGTAGTTGGGGCGATCCGGGCGGCGATCCCCGCCTCCGCATTCGAGCACCAGCTGGGACGGCTCGCAGCGGCGCACATGACGCAGGATCCGGTCGCTGTGGGCGTTGCCTCGAGCAAACGGGGCCGGAGGCTCGAAGGGTGACCCCTCCTCGATGGGGCCCAGGAGCACCAGTTCCTGGATGAGCACCTGGCCATCCGGTTCGACGTCACGAATCGTCAGCACCAGCTCGTGACTGGCCAGCTCCAGATCGGTGGCGATGTCGATGATGCCCGACACCGAACCAGGTCCAGAACGGGTGTCGATCGGAGCGACAGAGACCCCGTCGATAGCCACGTCGAGGACACCAGCTGCGGGGTGCTCGACCAGCCGGACCCGAATATCCGTGCAGGGACCTCTCCACGCCAGGGTTGCGCCCGCAGAACGGCCCACCCAAAAGTCCGGTCGGACGTCCCAGCCGGTGGCCAGGGCGACGTCGTCGGCGGGCGAGATGCGCTGCTCACCGATCTCACCGACCTCACCGACCTGACCGAGCTCAGCCGGCCGACCGGCAGGGCTGATCTCGGCGAACACCACCTGGAAGGTACGGATGCTGGCCACCTCGACGTGGCACAACGGGCAGCGCACGGCACCGGTCTTGATCCGTCCGTCGGATGTGGTGACGGCACTCAACACCTCGACCACTCCCCGGCAGCGGGGACAGCGGAGTGCCTCCAAGAGCCGGCGCTGGCGTTCGGCCATCACCCTCGTCAGGGGGTGAGGTCCTTCACCCCCGCCTGCTTCGTCGGGCCGGGGTCGGCTTGGTTGCGGGCGGCCATCGATCAGGGCCTCGACGGACGCGACCGTGCGCGCCACCATCCGCTCGACGGTGAAGTTGGCTGCGAACGACCGACGGCCATTGGCCCCCAGCTCGACCCGCCGGGCCGGGTCTTCGATCAACCCGCCCAGGGCGTCCGCCAGGGCCAGGGGATCGCCGGCCGGGACCAGCACGCCGTCGCGGCCGTCCCGAACCACCGAGGCGATTCCATTGACCACGGTGGACACCACCGGCTTGCCGGCCCGCATCGCCTCCAGGTTCATCAGACCGAAGGACTCGAACCGCGAGGGAGCCACGAAGATGTCGCAGCGGCTCAGGGCCGCGTGCAACTCCTCGTCGGGCACCGGTCCGGCAAACGTGACCCGCTCGACGACCTCTGGCCGGGCGGCCGCCTCGAACTCTTCCCGGTAGGTGCGCCCGTTCGGGGCCGCGAGGGAATCGTCCCCTACGAGGGTGAAGCGCACCGCGGGATAGCGCCCGCACAGCCCAGGCACGGCAGCCAGGAGGGTGTCGATTCCCTTGCGCGGCTCGAGGCGCCCGACAAACAGGACCTCGACGATGTCCCGGTGACCTTCGTGGACCGGCAGGGCCACATCGGGCAGGGCCAGCGGGACGATGGCGGCGCGGGAATCCGGGATCGGCATGCCGTACAGGCGACGGAGTTGTTGGAGGGTCTCGGCAAAGGAGACCATGACGACATCCGCCTGTCGGTAACCGATCCGTTCGGCCTCCACCAGCGCCTGGATCGCCGGGTTGGCGGCGTCGATACGGGCGTCGTGCTCGGCGACGGCGAGCACCGGGGTATAGGCGTAGAGGCAGGTTCGGAAGCGCCGGTCGAGGATGACCGCCAGACCCTCGGCGTCCCAGTTGGGCAGGTGGACCTCGTCGATGGGGACCAGGGTGCTCAGGCGCGACAACTCGTCGAGCACGGCGGCGGCGCGGTCCCATCGCATCTGCGGGAGGTCGGCGATGGGTGGTGCTTCACGCGGGCCCGAGACGACCCGGTGGACCCAGACGCCTTCTTCGAAGTCCACCGTGCTGTGCTCGCCCCGGCTCTCGGTGATCACGTGCACCAGGTGACCCGCCGAGGCCAATCCGACCGCCAGGGTGTAGCACGCTCGGCCGATGCCCGGGACCGGGCCCGGTGGATAGTCCTGGGTGACGACGCACAAACGCAGTCTCCGTCCGGGTTCGCCCCGGGTCGGGAACGGGAGGAAGGCGGCCGCCTCGGCGTCGAACCACTCCGCCGGTCGGGTGCGCGGCGGCTGCTCCACCCGCTCCTTGGCCTCGGTCCACGCGGTGACGACGTCCTGATTGAATTGCCAGTAGGCATCGACCGAGATGCGCCCGGCTTCGACGTGGGTGAGCAGATCGGCTCGGTGATTTTTCACGAACTGGCTGTAGGCCAAGAACATCTCGACCTCGTTCGACTTCGGCAGCCCGTGGCGCAGTGAGAAGTAGGCCCGACTCAAGGCCACGCTGGACCGGTCCACGGTCACCCGCTCGGCGTTGCGCACCCCGCTCGGCAGGAACTTGTGATAGACGATCCCGCGCTCCTGCGGCACGATCCGGTAGCCGGCGTCGATCACCCGGAGGCAGAGGTCGGTTTCGTCGAGATAGAAGGCGTAGTGTTCGTCGAAGCCGCCAAGAGCAACGATTCGGTCCCGCCGGAACACGGCGTTCGTGCCCATCGGATAGACGAACTGCCACGTGTCGGGATGGTCCAGATGATCGAGGCGCCGGACCTCCAGTTCAATGCGGGCGTCCCCCCAGCGATCGGCGATGCTGTAGCGGGCCTGCAGCTGGTGGCCGGTGTGGTCGAGCACGGGCCCGCCGGTCGCGGCCACCTCGCCATTGGCGAAGATGCCCACCAGGTCCTCGAGCCAGGTGCCGTCGGCGAGGCCGTCATCGTCGATGAAGGCCACCAGCTCCCCGGCCGCGGCGGCGATCCCCAGATTGCGGGACACGGAGAGGTTGCGCTCGTCGGTGCGGATCCACTTGATGCTTCCCTCGAAGTCCGCCAGGACCGACGAGGTGTGGTCGTCGCAGGGACCTTGGACCACCACCACCTCCAGGGCGGGGTAGGAGAGGTACCGGAGGGACTCCAGGGTCAGGCGCAGGGAATCGGCCCGATTACACGTGCAGAGGACGACCGAGACGGTGGGTCGGGTCACGCCGGCACCAGAGGCTGCGATCGCGATTGCAGGAGCTTTTGCACCAGGGCTACGAAACCTTCGTCGTGGGCGACCCGGAGGCCCCAGATCTCCTTGCGGACGCGCTCTCGCCATTGCCGTTCGGCGATAGCCCCGGTCGCGGTGGACACCCGGTAGTCCCCCCCGTGCTGCCGGGCGGCCCGGAGGTCGTCGATGGCGCCCTGCATGGCCTTCGCCAAGGCGGCGACGTCTCCGGTCGCAACCAGGTGCGCCAGTCCCCCCGAGACGTATGGGATGTTGGTGTTGTCATAGGCGATGACGGGACAACCGGCGAGGTACGCCTCCACGATCGGAACGCAGTAGCCCTCGTGGTACGACGGCAGGACGAACACGTCCGCCTCCCGGTAGGCGGCCGTCAGATCGTCCGAGGATGCATCGGGCTGGAAGCGGAGAGCGCCGGCCATGCGGCTGTCCCCGAGCGCCTCGGCTATCCGCTCGGTGGTGGCTGTGTCCGAACCATCCGTTCGGCCCACCACGCGGACCTCGAAGCCGGACTGTCCGGAGTCCAACAGGGATTGGATGGTGGACAGCAGGTCGAGGACCCCCTTGGCCCGCACCAGCCGCCCGACGAACAGGAAGCGGATGGGGTCCGCAGCGGGCCGCCCGCCACGTGGCGGGGGCGGGTCGCCCTCGATGTAGGCCGGCAGCGGCAGGACGCTCAAACGGTCGGCGGGAAGCCCGAACTCGAGCAGGTCCTGGCGATTGAACTCGCTCACGCAGGCCACGTGCGACATCCGCGCCAGCAGGTGCTTCTGCAGTAACGACCGGTCGACGGCAGCCTGCACCACCGGATCGACGATGAGCTCCCGGGGCGTGATGTTGTGGTACACGGCCGCCATCTGCTCAGGACGCAGCAGGTGGGCCACGTTGAAGAGCTGGTAGTGAATGCCGAACTCGAAAACGTGGAGCGAGACCTCCCGAAAGCCGGGCGTGGTCAGGAGATCGGGCACCCTCGGGACCACCCGGATGGCCGGATCATCGACGTTGGTGTACTGGCAGAACGCCACCACCTCGGCGTCGAGCCCTCGGCTCTGGGCCATGCGGAGGGCGGCGAGCTTGGCCCGCAAGCTGGCCGAGATGGCGTCGCCGTCGACGATGAGCCCCGAATAGAGGGCGACAGTGGCCTGGCCGGGCACGGGTTTTCTCAGTCCGCCGTGGGCTTGTAGGCCACGGCCTCCATCTCCAGGGAGGCGCCGTTACGGCGGCCCGAGACCGCGATCTTGACCTCGACGAAACCGGCTGCGGTCAGGGCGGCGATCAGGTCCTCCTGCGAGAACATCGTGAAGTGGAAATCCCCGGAGTACTCCTGACCTCCGAACGTCACCTCTTTGAGGTCCTCCCACGGAACCTCACCGGTCACGAAGGTCCTGATCATGCACTCGGCGTCGGGCACCACGGCGACGAAGAGCCCGCCGGGCCGCAAGAGGCCGAACCAGTAGCCCAGGAGCTCCTGAAGGCGCCACCGGGGGAAATGCTCGAGGAGATGACTGGACCGGATCTCGTCGACCTCGCCCGCCTCCACTGGCAGGCGGCCCACCTCGGCGACGACGTCGACGCCGGGGAGAGGGCGCCCGTCGACGTTGACGAAGCCCTCGACGGGCAGATGGCCGCAACCCAGGTTCAGGCGCAGGGGGCGAGCCCGGAGTTTGTCCTCGTCGAGGATCTGGGTGCCCTCGTCTGGTACTTCACCGGGCCCGGTGGAGCCGTAGCGAAGCTCGAGCATGATCTCCTTGCGGATGAACTCCACCCGGGCTTCCAGACTGGCGATGCTCTCGGCGAGTCTCGACTGGACATCCCAGGTATCGCGCAAGTTTTCGACCCGAGTCTCCTCGACCCTGAGCTGATGGCGTCGGGTCTCTCTGGCCAGAGCGTTCTGCTGGGAGATGGCGTCGAGATACTCGTCGAGCGTCGTGTTGATGGCTCCCTGTTGCCGCTCGAGCTCGCCCATCCTGAGCACGGTGGCTTCGAGCACGGCGTCGCGCCGAGCGTTGTCGGCCTGCACCTGCTGCAGCTGGGCGTCGATGCCTGCGAGGTGCTCGCGGAAGTACGCCATGCGAACCAGCAGTGGGCGGAGCATGGGGCGGGCCAGATCCTTGGCCACCCGCTTGCCGGTGTCGCCCATCTCGCCCAAGAAACCACGCTCCCTTTCCCTGTTCGGACGGCTCACTCTAGCCGGTGACTGCAGGGATACCTGGGACGTACCAGACGGTTGTGAGCCCGCCGCCCACCGGTTGCCGTGGGGCGCCAGCGGGGCCAGCCTAGGCTGTGACGCATGGTTGCCAGCCGTCCGCCCGCCCTTGACCGGGGTTACTCCCTGTTGAAGCAGACGGTCCGCCGGGGCCTCGACCGGGCCATCCAGCCGTACGTCGAGCAGGTGGTCGCTCGGCAGGGAGCGCAGGTCGCCGCCCTCGCCGGGCCCGGCCCGTCGGGGCCGCCCGCGTCCCCGCCCGAGGCGTCCCCGCCCCCCGGAGAGCTGCTCCACCACGCCCTCCACACCGCCCGGACCATCGCCCTGTCGGGCATGCCCCCGGTAAGCGGCACGCTGCTCAGCGCCGGTCCCAACGGTCGCTGGTACTTCGACTGGATGGAGGGGGCCTACGGACGGGTGGGCCGTCATATCGCGGTGGAGGCGTACGTCCCGCGCCCGGACGACCTGCCGCCTGACGTCGAGTGGGTCGAAGCCGACATCGCCGCCCCCGACGGTATCGGCGCGGTTCGGGATGCCGAGGTGGATCTGGTCTTCTCCGGCCAGAACATCGAGCATCTCTGGCCGGACCAGGTCGTGGCCTTCCTCGTGGAAGCCAGCCGGGTGATCCGCCCGGGCGGTTGGCTGGTCGTGGACAGCCCCAACCGGGACATCACCGCCGGCTACCGCTGGAGCATGGCCGAGCACACCATCGAGTTCACCCCGGCGGAAGCGCAGACCCTGCTCGAAGTCGCCGGTTTCGAGGTGCGATCGATGCGGGGGCTGTGGCTGTGCCGCCGCGACGGCGAGTTGCTGCCGCTCACCCCCGCCTCGCTGACGGGACTGGAGACACTCGACCGCCTCGCCCTCAGCGGTCGCCACCCGGAAGACTCCTTCATCTGGTGGGCCGAATCGGTGAAGGTGGCCGAACCGAACGCACCGGCCTTGCGAGAGGCGGTACAGGAGATCTACCAGCAGCACTGGGCTGAGCGGGTCAGCCGGCTGCAGGTCGTCGAGGCGGCGTCGTTCGACGAGTCGGGCGGCCTGATCACGATCCCCCGGGGGACCACCGGGTACCCCGTGGTCGGGCCGTTCATGCCCTTGCCGGCTGGGTCCTACCAGTTCACCCTTCCCGTCTCGTGGGATGACTGCAGCGACATGGGGAGCACGGTGGCGACCCTCGAGGTCGTCGTCGGCGACCAGTGCGTCTCGTCGGTCCCCATCGTGGCGTCGTCCACCCGCGGGTCCGCGGTCGGCACTGCCGACGTGCAGGTCGCCGATCTGGCCTTCGGGGCTCACGTACGGGTGCTCTGTTCGGGCCTGGCCACGGTCCGGGTGCCATTCGAGCTATCCGTCGAGCCCGAACCCTGGCGGGTGGTGAGCCCCGTATAACGCCGAGAAGCGACCTCCCGGATCAGTGGGGGCGGTGCAGGTCGGCGATCAGCCGCTCGGCGATGAGCTCCGTCCAGTCGTCGCGCATCACCTGGATCCGGTCGACCAACGGCGCGGGAGTGCCCGGTACGCCGAGGAACTCGGCGATGCGCTCGAGGTGGGCGGGCCGGTCGAGGATGTAGTCCTCGTAGTAGACGGTCAGCGGGGTAATGCCGTAGCGCTCGAAGTGCATCTGCCACTGCCAGTCCTCGGCGATCACGAACCTCAGCTGATGGTTGATGGCTTCGAAGTCGTACGGCACCTGACCCGGGTCAGCGTCGCTGCCCACGGGCCGATGCCAGGTGCCCGAGGTTTGGGCCCGCCACGTGGAGATGGCCTGGCGGATCTTGTCCCGGCGGACGATGTGGATGTAGCGCAGACCGGGGAAGATGTTGCCCAGGTCGAAGCCGACGGAGTCGAAGCCTTCCAATCGGATGCGGTTGGTGATCTCGGTGGCCTGGTACCACGAGACCTTGATGGCCAGGAAGTCCCCGTCCCATTGCTCCGCGAGTCGGCCCAGATGATCCCAGAGCGGTCCTTCCAGCACCGGGAACTCGGGAAACTGAAAGTGCTCCTGGGGTGCGCCGAACCCCCACTGGGTCATGTCCTCACAAAGGAGCGAGCTCCCGGACCGCACCGAAAAACAGATGCAGTAGAACCGCTTGCCTGACGCGACCAGCCGCTTCTGAACGTCCGCCCAGGGAACGTGCGCCCAGGAAAGCTCCGGATCCGGGCGAGGCGCCGGATCCTCGCTGGCCCGCCTGGCCCGCCGCCGCGGGAGCAGCCGGCGGCTGCGGGTTGAGTCCTGCATCACGCTCCAGACGTCGGGTCTCGCTGGGGTTGGCCGCTCACTTTAGCCCTCGCGACCGCTCCAGCCGGACATCCGCCGGGGCGCCGGTGGTCGCGGTCGGGCGGCCGGGCTCAGCTACGCTGACGACGAGTGTGGACCTGGTCGAGAAACGGCGGGAGCCGTCGACTGACTGTGGGGGAGCAAGTGGAACCCCTGGAGGCAGGGAACGGAGAGGCCGCCGTCCTGGTTGATCAGCGCCCCCGGCCGGACGGCGACGGGGCCGCCCCTTCGACCGCCGACGGCCCCGCCCCTTCGACCGCCGACGGCCCCGCCGGCCCGGCGGTGCCTCGGAGGGGAAGGTCGCGCCGCCCACCTGGCCCGGCCGGGCGCCCGATACGTCATCCTCGGGTCTCTGATCCTGTACCTGGGGTCGCGGGCTGCGGGCTATCTGGCCGTGCTGACCAGCACTTGGCTGGCCCCGACACTTCGGGTCTCGAAGGCATACACGGCGTGGGATGCGGGGTGGTACATCCGAATCGCCGAGCACGGGTACCCGAACACGCTCGCTTCGGAAGCACATGGAAGCCGCTGGGCCTTCTTCCCGGTTTTCCGCTCGTCATTCGGGTGACCAAGGAGATAACCGGTCTGTCCTATACCGACGCCGCCATACTGGCGCGTGGATCCTGGGCGGGCTGGCCGCAGTGGCGATCGGGCTGCTCGTTCGGGATGTGTTGGGGGACAAGGCCGCCCTCAAAGCGGTCGCGCTCGTCATGTTCTTCCCGGCGGCCTTCATCCTCAACGTGGCCTATGCGGAAGGCCTCCTGCTCACGGCCATCGCCCTCTGCCTGCTCTTCATCCACCGGGAACGCTGGGTGCTCGCCGTGCTGCTGGCCATCGTGGCCGGCCTGACCAAGGAATCCGGCGTGGTTCTGGTCGTGGCCATCGCCGCAGAAGCGTTGCGCCCGGGCCGAACCATCAAGGCCGGATCGGGATCGTGGTGGCCGCCGCCGCCTCCAGCCTGGGGTTGGTCGCGTTCGTCGCCTACGGATGGGCGTCGGACCGGGCACCGTTGGCTTTTGTCAGTGCCCAAAAGGCGTGGAACGGCCGCTTCGTGTGGTTCGAGACGCCCTTCAAGACGGTCTGGGACCTGTTGACGACCCGATCGGCGTGGCACCAGGCGCCCTACGTGGCCGCTGGCTTCGCCTTCGTCGACCGTAGTCATCGGCTTCGTCTACCTCGTCCGGCTTCAGCTGCGGGGGAGGGGCATGTCGCCCGCCTGGTGGGGATATGCCATCGCCGGCACGCTCGTAGCCTTCAGCTCCTACTGGCCGGACTCGATCCTGCGCTACGCCCTGGTGCCGCTTCCGGTGTTCGCCGCAGCGTACGCCAAGCTCGCCCGCCCCGGCTCCTCGAGCTCACGGTGGGCGTCTTCGGCGTGTTCCAGGGGGCTGATCGCCATCGTGGTCTTCGTCGGTTTGGTCAACGGCCACCCCCTCATGTCGCCCTGACGACGACGCTTTCGCGCGACGGAGTCATCCAGCCCATCCCACCGGATGGGCCGTCACGCGTAGCCGGCGATCGACGACCCGCGACGGCACCCGCCACGGGATCAGGTCGAACGGGCGCCCGCCGGACCTGACGCCGAGGTTCTTCAGAGCCTTGAAGCCGATGATGTCCTCCCACCCCCGCCGGTAACCGGGCCAGGCCACTTCGAATCCGGCCCGGCCGAAGGCGACCGCCAGGCTGCGCGGCTCGAAGAAGGAGACGTGGACGTCGGGGACGACGTAGCGCCAGCGGGGGAGCCGATCGCGATACGGCTCGGCATTTCCGGTGGTGAGAAAGCAGGGCCCGCCCGGGCGCAGCAGGTTTCTCACTCGGCGCAACTCCGATGTCGGGACCACCGCGTGCTCAATCACCTCGATGAGAGTGACCACGTCGAAGGCTCTCTGCGATCTGTCGAGGTCGCGGCTGGTGACGGCCAGGTCCCCTCTCTGGGTCAGCAGGCGGCCCGCCCAACCTGGCTCGAAACCGACTGCGCCAGAGATGCCCTGGGCCCGGAGGTAGGCGATCAGACCCCCGGTGCCGCAGCCGTAGTCGAGCCATCGGGTGTGCGGCCCGACCGAGGTGAGGGCCGACACCACCTTCAGGATCCCGCATGCCCGGGCAGGCGATCCTCGCCACGTCTTCGCCTTCCAGGGCGTAAGCGCGACCACTCTCCGTTCGAGGCGCTGCATCGGCGGGATGGTAGTCGACAGGTGGAAATTCAGTGGGGGCGGCGAGCCGGATCCAGCAGACCGCTGACGGCTCGCAAGGGCCGCGTCACCTGCCAGGAGGTGGAGCCCTGCAACTCGTCGAGCTGCCGCTGCAAGCCCTCGGCGTGCCCAGCCAACAGCTGGTAGCGATGCTCGAGGGCCGCCTGGGTGCCACGAAGCTCCTCCAGCTGAGCCTCCAGCTCGTGGACCTCTGCGAGGTTGGCTACCGCCGTGGCCCAGCGGGTCATGGCCTGGGTGCGCCAGTGGATGACCTCTTCGGTGAGCCGGGGCATGGCGGCGAGTCGTTCGCTGAGGTCTCGGACCTCCGGACTCCTATAGTGGTCAGGCGGGCACGCGGGGTAACTGAGGGCGGGGCCGAGCTCGTCACCGTGCTCATCGGCCACGTAGAAGGCGGCCAGCCCATCGAAGAGGCAGAAGCGGTAGCCGGCGTTCGTGACGAGTGGTTCCCACGAGGTGCGGGGCGGCTCGGCGCCGAGGGGCGCGCTGGGCTCCGACGACGAGGATCCAAGGGCGCCAGGTCGCCAGGTCGATCCCTTGGAGCGCACCGCCTGCCGACGCCGCCGTCCCGACGGACATGAACTGGATGTCGTTCCCGGCCCAGCCGGCCTCGGCCAGCATGGCGTCGATCCGCCGGGTCGGGGGCCGCGTGGCGGTTGCTCCGTCACTGGCGGCGGCGGTGACAGAGAACTGGACGTCGTCGGGCCGTTCGAGGCGGTGCAGCCGGGCCAACTCCGGATCGGGCTCGACGGTGATACCCCTCCATCCGTTGGCGTAGAAGGCCATGCTGACCGATCCATGGCGGGGGTGGTTGGCGCCGACGTCGACGAAGCAGCCCGGGCCGGTGCCTCCCAGGGCCCGCCACAGGACGACGTCTTCCCCGTTGCGGCTGTACGACTCGAAAGGCGCTGAGCTCACGGCCTCGCCGAGCGCTGCTCCCACCGAGTCCTCGGAGGAGCGGCCCGCCGGATTCGGGGCACGACGAGGAGTCCCTCCACGATGGTGTTCGAGGGGATCTTCGACTCGCCGACCCGGCGGTCCATGAAGACGATGGGAACCTCCTGCACGGCGCTGGTCAGTTGCAAGGCCTGGTATTTCAGCTCGATCTGGAAGCCGTAGCCCGAGGCGTGCAGCCGCTCGATGTCGATGCGACCGAGTAGCCCGGTCGAAAAGAGGTTGAACCCTCCGGTGTAGTCGGTGATCGGGGGGCCGAGCAGCAGGCGCGCATACCTGTTGCCTCCCCAGCTCAGCAGGCGGCGGCGCCAGCCCCAATCAGGGGTCCCGCCGCCCTGGATGTACCGGGATCCGACCACCAGATCGGCGTCCCGGCCGGCCTCCAGCAGCTTCGGGATGTAGCGAGGGTGATGGGAAAGGTCGGCGTCCATCTGCAGGATGAAGTCGAAGCTCCCATCGGCCAAGAGGTGCCGGAAGCCGTCGACGTACGCCCGGCGTAGCCCTTCCTTGCGTGGCCTGCCCAGCAACCGGATCCGGAAGTTGTGGGATTGCCGGTCTTCCTGGCAGCCCTCGATCAGCTTCGCCGTGCCATCGGGCGAGTTGTCGTCGATGAACAGCACCGTGGTGGTGAGCCCCTCGACGTCGCCCAGCGACGCCTGCATGACGTCGAGCAACGGTCCGACCGTCTCCGCCTCGTTGTAGGTGGGAACGGCTACGGCCAGCGATATAGGTCCGGTATCCCGCATGGGGCTAGCGCCACTCCTCAGGGGCGGTGTCCTCACGGAGTGACGTCATTGGCGCCTGCGTCCGGTCGAGGTTCTCCATCTGCTTTGGGGCGTCAGTATATAGATGCCCGCACGTTGGAATCCGGCAATCCCGGGGGGACCGCGGCATACGTCACCCGGCGCGCCCGGCTTGGTACCGTCGCTGGATGGCCGCGCCAGTCGACGGAACGGGCAACGCGAAGCTGGCCGCCGAGGAGGCTCGGCTCGCCGTCATCGCCCCGGGCTACCTGGCTCGAGCCCGTGAGGCCGTGAGGCGGCTGGCGATCCGCGATGACGAAGACACCGACGCGCGCGCCGCGCTGACCGCCATCGGCTACCTCTCCGTCATCGACCTGGACGCGCCCACGGCTTCGCGGATCCCCCTGGCCCGTCTGGTCAAGACGACGGTCAAACGGCTGGTGGCGTGGTACCTCCGGTACTTCGGCCGGCAGCTCACCGCCTTCGGGCAGGCGGTGGCCAATCTCGGGGGCATCCTGGTCGATCGTACCGAGCGGCTGGAAGAGGAGACAACGTCACTCAAAGGGGAGCTCGCCGACCTCGCCCAGCGGGTCGACCACCTGGAGGGCGGATCCTCCCGCCGTCCATGAGGATCGACCAGCTCGTCCCCGGCTTCGCCAAGTACGACGCCATCGGCAATCATGCTCTTCAGGTGCGCGGGGCCCTGCGCCGAGCCGGCTACCAATCCGACATCTACGCCGAGGTCATCGATCCCCGGCTGCGGGGCGAGGGCCGGCCGTACCTGGACGGCCCGGACGAGCCGGACCCCGATCGCCTGCTCATCTATCACGCCTCCACCGACTCGCGGATGGTGAGCTGGCTGCACACCCTGGCGGATCGAGGCCAGCGGATTGCCGTCGACTATCACAACGTCACGCCCTCCCGCTACTACGCCCGGTGGGAGCCACCCGCCGCCCAGAGCATGCAGAAGGCCCGTCAGGAGCTTGCCGGCCTGGCCGATGTGGCCGGCCTGGCCGTCGCCGATTCGGCCTACAACGAAGCGGAGCTGGTCAGCCTCGGGTACCACCCCACCGCGGTGTGCCCGCTGCTCGTCGACCTCGAGGAGTACCACCGGGAGCCCGACGCCAAGACCGTCCGTCGGCTGGCGGGCGGGCGGGAGCGAGGCGGCCACCGCTGGCTGTTCGTGGGGCGAGTGGCCCCGAACAAGTGCCAGCACGACGTGATCGCGGCCTTCGCCGTGTACCGTCGGCTCTTCGATCCCCTGGCCCAACTGACCCTCATCGGCGGTGCGACGTCACCCCGCTACCTGCGAGCCCTCGAGCAGGAGATCGCGGAGCTGGAGCTGGGCGACAGCGTGGATTGCCGCGAGTCGGTCGCTTTCCCTCAACTGCTCGCCTATTTCGCGACGGCGGACGTGTTCGTGTGCATGTCCGAGCACGAAGGCTTCTGCGTGCCGATTCTCGAAGCCATGGAGCTCGGCGTCCCCGTGATCGCCTACCGGGCCGCAGCGGTCACCGATACCGTCGACCGGGCCGGGATCCTCGTCGACGACAAGGAGCCCCTCGCCGTAGCGTCCACGGCCAACGACCTGCTGACCGACGACTCCCAGCGCCTCGCCCTCATCGACGCGGGTCGGCACCGGGCGGCCGGATTTGCCCTCGACCTCACCTCCAAGCAATTTGTCGACACCATCGACGCCTGGCTCTCGGGCCGGTTGGCCTAGGCTCCGTCGCCAGTGATGTCGCGTCGTCTGAGGCCGGTGCTCGCCCGCTTGATGCAGCCGATGGTCGAGCACCTGGACGCCATCAATCGACGGCTCGACGTCATCGAAGGCCGCCTGACGGCGCTTTCGACGCGCCTGGACGAGATCGAGGACCTGGTGCAGCGGATCGGTACCCGGGCCGCGGCGCAGACCGAGCGTTCGCTCGTGGCGGCCGAATCCGAGGCTCGTATGGCGCGCCGCGTCGAGGAGATCGAGCGACTCCTCGGCGCCGCGACGGACCACCGTTGAGCACCCGGGTCAGCGTTGCTCTCGACATCCATGCGCTCCAGGTCCAGGGCTTCGCGGATCGCGGTATTGGCCGCTACGTAGCGGCGTACACCGCCGCCCTGGCCCGAACCGGCCGGGTCGCCGCGGCCCTGCTGGCCCCGGAGCTTCCTCCCGCCGCCGGCCTACCGGCCGAGCTGATCGCCGACGACCTGGTCCGCTGGGACTGCATCGCCGAGACCCGCCGGCTGGTGCGCGAGCACCGTCGGCTGGCCCATCACGTCACGGCTCCATTCCTGCACGCCGGGCCGGGCGACCCAGCCGTGCTCGCCATCGCCCCCCACTGGGCCCAGACCGGTATCCCCAGGGTCGTCACCCTGTACGACCTGATCCCGTTGCGGGCCCCTCACCACTATCTGCCCACCGCGGATCACCGGTCCCGCTACGAGGCCCGGGCGGCGTGGGTCGGCACGGCCGACCTGGTGCTGGCCATCTCGGAGCACACCCGGAGCGAGGCGATCGAGCTCCTGGGCTGCCGACCGGACCGGGTCGTGACCGTGGGCGCCGGGGTGTCGCCATATTTTTCCCCGGCGGATGGCACCGACGACGAGCTGTGGCGCTTCCATTTCGGGGCCCTGGAGGGCCGCCCCTACCTCGTGACTGTCGGCGGCAGCGATGCCCGCAAGGGAACCGAACAACTGGTGGCCGCGGTCGGGCGGCTGGTCCGCAACGACGTCGACCTGCACCTGGTCGTCGTCGGGGACCTCACCCCCGAATGGCAGCAGCGGCTCCGCGACGCAGCAACCAGCTCGGGTCTGGGCGCCCGGCTGGTCCTGGCCGGACCGGTGGGTGACGAGCTGTTGCGAGCCTGTTATCGCCGGGCGGCGGCCACCGTGATGCCGTCCCTGGCGGAGGGCTCGGGCCTCCCCGTTCTGGAGTCGGCCGCCTGCGGGACGCCGGCCCTGGCGTCCTGGACGACCGCGCTGCGGGAGGTGGCGGCGACGCCGTTCGCCGGGTTCGACCCGGCGGACGTCGATTCGATCGCCGGCGCCATCACCGGGCTGCGCCTGGATGTCCGGCGGCGGGAGGAGATCCTGGCCGCTCAGCAGAAGCTGGTCGGCGCCTCGACCTGGGCGGCGGTGGCCGCCAGGGCCGGCGAAGCCCTCGACCAGCTGGCCGCACCCCGTCGGGCATCCGGAGCTTCGACGGCTCCGATGGCTTCGACGGCTCCGATGGGTTCGACGGGTCCGAGGTGGGCTGCCCGCCGCATCCGCCGCCGCCTCGCCCTGGTTGGCCCACTGCCCCCGGAAAGCGGGATCGGGGCCTATAACCGACGCATCCTGGCGAACATCCCCGCCAGTGTCCAGGTCGATGCCGTCGGCGCGGCTCCAACCATCCCGGACCTCCCGCGACGGGCCGCATTCGTCCCGGCGGCGTCCTTCGGAACTGATACCCGACCGAGCTCGTACGACGCCATCGTGTACACCCTCGGCAATTCCGACGGCCACATGGCCACGGTGGCCCTGGCCCTCGAATACCCGGGCTGGCTGTGGCTGCACGAGGTCCGGTTGCCGGCGATCGCCACGACGGCGCTGGCCGGGCTGGACGACGAAGAGTTCTCGGCGAAGATGGCGGCGTTGCTGGCCCGGGCCTACCCCGGCCGACCGCCCCTGGCTGCAGCCCGCCGAGCCGGCCGGTCGAACCTGGAGCTGATCGCCGCAGGCGTGGGGCTGGTAGGACCGTTGGTAGAGCGGTGCCAAGGGGTGATGGTCAACTCCGAGCTGGCCCGCCGCCTGCTCGTGTTGGATTTGGCGCCCCTGGCTCACCACCCCCCGATTCACGTCCTGCCGCCGGCCTGCCCGCCGCTGCGAACCCGGCCGATCGCGTCGACGGCGCGACCCGATGACCCGCTGGCCGTGTCGTTCGGGGTGGTGTCGATGTCGAAGCGACCCGACCTGCTCGTCGATGCCGCCGCCTTGACCGGCTGCCGGCTCGCCTTCGTCGGGCCCTGCCTGCCGATCCTGGCCCGGGTCATCGCCGACCGGGCCAAGACGAGAGGCGTGGCCGACCGAGTCGAGGTCGTCGGGCCGGTCGACGAGGACGGATGGCGGGGCTGGCTGGACCAGGCGACCCTGGCCGTGCAGCTGCGGGAATCGAGCAGTGGCGAGAGCTCGGCCGCCGTGCTGGATGCCCTGTCCTCGGGTGTGCCCGTGCTGACCAACATCGCCTCGGCAGGGGAATGGCCAGAGGGCACGGTGTCGTTCCTCCGCTCGATCGAGCCGGCGGCCGTGGCCGGACGCATGGAGGATCTTCTGGACTCCGAGGCCGAGTTGCGGCGCCTGACGGCCCAGGGACAGGCTTTTGCGGCCGCACACCAATTCGATCGGCTGGCCCAGTCGCTCCTGACGCTGGTGGCCCCGGCATGACCGGCGGCCCTGGCCGGAGGGGCGGCAGGATCTCGGGGTCCACCGGCTGGGGCGTTGTTACTATCCGGCGGCGATGACAGAGTGGGTCCGCCAGGGCGGCCTGGTGGTTGCGGGCGGCGTATGAGCCCGGCCGGCGACGATCTCGACGTGGTGATCGGCGAGCTTCGCCGCGAGGCCGCCCGGAGGCGGGCCGAGCCCGACTTCCCGGTCGACGACGAGGCCCAGTTGGGGGTGGCGCTCGACCGACAGTCGCCCCGCCCGCTCGCCCCGAAACTGGACCGGCTGGCCGACGCGGTCGAGGCCGCGCTGGCGACCCCGGCCGGGCCTGCCGGCGCCTCCACCCCTACTGGCCGGGCGGCCCAGCGGGCGGCGGCCGCGGTGCTCGGCCCTTTGCCCGCCCAGGTCTCGTCGCTCGGCCAGCTTCTGGCCACCGCCCTGCACACGGTGTCGGCCCGCATTCAGGACGTGGACGCTCGGCTGCAACGGCTCGAGGCGCGGGCGTCCCGGTCGGCCGGCGAGCGCACGTCGGCAGCGGCGACCTCGGGTCCGGAGGGTCGGGCCGCCTCGGTCCCGGAGGGTGGGGCCTCAGGCCCGGAGGACGCCCGGACGCCCGATGCTGCCGAGGGGCTCGCCGCCGAGGGGCTCGCGGCCGAGTTCGCCGCTGCCGGGCTCGCCGCCGAGGGGCTCCCGCGGCCGAGCTCGCCGCCGCTGGGTCGCCGGGCCAGCCGCCGGCCTGGCTCCCTGACAGCGATCTGTCCCTCGAGGGCCGCCTGGCTGTCGAGGGCGGCCTGGCTGTCGAGGGGCGCCTGGCTGTCGAGGGCGGCCTGGCTGTCGAGGGCCGGCTGCTCTACGCCGGGCCGGATGCCGAGGCCGCGGTCGGCAGCCTCCGCCGGCAGGGCCTGGACGCCTACGGGCTGACGCCGTCCGGTGACCCGTACCTCGACCATCCGGACGTTCGCCACGGCGACCTGGCCACCCACCTGGAGGCGGTCGGCGACCGGATGCTGGGGGCCGTCCTGTTCGTGGGAACCACCGATGTGGTCGATCCCGCCCGCCTACCCGAGCTGGCGGCCGAGATCGGCCGGGTGACGGGCACCGTGGTCATCGGCGCCGCGGCCCCGTGGTGGTGGCGGGAGCAGGTGGGCCCGGAGCGGGCCGACACCAGCCCGTCCAGACCGCTCAGCCCGGAGACGTGGCTGGCCGTGCTGCATCGGGCGGGGTACGAAGGGACAGTCGATTACGGCCCCGGGGCGCGTTGGTACCGGGTCGCGGCCGGTCGACGATGAAGCTCGGCCTCGTCGTTCCCCGCTACGGGACCGAGGTCGTCGGCGGGACGGAGCACTGGCTGCGCACGCTGCTGCGAGCATCTCGTGGCCCTGAGGGGCTGGGAGGCCGAGGTGTTCACCACGTGCGCCCGGTCCGGCGGCGACCTGGGCGGACGAGTACCCGCCCGGCGATCATCGAGATCAACGGCGTGACGGTCCACCGACACCGGTCGGTCTCGGGTCGGGATCCCCGCTACCTCGAGATGTACCCGGCGATCCGCGCCGACCCGGAGGCGACGTCCGATATCGGTGGCTCGGCGTTTCGTGGAGCTGGTCGGGCCCGGTCTGCCCCGTCTGCCATCGACGAGGCCGAGTCCTCCGACTGCGACCTGATCGCCGTGACCCCCTACCTGTTCTGGCCGGCCGTGCACGGGGTGCCCCGCCTCGGGCCGGCGGGTCGTGTTCCACGGCGCCGCCCACGACGAACCGGAGCTGCACCTGCCGTCATGGCGACGGTGTTCGCGGCGGTCGGCGGCTTTGCCTTCAATTCCTACGCGGAGCGGCGCCTCGTCGAGCGGACCTTCCCGGTCGCCCAGCTGCCGGCCAGGGTCATCGGGCAACGCCGTGGTCGAAGGCGGCCGGCGACCCGTAGGGCCGCCCGGCTCGGCCTTGGGTCTCGGTGCGGACGAGCCCTTCGTGCTGTGCGTCGGGCCGGGTCGAGCGGGCCAAGGGAGCGCACTGTTGGCCGAGCTGTGGACGCCTCTACCGGCGCCGCCGCCCGGACGCCCCTCGACTGGTGTTCCTCGGACCGGTCCACGAGCCCCTGAGCCGCCGGAGACGACGGCATCGTCGTCGCCGGCCGCCAGCCCGAGGACGTCAAGTGGGGGGCCCTGGTCGGTTGCGACTTCGTCGTCGGTCGCCTTCGGCGTGGGAGTCGTTCAGCCTGGTGGTGTTGGAAGGTTGGCTGGCCGGCAAGCCGGTCCTGGTGAACGGGCGCTGCGAGCCGACGGTCGAGCATTGCGAGCGCAGCGGCGGGGGGCTGTGGTTCGACGACTACGGCGACTTCGAGGTGGCGGTCGACCGCCTGCTGTGCGGACCGGAACTGCGCTCCGACGCTCGCCGCGCGACGGGGAGGACGTACGCCCGCGAAGTCTTCAGCTGGCCCGGCCATCACCGACCGCTACGCCGAACTGGCCGAACGGATCCTGACCACCTTCCGGCCCGAAGCGGCCGCAGCGCTAGCGTTGGCCTCCGTGGGACGACGCGGTTTCGTGGGCCGGCGCGTCCGGGCCGCGGCCCGACTGCGTCGCTCGGCCGGCGTCGACCGAGCTGGCAGGCGCGCCTGGACGCCGTCGAACACCGCCTGGTCGCGGCCTCGAGGCCTCCCGGTACCCGGCCGGTCCCGTCTACCTCGGCGACCACCAGGCCCTGGTGGCTACCCGGTGGGGGGCCAAGCTGGTCGTCGATACCCGCGACTCCCTGCTGGCGCCCTGGCTGCTGCTCGACGGCCTCTGGGAGGCGCACGTGACCGGCTGGCTCCAGTCAGGCTCTGGGCCCCGGCGACGTCTTCGTCGACGTCGGCGCCAACATCGGCTACTACACGGTGCTGGGCGGGCGGCTGGTGGGCAAAGACGGGCGGGTGGTGGCGGTCGAGGCCCACCCCGGCCTGGCCGAGTTGCTCCGGCGCAACGTCGATCATCAACGGCTGTCCAGGAGCGGCGTCGACGGTATGGGCACCGAGCGGCGTGGTCGTCGCACACCACCCTGGACTTCCACCTGCGGGCCGCACTACGCCGGCCAACTCGAGCGTCGGGTCCGTCGGCCGGAGGGCGCCATGGCAGAGTCTGGCGACGACCGGGAAGAGCAGGTAGAGGTCGAGGCCGTCCGCCCTCGACGACGTGCTCGACGAGACTCGGCCCGGGTCGACGTGGTGAAGGTCGACGTCGAAGGAGCCGAGGTGCACGCCTTCGCCGGGCTGGAGCGCACGCTGGACGCCAACCCGGGCATTACCATCATGTTCGAGTGGTCGCCCGAGCAGATCCGACAAGTCGGCGACGACCCTGCGGCGCTGCTCGAACTGCTCGGTCGTCGCGGCTTGCGGCTCCGGGTGCTCGAGGACGACCTGGCGCCCATCGACGCGGTCTCGGTCTGCTCGACCGGTCCTACGCCAACGTGGTGGCTCGTCGGTAGTCGCCCCGGAACACAAACGTGACACGCGTGATGTGCGGCAAGGCAACTCGTGTCACATTGTTGTCGTATACGACGACGACAACGTGACAGGGGTAGGCCTGGGCCGAGGCACTCGTGTCACGTTGTTGTTCTGAGGAGGCGGCGAGCCGCCCGCCGGCCGGGACCCAGGCCCGGCGCGGGCGTGGCTAGCGGCGCACGGGGCGCAGGGAGCGCACGGGGCTAGCGGCGCTAGCGGCGCTAGCGGCGCAGGGGGCGCACGACCGCCCCCACCCGGGCCCGTATCGGCCCGGCGTACGGCCCGAGCACCCGACGGGCGAGCACCCCCGCGATCTGTTGAGGTCGCTCACGGGGTGGAACCTCTACCGGCCCGAGGGTCGTAACACCCACCGCCTCCGGCGCGGTACTCGCCGGCGAGGGAGGCTCTTCGACGACCTCGGTGCCGGACCCCAGCAACCGGCGCTCCACCCACGGTGACATCCCGAGATCGCCCACCCGCACGAAGGTCACGTGCTCGAAGGTGGCAAGGGCGGGACGGAGGGCCTCGACCGTCAGCCACTGGTGCATCCGGCCGATCAGCCGGCCGGGCTGGAGCGACGACCCGGACTGGCCAGGCGGCAGCGACGACCCGGACTGGCCAGGCGGCAGCGACGACCCGGACTGGCCGGGCTGGAGCGATGACCCGGACTGGCCGGGCGGCAGCGACGGCACGGGCAGGCCGGGCTCCAGGACCATTACCAGACGGCTGGCCCCGGTGTGCCGGTGCAGGTTGCCCAGGCGTCGTCCGGCGAGCAGACCGACGACCGGCACGGCCAGATGGGCGGCGCTCAGGCGGGGTGACGCCACGGTCACCTCGTCGCCATCGGCCCAGGCCCGTTGTACCGCGGCCATGGTGGCGGCGGCGGCGGGCAGCGGGATGGGCGGGTAGGAACCGACGACGAGAACCCGCGGTCGGGTACTCAACGGGTGCCCGTGGAGATGAGATCCAGCAGGTCGGACTCCATGCGGTCGAGCACCACCGGCCAGGTGTAGTTGGCCATCACGTAGTGCCGGCCCCGAGCCGCCATGGCGGCCGCCTCGTCGGGCTGGTTGTGGAGGCGGCGCAGGTGCCGTCCGAGCTCTGTCCCGTCGCCGAACGCCAGGCCCCCGCCGGATTGTTGGCAGTGCCACCGGACGACGTCGCTGTTGTCGATGGTCAGCACGGGCGTTCCCGCCAACCAGGCTTCCATGATGGTGCGCGAGAAGCTCTCCATGCGGCTGGGTTGCACGTAGGCAAGGGCGGCGGCGAAGGCGTTGTTGCGCTCGGAGTCGGACAGGAACCCGAGGTCGATCACCCGCTCGCTCAGGTGTCTGGGGGGCGGACCTCGCCCACGCCGATGGTCACCAGGTCGAGATCGTCGAGGCCCGGGCCGGCGATCGAGGTCGCGAAGGCGTCCATCAGCCAGTCCCAGCCCTTGTCTTTCTCGCGCCGGCCGGCGTACAAGATGAACGGGCGGCGGATGCCGTGACGGGCGCGAAACCCGTCCGGGTCGTAGCCCGACGGTATGTCGACCCCGGCGCCGGTGACCGCATGGCGACGAGCGACCGGTCCGAGGCGGTGGGCTAGAGCATGTTCCGGCTCCGACAGGAACCACACCGACGCGGCGTCGGCCAAAACCGGTCGCACCACGTCCAGCCGGGCGTACGCCTCGTCGTGGAGGCAGGGCATGACGACCGCTTTGGTGGCGACTGCAGGCAGGCAGGCCGTGGTCGTCCAGAACAGGTACGGAGCGAAGACCACCGCGTCGTACCCCACCCCATAGCGCAGCAGGTGGTGGAACAGATCCGGGACGCTGAAGCGCCAGCTGACCCAGGTCCATTGCTCGTCGACCGGTGGGATCACCCCCTCCTGGATGGACCGCTGGGCTCGCAGCCCGCGGCGGGACGCGTGGGGCACGGTCGAGAACCGCCGCACGGTCACGCCATCCTCGAGGAACACGCCCTCCGGCAGGTCGTTGGCCCAGGTGTAGTGGTCCACGACCCGGGTGGTCAGCACCTCGACGTCCCAGTCACGAGCCGCCAACCCCGCTGCGGCCTCGCGGCGTGACCGACTCCGAACCTCCCACCACCTGGGGCCCGAAGCGGGGTGGAACGAAGGCGATCCGGCCGGTCACGGCGGCTGAACGTAGCAGGAGGACGCGATCAGATCCGCGAACCCCACGATTATGCTGGCCGCCATCATGAGGGCAGGCGTTTGGTGATCGCGCCGCGTGGCGCGTGCGGAAACGGCGGCCCTGCTGGCCGGCGCCGCCATGGTCATGGCGATGGGGATGGCCATGGGGCCGGGAGCCGGGCCGGCGCAGGCCTCTACTCAACCCGCCTCTACTCAACCCGCCTCACCCTCTCCCTCTGCCTCCGCCCCGCTGGAGACCGTCGTCGTCAAGATGGCCGGAGCGGCGCCCCGGGCCGACGCCGTGTTGAAGAGCATGTCGGTCACGGCACCGAAATCCGTGCCCGACGGTCGGTACGAATTGCGCAGTTCCGGCCAGCCAGGCGGCCCAGGTCGTTTCCCAGCTGCAGGCCCAACCCGGTGTGACGTACGCGGAAGTGGCCCAAGCCGTCCACGCCACCGCCAGTCCCACCCCCAACGATCCGTGCTACGTGGGCACGTGCGACGCCGATGGCGCTTCTGCGAATCAGCAGTATCTCCGGACGATCGGCGCCCCCAGCGGCGTGGAACGTCACCCATGGCAACGGGACCACCGTCGCCGTGTTGGACAGCGGCGTGGATACCGGCCAGCCGGACCTGGCCGGCAAGGTGGTTGGCAACGTCAATGTGTGCATCGACGACGATCCGCTGTGCGCCGGCTCCGGTGATCCCCTCGGGCATGGCACCCACGTCACGGGGATTCTGGCCGCGGACACCGACAACGGGATGGGGGTGGCCAGTCTCGGCTGGGGCGTCAACGTCGTGGTGTTCAAGGTGCTCGACTCCGAGGGCGAGGGCAACACCACCGACGTAGCGACCGCCATCATGCAGGCGGTCAACACCTACCACGTTCGGGTCATCAACATGTCGTTTGCCAACTTCCCGTGCTCGATCGACCCGACCGACTGTGGTCCGAGCGCTGATCTCCAGACGGCGATCGACTACGCCCTGGCCCACAACGTGGTGGTGGTAGCCGCGGCCGGCAACGGCAACCCCAATGGGTCGGACGAGCCGACCTTCCCGGGCTCGTTCCCTGGCGTGCTTTCGGTGGCCGCCACGGACAACAACGGAGTGGTCCAGTTCTTCTCGGAGTGGGGTCCAGCGGCCAACATCGCCGCACCCGGCCTCAACATCGTCTCCACCTGGCCAAACGCCCTGTGTAGCAACCAGGGTCCCCCGTGCGACGCACTGCAGACCGGTACGTCTGAGTCGGCGCCCGAAGTGGCAGCTGCGGCGGCGCTGATGATTGCGCACGCCCCGTCGTTGAGTGGTCCGCAGATCACCGAGATCCTCCAGAGCACGGCCCGGCCGACAACGGGTGGCAATCCCATCAACGGGGGCGTGCTCGACGTTCCCGCCGCGCTGGCCGCCGCCGCGGTCCCTCCGCACGCGTTCAACGGATACGACGTGGCTGGATCCGATGGCAGCGTGTACAACTTCGGATCGGCACTGTTCCTCGGGGACCTCAGAGGCCACGCCCTGAACCGGCCGGTCGTCGGCCTGTCGATCGCCACCAACGGGCTCGGGTACTGGCTCGACGCTTCCGATGGGGGGGTGTTTGCCTTTGGTGACGCCGGCTTCTATGGGTCGACGGGGAACGTGCGGTTGGTGAAGCCGGTGGTGGGGATGGCGTCGACGCCGGATGGTCGGGGGTATTGGTTGGTGGCGTCGGATGGTGGGGTGTTTTCGTTTGGTGACGCCAGGTTCTTCGGGTCGACGGGCAACATCCGCCTGAATCAGCCGATTGTGGGGATGGCGTCGACGCCCGATGGTGGGGGTATTGGTTGGTGGCGTCGGATGGTGGGGTGTTTTCGTTTGGTGACGCCAGGTTCTTCGGGTCGACGGGCGACATCCGCCTGAATCAGCCGATTGTGGGGATGGCGTCGACGCCGGATGGTGGGGGGTATTGGTTGGTGGCGTCGGATGGTGGGGTGTTTTCGTTTGGTGACGCCAGGTTCTTCGGGTCGACGGGGAATGTGCGGTTGGTGAAGCCGGTGGTGGGGATGGCGTCGACGCCGGATGGTCGGGGGTATTGGTTGGTGGCGTCGGATGGTGGGGTGTTTTCCTTTGGAGATGGCCGGTTCTACGGCTCGACCGGAGGCCAGGCGATCCCGGGTCCCGTAGTCGGCGTGGACTCCTAGTGCCGGAGGGTCGCCGGCGGCTAGTCCAACCGCTAGCGTGAGAGTCCGGTCGGGCGGAATCTGGACTCAGGAGATCCAGCGTGTGCGACGAATTGTGAGCATCGGCATCTCGATGGCAGTGGCCGCCGGATGGGCGTTCGGCGTGGGTTCGCCGGCGGGTTACGCCCAGGTCTCCGGTGGGACGGCCGGGCCCGCAGCGGATGTGGTCGCCGCCGCGCTGCCCACCACGTTGACCATTGCCGGCCATGGCTGGGGGAGTGGCGAAGGCATGGGGCAGTACGGCGCCCTCGGCTATGCCTCGGCCCCGTTCAGCTGGTCCGCCTCGCAGATTCTCAGTCACTTTTACAGCGGGACCGTGCGGGCCGTGGTGAGCTCGACCCAGTCGGTCAACGTCAGGCTCGACGAGTTGGACAGTGTCGCGTCGCTGCGGGTTGCGGCCCCAGCAGGCGGGCAACTCTTCCTCAATGGCAAGGCGGTGGCCAGCCCAACCACCGTCAATCGAACGTCCGCCGATCAGAGCTTCACCGCCAAGGTGGGCAGCGCCGCCGCGGATGTGGTGGTGTCCGGACCCTGGTCGACGGGCTCGTCGCGCTCGTTCGCCGGTTCTGTCGTCCTCAAAGCCAGCCCCGCCCAAGTATGGAATGTGCTGCCACTCGACCAATATGTCGAAGGGGTGGTGCCGAGAGAGTCGCCGGCCAGCTGGCCGCTGGCTGCTCTCGAGGCGCAGGCCGTGGCGGCCCGGTCGTTCGCCCTCTCCCACCTCCAAAGTTCCCCGCCGGCCATCTGCGACACCACCAGCTGCCAGGTGTACGGGGGCGACCCGACACAGTATCCCGACTCCGACAGCGCCAATAGCAACGCGGCTGTCACCCAGACGGCCGGGCAGATTCTCGAATGGGGCGCCGACACCCCGGCCGGTTTCCTTTCCACCCAACCGGCCCTGACGGAGTACAGCTCCTCGACCGGGGGGTACACCGCGGGCGGCCTCTTTCCCGCGGTGGTCGACCAGGGCGATGCCACGCCCTCCAACCCCAATCACTCCTGGACCGTGTCGGTGCCGACCAGCCGGCTGCAAGCGGCCTATGGGGGCACGATCGGCACCTTGCAATCCATTGTCGTCACCGAGCGCAACGGTCTGGGTGACGTCGGCGGCCGCGTGTTGGAGATGGTGCTCGCCGGATCAGGGGGGCGAATCACGATTACCGGCAACCAGTTCGCGGCGGTGGCCGGCCTGCGCAGCAACTGGTTCAACCTCGCCAGCGCCACCACGGGCCCAAGCGGCGGGGTCAACGGCTATTGGGTCGTCGCCGCCAACGGCGCCGTCTACCCCTTCGGGTCGGCCGCCAACGACGGGTCCATGGTTGGCCAGCGGCTGAACGCCCCCGTGATCGGCATGGCCACCACCGCCGATGGCGGTGGCTATTGGCTGGTGGCTGGGGACGGCGGGATCTTCACCTTCGGCGACGCCCACTTCTACGGGTCGACGGGCAACATCCGCCTCAACCGACCGATCATCGGCATGGCCTCGACGCCCGATAGCCGGGGCTACTGGCTCTTTGCCAGTGACGGTGGCGTCTTTACCTTCGGCGATGCCAAGTTCTTCGGCTCGACGGGCAACATCCGACTGAACCAGCCCATCGTCGGGATGGCCTCGACCCCGGACGGTAAGGGGTACTGGCTGGTGGCGTCGGACGGTGGCGTGTTCACGTTCGGTGATGCCAGGTTCTTCGGCTCGACGGGCAACGTCCGTTTGGCCCAGCCTGTCGTCGGGATGGTCGCCACCGGCAATGGCCAGGGGTACTGGCTGGTCGGGCGGGACGGAGGGGTGTTCACGTTTGGGAACGCGCGCTTCGTCGGTTCGCTGCCCGGTGAAGGGATCGTGGACACCGTCACCTCGGTTTCGGCCACTGCGGATGGCGGTGGGTACCTGCTCTCTGGAGTCGGAGGGCGGGTGTACCGCTTCGGTGACGCACCGTACTTCGGCGACCCGGCCTCCGACATCGCCGGTTGGAACAGTCAAGCCCTCGGGGTGTTCGCCAAGGATGGCTGACGGGCTTGGCTCAGACGTGGCCGGGTGGCTGACTGTTGACGACCCGAACCCGCCAAGGGTCAGGCATACATGAGGGAACCGGGAGTCGTCAGCAATTCGCCGGTCTCCAGCCACGTCTTCAGGCCGGAGAGGATCATCGGCCAGCCGCCGTAGATCTGGGGATTGGCCTCGTCCCGCAGTTGATCGTGGATGACAGTGAGGCGGCAGGAGTCGCCGATCGGTTCGATCTCCCACGTCACTCGCGACGCTCCCTCGCGCCGGACGTCCTCATCCCAAAGGGCGGTCATGGTGTGTACCAGCCGCCGAGGAGGGTCGACCTCGAGGACCTCGCCGTCGCCGAGAAGGCCGGTCGCCTTGGGGGCGCTCATGGTGAGACGGGCGCCCAGTTTCCAGTCGCTCTGCACGGTGGCTCCGAAGTTGTACTTCGCCCGGGTTTCCGGGTCGGTGATGGCGTTCCACAGTCGTTCCGGCGTTGTCTTGATGTAAATCTCGTAGATCTTTTCCATCAGGGGGCTCCTGCCTCTTTCTCCAAATCGTGCTTCAGGTCGATGAGCCCTGCCGCTCTGGGCTCGGTGTACTTGTCGATCCACCGGTCGTAGATCTGTCGGATCGGCACCGGATTGAGGAAATGGAGCTTCTCCCGGCCCGATCGGCGGGCGACGACGAGACCGGCATCTTCGAGGATCCGCAGATGCTTCATCACTCCGAAGCGGGTCATCTCCACCTCGGAGGCCAGCTCGGTCAAAGTCAGGCCCTCGCGGCTGAAGAGCCGGTCGAGCAGGCGCCGCCGGGTCGGATCCGCAAGGGCTTTGAACACCCGGTCGTCGTCAGCCACCACGTCCACAATACGTGACTATTTGGTCACCTGTCAAGGTCAGGCCCCGGCTAGTGGGTCCGATGAGAAACGGCGACGTCGGTCGTTCTAGTAGCCAGAGCACCCGGGCCGGCGAAAGGACCCATCATGCAAAAGATCACCCCGTTCCTGTGGTTCGACACCCAGGCCGAGGAGGCCGCCGCGCTGTACACGTCGACCTTCAAGAACTCCCGCGTGACCGGCGTCACCCGCTACGGCGAGGCCGGGCCCGGCCAAGAGGGCGCAGTGATGACGGTGACCTTCGAGCTCGACGGTCTGCCGTTCGTCGGCCTCAACGGGGGCCCGAACTTCCAGTTCACCGAGGCCATCTCGTTTCAGGTGAATTGCGAGTCGCAGGAGGAGGTCGACTACTTCTGGAGCCGCCTGAGCGAGGGTGGCGAGGAAGGCCCGTGCGGCTGGCTGAAGGACAAGTTCGGGATGTCGTGGCAGATCGTTCCGACCCGCCTCTGGGAGTTGCTCTCCGACCCGGACGCCGAGGTCGCCCAAGGGGCGATGCGGGCCATGATGGAGATGAAGAGGCTGGATATCGCCGCCTTGGAGGCCGGCGCCGGAGTGGGCCAATCGGGCTGACGAGCTTCTCGGCGCCGGGCTACGCGGGCGGGGACGGCTCCTCGGGCCCGTCCCGCGCCTCTCTCTCCGGGTCCGGCGGCAGCACCCAGTAGGGCTGATGGGGCGCTTCCAGATCGGCCTTGACGAGGTCCGTGATCTGTTCGGTCCACTCGTCTCGCATGACCTGGATGCGCTCCTCCAGCTTCTGGGTGGAGCGCGGCCCACCCAGGAAATCGGCGATCCGCTGCAGGTGGCCGTCGCGGTCCTCGAGGTAGTCCTCGTACGTGACCACGAACGGCGCGATGGCGTGCTCCTCGAAGTGGGACTTCCAGAGCCAGTCCTCGGCGATCATCTGGAGCAGGTGGGCTTTGATGGTCTCGAAGTCGTAGCCCGGATGGCCCCGGTCAACCTTGGCCCCCACGGGCCAGTGCCACGTTCCCGACGACACGGCTCGCCATGACGAGACAGCCTGGGCAATCTTGTCCCGGCGCACGATGTGCACGTACGCCAGGCCCGGGAACACGGTCCGCAGGTCGAGGCTCACGTCGGGGTCGTCTTCCTGGCGGAGTCGGCTGGTCAGTTCGTACGCCTGCTGCCACGCCACCTTGACGCCGAAGTAGTCGCCCGGCCATTGCTCGACGAGCTCGACGAGGTGGTCGGAGAGGGGTCCGTCCAGCACGGGAGCCTCGGGGAACTGAAAATGCTCGGTCGGGGCGCCCAGACTCCGC
Source organism: uncultured Acidimicrobiaceae bacterium (assembly GCA_963729695.1). GTDB lineage: Bacteria > Actinomycetota > Acidimicrobiia > Acidimicrobiales > Palsa-688 > PALSA-693. The sequence continues at coordinate 1,298,108 of CAVSOT010000003.1, forward strand.
TGCGTCATGTCCTCGCAAAGCAGGGTGCTGCCCGAACGAGCGGAGAAACACACGCAGTAGAAGCGCTTTCCCGATCGGGCCAGTCGCTGCCGGATCCTTGTGTCGGGGGTCCCAGTGCCGGGGGTCCCAGTGCCGGGGGTCCCAGTGCCGGGGGTCCCAGTGTCGGGGGTCCCAGTGTCGGGGGTCCCAGTGTCGGGGGTCCCAGTGTCGGGGGTCCCAGTGTTCCCCGACTCCGAGGGCGGCTCACCCCCCGACCGCCGGCGGCCCCGATCGATCAGCCGGCGGACGCCCTGGTCATACTTCCGTGGCGGCACCCTGCCGTCTACGCGCCGAGGGCGGCGACGTCGGCGTCGACCATCATGCGGACCAGCTCGTCGAAGCCGACCTCCGGCTTCCAGCCCAGCGGCCGCCCTGGCCTTGGTCGAGTCGCCGATGAGCAGGTCGACCTCGGCCGGACGGAAGAACTGCTCGTCGACGACGACGTGGTCCTCCCAGTTGAGCCCGACCTGGTCGAAGGCGATCTGGCACAGCTCGCGGACGGGGTGGGTCTCCCCGGTGGCGATCACGTAGTCGCCCGGCTCGTCCTGCTGCAGCATGAGCCACATGGCCTTGACGTAGTCGGCCGCGTAGCCCCAGTCCGCGCTGGGCCTCGAGGTTGCCGAGGGACACCGTCTTCTGCAGCCCACGCTTGATGGCGGCGGCGCTGAAGCTCACCTTCCGGGGCAGGAACTCGAGTCCCCGGCGCGGGCTCTCGTGGTTGAACAGGATCCCCGAGCTGGCGTGCAGCCCGTAGCTTTCCCGGTAGTTGACGGTGATCCAGTGGCCGTACACCTTGGCCACTCCGTAGGGGCTGCGCGGGTAGAACGGGGTGCGTTCCGTCTGCGGCACTTCCATCACCTTGCCGAACATCTCGCTCGAGCTGGCCTGATAGAAGCGGATGCTCGGGTCGATGAGCAGGATGGCGTCGAGCAGGCGGGTGACGCCGAGGCGCGGTGACCTCGCCGGTCAGGAGTCGGCTGGGCGAAGGAGGTTTGCACGAACGACTGGGCGGCCAGGTTGTACACCTCGGCGGGATGGTGATCGCGCAGGACGCGGATCATCGATGCCTCGTCCAGCAGATCGGCCGGCACCAGGGTGAGGCGGTCGATGAGATGGGTGATCCGCTCGAAGGTGACCGTGCTGCTCCGTCGGTGGAGACCGATCACCTCGTATCCCTTGTCGAGGAGCAGCTCGGCGAGGTAGGAGCCGTCCTGTCCGGTGATCCCGGTGATGAGCGCCTTCTTAGTCACCGCAACAGTCTGACGTATCGGGAACCTGCGTCGGGGACCATGGCGGTGACGGCCGACGCCGGATCCGGCGGATGTGCACGGGGTGCTGGGCCATGGCCAGCATCTCCCGGTCGCCGGGACTGTCGCCGTAGACCCAGAGCTCGTACGGGGCCGGAACCGAGGGCCTGCTGGAGGCGGATGGCCTTCTCCTCGGCCGCGCACGTTCTTGCCCTCGATGCGGCCGGTGAGGCGCCCGTCCGGGCCCGTCTCCAGGCAGGTGGCGATGATCTGGGCGAACCCGGTGAGCCGGCCGAACGGCTCCAGGTAGACCGCCAAGGAGGCCGACACCAGGATCCGCTCGTGCCCCTCGGTGTCATGCCAGGCCATCCACTCGGCCAGATCCGGGCGGATGCGTCGGGCCAGAGCCGCACCGAAGGCGTTTCCCGCCGCCTCCACGTCCTCGGCGCGAAGGCCGGTGACCGACCGGGCCAGCAGGGCGGCCTTCGCCCCGTCGCGCCCGTCCCGCCGGTAGGCCGAGGCCATCGCCGCGCCGGAGGTCGCCAGGACCCTGGTGAAGCGGGCCCGCCCGAGCAGCCGGGCCAGAAATCGGGGCAGGCTGTCGCCGGCGACGAGCGTGCCGTCGAAGTCGAACGCGGCGACGCCGGCGACGAGCTGTCATGCAGGCAGGTGGCGCCACAGGGGGCGGGGCAGGTGCCGGAAGACCGCGAAGACGGGGCGCAACGATGCCGGAACCCAGATCACCTGGCGGCCCGACGCCAGGCCTTTCACGGTGGCGTCGGCTACCGCTTCCGGCGGTGGTGGAAAGCGGCGGTGCCTGCATGCCGGTCGTCATCTTCGTGTGCACGAAACCGGGCCGGACGATCAGCACGTTGACGCCGGTCCCCGCCAGGGCGTCGCCGAGGCCTTGGGCGAAGCCGTCGAGGCCGGCCTTGGAAGAGCCGTAGATGAAGTTGGCTCGTCGCACCCGCTCGCCGGCCACCGACGACAGGACGATGAGGGTGCCGTGCCCCTGTGCCTTCAGCTGGCGGGCCACGGCCAGGCCCACGGAGACGGCTCCGACGTAGTTGGTCTGGGCGAGCCGGACGGCGCCATCTCCGCCCGTCTCGTCCGTCGCCTGGTCGCCAAGCAGCCCGAACGCCAGGACGACGGCGTCGAGGTCGGCATCGGCCTCCCGCACGGCGGCGGCCACGAAATCCTCGTGGCTTTCGGTAGCGAGGGCGTCGAACGGCAGACAGCGCACCCGGCCCGCGCCCGCCTGGCGGAGCGTGTCGGCGGCGGATGCCAGGGCGTCCTCTCGGCGACCGGCGAGCACGACCGTGGCCTGCCGGGGCGCGGCCAGCTTGGCGGCGATCGCCAGTCCGATCTCGGAGGTGCCTCCGACGACGAGGATCGACTGCACTGCACCCAGGGCGTCTTCGCATCATGGAGCTCCAGAAGTTCGAATCCGAGCAAGGCCGGAAGCCGGCGGGCCAGGTCCGAGCGCAACCGACGCTCAGGGTCGAGCCGGTCTCGCACGGCCCGCCAGCGGGGCAGGTCAGGGTACATCGCCTCGAGGAGGTCCGGACGCAGGCGGGCGTCTTTGGCCAGGTATACCCGGCCACCGGCGGCCACCACCATCTCGTCGAGCCGGTCGAGGAGGGGGCCAAGTCCGGGGGAGGCCGCCGGGATGTCGAGGGCCAGGGTCCAGCCGGGTATGGGGAACGAGAGGGGCGCCGGGTTCGCCGCCCCGAAACGCTTCAACACCGCCAGGAACGAGGCGGACCGGGCGTTGCTCACGGCTTCGATCGGCGCGACGCAGCTCATCGGCCCCGGTCTCGGGTACCACCATCTGGTACTGGACGAAGCCTCGGGGCCCGTACAGGCGATTCCAGCCGTCGACCGCATCCAAAGGGTGAAAGAAGGCGGCCGCCGGCATCACGTGGCCCACCCTCCGGCGGGGCGACTTTCGGTACCAGAGCTCGTTGAAGGCGGCGACGCTCCAGCGATTGAGCAACCCCGGTGGGGTCCAGGGCGGCGCCTGGGGACCGGCCATGGGTTGGAAGCGCAGCGCGTGCTCAGGGTGGCGTCGCTTCGGCGGAAGATCCTCCAGCCGGGCGTGGTCCCCGAAGTCCACCACGGATCGGCCGAGCGACCGGCCCCGGGCCAGGCAGTCGATCCACGCCACGCTGTAGCGGTACCGGGCGTCGCCCTCCGCCAGCCGGATCATGGTGGCCTCCAGGTCTGGCGTGCGCTCGGAATCGACCCGGATGGATGCCGTCTCGATCGGCAGCAGCCGGATGGTGGCTTCTGAGATCAGCCCCGTCAGTCCCATTCCTCCGGCCGTGGCCCAGAAGACGTCCGGGTCTCGCGACGGACTGACCGACATGGCGCCGAGCGCGGGGGTCTCGAGGACCAGGGACGAGACGTTGGAGGTGAACGTGCCGTCGTGGTGGTGGTTCTTGCCGTGGATGTCGGAGCTGATGGCCCCGCCGACCGTCACCTGCCGGGTGCCCGGAGTCACCATGGGCCAGAGACCTAACGGCACGAGGAGGCGCATCAGCCGGTCCAGGCTGACTCCCACTTCGACCCGGGCCTCGGCGCGCTCCACGTCGACGGCCAGGATCCGGTCCATGCCGGTCGTCACCACCACTTGGCCGCCGGCGTTCTGGGCGGCGTCCCCGTAACTGCGCCCCAAGCCGCGCGCCACCACACCGCGAGGTCCGGCCTGACTGATGCGGGCGGCGAGGTCCGCGCCATCTCGACCGATCGTCACCCGGGCGGCGCTGGGCGACGTCCGACCCCACCCGGTCAGGAGCTTGACCTGGCTGCCGGGTGGGGTGTCGTCGGTGGGCTGCCCACCGGGAGCGGATGACGCCGCTTCGGGAGGCGGGGTTCGGGTAGGGCGGTCGTTCAGCTGACGTACACCCCGAGCGCGAACAACAGAGCCCACACCAGGCCCAGCACCTGCAGGGGCCGGTCCCCGAAGACCAGCTCCTCGGGTCTCGCCCCCTTCCCGCTTTCCACCAGGAACGTGTAGCGGAGAAGGGCGATCAGGAACGGGACGATCGACAGCTGGTACCAGATCGGGTCCCGATGGTGGGCCAGGGCGGTTTGCAGGCTGAACGCCCACAGGCAGTACCCGACGATGGCCCCGCCGACGGAGACGGCAAGCACGGTACGGAGGAACGTGGGGCTGTAGGTGTCGACCACGGTGCGGGGGGAGCCCGTCGGTTCGGCGAACTCGGGCCCTTCGGCCAGTCGTTTGCCGGTCACCATGAGCAGGCTTCCGAACGTGGTGACGATGAGGAACCATTCCGAGACCGGAACGGGGATCGCCACCGCGCCGGCGACCGCTCGGAGGACGAAACCCGCCGCCACGCACGCCAGGTCGAGTACCGGTTCGCCCTTGAGGTAGAGGCTGTAGGCGAACTGAAGTCCCACGTAGATGGCGAGCACCACCCCGAGGCGCCAGGCCAGGAGGGCTCCGCCCACGGTACCCAGCACCATGAGCCCGATCCCGACGCCGATCGCCAGGGAACGGCTGACGATCCCGGCCGCGACGGGGCGGTACCTCTTGGTGGGGTGACGGCGGTCGGCTTCCACGTCGATGGCGTCGTTGAGGCAGTAGGTACCGGCCGATACGGCGCAGAAGGCGACGAGGGTCACCAGGGTCCGGCCCAGGGCGGAGCCGTGGGTCAGCACGCCCGCGGCAGCCGGGGCGGCGAGCACCAGGACGTTCTTGGACCACTGCTTGATCCGCATGGTGCGAAGCAGTCCGGCCCAGACCGAGGGCCGCGGGGAAGGCCGAGCCGCAGGGGTCTGCGGGAGCACTTTGCTCACCCCGTGCAGCGTACTTGCGATCGGAAGGTCGGCACGGTGATCCACCCCCGGGATCCGGTTAGCGCGGCGGAACGGCGCCTGGCCACCGGGCCGGATCGATGTCCCCTCGACGCGGGTTGGTCTGATCGCGCGCCGAGAGGATGGGATCGGCAACGCCCCAGTCGGCGGCGATCGTGGGATCGTTCCAGGCCACACCCAGCTCGTCGGCGGGGTCGTAGTACTGGTCGACGAGGTAGGTCATCGTCAGGTCGGTCAGGGACGCGAACCCGTGGGCGACACCGGGCGGGATGAACACACCCCGCCCGTTGTCCCCGCTGATCTCTATGGTCTGCGTCGCACCTTCGGTCCGAGACCCCCGCCGCAGGTCGTGCAGCACCACTCGGGCGACCCCGTTGGGGCACAGCCAGTAATCGGACTGGTGGAGGTGGTAGTGCAGGCCGACCACGGCGCCGGCGGACTTGTCCGAACGGTTGCCCTGGACCATCTCCCGGCTGCCGGGGAACCAGGAGCGCCGGTAGGTCTCGCTGAACCGGCCCCGCTGGTCGCCGTGGATCTCGGGATCGACCGTCCACACTCTGCTGATGATCGTGGACTCGAGGATCAGGGGCATGGCGCGTCACTCCGGGCTCGAGGCCCGATCAGAATTGTGATCGGAGTTCCTACGCCACTTCCTCGGGGCCGAGGTCGATCAGGGCCTCGCCGTACAGTCGCTCGAAGTACGTGGCGTTCCTCGAAGGTGATCGACGGCACGTCGGGAATCTACCGGTGCCCGACGGGCGGAAGGGTCACGCAGTCACGCAATCGGGCGGCCGGTGGCGGCCAGGCGCAGCCGGGCGGTGAGCTCGCTCGGACCGGCGTGGAGAGCCAGGTCACCGCCGAGCGCCGCCGCCGTGGCGCTCAGGGCCGCCAGGTCGGGGCTCGCCGGCGGGCCGTCGGTGGCGATGGCCACGGTGATCTCCACGTCCTCACCCAACGTCACCGTGATCTCCTCACCCTCCATGGCCAGCCGTCGGAGCAGCTCGGTGGCGAGGCGAGCGGCCGGGACGGCCGTCGCCGGTTCTCTCGCCCACGTCGCAGACGAAGGTTCGAGCCGGCTGGGAGTCCCGATCTGCTCGCGGATGATCTCCAGCTGGACTGCGATGAACGTCCACAGACTCCCGTCCCACGCCCGGGGAAGGGGAATGGAAGGACCGACGAGTTCGCCCCATTCCCGCTCGAGACGGAGCCGCTCGAGGTCCCAGAGCGGAGCGGCCATGACCAGGCCGCCAGCATCGGTCCCGGCGGCCGCGCCCTGCTGCCCAACGTCGCTGCCCGGCAGTTCGGCCTCGCGGCGCTGCTCCTCGGCGTCACTACGTTCCTGTTCGGCGTCACGACGTTCCTGTTCGGCGGTGAGGCGCTCCTGTTCGGCGGTGAGGCGTTCCTGCTCGGCCGCGCGGCGCTCCCGTTCCGCCGCTTCGGCCCGCTCTAGGGCCCGATCGCGCTCGTGCTGGGTCTCGTCGGCCCGCCTCCCAGCATCGTCGGCGGCGCGCTGCGCAGCCTCGGCTCGCTCGTCGAGGGTGTCGGCCCGGGCGCGTTCGGCGTCGAGCCGTCTCTTCGAAGTGCGCATCGTCAGCACGAGGGCCACGACGGCGATGAGAGCGACCGCCGCGGTCACGCCAAGAGCAATGCTCATGGCGACGACGGTAGCTGAGGCGATTGTCGCAGCCGGGGTTCGGTGCCTGCCCTACGCCGCTGGCGGCGGCCACGGGAGGCCGGACAGCGACGCCAGCGCCTGTACGAGCGCTTGGGTGCCGTCGCGTCCGCGATCCTGGGCCTGAAGGGCGATGTACAACTGGTTGGCCAGGGCCAACCCCGGGAGGGCCAGCCTGGCCCGCTTGGCCTCGGCAAGCGCGATGCCCAGGTCTTTGACCAGGTGATCGACGAAGAAGCCGGGGGCGAAATTGCCGGCCACAACCCGGGGCGCCAGGTTGGACAAGGCCCAGCTTCCGGCCGCCCCGCTCGAAACTGACGCCAGGACCTGCTCGACGTCCAGACCGACCCGATAGGCGTACACCAGCCCCTCGGCCATGGCGACCATGGTGCTGGCGATAAGGATCTGATTGACCATCTTGGTGTGCTGCCCGGCGCCGTGGTCTCCCTGCCGGACGATGGTGGTGCCCATCAGCTCGAAGCCCGGGCGCACGGCCTCGAAAACGTCGATCGGACCACCGACCATGATCGACAGGGTTCCGTTTCTCGCCCCGACATCGCCTCCCGATACCGGCGCGTCGAGGACGTGGACCTGCTCACGGGCGGCGGTCGCGGCGATCTCTATAGCCAGGGACGGCTCGCTGGTCGTCATGTCGACCAGCACGGCTCCCGGCCGAGCTCCCGACAGGGCGCCCGCCTCGCCGAGCAGCACTTCGCGCACGTCGGAAGGAAACCCAACCATGCTGAAGACCACGTCGCTGGCCCTCGCAACCTCTGCTGGGGTGGCTGCCCAGGCCGCACCGTCGGCGAGCAGCTCGGCGGCCCGACTCTGGCTCCGCGTCGTCAGGGTCACGTGGTAGCCGCCGCGCAGCAAGTGCCCGCACATCGAGATGCCCATCACCCCCGTGCCCACCCAACCGATGCGGGTGGTCGCAGGTGACACCGCATGGAGCGGAAGATCAGCAGCCATGGCGGCGAACACTAGACCCTGCGCGATCATGGCTCGATGTTCGACCTCAACGGGAAAGTGGTCGTCGTGACCGGCGGAGGTCGCGGCATAGGCCGAGGGATTACGCGCACCATGGCCGAGGCCGGCGCCAAGGTGGTGGTCGCCGGGCGTTCACGGGAGCCCTTGCGCGAAGCGGTGGCCGAGGTCCGGCAGCTGGGTGCCCAGGCGGTCGATGTGCCGACCGACATCACCCGACCCGACGACATTGCCGCCCTGGTCGCTCGCACGCTCGAGACCTATGGCGACCTCGATGTCTGGGTGAACAACGCCGGGAGTGCCAACCCGAAGGATGTCGGCCCCTTGATCGACGTCAACGAGGCACAGTGGGACGCGGTGGTTGATCTCAACCTCAAATGGACGTTTTTCGCCGCCCAGGCCGCCGCCCGGGCGATGACGCGGGGAGGATCCATCATCAACATCACGTCGCGAAGTGGAAGCCAACCGAATCCCATGACGGGGCACTACGGCGCGGCCAAGGCCGGTATGGACAACCTCACGGCCACGATGGCGGTGGAATGGGGTCACATGGGCATTCGGGTGAATGCGGTCGCCCCAGGCGTGGTGCTGACCGAGGGACTCGACGTGATGGACCGCCCCAGCCGGCGGCGGCGTCAGGTCGAGACGATCCCGCTCCGGCGGCTGGGTCGGATCGAGGACGTCGGCACCCTGTGCGTGTACTTGGCATCCGACGAGGCGGCTTGGCTGACCGGCGAGGTGATCCAGCTGCACGGCGGCAGCCGTATCCCCATGGGGTACCTCAGTTATCTCCACCACATCAACGAGAAGCTGGGGTGGGACGAAGACGGCTAGCCGGACCCGACCCAGCCGATGGCGTCAAACCGCCGTAGGGCGCCGGGATTCAGCCAGGAAATCGCGGAGCTGCTGGCGCCCTTTGAGCCCGAGCTTGGCGTAGATATTCCCGAGGTGGTATTCGACCGCTTTGGGAGTGATGAAGAGTTCACTGGCGATTTCGGCGTTGGTCATACGCTGACCCACCAGGTGGGCTACCTCGGCCTCTCGATCGGTCATCTCCAGCACGGAGCGTCGCTTTTTCTTCGTCTCTCGAGGCAGCCCGCAGCCGGCGAGCTCCTCCTCCGTCCGCGTGACAAAGGGCAAGGCCCCGAGGGCGGAGTACAGGTCGTTGGCTCGACGCAGGCGATCGACCGCGTCGCGGCGATTGCCCGTACGACGCAATAGGCGGCCGTGGGCGAGGAACAACCGGGCCGTATACACCGGGCTGTCGTAGCCCGCCGCGTCCTCGCTGGCCTGATAGATCTGCCGGGCCCTGTCCGGTGCGCCTTGCTCCTCCGCCAGCCATCCCTCCAACCAGGCCAGGGCCGGTTCGAGGTAGGTCACTCCGTCGGCTCGTTCACGGAGTCGCTCCAGCGAGACCTCGGCCGCCTCGAGGCGACCGGATCCGACCAGACCTTCGACGAGGAGCGGTCGCCACAAGACACCGTACGTGCGGCTCCGTCCGTCGACGATCTCTTCGTCCAGCCAGGGCCCTAAGGCGTCGACCATGCCCTCGTAGTCGCCCGCAGCCTGGCCCACAAGGGCTATCGCCATGCCGGCGTAGAGTCGTTCCTGGCCGTAGTCGAGGTTGGCGGCTGCCTCTTCTGCCATCCGGGTGTGGTACTCGGTGGGTTCCTTTGCTCCCCGCCCGGCTGGAACGCAGCCGGCTGCGAGGTGCAACAGCGGCAGCTCGAATCTCCTGGGATGGATCGCCGCCGCCGAAAGACCCTGTTCGGAGGTGAGCAGGGCGTCGTCCCAGGAGCCGGCCAGGTATTGCGCCAGCGCCAGGTAGGGATAGGCGCGCACTCCCAGGGTGAAGGTGGCGCCGTTGCGGACCATCCTTACCGCGGCCGACAGATCGGCCACGGCGGCCGGCAAAGTCCCCGCCAGAAGGTGGAACACTCCCCGGAATGAAAGGGCGTCGGCGTGGATCGGCTCGACCTTGGCCGGATCGGGATGGAGGTGCTGCAGCTCCACCAGGGCGTCCCGCGGACCGGTGACCTGGGCGGCACCGATGGCGATAAGGGTGCGCGTCTGGCTGTCCGCGGCGCGGTCGAGGTAGCCGGATTCGAGCGCGGCGCGGCCGTACGTGATCACTTTCTCCCCGGCCCCGAGGAGGGTGTAGGTGCCGGCCAGCCGGTTGGCGATCATCGCCGCCAGGGGGGCATCGTCAGGGTTGTCTCGGGCTTGATCGAGGGCGTCGCGGAAACGCAGCTCGGCCTCCCCGAGCTGGCCGGCGGCGAAGGCCATGGCGCCGAGCACGCAGCTGCGCAAAGGGGATGGCGCCGCGGCCTCGACGGCTTGGCGGCGCTCCAAGCCTCTGGCCTCCTCGACGAGCATCAGGTGGAGCGCGGCTGTGAGCAGGCGTCGCTCCCGATCGGGGCGGGCAGGGGAGATATCGGAGGCCCACAGGAGGTGGGTCGCGGCGGACGACAACCGGCCGCGAGCGGCGTCCTGGGCAGCTAACCGTTCCAATCCTTCCGCCAGGTCCTCGTCAGGGCGGTCGATCGACGCCACCCGATGGAACCACGCCGCGTCTTCGTCGACCAGGCCGATCGCCCGCCCGTGCAATTCCCGACGCCTTCCGGGGGCAAGAAGGGCGTAGATGGCGTCCCTCTGGAGCGCGTGCCGGATCATCACCGGGCTCGTCGCTTCGTGGGGCGACCACTCCACCAGCCCGGCGCGTACCGCCGGCTCGATGGCCGGGCTCGGACTGCTCACCCCAGCCGCCTCTCCCAACAGCGCCAAGGGCACCCGGGTGTTCACCACGGCGACCATTTCCAGAAGTGAACGAGTCTCCTGGGGCAGGACCGCCAGCTGATCCCCGATGACGGTCGCCAGCGATCTCGGTACGGGCATCTGACCGCTACCGAGACGGTCCCTACTGTCCCGGTCGCTGAGCACCGTCTGCAGGTACAGAGTGTGACCACCCGTGCCCTTGTGCAGGCGCTGCACGGCGTCGGCGTCCAGTCCGTCGGCCCCGAGCGCGGCTGCCAGCGAGGCCACGTCGTCGAGTCGCAAGCCCGACACAGGGACGCGGAGCCGCCGTTCGACGCTGAGCAGCGCCCGGCGAGTGATGTCAGTCAGCTGATCGCGCTCGCCGCGCACGATGGCCACGATCACCACGGGGTCAACCGAGAGCCGCCGCAGCAGGAACGAAAGGGCCTCGACCGACGGACGGTCGGCCCACTGGATGTCGTCGATCACCATGACCACGGCGCCGTCGGCCTGCAGATCGCCGACGACGCCGAGCAGCTGCCCTCCGACGCCGACCGGCGACGCCCCGGCCAGATCGCCCGACAGGAGTGGGTGGCGGGCCAGGAGCGTCGCGTCTACGCCGCGCAGGAGTTGCTCGACGATTCCATAGTCCAGGTCGGTCTCGAGCTGGTCGGCTCGCGCCCATAGGAGATGAGCTCCAGCGAGCGAGGCAGCCCAGTGCCTGACCAGAGCCGTCTTGCCGATACCGGACGCGCCCTCAACCGTGATCAGCCACGGTTGACCCTGCTGCACCCGGGCCATCACCTCAGCGATTCGATCCAGCTCCTCTTGCCGTCCGACGAACGCGGCTTCGGCCGGCCCCTCCAATCCTGCGAATGAGGACGGTGTCTCCACTCAATCCCTCAGACCGTGACGGTGGCCGGTCAGCTTCGGGTCGGGCCCGGCGTAAAGGAGACGGAAAGCTCGCTCGGGCCGCGGGAACACCCCGAGTCGTACTTGATCCGGGCCGGGTCGATCTGGAAGTCGCCGAGTCTGGATAGGAGCTCTTGGAGCGCGACCCGGATCTCGAGGCGGGCCAAGTGCACGCCGAGGCAGTAATGGGCCCCGTATCCGAAAGAGAGATGCCGGCTCTGGGGTCGACTGATATCAAGCTCGTCGGGCGCTTTGTACTCCCGGGGGTCCCGATTGCCCCCTGCAAGGAGGAGCCAGACCCGTTCCCCGGCTTTGAGCTCCGTCCCCTCTATGACCATGTCTCGTTGCACGGTACGGACGGCCCCCGCCGACGGCGCATCGATCCGCAAAAACTCTTCTATTGCGGCCGGTAGCAGCTGGGGGTCTTCTGCGAGCGTGCGGTGGAGCTCGGGCTGCTGACCCAACCGGATCATGATGTAGCCCAGGGCGTGGGAGGTCGTCCGGAGGCCGGCGGCGATCAGCTGCAACAGCGTACGCTGGACCTCGTCCCTCGTCAGCGGCCTCCCCAACACGGTGCCGTGAAGAAGGGTGTCAACGATGTCCTCGCGGCGAGGTTCCGCCAGCCGAGCGTCGACCAGCCGCCCGATGAGATTCATGAAGTTCTGGTGGACGAGGGCACCGTCCGGCTGGGTGACACTCTGGACGATCCCGAGCGTCCAGTGGTACGCCTCGTCGATCTCCGATTCGGGGAGCCCCAGGAAGAGCCGGAAAATTACGGCCCCCGGCAGCTTCCTGGCGAACTCGGTGATGAACTCGCACTGGCCTCGCTCGATAAAACTGTCGATGAGCTCGGTGCAAATGTCCCGGATCCCGGGCTCGTATTTCCCGATGGCTCCGGCTCGGAAGTACGGATCGAGCAAGCGGCGAAAGCCACGATGTTCCGTGGGCACACATTGGAGGGGGATGATCCGTACCGCGCCCGGGTTCGGAGGAATGCTGACCGTGGGGACAGGGGAGAGGCCCTCGTCGTCACCGAGGCCGCTGATCACGTCGTCGAAGCGCGTGACCGCCCAGAAGCCGCCCTGAGCGTCGCTGTGGGCGACGGGGCAGTGTTCGCGGAGTTCGTCGATGACCTCGAAAAAGCGCCCGTCGAGCTCATCGTCGTAGGGATCGAAGCGTGCGAGCAGCCGGGGTGAGCGAACGTCGTCAGGTGGCATGGCTCGATCTCCCGCGTTGTTGGCCTGGAGCAGGTTGCCAATGCTAACGACTGCTCCGCCCCCACGCAGATCCACCTTCGGTCCCGTCCGGAATGGGGCCAACAGGACGCTCGCCGGGCGGAGCCGCGGCACGGAGGTATGCCATCCTGGGGTCATGCAGACCGTGTATGAGGCCGCAGGGGGTGCTGACGGCATGCGGAGACTCGCCCGGGCCTGGCACGCCAGGGTCATGGCGGACGAGGAGGTGAGTCACGCCTTCAGCCACGGTTTTCATCCCGAGCACACCGAGCGACTGGCCGCCTACTGGGCCGAGGCCCTGGGTGGGCCCGCCCAGTACTCGGAGGCGTACGGAGACGAAACGTCCGTGGTGCGGATCCACAGCGGCAACGGGCCGCACGAGGAGATGGACCGCAGGGCAATCGCTTGCTTCGATCAGGCCCTGGACGATGCCGGCTTGGCGGACGACGACCGGCTCGGCCAGGTATTGCACGACTATTTCGCGTGGGCCACGACGACCAGCATGAACCGATACCACCGCAGTGCGGCCGACGTACCCGATCGTCTGGTCGTCCCGCACTGGTCGTGGGACGGGCTCGTGGGTGGACCTGAATACTTGACATAGATATCAAAGGGTTTGACATCTATGTGTCCTGGCGTATGATGATGGGAGTGAGACCGCTTGGCCCTCCGATCGGATTGCATCTCTCCAGAGTCGCCCGCCATCTGAGTCGGGCCTTCGACGAGGACCTGGGTGCCGCGGGCGGGGCGCTGCCGATATGGCTCGTGCTCCTCAACCTCAAGGCCAACCCTCGGGCCTCCCAAAGGGAGATCGCCGAAGCGATGGGTATTACCGAGGCGACTCTCACCCACCATCTCAATGGTATGGAGGCGGACGAGCTCATCACCCGTCGTCGGGATCCGGCCAACCGCCGGGTGCACGTGTTGGCGCTCACCAGCCTGGGCGAGGATACGTTCACCCGGCTACGTGGGGCCGCCATGACGTTCGACCGGCGGCTGCGGCGGGGGATGAGCGACAAGGAGATCGCACAGCTGGCCGCCTTGCTCGACAGACTCGCAGCCAACGTGGGCGCCGACCCCGACTTCACCCCGAGGTGGAGCGGCGAGGTCGGAAGCCCTCGTCAAGGGCCTCCGACGAAAGGAGCGCAACGATGACGACACCGCCCGAGCGTCCTGCGGACCGCCGGGCCCAAGCCCGGTTCATGCGGGTGATCAATGTGCCGATGCGCAGATTGCTGGGATTGCCGTTCCCTACACCGCTGGGGTCCAATCTCATGCTTCTGTTTCTCACCGGGCGGCGGACCGGGCGGCACTACCGGCAACCGGTCAGCTACGCCCGCCACGGCGACGGCCTGATCACTCCGGGCGGCGGCAACTGGAAACGTAACCTGGTCGAAGGTCAACCTGTGCGCATTCGGCTGCGGGGACATGATTTCACGGCCCTACCCGAGCTGGTGAGCGATATTGGCAAGGTGGAGGATCTGCTCGGCGTCTTGGCTTCAGAGAATCCAAGGTCGGTCGGTTTTATCCGCATCCCCCGAGACGGCAGCGGTCGATGGGATCGGACGGCGCTGGAACGCGCCGTCGACTACGGATTTCGGATCGTGGTCTGGCATCCCGCAGATGCCGACGCGGCTCGACTGATGGGGGTTTCTTCAGGGAGGGTCGCCGAATCCCGGTGAGCCTCGAGCGAGGCGAGCGAGCCGCGCCTGAGAACTCAGGGCCATCCCCCGCCGGGCACTTCGACCGGTACCGCCTCGATCCAGCCCCTACCCATGGCTCTGGCATCCCCCCGATCAGGGGGCTCAGCGGTGCACAGGTAGAGCGTCCTTCGGTCGGGCCCGCCGAGGACGCAGGCCAATGGCCAACGATCCTCGATCTCGATCCGCTCGACGATCTCACCGTTGAGCACCCGGACGAACTCGCTCCCGCTGGACGACAATGCCGGCGGTACCGGGTGTGGTGTCGCGCCGGGCCTCGGGTGCACAGCCACCCAGACCGCGCCCTCCTCGTCAGAGCAGATCCCGTCGGGAGCGCCCTGACTGAACTGCGCCAGGGTCCGACGATCTTCGAGCGAGCCGTCTTCGGTGACCGTGAAGCCGGTCAGGGTCATCGGACCGAAGCACTCGGCGACGGCCAAGGTCCGGCCATCGGCGGAAACCCCGACTCCGTTGGGCACCACCAGTCCGGTGGCCACGACACACGGCGGCCCATCCGGAGGCACGAGCAGGATCTGTCCCAACGCCTCCATGACACCATGGTCGAAGGTCTGATCGATGCTTTGACCGGTATCTCCGATGAAGGCCCGGCCCGCTCCATCCAGGGCCATGTCGTTGACTTCGCCGGCGGCAACCGGATCCAGATCCACGGACGCCACGATCTCCGAGCCTCGAAGCCGAAGCAGCTTGCGAGCCGACATGTCGACGACTGCGACCTCGCCCGACGAATAGAACCCGAGGCCCGATGGCCGACCGAGCTGGGCCACCGTCTCGAGGTTGCCGGAAACGTCGAGACGATGAACCGTGCCGGCAAATATGTCGGAGAACCACAGGTAGCCGTCATGCCAGCGTGGGCTTTCGGGGAGAGTGAAGCCGCTGGCAACCACTTCACGGGTAGGCATGTTCGAGAGAGTACCCCGTCGATCCTGAAGGACGTCGAGGGGTGGCGAGGACTCAGCGTTGTCGGCCGCCGGCCCAGATCAGGGCTTCGTAGTGGGGACAGCCGTCGGGCGCGTGGTCGTGGAAGGAAGCCACGTGTTCCAGGAAGGATTTGGCTGCTTTCAATCGTTCGATCCGTTCGCTCAGGCGACTCAGCTGGTCGTCGATGACCTGCTGCCATCGATCGGTCCCGTCTGCGCCGGCCAGCATCGCTCCGATGTCGTCGAGGCGCATCAAGCCGGACTGCTGCCAGTAGCGGATGACGGCCAAGCGGCGCAGCTCGGCTGGCCCATACCACCGCCGCCCGGAGTGCCGGGACACGGGGGTCAGCAGGCCCCGCTCCTCGTAGTAGCGGATGGTCGAGGCCTTCACGCCGAACCGGCGGGCGACCACGTCGATCGGCACCAGTTCGGACGTTTCGGTCATGGTGTCGTTCATCGGGGCCCTCGCTTCCTCGGATATGGCTTGCGTTCAAGTCGGCTTTAACCTGCACGATAGCGAGCGTGCTGCGTCGTCTTCTGATCGACCTGAGCCCGCTGCGGGCCAGCGTGGACTTTCGGCGGCTGTTCGCGGCGCAGACGGTCAGCACGGTGGGGACCCAGCTCACTGCCGTCGCCGTGGCCTTCCAGGTCTACTCGCTCACCGGCTCCTCGCTGCAGGTCGGACTCGTCAGCGTGTTCCAGCTGATCCCCTTCGTGGCCGGAACGCTCGCGGGCGGCACCATCACCGACGTCATCGACCGCCGGCGGGTGCTCGTCGTCACGTCGGTGCTGCTGGCTGCAACGAGCGCGGGGTTGGCCGGCAATGCCGCCGCCGGCTCTCACGCCTCGGTAGGCGTTATCTATGTCGTTACTGCGCTTTCTGCCGGGCTCACGGGCGTGATTTCCACCGCCGCCTCGGCAGCCGTGCCATCCCTGGTCGGCTCGGCCGATCTCACCGCCGCCTACGCCACCATGCAGGTGATCGACCAGATCGGCATGGTGGCCGGCCCTGCCGCGGCGGGCGTGTTGATCAGCGCCGTCGGGCTGCCCTGGCTCTACGGGATCGACAGCGCCAGCTACCTGTGGGCCGCGGCGTGCATCTGGCGCATGACCACCCCTGCAATTGACCCGGCCACCAGCGTTCCCGGTCTCCGGTCGGTGCTCGACGGGTTCCGGTACCTGCGTGGCCGGCAGGAACTCCAAGGCGCCTACCTCGCAGATCTCTGTGCGACGGTCTTCGGGCTGCCCCGCGCCGTCTTTCCTGCGCTCACCCACACGGTCTTCCACGGCGGGTCGGCGACCCTCGGCCTGCTGTACGCCACCCCTGCCGCTGGAGCGCTCGCCGGCTCGCTGACTTCAGGATGGCTGGGCGGCGTCCGGAGATCGGGCCGGGCCGTGCTCATCGCCGTTGCCGGGTGGGGCATTGCGGTCGCCGCCTTCGGGCTTTCGACCGCACTATGGCTGGCGCTGGTGTTCTTGGCCATCGCCGGTTGGGCTGATGTCATCTCGGCCGTATTGCGCAGCACCATCATCCAGACTGCAGTGCAAGAGCGGTACCGCAATCGGATCTCCGCCTTGCAAATGGCGGTCGTCGAAGGTGGACCCCGCCTCGGTGACCTGGAGTCGGGTGCGCTGGCCAGTGCCACTTCTCCCGAGTTTTCGGTCGTCTTCGGAGGGTTGGCGTGCATCGCCGGATCGCTGATGCTGGCCGTGCTCCTGCCCCGATTTCGCACCTACCCCAGAAGGGTCGACGACGCCCAGGCCTAAAGGCTCATAGTGCGAGCGGCGACCTTCCCGAGGTCAGGGCGTCTTTTTCTGAACTCGTTGTTCGCCCAATCGTTGCGCTCAGCGGCACGACGTTGTGGTTCGCCGTCACAGGCACCGACAACGTGGCCGCCATCGACACCACCAGCCTCGACCCGAGCAACTTCAACCTTGCGGGAAAGATCATCCCCGTGAGCTACGTGCCCCAGAGCGTGGCCGTCACGCCTGACGGTAGCCAGGTGTGGGTCGTCGATTCCGGCCCGCAAACCCCGACCACGCCGCTCTGGGGAGTGGACGTCATCGCCACCTCTACCAACAAAGTCGTGCGCCACGTGAACCTCGTCGGGGATCCGACTGACGTGGCCTTCTCGCCCAACGGCCAGGACGCCTACGTCACTACTTCCAATGGCTTGTACGTCTACGGGACCAGGAACGCGAAGCAGGTGGCCTTCGTCGCCGGCCTCGGTTCGCCCAAGTCCGTGGCAGTGGCACCCGACGGCGCCGACGTATACGTGACCGAGACCGACAACGCGAAGCCGGCGACCATCAGCGCGACCACCGACAAGGTGGTGCGAACGACCTCCGTCGGGCAGGAACCGTGGGAAGCGGCCGTCACCCCCGACGGCGCCACCGTCTACGTGGCCAACCCGAACTCGGACTCGATCTCGGTCATCGACGCCACTACCTTGCACGTGGAGAACACGCTTTCCGTGTCCGGCGCGCCAGACACCCTGGCGGTGACCCCCAACGGGTCTCGGCTGTGGGTGGCCGGAGTGGACAGCGGCATCCTCACGGTCATCAACACCGCGACGGGCGACACGGTGGGCCAGACCAACCTGGGTGGGTTCGGGCCCAATTCAGGTGACGGGCTCGACCCGACGGGCATCGTGCTCACCACCACCCCGACGGCCGGTAGCTAGCGTCCGACCGGCACGACAACTTATCTCGGACCGAACTCGGTCATTGCCGTCACCAGTTCGGTTGGTTGCGGGCCCGTTCTGCCTCGCGGTCGACCATTCGGCCCTGACGCGGGCCCGCTCGGGTGGTCGACCGGGCCAGGTTGTCATCCCGCCAAAACGGTCAGGAAAAAGGTGGTTGCCCAATTTTGTTGACCGTTTTCGTTTCGATCTGAGCGTGAGTCTCGTCGAAAACGGTTAGTAAAAGTCCTGAAGGGGTGCGTTCGCGGTTTTATTGACCGTTTTCGCTTCCGGCTGAGCGTGGATCTTGTTAAAGGGTCAGCAAAAAGTTGTGCTGCCGGTTTTGCTTGACCGTTTTTGACCGGCGCGGGTCTCTACTCGTGTCGATCGACGCTCGCCTGCCACCTCCTCATCGGCGAGTCCGTGGAACCCGAGATGGGGCATGCCATACGGGAAAGGGTGACCCGCCACCCTCGCGTCGAAAGCATCGTCGAACTGTTCACTCGGCACATCGGCGCCTTCGAGGTGATGCTGGCCGAGCGCGTAGAGGTCGTCGAGGGGCTCTTCTCGGCCGAGATCGAGGAGATGAGCTGCGAGATCGATGCCGACCGAAGGTCCGGATGAAGAATCGGTGTATCCCGGGATTCCGACCGACATCTAACCCATCGGTAGAGACAAGGACTGTCGGTACACTCCCGATCGGATCTCCTGGGCGGGTCCGAATGGCGAGGAAGGGGTTGGCAATGCGGCTGCGCCGAATAGTGGGTGTCGTGGGGGCGGTCGTGCTGAGTGTGGGTGGGCTCGCAGTTCTACCCACGTTCCTGACCCCGGCGGTCGCGAGCCCATCGAGTGGGCCGTTGTTCTCCTGGGGAGGCAACATCGACGGTGAGCTTGGGATCGGTGAGAACACGGGACCGCAAACCTGCGCGACGACCTTTGGTGGCCCCTGCAGCAAAACGCCGGTGCAGGTATCCCTCCCCGCCGGAGTGACGGCGGTGGCCAACGCCGCTGGTTGGGGTGACAGCTTGGCCGTGGGCTCAGACGGCAACGCCTACGCGTGGGGGTTCAACAACAACGGTCAGCTCGGGAATGGCACCACCATGACGACGTCGACACCGACGCGCGTGTCCCTCCCGTCGGGAGTGACGGCCACCGCGGTCGCAGCGGGGGAGTTCCACAGTCTGGTCATTGGTTCTGATGGTCACGTCTACGCCTTTGGCGCCAACCCCGAGGGCGAGCTCGGCAACAGCACGACGACGGGCAGCCCTACACCCGTCCGTGTCGCTCTGCCCGCAGGAGTAACGGCCACGGCCATAGCAGCCGGGACGGTAAGCAGTTTTGCCGTCGGGTCGGATGGGCATCTGTACACCTGGGGCGAGTGGGATTCCGGCCAGCAACGATGCGACCCTCAGCAGATCGCCTGCTACACCAGCCCTGTCGTCGTCCCACTCCCTTCGGGGGTCACGGCCACGACCATCGTGGGTTCTGACTACTTCGGCTTGGCGCTCGGCTCTGATCATCATCTGTACCAGATCGACGGAACCACGATCCCGACGACCATCTCACTCCCCGTAGGGGTCACGCCGACTCAGATCGCCAGTGGCAACGCCGATTTCTATGCGGCCGGGTCCGACGGCCATCTCTACGCATGGGGAGGAAACAACTCCAGCGGGCAATTCGGGAACGGGACGATGACGACGAGTTCGACCCCGGTGCAGGTGTCGCTGCCGAGCGGCGTGTCACCGGTCTCTTTCGCGGCCACGACCTACTCGGCCTACGCCATCGGTTCCGACGGGCACCTGTATGCCTGGGGTGACAACGCCGCCGGTCAGCTGGGAATCGGCAACGACACCGGGCCCCAGACGGTGTGTGGCTATGCGTGCAGCCTGAGTCCGGTGCAGGTCAGCATGCCCCCCGGACAGCAACCCGAGCAGCTCGGAGCCCTGGGCCAGGACCTCTACTCGGGCTACGTCATTACCGTTGCTGCTGCGCCGCCATCTATTTCCGGGACCCCGCCGTCTCCGGTCAACGCCAACACGTCGTACGCCTTCGCCTTTTCTCTCAGCGGTTCGCCGGCACCGACTACCACGGTCACCGCAGGCAGCCTGCCTCCGGGCCTCACCCTGTCCTCATCCGGCGTGATCTCGGGCACGCCAATAACCGCGGGTAGCTATACCGCCACGGTAACGGCCACCAACGGCGTCAGCCCATCCGCCAGCGACACGTTCACCATCATCGTCAACCCGACGCTCGCCATCACGCCCGGCACCGGACCGGCCCACACCTTTATCGGCGTCCAGGGGGCGGGATTCACACCCGGCAAGGTCGTCAAGGCGTCCTACACCACCGGGCTGACCACCCCCGCCAACGTGGGCGTCTGCTCTGGCCCCGCCACCTCCTCGGGCACGTTCACCTGCAACGGATCCGTCCCGATCGCCCGTAACGCGGGGGCAACCGGATCCCACGCCATTGTGGCCAAGGAGTCGAGTCCTTCGATACAGGCGTCCGCCTCGTTCGTGCTCACGTCGACGGGGATCGCCAAGGTCGCCTTCACGGGTGACACGACCGCACCTACGGTCACCATCACTGGCAAGGGTTTCGGCTCTGCGCCGAGCGGAATGTCCGACAACGTGACCGGCTGTGGCGCCTACACCAACAACGGTGACGACTACGGCACGAGCTTCTACTTCACCGACACCGGGAACTTCGTGGCCGGCAACGGTATCCCGCCCAACGGGGCGTGTGTCGGGCTGATCGTCGCATCGTGGAGCGGCTCAAAAATCGTCTTCCGATTCGGGAGCGCCTACGATTCCTTCGATCATTGGTATATCGCCCAAGGTGACAGTTACTCCCTTCAGGTGAAGACCTTCGCCTACTCGGGCACGGTCAGCTTCTGACGCAGCCGAGCTCTTCCCCGGGCCAGGGATCCGCGTCCGGCTATCAGCAACACGGGGCGAGGAAGTAGCTGAGGGTCCGTCCATTCGCCGCGAGTGGGGACGTTACGACCTGAGCGGGATGACATTTACCCACTCTGCGAAGCCGGGTTGACACGCAACGAGCTATGTTGCGAGTCGCCCCTATATTGCGATAACACCGACGCATGTGGGTAAAAAGGACCCGGTGAGGCCACGATGAAGTCGCTTTTGACTGGGGACAATGTGGGACATGTGTCCCCCGAACACTCACGGAGGCCGCAGGTTCACTGTGCGTTTATGACCCGATCGGTCGACCGCAATAGATGACGGTACCCCGATGACATTGTGACCCGCCCCCGGGATCTTTCGCCTGACTCCTTTGCTTCCTCGGGTCGCTCCTTGATCCAGCAGCCCGGCCAACGTTCTGCTCGACAACAGAGAGGGAAACACGCTTTGCGTACCATAGGTGCACTACTTGCCGTCATTGGCGGCCTCGTCCTGCCGCTTGGTTTGACCCCGGGGTGGCCAACGCCAGCGCCGTCACCGAGGCCCCAGCCACCAAGTGTTCGGGGAGCCCCGGTCACGGAATCTACGACGCAACTACTGGAAAGTACGTCAACCTGGCTGGGGTCGGTGGCTACAAGAACAGGCTGGTGGCCAACAGCGTGGTGGATGCCAAGCAATGGACTATTTACCTGGACAACCAACCGACCAGTCCTGAATACGGCGAGTTCGCCTTGTGCAACGTCAACAATGGGCACTGGATGACCTGGAACGACGACAATGGCACCACGATTTTGAGGGCTGACGCGACTACTCCGTGGCGGAGTCCGAGGCACACCTTCTTCACTGACCCTTGGTGCGGAAAGGCTCCCGACGGGAAGTTCCTGATGGACTTTGCGAATGCCGGCGAAGCGCCGGAAATGGCTACCACCATCAACTTCGATGGTGAATCCGCTCAGATGGCACCGTCCCATACCAATGAGGATTGGTTCACGGTCGATGGCATGTGCGGAGTCCCGTGAGCTGGGGGTAACGGCTGCTCCCCACACGACCCGGAGGATTTCCCAAAAGGGTCAACTGCCGAATGCGAGCAGGTTGACCGCTACTCGCCATGGCCGATCTTCACTTTCTCGGCTCCAGTTTCTCGGCCCTCTTCGGGCTCGGACGGGCTGTCCGCATGGACGTAGCGCTTCCCGCGACTCCATGAAGCCGCGGCGGCGACGAGGCACGCCCCGATGGCAAGGTCGAAGGCGGCGTCCAGACCCTGGCGGAACGGGGTGGCGATGAGGTGGGGAAAGAACGAACGGCCCTCGACGACCGCGGCCCGCCCGGCAGGTAGATGGGCCAGCACGGACGGTCCGAGGAGATGCTGCATCGGGTTGTAGCCCAAGAAGGCCGCGAATAAGGTGGCCACGGGCGGTAGATGGGCGACGCGGCCCGCCGCTTCGGGCGACACGCCTTGTTGGACCAGACCGTGGTACAAGCTGGTGGGCAGCGTGGCGGAGAGACCGATGATCATGAGGGAAAAGAAGACCCCCACCGACAGCACCTGGGCGGAGTTCTGGAAGGTTGTGCTCATCCCCGAGCCGGCCCCTCGGTGCTCGGCGGGCAGGCTGTTCATAATCCCGGCTCGGTTGGGTGACATGAACAGACCGTTGGCGACGCCCATGAGCAGCAGCAGGGATGCGAACACCCAGAAGTTGAAGTCGACGGGAAGCAGCTCCAGCAGGAAGAAAGCGGTCGCCGCGAGCAGCATCCCCCCGGTGGCGAAGGGCCGGGACCCGTAGCGGTCCGACAGCATCCCCGAGATCGGCCCGGCGACGATGGACCCGACCGTGAGCGGCAGCATGTAGATGCCGGCCCACAGCGGGGTGCGGGCGAAGTCGTATCCGTGCAGGGGTAGCCAGATCCCCTGCAGCCAGATGATCAGCATGAACATGAGGCCGCCCCGGCTGACGAAGGAGAGGAAGCTGGCCACCGTCCCGGCTGTGAAGGCCCGGATGCGGAACAGGGGCAGGCGGAACATGGGCTCGGCGGTGTGTTTTTCGATGACGGCGAACAGGATCAGGAGGGCCACCCCGGCCCCTAACTCGGCGATGACCTTCGGGTTGGTCCACCCCATAGTGTGGCCGTGGTAGGGCTCGATCCCATACGTGACGCCAACCATCACCAGGACCAGCCCCACGGCGAAGGTCAAGTTGCCGGCCCAGTCGATGGTCGTCTTGCGGGGCGGGGTCACGTCGTGGAGCATCGTGTAGGCCCACACGGTGCAGAACAGTCCGATGGGGACCGATACCAGGAAGATCAGCCGCCAGTTGATCGGGGCCAACAGACCGCCGAGCACCAGCCCGACAAAGGACCCGCTGGTGCCCACCACGCCGTTGATCCCAAGGGCCATTCCCCGCTGGTGGGCCGGGAACGCGTCGGTGAGGATAGCGGCGGAGTTGGCGAAGATCATGGCCGCGCCCACGCCTTGGAACACCCGACCGATGATGAGCCACATGGCACCACGGGTTCCCGTCATCCACGTGATGCTGAGTGTCAGAGAAAAGAAGGTGAATAGCGCGAAGCCGAGGTTGTAAATCTTCACCCGGCCGTACATGTCGCCGAGTCGGCCCAGGCTCACGACCAGCACGCTGACCACCACCAGGTATCCGAGGATCATCCACAGCAGATAGAAGCTGTTGCCCGGTTCCAAAGGGTCCAGCCCGATACCCCGGAAGATGTCGGGCATGGCAATGAGCACGATCGACCCGTCGATCGCCACCATCAGCATGCCCATGGTGGTGTTCACCAGGGCGATCCACTTATAACGGTCGGAACGGTGGGCGGCTCGCCCGTTGAACGACTCACGGGGCGAGGAGGTCGTGTCCGGGGCCGGAGCATCTGCGGCGAAGGGCGGCTGGAGTCTAGTAACCGACCCAACGTAATACAAACGTTGACGTGAACGTCAACTGTCGGAACGTCCTCCGGGCCGGTTGCCCGGCGCCAGACGGTGATTCCGGCTCGCTTAGCGATCCCAGAGGACCCGGTCCCCAGAGTTGCCTAGCCGAGCTGCAGCTGCCTCGATGCTGAGGTATGGCTCCGGTGCATCAGGCAGAAGCCGATTCGTCCCGATGCCGCCGTCGCAGCCAGCCCTCGGCTTCGTCAGCTATCGAGGGGCGGGGCCGCTCAGCTTGGTGCTGACGTCGCTCGTCGCGTACCGCCTCCCGCACTGCGCTGACGATCATCGTCACCCCTGTGGTCGCGATGACCAAGGCGATGACCACGTACACGAGAGGCACGGCCTCAGACAATACACGCACGCAGGGTGTCCACGGGCCAGACGATGAGCCAGGCGGTGGACGGGTGACGCCGACGGCCTCGACGAAGGCAAGGCACGGGGCGTTGGTCGCCGACATGGTGGATGGGCCACTGCCGGCCCTGACTGGATACACTTCGCGTGTCTAAAGGGAGGGCGCCTTATGAGCACTGAGATCCGCTCCGCCATTCTCGATCATCTGGCCAGCCTCGAAGGTGCGGTGGCCGAATTGCAGAACACCTGGCGCCCTGACGATCCGCACTATCGCGCAGACGTGTACCGCCAAGCGATGATGAGCCTATCGTATTCCTACTTCACCTATTTCCATGCCGACGCCGAGCACCCGGACTGGGCGCCGTTGTGGAACCCGGTCTACACGCTGCAGCCGAACCCGGACGACATCTATCTCTATTCCCCGATCCGCGGCGACCTGACCTACCGGGTCAGCGGGACCCGCGGCTCCGTGTACATGATTCATTTCACTTCCCAGAGGAACTTCTCGGGGATGGTGGACGACTCGTCCGAAATCGGGTTCCACCAGGAGATCGACGACCGTGATCTGGTTATCAACTCCGATGGAACCTTCGAGGTGATATTCAGTGCGGAGCACCCGGCGGGCTATGGCGGGAACTGGGCCCCGATCGCACCGGAGGCGACGGCGATCTACGTTCGCCTTCGTAGCTATGACTGGCCGAATGAAGTGGACCCTGATCTGGTCATCGAATGCCTCGATCCGGTTCCTCCGAAACCTCGACTCGAACCCGATGAGATCATCAGGCGCATCGAGGAGATGTCGAAGTATCCGGCCCGGAAGACTCGCAACTACTACCGCATGCAGAACGGGGTAAAAGAGCGAGTCGGTACCAATGTCTTCGAACCCGTGCGCTACGAGGGCGGGCTGGCGAAGCAGGTCTATTGGCCGGCGGTCTTCGAGTTGGACGAGGACGAGGCCCTCATTATCGAAACCGAGTTGCCGGAGCGCCGGACCTACTGGAACATCCAGTTGAACGACCCGTACTTCAACGCCATCGAGTACGTCTATCGCTTGAGCAGCACGAATGGCGCCATGGCCACGGTCAGCTCCGATGGCAGGTTCCGAGCCGTCATCTCGCTCGAGGACCCGGGCGTACCGAACTGGCTCGATCCCGCCGGCTACCGGGAGGGCGGCATCTACGGACGGTGGTTCGACTGCGACAGCAGCCCGACCCCTACCATCACCCGGGTGCCGCTCCGCCAGTTACGGGCCCACCTGCCAGCCGATACGCCGTTGGTAACGCCAGAACAGCGCGCCGAGGAGCTCCGTGTACGGGTGCGGGCCGCCCAGCGCCGGCGCCGTTGGTAGAGCGCTTCCCGGAAGGTACGCAACGATCGAGAGGTCCTACGAATGCAGGGCATGGAAGACCGAATTCCCCCACCAGAGCGCTTCGAAGGTGCAATCGGCAGAGCGCACGAGCAGGCCGCCGAGAAGTTCGGGGCCGACGACTTCGGGCCCGACGACTACCTGACGGGCCTCGGCGTGCTGTTGATGTCGATGGACTACGACCCCCACTTCTCACCCCGGGGACGGGCCGTGGCGTGGGGTTCACTTGTCGGCGCCCTGGCGGCGCGGGCTTTTTCGGTGCGGGAGATGCAGCGGCGCCCTGACTTCGACGGTCACCCGATCATCGAGCCCGTCGTCATCACCGGCATCCCCCGGACCGGCACCACCGCGCTCCACAAGCTGCTGGCCGTCGATCGCCAGTTCCAGGGGCTCGAGGGTTGGCTGATGGCCACGCCCATGCCCCGCCCGCCCCGCCAGACCTGGGCCAGCAACCCGTTCTTCCAGGAAGCGGTGGAACGGCTCGAGGTCCGCTACGCGGCGACGCCCGACAAGCGGGCTGCCCACTTGATGGCCGCGGACGAAGTCGACGAGTGCCTCTTCATCCTGCGGCAGGGCTTCGTGTCGAACGGGTGGGCGTGCGGGTTCTCGTCGGCCACCTACGATCTGTGGTGGCAGACCCAGGACGAGCTCCCGTCGTACCAGTGGCTGTATCGCACCTACCAGCTCATCGGGGCCAACGAACCGCATAAGCGCTGGCTGCTCAAAAACCCCGGCCATATCGACAACCTCGACTCCCTGTTCGCGGTATTCCCCGACGCCAAGGTCATCGTCACCCACCGCGATCCGGCCAAGGCCATACCGTCGCTGTGCTCGGTCCTCATCAGAAACCACCGCGTCATGGAAGAAGACCGCTACGAACAGCGGGCCCGGATAATGGGCATCCGCGAGACCGAGAAATGGGGTCGCGCCGTGCGTCGGGCCAAGCCGGGGCGTGACCGTCACCCGACCCAGATCCTCGACATCATGCACAGCGATCTCCATCGCGAGCCCATCCGCACCGTCGAACGCATCTACGCCTTCGCTGGCCTGGAACTACAACCAGCCGTACGAGTAGCCATGGAACAACGGATTGCCGATGCCCCAGAAGCCGCCTACGGCGAGCACCGCTACAACGTGGCCGACTTCGGCACCACCGAGGACGCCATCCGCGACCGGTTTCGCGACTACATCGAAGAGTTCGGCCTGGCCCCCCGGCCGGCCATCGGAGCCGCCCGATGAAAGCCGCCGTTTACCGAGGCCCCGGACAGCCACTTTCCATCGAGGACATCGCCGAACCCCGACCACGCCCCGACGACGTCGTCATCCGGGTTCACCGCTGCGGAGTCTGCGGGACGGATCTGCATCTCACCTCGCACCCCAAGTTCGACGCCATGGTGGGCGCCGTCCTTGGCCACGAGTACGCCGGGGAAGTGGTTGAGACCGGTTCGGCGGTCACTCACGTCAGGGTCGGCGATCGGGTCACCGCGCTGCCTTCGCACGCGGTTGCGGCCGCTGTGAAGCCTGCCGCCGGGGGAACCTCGTCTTGTGCAGCGCGATGCCCGGCGAGATGGGCGGCTTCGGCGAATACCTCCGGGCCCAGGCCAAGTGCGTGACCAAGCTTCCCGCCACCTTGTCGATGGCGGACGGCGCCCTGATCGAGCCGCTAGCCGTGTCGCTGTGGGGCGCCCGCCTGGCCAACATCCAACCCGGTGACCGGGTACTGGTGCTGGGAGGCGGCACGGTGGCGCTCACCACCATTTACTGGGCCAGGCGGCTCGGCGCTCGCCGTATTGTTGCGGTCTCCCGTGATAGACGCCGCGCCGAGATGGCTCTGGCGATGGGCGCCGATGCGTTCGTCGCCGCCAGCGAGGGCGAGGTCGCCGAGGTGGCGGACGGGCTCGGCGCTCCACCCGAGATCGTCTTCGAGTGCATCGGGGTGCCCGGCCAGGTCGGGCGCGGCGTTGATCACGTGGCCCAGTTCGGCCAAGTCGTGTGCCTCGGCTTCTGCACCTCACAGGATTCGTTCGTCCCGGCCGGGGCCGGAAAGAAGGGAGTGACCCTGAGGTTCTCACTCGGCTACTCGATGCCGGACTTTGAATACGCGGTGGCCGTGATGAACACCGGCCATGTCGACCCCAAGACCTTGATCACGTCCGTGGTCACCCTCGACGAGCTGCCAGCCAAGTTCGAAGAGCTCCGCCACCCGCATCACGACACCAAGGTCCATGTGGTGGTGTCGAATGGCTGAAGCACGCGCCTTGGAGGACACCGTGGAGATAGCCCCGCGCCTTCTCGATTACCTGTCCGGTCTGGAGGACGCGGTCGATCAGATTGCCAACACGTGGCGGCCTGACGATCCCCACTACCGGGCGGATATCTACCGCCAGATCATGATGAGCCTGTCCTACTCCTATTTCGCGTACTTTCACGCAGACCCGGAACACCCGGACTGGGCACCCCTGTGGAACCCCGTCTATACGCTGCAGCCGAACCCCGACGACATCTACTTGTACGCCCCGATCCGTGGCGACCTGAGCTACCGGGTCAGCGGCAACCGGGGCACGGTCGCCCTCGTCTCCTTCACCACGGCTGACGGCACCTCCGGCTTGGTTGGTGAGGGCGTGGTTGTAGGCCACCATAACGATCTCGACGACCGAGATCTCGAGATCGGCGCCGACGGTACCTTCGAGGTGCTCTTCAGTGCCACCCGTCCAGCCGGCCACCCGGGCAACTGGGCCCCGATCGACCCAGAGGCCCGTATCATGATGATCCGATACCGCAGCATCGACTGGGTCAACGAGACCGACCCGCAACTGAGCATCGAGTGCTTGGACCCGGTTGGGCCCAAGCGTCGGTTGAGCTCGCAAGAGATCCTCGAACGCGTCCAGTTGATGGCCGGGTTCCCGGCCCGGGCCAGCTCCAGGTTTCTCAAGATGCAGAACGGGGTCAAGGACCGGGTCGGCATCAACGTATTCGAGCCAGTTCGCTACGCAGGTGGGTTGTCCCGCCAGATCTATTGGCCGGCCGTGTTCGAGCTCGATGACGGCGAAGCCCTGATCATCGAAACGGACCTGCCCGCCGTACGCCCGTACTGGAACATCCAGCTGAATGACCCGTATTTCAGCGCCGTCGAGTTCGTGTACCGGTTGAGCAGCCTCAACGCGGCGACGGCGACCATCAGCTCGGACGGCAAACTCCGGGCAGTTATCGCCCTCGAAGATCCCGGCGTACCGAACTGGCTCGACCCAGCCGGGTTCAAGCAGGGAACGGTCTACGGCCGATGGTATGACTGCGACAGCGATCCAGTTCCTACGATCCAACGCGTTCGGCTAGCTCGCGTGCGCGAGCACCTACCGGCCGACACCCCGGTCGTCAGCCCCGAAGAGCGAGCGGACCAACTCCGGACCCGGGTCCGAGCGGCGCAGCGCCGGCGGCGCTGGTGAGCGACCCGTCCAGGCCACCTCCAGTATGCGAGCACTCCTACTTCGCCCCCACGACCGCCAGCCAAAGGTTATTCTTGAGTCAGGAGTTGGCTCGCGGGTGCGGCATGCGGCCCCGTGGTCTCAGGTTCTCCGTCGACGGCTTCGAGACCTGGGGTGAGTCCGTTCCCGGTAGTGATCTCTTCGCTGGATTTCTTGGCGAGGTGACTACGGGTGCTGTCCGCGTCCGCGTTCCGAATCGTGAGGGCGGCGAATCCGCATAGCAGCGCGAGCCCGGCTGCGACCGCGAAGGCGACGTGATAGCTCGAGAGATCATTCACCGGGCGTCCGGGTACGGCGGCTGGCTCACCGACCAGTGCTAGGGCGGTGGCGACGACCGCCACACCGAGCGCTGTCGCGACCTGTCGAGCGACGTTGTACAAGGTGGAGGCAGCGCCGGTGGCGGCTCGATCGATGCGCGCCATCGTGGCGACCTGGGCAGTGACCAGGACGAATGACATAGAGAAGCCCACCGCGAAGACGTAGACCCGCATCAACCACAGTTGTGAGTTGGAGTCGATGGTCGTCAACAGGAGCAATACCCCGGCCTCGGCAAACGAGCCGGCGACCAGGAGTGGTTTTGGGCCCATGCGGGGATACAGGACGCGACTGATGAGCTGGGAGCCCAGGAGCACTCCGATCGCCTCGGGGATGGTCGATAGGCCGGATTTGAGTGGGCTGAAACCCAAACCGTTCTGCAGGAAGAGGGCAAGGATGAACAGGAAACCGAAGAACGCCATGGACGCGAAAACGGTGACAGTGGTGCCACTGCGGAATAACCGGTCACGGAAGACTCGTAATGAGAGCAATGGGTGTTCCGTGTGCAGCTGCTGGTAGACGAGCAGGATGAGCAGCACAACTCCGACGATGAACGTGGCCACGATCTCGGCCGAGCCCCACCCTTGGGTGGGGCCTTCGCTCAGCCCGTACGTCAGACTGGCCAGGCCGACACCGGCTAGCGCAAAGCCTACGAAGTCGAACGGGCCAGTCGGCTCTCCGGGTTCGGGGCGCAGGAAGATCAGACCGAAGGTCACCGCCCCCACCCCGAGCGGCAGGTTGACGAAGAAGACCCAGCGCCACGACAGGTCGTCGACCAACAGGCCACCGAGAACCGGTCCAGTTATGGGTGCGAGAATCGTGGGGATCATGAGCACGCTGATAACTCGCACCCGCTCGGCTGGCGGAAAGGTGCGAAAAAGCAGCGCCATGCCGACGGGTGTCATCAGCCCGCCGCCGATGCCCTGGATCACGCGGGCGACAACGATCTCCCCCAGATTCTGCGATAGTCCGCACAGGACCGAGGCCAGGGTGAATACGACGATCGCAAACAGCAATATGTTGCGGTGACCGAACCGGTCGCCCAACCAGCCCGATAGGGGAATGAAGACAGCGATCGAGATCACATACGCAATTGAGACGGCGCTGATCCCGGTGCCCGGGACGTGAAGGCTGCGTCCCATGGCGGGGAGCGCGACGTTGACGATCGTGATGTCCATGACGGTCATGAACATCGCAAGGACAAATACAACACAGACGGCGGCCTGCTGGCTGAGACCCCACCGACGAGGAAAAGTCGCGGCGTCAGCCTCCATCACAAGTAACCCTAACAGGACGGACAGTCCCTCTGTCGCCCGACTCGGGATCGCTGCGAGACAGAAGTCCTTGCCCATTTCCCAGGGGTGGGCTCGTCTCCTCGATGGGGGTTCCGTCGAGAAGAACTACTGTGGAGGTGTGTGTAACGGCGTGCCGCGCCGAGAATGTGGGCCCGGTCTTTCTGAGGCCGCTGGCTCGATCCGAGGAGGAGCAGAGATCATGCTGCGAGAGGACCACAAAATCATCTCTGTCGATGACCACATCGTCGAGCACCCGCGGGTGTGGCTCGACCGCCTCCCGTCCAAGTGGGCCGAGGTGGCGCCCCGGCTGGTCGAAATCCCTTTGGATGATCCAATCCGTGAGGGGTCGGACGAGCCGATGCAGCAGTGGCTGTTTGAGGGCGCCCCAGACGGGCACATCATGTTCTCGGCTGCAGCGGGAACGCCGCTGCGTGAGCGCGGTCACCAGCCTGCGCATTACGATCAAATCCGCCCGGGCTGCTACGACCCAAAGGCCCGCCTCGCCGACATGGACGAAGAGGGGGTGTGGGCGCAGCTGTGCTTTCCGAACTGGGCCGGTTTTGCGGCTGGGCGGTTCCGCACCGCCAAGGATCCTGAACTGGGGATCGCCTGTGTCAAGGCGTGGAACGACTTCGCCATCGACGAGTGGTGCGCGACAGCACCGGACCGGTTCATCCCGCTGGTGGTTGTGCCGTTCTGGGACCTCGAGGCCGCGGTGGTTGAGCTCGAGCGGTGTGCGGCCAAGGGGGCGCGGGCGATGAGCTTCCCTGACAACCCGGCGCACCTGGGGCTCCCGTCGTTCCAGACCGAGCATTGGGACCCGTTGTGGTCGCTCGCGGAGGACGCCGAGCTGCCGGTGTGCATGCACTTCGGGAGCGGCACCGTCAGAAACGGCTTGTCGGCCGACGCGCCGATGGCGGCGGAGACGACGCTGCTCGGCTCGACGCTGTCGCACTCGATGGTCGAGCTGATCTTCTCGGCCACCCTGCACAGCCACCCACGTTTG
The DNA here is from genome assembly GCA_963729695.1 of uncultured Acidimicrobiaceae bacterium. Taxonomy (GTDB): domain Bacteria; phylum Actinomycetota; class Acidimicrobiia; order Acidimicrobiales; family Palsa-688; genus PALSA-693. The sequence continues at coordinate 1,329,787 of CAVSOT010000003.1, forward strand.
AAGGTCGTGTACTCGGAGGGGCAGATCGGCTGGATGCCGTTCTTCGTAGAGCGCATGGACCACATCTGGGGCCGCTACCGGTTCTACCGGGCGACGGGGAAGCTCAAGCTGCGCATCAATCCCGACATCCCGCCCTCTGAGCTGTTCAATCGCCATGTGTGGGGCTGCTTCATCGACGACAGAGTCGGTTTGATGCTCCGCCACGAGATCGGGATCGACAAGATCATGTTCGAGGCCGACTATCCCCACGACGACTCGCATTGGCCGACCACCAGAGTCGACCTCGCCAAGGCGTTGGCCGACATTCCCGACGACGAAGTAAGCAAGATAGTCGAGGACAACGCCAGGGAACTGTTCCACTTCGCTGCGTGAGTCATTCCCGTCGGCTCCACGAGGCGCCCGGTCACGGCCGACAGCCGTAAGGCGGGCCCTCAGGGCTGTCGTCAGCTGGGTGGCCAAGAGCCACGTCTGTGGCGGCCCTCGAGTGTCGGTCAAGGGCCTGGCGCGCACTCTACGATCTGTTAGCGTTTCGTGGAGGTCACTGTCACCGAGCCGCAGCTGGTCATGTTGTTCGTGTCGCCGTGGGGCGGTGACCGTGGCGGTGCGGGTGGTGGCCTGGCCGACGGTGCGGCGGGACGGAGCGCACTTCACCGCGGTGGTGGTTGCTGCTGCGGGCTGGAACAGGGGAGTGCATCCAGCGCCGTGGTCAGCTGAAAGTTGTGTCGGGGCCAGGGTTGGCGGAAATGGTGACGGGCAGCTTGATAGCCAGGTCTGGTCGCAGCTGGTCGCACCACGCGAACTGTTCCTGTAGAAGGCTGAACACTAGTTCGTAGCGTCCGGGTTCGGTAGGCCCTTGAACGGTGAGCGGGATATTGGCCGTACGTCGTGGACCGATCGGGACCGGGAGCGGGGTGCGGAGTCCTTCGCCCCCGATCATGTCGCGTGATGGGTTAAACCAGTGGTAAGAGCTCACCACCCGGTGGGTAGTCCACTCGCTGCTCAACCAGGTCTTTCCGGTGTTGCGCAACCGAAGGGTCAGCGTCTGTTGCTCTCCCGGTCTAAGGCGGAGCGGCCCCCTGGTCAGGAATGCGGCCCGATAGGAAGGGTCGTACAGGAATGCCGGCGGGGACGGGCGCAGCGCGTTATAAGCGGCTAGCAGGCGGGACCTATCTCGGATGCTGCGGGCTTCCTCGCGCCCTTGGCGCCACCAAGTCGCGTAGTTCTCTGGGAGGCAGACCAGATTCAGAACCCCCATGTGGGCCAGCAGTCGATCGAGATGCCAGCGCGACCGGACCCAAACCCGGCTACCGTCGGGGCGGATGCAAGTGATAACTGGGTACATCCCCCGAAGCGTGTCATACAGTCTCGAGTAGTGATAGCCGTGAAAGCACGACAGAGGGACGGGATTGAACTCGATCAATAGGACGGGTCGGAACCTGCCGATGCTCTCCACGGCCCCCCGCAAGGCCCACGGCTCAGCCCCTTCCACGTCAAGCTTCAACAGATCCAGTCGATCGAAGCTCTGCTCGCTGGCCCAAGTGTCGACAGAAACGACGTCAATGGTCTCGACAGCAGTCGAGCGGATGTCGGAATCCGCGATGCGCGCCGCCCACGCCGTCCCTCCGCCATCGAAGTGCAGGCTCTTCTTCGTCGATTCGTCCCACAACCCGAGTCGGAGCGGGACCACGTTCTCGATTCCGTTCAGCGCCAGGTTGGAGCAGAGATAGGCGAAGGTTTCCGCCTCGGGTTCGAAGGCATATACCGTGCCGGTCGGCGCGTACAACGCCATCGCTAAGCTCAACACACCGACGTTGGCGCCGCCGTCGATGCACACCGCGTCCGGCGGCAACAACGAACGAATGGCCAACATCACATCCGGCTCATAATGACCCAGCCGCTCAATGATCCCTACCACCCCGGCGTCGTCGGGATTGCCAGTCACCTTGAAGTGGCGAGAATCGGACGGCAGATGACAGAGCACGGGCGTCCCCATTGAGGCAGAAGCTAGCCCACCAGCCACCAGGTGGCCGAAGTTGGTTACGACGGCAGCCGTGCCACCCCCGCCCCCGTCGGCTCGGGCCAGGCCCCCAGCCTTGGACCAAAGACGGGTGCTCGTCCACCAGGACCATGAACCGGCTGCTGTCACCCACAGTTAGGCCGGCCTGGCGCGCCTAGTGGGCGACCGCTCGACGCAGGGCCGCCACAGCGAGTGACGGAGCGGCTGCACACCTGCGGACCGATACCGGGAGCCGAGTCGCAGCGCTTCGGCTCATACGATTCGGCGCCGGACCTCTTCCTTGTCCTTCTTCTCGCGCCGCTTGTCTTTAAGTGACTTCGACGGCTTCTTAGACATCGCCTTGCGGGGAGACTTGTCTGCCATGTCTACCCCCTTTCGACAACGCCACTCTACCGCTGCAACGGGCACTCGCGGAAGCTCAACCCAAACGGCGAGGAAGCCGTCCGAGCGCAGGACCGCGGATTGTCTGGCGGACGGTCCGGGCGATCAACTCGGAGATTGGCGTTCGGTCTCGAGGAGCGGCCCAGGGGGCCGACCTGGCTTGCGGGTCCAGGATCGTTGGAATGCGCCGATCTGCCAGGCGGTCCAGACGGGCCCGGAGGCTAACTCCGCCAGCGGCGGCGGGAATAGTCTGTGGGCGCGGGCCAGTTCGGTTGCACGTTGCTTGGATACGTCCAAACGTTTAGCCACCTCCGCAATCCCGAGCACCTCGGGTAAGCCAGGAAGGTCATCGGGCTGATCGGCACGCCGGGCGGTCAGCGACACGACGGACCACGCCAACTGGTCATCCAGCGCCTTGTTCCATGTCTTTAGAGCCGTCTCAGTTGCTTGCAGCACCAGTCGGGCCTGAATTGTGAAGGTGGCCAGGATGCGTCCGTGGCCGAACGAGGCAGAGCCTTGGTGATTCTCCAGCCGGGCGATAATCCTTTCGGACAAGTCTTCGACATCGCCTGTGTAGGTGTCATTGACTGCCTCCACCGTGCAGGTCCACTGGATCATCAGAGTTCCCTTCGCATGGGAGCCAGACTAACGTATCTCTTGACGTCGTCAGGAAATATCCCCTGAGAAACGTCCCAACTGACCGCGACATCGAGGAGCCATTCCACCGGTCGACGCCAAAAACACGTATCGGTCAGAAGGGCGACCGTCTGGGGTGCCGTTCGTCGAGGTGTAGGATGGACATGCCGTTCAATTCGGACGACACCGCCTCGGTCTCGGAGGCAGATCGGCGGTTCCAATGGGAACCCCATTTTCAGCATCCACTACCTCCGACCTGGGCGTCACCCCAAGCCCTGACCCCGGGGTGCGACTGGTGGTGATAGATGGCCGCGTGGATCGTCGTCAGCTCATGACGTACGTCTTGGAGCAGGCTGGCGATGTGAACGTGGTCGGGTACGCAGACGGCCCGGTCAGCGCGGTGGAGGCCGTTGACCGACTACGAGCAGACGCCGTACTTCTTGAGATTCAACTCCCCGTGACCCAAGGTCTGGATACGGTCAGCGCCCTCCGGGACGACTTCCCGGCGTTAACGATCATCGTCTCTTCATTCCACGCGAATACCGCAACGCAGCGGGCGGCCTTGGACCGCGGCGCGGACGCCTATCTCGTCAAGCCGTTCGGCCTGCGGGAGCTCCGCGCCGCCCTCCGATCGGCTCCGCGTCGATCAACGTCTGATCAGTAGCGGCGCACTGACGCGCCCGAGCAGGGCGAGGGGAACCGCCGGTCTAGCCAAAGCCATCCAGCCGATCACGCAGTGGATACCCTGCGTCTCTTCCGGCAGACGGCGGCCCAGTCGGCCGAGCCACCAGTAGTCGTCCTCCGGCTCGATCCCGCCGGCTTCGGCGCTTTGCCATCCGATGGGTGGGCAGGCCGGTCCCGCCCCGGACGCGGCGGGAGCGTTGCTGGGGACCGCGCCTGGGTAATGAACAGAAGGCCGCGCTGGATTGAGGAGGTGACCAGTGGCGATGGAACGTGGTGGGACCGGTAGCGCACCTGAACGTACTGTGGATCTGGGGTCGGCTTCGGTGATGTCGATGGCGGTCGTCCGCCGCGGGCCGGCAACGCAGCCACAGCCCGTCTACGAGGTGCGTAGAGCGGATGCCGAACCGCAGGTACGTCGAGACGAACCACGCTCCTTACGCGTCAATCCGGTCCATTCGTGAGCGTATTCGGCACGGAGGCAGTAATGCAGCGGGGAATCGAGCTGAGAGCGCTCACCGGCGCCTGTGACATCGCCGTCGGGTGGCCCGTACCGGGCGGCGGCCAGACGAGATTCCGGTTTGAGCTGCTGAGCGAAGTGTCCCACGATGACCTGGTGCTGGGGCGCTTGGTCGAGGCGCACGCCGACGCGGTCGCAATCACTGCCGAGCTGGGCCAACCGCTCGTGCACAGGGGCCAGCGCTGGGGTGTCTGGGCGGCCGGTCCCGCCGATAGCCTCGGAGCGCACCCCGACGAGAAGACCTGGCGGCTCGAAGGAGCCAAAGCGTGGTGTTCGGGAGCGGCCCTGCTCACCAATGCCTTGGTCGACGCCCGCACCACGACCGGGCAGCGTTTGTTCGCGGTGAACCTCGACGATCCTGGCATCGAGGTGTGCGCCCCGACGTGGGCCGGTCCCGGCATGATGAGAGCCGACACTCGACTTGTGAGGTTCCACCAGGCGGCGGCCCGATCGATCGGACAACCGGGCCAGTATCTGTCACGACCGGGGTTCTGGGCCGGGGGCATCGGTGTGGCCGCATGCTGGCATGGAGGCACGGTCGCGGCGGCCCGACCACTCCTCCTTCGGTCACGCCATTCTCCGGAAGCTCATCTGTTGGCCCACTTGGGGGCGGTGCACGTCGCCTTAGAGCAGAACCGGGCCATCTTGGCGGCCGCGGCGGCTGAGCTCGACCAAAATTTCAGTCAGGACCACCGGCTCCTGGCCGGTTCCGTTCGCACCACGGTCGAACGCAACGCGATCAAGGTGATCGACCGTGTTGGCCGGGCTCTTGGGCCCGGACCCCTCGCGCACGATGGCGACCACGCCGCCCTCATAGCCGATTTGTCGGTCTATGTCCGGCAGCACCACGGAGAACGCGACCTCGAGGCAATCGGTCGCGAGGTGTCTAGATTGGACGAACCATGGCCCGTTTAGGGACCGAACCGGCACTCGGCGGAACCGGGACGCCGGAGTCGGAGTGGCAAAGCTGCCGTCAGCTTCACCGGATTCCGCCTTGGACGGTGTCGACGCCACCGACAAACCGGTGTGTCGTGGTCGCACCGCACCCCGACGACGAGGTACTCGGTGCGGGCGGCGCGATATCCCTTCTGGCCGCATCCGGGATCGACATTGTGCTGGTGGCGGTTACCGACGGCGAAAATAGCCATCCAGGTAGGCAGGCTGAATTACGCCACCGCCGTCCACTCGAGTCAGCCGCGGCGGCGGCCACCCTCGGCGTGTCTCCTCTCGCGACCCTGCGGCTTGGTCATCCCGACGGGGGAGTAGCCGAACGGCGGCTGACAGGCGAACTGGCCGCCATACTGCAAACCGGCGATCTGGTCTTGGCTCCCTGGCCCCGCGACGGGCACCCTGACCACGACCGAACTGGCATCGCCGCGAGCGTGGCCGCCCGCCGACGGGACGCGCGCTTGTTTTCGTACCTGGTCTGGGCTTGGCATTGGGCGGACCCGCAGTCGGACATCCCGTGGGAAAGGAGCATGCGAGTCGACCTCGGGACGCAAGTGGCCAGCCGCAAACGCGGCGCCGTACGTTGCTTCACAACTCAACTCTGCGGCTCCGATCCCATCCTTTCCGCCGCCACGCTCGAACGCCTCCTTCGGCCATTCGAAGTACTCATCAAACCATGAGCCTGGGCCGCAGCTATTTCGAGAACGTCTATCGGCACGATAAGGATCCCTGGGGCTTCCGGTCTCGCTGGTATGAGTCACGCAAACGCCAACTTACCCTTGCCGCGCTACCGGAAGCGCGCTATGAAACGGTGTTCGAGCCTGGCTGTTCGATCGGAGTGCTGACCCGTGAACTCGCCACGAGAAGCGGCCGGGTCCTCGCCATGGATATCTCCCACACCGCTCTAGAGCAGGGCCGGTTCGATCAGCCCGAAAACGTGGAGTTTCGGCTCGGCGCCGTTCCCGCCAACTGGCCGTCCGGCCGCTTCGACCTCGTCGTGCTTTCCGAGATCGGCTACTACCTGGATGAAATAGAGGCCCGGCGCCTGGCCCAGCTCGCCGTGACCAGTGCCCGAGAACTGGTCGCCGTCCATTGGCGCCATCCCGTAAGCGATTACCCCCTCAGTGGTGACCGGTTCCACGGGATTCTCGACGAGGTCGCCGCTCTTCACGGGCACTTTCGGATCTGCGACTACGTCGAAGCGGATCTTCGCCTGGTCGTGTGGAGTGGCGATCACCGCTCCGTCGCTCGCCGTACCGGACTGATCCCTTGATCACAACGGACATCACCGGTATCGGGGTGGTCGTTCCCGCCCATAACGAAGAACGCCTTCTCGCCGGATGCCTGACCGCCCTGGCCGAGGCTGCCCGGCGGGTACCGATACAAGTCAGAACTCTGGTCGTGCTCGATAACTGTACTGACGGCAGCCATAGAGTCTGTCGACACTACGACGTCGAGAGCCGTGAGATCGACGCCCGCAACGTCGGTGCGGCGCGGTCCGTCGGCTTTCAAACCCTGATCGGCGACGGCTCGAACCCAGAGACGCTCTGGCTCGCGAGCACAGACGCGGACAGCCGGGTCGAGCCCACGTGGCTGAGCCAGCAGCTCGACTTGGCCCGAGAGGGCGCAGACGTGGTGCTTGGTGTGGTCCAGCTAGACCAGGACAGCGCCGGTTCAAAGCTCCGCCGGGACTTCGATCGCAACTACCAGAGGCATATGTTCGACGACGGAACCCACGACCACGTACATGGCGCCAACCTCGGCCTCAGAGCCAGCACGTACCTGCACGCGGGCGGCTTCTCCCGCCTTCCCAATCATGAGGACCGGCGACTTATTCAACGGCTACGCCGCACGCCAGGAGTCATCATTGAACGAAGCCAGCAGCTGATCGTTTCCACCAGCGCCCGGCTCGATGGCCGCTGCAACCAGGGCTTCGCAGCCACCCTGGCGGGCCTCGAACCACCTGGCGGCTCGTGAAGTAACCGCCGGCCACGATCGGTCCCCACAGGAGCCACCGGGCAACCCGGACGTCTCGCTGTACTCCGTGCCGTCAGGCTGGTTGGACGATCGTACTGGAGAAGCGCGACGTGAGCTCAGGGGCCAACCGGGACGTGCGACCAGGCATCTGCCCCTCGGGATATGGCCGATGAGAGCACGGGCACTGCGTTAGCCCTCGCTTGGCTGAGGGTTTTTGCTGCGCCGGCGAGCACCGGTTGAGCGTTGGCCATGGCCTGCTCGAGGGCGTTGGCTGATTGGGCGAGCACGGGTTGGGCCAAGTGGGCCAGCAACGGCTGGGCGTCGGATCTTGCTTGAGTGAGCGCGTGCGTCGACCGGGCGAACATCGGCCTGAATTTCCTACGACCCTGCTTCCCCGTCTGGCGGAGCGCCCTCCGGCCCTTCTTGAGTGCGACCTTTTGGTCGGTTAGGTCCGCCGCAACGTGAGAGAACATCTCTTCGGCGGTGCCGATCCCTTCACTTATGTGCTGGGCCAGCTGGTTACCGCTGCTGGAGTGGCGCTTTCCCCAGCGGTGGGTCGCCCTCCACTTCAGCGACGGGGACCCTTCGGTGTCGAAAAGCTCGAGGATCAGCCCTCCCAGCAGGCCCAGGTTCTTGAGAAAATGGATCCGCTGCTGGGCCTTGGTCGCCTCGTCTTCCTCTTCCCAAAAGCGGTGACCGGCGTAGGTGGTCGGAATGATCGATCCGATCAGAGTCAGAGCGGCCAGCCGACGGAATTTGCCCAGCGCCATGAGCGTCCCCGCGCCCACCATCACGATCCCGTTGATCCGCACGAGCTTCTCGGCGTCCTGAGGCAGGATCGGAACCTTCTCGGCGATCGGCAAGACCGATTCCGCCTGTTTCACCCTTCCACTCGGGTGTCGGATGGCGTCCCAGCCTTCGTAGATGAATATGGCCGCCAGCAGGGGGCGGGCAACAGTACGCGCCAAGCTCACGGTCCGATACTTACCCAGCCAGGCCCAGGACTCTCACGGGGCGTTTGACGGCCAGTCGCGATCAACTCCTCCAAGGGGCAAGACTGGCTGCTCTCAGGGGCCCGGGCTCTCAGCGGCGAACTCCTCCAGCACGCTGTCCCGCGACTGTCGGCCGAACAGCACGAGCGTGGGGACAGTAACCGTCGGAACTTCCTTCTGCTGCTCGCTCTGGTCTCAACCGACGATGGGACGTGCCCATCGGTGCGACACAAAGCTACCCGTCTGACCTGGACTAGGGCGCTAGAGAGTTGGAGAAGCTGGCGCTCCCAGTTATTCTCTGTTCGTACGAGGCGGTCGATCACCTCAACTACTACCCGGTCTCCAACCCAATGCTCTAACTGCGCGGTGGCACTATTGCCTCCACGCAGGACGGCAAGGAAGCGCTCCAAACTCAGCTCGCGGTTCACGGCGGAGTTGTCGGGGATTGGATCCTTGGTGTCTTCGGTTTTCCAGGGCTCTGCTCGATCATCACTGATTTCCCAAGAATAGAGGACCTGAGCAAAAGGTAGCGCGAGCGGCCTGTCCGCTCAGTAGCTGATACTGCCACTCGCCGGGACCGTAGTCGGCGACGTGGTGGTCGATCACGTGGGGTGGCTGCAAGGGCTGCGTATGAGAAGGCCGGGACCGATCCGCCCATCGGGTTCTGGTGGATTGCGGATAAACCGAATTCCCGGCCCGGGTGACAACCCTGCGGTCAGCGCAAGGTGGCCGTGGCGACGACCCGGCCGGCCGGGTCGATTAGGCGCGCCTGTTGATTTCCATCGATGCCCCCAGGGTCGGGCGCGGCCCAGGTGCCGCTGCCATGTACCAAGTCGAACAGACCTAGCGTCGTCTCGGAACTGCGCCCGCCTACCAACTGGCAGGTCACTGACCCAGACACCGCCAGGCCGCGTACGTTTACGCTCACCCACAGCGGATGGCCGCCGGCAGCAATCGTCCCAACTGGGACACCATTCTCGCGAAAGATCCCGACGAGCCCAGGCGGTGTCACCGCTGGATGGGAGCGTCCCGTGATGTCGAGAACCGTGCCGGCCAGCAGTAGGCAGATGGCCACGGCTGCGGCTGTTGCCATCGCCACGGTTCTCCTTCGGCGTCGGGGCTTGACCCGCGCCAGCACAGTCCGATCGAAGCCCAAGGGCGGCTCCGTGCCCGGCACGATATCCAGCAGGCGAGTTGCGATCTCGGTTAGCGCCGCTACCTCGTCGCCACAGTCGCGGCATCCCACCAGGTGGGCGTCCACCTGGCTTCGTTGGGGCTGGGGCAGCGTCCCGAGGGCGAACTCGGCTGCCGCCTCGCGAATCTCATCGCAGGTCCGCTTTACCATATCTCACCGCTGTTGACCGACCGATCCTGCCCTCACAGTGAACGTACGGTTAACAGGCCACAACAGATTGCCAGGACTGTTACTCAGGGGCGGTGATCTACAAGGCCTTTCTTCTGTCGAGTCCGGCCTAACCCCATCCAGCTCCCGGCTCGAGGCAGAACGACACGATCCTTCCGTCCGCGTCGGCGGACAGGGCGTTCAATACCCTGATAGGCCATCATGCTTAGACTGGAGCCCAATCCGCGGATGACAGACAGCGGAGCTCGAGAGCGAGCGCGGGGTAATCCGATCATCGAGGAGGTCGGCTCACATGGCTGGTATTTCCGCTGTGCCGGATATGCGGTTGGAACTCGTTCCGATCCCGGTATCCAACGTCGACCGGGCGAAGGCGTTCTACGAGCAGGTTGGCTTCGGGAACCTGCACGACACCCAGGTCACCGACACCATGCGCGTCGTGCAGCTGACCCCACCAGGGTCGAGTTGCGCCATCGTCTTCGGCACCGGGATGGGCCCGATCACCGATATGGCGGCCGGCTTGGTCAAGGGCCTCCACCTGGTTGTTGACGACATGGCCGCGACCCGGGCGGCCCTGACGGAGCGCGGCGTCGAACTGAGCGACGTCGAGGACATGGGTGGGGTCCTCTATTCGTATTTCAGCGATCCGGATGGCAACATGTGGGCGCTGCAGCAGTGGCCTGTGGGTTACCAGGCCTAGCCGGGCGACGCCACCAGCCCCAGGCCCGGTCCGGCCCTCCCCGATTTCCGCATCTGCTGGCCGTGGGCTACTTGGCGACGACGATCTGGGCCTATGAGGAGTTGGCCCGCAGGACGAATTGGTTCCGTCGTCTGCTTGGCTGTTTTGTGGTCGTTGTGGTGAAACGCATCGCAGACGGATTGCACAGGTGATCTCCCGGCGTTGGCTGGCAGGGCGCGACTACGGGCAGGGTTGAGTACTGGAGCCGATTTGCATAGAACGGCATGATTGAGGCCGAAGACACGTGTCGTATCGCTCAGACGACGATCCGTGCCCGAGTACGGTACGAGTGATTAACGAACCGGAACTGCCTCCGCGTGCGTCATCGCATCTTCTATCGACGTCCGTAAATCGACTAAATCGGCTTCGAGCAGCTGTCCTTGGCTGTAACGACGGCCTTATCAGCACTGCCGGGCTGGTAGTGGGAGTGGCGGCAACCACGTCCTCGACAACGGCCATACTGCTCGCCGGTCTGTCGGGTCTGGTCGCTGGCTCCTTGTCGATGGGTGGGGGTGAATACACCTCAGTGCGGGCGCAGCGTGACAGCCAGGACGCCCTCCTTCGTCGGCAACGAGCCGAGCTGGTGGATATTCCGCACGAGGAACTGGATGAGCTTGCGTTTCTATACGTGCAGAAGGGCCTTTCGCTGAGGCTGGCGCGTGATGTCGCCAAAGAACTATCCGCGGGTGACCCGCTGGCGGCCCACGCCGACGCCGAGGATTATCGTTTGTGTTATTGCGGTCATTTGTGGCCTTGCTCTGACAGGCTTTGTGTCCGCCAGGTTGGGTAAAGCACCGCCGCTACGCGCCACATTTCGCAACATCCTGATTGGAAGTCTCACCATGGCTGTGACGTACGCGCTTGGGTCTCTGGGACATGCCTTGATCTGACCCAGCCGCTGGTCAGTGGCGGTCTGTACCGAGCGATTCGGCGTGGCCAACACGCGGAGCCATTGCCGGACGCCGGCGACCGTGACTCCGAGGTTTGTGCTGTCCACCTTCGAGACGTGCACAAGTCCTTCGGACCAGTCGAAGCGGTGCGCGGTGTCGACCTGACCATTCGCTCTGGCGAGGTCGTAGCGTTCCTCGGCCCCAACGGTGCGGGCAAGACGTCGACGATCGACATCAGCTTGGGTCTTTCCCAACCGACCTCCGGCGCCGTCTAGGTCTATGGCATGACGCCGCGCCCGGCCATCACCAAGGGCCTGGACCAGCGGGCAAACGGCTGCCGGAAAGAGCGGAAGCGATACCGTTCGCGGGGAAAGTGCCCCCGATCATTTACAGAGCCTCGCGTACGCTTCCCAGGAGTCTGTTAGGTACCCATCGCCGGCCCACCTGGTTAGTCGTCTGGCCGGGCGACGCTCGCGTCCAGTGTCGCCGGGGCTACCGACCGGGGGCGACCCGTGCTACCAACCGCCTGATCGCCCGGCGGCTTCGGTATCACCCGCACCGGCGCCGTCGAGTTCGTTCAGCTTGGCCTGCACCATGGCGGCCAGCCCGGCGGCCTCGGCGTCGGACAAGGCGCTCAGGTAGCGGGGTTGAAGCTTGTCGAGCAGGTCGTGGCGCTTAACCGTGTGGCCGATGGGGTTGGCCCGACACCGATTCAGGTAGGCCGAGACGGCCTCCTGGGTCCTTTGGGTGAGTGCGTCGACGGCGGACAGGACGGCCTCCGTGGCCCCGGCGGCACGCAGTTGCTCCGTGGTGGCGTTTCCCTTCTCGATGCTGTCGTGAAGTAGGGCGGCGACGACCTCGGTGGTATCGCCGCCCGCGGACCGGATCGCATGGGCGACGCGGAGAGGATGTTCGATGAAAGGGCGGCCGTCAGGACCTGTCTGGCCGGCATGCGCAGCTCGGGCCAACTCCTCTGCTTCGGTTACCCCAAGGTGTCTCATAGAAGTCCTCCAGGTTAACACTGCTCAGTGTGGCCACAGAGTCGGCAGGTCGTGAAGCGAACCCCTCCTTCGAATCGCTGCCGTCATCCTGGGGCCAGCTTGCGAGAAGGCCACCGGCACCATGACAGGTCACAGTGTCCGCCCGGTTCGGTATCGATCTGGCGTTTCTCCAGCAGAGAGGGTCGATCCTCACTGACGGCTATCTCGCCAACTTCGTAAATGACACGTCGCGGCGATTGGGAGCGTCGTGCTGCTGGCGACGAGCTGGGACCGTGTCCTCACTGACGACCTGTTGTCAGGCTCTCGCGGTCTGGCGTTTGGCGGCCATGTCGGTCTCGTTCGCCGGTACCGGCTTCCGAACGAGGTGTCACCCTGTCGGGTCTCGCCCGTGGCGTGGCTCAAAAGAGGCGCGAGCGCCAGCATCAGAAATCAGACGTGCCGGCCGCGGTTGTTCAAGGCGTGCATCTGGTCATCCTAGGGAGACAAGGCGATACCGAGGGAGTAAGCGCCTTCGAACTTCGGGGCGCTCTTCTCGTAAAAGACGTCTACTTCGGTGATGGTGAAGCCCGCTGTCTCCAGCAAGTCGACGATGGGTCGGGTGAGGTGGCATCCGCCCAGAAGCCGCTTCTGTATCGGCTCCACCCGATGTTGCCAGCGGCGTACGTTCTCATCTGGGGCCAGCCCGTGCTCGACAAAGTGCAGGGTGCCTCCGGGCTTGAGGACCCGGCGCAACTCGCCGAGAGCGGCGGCGACGTCGGGGATGGTGCACAGCGTCAACGTGGACAGGGCGGCGTCGTAGCTGTTTTCCGCGAAGGGCAACGACTGGCCGTCCAGCCCGGATCGCTGGACCGGGATGCATGTTGAACGGACGCGCCCATCCGCCAGTCTCCAGGCCAGGTCGGCGGGCTCGACCGCGTCCACCCGCGTGACCGCCGCCGGGTAGAAGGGGATGTTGAGACCCGAGCCGAAGCCAATCTCGACCACGTCCCCGGCCAGACCCTCGCAGACGCGGCGGCGTACTGGTTGGATGGCCTTCATGCCGCCAGCGACATTCAGGATCCGGGGCAACACCCGTTCACTATAAATACCCATGCGTCTCCTTCGATCATTATTCGTTGGTGGCGGCGTCTCTGGGAGGAGGACGTGGGTGCATCGCTCTGGCGGTGATAACGGCCTTCCTCCGTCCAGCTCGTGACGTCTCGGCCCGGTCGCCGCGGCTGGGGGCGTTCAGCGGTTCTTGGCTGGTAGGGCGGGGGCGAAGAAGTCGGTGAGCAGTTGGTTGACGCCTTCGGCCTCGTCGTGGTGGACCCAGTGCGAGGCGTCGGACAATCGCTCGACGCCGTCGAGGTTGGGCACGTCGTCATGGTCGGGTTCGGCCAGTTCGGGGCCCAGGTAGTGATCGCGCTGCCCCCAGATGACCAGGGTAGGTGCCGAGATCGGGCGCAGCGCGGCTTCGGCCTTCTTGGGCGAGGTCCGCACCGACGACCGGTAGTAGTTGATCATCCCGGTGGCGGCGCCGGGCTGCGACCAGGCCTCGATGTAGCGGTCGATCTCCTCTGGCGTGTAGGCCGGGCGGGCGTCGCCCAGGAAGTGGCGGAAGAAATGCCAGCGGTTGGCGTGCACGACGCCCTCGGGCAGCTCCGGGAGGTCGAAGAAGAAGAAGTACCAGGATTTGCGGAGCTGACCCGGGTGGTGCAGTCCCTGCGACAGCTTGCGTGGGTGGGCCGCGTTGAGGATGGCCAGTCGATCGACGACCTCGGGGAACGCCATGGCGGTGGCCCAAGCCACGCTTCCGCCCCAGTCGTGACCGACCAGCAGCGCGGACTCGGCACCGCGTTCGTGGATGAGGCCGCGGATGTCAGTGGTCAGCTGGTCAGTGTGGTAGGCCTTGACGCTCTTCGGCCGCGATGACAGGTTGTAGCCCCGCATGTCCGGCGCCACGACGCGAAATCCGGCCGCCGCCAGCGGTTTAATCTGCAGCCGCCAGCCGTACCAGAACTCCGGGAAGCCGTGCAGCAAAACGACCAGCGGCCCCTCGCCGGCCTCGACGTAATGCAAGCGCACCTCGCCGATGTCAGCGTACCCCTCGCGGACATCGCCGCCCAGAAGTGTTGGGGCCTCCTGTTCCGCCATCCCGTTTACGCCGCTGCCCCGGCTCTCGGTCTTGGTCATTGCGCCCTCCCTGGTGGGTGTGCGTCCCGAATGACGATAACGCGCCGTCGCGGACAATACGACGGGCTCACTGTCTCTCTACATGATCTCCACACGGTCTGCATACGCTCTATAGAGGGTTGTCATTGGAGAGCAGGCACCATACGAAGGTTCTCCGCGCCAAGCCGATGCCGGTCGGGCGCGTCGGCTCCCAGACCCGAGTTTCATTCCCCATTCCGGAACGCCCGGTTCAGAGACGCCAACGCGGCACGCCTGCTACGGAGACTCGCCACCTGCGACTCCGATCCGATATTGAGGCCAGGGCTCGAAAAGTCGCCCAGGCCGCCGGGCTGGAGTAGGTAGGTGGGGCTCTCACCCGGGCCTCGTCGCACGGGTCTGGGCGGAGCTGATCTCCGTCATCGGGTTGAACTCCTACCAGGATCCCGGTGTGGTTCAGGTCAGTCCAGAGACTCCTATGACGCCCGTGACCGAGGAGAACACACATGACGAGAGCGGGACTCGGCGGAATCGTGGACATCGGAATCGGACGTGCCCAAGAGACACTCGCCGCAATGGCTGCCGAAACCAAGAGCCATTCGATTTCATCTGGTGCAGGAACCCTGATGCTGCGGAGGTCGAGCGAGTAGACAAAGGGGGTGATGACTATGGACACCGCGGTAACGGACCATCTGCTCTCCACCACCCGGGCGGTGCGTCGGCGTCTCGATTTGGACCGCCCGGTCGAGAAGTCGGTGATCCTGGACTGCCTCCGTCTGGCTGTACAGGCGCCCACCGCCAGCAACTCTCAGACCTGGCGCTGGGTGGTGGTGACCGATCCAGACAAGAGGGCGGCGCTGGGCCGTATCTATGCGGCGGTCAGGGGTGACAATCTCAAGGGGAGGGCGGCCAGCGCCGCAGATGCCCAAACAAATCGGGTCTATGACAGCGCCGGCTACCTGGCCGAAGTTCTGGGCCGGGTCCCTGTTCATGTCATTCCTTGTGTGGAAGGGCGGATCGACCACGCTCCCAATGCCCAGGCTGCGCCCAGGTACGGCTCGATCATCCAGGCGGCCTGGAGCTTCATGCTGGCTTTGCGGAGCCGGGGAGTCGGCTCGGCCTGGACCACGGTGCACCTGTACAAGGAGAAAGAGGCCGCCGCTCTACTGGGTATCCCTGATGACATCACCCAGGTGGCGCTCATCCCGGTCGGCTACACCACCGGGGTCGACTTCAAACCGGCCAGGCGACCGCCGGTCGAGGACATCACCTATTGGGACACCTGGGGATCCACGACATAGGGCCGCGAAGCGCGGAGTCGAGATGGTGAGCCTGCCCGCCGTTGGGGTCGAGTCGCTTGATTGAGGTCCCCTTGATCTGAATGAGACCGCCAAGTTCCTGTGGTGGCAAGCCGTCACGGCGTAACCGCGTTCCTAGTGGAGATGAAACCGCTCCGCCATCTCGTCATAGGTAGTCGCATCGAGCTTCGGTCGGCTCGTGCCAAGACCCAGCGAGAACCCAACGTCCTCTGCAACCAGGAAGTATTCGCGCACGAACCAGGGGCCAAAGTCGAAGCGGGCGGTGTCGTAGTTCATCCGGACGGCTGCCCGGCCGCCCAAAGTCAGTTCCTCAGTACTGAAATGCTCAAAACCTTTCCCTTCGAGCCTTCGCCTGGACTCCTCGGCCAAGAACTGAGGCGTAAACCCCGGCCGGCCGGGCTGGCGAAAGACCAGGCAGATATGTCGTCCCTCGTCCCGATAGCGAAATCGGGCGACCTCATGGGAACTGTTAGATGGCTGCGGCGGGAACTCGGTCCAACTCTCAGGTACCCATATAGTGAACCCGAGGTCGGGTCTCTCGACGGCATGCAAGGACGCGGATTCCATGTTTCCTCCGGGTGGGCGTTCCAGGAGGCGACGCCGAGCTACCGCGTAGGACTCCCCGGTATTGCCAGAACGGGCCCGCACCAGCTTCTTGAGATCCCTATCGGCCGTCATCGTCGCCTCTACGTTCTACTCAGTTGGCTCCCAGCAGCCGGAGTAAACGAGACTCGACATCTGCCCGAGGATCTGCTCCCCTTCACCTTCACCCATCGACCTGGCTGGGAGGTCGAGGCGAACTTGGCGTGGACGACCGCCGACACGTAGGTAACCACCCATACCTCAGCTCGTCAAGACCTTTTCGAAGCCGCCATCACCACGTCGAAACCAGCCGGTTCGACCTCGAAGTCCTCGAATGTCGACACCGCAGAACGTGGCGATCTGCTGAAATGCCGCATCCGGGTTGCTCGGGCGGCCACGGTCGTAGAACCCAGCGACCTGACCAAACCCCACCCCTGGGGCACCGAAGTCGACCACGCCGTCAGGTTGCCAGACCCGGCGAACACGCGCCGGCCACGGAGCGCTTCACATCTCGAGCAGACGCCGCACCGACAGGTGGCCGGCACATAGTCGGCAGGGATCTGACGCCAGCCCAGACGGAGACCCGTGCCTCAGGACGCCAGCCCCCATCTCGGGCGCTGCCCAGCTCCCCGACGGAGTCGGGTCGCCGGGCCCGCCCGCGAAGGAACCCCTACCGTACAATGCGACAAGACTCGAACCAGGACCGTCGTAGCGGATGTCCTCAAAGGCCGCCAGATTTGAATACCGGGACCGGGAGGTCAACCGGTCAGTCTTGGCCCGGACAAGGGTCAACGAAGGAGCGGTTAGCAGCCGGTCGCGCATCAGTGCCTTCCAGCCGGCGATAGTGGACGGTCCCTTCAGTCACGCTCGGCCCCAGCTCTGAGGAGATTGGAGTCCGCTGTGAACGCGGTTGGTTGCCCTCAGTCGATGACCATTCCGCCGGTGCAGTTGATCTCGCAAGCGGTCATGGTGCGGGCCCAGTCGGACGCGGCGAAGGTGGCGACGTTGGCGACTTCGTCGTAGCTGGGTAGGTGGCAGGGCAGCAGGCCTCCGGTGCCGGTTGTCGGTTCTCCGGCGGCGGGCGAGAAGGAGTCGTCGGAACCGGGAGAGCCGGGGGAGAGGAGCCAGTTGACCCGCACCCCGTGTGGGCTGAACTCAGCCGCGAGTTGTCGGCAGAGTCCGACGAGCGCGGTCCAGGCGACGTGGGAGCCGCCGAGGCGTGGGATGGCTTCGCGGCCTCCGGCCATGACCAGGATCACTCCGGAGCCTTGGCGGGTCATGTGCCTGCCTGTCGCGGTGGCGATGTGGTGGTGTGCCGTCACGGCTTTGGTTACCGGTCGGAGGAAGTCTGCGAAATCCAGGTCAAGCAGTGGTATGCCCTGTAGGTCGTCGTTGGCGGTGGCGTTGAAGCAGATGTCGATGCCGCTGCTCGCCGCGACGGTGGCGGCGTGCTGTTCGACGGCATCGCGATTGAGCGCGTCGAGTCGGGTGACTCGGGCCGAGCGACCGTCGGCGCGGATCCGCTGGGCTGTGTGGTCGAGGCTCGCTTGGGTGCGCCCTAGGAGGTGAACGTCCGCGCCTTCGCGGGCATAGGCGCGGGCGACGGCCGAGCCGATCGCGCCGCCGGCGCCGTAGACGAGAGCGGTCTTGTTTTGCAGAAGCATGGTGAACTCCTGTTCTCGGATGGGATACGGGAAATGGGGGTCAGGGTTAGTCGAAATCAGCTGGCGACAGGGACTGGCTGAGTGGCCAGCCCCGCTGGGTTAACGACATCTTTGCGAGCTTTGCGGCACGACCGGCGGGTCGTCCACACCATCACTACGGCTGTCGCGCCGGCGAGGAAACTGCGGAGCAGCCCGGCGGTCTGCACGCCGTGGCTGCTGCTGAGCAGCGCGGCGGGAGCGTGCAGGGAGACCAGCCACAGGGGTCCGAACTCGAAGATCACCGTGGCGACGACGGCGGAGAGCACGGGGAGCCAAACGACCGGCCGTAGCGTGGGGTCGGCGGTAAGGACTCGCACGGTGGCCAGGGCCTGCTGACGGAAATTGACTCGCTCGCTGCTGCGGTGCAACTGCGGCTCATGGCAGCGCCGGAACGCCAGGATCGCAGTCGCGACGAGCGTCACAGTCACCAAGTACGTGATCCGGGCCGAGGCGAGCGCGGCGAGCAGCCCGCCCAGGAGCGCGCTGGCGACCAGGGCCGACGCTTCGACGAGGTGCACTCGCCCTATCCACCTTTCATAGGCGTCGCTCGAGCCCGTCTCCTCGATGACGGTGTCGTAGACGACGCTGTCGGCGGTACCCGAGTCAAGCGCGAAGTACACGCCGAGCAGGGCGGCCGAGCCGACATACATCGCTGGTGAGGTACTGAGCCCGCCGACCAGCGAGCTGCTCGCCAGGGCCAAGGTCGCCAGGATCATCATCCCGGTCCGGCTCCAACGGTCGGCGAGGATGCCGAAGGGCACTTCCAGGGTTGGCGCCACAACGGCGTAGACCGCGGCGACTAGTCCGATCGCGGCTGCGTTGAATCCGATCTGGGTCATGAAAATCTTCTCGACCGGGACCCATAGCAGCATGCTTTGCAGCGCCACCCCGCCCTGAAGCGGCCGCAGCCGTCGGGCCAACATCAGTTCGGATCGGGAGTCGCTGGTCGTCGCCCTCGTGAGCATCGTTGGCTCCTCCCGCTCTGGCACACTTGCATCGTTAGGGAACGTTCCCTAACATGTCCAGTATGATCCGGCCCGCACCCCCCACCCGCCCCCGGCGCTCATCGGCCGAAAGCCGGCAACTAGTTCTCGACGCGGCGGAAAATCTCTTCTACTGGCACGGGATCACCGCCACTGGGGTCGACCGGATCGCTACCGAGGCCGGCATGGCCCCAACCACGCTGTACCGGCTGTTCCGATCCAAGGACGAGCTGGTAGCGGCGTACGTGGATCGCTACGCCGCCGGATACCGGGGCTGGATCGAATCGCTCACGGCCGACCCGCAGCGTCCGGCGCGGGACCGCATATTGGCCTTGTTCGATGCGTTGGTCGCGGTCACCGGACCCGAGAACTTCCGAGGCTGCCCATTCCTAATGGTGCTGGCCGAATACCCCGACCCCGGATCGGCCGCCCACACCAGTGCCCAAGCCGTGAAAGCGTGGGTCCGGGCCCGCCTGCACGAACTCGCCCACGAATTGGGCAACCGGGACACGGCCGCGGCCGACGCCATCGCTGACCGCCTCGCCCTCGTCATCGAAGGGCTCTACGCTTCCACCGCCGCCCTCGGCACCGAAGGACCAGCTCGGCGGGCTCGAGAGCTCGCCATCCTCGTCATGGACGCCGGCACCACAGGTCAAGACTGACTACGGCTCCGAGGATTTCCTGAGGTAGCTCGCGGGGGCGCCAGTCGAGTTGTCGGGAGGACGGCTGGGCTGAGCGCAAGCAGGCGGCAATGGGAGGCACGGCATAGGGGGCCCTTTGTGGTGATTCCGGGAGTTGGGCGAGCGGGCCATACGTCGGGATGTTTCCCCAGGGTCGCTCACCTTATCGCCGCTATCGACGGCTACCTCGACCAGCACAACGCGGACCAGAAGGCCATAACCGGAGCGGGCCGGCGCCTCGATCGTCGAGTCGGTCGAGCGAGGTGGTGTCGCCCTGGCAGGGACGTCTCCGCTCAACGGCGGGACACTACGCTAGTTAGATAATGAGCAGGGTCAGGAGGTTTCCATGACGTGGCTGCCTATCACCAAGGATGCGCCGACGGAGGGCGACGGTGCACTTGGGTTGCATCCGAAAGCCTACGCACCACGGCATCGTGCATTTCTGGCCTCGCTGAGGCTTTCGACGCAGCGCGACCTGGAGCCGACCAGATGACGATCCCGAAGGTTAATGTTTGCGGGGTTACGCCGGGCGAGGACGCGGCGCAGTACCACCTCTCACTTACGGATCAACGCATCGTCGGCGCGTTTATGGAGTTTTACATCACAACGCTTGGGATTCCCCCCGAAGATGCCGAGTTGTTCGAGCTGGTTCGGATCCGGAATGCCGTCGCCCAGTCCTGCGAGTATTGACTGAGCCTCCGCGACGCAGTTGCGTCGTACGGCAGGAATGTGGAAACCACGGTGCTGCGATTCGAGGAGAGCGATCTGCCGGGACGGCACAAAGCGGCCTTGCGCCTGGCTTCGGCCTTCCTTGGATCGCCGGCAACGCTAACGGCCGAGGCGCGTGCGGAGGCGCTCAAGTACTTTTCAGCGAAGGAGGTTGTCGGTCTCTTGTTCAAGCTCACGTCGTTTTCGGTGAACAAGCCGCGCGCCGCTCTGGGGATTGACGGTGCGCTGGACCCAGACCGTTTAACACCAATCAGGTTTGGCGATCTCGGGAAGCCCGGGCAAGAGAGCTAAAGTTTGTCTGCTCCTGATCGACAGGTTGTTGTCACTGAGTTTCCTGGCGTATGGGAGCGGTCAGGAGAACCCGGAGAGAGACTTGTCCGGCTTCGCCCTAGCTCGGGCGTGGATTACGACCCAGAGAACGGCGACACGCTTGCCGCCGAGAATCTCGACCACTTTGACAATGACCCCGTCCAGGTCGTGGGTGAGGCCAACCGAGCGCTCGCCCACCGCTGGATCGAATACCGTCGCGTTGGCGGGGGAGGGTTCGCCGAGACGGCTCGAGCGTTCGGCCGACGCCAGTCGACCACCGCCTCGTATTACTACTAGGAGGAGCTGCATGGGACTGCTGGAGGCGCATGCCGGACTGGCCGGGAAGAGGGCGGTGGTGGTTGGTGGTGCCGGGGAGATCCTTGGGCGCGCGGTGACACTGGGCCTCGCCAAGGCCGGTGTGTGGATCGCCGCGTGTGACATCGACCAAGAGGCTGTACGAGCGATTGTCCCGCAGGTCGAGGCGCTCGGGTCGCGGATCTTGTCGGTGCACGCTGATGTGACCGATCCTGATGCGCTCGATCGTTTCTACGATCAGGTGGAAGCCGAGTTGGATCGACTCGACATCGTGGTGAACCTGGTCGGCGGCGTGCAGCGCCAGCTGTTTCTGGACACCACCCGCGAGCAGAATGCTCGCGATATTCGATTGAACTACGGCTATGTGATCGACAGCGTCCGGCGGGCGGTTCCGCTGATCCGTAGTGGTGGAACGGGCGGGAGCATCATCAACTTCACCACGATCGAGGCGCACCGGGGTGCGGCGACCTATGCGGTCTATGCAGGCGCCAAGGCGGCGACGACCAACTTCAGCCGCGCTATGGCGCTCGAGCTTGGCGCCGACCGGATCCGCGTCAACTCGATCGCACCGGACGCGAACCCAGGGAAGACGTCCAACGCGGCGCTCCGTCCGGAGGACTTCGCCCGCCTCGCCGAGCTGGGCGACGACTACATGAGCGCCTTCGCGGATGCGTTTAGAATGTACGTGCCGCTGAAAGAGCCACCAACGGTCGATGACATCGTCAACGCAGTGCTCTTCCTGGCGAGCGATCTTTCGCGTTCGATCACCGGCACGACATTGCACGTCGACGGCGGGACTAGCGCCGCGTTGGGTTTCCTGGACTGGCCTTATGGGGACAGCTTCATGGCCGCGCCCTTGGGGGGCACACTGAAGCGTCTGTTCCCCGGGAGTTAGGTCACCGATCGGAGTGGAATGGTGGGGGCTGGACACCGCCTGATCGGGGCGGTCGCCGGTAGCCGCCCCTTCCATCCCGCGGGCGCCGGTGATCGCCAGCCTTCGCCCACGGCTGCGAACCCGTTCTGACCTGGGACAATTCGTTGCGCTCGGACGCGGAGAACCCACCCTTGGCTACCCGCAGCCGCGGCCGGCCGGTCGCCGTGTTCTCACCGAGCTGGACTTGGACCGGGCCTACAGCGAGTTGCGAGAACGGTCGCTGTCAGCCCGCTGCGTGGTGGCCTGCCATGTGGCGGTCGAAAAGATGCTGGGGTGGGCCCGCTGGTGGGGTCGGGTTGAACGTGGTCGACGGTGCCCGACCGCCGAAGGCCTCGGCGGCGCGGGCCAAACGCTTCTCTACCTGGATGCTCGAGCAGCGCCGGTTCCTCGGGGCCGCCGCCGGCGACCGGGATCCGGCCTTGTGGCATATGGCTGGCTACACCGGGCCGCAGCGCGGAAGAGCTGGCCGCGCTGGCTCGGCTGCGAGGTCCCTCATAACCCGGCGGATCGTGGTGGCGACGCACTCCGGGGACGGGCGCTCCTTACGACCGGCTTGCAGGCGACATCAGCAGCCTGCCGCTGATGTCGCCTTGCTACGGCCGGTACAACCGACACATTGGTTCAGAAGGAGATAGGACCGTGGGCGGCGATGTGGGTCACGGTCCCGAAGGGTTCACCCTTTGAGCAAGTGCCGTTCGCCTTGCGGGGCAACACCCCGGTACTGTGGGCGACGTAGGTCCCGGAGCCCTTGATCCCTTGGTACCTTCCGTAGCCGTTGGTGATGGTGTACGCCCCGGTAATGGTGAACGTGGCCAGGCAGGTCTTTGGATTGACGGTGAAGGTCGTAGTACCGCCCGGATGATGGATCGTGAAGGCTCCGTCTGCGAACACCTCCAGGCTGGTGTTGTTCTTCAAGTAATCGATACCGCTGGCGGTGAAGACACCCCGGGCGACGATGGCACCTGGACTGTTGTTCACCTCTGTCAATTGAAATGCTCGATGCCGCTCGTAGGGCTGGCAGAAGCCACCGCCGGAGCGACGACAAGACCAGCTAAGGCGACAAAGGCGCAAGCCAATAGGCGTTTCATAGTTCCCCCTTCCAATTGCACACCCCAACGATCGCAACCGCCCCGAAACCGTAACGGGTCCTCGTCCAGCACGCAAGACTCTGCCCGGGGGCCGGGTCGTGGACTTCCACGCTCTGGCGCTTCGGATGCTCCGCACTGGACACACGGCCTGCTGTGCCGGTGGTCGTTGGCCCTTTGGGGGCTTCGAGTCCGTCATTCTGCGCCTTCTGAGCGGGACTCCGGTCGAAGCTGTTCGGGTGCCACCTTCGGCGTCGAGATCGTTAGCTGTGGGAAGTTCTATAGCCGTCTGATTGATAATCCACCATGGCGTCGGGACCTCGGTTCTAGCGTCGGTTGATCCGATGGGCTGGGTTCACGAACCGTCTGCCGAACGAGAGTTCTGGCTTGCGAACGAGGTGCCAGCCCGTCGGGTCTGACCTGGTGTGGCTCCAAAGAGGTCCGAGCTTGAGACATCTGAAATCAGACATGCCCACCAGTCGCTCATCATCGTCGGAGTTGAAGGAGGCTAGAGGTGGCGGGGGTGATGATCGGGATCGATCCGCACAAGGCCTCGCACACCGCGACGGCGATTGACGGGTCGGAGAGGATGCTCGGTAAGGTCCGGGTGACGGCCGACCGGGATCAGCTGGAGCGGCTGCTGGAGTGGGCCTCGTGCTGGCCGGAGCGGGCGTGGGCGGTGGAGCCCAAGGCTACCCGTCACAACCGGAGGCGCTGGATGATTGCCGGTGCGATCCTCGCGGTCGTGAGCTTTTTTGGCCCTTGCCTAGATAAGCGTGGGGTCCTGAACCACTTCAGCCCCATCGAGTAAGAGGTCCCGATGACTGACGGGGATGACACCGCGAAAGCCAGTCCTCTCGAAAACGCTCAAACGAATGCGAACTTATCTGCTGCTGCTGCGCCTCTCGACTCAGCATGGCGTCCATGCTCGCCACGACGTGGGATGAGAGCGACGACACCCGAGACGAGCTGAGGTGTGCTATCGAGGTGTTCAACGTTCTCGCCGATCGGCTCGCCCCCGACGAAGACTTGTATCTCTGCGTTCCCGATGAGTAGCGGGCTGCGGCTGATCCGCTTGTAGATGAGGCTCCGAGGACATAGTCAAGGCCCCCCGGGCGAACCGGGGGGCCTTGACTGTCCTGACGGCGGGTGCCCAACGCTCCACCAAGCGGTGGCAACTGTCGAGGTGAGACGCGCTGGCGTACACAACTAGGAGTGGCTCACTGACCACGACACCTGGTTCGAGGTGCAGGTGTAGGTGGTTCCGCTGTCGGAGTAGGTCATCGTCTCGGTGATCGATCCCGCAGCCCGCGCCAGTCCCGATGAGTTGAGGCCGTGGAAGTTCCCTTGGAAGTCGATGGTGAAAGTGGCGGCGTTGCCGTTGTAGTCACCATGTTGAGTCGTTGTGGAGGAAAACGATCCATTGCTCGCCAGAGCAACCGAGTTGATCGAGACGTAAAAGTCAGGCTTTGCGCCCCCGGGGCTGCACGTCAGAAAGAGCGGGTTGACGGTCATGTCCTGAAGGTCGGTCTGGCTGCCCGAGACGTCGAGGTCCATGCCGTAACCCTGATCGGTGTCGCCAGAATAGCTGCCGACAGGCGGCGGGCCCGTCGTCGCGCTCTGGCCGGCATCCCGGTCGCTGGACCACGACACCTGGTTCGAGGTGCAGGTGTAGGTGGTTCCGCTGTCGGAGTAGGTCATCGTCTCGGTGATCGATCCCGCAGCCCGCGCCAGTCCCGATGAGTTGAGGCCGTGGAAGTTCCCTTGGAAGTCGATGGTGAAAGTGGCGGCGTTGCCGTTGTAGTCACCATGTTGAGTCGTTGTGGAGGAAAACGATCCATTGCTCGCCAGAGCAACCGAGTTGATCGAGACGTAGAAGTTAGGCTTTGCGCCCCCGGGGCTGCACGTCAGAAAGAGCGGGTTGACGGTGACGTCCTGGAGCGACTTCTTGTTGCCCGAGACGTAGAAGTCCATGCCGTAACCCTGAGCGGTGTCGCCAGAGTAGCTACCGACAGGCGGCCGGCCGGTCGTCACCGTCTGATCGGTGTCCCACGTCGCCGACCAGGAGACCTTCTTCGACGTGCAACTGAAGGCGGTGCCGTCGGAGTACGTCATCGTCTCCCTGATCGAACCGGCGACCTCGGGCATCCCCTGCGAGTTGAGGCCCTTGGACTCCCCTTGAAACGCGATCTTGAAGGTGGCGGGGAAGCCGTTGTAGTCCCCTCCCTGAGAAGTCGTGCTCTTGAACGACGTGTCACTCTTGAGAGCAACAGAGTTGATCGAGACGTGGAAGTCAGGCTCTGCGCCCCCGGGGCTGCACGTCAGAAAGAGCGGGTTGACGGTGATGTCCTGAAGGTCGGTCTGGCTGCCCGAGACGTAGAAGTGCATGCCGTAACCCTGACCGGTGTCGCCGGAGTAGCTTCCCGTCGTCAGGCCGGAGGTCGCCCCTTCGGCTGCCTGGGCGCCGCCGGTCGACCCCGAGGTTGCGGCACCCGTTGCCGGCGTGCCCGCGACGGTGGCAGCATGAGCTGCACCGGCTCCGCTGGCCATCAACACGAAAAGAAGGGCGAAGGCGGCGGGCAGAGCTGCAAGCCGAGGGCGCGGAAAGCGCCGCCCAGCCCGGCGCACCAGGCGCCAACCTCGCACTTCCCCCACCACGACCAGGTTCACCACCGGAAGGGCCGCGACGACCGACGCACAACGGCCTAGCCGACCTGGTTCCGTACGCGGGCGTGCACACGTAATCTTCGCCTTCCGCTTGAGTGGGATCGATATGTTGCGCAGGTGGTTCTTCACGTCTCCTCCTCGGAGCTCGTTCTCCGGGCTCTCTCGCCCGGGGGTTTGCCATCACCATGCGCCTCGACTCTGACCGATCACTGATCGTTCGCTTACGGATCGGTGTGCTTGGCCGAAGGGTGGCGCAATAAGCCCAGGTGAGAAGGGCCGTATAAACTCCGGATTCCATGAAGCGGCCTATGGCAGGGGGAGTCATGCGCTACCGGATCCTCGGACCCCTGGAGGTCCTCGATGACGTTGGGCGTCCCATCCCCCTCGGCGGACGTCGCGAGCGCGTCCTTCTCGCCACCTTGCTGCTCGAGGCCAACCGGGTGGTCTCTTCTGACCGTCTCATAGAGGCCGTGTGGAGGGAACGTCCGCCCGAGACGGCCGCTAACGCCCTACAGGTCGCCATCTCCAAGCTGAGAAAGACACTGTCTTTTTCCTCGGGCGCAGACAACCCTCTGCACACCCAGGTACCGGGTTACATCTTTCGGACTTCTCCGGGCGAGCTCGACTCCGAGTGTTTCGAGGAGCTGGCCGCTGCGTCAGGCCCCGACGAGCGACCCGCCGCTGTGTCGGCCCGGTTAGCCGAGGCCCTGGCTCTTTGGGGTGGGCCCGTGCTCGACGGACTCGGGACCGACCTTCCTGGGCGAAGTGACGTTGCACGCCTCGAGGAACTGAGGGTGTCGATCGCCGAGCGTCGCATCGAGGCCGATCTGGCGCTCGGCCGCGGGAGCGAGCTGATCGGAGAGCTCGAGGCGCTGGTGGACGCCCACCCCCTCCGCGAGGGACTGCGGGGCCAACTCATGCTCGCCCTTTACCGCTCGGGACGCCAGGCGGAAGCCCTCGCCGTCTACCAACAAACCCGCGAGGTCTTGGCTGAAGAGCTCGGTATCGACCCGAGTCCCGCACTGAGGGACCTCGAGTTGGCCATATTGAAGCAATCCCCGGAGCTGAACATGCCCTCCGATGAAGGCAAGACGGCAGATGAGGCAAATCGCCCCTCGGGCACGGTGACGTTCTTGTTCACCGACATCGAAGGCTCGACGCGCTTGTGGGATCAGGATCCCGAGGCTATGAGGAAGGCCTTGAAGAGGCACGACGAGTTGCTTCGTTCCGCGATCGAGGCATCAGGGGGTTATGTATTCAAGACTGCCGGCGACGCCTTCTGTTCTGCTTTTTCTACTGCCAAGGAGGCCGTTGAGTCGGCTCGTGAGGCCCAGAGGGCCCTTGCCGCTGAGCGGTGGCCATACGGGGCCATGCTCCGGGTGCGCATGGCACTGCACACGGCGGAGTGCGAGCAAAGAGACGGCGATTACTTCGGCCCTTCGCTTAACCGGGTGGCGCGCCTCGAGTCTGTGGCCCACGGGGGTCAGGTGGTTCTTTCCCGAGCAACCGTCGACGTCGTGCGCGACTGTCTCCCACTCGAAGTCGGCCTGCGCGAGCTCGGTACACATCGCCTCAAGGACCTGAGCCGAGCCGAGGAGGTGTTCCAGCTGGTTATTGAGGGACTCGACGCTGACTTCCCGCCGCTGCGCTCGCTTGACAATCCGAGCATGCCGAACAACTTGCCCGAGTTCGTGTCGAGCTTCGTGGGCCGTGGCGTCGAAGTGGCAGAGGTGCTCGGCATCATCGGACACTCCCGTCTCGTGACTCTCGCCGGTCCGGGCGGGGTCGGAAAAACTCGCCTCGGGTTGCGGGTCGCCGCCGAACTTCTCGACGGGTCCGGAGATGGCGTGTGGTTGGTTGAACTGGCCAACGCCACCGACCCGGATGCTGTATCCAGGGAGGTGGCGAGAGCGCTCCGGATCAAAGAACAGGCCGGATTCCCGATGCACGAAACCCTGGTCGAGGCGTTGGCAGACCAACACGTTCTCGTAGTCCTCGACAACTGCGAACACCTTATCGGGGCGTGCGCCAAGCTGGCCGAGGTCCTGGTGCGCGGCTGTCCTCGCGTGTACGTACTGGCTACGAGTCGTGAACCACTTGGCATTGATGGGGAAACGGTCTTTCGAGTGCCGTCTCTTTCAGTACCCATCGAAGGCTCAGATGAGCTCTCGGCAGCGGAAGCTTCCGAGGCGGTGACGCTTTTCGTTGAACGGGCGCGTGCCCACACATTCGGCTTCGCGCTCGACCAATGACTCCGCCCCGCTCGTGGCAGCTATCTGCCGACGGCTCGACGGCATGCCGCTCGCGATCGAACTAGCGGTTGCCAGACTTCGGTCACTTTCGCTGGCGGACCTGAACAACCGCCTTGATAGACGCTTCCAGATCCTCACAGGCGGTAGTCGATCGGCGCTACCTCGTCATCAAACCCTGCGTGGAGTCGTCGACTGGTCCTATGAGCTGCTCACCGGACCCGAACAGGTGCTGCTGAGGCGTGTGTCCGTGTTCTCTGGGGGATTCGAACTCGACGCAGCCGAAGAGGTCTGCGCCTTCGGTGCTATCGATGGATTCGCCGTGACCGTTCTCTTAGGAGGACTGGTCGATAAGTCCCTGGTGGTGACAGACGCGCCGACCCTGGCGACCCGTTACAGACTGCTCGAGACCATTCGCCAGTACGCCGCCGAGCGGTTGGCCGACGTCAATCGAGAGGAGACCGATCGGCTCTTTGGCTCCCACGCCGAGTTCTATCTGGCGTACGCCGAGACGGCGGCACCGCAATTGACCGGACCGGACCAGGGGGCTCAAATCGCCCGACTCGCCACCGAATATCCCAATCTGTACGCGGCGCTGGAGCACCTGTCCGGGAGAGGTGACCAAAGAGAGCACGCGCTTCGCCTGGCTGTAGCACTTCGCCACTTTTGGCACAGTGTCGGTGCGACAAGCGGCGAGCTCCTTCTGCTCGAGGGCATCCTTGAGCAACACCACCCGAAGATATCGGCCGACCTGATGGCGGCGGGACTGTTGTGCAAGGCGGATCTACTGCGGAGTATCGATCTGGCCGAATCAGTGCGCTCCGGCAATGAGGCACTCAAGCTCGCCCGCAAGTGCGGTGACCCGAAGTTGATGGCCGACACTCTCAGCTTTCACTCTGTGACAACGTTGTTCCACGGTGACGCCCAAGAAGCCCTTTCCCTTGCCAACGAGGCCATTTCCTTCGCCCGCCAATGTGGAGACGCAGTGCTGATAGGTGCGTCTTTGAATTGCCTCGCCAATGCCGTCGAAGAGAGCGATTCGCCTCTGGCGGAGCGTCTGTATGTCGAATCCATAACGCTCGGTGAGCAATCGGGCGACTGGGGCGCGCTGTGGAGGTCGCACAACAATCTCGGGTATCTCTTAATGATGATCGGAAGACTTAGCGAGGCGCGGGAACATCTTGAATCGGCATTGGTTGCCGGGGCGAGAATTGGATCTGAGGTGTATACCGCGTTTGCCCATGGAAATCTCGGGTGGGTCCTTTTCCGTGAAGGAGACATGGACGGGGCCGCGAGCAATTTCGCGCTGTGCATGCGCGGCGCCCGGCGGAGCGGCCAGATCCGGCGTATCTTTTCCAACGCCGCATGCGGATTCGCTTGCTGCGCTACCCGCGATGGTGATGCAGAGAGGGCCGCTGCGCTTCACGGCATCTCCCAGGCGTCCCTCGATGCCTACGGAGGCGACTGGGACCCAAACGAACAGAGCATTCGTGACGCGGACATCGCGCAACTGCGTCAGACTTTTGGAGCATCATTTGACCGCTGGTACGAGAGTGGGCGGATGATGGGCCGCGAAGAGGCTTTCGCGTTCGTTCTCAACCGGTAGCAGCACAACTTATCGCGTATTTTTCGCATGGTTGCCGCTGTTCATCCCCGTTCACTACCGACCGCTCTAGCGTCCCAGGCGCCCCCCTAGTTCCGTGGAAGTACCCTGACGAATCGGGCGGCGCCTCCGCCAGGGGTCGCGAGGGCCTTTGGGGGTCACCGAGTTCCGGCACACTGGAGCCCAGCGGCGACCAGTTCGTTCGCCGAGGTGCGCCGTTACGGTGACCACCGGCCGTACCCGGGTCCTCCGGCGCTCGAGTCAGCCGTCCGCGGGCCGGCCCGGCGAGCGCATCCCCGTCGATCGGCTCACGTTGGCTGGTGCCCCGCGTTGGCGGGTTATCCGCTCCGATCAGCGTTCGGGGATGCTGGGCAAAGTACGCAGGGTGTCAGCGACCAGAGCCGCGCGCCATCCCACAGATCCGCGGTCGGAACGCAGCCTGGACCGGGATAGCGCGATGTGCATTCGGTGACCCGCCAACCGACGCGAACTGACCTGGACCGCACAACGAACCCGCCATGACACGACAAGTGGACCTAGTCGCGGCGTGCTCCAGTCCAGTGGGCCATTCACGAACACCGGCTCACAGCGAGTCCAAGTCCTGGGCAGCGAGTAGCAGCGGGGCGAGCTGCTCGAGGGTCGTCATGAGCTCCTGGAGCTCATCCGGCTCGAGGCTCTCGTAGGGCGGGGCGGCGAGGTCGTCGGTGAGCCCCTCAACCCGTTGTTTAGCGGCGCGTCCCTGCTTGGTTAGCCAACCGTCTTCGCCGATCAGGCCGCGATCGCGCATCCCGTCGATCACGGCAGCGATCTGCGCTTCTCGGAGGTGACGGGACGCGTCCGAACGTGTCCGCCGGCATGTGAATATCGAGGGCGAACAGGACGTGGGCCTCGAGACCCCCGACGCCTTCGCTCATCAGGGCAGCGATGTGCCCGTCGCCACGATGCTCGCGCAGCAAGGAGGCGGCGTGAAAAAGACGGCCCACGGCGTCGTCGGGGACCGGGATCGCCCGCAGCGCGGCGTACATGGGCCGGCCCTCGAAGGGGG
Source organism: uncultured Acidimicrobiaceae bacterium (assembly GCA_963729695.1). Classification (GTDB taxonomy): domain Bacteria; phylum Actinomycetota; class Acidimicrobiia; order Acidimicrobiales; family Palsa-688; genus PALSA-693. Next base: position 1,360,280 of record CAVSOT010000003.1, read on the forward strand.
CGCTGGTCGCCGCCTTGATCAACAGTTCGGCGACGCGGGCGAAGGCGTCAGCGGCGACGCGATCGCCGAGGATCCGCCGCAGCGCCTTCACGCAACCCATCTGCCGAGCGGCGATCGCCGCTTCAGGCGTGGTGGTGCGCCACACCTTCGGAATGTGGCGAGCCACTTCGCCGGGAGCGAAGTTGTAGAAGAGCGCGTCCACCACCTCCGCTGGGGCGAGGCCCAGCGGGGCGGACCGTCCGGCGAAGTAGGTGTCCCAGTAGTTGGTGAATCCCAAGGCGAACATCGCCTCGTTGGGTTCGTCAGCGGTGTACGGGATGGCGCCAATCGGCTCGACGAGCTCGAACATCCGGCGAGTCACCATATTCATCAGCTACTCCTCCTGCTGCGGGCTCGGCCCCTTGGCGGGCGCTCACCATCACTTGGACGACCGCTCGCTGCCATATTCATCGCCCGATGTGACCATTCCGAGGTGCCGCCCCACGTTCCAGGTTCCCCAGTTTTTGTGGACACCTGAGAGGCTGACCTTGGGGTCGGCTGGGAGGATGTCTGATCATGGGAACTATGAGGCGGAAGTTCACGTTGGAGTTCAAGACTGAGGCTGCGCATCGTGTGATCGATAAGGGCAGGTAGGTTGCGGAGGTGGCGGCTGAGCTGTCGGTGGTGGATAGCTCGTTGGCTCGGTGGGTACGCGATGAGAGACGCCGGTTGGAGGCGGTGGCGGGCAGTTCGGATGAGCAGTTGAGAGAGGCGGAGCGTACGGAGTTGTTGAGGTTGCGCCGCCAGGTGGCTGAGCAGGACAAGGACCTGGCCTTCTTGGGAAAAGCTGCCGCGTACTTCGCTTAGAGTACACCAAAGCAGAGAGATTTGCGTTGATGGCGGCGGAGTGCGCGACCTTTGAGATCACTAGGATGGCTAGCCTGCTCGAGGTGTCGGCTTCGGGCTATTACCGCTGGCGAGCGGCACAGGACAGTGATAGTTTGCACAGCGAGGTACGCAGGGCAGATCTGGACGCCAAGATCATCGGCTTCCACCAGGCGTCGAAGGGGACCTACGGCTCGCCGCGGATCACCACGGACCTGCACCAGGCCGGCGAGCGAGTGAGCCGCAACACCGTCGCTGGGCGGATGGCAGATCTGGGCATTGTCGGAGTCAGCCAGAGACTGTTCAAGGTGACCACCACCACCGTCGACCCCGACGCCAGCTACGCGCCGGACCTGGTACAGCGGGAGTTCCATCTCAAGGGGGTGGACGAGCTGTGGACCTCGGACATCACCTACCTGCGAGTCGGCGACGGCGAGGTGTTCATGTGTGCCATCCGAGACGAGGGATAGTCGCGGGTGCTGGGATACGCCATGGCTGATCACATGCGTACCGAAATCGTTCTCGATGCACTCGACCAAGCGGTCTCGGCTAGTTTCGGGCAGGTGGCCGGCACGGTGTTTCACACCGACAGGGGCAGTGAGTTCAGCGATCGAAAGGTCGTGGCAGTCTGTGACAGAGTCGATCTGGTCCGATCCATGGGAGCGACCGGTAGCTGCTACGACCACGCCAGCGCCGAAAGCTTCTGGTCGATCTTCAAACACGAATACTTCTACCGGCACACCTTCACCGACCTCGACGAACTCCGGGCCGGTGTCGCCCTCTACATCAACTTGTAGGCGGCTTTGGCCAGTTCGTTGACCAGTTGGGCGGCGGTGACGTAGCGGACCCGGCGTCCTTGTTCGCAGGCGGCGACGCCGAGGGCGATCAGTAGGTGGCTCTTTCCTGTGCCGGACTCGCCGAGCAGCACGACGGGCTCACCAGCAGAGAGGTAGGCCCGGAGGCCAGGGTGGCGATGGTGGCCGGGTTGACGGTGGGTGCAGCAGCCAGGTCGAAGTCGGCTAGGCGTTTGAGGCGAGGGAAGCGCGCTTCGTGAATGCGCCGGCTGCGCCGTCGTTCGGCTCGGTCGTCGAGTCTCGGCGGCCAATACGTCAGCCAGGTAGACCAGATAGGAGGCCTGCTGGCGGTTGGCGGTCTCGGCTCTTCGGGCCGCTTCGGCCCGGACGGTGGGCAGGTGCAGTTCGATGGTGGCGGCGCCGATGGCGGCCAGCGTGGCGTTGTCGGTCATCTTGGTGGTCATCACGCCTCTAGCAGATCGTCGTAGCGGTTCAGGGTCGGTTTGGGTCGGTCGAAGCGGGCCAGTTCCCCGATGGGAAGCGCCGGGGCAGTCGAGTTCTCGGCTGCTTTGCGGGCCTCGATCAACACCACGGCCGGGTCGACTGAGTCGACAGACAGGGCGGCGTTCATGCCGGCGATGACCGCGCCCGCCGGCATGGTGCGATGGGCCAGGAGGACCTCGATCAGCGCTTTGGTGCCGTCGCGTTCACCGAGACGGCGTCGGGCCTGGTTCCAGAACCGGTCGTGGGTGTCAGTAAATCCGCCCGAGGCGCGGGCCCGGGCCAAGGCGGTGGCGTTGCGCATGGCGCCCGGTTTGGCGGCCAGCACCTCTAGGTAGTGGTCCAGGGTCAGGACCTCGCTTCCTTTCAGGACTCCTCGGGGGTGGCGGGCCACCACCGCGAACCGTCAAGGACCTCGACACTGTCCGCGCCCAGGCGCACGTCGAGGCGTTGGGCCGCGTAGCGGACCGGGACCGAATAGAACACCTGGCGCACCGACACCCTGGCCTTGTGGTCGACCCGGGGTCGCAAAGACAGGGCCACCTGGAACGGCTCTCCTGGCAGCGACAGCAAGAAGTCCCGTTCGACGGCGAAGTGATCGGCCACCGACTCTCGTCGCTGGTTGATGTGACGGGCCGAGTCCTTGGCCGATGCGGCGGTCAACAGCTCGTTGAGCTCGGCCATCGACGCCACGTGCGGGACCGGCACCAGCCAGCGGCGGCGGAACCGGCCGATCTCTCCTTCCACCCCGCCCTTTTCGTGGCTGCCCTCGAGGCCCGCCCGGCAATAGAACGAGTCGAAGCGGTAATGCGAACGCAACGCCACGAACCGCACCGACTCGGTGCGGTCGCGGCCTTTCATCACCCGCACCACCGCTGCTTTCAAGTTGTCGTAGCGGACCGTGCCCGGCACCCCACCGAACGTCTCGAAGGCGTGGACATGCCCGTCCAAGAACACTTCCTGCGCCTCGTTCAGATAGGCCCGGCGGAACGCCTGCCCCGACGCCGACAGCCGCATCACGAACAGGTGCACCACAGTCAGAATCCCGTCCAAGTAGACGCTGATATCGCCGAAGTCAACCTCCGCCTCCTCGCCCATCGGATGGCGCTGAGGGACCATCACATCGAACAACGGGAAGGCCTCTCGGCGACGGACCTCGCCCACGTAACGGCGCACCGTCGACTCCGCCACCGCCGCGCCGTGCTCGTCCACCAAACGCTCCCACACCCGCCGGCCGGTGTGACGCTGCTTGCGCGGCGCGGTCCGGTCCGCCTCCAACCAGCCGTCGATGACCGCCTTCCACGGCCCCAACGCCGGCGCCACTCGAGGCGGCGACGGCCGCCGAGACAGAGGCACGGCCGACACCAACGCGGCCCGCACATCCCGGCGATGAACCCCGAACCGGCGAGACAACTCCCGGATCGACAACCCCTCCCGGGTATGCGCCTTACGTATCTGCTCGTACAGCTCCACCTTCGACCTCGGCCTGGGCATGCACCCACGCTCCGAAGCCCGCCCGACCAGGTGGTGGATCCCCAAACAGGTGGGGCCAAATCAGCTGATCAAAACGGCCCTAAGTGGGGCCAGATCAGATGATCACACCCAAAGGCGCCAGGCGGCGCACAGTACAGCCCGTTCCCGGCGATCTGGGACAGGACGAGACACACGACGAAGCGTCACGGCGGAGAGCACCTGCCCCGGCGCTCCGCGCCTCCGCAGCGCGTCGGGTTCTGGGCAGTGGCTTTCGAATGCGTTACAGTAAGCGCGTTTCGACCGCCGCCTGGCCAATGAGCGATGGGACCGGTTAGGTCAAGCGATTTCGGAAAGTGGGTCAGCGACCTGCGATTTCGGGCGCGGTCGCCGCGCTTTTCGATCCGCCGGACCAACGTCTGCGCCAAACCAGAGGTGGCGTCCAGCTCCCCGCCCTCGACCGCCGCTAGCACGCCACGTAGCAGCCGTGCCGCCTCGGTCAGGTCACGCGGGCTGGTCACAACCATCATCGTGGCGCGGTAGTCGACAGTCACTGTCACCTGCTACATACGTGATGGTTGTTCATGGTGACCATCGTTGACCATGCCACCATCCGGACCTCAACGCTCCGAGGTGTGCGAAACCAGAGCGAAGCGATGCGACGAGAATGCTTGCTGCTGGTTCATTGTTTCACCACCGCTTACAGGTCGCAGCGGCGTTTGACCGGTCATGTGCCGACAAACCTGAGACTACTTATGTACTTGGTTTGTCTGTTAACTGCTTGCATCTTCGTTGTGGTCTTGTGTTGTCGGGTTTGTCTTTAGTCGTCGCCAGAGCATTATTGGCCCGGTGATGACGAAGGCGAGCAGCGAGAGCCCCCACAGGATGGTGAGCCAGGTGGGCACGTTGGTGAGGAAGAGTGAGAGTACGAGGCCGAAGACGATTCCTGCTGTGGCGAGTCTGAAGGTAGTTTTGACTGTGTTGTGGGGTTTGGCTGTGGTGTGCCCGCAGGTCAGGCATTGGTGTCGGACTGTGCTTTGGCCGTCAGGGCTCTGAGTGATTGTTGGTGCCCAGTTGTGGCGACAGCCCATGGTCCCCCCCTCGTGTCGGTGGTTCTGAAGGGTAGTCCCGTCCTTGCATGGCGTTGCGCATCTTGGGCGGGGTCATCGCCAGTTGGGAAGTTGGGTTTTGGGGAGGACGGCGGGTCCGAAGAGTGGTTTGGAGGGGAGGTCTTCGCGGGGGAGCCAGCAGATGCGTTGGGCGGTGAGGCGCCATGCCGTCTCTATGAGGAGTACTACGTTCCAGATCGGGATGAGGAGCATGAAGGTGTCTCGGGCTCGACGGCCGGTGCTTCGGAGGGCGAAGGGGAACTTGATGAGTCCGATGACGAAGTAGATGGAGAGGTAGATGACGATGAGGGCGACGAGGAAGAGGATGATGTGGGCGGCGCGGTGTTCGATACGCTAACGCCCAACGCTCCCCGGCAGCGCCGCCGAGACGGAGATCGACACCATCTGCCAAAGCATCCTCGCTGCAACCGACGTCCCCACGCCAAAGTGTCTACAGGTATGTTCATCCTGTGAGGACCGGGTGGAGCACCCATAGGTCGGGGAGGCGTCGCAGGGTTTTGAACGTTGTCGGCGCTGGAGGGGGCGGCCCAGCCGAACATGCAGCAATCTCGAACCCAGTCCTAGTTCTACCAGCTTCGAGGGAGGCCTCGAACCTCGTATCCGGTCCTCAAGGCCACGAGATCAGAGGTGCCACGAACCACGCGCGATCGACGGTTTCAGGACGTCCGCGAGTCACGCAGACGGAACCAGAGATGAAGTCCTAGCACACGACCTCCTCTTTTGTCGCCAGGTGGTAAAAGTCTGTCGCCACAGGTCGAGACCCGCAACCACCTCTCAGGGGACAATGACTACAGCGACGGGCAACCAGGTCCTGTCAGATCAGGGAGGAACGACCTCAAGTGACCATCACCAGGATCCTTGACGGTATCGCGCCTCGCCACCGCCGTCGCTCTCGGAGTCGCCGCCCGTGGCTCTAGCTCACCGCACCGTTTCAGATTTGCTCTCTAGGTTCCAAAGTGCAGTCGATGACCGTCGGCCGGTTCACGAGCGAGCAGCTTTGCTCAATCCAGGACATCATCGCCGTTCGACTGCCGAACGATGCTCAACTCAACTCCGCCTCGGTTGGCAACCAGGGAGCCGTGACGAGGCCATCCTGGCCTCCCCGGATAACAAGGAGCACCTTTCGGGCGTCGCAAAAGGGATCGTGGCCGCCATCGGCCTCGCCGACGACCAGTCGCCCCCGCTAGGCCGTAGTTCGAAGGTCTGGCGCAGGCTTCTGGGGTGGCGGCGGTTGCAACAGCACACGCGGGGACCGAACCTCACCGGCATTTCTCAGCCCAACTGGCCATTGGCCCTCGTCTGCACCTCTACCCGCTCTCGCTCATCAAGGAGTTCTCAAATGCGTAGCCAGCTTGCCCCGTCCAGTGGGACGACCAGCACCCTGGAAGAGACCCGCCCGGAACGAGCAGTCGACGTCGACTGGACCGGGATGCGGTCCCAACCGGCCAACAGCCGCCCACTTCTCTCGCTGCATTCCACAGACATCGACGTTAAACCTGGCCAGCAGTCCAGTGTGGGTCTGAGCGTTATGAACAACGGAGACATCGTAGACCGTTACCGCCTCGACGTGTTGGGGGTGGCGTCGAATTGGGCAAAGATCTCCCCCGAGGAGATTTCCCTCTTTCCCGGTCAGACCGCCGACGCGACGATCACTTTCAGCCCCTTGATTGAACGTCCTCCCTTGGCCGAGGAAGTCCCGTTCGCCGTCAAGGCCACACCAGCAGACGACCCAGCTAACGCCACAGTGGAAGAGGGCACGGTCACCGTGGGCGCCTTGCCCCGGATGGCCGCGGAGATGCGACCGTTGACCTCGCGAGGGTACCGTCGCGGCCGGCATCGTCTGTCGGTCACTAACGATGGCAACGTAGCCCTACCCGTTACCGTTCGCGCCGATGACCCGAACGGGCTGCTGCGGTTCGCCATCCGCCCTGCCGACTTTGTGGCCCAGCCGGGTACTTCGCACATGATACGTCTGCGTGTCCGAGCCCCTCGCTATTCGCTCACCGGCTCGCCTCAACAACATCGCTTTGCCGTGACCGCTAGCGCCCAAGGCACCCCCGACATCACCATCCCAGCCAGCCTTCGACAGCGGCCGCTGCTGACCCGAACTGCCCTGGCCCTACTGGCCCTCCTAGCTGCCCTGGCCCTCCTGGGCTACTTCCTGCTGCGGCCCGTCATCAAGTCCTTCGCCGACGGCGCCGCGCCCACCACCACCGTCGCCCACCAGGGTGCAGCCGCCGCACCTCCCGGCGGGACCGGATCCCTAGACGCCACCGGAGCCCAGGACGCCACCGGATTTACAGGCGCCAAGGGCGCCGCTGGCCCGCAAGGGGTTTCCGGAGCCCCGGGCGCCGCCGGAGTCAAGGGCGCGACCGGGGTCAAGGGCGCCACCGGAGCCGCTGGGCCGCGAGGGGTTGCCGGACCTAGAGGTGCCGCCGGCCTCCGAGGGAGCCAAGGGTCGCCCGGCCGCCCCGGAGATCCGGGCCCCGAAGGAACGACAAACGCCGCCCAAGGTGTCCTTGCCGGGGGACCGGTGACCATCAACTCAACCCCCACTTCTGTCGTGCAAACACCCCAAATTGGCGGCGGGCCACTACGTAGTGGCGGCTGAGGTCGTTGCAGGTGGCGCCACCGACACTGGCGACACAAACAACAGAATGACTTGTTGGGTCACCGCCGACAGCGCCGGCCTGTCGAATGGTGACGACGTGCAAGCGACGAGCTCTTCCTTCTCCAGCCCCTTGGAACTGGCGGTCGACGACATCATCACCACCACTTCAGCGAACAACAGAGTCTATCTGGCTTGCGATAATGGAAACCAAGATAGTGGGCCAATACAGGCCACAAACGCCTCGATTACCGTCACGCAGGCCCAAGCCATCGAGACCAAAACTGTAGGCGCTAATCCTTGACCGGAGCGGACGAGGTTCGTGAACCTGCCCCTCTTGGCCACGGTTGGCTTGTCGGCGATCAGCCGCCCGAGCGCTGGCCTTCAGGTTCTCCCTGTCGACGAGCTGAGCATCTGGAAGTTGCAGTGACGGCGGGGCTGGTTGTACAGGTTTCGATCCATTCGAAGGCGGCCGGGGCGAGCTGTCGGCGCGTATGCCAGTGGTGCTGGTCGAGGAGCTCGAGGAGCTTCTCGACCAGAGCTCCGTCGTGGAAGCACTTGTGAAGCAGGGGAACGCTGGCAGGAACGAACAGCGGGAGAAGCTGGCTATGGCTTACTTCGATCAGGCGCTAATCCAGGTCGGAAAGTGGGACATCCTCCTCTGTTTGCGTCCCGGATCGCTCTTCCCAGGCACCAGGACAGCCGCCCGCGAGATCGCGAAGTGCGACCCGGTGGAGGAGATGAGCTTCGTCGTGTGCCACGGGTTAGCGAAGGGGTAAATCAGCGAGGCCATGAACGTCGGTGCTCATTACGTCGGGCTCATCGGCGAAGTGGGACCGGTCATTACCCTCGACGCCGAACCGGACCCAATCGTCCGTCACAGGTCGTGATCACGAACAGTGAGGGCACGACCACCTCCGACGCCACCTACTGAACGAGCGAAGACCGATCTCGGCTGGGTATCGCTCGCCGCGGCCCTCGAGCTCGGGGTCGTTCTCGAGCAGAGCGGCTGTGCTATGTACACGATGTGCCGATCGTCGGCCACGATATAAGGTAGGAGTTGAGCCCGAAAGGGCGAGTGGGCCGGTTGGTCGAGTTCACCCGGGAGCGAAGCACAAGCACGTTGGGAGAGCAAAGACATGTCTGACGTTCGTATGGATTGGCGGATCGGACCGGCGGAGCCTACGGCCCGCCCAATACCACCGCCCGAGCAACGTCCGACGAGCCTGATCCCAGCAGAGCGCTACTTCTCGCCCAAGTTCGCACGACGAGAATTCGAAGGGGTGTTCATGCACTCCTGGCATATGGTTGGCCGGGACCAGGACTTCCCTGACGTGGGCGACTATATGGAGTTCAAACTGGGGGACCAGTCGGCGCTCGTCGTTCGTGTGAGCGATGACCTGGTGAAGGCGTACTTCAACGTGTGTCTGCATCGGGGCATGCAACTCCGGAAAGGGTCTGGCTCGGCCACCGAACTGCGATGCGGCTACCACGCCTGGTGCTGGAACTTGGACGGGTCGCTAAAGGAGGTCATGGACCCCTACGAGTTCCACCCGACCGTCATCGCAGCCGAGACGTTACGTCTACCTGAGATCCGGATCGAAACCTGGGGTGGTTTCTATTTCCTGAATTTCGACAACGATGCGCCGTCGTTGCTGGAGCACTTGGGACCCGTAGTGGACGCCCTAGCGCCCTACAAACTTGAGAACATGGTTTACAAATCGCACCGTAGGGTCGTGCTACCTACGAACTGGAAAACCGTGGTCGACAACTTCGGTGAGGCGTACCACATCCCGACCATCCATCCCCAAGCTCTCCCATACGCCGACGAGGTCAACGAGATCGTCGAGAATCTTGGTGACCACACGATCATGAAGGTCGCACAGATGCGGCCGAGCCCTCGGTTGGTCCAGCAGGTCGACCAACTCACTCAGCTCAAGGCCATGTTTGATGTGCTCGTCGACTTCGGGACCATCGACGCGGGGGAGAAGGAGATCCTGCAGGAGCTGCGGGATTCATTTCCAGAGGACGCCGGGCCGGATGTAATCAGAAAGTCGCTCATCGAGTACCGCCGGGCCAAGGCCACGACCCTCGGCGTACCTGACCTGACCGATGACCAACTCCTCGACAACTGGGACGTCCACATCTTCCCCAATATCGAGGTCAATCTGCTGTTCGACCAGCTCTTTGGCTACGTCGTCCATCCGCATCCCGACGACCCCGACTCCTGTGTATTCGAGGTGATCGGCCTAACCCAGCTCAAGCCGGGTCAAACCGTCCCGGAGTCCGGGCTGGAGGTCATCGACGATTACCGGACGTATCCGTGGAACGGGGTGTTGTCCCAGGACCTGAGCGTCTTCGCTTCCATGCAGCAGGGCTTGCATTCCAGGGGTTTGCCGGGCCTGAGGTTCTCCTGCTACAGGGAGAACGGCTTGCGCCATACCCACGAAACGATCGATCGCTGGCTCGACAAGTACGAACAATAAGCTGGATGAAAGGAAGTGGGGATGACTGCCACCAGAGGTGACGTCTATTACGACCCATATGATCCTGAGATCTACCGCAACCCATATCCGGCGTTGGCGCGGCTCCGGGAAGAAGCACCGCTTTACTACAACGATGCCTACGACTTCTACGCCGTGAGCCGCTACGCGGATGTGGAGGAGGCGTATCGGAACAAGGAGACGTTCATCTCGAGCCGAGGCGACATGCTCGAGATGATCAAGAGCGACCTGGACCTACCACCCGGGTCGCTCATCTTCGAAGATCCGCCCATCCATACGGCCCACCGGGGATTGATGTCGCGCGTGTTCACCCCGAAGAAGATGCTCGCCCTCGTGCCGAAGATGCGCGAATACTGCGCCAGCTGTCTCGATCCCTTGATCGGCGTCGACGGCTTCGACTTCATCGCCGACCTGGCCGCCGAGATGCCGATGAAGGTCATCGGCATGCTCCTGGGGATCCCCGAATCGGACCAGGCGAAGGTACGGGACTACGCGGAGGCCAACCTGGTCGTCGAGCCGGGTCACGCCGTCGAGTACAGCGAGGATTACTTCATCTGGGGAACAGATGTTCGCGGAGTTCATCGACTGGAGGATGAAGCACCCTTCGGACGATCTGATGACCGAGCTACTCAACGCCGAGTTCGTAGACGAAACCGGCGCTACTCGGACCCTGACCAGGGCCGAGGTCCTCACGTATATCAACATCGTGGCCAGCGCCGCTAACGAGACGACCATGCGGCTCATAGGCTGGACCGGCCAACTGTTGGGTGACCACCCGGATCAGCGGCGGAAGGTTGCCGCCGATCTGTCCCTCGTCCCGAGCGCCATCGAGGAGATCCTCCGGTTCGAACCGCCAGGTTTCCAGAACGCCCGCTATGTGAATCGCGACGTTGAGCTCTACGGGGAGACGGTGCCTGAGGGCAGTGCCATTCTTCTGATGATTCCAGCCGCCAATCGGGACCCGCGCCGTTTCGACAACCCCGGACACCTTTGACACTACGAGGCCAGTGACGTCTCACCTCTCGTTCGGCTACGGCACCCATTTCTGCCTCGGGGCCTCGTTGGCCCGGGCCGAGGGGCGGGTGGCCCTCGAGGAGGTCCTGAAGCGCTTCCCGGACTGGGAGGTCAACCACGACGCGGCCAAGCTTGTCACCACCACCGTCGTCCGCGGCTGGGAGACCCTGCCGGTCAGCGTCGGATAGCCGATCCGCTTGCGTGACGGGCGACCCCGACCCGGCGTCAGTCTCTGAACCTTGGCGAGTGCCCCGCAGACCGTTTCCATCCCTCCAGGGGTGGCTGACACTTTGCGACCCCCGCTACTTCCCTGCGTGGACGATCTAGTTGGCGCTCGAGGTCGTCACGGTCGATCTCGAGGGCGGCCGCGAAGACCGAGTCCGGAGCGTGGTGCGCGGCCCTGGGTCATCAACCAAGCGCGGCAGGTCGTGTGTATACACGTGAGGAACCGTGTTGTTCATGCACTGGTAGTTGATCTCCGCGGGCCGGTACACGCGATGCAGGTGGTGCCGACCCTTCGAACGGCGTTCCAGTAGCCGGCCGTCTCCTCGACCGTGAAGAGTGCGGGGTCGGGCACATGTGGAAACTGCCGCGAGCCAGGTGAGTTCTGCCGAAACTCCGACCACGGCGCACGTGGCGTTGCCGGCGACGGCGAGGCCATCGTTTGCGAGAATAACGACGGCTGGTGGTGGGAGCCTGGGGGATGGCAAAGCGCACGGGTACTACCGTGAGGCAAACGATCGACCAGATATTCGTAGGGCGGCTCGACAGTTTCGTTGACGAGGCCGACAAGACCTGTCAACCGTAACTTCACTTTGCCGCCACCATCTAGGGGCGTCGTCGGCCCTAGCCTCCTGGTCGTGGGCAGCCGTCGATCCTTCGCAGCCACGATGGACGCTTTGGCACGAGCGTCACGTTCGACCCCGGTCCTCCACGAACCGCCAGCCCCCAAGGCGTCGACAAACGAACTGCCGACGGAGCGGACGTCGGCGCATCCGGCCCCTATCGTGCGAAAACGATTGCGCTGAACTCACCCCTCGTCTCCAGGCCTGCCCGCTCACCGGATAAACCGAGCGGGGCCTAGTAGGGACGACCCCGTGGTGGCTGCACTGGCAGGAACGTCGGGCGATGCCAGGATATATCGTTCACCCGCAGGTGAGGGGTGAGGACAGCCAGGTGCCCTGAGCGGCTCTGCGACCGGCTGCCTGCCCTCACCGACTGGGAGGACCGGTGCCGTCGGCATTTGTGTATCCCATGGTGCTCCGAGGCTGGGTGCTGACCATCCGGCCACGGGACGCCCCCGGCGATAGTTTCTGGTGGGCGTGGATCAGCGGAGATGACAGACCGTTGCGCCGGGTCCGGTCGCTCGAGCAGGTTCCGTGGGTGATGGCGGAGTTCGAGTGCAACCACGTCGACTGGCCCGGCTCTCCTATGAGAGATGGTCGACGCCGGGGTCGCACCGGCCGACCGGCCGCCATGGCTCACCTGAACGCCATCCGCCGCGGCCACCCGTTGTAGCCCCTTCGGTATGGAGCTCGAAGCACTTAGCGATGATGCTCTGCTCGGCGAACTTCACCGCGCCCAGCAAGACATCCTGGGTATTTACGCCAACCCGGATCAGGGCCGTGCGGCGTGGCAACGGGTGATCGACGTGACACGCGAGTTAGAGCGGCGGTATCCTCCGGCTTCCGAGCCGCTGCCCTGATAGCCGACTGTATGTGGCTTGTCGGGATCTGCGGCCCGCGGGGGCTTCCTGGACGCGGTAGCTGTCCCACCTCTCATGGGTCGTGTCCCTTGCCGGAGCGTCAGCCGCGTGAGGCTTCACGACGCGAAGTCCACATCAGGTTCACGTGGCTGACACACCTGGTCGATACCGTCACCGTTGTGGAACACCACATTCGCCCTCAGTTCATCGCCGACGAGTTCGGCGAGTTCGGTGACCTCCTAGCCATGCTTACCGAAGCCCGGCCGGCGTGGTGGGCGGACGCCGCGTGCCGCGCCGCCCCGCGGTCGATCACTTGGTTCCCTGAATCCAGCCAGTCAAGCAGGCGGGCCAAGACCATCTGTGACGACTGCCCAGTAATGCACGACTGCCTCGCCTGGGCCCTCGCGCAGCGCATGAACCCTGAAGGGATCTGGGGCGGCCTTGGCAAGACGCAGCGAGCCAGGCTCAGGACCAGAAGCGCCGCATAGCGGGATGTACTTCAGTCGCCTCACACCTATCAGTCCCATCCTACCTTTGACGATCTGATGCCAAGTTGTCCCCCCATGTGCAATGTAAAAATACTATCTATGGACTTGGGGGGCACTTTCTGGGTTTCCCGCCGCCTCACCCGGGCAGATGGGGGGACAAGCCGTGTCCTCTGGCTCAGGGTCCGTAGACCTTCACCCAACCTCCGGCTCCGACGAGAGCGCTAGTGGCGGTGACGGCCAACGGACTGTCTGCCACCCCTGACGACCCTTTGGGCAACCTCAGCACTTCGCTCCAGGCCCCACCGGAGAACGCGACCAGCTCGTAGGCCGGACCCCCGTGGTTGTGGGTGTTGCTCAAGACGATGCCAGTAGGGCTGGACACGTAACCGCTGAGTTGGCTGGCGCTGATGCCCCACGGGCCGAACGTCCCGGTCGTGACCGATGACCCGCTCGACACGTCGTAGGCCACGACCGCTTTGAACCCCGAGTCGAAAAGTGGCGGAGTGGTGACGACCGAGACGGTATTGCCCACCCCAGTCAACGCCGAGCCGAACCCGGCGTTGCGGTGGGGCCCGGCGATGACCCCGGTTTGGGACCAAGTAGCGCCCGTCTGGGTGAATTCGTAGATCGCCCCTTCGTGCCAGAGACGATCGGGAGATCCGGCCAAGGCTGCCGCATCCCCGCCCTCCAATGCGACCTGACCTCGTCCCTGTCGGTGTAGGGCCCGATCCCGAGCGGTCCGCCTAGGTGGTCCAACACGATGATCGTCCCTTCGTTCGCCCGGGCCATGCCGGTGAGCTGCGGCAGCTGCGGGTGGTATAGCCAGGCGTCGAAGGAGTAGCCGGCCTCGCCCAGACGTGCCACACCACGTCGGAACCCCTTTTCTTCCATGAGCGTGGGGTTGTCGATGGGGCCGAGGCGGACTCTGGGGTCGGCGTCCCACGTGGTCTGGTGGCGGATGCCGCGGAAGCGGCCTTCGCCTGCGACCTCGTGCGCGTTCAGCACCTCCGATACGGCGTCGCCGAGCGTCATGTCCGCGTACGAGACGATCGCCGCCGCGACCCTGGTCCCCCGCCTCTCCGACACACGTGCCTGTCCGGCTATGAACTCGGTCTCGCCGACCGGCCGCAACATCTCCGGCCCGGTCTCGCGGTAGAAGGCACGGCACTCCATGAACACCGTTTCGGTCACCTTGTGCCCCGCTTGTGTGTAGGCGAGCAGGTCGTCAACGAGGAACTTGGACTCACCACGGTCCCACAGGTGATGGTGGGCGTCGATGATCCTGCGCTGAGGGTCGACGGGCTCCTCGCTGGTCAGGCTGGCCCATTCCCAGCGGTCGAAGTTCATAGCAGTCATCTGGGTGGCCACCCCCTTTTGGACGGACCATAGCAATACCGCTCTCGGTGTGCCCATTCACCCGCGTCGACCATCAGCCCGCTATCGCGCATGAATACCCACAAGTCCCCCCGAAGAAGAGAACGACGAGCCAGGTCGTCGGACGCTACGTCACCGTCGACCAGCACGACCTGGCGAGGCGGACTATGGCTACGATGCTGGCCGTCACCGACCTGGCCAGCGGGGCAGTCCCACTTGCCCATCCGGCCCTGACCACCACGATGTCCTCCCTGGCGGGACGTACGGCGCCCAGACCTCGAAGAGCCGGTGTTGCGGGGTGAGAGCCGGCCGCGCTGGCGACAGACTCGTTCCGGGTTGTCCATCGTAGGGGCGAAATCGTCGTTGCTCACGAACCCACCTCCACGTCTGATATACCCCTAGTGGGTATATGTCTGATACCCTAACCGGGTATAGGTACAATTGTAAGGAGCACGTCATGAGACCTGGATACAGCGACGACAAAGAAGCGGTCCTGCGGCGACTGCGACGCATCGAGGGTCAGATCCGGGGTCTGCAACGCATGGTGGACGAGGATGCCTACTGCATCGACGTCCTGACCCAGGTGTCGGCCGCGACTCGCGCCCTGGAGTCAGTGGCACTGCAACTGTTGGGGGACCACCTGTCGCACTGTGTGCGAGACGCCGTCGCCGAGGGGGGCGCGGCCGGCGACGCCAAGATAAAGGAGGCGCAAGAGGCGATCGACAGATTGGTCAGATCGTGAACCCGCACCGCGCCTGCTCGACCCCAAGCCGCTGAGGATGAAAGCGATTCATGCGCTCGGTCATGCCCTGAGCATCAGCGGGTCAATGACCTGGGCGATCCTGTGGGCTTTGATCTTGGGATTCGCTCTTTCCGCCGTCGTTCAAGCCATTATCCGCCGCGACACCGTCATCAGAAGGCTGGGCGACGACCGGCCGAAGGCGATCGCGGCCGCTACGGGGTTTGGGGCGGCCTCATCCTCGTGCTCCTACGCGGCGGTCGCCCTCGCACGCTCGCTGTTTCGGAAAGGAGCAAGCTTCACATCCGCGATGGTCTTCGAGATCGCCTCAACGAACCTGGTGATCGAGCTGGGCATCGTCTTGGCGCTACTGATCGGCTGGCAGTTCACCCTCGCCGAGTTCGTCGGCGGCCCCATAATGATCGTCCTGTTGGCCCTGCTGTTTCGCCTCCTGCTGCGACAGCGACTCCTAGACCAGGCCCGCACCCAAGCCAACAAGGGCTTAGCCGGTTCCATGGAAGGACACGCCGCCATGGACATGTCAATACAGGACCGCGGATCCCTGTTCCACCGTCTGCGCTCCCCGAAGGCGACCACCTCGATCTCCCACATCTTCGTCATGGAGTGGTCCGCCGTGATCCGTGACATAGTCCTCGGTCTGCTGATCGCTGGCGCGATCGCAGCGTGGGTGCCCAACAGTTTCTGGCAGCATCTGTTCCTCACAAACGATCCCGGCTTGGCCAAGGTGTGGGGGCCAATAATCGGACCCGTGGTCAGCATCCTCAGCTTCGTGTGCTCGATAGGAAACGTTCCCCTCGCCGGCGTCTTGTGGAACGGCGGCATCAGTTTCGGCGGGGTGATCGCCTTCATCTTCGCCGACTTACTCATCATCCCGATACTCGTCATCTACCGCAAGTACTACGGCACCAAGATGATGCTGTTCATCGCCGGCACCTTCTACGTGACCATGGTCGCGGCCGGGTACATGGTCGAGTTCCTTTTCGGGGGCCTCGGGCTAATCCCGACCACCCGAAACGCCAAGGTGGTGGAGGAATCCATTACCTGGAACTACACCACCATCCTCAACATCGTCTTTCTGGCGTTAGCTGCCGGGCTGCTCTATCGATTCGTAACCACAGGCGGGATACCGATGCTAAAGATGATGGGCGGCAAACCCGAACAAGCCCACGACCACGCCCATCACAACCACGATCCCCAAGACCGCCCAGAAACCCTGCACTGATCCCGACCGCAACGGTAGGCCACGCCAGCCCAGAACGAGCGCACCGAATCACAGCATCAACCCATGGCCGGCGCGCCCGATCGAGACGGCTCGGGTTCGTGTCCCGCCGGCTCATGAGGTCCGGGTGGTCCGCGGCAAACTCGAAGGGCACGCCGGACCGGAGGGGCAGCGACGCCGCGAGGAGCTCGGTCCGCTGCTCCAGCAGCTCGCGGAGCTGCGTCATTGCGCGGAACGCCTGCCGCTTCCTTGCTATCCGCCCGGGCTGGGCCTGCTCCACCAGGCCGAGGATCTCGTCGAGCGAGCCGAGGACGTCGTCGGGAAGGTCGAGATCGGCGATCGGGTGCCGCGGGCCGGCTCCTTCCATCCATAGCGACAGAGCCCGGCGGGTGCTCACTGTGTTGCCTCCCGTACGAAGGTTGGGCAGGGTGAGGAGCGACGTGCGGGCTGTGCGGGGCGCCGGGGGGATGAGGGCCGGTTTGTTCCCCTTCCCTATGATTCGCAGGACCCGATGACCTACCGGGGCCAGTTCGGCCTGATCAGGCACGAACGGCTCCATAGGGGCGTCGAGCAGTGCGGTGCGGTCGTGAATTGTCATGGTCGTCCTCCTTGTCTGGCGGTAGGACCCAGCGAACACCTCCCATCACCCGTTCTGCTTGGTAGAACCCAGAATCACCAAGTCACAGGATGGTTTAGGTGGGTTCCACGTCGGAGTTCCTGGTCACCAAGAGCGGCCAGATATCGGTGCCGGCGGGCGTCCGACGCCGGTGGGGTCTCGCCGACGGGGGCCGGGTAACCGTCGTCGACCTCGGCGACGCGGTGGTGCTTCTCCCGCACGGTGCTCGGCAGAGGCTCCTCGACGAAGCCCTATCGAGGGAAGATCATCTCGCGTTCGTGAAGAACCTGGCCAGCATAGATTCGCGTGCGGCCCATGCCGGCGGGCGGACTCCAGGCGGAGCAGCCAGGATCGAGTAGCGACCTTCGTGGGCGATGACCTCCAAGCCGGCGTGGGCGAGCAACTGCGCCAGGCGCAGCCCCACCATGAGGTCGTTGCCTCGGGCCTCATGGAACCGCAGGTATTTCTCGTGCAGATCGGCGAGTGCAGGATCGGCGTCGAGCAGTCTGACCGCCGTCCCATCCACGTCAACCACGTATACGCTGCCGCCCCGACGTACTAGCTCTGCCAGGCGATCCACGATGTGCTGCTCGTCAGCTCTGTTGTGGGCGAGGACATGGCGCATCACCACGACATCGACCGACTCTGGCGCCACCGACGGGTCGGTCGCGTTCCCCTGGCGAAGCTCGAGGTTGTCGATGCCGGCTTGCTCAAGCATCCGGTGGGATCCATATCAGGTTATGTGCCGCGCCCCGGTGCGGACCCAAGAACAGTGTCGACGCGGAGGCAGCTCACAACCACGTCGTCGCTTGGGTAGCGTCGCAGTCGTGAGTGACAAGCGCGAGCCGGTGCCCTTCGAGGTGTACGAACCAGGCGTGTACTTGCATGGAACCAAGGCGGACCTTGCCGTAGGGGAGCTGCTGACCCCCGGCCGTGAGTCCAACTTCGAAGCGGGCCGAGTGATGAACTACGTCTACTTCACCGCCACGCTCGACGCCGCGACCTGGGGAGCCGAACTCGCTACTGGTGAAGGCCCCGGGCGAATCTACCTCGTCGAGCCGACAGGCAAGGTCGAAGACGACCCCAATCTCACCGACAAGAAGTTCCCCGGGAATCCAACACAGTCCTTTCGCAGCCGCGAGCCACTGCGTGTTGTCCGTGAGCTAGTCGACTGGGTCGGGCATTCGCCCGAAAAGCTCTCGGGCATGCGTGCCGGCGTGAAGCGGATCGGAACCGGGCAAATCGAGGACTGAACCGCCGGCGCCCGACGCCCTGCTGGCAGCAGCGGGACCAAGCAACAGAATGTTCCAGTCCTGCGCCCGTACGGTTCCCCTTGGCCCATGCACTCTCCGCGGGCCGCCTATAGGGCGATCCTGCCTTGCCCCGCCAAGACCCCCCGCCGCCGGGGGACGCAGCGCAAATTATCGCCCGGGAGCCGGCGTTCTGCCGCAGTCTCGGCACAGGATTCTGGGCCGTTGCCGCCGAACGTTTGGGGCTACTTGTTGGGGCTGCGGGCTTGGTGCAACTCCAGCTGGGCTGCGGCGCGCCGTGATGCGCCTGGCGTGGGCCGAGGAAACCGACTGGCTGGGCCAGGTGCCGCACCGGTTGAGCGGCATGCCCATAACGCCGAGCGCCGACGGGCTATTCGACACCGCACTCTGATACTCGCGCGTGTTGGCGGAGCCCCCCAGCGACGGCAGTGACCGTAGGAGGGATGTCTAGGCTCGCGCCGGCGGAATCGCCGGTTTCCCGGCCGGCATGGTCTGGTCGCCGGGACCGTCGAGATCGAGACGGGCGAGCTGGGTGCGGGAGCTGATATTGAGCTTCCTGAACACGTTGCGCAGGTGGAAGTCGATGGTGCGCGAGCTGAGGAACAACTGGGCCGCAACCTCTCGGTTGCTGAGGCCTTGGGCCACAAGGTGCACGATTTGGAGTTCCTGCGCGGTGAGTTCGTCCGTGGTGCTTGGGTCACGTCGCCGGGCCACCTGCCCGCTCGCGCGCAGCTCCATCCGTGCGCGCTCCGCCCATAGCTTCGCTCCCAGTCCCTCGAAGCCGTTGAGAGCCGCGCGCAGGTGCTCACGCGCCTCAACTCGACGGCGGGCGCGGCGGAGCAGCTCACCGAGGGCGAGTTCGGTGCGGGAACGCTCGAACCAACGGGTGGCCTTGGCGTGCGCGTCCAGTGAGGCGCGGAACAGGCGTTCGCATTCCCGCTCGTCATCGGAGAGCAGGCCTCGGCAGTGCAAGGCCACTCCGCGTGCCCAGGCAGCCCCGCCGTTTTCCGCCCATGGCTCGAAATAGGCCAGCCAGTCACGGGCTGCTTCCCGCTCGCCGGCGTGGACCGCCGCTTCGGTTCGATCGAGCATGGCCCACAACCCGATGCCCCTGTTGGAGATGGCTCGGGCGTGCCGGAGCGCCTCTTCGGTTCGGCCGAGTCCTAGCTCGAGCACCGTCAGAGCCCAGTGCGCTGACTCGGTGACGAGGACGAAACGCCGCGCCGAAGAGAGCTCGAGACTCTCCCCCGCAAAGGACCGGCACTCGTCCTCGTCCCCGCGGTGGGCTGCGATCAAAGCCAGCAGGACGAGCTGGTAAGCGACGAGGTCGTGCTGTCCGATCTCTCGCGCGATCCGGGTGCCTTCGCTCAGGTTCGCCCACGCCGAGGCCCAGCGACCTTCCCACAGCTCGGCGTAGCCCACCCGGGGAAGGATCTGCGTGAGGATAACGAGCAGGCCGGCAGTCCGCGCCCGAACTGTCGCCTCGTGGTTGATGCGGTAAAAGGCCCGATCGTCCCCCAGGTAGAGTGCGGCCCGCCCGGCGAACAGGAGCGCCACGGGCTCCTCGGTCGTAGAGCCGTCATCAACCTGCTTCGCCAAGCTCAAGGCCAGGCGGAGCGCCGGCGCGGCAGCGGCGAAGTCGCCCTCAAAGTGGGCGCCGAGCCCGGTCAGAAGGGCAACAAGCATACGGCCGATCGGGGTATCCACGGCCAAGCCTTGAGCCAGCTGGGCGATCGCAACTGCCGCCTCACCGTCATCTGCGTAGGTCGCAGCGACGCTCGCAAGGAAGAGCAGCCGCAGCGCACGCTCGCCATCGAGCGGCGCGACCTCAGCCGAAGCACGAAGGAGAAGCTGACAGGCGTCGGCGGGGCTGCCGTCGTTCATCTCGATCAAACCGAGATAGCGGTCGACGTCGGCGCGCTGGATTGGCTCCGAAGCGAGCGGCCGGGCTTGCGTGAGCAACATCGCCGCCCGCTCGACTCGGCCCCCTAACCACGCGTTCTCCGCCGCCGCGATCACCCGATGTACCCGCTGGCGGTCGTCCGATGTCGAGCGCGGCAGCCCGCTCGAAGGCCGATGAAGCGGCGGCGAAGCCACTCCGCTTCCGCGCCCGCTGGGCAGCTTGGTCAAGTTCCTTCGCGATCGCGGGGTCGGGTCCGACGGTTGCGGCGGCGTGGTGCCACGCCCGGCGATCGGCTTGCGACTCGCCGTTGAGCACGCTCGCCAGCGCCCGGTGGGCGACGTGGCGCCGCGAGAGCGGAGCGCTGTGGTAGACGGCCGAGCGCACCAACGGGTGATGGAACTCGAGCTGGTCCCCCCGTACCCTGGCGAGCCCCTCCCGCTCGGCGGCATCGAGCGCTTGGGATGCAGCTCCCAGTTGCGCCGCCGCGCTGAGGACGGTGGCGAGCTGGCCGCTGTCTTCGGCAGCGGCAACTAGCAGCAGCGTCTGGGTGTCCTCGGGCAGCCGATGCACTCGCGCCAAGAAGGCACGCTCGATGCGTTCGCCGACCGGTAGGGGCGCGGGCAGCGGCTCGGCGCCTGCGAGTTGCGCTTCACTCAACACCTCGTGGAGCTCGAGCAAGGCAAGGGCGTTACCGCCGGTTGCCGCGACGAGACGCTTACGTGCCTCAGGCGACAGTACGACATTCACCCGACGACCGATCAGCGCCGCCGCCGCCTGCGGGTCGAGCCCGCCGAGCGCGAGTTCTGGCAACCCCGGTGCCTCGAAGCCGTGACCCTCGCGCTCACGGACGGCGAACACCATCGCGATTCCCTCCGCCTCGAGCCGACGGCCGACGAACACCAGGGCGTCGGACGAAGCAGGGTCGAGCCAGTGGGCGTCATCGATAAGACAGAGAAGCGGCCGGTCCTCGGCCGCCTCGGCCAGCAGGCTCAACAGGGCGAGCGAGATCAAGAAGCGGTCGGGGCCTTCTCGCACCTCGAGCCCGAGCGCTCCCCGCAGGGCGCCCCTCTGGGGCTCAGGGAGGCTCTCCAGGTGCCCAAGGATAGGACGGACGAGCTGGTGCAACGCGGCGAAGGCGACGTGCGCCTCCGATTCGATCCCGCTGCCGCTCAGGATCTGCATGTCGGACGCTCGCTCTCGTGCGTCGTCGAGGAGGGCGGACTTGCCGACACCCGCCTCGCCGCGGATGACAAGCACGCCACTTCGCGACTCGCGAGCGTCCTCGAGGAGGGCGCCGAGCTGAGCGCGCTCGGGGTCCCTGCCGTAGAGCATCCCCTGCGATGGTAGCGGCCCGTCGCCGGGAGCCAATCCGGCGAAATCGCCGGTGCGAACGCCTACGACCGACAGGCATCTTGAGAGTGATCCCTACACCCGACGGAGAGGACACCGAGATGACCACACCCGAGACCACCGCTAAAAGATCCCCACGCAGCCCTGAACACGCAAACATCCCGCCTGAGCGCCGCAATCATCGAGGAGCCACGGTGAGCACCGCCGGACCCGGAGTCGATACCCACGACATGGTTCTGATCCACCGCGTCATCCGGCGCGAGGTCGGTCAACTACCCCGACTGTTCCGCACCGCGGCCAATGACCCGGCGCGATCCAAGATCATCGGCGGGCACGCCCGAGAGATGTTGCAGTTCCTGCACACGCACCACACCGGCGAGGACGAGCTGCTATTTCCCCTCCTCCGCGAGCGACGTGTCCTCGACCCGGAGCTGATGGACCGAATGGACGCCCAACACGCTCAAGTCAACGACGCAGTCGTGGCCATCAACGCGGAGCTGCCGGCGTGGACGACGAGCGCGGGCGCCGCCGCCGGCGAGCGGATGGCGGCCTGCATCGACACGACGATGCCGACACTCATCGGTCACCTCGACGAGGAGGAGCAGAAACTGCTCCCAGTCGCCTCGGGCACGCTCACCCAAGGCGAATGGGACGCGCTCGCCAAGCACAGTATCGAGCGCGATCCCAGTCACGCGGCGCCTGGTGATCCTCGGATACATCACCGAGGAGACCGACGACGCGGAGCGCCAGAAGTTGATGCAAGCCGTGCCGGCCCCGGCTCGTGTGGCCTACAAGCTGATCGGCCACCACCAGTTCACCCGCGAGACCACCGCCATCCGCGGCTGACCCATCTCGCGACCGACACCACAGCCCGAGCCTTCGCTCGGGCTGCGGTGTGTATGGCCCTCAAAGCCGCCGGTGCATCAGCGGCCCCCGCAACCACCTACCCATCCTCAACGTGCCAACCGACAAGGAGATTGAGATGACATTGTTGGATCCGGGCGAGAAGTTCCCCAACCTCGCCGCCACCCCAATCGACGGGGCCGCCCTGGAGCTGCCCGACGTACGGCGACCGCGGCGTGATTATCGCCCTGTCGGCTTGGGAAGGAAGCTCATGACCTTGGAACAGGAGGCCGGTCTCCAATGACTGCGCTTTCCGTTCCTCAAACGTCCCCCCT
Source organism: uncultured Acidimicrobiaceae bacterium (assembly GCA_963729695.1). Lineage (GTDB taxonomy): Bacteria > Actinomycetota > Acidimicrobiia > Acidimicrobiales > Palsa-688 > PALSA-693. Next base: position 1,383,029 of record CAVSOT010000003.1, read on the forward strand.
CTACACCCCCCGCGCGAAGAACCTCGCCCTGCTCCTGCTCGCGATGACGCAGTTCGTGATCGTGATCGACGCCTCGATCGTGAACGTCGCGCTGCCGTCAATCGGACGAGCGCTGAACGTCTCGCGCACGGACCTCTCGTGGGTCGTGAACGCCTACGCCCTGACCTTCGGCGGCTTCCTACTTCTGGGCGGCCGGATGGCCGACCTGCTCGGGCGCCGGCGCATGTTCATGGTCGGCCTCGTGCTGTTCACGCTCGCCTCGCTAGCCGGCGGACTGGCGCAATCGGAGCCATGGCTCATCGCCGCCCGCGCCGCGCAGGGCCTCGGAGCCGCGATCGTCTCGCCCGCCGCGCTGTCGATCATCACGACCACTTTTTCCGAGGGTGCCGAGCGCAACCGCGCGCTCGGCATCTGGGGTGCCGTCGCTGGCGCTGGAGGCGCAGCCGGGGTCCTGCTCGGCGGCATTCTTACCAGCGGACTGAGCTGGCGATGGGTCCTGTTCGTCAACGTCCCGATCGGCCTCGCGGCGGCGGGGCTCGCGCCCCGAATGCTGGTCGAAAGCCGCGCCGACGATGGCACCAACACGTTCGACATACCGGGTGCGGTCACCGTCACCGCGGGCCTATCGCTGCTCGTCTACGCGATCGTCAATGCCGTTAACGTGGGGTGGAGATCGTCGGAGACGTTGCTGCTGATCGCCGGTGCGATCGTCCTGCTGATCGCCTTCCTCCTGATCGAGTCCCGGCAGCGCCAGCCGCTCATGCCGTTCTCGATCTTCCGCCTGCGGACCCTACGGGGCGCGGACATCGTCGGCCTGCTGCTCGGCATGTCGCTGTTCTCGATGTTCTTCTTCATCTCCCTGTACCTCCAGGAAGTGCTGCACTACTCGCCGATCAAGACAGGAATCGCGTACCTGCCGCTTGCGGTCGGAATCATCATCTCGGCTGGGCTCGCGTCCCAGGTGGTCACGCGGATCGGGTTCAGGCCGACGCTGATCGCCGGGCTGCTGCTCGTCGCCGGCGGCCTGGTCTGGTTCTCGCGAGTGCCCGCACCGGGAGGCTCATACGTCGCTGCCGTCCTCGGCCCGTCGCTGCTGGCGGCCGCGGGGTTCGGGTTCGCCTTCGTGTCCGTGACGATCGCCGCGGTCACTGGGACCAGGCCGCATGAGGCGGGGCTGGCATCGGGTCTGATCAACACCGCGCAGCAAATCGGCGGCGCGCTCGGACTGGCGATCCTCGCGTCGATCGCCAACAGCCGCACTCAGAGCCTCTTCCACTCTGGAGTCCACAACGCCTCCGTTGCCCTGACCAAGGGGTTTGACCAGGCGTTCCTGGCGGGCGCCGGCTTCGCCCTCGCCGGTGCGATCCTGGCCTTCGTGCTGATCTCCTCAGCGGACAGCCACGCAGACTCGTTGGCCGCCCGCAGCGGCGACCCCACTCCTGCGGCGGCCGTCGGCGGCGACCCCATTTCTGCGGTTGCCGTCGGCTAACGCACCGCGCCTCGTCCTCCGAGGCGGGCTACCAACGCCACAGCCACGCTCGCCCGGCGGACCCGCCGGCTGAGCGATCCCACGGCGTACCCGCCGCGGGTCACCGACGACCTTCGCTTACACGGCGCGGCCTTATCGAGAGGAAACCTGATGACCACTGTCATAACCGGCGCGTCAAGCCATCTAGGCCGGCTCGTCGCCGACCAACTCCTCGCTACCGGAACGCCGCCGGCTCAGATCGTGGCCACCGGCCGAGACGTTACCGAGCTCAACGACCTCGCACAGGACGGGGTCACGGTAGGGCGCGCTGACTTCGCCGACCCGAGCACGCTCCCGGACGCCTTCATGGGCGCCGACACGATGCTGTTGGTCTCGACGACGACAGTCGGGGAGCGATTCGACAACGCCCGCAAGGCCATCGACGCGGGAGCCCGAGCTGGTGTGCCTCGAATCGTGTACACCAGCGTCGTCAACGCCTCGACCGCACGAATGACCCTCGCTGGCGAACATCGCCGGACCGAGGACTACCTGCGCTGATGCTCAAGGTGCAGGAGACCTCATCGCTGCACCCTATCGGGCACGAGCCAGCGTTCACCCGCCCAGCGATTGTGGTGTCCGCCGACTTCCTCAACAATGGCGCCGGCAACCTCGTAGTGATCGTGCCCGTCGGCTCGACCTCATACGGCTGGCGAACTCATTTCGAGATCGAGCGGGGAGAAAGCGGTCTCGACCACCGGTCATACGCACGCTGCGACCAGATTCGAGTCATCTCCGCTGAACGCATCGTTGCCAGAAGAGAAGCAGCCTCGGTCGACGAGGTTCACGCCATCGATCAGGCTCTTCGCTTCATCCTCGATCTGTGAATGTCCACCCGGAGCCGTCGACCCGGCGGTATGGGCTACCCCCGCATGGGCTGAGTCCGCGCGTTGTGGGCAGTCCGGGATGCCTGCGGCGGCCGATTCGCCCGGCCACCGCGAGCTGGTCACGCAGGTGTGCCGGCGAGGACTGCGTCGATCTGCGAGAAGACAGTGCGCATGCCCTCCTCGACTCCGCTGGCGATCACCTGCTCCATGCCCGCCTGCGAGTCGAAGTGGGTGCGGATCGCCATCACGGCTCCTCCGCCGTCTCGCTCGTCGATGGTGATGATCATTGCTGTCATCGCGTTCCCGTCGTTCGGGCGGCCGTCGTCGTCGACGTCGGCATCCCGTAGCTCGAGGTGGCGGGGCGGATTGGCGGCGATGACCTCCCAGGTGCTGTCGTGGCGGTCGCCCTCGGTCCCGGTCACGAAGAAGGTGATCCGCCCGCCGGCGCGCAGGTCGTGGTCGACGACGGTCGCCGGGTAGCCCGGCGGGCCCCACCACTGCTCGAACTGGCGGGGGTCGGCCCAGAGCTGCCACGCCCGTTCGACCGTGGCATCGAGGTCGGCCGTGACCGTCATGGTCAGGGCTTCGGGGTCCTTGTCGACGCTGGTAACGCTCATCGGTTGTCTCCAGTAGTTCGCTTCTCGGTGGCCAAGAGGTCGTCGATCCGGTCCATCCGTGCCCGCCACAGCGCCTCGATGCCGCCCAGGAGCGCCCGGGCCCTCCCGACGGTGTCGACGTCGGTGCGCACGAGCTGCTCGCGGCCGCGCCGCTCCTTGGTGACGAGCCCGGCCTCTTCGAGTACGGCGACGTGCTTCTGCACGGCGGCGAAGCTCATCGGGTAGCGCTTCGCCAACGCCGAGACGCTGCACTGGGCACCGAACGCGTGGGCGAGGATGTCGCGCCGGGTGCCGTCAGCTAGAGCGTGAAAGATGCGGTCTACGTCTGCGCCGGACACATGATATACAACCATCTGGTTGTAGGATTGCACAGAACGACGACGGGCACAAGATCTCATCAGGCCGCTCTGGTGGATGAGTCGTGCATCCGGTGTTCGGGGAGGGGCTGCCCGAGAATCGGGGTGAATGTTCTGGGATACCCTCACGACACCAGAGGTGGCGTTCCACGCCCTCGGCCGGACCGATGCAAGCGATGTTCGGCGCTCCTGTTCTGCATGGCGCGTTCCGCCGCGTACTAGTTAGCCGTAGCGAAGTTCGATAGCCGATCTGGTGGGCTCCTACAATTAGCAACCGTGGCATGGGCCAGCAACCAGAACAATGTTTTATCTGTGCCCGACGACGCTGAAATCGAGGAGTGCCATCACGTAAAGGATGTCGCGCCATACCGGCTGTGTCCGTCGCCGCGATAGCAACCCAGCCGTTCCGCCGCAGCCGGATTCCCGGCCGGCGTGGCTGCTCGGGTGTCCAGCCCCACGTGGCCGCCTGGCGCGTCTGGTGAGGTCGTCAGCGCCTCATGGTCCGGGCACTATGTGCCTTCTCAAACGTCCGGAGGAGTGAGGAGCTGACGACCAGACGCCTCGCCGTCTACTCCTGCCGTCAGCCGGTCGCGGCCTTCCTTCCGGCGAGCGCCGTCCGGAGGGCTCCGATGTCGAGGTCAGGGAAGCGCTCGGCGAGCGTCGTGAAGGCCAGCTGGTCGACCTCAGCGGGAGCGCACAGGATCTCGATTCCGATTGGGTGACCCGACTTGTCGACGTCGACTAGGAGGTGCGCGTCCAGGAGTTCAATGGTGCGGCCGACGATCGCTTCTGGCTCCAGCTGTACGTAGGTGACGTCAGCTTCAGAGTCATAGCGCACGAGCACAGTCATTACGCTACTCCTCGATGTCCCGATCGGCGACGGTGATCACCATCGCTGGATCGTCCTTGATGATCACGATCTTGAGCCGGCGGCCGCCCGTGGTTCGACCCAGAACAACGCGCCGATCCGGGCGGTAGCGCGAGTCGTAGGAGGTCTCAGGGTTGCCGAGGGCTTCGTTCACCTCGCGGGCCTCGATCCGCCTGACTTCCATCTGCAGTCTGGCATGGCGGGTGAACCGCACTTCAGCTTGGGTTGAGCAGACGGCCGACGTGCTCCGCGGCCGCGGCGTCGGCGGGCGGGAAGAAAGCGCTGTAGACCTTCAGGCTGACGCTGGCATCTGCGTGACCGAGCCGGCCAGCCAACGTACGGGCCGAGACGTCTCCTCGCGATGCCAGCTGTGTAGCCATGAAGTGGCGGAGGGAATGGAGGTGGACCTGCGGCAAAGCGAGATCGTTACTCACCCGGCGGACGAAACCCGTAACGGTATCCGGGCGCACGGGTGTCGAACCCTCGATTCGGTCGCTGAAGACATAGCCGTCAGGCCCCAGCTCCACCTCTCCCATCTGGGCCCGTTCAACACATTCGTCCCGGTGGAGGCGAAGCAGCACAACACCGGCCTCCCCGAGAGCTATGGTCCGCTCTTGGTGGCTCTTGGTGGCCTTCTCCTCCACCCGGCCGGGCAAATCGAGGATTGAGCGGGCGACGCGCACGGTGCCGGTGTCGAGGTCGACATCCGTCCACCTCAGGGCGCAGAGCTCCCCTCGCCGGGCGCCTGTCAAGGCGGCGAGCATGATCAACGCGGCGAGGATCGGGTTGCGCTGTTCGGCCAGTTCGACGATGGCGCGCACCTCCCCCGGGGCGGGCGGCACAATCCGCTGTTGGTGGACAGTCGGAGGACTGGCCATGGTGGCCACGTTGACCGGGCACCACCCCCACTTGACCGCCTGTCCTAGCGCGCCGGACAGGATGGCGTGGTGCTGGCGGATCGTCGAGGCGGACTTTCCAGCCTCGGTCATCGTGGCGTAGAGAGCGTCCAGATCCCACGCGGTCAGTCGTTGGACTGGCCGGCGACCAAGGGACGGCCGAATCGTAGTGTCGATGTACTTTCGATACGTGTGAAGCGTCTTCGGGGAAAGTCCTTTGCGCTCGAGATGCTCCAGGTAGTGATTCAGCAGGACGGTCACAGTTGCTGTCGTCCCGCCCAGCTTTCCCTGGGATACGCCGGCCTCGAGTTGATGCAGCATGTCGACAACAGCCTGGGGCGGCTGGTCCGTCCTGGTCGCCCGGCCGGCTCGCACTACTCGCGATACCTGTTTGGGCGCCTGAGTGACCGGGTCACGGCCGACGTATACCCGGACCTCCCACACGCCTGGCTGGCGTTCCCTGACGGTGCCCATGATCGTCGATCGTAGCGTTAGGTAGGGATCCTGTAGGGATGGCACCGACGATTCAGGGACCACGCTATGCCCGAGATCCGCTTTCACGAGGCTCTCTGTGTCGTGCGCCCCGCCGGATTCGAACCGGCAACCTGCGGATTAAGAGTCCGTTGCTCTGCCGTTGAGCTAGAGGCGCGTACGGGCTGCCACCCTAGCCGTGCAGCTGGGTGGGTGGAGCCCGGTGGGGTGACCGAGGGGACTTGAACCCCCGACCTCCAGGGCCACAACCTGGCGCTCTAACCAGCTGAGCTACGGCCACCGCGAGCTACCCAGTCTGCCACACCAGGAACCTGGCCTCGGAGGGCATATGTGGAAGCAGGCTGGTGTTGACCTGAGCATGGCGAGAGGACGGGTGGCCGCGTCGGACGAGGACCTGGTTCGCCTCTACCTCGAAGGTATCGGCCGCTACCCATTGTTGACGAAGGAAGACGAGATTCGCCTGGCCCAGACCGTGGAGGCCGGACGGACCTCGGCGGCCGAGTTGGAAGCGGGGGGGACGATTTCCCCGGAGCAACAACGTCACTTGCGGCGAACAGAGCGGGCCGGGCACGCGGCCACCGAGCAGTTCATCAACGCCAACCTCCGCTTGGTCGTGTCGATCGCCAAGAAGTACCAGACGACCGACATGCCCATCCTCGACCTGATCCAGGAAGGCAACCTGGGTCTGATCCACGCGGTCGAGAAGTTCGACTGGAGGCGCGGCTTCAAGTTCTCCACCTACGCCACCTGGTGGATCCGCCAGGCGATCGGGCGGGGGATCGACAACTCCTCGCGGACGGTCCGGCTGCCGGTCCACGCCGGCGATCAGGTCCGCCGGGTGTTGCGGGCCCGCAGTCAGCTAGAAGGGCAATGGGGGCGGACGCCTACGGCGGCCGAGCTGGGCTCGTTCATGCAAATGCGGGAGAGGGAGGTCGAAGCGCTGCTTCGTTACGTGGCGGAGCCGGTCAGTCTGGCGACCCCCGTTGGCAGCGAGGGCGACACGGAGCTCGGCGATGTGGTTGCTGATGCCAACGCGCCCACCCCGTTCGACCTGGTCGCCGACGCCATGCTGAGCCGCGACGTCGACCGCCTTCTGTCGTCGCTGGGTGAGCGCGAGCGGGAGATCCTGCGCCTCCGCTTCGGTCTGGACCGGGGCGAACCCCGCACGCTGGAGGAGGTCGGCGCCGCCCTCAACCTCACCCGGGAGCGGATCCGCCAGATCGAGCGAACCGCCTTGGCGAAGCTGCGCCATCCGCTGTCGGCCCCTGGCGCGCGCGACCTGCTGGCATCCTGACGGGCGAGCAGAGGACCTGCCCGCCCCGCCAACGGCCTGGAGGCGGGCGGACAGGCCGTCGCCCCAACCATCGGACACACCTCCGCCGGCTCGGTGGCCAGTGCGAGAAAGGGGCTTGGCGCTTCAGTGGCCGGGGCCAACGGGAAACCACCGGCAGCTGTGACTGACTCCCCGTCTGAGCGGTTCCTCGCTGCCCCGACCACCCGAAGCAGGAGCAGCTTCGCTCGGGCCCGTATGGGTGGCGTGTGGCAGGTGTGGAGACGGTGTGGATTGCGTGGCCGAGACGCTCGACACCGAACTGCGGACGGCCGCGGACCACGGGCCACCAACCCCGGAGGACGGGCCACGGGCCACCCGCCGAGGGCCCGGAACACGACCCAGTTGGTGAAGGTGGGCGGACGGTACCCGAAGTAGCCGTCGGGGACCTCGCCGTGCTAACCGGCCGATTTGTCGTGCTCAACCGCCGGGATGCTGCCGTCATTCTGCGCCCGCGAAGCGGCAGAACAGGGCACAACCGACCCAAATTCCTATCTGATATTTGGGGCCACCCATGTCCGCATTGACTTTCGACAGCTCTAGACGACCTCGGTGGCGTAGCGGCTCATGATCTCTCCCAGTACCTTTGGATCTGGCGGGCCTGGGGGCAGAGTCGCCAGTTCACGGAAATAGCCGATATAGAGGTCGGGCGTCACCGTGCACAACATGACAACCTCCGCGTCACCGTGGTTGGCGAAGGTATGGGGAGTGCCCGGAGGCGCGGTGATCAGCATGCCCTGACGTATCTCCACTTGCTCGTCGCCAGTCGTAAAGGTGGCCACGCCTGAGAGAACAAAGAACGCCTCGTCATGCTCCCGGTGAACGTGCTGGGGGGGTCCATCGGCTTTGGGCGGGATGGTGACTTCGACCAGGCCCAATCGATGGTTGGTATGAGTGCCGTCCTCGAGTATCCGTATAGTCAGCGGGCCAGCCCGGATCGTTTCTCCCTCGGTCAGGTCGACTATTTCGATGGTCATGAGGGCAGCCTAGGACTTGAAGAAGTGACGAATCTCGTTGGCTTCAACCAGGGACCTTTCGGAGCGCAGGTTCGGCCTCACGCTTGCCGCGAAGCACACCTTGTTCACAGCGGCATTCTCCCAGATCTGGGTCACGACGAACCCGTCGTCGCCGGCGTGGGCAGCGTGAGAGCGGAACCCAGGAGCTCTGACGGTGTCCGTCACCGCTGATGAGGTTTCGGCAGCGATTCAGGCGGCCTTAGAAAGCCGCCGTCGAATCCACCACATCGAGTGGGTCGAGGCGAACCGGCATGTAACGGCGCGCGTGTGTTCGTTCCCCCTTACCTTTGGAGGTGTACTCGACGTAAGCCTCGAATCCGCCAACGACGGACCAGTGCAGATCGACATCGTGAGCGCGACGGCACAGATGTTCGATTGGGGAGCGAGTCGACGCAACATCGAAGGACTGGTCGCTCACCTGTCCACCCTGGCTACCCGTAGGTCGACTCCGGGTGCCTCGATAGCGCAGGGTCCTACCATCTACGAATCCGTGAGGATTCCGAGCGATTGATCTGTAGGTAGGGGTCGATATGGCGCTCCAGCTACCACAGGAAGCGCCATATCGACGGCTCGTCGCTTCGAGCGGTCAGCCACGGGGCGATCAGATCGTGCACCCAGATTGCCGGGAGGGCTCAGCGCGGACGAAGAGGACATTCTGCGTCTATCGTTTAGCGGTCTGGCCGTCTGGTCGAGGCGCTCGGATCGGAACCGACTCGGAGCTTTCTCTCCCGATGGTCAGATAGGGAGATGCGCTCAGGTTCTGGCGTGGCGCAAGGACCTTCGTCAGGCGTGTGGCCGTCTCTACCGGAAGTGGCGACCTGACAGTGGATCTGCTCCTCGTCGCTGGCGGTGGCGACACCGCCGCGTCGCGCCTATCGTCCGCAGATGGCCGAACAGCTGCAGTTAACCGCGACGGCCATGGCCTCAGATGGCCTGGCGGTCTCGCGCCACCCGTCGGGGCAAGTGGTGTTCTTGGAAGGCGCCCTCCCAGGCGAGGAGGTGGTCGCCACGGTCGTGGATGAGCGCCGGCACTACCTGACCGCCCGGGTGACCCGAGTGGTGACGGCGTCGGCGGCACGCCTCGAACCTCGCTGTGGGCACGTCACGGAGGGCTGCGGCGGCTGCCAGTGGCAGCACGTCGGCATCGACGCCCAGGTGGAGTTCAAGCGGCAGATCCTGATCGACACCATCAGGCGGATCGGTCGGATCGAATGCCCTGAGCTTTCGGAAACGGTCGGGTTGGAGCCCTGGAACTTCCGCACGTCGCTTCGGGCCACCGTCGTGGACGGTCGGGCCGCTTTGCGTCGCGCTCGTTCGAACGAAGGTGTTCCCGTGCCGGGTTGCCTGGTGGTGCACCCGCTCCTGGCCGAGTTGCTGGAGGGACGTCGTTACCCAGGAGCGGAAGAGGTACTTCTCCGGTGTGGGGCCCGTACCGGGGAGCGGCTGGTGTCGGTCCGGCCCCGCCGCATTGTCGCGGACGTCCCCGGGGATGTCAGGTCCGACTGGGTGCACGAGCTGGCCGCTGGGCGAACGTGGCGGGTGTCGACTGGCTCATTCTTCCAGTCCCGACCTGATGGAGTCGACGCCTTGGCCGACCTCGTGGTCGCCGCGGCGAGCGACGTCGAGCCTGCCGTTGCGGTCGATCTGTACAGCGGGGTCGGGGTCTTCGCCGGCGTGTTGGCCGCTCGCGGCTGGTCGGTGACCGCGGTGGAAGGTTCGGCTAGAGCGGTTCGGGATGCCGAGGCCAACCTGGTCGGCCTAGGGGTCCGGGTAGTGCGGGCCGACGTGACCAGATGGCACCCGGAGCAGGCGGCCCTGGTCGTGGCCGACCCCAGCCGGGCTGGGCTGGGGAGACGGGGCGTCTCGGCGGTGACTGGGACGGGAGCGGTCCGGGTCGTATTGATCAGCTGCGATGCGGGCAGCCTGGCGCGGGACGCATCCCTTCTTCTATCCGACGGTTACTCCCTGACCTCCGTCACGCCCGTGGACCTGTTCCCTCACACCTTTCACGTCGAGGTGGTCAGTGTCTTCGACCGGAACTGAACGGACCCGATCGTCCCCGGGCGCAGGGCCGCATGGCATCCCGGACAGGCGACGAGGTTTAGCAAAGGCTTTGAGGTCGGCCGCCGTCGCCCGTCGCTCCACCGTTCGATAGTCGTCGCAACTTAAGGCCGATCGAGATTCGGGCCGGCGAACGCGCGGCGGCTGGCCTGAACCGCTGAGAGAACCAGTACTTGGCATAGCTGGCTGTCGGATGCGTAACGGTCGATGCATCCGCCGGTGTAGGTCGCCATCTAGAAGTCATCGGCGGTATCGACGGAGATTCCGTCCGGTGCTCGCGCCTCCTCGCCCCGGCGCCTGTCGATCGCAAGGTTGGTGGTTCTCCTTCACCGGGTGAAGTCTTCCCACCACGCTGGGTCCGGACGGAACGGCGCTGCCGGCCGGCCGGTGGCATCTGTGTCCACCCGGTAGACCAGGCCGGAGGCCGGATCGAGCGGCGCTGCTCATCCGTCCAGCCCTCCGTCGCGGTCGTGACGAAGACCCGGTGCAGCCCGGGACCGGCCAAAGGCACAGCACGTGCACTTCGGGGCCGGGATGGGGTAGACCTCGCGCAGCGAGCCATCGGGTGCGTAGCGGTTGACCCGCCCGCCTCCGTAGATCGCCACGCACAGTTCACCGGCGGCGTCCACCGTCATACCGTCCGGTGCTCCGACGTCTTCGGGAACGGTAACCACGACCCGTCCAGCGGAGATAGCGCCGGGACCAACATCGAACGCGAGGCGTGCACCACCCGCGGGCCGCTATCCACCAGGTACATCGTTCGCCCGTCGGGACTCCAACCAAGTCCGTTGGAGATGACCAGACCCTCGAGCACCACCTCGGTCCGCCCCGCTCGGTCCAACCGGTATAGCGCGCCCCCGCCGGCGTGGTGGTCGTCGGCCGGGGTCCCACCCCAGAACCTGCCTTGGGGATCGCAGGCGCCGTCGTTCATACGGATCCCAACTGGTGTCACCAGGGCGGTAGTGGCTGGGTGCCGTCGAACGCCAGGTAGACGAAGTCACGCCCGGCCCCGACGACCCAGCCGTCGTCCCCCTGCACGGGAGCGATCATCCCGACCGTCCCCGGCAGCTGGTACACCCCGACGCGCTCGATCATGTCGTCGTGCCGGAGCCGGCCTCGGGCGACCCGCCCGGCCAGAATGTCCACTGCCAGCACCTCGTTGCGCCGGCCGTCCCATCGAATGCCGTCACCGAGTTGGGTCTGCTCGGTGTATCAGGCGACGGCATGGCCGGGTCGCTCGGTTGCCTTGACCATGTCACACCTTCGGCGACGTCCCGTTCCTCGGGAGCGCCGGCGGCCGGGGCAGAGCGAGCCACGCAGCCTCGCTCTGCTCGGCCGATCAGAGATTACTGACTTCCGCGCCGTGCCCACTGCCCGGTACAGTCCCTGGGTCGACTCAAAGAACCAAGCTGGCGAGATGATGGGCTTGATCTCCCGAGTCTGGCGCGGCCCGTAGGCTGCAGTCCGGGGTCGCCGACGTTCCCTAGCGTTGCCTTGGCGCCTTCGGCTCGGGGTCGCTCTACCCGTTCCAGGACGGCTTTGGGGGATCGACCTTTCGCGGTTGGCCCGCCGACGCTACGATCCTCTAGACCTGCTTGGGGCGCCTGGGTGACAGGGTCCCGGCGGACACCCGCACTTCCCAGAGCCAAGGCTGGCATCGGGATGGTATACCGATGTCGCCGGAGTCGAATCGGTGCAACTGCCTATGACCTCGGCCTGGTCAGTGCCACCCCCGGGGTTCTAACCCTGTGGCCTGCGGGGTATCAGCTAACGTCTGATGACGCCGAATGACGTTTCCGCAGGTAGCAGGGGTGCTATTGATGTGGCGTATCGTCGTCGGACATGGGGTGCCGTCACCACGCTGTGGTTACGGGACCCATGACGACCCACGCGCAACGCCAGAGAATCGAATACTCGACCTCGTCGACGAGGTCGTCGACGAGGCGAACGTCCGATGGCAGGACGACCGATCAAACGGCGGGCGCATCGACCAACGGCGGATCATGGCTAGCGTCGCCGAACTTCGCCTTGGCCGTTAACCGATTCATGGCGGCGTTTACGGACGAGGCAGACGCGAAAGAGGCGCCACGAACCGCCTACGAGGACTGTAAGGCGGCACTTGTGCCGCTCCTCAGCGACGTAACGCCGCACTTCAATATCACGCAGGCGGCGCGCCTGTACTGGAACACGGAACTACCCATTCACTCCACGAACACCAGGCAATTCGGCTTATCTCAATGGATTCAACCGATGCTAATTGGCAGCAGCCGGTAACAATCCGCCGTCCTTGTCGGGCGGCCGGTGGATCATCGAGTGGCTCGCCGCCTTCGAAGACCTCCAGAACCACCGCGCCCAACCGTTCGACTGGACCTTACCCGAGACGACCTCACCGCCTCTGGCCCCCTCGCGGTGATCGGCGAGTCGCCCTCGGTCCCTGGCTACAATCAGGGGATCATGCTCCACACCGACGAAGGAGGCTCTCGGTATGACTTCCACGGCTCGTCACAGCCTTCAATCGGATTGATCGCTCACACGACAAGTCGAGGAACCCATTTCCGCTTGCGTGGCTGGCCACGGGGGCGTCGGACACTCAAGCCTCTGGTCCTGACAAACCTCATGGTCCTCCTGGGGTACATCCTGATCAGCCTTTGGATCTGGAAGCAGGTAGTTCCTCATATGGCGACGCACCTGCTCGGAGGTGGTCTATCGGATCCTGGGCTTATCTTGTGGTGGCTGCGTTGGGCGCCCTTCTCGATACTCCACGGTCATAACCCCTTCTACGCGTCATACATCAATGCCCCCACGGGGGCCAGCGCTATGTGGAACGTCTCGATGCTGGCAGTGGGCACGTTGTTCCTGCCCATCACCGAGCTTTTTGGGGTCGTCGTGACGTTCAACCTTGTGTGTATCCTTGGCCCGGCTCTCAGTGCATGGACGTGCAGTATCTGGCTTCGGCGGCACGCCCGCCTTTTCCCTTCGATTGTAGGAGGCCTCCTCTTCGGGTTCTCGCCGTTCGTAATAGAACAGGGAATCGGTCACCTGCACCTGATCTGGCTCTGTCTCGTACCGATCATCGCCATGTTGATCGAAGACATCGTCTGGAGGTCCCCGCGCCCATGGTGGCCATCTGGTCCACTCCTTGGAGTTGTAGTTGCTGCTCAGCTCCTGATCAGTTCTGAAGTCCTCCTCATGACGGCAATCGCGGTGTGCTTGGGGATTGTCGTTCTCGCGGCGATGTATCCCCGCTTGGTCCGGGTCCGGATAAAGCCCGCCGCTCGCGGGATTGGCATCGGTGGACTGGTCGCGTGTCTCTTCGTTGGCTGGCCTGTCCTAAGCCAGTTCTCGGCTGCGCGTGTGATTCGGGGACCGGTCCAACCGATCGATGGACCTGAAGGCAAGCCGGCTGATCTCGTAAGCGCCCCCTACTCGGTCATTCTTCATACGTCACATAGCGCAGCCGTTGCAGCACGTTATGTCGGTTTTGAGAATGGGCTCTATATAGGGATCCCCTTGCTCGCGGTCAGTATTTTAATATGCGTCTTGATTGGCCGACGCCGGAAGATCGTCTCGGTGGCTGCTATAGTTGCAGTGGTCTTCTTCATCTTTAGTCTTGGGGGTCGTTGGGGGAGCACGCCAAGGACTGTCCATCATGGTCCCCTCTTGCCATGGGGCTACATCGAGCACGCCTTCCCTCTAACTCAGAATATTATACCGGTTCGTTTCGCGGTGATAATCTGGTTATCCCTTAGTCTGATGGTAGCCATTGGCTTCGACGAGGCAATGGCGTGGTTGAGGAGACACGATTCAAGCGTAATTCCAGTTGGGGTTCTCGCTGCCGTATGTTTAGCACCACTGGTTCCAGTGCCTGAGAATTTCGACGTTACCCCTCACTCCGACACCAACTTTTTTCACATCGTCGGAGGTCAGACAGATCCCGCGAGGATCGGTGGCTCTAGTGGTGCCAATACCTAATCCCGCCGACGACTCGGGGATGCTCTGGCAGGTGCAGTCAGGAATGTGGTTTGAAGAGATCGGGGGCTATGTGCTCCATCCGGTTGGCCCGAGGCACTACTCGAGTTTCTGGGCCGGGCCTCCCGTCTTGGACGAATTATCGAGTGTCCATTCTGGAGTTGTTTTCGACGGCGCAATCACACCGTCGCTGCGATCGCAAGCGCTCAGTGAACTGCGCCAGACACATGCCCGCACCGTGATTGTAGGTGACCCGAAATTTTACGGGCGGCTTGCCAACCATTATTCTCAGCACTTCGGTAAGCTCGTCAAAACAGTCGAACAACTACTCGGGAGATCGCCCGATCGACTGGAGGACGGCGTAGCGCTGTGGTATCTCCAGACGGGAAACGCACCCTGAGCCGCTCCGATGCCCATTCCCCGAGCTAAGTGGTCGTCCGCAGGAGTGCGGTGACGGGGTTGCGTCGGGCGGGTAAAAATTCTTGACTGGCCGCGTCGGTTGTTGGTTTCTCGGCTTGGCCAGCGTGCCGGGAGTGCTAGCCTGGTCTGGCCGGGGGGATAACGGCTGACTTCGTGACGCCAGACCCACCGCGATACCGGCAAGTGACTCCCACCAGCGGGAGCGCCTCGGCCCGCCAACATCAAATGCTCACCGACGACATCCCGATCGCGTTCGACGTGCTCGTCGGTCTGCCGTGTTCCTATCTCGCCGCCTGTCGGGAGATGTATTCCTCGTGCGGTAGCATTTGGTTGCTGCTCTCAAGCAAAAACCGCCCAGCCCGCTGCTCGCAAGGCGTTGGCCGAGATGCGCGACGCCGAAGACCGAGACCACACCCTCGCCGAGATGGGGACGATTACCAGGGCGCACAGGCGGTTCTCGTCCAGGCGGACGTTGAAGTGGATCCCGTCGACCCAGATCTAGACGCACTCGACTTCGGCCAGACTGCGGCGACAGAACCGTTCGCGTTTCGTCCTAACACTAGGCGGTCAGGCGGGTGATGACCGACGCCAACAGACCCGCCGCGGACCCGAAGGACTCCTCCAGGGCTGGGGGCGAAATCTCGAGGTCATCCCTTGCAATACATCAACGGCAGCACCTCGGCCACCTTCGGTGACTTGCAGGCCCACGGCGGGATGATCGAGGTGCGGAAGCGGCGCCGCTCACCGGTTTCCTCGTCGACTCGCCGGTCGATTCACTCTCGACACCCGAACCTCGACCGGTCCGGCTCCTGTCACGATCTGGCCGGCCTCGGCGTGACCGTTGTGGACCATCATCCACTTGCCGTGCTCGTCGACCTCGTCGATTCGGCCCGGCACATAGGCATCCACCTCCGCCTCCACTGTCGCGGCCAGCGTCCGCCGGGCGCCCTCGACGGCCAGTTCAATGCAGACTCGAACCCAACTCCGCGCCGGTCCGCTCCTCAGCCACTACTCTCAACATCGGCGTTCCTTCCTCGCCCCGGCGGCAATCCCGATGGTTACGCGCTTTTAGTGGGGAGGGTCGTCGTGCCCCCGAACCGATGGTGCATCTACAAGTTCTGGTCATAACTCACCACTCCACACCAGGGGGACGACTATTCCTAGGACTCGGTCAGCTCCGTCGAGGCAACATTGCGGGAGCCGGGACTGTAACTTTGATGGTGCAACCGGTCCTCGCTATTTAGGGGATCTCTCGGTTACTTCGTGGTCCTTATTATACGGTCTGGGAACGCAACTGTAAAGGCATTCTATGCTGGCTTCCACCGATTCGACCAGCGTCGGCAGGCGGTTCCCGTAGGATCGAGACTGATCACGGCCAGATATGCGCACTTGTGCGCCGCCTGCTCGGTCAGGAAATGACCCCGAGCCTTGACCGCTCTCCTGATCCGGGCCTGCACACTCTCAATGGCGTTCGTATCCGGTATGAAAGAGACCAGGCACTCGCTGGTCCCAAGGTCGTCGGTCATCCCAGGTTGGGCTGAGCGGTCGGCGAAGTCATGGTGCGACCATCCGGAACAGGGGGTGACCTGGGGAAACGCAGATCGGGCAGGCCGGTCTAAACGATGGGCTGCGAGCCCGTGTTAGTAGGTGGCCGCCCCTGCGACTCGTCCGGGTGCGCTGTGAGCGCGAATCCGTTGTTGTCGTTTCGCCCGTCGGTTCCCCGTCCAGAGAATCAAGACTGTAGGGAGGCGATGTGGTGGACAGGTGTATCGGCTTGGATGTGGATCGGGACTTCGCCCAGGTGGCGATCTGGGAGAACGGTCGAGTCAAAGACGCCGGCCGGGTGGCCACTTCTCCGGAGCGGCTGCGCGAGTTCGCCCAGACACTGCGCCGGACTGATCGGGTGGCGCTGGAGGCGACGATGAACACCGCCGCGATTGCCGGACTGCTCGCCGAGCGGGCCGGGGAGGTGGTGGTGTCGAATCCGTTCAAGACCCGGGTGATCGCCGAGGCCAAGATCAAGACCGACAAGGTCGACGCCCGGGTGTTGGCCGAGTTGCTGGCGGCCGACTATCTGCCGTCGGTGTGGCAGGCCGACCATGCGACCAAGGCGTTGCGCCGCCAGGTCGGCCAGCACTTGGCGTTGGTTCGTCAACGGACACGGGTGAAAAACCAGGTGCAGGCCATCCTGGCCCGGAACCTGCTGCCCCGTTGCCCGTTCGCCGATCTGTTCGGGATCAAGGGGAGACGGTGGTTGGATGATCAGCAGCTGCCGCCGATGAGCGTCGAACGGTCCACTCGTTGCTGCGCCAGTTGGACTTCGCCGGCGCAGAGTTGAAACTGGTCGACGCCGAGCTGGCCCGTTTCGCGCTCGATGATGTCAACACCCGACGCCTGATGACTATCCCTGGCGTTGACATGGCCGTGGCGGTGGCCATCGTGGCCACCGTCGGGGACTTCTCCCGTTTCGAGTCTCCGGCCAAGCTGGTCTCCTACGTCGGGCTGAATCCCTCGGTCCGCCAATCCGGTGGCCTGCCCGCCACCCACGGGCGGATCTCCAAGCAGGGACGAGCCTGGGCCCGCGGGATGCTGGTCGAGGCCGCTCATGCCGCCAGCCACACTCCCGGACCCCTGCACGGGTTCTATGAACGAGTCAAGGCCCGCCGAGGCTGGCAGATCGCCACCGTGGCGGTGGCCCGCAAGCTGCTGGTCATCTGCTGGCACATGATCCACGACCAGCGCGACTATGCCTACGCCCGTCCGTCGCTAGTGGCCAAGAAGACCCGGGCCCTCGAGCTTCGAGCCGGAGCACCAGCGCACCGAGGACGCCCGGCCGGGACCGCCGCGGCCTACAACCTCCGCACCGTCCGGGACCGAGAAAGAGCTCTCGGAGAGCAGGCAGAGGCCGCCTACAACCATCTCACCCGCAACTGGCAGCAGACCCGACCGGCCAGACAGACGCAACCAGCGAGCCCGAAACGGGCTCGCCAACCAAGTGTGCCGGCGCCAACTACCCGGGCCGTCAAGGCTTCCCCTACGGGCGGCTCCGCCGGCCTTGACCGCCCTCCCTCCCCAGCTGCCACAAGAAAAACCACGGTCACGCGACTAAACGCTTGATTCTTTCATCCGTGGTGTAAATCACCTCCCTCATCGCCGGCTCGACGCTGAGGAACGGCACGAACTCGGCCCAGGCGTTCTCCCACAACCGGACGATGGCCGGGTAACGACCCTTCCAGCGGGCCGCGAACTCGGCCAAGCGGTCCAACGCCGCCGCCTCGGTCGCCGCGGTGTAGATCGGCCTCAGCTCCCGGGCGATGGCCGTCCAGTCCTTGCGGGAGGCGTAACGGAAACTGTTGCGCAGCAAATGCACGATGCACGCCTCGTTAGTTCACAGTGGTGGGGCCCGGAGTGGTTCTGGGTGTCATCCGCATCGACGGGAGAGAGCCAGTGCAGACCGACCTTCGAGGTCCCGATGCAGACCTGTTCCTCCCGTTGGTGACGGACCTCGAACTGCGAACTGGAGTCGCGCCGTGAGCGCCATAACGAGTGACGGTGGTGGTTCGTCAAGGCGGGTGGGTCAACCTCGAACGAGGAGCTCATGTCCCAACTGTTCGCTGGTATCGACTGGGGCGGGGGCCACCATCAGGTGGCGGTGGTCGACCCCGAGGGAAGAGAGTTATGGAACCGCCGGTTCGCTCATGACCGTCAAGGCATCGATGATCTGATCGGGTCGCTGGTCGGGCTGGACGGTTTGGTGGGGGTGGCTATCGAGCGCAGCGAGGGCCTCCTGGTGGAACGTCTCCAGCAGGATCAGCTGAGGGTGTTCCCGGTCAGTCCTCGCACCTCGGCCAGGGCCCGGGAGCGCTATCAGGCCGCCGTCCGCAAGAACGACCGCTTCGACGCGTTCGTGCTGGCCGACGCTCTGCGCACTGACGGGTGGCGGTGGCGGTCGTTAGCCGTGCCGACCGCTTTGCATTCTGAGCTGCGGGCGGTGGTCCGCCATCGCCGTCAGTGCTGCGACTCGCAGATCGCGGTGGAGGCCCAACTGCGCGAGACGCTGCTGGCCTATCACCCCGCAGTGGTGGCCCTGTTCTCCACCGTGGACCGTGACGCCACCCTGGCCTTCCTGCGGGACTACCCCACCGCCCAAATGGCGGCCCGGGTTGGCGAGGCTCGCATGGCTGGTTTCTGCCAGCGGATCGGCTACAGCGGCCGGGTTCCCGTCGAGCTTCTGGTTAGCCGGCTGCGGACTCACCTGCTCTCCGCCTCGCCGGGCAGCGTGAACGGTCAGCGCTTCGCCGCCCTGGCCCTGGCCGACCAGCTCCAGTTGCTCAACAATCAGATCCGTCAATACAACCGGCGCATCGATGAGCTGCTGGCCGAACACCCCGACACCGTCGTGTTCTCCAGTTTCCCCGCCGTCGGACGGGTCACCGCCGCCGAACTGCTGGCTGAGATCGGCGAAGACCGCTCTCGGTTCCCGACCGTCAACGTCCTCCTAGCCGAGGCCGGTGCCGCCCCGGTCACCCTCGCTTCGGGGAAGGTGCAGCGAGTCCGGATCCGCTACGCCTGCAACAAACGACTCCGATCGACCACCACCAGCTGGGCCTACACCCTCAAGCGAATCGATCCTGTCTCTCGTGGCCGCTATCTTGCTGCGGTCGATCGCGGTGCCACCCAACACGGAGCTCTCCGGTCCGTGGCCGCCAGCTGGCTGCGCGTCATGTGGCGCTGCTGGCAAGACAACGTCCCCTACGAGCCGACCCGGCACCGCCCCAACTAGACCCGCTCGACAACCGATCCCACCGATCCGGGGATTATTCAACGCGCTCAAAATCGAGCCCACCGGACGCGAGCTCCACGCCGAGGTTGACAAAGGAGTCTGGACGATGGTCTGCGGCCACACCGAGCTCACCGCCTCGGGCAGGCCCGACAGGCCATCGCAGACCAGAATGCACACGTCCTTGGCGCCCCGGTTCTTGATCTCGGTCAAAACGTGCGCCCAGTACTTGGCTCCCTCTCCGCCGTCGCCCACCCACAACCCCAGCATGTCTCTGATGCCATCCACGCTCACACCGATGACCACGTAGATCGGCCGGTTGGCCACCTGGCCCTCGCGGATCTTCACGTAAATCGCATCCACGAAGATCACCGGGTACACCGCACCAAGGGGTCGGTTCTGCCAGGCCGTAATACCCTCGACCATCCGGTCAGTGATGCGGGTGACGGCCTCCTTGGACACCTCCGCTCCATCGATCTCCCGCAGGTGCGCACAGATCTCGCCATGGGTCAGGCCCTTGGCCGACAGCGAACACACCAGCGCATCCACCCCATTCAGCCGCCGGCGCCGCTTGGGCACAATCACCGGCTCGAGACTGCCCGCCCTATCCCGGGGCACCTCCAACTCGACCGGGCCCACCTCGGTCAGCACCGTCTTCTTGCGGGTGCCGTTACGGCTGGTACCCGAATGATAGCCAGACGGGTCATAGGCGTCATAGCCCAAGTGCTCGGTCAGCTCGCCCCCTCCAGCGCCGTCTTGGTCAACCCGGCCAACAGCCCGCCCGGGCCGACCAGGCTCACCCCCGCATCCTTGGCCCGGTCCATCAACTGCACCGCCAGCTGCTCCAGAGCCGGCTCGCCCTCCAGCTCAGATCCACCCGGCTCCCGTCCGGCACTCCTAAGTCAATCGTGTCGGTCACTGCCTGTCCTTTCCGCCGGGCCATCAACCCAGCATGTCAGAGGTAGTTACACCGTTGTTGTTATAGACCCCGGGAGCCCACGGTTAGAAGCGGCGATAAATGAGGTATCGCGTAGATGTCACTCAGTGAAGGGAACTTTGGGGATCCAAACTGGTCCACGCGCACTACATCGTGAGGGGTCCCCGATAGCTGGTCCAGCTGTTATGCGGCTTGTGGTTGTTGGTGGTTGAGCCAGGCTTGGACGAACTCGGTGGGGCTGAGTCCGCCGTGGGCGGTGTGTGGCCGGTTCAAGTTGTAGTCGATGCGCCAGTCTTCGAGGAGGATCCTGGCTTCGAGGACGGTGTCGAAGAGCTGGCCGTTGAGGTACTCGTCTCTGAGCCGGCCGTTGAAGGACTCGATCCAGGCGTTCTGCCAGGGCGAGCCGGGGTCGATGAACACGGTGTCGGTGTGGTTGAAGCGGCACCAGTCGGCCACCGCGTGGGCGATGAACTCCGGGCCGTGATCGAAGCGCACGTAGGCCGGGGCGCCCCGCTGCAGGGCGAGCCGCTGCAGGCAGCGGACCACGTCGTCGGCGTCGATGGAGCGGTCCACGTCGATGGCCAGGCACTCCCGGCTGTACTCGTCGATCACGTTGAGCAGCTTCAGCGTCCTGCCGTCGGCGGTCTGGTCGAACTGGAAGTCGAGCGCCCAGATCACGTTCGGTCGGATCGGGCACATGGCCCCGACGGCGACGCCGATGCCGCGCAGCGGTTTCTTGCGCTTGCGATACGGCACCCGCAGGCCCTCTTCTCGCCACAGGCGGTGGATGCGCTTGCGGTTCGCTCCTCCAGCCGGCCTTGGCCGGCCTCGGTGGCCGCTCGACGCCATCCCCAGCGGGGCCGGCGAACCGGAGAAGTCCCGCAGCCACGCCCGCAACGCCAGCTCGTCGTCATCAGGGACCGGCGGCGCCAGGCGCTGGGTGGAGCGGGGCTGGCCCACCACCGCACACGCTCTGCGCTCGGAGACCCCGAACCGTTCCTGCAGGACCCTGACGGCCTGCCGGCGGCGGTTCGGGGTCAGAAGTTTCCCCGGTTCAACTCCTTCAACATGTCGATATCCAGGGCCTGGTCGGCCACGATCCGCTTCAGCCGGGCGTTCTCCCGCTCCAGCTCCTTCAGCCGCTTGGCGTCATCGGCCTTCATCCCGCCGTACTGGTTACGCCACCGGTTCCAGGTCGACTCGGTGATCTCCAGATGCCGGCACACCTCCTCGAGATCCTTGCCCAGCCCGAGGAGCTTCTCGCCCTCGGCCAGCTTGCGGATCACCTGCTCGGGCGTGTGCCTACGTCGCTTCATCGTCGTGATGTCCTCCCTGCCCATCATGGGCACTCGAACACGCACAACAGGTGGATCAGATCAAGGGGCCCAGGTCAACCGTGGGAGAATAGCTCGCTAACGGCGCGCAATCATAAGGACGCCGTGGAAGGCTACCATCGACATCCCCAGCTAGGGAACGCGGCTAGGGTGAGTAAGAGCGCTGAAGCCAGACAAGGGAAGGTAGCACTGAGAACCTATACTGCATTTCGACGCGTTCAATGTGCTTTGCATCCGCGCGAAGAGTAATCGCGCCATTGCCTCTCACTCGTAGAAGACCCTGGAGCTTCGTTCCCAGAACGAGCGGATCTGCAGATCCAGAGGATTCGACGGCAGTGTCGCGCTCGCAACCGCAACACCGTCGGCCAAGTCGCAGCGCCCGTCTGGCCGCAATCATTCCTTTTTCGCGATCCTGGGCTACTCGGCCTTCCTCGTAATCGTCTACTGGCCGGGCCAGCTTGATCCTGACACGACGGATGAGATTCAGGAGGCGGCCTCCGGGAAGTACGTCGACTGGCATTCGCCTGTGATGTCGGCTCTCTGGCGAGGACCGTATCTCCTCGGACTGCATAGTCCAGGATGGATTCTTTTCGTTCAGCTGGTCGCTATCATTAGTGGCATTTATATGTTGCTAAGGGCGCGCCTAGGGCGTTTGTGGGCGACGATCGGGGCGGTTGTAGTTATTACCTTTCCTCCCGTTCTTAGCTGGTCGGTTCATGTTGGTCGCGATGCGTGGATGGTCGCGGCGCTCTGTCTCGGATTTGGCTTCGCTGTCATGATCTCCAGAGCCGACGGGGCTGTGAAGTGGGTATACGCTGCTTTAGGAGTTCTTTCTGCGTTCCTTGCCAGCGCGTCTCGCCAGAACGCAATCGTGTCCGTCGCTGTCCTCCTTGTAGCAGTGGCGGCGCTTCTCCTTGGAGATCGTATCAGGAGGACGATGCTGGCGGCCGTTGTTTGCGGGCTCATGGCGACCTGTCTGTTGTTCGGTGCCCAGTCGGTTCTGACCTACCAAGTGCTCCACACGGCTAAGAGCCACCCTGTGCAGGCGACCTTCTTTTACGATCTAGTGGAAATGTCTCGACAAGAGCACCGCGTGCTCGTTCCCGTCTCGCTTTACCCAGCACAGGATCTCGCGCACGTGTTGCAGAACTCGAACGCGACGAGTGTCAACCCCCTGCTTCTCTCTTCCCAGAGTATCGTTGCGTCCTACCCGATCGAAGGATCGAGCTACGGGGTACTGCGGTCAGCCTGGTTCTCGGCGATTAGGACCGATCCGTTGGCATACATAAGGGAGCGGATTGGTCTCGCCGAGCGCGAGCTTGCCATAGGACAGCAGTCCTACTGGGTATACCAATACGACACACCTGCGCCGCCACCCTACCAGCCCAAGTTCGAAACGCTCGGCCGCTATGGTATCAGCTATATTACCTTTTGGGCCAACAAGCGGGGGCATTACGGTGGTCCACTGTATGCGGTCTGGATGTATGGATTGGTCGTACTGGCATTAGCTCTGGTGTGGCGTTCGCGTACTCTACAAGAGCGAGTTCTCCGAGTATGGGTCTATCGCTTGTTGTCTATTTTGTCTCGGTAATATTCTCTGCGCCGGCCGTTCTGTACCGATATTCGTTTCCCTTGGTCGTGGGTGGCGTCGTGATGGCCGTCGCTGCCGTTCCGTATGCCGTATATTCGGGAAAACGAGTCCTTCGAAGTCTTTCACTAAGGATTCACAGGACGCGATCTGTGGCCTCGGCCAACGAAGAAGCAACTGTCGTGGCTCAACGTTGCCATGAGGAAGCAGCCGGCTCCTACCAGAGAACGGCTGTGGCATTGACGGTACTCGAGCCTGTTGACACCGGGGGTCCCAGGCTAGAGGCAAAGGAAGGTTCCTCGAGGTGTCGATCTCGAAGCGGCAGCCACACCGGCGGAGGACGAGCGGAAGGAACGCCCAGGGAGTATTACGACACTTGACGACTTGAGTAGGCAGCCAGCTGTTCACGGTTCCGCTCATCGTCACCGTTTTCATCCTCTCGGTGACTCTCAGGGCATGCTCGCAGTCTGGGACCAGCAAGTCGAGGTCGAGTCCAGACTCCCGCAGGGCGGCGATGATCCGGCTACTTGCTCCACTTATCGCAGCCGACCCGCATAATCGCCGCACCGCGTGTTCCTGCAGCCGATTGAGGAGAGATGTCATGAGTGGAACTCAGTCCGGCCGAGCGCGGCCTTCGGGCCAAAGCGGCGGCCTATCGCCTGCACAGCCCTTACCACAGCCGGGAACTCACCGCCACTGCTCGGGCCGCATTCCAGGACCGCTTCGCCACGCCAGTCGACCCCAATGGGATCCTGCCCGAGGCCGAGCGGCAGCGGCGCGCCGAATCCGCCCGCAAGGCCGACTTCGCCGCCCTGGCCGCCTAGTCGGTCCGGACCGGCCGGGTGAGGAAGCAGGCGGGCGGCTCGAGGTGATCCTTGGGGGACGCGTCAGGAGTGAGGTCCTATTGCACTTGCCGCTACTCCGACGCATGCGAGTATCCGCCACGCCGAGCTGGGCGAACTCGACCAACCAAGTGTGACGAGGCACGAAACCCGCAAGGCGTTGCGAGCGTGGTGGAGTCGGTGGAAACGCTGTCGGCCACACTGAGGGACCGGCCAGCAGCCGAGATCCTCGCGGAAGGACGTCCAGCGGATCTAACCGGTTTCTCCCACGATGCATGCTCGACGCATTTGAGGGATCGACGTACTGATAGACCCAGGAATGGGTTGCCGCTCAGCCCAGGCCCAGGACCGAGAGGAGAGCCTCATCGACTCCCCACATCTCCTCGGGCGTGAGATGACCGGCCAGATCGCCAAGTCGGTGGGCGTCCACGGCTCCGATTTGTTCGACTAGTACCCGCGTGGTTCGTCCGGCGATCTCCGCCTCGGGGCGAAAGGATGCCGATCGAGCGCTTCGCGATGTGGGCGCGACGATGACAACCGATCGAGGCAAGAACTCATCGGCCTGGACGACGACGCCATAGCGATCCCCGTGCTGCTCATGTCCCAGACCTTTGGGGAGTCGGAATCGGTATACGTCACCTCGGAGCACGTAAGGCTTCCATCAAAGCCGCGATACCGAGCATCTCCTCACGGTCGACCTCGTCGGCTTCCAAGGCCGCGACCTCGGCGGCGAGTTCTTTGCTTCGCCGACGGTGGCGAACTTCGCTGAGCAGCGCGGTACGGATAGCTTCGGATTGACTGAGCCCGGTGGCTTCGAGGATCTTCAGCGCCTTGTCTGCTTCATCATCGAGCCGCACCGATATCGCTCTAGCCACGAAGCCACCGTATCACAGATTGTCGTACATGCTTCACTGGCCCGCAAGCCTTGCCACATGTGGATCTTCAAAGGCGGTCACCGACGCCCATGCGCCGGTAGGCCTGTTGAGCTCGCTCTGCTGCTGTGCTCGCCGCGTAGCCTGCAGCATCCGCCTGGACCGCCAGCCGGCCAGCATCATCAGGTCACCCTCATTCCCGCCGTCGGCCAGGAAGGAGTGTGCACAGGTGTGGCGGAGCTGGTGGGGATGAACATGGCCGATTCCGGCTGGTTGGGCCCGGCGCTCGACCAACTGGCAGGCGGGAGTCCGTGACCCGGCCCTTCTTGCCGAGCCATAGCCATTCCGACTCGGCGTGCGGATACTGCCGGCGAATTCGGAGATAGCGGTCGACCGCCTGGCCCGCTTTCGCCTCGTACGGGCAGGCTCGGAGTCGGGCGCCTTTACCGACCACGATCGCGACCTGCATGTCCCGGTCGAGGTCCGCGACCCGCAGGCCCGACAAGCTCGCCGGCGCGCATCCCGGTTGATATCGGCATGCGGATCATGGCCGTGTCTCGCCGATCGTCGAAGTTCCTGCCGTCTCCGGCGGCGAGCAATTTGGCCAGATCGTTATGGCTGATGACGGGAACTTGCTCCGTGCTGGCGGGTCATCTAGTCCTCCTCCGTCGGCACCCCGTTGTCGAGGAAAAAGTCGATGATACGCCAGGCCGCATCGGCGCAGACCCCACCGTTTTGGGGCTTGTTGGCTGCCTTCGGGGCGCGCCGGAAGTCGGGGACCAGCAGCCGAAGGTCGCCTACGCTGATCCGCATGACGTCGGCGGTCATGCCTTCCATCCGATCCGTGGGTGTCAGCCGCCACCCTGCCCGTGGGTGCCATTTGCCGGCACGCACCGCCCAAATTGTTATCCTCTCTTACCGCGTTGTACAAGTACCCGGATCGGCGACAGCCCGACAAAGTCCTGGTCAGAAGCCCAATCAAGCCCCTGTAGCTCAGCTGGATAGAGCGGCTGCCTTCTAAGCAGCGGGTCGCAGGTTCGAGTCCTGCCGGGGGCGCGAAGTTTCAGCTGATCAGCGGCCAGATCGAGCAGCGTGAAAGAGCCCTGCGGTCACGAGTTGGTCACGGGATGTTGCGCGCGCCGTCGATGAGGTCGGCGAATCCTTGGGCGGCGTCGGCCTGCATCCCAGGAAGGATGTGCTGGTATCGCGACATTGTGAAGGACTCTTGGGCGTGACCGAGCCGCTCGGAGACGACCTTTGTCGGCACTCCTCTAGCGAGCAGATGGCTGGCGTGGGCATGCCGTAGGTCATGTAGCCGACAGGCGGGCACACCCGCAGCCGCGGCCCGCCGTTTGAACCACTCGGTGACCCGTTTCGGGTTGAGCATGTGGCCGTCAGGATGGGCGAAGACGAGGTCTGCGTCCGTGTAGTCAGCACCAACGGCGAGCTTGTCGGCGCCCTGTCGGGCCCTGTGGCGGCGTAGCTCGGCGAGCGTGGTGGTGTCGAGGTCGATGGTCCGCTCGGATCGGTGGGTTTTAGTGTCGCTGACGGTCGGTCGGCCGTGCACAGGGACGATGGTTTGTCGGATCGAGAGCCGATCGTGGTCGAAGTCGACGTCGGACCACCGCAATCCGATGAGCTCGCCTCGGCGCATCCCGGTCATGCACGCCAGCCGCCACAGCGCGAAGTAGCGATCACCTCGGACTGCGGGCGAGTCGAGGAAGATCCGCTCCTGCTCGATCGACCAGACCTTCGCCTCCGGCGGGCGGGTGGAGCTGCGAGAGGGGGCGTTCGCAGCCGTGGCGACGTTCACCGACACGAGCCGCTTACGGAGAGCGTCGTTGAGCGCCCGGGAGATCACCGAGTGGACGAACTGCACGCTACGGTGGCTGAGGCCGCCCTGGCGATCGGCTCGGCCGTCTTCGAGTAACTCGGAGTAGAGCTGGTCGAGATGCAGCGCCGAAAGCTGTTGGAGCCGGGCTTGCGCGACCGGGTAAGCGAGGACGTGGAGGCGCACATGCCGGCTGTAGGACTCGACGGTTGTCGGGCGCCGACCTTTGGCTGGCAAGGCGGCCAGCCAGGTCTCCAGGTATTGGCCGAAGGTGATCTTTGTGGGCTCGGTGAACGATCCGCTCTTGAGACCGGCCAGGGTTTCGTTGAGCCAGGTCTGCGCGTCGTCTTTGCGTGGAAACGTTCGCTTGATCTGCTTGCGTCGGGCGCGCCCTCGGGCGCCACGTCGACGACAGCGGTCCACGGCTTACCCCGACCCTTGATCCGCTGGGCTACATGGCCGGTACGACTCATTTTCTGTTCCCTGTCCGTCACGCGGTGCGCTTAGATGGGGCCTGTTCGCGTTTGGTGGTCGGGGCTTGTCGGTAGTCTCCGCTGGAGTAAACGTCGCTGACGTACTTTGCTTCCTGGGCTGCTTGTTCGTTGCTTCTTCACCAGATTCGACTTTGGACGTGAGGTCGAGGGTGCTGAGGTCGCCGGCTCGGATGCGGAGGTCTTCGAGTTGGTTGGCGAGGGAGCGGAGGGTGGTTTCTTTGCTGGCGATGTCGGAGAGGGCGTGGCGGATGAGGTTGGTGAGGCGTTCGCGGGTGTAGCTGGCGATGCGTTGTTGGGCGTCGGAGAGCAGGCCGGTGTGGGCGGGGAGGGCTTGGAGGAATCTGCTCATGCGTAGGGTGAGGAGGCCTTGGTCGGCGGGGGTCCCGAAGATGAGGTCGAAGAGGCGGGCGATGGGTTGGGCCCGGGCGGGTGGGGGTGCGGTTTCGAGGTGGAGGGGGAGGTGGTCGGAGGTGGGGGGTGGGGGGAGGAAGAAGAAGGTGATAGGTAGATCGAAGGCTTGGGCGAAGGCGACGATCTCGTCGGCGTCGAAGTTGCGGACTTTGGTGGTCGTGTAGGAGCGCTCGGCGGCGGAGAAGGTGGCTTTGGACCAGCGGGCCCCCAGGTAGGGTTCGAGGGCGGCGGCGGCTTGGTCTTGGGTGAGGCGGCGCCAGTTGCGGGCTTGGGCCAGGTTGTAGGCGATAACCCGGTTGGGGGTGATACCCCAGTAGGCGGGTTCGCCGGCCAGGGTGCGCAGGGGGGCCTCGACGTCGACGTCTGGGTTGGGGGTGGCGGGTTGGCCGCGTTTTCTACGCCCGGTCATGTGCTGTGTGGTGTCGGTTGGTGTCCGCTGCTGTCCGCTGGTATTTCCTAGGCACGACTCTCATGCTACCGCTTGACTAATGACATGGGTGGGATTATGGTCGGACGGCTGGTCGTCTCGTGGTATTCGCAGTGGTGGAGGGTGGTGGTGGGCTGTGTCATTGGGGAGCTGCCGGAGGTATTGACGATCGAGGAGGCCGCGGCGGTGTTGCGTATCGGGCGCACCGCCGCGTATGCGCTGGCTCGCCGCTATCGGCTGTCGGAGGGCCGTCAGGGGCTGCCGGTGGTGTCGTTGGGCCGGTCGCTGCGGGTGCCGCGCCGGGCGCTCGAGGCAATCTTGGCCGACCCAGGCCGCCTGTGGGGTTGGGGGCCGGGCTCGGATTATGCGGCCTCGTGAGGACGTCCCAGCGTCGAATGGCCGCGCGTCGCAGGCCCGAGGCTCGAAGCGTCGAGTAGTGGTGTTGGAGGCGGGGTGCGGGCCGATGCGGGCCCGGCTGGGCCCGACGGCGTGGGTGGTCCTCGAAGAGCTGCTGCTGCGAGCCGACCCGGCCGGCCAGGTCGGGGAGGGGGTGCGCGGCCTGGCCGCCGGCCTGGGCCTCGATAAGGACACGGTGGCCCGGGGGTTGCGGCGCTTGCGGGCCGCTGGGCTGGTCACCGTCGTTGTCCCGGCCGGCTACGCGGTCGACATGTCGGCCTGTCATGGGATCAGTGTGACCTTCGCCGGCGACGCCGACCAGTCCCGTCCCCACCATCCCGACAGGCCGGGCCCGGCCACGCTCCCCGGAGCGGTAGCGCCCGCCGCTCACAGCGATGCCGACCGGCACGTAGGCCCGGCCAGACGAGCCCAGACCAGGAGTAATGGTGTTTCCGCCGGCCAGGTCAGCCTGTTCGATTTCCAAGACGGCCACAGCCACGGCGACGGCCGGGTGTCGGGGTGAGTGGACGATGTTGCGGATCTCGAAGTTGACCGACGCCGAGTACGTGCTGGGTCAGGTGGCGTCGGGACTGGAGGACTACTACTTGGGTTCGGGGGAGGCGCCGGGGGTGTGGGCCGGGCGGCTGGCGGCCGGACTGGGTTTGGAGGGGGTGGTCGACGGCGAGGTGTTGCGGGCGTTGCTCGACCGGCATCATCCTGAGACTGGCTTGCCGCTGGTGGTGGGGGCCAGGTCGGTGATGGTGAAGGCGTTCGATGTCACCTTCTCGGCCCCCAAGTCGGTGTCGCTGCTGCACGCTCTGGGGGATCCGGTCACGGCCAGTGTGGTGGGTATCGCTCATGTGGAAGCGGTCGCCGCCGCCCTGGAGTTTCTAGAAGCGCACGCCGCGGTGACCCGCCGCCAGGTGGACGGGGTACGCCGCCGGGTGGGGACGTCGGGGTGGATGGCGGCCACCTTCGTGCATCGGACCAGCCGGGAGGGCGACCCCCAATTGCACACCCACACCGTCATCCCCAACCTTGTCCACAGGACGGACGGCCGGTGGGTGTCGATCGACGCCGCCGAGTTGTACCGGTGGGGCAAGGCGGCCGGGTCGATCTACCAGGAGCAGCTGCGCCGCCATCTGGCCGACCGCCTGGGGGTGACCTGGGGGCCGGACCGCAACGGCTGCCGGGAACTGGCCGGCGTCGACGAGAGCATGCTGCGGGTGTTCTCCAAGCGTTCCGCCCAAATCGAGCAGCACCTGGCCGCCGCCGGCAGCGCCCCGGCGACGGCAAAGGAGCGGATGGAGGCCGACGAGCGGGCCTCGCTGGCCACCCGCCGCCACAAGAATCCGGCCTGGACCCACGCCGTGCTGTCCGCCCGCTGGCAGGCCGAGGCGGCGTCGATCGGTCTGCCGACCGGCGCCGGCCTGCTCAAGCGGCTCCGCCAGGCGGCCGGGACCGGCCCGGCCAAGCCGACCATCCGGGCGGTCTTCGACCTGTTGGTCGACCCCGAGATCGGGTTGTGCGCCCGCGACTCCCGCTTCGGAGCGGCCCAGACGATCGAACGGATCGCCGCGGCCGGGGCCGGCACCCTGTCGGTCAGCGAGATCACCGGCCTGGCCCGACGGTTCCTCCACTCCGATCTGGTGGTCCGCCTGATCGACCGGGACCCGTCGGGGCGGACCCCGCCCCGCTACAGCACCCGAGCCCACCGACAGATTGAGGACCGCCTCCTCGACCACCTGGAGGTCGTCTCGGGGCGCACCACCGCCGGGGTGCCCACCAGAGTGGTGGAGCAGGCGATCGCCGCCAGCCCGAGCCTGGGCGACGACCAGACCGGGGCCGTCCGAGCCTTGTGCGGGCCCGGCTCGGCCCTGCGCATGTTGACTGCCCCGGCCGGGCACGGCAAGACCACCACCCTGGCCACCGCGGTGGCGGCCGTGGAGGCGGCCGGTCGGGCCGTGCTGGTGGTATCGACCACCAACCAGGCCGTCGTCCAGCTCCGCGAGGCCGGCCTGCCCGCCATGACCGTGGCCCGCTTCGCTCTCGACCGTCCCCATCTGGCCGACGGCACCGTCTTCATCTGCGACGAGTTCTCCCAGCTGCCCACCCGGGAAGCCGACACCCTCCTGGCGGCCGCGGCCGCCTGCCGGAGCGGGCAGGTGTGGATGGTCGGCGACCCCCTCCAAGCCCAGCCCGTGGCCGCCGGCGGTCTGGCCCGCTATCTGACCGCAGCTCATCCGTCCGAACCATCGGGACAGCCCCGCATGGTCAGCGCGGGCCTGTCGGTAAACCGCCGCCAGGCCGACCCGGCCGAGCAGGCCGCCCTCGGCTGTCTGCGAGCCGGGGACGTCCCCGCCAGCCAGACACTACGAGACGCCCACGGCTGGGAGCACCATGCCGAGGACCCGGCCCGGGCCCTCCAGGCCATGGCCACCGCGGTCACCGCCGACATCGCCCGCTACGGCGCCCGCCAGGTGGCGGCGCTGGCCGTCACCCACACCGACTGCGAGCATCTCGCCGACCGGATCCGAGCCCAACTCATCTCGGCCGGCCAGATCGCCGGGCCCGCCCTGGACGGGCCGGGCTATGCCGGGCGCCGCCGCTACCAGGCCGGGGACCGGATCCTGCTGCACGCCCACCTGCGCCTCCCCCCCGACATCGGCGGCGGCCGCCTCTATAACGGCGCCACCGCCACCGTGGTCGCGGCAGGGCCGTCCGGGCTGCTCATCGAACCTGACCGCCCCCCAACCCCGACAGGCCAGGCCAGACCGTTGAGGTTCCCGCCGGCTTGGTGCAAGGCCACACCCCCGACGGTCGACCCTACCTGTCGCACGCCTGGGCTCGCACTATCGACGGGGTCCAGGGCGGCACGTTCGCCCAGGTCCACCTATTGGCCACCCCGGCCATCGACCGCTACCGGGGTTACGTGGGCCAATCCCGGGGCGTGCAACCCACGCATACCTGGAACACCATTCCCGCCGTTGACGACGACCACGGCGGAAGGGTGGTCACCGCTACCGGCACCCCCGCCGAGCAGGTCGGTGTCGGCCTGGCCCGAGCGCAACCCAAATCCTTCGCCGCCCTCGACGACCCCTGGCGGGCCGACCGCAACCTGCGGGTCGCCATCGACCGGCACCGACAGATACTGGCCCACCCGCCGCCCGACGTCACCGGCGACCTCGACACGGCCCGGGCGTGGCAGGCTCGAGCCCAACGTGACCTCGCCGACAGCCAGGCCCGGGCCCGCCACAGCCAAGAAGAGCTGGCGGCCACCGCCGGCCTGCGGGGCCTCACCCGTAGCAGCCGGGACCGCCACGCCCGAGCCCGCACCAACCTGGACGCCAACAAACGGGTGATCGACTACCACGCCGAGCAGCTCGCCCAGCGCACCGCCGCCCTCGAAAGTCTCCAGACGGCCGCCGACCACGCCCAACGCTTCCAGCAAGCCCACGCCTGGCGTCACACCCGCGTCCACCGGCTCGAAACCCAACTCGGCGCCCACTGGGCCGCCGTCGTAGTGGCAGCAGCCCGAACAGGCGACCCCTACGCCTACGGACAGCGCCCCCTCCAACACGCCCGCCAGCACCTCCAACAACAGCTCGACCAAGCAGCACTCCACCCGACAACAGCACCAGCAGCAGCGTCGGCGTCGACCATCTCGGCGTCGACGGTCGCAGACGTCGATCAGGCCCGCCAAGCCCTCGCCGACCTCGACACCGCCATCGCCCAGGTCCGCCCAGCCCCCACCATGCCCCGGTCAGCCGCCACCCGAGCCGCCCCCAGGACCGACATCCACACCCTCCACCAGCACTACCAACACGTCGTCGAACACACCCCCCAGCCCGGGATGCAACCCCAGCTGTGAGTCCCCGGCCACGGCCAGGCCCACGCAGATTCGCGGACGCCGCTATGACGTCCCGGTGGCGGGACCGCCTACCGCTCCGGCTTCTACTTGGCCATCAGATCAGATACGAAGCGGATCTGGCCGCCGGGCGGCGGTGACCCGTCAGACGGGTCGCCTAACACCAGTGGCAAATTGGGTATCTTCGCGGTGGTGCCGGCGAGAGGGGCTCGGCGCGGTTGCTTCCCTGTCGACGATGATTTGAGGTCTTCGTGTCAATCAGCGTGCTTGACCGCGAGTTGTACGACATCAATCTGGCCGCGTCTGTGCTTCACATGCCCCCCTCTACGTTGCAATGGTGGCTGGAGGGCGGCATGCGCAACCACACGCGATACCCGCCCGTCATCCGAGAGGAACCGACTGGAAGCAAGACCGTGACCTGGGGAGAGCTGGTCGAGGGCGCGCTACCTGCTGGGATACCGCCGCGACCTGAGGGTCCGCTTGGCTGAGCTTCGCGGCTGGATCGTGGCGACTCGGGAGAGGCTAGGCCTGCCCTATCCGCTCGCTCACGAGCGGCCGTGGGTCGGGGAGGGACAACGCATCCTCGCCGAGGCCCAGAAGTCGTCGGGACTTCCTGAGGAGCTGTGGGCCATGTGGGTGGCCGACAGCGGCCAGATCCTGCTTACCGCGCCAGCCGAATCCTTCCTTGAACGGGTCGAGTTTGCCAACGATGAGGCCATCCGCATCCACCCGGTTGGCCCCGGGTCGCCGATTATCATTGATCCGCTGATCCGATTCGGGACGGCTACCGTCAGGGGGATCCCGACTGAGGCGGTTGCCGAGCAGATCGAGGCCGGGGATCCTGTCGAGATGGTGGCTGCGGACTTCAACCTTGATCTTGCCGAGATAGCCGCCGTTCTCAGCTACGAGCTTCCCGCGGCTGCCTAATCGGCCAAGGCGACGGTGGCCATCCGCTTCTACGTCGACGCTGACCTGATCGGCCTTGGAAAGCTACTCGTCCAGGTCCGAACGGACGTGACCTACGCCGGTGACCCGGGCGGCCTGGGTATCGACAAGCGACCGCGACCTCCCAGCCCGGTCCAGCCGGGCGATCGCGACGTCGATTGGATCCCGATAGTCGCCGCCAACGGATGGATCGTGGTCACCAAGGATCGCCATATGCGCACCCGGCCGGCCGAACAACAGCTCATTCAGCAGTCCCTCGCCCGTCACGTGCGCATCGAAGGATCGCCCGGCTCACGACGGTTACGTAAGTGGGACCAGCTGGAGATCCTTATCAACGGCTGGCGTGGCATCGAAAGACTCCTGGAAGAGACGGGTCCCTGGATCTACGTGGCGTCACGGACACGTTTACGCCGAGAGTTGTAGTCCGTGCGGTGGCCTAAGACTGGTGGCAGGGTCCGTCCCCAAATCCCCGACGTCCCTCGACACGGCGCCGAACTAGCTGGATAAGCGCATCGAGGCGCATCAGGGTCTGCTGACCACAACCGTCATACAGCGTCAAGGATCAACGGCCACGAGTGACCCTCGAGAACAGCACACACAGCGGCTCACTCTCGAATGCAACATCCAACGCCGACATTGACACCAAGTCCATCCATCACATCAGCATGACCAACTCTCTGACTTCCTCTCCGTTCATCACACCAAAATTCCAAGAAGCAGACATTTGCCACCGGTTCCCGGAGGCCTTCCCCCGGTGCCGTGGTGCTGGTCTGAGAAGGCCGGACGACTCTCTCCGCCCCTAGGAGGATGCAGAACCACGGTTGGTGGCGACGCGTTGCACCAGTGTCACGCATTCCACGACGACGTGTCCTTCCGGCGGTTTCAGAGTAGGGGCATTGCCGTGAGGACCGCGCCTACGTCGCCCGTCTTGTTGAGTCCTCCCCCACTGGTCGGGTGTCTATCGGATGGCGGTGATGTCCTCCCAGCGGCGACGCCACCGGGGAGCGTTGACGGGTTCACCAGCCTCGATAGCCCACGGCCGGCTCCGTGGCGGCGTGCAGTTCCTTCTGCCATTGCTCTGGGGTCCCGGCGTCGATGACCAGCCCGGAGCGGCACGAAGAGCGCGTTCACCCCGATCACGTGGGTGTGGACGCTCCCGCCTGTGGTCGACTTCAGTTCCGAGCGGACCCGCCGGCGGATCCACTCCAGTCGGGGAACCGGCACCCCCTCGACCATCGCTTCGCCTATCTCCAACACCGCGGCCACAATCCAGCGCAAGACGTCGGCTTCGCCCTCGGCGACAGGGGGTGGGCTGAGCCACCTCTCCACAATGGGCCAACAGGACTTGCAGACCCGGCGGGCGCCGGTCACCAAGCAGGTCCAACCCTGGTTCGGTCACAATCCGCACTTGAGGTCGACCGCACAGGGTGCGTGTCGGCCATTCCGCCCCTGGCCGGGAGGGGTCGCTGCTTCCTGACCCTCTGGGGCGGCGAGACGACGCCGCTTCCTCCGGCACGTCCGGCGAGGTGGACCGTGCCCGCCCACCCTCCGGCGAGCTCCACCGGGGTCACCTCACGTGATCCGACCTGCAGAGGCCACTACGGTGCCACACGGCCCACGATAGGCCCGGTATGGGTTCACCGGACCAGGACCCCGCCCCGCGTCGACTATACTTCCCCCATCGGCACCGATGCCGGACGCCCGGACTCGCGGCTGAGTTATGCAGTATCCCGGAACGGCACTTATTCGGGTGATCCACCTGCTGAGCGACCCGCCCGGGGAAAATCTTCTCGGGCGGAGCTCGGACAGGGAGGATCGTCATGGTCTGGTCTCCGCAGGTTCGCCGGGTCGCCCGTGAGGGTGGCGGCGAGCGTTTCGTTGTTGGTCATCGGCTGGTGGACGAGTTCTTGGAGTTCGCCGCTAGCCGGGCCCGGCCGAACACGGTGCTGGCGTACGCGCACGATCTGAAGGCGTTCTTCACTATCGTCGCCAAGGAGCCGGTTGAGGTGCGGCCGGCGGATGTGATGGCGTTTGTGACCGCGCAGCGCCGGCCGCGGCCAGGGGCGGAGAAGGTGGTGCGGATCTCTGATCGCGAGTCGGGACTATCGACCTCGACGATCCGCAGGCGTCTGGCCGCGGTCTCGGCGTTCTACGGGTATCTGATCACCCGCGGGGATGTGGGAGTGGAGACCAACCCGGTCCCTAGAGGCCTGCCGACTCGCAAGACACGGCGCAGAGCTGCGGGGCCAGCCGCTGGTGCGAGCGGTGCGCCGCTTGCCGCGCATCTTGGATCCCGAGGAGCTGGCCGCGTTGATGGCGGCGCTGCGCACCGATCGTGATCGGGCCATGGTGCAGGCCATGGCGCTGGGCGGTCTGCGCCGGGCCGAGGTGATCGGCCTTCGCCTGGAGGATCTGCGTCTGGGTGAGTGGCGGGTGTTCGTGGCCGAGGGCAAGGGCGGCCATCAGCGGCTGGTGCCGGTCTCGCCCAGCTTCTTCGCCACCGTCGCCTCGTACATGAACAACGAGCGACCCGCGAAGGCGCCGACTGACCGGCTGTTCGTGGTGTTGAAAGGACCCCGCCGTGGCCAGGCGCTGTCGATCGGAGGGCCTGGATGAGATCATCTCCGGCGCCCGGGCCCGGGCCGGGCTGGTGCACGGCACCTGCCACGAACTGCGACACACCTGCCTGACCCGGCTGCGGGAGGCGGGCATGTCCATCGAGGCGCTGCAGGCCCAGGCCGGGCATCGCTCGATCGCCTCTACCCAGGTGTATCTGCATCTGGGGTCGGACTGGCTGGCTGGCGAGTATCGCCGGGCGGCCGAGGTGATCGAAGCCCAAGCGGCGATGGGGCTGGCCCGATGAGCGCCGCCACCGCTGCGGCCGCCGCTCCTGCACCGGTGGTCGAACTGCCCCGTGCTTGGGCCGAGATCACTCATCGGGCACCGATGCTGGCCGAGACCATGACCGCCTATCTGGAGGAACTCGCCGGTCGGCTCTCGCCGGCCAGTGTGGCCGTCGGCAGAGAGCTGTCTGCGCCAATTCGCCCTGCACGTGATCGCTACTGACAGCTCCTGCATCTCAGCAGCCGATGTCACCGCCATCCATGTGGGCAGCTGGTGTGTTGCGCTGTCGGCTCGGTGGGGTTCGCGCCGCAAGCGGCCCGTGACCGCCGCCACGATCAACCAGAAGCTGGACGTTCTGCGGCGCTTCTTCGAGCACATCCGCGATGCGGGCTATCCCGACGCCCCTGCAGCAGTTGCCGATATTCCGTCCGCCGCGCAAGCCCCGGCGACCCAAACCCAAGAAGGCTACGAAGGAGGCAACACCGAGCCGGGCCGTGCTGCCGGAGATCACCTGGGACCAGATCGCCGCTCGGGCACCGCAGATGGTGGCCACGATGAAGGCGTACCTGGATCAGATCTCGGTCTCCCAGCGGGCCACCAGCGTGGGGGCGGCCTCGTTGGCGTTGCGTCACCTGGCCGCCTATCTCGATCGTCACAGAGCCGGACTGTTCGAGCGTTGCATCCATCACCCGATCCCACATCGAGGGCTACAAGCTCGCTCTAGCGGCCCGGCCGGGACAGAAAGGAACCATCTCGAAGACGACTATTCGCCACAACCTGGGCATGGTCCGAACCTTCTTCGAGCGGATCATCGACTGGGACTGGCAAGACGCGCCACGAAGGGTGCCGATCTTCGCCGGTGACATCCCCAAAGCCGACGAACCTCTCCCCAAGTTCTTGGACGACCCCACCGCGGCGAAGTTCATGGCCACCCTGGCCGTCGATCCCGACCGGCGCCGACGGCTGCTGGTCGAACTGCTGGCTCGCACCGGGATGAGAGCCGGCGAGCTGGGAGGCATACGCGACGACGCCATGTACCGCGTCGGCGACACCTGGTGGCTGCGCATCCCGATCGGGAAACTGCACAACGACCGCAACGTCCCCCTGCACCCGCTACTGGTCGGGCTGATCACCGACTATCAAGCCTGGCGGGGACTTGCACTTCCAGGGTCGGATCGAAGGTCTCGAGCCGTCCGAGCTGGAGGAGTTCGTTGTTCACGAAGCGGGGCGGCTCAAGCGCGGGTTGCTGCGCAGCAAAGTCGGCTTCATGAGAACCTTCGTGCGGTTCCTGTACGCCACCGGGGTGACCGATCGTGACCTGTCATCGAGCGTGCCGTGGGTAGCGAACAGCCGTTTCGACGGGCTACCCACGAGCCTGGATCCTTCGGTCGGCTGTTTGGTGATGACGATGTCCGGTCGGGCGCTCAGGCTCTCGGCTCGGAGTGGCAGGGTAGGGGCGAGCATCTACGTGGTTGTCACCAGACCGAGTCGCTAGCAATCGATTCAGGTACGACCCGGTGCGATCAGGAACTGATGCCCATCTTGGCCATCTGGGCCTGGACTCTGGCCTCGTGGGCCTCCTCGTCAGCCTTGGCAGCCTTCGGTGACCAGCGGCCCCGCATCAGCGGAACGGTCAAGAGGAAGAAGATCATTCCCCCGAAGCAGATCCAGTACCAGTCCTTCCACTGGTTGGGCTCCTCCTTGGCGGCACTCGCCACCGTAATTCGATGGGCGTCGAGAAACGCCAAGGCCGGGATCAGCCCCGGTCCGGCGTTGTGGAACTGAGCGAGCGTCTGCCGGTAGTTCGGGCCGAGGATCTGCTGCGCTTCGGCCAGGGCGGCGGGGCTGATGTCGTTCTGGAGCTCCGCTAGCAGGGGCACGATCGCCGGATGGGCTTCGATGGCGGCGACTTGGGGTGCGTACTGCGCGGCGTAGGCCTTGCTCTCGGCCCCGTATGTGACCAGCGGCGTGACCGAGTGGACCACCACCGGGAGGAACAGATACGACCCGAAGACGACCGTCCGGGCGATCCAGCCCCATACGGCCAGACCCGTCGCGGTCAGCGCCGGGTTGCGGGCCTCGACGGTCTCGGTGAAGCTGGCGATCCACGGTACGTAGGCAACGCCCAGGCAGAACGCGAGCGCACCCGACAGCACGGCCAGGTGGTAGTAGCTGGTCGGATGGCCTATCTGCTGCAGGTAGAGGACCATCATGACGGCGGCCGCCCCACCGCCGACGACCATGACGGGTTTCCTGACCCGGAGCCTGTCGGAGATGATCCCGCAGAGGATCACCGCGATGACATTGAACCCCCACATCCAGTTGCCGAGCGAGTTGCCGTTGTGCACTGAGAATCCGAAGACAGTCGTGAAGTAGATCAAAGCGAAACCGACGGCGGTGGAGTAGAAGAGGAGGAACATGGCTATGCCGAGCGCCGAGATGATCACGTCGGCTTTGAGCAGCTGGCCGAACGGGTTGCGCAGCGACGCCACTATGTCGATGCCCTTGGCCTTGGCCTCGATGAGAGCGCGGTCGTGGATGGTCACCATCAGCTGGTCGCGTAGTCCCGGTGACAGCTCGCGCAGCCAGATGCCTGCGATTACGAAGACCACCAACCCGACGGTTCCGGCGATCTTGTACTCGTGCACCCAGAAGGCCGGGCTGGGGTTCGCGCCGATGGTGTGGCTGGCCACGACAAATACGATCAGGCTTCCGACCACCGGACCGCTGGTCCAAAAGCCCATCGCTGTGGCTCGTCCCACCTGCGGTGAGAAGTCCCGGATTAGGGCTGCGGTGGCGATCAGGCAGGCGCCCTCGACTAGGAAGACGAGGTAGCTGAGGAAGGTGAATTCCCATTTGCTCGTCGAGGCTGGGATTACGAATGTCACCATGACACCGGTGACCAACAAGCCGGCGACGACCAGGTTGGTGCGGCCCACTCGGTCGGCGATTCCACCGAACAGCGAGCCGAACGCCCCGATCAAGCTTGCGACCGCCCGGGTGTAAACGAAGAACCTGAAGCTCATGTGCAGTTTGACCAGGAGCAAGGTAGAAACCGAGGCGGTGACGGACAGCTCGTAGTAGAGCGTGGCCGTGCAAAGGACGGTGAGGCCGATGAAGAACACGCGACGCGCGGTATCGGGATAGCTGTCGAGCTCCCGGTTCCACAGCCGGGCCAATCCGTGAACCTCGAGACTAGCGCTGGTTGCCGTCGCGCTCATTGGAATCCTTCCGACTCTTCGCGTCGTCGCCAAGACCGCCTTGTCAAGGCCGAGGCAGCAGACGGAACCGACCAATGGGCCGGTCTAGGTGTTCAGGCGACGACGACCGGGTTGTCGTGCAACCTTCGGTGATGGTCCACGGTTCATTTTCCCACGTTCATGGTAGTCACGACGATATGCATCAGGCGTACGATCCGCAGCTTCCACGGCTGAGCGCAAGCTGGTGTTCCCTAGACAATGGTCGTGCCTGCGGCGGACACTGGAACCTCTGACTAAACGGTGACGTTCGGAGCCAACCGCCGGCGCGGCGATGTAGAGGAGCGCTCGCCGACCGGAGCTCGCGAACTGCTGAATCCCAGCTCTCCTCCAGGTTTGCGACCGAGCGTCGCAACGACAACGCATAGTGTTCGCGCAAAGGTACCAAGGTGGCGAACTTCGAAGCCGTCGTAGTGCTCGCCGACAGGAAGCACGCAGCGCTCGATGAACGGACCGGCAATGCGCGATGGGCCGCGAAGCCGGGCGGCAACGGTGAGGCGTCTCGCCGCCACCTCGGCTCGGCCTGCGGGCGTCGGGGCGTACTCGTGACTAGGACGACCGATGGCATGGTTGCGCAAACAACTCCGGGGCCCACGAGACCGTGAAGATGGTGGAAGTACTCGGCGATCCGGGATCGGCCCACATGCTCCCAATGTGCCGATCGCGCCAATCGCGTCGAAAAGGTTACCACTGGCGCCTACATCTCCCACGGCTTTATACGGCTCCCTTCCCCGACCTGGATCTCCTCCGAACGGTGCCGGCGGGCAGCCCATCGCCATCACCCATTCCGGCAAGAGCCGCCCAGGGTCCAATCCGGACCGGAACCCAGCGGTAACGCAGACGGACCACTGACCGATACTTGCGCCCCGACCGTTACCGTTACCGTTACGGCAGTTTCGCGGTTCGCAATGCCAGGCCTACGGCCCAGAGGCGATCGAGGACGCCGCGGAGGGCGGCCGGGTCGGACTGCTCGGCTCGCAGAGTGGTGTTGGCCTGGCCCCACGAAGCGGTCGAACTCCTCAAACGGTGCGACGATGGCCGGGATCGGCCTCGCCATCTATGGTGAGGTCATATGTCCTCAGAGACATCCCGCTACAGTCAGGGCTGGGCGGTGACGCCATCATCCCTCAACCGCATGCGGTCCGCCGCCGCTCCTGTCGTCACCT
This sequence comes from uncultured Acidimicrobiaceae bacterium, assembly GCA_963729695.1. GTDB lineage: Bacteria > Actinomycetota > Acidimicrobiia > Acidimicrobiales > Palsa-688 > PALSA-693. Next base: position 1,423,398 of record CAVSOT010000003.1, read on the forward strand.
TCACTGGGTGAGATAGATTCCGCACTGGAGCGCACAAGGCCTCCGTGCGGCCCGCCGGATGGCTCAAGCACCCGGGCGGTCTGACACAGGTAGGAGGGCAGGCGAGGATGGCGACTAGGGAGGGTAACGGTGCGCCCGGTCTTCGCAGCCCACGGTTTCCGCCGTCCAAATTTCATGCGCCCAGCACACCATCCCGCCTGGTGCGCAGGTTGAGGCTGCTCGACGCCCTGGATCGAGGAGGACGGGCCCGCCTCACCTTGGTGGTGGCCTCGCCCGGGGCGGGCAAGACCGCCCTGCTGGCTGACTGGTTGGCCGCTCACCCGGAGCGGCCGACCGCGTGGCTCAGTTGTGATTCCGCCGACGCCGACCGGGCCCGGTTTGTGGCGGCCGTCATCGAAGCCCTGCGACGGGGCTCCCAGCAGCCTGGACTCGGAGAGGACGCCCGCCAACTTCTTAGCCTGGACGGCGAGGTGTCCGCCGATGTCATGGCCGCCCTGGCCGACGACCTTGATGGACTCGAGGGGCCGCAGGTACTGGTGATCGATGATTTCCACCTGACCGAAGCGGCAGGGGCGGACACCCTGAACTTGCTATTGGAGTGCCGCCCTGCCGTTCTGCAGCTGGTCCTGGCCAGCCGGGCCGACCCAAGCCTTCGGCTCCATCGGATGCGTGCCGACGAGGAGCTGGTCGAGCTGCGGGACCAGGATCTGTCCTTCTCCGCCGAAGAGACCAGACTCTTCCTCTCGGAGTTCGGTCTGCGTCTGAGCGAGCGGGACGTCAATGCCATCCACGATCGCAGCGAGGGATGGATCGCCGGCCTCCAGATGGCGGCCATCTCGATTCAGCACTCACCTGATCCCGTCGGCGCCGCCGGTCGAGTCGGGCTGCACCGCCACACCGTGGCCGGGTATTTCCTCGACGAGGTCCTCTATCGGCAACCTTCCGAGCTGGTCGAGTTCATGCTGGCCACCTCGATCCTGGACGAACTGTCGGTGCCGGACTGCATCGTCTTGTGCGGGCAGGGGTCGGCCGCCCTCCTCGAGCGGCTCTATAGCGCCCACCTGTTCGTGACCAGGGTGGACGACGAGGGGGTCACGTATCGCTACCACCAGCTGATCAAGGAAGTCTTGCAGGCCCAGCTTCACCTGACCGACCCGGAGCGCGAGCGGCGATTGCACGAGCGGGCCGCCCAATACCTCGCTGACGCCGGTCAGGTGGGGCCGGCGGCGAGGCATCTCCTGGCCGCGGGCGATCACGCCGGCGCCTTTCGTCTCATTCAAGAACGGCTCATCCTCGACTTCGAGACCAACCCCACCCTCGGCAGCGCCTTGGACCTCGATGAGATCCGACCGGAGCTTTTCGCCGGCAGCCCGGGCCTTCTGGTCGCCCTGGCCGCGGATCTGCAGTTGCGAGGAGGCTTCGAGCGGGGCCGGCGGGCCCTGGCGCTGGCCCGAAAGGCCGACATCGATCCAGCCCGACAGCCGGAGCTGGCCGTGCAACTCGCCTCGGCCAACATCATGAACTTGGCTCTCACCGGTCAGCTCCGAGAGGCCCTAGCCGAGCGGCAGTGGGCGCGAAGCCTCGACATCAACGGTGGTGCCGTCGACCCCTGGCCTCGCGCTCTCGACGTCGCGTGCGCCTACTGCCACACCTATCTCAGTGAGTTCGAGGCGGCCCGCCAGCTGGTCGACACGGTGGCCACCGCTGCGTTGAGCCCTTCGCCTGTGACCGATGTGCTCTGCCCGGGCCTCAACAGCCAGATCGCCTTCGGGGAGGGAGCGCTAACCCAGGCTGATGTCTTCGCTGCGGCTGCGCTTGAGTCGATTCGCCAGCTCGGCTTTGATCACCACTACTTCGCCTTCCCTGCCCTACGCACCACAGCGCAGTTGGCCCTCGAGCGGCGCAACCTGGACGCCGCCGCCAGGCTTGTCGAACAGATCCTGGAGCTCGTCAGCGGCGGCCGCCCCTACTTCGAATACTTCGCCCAGTTGGACCGAGCCCGGATCTGGGCCGCGGCCGGCAACCTCGAGGGAGCCCTGAGCTCACTGCCAGCGGCGCGGACGGCGCTGAGATGCGACGACTCCGTGCTTTTCGCCCAGGCCGACGAGCTAGAAGCCCGCCTGCGGCTCGCACTCGGTGACCGCAACGGGGCCGTGAGGGTGGCAGAACAGCTGCCCGATGACCGGCGCAGGGTTATCTCCGCGCTGATCGCCCTGGGAGCCAACGACCATCGAACCGCCAGCGACATCATGAGCACCGCTCCCCCCCAGGGCCCAACGATCCGTTCCGATCTGGAGCTGCACCTGCTGCGCGCCACTATCGCCATCCTGCAAGCCTCGCCCCGAGCACCCCAACTGATCAGACACGCCATCGCACTGGCGGACCGCCACGCCTACGTGCAAACCGTGTTGGACACCGCCCCGCTACTAGTGGACCAGCTCATCTCAGACGCAAACCACTATCCCAACACCGACCACCTCCGGTCATTGATCACCGCCGGGATAAATGCCCACAAACACACGGTGGCCGGCCCCAACCGCGGGCACCTACCCGACCCGCTTACCGAAGCAGAACTACGAGTACTCGAAGCGCTTCCCCTGTTCCTGACCTACGCCGACATCGCTGCCCAGCTCCACCTGTCCCTCAACACCGTCAAGACCCATCTCCGTCGCACCTACATGAAGCTGGGCGTCTCCTCCCGAGCCGCGGCGATCAAGCGGGCCACCTCCATCGGCATCATCTGACCTCTGACAATGGCGTCTTTCCGGTGAAATGCTTCGCGGTTCGAACATCTCATCCCTCCACAGTGAGCACCGCTCATCTGTGTCCGGTCCGACTCGGGCGTGCAGGCTCAATCTCGCTGGGAGCCGACGGCATTAGGCGTGGGAACCGATCCCGTCTCGCTTCCGGCGGGCGGGTGGCCGCCCGGAGGTCCGGGCGGCGTCGATTTCGAGGTCGGGGCGGGATCGGGGGCCAGGGTGGATCGCCCCAGCCGGAGAAGCCAGAACTCGTAGGTGGCTAGCAGGGCAGCGAGGACCAGGATGTCAATCCACGACACCGACAGAACGATCAGGGGCAGCACCGCCACCGCCACGCCCGCGATACGCAGCAGGTCCAGATGCGAGCGTGCCCACTCGATGGTGCGGTCATCGCGAGCCCGCCCCGAGATGGCCATTACTAGGTTCCATCCCTCACGGGCGTTGCGGGAGACAATCCGCCGCAGAGACCGGGCCCACCCATAGGGACCGGTGACCAGGGCCACCACGACCACCGCGATCAGGCCGAGCAGGAGCCAGCGGCTGACGCTGAAGTACTGGTGAAACAGGTGGGTGACGATCGCCCGCCGGGCCGACTTGTTGGCGGGCTGGCCGCTGTTGATCAGGGTAGTGGTGAGCCAATCCACCACTCGGCGGATCACGGCCAAACCCAGTAGACCACCGACGCTGAGTTGCAGCAGCGTCTGGCGGCGGCGCCGGGAAAGCCACAGCGCCACGGCTGCCACCACCAGAGTGAGGATGAACAGGAACACCATTATCCCGTTGAAGACCCGCACCAGGTGACGGGCCTGGGTGAGCTTGTCCGCCGGGAACAGCGGAATCTGACCGCAGGTGGACGGGATCGACCGCTCGAGGGCGGCGCCGATCTTCTGGCAGGCCGAGGCGGGGATTTCATCGCCGCTGATAGAGGGCAGCTGGACCGGCTTGCCGACCACGCCGGAGATGAAAGCCTGCAGGTTCTGCAGGGCGGCGTCGAAGAGGGGGACCAGGTTGAGCACGACCTGGCCGTCGGTCGTGGTGACGGCCTTGCTGTTGCCGTCGAGCACGGACAGCAACTGGGCGTGGGCGAGGTCAATGGCTTGCTTCCAGAGGGCCTGGAACTGGCTGGATTGCAGCGCCTTGGTTACCCCGTCCTCGACATACCCGTGCGCAGCATTTGTGATCGGCCCGGCCAGAAAGTGCGCTTTCGGGGGCAGGGAGTTAGCTACCGTCTGCTGGGCGTTCAAGCTGGTGAAGATCTGGTCGGTGAGAGCGGCCGCTACCGCCGAAGTGACCGCGGGATCGGTACCGATGGGCACCACCGTCTTCGTGAAACCCCTGTTGCTCAAGACTACGTAATGGGTCCAGGCGACCACATACGTCACCGGCAGCAATACGGCAAACAGCACGACCAGCAGACCGACAACGACCCGGCGGAGTCTGCCACCCTCCTGCTCCGGGCGCCCCGGCTCTTCGAGAGTCGCCACCCCCGCAGCGGGCTCCGCCTGGGCCCGGGCTGACTCCCGGGTGGGCTCCTCTGGCGTCGGCCCCGCCCCGGCGGCGTCGCCGGGCTCGACGGCCGGGCTGGTCATGGTATGACCGGTGCCTTCAGGTTGGGAGGACATGATCTTGGATCCCTCAGCTCAAACTCTCCGTTGCCGTCTATCCTGGTAGTCGCGGAGCCGCTGCTCCTCCCCCGGACCAAGTGACTTCTTGAATCTCTTCGCGTGTGTCGCTGCATTCCCGTTCCCAACCTGGCTGTCCCCTGGCGACGCTTCGCTTTTGAACCGATCCGGCCCGGATCCGTCTCCGATCAAGGGCGGTGAACTGGGTAATTGCCGGCTGTCAAGCCACGAAATGGCTGGTCACAACTGTGAGTCTGGATCTGGTTCGCCACACCCCTAACGGCTGGCACCGATCGGCACTTCGCTCCGACCGGGGTGGATAATCATCGGCCTCAGGACCGGCATCGACCGGGCTACCTACAACTCGCGGCGAATATCGGAGAAGTCTCGGGCCTCCCTTTCACCTCAACTGGGCGATTCCAGCGATGACGCCGCTGGTCTAGCCTCAACTGGATTCGGATATGAGCCTTGGCAGTCGAGGCCATCGCCGGACAAACGCGCTCCGCCTGACGAGGGGAGCACGCCATTCAGGAGGGAAAAAAGATCTTCTCATGACGACGGAAATAGGTGTGAGTCCGAATGAAAGCTACGACTGGGCACTCGCTTGCGGCGATTGCGGGTTCGATTTCACGATGTCGTCTCGCCAACATCTGGACGAGTTGCGGGCCTTGCCGCAACGCTATGGAGCGTTGTTTCGCCGCATCGGGTTGACCGGCGGGCCTGAGAATGCCTCGGGGACGGGGCTCCCACCGGGAGCGTGGTCCCCGTTGGAACACGCCAACCATGTGACCGACGCGCTGAATGACGCTCTAGGGGGTAATCCGTGCCGGCGGCACGCCCGAAGGCCACTCCGTGGCGGGAAACGGCCCGTGCGCCGACGACCGAGCAAAGGATGTCGTGGTCGCTGTCCTCGAACTTGATGCCGCCATTAGCAACCTGGCTGCGGCTACGCCCGTCTCTGCCGAGGAGAGAACGGTAACCCTGTCGATTAGAGGAGTGACGATACCGGTGGATCAGATTCTTGCCCGGGCCGCTCACGAAGGCCGCCACCATCTGTGGCTGCTCAGCACAGACCCAAAGTATCAGCGCCATCAAGGCCCTCGTGATGGCCATAGCGGGGGCGGGGGCCAACGCCCTGATCCCACCCGAGGTGCCGTCTCCCTACAGGGGCCGCCCCACACAGCCTGGCGGCGGGACCCTTGAGACTGTCGACTAAGGCAGCGGAAGGCAGGGTGAGGAGGACGCCGGCCAACTGGGCGGAGCGGTTCGTGTGCCAGCGGTGCTCGCCGAATCCGGCGCCACTACACGTTCGGTGTGAGCGGGTCCGTGGACCAGCCCAGGGAGTCCCAGACGACGTGACACCCAGACTTTGGGAGGTTGAGATGGGCGTTCAAGACGATGCGAGGCTCAATGCCCGCGAACGTGCCGCCTTAGCAGGTATCGAAATGAAGGCAGCCGCTGAGGATCCTCTCCTGGCGAGGCGTCTGAAGGGATCAGGCTGGAACCTTCTGGTCGCCCGAGTCCACAAGGCTCGAACTAGGATGAGACGAAGCTGGTTCGCTGCCCCGCTGATAGCCGTCGGATTAGTCCTGGTGACCTTGAGCCTAAGCATCGCCTGGCCATTGGGGGTCGTCGGGTCCCTGATGACCATGGGTGGCCTGTGGATGCTGGCAACCGGGGTGCAGCAACGCGGCGCCAAGCGGGCTCGCACGGGGTCGGCGCAGTAGACGACGCACATCGATTCGCTCACTGAGCGACGATCTCTAAGGGGGGTGCCAAACGCGCCAGATGTTAATGCCGGCTCCGGCGCAGTCGTATGGGAGAAGATAGGGCAGCACATGAAGAGGTGGACCTTGCCGACCACCTCTCCCGTCAAATTCCGCGTAGCCTGGAAGGCCATCACTGACCTTCCTCTAAGTTCGCAATAAATTTGATGGCCGCGACGCTCGGCAGAAATACGTATGCGGCGGCCTTGGTCGTAACGAAGCTCGACAGACCAGTAACTTCGATCGGCGGGTCTCCATTCGCCCGAGGGATGACAAAGATACTCATTGCCGGATCCTGGGTACCAGTCAGTGGATCTTTTGAATTCGGGTGAAGCCTGACTGCTCCCGCGAAATCGCTGGCATTCACCCACTGTCGCTGCACGAACTCATATTGGTTCTCGATGTTGGCGTTGATGAAATAGAAGAGCATCCCGCGCTCGATGCCGTCGGGGGGCTGTGTTCGATCATACGTCGGCCCATACGGGAGACCGCGACGAATCAGCCGGTGGGAATTGTTACTGCCCCCGGGAAGCCCCTGGCCCGCAACCGGTTGCCCTCGTGGATTGACGCGGCGTATGTGTGCGCCGACTGGACAGCGGATACCCTTCGGATCTCCCGATCCATCCGCCTCCACAAACTCAAAATCATTCAACTGTGCGGGAGGTATTCCCCCCGCTGGACTATCCGTGTCGGGTGACATTATGAGCGGGACCCCGTTGCGCCATCGCCCGCACATTTTTGCGGCCAGCAACTCGGGATCAATCTTGTTCCTTGTTCGACTGCAAGAAGTCTTCAAACCCCACGACATCGGTCTCGGACTTCTTGAAGACCGCAAAACTGCCGTTCAGGCCAAGTTCGTGGGGCTCGGGTACGTCATAGTTCTCAGCGTCTTCCCGCAGGACGAAGAGCCACGGCTCGCAGGGCAGCTGTCGATCGGGGTGATACTGTTCAGGGCCACCGCGAATGGTGGGGGTGCTGATTCCGTCGGTGTATCCGAAGTGCACTTTGGCAGTAGGCACGGGTTGGCCATTCTGCATCTCCATCAACGCCATGCCGTCCTGACGCCAGATTTCGCGAAAAGCATTTCCCTCGGAGAACCAGGCACACAGGCTATCGGTGTAGCTCTTCATCGCTTCCGGACTTATAGCGTGCAGCGTCACCAGGACGTGATCGTCCCCTCTTCCGAAACGGCCGAGCCAGTTGTAAGGCGAACTCGCTCCGGTATCCCCGACTGACTCCGCTCGTTGGGCGGCTCCTTCGACGAACGCACGGAATGACTTGAACGAGAGAGCTGGCACGCGTGCTTCTATTTCCATAGCGACCAGTCCGGGCCATGTGACTCCGACGTTGAGGCAGTAGTCCGGTCTGCGATGCGGGGCAGCCGTGGGATCGTCGCCCGGTCCGGGTGCGAAACCCACGTGCCAATCCTCGGCAGTGGTGATCTGCGGGACGTCGGATTCGTCCCCGCTCACGAGCCGTCCAAGTTGCCGGCGCGCTTGTGTGGGAACTCCGACCGTCAACAAGAAATACCGCACCATTGGCATTCTGTACCCGCGGAGGACGAGCCCCTGAATCTCCGAGAGGTCCAGCGCCGACTTTGTCGTGGCCGCTGAATCGCCATCAGTCGCTCGAGAATAATGCGGTCCTCGGCCAATCAACCGGCGAAGAAGTCGTCCCGGGGCCTTCATGACCGATGCGGTGTGTGACTTAGACTTCTATGCCGACGCGGAAATCGGGCTTGATAACGGTTCGTGGCCATCGGACACCTAATTCCTATCTCGGGTGTGGTCGATGGTGACTTGCCGTAATCGGCCAGCAGAGCTCGGATATCTTGGACCGAGAGACCCGGATAGGCGCTGTAAAACCCGAGGGGAGGATAATTGTTGGCTAGCGCCCACTGATAGAACGCCTCAGCGTTTTTTGCGACCGGGGTTGGGGGCGCGCCACTGACATGTGGAAAGACAGCATCGAAGACGGCCGAGAGCCTTTCCGCGAAGTCTTGGATGTACTTCTCCAGAGAGCCGTCGTAGATTGTGAAAAAGCCCAAGTGGTTGTGCTCAAAGGGGACCCAATGGGCGAAATGTAGCGTGCCAACAGCGTCGGAGCCATCATGCCCCTCGTCTCGAATGGACATCGCGGCAAGTTTCAAAGCAAACCCTTGAACACGTGACTTGATGGAGAGGTACGTCAGCAAGGGGTTCTGGGGGGTATTTCCCGTGAAGCCCGCGGCACGGGCGCAGGCCTTGATGTCCTGAACCGACGCGTCCTCGTAGGCGAAGTACGTATCGAGAGGTTCGCGGACATGATGCTTCAGCCACTTGACGGCCGTCTCGGGGTTACGACTCACGGGCGTGGCTGGAGGGTCGTCAACGTGAGCGAAGATGGCGTCAAGCACTGGGCCGGCGCTGTCGACGAGCCGCTCAATGTGCTGGTCGACCTCGCCGTCAATGTCCGAGAGGAACAGTAGCTTCTCGTCTCCCTCGACGATGAACCGCGAGAAGTGGACGGTTCCGAGGTGGTCCTGCGCTGTCTTGAGATCGGGCATCAGCAAGGGCAGCTCGTCTGGCAGTGCCTTGGCGTTGGCTGCACCGTTGATCGGGAAGTCAACGACCAGATGACTCTGGCTCATCAGGTTCTCCTTTGGGTGTCACACCGTTGGGCTGTCGCGGCTCCAGGAAGCCCCGCCTACTCGCGAAGGAAATATCCTGGTGCTCAGGCACAAGCCCAGTGTGGCGGAGTTGAGCCAGGGATGGATCGCTTGATGTGGGTGATTGCGCCTGGTGGAAGGAATTTGTCGGTTGTTTTGCTGCGGATTCTTTACCGGCGAGGCAGCGTGGGCGCCGCGAGCGCTTCGGACCCGACAGCCACCTGAGGGCTGCCATCCACACAACTAGATGGTCCCGCGGGGCCAGCCCGCCGTGCCTCACCCGGCCCCAGCTGACGAGCCCCCAACGGCCCCGCCCGTAATCGACGCCGCTACATCAAGACGAAACGGGCGTCCAAGCGACTGGTGGGGTTTGCCCTGAGACGCACGAGCTGGTCACTCTGCCGTGTAGGTCAGCGCCACACTGGCCGCATGAGACCCAGGCGGTCGTCAGGTCCCACGGCCGCGAGTGAAGCCGTACTAGATTTAGCTGTGCCACGAGGATCGAGGGTAGTGCCCTGAGTTTCAATCACAACATCGAGAACATCGTGCAGGTGGTAGAGGGTGCCGGCGTGGCCATCCTGGTAGTGGGCGGACTGCTGGTTCTGGTTCATTCCGGCGTGCTCTACCTCCTCCCCACTCGTCGCGCTCGTGCGTATCACTACTTCCGGAAGCATCTCGGACGAGTCATCCTGCTGGGCCTCGAAATCCTCATCATCGCCGACATCATCAGAACGGTTATCGTCAATCAGACGGCGGTCAGTGTAGCGGTCCTCGCTACCATCGTGGTGATCAGGATTGTGCTCAGCTGGTCGCTCGCGGTTGAGATTGATGGTGTCTGGCCCTGGAAGAGGGAGCAGACCTTCGCCCCCGGCCCTGAGAGAGCCGACGAAGGGAACGGCAATGATGGGCATAAGGCGAAACCTCCAGCCTGGTAGCACTCTCATGCTTTCACTGGTCAATCCGGTCGGCTCTCGTCTCGAGCTGCGATCCAGGCGAGTGCGTCTCGATACGCTTGTTCTAGTGCCTCGCCGAGCCGGTCGGTTGAACGGTAGATGTTTTCGGCGCCGAGGAGCTCGGCCAGGCCGGTGACGCGTAACTGTTCGGTGAGCTGCTCGTTTACGGAGACCACCACCAGTTTCGAGCCGACGGCTGCGAGGCTTTCGGCGTATCGTCGAAGCACGTCGATGAACGTTGAACCGATATCGCTGCGTTCGCGCAGGCGCAGGATGACGACAGTGTTCCGCGACTGGGGTGTCGGCGCCGGCAGGGCGGCAGCGAAGATCGGGGCGGCTGCGAAGAACAAGCTGCCGTAGGGTTGGAGAATGACGACCTGGCGGGCGGGGAGACGCGGTGGCGGGTCGACTTCTATCACGTGTCCGTCCGTGGTGAACAATCGCCGTTTGATGGTGACCTTGTTCGACTGCCCGATGACGTAGAGGGCCACGGATAGGCCTACGCCCGCCAGGACCGCGTACTGCAACGGGATGATTATCGTGAGAAGAAAGGTGGTGACCAGCACCACCCGTTGGGAGACGCCGGTCCTCCACACCGAGGCCAGGTCGGCCGGCTTAATGGTTCGTAGGCCGACGAGGATGAGGAGACCGGCTAGTGCCGGCATGGCTATGTTGTCGATGGGGCCGGCGAAGGCAACGATGATTATGGCCATCACGACGCCGGCAGTCACCAGCGAGGCCCGGCTGCGTGCCCCGGCCGTCTTGTTGAGCGATGAGGCAGAGACCGACCCGCCGACGGGCATTCCTTGCAAGACCCCGGACGCCACGTTAGCGACGCCCTGTCCGACAAAGTCTCGCGACGGATCGGGGTAGCTGCCGTCCGGGTTGGGGAAGTTGGCCGATATCCCGGCTCCCTGCACCAGTCCCACCAGCGCCAGCGACAGTGCCGGTATTAGCAGGGATGGTACCAGCGTCAGGTCCGGAAGCTCGGGGCGGGGCAGGGTGCCCAGGGTTGCGCCGAGGTCCTGAACGGTAGCCACGTCCCACCCCAGCCCCTTCGCCGCCGCGGAGGTGGTCACGACCGCCACGACCAGCCCGAGAGGACCGAGCGGGGTTCGCTCGAGCAGGACGATGAGCACGATGGTGGCCAGGCCGACCCCGACTGATTGTCCATGCAGCCGCCCGGGGTGCAGCACGGTATCAAGGGCGCGGGTAAGACGGGATCCGTGTGGCGAGCTGTAGCCGGTCAGGTTGGCAAGTTGGCCCAGGACGATGTTCACTCCGACCGCGTTGATGAACCCGACCATGACGGCATTGGACACGAAACGCAGCACCGTTCCGAGCCTGAGCAAACCCGCCGCGGCCATAACCACCCCGGTCAGGATGGCCAGGGTAAACAGGGCCCGAGCGGGGTTGGCGGCGTCGTGTACCGCCGAGACGTCGGCAACCAGGATCGCCATGGCGCCCGTGCCTTGCACCGCCATGAACGCCGAGGACGTCGCCAGGGCTCCTGCGGCCGTGCCCACCATGTAGCCGTACACGCCCGCCAGCGGGTTCACGCCAGCGAGCAATCCTGTGGCCAGACCGTCGGGGACGCTTTCGATCCCCAATACAGAGCCAGCGACCAGGTCGTGACCGAAGTCGCGGAAACGAGCCCGGTTTCGACGAGTCATCACCCAGCCATCCCGGTCAGAGGGGGCGCGGTGCAGGTCAGCCTCGTGAAACACTGCCGAGCTCGTCCACCAGGGGACATCGAATTTGCCGTCACATCTGTCATCGGTCACCGCCCGGGGGGTTGCGGCGCGACGTGCGCGGCTATCGTTCCGCGGGCTGCGCAGATCACCGACGGTCAAGGCTCGGTAGGCTGCCCTCGGGCCAGCGACGCTGGTGCTCGACTCGGGTGGGGATACCGCCACTGAGCGAGACGTGGGAGCGACAACATCTGACTTGCCTCAGGGCGTCGGACTAGCATGCCGGGCGGCGGCGGAAGCGTGAGTCTGTTGTGCACCGGGCCTGGGTCTGGGATAGGCCTTCGTGTCAGGCGCTGATTCCGCTGGCGATGGCGGCGTGGTGCATGTCTTCGTGTAGTCGTTTGGCCGTCTCGTATGGTTTTGGCTGGAGGTCGAAAATGACTTTTTTGACGGTTCCGGTGAACGGGTACGGGGACTTGTCGGAGTAGGCCGGGTCGACGGGTAGTCCGTTGTCGCGGCCGATGTCCAGGCCGGCATACGCCGAGAACCGCAACAGGACGGTCCTGTCTATGCGGCCCGCCCCAATCTTGGCGGAGTTGGCGTAGAGGGTCACGTCGCCGCCGGTGCGGGGCTGGGGGGCGTCGGCGTCGAACTGCATGCGCACGGTGATGTCACCGGTGGGTAGCGGCTCGGTGGAGACCTGGTGGTATTGCTCGACGCCCATCATCGAGTAGGTGTGGTGGAGCAGGCCGTGGTCATCGACCCACAGGGAGAAGCCGCCCATGGCGTCGGCTTCGGCCACGATGACGCCCTCGGCCCCATGGTCAGGTACGTGCAGTTCGGCCTCGATGGCGTAGGAATGCCCGTAGATGCGGGGGATCATCCCCGAGGCGATGTTCTCTACGTCGCCGTAGAGGGTCATGGTGGTGGCGGTGGGCATGGGCGGCAGAATCCCGAAGAACACCGAGAATCCGGCCATGAGGGGCAGGACTTTGTTGGCTGCGGCTTCCTGCCAGAACAACGCTTTGAGTTCGGCCAGCTTCTCGGGATGGTCGGCGGCGAGGTCTCTGGCCTGGGAGTAGTCGTCGGGCAGGTAGTACAACTCCCACTGGTCCGCGTCGGGGTCGTAGACGCCAGGCGAGAATCTCTGGATGGTCGTGGGGGTGGCGTCCCAAGGGGCCCGGTCCAGCTTGGCCCCCGCCCACCAGCCATCTTTGTAGATGGCCCGATTACCGTAGATCTCGAAGTATTGCTGGTTGTGGCGTTCCGGGGCGTCGGCGTCGTCGAAGGTGTAGGCGAAGCTGGTGCCGTCCATGGGTACCTGCTCGGTGCCGTCGACCACCGTGGGCTGGGGGATACCGGCCACTTCGAGGATGGTTGGTCCGATATCGATGCAGTGGGTGAACTGGCCGCGCCGCCCCCCTTGTCGGCAATGCCGCTCCGGCCAGGAGATGACCATCCCGTTGCGGGTCCCGCCCAGGTGGGAGGCGACCTGCTTGCCCCACTGGAACGGGGCGTTGCCCGCCCAGGCCCAGGCGGCGGCGTAGTGGGGGGCGGTGGCGTCGGTGCCCCACGCATCGAGCCCGCCGTAGCGGTCGATGAGCGACAGCTGTTGCTCGGGCGACAGTGGTATCCCGTTTTGCATGGTCAACTCGTTGAACGACCCGGTGAGCGTGCCTTCCATGCTGGCTCCGTTGTCGCCGAAGATGTAGATGACCAGGGTGTTGGCGGTCTCACCCATCTCGTCGACGGCATCGAGGAGGCGGCCAACGTTCCAGTCGGCGTTTTCCTGATAGCCCGCGTACACCTCCATCTGGCGGGCGTACAGCCTCTTCTCGCTGTCGGAGAGCGAATCCCAGGCCGGCAAGGCGTCCGGCCGGGGCGTGAGCACGGCGTCGGTGGGGATCACACCGGCTTGCTGCTGGCGCTCGAAAGTCTCCTGGCGCAGTTGGTCCCAGCCCTGGTCGAACTTCCCCCGGTACTTGTCGCTCCACTGTGCCGGCACCTGGTGGGGGGCGTGGGCGCAGCCGGTCGAGTAGTACACGAACCACGGTTTGGTAGGGTCCTGGGCTCGCACCTGGTGCAGCCACTGGACGGCCTTGTCCGTAAGGTCGTCGGGCAGGTAGTACTGCTCGCCGTCCCGGCCTTCGGGCACCCCGACGGTGGTCTGGTCCTGGGTGATCAACGGGTCGTATTGGCCCGCCTCGCCGCCCAGGAGCCCCCAGAAATGATCGAACCCCCATGCGTTCGGCCACCGGTCGAACGGGCCGGCCGCCCCCTGCACGTGGTCGGGGGTCATATGCCACTTTCCGAAACCACCGGTGCTGTAACCGTTGCCCTGCAGGGCCCGCACGAAAGGGGCGCAATCCTTCGGCACCGCCGCCGTGTAGCCGGGGAAGGGTCCGGGCAACTCGCCGATCGAGCCGAAACCGACCCGGTGATGGTTGCGGCCGGTGAGCATGGCCGCCCGGGTTGGCGAGCACAATGCCGTCACGTGGAACCGGTTGAAGGTCAAGCCCTCGTGGGCGACCCGGGTCATGGTTGGCGTCGCCGACGGCCCGCCGAAGGTCGAGGGGTTCCCGAATCCGGCATCGTCGATCAGCACCAGCAGCACGTTGGGTGCCCCTTCCGGGGGCTTTGGGGTCATGTTGATGGACCAGTCCGGCACCGACTGGTCTATGGTGCGACCGATTGCCCCCCCGAAGTTCGGATCGGGGATCGGCAGCCTGGTCCGATCCGGGTTGAACTTGCCCATGGCCTCGGCGAGCGAGCCCTCGAGTTGGCGAAGCCCGATCTTGTCGGCCTGCACCACTGAGCGCACGGCTGCCCCCGCCATGGCTTGCTCGATCGCCAGGCGATATTCGTCGTCGAAGATGGCAATGATCCCCGCCGATCCCGCCGGCAGCGCCTGGCCCAGCTTGTCGTGCAGTCCGGTCTTGATCTTGTGCTCAGCGAACCGGCCCACGATGGCCCCGCCCAGCGCACCAACAGCTACCGACGCCAGCAGCTCCGGCGCGAACAGCCCCACCACCACCCCCACCCCGGCGCCCCACCCCAGTCCTTTGCGGCCCAGATGGTCCCCCGTCGAGACCACCGTAACCTCGCCGTCCTGATCGTGAGCCACCAAAATGACGCCCTGCACCTTCACCTGCTTGGCCTTGACCAGATCCACCACCGAATCGAAGTCCCGGCGGGCTGAATCCAGATCCCCGTACCCCCCGACCAACAGATCGGTCAATTCCTCACTCACCAGATACCCCTTTCTAAAGCGACAAGTTCGACTGATGGCCGCGTCCGGTATGGAGCCAGGACAACGCCTTCCACGTTCTCAGACATGCCGGAGTCCTCCTCGGCGGGAAAACGGAGGCTCGCTGGTAATTGCTTATCTTCAGAATAGGCACCAAGGGAAGGAGGGTGCCTCGTCCGATTCGGGTGGTCGTCCGCTTGTCGCTAGAACCACCCCGGTTGGGTGATGTAGCGAACCACGTTGCCTACATGGTGGCAGGGCGGGCCCAATCTCGGACCGCACGACCGGCGGCCGACTCGGTCCGCTGGGCGCTACAGGATGGGAGGAAGTAGGTGCTGGCGTATTCATACCCGCTGCTGGGTGCCTTCTGGACACTCTTGTGGCTGTCCCTTTGGATCATCTGGATTTTCC
>CAVSOT010000004.1:0-1065342 GCA_963729695.1 uncultured Acidimicrobiaceae bacterium
TGGCGGGGACGGATCTCCTGAGCGTTGGGCGGGGCGCGACCTTGAGTTATGCGACTTTAGAGTGTTGGCGTGGACGTACTACGTGAGCGCGAGCGTGATCTGGCGGCGGTTGAAGAGCTGCTGGGGCACTGCAGCGGGCTACTGCTGATCGAAGGCCAGGCCGGCATCGGCAAGACCTCGCTGGTTGAGGCGGCGTGCTCGCGGCGGCCGGTGAGCTTGCGCGTCCTGCGTGCGAGGGGTTCGGAGTCGAGTCGGGTTTCGCGTTCGGAGTGGTGCGCCAGTTGTTCGAGCGGCGTTTGGCGAGCGGGAGACACGATCGGCAGACGTTGCGGCCGGGCCTGCTGGCGCGGCGCGACCTTTGCTGTCCGGCGACCCCCCGCAAGGGCGGCGATGACACAACGTTCGCGGTATTGCACGGCCTGTACTGGCTGACCATGAACTTTGCCGACCGCGGTCCGCTGCTGATCGCCGTCGACGACGCGCAATGGGCCGACGAACCCTCGCTGCGCTGGTTGGCTTATGTCGCCCCGCGACTTGAGGGGGCGGCGGTGGCGGTGCTGGTCTCGCTGCGCCCTGCCCAAGCGGCGTTGGTGGGCGCCTGGCTTGAGGCGCTGCTGGTCGAGGCGGGGGGCGTGGTACGTCCGCAGCTGTTGAGCGAGAGCGCGGTGGCCGCGATCGTTCGGGCCGCGCGGGACCGGGGGCAAGCGCTGAGCTGTGTGGGGCGGTGTGGGGGGCGAGCGGCGGTAATCCTCTCTACCTGGCCGAGCTGCTGCGAGGGCCCGCTCGAAGGACCGGCCGTTGGCCGAGCTCGATCCGCCGAGCTGGTGGCTGGCGGGCGTGAGGGGGTGGCCCGGCGGGTGCTGGCCGGGATGCGAGGGCTGGATCCGGGTGCGCTGAGCCTGGCGCAGGCCCTGGCGGTGCTCGGGGACGGTTGCCAGTTGCGCCACGCGGCGGTGATCGCCGGCGTGGAGGTGTCCGAGGCGATCTCGCTGGTGGCATCCTTGGTTCGTCTGGAGGTATTGGCAACCGACGATCCTCCGCGTTTTATTCATCCGGTTGTCCGCGATGCGGTCGAGGGCTCGTTGGCAAGCGACGCCCGCGACGCCTTGCACCGCTCCGCTGCTCGACTGCTGGACGGCGATGCGGCCCCGCCTGGTCAGGTGGCGGCGCATCTGGTGGCCGTGCGGCCGGTGGGCGATGGCTGGGTGGTGGACCGCTTGCGGGAGGCGGCGGCAGAGGCGATGCGCAGCGGCGCGCCGGGCGCAGCGGCCGGACTATTTCGGCGGGCGATTTCGGAACCGCCCCGGGGCGAGCAGCGGGTGGGGGTTCTTCGCGAGGCGGCCCGGGCGGAAGCCAGCGCCGGGCGCGAGGCGGCGTGCGTGCTGTTGGAGGAAGCGCTGCGCCTGGCTTCGGATCGGCGGGAGCGGGCCGAGATCGCCCTGGAGGTCGCCGAAGCGTACGCGGCGTTGTTCCGGTGGGTGGAAGCCGTGGATGTCATCGACCGGGCGCGGGCGGAACTCGACGACGCCGACGAGGAACTGGCGGCCCGGCTGGAGGGCGAGCTGGTGGTCTGCGCTGTTCATGACGCCCGGCGGGCGGCACGGGTGGCGCCGGTGGTTGCGCGGCTGTCTTCCCGGTCGCTGTCGGCCAGCGCGGGGGAGGCGCTGGCTGTCGCCCGCGGGATGTCGATGCTGCTGGCGGGTCGACCCGACGGACGAGGCCGCGGCCCCGCTGGAGGAAGCGCTCTCACAGGCGGCGCCGGGCGCCGAGAACTGGGACACCCGGGCCGCGCTGTTGTGGAGTCTGGTGACCGCCGAGCGCTACGACTCGGTGGAGATGGCACTGGGTCCTATGGTCGCCGAGGTCCAACGCTCCGGGAGCGCACGCGGATTCGTTGCCGTCTACAGCACGCTGGGCCTGCTCAAGCTGCGCCTGGGAGCGCTGCCCGAGGCGGACGCCGCCGCACGGGTTGCCCTGCGGGTGCTGCAGGAGGGCGATTTTGCGCCCGGGCTGGCATTCGCGGCGACGGTGCTGGCCGATGTGGCCGTCGAAGCCGGCGAGCTCGACGAGGCGCAAGCGCTGATCGGGCTTCTGCCCCAGGAAGGCTGGCCGGCTGGTGTTGGCACGGTCTTGATCCCGCCGCCCGGGGGCGGCTGCGGCTGGCCCAAGGAAGGCCGGCCGAGGCTCTGATGGACTTCAAGACGTGCGCAAGGATGTTCAGCGCGGAGGTGTGGGGCACGGAGATGCGTGACGTCGGCTACCTGCACGCCCGCGCCGGCGCCGCCCAAGCGCTGCTGCGGCTCGGCGAGCGCGATGCCGCGGACCAGATGGCGCAAACGGAGCTGGCCGACGTGCGCGTGTTCGCCGCCCCGCGGGCGTTGGGAGTGGCATCGCGCGTGGCCGGACTCGCACAAGGGGGCGAGCCCGGCATCGAGCTGCTGTACGAATCGGTGGCCAGCCTCAGGGGTTCCCCGGCGCGGCTCGAGCTGGCCTATTCGCTGTCCGAGCTGGGGGCGGCGCTGCGCCGCGCCGGTCGGCGCGCCGCGGCCAGTGAGCCGCTGGCCGAGGCGCTCGAGCTGGCCGTCCGCTGCGGCGCTCGCCGCCTGGCCGGCCGGGCCCGCGAGGAGCTCAAGGCCACCGGGGCGCGCCCCCGGCGCCAGTGGCGCACCGGTGTGGAGGCCCTCACCCCTAGCGAGCTGCGGGTCACGTCCCTGGCGGCCGAGGGCCGCACCAACCGCGAGATCGCCCACGAGCTGTACGTGACACTGAAAACGGTGGAAGGCCACCTCTCCCGGGCGTACACCAAGCTCGGGATACCGGGTCGCGCCGAGCTTCCGGGGGTGTTTGGACCAGAAAAGACCAGGGTGGTAACCCCCTAGCGAACGACCCGCCGCCCGAGCGACCCTTCGAGTCGTAGGTCACCGATGAAGGGAGCTTTGCATGACCAGGACCACGCGAGAGGCGTTCGAGCGGGGAACCGACACCTTCAACAGTCACGACATCGACGGGTTCGCCGAGGTGCTCGCCGACGACGTCGTCTTCGTGGCGCCGGGCGGGATGCGCGGCCGAGGCAAGGTGGGCTGCGTCGAGTTCTACGCCGGCTGGTTTCAGGCCTTCCCCGACGCCCACGTCGAGGTCCACGATGTGCATTTCATCGACAACATCGCCGTCGAGGAAGGCACCTTCACCGGGACCCACCACGGCGTCTTGCACACTCCGACCGGCGACATCCCACCAACCGGGCGCGCCGTCAACCTCGATTTCATCCACGTGCTGCGCTTCCGCGCCGGCCAACACGCCTCGTTCAACCTGGTGTTCGACCGGCTACTGATGTGCGAGCAGCTCGGCCTCATCCCCGCGCCCGCTACGGCGAGGTAGTGAATCGCTAACACAAGGAGGTCTCATGACCTCGGACGGAAAGTGCACGCTGCTGGCGCCCGACGCCGGGGTGAGCCAGGGATGTGACTATGGCGGAGAAAACGGCCGTTCAAATACGAACATCCCGATCACCTGCCAGCGATCCGGGCGTACCCAAAGTTCTCGGCCAAGGCGACCAAGACCAGCAGATACCACCGCACGTCTCCGCCCAACTCGACGCCCGCTACTGCCCACTCAGGGCCAGCGTGACCCGCCGCGTCTACCCCGGCGCCGACCACGAAGGATCTGTCGACGCCGCCACCGGCGACGTTCTCGGGTAGGCCGCGGATCGCCGAGCCGGACGTGAGGCCAAGAGCGAATGCTGACCTGCCCAACTGAGGTGCACCCGACGGCAAACCCCTCCGAACACGAGGGACTAGGGGAATGCCGGCTTCATCAATAAGCAGTGGCAAGGCCAGAAAGGACTTCACCATGTCAGGAACACGAGGCGGGCCCGAAACGATGCGGGTGTGTGGGATGGTGCTCGACCAGGTCGCCGGCACGCAGGGTACATTGCCGAGCGGCCCGGAAATGTTGATCGGGAGGATAATGCTCTGTTGCGAGCCACACGCCCGATATGGACACGGAGATGCCGTCGCCGCACTCTGTAGGCCGAGGACCAACGTCGCGAGCGGAACATCGCTGGAGCGTCCGCATGGCGATTTCCTTTCTGGTCGGGAGGTCGAAACCAGCCGGCTTGTTCAGGGAGGTGTGCTTGGACGGATCAGTCCGAGTTCTTGGGCTACGGTCGCGGCGCCGGCTCGGCGCTGCACCCCGAGTTTGGCGAGGATGCTCGAAACGTGTGCAGCTGCGGTCTTGGGACTGATGAAGAGGATCCCCGCGATTTGCTTGTTCGTGCGGCCGGAGGCCACCAGTTGGAGCACCTCTATCTCTCGCGTGGTGAGTCCGACCTCCGGGGGGCTCCCGGGATGCTGCTGGCGAGGAGGGCCGATGCCTTGAAGGAACGCTTCGACTTCTTTGACGATGGCGTCGTGATCGCCTGCCCACATCAGGTGGTCTACCCCGGGTAGCTCCACGTACGTGGCGTTCGGGATCCCTTCTGCCAGGCTGCGCCCTTGGCGGGCTGGGACGACGAGATCTCCAGCCCGGTGCAGCACCAGGGTGGGGATGTGGATGTCGCAGAGGGTGGCCTGCCAGTCGATCTGGTAGCCGAGCTTCATCAACGATCGAGCGGACCCTGGGCTCACGCCCGAGCGCGTGAGGCGCAGGTAGGCCGCCTTGGCATCGTCGTCGTCGAGGATACTGGGCGCCCAGAAGGCGACTCCCACCCCCTCGGTGCCCCATTCGCGTTCGATGCGGTCAAGGGCCGCGTCTTGGTCATCTGCCAGGCGAGAGAGCAAGCCCATGTCGGGTTCCAGCTTGGCAAAGGTGCCGTATAGGATTAGGGCTAGGCAGCGGTCCGGGTAGGTCGCGGCGAACAGGCCACACATGGCGCCGCCACCGAGGGTTCCGAACAAGGCGGCCCGTTCCGATCCGACCGCGTCCAAGACGACTCGGACATCGTGCATTCGCTGCTCGAGGGAAGGAAGCGTGTCGGGATGCACGCGATCAGATAGACCGGTCCCTTGCTTATCGAACAAGATCAGCCTGGAGAAAGAAGCCAGGCGCTCGAGGAGACGGGCCAGAGGCGGGATGTCCCAGGCGAGGTCGAGGTGGGTGACCCATCCAGGAGACAGGATCAGGTCGATGGGGCCATCGCCCAACACCTGATAGGCCACATTGAAAGCCCCGTTCTTGGCGTATCTGATCCTCCGCTCCGCCGGGTGAGCAGGCATCTGCCTATTAGAACATACCAACCGGCGCCGCGACGCCGCCCCTTGCTGGATGTGCCCGGTTCCCTAGGTCGGCCTCCTCCGGCTACGCCATTTGCCCTATCTGAGAATCGCGACATGTTACCAATAGGCGCCAGCGGCCAGCCAGGGCAGACTTGAACACGAGGGTCAGACCGATCCCTATGACAACAAGGAGTCCCTGACGTGCCACTGATCAACGTAAAGCTGATCGAAGGAGTCTTCTCCGACGACCAGAAGCACGACATCATCGAGCGGCTCACCGACGCCATGGTCTCCGTCGAGGGCGAGAACATGCGCGGCGTCACCTGGTGCGTGGTCGAGGAGGTCAAAAGCGGCGACTGGGGGATCGCCGGAAACCCGATGACCACCCAGGCCGTGCGGGCTCTCGCTGCTGGACAACCCGTCGGTTAGCCTCGCTCGAACATTCCGCAACCGGGCCCAGATACGGCCGGTCTACCGAGCGAGCGCGGTTCAGCTTCGTTTGGTGCAACGAGGCTGTGTCGCCCCCCGGCCGCGGCACAGCTGGTGGGGCGCGGCTGGCGACCGCAAGGCGCCAGTGTCACAGAATGTTTTTTGGGCGCCGCTGGTGTGAGGGGATGGATAACCCGCCTTTCTACGGGACCGTCCGCCCAGAGTGACAGCCAATCTCTATGAACCGGTCATATGGCAGCAGCTCGTTAGTCAGAGTTGTCGTTTCGAGAGCATCCAAGAAAGGAAAAGACAAATGGTGGCCATGGATAGTGGGCGGGAGGCGGGCGCTGTGTGCGTGCTGCTGATGGCCAGCGGGGTGAATAGCCTCACGCAGCGGGTTTTCGTGGACCTCAAGGACGCCGGATACGACGTCACCGTTATGGCTGTGGCCGACCAGGCACAGATGCAGGCCGCCTTCGAGCGTGCCGAGCCGGATCTCGTGGTCGCGCCTTTCCTGAAGCGGGCCATTCCCGAATCGCTGTGGTCCGCCTGTCCGTGCCTGGTCGTGCACCCCGGCATTCGCGGCGATCGTGGGCCGTCCTCGCTGGACTGGGCTATCCATGACGGGGAGGATCGTTGGGGAGTGACGGTTCTGCAGGCCAACGCCGAGTTCGACGCGGGCGACATCTGGGCCCACCGCGACTTCGCGATGCGACCGGCCAGTAAGAGCGCGCTGTACCGTCACGAGGTCGCTGACGCTGCCAGCGCGGCGGTTCAAGAGGCCTTGTGGCGCTTCCGGCAGGGCACCTTCAGCCCCGCCCCGTTGGATTATGGCTGCCCAGACGTCCGCGGTCGGCCTCGACCGGCTATGAAACAATCCGACCGGAGCGTGGATTGGTCGGGTCCCACCACCGAGATCATGCGGACACTGCGCTGCTCGGACAGCAGCCCCGGAGTGTCCGACGTCCTCGCCGGACGGCAGTACTACCTCTTCGGTGCTCACGAGGACGACTTCCTGAACGGGCCGCCCGGGACCATCCTGGCCCAGCGACGCGGCGCTGTTTGTCGCGCCACAGGCGATGGCGCCATCTGGATCGAACGACTCAAGACGACTGATCCTGGCAGCTTGAAGCTTCCGGCTGCCGACGCGCTGCGAGGGCATCTGTGCCATGTGCCGAATCTAAACATCTCTCCTGACCAGGTGGTCGAAGGCCGCACCTTCCGGGAGCTTCGCTACCACGAGCACCACCAGATCGGCTACCTCCACTTCGAGTTCTACAACGGAGCCATGAGCACCGCCCAATGCCGCCGCCTACAGCACGCCTACCAGTGGGCCCGCCGCCGACCCACCAAGGCCATCGTCTTGATGGGCGGAGACGACCTGTGGTCGAACGGCATCGACCTAACTGCAATTGAAGCCGCCGCCGACCCTGTTTTTGAATCGTGGCGCAACATAAACGCCATCGACGATCTCGTCCGCGACATCATCACCACCGAATCCCATCTGACCTGCGCGGCCATCGCCGGCAACGCCGGTGCCGGTGGAGCCATCCTGGCCCTGGCCGCCGACGTGGTCTACGCCCGCGATGGGGTGGTCCTGAACCCCCATTACCAGACCATGCACCTCTTCGGCTCCGAATACTGGACCTACTTGCTCCCCCGTCGAGTCGGCGCCCGGCAGGCCCAGGAACTCACCCACCAATGCCAGCCCGTCAGCACCAAAACAGCCAAGAGCATAGGGTTGGTCGACACAACCTTCCCCGGCCCCGTCCCCGTCTTTGGCAACGCCGTGCGGAAACACCTCGAAACCCTGACCGACGGCGCTGACTTCGACCGCCGGCTCCGACACAAACACCAGCAACGTCTCCGCCACGAATCGGTCAAGCCGCTGCAGGCCTACCGCGAAGACGAGCTGGGTCAAATGCGCCACGACTTCGCTCACACGGACTATCACCAGGCCCGCCGCCGCTTCTTGCACGTGGCACCCTCACCGGCAATATCGGGGGCGGCCGCGACCGAGAATCGCTCGCAGCTTGTTAGCCAGTGATGGCACCCCTTGCGAGCAGTCCCAAGCTGTGGCCGTGGTTTGCTGGCTGGGTTGTGGTTGGAGCCACCTGGTCGCTGGCCGGGATTGCGGTCTTGTCGTTCGGGCTGCTTGTCGCCCCTGCGGCAGTGGTCGGCACCGTCCTGCTAGCCAGAAGGGCACCCCCAGGGAGTAGTCGAGTCGGGGTGGTCGCTGGGCTCGGTCTCGCTCCGCTATTTGTCGCTTATCTCAATCGAGAGGGTCCAGGCAACGTCTGCTCCGAGGTGGCCCACGGGGGCCACAGCTGCCTTCAGGCGTGGAACCCGTGGCCCTGGGCCGCTGCGGGGACCTCCCTTGTCACAGTAGGGATCACTCTCTTCCTTGTCCTCGGCCACCGCTGCCCGAGGTCATCGACCTTGCCCGGCGGGTCGTGAATGCTCACCGTCAAAGCCTGTCCGACGTACATACCGCGGCAATTCCGACCTCAACCCCCTGGGTCTCGCCGCTGTCGCTCTTCTCCCCAGACTTCGGGCGGCCCCTTGACCGATGAGCCGGTCCTCGCTGTTCCTTGGAGTACACCCGGCGTAACGGCTTTTCAGCCCGCCGGCACGGACGTAGGCCTTTCTTTTGGAGGTATGTGATGGTGTTGTTTCTGAACTGGCGAGGAAACGGTACGACTGTTTCTCTGTTCGAGTCCAGCTTTGATGGACCGACCGACGATCCGCCGTTTTCGAACGGGGCGGAGATTCCCGGCCGAGGTTCGATCACCGGTCCGTCAGTGGCGAACTACGACGGGGTGCGCTATATGGCTTGGCGCGGCATCGCGGGTGATCAAACGCTCTATTTTGCCATCGACGACGGCTCCGGTTGGACCTCGCAGACCCCGCTCCCCAACATGCGATCGGCCAACAGCCCGGCCCTCGCAACCTACGGCGGACACCTCTATATGACCTGGCGCGACGCGGGCGACCACCAGCAACTGTGGTGGTCGACACTGGACCAGACCCTGAATCCTCCGTGGTCGGACCCGCAACCGTTCACCGACGGCCGGGCTTCGTTCAGAGACCCGGTCCTGACCGCGTTCGAGGGCCTGTTGTTCATGGCCTGGCGGGGGGTGGAAGGTGATCAGACCATCTGGTGGTCGACCGCCGATGGTCAGGGCTGGGCCGACCAAGCCCAGCTCCCCGATCAAGTCTCCGTCGATGGCCCCGCACTCGTCGCCTTTGGGACCAACCTGTACCTCTTCAGTCGGGGTGGTAGCGACATCGACATAAGCGACAAACAGCTGTATGTGTCCACCTTTCAGGGGATCAACCTGGAGCCGGCCTGGTCGCCCCGCCAGCTCGTTATCAACACCAACGGGCGCAAGATCGGATCGGATTCGAGACCGGGGTTGGCGCCCTTCAACGGACAACTGTTCATTGCCAGCGTCGGAACCGAGACCTCCAGCGTCATCCCAAACCCGGGTTCCGGCGGCGATCCCGGACTCCCCGAATCGCCCGACGATGTCCAGATCTACATCGAGACCTTCGACGGCACCGACACTGTCGGGCATGTTCCGACCCCGCAGCAGACCGACTACCAGCCCAGCCTGTCCCGCTTCCAGGAGGATCACTATGCCGGAATTTGGAGCGTCATTGACGGGCCGGCCATGCAGGCCCGACACCGGCTGACCGCCGACCAGTACCAGCAGACCTTCGATCAGCTCGGCGCCCAGGGGTATCGGCTGGTTCATGTTGCCGGTTACGACGTCGATGGCGCTGACCATTACGTGGCTATGTGGTTCCTCGGCGGCGGCCCGGCCTGGCAGGCCCGTCACCGGCTGACCGCCGGTGAATACCAGCAGACCTTCGACGAGCTCGGCGCCCAGGGCTACCGGCTGATCGATGTAAGCGGATACGCGATCAATGGAGAAGATCACTACGCCGGCATCTGGCTGCAGGCCGGAGGGCCGGCCTGGCAGGCCCGTCACCGGCTAACCGCCGGTGAATACCAGCAGACCTTCGACGAGCTCGGCGCCCAGGGCTACCGGCTCGTTCATGTCAGCGGATATGTCGTTAACGGCCAGGACCGTTACGCCGGAATCTGGATTCAGGAGGACGGCCCGGCCTGGCAGGCCCGGCACCGGCTGACCGCCGACGAATACCAGCAGACCTTCGACGAGCTCGGCGCCCAGGGGTACCAGCTAATGCAGGTGTGCGGCTACAGCCTCAATGGTCGAGACTTCTACGCTGCACGATGGCAACTCCAACAGGGGACCTGGCAGTCCTGGGTGGCACTGAGCGGTGACGACTACCAAACCCGGCTCGAAGACCTTGGCAGCCGCGGGTTTCGGCTCGTTGACGTAAGCGGCTACTAGCCCTACCCGCGCCGCGGAGTCACGCCGATCGGCGAGGCGTACCTTCAAGAACCTCGACGAATGGGTCTCGATTCATGACCGCCAGCTGACCTAAGGCGCCCTGGGAATGAGCATGTCCGCCCAGGCGAAGGGCGGTGTTCGTTTGGCGGACTTGCTCCGTCGCCGCCGGACCAAGCGATCGGAGTACGCCATGTCAGTGATCCAGCTCTTCTATGTTGGCCCGGATAACGGTATCTGGACACGGTGGCGCACCCCGACGCGGGATGGTCCGATGAGCAGGACCTCAGCGGCCCGGCGGCCGTGCCAACCCGCGGCCGCCTTGCTGTTGGGCACCGAGATCCTGCAACTGTTCTAGCCCAGCGCCGGTGACGTTGTGTGGACGCCGTGGCGCACGCCCGAGCGACCGCGACGCCTCGGGCGCGACCAGCCGTGCGCGGCGTTCGGGATCACGGACAACAGCTATGCGTGCGCGCACCGGCAGATCTGCACTTCCACTCGCTACCTCCGTCGTCTTGTTTGGGGGAACCGTGGCGGGCATTCCTGCTTCGGTTTGTTCGTACTCATTCCTCTTTCGAGCCACACCACGGCAAGATCCTCACCAGACGCTCTTCGTTCGGAAGCCAGACCCGCGACCAGCACCGGCCGGCAGGCACTTCGAGAGCGACCCTGCAAGGACCTCTAAACGCTACGGACTGCCCGCAAGGCCTGCCGTCATTCTCAAGCAGGCACTTTGGTGGCAGTGCTTCCAGGGGTGACGCCGGGATATTGAGCTACTTCTTGCAGTCATGCCCTCACCGAGGCTGACCCTTGTTGGACGGGCTTGCCTCGACGGGACGGCCTGAGTGGCGGGGTGGTGGTAGTGGACTATCCCGCGGTGATGAGGATCCGTTCGAGCTCATGAAGGATTAGGTCCAGTGTGGCCGCGGTCGCTTCGTGACTATATCCCTGGGAGTGGCGCTCGAGCCTGGCCGCCAGGAACTCTCCGGCGACCCGACCTTCATCCAAGAGAGCGGACGAGGGCGGCGCTGAAGGCGACGACAGCGGTCCCATCAAACAGTCGTCTAGGTAATCCGGCTGGCCTCTCGATTGGCGGGAGGTTCACGTCGAAGGGACCACAGGATGGCTAATGGCCCAGTTGGCAAAGTGCGGAATCCGTGGGGTGTGATCGGGTTTTCGATCATCACCCTCGGCATTTACGCCCTGTACTGGCAGTATGCGGTGTTCAAGGAGATGAAAGAGTATTCCGGTGAGGGGATCGGGGGCGGTCTGGGGCTCCTGTTCGCGATACTCCTGGGGATCGTGAACGTGTTCCTGATGCCCGCCGAAGTGGGCAACCTCTGCGCAGGCGGAGGCCAGGAGAAGTCGGTGCACGGTCCGACCGGGTTCTGGGCTCTCATCCCGATCGTCGGGGGAATCATCTGGGTGATCAAGACGCAAGGCGCCCTCAGTCGCTTCTGGGTGGGGCATGGCGCCACGGCGACCTGACCTCGTGGCGCTGTTGCCAGTCAGGAAGTAGACCCACATCAGTTATGAGGTCGAACATTGCCTGGGGTTTTGCATCGACTCGCGCCGAGGCCTGCCCGTGTAACTCCTTCATGGGGATCCCTTCCTCGGTGACATCAGGTGTGTAGTGGGTTTCGGGGCCCGGAACGTCAAGCGAGCGCGCCAAAGGCCAGCTCGTGCTACGCGACGAGCACTACCCGCCCCGACCGGCCCACCCCGTACGGACGCCCGCGCTGCGTACAACAACCGAGGCCAAGCTGTGCGCCATCGGCGAGGGCGCCCGCCGCTACCTGGCAGAGATGGCCGCCACCGGGGCCCGCCAGCTCGACGAGCGGATGGCCGAAGCGATCGACATGGCCGCCGCGGTCGAAAGAGGCATCTTGGACGACGCTCTCGGCTTGGCCGCCCTCGCCGGCCGGTTCGACGAGGGGGATCTGGCCTCGATTCTCGCCGCTCGACGAGAACCGCCCCGGCGCATGACCGAACGCCACTCGCTCCAGCCCGGCACCCGACCCTGGGGCCGCCTCGGAAGCAGCGAGCGATGAACCCGAAATCGGCGGAGGTGGTCGAGTTGGCCCGCCGACTTCGCCTGCCCTATCTGCGCCAGGCGGCAGCCGAGGTGCTAGTGACGGCCAAAGCGCAGCGCTGGGACCCGGCCGAAGCGCTCCGCGTGCTGCTCGAGACCGAGGTCGAAGGCAGAGCGCGTTCGATGACCGAGACCCGCAGACGCCGGGCCCATTTCCCTGCCGGCAAGACCTTCGGCGCCTGGGAACCGTCCCGCAGCTCGATCCCGGTTCCCACCCAGATGCGCTCGCCACCTTGGAATGGGTGGACCGCCACGAGAATCTGGTGGTGTGCGGGCCGTCCGGCACAGGCAAAAGCCACCTCCTCGAAGCACTTGGACACGCGGCGGTCGACGCCGGCCGCAGCGTGGCCTGGTTCTCCATCGAGGACCTGGGCACCCTGGTCCGCCGGCACCGCATCGACGACACCGTCGCCAAAGCACTCAAACCGGTGCTGCGCGCCGACATCATCGTGGTCGACGACATCGGGCTGCTGGCCGTGACCGACGAAGCCGCCGAAGGCCTCTATCGCCTCGTCGACGCCGCCTACGAGCGACGCTCGCTCGCCATCAGCTCCAATTTGCATCCCGGCGGCTTCGACGAGCTCATGCCGCCCAGCCTGGCCACCGCGAGAGTCGACCGGCTGCTGCACCACGCCCACGTCGTTCAAACCTCGGGCGAATCGATCCGCCTCCAAGACGCCACCAGCGGCAAAGGAGTCAAACCCCTCGCCTCCTGACCGGCAGGATAAGGCGGGGAATGTCATGGCCATACCGGGGAGCCGTTGCCGCAAGTCGGCTTATCCGCCCTGCGTCATCCGTTGCATGTTGGCCCTGATCGCTGCTTCTGACACGGCCAGTTCGTCCTGCGGGCTGAACATCACGAACTCGGTGCCGGCCACCGCCGCCGGCACGTGTCCCGGCGGCATGTAGAAGGCGTCACCGGGCTCGATGACCTCCTCGTGGTCCGCGTAGCGGACCGTCAGGCGGCCGGCGGTGACATAGCCCCAGTGCGGGCACTGGCAGCTGTCGCCGGGCAGCCCCTTGAGCATGGGCGCGAGGTCGGAGTCCTCGCGGATGGAGGTGAAGTTGACGGTGTAGCCGTGGAAGTGATCGGTCCGGTCCTCGGCCATGCCGTAGTCGGCGACCTCGGGGGCACTCTGGCGTGAGACTTTCGACATCAGACAGCTCTCCTTTGTGGTTGGGTGGCTAGAACTGCTCTCGCCCGGCGAGGGGTGCCTCCCGGAGTCCCACGCCGCTGGTGGCCGTGGCGCTGCCCACGATGAATGGGCTCGACCCACTTCGGGATCTTCTTGGCCGTGGTGTGCTCGATCTTCGTGACGTCGAAGCCCGCCGCTTCGATGGTGCTGAGGGTCGGGCGATTGCATTCGCAGCCGACCATGAACCGGTTGATGCCGTTCATGCGGTCCTGCTTGCGGGCAAGCTTGGGGTCGGTGGACCGGACGTGCTCGATGAACAGGAGACGTCCACCGGGTCGCAAGACCCGGCGCAGCTCCCTCAGCGCACGGGGCTGGTCGTCCACCCCGCAGAGCACCAGGGTCGAGACGGCGGCGTCGAACGCGTCGTCCTCGAAGGGGAGGTCCTCGGCGGGCGCACGCAGCACGGTGGCTTCCAGCGCCTTTTCACGCACCTTGCGCTCAAGGCGGCGCAACATCGGGATCTCTGGCTCTGTCATGGTCAGCGACTCGACGCCCGGACCGTAGAAGGGCAGGTTCCCTCCCGTCCCGGCACCGATCTCCAGGACTCGGCCGGTCGCCTCGGCGAGCACCGACTCCCGGTGGGCTCGCAGGCCGGCCTTTTCGACCTTGGCCATCTGGCGGTCGTAGGTGGCGGCGAAGAACCTGCTCCGAAGGGTCATGGCTGTCTCGTTTCGTCGTGCTGAGATCGCTCATAGCAACGTAACGAGGCGGCCGGTTCCGATGCATGGGGCAATTGCCCCATCTTTGGCAGTCAGGGGGTGATGAGGTCCCCGTCGGGGATCAAGCCGTGCTGCATCGCGAACAGGCTGGCCCCCGCCCGGTTCGAGGCCCCGATCTTCCCGTAGATGTGCTCGATGTGGTTCCGGGCGGTCTTCGGTGAGATCACCAGGTGGGCGGCGACCTCCTTGCTCGACAAGCCCCGCGAGACCAGCCGGAGCACGTCGACCTCGCGGGCAGTCAGGCCCGCCGGGCCCTCACGGCGCCGGGCGACCCGGTGGCCCGCCGTGCCGAGGACCGCCTCGACGACATCGCCATCCATGCGCCCCGCCTTCACCTCGGCGCGCAGCTCCTTCGCAGCGACCTCTGGCAGAAGTGCCTGGCGATGGGGACGCAGCTCGCACATCGACTGGTAGGCGTCGGCCGCCCCCAGGACCCGCGCCGGCATGGAGATGGTTCCTCCGGCGAGCCCACGGGGGTAGCCCGAGCCGTCGAGGCGCTCGCGGTGCTGCACGGCGATCGCGCCCAGCGGAGCCAGCGCGGTCGACTGGTGCAGCATCCGCTCGGTCAGATAGGGGTGCATGCGCACGCGTTCCCACTCCCCAGCCCCGAGTGGCCCGCGCTTGTCCCAGATGGCGTTCGACACGCCGAGACGCCCCAGATCATTGGCCAGGCCCGCCCGGCGCAAGAGTCTCGACCTCGTCGCCCTCGAGCCCCAGTTTCATCCCCGCTTCGGCTGCCAGTTCCGAGACGGCACGCGCATGACCCAGCGTGTAGGGCGACTTGAGGTCCACAAAATCCGCGATGGCCAGCAACGCCCGGTCGAACTCCTCCTCCGAGAGCAAGACGCCGAGGGCCGGCTCGGCTCCGATCACGGCGTCCCAGGTAGGCCCCGCGTCGAGACCATCAAGGATCGTCTCGGCGTTGGCGCACAGGGCTGCCGCGAGGGTGGGGTCGAACTGCGACCCGGCCCGTTTTTCCGCCAGCGCCATGGCTGCTCCGGTGCCCCCGATGCGGTGGGCCACCTCGACGAACTCCCCGATCTGGGCCAGCCTCGACGCGACGGGGATCTCGCCGCCCTTGAGGTCGCCGGGCCAGCCCTTGCCGTCCCATTGCTCGTAGGCGGAACCGACCGCCTCCTGCACCCCGATAGACAGTCCGAGCTCTTCCGCCAAGCGCCGGGCCAGAGCCGCGTGCTGGTCGATCATCCCATCGAGGTCGTGCCGTCCGGACACCGCGAACTCAACACCAACCCGGAACCGGTGCAGAGGAGGGTTCCCGCTACCGACCATACGCAGCATGGCCAACGCCCCGCTCATGGAACCAAGCTCGTGGTCGTACTTGCCGGACTTCAGGGCGATGTCGTCGCCAAACCACTTGGCCTGCTCGTGGGCGTCGGAGTGGCAGCCCACGTTGACCAGCAGGGCCGTGTAGTAGACGACCGAGCGTTCCTCTTCGCCAAAGCCGACACACTCGGCCAAGCGCAAGGCGATCATGCACTGGCGAAGGACGTGCTCCATCGGTTGGCCAAAACCAAGGTCGATCCCGAGGGACAGGGCGGCTACCAACTCGGCAAGCCGCACCCGGGAAGAATCGCTGCTGGCGCCATTCACGTGGCCGACGCTATCCGCGGCCGACGTCGGAGGACAGGGGCACGATGGCGGCCTGAATGACCCAAGCGGCAAAAGCTGTATTGACCAACCGGGCCTGCGCGCCACTGCCGGGACCGGGTCGCCCTGGCCGGGGCCTCCTGCCACGTCCCGCTAGGACGAGGCCCCTCGCAATCGCTCAACCAGTGATCTCGGTCCGGTGGCCTCCGAGTCGACGTGATCGCCCGCAGCACATCCCAGCTGCGGTCCTCCAGAGAAGTCCACGGGTACTCGTCCTCGCCGAGGCGGACTGCCGCCCCGAGAAATACGCTGATCCAGCCGAACGCCCACAGACGAATGGTGTGCGTATAGAACCAAGAAGGAGCTCCGTTCCATAATTGCCATCTACATCGTCACCAAGAACATGACCGTTGAGCAGCACACCAAGGGCCACGCCCGTCTCCGTGAGGCCGGGGCACCTGAAAGCGCCATGAAGCTCCACTTTGCTTCGGTGAAGATGGTCTGCTTCAGGTCTTCGATGTCTGGGAGACCCCGAGGCGTTCGATGAGTTCCTGACATACCTCGGGCCCGGCTGCGGGCCGGATATTCTGCGGGCTGGGCCGCGGGAGGCGACCGGATGAGCAAGCCTACCGAACACGATCGGCCTATTGCGGCGGCGGTGAGTCTCTCTCTTGCGGCTCCCTGGGTGATCATGTGCGCCGGACGTCGCCGATGGGGCTTGGGTGCTAGCAGGAGTTGGCACGCCCGGTACGGCATCGGGGACAAAGCTTCCGGAGCGCGTCGGTGCGTGATAGGGGCACACTCCGCCTCGCCCAGTTTGGTTCGACGACGTGACTCTTAGCCGGCAGGGCAGTTGTACTCGCATATAACGTGCATCCTTGACCCCCGCCAAGGACGCGCCGGGAAACCTAGATTGTCGCTGCCGGAGGGTTGAGCTCGGTCAGGCCGCCGGTGGTCTGCATGCTAACGACGTCAGAACGGCGGGGCCGTCTCCGGTAATGCTTCCGTCTGCCAGCGTTACGGTGCATGCCCACTCGAAGCGGGCCCCGACGGAGGCGAAGGCATCAGCGGCGCGCTGCCAATCGTCGGCTCTGCCGGAGACCCTGGGCCGGTCAGAGTCACCAGCCGGTCCCGGGCCAGGGAGTCTCGCAGCCGTTGCGCCTCGTGGCGGCGGCCCACGAAGCTCGTGAAGGGGCTGGGTGCGCCCACCAGCACCGGCGCCGGGGTCACCTGAAGGGCCACTCGAGCGAGGGCCTGGCGGTCGGAGACGTCCAGTTTGCGCAACAACGATGAGACGTGGCTCGAATCGCGACTCCTTCGTGCCGTAGGACTACGCATATCCCTGGACGCAGTCCTGAACTTAGCGACCATCAGTCAGCCGGCCAAGGGATTGACCAGATGCGCTTGAGCAGAAGCGCTTCCTGACGACTACGGCCATGGCAGCAGCTTATTTGTTGGCCACCGGTGGGCGGGTTAGGCCGCTCACCAGCTGATTCTCGCGGCCACCGCCAGGATGCTCGGTTAGGCTCAGATTCACAGGCTGATCCTCATGGCGCGTTTCTCGCCGTGGGGTTGCGAAAGGGGTTAGCGGATGTCTCGTTGCTTCGGCTCGTTTCGGTTCGCGGCTGCTGTCGCCGTGGTTGGTGGGCTCCTGATCGGTTTTGGGACGGGGGGAAAGGCGAGTGCGTCAGGTGGGGGGCTGCCGGGATTCGGCCTGGAACGGACTTGGCCGACGGGATATGGACCGGTGGCGGTGGCCGTGGACCCCTCGACCCAGACGGTGGACGTGACCGATTGGGGTCAGCAGGGGACTCCTAGCCCGCCGAATAGCGGGGACGTGACGACGTTCTCGGAGTCGGGTACGCAGTCGACCATCGCATCGGATCAGTCGTTCGAGCCGGAGGGCGGCGTGGCCGACCAGGGAGACTTCTTCTTCGTCAGCTCGCACCTCAACGCGAACGACCCGCCAGGGTCGGGCCTGCTGCGGTGCCCGAACGAGACGGGAACCCCGGTCGCTCGCTGGGTGTCCGGCACCGCCGAGGGAACTTTTCATCTTCCGAGTGCGACGTCGACCGTCATCAGCCTGAACGCCGACCTTTCAACCCGCACGCTGTACGCACTGGACTGCTTCAGCCGCGCGGTCGACGTGATTTCCGAGGCGAGTGCCTTGGCGGGCGGTAACGCAAGTGCGATCGGTCTGGGAGGGACGCCCTATGACGTCGCCGTCGACTCCACGAACCACAACGTGTACGTCGCCCTCGGGACCGGTGGAATCGTCGTGATCGATGAGTCAGGCGACGCCAACACGGGCAAGGTCGTCCAGACCATTGCCTATACGGCGTACTCGCTCGCGGTGGACTCGACCTCTCACGCGCTGTATGCGTTTGGAGGCACTGCCACGACATTTGCCATCATCGACGAGTCGGGCGACGCCAATACCGGCAAGGTCGTGGCGCAGCCGCAAATCGCCGGGGGCGACGTGATTGTCGCCACCGCGGCGGTCGCCGACCCATCCACCCATTTCCTCTACCTATCGGGGGAGGATCTCACTCAGGACACCGTCACCGGCTGGGTGTTCGACGAGGCCAACGACGGGCACACCGGCCAGAGTGCCCCCGGGATCTTCGGCGACGCACTGGCCGTCGATCCCTCGACCCACCTGGTCTTTGCCGCTTTCTCCCCAGGAGGACCGACGGGGACCGTGCCTGGTCAGGTGGACGCCTTCGGAACCGCACCCGGCACACCGTCGGCCCCCAGCGCCGCGACCGAAAACGGATCGGCTCTGGTGACGTTCTCGCCCCCCGCCCCGAACGGCACCGACCCCGTCACCGGGTACAAGATCACCGCGACCGACTTGACCAACGCCGCGAATGGGGGCCAGACGGTGGACGGCTCGATCTCCAGCCCCATCACGGTGGCGGGCCTGACCAATGGGGATAGCTATTCCTTTACGGTGGCGGCGTCGAACGACCAGGGCACGGGCTTCAACTCACCTGCGTCCAATAACGTGGTTCCCGGCACGCCGTCCGCCCCGCAGTCCGTCTCGGCCACAGCTAGCAACGCCAGCGCCGAGGTGTCGTTCGCCCCGCCTGCTTCAACCGGGGCGTCGCCGATAACCAGTTACACCGTGACCGCCTCCGACCAGACCAATTCGGCCGACGGCGGGCAGACCGCGACGGGAGCAGCCAGTCCCGTGACCGTAGGTGGTCTGACCAATGGCGACTCGTATACCTTCACCGTCGTCGCCAACGACAGCTTCGGGAGCAGCCCGCCGTCTGCTCCGTCCGCGGCCGTCATCCCGACGGGCCAGCCGGGAGCCCCGCCGGGCGCATCGGCAACCGCGGGAAACGGCGCCGCGACGGTCTCTTTCGGGGTTCCCGCTGTCCAACGGAGAGCCGATCACCGGATACACCGTGACCGCCACTGATCAGACATTCGAGGGCCGAGGAGGTCAGACCGCGACCGGAACAGCCGGCCCGATCACCGTCACCGGCCTGCAGAACGGTGACACCTATACCTTTGTCGTGTCGGCAACCAACTCGAACGGCATCGGCCCTCTATCGGCGCCTACCAATGCGGTTACCCCGCTGGGACCGCCGACGGCCCCCAACGGGTCGGGCCCGATCGCCGCCGGCACGAACGCCCAGGCGACGGTGTCGTTCACCCCGCCCACCTTCACTGGCGGCTCGCCGATCACCGGATACACCGTTACAGCAACCGATGTCACGAATCCCACTAGCGGCGGCCAGACCGGCGCCGCCACCTCGAGCCCGATCACCGTGACCGGACTCACCAACGGCGACACCTACACGTTTGCGGTCACAGCCACGAACGCTCAGGGGACGGGCGTGCCATCGGCCGCGTCCAACCCGGTGGTACCAGCGGCGCCGCCGGCGCCGCCCCAATCGGTCGTGGCCGGGGCGTCCAACGCGTCGGCGTCGATCAGCTTCGTACCCGGGCCCAGCGGGGGAGCGCCGGTGGCCAACTACACGGTGACAGCGACTGACCACACCAACCCGGCCAACGGCGGCCAGCAGCAATCGGGGGTAATTAGCCCCCTCACTGTCACCGGACTTGCCAATGGCGACAGCTACACCTTCACCGTGACTGCCACCAACTCGGCGGGGACGAGCCCGCCGTCTGCTCCGTCCAACGCCGTCACCCCGAAAGTGGTCCCGGCTATCACCTCGATGAGTGAGACAGAGGGTCCGACAGCCGGTGGCCAAAACCTGACCATCACCGGCACGGGCCTCACCGGAACCACCAGTGTCCACTTCGGAACGGCCACCGTCTCCAGCTACCAAGTGGTTACCGACACCCAGATCACCGCTACCACCCCCGCCCATTCGGCTGCTGCAGTGAATGTGACGGTCACAGGACCGAGCGGAACGAGTCCGACAAACGCTGCTTCTCGCTACACCTATCTCGCCCCCCCCACAGTGACGGCAATCAGTCCAAGCAGCGGACCGGCGGCGGGTGGGACGGTTGTGAAGATCACGGGAACTGGCTTCGCCACCGGGGCGGCCGTCAAATTTGGCGGCGTGGCCGCCACAAGTCTCAAGCGGGTCTCGGGCACAGCCATCAAGGCGACCTCGCCGCCGGGTACCGCAGGGTCGACGGTCGACATCACCGTCACCACCGCAGGAGGAACGAGCACCACAAGCTCTGTGGACAAATTCCAGTACTAGGCGATCCTCCTTACTCAGGCTGAGAAGTCCCCACCGCCCAATTCCTCCATTAGGCATGCCGCCGTTCGCGTCTCCAAGATGCCAGTAGGAGAGGATCTATGACACGCGCTCAGGAATCCACTCCGCTCTGTCGGGCAACGGCGCTGAACGGCACCTCTCCCGTCCCGAGGGTGCCCCAGACCATCATGCCGAGCGTTCCTGCCACCGTGGCCAGTTCGACGTCCTCGACGGTGCGCCACCAGCCTTTCATGGTTATCAGCTCAGCCTTATGGAGCCGGAAGACTGACTTAGCCAGCGCGCGTCATAGGAGTCGCCTCGGCAGCCGACCGATGCAGTCCGAGCTCGTCGAGGGCACTGTTGCGTTGGCTGGTCGTTTCGCCGCCCGGGGAGCGGCGGGCCCATCCGGGACGGTCGATGGCTCGGGCAAGTTCGCCAGAGGCGGCTGCGACGCGAAGTCGACTGTGCCCGTCCTCGAGCCCGAGTTCATAGTGGCCGCGCCGCAGGTTCTGGATGAAGGCATGACCTTCGATGATTGTTCTCGCGGACCGAAAAGTCGTCAGGCCGCGCGTCGACCGCAGGCGAGCCTTGAGTTTGCCATGGTCATATTCCATCCGGTTGTTCGGGTACTGGTCGGTGTCATGAACCGCCGCCGGTAGGGACTCGGCGATGACCGTAGCAAGAGCCGGTGCCCGGTCCGTGGTGACCTCCTGCGGGTCTTCTTGGACGGCGAGCATCCGGACAAAGTACCTTCGTGTGGCGGCGATATCCGGCGAACCGGCACGAGAAAGTCGATGACCTGGCCGTGCTCATCGACCGCCCGGTACACGTATCGCCACACATCAGCGACTTTCACATACGTATCGTCGACGAACCAGCGGACACCGGCTGTGTGTCGCACGGGCCGGCGGCCTCGACGGCCAGAGGGTGAAGTGCTGACCCAGCGATACAGCACGACATGGTCCACCTCAGGATGTGGAGGACCGCGTCCTCGGCGGATGGAGCTGGCCGATCCCTGATCGAGGTGAACGGAGATGATTGTCGCGAGTTGGTTGGCGGCCCTATGTCCCGCGCGGTGAGACGCCGCTCACAATCCAAACTCTTTAAGCGAACTTGGCTCGGCACAGTCTATTCTCGGTCTTGACAAGGTCCTTCGCAGGACAGCCCACCTGCGACGTTCAGGATGGAGTTCCGATGAGAACCTTACGCCGTGTTGTCATAGGTGGCGCCGCCGCTTTGACGTTGCTGGCCGTGGTTACTCCCGTGGCCCAAGCTGCAGGAACCAGGACCGGGAGCTTCGCCGTCTCTGACGTCGTTACTCCAACGCCCGGTGTGTACCCTCCGAACGCGAAGGTGCAGGGAGAGACCTATGCCCAGCTCTCCGCTAAGAACTGGGAATGGATCTTCGACACCTCCATGCGGGGTCCGCGGAGACAGGTGGCCCAAGCTGTCGCGCCTTTGACCGGGCCGGTGAATTGCCGCTACGGGCAGTCTGGGTCTATCTGGTTCCTTCAACCTCCGATCGGATCGTCGACGTCCACGGTGAACCGTTCCTGTACGGTGCCCAAGGGAACGGTCATCTTCTTCCCGGTGTACAGCGCCTGGCAGGACAATCTCAACACCCCGGGACAGCCACCGACGACCTACACCGCCAGGAAGTTGCGCACGCTCGCTGCGGGATATCTTGCCAACGCCTCGTCTCTCAGCGTGTCAGTCGACGGTCAGACCGTCGCCGATCTGACCAACCTGTCGAGCCCGTACAGGGCCAAGTCCCCGCTCTTCGATTACACGCTGCCTGCCGACAGTTTCTACAACGCCTACTTCGGCCTGACCTGGCCTGCCGGCACCACGACCCCACCTCCAGGGGCTGTCGCTGACGGAGTGTACGTAGCGCTCAAGCCGCTTGCGACAGGGACGCACACGATCCAGTGGGATGTGTCCGGCACAAACCTCGCCACGAACGTCACCTACACGATCACTGTTCCCTGAGATAGCGGTTCCACGTTCGTGCTGCCGCAGGCTTGCCGCGATGACTTCCCGCAAGCCGGTCCGCGCGACAGCCGGATACGCACGATGGCCGACCGGGGTCCTCGCCGTCTGCACGACCGGCCGGGAAGCATCGGTGGCGTGGCCAGGGGAGTACAGCCAAAGGCTCAGCCGATCGACGAAGCCGAAGCGCAACAGTGATGCGCGCCCGTTGAGGAGGCTGGTTGAGCAGGCTGGTGACGGGCTCTCTTCCGAGCTCCCGGCCAGTAGTCGGCGGAGATCTCGTAGGTCCGGCGGCCGAGGAGCCGGGCGTCCATGCTCCACGCCTGGTCGACCAGGACCCCGCCGCCCTGCTGGTCCAGGAGTAGCGCCTGGCATCCGACGTGCGTGAAGCGGCCGTCGCGACCTTCGTCGTGCGCTCCCGGCGTCTGTCCTGCCCCGTCCATCGTCATTAGCTCGGCCACGATGAGCTCGCCCATGGTGTCTTCCTCTTCCTGACGGCGAAGCGTCTCTCTGCAGACGACAACACTGTGCCGATGTCATCGCCCGGCACAGCAGTACGGAACTCCGCGTAGGTGGAACTGACGCGCACCGATTGCCCGTTCGGTGCTCGCGGGGCATAATGAGCCGGTGCCGCCCCGGGGACCGACCAGCCGCCGGCAATGGAACGCGGATCGGGTGCGGAGGGTTCGTGCTGCCGGGCCGCTGCCGGGGACGCTGCCGACCGAGCCGCCGGCGTGGCCGTCGCTGCTTCCGTCGTCGCTCGAGACCCTGCACGCCTACACCGACTGGCGCACCAGCTGGACGCACATCGTTGCGGGCGACTTCGCGCGCGGGTCGCGGTACAGCGGACTCCTCTTTTACGCGCACAGCGCAGGCGTCGGCGAGTTCTACTCGACCGACGGCTTTGGCGGCATCGCGTTGTTGCGGTCACACGCCGACTGGCGCACGTCCTGGACGCAGATCGTGCCCCTGACAGTGCGTCAGTCCGGTGCGGCCTACGGGTCGGGCCTCCTGTTCTATGACCCGGCCGCTGGGCTTGGCGCGTTCTACGCAACGGACGGCGAGGGGAACCTGATCCTGCTCGCCGAGCGTACGGGCTGGCGTGACAGCTGGACCACGATCGTCGCCGGGCACCTCACGGGCTCGTCATACTCGGACCTCCTCTTCTACGACCAGGCCAGCGGGGCCGGCGCGCTGTACTCGACCGACGGGGCTGGTGGGATGAACCTCGTCGCCGAGCACGCGTGGAACCCAGGCTGGACCGACATCCTGGTGCAGCGCTTCCGCTCGGTGGGTGGGGACCAGGTCGAAGGCCGCCATGACGTGCTGTTCTACGCGGGGCGACGGGGGACACTGAGCTCTACGAGGTCCTCGGCACCGGCAACGTCAACTCCATCGGGTCGACGACGCTCGCGGCCGACCTCCCGTTCCTTACGCCGGGAGCGTTCGGCGCGCCGTTCACGAGCGTCCTGACCTACGACCGCGGTACCGGCCGGGGACTGGTGGTCGACGTGAACGAGTTCGACGACACCGATCCCCGCTACGGGCCGACAAGCAAGGCCTTCTTCGCCGACGGCGAGCTGCTCACCGGCGGGGCTATGGCACCGCCATCACCCAGGGGGCGCACGACCTGGGACCTCATCGTCCCCGGCAGCTTCTGGGTGGTGGACGAGGGTGACCTCCTGTTCGACGAGGGCGCCTTCACCGACCTGCTGTTCTACGACCGCAGTGCCGGCTACGGAGAGATCGCCCTGCACGAGCCGCCGGAGTCCACAAACATGCGGGCGATCGAGGGGTACTGCTCGGCGGGCAGCGTCCGGCCCAACGAGACGCTCGAATTCTTTATCAGTAGCCAGGTCGGTCCCTACGCGGTCTCCGTCTACCGCCTGGCAGCCGAGGACGTGCACATGGTGGACGTCTCCGGCCTCCCGGCGGCGCCGCTGCCGTTCCCTATCAGCCGCGGCGCCTGGCGGGACGGAGCCGGGTGGCCCGCCGTGGCTAGCTTGCAAATCCCGCTCGAGTGGCCGAGCGGCGTGTACGTGGGCCGCGCCCAGGCCGCCGGATGGCAGGTGGACATCCCGTTCATCGTGCGCGCCGCCGCCGATGGCAGCCAGGCCGGCGTACTCGCCGTAATGAACGACACCACGTACGAGGCGTACAACCACTGGGGCGGCAGGAGCGCGTACGGGTTCGGGGCGCACGGCGGGCACATCTTCACGAGCCCTGGCTCCGGCGAGGAGAACCTGCCCTGGGCGTTCCGCGTGTCGTTCCGCCGGCCCGTGGACGCGGTCTTCCCCGAGGACCAGGTGACATGGGCGTACACCGAGACGCCGTTGATCCGCTGGCTGGCCAGGCAGGGAATCGCCGTCGAGTGGTGCACGCTCGTCGATCTCCATCGTGAACCCGGGCTGCTCCAGCACTACCGGCTGCTGGTCAACGTTGGCCACACCGAGTACGTGTCGAAGGAGATGCACGACCACATCGTGGACTTCGTCACGCTGGGCGGCCACGCCGCTTTCTTCGCGGGGAACGCGTGCTGGTGGCGCGTGCGGATCGACGATGACGGGAACGCGATGTGGTGCTACAAACTCCCGGACTTCGACCCGCTGGAGGACCCGAGCACGGTCACGGTCAACTGGCCGGACGAGCTCGCCACGCAGATGACCGGCGTGGCGTGGAGCCACCAAGTGCCGGTGTTCGCGTACGACGACGACGTCGGCCGCGCCGTGACGCAGTACGTCGTCGAGGACTCGGGCCACTGGGCGTTCGCCGGGACCGACCTGACGAACGGCGAACGGTTCGGCGTTTACGACGACGGCCACGAGACGGTCATCGGGACCGAGACGGACATCAAGCGACCGAGCTCGCCGGCGGGCTTCACGACGCTCGCCGCGGCGAAGGACGCCGAGGGCGTGCCCCTTGCGACGATGGGGATCTTCACGCGCGGCGGCACGGTCTTCACGGCATCCACCATCGACTGGACGCTCGGCCTGAGCCAGGACGGGGGCTGGAACGTCCTCGACCAGATAACGCGGCAACGTGCTTGACCGGCTCGACCCTGACTGGGCCCAGCGCGACCTGACGCTCGCCACGGGTACGACGGCGGCCGCTGGAGCTCCTCGCGGATACGCCTTCGAGGCGCAGGGCACGCAGCATGTCGTCTACCGCGGCGAGGACAGCCACGTCTACGAGCTGTGGTGGGACGCCGCCGGCGGCTGGGCTCACGGAGACCTGACAGCAGTAACGGGCGCGCCCGCGGCGGCGGGCGATCCGGCGGGCTACGTGTTCGCGGCGCAGGGGACGCAGCACGTCGTCTACCGCGCCGCCGACGGGCACATCCACGAGCTGTGGTGGGACGCCGCCGGCGGCTGGGGCACCGGCGACCTGACAGCCGTCACCGGCGCGCCCGCGGCGGCGGGCGATCCGGCGGGCTACGTGTTCGCGGTGCAGGGGACGCAGCACGTCGTCTACCGCGCCGCCGACGGGCACATCCACGAGCTGTGGTGGGATGCCGCCGGCGGCTGGGGCACCGGCGACCTGACAGCCGTCACCGGCGCCCCGCCAGGCGCGGGCGATCCGGCGGGCTACGCCTTCGAGTCCACCAGCACACAGCACGTCGTCTACCGCGCCGCCGACGGGCACATCCACGAGCTGTGGTGGGACGCCGCCGGCGGCTGGGGCACCGATGACCTCACGGCGTTGACGGGCGCGACCATGTCTGCCGGCGATCCGGTGGGTTACGCGTTCGAGGCACAAGGGACGCAGCACGTTGTGTACCGCGGCGAGGACAGCCACGTGTACGAGCTCTGGTGGAATGTCGCGGACGGCTGGGCGCGTGGCGACCTCACGTCAGTGACGGGCGCAGCGCCAGCGGCAGGCGACCCGGCGGGCTACGTGTTCGCCGGTCAGGGCACCCAGCACGTCCTCTTCCGGGACAGCGCGGGTCACGTCCACGAGCTGTGGTGGACCGCCGCGGCCGGCTGGGCGCGCGGCGACCTGACCGCCGTCAGCGGCGCGGCGCCGATAGCCGGCGACCCGTCCGGCTACGCGTTCGAGTCAAGGCAGACGCAGCACGTGGTCTACCGCGGGAGCGACGCCCACGTGTACGAGCTGCGCTGGGGCCTCGGCTGATAAGAAAATAGTTGACCTACCGGAATCGGAATGGACTCGAAGTCACGATCCGTGTCGGCTAAGGCACTCCTGCGCCACTCCAGACCGACATCACGTCATGAAGCTAACAACACCGGAATTCTTTGACACTCTCCTTTTCCTCGGCGGCGTCATCAGAATCGGCGTCGGCAATGGTGCCCCGACGTCTGTAGGGAAAACACTTACAGATTTCGGGGACCTACGCTGTACCCTTCTGACAGTCAATGGGTTAGAGCAATATCGCGCATGAAGGTTGAGGGACCGGCATCCAACGTCCAGGGTCCGCGCGTTTCTCTGCCACGTGTACGGCTTGCGCTTCGCCTGGCTGACCAACGGCAAGGTCCCGCCCCAGCGGCCTCAAGTCCCGCGACGATCTCAAGGCCCTGTTCCCCTAGCTCGGCGTGTCCCACCCGCAACCTGAGGTCCGATCGCTTTCGATCCCATGACCCCCCGGTGCTCGGTGATTCGTGGCGGCGGCCGGCACTTGTGTACGAAGTAGGATGCCGATGAATCATTCACTTCTTAGATTGCGAGCTATCTCTGGCGCGGAACCCACATGATCGCACGACCGCGTGCATATCCCGTGCTAAGCGGGATACGCAGCCTCAACTACTGGAGGTGCCGGGATGGCCGACTTCACACCGCCCGGAGATGGAATGGTGCTGTGCCACTTCATTGTTGTCGGACGATGTCGAGCGCTCCCGGCGCTTCTACACCGAGATACTCGGCGGCCGGGTGGTCTTCGGCCCAGAGCCGACCAATGTCGCACTCGCCAACCCCTACATCGTCATCAATCTCGGCGGAGGCCCGACCGATGACAAGCCTGCGGTCACCCTGGAGACGCCACACGACCCCGACCGGGTCAGCAGCTTCCTCAATATCCGGGTGACGGATATCCACGCCGTGTACGCCGAATGGAGCGCCCGGGGTGCTCAGTTCCTGACCCCCGCCAAAGCAGCACAAGTACGAGATCCGTTGCTACCTCCGCGATCCCGACGGGCATCTGATCGAGGTCGGGCAAACGACCGCCATAGGAAGAGCTATTGCTGGGTGGCGGTGAGCGACTCGGGCTGATGCTGTCAAGGCCGAAGTTCGTCTTCCGAGACCAGCTTATTCTCACTTGGGGCAGCGCGATGCCGGTGGGACAGTGTCGTGGCTCATACCGCGATGTCGTATTCGTGGATGATGCCGCCGAGCACGTGGCGCCGGACGATCGTGCCGTTTGTGGTCGTCGTCGCTAGCCGAGGGATTGGCTGGTCAAGAGCGAGCGATCGGTGTGGCCTGGCCTGGTTGTAGTGGCGGAGGTATTCGGAGACGACGGCTTCGAGGTGACGTCGGGAGAAGACGAGCAGGTGGTCGAGGCATTCGGTCCGGATGGTTCTCACGAATCGTTCGGCGAACACGTTCGCTCTAGGTGATCGGACCGGGGTCTTGCTCGCCTCGATGCCGATCGAGGCGAATACGCCGTCAAAGCTTGCCGGGAACTTGGTGTCCCGATCGCGGATCAAGAACCGGAATCTGCGGCCGGCCTCCTCGACGTCGCTAGTGAGGTTGCGGGCGACCTGAGTCACCCACGGCCCATTCGGGTTTGCCGTCACACCGAGGAGGTGGACGACGCGTCGGTCGAGCTCGATGACGAACAGCACGTAATAGGGCACTGTTGCATTAAGGCAGCGCGGCCGGCTGAACCCGGTCCGTAGTGTCCCCGATCCGCGCCAGCTGCGCGCCCCTGACGATGGGGTCGAGGGATCTTTGAGTCTGCGGCTCAACAGTCGGCGAGTGCGCGAAGAGCCGAGCAAATCGAGTCACGACCGGAAGGCCCGAGGCTGCCCAGTCGGGTCGAGAGCAGACCCTTGGGAACGGCGGCCATGTTGTCGAAGGTGGCAACGCTGTCATGGTCGATCCCTTCGTCTGGCCCAACCGAAACACACGTCGGGATGCGTCGAATCGTGCTGGTGACGGGTGCCACGACGACATTGTTGAGAACCGGTATGGCCTCGTTGCGAGACACGACAAGGACCGGTCGGTGCTTATCATCCGGCGTCTCGAGGAGCCAAAGCTCTCCTTGAGCTACCAAGGCTCCGCTTCGGTCATGGCGAGAGCGTTCGCCAAAGCGAGTTGATCTTCGTCAGCTGACTGCGGCGACTCTCGATAGGAGGTCGCGATGGCGCAACCGTCTTCAGCCCTCCGAACAGTGTCGGCCAAGCGGACAACCGCTTCCCGGACGACGGCCGATCGGGT
Source organism: uncultured Acidimicrobiaceae bacterium (assembly GCA_963729695.1). Lineage (GTDB taxonomy): Bacteria > Actinomycetota > Acidimicrobiia > Acidimicrobiales > Palsa-688 > PALSA-693. Next base: position 28,701 of record CAVSOT010000004.1, read on the forward strand.
CTCGCCGATCCCCGCTGCCACGAGTTCGTCAAGCAACTCGATCTCCTCGTCGCTGAACCTTGTCGGAACAGGAGTTGTCACACAATCCAGTATACAGTTCGTAGAACGGTCATTGGCGGCCTTGCCGTGGATAACCCTCAAGGTCGCCGCCGTACCTCCTGGGCCACGACCGCCGGGGCAGTCGCCAGCCCTAGTAGCGACGACGCTGTCTGAGAGGGACAAGTCGGTCGTGGGGACAGGGAGAGCTGCGCCGCGGTTGCGCCGCGATGGTCGGCACGAATGATGCCTAGCGAGGCCCTCTGACGCCGACCGAAGAACGACAAAGCGCCTGCTCAGCAGGTAGATTTCTGCATCGTGGCCGGTCATGAGTGGGGTGACCGTTTCCCTGATAATGCTGAGGTCGGTGGTTCGATTCCACCTAGCCCCACCCCTGACCACGACTTTTTCACCGGATCGATGCGACAGTCCACGTCTTGCACGACAAGATATTGGGCTCCGGTGCTGAAGTGACGATGAGGACCATGACGTCAGCATCGCGACGACCAGACCATTCAGCGGCATCGCCGTCGATCCCACTGCGGCCAACTGTCGGCATCGTCCCGACCGTGCGCCAGGCATTCGGCATCGGACCCGACACAGCAGCGGAGATCCTGGTCATGTTCGGCGACAACCCCGAACGGTTCCGCTCCGACGATGCGTTCGCCAAACTCTGCGGAGGCTGCCCGATCCCAGCCAGCTCCGGCATGACCGCCGGTCGCCACCGGCTCTACACCGGCGGGCATCGCCAACCCAACGCCGCCCTCTACCGGTCCCGTCATCGTCAGAATGCACTTTCACGAACCCACCATCAAATACATCAACCGCCGCACTGCGAAAGGCCTCAGAAAATGCGAAATCATCCGCTGATTCGAACGTTTATTGGCTTGAGAGATCTACCAGCACGTCACGACCGATCACTGACGCCAAACAGGCCCTCGCCACTGCCGCCTGAACAAGCGTCTTTAGATATAGGGGCGTCAACGCCAATGGCCGAGGCGTTCAACAGCCTCAACAAGTGGTAGCTCATCTACCTCCGGGGACCTGGAGGGACCTCGACGACATCGAGTTCGCCACCCTCGGCTACATCGACTGGTTAAAGCACCGCCGCCTATACGGCGAAATCGCCGACGACAATAGCTACATCGCCTCAGCAGAGTTCGAAGCCACTTACTACCGTCAGAGTCGGGCCTCGAATCGTGCTTCTGGACGAAATAAACATGGGTTAGCTCCCATGATCGTCGAGGAGCTGTTCGAAAACATTGTCGAGCTCGCTCGCTCGGGTATCGCTCTGGTTGGTCATCGAGCAGTACCTGACGAAGGCGCTAGGCATAGCGGACCACGTGTATCTGCTGAGCCGAGGCGAGGTGAGGTTTAGCGATGCCTCGGCGGAGCTGAACGAGGAGGAGACAATGCGGCAGTACCTTGGCGCAGCGTTCGGTTGACGTCCGTAGACCGCCTGTCGCTGCCTGACCGGGTGGAGGGCGGTTTGGGCGCCTAAGCAGCCACCGCCGAAGGTCACTGCGACCCGGTCTACGCCACGCCGCCGACGTGTTCGGCCTCGATCTTGACTATCAGCCGGACCTTGGTCAGCCGGCCCGAAGGATTCCCAAGACCGTCAACTGCCGAATACCAGCAGGTTGAAGTAGTGGGTGGCGGTCGGCATGGACGCACCGTCTAGGGCGACGACGTAGCCCTGGTCGGTGGGGCTGTTGGCGTAACCGACCCCGGTTTGATGGGGGAAGTTGGTCCCGAACTGTAGGTCGGGATCGAAGTTCTGCGTCTCGAACACCACGGCGTTGGGGTTGCCGTTGGTTTCTTTGTTGCTGATCAGCGTGGTGATCCCGACCGTGTTGGACGAGTTGCCGGTGAGGAGCGCCGCCTTTCCTCCATTGCTGGCCGTGGCGCCGACCATGACGTTGTAAGCGGCGTCGACGGGCATGGCGGCATTGTCGAGGTTCTGGATGTCCCAGAGGTCGCCGTTCGGGCCTAATCCGTAGACCACGCCTGGGGCGTGGGGGTTGACCGAGGGGACCTGGTGGCCGCCGGGCGTGTAGTTCTGCGTCACCTGCAGGAGGGCTGCGCCTTTGCCTACCGTCGACGACTTGGTCAGCGTGAAACCATTGCCCGAGATGTTCGTCGAGGTGGCGGTGGCGGTAAAGACCGACTTGTTGGGCTTCTGGACGACCAGCACGTTGAACTGCGCACCGACAGGGATGTTGTTCGTGATGGTTGCGTCGGCGATGCCCCATTTTTGGTCGCCGGCAAGATAGTAGACGGCCACCGGATCGGCGAAGGCCACGCACCCGCACACCCCGCCGGAGTTGAACACCGGTGTCACGAAAAGGAGGGCGTTGGGGTTGCCGTTGGTGGCCGCATTATTGATCTCGGTGATGAATCCGCCGACCAGGTTCGACGACGTCGCCGTCTGGATGAAGTGCGACGTAACCGTCACTGTCGCTGAGGCCGGCGGCGAAGTCCAGACGCTCACGCAGCCGGAGGCTACCGCGGCCAGGAGCACCGCGGCTCGGGCCACGCCGCGCCTACCCCAGATCCCATACAGATGACCTCTCATGTTCAACCCCTGTCTTCGTCAAACCCCGCGCACGCACCGGTCCAGCTATGTCTCGACTCCCGCGAGAAAGTGCCTTTGCGAACCTACGCTCCGGCAATCGATCTGGCATCTTTCGTTTTGAGCAGAGTAACAAAACCCTGACCAACCATGTCCGAGTTGAACGGCTCGGTATTGTTTTGGGAATACGACGCCGCGGTCCAGCCATGGGACTTTGACCGAGACCTGGTCTTGTTGAACGTGGCCAATCGACCGACCCCCACTGGGCGCGACCAACGAGGGCAAGGGTCACAGCCACTGTGAACAACCCCTGCCAGTTCGGAGCCGGGGGCCACATCACCGGGGAAGTTCTCTGCAACACCAGCGAAGAACCGACGACATCGCCGAACGAGCCGACGACGTAACAACCCGGACGTATGCCTCTGTGGTGGCCGCCACCTGCGACACAGAGATTCTTTAACCAAAGGACCACAAACGGGGCCTGGCGCAGAGGTTGCGGGTGCGGGCTCGAGCCGCGGGCGAGACGCTGTCGGAGCGCCTGCGCCGCTATGCCGATGAGGGTGTACGGCGGGACGAACATCCGCTGATCACCTTCCGCGATGGCCCAACCGGTCGGAGGGCCGGGCTGGTCGGGGGGCCTGATGTGTGGGAGGTCGCCATGTGGGTCGAGGACCTGGCGCGGACAGATCCGGATTCGGTTGGGGTGGTTATCGAGGAGTCGACCCTGACTCGACCCCAGATCGACGCAGCCCTGCGTTACCGGGCCGCGTATCCCGATGAGATAGCCGCCCGGATCGAGTTGCACCATACAGAGACGGAGGTCGAGCCCGATCATTGAAGCTCCTGCTCGACGAGATGTACCCGCCCGCCCTGGCCGACGCACTACGCGCTGACGGCATCGAAGCCAGTACCGCCGCCGGGCTGGGCCTCGCCGGCCGGTCCGACCCTGACCTACTGGCTGCGGCAGTGGACGAGGGCTACGTGCTGCTTACCGAGAACGTCGCCGACTTCGCCCGCCTAGCCAATGAACAACTGATCAGTGGCGGACACCACCCAGGCGTACTGATCGCGCTCTCATCCCGGTTCTCGCGGCGCCCCAGCGGGAGCAATGTCATCGCCAAGGCGGTCCGATCGGTGGCCCATGAACATCTCGATGATCGCCTCGTGTGCCTGGGGCGGCCGCCCGAATAGCCCAGAACTACGGGCGGCTCCGGCCGCTTGAACTGCAGCACGGGGCAGCCGAAGACTCGAAGTCGAGCGGCAACCTGCACCACGGCTGACCAGCACTTTGTATGGGTCGTTGGGGTAGCGGTACGCGTCTTGCACCACATTTCACCACAAGACACCCGGCGTGTTATCCCGCCGATTGCTAGCGATCGTGACCTCAGCACCTTTTCGACTCGTTGTCGGCAGGACATGGGTGCAGCGGCGGCGTTCTTTCCCCCATCCTTGCCCAGAGGACATTGAGGATGCGCCCTGGTACGAGGCGCGACGTGATCAAGGGGCAGGGCGGCCGATCACTGCACGCCCTGCGTCGCCGATAATGGGTCCGTTACGCGGGTCGCGACGCTCAGGAGGATCGCCAGATACCGAGCAGAGAATTGCGACCGGGATAGCCCTCGCGAGCTTTCGCTGAACGACCCGCGCCACGCGGCCGTCTGGTTGACCAGTTACACAGGCATCCGCCATTTCCGACGGCGAGCGGTTTTTGGAGCGCACAGTCGGGCCGATTTGGACAGTGGAGAGCGCTTCGCCGGCGACGACGTGGAGGGTTTGGCCGAGGATGTGGGAGTGCCAGTTGGTGCGGGCGCCTGGAGCGAACCGGACATGGTTGAGGCGGGCACGGGAGGGTTCTTCGCCGGCGCAGATGACGTTCCACCAGGCGTCGCCGGTGAACAGCTGTGCGGGGTTTTGGTGCGAGTTGGGGGTAGAGAAGTTCCATCGAGTTCTTTCTTTCGGGTTGTGGAGAGGGATGTGCTGGATGCGGCGCCGGGTGGGCGCTCATGGTTTTCCGGGAGCGGTCGGCCGGTCACGATGTCGTCGACTGCCAGGTTCATGCCCAGTTCCCGGGATGCGTCGGCTTGTTCACGCAGTTCGTTGGCTTTGGCTTCGACGGCCGCGATGGCATCCGCGCCGGCGACGAATCGTGCCGGAGGATTGTCCTGTTCGGCGATGGTGATGATGGCGTCGGCGAGCTTGGCCGGGTCGCCTGCCTGTTGGCCGTTCATGGCCTGCCAGGCTGTCTTGGTGGCGGAGGTGCTCTCGGCGTAGTCGGCGATGGACAGTTCCGCCCAGGTGGTCGAGGCGTCGACCAGTAGCTCGGTGCGGAAGAAGCCGGGTTCGACGATCGTGGTGTCGATGCCGAACGGGGCGAGGTCGAATCGGAGGGATTCCATCCAGCCCTCGACGCCGAACCTGGCCGCCGCGTAGGCCACGCAGAACTCCTGGCCGACCAGCCCGGCGAGCGAGGAGATCGTGATGATGTGCCCCCGGCGTTGCTTACGCATGAACGGCAGCACGGCGCGGGTGACGTTCATCGGGCCGAAGAGGTTCGTTTCGATCTGCTGGCGCATCTGGGCTGGGGAGATCTCCTCGAAGTACCCGGCATAAAAGTTGGCGGCGTTGTTGATCAACACGTCGATACGACCGAAACGGTCGATCGCCTGGAGGGCGGCGGCCTCCGCGTTGGCCAGATCGGTGATGTCCAAGGCGGTGACAAGCAGATTGTCCCGCTCGCCGCCGAAGGCCTCGGCGACGGTCTCGGGGTGGCGGCCGGTGGCGACGACCTGATGGCCGGCGGCCAGGGCGCGGCGGGCAATGTCGGCGCCGAGACCGCGACCGGCGCCGGTGACGAAGATGGTCTTCATGACGGGGTGTCTCCTCTCTCTGCCAGGACGGATTTGAGGACCCCGACAGCGCCCCATGGCGTTCGGCCACCCGGCGTAAAAGGCCAGATGGGTGATGGCCTCGACCAACTCCTCGGCGCTGAGCCCGTTCTGCAGCGCGAGGCGCAAGTGGAAGCTGAGTTGATCGTTGCGGTACGGGGCGACAAGCGTGGTGACCGTCACGAGGCTGCGGTCCCGAGGGGACAGTCCCGGACGTTCCCAGATGTCTCCGAAGAGGACCGTGTCGGTGAGATCGGCCAGCTTCGGTGCGACGTCGCCGATCATCTTCTGTGCTGCGGAAGGCTCCTGGGCCATGGTGTTGCTCCTGTCGTACCTAGAGGGGATTTTTTGCCCCCGCCGGCTCGCGACCCAACCGACATGACCCATGAAACCCCCTCTCCAGACAGACGCGGGAGCTCGCAGTTGTAGGGGGTACAGCCAAGACCCCCCTACTCTCGGCGAGTCGCCGTAGCCTTGACTGCGTGGACAACCGAGCCGAGATCCGCGAGTTCCTGGCAACCCGGCGGGCCAAGATCACCCCCGACCAAGCCGGTCTGGCTTCCGGCGGAGGAAGACGCCGCGTGCCGGGCCTTCGACGCGAAGAGGTCGCCGTGCTGGCCGGGGTGAGCACAGAGTGGTACACCCGTCTGGAGAAGGGCAACATCCGAGGGGTCTCCGACGACGTCCTCGATGCCGTCGCACGCGCCCTCCACCTAGACGAAGCCGAACGGCTCCACCTGTTCAACCTGGCCCGAGCCGCCAAACCGAACCCCTCGGCCCGGCGGGGCTCCCAGCCGTCGATCCGGCCCAGCATCGCCCGGCTCCTCACCGCCATGGCCAGCGCCGCGCCTTCGTGCGCAACGGACGCCTCGACGTCCTCGCCATCAACCCCCTCGGCCAAGCCCTCTACTCGCCCGCCTACGAGGAACCGGATCGCCCCGTAAACCTGGCCCGATTCGCGTTCCTCGACGCCCGGTCCACCAAGTTCTACCCGGACTGGAAAGAAGTCGCCCACAGCACCGTCGCACTACTGCGCAGCGAAGCCGGTCGCGACTCCTACAACCGCGATCTCACCGATCTCATCGGAGAGCTCGCCACCCGCCGCGACGAGTTCCGCCTCCGCTGGGCCGCCCACAACGTCCTCCTGCACCGAACCGGAATCAAGCACTTCCACCACCCCGTAGTCGGCGCCATCGACGTCGCCTTCGAGTCCATGGACCTCCTCGCCGACACCGGCCTCACCCTCACCGCCTGCAGCGCCGAACGCGATTCGCCCTCAGAAGACGCGCTCAAGCTGCTCGCCAGCTGGGCCGCCACCACCGACCCCGCCGAACAACCCCACGCACACGAGCGAACTGACTCAGAGCCGTCGCCCCCGCCGAAGCACAGATAGGGCCGATCTGCCCAGGCCCGGCACGGGGGCTTGATCACCCCGACGGGCCAGTACCGTGCCGGTCATGAGCGAATGGGACGACGCCGACGTCGAGCGCGCACCGATCTGCCCCTTCTGTGGCGTGACCGCGCTTCCCCGCGACCCGTCGAACGTCATCGACTCGGTGTTCGTCTGCGAGAACTTTGACTGCGACGCCTATGGAGACCCCGTCTGAAGCACGCCGCACTTGCCGATATTGGCGCGAGCCCTATGGCTGCTGCTTGCTGTCGCTGCCTTCGGTGCGCCGCTACCCAGCGGTTCCGGACGAGATCGGGGCGTTATTGATGAAGTGCCCCAGAAGGTGAGCGCCGAATGGTGTGGTGCCGGGCTGGTCCCCTAACGCCCCGGGTTTGGGTGACTCACTGCGGCACTTGTGCCACGCTCGCTACGCTTTGTCGCCCACCTCGAGTCCAAGCGAGTCGGGAGTTGAGATCATGCGATGATGACCACGGACTCTGCTCTGGTGTCCCGAGTCGAGGCATGATTCGCGAACAGCAATGTCTTCGCTTTCTCGTCCAGCCGAACGGCCGGGCGCGGCGTAGGCGGAGCTGCCGCTCAGACAGCACCGCTTCGCTCAACACAACGGTGCTGTGAGGGCCCCCGCTACCATGCGGCCATGTCGTCCCTCTCCGATTTTCTGGCCGAACCTCGCAACGTCATCGTCGCCGGGGTGAAGCGAGACGGCCGGCCCCATTTGTCGCCCAATCTCTTCTTCTGGGACGGCGAGCGGTTCTTCATCAGTACGACCCGCGTCCGCGTGAAGTACAAGATCTTCAGCCGCGATCCCCGGATCGAGCTGATCATCGACGACTCCACGGGCCATCGCTACGTCCGGGTATCGGGGACGGTGGAGATCCTCGAGGACATCCCGAGCAACCTCCCGATGGATCGCTCCATCCGGGAGAAGCATGGCTGGCCGGTCGGTGACGACGAGGAGCTCGCTGCATCGCTGGTCGCGGATAGCCGCATCCTCCTGGCGGTGACGCCTAGCAAGCTGCCCTCGGAATGGAGTGTTTTGGGCGTCGAAGCCTGAACCCGTTTTTCTTGGTCGGGGAGCACCAACAGAGATTGTTGTCGGTAGGGGCCCAACGGCGCCTTGATGTTGTCCCAATAACCCGGACGAACCTGGTTTCTGAGTGTCCCCAACCGATGCTACCGGGTAGGTGGGACACCCTGCATCCGGCGTCGGTGGCTGCTGCGTACTTTCTCAAGCATCTGTCGTGTGCCCGGTCCCGAGCGCCCGGGCGCGTACGTGCCGATCTGTACGTCCGTGGTTACCCCCTCCTCGGATTATCGATCGCTCGTTCTGTTGCGCTCAGCCAGCGCCCTCTTGCCGCGCGGAAGGACCATCTGGCGGGTTATACCCCGACCTTCTGCCGCGCCGGATGGGGCCAGCGAATCAGCAACTCAGGTCACTAAGACGCCGAGCGCATCTTGATGTCAAGAAAGCCTACTTCGGGGCCCCGGACGAAGAGGGACATGCCGTAGTCGATGCCGCGAAGCTCGTACTCGGGCGCTATAGACAACAGACGCTCGATCGCGATCTTGGTTTCCAGTCGAGCTAGGGCTGCGCCGATGCAGAGGTGGGGGCCGAATCCCAGGCCGAGATGAGACTTTTGTTCGCGACGGACATCGAAGCGCAGCGGATCCGGCCAGCGAGCGGGATCACGGTTCGCTGCTTCCACCATGACGTAGACGATGTCACCGCGGTGGAGCTCGGTGCCGGAGAGGCTGAGATCTCTCACTACCTTCCGGGGGGTCATTTGCGTTACGCCCATCCAGCGGAACGTTTCCTCGATGGTCGCCGGGACGAGGGAGAGGTCGTTGACCACGATCTTTCGCTGATCTGGATTGCTCTCCAGGGCCACCAAGATGTTGGACATCAGCTTCGCCGTCGTGTCGTAGCCGGCGAGAAGGAACATCAGCGCGGTGGAACGGGTCTCCGCCTCGCTCAGCTCCGGTAGTTTCAGCATGAAGCTGAATACGTCGTCGAGCGGCTCCCGGCGATGCCGCTCGATCTCCTCGCGGAGATATTCGTTGACCTCGACAGTCGCCTGCCGCATCACCTCACGGGTTTCTTCGTCCTCGTGCCCGTAGGCAATGTTTCCGGTTATGGCGTGTGACCATCGCTGAAAATCGTCGTAGCGACCTGGTGGAACGCCCAGCATGTCCGCCACGATGATTGTCGGGATCATGGTGAACTCACCGATGAGATCGAAGCTGTCTCGACCCGCAACCAACGGGGCGAGAAGATCATCGACGACTTGGCCAATACGGACTTCCCACTTGGCCACGGCCTGACGGGTAAACAGGGGGGCCAAATTCTTGCGCAAGCGGACGTGCTCGGCACCGTCGACCATGATCATGTTGGGGACGTCGTTCCATGGTGTCAGCTCTAGGTCGTCGTTCATCATGGCGAAGCTCCGGCCCGTATCGGTCAACACCAGGGAGCACTCGTCAAAGCCGGTCAGCATCCAGGCCTGGAGTGTGTCGTTCCACACCACGCGACCGGCTTCACGAATCTGCTCATACAGTGGGTATGGATTCTCGACCACCGCCCGATCGAAAAGATTCATATCAACCTGCGGTCTGCTCATGGCCAGCTTCCCCTCCTGCCCAGCACGGACGTCCAGCGATCACGGACACAACGGTGCCAGATCGCTACCACGGTCATGACGCTACATTGTCTAGGATGCCACATTGGCCGGATCGCCACACTGCGCGTCGGTTGCCGAGATGGTGCGACAGGACCCCAATGGCCCCTATCCGGCTCGCCGGCCCACCGAACTGGACCCCGCACAGTGGTACGGCAGTACAAGCCCGCGATCACCGTCCACCGGAGAGAGGCTCAAGATGAGCAATATCGTGCCGGTTCTACCCAACCATCGAATGACGAAACGGAACGAGTCAGGCTGATCGACCAGCACGGCCTGCCGGACCGGTTGGTCTTCCTGGACGCGACGAGCGTAGATGAGCTTTGTGCCGCCACTACGTCTTGCCATTCGCGGCGCTCCCACGCTCCGGGTGGGCGGCGCCACGGGCGTTGCCCGAGGCGCCCTGGTGTCTGATCGCCACCAGGGCCAGCCGCAGTGAACGCGCGATGGGCAGTCGACCGGGCCCTGGACTTATATAAAGAAGGTGCGCGTATTCTTTCATCGTGCAAACCTCGGCTGAAAGCCTTCCGGCACCTCTTGGCCAGTCAACACCATTCTCACCGAGACCGACTCCTCCTTCCCGGATTGTACCTTTTCCGAACTTCAAGTAATAGGCGGCTACGTCTCCCCGACTCGATGCCCAAGCAGGGGCGCAAAGTGCATTGAATTCGAGGCCGGTGATTCTTCGAATCTCACCCCGTTCCCCACCCTCCTAAGGAGCCTCCCCCCATGACGGCAACAAGCGCCATTCTTGCATTCAGTCAAGTCGAAGCGAACTACCATTGGAAGTACAATGAATGGCACCAGTTGGACCATCGGCCGGAATACCTCGCTCTTCCAGGTGTAATCTGGGGCGAGCGGTGGGTGAGATCTCCCGACTGCGCTCCCTTTTCAAGTGGAACTGATGCCGCCCTGCTCGGCTGTCAGTACGTGAACACATACTGGTACCGAGAGCCGATCGACAACACGTTGGCTGCTTTCCGTCGTCTCACCGACCTGACCTATCAGTGGGGTCGCCGTCCAGAATTGCGCTATGTTCATCGACCCCTCGCCCAACGTTTTATCCCCATAAAAGGTTATGTTAATCCCCGCGTTTCAATCTCGACAGATGCCCTCCCTCTGCGTCCCAACCGTGGGATCCATATTCGTGTGAGTGACTGGTCTGGCGACTCGGTAGAGCTGGAGGAATCGTTCCGCTGGATCGATCGGGAGTATATCCCCCGTCTGCTGCTGTGCCCTGGAGTGGCGGGCGTCTGGACACTGGTCAACGAGGCGACTCGGGGCCAGGGCGAGCAGGAGGTACCCCCTTGCAGACGCCTCACGATACTTTTTCTTGATGAGGACCCGCTGGAGGTAAGCAAGGCTTTGCCTACGCTCGACAACCCTACCGCAGCCGTTGAGAACGTTCGTTTCGTCAGCCCATTACGCTCGATCACTCCCTGGGACTGGAACTGGTTCGATCAGTTCGACTGATAAAATCCCCTGCAGCCCGGGGTTGGCGGCGATGAACCGGACCATCTCCTGGCCGTAGCCGGCCACGATGACCACCAGCTCGTCCCGATGGTCCTCCACGAGCTTGACCAGGGTGTCCACCGCCTCGGAACCGAAGTCCTCGGACGCAGATGACCTGGTCAAGGTGTAGGCCTCGTCGATGAAGAGGACTGGTGGAAACTGCTTCCGGACGCTGGTTCCTATGTGGATGGTAGTCGGGGGGTGTGACGGTTTAGTCGGCTGGGGGCTAGCGGGAAACGACGAGTAACCCGGAGGGGGTGCGGCTGGCGCCGACGGAGACGGAGAGGGCGTGAAGCAGGCTGGTACGCATCAGTGCCGAGGTGTCGTGCGAGTCGAGGTCGATGATGGCGGTGTCGGCCACGGCGGGTTCGATTGTGCCGTTGGCGGCGAGGGCGAGCACGGTTCGGGCCAGCGCGGCTCGCCGCAGGGGGCTGTCGACGCGCTTGAGCGCCGGTTCGAGGTGCTCGTCGACGGCGTCAAGGTCATCGTCGTCGATGGCGTAGCGCAGCGCCTTGAGTTCAGGGGCCAGCAGCTTGGGCAGGGGGAGCTGAAGCGACAGGTGCTCTTCGGGCAGGTCGAGCATCTCTGAGGTTGCCCAGAAATTGTGGACACGGTTTATGCGGCTTGTGGCTTGCTGCGGGCTAAGGCTAGTTCGTATTGGATCGGGCTTTGGTTGCCGGCCTTGGTGCATCGCCGTCGGTGGTTGTAGAAGTTGATGTAGAGGGCGACACCGGCCCGGAGTTCGTCGAGGTCGGTGAAGGTGTGCCGGTAGAAGTATTCGTGTTTGAAGATCGACCAGAAGCTTTCGGCGCTGGCGTGGTCGTAGCAGCTACCGGTCGCTCCCATGGATCGGACCAGATCGACTCGGTCACAGACTGCCACGACCTTTCGATCGCTGAACTGACTGCCCCTGTCGGTGTGAAACACCGTGCCGGCCACCTGCCCGAAACGGGCCGAGACCGCTTGGTCGAGGGCATCGAGAACGATTTCGGTACGCATGTGATCAGCCATGGCGTATCCCAGCACCCGCGACGATCCCTCGTCTCGGATGGCACACATGAACGCCTCGCCGTCGCCGACGGGCAGGTAGGTGATGTCCGAGGTCCACAGCTCGTCCACCCCCTTGGGATGGAACTCCCGCTGGACCAGGTCCGGCGGGTAGCTGGCGTCGGGGTCGACGGTGGTGGTGGTCACCTTGAACAGTCTCGGGCTGACTCCGACAATGCCCAGATCGGCCATCCGCCCAGCGACGGTGTTGCGGCTCACTCGCTCGCCGGCCTGGTGCAGGTCGGTGGTGATCCGCGGCGAGCCGTAGGTCCCCTTCGACGCCTGGTGGAAGCCGATGATCTTGGCGTCCAGATCGGCCCGGCGGACCTCGCTGGGCAAAAGATCACGGTCCTGGGCCGCTCGCCAGCGGTAATAGCCCGAAGCCGACACCTCGAGCAGGCGGGCCATCCGGGTGATCTCAAAGGTCGCGCACTCCGCCGCCATCAACGCAAATCTCTCGGCTTTGGTGGACTCGAAGCGAAGTACGCGGCAGCTTTTCCCAAGAAGGCCAGGTCCTTGTCCTGCTCAGCCACCTGGCGGCGCAACCTCAACAACTCCGTACGCTCCGCCGCGCTCAACGGCTCATCCGAACTGCCCGCCACCGCCTCCAACCGGCGTCGCTCATCGCGTACCCACCGGGCCAACGAGCTATCCACCACCGACAGCTCAGCCGCCACCTCCGCAACCGACCGGCCCGTATCGATCACACGATGCGCAGCCTCAGTCTTGAACTCCAACGTGAACTTCCGCCTCATAGTTCCCATGATCAGACATCCTCCCAGCCGACCCCAAGGTCAGCCTCTCAGGTGTCCACAAAAACTGGGGAACCTCACTCCTCGAACAGGTCGTGTAGCTCGTCCTCAGACAGCCGGATGAGCCGGCGGGCCGCGTCGCGGGCTTGGCCGGCCAGGAACGCCTTCGCCAACTCGGACTCGGAGGGTCCGTGCGGGACGCCGCAGCAGTGCTTGGTCTTCTTGTTGCTGCCGCACCGGCAGGGCTGGTTCCGTCCGATGGCGCTCATCTGGGGACCTCCTTCGCCGCGTTGTTTCATCCTGGCGGGCTGGCGTCTCTGGGGCGCGGATAGTCCCGAGCCTCGAAGACGTCCAGCCGAAAAAAGTTCGAGGTCCGGCAGCTCAGGCGGTGAGAGCCTCGCCCTTCGCGGGGTCATTGGTGAGGTTGCGCCGGGTTCGGCGGGAGCCAAGATCGACCGGCGGTTCCAGCAGTTGGCGGCGCAGATCCTGGAGCAGCCGGATGGTTTCTGATGTTTGGGTGACGCCGCGCCAGCCTCGGCTGGCCCGGTCCAGCACCGCCCACACCAACGACAGGCAGCCGGTCTCGCCCGGGAGCCGGCCGATGACCTTCACCCGCCGGCGGGACTCGCCGAAGGTCCGCTCGATGAAGTTGCAGTGACGGATCCGCTTCCGGTGGGGGCGGGAAAGCGCAAATACTGTCAGGGAGGCGAAGTCATCGCTCGATGCGCTCTTCCTGCTTCGCATCTCGGGTGGTCAGCAGTAGGAGCGGGCCTGCCGTTCGAAGAGTTCACCAGAGTGGCCTTCGGCTCTGATCAGCTCGGCGTGGCTGCCAGACTCGACGAAGCGACCGATGGCACCCGCAAGCGCCGCCGGTCGTGGACAAAGCTGCCTGAGCTTGACCTCCGCCGGCAACCGTAAAGATCGAGGCGGCGGGCGCCGCCAAACCAACCTCCCCATCCGCAGCCACCACCAGCGGATTTTATCTCCCTGCGCTTCGTCGTCGCCGCAGCACTCCTTTCGCCGACCTGGCTCTCCGCCTCGGCTGACGCACCGCCAAGCGACTCATCTGGCAGCTGCCGCCAGCGTGTCATCCGGTCACCACCCAGATCTCCCCAACTCACGCGTACAGATTTAACCTCGGCTGACATGCCAGGCCCACCACTCCTAGCTGGAGGCAGCAGCAAAGGAAATTACAAGGATCTACAAGGCGTTGTTAAGGATGGTAATCTTCCTTACAAAAGAAGGCAATCAGGTGCAAAAAGGGTGTCTGATGCTAGTCACTGAGGGAACGATGCGGATATGACCTATCCAAGCCGACGCATCATCACTGGGATAGATCGTGAAGGTAGATCGTGCGTCACCAGCGATGAGGCAGTGTCCCGGACGCGCGCTCCAACTGGCCATCCCAGCCTCGTGTCATCGGGCTATTTAGAGCTAGAGATTCCACTCCGAGATCTTAATGTGGAGATTGACCCACCGCACGAAATGCCTATGGTTCCATCAGATGGTGGGATACTGGTTAAGGAAGTCAGCTTCCCACCTCTTGAGGCTTCGCCGCGGAAACAGGACGTCACAAGCGAATACTACGATGCGTCGCGTGGTGCAGGTATGCATGCCACGCCGACACTCGATTTGGTAGTAGTGCTGGAGGGGTCGATCGACCTAGTTCTGGAGGTGGAGCGGGTAAAACTCAAAACCGGCGACGCCGTTATTCAGCGTGGTACCTGGCACTCGTGGGACAACAACAGCCATCAGCTGTGTCGATTGCTTGTGGTGAACATTGCTAGGGCTCAGGGTGCATAAGCAGCTGGAACAGCAGCGTGACACATATCAGGATGTCCGGAGGTTCCGACTCCGAGAGGAGCTAGGAGATCACTCCGACGAGCTCAAGAATTCGTGATGGAGGAAGATATTGCTCTCTGATGGTCACGCCGAAGGGAGTCAGCGCGTCCTCGATGGCATTAGTGATTGCTGCAGGCGCCACTAGGAGCCCACCTTCCCCGACGCCGCGATAGCTGACCTCTTCGTTCGTTTCCGACTCCAGGTGATCGATCTCTATCAAGGGAATCTCACTGGCTGTTGGGATCAAGTAGTCTGCCAACGTTCCAGCTTGGAAGTTGCCCTCTGAGTCATAGGCGGAGCGCTCGTAGAGCACCTCTCCAACTCCTTGGGCAACCCCACCGCACACCTGGCCTTCCACGATTGCGGGATTCACCATCCTTCCGCAGTCCTCCACGACGAGGTAACGAAGGATGCTGATTCGACCGGTCTGCAAATCCGCCTCCACAACGCAAAGGTGCGTCGAACCAGACCATCCCCCGAGCCCGCCATCGTAGGATGCGGTTGACTCCAGCAAGAGGTCCTCGCCGGCGGGCAGCTCGTGCGGGGCGAAGTGGGCCTTGCGGGCGATCTCTTCGATCGTCAGCTGTGCCGCCGAGACACCGGCGACATGAACCGAGGCTTCCGAGATGTCGAGATCGTCGATATTCGCCTCAAGCATTGCGGCGGCTAGGGACAGCACCTTGCGCTTAAGTGCCCGCGTCGCATGTAGAACCGCTCCGCTGGCCATGGTCGCCGCTTTGCTGCCACCGGTGCCCATCATGGCGAATGGAGTCGTTCGGGTGTCTCCGTGTACCACCTTCACGAACCCCATCGGAATGCCCATCTCATCAGAGGCGATCTGCGAAAGCGTCGTTTCGTGGCCATGACCACTCGGAGCCTGCGTCGTGTAAACGATGAGGTGACCATTTGGCGCCAGCACTGCTTTGGCGCGCTGCATCCCTGCCAGCGCGCCCCTCGCTCGGTCCAGGTGCGGCTTCGATGCAGGTTGCGAAGCCGATGCCGAGGTATCTGCCTTCGACTCGAGCGGCCTCCCTCTGCTCGGCCAGCTTGGCATAGTCAGCGACAAGGAGGGCACGCTCGAGCGATTGAGCGGCGGTGATGCCAGTGAGCGACATTCCCGTGATCATCCGATCGCCCTTCGCCCCGCTAAAGAAATTCCGTCTCCTGATGTCGGCGGGATCCAGGCCAAGTTCGCGGGCGATAAGGTTCAGGACCCGCTCGCGCACCCACGTCTCCATAGCCCAGGGTGCTCTGTAGGAGTTGTAGGTGCACTTGTTGCTCGCCAAGACCGTGCCTCGCATCGCGTAGGCCTGCATACGGTAGGGGCCCGGGAACAGCTTCAACATAAGGGGGATGAACACCCCAGGAGGGAAGGGGATGCCTGGGTAGGCACCCCCGTCCATGAGAAGCTCTCCTCGCGTTCCCAAGATGATGCCATCCCGGCTGACTGCGACCTCAACCTCCATCTTCTCTTCACGTGCCTGCCCCGCGGCGACCAAGTTCTCGTTGCGGTCCTCGATCCATTTCACTGGTCGACCGACCCATTGGGCAGCAGCGGAGACGGCAACGTCCTCGCGATGGGTATAGAGCTTGAGGCCGAACGCTCCGCCGATGTCACCATTAACAACTGCCGTTCGCTCGAGATCCAGACCCAGGGCGTCGCTTAGGCAGGCGCGAAGCAAATGAGGCGACTGCGATCCCGCGTGGTAGGTAAACTCCTTGGTCACCGGGTTGTACTCAGCGACGCCACCGCGTCCCTCCATTGGGACTTGCGCAATCCGATGCTGCTCGAACGTCTCTCGGACCACATGGTCTGCTTGAGCGAAGGCGGCATCAACGTCCCCGCAGGAACACTCGGCTTCGTAGACCACATTGGTGCCAAGGGAGTCGAACACGAGCGGCGCGTCACTGGCAAGCGCCTGATCGTAGGTCGCTATGGCGGGCAGCGGATCGTAGTCAACCTCAATCAGCTCGCACGCGTCCTCCGCGATATAGCGCGAGTCGGCGACAACGATGGCGACAGGATCACCGACAAAGCGAACCTTGCCGTGGGCCAGTGCGAAGACCGGCTCGTATCTGTATCCGGCAGGTGCGCTTCCCGGCCGCATAGGTCGGGTCCGGGCCTGCATGTCCTCGCCGGTGAAGACCGCAGCAACCCCTGGCAGTTTTCTCGCTGCAGAGACGTCGACTGACTTGATATCTGCGTGCGGGAACGGACTGCGCAGAAAGGCAGCGTGCAGCATGCCAGACAGGTTGACATCGTCGACATACCGACCGCGCCCAGTAAGCATGCGCGGATCCTCCACCCTAAGGGCAGCCGTCCCAACACTTCTCGTCGTCCCTGTCATGCCGATACCGCTCATCATCCACGCTCCAGGGTCAGTCCTGCGAAACGCCGCACTTGTGCATCCGGGCCTGCGTCAGCTGGGGCACTGCGTGCGAACGAGGCGAACGGGACGAAGGATCAGCGCGGCTCCGGGGGCCCGCCCCGACGAGCGCGCCCCCCTCGGTAGCGCCTGGGCGGGCAGATAGCGGACGGTCTCCATCGTCACAAGACGATAAGCGATCCACAGCCCCTCACGCTGTCCGGTCCGTAGAGCCCAATGAAGAGGACGGCTATCCACATAAGGGTTCGCGGCGTAGAGCGGTTGTTGGAGCTGACCTGCCGGCGATCGTTGCTCGCCGACGCTCACTCGACTGGGTTCACCTTGCTAGGGTGACCGAAGGTCGGGGTGAAGCCTTGCCGAACTCGCAGATGATCGAACGACCTACAGCAGGGCGCGCTTGATGGCCCTCCATGTGTACGAAATCCGAGCATCGGCACTGTTCCCCAAACAGCAGCTCCTCGTACTCGGGCTCGACTGGTGGGCTCGCTTCATCCTCCCTGTGTGGTGTTGCATCGGAGCTGCGAGCAGTGGAGGACGAGCGCTTCGTGAACTATCTCCTCGCCGACCACATCGTATCTTCGCGCATGACCTCCGGAGCCTTGTACCGGGTGAGCGAGTGGACGGTGGAACGGGTTCGGGCGGCTGGCTTGGGGTCCTGAGTGCTCCCTCGGAAAGCTGGCTTTGAATCGCGTGGCCCGCTTAGCCGCGCCCGTTCACTCGTTGTGCGCCCGGTCTTCCGCCCTGCTGACCGCAGCCAACGCCCCCTGGACGGCGTCATAAACGAGGTGGTGCTATCTGCGCCCGCCCAGTCCTAGCGGGTGGTACCGATGAGATATAGAAGAGGATACTCGCGGAGCGGATCCTCGGGTTCCTCCGCGGCCCTTCGCCCGATCGCGATCAACCGTTCCGGGAGGCTCGGAGTGCTCAGACCGTATAATGGAGACGACAAGAGGTAGTGGACAAGAGCAGGGGAGGTCCGAGATGGACGAGACGGGGTCTAGCGAGGTGGACATAGCGGGACTCCCTCGCATTCGGCCGCTCTCATACGATGAGGTAGACCCAGAGACTCAGGCGCTGTGGAACCAGAGCCCCGGAGGCCGATCCGATCCGCGCGCAAACGTCATCGTGGGTACGTTCATGTGGAACCCTGAGCTGGCGCGTGTTCGCTCGGCATTTGTGGGTTACGTGAAGGACTCAACTTGTCTCCCCCTACGCGATCGTGAGCTCGCGATCCTTCGCACGGCCTGGAGGTGCGGCGCCGACTTTATGTGGGAGATGCACACAGAGATCGGTCTCCAATGCGGGCTCGCCCAAGAAGAGATCGAACGGGTCGGTGCGGGACCGGACCACGATGCATGGACCCCCCAAGAGTCCGCGGTGCTTCGGTCGATGGACGAGCTGCACGACTTCAGCCGTATCGCCGACTCGACGTGGAAGGTGCTCGCAGGCATGTACGACAATGGTCAGCTGATCGAGCTGATCACGCTCGCTGGCAGCTACCACGTGATGGCGTACACGATGGGCGCGGTCGGGATCCGCCCCCCCTCCGGAGAGAGCCCCAACCTTCCGGGGAACCGATTCCTGTTCCCCAAGTTCAGTTCGAAGCATTGAGGGTCTTGATTGCCGGAGTGGCTCTTGAGATCGCGCACTACCAGGAGTGGAGCTTTCGAAGTCACTTAGTGGTCCGAGTTGGGTGAAACTCCCAATGCCACGTCGAGCCCGCACGAGGTAGATCTTCTCGATGTCTGCTTCCCGGGCTGCCAACTCGGACCCTGGGACCTCGGCCCGAATGAGTCCCTCGTTCATGATCAGGGCCCGATCGACCACGGTTTCGGCGTAGTGGATGTGCTGTTCCACAAGCAGCACTCCTGTCGAGCTGGCCTCTGCGATGGATCGGAGCCGGTCGAAGATCCTTTCGCAGGAGGGCGGGCGCCAAGCCGAAAGAGAGCTCGTCGATCAAGAGGGCCACTGGATGCCGACATACCGCCCTGACCAAGGCCAGCATTTGCTCTTCCCCGCCGCTCAGGAGCCCGGCTCGGAGGGCCAGTTTCGATTGCAACTCCGGGAACAGATCGAGCGCTTCCGCTAGATCCGCCTCGGCCAGTTCCAGATTCTGCTTCACCGTGAGGGAGGGAAAAATGCTACGACCCTCGAGCACTATGCCGATTCTCTCCCTGCCTCGGCGATATGCCGGGCCCTCGAGCGTGATTCCGTCCACCAACACCTCCCCTCCGTAGCGCCCGAGGAATCCGGCGATCGCCATCAAGGTGGTCGTCTTGCCGGCGCCGTTCCGCCCGATCAGGCGGACGATCTCCCCGCGGCTCACATGGAAAGCGACGTTGTGGACGACAGCGAGCGCACCGGAGCCAGCCGTGAGCCCACGAACCTCCAAGGCGTGCACATCGGTCAAATCGACCCCTCTCGTGCCGTCGGACCAGCGACGACTGTAGCTCGCAGCCGGGATCCCACCTGCCTGGGCGGTCCAAAGCGGCTCATCTGGAGGAATGCCTTGGACCGATTCTGTCCGGGATTGCGCACCAGAATGATCTGGATGGACTCCGGGTGGAGGACACCACTGGCGCCGTCGGTTGTGGCGCCTCCCCGAACAGCCCTGCCATAACGGCGTGGCCGTGCTCCCGGCCTGCGGCGGCGGCATTCGGTCCTCGGTTACTGAGGCAAACCGTCCGGCGTCCTCCAGGTGCGCCTACGTGCTCCCGACGGGCACTCTCCGAGCCGACTCTAGGTCCAGCCGTCGTCCTTCAGAGCCGCGTCCACCGCGGTGCATACGATGACCTGCCACCGCCAACGAGGAGATCGAGCATGTCGACTCTTCCTTAAAGTCTCTCGTTGTGGGTCCCCTTGCGAGCGCAGGAATCAAGCAAGATGACTGACCTGGTCACGGTCATAACATGTAGTTGCCTCCGTTGACGTTGATGATTGCGCCATTGACTCCTGAGGCGAGGTCGGAGCAGAGCCAGACGATTGCGCTGGCCTGCTCCTCGGGCGTCATGAACCGACCGGGGACAAGCGTGTCGGCGACCGCTGGATCGAGATGGGCGGGGTCGTACCAGCGTTCTGACGGGGTGTAGCCGGGAGCGACCACGTTGACGCGCACGCCCTGCCGTGCGTACTCGAGGGCGATTACCCGAGTCATGCCAACAAGGCCGGCTTTGGCGGCCGTGTAGGCGGCGTGCCCGTCGAAGGCGCGAAACGCGGCGTCAGATGCCACGTTCACAATGGCGCCGCCACCCTGCGGCACCATAATTCGGAGCGCCTCTTGGCAGCAGAAGAACACGCCACGCAGATTTACCGACAAGAGGTGGTCCCAGAACTCCTCCGTCACGTCGGGCACCTTCGAGTGCGGATAGATGCCGGCGACGTTGGCGACGACGTCGAGGCGGCCGAAGCGCTGGTTGACCGCGGCGAGCGCCGAGCGGATCTCCGCTGGCTTGGAGAGATCCACCTTGTAGACCATGGTCTCCACACCGGCGGCATCGATCTCCTTCGCGACGCGGGTGGCGCCGTTATCATCGACGTCAAAGAGGGCGACGTTCGCTCGCTCGGTTCCGAGCCCGATAGCGGTCGCCCTGCCCATCCCACTTGCCGCGCCGGTCACGACCGCTGTCTTCCCGGACAACCCCATGAGTGCCATCGAAATAACCTCCACGAAAGATGTGTAACGGGATGCAGTCCGGCAGAGAGGCCGGCGCAGAGAGCATTGACTTCAGCAGTTCTCTAGATTACCGTCCTCATCAACTAGCAAAATACTCTCACTCTTCTTGGACCTTTACAAACAAGCACTTTTCGGTCGGTCCGATGGCGAGATCGAAAGGCGTTGTCGGCAGGCGGGTGTCATAGACGGCTCCCACTTGACATCCTTCCGAGCATCGATCTCGTTAGGGAATTTCGATGCCCAGAGCGGTGCGCGTAGGTTCGGTGTACAGCCGCGCCGCCTCCGCTTCCGTTCGGGGATCTTCACTCGGCGCGTGATGCTGGTTGGGAGCGCAGTACAGCTCACCCGGCACTCCTGCGGCCAGCAGCCGCAACGCGTAGTGGATATCCTCGTCACTCAGAGGGCCAAGTCCATTGACCTTAATGAACCCGGGCGTCAGTCCTCGCAGATCGCTGGATCGCCCGGGGGCGGCATAGGGCGAAGTACCGTCCGGGTCGGCGTCGGCCCCCCAGGTACTGCTCCCACATTGCTCTGGCCTTCTGACCGCTAAAGAGCGGCCCCTAATCAAACTGACGCATCGATGCCGTGTCGCAGCGATCGTCAATGACGCGATCCTGTAGGGCCTGGAAGGAGATGGTCGGTCCACGGCGGTCCCGAGCCATTAGGGTAACGGCTGCGGCCAGCGCCCCGCCAGTAGTCGTGCTTGTCACCACCACACGTTTTTGGTCGTCGTCCAATGACTCAACCGCCCGGCGCAAGCTTGTGTAGCAGTCCTCGACACCGGCGGGAAACGTGGCTTCGGTCGAAGGACGATAGTCCACCGAGACGACGGTGGCGGCGAGCATGGCCAAGCGGCTCGGGCGGGCCGGGAAGATGAGACGAACCCGAAACGTCCGTCGAAGCGGAGGACCCGTCCTGCGTCGTCTCATCACGTGCGTGGATCCCGAAGCACGGTATTCTCCAGGCTATTGCTTATTCAGGACCGCTCGGTTCGCTCGGCCGCTACAACCCAAAGACAACTCTTGCCTCTAATCGAGTTTCGCTTGCCCATCGAAGGTGTAAGGCAAACTCATGCCTTGGTGACGGTTGCCCACCAGGTGATGAGCTACGATTCCGGTGAATATCGATGAGAATATTGGTGCGCGCGGTCTGGGTATGTTTGCTGTGCGCCATCGCTTTTAACCGCGACATCTACCAGTGTCGCTCACGCCGCCGAAGAACTGGGAGACCTTCTTTTCGAACCATTTACGGCCGTTGTCCGAAACGGAGCGCTGAGCATAGCGAATGGCGGCAAATGCACTTGTGTCCCGACCGGCTCCTCATAGAGCAGTACGCACTGGCGGTATTGTCTAGCCGATACGGGAACCGCCCGGTGGTGATCGGGGCGACACTTTGTCCGACGCTACTAAGTCGAGATTGAACGAGCTAGGGCGGTGAGAGTGTCTAAGCTAAGCCGGGCTCGGTTCTTCGCTGAACTCGTGCAAGGCCAGGCGAACTATGATCGGCCATCGCCCAACCACAGCGTCCTACGACCGCGGCGCTGAGCGGTCGCTCGGCTCGCGGGAACTCGAGGCGGGCGAGATCGTCAACCCAAGACAATATCGGGAGGCGAGATGTTTGATGCGAGCTATTTCCCTCTGCCGATCACCGTCGAGGAGATCACGTCCGATTGGCTCACTGCCGCGCTGCGTACGCGTGCGCCAGGCGTGACGGTGCTCGGATTCGAAGTCGTGAACGTGATCAACACCACATCGACGAAGGTGCGGCTTCGTCTCGACCGCGATGAGAGGGCAGTCGACGCCGGTATACCGGAGCTCGTCATCGTAAAGGGCGGCTTTCAGGAGCACAGCCGTGGACTGGCGCATATGCATCTCCGGGAGGTGCGCGGCTATCGCGACGTTTTTCCCGAGGTGCCGCTGCCCACGCCCACGTGCTTCTTCGCCGATTTCGACCCGGAGCGCCAGCAGGGCATCATCATCATGGAGGACCTCGTCACCCGCGGCGTGCAGTTCTGCCACGCCACGAAGCCGCAATCGTACGAACAGGTCGCGCGGCGGCTCTCGGTCCTGGCAGCCTTCCATGCGAGAACATGGGACAGTCCAGAGCTGTTGCACGGAGGCAACTGGGCCGACCTTGTCGATTTCTTCGACGTCATGCGCCCGTTCTTCGACACGTACACCTCATCGGAGACCTGGGGGCGTTTTATCGCCGCCCCACGCGGCGTGGCGACATCTGTGCGCTTCCACGACCGCGACTGGCTGATCGACAGCTGGACGCGGGTCACGCGCTATGGCCAATCGTTGCCGCAATGTGTCCTGCATGGCGACGTTCATCTCGGCAATCTCTACATCGACGCCGATGGCGGTCCCGGATTCCTGGACACGCTCGCCAGCCGAGGGCCGGCCATGCTCGAAGTCTCGTACCACGTTTCGGCCGCGGTCGACATCGCCGACCGGCCTCGCTGGGAAGGCGCCCTGATCGGTCACTATCTCGACGAGCTACAGCGGAATGGTGCGGAGCCACCGCCCTTTGACCAGGCGATGCGTCAATACGCCATTTTCTTACTCTACGGGTTCTTCATCTGGATGACAACGGAATCGCACTACCAGATGGAATCGGTGAACACAGCGAATGCGGCCCGAGTGAATGCTGCGATGATCGATCACAACATCATGGGACTCGTATCTGCGATCTGAAGGTGGCCGTTCGCTGACCCAATCCCTCGTCTTGGACTGGAGCAGGGGAACCCGACACTGCAACGGATCGCCGTCCGCAACGTCGTGCGGTAGAATGGCTGGCCTTCGGGGGCCACGAGGCAAAGTGATGAAGCCAGAACGCGCGGCCCTGGGTCTGGGCTCCGGTGCACGAATCGCCGGGTAGGTGGGGCGACACAGATATGCCCGTCGGGCCGACCTGGTAGGCACATGCCGCACCACACTTGCACCACAAGAAGGGGCAAGAGTCGGTGTCGAAGGGTCACCAAGGGTCAGGCCGAAACGCCCTCTGAGCAGGACTTTCTCGTTTTCGTGCAGGTCAGGGCGCGGCCTTGCACCGAACTGATAATGCTGAGGTCGGTGGTTCGATTCCACCTAGCCCACAAAATCCCAGGTAGAAGGCGGCGATATCCCGGCGGACCGACACGAGAAGGTCGATGACCCGGCCGTGCTCATCGACCGCCCGGTACACGTATCGCTACACACCAGCGACTTTCACATACGTATCGTCGACGAACCAGCGACACCGGCTGTGTGTCGGCAGGGGCCGGCGGCCTCGACGGCCTGAGCGCTGAAGGGGTCTGGAGTGCTGGACCCAGCGGTACAGCGTGACATGGTCGACCTCGATTCCACGCTCCGCGAGCAGCCCCTCGAGATCCCGGTACGACAGCCCGAAGCGCAGATACCACCGGACCGGCAGCAAGATCACATCAGACGGGAACCTGTAGCCCGCGAAGGCCGATCTTCTGACTTCGACCGGGTGGCAGTGACGACGGGCTCTCAGGCCAACAGCCTCACGCCACCCAGCCCGACCTGCCAATGCAACAGACCTGTATCTCGTATTTCGGCGCGGCTCTTTTGAAAGGTTATCGTCCGGCCCGTCGAATGTCTCGGGCCGCCGAGTAGGGGAGCTAGGCCAGGTTGTCGTCCTGTAGGAGGGAGTGTTGTCAGCCGAACCAGTGTGAGGGTTCGATGCTTTCCGGCCGGTCGTCGCGAAGCGGATGGCCGCTTGTGGTGGCTTCGATGTGGGCGCGGGCTTGGTGCACGGACAGAAGGGCGCGACGGGTTTGGTGGTCGGCGTCAAGGATGACCATGTGATCGGGGCCGAGGTCCGGTCTGGTCACCAGCAGGGCGAGCCTGGCGGCAACCACCTCCAGTTGTCCATGGGCCAGCGTGATTTCCGCCAGGGGGCTCCTCGGCGGCGTAGCGGGCGCCGCGTGCCTCCCCGGTGTGCCGCGCCGGGCTGCTGAGTGCATCGGGCGCGTGCGCGGTTGATCGATCGCGGTCGCGGCAGGCGGGGTGGCGGCCGAGGCGGGCGTGTCGGTGGTGCTCAGCATCGGTTGTGCTTCTCCTTGTGTTTCACTTCGGTCGGGCATGGCCGGCGTCACTTATTGGAACGCCGCCGGGTGGGACGGGGATGCCGCTGATATGGAAGCGGTGTGGAGTCGGCGGATCGCAGTCAGGCTCCGCAGCCCGCGTGTGGCGGCGTGCAGGCGAGAGCGCGAACACGCCGACGGTCCGGCGCGGGGCCCTCCTGGCGGGAGGTGTGCCGGAGGTACAGGCGAACGGTGCGACCAGAACGACGAGTCGTATCAGCGCACTGAGTAGCAACGAAATAGAAAATCAAGTTCGAGTCAAATCTCGCCACCGTGGGGGGTTTGGCACAGGACACCGCGTCGCAGGCCCAGAACCGCTTGGCGACCCTATCGACACCGTCCGACTCCCTGTCGTCGCATGACTGATTTGCACCAGTCGAAACACGAACTCGGTCACCGGCCTGGTTCAGACCTTCTACTACCCGTGCACGAACATCGTGACGGCCACTCCCCAGCCGGGCGCCGAGAGCCGCTCGATCTGCATGGCGGGCGAGTGAACTCCCAGATCCCTCCGGTCAACGCCAGGAGGGATCTGTCCGGCCCGGTTAAGAGGGATAAGAGCGGGGCGAAGGGGCGGGACCACGCTCTTGACCGGGCCTGACAGAAGCTCCATCGACTCAGAGATCGAAGTGCGCTCGGTGATACGAGTATCACTCAGAGCGCGGACGCAGTCACGGCCCCGTATCGATAACCAGGACTGATTGGTTGCGTTCTGCCGCGTGGTTTGCAGGGGCCGGTACGTTCAGCGGGTGACGGTCATCCCGCCCGACCCGAGTGTTGGCGGCGGAGCGGAGTACCTCGCGAAGGCTCTCGCCGCTCGGCCGGAGGTTAACCGGAGAAGGTATTCGAGAAGATCGAGCAAGTCGCCAACCCCAATCTTGGAAGCCACGGAGCGTAGAGTCGCGACACTCACGGCTTGCGGGAGCTTGTCCACCGAGGTGACCTAGCTCCTCGCCACCGTAGAAGGCCCTGCGTGCTCGGGCGATATAAGTGCCGGTCATCGACGACAGCGACGGGCTCATCGTCGATCGCGAAGTCATCTTGGCCAATCCCTCCGACGCGCCGCTGTTGGCCCCGGCCATCAGACGAATCAAAGCCCGCTTCTGTCGGTCTCCGCGCACAGTCACCGCGGATCGCGGCTATGGCGACGTCCAAGTCGACGCCGACCTACATGCCATCGGTGTCACCAACGTGGTCATTCCTCGCCGGGCCGGCCCAACCAGGAGCGGGCCCGGCTGCAACGATCGGTCCGGTTCACCAAGCTCGTCAAGTGGCGCACCGGGTGCGCGGGGCGTCTCGCCACCCTCAAACGCAACTGGAGCTGGAACCGAACCCTCATGGACGGCCTCGACGGCATGACCATCTGGTGCGGGTGGTGTGTCCTGGCCAGGCCCACAACTCGATCAAGATCTCTGCGCTCACCCCCGACCGACCATCCTCAAGATCACCCCATACCGTCACAACCAACACCGCCACGAGGAGGGACCTCATCGCCCGGAGAACCACCACCAGCCGTCCACCCCGCCTGATCTCTCGCCCGTAGTCCTCCTCCCGCCCCCTGTCACCGGGAAACCCCGAAAGAGCGGGCCGGGAGAAGCCAAAACGGGCGAGAAACAAACCCGCAGGGGCCCTCATCCCGGGCCTCGCCCAAAGAAGCCCCTCACCAGCCCGACTTTTTCGGGGCGAAGTAAGTTACGAGGAGGTGCCGTTCTCGCAGGTGACGGCGCTGTTGTCGGCCATCGACGAGATCTGGTTATGCGTCTCACTGGTAAACCAGCAATCGACGGGGTTCGGCTGGCCCTGCTTGAAGGTCAGCGGCGGAGCCATGCCACCCAACGTGTCGCCGCTGAGGGCATATAGGCCGGTGGTGATCTCCGAAGCGCTGGGCGTGCCACTGGCCTGCAAACCACCTGCCTTCACCGCGTCCGCCAGCAGCAGGCCGCTGGTCCACGCCAGGGAGACCGCTCCGGTGTACTCACTCTGGTTTTTGGACAACGTGGGGTAGTACCTGGTCACAGCCGCATTCATGGCCTGCACCCCAGGGGCGTGAGTGTCGAAGAACGGCAAGTCGTTCCATGGAGACCACAGATCGGCGCCCGTTCCCGTGGAGGTCAGTTCCCCCTCGTCGGTGCCGTTCCCCTGGGTGACATATATCGGCTTGTAACCCTGTGCCACGCAGTCCTGGCCCACCCTCTCGACGACGGCGCCAACCTGGCCGATGAACAGCGACTGCACGTGGTCTTGCTGGGCGGCCACGCACTGGGCGGTGTAGTTGGGGGCGGTCGCTGAGATCTCGCCGTTGTAGATGTCGGGAACGCCGAGCTTTTTGCCGTCGGCCTCGAAGACCGGGACACCCTCAGCGCAGACGGCGGCTTCGGCGCAATAGAGCTGGCCGATATTCTTGGCGTCGGCGGCTTTCGCGGTGGCAATCGTGGCGTAGACCGCAGCATCCTCGGTCTCCCCGGACGAGAAGAAGTCCGAGTTGGTATAGAACGGTCCTTCGACGATATTCCCGCCGACTACCGGGATATTCGCGGCCTTGACATTCGTAGACCAGGTCTCGTCGACGACGGAAAGATCCAAAACGGCGTCTACATGATCACTCACCAGCGTCTGCAGATCGCTCACTGAAGTTCCCGGGGTAGAGGAATCGTCCTCGACGGTGAGATCGACCGGATGCCCGTTGACCCCGCCGGATCCGTTGATGGTATTGACCCAGGCCTTATAGACGTCCAAGTCGCCTACGAACGTAGACCCAAAAGCTCCGGAGCAGCTGCAGACCACGCCGACGTGGATGGGCGCTCCGGTGGCCTGGACCGTGGTTTGGCTGGAACCCGTCTGCGTGGTCGGGGTGGAACCCGTCGACGAAGACTTGCTCGACCCGCAGGCGCACAGCGCCGTGGCCATCGCCAACACGCTGACGGCCGAGACTACTTTCAACCTCGAGATCACCTGCTTCTCCTCCTTTGCGGGAGAGGCTTCCATCCGGAGTATATAGAACTCAGGAAGCAGTGGCCGGATGTTCGGCCGGGGATGTTGGCGACTCAGGGCCGATGCGTCAGGTTGTGTAGGCGCCGCATGGGGGAGGTCGGATTTGAACGGGAGAGGAATTTTGCGGTCGCCGGACTTGCCAATTCGCGCCCGCTGTCCAACTGGGCAAATACCCGCTGCGACACACAGTCGCCGGCGGGCAGAAGGACTAGTAGCGTGCTGGACAATCCGCCGTAGGTGCTCGCGTTCGGGCTGGGTGTGTGGAAACGTGTGGGTATGCCGCTTCCTCGAGTCGGAACTTGATTTCGAGTACGCCGAAATGGACTCCTCGGCGGTTGGAATACGCTTACTGCCGCTATCGGCTGAAGGTCTGGAGGTACCACTCCCGCCGGGACGAGTCGACTAGCTCGATCCAGGTGGAGCCGGGTCGACTGAGGTAGGCGAATCGAGCGGGTCGTCCGTCCTCGTCGCGGCTGCTGGCCTCCAGCTGCCAGCCTTCGTGCTCGAGGGTGATCACATCGCCTGCGATGTCGTCGCTCCAGTGCGCCACATGGTGTAGGTGGGGGCCCCGGTCCGGCTCGTAGATGCTTCCCTGTGCACCGCTGATGACTTCCACGTGCAACGGAGCGGTGCCTCCGTGCCACGCTCGCGGGCTCGGTAGGAGCCGGCCCGCCGCATCATAATGCCGGGTGGGGTTCGGCGATGCGGGAACGGGGACGAACGCGACCGGCAACACGGCTTGGATCAGCGCCATGGTGGAGTACGGATCGGGGCTGGCGAGGCCCACGTGGAACGGTGAACGCTCGATCATCTACCCTCCGGCGATTGGGGTGTGAGGCGATTAGGGTGCGAGAGGCCGTGGGGAGAATCTCCTACGAGGGAGAAAATAGCGGAACATCGCGCCCGGCTGGACGGCAAGGTAGCGATCGTGATCGGCGCCAGTCCAGCGGCGAGGCCCACTGGCCCATTGGATGGTGAGCAGGCTCTGGCCCTCGTCCGCTCGGGTTTAAGGCCCAGCTCGTCCACAATGCACCCGAGACCCGGGGAAGGGCAGTTCCAGTCCCTGGCTTCCGAGCTGGCGTCTCTCGGTGTCGCACTCGCACCGGGTTGGAATGTGGCCTCAGCCAGGAAGAGATCGACCGGGTTCCCGCTGGGCTGACTGCGCCGGAATGCTCCTGGGAGAAGCGCACCGTCCTTCGGGCGGTGTACGAGCTACATTTCACCGCCCATATCCATGACGAGGTGTGGGCCGAGCTGGCCGGCCAGTTCAGCGAGCGCCAGCTCATAGAGTTCCTGGTACTTGCAGAAAACGACCCGACGCTCGCCTACGTCATGAACAACGTCGGTATCCGCCCACCGGGAGGCGAGGTCCGGTCCCGTACCGGCCGGTAACCAGTTCCTGTTTGGTTTGAGCAACCCACCTAAAATTTAGGAGGATCCATTCCCAAGGCCGTGCTGATCGTGATGACCGACCCGTTGGAAGGTAAGCCCGACGAGTTCAATGAGTCGTACAGCAACGTGCACATTCCGGACCTGCTCAAGGTCCCGGGGGTCGTGGCCGCGCAACGGCTTACGGCGACGCCGTGAAAGGAAGGCGAGAACGCGCCCCAGCACTACCTCACGATCTACGAGTTCGATACCGATGTCGCTACGGCCAAAGTGGCTGTCAGGGAGTAGGCAACACCAGCCGTATGCCTCCCGTGATCGACAGTTCGGCCAACGTGACCTACCATTCGAAGCCCTCGGGGACCGAGTCGAGGCCTGACCTCCTAGCGTTCGGAGCTTGGCGTCAGTTCCACATGCAGGGCTTGGAGCCCCCGTAGGATGTACGATGGGGCCCATTCGTAGTGGCGCTCAGCCCGCGGCCCGTGGAGGGCCTCGGAGATACGGATATCGCTGAACCGGTCGAGCAGCCGCTCCAGGGAGATCCGGGCCGCCACCCGAGCCAGCGTGGCGCCGGGACAGGCATGCTCACCGCGACCAAAGGCAATGTGCTCAAGTGAGTTGGACCGGTCGAGGCGAAACTCGTTCGGGGACTCGAATCGCTGTTCGTCGCGGTTGGCCGCCCCCGGCATGACCATGACGGTGCGTCCGGCGTAAACCGTCTCGGAGCCGAGCGTGGTCGAGCGGCGGGCCAAGCGAAAGTTGGCTTTGACCGGGCTCTCCAGTCGCAGAGTCTCCTCGATGCATTGCGGTATGAGGTCGCGCCGCTCCCGCAGCAGCCCCTGCAAGTCTGCGTCCTCGGCGACCCGGCGGATAAGAGCGCCTAAAAGGAGCACCGTCGTGCCCTGGCCAGCCGCGAACAGGAACACCGAGAGTCGAACCACGTCGACCACTTCGGGCAGCGACCCGTCCCTATAGGTCGCCAGGGCCAGCTTGGTCAGCACGTCGTCGCGCGGCGACCGCCTTCGATCGACCACGTAGTCCGTGAACAGGTCGTCGAGGAAGGAAAAGATGTTCCCCTCCGGCCGCTCGCCGATGGCGCCACCGAGATGGGCGTCGAGCTGCTCTTCGAAGAGATGGTGGTCGGATTCGGGGACTCCCAGGAGGCCGGCGATGTTGAGCCGGGAAAAGCGGTCGGCATAGCCACTGATGAAGTCGCATCGGCGTGCCCCGATGATCGCGTCGATCTGGCGGTCCGCCAGCCGCCAGATGAACTCCTCGTTGTCCTTCAGGCGATTGGGGGTCAGGAGCCGCATCAGCAGAGCCCGATGCTTGCCGTGCAGCGGCGGATCGAAGGTCAGCAGGTGCTCGCTGATGGGGTACACATCCCGGTAGCGCTCGATCAGATCGCTGATGTCGTCGCCCTCGGGTTCCACCGGCAGACCTGGGAACGGTCCGCCGAACGCGTTGCACGACGAGTAGGTGTCCGCGTCGCGCCACACGGCCACCACCTCGTCGTAACCGGTGACCGCGATGAGGTCGTGAGCGGCGATCTGGCGCACCGGGCACTGGCGGAGATACTCGTAATATGGGTACGGGTCGGCCAGCAGTGACGGATCGTCGAAGAAGTCAACAGTCTCGAAGTCCACGGGCCCTCCTGTTGCCAGAGTAATGATTGCTCACACTCGATCGACCAGCATCGTCGAGCAGACTCTACGCGAGCGCCAAGATGGGTTAGTTGGACGGAAAGTCGCGCTCATCACCGGTGCCGGCTCCGCTATGGCGAAGGCGTCGACGAAGTTTTTCGTCCGCGAGGGCGCCACGGTCGTCGCCGCGGATATCAGCGGAGCGGAGAAGGAAACTGCGGGCGAGGTCGGCGACGCGGTGCGGCCGGTCCACTGCGACATGACCGTCGAAGTCGACGTCGAGGCCATGGTTAACACCGCGGTCACCGAGTTCGGGCGGGTGGACACATCCTGCTCAACGTAGCGGGCATCGGGGGCTCTGAACCCCTCCACGAGTTCACCATCGACGAGTACGACCGCCGGCAAGCCCTACGAGGTCGCCGAGGTGGCGCTGTTTCTCGCCTCCGACCGGGCTTCATTCGTCAGTGGCGCCATCATTTCCCTGGATGGTGGCTGGACCGCCAAGCTCGGCTAAGTAGCCGCCGCCTCGTACTCGGCATAGCGCTGGGGGTCCCCGATGGGGACCCGGCGCAGCCGCCGGGGAAAATCGTCGCTGATCGTGACCAGCTCACGGGCATGAAGGACCTTGATGTTGTCCCAGATCAGCAGGTCGTGTCGCTGCCAGATATGCCGGTAGTGACTCCCTCGCTTGAGTAGCTCGCCTTCGAGCTCGTCGAGGAATTGCCGGCTGTCGTCGGCGGACTTCTCCACGACTCGGTGGGTGTACAGCGGCGAGAAATGTAGCGTCGGCTCGCCTGTGCGGGGGTGCGAGTACACCAAGGGGGCCATGGACCGGAGCGTGTCGGGGGTGACGGTGGCATCTCGATAGGCGTGCCCGGCATAGCTGTCATGGCGGACATGGACGGCGTGCAACCCCGAGACGCGCTCGAGCCACATCGCGGGGAACGATCGAAAGGCGTCGAACGAGCTCAGGAAAAGGGTGGCGGCCGCTCCGTCTGAAGGGATCGATTCGGCCCACAGCGAAAGCCCGTAAAGGGGCGGGTCCAAGAAGGCGAACTCGGCGTGGTACTGGATCTCTCCACCGCGGGCGTTCGCCTCGGAGCGAAGGTTCGTCACAAACCGTCCCAGCCCCGATTTAACGGTGGCGCAAGCCGCCACGGGTGGGTCGTCCACGACGGGGGAGAAGCAGTTTGCCAAAGCCATCTGCTGCTCCAGGGTGATGTCCTGGTGGCGGAAGAGGAGCAGCTGGCGCAGGTTGAACAGGTCGACGAGCTCGGCACGGACGTCGTCGCTGATCGGTGCGGTGAGATCGATTTCCACCTCCGCGCCTAGCTCATCAGTCAGTGGAGTCCATGGCAGGCGATTGAACGATCGGGTCATCGGTGCGTCAAAGCTCCAGGCGCTCACCGATGGCAGCAAAGGTGTAGGTGAGGGCCGTCGACTGATCCAGAGCGGGGGACGTCGGCCGATCCGGCTGCGTTCGGCGTAGGGTTTCCAAGGCTTCTTCCACATCGCCCTCGAACTCGTAGAGGGCCATGTACCGTTGGAGTGGTACTTGGCCCCGCAGCGATGGAACGGCCACGAAGCGCTGGCCGGACGTGACGCCCGGAAGCTTCACCACCTCGGCGAGATGGACATCGTCGTACCACTCGTTGTAGGCGTCCTCTTCGCCAGGGACTGGATCGGTCATAACTACCAGCACGCCCTTCCGCTTTCCCTCGGCTTGACCCATCGCACCTCACTTTATGTAGGCAGCCTTCGCCGGTGAGGTTCCCCATGCTATAGGGTGGGCGCCGGCCGCGTCAGAAGGGAGAAGACTTTATGCCTGAAGATCGCGCTATCCCTGACGAGCGTTTGGTCGTGGTCTCGATCGATGGGCACGTAAGCCCGCGAGTCTCGGGGTTCCGGCCCTATTGCGAAGCAAAGTACCTGGAGCAATTCGACGACTTTGTCAGCGAGATAGACGAACATCTATTGACCTTGTCGGCCACTACCGGTCAGAGCGCACAGTCGAATGCGCTGCAAGCCCGCTGGTTTCGCGAGGTCGAGGCCCAATACGGACCGGAAGCATTGAATGCCGATCCGGCTTATCGACTCCAGCTCATGGATGATGATGGCATCGTTGCGGAGACGGTCTACCACGGCGGCTTCAATTTCCAACCTATTCCGTTTTTCAGCCCCAGCCTGCACTCGAGCTTCAACCAAGATGTTCCCGAAGCTGGTGACTCGAGCACCTTGCGAGCGGCAGGCATCCGGATGTACAACCGGTTCCTGGCCGATTGGATCAGCGTCGCTCCGGAACGGTTCGTCGGTATCGCTCATATTCCGATGTGGGATGTGGGCGCGGCGGTGGCCGAAGTAAAGCACGCCTACGACTCGGGCTTGCGGGCCGTCAACCTGCCTTCGCCCCGCCGGCAGCTGCTGAGCTATAACCATGCGGAGTGGGACCCGTTGTGGCAGGTCTGCTCGGAGCGAGCGATGACGCTCCACACCCACGGCGGCGGTGGCGACATCTTCCCGATCGGCGGGCAGGGCGCCTGGGCGATCCTGGCGTCGGAGGCACGGTTCCTGAGCCGGCGAGGGCTTTCCCAGCTGATCTTCGGCGGAGTGTTCGAGCGGTTCCCTCAGCTGCGCTTCTTCTTGACCGAGCAGACGGATAGGTGGGTCGCGGAGACCATGAGGAACTTCGACTCGATCTACTTGTCGACCATGGAGGAGCGCACGGTTCCGTTCATCCGTGACTTGTTGCCTCGCCTCCCGAGCGACTACTTCCGGTCGAACTGCTACGTCGGCGCCAGCTTCATGTCCCGCTCTGAGGCGGAGTTGGCGGTCGACGATGACCACTGGCGGAACATGGTGTGGGGCCGGGATTTCCCGCATCCCGAGGGGACGTGGCCGTTTACGCTGGCGTCGATCCGCAAGACGTTCGCGGGGATACCCGAAGAGCCGGTCCGCGCCATGCTGGGGGAGAACGCCATCCCAGCGCTCGGACTCGACGAGTCGGCGGTGCGAGCGGTGGCTGCGAGGATCGGGCCCGACTGGGCGGACGTCAGTGCACCGATCGACAATGACGACATCCCATATGGCAGTCGTTATTCGCTGGGCTTCCGCGAGATCGGGAGCCACGCGTAGCCGATGACGAACCTGAGCATGCGCCTCGATTTTCGCGCTCCGCCCGGTGGGGTTCCCCGACAGGAGCTGTTCGCGGCGGCGCTGGAGATCGCCATATGGGCTGACCGGGTCGGATTCGACCACGTGATGTACCCCGAGCATCACGGATGGGTCGATGGGTACAACCCGTCGCCGATCGTCACTGCGGCTGCCCACGCCGCGGCCACCAAGCGGATCGGGATCGCGTTGGGAGCATTCCTGCTCCCCTACCACGACCCGCTCCGGGTGGCGGAGGACCTGGCGGTTCTCGATCACATCTGCGCCGGCCGCTTGCGATTCGTCATCATGGGCACGGGCTATGTGGCGGAGGAGTTTCCGATGTTCCGGGTGCCGCCCCTCGAGCGGGGGCGCATCTTCGAGGAGCACGTGGCCGTGCTCAATCGGGCTTGGACCGGCGAGCCGTTCGAGCACCACGGTGCGATGATCCGGATCACGCCCCAGCCGTACTCGCAGCCCCGACCCACCGT
This sequence comes from uncultured Acidimicrobiaceae bacterium, assembly GCA_963729695.1. Taxonomy (GTDB): domain Bacteria; phylum Actinomycetota; class Acidimicrobiia; order Acidimicrobiales; family Palsa-688; genus PALSA-693. The sequence goes on from CAVSOT010000004.1 coordinate 63,241, forward strand.
GCTGGTGGGCGGCTCGTCCAAGAACATGGCCCGCCGGGCCGCTCGGCTGGAAGCCGCGGGGTACGCCGACGGTTTCAGCACCGATACGCCTCGAGGCCCGGCGTACGACACCTACCTCGAAGAGCGCGCCAAGTTGGGGCTGGCCCCGCTCCCGCCCCGGCCGTTGTACACGCCCAGCCGGGGGACCCTCGGGTTGTATGTCTCCACCGACCCGGAGCGGTCCTGGGAGGAAGTGGGGCCGTACCTCCTCGATGACAACCGGACCTATTACTCCGCCATCCAGGCGGCGGCCGAAGCACCCAAAGGACTGCGGACGCCGATCCGGCCAGACGTCTTCACGGACGCCCAGGACGTGGCCTCGCTCCGCCAGAACCCGCGTTACGCCATCCTGACCCCAGACGAGTGCGTGGACCTGGCCCGGGAAACGGGCTTCCTTCGTTTCGCCCCGCTCTGCGGCGGGCTCCCCCCGGCCCTGGCCTGGAAGAGCCTAGACCTCTTGGAATCGCAGATACTGCCGAAGCTACGCCAGCTGGATGATGCGGTTCCTGAGGTCGTGCCGTGGGCCGCCGGGACCGCCAGCTCGACGGCGCGCAGCCCTTCACAGGGCGGTTGATCGTCGTGGCCTCAGGTGACGCCGCAGCGGCCTACCACCGGTGCGGGGTTCTCTTTCCCCTCCAGGTCATCGACGAGGCGGCCGCACTCGAGCACGGCGCCCGTTACCTCGACTATTGGAAAACCTTCGACCCGGCGCTCAGGGCGGGCCCCCGGGAGGAGCAATCCTTCATCTATGAGCAGACGCACCTGGTACTCCCCTGGGTGGGCGAACTGGTGTGCCAGCCGGCAGTCCTCGACGTGGCGGAGCAGATCCTTGGTCCCGACCTGGTGCTCTGGTTGACGCAATGGTTCGTCAAGCTCCCCGGCGCGACCGGCATTGCGAATGGTCTCATCGATTGGCATCAGGACGAGGCCTATTGGGGCTTCGACGAGGCGTCGGTGGTCACCGCCTGGATCGCCCTGTCGACGGTCACGGCCGAGAACGGCGCCATGAAGGTGATCAGAGGCAGCCACGCCGGCCCGCTGCTCGACTACGAGGAAGGAGTGACCGGATCCGGCAACGTCCTCAGCCGCGGCCAGCGGATCGTGGGCGTCGAGTCCAGCCAGGCGATCGATGTGTGCCTCCGTCCGGGGCAGATGTCGGTCCACCATCCGCGGATGATGCATGCCTCCAGCCCGAACCGCTCGGAGGTGCCCCGTATCAACCTGGTCGCCCGCTTCGCGGTGCCCTCCATCGACCAGCAGGGACCGAACCCGCCCGAAGGAGTGCTGGTACGTGGCGCCGACCGCTACGGGATCTGGCGTTTGCTCGACCCGTCAGCCTCGGCAGGCGATCTCACCGCCCAACGAGCGGCTATCGGGCGGGTGAAAGAGAACACCCACTTCGTGGCGGCTGCCAGAGCTAGGCCGCAGGATCAGCGAAGCCGATAAACGTGGCGATCTTGCCGTCGGTGATCCGGACGATCTCGGTGCCCTGACCGGTCCGGTTTCCGGGGAACTCGAATCGCAAGATGCCTCGGTTCCATGGTGGCTTTCCACCGGCCGAGCCAAGGAAACGTTGGTGTCGCCGGGCCAGTTGGCGGTAAACTCGGAAACGTGGGTGATCAGCTCTTCGACCCCGCGGATCACCGGCCGCTCGTCCGGCGGGACGAATTCGACGTCCTCGTGGCAGCAGGTGCGCAGCAGCCGGCGGACATTTCGTAAACCGGGCTGAGCGGGACCGCGGTCAGATTGTCCGTCAGTCGCCGCTTGCCCGGATCGGAGGCGTCGAACCACTGCGCGACCCGCTCGCGGTCGGGGGTGGAGATCACCGCCCTGTCGGGAGCCGACCTGACGGGTGAGCGATCCCGCCGGGTCAAGGGCGTGATGGTGTCCGAGCTCCGATCACCCGGTCGTCGGTGGCGGCCAATACCATTCTCTCCATGCTCAACAGCACCCGTAACTGGTCCCGGCCAACCGGACGACCCTCGTCACGAGATATCCGGGACTGCTATCGGCGGACTATCCGGACCGGCCTGATCGCGCCCGGGTACGGTGGCCCCTGGTCCTGAGGGGCTGACGAGAAGATGTCTCGCTGCGCTGATGCCGTAGTTGGACACCGGCCTAGCGCGGCGATCCGGGATTAGTCTGAAGAGCGTTGAGCGGCGCGCCGCGGCCAGACGCGAGCGCGCGGAGGGAGTCGAGGGAGGACCTATGGCTGATGCGAATATCGATGTGTCGAAACTGCCTCGCTTGCGCCCGGTTACCTACGCCGATGCCAACGACCACGCCCGGCAGGTCTACGAGGATCTAAACTATCCCGGCGCCACGGACCCGTTTTTCGGGACGCTGATGCGTAGCCCGGACTACATGCGGGTGCATGCGCCCTACGTGCGCCACGTCAAGGACTCCCCGTTGCTGCCCCTGCGCCAGAAGGAGTTGGTGATCTTGCGTAGCGCGTGGATCTGCGGTACCGACTACCAATGGGCCAGCCATGTTCCGGCCGCGCTGGCGGCCGGGATCACCCAGGAAGAGATCGATCACATCCCTGACGGCCCGGAGTGGTCAGGCTGGTCCGCTAATGAGCGCAGCGTCATCCAAGCTGTCGGCGAGCTGCACGGAACCTGCCGAATCTCCGACGAAACCTGGGCTGGTCTGGCGAGCCAGTACGACGAGAGCCAGCTGGTGGAGTTGCTCGTGCTGGTCGGCTTTTACCGCACTGTCTCCTACGTGATGAACTCGGTTGGCCTCGTGCCGCCGGGTGGGTCGAGCCCGAACCTGCCCGGGAACCGCTTCCTTTTTTCGTAGGGCTGCTCGCAAAGCAATGTTTATCGCCTAGTTCACCGAGCAACCGATATCGGCGTACTCCGAGGACGCCGCCCGAGCAGTGTTCCCATTCTATCAGCCAGCGACAAACTCCTCAGGGAGGACGCTTGGAGCGTCCCATCCACCGGCAGGGGACATGGACCTAACTCGGGGTGACCGGATTTATGGGCTACCGGTCGACGCTATCGGTGTGGGACACTACACGACAAATGCCGTATGGCCGCCGATATGCCGGCGCTCGATTATGTGGCGGTATTGTTCGCCCAGTACTCAGGCGGACGTCGTCTTTCCTCCATCGACGAGGATGTAGGTCCCGGTGACGTATGAGGCGTCGTCAGACGCGAGGAACGCAGCAACGGCTGCGATTTCGTCGGGATGACCGGCTCTCTTGAGCGCTGACGTCGAGGACGCAAGCGCAACGGTAGCGGGAAACTTCTGTTCACCCATCAGCGTCATTCCTGTCGGATAGATGAAGCCCGGGCAGATTGCGTTTACGCGAATGTTGTGCTCGCCCCACTCCCGTGCTGCGGTGTATGTCAAGCCGAGCACGCCGGACTTCGTTGCGCTGTAGATGCCCGTCGTCGCCATCGGTCTGAGTGCACCCGTGGAAGACCAGTTGACGATTGAGCCCCCTCCTCCAGCGACCATGGCAGGAATAGCGTACTTCATGCCAAGAAAACAGCTCTTGAGGTTGATGTCCATCAACTTGTCATAGTCGCTCTCGTCGATATCCGGTATAAGCGCCTGGGCCAACCCGGCAATTCCAACCACGTTGCACAAGATGTCGAGCCGCCCGTAACGGGATGTGGCCTCAGCCACGAGCTTCGCCATCTCGCTCCCTTGGGTGACATCCACTTGGAATGGCTCAATCGAATCCGGGATCTCGGAAGCGGTCTCCTTCTCCTGACCGCTGATATCAGCAGCCAGGACTTTCGCCCCCTCGCGAGCAAGCCTCAACGCAGTAGAACGCCCCTGGCCCATGCCAGCTCCGGTGACGATTGCAACCTTGCCTTCAAGCCGTTGCATTCTCAGATGCTCCTTTCTAGGGGATTTAGGTCACAGATCGCGCCACGAGAAACTGCGCCACGGTGGCGGTCCATGTGGGTAGCCAGCACAACCATGCACGGGGAGGCGATCTCGCCGTCGACACAAGATGGTCGACGCAGTTCGTTTTTGCGACAGGCTGCAACCTCTTCAGATCGCGTCACACCAGCCCATCTCCCTGAACACAAACCTCACCTGCTGGTCCTCCGAAGGGACCCGACAGCACCCTTGCATGCGGCATCGAATCTGATACCGCGTCCTACAGGCCTGAGCCTACGAACTGCCGTGTGCTATGTCAACTAGGCGGCTCTGTTGCGTTGGCGGTCGTGTCACTGAGGTGAACTGCAGGTCGAGCCGAGTCGGTCAGATGGCTCGGACGAGGTGGCGCCCGATGTGGTGTACTCGCCTACCGAGTTCCCCCGGGCGTTGGCGACGAAAATATGGGAGCCGGAAACGGCAACGCCAATGGGCTCGCTTAATCCGGCGATCAGCGATGCGGCTGAGCGGTTCCCACAAGGGGTTGCGCTGCTGGCCTGCGCCGAACCGGCCACGAGGGAGCTGCCGCCTGGACGCCGGTGATGGCAGAGAGGACGAACAGCAGGCATACAGCAACAACCCTGAGTCCCCACAAGGGTGTCCTGGCGCGTACGGTCCTGAGCACAGGTGCCTCCTTCGTGGAGTCGCTCTGAGACACCCAAGCATGGCCGCGCTCTCAGCGCCACCACGAAGTCCCCGCTTTCCAAAATGGGACGTCGCTCAACGTGCACCCCTCTCGTTCTCCGGCATATACACGATCGCTGAACACTTGTGCACACGCGAGTCCTGCGGCGCCGCCGATTAGCGACGCTTGTCGACTATGGACCAGCTCTGCGCCGAGGGAAACCCCCAGCCCTGAGGTTTCCGCGACACCTCGACGAGGGGTCTACGATTGGGGAGAGAGTCGGTTCGGTATGTATGGCTGACCCACTCGCCGGATCGTCAGACCTAAGGGGTGCGTTTGATGGGGCCGATTTGGTGTCACTAGAGGACTGGTCGCACCCGTTTGGTTGCCGGCGCCGCGATTGCTGTAGGCCTGAGCGTCTTGGCCGAGGTTCCGTTGCGACCCAATCCGTGGCACTGTGAAGGATCTTGTCAAGGGGGTACCGACCAGCATCATGACTTACATCCCGAAAGAGCCACCCGAAGACATCGAACAGTACGAAAACGTGAACCAAGCGCTCGACGAGCAGGACGCAACGGGCGAGGGTGTCGGCCAGCGTGACATCGAAGACATGACCGCCGATCTGACCGAACTGGAGGAGGCCGGCGCCGACCTTGAGGATGAAGGCCAGATCGCGATGCTGGACGGTGGCCTGGACGACCCCGATGGGTCAGGACCGCCCGAAGATCGAGCCGTCCTCGAAGCGGGCTGGGACGTTGACCCCGTGACTGCCGATCGTGGCGGTGGCGAGCAAGCCGATGTCGGCGCCGAGGGTGATGCCGTCACCGAAAACGAGTTGATCGATGTCCCGGATATCGAGGACGACCCAGAACTGGAACTGATCGACACTGATCCCACCGAGCTGGAGCAGATTCCTGACGACGCCCCCGGCGCCGACTCTGCCCGCTGGTAAGGGCCAGGAGCCGGTCTCTCCCCCTGCGCCTAGCCGTCGTCGCCCTGACTAAAGCTGAACTCCCGGGCGGCTCCGCCAACTGTTCTTCTACACCGCTCCCCGATCACCGTCACGGCCCCGTCCTTTGAGCGAGCCTTCGGCCCCGTCCTGGAAGGCGTCCCGTCCCAACCCTAGAGGTCCAGGCGAGCCAGGTCGTCGGGGACCAGCTCGGCTTGAAATGACGCCACCGCCTCCAGATCGGTATCGATGACCTCCCCGAGACGCCGCAACAGAGAAACTTTGAGCGGCGACTCCTCAAGGAGTATCGGCACGGGTTGTGTCACCGCAATCTCGCCGTGCTGCGTAAACCAGCCGAGACCTGCAAGCCGTCCCAACAGCGAGGAAGGGTTACGATAGTCTCAAAATTCGTGTGTGGTTGCCATGGAACACCTCCGAAGGAGGGAGTCGTCCTGGAGACGAAGCCGGTTGCGCTGAAGCCGTTAAATTTTCCAGCGTTGGGGTTAGGCTCGGTGTCTGGAAGAATGCAGCCCACTTCGAATGGCTCTCTTAGGCTCCGCCGAAGCGTGCCGGGCCCCGACCGACACGCACGTGCTACCAATACATCTCGGGAGGAAACAAATGCAAACACCGGCACGGCGTGATTCCCACTTGATCGGGGAGTGCTCCTTGGATGTAGTTCGCTATGGTAGCGGTGCGCCCGTTGTCGTGCTTCACGGCGAGTACGGATCGTTGTTTCTGGCTTCATTCCTTCAGAGGCTCGGTGAATCCTATGATGTGTTTGTGCCGCACCATCCTGGCTGGGGACAATCGTCCCGACCCGTTTATGTAAAGACAATCCGAGATGTTGCGCTCGTGCAACAAGAATTTCTTGAGGGTTTCGATCATCCGGTGTCATTGATAGGCTTATCCTTGGGAGGATGGATCGCGGCTGAAATAGCGGCGACTTGCCCATCGCTCGTAGAATCGCTCATCTTAGTTTCGCCGACAGGAATCAAGGCTGGCGGCCGCGAGGACCGTGATTTTGCTGATATCTATGTGACCGACACGCTCGAGCGACACGGGCTGTTTTCAACCACTGGCTTGCCACTTGGTAACGGATCCTTTCCGAATTCAGACTTTTACCTCGAAATGGCGCAGGCGGAGGAGTCGGTTGCCCGTTATTGTTGGAGTCCGTACATGCACGATCCCGGACTCCGGGGACGGCTTCGTCGGGTCCGAGCACCAGCGACAATTCTTTACGGCACAGCGGACCGGTTTGTCCTTAACCCCCACCATTATTACGACGTCTACAGGCGGTTGCTTGGCGGAACTGTTGACTATCGTGCTGTCGAGGGCGTCGGGCATAGTATTGAGGAGGAATCTCCCGAGGTAATAATCAAGGCTCTGGGCGACCTGGAGTCTAAAACTTACTCGTAGTTACTCCTATTCGAATGACCGATCAAGAAGGAAGGGAGCGATGTTCCGAACCTATTACTTTTCGGAAATGCCCTATCCCTACATACCCGCTGAGGAGTTCGTCTTCACGGTTCGGGCGACCATGCCGAACCGCTGGTTTGATCCAGATGCGGGAACCGAGGTCTACCACAAGTACTTCGATCTCGTGAAGGCCGCGGACGAGATTGGTTTAGATGTGATGTTCAACGAGCATCACGGAACCATGGGTAATATGAATGCGGCTATGCCGCTGAGCATGGCGATCGCAGCTCGTGAGACTCGCCGAGCCAGGATTCTCGCGCTGGGTAACCCAGTGGCAAATCGGCCAGACCCAGTTCGTGTCGCGACCGAGATGGCCATGATCGATGTGGTGAGTGGGGGTCGGCTTGAATGCGGATTTGTGCGGGGAGTGCAGTACGAGATGTCACCTACTAACGCAAGTCCGATCGATATGAAGGCTCGCTTTTATGAAGCGATCGACCTGATCGTAAAGGCCTGGACCGTTCATGATGGTTCCTTCAACTGGGAGGGAGAGTTCTTTCATCATCGCGAGGTAGATATTATTCCTCGACCTTTTCAACAACCGCATCCGCCAATTTGGATTACGACGAGTTCTCCGGGTTCTACTGCCGAGGTGGCGCGTCGTGGATATACGATTGCGACAATCTTTAATGGAAAAAAGGGCTGCGGTGAGATATTTCGTGCCTATCGCGCCGAACTGAGCCGACTGGGCCTTCCCGACGCACATCCCGATAAGTTTGCGTACAGTTGCTTCATCTATGTGGGGGAGACCGATTCAGAGGCACTGGCGGTTGCACCGAAGCTGCAAGACTATCTAATGCAGAGCAGGCGCACTACCCCCGGGCAGATGGACCTGCCCGGATATTTCGACGCGCCGGCGCGGGCGGTCAAGTTGCGTAAGTACGCTGAAGAAGGCATACCTTTTATGCCCAGCAGCGGCTTGGGTGATCCAGTCGCGCTAGCGGAGAGCGGAGTCGCCTTCTGGGGCAGCCCGGATTCGGTCTTCGAACAAATGAGGGAGTTTTTTTACGCCGTCGGCGGATTTGGTAACGTTATGGGAATGTTCGAGGCCTCTACTATGACGTATTCCAGTGTCTGTCGAAGTATGGAACTGTTTGCTACCGAGGTTTTGCCCCGCTTTCGAGCGGACGTTTACGACCCTTGGATCAAGGACCACGGATTGAAATCTACTCTTGGCTCAGCAAATGGCTCTCCGGGCACCTTGGATGTTTCCGCGGAAGCCGGCTTTGCCAGCCCCACGAGATCTGTGGGGAATCGTTGACGGCAACGAGAGATTTCTCAGTTGATGCTTTGGGGTAACGATGGCAGGTGTCTCGTGGAGATTCCCTGGAGTGCATACGACTGCTCGGTTGAGGAGGTGGTTCTGGCCGGGCGCGAAATAGGTGTGGAGTTGTGCATCCGTCATCGGTTCGAGCTGGACTCTCCGGTCCGCCTCCCGGCTTCAGAGTAGGGCAGGCGCAGGCGCCGCCTCCTAGGTCCTCGGATGCGTATACTGTGTCGCGCGGTTTATCTTGGAACGCGGCTACGCCACAACCCTTGGGGGGTTCACTATGGATGGGGAAATACTCAGGGCGGGTCGTCGGAGTCAGCGATGGAAGCTCACCTGGGCTGTAGGTACGGTCACGGTGGCTCTAGCCATTACGGCGTGCTCCTCCAGCAGCAAGAATGCGTCTTCGACGAATGGGTCCTCCACGACTGGGTCGACGCCGAGCGCGAAGGCGACGGGAGCACCTATCACGGTGGGTGTAATTTGTAGCTGCTCGGGCGCCTTCGGGTCGTCAAATTTATCTAATGTCGATGTCTATAAGGCCTGGGTCAACACGGTGAACGCATCGGCCGGGATTGTTGGTCACCCGATCCACCTCACCGTTGACGACGATGGCGGTGTCCCCGGAACTTCGGCCTCCGACGTACAGAACATGGTGTCCGCCCACGTGGACGCCATTCTCGATGAAAGCCTATTCGATGAGACCTGGGCAACCACGGTCAAGGCGGCCAACATCCCGGTGATCGGCGGGATCCTGTCTTCCGAGCCGTTCTTCACGAACTCTGACTTCTACCCGGAGGGCCAAACCATAGACAGTGGCACCTACGCGCAGCTTCTCCAGGGCAAGACGGCGGGAGCCGCCAACCTAGGCGACCTCTACTGCGCAGAGTCAGTAATCTGCAAGGAGGCCATCAGCCAGGCCAAGTCGGATGGTCAACAGCTCGGGCTTCCCCTGATATTCACCGCGTCCATCTCCGCGACCGCCCCCAACTACACGGCGCAGTGCGTGGCTGCCCAGCAGGCCCACGTTCAGTCGATCTTGCTCGGGCTCGGACCTCAGGTCGCGGTGAAGGTCGGCGCGGACTGCGCCCGGCAGGGGTATCACCCCATCTATCTCGGGGGCGGTACAGGTTTCAGCAATCTGTATGTCCAAACGGCAGGGGTCAACGAGAACTTCTGGCCGGAGGTACCCGACCTCCCGTTCACGGATACCACCCCGTCCGTGCAGGAGATGAACGCCGCGGTAGACAAGTACTACCCGGGGTTGCGGGCCAACGCCAACTTGTGGGCCGAATCGTCTGCGATCGCGTGGCCGTCGGGCTTGCTGCTCGAGGATGCGGTGAAGGCCGGCGGTTTGAGTCAGAGCGATACTCCGAGCAATGCCGAGATCGTGCAGGGCCTGCAGGCGTTGAAGGGAGACACGTTGCAAGGCTGGGCGCCAGTCGGGCTCACCTTTGCGGCCGGGCAGCCTCACCCGGTGGACTGCTGGTACACGCTGGTCGTCAAGAACGGGACCGTCACCCAGACCAACAACGGCAAACCCACCTGTAAGACCGGGTCTTCATAGCTGACGGACCGGGACGAATAGGCCGTCGAGAACAGTTGTGGAGACCTGTTTCTGTTGGTGAACGCCAGTCACGACGGTCCCGTCTCCATCCAGTCTTCATACGGCTACAACTACCCCTGCACATCGATAGCTTTGTCTCGGGGTATGCCTGACGCAAAGGTCCGAGAATTTCATGGAGCGAACGAGCGGCAAGTCAAGCGTCAAACCGACGAGGCCATGGCAGACGCCACAGCACACCTACAGACAGCGCTCGCATCGCTAGACCGACTGTCAATCCGCCCAGACGAGCGCGCTACTGGGCACCGGTTCATCGAGCTCGATCTGGCCAGTCGTGCCATCCACTACGCACTCATCAACCTTGAGGAGTGGAACGAGCAGTGATGAATCTCATGAGCGGCGAAGATGCCCCTCGACGACGATAGTGGAGCGGTTCCTAGCCCGTCGATCGACAGCCGGCCCGCGGTCGTTGCCCGGTGCGCTCGACGCGATAGTTGCTGGGTCGCCGTTCTGCCAGGTGAACACTCGGTGGCTGGCATGGCGGTCAACGACGGCGGGCTGGTCGCGATGGCCGCCCCGTGAAAGCTTCCACGGTCGACCCCGACAGGCGCTGCGCAAAGGTGGGCGCCGGCCTCAAGTGGAGCGTCGCCACCCCAGTTGCTATGACACCGAACCATCGCGCCAGGAGGTCCCGGCACGTTAGGACCATCTGATCCACCAGAGCCGCGACCTGCCTCGACCGTCGGTGCGCCGAGAACCCCTGGTGAAGGGCAACATTTTCTGCCCGATTCGCTCGGCAAGCTCTCAATAGGGACATCTCGATATTGGACCGGGACCTTCCGGGTGTCCTCTCGGGCCTGTATGTGGTCGGCTCGGTGGCGTTCGGGTGACTACACGCTCAAGCCGAGCGGGGGCCTCCGGGCCCGCAAGCGGTTAGGTAAGTGCGACCTCGGCCAAGTCCCTGTGGTTGGGACATCGGACACCCTCTAAGAGGTCTGAGACTGTCGGCGAAGGAGCCTCCAGCGGGGCCGAACGAAGTGGCACGTCTCGCCATCGGGATGTTTCTGCAGGTAATCCTGGTCGTTCTCCTCCGCCTCCCAGAACAGCCCTGCCGCGGTCACTTCGGTAACGACCTTACCGGGCCACAGACCCGACGCATCCACGTCCGCGATGGTGTCAAGAGCCGTGAGCCTCTGCTCTTCGCTGGTGTAGAAGACGGCCGAACGAACGTAGCTTCCCACCTCATCGCCTTGCTCGTTCAGCGTTGTCGGATCATGGATCTGGAAGAAGAACTCCAGCAGATCCCGGTACGAAATGGTGTCGGCGTCAAAGCTGATCTTCACCGCCTCGGCGTGATCGCCGGGGTTATCGTCGGTGGGGTTCGGGGTGTCCCCACCGCAATATCCGGATCGCGTCGAGATGACTCCGCTTTGACGACGTATCAGTTCCTGGACCCCCCAGTAACAGCCACCGGCCAGAATTGCCGATTCTTGCCTCATCGGGCCCCCTCGAAAGCGACCTACGGGGCGAAGTTGATCTCGCAGTCATGCTAGGCGCGGCACGGGCCTGACGCGGCTTGCCAGACTGAACGGGTGAGAATCGACCCTGACCCTGATGGTTCCGAGTTCAGCCTGCTGGTGCAATACCTCGACTACCAGCGTGAGACGGTGCTGTCGAAGACCGATGGGCTGACCCAGCAGCAACTGGTCCAGAAGCATCGCCCATCGGAGCTCACCCTTGGTGGCCTCCTCTACCACCTGTCGCTGGTCGAAGAAGTCTGGATGGAGGTGCGGTTCAGCGGTTTACCGGACCGCGAGCCGTGGGCGACCGTTGATTGGGAAGCCGATCCGAACTGGGAGTTCCGTACTGCGGCAAGGCTCACGCCCGAGCAGTTGCGAGATCGCTATCGCGAAGCCTGCGAACGGAGCCGCCAGGTCGTCTCCGCAGCTGCGGGTCCGGACCAGCTGTCGGCTGAGGCGCTGCGTGACGGACGGCGCTTCTCGCTCCGGTGGGTCCTCCTGCATTTAATCGAGGAGACGTCCCGTCACGCCGGCCACGCCGATCTTCTCCGCGAGGCGATCGACGGCACGGTCGGCGATTAGGGAGCTGGCTCGTCGGCCGATCGTTGCTGTCGGCGCACCGCACCTTCCATCTGCGCCCCTGCCCAGCATGGGCCGATGCCCGGGGCAGACCGAACGACAGCTGTTCCGCGTGACGCACCTGCCGGAGGTCCCGACGGGTGCTCCCGAACGCGAGCACCTAACACCCCGGGAGGCTGCTGTGGTCCTTACTCCAACAATACGAAGGCGAGGGGCGAGTGGACTTCACCAATCGGGAGGTCCACGTCGACTCCTCGCTTGAGCTGCCCGAGTTTAGGGGCAACTTTGAGAGCCGCCTAGTGTTACTGAAACGACGACTGGCGGAACGAAACGCCCCGCTCCGCATCGACAAAACCGGCCGAGGACGATTCCGCCCCGCCGTCCGGGCCGACCTACTCCTCGCAGCCATCTCCGTCCACGACGCGCTTCAGACTCACCGGATTGTCGGTCCGAACTCTCGATGACTACGTTTCGTTACTTACGGCATGTGGGGCTCCACGAGGAAGGAGCTCGTTTCCTTCGGGATCGCGGGACCGGAACATTGGCGGCTGCGGTTCCGCTTGCTCGACGCGACGTCCCAGGCCAGGTCCAGATGGGTTACCCACCCAGGGGACAGCAGCAGATCGAACGGACCATCCCCGAGCACCTGATAGGCCACATAAAAATCCCCGCTCCTCGCGTACTGGATCCTGCCCCCGGCGAAACCTGGTACCACCTGACCATTACAACAGATCTCGCCGCGCCGGAACGAAACTCAGCCATTGGACCCGATTGGGGATCGCGGAAATAGAAGGCTGAAGGCGCCCGTCAGTCCCGCCATGGTCGCCGACAGACTCCACTCATGGTGGAACGCAGTGATCGCGGCGGGACCCATGGTGTGCCTGCCGAGCATTGCCACCAGGATGGCGACTCCCACTGCACCGCCGAACTGCCGGCACGTCTGGTTGACCGCACTGCCGACGGCGAAGCGATCGGCCGGCACACTCGACACGGCGGCCGCGCCGAGTACGGGAAAGGTCAGGCCGATACCGATACCGACGAGCAGCAGGCCGGGGAGCCAAACGGTCACATAGTCGGGGTGGCCGCCGCTGGCTATGGCGTACCAGCACATGCCGAGGGCGAACACAAGAGACCTGACCGCGATCACCGGCCGGAATCCAATCCGGGTAGCCAGCCGGCTCGCTGGCCCAAACAGCAGTGCGACCGCGAGCGGCGCAGGGGTGATCGCCTTACCGACTCGCGGGTCGAGTAGTGCCATATCTCCGTCAGAAAGAGGACATTGCCGAGGAGCATGGCGAAGAAGCCGATGCCGAAGTGACGGTGGCGGCGTTGGCTACCGCGCCACGTTGAGGATGGACAGATCGAGTGAGGGCACGAACGCGCCGAGCGCCGTGACCGCAAGGAGGCGGTGGGACAGCCGGGTGCTCGACTACGGTGCTGGCCCCGTTGCCCGCGGATCAGGCCACGTTGGGCACCGTCCGTGACCATCGGGTTGCGGCGGGACCAGGCCGGCCGGCGGTCGTTCGTCGATCGCGCCCCTTTCAGGCAGCACAGTCAGGGGCTTCGACCCGTACATGGTGTTCTTCCGGCGCGGCCATGGCGGTGACTGCTGCGATCTCAGGCTCATCGGCCTGGCGGCGCATGGCGTGGCGGAGCCGGATCAGAGTGCGCCGTATGCCGGTGCCCATCGGAGGTGTGGCCCGCTCGGACGCTGCTGGGCGGTTGTGGCGGTGGCGCTCGGCCTGACGGCGTAGTTCGGCGCGGTGGGCCTCGCCGAGGGCAGAGGAGAGGTCCGGGCTGCTCATGCCGCTCCTTCGATGTTCGCCCGCGGCCCTTCCAGCTTCAGCCAGATCGTGCGGACGCCGAAGCTGACAGACGTCCGGATCGGACCTATTCGGGCCAGGGCGGGCGGGATGAAGTGATTGTCGGCCTGGACGTCTGCGCGCATGCTGCTCAGGCCCTGCTCGCGGGCGTGATGGGCGAGTTCAGCTAGCAGCACCGATCCGACGCCGTGCTGCTGCCAGTCGTCTTCGACCAGGACAGCCAACTCGGCACTGGTCCCGTCGCTGACATGGAGGCTGGCCAAGCCGACGCAGCGACTGGCCAGCCAAGCGCCATAGGCAATCTCATTGGTGGCTTCCCCTAGCAGACGGGCGACATAGGACACGCCATTGGTGACGGCGTGGAAGCGTCGTTGCAGAGTCATCTTCGAGCAACGCCCGAGCATGGCCAAGATGGCGTCGTAATCGGCGCGCTGGACCCGAGCGATCCGAACGGATTCGAGACCCGATGGCCCAGAGACCGAGGGACAGTGATCCGGGAGTTGCAGCATGGTCTTGGACATGCGAGCAAGTGTGGACCGGACTGGCCCGCTCGCCTATTGGGCACATGCCGCCAAAACGCCGTAGGGCGAATGCCAACGGGAGAGCGCGAAGAGCGCGGTCTGGAGTGTGTCAGTGCGGACGGCTTCGATGACAGCGACGCCTTGCCCTACTCGACAGGATCGCCTGTGCGGCTTCACCCCGCCAACCCCGAGACGATCCAAGGGGTTCGGCAGTAGGTGGGACTTGGGCATATTCCCTAGTCCACAAATACCTCATGCTCCCAATTGGCAAAGAGCGGGCTGCACAGCACACTCGGAACGGACGGGTCAGACCCGTTCCTGACAACAAGGAGTCTTAACCATGCCACTGATCAACGTGCGACTGATCGAGGGAGTTTTCTCAGATAGTCAGAAGCACAGATTAGCGAGCGGCTCACTGACGCCATGGTCTCCATCGAGGGCGAAAACCTGCGTCCCGTGACCTGGTGCGTGCTTGACGAGGTCAAGAGCGGAGATTGGGGAATCGCCGGTCAGGGGATGACCACCGAGGCAGTGCACGCCCTCGCTGCCGGCCAACCGGTCGGATAGCTTCCCACCCGAGTTGCACAACCCGTGACCCGGGCGGATCGGTCAACGAGGTCCCTTTCGCCCGGCCACGGAGCTCAGCCGTTACGCCATCCGGCGTCATATGCACTGCCCTGGCCGCGGCCAAGGACCGTCGACCGCGTTTATCCTGACTTCTGAACCCACTCGGGGTAGTGCGTGGGCTCGAGAGCCCCGCGATCAAAGTGGTCAATGCCGCGTTCACTGTGTCTGGTCGTGCGACGAGTTCGTCCGGTGGAGTTTCCCCGGATCCTTGCCCAGGAGTTGGAGGGACCGGAAGCTCACTGGCTCCGCTCAGTCCCACGGAGTGTTTCTCCGCCGTTCGGTGTCGGCGCGAGTCCGATCTGGTAGGCCAGCACGACGGCTTGGACGCGCTCGCGGAGGCCGAGCTTCTGGAGGATATGCGTGACGTGGGTCATCGATGAGCTCTGAGGCGGCCGTTTCACGACACCAAGCGGTACGCAAACAACTGGGTGGAATGCGACCATGGGAGACTCAAGGCTCGCCTGCGGGCCGATGCGCGGCCTGAAGACTTTTCGGTCAGAGAGGACAATCATCGGAGGCCATGCCTTCATTCAGAACCTGCGGCGCGGCCACTACGAACTCGGGCTCGAAGCCGGGCACAGCTCAGCGAGAGCGAAGCAACCTCTCTGTCATCCCATCACTTTGGGAATGTCCGGGGCAAGTTGCTCGTCACGCGTTCTGGGACGGTCCGATCTTCGCAATCGCCGATCTAACAGCAGAAGGCCTGGTCACCTCTTTCCCGGGCTGCCCGTACCGGGAGGTGACCTAGTTAGCGTAGAGTCACCGCGGCTGGGGTCGCTGGCAACTCTTGCGGATCCCAGGGCAACGGTTCGTCGAAGTCGGGCCGGGCCGACCACTTGAGGATCTGGGCCTCCATGTCGTCCTGGCTGTCAAAGCGACTCTGGTCGTAGCAGCCGAGTGGGAACAGAGTCGTCCGGACGGCACAGCGGTTGCAGTACGTACATGGGCGGTCCGGGCCCTCCTGGCCGGCGCGAAAAAGCTCCGGCAAATCAGGGTTCGCCAACAGCGGACGAGCCATGGACACCAGATCGCAGCCCCCCGAACTGAGTGCACTTTCAATGACCGACCTGTGCTGGAACCCGCCATTGACGATGATCGGCATGTCAACGTCTTCGCGGAATCGCCGCGCATCGGGAAGATTTATCGCTTCCTTGTAATTCCAGCCGATCGCGATAACCCGGCTAAGGATCGATTTTGGGATCCCATTGAGGAGGTAGGCACGGGTCGAAGCCTTCTTCGAAAGGTGTCGAGTGGAATTGACAAACATCCGAATCTCATCAAGCGGCAGGTCCCCGGGCTGTTCATGCGGATTTATGAAGCCGAAGCCATTTGTGATGTGCAAGTAATCTGCGCCGAGGTCCCTCAGCCATTTTCCGTAGGTGATGTACGTCTGGATATCATTACCAAATATGTAATCCTTGATGTGCCAAGAAAGAGGCAGACGGAGATTCACCGGAAGGTAGTTGTAGTCGTGGGCCGAAATGCGCACTCCCACGAGGAATTCGGGGCCAACCTGACGACGTACCTCGGAAATCACTTCTCTGAGAAACAGGAAGCGCTTGGCCACGGACCCGCCATAACGGTCGGTGCGCCGGTTGATAGCGGGGTTCAGGAACTGGTGGATCAAATAGCCTTTGCTGGCGGTGACTTCGACCCCATCGGCGCCGGTCTCCCGGACCCGGCGCGCCGCTGCTCCGAACTCAGCCACCGATTGCTCGATGTCCTCAATCGTCATGGCCGATCGAGTCGACCGGTAGCCGTAAAGGAAGTCAAAACCATCGGACGACGACAGCTGACCTTTACGCTGACTGAAGAGGCTGGTCTGGGTGTGGTAGCCGGGATCTCCGATTTGAATGATATAGCGGCAATCCTGCGACTGAACTGCCCGGACACCCTCCGAGATGTGTCGAATGAACTTGTCATCACTGATTCGCGGGTATTCCAGCGGTGAGTGGCGGTACCGATCGACACTCAGTGTGGCGGATATGATTCCACCCACACCGTTCCGGGCGAACCTAAACTCGAAGTTCTTCCATGCGTTATTGACTGTGCCATCGTAATACGCAGTACGGCCACCGATGGATGATCGTACAAGTCGATTCTTAAACGTAACATTACCAATAGTCAGTGGCTCAAAGATCATCTCGCCCCCTAGGATCGATGGCATCAAGGTATGTTCACGCTAACCCACCGCTATCGGATGCGGCGAGCTGTAATTCGTCGACAACCAAGCCGTTCACGTCCCATAGGCCTCAAGGCGGGTAACAACCACCGTAGCAGCGCCAACGCCTCATAGGAGATCGGCCAACCCTCGTCCATGCCCCGCACGTCCTTTCTCTCCGAAGCCCTCGGCAGGAAGGACTACTCAGCGGCACGGACCGGGTTGGTCAGTCCGGAGCGCGGAGCCTCATCGGACTGGTGCTCGGACGAGCAGAGCGCCGTATCGGCTCGCCGTGTCCATTGGGTTGGATAATCCGATGCGCGGTCGTCATGGCGCCGGATCAGGTGCCGTTGAGTAGGCTCACACGCTCTCTTTGAGGGAGTGGCCGAACAGAATGTTGAGCGCCGAGTTCGGTATGTGATCGCTCGACTTATTGACCTGGACTTCCTGTACGGACGGATCGAGCCAATAGCGCGACCGCTGGTCGAGATGATTTCTTATCCGCCAGGAGGACCGTCGAACGCGTCGCGCAGCCGGACACGCCGCTGGGGGCTTGGGGGGTAGCAGGAGTTGGCACGCCCGGTACAGCATCGGGGACAAAGCTCCGGAGCGCGTCGGTGCGTGATAGGGGCACACTCCGCCTCGCCCAGTTTGGTTCGAGGACGTGACTCTTAGCCGGCAGGGCAGTTGTACTCGCATATAACGTGCATCCTTGACCCCCGCCAAGGACGCGCCGGGAAACCTAGATTGTCGCTGCCGGAGGGTTGAGCTCGGTCAGGCCGCCGGTGGTCTGCACGCTAACGACGTCAGAACGGCGGGGCCGTCTCCGGTAATGCTTCCGTCTGCCAGCGTTACGGTGCATGCCCACTCGAAGCGGGCCCCGACGGCGGCGAAGGCATCAGCGGCGCGCTGCCAATCGTCGGCTCTGCCGGAGACCCGGGCTTGGGCTCGCAATAGCATCGCCTCGGCCCACGGGTGGTGGTCGAAGGTCGTTCGGACCTCAGCGGCCAGTTCCGGGATGTCCGGGTGGTTTTTCACAGCGGCGATCTCGACGCGGATGGCGGCGAGATAGCTGCGCCAGCGGGGGGTTGCGCCTTCGCCTGCTGCGGCTAGCCGTGCGGCCGGGATGAGGTCACCTCGGTGAAGGGCGAGGCGGGCTTTGGTGAACGCCCGAAAGTCGGAAAACCGGCGGGACGAGAGGTGCTCACCGAAGGCGTCCCACTCGGTCCGGGCGACCTCGTCGTCGCGCAAGCCGTAGACGAGAGCGGCGGCCAAAGCGCCCGGCACCATCCACTGGGCCCCGGGCTTGCCGGCCCGCTCCCAGCCGCTGCGCATGGCCTCGGCGTGACCGACCGCGGTATCGAAGTCGCCCAGCAGGGTGTTGGCCACGACCAGGCCATGGCGGATGAAGTGGGTCAACTCGCCTCCGAAGTCGTCCGCTGCGAAGCGCTCCCCGAAGATGGCGGCCGATACTGGGTCACCGGCGACTAGGGCGCTGTCCATGGCCATGTGCCGGATGTCCATTTGCTCGCATCCGGGCCAAGGGTCGTGGGCGGCCATGTGCTCGAGTAGGGCCACCCGTTCTAGGGTCAGCTCCGCGGCGGCGGCCACTGTCCCCTCCTTGGCGAGCACGGACGCCTGGGCGTCGAGAGCGTCGCTCAATAGAGCCGGGTCGCCGGCGGCCCGGCAGAGGGTTACGGCGTCGATGGAAGCGACCCGTTCGGCTGAGGCGACATCGGGCCCGTCTAGCCAGGCGCGGGCGCAGGCCAACTGGGCCTCGATCCTTCCCCCGCTGCCTCTGCCAAGAGCGGCAGCTCGTCGGTAGTGCCCTTCCAGGTCGTCGAGCGGGATGTCCCGCCGGAACAGCCCACGGAAGCGGCGGGCCCGGGCGGCAGCGAGGGCGAAGGCGAAGGCGGCGTCGCTGTCAAGTCCTGCGTTGCTGGCCGTCTCAGCCGCTTCGAGATAGGCGTCGTAGCCGGCGTCCCCGTGCCCGATGCCGAAGGCGCAATGTCCGGCCAGCAACAGATCGTTGGCAACATCGGCGGGGTCGGCGTCGAGTGACGCGGCGCGGAGGTAGTGGGCGTGGCCCTCCATGAAATCCCGGCGGCCGTAGCAAAGGTGGCCGAGGGCCCGGGCCAGCGAGCGAGGGCCCGACCGGTCGATGTCGCCCTGGGCTGGTACCCGCTCGAGAGCAGCGCGGAAGTCGTCGATGACCCGGTCGAGGGTGGGCCGCCAGCTATCCCCGCTGATCATCAGCTTTTCCAGGGTGGCAGCCTGCTCACCGGCCCAGCCGAGATGTCGGCTGAGGGCCGTCTCCAGCTCGCCGCAGGCTTTCAGGCGGTCTATGAGGTAGGACCGCACCGTCTCTAAGGGCCGAAACCAGGTGCCGTCTGGGCTGTCCCGGTGCGTCAGGAGGCTCTTGTCCGCCAGCCGCCCTAGGGCGAGGGTAACCGCCTTGTCGCCGGGGTCGGCGACCGCGGCGGCGTCGTCGGGTCCAAACCAGCCAGAGAATGTGCCCAGCGGGTACAAGAGGCGCCGATCCGGCTCGGAAAGCAACTCGACGCTCCAGTCGAGGGTGGCGCGCAACGACCGGTGCCGGTGGTCTGTGTCGTGTGAACCGCCCAGAAGGGTCATCCGGTCGGCGAGGGCCTCACAGACTCGGTTGAGACCCACCGACGCGCACCGCACCGCGGCCAGCTCGATGGCCAGTGGTATCCCATCCAGCCGGACGCAGATTTCCTGGATGGTTGGATCCTCGGGATCGGCCTGGGCCCCCGCGGCGGCCGCTCGTTCTGCGAACAGCAAGGCCGCGTCGCCCGGTCCTCTCGCCGAGGTGATAGGCATGGGGCCGAGCGGCAGGACGTGTTCGCCAGGAAGGCTGACGGGCTCGCGGCTGGTGGCCAGGATGCGCAGCGACGGACAGGACCGCAGCAGTCTGCCGGTTAGCTCACCCACGGCGTCGAGCACGTGCTCGCAGTTGTCGAGGACGAGCAGACCGGACTGGCCCAACAACGCTCCAATCACAGCCTCCTCCAGGGTCCGGCCGGACTGCTCAGACACCCCGACCGCCTCAGCCACTGTCTGTACCACCCACTCTGGTCCCACCGGCAACAAGTCGATGAACCACCCAGCAGAGCCCGTGGCAGTGGTTGCCACTTCGATGGCCAGGCGGGTCTTGCCGATACCGCCCGGGCCGGTCAGGGTCACCAGCCGGTCCCGGGCCAGGGAGTCTCGCAGTTGTTGCGCCTCGTGGCGGCGGCCCACGAAGCTCGTGAAGGGGCTGGGTGCGCCCACCAGCACCGGCGCCGGGGTCACCTGAAGGGCCAGTCGAGCGAGGGCCTGGCGGTCGGACACGTCCAGTTTGCGCAATAACGATGAGACGTGGCTCTCAACAGTGCGCACCGAGATGAACAACGCCGCGGCGATTTCGGCATTGGTCCGGTTCTCCCCTAAGGCGTCGAGGACTTCGGCCTCCCGAGCCGATACGGCCGCAAACCCCATGGTGACATGGTTGCACAGTCGCCACTGGGTAGCCCGGGGGCGTTTTACTGGTGGGTTTCCGTGGCCTCCACAGATGTCGACTCGCAGCGTCATAGCCGACGATGCCGACGTCATCGAAACCGTTCAGTGTCATCCCGAAATGAGCCATCCATGCGTCACCTGCGCTACACCATCGTCCTTGCCGCCGGACTGAGCATGTTCCTGCTCGGTGTCGCCACTGCCGCTCCCGTCGCCGCGGCCGCCCCCGCTGCCTTCGCCATTCGTGTGATGGGTCCCCAGGACGGCACCGGCCACTCTCCGGTAGCCCTCCAGCTTTGATTGCATCCTCGAGGAAAGTAACGTCCGAAAGGCTGGTGCAGACCGCAGCAGGTCGGAAATCCGCTCTCCAAACCGGCGCCTAAGGATTCCTCATCGGGGTCCCAGGAAAATCAACGCATTGCGGTCATCGCCTGCCGCACTTCGACACGTCGCGATGTGGCGAGCTGTTGCCTCGATCAGAAACGGCGGGTCGACTCGCTAGCGCAGCGGGCGGAAGGCGGCGCGCAGCTCTTCGGAGAAGAGCTCCGGTTCTTCCCAAGCGGCGAAGTGACCGCCCTTGTCGACCTCGTTGAAGTAGATGACGTTGGGGTACGCCTTCTCGACCCAGCTACGCGGGGTCCGCCAGATCTCCCCGGGAAACGTCGTGAAGCCGACCGGAATCGAGACCGGCGTGGGAGCCTGGCCGGCCGCACGAGCAGTTTCTTGTCCTTCTTCCCAGTACGAGCGCGCCGCCGACGCCCCGGTGCGGGTCAGCCAATAGAGGGTGATGTTGTCGACGATGTGTTCCCGGGTGAGATTGCCCGAGGGTTGTCCGTCGACAAAGGCGCGGGCGATCTTCTGGTAGCTGTCCGTATCGTGATCGATCATCCACGCCGCCAGCGCGACGGGTGAATCCAGGAGGGCGTAGCCAATCGTCTCCGGGCGCGTTGCTTGCTCCACGAAGTACCCCGCCCCAGTCGCATGGAATTCGGCGAGCGCATCGAGAGCGGCACGTTCTGCGGTCGTGGGCGGCGACTCGCTCAGGGCCTCGGCATCGCCGAGCGCCGGCGTGAGAAGGTTGGTGTGGATGCCGATCAGCCCATCCAGTCCCAGGCGGCCCATGGCGTCGGTGACCTGGGAGCCCACGTCGCCCCCCTGCGCCACGTACCGGGTGTAACCCAGGCGTCGCATCAGCTCCGCCCAGGCCCGTCCGATACGGATCGGGCCCCAGCCGAGCTCGGTCGGCTCGTCGGAGAACCCGTAGCCGGGGATCGACGGCAGCACGAGGTGGAAGGCGTCCTCAGCGCGGCCGCCGTGCGCGGCAGGGTTGGTGAGTGGACCGATAGTCTCGAGCAGCTCGACGACCGAGCCCGGCCAGCCGTGCGTCATTATCAACGGCAAGGCGTCCTTGTGGGCCGACTCAACATGGATGAAGTGGACGTCCAGCCCGTCGATCTCCGTCTTGAACTGCGGGAGCGCGTTCAAGCGTGCCTCGCACCGGCGCCATTCGTACTCGGTCGTCCAATAGCGCGCCAGGTTCTGTAACGCCGCCAATTGCACACCCTGGGACCGATCGCCTACCAGTTCCCTGGTCGGCCAGCGCGTCGCATCGATGCGACGGCGCAGCTCGTCGATCTCGCCCTGGTGTACTTCGATTCGGAACGGCCGGACCGCGCTCCCCGCGCTCGCAGTCGTGCTGTCACTCATGATCGTGTCCTTCCTCGTTCGCGTCCGCTGGGCGTCTTGTCGAGCGTCGAGAGTGGCGACGTCGAAGCCAACATCCCTCGATGAGGATAGAGCCGACGAAGCAGAGGCGGCGGCGCCCGGCTCACGTCCACCGTTGGCGCCGAGCAACGACTCCCGACGAAGCCTTCGCGTGGACACCCGGCCCCTCGAACTGCGATCATCACGGCCAGGACCTAGTGAGCGTGCCCAATTTGCCCGATCCGCGGGCCCGCCGCTGGAAGGTTCATCTTTCAGACATCGCGCCACGTCGACGGTGTCGTACTCGTCCCCCACGGCTCGAGCGAGGGCAGAGAGTGCGCCCATGGCCGCCGAGGAGTAACGCTTTATCGAAGCCGGCACCACGTTCCCGTTGACCGGCCGACCCTGTCGGCCCCCGCCGACGGCTTCACCACCGCCTTAGCCTGCGGCCGAGGCCTCCTGGTGACGGTGCGCCGGTGTGTGAGCGCGGTGGGAAGGGTTTGCGCAGAGCACGTTCTGCGTGTCTTCGAGCGGAGCGGCCATCGGATCAGCCACCCCGCCAAGCGATCGAGCAGATTCCGGCATGGACGCGCCGGCGGACAGTGGCGGGGTCGCAAGCGTCGATCCGGCTCGCGATCGCGGGTACCTTCAGCAAGCGCCCGGCGGCGTATTTTAAGGAGAGCTATGAGGATTGATGGATCGGTGGCCCTGGTCACCGGGGCCAATCGGGGACTGGGCCGGGCGTTCGCCCGTGAGCTCGTCAGTCGGGGTGCGGCCAAGGTCTACGGGGCGGCGCGTCATCCCGAGGCGGTCACCGAGCCTGGCGTGTCCCCGGTGGCCCTTGACATTACCGATGCCGACCGCGTCGCCGAGGTCGCGGAACAATGCGCGGACGTTAGCCTGCTGGTGAATAACGCCGGGGTGCTGAAGTACTCCGGGTTCATCGACGCGCCGAGCCTGGACGTGGCGCGAGCGGAGATGGAGACCAATTACTTTGGCACGCTAGGCATGTGCCGGGCTTTCGCACCGGTGCTGGCGGCCAACGGCGGCGGCGCCATCGTCAACATGCTCTCGGTCAGCAGCTTCGTCACCAACCTGATCGACGCCTCCTACGGCGCCTCCAAGGCGGCGGCGTGGTCGTTGACGAACGGTATCCGCCTCGAACTTCACCAGCAGGGCACGCTGGTGGTCGCCGTCCATGCCAGCTTCGTCGACACCGACATGGCCGCGTTGGCCACCGACGTGGCCAAGGACAGCCCCGAGTCTGTCGCCCAGCAGACCTTCGATGCGGTCGAGGCCGGCCAGGTCGAGGTGCTCGCCGACGAACGGACCCGGGCGGTCAAGGCACAGCTGTCCCGCGATCAGGAACTGATCTACCCGCCCATCCAGAAGTTCTGGGACGACGCCAAGGGTGGGAGCTAGCAGGGGGGTTTGGAGGGAGTCCACCGACCGGAAGACTCGTGACGCGCCTCGGGTGCATCAGACGAACTCGGCGCGGTACTCGTGAAGGAACTCGGCCACCGGAAGCGGTGGGCGGCCGGTGATCTGCTGGAAGGTGGCGGTCCTGTAGTCGTTCTCGCCGGCCAGGATCGACCACTCCCGCGCGATGAGCAGGGCACGCCCTCCCGGGCACGTGACGGGGTGCCCGCCACACCAGCCACGTCGTCCCTGCCCGTCCGGCAGAAGCTCGCTGGCCGGAACCAGCCCGTTGCACGGCTGTCCGCTGAAGATCGGTATTACAGCGCTCCTGTCGCGCAAATCACCGTGATCCGGTGACGCCCCCTCACCTGCCTGGCGGCAAGCCTGGTAGTGACTCGGCTCCCTGCAGGAAAGTTTTCAGTAGCGGATTCGACATGGACGAGCCCGCCCGGGGTCCTGCCGGGCGAATGTCAGACAAAGGAAGATCTTCCGTGAGCACCGAACAACGAGAGAACCTCGACGCAATCCTGCGCCAGTCAGCCTTCCCCGCCGATAGCGACATCAGCGAGATGCGGCGACAACTCCGGGATCTGACATCGGCGCAGCCGCTGCCCGGCGACGTGACCGTGACCGCAGCCGCACTCGGCGCAGTCCCGACCGCCGAGATCACCGTCGCCGGAATCGAACCCCGCCATGTCGTGCTGTACTTCCACGGCGGCGTGTACGTCCTGGGCGACGCCTTCCAGGCCGCCGGCCTGGCCGCCCAGGTCGGTCGGCGAACCCGCGCCCGGGTCATTTCCGTAGACTACCGCCTCGCCCCCGAGCACCCCTATCCGGCCGCCGTCGACGACGCCCTGGCCGCCTATCAAGCCCTCCTGCTGGCCGGCACAGACCCGGCGGACATCGCATTCGCCGGCGAGTCCGCCGGCGGCGGCCTCGCCATCTCCGCCCTCGTCAACGCCCGCGATCACGGGCTGCCCCTGCCGGCCGCGGCCTTCGTGATGTCGCCGTATGCCGACCTGACCCTGGCCGGGGCGTCTATGGACACCAAGAGCGCCGCCGACCCGCTGCTCAGTCGGGAAAACCTCCAATCCCGGGTTCCCGACTACACGGCGGGACGAGACCCCTGTCTCGGCCTGATTAGCCCCGTCTTCGCCGACCTGTCCGGCCTACCGCCCCTGATCATCCAGGCCGGAACCCACGAGGTGCTCCTCGACGACGCCATCCGCCTCGCCCGACAGGCCGCTACCGCCGACGTCGCGGTCACCCTCGACATCACCCCCGGGGTGCCGCACGTCTTCCAGGCCTATTACCCCATCCTCGACGAAGCGGCCGGCGCCTTGGACCGAGGCGGACAGCTCCTGTCAACGCACCTCGCCAGCGCCGTTACCCGTCACCGCCTAGCGAAAGACTGAACGCGTTGCCGCCACAGCCGACGGCCGCGGGTGCGAATCCCGCCCCCTACCCAGAAGTGCCAGGTCAAAAGCCTGATCGCCGGGAACGGCCGCCGGGTCCTCCATCACCCGGACCCAGCCCATACCCCGGGATCGTGAACGACAGGAGTTCGACATGAGCGACACGCTCGACTGGAACGCGAAGACCATCGTGGAGTTCCGAGCGAACGAGGGCAGAGTTGGCGGGAACTTCGCGGGCGCTCCGATGGTCTTGGTGCATCACCGTGGCCGCAAAAGCGGGCGGGACTACGTCAACCCGATGATGTACCTCCCGCACGCCACCGAACCGGACATCATCTACGTCTTTGCGACCGGGGGAGGGGCACCGACCAACCCGGACTGGTACGGCAACCTGATTACCGCTGGCGACGGCAGTGTCGAACGCGGAACCGGGACATACAAGGTGACCGTCCGCGAATTCGACCGGCGTTGAACGGGACGGCATCTACGCCGAGCAAGCCCGACGGTACCCAGGCTTCGCCGAGTACGCCCGCCAGACTGCTGGAGTCCGCACCATACCTGTACTCGAACTTAGGCGGACGTAGCCGATGAAAGCAGTGCAATTCGACGACTACGGTGGTGTCGCGATCCTCGAGCTACGCGCGGGCGGCGCCGAGCAGCCGGCGGAGCCGGATCTCTCGGCGGCTTGCCCGGGTTAGAGCGATATTGGTGCCGGTTGGTCATGTCCTCCCTGACGTCGCTGCCGACGCCGTTTGCCGCCCGTTCGGCTATCGACGTGGAACCTCACGCGGCGCGCGAGGTTCCCGGAATGATTCGGGGTGACTCCGCACCTAGCCGCGCCGGCGTGCCGGTGCCAAATACAGCGATCGCCGAGTGACCTCATCGGCCGAGCGTGGTCGGGGGGCGTTTGTGATCTGGCCAGGTGGCGTGAGGACCAGGGCCAACGGATCGTGTTGGCGGAGGCGGCCCGGGCACAGAGCAGCCGGGGTCAGTGCTCCTCGGCTGGGCCGCTCTGCAAAGGGCCGGGCCGGTCGGCAGCGGGCCGGTCGCGGGTCAGGTCGAGGTCGGCACGTTCGAGGTGTGCGATCGCGGCTCCCCGGGATGCCGCCAGGGTCTCGTGGCAGTGCATTGCAGCCATATCCACCGGACCGAGGCAGTCACAGTCGTTGACGACGTGGAAGTCAAGGGCACGGGCCAACTGCTCGGCGTCGTCCTCCGCCCGCCGGGCCCGCAGCTGCCAACGGCCGGCTCCGTGGTGGCGTCGGCCGTCGGCCGACGCCCAGATCCGGGCCGGCGCGTCAACCGACGGGTGTCGCGTACTCGATGAGAGCGCCGCGGCCTGCACGGTCCGTTCGGTCTGGCGGCCCTCCTCCATAAAGTCCGCGGCCATCCAGGCCGCCACCGTGAACGCCGCGGCGATCTCCAGCATGATGGACTCGCCCGAGAATGGGGCCGATAGCGACTCCTTGAACCCGAACAGCCCCACGTTGACACTGACGATCAGACCGGCCAGTACGCCCATGACCAGCCCGATCCCCGAAAGTCCCATCAAACGAGTGGGCCGGGCCAGCAAGCCGGCTCCGACAACGAACGCACTCACCGCCGCGGCCAGAAACAGCGGGCCGATGGTGGGGATGTGACGGTAACCGGCCTGCCACAGGTGCAGGTGAATCCACCCGACGGCGCTCAACAAACCGACTCCGACGAGCCGGAGCACCAGGGCAAGAATCTCCACCCAGTCACCGCGCAGGTGGACCTTTCGGTGGCGAGGTGAAGCCACCCGCCAGAGCCGGGAAACATCAAAGAGTTGCGTCACTGGTGAATCTCCTGATCGGTTGACTTGTTCGCCAAGGAATACGACGACGAGTTACCCGTCGGGGTTCAGGGGGAAGAGACGGCGTTTCCTTGACGACTTCTTGGCGCTCGGGACGGCGGCGCTGGGTTGGTTGACGCGGCGGCCCTCGTAACCTGACCGGCTATATCTCTTCGACCAAGAAATCCCAACGAGGCATCCGTCTCGACAGTGATCGGTCTGTCGATGTCCAACGGTACGGCGCTTCTGGGTCCCGCTCGATGAAAGGAAAGAACATGCGTCTGCCGACGGAACGGGCGGCTTTGCGCGAGGACGCAGCCTCCCTGATGGGTGAGTTGGGTGATACGGTCAGTGAGGTCGCCACGTCGGTGGGCTCGCTGGGGGTTCAGCTCCTGCCGTCAAGCGCCGGTGGTTCCGCCGTGGCCCGGTACCTCCACGCGGTGGTAGGGGCTGATGACCGGGTGAAGCGGGTCACGGTCACGAAACGTTGGCTGGTGCTCAAGACCCACCGACGGTGGTGGTCGACGATCCGGTTGCGTCTGCCCCAGCCGGTAAGGGAGTTCACCCTCTCGGTCGACGCAGCCCCCGGACGACGGAAGTCACCTTCGGGGGCGCCTCAGGGCAATAACGATCGACGATCTGGCTCTTTCACCGGGAATGACATCCCCATGTGGCCCCACCTGGGCCAATTTTAGGACGGCGGATTGAAGGTCTCCGTCGACAATTCGGCGAGCTGACCAATGTTTTTTGAGCTCACCGAGGAGGGCACAGACGAAACGCGTATTGGCTGAGGCGGGAGCGAGGAGTCAGACGTCTCGCAACCAAGGGTCGTGGCTTACGCGAGATGGGACGAGTACTTCATTGATGCTCACCCCGATGCCGGCCAACGAGCACGACGCCCGAAGTCGCCCCAAGCTGATGGGCCGTCGGGGCCAGCTGGTCACCCAATGGCAGGAGGAATGGTGGTCACCGGACAAGATCGACTACTGCGGGCGGATCGAGCTTCCCGACGATTCGATGATTCCGGTGAGCTACGAGACTCCCCTTGGTTGTCTGTCGGGGTCTTCAGCCTCGCTGTGGTACGACGCTCGCCGGGAGCTCGAAATGGGTTTCGTCCTGACTCGGGACACGGCGAGACATGATCCCTGGCGGGACAAAGCATCCTGGGTGACCGGTCCTGCTCGGGGGGTTCGGCGACGAAGCGAACCGGTCCCCCCGGGCCAGGTGACTTGCGTCAGGAGAAGGTGGCGCTGGCCACGGCGACGCCGGTGGAGGTCTGCAGGGTCGCCTGCCGGATCCCACTGGCTTGGACCTTGACGGTGTGCGCCCAATCCCCGGTCCCGTGATAGACGACCACGACCCCGGCAGAGACGGTGGCCCCGTCGGCCAGGTGGAGTTCGCAGGTGTAGGTGCCTCTGAGACCGCTGGCGTTGACGTCCATGAAGACCCAGGAGGGGTTCCCGTCGTAGGCGTAGGTCCGTCCCACGGGGCGGCCGTCGGCGGTGAGGAGGGCAGCGGAGCGGACCGTGCTGGCACTGGATGCGTGCTGGGCGACCGGCGCAGGCGAAGTACTGTGCGCCAGGTTGGCGGCGGTGAAGCTACCAGCCACCAGGGCGAGCGCCGCGGCCACCTTGCCCAGCGCCGCAAAGTGCGGTCGGACCAGCTGGCCCGGCCGCCTACGAGTGTCGGACCATGGAGCCCGACGCGGGCGTTCGGTCCGGCCCGACCCGGTGTTGGGGAGCGGGAGGAGGGCGCCGCCATCGAGGGCCGTGGCGGCCAGCCGGCGGTGGAGTTCTTCGACGAACTGGGGGTCGGGTCCGGCGCACTCGTATTGGCCGGCCCGCAGCTCTAGGGCTACCCGAAGGACCGCAGCGTCATCTGGGCCGGCGGAGAATTTCTTGGCCGGTCGATCGGTCAAGATCGCCTCTACGAAGGCCTCGACGCCGTGGTCGGTCATCGGTCCCACTCCTGGCCAGTTCGAGCGGCCATACGCAAGGCCCGATATTGCAGGACCTTGGCGTTGCTCACGCTGATGGTCAAGGCGCGGGCGGACTCTTTGATGGAGTAACCCTCGAGGAAACGCAGCTCGAGGATTCGCCGATAGTGGTTCGGCAGCGTGGCGAGAATCCGCTGGGTCTGCGGGCCGGCGTCGCGGCTGGGAGACGGGGCGGCGAGATAGTGGAGGTCGACGTCGGGATCGATGTGGGTGACCTCCAGGCCCGCGCGGCGCCGCCAGTGCGACGCCAGCACCGTCCGGGCCGTCGCTAGCAGGTAGGCACGCACCTCGCCCTTGGATGCACTCAGCCGCAGCGGACCGAGAGCCGCTCGAAAGACCTCAGAGGTGAGATCTTCGGCGTCGGGACGGTTCCCCACCTTGCGGTACATGAGCCGATACAGACGGCCAACATTGTCGAGATAAGCCGCGTCCCAGTCTGGGTAGGCGGCGGCGTCGACAGTGGTGAACAGGAGGCCATTGCCAGGATCTTGCTCACCTCCTGCCTCCGGCGATATGGGGCCGTCATCCCCGGTTGGCATCCATGATAAGGAGCTCATCCCGTCTCCTCGGTCAGAGTGAGGGCCTTCCGTCACGACTCGGAGTGGACCGAACCGGTTGGATAGCGCAGGGCTTGGCCCGCCATGCGCTCGTCGAGGATGTGGGTGGTGGTCATGTCAGAAAGGAATAAGGGCTCGGGTTACGGGTCGTAACTGGTCGGGGTTGTCTGCTGGGAGCCCGACCATTGAGCGTCTGCCAGGGCCAGTGGGCGCCTTCCGGACCCGCCCGCGCCAAGTCACCGCTCGAGACGGGCGCGACCTGTAACTCCCCGGCCCATTTGCCCGGCGTTGCGGCAGACGGTCGGGCGACGACCGTCGGTCGACAACACCATCGTTGAAGGAGGGCTGTTGTCGAGAAGCGGATCGGACAGGCCCGGCGCCTCGGGCGGTTCAGCGGAGGGTGCCGGTTGCGCCCGACGGCGGCCGGGAGCGTCGATCAGCGCCCCATACCTTGCTGAGGGGAAGCCCGCCCGGAAGCAGGGGGCCGCCGGCGGCGGGCCAGGGCCGGCCGCGTCGGTGGGGGTGCTCGGGTAGCGGGGAGGGAAGGACTTCTCTGGCGTCGGAGAGCAGGAGAGCGCCCCCGATCTGACCGCCCATGCTTTGCGCAAGTGAGACCATGTCGGCCAGGCCGGTGATCTGGCGTACGCGCTGGCCAACCGAGGACAAGCTTTTACCCAATCTTGCCCTGGGACTTAGAAGCCTGCCGCTTCGCTCAGGCTGGCCGTGGGGGCGCGGTCCGGAGGGGTAGTGGTGCGGCGCCGGGCCCGCCAGGCCGCGTCCAGGCGACCCAACTCGGTGGCTGGCGGTCCGTGGTGGCGGATCTCGGCGTCGATGGACTTCCAGTCGGCGGTGGCGTAGAGATGTCCGAGGACGGAGCTGGCGCCGATGGTGATGCGATTGAGATACAGAAGGTCTTGGGGCATTTGCAGCCGTCGGGTCACGTCGTACCACGGCCCCATTGGCTGGTAGGTGCCGGACACCATCTCCGCCACCGCCTCGGGGGTGTAGGTGAATGGTTGGCTGTCCGTGCGGTCTCGCAGCGCGCCCCGGTAGAAGTCGAGCAGCCGGTCGGGGTCCAGCCCTTTGGCTTCGTCGTCGCTCAGCAGCCCGATGTTGATAAAGGCCCGCAGCACACCCGGCGCGTCGCCGGCCAGGGCGGCGTCCATCAGGGCGGACATGACCGAGACCCGCTCGGTCGTGAACCTGTTGACGCAACCGAAGTCGAGAAAGGTGACGGTGCCGTCGTCGTGGAAGAGGTAGTTCCCGGGGTGGGGGTCGGCGTTGAAGAGTCCGTGTCGGTGCAGGCTGGTGAACACGAAACGGAAGATGGTCTCGCCCCACCGCCAGCGCAGGGCATCCCCGGCCGCGGTGACTTCCGACCAGCGCCGGGCGTGGACGTAGTCGGTGGCCAGGACCCGCCCGGTGGACAATTCCGGGTAGACGGCGGGGATGTGGAAAAAGGGGTGCCGATCGTAGAGGGCGTGGAACTCCTGCTGGTTGGCGGCCTCGATCCGGTAGTCCAGTTCGTCGTCGACCCGGTCGCGTATTTCCGCCACCATCAGCTTCGGGTCGAGCCGGGGAGCGTGGGGGCCGAGCAGGGCCAGTCCGGCTTTGATGACTGAGGCGAGCAGGTCGGTGTTGGCCAGATCGGCGCGCACCGCCTCGGCCGCACCGGGATACTGCACCTTGATGGCCAGCTCAGTGCCGTCGGCCAATCGGGCCAGGTGCACCTGACCAATAGAGGCCGCCGCGACCGGCCGGGGCGAGAAGAAGACGAAGAGCTCGTCGGGGGGCGCCCCCAGCTCGGCCTGGATGACGGCGGCGATCTCCTGGGGCGCGAGCGGCGGCACGTCATCTTGGAGCCGGGCCAGTGTCGACTGGAACAGCTGGCGGTAGGACGCCGGGATCACGCCGTCGGCGTCGACGAAAGAGAGGATCTGCCCCACTTTCATCACCGCGCCCTTCATGTCGCCCAGAACCTCGGTGTAACGCTCGGCCAGGCGCTCCTGGCGGGCCCGTTCCGCGGCCTCGGCTGCCTGGCTGCTACTGCTACCGTGCAGGCGGGTTTGGGCTCTGCTGGCTATGGTGTGGCCGGCCAGCCCGGCCAGGCGAACGGTGCGGCCAACCCGTCCGGTGGGCAGCGGTTTCGGTGATGTCGGCAAAAGGTCCTCCCTCGGTGAAGCCTGCTCAGGGATAACCGGGCGGGTTACACCGGGCGGACGGTTCGGGCGCGAGCCCCCAATGGTGCCGTTCGGTTTCGATGACCGGCCCGGACGTAGCCCGGGCGGATCTCCGAATTGGCCTGGAGATGACCGCCTTCGCCCACAGAACGGTCCTGGTCGTCGCCGGAAAAGGCGGGGTCGGCAGGACGACGGTCAGCGCCGCTCTGGCCCGGTTGGCGGCAGGCCACGACGTGTCGGTACTGCTGGTCGAACTCGAGGGAAAAACAGACCGAGCGCGGCGTTAATCATTACCGGCTAAGCCGCGCGGCCAGCGATGGGTACCCGACCTCGAACGTCCACTCCTATGCTTTTGGACCACTGGCCGGTACCGTCCCGGACGTAGGACGCGCCGGTCGTCAGGGTCGAGCCGTCTGGGGCGTGGAGCCGGCAGGTGACGGGACCGTCATAGCTCGAACCCTTGACGACCAGGAACACCCACGAAGGGTTGCGGAGCCTTCGAAGTCGTCGATTCGTCAGATTACGACGACAGCGAGACCGGCTTAGACCCCTTCGACCCTTCGCTGCCGACGACCGCGGCTAGCCGAGCTGGTCCAGGCGGTCTTGGTGGGCGACCCGTCGAGCAGTACCGCGCCTCTGCGCGCCGGGCCGAAGGGTTACCGGATGACGACCCGGCCACGACGGCGTACCCCGATCTCTCACCCTGCGGTAGGTCCGTCTGGGAGGATCTCGTAAATGGGGTTGAGCATCGAGAGTCCGCCGGAGCGGGAGGCGACCATTGCCTCGACAGACACGTCGGTTCCGGGCTGAATTCCAGCAATTTGGCGCCTTCCGAGAAACACGACAATGAGGGTGTCGCCGGCAGTGTCGATGATGGTCAACTCCAGAGTAGGGATCCTGGACCATCGCTGGACCTGAATCGACCGGACCCGTCCGGCCACCTTCGCCTGCTGGCGGGGGGTGATTCGAGCGATCGGCACGGCCCCTTCCGGGGCGTCGAGGTCCGCGATGCGCTTTTCGACCCGGCGGGGATGTCGCCGGTGGGGGGTCGGCCGGTTCGGGGCGCCCCGAACGGGCAAGCGGACGATGGTGGCATCGACGTCGTCACGCTCTCCTCGTGTCATAACGCTTCCTCCCTGTGTGGGCATACACCGGCGGGCGAGTCAGTCGAGTCGTTTAACCCGCTTTGATATCCACCCACCTGATAGCAAACGGGTTACAAGGACCGGGCGGGTGCACGATCGGGGCTGAGCACTTCTGCACCCTCGACTCCGTTGACCGCTTCGCCCTGGTTGCCGTGGTCAACCGGCAGATTGTGGGGGTGGCCCGCATGGAGCGGATCGAGCCGGCATCCACTGCCGAGGTGGCGTTTGTGGTCGCCGACAAGTTCCAGCATCGAGGTCTCGGGTGCCTCCTGGCTCGCCGCCTAGCGGCCGCCGGACGCGAGCGAGGGGTACAACACTTCGTGGCGGACACCCTGCCCGACAACCAGCCCATGCTCCACCTGCTGCCCGACGCCGGCTTCGAGGTGACAGTCTCCATGGCCGACGGTGTCGCCCGCTTGACCTGCTCCATCGGCCCCGCGGGCGACTGAGATCGGCACCACAGTCGTCCACCAAGCCACGTATCTCTACGCTCCGCCCCAGCAGAAAGCTCGTCCTGCATCGACCGCGTACGAAGCACCCCGGCGGCCCGGACGCTCCCGATGCTGTTGTACTCGCCGGCGCTGTCCCATGCGAGCGCCGAAGGTGCGCCCACCATCCCGCCGCCCCGTGTTCCCGATCCGCGCTAGCCCCGCGTCCCCGACCGATGCTCGTCCTATGGGTTGTCAAGGGGTTGGGGAGGGAAACCGGACTGACATCGGTGATCGAGTGGTCAGACGGCGGCAGGCAGTGCGAATACCAGGTAGAGGCCTGGAAGGTGCGGTCGGGCGTCGGTGCCCTGCAGGTGGGGGCGGCCACAAGGGGACGGGTGGCAGCGGCCTGGTTGGTTCACGATTCGGTGTTGTCCAGTGAAGAGGTCAGGTCCTGGCGGGAGGTAATCCCGAGCTTGTTGTAGGCGTTGGTGAGATGAATTTCCACGGTCCGTTGGGTTACAAAAAGCGTCTGGGCGATCTGCCTGTTGGTCTGGCCCTGTTGGGCCAGCTGAGCGACTCGTAGCTCGCTGGGGGTTAGGGCGTCTCGACCACGCAGCGCCAGGCGCCGAGGGCGCCCGCCCGCGATGACCAGCTCGTTGTACGCCTGTTCTGCCAAGGCCAGGCCGCCGTGCTGGTGGGCGAGATGGAGTCCGGCCCGAAGTTGCTGTCGTGCCTCGGTCCGCGCCCCTCGGTGGCGAAGAGCGACGCCCAGATGGATCAGGGCCCGGGCCAGCTCTAACCTGGCGGGCGTACGTTCTAGAACCCGGACGGCTTCGGTGAGCAGGTCGATGCTTCGGGTCCCCCCGTGGACGTCGCCGGCCGAGCGCAAGGCGACGCCTACGGCCGCAGCTGAGCCCCAGGTTCGGGCCTCGACGAGTTCTTCGGTGCAGAGCTGTTGAGCCTCACGGTGCCGTCCAGCCGCAGCGATCGCTAGTCCGGCGGTGGAGCGCCAGCGCATCATGGCCGGGTTGTGAATGCCCCACCGTTCCGCGAGGTCTCCCGCCGTGGTGAGATCCGCCCACGCTAGAGCGTGATCTCCGGCGGCCAAAGATAGGCAACCGCGCGCATGGCGGGCCACGTTGTAAGGCCAGGTCGGCATCAACTCGGCTGCCAGTCCCCGCTGTTCGAGCTCTGTCCGAGCTAGTTCCAGGTCGCCGCGCTCGATGAGCGCCAGGACCAGGAAACCGGTGGCGATGGGCATAAGCCAGGTGTCTGCGCCGGCGTCGAGGCCTTGGCGGGCCCAGGCGATGGCGTCGCTTATGTCCCCCCGGCGGCAGGCCAGCAGGGAGGCGATGGTGGCGGTCATGGCGGTGGAGTGCCGCCAACCGCGACGCTGAGCGGGCTCTAGCCATGATCCGATCGCGTCGCTGGCTTCGTCGAAAAGATCGGCAAATACCAGAACGGAGATCACTTCTGGCAGGGCCTGTGTCTGGGTCGACATCAGCTCCGGGACGGCCTTGAGCGCCTGACGAGCATGGTCGAGAGCTCCAGCGCGGTCTCGGCCTTCGGCGCACAACTCGATAGCCAGGTTGGCGTGAACCCTAGGGTCGGTGTTCTCGTTTTCTGCGGCTTCGCCTAAAAGCTCGACGATCAGCGGTCGGGTAAGAGGGCGGGTCGTGAGGTCCCAGCGGCCGACGTTGAGCAGAGCGGTGCGTAGTGCTATCCCGTCTGCTGAGCGGGATTCGTCGAGCTCGACGATGCCGGTCTCCAGCACCTCGACAGCGTCGCGGAATCGACCGACCAAGGCCAACGCCTGGCTAAGTGCCAACTCGATAGAGCTACGCTGGAGACCACTGACGCCCATGTGGAGCGCCTCGGTCAAGTGTTCAACGGCGGCCGCGGGCATCTGGTCAACCTCGACGCGGCCGAGTTCGAGGAGCACTTCGGCCCGGGCTGCGGCCACTGGCGGCTCGACAAAAGCCCGCTCGAGATACGAGCGGGCCAGGTCTGGGGCGCCGCGTCGGCGCGCCTCGCGGGCGGCCCGGCGCAGCGTGTCGACCAGCCATTGATCACCACTGGTCCCCGAAGCCAGCAGGTGCACCGTTACCTCGTCGAGTTTCGCCCCCTCGTCGGCAAGGCTGCGAGCAGCGCGCTCATGCCAGCGCTGGCGCACCGAGACGGACAGGTCCTCATATACCGCGGAGCGCACCAGCGGGTGCACGAAGCCCACCGCGGGCTCACCGTCGAGGACCCGCTCGGCCATCAGCGCCTCAATGGCGTCGGCGACGGACGGCGGATGGAGCTCCGCGAGCTTGGCGATCCGCGCCAGTGTGGCGCCCGTACCGAGCACGGCCACCGCACGGGCCACGGACAACGCGGCCGACGACATGCGCCCCAACCGGAGTAGGACGCTCTGGGACACGGCGCGCGGCGTAAGTCGCCGGACGTGGGCAACGTCGCCGTCCCCGCCGCGCACGCCCTCGGCCACCACGCTGTCGATGAGGGCATGAAGGAGGAAGGGGTTACCGCCGGTCACCTCCCGGCACGCATGCTCGAATCCGGGCGACGGATCGCCGGCCAAGGCGGCCCGGATCAGCACCGAGCAGGCGGTCGAGCCGAGGGCGGCGGGACGAACGACGAGGACGCCCGGCTCGGCGACGACGGCCGGGAGCAACGCCTCGGCGCTAGCCGCTGATCTGGGCGGTCGGGTGGTGGCCATCAGCAAGACCGGGAGGCCTTCGAGCCGGCGGGCCAGGTGAGCGACGAAACGCAACGACGGTCCATCCGACCAGTGCAGGTCGTCGACGGCCACCAACAGCGGACCCCGCCCGGCAAGGTTGGCGGTCAACCAATATAGGCCGTGGAGCACGGCGAAGGCATCCTCGTCGACACCGATCAGTTCAGACTTCGCGCCGAGGGCAGGAACGGCAAGCCCGGCGGCACCGGTCAGAAGCTCGCTCTCCGCAAGGCCACTTCGGACTAACCGATCGAACAACTGGCGGACCACGCCCCAGGCGTACCCCTCCTCGAACTCGGCGGCCCGGGCGGCGAGGACGGTCATCCCCGCCTGCGCAGCGCGTTGACGGGCGTAGCTGAGCAGGCTCGTCTTGCCGATACCGGCGACGCCCTCGACGATCAGCGCCCCCCCAGCGCCAGCCCGAGCAGACTCGAGTGCGGCCTCGATCTGTGCCAGCTCTACATTTCGATCCAGCAGATCGGTGATCGAGGCCTCGGCCATCCCAGCAGGCTAGATCGGCACCCCTCGCGCCGTCCCCGGCGACCGATCCCCCGCATATTCTTTCGGTACCCGACCCAAAACTTCTCGGTCCCCTCCGTGATGCGCCCGCCGGCCCTCTGTCCGAGGATGGGGACATGAGCGGCATCCGGCGATTCGTGCAAACCCTGGAACTGGTCGTTTCGGGAGACACCATCGAAGGTCGCATACGTCCTGAACGCGGCGAGAGCCAGGCCTTCAGCGGCTGGTCGGAGTTGTTCGCGCTGCTGCAGTCCATGACCTTCGAAGTTGGTGGCGGTTCCCGGGGAAATGAGCAGAAGACTCAGACCATCGTCGAGTCGCTGACTGTCCAGGATGGCGGCGCCTAAGCCACCCACGGACGCCAGCATGGACGCCGACCGGGTCCGCGGAGGCGCTCGGCACCGGGCACACCGAAACATCCATCCGAGTGGAAGATCGCAACAATCAGACACGTCCGGCCGAGCCGGTGGTGATCATAAGAAGGGGCATGATGAAAGTACGACAGGATGGTCCGACCGTGATCGGCCGTCGAGGGAAAGGCGGCTGGGCGGCGCGGTCGCTGTTCACCGGGGCGGCGGTACAGCAGGGGGGAATGAAAGGGGCATGTCAGTGATCGGATGGCGGGGCTGGACGCGGCGCGAGGTCGCTAGCTGGACTAGGAACAAGTTCGTCGGAACCGGACGTCGCCGCCATTCGGTCGCCGTGGCCGCCAGTCTCAGCGTGGCGCTGACCGTGCCACTCGCCCTGGGCCTGTCGCCATCTTTGGCGGCCGCCGCCCCGACGCCCAGCCCGTACGATCCAGCCCTGTTTGCCTCCGCCGGACTAGCGTCAGTGACCCTGCCTGGGGGGGTCGTCGTGTTTGATACAGACACCGATACCATCAGCCAGGGCACCACCATTCTGTACGGATCCGGCAATCCCAACCCTGCCGGGATCCAGGTTTCCTTCAACGGCATCAATGTCGAAACGGTGGCCGGTTCGCCCGACTACACGGTTTTCGAGGCCCAGGACTGGACCATTCCGGCGGGCACAACCGTCCAGGCGGTCGGTTCGCGTCCTCTGGTCTTGCTTGCCCTGAGGGATATCAGCGTGGCCGGCCGGCTGTCAGCCGACGCCCCCCCGACGGGCGGGCCCGGAGTTGCTCCTGAACCCACCGTCGGTCAGGGCGGCTCGGGGGTGTGCAGCCCGAGCGTTCCAGAACTAGCTTCTGGGGGCGGGGGCGGAGGTTTCGGTGGCTCGGGCGGCACGGGCGGCCCCGCCATCAACAACGTTCACAGTGTCGTCGCCCCTGGCGGATTCGCCGGCGCTAGTAACGGTCTGGCGGACCAGTCCCTGAACGCTATCCCTGGTAGCGACGGCGGGAACGGCGCCAGCTGTACGCCGCCTAGCTCGCCTCCTACCGGTGGCGCCGGTGGCGGGGCGGTGGTCGTCGCCGCCCTGGACGCCATCGACGTCAGCGGAACCATCAGCGCCAATGGTGGCGCGGGAGCTCCACCGACCGATCTTCAGCACGCTGGGGGCGGGGGCGGATCGGGCGGCGCCATCGTAGTTACCGCGCCGGCAGTAACCGTCAACGGTTACCTGTGCGCGGTCGGCGCCTCCGGGGGCGGCCCAAGCAATCCTTCTGATCCTGTGGGTGGCGCCGGAGGCGGGGGCGGTGGTGGGGGACGGATCACCGCCATCACCGGTGACGTCGTCGATCTGAGCGGTGCTCACGCCACCGTGCACGGCGGTACCGGCGCACCCTCGACTACCTCCTGCGCCAATGTCGACAACGACAACGGTGCCACCGGCGGCGCCACGGGCACCATCACTTCCAGGCCGTTCCTGATCGTCGACAACCCCGCTCAAGCGACGACGGGTGACTCGGTGCCGTTTGCGGTTACCCCGGCCATCGGAGCCCTCTCCTCGGTTTCGTGGGACTTTGGCGACGGAGGCAGCGCCGCCGGTTCGACCACCGCGCACGTCTACAGCAGCCCGGGAACCTATGCCGTCACCGTCACCGCTACCGTCGCCACTTCGGGAGCGATGGTTACGGCGCAGAGTCAGGTGACCGTGACCGGGGCCGCCCAGCCCACACTGGCCTCCATCGCCGTCAACCCGGCCTTCGCCGACCTGCACCCGACCCAGTCCCAGCAGTTCTCCGCCACTGGCACGTTCAGCGACACCACCACCGCGGATCTGGCCGAGGCGGTCACCTGGACGTCTACCAACCCAGCGGTCGCCACCGTCGATTCGGCCGGACAGGTCACCGCAGTGGCGCCAGGCCCGACCCAGATCGTGGCTACGTCGACCAGCCAACCCGAGATCGCCGGCGTGGCTGCGTTGACGGTTTCCACCGGACAGCTGGACCACCTGGTCCTCAGCCCCGCCTCCGCCACCACCTCCGCCGGGATCGCCGTGGCCTACGACGCGGAGGGATTCGACCAGTTCGGCGACGATCTCGGTGACGTCACGGCCGCCACCAACTTCGCCGTCAGCCCGGACGGATCCTGCGCTGCAGCCTCCTGCACGGCGAACTCGGTCGGAGCCCATCAGGTCATCGGGACCGACGGCCCCGCCTCCGGCACCGCGGCGGTGACGGTCACCGCCCCGATCGTCATCGGCCTTGCTGTCGCCCCGAGCTCGGCCAGCATCGTCACTGGCGGCTCCACCGGGTTCACTGCCACCGCCGCCTACAGCGACGGCACCCACGCCGACGTGACCACCAAGGCCACCTGGACATCCTCCAACCCAAATGTGGCCACGGTCGCCTCCAGCGGGGTTGCCACCGGTATCGCTCCCGGCATGACCCAGATCACGACCAGCTATACCGGTTTGAACGCCGCGGCCGCGCTCGCCGTCGGGCCCGCCCAGTTGGCGTACGTGTCGACCGCGGCCGGGTTGACTCACGTGTTTGTCGTCAATGCGGACGGGACCGGGGTGCGCCAGGTCACCTCCGGCGCGGCCTTGGACACCGGCCCGGTGTTCTCGCCCGACGGCACCAAGATCGCCTTTGCCTCCAGTCGTAGCGGCAACGGCGACATCTACGTGGTCAATGTCGACGGCAGCGGGCTGCGCCGGATTACCACCACCAACGCCATCGACACCGAGCCCGCCTGGTCGCCCAACGGTGCCCAGTTGGCGTACGTGTCGACCGCGGCCGGGTTGACTCACGTGTTTGTCGTCAATGCGGACGGGACCGGGGTGCGCCAGGTCACCTCCGGCGCGGCCTTGGACACCGGCCCGGTGTTCTCGCCCGACGGCACCAAGATCGCCTTTGCCTCCAGTCGTAGCGGCAACGGCGACATCTACGTGGTCAACGTCGACGGCAGCGGGCTGCGCCGGATTACCACCACCAACGCCATCGACCTCGCCCCCAACTGGCAGCCCTGAAAACACCTACCACATGGTCTGGCCATAGCCGGCAGGGCACTCCTTTGTGGCGGTCTGCTGCGTCAGTTTAGATTGACTGATCGATGGCGTCAGTCTATCCTGACAGGTATGGACCTAGAGAAGGTCAGCGTTAATCTCTCCTCGGATGGGCCGGCAATTGAGCTACGAGCCTCGTTGGCGCTACAGCGCCTGGCTGAGAGGGTCGAAGCGAAGTCGGAGCACGCGAGCAGATGATCGAGTCGAGGAACCTCACCAAACGGTTCGGGTCCGTCCTGGCGGTGGACGACCTGAGCTTTACCGTCAAGGAGGGGAACGTCACCGGCTTTCTCGGTCCCAACGGCGCCGGCAAGACCACCACGATGAAGCTCATCCTCGGACTGGATGCGCCGACGGGTGGCTCGGTCCGGGTGGACGGAAAGTCCTACGTGGAGCTCCCGGCCCCCTTGCGCGAGGTGGGCGCCCTGCTGGACGCCAAAGCGGTGCATGGGGGGCGCAAGGCGTACGACCACCTGGTCTGCCTAGCCCTCAGCAACAGAATTGCGGTCAAACGGGTCGACGAGGTCCTGGGCATCGTCGGTTTGGAGACGGTCGCCGACCGCCGGACCAGCACGTTCTCGCTGGGGATGAGCCAGCGGCTCGGCATCGCCGCGGCCCTACTCGGCGACCCGCCGGTGCTGATGTTCGACGAGCCGATCAACGGTCTGGATCCCGAGGGCATCGTGTGGGTGCGTCAGATGATGCGGGCCTTGGCGGCTGAAGGACGGACCGTGTTCGTTTCCAGTCACCTGATGAGCGAGATGGCCATCACGGCCGACCACCTGGTCGTGATCGGTCGTGGCCATCTGATCGCCGAGGCCAGTGTCTCCGATTTCATCGACTCCTCGTCACAGCAGTCGGTGCGAGTGCGGTCCCCCCAGGGTGATGGGCTGGCTGAGCGCCTCCGCCAGGCCGGGGCCACGGTGCGCCCGGCACCGGAAGGGGAGTTCGATGTGGTCGGGATGGACAGCGCCGCTATCGGCGAGCTGGCCGCCGCCAATGGCTTTGTCCTTCATCAGCTGGCGACGCAGCGAGCTTCGTTGGAAGAGGCGTTCATGGAGCTGACCCACGACAGCGTGGAATACCACGCCGCCGAGGGGGGGCATCAGTGACCACCACCACCTCGACAGCGGTGACCGCGGGCCGGTCCTTCGAACCGCCTTCGTTCGCCGATGTGGCTCGCTCCGAGTGGCACAAGTTCCACACCGTCCGTTCCACCTACTGGTCGCTACTGGCGGCGGTGGTGGTCGGCCTCGGCCTCAGCGCGTTGATCAGCTTGGCCTCCTCCAACCACTACTCGAAGCTGTCCGCGTCCGATCGTGCGAAGTGGGACCCCACCTCGATCAGCACCAGCGGCTTCGGCCTGGCGCAACTGGCCATCGGGGTGCTGGGGATATTGATCATCACTTCGGAGTTCTCCACCGGCCAGATTCAGACGAGCCTGGCCGCCGTGCCGAAAAGGCATCGCGTCCTGGCGGCCAAGGGCGTCGTCTACGCCATCGTGGCGTTCGTCGTGGGCGAGATTCTGGGTTTCGTGGCGTTCTTCGTGGGCCAGGCGATCATCCACGCCAACGCCCCGTCGGTCACCTTGGCTGACCACGATGTCCTTCGGGCCGTCATCGGCGGCGGTCTCTACGCGGCCGTACTCGGCGTCCTGGCCGTGGCCATTGGAACGATTGTGCGCAGCGCAGCCGCCGGCATCGGGATCCTCGTCGCGTTGCTCTACGTGCTTCCCGGCATCGCCGCAGCCCTCCCATCCAACCTGGAGCACTCGGTCGAGAAGTTCTGGCCCACCCAGGCCGGGGGACAGATTGCCTCGGTATACCGAGCGGCCCACACTCTCTCGCCATGGGCTGGATTCGCGTGGATGACGATTTTCACCGCGATAGTTTTCGCCGTTGCGGTGGTGGCGCTGAGAAACCGCGACGTCTAGTCCGCCCCCGCCCGCCGGTGCCCAGAAAAATCCAAGGCAGCTCGCCCGATAACCCGACCGCCAAACAGCCTTAACCGCAGCCTTCGCCGTGCGCAGCAGCCGGGTTGTCCACATCGGGCTATTCCGGCTGGGTTGCCCGCACGGCGGCCGGGCCGACCGAGCGGCAGATGGCGGAGGCCGACCCGGTCGCGTTGATGCGACACCTCTTTGACGGGGCGGACGGCAACTACGAGGTGCCTCTCATGTACAAGGCGCGGCGTAAAGCCGGGCTGGTCGTCAATCTCATGCGGGTGGCCCGCCTGGTGCGCCTGCGCGCTACGGCCGGCCGGTTCCGCCGTCGTAGCATCCGCACCACTTTCCCCGGTCCTGACGGCTGGAAGATCCCCGATCTTGTGCGGCAGGCGCTTCGAGCCCGGGGCGCCCAATGTGGCGCGTCAGGAAATAACCTACGTCCCGACCAGGAGGGGCTGGCGCCCTTTTTGGCCTCGCTGCTCGACCCCTAAACCGGACGTCCGACGAGTGCCTGACGGTTCAGGCATGCTGGAGCGATGAGCGCGGCCTCGGTGATTGTCGACCCATGGCGGCCCCTGATATCCGAGGAGGCCGTTGCGGATTTGTTCGCTCGTCTCGGTCGGAGGCGCCGGTCGACGATGGGGGCCGTCAGTTGGGAACTGGGCGTGCCCGAATCCTGGCTCACCGGCCTGCTGGAGGATTGGAAGTCGTATGACGTAGCGGAGTTTCAGGCGCGTCTCGACCAACTCGAACACCTCTCGGCGTACGTGGGCGGGCAGCAGCTCCACCTGGTCCGGGCCGCGGGCAATGGGTTGGATCCGTTCCCGTTGTTGCTCGCTCACGGGTGGCCGAGTTCGTTCTGCGAGTACCTGGACCTTCTGCCGCTTCTGACCGATCCGGCTGCGCACGGAGGGGATCCGGCGGACGCCTTCACCGTGGTCATTCCGTCGCTACCCGGCTTCGGATTCTCGGCGTCGCCGCCTCCAGGAGGACTAACCGGCAGGGCCGTGGCCGGGCTGTGGCACCAGCTGATGGCCGACGGGTTGGGGCATTCCTGCTACGTGGCCCACGGCAGCGACCTGGGCGCCGGTGTCATCTCCTGGTTGGCGCGGGAAAATCCCGACGCCGTCGCCGGGATCCACTTCGCCACTCCCGGTTTGGCCGCACCGCCCCGGCCGTGGTCGCCTGCTGAGACGGCCTACTTCGAAGAGGTGGACGCCTGGACGGCCGAGGAGGGTGGGTACGCCCACGAGCACTCGACCAAGCCTGAGACCCTCGCGGTAGCCCTGCTCGACTCCCCGGCCGGGCTCGCTGCGTGGGTTGGGGAGAAAGTCAGAGCGTGGAGCAGCAGGACCTCGAACGGCAGCACGGCATTCCCTCGTCGGTTCCTCCTCGACACGCTCACCTTGTACTGGGCTACCGGAACCGTCGGCTCTTCGCTCCTGCCGTACTGGGCTTACCGTCACAGCCACGATGCCGCCCTGCCGGCCGGCACGCCGGCCCGCGTACCCACGGCGATCAGTGTGTTCGGCGGCGAACAGGTCCCATTCCCCAAGCCGCCCCGCGACCTCGCCTCGCGGTACTTCACTATCAGCCACTGGTCAGAGCATGATCGCGGTGGACACTTCCCGGCGGCCGCCGAACCCCACCTGCTCGCCAGCATTCTGCGCGACGTATTTCGACCGATTCGTGCCCGTGTCCGGTCGCAATAGCGGTCAGGCCCGACTCCCAGCGGCTGCCTGGCCCCTGGCAGTCGCATTCGTCGCACACAAACAGTTCCGGCCCAGAGAGCTCCAGCTCATCACTCCTGACTGACCTTGACAGCGAGTCGGAGAACGCGTCCCCAAATGCGCGCCCCCAAATCCCATGGCGGCACTAACACTGAACGCCGGTCGGGAGCACTTATCTTTCACTGAGCGTGCTTTCTGGAGTCGCTGCGCCCGATCTGGCATTTTGATCCCGGGCCGAATGGCGATCCAGGGCAGCCCTGGACCGACTTATTCGGCCACTCCACGAAGCCCGGCGACCCGACCTTCATCCAACACCACGGACGACGCCGGCGCTCAAGGCGACGACAGCGGTCCCATCAAACAATCGTCCAGGTAATCCGGCTAGCCTCTCGATTGGCGGGAGGTTCACGTCGAAGGGACCACAGGATGGCTAATGGCCCAGTTGGCAAAGTGCGGAATCCGTGGGGTGTGATCGGGTTATCGATCATCACCCTCGGCATTTACGCCCTGTACTGGCAGTATGCGGTGTTCAAGGAGATGAAAGAGTATTCCAGTGAGGGGATCGGGGGCGGTCTGGGGCTCCTGTTCGCGATACTCCTGGGGATCGTGAACGTGTTCCTGATGCCGGCCGAAGTGGGCAACCTCTACGCAGGCGGAGGCCAGGAGAAGCCAGTGCACGGTCCGACCGGGTTCTGGGCTCTCATCCCGATCGTCGGGGGAATCATCTGGGTGATCAAGACGCAAGGCGCTCTCAGTCGCTTCTGGGTGGGGCATGGC
Organism: uncultured Acidimicrobiaceae bacterium; assembly: GCA_963729695.1. GTDB lineage: Bacteria > Actinomycetota > Acidimicrobiia > Acidimicrobiales > Palsa-688 > PALSA-693. The sequence goes on from CAVSOT010000004.1 coordinate 107,593, forward strand.
GCCACGGCGACCTGACCTCAATGCGCTGTTGCCGTTCTGCTCGCGGTACGGCAGCCGCGAGCTGATAGCGCGCTTGCTGGACGATCACTGAGACTGGCGCGGCCAAGACGGCAACGGAGGGCCGCTCGAAGTGATGCCGGTCGGGAACGCAACAGCATGTCCGTCTGCTCGACATCCCGCGAGCGCTACTCGGGGGTACGCGCCGGATCGGCACCTTTGCGCCGCGGTCGGACGCCCCAGAATCGCCTCCCCGAACACCGACAACGACTGCCCCCAAAAATCCTGGCTGCCGGTAACAGGGCGATATTGTACGTCCCGTCCGCCGGAGAGGTGCGCAGTTGGGTGACTCTGGCCTGAGCGCAGGAGGGTCGGCGCCCTTCTACACTGGCGATCCGACACCCCGACGGCGCATGGGACTATGGGCCGGACGTCTGACGACCGCAATCCGCCGGGAGCGATCTCCACCAGGCCCGGAGGTTTGGACGCCCACCTGCGGAGGGATTCATATGTTGTCGCCCGGTAGGGGCTCGAGCCGTGGGGCGGCTCGGGCCGCCAGGGCGGCAGCGATGTCTGGAGGAACCGGCACGTTCGAGCCCTGGAAGCCGTGGAAGGGACGGAACGATCCGAGCTGGACGTCCTCGAGCAGCTCCGACCTGAGCAGTGGAGGGCGCACTCGGAAGTCGAACTGGATGTCGGTTCGCCACCTGAAGTGGACAGGGTCCTCTGGCTGAATCGGGTGCTCGTAGGTCTTGGACACGATCGTGGCGCGGTAATAGATGCCGGGGTTCTTCGGGCCCGTGACCTGCACCCAGACCAGGTCGCCGACTGCCATCTGATCCCGGTAGCGCGGCGTGCCCCACCAATGCAACCGGGAGGCGGTCACTTCGGCGTCTAGGTCGTGATGCCGGGGGCTGTCCTCAAAGATCCAGTCGGCCATGGTTCGGCATATTATGGTCCGCCCGCGGAGGTGCGGAGTGAGTCGCGGCATCTGTGTCAGGGCCGCGTGCGATCGGTAGAGTTCGGGCGTGACGAAGCAGGATCCGATCGCTGACGCTGCCCGGCAACGATTCGGATACCGTTCGCTGCGTCCCGGCCAGCGTGATGCGATCCAAAGCGTCATCGACAAGCGCGACACCCTGGCCGTGCTGGCAACAGGCGTCGGCAAGTCGGCCATCTACGAGCTCGCCGGACCCCTGCTCCGCGGCCCGACCGTGGTCGTTTCGCCCTTGATCGCCCTGCAACGGGACCAGCTGACCGCACTGGAGGCAGCAGGGGACATGGTGGCGATCGCCCTCAACTCAGAGGCAACCGCTGGCCGACGGCGCCAGCTGCTCGACGAGGTGTCGCGTCGTGACCGCCCGCCTGACTTCGTTTTCTTGGCTCCGGAACAACTGGTGAACGCTGACGTGATCGACCGCCTGGCTGCGCTTCGACCGGTGCTCCTCGCTGTCGACGAGGCCCACCTGGTGAGCCAGTGGGGGCCGGACTTCCGTCCGGACTATCTCCGGATCGGACCGGCGCTCGATGCTATCGGTCGCCCCGTCGTCCTGGCGCTCACGGCCACCGCTACCCCCGCCGTCCGCGACGAGATCGTCGCTCGCCTGCGCATGCGCGAACCGCGAGTGCTGGTGCACGGCTTTAGCCGGGACAACATCAGGTTGTCGGTCCACTCCTATTTCACTGACGAACGCCACAAGCTCGAGGTGGTCACCGCGGACGTCATCGAGGCGGTGCATACCCGGGGCCGTGGCATCGTATACGGCGCCACTCACAAGGCGGTGGAGACGTTGGCCGAGAGGCTTTCGAGCCGCGGACTCCGAGCCATCAGTTACCACGCCGGTCTGCGAGACGACGTACGACGCGTCGTGGAGCGCCGCTTCCATGAGGGTGACGCGGACGTGGTCGTCGCCACAATTGCCTTCGGGATGGGTATCGACAAGCCTGACATCCGCTGGGTCTTCCACGTCGACGTCCCAGGGTCGCCCGACCAGTACTACCAGGAGTTCGGCCGAGCAGGCCGCGACGGCGAACACGCCGAGGCAGTTTTGTACTTCCGGACCGAGGACCTCGCGCTTCCTCGTCGCTACGCTGCCGGTGCAGGGCCAAGCCGAGCGACGCTGAATGCGGTTATGGATGCCGTTAGTGCCGAACCCGGCGCGGTGACGATGACCTCCGTCCAACACCGGACAGGGTTGTCCCGGAGTTCCACCGAGGCCGCTGCCATGGCGCTCGCCGATGCCGGTGGCATCCGCGTCGGCGCCGACGGGGAGGTGGTGGTGTCCGGAGATCTCACCGAGGCCGTCACGGCTGCCAGCAACCAAGTGCAGGCACGGCGGACTGTCGACCGTGGCCGCGTCGAGATTATGAAGCGATACGCCGAGCACGTCGGCTGTCGATGGAACTTTCTTCTGGGCTATTTCGGTGAGCAGGCTCCCACACGCTGCGGCCACTGCGACAACGACGAACGCAACGAGGCGAATGCCAGCGAGGCCCAGGGCCCTCGACCGTTCGCACGCGGTGCCCGAGTTCGCCACGACACGTTCGGCGAAGGAGATGTCGTAGGGTACGTCGGTTCGCTCATCCTGATCGCCTTCGACACGGCGGGCTACAGGCGATTCGATCTGAACCCCGCGGTCGACGCCAACGTGCTCCAGGCAGTCGGCGGGCCGTTGCCCACTTAGACGCAAGAGGTTGGGTTTTACAATTGCCGGCGCGGGGACCGCCCAACGCCGCGCCATGCGGTCGGCTCCCGACGAGCAAGCTGGGCGCTCGCGATGGAACTCTTTGCGCTCCCCTCGTCTTTACTGGACCGTCCACACCAGACAGAATGGCTTCCCGGCCGGATCGGCGTAGACGCGCCAGTTCGGGCCAGCACCGTCCAGTCGGGTGGCACCTATATCGAGGGCGACCCGTTCCGCGGCGTTCACATCCTGGACGGTCACGTCGAGGTGGATCTGCTGCGGGTGCGCCGGATCCGGCCAGCGCGGCGCCTTGTACTGCTCCACCTGCTGAAACATGACCGGCTGAGCGCCGTCCTCGCCGATCATGGCCACCCCATCCGCCTCGTACGTCACCGGCTTGCCAAGCAGCTCCGCGTAGAAGCTGCTCAGCGCCTTCGCATCGGGGCAGTCGAGCATGACGGCCATCAGGGTGGTCCGCGGATCGTCCGGGTTGACGCACAGGTCGAACGGGTGGCCGGCCGGGTCGGCCAGTGTGTGCCACCGTTCGTTCCGGCGCAGCAGGCTGGCGCCGAGCTGCTGGGCCCGTTCCGCGGCGGCGTCGATGTCGGGAACCCGGAAGTCGAGATGGGCCTGCTGCGGACGGTCCCGGTCCGGCCAGCCCGGTGGCACGTGGTCGGTCGCCCGTTGTAGGCCGATCCGCCAGCCGTCAGCGGAGTCGATCGTGATCCACTCGCCGTCGTCGTCGGGGACGCGCCGCCAACCGGTGAGCTGTTCGTAAAACGTGGCCAGGAGGTCGGTGTCCGGTGCGTCGAGCGCTACGGCCCGCAGTGAGCCGATCGCCGGCCGGTTCGGTTCGGAGGTCATGCCCCCGATCCTGCCCATCCCGGGGCCGGTCCGCCACCGGAAATCGAGACCGCGACGGCCTTCCAAGTCCGAGATCGCCAACAGCCAGTCCCCGTAGGCCGATTCTGGTTTGAGCTTGTGATGTCAACACGAAGCGACGTCCCCTTGGGCGGTCAGGTTGAAGGCGGAGTTCACCAGGCCGACGTGGGAGTAGGCCTGGGGGAAGTTTCCAACCATGCGATCGAGAGCCGGGTCGTATTCCTCCGACAGCAATCCGACGTCGTTTCGCAAGCCGAGCAGGCGTCGGTAGAGGCGGACCGCCTCTTCGCGGCGTCCCAAGAGGGCGAGGGCGTCCACGAGCCAGAAGTTGCAGGCGAGGAAGACCCCCTCGTCTCCGTCGAGACCGTCGGCATTCCTCTCGTCATCGGTGCGGTAGCGACGAAGCAGGCCGTCGTTGGACAGCTCGCTTTGCACGGCCTCGACCGTTCGGACGACGCGCTGGTCATCGGGTGGCAAGAACCCCACAGTCGGGAGGAGGAGCAGGCTGGCGTCGAGCTCGCTCGAACCGTAGGCCCGAACGAAGCAGCCGCGCCCGGGATCGATCCCCCGGCGGCAGATGTCGTCATGGATCTCGGTTCTGAGCTTTCGCCACCGGTCGACCGGGCCCTCGCGCCCGAAGCGTTCCACGACCCGAATAGCCCTGTCGATGCACACCCAGGCCATGACTTTGGAGTGGGTGAAGTGTCGGGGAGCGGAACGCACCTCCCAAATACCCTGGTCGGGCTCGTGCCAACGGCCCTCGACGTGGTCGACGAGAGCACGTAGCAGCGGCCACGCCGACGGGTTCGGGGGCATCCCCGCAAAGCGGGCTCGCTGGAGCGCATCCAAGACCTCGCCGTAGACATCGAGCTGAACCTGAGATGAGGCGGCATTGCCGATCCGGACGGGGCGTGACCCTTCGTAACCATCCAACCAGTCGAGCTCGAGCTCGGTGAGCCGGCGCTCTCCGGCCGGCCCGTACACAATCTGGAGTTGGGCCGGATCACCGGCCACGACCCTCAGCAGCCAGTCTCGCCAGGCCCCGGCTTCCTCGGCGTATCCGGCTCGGATCAAGGCGTCGAGGCCGAACGTGGCGTCGCGCAACCAGCAGTAGCGGTAGTCCCAGTTGCGCGAGCCGCCGAGTCGCTCGGGAAGGGAGGCCGTGGCCGCGGCCACGATGGCGCCGGTCGGCTCGTAGATGAGAGCCTTCAAGGTGATCAGTGAGCGCACGACGGCGTCGCGCCATGGTCCCCGATAGGCGCACCGCTCGCTCCACGTCCTCCACCAAGTTTCGGTCTGGGCTACCTGGTTGATTGCGTCACCACCGCAGACACCATCTGCGTACTGCGAGTGCCACGAGAACACGAAGGGCACTTCATCGCCGGGGCCCACGCTGAACTCGGCGATCGTACGGAAGTTCTCCGAGCGGGTATCGACCGGGCTCGCCAGGCACACGAAGTCGGGCCCCGCGACGCCGTGGAGGTGTTCGCCCACCCTGCGCATCCACGGCACGATCCAGCCGTAATCAAAACGCACCACCAGGTCCATGCGCATCGCCACCCGGCCCGAGATCCCCTCGACGACTCGGACCACGCTGGCGTGGTCAGAGCGGCGGGGCATGCAGTCCACCACCCGAACGACGCCCTCCGCGGTGTGAAACTCGGTCTCGAGCACAAGGGTCTCGCCCCGGTAGCGGCGACCAACCCGGTGATAGCCGCCGGCAGGCGCCATCCGCCAGAACCCGTTCTCCTCGCCCCCCAACAGCGCCGCGAAGCAGGCTCCCGAATCAAAGCGGGGGAGACACAGCCAGTCGATCGACCCGTTCGCACCGACGAGCGCCGCGGTGTGGGTGTCACCCAGCAGGGCGTAGTCTTCGATTCGAAGTCGACCCCGGTCCTGGTGGGCGCCAACCTCACTCATGGCCGGTGAAACCATCGAGGCGTCGCCCCCAAGCCATCCGCACGTCCAGCCTCCCCTTCGATCGTGAGGCCGGCGACACGGGCGGGCCGCCGGCGCTTCTGTCCCCCGCTGCTCGTATCAATTTCTCGCTCTCGAACCTGCTGCGACACCCTTCGCGAAGCGCACATCAACAGGTCCGCGGTGTTCAGCGTCGCCGAACACACGGTTGCTGTGGAGCTCTGCACCCGGAGACGCAAACTCCAGTCGTAGCGGATGCTGGGCTGCGCCGAGAATGTCCTCTCCCCAAGAGGTCGCGACATCTCCCACTCACTATCGACGCGCACGTTGGGCGTCCCGATGACTCCTTCGGGGCGTTCGACTCTTTGTTTCCTCGGCCGGTGCGCACTCCTTCAGTGTCACAGAAGGCCTCGCAGGTTTCGAACTGACCCGAAGGCAGCTGCGGGAGCGGCGGCGAAGACGGGGGGAGGAGGCCCTTGCTTCTCGAGTCCGCGAAACGCGCCACCGGTCCGCCGAGCCTCCGGAAACACGACACGATCACGTATTCCTTCCCAGCGCGAGAAGGGCGTGGAAGCTACCCGATCCTGTACTGCGGTCTTGGTTCCCCGATTGCCACTTCCGGGGGCTTGGGCCAATCACCCGCCGGACTTTTCTGCTAACCCCATCGAAGGTGGTTAGGCGCGGACCGCCTGGGTGGGGGCTGCGAGGGCGGCGGGTAGGTCGGTGCGGGCGTTGAGGTCGAGCTTGTTGAACACGTTGGTGAGGTGGCCCTCGACGGTTCGGGCGGCGACGAAGAGGTTTGGGAATCTAGCGGTTGGTGAGCCCTTCGGCGGCCAGCTCGGCGATGCGGCGCTCGCTGGTGGTCGGCGCTTCGAGCCGCCTGAGCAGCACACGGCGCGGCTTGGCCCCGGTGGCGGGCGGCCACCGAAGGCGCGGTGTACTGCCCGGCGCTGACCGACCTCGTCTTGATGGTCACAGGCAGCGCCCGGATATCGATCACCGGCCTCGACGTGTTGCGCTCCGAGACCGGCCAGGCCATCACCTTGGAAGAATTTGGGCGGCGGCACTGCGCACGCCACGCGCTGGGTTGTGGCACAGTTCGTCGCGCCGGATGAAACCACCTGCCTCGACCAGGTTCGCCGGCTGGCCGCATGGGCCCGTTCTCTTTTTGGTATATAGACCGCGTATTACGCGGTTTACATACCAAAAACCGAAAGGAGCCGAAGGCGTCGCTTGCTGGCGGCGAGGATCTTCCCGGGAGCGAGGACTTCCCAGGCGGCGGGCTCGAGCTGGGAGGTGCCATCCGTTTTGCCGTTGTGAGCGGCGGGAGCGTGCGGCGGCGGCGTAGTCAGGGTTCATGAGCTCCTGGGGGTCGCGCACCCCTGATGTGAGGTGGCGCCGGAGCGAGTCGTCGTAGTCGGTGCTGGTGGCCATGGCGTCGCCGAGGATGGTCGGGTTGGAGGTCAGCCCGGTGACCGCCAACTCGTCGATGTAGCGTCTCAAGGTGCCTTCGGTAAGCATTTCGCGGTTGATCGAATCCAACCAGATGCTCTGTCCGGCCCGATGCAACTCTTGCGCAGGATTCACGTTTTCCTCCTGATCCAATTCGGCTGTGTCTAGAAACTGCGCTGGGCGGGGGTGTATCCGAGTTGTGAGTTGGCTCCCGCGGGCTCTGGCGGAAGATCCGCTGGAGGTGGGGTTTGCGGGTCGCCCGGAAAACGACGTTGACCTTCGCCAGTGGTGGCTGTGCGCTACTGCAGGTCTGGCAGCTGATGATGCCAGCGCGTGCTTGGATCGCCGCTCGCTGACGAGATCGGGCAAAGCAGCTGCGCCAAGCCTACCGGGGCGTCCCCCGGGGGTCTCGATGTAGACATCGGCAGCCGCTGCGCCGGGGGTGGCACCGGGCCATCAACGAGCCGGCGGCGGAGAGGACGGTAGCTGCCGTCGCGTCCTGTCTGACGGCGCTACTGGGAGTATCCCTCGTCCACCTCGCCCTTGTGTGCGGCAAACGCGGCCAGGACCTCCCCCTTCTCCCTTTCCGGGACCTGGTAGAAGTCAAGCGAGCGGGCCAGTTCAGCCGCTACTTCGTCGAACTGGGCGGGAGAGATCTTGAGGGCGCGATGGGCTTCTTCCAAGCCGAGGGGCGTTCGGCCGGGTTTTGTGGCTGCGTAGTGCTGGGGTCCGCCTGCAACATCGCAGACCCACAAGGTACGCATGAATTTCAGGCCTGGCAGTCTGTCCAGATCGTTCGTGCTCCATTCCTGGAGGGCGGGGTTCTCCGACTTCTGGCCGACTATGGGGTTGCGCACGACTGCATCGCTGAAATGGTCGATCACTGCTGCGATGGCGAAGGCGCCTCCGAGCCGTTCGTACAGACTCGGTTCTGTCATGTCTCATCTCCTTGACTCTCTGGAAGCGTCGCACCCCCCAGTTTTTGATGCTTTCGTCTGCCGGGAGGGCCCCACTAGACGGCGGAATTTGGGACCAGGCTGTCGATGCCTGACTGTCTTATGTGAAGTTCGGGTCGGCTTCGATGCGGGCGAAGCTGGTAGTAGTACGAGTGCTGGAGCGAACGAGATTGACCGACCCGCCGAGTGCAGCACGAGGACCTCCGATTTCACCGTCGGCAGTTCTAGATCCCGACGTGAAGGCGACCGTTCTGTCCCGCATTTCCACATCGTTTGGGCGGGCACCGGGCGGATCATCGACGGCCGCAGCAGACCTGGGAGTGGGACTGGGAGTGGCATACTGCCGCTCAGGGGCGTGGCATACTGCCGCTTCAGGACAGTTCGTCGAGAGCGAGGTTGAGATGGCCCAGAAAGCGAACCCGCTGGTGTTTATCCACGGCTTGTGGCTCCACGCCACCTCCTGGGAGCCGTGGCAGGAGTTCTTCGCTGACGCCGGCTACGACACCCTGGCCCCGGGCTGGCCCGGCGACCAGGACACCGTCGAGTTGGCCCGTGCTAACCCCGACACCGTCGCCAACCACGGCATCGACGACGTGACCGACCACTACGCCGCCATCATCGAGTCCCTTCCCGCTCCGCCCATTCTGATCGGACATTCTTTCGGGGGCATGATCGCCGAAAAACTGCTCGGGATGAACAAGGGAGCGGCGGCCATCGGCATCGATGCCGCCCAGATCAAAGGCGTGCTGCGACTCCCGTTGTCCGCGTTGCACGCCACGCTGCCGGTGTTCAAGAACCCGGCCAACAAACACAAGTCGGTGTCACTTACCGCCGAGCAGTTCCGCTACAGCTTCGGCAACGCCATCTCAGAAGAGGAATCCGACCAGCTCTACCAGAGATGGGCTGTCCCCTCTCCCGGGCGGCCTCTCTTCGAGGCTGCGGTTGCCAGCCTGTCTCACCATTCGCCGGACAAGGTCGACACCGACAACCCGGACCGAGGACCGCTTCTGCTCACCATGGGCGGCAAGGACCACACCGTCCCCGAAGCGATCACCAAGTCGACACTCAAGCAATACCGGCACTCCCCGGCGAAGACCAACCTGGTCGAGTTCGAAGACCGGGGCCACTCCCTGACCATCGACAGCGGCTGGGCCGAAGTAGCCGAGGCCTGTGCGGCCTGGCTGACTGAACAAGCGTTGTAGTCTCCGCTACGCCAACGTCAGCATGAAGCGCGCGGCTCGGCGATGTCGGAACCGCCCTGAGTGCCCGCCGTGGTGACCGGGAGCCAGTCGTCATCCTTGGTCTCCTGGAAGGCGGCTTGGCGGTTGCCCGCGGTCAGGCCCGCATTTGGCGGTGAATCTCCTTCCTCCCTAGGTTCGTACTACTCGTAGGCTGCGGCCGCGTCCAAACGGCGCCAGCCAGCGGAGGAGATGACATGGATGTGGTCGGAGGGCTCCAGAAGGAGCACCGTCGATCGGCGTTGTCGTCGGCTTCGCGAACATTCAAGCATCTGACGACTCTTGGCTACCCCCGGCGCTTTCCGGTCGTGCAATTCCCAAACCTGCCGCTCATTATCGCGCTAGTTGCTAGCGAAGTAAGCCGTCACGTTGGTGGTACGGGTCATGCGTACGTGCTGGCGGTCGCATTCTTGGCCATGACGATCTGGGCCTATGAGGAGCTGGCCCTCGGGACGAACTGGTTCCGTCGTCTGCTCGGCCTAGCCTTCATGGTGGATCTGGTCGTACGTGTCGCGGGCGGATTGCATAGGTGATTTCGCGGGGTTCGGGAGGTACGCGAACCATGCTCGTGCAACTGCTCCCTGCCCGGGGTCGGTGAGGTCGGATTCAGAGACGGATGACGGCCTTGCCGCGCAGGCCACCACGGCGGAGCTCGTCGAGCACTTGGCCGGCGGCGGCTAGTTCTACGGTGGAGCGGATGCGCGTCGTGATCGTGCCGGCCGCGAGCATCTGGGCGACGGCGGCCAGCCCCTGAGGCGATATCAGGGGATTCTCACTGGAGGCATGGTTGTGGGCGGTGATCTGGCGCTGCGCAAACCATCCTTCGTCGGCTGCGAAGATGGTCGAGACCAGACGTCCACCCGGCCGGATTACTTCGGCGTCGCGGCGGATGGCGTCGGGGCCGTTGACCAGGTCAAGGACGGCATCGACGCCGTCGGGATGGTCGGCGTGCAGCCCGTCGATGACGTCCACGGCCTCGCTGTCGTAGACCTCTTCGGCTCCGAGACGACGCGCCTCGTCAGCGTCGCCGCGGACGGTGGCGATGACATGGGCGCCGCGGGAGCGGGCCATCTGCACCGCGTAGCCGCCGACGCCGCCGGTTGCGCCCATGACCACGACGGGCTGGCCTGCGCTGACCTCGAGCAGCCCAACGGTCCGCAGCGCCGTGACCGCCGGGATGGGCAGGGCGGCGGCCTGGTCGTCGGCTACCCCGTCGGGGATACGAGCCAGCGGCTCCATCGCGGCCGTAGGGGCAACCGCGGTGTACTCCGCGTAGGAGCCGCACGTCCTCGCCATGCCGAAGACACGGTCACCGGCGCGCAGGTCGAGGGCCCCGGCCGGGACCCGTTCGGCCACCCCGGCGAAGTCGATGCCCACTACGAACGGATACGAGGAGGCCGCGGTCAGCCGTCCCAGGACATTGTTATCCAGCGGGTTGACTCCGGCGAAGCGCACCCGGATGAGCACCTCACCATCGGCGGTCGGAACGGGCAGGTCGTGCAGCGACGCTGGCTCACCGAAACTCTCGACAGCGAATCCGCGCATCACGACCTCCATACATGACGTCCCGAATAGATTGCTACTAGAAGCCGCAGACCCTCGGCGGCATGCTGACTGTACCCAGACGACCTACCGACTGAGCGCTGTCGGTCGACCCGAACATCGCCGTGTTGAAGTTGCGGGCGATCGCCGTCTGGAAACGATGCCCGTTCTCGCCGATCATCAAGGCCACGGAACCTAAACGGTGTCCGTGCATCGTTGCTCGTAGGTCTCCGCGGCCGGGAATCGACCGGCGGAAACTTACATAGACTCTTCATATAAATATGCTATGCTTATGGCCATGAGTCGTCAAGACGCTTCCCACCGCCGGGGCCGAAACGCTGATCGCACCGCCGTCGGCGCCGGCGCAGCCTTGTACGGCTTGGTCAGCGACGCGGTGCGGCGCATCCCCCGCGAACTGAGCCTGACCTCCGCGTCGACGCTGGCCACCTTGGAGCGGACCGGTCCGCGGCGGATCACGGATCTGGCCGTCATCGAGGGGGTGACCCAGCCGGCGATGACGGTCCTGGTCCGGGTGTTGGAGCAGTCCGGGATGGTCGAGCGGCGAGGGGACCCGGCCGATAAACGGGTTGCGCTCGTGGCCGTGACCGACGCCGGGGCGGATTACGTTCAGGCCCGGCGGCGGGCCGGCGCGGACGCCTTCGCGCAACTGATCGACAAGCTTCCCGCAGATGAGATCGCCGCCTTGGCGGCGGCCATCCCCGCGCTGGAGCACCTTCGGACCCTCGAGCGCCAAGGACGGGAACCACCCAGCCGGCCATCCGGGAACGGGTCGGAGGAACCACGGTGAGCGGCCACGAGCGGACGGTGGCCAGCCCGTTCCATCAGCCCAAAGGGGTGTGGGCGGTCGCCCTGGCCTGCGTGGTGTCGTTCATGGGCATCGGCCTGGTCGATCCGATTCTGCCGGCCCTGTCCACCCAGTTGAAGGCATCACCGAGCCAGGTGGAGCTGCTGTTCACCAGCTACCTGGTCGTCACCGCGGTGGCCATGCTGGTGACGGGCTGGGTGTCCAGCCGCATCGGCGGCAAGCACACCCTGGTCGCCGGCCTGGTCCTGATCGTCGCCTTCAGTGCCCTGGCCGGTGCTTCGAACACCATCGGCGGGATCATCGGTTTCCGGGCCGGCTGGGGGCTGGGCAACGCCCTGTTCATCGCCACCTCGCTGGCCGTCATTATCGGGGCCGCGTCAGGCGGCTTCTCCGGTGCCATCATTCTCTACGAGACGGCCCTCGGCGTCGGCATCGCCCTGGGCCCGCTGGTCGGCGGCGAACTGGGCGGCATCAGCTGGCGCCTCCCGTTCTTCGGGGTCACCGCCCTCATGTCCATCGCCCTGGTGGCCACCCTGCTGTTCGTCGAGCCCACCCCCCGACCCACCCGGCGGACCTCGATCCTCGACCCGCTCAAGGCTTTGCGGCACCGAGGGCTAGCCACCATGAGCCTGACCGCCCTGGGCTACAACTGGGGGTTCTTCACCCTGCTGGCCTTCACCCCCTTCGTCATGCATCTGGGTATCCACCAACTCGGCTACGTGTTCACCGGCTGGGGGGTCATGGTCGCCGTCTTCGCGGTATTCGTCGCCCCCCGCGCCCAAGGCCGCTTCGGCACCCCTCGCACCCTCTACGTCACCCTGGCCCTACTGGCCGTGGACCTGGTCGTCATCGCCGTTTTCACCTCTTCGCAACCGACGTTGATCGTGGCGGTCATCGTGTCGGGCGCCTTCGTGGGTCTCAACAACACGCTGACCACCCAGGCGGTCATGCTGGTAGCTCCGGTGGAGAAATCGGTGGCGTCGGCGGCCTACGGGTTCGTGCGCTTCATCGGCGGCGGTCTAGCCCCCTACGTCGCCAGCAGGCTGGCCGTCGATATCAACGTCCAGGTCCCGTTCTACCTGGGCGCCGCCACCGTGGCTGCCGCCATCGGCGTGCTCGCCACCGGGCAGTCACTACTGACCCGCGCCGAACAAGGACCCGAAGCGGAGCTGGCCCTCACTGGCCCCGCCGGGACGCCCAGTGATTGGGAATCCGAACCGGCCCCGTACCGCCTGGTCACGGTCGCAGGACCTGACGAAACTGATCGGCGTCCGCCGATCGTGGCCGCCATCGACGCCAGTACGGCCGCACCCGCAGTCACCGATGCCGCCATCCAGTTCGCGCAGGTGCTCGATCGTCCCGTCGAAATCCTCCACGTCCTAGAAACCGACGTCATCGAAGAACTGGCCCTCGACCTCGAAGCGCCCGACACGGCCCGCGACCTCGTCGCTGACAACGTCCATCGGATCCACACGGCTGGAGTTGCCGGCAGCGGCCACCTGATTCGAGTGGTCAGCGGGCACGGCAGTGCCGGCCGCCGCATCGCGGACTTCGCCAATTCACGCCACGCCACCATGATCGTCATCGGCGCTCCAGGCGACAGTGAGATTGCAGAGATCTACGACGCCTCCTTGACCAGCGAACTGGTTGGCCGCGCCCACTGTGCCGTGCACATCGTCGCAGCCGCTGGCAAGCACCGAGCGTCCCGGGTCAGGCAGTCCGTCAACTGAGCGGGGACCCAACAACCCAGAGCCGCCAGCGCCTTGCCAAACCGTCGGCATGGCAGTCAAGGGTCTCGGCCTGACCGGACGGTCCGTCGGCGGCCATGCGAATCCTCAAGCAGGCACTTCTGGGACGGCCTGCCTGCTACAACGACGTCTATTCGCACTTCTGACAGTTCCCTCGTATCACCGGGGTCGACGAGGGACGGAGGATGTTGGGGATTCGGTCAGCGAATCGATGCAAGACGAGAGCGCGCTTGCAAGTCGCGATCTCGCCGGACTGGACAGCTCGCGAAGCATCTGCTCCTCGATCGCGTCGACTGCAGTAGCAGCAGACGTCAGAGTGCGCCGACCCGCCCCCGTCAGCGCAGCTTGAAGAACGCGTTGGTGTTGCGGATGAGGGCTCCTCACCACGAGCTGGAGTCTCTCCAGTTCTTGTAGCACGGCGTGCATGCTCTGTGGCGTCACGAATGCCCGACGAGCGAGGTCGGCATTCGAGAGCCCGGGCTCTTCATCTAAACCGGTGAGGACGGCGAATTGGGTCACCGTGAGATCGTGAGACCCGAGAGCATCGGCCATCGCGTCGTGCAGGACCATTTGCGCCCTCTTTATCAAGTAGCCCACCCGGTCCGTCGTGACCTGGTCCACGCTCACCTCTGTATCAGTTTGCCTGATATAATCTCAGGATACCTGATACAGGCTACCTGATCCCACTCACAGAAATGGACACCCAATGACCGCAGTCGGTCCTGACTTCATCGCTCTCCAGGTTCGCGATCTGGAGGCTTCCGCAGCCTTCTACACCCAGCACCTTGGCCTCGCTCGTGCTCAGGTGAGTCCTGACCACGCCGTGGTATTCGCCACGGAGCCCATCGCGTTCGCCGTGCGGGAGCCACTCGTCGATCTTGAGGCGGTCGAGCACCTCGGGTGGGGTGTGGCCATCTGGCTGAAGGCGGACGATCCGCAGGATCTGCACGATGCAATGGTTCTCGCCGGAGTCCCGATCCTGGTCGCACCTTTCGATGGACCTTTCGGTCTCACCTTCACCTTCGCCGATCTCGACGGCTACGCCGTGACGATCCACGGCTGAGATGACTCCCGCTACCAGCTTTGTTTGCTCCCCGAAGGGGCCGTATTCGTTGACGGCATCGATTCGGTTCCTCGAGGGATTCGCTCCAGCCGCCTACGACAGCGAGTCTGCCGCGAACTTGGAGATGGCCTTCTGCGTCGACGACTACTGGGACCCAGTGGCAGTGCGCGTCCACGAGGAAACCGGCGCGGTTCACGGCACGGTTCACGGGGGCGACACCCTTGCCCCAGCGGCAATCGCGGCGGCAGTCGAGCAGGTCGAGCGGATCCTCTCGCTCGACATCGACGGTCGAGGCTTTCCGGACATCGCTCGTCACGACCCAGTAGTCGCTCAACTCCAGTCGAGGTATCCCGGTCTCCGCCCCGTATGCTTCTGGTCGCCCTACGAAGCGGCAGCGTGGTCGGTGATCGGACAGCGAATCCGAATCGTGCAGGCAGCCGCAATCAAGGCTCGCATCACCGCCGAACACGGTGAGCCCATCGACATTGGCGGTCGAATGGTCCGCGCCTTCCCGAACCCCGCCAAGCTGGCCCAGCTGTCCACGATCAATGGGTTGAGCGAGACCAAACTCCAGCGCCTTCGAGGTGTCGCCGAGGCCGCTCTCGGCGGGACCCTGGGCGCCGCTCGGCTGAGGTCACTCCCACGTTCCCAAGCCCGCGAGGAGTTGATCGCCATTCCCGGAATCGGCCCGTTCTCGGCCGAACTGATTCTCCTCCGCGGCGCGGGTGATCCGGACTTCACGCCCACCGCCGAGCCGCGCTTCGCTCGAGCGATGGCGATCGCCTACGACATGAAGGCGCCGCCCAGCCCCGCCGACATCGCCGAGATCAGCGAGGTCTGGAAGCCCTACCGCACGTGGGTCGCGCTCCTCCTCCGCATCATGCTCGAAGACCAGACCCATGAAATTGCAGGACAAGCCATTTCCAGAACGCCAGGGCCGACCAGATTGTCCCGGTGATCGACGCCTCGGCTCGGAATCGGGAGACGCCCCGTGGGGCCCCTCCCGGCGACCGGCGCGTCCGGTAGTCGTTGCAGGAGCCAACTGGTGGTAGCGGTCGGCAATCCTCTGGGTCTGGCAGGCAGCGTAACCGCCGGGGTGGTCAGCGGACTGGGACGCTCGCTGCCCACCAGGGCGGGCGCGAACGTGCGGGTCATCGACGATGTCATCCAGACCGACGCCGCCCTCAACCCGGGCAACTCCGGCGGGGCGCTGGCAATCGCGTCGGGCGAAGTGGTCGGTATCAACACCGCCGTCGCCGCTGCAGGGTTGGGTCTGGCCATCCCGATCAACTCGACCACCCGTCAGATCGTCGCCACCTTGATGTCCGAAGGAAGAGTGCGCCGGGCGTACTTGGGTTTGGCGGGCACGCCGGCTCCGCTGCCGCCCACGCTGGCTGAGCAACGCGGCCAACGGGTCGGGCTTCGCATCGAAGTGGTTACCGGCGGTCCCGCGGCCGCAGCAGGGCTGCGCAGTGGGGACCTTCTGCTCCGCGCCGGAGACGTGCCGGTCACCAGCGCCCAGGTCCTGCAGCGGCTGATGCTCGCCGACGCCATCGGCCGTCCCCTGGAGTTGACGGTTCTGCGCCAGGATGCCCTCGTCGACGTGATCGCGGTTCCGGCCGAGCTGACCTGGTCTGAGTGACGCCCTGATCTTGGTAGTCGTACGGTCGAGACCGCGACCGGCCTCGTTTTCGACCGGGGGTCGCGGGCACCTGCAACCGTTGTCGGGGTAGCACCCGTCCCACTTTTGGCCCGGCTCGAAGGAGCGAATGACGGGTCGAGGGGTGCTCATGTGGTCTCCTATTGCTCCAACTATCCCCAGGTTGGTCTCTCTGACTCGACGCCCGACCTCCTCACCGGTGCGGTCTCGACTCGGTCGGTACTGGAAGGTCGGCGAGGCGAAACGCCCACGACGGTATCTGCGGGGGTCCGGTGACCCCGCCGACGTGGATGGCCGGGAAGCCGTCCAGGTCGGCTTTGGCGGGAAAGGCGGACCGTTGTTTGACGACCGCCCCGGCCCGTACGACGGACCCGGGTCCGATCACGGCTTGGTCGCAGACGATGGCGCCGGGCTCGATGACGGATCGGACGCCGAGGCGACAGCCGTGGATCATGGCGCCGGGGCCGATGATGACCCCGTCGTGGACGATGAGGTCGTTATCGGGGAGCAGGTGCCACACGGTATTCTCGAGCGGATGGTTGACCAGGTCGAAGTCCAACAACACAAATCTCAGACAGGCTCTCGCGCGGCCCCGGCGGGTGGCGAAAACTCATTCGATGGCGTAGATCGTGTCGTCAAAGTTTCGCCAAGCTTCGGTGGTGATGGGAGTGCCGGCGAGACTGGATGCGACGGCGACCTCGATCCGGTCGGGATCGAGGCCCATGATGGCCCGATAGGTCTTGGTCTGTCCTTGCCAGACCAGGGCTTGGCGTTCGACGAGTCTTTGCTCGATGGTCTCGAGTTCGGCGAGTGATCCAACCTCGAACGAGAGCATGCGGAGCCCGATGTTGCCTCGCCCGCCGTGGTAGGCGTTGCGGCCCAGCTCGCGTAGCAGCAGGACCTGGCTCCGATCCTTCTCGCTGACCATGAGGGCGGTCATTCGGTCGGCGCGGGACACGACGTGTAGATCGAAGACGTCTCGGTAGAAGTCGATCGACTGTTTGAGGTCGCTGACATTGAGCAGGACGGTTTGGATGGTCAGCTCCATGTGCTACTCCGATCTGGACGGGGTTGTCGGGGCGGCACGTTCGGCTGTAACCGGGAACGAGTGGATGGTGGGCCCGGGGACCTGGCCCGTACGGAGAGCCGCGATTACTAGCTGCCCGGAGAGATTGAGAGCCGAGTTGATAAGCCCGACGTGCGAGAACGCCTGGGGAAAGTTCCCTGCTTGGCGGCCTGCCGCGCTGTCGTATTCCTCGGCCAGCAGACCCAGGTCGTTTCTGAGTTGCAGCAGCCGCCCGAAGAGTCGGAGAGCATCGTGGTGGCGGCCGAGCAGGTGCAGGCAGTCAGCCAGCCAGAACGAACACGCCAAGAAGGCGCCTTCACCTGCTTTGAGTCCGTCTACCAGCTCGGCTCGCTCCGACCGGTATCGCAACACCAGGCCGTCCTCGGTCAGGTCCCGCTCTATGGCTTCGATAGTCGAGCGCACCCGATCGTCGGCGACGGGAAGGAAACCGACCAGGGGGATCAGCAGCAGGCTGGCGTCAAGCTCGTCAGACCCGTAGTACTGGGTAAAGGCGCCGACATCGCTGTTGTACCCCTTGGCCGATACCTCTTCGTGGATCTGCTCCCGCAGGGTCCGCCAGGCGTCCACCGGTCCTTCGTGGCCGAATTCCTCGACCATGCGCACGGCGCGGTCTACTGCCACCCAGGCCATAACCTTGGAGTGGGTGAACTGCCGCCGAGGACCGCGCACCTCCCAAATCCCTTCGTCGGGCTCGCTCCAGGCCGTCTCGATGAACTTCATCAGCTCGAGTTGGAAGCCCCAGGCCGACTCGTCGCTGGTAACCCCCAGACGCGCGGCCTGGTAGAGAGTGGACATGACCTCGCCGTACACGTCGAGCTGGTACTGGTTCGCGGCCGCGTTCCCGACCCGCACCGGCGAGGAACTCTCATAGCCGGACAGCCAGGTCACCTCCCACTCCTCCAGGCGTCGCTCCCCGCTTGGCCCGTACATGATCTGAAGATCCGCAGGATCGCCGGCAGCCGAGCGCAGCAGCCAGTCCCGCCACGCGATGGCCTCGTCTTGGCAACCGCAGCGCATGAGCGCTTCCAGAGTTTGGGTGGCGTCGCGTAGCCAGCAGTAGCGGTAGTCCCAGTTGCGACCACCCCCGAAGATCTCCGGCAGCGAGGTCGTCGCGGCCGCCACGATCCCCCCGGTGGGGGCGTAGGTGAGGGCCTTCAACGTTATGAGCGAGCGCACCACGGGGTCGCGCCACTCCCCCATGACGGTGAAAGACGATGCCCAGTCCCGCCACCAGGACTCGGTGTCCTCAATGGCGTAACCCACGTTGGCTGGCCGAGGAGCCTCCTCGTGGGAGGGAAACCAGGTGAGCTCGAAGAACTCGACGTCGCCATCGGCGACGGTGAAGTCCGACACGGTGGTCAAGCCCTCGCTCCTCACCTCGACCGAGGCCCACAAGCTGAGGGCGTCGGGACCAGCCATCGCCGTGAGAAGCGGGCCGGATCGGCGCACCCAGGGGACTACCGACCCGTAGTCGAAGCGCATAACCAGATCCATGCGCATGTCCACCCGGCCCTGGGTGCATTCCACCATGCGCATCACCCGGGGATGGCTCTCACGCAGCGGCATGCAGTCGACCAGCCGCACCACCCCGCCGGCCACCTCGAACTCGGTCTCAAGGATGAGCGTGTCGTCACGGTAGCGGCGATTTATCTGGCTCACCGGGCCAGCAGTCGGCGCCGGGCTGATGCGCCAGTAGCCGTTGGCGGTGTCGCCAAGCAGCTTGGCGAAGCAGGCCGGCGAGTCAAAGCGAGGCAGGCACAGCCAGTCCACCGAGCCGTCTCGGCCGACCAGCGCAGCCGTGTGGGTGTCGCCGATAATTCCGTAATCCTCGATGCGTGGCGTGTTGCCGCTCACGTCTGGTGCTTTTGCGCGGGGCGATCGCCTCCGGTCCGGTCGGTCCCAGCCGCCCGCTGGAGACGTAGCGGTGGCACCGGACTCGGCCTGGGGCGGTCCGTGCCGAGCGCCAGCAGCGCCCGCGAAACGCAGCGGATTGCGTCCTCGACCTCGACGAACGTCAACCGGCCTCGAGCCGAGGCCATGATTCGTCCAAGACGGTCCAGGAGCCGGACGGCTCCGTCGAGATACGCGACCGTCACACAGACGATTCCGTCCTCGCTCGATGACGCCTCCCATCCAGGGGGCTCCGCGCCGTCGGGCCTTCCGGTCGTGCCCACGGCCCCACCTTATTGCCAACCCCTGGCTGCCGGCATCTGTCATTTGACCCCATGGCGACGGCAGCACAGGGAAGGCTTGGCGGTCTGGAACAGACATCGTGGCGGTCGAGGATGACTACTGGGGTGAACTAACTACGGACTGGCGCCGATGAAAAGGCGAGGAGCCCAGCCCTGGATGGTGGCCCGTTCGCTCGATCTTGCCACCCGGGCCCGGACCGTTCAGGTATCCGTGCCAATCTGTGGTGGTTATCGGGATCAGTTGGTTCGTCCAGCTTGGTCAGCCCAGCAGTCCTCGTTCATAGGCGACGGCGACCGCAGCGGCGCGGTCGCGGACACCGAGCTTGTCGTAGAGGTGGAGGAGGTGGGTTTTGACGGTGGCTTCGCTGACGAACAGCTGCCGGCCGACGGCCCGGTTGGTCGCTCCGCCGGCGACGAGGCGGAGCACCTCGAGCTCTCGTGGGCTGAGGGCGCCCAGGTTGTGGTCACCCACCCGTTCCATGAGGGTTCCGGCCACGGCGGGCGAGAGGACGGATTGGCCGGCGTAGGCCGCTCGTACTGCTCGAATGAGTTCGTCGCGGGGAGCGTCTTTCAAGAGGTAGCCAGTGGCGCCGGCTTCGACGGCGGGGAGGACGTCGCGGTCGGTGTCGTAGGTGGTGAGGACGAGCACGCGGGCTGGATGCTTGAGTTTACGGAGCTGGCGGATAGCTTCGACCCCGCCCATGGTGGGCATGCGCAGGTCCATGAGAACGACGTCGGGGTCGAGCTGGGCGGTTTGGCGCACGGCGTCGGCGCCGTCACCGGCCTCGCCGACGACCTCGAAATCGTCGTCGCCGGCGAAAACGCCGCGGATGCCGTCGCGGACGATTGGGTGATCGTCGACAACGAGGATCCGGATGGAGCTCACCGAGTCGCCCTGACCTGTCGGTCGTCAGCCGGGCTATGGGGAGCGAGGACGTCGGGCCGCCTGGCAAGTGGCACGGCGGCGTTGATGGTGGTGCCGGCGCCAGGGGCCGATTCGACGGTGAGGTGTCCGGCTACTCCGGCGAGACGTTGGCGCATCCCGACGAGGCCGTAGCCCTGGGTGTGTGCTGCGGGGTCGAAGCCGGCGCCGTTGTCGGCGACGTCGAGCAGCAGAGCGTCGTGGAGGTAGGTGAGGGTGAGGTGGACCCGCGAGGCGGCGGCGTGTTTGGCGACGTTCGACAGGGCCTCTTGGGAAGCACGGAAGATGGCCGCTTCGATCGCCGGGTCGAGCGGGGTTGGCGTGCCGGTAGTTTCGACATCGACCGGCACTGCGGATCGGGCGGACCAGGCGCGGATGAGCTCATCGATCGCCTCCGACAGACTGGCTCGCTCGAGCTGTTCGGGTCGCAGGGCCCGCACCGACCGGCGGGCCTCGGTCAGGCTCGAACGGGCGAGAGCGCGGGCTTGGGCCAGGTGGCGGGACAGCTCGACCGGGTGGCCAAGGGCTTGTTCGGCGGCTTCGAGTTGGGCGACGATCCCGGCCAGGCCCTGGGCCAAGGTGTCGTGGATCTCGCCGGACAGGCGTTGGCGTTCCTCGACGACGCCGGCCTCGCGAGCCTGGACGAGGAGCTGGGCATGCAGGCCGGCGTTCTCGGCCATGGTGGCCTCCAGCTTTCGGTTGGCGTCGGCTAGCTCGTCGATCATCTGGCCGCGCTGCTGGTTCTGCTCGAGCACCCGGTTGGTGAGGGTGATGAACCCGGACACGGCGACCAGGTTGATGGCGACCATGACCACGTAGATCACGGTATGGCTCGACCAGTCAGTCGGGTAGCCGCCTGCCTGGGAGCCGGCGAGGACCAAGGCAGTGGCGACAAAGGCGGCCCACCGCCACCGCCCCCGGAGGTCATCGGCAAAGAAGTACCCGGAGAAGGCGAACACCCCGTACCAGGGGTTCACCCACACCAGAAGAGCCGCGAGGGTGACGTGGATGGCCACGATCGCCGCCCGGGCTCGCTCCCGGGCGGCGGGCCGGGGCCGGCAAGTGTGCGCGGCCGACCAGACGGCAGCCGCCGAGACCACGACCAGGCCCCGGTCGAAGCGGGACCAGGTGCCATACCCGCCGGCTACGGATATGGCGGCCAGCCCGGTGCCCGCGGCCAGGAGAGGAAGCAGCAGGAGCCGACCCCAGTGGTCGAGGCGGGCCTGCCACACATCGGCGAGCTGGGTGGTGCTCACGGGCTCTATCGTCGCGCTGCCCGGCGGACCGTTCACCCCCATTAGGACGTTCATTCCCAGCGGAAGACCCGGTTGGCCAGCGCCCCGCAAGCCAGGGCGTAGCCGGCCAGGACCAGGAGGGCGACCGTGGATGGCCAATGGCCCTCGATCGACGCCTGTACGGCTCGGACCCCAGCCCCGAGGGGGGTGTAGTCGCTGACCGTCCGGAGCGCCGGTGACATCTCCGCTCGAGGCAGCCAGAGGCCGGCGAAGAACATCAACGGGAACAAGATGACGGTCGAGACGGCCTGGGCTATCCGGGCGCTGGGGGCGAGGGCGGTGACCAGCACCCCGATACCGAGCGTGGCCAGCGCCACGAGGAGAAGCGAGAGCACGAACCCGCCGAGCTGGTGGGGCACCGGCACGCCGGAGGCGATGCCGACGATCAGCAGGACGATATCAATCACCACCCCCACGCCCAGGTAGATCAGCGCCTGGGCGCCCAGTAGCCGGCCAGGGGGGACAGGGGTGGTGGCGAAGCGACGCAGGATGCCCTTTTCCCGGTAGGAGGACAGAAGGCCCGACAGCAGGTTGATCCCGGACATGAGCAAGCTGAACATCATCAGGATCGGCAGGTAGGCGTCGAGGTAGCTGATCCCACCGAGAGCCTTGACCGGACGGCTGGTACCCGGGACCACGCCGAGGACGACGGCCGCCGCGATCGGGAGCAGCGCCGTCCAGATGAGCGCGCCGGGCATTCGTAGGAGCAGGACCGCCTCAGTTCGGGCCAGCTTCCAGAACGGATGCCGGCGGGCGGGCGTAGCCGCAGCGATCGTCATCGGGCTGCTCCTCGGGTCTCGGTGCCCTGTGGGATTATTGGATTGGGCCGCTCGGCTCGATCGGTAATGGCCAAGAAGGCGTCGTCCAGGCTGGGCTGTTCAACGCGGAGGTGATGGGCCAGCACCCCGAGCCGGGCCAGCAGCGCGGTGACCGCGGCGAGTGCCTCGGTGTTGCCGACGACCAGGATCTCCTCGCCGCGACGGCTGACTGACTCCACGTCGGGAAGCTCGGCCAGTACCGCGTCGTCGAGCGGTTCGGACGGCACGAAGCGGATCCGTTGGTCGATCTCGATGTGCGACGTGAGGCCAGCGGGGGAGTCGAGCGCGGCCACCCGCCCTTCGTCGATGACCGCCACCCGGTCGCACAGGCGCTCAGCCTCGGCCATGAAATGGGTCACCAGTACGATGGTCACGCCGCGGTCGCGGACCGCATTGATCAGGTCCCACGTGTCGCGGCGGGCCGCCGGGTCGAGCCCGGTAGTCAGCTCGTCGAGAATGGCCACGGTCGGGTCGCCCACGAGGGCCAGGGCGATCGACAGCCGCTGCTGCTGACCGCCCGACAGCTTGGCGAAACGGGTCTTCAGCTGCGGGCCCAGGCCGAGCACGTCAAGCAGCTCGCGCCAGTCGGCCGGCTCCTCGTAGAGCGAGCTGAACAGATCAAGAGCCTCACCCACCCGCAGATTAGGTTGCAGCTCGCTGTGCTGTAGCTGGACGCCCACCCGGGCCGTCACCGCGGCTCGATCCCGGACCGGGTCGTAGCCCACGACCCGCACCGAGCCTCCGTCGGGCCGGCGTAACCCGCTGATGCATTCCACTGTGGTCGTCTTGCCCGCACCATTGGGGCCCAAAATGCCGAAGATCTCCCCTTCCTCGACGCTGAACGACACATCGTCAACAGCCACCTTGTCCCCGTAAACCTTGTGGAGCCGATCCACCTCGATGACCGCCACCGCACCCCATCCTTTCCTCGCAGTTGTCCTCCACAGCCAGTATCCGCCTGGCCCTCTGCGAGCGGTATCGGTCTCCTGGCCAAAATCCGAACGCTGGCAGGTGGATGACACCATCCACCGATCGGCGGATGACCGAGCCCAGCTCTGGGTCCGGGTTCACGCGGTGTCGGTTCGCCAAGCGGGCTGGAGTCGACCAGCGGGACGTGTCGCGTTGGAGTCAGCCCAGCTCACCCCTTCGCTGCTGGCGGCGAGGTGATCGATTGCCTCATCGATTCGTTCCTTGAATTCACCAGAACCGGCGATGATCGGAGCCAAGAGTCCGTCCAAGATGGATGCAGTCATCTCGAGGGCCACAGGTCGCTCTGATGAAGACCGCTCCCACTCGAGCGACGGATATCCCAACCAGGAGGAAACTATGAACTCAACGACTTCGGCGGGCACGGTCACCCGAACTGTGACTGTGGCCCACGAGACCGACGGGGACCCCATCCGCATCATCGAGGTACTGGCCGATGCTCGCAACCTGTCCCACTGGGCCCCAGCCGTCGCCGACGAGGCGACACGAACTTCGGGTGAACGGTGGCTTGTCCGAAAAGACGCCGACCAGTTCGAGCTGCGCGTCGTCGTGAACGAAGGTGCAGCAACGGTGGACTACCTGCGTCAGCTTGGACCCGAGGAGTGGCTGGGGGCGTTCCTGCGGGTCGTCGACCGCCCCGGTGGAGGAGCCGTGATCGTGATGACACTGCCGGTCATCCCCGGCTTAGATCCGGCGGCGACCGCCGCGATCCTCGACTCGGAGCTCAGATCTTTGTCCGGATTGGTCCATAGCGGCTGATCGGTCCCCGGCGATTAGCGCCCCCCGGGTCGACAATGGACCGCCCTGGACCGGCGGGCGATCGGGACACCCTGCACGCAGCGTCCTGCACATCCCCGCAACTCGAACCTAGCCCGATCGCTGCGCGGCCTTCGACACTCACGGTCGAAGGCCAAAGCGACAGAAGAAGGTATGAGTCTGCTCGGATGAGCGAGAGGCCCGAATGAGGCGTTCGGGCCTTTCCGGGCGTCAGCCGGCAGTCTGACTGGCCGCCAGTGCCGATTCGATGAGCTCGACGACTTCGCGTGGATGGGAGACCATCGGCAGATGACTGGACGCGACTTCGACGGTTGTCGCTCCCATGCGCCTTGCGAACTGGCGCTCGGCGTCTGGGGGGATCGCCTGGTCGTTAGTAGCTACCAGGTACCACGACGGCAGGAACTTCCAGGCCGGTTCACCCATTACTTCGGTGAAAGCCGAACCTGCGAGTGGTTGCTGCACGGCGTACATCGCTCGCGCCCGGGTCGGGTTGATGTCGGCCGCGAAGTGGCTCACGAAGTCGTCCTCTGCGAGCCAGATAAAACCCTGCGGATCCCGGAAGAGGTGCATAAGGGCCGGGGTCACGGGCCCCTCCGCCAAGAGCGCACCCAGTGATTCGCCCTGCTCGAGCCCGAATGCGGCGATGTAGACCAGGCCGGCTTGAAAGTCGGCACGCAACGCATTCTTACCCTTTTGGCCCTCAATCGTGCGCAGCGAATCGAGAGAGGCCTTGACCGAAGCCTGACCCGGGCGCGAGCGTCGGAGTCGTCGATGCTCTTCGCCGCTCTGGCCGCGGCGATCGCCTGGTTCATCGCTCACGGGGTGCTCGGCCACCAGCAGCCCTTCTTTGCCCCGTTCGCGGTCGCCATCACCTTGAGCACGACCCCAGTCGGGCGTGCCCTTGGCACGTGCAACTCGTCGGCGGCGTGCTTTTCGGTATCGGAGTGGCCCAGGGTCTCAGGGCGGCCATGGCCACCTCGACGGCCGCACTTGGCGCGATCGTGCTGGCCCGAGTTCAGGGGCTGCGTTGTGGTGATCGTCGGTCCATGCCCGTAGACTCAGGTCATGCTCGAGGCTGGCACGAAAGCACCCGAATTCACTCTCCCCGATCAGGACCGGCAACCGGTCTCGTTGAGGGAGCACCACGGCCACTGGGTGGTCTTCTGGTGGTATCCGAAGGCTTCAACCGCTGGTTGAACCCGTCAGGGACAGGGCCTGCGGGACAGGTCCGCCGAATTGGCGTCCACAGACGCCGTCGTGCTGGGCGCTTCTTTCGATACTCCTGAAGACAACAGGGTTTTCGCAGAGGCCGAACAGTTCTGGTTTCGACTGTTATCGGACGTGGACAAGCGGGTGGGCGCGTTATACGAGGTGACCCGGTCCCCCGGAGACGAGCGTGCCGGCTTCGCGCTGCGGATCGCTTACCTCATCGACCCCGAGGGAATCATCCGCGCGGCCTACGAGGTCACCGACACCAGCGGCTTCGCGCAGCAGGTACTCGACGATTTGCAGCTACTACAGCAGCAGTAGGCCGCCGCGTCCGTTGTCGCGAATCGAGGGAAGATCCAGTTCGAGATAGGTCAATGCGTGCTCGGGCGAGCAGTTGCATGGATCCCGGGCATCCGTCGACAACTCCGGCAGCCGCGACGACCTCCAGGACGTCGACATGACCGTTCGTGGATTCGCCGCCGCTGTGGCTGACATCTCCGAGTCGGGAGCCCGCACCCGACGCCAGCTCATTAGCATCGCTTCCGAGGTGAAAGGCCTCTCACCGTAGGGCTATATTGCGGCGGTGGCTCGGATCCCGTTGGTAGACCCTTATGACGCCGGGCTCGATCCGGCCACCCGGGAACTCTTTGCTCAGCTTGGCCAGTCGCCGAGTGTCGAATCGGGCACCATTCACAACGTGATTCGGGCCATGGCCAATCACCCTGGCCTGCTCGCTGGTCTCCTCGGCGGCCTCGGGAGTTCTGTGTATGGCCCCGACGCACACATCACCCCGTCGCAGCGTGAACTGGCCTATTTGACCGCCTCAGTTGGCAACCGCTGCCACTACTGAGTACCGACTCACATCGTGCTCGGTCGGAGCGCGGGACTTACCGACGAGAAGATCAGCCACCTTAGCGATGATCCCCTGCCCGACGGTGTCTTCAGCGGGGAAGAGGCCGCCATCGTTCGTTACGCCCAGGCGTCGACACAAATGAGACCGATCACCGACGCTATGTACTCCCAACTCAGCCGCCACTTCGACGTGGTGCAGATCATGGAACTGTGGGCCACCGTAAGCCTCTCCAATCAGGTCAACCGCTTCCACGCCACCTTTCTGACTGACCTTGAGGAGGCAACCCTCGACGAGATCGGTTCAGTCTGCCCGCTCCCCATACCCCCATTGCCCCACACCCAGTCGTGATCGCTCCAGGCCCGGCGTTCCTCGAGTTCCCGTGGGGACGGGCGACCCTGCCAGGTACCGGCACTTCATGGGATGCCCTACTCTGATATGCGCTGGTGGTAGGGGATGTCTGGCCGACTCCTCCGATCTGCCTCGGCTGCCGGATTGCTAGCTGCGGCGCGATCTCTGAGTCGATCGCCCGAGTAGGTGCGCAACCCCGGCCGGCTGACCTGATTTCCGGGTCGACGTCCGATAGTGACGACTCTGGTGCTACCGAGTCAGAGGAGACCCAGCGTGGCGGACCGTTTCACCGCGGCGGTTCGGGAGTTCACCCCGGGTTTCATGTAGGCGTGGCGCAGATGGGTTTTTACGGTGTTGAGGGACAGGTGCAGTTCGGTTGCCATGTCGGCGTAGGTCAGCCGTCGGGGTAGGGACCGCAGGACGCGTATTTCGGCGCCGGTGAGGGGGTCGGGCAGTTTGCCGTTGCTGGAACCTCGTGGCCTGGTGAGCTCCGGCCGCTGGGGCCGGGCGGCCAGCCAGTCGGCCTACAGGGCGGTCTGACCCGCCCCGGGCGAGCCCACCACCAGAGTGAGGCGAGCCTGTTGTCCCTGGTCGACGGGCAAGCGGTCCCAGCCATCATCGGTGCCTTCGAGGACTTCGAGGTTACGGGCCGTCAAGCGAGCAGCGTCGAAGTGGGCCAGATGGCCGGACGGGGGCCAATGAAGAGTTGACGAATCTTCGCTCCGTGCCTTGACCTCCCTTGCCGACCTGAAGCCGCAACCTCGGCAATGAGGTGGCCCAGCAACACGGGCTCCCGTGTCCGGTAACCCCATCACAGACTAGGGGAGTTCCCGACCGACAGCGATAGCAACGGCCTCAGAGCGCGAGGCCGCGCCCATCTTGCGGTAGATGGCCTTCAAGTGGGTCTTCACCGTATTTGGAGAGAGGTATATGGCGGCGGCGATCTGGCGCGTGCTGAGGTGGGACGGCAAGTAGCCAAGGACCTGTCGTTCCCGGCCGCTGAGCGGCTCGATCCTGGTCGTTGCCACCTTGGTGCCCCAGCCCGTTGACGAGCTACCGGTGGCGACGACAAGCGAAGCCAAGGACCTCGTCCGGTCCAATAACGAGCCAGAACAGAACGGACAAGGTCGGGCAGACACACCGCGGTCATACCGGCCTCCGCCAGCCCGCTCCCACTCCCCAATATTTGTTCCGAGCCACGAAATGTCAGAGCTGCCGCAAGCGGCCTGCTCCGACAAGCCCACGACGGGCTCGGATTCCGTCCATACGCTCACGGTGCCTCCTCGTTCTGTCTTAACGGCACACTAAGGAGAACTGATCGGGTTCGTCCTCACCCGCAAGCGGGTGATCCGGTACCCAATCAATGTTCGGCGGCCTGCCAGTCCCCCCGGGAGCAACTTCAGCTCGACAGCGCCGTCACGATCGAGGCGACGTGAAGAGGGCCTGGTCGACAAACTCGGCTCGGCGCCGAACGCTCCGCCTGCACACCCTGGTGCCAACCGGTAGGGGACCGGCACAGGTAGGCGATAGCTGTTGCCGGTCTGGTTGTGGCGGCCATCACTCCAGCCCCACTCTCGGTCATTGACGGCCGACCTCGGCGGACGCTTATACTGCCCGGGCATGGGAGGAGTGAGGCCTTCCGGGGGGAGGAGACTGAGCATGAGAAGTCATCTGGCCGCCATCGCCGCAGCTGCGCTTGGGGTGACTGGACTGGCGGCAATACCGGCGGCCGCGGCCGCTCACGCCGCGCCGCAGCGACAGGCCATCGCCGGAACGCAGCCCAGCTGGGCGGGTCGAAGCCTCGGCCCGGTGACTACGGGCACCGTCGGCGCCAACATCTACCTCGCCAGCCGTGACGCCGCCGGGCTCACCGCCTTCGCCACTGCGGTGTCCACGCCCGGGAGCGCCCTGTACCGGCACTTCTTGAGCGCCGCCCAGATGTTCGCCCGGTACGGGCCGAGCAGCGGCGAGGCGTCGGCCGTCGAGTCGTGGGCGCGCGCCAACGGACTCAAGGTGACCGGCGTGACCGGCGGCATCGCTTCCTACGTATCGGTCACCGGCTCGGTTGCCGCCGCCTCCCGGGCCTTCGGCGTCCGGTTCGGTCTTTTCCACGGACCCGGCGGCGGAACCTACCGGGCGCCCGAAGAGAATGCCAGCGTTCCTGCCTCCCTGGCCTCCGAGGTACTCGACGTCAGCGGCCTCGATACCGCACCGGACTATGCCAAGCCGATGAGCGAGCCCCCACCCGGCCCCAACTACTGGGTTGCCAAGCCGTGCGCGACCTACTACGGCCAGATCGTCGCGACCAACGAGCCCGAGGCGTACGGCAAGAGCTGGCCGTGGACCGTGTGTGGCTACACGCCGCCACAGGTCCGCAGCGCCTACGGGGTGACGGCGTCCGGGATGACCGGTAAAGGCCAGACCGTCGCTATCGTCGATGCCTACGCGTCGCCGACCATGCCTGCCGACGCCAACCGTTTCGCCAAGGTGGTGGGGGACAAGCCATTCGCGCCGGGCCAGTTCACCCAGTCCCTGCCGTCGAAGTTCACCCAGGCCTCCAACAGGCAGTGCGGCGCCCAGGGCTGGTACGGCGAGGAGACGCTCGACATCGAGGCGGTCCATGGGCAGGCCCCCGACGCCGATGTGCACTTCGTGGCCGCAGCCAGTTGCTCGGACGTGGACCTGACCAACGCCCTGGCCCTCATCGACAATGACCACCTCGCCTCCATTGTGAGCGACTCCTGGGGGGATCTCGCTGACCAGGAGGCGCTGACGCAGGTCAACGAACTGGTGTTCCAGGCCGGCGCCGCCGAGGGGATCGGGTTCTTCTTCTCGTCAGGTGACAATGGCTACGAGTCCCCGGCCGAAGACCCCTTGTCGAATGCGATTCAGGTCGACTACCCGACCTCGAGCCCCTGGGTCACGTCGGTTGGCGGCACCAGCCTGGCGATCGGCGCCACGGACAACTACGAGTTCGAGACGGCGTGGGGCACGCTGCTCGACCCATTGACGTCCGATGGCCTGGCGTGGGCGTTTCCTCCGCCCGGCGAGTACCCGCAGTTCTACGACGGGTCGAGCGGCGGCGGGACGAGCACGCAGTTCTCCCAGCCCGCCTACCAGAAGGGCGTTGTCCCCAACAGTCTCTCGCACACCCTTCCCGGCGGCGCGACGAGCCAGACGGCGTGGCGCGAGGTGCCCGATGTGTCGGCCCTGGCCGACCCGAGCACCGGAGTGCTGGTCGGGCAGACCATTCTCGAGCCGAACGGCGTCACCTATGGCTTCGCCCTCAGCCGCATCGGGGGCACGTCGGTGTCGTGCCCGGTCTTCGCAGGCATCGAAGCTGACGCCCAGCAAGCCGCGGGCCACGATCTCGGCTTCGCCAACCCCGCCATCTACAAGCTGGATGGCACGCCCGCCTTCCGTGACGTGACCGACCACCCCGACGGGACGGCAGGTCATCTGGCGGAGGTGAGGACCAACTACTCCAATCCGTCCACAAAGGCCGGTCCGCTGGTCACCTGGCTGCGCACCCTCGGAATCGACGGCGAGGGCAAGGCGGCCCTACCGGCCGTGCCCGGCTACGACGATGCGACCGGGATCGGCTCGCCCGCCAGTTACGTCCAGGCGCTCGGCTCCTGACCCGCCGGGGTCGGCGGTCCAGACTCTCCTGATCCGCCCTCGATCCACCGGAGTGGCCAGGACCGGATTCCCGGCCCGGCGGATGCGGCGAGCGAGCCCGGGACATGACCGGTCCCGGGCTCAGCCGTCCGTCACGGCGAACGTGGTTGTTGTGACTACGTGCCGCTGACTACAAAGAGGATCTCAAGTCTCGCGAGATACGGACATTTTCTCATCAGTGTCCAGGCGGAAGCTGCTCGCGGCCGTGGAGAGCGGCCGCGCCAGCTTGGTAGATGCGGCCAATGGCTTCGATCCTGACCGTGGGAAGCCGCCCGCGCCCAAGATCGCCATCGTGACTTGTGCCGATCCCCGCCTGAGCAACATCGAGCAGATGCTGGGTCTCGCCCTGGCCGATGTCGACATGATCAGAAATTTCGGCACCGTGATCGATGACGATGCGGTCCGGTCACTAGTCCTCTCGACCAGGCTGCTGGGTTCGTCTACGACGTCCACGCCGGGCGGCTCAGCGAAGTGCTCCCAGGCAGGTAGACCGTCGCAGATTTGTGAGAGTGCTTGAGCCAGGCGGGGAGCGGCCGGCTGAGGTTGCGGAGTCGAAGGAGATGCCGACATGCCGAGTCAGGTAATGCAGGACTTGATCGATGCCTTCAGGGAGCAGCAGAAGGCCAGTGACAGCCAGGCCCCGTCGACGCTGGAAGAGCGTCGCGCCGCCTTCGCCCCCGCCGGCCGGATTCATCGGGTGCCTGACGACGTGCTGGTGGGGGAGCTGACCGCTGGCGGGGTACCGGCCCACTGGCTTACCGCCCCGGGAGCGGACGCCGGCCGGGTGCTGCTGTTCCTGCACGGCGGCGGTTACGAGCTCGGGTCGCTCCGCAGCGACGGCGAGCTGGCCGCCCGCCTGGGACGGGCCAGCGGGATGCGGGTGCTGTTCGCTGAATATCGCCTGGCCCCCGAGCATCCCTTCCCCGCTGCCATCGACGATGTCGTGGCCGCATGGCGCTGGCTCCGCCGCGACCAGGACCTGAGCGCAAGATCAATGGCGGTGGCCGGCGACTCAGCCGGCGGAGGGCTCGCCGTCGCCCTGCTCGTGGCCCTGCGGGACGCCGGCGAGGCACTGCCGGCCGCCGCCGCCCTGATGTCCCCGACGGTGGACCTGACCAGCTCGGGGGCCTCGATGACCGAACGAGCCGAGCAGGATCCAATCTCCACCCCCGTTATGCTCCGTCAGTTCGCCTCCGACTACCTGGCCGGGGCCGACCCGAAGACGCCCCTGGCGTCGCCGCTGTTCGCCTCACTGTCCGGGCTCCCCCCGGTGCTGGTGCAGGTAGGCACGGCCGACCTGCTGCTCAGCGATTCCGAACGGCTGGCCACAAAAGCAGCCGAAGCCGGGGTCGACGTCACCTTGCAGATCGGCGACGGCCTGCCGCACGTCTACCAGATCCTGCTCGGCACCCCCGAGGCAGCCGAGGCCACCGAGCAGATGGGAGAATTCCTGCGGGCCCGGGTTCGCTAACCAGACAGCCTGACGTGGGGCTCTCGATCCGTTATCCAGGTCACCCTGCTTAGGAGCGTCTCGGTGCCATGTTCCCGCTGGTATTTCCCGGAACGGAGCAGATTGGAGGATGAGCCGCCGGGTGGCGGAGCTATACCGCGCCGCCCGGCTGGTAGACATCCAGTGGCCTCGCATGGGGGCTATCTACTCCTTCGTGTATAGGCCGATTGCACGGCGTGAAGTCAGGATGAAACGAGGTCGGCGATCCGCATCGCGGGTTCGAGAACCCAGTACCCTCGACAGACAGTGAGTCGGATGCTGGTGTGGCCGCGCCAGGAGAACTGTGCTCATCGTGGTGATCGGGTTCGCCCCTGGCCGGGTGGGCGTCCTGATCGGAACCATCCTTCGCTTGGTGGGCCTACTCCGACCGGAACTCGGCCAGCTGCGCGTTCACGGTCGCGCCGTGGCGATCGGTCAGGTGATTGAGCCATGCTCGGCGGGCCACGCCAAGACCGGGACTACGAACATCGTTTCCCGGCTGTGCTTGGGATTCTGGTCGGAGTAGCGCTCTATGCGGCGTTGCCGAGCGGCCTTACTTTGGGCAACCGGTTCATCGTACCTGGTCTCGAACTGGTGCTTCTGGTACCGGTCTTAGCGTTCAATCCGCGTCGCATCACCCGGCAGACGCGTTGGTCGCGGCTGCTGTCGCTCTTATTGGTCGGCGTTATCGGGATCGCCAACCTGGTCTCGCTCGTCCTGCTGATTCACGCCCTGGTCGGGGGTAACGCCAACAACAGCCGCCAACTCCTTCTGGCTGCACTGCAGATCTGGCTCACCAACATCATCGTCTTCGGTCTCACGTATTGGGAGCTCGATCGGGGCGGCCCGGTCCAACGGGCCAAACTGGCCCGGGCGGAGCTGCCCCCTGCCGACTTCCGGTTCTCCCAAGACGAAGACGCCGACGCGGTCGACGAGGTGGCCGCCTCGGCGTCGGGCCGTGTTGGCTGGACGCCGGTTTTCGTCGACTACCTCTACGTGTCGGTAACCAACAGCTCAGCGTTCAGTCCCACCGACACCATGCCCCTATCTAGCCGGGCCAAGCTCCTGATGAGCATCCAAGCCGTCTCCGCGCTTATCGTCTCCCTGCTTGTCATCGCCAAAGCCGTCGGCGGTCTCAAGTAGCGGCGGTCGGATTTAAGGGCGCCCGCCCGGCGAGGCCCGTCTACAGTCACAATGTCGGTGTCTTCATGGTGTCGTCCATGCCTTGCCCAGGGCGGGGTCGGCGTCACGCGTTCCGCGGGTCGTCGACCGGGTCGAGGTAGTCCAGACCGAGCGGCCCGATGGCCGTCACCTGGGTGACGTATTCACCGGACTTGGCCCAGTGGAAGTGAGGGGTACCGCCAGGCAGCACGATGACTGCGCCGGGTGGGTACGCCTGGAGTTGCTCGTCGTCAAAGCGGGTCCCCAGCCCGATATAGAAGACACCGGATATGACGGTGTAGACGCGGTCCTCTGGGTGCTGGTGCGGCATCAACTTGACGTCGAAGGGCACCTTGACCCTGATGACATATGGCCCCGGTTGGGAAGGCTCGCCGACGACAATTGCCAGGCGGGCAGCTGGCGGGAAAGCCGGGAACGGCTTCCATTCGATGTCCTCGGGAAGGACCGATTTGAAAATAGCCTGGTCTGGTTGGTGGGTCGCCATCGGCTAATGGACCTTTCGAGTCGGCAAGAGTGGCATGGGACCGGTTACGACATCCTCGCAGCCACAGCAACGGATGTGGCAGCGAGGACGCGTTGGCCTCAGCCGTCGTGGCTGGGCCATGGCTTGCTCTCGCTGGTTCACCTCTCGAACATATGTTCCCCAACGTGGTAAGGTCCAGTCCGTGAATCGTTTATGGCTCGTACCCGGGTTCTGCTTGAGTGGCGGCGCCTGAGATGGCATTCGGACAACAGTCGGGTCCGCCGGCGTCGTCGAGGCGAGTGCAAGAGCTGCTTACACTCGTTCAGGGCGCCGGCCATCGCGATTTTCGAGACGCCCGGGGTCCGATGGGCTTCACTCAGCGTCAAGCCGCAGGCAGGTTCACCCGCGACGAGGCCGACGAGTTCATCGAACGGCTTCAAGACGGCGAGTCCGATCCGGGGAAGCGGGTTGAGGCTCAAGGATGGCGGCACTCGACCCAAGAGCAAGTACTCGGCCACATGCCGGCCGAACTGCTAGCTGCCGAGCTTCGTCGTCGCGGTTGGATGGTTATCGAACCACTGGGGCCTTAGACGCGGGCGGCGCAGGCACCGCGATGCCCTGGTCGAGCAACCGGCGAGGACCGCGCTGGTTGCTGGTGTCCACAGCTCTCGACCGAGGACGTGGGACGCTCACCGGCGAGGATCAGGTAGGAAACGGGCCTGATGCCCTCAGTCATGGAGGCGCCGGCGGAGCGCCCCGTAGACCTCTGGGCCGACAATCTCGGTTAGTTCTGCCGCCATCGACTCGACTACCGGCCTGTCGCCCACGTAGGCAAGGGTGCCCTCCGTGCAACACCAGGCCATTGTTTCTCCCTCAGCGCCCCAATCGGCTCTCGTCCAACGCCTAACCGTGGCCACTTCGGTCCCGTCCGTGCCCAGCTCCCAGTCGACCTTGATCGGCAGCTGCCAGCACACCGACGGCTTCCAATCGACCGGCGACTCGCCGGAGTCAAGCGCCGCCAAATGCAACGCGCAACCGGCACCACCGGCAAACCCGGCCCGGTTAAGGAAGATGCACGCCCCGTCCACTACCCGAGTGCTGCTCCGGGTCGCGTCAGTGAAGACGCCGCCTTGGGCGGCCTCGTCGTGGTACTCGAAGCGCGAAGGATGGAGTGTGGCAGCCAACGCACTGATCAGGCGGGCCTCGTCCTCACCGTCGAGGTCGGCACCCATCGAGCAACAACCGTGGCCCAGCTCGGCGGTCGGCTCTCGAAGGACCCCCAGACAGCCGCGACCCCAGATACAGGTCCAGTTCGAAGTGAGGAACGAGCGGTCGAAACGCCAACTGGTACCGCCATCCGTGATCTCGATATCTGAAACGCTCATCGCCTCGCAGCCTAGAGGGGCTGCCTTGTAGCCGGGAGCCGCCGGTGTGTGGCAGGGGAGCGCCGAAATCCGCGTGAAGGGTCTGGGACACCCCCGGGGGACGCCAGATGTGAGATACGCATCCCGCGGCTCCGTGCGCGGACCGGGTCATCGATCGCCGTGGCGGGATCGCCCGGTCTCTGAAGTCGATGTCTTGCCTGGCACGGTCGTTCTCCCCTCCCCGGTCGTACCCGGGCGGCCGGTGAGCCATCCCCTATCGACGCCTGAGGCCCTAGTTTGTCTGGATGGTCGTTCTCGTCGATGCCACAGGAGTGTCGGTGTCGCGGTCGGACCGGGTGCTCTTCTCAGGCCTATCGGTAACCGTCTCCGACGGCGACCGTCTCGGCGTGGTCGGCATCAACGGGACGGGCAAGTCGACGCTTCTCCGGGTGCTGGCCGGGACGTTGAACGCCGAGAGCGGAGAAGTGAGGCGTGGTCGCGGCATCCGGACGGGATTCCTTGACCAGGAGGCCCCGGTCCCGCCTGGGCCGGTTCGAGGAGCGGTGGCCGAGGGGTGGGAGGCCGAGGCTGTGCTCGATCGCCTCGGCATGGGCGCGCTCCTGGACCGAGACACCTCTGAGTTGTCGGGCGGGCAGGCCAAGCGGGTCGCTTTGGCGGCAGTGCTGTCCCGGCCGGCCGAGTTACTCGTGCTTGACGAGCCCACCAACCAGCTGGATCTGCGCGCCATCTCCTGGCTAGAAGGGTGGTTGGCCGGCTTCAGAGGAGGCCTCGTCCTGGTCACCCACGACCGCCACCTGCTCGACCGGGTGGCGACCCGGATGCTCGAACTGGACCGGGGGAACTGCTACATCCACGATTCCGGCTATGCCGGGTACCTCGAGGCCCGGGCCAAACGGGAGGAACGAGCGGTCGAGGCGGAAGCGGTACGCCGAAACCTGGCCCGCTCGGAGCTGGCCTGGTTGCGGCGGGGGGCGCCGGCCCGGACGCGCAAGCCTCAGGCCCGCCTCGACTCCGCCCAGCGCCTGATCGACACCCGGCCGCAGACGGCGGCCCGTCAGGGCTCGCTCGATCTCTGCTTCCAGACGCCCCGGCTGGGTTCGAAGGTCATCGAGGCCGACGGGGTCGCTTTCTCATATGACGGCGTAGGCGACCGGCCGGTGTTGAGCGGGGTGCAGCTGTCGCTCGACCCACGGGAACGGCTGTCCGTCGTCGGCGCCAACGGATCAGGTAAGTCGACGCTCCTGGAACTGCTGGCCGGCCGAATGCCCCCCGACCGGGGCCGCCTCGAGCATGGCCCGACGGTCGCAGTGGGCTACTTCACGCAAAAGGCGGCCGATCTCGACCCGACGGCCCGGGTGCGCGACCTGATAGCCGGTCCCCACCGCAATCCGGGGGATCCTGCGGACAACCGGCTCATGGAGCGCTTCTGGTTTACCGGTGAGCTCCCGTGGGCCCGAGTGGCCACCCTATCGGGGGGCGAGCGGCGCCGTCTCCAATTGCTCATTGTGCTGGCATCGCGACCGAACGTGCTGCTGCTCGACGAGCCGACCAACGACCTCGACCTGGACACCCTGCGAGTGCTGGAGGACTTTCTCGACAGCTGGCCGGGCGCGGCGGTGGTCGTCAGCCATGACCGCGTCTTCCTCGACCGGGTGACCGACCGGATCGTCGCCTGCCGGGACGGTCGAGTCGAGCCGGTCGCTGGAGGTCTGGCGGCCTGGATCGCCGGCATCAGCGCACCGGCGGCCGGACCGGCTGCACCGCCGGGACCGGTGGCTAAGGAAACCAAGCCGGCGAGGACAGCCAGGGCACCGGGGGAGCCACCGCACAGGCGATCGGCGACCACGGTGGGCTTCGAGTTGCGCCGCCTCGAGAAAGAGATATCTCGACTCAGCCGCGACCGCGATCGGCTGGCCGAAGCCTTGATCGCCGCCACCGACCACCAGGCGATGGCGGATGCCGGCTCGCAGTTGGCGACCGTCCAGGCCGCTCTCGAGGAGATCGAGGAAGTTTGGTTGGCGGTGGCCGAGGAGGCGGAGTCCTCCCGCTGACTTCCTGTAAAGATTGTGATTGGTGACTCTGTAGGGTCGTCAACGGAGGAAGAAGTCTTCGGCCATGCCTTCCGGATCGGGCGCTTTACCTCTGGTCAGCTGATATCAACCCATCGTGGACCTCGACCAACCGATCGTAGGCGACCTGCTCGAGCAGCCAACGGTCGTGGGTGACCAGCAGGAGGGTACCGGTATACGCATCGAGGGCCTCTTCGATCTGCTCGATGGCGGGCAGGTCGAGGTGGTTGGTGGGTTCGTCGAGGACGAGGCAGTTGGTGCCCCGGACCATCAACTCGGCCAGCTGAGCCCGGGTCCGTTCTCCGGGCGAAAGGCGGCCGACGGGGCGGCCCACGTGGGTCGCCCCAAGCCCGAACTTGGCCAGGGTCGATCGGGCCTCTCGGGTAGTCACCGACGTTGCCGCGACAAAGGCCGCGATCAACGTAGACTCTGGATCCACCCGCCGGCGATGTTGGTCGAGCTCGCCGAACCGGACGGATGGTCCGATCCAGCGCTGTCCGGATTCGAGCGCCATACGGCCGACTATGGCTGACAGCAGGGTGGATTTACCTCCCCCGTTCGGCCCGGTGATGACCAGCCGTTCGGCCCAACCAATCTCCAAACTAACTGGCCCGAGTTGCCAGTCGCCCCTCCGTACGACCGCGTGGGTGAGGGTGGCGACTCGGTCTCCGCTGCGCTGCGAGGGCGACAGGTCGAGGTGGAGCTGCCAGCCCTCCCATGGCTTCTCCACCTCGCCGAGCCGCTTGAGGGCCCGCTCGGAAACCCGGACCTTCGCAGCCTGCTTCTCAGTGCGGTTCACGAAGAAGCCCCGCTGGGCAGTGTCGTGGTCCTTCGGTTTGTGGGCAGTCCGGCGGGCACCCTCCTCAGACCAGGCCCTCTGGGTCCGGATGCGGGAACGGAGACGGTCCCGCTCCGCTTTCCAAACGCCGTAGGCGTCAGCGGCCTGGGAGCGGGCGAGCGCCCGGCGCTCCACGAACTCGCTCCAGCCGCCGGCGTACTCACGCGCCCGGTGAGAGTGCTCCTCCAAATTCCAAGATGCGCGTGACGACCCGGTCCAAGAAGGCCCGGTCATGGGAGACCGCCACCACCGCACCGTCGAAGCGGTCGATTGCTTCCTCGAGCAGTTCGAGACCTGCGAAGTCGAGGTCGTTGGTCGGCTCGTCCAGAAGAAGGACGTCGGACCTGGTGAGCAGCACGGCGGCCAGCCGGACCCGGGCCGTCTGTCCGCCCGACAGCTCAGCCACCCGGATCCGGGAGCGATCGAGGGACAGTCCCAGCTCACGGGCGATCGAGGCGGCCCGCGCCGCGAAGTCTTCCCCGCCGATGGCCAGGTAGGTCTCGAGCGCGGCGCCGTAGTCCTCGACGACGGTGGGGTCCGTCTCGAGTAGCTTGGTCAGCCGGTCCAACTCGGCCTCCGCTACGGCTACCCCGGTGCGACGGGCCAAGTAGTCCATGAGCGTCTCGCGCTCGGCGGGCGTCGGTCTCCTGGGCAAGGAATGCGACCTTCAGAGACGCGGGCGCCCTCTCAACCCGGCCCTCGTCGGGGATCTGCGTCCCGGCCAGCACTCGGAGCAGGGTGCTCTTGCCCACACCGTTGGGGCCGACGATGCCCAGACGCGACCGATTGTCGACGGACACCGAGACAGAGTCCAGCACTGTCCGGTTGGCCTGAGTGACCATCACGTTCTGGGCGGACAACACGATCCTCCAGGCTAGGTCCAGGCCGCAGTAACAACAGACTGGATGCAGTAGGTCCTCAGTGCTGGTTCACGGGGCGGCCCGGTAGGGCAGAGCAACAACCGGCGCCGTAAATAACGGCCACCCATAATCCGACGAACGTACTCCTGACACGAACGCGGAACGGCACTCCAGGCGGCCTAGGCCCTAGGTGAGTTGCCGTATCCGCTATGTGATCCGCGTGTTCGGCGTGAGTGGGAGCCTGTCGGACGGCGATGTGCAGGCCGGACGGCCGAGGTACGGGGTCCCGAGTCGGGCTCTCAGCCGCCCTCTTCGGGGTATGGATCCTGCACTGAGTCCTTTGTGGACGCTCGGATTAGGGGATCCATCAGCCGTTTGAGCATCTCCCGGACCAGGTCCATCTCAGGCGCATCGTCGTACTGGTCTTGCACGTCGACGAGGTAGGTCGTGACGAGGTTGAGCCGATCGGCCAGACCGACGGCGACCAGACGGGTCACCACGGGATCGGCGAGGAACTCCGCACCGTTGGCGGCATGGCGAAGCCGACTCGGTTCAGTCGCTTCGACAGACGCAGTTGCTGCCGTGTCGAGCAGCACGGCCATCTCGCCGAACACCGCCCCTGGTCGGTCTATCCAATCTATAACGGCCGTTCCCCTACGGACGCGAAGCTCGCCGGACAGGAGAATCCAAATCGACCCGGTCCGCTCACCCTCACGGAGAATCTCATGACCGGGATCGATCTCAACCTCGGGCAAGTGTGACGATAGTTGGAGCAGATCAACCATTTTCAAACCCTACTGTCTGTTCGACTGGACAATCCTGCAAGCGCCGACTTGTTGTCAGCTGAGGCCACTTCAGAACCCATATCGGCAGATCTCGGCACAGTCTCTCGGTGCGCCCCCGCTTGTAGGCGGGCGTCTGCGTATCCTGCGCTGGTGGCAGGAAGTGCGGCAGAAGCAGTTCGGCGCACTCACGCGTGGTTCGAGCGCCACAGCGGCTGGTCGCCGCCAAATGATGAAACGCTCGTCGACTGGATGTCCGATGGTGTCTGCCGCTGCCCCGACGATTGCCTGGTGACCCCCACCGAGTGCTGCTCCCACGGCTTGGCCTCTTGGTGGCTCGTACTGCGCACACTGGACCGTTCGGACGGCGTAACCGCACTTGCCCCAGTCGTGCTGACCCCGCATCCAGATCGACTGGACATTCGTCGATCGGACTACATCGAGGTGATGGACGCCCATCACCGAGCCCTGCTCGCTGGCGAGGCTGGCTATCTCGACCCGACGTCCGGCTTGTTTGTCCAGACGGCCCGGACGCTGTGGGATAGGGGCAGCTGTTGCGAACAAGGGTGCCGGCACTGCCCATTCGTCGGCCGTTGAAGCCGGATTTCTCCGGCCCCCGTATGTCCGGAGGACGATGTGTCGTCAGGCCGGTGTGTTGGTCCGCCACGGCTGGCGGCCATATTGGTCGAGGTGGACAACCGTGCCGACCGGCTTGCGAGCCTTGCGCCCGTACCGCCCTCGGGGCCAGCCGAGCGTCACGATGCAGCACGGCTCGACCGTCAGAGGCAGCCGCAGGATTCGACGAGCCCATGTGTTTGACCACAACGGCAACGTGACAAGACCACCTCCGAGGCCGATCGACCTGGCCGCCAGCAGAAGATTCTGGGCGCTCGGATATATGGACCCGTAGTGGCTCGAGGCCACGATGGGAGGCTCCGGGACGAACGGCACGCGTGCACCGCCTCGCAGGCAGCAGACCACAACTACTGGGATCTCTTCGAAGTGCTCGACCTGCCATTCGACCGACTTCAGGATCTTGGCGGTCTGCTCATCAGACGTGATGCGCCGGCCGAGCCGACCGTAGATCCTCCAGGCTCGCCGGTATTGCACGGCCAGCGACGCCTTGATGGCGCGGTCCTTCACGACGACAAACTCCCAATTTTGCCCGTTCGAGCCGGTTGGCGCCTCAAGCGCCAGCTCCAAGCATCGCAGTACGATGCGGTCGTCGATCGGATCGGGTTTAACCCGGCGGACGGCCCGCTGGGTGATCATGGCCTCGACCAGGGGCATAGCTAGCCGGGCCTCCGCTTCGCTCGGATCATCGGTCGGAACCAGGGTGTCGTCCATGCTCGAGTTTCGCGGCCTAGCCCCGGCCTGCCAAGCCTGCCCTCGTGGTGGCCACGCCACGATGGCCAGGCGGCCTCAGGATCGGCTTGGTCAGCGGTAGGCGTTGTTGCTGGTGTGGTCACCGCCCAACCATCGGGCCAAGTCCTCTTTGGCGCGGCGGCGACGCTCCTCGTTGATCTGTTCCACGTCGGGGTGATCGACGGTGAACTCCAAGAGCAGGCCGTTCGGGTCGGTGATGTAGAGCGACACGCAATAGCCGTGGTCGAGGACGAACGTGTCGGGTTCGTGGTAGTGGGCCTCAGCGATCCGTCTCTTCATGGCGTCCTGGGTCGCCTGGTCGACGGCGAGAGCGATGTGGCGAAACGGGGTGAAGTTGATATCGGTCTGGAACAACTTCTGGTCGTCTGGGTTGGCGAACTGGAAGAAGGCCAGGGCGCTCCCATCCGCCAGGGCGAAGAAGGTGTGGCAGTACGTCCGTTCGGCGCCGAACAGGACGTCCGATTCGGCCCAGGTGGCCACGAGCGGCATTCCGATGACGTCCTCGTAGAAGCGTCGGGTGGCCTCCTGGTCGTCGGTCACGAAAGCATGATGGTGCAAACGGATAGGTCCGGGGACGAGCTGAGTCACGTGGTGGTCTCCATGATTAGCTGGGACAGTGGTTGCTTGACTGCGCCGGCCACGATCGGTAGGCACGACTCCGGGAAATCCTGCACAACGGCCGCTCCCCCGATGGCCAGTTCGTCCAGGAAGCGGGGCAACTGCGCCATGGCCCCGGAGGCTATGTCGTGAAGAACCAGGACCGTCGACGGCTGTCCGAACACGTCGGCCAGAGCCCGGTCCACCCATCCCCCCGGGTCGTCCCAGTCGTGGGGAACGCTGTTCCACAGCACGCACGTGTAGCCGTGCTCCTGTAAGTACCGCACCGCCGCCTCGCTGAAAACCCGGCGATCAAGCACCCCGCCCGCCGCGTACGGCCGGAACAGCTTGGTGGCGCCGTCGAATTCCTCCATCTCGGGGGCGAGATCCGCGATCTCCGCCTGCACCGCGCCCGCGGCGTCGCTGGCCCCACCGAGCAGGACCGTGTGGGTGGTGGTGTGGTGCCCGACCCAATGTCCCGCCCGCGGCCACTCGCCTCGCCAGCTCCCGGCCTCCTGGGTGGCGCAGGCGCGTCCCCACGACAAAAAAGGTGGCCCGCAGCCCCCGCCTAGCCAGCACATCCACTACCTCTTCGGTGACACCAGGAGTCGGCCCGTTATCGAACGTCAAGCTCACCTTTGGCGTCGCGCTCGTCATACCGCCGGCCGGCATAGCTCTCCCTCCCTCGGGCCGACTGCAGCCTACGCCCACGCCCACCCAAAATGACAGCGTGTCTCTGCCCGGCCCTCCGCAAACCGAAGCGGAGACCCCTCGCTTAACTGGTCGGGCTGACAGCGCGGGCTTTCCGTGCGGTGCTTCCAGGGGCGGGCTACGGGTTGGATCGCCCCGACTCGGGCAGTTGTACGGGAATGGGATGGCCCCCAGCGAGGTGATAGGAGCATTTAGCTCGCCGCGGAGGTTCCTAAACCCATAGCCGGTAACCGTTCGGGCGCAATTCGACGGAGAGGTGACGAGGTGCGATGGGAATCCAACACTCCGATATCCACCGTCGACGTTTCTGACCCGGTTGACGTCAGTGGCCTGACTTCCACGGGGAGGTGCCGAGCCTTCACCCGGAGGACGCCTTCTCACAACTGACCTGACCGTTATTAGCAAACATTGGCGTACCGTTCACTATGTGAGCCGTAAACCAGCAGTTCACATGGTGCGTCTGGCCGGCAGTGAACGTCAGCGCCGGCGACCAGCCGCCCAAGGTGTCGCCGTGAAGCGAGTTGAGGCCCTGGATGATCTCGGCCGGGCTGGGAGTCTGACTCGGCGTGAGGTCTCCTGCTTTGATCCCGTCTTCGAGGAGGAGTCCGCCGGCCCAGGGCTGCGCGACTGATTCCGTCCATCCGTTAAGATTCTTGCGGAGCCCGGGATAATACTTATCCACTGTCGCGTTCATCGTCTGTACCTCGGCGGTGTTAGCCCAGTACGGCTGCACGTCGTATTCGGTCCACAGGCTATTCTTGAGCCCGGGCGCAGTCGCCTGAATAAGTCCGAAACCGGAAGACTCGGTCACGTAGATCGGGTCGTACCCCTGCTGGTTGCAGTCGGTGCCCAATCTGATGATGGGCTGACTCACGTCGAAGACAGCGAGAGCAGTGACATGCTTTTGCTGGGCCGCCACGCATTGCGCGGTGTAGTTCGGCGCCGTCGCCGCGATCGACGCGTTGTACGTAACCGGCAGCCCGAGCTCATTCCCTATGGACTTCATCGCGGGCAGGAGCGTCGCACAGACTGGGGATTCTGCGCAGTAGATCACGCCTAGATCTTTGGCGCCGGCGGTCTTGGCGGTGGCCACTATGGCGTACAGCTGAGAATCATTAGTCTCGCCGACGGGATAGAAGTCCGGGTTCGTGTAGAAGGTGGTGTCAGAGTCGAGGAAGCCGACGACGGGAATCTTGGCAGCCGCAACCTCATTTTGCCACGCCGGGGACTCGATCGAGTCGACAACGATGGCGTCCACGTGCGAAGAGATAAGTCCCTGCACGTCCGAGATCGAGGTGCCCGGGACGCCACCGTCATCCTTGGTTGTCAGGTCAATCGGGTGCCCGTTGATTCCGCCGGATGCATTCACTGAATTTACCCAGGCTCGATAGACTTCTGCATTGGGCAGCTCGGCCGTTCCGTATACCCCGGAACAGCCGCAGACTAGCCCGACCTTAATCGGTGCCCCGGGCGCTTGCGATCCCGTCGATCCGCTACTTGCGCTAGTCCCGCCAGCCGACT
The DNA here is from genome assembly GCA_963729695.1 of uncultured Acidimicrobiaceae bacterium. GTDB lineage: Bacteria > Actinomycetota > Acidimicrobiia > Acidimicrobiales > Palsa-688 > PALSA-693. The sequence continues at coordinate 151,007 of CAVSOT010000004.1, forward strand.
GACTGGCCGAGGTAGGGCTCGTGGCGGTATTCTTACTGCTCGAAGAGCACGCAGCCAGGCCTGCAGCCATCAACAGCCCGGCTGCAGCAGCGACAAACTTTCGGGTCGGACTCATACCGACCTTCCTTTCCCAGAGTCGACAGTTCTCAAGCCAAGAGACTCCTTATACATCGCTTGCCTCCCATATTACGATCCCTGTATGGGGCTCTCTCGATCCCAGACTGCTGGCAATTCCCGTAACAAACATCTATTAAGTGCTCACTTTCGTCATCTCATGAACGCCTCCGTGTCGCGCCGATTGCTCGTGGAGCCGTGCTGGCGCTGCCCGGGGAGCTGGCAGTCGCTCACTGGTTTGATAGGAGACGTGACGTTTGGGGTTGGGGTCTACCTGGCGGCGTGCTGATTCGCGGTTCGACGTTGAGACCAAGGTCCGCCGACTGGCTGCTGACCTTCCGGCGATTTGACCGGCAACCAGGGCTCGTCGGCGAAGAGCATTGTTCGCGCCAATCAAACGGCTGAGGTCTTCCGACGTACTCCATCCCCCTTGAGCACTCGTTCAAGCTCGGTGCCCGTATTCGTATCACGGCGAGGCGATGGCGTCAAGAAGTAAGGTCAGGATAGGTTTCGACGGGTCAGGTCTTTCCACGGGCGGCTCCGACTAGGCTCAAAAATCGAATGTCGCCAGCTTTACGAAACAGCGAAACGGACTCCAGAACTCGGACAGCGCTCCTAGACGCCACCCAGGACCTCATGCTCGAAGAAGGCTACGCCGCAGTCAGTTCTCGACGGGTTGCTGTTAGAGCGGGACTCAATGCTGCTGGACTCGTCAACTACTACTTCGGGACGATGGATGACCTCTTCATCGCACTCTACCGCAGTGTTGCTGACAGGAGCCTGGCGCGGCAGCAGTCAGCGCTGTCGTCGACTCAGCCGATATGGGGTCTTTGGGAGTCGATCTACGATCAGGCGGATACCGCCCTCCTGACGGAGTTCACCGCCTTGGGCAACCACCGCAAGGCGATTAGAGCCGAGATCGCCGCCACCACGAGACGGATCCGTATGGTGCAGGTCGAAGCCGTGTCCTCAGTACTAAGAGCCGGGGGAATAAATTCAGGTGACTGGCCACCCACCTCTGTTGCTTTGCTTCTTGCAGCCATCTCACGGTTTATCGTTGCCGAGGAAACAGCAGGGATCTACGAAGGCCATGCGGAAACGATCGCTCTGGTAGAACGCCACATCCGAGGACTTGAGGGTGACCGGAGTCGCACCAGGCGCAAGCCCTCGATCCGTAAGGGGATTGGGAACTCGAAGTAACGACGGCTGCGCTCTCGCCGAGGGGTCGGTAGGTCCGGGGTGGCAAGCTTGAAGGGTGCTCGTACTTCGTGATGGGGACCTTGACTTGATGGGGTGAGGGAACCTCACCGTTGCGGGGCTCGTTTCGCAGGTCGATGTTGTCTGTCGTCAATTGCTTGAGCGCTTCGTAAAGGGGCGCATCAGGTCGGCGGGGATGCCGATGACCGAATCCCTACCGGCAACGGATAGGCCCGTGTTCAGGACACCTGTTTCTCCCAATCGCCGTCAGCTTGTCCCGATCGCCGATCCTCATACGAAGACGGCCTGTCGATCTCGAGCCGGGGCCTGGGATACGTCACGTCGATGTCCGCGAGCGTCGGTGAGGAATTGGCTGCCGGCGGGGATCAGTTCGACGTGTCGACGGTCGCGGACGAGGAGCTGGGTGCGACACGACTGACGACCCGCCGTCTGGCCGGTGTTGGCTCTCAGTGGGGACTTCGCGGCCCTCGCGCATCGGTTTCCGTCCCGACGTTTGGGTCTGTTGGTAGATGCTCAACACGATCGGGGAAGTGGCCAGTACGGCTATGCCGGCGGCAGCGACAAGGGCGCAGCCGGCCTCGGCCGCGAGCGCCGCGCCGCTCAGGCGGGCTCGCTCCTCGAAGAGCAGGTCGCCGGTGACGACGGCGACGATGGGTTCGAGCAGGGCTATGGCGGGCAAAGACAGGGCGAGCGGCCCGGCCTGGTAAGCGCTTTGAGATACGACCAGGGCGCAAATGCCCAGGGCCACGACCGCGTAGATATGCCAATTGGTGAACGTCGCGGGCACACCGTGGGAGAGCTGGGCGGTGACTGCCTTGGTGACGATGGCCAGCAGCCCGAACGACAGGCCAGCCGCGGCGCCGAGCAGCGTGGCCCGGTACGGCCCGCGGGCGGCGGCTATGACGGTCAGAGCGGCAATGGCGCATCCGATGGGAGTCACGGTCAGGACCCAATCGAGCCCGCTGGCCTCGGCTGTCCCGGTGGCCGGGGCAGCGACGATCAGGAAGGCCGCGATCCCTCCCAGCACGCAGGCGATCCCGATCCATTCTCGTCGGCCGGCTCGGCGATGGTGGCGCCAGCCGGCGAGCGGGATGGCGAAGGCGAGCTCTGTGACGACGATGGGCTGTACCAGCGCCACCGGCCCGTTGGCCAAGGCCAGAGCTTGGAAACCGAACCCGGCCACCAGCAGGGTCACTCCGGCGAGCCACTTGGGCCGGTGGGCCAGGTGAAGGAGAAGCCGCGGCTTGAGGGAGACGTCAAGCTCTGTTTCTTGTGTTGCCTCCTGCTGGGCCACCGCCGCCAGGGCGAAGCTGACGGCGGCGCCGAGTGCTGCTGCCACCGATGCGATCATCGTGCCGCCTCGCTTCTATCCGCTAGCCCAGCCGAGGACGGCTGTCCTAGAGCGAGAGGCCCCGTCGGGGCCGATGACGGTGACAGTGCTGGCAGATCCGGGCCATTCCACGTCGGAGCGGTGCTGGAAGATCAGGGGGCAGAGGGGGCGGTGGTAGACGGACATCGGTCCTCCTGTGCACGTCGCTCTATTGCGCCTCTACTCGACTGCGACGAGGTGCGACAGGCATCAAGAGGATGTGGAGCCGTCATGGAGATACGCCGCCCGGGGCCAGAGGATTTGGTGATCCTCGACCTGGGTTTGCCGGATGTCCCCGGGGAGGAGCTCGCTCGCGAGATCCGCTCCGGGCACCGACGGCACCCGCTCTCAGGCGTCGGGAATCTTCACACCGGCTGCATACGGCTCTCACGGTCGTGGCGCATCACCCCTGTGTACTGGCCTTGACCGCCGGAGCCACCCTAGGCGACGGTTCGAGAACCACCTATACCCTGGAGGCCCGTTCCATGACCCCCGATACAGCCGGGCCGCTCGAACTCGGCGCCCTGCGCACAGCCGACGTCGCCGGGTTGACCCTACATCTCGACACCATCGTGGCCTCTGTCACCGCCGGCGTGATCGTCATCGCCGCCGGGCTGTACGCCCGCCGGGGGGCGACGTCTGGTCGACCCACCCGGGCTCAGCTCGCATGGGAGACCGTGATATCGAACGCAGAGCGCTACGTCGGATCGAGGATCGGTCCCGCAGGGCGGCGGGTGGTACCCCTGGCAGTGACGCTGTTCGTGTTCATCCTCGCCGCCACGCTGCTCGAAACCGTCCCCAGCGGCCATCCGGACAAGATGCTCCCAGCGCCGACCGGGGACCTGAACTTGACCTTGGCGTTGGCGCTGCTGGTGGTGGTCTTGGTTCACGTCAGCGCCATCCGGGCCCGGGGCCTGCGTGGCTACCTGCGCCACTACCTGCAGCCCAGCCCTTTTTTGCTGCCGCTGCGGATCCTGGAAGAAGCAGCCAAGCCGGTCACGCTCGCCCTGCGCCTGTTCGGCAATGTGTTTGCCGGCACCGTGATGGTGATCCTCATCTTCGAGCTGATACCGCCGGTCCTGGCGCCGGTGCCGCTCATCGCCTGGAAGCTGTTCAGCGTCTTCGTCGCGGTCATGCAGGCCTTCCTGTTCTCTCTGCTCACCATCTTGTACTTCGAGACGGCCGTCGGGTCAGACCGCGCCGCTGCCGATTCGACCCGCCCTGAAGTCACAATGAATCCGGAAGGGGGACTTCGATGACAGCCAGTTTCATGACCATAAACGCCACCTTCGTCATCGAGCTGGTCGTGTTCGTAGTCGTGCTCGCAGTCCTGGCCCGATTCGTCGTCAGACCGCTGCAGGCCGCCATGCAGCGCCGCCAAGCCGAGATCGAAAAAGCCCAAGCGCAGGCTCGCCACGCCGAGGAGCTCTTGGCGGCCGCCCAAACCGAATACGACGCCACCCTCGCCCAGGCTCGGCGCGAAGCCCGCCAGATCATCGAAGCGAGCCGGGAGATAGCCACCTTCCTGGAACAAGAAGGGCGCCAACGCGCCCAGCAGCACCTGGATCGAAGCCCGTACGCAACCAACGTCGACGACCGCTTGTCGCGGGCCCCCTGACCGAGCAGATGGGGCCCGGAGAGGATCGATCTCATCGACGCCGCCCACGCCGCTCATCGGGGGCGGCTCGCCCTCGAACGGGCGCACCCCTGCCGGAAGACTCCTTTTGGCGACCAGCGACTGATCAGATCGATATGAACCACACCCTCAGCTGCTGGCGTGAGTCGAGCCCAGCACCTAGCACGTTCTGAAATGTCCGCTCCCATTTGGGTTTGGCCGGCGACGATCGCGGTCATAGGCGCCCTGCTGGCCGCCGACTTCGCCCTGACCCGCTCGGCCCGCTCTCCTCACCTGCGCACATCGCTGATCATGAGCGGGGTCTCGGTCACAGCGGGGCTCGCATTCGGCACTGTCGTTTGGGTGTGGCGAGGGGCCGGGATGGCCGGGCAGTACTACGCCGCTTACGGTCTGGAGAAGACGCTCAGCGTCGACAACCTGTTCGTGTTCGTGCTGGTGTTCTCTTCACTGGCCGTCCCGGAGCGGCTACAGCGGCGGGCCCTGTTCCTCGGGGTCATCGGGGCACTGGCGATGCGGGCCACCCTGATTGTTGTGGGCGGTGCCCTTATCGCCGACATCAGCTGGGTCTTCTACCTTTTCGGGGCAGTCGTACTTAGCGCCGGGTTGCGGATGTGCCGCGGCCACGGCCAGATGGACCCTTCCAGCAGCCGGATCGTACGGGCCGCCCGTCGCCTGCTGCCGATCACCAACGACTACATGGGCGAAAGACTCGTCGCCCGGGTTGACGGCCGGGTCATGGCCACCCCACTCCTCGTCGCGGTGGTTGCCATCGAGGCCGCCGACCTCGTCTTCGCCATCGACTCCGTTCCCGCCGTGTTCGGCGTGACCCGCGACGTCTACCTGGTGTTCGCCTCGAACGCCTTCGCCGTGATCGGCCTGCGTTCTCTCTACTTCCTGCTGGCAGACTCGGTGACCCGGTTCGAGTACCTCAAGCAGGGGGTCGCCGTACTGCTTGTCCTGGTCGGTGTGAAGATGCTCCTGTCCGCGGTCGTGCACATCCCGACGTGGGTCACGCTGGCGGTGATCGTCATCGTCCTCGGCGCCTCGATTGTCGCCAGTCTGCAACGGGCCCGACGCCGCGACTCTGCTGACCGGGTGACCGTCAGGTAGGCGAGAAGCCACCGCCCTCGCCGCGATAATTTGGGCCAGCTACGCCTTCTTGGTCGGCCGTCTCGGCGGCAAAACTTTCCCCCCGCGCCCCGCCGGTCGTTCGATGCCGAAGAGCCGCTCAAAGGCGTCTACCTGAGCGATGTGGGCGCCGTACACCGAGCGGCACCAGCGGCGCACCGTCTTCCGGGCCGAGCGCGCCACGCGGCGCGGCTGTGAACGGTCGATGGTCGCCGTCATCGCGATCACCTCACCAAGGAAGACCTACTGCCGACTGCGTTTCAGAAGGCCTATCTCATTGAAGCGACCGGCTGAAGATCCGGCATGTGCACGAGATGGAATCGACACGAACGTTTGCTGGCTCAGCAAAACTTCGCCAACATATCCGTGCGGCCCCCCGCGACGCCGAGACCAGTGGCCATACGGTGGATCTCGCACTAGCGTTGGCGAGGACTCGGTGAGAGGAGCGATCATGAAGGACTCCGCACCCGCGGACCGTGCCGTGAAGTGGCACCGACACACGTCATGGTCCCAGCTCGGCTACGAAGAGTCAGCCGACCATTTCACCGGCGCTCGTTTCGTCTTGGCTCGAGATGAGTCGGAGACTGACTGCCCGAAGATCTCGAAAGTGCACTTTCCGGCGGGCCATCGCGTCGAGCCGCACATGCACCTGGTGGGATACGCGGAGATCGTCCTGGAGGGCTCGCTGCGCGTCGGTCGAACCTGGCACCTACCCGGTGACATCCGCATTGTGGGAGCCAAGACCGCTTACGGGCCTCAGGAAGTCGGCCCGGATGGCGTGACCTTGCTCATCGTGTTCGACGGGACCGACACGATGCATGTCGATCTTCAAGGGAACCGCCCCGAGCCGCCCGCAACCCAGACCGGCACTTGAGCTGTTCCATCGACGGCGCCGGTTGCTCTGCCGCGGGGCCTGACGCCGATTCGAATCACCTGGAGACGAGCCCGGTGGACACACGTTGTCGCTTTCTGGTACCGCGCTACATTTGGCTCGGCTTTCGTCGGAATCAGCCCTGTGGACGAGGACGCACGGACTCGTCGGTAGAAGCGCCATGAAGCGAGGGTTGAAGGTCTTCGACGCAGATGCCCACGTTGTTTACCCGCCAGACCTCTGGAGCCGGTTCCTCGATGCTCGCTTCCAGGACCGGGTCGTCCTTGAGGTTCCCACGGGCTCGGGGCGCTCCGGGCGGGTGAACGCCCGAGTGACGGTTGACGGCCGCTATGCCCAGCACGACCGGATGCTCTACACCGATATTCTGGGGGCGATCTCCTGGACGCCCGCCGACATTGTGGAGCGGTACGGCGAGCTGGTGACGCTCGGTTTCACGGGCGATCGCACTGCCCGCGCGCTCGAAGTCGAAGGTGTCGACGTATCGGTCGTCTACGGGCCTGCGGCTGAGATGTGGTTCGACGGCATCGACCCGGAGATCCAGGCGGGGCTGGCGCGCGCGTACAACCGGTGGGGTCAGGAGATGCGCGAGTCGTCGAACGGCCGCGTGGCCACCTCGGGTCCGATTCCGATCGGGGACGTGAGCCGAGCCGTCGACGAGATCCAGTACGCCTACGACCACCTCGGCATCCGGTGCTTCTGGGCGCGTCCCGACCATCTCAATCATCGGAACCTGGGCGACCGGTATTACGACCCGGTGTACGAGCTGTTGCAAGATCTCGATTGCGCGTTCGCGACGCACGAGTTCCTGGGCCTCAACGCGCACACGACGGGATCCGATCGCTATACGACCTACACCGAGTGGCACTCGGTGCTCCACCCTCACGATGCGCAGCATGCCTGCCTATCGATGATCGTCAACGGCGTCTTCGAGCGCTTCCCTCGGCTGCGGTGCGCGTACCTGGAAGCAGGGTGCGGGTGGCTGCCTTCCTGGCTTCACCGCATCGATGAGCATCTCGAGCTGGCAGGGGCGCGTGAGTTCCCGAACCTGACGATGTCAGCCACCGAATACTTCGGCCGGAACTGCTGGATCTCGACCGAATGCGACGACCCGTTCGTCTCCGACGTCATCCGCTGGATGGGTGACGGGCACATCGTCTACGACACCGACTTCCCGCACCCGGACTCCAAATACCCGCATGCCACCAACCACTTCCTCGACGCGTCGCCGGAGTTGATCTCCAATGTCGCCAAGGCGAAGATCCTGTGGGACAACGCGCTTGACCTCTACCGCTTCCCGGCGGGTTACCTTCCGGACGAGTCGACGTTTGCCGAAGCGCCCGGTGAGCTCGCCATCTCCTAGTTCTACTTGGGGATCAGACTTCGCGGCACAAGACCTCCCGTCACCCTGACGATCGCTCGGGGATGAACCTGCGGAACAAGCGTTGGGAACCAATGCGCATCACCGATCGTGTATGAGGTGCTGCAGTCGGCAGCGAACGAATTCGGAGGGATGCATGAAGCGCTGGTCATGGTGTCTGGTCGTCGTGGCCGTCGCGGTTCTTGCCGGCTGCGGATCGACCCATCAGCAATCGAACCCCCCGGCCGCCTCGACCCCGACAACCGCCTCCCCCCCGACGACCACGCCCTCGCCTGCGACCACCCCGCCGCCCGTCACCACTCCCACAACCACCACCTCTGCGCCTACGACCGCGGCCCCCTCCTCTGGTCCCTCGCTGTGCGCCACTTCTCAGCTGGCTGGCAGCCTCGGCGCGGCCAACGGCACCGCGGGTACGATTTACTATCCGCTTGGGCTGCGCAACACCAGCACCTCCACGTGCTATGTGCAGGGCTACCCGGGCGTCTCGTTCGTGGCCGGAGCGGACGGCCATCAGGTTGGTGCCCCCGCCACTAGGGGCCAGGAGGCCACGGCCAGGGTCGTACTCGCTCCTGGTCAGGTCGCCGATGCCACGCTTGGCATCCACGACGCCTCCGCCTTCACGCAACCGCCGTGCGACCAGACGCCCGTCCTCGGACTGCGCGTCTACCCTCCCGATCAGACAGCTGCCCTCTTCGTGCCTCACCGCGACACGGGATGTTCCAACACAGCCGTCGCAACCCTGCTCATCGGTCCGCTGACCGCCGCCGGGTAATCCTTGAGGCGCCTCGCGCGCAGCCGACGCATCGGTCCCGGCCGGCCGGGTGTGAGCCGAAGCAGAGGGCGTCGTTACCGCCGAGGTCCGGGCACCGGGCCGCGTCCGGCGGCTGTCGCGGTTCCACCACCCGGAGGGTCTCCCACTTGAATATCGCCGGATAGTTGTAGAGAATCCCAAAAGTACCTATCCTCGGCGAGGGAATGGCGGCGCACGACAGCGTATGGCGCCGCCTTCGTCAAGATCCTGTCGCCCGCGGGGGCATCGGGAGCCGCTCGAGCGGAAATACTCCGAGGGAGGGCACAGCCTTGCGCGTGGCCAAAGCGATCATCACCTCCGTGGCTCTGGTAAGCGGCCTGTTGATCTTCGGGCTGGCAGCCCGGGCCGGTGCTGCCCAGCCGATCACCAACAAGGTGTACATCTGGCCCGGGAATCTGTATCAGGGCAACACCAGCGGCAACGGCTTGAACTTACGCCAGGTGGGCACAGGCACCTTTGCCATTGTGCCTGGCCCCGGGACGCCGCCGTTGGGTAATGCCTCGGCCCAGTTCAGCCTGGGTCCCGGGCCGGGCACCGGTCGGGTCGATATCTGGGCCAATCAGTTCGCCGGCACTCTCTTGCGCGATATCACTTCGATGGGCTACTCGACCTTCCTGGGAGTGGGTGACGCGGCGAGTTTCTCGCCGGTCTACCAGTTGCCCATTTTTGCGACCCCCGGCGGTCCGTCGTCGACATTCACTACGCTGTCTTTCGAGCCGTCCAACCAAGGCGTCGCCGTCCCGGCTGGCTGGAGCAACTGGGATGCCTTGTCCGGCAGGTGGATCGCGAGCAACGCGGCTCTATCTACCCGGATACCCGGGGGCTGCCAGCGCGCTACTCCGTGCACCTTTGCCCAGATCACCTCCGCCTTTCCCGACGCTGTTTTGCACGGGGTCGACCCAGTGTCAGGCATCGGCGGCGCAGCGCTGATCGTGGGGACCTTGATCGGCCCGACTGTGGTAGCCGCAAATGACTGGAGTTTTGGAGTCAACGGGGTCACTACCGTCTTCGATTTCCACACCGGACCCCCGCCGGAGGGCTACTGGCTCGGCGCGGCCGACGGCGGGGTGTTCAGCTTTGGTGACGCCCCCTTCGAAGGTTCGCAGGCCAACTCCGCCTTGGCGGCTCCGATCGCCGGGATGGCCGCCGCGTCCGGTGGGGGGTACTGGCTGGTCGGGTCGGACGGCACCGTGTTTTCTCACGACGCCAGATCGTTTGGTTCCCTTACCGACCACCACCTCGACGCGCCAATCGTGGGTATGGCGGCAACCCCCGATGGGGGCGGCTATTACCTTGTCGCCGCCGACGGTGGGGTCTTCACGTTTGGCGACGCCGTCTTCCGCGGCTCCCTGGGTGACAAAGCCCTGGACAAACCGGTGGTCGGCATCGCCGTCACGCCCGACAACCAGGGCTATTACCTTGTCGCCGCCGATGGTGGGGTGTTCACGTTTGGCGACGCCGTCTTCCGCGGCTCCCTGGGCGGCATAGCCCTGGACAAACCGGTGGTAGGCATGGCGGTGGACGCGGCCACGTCTGGCTACTGGCTGGTTGCCGGCGATGGTGGGCTATTCACCTTCGCCGCCCCCTTCCTCGGCTCCGTTAGCGGCGCGCACCTTTCTGCACCGGTCGTGGGCATGGCCAGTACCGCCGATGACCTCGGATACCGGCTAGTCGGTGGGGACGGCGGCGTATTCTGCTTTGGGACCGCGCAGTTCCTCGGATCGATAGCTGGACATCCTCTGTTCAAACCGGTTATCGGTATGGCCTCAATCGGATAGGAGTCTCCCGCGGTTCCAAACGAGGCTGCTCGAGGCCGGGTTCCGCCCCGTCTGCTCAGACGGTGAAGATGGCTTCTACGTCGGGTGTCAGGGCGATGGCGCCATTCGGCGAGTACGGCCGGCCCGGCGCTAACGTTCCCAACACGAGAAAGTGGTGAACCGCATGACCTACGACCTGGTGATCAAGGATGGCATCGTCGTTGACGGGTCTGGAGCCCCACCGGAGCGGGCCGACGTGGGCGTGCGGGACGGGAGGATCGTCGCCGTCGGGCGTATCCATGAGAAGGCCGGCCGGGTCGTCTCCGCTGAAGGCCACGTGGTGACACCGGGGTTCATCGACGGTCACACCCATATGGATGCCCAAGTCATGTGGGACGAGTTGGGAACAAGTTCGTGTTACCACGGCATCACCACCGTGGTCATGGGCAACTGCGGCTTCACCCTGGCGCCGGCCCGCCCCGACGAGCGGGCTCTCGTCGTGCGCAGCCTGGAGCGGGCGGAGGACATCTCCCCCGATGCCCTGGCGGAGGGTATTGACTGGACTTGGGAGACCTTCCCCGAGTACCTCGACGCAGTCGAGCGGCGCCCGAAGGGCATCAACTACGCATCGTATGTCGGTCATTCTGCCCTGCGAACCTGGGCGATGGGCGAGCGGGCGTTCAGCGAGCGGGCGGGTGAGGACGACCAGTTGGTGATGGAGCGGAGCCTGGCGGAAGCGCTGCGGGCCGGGGCCATCGGTTTCACGACGTCGAGGAGTGATCAACACGAGACCTCGGACGACCGGCCGGTCGCCTCGCGGCTAGCCAGCTGGGACGAGGTGCGGCGCTTGGTAGGAGTGATGGGTGACCTGGGCGTGGGGATCTTCGAGTTGGCCCGCGAACCGGCACCGGCCCACGTGCCGCCGCAAGAGAAGGATGCCGTGTGTCGATTGGCCGAGCTCAGCGCCGCGACCGGCGTACCCGTCACCTTCAGCGCCATCCGGCCGGACTGGACTGATGAGGTCGACTTCATCGTCCGTTCGGGCGGTCGGGCCTTCGGACAGACGCACAGCCGCGGGGTCAACAACATCACCTCGTTCCGCTCGAAGCTGCCCTTCGATGTTCTGCCCGAATGGAACGAGATCAGGGCCCTCCCCTTGGTGGAGCAACGCCGGCTGCTCGAAGACGAGGTCATCCGTCGTCGCCTGGTCTTATCGGCTCAAGAGGGTGGCTACTCCCGAGCCATCGGTGCCGAGGTTCGACCGCCGGACTATCACACGATGCGGGTGTACGACCAGAGCTTGCCACCGCACCCCACCGTCGCGGAGGTGGCCGCCCAACGGGGCATCGATCCGGTCGAATTGATCATCGAGCTGGGTTTGACCACCGACTTCGACCAGCTCTTCATCCAGCCGATCGCCGCCATCGACACCTCTGACCTGCTGACGACCATGAAGCACCCGCGTACCGTGATGACGTTCTCTGACTCGGGGGCCCACGTGAGTCAGATTTCCGACTGCTCGATCCACACCTACCTCCTCAGCCACTGGGTCCGGGACCTGCAGGAGTTCACCCTGGAGCAGGCGGTGCGGATGATCACGTTCTCTCCGGCGACGGTATGGGGCTTCGCTGATCGAGGTCTGATCCGGGAGGGCTTCGTCGCTGATCTCAACGTGTTCGATCCGGCTACGGTGGCACCAGACCTCCCGAAGGTCGAGTCCGACCTCCCGGGGGGCGCCCGTAGGCTCGTGCAGCGAGCGAGCGGATTCCTGGCGACGGTGGTCGGCGGCCAGATCGTCCTCGAGGATGGCCAACCCACTGGCGCTCGGCCCGGGCAGCTGCTCCGGGGCCCTTTGGCGGCCCGATAGTCAACAAGATTGTGGTTCTGACCAGCGGGGCGGCTGCGATTGGTAATTCGTAAGTTTGCCATCGACAAATCAACCGCTCGTACGAGACCCAGTACTTGCGAGAACTGAACCTTGGAGCTGATCCGTCGAGACGACTTCGCCGCCGTCCCGCTCGCGCCATTGTGCTGGGAGCCATCCCTGCGTAGAGTCGCCCTCGGGGCGCAATTCCTGCGAGCCCCGACCCAGAGGAGCATCATGCCAACCATCATCGGCCACCACAACGTGAAGGACACCGACCACTGGCTGGCATCGCCGAAGCGCGAGGAATTCTTTGGTCCGTTAGGCGTCACTAACATCAGAACTTTCGTTGACCCTCAGAACCCGCAGCAGGTGGCCTTGCTCATGGACGTCCCCGATATGGAGGCCTTCACGAACGCAATGCAGGACGAAGGTGCCGCTGCCGCGATGGCTCATGATGGTGTCCTCCCCGAGACTATGGTGATCCTTGTGGAGCAATCGAAGGCATAAGGCCAGGCCGAGGGGTCCCGTGGTGCCGATAGCCGATTTTGCTCGGCTAGCTATCCACGTGGCGTGACTAACCTACTGCGTTCTTTCGGTACCCGTCGATCACGCAACTACGACTCCGGCGACAGCCTCAGGGACGCTCCCACTCCGGGTCCTGTCCTTCAGCGGTCCCGACAGCCCAATGCTCCGTCGGAGCCTCTTCGTGGACGTGTCGCTCACAGGCCTACGGGCCCAAGTACCGCCAAGCCAATCCACAGCCCGAGCTGGCTGTCCGGTCGCGGTGTGCTGGCCCGCCAGGCCAGACCAGTCGGCCAGTCTGTACGTGGCCTCGTGGCTTACCGACGAATGCAACAGATTCGTCGCCATCGCAGCCACGTTGAAAGGGCAGGACGACGATCGAGATCGAGATCACGCAGCCCTACGCCTGTCCACGCAGCGATGCAGGGCCGCTATTCCACCCCACGCCCTCATGGTCATACCGATGCGTTCACTGCCAGCCGGCCAGTTAATCACGGTCCGACTGCGACGAGGCACCTACCTGCCGGCCACGCTCACGGCGTCGGTTTGCCTCGCATAGACCTCTAGTCCTGACGGGGCCGGTCGTAGACGGTGGCGTTCGAGGATGGATGGATGCTGAGCGACTACGACGCAGGTAGGAGTGAGCAGGCCAAAGGCGCGTGGCAAACCTGGCGATTGTGGGAAATTTCCCGTCCGCCGGAATGCGTTTGGACGCCCACGTGCGGGCCTAACCGGTCCGAGGTATAGTGCGCTTAGCTAATCGAAGACGTACTTGACGGTGCCTTTCGACCTTCAGTCGGCATGGCACTTGATTACGGCCTGAGGCGGAAAGTAGGGAGGGACCGGCCACAGTGAGCCATTCTAGGAAGACCGTCAGTTTGCTTTCAATTGCGGCAGTGTGCTTGATAGCTGCCGCATGTTCGTCAACCAGTAAGAGTCCTTCCGCAACCGGGTCTGCTCCTGGCACCGGGTCTGCTCCTGGCACCGGGTCTGCTCCTGCCGGTGGGGCTGCTCCCGCCAGTGGATCTGCTCCGATAACGGTGGGACTCATTTGCAGCTGCTCTGGGCCCGATGGCAATTCCATCATCGACTCGGTCGATATTTTTCAGGCTTGGGTTAAAACTACCAATAGCGCTGGAGGTATCGATGGACATCAAATCAAGGTCAAGGTGGCCGATGATGGAGCGGTGATCGGTACGTCGGTGGCCGATGCTCAGACCTTCATCTCAGATCACGTCGACGCCATAATGGATGGTTCGATAGTTGATCAAGGGTGGGCGTCAGCGGTTCAGGCGGCAAATATACCATCTATTGCGCTGATCTCTGGTAGCGCTCCGTTTTACACGAACCCCGATTTCTATCAGCCCGGCCAAACAGAGGATTCGGATACGTATGCGGTTGTCGCTACCGCTAAGCTTGCTGGCGCAACCAATCTGGGCGTTATATATTGCGCCGAGGCGGCTGTCTGCGCGTCAATCTATGGAGTTGTCAGGGGGGATGGGAAGCAGGAGGGGCTGCCCGTGACGTTTGCCGACTCTGTGTCGGCCACGGCTCCCAACTACACAGCACAATGCCTGGCGGCCCAGCAAGCCCATGTCACCGCGCTTGCGATCTTTGATACGGTGCCCCCTATGGAACGTTTGGCACAGGATTGTGCCAAACAGGGCTACGACCCGATCTACGTGATAGAGGGTGGCAGCTTCACCACGGCGCTCACTTCCACCCCGGGGATCGAGAAAAATCTGTGGACCGAATATCAGAACTACCCTTATTGGAGCTCTAATCCTGCAACCAATGCCCTAAAGAAGGCCATGAATACCTATTACCCCGGTGTCCTCGAGAACACGACCACATTTAGTGGGGGTAACGTCACAGGTTGGCCCGCAGGTCTTTTACTTGAAGATGCCTTCAAGTCTGGCGGTTTGACCGCGAGCGGAGCTCCGAGTGCGTCAGAGGTCGTTAATGGGCTGGAGTCGCTGAAGGGCGATACCTTACAAGGCTGGTCGCCCCCCCTCACATATTCTGCCGGAAAGCCGCACCCAGTCGATTGTTGGTACGTCGGTCGTGTCGACAATGGGAAACCTATTCTTGAGAACAATGGGAAGTACACTTGCGAGACCGCTCCGGCGTCGTAGGACAAAGATGTTTCAGCCGCATAAAGACGAATTAAATGTGGCTGGGGTTAACGAAAGCCAACGTGTTTTTGTCCATCGCTGCGCTATGTTGACGATCTATTACGACCCACGTCGAAGGGTTGGAATATGGATAACAATAAACATGGGGCCGGATTTAAGGAGACCGTATGTTGAGCAGTTCCTTGGACACGCCGGTACGACCGCATATCGCGCCCTATGACGCCATGTTCTACAGCACTGACATTTCGGATACGTTGAGGTGGCTCCACGAGCAAGCTCCCATCCTGCTGGTGAACAATGTTCCCGAGTACTGGTGCCCGTTCTGGCTGATCTCGAGCTATGAGCATGCCCGGTACGTCGGCAGCCATCCAGACCTTTTTACCGTCAAGGAGGGGGCAATCTTCGGACCTCCACCCGGTACCCCCGGCTATCATCTTCACGCCGGTCAGGAAGCGACCATGGGGGAGGACCACCGCTTCGAGGGACTGCTCAACTTTCACGATACCGATCCACCTGAGCATGGGGAACGACGGCGCATCGCCAGCCGGTGGATGACCCCGCGACGAATTTCGTGATTTGCAAGCGTCGATCGATCGGACGGTCGGGGAAGTGCTTGGCAGGCTGGAGCCAGGCCAGGAAGCTGATTTTGTGACGGAAGTAGCCAAACCAATCCCGTTGTACGTCACCGCAGATTTTATGGGGATTCCGCGCCAGGACCTCACCGACATCGATCGCTGGTCGAATCGGATGGCGCAATGCGCGGAGTTCGACGGACCCGATCCGCTGCCCGTGCTGAGCGAGGTGTATGACTTCTTGGAAGCCCAGCTTGAACGAGGGGATGCGCTCAAGGGGGACGGGCTGATTGCCCATCTGGTCCAAGCAGAACGCGGTGGAGAGTTCATCTCGAGAGGGGAGCTGCTGGGCAACCTGTGGACCCTGATGCTGGGGGGTTATAACACCACCCGGGACGCAATCAGCAATGGAGTCAAGGCGCTGCTCGATCATCCCGATCAGCTGGAGGCCATGGTGAGCGGGGGGGACTACCATTCGGCGACGGAGGAGGTACTCCGATGGGTTTCGCCGGCGCGGTACAATGCCCGCACTGCGACCAGGGACACGGAGGTCGCCGGGCAGTCAATCAGGGCCGGGGACCTGGTCATCCTGTACTGGTACGCCAACAATCGGGATCCAAAGGTCTGGCCCGATCCATTCGAGTTTCGAATCGATCGCCCGATTGATCGCGAGAGCCTGGCCTTTGGCTTCGGGATTCACTATTGCATCGGTGCGGCGCTGGCCCGAGCGGAGATCCGCTCGGCCCTCGGGCAGCTCTTCTCCCGGTTTCCGGGACTCCGAACCACCGGGGAAGGCACCCTGATGCCCTGTTCGTTGCTCAATATCAGGACGACGCTGCCGGTCGTTTTCAACACGTGAGCTCCGAATCGGATGTTCACAGCATGTTCCGCCTGGATGGCCGGACCGCATTGGTGACGGGGGCCGGTCACCCAGTGGGGCACGCTGTCGCGGGTGGCCTGGCCGCCGCTGGAGCGGACCTTGTGATCGTCGACCGCGGCGATCTGGTGGAAGTCACTGCCACCCAGGTGCGAGCCGCCACCGGCCGTGAGGTGGAAGTTCTCTCGTGTGATCTCACCAGCAGATCGGCGATCTCCGAGGCGATCGATGAGCTGGGCCATCGCGACGACCGGGTCGACATCTTGATGAATTTCCGTATGACAACGGCCCGGACTACACCGCTCACGTACTCGACACGGAGATCGAAGGCTGGGATCTCTGCTGGACCGCGAATGTCATCTCGCAGGTCCGCTTCTGTCAGGTGGTCGGTCGCCGGATGATGCACCAGGGCGGCGGCGTCATCGTCAACCTGCTTTCGACCGTATCGTTTCAGCCCTACGTCGGCCAATCCGCGTATTGCGCGTCGAAGTCCGCCGGATGGATGTTTCTGCGCAGCCTGGCCCTGGAGTGCGCGCCGACCGTGCGGGTGCACGGCTTGGCCACCGGTTCGCTCGCTGAAGTACGAGACGAGGCTTTCCGGCGCGTCACGGATTTTATCCCGGCTGGGCGTTACGGTGCCGTCGACGAGGTCGTCGGCGCGGCTGTCTATCTGGCATCAGATGCGGCCAGCTTTTCGACAGGCGACGTGGTGTTCGCCGACGGCGGCGTGGCGGCTCTATCTCGTTATCCGACGACCGCGCTCCAGCCGCCCTTGAAGAGTTGAGGATTGGGTTAGGCATAGGAACTTTATGGGAGGACGCTATGGGTTATATCGATTGTGACGCGCATGTATTCGAGACAGACGCTACTTGGGACTACTTTGATCCGGCCGAGCGGGAGTTCCAACCGTTGGCCCTTCGCGATGCCGGAGGGACGATCGAGCACTGGTTGGTGAGCGGATCGCTCCGGCCCAGAGGCGATCACGTCCACGTGCAGGATGATGACTGGGCGGGCCAGATGTACGCTCCTGGCGTCACTTCGTTGCAGGATGTTCCGGCCCGGCTGGCGCATATGGATCGTCTCGGTGTCGACGTGCAGGTGGTGTTCTCGACATTTTTTATCCGGGCGAATATTCACCGTGCCATGGCGGAAGCGGCGCTGGCGCGCAGCTGGAATCGGTGGATGGCCGACCGCTACCACGAGAGCGGTGGGAGGATTCTGTGGGCGTTGATCGCACCAGTGAGGATGATGGACCGGGCTCTCGAGGAGATGGAGTTCGGTCGGGCCAACGGAGCGGTCGCCGTGCACCTGCACGGCGAGATCGCCGGAATGGTCCTTGATGACGAATACCTGAACCCGTTCTACGCGAAAGCCCAAGACCTGGATCTGGTGATGGCTGTGCACGTCGGATCCGACATACCCGGGTACACGCTTCCCGACCCACGCTACGCCTTCAAGGTGATCACCGAAATCCCCGTGGGGTTCTACCGGCTCTGTGTTGGCGACCTATCGCAACGGTTTCCCCAGCTCCGTTGGGCTTGGCTGGAGGCCGGGGCGAGTTGGGTTCCCTTCGTTCTGCACGAGGCGGCAAGAGTGGTCTCGGACGGAGTGACCCGCTCGAAGGGGGCGGTCATCGTCAACAAGCGATTGACCGAGCACCATCAGCTCTTCGTCGCTTGCCAGATCGACGATGACATCCCGTACATCACCCAATACGTCGGCGAAGACAACCTGGTCATGGGCACCGATTACGGCCACATCGACATTGGCTCCGACATCGACGCGGCCGGAATCATCGCCGGACGATCAGATCTCAGCCCGACGCTGGCCCGTAAGATAGTTGATCAGAACGGGCGGCGACTCTACGGCATCGATCCCAGCTTCACTCCTTCCGCGGCGTCCAGTCTGAGCACAGCCTGAAGTGAGCTAGTTACCGTCTCTGAACGTTTGGCTGATCGCCTTCAAAACCTCGGGGTATGCTCACGTTGGGCGTAGGTCGCCTAGGTCAGCACCGGGCAAGAGAACTAGGGACCGGGAACAACCGTCTGGGATTGCGCTGGGAAATGCTCAAGGCAACTTATCTAGTAGTGCCCGCCGGTGCGGGCGACGGCCGTCCCCAAGCAGAGCTCAGCAGCGGGAGGTTCCCTGAATGGGCGAGGTCGTAGCTTGGGCGTTTCTGGCTGCCTTGAATCCAACGCTGCTGGCGGCCACCACCGTGATGCTGTTGTTGGAACGCCCACTTCGACTGATGCTCGGCTACTGGCTGGGAGCGATGTTCGTAAGCGTCACCCTCGGCCTGGTCATCGTCTTTGCGCTGGAAGGCTCCAGTACGGTGAACACCACCAAGAACACCTTGAGCCCCATCGCGGACTTTGTGTTAGCTGCGATCTGTTTGGTCCTGGCAGGCGTGCTCGCCTCCGGACGCCACAGAGCGCTTGAAGAACGCCGCCAGAGGCGCAGAGCCAAGCGAGGAGGCCAGAACAAGACGCCCAAGTGGCAACAGCAGCTCAGCAAAGGCAGCGCCCGGACTACCTTCGTGATCGGCGTTGTTCTGACGCTACCGGGCGCTTCCTATCTGGCTGGCCTCAACAACATCCGTAAGCTGCACTACTCCAGCGTTGTCACGGTCCTTCTCGTGATCGGCTTCAACCTGGTACAGCTACTCCTGATCGAGGTCCCCATGGTCGCCTTCAAGGTCGCCCCCGCCGAGACCCCCGTCGCCATCGAGCGCACCAAAGAATGGGCTCACACGCACTGGAGGACAGCCGCCGTCTGGGGACTGCTACTGATCGGCGTCGCGCTCACTGTCAAGGGGATCGTGGAGGCCACATGAGACCGGCCGGCGAGGCAGCTACCTACCGGGCCCGAGTCCTGCGACGCGGGCTGCCGGGCCACGGGGGAGAGCCGAAGTCGTCCGGGGCGTGCCCGGGATCTTGATGCTTTTTCAGCCGAGGGCGCGGTCGAGATTGTAGGCGGCGCTGATCAGGGCCAAGTGGGTCAGCGCTTGGGGGAAGTTGCCTTGTTGTTCGCCAGTGCGGCTGATCTGCTCGGCGTAGAGGCCCAAGTGGTTGGCATAGGTGAGCATTTTCTCGAAGGCCAGACGCGCCTCTTCCAAGCGGCCTGCCCGAGTTAGCGCTTCCACATACCAGAAAGAGCAGACCGAGAAGGTCCCCTCGTGGCCACGCAAGCCGTCCGGGCTGGCTTCGGGGTCGTAGCGGTAGACCAGACTGTCGGAGACCAGGCTCTTGGTGAGGGCATCGAGGGTGGAAAGCCACTGCGGGTCGTTGGGCGAGATCAGCTTGGCCAGGGGCATCATCAAAACGGCGGCGTCCAGGACTTCGCTGTCCTCGTGCTGGACGAACGATTGCAGGGCCGTCGACCAGCCGTGGCTCATGATGCGGCGGTAGATCGTGTCTCGGGCCTGCCGCCAGCGATCGAGGTTCGCGGGCAGTCCGCGCCTGTTGGCCAACCGGATGGCCCGCTCGATAGCCACCCAGCACATGAGCTGCGAATACACGAACTTCTTCGGACCGCCGCGAGTTTCCCAGATGCCCTCGTCGGGCTGATCCCAGTGGTCGCAGACCCAGTCGGTGCGGGTGATGATGGTGTCCCATTGGGCAGCGGAGATCGGACGGCACCAATCGTCATAGAGGTAGATCGAGTCCATGAGTTCGCCGTAGATATCAAGCTGGAGCTGTTTGGCGGCCCCGTTGCCGACTCGCACCGGCGTCGAGCCCTGGTATCCAGCGAGATGGCGCAGCTCGCGCTCGGGCAACTCGGTGCGCCCATCGATGCCGTACATGACCTGAAGCGGGCCGGAGGCCTCGTCACCCCCAAGCGCGGCGCGGTCGATCATGAACCGGATGAACGCATGAGCCTCTTCGGTGAAGCCCAGGCGCAGCAGGGCGTAGATGACAAAGGCGGCGTCGCGGACCCACACGTACCGGTAGTCCCAGTTCCGTTCGCCGCCGGGCTGCTCGGGGAGGCTGGTGGTTGGGGCGGCGACTATGGCCCCGGTTGGCTCGTAGGTGAGCAGCTTAAGCGTCAGCGCCGAACGGTTCACGGTCTCGCGCCAGCGGCCCCGGTAACACGACGCCGAAAGCCAGCGCCGCCAGAAGGCCATCGTGGCGCCCCCTTGTTCGTGTGCTTCGGCGTGGAGATCGCTTCCCGATCCCAGGTCGCCGTCGGCGGGCTCGAACACGAACACCTCCGACTCGCCCTCGATGAGTTCGAACTTTGCGACGGCGTCGAGATGGTCGACTTGGAGCGGCACCGTCGCTCGCAGCGAGGCCGAGAGGTTGGGAGAACTGAACAACACGCCGTCGTCCACAGCGGTGATGGTGTGGGGTTCCAGGCCGTAGCCAAACCGCGGGGAAACCCGGGCTTCGAACGGCAAGGATCCGCGCACGCATAGCACCCGCCGGAACAGGCGCTGCCTGCTATCGCCTGCGGATCCGACCGGCATGAAGTCCTGGATTTCACCCACACCTTCTTCAGAAAAGAACCGGGTGATGAGGACATTCGTATCTGGGAGATAGATCTGTCTGGTCGCGCTAGGCACGGCGGCGGTCAGCGCGAACGACCCGCCTCGATCTGCATCCAGGAGGGCACCGAAGACACTGGGCGAATCAAAAGAAGGCAAGCAACACCAGTCGATCGTCCCGTTCGTACCGACCAGGGCCACCGTGCGCATGTCCCCAATGAGACCGTGTTCCGCGATTGGCAAGTAGCCAGAACGACCGGTCCCACCGTTCGACTCTTGCGGTTGACCGACAAGTTCAGGGTTAGACATCGCCAAAGCGTATGCCGGCGGCGGAGGGGCGGCGCTCGACAACTGCGGCTATTTGGTGTCGGACTTGTCAGGCCCTAGAAGAGCTGTTGTGGGGGATTACCCGCCGGCTTTGTCTCGACCCTTCCGGGCCCGTCATGGTCCCGCCTCATCGGAGCCGCGGGGAGTCGGACCGCTGACACCTCGCATGGTTAGCTCCACCAGGTCGGTGCACAGGCCGTGGCTGCTGCGACCAAGTCCGCTTTTGTCAGGTAGCCGCATCTGAGCCAAGCCTTGATGGCTCCGGCGAATCCGTTGGCGACAAAGTGGGCCATGACCTCATGGTTGGTGTCGGGTAGATCGGGATGGGTGCACCGGCGCATAAACCCGAGGCCGTACTCGGTGAAGTGGCGCACGAGCGCCTCGTACACTCCGTTGTCCGCCGGATCACACAGAGCGTGCTGGTAGAGGGCCTTGAACCTTTCGATGTGATCGACGACGTCGCCGGTCGCGAGGCGCAGCATTTGGGCTGGTGAGTACCCGCCTTCGGCTTGGCGCGCCTCTTCTAGTTGGTGAGCGCGCTCCAGGTCGGCGAGGAGCACCTGAATGAGTACGTCGAGCGGGCTACCGTAGCGGTTGTAGAAGGTGGCCCGGGTCACCCCGGCTCGGTCGGCTAGTTCGGCGACGGTGATCTGGGAGACGGGGCGCTCCGAGGCGAGCACCACGATGGCCTGCTCGCAGGCGTGGGTAGTCCGCAGAATGCGCGGATCCGTACGGTTGGTCATCCTGTGGCGTCGCTTACGCCGTGCTGGCTTCGCTTACGCCGTACTGGCGTCGCACCAGCCCCTGTCGCTCGAGCCCGATCCGCCGCCGGCTTCGCACCTCTTGCATTCCGCCACGCTCTCACCTCAGGAAGCCGCTGACCGCCTCGCTATCCGGGAGCTCTTCGACGCCTACGCGCACTGTGCAGACCGGCACGACGCGGAAGGACAAAAGGCTCTCTTCACTGTTGACACCCGTTTCGTGGTGTATATGGATGGTGAAGGCACCGAATCGACCTACGTCCTGGAAGGCCGCGAGTCGTTGACTCCTGTCTTCGCTGATCTCAATCGGTATGAGGCGACCACCCACTTCAACGGCCAGAGCACCGTCAGCATTGATGGCGACCGGGGGAACGGCGAAAGCTACGCCATCGCTCATCACCTCTTCAGCGACGACGGCGGACGCAAGATCATGATTGCCTCACTCCGCTACTTGGACTGGTTCGCAAAAATTGACGGGAGCTGGTACTTCGCAGAGCGCAATCTGATCTTGGACTGGACCGAGACCCGCCCCTCTCCTCACTGACCGACGGCTCGCCGCTCAATCAACGAGATTGCCGAACACGAAATGCGTCCGGGTGACGAAGGTTCTCCCCACGTGACGGCCCGCCCGCCTTCGGGCCCTCGGCGCTCCCGGTCAGTCAATTCCGATTTACGGCAATCGCGGCTGCTGGCCATCTTCGCTCTGGCGGCATTCGCCGGTGCTGCGGTGTCTGACGCCACCAGCGGAAGCTTCTGGGGGCGTCACACCATGCTCGCCGGTCTGGTCGCCAGCGTGATCAAGGTCATGCTCTCGGTTGGGGTCATCAACGAGGTGCTTGAACGTAGAAGACGCCAACGGTGGAGCACCCTGGCCCAGTACGTACTGTTCGAGCTCGTTCGCAACGCCGCGGATGATCTGGCTCGGTGTGCTCGAGGTCGCAGGAACCTTCGACGCGGAAACGACCGGGACCCGGTCCATCGACACGGCGCCGAGATCATCCGAGACACAGCTCGCTTGACTGCCGCCGTTCAGGAGATCGTCAGCGACAACGATCGCCGCAACCGCTTTCACCGCGAAATCGCCTTCCTCGCAGAGCACGCTGACGTAGTGCTGGGCCGATGGGCCGCAGTAATGCTCAGCTCTGAAATCTATGCCGAGGTCATCGACCGCCACGTCGAGCTCGCGGGCGACATCGCCTGGATTGGTAGCCTTTTGGACACCTCGAATCCACCCGTCGACTTCCGCCGCCAGCAAAGAGCCCGCAGCAACCCGGCGGTAGAGATTGAGGCCAACCTCGGCAACGCCTGGCTCGCCGACCGGATCGCGGTGATCACCCAACTCGCCGAGGCCTTAGACCGTGGCACCTTGGAGTTGGCCCTACGGATTGTGCCGGTCGCATGGTGGCAGGCCCGACTCCGGACCACCGTGTAGGCACGCGGCGGCCCCGCGGCGACGCTGTCGCCATTTGCGCCGCTTTGGCCTTCGACGTCGGCATCGGGGCGCTCAGACTAAACGACCCGGCAGCGTCGTGGAAGTGCCCTGGGCAGCTGCCGCGTGTAGGGCCGTGAGGGCGCCGTCCAATGCCGCTTCAAGGGGTTTCAGCGATTGCATGGTCTGGGTCAGCAGGAGACCGCCCTGGAGGGCTGCGAAGGTGGACAGGGCGAGTTGCTCGGGATCAGCGTCGGATCGCAGGAGACCGGTGGAGCGCATGCGGTCGAGGCCCGCTTGCAGGTACTCGCGCCATCGATCCATGTACGCCGCTAGTTCTCCCGCCCGCTCCGGATCGTTGCCGATGACCTCGCGGGCCACTGCGCTGATCGGGCATCCCCAATGCGGCTGGGAGCCGTAGTGGGCGAGAACGGCCCCGCGCCAACAGTCCCAGGCGTCCCAGGTGTCGAGGGACTCGAGGTACGGCCGTTGGGCGTCGAGCACCCGCTCGCCCTGAAATGCCGCGATGGCGGCGACTAGCTCGGTCTTGCCGCCCGGGAAATAGTGAAAGAGCTGTCCTTTGCTGGTCGCCGTCTCGGCCCCGATGTCGTCCAGGCTCGTACCGCCAACGCCACGGGCCAATATCAGATCTGCGGTCGCGGCGACGATCCGATCACGGGTAGCCGCCCCTTTGGCGGTGAGCTTCGGCGGCTGCACCGCAACAGTATATCTTTTTCTGGACCTTCTGGTCCATTCCGAGATAGAGTTCTGAACTGAACGGTCCATTCCAGGGATCGACCAGTACGGAGGGACCAATGCAGAGGCGACTCGAGGGCAAGACGGCGCTGGTCACCGGGGCCACGAGCAACATCGGCCGGGCTATCGCCCTGGCTTTCGGGGACGAGGGCGCTCACGTTGTTGTCAGCGGTCGCAGTGTCGAGCGCGGCGGAGCGGTCGTCAAGCAGATCATCGCGGGCGGCGGCGGCGCGGATTTTGTGGCGGCCGATCTCGATGGCTCCCCGGCGGCGTCCACGAAGCTGGCCGCGGAGGCGACCCGAGCGCTGGGTGGCCGAATCGACATCCTGGTGAACAACGCGGGCATCTTTCCCCGCACGAGCACTGCGACCACCGACGAATCGACCTTCGACGAGGTCTACGCGGTCAACGTCAAGGCGCCGTACTTTCTGACCGCCGCCATCGCTCCGGCCATGGCCGACGCCGGGCGTGGCGCCATCATCAACCTGGGCTCCTGGATCGTCCGTCTCGGCGTACCCAGCGCCCTCTACAGCTCCACCAAAGGCGCAATCGAGACCCTGACCCGGGCGTGGGCGGCAGAGTTCGGACCGTCGGGCGTTCGGGTCAACGCCATCTCACCCGGCGTCATTCGCGCTCCCAACCCGGATGGAACCGACCCCGGCCGGCATCCGAACTCCGAGGTCAGGATGCTTGGCACTCCCGCTGGCACCAGTTGGACCCCCGACGCCGTCGCCCATGCCGCGGTGTACCTGGCCAGCGACGAGGCCGCCTTCGTGCACGGCAGCGTGCTCGACGTCGACGGCGGTCGGACCACGGTGGCCGTCATTGCCTCCTGAACAGCCTCCGCCGAGTCCGGCAACCGCCTCGCGGAGTCACCCTCCCGACGGCGGTGTTGGCTGGTGGCCCTCCGGGCTTTCGATCATGTCGTAGCGATCGACATCCTGGTCAACCGCGCTGGCATCTACCCGCCGCGCACATTGCCAATCGACTCAGCCAAGATCGGTGAGGAAGCGCTCGATCATGGCGGCGAAGGCGGTTATGTCTCGCTCCTTCCAAGATGCCAACCCTTCGGACAGCCGTTGCCGGGCGCGCTCCGCCTCCTGCTCGAGCTTGCGTTGTCCCTCCACAGTTAGAATAAGCGTGTAGCCGCGTCGGCCGGGCCGTTCGCCTTCCCGATCGATTAGGCCCGCGGCTTGGAGTTCGTTTATCTGACGGGAAACGGTGGACTTGTCCAACCCGAATAGGTCGGCCAGATCGTGAGCCCGGGAGCCGGGGACGGCCTGGATCTGGGTTAGCACGGTGTAAGCGGTCAAGGACAGCCCCGGATGGACTTCGGCGCTGAGCTCGGCTCGGCGCCGCATCAGGGTGGCTAGTCCTTGGTAGAGGTGGGTCACGGCTCCGTCTCGCATGCTTCTCCCAACGATTCAGTGTTGCATTGCACAACTCTAGGTGCTAGAGTTGTAAACAGCAACCTAATCCGTGAGGTTGCCTCATGAAAGGGTGGCCGTCCCATGAAGACGTTGGCCCCCATTTGGACAGGAGAATCAGTGGCGGGGTCGGTTGCAGGTTCGCCGGCTAAGCGCTTGATCATGGTGGTGGGCTATGACGGGTCCGTACCGGCCCGGCATGCTCTGGACCAAGCGGCGGATGTGTTGCGGGACCGAAAAGGAGCCCTCGAAGTGGTCTTTGTCGCCCACCTGCCGGTAGGCGCCAGTTTCTCGACGGCAGCAGTCGCCGAGGTCCGACAAGGACTGGACGAAGCGGCACGAACTCTGGCTGAGGAGGTCCGCGACCGGCTTGCGGGCCGAGACTGCAGGTGGCATTTCCAACGCCGTGACGGCGCGGTCGCCGCCGAGTTGAAGGCGGTCGCCGCCGAGCTGCGGAGTCGGTACGGCGACACGGCCGAGATCGTCATGGTCGTAGGCGGCTCAGCCCACTGGTATCACCATGTCGCAGGATCTGTCGCGTTGGGCGTAGTCCGCGCCGATACTTTCCCGGCCCTCGTGGTGCCCTGAAAAAGGCCCGGAATCCTCTAACCGCCGCATTTCGGAAACTCGAACGAGGAAGGGATCATGACAGTAACCGATCAGCAATTAACACGAACGCAGGCTGGTCTACGCATAACACTCGAAGAGGTGAAAGCTCGCCTCTCCGCTATTAGCGACACGCTCTCTGACTCCGAAATTGATGGTGCGCAACTGCGCAA
Source organism: uncultured Acidimicrobiaceae bacterium (assembly GCA_963729695.1). Taxonomy (GTDB): domain Bacteria; phylum Actinomycetota; class Acidimicrobiia; order Acidimicrobiales; family Palsa-688; genus PALSA-693. The sequence goes on from CAVSOT010000004.1 coordinate 177,245, forward strand.
GGATGCGGAGGAACTAAGTGCAATCACCAGACGCGTGACGTGGCTGGCTGACGTCAGCACAGCCCGGCCGCTCCACCTCAAATTAGGGGGTTTCGTTCCCCCAAACGCTAAACCCGAAGCATGGGGAGGGACTGCGAAGAACGCCTTGTCACCATCCGCACGAGAATGATAGTGCCGAGGTCCCTTAGCGCTCAGGCCGTAGGGGCGTTCCGTTCGATGGTGCCCCGCTCGGGACCCCGGACAAATGCGGACTTGCCGAAGTCCAGGTCGACCAGGTGATAGTCCGGCACCAGGCGAAGGAGCTCCTGGATGGCGATCTTGGTCTCCAGGCGGGCCAGCGGGGCGCCAAGGCACAGGTGCGGGCCGTAACCGAATCCCATGTGCGTCTTGAGGTCGCGGTTGACGTCGAAGACGTCTGGATCAGGCCACCGGGCGGGATCCCGGTTGGCCGCGGCGATCATCGGGTAGAGGATGTCTCGGGCTTTGATTTCCTGGCCGCCGAGTACGAAGTCCCTCTTGGCTTTACGGGGAATCCACTGTACCGGGCCGTACCAACGCAGGCTCTCTTCGATTGCCGCCGGCACAAGGCTCAGGTTGTTGGTCACCAGTTTGCGCTGGTCGGGATTGGCTTCGAGGGCGATCAGTGTGTTCGACATGGCCTTGGCCGTGGTGTCATACCCGGCGGCCAGGAGCAGCACGGCGGTCGAACGGATCTCGTCGGGGGACATGGCTTCCTCCCCTTTGAGGTTGGTCATGTAGGTGAAGAGGTCATCGGGCTGCTCGAGCTCGTGGCGCTTGATCTCCTCCTTGAGGAACGCGTTGATCTCGGTGGAGGCCTTGCGGAGGATCGCAGTGTTCTCCTCGCTTTCCAGGCCGAACGCCAGGTTGGTGACAATATCGTGGGACCAGCGCTGGAAGTCGTCCTGGCGGTCGTCCGGGACGCCCAGCATCTCGGACACGATCAGGGTGGGGATCACCGTGAAGTCGGCGATGAGGTCGAAGCTGTGGCCGCCTGAGGCAATCGGGTCGAAGAGCCGGTCGACGACTTCCCGGACCCTCTTTTCCCACTTGGTCGTGGCCTGCCGGGTGAACAGCGGAGCCAACGCGCCGCGCAGGCGCTTGTGGAGGGTGCCATCCGAGCCGATCATGTTGTCGCCCTCGAACCAGAACGTTATTTCCGGGTCGCCCGACATCACGCCAATCTTGTCACCGGGATCGACGAAGACCTGGGCGCACTCGTCGAAGCTGACGATGACCCAGCCTTTGATGACGGCGTTCCATACCACGTTGCCGGCGGCTCGGATCTCGTCATAGAACGGGTACGGGTCAGCCAGGTAGGCCGGATCGAAGAAGTTGGAATCCACCTGCGGACGGCTCACGCGTCACCCCTCGTTTGGTCGTGCCCAGCCAGTGTAAACGACCCGTTGCCCGTCCCATGCCCGCCGACGGAAGGGACATCCGAGCCCGAGAGCCGTTGCCGGAGCGCCTTGCTACCCGAAGTCGGGCACGCACCCGTCGGCCCCAGGCAACCGATCGGGTGATGACGAGAGGCAGAGACTCGAACCGGTCATCTTCGTGTCCCATCAACCTGGGTCGATGGCAACGAGTCTCTCGCTCCCGCCGATTGGCTCCTCTGGAACTTATGCGGAGTACGTGGCCGTCACGGCGGAGGCGCCTTTGCCTCCGGTGCCGGACGGCGTCGATCTGGTGGTGGCTGCCGCGGTGCCAACGGCTGGGCTTTCGGGGCTGAATCTTGTCGAGTCGTTGGAGTCTCTTGACGATCAAGTTGTCTTGATTATCGGAGCGGCTGGAGGGGTAGGAACCTTCGCCACCCAGTTCGCTGTCAACGCGGGCGCCAGAGTTATCGCCAATATCAATGCCGCGGCTGAGGACCGAATGCGATCGTACGGGGTGAAGGAAACGATCATTCGTTCCGAAGCATCCGTGAAAGAGGCAGTCAGACAGTCCCATCCTGACGGAGTCGACGTTCTGATTGACCTCGTGAGCGACGCGAAATCCTTCGCCTCCAACGCTACGTTCGTCCGGCCTGGTGGAACCGCCATTACCACTCAGTACGTCGCGGACGTCGAGACGCTGCAAGCGTCCGGAATTCGCGGGGTTAACTTTGCCTTGCGTCCCACAAGCGATCTGCTGGAGAGGGTCGGCAATGCTCTTACCGATCGGACGATTGCCGCGCCGCCGATCACGAGGGTAACCCTCGACGACGTCCCGGGAATGTTCCGACCTCAAGCGCAGTCTCACGCGAACGGTAAGACGGTCATCGTCCTCTGAGTACACTAAGTCGGTTGTCAGGGAGGTGGTCGGAATGACGGTCCGGCCACCAGACGCCTCGCAAGGGCGACAACCTGGCCAGCAACTACCTCAGCCCTGGGCCACCTGACCGCTCTCAACGGTGGTAGCTTTCGGTTCGGTCGAAAGAGAAAAGGGGACATGCAGCAGCTTCGGGAATCGAACAGCGTCATCGGCAATCCTCTGGCCATCCGTGAACGGCTCGATGACGAGGGATATGCGTTCTTCCGCGATGTCCTGGATGTATCGGTCGTTCGGCATGTCTATCGCGGAGTGGTGGCGTGGTTGGCGGCTCATGGCGTGGTTGAGGTCGTCGATGAGGCTCCGCGCTACACCGGCGCCGACGTGCCCGAGATCGTCGGCGCCTACCCGCCACGTCTTGAGGAGACCCAGCTCGTCGAGTGGTTCGCGCTGCACCCGGAGGCCAGGCGGCTGTATGCCGAGGTGTTGGGCGAGCCGGGTTACGTTCTGCAGAACGTCGAGTACCAGTACACGTGGCCGGGAAAGCCTGACTGCTGGGCGCGAGTGCACCAGGACGGACCGTTCATGCCGGGCCTCGAGTTCGTCGTGTTCTGGGTCCCGCTGATGGAGATCAGTGAAGAGATGGGTGGGTTGGCCATTGTCCCGACGCCTCAGACGACGGGGTCGTTCCATCCGCCCGTCGGGGCCACCGCCCCCTCGCCCTTCATCCCAGTGGAGACATTCCCTGCCGATGCCTGGCACCGCGCTGACTACCGCCCTGGTGATGTGCTCGTGTTCGCCCCAATGACGCCGCACTGTGGGATGCCGAATACTGCAGATTGCCTTCGCCTGTCGATCGATGTCCGGGTGCAGCCATCGTCGGCGAAGCGGCCGGTGGCGGGTGTTGTGGTCGACGCCCACCCCGCCGCCGTCGTGATTGTCGCGGACTCCGGCGAAGAGGTAACGCTTGCGCTGACCGAGGATAGCTCGGTGTGGTCGGCTTCCTATACCGACGGTCGAATGGACCCGAAGAGCGTCGTCGGCCACCGCGTGTTGGCAACCGAGCAGGACGGCCGAGCGCTCGTCGTCCGCACACCATGGGGGCATATTCCCTGGATGCAATGACGGAGGGAAGGCTGCAGGTACCACTCTCGGTGTTACGCTACCTCCGGATAACGCCATCGGGGGAGGAATAGCGGTGATCATCGGTTGGCGACTCTCGAGTGCTTGGGCGTCGGTAGCCACCGCCGTGGTCGCGGCGGCCTGCTCATCGAGCAGCAAGCCCACGTTGAGCCTTTGATGATGGACCGAATTGAGCCCTTTCGTATAGAGATAGCGGACTCAGTTCTTGCGGATCTTCACGATCGGCTGGCGAACACACGGTGGCCCACCTCGCTGGCTGGTCAGGGCTGGACGCGAAGCGTGGATCTCGACGTCCTCAGAGATATCTGCACGTACTGGGCCAACGAGTTCGATTGGCGTGCGGTCGAACGGCTGCTCAACCAGTTCGACCAGTGCTTGGTCGACATTGGTACGTTGTCGACGCATTGCCTACACGTCCGGTCCCCCGAAGCGGGCGCCATGCCTCTAATACTGACTCATGGCTGGCCCTCGACATTCGCAGAATTTCTCAAGGTCGTAGGCCCGCTTTCAGACCCAGTTGGCCACGGAGGAGACGCCCGTGACGCCTTCCACGTCGTATGCCCATCGATTCCCGGTTATGGGTTCTCTGCCGCCCCTCGGCTGCCGGGCTTCGACGTGCGAGCCGTCGCCCGCCACCTGGTCCAGCTGATGGATGCGCTCGGCTACCCGACCTTCGCTGCCCAGGGAGGAGATTGGGGAGGAATGGCCACGAACTGGATGGCTCTCGACAACCCCGATCACCTGATTGCCATCCACCTGAACCTAGTGATGGCCTACCCCCCGGAAGCGGATGCACTCCAGGGCGCCAGCCCCCTCGAACGGAAGCGAGCCGAGCGTTTCCTTCGGCTGCGCGACGGTGGCGGACACACGTACGGGGCCGTCCAGGCAATTACCCCCCACGCCGTTTCCCCAGGTCTGAGCGATTCCCCGGCCGGTCTGGCGGCCTGGATCACCGAAAAGTTCTTCTCGTGGACGGATAATCCCGGCTCGCCCTTTGAGGCGGTGTCGATCGAGGACCTTCTCACCAACCTCACTCTTTACTGGGTGACCAACACCATCGGATCGTCAATCGAGCTGTACTTCGAATCAGCCCTGGCCGGCACGATGGCTCCTCCTCCGAGGCGGATCGAAGTTCCCACCGGCGGCCTGCTTCTTCCAATGGATCTGCTCGCGCCACCCCGAAAATGGGCTGAAGAGCTCTACAATATCGTGCACTGGACAGAACTCGAATCAGGTGGCCACTTCGCTGCGCTCGAACGGCCCGACGACTTCGTATCGGACGTGCGGACTTTCTTCAAGTTATTCCGGTAGAACGCCCGTTCGCCGTTCCCCCTCACCTATCCCAGGCACGTCGTCCGGGCTTGGGCGCGGGCAATCTCGGCGCGACCCCTGGGGGCCGCTACGGACCCACACGGACCAACCGTCCTCGTCGCCGCGGACGTCGTCGTCACCCGGTCACCGCCATGGGTCTCGAGGCAGCGCCGCTCGGGTGGGGATATCCCCACCCGACGCACACGTGCTAACCCCACCTGAGTGCACCCACTGGCCGTATTCACATCTGCGGCTTGTCTTTCTACTATTTCGGTCATGATCACTGCACACTCGTTGACCAAGCGATACGGCCCGGCCACCGCGGTCAACGACCTGACCTTCGACGTGCGGCCGGGAGTGGTGACCGGGTTTTTGGGCCCTAACGGATCAGGCAAGTCGACGACGATGCGCATCATCATGGGTTTGGACGCTCCCACTTCAGGATCGGCTCTGATCGACGGGAAACCGTTTTGCGAGCTAGCGTGGCCGCTGCGCGAAGTCGGCGGACTCCTGGACGCCAAGGCCTTCCACCCGGCTCGGACGGCGCGCAACCATCTCCGCTGGCTGGCGTTGACCAACAACATTCCCCGACGTCGCGTGGACGAGGTCCTTGACCAGGTGGGTCTGACCTCAGTCGCGAACCGCCGGGCCGGGAAATACTCCCTCGGCATGAGCCAGCGTCTCGGTATCGCCGCCACGCTGCTCGGGGACCCCTCGGTTCTGCTATTCGACGAGCCCGTCAACGGTCTCGACCCCGAGGGAATCCGCTGGGTCCGGCACTTCCTCCGCGATCTGGCCGCCGAAGGCCGCACCGTTTTCGTGTCCAGCCACCTGATCAGCGAGATGGCGCTCACGGCCGACAGCCTGGTTGTCATCGGGCGGGGCAAACTAATCGCCGAGACCAGCGTGGCCGACTTTGTGGCCCGCAGCGGGGGCGCCGCCGTCAAGCTCGTCACCCCAGACGGGACCGCCTTCGGCGCAGTGTTGAACGCGGCGGGCGCCACTACCAGCCAGGGCCAGGCCGGCTCCCTCACCATCGAAGGCCTAACCGCCCCCCAGATAGGAGACCTGGCCGCCCGCAACGGCCTTCGCATTCACGAGCTGGCCCCGATTAGCGGTTCGCTCGAGGACGCATTCATGCAACTGACCCAAGACGAAGTGGAATACCGCCCGTCGATCCCTCCCCGAGGCGCCGCGAGCGAGATGACCACGGCCAGGAGCCAGCCCTGATGACACAGTCCATACAGCGCGCGCCGATCGGGCACTACCGCGTCAAGCACGTGATCAAGTCCGAGGCGCTGAAGATCGTCACTCTGCGCTCCACCGCCATCACACTCGGAGTCACCGTCGTGGCCGCCCTCCTGGTGACCGGGCTGGTAGCCCACGCCGACTTGGGCCACAGTGCCGGGTTCTATGTTGGCTTCGACCCGACTCAGTCCAGCCTGACGGGCATGATCATCGCCGGGCTGACAGGCGGCGTCTTCGGCGCCCTCATCGTCACTGGCGAGTACGCAAGCGGGACTATTCGCACCACCCTTTCCGCCACGCCGCGCCGGCCCGTTCTTCTCGTTGCGAAAACCGGCGTCACCGCAGCAGCCGTGCTGGTCTTCTGCGAGATTCTCAGCTTCGTCTGCTTCTTCGTCGGTCAGGCCATCCTCTCTGGCCAAAGAGCACCCACCGCGAGTTCCCTCGTCCAAGGCGGCCGGAGGATTATCCGCAACGGTGTCGATCTCTCTCCGCGGATCGTGACCCACGCCGGACTGGCGTCGCCCGGGTCTCTACGGGCTGTCTGGATGACCGGACTGTTCGTCGCCCTATTCGCGCTCATGGCGTTTGGTCTAGGACTGATATTCCGAAGCACCGCAGGGGCGATTGCCGGTTTCGTCGGAGTCGCCTTCGTTCTCCCTCTGGTCATACGAGGTATCTCTGAGCACCTCGTCCGCTACATGCCCACCAACATCCTCGTCAATTCGATCATGAGCACCAGCGGCGGCGGCGGGCCTTACGGACCCCTGTCACCCGCCATCGGGCTACTGGTAATGGTGCTCTATACGGCCGTGGCCCTCGCCGCCGGTGCGGTGCTGTTCACCACACGCGACGCTTGAACAAGTCAGCTAGCCGTGTGACGGGGCCTATCGGATTAACGCGACGGTCGTCGAGGGCGCCAGACACATGGTGCGTCGGGCTTCGGTCCTTGGCCGGCGTCCCTCTCCCCGGACGCCAGCCGCCACAGTTTCGGTTATCCCGTTCGGGTATTCAGCCCCCGGCGCCCGAACCCGGGGGCTGCGACCCACGTCCCTACGGAGCCGAGATCTGCCCGTTCTTGCAGGTCATCTGGCTGTTGTTCGCCATGCTGGGAACGCCGTTTTCGACCTTGAAGGTGAACCAGCAGTCGACGGTGTGAGGCTGACCGGCCACGAACGTCAACGGCGGGGAGAGCCCCTGGAGCGTGTCGCCCTTCAAGGAGTTCAGTCCGGTGACGATCTCCGCCGCGCTGGGTGTCCCACTGGCGGTAAGGCCCCCGGCCTTCACCGCGTCCGAAAGGAGTATTCCCGACGCCCACTGATAGACGTTACTTCCTCCGCTCCACACGAAGGGCTTGTTGACCATACCGGGGTAGTACTTGGTGACCGCGGCCGTCATCTCCTGTATGGCCGGAACACTGGTATCGAACCACGGGATGTCGTTGGACTCGTACCAGGCGTTGTTGCGCAGAACGGGGTCGCTTTCCATGGTCGGGTCGAACGACTGCCCGCTCGAGATGTAGACGGGATGGTAGTCCTGCTGGTTGCAGTTGGCCGCTTCCTTCTGCAAGACCTGGTTGATGTCGCCGTTGAGAATGGCCTGGACGTTGGCCTGCTTGGCGGCCACGCATTGCGCCGTGTAATTGGGTGCCGTCGCCGAAACCTCAGCCTTGTAGACGACCGGGACCCCGATGCTGGCCGTGATCGCCTGGATGCTGGAGGCGGCCTCCGCGCAGGACGCCGCCTCGGCGCAGTAAAAATACGCCAGCCGGCTTACTCCCGCGGCCTTGCCCGTATAGCCGAAGGAGTAGGGCAGGGCGTCATCGGTCTCGCCCTCAGGATAGAAGTCCGGGTTCGTGATGAACGGCTCCTCACTCGCGTTCCCGCCGACCACCGGGATGTTGGCGGCCGAGACGGTCGACGCCCAGGCACTACTCGTGATGCTGATGTCGAGGATGGCGTCCACCTTGTCGGCCACCAGTGCCTGCGCCTTGGTGATGGCCGTACCCGGAATGCCAGCGTCGTCTTCGCTTACCAGCTGGACCGGATGGCCGTTTATACCGCCCGAGCCGTTCACGGTGTTGATCCAGGCCTTGTAGACGTTCACGCCGGGCGAGAGATCGGCGCTGAAGGTGCCCGAACAGGTGCAGATCAGACCTACCTTGATGGGCGCCCCGGTCGCCGCGGTCGACGAGCCCGAGGAGCCCGTCGAGGCCGTCGTGGCCGACGATGCGGCCGAACTGGCCGTCGTACCACTCGAGGCGGGCTTGCTACTCGACGAGCACGCCGCTGTCAGGGTGGCGGCAGCCATGAGCACTGCCGCTACCGGCGTCGCCTTCCGGCCCGCGAAGGATCTCGCCGGACCCGGTGCGTTCGGCCCGGCTCGCCCTTTTGTCGTATACATGAGCCTTCGACCTAAAACGGTCATTACAATTGTCCTCCCCCGTACGAATCCCCGACTTGCGGGGAACGTGCCGATATTAGCCCCGTCACCCCGCGGGCGGGGCTACGGCGCCGGCATGTCCTCCGTCGGCGTCCAAATCGTACACCCCGGCGTGATCCGTTTGGGGTCGGCCCGCAGGAGGTTGGGTCTCGGAAGCTGCTGCCCGCCGCTCAGGGCCGGCTGTGTTGGTAGTCGTCGGTATGGAAAACTGCCCGGTGGGGCGTCTCGGCCGTCGGCTGGGCGAGACAGATCAGGGCGGGTGACCCGCGTCACCCGGTCGCAGTCTTAGCAACGGCTCGAAGCTCTCCAAGCCTCTTAGAGAAGGGAGGGGTCGACGCCGTACAGCTCGACGGCATTGTCCCTCAGTACTCGCTGCCGGACGTACGGGTCAAACGCGGCCACCGTGTCAGCCAGGTATTCGCGGGTTCGCGGATACAGACAGGTTGGATGGGGAAAGTCAGTTTCAACCATTACGTTCTTCACCCCTACGGCACTCAGAAGAGTCGAGGGGACGAGCCGTTCGAACCAGAAGGTGACGAAGATGTGCTCGGCGAAGTATTCCTTCGGACGTCGCTGGCAGAGCTGCCGTTCGCGCTCGTCGCTCACCATATCGTCGAAGTGGTACTCGAGGGCCTCCAGAACGAACGGAACCCATCCGATACCGCTCTCAGCGGACATGATCTTGAGGTTGGGGTACCGGTCGAACAGGTCGCTAAGGCAGAGGTTCGACACGATCCGGGCGTTGCTCATAAACATTTGGGCGGTGGCGGCACAACTCCGTCGCTGCGGCGGAAGTGACCACCATCCTGGTGCGGCAACGCCCGGACGGCCGCTGCGGGCCGAGCCTGGGTCCTGACCGCGTTCGCCTTCCATTCCCCGCACGACTTCGAGCTCCGCTTTCGTCGCCCCCGCGGCCAGGTGAAAATTGGCCACGGTACCGGACTGGTGGAAGAGGTCCCACATGGGGTCGAAGTACGATTCGCATAATTCAGGAAGCCCCAACAGTTCTGGACGGTCGGAAAGCGTGAACCCCGTCACCTTCTGATCGATCAGTCGAGTCATCTCGTCGACCGTGAACTGCATGTCCCAAATCGGCAGCATGCACTGCGGTAACAACCGACCCCCGGACTCGCTTTGGACGTCAACGTAGAAGTCGTTGTAGGCCTGCAGGAGGGCCTTCCGCTCCCGTACGTCTTCGATGGCAAAGATGTAGTTGGAGGAAAACCCGATCCCGTTGGGATAAACGATCTGGGCCAGGATGCCCAACTCATCCATCAACTTGACCCTGGCGGGAACGGACCACGCCGACTCGTCGAGGTCCTCGAATGGCTGAATCGAGCCCAGGCAGCCGTGGATCCGCTCCCGACCCTTGCGGATGGCATTTCCGCCCATGCTCGCAAAAATCTCGTCTCCGAGATACCAGTTGCTCTGCCCGTCCACCGTCTTCAGTACTGGCGCTCTCGAGCTCAATGAGCGCGGCATCCGAGACGTCCACAGGTCGGGAGGCTCGCTGAAGTGTGCGTCGCAGTCGACAAATCGAATATCCGATAGCGGATCATCGCTACGGCCCAAATTTTCGAGTTCGAGAGTCGATTCGTTCATGGCAGTCATGCCTCTCACATCGAGTAGTGGCGAGCGATCACCAAAATCCAGGTTACACCTTCGCGAACGGACCGGGTTGCGCCCACGGAAGATCGAGCAGACGGTGAGCGGGTGGGTACCGCACGAGGACGTTGTAATGATCGCGGCGTCCAGAAGGTTCCGTTTCTCCTTCGAGTTGAAGCATTCCTTCGCCGAGTCGCCTCCCCGATCCCCGAGCGGTCATCCCCGTGATGGCAGCGTTGTTATGCTGCATGAATGATGGCTGACAAGCCCACTTCGACGTTTCCAACGGTTCCTGGTTCGACTCCGCGGCTGGCGATTTATATCCCGTCGTACTCGAATGAGTCACGGAAAGATTTCACGTACCTAGTTGAGGTGGCTCGAGTCGCGGACCGTCTTGGTGTCGACCGTGTCAGCCTCCCAGAGCATGTGGTATTCGGCGAGCAGCTGGAAGACTTTGCGCGTCCTGAGGTTGGCGGGCGGCGTGGTGGCAAGCAGCCGACCGGGCCGGACGGATCCTTTCTGGAGCCGCTGGTTCTCCTTGGCCTTCTCGCCGGTGTAACCGGGCGAATCCGGTTGGGCACCGCTGTTCTTCTCGCGGCCTTGCGTCAACCGATCGTGTTAGCAAAGCAAGCGGCGACTGTGGATGTGCTGTCATCAGGCCGTCTCGATCTTGGCGTTGGTATCGGTTGGCAAAGGGACGAGTATCAGGCCGCAGGCGTCGATTGGACGATACGAGGACGCCTGCTCGACCACTGCCTTGAAATCTGCCGATTGCTGTGGACTGTCGAGCGCGCCAGTCATCATTCGGAGTTACTGGATTTCGAAAACATCCACCAGATGCCCAAACCGAATCAGGAGTCAGGTGTTCCGATTTGGGTAGGCGGGGCCGTCATTCAGCCCGTACTAGAACGCATCGTGAAGTATGGGAGCGGCTGGCTGCCATGGGATCATTCGGCGGATGAGATGGCACCCAGCATCGCTTCCATTCGAAGAGCGCTGGTCGCGGCGGGCCGTGACCCTGAGACGTTCGCTATCTCGTTCAACCTGACACCTCCGACGTCCAACGACCCGGCCGGTTTCGGTGCGGTGCTGGAGCGAGTGCCCGAACTGGTCGAGAGAGGCGTGACGGACTTCCATATGCCCGTACCCAGCGATACGCGTGAAGCGGAGGACTTTCTTTCTGTCTTGGTCCCCGCATTCCGCTCCGTCGTTTCTTGAGAAGGGCTGCATATTTCTGGTGATCTCCCGGCCCAGCTGAGTGAGTGATCCCTCGATCCGCGACGCTCGCGGGTTGCGGGGAAGGTCATGGGTGGGGGTCAGGGCGTGGCCGCGCTGCCGACGACCGGGGCATTGAGGTGGATGTTGCCCAGAGAGCCGAAGAAGCGGGCGTCACCGAAGCTGAACACTCCTCCGTCGGAGGCGACCAGCCAGTAGCCCGCAGCGTCCTCGCTGCGGGCCATGGCCACTATGGGCCGGTTGAGGGGTACGCCGCCCATGGAACCGAAGAAGCGGGCGTCACCGAAGCTGAACACTCCTCCGTCGGCGGCCGCCATCCAGTACCCCGTGGCGGCGGTGTTGGCAGCCTGGTTCACTATCGGGCCGCTGAGGTGGACGTTGCCCAGAGAGCCGAAGAAGCGGGCGTCACCGAAGCTGAACAGGCCTCCGTCGGAGGCGACCAGCCAGTAGCCGCCGCCATCGGGGGTGGAGGCCATCCCGACCACCGGTTTGTTCAAGTGCACCCCGCCTACGGAGCCGAAGAAGCGGGCGTCACCGAAGCTGAACAGGCCTCCGTCGGAGGCGACCAGCCAGTAGCCGCCGCCATCGGGGGTGGAGGCCATCCCGACCACCGGTTTGTTCAAGTGCACCCCGCCTACGGAGCCGAAGAAGCGGGCGTCACCGAAGCTGAACACGCCTCCGTCGGAGGCGACCAGCCAGTAGCCGCCGCCATCGGGGGTGGGGGCCATCCCGACCACCGGTTTGTTCAAGTGCACCCCGCCTACGGAGCCGAAGAAGCGGGCGTCACCGAAGCTGAACACGCCCCCGTCGCTCGCCACCATCCAATAGCCAAGCGATGGCGGAGGGGGTGGCGGTGGCGATGGCGGAGGTGGCAGACCGGCGGGACCCATGTACGCGATGACTTGGTCGGTCCCCGGAAGGAGGAGCAGGCCGTCGCCGACCGCCGGCGTCGGGAAGTGGTTGGCGTGCCCGCCGAAGGAGATGGAGGTGACCTCTTGGCCGTTGGCCGGGTTCAGGCCATGGACCGCGTTGTCGCCGCCGATCGTCCAAATCAGGCCGCCGGCGATGATCGGCGAGCCGCCAACGCCGTCGTCGTCGGTCCACAGCTGGGTCATATACGGCGGCTTGGTCGACACCTTGACCGCCGTCACGCCGTTCGGGCAGGGCACGTAGACGACCGAACCCTCGACGGCCCGCCCGCCGTCCGGGTTGCCGTTGCACAAAGGCATCGACGCCAGCTCGCCCTCCTCGCCGCCAAGATGGCCCTGATCTAGCAGGTAGGCGTCGTCCGTCTTGCCGACTTGGAACACGAAGCCGTCGACGAGTACCGGGTTACCTGTCCCGAGGTCCTTGTCCTGCGCGCTCAGTTGCTGCCAGTCACTCGGATAGAAGAGTGACTCGAGCTGCATGGTCGGCGACAACTCGAGCACGGCATCGCTGTCGTCGTAGGGCTGGCCGGCACCGAGGTCGTAGCCGTCGGCGCTCGCCACATAGACGTTGCCCTGCGGGTCGACAACCGGCGCCGAGCCGCCCATCCACACCGCGCCGCGGTCCTGGCCGCTGCCGATCTGGAAGTAGTGCAGCGGACCGCCGGTCTCCGAAATCGCGACCACGAACCCGTGGGCGGGACCGTTGGGGCCTGGGCAGTCGCCGGCGTTCTGGCCGTAGGCGATGACCACCGATCCGTCGTCGAGCGTCAGACCGGGACGCTGCAGTTGCGCCAACTGGTCCTCGCCAGCGTTCGGCATGGCCACCTCGTCCAGTTCGATCGTCCCGGTGAACAGATCGAGACCGAAGAGATGGTGCGATGCCTCGACGCCGCCCGACGCCGCCGGGCCTTTCACCAGCTCGTCGGCGACGACGAAGATCTCGTGCCGCGCCAGATCGACCACCGGCGTGCCGGTGATGCCGACCTCGGGCGAGATATCACCACAAGGCAGATCGCGGGACGGGACCGCCGTCGCCAGATGGCGCGACCAGAGGATGTGCCCGCTGTCCGCGGCCATCACATAGACGGTGTCGTTCTCGGTCGCCGCCACCACCCTGCCGTCGGCCACAAGCGGCTCGCCGAAGAGCTGCCCGTCGAACGTTGGCGAGATCCATGCCGACCGGCTAGGCAGAAGCGTCGTGCCTGCCGCGTCGAGGCCAGTGTCCTCTACGTTCCCGTGGTAGCTCGTCCAGTTGGACCCGAATCCCGAAGCGCCCGCCGCCCCATTTGCCAGAGCTGGTCGCGACGTCACCGCAGAGGAGAGGCCCACGGTGGCGGCCGCCAAGACCCCTGCGATGGCGACTGATGCCCTCACGTGCTTCACAACCCGGCGGGGCGGGCGCCGGCCAGCGGAGCCACCCCCACGTATCACGTGAAACGGTGCTCCGGCCACGCACCGTGAGCATAGTGCAGCGCCAGCGGATTCGCATCCTGGGGCGCCGTTCCTTCGCCGGTATGATCCACCTCCAACCGCAGGAAAGGGTTGGTGGTGGCGTCTTACCGACGGAGATGGGATGTCACCTAGCGCCCAGGATCTCGTCGACATGTCGCAAGCCGAGTTGGACGCGCTCTTCCGAGCCAGCCCGTCGGGCGACATCCCTACCGGCGAAGGGGTGGGGACGGTGATCTACCACCCCGACACCACGACGGCTGAGCTCGCCGAGAAGCTCGTGCACCTCATCGCCTGGCAGGGAAAGGTCTTCGATCCCGACCGAGGGGAGCTGCTCAACCTGGTCACGCCCATGCACTTGAAAGAAATCAAGGCCAAGGTCTACAAGGGCGAGAGTTGGTTCGACGGAAATGAGGCCATCATCCTCGACTACTCGAGTACGTCCCTCGTGGCCCACTACGTTCGGGACGAAATACGGCTCGTCGCAGACGAGCTCTACCTCGGGATCGTGTTCTGGGTCCGGGATCGAATCTTGAACTTCGCCTTGCAGTTCCCCCAACCGACGACCTGAGCGGCTGCTGGCGGCATGCCTCATCAGGCTGCTCTCACGGTGAGGGTCACGATCCGGCCGGCCCACGTGCCGGTGCACTCATCCCGTCTGTCCGGGGTGCACCGCGGCTGGCCGCGTTTTTCCCCTTGAGCGACGAAAACGCACCGCTCGGGAACTACGTGAAGCGATGGGCACGCGCTGGACCCGCCTACTCCGTACGTGAACTCGAGCACCGCGCTCGCAACCGGAACTGGGCTCGTCGGGCGATCTCCGAGGAGCTGTCCAAGCAGCGGCACGAGATGACCGGTTGGCCCCACGCCGAGCCGACCGGCGGCGAGACGTTCGATTCGGAGGACTGAACATGGCCGACAGTTACGACGTCGTGGTGGTGGGTTCGGGGTTCGGAGGCGCGGTGGTCGCCGCCCGGCTGGCCGAGGCCGGCCGGTCCGTGTGCCTGCTGGAACGAGGTCGGCGCTGGTCGCCAGCGGAGTTCCCCCGGAGCTTCAGCCAGACGCAGCGGGCCGTGTGGGACCCGGCGTCAAGCTACGGATTTCTCGACTATCGGGTGTTCCCTCGGATCGACGTCGTGCAGGGAGCCGGAGTCGGCGGTGGCTCATTGCACTACTTCAACGTCCAGCTGCGCGCCCCCGACGCCATCTTCCGGCGACCGGAGTGGCCTGCGCCCCTCAGTCGCGATCTCCTCGATCCCTACTACGAACGGGTGCACGAGGTGATCGAGTCGGCGCCGCTCGTGGCACCGGCCGGCGAGCATATGCCCAGTCGCACCGTCGCTTTCCAACAGGCGGCCGCTCGCGCTGGCTACGCCTCTCATCTGGTACCGATCGCCGTTCATACGGGGCCGACCCGCGCCCACCCGATCAGCGGCCTCAACCAGGAAGCGTGTAGCTTCAACTCCGAGTGCCTGTTGGGCTGTCGGGCCCAGGCCAAGAACAATCTGGCCGTCACGTTCATCCCCTTCGGGGAGCGCCACGGCCTCGAGGTCCGGCCGTTGAGCGCCGCCGAGCAGATCCGCCCTGACCCCCGGGGCGGCTACACAGTCGTCGTCCGCAGACTCGACCCTGACCACCCTGGACAGTTTGACCGCAGCGAGTTGCGAGGCGACCGGGTCGTCCTCTCGGCTGGCGCGCTCGGGTCGACCGAGCTGCTGCTTCGGGCCCGCGACGTCGACCGCACACTGCCCGGGCTCCCGCTGGCCGTGGGTCAGCACTTCTCCTCCAACGGGGACATGATCTTCGCTGGCACCCTCGACTCCGACGTCGACGTCGACCCGAGTCACGGTCCGAGCATCACGGTCGGGGCGTTCGTCAATGACCCCGGGTCGGCACACCTCATCACCCTCCAGGATCTCGGCTTCCCGCCGTCGATCACCTCCATTCTCGATGAGGTCCTGCCGACCCGGCTCAAGATCCGGGACACCACCCGGGCGGTTCGCAACTACCTGCGAGCGATGGCCGGCGGCCCCCTCTTCCACGCCGAGGACCTCTTCGCCGGGTCACCCGTCCCCCGCTTTCTTCCCTATCTCGGCATGGGGACCGACGCCCGAGACGGGGTGTTTCGCATCGGCAGCAACGGCGAGCTCGACCTTCACTGGGATCCAGCCGCCAGCGCGGCCATGTTTGCCGAGATGGAAAGGGCGATGAAGCGGATGAGCGTGGCCCTCGGCGGCCAGTACATCCGTAGCGTTCTGTGGCGGCGGCCCTTCCGGCGCCTCTTGACTGCCCACCCGCTCGGCGGCTGCGTGATGAGCGACTCCGCGGAGCAGGGGGTGACCGACGACCGGGGCGAGGTGTGGGGCCACCCCGGCCTGTACGTCGCGGACGGTGCCGTGTTGGCCGGACCGCTGGCCGTGAACCCGTCGCTCACCATCGCCGCGGTGGCGGAACGGATCGCCTACTGGATGGTGCACGGGAAGGAGTTCCGGGGAAAGGACTGACGCCGCGGCCCGCGGATCGGCGCCGGTGGTCGGCCTGGTTGGCCCGACCCAACAGTCGGCCGGCAGGGCGTGAACCTTGCTCCGACCCGAGCGCCGGACTCCAAGAAGAGCTACGTGGGGTTCCGCACCCCGACGTCGACGATGCCGCGTTCGGGCCCCCGTACGAACACTGAGTCGCCGAAGTCGATGTCGCGCAGGCGATACTCGGGGGCTACCCGCAGCAGTTGCTCGATGGCCACTTTCGTCTCCAAGCGCGCCAGCGGGGCCCCGAGGCACAGGTGCGGCCCGTAGCCGAAGGCGAGGTGTGACTTCGGCTCCCGGAAGACATCGAAACGGTCGGGCTGCGACCAGCGGCGGGGGTCGCGGTTGGCCCCACCCGTCAAAACGTGGACCAACTCTCCGGAACCCAGCTGCATGTCGTCCAATACCGTGTCCTTGACCACCTTTCGGGGCCCGTGCCACTGCACCGGACCGAACCAGCGCATGCCCTCTTCAATAGCCGCCGGGACCAGCGAAGGATCAGCAGACACCCGTCGGCGTTGATCAGGATTTCGCTCCAAGGCGATCAGACAGTTGGACATGGTTTTCGCCGTGGTGTCGTAGCCGGCCGTCAGCAACAGCACAGCGGTCGACAGGATCTCCTCGTCGGTCATGGCCTTGTCGTCAGAGAGGTTTAGCATGAAGGTCAGCAGGTCGTCCGGCTGCTCGCGGCGGTGCCGACCGATCTCGTCTCTCAGGTAGTCGTTGATTTCCGCAGAAGTCTGCTGGAGCAAAGCGCGGATCTCCTCGCTCTCGTAGCCCCACGACAAGTTGGTCACGATGTTGTGGGACCAACGCCGGAAGTCGTCGTAGCGCTCGGCGGGCACGCCCAGCATGTCGGCCACGATCACGGTCGGCAGCAGGGTGAAGTCGCTGATCAGGTCGAAGCTGTCGTTCCCAGCGACCAGCGGTGCCAGCATCCCTTCTACTACCTCGCTCACTCGCTTCTCCCACCTGGCGACGGCGCTGCGGGTGAAGAGAGGCGACAGCGCTCCACGCAGCCTCCGGTGATACGAACCGTCCACCGTGATCATGTTCGGGGCTTGCATCCACGGGGTCATCTCCGGGTCGCCAGCCAGTTGTTCGAAGCACTGTCCCTGGTTGCTGAAGACCGTCAGGGCCTGGTCGAAACCCACCACGGTCCAGCCGGGAAGCAGGTCGTTCCAGACCACGTCGCCCACTGCCCGGATCTCCTCGTACAGCGGGTAGGGGTCATCCTTATACGCCGGGTCAAAGACGTTGAAGTCCAGTCGACTGCGCTGATCCACGCTTGTCCTCCCCCTATGGTCACGTCGCTTGTCCGGGGTCTTTTCCCAGAGACACCAGGCAGAATGGCACTGTTATCGACCGTAATCTACACCGAAGCTTTGTTGTGCTCGACTGCTATGGCGCGGTCAAGCGGCGACTGCTCGACCGGAAGACACGAACAACGAGGGCCGAGACCCGCGGCGGGGGCCTGGTCCAGTGCTGTGACACTCTGAGAGGGAACTGGCCCAACACAACCTGTTCGATGCCTCCAGACGAGGGGGGCGGGCCCCGACCGGTAGCGCATGCCCCGCTATGGCCCTACGCTGTCAGCCAACAGGTCTGGCCCGGGGCATCCCAGATCGGGAGCAGGTGTCTCGAGCGGACCAGGAAGGACGGCATGAATCTCTCCGACAAGTGCCGCGTCGACGACTGTGACGCCCACGTCGCCGCATCCGTGATCCGAGACACACTTCCCGGTCCGCTACGCCTGTGCGCCCTTCACACCGAGGATTTCCGGATGCATGGGGCCGGTTGGATGGTTAGCTGGGAGCAAAGGTTGGCGGAGCCGACCTCGGTGAAGACGGCTCCGGCGGCCCCGGTGGGACGGATAGCTCTTGGGCCAGCGGATTCACCTGAATCGGGTAGCTCGTCCGCGAACTCCTTGAGAAGGGGAGTGGCCCACATTTGGCGCTCCGCTTTTTGCAAATAGCCGGAGCGATCTGTATCGACGCTGTCGAGCCCGGTCTGCTAGGGTGAAATTTCTCCCGGCTTGCCGCGCCGACCGGGGCGTTCCGTGGCGTCTCCTGCCTCCAGAACGTGGAAATTGCGTGGGCAAGGAGGCGGGAAGATGACCGCCGGAACGGTGAAATGGTTCAACCCGGCGAAAGGGTTCGGGTTCATAGCGCCCGAGGGTGGCGGCAAGGACGTCTTCGTCCATCAGAGCGTTATCGAAGGCTTCGATGGTAAGGACCTCTCCGAGGGGCAGCGCGTTGAGTTCGAATCCGAACTGGCCGCTAAGGGGCCCCAAGCCACCAAGGTTCGCCCTGTCTAGGCCCGGGGCATCAGACCGGCCCTTCACCGATGGCTCTGCTCGCAATAGGGACGATCGAAACGCCAAGGGCCGCTTCCCGCCGCGGCGCAACACCGACCGCGACGCTTTGGCGTTGCGCGAGGAGGGCCGCTCTTTCGCCGCTATCGCCCGCTCCGTCGGCTTGAAGCGGGCCACCGACGCCCGTCAGGCCTTCCTGCGAGAACTGCGCAGCCGGCCGGACGAGGAACGCCAGGGATTAGTGGAGCGAGAACAGGAGCGCCTCGACCAGCTTGAGGTCCGCATCCGAGCCCGAGACGCAGCCGAGCCCGAGAAGCTCAAGACTCGCCTCGGCGCGTTGGAGGCGATGAGGACAAGCCTCAGCTAGCACCCCGGGTATAGCGAGAGACGAAGCCCTGTGCCTAACAAACGAGTCAGCCAGCCTGAAGAGGACCTGGTTCGTCTCTATCTCAAGGACGTCGGCAAGCACGGACTGCTCACCAAAGCCGACGAGGTCCGACTGGCGCAGGCCATCGAGGCTGGCCGCGAAGCCCGGGCTGAACTGGGCGCGGACGGGGAGATGGGCTCGTCCCGTCGGTACCAGTTGCGCCGGCTGGTCCGGGAGGGCGACCGAGCGACAGATATATTTGTCACGGCCAATCTTCGTTTGGTCGTCTCTATCGCCAAGAAATATCAGGCCGCGGAGATTCCCCTGCTCGACCTGGTCCAAGAGGGGAATCTCGGGCTGATCCACGCGGTAGAGAAGTTTGATTGGCGCAAGGGTTTCAAGTTTTCCACCTATGCCACCTGGTGGATTCGCCAGGCCATCACCCGCGGTATCGCCAACAGCGGTCGCACCGTTCGCCTCCCGGTCCACGCCGGGGACCTCCTCAACCGGGTGATCAAGGCCCGCGGACGCCTTGAAGGGCAGCTCGGCCGCCGCCCTAGCGCGCTGGAACTTGCGGCCGACCTGGACTTGGAACAGGCAAGGGTTAACGAGATTCTACGCCACGCCAGCGAACCTATTTCGCTCTCGGAGCCGTTGCGGAGTGACGGTGACGCCGAGGTGGGCGACAAGGTCGAGGACCACAACGCAATCTCGCCGTTCGACGCGGCCGCCACCGCGCTCCTGGCGGGCGAGGTCGGGAAAATGCTCCTCGGGCTCGATCCGCAGCGAACGCGAGATCCTTCGGTTGCGCTTCGGCCTCGACCAGGGTCAGCCGCACACCCTTGACGAGGTCGGCACCCAGTTCCACCTCACCCGGGAGCGCATACGCCAGATCGAAGCCCGCGCCATCTCCAAGCTGCGCCACCCCACCCTGGACCGTGGCGCCCAAGATCTGCTCAACGACTGAAGAAACCCCACGACGGCCCCGAGGACGCCAGATCCGCCCACGGTGTGGTTGGTGAGAAGAAGTATCGTTCGGAAGAATGGCGACCCTCTCGGGGTCGCCTTTTTGCCTTTCACGTGTCGACGTTCCTTGGGCCTTGATAATCCGGCCGGGTGGCGATCGATGACGCTTTCGGACGCACGGACCCGCGGTTGGTCACCCGTTTCGTGCTCCCCTGGGGCTAACCACGCTCTCGGATCGAAACGGTCGCCCGCAACCGCGGACCGCGTTCAAATCCTCGCTGCCACCGTGCGGGGGCCTGGGTCTCAACAAGACCCGCAGCCGTTCGGGGTTCAGCCGGAGACAGGGCCGAGTCAGATCAGATGGGCTTGCCTCCGCGGTCGGGGGTGACGCTGTCGTCGAAGCCCGGTCTGGCGATTACCGTGGAGCTCCGGCTGCCCGGATAGTCAGCCAGTCAACAGACGGCCGTCCCGTCGTGTGATGGGGTGAGCGCTGGGGTAGGGTGGGGGTGATTCGACAGGAGCGCCCCGCTCCTGGCGTTGCTCCGGACCCTGGTGACGCGTTATCAGCGACTTCACCAGGAGAGAGCGTCATGCCGCTAGCGACCCCTATCGGGTTGCGCAACGACTACAGCGTGGTAGCGGATCAGATCCGCGATGCGACCTTGCTGCGCCGCCGCCCCGCCCACTACCTCGCCGCGATGGCTCTTACCGTGGCTGCCTTTGCCGGAGGCTGGGTGGTGTTTTTCGCGGTGGGTGATAGCTGGGCTTGTTTGGGCGTTGCCGCACTTCTTGCCTTTCTGTCCACCCAGGTGACCTTCTTCGGCCACGACGCCGGCCACCAGCAGATATTTGCGTCCCGTCGGGCCAACCGGACGGTCGGCTTCGCGGTGGGGAACGTGCTGACTGGGTTGAGCTTCGGATGGTGGGTTCCCAAGCACAACGCCCATCACGCACATCCCAACGTGATCGGCAGCGACCCTGACATCGGCGGCGGAACCGTGGCCCTGGCTTTCGACCCTGACGAGGCCCGGCGTCGCCGGGGGGCGGGACGGGTTCTGGCTCGCTACCAGGCGTGGCTGTTCTTTCCTCTACTTTTGGTTGAAGGGGTTGGGTTACATGTGTCGGGGGTTGATAATCTCCTCCGGCGGCGGGATCGTTCGTCCGTTGTGGAGGGAATGCTGCTGGGCTTGCACGCTGCCCTTTACCTGATCGCCGTCCTGTGGGTGCTCTCACCGCTTCGGGCCCTGGCTTTTGTGGCCGTCCAGCAAGGGCTCTTCGGCCTGTACCTGGGGTGCACCTTCGCCCCCAACCACAAGGGCATGCCCGTGTTGGTCGACGACTCAGAGTTGGGATTTCTCCGTCGCCAAGTGATCACGAGCCGTAACGTCATCGGTGGCCCCTTCATCACGTTTCTGTTCGGCGGGCTCAACTACCAAATCGAACACCACCTTTTCCCAGCCATGCCTCGGCCCAACCTGGCGAGGGCGCGACCGATCATCCGGACGTTCTGCGCTGATCACGGCATCGCCTATCACGAGTCCGGCGTCATCAGTTCCTACCGGCAGGCCCTCACCTACCTCAACGCGGTTGGTGCGGGCTAGCGGGCTGGAAGAGCACAAACCCCGCCTGAGTTTTTTCGGGCTTCCGTGGGTTGCGGGCGCGGCGGGTATCCCCCGGGTGGCTTCGGTGGGTTGCGGGCGCGGCGGGTATCCCCGGCTGGCTTCGCCGGTGGTTCGCCCCGTGGCCGGCACGAGCGTGGACCGTCCGGGTCGAGCCGGTGCCAGCCCGTTTGGGGTTTCCCCGGACGAGTTCGCACCGAAGCTCAATCTCGGCGCGCTAGGGTACTGGGGAGATCAGCCGTGGCTCGGCTGGTCTGCGCGAAACCTGGTCCTCGTGGAGCGCCCTGTCGTTCGGTGAGGAGGCCCGGGAGTGCGACAGCAGGCCCACAGCAGTCGGGGTTGCGAGCAGGCGCTTTGAGGTGGCGGGCGAGCGTTTGGCCCACGTCCTCGAGCGGCTCGTCGCGGCTGGCGTCAGCTCGTCGACGCCGGGCCCACTGTGCGAGGTTGCGGCCGACCTGGTGGCGGTCACCGGCGCCGGGGTGATGATCCTGACCGACGGCGTCCCCCAGGCGTCACTGTGCAGCAGTGGCAGGGTGGCCGCTCTGATCGAGGAGCTGCAGTACACCCTGGGGGAAGGACCTTGCATCGACGCCTACCACACCGGCGCGGCGATCACCGAACCGGATCTGGTCGCACCGGTGTCGCCCCGGTGGCCGGCGTTCACCCCCAAGGTCATTGACGCTGGGGCCCGAGCCATCTTCGGCTTTCCGGTCCGGATTGGCGCGGCCCGCCTCGGCGCCCTCAACCTGTTCCGCGACAGGCCGGGACGGCTCAGCGACGACCAGCATGCCGATGCTCTGGTCATGGCGGACGTTATCGCCCGCACGGTGTTCACTCTCCAAGCCGGCACCGAGGCCGGCTCGATCCCCGCCGAATTCGGCAGCGACATTCACGCCGTGGTCCACCAGGCCGCCGGGATGGTCTCGGTGCAGCTCGACATCAGCGTCGGCGATGCCCTGATCCGGTTACGCGCCCACGCCTTCGCCACCGACCGGCCGCTAAACGAGGTCGGCCGGGAGGTGGTTGCCCGCACGCTGCGCTTCGACGATCTCGACGAACGCTAACCCGCCGAGGCGATGTGCTGAAATGGGCAAAGAACATCGCCCGCTTGGCCCGCCTAGCCCCCGCGTCGCCAGCGAACCCGATCGTAGGGAGCGCCCGTGATACCCGACGCCGACCTTCTCATTCGCACCCTGGTCGAGCTAGCCGACAACCTGGTCGACGACTTCGACGTGGTTGACCTCTTGACACTGCTCGCGGACCGCTGCGTCGAGGCGCTTGACGTGGCCGCCACCGGGGTCATGCTCGCCGCCCCCAGCGGCGCCCTGCAGGTCGTGGCTTCCTCTAGCGAGGCCATGCGGGTCCTCGAGCTCTTCGAGCTTCAAGCCGACCAAGGCCCCTGCGTCGACTGCTTCGCCAGCGGCGAGCCGGTCGTGAACGTCAACCTTCAGGCCGCAGACACCCGCTGGCCTCGCTTTGCCTCCGAGGCCGTGGCAGCCGGGTTCGGGTCCGTCCACGCCCTTCCTCTCCGCCTGCGAGGACGGACCATCGGGGCGCTGAACATGTTTCGCGCCGACCAGGGCACCCTCGACGCCAGCGACGTGACTGCCGCCCAAGGCCTGGCGGACATCGCCACTATCGCCATCATCCAACACCAAGTGGCCGTCGATGCCCAAACCCTCAACCTCCAGCTCAGCCAGGCCCTCAACAGCCGGATCGTGATCGAACAAGCCAAAGGCAAGATCAGCCAAGCCGCCAACATCGACATGGACCGCGCCTTCCAACGCCTGCGCGCCCACGCCCGCAAGTACAACCTCCGCCTCTCGCAACTCGCCGTAGACATCGCAGATGGCACCACCAACCCCAACCAACTCGACCCCCTCCCATAGCCCAAGCCACCGCCACCCCAGCGCCGCACCAACCCAGGACTGCCGACACAAACCCCGACGACCGAGGATCGAGAATCCACTCCCGTCAGCGAGACTCGCGTGGCAACGTGGGAACCGCCCCGATAACGGTTACGGTCAAGGCGGCCGATGGACCCGGCCCCTTGGGCTCGCATCAGCCAGGACGGCTGGGCGATCGCCTGGCCGGCGGTTCCATGGTCTACCGCCTGGTGCGGTGGTGAGGGGGTTCCTGTTCGTCGCCGCGACAAATGGACATCTGTACAGCCTGAGGCTGCTCAGATGTCCAGAAGTGAATGCCGACCGTGGCGATCCCCCTAGCCACGCGATACCGTCCGCGCGGTGGACGCCGACACGCGTTTCCGAAGGATCTTCGGCAGCCTTCTGCTCGTCGCAGTAATCGCCTTCGGGATCCTCGCGATCACTCTGCCCTTTCACTACGTGGGACAGAGCAAAGGGCCGGCTCCTCTGCCGGCCCTCCACTGTCGGGCACCCATCCTCATCGGTTGGGCCGGCGGATCCTACGCAGAAGACCAGACCACCTGTGGAGGAGCAGCAAGGGTGCACCTCGTAGTGGGGCTAATCGCCATAGTCCTCGGTGGCATCTTGTTGACCGCCGTCCTCACTTGGCCCCACCGGAGACGCAGTCCGACCTTAACAAAGACGCCCGATCAGCACTTGGGCCTTAACGACCAGTCCGTCGGCTGCCCCCGATCATTAGCGACGCCTCCGTTAGGGTGTGCCGCCGGTCGTGGGTGGGCCGCCGGTCGTGGGTGGGCCGCCGGTCGTGGGTGGGCCGCCGGTCGTGGGTGGGCCGCCGGTCGTGGGTGGGCCGCCGGTCGTGGGTGTGCCGCCGGTCGTGGGTGGGCCGCCGGTCGTGGGCGGGCCCCCAGCGGGGTTCCCAGGATTGAGCGCGGCTGTGTTGGCGGTGTTGGCTACGGCTTTGATCCCGAAGTACGCCGTCGTCAGGGTGCCAATCGCGGTAAATCCGCTGCTGAGGATCGATACAACCGATGTGGCGCTCGCTGTGCCAACATTCTTTACCCAGTACACGCCGAGGATCGCCGCGACCGCAATCACGATATCCCCGATAATTACGGCTATCAGCCCGGTCCGCGATCGAGTCTTCTCGACCCCGGCCTGGATCGCGGTCATACCTTGAGTACTCAGTGCCTGAGAACCCGTGTTTGCTCCGGGATCTGCCTGAACCATTCTCCCCACCTTTGTCGATGAGACATGCTGCGACTGAGCTGATCGCTGTCTTAGCACAATGACGTGAATGGCGGGCGGATCGTGGCGGCCGTCACCTCAGAGCTTCCGGGCGACCTCATCAACTGAGATCGGGTTGGGGGTCGGGTCGCGATTCGGAGCCGTCGAATTGCCTGCCGAAGGCTGGGTTGCACCGTTGCCAAATGAGGGGGCCACAGTCATGGCCCTCGCCTGGGGGGCCCATTGTCGCTACCATCCCCGTAACACGACAGGAGAGCATATGGACGACGCTGAAGCTGTCTTGGCCCGGTTCGTGAAAGGCCAGCAGGAGATGGATCTCGACCTTCTTGTGTCGTGTTGGCATGAAGACTGTGAAGTCACCCATCCACTCCGGCCGGCCCGCAGCTGGCGTGGCGCCGAGACATTTCGCCAGGTGACCGCCCGCATCTGGGCGAACAAGCCGGACCGTCATTGGAGCCTCGTCGCTAGCGCGGTGGCCGGCGACACGATCTTTTTGGAGACCGTAACCGAGCATGCGGAAGGGGTGACACCCCTCATGGGCATCATGGAGGTGGAGGACGGGAAGATCCGACGCGGGCGTATGTATACGGACAACCCGATCAACGATGGCGCGTCCATGACCGAGTGGGTCCGCGACCTGAACCCGACCGTCTGACTTGGTCATTCCCGGGCGGCAACGTCGATGAAGATGTCGCGACCTTTGGACATCTGTGCAGCCTCAGGCTGCTCAGATGTCCAAAAGTGAGAGAACGCGCGGCAAGCAGGGATGAAAATGCTGTCGATCTGTCGGTTCTTGGAAGAAGGGGGGACCGGGAGTGCCGTCTATAAACAGAAGGCGTGGAGCACCGCAGTTCGGCGTCCGAGTCATCACCTATGGAGCGGATAATCCGATCCGGTGGCGTCAGATCGCCGACCAGGCGCGGGCCGCGGAACAAGCAGGGGCGGATCGGATCATCGTTTCGGGCGATCACGTGGTCTTCGGTGAACATCTGGAGGCCTATGGCCGACCGGAGCTCGGTGGCCGACTGGGCGGGACGGTCGATCTAGGTCCGGACGCGGTGATTCCCGACCCGATCGTGGCCATGACGGTCGTCTGTTCGGTGACCGAGCGGGTTCGGGTCATGAACAGTCTGATGCTCGCGGCCTTGCGCCGGCCGATCGTGTTGGCCAAGGCGATGGCGTCGCTCGACACCGTATCGGGCGGCCGGGTCGATCTGAGCGTCGGCATCGGGTGGCAACGCGAGGAGTACGCGGCGGCCGGGCTCGAGTTCGAGCGGCGGGGCCGGCTGTTGGATCACACGCTCGAGGTCTGCCAAACGTTGTGGCGAGAGCCGCGAGCGACGTACTCGTCTCCGGAGCTCTCGTTCGAGGCGATCCACATGCAACCCAAGCCGCTCCAACGTGACGGCGTACCCCTGTGGATCAGCGGATCGGTCAACCCTGGCGCTATGCGACGTCTGGCCCGCTTCGGTACCGGCTGGAACCCTTGGGGAGCAGCCCAGGACGACGTGGTGGCGGCGATTCCGCGCATGCGCGAGGCCGTCGCCTCCTTCGGCCGAGATCCCAGCGAAATCGAGATCCAAGCGAGTCTCCCTCTGGTGGCAGATGCCGACGGGCGGCCTCTTGCCGATCCGTCGATGGAGCATCTCCTGCCGCTGGTCGAGGCCGGAGTAACGAACGTTGACGTCGTGCTTCCCATCCCTCCCGACTATCAGGCCGCCGTGGACCACCTGACGCCGTGGGTCGAGCTGTTCAAGCAGGCGACCAGATAGATCCTGCCGGCTTTGAGCCTGTCGAGCCGGTCATCTCGTGAGCGTGGGACTACCTGACGCCGTGGGTGGAGGCGTTGAACCAGACGGTCAAATAGCACGCCGGGATGAATGCCGGTGCTATCAATGCGTGTTTCCTGCTTCAAACCTCATACTAGGAGAGCTGATGGCCGAAGGACGCGGCATGGGATTCACGGATCCGGTATTCAATGAGCCATTCGTTGATGTCGACGAGTGGCGAGACACTCCGGTGCGCCACCGTTATGTACACGGCGGGTTCAGGGATACTGATTGCCGGTTCTCTGGGTATTTCCCCAACCCACGGCAGTATCAAGGCCGGTTTTTCCAACCCATGAGCCCGGTTCCGGGTTCCGAGCACGGCGCCACCGAGGGTGCCTTTGCCGGATACATCGAGTTTGCGATCGGGAACGGTGGGTACCTGGTCGAGTCAAACCTGGGCCGGTTCCGCCGGGCGCGGCGAGGAGAGGATTCGACGATCACCGGTTACCGGGCCAGCGCCGCGGTGGCGACCTACTCGCGCCGTCTCGCCGCCGAGCACTATGGCGAGCACCGCCCCTACGGTTATGTGTTCGTTGGCAGCGGAGGGGGGCTCTCGGCCATCGCCTGCTTCGAGAACTGCGACGGCGTGTGGGACGGCGCGGTTACCTACATCCAGGGACCCATGATGGGGATGCCCAACGGTTTGTCTGTGCAGGCACACGCCTTCAGGGTGCTCCGGGACAAGCTTCCCCAGATCGTCGACGCGCTGGAGCCCGGTGGCAGCGGCGACATGTTCGCCGGATTGAACCAAGAGGAACGAGACGCCCTGGCCGAGGTGACCCGGATGGGGTTCCCAGCGGGGGCCTGGTTCGACGCCGAGCGGGTTCACCTTCAGTACTCGACCGTGTGGGTGGCCGGTTTCTTCGACCATTTCGCCACGTGGGATGCGGACTACTTCACCGACTTTTGGACTGTCCCCGGTTACCTCGGCGAACATCCCACCGAATCCCTAAACGCGGCCAGGGTGGAGTATGCGACCAACATCGTCGAACTCGTCTGGCCGATCCAGGCCGCCCAACTCGGACTTCCGATCCCGATGCGGGGAATGTACCTCGATGACGTGCCTGTCGCCTTCCGGCTCGAAGAGGCGGGCGAGGCCGATCTGACCGGGGCGATGTTGCGATTCACGACCGGTAGGGCGGCCGGTCACCACGTCTGGGTCTCAGGTCGTCGCGGCGACTACCTCACGACCGGGGCGGGCCTGGAAGAGCTCGAACACCTACGGTTGGTTGCCGTTGGCGACGACGTCATCGTCGACAACAAGCCGTATCTGGCCCTTCAGACCTACCACCGCCACCAGGTGCCCGACCCGGAGTTCCATGAGTGGGACCAGTTCAGGGTGGCCGGACGACCCATCTACCCGCAACGCCCGGAGCTTCTCGGACCACGCTATGTCCGGACCAACGGGCACTCACTCATGTCCGGGCGGTTTGGCGGGAAGATGATCGTCGTTCACAGCCTGTTCGACACGATCGCCTACCCCCAGCAGGTCGACTGGTACCGCCGTCGGGTGGCCAGCGCGCTCGGTGACCGGATCCACGACAATTTCCGGATCTGGTTCACCGACCGAGCCATGCACCAGGACCTGGCGCTCACGCCCGGCGTCGACCTCTTTCCTCACCGCGCCACCCGGATCGTCAATCACCGGGGCGTCGTCGAACAGGCCCTCCATGATGTCGCCGCCTGGGTCGAGCGGGGCATCGCACCTCCTGCAAGCACGAACTATGAGGTCACCGACGGCCAAATCCACTTGCCCTCTGCGCCGTAACCCGTCGCGGCATCCAGCCGGTCGTCGAGTTGCGTGCCAACGGCGCCGAGCGGGCGGACGTTGGCGTGGGCGACCCGGTCGCTTTCTCGGCGGTGGTCGATGTGCCTCCGGGGACGGGCACCGTCATCGCTTTGGAGTGGGACTTCCAGGGCGGTGGCGACTTCCCGATTTCCGAGCGCCTTACCAACGAAGACATCGCTTACGAGTCGATGCGAATTAGCCGCGACTATGCCTTCACCAAGGCCAGGACCTATTTTCCTGCCCTCCGGGTCACAGCGCACCGACTCGGGCAGATGGACAATCCCCATGGACGGATCATGAACCTGGGCCGTGTTCGTGTGGTGGTTGGATAGAAGGCCCGCGTCAGTGATCTAGAGCCGGAAGAAGCGTTCGGCATTACCTCGGATAACTTTGTATGCGGTATCCGTTTGCAGCTGATCAGCGATGGATGCCGCCACTTCCATACTGTGGGGCCAGGTGGAATCACCGTGCGGGTAGTCGACCTCCAGGGCGACGTTGTCGGCTAACCCCTCCCGCTCGATCGATCGCACCCCGGGCGGATCGTCGAAGAAGGAGCACAATACGTGCTTATAGAAGTACTCACTTGGCGGGTTGGGGAAAACCTCGTGCCCGTGACGGTCACCCCATCCCCATGAGAAGTTGTCCTTCCACTGATAGTCGCACCGGTATAACTGGAAGGGGATCCAAGCTATCTGGCACTCCGCGAACAAGAGCCGTAGATTCTGAAAACGGGCCAGTAGGCCGGACATCAGCCAATCGGTCATCGACATCATTCCGTTGACGTGCGGCAGAGAAGCAGACGTCGCCAGATACGCGTCGTCCGAGGTGCTGGGCATCTTCGAGCCAGACCCGATATGAAGGCAGATGGCCGTGTCCGTCTCGTTGCAGGCGGCGAAGAAGGGGTCCCAGTAGCCGCTGTAGATGGACGGTAGTCCCAGGTAGGCAGGCAGCTCGCTGAAGGAGACTGCTCGGGCCCCACGGCCGGCCAGGCGGCGGACTTCGGTCGCAGCCAGTCCGGCGTCCCAGAGCGGGACGATCCCGAGCGGGATGAGCCTCCCACCTGAGCCGGCGCACCAGTCGTCGATCACCCAGTCGTTGTAGGCGCGAACGCACAGCAGCGCCAGGTCCTTGTCCTTGGCGTTGAGGAACCGTTGGCCGGCAAAACGGACGAATTCGTTGGGAAAGTTGACAGATGCGGCCACACCGTTAGCGTCCATGTCCGCCAATCTGGCGACGGGATCGTAGCAACCAGGTCGGACCTCATCGAACGTGATCGGGTGGTGGCCGTTCTCGGCTTCGTATCCCACGAGCGCCGTTCTGCGAGGGAGCGGGAAGACAGCCTCCTCGTAGCACCAGACATCGCACCAGCGGCCGTCGTCACTTCGCTCGTAAACATAACGAATGGCCGCGGACGTTGCTTCGAGCCGCGATGATCCGCGTTCTCGAATGACCCGTGGGCCCACACTCTGGTATCGCTTCGGGAGTCGGTCTTGCCAGATGTCGGGGCTTTCGAGAACATGGTCGTCAACAGACACAATCTTCAGCTCAGACATATGGAGAGGCCCCCCTCGGTCCGGGTGTCAAATCGCTCGAGGTGCGGGCAACACCTCATCGAGCGCGGCGGCCACCCGTTCGATGTGGTCAGGGGTCATTCCGCTGTAGGGCATTACCGCGACGAACCCTCCAACGCCCACCTCAACGTACGGGCGGAGTTGATCGACGACCTCTCGATGGGTCCCGGTTATCGGGCCATACCGCTCCAGCATCCGACGCTCGACATCGCTCCAGCCCTGTTCGGCTTCTGCTCGCGTCGCTCCGACGGATATCGGCTTCAGCTGTGTCCGCCAGAGAGTGCTGGGATCCCGGCCGTACTCCTCGCAGAGACCATCGACGTAGGCGAACACCTCCTTAACCTGTTCTGGGTCCCCGTACCCGGAGTTACAGATGTCGGCGTAGCGGGCGACCAGCGGCAGCGTGAACTTCGGCCCACTTCCGCCGACCATGATGGGAGGGCCAAAGCGCGACAGGGCGATCGGCACGTTCAGCGCCTCGACCTGAAGGTGCTTGCCATGGAACGAGGTGCGCACCTGAGTGAACATCGAGCGGCAGACCAATAGCGTTTCTTCCAGCTCTTCGCTGCGTCGGCGGGCGCTCCCGAAGGGTATTCCGTAGGCTTCGTGCTCGTCTTCGGCCCAGCCCCGGCCAATACCCAGCACGGCCCGACCCTCCGACACCATGTCGATGGTTACTACTTGCTTAGCCAGCACTGGTGCGTGACGGTGCGTCACACTTGTCACGGCCGTCCCGAGCATGACCTTCTCCGTCGCCACGGCGAGGGCAGCGAGCGTGGTATACGCCTCTAGGGAGGCCTCCCCCGCGTCAGAATCCGGGGTCATCTGGATGAAGTGGTCGGGAACCCACAACGAGTCGTACCCGAGGGCTTCCGCCGACTGAGCCAGGGACATCAACCTCCGAAACAGTGTCGCGGGCGGAGTTCCGACCAGCTGGTGAGCCGACAACATCAATCCCAGCCGTAGCCTCCACTGTGTGGGGTCCTGCCAGCGCGCACCGGCTCTGGGATCGGCCTCGACCGGCTTTGGGTCTGTTACTGACATCTCGTAACTCCCTCCGACGGCGCCCTGCCATAGAAGTCGCCCATAGATCACAACCTATTCGCTGTTCGACTGTTCCGTCGATCCCACAGATTTCCCTTCGAATGAGTCGGGATCGGCTTGGCGTCAGAGCCGCTCGAGGCTGGCTGGGTTGACCCAAGAGATCACACCTGCCTTCACAACGGCCCGCCGCCGCGACGGGTCTGTCAGCACGGTGACGTCGGCCAGTGGATCTCCGTCGAGGATAACCAGGTCCGCAAAGGCGCCACTCCGCAAACGACCAATATCCCAGCCGGTGAGGGCCGCCATGTTTCTGGTTGCCGTGAGCGCCGCCTGGTAAGGGTCCATGCCGGCTCGCTCGACGAAGTGCTGGATGTCGCGAGCTGCCTGACCGTGGGGCTGCCACACGTGGCCGTAGTCGCCTCCGGCCAGCAGAGGTACGCCCGCCTCAACGAAGCGGGCAATGGTCTTGACGGCGTCTTCGTACTCCTGGGGGTACCCACCCTCCTTCGCTAGGGAAGCGTACGGCTCGGGCGCCACATGCGGCATCGCCCAGAGGTAGTGGACGCCCGGACAGATCCAGACGTCGGCCCGGCTGGTGAGCAGGCGCAGCCCCTCGTCGTCTACGTAGCTCGCGTGGCTGATGAGACGTACCCCGGCGCGGGCCGCGAGGGCGACGGATCCCGCCCCGCGGGCGTGGGCGTTGACGAACGCCCCGCGGCGGCTGGCCTCGTCCACCATCGCCTCCAGCAGTTCGTCACCGACAAAGGTGTCTTCGACCGGGATGAGCGGCGAGCCGGGGGGCATCACGTTCTCTCCGGAGAGGAAGACCTTTATTACCTCTACCCCAAGGTCGCACTGCTCGGCGACGATCCTTCGCATCTCGGCCGCGGTGGTCGGCATCACGGACGAAGGGATACCTTTTGGGTCGGACACGATTTGGCCGCCGGGAACGATGCGGGGGCCCGTAATCCAGCCCCGTTCGATCGCCTCCCTCAGCGCTACGTCGCCTCGGGCGCTGGCATTACCTCCGCTCACGCAGGTGGTGACCCCGTTCTCGACGTACGCCTGTGCCACCGCCGCCGTGGAAAGAGCTCCGTCCTCGGGGGGAGCCATGGCGGCCCCGAGATAGTCGAACTCGAAGTCGAGGGGCTGTCCGAAGTGAACATGAGCGTCCCCGAGGCCCGGCATGATGGTGGCGCCGGCCACGTCGACGACCTGTGCGTCCGTGAATGCGGCGCCCGGGCCGCGCCGA
Organism: uncultured Acidimicrobiaceae bacterium; assembly: GCA_963729695.1. Lineage (GTDB taxonomy): Bacteria > Actinomycetota > Acidimicrobiia > Acidimicrobiales > Palsa-688 > PALSA-693. The sequence goes on from CAVSOT010000004.1 coordinate 209,286, forward strand.
ACGTCGAGGATTCGGTCGCCCTCTACCAGCACGTCGCCGTCGAAAGGGTCTGGGCTTTGTTCGTCACAGGTCAGTAGTCGCCCGTTAGTGAAGAGAATGCGAGACATGTACCCTCGCTTCCGGTGTGATCGATGGAACGGTCGTGGCCGACGATGTCACGACCTCTGGGCTACTGGCCGAGCCAGGTTGCGTGGCTGGGATTGCCCCCAATCTACAGGGTGTCGAGCCACGATCGAAGTAGGCAAGGAGTGTGGCCGTCGGTCCACTGGCGGCAGGCTTCAAGATGATCGTGGCCGGACCGCTCAGGGAATATCGTCCTGGACGGAGTTTCAGACAATGAGGACCTCGTTGTCTGGTCTCCGGAGGTTCGCCCGGATCTGAAGGCCGGGTTCCTCTGCCACCGGGCACGTGATAGCATCTTCGCAACACGGGCATTCCCCGTACCGTGTTGGACTGTGCCGCCAGCATGCGGCACGCTCCGGGAGCGTTGCTCCGGACCCTGGTAGCGGCCGCCACGACGGCACCACCGACTCCGAATATCACGACCCCAGGAGGAACCATGTCCAACCATTTCAGTGCTGACAAGCTCAAGTTTCCTGGCGACGATCGGCGCCTGGACTTGACCGACGTATTCGTATTTCAGTCATCAGATGATCCGGACAAGACGGTGCTGATTATCGACTCGAACCCGACCAGCGCCCCGCCCCCCATACCCGCCCCGACGACCGGCCCAGAATTCCACCCGGACGCCGTTTACCGGATCAATATTGACAATAACGCCGACAACCGAGCCGATATCGCCTTCACCTTCACCTTCTCTCCGTTCCGGGACGGCAAGCAGACCGGGAGGGCCTGGTACGCCCTCGGCGACCAGGCCCAGCAGCCAGAGCCGGCCGGCGAGGTCCTCTGTGACTCCCTCCCGGTCAGCTTCGACGGCTCGGCCCAACTCGTCCAGGCCGGCCAGATCCGGCTGTGCGCCGGGCTGCGCAGCGACCCCTTCTTCGCCGACGTGGAAGGCGCCCTGCACGGATTCGTCTGGACCGGCCACGACGACTTCGCCGAGAACAACGTCGACTCCATCGCCGTGGAGATACCCAACGACCTGCTCGGCTCCGGTCCAATCATCGGGGTCTGGGCCACCATCAGCCTGCGGCGCGACGGCAAGCTGGTGCAGATGGACCGGGGTGGGCACCCCACCATCAACCCGTTCATCAACCCCGACGGCGAGAAGAACCTCTACAACTCCCGCCAGCCCACCGACGACGTGGCCAACTATCTGGGGCCATGGTCCAAAATCCTGGAATCCAGCGGCTACTCGCCCGAAGAGGCCAAGGCAGCAGCCATACAGGTGCTGCCCGACATCCTCCTTTACGACCGTACCCAGCCCCCCGCCTACCCCAACGGTCGCGTCCTCACCGACGACGTGTTCAGCATGCGCTTCGCCTGGCTCACCAAGGGCAAAGTACCCCCCACCGGCCTCAAGCCCCACGATGATCTGCAGGCCCTGTTCCCCTACCTCGGCGTACCCAACCCCCCGGCCTGAAGTCCTATCGCTAAGGCCCCGCCCCCTGCCGAATCGACGAGCGACCGAAGCTGCTTCGTCTGAGGCGGAGGGGAGCGGGGGGGCGGGCGGGGGCGGGGGGCGGACATCCTGTCACGATTTGGGGGTTTGGCGAGGTATTCTGAGATTGCTGAGGTGTGCCGTCGGCGGTCATTGACCCCGGACCGACAGCACTCGCCAGATGGGCACTGGCCAGAAGGATCTGTCCGGGTACATCGAGACGAGGACGAGTGCCCAATAATCACGCTGCGCAGCCCGAGGAAGACCTGGTCCGCCTCTACTTCAACGATATGGGCAAGTATGCCCTGCTGGCCAAAGACGACGAAGCCCGGCTGGCCCAAGCCATCGAGGTCGCCCGGCAAGCCCGAACCGAGCTCGCCACGACCCAGAGGATCACCCCTGCGCACAAACGGAAGCTTCGCCGCCTGACCCGAGAAGGGGACCTCGCCGCCAAAACGTTCGTCACGGCCAACCTGCGCTTAGTCGTGCATATCGCCAAAAGATATCAGGGGACCGATCTGCCCTTGCTGGACCTGATCCAGGAGGGCAACCTGGGTTTGATCCATGCGGTCGAGAAGTTTGACTGGCGTAAGGGCTTCAAGTTCTCGACCTACGCCACCTGGTGGATCCGCCAGGCCATCGCCCGTGGCATCGCCAACACCGGTCGCACCATCCGTCTCCCGGCCAACGCCGGGGACCTCCTCAATGAGGTGACGAACGCCCGGGCCCGCCTCGAAGGACGGCTGGGCCGGCGCCCCACGGTGGCCGAGGTGGCCGCCGACCTCCAACTCCGGGAGGAGAAGGTCACCGAGATCCTCCGCCACGCGGCGGAGCCGCTTTCGCTCTCCGAGCCGCTGGGCGACGACGGCGACGCCGAGTTCGGCGACAGGCTGGAGGACCGATCCGCAGTCTCCCCTTTCGACGCCGCCGCCGCGGTTCTGCGGGCGGACGAAGTCAACGCGATGCTCCTCACCCTCGGCGAACGCGAGCGGGAAGTCCTCCGGTTGCGTTTCGGGCTTGACCGGGGGGAGCCCCGCACCCTCGACCAGGTCGGCGAGCACTTCAACCTGACCCGCGAGCGGATCCGCCAGATCGAGGCCCAAGCCTTGTGCAAGCTGCGCCACCCACCGACCGGCTCCGACCCCCACCGGCTGCTCACCGGCTAAAGCCACCGCGGCGATACTAGGGACCCGACTGACCCACGAGGCGACAGGAGGCCGCAAATGGGCTATGAGAAGGGTCTGCACGAGGTCGCTGACGGCGTGTGGGCGTACCTCCAGCCGAATGGGAGCTGGGGCTGGTCGAACGCCGGCCTGATTACCAGCGACGATCGATCCATCCTTGTCGACACGCTCTTTGACCTGCATCTCACTAGGGAAATGCTCGATGCCATGCAGCCCATCACCGACGCGGGGTGTCCAATAGCCACTGTGGTGAACACGCACTGCAACGGTGACCACTGGTTCGGCAACTCTCTGGTGAGGTCTGCGGAGATCGTGGCCTCCAGGCGATGCGCCGATGAGATGGCCGATCAATCCCCTCCAAGGACGAACTCTCTGTCGCCATCGATCGATCCTGAAGGCCTGTTAGGGACGTTCATCCGCCGCGTCCTCGGGCCGTTCTCCTTTGATGGCATCGAACTCGTCCGGCCGACCCGCATCTTCGAGGGGGAACTGGAGCTCCAGGTAGGTGACCGGATAGTACAACTGCTCGAGGTCGGTCCAGCCCACACGGCAGGCGACGTCGTGGCGTACCTACCTGGCGAGCAGGTCATGTTCACCGGGGACATCCTGTTTCATCGGGGACACCCGATCGTGTGGTCCGGGCCTGTGGCCAATTGGATTACCGCGTGCGATCGGATACTCGAACTGGCCCCCACGACCATCGTACCTGGTCATGGACCACTAGCCAACCTGGGGGCCGTCTCCGACCTCAAGGCCTACTTTACGTATCTCACCACCGAAAGCCGGATGCGCTTCGAGGCGGGCATGACCGCCTTGGAAGCGGCCCGAGATATCGATTTGGCGCCTTTCGGAGATTGGGGAGAAGCCGAGCGGGTGGTGGCAAACATCCATGCGTTGTATCGGGACTTTGGCGCCCCGGCGCCGGCACCTCTGACGGTCATGGAGGACATGGCGATCGTCGCCCTAAATCGGTGACGATCGAATCGTGCGGTGCGCTCGTTCACATCGCTGACATAGGATTGTTTCTCAGATGCCGGTGTCGCGGGTCTCGACCTCGAAGGAGCCGGTGACGTGCTGTATAGCGGCGACGAGCTGCTCGTCCGGTAGGCCGGCCAGAAACCCGTCGATCAGGCGCTGGTAATTGCTGATGAGGCCTTCGACCTTGTCGGACAGTCGCATGTACTCAAAACCGTCCTGGTGCAGGCCCCGTTGCTGGCGCGGGAGGTTGGAGTAATCCTGAGCGGGGATGGCCGGCCACCGCGGGTCGTCGGGACCCATCGGGGTAGGGCGCGGCGGCGCCGGCGGGTGCTGGCCGGGTGGGTAGCGGGTGAGTGACCACAGGTCGAAAAGGCATTCTTCGGGGCCGAGGGGGCGTATCCGGTAGGCCGAGGCGCTGGAGAAGCTGGGCAGCAGGAAGAAATGCGGGAACACGAACTCCACGTACGCATTCAAGGGGTCGGCCAGGATGGCGTTGAGGTCGGGCATGGCTATGCCTTGCACCTCGTTCCACGCCGTGACCGCGTCGTTGACGGACGTGGTCCAGGTCTTCGACGCCTCACCGGGGTCGCCTGGCAGCTCCAATCCCAGCAGCCCTTCCGCCACCCGGATGTCCTTCTCGTGCGTCAATCCGGCCATCCCGATGCTGTGCAGCCACATGTTGTCGATCTGTCCCTGGATGAACGCTCGGGAGTCGACGTTCCCTTTTGTTTTGGCTCGCTCCCACGCCAGCGATTCGTCGTTTCGAACCTTTCCCACATCCCGGTAGACGTTGCGGTTGGTCCCCGTGTACAGCTGAGGGTGGGTTTCCATGAGGTGGTAGCCCTCCATGAAGGCCTCCATGGCCAGCTTCCAATTGACCGGCATGCGGCAGGACAGCCACCACTCGGGCCAGAGTCCGTCCACCTTCCACATGTCCTGGAACGCGACGTACGATCCCATGCACTCCTGGAGGGGAGGGGCGTCGTCGTCCAAAGTGATGAACGCCGACCCACCAAGTGTCTCGACCCGGCAGGAGACGAGGGCGAGGTCGTCTACTTGGCGGTTGGACTCCTCGAAGAGATCAGGCTGGTACAGGAAGGTATTGGCCCCGTCGAGGCCATAGCACCAGCCGTGGAACGGGCAGGTGAAGCCGCTCCTCGCATGGCCCCGGTCCACTACCAGCTCGACGCCCCGGTGGCGACAGGCGTTATGAAAGGCTCGGACCGTCATGTCGTCGCCCCGCACGACAATGATCGACTTGTCCAAGATCTCGTAGGTAACGAAGTCGCCCGGGTTGGGGATCTCAGCCAGGAAGCACGCCATCTGCCACACCCTCGTCCAGAGCTGCTCACACTCGGCCGCGTAGAACTCCGCGTCGTAATAGCGACGGGCCGGCACCCGGTCGGTCCGGGTCATGGGATACGGCACCGGAAGCCCCGGAAGGATCAAGGGCGCCCGCTTGAACGAAGGCCTCTCTACGATCGTCACACCTATTTCCTCCTCTGCAAATCCAGAGCTGCCGCTTTCAGTGACCGTCAGTCGAGTGAACGGACTCTTTCCCTGACGAAAAATACTGCGGTTCATCCTGGCGGTGCGATTCGATGAACTCGAGCAACCGGGGGAAGATGTCCCGGTCGACGTGGTCGCCCATGAATGGGTCCTGGTGCCCGTAGCCCGGGAACACGTGCAACTCGTGACGACCCGGCACGATGTCCTGTAGCCGCTCCCAGCACACGATGTTCGAATTGGAAAATACCTTATTGTCCGCGCCTGTCATGAAGAGGACCGGAGTCTCTATCTCCTTGGCGTAAGCAAAGTAATCGTCGGGGAGGGCGGCGTACTGGGGTGAGTCGCTGTACTTGACGGCCCCTCCGGCCTTCACCATCTTGCGGACGTGACGGTAGTAGTTCATGCTCGTGGCGCCGTAGAGGTCACCTCCCCGACGGTGAGTGACATCCGCCAGGTTGGCGTGGCTGTAGAGCGCCGGGTGCCCTGATCCCCACATCAGGCTGAGCATGTGGCAGGCCGGGACGTTGCATTCCGGGTGACCAAGATCGACCAGCCGGGAGAATATCTTCCCGCGGGTGAAGCCGGGGTCGGCGTCCCACATCGGGTTGAGGTACGGGAAGCCGAGTACGTACTCGACCATCCCGGGCGCCAACTTCAACTTGACATTGGACCACTTCGGGACCCTCGGAGTGAGGCCGACGCTGTTGGCGATCACACTCGAGACGCCGTCGATCACCTTGGCGAACAGGGCCATGGTGAAGCTGTTCGCGCCCAGGCAGTGGCTGATCACATGGATGGGTTTGTTGCCGATGTGCTGGCGCATGAGGGCGAGGGTCGGCTTGTAGTCGTAAAGGGCGACGTCGTCCATGGTGAAGCGATGTTTGAAGAGGTTGTAGGAATGTCGGTTGCTCATCCGGTAGTCGAGGCACCAGACGTCGCCATAACCGTGGTCGAGCAGGTAGCTGACCAGGTTGTAGTGCTCGGGCATGATGAACATGTCGGTGGACGTCGTCAGGCCGTGGACGATCAGAACGGCCTCGCTTGCCTCGCCCCTTTGGAAGCGAAGGGCGGAGAGGCCGAGCTTGTCCTCGGTGTAGATGTAGTGGGTGGTGGCTTCGGCATGTTGCACGCCGTTGAGCGTGTACAGGGGGATCTCTCGTGACACGGGCCGGACTCCTCTTCTGGGACAGACGAAAGCATCTAGTAGGCAGGCGGCGTCCCAACATTGCTGGGGCCGTCGTACCGGGCGGAGTAGTAGACGTTTGGATCGACCTTGCGCCGACGTTCCGGGTCGCTCGACGTCAGGCTGTGCATGTACCGGAAGCCATGGTTGGCGATGACGATGTCGTCGAATCGGTTGACCAATTCCTCAGTGACTTCGGGCGTCATGCCGGAGTTGTCGATACCGTTGTAGAACATCAATTCGCAGAATTTGTCGCTGGACCCGTTCTGAGCGAGGTAGGGCGAGTGGATGCTCTTGACGTAGACAGAGAGAAACGTGAAGCACTTGTAACGGGAACGGAACTCGAGCATCAGGTCGTATGCGCTCTGGAAAAGGGTGTCGAAGCGCTCCAAGGGCGCCAAGATGATAAACATCCTGGTCGGATCGCCCACCATCGAATCCAGCACCTTGTCCGTAAAGAACTCGACGTTCTTGATGGTGGCGTACTGCGGACTCATCATGATCCCGGCCATACCCACGGCTTTGAGTGCGGCGCCGACCTTCGTCGGCACGTGGTCTGCCGTCCATCCCAGACCATCCAGATAGGTGTACGACGCGTAGTCCCGGGCTTTGGCCCAGTTGGTCTGGTCCGTGGCGTGGTAGGCAGAGAACTGTCCCACACCGACGCTGCGCCCGTCCGGCAAGGGGTAATTCAGCCACACGCCTCGCTCGTACAGGGCATCTCCGGGGTTGCTGATGGTGTTCCCGGCCCCCTTGATAAAGCTGGCGACGCTGAAGTAGTGCCGTTCATGATTTTTCAGGACAGTGTGGTACTTGTCGACCTTGATGATCTTGACCGTGATGGTGGCGATCACACCGTGCTGGCCCCGGCCGGTCAGGACGGCGAAGAACTGATCAGGATTCTCGGTCCGGCTGGCGGTGACCACCTCGCCATCCCAGTTGACGTACTCGATGCGCTCCACCGTGTCCACGAAGAGGCCGAAACGGTGTGAGGCCGGACTGATACCGCCGACCGAGGAGAAACCTCCGACGGTGATGTGGTTGTGGTCCCCGATGATTGGCAGGCCGAGGCCCCGAGTGGACAGCTGGTCGTCGAGGTGGGCCGAGATTATCCCGGATTGGACCGTGGCCGTCATGCTGTCTTCGTCGACCTCAACGATATTGTTGAGCTCCTGGGTGACGAGCACGCTCCCACCTGGGTTGAGCACCAGGTGATTGCTCGAATGTCCGGCGCTACGGATCGACAGGTATTCGCCCAACGCCTTGGTTTCTTTGACCACCTTGACGATATCTTCGGTGGTTTGGGGTAGGTAAATCTTCAGCGGGAAGCGAGGTTGGATCTCAGGATTGGCTATCCGTTCCCAGTCGTAGCCCAAGCTGCTGATGCTGTCGTGGGTGAACCCTTTGTGGCTGTTGATATTGGTGCGCCAGGTCGCCTTGCGGAATCCGAGACTCACCCGGCCGTTGTCCGACACCGACGCGGCCTTCTGGACGCGGCGCATTACCGCGGTCGCCGGCATGGCGGCGGCGGCTAGCCAGAGAGCAGTGGCTTTCATCGGGCGTCCTGCCTTTCTGACCCCTCAGCGCGGGCCTTCAGGGCCGCGTTGAGGGCGGCGTATCCCTGCTCCAGTTTTCGGTGCATGATCGGCATGACAATCGGAGCCGTCAAACCGCTGCCAACCTCGGATTGGGCGAAGTGGGTGCCGGATGACCCCATTGGCTCGAACTCGAAAGCCCGATGAACGTCGAATAATCCCGGTACGAACTGCCGAGCTAACCATCGTATCTCTCGAGGAGGTTTCACGGCGGTCACTATGGGACGAAATCGCATCTTTAACCAGCCCATCCGCAGAATGACGTCCAATTTTTGTCCAGGCATGAGTTCTCCTGTCAGTTTGCAGATAAAGGGGTTCCAAGAGGGAAAGGACTGGAAGTCGGTGAACACTTCCCATACCCGTTCGGGCGGAGCGTCGATGTCAATCTGCCCATGCACGCTTCTCATGCTGCGGAGCCCACTCTTTAGGCGAACCAGTAGGCTGGTCGACACGGTCAGTCTCCTTTCTTTCGAGTTCCGGCATCGACCAGGGCCGTGTGGAGTCGGTGGCGTTGGGCGATGAGATCGTTGGCGGCCGACGATATGGTGCGCCAGGGCTCGTCAGTTGAGTCGATGGCAGCAGTGAGGCTGGCCTCCAGCGGGTTGAGGTCACCACCAGGGCTCGGTGGAGTCAGAATCGCCACCGGCGCGCTGCCTCCGTCTGGCGTCTGCCGGTAGAACTGTAGAGACGCAACATTGAGGTCGTCGTCGAGGAGCACTGCCGCTCCGCCCTGGGTCAGCGCCGGATCGGAGGTGTCCACGACCCAGCCTCCAGTGTTGCTGATCCGGATGGGCGCTGGGTAGTTGTCCAGCGTCCAGTTGTCGACGAACGGCTTGTGAGTGTGGCCGAAGATGAAACCGAGGTCGGAGGGCACGCTTCCCAAATCCTCCAGGATTTGCTGTCGCAGTGGGCCGTGCAGGTAGTCGCGAAGCCCCTGTTTCCCCTTCGGACTCAATGTTAGATCCGGGGTGCCCCGCTCGCTGGCGGCAATGTGCCTGACCTCGTTTCGCAGCACTGCGGTCACCAGCGCCCGCTCGACCGGGCGCAGCCAGCGGGGGCCGTGGCTCTTGGCGAACAGGCTTCGGACCAGGTTCCCCGTCAGCGCATCCAGGTCCTTGGGGCTGCTGAGGTCGGCGTAGATCAAACCCACATCAGTTCCGACGTCGCCGGATCGACCGAGCGTGGACCAGAAGAAGTCGATCCACGCGAAGTTCTCCATCTCCATGTTGTCGACGGTCGGGGCCAACCCGGCGTCCTGGCCCGGATAGAGCATCTGACGCAGGCTTGACATCAGGGTGTAGATGGACTCCGAGAAGTGGCCGTGGCTGATGATTCGGCATCGTTTGCCGTCAGAACTGGTGAGAGCCAGGTTGGGGTACATGACGCGGACCGCCACGTCCCCGCAGCCGGGGCGCCGCTGGATCAGACACGACATCAGATCATTGGTAGTCCACGGTGGTTGTCGCTCGGGCAACAAGCGGGTGGTGTGCCATGGCGGATCGAGCGGTCGGTCGGCAGGGAGTTCCCGGAGGTAGCTGATGTACTGAGCCTCTCTGGCTCCCTCCCAGAGATGATGATCGTGGTTGCCGGGCAGGTAGTAGACCGCGGGCGCGAACATGCGCCCCGTCGGACCGGGCCCCGTTGCCCCGCCGGCGCCGGAGACGCGACCGCCACCGGCAAAGGCCAGGTCGACAAAGCACCCGAACGCAGTGTCGGCGACAGCATCTGGCGACAAGGCCAAATCGAGTACGTCGCCGGCGAGAACAAGGGTCGGCGGCTCCTGCTGGTCGGCGGTGAGATGACGGAGGCCGGCCAGCATGGCCTCGAGCAGGACGCTGTGGGTGGTGGGGTCGGGCCGAAATGTCCCCGCCGGCTCCTCGACGACGGAGGTCAACACGCTGTTGTCAGCCCCGAAGTGCAAGTCAGACAGGATGACGTAACGGATATCAGCCATGACGGAACCACCCTCTGAAAGGATCGAACACCTGCCAAAGCTCATCGAGGAACAGGCGTCCGAAGGCGTCGAACGCGTGTAACCGACCGGTCCTGGTGGGGCCGTGCACCCGGAAGGTGGTGAGCTGGTGGGCGAAATCGAGCGGACGGATATGCAGGACACCCGATCCCACGATGCCCTCACGGGAGCTTTCGCCTCCGTCGGTGACCGGGACGTGCCCCTCCAGAATCCGAGTGTAGAGGGTGGACGTCTCTGGCCAGACCTTCGTGATGGGCCCCGGCCGCACGTCCTTGTAGCCGGCGAGGGTCAAGGGATGGCCATTGGCGTCCGCAAAGTACAGGCGGTACAGCATGTGCCTGGTGTGGGGCCCTTCCTCAACGAAGAGGTTGAACGCCCCCGTCTCGACCGGGAGTCGACCCCCGAGTACTTCGGACTGGACGTATCCCACGGCGACGCCGAGGTGGGCCGGGTCGGCGATGAAGGCATCGACGTTGTCGGTGGAGATTGTCAGCCGGAACATGACGTCACTGCCGTGTGCTACCCCGGCCGCAAATCCGGCTTGATAGTCGCTCTCGCCGAAGGTGAAGGCCCCGATCATCTTCTCGGTGAACTGCAGCTGGTAGGCCATCAGGCTGCACTACCGACGATGTGAGCCGCGGCGCGCTCGGCGAAAGCGGCAATGGTGAGTGACGGGTTTGGCCCTACCGGTCCCGGCATGACCGATCCGTCGACCACGTGCAGGCCCGGGTATCCGAACACTTCGCCCCACTCGTCGACCACCCCGTTCTCGTGATCAGCTCCCATCGGAACACCGCCCAGGGGATGCACCGTGATCACCCGTTTGAACAACCACAACGGGGTATTGGCCAAAGTTGCCCCCAAGGAATCAGCGATGTTGTCCAGAGTGCGTTCGACGCGATCGAAGAAGGAGGCGGAGCTACTTGTGGTCCAATCGAGCTCGAGATCGCCACCTCGAAGGGTCATGTTGCCGTCAGGGATGTCTCGACCCATGCAGAGCACGGGCAACATGGTCGCCGACGTCACGCCACCGCCTATCAGGCGAGAGATGTTGGTGCTGATGTTCGACCGGGGATTACCGGTGGCGTGGGCCCACACCCTGCGAGCCAGGAACTCGGCTAGCCGGGCCAGGACCAGGGGGGCACCTGCGCTCTGGGTGACCCAGTCCAGGAACTGCGGATTCCCCCCGTCCTCGACGTAGAATCCCCGTCCGACGTCGCCTTTACCGTCGAGGGTATCGGGCATGCGGATGGCGCTGGTGATGACCGGGCCAAACTCGGGATTGAGGGGTCGGGGCACGGCGGTGCCCTCCACCTGGCGCTGGCTGTGCAGCAGGAAAGTGAGCAGGTCGCCGTTGCCGGAGAACCTGGTCCCCAACGCCGGGCTCAGGTGGGGGAAGGCGCTGTGATTGCGGAGCAGCAGGTGCGTCGACCCAAAGGTTCCGGCGCCCACGATCAAGCGATCCGCGAAGACCGTGTGACGCTCGCCCGCCCCACGCGGGGCTGCTTCCGGGATCGCGACGGATGTAGGTGAGGAGGAACCCGCCTTCGGCTGGCTGGATATCGCGGACCTGGGAGAGAGTGCGGATCACCGCGCCCGCGTCGACGGCTCGCGATAAGTAGTTGTAATCGAGGGTGTTCTTGGCGCCGTCATTGCAGCCGATGTCGCACTCGCCACAGAGCCGGCAGGTATGACGGGGCAAGCCGTGGAGATTGGGGCGGTCCTCCGTGATCGGTTCCGAAGGCACCGGTGGGCGGCCTGGGTTAGCGAAGGTTATGGCCAGGTTCGGCAGTTGCCAGTCAAGATCAAGTTGCGAGGCGGCATAACGCATCGCCTCGGTCTTGGCCGTCGAGGAGTATGGAGGCACGTCGAAGGGGTACCGTTGGGCGCCGAGCATTGCCTCCGCGGCCTCGTAATGGGGCTCGAGGTCACGGTAGGTAACCGGCCATGGCCGCTCCGGCTGTCCGGGGATATCGTCGACAAACCAGGCCGGGTCCTTCCGGATCAGCACATTGGCGTAGATCAAGGAGCCGCCACCAAGCCCGCTGGAGACGAGGGCCTCGATCCCCCGGAACGACCATACATCGAACATGCCATAGAGACCGTTTCCGGGGTCCCAGAGGTTCTGCGCCAGCAGGCGCGGGCTTCGGGGAAAGGACCCGGGGGGAAAGCTACGCCCACGCTCGAGAACCAGGACCTCCCGGCCGGCCTGAGCCAGCCGGCACGCCGCGACCGAGGCCCCGAAACCTGAGCCGACCACGATAGCGTCGAAACGATCAACCATCAGGCGTACGTCCCCTCTTTCGACTCGCAGGCTGCCTGGGGAGAGATCGTATAGACTCCGGGGTCCCGACGCGCGGAAAAGTGGGCTCTTTGTCAAGGGTGACGGCACGACCCTCGATCTGGCCGGGGCGGCCGACCGAAGCTCAGCCCGTCAGTTAGAGATCGATCGTGATCGCCGAGGGTGGCAGGAGAGGGGGTTCGAGGAAGGTCGGCTTGGAGAAGTCGAGCGCATCGAGTGGTGGTGTCGCGGCCGCGTCCCGTCGGGTAAGCGAGGGCAGATTCCACTTCATTTCGACCAGTTTGAGTATCGATGTGTGGTCGTAGATCGTGCTGGACACGTAGTTGGGTTTGGCGTAGGGCGACACGATGACGGCGGGCACGCGAAAGCCGTAGTTGGTATAGGTCTTGGGTCCGGCATTGATGGTGGCGATCTGTTTGGCGTAGGGGGTGAGGCTGAGGATGAATCGGCTCAGCCAGGAGCGTGTGACGGGATCGCCGGCGGCGACGTCGTCGGGAGCGACCGCGGCTGGCGGGTTGACGTGGTCGTAGTAGCCGCCGTGTTCGTCGTAGAGCCAGATGAGCAGCGTGTCGGACCAGCCCGGGCCGGACATCACCGCGTTGATGATCCGGGCGGAGAAGGCTTCGCCGCTTTGGACGTCTTGCGGGTTCTCTTCGGACCATATGCCGAAATCCGGATCAACGATGCTGAAAGCCGGCAGGGTCCCGGCCCGGGCGTCAGCGAAGAAACGGTCAATGGTTTTAAGGTGATTGGACGCTTTTAGCAGTCCGAGCGGATAGAGCGTGGCGGTCGTCTGAAGCTTGCCCTTGCCGTAGGTTGTGGCCGCGGGCAGCAGCTTGGAGAAGAAGGCCGAGACCCATCCGAGCAGGACGTTCCACCATGAGCCCCGACCGGGGCCGAACTTGAGCTGGAAGGGGACGGCGTGGTGGTAGTTGGCCCACGAGATGCGGTTGGCGCTGAGGAGGTCGAAGATCGTACCGGCTTCGGGGTAGTCGCCCATCCCGAAGGGAAGGTCATCGATGAGGCCGTGGGCGGTCCCAGCGAGGAGGAACCGACGATTCGGGAACGTCGGACCCAGGCAGGAGCAGAACCACCGAGTTGCCAGCGGGAACGTGCGGGCCAGCCCGTAGTAGAACGGCAGGTCCGACTCGGTGAAGTATCGCATCGGTATCGAGGGATCGACATTGGATGGCACGGTCTGTTCGACGCTCCGTACGAATCCGTCGCATGCTCCGTTGTTCCACTGGATGTGACTTGCGCTCCACGTCTGCGTAGGTACCGAGGAGTACTGGCTGGTCGCCGTGCGGGTCTTTGGGCCCGCGAAGGGTTGGAGTGCAACGGGTCGGCCCTTGGAGTCGTAGTTGATGGCTGACGGCTGGCCTCCTGGGCCACGCGCCAAGCCGTCACCTCTCCCGCTCATCATCCCGAAGTAGTTGTCGTATGAGTGGTTCTCCATCATTAGGACGACGATGTGTTTGATCTGCGGCAGACAGTCCGTGCCCTCGGGACGGCTCGGATCAGGCCGATCGCCGGCCAGGTGCTGACGGCGGCCGACGAGCTTCCGCTGAGCGCTTCGGACTTCTGCTCGGTAAAGCATGCGGCCGATCTTTGCAGTTGCCGTCGTTGACCGAAAGGGCAATCGACATGCGGACATCCCGTCGCCGCTATGATCCAGACCAATCTGGCAAGCGGGGCACATCAAGGAGGGTCGACTCAGATGACCGCTGACGATTCCGGTACTGGGTCTCATGAGGTTGACGCCGGAACGAAGGGAGCCGGCGATGAGGGCGGCGGCGATAAGAATGCCGGCGGCAAGCAGGAGCCGGAAAAGCCGGACGAGCAGGGATCGACGAAACCGGATCAGCCCAATAGCACGACGGGTCAACAGGCACCGGCCACCGACCAAACGGCGAAACCGGATCCATTGATGGTTGGTGTCCAAGCCGCGTTTGATGTGGGTTGGACCATGGCCGGACTAGCCAATGACGCGACCGCTCAGACCCCGCTCGGAGACGTCGACCGCTTACTGCCCACTGAGCACGAACTCGATAGATCCCAACGATCGCGACTGGACGTCGTCCGATTAGAGTGCCTCACCCACGCTATTGAGGCCTCCTTTCCCGCCAACGGCGAGGGGACATTCAGCGACGACCTGACGACGCTCGAAACCGACGTCAAGGCGGCCTCCGATTGGAAGAAAGTGGGGCAAGACCTCTCCGCCCTCCATTCGGACATCTTGGGCTATCTGGCCTGCTTGGGCCGCCCCATGCTGTTGGCCTACGAACTCGGCCGGTCGCTGCATGACACCGTCATCAGTCCTGCTCAAGCCCGGGCCGAAGAACTCGGGGGCGCCCAAAGAGCATCCGGACAGGAGCTGCCGAAAACCTTGTCGGCGCTCACCACCGCGTTTGACCGTGACCGGATCGCGGTACTGCAAGAATGGCTCGCCACGGTGGCGCCTCATTTTCCGGACGATTGTGCAGCCGTGGTAAAGGCGTCGCTGGGTCGCTGGAGCGAATGGGTTACGGCTGCCTTTGTGTCCGGCACCCCCGGCAAGATCAAAGGTAGTCCCGAAGAAAAAGCCGCTACCGTCGATTCGGCCCCCCAGGCCCTGTTGCGGCAGGGAGACGTCTGGCTAAACATTCTCGTCGGCTCAGAAGCACTGTCCGGGTTGTTGACCCCCGAAAGCTACGTGGCAGCCGGTGAGGACGCCCTGCGCCGAAGCGCTCGAATCATTCGACGGGTTGCTCTGCACTACTGGGTCGTGATCGTGATCGTGGTGGCGGCGGCCGCGGGCCTGACCGCACTGGCGGCCGTCAACCTGGAAGGGGCCGCCAAAGTGTGGACGCAGATTGCCACGATCGGCGGGGCTCTGGGGATAACGGCCAAAGGGATCGGGACTCGGGTGAACAAACTCGCCGACGCCGGGGAGAAGCCGATCTACCGGGCCTTCGAGGTGGATGCCCTGGCCTGGGCCGCGACCACCTTGCCGACGATAGACCTGGACTTCCGGGGCGTCCACGCGCTTCGACGGGGAGGTATCCAACGCTCAGCTCCGCTTGGACGGGTCTAGCTGTCAGGGCCGGGGCTCGGGATCGCGGCGAGCCGGGATCATCCCTTGATAGGGCGAGAAAATCAGTTCAACTGAGGCGGTCTGGTGTGTACCCTTTGGCGGTCAGAACCATCGCCTAGGGCTTCCAACCAGTGACATTCATTGATGCAACACCCCTTGATCCCTACGAGGCTAGAGCGAAACTGATCGCGTCACTGATCCTGCTGAGCCGGCTTGGAGCGGTTCGGCCAGTATCCCGGCAGACAACTCGCGCCCCTAAGCGGGCCCACCACCTCGTTCCCATGCGAACGGACCACGCCGTTCATCGGGGCCAGCTCACCCGACCCCCCCGCTCCTGTTAGACCTCAACGCCGCCGGCCCACGTCGCACCCGCCCACCGTTGGCGCCGCGCCCGGTGTGGCACGAGGGTCGGGTGTCCTTGGCGCGAACCGGGCGGGGTAACGTGCGACGGTGAAAGTCAGCCCTGCCAGGAGACACCCATGGACATCACCCAGCTGATCCTGGACGACCATCACGAGCAACGCCGTCGCTTTGCCCTGTTGGAGCAGATGGATTCCGCCAGCGTCGCGGCCCAATCTGACGTGTGGGCCCGGTTGGCGGTGTTCCTCGAAGTCCACGCCGCGGCCGAAGAGGCTATCTTCTACCCGGAACTGGTGAAGCTGGCGCTCGTCCCGAACCCGGTCGCTCGCGCTGAGCCGGAGACGGCTGACGCCATTTTCGACCACAACGAGATACGGGATGCGATCGCGGCCGTTCGCCCACACCTGGTGGGCAGCGGCGACTGGCGCGACGCCATTGCCGCGGTCAACGTGGCCAACGGCGATCACATGGCGGAGGAGGAGCGCGAAGGCCTGACCGACTTCCGGCGCAGGGTCAGTCTGGCCCAGCGCCATGAACTGGCCGTCCGGTTCGTAACTTTCGAAGCGCAGAACTTCGACGGTGTGCAGCCGGTGGACAAGGACCCGCAGGAGTACGTGCGGCAGCAGGAGGCGGCCGCCCGGTCAGGTCTGCCGGCTGGCTCGCTGCTCGATGGCGGCTCGTCTGATTCGCCCGACTCGCTCGGGATCGGCGGCCTGAAGAGCCCGCTGCCCTAGAGCTGCGAGCGGGGCGGATCCCGGTATGGACGGGGCGCGGATGCTCTAGCCGTGATTCGCGACGAAGAGGGGACCCTCGGGGATCTGCTTCCAGGCCTCTTCGTTGTCCCGCACCGCGGCTTGCGCCTGCTCGAGACGCTCTGGCGGGTTCTCGGTCATGATGATCGTCGTGGTACCGGCGGCTTGAAACATCTCGAGCACCTCGACGCCGTCGGGCCCGGCCGAGTACCAGTAGGAGTTGCCCTTCTTCACCGCCCAGATGTCGCCCGGACGCAAGGTCTCCTCGCTCATGAAGTCCACGATGGAGCCGGAGATGACGACGTAGAGCGTATCGACGTCGTGGGCGTGGCGGAACAACGGGTAGTTGGGCTTGAAGAACAGATAGGCAATGGCCAGGCCGCCTTCGTCCTGGTTGTGGTACATCAGCTTGCTGACCGAGCAGTCCGAACTCGCCAGCTTGATCGCCATGTCCCTGAGGTACTCGTTGTCCCGGAAGTCGTAGGTGGTGGCCCCACTTTCGTCCAGACTCGGCGCATCGGCGGCGCGGTAGACCTGGACCCCCTTGGTGGCCGTTTCAGAGTTGACTGCCATACCTAGACCTCCCAGTGGGTGATGGAGCAATTTGCTGATTCACCACAGGATAGGCCGGTGACCGGGTCGGGCGCCGCCCAGGTGGTGACAGGTGGACGGTAGGTGGACGGGCTCCGACATTGCGTTCCCGAGAGCCGCCGTCGACCGAGTAGACAACGGGCGATGACCATTGACAGCGGAGACATCACCTACTGGGACACCTGGGGATCCAGGTCATAGGACCGCGACCAGCGGACTCGAGAGGTTGCGGTATTCATCTCCTTCTGTTTACGCTCGGTGGCGGGCGGTAGGAGGTCGACATGGGGTCTTGGCGACGTGCTCTGGTCGTGGTCGCGGCGGTTGTGGCCGGGAGTGGCTGGCTGACCGCACTGGTACAGCCGGTGTCTGCCGCCGAAGCGGCCGAACCCGCAGTCCCCCAGGGCGCTTTGTCGGGCGCCCCCCAGGTCGACAGCTTCAGCCCGATGTTCGGGCCGGCGGGCACCGTTGTGACCATCCACGGCACCGCCTTCGCCGACTCCGCGAGCGTCGCCTTCGACGGGGTGGCATCGACTTCGGTTACCCGGGTGTCGCGTTCGAAGCTGACCGCTGTGGTCCCGTCCGGGGCCTCCACCGGGTCGATCGCCGTCACCACCGCCTCGGGCACCGGTTCCAGCCCGGAGGCATTCACGGTAGGGCAGGTGTTCAACGTGATGGCCTACGGCGCCAACGGGTCCGGCACCGGTGACAACGCTCCGGCGTTCGCCGCTGCTATCGCGGCGGCCCAGGGCGCCGGAGGAGGGATTGTCAGCGTTCCCGCCGGCACGTATACCTTCTCGACCGGCTCCCCGACCAGCATCCAGATCGACGGCACGGTCGCCATCACTCTGGCGGGGGCCGGCCGGGACACCACGAAGCTAGTGGAGACGACTCGCCGCAAGGACCTGCTGAGCATCCATTGCGACGGGACCACGGTTCAGGACTTGTCCTTCGACACCGACACCTACTCCGGCGGGCACGGGATCGGCGACGGCGCCAACGACACCACTGTTCAACGGGTAGCGGTCGACTCCGGGACGCTGACGTTTGGGATTTACTACCCGGGCCCGCCGGGCGCCAAGCCCGGGAACGGGATGTACGACACCGGCAACGTCATCAACGACCTCGTTCTCGATGACCACGTGAAAAGCGACGGCTTCAGCTTTGCTTTCCAGCAGCAAGCCTCTATCAGCAACGTGGTCCACACCGGATCGAGGATCTCGCTCTACGCAGATAGCTTCGTGACGATCACCAACTATCACTACACGCCCGGAATTGCCGGCGCAGAGGCGGGCTGGGTCATCTCCACGCCCTGCGACCACATCACCATTACGAACTTTGTCAGCTCAGGGCAAGGCGGTCAGATCCGCAATGCACCGAACGAGTCCCGGATGAACTCCGACATCACCATCAACGGGGAGCAGATGACCGGGGGTCCCAGCTACCGACTTCTCATCGGCGACGTGACCGGCCTGCTGGTGGAGAACAGCACGCTCGATGAACTCTTGATCTCACCCAATCTCACGGCGCAGGGTACGGTGACCGACACCACCTACACCAAGGTCGTCAAAAAGCCGCAAAGAGGAGGGACCATCGACATTACCTTCAGCTAGCGACCGGCGAAACAAGAATTGAGCTCTCCGACGAGAGCGGACGAGCTGCTGCGTTCGAGGGATTGATGCGAAGCGGGCTGCTGGACCAACCGCCACGCTAATTCTGGAAGGAGGAAGGCGATGCCGAATGCCCGTACCATCGTCTGGATCACCGGCGCCACCCAAGGCATCGGGGAGGCCCTGGCCCGAGCGGTGCCGTATCCGGACGCTCGCGTTGTCAACATCTCCCGCCGCCGGCATCCGGAGCTGGAGTCGGTGGTCGCCGACCTGACCGATCCGGGCTCTTGGGACAAGGTGAGCCAGCACCTGGCGGAGGAGCTGGCTGACTTCGACGGCGAGCGGGCCATCTTCATTCACAACGCCAACTACGTGGGCAGCCCCGGCTTTGTCGGCGAGATCGACGCAGTCGAGTACCGGCGTCAAGTCTTCGCCAACTGCGCCGGTTCCCTCGTGCTCGGGGATGCCTTCGTCAGGGCCTGCCGACCGGGTTACGAGTCGGGCCTGGTCATGATCTCTTCCCCGTCCGCCGAGTTCCCCATACAGGGCAGGGCCCTTTACGGCGCGGCCAAAGCCGGGATGGAGCAGTGGGTCCGAGCCGTTCGAGCCGAGCGAAGTACTCGGGATGCCGACCCCTGGGCGCTGGCGATCCGGCCGGGCCTGGTCGTGACGGACTCTCTGCGGGCGAAAGTGACCGACGGCTGGGGTGACTCCAACGCCTACCCTGGGTGGGCGGCAGTAGCTCAGGCGATCGCAGACGGCCGCGGCGAATCGCCTGAGGAGTGCGCTCGCAGCATATGGGCGGCGCTGCCCCCCGATCCCAACGGAAGCCCGGTCCTCTTTCTGGGCGACTGGATCCCACGCCTGCCCTGAACGCTATCTCCGACGGGAGCGGAAAGGATCCCAGTGGCTTCCGGCCCATGTCCGAGCCGGGCTGATTAATGTGGAGACCGTGTCTACGGCCTCGGTGGACGGCCTGTCCATCAACTACGAACTGCTAGGCGAGCCGGGCGGGGGCGTGCCATTTGTCGTCATACCCGGGGGCCGAGTTCCTATGGACGGTGTCGGCATCCGGCAATTGGCTGCAGACCTGGCCGAGCGGGGTCATCAGGCGCTGATATGGGATCGGCCGAACAGCGGCTCGTCCGACGTGTGTTTCACTGGTCCCAGCGAAGCAGCCATGCACTCGGACGTACTCACTGGGTTGCTGGGCGAACTCGGGATCCCTCGGGCGGTAATGTGTGGCGGCTCGGCGGGGGCCCGCCTTTCTTTGGTCACGGCGATCCGTCACCCGGAGGTGACCGCCGGTCTGGGTCTGTGGTGGGTAAGCGGCGGGATCTACGCCATGTTCTTCCTCGGGATGCTCTACCACGCGGCATCGATCGACGCAGTCTGGAACGACGGCATGGAGGCGGTCGCGGCGTTGCCCGAGTGGCAGGACGTCATCACCCGCAATCCTGGCAACCGCCAACGGTTTCTCGACCAGGACCCGGTGGAGTTCCGACGGACGCTCCTCCGCTGGATGGAGGCATTCATTCCGGCCGACCAGCTGGCCGCCGGGATCACTGAGGAGGATGCCCGGCAGCTCGACGCGCCCGTTTTGATCTTTCGGAACGGCGTGAGCGATATGAATCACACCCGCACGACCTCGGACCGACTGGCCGAACTGGTGCCCAAGGCGCGGGTCGTTGACCCTCCGTGGCCTGATACCGAGTGGATCGATCGGCGGGTTCGCGGCGACATCGCGTTTATCAACTGGCCGAGGTTGGCGCCCCAACTCCACGAATGGGCTGCCGAGGTACTGCCCCAGTAACGGCCACTCTCCGTCCTGCCGATCGTCCGGTAAGACCTCGCGCCTCTGCGAACGTCTCAGCTCAGGTGTCGGCCGGCAAGACCTCGCTGGCCCATTCCAGGAGACTTGGAGCCAAAAGGGGCCAGTTTTCCCAAGGGCTCGCCTGCTTCCCCTCGAGCCGGCGTCGCCAACCGTCATACCACTCGGTGTCGGGCCAGGGCGGCTCGACCAGTCGAGCATCGGGGATCATGGCGGCGAGTGCTTCGGATGTGGCCCGTGGGTGCCAACAGTCGCTCTGGCCGCTGCGGTACACGAGCGTCGGAGCCTTGATGGTGCTGGCTACTTCGGCCGACAGTCCTGGGACCACCTCGCCTGGGCGCGGGTAGTAGACGCTCATCCACCGTTCGAAGGTGGCAATGAACTGTTGGCGATCCTGGGCCAGGAACCGCGCTCGATTCGACGGATTTCGTTCGATCACTTCCGCCCAGTCGGACAGGGCAGCAACGGCTTCCATGCCTTCCGTCCAGGCCAGACGGAGGCTGTTCGCGCAGTAGTAGTTGCCGAGGTTCATCAGGCCATAGACGCCCCCGCTGATCCACAGCGTGGCCAGTCCGCGAACCAGCTCGGGGTGCTTTGCCGCGGTCACGAGCGACACTCGAGATCCGGCCGACCCGCCCACGAGCACTGCAGGTACCACGTCCAGCGTACGCAGCAGGCCCGCGAGTGCCGAAGCATGCATGTCGGACTCGGACACTCCGTCGAAGCAGACGTCGGATTCGCCACAGTTGGGGCGGTCCCATATGAGGACGAGCTTGCCCCGCGCCGCGAGCGCCTCAGCCAGCTGTCGGACGCCGGCCGAGTCCTTGCTGAACCGGCCACCAGGGGTGATCACCCAGGGTTGGTCACCGTCTCCAATCAGGTCGTAGCCTAGCGTCAGCCCGTCGACCTGCACCCGTGCCACAATGCGCCTCCTATTGCTCGTCGGGGGGGAAGCTGTTGACCATCGCCGCCCATCCCTCTTGCGGCGTAGCCCTGAAATACGTCTCGAGGATGGTCTCGCTGATGCGCCAACCGTCATCCGTGCGGCGGTATCGTTCGTCGTACTTTCCGGCGATGAAGTAGCTTTGTCCCTCGCCGGCATAACGGGCGTCGACGTAGGCGACGCCCGTCGCCTCGTCTCCCGTCACGTCCACGATGTGATTTGAGACGAAATGCTTCACGAAGTCGGCCGGTAGCGACTTGAACAGAGCCACGATCTCTTGGTGGCCTCGTGCGGAATTGAACGTGCTCCAGACAACGTACGCATCTTCGGTGTAGATCTCGGCGGCGCGGTCGAGAAGTCCTTCGTTGATGATGTAGTGATACTTCATGCGCAAGCGGCGAATCTCCTCGATGTCTTCGAGTAAGCGCACCCGGCCGCGCAAGCCCTCGAGCTGCTGCTCCACGTCAACTTGGTCCATGTGTTCGCCCTTCTGTGAACGGGTTCCGGCGTCGGCTAGACGACGTCGTCGGTGCGTACTGCTCTACGAGGAGCCGGTCAGGATACAAGTATATTTGCCACCCCCCATGCGTAGCCGTGAGACTGCGCGGCGCAGCCTCATGGTGCGGGAAGAACCGCCAATTGCGCAGCATAGGCAGGTAGCTGGGTGACGTCAACAATGCTGAAGTGGCCAGAGGATCGGGCCGCGATCACGGGCAGAGGCGGGCCGGAGGCGGGCCGGTGCGGCCCGGTGCGGCCCGGCGCGGCCCGGCGCAGGGCTCAATCGGGGACCCTCGTGCTCCGGGGTGAGTAGTAGGCATGCTGTGCTGGCCCCCTCGACGTCGTCGAATCCACCGGTATCCGTTTTTGGTATCTAAACCGCGTATTACGCGGTTTAGATACCAAAAACCGATATGACCGGCAGGAGCTTCACTTCAGGTTTGCCAGGCGTCGGTCTACAATGCCGCGTCCGCCGCAAAAAGGCGCGGCCCACCGCTGTGTCGGTACGATCCGGTGATCGCTTCAAGAAGATAGGGGAGTGCAGTTGACCACGTGGGACGAGTCGTACGATGTGGTGATCGTTGGTAGTGGCGGGGGTGGCATGGTGGCGGCGCTCGCCGCGGCGGACGCCGGCGGGCGTCCGGTGATCATCGAGAAGCAGCAGTTTGTCGGTGGATCGACGGCCATGTCCGGCGGTGTCATTTGGGTGCCGAACAATCCCTTGATGAAGGCCGAGGGTGTGTCGGACTCATACGACGAGGGTCTCACTTACTTCAGCTCGGTAGTGGGAGAACCGGACCAGGCGTCGTCCATGGTTCGGCGCCAGGCGTTCTTGGTCAATGGTCCAGAGATGGTCTCGTTCCTCCAGCGCAAGGGCGTGAAGCTCATCCGCTGTGAGGGGATGAGCGATTACTACGACAATCGTCCCGGCGGGAACGCTCGAAGCCGTTCGATCGAGGGTGTCCCATGGGACGGACGACAGCTCGGAGACTGGGACGCCAAGATCAACCCTGGGATGGGGCGCGCTCTGGGCATGGCCGTGACGACCAGGGAGGTACACAGTCTGCCGGTGTGGACGCGTACGGCCGGGTCGTTCCGAACGACGATGCGGGCCGTGCTACGGACGTACAAGTCGCGGCTGCTTCGCCAGGATCTACTGACGAACGGAATGTCTCTTATCGGTCAGTTGACCAAGGTGGCCCTCGATAACGGCATCCCGCTATGGCTGAACACGAAGGTCGAGGAACTGATCGTCGAAGACGGTCGGGTTATGGGGGTGAGGGCAACCCGCAACGGGAAGCCAGTCGTCGTTCGCGGGGAGAAGGCGGTGATCCTGACCGCCGGGGGTTTCGAGCGTAACGCCGAGATGCGCCGCAAGTACAGCGGGGATCAACCGAACGAGGCGCAATGGACCTCGGGCAACCTTGGCAATACCGGCGAGGTCCTCGAGGCCGCGATCGAGCTCGGCGCGAAGACGGACTACATGGACGAAGCGGTGTGGCAACCATCCCCGCGCACGGAGCTGGGTGGATCCAGGCTCGGCTTGGCGCGTCAGTATCCGCGCACGATGTTTGTGGACAAGAACGGCCGCCGGTTCTGCAACGAGTCGAACTCTTATGTGGAGGTGACCAAAGCCATGTATGCCGCCGGTGCCGTGCCGACGTGGCTCATCTTCGATGACGAGTACCAGCGCCGCTACCCGTGGGGTCGAGGTATGCCGAAGCTGCGCAACTTCCGTACGGCACTGCCAGGCCCGATGCCGCAAGAGTGGGTCACCAACGGTTGGGTCAGAAAGGCAGGGACCCTCGACGCCCTGGCAGGTCAGATCGGTGTCGATTCGCAGGCACTCCTGCAAACGGTCCAACGGTTCAACGAGTACGCGGCCAAAGGCCAGGATCCCGACTACGGTCGAGGAGAATCCCAGCACAACAAGTCGCGTGGTGACCCCGGCAACAAGCCGAATCCGGCGCTGGGCCCGATAGAGACGGGACCGTTCTACGCCACGGAGATCTATCCGGGCGACGTGGGCACCTCTGGAGGAGTCCTCACCAACGAACACGCCCAGGTGCTCGACCAGCAGGACCAGCCGATACCCGGTCTCTACGCAGCCGGCAACATGGCCGCGACGGTGATGGGCCGCAACTACCTGGGGGCGGGCGCCAGCATCGCCAATACGATGGTTTTCGGGTACCTCGCCGCCCGGCATGCGGCGCAGTTCCCAACGACGGCAGGTTAGCTTTCGCCGATCGGTAGCCGGCCACCCGCAAAGAACGCGCTCGTGGATACGCAACCGGGCCTGACTTCACTGTCCTTCTTCCGTCCGACCGAGCTAGGTGATGGGAAAATCGAAATACGTCGTGGGATGGGGTTCGTCCCTCAGCGTGTAGTGCCACCATTCCTGATCGTATGAGGCGAAATGACATCCTTCCATGATGGAACAAAGGTATCGTCGGTTTTTCGCTTCGACTGGGGTGATGCCCTTCGCTCCATGGTGGGAGATGGGGTCCATCAGGTCATGGTCGCCCCCCATCCGAGCGAGCTCACCGGTGGGTAGATGATAGAGCGTCAAGTCCACCGTACTGCCTCGACTGTGGCCCGACTTGGCGGCGACGTAGCCTTCCGTGAAGATCGTGAGCCGATCAATATTGGGGTAGTGCCGTAGTTTCGTGCGGCCATCCTCCGGCCGCTTCGACCAGCGCAGAAAGCAGTCTACCGCGCGCTGCGGACGGTAACCATCCCAGAGAAGCAGCCCGAAGCCCAAGGAAGCGGCTTCATCTCGCGCCCTGGAAAGAGCCGCGCAAAGAGCCCGCGTGCCGACAATTCGATTGGCCAGGTATCCGTCCACGGGCTGGCCGGTGAAGTTGTCCCATGTGGCGTATTTGGCGTCCCACCGTACTCCGGAAACCAGCTCGTCTACGAAGGCGAAGTCGTCTGTCATCGTCTTTTCCCCGTCAACGCCAATAACACCACCCGGTCGATCACCTCGGCCAGCGACAACCCGGCGGCGGCCATCATTCTCGGGTAGCGGCTGTACGAGGTCAGGCCCGGTAAGGTGTTGACCTCGTTGAGTACTACGTGCCCATCTTCCTTGAGGAACATGTCCACTCGGGAGAGTCCCTGGCAGCCCAAGACGCGATAGATCGCCTTGGCTGTTTCTTGGACCCGCAAACGCGTCGCTGCAGAGATGTCCGCGGGAACGATCGGTGTCGAGTTTTCGGAGCCGCTTTCGGGCGCACGCTCCTGATGGATTCTGAAGAAGCCGTGCGAAAGCGCAATTCGATCTACCTCGCCTACCATCAGATCGGAATCGTTCCCCAAGACGGCACACCCGACCTCGCGGCCGATGACGGTCTCCTCGACCAATACCTTCGAGTCGTACTGTCGTGCGGTTTCGACCGCAGTCAGCAGTTCCTCTCTTCGTGACACCTTGCTAACGCCAAAGGATGACCCCGACCGGGCCGGCTTCACAAAGACGGGATAGGGAAACCCATCAGGGTCAATAGCCACGTTCCCTGTGAACGTCCAGAAACTCGGCGTTGCGACCCCCGCCCTTCCAGCGACGATGTAGGCGAGGGATTTGTCCATGCAGAGAGCCGAACTTGGAACATCGCATCCTACGTAGGGGATGCCGGTGAGCTCCAACAAGCCCTGGATCGCACCGTCCTCGCCTAGTCTGCCGTGCAGAATGGGCAACACGACGTCCAACCCGATCGCTTCGCACTGCCGCCCCTCCAGGACAAGCAATCCGCGCACGGTTGCGTCCGGTGACAGGACGGCCGAACGGCAACTGCCCTTCTCCCAATCTGGGCCAGGGCCGTCGCAGAGCATCCAGGCACCACTCTTCGTGATTCCGATGTAGAACGCTTCATACCTTGCCGGATCGAGGCTCTTTGCTACCTCCTGCGCAGATTTGACAGAGATGGGATGTTCTTCGGAACAACCCCCGAAGATGATGGCAATCCTCAACCTGGTCACGCCGTTCGTCCTTCGAAGCGCAGGCAGTTGAGGAGCGTGTGTTCGACGGTATCCCGCAGAGCGTGATCTGTGTAGTAGGCGGTGTGCGGAGTAATCAGAACATTCGGCAGCTGTTGCAATCGCAACAACAGTTGGTTCTTGATTGGCCGCTGGCCGTGGTCAGCGTAGAACACTCCTTCCTCATCTTCCAGGACATCTAAGGCGGCGCCGCCAAGGCGGCCGGTTTCCAACGCCAGGAGGAGAGCCTCCGTATCGAGAAGGGGACCGCGGCCTGTATTGATGATGAAGGCGCCGGGCCGCATCTGCTCAATACGTTGACGATCCAGAAGATGATGCGTGTCCGCGCTGAGGGGGGCATGGAGCGTCACCACATCGCTCTGCTGCAACAGCGCATCGAGAGGCACGTAGCTGGCCGAGGTCTTGGGGGAACGGTCATAAGCGAGGACGTGGCAGCCGAAGCCCAGCAACCTGTCCATCACGGCTGCGCCGATGCGCCCCGTCCCGATGACCCCGACGGTCATGTCGCGGAGTTCCTTCCCGCGGACCTCGTTCAATCGGTAGTCATGAGCCGCGGCCCGGCTGATCGTGGATCTGCCATGTCGCACGGCCATCAGCATCAGCATCAGGGTGTAATCGGCCACGCTGTCGGGTGAATAGGCGACGTTCTCAACCCAGATGCCTACGCTCCGGGCGCAGTCCATGTCGATATGGTTGTACCCGACACTTCTGGTGGAGATGTACCCCACGCCCGCTTGGCGCAGGGCATGCAGCGTGCGGCTGGTGACGGGAGTCTTGTGGCCGACGCTGATGCATCGATTCCCGGATGCCAGATGAATATTGGATGCAGACACCGCCGCCCCTGTGACGGTCGTCATGATGCCTAGGCGAGGTGCCATCTCTCGGAAGAGGTTGGCCTCGTCCAGCTCGCATCCATAGATAGTGAGCCCCACCTTTGGGATGGCGACATCTGCGTCGCCAAGCCCAGCGTGGCGGTGGGGACGGTCCGAAGAGAGCGAGGACGCCGGCGATCGGTGGCGGTGGGACGGGACTGGTACCGGTGCGCGGTAGGTCACGCTCCCGAGTCAAGCCAGGGTGACGTTGCCAGCGCGTATGCGATTTTCGATACGCCGACGATATGCTCGGGCCTATAGCATCGTCCGAATGTGCGAGTGTTGATCGTCGAGGACGAGCCCTACCTGGCCGAAGCCATCCGCGACGGCCTACGCCTGACGGCGATCGCTGCAGACATCGCCGGTGACGGCGAGACGGCTCTGAGACTGCTCGGCATCAATGCCTACGACATCGCGGTCCTTGACCGCGACATCCCTGGCCCGTCCGGCGACGAGATCGCCAAACGCATCGTCGCCTCCGGCAGCGGCATGCCGATTCTCATGCTGACCGCGGCCGATCAGATCGACGACAAGACCTCTGGGTTTGAACTCGGCGCCGACGACTACCTCACCAAGCCGTTCGAGCTCCAGGAGCTGGTGCTCCGCCTCCGGGCTCTCGACCGGAGACGCGCCCACAACCGGCCACCCGTGCGAGAGATCGCCGGCCTGCGGCTGGATCCTTTCCGTCGAGAGGTCTACCGCGCCGGCCGCTACGTCCCGCTCACCCGGAAGCAGTTCGCCGTGCTCGAAGTTCTTGTCGGAGCCGAAGGCGGAGTCGTCAGCGCCGAGGAGCTACTGGAGCGGGCGTGGGACGAGAACGCAGACCCGTTCACCAACGCCGTGCGGATCACGGTCTCGGCGCTGCGTAAACGCCTGGGCGAACCCTCGATCATCGTGACGGTGGCCGGCGTCGGGTACCGCATCAACACTGCATCCGGCACCGGCTCATGAGGGAGGAGAGCATGGATAGAGCCCCGGGTTTGAGTGTTCGCCTCAAACTCACCTTCAGCTATGCCGGCTTCGTCACGCTCGCGGGCGCGTTGCTGCTCGGCGCCGTGTGGGTGTTCCTCTTGCGATACGTGCCCAGAGGCGAGACGGTCATCGTCCACAACACGCACGTCTTTATAGCGCCCAGCCGGGGCGCTCTCCTGCGCGACTTCGCACCGGCCGCGGCTGTCTTGGGGGTGTCCTTGCTGGTTGTCGGTCTCCTGGGAGGGTGGATTCTGGCCGGCCGGATGCTCGACCCCCTGACCCGGATCACCGACGCCACCCGAGCGGCCGCGAACGGATCGCTCTCCCACCGGATCCGGCTGCCCGGCGGCAGTGACGAGTTCCGCGAACTCGCCGACGCCTTCGACACCATGCTGGCGCGCCTCGAAGCCCACAGCGCCGAACAGCAGAGATTCGCAGCCAACGCCTCGCACGAGCTGCGGACCCCGCTGGCCATCACGCGAACACTCCTCGACGTGGCCCGCAACGATCCAAACCGCGACACCTGTGAACTCGTCGACCGGCTCCAGTCCGTCAACGCTCGAGCGATCGACCTGACGGAAGCACTGCTCCTGCTCAGCCGCGCCGACCAGAAGTCCTTCAGCCGAGACCACGTCGACCTGTCCCTCATAGCCGAAGAAGCCACGGAGACCCTCCTGCCTCTCGCAGAAAAGCATGGCGTCACCATCGAAACCTCCGGCGAGACGACCCCCACCGTCGGCTCGGAGGCGCTCCTGTTGCAACTGACCACGAACCTGGTGCACAACGGGATCGTCCACAACCTGCCGGCCGGAGGAACGGTGTGGGTCACGACCAGCGTCCACCCCGCCACGGTGGTGCTCACTGTCGAGAGCACCGGCGAGGAGCTCACCCCACAGACAGTCTCCACGCTGGTCGAGCCGTTTCAGCGGGGCACCCAACGCATACACACGGACCTCGCAGGTGTCGGCCTCGGATTGGCGATCGTCAAGAGCATCACCTGCGCCCACGAGGGAACCCTCACCCTCACTCCCCGGTCCGGTGGAGGGCTTCGAGTCACGGCCCGACTACCCGTCGCCCCACCGCAGACGGGCCGGTGATCGCCCGCGGAATCTGGGTTACCGATGGGTGTCAGCCTCGCATCGGCAGGGAAAGACCCGGTCCTGACCGGGGTCTGGACCGGGTCTCGCCGTCTCCGGGCGGGCCACTCGATTGTCGGGGTGGCTCAGCCTCTGGCGACCAGCTCCTTGTTCCAGAGGATCGTTCCAAACGGCTGGGACCAGTTGTCGATGTTCCCTGGACCGAGCGCGATGTCGGCGAGGTCGACTGAGGTAGACGTGGCGGTGATCGACGGTGTGGCGTAGGTCGTCCGCGCGGTCGCCCGAGCGACGGTCTCGGCGGTCCACTGTGGCACCGATCCTCCAGAGGTCCACCAGTAGTCGAGCCCACCAGAGGTGTTGGCGGCAGCTATCACCTCGAATCCGTTCGGTTTCCCGCTCGTCGCCCCGGTCCAGGTGATCTCGGGAGCGGTCTCGACGCCCGCCCCAGCTACCGTGCTTTCCGCCCATTGATTGCTGCTCATCGACTGAAGCAGCTCGTGGGACGAGAGGGCTGATCCTGTGTCAGTGTCAAAGGCGGTAATCCAGACAGTCGGGTCCGAGCCTGAGCTCGACGTGGTCACGGATCCACCGCTGTAGTAGTCGTCGCTGTCGCCCAGCGCCACGATCTCCTTTGTCCAGCCCGGTTGGTCCACCGCTTCCCACCACATGGACAACGTGCCCCCGTCAGAGGCGGTGACGATCGCCCACCCCCCGGCGTTGGTGACCGAGGAGGTGACGAAGGGGCCGGCCGCCACCAGGTTCTCCGCCCAAGTGCCACCGGGTTCTAAGAGGAAGGACTCCAGGCGGCGTCGGACTTTCGGTTGATAGCGGGCCGGGCGCAGCGCCGCCGTTGAGCCGTGACCATTCGTGGAACGTGGCTGCTAGGGCGTTCTCCGCTCTGATTGATCGGGCCGCTAACCCGCTATTACTATGAGCCCAAGCGTCGTCAGGGTCTGTCGGCTGCGTGACACTTCTTGTGTAGCGCGACCTGACACGAAACGGCAGGCCGTCTCTCTGGTGAGGACGTTCCGCGTGAGTGCTCGTCTCGCGTGTCAAACTTGGGACGAGATGCGTTTTCAGGTCGAACACCGGTTCAATGGCTCTCCAAGCGAAGTCGCGGCCCTGCTGACCGATCCTCGGTTCTACGAGAGGCTGGTTCTCCCGGATGTGAGCGAGCCGGAAGTGCTGGAAAGCAGTGCCGACAATCAGCGATCCATGTTGCGCCTCCGCTACGAGTTCACAGGAAACCTGGATCCGATGGCCCGCCGCCTCCTGACCAAAGAGCGGCTGGCCTGGATCCAGCAGGTGACGGTAGAGCACGCCACCTATTCAGGTGACCTCCAGTTCAACGCCGAAGCTGATGCAAAACGGTTCCACGGCTCCGCTCGCTTCGACTTACGAGCAGACGATGGTGGTTGTGTCCGTCGGCTCGCGGGCGAGCTGGTAGTGGCGGTCCCTCTCATAGGCTCTCGGGCCGAGCGCAAGATCGTTCCGGGGATACTTCGCCGACTCGACACCGAGGCCCAAGCCGTCAACGACGCTCTGGCCAGAGGACAGGCATGACCAAGTGGCGGTCGGTGTCACCGCATCCGGGAGGGCGGGCAAAGCCTCCCGCCTGACGAGGCGGCGCCACCCGTGATCTTTCTCCAGAAGGCTTTTGCTCAGAGAGTCAGCGGGCCCGCTGGGCGAGACCGTCGGGATCGAGCAGACGGATCGCCCCACGGGACATCGTGATCAGCCCGGCATCCTCGGCGGCCCGCAGCGCCTTGTTGGCACTCGGACGGGTCGTGCCGGCCAGACCGGCCAGATCCTCTTGCGTCAAAGGGACGACCTGCGCCGGTCCGCCGTCGCCGAACGTGTTGGCTACCTCGAGCAACCTGCGCCAGACCCTCTTGTCGACGGGCACGTACAAGGCGTCGGAGAGGAGGGAAGACAGCCGGCGTATCTCTTTGGCCATGGCGTCAAGGAGGAAGCGGTCGACGGTGGGGTATTGACCCCTCAGGGTCTGGAGTTGGTCCCGGTGAAGACTGAGCGTTTCCGTACTATCCAGAGCCACGACGGTGGCATTGCGTCCTGACTCCGGCGACACCAGCGTCAACTCGCCGAAGTAGTCGCCCGGCCCGAGCACCACGAGGGTGGCGATATCCCCCAGCGGGGTGGAGCGGCGCACGGCCACATGTCCCTTGGCGATGAGATGCAGTGAGTCACCCGGGTCACCCTCGTGGAAGACGATCTCGCCCCGGCGGAAACGCCTGCGCCGGGTCTGGCTGATCACTCGCCGCTGCTCGTCCGGGGTGAGCGAGGTGAACAGCTTCCAGGCCATGCACCAGTCTGGCCTGCCCGAGTCGATCAGGATGCGACGGCCTGTCTTCGGGATAACAGCGACGCCGCCCGAAGGAAGCGAGGAGGCGAGTCCTTCGGGCGGTCATCGAGCCGCGGTGTCTCCAATACGGTGGCTAGCTCATTGCCTTCTGCAACCGGGAGGTGGCCCGCCCACGCAGGGCGACGGCAATCAACAGGCTGACCAGCAGGGCTGCGCCGATCGCGATCAGGGCGATCTCCCAGCCAGGCGGGCCGGGGTGTTGCGCCATTGCCGGCGCGCTCCCGGCCTCGTCCGGCGGCAAAAGCCGCATGGCGAATGCGGATGGAGCCGCGGCGCAGACGGCGACCAGGCTGGCCAGAAGTCCCGCCAAAGAGACGACGAAACGCCGGGCTTTTCTGCGGATGGGGGACTTGCTCATGATGTGCTCCTCCTGTAGCGGGCGGGGTGTCGAGTTGATGGACACGGAGATCACTGTGAGCCCTGCTCGCGTCTACGTCTGTCTGTTGCCTGACACTTCCGGCGTTCGCGCTATGACACAGACGGACGGTGCTCGACAGGAAGCACCGGCCCGGGCTCGACCTGAAGAGCCCCACCCGGGCGCTGGTACCAGCGGCGATCTACCTGGCCCAGGCCCGAAGGGGTGTCCGTCGATGGATTGGACGTCGAGCAACCACACGTCGAGGCAGATGCCACCTCCATCAGGGAGGTCCAGGCGTTCTTAATTGCGGACATCCGGGGCTATTCGACGTTTACTACCCAACGTGGAGCAGCCGCGGCGGCCCAACTCGCGACCACCTTCACCGATCTCAGCCGGGACGCGGTCGCCGCCCGGGGCGGCAGAGTACGGAATGGAGCTGGTCGGCCTGGGATGCTGTAGTCCCGGCTCCATCCTCGGAGTCTGGGACACCGGCTCGGGCCGGCTGCTTCCGAGCCCGAAAGTCCCCGGGCAGCTGCAATCGATTGCGTTCTCCCCCCTCGCTCCCGTGCTGGGGATCGGTACCGGAAACGGAAAGCTCTACCAGTGGAACACTGAAAGCGACATGTTCGTAGGCCGGCCGATCACGGTAGCCGCTCCCAACGTGCTCCAGATCGCCTACTCGCCCGATGGAAAGCTCGTGGTCGCCAGCTTGCGAGATAGCAGCACGCGACTGATCGACCTGGTATCCGGCCAGCAGCTCGGAAATTCGTTCCCCATACAGGGCGGCGTCTTCACGGCCCCGATGTTTACGGCCACAGATGACCTGTTGATCCTCTACCTCGGCACAGCGACAGACTGGCCAACCAGCGTGGATGCCTGGGAAAGGTACGCCTGCCAGGTCGCCGGGCGCGACTTCACCCACGCGGAATGGGAAAACGCCCTACCCAACCGCCCCTACCGGCAGGTCTGCGCACCTTAGGTGTTGTCGGACTGTTGGCTGCCGAATGGTTAGCGGGCGCCGGGGAGCACCGTTCGAGAGAAGAGGTCTTCGGCCAGGCGGTCGGTATCGACATCCTCGAAGGACCGCTCGTAGCCCGCCCGCTGCTCAAAGTTTGCGATCAACGCCGGGTCGACCCGACCGTTGTCGCCCAGGATGTCCTCTGGTCGGGGCCCGATACGTTCGGCGATGCGGGTGAGGGCGGCCCCATCGAGCGAGTAGCAGCGGACGGCGTTCTCACCCAGGATGGACCGTACCTCGTTTTCCGGCACGCCCTGAAGTGCATCCCGTAGCCAGTCGAAGGTATTTGGCCAAGTGCCTTCCGAGTGGGGATAGTCGCGTCCAAACATCAGTTTGTGGATGCCAATTTGATGACGGAGCCGTACTTCGGATCGCTTGATCGAGGACACTCCGGCCCAGCAGTTTGACTCCCAGTAATAGCTCGGAGGCTGAGCAAGTGGCGTGTCGCCGCTTTCGAAGCGGGCATCGAGGAAGGCGAGGGTGGCGGGTACCCAGTCGGCCCTGACCTCCGTGAAGGCGAGGGTGAGGCTGGGATATCGATCGAATATTCCTCCGACCATCAATTGCCAAAGCACCTGCTGAGGCACGGTGCTGGGTGCGAACGGCGAGTCGGGAACAAGACCGGCTTTCCAGACCGACTGGAGCTGCTCCGGTGTGGCGCCGTCGCCGGCAAAGGCCCGGACCTGGTCGACGAAGGGCAGTAGCTCTCCCTGAGGCCGTCCGTGCCCCGCGTGGACCATAAGCACCAGGCCAAGTTCTGTACACGTCATCCAGAAAGGTTCGTAGTAGTCGTCGTACAGTGCCGGTAAGGTCGGGTCGGCCAGGATCCCGGGCACGTACACGGCTCGAAACCCATTGGCAGCCAACCAACGGAGGTCCTTGGTTGTCTGGTCCATGTCCAGGCAGGGACCCGGATGGGCGGTCCCGAAGATCCGTCCCCTCGAAGCCGCCATCAGCTCGGCCGCCCATCGGTGATACATCCGGCTGCCCGCCAAGCGGACCTCGGGTGGGTAGACGTTGTTGCCAGCATGGAAGAACGGAGGAGTCGCGGCGTTGGTGGAGTCCAGCAGGATCTCTGCGGCAATGCCCTCCCGATCCATCTGGCCCAAGCGGCTGTCGATATCCCATCCGAGGTGGGCACCCTGTTCGAAGAGATGGTCCTTGTCGATGAGGTCGAGTTGCTCCTGAGTGGGCCGTAGGAAGGCTATTTTTGGGTCTCTCTCTTCGGTCTCCGCCTGGTACTGCTGGAGCCAGGGCCGGAACTCGGGGTCCAGGTATTCCGCCACAGCCGCTGGTGGCGGAGTTCCGTGGGCGTCGGCGGACACCACCAGGAAGCGATCAGTCACTTCGGTCCTCCTCCTTTGCGAGCGACGGGTTCAGCTCCAATTATTAATCCTTGGGTCGGTCGGATCGTTCGACAGCAAATCCCGAGGCTGTGGGGCAGACCCTAGGCCTCGGGGGAGTCAATAGGGGTCGTGACCGGCTTCATCGCGGTCGGCGCCGGGCGCTATGGGTGCCTGGCGTTGGCGGCCGACTGTACCCCTTGGGCCGGAACACCTATGCTCGCGTATCTGGCCTGTGGCCAGGATCCCCCCGCCTATGAGACCTCAACGTCCTCTGAACATCGCGCGCGGCCTGGTCCGGCCGGAGGGTGGCAAAAATGTCATCGAGGCGGGCCCCAACCGGTCGTCGCCCACGTTCGACGAACCACTCGTAACCAAAGACCCTCCGGTAGAGAAAAGAGGGCAGTTTCAAAAACGCGCTCAGGGTGCGGGTACCGCTGTCCGCGGTGGCCTGAGTGGCATGCGCCGCCATCGCCGCCCGCTTCTGCGCCCAATAGCGGCGGACGTCCACCCGGTGGGTGATCAGCTCAGAGGGTGTGTAGCTGTTCGCGAAGCGGGCTGGATCCCAGCTCGAGGGGGCGACCCGGAGGGCACGCAGCACTTGGAGGCCCCGGAGCAGGGCCCGCCGATCGACGGTTGCTTCCAGGACGACGGGTGTTCCGGCCAGGTGCGCGGCGCGGACGCCGACGCGGTGGACCTGCCGGTGGTCGGGGTGGCCGTACCCGCCTGCGGCGTCGTAGACCGTGAGCACATCAGCACTCGCTTCGCTCAGGATCGCGGCCAGTCGCTCGGCGGCGGCGTCGACGTTCACGTGGGCAAATGCCCGGCCCTGTCGTCCCGCTCGCCCGTCGAGACCAGAATCGTCGTAGCCGAGCAGGTGCACCTGGTGGCAGCCCAGTGCGGCTGCGGAGTGCTCCAGCTCGGCGGTCCGGCGGGCGGCCAGGCCCTGGTCGCCCACGAAGGAGGTGGCCGCCAATCCGGCTTCTCCGGCCGTGGCCACGACGAGGATGACGCGATGACCTTCGGCGGCCGCCCGAGCGAGGGTGCCGGCCGTGAACAGGGCCTCGTCGTCGGGATGGGCGTGGAAGGACACGACTGTGTAGCCCACCGTGCCATCGTGCCGCATGACGGGCGCGGCCCGCGTTGAGGATCGCACACGTCAGCGATTGCTACCTGCCGCGAGTGGGCGGGATCGAGATGCACGTGCGTGACCTTGCGGAGCGCCAAGCCGGCGCCGGCCACGACGTGACGATCCTCACCACCACCGGGGCTGGAACCGACGCGCCTGCCTTGGGGTGGCCGTCCGTGGTCCGCCCGGGCCCACACAGGCGAGGGGACCGGTCCGGAGTCATCCAGTACCGGCGATCCCTGACGGGCCCGCCGGCGATCCGCGAAGGCGTGTTCGACGTCGTACACGTGCACGCCTCTGCGTTTTCCCCGCTCGCGTTCGTGTCCGCCTACGACTCGTGCCGCCGGGGCATTCCGACCGCCGCCACGCTCCACTCGCTGTGGGCTAAAGCAGCACCGCTCTTTCGGGCGGCCGACCGCTTGACCGGTTGGGGCGACTGGCCGGTGGCCTGGTCGGCGGTCAGCGATGCAGCTGCCCAGCCGTTGCGCCGGCTGATGTCGGGGCGCGCCGAGGTGGCCATCGTGCCAAACGGGATCGACGCGAACCGCTGGGCGAGTATCCACGCCCCGAGCCGGTCTGCGGAGCTCCGGCTCGTCTCGGTGATGCGCCTCGCAGCCCGCAAGCGGCCGCTCCAACTCCTTCGGGTGGTACGGGACGTTCGTCGCCGGCTGCCCGATTCGGTGCCCATAAGGGTCGACATCGTCGGCGACGGCCCCGAACGTAGCCGCCTCGAGCGGTACCTGTGTCGGCACGGCATGCGAGAGTGGGTGCGGTTGCACGGAAACCTGTCTCGCCCCGAGATCCGAGCCGTCTACCGACAGTCGGATATCTTCGTGTCCGCGGCGACGCTGGAGTCGTTCGGGATTGCCGCCCTCGAGGCTCGCTGCGCCGGTCTGCCCGTCGTGGCTCGCAGCGGGACGGGCATCCAGGACTTTGTGACCCACGATCGTGATGGCCTTCTTCTCCCCTCCGACCGCGAGATGGCCGCCGCCCTTGCGGATCTCGCCATCTCACCCAGCGCGCGGCTACGGCTGCAGCGCCGCTGCGGCCCAACGCCGCCGGGTGTGACCTGGAACGAGGTGCTCGCCAGCTGTGAGGTCCTCTATCGGACGGCGAGCCTGCTCCAGAACCCCCCGCTGCCAGTGTTGTATCCGGCGCGCTCGAAGCCACTGGAGGTTTCGTTGTGAGCGAACTCACCATCGCGCTCATCGCCATCGCGTCCGCCGCCGCCGCCGCCACCTCGAGCGTCCTGCAGCATCGCAGCGCTGGCAAAACGCCCCACGCGGCCAGGCACCGTCAGATCAGTCACCTGCTCACCAGGCCGGCCTGGCTCGCCGGCCTCGTCGCCGGCGGGGCTGGGCTGGTGCTCCACGCCGTCGCCCTCTCCGGCGGAGGACTCGCGCTCGTCCAACCCCTGCTCATTTCGGGCATCCTGTTCGCCTTACCCCTTAGTGCGCTCCTCGAACGCCGTCGCCCCCCGATTGTCGAGTGGCTGTGGGCCGCGCTGCTTGTCGCCGGCGTGGCCACCTTCCTCCTCGCCGCCCACCCAACTCGCGGGTGGGTGACCGTTGACGCCGACGTGCTCGCCTGGACGTCGGTCGGTTGCGCCGGGATCGTCTGCATCACGGCCCTTGTGGGGCTTCGGTGGCTCCGCCGACGTCGGGCGCTCGTCCTCGGCATAGCGGCCGGGATCGGATACGGGATGACCGCGGCGCTACTAAAGCAGACGATCGTCGTCGCCCGCCTCGGCGTCGTTCCCGCCCTTACCGACTGGCCGCTCTACGTGTTCCTGCTGTTCGGGGCGGCGTCGATAGCCCTCACCCAGTTGGCGTACCGCTCGGGGCCGCTATCGCGCTCGCTGCCCGCCCTGACGTTCCTCGATCCGGCGTCGTCCATCGTGATCGGCGCCGCCGCCTTCCACGAACTGCTCGCCGACAGCCCGTCTGCAGTAGCCCTCCAGGTCGTGGGGCTGGTCCTCACCGTCGCCGCCGGCGTCCAGTTGGCCCGCCACAACAATGGCGCTCGCCCAGCCGTCGCCTGAGTGTCTCTGAAAGGCCTCTCTCGAGCGCTTGTCCCCGGGCCCGTAGCTCTTGCCCGGCCGCCCTCGAGGAGCCTGGCCACTCGATGATCGATCAGACTGATGGCACACATCGATACGTGGAGGGATAGCGGCCATGACAGGTACTGACGTCGTTGACGTCGTTGACGTCGTTGACTCGTTCCGGCACCGTCTTGGGCCGGTGGGGGTGTGTCTGCCGTCGCTGGGGCCAGCCTCGGCAGACGCCGAGCGATCCGCCGCCCGCTACATAGAGGAGCTCGGCTACGGCTCGATCTGGGCTGGTGAGGCGATTGGCGGCAAAGAAGCCTTCGCTCATCAAAGCCTGCTCCTGGCGGCGACGGATCGCATCGTCACTGGCACCGGTATCGCCAACGTGTGGGCCCGACACCCGGCGACCATGGTGGGTGGGGCGATGACGCTCGGCTCGGCGTACCCAGGTAGGTTCGTGCTCGGTGTCGGGATTAGTCACGCGCCGATGGTGGAGCGAAGCGGGCAGGTCTACCAAAGTCCCTTGGCCCGAATGTCGGACTATCTCGACGGCATGGACGCAGCGGCGAAGGATGCGCCGCAGGCGGAGGTCGCCGTGCCTCGAGTCCTGGCCGCGCTCGGCCCCAAGATGCTGGGCCTGGCCCGGGAGCGGGGCGATGGTGCCTATCCGTACTTCGTGCCCACTTCCTACACACCCATCGCACGGCGGGTCCTCGGCGCAGGAAAGCTGCTGGTCGTCGCCCAAGCGGTGGTCCTGGCCTCGGGGCCGTCTGCGGCCCGCCTCGAAGCCAGGGAGTACATGGCCAGGTATCTCCAGCTGCCAAACTATTCGAACAACCTGAAGCGCCTCGGCTACGGCGACGACGATCTCTCCGGGGGAGGGAGTCAGCGGCTGGTCGACGCCATCGTGGCGTGGGAGGACGAGCAAGCCGTTGGGCGCCGGGTCCGCGAACACCTCGACAGTGGCGCTGATCACGTCATCTTGCAGCCGCTAGGCGACCTGTCGAGCGCTCTGCGGCAGCTGACGTCTCTGGTGCCAACCGTCCTCGCTTCCTAAGACGTCACCGACGGTCTGGGCCTCCGCGGCACGATCCATCCCTGTTGCCCCCCGCTTGCTCCTTGGGAGCTAGGAGGAAGTCGAGTTTTCCGATGCGCTCGCCCGCCGTTTGCGGTGATGCCGGACGTCAAGAGCCACCAACCCGCCGGCGATGAGACCCAAAATGAAGCCTCCGGTGCCCCATTCCAATCGAAGCCGGATCGAATGAACGAGCAGGATGATGACGACGGCAACGCCGATCAGGGCCAGGACGAAGGCATGCGAGCGGAAACGTTTCATGAACTCTCCTCCGTCGACCGGTCTCCAAAAGGGGGTGAGTGCCCTTCGCTGCGCAATCGGATGACCCCTGACAATCTACCTGGAGAGCGGGTAGGGCTCGGGACGCCCGCCTTGCCCAGCAAGATTCGCGCCAACTAACTTAACGTCGTTCACCTGCGTCGGGCGTCCGTCTCCGGTGCAAGTGCGTCCGGCTTTTCCACCCTTGTTGCCGAATTACCTGACAGGAACCAATACATTTCCGCCGCGGTGACCGCTGGTCTTTTGGCGCTCGGAGGACTCCTCGGCTACCTGGTGGTCTGGCCGCGTTCACGGCGGGTGGAATCCGAGCGCGACACAAACCAACGACGTGACCGACAGTTCGGAGTCGCCTACGGCTATCTGGTCGCAGCCCTGTCGGGGGTCTTGCTGCTGGTCTTCGTCCCGCTGGCGGTGGACGGCGTGTTCAGGGCTATCGCGCCCGGTGTGAACAACACGTCGGGCCACGCTGACGGGATCAGGTTGTTTGTTACCTTCGCCGTGCTGTCGGCCATGACCGCAGTCGGACTGATCTACCACCTGCGCTTCGCAAACCAACGGCGAGAACCTCCGCAGCCCGCCTCCGATGCGTAGTCCAGGGTTCCTCCTGCCTCTACCAGGGCCAGCTACAAAATGTGATCCCGCCAGGTCTGGTCGATCGCTCAACCGTAAGTCACATGACACGGGCCGGGTCGGTCGGTAATCCTTGGTGCCGATGCTCCGATGCGACAGCCGAACACCCGAATGAGTCAGTCGGGCTCCCGCAAGGCTATCGAGCGGGTTTGGGCTGACGTGCTCGCCGATCCGCGGACTGCGCTGGAAGTGGGCCTCGACCCGAGCGACCTACATACCCTGCTGCTCGACCTGGTCAGGACCAGGGCATCGGAGGTATCCCCCGCACGGCTCATGCGACGCTGGCAGGACGACCGCTACGTGCGGCCCTCATCAAGCGACCCCCGACGCGTGTGGCGAACCGAGACCCGTCTGTGGGATCTGCTCCCAGAGCCGTTTGAAGGCATCGACCTCTCCCCGGTTGCGCCTCTTGGAACCTGCTCGGCCGTCGCGCCTGTCGACCAAAATCGGGTCATCTCCACCACCCGAGGCAGCGAGGTCATCAGCGATCCAACCAACGTTCTGGCCCTGCAAGCGGCGCTTCAGCGGAAACAGAACCCGACCCATCCGGTCCACCTGGCCGCCTGCCATCGAGTCGTCCGGGCCCAGCCAGTCCAAGGGGAGGGCCTGTTCCAACACTTCCGTATCTTCGCCCTGGTCTCCAGCGGACGCGACCGAGGTTCGGGTTCGACGGAAGCCACCATGCTCATCGATCACTTGGGGTATTTGATCCACGCCGTCACCGCCATCGCGCCTGGTATTGACGTACGCGCCGAGTTCACCTCATTCGACTCCGCCGTGCTCCGTGAGCGGTTTCATGACACTGTCGTTGATGCCCTCCAGCCCCTGCCGGAGAGGGTCACAATAAGCGAGGACCGGACCAGAGAGCGGGCCCG
Organism: uncultured Acidimicrobiaceae bacterium; assembly: GCA_963729695.1. Lineage (GTDB taxonomy): Bacteria > Actinomycetota > Acidimicrobiia > Acidimicrobiales > Palsa-688 > PALSA-693. The sequence continues at coordinate 249,296 of CAVSOT010000004.1, forward strand.
GGGCTATTACGGGCCCGCCGCGATTCGAATCAGCGTGGGCGAGAACCCCACGACCGGAGAAATCGGCGACGGTGGCTTCACCAACTGGACCAGCCAGCTCATGACCGACAGCAAAGAACGCTGCCTCATCTCCTGCATCGCTACCGAACGCCTCGCCGCACTGGACGATGGTCACCACTGATCAGCCGGCGTCCGATATTGGGTTGACTTTCCCCCTGGGGAAAGGCGCACAGTGAGGTCTTGAAGTTGCTCAGCATCGGCGAGTTCGCCCGGCAGAGCCGGCTCTCGCCCAAGGCCTTGCGCATCTACGACGAGATCGGCATCCTCCCTCCGGCCCGCACGTACCAGCCTTGCCACCGCACTCGTCGTGGCGCGCTGGCCGCTCACGTTGTAGTGTCTTGGACACCAGATGGGCGCGGGGCGAGGTCAGCCAGCGGGCTGCTCAGCTTCGGTGACGGGACCACAGGTCGGAGGCAGCGATGACGAAGGGTCGGGTTCCTCGCCATAGGCCAGGATCCCTGGGTTGCTCCTTCAGCACGATCTCGCTTACCAAATTCGAAACTCTGCGGTTCGAGTTGGCGAGAACGCAAGGATCGGCTGATCCATTTTGGACACCGGCCCGGACACGATCATTTGAGAACCTCACACGCACGCGAACCCGCAGAATTGGTAACAGAAGATTTCGCCTGGCTGTGCCGGCGGCGGAGAAAAGGAAGGAATGGCTATGGCTCACGTAGAGATGGAAGGGTTCGACCAGGATCTAAAGGCGAAATTGGCCACGATCCTGGCCCGGGAGGTTATCGGCGACACAACCGCCCTACAGACCTCCTCTCCCCCAAGTGCCAGCCCTTCCCCCCGGCCGACCGCCTTCGCCAACCAGGGTCAGCCCCAGGCCACCACGGCGACTCCCTCCTCCGCCACCCCCAAACCCAGCATCTTCGCCAACCAGACCCAGCCCAAGCCACCCACCACCACCTCGCCGGTCCCACCCCCCGCCGGCAGCCCCGGTACCAAACCGAGCCTCCTCGGTAACCAGGTACAACCCAAACCACCCCAGACCCCACCAGTCCCAGCCTCTACCGGCACCCCTAGCCCCCCGGGTCCACCGAAGCCGCTTCCCCATCGGCCGACCGCTCCGAATGTCAGCCCTCCGCCGGTGGCGGCCAGCAATCCCCCCGGGACAGCCAGCAATCCCCCGGTCCACCGAAGCCGCTTCCCCATCGGCCGCCTGCTCCGAATGTCAACCCTCCGCCGGTGGCGGCCAGCAATCCCCCCCCGGGTACAGCCAGCAATCTCCCCCCGGGTCCACCGAAGCCGCTTCCCCATCGGCCGCCTACCACAAATGTAAACGTTCCCCCGACCCAGAACCCCGCCTCGGCAAAGGCTCAGAACCAATCCACGACCGTTCAGGCCGCGACTACGGCCGCTTCTTCGGCTCCTCCGTCTCCTCCGCCGGTCCCCCCTTCCGCTTCCTCCCGCTTCGGCCAGGGGCTATGGGACCAGGACACGGGCGACATCGAAGGAAAGCAGACAATCACAGGGGACAAGGTTGTCGGGACCTCGATGCACCACGGCGTTGAGAAGGACGAGATCAGTGTCCGGGAGCGCGGTGGACGGGTCGAGAAGGGAAAACGGCTCATCGCTGAGGCCGGGGCCGAGGCCCACACCAAGGGCGAGCTCGGAGACAAACAGGGTCTACACGGAGAAGGCACGGCAAAGACACCGACGAGCGCGACCGCGCAGGTCGAGGGGCGAGTACAGAGGCAGCCAGGAGTCGTGGCCGGGTCCGCCCAAGCCCGGGCCCGGGCCGGCGCAGAGGCCGAGATCGGAGGCACTGTCGGTTACGGCAAGAACGTCTCCGCCTCAGGTACGGCGAAGGTCCATGCCAAAACGGATGCCGATGCCCGGGCCACGGGGACGGCGGCCATAAGTCACCAAGGGGTCTCAGTCACGGGAGATGCCGCCGCCATAGCCAAGGCCAGCACGGGGGTCAAGGTCACGGGCGAAGTGAATGTCGGCGACCTCGGGGTTGCTGCAGGGGGCGGCGCGAGGGCCGAAGCCCTTTTGGGAACCGAAGCAACGGGTACTTTCACAATCGGGAAGACTGGCATCGACTTCGGCTGGAACCTCGGGGCGGCGGCGGGGGCCGCGGCCTCGGCGAACGGCCAGGCCTCCGTCAAACTGTCCGAGCGGGACTTCCTCAGCGTCGCGGGAGAAGCCGGAGTGAGTGCCGGTTACGTGGTCGGCTCGTCCGGCCAATTCACAATGAAGGGAGGCAAGCTCATATTGAGCATGGGATTGAAGGTGCCCTCCGGCGCCCCCGTAGGGGCCTTCGCCGACGCCAAACCGGCGATAAATTTCAATCCATTGGCCAACATCATCGCCAGCAGGATTGCCGAGACGTCATGGGAAGTGGACGGCGAGGCACACAAGGTCCTCCAGGATCCCAGCGGGGCCAAGGCCAAACTGATCGGGTTGCTCAAGGAATACTCGGACAAAAAGATCAAGAACTTGGCCACGGACCGCAACACTGAACACTACGCCAACAAGGACTCCGTTCAGAAGTTCGTAAACCAATGTTTCCCCACCGCACTTATCAAGCGCACCGGCGGATCCCCCGCTTGCGATCAGGCGATTACAGAAGCGATCCGGAGCACCATCCTGGCCAAACCGGGCGAGCAGCTCGACCTCCTCGTCGAGCGGGGGAGCGTCAAGAAGATCGGCAACCAGCGGGAGTTCCCGCGGCTCAAGGCTCCCGGCGTGGATATGACGAGTCCCAGCTTGGAGAACTAGACAGACCAGACCAGAACTCGGACGACGGGTTCCACGGCCCGACGGCCCTTCTCGGCGACCGTCAGATCAACCTCGAACAAAGGCCGCGATCTCAAGTCGTCCAGCAAAAGACTGGCCGAACCAGACCATTCCTTCGCACTGATCACAACCGGGTTGATCTCTAGCGGCAGCTCCCCGTCCAGATCCCGCAACGCCCTGCGAAGTCCTCACGGCTGGCGGTGGCCACCGCTACCCCGGTCACCACCGCTACCCCGGTCACCTGAGCCAGCCCGGACACCCAGAACTCGGACGCCGCAGCCCTCAAAAGAGGGCACCGAGGATCCCATCAGCCGTGAGGGAGAAGTAAGGTCTGATGACCAGGGATTATGCCTCTGACCAGGGCAAACGTGCGTTCGAGGAGGTCGTCGGAATGCGGCTGAAGACCGCGAGCTCACCGCATCGACACCGGTTCCGACCACTCAGAAAAGGCGGTCTGAGCAGTGATTTCGCAAGACGCCCACCAAACGGCTCACACCACGTCGGCAGCACTCATTGTCTGGTTAGTCGGCTGGGGCGAAACGAATCTGCAAGACGTCGCGCTCGACGACTTCCGCCGCTCGGCGGGCTAGGTCGCCCAAGTCCCAGCTGGCTTGCAGCACACGCCCGTTCAGTCCATCCGCCTCCCCACTGACCAAGAAGAGCACGGCCGCAGCGGGCACCTCGGGCGATACCGCCGGATACGGCTGCTCGGCGACGGAGGGAGCCAGCCATTTACGGCCCGCCGCGGTGCTGACCGCGCCGTCGAGTAATTCGGTTTGGACTTGGCCCGGTGAAAGGGCGAAGACATAGATGCCCCGATCGCGAAGCTCCTCGGCCAGCGAGTCGGTCAGGCGCACTTGAGCTGCTTTGGAGCAGGCGTAGGCCGAATCGTATGGCCACGCGAATCCGGCGACCATAGAGGTGATGTTTACGATGTGTCCCTGGGACCGGGCAACCATGTGGGGCAGCACCGCATGGGTGCAAAGAAAGGTGCCCTGGAGATTGACGGCAACGTCGTTCCACCAGGCTTCGGGGTTGATCTCCCATAGTGGCCCGACGGCCCCGTCTTCGCCTCCATTGTTGCTGCCGGCATTGTTGACCAGAATGTCGATTTGCCCGAAGCTGTCCATCGCCTTCGCGACCCACCGTCGCACCGACTCCAGATCCGTCACATCGAGATGCCCGGCCAGGGCCTGGCCGCCCCGGTCACGCACCTCTGCCGCCACTGCCTCGATCTGGCTCACGGTGCGAGCCCCCAGCACCACGGTCGATCCGGCATCGGAGAGGGCGAGGGCAGTCGCTTTGCCAATGCCCCTCCCCGCCCCAGTGACGAGACCGACCTGACCCTCCAGCGGTCGCGGACCCATTCGTGCTCCTTCCGTGGTCGATTGAAGCCCTCAAACCGTACAGCCTGCGAACACCAGACCGGTGAGACAACCCGAGACGACGTTATCGATACCTGCAATCGGACCATCTCGGTGACGGGCGGTATCGACGAGCGACGCCGACCAATGACCACTAACCTCAGGGACGTGGGGGAGCTCAACGGTGAGCTGCCAGCAGTAGATCAGGAGCCGCAGTGAATGTCGGGAGGCTGCGGCCAGAGGATCCCGATGGGGTTGCGAGCTTTCGCCTGATCGGACGGATCGGTTCGGGCGGAATGGGCGTCGTCTACCTGGCGGAAGGGCCCGATGGCCGCCAGGCCGCGGTCAAGGTCATCCGATCCGACTTGGCCGACGATCCGGGATTTCGGCATCGGTTTGCCCAGGAAGTTGCCGCGGCTCGTAGGGTTCGCAGTCCGGTGACCGCCGCCGTCCTGGCCGCCGACGCCACCGCGGATCGACCCTGGGTGGCCTTCGAGTACATCGACGCGCCCAATCTCGCCGTCGTCGTTGCGAACGGTGTGCCTCGCCTCTCGGCCGGACTGGGCATTCTGAGCGGCGTGGCCGAAGCCCTGGTGGCCATCCACCGGGCCGGGCTGGTCCACCGGGACTTGAAGCCGGCCAACGTACTGGTGGCTCCCGGCGGGGCTGTCGTCATCGACTTCGGGATCGCGGCCGCCCTGAACGCCACCACCCTCACCCACTCTGGAGTCATAGGAACACCCGGCTGGTTGGCACCCGAACAGATCCGTGGACAACGGGTAACCCCGGCGACGGACATCTTTGCTTGGGGCGCCTTGGCGATGTACATCACCACCGGTCGCCACCCCTTCGGGTCCGCCGATGACGCCCCCGCCGTCTACCTCTATCGCATTGTCAACGAACCTGCAAACCTGGAGGGGCTCCCGCCGCAGTTGTTCGGGGTTGTGTCGGCCGCACTAAGCCGAGATCCGACTGCTCGCCCCAGTGCCTCGGATCTGGTGCGAGCGCTCCTGCCAGCGGCGGCGCCCGACGCGCAGACCGCCCCCCTGCCCGATACGCAGACCGCCCCGCGGCCGGGCGCGGCCCTAGGCACTCGGGTGATGACTCCGCTGCCACCGACCGAACCTGACGGGTCGCCGGTCGTCTCAGGTCGGAAACGGAAATGGTGGATGCTGGCCGGCGGCGCGGTGCCTGCCATTGTGCTGGTGGTGGCCGTGATCGTTGCGAGCACGATGGGCAAAGGCCACGGTTCCGGGACAGCGACGACGACCCCGCCGACTACACCCGGGGCGAGCGAGTCGGCTGGACATGCGAGCACGCTTTCGCCGACGACTTCGCCACCAACGTCAGTCAGCAAGGGCGTGGCGACGACGACACCCGGGGTAGCCGCCGTGGCGGTGTCTACCTGCCCAACTCAATTCGGAGTACCTGGCGACTCCAGTCCGGCCGTCCCGAGCTCACTCGCGGCGCCGGCCGCGGCGGCTAAGGAACTGGAGGGCTACTCGAACGGGTTCATCAGCTTCCTTGCGCCGGCCGGTTGGAGCTGCACTGGCAGCGTGGGTGCGGATGGAGGCGAAACACTCTCTGCCTTCCCAGCCGGCCAGTCCGAGCCAGTTGGGGGGACGAGTGTTCCATTTGACGCCGAGGCCGTGTACGTGTTCCTGCCGTCACAGGGGCTCGGCCCGTCGATCTACCTGGCGTGTCCCTTCTTCCTCACCGCGGCCGCGCTCGAGACTGGAATCTCCTGCCCGACCCCGCCGACAGGGGAAATCACCCACCCCGATGGCGCCAACGTTGTCGAGTTCGAGGACCCGCCGGGCCTGAAAGGTGACGCGCCTCCCTCAGGAGGCTCCTATCCCGCCAATGGGGTCGTCGTCTGGGATGCCAGTACGAAGTACGCAGCCGAGGCCGTCTGTACGCTGCCGCAGCAACGACACTCCATCTGCACAGCTGTACTCGATGACTTCCTCTCCCGCTATGGCACGCCTCCCGCCGGGACTCCGCCGGTGTCGTGACCTCTGACATTTCTACTGCAGTCCAAGCTCGGCGCCGGCTGCGGATGGTCGCAGACAACATAACCCTCCAGGTCTCGGGCTGGCCTAGCAAAGAGTCAGTCTCTGGCTACCTGCAACAACGGAGCTGGCGGTTGGCGCGCTCGAGACAGGTGGTGGCCTACCGTCTCCGGAAATTCGAACAGGACCCTCGCCATGTTGGCGGGGGTCCGTGAGCAATTCGGCCGCCTACTTCCGGATTACGTATGAGTAGGGGATGGCGGCCACCGTATTGGCGTTGGGGACCTTTCCTCCGAACAGGATCAGGCTGTCGTCATCGAGGTAGAAGACTCCTGAAACGGTCGTTCCCGCCTTGCCGGTCGGGGCGACGGTTACCGGGATAGTGGCACTCTTGCCCGGCTGCACGATCACGGGGCTAACGGAGATCGGGCCTCCGAGAGACGCCTGCCACAGGTCGCCCGTGAACGACGTGACGGCCGGATCGAAGGCTTCCGTGGTGGCCAGCATCGCCGTCGTCGTCGCTTCTGGGGTGGCGCCCTTCCGGCCGAATGGGCCGACGACGCTCGGGAGGATCGTCCACGCGCCCGGCGTGAGCGATGGTTCCGACAGCGTGGCGCCAACGGTGATCCCTTGACTCGAGGCAATGTCGGGGTCGCCCGCCGGGGAGCCCATATCGAACTCGATCGGCTCCTTTCCTGACGTGGTGGCCAGCCCGGTGATCGAGGTGGTCTGGCTCGGCACCAGATACTCGGGGAAATTGTCCGCGAATGTCAGCGGTGCTACCGAGTTGGGCGAAGTCAGCGCCGTCAGGTTGTAGGTCGTCTGGGCGTCCGTGCGTCCGTCGACGAAGTACGCCTCGGGAGCGGTGCCCGTATTGGTCACCTTGATCCGGACTACGGCGGGGTGGTCCGCGTTGATGGTATTGCCGTCAGGTACGCCCGTCGCGCTGACCGCCGGTGCTGTCTGGTTGAGGTTCACCGTGTAGGGCTCGAACAAGGCGGTGCCTGACACTGTCGGTGCGAAGTCGATGATGAGCGTCCACCGCCCCGCCACCGGATTGACCACGTGCAGGTTGAGACCGAGTGTGTTCGAAAGTTTGAGCTGGCCGGAGTTGTCGGCGGCGATCAACGTGTTGCTTTGGAAGGCCTGGGCCTGTTCGCCGAGGGGGCGGCTACGCAGCGCCGGGCTTACCATCCTCCAGTTGGGCTGCTACCGCCTCGAGCGCCTGCGCGGCCTTGGCCAGCGTGCCGGGAGGGACGCAGTCAAGGACGCGACGGCGGGCGCTCGTGACATGGGCCGGCCAGGCCGATCGAAGCTTGGACAAACCGAGCGACGTCAGCTCGGCGAGGTTGCTTCGTCCGTCGGCCGAGCTGGCCCGTTTGGCGACCAGACCGTGTGACTGTAGGGCATCCACCAGGCGCGTGGTGCGGCTGGCGGACAGTCCGGTAGCGCTGGCCAGGTCAGCCATTCGCAGCTGGCGATTGGGCGCTTCGGACAGGTTCATGATCACCGTGTACTCGCTTGCCGTCAGGCCGGTGGCCCGGACCATGTCGTCGTGCAGCTGTCGAGGCAAGGACAGGACGATACGCATGAGGGCCCGCCAGAACAGCTCTTCGGTCGGGCTCAGCGGCTCCGGGTTCGCCACGTTGACGAGCATAACTTGCTTCCAGGAGCAATAGTTGGAGCCGTGGACTGCGGGCCAGAGACCGAGATGGCTCTGCCGGTAGGACCTTAGCCCGTCCGAACAATCGGAAATTGCTGCGCCAGTTCGGCTCGGGCGGCGTCGTCGATTCTGATGCTGCCGGACCGGATGTTCTCGGTGAGATGGTGCTGGGTCCGGGTGCCGGGGATGAGCAGGATGTTGGGAGAGAGGTCGAGCAGCCAGGCGAGTGCGATCTGGGCTGGGGTCGCCCCCAGCCGGTCGCTTAGGTCCACGACGACGCGACTCGTGAGGATGGCACTTTGGACATTGCGGGGCCAGCCCAGGGGAAAGAACGGGACGAAGGCGATGTCGTGCGAGTCGCATTCGCGAAGGAGGTCGAGCGACCGTTGGTCGGCGAGATTGAACAGGTTCTGCACGCAGACAATCTCGCTCTGGTCAAGGGCCCGGCGCAGGTGATCTGTGGTTATGTTGCTGAGCCCGATCCCGTCGATCAGTCCCTCACGGCGCGCCTGAATGAGCCCCTCGAGTTGGGCGTCGAAGTGCGGTCCGGGTCTCGAGTCGTCCATGAGTCGGAGGTTCACAGCAGCTAGCCGTTCCAGGCCGAGCGTTCGAAGGTTGTCTTCGATGCCCGCCCGTAGTTGGTCGGGCTCGTCGTAGCGCAGTACGGCGCCGGTCTCATCGCGTCGGGCGGCCACCTTGCTGACGATCGCCAGGTCGCTGGGGTACGGGTGGAGCGCTTCGCGGATGAGCTCGTTAACAACACCGGGGCCGTAGTACTGGGCGGTGTCGATGTGATTGATTCCGCAGTCGACAGCCGCCCGCAGTATACGCAACGCCTCCTCCCGGTCTCGAGGCGGTCCGAACACGTTATCTCCGGCGAGCTGCATGGCTCCGTATCCGATCCGGTTCACCCGCCACTGGCCCAGGGCGAACGACCCCGCCGCTTCGACCCCCGGATCGGTCCCGGTCACGATGACGCTGGTTCGGTCGACTGGGCGGCCGGCAGCTTGGTCGGTGCCCGATCCCGGCTAGTCATCAGCCGTAGGTCGGGACGATCGCTCCGCTCACTGGAGCGGCGGCGTCGCTGACGAGGAAAGCGATCACCTTGGCGATCGCTTCGGGCTCGACGGCATCGGCCAGCATCTCCGGTGGGAACAACGCTTTGTTTTTCTCAGTGGCAATCAGCTGCGGCACGATCGCGTTGACGCGGATGCCGTGCGGGCGGAGTTCGACGTCGAGGGTGCGGACCAGGTGCACCAGTGCCGCCTTGCTCGCACCGTAAGCGGCATAGCCAGCGGTCGGCTCGACGCCTGGCCTGGCCGAGATATGGACGACAACACCCGAACCCTTCTGTTGCATGTGAGGCACGACGGCTTGGGTCAGCCATAGCGCAGCACCGAGGTTGACGTCCATCAGCTGCCTGAGGCTCTGTGGCGTCACAGCCAGTGCGTCGCCGAGCTCGAAAGCCCCGATGGTGTTCACCAGGATCTCGGGGGGCCCGACGTTGGCGGCGATTCGATCCACCAGCGGTCCCGGTACGGCCGGGTCGGTGGCGTCGGCGACCTGGCGGCGTATTTCGTCTGGAAGTTGCTGCAGCCCGGTTTCTTCGCGGTCGACGGCTACGACGGTCAACCCGGCGTGATGGAGGGTCAGGGCGGTGGCCTGGCCCAGTCCACTTCCGGCGCCGACGATGATGGCGATTGGAGTGCTCACGATGCCAACCCTCTCGAGAAAGAGGTGCGCAGACCTCATCTAATCAGTATTTCTACTGCTTGCGCAAGCAATGATATACTACTACGATGCTACTCGTGTCAAGTGGCTTCTTCGGGCCCTCGGCTGTGAGTTGGCCGGATGGCTGGGGGTGATTCGCTCAGCGCGATGGAGGAAGTCTTTTGGCGTGCGCTAATGCGTATCGTGGTGCTGTTGCCTCGCCGCTGCGACGGTGACTTGCTGCGGGCGGTGGGGATCAGTGTGAACGAGTACTTGACGCTGATGTCGTTGTCTGAGGCTCCGAGAAGCGAGCTGCGGATGTCGGATCTCGCCCAGGCCACCGCCTTATCAGCCAGCCGCATGACCCGCCTGGTCGACGAGCTCGAGGCGCGAGGTTTGGTGGTGAAGCGGGCGAGCTCCGACGACGGGCGCGGCCACGTGGCCAGCCTGACCTGGGCCGGCCTGGCGAAGCTCAGGGCGGGGGAGAAGGTGCACGTAACCAGTGTAAGAGCTCTGGTGTTCGACCACGTCGATACGCGGAGTACGAACGACACGGCCCAGGCGTTGTCGGAGATCGCGGCGCGACTCCGGGACAGGCCTTAGGTGTCCGAGGTCGTGATGGCGCCCGGGTCGGCATAAATAAAAGGCTGCGGACCTTTCCCAGAAACTGCTTGCGCAAGCATATAACCGAAAGTACAGTACGCCCCGGAGGTAGGCACACCCGACGGGGTGTTCCGATGACGAGGGAGAACACGCGATGACTACCGAGGATCTGGGCGTCTGGACCTCAGACGCCTGCGCCCTGGTGCTGATCGACTATCAGAACGAAATGTTCGAGGTCATTCGCTCTGAGACCGACGCGGCGTTGGTCGAGTTGAATGTCCGGCTGCTGGCCAAGGCCGCCAAGGCGTTCGACATGCCGATCGTCTTGTCGACGGTTGGGGTCGGTTACGGGTTCAATGGCCCGACACGGCCGACGATTCTGAACGAACTCGACGGTATCGAGCCGATCGACCGATCTTCGATGAACGCGTTCGAGGATCCCGCCTTTCGTGACGCGGTGAGAGCGACAGGGCGCAAACGGTTGATCATCGGGGGACTTCACACGGAGATCTGCCTCACGTTCGCCACCGTCCAGGCCCGCAAAGACGGCTACGACGTGTTGTACCCGACCGATGCTGTCGGCGGACGTTCGCAGACCGCACACCGCACCGGCATCGAACGCCTGGCGCACACCGGGGCGGTTCCGACCACCGCGCTGGCCGTCGTCACCGAGCTGTTCCGGGACTGGGCCGGCCCGCTGGCCGGGCCGGCGCTCGACGTCATCTACTGGTACTTCAGGGAGGTTCCCCAGCTGACGGGGCAGGTGGGCGTCGCCGAGGCAGAGAAAGCTGCTGCCGCCAAGCACGGGGGACAGTGAGATGGCGGGTCGGCTGGCCGGGAAGGTCTGCATCGTCACCGGCACGGCTGGCAGCATGGGACGCGCCACCGCCCTGGCCTACGCCCGAGAGGACGCCTCTGTCGTGGGTTGCGACGTGACCGTCGAGGCCGCGGAAGAGACCGTCACCATGGTCGAGGCAGCAGGCGGCAAGATGGTCTCGCTGCAGCCCTGCCGCGTCAGCGATCCCGCTGACTGCGACCGACTGATCAAGCTGGCAATGAGCGAGTTCGGCCGCATCGACGTGCTGTTCAACCTGGCCGCGAGGTCCCACTTCAGCCCGATCGAGAAATTCACCGACGATGACTGGGACGCGGCCCGCCGGGACGAGGTCGACCTGGTGTTCTACCTCACCCGGGCCGCTTGGCCGCACCTCAAGGCCAGCCGCGGCGTGGTGTTGAACATGGCTTCCCTGAACGGATCCCTCAGCTTCAAACTTCTGCCCTCCTTGGCGCACACCACCAACAAGGCGGCGATCATCGGAATGACCCGCCAGCTCGCCATGGAGGGTAGCGAGCACGGGATCCGGGTCAACTCCATCTCCCCGGGCTTCATCCAGACCAACTCCACCCGAGGCGAGCTCGAGGACCCCGAGTTCGGCGAGCAAATGGTAACCAGGACATTGCTCGGCCGGTTCGGCCAGGCCGAAGACATCGCTAACGCGGCGCTGTACCTCGCATCCGACGAAAGCTCGTATGTAACGGGCATCGACTTGGTGATCGATGGCGGCATGAAGGTCTGGTGAACGCCATATTGGTCTAGACGGAGGAAAGAGATATGACCACCGTTGACGCCCAGGCGGCGCCGCCCACTCACGAGCGCCGGACAGCGTTCCGGATTTTGGACGGTTGCGTACGCCTTACTGATCGTCATGGCTTTCGCCACGCTGCCGAGCCCCCTCTACGGCTTGTACCGGATCCGAGATCACCTCTCGTCTTTCATGATCACGGTGATCTACGCCATCTTCGCATGCGGCACCATCGCTACCCTGCTGGCGGTCCCCCGCATTGCGGCGCGAGTCGGTCGGCGGGGTGTGATGCTCGGGGCGGTGGCCACCATGATGGTGGCGGCGGGATTGCTCGCCGCCTGGAAGGGACTGCCCGTGCTCTTCATCGGCCGCCTGATTACCGGAGTGGCGGCCGGTCTGGCAGCCGGTACGGCGATCACGTACCTGATCGAGCTGCGCCTGCGAGCCGATCCCAAAGCATCGATGGTTCGGGCCCGTAACATCGGTACAGCGATCACCGTGGGCGCGCTCGGCGTCGGCCCGCTCATCGGCGGCTGCCTCGCCCAATGGGCGAGATGGCCGCTCACCCTGTCGTACCTAGTGTTCCTCGCGCTCGGGGCGATCGGTCTGGCCGGCCTGGCCTTCGTGCCCGAGACAGGCACCCCGACTCCGAGAACGGTTACCGCGAAGCAGCCGAGTGGGTCACGGAGGTCCAAGCTGCCCATTCCAGCGGCGGCCGGGACGCTGGCCGCGTTCGCCGCCAGCGGCCTCTTTGCCGGGCTAGCTGGACTCATCCTGAGCGTCACCCTTGGCTACTCCTCGCACGCCCTGGCCGGCGCCACTCTGTTTCTGGTGTTTTCATGCGGGGTGGCCTCCCAGCTGGCGACGACCAGGCTGCAAGCATCGCGCGTACTCGCACTAGGCACGATGTTCATGCTCGCGGGCCTGGTACTCCTCGTGGCTTCTGTTCGGGTCTCGAACCCGAACTTGACGCTCTTTCTGCTCGGGGGTGCGCTGATCGGGGCTGGCGTCGGTGCGGTGTTCAAGGGAACCACGGGAATCGTGCTCCAAGCAGCTGCTCCCGAAGACCGTCTCGCTATGACATCGGAACTGCTCATCGCCCTGTACGTGGGACTGTCGATCCCGGTGGTCGGGGCCGGGATCGCGCTCGACCAGGGTGCCAGCATCCCCAACACCGTGCTCGGATTCGCCATCCTGGTAGCGCTCGGCGTGTCCGTTTCAGGTTGGGCTCTCCTGCGACGACGGCAGACACCAAGGAGCCCATGAATGTCGAAACTGCAGATAGCATCCGGAGCACCGGTTCTGGTCGGGCCGCCGATCCGGTAGCTCCATCAACGATCGACCGGAGGTGACCGTGGATCCCACCCCCCACCAGCGGGCCGCGATGGCCGATCCCGAGGCGCGCGACTTCCTTCGCAAGGCGGACCCGGTCCTCGCCCGCCTGATCGACGCCAGGCCGGACTTCCGTCCCCGGGCGTGGATGGACGAACTTCCTCCGCTGGACGCCTTCGCCACGCTCATCTTCCAGGTTGCCGGCCAACAACTGTCCGTGAGCTCGACTCGGGCGATCATCTCCCACCTGCAGCAGCGATTCGGGGGCCACATGCCGTCGCCGGCGGAGCTGCTTGCGGCCGACCCAAAGGTCCTCAGAGATAGCGGGTTCTCGGCTCGAAAGGGCGACACGTTGAGAGCGCTCGCCCAGCGGTTCGTCGACGGCCGATTGAGCGAAGAGGCTTTCTCGGGCATGACGGACCAAGAGGTCGAAGCCGCTCTCACCGATGTCCCCGGGATCGGGCCGTGGACGGCGCGGGGCTTTCTGCTCGTCGCTCTCGACCGGCCAGACGTGTTCCTTACGGGCGACCTCGCGCTACGGCGCACGATCCAGCGAGAGTACGCATTCGACCACCTGCCGACCCCCGAGGAACTGGTCGAGCTCTCTGACCGCTGGAAGCCGTACCGAAGCTTGGCCGTCAGCTACCTGTTTGCTTCGGAATACGGTGGCTAGAAGCTCGCCGAGCGAGATCGGCTTCTCGGATCCGTCAGCTTCAGTCGGCCCCTCAGTCCTTGACTACCTGATAGATGCCGTAAATTACGCCAGGAATGTGCCCAAGGAGCTGAAGCAAGAACGCCCACAGCACCTCGATGCAGAGCCCTTTCTTGATAAGAACCGCTAGAAAGGGCAAGACGAAGCACAACAGAACCAGAAGGACCTTGATCACGCGCTGTTACCTCCATTGGAAGCGCCGAGGCGTATCCGTGTAGTGACGTTCGGGCGGTGGGCGAGGTTCGCTGGCAACGACAGTTACCGGACAGTTACCCGACCGCTATCGGGACCCTTCGCTGGCCTGGCGGTCATCCTGGCTGTCGATATCGTCAGCCGCTTGAGGAGCCGGGTGGGGGTCGAAACCGACGCCAATATGCTGGTCTTCCCGGCGACGCTGCTCGTGGGCCAGGTGTCGGAGCACTTCATCGTCGGCTGGAGTGGGCGGGCACATAGGTAGGGCGCGCGGCCAGAACCGGCGGGCCAGTACTGGGTTGAGTTCGGCTGCGTACACGGTGAGTTTGGACAGCAACAGCAGGAAGGCCACGAGGCCGATGACGGCTGCGAAGGCTCCGTAGGTGGCGCTGCTGTTCTTCAGCTGGTGTTGGATCAGGCCGGCGCCCAGGGTGATAAGGAGCGTGAAGCCCACGGCAGCGAGGGCGCTGCCGGGGACGAACTGGCGCCAGCCGGCCTCGCCTGGTGGGGTGAGCACGATGAAGGCGGCTAGGTAAAAGCCGCAGTTGACCAGCAGCGTCGCGGCCAGGATGAGGATGCGGGCATACCAGGGGATGCCGTGCCCGGCGGCGATGGGAGCCAGGATGGCGTTGAGGAGGAAGGCCCCCCCGATGGCGGCCAGGCCGGCGAGGCTGCGGCCCAGGCGGGGCAGAAATCCGGGCATACGGGTCTGGGGCACGTTCCACACCCGGGCCATGGCTTGTTCCGCCGTCTGGGTGACGCCCTGAGCCCCGTAGAGCAGACCGACGACGCCGATGATGAGGCCGAACACGCTGCCGTGCAGCTGGGACCCGCCCTGCCCCGGATTGAACTGGGACCCTATGACGGGGAACTGGTGCAAAGTGTGGACTATGCCGGTGCCTAGAGATGCCGCTCCGATGTAGCCGAAGACGGTCACCACGATCAGCAGCAAAGGGTAGATGGCGGTGAACCCGTACCAACCCAGGGCTACGACCCATAGGTTGGCGTTGTCGTCGCCGAACTTCCGGGAAACGCCGTAGGCCACGGCTGGGGCGCGATGACGTTGTTGCCAGCTGTCGAGGGCACCAATAGTTCGTCGCAGCGTGTCTTGGGGTTTGGCCATACTCGGCTCTGCCTGTGTGTTGGGCTTGCGGCTGGTTGACTGCGGTGGAGCCGGCCCGGTCAGGTCGGCCATGCTCCTGTGGCCCGCTCGAACCCTTTGGCTCCGGCCCGGTCCACGGTAGCTTTGATCAATCCGAAGACCGCGCCCTGAAGGGCCGCGGCGAGTAGAACTTCCTTCCAGCTGCGCTGGCGATCGGTGGCTTTCGGGGCCTCTTCCTCGTGGGCCACCAGCTTCCAGGTTCGTTTGAACACGACGCTGGCCAGCACCGCGCCGAGTACCGAGACGGCCAGGCCCATCGGCTGGTAGACGATCTTTGCTATCACTGCCGCCTCCTCCTGCTCTGTCCCATGAGCGGACCGAGCAGGAAGGCATCGCCCAGCGTGAAGGGAAGGGGCCGCTCTCGGGCTGAATGCACGACGGACCCCCAGCCAGAGCGGACTCGGTCCGGTGTCACATCGCGGGCCTCGGAGACGGCAACCTGCGAGTAGCGTCCACCGGTACCGAAATCTGTACTCGCCATCCCTGCGCTCCTCAAACGACCGCTACACCACCCGCCCCCGAGTCGTACCCGCTATATCAACCCGAAAACCAGCCAGGTGGGCGGTCGCTACCCCGGGAGGTTTGCCACCCCGGGCGGCGGGTAAGGCTCGATCGGCGCCCCTTGTGCGCCGGGGAGGGTGGCAGGCTTCGTGTGCCAGCTCCCACGACGTCGTCGAACCTATCGGCAGGCTCGTGTGCCAGCTCCCACGACGTCGTCGAATCTATCGGATGTGACCCGCAAGAGCTTCACTTCAGGTCTGCCGGGCGTCGGCCTTCCTCGTGGGCGGTCACGACGATGATTCTCGTCATGGGCCAGGAGGTCGGTCCCGCTGCGTAGTTGCCATGTTGAGCTGGTCCCGGAGCACCCGGATTTCGTCGCGGAGGGCACTGATGGTGGCCTCCATCTCCTGCTTGTCGGCCACGAGCCGGCGGATCGATTCCTCGTCAGAGTCGATGCGCTCCAGCGCCTGCGGGCTCGGAGGGTTGATCGAGATAGCCGGGGGGTCATTTGGGATTGACATCGCCCTCGACGGTACTCGGCGGGGGATTTCATTGTCGTACCGAGCTCAAAGGATTGGCACCGGGCCGGAGCACGAACGGGGCACTCCGGCCGGAGCCAAGGCGAATCGATCAGAACGTGCCGGGCGCCAGTCGCCAAACCTGTCCGGACGTGTCGGCTCCCGGAACGCCGAGGCCGGTCGACGGAGCGATCGAGAACGTGGAGACGTACAGGTTGCCGGCTGCGTCGATGGCCAAGCCGGAGGGGACGGGCACGGCGACGTTCGTGCGTCGGGCGCCGAGGATCCGGGTGACCAGGCCGGGCACCGGTCCTCCGCTCGATGCCGTCAGCTGGCTGACGTAGATGGAGCCGTCCGAGCCGATGGCGAGCCCGTTTGGCGAGGTGAAGCCCGAGTAGGTGGCGAGGACTTTCGTCCCGTTGCTGTTCAACTCGACGACCTGTCCTTGCCCGCGTGCCAGGCTGCCCAACCCGGCCACGAAGATGTGGCCGGCCCCATCTGTGGCCAGGGCGTCAGGCACGAAGTTGCATCCTGGGAAGGCGGGGGTCGGGTCGAACCGTTTGGCGCATACGCCGGTCGTGATGTTGGGGAAGACGTGGAACAAGCTGACTGTGCCTGCCGAGTTCACCTGCAAGACGTCGTTGCCTGCCGCGTCGGCCACCAGTAGCCGGTTGGTGAGGCGTAGTACCGCGTAGGGGTCGCTCGCCACTCCTTGCCCGTCGGGGTCGTTAGCGGCTTCGTAGGCGCTGATGTTTGTCACCGCCGCAGGGCTGCCCGTCTTCAGGGTGACGCGATAGAGATTCCCCGACTGGTCGCCGAAGAAGGGAGGCAAGGCTCCGAAGAATGTCTCCTGCACGAACACGGCCTTGGAGTCGATCGACGCGGCCACGCCGTCGGATCCGGTCGCCTGCTGCCCGTTTTGGCTGGCCGCGGAGAGAAACCCGGTGGCTACCCGGTTCGGGGTCTCGTTGCTGCCCGTGGCTGGATCGCTAACTGCGCTGATCGATCCCGAAGGCCCGATGTACTGGGTGCCAAGTTCCGGCGATGAGGACTTGAACGTCCCGCCGTTGCCTGCTTCCGCGATGAAGAGCGTGCCATTTGAGCCGAGCGACAATTGCCTCGGGTTGTTGAGCCCCGAGACCAGGACGACGGGTGCAGGTGGTGTTGCAGGCGACGCCGCAGCCGGACCGACCGCAGCAAACGGAATAGCAACCGATGCCGCCCCGGCCACGGCCAAAGCGACGCGGACTGATAGACGTCCTGGCATACTTGCTCTCCTCTCGATGATCGCTACAACCCGGCAGCAAACCAGGTGCGAACCGCCGAAGTGGATTTACCCCTCTTGTCGCCAGGACCTTAACAGTTTGACTTTCCTACGGTCAAGGAATTCGTCCCATCAGTTTCGACTGATCCAAGGCGAGGCATTGTAGGCTCGATTCGTCGCGTTAACGCAAAGTGCTGGCGTTCGGACGCAGCGTGGCCAACGTTGGATCACCCGGCTGTTTGGAAATTCGGCTAACTGTATTGCGACATTTAGTTCGGACCACGAATGGCGACGTATCAGAATTGAGCTCTATCTAGGGAATGGTCGTGGCGTTAATCGGCGGCTCTCGAACGTCGCGAGTGCTTCGTGAGACACAACGTTTTCTGCCGCCACAAAACGATGGCGGCTGCCGGCCGTAGGGTGCGGGCCGGGGCGCGGTGGGCTGGGCGCCGGTGGGCTCGGGGCCGGTGGCGGTGGGCTGGGGCTGGTGGCGGCTGCCTATCCTCGCCGGGGACACCGTGGGGATGTCACGCGCCGGCGCCAACCGCGACCCGGCGGCGTTCGATACGCCCGACGAGTCCAACCTTCATCGTCGTGAGAAGGGCCACGCCGCGTTCGGTATCGGCCCGCACCGCCGCCTCGTCTCGCACCTCGCCCGGCGAGTCCTGGAACTGGCCTTGGACCGCTTCCTCCAACGCATCGGACCGTTTCGCCGCAGCGGACCCGACGCCGCCGAGGGCTACTCGCCCGGACCTCGGACGCCCCGCCGGATCGAGTTGCTCTTCTGATCCAACCCATCGACAGGCCGTCGACTAAGCGTCTTTTGGTCGACGTCGAGCACGTGGCCCAGACCTGAGCGCCAACCCGACGGCCACAGGCAGTGGCGCTGGTTTTCGCCCTCTTCGCCGGGGTTGGAGCCCTCGTCGAAGGGCAGGCATCCGCCCGCTTCCCGGCACCGCCAGTGGATGGCCGACAGCTCACCCGCCGCGCATCCATCATATGCCCGGCTAGTCTTGGCCCTTGTTCACGCGAATCCGGGACGCCGTTCGTGACCACCGGATCGCGGAATATGCGGAATACGCGCACCCCGAGCCGACGGGCATGAGTCGCGAGTTGCGACGAGGCCTTCGAAATCACCTTTCCAATAGCGTTTCGCGGCGCCCGGGCGGCGGGAAGGGGGGGCGGTGAGCGAAGCCGCACGTCAGCCCGAACCGGAGCCTTCTTCGCCGGCCCTATCCCCGGGTTTCAAGTCGACGGCAGCGGACCGGGACCCGGCCGCAGCGCCGCCGGCCGGAACGCGCCACCCCTCCAGACCTTCAGCGCCGCAAGTGGTGGCGCGGACCTGGCACAAGCTGTTCGAAGACCGAATCCTCGGCATGGCCGCCGAAGCCGGCTTCTGGGCGATCGTGTCGCTGCCGTCGTTGCTCCTTACCCTCCTAGGCGCGGTTGGGTACCTGCGTGGTGTGCTTGGCGACGGCGACGTCAACCGAATCCGGGATGCGGTGCTGCGAGCCGCCCGTGATGTGCTGACACCCAGCACCGTCAACACGGATGTGGCACCGCTGGTCAACCAGGTGCTCGCCCGGGGCCACCTGGACGTGATATCCGTCGGGTTCGTCATTTCCTTTTGGTCGGGCTCGACAGCGATGAGTGATTACGTCAACACCATCACGGTGGCCTATGGCATGCGGGGGTTGCGAAGCGCCTGGCGCAGCCGCCTGGTGGCCACTGGTCTGTACGTATGCTTCCTTGTCGTGGGGGTGGTGCTGTTGCCCGCATTGACGCTCGGTCCCGGTTTCCTCTCCAGCCTGGCCCCTGATCAGATCGCCGATGAAGTCTCCACGGTGGTGCACGTCCTGTACTGGCCGGTGGTGGGGCTGCTGTCGATTCTGCTGCTGACCACCCTGTACCGGATGTCGCTGCCAGTGGCGGTTCGCTGGCGGCGAGGACTGCCCGGTGCGGCGTTGGCCATGGGTCTGTGGCTGCTGTTCAGTTTCGGCGTGCGGGCCTATCTGACCTCCAGCTTCCGATCCCGTTCTGCCTACGGGTCGCTCGGCGCACCCATCGCCGCCCTCCTTTTCTTCTATGTCACCGCTCTGGCCGTGCTGGTCGGCGCCGAGCTCAACTCTGCCATCGACTACCTCTCGCCGGTGCCGACGACGACCGCGGGCCGCGAACGGGCCCGACTCCAAGCCGAACACGACCAGAAAGAGTAAGGGGTCAGCGTCAAATCCTGCCGGCGGGTAACGATCACCGGTGAGCGTGGTGGTGGGAGTCACTCTCGGCCATCTGCAGGTCCGAGTGACCCAGTGTGAAGGGGGAGTCAGGCCCCCGACGAGCTGTCTGGGGCTACGCCAGATTGGCGCGGGCTCGTTCTTGTTCGACGTCGTGGCGGACCATCTCTTCGAGCAGGTCGGGGAACTCGGTCTTCGGCTCCCAGCCCAAGGCG
This sequence comes from uncultured Acidimicrobiaceae bacterium, assembly GCA_963729695.1. Lineage (GTDB taxonomy): Bacteria > Actinomycetota > Acidimicrobiia > Acidimicrobiales > Palsa-688 > PALSA-693. The sequence continues at coordinate 269,172 of CAVSOT010000004.1, forward strand.
GTGCGGGCGTGAGAGGAGTCGCCGACGAGTTGGTCGACTTCGGCGGGTCGGCGGAAGCGGTCGTCGGTGGCGACATAGCCGGTCCAGTCGTCGATGCCGACGGTGTGGAAGGCGATATCGAGGACTTGGCGGATGGCCCACGTCCGGCCGGTGGCGATGACGAAGTCACCAGGCTGGTCCTGTTGCAGCATCGTCCACATAGCTTCCACGTAGTCGCCGGCGTACCCGAAGTCTCTTGAGGTGTCGATGTTGCCCAAGGTGAGCATGTCCTGCAGGCCCAGCGAGATGCGGGCGACGGCGTTGGTGATCTTGCGCTCGACGAACTCGATGCCCCGGCGGGGGCTGGTGTGGTTGAACAGGATGCCGTTGGAGGCGTGAATGCCGTATGCCTCCCGATAGTTGACGGTGGTGTAGTAGCCGAACACCTTGGCGGTCCCATACGGCGAGCGGGGATGGAACGGGGTGCTTTCGCGCTGGGGGCGCTCGTCTACTTTCCCGAACATCTCCGAGGTGGCGGCCTGGTAGAAGCGGATCCGATTGTCCCTGCCGCCCACGATGCGGATCGCCTCGAGCATGCGAAGGACTCCGGTCCCGCTGACATCGGCGGTGAGCTCGGGCTGGCTGAAGGACAGCTTGACGAAGCTGACCGCTCCCAGGTTGTAGACCTCGTCGGGCTGTACCTGTTCGACCGCGGCGATGAGCGAGCTGAGATCGGTGAGATCACCGGAGAGCAACTCCACCTCGGGGATCTCGTCCTGGACGATCACGGCCTTCGGGTTGTTCTGGCCTCGGATGAGTCCGTGGACCTGGTATCCCTTGCCGATCAGCAGCTCAGCCAGGTAACGGCCATCCTGGCCGGTGATCCCGGTGATAAGGGCGCGGGGCATAGATCCTCCTTGGGGCTGTCGCTCCGGCTGCCCCGCAGTGACGTGGACGGCCCGAGTCGGCTCGGGGGCGGTCAACGGCGGCGGGGCCTGGAACAGGTGGCGAAAACGGGAGCGGGCCCGTCGATAACGCAACTCCAACGCGTTCGGGGAGCACCCCAAGACGGTCGCTGCTTCTGCGTGGCTGTATCCCTCCCAGGCCACTAAACGGAGCACCGCTTGCTCAGCGGGACGCAACTGCGCAACCGTTCGGTCCACCCGGGCCTGCAGCTCGACGAAGCTGGCCGACAAGGGAGGGACAGGTCGACCCTCTTGGGCGAGGCGCTGCTGGAGGCGTTGGCGGCGGAGGCTGGCCCGGCGATGTTCGGCCACCGCCCGCCGGGCCACCCCGAAGACCCACAATCGGTCCTCAGGCGCCAGCGGGATGTCACGGAAACGGCGCCAGGCCACCATGAACACCTGAGCCAGCACATCCTCGGCGTCCGCCACACCCACCCGCCGGCGTACATAGTCCAGCACCGGCATGGCATGAGACGAGTAGAAGTCCTCGAAGGTGCCGTCGAGATGATCTCGGTGAGTCGAAGGGCTCACAGATTCGTCACCGCTGGTGCCGATCCCACGAACCCTACATGGCCGGATTCCGCCCAGATCCGTCAGGCGCCATCCTGGACGAGTAGAGCAGGGGGAGATGGCGGCGTCTGCTTCTCGACGCGGAGCCGGGCCCCTAGTCCTCGAGCAGTACGAGGATCTCGCCGATCGGGACGGTTTCACCCGCCGGAGCGACGATCTGGGCCACCGTCCCGGCCATTGGTGCCGGCAGTACGGTTTCGACCTTGTCCGTCTCCACCGCCACCAGGTCCTGTCCCTCCGTGACCGCGTCGCCTTCCGAAACGAGCCACTCCTGCACCGTCGCCTCGAGGATGTTCATCCCTAGGTTGGGCAGCCGCACCTCTCTGGCCATCCCCTTACCTCGCGGTCACAGTTGCGACGACGTCGCGGACAGCCCGTTCCAGATCGGCCGCCTGAGGGACCACGGCGTCATGGAGCGCCATGTTGTAGGGAATGTGCACGTCCGGATTAGCAAGGATCCTGGGCGGGACCTGAAACACTGCGCCTCGGGTGGCCAGTCGCGACACGATCTCCGAGGCGACCGAACAGCTCTGCCGGGCCTCATCCATCACGATCAGACGGCCTGTCTTCTCCACCGAGTTGGCGATCGTGTCAACATCCAAGGGGTAGAGGGTGCGCGGATCGATCACTTCGACCGAGATTGCGTCCTTGGCCACGGCCTCGGCGGCAGCCAACGCCTGACGAACCATAAGACCAATGGCGACGACGGTCACGTCCGTGCCTTCCCTGCGAACAGCAGCCTCACCCAGGGTGACCACATAATCCCCGTCGGGTACTTCGTCCCTGACGCCGCCGAGATACGCATGGATCAGTACCAAGACGGGGTTCGGATCTCGAATAGCCGCTTTGAGAAGGCCTTTGGCATCCTTGGGCGTCGTCGGCACGACCACCTTTATGCCACCACCGTTGATCACCTGGGCGTAAGGGGCATCGGAGTGTTGTCCAGCGGCCGGGGCCCCGAACGTGGCCAGAATGGTGAGGGGCATGTCGACGTCTCCCCCCATCATGTAGCGAAACTTGTTGGCGTTGTTCATCAACTGGTCCATAGCGCGGAATATGAAATTGGCATTCTGAAGATCGACGATCGGGCGCATGCCGACGGCGGCTGCCCCTACGCCGAGCCCCAGAAACGTGTCTTCACAGATCGGGGTGTCGCGGACCCGCTCAGCGCCGAACGCCTCGACCAAACCGTCGGTACGGCCAAAGAACCCGGGTTGGATGTCCTCACCCACTATGAAGACTTCCGGATCCCGAGCCATCTCCTCGTGCAGCGCGGCCGTGAGCGCTGCCGTGAAATAGATCCTCGCCACTACGACCTCTCCTTCGCCACGACATCCGAGAACACCCCGGTAAACGCTGACTCGACTGCCGGTTCCGGACTTTGCTGAGCGAACTCCACGGCCGCTTCGACGTCGGCTCGGATCTGGCTGTCCAGGGCCTCCAGCTGCGACTCAGACACTCCCGCGCCGACGAGTCGATCCCACTGCCGCGTGATCGGATCCTTGTCTCGCTCCGTCCACGATTCGATCTCCCCTTCTCGGCGCAGCGTCGCAAACCGCTCGAGTCCTTCGGCATGCTCTCGAATCCGGTAGGTGTGCGCTTCGATGAGAGTCGGGCCCTCGCCTCGGCGCGCCCTCTCCACCGCGGCCCCGGCGACTTCGTACACGGCGACCACATCGTTGCCGTCCACGCTCTCCCCCGGAGTGCCGTAGCCCGCAGCGCGCTCGACAGACCGTTCCGAGTGCAGTTGTCGCCTCAGTTCTCGTCAGCTGGGCCCATCCGTTGTTTTCACAGACGAAGACGACGGGCAACTTCCAGACGGCGGCGACATTCATTGACTCATGGAACGTACCGGTGTTTGATGCCCCATCGCCAAAGAAGGAAACGCTGACCTGGTCCGTGCCGCGCAGCTTTGCGGCCAGTCCCGCCCCGCAAGCGATTGGAATCCCAGCACCCACGATCCCGTTGGCGCCGATAATCCCCAGGGACAGGTCTGCCATATGCATCGAGCCGCCCTTCCCACGGCAGTATCCAGTTTCTTTGCCGAACAGTTCCGCCATACATCGTCGAAGATCGCCGCCTTTGCCGATAACATGCCCGTGACCCCGGTGGGTTGAACTGACATAATCGGTATCCTTCAGGGCGGCGCATACTCCTGACGCCACCGCTTCCTGGCCGACATACAGGTGACTCACGAACCCCTGGCCCGAAGCGGCGATCGCCGCAACGCGTTCCTCGAACCTCCTTATTCTCAACATCCGGGCCAAGAGATCGAGTCCAACGTCCTGCTTCTCATCCGTGGATACTGACATTCTTCGTTCTCCTCGTCGGTCGTTCCTCACCGTACTTGGCCGGCGAAGGCAGCGTAGCGCTACCGGATCTAGACCGCGAGCCCCTCGATCACGCACCCGTCGCCACCCACGAGCAAGCACCGCCGGATGGTCGAGCGCCGCTCGGTAGGCGACGTAGACCCTCGTCGTGGCCGGCGATCGCAATCGGTCATGACCGAGCCGCCTCATCAGGGTGACGATATCGGCACCCATCGCTCTTTTCGGCGCCTGCGCATGGTCTGGACGAGTAGGGGGAGCATTCGAGGTCCCGTGGTCGGGCAGAGCAGGCACGCCACGGAGTAGCCCGCATCAACCAGCCTGGGCGCCTTAGCGGAACCGCTAGAAACGCTGGATCACGGTATTCAGGCCACTCGCTTCAACGTTTTCCGGGCCGCCTTGCGGGTCGCTTTTGGTGAGGCAGTCTTGGCCTTGCGTTGAAGTTTCTGCATAGCGTCGCCGATTTCGGCCAGGCGGGCGCGACCCAGGCTTTTCCGCACCGGGGGGAAGATGTCCAGCTGCTCGCGTTCGACGTGCTGTCGTACCGCTTGGATGAGCACCGCAACTTTCGGGGCGAATTGCACGTCGGTGGGCGACGTCTTGGCGAGCTCCTTGAGCAGCAGCTTGACGACATGGTGCTCTTCGAGGCCTTCGAGGATCACAAAATTGACGTCAGGAAGTGCTTGACGGACCAGTGGGTAGAAGAGATTCTCTTCCAGGGTGGTATGCATTTTCAGCTCGGCGGCCATCCGGTCCACGATCCGACCCCGGGTCTTCTTGGCCCGGCCTCCGGTGCGCTCGAAGCTCGAAAAGAGCCTCTCGATGCGCCGATGGTCGTTCCTCAGGAGAGTGATCGCGTCCATACCGTTCCTTGTACCCGCGTCGACCCCGGCTAATCCTCCGGAAGGCCAACTCGGCGATCTTCCGGTGAACTACCCGCCAGTAACGGGGGTGAAACTGTCAGCGGTAGGGTCAGACACGAAGGCCACGTCCGTCAGCCCGGCCGACGGGGGCTAGTCAACGTAATGGACGCAGAGAGGACGAGTCGCCTGTGAACACTTTGGAAGAGAGGCTGCAAGCGGTCGAGGACATGCTCGCCGTACAGCAACTGATGGCGTTCTACCACAATGCGGTTGACGGGTGGGATGAGCGAGGCACCCACAAGGATCCCGAGGCCATTGCTGCTCTGTTTACCGAGGATGGTGTCTGGGATGTGACAGCCCGAGAACCGGCTCCGACCGGGAGAGCCGAGGTTGCTCAACTGGCCAAAGATCTCCAGGCCGTGCCCTGGGTCATCCATACCGTCGTCAACCCGATCGTGTCGCCCGACGGAGACGAAGCCACCGGGGAGTTCAAAGGAATTCTCCAGGGTGGCGCGCACTCCCGGAGCGCCGCTGGAGTGGTCGATAGGACGCTATCGGCTGCGAGCCCGGCGAACCCCGGACGGATGGCGCATAGCTTCGCTCTCCTGGGAGCCGATGACCAAACAGTACAAATACCACCCGGATTGACGCAGGAAGGTGGGGGAGTGCGTTTGTCCTGACGGCTGGTATCAGGCGGTCGGGCCCGACTGGCCGGTCAGCACCGGAGCGATGGTGCGCCATATCGAGCGAGGGAAGGATTCCCGACCGCAGATGACCTGAATGGCAACGTGGTCGGCTCCGGCGTCGAAGTAGGCCCGAACCCGGGAAGCGATGGCATCCTCGTCCCCCCATGCGATAACTGAATCTACCAACCGGTTGCTGCCGCCGTCGGCAAAGTCGCCCTCGTCAAAGCCGAGCCGTCGCCAGTTGTTCACGTAGTTGGGAAAGGCCATGTATCCGGACAGGTACTGGCGGCCAAGTGCACGCGCCTCGGCCGGATCCTTTTCCAGGGCCACGGCCAACTCGGGAAGCAGCGCGGAGGACGGGCCGAGGGTGACACGAGCCTGGGCAATATGCTCGGGGTTCACGTTGTAGGGATGAGCCCCGGCGGCGCGGTCGCGAGCCAACGCGAGCATCTGGGGCCCGAGCGCGGCGAGCACTCGATCGGACGCCGGGACCGGTTGAGGGGCGGCATCGAGCTCGTCCAGGTACGTGCGCATCGACGCCATCGGCTTGGAGTATCTACCGGGAGCAGACCGATCGACCACTGGTGCGTGACTGACTCCAATGCCGAGGAGGAACCGTTCGCCGTGCGTAGCAGCCAGCTCGGCGCACCCAGCCCCCGTCTCGGCCGCGCTGTGCATCCACAGGTTCAAGACTCCGGTGGCGAGCGGAACCGATCTGGTCGCCCCTAGCAGCTGGTCGAGGGCACCGAAGACATCGCCACCGGTGTCGGGGATCCACAACGCAGTGAAGCCCAGTTCTTCCAGCTCGGCGGCGGCCTCGAGAGCTTCGTTGCGGTCACCCCAACGCAGTGCGGCACTCCAGAGACCTACACCGGTGAACTTCTTGGCGAGCGGCATGGCATGGATAGTAGAGAGGGCATCCGCATCATGTCGACCGGGACGGCGGCCGGGAACCTTGCCCTTCGACGGGTCGGTCCTAGTTGGCGCCCGAGGAGTTCCCCTCGGCTGCCATGTTATGGAGAATGACGTCACCCGAAAGGGGTTCTATTTAGACCGACGCCAGACCAAGTGTCTCGAAATTCCTGATATGGGTGTGTGTTACCGTCGAGCCACGGGTGGACTGGGTCGGTTCGCTGATCATCGCAAGCAGGAGTTGAGTGTGCCTGACGAGGAAACCGGGGCCGTCGTATTCGGGACGAGTTTCGGGGTGCTGACCCACGTTCGGGCCCTCCGCAACGCCGGCTTCGCCGTCCTAGGCCTGGTGGGTCGAGATGAGCAGAAGACCAAGGAACGCGCCGAATTCCTCGGCATCCCCCATGCGGTGACGGACGTTGAGGAAGCCGTCCGTCTCCCGGGTGTGGAGGTCGTAGCGGTGGCGACCCCACCTCACACGCACGGACCGATCAGCCTGGCCGCGATCAGGGCCGGGAGACACGTCCTGTGTGAAAAGCCGTTCGCTCTCGACCTGGCCGAGGCCCGGGAGATGCGGGAGGCCGCAGACCGAGCCGGTGTAGTGCACGTTCTGGGCACAGAGTTTCGTTTTGCCACCCCCCAGGCGACGTTGCGACGGGTCGTCAGATCGGGGCTGATCGGCGAAGCGCGGACGGCGGTCTTCGCCCTCCACATGCCCTCGCTCGTCCACCCCTCGGTGGAGCTACCGGCATGGTGGGAGCTGGCGGCGGATGGTGGAGGCTGGCTGGGCGCGTACGGGTCGCACGTCATCGACCAGGTTCGGATCACCATCGGCGAGTTCGAAGCGGTCAGCGCTTCACTGCAAACCCTGGCACCTCGTCCCTCAATGACGGCGGACGACACCTATACCGTGCACTTTCGGCTTGTCGGAGGATGCACGGGTATCCTTCACAGCTCTTGTGCCATCGGCGGGCAGTCGATAGCCACGACAAAGATCACCGGGACCCGTGGTTCGGCCTGGATTCAGAATGCGGAGATTCCGAAGACCGCGGATGTCCCCGAAGGGAATCTTCTCGTGCAAGTCAACGACCGGGGGGAAGTGTGGATCGATACCGGGTCCGGCGCCGAGCGGGTCCCCGACCCGGACGACCTGCCGCGGGCCCGGCCCGTCCCGCCGCCACCGGAGGTGTACCCTCCGTATGCGAAGACCACGAAGTGGCACACATCCGGTACTGACCTGGCGCCCTATACCCGGGTGTACGAAGGTCTCCGTGCCCGGGTCCTGGGGCATCCCGCCGTGGATGATCCTCCCCTCGCTACCTTTGCTGATGGCGAGGCCCAGCAGGCCGTGCTCGACGCGACTCGCCGTTCGGCCGCCGCCAGGACGTGGGTCGAGGTGTCGTCGAGTTGACGTCACGCGGTCAGTTTCCGGTCAGACTCGGCGGTAGAGGATGGCTGTAATAGGCGAGGTGGACTGGTTGAGCTCCTGACGGCCGCTTGGATCGATCTCTGGTGCGATCCCGATATGGCTCCCACACTTTCCGGACGTCCTCCCCAACCCGCTTTAGTTCCTCGGCGGTGAGGTAGACGATGGAATCGGAAGTCGCGGCCGCCTTTCGCCATTTGGCCGGGTAACTCCGGCGGCGCGCCCACCACTCTCGCAGCTGGGAGAGGTTGCGCTCCACGAACACGGCCTCGAGGGCCTCGCCCGCTGCGGTCTGCTCGGCATCTCCGGTGCTGGTATCGAAATCGAGCGTCTCCGCCACCCGCCGCCACGGTCGGCTCCGGCCCCGCCCGCCGCCAGCCTCCTCCACGAACCCGTACTTGGCCAGGGTCTGCAGATGCCACGACATGTTGCCTGGACTGTCGTCCAGCAGTTCAGCTGCCCGGGTGGCCGTCAGGGGACCCTCCCGATGCAGGGCCTCCAGTAGGGCGATGCGCATGGGATGGGCGACGGCACGTACCCGGCGGGCGTCGACGACCTTGTCGAAGGACCGGGAGGGGGCGTTGTCGGGATCACGACCGCTCATCGGAGGGAACTTAGTGGCGGCTGGGGAACGGCCAGCCGCAGGCCCACTCCGACCAGGAACCACCCGGTGGACTGCCGGATGGCGCGGACGCCCCCCCGGCGTCGTGGCCGCTGAGCGACCGCCGTCGCTTGGTGGCGGTGGCGCGCCAGATCGGCTTGGCGCGCCTGGGCGTACTGGTAGGCGAGATGTGAGGGCAACGGATGCATGGGGCCGCCTCCTTTCCTCTTCGACGGATAACAAGAAGTCTTGTGACAAGAGTACTCGTCACAAGAACCCTTGTCAATCTCTAGACTGGGTTGCCGTGGCGGTCAACCTCTGGGGCGACAGACAGCGGCCTCTACGATCTGTCACGCCCGGCGGCAACCGCTTGCCCGGCCGTCCGTAACTTCATCGATAAGGCCGATTCTCACCTCACACTGGCGGAACGGTCCACCTAACGCGGTTCCGATTGATCCGGCGGAGCCGGGCCTGGTGGTGCCGCACGGTAACCTGCTCGGTCGTTAGGAGACGTATCGTCCAGGTCAACGAGGTGGAGGATCGGTGGAAGAGAATGCGGCGGCGGACTCGGACGAGGAACGCGTCGATGTGGCGGTCATCGGTGGGGGACAGGGTGGCATCTACGCCTCTTACCGCTTTGCGGAGCGGGGACTGTCCGTCATCGGCATCGAGGGTGGGTCGGATTTCGGCGGAGTCTGGTATCACAACCAGTACCCCGGGTCGCGGGTAGACACCGACAGCATCGACTACTGCTTCCATTTCTCTCCAGAGATATTCGGCAAGTGGCGTTGGAACGAGCGCTTTGCTGACGCGGCCACCCTGCTGGCCTATTTGCACTTCGTAGCCGAGACCTTGAACGTCCGGCGCTTCTTCCGCTTCGACACGTGGTTGCGCCGATCGCAGTGGTCGAGCGCCGACCGCAGGTGGCATCTCGAGACTGACCGAGGCGACCGTATCGCCTGCCGCTTTCTGGTGATGTGCACGGGCAACCTCTCGGAGCCGCGGCCTCTCTCGTTCCCGGGCTTGGCGTCATTTGGCGGCGAGTGGTTGCAGACCAGCCGCTGGCCGCGTCGCGAGGTGCGCCTGGCTGACCGACGAATCGGCGTCATCGGCACCGGCTCTTCGGGCGCCCAGGTCATTCCGGTGGTGGCCGAAGCAGCCCGACGGCTTTTCGTCTTCCAGCGACAACCGCACTACTCGTTGCCGGCTCAGAACCGGGCGACGGAAGCCGGCCTGCAAGACTCGATCCTCCTGGACCTCGCCGCCGAGCGGGAGCGGCTGTTGACCCGGCACGGGATACGAGGACGGGGCATGCCTCCCCCCTCCCGCCTCATGGATCTGTCGCCCGACGAGCAAGTCGCCATGATGGAGCAACAATGGCAGCGGGGCGGCCACGGCATGGCCTTCCTTTTCACGGACGCAGGCGTCGATAGTGGAGCCAATAGCGTGGTATCCGATTTCGTTCGCACCCGGATCCGGTCCGCCGTCGGAGACGCGGCCGTGGCGGAGAGGCTGGTTCCGAAGTACCCGATCGGGACACGCCGTCTGATCCTCGGCGACGACTACTACGAGACCTTCAATCGCGACAACGTGACCCTCGTCGACGTCGAAACGGACCCTATCGTCGAGATTACCGACACCGGAGTTCGTACTGAGCAAAATCACTACGAGGTCGACCTGTTGATCTTCGCTACTGGATTTCAGGCATTTCGGGGCCCGCTCGAGAGCGCGGGCATCGAGAACGAGGAAGGAGCGACGGTGGCAGAGCTTTGGTCGCGCGGTCCGCGAACTCTGTTCGGCCTCATGACGCCGCGGCTTCCCAACCTGTTCCATCCCGTGAACGCGGGCAGCCCAGCCGTCTTGGGGAACGCCATGCTCCTTCACGAGTTTTCGGCTGACTGGATCGCCGACTGCATCGCCTATATGGACACTCGGGGGTACACCGGCGTCGAAGCTGACGAGTCAGCCGCAGACGACTGGGGGCGGGTCGTGGCTACCTACAGCGAGGGCACGCTGCGACTCCAGGAGAACAGCTACATGGTCCACGTCAACGCGGACGACGGGTCGCGCGTGCTGATGCCGTTCCCAGGAGGATCCGGTCCATATGTCGAAGCGGTACGCGAGGCGACTGGCGACGACTACCGGGGCTTCCTCTTTGGTTGACCTCTTGACGAGTTAAGGGTTGATATCGCCGAACTCGGCCGTACCTGGTCGCCTCCGCTTACACTCCTGGATTCGCCAACGCCCGTCGATCTTGCGCAGCGTCCACCGGTTGACGGCGGCATTGAACAGCACAAACTCATTCTGACGGCGGACGAGGGTCAGGTTGTAGCTCTCCGCCACGGCCCGATCCCCGTCGATCCGCGTCTTGAGGTTATTGCCCATGAAGTGGAGGCACTTTCCCTCGAGACGCTTGTGCCCATCGGGATCTGTTATGAACCCACGAAGCTCCTCATGGCCCTCGAAACGAATGACCACCTCTTGCTCGAGCTCCTCCGCCGCCACGGGCCCCCTCTCCTTCTGCGGCTGACCCGGACCCCGACTGAGGTCCAGGGCGCCGTCTTCGGCATACATGGCAACGTAGGCTTCGGCCCGGCCCTGATCGGCATTGAACCCGTAGCTCGCGAGCAACTCTCGAATGGCTCGATCGTCTTCCAACTGCAGGAGCCGATCTTCCAAGAGTTGGATGCGATCCTCGAGTTCGTTCATAGAGCCTGACACCTACCCGCTGGTTCGGAATCTCCCAGCGAGGAAAGGTACCATCCCCGAGGCGACATCGTCGCGGTCGAGGGAGTCTATTTCCCCAAATGAGATGCTGGCGCCGAAGGCCAGGGAGAGGCGTGCCGCCAACGGCAGCCGGCCGGGCCCGTAACGGTCCTCCATGTAGAAAGCGATCTCGTCGGCGTAACGGTCTCGCCATGCGGGCGGGTACCAGCGCAACAGCCGTTCGAGGTCTTTGGTCGCCATCACAAGGCTCTCGGCCGAAGCGCAGGGATCTGTCGCAAGCGGGCGGAACCGACGTCGACCAGGCGACGCATGTCAGCCAGGGCCCCGGCGAGTTCCGAGGTCCCGGCCGGAGTGATCCGATAGGGCCGCCGGCGATCAGCGCTGGTCAACGGCTCGATCAGACCGCGCTCTTCGAGGCGGGTGATCGCCCCGGACCACGACCCTGCCGTCCTCCCGGCCTGGAGAAGCGGCCGGGATGACGGCAAAACGGGCGCAGTCCGTCGGGGAGAGGTCAGGCGTCTCGTTTGACAAACAGCACGGCGCCAGCGGCGAGAACGATCATGGCGTAGATGGCCATCAGCAAGAGCCCTATCCCCGCCGAGAGCGGTCGGACTACCCCTCCCGATCCCTGGTTGACGGTGGCCATGATGGAGTTGGTGAGAATATTGGTCGGCACGTAGCGAAGGTCGGCCTGTGATATGCCGCGCATCACCAGCGGAAGGACGAACACGACGCCGACGAAACAGGCGATGGCGGCCGCAGTGCTCCGACAGATCAGCCCGAAGCCGAACGACATCAGGGCCAGCAGAGCGATGAACAACCCGGTCAGGAGCACGGCTCTAAGCGCGCCGGGCGTCGCCAGGGTGGCCGATGGAGCTCCGCCGGCGGAAAGGATGGCCTGACCGAGGAGGAACGAAACGAGGCTCAGAAGCTCGCAGAAGACCACGGTCGCCGCGGCGGTCACACCGATCTTGGCGGTCAGCAGGATGGGACGTCTGGGAGTGGCGGCCATGGAGGTGCGGATGGTGCCGCTCGAGTACTCGGCGGTGATGAGCAACGCCCCGAACACGCCGCCGGTCAGGCCGGCCACGATCAAGCCGGTCAGCGACTGTTGGGTCGGGTCGAAGCCAAAGTAGTAGCCGGGATCGTGGTGCAAGGCGGCGTTGGACACCAGTGCGGTGACCAACAGCCCGACGACGACCGTGAGGCCGAGGGTAATGGCGGTCGACGGCAGGGTTATCACCTTGACGACTTCTGACTTGACCACGTTTTTGACCCGGTAGTGCCCCAGTGGGGCGGCCTGGATGGCCTGCGACATCTCGCTCACCCTTTCTGACCGGCCGCGACCGGACCGGTCATCGTCGAAGGTCGGTACTCCACCTCGTTTTGCGTCAGCTCCATGAACGCGTCCTCCAACGACGCGGCGATGGGTGCCAGCTCGTGGACGCGCAGACCCTCTCGGTGGGCCAGGTCACCGATCTGCGGAGCGGTTAAACCCTCGACGGTCAGCGACCCGCCGTCGCCCGGGTCCACCTGGGCCCCAGCCGCGGTCAGCGCCGAAGCGAATGCGGCGGCGTCGGGGGTGATCAGCTTGACTATTCCGCGGCCACTGCGGGCCACGAAATCGGCCACGTCGGTCTCGGCGATCAGCCGGCCCCGGCCGATCACGACCAGCCGGTCGGCGGTCAGCGACATCTCGCTGATCAAGTGGCTGGACACAAATACCGTGCGGCCCTCCGCGGCCAGCCCGCGAAGAAAATGACGAACCCAACGGATGCCCTCAGGATCGAGACCGTTGACCGGCTCGTCGAACAGCAACACGCCTGGATCGCCCAGGATGGTCGCGGCGATACCGAGGCGCTGGCTCATTCCCAGCGAGAACTTCCCGGCCCGACGACCGGCCACAGAGCTCAGGCCGACCTGGTCCAGGACCTCATCGACCCGGCGGAGCGGGATGTCATTGGTGAGGGCCAACCATCGCAGATGGTTGCGGGCCGTGCGGGCGGGGTGGAACGCTTTGGCGTCGAGCAGGCCTCCGACCTCGCGTATGGGCCAGGCCAACTCGGAATAGGGCTTGCCGCCGATCAGGGCCGACCCCGAGTCGGGGACGTCGAGACCCATGATCATGCGCATCGTGGTTGACTTGCCCGAGCCGTTCGGTCCCAAGAATCCGGTCACTACTCCCGGCGGAACCTCGAACGTCAGGCTGTCCACGGCGGTCGTAGCCCCATAACGCTTCGTTAATCGGTGTGCCGTGATCATCACAGCTAAGGTTAAAGAGTCGCCTGGTCCGACGGAATACCGCTAGTCGGCGTCTCCCCGATCGAGGTGCCCCCCACCTGGGGGTGGGGTTAACCCCCCCAAACAGAGGTTCGCTGCCCAGAGAGTTGTTGGATATCACGCGGTTGCTGAATATCAGGCCGGGTGATGGCCAGATAGGTCACCAGGATCAGGACGGCGATGGTGAAAACCAGGGCCGTCGGCCCGTTACCGAAGCCGATACCGCTCGTGCTGGCTGGCTTACTGATGTAGTCGGCGAACGACGCCCCCAGCGGGCGGGTGACGACGTAGGCCATCCAGAAGGCGGCGATGCTGTTGAGCCCCAGACGCCACCAGGCGAAGGCCGGAATAAGGATCACCACTCCGAACAGGATCCCCGAGGCCAAGTAGCCAAGGCCCAGCGAGGTAGCCGTGAAGTCACCGAGAGCTGTGCCGAGGGCAAACGTGGCGAACACGGTGGCCCAGTAGAAGGCTTCGCGTCGTTGGGTGGTGATGCTGTGGATGGAAAGCGTTCCTTCGTGGCGCTGCCACGTCCAGAAGAGGGCTCCCAGCACGACCGCCCACAAGATCGTTGTGCCGGCGTAGGGGATATGGACGTCGAGGTGGAGGAAGTCCGACACCCCTGTCCCGAAGATGGCAATGGCGTAAGCCAGGAACCAGTAGGCGAAGGTCCGGTACCGGCGAGTTCCAAACTGGAGGACGAGGGCAACGAGAAACAGGATCAGCTCCGTCCCACCGCCTCCGATATTTCCCCACGTCTTCAGGTAGTCGGAGGTTGCCTCTCCGCCTGCAGTGGTGAAGATCTTGACCACCCAAAAGACGAAGATGATCTCCGGCACCTTGGCGGCTACGGGCGCAGGGAAGAAGCGACCCAGAACCGGAACACGACCATCCCGTGGAGTCCCGTCAGTCCGAGAACTGGGTGACGTTCCGAGATGGCTGGTGAGACTCACGTCATAACTCCCATAGTCCTCACAACTACGTTCGACCTTGTCGTTGGCTCTCTGCCGGCTGACGCTCGGGGCGCCGGGGGCAATGGCACGGCCGTGTGAGGTAGAGACACTAGGGGGCGACTTGATACATGGTGCACCTCCCTGGGTCTATGCGACGTTGCTCGAGTGGGTGGTCGGGGTGGACTCCGAATCGGTGCTGGGCCCACGCTCCCCGACGTTTCCGTTTGTCTGATCCCCCGGTGCTGGGGGCAGGGTCACCACCATCCTCGTCCCACCGGCGGAGCCCGTAGGCGATACCACTCGAACTGACCCACCCATGGCTTCGACGAGCTCGGCGACGATGGCCAGCCCCAGACCCGAACCGACGGGCCGATCGGGCCGGGATCGCGAGGTGAAAAGACGATGGAACACCCGGTCCTGGTCTTCGGGGGGGATACCGGGTCCGTCGTCGGCCACCCAGAGCTCGGCTCCGCGCTGAGCGTGCGCCGTCGTAACACGCACTTCATGGGTGGCGTATCGCAGGGCGTTCTCGATGAGGTTTGTCGTCACCTGGGCCAGCCGGTCGGGGTCGGCCAGCACCCACCCCGACGACCCACCCTCGCCGGTCGCCGTGGAGTCGGCGACCAACGTCAGGCCCAGCTCCGACGCGGCAGGAGCGAAGCTGGCTGCGGTCGCGACGGTTGAGGCGTCCAGGTTTACAGGCTGGGTCTGCAAGGCGAAGCGCCGGGCCTGAATCGTGGCCAGGTCGAAGTAGGTCCCCGACCAAACGTTCGAGACGCTTGGCCTCGGCGGCGATGACCCCAGCTGCTGCCACCGGGTTGACGGTGGCGCCGTCCTCGATGGCCTCGGCGAAGCCACGAATCGAAGTCAGGGGTGTGCGGAGCTCGTGCGATACGGATTGCAAGAAGTGCTGCTCTGCCGTCTTGGCTTCCACCAGCCGGGCGGCCATGGCGTTGACGGAAGCGGCCATGGCGGCCAGCTCGGCATCGGGGCGTCGCGGAACCGGGACGCGGGCGTCGAGGTCGCCGGCTGCGATCCGTCCGGTCACCGCCTCGGCTGCCCGGATCGGGCGCACGAACCTCCGGCCCAGTCGGTAGGCCACGAGGCCTGCGATCACCAAGATGACCGCGGACGACAGGGCGAACCACAGCCCGGCGGTGGCCAGCGCGCTGGGCGGGGTGCGGGTCAGGACGACGACCTGCAGCACCTGGCGGGGAGCCCCGAGAATCTGGACCTCGGCCCGATAGGGCACGGCCGCGAAGACGAGGCCGCCCTTGTACCCCGTCACCGTGTGCATCGACAACAACGAGGCGGGCTGGAGGTCCGATGCCGTCAACCCGGGCGGCAGGGTCGGAGCGACCCTCGGCATCGCCGGATCGAACAGCTGGCCGTTGGCGCCCACGGCCAGCACCGCCGAGCCGTTGAGGCGCATCGGCGACTTCAGGGTGAGCAGCACACTACGCAACGCCCGGGCCGGGTCGGTGCGGTTGTTGCTTTCCGCCTCCTGTTGCACGGTGGTAGCCAGGCCCTGGGCCTCTCGTACCAGCTCGTTGCGCGTCTGGATCTTGGTGTTGTGGACGACCAGGGCCAGGCTGACCAGGCCCGACAAGAGGAGGCTCCCCAGGACCAAGAGGATCATGGCGGCGGTGAGGCGGCGGCGCACGCTCAGTCCAGTCGGTACCCGATGCCCCAGACGGTCACGAGCCGCAGTCCTCCGTCGCTCAACTTCTTCCTGAGCTGGCCGACGTGGACATCAACCGTCCTGGCATCGCCGTACCAGTCCATACCCCATACCGCATCGAGGAGCTGCTGGCGCGACAGGACCAATCCGCGGTTGCTGGCGAGATACTGCAATAGATCGAACTCGCGAGTGGCAAGAGGTACCACCCGCCCGGCGACCCGAACCTCTCGCCGGCCGGCGTCGACCTCCACCTCTCCCACCGCCAGCACCGGCGGCTTCGTGGGCGGGGGACCCTCCGAACGTCGGATGATCGCCTTCACCCGGGCGGCCAGTTCCCTCGGCGAAAACGGTTTCGTGATGTAGTCGTCTGCACCCAGCTCGAAGCCAAGCACCCGGTCGATCTCGTCGGCGCGCGCCGTGACCATCATTACCGGCACGGAACTGTTCGACCGCAGGCGGCGGCACGCTTCGAACCCGTCGACGGGACCCGGTAGGCCGATGTCGAGGATGACCAACCGGGTCCGCTCGCGCGCCACCACCTCGAGGCCAGCCTGGGCGTCGCGCACGTGGATCACCCGGTGACCGTCCCGTCTTAGGTACAGGTCGATGAGCTCGGCGATGTTGGGATCGTCCTCCACGACCACGATCGGTTGTGATTCGCCTGCCATCCTCCTCCAGTGTGTCAGCCAGGTGTAATCAAAGTATGAAGGATCCGGTCGACGTGCGGGCCGCGGTCGTGGCCATCAGCCGACTACCGTAATCGGGCTGGCATCCGATACCGCCGAAAGCCGTCGCCGGGGGTTGGCCGACAACACGCAGCGGCGGGTGTGAAACGACAGGCGGCCAGCAGCTGCCGATACTTGGGGCGCAGATAGAAATATCAAGGGTATAGGAGGCCTGCCTGACATCTCAAGCAGCTGAACCCACTCCCGAGAGGTCCATTATTTACCCAAATGGGTGCATTCGGGCGAGCGCGACGATCACGGCGTGAGGTGGATCTGCATATTGCAGTGAGAGTGAGGAACAGTTACTCTTATTACCGGTGCCGACGGCCTCCGTGTCGTCGGCGGGGTTGCAGTTGAAGCAGTTCGCAACCGAAAGGGGAAAAAATGAAACGGGTCTTGTTCGGCAGCCTGGCCGGGCTCGTAAGTCTGGTGGTCGCTCCCGTGATGGCGTCGGCTTCGCCGACGAGTGGCACCGAGCATTTTCAACTCACCGCTGTCAACGATCAGCCAGGCGCGATCATGGCCCGAGGTGTCTTTACCGCAAGCGGCATCGACTATTCCAAGAGCAACAGGGATCTGGCGGTATTTTCCGACGGAGCATTTACGATCCACCATCCGGGGGGTACCGACAATTTCTCCCTCAACGCGAAGACCTGCGTGGTGACCTTTACGTTCACCGGGTCGTACACCATCAACAATGGGTACGGAAGGTTCCAGGGCATCTCGGGGTCAGGTACCTACTCGGGTCGGGAAACCGGAGTTCTTCCCCGAAAGGCAAACGGGACGTGTGACCTAAAGAGTCAACCGTTCTCCACGGTGCAGCGGATCGACGCCCACGGCCCGGTGTCTTTCTCGTAGCAGCCGAGGCGCGCCGGAACGGTCAGTAAAAGGTTGTCTCACCAGTTTGCTGACCGTTTTGGCGCCGGGAAACGGGGTGGGTCCCCGAGGCCGGTAGCTGCGGAACTAGGAAGGAAGCGTCGAGATGCGACGGGCCAGGTTCACCGCGTGATCGCCGAGACGCTCGTAGAACCGGGACAAGAGCGTGACTTGGGCGGCGACGGCGGGGTCCATGGTTCCGGATGCGACCTCGTTGGTGAGCTGCTCGTGAAGGACGTCCAGCTGCTCATCGGCGTCATCGACATCCTGCCAGTCGACCGATCCTTGGGCGTAACCGGCGGCCGCTTGGACCCACATGCTCAGGGCGATCCCGGACATGCGCTGCACGATCCCGCGGCTCCTGTTGGTCATTTGCGCGCCGACACCGGTCAAGGCGCGTTGGGCAATGTGCTCGACCAGGTCTGCACTGCGTTCCAGCTCTGGCAGGATGAGCAGCAGGACGATCCCCTGTCGCAACTGCGGCCAGTTTGATGGTCCCGTTTTGAGGCGCTGCCAGACCGTTGCTTCGATCGTTGCCGTCGTTTCGTCGATGGCCAGGTCGCCGTCGACGACGGTCTGCCCGAGGTCGGGATCCTCGTCCAACAACGCCGAGGTGGAGCGGGCGAGGGCCTCGCTGACCTGGGCGAAGAGCAACCCGACCTGCTCGCCTTCGAGTTCCGGGTTCGACGTCCGACGGTCGCCGTCATCGGGTTGGTCTGGCACGTTCACGTTCTTCCCCTCGCTCGCTCCTTGTCACAGTGAACGGTCCCCGACATCGCCGCAAACGTGGGGCGGGACCACACAACCTTCCAGTGATGCTTACAAATCCCTGACAGTCTTGTCAGCGCCTTCTCATGTGCCAGTCAGAGACTAGAGGCATGAACCTTCTCGGAAACACCAAGCGTCGCGTGCTCGCCGGTGCACTCCTTGGGGGCGCCATCCTGGCTGGCGGTGGAGCAGCCGCCTACGCGGCGTCCACCTCCTCAACCCCGACCAGTCCGCCCCCGGCTTCGACAAGTTCATCCTCGCCGTCGAGCAGCACGGCGGGCCCGACCAAGGCCCACCGGTCCCTTTTGACCCGGGCCGACCACGCCACGCTCGAGATCCGCAAAAAGGGCAAGTGGGTGACGGTTACGGTCGATCGCGGCAACGTGACCGCGGCGTCAGCGACGTCGATCACCTTGGCCCGACCCGATGGGCAGAACGTCACCCTGGCATTGACCTCTAGTACTAAATTCCGGGGCAAAGAGGCCGGCAGCGCGGCGGCTCTGAAAACTGGAGTCCGGGCTCAGGTCACATCGATGAACGGGTCCGCCATCGCCGTAACCGAGGGCACCAAGCCGCTGCCCAGCAAATGATCCAACCGATCCCCCTGAGGCACGGCCCGGCCACTTCCTGTGGTCGGGCTGCGCCTTCCTGGATGGTTCGGCGGGAGAGAACGTTGTGGTTGCGTCTCGTAGCTCGAGAGGGCCGTTGCCCATCTGGGCCGGCGCAGGCACGCAACGACTAATGGACATCCGTACAACCTGAGGCGGTACAGATGTCCAAAGGTCGTCGAAGGACGGTCCGACGCTCCCATGGAGCCGCCTTGGCCGCCGGGGCCTATGCCGTCGGGCGGACGGATTGGAAGCTCTACGTCGAAGGGTGGCTGAGGCTGGGAGCTCTGGACTGCGACGAGTCGAGTGGTCGTGGGTCAGCTCTTTGGGCCGAGCAGCGTACGGCCAGTATGGCGATGTCGTCTTCGTGACGCCCGCCGGTCAGGCCGGCGAGGAGGCGGGTGATGAGCTCCTCGAGCTCACCTGCGCTGTCGGCGGCCACTGCGGCGAGCTGGCCCAGCCCGGCGTCAAGACTCCGCCCTCGCTGCTCGATGAGCCCGTCGGTGAAGCCGACGAGGGTGGATCCGGGCGCGAACTGGACCGTGATGGGCTCGTGCTGCCGACTCCGCCGGACGCCCACCGGCATGCCAGGGGCGACCTCGAGGTACTCGGCGCGTCCGTCGTTGACCATCAAGGGAGGTGGGTGGCCGGCCGAGGCCAACGTGATCTGCTGCAAGCGCGTGTCCACCACTCCCACCAGCACGGTGGCGAAGTGGTCATCGGTTGCTGCGTCCAGTTCCTTCGCCGCTCGGTCCAGGATCTCGTCGGGAGGGATTCCGAGCATGGCCAGCGTGCGAATGGTGTAGCGCAACGCGGCCATCACGCCGGCGGCCGCGATGTCGTGGCCCGATACGTCGCCGATCACGACCGCGAAGCGGTGGTCGTCGACCTCCACCACGCTGTACCAGTCGCCGCCGATCTCCGCCCCTTTCGTGGCGGGCACGTAGCGGGCGGCGAATTCCCAGCCCGGAATGGCGGGCAGCCGCCTCGGCAGCAGGGAATGTTGCAGGGTCTCGGACACGCTGCGCTGCTGTTGATACAGCCGCTCTGCGGTCGTCCGTCGGCGGACCAGGTTCTCGGCGACGCCTGCCGCGGCAAGAGATAGCAGAATGCCCAGCCCCAGGATGGCCCAGGGCAGGTATTCAGCCCAGCTCCCGCTCAGCGACCCTCGGGGCGACGCGACCAAGGTCAGGACGTTGTTCCCGAAGGGGACGGTCGCTTTGGAGACGGTCCCGGTCAGCGGCAATCGGGTGGCGTTGGTCTCGATCAGATCTGTCGGTTCGGCCGACGGTCCGAAGTACAGGGCGAAGTTCAGGTTGGCATCCGGCGAGCCGGCGGGGACCGAAACGCGGTGGCTGACTGGCAATTGCTGGGACGCGCCGATCACGTAGACCCCGCCCGAACCACGGGCGGAGAGGAGGTACCCCAGCTTTTGCTGTCCGCCAGCCACGGCCCGGTTGGTGACCAACGAAGAGCTGCGCGCCGCCTGAAGAAACAGCTGCGTGGTCGCCGGAGACGTGAGGCCTTGGATCGGGGCGGACCCGACGTGACCGAGGACCCGCACCTGGCCGGCCTGCACTACCGCCAGCGTCGCCGAGGCGAACTGGCCTGGTGGCGCCAGCTCGGTGGCCATCGCGGCCCGAAACGCCGCCGCCGGGTCGCTGGCCGCCGCCGTAAGCCCAATGACCCGCCCCAGGGTGGCCTGCAGCTGGGGCTGCGCCGTCTGTAGCACCGACGCGGTCAGGCTGGTCTGAAGGGACGTGAGCCTTCGTTCGTTTCTGTTGTAGCTCAGGGCTGAGGTGATCGTCAGCCCTGTAGTAATGGCCAAGCCCAGGAACAGGACCAGGCCGGCCTGCCAGTGCGGCCGCCTGCCTGCCCCCCGGCTCGCCGAGCGATCGCCGCCCTCTATCGTCTCAACATGCCGACGTTCATCAGCATGGCACCCGTCCCTTCATCCCTTCTCTAAGGATTGCGGCGAACCGAAACCCAACCGAGAAACCTCCCGAGCCCACGAAACCGAGAACTGCCCTCTCGGGTGAAGGCGTCCAAATGCAAGAGCATCGTTGCATAAAGCCACCTCGCAGACAAGGAGAGCGAGTGCTGTCCGCCTAGACTCCTGCTCAGCCGACAAGAATGTGGCGGGTAGAGGGGGGTGGGATCGATGTTGGTGGTGATCGGTGCCGGACCCTACGGGATCGCCACCGCGGCGAGGGCGATCGAGCGGGGCATCGAGACGGTGGTTCTCGGACGGTCGTTCGGTTTCTGGACGGACAACATGCCGGAGGGCATGTATCTGCGTTCGGGCCCCGACTGGCACCTCGATGCGACGGGAGTCCACACCTTCGAGTCGTTCCTCGAGCATCGGGACATCGATCCGGGCGAGGTCGATCCCTTACCGATCGCCGTCTTCCTCGACTACGCCCGCTGGTTTCAGCGAGAGAAGGGTGTCGTCGTTGACGAGCGGCGGGTCGCTTCCGTTCGGGTGGACGGCGACGGAGTGGAGGGCCAGGCGACGACCGGCCGCTGTTTTCGGGTTCGCCTTGAGGACGGGGCCGAGCTCGTGGCTGACGCGGTCGTGGCCGCTCCCGGAGTGCGGTATTTCCAAAATCGGCCTGATTGGACCAGCAGCCTCCCTGACGGGGTGTGCTCGCACACGTGCGACCGGGTGCGTTTCCAGGACCTCGAGGGAGCCCGGGTGCTGATCGTCGGTGGACGGCAGAGCGCCTACGAGTGGGCTGCGCTCATCGGCGAGCATGGCGCCGAGCAGGTCGACATCGTGCATCGGCATCCGGTCCCTCGGTTCGAGCGGGTGAGCTGGCGTTTCGCCGACGAGTACGTCGAGCAGATCGTGGCTTCCCCGGGTTGGTGGCGTTCGCGCTCGGCCTCAGAGCAGGACGCGATCGCCCGGAAGTTCTGGGAGGCCGGCCGTCTCACCCTCGAGTGGTGGCTCCCGTCGCGGCTGCAGGGACCGCGGTTCCGACGGCACCCCGGGGCGTCGGTTGTCGGCGTTTCGACCACATCTTCAGGCGGCGCCCGGGCCCAGCTCAGCGACGGCACCGACCTCACCGTGGACCGTGTCGTGCTGGCCACGGGGTACAAGGCCGATCTCGCCCGGGTGCCGTACCTGTCCGAGGTGCTGCCGTTCGTCGCCACCGCCGACGGGTTTCCCGTGCTCGATGACGCCTTTCAGACCAGCCTCGCCGGGCTTTTCATGCCGGGCTTTACCGGGACCAGGGACTTCGGTCCGTTCTTCGGGTTCACCAAGGGCTGCCCGGCGGCGGCCGAGCTGACCGTCCGGGGCCTCGTCCGGCGCTGAGCGCCCACTTGGTAACGCTCGATGTGGTGCCGAAAGCCCACGGAGAAGTCCGTCCTCGGCGGGCTGTCAGACTGGGTGGCATGGCGGACATGAGCGACCCGAAGGTCGTGTTGCACCACTACCTCCAGGAGTCCCGCCAGGCCTTGGTATGGAAGCTTGACGGCCTGGACGAACGTGACGCGAGGTTGCCTCGCACCCCGACCGGCAACAACCTGCTCGGTGTGGTGAAGCACTGTCTCAATATCGAAGTCGGCTACTTCGGTCCCACGTTCGGGCGCGAGTTCCCGGCGCCGGAGGAGTTGGTGCCGATGGAGGCCTTCGCCGATGACCCGCAGGCTGACTGGTATGCCCGGGGAGACGAGACCAAGGAGGGGTTGATCCAGCTGTATCGACGCGTCTGGGCGTTCGCCGACCAGACCATCGAGCAGCTGCCACTCGACGCACCAGGGCGGGTCCCGTGGTGGCAGCCGGACCGGCAGGACGTGACGCTACAGCGCGTCATCGTTCATGTGATCTACGACCTCAGCCGCCATGCCGGCCACGCCGACATCATGCGCGAGCTGTATGACGGAGCGACCGGCTGGCAGCGGGGGAACTCGGGCGCTCCTGACGATTACGACTGGCCCGCGTACGTGGCCAGGCTGACCGCACTGGCCGACCGCTTCAAATAAACGACGAGGGCTACCACAGCCTTTGTGAGGCGAGCTGGGCCCCGTGACCCATCGCCTGCAGCTTGGCCCAGGCGATGCTGGGCGCCACGATCTGTACACCGGCGGCCGTGCCGAAACCGCAATCCGTACCGGCCATGACGTTTTCCCGGCCCACCACGTCGGCGTAGCGAACGAGCCGTTGGGCTACGACCTCGGGATGCTCGATGATGTTGGTCGTGCAGTCGATCACGCCGGGCACCAGGTACTTGCCATCCGGCAGCTTCATGTCCTCGAACACCTTCCATTCGTGCTCGTGGGCGCCGTTGGCGGCCATGAGCATGAGACCCGCCGGCTTGAGCGTCAGCAGAACGTCGATGATGTCCGCCAGAGGAACGTCGTGGTTGCGTGGAACCTCACCGTTGCCCCAACATACGTGGGCGCGCATGGCCTCGGCGGGAATGTTGGCCACGGCATAGTTGAGGATCTCCACTCGCCGCTCGGTCTCCTTGAGCTCGTCCGGTTGGGAAGTCCCGACCCTGGGCAGCGCCAGGTCGGGGCAGTCCAGCTGCAGGGTGAATCCGGCGCCGACGATCGCCTCGTACTCCTGTCGCATGGCGTCGGCTACCGCTTGCAGATACTCGTCCTCGGTCGGGAAGTACCGGTTGGCGGCGAACATGGCGATCACCCCGGGCGAAGCGGCACTCATAAAGAGGTCCTCTGCGCCGCACCCGGCGACAGCCCGCTCGAGGTTTTCGATGTCCTTCTGCAGAGGCTCCGCATTTTCATAGGCGACCGGGCCGTCACACGTCACGAAATCGTGGGTCGCACCCTCCTGACGCTGCATCTGAGGCGTGAAATCGGGGAACTCTGCGCCCTGGCCCAACGTCCTCCGACCGACCGTGGTCTCCAATGAACCCTCGCCCGTGAACCCACTCAAGCGATCCTTGACGTAGGTGGCGTACGTGGGCTTGCTCATCTCGCCGTCGTTGAGAACGTCCACCCCGGCGTTGACCTGCTTACGCACGGTTTCCGAAACGGCTGCGAACACCTCGGCGTCGAAGGCGGCGGCATCGACCTGTTCGCCGGCTTCCTTGGCGAAGACCAGGGGAAGCAGCTCGTTGGGACGAGGCAAGCTCCCGGTGTGCGACGTCAGGATCCGCTCGATGCTTCGCTTCACCAGTTCCCTCCCTCCTGCTCTTCGGGCGCTCGCCATTCTGCTCGTGGCCCGCACGATCTTCCAGCTGAGGTCCGTTTCACGGGTGGAGACCGCACTCCGTCTGGTTGGTTCCTGGCCATCGGCCGGAGCGGGGGTGAGCGCCGGGAGCCACCGGCTGGGTGGTTGGCTGACAGCCGATCGACGTGAATCCAGCCGCGGCCAGAGGATGGACAACCAATTCGTGCTCGGACGAATAGGCGGCGATGTCGAGGTCGCTCCAAAGGACGATCGGGTTGACCTTGACCAGGTGGCGGCGAGCGTCCCACCCGATCACCGGGGTGTCGGCGCGCTGAGGACTGTCGGCGCGACGTAGGCCGCTCATCCAGGCGTGCTTGCCCGCGAGGGCGCGATCCAAGGCGTGAACCTTGCGCGGCTGACAGCATCCCGTTTGGCCACAGGGCGGGCAGGCGTCGGTAGGCGGGCCGATGACCGTCAGCCGCAGGTGGTAGCGGCGCCGGATGCCTTCGACGTAACTGAGAGTCTCGGGAAAGTGGAAGCCCGTGTCCAGGAACACCACCTCTATGGCCGGGCACACCCTGGTGGCGATGTCAATGAGCACGCAGTCCTGGAACGATGCCGCCAACGCCAGTCCTGTCCCGAAGCGCCCCACGGCGTAGGCGACGATCTGCTCGGCGGTAGCCGTCTCGAGATCCGAGCCGGCAACGCGGTCAACAACTGGGCATGACACGGCGCTCGACCTTCGGCAACGAGGTGGCTACGGACGTTTGCAGAAGCGCAGACAATCGGTCCAGCACTCCCTGGATTGACTCGTCACCTGGATCTGGGCCTGAGTATTGCTGGCCGGTTCCAACCAGAAGCGATGTCCGGCTACCGGACCGAACAGACTCGATCCGGCCAGCCGGCAGCTCCGTGGTACCGAGCACCCTGATGTTCTCGCCAGGCGGCGGCTGAGCGGAGATGAGCTCTTCGACCACCCAATCGACACCGAGCCGCCGTTGAAGGCCGTCGTGCCAGTGGCTGAGCGATGGCCCCAAGGCCACGTTCATGATCGTGGGGCCGGATACCGAAGCGAGCGCCGGGTCTGGCGGCTCCGACCGGAGTGTTCTTGGCGGGGCTGACGTCGTCATGGGTTCAGAGTGCGGGCGCGGTTTTGGACGTTGCTGTGTTCTTCCTGGGTGTCGGCTGAGACACTGAGCGCCCACGGGTGACCCGATCGCGGCAAGGTCGCTTCGGGTTTCTCAGCCGCCTCCCAGTTGACGCTCAAGGACGGGTAAGTCGGCGTGGTCAGGCTTGAGCACGTGGTAGCAGCGACCAGGCTGGCGCGGCCGGATTCACCGCGCCGGGCCGACCA
This sequence comes from uncultured Acidimicrobiaceae bacterium, assembly GCA_963729695.1. Taxonomy (GTDB): domain Bacteria; phylum Actinomycetota; class Acidimicrobiia; order Acidimicrobiales; family Palsa-688; genus PALSA-693. Next base: position 294,613 of record CAVSOT010000004.1, read on the forward strand.
TGTATGGCCGGTCGACGTCGTCCGGCTTTTGGCCTTTGCCGCGGTCATCATGGTGCACTCGATTGCGTTCACCGAGCAGCCGGACAACTCGCTGGCTGCCGGAGCCCTCATGCTGCTCCAGTTCGGGAGAGAGGTCTTCTTCGCTCTGACGGCCTTTGTCCTGGTCCTTTCGACGCAGCACAAACCCACGGCGGTCGACCGGTTCTGGGCCAAGCGGATCCTGTATGTGGCCGTGCCCTACGTGGCCTGGTCAGCGATCTACTACGCCTACTCGGTTCTGGGCCCGCAACACTTGCACCTGTCCCTGAGCCGGTTCGGCACGGATCTGCTCGACGGCGGGGCGATGTACCACCTGTACTTCCTGCTGGTCACCATCCAGCTGTACCTGGTCTTTCCGCTGCTAATGGCCTTCGCTCGGCGAACGGCGTCGCGGGCAGGGGCGGTGCTCGGAGTGGTCATCGTGGCCAACCTGACCTGGCTGGCCGTGCTGCAGTGGGTGCCGGCCCCCGGCGGCGGGCTGTCGTGGCTCTGGGCCCACGCCTACGAGCTTCTGCCCACCTATGCCATGTACGTGGTTGGCGGCTGTTACGCGGCGATTCACTTCGCCCGGGTGCGGGGCTTCGTCGAGCGCCACCAGCCGTTGTTGCTGGCCATCGCGGCGGCGTGCGTCGCCGCCGCCATCACCGCCTACGCCCTTCAGCTACCGGACATGGCACCACGTCAGGCGGCCGACGTTCTCCAACCAGCCACCACGTTTAGCTGCCTGGCTGCCCTCATCGTCACGTATGTCGTGGGGTGCCGGTGGAACACCGCCGGTCGGCCTCATCAACAGAAGGTGGCGCTGCTCTCAGACCTGTCGTTCGGCATCTACCTCTCCCATCCCCTCGTTCTACAGCTGTTTCTCGACCACGGGCTTGGCAACAACGGTCAACGCCTACCGGCGTTCCTGGCCACGCTGCTCGGCTGGACGCTCGCTGCGCTCGGCGGCGCGGCCCTGTCCGCCCTCGCTCGGCGCACGGCTGTGTCGTTGGCGTTCACCGGGCGCCCGCGAATCAAGAGGTCAGCTCCGCTCGGTTCCCAGTTGGTTCTCAGAAAGGTCTCGGAGGAGGTTCAGATCGGCGGGAGAGGATGCCAGACGTGAACACCATCGAAGATCTCCTGCTGCAGCGATCCACCTCGAGCGAACCGGCCTATGTCCACGGGCAGACCGGAGCCGCCATCAGATGGCCGGAGATACTGGTAACCGCGGAGCGGTGGCGCAACATGCGATGCGACGGCCCGGTCGGTCTGGCCCTGTCCGACCCGCTGGCCATGGCCGAAAATCTGGTGGCGGCCCTGGCTGCCGGCGTCTTGATCGCACCCATGGACCCGTCGGCGCCCGCCAGGGACACCGCCGCCCGGGTGGCCGAGCTCGGTCTGTCGACTCTGGTCACCGATGGCTTTGGGGGCACCGGCGTCCGTGTCGTCAGGTTCGGCAGCCGGTCGGCGCTTCCTGACCACCCGGCCCGGCCGGCCATGATCATGGCCAGTTCCGGGTCGATGGGCCGGCCCAAGCTAGTACCTCTGACCCTTGATCAGCTGGTGGCCACGGCGGGAGGCGTGGCCGACCACCTGGGCCTGATGCCCGGTGAGCGGGGATATTCGCCGCTGCCGCTCTTTCACATAAATGGCATCGTTGTCGGACTGCTGTCGTCTCTGATGGCCGGCAGCACAGTGATCGTCGACGACCGATTCTCACGGCGACACTTTTGGCGTCGGGCCGAGGAGCACGGTGCCACCTGGCTCAACCTGGTGCCCGCCATTCTCGCCATCCTGGGCACGGGGGAGCAGTCGGGAGGCCCCGCCGCCGGCCGAGTGCGACTGGCCCGCTCGGCTTCGGCCCCGCTGTCGGGCGCCGTCCTGCGACGCTTCGAGGCCCGCTACGACATCCCGATCGTCGAGACGTACGGCATGACGGAAGCGGCCAGCCAGATCACCGCCAATCCGCTGCCGGCCGTGCGGCCCGGGTCCGTGGGTTTGCCCGTCGACGTCGAGGTCCGGGAGGTCGACGGGCGGGTACAGATCCGCGGGACCCGGGTCAGCACCACCTACTGGGCGGCCGACGGCTCCGGCCGTCTGTTGGCGCACGACGCCGCCAGTCCCGACGGGTGGTTGACCACCGGCGATCTCGGGCAGATCGACGAAGACGGCTACCTCTACCTCACCGGCCGGGAGAGTGAGATCATCAATCGCGGCGGCGAGAAGATCCGACCACGCGAGGTCGAAGACGTGCTCCTCGGGGACGAACGGGTGCGGGTGGCTGCGGTGGTCGGCCAACCCCATCCGACCCTTGGTGAGGAGCCCGTGGCGTATGTCCAGGCTGACGCCGGCTGGGCCCGACCGGCCTGGCCCATCCTGGTCGAATCGCTGGCCCGGCGCTGCCGTGAACAACTCGCCGGATACAAGCGCCCGGCCAGCATCGTCGTCGCGGACCAGCTCCCCGTCGGGCCGACTGGGAAAGTACGGCGAGGGGAGATCCGGTCCCACTACGAAGCTATGACCAGGCCGACACGCCGGACTGGTCAGGTCAAGGAGAAAGGCGGGGATTCGCTGTGGCTCGATCTTCCGCCGCGGCACACCAAGCCGCGCCAGGCCGGTTTGACCATGGTGATCGACAGCGGTCAACCACACGGCTACTTCGCGGATGCCATCGAGACGTCCTCCGCATATGTCGATCTCGTCAAGTTCGGTTGGGGCACGGCGCTCGTCACCCGGGACCTGGAGCGGAAGCTGGAAGTGCTGAACCGCAACGGTATCGGCTACTACTTCGGGGGGACCCTGTTCGAAAAGTTCGCCATGCAGGATCGCTTCCCGTCGTTCCTGACCCTGTGCCGACTGTGCGGCTGCACCTACGTCGAGGTGTCCAACGGGACGGTCGGGATGACCGAGGAGGTGAAGGCTCGATATATCTCTCGGTGCGCCGACGCCGGGTTCACGGTGATCAGCGAGGTCGGATTCAAGGATCCCGGCCGGTCCGAAGAGTTGACGGCTACGGACTGGGTCGAGGCCATCCGAGCCGACCGGGCTGCTGGGGCCAGCCTCGTCATCACCGAATCGCGCGAGAGCGGTCGCAGTGGCATTTGCCGGGCGGACGGTACCCCCCGGGCCGACGTGGTGGACGCCATCTTGGACGGTGGCATCGACGTGACGAAGCTCATGTTCGAAGCGCCGACCAAGGATTTGCAAACGCAGTTCATCGGCCGCGGCGGCAGCGACGTGAACCTGGGCAACATCGCTCTGGACGCCGTGATCGGCCTCGAAACCCTGCGCCTGGGTCTGCGCTCCGACACCCTGTTCCAGTTCGAGGAGGTGAAAAGCCTTGCGTGATATTAGCGACGTGTTCCATTTTGCCATCCCGGCTCGCGATCTCGACGAGGCCCAGGACTTCTATGTGGGAAAGCTCGGGTGTCACCTGGCTCGCCGCTATGACGATCGGATCACGCTCGACTTCTTCGGCGACCAGCTGGTGTGCCACCTTTCCGACGAAACGGTGGAGGCCCCGAGCCTTTACCCGCGGCACTTCGGGATCACCTTTCGCCGCCGGGAGGACTTCGACGCGGTCCTGTTCTGCGCCGAGACCCGCGACACTCCGTTCTTCGCCCCCTGCCAGCCCCGGTTCAAGGACCGGGTGGAGGAACACTCGACGTTCGTGATCAAGGACCCCACCGGCAATCTGATCGAGTTCAAGCACTACCGCGACCCGCGAATGATGTACTGAATGATCGTCCTGCTCCGCCACGGTCGCAGTACCTGGAATGCCGAGGGGCGCTTCCAGGGTCAATCGGACCCCGAGCTGGACCCGTTGGGTCACGCGCAAGCGCGGCAGGCGGCCCGCCGGCTGGCCACCCTGCTCGGTCCCGTTCCGGTGGCGGTATGGTCCAGCGACCTGCGCCGGGCCCAGGCGACCGCCGAGATCACCGCAACCTGGGTCGGAGCCGGCGTCCGGCTCGACGGGCGGCTTCGCGAGGTGGGCCTCGGCACCTGGGAAGGTTTGTCGGAGGAGACCGCAGCCTGGCGCCATCCCGCCGAATGGAGGAGCTGGAAGGCCGGGCTGATGCCGAGACGGGGTGGTGGCGAGGATCCCATGAGCGCCGGACGACGAGTCGCCGAAGTCCTGCGGGAAGCCATGGCCGCGCCTGAGAGCACGGTCGTCGTCGGCCACGGTCTGTCGTTGCAGCTCGGGCTGGAGGCGCTGCGGTCGACCGGAGCGGTCGAGTGGCCTGGCCCGGCGCCCCACCTGGGCAACGGCGAACTGATCGCCGTCGACACGCAAGAGGCGCCTACAGAGGTCGGTCTGGCTCTCCTACGCTATTGACGTGCGACGGGCCGGCCTTGCTCGTGCCCGTGTCGGCCCGTTGTTGGTGGCGGTGGTCTCGGCGGTGGCGTTGGCCTCCTGCGCCTTGCGGCCCGGGCCGTCATCGTCGGTGGCGCAACCAAAACCGGCAGCTCAGGCCGTGCTGCGGTCGGCCCCCGGTTGGGTGACCAGCGTCCATTCTTTCCGCCTGGGCGGCTACGACCGGTCGTACCTGCTGGCCCGACCAGCAGCGGCCGGAGCTGACCGCCTGCCACTGGTGGTCATCCTTCACGGTCGGAACATGACCCCCACTGCCATGGCCTCCGTCAGTGGCTTCCTCGGGCTGCAGGGCCAAGCCATCCTGGTCTATCCCGCCGGCGTCGGCGAGTCCTGGAACGCCGGCTACTGCTGCGGCCCGGCGCACTCGCAGAACGTGCACGACGTGTCGTTCATCGAGGCTGTCGTGCATCAGGTCCTGAGCTCGAACTCGGACGTCGCGGCCCGCGACGTGTACCTGGTGGGGTACAGCAACGGCGGGCGCATGGCCTTGCGCCTGGCGTGCGCGGATCCGGGCGCGTTCGCCGGGGTGGCTGCGGTGGAAGCGGTCGCGGTGTCGGCATGTGCCCGAACCGAGTCGGTCCCCCTCTTGGCGGTGGGTTCGACGGGCGATCCTCTGCTGACCATTCCCGACGACGCTCCACCGAAGCACATCGCAGGCCACACCGAAATGACCGTCGCCCAACTACTGGCTCGCTGGCGCAGCCTGGACGATTGCGCGGCGACGTCGACCAGCCGGCAGGCCGGCCGTCTGGTCCTTACCCAGTGGGCATCATGCCGGGGCTCAGGCCGGATCGAATTCGCCGAGTACCAAGGTGGCAGTCACCACTGGCCCCGGGGCGGTCCGGGTACTCCATCGGCAGAACGGGTGATCTGGGACTTCTTCCGAGGGGCGTCCGGCCCGGTAGCTGCCCGCTGAGCTCTCACGTCGTTCGTGGTGGCGAGGTGAGCTCGGTTTCCTGTATGCAGCACGGGTCGAATGCTGTGCATCGTCGGGAGTGTCCGTTATGACAGATCAATCACGTCCGTACGGCCAGTGGTGGGGCTGGGACGGCGATATGGAAACGGTCTCGATCAACGAGCTCCGAGCCTTGTGCGTGACCATATTCTCCCGGGTGGGGGCATCGCCCGACGATGCCGCCCTGCTCACGGCCTGTGTCCTGGAGAAAACGATCCAGGGCGATCACGCTCGGGGCATCATCAACCTCCCGTCCATGGTGCACTCAGCCCAGGCGGGCACCATGAGCGTGACGTCAGAGGTCCAGGTGCTGCGTGACCTGGGGGCGGCCGCGGTGGTGGCGCCTCTTGGCCGCGTGCCGCCGGGCCCGGACGATCTGGTCTGTCACGGGGCTATGCGAATGGCGATCGAGAAGGCTCGCCGGTTCGGGGTCGGCTTGGTGTCGGCCCGGGCCGGGATACGGATCCTGACCCCGATCGTGCGGGCCGCGGCGGACGCCGGCATGATCGGGGTCAGCTTCACCCAGAGCACCCCAGCTGTGGCGCCGCTCGGCGGCAAAGAAGCCCGCCTCGGCAACGCCCCTACGGCAGTGGCGATTCCGGCTCGCGACCGCGATCCCATCATCCTTGACCTCTCGCTCACCAACACGTCGACGTCGGGCCTGCTTCTCTCGGCGCGCCAACACCAGCAGGTTCCCGCCGGGTTCATTCTTGACCCCGAGGGCGAACCGACGATCGAACCGCGTGACGTCTTTGCCGACGACCTCGACGCAAACCCGGGCCACCCCAAGTTCATCGGGAGTGTGCTGCCGCTCGGAGGTGGGCACAAGGGCTACGGCCTGGTCTACGTGATCGGACTGCTGGCGTCCGTTCTTTCGGAGACCAGCCCGGCCTGGGACCTGGTCGCAGGCGAGGTGGCCGGGGCGTGGGGGTCGGTGCACCTGGCCATCAACATGGCGGCGCTGAACCCGGCAGACCCGCTCGGGGAGGTGGACGCCTTCATCGACACCGTCGCGGCCACGCCCCGACGCGGCGGCGTCGAGGAGATCCTCTATCCCGGCCAGGGCTCACAGCGGATCCGGCGGGCCAAGGAGCAGGCGGGGACGGTCGACGTGCCCGTCCCCCAGCTTCGAGAACTGGCTGCGACCGCCCGCGACCTCGGCGTGGACGTCCCGCGCTGGCTCACCTGAAGGGTCGTTGAGATGGGGTGCAGGTGAGGCCGGGGTATCACCGGATCCGGCGGCCCATCTCCCGACAGGAGTAGCCGCCGAGCTGCTCCACTTGCAGTTGGAAATCGGGCCGGGCCAAGAGGTCCCACAACGGGGCCAGCAGGTCGATCCTCCAGCACCGGCGACTCGCAGCACCAGGTCGTAGGGCTCCCAAGCAACGGGAACGAAGTCCAGCCCGAAGGCCTGCGCGGCGGCCCGGATGCCGAGCCCGGCGTCGGCCCGCCCGGCGGCGACGGCCGCGGCCACCGCCAAGTGGGTGAACTCCTCTCTGGAGTAGCCCGCGATCTGGGCCGGGTCGATGCCCCGCCTGGTCCAGCTCGAAGTCGAGCAATGCCCGGGTGCCCGCCCCCCGCTGCCGGTTGACGTAGCGGAGGCCGGCACGGGGCAGGTCGTCGATCCCGTTGACGGCGCTGGGGTTGCCGGGCGCCACCAAGAGCCCCTGCTCCCGATGGACCAGGCGTACCACGGCGATCTCCGGTCCGCCGCCCAGCAGGCGGTTCGACGTACGGCAGGGTGTACTCACCAGAGGTCGGACTCCAGCAGGTGGGACCCGGCCAGATGGCACAGCCCGTCGCGCACGGCCACCAGCCCGCCGAGGGATCCCACGTTGGACGAGGCCAGGCTGATCAGGGGGTCGGCCGCCCGCAAGGTGGAAGCGGCGACGTCGAGGATGAGGTCGTGCGAGCCGATGGCGACGATGGTGCGCCCCACCTCGCCCAGCCCTCGGAGCAGCTGTACGTCCACCAGCTCACCGGCGTGGTGGCCCTCCTGGCCGGCCGGCACCACCAACAGGCCGTCGGCCCGGACCAGGGACGTCAGGACACCCGCTCCCCGGGGCAGCGGGGTGGCCACAACTTCCCCCTCGACCTGGCCGAGCCGGACGCGCACCCAGTCGTCGGTTCCGATCGCCGAGGCCAGCTTGCGGGCCAGGCGGGCCTTGGTCGTGGCCCGCTCTCGTGGGGCCGCGCCCTCCAGGGAGGCCAGCAGCGGAGCGGCGAAGATGTCGAAGGTGAGGGCGGCGGAGACCGGGTAACCGGGGGCGCCGAGCACCGGGGTGCCGACCGGGCCGGCACCGCCCCGAGCACCACCGGGTGCCCGGGCCGGACGGCCACGCCGTGTACCGCCAGGGTTCCCGCCGCTTCGACCACGCGGGCCGTGTAGTCGTCGCGGCCGGCGCTGGAACCGGCGATCAGGATGACCAGGTCGGCGTCGACGCGCGGCCTCGATCAGGGCCTCGGTGATCCGTCCAGGGTCGTCCGCCACGATGCTCGGTCACCCGAGCCTCGCAGCCGACCTCCCGTGCTTGGGCGGCCAGCATCAGCGAGTTGGTGTCCAGGATCTCGCCCGGTCTTGGGTTCGGTGCCGATGGGGCGGATCTCGTCGCCGGTCGGGATGATCACCACCTTGGGAGGTCGCCGGACGAGCAACTCGACGGCGCCGGCGGCGGCCGCGGCGGCGACGTCGACCGGGCGGAGGCGGTGGCCTTCGGGCAACAGGAGCTCGTTGGCGCTGATGTCCTCGCCGATCGAGCGGACGTGCTGGTAGGGGGCAACCGCCGCTCGCAGTTCCGCCTGGCCGGACGGAGTCAGGTGAACGTGCTCGCGCATCACGACGGCGTCGTAGCCGACGGGCATCGGATCGCCGGTGTCCACCACCTCGAAGTCCTCGGGCTCGATCAGCACCGGGTTGGTTTCGGTGGCCCGCACGGTGTCGGCCGCCCGCACGGCGATGCCGTCCATGGCCGCGGAGTCGAAGGCGGGCGAGGACCGCTCCGCCCACACGGACTCGGCCGTGACCCGGCCGACCGCCGCGCGCGACGGGTACCCGGACGGCATCGACCCGGGGCGGGACAACCGGCGACCGCGCAGGCGTGGCGCCAGGCGGCCAGGGCCTGGGCCGCGGGGACATCGGAGATGAACGGGCTGGCGCGCGGTCACCCTCGCCGATACTCCCGGCCCGTCGGTTCATCGGTACAGGGTGACCTGGACCGGGCTGCCGCCGTCGAGCCCGGTGGCCGGCTCGGGCACCACCACGTAGCCGTCCGCCCTGGTCAGCACCGACAACAAGGCCGACGGACCGAACAGCGGCTCGGCCATCCCGTCGCGGAGCGACACCTGCACGACATCCAGCCGGCCGGCCATCGAGGCCACGTCGCGGGCCAACCGGGCCTGGGATGCTCGGCTCGGGGGGCGGCTCCGGGCAGCCGGCCAGACGCCACAGGAGGGGGACGCCGACCAGGCGGAACACCACCAGAGCCGACAGCGGGTTGCCCGGCAGGCCGATCAGGGGCACCCCGCCGCATTCCGCCAGCAGTGTCGGCTTGCCCGGTTTGATGGCCAAACCGTGGCACCAGATCTCTCCCAGGGCGGCCACCGCCCCGGCGGTCTCGTCGCGGGCAGCCGACCGAGGAGCCAGCCGAGACCACCACCAGGTCGGCGTCGCGTACGGCGTCGGCCAGGGTGGCTTTCAGGGCGCCCGGCTCGTCAGGGCACGATCCCGGCGAAGACGGGGGTACCTCCAGCGTCGGTCACCAGCCCGGCGAGCGCCGAGGCGGTGGCGTCGCGGACCTGGCCGGCGGACAGCTTCGGAGTAATGGGCGGCACCACTTCGTCGCCGGTAGAGATGATGGCCACCCTCGGTTTGGCGTGCACCTCGAAGTGGGTGACCCCGGCCGCGGCGAGCAGGCCCAGCTCGGAGGACCGCAACGGACGACCTCCGGCGACCAGGACACCTCCCGCCCGGACATCCTCGTCGGCCTGGACCAGGCCGGCTCCCGGGGCGACCGGTCGGGTCACCTCGATGGTTCCGGGCATGGTCTCGGCGGTGTACTCCACCATCACCACCGCGTCAGCACCGTCGGGCAGCACGGCTCCCGTCGGTACCGCCACACACCCCCCGGGCGGACGGCCACGTCCGGTGCGGCCCCCATCCGCACCGCGCCGAGCAAGTCCAGATAGGTCGGAAGGCCCTCGGACGATCCATAGGTGTCTGCGGCCGACACCGCGAAGCCGTCGACCGTAGAGCGGGGAAAGCCAGGGAGGTCCTCAGGCGGCGACGATGTCGGCCGCGGGGACCCGGTGCAACGCGTCCGGTCAAGCCCACCACCTCGACGGCGGCTACGCCGGGTGGGCCGGAAGCCGGATAGGGCTTCGGCGACTGTCTTGGCGGTGAAGAACTCTCGTCCGGTCACCGGCTGGGCTGGCCCGGAGTGCCCCCGGACCGGGGCTGAGGGCGAGCGGCCGTCCCACCCTTGGCCAAGCCGAGCACGCTGACCACTGGCCCCAACGCCACCTGTCCGAGGCCGCAGATCGAGGTCTTTCGCATCGTCTCCTCGAGTACCAGGATCCGCTCCCGCAGCGGGCCCTCCAGATCGTCAGCTCCCGCGTCCAGGGCCGAGCGCAACAAGGCATGGGCCTTGGTCGACCCCATCCGGCACGGGACGCATTTACCGCACGACTCGTTGCGGAAGAAACGCAGCACGTTGGTGGATGCGGCCAGCAGGTTGGTGCCTTCAGCCATGAACGACCATCGCTCCCGAGCCCAGCATGGTGCCGGCCTCGGCCGCGGCGGCGAAATCCAGCCGCAGGTCCAGCTGCTCGGGGCCGATGAAGTTGGACGACGCCCCGCCGGGCTGAACCGCGCCGAGGGCCGCCCCGTCGCTCACCCCGCCGGCCAGCTCGATCAGCTCGCCTACCGTCGTCCCCATCGGGACGCAGTACACATCGGGCCGCTCGACGTGGCCGGAGACCGCAAAGAACTTCCAGCCGACCGACTCGCCGACCCCCTGTTCGGCCCACCACTGCCGCGCCCGCGCTGGACGATGACGGGAACGTCGGCCAGCGTCTCTACCGAGTTCATCAGGGTGGGCCGACCGTGGAGGCCGTAGGTGCCCGGGATAGGGAGGCTTGTTTCTGGGCTCGCCCCGATGGCCCTCCATGCACTCCAACAGCGCCGTCTCCTCGCCCAGGATGTAGCCACCGGGAGAGACGAACACCTCGACCTCCAGCCGTCGCCCGCTCCCGCAGGCGTCAGGACCCACCACGCCTGCCTCTCTGAGGGCTTCGAGCTCAGCCCGAAGCACCTGCTCCTCGGGGCCGTACTCGTGGCGGATGAACACCCACCCCTTTTCGGCGCCGACCACGACCATCCCCATCAGCAGACCCTCGAGCACCAGGTGCGGTTGGGTGGCCAGGATGACCCGATCCTTGAAGGTCCCAGGCTCGGACTCATCGGCGTTGCACACGACGTACTTCACCCCACCGGGCTCGGTCGCTTCGCACCAGATCCCACTTCTGCCCGGTCGGGAACCCGGCACCTCCCATGCCCCGCAGCCCGGACTCCTTAAGGATGGCGACGACGTCGTCAGGGTCGACCTCTCCGGCCAACAGGGCGCGCAGACTGGCATACCGCTCGGCCATCCCGGTCGCGGCCGGATACGGGTCGTTGGGCCAAGGTGCGGGCCGACGCTCGGCGACCGTCGGTGCCAGATGAGCCCCGACGGCCTGGCGCGCCGCCTGCACCAACTCGTGGACCTCGACCAGCGGCGCCGAGCGCTCGTTGACCGCTACCGCGGGAGCGGTGTCGCAGCGACCCAGGCAGGACACCTCTACCACCTCGACATCGGGGTCGTCGTGGTAGCGCTCGCGCAGATCCTGGATGGCGGCTTCGCCGTCGTGGAGGAAACAGGTGAGGTCGTGACAGGCGTGCACCGACACCTTCCACCGGGGGCTCGGTCCGGTAATGAGGGTAGAAGGAAATCAAACCTTCGATCTCGTACCGCGGGCGGCGGGTCTCGCGGGCCAGCACCTCCAACTCCTCACGGGGCAACCAACCGCGGCGAGCCTGAATGGCATTGAGGGCTGGGATCAGCGAAGGGCCGGGAAACTTCCCCGCTCGGCCCTCCACACCCGGCACGCGCCGGGCTTCGGCCTCGGCCCAGGGCGTGGTCACTTCCGTCATGGGTGGGGCTCGACAACCGACGCCGGCCCGTCGTACCCGCCGTAGGGGATAGCCAGCGATTCGACCTGCACAGCGCAGAACTTGAACTCGGGAATTTTGCCGACCGGGTCGATCTCGTCGATCGTGAGCAGGTTGGCGGCGGCCTCCCGGAAGTGGAAGGGAATGAAGCAATTGCCCAGCTGTTCCCGATGGCTGACCCGAACCAACAGCTCGATGGCGCCGCGACGCGACCGAACCCGAACGGTCTCGCCGTTGACCACGCCCCGGTCCGCGGCGTCCTTGGGGTGCATGTACACCTCGGCCACCGGCGCGATGGTGTCCAGGGCGAACGAACGCCGGGTCATCGATCCGGTGTGCCAGTGCTCCAGGAGCCGGCCCGTGTTCAAGACCAGCGGGTAGTCGGCGTCGGGAAGCTCGCGCGCCGGGAGCCATTGCGCCGGGACCAGGTGGGCGAGACCGTCGTCGGTGTTGAACCGTTCGTCGAACATCACCACTGTCCCGTCACTGTGCTCGGGGTCGGCGTTGGGGTAGAGCTTGCCCGGGCCGCCCAGGTTGGCGTGCGACAAGTTCTGGTAGGACGGCATGAGGGCGACCATCTCGTCGAACACCTCACTAGGGCCGGAGTAGCTCCAGTCCAGACCGACGCGCTGGGCGAGGTCCTGGATGATTTCCCAATCCACCCGGGCCTGGCCCGGACAATCCATGACCTTCCGGCCGAGCTGCACCCGCCGATCGGTGTTGGTGTAGGAGCCGTCCTTCTCCAAGTAGGAGCTGGCCGGCAGGATCACGTCGGCGAACTCCGCCGTCTCGGTCAGGAAGATGTCCTGCACCACCAAGAACTCCAAGGCGGCGAGGGCCTTGCGGACCTTGTTGATGTTGGGATCGGAAAGGAAGGGATTTTCCCCGAGCATGTACATGCCCCGGACCCCATCCGGCGAGAGCACCGACTTGATGATCTCGGTGACCGTCAGACCCCGGTTCGGGTCGAGCGGCGTGCCCCAGGCCTGCTCGAAGTGCTCCCGAGTCGCGGCCTGGTCGACCCCCTGGTAGTCGGGGTAGAACATCGGGATCAGGCCGGCGTCCGACGCTCCCTGCACGTTGTTCTGGCCGCGCAAGCGGGTGCAGCCCGGTGCCAGGCCGGCCCACGTTGCCCGTGATGGAGCACAGGGCGATCAGGCAGCGGGCGTTGTCGGTGCCCGTCGTGTGCTGTGAGATGCCCATTCCCCAGTAGACGACTCCCGACCTCGCCTCCCCCCACGTCTTGGCGACCTCGCGAATCAGGTCGGCATCGACGCCCGTAATCGTCGCAGCCCGCTCCGGCGGGTAGTCGGCCACCGTACGAGCCAGCTCTTCGTAGTTGGACGTGCGGCTGGCAATGAACTGCTGGTCGATCAGATCCAACCGAATGATCTCGTTCATGATCGAGTTGTAGAACGCCACATCGGTGCCGGGCTTGAGCTGAACGAACAGGTCGGCGTGCTCGGCCACCGTCGACGCCCGAGGATCGACGTAGATGATCTTGGTGCCCCGCCTGCGGGCTTGCTTGAAAAAGGAGCTGGCCACCGGGTGGTTGGACGTGGGGTTGGATCCGGCGATGATCACCACCTCGGCGTTGGCCACGTCCCCGTAGGTGGTGGACACTGCGCCCGAGCCCACTCCCTCGAACAAGGCAGCGACCGATGAGGCGTGGCACAGCCGGGTGCAGTGGTCCACGTTGTTGGTGCCGAATCCGGTGCGGATCAGCTTCTGAAAGAGGTACGCCTCTTCGTTGGAGCACTTGGCCGAACCGAACCCGGCGATGGCCCCTGGCCCACCGCGGGCGTGGATTTCGGTGAGACGCCGGGCCACCAGATCCAACGCTTCCTCCCAGGTGGCTTCGCGGAAGTAGGGAAGGACCTCGTCGTAGTTCACCAGACCGCCGGGTTTGCGGCCCCGGCGCTTGCCATCCCGACTGCCGGCGTGGTCGGGACCCTGGCCACTGCGATCGTCGGGGGGGCGAGCGTCGGTGGGGTGGGCGTCGGTGGGGCTGGGCGTCGGTGGGGTGGGCGTCGGTGGGGTGGGCGTCGGTGGGGTGGGCGTCGGTGGGGTGGGCGTCGGTGGGGTGGGCGTCGGTGGGGTGGGCGTCGGTGGGGTGGGCGTCGGTGGGGTGGGCGTCGGTGGGGTGGGCGTCGGTGGGGTGGGCGTCGGTGGGGTGGGCGTCGGCCTGGCGAGCGTCGGCCTGGCGAGCGCCACCGTCATCGTTGCGATCTCGGCGACGGCCGTCCCCACCGTCGTACGCGTCGCCCCGGACGTCGGCGGACAACGGGCCCTTCGGATAGGCGGCGTCGACGCGAATCAGCGGAACGGTCAGCCGCTGCGGCGAGGCGGCGTAGTCCCAGCCGTAACGGCCCTTGACGCACAGCCGGCTTTGAGACCCCGGTTGATCCCGGCCTTCGGCAAAGGCAATAGCCCCCCGATCCCGATCCACGTAGTAGGTGAGGGCGCAGCCGACCCCGCAGTAAGGGCAGACGCTGTCAACGGCGTCGAGGTCGGCCCGGGGACGAATCGGCACGCCGTTGATGGGCTTGTTGGTCAACGCGCCAGTGGGGCAGGCCTGGACGCACTCCCCACAGGTGACGCAGGAGCTCGACCCCATGGGATCGTTGAAATCGAAGGCGATCCTGGTCTGGTATCCCTTTCCCGAGCGGCCGATCACGTCGTTGCCCTGGATATCGTCGCAGGCTCGGACGCAACGATCACAAAGGATGCAGGCGTCGTGGTCGACATTGATCACCGGGTTGGATGCGTCCGTACCCCGGTCAGATCCGCACGGCAGGTCGGTCGTATCCTGCGACAGATCGAATCGATCAGCCAGGCTCAGGAGGAGATTGTCGCCGGTGGTCGTCTGTTTTGGGTCAGCGGCGACGGGCGGCTGATCGGAGATCAACAGCTCGGTCAGGGTGGCCCGGGCTCGCTCCAGCTCCGGACTGGTGGTGGTCACCTTCATGCCCTCTTCGCACGGCCGGACGCAGGAAGCCGCGAAGGCGCGCCCGCCGGTGTCCACCACGCACATGCGACAGACACCGACCGGGTCGTAACGCTCGTTGTGGCACAGCACCGGAATGTCGACCCCGGCTCCCTTGGCCGCGGCGTAGATCGTCGTCCCCTCGGGGGCGGTGACCGGGGTACCGTCGATCTCCAGGGTGACGGTCCGAACGGCAGCGGTCGCTGCAGGCGCGGTGGTCAACTTCTCTCCGTCGGTCGTTTGGCCTGACCGGGCCGAGCGTACTGCCTTGGCCCGAAACGGCCAGGGTCGCGGTCGGTCACAGGTCTAGGAGAAGGTCGTGCAGGTCGGCGGGTTCGGGGCGCCCATCTGCGTCGAGGCCCCGAACCCGGTAGTACCGGTCGACCATGGCCTGTAGTCGTTCGGCGGTCAGCTTGGCAACCCGGCCCGACTTGAGTGGCACCGGGGTCTCGAGCAGGCGGGCCGGGAGACGATCGTCGGCAGCCGTCGCTCCTTCCCGGAGATTGAACACTCGCTTGGCCAGCACGATGCGCCGGGCCGTGGCCGCGAGCTCCTCGGCGTCGACGTCCCACCCCGTGACCGGGGTGAGCAGGGCGGCCCACTCAGTGAACGGGTCGGTAAACACCCCGCGGAGGAACTTGCACAGGATCATCGAGTCCATGATTGCCGCCCGGTCCTCGGTGCCGACGGCGGCGACGACGTGGGCGTCACCGCCGTGGAGCCGGTCCACGTCCCCCGACAAGTCGGCCTCGTAGGCGCCGGAGCGGTTGTGGTCGGCGCCCCGGGCGTTGACCGCCAAACCCAGCGCCATCGACTGGAGGGTGCGCGGCTCGTAGCCAGGCATCTCCAATCCCTTGACCTGGGGGGCGAAATCAATCGAGCCCTGCCCGACCACCTCGGCCGCGTGACGGGAACCCCGGGCCAGCAGCTCACCCAGACCCGGATCTCTGGCTCCGATGGCCTCCAAGGCGCGCAGGAGGGCTTGGCCATCCCCGAAACGCAGCCACGGCTCGTCGATCAAGCCCGCGCTCGGCACATTCCATGGCCCAGGCGATGGTTCCGCCGGCGGAGATGGTGTCCATGCCCAGTTCGTCGCAGCGGGCGCTGGCCGCCATCACGTGCTCGGGGTCCGAGACTCCGCACAAGGGTCCGAGGGCGAACACATTCTCGTACTCCATGCGCTGCGTGCCGCCACCTTTGCGGGCATAGATGTGCTCGCAGCCGATCGAGCAGGATGCGCAGCTGTTGCGGGCCACCTCCCGCATCCCGGCCAACTCTTCGGCGGCCAGTCGGGGTGCCTCTTCGAAGGTGGCGGCGGTGAAGTTGCGGGTGGGCAAGCTGGACACAGCGTTGAAGGCCAGGAGGTTGGCCAGGGTGCCGAGCTCGCGGTACTTCTGGGTAGCCGGGCCGAAGCTCCGCTCCCGCAGGTCCCGAGCCACGCCCAAAACCGCCTGTGGGTTGTCCACCGGGCATCGGTTTCCCGCTTTCACCAAGACGCCCTTGAGGTGCTTGGCACCAAGTACCGCGCCCAGACCACCCCGACCGGCGTGCCGTCCGTCGTGGCTGATCGTGGCGTACCGCACCCCGACTTCTCCGGCCGGGCCGATGGCAGCCGTGCGCCAACCTCGCCCGTATTGCTCCTTTAACGCTGTCTCGGTCGCGGCGGCAGACAGGCCGCTCAGCTCCGGGCTCGGCTTCAGGTGCACCCCATCGGCGTCAATCAGCAGCACGGACAGTTGGTCCGCCCGGCCCCGGATCACGATGGCGTCGTTGCCGGTCAGTTTTCCCGAGATCGCGAACTGGCTCGACGCCAGGGCGTCGGTGAGCAACCCGGTCAGCGGGGACTTCGCCACCACCGCGAACTTGGCGCTCGTGGTGAGGGGAGTACCCACCAGCGGTGAGAACACGAAGGCCAAAGGAGCCGCCGGTCCCAGCGGGTCGATACCCGCGGGGGCCAGACGGTGCAGCAGCCACGTGCCCAGCCCCACACCGCCGAGGTAGGCCCGCAGCACCCGGTCATCCAGAGGAAGCAGGCGCGTCATCGCCGAGCTGCCATCGACGTCGACCACCAACGCCCGACCGAAGTACCCACCAGGAGCCATCACCCCCCAAGGTACGACCCGCCGATGCCTTCAACCACCTCCGTCGGCGGTAAGAAAGGCCACCTCATCGCCGGCCACCACCGGAATCTGCGGATCCCGGGTGATCTGTTCGCCATTCAGAGCAGCCAGCACGTGACGGTCCAGCGTCACGTGGGCGGCCCGGGCTGCGGCCCCCAACGTGGCGGCCCGCACCCGTCGAGGACCCCGCTGGCCATCTGAAGCCAGGGTGCCGAAGCGCTCCACCACCACCTCGGGTGGCGGGCGCTTCCGGGCCGCGGCGTACTCGTCGGGCTTGTTGACGTTGACGACCGACTCGAGCTCAGGGTCCCGCCGGGACAACACCGGATCCGCCAGCAGGGCGTCGTCGTCCAGTTGGCGGACGCGGCAGTGCTGAAACAGCATGCCCGGGCGCAGGTCACCCTCGGCCACCCGGTCCCGGATCAACCCCGCCATCCCCGTCCGATAGGCAGCCGCCAGGGGTTGACGAAATCCCCTGGCCACGGGCATGACCACGTCGACCTCGGTACCCGACTCGAAACCCTCCTTCATGGCGCGCAGCACGACCGCCACGAACGCCGGATGCAGGAACGGCAAGTCCGTCGAACACACGAACGCCCGGCCCGCACGACCGGCTACCGCCGCCAGGCCGGTGGCGATGCCCTCCATGGGACCCATCCCTTCGACTGGGTCCTCGACCACCTCCACCCCTTTGGGGAGTGACGGCAACTCTTGGCCGGGCGCGGCAACCACCGTCACCGGACCGCTTACCGCTCGGGCCAAGACTGCGGCGGTGCGATAGAGCAGCGTCGAGCCGTGCCACTCCAGGGCCGCTTTGGGTCCACCCATCCTCGACGACCGCCCTCCCGCCAACACCACCCCGGCGCTGCCTTGGTCGTCGCCCACATCGAGCGACTGTAGCCAGGCCCCGATCCTTCGGTCGGGGGCCCGGGGGCGTGCGGCGCGCGGGATCGAAGGGATGTGCGGGGTCGAAGGGGCGTGAGGGGCCGGGGGAGGCTAGTTCACTGTCCCGGTTTTCACTGTCCCGTTTTTCACTGTCCCGGTTTTCACTGAATCGGGTTTCAGTGGCCCCGTCCGCTTATCGCCTCTGTACGCCGTAGTGAGCGTTCAGCGCGTGCTCTTCTGGCTCGGTCGGAGCGGGCCCATCCAGCTTGGGAGCGTGCTGAACCGTTTCCTTATCGAACGGAACTGCCGCACCGTGCTCCGTGGCGCTAACCGAGCCCACTGGCACGACGTGATTCCCATGCAGCATCCCAACTTTCACGACGTACCACTCCGGCTCTGCGGTTCGGTCATCGAAAATCACATCTGTGATCTTCCCGATCTTGTGTCCCTTGCCGTCGTGCAGATCGGCTCCCACATATTCTGCCGTCGCGTCGCTCATGGCCACCCTCCTTTGATCACCACCTGCCGTCGTACCCTGAGAGCCAGCTGAGTAACGGTTTGGGGCCACGAGACCTTTTCAGCAGCGACGACGTGGATCGGCGGTCCCGTCGAGAGGGGGACAGGGGTGTCGCGAACCGGGAGGCTGCTACTCGTCGTATCAACCTCGTATCTACAAGTGCCGACGAAGTATCTATTTAGGTAGCAGAGGAGGGGTCAGTGATGAGTAGCAACCTCAGTTTTTCGAGCACTGCCGTAAGGGATCGGATTGGAGACCGGGGCATGACGGTCATTCCACCAGCCGAAAAGACGTCGGCGATCACCCGGGTGCGCTACCTCGAGCAGGAGCTGCTCGACGGTGACGGACACGTCCGCCGGCGGACCGACCGGGCCAAGGCCGAAGAGACCGTCGCCCAGATCAACGAGCTGCGTCACACGCTGGGCTGGCTGGAGATCGACCTCGAGGGCCGCTGGCGCTGGCCGAGCTAGACGCCTGGGGTGCGGGGCCTACTTGGGGGCCTTGTCCGGTCCCGAAAAAGGCCGGTCCGGTCCCGAAAGAGGCCAGCCCGGTCCCGAAAGAGGCCAGCCCGGCCCGAAAACAGTCAACAAAACCGGCGGCCTCCGTTTTGCTGACCGTTTTCGTCGCGGATTGAGCGTCGACGGGATCAAAAACGGTCAGCAAAACCGGTTTGCGGCGCGCCGGCCGGTTTTACTGACCGTTTTCGTCGCCCGTCACGCTCAGAATTTTGTGAAAACGGTCAGGAAAAACCAGGTCGGGGCGTTTTGCTGACCGTTTTTGAGGCGCAGCCGCGAGATGAGCCCTTCGCGCCCGGGGTGACACGAAGCTCGTGGCGGCTGACGTCCCACCGGTGTCTCGTCCGGGGCTCGTGCGGGGCGTGGGAGGGGCCCGTCCGGGGCTCGTGCGGGGCGTGCGGGGCGTGGGAGGGGCCCGTCCGGGGCTGGTGCGGGGCCGTGCGGGGGGTTCGTGCGGGGGGTTCGTGCGGCGGGGCGTGCGGGAGCCTCGTGTGGGGGGTTCGTGCGGGGGGTTCGTGCGGCGGGGCGTGCGGGAGCCTCGTGTGGGGGGCTCGTGCGGGGGGGTCGAGCGGGGCGGGGGGCTCCTTCGGCGCTCGTCCGCGCCGCGGGCCCCGCCCGCTGGGTCTGTAAGCTTCGCTTGCAGAGAGTGACCCGCAAAACGCATGAGGGGATGCCATGAGCACGGAGTCCACGACCGGAGTTCGCGTAACCGACGAATGGTTGGCCGAGCACCTCGACCTGAACGCCGACGAGCTGGCGCCGGTGTTCCACGAGTCGATGGCGCGCTTGCGGTCGACGTGCCCGGTGGCCCATAGCGACCAGTACGGTGGCTATTGGATTGTCACGAAGTACGACGACGTGTTCCGGGTCGCCCAGGACTGGGAGACCTTCAGCTCGGAGCACGGCCTGTCGATTCCGCCGCCCCCGGCGATGCTGCGCAACATTCCTGTCGAGGTCGACCCGCCGCTCCAACGGGTGTACAAGCGGATGGTCAATCCGTTCTTCACCCCCGCGGTGGTGTCAGGGTGGGAAGAGGGGACGCGGGCGCTGGCTTCCCAGCTGATTGACGAGTTCGTGGAGCGGGGCGAGTGCGAGTTCATGGACATGTTTGCCCGTCCGTTCCCGTCGCTGGCGTTCTTCAAGTTCGCCCTCGACGCCCCGGCGGCCGAGATCGAGAGGGTCGCCTATATGGCGTCGAAGTCGTCGACGCCTACCGACCCCGAGGCGGCTGAGTGCTGGGCGGGGCTGTCGAAGTGGATCGAAGGCTTCCTCGAGGCGCGGGGCGCGCAGCCGTCGAATGGTGAGCACGATTTCGTCGAGGGGGTGCTCGGCGCCACTGTGGAGGGTCGACCGATCACCCACGATGAGGTGGTTGGCACTGTTCAGTTGGCGATCCTGGGCGGGCTGGAGACGACCACGGGGGCGCTCGGGCTGATGATGGTGCGCTTCTGCCGCCAGCCCGAGATTCCGGCGCTGCTCAGGGAGCGTCCGGAGGTGCTGGAGGAGGCCATCGAAGAGCTGCTCCGCCTGGACGGGCCGTTTATTGCGATTGGGCGAATGGCCACTCGGGATGCCGAGGTCGGCGGCCATCACATCAAGAAGGGCGAACGGGTCCTGTTGTACTGGGCCTCGGCGGACCGGGACGAGGATGAGTTCGCCAACCCGGATGCCTTCGATCTCGAACGGGGAAGTAACCGTCACCTGGCCTTCGGCGTCGGGCCCCACCGCTGCTTGGGGTCCAACCTGGCCCGGATGAACTTGCGGGTGGCGCTCGGCGAGCTGCTGTCGCGCCTGGACGACATCAAGCTCCAGGAGGGGGCCGACGTCCACTATCACTCCACCCTCACCCGGGCGCCGTTGTCCGTGCCGATTACCTTCAAGCCGAGCCGGCGGATCGGGACATCTGCCTAGCTTCGCTTCCATGGACTCCTTCGGGATCGGACCAGATCCTCGGGTCCCAACTCGGTATCAGAAGCCGGATACGGTGCGAAGTTTTCGGCTAAGGAAACCTGTCCTTGAATAGCCGAACGTAGACACCGCGGTCGCCGTCGCACCTCGCCATCACGCGCCCCTCATTGGGCTGCGCCCACGATGACAGCTGGAGTCCCGTCTGCATGTCCTCCCGCCCGGACCACAGGATCGTTTCGGGCGTGATTTCCAGGCGCCGGGTCATTCCATCGTCGCAGTCGATCACGATGGAGCCGTGATCCACTTCGGCGAGCTCGCCCTCGAGGAAAGCCCGGTTGTCTGCCGGATAAAATCTGATGTCAAAGGACAGGCGGTAGAGGTTCTGCGTTGAGGAGTTGGGAACCCCCGTGTGTGGCATGAATTCCTTGAAGATGAGCACGTCCCCGGGGTGATAATCGGAGCGACGGTGCAGCTCCCGCGGAATGCGGTCCTGCGGGATCGACTGGTTCCACAAGTCCGGATCCTGGAGGTAACCGACCTTCTCCAAGCCGGGCGCGATGCACATTCCCCCTAACTCGCTGTCGATGTCCATCACCGGAATCCACGCCGTGTGAAGGCCGAACCCTTGGTTGTAGAAGCCGTCTTGGTGCCATCCGCCGACGGCCCAGCCTGGCGGGCGGCTCCGGTAAAAGACGATCGGGGCAAAACCGACCGGACCACCGACGATCTTCTCGAAGAACGCCCGGTTCGCCGGCACCTCGACGAACTTTTGAAAGATGCGGAGTTTCTTGCACTCCTCATCCAGCAGGCGCATGCCATCTTGACGGGCATCGGTATTCAACGTAGAGGTGGCGATCGGAAGTTGGGCGCCTGGTTCGATGAGATCGAGCTGCCGCAGGACGTGCATCATCTCGGTGCGCGCCCCTACGACCGCGGCAATGTCGAGCACATTGCGGAAGAACAGGTAGCCCTCCTCCGCGAGAAGACCGTCGAGGGTGACGTTGTCGTCGAGATGCTCATTCGCCACGCGAAGTTCGGGAGCGGGCGGTGCCGGCGCCGTGAGGGTCCGACCCGCGATGTCAGTTGGTTGCACCTCAACCCTTTCGCGTCGCTGCCGGCGATTGCCGGCCGACGACCAGCTGCAAGGTATGTGAGGAGCGATTTTACCACTGTCTTCTCGGGCCCCACCCGCCCGGTCCACGCGTTCGACCGAACGGGGATTCACCCCGGCCAGGGGTGAGCAGGAGCCGGTAGATCCGGGGGATCGAGAAACGCCGGCGGGGCGTCCAGGTCGATCATGTCCCACGGGGCGATGGCGGCGGCGTCTCGACAGGTGAGCGAGGGGAGGTTCCATTTCTCCTCGATCAGCCTCAAGACCGAGGTGTGGTCATAGACCGTCGAGGACACGAAACCGGGCTTGGCGTAGGGCGACACGATGGCGGCGGGTACCCGAAAGCCGTAGCGGTCGTATCGACCGTGAGGCGCCTCCGAGCCCGTCGCCGGGGCGGGAACCTGGTTCGTGGTCGCATCGCGTCCCGCACCGGTCCGAACAGGTGTTGGTCGGGCCGACCTCGCCCCGGGGGTCGAATGTCGCCAGAGCCAGTGAAGGGGGGCGGCCCGCTCCGCCAGGCTGTGGGGCAGCACGTCGTCGGGCTCGACCGCGGGCGGAGGAGGGACGTGGTCGTAGTAGCCGCCGTGTTCGTCGTACAACCAGATGAGCAGGGTGTGGGGCCAGCCCCTGCCGCGCATCACGGCGTTTATCACCGCGGCAGCGAAGCCTTCTCCGACGCGGATGTCCTGAGGGTTCTCCTCGGAAGAGTTTTGAAAGTCCGGGTCGACGATGCTCACCGCGGGCAGAGTGCCTGCCGCCGCGTCGTCGAAGAACCGCTCGATGCTGCGAAGGTGTCGAATCGTCCGGAGCACGCCCAAGGCGTACAGGTTGGTCGTGCACTGGATCTCGCCGCGGACCTGCCGGGCCACACCTGGCACCACCTGGCGGGTGACCAGCCGGCCGCGGCGGCTCAAATGCAGAGAACCTGCACCGCCGACGCGCCGGCTGTAGAAGTGGCGGTGAGGCACATGGTGGTAGTTGGCCCACATGATGCCGTGGCGATTGAGTAGATCGAAGATGGTTCCGGTCGCGGGATAGTCGATGACGCCGGCGACCTCGTCGTCTATGAGCCCGTTGGCCGTACCCGCCATAAGAAACCGACGATTGGGAAAGGTCGGGCCGAGGCACGAAGCGAACCACTGGTCCGCCAAAGGAAAGGTGCGGGCCAGGCCGGCGTAGAAGGGGAGATCCTGCTCGGTCCAGTAACCCATGGCGAGGGAGGCGTCGGCGTCCGGGGAGAATCTCTCGATGGCCGAGACGAAGCCGTCATTGGCACCGCCGCCATACTGGAGGTGGCTCGCCTCCCAGCTCTGCGAGGGCACGCCTTCGGGCTGCGTCGGGCTTGAGAGTCGGAACGGAGATATGACCTGGCCGGACGACGCCCGGTTGGCTGGCCGCGGATCCGGCAGCCCGTCGCCCCGGCCCAGGGTCCCGAGATAATTGTCGAAGGAGTGGTTCTCCATCATGAGGATCACCACATGGCGGATCTGCGGCACCCGGTCGCTGCCGAGCGGGCGAGAGGCGTCGGGACGGTCGCCCGGCGCATCGCGCCGGTGGCGAAGACGTCGCCGTCCCGACCAGCGGTCCAATGATTCCTGCATCGTCGTTCCTGCTGACCCGTGGATCAGACCGAGCGGAACCATCCGCCCCGTCGTTCAGGTCCGTCGCCAACGGGTCTCGGCCAAGCCGTACAGCCCGAAGGCGACGAGGCCGAGCGCGACCACGCCGAGCAGCCAGGGACCCGCCGGAGTGTCACGCAACGAACGTAGCGCCCCGTCCAGCCCCGCAGCCTTTTTCGGTTCGTAGTCCCATGCGGCCTGGATCACAAAGATCCCGGCAAGAGCGAACACTGCTCCTCGGGCCGTCGTGCCGGCGACGCCGATGACCTCGACCGTGCGCCGGGTCGCGGCTGATGCATCCGAGAGGTCGAGATATTTCTCGAACTTGCGGGTAACGCCCTCGTGCACCAGCGTGGCTCCGACCACGACGACGATCACGCCAACCAGTCCCACCACGATGCGCCCGCCGGGATGGCGCATCACCTGCGACGTCAGGGTAACCTGCCGTCCGGCCTGGCTCTGAACTCCTGCACCGGCCACGATTTGGAAGGCCATGAAGGCGATGACCGCGTAGATGCAGCCCCGCGCTAACGACTTCAGTCGCGGACCCACTTTCTTGCCTTCCCGCGCCACGCCGAAGAAGGACTCGCTGAATCGCCACAGGGAATAGCAGGCCAACCCCAAGGCGACGGCCCAGAGCAGCAGGTGGCCGAACGAGCTCCGGTTGAGCTGTTGCATGGCACCCCACTGGTCGGTCTCGGCCGTGCTGTGGCCAGCCGCCACCAGGATCGAAAGCACACCAATCAGCAGGTACATCAGTGCCCGCGCCGTGAGTCCCAGCCGGGCGGCGGGGTTGAGCAGGTCCCGCTGGACGGCGGAACTCCTTCTCAGCGGGTAGATGGCGGTCATACGTCCTCCGGGTCGGTAGGTCCGGACCCTGCATCAACTTGTACCCAGCCGCTCATGGCCCATGCCGGGCACTACGCGCCACACCTGCGGACTTCGCCGATGCGTTGGCCGGCTCCGGATGGGTATCTGATCCTGGTAAGGAGCTGATTCGGCTCACGCGTCGTCGAGAAAGGGAACCAGTGCCCTCGGCCCTAACAGCATCTCCAGAGTGCGGCGGTGGCATTGCTCAGCTCCGCCACCGGCTGGACCGTGCTGTTCGTTGGCGAGGTTGGCCGGCCTATCGGGCGGGCGCACTTGTGGCGGGCGCCGGCTTCCTGGTGCTGACGATCCTGCTGATGGCCACCGGCCTGGTCGTCACCCACGCTCTGGCCCAGAGCGTCGGCAGCTGGGACGAGCACATCAACGCCATCTTCGCCCGCCACCGCACCTCCCTGGGCAATCGGGTGACCGGTGATTTCACCCTTCTCGCCGACTCGCCCGGCGTTATCGCTGTGGCCGCACTCGTCTCGCTGATCGCCGTCGTTCGACGCCGAACCCGCCTGGCGGTCCTGCTGCTGCTCGGGCTCGCCGTCGAACTGAGCGTCTTCCTCGCCACCGGCTACGTCGTCGCCCGTCCCCGCCCCCGCGTCGCCCACCTCGGTTCGACGCCGTCGACTTTCAGCTGGCCGTCTGGCCACGTGGCCGCCACCTTTGTGCTCTACGGCGGGATCGCGTTGATTGTCGCGATCGTAACGAGGCGTCCCGTTCCTCGAATTTTGTCCTGGACGGTTGCGGCCGGGCTGACCGCGTGCGTGGGCCTGTCACGGATCTACCGGGGCGATCACCACCCGAGCGACGCCATCGCCGGCCTGGTGCTCGGTGTCGGTGCCCTGTGCGTAGGAGCGCTGGCGGTCCGCGCCTGGCGCGTCCGTGCTGCCCAGACGGCGCCGGGCCGTCGCCCCGAACTCACCGAGGCGGTCTTGCCCGCCGAGATGGTGGAGCCCGAGCGAACCGCCAGTCCCGGCAAGATCTCTGATGAGATCGCGGGCGTGGCATGACGAGCGTCGCCGTCATTGCCCACCGCAAGAAATCCCTCGGTGGCGGGCTTCCCGAGCTTCGGCGGCTACTTGCCGACCGGGGCGTCGTTGACCCCGTCTGGTACGAGGTCGGCAAGAGCCGGAAGGCGCCTGGCGCAGCAAAACAGGCGGTCGCTGACGGCGCCGATCTTCTCCTTCTCTGGGGCGGCGACGGGACGGTGCAGCGATCGATCGACGGGGTGGCGGGATCCGCTGTCACTATTGGCATAATTCCGGCCGGTACCGCCAACCTGCTGGCCCGAAACCTCGGGATCCCGACCGATCTTGCCGCGGCCGTCGACATCGCCCTCGAGGGCCCTCGCCGAACCCTCGACCTCGGCGTGATCAACGGTGAGCGCTTCGCAGTCATGGCTGGTGCGGGCTTCGACGCCATCATGATGAAAGCCAGCCGAGGTGGGATAAAGGATCGCTTCGGGCAGCTGGCCTACGTGTGGACGGGCACCCGGGCTACGTTCGCCCGGCCCGTCAAAATGTCGATCCAGGTCGACGGCGCGGACTGGTTGAGAGCGAGGGCCAGCTGCCTGCTCCTCGGCAATATGGGCACGCTGACCGGGGGCCTGACGGCTTTCCCGGACGCTCTCCCCGACGACGGACTGCTCGAGGTCGGCGTGGTTACCGCCCACGGCCCCATCCAATGGGCCAGGGTTCTGGCCCTTCTCCTGCGGGGCCAGCCGGATCGGTCCAAGCTCGTGCATATGACCCGCGGTCGACAGGTGGACGTCAAGTTCGCGAATGCCGTTCCCTACGAGCTCGACGGTGGGGCTCGGCGCGCCACCCGGCGACTCCGGTCATGCGTCGAACCCCAAGCGATCACCGTGGCCGCACCCCGCGACCCTGCCCAGCCGAGCAACCGAAGCAAAGGCGGCAGGCCTCGGTGATCCTGGCGATCACTCTGGCAGTGGCGGTCGCGGCCGGACTGGTCGTGTGGCCGGTGTTTAGGTACTGGTCGGCTGCGCTGCTGGCCCCGCGGATTGAGGCGGGCAGTATTCGGGAAGAAGTGCATCGCCATTCCCGCCTGGCCGGGGCCATGACCAGACGTCTGGATCCAACCACCCTCGCCGGATTCGGTTTGACGACGGCAGCGGCCGTGGTAGTCATCGGCAGCACCGCTTTCGGGTTGATACTCCTGATGGTGCGCAACCATCTGGGCTTCGCCGACTTCGACTTGAGCGCGGCGCGCTTCGCCGCCCGCCACGCCACCCCGACGGCGACGCATGTACTTCGCGATATAACCCAGTTCGGGGGGGCGGTGGTGCTGGTGCCGGCCGCGGTCGTCGTATGCGCCATCGGCTCCCGTCACCACGGTTTGGTTGCCACCGCGGCGTTCTTGACGCTTACGGTGGGAGGTCAGTTCGGCGTCGCCGATCTGATCAAGTGGATCGTCGACCGGGCCCGACCCGACATCGACCGCTTGACCGGGTTCAGTGGGCCCTCCTTTCCGTCCGGTCACGCCACGGCCGCGGCCGCCTGCTTTGCCGCTTTCGCTCTGGTGTTCGGGATCGGGCGCTCAGCGCGCGTCCAGGCTTGTCTGGCCGCGGTCGCGGTCGGACTGGCGGCTGCGATCGCCTGCACCCGCGTCTTCCTCGGTGTTCACTGGCTGACCGACGTCATTGGGGGTCTGGCTCTTGGCTGGACCTGGTTCGCGCTCTGTTCGATCGCCTTCGGGGGACGGCTGCTCCGCTTCGGCGCACCAGCTGAGGCCGTCCAGCGGGCCGTGGACGCCGAAAAAGGGAGCGATAGGGTCCGCGCCGCGCCCTAGTTCTGCGGGGTGAGCCCTTCACCCGGGCCGTCGGTATGGAATATCCGTGGGTCGGGGGTGGGGCCCCATCCTCGCGGCTCTGGCCACCTCAGGAAGCCCGACGAGGCCCACGTTCCGCCATCGACGTGCAGGGTGGTGCCGGTTACCGATGCCGAGAGCTCGGAGGCCAGGAACAGGACGGCGTCCCCGAGGTCGTCCGGAGGTGGCGGGGCGCCCAGGGGCACGTAGACGGAGAAGGCGCGTGTCATGAGTTCGGGTGAGCGGAGCCCGATGGCGCTCGCCGACGCGGCCATGGTGTCCTTGGTCTGCTGGCTCAGGGTGGAATCGGGGGCCACCAGATTCACTCGAATTTTCTCCTGCCCTAACTCGACCGCCAGGGCGCGGCTGAAGTTCGTCAGCCCGGCTTTCGCTCCCGCGTAGGCGGCGTAGCCGGCCGCGCCGCGGTGGGCCTCGATAGTGGTGAAGTTGATGATGCTGCCGCCTCGTCCGCTGGAACGGATTCGCGGAATGGCCAGACTGGTGGAGTGGAGGACCCATCCGAAATTGCGGTGAATGTCGTCCGACCACTGGTCCGGTGCGGTGACCGAGAATTCCCGTTTCCGGACCCCACCGACCACGTTGACCAGGATGTCCAGATGGTCGAAGGTGTCGTCGCACGTCGCATAGAACTCTCTCAGCTGCTCGACATCGAGGGCGTCGGTGACGGAGGTGACGACCTGCCGGCCGAGACGTTCGACTTCGCCGCGTGTCAACCGGATGGCGTCCTCCTTGACGTCGCAGAAGGCGACGTCGACCCCAGCCCTGGCTAGTGCGAGGGTCACCGCCGCGCCCACACCGGCGCCAC
Organism: uncultured Acidimicrobiaceae bacterium; assembly: GCA_963729695.1. Taxonomy (GTDB): domain Bacteria; phylum Actinomycetota; class Acidimicrobiia; order Acidimicrobiales; family Palsa-688; genus PALSA-693. Next base: position 322,355 of record CAVSOT010000004.1, read on the forward strand.
CTCCTATCACCGCCGCGACCTTGCCAGGCAGGTTGGCCCGATCCTCCAGGTAGCCCACTTCGCATTCCCCTTGTCATTCTGACGAGACGAGACTCCCGACAATAAGCTCTGGCCGTGGTGACAGTTCCTCGATTATGGATGGTGCTCCCCGCGTTCGCCCCAGAGAACCCCGGCACCTGGCAGCCGCTCTTCGATCAGGCGCACGCGGCCGAGCAGGCCGGGTTTGACGGACTCGCCCTGTCAGGGGAGCACGTAGCGTTCGGCGAGAACCTGGAGGCCTACCGGCGCGCCGAGTTGGGCGGCAGGCTCGGTGGAGAGCAGCCGACCGATTCGAACGGGTACTTCCTCGAACCCCTGACGACTCTGGCCGCGCTGAGTCGGACCACTTCCAGAATTCGGTTCACCACGTTGATCATGCTCGCCGCCTTACGCCGACCCCTGCTGCTGGCAAAGACAGCCGCCACGCTGGATGTGTTGTCTGGTGGGCGCCTGGAGCTCGGCGTTGGCGTGGGATGGCAGCAAGAAGAGTACGAAGCGGCCGGCCTGGACTTTCGGAAACGCGGCCGGCTCCTCGACCAGACCCTCGACGTCTGCCAGACGCTCTGGCGCCAGAACAGGGCAAATTACTCGTCCGAGGAACTGTCGTTTTCCGGCATTCACATGATGCCCAAGCCGCTCCAAGCTGACGGCGTCCCGCTGTGGGTCAGCGGTACGGTCAACCGCGGTGCGATGCGCCGCCTGGCTCGCTTCGGGACGGGATGGATCCCCTGGGCCGACGCCTGGTACGACCCGGCGAGCCTGATCACGACCATCCCGGCGATGCGTGAGGCGATCAGCGGCTATGGACGGGACCCTGCGGAAGTCGGGGTGGCTGGCCGGCTTCCGGTTATCTCCGGGCCGGATGGCAATCCGGCCATCTCGCGGACCATGGCGGAAGTGCCGCCGCTCCTGGAGGCCGGGGTCACGGACTTTTACACGGTGCTCCGCGCCGGTCCGCAGATCGACGCTGTCGAGTACCTGACGCAGTGGGTGACAGCCTTCCGCGACGTCACGACCTGACGGTCTCGAGGTACCCGGACGATTTCAGGCTTTTTCGGCTTCCAGAGCCTTCAGTAGCAGGGGAATACCCTCTGACATCGAGTGCACACCGAGAAGGGTCACGATCTCGAGTACCTCTAAGATCTCCTCGACGCTCGCCCCCTGTTTACGCGCCTGCTGGATGTGGAACAGAGTTCCCGTGTTGTAAAGGTGGGTGGTGGAGGCATCGATGGCCACGAAGATCAGCTCTCGGGTCTTCGCGTCGAGCGCGTTCTTGGCAGTACAGGCCTTGTAAAACTCCAAAAATCCGTGCATAAAGTCGGGATCAAGCTCGGCCAGAGCACTCATGGCCGGAGTGCCCCAGTCGTGCTCGGCCATGGCACTCGCTATCTCCTCCTGCTCAGCTGAGCCGGCCTGGCCCGCGTCGCGGATAGTTTCAGTCATGTCAGGATCTCCGTTTCGTTAGTCCTTCTGGTCCACCGCCGCCAGGCCCGCTTTCCTGGCTCAGGTCTCGTGTTGTTGGTATTCCTGCAGGGCGGCTTTGGCCCATGCGAGGTCATCGTGGACTGCGGCGTCACGCGTGGCGTCCAGGTCAATCCCGTAGAGTCGGGCGGCGTTGGTGCTGAGAATCTTCGTCTTGATCTGGGTGGTGAGTTGAGGATAACCGTAGCGATCTGAAAGCTCGGCGGGGATTTGGAAAGAGCGGAAGGCGTCGATGACCGGCTGTGTCGGTCCGTACCAAACAGAATCGGTCCCCCAGACGATGTTGTCCTCGCCGAAGGCCAGCAGGAGTTTCCCCAAGGTGTGGGCGGCTTCGATAGGCCGCTTCACCAGGCAGTACCAGGTTGTTCCCAGCTCGGCATAGACGTTGCTGCCGGGGCCGAGGCCGTTGTCGGTGACCGTGCGGATCAGTCGATTGATCCCCTGGTCGGCGGTTTCGGCCGTGAACGGACCCTCCTCGCCTTCGACCTCGAAGCCAGAGTGGTAGACGATGAAGCGCAGATCGGGGAAGGCCTTGGCGCACGGGCCGATATCTCGAGGCGAGCCATTGTCCACCAAGCCGCTGAGACCTTTGTGCGAGCAGATGTTGGTGACGCCCAGCTGTCGAGCGCGTTCGAGGAACGGGATACCGATCCTCTCGTCGTCGAGCATCCACGCCGTGCCCCGGTCCCACCCACGGGAGATGCTCTCAGGAGAGGCCCGGTGGCCCAGCGTATAGACCTTCCACCCGACGGGATCAAGCTGGTCGCGCCAACCTTCCATGCGCTCCAGAGTGCCCGGATCGGTCGGGTGGACCACCGTATGGTTCAGCAGTCGTCCGGTGCCGGCCAGCCGATCGAACAGCTCGCGAGTCCCCGCCATTTCTTCGTTGGTGAGGAAGTTGCCGCCCAGGTCGTCGTCGGGTGGGGCGGTGATGATCGCCACCGCAGTCTCACTTTCCAGGAAGACACAACGAAGGTATTCAGCGAATCCGTAGAAGGTCATGCCGTCGAGCCCCGACCACCAATCCGGGCCCCACCGGGCATAACTGCTCATCTGGACGGGGATCAACTTGTGGTTGGAAGGCCGGTCCGCCATGAAGTGGGTTTGGACGTCAATGACCACCTGGTCCCCGCCAAAGATCTCGTCAGCCGCGGCGGGCTCGTAGGTCGCCTCGGCCGGGACCTCATAGCACCCGACGCCAAACGCCTGGTTTAGGGCTCGCAGCCCAGCGGCGGTCCCCAGTCGACTGGACCAGTAGTCCGCCAGTGGCCGCCGAAGCTTACGGACGGTGTCCAAACTCTCCTGCACCGTGGCGTCAATCGCTGCCTTCTGCGGGTCGTTGTACGGCGGCGCGTCATACTCATCGCTGCTCAAACGCCGAAGCAGGCTCGGAATCTCTGGAGCAGGATCGTCAGAGGACATTGACGATCGAATGTTACATCACTTACCACGGACGAGCAGACGAGAGCCGTCGGAGCGTAGTCTGGTAGCCAGTTCTCCACGTTCTGCGCGCACGGGGGTTGCATTCATTGACTGACACTGTTCGGGAAAGCCAGGGAGTCCGCTCAGGCAGGAACGCCACCCCGCCCTATCTGTTCGAGACGGGGGACGATCCCTGGTCGCCCGTCGGGGATGGTCGGATCGACGTTGCCGATTACGTGTCTCGCCAGTTCCACGAGCGCGAGGCCGGCGGCCTGTGGAACCGAGTCTGGCAGTTTGCCTGCCGGGCCAACGAGATCCCTCAGGTAGGCGATTACCGCGAATACGAGATCATCGGGCAGTCGGTGGTCATCGTTCGAAGCGGAGAAGGAACGGTGCGCGCCTTCCGGAACTCGTGCCGGCACCGAGCTCGGGCGGTAGCGGAGGGATGCGGCAACGTCGTTTGTTTCGTCTGTCCCTTTCACGGATGGACCTACTCCCTCGATGGGAAGCTGATCAGACGCCCGGCGAATCGCGATTTCACGGATCACCCACGATCGGAGTTCAGTCTCTTCCCCGTCAGGGCGGAAGAGTTTGATGGCTATGTGTTCATCAACTTTGATCCGCAGGCCGACCCCCTGGTGGAGTTTTTGGGAGAGGTCCTCATACGGCATCTGAGGGTGTTCCCCGATGTCAACAAGCGACAGGTCTGGTCTCTTGGCATCAGAGTGCCTTGCAACTGGAAGGTGATGATGGATGCGTTCATGGAGACGTATCACATCCCTGTCACCCATAACACCGTCGGAGACCCCACCCTCGAGACGATGCTGACGCCGTCCACGCCGTTCGGCCTGCACGCTCGCCTTTTTGGTTTCGCAGGCAAGGATGCCAAAGGAACCTACGGGGTCGAAGAAATGGCCGACCGGTTGGGCATCTCGGCCACGTCGGCTCCTGCAGAGGATCCCCGCACGAGTCCAGCTCTCAATGCGCTCACTATGCTTTCCCAGATGGGTGAGGCGGTCGACAGTGTCCGCGTCCCGCCTGATCTCAAGAAATTTGGCCCCGAGGATGCGATGCAGTTCACTGCGGTCGCCCGCCAGTACTGGGCGGCGCGGGGCGTCGACCTCTCGGATGTCAACGACCTGGCCCTCATCCCGTCGGGGACGGGCGTCTATACGATCTTTCCAAATATCATGGTCTTTCGAGGTGCCACGAGTAACTTGATCTACCGTTTTCGCCCCCACGGTGACGATCACCAAAGTTGTTTGTTCGACATGAGCCTGCTGGAGCCGGTCCCGACCGGATGCAAACCACTTCGGGACGCTTCGCTGACGATGCTGGCGTCAGACGAAAAGTTCAGCGACCGGGAGCCGAGGGAGTTCGGCGCCATTGTCGACCAGGATGTGGCCAACAGCCCAAAGGTGCAGAAAGGTCTCGAAGCGCGGGCCTACAGTCGTGACCCCGATGCCGCCTATATCGTGACCGGGCAAATGCAGGAGTACATCGTGGCCGGGTTTCATCGCAATCTGCACGCCTGGCTGGACCAGCACGCGAACCAGTAAGGGACACGACAGGCCAGGGCCCTCGCTATGCGAGGGCCCTGTTCACAGCTTGCTGGTTGGCTGACTACCAGAATCAGCCCGATCCGAAGCTACGAGATCGTGTGGCAGACCTGACCGCCGATCAGTGAGACCACGCCACTCTGGACGCGAGCGGTGTACCAGCAGTCGACCGGGTGGGGCTTTCCAGCCGCGAACGTCAGGGAGGGCGAGAAGCCTCCGAGCGTATCGTTCTGGACCATGTCCAAGCCCTTGGTGAAGTCCGCGGAGGTCACCGTTTGGCTGGCCGTGATTCCGGCGTTCTTGGCTGCGGCCTCGATCAGCAGGCCGCCGGTCCACGCCTGAGCGGCGAATTCGCTCCAGTCCAGGGTGTTCTCTCGCATCCCTGGGAAGTACTTGTCGAGCTGGGTATTCATGTTGACCACGGCCGAGTTAGTGGAGGAGTAGGGGAGGATCGGGAACTCCGACCAGAGGTGATCTTTGAGACCCACCGATGTCAGGATCTGGTTCGTGAAGCCGGTGCCTTCGGTGACGTAGATCGGGTTGTAGTCCTGCTGGTTGCAGTCACTGGCTACCCGGGCGATCACGCTGATCGAGCCGAAGAGAACGAGCGCCTGCACGTTGTCCTGCTTGGCCGCCACGCATTGGGCCGTGTAGTTGGGAGCGTTGTCGGCGAACTCACCGGAGTACGGGACGGGAAGCCCCAGTTCCTTGGCGGTCGACCGCTGCAGGCTGAGGGTGACGTTGCACCCTTCGGCGCAGTTCATGAGTCCGATGTTGGTCGCGCCTGCGGTCTTGGCAGTGAGCTCGCTGGCGTAGATCGCGGAGTCGCCGGTTTGAGCCGAAGAATAGAAGTTGGGGTCCTGGTAACTCGGCGGGAAGCTGACGTTGCCGCCGACGACGGGGATGTGCGCGGCATCAACCGCCTTGGCCCAGGACGAATCGAGAATGCTGAGGTCGAACATAAGCGGCACGTGCGCATCAATCAGCTCGGTCGCACCGGTCACGGCTGTACCGGGATTGCTTTGGTCGTCCTTCTCGTCCAGGACGATCGGGTGCCCATTCACTCCACCTGAAGCGTTAACCGACTTGGCCCAGGCTTGGAGCGTTTTCCAGGCGTCGACGACAGTCGATCCGAACGGGCCCGAGCAGCTGCAGACCACCCCAATGGTGATCGGGGCGCCGGTGGCCGTAGCCGATCCTGTCGGTGCGCTGGAGGCGCTGGAGGCGCTGGAGTTCGAGGACGAACCCGTGGTGGCTGAGCCACCGCTGGCGCTCTTGCTGCTCGAACTGCATGCACTCACCAACAAGAGCAGCGCCAGACCAGCGATCCCCGCATGAAAAATCTTGCGCCTTCGGAACATGAATCCCCCCAGGTATAGCTATCTCGAAGCACGTGTGCCTGTCGAGCCACTCGCAGTGTTCAGGACCCCCCGAGTAGCTCTGTCCGTGAAAGTTGGGACTGTACAGGGGTGCGCAAGGCATGGCAAGTCGGCCACTGGACCACCGACGACCGATTGCCGATAGGGGATTTCGGAACCCTTTACCCTGCCTATGCCTCTCGTGGGTTGCGGACCACCGCGGGCGAGGATTGTACTTGGGCGTGAGCGCCAAACGAGCGTTGCTTTCTTTCGCCGGTGTCCCTCCGGATCGTCATCACGAATACAACGAATGGCATCAGCTGGACCACAGGCCGGAGAACCTGGCCCGGCCAGGTGTCATCTGGGGTGAGCGGTGGGTGAAGTCCCCCGACTGCGATCGTTTCGCCACAGGCACCGATATGGACCTTGTGAGCTGCCACTACGTCAACCTCTACTGGTTCCGCGATCCGATCCCGAGGGTGCTTTCCGACTTTCAGGAGGTGGGGGAAGTCACGTACCAGCAGGGGCGGCGCCCGGATACACGGTATGTCAGGAGGCCACTGGTCCAGCCGCTCGTCCCGGTGAAGGGCTATGTCGCCCGCCGAGCGTTCGTCTCTGCGGACGCTCTGCCTTTGCGGCCCAACCGGGGCGTTCATCTCGCGGTCAGTGACTGTTCCGGCGATACGGCTACGGTCGGCGACCTGTTTCAGTGGTACGACCAGACGCGCATTCCAGAGATCCTGGACCAGCCCGGGGTGGCTGGTGTTTGGACCCTGGTCCACGAGGAGACCGTGGATGCCGAGGAGCACCGATCGCCTCACGTCTCGTGCCGGCGGGTCACCGTAGTCTTCTTCGATGAGGATCCGCTCGAGGTCACCGCTGCGCTTCCGGGCCGTTTGGATCAGACCATACCGGTTGAGGTGTTTCTCTTCAGCAGCCCACTCAGGGTGATCGCCCCCTGGGAATGGTCTTGGTTCGACAAGGGCTAGGGAACGACGGGAGAATCAGAGGCAATCGTCCGATACTCGTCTATCTGGAGCGAAATCGATGCCTGCACCTATTGAGTGTGTCCACATGAACCATTTCAATATCGTGGTCGAGGGGTTCGATCGGACTGTCGCCCGCTTTCGCGAGCTCTACGGAGCTCAGTTCCTCTACGACTTGCCAAGAGATGAGTGGCACTCCGGTTTCTTCGCCATAGGAGACGTGATCTTCGAGCTGTTCGTTCCACATGACGACTTCCTCCATCTCCGCTTCGGACCGTACTACCTGGGCCTCGAGTACCAGGTTGCCAACCTGGACGAGGTTCGAGAGGCGGTCCAGGCCCGAGGCGTGCGAATCGTTCGCGAGCGACCGGCGGCGTTCCACACCCACCCGGCCGACGGCTTCGGCATCGCCTTCGAATTCTATGACCGGAGCTTTCACGACGAACCCTATCCTCTCCCGTACCTGGAGCCGATCAAGCCGATCGACTACTGGCGGGACGAGCAGCCTCTCGGGTTGCTGGGTCTCAAGCGTTACGGCGTCACCGTGTCAGACCTGGGAGCCGCTACCGAGTTCTTCCAGGCCTTCATGAACGCCACCTTCCTGTATGAAGCGGAACGTCCAACCATCGGTGCCCGAGCGGTGGGGCTTCACCTCGCTGACACCGTCGTGGAGTTGCTTTCCCCCATCAGAGACGGGCAGATCCAGTCTCACCTGTTCAACCGGGGCGATGGCATTCGGTCGTGCGTGTTCGAGGTGAGTGACGTCGCAAACGTCAGATCGCACTTCAGCGCGCTGGGAATTCCGCTCCAGTCGGGAGATGCGCCAGACTCGATTGCTATTGCTCCCGCTGACAATTGCGGCCTCCTTTTCGAAATTCTCGCCCTGACGCAGAGGTCGCCATCGCCGCGGGCGGACGGCATGCTGCTCCACCCGAATGTCATGGCGTACTACGCCGATAATACTTTCACTTCCTACGTGTCCGATAGGTTCCGGCTCCGCTCGATTTCGACCGTTGGTTTGGACAACGTGACCTTCGAGACCGACTATCCGCAGGCCGATGGGTCCTGGCCCAACCGCGTGGATGTCGCTCGCCGCGAGCTTGCACACTTGGCGGCATCGGACCGGCTGAAGATTTTGCGGTCGAATGCCATCCGTATGCTGTCGCTCGATCTGGATCAACAGGCCTATAACTGACTACGATGCCGTTGCTATAGTCTGCCCGCCGAGGGGGGCCTCGGTCTGCGAAGCAGAGGGAGGAACGGGATGGATACCGAACCATCGGCAGGAGGGCCGCTTTCGGACGACTGGTGCATGCACCACTTCGATCCACAGTCACCCGAGTTGCCCATCGAGCTGCCCGCAACCATGGCGCGTATGCGGACCGCGTGTCCGGTCGCCCACAGCGACGAGTACGGTGGCTTCTGGGTCGCCACCAAATATGCCGATGTAGTGCAGGTCGCCCAGAACTGGGAGACTTTCAGCTCCGAGCACGGTTTGACCGTCCCTCCCCTGGAAATCGCCGTGCGCAACGTGCCGATCGAAGTCGACCCCCCGGTTCACCGCACCTACAAACGCCTGATCAACGCCTATTTCACCCCAGCGGTCGTCCGGCAGTGGGAGGATCGCACCCGCCAGCTCGCCAACCGCCTGATTGACGCGTTCATCGAACGCGGCCGGTGCGACTTTATGGCCGAGTTTGCCCGCCTCTATCCCTCGCTGGCGTTCTTCGACTTCACTCTCAACGCTCCCCCCGAGGACCTCGACAAGCTCAGCTACATGACCTCGAAGTCAGGGATCCCGACCGACCCCGAGACTACGGCCTGCTGGCTTGGCCTCTCGGAATGGGTTAGGAACTTCATCGCGGACCGGCGCCGCCAGCCTCCCATGGGCGACGTCGTGGATGGTGTGCTGGCGGCCGAGATCGACGGGCGTCCTCTTACCCAGGAAGAGACCATCGGCGTCATCCAGCTGCTCATCGTCGGGGGCCTCGAGACCACAGCCACCGCGCTGGGCATGATGATGGTCCGATTCTGCCGCCAGCCCGAGATCCCTGCGCAACTCCGCGAGGAGCCCGAGGTGATCCCTCGGGCGGTGGAGGAGCTCTTGCGCCTCGACCCGCCCCTCACTGCCGTGGCGCGCACCGCGGTCCGTGATGGCGAGATAGGTGGCCATCACGTCGAGCAGGGCGAAAAGGTCCTCGTCTATTGGTCGTCGGCGAACCGGGACGAAGAGGAATTTGCGGACTCCGAGCGCTTCGATCTGGGCCGCAGTCAGAACCGCCACCTCGCCTTCGGCGTGGGTCCACACCGATGCGCCGGTTCGAACCTGGCCCGGATGAACCTGCGAGTCGCCCTGGAAGAGGTCCTGCAACGCCTCGACGACATCCGGCTCGAAGACAACGCCGAGCTCCACTACCACCTCGGCATGGTCCGCGGGCTGCTCGCATTGCCCATAACGTTCACGCCCGGTCGCCGGTCCGGCCGAGCGGCGGCCTGATCGTTACGCGACTAAATGGTGACGTTTGCCAGTTGGACGACTTGTCGTCGACCGCCATGGATCGCACTACTGGTGGCACCTTTCGAAACGCGACCGCTTCGGGCAGCTCACTGCGGGGCCCACGAATCCGGCCGGACGCACTGGGCCTCAGCTCTAGCCTTCTGGGGGTCAGCTGGTGCCGTTACGCCGGTTCGATCACCGACCCCCTGGCCATCCACCCGGCGTCCTGGAGGTCGTACCGGGTGGCTCGGAACGGGCCGTCCGGCCGCTGATCGTCGACGACGATGCGCCACGCCCCGATCGTCACCTGGATTCGGTTCATCTCGACCTGCACGCCGGCGACGTCATCGGGACTCGCCAGTCTGCGCCACTCGTGGCGAAAGGGGATCCACAGCCCGGCCCATTTGAAGCGGCCGGATTCCACCAGGGTGTCGCCGTGGCGGCCGAGGGGATTGGACTCGACCGTCGCCTGCAGCATCGAGTCGAGGTGGTGGTGCCAGGTCATGACCGGCGGTTCCCACGTCGCCACTCCGGCGAAGGCCCACGGACGGCAGAAGACGGTCGCCGGATGCCCGGCGGAGTCCCCAGCTGGGCGCGAGGGCACCCGAATATCCGCGTACCAGTCGGCCGTCTGCAACCAGAGCACCTGACAGTGGTCAATACATGGTGTGTCGTCGACCACCAGGCGAGAGCGAGTCCAGGCTCCCACCAGCTCGCCGTCGACGCTCACCGCACGATGTAACCCCGCCCACGTTTCCACCGGTTGATCCCGGCGTTGCGATCTTGTTAACGACCCGCCGAGCCCTGCGCCCGCCAATGGTGGCGCGGCGCCGATCTGGCTGGGCGCGCTTGGGGGGCGGTCAGCGTGGCTGGCAGCCGACGCCGGATCTGGGCTCAAAATTCTTGGTACCGCCCGTAACATTTAGGAAACATCTGTTAACATGCAGGAAACACAACGCACACGTACCGCAGGACGACGGTCGGCACGCAAGGAGAAGCTGACATGTTCGAGCGCATGCTTGTCGCTATCGACGACTCGGCGTCCACCCCTTATACCCTGAGCTACGCGACGGCTGTGGCTCACGCCCACGATGCCATAGTCCACGTGGTCTACGTGAACGAATTCCTCACTGGCGGGCGGGGCTTGACGGTCCTCACTGCGACCGAGGCAGAGGCGCTGGTGCGAAGCGCGGTCGCCCGGCTCCGGGCCGATGGGGTGGACGCGACGGGGTCGGTGATCCGGTCCACCTGTTTCAACGTGGCCAGCGTGATCGCCGAAGAAGCCGTCCTCCGGGACAGCGATCTTATCCTTGTCGGTTCTCGCCGTCGTCGGGGTGTGTTGCGGCTATGGGGGAGGAGTATACGAGAACGAATAACGTGCGTTACCCCTCTTCCCGTGCTGGCCGCTCCGGCTCCGTTGCAGCTCCACGACGAGCTTCGGCTGGTGCCGGCTGAGCCAGGCGTACGAGCCGCCCCCCTAGCTCGGCGCTGATCCGCTCCAACTCCTGGCGCTGCTCGTTGATGGCAGCCAAGAATCGGTCGACACCGTCAGGATAATTCGCTTGGAGGGCGGCCCGATAGGAAGGGACGTCAGCCCACTCGGCGACCGCGTCGGGCGACGCTTCGACGTGGAACTGGACCCCCCATGCCCGCAGTCCGACCCGAAACGCTTGCAGTGCAGATGTCGGGTTGGTAGCGAGCGACACGCCCCCTGGCGGAAGGGTTCGCACCTCAGCACCGTGCCATTGGACGCCGACAAGCTGTCTGGGTAGAGAGGCGAACAGTGCGTCAGCCGCGGCCTCGCTGGTCGTCTGGATTTCGCAGACCCCTATTTCGGGAGCGGCCATCGGACCGACATCGCCCCCGAGGGCGTCGGCGAGCAGTTGATGACCGAGACAGACTCCGAGAAAAGGTCGCTCTAGCTCGACCACCCAGGATCGGATGGCCGCCTTCTCGGCCATGAGCCAGGGATAGGCGTCCTCTTGCCACACGTCCATCGGGCCTCCCATCACCAGCATCAGCGCGAACTCTTCGAGTTCGGGAATGGGTTCGCCGTGGTCGAGCTCGACGGTCGTCAGCTCGAATCCCGCGGACCGGAAGGCCGCGCCAAGAAACCCCGGACCCTCACTGGGCAGGTGCTGCAGGACGAGCACCCGGGGAGCAGGGGGGCTGCGGATGCTCAGCTCCTGTCGTAGACGGTGATCGAGAGAAAACGGATGGGCAACTTGACGAGGGCGGTGGGACCGTGGGGGATATCACCCTCGAACTGGAGGGTGTCCCCTCGCGACAATCGGTAGTGCTGGCCACCGAAGCCGTACTCCATGACGCCTGTCAACATGTACAGCATCTCGATCCCGGAGTGCTGGAAGACCGGGAATATCTCGCTCCGTTCGGTCAGCGAGACCAGGAGCGGCTCCATCCGCTTGAGTGGTCCGCGCAGGCTTCCGAGAAGTTGATAGACGTGGCCGGCTCGGCTGCCTTGCCTGACGATCTCGGGGCCGGTGCCCGCCTTGACGAACACGGCATCGCGCTCCTCGGCGAAGCCGCGGAAGAGCGCGGTGAACGGCATGTCGAGGGCCGTCGCCAGCTTCTCGAGGGTGGACAGGCTAGGAGAGGCGTGGGCGTTCTCGATCTTCGAGAGCATGCCCTTCGAAATACTGGAACGTTCGGCCAGTTGGGTGACGCTGAGGCCGACCTCCTGGCGCCGGCTACGGACGTGATGAGCGATCACCCATTGGAGTTGGCCGCTCGCCTCCTCGGTGACGAGCTCCATCGACGGTGACGCCAACGGCAGCTCGGCGCCAGGACGGGGGCTGGATGCGGAACGTCGCGGCGCCACGGCAAGGCAATATACGACTCTGGATCCCTGGAGAGGAGCTGGAGCCGGGCCAGCCGGCGCCTTACCGCATCTGGGCTGCGACCGCATAGGGGTGGGGGCTGCGCAACGGGGCACCCTCGGCGAACCGGTCCAGACGGAAGTCGTGGTGGTCAACGTGGGGTAGGCGGCTCTCCCCGTAAAGGACGAGGTCGGCAACGAGGTCGCCAACAGCAGGGGAGATCTTGTACCCGTGACCACTGAATCCGGCGCTCACCCACAGCCCCTCGACCGGGGTCGCGGAAATGACGGGGTTGTAGTCCGGCGTGACGTCGTAGCACCCGGCGTAGCAGGATCGCAATCGGCCGTTTTCGAACTCTGGAAAACGGTGAGTGAACTTGGCCAGAGACGCTAGCAGCTGCTCCTCCTCTGGTTGGTCGGAGTAATGGTCCGGGTCGGCCCACTCAGGAGAGGAGTGATCGCTGTCGCCGACGAGCAGACCGGCGCTGCCTTCGGGCCGGACGTACTGCAGCGACACCAGGTCCGACAGTACGGGTAGGCCCTCCACCCTCGCTCCAGCCTGGTCGACCAGCAGGACCTGGGCCCGCTGGGCTCGGATCGGGAGATCGATACCCAGTCCCGAGACCAGGGCAGCCGACCACGGACCAGCTGCCAACACGATGGCGTCTGCGCCCATGACCGCGCCGTCGGCGGTCCTGACACCTGCGACTCGGCCGCCCCGTTCCTCGATGCCGACGACCGGAACCTGTTGGCGGACGTGAGCGCCGGAGCGGCGGGCGGCGCCGGCGAATGCCAGGGCGGTCTGGTGACCATCGCCATAGCCCCCTTGAGGCTCGTAGGCGAAGGCCGCGAAGTCATCCACCCGTACTCCGGGCCAAAACGCCTCTGCCGCGTCCGGCCCGATGAGTTGGACGTCTACGCCCACGCCCTGCTGGGTCGCCACGTTGTGACGTAGGGCCGCTTCGTCCCATGGGCCGACTCCTACCAGGTACCCCGTTCGCTTGTAGCCCGACTCGCCCCCGAGGACTTCCTGGGCCTGCGCCAGCACGGGCAGCGACTGCCAGGCCATGGCGGCAAGAGATCGGACTCCGTAGTGGCATCGGACTACTCCACTGGAGCGCCCGGTACCACCGCACCCGATGACATCGCGCTCCATCACCAGCAGGTCGCTCACGCCCCGCCCGGCGATCGCTCGGGCCGCGCTGAGTCCGATCACCCCGGCACCGACGATGAGTACCGACCGGCCGGCCGTCATCCTGGGATCCAGTTTGTGCCGGCCAGCGGCACCCGCGCCATCGCTGCCGCTTCGACCGTCAAGGCCACGAGGTCCTCGGGTTCGAGGTGGTGAACGCTGGACTTACCGCACGCCCGGGTGAGGGCGGTGACCTCCATGGTGATCGCCCGGAGGTAGTTGGCCACGGATTGGGCGGCCACCTCGGGATCCAGTCGCGTCTCCAACGCTGGATCCTGGGTGGCGATGCCGACGGGGCAGCGGCCGGTGTGGCAGTGGGCGCAGGCACCGGGCGAGGTGCCGAGCGCCAGGTAGTCGTCGCTCACGTCCAACAACGGGGTACCGCCGTTGCTGCCTACGTACGAGCGGTTGCACCCGAGGGCCAAAAGAGCGGCCACCCCGATGGAGACCGCATCGGCGCCGAGGGCAAGGGCCTTGGCCACGTCGGCTCCGGTGCGGATCCCGCCCGATACGAGCAGTTGCACTTCTTGGGTCGCACCTATCTCGGCGAGGGCCAGGGCGGCCGAACGCACCGCGGCCAAGGTAGGAATTCCGGCATGCTCGATGAACACGTCCTGGGTAGCTGCGGTACCGCCTTGCATGCCATCGACCACCACCACGTCAGCTCCGGCCGCGACCGCCAGCTTGACGTCGTGGTCGACTCGGGTGGCTCCCAGCTTGACGTAGACGGGAACTTGCCAGTCCGTCGCCTCCCTGAGCTCCTCGATCTTGATGCGCAGATCGTCCGGACCAACCCAGTCCGGGTGGCGGCTCGCCGACCGCTGGTCGACACCGGCGGGCAATGTCCGCATGGCGGCAACCCGATCGTTGACCTTCTGTCCGAGCAGAAGGCCACCTCCTCCCGGTTTGGCCCCCTGGCCGATGACCACCTCCACGGCGTCGGCTTGGCGCAGGTCGGCTGGATCGAATCCGTAGCGCGAAGGCAGGACCTGGTAGACGAGGAGCTTGGACGCCTTTCGCTCCTCGGCTGTCATCCCTCCGTCACCGGTAGTCGTCGAGGTCCCGACTGCACTGGCTGCTCGCCCGAGGGCGTCCTTGGCGGCGGTCGAGAGGGCGCCGAAGCTCATCCCGGCAATGGTGATGGGAATGGCCAGCTCCAGCGGCTTGGCTCCGTGGCGGCCGCCGAGCCAGGTGCGGGTGTCGCATCGTTCGCGATAGCCCTCGAGGGGATACCTCGACAGTGAGGCGGTAAGAAAGACCAGATCGTCAAATGTCGGGAGGAGCCGACGGGCACCGAGCCCGCGGATGGGGTAGAGGCCGCTGTCCGCCATGGCGTGGATGCGGGCCACGACGTCTGGCGGAAAGGCGTGGTTGGTCGGCTGGGGAACGAGGGGAGCCACGCTCAATACGCCTGGTGGCGGTGAGCAGAGAAGTGATAGAGCTGCCGGGCCGAGGCCACTCGACGAACGCGGGTCGGGTCGATGTGGTCGAACCCGGTGGAGGCGATAAGTCGCTTCACGGCCAGGACGTCGTCGTCGGTCAGATCCTCCTCTTGGGCGTCGGCACCGAGGGAGGCGATGGATCCGCCGACGTAGATGACCGCCTCGTAGAGCGAGTCGCCCAGCGCGGGCCCGGCGTCGCCTCCGATCAGGATCGTCCCGGCTTGGGCCATGAATCCTGTCATCGGCCCGGCGTTTCCGGCGATCACCACGGTACCGCCCTTCAGGGATATGCCAGCTCGCAGGGAGGCGTCGCCCTCGATGGCGATGGTGCCCCCATGGGCGCTGGCCCCCGCGCTCTCCGACGCACTACCCCGAACTCGGATGGCGCCTCCCATGAGGTTCTCGCCGACAGACCACCCCACGAACCCTTCAATGTCTATGTTGGGTCCGGTTCCGTCACCCGTGCCGCACAGTCCTCCGACGAAGTAGCCGGCGTTACCCTCGATTACGACGGAGACGGGGTTCGCCACGCCCACGGCGAGATTGTGGCGGCCGCCCGGCTCGAGCACGTGAGCCGTGTTGCGTGCGTCCATTCGCCGCAGCGTTTGGTTGACGCGACGGGTGCCCAACAGCTCACAATTCAGCAAGACCACGTGTACACCTCCTCCGGCTGAGGCTCGAACACGTGGGCCCGGCGGATAGCGGGGAGTGCGGCCAGGGCCCGGTATTCGGACGCCACGGCCACGTAGGCCTTCGTTTCGGCCACGACCGCCGGTTTGCAAGCAAACGCATCACGTACCACCGACATGCCGCCGGCAGTCGTGATGACCAAGGTGAAGAAGCCGTCCAGTTCCTTCATCACCCAGCGGGTAGCCTCCGCGAGGTCATCGCCGGCTCCCAACCGCTCGGCGAGCACTCGGGCCCCCACTTCAGAATCATTGTCCGATTCGAAGACCACACCCCGGGCCCGAAGATCTCGACGGACACTGGCGTAGTTGGAAAACGAACCGTTGTGGACCACACAGAGATCCGGGACCGGGACAAACGGGTGCGAGTGGGCCAGTGTCACCGCCGACTCGGTGGCCATCCGGGTGTGAGCGATGCCGAGATAGCCCGACCACTCGGGCAGCCGACTGCGCCGGCAAATCTGCTCCGGCCGGCCAATGGCCTTGATGACGGCGACCGAGGCGCCTCGACCCACCACCCGGGGTGAGGGACACATTTCGGACAGGAGCTTTTCGACATGTGGGCCCAGGCCGCCGTACACCTCGACGATGGCGGCGTGGTCGAATAAGGCCACCTGCACGTCGGTGCCGAACTCGGCTCGAAGCGAGGCTCCCACTGCGTCCCAGTCGCCGACGTCGTCACCGGCCAGCGAGAGGCGGGTCGCGTGGCCTCGCTCCGGGTTAGCCCCCCGGGCATACACTCCGAAACCGGCGGAGTCCGGGCCCCGATCGGCGAGGGCGCAAATCATGGACGCGAGCATGGTGCCGAGCTCCGGCTCGAGCGACGGGTCCTTGATCAAAAGGCCCGCTAGCCCACACATGGGGCTCTGCCTGAGAGGAAACGCAGATGCATAGCAGGAAACCTACACCGGATGGGTCTGCTCGTGCCACCGAATCCTCTCAATCAGGCAGGGCGCGGAGGCGACGTTAACCGCATCGCAACATCGTTTAACGCAGGCGAAACCTACGAGCGTTTCCTCTCGTGCAACATCATTGAAACTTGCAGAAAGCGGGTGCCCCGGTGTTGCACCCGCGGGCGGTCACTTGACTCGAGGGAGGGTCATCCCACCATGGGCGTCTCATCGATTCTCGATCTGGAAGGTGCCAGTCGCGCCGCCGCATTCGACACCATCAGCAATCGCGAGGACCTCCAGCGAGCTCTGGTGCGGGACGACATCGAGTTTCTCTTTGCCATGTTCGTCGATCTGCACGGAAAGCCGTGCGCCAAGCTCGTCCCGGTCACGGCTCTCGATCAGCTCTTGGAAGACGGTGCCGGCTTTGCCGGGTTCGCGGCCGGCCCGTTGGGACAGACGCCAGCGTCGCCGGATCTGGTGGTGATCCCCGATATCTCCTCCTATATGCCCGCACCGTGGCGAAGCGGGCTCGGGATCATCCAGTGCGATCCCACGTGCGAAGGCAAACCGTGGCCCTACGCGCCTCGGGTCATCCTCCGCCGGATGCTGGCCACCCTCGCGGACGCCGGATTCGCCATGCGGTGCGGAGCCGAGGCCGAGTACTTCCTCGTCCGCAAGGGCCCGGACGGCGGTCTGCAAGTGGCTGATCCCCACGATAGGTCAGCGTTGCCGTGCTACGACGCCCGCGCTCTCACCCGGATGTACGAACACCTCACGACCGTGGCGCGCCTGCAAAGCCAGCTGGGCTGGTCCAACTACGCCACCGACCACGAGGACGCCAACGGTCAGTTCGAGCAGAACTTCCGCTACGCCGATCCGTTGGTGACGGCCGACCGCGTCGTGGTCTTTCGCTACATGGTGCACAGCGTGGCCGCCGATGCCGGGATGCTCGCCACCTTTATGCCGAAGCCGTTTACGCACCTCACCGGAAACGGCCTGCACATGCACACCAGCCTGTGGGACCTCTCGGGTACGACGGAGTTGTTCGTCGACCCCAACGATCGCCACGGTCTCGGGCTGTCGCAGTTGGCGTACCACTATGTCGGCGGGCTCCTGGCCCATGCCCCTGCCCTAGTCGGGGTCACCTGCCCTACCGTCAATTCCTACAAGCGGTTGGGCGCGGCGCCTCCCACTTCAGGGGCGGCCTGGGCCCCCGCCTACGCCACCTACGGTGGCAACGACCGGACCCAGATGCTTCGCGTGCCCGAGCCCGGTCGGGTCGAGAATCGTTGCATCGACGGGGCCGCCAACCCGTATCTGGCCTTGAGCGTGCTCGTGGCAGCCGGATTGGATGGGATTGCGCGTGGTTTGGATCCCGGTCCACCGTGTGCTGCCGATCTGCTCAAGGTGTCTCCCGGCGAGGCGTCGCAGCTGGGGTTGGTCACCTTGCCCTCGACGCTGGCCGAGGCGGTCGAGCGACTGCGGAGCGACACCGTATTGCGATCGGCTTTGGGCCCGACCCCTGATGGTGACTACATCGACTATTTCGCCGATGTCAAAAGGGCCGAGTTCCAGACCTACCACGCCCAGATCTCGCCGTGGGAGATCGACCACTACCTGAGCCTCGTCTAAAGGAGTTTCGGATGAGCACCGACCTAACCGATTCAGCTGCGATCGAAACATCCCTGCACCGGGGCACCAACTGGTGGGGCGCCTTTGTCATCGGGCTCGCCGGCACCATACTGGTCACCGGTATCGTCCCCTTTGCCGTGCAGTCCATGGGCGCCGCGGCCATCCCGGCCATCGCCCTGGTCGTGGTCATGGGCATGCTGCTGTGCCTTTGCATGGCCGAGTTGGCCGCCATGCTGCCGCACCGGACCGGCGGACTGCCGTCCTTCGCCTACGACGCCTTCAAACCATTCGGAAAGACGGCCGCCCGGCACATCGGCGGGGTGTCAGGCTGGGGCTACTGGTTGGGATGGTTCCCGGTGGCGCCGATCAACATGATCCTGGCCGCCGGTTACATCGCGGTGCTGTTCCACGTACCCCTGGGCCGAGCCCTTCTTCCCCTGGGTACTGCCGGTGCTCCCATCAATGTCGGCGTGCTCGTTATAACCATCATCGCCCTGATCGCCCTGTACGTTCCCTGCTACTTGGGCATCCGCCTGGGAGCCGGATTCGCCACCGTCCTCGGGATCACCTCCATGGTGCCGTTGACGCTGCTGGTCCTGTTGCCCGTCTTCAAACCCAGCAGTTTCCACTGGTCCAACGTTTCAGGTTTCCATTTTGCTGATCCAAAGACGGCGAGCCTCACTTTCTTCATCGCTTGGGTGTTCGTGATCTCGTGGAATGCCCTGGCCATGGAGGCCGCGGCCTGCTATGTCGGGGAGTGCCGCGATCCCCATCGGGACGCCAAGATCGCCCTCACGGCTGAAGGTCTTTACGGGGTGTTCATCTACATTGCCACTGCGGTGGTATTTGTCGGAGTGTTGGGCGCCTCGCTGAAGAGCGCAGACCCGCTCACCCTGTACACGAGCTTTTGTGACCACATCTTCGGCAACGCCCCGTGGGTCAAGTACGTAATCGGCATTCCGCTCATCCTGGCCCTGATGCTCTCGGTGCTCAATGCGATCATGGGCGTCGGACGGTCCTTGTTCCAGGCATCGGAGGACGCCCTCCTGCCCCGCTGGTTCATGCACAAAAACAAGCACCACGTGCCCGATCGGGCGATGGCCTTCAACGTCGTCTGTGCGATCATCGTCGCCTTCTTTGGCTCTCCCGTCCGCATCTATATCTTCTCCAATGTGGGCTACCTGGTCGCCGTGATCCCCGCCCTGGTTGGATACTTCGTGATGCGTCAGTTCCAGGGTGACAGGGTCAGTCCCTTCCGGTTGCCAGGCTTCTTCCGCTGGCTGGCCCTCCTGGCGGCGGCCTTCCTCGTCTTTGTCTTCGTACTGGGTGGTTGGAACGCTCCCGGAATCGTGGTGGGTCCGGGCACATCCCACTTCCTCTTCATCCTGGGAGGTCTGATCGTGCTGGCGTACATACCCCTCTACCTGTGGCGAAAGATGTCCGACCGCCGTCCAGGCGCGCTACCCACTGTCCATGAGCCCATCGCTTCGCCGGGCGCGGCGGCCATCACCGCCGACGCCCAATGAGCGAGGCCGCTAGGGATGGCTACGGGCGCGATCAGGAACCTGCTGGCTCGCAAGGGACGGTTCGATCCACAGCCGACTCAGGCTGCGACCGTCCTGCTGGCATCCGCCGGCGGACCGTTCTCGAACGCCGCTATCGAGGCAGCCGTGGACGAAAGCTGTGGCGGTCCGGTCGCCGTCGTGACCATTGCCCGGGTGTACGGGTCGTCGTTCGGCCTGCCGAACCCCGGGCTGCTGCCCACAGCGAAGGAGCTGGCAGCCCAGGAGGAATTGGTTCGCAAGGCCGTCTCGTCCATCGAACGGCGGGGCCTGCTCGGGTGGGGCCAAGTCGCGGCCACCCGGCGGCCCGGCCGGACGATAGCCCGAGTCGCGCACGCGCGAGGAGTCGATCACGTCGTCGTGTGCCATCCATCGGTTCCCCGGTGGCGCCGCGTGGTAGAAGGCGACCTGGTCAGAGAAGTACAGCGCCGACTCGGCCCGTCAGTCCAGGTGAGCGGGGTGCAGTGATGGGCCGCGCCGGGGTGTCGCCACATCGATAGAAGGGACCGATATATGGCCATTTACCTGAGTATGCAACGAGTCAGGTTTTCGAGCCCTGACGCCTACCAGAAGTTTCGCACCGTGTTCAGCGATGTCCGTCGCCACCTCATGAGCAAGCCCGGGTTCATCCACCTCACCTGGTGGGAGCATCCGGATGATCCGGGCTGGTTCAACGAGGTGAGCATGTGGGCGAGCAAGGACGCGCTCAACGACTGGCACATGGACACCTACCACAAGCACGCCAAGGAGTGGGCGGCCAACGGCGCCATCATGGAGGACATCATCACCAACTTTGAGTTGGTTGGTACCCGGCTCTTGCGGATCTGTCCCACGTGCGGAACCCTGCAAGACAAGGCCTATGACCTCAGCCAAGAGCAGAGCGTGCTGCACCAGCCCTGCCCGAAGTGCGGCTTCCATTTCCCCGTGGCGGAAGAGACGACGACCAGCACGGCCGTATTCAAGGACCTGGTCCCAGCGCTGGACGGGGTGGCTGTCCTCTAGGGCAGGACCGGCCTCCCGAGCGGACACGGCGGACCGCTCGGCCTTGTACGGCACCGAGGTTACAGTGACCCGGCGGTCGACCAGCACGGTTTTGCCCCCGGGCGACTGAAGCCTCCTCGCCGCGTCTTGATAGCGGTTTACGTTTTGTCTACTCTGGGTGGTGTTCTGTGCCGGAGATGTCAAGGGGGAATGGTGGACGATCGAAATTCTCATCATTTCGAGCGACGGCCACGCGGGCGCTCTGATGGACGACTACCGACCCTATTTGGACCCTCGGTTCCGGGACGACTTCGACGCATTTCTGGTGGACTGGCGCGATCGTGGATCGCGGAACTTCGACCTGCTGGCCCTGAAGGCACGACTGGATCCGCCCGATCTGGCTGACTGGAAGGAAAAGATGCTCGACACGGGTCGGGCGAACGGTTTTTCCGATCCTGAACGGCGACTCAAAGAGGCCGAGCATGAGGGCATAAGTGCCGAGGTGATTTTCCCGGATTTTGGACTACCGTTCCATCTCTACCCTAATTCCGTGG
Source organism: uncultured Acidimicrobiaceae bacterium (assembly GCA_963729695.1). GTDB lineage: Bacteria > Actinomycetota > Acidimicrobiia > Acidimicrobiales > Palsa-688 > PALSA-693. Next base: position 343,476 of record CAVSOT010000004.1, read on the forward strand.
CGGCCATGATGGGCTATCAGATTCCGGATCCGGAGCATCGCCAAGCTGCGTATCGGGCCTTCAATCGGTGGGTCGCTGATTACGTGAGTGTCGCGCCCGATCGGTTTGCGGCTCACGGTATGATCAGCTGGCACGATATCGACGGTGCCTTGTCAGATCTTCGCGCCATGAAGGAAGTCGGCATCAAGGGCATCGTGCTACCGGAGTTTTCGGTGGAGAAACCGCTCTTCCACCCGGACTACGAGCCGATCTGGTCCACCCTCGAAGACCTGGACCTGATCGCCAACAGTCATGCGGGCATGTCGTCCACCACTGATCGTCCCATCTATCTGGCGGGATCTCCCCACCCCACGCTCATCACCCGCTTCTACGTGCCCGAAATGCAGTTCTTCTGTCACAATGTTTTGAGCCACATGATCTGGGGAGGGGTGCTGGAAAGGCATCCGAACCTTACGACTGTGTTCACCGAACAGGGGTCGGGGTGGATTCCACTGGCGTTGCGCGGCATGGACTACAACTACGAAGGAAGCTACTTCCGCAGTGATTACAAGGAGATCATGCCCCTTCGCCCGGGGAAATATTTCGAACGGCAATGCTACATAGGGTCGTCGGTATTTTCGACGGCCGAGATTGCCGAGCGGCACGAGATTGGCATTACCAAGATGATGCTCGGCATGGACTTCCCGCACCATGAAGGAACGATAATCGAGAGCACCAGGGACTACCTCAGGGCAACCGTCGGCGTCAATCACGTGCCGGAGTTGGAACTCCGCCAGATTCTGGCGACGAACGCGGCCACGGTCTACGGTTTCGACGAGGCGGCTTTGTCAGAGGTAGCAGCCCGTTGTGGTCCACGACCGGCGGAGATCCTCACTCCTCCGGAGCGAGATCTCTTCCCGCGGGGCGACGTGCACAAGCCGGCCGGGGTGGTTTTCTGATCGGGTAAACCGGTCGGGATCTCAGGCGACAACCTCCGAGTCGGACACGCCGCCCTCGAGATCCACCTTCGGCACGAGTGGCTTCAGCCAGCGAGGCATCCACCAGGCGCGGGCCCCAAGCAGCGACATGATCGAGGGCACCAGGCACAATCGGACCAGAGATGCGTCGATCAGGACGGCAAACGCCATTCCCACCGCGAGCATCTTTACGGTCGGGTCAGGGTCGATCACGAAGCTCGTGAACACGACGATCATGATGGCCGCGGCTGTGGTGATGACCCGGGCAGTTGCGCTGATTCCTGTGGCCACGGCACGGGCGCGTCCCCGGTGTCCAACCAGGCCTCGTGTACCCGGGACATCAGGAACACCTCGTAGTCCATGGACAACCCGAACACGATGCAGAACACGAGCATCGGCACGTACGCCGGTATGGGCAGCGTCGATTGCAGGCCGATCACACTTTTTCCCCAGCCCCACTCGAAGATGGCCACGATGACCCCATAGGCCGCGCCGATAGACAGGATGTTCAGGATGGCCGCCTTGGTCGCGATCACTACTGACCGGAAGGCCACGGTGAGCAGGAGGAAGGAAAGCGCGACCACCGCGAGGATCAGCCACACCAGACGGCTGGTGATCCGGCTGGTGAAATCCACCCCCCCGGCAGTGGTCCCGGTGACGTAACTGGTCACCTGCTGCTTGGCCAGGACGTCATCGCGAAGGGTCTGGACCAGAGCAGTGGTCTGCGTCGCTTGCGGCCGAGTCGTGGGGATGACGTTGAACACGGCGGTGGTGCCCGACGCGTTGACGGTCGCGGGACTGACGGATGTGACCCCGGCGGTTTTGGAGATGTCCGACTGCATGGTGGCAATGAGGGCCTCGTTGGCGGAACTGGACTGGTTGGGTAGCTGGACCGTCACCGTCAGGGGGCCGTTCAGGCCGACCCCGAAGCCCTGGGAGATCAAGTCGAACGCCCGCCGGCTGGACTCCGACGTGGGCTTGGTTCCGTTGTCCGGCTGGCCGAGGGTGATGGAAAACAGAGGGATGGCCAGCACGACCAGCACCAGCACGCTGGCTGCCCCCCACGGCCAGGGATGAGCGCTTACCATCCGCCCCCACCGGGCGAACGGGCTGCGCTCGTGTTGCTCATGCGTGGTTGCGGTGGTGGCCGTCGCTTGCTCTTGCGCGGTAACTCCCTGCCTGCGAGCGCGAATACGGGCGGTCAAGGCTCGAACGCCCTCCTTGACGAGCCCCATGAAGGCCGGTACCAACGTCAGCGCGGCAATCATGGTGACCACGACAACGAGGGCCGATGCCAGCCCGAGGGCCCCGACAAAGCTGACTCCGGAGATGTACAGCCCCAACACCGAGATGGCAACGGTGCTGCCAGCCACCACGATCGCCGCCCCTGAGGTTCCCGCGGCGCGCCGGACCGAGGCTACGACTCCCATCCCGGTATCCAACTGCTCCCTGTGTCTCGCCACCATGAAGAGCCCGTAGTCCACGGCGACGCCGAGTCCGAGCAACGTGGCGATGGTGGGGGCGGTGGTTGGGAATGTGAGTCCATTGGCGAGCAAGGCCAGCAGCGCCAGTCCCGAAAGCACGCTGAAGATGGCCGCTACCAGTGGTATCGCCGAGGCCAGCAGAGAGCCGAACATGATCACGAGCAGGACCAGCGCACAGGCCAACCCAATTACCTCGGACTTCTTGTCGTTGGTCTTCTGGCCGATCTCCCCGGCGCCTGCGCCGTACTCGACCTGGAGGCCGGCGTTCCGGGCAGGGGCGACCGCGGCGTTGAGCTTGTCCAGGTAGGAGCTGCCCAGCGAGTCCGGGTTCGCACTCCAGCCGACGCTGGCGTACGCGATCGAGCCGTCCTTGGACACGGCAGCCGTACTCGACGAGCCAAATGGGCTGACGGTGCGGATGACGTCAGGGAGCTTGGCGACATTGCTGACCGACTGGTTGACCGCAGTCTCTTGGGCGGACACCGCCCCCTCCTTGGCGCGGAATACGATCTGCCCGCCATAGCCGCCCTGCTGGGGGAAGGTACTGTTCAACAGGTCCAGGCCCTTGGCGGAATCGCTACCCGACACCGTGTAGTTGTTGACGTAGCCGCCGCCGAACGCACTCTTGGCTGCGAGCAATCCGCCGAGGATAATCACCCAGGCGACGATGAAAATCCAGTGCCTTCGGGCAGAAAGGCCGGCCAGGCGCTCCAGCAGCGTGTTCACGCTTCATTCCCCTCCCGTGCCGCAGCCCCATGGCGCATAGACGAGTCTGGCCTGGTCCGAGACTACTGCTCCGTCGAGGAACGCCGTATCGAGGGGCCGTCGGGCCTGGCCAAGGGCCGTTCTGGCTTCCGGGACCTGGGTGTCGTGCCGTTCGCTTAGGGTGGGCTAGTCCATGGGCAGCTGAGATGGGAGGGTGTCGATGGCACGGGACGGTCTCGTGCGTCCTCGCGGAGTCGTGCGCCGCGGTGGGTACCTACAACCTGTCTCGCACTCCAACCCAAAACGACGGGATCTTCGCGGAGACTCCGACCGCGCTCACGCCCGCGGCAGAAGGCGTGGTGTTCCAGGGCAGCCCACTGCGCCACATCTTCCGTGCGGTAATTGGATCATGTAAACACGGGTCGGAGGGCCTGGAGTTGCGCGGGGGCGACGCTCCTCCAGTACGCGACGTCGTGGTAGCCCGGCCCAAAGAACACCTGGTGCGGGAAGGGCATGGCGGCGGCAAGGTCGCGGGTGGCTGAATAAAAGGGATCTCCGATTCCGCAGGCGACGGCGACCGTCATTGCGCTCAGGGCGTTGATGCCCCTGAACACATCGTTGGCGTAGAAGTCGGCGGGACCATCGAATGCGCCAGGAGCGGTGTCGGCGGGGCTCAGCCACAGAGCCGGGCTCGCCGAAGCGACCCCGACGAACAACGAGGCGGCCCGCTCCGCGGCGCGAAGCCGCGCCGTACCCGCCCATCGACCAACCCATCAGGGCGCGGGGAACGGTCCCGACCATGTTGGCTACCAGCGGTACGAACTCCAACAGCAGCATGGACAAGGCGTCGGTCCCGTCGGCTCGTTTGTGCCAGTAGCTGTCGGCGCCTCCGTCGACGCCCGCGATACCGACGTGTAGGCCCACGTAGGCGGCGGCGTCTGGCAGCTGAAGTTGGTCGAAGGCGAATCGGTGGTTTTCGTGATAGCCGTGCAGGCAGACGATCACTCCGGCCGCCGGACTATTGCCGGCGGGGTAGGATATCGTCCATCCGACCGGACCGTGCATGTACCGGCTGTGGAAGCTTCCCGAGCGTTCGTGGGCGCCGGACGGCGGGAACCGGCGGTCAGGGCTCGAGAGCAACCCAATACGATGTAATCCCCTCTCGAATTGGGAGTGATCGGTGATATCGAAGCCTCCGACTCCGGCGACGCCGATCGCGGCTGCGGCGGCCGCACCGATGAGGAAGTCCCGTCGAGTCAACTGGCGCTTGTAAACTGGCATCGGCGTCGACTATATCGCAAGACGATGTATCGGTAGCCGATGTAGTGGGAGGGAGTGGTCGACGGGCTCCGTGAGGACGGGCGCCACTTATCTCGGTTTCTGATAGATCGTTGACCGGAGTAACATCTCGGCTCGATGCCCAGGGTCGCCCGCCAGTCCGCGCCGGCCGAAGCGGCTACCGGGGATCTGGGGGGTTTGGGCCGCTACGCCGGCCCGGCCACCCTGATCCTGTCGAGCTTGGCAGAAAGCCCCAAGCACGGCTACGCGCTGACCAAGGACATCGAAGCGTTCGCGGGAGTGCGTCTGGCTCCAGGGACGCTCTACGAGGCGTTGGTCCGACTGGAAGGGCAAGGACTGATCGAGGGTCTGGAAAGCGAAGACCGGCGGCGCCCTTACCAACTCACTTCAGCTGGTGCGGCCGCCTTGAGAGCCCATCTGGCAGCCCAACGCAGGGTCGCTGACATCGGATTGCGCCGCCTTCGAGGAAGTTGGGGCGCCACATGAGCAAGCCCGGGATCGCCCCCCGGGTTCAAGCCCAGAGGCTCCTGCGCTGGTATCCCGCCGAGTGGCGGGCCCGATACGGCGACGAGTTCGGCGAACTCTTGGCGTCCGAGATCATCGAAGAGCCCCGCAGCCTCCATCGCCACGTTGACGTGGCCATCGGAGGGCTCCTGGCCCGCCTGGCCGCGGCTGGACTCAGCGGTACTCCGGTCAACGCCTCCGATCAGCCTCAGAGAAGCCTGGTCACTTTCGGGTGCGTGCTGGCCGCGTTCATGACCGTCGCCGCCTCCATATGGTCCCAGCTGAACATCGCCCGGACTTCGGCCCCACCGGCGGCCTCTGCGACCGACCGCGGCATTCTCATCATGACCGTCGCCTTGTTCACTTGCCTCGCAACCGTGGCGGTCGGCGGCGCGCCGCTGGCATGGAAGGCGGCCAAAGCGGTGTGGGGGCGAAGGGGTGCAGGACTCCGCGGACCGGCACTGTTGCTAACGGTCGGGGCTGCCGTACTGATCGTCGGCGGCCTTCATTACCGCGGGGGCTGGGCTGGGTCCACGGCCCACCCAGGCGCGGATCAGGGCATGGCACCAGGCATCCTGATCGCCGTCATGTGGGCATCGACCTTGGCCGTGTCCGCCTACTGGGCGCACCCGAGTGTCCTGCTCGGCTTCCCCCCGAGCGAGATCGCCTGGATGATCATCAGCCCGTTGGCGCTCGTGGCGATGGTGACCGGCGCAGCCCAGTCGGCGCGGCGCCTCGAGTTCTCGGCCCGGCTGCTCAGATTCACCCGCTCCGTGGCCAAAGCGGCATCACTCGGGCTCGGGTTGTTCCTTCTCGGAAACCTTATCTGGCTTGTAGATGGCGGCCCAGGCCCAAACAACCAGTTCCGAGCCGGGACCGTCAACCTGGTCGGCTTGGCGGTCATGATCCTCACCTTGGCCCTGGCTATTCAATCCATCCGTCGAGCCGATCGCCGAGGGACCACCGCTGGTGCGGTGGCCGCCGGCGGTCCACCAACCCGATGACCGTCGCCGCGGTGGTCTTCGACCTGGACGGCGTCCTCCTCGACAGCGAGCAGTTGTGGGACCGGGCGCGGCGCGAGATCGCGGCCGAGCACGCAGGAGCGTGGACCGAGGGTGCCACGGAGGCCATGCAGGGTATGAGCTCGCCCGAGTGGGCCGCCTATATGCAGCACCAACTGCAGGTCGATCTGCCGGCCGAGAAAGTTCGCGACGTGGTGGCTCAGCGGTTGCTGATGTACTACGAGCACCAACTGCCGCTTATGCCCGGCGCGGTTGACGCCGTTGGCAGGCTCGCAGGTCGTTGGCCCCTGGGGCTGGCGTCGTCGTCCAACCGGGAGGTGATCGAGGCGGTGCTCCGCCTGGCAGCGCTCGCTGAGCGCTTCCAGGTGATCGTCTCCTCCGAGGAAGTCGCACGGGGTAAGCCCGCCCCCGATGTGTACCTGGAAGCGGCCACGCTCCTGGGGGTGCTGCCATCGGACTGCGTCGCGGTCGAGGATTCGGCCAACGGCATTCGGGCCGGGGTCGCGGCGGGAATGACGGTGATCGCCACACCCAATCCCCATTTCCCTCCGCCACCGGAGGTGCTGGATTTGGCCAGGGCGGTACTGCCAGACCTGCACGGCCTTACCGTCGAATCCGTACTCACAGCCGGCGAAGGGGAACGGCGGCTCGACGAAGAGGAGTTCGAGTCGTTTCCCGCCTCGGATCCGCACTCGGACTGGGCCGGGCCCTAGGGGGGCCACCCGGTCCTCAGTTGGAGGACGGGGGCTCGAATCCGAAGAGTTTGGCGAGCGTGCCGCCGGTGATGGCGACCCGCTCCGTCTCGGGCAAACCGCTGAACTGAGCGGCAACCGCGTCAAGAGTGCGCGGCCACGTGGCCTCGTGATGCGGGTAGTCGGAGCCCCACAACAAGCACTCGACCCCGGTGTACTCCCGTAAGGCCACTGCAGTCGGGTCGTCCTGGAAGGTGCAGTGGATCTGTCGGCGTATGTAGTCGCTGGGCCGCAAGGGATAGGGCCAAGCCTCGTTGAGGCGGAAGCGCCTGACCATGAGGGGTTGATCGTCGATCGAGCGACTGTGATCGTAGGTACCCATATCGGCGTACGGAGCCGACACGTCCTGCCCGATGGCCACGGTGTAGGCCTTGTCCAGCGCTCCCATCAAACCGGCCAGCCAGTACCCGTTGAACTCCGTGATGATGAAGTGGAGATCAGGGAAACGGTGCGGAACCCCACCGCCCACCAGGTCCGCGATCAGTTCTTGAGCGTCGAGCGCAACCGGAATGGAGCCTCGGAGGCGGTTCGCATGCACAGACCCGGTTCCGGGCGGGGCGTCGAGGTCAACGCCTCCTTCCCTGAGCAACGTGCCCTTGGTGGCGCTGAACAGGGGGTCGCCATGAAGGGCCATGCCCGCCCCAACGTGGAAGCAGACGACCATGCCATGGGCCTGAGCCGCGGCCCAGACCGGGTCGTAGATGGTGGTGCCGTACCTCTGAGGCGGGCTCATCGGGGGCATCAGGGCGTTGATGCCCATCCCCGCGACGCGCTCCACCTCGGCCACCGCGTCACCTACATCGCTCAATGGCAACATGGCGGTCGGCTTATGCCTGTCGAAATGGCCGTCGAAGATCTCTACCAGATAGTCGTTGTAGACGCGAGCGTGGGCGAACGCCAGCTCGTTGTCGGGGGAATACGCGAAAAAGGCCAGGTTGGAGTGGACCACCTCGCCCCAGACCCCGTCGTCGACCATGGCCTTTTCTCTCGCCTCGAATCCGGTCCCGTGATCAATGAACCGGTCCAGGTCACGGTATTTCGAAAGCGTCAGGAACTCGTGTCCACCGGCCCGATGGAAATGCATGTAGTCACCGGTGTACTCCAAACGAACGGCCTGATCACGCATGGCCTTGGGGAGCCGTGTCGACCACAGGTCACGCGGCTCCATTAAATGGGTATCAGCCGTTATAAGTACGTCGCTCATTGGCTCGACTCCTTTCACCCAATGGTTGCGTGCATCTGTCCCGCCTTCTGGGCGGCAAGGCTCACGGGAGAATCCAGCTCAACCGGATCGTGGATGCCGAGTTCGGCACCAATCTCGCGAACTGCTGGAAGCACCTCTTCGCCGAGGAGGCGTATGCAACGCATCGAGTCTTCATGCGACACGTGCCCGTCGTTGCCCCACAACATCAGGATGGACGACCGCGTCCGCTCTAGAAACTGACGGATCTTTTCGATCACTTGTTTCGGTGTCCCAGCGAGCAGTCGCCCTTGCTCGAGTCGGCTGCGGAAGATCGCCTCCCGGTCCGCAACGTGGAGGCTGCTGGTGAGCTTCAAGCGGGCCAACCTCGATTGTGGGCTGCTGTAGCCCGCAGGTGCACTCAGCCATGGCTTGCTCATCCCGGTGAACTCGCCCTGCATCCACGTGAACTCCATGGCGTTTTTCAGGGCCTTCTCCTCGTCCTCCTGGACATGGCACTGAACGAGGTAGCCGCGCAGGTCTTCACCGGCGGTATAACCAGCCTCCTCTGCGGCGTCGCCATAGACCTTCCAGATGCGCTCCGTCTCTTCCAGAGTGGTTGTCAGGCAAATGTACGGGTATCGATGCTGGGCGGCCCAGATTACCGTCTCGAAGCTGGTGACACCGGGTACCCATACTCTGGGATGGGGCTTCTGCACCGGGACGGCCCACGGATTGACTATCGGGACCTGGTAGTGATTGCCTTCCCAACGAAAAGGTCCGGGCTGAGTCCAGGCCTTAATCAGTAAATCGTGGCCTTCCTCGAATCGTTCTCGGTTAAAGGCAGGGTTAACATTGTTGGAAAACTGCTCGTTGCCGCCGCCTCGAACGATCCCAGCGACGAGACGCCCGCCCGACATACAGTCAATCATCGCTGTCTCTTCCGCCAACTGGACAGGATTGTCCCACAGCGGAATGGGGTTACCCAGCTGGACAATTTTTACTCGCTCAGTGATGCCCGCCAACATGGCGCTGGTGATATTGCACCGCGACTGCATACAGAACGGGCCGGCGTGGTGCTCGTTGGTCATGATCCCGTCAAATCCGACGCGTTCGGCTTCGAGATACTCTTCCTTGCGCTCGGCGTAGAGGCGAGTCGCTTCCATGGGATCGAAGAAACGGTTGGAGAAGAGCACGACCGTATCGCCAGGCTCCCTGGCCGGATGATCGAACGGATGCAGGCTCATGGCAGCTTCCTCGGGGTACGCCGACATGGGCTGCTCAGTGAAGTAGGCGATGAACAGGGGTCTCTCCTCTCAACTCAACGGTGTCTACCGCAGGACGACACATTGCGGGCTATGTCCGACCGCCGTTACATCTACCAAAACTCTAGGTCACTCCTGTGTACCTAAGCATGGCCAACTAATTAGGACGGTGAAATGTTAGGCGTTGGATCGCTGGTGTCAAGAGCGATCGTCCCGGTGACCCGGACCGGTTGACAAGTTACGGGCGGCGGGGCAGGCTGCGGGCCAAAGAGTGTGCTAGGGAACCGCATGCATCCACCATCGAGGCGGCTGTGGACGTGCGCACTAGCTGGGACGGCTTGCTGCTCAGCGGGCTGTGGCCCGCGGCCACTGCTGCGTCGGCGTCACCATCGTCGTCGGTTGCCCTCTCCGGCAGCAGCCCTGCCTATCTCACCCAGGCCCGAGACCTGGGACCGGTGGCGGGGTAGAGCTCCGTCGATTTCGACATCCTGCTCGCGGTACCCGACCAATCGGCGGTCCTGGCCAAGATCCAGGCCGTCTCCACCCCGGGCGGCGCCGCGTTCCGTCGTTTTCTGACGCCCATGCAGTTCCAAGCCACCTATTCCCCATCGACCCGGGCCCTCGACGCAGTGGAGGGGTGGACCGATCGGGTTCATCAACCCGTAGCTGTACCGCAACATCGACACCTCTGCCATCGACGATGTACTACCGACACCCGGAAACCAGGCGACGGTCAGGACCAACCTGGCCAAGCCGGCGAAGCCGAACCGCGCCCGCAAGTATGTGCTGCAGACGATCGGTGTCCCCACCACCATCCGCACGGCCCGGGGCTACGACGACATGACTGGTGTGGGTACGCCCAACGGCATGTACTTCTTGCAGGCCATGAAGTACTGAGGCCGCCTGGTCGCCACCGTGTTCCGAGCAGCTTGGCAGCTGGTGCCGTCGAAGGCTACGGCTAGTTCGGTCTGAAGGTGATCGGTACCGTGAGGGGTGCTCGATTAAAAGAGTTGTGGTAGTGGACCCTCTCGTTGTCGCCCAGCCGTATGTCGTGGAGTCGAGGGAGCAGTTCCGTCGGCGCCACCGGTAAACTCAGGCGCAGTAAATCAAGCCTTGGCCAGTTGAAAGGCCTGTGGACGAGGGCACAACCACTTGGACAGTAGCACCTTCATCTCGGTTCGTTGACAAAGTTGTACACACACCTTAGTCTTCACGAGCGGATACCGTCCTGGGCGGTCTCTACTGTTGCGACTCTGTTACGAATGAGCGCTCCTACTGATAGGGAGCGCCGAGACCGGGGGGGTGTGGGGTTTGAATCGGAAAGAGCTCCGAAAAGGAGACCGGATTCGGCGGCGGAGGTTTAGCGTCGGTGTGGGCGCCGTCACAATTGCCCTGGTAGTTGGCGCCTGCTCCTCCAGCAGCAAGAGCGCATCCTCGACCGGTTCGTCCACGACGAGTGCGGCGGCGACCGGAGCGCCTATTACGGTTGGGGTGATTTGCACCTGCTCGGGCGCCTTCGGAGCTTCGATTGCTCCTTCGGTCAGCGTCTACAAATCGTGGGTGAACACGGTGAACGGCTCCGGCGGTGTCAATGGGCATCCTGTCCATCTGACCGTCGACGACGATGGCGGGGTGCCCGGCACGTCTGCGTCCGACGCCCAGAACCTGGTGTCGGCCCATGTGAACGCCATATTGGACGAGACCACCTTGGATGAGACGTGGGCAGCCACGGTGAAGGCAGCGAACATCCCTGTAGTCGGCGGGATTCTTTCTTCCCAGCCGTTCTTCACGAACTCGGATTTTTATCCAGAGGGTCAAACGATCGACAGCGGCACGTATGCGCAAGTCGCCCAGGGCAAGGCGGCGGGAGCCGCCAACTTCGGGGATATGTACTGCGCCGAGGCAGCCGTCTGTAAAGAGGCGATCAGTGAGGCCAAGGCGGACGGTCAAACCCTCGGGATCCCTCTCACATTTACCACCGCAGTATCGGCGACCGCCCCCAATTACACAGCGCAGTGTGTGGCCGCCCAGCAGGCCCACGTCCAGGCGATCTTGCTAGGGCTCACCGGCACGGTGGCGGTGAAGGTGGGCGCGGACTGCTCCCAGCAGGGGTATAACCCGGTCTACCTCGGGGGTGGGACCGGTTTCAGCAACCTCTATGTGACGAGTGCGGGTGTCAACAACAACTTCTGGCCGGAGACTCCTGACCTACCCTTCACGGAGAACACCCCCTCAGTGCAGGCGATGAACACTGCGGTGGACAAGTACTATCCGGGCCTGCGCAACAACCCGAACTGGTCCGAGTCCGGTGCGATCGCGTGGGTGTCGGGATTGCTGCTCGAGGATGCCGTGAAGGCCGGTGGGTTGACGGCGAGCGCTACTCCGAGCAACACGGAGATCGTAAATGGACTGCAAGCGTTGAAGGGGGACACGTTGCAGGGTTGGGCGCCGGTGGGTCTCACGTTCGCTGCTGGACAGCCGCATCCCATCGACTGCTGGTACACCGTGGTGGTCAAGAAGGGGAACGCAACCCTGACGAATGGTGGCAAACCCACCTGTAAGACGGGGTCGTCATAAATGGTCTACCCAGACGACCAACCGACGGGTTCGGTGCCCTCGCCTAGCCCCGACGTTGATTCGGGTCTCATCTCTGCCGATGACCACATGGACCTGTGCTACGTCCCAAAGGAGCTATGGCAGAGTCGGCTGGCGCGGCGATGGTGGTCCGAAGCACCTCACGTCGTCGGCGTCGACGGGCAACGCCTGTGGATCCGCGAGGACAGAGTCTGGGGTATCTACGGCTCCAAGAAGCAGGACGGGCGCAAGACGCCGTTTGACCTGGTCGGTCTGACCGAGGAGGTCGAGCCCGACGTCTGGCGTCCTTCCTCGGTGAAGCATCGACTCGAGGACATGGATCGAGACAACGTCTATGCCCAGGTGATTTTCAACTTCACCAACTGGAGCTTCGAAGACCCCGAGCTAAAGGCCCTCTGCATGGCCGCATACAACGATTGGATCAGCGAATTCTGCTCGCAGAGCGAGAGACTCGTAGGCCTCGGGGTCCTTCCTACCGCCGATCCGGAAGCGACCCTCCACGAGTTGCAGCACTGCATCGAACGGGGGCTTCGGATCGTCATGTTCGAAGTGACCGGGGCGGGTCATCCCATCCACGATCCGACCTGGGACCCTCTGTGGGAGCTGGCCGCCGAAAGCGCAACGATCATGTGTGTGCACATCGAATCCCCTCCAACGTTGGCGGCCCGGAGCAAGACCTTCAAACCGGTCTCGGCGAATCGCAACGCAGTCCAGGTCGGCGGCACTGCTCTGGCGGGCATGTCGTTGGCTCGTGTCCTGGCCGATGTCGTCATGGGAGGGGTACTGGAGCGGCACCCGACCCTGCGATTCGTCCTGGGAGAATCCTCCCTCGGGTGGGTCCCGTTTGTCGTCGAGCGGCTCGACTTCGAATGCGACAACTACAAGGGGCACGCCACCGGGCTCCCTAGCATCAAGCCGAGCGATCAGTTCAGAAGGAACATCTACTGCACATTCCAGAACGACGAGATCGGAGTGTCGCTGATCCCGTATCTCGGAGAGGACAAGGTCATGTGGGCGTCGGACTACCCCCACGGTGACGGGACATATCCTTACTCCGCAGAAGCAGTAGACCGCATTTTTGCCAAGAGTTCTCCACAGGTCCGACAGAAGGCGACCCATGACAACGCCCAGCGCCTTCTCAACATCAACTAACGACCGCAGGGGGACCCCGGCTGCAACATTCCTCATTGTGTGTTGCGCGCCGCGCTGGTCACGAAGGGGCCCGAGCGAGAAGGGGTCGCAATGGCCGATTTTGATGTGGTGATCCGGGGCGGGTTCGTTATCGACGGTTCTGGGGCGACGGGCCGTCGAGCTGATGTGGGCGTCCGGCAGGGCCGCATCGCCGAAATCGGAAGCATCAAAGAGCGAGGGGCACAGGAGCTCGATGCCGGTGACTGCGTGGTCGCACCCGGGTTCATCGACCCCCATACCCATATGGATGCGCAGGTGTTCTGGGACGGGCTCGGTGCGTCTCCCGTGTGGCATGGCGTAACCAGCGCGGTGATGGGGAATTGCGGATTCACGCTGGCACCGTCGGGTGCGGAGGGTCGAGATCTGGCGATCCAGAGCATCGAACGGGCAGAGGACGTGTCCCGCAATGCCATCGAGCTGGGGGTGGACTGGTCTTGGGACAGCTTTGCGCAGTATCTCGATGCGGTGGAACGACAGACCAAAGGCATCAACGTGGGATGTCTGGTTGGTCATTCGGCCGTCCGCGCCTACGTGATGGGAGCCGCGGCGTTCGAACGGGAGGCAACCGAGGATGAGATCGGCGCCATGTGCGCCGAGGTGGAGCGAGCAGTTCTCGCAGGGGCCCTCGGGTTCAGTACCTCGAGGAGCTTCCATCACCTGACCCGGGACGATCGCCCCGTAGCCAGCCGCTTGGCGACATGGGAAGAGGTACGGGCGCTCGTCGGGGTGCTCGGGATGGTCGGTCGTGGGATCTTCCAGATGGCGCCGGAACGCGACCCGGCGACGCTCGAGACCTTCTGCCGCAATCTGCGGCAGCTGTGCATAGAGAGCGGCCGTCCGTTCACGTTCACGCCGGGAGGCAACCGCCGGCTCTTCCAGTTGTTGGAGGAGGTCGCGGCGCAGGGCGGCGACCTCACGGGACAAATCAATGTCCGCAGTGGCGGCCGGGTGCTGAGCTTCTCGACCATGCTGCCCTTTGACCGGCTCCCGCGGTGGGGCCAGCTGGGTACGTTGGCGGCGGGCGAAAAGTTGAGCCGGATTCGTGACCCTGCCCTTCGGGCCGAATTGGTCGATGAGGCCATGGGCGCGCAGTACCAGCAGACCTTTGGAGCCGAAGCCCACCCACCGGACTACGCGCACATCTACCCGTTGACCGAGGAACCGTACGTCAGCGTCGAAGAGCTTGCTCGCCGGCAAGGCGTTACCCCTGTCGACGTGATGATCGAGCTGGCTGCCCGCTCCGATCTGGGGCAACTCTTTCTGCAGCAGGCGATGGTGACCGATGACGACACCATGCTCGCCGAGATCCGCAACCCGCACACGGTCTTGGGAGCCTCGGATGCGGGCGCCCACGTGTCGCAGATCATGGATTCAGCTATCCCGACGTACCTTCTCGCCCATTGGGTCAGAGAGAAGGAGGTCTTGAGCTGGGAGGAGGCCGTGCGAATGCTCACGCACGACCCGGCTCGTCTCATGGGACTCCGAGGCCGGGGTCTCCTCCGTTCCGGGCTGGCGGCTGACCTTGTCGTGTTCGATCCCGATACTGTCGCGCCTGAGCTCCCCGTGCTCGTGCACGATCTCCCCGACCGAGGCCCGCGCCTCGAACAGAAAGCCCGAGGCATCCGGGCCACGATCGTCAACGGGGAGGTGCTGACTCAGGACGGCAAACACACCGGTTGCTATCCGGGCCAGCTCATCCGGAGTGCGTCGTGATCCCGCCCGGAGCACCGCGTCAAGAGTTGGAGGACTTGTGAACGGAACCGCCCCGACGGTCGACACCGGGTTGATCTCGGCCGACGACCATATGGACCTCAACTACGTGCCTAGGGACCTGTGGCAGAGCCGAGTGCCCTCGAAGTGGCGGGCCGAAGCGCCGAGAGTCGTCGCTACCGACAAGGGTCAGCTCGTCTGGGTTCGAGAGGACCGGCCCTGGAGCACGTACGGCTCGAAGACAGCAGACGGCCGGAAGACCCCGTTCCCTTCGATCGGCCTCACCGAAGAGGTCGAGCCGGACGTCTGGCGACCGTCGTCGGTGAAGTACCGGCTGGAGGACATGGACCGGGACAACGTCTACGCCTCGGTGATCTACAACTTCGTGAACTGGACGTTCGAGAATCCCGAGCTCAAGGGACTCTGCATCCGCGCCTTCAACGATTGGACGGCCGAGTTCTGCTCCACGCCGAGACTCGTCGGGGTGGGGGTCCTCCCGACCTACGACGTTGCCGCCGCGGTCGCAGAGTTGCAGCACACGATCGATCTCGGCCTGCGCATGGTGATGTTTGACGTCGGCGGCGCTATCACTCCCATCCATGACCGGGCCTGGGACGAGTTGTGGTCGCTGGCCGCTGAATCCCGGACGATCGTCAGCGCCCACATCGAAGCGAACTTCCCGCTGCCGCCGCGGGCGAAGCAGATCAAGGTGCCCAGTTTTGACTGGACCTGGCTGAATATCTCCGGTATTGCGGTGACCGGACTCAAGCTCGCCCGGGTGCTCGCCGACGTGACCATGTGCGGCCTACTCGAACGCCACCCGGACCTGAGATTCGTCCTCGGAGAGTCGTCGATCGGCTGGGTGCCGTTCGTGCTCGAACGACTCGACTTCGAATGCGACAACTACAAAGGCCATGCCTCGGGCCTCCCCGAAGCGAGGCCTAGCGAGCTCTTCCGGCGCAACATGTACTGCACTTTCCAGTACGACAAGGTCGGTGTGACGCTCATCCCGGAGTTCGGTGAAGACAACGTCATGTGGGCGGCCGACTACCCCCACGGTGACGGCACCTTCCCGAACTCGATGCAGGCCGTGGACGAAATCTTCGCCGGCGCATCCCCGGAGATCCGCCGCAAGGCGACGCACGACACGGCCAAGGCCCTCTTCGATATCCGGTAAGCGCCGAGCCGGGAGGCAGCCCGGCTACAGAGGACCGATGCTCAGTGGCCGGCCTTGCTCTCGCGGAGTGCTTCCTTGGCCCAAGCCAGATCGTCGTGCCGTACCGACTCAGCGACCCCAGCCAGATCGATTCCGTACACCCGAGCCGCGTTGGTTCCCAAGATCTTCGCCTTTATTTCCGGGGTCAATTGCGGATATCCGTACTCCTCGCACAACTGCGGCGGTATCTGAAAGGCGCGAAAGGCGTCGATCGCCGGTTGGGTCGGGCCGTACCAGATGCCGTCGGTACCCCACAATATGTTGTCTTCACCGAAGGCTTTCAGCAACTTGCCAAGGACGTGAGCGGCCTCGATCGGCCGCTTGATCATGCAAAACCAGGTGGTCCCAAGCTCGGCGAAAATGTTACTGCCCGGTCCGATACCGTTGGCCATGGCCGTCGTGATGAGGCGATTGATGCCCACGTCCGCGGTCTCCGGGGTGAACGCCCCTTCGTCGGCCGCCACGCCTTCAAACCCAGAGTGGTACACGATGAATCGGAGATCCGGAAATGCCTTCGCACACGGACCGATATCCCGCGGAGAACCGTTGTCCACGAGGCCGCTCAAACCCTTGTGTGAGCAGATGTTGGTCACGCCCAATCGCCGGGCCTCCTGCAAGAATGGAATACCAACTCTTTCGTCATCCAGCATCCAATTCGATCCAGGTTGAAAGTTCATGCCCGGCTCGCCGGTTACGGGATCGGTGTCAAAGTGGCCCATGGTGTAGACCTTCCAGCCGACCGGATGGAAGAGATCTCTCCACTCCTCCATCCGCTCGAGGTTGCCAGGGTCTGTCGGGTGAACAACGGTGTGGTTGAGCAACCGGTTGGTCCCCGCCAGGCGATCGATCAGCTCCCGCGTCCCTGCCAACTCGTTGTTGTCCAGGAACCACTCACCGCGCGAGTCCGGGGGAGGGGCCGTCAGGACGGCCACTGCCGTCTCGCTCTCGACGAACACGCAGCGGAGGTACTCCGCGAATCCGTAGAAGGTGATGCCGCTGAGACCGCTCCACCAGTCCGGCGAAACGGCCCGATAAAAGTCCATGGTGGCGCCTGACAATCGACGCAAGGAGTCACGATCACCCATGTAGTGGGTTTGCACGTCGAGCACAGCACCTGACCCTCCAAGGGTCTCGTCGGCTGCCGCCTGTTCCATGGTGGCCTCGACCGGGACGTGGTAGCACTCGACCCCGAAGGCTTCATTGAGAGCGCGCAACCCTGCGGCCGTGCCCATCCGACTGGACCAGTAGTCGGCCAACGGACGGGCCAGTCGCCGGGCCGTGTCCGGTCCCGCGTCCGTCGTGTTCTCCACCGCCTGACGCTGCGTGACGTCGTATCGCGGCGCCTCGTACTCGTCGGTGCTGAGGCGTTGCAGCACCGAGGGAATCCTCGGATCTGGGGCGTCAGACACGTTGCACCTCCACTACGGTTTACGAACTGTCTGCCTGTTGGTCTACTGGTCCTGCAACTGGCTGGAATCGCAGTACCCCGGCCGACGCATTCGCCATTCGGGACTTCTCTTTTCTGCGGGGCCGGTCCTCCAAAGGACTCCCGACCCCAGGCAGACTTAGCGCAATTCGACCCTGCTTGTCGAGGCCGTCGGGGGTGCGCCGCCCCTTCGGTGCGGCCGCCCGCCTCCGGTGTCGGTGACAGGCGGACCGGATGGTTCGGGTTGTAGGGCCCTACCCACCACGTGGACGACTTCACATCGTAGTGGTCAAATGCAAGGCCAGGGAACGTGCGATTGTTGTATTGCATATTCGGGCTTGGAGATGGGTGAGTTTGGCCTACCGTGCCTCTTCAGCGCCGACGGCCGCAGACCTATTCGTGAGCGCAATCGGAAGCCTATGAGTACGTGACCGTCTGTTGACAGTGCGAGGCAGTCGGCCTAGTGTTCGCATGACCAAATACCTTGGATTGCTGGGCCTTCCCCGAGCAGACGTGGCTGCACCGAAAGGACGCCGTGTGAGCGAGATGGAGCAACTGTCAGTCAAGACCCCGACGTCCGGTGTGTTGAGCGTTCGCCGAGTCGGCAACGGACCCGGTCTCGTCTTGCTGCATCGCAGTGTCGGAAGTGAGAGTGCGGCGCCGATCGTTGAGACGTTGTCGCAACGCTTCACCGTGTATGTCGCGTCGATGCCAGGTTACGATGACTCCGAACGGCCAGAGTGGGCCCGGTCGCCACGCGACTTGGCCGCCATCTTGTTGCACTCTGTGAGTCCACTCGCGGGAGAGCGTCCGATCCTGGCCGGTTTTGGTCTCGGGGGATGGGTGGCTGCGGAGATGGCGGCAATGTCGCCGGAGCGTCTGCGAGCGCTGGTGTTGGTTGCGCCACTGGGAGTTCAGCCAAAGATTGGCGAGATCGCTGATCCGTTCTTACTCAATACAGATCGTTATGTCGAGCTCGGTTTTACCAGCCCCGAGGCCTATGCGAAGTCCATCGGCGGCCATTACGAGCTGGGGTCCGATTCTTGGCTACGGCGGGAACGAAACCGGGAGATGACTACCCGGATCGCTTGGCGCCCCAGAATGTTCGACCAGACGCTGCCCTTCCGGCTGCCGTACATCAGCACCCCCACCCTCCTGGTCTGGGGCGAGGAGGATGTCATCCTGCCGCGGAACGGCGTCGAGCGTTACCGAGATGCAATTGCTGGTTCCGAGCTCGTGGTCGTGCCAAAGTACGGGCACATGCTCGAATGCGAGGATCCGCAGGCGGTCGGGGAGATCATCGCAGGTTTCGTCGGGTAGTCGCCGAGACTCATCCCGCCCCACCCCTGGTGGTTCGACTGCCATCGCCGGTAGGCGGCTGGGCGCTGGAGCTTCCGCTCTACCCCAGCCCGGAGAAGGTTGTCGCCGCCTGCGCACCACCCTGATGTAGGCATCTCCCACTAGGTGGAGCCCATCTTCTGGACGCGGGCCGCCATGCGTTGCATCCTGGCTCTCTCGCCTTCGGTCATGTTGCGGTCGGCCAACCGGTCGCGTACTACCACGGGGATCGCCAGCCGAGCAGTCCGCCTATCGACATGGATGAGAAATTGCCTCAGGAAGATGTGTCGGGCCCCGGCCGCCAGGCAGCGCTTGGCCAGCCCGCCTGGAACCTCGGCGTTGGCGAACAGCACCCAGGTGTCGGCGACGTCATAGGCGGGATCACCTCGGGAGGCGTTGGCCCAGTCGATCACTACCGGCCCTGTCGGGGTCATGAGGACGTTCAGGGGATGCAGATCTCTGTGCAGGATCCGGTCACCGGGCAGCGCGACCTGGGGGAGATCGTCCGGGGCCACGATGTCGTGCAAGCGACGATGGAGGTCGGCCAGGACCCGCCCGTACGCACCCAGGCGGTTTGGGCGCTTGAGGGCGGCGTCCAGCATGGTGGGCCCTTCCAGCCGCTCCATGATCAGATATCCCTGGCCGACCTCGTCCACAGCGGGCGCCGGATAGCCCTGGTTCCTGACGTACGACATCACGTCCGCCTCGCGCTGCAGGGACCGACCGTCGCGAGCCAGCCGCAAGACCCGGCCTGCTCCGTGCTCGAAGATCTCTGAGTCTCGGCCCTCGGCCAGCTTCGGCCCGATCGGTTTCACCGAGCCAACCCTGCCATACCGACTTGCGCCGGCGCGCCTGAATTCGTTGCACGCCGCCCCGACATTTCCCTGGCCAATCGCCGAAGTCCCTGGGTAGATTCCGATCGATGGATCTTCATCTGACTGACAAGATCGCCGTGGTCACCGGCGCCAACAAGGGCATTGGGCTCGCGATTACCGAGGCGTTGGTCGCCGAGGGCGCCCTCGTCGTCGCAGGCTCTCGCGCCACAGAGAATCTGGAGGGGCGGGACGGGATCAGTGCGGTCTCGGTGGACCTGCTGAGCGAGGACGGGCCCGCCCAGCTGGTGCAAAGGGCGATCGATGGCTACGGTCGACTCGATGTCCTGGTCAACAACGTGGGAGGGGTGCGGATCAGAGTCGACGGTTTTCTCGCCACCAGTGACGAGGAGTTCGAGTGGGCGTTGCAGATGAACTTCTTCACGGCTCTCCGCGCCATTCGGGCCGCCCTGCCGGCGATGATCGAACAGGGATCCGGGTCCATCGTGAATGTGGCGTCGGTCAACTCGTTCTTCCAGCCTGATCCCGCCACCATCGACTACGGCGCGGCGAAGGCCGCGGTGGTGAACCTCAGCCAGTCCTTGTCCCAGGAGTTCGGATCAATGGGGATTCGGGTGAACTGTGTCTCGCCAGGACAAGTCAGCACCGACTTGTGGCTCGGCGAGCATGGCGTGGCGGCCACGTTGGCCGACGCCACGGGAGTCGACGCCGACACCGTCCGGACGGCCGCAGCTGCTGGGATAGCAACCGGACGCTTTTCCACCCCGCAGGAGGTCGCGGCGTTGGTTGCGATGCTCGCATCCGATCGCACCGCCAACGTCACGGGCGCCAACTACGTCATCGACGGCGGCCTCACCAAGACCATCTGACCTTGGCCACGGGCGGTGCCACCATTGGACACCGCCCGTTCGCCCCGCTACGTGGTGGTACCAGCGAACCGGCTACGACACCGGCGTCGGGAGGGGAAACACGTCTTCGATCCCGGTAATGGTGGGATCAGGGGTGGGCTCGACGGTAAGTGTGCCGGTCACCTTCACCGGTCGGAGGGCGATGCTGGCCCCCAGACTTTCCGTGCCTTTGCCCACCATCCGGTAGGTATTGGTTGCAACGTTGGTGCGGACGAGGGTGAACTTCCAGTTGATCGCCGCTAGTGCGCTCGACACGCTCGCCGCGCCGGAGCCGCCCGCGGCCGTGAACCTGATGGTTCCTTTCTCCTGGCAGGTGACCAGGATCGGATTGGTAGCCGGACCGATGACGCATCTGGTCGAGTGGAACTGCAATCCCGGAGTCGCTGCCGGCAGGGCAATGGCACTGAAGTCAATGACGTACTGAGGAACTGGCTTGAGATTCGGGGCAGCGGTCGCCGCGGAGGGCAAGCCAAAGGCCAACGCCGAACCGGCGGTGAGAGCCATGGCGGTCAGGAGCGATCGTCGTATGGCAAGCATGCGTGTCCTTTCAGGATGGGCAATCGCTATGTACAGACGCCCGAGCCCTGTGGCGGGTTGCCTGGCCATCTGCTGCGCCCCGCCGTCAGGTATGCGGCCGCAAGGTTGTTCCGGATGGGGCCCGAGGTGCGCGTACGGGGATCGTTTACGGGGATTGCATGTCGCCCATGGCCTCGGCGTCGAGCGTTAGGTCGGCCGCCGCAACATTCTCTTCGAGGTGGTGCACGGAAGAGGTGCCGGGGATCAGGGCGATAGAAGGGGACCGAGCCAGGAGCCAAGCCAAAGCGATCTGGGCGGGAGTGGCACCGAGGCGGTCGGCTGTCTTCCGGACGCCGGAGTGCCCCAGAACGGGATTGTCTCTGCTAAACGCCGAACCGAGAGGAAAGAAGGGGACGAACGCGATGCCGAGCTCTTCGCAACGGCTCAGTACGGGCTCCGAGCTACGGTCCGCCAGGTTGTAGGCGTTCTGCACACAGACGATCTCGGTTTGGTCGACGGCCCGATCGAGCGATTCGAGGTCGACGTTGCTCAAGCCGATGCCGCCGAAGAGCTGCTCGTCGCGCATGGCGGTCATGGCCTCCAGCTGGGCGTCGAAGTCCACCGCTCCTTCGGGATGCCGGCGCAGATTCACGGCTGCGAGGCGATCCACTCCGAGCGTAACCAGGTTTTCCTCGACGCCGGCTCGGAGCTCATCGGGACTCTGGCCGAGAGCCACGACCCCGTCTCGTCGCGACGAGCTCCTACTTTGGTCACCAGCGCCAGCGTGGGAGGAAAGGGCTGGAGAACCTGGCGCAATAGTTCGTTGGCCACGTTGGGCCCGTAGAACTGGGCCGTGTCGATATGGTCGATGCCGAGTGATGCGACCTGTCGGAGCACGGCTCTGGCCTGCTCGGGGTCGCGAGGAGGCCCGAAGACGCCGGGCCCTGGCAGTTGCATGGCGCCGAAGCCCATCCGGTCGACCAAGTGGCTCCCGAGGCGGATTTTCCCTGCTCTGGTCATGGTTCGCAGGCTACGGCGGGATTCTTGTTTGTGGGTAAGCAGGGCCTGCCCAGTTTCCGGTCGCTGCTCGCCGCTCGGTGCCCACCCCGGGAAACCAAGTGGCCAGGAAGCGCCCCACGCGTAATACTCCCCTCAACGAACGAAGGGTGACAACGATGATCGGTGTGTATATCCGTCCGACTGACATGACCGAGGAGCAGTACCGGCGCATTGACGACCAGATGCGGGCCTCTGGTGTCGAGCCCAAGGGCATGAAGATGCACAGTTGCTTTGGCGAAGGCGACGGCATCGCCATTTTCGATGTCTGGGAAAGTGAAGCGGACTTCAATGCCTTCGCCGCCCACCTCGGGCCCATCGTGGCGGCGGAGGGCGTAAAGCCGGTCACCCCCATGATCGTTCCGATGATTGCCTTCGAGGTGGCCTGACCTCGACTCGTCAGTCGGTGAGCCGGGGTGCTGTCTCTCACCGACAAATGGACATCCATACAGCCTGAGGCTGTTCAAATGTCCAGAAGTGAAGAGGTCGTGGTTCGCCCTTCTCGGGTCTGTACCTTTAGCGGCACTTGAAGACCAGCTGCCGATCCGAACCGGACCGACTCGGGTTCGGCCGGCCCCGTCACCGAACGGGGACGAGGGGCGTGGGGCCGCGGCGCCCCACTCTTTTCCCCGTCGACAAATGGACATCCATACAGCCTGAGGCTGCTCAGATGTCCAGAAGTGGCGAGGTCGACGGACGAGGCGGGAGCGACCGACCGGAGCCGCCGATGCCACCGACCCGACGCCGACCCGACGCCGACTCGCCGATGCCGCTGACGCCGCCGACGACCGCGGGGCCGGCACCGAGGCACCACGACGGTTGCCGCCCGGGGCTCCGATCTGTTGGTCCCGCGGCTCGGCAGGTGCGACAATAACCGTGTGGCAAAGCACTCGAAGGATCGGCGCCCGGACATCGTTCACGAACGCCCCAAGGAAGCCTGGCACGAGATGCTTGACGAACTCACCAGGGTGCGTGCCGGTGACGACGTCACCGTCGAGGTGCTGGACGTCGAGTTCGGGGACGAATACCAGGCTGAGCGGATTCCGCTCGCCTATGTCGAGTATGACGAGCACGCCGACGAAGCCTCAGTCGGGGTGGGCGGCCGGGATGGCCGCTACCCGGTGGTGCTACGGCACTCGATTCCGCGCCCCACCTCGATTCTGACGGACTCGAAGCCCCCGATGTTGCCGCTCGTCGTCCAGATCGTGGGGGCAGACGGCTCCCAGACCCTGGTCACGGTGCTTCCCCGCAGCTAAGGTCAGCCGGGGTACTCCGGCCCATCAGGCCTCCACCTGGAGAGGCGTCGACTACCGTTCGCCGGCTCTTCCGCCTACGAAGAGCTCGTGCCAGTTGGACTCGGAGACCTCCACGTCGAAACGCCTGGCGGCCTGCTGAATCCGCTTCCACGCCTCGTCGCGCTCGCTGTCGGTTACGCCTTCCACCTGGTCGAATCGGGCGATGGCGTTGCGCACGTGGCTGGCGTCGGTGAGCGGTTCCTTGCGCTCGTCCGGGAAGGCGAACTCTGACGGGCTGAGCTGGTTTTCCTCGGCGGCGCTCAAGCCAGAGGACTGCTTGGGGACCTGCTCGCCGTGCGCCCTGGCGCTCTGGGCCTGACGGGCCTTCTCCAGGTTCCGGCGCGCAGCTGCTTTCTGCCGTTCTGTAGCCATGCCTAGTGCTTACCCGGCCTGCCGATTGCGGAAACTGGGGGGGACCTCATGTACGGAACGTCACAAATGTTGCGGCCTCCTGCAATAACAAGCTTGAAAAGTTGCCTGAGGCAACTTATGCTGAGCTACCGAGACGCGGCCGCCGGATGCGTAGGGGAGGAATACCGGCGCCTGATGGGTCGCGGGTCGAGCAACGAGGAGTGCATTGGAGAAAGGCCGACGCCGGCGCGTGGAGGTGCGCGGGGCGACACAGGACGTGGTTCGCCAGCACAACCTGGCTACCTTGCTGGGCCACATCCATCGCCAGGGCCCCACGTCGAGGGCCGAGTTGACGCGGATCTTGGGCCTGAACCGGAGCACGATCGGGGCGCTGGTCGACGACCTGGCGACACGCGGTCTGGTCGTGGAACGCACGACTCGCGAACGAGGAACACCAGGACGGCCGTCGCATGTTGTCGATCTCCGCACCGACACCATCGCTGTGCTCGCGGTGATGCTGGGTGTCGATGCGGTGACGGTGGCGGTAGTTGCGCCCGGCGGCTGTGTGCTGGACCAGTCTGAGGTCGGTCTCGAGAGCGAACAGGATCGGGCTCTGGAGCGGGTGCTGCGCCAGGTCTGTCGACTCAGCAAGAAGCTGGCGGCCCGTCTACCACCGGGGATCTGCCTGGCGGGCATGGGTGTTGCCGTGCCGGGGGTCGTTCGCGCCGAGGACGGTGTGGTGCACTTCGCTCCCAACCTCGGGTGGCGTGAGGTTCCGTTCGGCACGCGCATGGCCACGCGCCTCGATTCCCACGTTGGCCTGTCGATTCCGGTCCTGTGCCGCAACGATGCCAGCCTCGGGGCTGTCGCCGAACACACCCGCGGTATCGGAAGTGGGGTCGCCAACCTGGTCTACATCCACGCCGAGGTCGGCGTCGGTGGCGGGGTCATCGCAGATGGAAAGCTGTTGGAAGGCACCGCAGGCTATGCCGGTGAAATCGGTCACATGCGGGTCAATCCAGAGGGGCTTCCCTGCCGATGCGGGTCTCGCGGCTGCTGGGAGACGGAGATCGGTCAGGACGCCCTGCTGGCGCTGGCTGGTCGCCGCCCCGGGGGCCGGGTTGCCGTAGACGAGCTGCTCGCGGACGCGGCGCAGGGCGAAATCCAGGCGAAGCAGGCGCTCGAGCGGGTGGCCCGGTGGGTGGGCATCGGCCTGGCCAACATCGTGAACATCTTCAATCCCGATATGGTCGTGCTCGGCGGTGTTCTCGCCGATGTGCTCGAATTGCAGCGGCCGATGCTCACCGCCCAGCTGCGGACAGCCGTGGTGACTGAGGCCCAGCTCGACGTGGAGCTCGTTCCTCCTTCGCTCGGCCGCACGTCCGTGCTGCTCGGGGCGGCGGAGGTCGCCCTCGAGCCCACGCTCCGGGATCCCGGTCGTCTCCCGGCGATGAGGCAGACGCAGGATCGGCCGACCCGCCGGGTCCAACCGGCTCGCCAACTGACCGCGGAAGGAGCGTGAATGCCTATCTGCGCAGGCAGTTAATAAAGTCCTTCCGCCCTTTTCGTAGGGTCCGCAACTGAGATGACCATTCGACCGATCGGTCGATTAAAGGCTGTCCGTAGCGAACGCAACCCGCTTCATCAAGAGGAGAAACGATGAAATACCCCACCAAGCCAGCAGTGGCGTTATGCGCCCTTGCTCTGACGGGAGGACTGCTCGCCGCCTGTAGCAGCAGCAGCAAGAGCACCAGCTCCCCGACCACCGCCGCACCCGCGACAACGGCCGCACCCTCCGCCACGACTGCCCCCGGGGCGTCTGCGAGCTCGCTCACGGCGACCTCGTTCACCAGTGACTTTTCCGTCATGGCGCAGCTGAAGTCCATAGCGTCCGCCGGCACGGGCAAGGTGGCCGCCATCCTGCCGGACACGGTGAGCTCCACCCGCTACGTGGAATTCGACGCCCCCGATCTATCGAAGGCCCTGGGGCTTGCTGGTCTTTCGACGTCCGACATCATCGTCCAGAATGCCCATGGAAGCGACACCACCCAGCTGAGTGACGCCCAAGCCGACATCACCAACGGCGCAACCGTGCTCATGGTCGACCCCCTCGATTCCGGGGTAGGAAAGGCGATCGAGGCCTACGCCCAGGCCCACGGGGTGCCCGTGATCGACTATGACCGGCTCACGTTGGGCGGCTCCCGCCAGTACTACATCAGCTTCGACAACGTTGACGTAGGCAAGGTCATGGGACAAGGCCTGGTGAGCTGCGTCGCGGCCTGGCACGTCGCCAAGCCCCAGGTGGCGGTCATGCACGGCGCGGTGACCGACAACAACGCCACCCTGTTTGCCCAGGGCTACAACGCGGTCCTGAATCCGCTGTTCGCCGCCGGGACATGGACCAAGGTGATCGCCACCGCCGGTACGTGGGACCCGCCGACGGCCGAGACCGAATTCCAGGAGGCGTACACGGCGCACCCGAACATCAATGCGGCCTTGATCCCCAATGACGAGACAGGGGCGCCGATCCTCACCTACCTGAAGACCCTCCACATCGCCCCGAAGACCTTCCCCACCACGGGGCAGGACGCCACTCTGACGGGGCTGCAGAACGTCCTCTCCGGCTACCAGTGTGGAACCGTCTACAAGCCCATCTACCTCGAGGCGCAAGCGGCCTCGGCGTTGGCCCTCTTTCTCCGGGCCCATCAGACGCCTCCGGCCGGGCTCGTGAACGGCAGCACGCAGGACACCACGGCCAACGTGGCGGTGAAGTCGACCCTGCTCATCCCGGAGTGGGTCACCACGTCCAACATGAACGCGACCGTCGTCAAGGACGACTTTGTGCCGGCTGCCCAGCTTTGTGCCGGCTCGTATGCGTCGGAGTGCACGGCCGCAGGTATCACTCCCTGAGCCTGCCTGACGTGTTTTCATCTACGGTTCCTGGGCGATGACGTCCAACACTGCCCTCGACGCCGGTGCCGGCCACCGCCCGGGAACCGACGATGGCCCCCTGATGCAGCTTCGGGGGGTGAGTAAAACCTTCGGCCCCGTTCACGCCCTCACCCGGGTCGATCTCGACGTCCCGGCCGGGAAGGTGACGGCCCTGGTCGGGGACAACGGGGCCGGTAAATCCTCATTGATCAAAACGGTGTCGGGTCTTTGGGAACCCGATGAAGGTCAGATTCTCTGGCGGGGTAAGCCCGTTCGCCTTCATAGCCCCAAGGACGCCGAGGCGCTCGGTATAACGACGATCTACCAGGATTTGGCCCTCTGCGACAACCTCGACATCGTGCAGAACATGTTTTTGGGCCACGAGCGACTCCGCTACGGGCTGCTCGACGAGGACAGCATGGAGATAGCGGCGCGCCAAACCCTGGAGGATCTCCGGGTTACCACGGTGCGCTCCATCCGCCAACCCGTGGCGTCGCTCTCTGGCGGGCAACGTCAGTCCGTGGCGGTGGCCAAAGCCGTGATGTCGCAGGCTCAACTCGTCATCATGGACGAACCGACCGCGGCCCTGGGCGTTGCGCAAACCACGCTGGTGCTCGACCTCATCCGGCGTCTGTCCAGTCAGGGCGTGTCGGTGCTCGTGATCTCCCACAACCTGGTCGACGTTTTCAGCGTGGCCGATCGTATCGCCATTCTCTATCTCGGCCGAATGGTCGCTCAGGGTCCGGCCGCCGACTTCGACCGGCAGGGGGTGGTCGAGTACATGACCACCGGGACCCTGAGTCGTAGCCCAGGGGTTGACCCCACACACCGGGAGGGGAGTTGAGCTATGTCGCCCGACGAGGAAACACCGGTCCCTCCGATCTCGGCGCCCGAACCTGCTGCGTCTATCAATACCATCAACGGCCCGGTGCAAGGTCCGGTGATCACCGATCCACCCGACGACGAGCTGGACGTCAGCATCAGCCTGGCCCAGTCCGGGGCCACCCAGCCAGAACTGCTGGCCGACTCGCTCGGTGACTATCTGCGAGGTTGGCGCGACCGGATCAAAGCCGGCCAGAGCGGGGCGCTCCCGATCCTGACCGGGCTGGTCGTGATCGTGATCATTTTCCAGGTGCAGAACTCCAAGTTCCTGACCGCCGGCAACCTGGTCAACCTGTTCGTGCAGGCAACGGTGTTCATCCTTTTCGGCCTGGCCGAGATATTTGCCTTGCTGCTCAGTGAGATCGACCTTTCCGCCGGTTATGTAGCCGCGGTCGGCGCCTTCATCATCGCCGAGCTGATCGCCGCTCCCTACGCCTGGCCCTGGTGGGCGGGCATCATCGTCGGGCTCTTGATCACTGCCTTGATCGGGGCCCTCCAAGGCACCCTCATTACCCGCCTTCGTCTTCCTTCCTTCATCGTGACCCTCGCCGGACTCCTCGGCTGGCAGGGGGTCATGATCTGGCTGGCCGACCGCGACAAGGAGGCCGTGGGAGGGGTGATCACCATCAGCAGCTCCAGCCCCGTCTACAAGCTCGTCAACGGCAACATTTCCCCACTGACAAGCTGGATCATTCTGATTGTCGTGGTGGCCCTGTATGCCGTCGTGACCATCCTCCGGGTATCCCGCCGCCGGGCCAAGGGACTGAGTGCACCGCCGATGAGCATCGCGATCCTCACCATCGTCGTGACCGCCGCCGCCGGGGTCGCCCTCGTCCTCATCTGCAACGTCAACCGGGGCGTACTACACGTCACCTTGCGAGGCGTGCCGTACGTAATCCCCTTCGTGCTGGCGGTCGTCGTGCTGTGGTCCTGGCTGCTCGGCAAGACCAAACTCGGGCGCTACATCTACGCCATCGGCGCTAGCCCGGAGGCGGCCCGCCGGGCCGGCATCAACGTGGCGATGGTCCGCACGGCCGGCTTCGCGTTGTGCAGCCTGACCGCGGGCATGGCGGGGCTCGTGTACGCGTCACGGCTGGGTTCGATGGCGACGGACATCGACGGCGGCACGCTCGTCCTGTATGCCGTGGCCGCCGCGGTGATCGGGGGCGCCAGCCTCTTCGGAGGCCACGGGAAGGCCATCCACGCCTTGTTGGGTGGGGTGGTCATCGCCGCCGTAGCCAACGGCCTGGGCCTGCTCGGTATCGGGGCGGCGGGCGAAGACGTGGTGACCGCGTTGGTCTTGCTGGCCGCCGTCACGGTCGACTCTGTGGTGCGCCGGCGGAGCGCGACGTAAACCCGGTCCGCTACAGCCGCTACAGCCGTTGCGGCGCTGTCAGTGATCCTTCAGGTGTCGATGTGCGCCCTGTTGGGCGGCGCATCACGGCCGAGACGCCGAAGCTGCTCGGGCGACAGCCCGTCGACGACGAGGGCGCGCACCGTGAGCAACGAGCCGAGGAGCTGCGGCGGCCAGAGCCTGGGGTATCCGTTCTGAGCGTGGTCTGCCCGCCTATCCCGGCCGGCTTGGCCAGGTGCACAAAAGTTGCCCGGTTACTTGCTCGATCAAGTAAAGCATCACCCCTTACCAGTACGAGGTCCGGTTCAAAAGAGGGATTCCTCCAGAAGATTGCTTGACAACGCAAATACATACTGTCACGATATTTGGCGGATCAAGTCGCGTGTTCGATGAGAAGAAAGGATGGGTGGCCATCGCGAGCTACTCGTGTCGAGCACAGAC
The DNA here is from genome assembly GCA_963729695.1 of uncultured Acidimicrobiaceae bacterium. Taxonomy (GTDB): domain Bacteria; phylum Actinomycetota; class Acidimicrobiia; order Acidimicrobiales; family Palsa-688; genus PALSA-693. Next base: position 372,686 of record CAVSOT010000004.1, read on the forward strand.
CTCGAACCCGACTGGAGGTAGCACCCAATGCAAATCGCCTTGACCGGCGCCACGGGATTCGTCGGATCCCACATCCTGGCCGAGCTGGCGGCCCACGGCCACGAAGTCATCGCCCTCGTGCGCGACGAGACCCAGGCGGAGACGACCGCTGCTCGCGGTGCCTCCCCGACGGTCGTCGATTTTTACGACCGGGCCGCGGTCACCAGGGTGTTCGACGGCGTCGACGGTGCAGTCCACACCGCCAGCCCCGGCGATGCCACCAGCGCCGACCTCGATTCTTCGGTGGTCGACGCGGCCATCGAAGCCTACGGGTCCAACGGCAAGCCATATGCGCATATCAGTGGTCTGTGGACCTTCGGGTCCAACCTGGCGATCACCGAGGAATCACCGCTCAACCCTCCCGGAATGGTGGCCTGGAAGCCGCCAATCGAACGTCGCGTGCTCGACGCGGCGGGCATGCGCGGGCTCGTCATCGGGTCCAGCGTGGCGTACGGCGACGGCGGAGGGGGAGTCCCTGGGATCTTGCTCTCTTCCCCGAGGGACAGCAACGGCAACCTGATCATGCTCGGTACCGGGCGGCAGCACTGGTCGACGGTCCACGCCGCCGACCTGGCCGGGTTTTTCCGTCTGGCCCTGGAGGATGACACGGCCCGTGGCTATTACGTGATCGGAAACGGCCTGATGCCGACCGTGGCGGAACTCACCGAGGCCGCCGCCGTCGCGGCCGGCGCCCAGGGAGCTGCGCCCGGATCTGACAAGGAGGCCCGCGGCCGGCTCGGTGACTACTTCGCCGAGGTGTTGCTCCTCGACCAGGGCACCACCGCCGAACGGGCACGGACGGAACTCGGTTGGCTGCCTACCTGGCCCGGACTGGTCGACGAGTTCCTCCAGGGGAGCTACCGCAGCTGAATGTGATCTAGGCCCGGTGGACCCTTCGGCCTTTGCTGGTGCGTTTGCCGGCGCCAGTTGTCACGGGGAAATCAGCGGGAGAGGTGGAAGGCCAGTAACTTGGTGCCGCTCCGATCTCTGATGTCGGCTTCCACCGCTACGGGGAGGGCGTCGTACAGCCACTCGAAGTCGTCTGGTCCGACCCCGACGACCATGCCCCCGTACATGAGACCTTCTTCCAGCGCGACGACCCCGTTGAGATAAGGCCACACGGAGGCAAACTCGGGATCGGGTTGCAATGGCACCTTGAACGCGGTCATTTGGCCCTTGCCGCTCATCGGGACCCAGTCGAGATCGAAGCTCGAACAGCTGCTGCAAATCGGCACCGGTGGGAACTCGTATCCCCGGCACTGCGAACACCGCAGCCCCATGATCCTTCCCTGGGCGAGATGGTCGTACCACATCTTGACGTATGGCTGCATCGTTACCATCACCGTCTCCGATCAGGCCGTCTGCAGCACCGCGGCGACCGACGTCATCGAGCCCCCCAGGCCGTACACCGCGCTCACCTCCGGAGCCGGCGTGATCTGTCTCGGTCCGCATAGCCCCCGCATCTGCCAGACCGCCTCGGCGATCTCGCCTCCGACCGAGGCGGCGTAGGCGTGTCCCATGGCCGTGCGTCCTCCACTGGTGTTGATGGGCTTGTCGCCTTTTATCGCCGTGCGGCCTTCCAACACGGCCTTCCATCCTCCGCCACGAGGGAGGTAACCAGCGGTTTCGGCCCCCATGTACTGGCCGGAGATGCCCGGGTCGTGTACGTACATGTAGTCGATGTCTGTGGCCGGGTCCACGCCGGCCATGTCGAAGGCGGCTGCGTACGCGGCGACGTCAGATTCGCAGTCGACGCCACGGGAATGGTAGAGGTTGGCGGTAGCGACCGCGATACCCGTGATATCGATGGGGTGGGCCCTGAAGTTTTTGGCGAGCTCGGTCGGGCAGACGATGATGGCGGACGCCCCGTCTGCGTGCACATAGAAATCCGACGCCCTGGTCATCAGGCCGACCTTCGGGTTGAAATCCGAGGTCATGTAGCTCACCTCGTCGATAAAACCGTGCGCCCGGGCCTGCTCGAGCAAGTCCGTCGTGCACAGCGGCGCCAACGGGTTGAGCGAGGCATTGTGGTGGGCGTTGATCGCGGCGGCGACCGACACCTCCTCGAGTTGCTCGACCGAAAGACCATAGGCCTTCCCATAGGTGATGAGGCTGGTGTCCCTCGAACCAAACCCGACCGTGTCATCCATGTAGGCCCGATCTCGGGTCAGGGTCATGGCCCTGTTGTCCGAGGCCGAGAGAGGTTGGCGCATGAAGGGTGGCTTGCCGTCGATGACCTTGCTTCGCAGTATCTCGACACCGACGGACATGACGATGCGGTACATCCCGGACGCAACGGCCTGGCAGGCCAGCCACAGTCCGGTGCCGCCCGTTGCGCACGCCGCTTCTTGGTGCAGGCCCGGCTTGTTCCGCATGCCGATCCAGTCGGCCACCGCGGCCGCCGTGTTGATGCTGCCCGAGACCTGCTCGTCGAGACAGTGCCCGATGTAGAACGCGTCGACGTCCTTGGAGGAGATTCCGGCATCACGCATGGCGTCGATGGCGGCCCACGACGCCAATTCTCTCTCTGTCATCCCTTGCAACTCGGGCGTCTCCAGGACGTCACCGAAGGGTGTGCATCCCACGCCAATGATCGAAACGCTCCGTTGGAACTTGTTCGCCATCTGTGGCAGCCTTTCAAGTATGAGCCAACACGACTAACCAGCCTTGGCCGGGGGGGATCCGGCACCCATCACTCCGTCACCTCTATATCCAAGCGCGCTCTTCGGGACATGATCCTATTGGGGGACGGTCGCAGTTGCCGCCTCGAGTCGCCGGCGCTCCGTGGCGATGGCGGAGGCGAGCGTAGTGATGTCGTAGGCGCCGTAGTGGCGCTGCCCGTTGATAAAGAACGTCGGTGTGCCCGACACGCCGCTGAGATCAGCGGACTCGATGTCCTGGGCGATACGGCTGACGTGGGAGCCATGTTCGAGGTCGTGGCCGAACCGGGTCGTGTCGAGCTCGAGCTGTTGGGCGTAGCGGATGAGATCAGCCTGAGACAGCATGTCCTGGTGCTCCAGGAGCAGGTCGTGCATAGGCCAGAAGGCACCCTGAGCGCTCGCCGCTTCTGTGGCTTCGGCCGCCAACTGCGCCTGGGGGTGGACGTCGGTCAGTGGCAGGTGACGCCATATGTAGCGGATGGTGGTGTCGGTGAGCAGCTCGCGGACGATGGGCTCGGCCAAGCCGCAGTACGGGCATTCGAAGTCACCGAATTCGATGATCGTGATGGCGGCACGCCGGGGACCCCGGAGGTGGTCCCGGTCGGGGTCGACTGCGGGGATGAGATCCTGGATCAGGCGGGGATCGCCGAACAGCGCCCGGGTCCGTCGGGCGGCGGGCAGGAGGGTCGTGACCCAGAGCACGGCGGAGGTAAGCAAGGCGGCCAACACGGCGGCGGACAGGGCGCCGAGTTTGGCCTCGTCGAGCTCTGTCCCCTGGAAGGCACGGGAGGCGATCAGGAGGGCCACGGTGAAGCCGACCCCGGCAATGGTGCCGCTCGCCGTGACCGCGGCATTTCCGATCGGAGGCCGGATGCGTCCGTGGCTGAAACGGGTCACGGCCCACGAGCTGAGCACCACGCCCACGGGCTTGCCGGCGACGTAGCCGACGATCACCCCCAGCGTGATGGGGGCGGTATAGGCGTGGCTCAGGAAGCTGGCGTTCAGCACGATTCCGGCATTGGCCAGGGCGAACAAGGGGACGATGAGGTAGCTGGTCCAGGGGTGGTAGAGGTTCTGTAGCCGCTCGTTCGGTGAAAGGGTCGAGGAGAGACCGACCCGGGCCGATCGGGCGAGCTCGGGGGTGGGCTGCTCACGGAAGCGGCGTACCAACGCGGTGGCGGCCTGGAGGTCGCCGCGGTTCGGGGTGTAGGCGGGCGCGGCCAAGCCGATCGCCAGGCCGGCGACGATGGGGTCGATGCCACTGACGCGCAGCGCGCCCCACATGAGGATCCCGAGGCCGACAAAAATCGCCGGCTGCGGTAAGCGCAGGCGGACGGCCACCAGGAGGAGGGCGTAGGCCGCCGCGGCCACGACCAGCGGCGTGACGGTGATCTTGCCGCTGTAGGCAGCCGCGATCACGGCCAAGGCGGCGAGGTCGTCCACCACAAAAACCGTCAGCACAAACACCCGCATCCGATCGGGTATGTCCCGCCCGAGCACGGCCAGCACGCCCAGAGCGAGGGCAGTATCGGTGGACATGGCTACGCCCCAGCCGTGGGCACTGGGACGTCCGTGGTTGATCACGAGGTAGATCCCGATCGGGACGAGCATGCCCGCGACTCCTGCCACCAACGGCAGGACGAACCGGCGGCGTTCGCGCAAGTCACCCAGATCGAATTCGCGACGCGTCTCCAAACCGACGACGAGAAAGAACAGCGCCATGAGGCCGCTGTTGATCCAGGTCCGCAAGTCCTGGCTTATCCCATACCGGCCCAGTTTGATCGAGAAATCAGTGTTCCAGACGGAGTCATAGGACGCGGTGTCGACGTTGGCCCACACCAGGGCGGCCACGATCCCGGCGACCAGCACCATGGCGCTCCCCGACTCGGTCTGAACAAACGCCCGCAACGGCGCCGACCGATCCCGGGCCCAAACGCTGCGGCGCCACCAGCCGGATCGTTCGGGCCGGGCTTCGGCGGCGGCTGCGTCCGGATCCTCACCGGACGAACCGTCCCCCGAGGGCGCTCCGCTGGCCGGCCGCGAACGCGTGGTCGTCAGCCATGGACCCCATAGGTGGGCGCCCCGCCGTACTGCCCGTTGTCCCCGAAGACGTTGACAGGCGTCTCATAACGACTCCCCGAACGACGGCCTTCGTGCTCGATGAGCGCGAACCCAGGCGCCCAGCCGGCGAGGCGGCGGGTGACCCGGTTGGCGAAGCGCCGGATGAACTCTGCCATTTCCCGCGAAAGCGGCATCGACTCGATTCGACCCCTCGGTTAGCGACGCCGGGCCCGCACGATGAGGTCCGCGATATGCGGGGTACCGGGGGGCGGATCGAGGCGAGGTTCGACTGCGTACCGCTCGACCGTGAAGCCGTCCCGGATAAGCCGGGTGAGCTCGTCAGCTTCCACGTAGGCGGCCGGATCGACCCCCTGGGCCTTCATGTGCTCACGGTGCTCGTCGTCGAGGTCGTGGTAGACGGCCAGAAGCAACCCGCCCGGCCTCACCGTGTCGAGCAGCCTCCGTAGGGCCGCCTCCCCGGTGGATTTCGGCAGCGCCGGGTATTGCATCGACAACAGGTCGAAGTCGCGAGCCGGGAAGGGTGTCTGGAGGGCGTCCCCGTGCACCCACTCCACGGTGGTGCCCGCCAGCCGGCTCGCTTCCTGGGCCCTGTCGATGGCGACAGCCGATACGTCGATGGCGGTGACGGTCCACCCATTCCGGGCGAGCCAGATGGCATCGGCGCCTTCGCCGCAACCCACGTCGAGCGCCCGGCCCGGGCTAAGCGCCTGGACCTCGGCGAGGAAGCGCCCATTGGGCCGCCCGCTCCACATCGCCCCGTCGGCTTCGCCATACCGGGCGTCCCACTCCGCCGTCTGCACCTCCAGTCCCGGTTGGCGCTCCTGGTGTTCCTGATCGGGCACGATCCGCACCGTACCCGGCGACCGGCGGGCTGCCAAGGGCCGACACCGGCAGAAACGTGGGTATTGCGTTCAACGACTACTTCCACAGCGAAGAGGCGGCCATCGTGTGGCCGGTCACGCGGCGAGCCTATCGGGTGGGCTGCCACCCTGGGTGGTCGTCCCCGGAGGAGTCACTGGCCGGGGCTCTCGCCGCTGCCGTGGCCGGCATGTACGAGCCCGGTGAGGTCTCCGGTCTGCCTCCGGGCCGGCTCATGGAGTTCCAGGTGCTGGCCGGCGCAGAGCCAGCGCGGCATGGCGAGTACCTCAAGGCCTCGACCTCCGTGGAGCACATTCTCGTCGGCGCCATCGCCGACCGCATCGGGTTCGATCCCGACCGGCTCGAGCTTCAGCCGCTATCCCCCACAAGACGGCGGCGAGAATCCCATACGCGGCCTGGGTGACGATGAGAAGCTTGCGCAGGTCGAACCGATCTGCGATGGTCCCGCCCCAGGGCCGAAGAGGAGGTAGGGGATTCCCCCGGCGGCGAGAACCAGCCCGAGCGAGCTCGCCGATCCGGTCAGCTCTAGGACGAGCCAACCGATGGCGGTCTGCTGCAGGAACGTCCCGCTGGCCGAGATGACCTGCCCGGAGAAGTAGATGCGGAACGGGCGAGAACGTAGGGCCCGGAACGCGCTCTTACGTACGGGTGGTGCCGGGGAGGTCCCCTGGGGCGCCGCCTCCGGAACGACGACGAGGGCGTCACGGTCCATTGTTCGCCAATCGGTTCACGGAAGCCTACGAGGCGAGGTGTCGATTCAGGAACCCGATGACGTCAACCACCTCGGCTCGCGGCAGGGCGCCGTGGCCACCGAGGTTCGCGTGCAGCGTCTTCTCCGTGGACCCGAGGAGGTCGTAGAGAGCGAGGCCATCCTCCTTGGGGAAGTGCTCGTCTTCCCACTGCAGCAGGAACAGGGTCGGTACCTGAATGGCTCTGGCCGCCGATGCGAACGCGGGTGATCGTTCCGCGAGGCCTTCTTCGTCCGGATCACGGAGATGCGCAGCCCATCCGAAGAGGCCGAAGACCGCGGCCTTCACCCGTGGTTCAGTGGCGACGAAAGGAAGCCCGAAGCGAGTCCCCATCGACAAGCCGACATAGGCGACACCATCGGGGTCCACCTCACTTTGCGCGCACGCGAAGTCGAGGGCGACGCGAAGGTCTGTTATCGCCTGCTCCGTGGCTCTGGTATTGCGCTGCCGCCAGGAAATCAGCCCCATGGTTGATCGTATTTGCCCAATGGGTACCGACCGTTCCTGCTCAGACCGCCGCTCACCGTGATGGGGAAAGTCGATAGCCACTGCGCAAAAGCCGAGGTCCCGGACGAGACGGGTGGCGAGGGCTGCGATCAGACGGGAGTCTTTGCTGGAGGTGGCACCGTGGCCGAACAGCACGAGTGGCCGTGGGCCGCACTCGCCATTCTCGGTCCATAGGTAACCCGTCACGGCGTCCTCTCGCGAGCGGACCTCGAACCGACGACGCTCGATGCCGTTGTCAACCGCGCTCATTGGTCGCTCCTCGCCGACGTCACCCGAGACTGCCCCGGCCCAGGCCATCGGGCACCGACCCGAGAGCTGACTGCCGATGGGTGCCTGTCTCTAATGGTCGCTGGGATCAGGCATCCGCACCTGTCGTTGTGTCATCGCTCTCCTGCTTTCCCGGCGGCCGGCCGGTTACGTCAGCCCGCGGGCGCAGCCTAACGTCCTCGGTAGCCGGGCTGAGCTTCCTGACAGAGGCGCGGAGCGCGGGGTCCTAGCCCCCGTGCCGACCGAGGGTGGTCCAGAAGCCGATGACGAGGGCGCCCCACCATCCGATCTGTGAGACCGCCGAGGTGACTACGACTTGGCGGAAATAGCAGGGTGGTGCTCCCGCGGGACGGAGGGCGGCAGGGGCGTGGGCTGCGAAGCGGACCAGGCGACGGGCGTGGCAGCCGTTGACGATCACCACGAAGACGAGAGTCATCTTCACCCAGGTGCGAGGAGCCATCTCGGGTTCGAGGAAGATCCCACTGATCGTGAGCCCGACCAGGCCACTCCAGATCAACAGCTCCAAGGTCATGGCCAGCGAGGCCACGTCTCGAAGGTCGCGTCGCCCCGTCAGCCAGAGCACGCCCAGCAGGTCGACGGCAAGGACCGCACCGAAGCCCGCCACCACGCTGACCAAATGCACGAATAGGGCGATATGACGGACTGTCGTGGGAGCCTGAACGTGGGCCGCGAGCAGGACAACCCCGGCCCAACCCAACGCCAGGGCAGCCACGAAACCGACGGTCCGCACCGACGAATGGTGCAAAGGCCGTACAAAAGGGACGCGGACTTCAGGTTCGACGGTAGATCTCGTCCCTGCTGCATGACCCAGCTCGGACGGGCTCGAATCAGTACGAGCCCTGACTGGCTGGGGCGGAATGGTCGATGGCGTCGCCACGGTCGGCTCCTTGTCGTGGTAGGCGTCACCGAGCGGACCACTCTCGCAGGACCCGGACCGCTTGGTATCTCCTGTACGCCAATTCTTACTCTGCTCGATCAGGGCCCACATCCGAGTCCTTGCTCGTGACCCCTTCCTGCGTCAGCCGGTGTCACATCTCACCATCTCGAGGTCGCGCCTATCGCGCCTATCGCGCCTATCGTGGCGGGGTGCCGACGATCGAAGATGCGGCCCGGATCGCTGCCGGCCTGCCGGGTGTGAGCGAGGGCGAGCGGCACGGCAACCCGACCTGGTTTGTGGGCGGCAAGGCGTTCGCGTGGGATCGCCCCTTCAGCAAGGCGGATATTCGACGCTATGGCCAGGACGAACCTCCGGCCGGGCCGATCCTGGCCGTCGCAGTAGCCGATCTCGACGAGAAGGAAGCCGTGTTGGCTTCCAGTTCCGAAGCCGTGTTCACCATTCCCCATTTCAACGGCTACGCCGCCGTGCTCATCCAACTCCAAGGCGTGGCCAAGCGGGAGCTCGCCGAACTGATCACCGACGCCTGGATGATTCATGCCCCCGCTCACCTCCGGGACGGGTTCAACGACGGCTGAATGGTTTCCAGAAAGCTCAGCCGACCGGCATGGGTTTACTGACGGTTCTCGCGTGCCACCGCGCTGGGATCTTTTCAAAAAGGGTCAGTAAACCGCGCCCCGTCCGTTTTTACTGACCGTTTTTGGGCGTGATCACGCTCAGATTTTTCTGAAAACGGTCAGTAAACGTGGCCCACGACCCACCCGATCGTTTTACTGACCGTTTTTTGGCGTCACCTCGCTCAGATTTTTTCAAAAACGGTTAATGAACCGCGCCGCGACCGTTTTTACTGACCGTTTTTGGCCGGGTGGAGGGGACGGGCTGGGGGGAGGGAGGGACCCGGCGGAGGACGGATCCGGCGGAGGACGGATCCGGCGGAGGACGAACCGGGCGGAGGACGAACCGGGCGGCCCGGAGGCCGGGGGAAGGGGGCCCAGGCCGGGGCGGGCCAGGCCGGGGTGGGACGGGCCAGGGTGGGACCGGGCCGAGGGGACCGGGTCGGGCGGCCCGGGTAGGGGGGCGGGAACCTGCGATCAGGTGGCCAGAGTGCGGACCGAGGTGCGGGGCCGAGCATGGAAGGTTAGGAAACTTCAAGCTGGCCGGGGTGGCGCTGGCTCCGCTCGGCAAGGACATCGTGTCGACAAGAGACCGGCGCGCCGTGGACGCAAATGGTGTCCTTCTAACCACTCACCTGGACCGGCGGCCAGGGGCCGGATCTCACTTGAGCCCGTACACCTTGGCGGCGTTATCGTGGAGGACCTTCACCAGAACGTCCTCTGACACGCCTTGAAAGTTGGCCAGAATCGTGTCGCGCGGCCCCTGGACGCATTCGATCGTCTCGCACGGCGTCAGGCTCGTCGAGTGGGGGAAGTCCGACTCGAACATGAAGTTGTCCGGGTACAGATCGACGAGGCGGGCCACGTTGGCTTCGAACCAAAACGTGCCGTAGATCTGCCGCCGGAAATATTCGGACGGCACGAGCAGGTGTGGATACTTCTTGTGGAGGTTGTTGTTGAGGTATTGCCAGTCGAGCGTTTCGATGAGATAGGGGATGTAGCCCGACCCGCTCTCGACAGAGACGAACTTGAGTCTCGGGTAGTTCTCGCACAGTCCGCCGACGATCAGCTCGATGATGCACCTGGCGTTGCCCAGGAAGAATGCGGCGGAGAAGCCAGCCCGGTCGAGGTCACCCATTTCGTCCAACTGCCCCGTACCAACCGTCTCGGTGTTGAACCCGATGTGGAAGCTCAGCGGCAAACCCCGCTCCTGAGCCGCATTGAGGATGGGAGCCCAATGGTCATCCCGTAGACGCGGGAAGCCCAGTTTTTCGAACTCCCACCCGAAGTTGATACCCCGGTGGCCCATGGCCTGGCACCGGTCCAGCTCGCGGAGCGACTCGTCCACATCCCACCACGGGAGGTTCATGATCGGGATCAGCCGCTCGGGCGATTCGGCGGAGAATTCAGACTGGAAGTCGTTGTAGGCCCGGATGCAATCGAAACCCAACTCGGGCTCCATCCTGATGAAGGGTCGCGGGTGGAAGGCGATGACGTTCGGGTACAGCACCTGGCTGAACACGCCGTGGTGGTCCATCCACTCGAGGCGAGCCTTCGGGTCCCCGCCGGCTCGTCTGGCGTCCTCGTTTCGACTGTTGCCCCGAACGGATGCCAGCAGGTCGCACAGCTTGTCGCCGCCGCTGACCCAGGTTTGCACCTCGTTCCTGTGGTAGTCGCCGCCACGAGTGGCCACCACGTGCGGTGCCCTGTCTCCCCACTTGGCGCCGATGCGCCTGGTCCACAGATCCTCCGGCTCGGCCACGTGGGTGTCCACGTCGTGGAGCGGGACTCGGGCCAGCACGGACTCCACTGCGGTCGCTGCGTTCCCCATGGTTTCATTGTGCCCGATGACCACCGCCGACGGTATCCCCGACCAGGTCCTCTGACGCCGATTGGGGGGTGGAGCGGCCCAGGGCAGCCAGAACGGGAATGCGGCCAGGCTCCCAGAAGTTGACAACAGTGTACTCAACTTTTGACGGAGGTGCGAGGGTGGCCGTGCAGGCCGATTGGATGGAAAGGGACCTATACGCGGTACTCGGTGTGGCGGAGGACGCGGACCACAAGACGATCAGTCGCGCCTACCGGAAGCTGGCCCGCGAGCTGCACCCGGACACCCATCCCGACGACCCGGCCGCCGCAGATCGGTTCAAAGAGGTCACCGCTGCCTACGACGTGATCGGTGACGAAGCCAAGCGGTCCGAGTACGACGAATTTCGCCGGGCCGTTGCTGGTCGCGCCTGGGGGCGCGACGCGGACGGGTGGGGCCGTGGCGATGGTACGTGGACTCGCGGGGACGGGCCCTGGAGTCCTGGCGACGAGGGCACGTGGACTCGCTTCGCGGGCGACGGGTTTCCGGGCGGAGACGGGACGTGGACGACATTCGACGCCTCGACGTGGAACACCATCGACCCGGAAGACCTCGACGGCCTGCTCGGCAGCGTCCTGGGACGGACGTCCAGACGGGCTACGGCACCGCGGCGCGGCGCGGACCTGGAGGCCGTGCTCGCCCTCGATTTTGAGGACGCAGTCCACGGCTTGACGACGGAAGTGACGCTCAACGGAGCGGATGGATCGCGAACCTTCAAGGTCCGGGTCCCGGCCGGAGTGGACGACGGCCAGAGGATCCGCCTGGCGGGCAAGGGCGGCCCCGGCGTCAATGGCGGCCCTGCAGGCGACCTCTACGCGGTCGTTCGGGTCGGATCCCACCCGGTTTTCGGACGCCGCGACAAAGACCTGACGGTCGACGCTGAGATCAGCTGGCCGGAGGCCGTCCTCGGCGCCGAGATACAGGTGCCCACCCTGGACGGCCCGTCGGTGCGGGTCAGGGTCCCGGCCGGCACTCCACCCGGGCGGACCCTCAGGGTGCGGGGCCGCGGCGTGCAGACGAAGGGCGGTACCGGCGACCTGCTGGTCGGCATCCGGCTGACCGTGCCGACCGACATCACCGACGAACAGCGCGACGCGGTCGAGGCGGTCGCCCAGGCCTTCACGACCGACTGACCACCTTCACGACCGACTGGCCAAACGCCCGACCGACTGGCCAAACGCCCGACCGTTGGCCCGGTCCTCTCCCCCGACACCGCGACGCGGGATGGCAGGGCCACATCGGTCGATGAGGTCGTCAGTCCTCAGCCTCCTCAGCTGGGGAAGACGGGTCGAGGTAGGCGTGAACTTCGGCCAGCAGGTCTTGCTCGCCGTGACCGCGGATGGCGATCCAGCCGGCGAGGAGGGGTCCGGCCGGGCGTCTCGCGTCCGGTTCATCCCCCGGGGTGCCGGGAATGCCGACCTCCACGGCGAGCCGGGCGGATTCGCCGGCGTCGAGCGCCAGCTCAGACGGGGACGCGGTGAGGGTGAACCTACCGGTCGCGGTAGCGACACAAGTGATGGTCGCCCGTTCGCGGTGATCGTTCTCGATGAGGAGCCCGGTCGTGGCGATGGAGTCGGGCACCCCTCGGACCTCGATGATCACCGGTCGGGTGGCCGCTGGGGTTCGCCCCTGGGCAGTCGGGTAGCCGAGCCAGGCGCCCGCGGCATCCATGATGTCCGTCAGGAACGCGGAGTAGAGGTCGGACAGCTCGGCCATGTAGGCCTGAAGGCGGCGTTGCATATAGGCCCGGGCCGATACCTCCAGCGCATCGGGCGCCAGTTGACCCCGGGCGGCCTCCTCGGCGATGGCCCGGTAGGCGGCCGCCGACCAGGCCTGCTCCTGGCTGACCCAGCCGGCGACGAGCTGGTACCACGCCCACCAGCCGGCGATGTCCTCGCCTTGCGGGATCTCCGGCAAAGGTGCGGGCGGGAGGGCAGGAACCCGGCCGAGGGGGAGCAGGCTGCGGAGGTACTCGTCGCGGTGGCGCAGCGCCAGCTGGAACGCGTTCGTGGCGAACCGGGCGGCGGCTTCGATCAGGCGCCCGTAGGCGCGAGACGAAGCGGCCACGTGATCGTCGCCGACGGCCAAGGTGCCGCCCGCCCCCTAGTAGCGGCCGCTCAACAACAGCAGGAGCAGGAGCAACCGGCCCGGTAGGTGTCGCACTCATTGGGGAGGACGGCAATGGCCACCACGATGGGCCGCACCAGACAGCCGCCGACCCGGACGGTGGCGTACCCCACCTCGCAGCGGTCAACGTCGGGAAAGGCCTCGCGCTCGTCGATCAACCGGGTGACGAGGTCTTTTGCGGCCTCCTTGGCTGCGGCAGCTCGGCCGGACGGCGCTTGGGGCTCCTCCTTCCGTTCTCCGCACACGATGTGGACCCCGAGTTCCAGCTTGGTGGTGCTGCACGGTTCCAACGTCAGCGGGCCGGTGGGTCGCAGAACGGTCGCCCAGGGCAGAACTCTTCCCCCCGAGGTGCGTACGTCGCTGACGTCGACCTCGACGTTCTCGCGGACTTTGCGGGTGTCGTTGGTGATCTCGATGGGGACCACACGCAGCTCGCCACAGCGGGCGTAGACGATGATGTCGGCGTCCACGATGCAGCAGTCGCAACGGCAGTCTCGATGGTGGCGGCCACCGCACTCGTCACAGCCGTGGTGATAGCGGTCGCCGCATTCGTCGCAGCCGTGGTGCCGGTGTCCGCCGCATTCGTCGCAGTCGTGGTGCCGGCCGCCGCATTTCTCGCAGCCGTGGTGCCGGTGTCCGCCGCATTCGTCGCAGTCGTGGTGCCGGCCGCCGCATTTCTCGCAGCCGTGGTGATGGCGTCCGCCGCATTCGTCGCAGCGCTCCTCTTCGTGGCGGCGGTGATGCCACCCTCCCGGTCCGGGCTCAGGGTATCCCGGCGGCCAGGCCGGGCCAGGGACCGAGCTAAGGGCCGGACCGCCCATGGTCGCCGGAGGGGCCGGCCAACCCATCTGCTGCGCCCGGGTCATCAGGTCTCCGTAGGCAGCCTGGTATCCCTGGCGGAAAGAGTCCATATAGGAGGGGAGGTCCATGAACTCCATGCGCTGGTTCTGGTGTGACCAGCCCCAATACGGGCGAGGTCCCTGCGGCGTCGGCTCGGCATCCCACCGATAGTGGCGGCGGTGGTGACCTTTGGTTGCGTGCATCGGGAAGCTCCTCTCAGGGTCAGGTCAGAAGATCGACGATGAAACGCTCGGTGACAAGGCGCGGCATCACCCGGAAGTGGCGGTCCGCGGTCACCGTCGCAGGGGCAGTGATCTGGAAGTCCACTTGGGCCCAATCGCCCGGATTGATGGTGGGCGTCGGGTTGCTGAAGGTGACCGATCCCGCAGGGGTGGCGGCGGGCGCGGGCTCGACGGTGACGGCTCCCGTGCCGGCCACTTCCAGCACGCGGGGCGCCACCGCGATTTCGACGAGGGTCTCGTCGGGAATAGGGTTCACCGTGAAGGGGGTATTGCCCCGGTTCCGCACCACGATCGTGGCGTTGTGGATGCTGGAAGCGATGACACCCGTGAAGGTGAACTTGGCGGGGCCGAGCGCAGGGACCAGGGCGCTGGCGACGATGGCAGTTGCGGGGGCTGACAAAGGACCGACGGCGGTGTCCACCGAGACGGTGGCGGTGTACACGCCGGCCGGTGTGACAGGAGATATCGACATGTTGAGGGCCAGCCGTCGGGTGGAGTTGGCCGGCACCGTGGTGCTCGAGGGCAGGGAGATGGTGCCGCTCTCGGGGGTCGGGAAGTTGACCAGCACCGAGCCGCCGTTGAGCCCGATGTCGCTGGGGGTGGAATTGCTGAGCCAAATTTCCCCCTGCATCTGATCCCGTTCACCGAATAGCAGGATGGGTACAGGGCTCTCGACCGTGAGTGGCATCGCGGGCCGCTTACTCCTCGTCCGGCGGAATCACCCGCACCCGGATACCGTGTCCTTCACCGAGACCGCGGTGGTGCTCCTCCGGGCGATGCTCGAACCACGGCGGCCCCTCGACCACCTGAGGATGGTGGGGGCTCTCGATGTTCTGCCCGGACTCCCCCGCATAGCTCACGCTCATCATCTCCATCCCGAACACGTGATAGGTGACGCGGTGATGGTAGGGATTCGTGACGCGGGTTTCCGGAAGGGGGGCCAGTCGCAACGTCTGGCAGGTGTCCACCGCCACGGGTTTGAGATCGATGTTCTCATTGAGCGTGACCGGCTTGAGATCGATGTTCTCATTGAGCGTGACCGGCTTGAGATCGATGTTCTCATTGAGGGTCACCGGCTTGAGAGCGATGTTCTCGTCGAGGGTCACCGTAAGCGGCTTGATTTCGATCGGCTTGAGATCGATGTTCTCGTTGAGGGTCACCGTCACGGGCTTCAGCTCGATCGTCTCGTTTACGCCGATATTGTTGAGGCCTTGAATGTCGACATTGACCGTCGAGGTGACCTGACTGCTCGAACCGCCGTCGCCCCCGAATAGACCGCCAAAGATATCCCCCAAGAAGCTCATGACACCCACCTCTGCCCGATCGACGGTTTCGCGAACTGTAGCAGGAAGGCGCCCGGTTGAGCGGCGTAGCGCTCGAGCGTGGCCCGGCCGGCCGTTTGATCAGTTGTCATACTTTTTCCAATCTTGATCGCATGATCCGGTACTCCCAGGAACCGGACCGCATTTGTTCGTAGACGGCAGACCCCGGGACGGCGAGGAAGTTGTCGAGCTCCGCGTTCCGCGCTCCGAAGGCCTGCACCCGACCGAGGGAGATCTGATCGCATGAGGCCAGCACGTTGCCGGTGATCTCCCGCTCGGTGTGGACGGAGAGTTTCAACGACGACAGGATCGCCCGAACTTCCGGCCAGCGAGCCGCGGGGAGCAGGTCCGTATGGAGAAACCAGCCGCCCGGTCGGAGCACTCGGCGCACCTCGCACAGAAAGGCCCTCATGTCGGGATAGGTGTGTGAGGATTCGACGTTGGTGACCACGTCGCAAGTGGCGTCGTCCATCGGCAGGCTCTCGGCGTCGCCCACCTCGAAGCGGACAGATGGGTGGTTGTGCGCGTTTCGACAGAAAGCGATCGCCTCGGGCGAAAGGTCCACGCCAGTCACCTCCGCCCCGAGCCGGCTGGCCAGAAGATGTGCGGTCCCGCCCCGACCGCACCCCACGTCAAGGACCCGGAACCCCGCCAGCGGGGTCCCCCCGACCAGTTCCAAGGCGAGGCGGATGGAGTTCGGGTTGAGCTCGTCGTCGGGCACGTCGAGGATCGCATCGTCGCCGTCTCCCCGGCTGAGATAGCCGTAGTTGAGGAAGAACGACCCGGCGGCCATACCCGTCTCCGCCAGGCGTTTGCTGACGTCGTCGTAGAACCGGCGGTACTGGGACTTGGCCGCGGAGCCGGGATCGTCAGGACCGTCGTCGGTGGGCGCGGTCAGCTGGATCGCAACCGGGACCTCCTCGGTCTGGTCGGCTGGGGGTCGGTGCCCGTTGGGCGATTGGTCGATGAGGGCGGACAGCTCGGCGATGGTGGGTGCCTTGAACATCTCCAGCACGGGCACGTCCCTGCCCAGCCGGTTGCGGATCTCCGCCGACACCTGCACGGCGAGCAGCGAGTGGCCGCCCAGGTCGAAGAAACGATCGTGAATGCCGACGTTGGCCAGGCCGAGTTGCGACGCCCATATGTCGGCCAGCACTTTCTCGGTGTCCGTTCCGGGGGCCACGTAGAGGGTCGAGAGGTTCGGTCTCGGGTGAGCGAGCCCAGAGGACGTATCGGCCGTTCCGTTCAGCCGGACCCAGGCATCGATGCGGCTTTCGAGGTCGAACACCGACACCACGACAGCCGACCCCAGGGTCGTGCCCAGCAGCCTCAGGAACACTTCTTTGCCCTCAGCCGGTTGGATCGCCGCGTGCCCGGCCAGATTCTGAGCCTCTCCGGCGTTGTCCCACGCGTCCCACCCGATGCTGAGCCAGTCGCTGCCCCGTTGTCGCCCTGCGGTGACGATCGATTCGAGCACGGCGTTTGCCCCCGCGTAGGCGGCCAGACCGAGACCACCCAGTACCGACGAGATGGATCCGTGGACGATCCATCTGGCCGGCTCGCGATCCCGCATCGCTTCGACGAGGTGAATCAAGCCTTGCAGTTTCGGTGACACCTGAGCCGCCACCACATCCTGATCCGTGTCGGCCACCGATCCGAACGCCCGGGGGCTGACGTTTGCCGCCCCATGAATCACCATGTCGACGCGACCGAAGCGGGCCACTGCCGCGTCGACCGCGCTCCTGACGGCTATCGGGTCGTCCATGTCGGCCTTCAGGACGAGCACATCGTCGCGTGCTGCCCGCATCACCGCCAAGCGACGCAGCACCTCCCTGTCCGACTCGCTCGTATCGGTGCGTTCGCTGCGGGCCGCCCACTCGTCGGGCGGAGGCATCAAGGCGCGACCGAGGAGGGCGAGTCGCGCTCCGAGACCGGAGAAGGTGGCCTCCGCCACGAGAAGCCCGATATGGCCGAGGCCGCCGGTGATGAGCACCACCGGGTTGTCGGGGAGTCCGACCGGGGGAGCGGTCCCCGCGATCTCCACCGGCCGGTACGTGCGCACGAAGCGGCGACCACCCCGCACGGCCACCTCCGACTCGGGCAGGCCGGCCGCGACCTCGGCGATCACCAGGCGTTGGTCGGCTTCCTCACCCACGTCGAGGTGGGCCGCCCTCATGCCGGGATACTCCTGCGGGAGGACCTTCACCGCCCCCATCCCGAACGATCGGGCCGGGTCGACGACATCGCCTTCGGTAACCGCGGCGGTGCCTCGCCGCACGATGAGAAGCGAGGGCGGGGTGGAGCCGGTCCGAGCCGCGGCGCGTTCGGCCAGTCGCAACGGGTCCAGGAAGCCCACCGCCGTCGCCTCGTCCAGGGACGTCCCGAATGACGAGCCGGTGAGGCGGCAGTCGATCAGGGCAGAGACGTCACCAAGCGCTTCGTCGGTGACCTCCTCCCCGAAGTTCACGACGATAGGGATGGCGCCGATCTCGATCAGGGCGGCCTGGATTTGCGTCCCAACACCACCCGGTTCGGTCAGCACCACGACGGAGGCGCCTTCGAGGGCGGCCGGATCGAAGCGGGGATCCCCACCCACGGGGCTCTCTGTCCATTCCGGCACCGAGAACCAGGTGGCCGGATCCCGGCTCTCGACCTCGACGTCGCCACCGGGTCGGTTGGGTCGTCCGATCCAGTAGCTCTGGCGCTCGAAGGGGTAGGTGGGAAGCCCTACCCGTCGCCTCCGCTCGCCGGTGTGCAGGGCGGTCCAGTCGATCTCCGCCCCTCGCTGCCACAGAGCCCCGGCCGCGCCGAGCATCGTCTCGCGGTCCATACCCCCCTCGTTGGGGGACGGAAGCGAGGACAGGATGGGGACTTCGACACCGGCCGCCCGGGCAGTCTGGCCGGCAAACGTCCCGAGGGCACGGCCGGGCCCGACCTCCAGATAGGCCGCCTCTTTCAACGGAGAGAGCTCGGACATCAAGACCCCGAGCCCGGTCGAGAACGCGACAGCAGAGCGGATCTGGGCGCTCCAGTAGCCGGCGGGTGGTGGCCCGTCCATCCACGTGCCGGTCAACGTGGACACGTACGGAACGGTGGGCGCTGATTGGCTGACCCGGCTGACGGATTCCTCGAACTGGGACAGGATCGGATCCATCATCGAAGAGTGAAAGGCGTGTGAGGTGTTGAGCCGGCGGGTGGCGATCCGGCGGGCAGCCAGCGTCCCCTCCACTGCGTCGATGGCAGCATCAGGACCAGACAGCACACACAACCCCGGGGCGTTGTGGGCGGCCAGGCACACGTCACCTGCGACCAGATCGGCCACGTCCGCGGATGGCGCCATGACGCCGAGCATCGAACCAGAGGGAAGGGACGAAATCAGCCGGCCCCGCTCGGCGAGAAGCCTGAGCGCGTCTTCCAACCCGAGTACGCCGGCCAGCACGGTGGCCACGTACTCGCCGATGCTGTGGCCGATCATTGCCGCCGGTCGTATTCCCCAGGACTGCCAAAGCTGGGCGACGGCGTATTGGACCACGAACAGGGCCGGCTGGGCCAGCGCGGTATCCCGAAGCTCGGCGGCCGCGGTGCCGGCCCGGTCCTCGGAGGGGAAAAGGACATCGCGCAGATCCATGCCCATATGGCCGGCCAGCACCTCACAGCATTCATCGATGGTGCCCCGCACCAGAGGTTCGGAGCGGTACAGACCGGCTCCCATTCCCGGATATTGGGATCCCTGCCCGGGGAAGAGGAACACGACGGGCGGAGCATCGGTGCTGGCCGAATGAACGGTCATCGGCTCGGAGCGCAAAGCCCCAACGGCGGCGGCCCGGTCGCGGCTGTCAACCACCAGACTGCGCCTATGGCGGAATTCCCGCCGCCCCACCTGGAGGGTAAAGGCCACGTCGGCCAGGTCGCGTTCGGGGTGACGGGTCAGGTAGGTGGCGAGCCGCGAGGACATAGCTTCCACGACGGCGTCGCTGCGCCCAGACAGGGTCAGCAGCTGATGCGATCGACGGACCGGACTGACTTGTACCGGGGGCGCTTCCTCCAACACCAAGTGGGCATTGGTGCCGCCGACCCCGAAAGCGCTGACCGCCGCCCGGCGAGGCCCTGCTCCCCGCTCCCACGGGTGCAGGTTCCTGGTGACGAAGAATGGTGTCGACGTCAGCTCGAGGGCCGGGTTGGGCTCGCGGTAGTGGACGGTGGGCGGGATGGCGCCGCGTTCGGTGGTGAGGATCGCTTTTATCAGGCCGGCCACGCCGGAGGCGCACGAGAGGTGACCGACGTTGGATTTCACCGAACCGATCCCGCAGAAGCCGCGGCGATCGGTGTAGCGGCGGAACACTTCGGTTAGGGCCGACATCTCGATCGGATCCCCGAGGATGGTGCCCGTACCGTGCGCCTCCACGTAGCCGACGGTCTCCGGAGAAATTCCGGCCATCTCGTAGGCCTGGCTTACTGCTTCGATCTGGCCTTTGATGCCAGGGGCGGTGTAGCCGACCTTGTCGCTCCCGTCGTTGTTGAGCCCGAAGCCCAAGATGACACCGCGGATCGAATCGCCCGCCGCCAATGCGTCTTCCAGCCGGCGCAGCACCACGATGCCCACCCCGCTCCCCACGATCGTTCCCTGGGCCCGGGAGTCGAAGGGGCGACAGTGACCGTCGGGAGACAGGATGGAGCCGGCCACGTAGAAGTAACCGCCCCGTTGCGGCACCCGGACGGTCACCCCACCCGCCAACGCCATGTCGCAACGGCCGGATTGCAGGCTTTCGCACGCCAGCGTCGTCGCCACCAGGGAGGTGGAGCACGTCGTCTGGACGACGACGCTCGGCCCCCGGAGGTTGAGTCGGTATGAGGTCTGGGTGCAGAGGTGGTCCTTGTCATTGGTCACCATCAGCTGCATGCCGTCCACGTAACCCAGCGCGTCCGGGTGCTGAGCGAGCTGGTACAGGTAGGTGCTGAGCTCACAGCCCCCGAACACCCCTATCGGGCCGGGGAATTGCCCGGGGTCGTAACCGGCGTCCTCGAGGGCCTCCCACGCGGTTTCCAAGAAGAGGCGATGCTGGGGGTCCGTCAAGGAGGCGTCGCGCGCAGAGTAGCCGAAGAACTCCGCATCGAAGCAGTCCACGTCGCCGAGGAGAGGGGACGCGTTGACGTAGCCGGGCAGACGCATCACGTCGTCGGGGATTCCGGCGGCCCGCATGTCATCCGGGCCGAGCCGAGTGATCGATTCCCGGCCTTCGGCCAGGTTCTCCCAAAAGTGGTCCAGGTCATCTGCGCCCGGAAAGCGGCCCCGCATCCCCACGATGGCGATCGGCTGGTGTCTGGCGGTCATTCTGTTTCCATTTCTCCCGTCGCTCCGCCGGGCGACTGGCGGGCGGCAGTGACCTCGAGGTCGAGCGGTAATTCCAGGAGGCGCCGGGTGTCGTTGGCGACACGGAAAAGCGCTTCGTACCGGGTTCCCGGTTGAAAGTGGTCGGCGTCGGCGTGCACGGTTAGGGCGACGGTTGCCTCCGCGGCAGGGGCCAATTCGAGGTACTCGGGATCGGTGGTCACGGGAGGATCGAAGGCCGGGCCGACTCCGTCGGCTCGACGTACGCCGCTCAGCTCGCAGCGCACGGCGATCGGTTCGGCCTCGGTGTTGGTCACGGCGAAGCGGATGCTGGCCGGCTCGCCCAGCGCCACCTCGAGGCGGATGGCCTCCGCTCGGGGCGAGAAGGCCGGTCCGGCCGCTCCGGCCGCTCCGGCCGGTCCGGAAGGTTCGGTGGGTTCGCCTGGTGCTATCCCGAGGACGGTGCGGAGATACTCCTCGTTGAACGACGAATGGACATCTTCGAGCCCGGTCAGGAGATTGAAGAAGAGCTCGACCAGGTGCGTCGTGCTTTCCCACACCCGCTCGGACTGGAACTGGGTGGAGATGCTCTGCACCTGAGACGGCACCAACGCGCCGGACGCGACCTGGTCCATCACCATCCGCAACCGGGACAGGGCCCGGGCGTTCTCGTCGGTGGCAAAGCGGACCAGATCGGACAACCAGTCGGGGGAAGCGGCGGGATCAAACTGTGGAACGGAGGTCATATCGGGCTTAGGGGTCGCTCCGGGCAGGATGCGCTCGATCAATTTCATGAGAGTAGATAGAACCCATCTGGATCGTTCCGGTCAGAAAGTCCGCGGTGAGCTTGGCGACCCTTTGCGAATAGGCGGCGGCGTGGGTGGCCACGAAGAACGTCAACTGGGTGTCAAGGGTCCAGGCGGCCAACTCGCCGGTCGTCAGCCGGCGCAGGACTTCCCGATTGAGGTCCTGAGCTCGGGTGGCGCGCCGCATCGAGCCCTCGACGTAGCGGCGATATCGCTCGGACCAGTCTGTGCCCGCCGACGGTTCGCTCATTATCTGGCCCCGAGGGACCGAGTCATCGCAACCCCTTTCGTGGCGGCACTCTATAGGCGGGCTCCCGGCCTGACAACGGCCGCGGCGCCACACCGCGGGTCATCCCAGCCGCCGTCCTAGGCTCGGCGATTCAGGGACGGCTACGGCCGCCGAGAAAGGGAGGTCCAGAGGTGGCGGAGGCCGAGACGGGGTCCGAACTCGGCGTGGTGACGAAATTCAGTCCGCTGTCGGTGAGCGAGACCGTCGCCCGATTCACCGACCTGTTGCGCACGAAGGGCGTGCGGGTATTTGCGGTGATCGACCAAGCAGCCGCAGCCCGTCAGGTTGGGCTGGAGCTCCGCGAGACCACGCTGGTGCTGTTCGGGAGCCCGACGGCGGGAACGCAGGTAATGGTGGCCGTGCCCCTGGCTGCGATCGATCTGCCCCTCAGGGTCGTGGTGTGGGCCGACGGGGACCAGACCAAGGTCTCCTACCTGGCGACCCACGTGCTGGCGGCCCGATACCACCTGGCGCCGGAGCTGAGCGTCAATCTGGCGGCCATCGACGGCCTGACGGATGCCCTGGTTGCGCCCTAGACCGGACCCGACTGCGTAGTGATCAGGTCGCAGCAGGCAGTGCTCCGGGACCCGAGGGTTCGGGGCTAGCCCGGCATCTGCCCCATGCGCTCCTGCATCTCCTCAGGAGACAGGTCCTCCACGTGGGTCGAGACGTTCCACCGGTGCCCGAAGGGATCCTCGAACTCGCCGCTCCGGTCCCCGTAGAACTTGTCCTCCACCGGCCGACGAACGGTCGCGCCGGCGCTCAGGGCGCGCTCGAACGTGGCGTCCACGTCCTCGACATAGACGTGCAGGCTTATCGGCGAGCCACCGATGGACTTCGGGCCTCTGACATCCATGTCGGGAAACTCGTCAGCCAGCATGATCACCGAGTCGCCGATGGAAAGTTCGGCGTGGCCAACCTTGCCGTCCGGGCCGGGCATCATCAGTCTCTGCTGGGCGCCGAGCACCGAGGCGTAAAAGTCGATCGCCGCCTTGGCGCCGTCGACGTACAGATAGGGGGTCACTCGGGGGTATCCGTCGGGAATCGGTTTCACCATCGGTCTTTCTCCAATCGGAATTACGACCTGCTGGGCCCCCGGGCCGGGAGCCGGGGGCCGAGGGCTGGGCCGGGCTGGGGCCGGGGCTGGTCCGGGCTGGGGCCGGGGCGGAGGGCTGGGGGCTGGGTGCCGGGGAGACGGGGAGAGTCGTCCGGATGGACCACGTCATGACTATGACACCCTTCTACGACCCCCTTCTACCCGCTGCAGCCGAGGGACATGCTCACCTGCTCGCGACTTCTGGACATCTATGCAGCCTGTGGCTGCTTGGATGTCCATTTGTCGCGCCCACGGACCCCGGGGGCGGAGGCCGTCGCTCAGAACACGAACAGCCAGACGATCAGGCCCACGGCTATCAACCCGGTCGCGCCCACTAGGCCCGACAGCCAGCGGGGCTGTCGCGCTATCCACGCCGTCCATCTCCGCACCTGGCGACGGGCAAAGTCGAGCAGGGCGCGAGCCCATGCAAACTCCCGCGCCAGGATGCCCAACCCGACAAAGATCACCAGCCAGCCCGGGCCCGGAATGACCAGCAGGACCAGCCCGGCGGCGACGACCGAAAAGCCGATGACGGCGACGCCGATCCGCCAGGCTCGCTTGCCTCCCGGCCGGCGAACCACACGTGCTCGGAGGCCGTCTACCCGTTGATTGAGTCGTCGGAGGATGCCGGCGGCATGGCCGGCGTCCGGCGCTGATCCCTCTGCCTCCTGGCCACGTTCATCGCCCAGCTGACCCGCCGCCATCCAAAGACGGTACAGAGGATGTGGCGACGACGGTCACGGGCAGCTGATCAGCACCAGCCCAGGCGACCGATCGCCAGCCGCATGGCGGCCGAAGTCAGGAAGGCGACGGTGGTCAGAAGGGCGACGGTCGGGCTAGGGCGACGGTAGTCAGGAAGACGACGGCCGGGCTAGAACCACTCCAGCGCTTTGGTGGTCATCTCCTTGACCTCGCTTCGCGAGGCGGGTCGGGCCTGACCCGAGGCCCAGGCGCCTCCGTCCCGTCGGCATACCGTGAGCTCCGGGACGTCTTTGAACGTCATGCGGATGACGGTGACGGCCCCTGGCAGCTGCCGGCTGTCGTGCAGCTGGTGAGCGAGTTGGGCGTACTGTCCTCCTTCCCTGTAGGTGGTCGCCAGCGCCGAGAGCCGGACCGTGTCGGATCTGCGGGCCTCCTCGTTTGCCGTCGCGTACCGAACCCGGCGGTACTCCACGCCGCGGGAACTCTCCTGATAGATACTGTTGGTCATCTCGCCGGCGACGATCGTCGAGGTGAAATCGAACGGGTGGTCGTGCACGGGAGGCTCCCCGACGTAGCGGCTCGGGTCCCATACGTGCAGTCGATACTGCCTGTGGTCGTCGAGGCGCAGGCCGAGGAGCCCGAGCTCCTGCATTCTCCAGTCGTAGTCCTCGGCGTGTTCGAGAATCGTGCGCACCAGGACTCTGTACAAAGCGATGTCCATCACATCCTCCGCCGTACCGAGGTCGTCGATTGGGGCCAACGTCCTCGAATCACAGCACTGTAATTACATCCGTGTCAAGGCGCGATTCAATAGCCCGCAGCGTCGGGATCCGTGAGGGGCAGCCGCAGCCACGAGAGCATCTGACGGAGCTGCTCGTAGGCGTCCAACCTGGCGGCGTCGGTTGCAGCCGCTTCCGCCTGCTTGATCGGTTCCCACAGCCGGTGGACCATCGAAGGTCCCAGCTCGAGGAGCCCGCCGCTTCCTCCTGCGGCCCACTTGGCCAGCACGTACCAGACGATCGCCCCAGCGGGCAGACCCAGCGCCGCAGCCAGGTTGTCGATCGTGTTCATCGGATCCACGTGGGCGTAGAGCGCCACATCCGCTTTGAAGTTGGCGTCCGGGTCGGCGTCCGACCACGGTCCGGTCCAGGGGATGAGCTCCACCGATCTTGGGGCTTCGGTCATGGCCACCTATCGCACCACACCGGAAGCGCGAGCAGTGACACCTGCAAGCGACGGGACCGCTCGCTTACTTTGCCTGTGGAGTCCTCGGGGACAACCAGGACCGGGCGCGCCTTCGCCTGCGACGAGCTCCCAGAACGGCCGCAAGCAACGTCATAAGGAGAAGCCCGAGTACAACGATCACGGGCGCGCCCACTATCAGTCCTATCGGTATGCCGACGAGAATCGGGAGGAGAACCAGCAGGATCTCAACGCCGCTCGCCTGTTGCGACCACGACCTCGGATCTGAATCGGCGACGGTATTGACGACCCTGACAGGGCCCCTCCCGAAGTTGAGAACTTCAAATCGGGGTGGCCGATCATCTGGCCGATAGATGGGCGGACTGACGTCCGGCGGCTGCTCCAAGTCCATCGTCCGGTACAGAGAAGCGTCGGCCATGCTGATCGCGTCCCTGAAGGTCTTTCCCCCGTCCTTGACCAGGTCCGTCGGCGTACCATCGGAGAACCACCGATACTGATGCCGTCGAGCGGGATCCTCGTACCAGCCTCCCGTCGACGGCGGGCTCCAATCCGGCGTTGCACGCGCGGCAAGCCGATCCGATCACGCTGTCGTCTGTGCCGTACCGGCCGCTTCCTTCTCACTCCGGTCTCGGCTTGAGCGCCTTCTACATTTCCCTGCTCGCCATGATGTGCGGATTCCCCGGCCACCATCATCAATACGTCGGTCGACGCCTACTTGGGTTACGCCGTCAGCGAGGTCGGCCCATGGTGGAGGCCAGCTCCTGGCCCTCATCGGCCAGCTCCTGGCCCTCATCGTGTTCGTGTACCTGGCGCTGGCTTCCTCGGGAGGCACCCGGCGGGCGGCTCTCACGGCGTGGGCGCCTTCGACCGGCTGAAGGTGCCTACGCGGCGGGTGCCTACGGGGCGGGTGCCTACGGGGCGGGTGCCTACGGGGCGGGCGGCTCGGACAGGGCGGGCGACGGGGTGCCTTGCATTGACACGGTGGTCGGGAGGCAGGGCGGGCAGGTGCACGGTCCCGGTGGCATCGCGGAACGGACGGTCTGAGCCGGAGCGGTGGGCGTCGGACCGGGACGGAACAGCAGGATGCCTACCGCGACAGCGACCACCCCGGCGAGCGAGGCGGCGTAAACCAGGGCGGTCGAGTGCAGCCCGAACCTGGTGGTCGCGGCGCCGGCGATGAGGGCGGGAACGCTGAAGGCGAGGTAGGCCACGACGAAGACGGCCGCCAGCAAGCCGGCCCGCTGGTCAGGAGTAGCCATCGCCGTCGTGGTGCGGAACGCGCCGAGCCAGGCCGGACCGAAGCCGATCCCGGCGATGGCGGTACCGACCAGGAAGGCGGCCGCTGTGGTGGTGGCGATGGCGCTGAACGTCACCACCACGCCGGCCAGCAAGAACACACAACCGAACAGCATCGCCCCTCTGGAGCTGATGTTGCGGAGGGCAAAGGCGGCTGCGGTGCCTGTCCCGGAGAGTAGGAAAATGGTGAGCCCGCCCCACAACAGGTTGGACGAGCCGGTGGTCAGGGCGGCGAGCGACGGTCCGAGCGACAGGTATAGGCCGCCGAGGGCCCATCCCGCCACGAAACAGGGAACCGCGGCCACGAAGGTCGCTCGGGCCGGGCGGGGGACAGCGACGCGGGGTCGCAGCGACCCCACGAAGCCGGGACGCTTGGATCCTGGTTCTGGCATGGCGATCACGGCGCCAATCCCGGCGACGAATCCGCCCAGGAGGATCCACCAGACCAAGCGAGTTGGCGCCGGCGCGTACTGAACGAGCGCGCTGGTTATGAGCGCGCCCAAGGCCAGACCGAGGGTGGAGAAGGCACTGGTGACCAAGGGTGCCCGCTGGCTGCCAGCCGGTTGCAGATCGATGAGGGCGGCACCGATCGGTCCGCTGGCCAGCCCGGTTGCGATGCCCTGCAGGGACCTGGCTGCGTACAAGGCGCCGACGCCGTGGGCCGCCAAGAAGACCCCGCACGCGGCGGCGCTGACCACCAACGCGGCCGCGATCACGGGAAGCCGGCCGAGGTAATCCGAAGCCGACCCGAAGAACAGCAGCGTGACCAGCAACACGAGCACATACACCGCGAAGACGGCGGTCAGGGTGGTGGCCGAGAAGTGAAAGTCGGCCTGGTAGACGCGATACAACGGCGACGCCGCCGCCGAAGAGAAGAACAGCATCAGAAAGAGCACTGAAAGGGCCCAAAACGCAGCTTCGTTCGGCATTTTCCGGCGGCGAAATTCGATCCGGCTGCGGGATCGGGGTGGCACCGTGTCGATGGCGGCGTCGACTGGCTTCACCCGTTCCCGCACAACCCGTCCTTCCTAGGCTGACTGGTGGGCAGCCGCTCGCCGAAGAGCGGGGCCTTGGGAGCGGGACCACACGATCGTGGGGCGTTGATGGTCGTCACCGACATCGTGCCACGCGGGAACAACTCCGCGAGTCCGAGTATTTCCTCGTGATGGCGCGGGCACGGCATATTCGATAGCCCCACGATTCCGCGTAGCGGGGAATCTGGCGGCTGCTCTTGGCCTTGGCTCCGCACCCATTTGCGGGCTGGCCAGGGTGAGCCCTTGGACACGTGTCGGTTGGATCATGTCAAATGTACGAAGCCATGATCGGGCCCACCGATCGATGACGGATTGACGCGAGGAGAAGAGCTTGCCCTATCTCGACCTGGAGCATCGGCGCCTGTTCTACACGGACGACGGCGAAGGCGGCCCGACCCTCCTTTTCGTCCATGGCCTGAGCTGTGACTCGCATGACTGGATCTGGCAGCTAGCCCACTTCACGCCTCATCATCGGACTATCGCCCTGGATCTCCGAGGGCACGGACGGTCAGGAGTCGACCCGCAAGCGGGGTTCGGGTTGGGGGACTACGCGAGTGATGTCGCGACCTTGATCGACTATCTGGGTGTGGAGCCCGTAGTGGCGCTAGGCCACTCGCTGGGTGGAATGGTCGTGACCGTGTTGGCTGTTTCCGATCCCGAGAAAGTCAGCTCACTCGTGGTGATCGACCCGGGCGACCTGCACCCACTCTCGGAGGCGAAGGAGGCGGCGGCCGCGGTGCGCGAACAGGCGCGCCTCGATTCGGTGGGCCTGTTTCGCGCCATGCTGGCGCCGACCTACCAGCCGACCTCTCCGCCGGCGCTCAAAACGTGGCACATGCATCGCCTCGAGGGCATGGATCCCGACGTCATCGGGTCTACCATCGTGACGATCAACGGGGGAGATGACACGGGGGCTGGATTCATCGACATGTCGGAGGAGTACGTCGCCCGACGGGCGGGCCCCGTGTTGGCCTTGTACGAGGACCCGGATCGAGCGAAGCGAGAAGAACCGCTCTTCCGGGACGACCGCTCGAGAGCAGTGGCCTGGCCTGGAGTGGGGCACTGGCCCCATCAGGAGCGGCCAGAGGAGTTCAATGCCCTGGTCGAATCCTGGCTCACCGACACGGGTCTCTGAGCTCGTCCTCTGTGAAAAGACGCAGCCTGGGTATGAGCGGACACCTGGGCGAAACAGGCGCATATGGCAACCTGGGCCGGTGAGAAAGACCCTGCAGTGGATGGCATTCGCGCTCCTTCTGCTCCTTACTGCGTTTGTCCTTTTGGCCTTCTGCCTGCAGGTCGTCCACGCCATAACCGGCAACTGCAGAAGGGCGAATCAAGAGGGGGAGCTGCCAGCGCGGCAGTACTGCTCCTGGCTATCGCCCTGGCCCTGGGATGGTTCGCCCGGTGGGTCGAGCACAAAGCCCGGGAGCACACCCCCGTCGGCAAAGCCGCGGAACCGCACCGGCCCCGTCGTCACACCTCTCACTCCAACCGGTTCGCCTTCGTCGTGCTGGCAGTCCTGGTGGTGATCTTCTCGATCACGACGGTTGTCGGGTTCGTCAATTGGCACCGGTCCCAATCTGTGCAGCACCACGGTCTGCAGGCCAACGGCATCGTGACGCAAGTCCAGAAAATCAGCCATTCGACCCGGGGCGGCTCGTACAAGACCTACAACCTCAGCGTGGTCCTGTTGCCTCCCGTGCTCGGCCACAGCAAGGCCACGGTGCACACACCCGACAAGAGCCCACCCGCCCTGGTCGGCCAGACGGTTGCTGTGCGCCTCGATCGTAGCGATCCGACTTACGCGGAGCTCCCCGGGGACCCCGCCAACAGCATCTGGGCCGGCGTGTCGGCCGATCCC
Source organism: uncultured Acidimicrobiaceae bacterium (assembly GCA_963729695.1). Taxonomy (GTDB): domain Bacteria; phylum Actinomycetota; class Acidimicrobiia; order Acidimicrobiales; family Palsa-688; genus PALSA-693. The sequence continues at coordinate 401,413 of CAVSOT010000004.1, forward strand.
TGGCCGTCATCGGGAGCGGACTGGTGCTGGGGACGATCACGGAACATCGGCGCCGGACCCGGGCCGCGGCCGGGGTGGCCAAGACCTGACCGGCCGCGATGCCCGTCGGGAGCTGGCGAGGCGGGTGGGGTGCCACCGAGTGGGGCCGGGTGGGAGCGTGGGCCGGTCGGCTGTCGCCGGGCAGGAGCGTGGGTCGGTCGCTGTCGCCGGGTAGGGCGGTCGGTCGGGTCGGTTCCGTCCCGCCTCGGTCGGATGCGAAAACGGTCAGCAAAAACGCCCGGTGGAAGGTTTTACTGACCGTTTTCGGGCGAAGTTGAGCGTCATTCGCGTCGAAAACGGTCAGTAAAACCTGAGGGAAGGCCCGTGGAGGTTTTTACTGACCGTTTTTGTATGGAGTCGAGCGTCATTCGCGTCGAAAACGGTCAGTAAAAGCCGGGTCGGCCGTTTTTGCTGACCGTTTTCGTTTTGGTGGCAACCAGATCCCGCCGCGAAACGTCGCGCTGCACGTGGCCGGGTTTCAGGAGACTACTTGACGTCGTCCATCCGCAGCTGCGTCAGGTGGATGGACGCAATCTTCCAGGTTCCGTCCCCGACTCTCACGTACTGGTCGTGGTAGTGGCCGTACAGGTGGGTGTTCAAGGACTTCTCGGGATCGTCGTTCCATCCGAACATCGCCCACACCGCGGTCGCCGTGTTGTCGTCGACGAACTTGATATCGGGGGTGTGTCCGTGGTGCACGCTCCGCTTGATCGGCCCCTCTGAGCGCAGGTACTCGACGAGCGCGTCGGCGGTGGGAAAGGCGGGATCGCCGGGTACGGGAAACGGTCCGTCGTGCATGTACAGCACGAAGTCGTCCGTGAACAGCTCCCGGAAGGCCTCCCACTGCTTGGTGTCCATCAGCTGGAAGTAGCGGGATTTGAGTCGCCTGATGTCCTCTTTGGCGGTCAGCCGGGCCACCTGGTCTTCCAGTTCCCGCACCCGGGTCTCGAGAGCGTCACGGTCCATGTCCGAGCCCCCTCCCTTCTCGTGTCAGAACGCCGGGCACCCTACCATCCGAGGCGGTCTGCCGGAACGCTGATGAAGACACGACCCCCCGGAGTCAGAGGATAGGGGGCGGGCTGGTCATCGGAATCCGGCTCAAGGCGGCGGGGCCCGCGGCTACCTCAGCGCCGACCCCCGACGTGCTGGCCGCCCTCAACGAGCGGTTCTATCTGACGACCGTCTGGCGCTCACCGCGTCGGTGGGGAAATCCCCCGTTCCGATGCGGCCGAAAAAGCGTGAACCTTTCGAAGACGGTGTAGCGCGCGGTCGGAGTCCCCGCCTGCCCCGTGTTGGGATTGACCGGGTCGGCTCCGGCTGCATGCAGGTAGGTCACGTCGATCGTCGTCTCGCCCTGGGCATTGGGATTGACATCGAAGACCGCGATCCCGTACCCGGTCGACGGGTCTCGCTTCGCCGACCAGATCGCGTCCTCGCGTGCATCGGCCGCGGCTCTGGTGAAGACTCCGGCAGTGCTCGTGGGCTCCGGCAGGTTCGGGTGGGTGAAGATCTTGGCTTCGGGTTCGTTGTTCGACGGGTCCAGGCCGTAGTCGTCGAGGGGGGCATTGGTCCCACCGCCACCGAGGATCAGGTGGACGGTCCCGTGTGACGTGTCGATCGATCCGCTGTCCACGGTGGTCACGGGATGGGGCCGCCGGGTTTCGACCGGGGCGCCGGTTGCGTTGTCCCATCCCGCGTTGGGGTCGTACCCCCGTACAGGGAAAGAGCGCTCGTAGTCGTGGTCGTGGCCGCACAGCACCAGGTCGACCTCGTAGCGGTCGAACAGTGGTAGCCACTCCTGGCGGATCCCAAGGTCTGAACCGTTCCCGGTGATCGAAGAGCTGAGCGCGTCCTGATGCATCTGCACAATGATCCAGTCGATCCCGGGGTTCCGCCGGGCCCCGGCCAACGTCGACTCGAGCCAACGGGTTTGGGCGCCATGGCTGTAGCCGCGCACGTACAACGAGCTGCCCGCAGGGATCGGCGGATTGCCGGTGATCGGTGCTGGCGTGAACGGCCCAGGCCCGGATACGAAGGCGGCTCCGTCCTGGTAGATCACGTCGTCCGCGGCGAGGGAGATGAACAGGGCGTTGGCGACCTGGAATGAGTACCACCGTCCACCGAAGCCGGGCGTTCGGTTGTCGGGGAGCATGTACCTGGTCAGGTAGGAGTTCAGGCCCTGCGGACCATTGTCGAACTCGAGTTCGTGGTTTCCCGGGCAGGGCATCCACGGGCGGAAGGCCGCCGACCGCTGGTTGTTGTTTCCGAAGTCTCTCCAGACCTCGGGTTGGGCGGTGGGATTGAGGTTGGCGTAGCAGAGGTCGCCGTTGAGCAGGTGGAAGAGGGGCCGCTGGGCCTCCACCTGGTCCACCGCGAACGTCGACTGACCATACGAGAGAACCCATTCGGTGTTGGGGGTGGCCAGATCTCCGAAGCTCGTGAAGCGGAAAGCCTGTCGACCCTCCGGAGCCGTCGTGAAGTTGGCTGCGAATGGCTTCGCCGCCCGGCTGCTGTTAGCGGCGGTCACCGTGTAGTTGTAAGTGTTTCCGGGCTCGAGCCACGCCAACCGGGCGTGGTAGGTCCAGACCGTCTCGCCGTTCAATCCGTCGGTGTACGTGCGCCGGACGGCGGGAACCTCGACTTGCCGTCCCTGGCCGCCGTGGCCGATAAGCACCTTCGGATCGCGCGAGGGTGCGAGGGAGGCCCACGAGACGGTGACCTGGCGCGTCGGGTCATCGCCCCACGTCAGATGGACCTGTTCGGGGGTCCCATCAGGAGGAGCGTCGGTGGATCGACCTGAGGCCGGGCTGGCGGCATACGCGGCTCCAGTGAGGGGGCCGGCCGCGAGCGCCAAACCGGCCGCACCGGCGCCGGCCAGAAAATGTCGCCGGGACACACGATGAGAGGAAGCCTCGTCCACGGCTGCAGCCTCGCATCTTCAGTTGAACCCTCCGTTACGCTGAGGCGTACATCGTCTGCACGTAGGGCGACGGCTGCGTGAAGCAGCAGCTCATGAAGGACACGCTTGATGGAAGGTCTCAGAGACAAGACCGCAATAGTGGGCATCGGCTACAGCCGAGATCCCGATGATCCTGGCGCGCCGACGTTTACCAAGGTTTCTGGTGTGTCACCACTCACTCTGGCCTTGCGCGCCGCCAAAGAGGCTGCGCTCGACGCCGGCATCGACCCGCGAATCATCGATGGCGGAATAATGCGCCACCAGGATGACTCGGCATCACCAGCGGAGGTGCTGCACGCCTTGGGCTCGCAAAACGTGGCGATGTCCTTGGAGATCTTGCCGGGGAACAACTATTGCGTGCACGACCTGCAACTCGCCGCCCAAGCGGTCATCACCGGTGTGTGCAACTGCGTGTTGGTCTACCGATCCCTCAACGGGAGCTCGGGGCTGCGTCTCGGCCGATTCGGAATACCGGCTTCGGACCGGGTGGGTGGAGCTTCCCAGTTCACCTCGATATACGGCTTGAGTGGTGCCCCCCAAATCTTTGCCATGACGGCCCGCCGCTATATGGAAATATACGGCGTGACCAGTCGCGACCTGGGATCGATTTCGGTCAACTCCCGGCGGAACGCTCAGGCCAATCCGCGGGCCGTGATGCGCGGACGTCCTATCACCATCGATGATCACCAAGCATCCCGAATGATTGCTGATCCCTATCATCTTTTTGACTGCTGTTTACAGACAGATGGGGCAGCCGCCGTGTTGGTCATGGCCGCGGAGCGGGCCCGGGACTTGCGCCCGCCTCCTGTCCTGATCGCAGGCACAGCGGGATCCCCTCGTGATCCGTCGGACGATATCGTAGATACCCCCATCAAGCGATACGCCCCCCGCCTCTACGATGCGGCTGGCATCTCGAAGGACGATATAGATCTCCTCGCCCTCTATGACAACTTCTCGGATGTTCCCTTGCGAATGATCGAGGACTTTGGTTTCTGCGAGCGCGGCGAGGCCAGAAATTTCGTCCAGAGTGAAGGGATCGACCTGGACGGCCAGCTCCCGATCCAGACCGCCGGCGGCCTTATGAGCGAAGGGTACGCTTTTCACATGAACAACCTCGCTGAGGCCGTGCAGCAGCTTCGAGGAGAGGCCGAGGACTTCTGTCCCGATTGGAGGAACGGTAACCACACCTTTGATCGATCCATCTGCCGGCAGGTGCGCCGCCACGATGTCGCCATCAATACCATGGGTCTCGGCTACGGAGCCGTCGTATTGAGGAAAGCATAGCGTCCATGTCCGGCGAAAGCTCACCCACCGTCTTGCTCCCCAGCCCAGACGCACTGACCTCTCCTTTTTGGGAAGCCGCGCAGCGCCACGAACTGGTCGTGCAACGGTGTGAGAACTGCGGACAACTTCGATTTCCGCCGGTCCCCAACTGCCCATACTGCTCCAGTGAGCGGTACACATGGAAGCAAGTGGCAGGGCGGGGAACCGTCTATTCCTACATCTGGGTCCACCAGGCGCTCCGGCCTCAGTTCGCGACAAGGATCCCCTACAACGTCGTCCAGATTTCTCTGGAGGAGGACGAACGGGTGATCATGACCGGCGACATCGTCGAGGTCGGCGACAGGATGTTGGCGATCGGGCTGCCAGTCGAGGTCGTGTTCGACGACGTCACGCCGGAGGACACGATCCCCCGCTGGCGCCCCACTCCCTGACTGTGGTCCGAGTCGGCCGATCGTAGACCGCTGAGGCGTCAAGCCGGGCCGGCGATAGTGTCGGCCTCGGCGAGAGCGGAGCGCTCCTCTCGATCGAAACCCAGGGACTCGAGGATGGCGTGAGAATGCTCTCCGATGGTGGGAAGGTGAGGATCCGGAGGAACCCGAGGTTGCGGTCCAAGTCGTATCGGGCAGGCGGCTTGCTCCAAGAGGCCGCGGTCTCCCCACTGGAAGCTGACAACCCGGCCCAGCTGGCGACTGACGGGGTCGTCGAAGATGTCGGCGATGAACTCGGCCCGAGTCGGTTCGCGCACGATTTCGACCGGTACTCCAGCGGCGCGCAGGATTTCAGCCCACCAGGAAGCACCCTTCCCGGCGAACGCCTTCTCCAAGGACACCTCCGCGGGTTGGCGCTCTCCGGGGACGACGCGCAGTGGGGGAGGCGCGGGACCGAGGATCTCGGGACCGACAACCCGGCGAAGTCGCGCCCACGATTCTCCGTCCGGTATCGCCAAAGCCAGCCAGCGGCCGTCCTGGCACTGGTAGATCCGGTAGGCCGCTCCGTACCCCCACTGTTGGGGGTCAATCCGGGGTCCTTCGACCAATCCGCCGTCCGCCAAAAACGCCCCCGACCGCATGGTCATTCCGGCCCCCAGCAGACTGGTCCAGACGGACTGACCTCGGCCAGTGCGGCGGCGCGCATAGAGAGCGGCGAGCACGGCGGAGGCGGAAAGCCATCCGCCAACGATGTCGACTGCAGCCCAGTCGGAAAACGACGTCGGCGGCTGGCCGTCTCCGCCGGCTTCGGCCTCTATGCCCGATAGGGCCTGCATCAGGTGGTCGTTGGCCGGGGTGCGAGCACGAGGGCCGCGAGGTCCGAACCCGCTGGCGTGGCTGTAGATGACAGTTGGGTTGCGGGTCCGGACGGTGGCCTCGTCGTACCGGAGCCGCTCCGCCAACCCCACGCGCGAGTTGTGGTGGACGACATCGGACCATTCGAACAAGCGGCGCAGAACCGGCTCGACGGCCGGCGACTTGAGGTCAAGGGCGAGGGCCCGCTTGCCGCGCTGGCCCGCCGCGAACATCGGTTCCACGCCCCGATGGGCGTCGCCGCTCACCGGCTCGACCTTGATCACGTCGGCTCCCAGCTCGGCGAGGACAAGCGACGCAACCGGCCCCGCGAGATACGCCGACAGATCGAGCACCCGTACGCCCGAGAGGGGGGACAAACTGAGCGCTCGGCGGGTGAGCGCCCGGCCGCTCGGCGGGTGACGCGCCCGGCCGCTCGGCGGGCCTCCCGCAAGCTTGGTCGGCGGGCGACCCGCTGGCCGAGGTCGATGCCCAGCTCGGTGCGATCGAGCTGATCTCGCCCACTGGTCCGGCTGCGCTGCTCGAACCGAAGACCGGGTCGTCGTAGTCGACTCGAAGCCCGACAGCTCGAAGGTGGGGATCCCGAAGGACTTCGCCGGGACGTAACACCGGCTCGCAACTGAAGGACTTTCCGGCGAACCGCTCCATCCACCAGGCCTGGTCTCTGGTGGCGAATTGGGCTTCCCACTCCTGGCTCCGGGTCCGGACGCGCCCCGTCTGGAGCTCATGCATGTACCCGCCGTCGCTGGGCCGATCGCCCATGCACGAAAGGAAATCGTCGTATCCTCGCGGCGTCCCGAACCAGAGTTGGAGGAACTTGCCGTCCCCGCAGCGGTAGGTCATGGTCGGGCCGGAACCAACCGCGCTCCAGAGTCGCTCAGTAGAGGTCGACGGGTGCTGCACCCGGCCGATCACCAAGCCGAGCATCGCCAGCATCCCGTCGTACAGGGACGTCTCCACCCATCCACCGATGCCGGTCGTCTCCCTCTCGTAGAGGCGGGCGAGGGCCCCGGCAGTGGCCGCCAGCCCGGCGCCGATGCCGGCGATCGGCAGCGTGCAAAAGGTCGGACCGGCGGTATGGCCACGAAACTGGGTCAGGAGCCCGGTGCGGGCGTGGACCAACAGCTCCACGTCTGGGATGAGGCCATTCCGGTCTCGACTTGGTCGTATTCGTACGACCACGAGTCGGGGGTTCGCCTCCTTCAGAACTGGATAGTTCAGCCCCTCGCGTTCGATGAGCGCTTCTGACCCGGCCAGCACCAGGACGTCCGCTTCCTCGGCCATCCGCCTGAGCGACGTGGGACCCCCGTCATCGCCAACCCGGACAGTGTCTTTTCCCCGATCCCACGGTCGGTCCCATTCAACTCCGGAGTCGAGGGTGGAGGGGCTATTGGCATCAGCAACCACGACCTCGGCGCCGAAATCGCGAAAGAACGAACCGGGGAGTTCGGCAGCCATACCCGCCCCGACGAGAGAGATACCGGGGGAATAGGTTACGACTCGAAGGCCGGTCAAGGCCTGGGTTGTCGTCATCGAAGGTTCGACATCGCCCCACGCTCCCCCTGCGCATTCAGATAGGCGACGCAGAGTCTATCTCTAAATCCCTTTGCCCTCGGCCGTGGTAGACGGTGGCTCGTTGCTGTCTCAAACCAGGATCAGAGATGTTGCCGGTATTCTTGCTTCTCGACGTGTATATGGACTGCCCCAGCCAGGTATACGGCGGTGCTGCGCGAAGCCAGGATCGATCGGTGGTTACCGACTTGGGGTGGGTGTCTGCACCTGATCCCCCTTGGGTGCAGCGGCGCTCGTGGCCGTCGAGTCGGCATTTCCTGGTCGACTCCGGCCACGGCGCGCGTTCATAGGCGGGGGCCAGGGGCCGGATCGACGGTTGCCCGTGGCGGGTGCCTTGACCAGGCGTCGCGTAAGTTGGCGCGGCGTCGCGGGGGTCGGCCCGGCGTGGCGTGGCTCTCGTCAGGCCTTCTGGGCCGTCTTGGCCCGGTCGAGAAGGTCAGAGATCCTGTCCGGCGATAGAGGGAGCTCGGTGATGGTCACATCGAAGGGTGCGAGCGCGTCGGCCACCGCGTTGACGACCGCAGGCGGCGCCCCCACGGCGCCTCCTTCGCCCACCCCCTTGTAGCCGCCCGGTCCAGGGCTCGCCGTCTCGACATGGCTGTACTCGATGACCGGTGTCTCTGCCGTGGTCGGGAGAAGGTAATCCACAAAGGTGGTCGTTTGTGGGTTGCCCTCCGAGTCGTAGCAGAGACTCTCGTAGAGGACGCCTCCGATTCCCTGGAGGGTTCCTCCCGCGATCTGGCCTTCGACCACGTTTGGATTGATCATCGGTCCGCAGTCCTCGCTGACGATGTAGCGGAGGAGGGTCACTTGACCGGTGCCGAGGTCCACCTCGCAGCAGCAGACGTGCGTGGCATTGACCCAGATCGGACCGGGGTAGCTGGTGTAGCGCCCGCTGGCTTCGAGGCCGGCTTCGAGCCCCGACGGCAGCGAGTGCGGTTCGAAGTACGCCGTCCAGGCCACCTCGCCCAGCGAGATCTTGATGGCGGGACTTCCTCTGACGAAAGCCCAGCTCTGCGCCAGTTCGATGTCCTCGGGAGCCGCCTCCAGCTTGTGGGCGGCGATCGATACGATGCGCTCACGGAGGACCGCGGCGGTCTTGTGAACGGCGCCGGCAGTCATCGAACCGCTGCGGCTACCCGCGGTGCCACCGCCAAAACCCGTGACCGCGGTGTCACCCTGGATGGCAGTTACGTCTTCCATGCGGAGTCCGAGGGCATCCGCCGTGAGCTGGGCCACGGTGGTCTCGATGCTGTTTCCGGCGGAGCCTCCGGCGACGTAGACGTTGACCATGCCGCTCGGTTCGACCCGGATCGTCGCCGCCTCGGTCGAGTAGTAGCCGGCCATGGGAGTCGTGCGCTCGATGAAATTGGACACGCCCACGCCGAGGAATCGACCCGCCGCTCGAGCCTCTGCCTGTTGGTGCCGAAAGGCCTCATAGTCGAGTAGGGCGATGGCCTGCTCGAAGGTCTCGAGCGGGGACACGGTCTCGTACGTCATGCCGTTCGGGTTGGTGTAGGGCAGGTCCCCTTGGACGAGCAGGTTCTTCCGTCGCAGCGCGACCGGATCCATGCCCATTCTCCGGGCCGCCAGGTCGAGCACTACCTCTCGGGCCAGGGTCTCGAACTGCCACGGCCCCCGATAGGGAGCGCGCCCCACCGTGTTGGTGTACACGGCTTTGGTACGGAATGCCGCATACGGGACCCGGTATGGTCCGGGAAAGAGCGAGCCGACCAGCCACCCCGTGCCGATCGGCCAGGGAGTCGGGTAGGCACCGCAATCAGCGAGGTAGTCGATGTCGACCGCTTCGATCTCACCTCCTGCGTTGAAGCCCATCGTGATGCGAGCTTGCTCGTGGCGGGCCTGGCCGCCCGCCAAGAAGCTCTCGTGGCGATCTTCGACCCACTTCAGTGGATGTCCGATCTTTGGGGCGGCCAGCATGATGCACATCTCCTCGCGCTGGACGTACACCTTCTGCCCGAATCCTCCGCCAGTGTCACGCATGATGACCCGGACACGATGCTCCGGAATACCGAGTAGCCGGGCGCAGAACATGCGTACCTCGTGGGGTGCTTGGGTGGCCGAGTAGATCGTCAGCTCTCCTGTCGTTGGTCGGGAGTCGACCACGATCCCTCGCCCTTCCAGGGGTGAAGGGACGTACGCTTGTTGGGATACCACCTCTGACACGAGGAAAGGGGCCGATCGGAGGTGTTGTTCCAGCTCATCGGTCCGGTCTTTGCTGGACTCACCGATGAGATTCGACCCGTGGGCCGGGTGGACAAGGTCGGGCGTCGACTCTGCGTCGGTATACGCCACGACGGGCGCAAGCGGGTCATACTCGACCTCCACCAGATCGCCAGCGTCCTCGGCGAGGTACCGGGTACTGGCCACCACGAGGGCAACCGGGTCGCCGACAAACCGGACTTCCTCCCAGGCCAGCGGCGGTCTCGGTGTCTCCGGGCTCTCCGGCCCGACCGCGGTGTGCCACTGCTCCTTGACGTCGGGGTTCAGGTCGGCGGCGGTGAAGACCGCAAGCACGCCCTCCAGCGCAAGCGCTCGGCTGGTGTCGATCGCTTGGAGTCGGGCTCTCGGATAGGGGCTGCGAACGAAGTAGGCATGCACCATCTCGGGTAGCGACACGTCGTCGAGGTAGGTCCCTTGCCCGGTCAACAGCCGAGAGTCCTCGACCCGGTGGACGCGCGCTCCTGCGTAGCGCGCCGAACCATCGAGGACCGGTTCGATCATTGCATCATCGCATCGGGGTGAGGCCGGTTTGGGATCCAGGTGGTGACGGTAGTGACCGCTCGAGAATAGATCGCACGGGGACGCTACCCTCGGCCCATACGAGCCATCCATGTTCGCACGACCGGCACTACTCCTTCGGTTGAATCGAGATCCCACGCGGCGCGGCCGTGTCCAAGTGACGCAATTGCGCAATGAGACGTCGTCAGACAGGAGATCGGGCTGATCGAGGGCGGAGGTCCCTCTTATGACGGACAGACGAGAGATCGACACCAACTTCTTCACCCCTGGAGCGATCGCCGATCCGTATTCCCTGTATGACCAGCTACGATCGGAAGGGTCGGTCGTGTGGAACACGACGATGCACGGCTGGAACGTGTTCGGTTTCTCCGAGGTGAGTCAGGTTCTCAGCGACTCGGGGCAGAAATTCGCCATGCTGAGCCGAGAGCTCGCCGACTCGTTCGAGGTGCCCAACATGGTGGCGGTGGACGGTCCCTTGCACCGCCGCTTGCGAAATGTGTTGGCCGGGCGATTCAGTCGGTCGGCCATCGCAGCCTGGGAGCAGCGGGTCACCGACGTGGTCACGGACCTGTCGCGACCTCTGGAGCAGGCCCAGAGGAGCTACGACCTGATCGCTGACTTCACCATGGTCCCGACCGTGATCGTGGCCGACATGCTCAGCGTTCCCGCCGATCGGTACCCAGACTTCAAGCGGTGGTCGCATGATGTCGTCTCGAACCTGGCGTGGGGAGCCGAGGACGATCAGACGAAGGCGGTAATGCTGCGGGCGTCCGACGAGCTCAACGCCTACGTGCCCTACGAGCTCGAGGTCGCTCCGCAGTACACGTTGCGCGATGTCGATTTCGGCCACGCGTTCTTCATGCGGGGGCCTGAGCGGGGCTTCATAGAGACCGGTACACCGAGCCCGGTCTGAGTCGACCGATGTCAACAAGAACCTGATCTCTCGAGAAAGGACGATCTAATGGGAGCATTGGATGGAAAGGTCGCGGTAATAACCGGTGCCGGGTCGGGCATGGCCAAGGCGAGCGTGCGGGTCTTTGTGCGAGAGGGGGCGAAGGTCGTGGCGGGGGACCTCAGCGGGGCGGAGAAGGTCACGGCGGCGGAGGTGGGTGAGAGCGTTATTCCAGTGCACTGCGACGTGCGCATAGAGCGCGACGTAGAAGCACTGGTCGACGCCGCCCTCGAGCAGTTCGGTCGACTCGACGTCCTATTGAACGTGGCCGGAGTGGGGGGAGCGGAATTTCTCCACGAGGCGACGGTCGAGGATTACGACAGGAAGATGGATGTCAACCTGCGCGGGGTCTTTTTCGGGATGAAGTTCGGCGCCAGGGCGATGCTGAAGTCGGGCGGCGGGTCCATTATCAACTGGTCGTCCGTGAGTGGCCTGGGGGGAACGTCCGACTACCCTTCGGGGATCTATTCGGCCAGCAAGGCGGGGGTGATCGCGTTGACGAAGGCGGGGGCACTGGACTACGGCCCGCAGGGTATCCGGGTCAACGCCATCTGCCCTGGGATCATTCTCAGCGAGATAATGGGCGCATCAGCCGTGTCGAAGTTCCCCGACCTGCCTGGAAAGGCGGCTCTGGGCCGAGCCGGTGAGCCAGCCGAGGTAGCCGAAGTGGCAGCCTTCCTGGCGTCGGATAAAGCATCCTTTGTGACCGGCGCCATCATCCCTGTGGACGGAGGCTGGTCAGCCAAGCTCGGCTAGCGAGAAGCCAGCACTTCGTCGGCCCAGTCGACCAGTTGCGGGGTCAGAAGGTGCCACTTGACGCAGACGCCGCCGGTCTTCGGCCGCTCGGCTTGCCTCTCGTGCCACTCCCGGTCTCCCAACGGAGGGTCGACCACACGGGCGTTCGGCAGCATGGCTGCGACGGGCTCGGAAGTCTCTCGGGGGTGAAACGGGTCGCTCGCACCGCTGCGGAACACCAGCGCCGGCGTGTGGATGGCCATGGTCTCGTCGTTGGGTAGGCCGGCTATCAGTTGGTCGGGTCGCGGTAGATACGACGACTCCCACCCCTCCATGGTGGCAATGAACGTGTCCCGGTCCTGGTCGAGAAAGCGCTGAGTGACCAGGCGCGGGCCCCATCGCCGATCAGCTCAAAGCCGACGTTGATCCCGTTGATCTTCGCGGAAGGCATATGCCGTGACCGTAGTGTCACGGACTCGGACGGTCAATCTGCGGACCGGGCGACAGTCAGACAGAGGTTCGAGCCCCGTCGAACGGATCTCTGGAGAGGTATGAAGCGCGGCGCTAGTCTGGCGATTCAACGCTCTGGGGAGGCACGATATCGATGACACCCGACGACCTAATCCAGCAGTGGGCTGACGCCCTCGCCTCTCGCAATGCCGCCGATCGTGAGCGGCTCCTGAGGTCATGTTGTGCGGACGGGGTCGAGTTCATTCCACCCGACGAGCGTCCGGTGATACGCGGCATTGACGCCCTGGTCAGCCATCTCTCCGATTTCACGTCCGGATGGTCGCAGGAGACCACTGTGAGGGTGGCGCGTCCCGTCGAAGCGCACCACGGTTGGTGCCGGGGCCTGCTGCTTTTCGACCTCGGAGACCGCAAGGCCCAGGGTACGGAAATCGCCCGAATCGAAGATGGGAAGATCCAGACGCTGCTGGTGTTTTCCGATACGAAGCGCTTCGACCAGCGCTAAAGCTGCGGCTCCGAAGGGGGATCGCTGACGTGGGGAAAGAGCTCTTTGAACGTGCCGAGGCGAATCCGATGGCTCGCATCGTCATCCAAACCGTCGAAGAGCTCGTGCAAGGTCTTCTGCGTATGCCCGAACGTGCCTTCCATGTGGGGATAGTCGCTGCCCCACATCACGTTCGGGTATCCCATGGCTGTTAGCGCAGCTGGGGCGGTCTCGTCGTGCTGAAACGAGGCGTAGACCTGGCGGTAAAGGAACTCTTTAGGGGGACGAGACAGGTTGGGCCGGACGAACATGCCGTGTTGACGATAACCCTCGTTCATCCGGTCGCCGAGGAAGGGCACCCACGTCGCCCCTCCCTCTGAGATCAGTAGTTTGAGGGAGGGGTGGCGATCCAGGGCTCCCGATGCCACGAGTTTGGCCGCAGCCCGCTGCCCGCCGTAGGTGGTTTCCACGTAGTTGAGGACGGCTCCGCCAGGGCCCCGAAATGGATTGGCGTTGCCTTCCGTCCCAATGTGGAAACCAACGACCAAGCCGGCCTCCTCGGCGGCTGCCCAAAGGGGTTCCCAGTCGTCGCGGTTCCAATCGGGCACACCTTGGGGGAGGCCAGTAGGGAGGCTGATGAGATGAAGTCCGATCTCGGCGGCGTGGTAGAGCTCGGCCACGGCGTCGCCCACGTCGAGCACGGGAATCGATGCGGCCGGAATCAACCGGGTGGGCGCCGTCATCTGAATCGCCTCGACCTTCCACTGGTTTTGCGCCCGCGCTGCCAGTCGAATCAGGTCGCGGTCTCGGATCATGTTCTCCCAGAGACTGACGGAGCCGTACATCACTTCCGCCCAGACGCCCTCCTGGTCCAAATCGAGCAGCCGGGCCTGCATGTCCGCGCCCCTGGAGGCCGAAGGTTCAACACATAGATGGAAAGGCCGGTGTTCTTGTCCTTCTTCAGCTCGTAGACCGGTATTCGTCGGCGAAAGCTCTCACCGTCGATGTGGACTACCTCTTCGTCGTCACTGATCTTCTCGCGCCAGGGCATCCGGCTTGCGGCCTCAGCTGGAAGGATCTGTGACCACAGGTCGTCAGGCTCCAAATAGTGGGAATCGCCTGAGTGGGCCCACAGCTTGTTCTCCATCGCGTCCTCCTCGGCTCCGGCTCGAGCACCCCAGCGATGCTACCAAACCGAGGCGCGGCGACCCCTTGGCCCGACAGCCCGAAGACCAAGCGAGATGGGCCCCTTGGCGGTCAACCGATATGATGGACCGCTCAGCGGCGGGTATCGCCAGGAGGGTGATCGGCGAACCACTGGGCGATGCTTGGCATGTGTTGCTCGAAGTCACCGGGGGCTGAGATATTGAGTAGGCCACCGCGCTCCGAGCTGCGGTTCTCGAAGTCATGGGTCATGTTGCCCGGCACCAGGACGAATGATCCCGCGCTCGCCTCGATCCACTCGGTCCCGACCAGCACGCTCAAGGTTCCCGCCAAGACGTAGAAGACGTCGTCCTCAGGATGCGAGTGCGCCCCTGGCCCCTTCGTGTGCGGGTCGAGCCACCACTCCGAGATCGAATACCCGTGTGCGGTTTCCGCTCCATCGGCCTTGAAGACAGCCGAGATCGGACCCATCGCATACCGTCGCCCGTCGCCTGGACGCCACACCACCGGACGACGGTCGGCGAGGTTGTCGTCGTGGTCGGTCATGGTCGCTCGCTCCTCCCTCCATAGTCATGGTAGTGGCATGGCCTTTCCTCTCCCGCGCCTCGGGTGAGCCTAGCGATGGATGTCGCGGGCGGGGCACGCAGGTGACCGACGCCCGCCTGGCGATACGCTGCCACTAGAGCAAACGTAGGTAGATGCAGCACATCCGGGAGCAGAGGTGACGTCAGCAGCGGACGTAGTGATCATCGGAGCCGGCGCGTCGGGGGGCGTGGCGGCATTGCGGCTCGCGCAAGCGGGCTTTCGGGTGGTGTGCCTCGAGCAAGGTGATTGGCCGGACGTCGCTTCCTACCCGGGTGCGGGACCCGAGTGGGAGTTGGCCATCGGAAAGCAATGGAGTAGTTCGCCCAACCTCCGACAGGGGCCAGCCGACTATCCCGTGGACGACAGCCGCTCCGACCTGACGATCTCGAACTTCAACGGCGTCGGGGGCGGCATGGTGCTCTACGCCGCGATCTGGCCCCGCATGCTGCCTTACGACTTTCGGACCCGATCCGTCGCCGGTGTCGGGGACGACTGGCCGTTGACGTATGAGGAGCTGCAGCCGTTCTACGAGCGGGTCGATCGCCAGTTCGGCGTGTCGGGGCTCGGAGGGAATCCCGCCTACCCGCCTGGCGAGGACCCGCCACTCCCGCCGATGCCGATCGGCCGGGGCGGCATGCTCCTCGCCCGGGCTCACGCCAAGCTCGGGTGGCACTGGTGGCCCGAATCCAATGCCATCCTGTCGAGGCCATACGGCGGGCGGCACGTCTGTGTGCAGCGCGGGGTGTGTGGATCAGGCTGCAGCGAAGGGGCGAAGGCGTCAACGGACATCACCCATTGGCCGGCCGCCCTGGCGTCGGGCGCCCAACTCATCACCGGCGCACGCGTCCGTCGCATTGCGCTGGACAGCAAGGGGCGGGCCTCGGGAGCGGAATGGGTCGACATGGACGGTCAGGAGCACTTCCAACCGGCCACCGTCGTCCTGTGCGCAGCCAACGGGATCGGCACGCCAAGGCTGCTCTTGGCGTCAGCTTCGGGATCGTTCGCCGACGGCCTGGCCAACAGGTCGGGACTCGTGGGGCGTCGCCTGATGCTGCACCCGGCCGTCGGGGTGATCGGCTACTTCGACGAGCCGCTCGAGAGCTGGCAGGGTCACACGGGGTCGGCGATCTCGTCGCTCGAGTTCTACGGGGGTCGATCCGACCAGGACTTCGCCGGCGGATGTAAGTGGAGCCTCAACGGAACCGGTGGGCCCATGAGTCAGGCGCTGGCGCTGGGGCTGGGGCCGATGTTCGGGGCCGACCACCAGCGGGCGATGCTTGAGCGGTTCGGCCGGACAGCTCGGTGGGTCCTCATCTGTGAGGATCAAGCCGAGGAGGCCAACCGGGTGGAGCTCTCTGCCACGTTGACGGATTCATCGGGACTTCCCGCGCCCCAGGTGGCCTACCGGATCAGCGAGAATTCGCGGCAGATCCTGGCTTGGAACGTGGAGCGGGCCACGGAATCGCTGCAGACGGCGGGTGCCTATGACGTCAAAGTCAGCCCCTTCAACCTCCAGGCCCACCTCATGGGCACGGCGCGTATGGGAGACGATCCGAATTCCTCAGTGGTCGATCGATGGTCGATGACTCACGACGTGCCCAATCTCGGAATCATCGACGGGAGCGTCTTCGTGACCGCGTCGGCCGTGAATCCCACGGCAACGATCTCCGCACTCGCGTTGCGGGCCGCGGAGCACCTCATAGAGCAACGCCGACACGTATCGGTGCCGGACCCGCCCGCGACCTTTTCGGTTGGTGCCCGTCCGCTCTCGTCCCCAACCTTGGGGGACCCTACCGTCAAAGTTCAGCTGCAATTCTCGGCGGCCGAGCGCGAACGCCTCTCCCAGATTGCCAGCGTCCTTCTGCCGGAGGCCGAGGGCATGCCCGCCGCGGGCGACGTGGGCGCCGGGGCCGATCTTCTCGATTGGGTATTGACCATTCGTCCGGACCTGGCCCCTGCCTTGCACCGAGTGCTCGCATCGGGCGGCGGATCGGCCGACGATCTCGTGGCCGGCCTCCACGATTCTGACCCGACTGCCTACCAAGCGCTGATCGTCGTCGTCCTCGCCGGCTATTACCATCATCCCGACGTCAGGGCTCGGATCGGTTATCCGGGCCAGGTTCCCATGCCCGTCCCCGCGAACGATTATCCCGAGTACATCAGTGAAGGTCTGGTCGACCACCTGCTGACGTGAGTTGATAGCGGGGTGGTCTAGAGAGGCAGGCCAGCCGTCTGGGCGGGGATCAACGCCAAGTGGGCGTAGGGTAAGGTCCCGGAGGTATCAGACAATGGCAGAAGCAGATCTCGGTATTGCCCATAAGGACGGTCACTCGCCTGCCTTCGAAGTGCCGGACAGCTTTGCGGGCGCCTTGGACAGTATTGACGAATACTTCGAACGGGAATGGACGGACGGGCTACCGGTTGTCCCGGTCACCGAAGCTCTGGTGAGCCGGATGCTTGCCGTCGTCGACCGTGACCCGATGGAGGAGCTTGGCGAGGTGCCGCCCCGGATGGGCGTGGCTACCGTGCGCCAGGTCGCGATTAACGCGGTGCTCGCGGGCTGTAAGCCGGCCTACTTTCCCGTCGTTCTGGCGGCCACGGAGGCCGTCCTCGAGAAGTCGTTCAATCTGAACGGCGTTCAGGCCACGACCAGTCCGTGTGCGCCGCTGGTCGTGGTGAGCGGGCCGCTGGCCGCCACGCTGGGATTCAATTCCGGGTACAACTGCTTCGGTCAGGGAAACCGGGCCAACGCGACGGTCGGGCGTGCGCTCCGGTTAGTGCTTTCGAATATCGGTGGCGGTCATCCCGGAACCGGAGACAAGTCGACGCTGGGCCAACCCGCCAAGTACAGCTTCTGCGTGGCGGAGTCGCCCGACAGCCCATGGGATCCGCTCCACGTCGACTACGGGCTGCCTCGAGAGGAGAGTGCGGTCACGGTATTTGCCTGCACGTACCACGTCGTCCCTGGCTCAGGGACCCGTGAGAAGGATGCCAGCGGCGAGGAACCTCTGCAGTTGGACCGGCTTCTTCTCGAGGACTTCGTGAGCATCATCCGGGGGAGCGCACGACACATCCTGCATCACGGCGGACAGATCGGTGTGGTCTTCAACCCCCATATGGCCCGTCTGCTAGCGGATCGAGGATGGAACAAGTCCGACATCAAGAGCTATTTCTACGAGCGGGTTCGCGTCCCGATGAGCGCGGTTCCTGAAGGGGGCATGAAAGGTGACGACAAAGAACGGTGGCCGCGATGGTTCGACACTGCGGACCCCGACACGTTGATGCCGTATGCACGCCGGCCCGACAACTATCTGATCCTCTGCTGTGGTGACCCCTACTCGGCGTGGTGCGCCATTCTCGACGGTTGGGGGTTCATGGGAGGCTACGCTCGCTCCCGATTGATTTCCTCGCCTAAAGAGCGCTGAGGACCGACACTCACTCCGTCGGGGACCACCCGACGACGTCGTCCGGGCCTTCGGCACCGCCCTGAGTGACAAACAAGTTGAAGGGGGAGGCCACAGGCGGCGCTTGACCAACGAGGGCTGGACCTGCTTGCCAATGTCGGCCGTCAAGGGAGCGGAGTGCTTTTCCCAGCCCCCTTCATCTGCGTGGTATCGCGGACCATGAAATCGGCCTGCAATCGAAATAGCCATATCTAAAAAGGTGCTGCTTGACACTATCATTTAGATGATGGTACGGTCAGGCCATCTGAGGGCGTATAGCCGCCGGAGGAGGAATGGCCGTGGGGGACAAATCGGGCATAGTGGGTCTTTTCGACCCGACTGGTGAGGTCAAGATCCGTAAGCGGGCCTTGGCCCCGCGACTCAGTTCCTTGGACGACAAGGTCATGGGGATCGTGGATGACGGCTTGGGCAATTCGCACGTCCTTCTAGAGGGCTTGGCCGATGAAATAGCCAAGACGTACTCCATTCGACGGGGGCCCAGCGCGGTAAAGCCCAGCTTGTCGGCGCCGCTGCCCGACGAGACGTTCGCCGACATGATCACGGAGGTCGACTTCGTTTTGGTCGGCGTCGGTCTTTGAGGCTCATGCTCGTCGTGCTGTATGCACGACGCCGTGCAGTTCGAGCTCCATGGGAAGCCGGCGGTGGCCGTCATTGAAGATGTATTCCAGAGCCTGGCGGAAGCGAAGAAGGATCTAATGGGCTTGCCGGGTTTCGTGGAAATTATTGTGCAGCATCCCATAGGTTCCAAGGAAGAAGCGGCCGCCAAGGGTTCGGCGATAGCCAAGCAGGCTATCGAGTGGCTCACACAAGGTAAATAAGCACAGTCATCCGGGGGGTCGAAGCCAAATGGTCGAAGCGCAGGTTTCGGACGAGCACTCGAAGGTAGACGGCCCCTCGCTGACGGTTCCCGACACCTTCGCGGGTGCCTTGGAGGCGATCGAAGAGTATTTCGACCGGGATTGGACCGATGGTCTGCCGGTCGTGCCGGTGACCCAGGAGCGCCTCGATCGAATGTTGGCAGTGGTGGATCGGGACCCCGACGAGGAGCTCGGTGAGGTCCCGCCTCGTATGGGTGTAGCCACCGTCAGGCAGGTCGCGATCAACTCGGTCTTGGCCGGCTGCAAGCCGGTCTACTTTCCGGTGGTTCTCGCTGCTACCGAAGCCGTCCTCGAGAAATCGTTCAATCTGAACGGCGTTCAGGCGACCACCAGCCCCTGTGCGCCCCTCGTCGTCGTAAGCGGTCCCCTCGGTGCCCAGCTTGGCTTCAACTCAGGCTACAACTGCTTCGGTCAGGGCACCCGGGCCAACGCAACCGTGGGACGGGCACTCAGGCTCGTCCTGTCCAACGTCGGCGGCGGAAGACCGGGCACGGGGGACAAGTCGACTCTTGGGCAACCGGCGAAGTACACCTTCTGCGTCGCCGAGTCTCCTCATAGTCCCTGGGATCCCTTGCACGTCGACCAGGGATTGCCCCGGGACGCAAGTGCCGTGACCGTCTTCGCCTGCACGTACCACGTGGCACCCGGTACCGGCACCGCGAGCGTGGCGCATCTCCCGGTGAGGGGCCGCCGGCCGACTACCAGCTACTGGCCGACTATGCCCAACTGGTCAAGGACCACGCCGCGCACGTACTGCGCTATGGCGGTCAGATAGGAGTTGTCTTCAACCCCCACATGGCCGCGATCATGGCCGACCACGGGTGGGACAAGACGGATATCTGCCAGTATCTCTACGAATATGCCCGGGTCCCGAAGAAGCAGGCGCCTCAGCGGGCGATGTTTGGTGACGACCGAGAGAACTGGCCCCGGTGGTTCGATACGGCACCGCCAGAGATGTTGATGCCCTTCGCCCGGCGGCCTGACAACTATTTTGTGCTTTGCTGCGGGGATGCGTATTCAGCCTGGTCCGCTGTCCTCAGCGGGTGGGGCTTCATGGGAGGGTATCGACGCTCTCGTCTCATCACACCGCCGAAGGGCATATAGTCCCATTCTTATCGTGGGGATCTAATGTAGCGTTCTAAAACAGCTGAAAATCAACCGAGAAAGACTACTACCTAGACAAAGGAGTTTGACCATGAAGTGGAGCAGGGGGGGAAAGCTGAGTGGTGTCGCGGTGGTGATGGCGCTGACATTGCTGGCCGCGGCCTGTGGCAGCAGCAGCAGCAAGAGCAGCAACGCTTCGAGTGGGGGGTCGACTGGGACAGGGGGCACGACTGGGGCGACGACTGGGGCCACGACGGGAAGCTCCGGCTCCAGCAACTACCCCGCGATCCCGGCCGGACCGATCAAGATAGGCATCGACACGTCGTTGAGTGGCCCCTTGGCAGCGTATGGCGTGTCGGGGGCCGCCAACTACAAGGCGCTCGTGAACCTGGTCAACAAGAACGGTGGTGTGGATGGGCATCCGATCGACCTGACTATTGAGAACGACCAGGGGAGCACCACGATCGCGGCGACGGCCGGCCTGAAGCTGATCAGTGACAAGATTGCCGCTTCCCTTTATCCCGGCTTCACCGGAATGGACAACGTGGTGGCTCCACTGTTCAACCAACACAAGATCTGTACGGTCTGGAACATCGACGACCCGAAGTTCCTCAACGCTTCGCAGTATCCGTGTTTCTACACGCTGCTGGACCTGGGCCCGATACAGACCGAGGCGATTGCCAAATACGCCGCCAGCAAGGGGTTGACCCGCGTCGGGGTTATCTATGACACGCTTCCGACGGACACGGTTACATACTCCGATTTCCAGACCGCGGCGAAGGATCAAGGGGTGACAATCACGAAGGCGGTCCAAGTCCCCCTGACCGCGGTCGATGCGAGCACGCAGGTGTCGGAGATGGAGGCGTCCGGCGCTCAGGCCGTGTACGTGTTGGCCGTTGGGGCGCAGGCGGCGATCTTCAAGGCGCTGCAGACCCAGGGTTGGTCCAAGCCGGTCTTGACAGAGATCGGTGCGGTGACTCCTGCCTATGCGACGCTTGGTCCGTTGGCCTCGAAGACGGAGTTCTCGTGCGGGCAGGCCGTGCCAGCCGGCTATCAGCTGACGCAGGAGATGACGGAGATCGCGAGCATCGGCAAAGCGAACTCCCCGGGCAACCCCTTCTACGCCTACAACGGTGCCGTGCCGAATGAGCAGGTGCTGCTCCTCGTGTACGCGATGGAGAAGTACCACTCCACCTCGTACGACGCCATCATGAACGCCATCAACGGGGCGCAGAACCTGACATTGTCTTCACCGCTCTGGAAGTACACGTTCTCCCCCACGCAGCATGATGGCTATTCGCAGGACCAGGAGCACATGTGCTCGGCGAGTGCTCAGCCGATCGACGGTTATCCTGTGTATAACTGGAGCTACTCCGACTCCTGATGAGTCGGGAGACGGCGGAAGTAATAGAGGCAGTGAGGATCCGACGACGCAGTTCCTGACTGCCATCATCACTGGCTGTTGCGTTGGTTCGGTGTATGGGCTCGTGGCCCTCGGCTACTCGGTCATCTACAGCAGCACGGGCGTCTTCAATCTGGCCCAGGGTGACCTGCTGATGGTGGCGACCCTCCTGTCCTATTACTTCCTCGTCTTCGTCCATCTCAATCAAGGCGTCGTCCTCATCCTGACGGTGGTCGCAGTTGTACTGCTCAGCCTCATCGAGGAGCGCGTCGTCGTACGGCCGTTCCTGAAGAGGACAGGCGAGAATCTGGGGTGGTTCATCGCCACGCTCGCCTTCAGCATCATCCTGGAGGGCGTGGCCAGCAAGATATACGGGGCCCGCCCTCCAGGGGTTGTTCCGAGTCCTCTCGGTTCGAAGGCGATCTCGATCGGATCGATCCGGGTCAGCCCGCAACTGGTGCTCGGCTTGGGCACGTTCCTGGTACTCACATTCGCGGTTGTGGTCTTCTACAAGCGGACGTGGATCGGGAAGGCCATGCGGGCGACGGCCGAGGATCGGACGTCGGCCAGCCTCCGCGGCATCCCGCCGGCCTTCATGAGCGCGGCGGCTTTCGCCGCCGGTGGCCTCGTGGCCGGTCTGGGCGGCTACGTGGTCGCCCCCATCATCCTCGCCAACCCGTCATCTGGGATCACCTATTCGGTGGACGGGTTCCTGGTGTTGGCCATCGGCGGTTTCGGAAGCTTGCGAGGGGTCGTCGCCGGTGCGTTGGCACTCGGTGCCGCGCAAGGGTTGTTCGACCTTTATGTCAGCGCCACCTACGACGTCGTGGCCGGATTCCTGCTGCTCGTGATTGTCCTCTGTGTTCGGCCCACGGGCATGTTCGGCGAGGTCCGGGCCCGTCATGTCTGAACGTTCCGCGAGCGCTACCCCTACACACGACCGGCTGGCGTGGTCGACGGACAGACAGATATGGGTCGTCCTGCTAGCGATCGCCGTTTTGGCCACTATTCCGCCGATCTCTTCGGCATTCGGCAACTTCGGCATCATCCGGTGGGAGGAAGTGCTGAGTATCGCCATGTTGGCGATAGGAATGAACGTGGTAACCGGGTATTCCGGGCTCCTGACCCTTGGTCCAGGGGCCGTGTTCGCCGCGAGCGCCTACGCGGGTGCGTACATCGTTGCTCACGATCCTGGATTGTCGAACTTGGCCTTCCTCTGCCTGGTTGGTATCGTTGCCGCCCTGATCGTGAGCCTGTTGACCGGGGCGCCGGCGCTGCGGGTGGGCGGCTTCTATCTGGCCCTGGTTACGCTGTTCTTCGCCCAAATCGTGCCGGTTATCGCCACCAACACGTCGGCTCTGGGGGGATCAGGCGGGGAGGAGTTCTTCGGGACGGCGTCCTTTGTGCCCAGCCGACTGGCGGGTGTCGGGCTGTACGAGATTACGCTTACGGTCACGTTGGTGATCGTGCTAGGGCAATTCCTGGTACGTCGGTCCCGTGTCGGGCGACGATTCTTCTGCCTGAAAACGAGCGAAGAGCTGACGAGCTCGCTGGGTGTGAGCCCGTATCGAACGAAGGTTATGGCTCTCTTGGTGAGCGCAGTCCCTGCGGGATTGGCGGGCGCGTTCTACCTGGCGAGTCAGCAGTTCATCTCCCCCGACAGCGTTTCCACGACACTGTCGATCAACGTTCTAGAAGCGATTGTTCTGGGGGGCATCGCATCGACGTGGGGACCGATTGCAGGCACCGTGCTCGTGGTGGGCCTTACCCCGTTGTTGGGTCCACTCCGTGAATACTCGGGTATCATCACCGGGCTCATCCTGCTCGCCGTGGTTCTAGCTGCCCCAGAAGGACTTGCGGGCACCAGCTGGATGCGGCGGCTACTTGGCCGAGGGGAGCATCACCAACAGGAGAAGGAGCTCACCTCCGAGCGCGATCCGGATGAGAGCGACGCGGTCGGGAGCGCCTCGCATGAGTACATGACGGACTTGCTGACGGTGCGAGGAGAGAGGTCTGGATCGAAGGGAGATCCTGACACCGGCACCCATCCTGATCTGGTAGTCGCTGATGTTACCCGGAGGTTCGGAGGGGTGCTGGCCGTCGACCACGTGAACTTGACCGTGCATGCGGGGCAGATTCACGGGCTGGTGGGATCGAACGGTTCGGGGAAGACCACCCTTCTCAACCTCGTGTCGGGGTTTAACCGGGTCGATGAAGGGACCGTGAGCCTGGGCGACGTCCGACTCGATCGGCTGAACGCTACTGAGATTGCCCGGGCAGGGATCGGCCGCACCTTCCAAGCTCCCAAGCTCATTCTGAAGGAGACGCTGCTCGAGAACGTCTCGTAGCAGCCGAGCAGGTGATCTACGCAAGAGACGCTTCCTCGGTGCTGCGTCTTCCCAGCGCTCGATCCGCCCACAAGCAGGCATCCGAGTTGGCCATGAACATGCTGAACTTTGTCGGCCTGGGGTCAAGGCACGCCATGCTCGCCGAAGAGGCATCGCACGGAATCCTGCGGCTGGTCGAAGTGGCACGATGCCTGGCCCGGTTACCTCGTTACCTTCTCCTCGACGAGCCCGCAGCCGGGCTCGGGGTGGGGGAAATGGAGGTGTTACAGACCGTGCTCGCCCAGGTGGCGAAAGCCGGTACCGGTCTCTTGCTGGTGGAGCACAACGTACCCTTCGTCATGGGACTTGCTGAGCAGATCACCGTCCTCGATCAGGGCCGAGTCATCGCCCAAGGCACGCAAGAGGTTATAGAGAAAAATCCCAAGGTAATAAAGGCCTTTCTGGGAACGGCGGCGTACGCCTAATGGCGGATTCACCACTCCTCGAAGTGATCGACCTGTGGGCTGGATACGGGAAGATGACTGTTGTGCGAGGGGTCAGCTTCGACGTATCCGAGGGAGAAATGGTCTCACTCGTCGGGCGTAACGGTGTGGGCAAGACCACGACACTCATGGCTATCGCCGGGATCTCGTTTGGGCGACTCAGGGGGAACGTCCGGCTCAACGGGACCGAGGTGCTGGGCTTGGCGCCGAGCGATTGGTTCGCGCCGGCCTGGCTGCCGTTCCCGAGGGCCGACGCATCTTTCGAGCGATGACGGTACGGGAAAATCTAGAATTGGGCGCATTCATGGCCCGAAGATTGGGAAAGCGCCACATTAGCGAGCGAATCACACAAGTGTTCGAGATATTTCCGGTGCTGTCTGCTCAGGCCCATCGCAAGGCGGGTGAGCTGAGCGGCGGGCAGCAGCAAATGGTTGCGATGGGCCAAGCGCTCATGACGGGCGCCCGGTTGATGCTGCTGGACGAGCTATGCGGTGGGCTGGCTCCTGCTGCCATCCAGATGATGTACGAGAGAATAGGGGTCCTTCGGGACCTTGGCATGGGAAATCTGATTGTCGAGCAGAACATTTCGAGTGCGCTGGCCGTCTCATCCCGGTGCTACGTGATGGAGGCAGGACGGATAGTGTACTGGGATCTACTAAGTCGCTCCACGGCGAACGACAGGTTGACGACATATGGGGGGTGCCATACAGGGATGGTAGGAGGACCCGCTGGCCGGGAGTCCCAAGATAGGGATGTCGGCAAACTGGCGGCGACAGAAACGGGGCGCCAGTAAATGGCGCCGTGGAAATCTGTTCCCGCTGACCGAGTGAGGTTTCGATCAGTCAGATCATGATGAAAGAGAAAGGAACTGTGGTGACCGAGGTTGCGGGAGAGACAAGGATTATCTCGGCAGATGACCATCTTGATCTGAATGTGCTGCCGCCTGGCCTCTGGGAGGAAAGGCTGCCGCTCGACCTCAGGGATCGCGCCGCACGGTGGTGGAAACGCCGGAAGGGCCGTGCTGGTCTGCTGAAGGGCGCATCCTCGGTCCCAGCGGGTGGCGACCCGAGGGCCTGGTCAGCGTGGAAGAGCACGGTTTTCGGCCGGGTGAACCGAGGCCCGTCTGGAGGACATGGATCGAGACGGGGTTTGGGCGCAGGTGATCTACGGTCCGCCGACCGGGCTGCTGCTGCAGGACGGCAGACTACTGGCCGCCTGCGAACAGGTGTACGACGACTGGACCACGGAGTTCAATGCAGTGTCGCCGAATAGTCTGGTGGCGCTGCCGCTGATTTCGGCCAATAGTACGGCGGAGGCCCGAGCGGAGATGGTGAGGGTGGCCGGGCTCGGACATCGCGGCGTGCTGTTGCACCGAAGCAGGTAGAAGCCCCCCATCTTCGAGCCGGAGTGGGAGGAGTTTTGGACAGAAGCGGCGGAGTGTGGACTGCCGATACACGTCCACCTGGGCGGTGGCCTGCACAGTCTCCGGCCCCAGGGGGGGAGCTGGCGACAGCCGGCCATGGTCAGTGTGGTTCCTATGCAGATGGACGAGATCCTGGCCGGAATGATCTTCAGCGGCATCTTGGAACGGCACCCAAATGTGACCGTGGTCCTTGGCGAATCGGGTCTCGGCTGGATTCCCTATGTCCTCGAACGCATGGACCACGAGTATCACAAGTATTACGACCGGACAGAGGACGTGCGCCTCAGTTCCGTTCCGAGTGAGTTCTTCCACCGTCAGATGATCGCCACCTACGAGGAAGACGAGCTGGGTCTCGAGCTCGTCGACCGGATCGGGCCCGACAACATCATGTGGGCTTCGGACTATCCCAACGGAGACTCGACCTGGCCACACTCATGGCAAGCCATAGAAAAGTCACCGCTCAGTAGGCTCGATGCCGCAACGCAACGGAAGATCCTCTGGGGCACAGCTGCCCGGATCTACCAGATCGCCTGACCGATCGAGGTGATCAGTAGGCGGGCAACTCACAGCGCGGATCGATGGGACGGCGCCAGCGTGCGGGTGCGGGCTGGGCGGCGACGGTGAAGGTCGAAGGCACAACATTGGAACCTCTCGAGGGACTCCGAGTACTCGATTTTTCACGTCAACTCGCTGGTGGTGCGGCCACGCGCATCCTCGCCAACTATGGCACGGAGGTGCTCCACGCGAATGGCCCGAGCCGCCGGGCATCGACTTCCTGCGTCAGGGCGGATCGAGTTGGGCCGACGGACCCAAGAGCATCAATGCCGGTCCGTTGTTCAACAGCATCAACGACGCCAAACGGAGCTTCACCCTCAACATGGCTACCGAGGAGGGACGACGACTGGCGAAGGAGCTGGCCAGGATCAGCGACGTCTTCTTCGAGAGCATGACGCCTCGAGTCATGCGGAACTGGGGTCTGGAGTATGAAGCGGTAAGAGGTATCAATCCCAACATCATCTACGTGTCGTGCTCCGGGTTCGGCCAGACGGGCCCCGCGGCCCACTACCGGTCGTACGGCATGCCATCTGCGGCCCATACCGGCATCTTCCACCTCGCCGGACTGCCTGGTCGTCCCCCGGCTCGATGGGGATTCTCGATCGGCGACACCCATGCATCCTTCATGAATGCGATCGCCGTACTGTCGGCCGTTCATTATCGGCAGAGGACAGGCCGCGGCGTCTTCATCGATTCGGCCCAGACGCAAGCCAACATCACGCTTCTCGCAGAGTTCTTCCTCGATTTCTCGGTCAATGGCCGCAAGACCCGCCACTCCGAAATTTCCGCCAGGGAATACGCCACACCGGACCCCCGTGGCCCCGCATAACGCCTACCCCTGCCGGGGGCAGGATACCTGGTGCGTGATCGCAGCCTTCAGCGAGGCTGACTGGAAGTCGCTCAAGGATGCGATGAAGCATCCGGAATGGGCCGAGCGACCACAGTTTGCTTCGATGGAGGAACGAGTGCAACATCGGGAGGAGCTCGATCGGGAGTTGTCCCGCTGGACGCGAGGGTTTGACCGCTTCGTCCTCGCCCGCCGGTTGCAGGAGAGCGGCTTGTGTGCGGGTGTTGTAGAGAACAGCAGAGACCGACTGAACTGGGATGGGCAGCTGGCTCACCGCGGCACCTACGCCATCTTTGAACATTCGGAGATGGGACCACGGCGCCATGAGACGGTGGCGGCTAAGCTGTCCGGCCGTCTCCCCCGACCCAAGCGTGGCGCCCCCCTCATGGGCGAAGACAACGACTACGTCTTCAAGGATCTGCTGGGCCTGTCCGAAGCAGAGATGGCGACTCTGGTAGAGGCGGACATCATCCGAGACATGAACACGGTATGACCTCTGGCGACGTGACCATCAACTCGGCCGTCGCGTCGCAGGGTGCGTTCGCTGGTCTGGTGATCCTGGAAATTGGCGACGAGGCGACCCAGGCGTGCGGCAAGTATTTCGCGGACATGGGCGCCACGGTCGTGAAAGTCGAACCTCCCGGCGGCGCCCCCTCGCGACACCGAGGTCCCTACAAGGACGAGATACCGGATGTCAACGCCAGCGTCCACTTTTGGGCCTACAACACGAGCAAGGAGAGCGTGACGCTGGATCTCGAAAGATCGGCGGATCGCACCGTCCTGCGCTCCTTGGCGCTAGAGGCGGATGTGATCCTGGAGGATCATCCTCCGGGTTACCTGGATCAGCTTGGCGTCGGCTACTCCTACTTCGCCTCGGCCCTCCCGTCGCTGATCATGACCTCTGTCACGCCGTTCGGCCAGACCGGTCCGCTCAAGGATTGGAGGGGTTCAGACATGGTGTACTGGGCGACGGGTGGTGCCATGTGGCTGGTCGGATACGACGATCCCGACACCCCACCACTCATCCCTCAGGGTGAGATCTCGTACCAGGTCGCCGGCTGCTGGGCGTGCATCGGCACGCTTGTGGCCCTGACGGATCGGGTAACAACGGGACAGGGACAGCATGTCGACGTGTCGCTCCAGGAGGCATGTGCGTTCCTGGTGGATGGCTATGACGTCGCCCCGTACGAGTACGCCGGCGAGATACGACGTCGGCAAGAGGGTCTCGCAGGCGATCCGATCCTGACCAAGGACAAGAAGTTCTTCCTCCCACAGATCACAAATGTCCCGGACACCCGGTGGCTTGAATTCCGGGACTGGCTGACGGCCGAGGGAGAGGGAGCCGACCTGGCGAACCTCGACGCGGAGGCGATGCGCAGCGACATGCCCATGGTTCGGCACGTGATCGAGCGTCTCGCCCAGAAGCGGACCGCAGCCGAACTTTCGGCGTTGGGTCAGTCATTCGGATTTACCTGGATGGCGGCGAACGCACCAGAGGAACTGTTCGACGATGAGCAACTGAACTACCGTCAGTTCTTCCAGACCGTACCTCATCCCGAATACACCACCGCTTACACGTACGGGGGGCCGGCGGCTCTTTGGTCAGAAGCCGGTTGGCAGATTCGAACACGACCACCTCGGCTTGGTGAACACAACGCCAAGTGGGGCATCCATCAGTACCCGACGTAGGTAAGGAGGTTACGTCCCATGCCTGAAAACTCGCTCACAATCAAGTTCGGGGTGATCTCGACTGATGATCACCTTCAGGAAGCCCCCCACGTGTGGACGGAACGAATGTCGAAGGCGCGGTTCGGCGACGACATCCCTCATATCGTTTCTGAACCCGATGGATCGGAACACTGGCTGATCGCCGGCCAGCCGGTGCCCGGATTACTGGCGCTCGGCGAAGTCCAAGGAGCCAGGGAGGATCGCGCCGCGCCCCCGCCGACGCATTGGAGTGAGATACCGACGAAGACCTACGTGCCCGTTGACCGCCTCCGCGCCATGGACGAGGACGGCGTGGATGGGCAGACATTCTTTCCCAACATTGCCGGGATCACGAACGGAACGTTCCAGAAGATCGGTACCGAGGACTACAGGCTGGCCTGCATACGCGCCTACAACGACTGGCAGGCCGAGGAGTGGTACTCGTTCAGCCAACGGTTCATTCCTCAATGTATCTTTCCATTGTGGGATGTCGATCAGGCCGTGGCCGAGGTGGCCCGGTGTCATGAGATGGGCCATCGCGGCATCATCGGCAATCCCGCTCCAGAAGTCATGGGTTTCCCTCACTTGAACGAGGCTCATTGGGACCCACTGTGGGCCACCTGCGAGGACCTGGGGATGGTGGTGAGCTTCCATGTAGGCGGAGGAGCCCCCGTGGAGCCCTGGTCGGGCTATACGCAGAATCAAGCCATCTCGGTACGGAGCTGCCGGGTCATCGCCGGCAACTCGCTGTTCATGGCCAATCTCCTCTATTCAGGGATCCTGGAACGCTTCCCACGACTGAAGGTTTTCTGAGCCGAAAGCGGGATCGGGTGGATTCCGTACCTTTTGGAGACGGCTGACCATCAGTACGAGGCCCAAAAGCTATGGCGTGAGGGCCAGCCCACCAAACCGAGCGAGTTGTTCCACCGTCAGTGTTATGCCAGCTTCTGGTATGAGAGGGTTGCCCTCAGGATTCGAGATGCAATTGGTCTGAGCAATATTGTGTGGGAGGGTGATTTCCCTCACCGCACGTGCACCTATCCTGAGTCTTGGAAATATATCGACGGGAGTCTGGAAGGGATCTCGGACACGGAGAAGAGGACGATGCTCGTAGACAACGCAGTATCGCTGTTCGATCTCTCGCCCATCTAGAGTCACGTGTCAGGAGATGAAATGGCTATAGCAGAAGATGCTGTTCACGTCGCACTCGATGCTCTTCGCCCGAGTCTGGACGCCGATGGGTTCGACATTTACCTGGACTCCGTGACGATCGACGGCACGGTCGTGGTGATTCTCGAGGCGAGACCCGGGGCGTGTTTGGAATGTTTGGTACCAGAGGAACTCCTCATTCAGATGATCGACTCAGCGATCCGTAAGCAGAGTGCTTCCTTCAGCCAACTAGAGTTGGTGCGGAAGGGATTCGAACAATAGCGTGCTGGTGAGTCGGAGCTGATAAGGCGCGGTAGAGGGGTCCTTCCTATGCAGTCTGTCTTCAGTGGCATTCGAGTGGTCAACCTCAGCCAAGGCAGGCTGGGGCTACGGCCGCGATGGTGCTCGCGGACAATGGGGCGGAGGTCGTCAAGGTCGAGCCCCCGGACGGTGACTGGGCCCGCCAGTTCCCGGGGTTTCTCATGTGGAATCGGGGAAACGGAGCGTGGCCCTCGATCTCCACGAGAGCTCGGATGCCGAACACAGTCGGCGGCTGATCGACCGTAGTGACGTCGTCATCTCGACCTTCCGTCCCAGTAGGGCGAAAGCGCTGGGAATGGACTACGAAACCCTCCACAATCGAGGACTCGTCTACTGCACGATATCCGGACTGGGCTGGGCTCGACAGCACGACGACCTGCTCCCGTACGAGGGTGTCGTGGCCGCAAAGTGCGGGCGCATGATGGGCAATGGTGTCCTAAGTGGCTCGGCGAATCCCGACGCCGAAGACCGACCCATCTATGTCGCCGCGCCCACGGGATCCTACGGGGCCGCGATCCTGGCGGTGCAAGGCATAGCGGCGGCGCTGTTCTCCCGATCTCGCACCGGTCGCGGGCAGAAGGTCGAGACGAGCCTGCTCGACGGTTTTGCCGCCACGACAATGCGACTGCGCTTTCAGCGCGACGGCGACAAGATCCTCCCGGTCCGCCATGTGCCCGGTCGCAGCCTCATGCTGAGAGGGATCGCGCTCACCTTTTTGACGGCCGAGTGCCGAGATGGCCGGTACATACAGATGTGCGCTCGCCAGGACAGTCACTTCCGCAACTGGATGGCCGCGCTTGGTCTCTCCGAGCTCATGGATGACGCACGGTTTGCCGGGGCACCCATGCGGTTCGCATGCGAGGAGGATGTAGCCGAGCTCGAGGGATTGGTGCGTGACCGCATGGGGGAGAAGACCCAGGCGGAGTGGATGCAGATCTTTGTCGATAGGTATGACGTCGGCGCCGACCCGTTCTTGACGCCGGCGGAGTTCCTCGAGCACCCTCAGATGGTGATGAACTCCCGCGTGATCGAGCTCGAGGATGCTGCCTTCGGACGAGTGAAGCAGGTTGGCCCCCTCGTACTATTCAGCGAGACGCCGGGACGGGCGGAGAAGTCGGCTCCCGAGCTCGCCGCGGATCAGGCCCTCCTGGGTGGGTTGGACGGCCGCGGTCCGGGTCCGGTCGGTCACCAGAAGATGGGTGATGAGGCGGCCGACGCAACGCGGCCTCCTTTTGCCGGTGTGACCGTGCTCGAAATCGCCTACTTCCTAGCGGGTCCGCTTGGAGCCACGCTTGTCGCCGAGTTGGGCGCCCGGGTGATCAAGGTCGAACCCCTGGCGGGTGACCCGTACCGCCGCGTCGGGCTGGAAGCGGTCCATATCGTGGCGGGCAAGGAGAGTATCGCCGTCGATCTGAAGTCCCCTCGCGGCCGGGAGATCCTTCACCGGCTCATCGGTCGAGCTGACGCCTTGGTGCACAACTTCCGACCCGGTGTTGCGGAACGATTGGGTATGGACTACGCCACCGCGAGGGACCTCAGGCCCGACTTGGTCTACCTATACGCCGGATCCTATGGGTCGGTTGGGCCCGAGTCACACCGCGCCGCGTTCCACTCGACGCCAAACGCACTGTCCGGCGGCGGAATCCTCCAGGCCGGAGTCGGCAACCCACCGGTCGACGACTCTTATCCGGACCCGTGCGCCGGGATTGCAGTCGGTGCCGCTCTGGCGATGGGCTTGCTGGCCCGTCAGCGGTATGGGACAGGTCAATACCTGGAAACGACCATGCTGACGAGCAGCGGATACGTTCACTCCAACGACTTGGTGGGATACCCCGGCCGACCGGAGCGCCTCATTCCAGATCAGCATCAGCAGGGCTTGCACGCCCTTTACCGCTTGTATCGGTGTTCCGACGGCTGGATCTTTGTCGCGGCCGTCCAGGAGAAGGAGTGGGCGAGGCTCGCAACTTCACTGGGCCGAAGCGAGTGGCTCACCGACCCTCGTTTCGTTGATAGTCGATCACGCCTCCAACACGACCAGGCTCTCGCCGGTCTTTGCGAGCGTTGCTTCCTGGAGGCGTCCGCAAGCGAGTGGGAGAGGCGGCTGGGAGTTGCCGGGGTGCCAGCCGCCTCGGCCGGTAAAGAGACGTTCGAGGAGTTTCTGGCCAGCGAGGGCCTACTTCGACCTGAGGATCATCCCCTCTTCGGCGCCTACTGGCGCTTGCCCGCCAAGGTACGGTTCAGTGAAGTCGGCCAACCGCTTGGCCGCCGCTGGCGCGCCCGGCGAGCACACACAGGCGATTCTCGAAGAGCTGGGCTATGACGAAGGAGAGCGCGCTGCGCTCGAAGGAGAGGGCGTCGTGTTGCGAGCTGCCGACGTGGCCAGAGTAACCGCGGGCATGGCGCGATAGCGGCCGTGATGAATACGCCGACGACAGGCGCTGTCAGAGATGGACACTGGTGCAACGGAGGGAGGTGGGGTGGATGCTGGAAGACGTGCGCGTGACGGAGGTGGCAATGTTGGCGCCCAGCGCCTTGGGCATGCATCTGGGTGATCTCGGGGCCGATGTCATCAAGGTCGAAGATCCAGCTCTCGGCGACTACGTGCGGGAAATCGGGAGAGCCCCGGCGGAGGAGGCGTCGGCGTCTTCATCGGCACTGGAACCGAGGCAAGCGCAGTCTGACGATCGATTTGCGTCAGTCAGCCGGGGCGGCCGTGTTCGAAGAGTTGGTCCGGCGGTCGGATGTCGTCATCGAGGGGCTACGCCCCGGTTCGCTCGATCGACGGGGCTTAGGCTACGGCCGGCTGCGAAAAGTCAAGTCGAACCTGGTGTTCGTCAGCATCTCTGGCTTCGGTCAAAACGGACCGTACCGAGACGTCGCCAGTCACGGCCCGGCGTTCGAGGCATACGCCGGCCTGGCTGATCCCGTCATGGGTGAAGACGGTCTACCTCGCGTGCCACTTGGCAAAGGAGGCATCGGCATACAAGCTGCGCCTTTGTTGGGCGCCTTGGGTACGCTCGCCGCACTGACCCGGGCCCGTTCGACGGGCGAAGGGTGTTACCTCGACGTCGCCGAGAGTGACGGCGCAACGTACTGGAACGCCCTCCACCTGGATGACGTAGCGGACGACAGGTTTCGAGAACGTCGCCATCTGCCATATCGGGGGGCGAGATTCGCGCTCCCCGAGGGAGAGTCAGATATCTTCGAACAAGGAGCGCGATGTCAGTACTATGAGACGTCTGACGGCCGCTATCTTATCTTTATGGCACTCGAACGGAAGTTTTTCGAGAACTTCGCCGCCGCGATCGACCGGCCTGATCTCCTGGATATATCGACGTCGAGTTCGCGAGTTCGACCACGAATACGGGAATATCGAGCTGCGGAGGGCGCTCACTGATATCTTCCTTACTCGCTCGCTGTCTGCCTGGATGCGACTGTTTGACGAGTCGGACATCCCGGGCATACCCGTAAACATAGGCGACCAGGTTCTGGACGATCCTCACTTCGCCGTCCGAACGCGTTGGCTGGATCCGGATGCCCACGGGATACCCATGATGGGAGTGCCTCTCCACACTGAACCTCCGCTGTCCCGACCACGACCTGCGCCGCGGCTGGGCGAGCACACTGAGGAAGTCCTTCGTGAAGTCCTGGAGTACGACCGCGAGCGGATCGATACATTGTTCCATTCCGGCGTGCTCGGGTCGCCCCGTCACTAGTGTGCGAGAACGGAGCACCTGTCAAATGAGGTCCTGGCTGACAGGTCGCTAGCCGCAAGGAGAGTGACGATGCCAGTGACGCCGTTGAAGGATCGAGCGGCGATCGTAGGAATCGGCCAGACCGGCTTCGGTCGAGGTCTCGAGGACTCCGAGCTTTCGTTGGCCTGCCAAGCGATATCGGCTGCGCTGGACGACTGCGGGCTGTCAGCGTCACAGGTCGACGGGCTGGTCTCCTACACCCTGGAGCCAGGACGCGAAGTAGAGGTCGCCCGCAGCGTGGGCCTCGGGAGTATCACCTTCTTCTCACAGGTCGGCTACGGCGGGGGAGCAGGGTGCGGCGTGGTCACCCACGCGGCTATGGCCGTGGCTACGGGCCAGGCGGAGGTGGTTGTGGCGTGGCGGGCGCGAAAGCGATCGGCGAAGTCAAGTCGCCCCTGGGCCAACGTTCCCCCCCGGGTTGGCGACAACACCCAGTTCACGACCCCGTTTGGCCTTCTGCGCCCGGCGGACCAGATTGCCATGATGATGCGACGCTACATGCACGAGTTCGGGGCGACTCGTGACCACTTGGCCAACGTGGCTCTGGCGTTTCGGAAGCACGCCAACCGAAACCCACGGGCCATCATGTACGACCGTCCCTTGACTCGGGGCGAGTACATGACTGCCAGGTGGATCTCCGAACCGTTGTGTCTATTCGACAATTGCCTGGAGACAGACGGGGCGTTGGCCGTCGTGATCGTGTCAGCCGAGCGGGCGGCCGATCTGCCGCACCCCCCTGCGTTTATTCATGCGGGTGGACAGGGGCTGCCCCCAGAGCACATCGGCATGATCAACTTCTTCAGTGAAGACCCCCTGACCGGGCCGGCGTGGACGGCCGCTCGGCAGCTGTGGAAGTACTCGGACTTCGGCCCCGGTGACGTGAAAGTCGTTCAGATCTACGACGCCTTCAGCCCACTGATCCCGATGTCGCTCGAGGGGTATGGGTTCTGCGGCCGCGGGGAAGGCGCCGCGTTTACCGAGAACGGTGGGCTCGAGTGGCCCGATGGCCGGCTCCCGACCAACACTTCCGGCGGCAGTTTGTCAGAGGCGTACGTACACGGCTTCAACCTTATCCTCGAAGGGGTTCGCCAGATCCGGGGCACCTCCACATGTCAGGTCGAGAACGCGGACGTCAGTCTTGTCACCAGTGGCGAGTTTGTCCCCACCAGCGGAATCCTGTTGCGAAGGTAAAGAGATAACGTGCCCGGCTTCCTGCTCCCCGTAGACGACGACCCTCTGACCAAACCATTCTGGGATGGCTGCGAGCGGGGCGAACTCCTCGTGCAGCGCTTCCCGGCTTCAGGTCGCCTGGTGTGGCCACCGCGACCCATGGACCCGCATTCGCGGACGCTGGATTACAAGTGGGAGCCGATGTCCGGGAGGGCCACGGTGTGGTCATGGGTGGTGCCCCACCCTCCGTTGCTCCCCGCATACGAGGAGTTCGCGCCCTTCAATGTCATTGTTGTGGCGCTCGAGGAGGATCCGACCATCCGGATGGTCGGTAACCTCGTGGCGGACAGCGAGGCAGCACTCAACAGCGTCGATGCGCGGTCGATCTCAATCGGCGAACCGGTTCGCGTCGTGTTCAGCAACGTGGACGGAGTGAGCTTGCCTCGCTGGGTACGGGCGTAGGGGACGGACGGTATGGGACGTTCGTGGTGACATCGTCATGGATACGAGAGGACGGCATGACTGATCAGGTTGCACTTTTGCGTGGAGTGCGCGTGGTAGACCTCGCGGCCGAACCGGCGGCGATCGCCGGCCGGGTTCTCGCTGACCTCGGGGCGGACGTGGCGTTCGTCGAGCCTCCGCAAGGTTCACCGTTGCGGAGATTGCCCTACGTCTGGACGGCTTGGGCGGCCGGAAAACGCAGCGTCGTGGTGTCGGGTCCAGATGACCCTCGGCTCGACAGCTTGTTGGCTGGCGCCGACATCGTGATCGATACGCCAGGATTCGCCGAGGCCTGGGAACTCCAAGAGGCTCGGGCACCCGGAGCGGTGTGGGTGCACGTAACCCCATTTGGTTTCGACGGACCCCGCGTCTGCCTGGCGGGGGAGTGACCTCGGGGTCATGGCCGCGAGCGGGAACATGTGGGCTACTGGGTATCCGGACCGGGCACCAGTGCGGTGCTTCTATCCCACCTCGTACGCCCATGCTGGCGGTGAGGCTGTCATCGCCGCCTTGTCAGGTCTGTGGGCTAACACCGGTTCGGGACGGGTCGTCGACTGCTCTCTGCAAGAGACGGTCTTCTCCGCCAATCTCTCCTCGATAGCGGAGTATGCCGACACGGGCGATCGCGGGCAACGAGATGGAGCGTGGATCGCAGGATCACGGGAGATATGGCCCACCCGTGACGGCTTTGTCTCTCTCGGTGTGCGCGGCGGGTCGGCTCGCCTGAAGAACTGGCAGAAGATCAGCGAGTTGCTGCTCGCGGAAGGAATCGCGGGCGGAGAGCTCATCGCCCAGATCGACTGGATGAAGTTCAATGCCAAGACGGCGAGTCCCGAGGTCGTCGAGACCTTGCACACCGCACTGGGGGAATGGTTCTCCCGGCACACCAACCAGGAGTTCTACGACCTGGCTTCCGAGTTCCATCTCTTCCTTGCGCCGGCGATGTCGCCCCGTGAGATGCTCGAGAACGCGCAGCTCGAGGCGAGAAGTTTCTTTGCCGAGTTGGGCGACAGTCCTCGCTTTCCTCACCGCCTCGCCATCACCTGGAGTGTGGACGGTGTGGCCGCACCGACAGTGGCATTGACCCCCGCTCCTGAGTTGGGTTCGGCTGATCCGGTCTGGTCCCCCCGCCCAGAACCGGCCAGGGCCCGCTTGACCTCGGGAGGCGGTGCGTGGGCGGGCCTGAACGTCCTCGAGTTCGGATCGGGCGCGGCCGGACCGATATCCACCCGCTACTTCGCGGACCACGGTGCCACGGTCTTGCGGATCGAGTCGGCCAGCCGGCCTGACTTCTTGCGGGTCATGGCGCTGGGCCGTAGTCCTCATGGCCTCGAGGGTTCGACGATGTACGACAACCTCAACGCCGGCAAACGCAACGGAACGTTCAATCTCAAGCACCCGCGGGCCGTGGATCTGGTGCGGCAGCTCATGGTCGAATGGGCCGATGCCGTGGTCGAGAACTTCACGCCGAGGGCGATGAAGGGTTTCGGGCTTGACTATGCGACCGTCTCGGCCCAGGCTCCGGGTCTGGTCATGGTCAGCGCCTGTCTCAACGGGCAGACGGGTCCGCACAAGGACTACCCGGGCTTCGGGTCTCAAGGTTCTGCGCTGTCGGGCTACACATTCCTTACCGGATGGCCGGACCGCGAACCGATCGGCCCGTCTGGGACCATCACCGATTCGCTCGCGCCGCGTTACGTCGCCGGCCTGGTTGCCGCGGCTCTTCACTACAAGCGTCGAACCGGTCGCGGCGCCTACATCGACGTGTCACAAGTGGAGTCCGGGATCTTCACGCTCTCCCCATGGCTTCTGGAGGCGGCGGCGACCGGCGTCGTGGTTGGACGCGACGGCGATCGCTCTCGCCGGGCCGTCCCGCATGGTGTGTTCCCGTGCCGCGATGAGGGCGAAATTTGGCGACCGGTGGGTCGCGGTGGCGTGCTGGACTGACGCCGAATGGGCTCGGCTGGCGAAGGTGGTCGGCCTCGACGGCGATGATCTGGGCACACTCGAGCGGCGGCTCGAGCGGGTTGATGAGATCGAGATCGCCGTGGCCGGGTGGACGCGAACCCAGAACCGCTTTGACCTTTCCGCCCAGCTCCAGGAGCTTGGCATCGAGGCTGTTCCGGTGAACGACTTCGGCGATATCCACCACGATCCGCAGGTGCTTCATCGCGATCATTTCGTGCCCCTCTGCCATCCTGCGATGGGACCGCGGGTGTACGAGCGGAGCGGCTTTCGCGTTTCGGGATGCACGTCGGGCTACGACCGTCCTGGACCCACCCTGGGTCAGGACAACGAGTGGGTCCAGGTACAACTTCTCGGGCTGTCCGAGACGGACCGGGAAAAGCTGGCGGCGGATGGTGTTTTCACGTGATCTGCGCCCGTTAGGACGGAGGGGATCCTAGAGCGCCCGACTCGTAGAGCTTGTCGATGCCGTCGCTGTCGTAGTCCAGCACGTCCTGGAGGACCTCGACGCTCTGCTGGCCCAGCGTGGGAGCCCGTCCCGGCGCCGGCAGCGGGGGATCGGCGAGAATCGGGATGGCCATCATCGGACTTCCATGTACCCCGCCATCGAGCCAGCGAGTCCGAACGACAAAATGCGGGTCGTCCAATATCTGGCCGCCCACGTTCACCGGGATCCCGGGGACGTTTGCCTTGTCAAAGAACTCGACCCACTCCTCCAGCGTGCGACTCCGGAAAATCTCTACCAGCTCCCGCCGCAACTCTTCGCTGCCGAATTCGATTTCTCGGTCCGAAGTGAACCGGCTCAACAGATCCGGACGGTCGACGGACTGCGCAAACCGCTCGAAAAACTTTCGCTCCAAAGCCATGAAGAGCACATAGCGGCCATCGGACGTCTCGTAGTACTGACACCGGGCACTCCGCTCGAAGATGTCGCTGTCACCTTCCGGCAGGCCGGACGTCACATCCCGTTCGGGCATCCCCTGCACTCGGCGAAATCGCTCGTCAGCCGCTTCATCGATCGATTCCGCCAGCCAGTACGCGGCCACGTCGCCCTCTGCGACATCCAGGTAGCACCCTTCACCGGTCGAGTGCGATCGGATCACCGCGGCCAGAATGGCGAAGGCGCCCATCAGTGGCCCTAATTGGATTCCGACCGATGGTCCCTGCAGTTTTGGTATCCGGGGTAAGCCGTTCTGGCTCACCGCCGGCTTGGCCAAACCGGCGTACGCCTCGAATCCGGGGCCGTGGCTGGCCAGGGAACGGTAGGGGCCGGTCTGCCCAAATCCGGACAGACTCAGGAACACCAGTCCCGGATTGAGCTCCCGCAGGCGGGCGTAGCCGACGCCCCGACGGTCAAGGGATCCGGGCCTCAACCCCTCGATGACGACATGACTCCGAGCGACCAGTTTTTCGAAGATCTCGATTCCTTCGTCTTTGCGGAGATCGATCGCCAGGCTGCGCTTGCCCCGGTTCCAGTGCCGATGGCGAGGGGAGGCCTCCTCGTTGGTCGCCTTTCCCATATCCCGGACGTAGTCGCCTAGCCAGGGGTCCTCGACCTTGATCACTTCGGCGCCCAGGTCTGCGAAGTGCATGCCCACTGCGCTGGGAGCGAGCAATGACAATTCGACGACACGGAGACCCTCCAGCACTTGGCTTCCTCCATTTCTTGGCGGCGAAGGACCAAGCGGAATTTGGGGCGTGGTCGATCCGCCGGCATCTCGCTGTCTGGATTCTCGGCCCAGATTATAGCGTCAACAATCTCCTCCGGCTCCGGTTCCGAACCATGTCATTTATTCACATACGCGCAGATCACCGAAGGAGATGGGATCAATCTAAGTTTCGGTATCGACTCCGGAAACAGATCCAGATAATTTTGATGGAACGACATAACTCCTCCAATCTCTGCGACGACCAGACGCACGGGGCCCGGCGACGATTCTCCGCATCGACCGATTCGAGAAAGGAACCCATGGCTGAGGTGACAGAGGAATCCAGAATAATTTCAGCGGACGACCACCTCGACTTGGCGGTCCTTCCCCCTACATTGTGGAGTGAGAGGCTTCCTGCCGAGCCTACAGGGATCGGGGTCCGGCGGTCGTCGACACTCCGGAAGGACCGTGCTGGTCTGTGGAAGGACGGATCGTCGGGCTCAGCGGACGCTGGCCAAAGGGCTCGATCCAGCGAGAGGAACATGCATTCCGGCCGGGCCAACCAGAAGCGCGACTGGAGGATATGGACCTGGATGGAGTTTGGGCGCAGGTGATATACGGTCCACCCACGGGACTTCTGGTGCAGGACCCCGAGTTACTGGCTGC
Source organism: uncultured Acidimicrobiaceae bacterium (assembly GCA_963729695.1). Lineage (GTDB taxonomy): Bacteria > Actinomycetota > Acidimicrobiia > Acidimicrobiales > Palsa-688 > PALSA-693. The sequence continues at coordinate 441,105 of CAVSOT010000004.1, forward strand.
GTGCGAGCGGGTCTACAACGATTGGACGGCTGAGTTCAATGCGGTGGCTCCGAATCGGCTGGTAGCTCTGCCGTTGATATCGGCGACAGGTCCGGAACAGGCCCGGGTCGAATTGGTACGAGTAGCTGGGCTTGGGCATCGCGGCGTCCTGTTGCATCGAGGCGACACCAAACCACCGATCTTCGAGACTGAGTGGGAATCGTTCTGGGCCGAAGCGGCCGGGTGTCAACTACCCATTCACGTGCACCTCGGAGGCGGGCTGCACAGTCTTCGTGGCGTGCAGGGTAGTTGGCGCTTTCCTGCCATGGTGAGCGTGGTCCCGATGCAGCTGGATGAGATCCTGGCCGGTATCATCTTTAGTGGCATCTTGGAGCGGCATCCTGCGGTTAACGGTCGTACTCGGTGAGTCCGGTCTCGGGTGGATTCCCTATGTGCTCGAGCGTATGGATCACGAATACCACAAGTACTATGACCGCACCGAGGACGTACGTCTGGGTTCTCTCCCCAGCGAGTTCTTTCATCGCCAGATGGTGGCCACGTACGAAGTCGATGAACTCGGATTAGAGCTAGTTGATCGCATTGGCGACCGACAACGTCATGTGGGCCTCGGACTATCCCCACGGCGATTCGACGTGGCCGCAGTCCCGGCAAGCCATCGAGGAGTCGGGGCTCGGCCAGACTCGACGCGGAATCTCGGCGAAAGATCGTATGGGACAACGCGGCACGTATTTACGGCATCGCGTGACGGTGCAGACGCATCTCACGGAAGCGGAGCACAGGCGTGTCGGAACAAGTCGGCCTTGTTGGAGGGGACCCGTGTGGTGGACTTGGCTGGTGAACCGGCGGCCATCGCCGGTCGGGTACTGGCTGACCTTGGTGCGGAAGTCGCCAGGATCGAGCCGTCCGCAGGGTTCTCCATTGCGAAAGCTCCCTTATGACTGGGCCGCATGGGGGGCCGGCACTCGCAGCGTCGTCGTTTCTGGCCCGGAGGATCCCGGCATGGACGTCTTGCTCGCCGAGGCGGACATTGTGATTGACACGCCAGGATTTCCCGACGCCTGGGCGCTCGATGCGGCCCGGGCACCAGGATGCGGTCTGGGTCCATGTCACCCCTTCGGGTCGGAAGGGCCACGGGCCGGTTGGCGGGCCAGTGACCTGGGGGTGATGGCGTCGAGCGGAAATCTGTGGGGCACCGGTTACCCCGACCGGGCGCCGGTGCGTTGCGTCTATCCCACCTCGTACGCCCACGGTGGCGGTGAGGTGGTGGTGGCTGCCTTGTCGGGCTTGTGGGTAGGGCGGGGCCAGGCGGGTCGTCGATTGTTCACTGCAGGAGACGGTCTTTGCCGCGCAGTTGGGGGGTATCGCAGAGTTCGCCATCTCCGGCCAGCGGGGCCGCCGGACGGGGGCGTGGATCGGGCAGACCCGCGAGGTCTGGTCCACCCAGGACGGATTCGCCACCCTCGGCTTGCGCGGCTGGTCCGGTGCGACTGAAGCACTGGACCAAGATCACGGAGATCCTGGTTGCCGAGGATATCCCGGGCTACGAGGCGATGGTCTCAACCGACTGGCTGACCTTCGACGAGACCAAGGCAAGCGAGCAGGAGATCAACGACCTCTATGCGACCCTCGGCGAGTGGATGTCACGCCACACGAACCGGGAGCTGTTCGACCTGGCCTGCCAGTTCAGCCTTTTCCTCGCGCCCGTGATGTCCCCCAGTGAGATGTTCGAAGACCCGCAAATCGAAGCGAGAGAGTTCCTCGCTCCGCTCGGCTGATGTCGCTCGATTTCCGCAGCGCCTCGCTGTGGCATCCAGCGTCGACGGTGTGGCGGCGCCGATAGTCGTTAGGGTTATCGCACCTCCGGTCGGCTCGAGCGAGGCAGCCTGGAGGGCGCGCTCCCCCGCCGCCCGAGCGTCACGCGGTACCGGGACCGCGGTGCTTGGTCGAACGTGAAAATTCTAGAGTTCGGGTCCGGCGCGGCCGGACCGATCTCCACCCGTTACTTCGCGGAGCACGGTGCGACCGTTCTGCGGGTCGAGTCGACCACTCGTCCCGGACTTCTTGCGGGTGATGGCTCTCGGGCGCAGCCCCCTCGGCTTGGAGGGATCGACAATGTTCGACAGCCTCAACCCGGGGAAACGGAGCGCGACCTTCAACCTGAAGGACCCCCGGGCCGTGGACCTGGCCCGACGGTTGATGGTCGAGTGGGCCGACGCCGTCGTCGAGAACTTCACCCCGCGAGCGATGAAGGGATTTGGGCTCGACTATCAGTCCGTGTCTGCGCAAGCTCCAGGGCTCATCATGGTCAGCGGTTGCCTCAATGGGCAGACCGGTCCTCACAAGGACTACCCGGGTTTTGGTCCGCAGGGGGCGGCACTTTCGGGGTACCAGTTCCTCACCGGATGGCCCGATCGAGATCCCATTGGACCGTCGGGAACGATTACCGACTCCCTCGCCCCGCGTTATGTCGCATCCCTCATCGCCGCTGCCCTTCACTACAAAAGGCGCACGGGGCATGGCGTGTATCTGGATGTGTCGCAAGTGGAGGCCGCCATGTTTACCCTGTCGCCTTGGCTGCTGGAAGCAGATGCCACCGGCATTATTGTGCAGCGCGACGGCAACCGCTCCCGTCGAGCGGTGCCCCACGGCGTGTTCCCATGCCGGGACGAAGGCGAGATCGATGATCGCTGGGTTGCGATTGCGTGCTGGACGGACGAGGAGTGGGCCCGCTTGGCGCACCTCATGGGCGTCGACGAACCTGAACTGGTGACGGTCGCCCAACGTCGAGCTCGCATCGACGACGTGGAAGCCCTGGTCGCGGCCTGGACCCACACGCGCAGCCGCCTGGCTGTCGCCGAACAGCTTCAGGAACTCGGCATCGAGGCCGTCCCGGTCAATGACTTCGGCGATGTGCACTCGGACCCCCAAGTAGCACATCGTGACCACTTCATACCCCTAACCCATCCAGCAATGGGGTTGCGGATATATGAGCGAAGCGGATTTCGCATTTCCGGTTGTCCTTCTGGCTATGCGCGCTCGTCACCAACTCTGGGACAGGACAATATGTGGGTTCAAACGGAGCTCCTTGGCCTCTCTGAAGTCGAGCGCAAAAAGCTCACCGCGGACGGCGTGTTTACGTGAGTCCGGTCAGCGTCCTTAGTTGTCGCGCCGAACGGAGGGGGGCGATTTCCTTCATCGCGCCTGTACGTACCCTGAATGGTAGAAGTGTATTGACGCCAGCCGCCGTCCCTGGCGGGAGGTCGAGCGCCGACTGGCTAGTCTGACGGCAGCCCCGGTGATGGGGATCAGGCAGACGAGGGTGCGGAGGGCTCGAGGTGCACGAAAGAGAACCGATCGAAGTCGACATCAGCGCCATGCCGCGTATAGAGCCGCTCTTGTACGAGCAGATGGACTCTGATACGCAGGCGCTGTGGGATCAGATGGCCGGGGGGAGGTTCGGATCCCGACCCAACGTACTCATGGGCGTGACCATGTGGAACCCAGAGTTGAATCGAGCTCGATCTGGGTTCACGTCGTACGTCATGAACTCTACTTGCCTGCCTGTGCGTGACCGGGAGCTGGCAATACTCCGTACCGCTTGGAAGTGTGGGGCCGATTTCATGTGGGCGATGCACACCGAGATCGGCCTGCAGTGTGGGCTCACGGAGGAAGAGATCAACCGGGTGGGTTCCGGACCGGACGACCCGGCGTGGAGCGAGCAGGAAGCCGCCGTGCTCCGGTCCATGGACGAGCTCCACGAGTACAGCCGTATCTCCGATCCCACTTGGAGCGCGCTCGCCGGCACGTACGACAACAGTCAGCTCCTCGAACTGATCAGCGTGGCCGGCAGCTATCACGTGATGGCCTACCTGATGGGGGCCATAGGGATTCGGCCACCGTCGGGAGAGAGCCCTGACCTTCCCGGTAACCGGTTCCTGTTTCCGAAATCGTCTTGACGGAACAGTGAGCGGCTTGGCTGAGCCGAGGGCGTCTCAGGCCGCGGATATCCCGAGCAGGGCGGCTGTGTTGTCACGCATCACGTCGCGTGTCGGCTCCGGCGGGAGCCCCTCGATTCGCTCGAGATAGTCGATCGGCTCGACGAGGCCTTCTTGGTGGGGATAGTCAGAGCCGAACAGTACGTGCTTCGACCCCAGGAGCTGCACCGCCTTCAACACATCCTCTTCAGCGAACGGGGCAATGTAGATGTGCCGCCGGAAGATCTCGCTCGGACGCTCGGGTGGCATCCCGCCGATCCACCGACCGGTCTTGCCCTTCTTGGCTGCCAGATCGATCTGGTGGAGAAGATCCTCGACCCAGCTGCTCCCGTTCTCCAACGAGGCGACGTGCAATTTCGGGAAGCGACCGAACAGGTTGTGCAGGACGAGGGCGGCGAGCGTATCGGAGATCGTGCGCTCGGCCAGGTACCACTGGAAGGCGGACACCTCGTGAACCGACGGTTGCGCCTTCTCGCCCCAGGCCGGTGATGAGAGTTGATTGGAGCCGTGATCCCCGACGTGGAAGATGGCCAGAATGTTGGCTTCCTCCACCCGGGCCCAAAAGTCATCGAATAGGGGGTCAGCCGGGGACCGCCCACCCACCGGACTGGCCTTCAGATGAATCGCTCGCGCCCCTCGATCGCGCACGCGCTCCAGCTCAGCGGTCGCGGCTTCGGCGTCGAGAAGGGAGATCATCGGAACGCCGAAGATTCTGCGGTCAGCTCCGAAACCCCAGTCCTCTTCTACGAACCGGTTGAATGAGCGAATGTTGGCTTGGAGGGCCGGAACATCTTGCTGCATCTCTTGTTCGGCCAGGACGCCCAGCGTCGGAATGAAGATGGCCGCCTCTACACCTTGTTTGTCCATGAGTTCCAGGCGAGCAGACCGGGACGTGAAGGCGGGATGGTCGCCGAGAGCTATCTTGTCGGCTTCCCAATCCTTGAACATCTCATCCGACTGGCCATCAAAGAAGGCTCGGAGTGCGCCAGGGGCACCCATCGAGTCGAGCAGGTTGTTCGGGTGCCTTGTCAGAGGCTGATCGCCAAAAAAGAGCTTGCCAACTCCATCACCGTTACGCACCACATGGACGGCTCGGTCCCGAAACTGGGCTTCAATATGGCGGGTATAGCAATCATCCGGCTCGTAGTAGTGGTTGTCCGCATCGATAACCCGATAGCCGAGATTCGCCATCTGGCAGCAGCCTCCCTTTTGTTGCCGCCTGACTACGGCACGCATAGTATGTTAGTATACTATGTTGCGGACGGGTGTTCTGGCAAGGGGGACGGCGTGGAAGCGCGACAGGTAGGAGCCTGGGAACAGACGGCGGAAGACGAAGTCGTTTGGGTCGACTTGGACGCCCTGAAACAAGGCATCTCCCCTCGCGCCGGTGGGCTCGACCGGGCGCACGTGCTCGCTCTCTCCGAGGTGAAGGGTCGATGGCCGCCGATCCTGGTCTGTCGTAGGGATGGCCGGGTGATCGATGGGCATCATCGCCTGGCGGCGGCCCGCCTCCTGAACCAGACCCGGGTCGCGGCGATATGGTTCGATGGGGATGGAGAGGACGCTTTCGTGGAAGCCGTCCGCAGAAACATCGCCCACGGTTTGCCCCTCACGTTGGACGACCGCAGGGAAGCCGCCCGACAGCTCCTGGTTCGGCGCCCGCAGTGGTCGGACCGGTCTATCGGCGAGGTGTGTGGCCTGTCGCCTCGAACGGTGAGCCGCGTCAGAGCCGCGATTGGCCAACCGACCACTGGGGGCGACTTCCGGATAGGTCGGGACGGACGGCTGCGTCGGGTCAGCCCTCGGGCCAACCATCGTCTCATCATCGAAGCCGTTCGGGCTCAGCCGGGTGCATCCTTGAGGTCCATCGCCCAGTCGGTGGGGACATCGCCCGAGACGGTTCGCAGGGTGCGGCAGAGTCTCCATCAGGTCGACGGGGACGTTACCAACAGGTTGGCGGCCCCGGATCCCTCGAACGCGTTGCCCGTCGTTTCCCCGCGCTCAGAGGAGCGCCGCCGGGTTCGGCTGTGTCCACCATGCGGTGCCGATACCGCGACGATCTCTACTCCCGACGGCAAACGGTTCGCCGAGTGGTATGACCGCACCGATCCAGGCGAAGACTCGCTCAGCCACGTTTCCGGTGTGCCTCTGAGCCGAGCGTACGAAGTGGCCGACGGAGCCCGGCGCCGGGCGCGGGTTTGGATCTCCTTCGCGAAGGAGCTCGAAGAGCGAACCAGAGCTCGCCGCGCCGGTGGCTAGATCGGACCTGACCAGGCCGGGCGAGGGAGGCACGCAGTGACAGGGCTCGCCTCCCAGCGGGCCAAGGTATGCTCCCGGCCGCGGCCGATCAGGGCCCGGCCACTTCGGAAAGGAACCTTCTGGTCCGGCGTCGCTCGGACGCGTTGCCCCTGACGTCCGCCAGGAACTCCGTGGCGCCCGCTTTCGCCAGCTCCTCTATTCGGGTCGCGACACGCGTCTCGTCACCGATGAATGCGATGTCCACCGGTTCGGGTACTCCTTCCGCCGCAAACATGCGACGATACGAAGGCCGGGCCAATCCCTCGACGAGGCTGGCTCCGACGGAGGAGCGGGTGCCTTCCATGTCGTCGGTCACGCACACTGGCAGCCCGACGATCACTCGCGGGGCGGGTCGTCCCGCGCTGGCAGCGGCCGCCCGGATCACCGGGACGATGAGCTCCCCCACGGCTTTTGTGCCGGTGAGCCAGGTCACCGTGCCGTCGCTGAATTTCCCCGCGAGCTGCAACATCTTCGGTCCGAGGGCCCCGACGACCAGCCCCGGTGAAGGAGCGTCGAAGGCGAGGGTGGCCCGCGCCGTGACGAGCTCGCCCGCTATCTCGGCTGATCGCGCCGGGGAAAGGAGCCCTCCCAGAGCCTGCAGTTCTTCGGAGCACAACGAGACAACCGTGGAGTAGGGGATGCCATACCGCCCCTCGGAGACCGCGGCGTAGGTAACGCCGATCCCGAGGGTCACCCGGGCGGGACCGGCTATGTCGGCGACCGTCAGCGCTTGCTGGGCGAGAGGTATCGGGTGCCGGCCCTGTATGGGGATCACCGCGACTCCGAGATGGATAGCAGGTACCTCTCGTGCGGCGACGGCGAGCGCGGTCAAGGTATCGAAGGTCCACGTCTGCGGAAACCAAATCGATCGAAACCCATCCTCATAGGCGGCGGCAACCCGTCGGACGACTTCGTTCACACTGGTCGCGTCATGGTTGCCCCAGATCGAAATATCCATCCGGGTAAAGTACCGCTTTCAGCCCCGAACCTGGACGCCCTGCCCCGGCGACGACGCTGCCTGTCAGGCTTGCAAGTTGATGAGATTCGTCGTTGGATAGGCCGAGATGGGGGCAACGCCACCATCGACGAACACGACGTCACCGGTCGCGAAACTCGCCGAGTCCGAGGCCAGGTAAACGGCGGCGCCTGCGAGCTCGGAGGTGTCACCGTACCGGCGGAGTGGAATGAACCCGTTTTCCAGCTGCTCGGGGTTGTCTCTGACCTCGGCCAAGGACCCGGTAGCCAAGCCATGGACCCGGACATTGGGGGCACACTCCAGAGCCAAACACCGCGTAAACATCCAGCCCGCCGCCTTGGACGTGCAGTAGTACGACATACCCACGTACGGTTCGAAGGACACGCTGGACAGAATGTTGATGATGACGCCGGCTCCGCTTCGGACCATCCTACGACCCACAGTCTGGCAAAAATGGACCGGATTGATGACATTGAATGCCCAGCAGGTGTCCCACCCTCTCAGATCCGTATTTACGACATGAGCGCCGTATTCAGGAGCGTAGGCGTAGGAGGCATTAAAGAGAATATCGATCTTCGGGTACTTTCCTATGATCAGGTCGGTGCAGCGCGCCAGCGCGTCGCGATCAGCGAAGTCGCAGGAGATCGCTTCGACCTTCCGCCCCTTCTCGGCGATCAGCTTTGCCGTGCCGTCACTGGTATCGCCAACGTCAACGGCCACGATGTCGGCCCCGGCTGAAGCCAGGGCGATAGCGATCGCTGATCCCGCAGCTTGGCCGGCCCCCGTCACCAGGGCGACCCGGCCTTCGAGGCTAAACAGTCTCTCGAGCTCTGATGTATCCATGACAGTCGCCTCCGTTTCGGTTTTGGTTTGACCACCTAAAAAGGAAAACTAGTACAGAGCTCAGGATGCGAAGGCGAGGGGCAGGCTGGTGGTGAGGTTGAACAGGGTGCTGGGGCGTACCGGCACATCCCCGATCACTCGCATGGCGGGAAAACGGGCAAAGAGCTGCTCGAGGACCTGCCGGATCTCCGCTCGCGCAAGGGCGGCGCCGATGCAGTAGTGCGTGCCAAACCCAAAGGCGAGGTGTTCACGGTCATAGGCGCGGTCGATCTGGAACTCAAAAGGATCAGCCCAGACCTTCGGGTCCCGATTATTGGCATACCAATACACGACGACGAAGTCGCCTGCCGCAATCGTGTGTCCGCCGACCTCCGTGTCGCGGGTGGAAGTCCTGGCGTTGTATCTCGCCGGCGACACCCAACGAAGGACCTCTTCGCTGGCCGAACGATACATCTGCCCCCCGACCATGCGTTCCGCCTGCTCCGGGTGTTGGAGCAATGCGTGAACGCCGCCGCTCAGCGCGTCCCTCGTCGTGTTGTAGCCGCCGAGCATGATCGTCCACAGATTCCCGAGCAGTTCACCCCGTGACACCAGCTCGCCTCCCCGTTGGGCGGTCACTAGGTGAGAGATGAGCCCCGTGCCACCGTGAACCTCCTGATAGTCGATCTGAGCCTCGAGAAAGTCGTAGATCTCTACCAGCGTCGGCAAGGGGTCCGGACCGCCGACCTCGGAAGCGAGGGCAAAGGACTCCGACCATCTGTCGATATCGGTCAGATCGCTTCGGGGGATACCGAGGAGATCCGCGGTGACGTTGAGCGGTACTGGCTTGGCGACGGCGGTGACGAAGTCTGCTTCCGTACCCGGTTGAACCCGCTCGATGGCCTCGGCGACCGTGTGCTGTATTCCTTCCTCCAGGTCTGCGATTCGCTTTGGCGTGAGAAAGCGGCTGACGACCCGGCGGCGCTGCGCATGCTCGGGGGGATCCGTGTCGTGAAAGTTGATCAGGCCTTCGAACCGAGAGTCGCCGGCCACAGTGGCGGCTCGGGGTCCATGGAGCTGATAACGCTCAGGGTCAGGAGGACCACTAAACAACACGCCACCGTGGACTGTGAAGAAATCGGGATGGCTGGACACGTACCGGGCGTACTCAAAGCTTGATACCAGCCAGAACGGTCGCCAGTGGTCCGGCCGATCGTCGCACCACGCGATGGGTTCGTGTTCGTGGAGCCACTCAAATGCCGTTCGGACGTCTCCGGTATAGAAGGTCGGATCGTATGGCGCGATCCGGGGTTTCATATCGAGTGACTCTGCCACCATCAGGTTTGGCCCTTTCTAAAGGTGCTCGAAAGCGGTGTAGACCCCAAGTGAGGCTCGACAATGAGGTGTTCGGGAGGCGCCCTAGCCGGCTTCCCAGACGTCGTACGACGCATCGGTCATGGTGGAAAGCACCTGCTCGGTCTGCTCGGTGATGACTGAACGCCAAAAGATCTCAGCCTTGGCGACGTTTCCGCTCTTGATCAGTTTTACCAGCTGCCGGTGCTTGTCATGGAGCCACAAATGAAGGTGGTCCGGATAATCCGGGGCCGCCATGGCCGACCGAAGAAACCGTTGCGACAGGCTATCGAGGATGGCACCAAAAACTTGAATAACCGGGTCCCCACAGTAATCCGTGAGCAGGCGCTGAAACGCGAGGGACTGTCCGATAAAGCCGAAGCGATCCTCCAATGACGCGACCTCCGACTCGAGCTCCTCCTCGAGGCGGAGAAGTCCCTCGCCGGGTTGGTGAGCAGCGAACAGCCCCACCGCGGTGGGCTGTACCAAACCTCGTGCGTGGAACAGTTCCGAGCGGGTCGCGCCGGCCGACTGCAGAAGAAATCCCACATAACGGGCCGCCACCTCGGGACTGGGCGCCCGGACGACCGCACCGCGGGCTCCTTGCTGTACGCTCACCAGATCTTCGGCCTCGAGGATGCGAAGGGCCTCTCTCAGCACGGCGCGCGAGACGCCGAATGCCCGCATGGCTTCGGCCTCGGAGGGCAGCTTGTCCCCCTGCACCAGGCGCCCGCGGACTATCTGCTGGCGGAAGTAATCGGCGATGCGCTCACTGATGCGTACCTGATGAAATGAGGGAACCGTCGATCGCACGTCGGGAGTTCCAGGGCTCGGCTGCACTCATCCTCCGTTTGGTCTTCGTAAGGTAGGAGCATAGTGTACCATGTTGTGCCCCCGACCCCTGCGTTCACCTCCTACCTCAGCTCTCTCCACCTCATACGCCCCCTGATTCACTCGCACGAAGTCGAAGTGCATTGGGGGCAGCCCAGCGTGTTGGAGGACTTCACGGTTGGCAGCCTGACCGCCCATCTCCTGGTGACGGTGACCAAGGTGGTCCACGTGATCGGCACGGTCAGGTCCCCATCGGGCCCATCCGAGCCGGAACCGGATGTCGACGAGCGAACCGCCAGCGAGCTCATGATCGCGGCCCGGCTCGACGACCGAGCCGACGTGTACGGGCCGACACACCTGAACCTGCGACGCTCGGCCACCGAGATGGCCGCGGCTGGTGCCCGGGCCACCGCCGCGCTGTTCGACGCGTCATTGCAAGCGCTGGACGGCGCAGAGCTCGGGATAGCGGAGGACCGTGTGGTGCAGGTGCCCATGCCGGCGAGGATGCCGCTAGGTGAATGGCTCTCGACCCGGTTGGTCGAGGTCGTGGTCCACTCCGAAGACCTTACCGAGAGCCTGGGACTGCCACCGGTGCCGTTTGGATCTGAGATTACGGACCGGGTGATTGCCGTCCTAATAGCCGCGGTCCGGGCCAGGGTGGGGGATCGGGCGGTCGTCACCGGGCTCGCTCGCGCCGAGCGTTCGGGTCCGGATGTGATGCGGGCTTTGTGAAGGGTCCCTTCTCGTAGGGCAACTTCCTACTGGAGCTGAAATAAGTGGAAAGGTCTGGATGTGATATCGAAGCGGCTGGCTGTTCGGCGCGGGTACGCCCAGCTTGGTCAACAACGGCCAGGTAACCTGCGAGAAGTAGGTCAGCGAACGTCAGGTGACGATGGGCCGGTCCACGAAGCCATGATCACCGTATAGCCACGGAGAAGGAGCCCCACTCGTATGACCGCCCTCCTGGATGGCAAGGTTGCGATCGTAACCGGAGTGGGACTGGACGGGACCCCCGCGGGGATGAGCCAGGCCATTTCATTGGCATTCGCACGGGAGGGCGCCCGCGTCCTCCTCGTGGATACTGATCCGGAAGGTCCGACCAGGTGGCAGGAAAGCCTTACCGAACAGGGGGTTGAGGCCCACGCCTTCTCCGCCGATCTCAGCGATCCCGAAGCGGGCCAGACGATGGTCGACCACGCCATGCGTACCTTCGGACAGATCGATGTGCTGGTCAACAACTACGGTTACGTCGAATACGTCGACATTCGAGACGAGTCCGTCGAGCTCTATGACCGAACCATTCGGACCAACCTGACCTCGGCCTTCCTCGCCTGCAAGTACATCGCTCCGATCATGGCCGAACGACAGGGTGGGTCGATCATCAACATCTCCTCGATCGCGGCCATCCGTGAGGTCGGGGTGGCGCATGCGGCCTATTCGATCTCCAAGGCCGGATTGCTAGGCCTCACGCTGGACCTGGCCGGGGCCTACGGTCGTCAGGGAGTGCGGGTAAACACGATCTGTCCCGGTCATATCGACACCCAGGGCGACCAGAGCCCCGACGCCGGCTCGCGGATGACCCGCAACGATGGCACGCTGCTCGGCATCGAGGGCATAGGCCTCGACGTGGCTTCCGCCGCAGTCTTTCTTGCCAGTGCGGATAGCCGGTATCTGACCGGGCTCACCTTGCCCGTCGATGGTGGAGCTTCGAGTTCGATCCCGCTCGCTTACAAGGTGCGTTATGGATGACCCGGTGGCCGTCCGAGCCGAGTAGCTCACCCGGCGACTGTTACTTTTGTCAAGTGCTCGAGTACGAGGAGGCCATCTGCAGTGGGAGACCTCGACGGTAAGGTCGCACTGGTCTCAGGCGCGGCTCGTGGAATAGGCGCAGGCATCGCCAGACGGCTCGCGGCCGAAGGCGCCTCGGTAGTCCTCGGCGACGTGCGCGACGACGCCGGGATCGCAGAGGCCGAGGCCATTGGAGGTGGCGCCGTGTACCGGCACCTGGACGTCCGCAACTTCGACGAGTGGCAGGCGGCAGTCTCAGTGGCGCAGCGGGAATACGGGAAGCTCGACACTCTGGTCAACAATGCCGCCATCGTCGCCTACGGCCTTATCGAGGACTTCTCCGAGCAGGATTTCATTGCCGTGTTCGAGGTCAACCAACTGGGATGTTTTCTCGGGATGAAAGCAGCGATACCCGCTATGCGTGCTGCTGGAGGAGGTTCGATCATCAACATCTCGTCCCTGGGTGGGCTCAGAGGCACGCCTACGACGGTGGCCTACTCCGGAAGCAAGTTTGCCGTCCGGGGTATGACCAAGGTGGCGGCGATCGAAGCCGGGCAATATGGGATTCGCGTCAACTCGGTACACCCAGGAAGCATCGACACAGAATTGACGACCTCTGCCGCGCTCCCCACCATCGATCGGAGCGCATATCACGCCGCGCTTCCATTAGGGCGAGCGGGAACGCCGCTTGATATTGCCTACATGGTCGCATTCCTTGCCTCGGACGCAAGCGCCTACTGTACGGGCGCCGAGTTCGTGGTCGACGGTGGCCATATGGCGGGGACCACACCCCCGCGACGCACATGACCCTCGCGGGTACGCTTCTCCCGTCGCACTTGCCTGCCGACGCTAGGTCGTGCACACTCAGAGTGAGCAGGGGTGGCGACGCTCTATCTCTGATGCCAGAAATTCATCACAACGCAACTGAGAAGAAGGACGGATGGACGTGGATCGAGAGCAATCCCCTGTGAGGCGGAGGGTCGAAGGAAAGGTGGCCCTGGTTACCGGGGCAGGGTCGCGCGGGCAGGGGGTTGGGACAGGTAAAGCGATTTCTGTCACGCTCGCTCGCGAGGGAGCCAAGGTCCTGCTCGTTGACCTGTACCCGGACCGGGTAGCGGAGACCCTCCAGATGATCAAGGAGGACGGTGGCGAGGGTGAGGTCTTCATCGGGGACGCCACCAACGAAGGCGAATGTGCTGCGATGGTAAAAGGCGCTGTGGATCGGTTCGGGTCGCTGGACATCATCGTCAACAACTTGGGCATTTGCGAGCTAAAGCCCGTGGTAGGTGGGTCACTCGAAGATTGGGAACGCACCCTCCGAACCAATCTCACCACGGTTTTCCTCACGTCAAAGTTTGGTATACCAGCGATGATAAATAGTGGGGGCGGGTCAATCGTCAACGTGAGCTCCGTCAACGCCACTCAAGGTTTCGGGAGCGATACTGCGGCATATTCCGCTTCCAAGGGTGGAATGAATGCTCTGACCATCGATCTGGCCTTCCGGCACGGTTTGGACGGGATTCGGGTGAACGGCGTGGCGCCTGGTTTCATCGTCACACCTATGCACGACGCGACCGCGCCGACCAACCCCCAGCTACCGGCCAACTATCTCTCAGAACGGCATCGGGCGACAGCACTGGGCTTCGAGGGGGACGCGTGGGATATCGCCCACGCCGCAGTCTTTCTCGCCAGTGAGGAGGCTCGATTCATCACCGGGGTGACCCTCTACGTCGACGGTGGCGCCCATGCGGCCGCACCGACCTGGATGACGACCCAAGCAGCTGCTCGGGCGTGAGATCAGGAAGGCCCCCCGTGACAAGGAAAACCGTCAACATCAACTTTTTTACCCCCGACGCCATCAACGATCCGTTCCCGCTCTATGAGGAGATTCGCCAGCAAGGCAACGTCGTGTGGAACGAGGCTCTGCACGCCTGGATGGTCATGAGCTTCAGGGAATGCAGCACGGTCCTGACCGACGGGGGGGACAAGTTCGGCGAGCTCAACGGCGATCCTGAACTGATCTATTGGTTCGATGCGCCCAACATGATCACGGTCGACGGGGCTGAGCATCGTCGACTCCGGGGAGCACTCGCCCCTCTCTTCACCCGATCAGCCGTTGCCAAGTGGGACCGGCGAGTGGGCGAAGTCGTGGACGAACTGCTGGCCGAGCTGGTGCGTTCGTCGACGTTCGATCTGATCGCTGATTTCACCATGATCCCTACGATCATCGTCGCCGAGATGCTCGGAGTCCCCCAGGAACGGCACGGCGACTTCCGTAGATGGTCACACGACATCATCACGAACCTCACCTACGGCAACGAAGACGCGGCCACCAGAGAGCTCATGCGAACGACCGCCGTGGAGATCAATGCCTATCTCAGAGAAGAGATGGATCGGCATCGCCGCGACAGGCCTGACGACCTGCTGACGACGATGATCGAGCTGGCCGATAAGGCAACCATGACCGACGCCGAGATCCGGTCGACAGCGGTCTTGTTCCTGCTGGCGGGCTACGACACGACGGCAAAGACGATGGCGGTCTGCCTCGAGACGCTCGAGGCTCATCCGGACCAACGTCGCCTGGTGGCCGAACGCCCGGACCTCGTCCCCGACGCGATCGAGGAGGTGCTGCGTTGGTCTGGGCCGGTGCAGATCGTTCCTCGTCAAGCCACCGCCAACGTGACGCTGGGTGGGAGTGATCTCCAAGCGGGAGAGATGGTGTTCTCGCTGATAGGTGCGGCCAATCGCGATCCAGCTCGGTGGCCGCACCCCGAAAGGTTCGATATACAGCGGGAGCCGAAATCCCACTTTGCCTTCGGATGGGGCCCGCATCTCTGTTTGGGCGCGCCCTTGGCTCGTTTGGAGACCAAGGTTGCTCTCGAGCGCCTGCTCGCGGTGGCGCCAGAGTACGTCCTTCGGGACGTGGATTACGGAGAAGCGTTCTTTACCCGGGGCCCGGAACACGGCCTCGTCGATGTGGGCACGTCGTAGAAGAGGAGCGTGAAATTGGACAGCCCGGAATCTCCGTTGGTGGTCTCGGTTGACCACATTGGCATCACCGTGCGAGACCTGGACGCGGCCCGTCACTTTTACGGCGATGTCCTGGGCCTGAAGGTGTTGGTCGAGGCAACCGAAGACGACAGGGCCCGCAATGAGCCGCAGGTGTTATCCGCACCAGAAGATGGCGACCCCGAGGGAGGTCTTTACGACAGCCATCATGTCGTCAGGAGGTCACTGGCCTTCGAGCCCATCAACGGGGTGGCGATCACCCTCAATTCCTACCCAGAGGACAATCTGAAGGGAGCCCCTGCGGGCCGGTTGGATCGATTCGGATACACCCACCTGGCCTTCGACGTGCCTGATCTGGCTGCATTCACCGACAAGATGCGGGCCCTCGGCATCGAGCCGGTGGCACCGGGCTACTACCCGGATCCGGACGGCAACCTCGTGCAAGTCGACGAGGCCGGGCACAACCAGCGGATCCGCGAACGCATTCGAAATCAACGTCTAGTTCAGTGACCCAAGGACCCGTGCATCCCACTTATCCACGCATCTTCTCTCCCATCTCTCTGGGGCCGGTAGAGGTCCCGAATCGTTTCTACCTGGCGCCCCACGCGCTCCCGTTGGCGATAGGTACCGCCCCTAGTGATGACTACGTTCGCTACAACGTGGAGCGGGTCAGAGGTGGCTGCGGCCTGGTCGTCAGCAGCCTGACGGTTCATGAGCGAGCACTGGCTCACCAGCAACCGTCGCCGTTCCCGGAAGCGAACGTGGGCGCCTTCAGGGCGACGGCCGACGCCGTTCACGAGGCCGGGGCCAAGATAGTTGGCCAACTTTGGTACTGGTGGGGGGTGCAGGCCCACTGGCAGCCGCAGAGTCCTCCGGCCCCGCCCTTGGCGCCCTCAGCTCTGCCGTACGAATACGGTGGAGTGAGCCGGTCAACCCACGAGATGGACGCCGATGAGATAGACGCGATGGTCGACGCCTTCAGGGTGTCGGCTGCGCACCTTCGGGAGGCAGACTACGACGGTGTCATGCTGCATATGTCGCACGGGGCCCTCTTGCAGCAGTTTGCGTCGCCGTATTTCAATCGCCGAACCGACCAATATGGCGGGAGCCTCGACAACAGACTGCGCCTGCCGTTCAGGGTGATGGAAGCTGCCCGAGCCTCTCTGGGAGACGATCGGGCTCTTGGTATCCGGTTGAACTGTGACGAGATGCTCCCCAACGGGTTGGACAAAGATGCCACTCGGGAGGTCTTGGCCCGACTGTGCTCGTCGGGACTTCTTGATTTCGTCGATCTGGATATCGCGGTCGAGCCGATGCAGCTCTACCTCGGAATGCCCTCCGTCTTCATCGAGCCACAGGTGTACCGCCCTTATGTAGAGGCGGTGCGGGACGCGACGCTAGGGCTCCCGGTACTGAGCGTTCTTGGGCGTCTGACGTCTGTCGCCGAGGGCGAGGCGGCGCTGGAGGCCGGGGCGTGCGACATGGTCGGTGCTGCCCGAGCGCTTATCGCAGAGCCGGAACTCGTCAAAAACGCCTACGAGGGCAACGAAGACCGAAGCCGGACTTGCATCGCCTGCAATTGGTGTGTCGGCGCACCCTCTCATGGGGCAGCCGGGTGCGCGATCAATCCGGCAAGCTACCGCGAACGGTTTTGGGGTGCCGGAACGTTCACCTCGGCCAGCCGGCAGGCCAAGGTCATCATTGTAGGGGGCGGGCCGGGAGGGCTCGAAGCGGCCCGGGTAAGTGCACTGAGGGGGCACGACGTTACCCTCCTCGAGGCCCGGGCGGAGCTTGGCGGTGGTCTGGCGCTCTGGGCCAGTTTGCCGGGCCGCGAGTGGTACCAGAAGGGGATTGACTGGTGGCAGCGGGAGCTCGGCCGCTTGGACGTTCGCGTCCTGCGCAACCATGAAGCCACTGCGGCTGCGGTGCTGGCGGAGAGCCCAGATGCGGTGATCGTGGCCACCGGATCCCGCTACGACGTCCATGGACGGAGCGGCTTCCGTGATGCCGTCATCCCCGGATACGACCAGGCGTTCGTCTACCGACCCGAGGAAATCCTGCTCCACGGGGCCCGCCCCACCGGGCACATAGCCCTGCTGGACGGTGAGGGGCATCAAGCCAGTGCTGGACTGGCGGAAATGCTGGCGTTGGCCGGCAATCAGGTCGAGTACATCTCGCCTGGCTTTGTGCCTCTCTCGATCAACCACATGGCCCGCCACGACTTCGAACCGATGATCGAGCGCATGAAAAGGGCTGGCGTCCAGTTTCTCCCCACGACCTATGTTCGGGCGATCGGTCAGCACCGGCTTACCGTCTACGACGTCTTTACTGATGAGGAGCGAACTGTCGATTCAGTGGACGCAGTAGTACTTGTGACCAGTCGTCTGCCGGTCGACGGCTTGAGCAGAGAGCTGAAGAGTCATGTCGCCCAGCTGTATACGATCGGTGATGCCCTGGCCGCGAGATCCTTCGGTACTGCCGCCTACGAAGGCCAGAAGTTCGCTCGGATGATCGGTGAACCTGCCGCTCCCCCTACCGTGGGCGCCACCTTCTTCAGCCGTGATCCGGCTGAGTTCGCCCGGCAGGTGGCCGTACCCCGTACGGGAATGGCACAAGCTGGGCGCGGCTCCGTGGGAGACCCGTCATAAAGGTGCAGAACCGTTGCCCAACAACATGACATCCGAGGATCTTGCCGAGATCATCCAGCTGCAGACGCGGTTTGCTATGGCACTGGACTTTGGAGACGTGGATACGTGGGTAAACTGCTTTACCCCCGACGGGATGATGGTGGCTGATGGGCCGTCGCAAGCGCGTTCGGAAGAGCCGCTTGTGGGCGCCCGGTGGGAGGGGACGGAGGAGTTGCGCTCTCTGGCTACCAGCAACTTCGCCGGTTCGCACGGCCGCGTTCGTCATTGGAACGGACCCGGGTTGGTGGAGGGCGACGGATCCACGGCCACCATGCAGAGCTACTTGATGATCGTCTGGGCCGGGCAGGAAAAGTCGGCCGGAGTCAAGATGACGGGGACATATTTTGATCGTCTCAGCAAGGTGGATGGAAGGTGGCGCTTTGCCGAGCGTCACATGGTGGCGGATCAGGACACGTGAGCGCGGCAACGAAGGAGTGACGATGACAGATGGCGAACAGATCAATCAGATGGAGATCCTGTACGCACTGGCGATAGATGCCAAGCAGTGGCAAGTCCTCGACAGAGTGTTCACCCCGGATGTCGAGATCGAGTATCCCGTCCGGCGCTGGCAAAGTCTGGACGAGTTCCGCGACGACTTTCAGGCATCTCATGAGCGATATGACGTCACTCAGCACCTCATTCTGAACGTGAACTGGTGTAGGAATGGTGACACGGGTAACGCCTTTGCCCAGTGTCTGTTCCATCTAATAAAGCGCGGCCTACCAGGAGGCGACATGATCTCTGGTGGGGCCTGGTACGACGACACCCTGGTCCGAGGCCCAGCCGGGTGGCGCATCGCCAAGCGGAACTGCCGGGTCGCCTGGCTGCAGGGAAATGTCGCGGTCATGGGACGATCGTCCAGCGTCCTGACCTCGATGTCCGACGGCGTCAAGGAAGGGACTCTGACCTTTGTCGACGCCTTGACCTCGAGCTGACCCGGAGGGGCACGTGCAGTCGCTTGTCGGGCCCGGGCTGTCCGCCCCCTCGCGCGATCGAAATGGAGTGAGCATGCCACCAGGCCGCTTCGAAGGGCGCACCGCGATTGTCACCGGTGGGACCGGAGGGAGTGGCAGCGAGATCAGCCGGCGCTTGGCTTCCGAGGGAGCGAACGGGTTGGTGACCCGTCGCTCGATGAGGCCGGCTATATCAACGGAGCCGAGCTGGCGGTCGACGGCGGAGTCACCGCCTGCCTGCCGATCCCGGAGATGCGGCCCTCTGCGACGATCTGAGCGGAGTAGTCCCCTGCGCCCCCGCCCTAGACTGACCGGCAGGTTTCGAGAAGCATGAGAGGTGCAAGTGAGGGAACTGCCGTTTTGGGTGCCCGCGTGACCGGAGCGGGGCAAGGACGTACGGAGGGCCGCGGCTTCGGACCGCGTGGCATTCGCCATGGGGGTGCAGATCCGTGGCGGTAAGCCGATCGGCCCGGCCGCTGCCCGTCCCTGATGAGCTCTCGGCCCCTTATTGGCAAGCGGCGGCCGAACATGCTTTGGTGATCGCCCGCTGTTCCCATTGTGCCGTGCTCGCTCATCCCCCTGACGTGGTTTGCCCCCATTGTCACTGCACCGACCCGCAGTACGAGTTCGTACCGGTGAGCGGCAAGGCGACAGTGAAGAGCTGGACAGTCATGCATCAGTCGTTTCTGCCCGGCTTCGACGACGACCTCCCCTTCGTGTTGGTCGATGTCGAGCTGGTGGACCAACCGGATCTCCGGATGATCGGGAGACTCCTCGACGGACCGAGTGCACCCCTCCATCTCGGCGCACCGGTAGTCGTCGCCTTCGAGGATATCGGCGAAGGTGTCGCAGTTCCTGCCTTCGCATTGGAGCCCGCCGGGTGAGTGGTCGCTTCCAGGCCAGAAACCAGGTGGCGATCGTCGGCTACGCGCAGAGTCCCATCACTCGACACACATCGGTGCCTCTGGGGGCATTGACCGTTGAGACTGCCCGTCAGGCCATCGCCGATGCCGGACTTCAGCCAGAGCAGATCGATGGCTTTGTGACTGCTCCGATGTTCCCCACATCTGGCGGTCACGCGGCCGTTGATGGCGTGAGCGTGGTGTCCGCGAACTGGTTGGCCGAGCACCTCGGCGCCGACCCGAGTTACGCGGCCGGCTTTCAGGGCAACGCCCAGATCCCTAGCTCCGTCATGATGGCGGTCAACGCCGTGGCGGCGGGCGGGGCTGACTATGTGCTGCTGCATCGGGCGCTCTACAACCCTGCCGGTCGCTACCACGAGAATGCGATAGGCCAGGCAGCCGGGGAGCAGCAGTGGACCGCTCCGCAGGGGTTTGCGCCCTTCGCCATGATTTCATTGGCTTACAACGAGTACATGCAGCGCTACGGCGCTAGCCGAGAAGCCTTGGCCACGGTCGTGGCCGAAGCCCGCAAAAACGGGAGTCGGATTCCGTGGTCCTACTGGTACGGTCGTCCTCTCAGTATCGAGGAGTACCTGGCGGAACCCATGCTGTGCGATCCGATCTGCCGCTACGACTGCGATATCCCGATCGATGGCGTGGCTGCCTTCATCTTCACTTCCGCTGCCCGGGCCCAGGACCTTCCCCACCGTCCCGTGTACGTCGCGGGATACGCTGCCGCCAACCACCTCAAACAGCGGCTGTGGCTCCACTGGCCCCTCGATGACATCATGGACTCGGGTCGGTCGATGGCCCGCCGGTTGTGGGAGCACGCTGGCATCGCTCCAGCCGAAATCGATCTGCCCCAGCTGTACGACGGGTTCTCTCCCTTCGTCTACTTCTGGCTCGAGGTGCTCGGCTTCTGCCCTGTGGGCGAGGCTCATCGCTTCGTGCAGAACGGTGGGATAGATAGCGACCGCGCGTCGGGATTGCCCGTACTGTCCGGGGGCGGGGCGCTGGGTAATGGGCGCATGCACGGCGTGCCCCAGATGCTCGAGTGCTATCTGCAGTTGTCGGGCCGAGCGGGCGATCGCCAACGGGAGAAAGCCTCTCTCGGCATCGCCTGCCATTCGTCGCCCCGCAACGGTGCGGTCGTGGCTTACAGCAACGAGCAACGGTAAGCGTGCGGTCCGGACCTCTGGCTTGCGGCCTGCCCCCGCAGGTGATTGACTAACCAGTCAGACAAGCGATCGTATGGGGTGACAAACCCCGACCAGACGGGCCGACCAAGTACCCCCGCCGTCCAACTGGCCCATATCACCACTTGGACGATGCGGGCCGTTGGATGGGGTGGTGCGCCTTACATCTCGGAGAGGTCTACCCACCCGCCGCTCGCGGAGGACTTTTCCACTCCACTGATCACTTGCATATGGGCGAGACCGTCGTCGAAGGTCGCCACCGAGGGGTGGCTGTAGGTGGGATCGTCGATGCGGTTTCGGAAGGCCCGAGAAAGGCCGACCTGCTCCACGTAACCGTGGTCAGACCCGTGAATCGATCCGTAGACGCCTTTCATCTCCGGCAGGCGCTCGGAGGGGAGGCCGGGCGGATCACCGCCGGCAAGCAACGATTGCACGACGTCGTCGCTTGGCGACAACTTGCGAGTGCCGTCGACGTCCCTCACCCAGGCATCTTCCATCTCATAGCCGGCGGTGCCCTGCGTACCAGTGACCCGCACCTGGTCGCAGAAATCCCAGGCCCGGCACGTACCGGTCATGATGCCTTGGCCGCCACTGGCGAGGCGAAAAGCAAATGCGTAGCCGTCATCTGCTCGCATGCCTCGAGAGAGGTCGTTGTGAACGGTCCCAGAGACAGCTGCGAAGTCCCCCAACATGAAGCGGGCAAAATCGATGCCGTGGCTGGCAAAATTGCGGAGCCACCCACCGCCGGTCGCGTTGTCGAGCCACCAAGCGGGAAGATCGTGGAGCCCGGTTGCGATCATGGAATGATCGAAGATGAAAGTGGCTTGGAGCGGATTGCCGAGGTCGCCGGAATGCACGAGATCACGGAGTGCAGCTCGGTGGGCGTACCAACGATGCGGGTGGCAGACCTGGCCGACGAGCCCAGAGTCCGCTATCGCATCGCGCATCTCCCTGGCCTCCGCGGCGTCGACTGCAAAGGGCTTTTCGCAGAGGACATGTTTTCTGGCGGCGATCGCCTTCATGGTGAGGGGAAGGTGGGAGGCAGGCGGTGTGGCCACTACGACGGCGTCAATGTCAGAGTCGAGCACCTCGTCTACGGAAGTGGTCGCTCGGGGCACGTGAAAATGATCAGCTCGTTGTTGCGTGCGCTCCAGGTCCTGCCCGACCATAGCGGTCACCTCAAAGCCGGCGCCTCGGAGGGCCCGCACGTGCAACTTTGAGCCGATACTGGTCCCGATCACCGCAATTCGGTAGTGCTTGTCTGCCATGTCATCCTTCTCGAGTGGCGTCAACTCTTGTAAATGCAGCAGGCATCGTCAGGCTGTCGTGAGCCAGCACGACCCCACAAACCCTACACCGCTGGCCCCGGCGCAATCACTGCCGAGCGGAGGTCGGTTGTTCCGTGGCCGTCAGGCAACCCGTCGAGGTCATGGTTCGTAGGCCGAGATTTCCTCGAACAACCGGGTGATCAGCGAGGGATCGCGTAGCAGTGTCGGTGATGTGGACACCTCTCCTCGCTGGAAGGCCTCAACCATGCGGGTCTGGACGCCCGCTAGATCATCACTCTCAATCTCATACAGGGCGACGAACGGCGCGTCGTCTCCTATCGGAGCGAACCGACGGGCGGAGATGACGCCGTCAATACCGACCAGCTCGCGCATATGTTGCTCATACCACTGGTGGTATTCCCCCTCGACTTCCCGAGAAATCGGGCGGGTCTCGACGTACAGGATGCCTCTGGTCATCAGAGCAGCCCTCCAAGAGTGTATTTGGCACTTTTCTGGGAGCTTCGAAATGCTCCTCCTGAGTGCTGGGCGCACCCTAGCGGACGTCCAATTCACTCTCAACCAATCCCGGCGCGTCGTCAGAGACGGACGCGGCTCCGGGGTTCGGTGGCGCGGCGCGGAACGGAACCACTTGGTCAAAGGGAGGGGACTGGGCAAGCGGGACCGACAGTTGGCACCTCCCCCAAACGCCTTGACCGGTGAACCGGCAATGCATACAGTCAGGGGCTGCGCCCGTTTAAGGGCAACACGCAGTTCGGACTTGAAGTTAAGGAGGCTGGGTGTGAAGTCGTCGAGCGAGGGGAGCGTGAAGTGTCAACACTGACGGTCATTGACACCGATACTCATCTGACCGAACCGGCGGATCTCTGGACTTCTCGGATGCCGGCGAGGTTCAAGGACCAGGCACCGCGAGTCGACCGCGACGAGAAGAGTGGCAAGCTCCGGTGGCGCATCGGTAATCGGTGGGCCAGCCTGGTCGGCAACTACAGCATTGCTGGGTGGAAGGAGTTTCCGCCCTCTTGCCCACCGACGCTCGAAGAGGCGATGCCGGCCGCTTACGACGCGAAAGCGCGGGTCGCACTCATGGATGAAGTCGGTGTCTATGCGCAGGTGCTTTACCCGAATATCATCGCATTCGAAGGGCACGCTTTTCTCTCGCTCCCGGATCCCGAGCTCCGATTGGCATGCGTGCGCACCTACAACGACTATCTATCTGAGTTTGCCTCAATTGCTCCGAATCGATTCATCCTTATGACGATGCTCCCATTCTGGGATCTAGATGCATCCATCGAGGAGCTGAAACGTTGTCAGGCCATGGGGCACCGAGGCGTCCTGTGGGCATCGACCCTCGACAAGCACGGGCTCCCAGACTTTCGGGACGAACACTGGGATCCTCTCTATGCGGTTGCTCAGGACCTCGACCTCTCCATCAACTTCCACATCGGAGTGGGCAACACCGCCGAGGAACTCGTGCAGGCGCTCGACCGCGACGGGTACGAGCCGGCGGCCAATACGGCGCGCACCACGATGTCGTTCATCGGCAACGTTCGTGCGCTCACGACCATGTTGACCTGCGGGTTGCTCGATCGTTTTCCGCGGCTCAACTTTGTGTCGGTCGAGAGCGGCTTCGGCTACCTCCCGTTCCTGCTCGACACCTTGGACTGGCAGTGGAAGAACAGCGGTGCCATGGACCGCTATCCGAGTCGCATGCTGCCCAGTGAGTACTTCTTCCGTCAGGTGTACAGCATCTTCTGGTTCGAGGAGGCGGCCCTACCCCTGCTTCCGAGGTACCAGGACAACATGATGTTCGAGACGGACTTTCCCCATCCGACTTGTTTGCATGCCGGGCCGGGGACCTACGCTCCCATGCCGGCCGAGATCATCGATCGCGACATCAAGATCGTTGGTGAGGACGTGATGCGCAAGGTCCTTTACGACAACGCCGCCCGTCTCTACCACGTCGACTGATGGGAGTCGTGTCGTCCGGGACGGGCAGATGAGCCTTAGCGATTCGCCCAGCGACGAGCGGTACGAGAAGGCGCTCGCCGTCTACGAGAGCGTGTTTGGCCGGCGGTTCTCGCCGAGTACGGCGCCCGGGCAACCTGCGGCCATGGCCGATCTGTGGCAGGTACTCATCGGCCACTGCTTCGCCGACGCCTGGTCCCGACCAGGGTTGGAGATGCGGACGCGGAGCCTCATAACCCTGGCGATG
Source organism: uncultured Acidimicrobiaceae bacterium (assembly GCA_963729695.1). Classification (GTDB taxonomy): domain Bacteria; phylum Actinomycetota; class Acidimicrobiia; order Acidimicrobiales; family Palsa-688; genus PALSA-693. The sequence goes on from CAVSOT010000004.1 coordinate 465,413, forward strand.
CTGATCGGGCTGGGGAGCACCGGCGACGAGTTCCAAACCCATATCAAGGGAGCCATCAATCTCGGCGTCACCGAAGAGGAGATCGTCGAGTTGCTGATCCACGCGGCTGCGTATTGCGGTGTGCCCCGGACCGGAGCGGCCTGTCGATCGGCCCTGCAGGTACTATCAGAGACGCCTTGAGAAGAGATAGAGGGCAGCGACGGTGAAGGTTGGATTCATTGGCCTAGGCAAGATGGGAAGCGGTATGGCCGCCTGCCTGCAGCGTCAGGGCCACGACATCATTGTGCACGATACCTACCGAGAGGCGGCCGAGCCGCACCTCGCAGCGGGCGCGTCCTGGGCTGATTCCCCGGCGGAGCTGGCTGGAGGGACCCAGTTCATCCTGACCTCGCTGCCCGGTCCCGACGAGGTGGAAGCCGTCGTCCTTGGAGCCAACGGTCTGCTGCAGGGTGTGCGCCCGGGCACGACCGTGGTCGACCTCAGTACCAATTCGCCAGAGCTCTTGCGGCGGCTGGAGCGCCTGTTGGCGGAGCGCGGCGCCCACCTGTTGGACGCCCCGGTGAGTGGCGGACCCCACGGGGCTCGAGCCGGCACCCTCGCGGTATGGGTCGGCGGGGCGGAAGAGACCTTTCAGGCGGCCCGGCCCGTGTTGGAATGTATGGCCAAGGAAATCACCTACGTCGGGCCCATTGGATCCGGATCCGTAGTGAAGCTCGTTCACAACAGTATGGCCATCGCCATGAATCAGGTCCTGGCCGAAGGGTTGACCCTCGGCGTGAAGGCCGGCGTCACCCCCGTACAGCTCTTCAGTGCCCTGGCGAAGGGTGCCCTGGGAAATATGCGCATCGTCGACCGTATGACGAAGATCCTGGCTCGAGAGCTCGAACCCGTCGGGTTTCGAACGGGTCTGGCTGAAAAAGACGTCAGGCTCGCCCGGCTCCTCGCGACTGATAGTGGCGTTCCGATTCACATGATCGACACGGCCTACTCAGATCTCCTGGAAGCGGTCAACGAGGGCCTCGTCGATCTGGATTCCATATGCGTCGCCTCTATCCAGGAACGGCGGGCCGGCATCAGCATCATTTCGGCCAAGAGTGACCTCGATTTGGCGCTCCAGGACGATGAGATCTAGGGGATTGTGCCCCGTGTCATCGGCTTCAAGTCAGAATCGAAAGGAAGCATGGCATGGATGAGTTTTCCCGGATTATCTCTGCCGATGACCACGTGGTGGAGCCAGCCCGAGTCTGGCAGGACCGGTTGCCGAAGAAGTATCTGGACGTTGGTCCCCGGATAGTGCGCCAGGGCATTAGCAACCCACGCCACATCGAGGGGAAACTCGTCGTCGACGAGGATCCAGACGGGAAGCCCGTTGACTGGTGGCTGTACGAAGACCTTCGCCGGCCGATCGACTTCACTTTCGCGGTAGCAGGAATGCCTCGCGAGCGGTGGGGCGAAGGTGGCATCACGTACGAGGAGATGCGACCGGGTTGCTACATTGCGGCGGAGCGGATCAAGGACATGAACGCCAACGGCATCGAAAAGTCTCTCTGCTTTCCAAACGTGCTACCCCGTTTCTGCGGCCAGACGTTCCTCGAGGCGAAAAATAGGGAATTGGCCTTGTTGTGCGTGAAGGCCTACAACGACTGGATGGCGGAGGAGTGGGCCGGGGCCTCAAGCGGAAGGCTTATCCATTGTTCGATCGTGCCGCTGTGGGATTCGGAAGAAGCCGCCCAGGAGATCTATCGCAACGCCGAACGCGGCGGACGAGCCGTCACCTTCCCTGAACTCCCCGCCGCGTTGGGACTTCCTTCTATACATGCGGCCGACGGCCACTGGGACCCCTTTTTCCGAGCGTGCGACGAGACGGGCACGGTGATCTGCATGCACATCGGATCCTCCTCGAGGTTCCCGACGACATCAGACGACGCCCCTTACATCTTGTCCGGGATGCTGCTGAGCACGAACGCCATGGCTTCCATGTCCGATTGGCTGTTCTCGGGCCTCTTCGAGCGGTTTCCGAATATGAAGGTGACCTACTCAGAAGGAAACGTGGGGTGGATCCCGTTCATATTGGAGCGGGCTGACCGTTATTGGGAGATGCAGACGCAGGCGTTCGACCGAAACCTGATGAAGAGGCGTCCTTCCGAGTATTACGCCGAGCACATCTTTGGTTGCTACATCTCCGATCGACATGGGCTCGAGTCACTCGAGGCAGTCGGCGAGGACAATGTCACCTTCGAGACGGACTACCCGCACGCAGACAGCACGTGGCCGAACAGTGTGGAGGTGGCCCGACGAGAGTTGGCCCATCTCACGCCATCACAGCGAGAGAAGATCCTGCGACTGAACGCCGTCAGGATGCTCTCGCTGGACGTCGACGAACCAGTCCCGGTCTGATCGCCGGACTACCGTTCCAGTCCGCCGTACTCGGCGTCAGTGACGTGGGAGCCCCATGAGGTCTCCTGTCGCCCGGCCTCGACAGTTCCTTTGATGATCGAGACGTGGGTCATGGCGTTGTCGGGTCCCGCACCATGCCAATGCCACTCGTCAGGAGACGTATGGGAGACATCGCCTGAGTGGAGCTCCACGATGTCAGCCCCACGTGATTGCACCAAGGCATTGCCCTCGGTGACGTAGAGCGTCTGACCGAGGGCGTGAGCGTGCCAAGCCGTGCGGGCACCGGGTGCAAACCGGATGGCGGTTACTCGTAATGACGCCGATCCGTCATCGTTGACAACTGGGGTGAATGATACCTCGCCGGTGAAGAGATGTGCCGGTCCTTTGGACGGTGTCTGGCTCCTCACGACTTCCATACTTAGCAACTCCTTGTTACAGACTTGGGGCCACATCCTAGGCCACTGGGTTAGCGGGTTTCGCCTCGAACCCCCGAGTCGGGAGGAGGGGCCAGTGAGCGCACCCGGGCCTCGCTCATAGGCCGGAGCCACCAGGGCGACCTTGACCGTTGGTAGTCCAGGGCTATGATGGGGGGCCTCGATGGGTCCTATCTTGTTTAAAGGGGAATCATGACGATTGCGACAGCCTCCTTGGCTGACGTGCTTGGAGTGGACGATCCACTCTCGGGCGTTCGGTTTGTTGATGCGGATGCCCATTTCAGTGAGCCCCCTGATCTATGGAGTTCGCGGATGCCGGCGTCGTCGCGTGTGCGTGTGCCGACGTTGAAGACGATCGGTGGCGAGAGCAACTGGTATCTGGGCGACGAGCTGTTCACCTCGCTCGGCGGGAATTGCGTGCGGCGGGGTCGAGAGCGGGTGCACGGATGCCCCAGCACCATTCAGCCCTTCGACGATCTTGACGAGTCGTCCTGGTCGGTGCCGGCTCGGCTGGCGCTGATGGATGAAATGGGTGCCCTTGCTCAAGTGGTATACCCGAATGCTATCGGTTTCTCGTCCAACTACATCTTTGCGCTGGATGATCTGACGGAACGGGTAGCGATTCTTCAGGCCTACAACGACTTTTATGTGGATATCCAGCGGGAATCAGGGGGACGCTTACTTCCGCAGTGCGTGCTCCCGATCTGGGATATGGATTTCACCGTTCGGGAAATGACTCGACTTTTGGACCAGGGGATGACCGGTTTCACGCTTTCGGATCGACCGGAGCTGCTGGGGTTGCCGGAGCTGCCAGATCCCTACTTCGATCCCATGTGGGACTTGTTCAATGAGTCGGGCACGGTGGCCAACTTCCACCTGGCCGCCGGCGCAACCAAGGCGGAGCTGGAGGGGTACAAGGAGGAGATCGAGGCGGGCCGGGATCCGGAGGCTGCTGCCCGGAAGCAGCGAGCGGGTGGCATGAACCGGTCGCAGCGTACGGTGGCGCCCCAAGGGTGGATGTCGTTGCCCCCGCAGCGGCGCTTGGCGGCGTCGACGGCACTGTTCTTCATGAGCAACGCTCGGGTGATCTGCAATCTGTGCTTCAGCGATCTGTTCGACCGGTTTCCCCGGTTGAAGATCATGTCGGCCGAGAGTGGGATCGGCTGGATCCCATTCGTCCTGGAGAGCCTGGAGTATCACTACCACGAGATGCTCACCGATGAGCGTGACATTGGCTTCGCGAAGCGGACTCCCAAGGAGTATTTCTCTGATCACATTTTCGCCACCTTCTGGTTCGAGCACATCGGGCCGCTGAAGCTTCTGGGTGACATCGGCGAGCGAAATGCCCTGATCGAGACGGACTTTCCCCATCCCACCTGCTTCTATCCCAACACCCGGGAGCATCTGGCCCGCTCTCTGGAGGGTGTGGAACCCCATCTGCGCCAGCGCGTGCTGCGCGACAATGCGGTCGAACTTTACAACATCAAACTGACGTAGCTGGACCCGGACAAGGAAGATGGCAGTCGCAAAGATGAACGAAATCAATCACGGGTCCACGACTGTGTCACCGCCGTCCGATCGCCTCGCGTCAGAGTCGAGTGACGGACGCCCCGAACGTCGGAGCACCAACCGGGCCAAGAAGATCACCTCTGCGTATGTCAAGCGCAGGGAGGAGATCTTGAACGCGGCTGGCGAGGTGTTCTACGAGAAGAGCTACCACGCTGCGTCCATGCAGGACATCGCCGATAGGGCCGACATGCTGAAGCCGGCCCTCTATTACTACTTCGCCTCTAAAGAGGATCTTCTCTTCGAGTTGGCGGCCGGCGCGGAGAGCGTCGCCATGATCCAACAGTTCTTCGACACTGACGACGCCTTGGACGAGCGAGATGCCGTCAGCAGGTTGAAGGCATTCGTCAACCGTTGGATCGAGTTCACCGAGACCAAGAACCCGGCGTTCATCGCGTCGGAGCGGGAATACCGCCAGCTGGGGCCTGAGCGTCTCGAGAAGGTGGTCGCCCTGCGTAGACGCCTTCCGTCGCTCCTGGAATCGATTCTCGAGCAAGGAGCCGTCGACGGTAGCTTCGACCGGGATATCAATGTGCCGGTCGCAGCCAAAAACATCGCCGCGGTTCTCAATGATCTCTATGTGTGGTACAACCCATTCGGGAGTTCCTCGATTCAGGCGCTACGCGATTGGCACGTGTCTTTCTTTCTGCGCGGGTTAGGGGTACGGCCGGGATAAGCGACCTACTGCACGTGGTCGTCGATCGTGGACACGAACCCCAGTCGTCGCCACGGCCGCCGAGTGATCGAACGCAAACAGGCCTGACACTTCTCGACCATTTGCCAGCCGTTCTCGGCCAGCACGGGATACTTCCTGACGCATTCCGCCCCGCACTCGGGGCAGCGAATGTCGACCGCATCTCGAGTGACTGGTGCGACCGGGGCTGCTACCACGGCGCCATCTTCTTCTGGGGACACTACGTCGGCCCGGGTGGTCGCCGCACCAGCCGCACGCCGTGATCGGGTCGCTTCCAGATCGATATGCAGTCCCTCCGGGTCGTTGTCAGGATCCCCCATCATGATCACCCCGTAGTCCCGTTCAGCTCCGCGGACGGATACATACCCGTCTCGTACGTCGCGAGCTACGGCTTCGGGGTCTCTCGAGAACGGATCACCCCAGCCGCCGCCGCCTGCGGTGATGCTCCTCCAGATGGTCCCCGCTGGGAACGACCATGCACTCCGACTTCCCCAATGAAAGAGCCGCCCACTCGGTGAGAGGAAGAGGTCCTTTGGGTCGAGGCGGCCGCAGACGGGCGTACTGTTTGCATAAGAGCTGTCCTCCAGGGACAGGTATCGAGGTGTTGTGTCGTCACCTTGTGGTTCCCAGACCCACACTCCATCGGAGGAACCCGAACGCCCACCGAATGCCCCATCGCCCGGCGCCGAGCGGGTGTGATTGCTCGACACGTGGGACTCACTGGGCTCGAGGAAGAAGGAATCGGTCGCCGAGCCCGCGCCTCCTCGATACCTCCCAGGGCCGCCCGAGTCCGGCACATACTCCCTCCGCATAACGAGGGCGGGAATCACCCGTTCGAGGGACTCGGTCGGCGTGTCCATGAAGTTGGCCACGAGCCCCTTTTGGGCGCTGTCGGCATCGCCTTCCCTCGTCGCGCCCCATCCCCCGTTCTGGTTGAAGACGCTGGACCATTGCGTTCCGTCCGGTCGTACGCCGGTGCAGTGCAGCATGGTGAGCGCACGGCCGGTGCCTGCGCACGCCTTCTCGCCCAATGCCGAATTCAGGGCTCGACAGACGGCCGCGACCGTGGGGACGAGGGCCTCCCAGTAGAGCATGACCGCCCCGTCCGGAGGCATAGCCGTCATTACCGTCCCAGGTGGCGCCACGATATCGATCGGTCTGGTCACGGCCGATGTAAAGGGTGACATCGGATCCAGCAGGAACTTCAGCGCAATCGCGACAGCCGACTTCACGTCCGGCCAGGCTCCGTTGATGCACGTCCGGGCCTGCCGTGAGGATCCGGCCAGGTCCACCTCCGCCCGGGCACCCACTTTTGTCACTCGGACGGCCACCCGGTACATGACCGTGGCATCGACAGCATCGCAGTCGATGAAATCTTCGCCTTCGTACACCCCGTCGGGAAAGAGTCTCAGTGCCTCGGACATCGTCTCGGCCGAGACGTCACACGCGTATCGAATGGTCGAACTGACTGCGGACGCCCCATGGCGGCGGACCGTTTCGTGAAGTAGACCTTCGCCCAGGGACAACGCCTGGCGAATGCTTTCGAAGTCGAGGACGAGAAGCTCTCCAAAGCGAGTGTTGTCGAAGATCAGGCTGAGCGTCGATTTGACGGGGCGGTTGTCGCGGTAGAGCAGGGTAGGGGGAATCACCAGGCCGGTCTCGTACACGTTCTTCTTCGTTCCCGTAAAACCCCCCGGGACAATTCCACCCATGTCCATCATGTGGGCCCGGATGGTGAGAAGGTTCACCAATGTCCCATCCGAAAAGACAGGTCGGATGAAGCACACGTCGTTAACGTGCGTCCCGCTCCGGTAGGGATCATTGGATATGAGGACGTCACCCTCGCAAAGGTTGGCGGGACCGAACTCGTCTACCGCGTTGGCGACTGCATCGCGAATCGATCCGAAGAAGAGGGCCATGGACTTGGCCACTGCGGGAGTCTGGTAGTTAAGGTCCGGCGGGCCAACGAGGGCGGCGCTGAAGTCGTAGAAGTCCCGGATGACAGGAGAGAAGGCAGTAGCGAGCAGGCGGCCACAGATGTGCTCGATGACATACTGAAACCGGCTGCTCAATATTGTCGCGGTCAGTCGATCACAACCGTATTGGGTTTCGAAGTCTTTCGAGGACAGGTCTCGGAGCTGCCTGGTTTCCGGTGTCGTCAGCATGCCGGCGTCGGTTTCCCCCTTTTTGACTAGGTGTGGTGGGCTTCGGATATGACCATCTCGGCGAACGGTCCAACCGAAAGGTGTTGGGCAGCCGTCACGAAGGTGGTCGAGGCTGCCTCTCGTACGATCGCAGGGCCATCGATGGCGTCATAGGCGCGCAGATCGTCACGCTGATACACGGGCACATCGACAGGTTCCCCATAGAGGTGACGTATCGTGGCCCTGGTCCTGGGTGTCAGGCGCCGTCCCCCTCTCGGGGCGAGCTCCGGAAACCGGAACGGCTCCGTCTGCACCGTGATTTGCACACGAAACGCCACGACCTCCACCGGCATCGATCGGAAGGCGTTGCCATTTCGCAGCTGGTACTCGTCATGGAAGTGCTCGACGAGGAGAGGAACGGTACGAGCAGTGACCGGTCCATCCGGAATCGGTATGAACGGGGTGGCCGCGTTTTGGCCGAAGAGCCGGGCGTCGATGCTACGAGCCACGGTCATCGCACCCGGTTCGGCGGGGACTCGAGCTTGCAGGCGCCGGGTCATCGATGTCAGCAAGGCATCGATCATCGGGGCGGATGCGGGGGCGAGGGGGGCGTATTCGGTCTGGCTGTCGGCGTACACGGGCAGGCCGGTCAATAGCCCGAGGGCGCTGAAATGGCCTGGGAACGGAGGCACGACTACCTCCTTGACATGGGAGTCGCTCAGAATCGACGGCAACATCATCGGTCCGGCGGCTCCGTACGCCATGAGTGCGTATTCTCGTGGATCGGCGCCGCGACGAAGGGCGACCCCGAACAAGCCCTCCACGATGTTGTTGAGGCCGAGGAGCCAAGCCGAGCGGATGCGTTCAGGAAACTCGAGATCCACGTCAAGGTTTCGCACCGCTGCTTCGGCAGCCGTTATGGAAAGGGCGATCCGACCTCCGGCGAAGCTCTTAGGGTCGAGGATGCCGATCAAGGCCGCCAGGTCGGTCATCGTCGGACGAACCCCGCCCAGGCCGTAGCAGGCGGGTCCGGGCTTGGCCCCAGCACTGTCGGGTCCTACTCGGAGCTCGCCCACACTGTTGGTGGAGACGACGCTTCCCCCGCCGGCGCCGATCGAGGAGATATCAATCGCCAGGGCGTTCACGTGGAGGTCTGGTTCCAACTCATACGACAGGTTCAGATAGGGGCGACTCCGGGTGACGATGCTTATGTCGCAGGAGGTCCCTCCGACATCGGCGCACAGGAGGTTTTCGCGCCCAAGTTGCTCCCCCAACCGACTGCTCGCGGAGGTACCGCCTGCGGGCCCGGAGTACACGACCCGATGCGGCTGCTGCATGGCGAAATCGGCCGCGATGAGCGTTCCCGACGACTCACCAAAGTTGAGCTCGCCTCGGAACCCGATCGCTTCCAGCCCGGCGCGCAGCTGCAGGATATAGTCGGCATAGATCAGCTTCATGATCACGTCGACCACGGTCGTGGACCCTCGTTGGTACTCCTTAGCGATCGGCGAAACCTCACTGGAGAGCGAGACCGTGACCGCACCCAGCTCCTCGCGGACGAGTTCTCGGATTCGTTCCTCGTGCTGCCCGTTGACGTAGGCGTTCAAGAGGCAGAGGGCGATACCTTGCACGCGGCATCGCCCAAGCACGGCAAGCTGCTGCCGTACGTGATCCTCGTCAAGGGGAACGGCGACGGAGCCGTCGAAGGCGATGCGCTCTCGAACTCCGCGCCGCAGGTACCGGGGGACGATCGGATGCCGGGCGTCGCCAAACGACCGGCGCCAGGCCGGGTTGGTGATGTGCTCCCACGTGCGCATCACCGTGCCGGCATCGAGAATGTCCCGAAAGCCCTCTGTCGTGATGAAAGCGACCTTGGGGAGATTCCGGGTGATGATGGCGTTGAGTCCGTGGGTACTCGCGTGGTTGAAGACAACCGCGTCGGCGACCGAGAGCTCTCGAGCACCTTCGATCACCGGTGTACCTGGGTGGCTGGGGTCGCTGGGAACCTTGGATATGGTGATCTGCCCAGCGCGAAGGGACGCCACGTCCGTGAAAGTGCCGCCTACGTCGACGGCGAACATTGTCCCCAACCCACTGCCCACCTGACTTCCCTTCCTGCGAATCGAAAACGGCCTGCTTGACATCCCTCAGGTCCAGGAGCATCGTATAGCCATGACGGATCTAGCCCATGAGCCGTACATCGTCTCGGTGGATGACCATCTCGTGGAGCCTCCCTCGCTCTGGGAATCGCGATTGCCACGAAAGCTAAAGGCGCGCGGTCCTCGAGCACTTGATACCGGCGACGGTGTCTTCTGGGAGGTAGAGGGCCAGCGCTATCCCGTGATGGCGACAGCAGCCGCGGCCGGGAGGGCTCTGGACGAGCGCCAAGAGATTCCCATGCACTGGGAGGAGATCCGCCCCGGTTGTTACGACCCGGTTGAACGGGTCAAAGACATGGACGAAGACGGAGTGCTGGCTTCATTGTGCTTCCCCTCCTTTCCCGGTTTCGGGGGCACGATCCTCAATCAGCTCGAGGACCGCGAGTTGGCGCTGGCGTGCATCCAGGCGTACAACGACTTCCAGGTGGAAGAGTGGGCAGCCGCCGCGCCGGGGCGACTCTTCGGGATGATTCTGCTTCCGTACTGGGATCCCCAGCTGGCGGCGGAAGAACTCCAGCGAGGAGCCGAGAAGGGCGCGGTTGCGGTGGCCTTTTCGGAGAACCCGTATCGGCAGGGGTTCCCGTCGATCCACGACAAGAACCGCTACTGGGACCCGGTGTTCGCGGCCTCACAGGACACCGAACTTCCGCTTTGCGTGCACTTCGGCTCGTCGTCGTACATGTTGACGACTGCACCAGACGCTCCGAGGATCGTCAGAACGGTAGCCGCTCCCCTCAACTCGGAGCTGGCCTTCATCGACTGGATCATGAGCGGCCTGTTCAACCGCTTTCCCCGAATGCAGCTGGTTTTCTCAGAGAGCTATCTGGGCTGGATTCCGTTTGCCTTGGAGCATTGTGACCGGCATTGGACCAACCATTTCAACTGGGCCACCGACCGGAAGCAACTTCCCCGGCCCCCTCACGAGTACTTTCAGGAGAACGTCTCAGTCTGCTTGGTGTACGACCCCTTCGGCGCTCGGATGATTGAGGAAATCGGCGTCGACCGGGTGTTGGCCGAAGCCGATTATCCGCATCCGGATTCGCAATGGCCCAACACCCAAAAGGTTCTCGAGGAGTACCTGAGCCATCTTTCACCTTCGGATCGACTGAAGGTCCTGCGGACCAACGCCGAGCGCTTGTTCCACCTCGACCTGGCGTAGCAAGCCCGGCGCTGACGTCCAACTGAAGATTGCGGCCAGTTGGACCGACTTGTTGAAGAGGACCTGAGTTCGCGTTCTCGGTCCAGTCGGATGCGGTATCTTGAAGTGGGCGTACCTCTGACTCAGGTACGCATCGAAGTGGGCGTGACGGGTAGCTCTTTTAGCCAGATGCGCTGGAGAGAAGCCCCTTCCACCTGAGCGATGATCCCCGACGGGTGTGCCGGTCGTCGCAGACCACGCGTTAGCATCTGTCCGTTGCGAGGCAGAAGTGACGATGGGGAGAGGACAGCGGACGACGTGGACAGCAATGTCAATGCCGACTTTGGAGGCCGCGATGAGCGAACGGTTACGGCGCGCGTTCTCCTGGCGCGCCCAAGTCAGGACGGACACCGGGGCAAGAAGCAAACTGCCGCTTACGTCAAGCGGAAGGAACAGATATTGAGTGCGGCGGGCGAGGTGTTCTACGAGAAGAGCTATCACGCCGCATCCATGGAAGATGTAGCCGCCCGGGCGGGAATGCTCAAGCCGGCCGTCTACTACTATTATTCCTCCAAAGAAGAATTGCTGTTCGAGCTGGCCGCGGGTGACCGTAGCGTCGCCATGATCCGTCACTTCTTCGAGAGTGACGACACCTTGCGGGAGCGGGACGCAGTTAGTCGGTTGAAGGCATTCGTGATGTGTTGGATCGAATTTGCTTCGGCCCGGAACCCGGCGTTTATTGCCGTGGAGCGGGAGTTTCGCCAGCTCAGCCCCGAACGCCTGGAAAGCGTCGTCGCCTTGCGCCGACGGCTACCGTCGCTTCTCGAGTCGATCCTCCGGCAAGGTTGTGAAGACGGAAGCTTCGATCAATCGGTAAATGTCCCGGTCGCCGCCAAGAATATTTCGGCCGTATTGAACGACCTATATGTGTGGTACAGCCCGGAAGGTAGCTCGAGTATTGCATCCCTCACCGACTGGCATATCTCGTTCTTCCTCTTAGGGCTCGGTGCCGGTCCCAGAGAAGGCTGTGGGCAGTTCCGCGCCACCGCCCGCATATGAGGCCCTGCTCGACCGAGATCTGGTTGTTGTAATGAGACAACCTGGGCTGCCCATCAGGGGGCCTGATGCTTCAGTTGTGCCACCTGAACGTGTGGGGCAGCATGGTGACGGGCGAGGCCGTTGACGGTCAGCCGGGCTGGCAGTACCGTTGGGCCGTGCACGACTTGGTCATTCGGAACGGATTGGTAATAGATGGCACCGGCGAACCGCGTAGGGGAGCGGACGTTGCCATCCAGTCAGGGCGCCTAACGGCGATCGGCCAGGACGTCGGGCCAGCCCGCCGAACGATCGACGTCGACGGCATGATCGTGGCTCCGGGATTCATCGACGTGCATACCCATTACGACGCCCAGGTCTTCTGGGATCCGGCGCTGACTCCATCGCCACTCCACGGGGTGACGACGGTGATGGGTGGGAACTGCGGCTTCAGCGTGGCGCCGCTGAACCAGACGGCGGCTGACTATCTCTTGCCGATGCTCGCCCGGGTGGAGGGGATGCCGAGGGCCTCACTCGAGGCAGGCGTCCCATGGGATTGGACCTCGACAGCTGACTATCTCGACCGATTGGACGGCAGGTTGGGCATAAATGCCGGGTTCATGGTTGGGCACTCGGCCCTGCGACGGGTGGTGATGGGCGAGGCCGCGACCAGCCGGGCGGCGACCCCCGAGGAGACGGAGGAGATGTGCAACCTTCTCCGGGCCGGCTTGGCCGCTGGGGGCCTTGGATTTTCGTCTACCTGGTCGGTGACACACAACGACGCCGACGGCAACGCGGTGCCCTCACGTCACGCCACCCGCACCGAGCTCCTCGCGCTGGCGGAGACCGCCGGCACGTTTCCGGGCACTTCCCTCGAGTTCCTGCCAGGACCGGCTCCTTGGGATCAGGAGCGGCAGCAGCTATTGGTCGACTTGACCGTGGCGGCCAAGCGCCCACTGAATTGGAACCTGCTGATCGGGGCGGTTCGGACCGAGGGTGTAGCGCACACACAGCTGGGGGTGTCGGATGCCGCCCGGGGAGCCGGAGGCAAGGTGATCGGCCTGGTCCTGCCATCCGTGCCTTCTACCCGGGTCAACTTCTTGACCGGCTTTCTTCTGGATGCGATCGAGGGGTGGACAGAGGCGATGGCGCTGCCGCCGGTACAGAAATTGGCGTTACTCTCAGATCCGGTGAAGCGAGCACACCTCGAGTCCCTTGCCGCCGTCACGACCCAGATGAAGAGCCTAGCGGCGTGGAACGAGAAGGTGATCGTCGAAACGTTTACGCCGGAGACCGAGCCCTATAGGGGCCGGCTCGTGGCGGATATCGCCGCGGAGAAGGGCCAGTCCCCATTCGATGCCCTTATCGATATTGTCGTGGCAGATGGCCTTCGTACCTCGATAGGGGGGACCGACCGCGAGACCACCGATACAGCCGAAGATTGGGCCTGGCGTCGAGAGCTCTGGCTGGATCCTCGTACGGTGGTTGGCGGCTCAGACGCCGGTGCGCATCTCGACGGGCTTGCCACCTTCAGCTTTGCCACCGAGTTGTTGGCTGAGGGGGTACGGCGACAGCAGCTGATCAGCACGGAGGAGGCCGTCCACTTGCTGACGTCGAAGCCGGCGTCCCTCTATGGGCTGCTTGACCGGGGCCGCCTCCAGGAGGGGGGCGTAGCCGACCTCGTCGTCTTCGACGAATCTGCAGTAGGTCCGGGGGAGGTCACGACAAGGTTCGACCTGCCGGCCGGCGCCGGTCGCCTGTACGCCGAGGGTGATGGCATCGAGCACGTCATCGTTGGTGGAGACTTCATCGTCGAAAGCCGGGCGCTTACGGAAGCCCGATCAGGAACGTTGTTGCGGTCAGGTCGCGATACGAGGACACCCGCGCTCCGCTGATCCCTCGGGAGCTGACGCGTGCCCCGAGGTTACTGACCCCTCGTCCGACGTTAGAGGTCCGCGGAGCCCTGGAGCCTGGCGCGGCCGTCGCTCAAGGCGTGAGCGCCAGCTCGTCGCTGGCCTCCCGCTCGACGGATGTTCCGGCGAAGAACTCCGGGTTGAGAGCCCCGTAGAACTGCACCGCGTTGGCGAACACGAACTGGCGGAACCCGTCGGGGTCCAGTATGTCCCGCTCGATGAGCTCATACGCCTCTGCGAGTGGCGAGTCGAACTCTGGTACATCCCAATGGCCGATGTCAGAACCCATCATGGGACGGACTCGCGCGCCCGAGCCCATGACCTTACGGTCGAACGCCAATCCCACCAAAGGGTCGTCGGCTTCGCAGCCCCAGAAGAAGTTCGAACAATATCGGGCTGCGAGGTCCTCCTCCGAAGCAATTCCAACGGCAGCAAAGTCGTCGTGTCGGTCGGCAGCATTTCCGTAGACATCGACAAACTGGTCCGGGGCGTACTGCGCAAATCGCGGATCACTCTCGGTCAGCAACAGGCCCAGGCGTTCGCGGTCGATATTCGCCGGGTCGAGCCGACCGATGGCGTGTGCACCGCGCTTTCGCCATCGGGCGAGCAGGTCCACGTAAAGGCGAACCCCGACGGCGACGGTACCCTCGAGCAGAGCCACCCGCAGCCGGGGGAACCGATAGGTGACGCCGCCGAAGAACAAGGACTTGGCCAGGGCTTCGCCTGCAGCAGCAAAGTGCCCTGCGTGGTTGTACATGTAGTTCGAGACGGACGCCCGATCGCTGAACCCAATACCAGGCGAATGGGCGGCCAGAGGTAGACCCAAATCGATCGCCGTGGCCCACACCGGGTCATAGTCGTAGGCGCTGTCCAGGCCGAAGGTGTCGAGCCAACCACCGCTGCCGAACGATCCGTGCCATGGCCCGGTGCCGGCCTCGTCCTGGAGTTGACGGCGGAAGTAGGAGGGAATCAGAGCCACTTTCGCGCCCAGGGCCTTGGCGTGACGCATCTCGGCGATCGCCTCTTCGGGGTTTCCCATCGGGATCGCTGCGGCCACGGTGAAGCGCTCGCGATATGGGCCATACAACTCCGCCATGAACTCGTTGTAGAGATGGCATAGCGTCACCCGCTCGTCATCCTCGGCGAATCCGCCGATAAGGAGCCCGATGGAAGGGAGAAGCACGGAAAAGTCGATTCCGGCGTCCCCTAGCCGATCAGCGTATCGGGATGGGGCCGTTACCGTGGCGAAGTACTCTGTGTCACCGCACGCCGCGGTCCAGAAGGCGGGATACATACCGCGACGCCGCCGCTCTTCGGGGGATGCCTCCCGCCGCATGCGGAAGTTTTCCGCGCCCGCCTTGAACGTGGACGCCTTCGCTACCAGGTCGCTGCGGCCGTGGTCACGAACGTAGTCCGCGAACAAGGGGAGCGGTTCGAGTACATGGCCGTCGCCGTCCACCACCGGGTGCCCGAGCATCTCATGAATACGAGCCGAGCGGGTCTTCTTTTGCTCCGGCTGCATCATTGAGAGACTCCTTCTTGTCAGAATAGATCTAACTGATTCAACAACAATAGCGGCCGTAGGTAGCGTCGGTTTAGACGCACGGAGGCGATGGGGACGTCCTCGTCAGGGACACGCTGCTGGTGGCGCCCGTTGAAGGGCCAGCGCGGTGGAGAAATGTATCGGGGCATCGGTCCACAGAGTGGCGGTGTGGTTGCGTCGGGGACGGGTAGATGTTTTACTGACTGATCAGACAAATATTCGGGGTAAAGTGGGCGACGTCTAAGTGGTGGGAGTCTCCAGTTGGACGTCCCAACTGGGAAGAGCCCCACGAAAGCTCGCCCTGATTTCGTTGCACTAGCGTGCGACGCCGTGCACGCCTCGACAAATAGAAGAGGAGAGGGCTGGTGAATACGGAAGCCTTGTGTCGACAACAGCCGCATGGTTGAGATCTGGAGTGCGGGCGGGCCGGTCGCCGGCCAGGCCAAACTGCGGGCCAGGCGCGCCGAGGAAGATGGCTTCGACGGGCTGAGCTTCGGCGACACCCAGTGCATGAGCGCAGATCCGTTTGTGGGACTGACCGCCGCTGCTGCGGTGACGAGTCGCATACGACTCGGCGTGGGAGTCACCAATCCGCTCACCCGGCACCCGGCGGTGACCGCCTGCGCCATCGCAAGTCTCCAGATCGAGTCTGGTGGTCGAGCCGTCCTGGGTATCGGCCGGGGCGACTCCTCCGTGTCCAGGCTCGGTATGAAGTCGGCTACCGTCGGCCAGCTGCGTGAGTTCCTGATTCAGCTCCAGGGCTACCTGGCTGGTCAGCCGATGGACGAGAGCCGGCCCGAGAGTCGACTGCAATGGCTGAGCTCGCAGACGCTTCCAAAGGTTCCCGTCGACGTGGCCGCGACGGGCCCGGCGGTCATCGACGTGGGCGCCCAACTGGCGGAGCGCCTCACCTTCAATGTCGGCGCCGACGAGCACCGTCTCACCTGGGCGATTGCCCAGGCCCGGGCAGCCCGTCGCCAGCATGGTGGTAGCCCGGAAAGTCTGTCACTCGGTGCCTACCTGAGCGTCGCACCCCACCCTGATCGGCGCGTCGCCCAGAGTCTGGCCAAAGGAGTTGTCGCCGCCTACGCTCACTTTTCCGCCATGCCTGGGCATCCGGCCGAGCTCCTTGACCCCGGAGATGCGGACGTCTATCAGGCGCTGGGACATCGCTACGAAGGATCGCGCCATGCCCGATCGGACGCTTCGCACACTTCCCTGCTGCCAGGCGACTTCATCGAAAGATTTGCTGTCGCCGGACCCCCGGAGCACTGCATCGAGAAGTTGACTCGGCTGGTGAAGCTGGGTCTGCACCGGCTGGCCATCGTCGGACCGGCATCCGACGGGCCGCCGGAAGACGTGGCCACGTCCCGCCGTCTCCTCGCTGATGTTGTCCTGCCTGGGGTCCGAGAAGGTGCTCGCTTTGTTGCGTAGTCTCGGCGCCATCGGCCACTAGGTGCGTTGGTCCTGCCGCACCGAACGTTCCTGGTGGATCGTTGGTGCTGGTGGCCACGACGTCCGGAAGACAGACCGGCTCAGCGTGGTACAACGGAGCGGTGCCCATCGAGTTCGCGCTCACACCCGACAGCCGATGGGGCATTGACGTCGCGGGGCTGGCCGCGGCTGCTCACGGAGCTGGGTTCTCCGCGCTCGGAATCGCCGCTGACCGCATAGATGCAGACACCGCTCTGATCTACGCCTCAGCCGGGTTGCGGTGTCACGAGGTGCTGGCCCACGTACTGTCGTCTGACTCCGTGGAGACCTTGTCGCTGGCCCAACGGGTGGCTCAGGCGGCGGATGCAGCGCGGGCTGAGTGGGTGCTGACCGTCGTTCGAACCCGACTCTCGGACGAGACGGCGAAGGTCATCCAACGGTGCGCGGCAATGTTCGAAGAGGTTGGTGCCGGAATGGCGGTCGAGTTCACCCCGCTGGGCTGTGCCACCTCCCTTCAGGCCGGGCTCGAGATCGTCGCGGCCGCGGCGCCAGCACGAGCGGGCCTCCTCATCGATAGCTGGCATTTCTGCTTCGGCGACAGCACCTGGGACGATCTGTTGACGGTCCCTTTGGACCAGATCGCGTATGTTCAGTTCGCCGATGGGGTACCCCTCGAATCGGACAACTTCCTCGAGGAGACTCTGAACCGGCGGGCCATGCCCGGGGATGGGATATTGGAGCTCGATAGATTTGCATCGGCCTTGTGCCAGCGAGGTTGGGAGGGGCTCGTGAGCGTCGAGGTGTTGAACAGCCAACTGATACAACTGCCGGTATCAGAGTTCGCCCAACGGGCCCATGACACGACCGTCCGATACTGGACCTGATGGCGAGGCCTTGACACCAAGAGCTTCGTTAGGGCTCGACATAAAGGATTAGGCTCTGGACGGAGGTTCGGGCAGAGACCCCGAACGCAACAGTCTGTCGGAGCGGCGACCAGGTGAGCCCTGGTACTACCCGTGCCCTGAAATGTTTGCGGAGTCGAATGTGACCAGTGGGGTATTCGGTTATGAGTTGGCGACCGGATGGGCCAAACTGCCCCCGGATTGGATCCTCGGCCAGACGGGAGTCGCCACTGACTCCAGCGACAACGTGTACCTCTTTAACACAGGTACTCACCCCATGATCGTGCTCGACCCCGATGGCAACTACTTGAGGTCGTGGGGGGAATCATTTCTCCCGGATGCTCACGGTATATTTCTGGACGGCAATGATGCTCTTTATCTGCCGGTGAGGCGCCAGCACGTGGTATTGAAGTGTGATCTGTACGGTCGTGTCCTGATGACGCTCGGCCACCGGGACGTCCCTTCTGACACCGGCTACTCCGGAAACTGGCGATCCGTACTCGAGCGCTGTGCCGGACCGTTCAATGCACCGACGGATGCTGGAGTCACGGCTTCGGGAGATATCTACGTCGCTGACGGGTACGGGAATGCTCGGATCCACCGGTTCGACTCCAGTGGAGCGCTGCTGCAATCGTGGGGTCGACCTGGGAAAGAGGCGCCTGCTGAATTTCACCTTCCGCACGGAGTGTGGGCGCATCCCGACGGTCGGGTCTTCGTCGCCGATCGCGAGAACAACCGGGTGCAGATCTTTACCGACGCGGGAAACTTCTTGGAGGTATGGGAGGGCTTAGCCCGTCCGTGCGACATTTTTATTGATCGAGCCGGGATTGTCTATGTGGCCGAGCTCGACTCTCTCATCTCGATATTCGGTCCTGACGGAGGACTTCTGGCTCGTTGGGGTAGTCCTACCCATAGCACTGGAATGGATGGGGGGCATCAGATCTGGGTCGACTCGGTCGGCGACATCTATGTGGGCCAGAACCAAAAGGCGAGCAGGATCCTCAAATACCGACGCATATAGGTCTCAGGCGACCGAGTTGCAGGAGATTGCGAGGCCTTTCGCGGTGTAATGTAGACGGCGCGGTACGACGCGAAGGAGACCGAAGGTGCTCGACTGCTAATCCGTGGGAGCGAGGTCGTCGACGGTACGGGAGCCCCGCGGAGACGGGCCGATGTCGGGATCAAGGGTGACCGTCTTGTCAGCATGGGGCGTCCCATGCGGGCGCTCATCTGGACATGGTCGCGACGTTCAACTACGCGACCGTGATCCTCGAACACCTCGTACGCCGTGAGCAACTCATGACGCTCGAAGAGGCGATCCATCGCCTCACTTCTGTACAGGCCCAGCTCTACGGGATCCGCGACCGCGGCGAGCTCGCCCTGCCGATCTTACGCGGACGTGCTCGTTCTCGATCCGGACACGGTGGGCAGTGAGGAGGCCTCGATGTGGTTCGATCTCCCCCCAGGGGCGGGCCGCCTTTACGCGGGGGCCAAGGGCGTTCATCACGTGGTGGTAAACGGGACGCCAGTGGTCTCCGAAGGTGAGCTCACGGGGGCTCGGGCGGGTACGCTCCTGCGTGCTGGCCGCGACACGTTCACTCCCTCGCTCGATTGATGTTCGGTTAGGAGCGCTAGTCAGATCTCCGGGGCGAGCGGAGTAGTAAGGGAAGTGGAATGAGCTCTGATCAGGCCCTGGCGTTAGCATCTGTGTGTTCGCTGCTGGAGTCGCCCCAATGATTGACTGCGACCGCCTGGAGTGGATCGCTCTCACCAAGGAAGAGCCGGTGGACCCGGCGCGGCGAATCATTGACGCTCACCACCATCTTTGGGATCGGGAGGATCAGTTGCGGTACCTCCTGGACGAGTTGGTTTCCGATACCCGGGCCTCCCACAACGTGACCGACACGGTCTTCGTGACCTGCCACACCAGCTACCGGGAGGAAGGGCCAGAGCACCTGAGGCCGGTGGGTGAAACCGAGTTCGTCGCCTCGCTCGGACGGGCCGCCGGGGGGTGGCGCACACCCGTCGCTGGGATCGTCGGCTTTGCCGACATGACCCTTGGCGACGCTCTCGACGAGGTGCTGCACGCCCATGAGGTGGCGGGGAGCGGGCGGTTTCGCGGTATCAGGCACGGGACCCTATGGGACGCCGATCCGCGGGTGTTCAGGAACCAGAACGACCCTCCGGGGCTTCTCAACGACCCTTCGTTCAGGCGCGGGGCAGCGAGGCTGGGCCACCATGGCTACTCCTATGACGCGCTGGTCTTTCATACACAACTTCAGGAGCTCGCCGACTTCGCCCGCGCCGTCCAGGGCACGACCATCGTCGTAGATCACCTCGGCTATCCGCTTGGCGTCGGGCCGTACACTGACAGAGAGGTCGTCAGGTCCGCGTGGCGGCGTGGAATGATGGCTGTCTCCGCCTCTCCGAACACCGTGGTCAAGCTCGGAGGTATCGGAATGGACTTTCTCTTCGGAACGGGGTGGTCCTCACGAGCTCGTCCGGCGGACTCTGACCTGGTGGCGGACTGGTGGGGAGACGATATCCGGTGGTGCATCGACACGTTTGGTCCTGGTCGGTGCCTGTTCGAGTCCAACTATCCCGTTGACCGGAATTCGCTCAGTTATACCGTACTCTGGAACGGATTTCAGAAGATTGCGGCCGCTTATTCTGACCATGAACAGGACGAGCTTTTTTCCGGAACAGCGGCTCGCGTCTACCGGATCACGTGATTCGCCACGACGGACCGGAGAGCAGGAGAAATGGCGGAGGTTGTACTGGGAAGGACGAACCTTGAAGAAGCGTCAGATCGGTAGCCTCGAGGTGTCGGTCGTCGGGCTGGGAGGCAACAACTTTGGCACCGACTTCTTCGGGCCCCGATGCGATGTCGACGATACGGCGCGAGTCGTTCACGCCGCGCTTGACGCGGGAGTGAACTTCATCGACACCGGCGAGTCGTACGGGACCCCAGAAGTGGGCGCTCGCCATTCTGAGGAGTGCATCGGATTGGCGCTGGGGTCCCGCCGGGGTGAAGCCGTGATCGCTACCAAGTTCAGCAACCCCTCTTCGCGCCATCCCGAGCAACGGCTGTCCGATCGCATCGCCAGTGCGGTCGAAGGAAGCCTCCGGCGCTTGCGCACCGATTGGATCGACCTGTACCAGCATCACCACCCGGATCCGAGTGTCCCGTTCGAGGAAGTCCTCGAAGCCCTTGATCGCCTGGTCCGTGCCGGAAAGGTACGAGAGGTGGGCTGCTGCAACTACTCCGGCGCGATGATCGACGCGGCTCGCACCATCAGCCTCGAGACCGGTTGGACGGCGTTCGTTACGGCGCAGAACGGCTACAGCGTGCTCGATCCGACACCCGAAGCGGGTGTCTTGGATGCCTGTGCCAACCACGGTATGTTCCTTTTACCCCACTCCCCTCTGGCGAGCGGAGTTCTGACAGGAAAATACCGTAAAGGGCATTCCGTCCCTCCGGACACTCGGTTGGCCGCCGATACGCCGATAGGAGAACGAGAGCGGCGCGCCCACCTTTCGGATGGACGGCTCGACACCGTCGAGCGGCTCGAAGCGTTCGCCCGGGACCGCGGCCACACCTTGCTCGAGTTAGCATTTTCGTGGCTCGTGAGCCAGCCGTTGGTGGCGTCGGTCATCGCAGGGGCGACACGACCCCACCAAGTTCTCGCCAACGCGTCGGCGGCGAGCTGGGACCTCACCCCCGAGGACTTCGACCACATCGAAGCAATCGTTGGCCGGGTGCAAGCCGACCATGAGGCCTGACGATGTTCGGGTGACCCAAGGCCGGCGGAGCAAGCCGATTGGAAAGGAAGATCGAAGCTAAATAGGACCCCTCGGTCCGGGCGACTTGCGAGCCCAGGGGAGTCGGGTCGAACACACAATCATGCTGCGACAGTCTTGACTGGCCCGGCGGTCAAACGATAGTCTGAAGCCAGTGTAAAATGCGCTATTAGTCATTTCTAGCCCGGACTGGTCGGACAGCTCGGACAGCTCGGTGAGGGGAAGCCATGACAGCAACAATGAATCCGTCGTCGGGATTCGGTTTGGACGATGATCCTCTCTCGGGTATTCCGTTCGTGGACTGCGACGCGCATTTCAGGGTGGAGCTACCGGTTTCACACCGGGTAGCGCGACGTCGAGGGGCGAAGGTTGTCCAACCAATGGTCGGATGAAGACGGAGGGAGCAATGGACTTCCAGCGCGATCTGTACGAGATCCAGTTGTTGCGGGCTCGTTACACGCGGTTCATGGACACACGGAACTGGGAGAAGTTCCGCGAGCTGTTTACAGATGACCTCGAGTACTACGTCGAGTTCTCACGCGAACCCGAATCGACGGTCCCTACCTTCCGGGGTCCTGATGAACTGGTCGGGTACCTATCGAAGTCGCAACCAACGAAGGTTACCGTGCACCACTGTCACACCCCCGAGATCGAGTTCCTGGATGACGACAATGCCACTGGTATCTGGGCGATGTTCAGCTGGGCCGACGAACCGGGTCGCAACTTTGCCGTCCAGTGCTATGGGCACTATCACGACCGCTACGTGCGGGGCGCTGACGGCCGCTGGCGGATTGCGTCAACTCACCTGACCCGCTTGCGACAGAACCGGGTCGACCACCTGCCGTCGGAGCGGGTCGACGTGATCGATCCGAAGGCGATGGAAGCGATCTCGCCAAAGAACTGATCACGGCTTGCGGTCGCCGGCGCTTCCTTTTTGGAAGCGCCGGCTCGCGTTCTCTCCCGCTCGCCGCGTCCCTCAGCACCTAACTGTTCGATGCGCCCTCGCAGGTGACTTGACCGTTGTTCGCCACGCCGGCTTGGCCGTTGTCGACCTTGGCGGTGAACCAGCAGTCGACCGGGTGGGGCTTGCCGGCCTCGAAGGTCAGCGGCGGCGAGAACCCCCCCAGCGTCTCGTTCTTCATGGAGTTGAGACCCTGGAAGATCTGGGCTGAGGTAGGCGTCTCGCTGGCGGTCAGGCCGGCGTTCTTGAACGCCGCCTGCAAGAGGAAGCCGCCGGCCCACGCCTGCTCGGCAAAGCCGCTGTAGAGGGCGTTCTCCCGCAGACCCGGGTAGTACTTGTCGATCGCGGTGTTCATCGCCTGTACCGCTGGCGTGGTCACGAAGAAGGGATAGTCACTGAACGCCATCCAAAGACTCTTGTCGAGTCCCCGACTCTTGAACTGCCCAACGTTTACTCCGCCCGATTCCAGGACGTACACCGGGTCGTAACCCTGGTTGTCACAGTCCTCCGCAAACCTTTCCGACGTGGGACCCGTCAGGTTGAGAATAAGAGCCTTGACGCCTGCCTGCTTGGCGGCGACGCACTGAGCCGTGTAGTTGGGTGCGGTCGCCGAGGCCGCGGCCCCGTACGAGAAGGTGATGCCGACCTTCTGCGCCGCGCTCTTTGTCAAGCCGACCAGGGCTTGGCAGACGGCCGCCTCCGCGCAATAGAGGTCCCCGAGGCTCGTCGCTCCCGCCTCCTTCGCCGCCGCCGCGAGAGAGTATGTCGTCGAGTCGTTGGTCTGGCCAGTGGGGTAGAAGTCTGGGTTGGTGTAGAAGGGCGCTTCAATGGCATTCGAACCCACTACCGGGATGTTCGCCTTCTGTACCGTCGCAGCCCAGGGCTCGTCGACGAGCGATAGATCATTGATGGCTATGACACCGTCCGACAGCAGCGACTGAATATTGCTAACTGCGGTGCCGGGGTTCCCTGTGTCGTCTTTCTCGACAAGCTGCACCGGATGGCCGTCGATCCCTCCTGATGCGTTCACCGATTTGTCCCAAGCGGTGTACACGCTTGATGCCGAGGGAATGCTCGTAGCCAGTGGCCCGGAACAGGTACATTCCACTCCGACCTTGATAGGTGCTCCCGTGGCGGTGGCGGCCGCACCCGAACTCGAGGTGGTGGGCGAAGAAGTGCCGGATTTCGAGCTCGAGGAGCACGCCCCCAGGACAGTAACCATGGTGAGAACACCCAGAACCGAAGTCGCTTTCCTAATGGGAAACACTTACAACCCCCTGAAGATAAAAAAGATGGGACGACGCAAGATCATCTCTCTTGACACCTGCCTCTACTGCGGCAACACAAAGCCTTCGCGCACGATGGCTTTCAGTGTCTACAGCCGACAATGGCGGTGGGCACGCTACCATCCTCCTATCCCGCCTCGGTCGCGCCGCCAGTCGTTTGTCCATCCATCGTGGTCGCCATCATCGGTAGAACGGTCGCGATGGGGATCGGGAGCGCGTTATGGATCGGCCCGGCTTGTGGGGCGAGAACAGCCGGTCGCTAGACTCGGCACCGGCAGCCGAAACGCCGCCGTCCAACTGGGTATTGTCGCCGGTTGGACACCGGGGTCTGCATCACGAGTCAGGAAGGACTCGGGAATGGCCGAGGCTCCCCGGATCATCTTGGTAGATGATCATATCGTCGAACCCGCGGTTTCTGGCCTGATCGGTTACCGAAGAGCTATCAGGACACTGGCCCGCGCATAGTGCGGCGCGTAATCGCAGCCACTCGCAGATCGCATGGCCTGCTTGAGTTGCTATTCTGTCGTGAAAATAGAGGCGTCTGATACGTCTTATGGGGGGTTAGCGGTGTTGTCTGTACGACGGGTATCTTCGGTGGTTGTGGTCCTAGCCGTAGTGACGGCCTTCGGGGCATGTTCCTCCAGCGGTCACGGCGGGACGACTTCGGCGAGCGGTTCGGACGGTGCGACCAGCTCGGCTGGCAGTGCGAATAGTGGGAGCACCGCGACGGCCACCGGGGCTCCGATCAAGGTCGGGGAGGAGTGCACCTGCTCGGGGCCGTTTGCCACCAGCAACCCCGCGGCCTCGGACGTCTATGACGCCTGGGTGAAGTCGGTGAACGCGTCGGGCGGTATAGATGGACATCCGATCCAGCTCATCGTCAAAGACGATGTCGGCAATCCGGGTACGTCCGTCTCGAACATCCACACCTTGCTGTCGGACGGCGTGATCGCGATAAATGATTTGTCCCTCGTCGATCAGCCGTGGGCTTCGACGGTGCAGCAAGCGAACATCCCGGTGGTGGGTTCCATCACCATCGAGGCGCCGTTCTACACGAATCCCGACTTTTATCCGGCCGGCCAGACCAACGACTCGACGACCTATTCCCTCGTGGCCGAGGCCAAGGAGGCAGGAGGGACCAGTGTGGGGGACGTGTACTGCGCAGAGGCGGCCGTGTGCCAGGCATTGGTCGGCCTGACCAAGACCGCGGCCAAGCAGGTAGGGGTGCCCTTTGGGTACGGCGGCTCCGCTGCCGCCACGGCGCCCAACTACACCGCCCAGTGCGTGGCGGCCAAGCAAGCCGGCGTCAATGGACTGATACTCAACTTGACGGGTCCCACGGACGAGCGGTTTGCCCAGGACTGCGATGTCCAGGGGTACGACCCTCACTATGTCATCGAGTCGTCCGGGGTGAACACGAGTGAGTTCACGGCCCGGGGGTTGGAGAAGAGTCTTTGGATGGCGTTCAGCAACTATCCCTTCTTTGCCGACACTCCGGCGGTCAACGCTATGAACTCGGCGACGGACAAGTACTACCCGGGGCTGCGCAAGAGCTCGCTGTACAGCGGCTTTGCCGAGCAGGCGTGGGCCGGCGGCCTGCTCTTGCAGGCGGCGTTCAAGAACGCCGGCCTGACCGCCAGCGAGACGCCTACCTCGGCCCAGATCTTCCAGGGTCTCAACTCCATGAAGAACGAGACGCTGGGCGGGTTCTCGCCGCCGCTGACCTTCGAGGCCGGCAAGCCTCACCCGGTCGACTGCTGGTTCACGGCCAAGGTCGACAACGGCACCGTCGGGATCGTCAACAATGGTCAGGTCAGCTGCGAGAAGACCGCCAGCTCGTAGCCCGCTGACTCGGTACTCGTAAATCGCATGGCCGCCGGCAGGGAAAGGATCCGATGGAGCCAACATCAGCCGCCGCCGAACCGCTGACCGACGAGTGGCGTGTGCACCACTTCGATCCGCAGTCCCCCGAGCTTCCAGCTAGGCTTCCGGCGACGCTCGCCCGTATGCGGGAGGGCTGCCCGGTGGCGCACAGCGACCAGTACGGGGGCTTCTGGGTGGTCACCAAGTACAAGGATGTTCTGCGAGTCGCCGAAGACTGGGAGACGTTCAGCTCGGAACACGGTTTGCTCGTGCCCCCGGCTCCCACGGCCGTTCGGAACATGCCCGTGGAAGCCGACCCTCCTGCCCATCGGGCCTACAAGCGTCTGGTCAACGCTTTCCTGACCCCGGCGGCGGTTCAGCAGTGGGAGGACCGCACCCGCCAGCTGGTGAACCGTCTCATCGACGCTTTCATCGAGAGA
The DNA here is from genome assembly GCA_963729695.1 of uncultured Acidimicrobiaceae bacterium. Taxonomy (GTDB): domain Bacteria; phylum Actinomycetota; class Acidimicrobiia; order Acidimicrobiales; family Palsa-688; genus PALSA-693. The sequence continues at coordinate 491,123 of CAVSOT010000004.1, forward strand.
GGTCAGTGCGACTTCATGGCCGAGTTCGCCCGACCCTACCCGGCCTTGGCCTTCTTCGCTTTCACCCTGAATGCCCCCGCAGAGGAACTCGAGAAACTCGCCTACCTGACGTCGAAGTCCGCCATACCGACCGATCCCGAATCGGGTGCGTGTTGGGCCGCCCTGGCGGAGTGGGTGAACGACTTCATCGAGCAACGACGTCATCAAGATCCCAAGTGGGACGTGGTAGACGGCGTCCTCGCCGCCGAGATCGACGGTCGTCCCCTCACCCAGGAGGAGGTGATCGGGATCGTGCAGAACCTCGTGATCGGTGGCTTGAAAACGACGTCGACGGCGTTAGGGATGATGATGGTCCGGTTCTGCCGGCAGCCCGAGATCCCCGCGTTTCTTCGAACCAACCCGGACACGATTCCCAGAGCAGTGGAGGAGCTGCTCCGCCTCGACCCTCCGGTCTCCGCCGTCGGCCGCACCGCCATGCGCGATGGCGAGGTCGGCGGCCAGTACATCAAGCGCGGCGACAAAGTGATGGTGTACTGGTCTTCGGCCGACTGGGACGAGGACGAGTTCCCGGACCCTGACACCTTCGACCTGGACCGAGCTCGCAACCGCCACCTCGCCTTCGGGGCGGGCGTGCACCGGTGCGCGGGGTCCAATCTGGCTCGCATGAACTTGCGGATCGCGCTGGCCGAGCTGCTGGGCCGCCTCGATGACATTCGGATCGAGGAGGGTACGGACCTCCATTACACCCTCGGGGTGGTACGAGGTCTGGTTTCTTTGCCAATCACCTACGCGCCCGGGCCGCGGTCAAACGTGGTCGCCTCATAGGTGTTTGGACATTTTGCGTGCCGCGACCGCGGCGTGATCCAGGGGTGGTACGGTGCTACATTGCCGCTTACGAGAGGTAGCTTTAGGATCGCCCATAAGGTGGTTGGATCGTCACCTTCTCGGGCAAATCGCGGCAGTCTGATACGTCACCTGATGTTGGTTGTAGACCGATCTCGAGGGGGTTAGTTACCGGTGTTGTCTGTGCGACGGGTGTCTTCGCTGGTTGTGGTGTTGGCCGTGGTTGCGGCGTTGGGGGCGTGCTCCTCCAGCGGCCACAGCGGCACGACTTCGGCGAGCGGTTCGACGGGTGCGACCAGCTCGGCTGGCAGTTCGAGCGGTGGGAGCACCGCGGCGGCCACCGGAGCCCCGATCAAGGTGGGGGTGGAGTGCACTTGCTCGGGAGCGTTGGCTACCAGCATTTCGAGCGGGTCGAACGTGTACAGCGCATGGGCCAAGACGGTCAACGCGTCGGGTGGCATAGATGGGCATCCAGTCCAGCTGATCGTCAAAGACGATGTCGGCAATCCGGGCACGGCTGTATCCAACATCCACACCTTGCTGTCCGACGGCGTGATTGCGATCAACGACCTTTCGTTGGTCGACCAGCCGTGGGCTTCGACGGTGCAGCAAGCCAATATCCCGGTGGTGGGATCCATCACCATCGAGGCTCCGTTCTACACGAATCCTGACTTCTATCCGGCGGGACAGACCAACGATTCGACCACATATTCCCTCGTGGCTGCAGCGAAGGACGCCGGAGCAAGCAGCGTCGGGGATCTCTACTGCGCGGAGGCGGCCGTGTGCCAGGCGTTGGTCGGCCTGACGAAGACGGCGGCCAAGCAGGTGGGGGTGTCGTTCGGCTACGGTGCGGCCGCCTCGGCCACCGCACCGAATTACACGGCCCAGTGCCTGGCGGCCAAGCAAGCCGGCGTCAAGGCGTTGATACTCAATTTGACGGGCCCCACGGACGAGCGGTTTGCCCAGGACTGCGATGTCCAGGGTTACGACCCGACCTATGTCATCGAATCGTCCGGGGTGAACACGAGCGAGTTCACTTCTCAGGGGTTGGAGAAGAGTCTCTGGATGGCGTTCAGCAACTATCCGTTCATGGTCAACACTCCGGCCGTCAACGCCATGAACTCGGCGATCGACAAGTACTACCCGGGTCTGCGGAAGCAGGCTTTGTACAGCGGCTTTGCCGAGCAGGCGTGGGCTGGCGGTCTGCTCCTGCAGGCGGCGTTCAAGAACGCCGGCCTGACCGCCAGCGAGACGCCTACCTCGGCCCAGATCTTCCAGGGTCTCAACTCCATGAAGAACGAGACGCTGGGGGGGTTCTCGCCGCCGCTGACCTTCGAGGCCGGTAAGCCTCACCCGGTCGACTGCTGGTTCATCGCCAAGGTCGACAACGGCACCGTCGGGATCGTCAACAATGGTCAGGTCAGTTGCGAGAACACCTCTGGCTCGTAGCGCCCTGACTCAGTACTCTTGATTGGCGGTTCTCGCCGGAAGGCCAGGTGACTAGCAATGAGTCGTACGGAGCTGGACGCAAATTTCTTTGATCGGGCCGTGATCGAAGATCCGTACCCGCTCTACGAGCAGATACGGGCGGAGGGTCCATGCGTATGGAACAACCTCCTTCCGGGCTGGATGGCGACTGGTTTCGATGAGTGCTTGACGGTCCTGAGCGATCGTGGCCAGCGCTTTGCCATGGTCAACAACGATCCAGAGTTCATCTTCTGGTTCGAAGGCACCAACATGATGATGGTGGACGGGGCCAGCCATCAGCGGCTACGCGGGGCTCTCGCTCCCTTTTTCACCCGGCGCGAATCGGCACGCTGGGAGGTCCGGATTCGGGAGGTCGTGGCTCGCCTGCTCGCACCGCTCGGTAATGAAGGCACGTACGACCTCATCCAGGACTTCACCATGATTCCTACCGTCATCGTGGCCGACATGATGGGTGTGCCGGAAGAACGGTACGGCGATTTTCAACGCTGGTCCCATGGTATAGACAGCAATCTGGCGTATGGCCACGAAGACGAGGCCATACGCAAGACCATGCATCAGATGTCGTCGGAGCTGAATGAGTATCTCAAAGAGGAGATCGACCGACATCGCCGGGACCAGCCTGACGACTTGCTAACGGTTATGATCGGCATGGGCGAGTCAAAAGGAATGACCGCCGACGAGGTACGGTCGACTGCAGTGCTCCTCCTCCTGGCGGGCTATGACACGACCGCGAAGCTGTTGTCGAACACGCTCGTCGCCCTGGAGACGCACCCGGACCAACGGCGGATGCTGATCGAAGACCCAACCCTCGTTCCCGCCGCGCTGGAGGAGGTGTTGCGCTGGTCGAGCGTCATCCATGCCCTTCCTCGCCGGGTGGTCGAGGACACCGTCCTGGGGGACACCAAGTTGGCCGCAGGGGAGCTGGTCTACGCCGTGCTGGCCGCCGCCAATCGTGATCCTCAGCGGTGGTTGGACCCGGCTCGCTTCGATGTTCGGCGCGCCCAGATGGCGCATTTCGGGTTCGGGTACGGTCCGCACCTCTGCCTCGGCGCACCGTTGGCCCGCCTGGAAGCCAGGATCGCCGTTGAGGAGCTTCTCAAACGAGTCCCGGAGTACCATCTCAGTGGTATCGAGCTCGGAGCATCGCTCTTCATCCGGGGTCCGGAACGAGGGGCAATCGAAGCCGGGGCCCCGGTGTAGCCGTAGCTTCGGTACCCCGCCTTCAGGACTGGGCCAGGAGCCCGGGGCGGTCTAAAGACCGTGTCCTTACCGGTCGTTATCGCGGCTTTGCCGTCACAGCTCCCACCGTCGTGAACGATCGAGCGAGCTCGAGTGTGTGTTACTTTGTGCTTCACGTCGCCGATGGGGGTGAGCGCTAGATGGCCACGAGCAGCATTGCCGATGTCTACTACGACCCATACGATCCCGTGATTTACGCGGATCCGTATCCGGTCTTTCGCCGCCTGAGGGAGGAAGCTCCACTCTATTACAACGAGCGCTACGATTTCTTCGCCCTCAGCCGGTTCGATGACGTACGGCGCGCCTTTGCCGATCGGCGTCGGCTGATCTCCTCGAAGGGATCTGTTCTAGAGGCGATCCAAGAGGGGGTGGTCGTTCCGCCCGGCTTTTTTATCTTCAATGACGCCCCGCGTCACACCATGTATCGCTCCTTACTCTCTCGGGCATTTACCCCCAAGAAGATGAGCGTTCTCGAGACACAGATGCGGCAGTATTGTGCCGACGCCCTGGATCCGCTCGTCGGGTGCGAGCGGATCGATTTCGTGCGAGACCTGGGCGCGCAGTTGCCGATGCGGGCCATTGGCATGCTCTTGGGTATCCCTGACGAACACCAGTTGGAGGTGCGCGATCAAGCCGAGGAACGTGTCCGCACCGAACCCGGCAAGCCAAGGGACTTCGCGTCGACAATGTCAACAGGGGAGACCTTCTCGGAGTTTATCGACTGGCGTGTCGAGCACCCCTCCGACGACCTGATGACGGAGCTGCTGTACGCCAAGTTCGAAGACGAGACGGGTGCGGTTCGGACGTTGACCAAGGCGGAGATACTCACGATTGTTCAGCTCGTTGCCGGGGCAGGCAACGAGACAACCAACCGCCTGATCGGATGGGCCGCCAAGGTGCTCTCGGACCACCCCGACCAGCGGCGGGAGCTGGCGGGGGACCTGTCGCTTGTCCCGAACGTCATCGAAGAGGTCCTTCGTTTCGAGCCTCCCGCGCTCCAGGTCGCCCGATACGTGGCCGAGGACGTGGAGTTCGACGGGCAGACGGTGCCGGCAGGCAGCGTCATCGCCTTGCTGATCGGGGCCGGCAACCGGGATGCGGCCCATTTTGTGGACGGAGACCACTTCGATATCCACCGTAGTGTGGGCCAGAATTTGACCTTTGCCTATGGGGCCCATTTCTGTATCGGTGCTGCGCTTGCCCGGTTGGAAGGGCGGGTCGCACTGGAGGAGATCCTGAAACGTTTCACCGACTGGGAGGTCGATATCCGGGGAGCCATCTTTGCGACCAGCTCCATGGTGCGAGGTTGGGACACGCTGCCGGCCGTGCTCGGCTGAGTGGTCACCTTCGATTACACCTCCGAGGCGGTGGCGGGCCCACGACTCTGGGAGGTGATCCGCGACCTACGACGGGATGGTCCTCTGGTGTGGGTCGAGAGCAACGGGGGGCACTGGGTCACGACAACCTATGAGATGGCGCTTCGGGTCTTGCAGGATTGGCGGACATTCTCCAGTGCCGAAGGGATCACGTACCCACGCTCGAGTCCCGACGTGCTCCCCTACTTCATGCCCCAGGAGTTCGACCCACCCCGACAACGACCGTACCGACAACACATCAACCCGTACCTGACCCCAGCGAGGATCGGGCGCTACGAGGACCGCATCCGCGGCATCGCCAACGAGCTCATCGATACGTTCGTCGACGAAGGTGCGTTCGATCTCTGCAAGGAGTTTGCCCGGCGGTTCCCTGGAACCGTGTTCTTCCGGCTCATTGCCGAGTCCGGCGACGAGGAGTTCAGATCGGTCGAACCTCAGGCCCGGATCGTGGCGTTCACCACAGACCCCCATCAACGAGCCCAGGCCGCCGCCAGGGTTCGGGCGTGGGCGTCTCAGGTCTTCGAGGCGCGAGCGCCCCAGCCCGAACGCGGCGATATTGTCGACGCCGTCCGACACCTGAGGGCTACCGGCGCGGCGTTCTCCGACGAAGAGCTCCTCACGGGATTGGCCATTCTGGCCATGGGCGGCATCGGCACTTCGTCGAGTGCCATCGCGTCGATCATGCGACTGCTGTGTGAGCATCGGGACGTTCAGGGCCGGGTCCGCCAGAACCTTGATCTGGTCCCTGCTGTGGTGGAGGAGACGCTTCGGATGGAGCCGCCGCTCTCGATGGTCTTCCGGACTGTCACGCGACCCGTGCCCGAGCCCGGTCGAGAAATGCAACCGGGCGAGAAGGTCTGTGTCCTCTTCGGTGCCGCCAACAGAGATCCAGCAGTATTCGACCGGCCGGATGAGTTCGATATCGACCGTCCCCATGATCGCCACCTGACGTTCAGCGGCGGCCCCCACCGATGCATCGGGTCCAATCTGGCCCGCTTGCAGATTCGGATTGCGATCGAGCAGCTCCTGTTGCGCCTCGGTGAATTCCGTATCGCCGAGGGCGCAACTCTCGAATACGCCCCACCAAATCTGGCTCGAAGCCTTTGGTCGCTGCCGATCGAGACCAACGCCCGATCACGCTGAGGACGCTGGTCTTTCACCCACGGTGGCGCGGTAATGGGTCGGCTAGGATGCCAATCGTCAGGGCTTCGATCCCGATGGAGGGAACACATGTACTTGTCAAGTGCTGATGAAGAGTTCTGGGGCAAAGGACCGGCCTGGTCGGCGGATGCGCGTGAGCTCGGAGCCCTGGTCGGCATCGGTATCCGGCACTTCGTCATGGCTGACAACGACGACCTGCCTGCCGACTTGGCGAGCGGACCCCCCGTCGCCGGCATGATGCACCTCCCTCCGGGGGCGTACATTCCGCGTCACAGCCATGGCAGTCACCGGTTCGAAGTCGTGGTGCAGGGGTCCTACGAGGTGGACGGCCGGGTAGTGGGTCCGGGTGACGTGATGGTCAGCCGAGCAGGTGAGATGTACGGGCCGATGCAGGTGGGGCCCGACGGCGTTCTCACCGTGGAGGTGTTCAGTTCGCCCGCAGGGGTAGGTGCCGAGACGCCAGAAGAGGACCTCAGCACCAAGAGCTTGCTGACAAGGCTCCGGTCGGGGACGATGACGCCAGAGGAGCGGGAAGCAGCGATGGAGGAATACGCCGACCGCATCCGAGCGCATTACAAGATCGCTCCCGCCGCGGGGTGATCGATCGCGACGCCTCGCTCGTTTACGCCTACACGGCCGGGTGCAACAGCCTGGATCCCCATGCACCCATAGGTGGCAACGACGTTCTCTTTATGCGTCCGGTCTATGACCGCTTGGTCACTGTCGAACGAGACGCGAACGGTTCCGTGCGGCTGGCTCCCCAACTGGCGCGAGGGTGGGCTGCTTCCGATGACGGGTTGACCATCTTCTTTGAGCTGCGGCCCGGCGTCAGATTTCAGGACGGCACCCCATTTGACGCCAGCGCGGTCGTCGCCAATCTGAAAAGGGCGATGTCGGCCGAGTCGAGGGTCGCGAGTGTCTTCGGGTACGTGCAGGACGTGGTCGCAGTCGAGCCATGGCGCGTCGCCGTGCACCTCTCCGAACCGGACCCAGGCTTGCTGTGGAGCTTCGCCGTGGGCACGGCCGGCATGATGGCGAGCCCGGCGCATCTCGGCGAGACCACGAGCATGGTCGGCACGGGACCGTTCCAACTCGTTTCGGCGGCGAAAGACGCGGAGGTGGTCTACGAGCGGTGGAAGGATCACTGGGATGCCGGCGCCGCCCTCACCCGGCGTCTTACTATCCTGACTCTCCCAGACGCGGATGCCCGTTTCGAAGGCACCAAGCGCGGCACCATCCACGTCGGCCACCTGTACCCACCTGCTTCGCAGGTCGCCAAAGGGCTGACCAGCGAGGGTTACACCTGGCACCGGGTACCCAGCCCGGTGATGTACGGGGTGGTGATGAACCTGGGCATGCCACCGCTCGACGACGTTCGCGTGCGCCGGGCCATCGATCTGGCGATTGATCGTCGCTCCTTGTCAGAGTCGGTGTTCGGCGATCTGGGGCCGGCGATGTACCAGATATTTGCTCCCGGCGTGGTGGGGCACGACCCCCATCTCGACGCCGAACGGTACAACCCCGAGCGGGCGCGATCGTTGATCGCCGAGGCCGGCGTGTCGGGCGCGACCGTGCGCTGCGTCGTGCATGGGGCGAGTCCTTCGGTACCTATTGGTGACATTGTCCAGGCATCACTGGCCACGATCGGGTTACGGGTCGAGATCGTCGCGCTCTCGAACACTGATGCACTCCGGACATGGCGCACTGGCGGGTTCCACGCCGACCTCGGCTCCATCATCGCCTGGCCGGACCCGACACAAACCGTTGCTGGTGCGATCGTCGGCCCGGACAACCCGGGGACGGCTCCAAACGAGCTGATTGACCTGGCGAACCGAGCGAGAGCGCTTCCACTGGGTGACCCGGCCCGAGAGGCGGCGTATCGCGCCATCTCCGCCTACTTGGTCGACAACCCGGTACACGCGCCGCTGGCCCAGTTCGTGGCCGTGTATCTGTGCCGGCCGGAGGTGGTAGGAGCCGAGAGGCTGCTCGACATCGCCCTCACGGACTTTCGGGGCATCGGTATCATGGCGGCGTAACTGGTCGCGAGCGTCCGAAAGGGTGGGACCAAGATGGCGCAAGTTGACGCTCCATCGCAAGAGACACCGTACCTATTGATCTCTTGTGACACGCATGCCGGCCCGTCGCTCGAAGGGGTCCTCCGGGACTATTGCCCGAAGGAGTTCCTCGACGAGTTCGACAGCTACGTCAAGGTGCAGCAGGATGCCCTCGGCCCGGAGCTCTACTTCGGTGACGAAGCGAAGTACGAGCTCACTCTACACTGCCCCGCCCATGACGATCCGGTGGCTCGATTGTCGGACATGGATGCATCCGGGGTGGCCGGCGCCATCATCTTCGCCGGGGGACAGAACCACCAGGCGGTACCGTTCTACGACGGGCGACCGACCGGCGGGGCGGAAACGCAGCTGGCCAGTCTCGGGCTGGGCATGGGCTCAGACGATGTCCGGGCGAGGGAGCTTCGGTCGGTGGGCGACCACATCTGGAACGAATGGTTGAGCGACTACGTGTCTGCCTCCCCTGCCCGCCTGTTCGGCGTGATGCAGACCGTCCTGTGGGATGTGGACAACGCGGTCAAGGAGATCGCCCGGTTTCACGATCGTGGCCTTCGAGTCCTCAACCTGCCGAGTCCGCGAAGTGACTTTCCCCCGTACAACGACCTTTGTTATGAGCCCATCTGGCGGATTTGCACCGAACGTGGGATCGTCCTCGCCAGCCATAGTGGAGGTGGCGAACGGGCGATGGGCTGGTACGGGCCGGGTGGGATGGCTATTACCTTCTCGGAGTCGCACTGGTTGGGACGCCGGCATCTCCCCCAGATGATCTTCGGCGGGGTCTTCGAGCGGCATCCGGGTCTGAAGGTTGTCTTCACCGAGCAGCGCGTGGAGTGGGTGCCGTACACCCTGAAGGAGTACGACTCGATCTACTACAGCGACATGGCGGATCCACGCTGGAAGGAGCCCTGGCCGCGCTTGCCGAGCGAGTACTTCCGCGAGCACTGCTACGTGGGTGGGAGCTTCCTGGCGCCGTTCGAGGTGGCGATCCGCGACGCCGTCGGCATCGAGAACCTGCTGTGGGGGGACGATTACCCTCACGTCGAAGGCACCTGGCCGCTCACCGACCTCTGCCTGCGTGACACCTTCGCCCGGGTTCCCGAGGCGGACGCTCGGAAGATCCTGGGTGAAAACGCGCTCGATGTGTACGGCTTCGATCGGGAGGCGCTCCTCCCGATTGCGGCCCGAATCGGTCCCCTCCCTTCGGAGATGACCCGACCCGTAGAGCCATCGGATATCCCAGAGCATCGATCCCTTTTATTCAGGCGATGGGGGCCTTGGTCGTAGGGATCGAGGCCGCGTCTCGCGGCAGGTATGACCCGGACGAAGGGAGAAAGGCAGATACTGGCTCCCCCTGTTCCGGCCTGGCCTGGTGCCGGCATCTGCGAGCTATCCACGGAGAGTACAGGTCGCTGGACGCTGCGGACTTGTATCATGTAGAGTTGAGGCGCACACGTCGGCCGGGACAGGACGTTGACCGCCTAGGGGGTCCGAATGGAAGATGTAGATGTTGCGGTAATAGGCGCAGGCCAGGGGGGGATTTACTCCGCGTATCGGTTTGCCACCGACGGGTTGTCGGTGATCGGTATCGACGGTGGCGCGAATTTTGGCGGCGTCTGGTTTCACAATCGATACCCCGGCGCACGAGTTGATTCGGACAGCATCGACTACTGCTTCCACTTCTCGAAGGAACTTTATTCAAACTGGCGTTGGCCGGAACGATACGGCGATGCCCCCACCCTCTACCAGTATCACAACTTCGTAGCCGACCAGCTGAATGTGCGGAATCTCTTCCGCTTCAACACCTGGCTTCGGGATGCGGTGTGGTCGGCCACCGATAACCGATGGCATTTGACAACCGACAAGGCTGACCAGATCCGCTGCCGCTTCCTCGTCATGTGCACCGGCGCCCTCGCTGCTCCCAAGCCTCTCAACTTTCCAGGGCTCCACCGTTATAAGGGCGAATGGGTGCAGACCAACCGATGGCCGTTGGGCGGGATCGACCTGGACAACCGGCGGATCGGGATAATAGGCACGGGTTCGTCGGGAGCGCAGGCGGTCCCCGAGTTGGCCCAGCGGGCCAAGCAGCTCTATGTCTTTCAGCGGCACCCTCACCACGCCATTCCCGCCCAAAACCGTCCGTCGGACCCGGGGCTTCAGGATGCCATCGCTCGTGACCTCGATTCGCATCGGGAGAACAGCCTTCACCGGGGTGGGCCGGCAGACCCGAAGGGGGGCGCCACCCGGATGCACCCCTTCCAGGGGCCCACGCGTCCCGCAGATTCCTACACGCCGGGGCAGAGAAGAGAGGTGTTGGAGTCGCAATGGGAGTTCGGCGGACATGGGATGTCCTACCTGTTTTCTGACGAGGCGACGAATCCAGACTCGAATGCTGTCGTGGCCGACTTCATCCGGGAAAAGATCCGGGAAAGGGTCAAAAACCCGGCGGTTGCCGAGACCTTGTCCCCTCGGTATCCGGTGGGAACGCGCCGGCTCATCCTCGAGATCGGATATTACGAGGCCTTCAACCAGGACAATGTCACCCTGGTTGACGCCCTCGACGATCCCATTGTCGAAGTCACCGAGACCGGTGTGCGTACGCAGCGCTCCAGCTATGACGTTGACCTGCTTATCTTCGCCATCGGATTCCGAGCGTTTGTCGGACCGCTCCAGGATGCGGGGATACGCAACGAATCGGGAGTCACCCCGAAGGATGTGTGGGCCGATGGACCACGTACGTTGTTCGGCCTGATGACGCCCGGTTTCCCCAACATGTTCCATCCCACCAACGCGGGCAGTCCGTCCGTACTGGGTAACGCCATGCTGCAACACGAGTTCTTCGGTGACTGGATTTCCCAGTGCATATCGTCGATGGACAAAGCCGGTCACTCTAGTATAGAGGCCTCTTACGCGGCCGCCACCGAGTGGATGGGCCTGGTGGACTCCTACGCCCAACGAATCATGCCCATTCGTCGCGGGCAGGACCAATACATGGTGCATGTGAATCAGGACGGATCCCGCCGGTTTATGCCTTTCTGTGCGGGAATGGGGGAGTATCTGCCGCTCATCACGAAGGCCACGGAGCAGGACTACGCCGGTTTCGACCTCAACTGACCGCTGGGTGAGGTGCCGGTGCTCCCTGCGGACCAAAGGCAGCGCCCACGACCAGATCCCATGGCGAGTCCAATGAACCTAGACGGCAAGGGCGCGGTGGTAACCGGCGCTTCTGAGCCGGAGATGGATGGAGCCGGAGGAGGTGGCTCGGGTCGTGGTCTTCCTGCTCGGTGACCTGTCCCGAGCTATGACTGCCCGCCGCAGTCTCAGGATGGAGCAGACAAGCGATGCGATGCCGAGAAAAAGGAGATAACGCCGTGGTTGGTAGCTCCGGGGCAGGTCAAAGTGTCGCCTGACGGGCGGGTGACCGCTCCTCCGTTCGATCGAGAGCTTGCCGCGCTCATGGTGGCAGCTCAGACCAAACCATCGACGGATCTCGAGCAGCTCATCCGAAACAGGTCCGCGCCGCAGATGCCGACCATGGAGCAGTACATCGCCAAACACGATCTGGTGGTCGAGGACCGAAGTGTTCCAGGAGTGGATGGCGACCCCGATGTGCAAGTGGCTGTTTTGAGAAAGCGCCACCATGCACCGGGAGGTCCGGGTATCTACCACGTCCATGGCGGGGGAATGGTCGGAGGGAACCGGTTCACCAGTATCGACCGGGTGATCGAGTGGATCGATCTGTTCGACTGCGTGGCGGTCAGCGTCGACTATCGCTTGGCACCTGAGCATCCCGACCCGGCTCCTGTTAACGACTGCTTTACGGGACTGACCTGGACTGCGGCCCATGCCGTCGAGCTGGGCTTCGATCCTGGGCGACTGATCATCGCGGGTGGCAGCGCAGGTGGTGGTCTCGCCGCGGGCACCACCTTGATGGCACGGGATCGCGGCGGTCCCCCCATCTACGCTCAGGTACTCATCTCGCCGATGCTCGACGATCGCAACGAATCCATCTCGAGCCGCCAGATCGACGGCGTGGGCGTATGGGACAGAACCAGCAATCAGACGGGTTGGGAAGCGCTGCTTGGCAGTCGTCGAGGCACCGATCAGGTGTCGATCTACGCGGCGCCGTCCCGAGCGACCGATTACACCGGACTGCCCGTGACGTACATCGATTGCGGATCGGCAGAAGTCTTCCGAGACGAAGACGTCGCCTACGCACTCGCAATCTGGGCTGCCGGCGGCGCCGCCGAACTGCACGTCTGGTCGGGGGCCCACCACGGATTCGATGTGATCTTCCCGGGCGCGCAGCTTTCTTTACTCGCTCGACGCACCCGCACCGAATTCATGAAGCGCATACTTCACGAAGCTGAAGGGGTGTAGGGGCGGCGCGATACTGGGGGTTCGTGTCACGACTCGCGGGCGCGAAACTGTGGGATGGTCAACTCGTCGTCGATATCTTCGAAGACGACCTCCACCGGTAGGCCGATCGGGATCTCTTGGCCCAAGGGCCAGTCGACGAGGTTGCTCACCATATAGGGACCCTCGTGCAACTCGACGACGATGGCGTTGAACGGCGTCCGGGTTTCGAAAGCAGGCAGCACGGGCGGGTGAGAGATGGTATACGTATAGACCCTCCCCTTTCCGCTGACGAGCGGCCAGGCAAAGGAGGGGCTCTGACACTCGGGACAGTACGGCCGGGGTGGGAACCGGTACCCTCTGCAGCTCGTGCAGCGCTGAATCCTCAGCTCGTGACGTTGGCACGCGGACCAGAATTCGTAGTTGTCCCAGCTTGGTACCGGTTTCGGGAAGTCGTCTCGTATCACAAACTTTCCCCTTGGATCGTGCCTGAAATGCTGGCGTCAGCGGTGCAGGAGGAGTGCACCGGATGGATCGGTAATGGCCCCGCAGATGAACACGATCTCGCAATCTCGGACTTGGTTGGGAGCCGTACCCCGCAGTTGGCGGACCGCCTCCGGGAAATGGTTGAGACCATGAATCGAGCTCTCGCTGGTCGAACCTCCATGAGTGTTCACGGGGAGCTGGCCCGAGGGCCATCGGGTCTCACCCGCGGCTACGAAAGGTCCGCTCTCTCCGAGAGAGCAGAAGCCGTATTGCTCTAGACTGATCAGGACTGCGGGCGTGAAATGATCGAATATCATGGCGGCGTCGACGTCGTCGGGTGTGATCCCCGCCCGGTCAAACAAGGTTCGACCTATGAAGGTTCCCCCGGTCTCACGCCCACCAAACGTTCCGGTGTACCGAAAGTAATCGGCGAGGCCATAGTGACCAGGGTGCTCGCCCTGAGCGAACGCCATGATATGGACTGGCGGTTGGCGCAGATCCTTGGCCCGATCGACTGACGTCACGATCAGGGCGACTGCGCCCGAGCACTCGAGAGAGCAGTCGAGCAGTCTGATCGGGTCTGAGATCATCCGCGATTTCGCCCAGTCCTCGAGGCTCATCGGAGCCCGGTACATCGCGGCCGGGTTGCTGGCGGCGTGGAAGCGCTGCACCACGGCTTGCATGCCGAAGTGTTCGGCGCGCGTCCCGAAGGCGTGCATATGGCGGCGGGCGATGAGAGCCACCTCTTGAGCGGGCGTGGCGACACCGTAAGGGTGATGATATTGCGATCGACCCGTGAGCCTCGTCCCCGCTTGTTGCCATGGCCGACCGCTCAGCTCCTTTGCCGTACCGGGCCCGAAGGAGGCGATCTTGGAACGCTTCCTCGTGCGGTAGACGACCACCGTGTTCGCCATGCCGCTGGCCACGGCAAGCGATGCCATCCCGACGACGCTGGCCGCTCCTCCCCCTCCCGAAGTCGTCCCCGTATAAAACCGGAGGTGGGGGATCCCGAGGTTGTAGATAACCTCGAGCTCGTTGACGGGCTCGAGGTCGTACCGAGCTATGCCGTCAATCTGTTGCACCTCGATCCCGGCGTCATCGGCGGCCCGTAGGATGGCTTCGCAGGCGAGATCGGTCTCCGTTCGGTCGATCACCTTGGCGTACTCCGTCTGCCCGATGCCGACGATTGCCGTCCGGTCGGTACCACGGAACGTCACAAGTGCCTCTCCCCGTCTGGCCAACTCATCCGCACATGGGGGTCGCATGAGCGGTGGGTCGACAGATCGGCACCAAGACGACAACGTAGGGCACCATACGTCCCCATCGCCGCGGATTTTGGCAGGAGATTGGCTCCAGTGTCAAATCATGCCGGCGTCAAGTCTGTGGGAGGCCTATCAGGTGCAGGCGGACGACGGGCCGGTGTACCCACTCAGGTCCGTTACGCTGCAAATCGTCTGGATGCCGCGGAAGAACCCGTTCTGTTGGTTCTTCCATTTGCCATCGACAACGGAAAAGCTCACCGATCCACCGGTGAAGTGGACGAACGTCTCCTTGAGCGCCGTGGCGCTATCGACGCTATTGGGCCCCGAGCCCCGTGCCTGCTGTGGTGCGGTCGCCACTTCGGGCGTCCCTTCCGTTGCCGAGGCTGGATTATTGCGATGTCGCTAGCGGTGACCTCATCGTCGAGAGCCGAGAATGGCGTTCGGCCCGTCGGCCGTTCGGCAAAAGGACGCTAGCTCGGGGAGCTGGACGCGTAGGCGGGATCAGGATGCAGGGTCAAGCGCTCAGGACCGCGGACGTTGAAGTTGGTCCCGTAGTCGAGATCGCTGACATCGAAGTGCGGTACGCGAGCCAGCAATCCCGACATGGCGATCCTGCCTTCGAGGCGAGCGAGAGGGGCGCCAAGGCAGTGATGAATCCCATGACCGAAGCCAATCTGAGGGTTGGGCGACCTGCCAATGTCAAACTCTTGAGGTCGATCGAAAATCGCCGGGTCCCGGTTGGCGGCGCCCGTCAGGGTGGTGACGACGTCCCCGGCCCGGAGCATCTCGCCGGCGAACTCGATGTCATGGACTACCCGGCGCTGGGCTCCTTGGGAGATCCCCTCGAATCGCAGCACCTCTTCGATGGTGGACGGCATGAGGCCTGGATCATGGAGCAGTCGTTGGCGCTGATCGGGGTGCTGAGCCAGCAAGGCTGTGCAATTGGCGATGAGCTTCGTCGTGGTCTCGTTGCCGGCCGCGAGGAGCAGGACGCATGCCGCCACCAATTCGCCGTCGGACATGGTGCCCATGTCATTCGATGCCACGAGAGCTCCGATGAGGTCCTCGCGGGGAGTCTGGCGATGTTCACCGATGACCTGCTGAAAGTAGGCCCGCATCTCCCGCCCGGAGTCGTCCGCCCGCTGAAACCTCTCGGCGACATCTGGCGCCTTTATTCCGGCCGCCAGGGCAACGATGTCGTCCGACCAGTCATTGAAGTCTGCTCGATCCGCCGGGGACACTCCGAGCATCTCGGCGATGACGATCGTGGGCAGGGGCTGGGCGAGCGAGGCGAGAAGGTCGACGCCTTGTCGCGTATCGGCCTCGTCGAGCGCACGTTGGAGGAGTCCGTCCACCAGATCGGCAATTCGAGGTTCGAGCCGGTCGACGCTGGACCGGAAGAAAGCCCGGACAACCGGGCTGCGCAAGCGTCCATGCTCCGGAGGGTCGGACGTGATCATCGTGGCGAAGCCACCGAGAAACGGCGTCGACTCCTTGTCGGCGTAGACCGTCATCGTAAAGTCTTCGGGGTGATGCTTGATGTCGAGAGTGTCCTGGTAGCCCGGAACCATCCAGATGCCAAGGAGGTCGTTCCGGACGATCCGCCCGTTGGCCCGGATTTCCTCCAAATGCGGATACGGGTCGGCTACGAAATCTCTCTCGTAGAAGTTGACGTCCAATGCCGCTCCATCCTCTCCGGCTCGTCCAGCACCCTCAGTCGCGATGCACGCTTGCTCACAACCAAGGTAGCAAGTGCTGCAGCGGGGCCCGAAGCCGGAAGCCTGGCGCCCGGTGAAAGGACTCGGCCGCGTATCGCCGCTGGCGATCCGGGCGATCGGCAGGTACGGTGAAGCGGGACGAGACCAGCGGACGCGTGCCGAGGACGTCCTTATCGCTCCGCAAACGGACTGCAGAAGCCAAGATACTCACCCAGCGGTAGAGGAGGAATCTTCGATGTCTACGTTCTTCCCGTCGGAAAAGCTCAGGGTGTGCATCTCGCGCGCTGACGATCCGGTCGAGACCGAAGGTCGCCGTACGTTCTTCAACTACCGGGACCTTGGCGTGGACCTGGCCACAGATGGCATGGCCAGGGCCACCCTCATCAGTTCCAACGGGCAGAAGATGGAAAGAGAGACGGGCTGGCACTACCACGAGTGTGATCTGCAGATCGGCTTTATCATCCGTGGGTGGTCTGATCTCGAGCTCGAAGACGGGACGAGCTTTCACATGAAGGCAGGTGATCTGTTGATGCTGCCCGGGGGTGTTCGACACAACGAACTCGCGGCGGCCGAAGACCTCGAGGTTTTCGAGTTCTCGATCCCCGCCAACATGGGCACGGTCCCGTGCGAGCGGCCGAGCACACTGCCGCCCGCAGAGGACGAGCCGGTGAAGGAAAGCGTCGACGCCAGACCGTAGCTGCAACCAACGGCCGTAGCTACCAGCAATTCGTGAAGGAATCGAAAGGAGCTCCATGCCCGAGATCGAGATCAACGGCGGCAACGTGGTGTACGACATCGTGGGCGACAGCTCGGCGCCCCTGATCGTGCTCACCCCAGGCGGTCGGTTCAGCAAGGAGTATCCGGGGGTCAGACCGCTGGCCGACGCCCTCGCCGCGGGCGGGATGCGAGTGCTGCTATGGGATCGGCCAAACTGCGGTGAGTCTGACGTCCAATTCTTCGGGGTGACGGAGTCGCACATGCGAGCCGAGACCCTCCGAGAGCTGCTCACCTCGCTGGGCGAGGGTCCGTGCGTGATCGCAGGTGGATCGGGCGGGGCGCGTGACTCGATGCTGACCGTGATGCTCTATCCAGAGCTGGCCACGAAGCTGATCGTCTGGAACATCGTCGGCGGCTGGTACAGCACCATCAACCTGGCCGCTGTGTATAACCTCCCGACCATCCACGGAGTTCGGCTCAATGGGATGGATGGTGTACTCGAGGTACCGGAGTGGCAGGCGTTGATCAAGGCCAACCCGAGAAACCGGGAACGATTCATTTCGGTCGGTGCCGAGGAGATCGAGCAGGTGATGCTGCGATGGATGATGGCGTTCGTACCGAAGGCCGGTCAGACGATCCCCGGGGTCGACGATTGGATGTTTGGACGGATCCAGGTTCCCACCTTGATCGTGCGGGGTGGAGTGGACGATATCGATCACCCAAAGCGAACCTCGATGGAGGTCAGCTGCCTCATCGACGGGTCAAGGCTGATCGAGCCCCCCTGGCCTGATGACGCCTGGCAACGCTCGGTGCAGGCGATGTACAGAGGTACCGGCAATATCTTCGACTCCTGGGTCCTGGCCGCCCCGGCCATCTTGGACTTCGTCGCCTGAGCGGGCGTTCAGCGCGCCGCAGACTGCTCAGGCGCCTTGATGTCGATGATGCCTTTTTCCGGTCCGCGGTTCATCCATGAATGGCCGAAGTCAATGTCGCGGAGGGCGTAGTCCGGAGCCAATTCGAGAAGGCGTTCGAGTGCGACTTTGACCTCCAGTCGGGCCAGGTGGGCGCCCAGGCAGAGGTGGGGTCCATAGCCGAATCCCATATGCGACTTCTGTTCCCTGTGGATGTCGAACTCAGTGGGGTTGGTCCAGCGATTCGGATCCCGATTCGCGGCCGCGAGCATGTTGTAGACCATTTGACCTTTTTTGATCTTCGTCCCCGCGATCTCGGTGTCACGAATCGCCCGCTTTGGACTGGCTTGGAGTAGTCCCCACCAGCGCAATACCTCTTCGATGGCAGAAGGAATGAGATTGGCGTCCTCCACGAGCAGACGGCGCTCTTCTGGGTGGCGTTCAAGGACAACGACGCAGTTGGACATGACCTTCGCGGTCGTGTCGTAGCCGGCCAGCAGCAGCAGATTCGACGTCGAAACGATCTCCCCGTCGGTCATGGGGGAGTCGAGCATAAAGGTGATCAGATCATCGGGACGGTCGGTCTTGTGCCGCTCCACTTCGAACTGCATGTAGTCGTTGAGCTCGGCCGAGGTCTGCCGCATCAGCGACTGGGTCGCCTCGTCCTCGTGGCCGTAGGCGAGATTGGAAGTGATGTTGTGCGACCACCGCCGAAAATCCTCGTACCGATCCTCCGGCACGCCCAACATGTCAGCGACAATGACGGTCGGGATCATGGTGAAATCGGCGATCAAGTCGAAGGCCTCGGACCGCTCCACGAGAGGACGCAGGAGGCTATCGACCACCTCCCGTACCCGGGTTTGCCAACGGGCAACCGCACTCGGCGTAAAGAGGGGAGACAAGATCGAACGGAGTCGGGAATGCTCTATCCCGTCCACCATGATCATGTTGGGCGTCTTCATCCAGTAGACCAGTTCGGGGTCTCCAGACACCTGGGTGAAGCGGTCACCCCGGTCGGTCAATACGGATCGGCAGTCCTCGAATCCCGGCACCATCCAGCCGTGGAGGGCTTCGTTCCACACCACTCGCCCCGTCGCCCGGATCTGTTCGTAGACCGGAAAGGGATCATTTACATACGAGCCGTCGTGGAAATTGATGTCGAGCTGGGGTGCGTTCATGACCAAGGCTCCTCTGTACGAGTCCTCGTCCCCTGGGGAAGCGAGCCTACCAACCGAATCCGTGTCAGGGTACCTGCCCCATTCGGCGAATGCAAAATCGTACCCTTGTCAGCAGCCTGAACCGTATGCAGAAATGCATCCACCGGTTGCTTGCGGCGCGATGACCGCCAGCCCGTCGCCCGCGTCGCCCACCTCGCCGAGGGCGCGGTGCGGACCGGACGGCTGTCGCCGCGGTTTGACATCCCTTTTACCGCTTTCTAGAGTGAAGCCAAACCCGCTGGGTCGGGAGGGGGGAAGATAACGACAATCGGGCAATGACTTGCTGTGTGGCGAGTGGACGGTGAAACCGCTTGCTGCGTTTGGCTCGGGAGCCGGTCGCGGAAGGTGCGAGCCGGGTCGAGTGTCGGCCGGTGTATCGCGGTCGACGGTCCCTGGAGAGCCCTTGGCTGTGGCCTCGGCTGGGAAACGCAAATGTGGCGAACTTGTCGTAGCTGCAGATCACATCGTGCATGCAATAGTGCATGCTCGGTGGTAGGTTCCAGGAGAAGAATGGGCTTCCGGTCTGCGAAGGAGCGGCCGGGAGCGGAGAAGAGGGGATTTCCGCAGAGTGACACAAGGATGGAAGAAGGTTCTGTCGGGCGCGTGCGCCGTGACGGCAGTCGTGGCCGTAGCCGCCTGCTCGTCGAGCAGTAAGAACAGCTCGAGCTCGAATACCACCACGGCTGGGAGCAGCAGTAACACCACCGGGAGCAGCGGGTCCTCAACTGGCTCGGCAACCGGCCAGGCGAGTGGTCCGCCCATCAAGGTTGGTCTGATCTGTGACTGCTCAGGCGCAATAGGCGCCATCCTTTTGCCCGAGGCGCAGGTATACCAGGCCTGGGTGAAGGCCACGAATGCTTCAGGAGGTATCGACGGGCACCCCATCGATTTGACCGTCAAGGATGACGGCAGCTTGCCGGCCACGGCCGCTACCGATGCCCAAACCTTGATCTCGGATCACGTGGATGCCCTGGTCGTCGACTCGGTCTTTAGCGCCACCTGGGCGTCGATGGCGCAGGCAGCCAACATCCCCGTGGTCGGGTCCAATACGAGTGAAGAAGCGTTCTACACGAATCCAGACTTCTACGATCAGGCGCAGACCGGCGACTCTGCAGTTAGTGCCGTCATCGCCACGACCAAGGCGGCCGGTGCAACCAACCTGGCCATGTTCTATTGCGCCGAAGCCCCTTCGTGCCACGAGCTGATTGGGGCGACCAAAACCGATGCGGACAAGGAGGGCCTGCCGGTCTTGCAGACCTCGTCGATCTCGTTGACGGCGCCGAACTACACCGCTCAGTGCGTGGCCGCCCAGCAGGCGCACGTGACCGCGATCGTCGACTTCACCAGCGGGTCGGTGATCCCGAGAATCGGGGCCGACTGCAACCGGCAGGGGTATGACCCGATCTACGTGACCGAGGGGCAGGGGTTTTATCCGGTTCTGCTCACCGCACCGGGGGTGAAGGACAACCTGTGGTCCGAGTACAACGACCTACCGTACTGGTCCAATACCGCTTCGATCCAGCAGATGAACGCGGCGGTGGACAAGTACTATCCCGGTCTGCGTAGCAACGTGAACACCTGGAACCAGGGTGCAGCGGAGGCATGGCCCGCAGGCATACTCCTGGCCGACGCAGTCAAAGCCGGCGGCTTGGGGACGACCGATACGCCGACGGCTGCCGAGATCACCAAGGGCCTGACGTCGTTGCACGGCGACACCCTGCAGGGATGGGCGCCGCCGCTGACCTACACCGCCGGCCAGCCCCACTCCATCGACTGCTGGTTCATCGCTCACGTGCAGAACGGCGTTCCAAGCTTGGCGGATGGCGGCAAGGTGAGCTGCGCCAGCGGCCCGGCGACGTCCTAGAGCCGGAACTCGAAGGCTGGGCCGAGTACCGTTGCATCGGTATCTCGGCCCAGGCCCGACCCGGGCCCGCGGCTGCGCCGTGAGGTTCGCGAGAAGGATCAATCGATGAAGGTCCACGCCGCCGTGGCCAGGGCGCTCGCCGACAACGGAGTGGACACGCTGTTCGGACTGCTGGGCGACGCCAACCTATTCATGGTCGACGAGTTCGTGCGGACCCAGGGGGGCCGCTACCTCGGGACGGCACACGAGGCAGGTGCGGTCCTGGCAGCCAACGGGTTCGCCCACTTCTCCGGGCGGGTCGGGGTAGCCACCGTGACCCATGGCCCGGCCCTGACCAATACCGTCACCGGACTGGTCGAGGGCGTAAAGGCCGGGACTCCACTCCTGCTCCTTGCCGGCGACACGCCGGTGGCCGACAAGTACAACCTCCAGAACATCGATCAGGCTGCCGTGGTCCGGGCGACCGGAGCCGGCTTCGAGCAGATGAGAACCGCTGCTACGGCGCCAGCCGACGTGAGCTTTGCGCTCTGGCGGGCGGCGACGGAGCACCGGCCGATCGTCCTGAACATGCCGCGGGACCTCCAGTGGCAGGACGTGGACTATGAAGCCGTCGGGTTCGGCCCGGTCCAGAGCCAAGCGATCACCCCGGATCCGGTGGCACTCGATCGGGCCGTGGGGATCGTCGCGACTGCTCGCCGACCGATCGTGCTGGCCGGTCGGGGTGCTCTCCACGCCCGACCCGCGTTGCTTCGTCTGGCTGAGCGGCTCGAGGCTCCCCTCGCCACCACCCTCCAGGGCAAGGACCTGTTTCGGGGCGAGCCGTACAACCTCGACCTCTTCGGCACCCTTTCGCATGAGGTTGCAATCGATACCATCCGGGCTGCGGATTGCATCGTGGCCTTCGGCGCCAGCCTCAACCATTGGACCACTGCCGACGGCGCCTATACGCGAGGGAAGCGGGTCATCCAGGTCGATGTCGATCCTCGCGCCATTGGCGCCTACGCCAAGATCGACGCGGCCGTCGTAGGCGACTCGTCCACGAGCGCCGACGCCATCCTCTCCTGGCTGGACGAGGCCGAGGTAGAGCCGTCAGGCGCTCGTACGGAGGACCTGTTGAATCGGCTTTCTCGCTTCAGGCCGAGTGCTGGAGAGGACCTCAGCACGGACACCACAGTCGATCTGCGGTCGGCGATGTTGGCGGTCGAGGCTGCGGTCCCTCGAGATCGCAACACCGTCGTCGATGGCGGCCGGTTTGCCCGTGACGCCTTCACTCTGTTTCACGCACCCGACCCGCAGTCGTTCTTGATGACGGTCAACTACGGCTCCATCGGACTGGGGATGGGTAACGCCGTCGGGGCGGCCCGGGCCCGGCCGGATCGGCCGACGCTGATGGTCGCCGGTGACGGCGGCTTCATGCTCGGCGGGTTGGTGGAGTTTGCCACCGCCTGCCGTTACGACCTGGACATTATCGTGGTCGTGTTCAACGACGGCAGCTATGGGGCTGAACACATCCAGATGCGTCGACGGGGCCTGGACCCCACGATCACGATGCAGGCCTGGCCCGAGCTGGCCCCGGTGGCGGACGCCCTTGGTGGCGAGGGAACGACCGTGCGGAACCTAACCGATCTGGAAAAGCTGGGCCCGGTTATCGACCTCCGAACCCGGCCCCTTCTGATCGATGTCAAGATCGACCCCGACCGGGTCACCCGGGAGTGACGCGCCGGAGGCAAAGACGGCGAGGGGAGTTCCGACCTCAGCTGGAGCCTGGGAACAGGAACCGGTTTCCGGGAAGGTTGGGGCTCTCTCCCCCTGGGGGTCGGATGCCTATGGCACCCATGAGGTAGGCCATCACGTGATAGCTGCCCGCCAGCGTGATGAGCTCGATCAGCTGCCGGTTGTCGTAGGTGCCGGCCAGCACGGTCCAGGTCGGATCAGCGATGCGACTGTAGTCGTGCAGCTCGTCCATCGACCGGAGCACCGCCGCCTCCTCCGGCGTCCACGCCGGGTCATCAGGTCCAGCGCCGACCCGATCGACCTCTTCCTGGCTGAGCCCACACTGCAGTCCGATCTCCGTGTGCATGGCCCACATGAAGTCGGCGCCGCACCTCCAGGCCGTCCGCAGGATGGCCAGCTCCCGTTCGCGGAGCGGGAGGCAGGTGGAGTTCTTCACGTAGTTCACAAACGGGGAGCGGACCGAAATTCAGCTCCGGATTCCACATGGAGGCCCCCGTCAAGACCCGGGCGCGGGGGTCGCCGCCACCTCTGAACGTCTGGTCCCAGATCGCCCGCGTCGCCTCGTCCGCTTCCTCGTACGAGAGCGGTGGAATCCGCGGCATGGCAGCGGTATCTACCTCGATCCGTTCCGTCTCCTTCACCTTGACCTCCCTGCACTCGTCGCATCTAAGGCACCAAACCTTTTTTGGTATCTAAACCACGTAATACGCGGTCTAGATACCAAAATCAAACCGTAGCCGGGTAGCCGGGTAGCCGGGTAGCCGGGTAGCCGGGTAAGCCGGGAAGCCGGGTAAGCCGGGTGGCCAGGAAGCCAGGTAGGCCAGGAAGCCAGGTAGGCCAGGTGGCCAGGTGGCCAGGTAGGCGCAGCAACCTGACCCGACCGGAGAAGATCAGGCGTGCCCGGCGGTCTTGCCGCCATCGACGATCACGTACTCGCCGGTCATGAAGGAGGACTCGTCCGAGGCGAGGAAGGCGGCCACGGCGGCGATCTCGTTGGGGTGGCCGGGCCGCTTCATCGGCGCAGCCGACGCGGCCTTGTTGGCCGTCTCGGGGTACTTCTCTTGTCCCATCAGGGTCATCCCGGTGGGATAGATGTAGCCGGGGCAGATGGCGTTGACGCGAACGTTGTCCTTGGCCCACTCGACGGCAGCTGCTTTCGTCAAGGCGATGACCGCTGCCTTTGAGGCGCTGTAGATTCCCGTCGTCGGCATCGGTCGTAGGGCGCCGACCGACGACCAGTTGACGATGGAACCCCCACCGGTTTCCACCATCGCCGGTATGGCGTACTTCATGCCGAAGAAGACGCTCTTGAAGTTGATGCTCATGAGCATGTCGAGGTCGTCCTCTTCGATATCAGGGATGAGGGCCTGGGCGATACCAGCCACGCCGACCACGTTGCACAGAATGTCGAGCCGGCCGTACCGCTCCGTGGCTTCTCCCACGAGCGCTTCGAGGTCTGCCGCCCGGGTGACGTCCGCCTGGAAGGGGCTGATGGAATCCGGCATTTCGGATGCGGTGTCTTTCTCGGCACCACTGAAGTCGGCGGCGAGCACTTTGGCGCCTTCGGACGCGAGCTTCAGCGCCGTGGCCCGGCCCTGTCCCAATCCAGCTCCGGTAACGATGGCAATCTTGCCTTCGAGTCTCGCCATGGTCTTCCTTTCGATTAGTTACGTGTGGTCAATCGGTCAGGTGTGGCTTGGAAATTGCGTCTAGCAGGCCGTCGGGGCCGGCGGAACCGGCCTGCCGGCCTTGGTCCGCCCGCCGCCCGTCACGGTCGAGGCTCCGCTCATCGATCCGGTTCATCTGCCATCACCATTAGGGCCGGAACGCCGTCGTCTGCGATCGACAGCGGGCGTGGCGCCCAGTATGGCACACGAAGGCGAGCGCCGGTCGGCTCGGGCCGCCGGTTCAGGTGCGGGTCGGGGCAGTTGACAAGCAATCGGGGTGGGACTAAAGACGTGACGTCAGCATCGCTGACGGATGGCTCAAAATACCCCGCGGAGGTCACGAAAAGTGGGACAAGTACGCTTGGACGTCAACCTCTTCGACCCGTCGGTGGTTGAGAACCCATTCCCGCTCTACGAGGAGATCCGGGCCACGGGTCGGGTGGTGTGGAACGGTGCCGTACAGGCCTGGATGATTCCGGGTTTCAACGACTGTTCGGAGCTTCTTGGCGATATGGACAGGTTTCGAGAGATGAGCGGGGAGACCGAGATCTCGTCGTGGCAGGGTGCGTCCAACATGATCACGGTCGACGGTGCCGAGCATCAGCGGCTTCGGGGTCCCCTGGTGCCACTCTTCACCCGTACCGCCGCGGCGAAGTGGGAGCCTCGAGTTCGCGAGGTGGTGGAGCAGCTGCTCACTCCGATCATCGAGGGAGCAACCAGCTTCGACGTCATTGCCGACTTCACCATGATTCCTACGGTGATTGTCGCAGAGATGCTCGGGGTCCCCGAGGAACGGCACGAGGATTTCCGTCGTTGGTCGCACGTGATCAACTCCAACCTGTCGTTCGGGCATGAGAGCCCTGAGCAGCGAGCTGCCCTGCACGCGGCAGGTTCAGAGCTGAACGCGTATATCCGTGAGGAGATCCAACGACACCGGCGCGAACCGCTCGACGATGTTATGACGGCGATGCTGCGTGCTTCTGAGGACGGTCGCTTGAGCGAGGCCGAGATCCTTTCCACCGCGTTCACCTTGCTGGGAGCGGCCTACGACACGACGGCCAAGCTCATGTCGAACTCGCTCGTGGCGTTGGCGCGTCATCCGGATCAGCGACAGCTCGTCGCCGACGACCCGTCGCTCATCCCGGCTGCCGTCGAGGAGGTTCTGCGGTGGTGCGGCGTGGTGCAGATGATTCCTCGCCGAGTGGCGCGAGATACCGAGCTGGCGGGTACTGATCTGTCGGCGGGTGATCAGGTGTATGCCATGATCGCTGCGTCCAATCGAGATCCGGCGCGCTGGCCAGATCCGCAGCAGTTCGACGTCCGTCGCGAGCTGAAGGCCAACCTGGGCTTCGGATGGGGTCCACATCTCTGCATCGGCGCCCCGCTCGCTCGCCTCGAGGCGCGTATCGCGCTCGAGCGACTGCTGAGCCTGGCGCCCGAATACGGTCTCCGCGACGTCGATTTCGGTAGTGCGTTCTTCATCCGCGGACCCGAGCGCGGCGTCCTCGACGTGACCGCCACGGTCCCCATCTGAACCGGGAGGGACATCGTCCCTCGAGCGTCACTCGTTCGTCATGAGCACGTGATGCGGTCCCCGCACATGGAAGGAATCTCCATAGTCGACGGACGTGACGTGCCATCTCGGCACCTGCTCGATGAAGGCGTTCAAGGTCAGGCGGGCTTCCATTCTGGCCAGGTTGGCCCCCAAGCAGAGATGGGTGCCGTGAGCGAAGGACAGGTGAGGGTTGGGACTCCGTCGGACATCAAACCGGCTCGGGTCGCGCCCATGGGCAGGATCGCGGTTGGCGGCAACCACGAGGCCGTAGATGACGTCGCCAGCCGACAACTCGGTGCCGGCGAAGACCGTGTCCTCGGTGACCAGACGAGCCTGCGCCTGCGGCACGCCTTCAAATCGAAGGGCCTCCTCGATGGCCTGCGGCATGAGGTCGAGGTGGTGGACGAGCGCCTCGCGCTGCTCCGGATATCGCGCCAGCAGCACCACCGCGTTGGAGATGAGCTTGACGGTCGTCTCGTTGCCGGCCACGAACAAGAGCCGGCAGGCGGCCAGGAATTCTTCGT
Source organism: uncultured Acidimicrobiaceae bacterium (assembly GCA_963729695.1). Taxonomy (GTDB): domain Bacteria; phylum Actinomycetota; class Acidimicrobiia; order Acidimicrobiales; family Palsa-688; genus PALSA-693. The sequence continues at coordinate 517,310 of CAVSOT010000004.1, forward strand.
CCGTCAAGGTCGGCTCGTTGGTGAGGACTGTGAGCAGATCGTCCGTCGGGTTCCTTCGGCGTCGAGCGCGCTCGTCGGCGAACATGGCGTCCAGCGCTTCCCCCGCCGCGAGAGCCCGGGCTATCTTGGCGGCTCCGTTGGGGTCACGACCGGCGCCCTGGGCGGAGGTTCTGTCGTCCGTCCAGGTCTGTACCTGTTCCTGGAGCGACTTCGGCACACCCATCATTTCGCAGATCACGATGGTTGGGATACTGCGCACGAACTGGTCGACGAAGTCGATGGAAGCGCCGGAGTGCAACTTCTCGAGAAATGGCTCCAGGCAGCCGTCGACCACTTGGGTCACCCTGGGTTCGAGGGCGGCCAGGGACCGCCTGCGGAACGGCTCCTCCAGCATTCGTCGCAGACGAGTAGCTTCGGGTGGGTCGGTGTTGAGCATGGAGTTGCCGGGCGCTCCGGGAGTCTGACTGAAGTCACGGAGGATGGTGTTGGAGAACCTCCTCCAATCCATCAACATCTCGGTGTTGTCCGCATACCCGGGAACCATCCAGACCCCGAGTAGCTCGTTTCGCACGACACGTCCTTCGCTTCGAACTTCCTCATAAGCAGGAAAAGGATTGGCGATGATCTCCCGGTCATGGAAGTTGACATCCATCAGGACACTCCTTCGAGGAACTCGATATCAGCGGCGGGAACGGGCTTCGTGGAGGAGAGCGGAGATCTGGGTCGGGCCCAGAGGCAAACGGGTGACCATGACCCCCAGGGGAGCGAGCGCGTCCGCCACGGCGTTGACGACTGCGGGAGGGGCGCCCACGGCTCCACCTTCGCCAACTCCCTTGTAGCCTCCCGGTCCGGGGCTCGGGGTCTCGATGTGTCCGTATTCCATGACCGGGATCTCGCTCGCGGTCGGGAGTAGATAGTCCATGAAGGTCGTGGCGAGCGGGTTGCCGTCGTCGTCGTACGCCAGGTGCTCGTGGAGCACGCCTCCTATGCCTTGCACGACGCCTCCCGCGATCTGACCCTCCACTATGTTCGGGTTGATCATGGGGCCGCAGTCCTCGCTCACGATGTACCGGAGCAGGGTGACCTCTCCTGTCGAGATGTCTACCTCACAGGTGCACAGGTGGGTGGCGTTGACCCAGACTCGGCGGGTCGGTGTGGTGTAGCGGGCGCTCGCCTCCAGCCCGGCCTCGACCCCGGGCGGGAGTGAATAGGGGTCGAAATACGCCGTCTGGGCCAGTTCGCTCAGTGAGAGGGCGACCGAAGGACTACCCCTGACGAAGACGCGACTATCGGCCACCTCTATGTCCTCGATAGAGGCCTCCAGCTTGTGGGCGGCTATCGAACGTATCCGCTGCGAGAGTATGGCGGCCGTATCGCGAATTGCTCCTGCCGTCATGGAGGCGCTCCGACTCCCCGCCGCTCCGGCCCCGAAGCCGGTTACCGCAGTGTCGCCCTGGATGGTGGCGACATCCGCCATATTCACGCCGAGGGCATCCGCAGCCAGCTGCACGACCGTGGTCTCGATGCTGTTGCCCGAGGAGCCGCCGGCGATGTAGACGTTGACTTTGCCCGACGGTTCTATGCGGATCGTGGCCGCCTCGGTGGCGTAGTAACCGAAACCGGCAGTGGTCGACTCGACATAGTTCGAAAGACCTACCCCCAGATACCGGTTCTTCTGACGCGCCTGCTCCTGGTCGCGGCGAAAGGCTCGGTAGTCGAGCATTTCGAGCGTCTTCTCGAACGTCTCGAGGGGGGAGATGCTGTCGTACGACTGCCCGCTCGGGTTGATGTAGGGCAAATCCTCCCGGCGCAGCAGGTTGCGCCGGCGCAAATCGACGGGGTCCATGCCCATCTTCCGAGCGGCGATGTCGAGCGACACCTCACGGGCGAGGGTCTCGAACTGCCACGGACCCCGGAAGGCCGACCGCCCGGCCGTGTTGGTGTAGATCGTCCGGGCCCGGAACCCACCGCTCGGTACCCGGTAGGGGCCGGGGAACAGCCAACCTACGACGGCGCTGGTGCCGACCGGCCAGGGTGTCGGGTAAGCGCCGCAGTCCGATACAAAGTCGAGATAGGTGCCCTGAATGAGGCCCTCGGCGTCGAAGGCAATCCTCACACCCGCGTGCTCGTGGCGCGACTTTCCGGCCGATAGAAGGTTCTCCTGCCGATCCTCCACCCACTTGAGCGGCCGGGCGACCTTGACCCCTGCCAACATGATGCACATCTCTTCGCGCTGGACCATGATCTTCTGCCCGAAGCCGCCTCCCGTATCCCGCATGACCACGCGGATCTGTTGTTCCGGGATGCCGAGCAGTCGCGAACAAAAGAGGCGAACCTCATGAGGCGACTGGGTGGAAGAATGGATCGTCAGCTCCTGGGTAGATGGCGCGTAGTTGACGATCAGTCCTCGACCTTCCAGAGGAACTGCTGCCTGGGCGTGCTGGTGGATTTCGTCGGCGAATACGTACGCCGCGTTGGCGAAGATTTCCTCCAAAGTCGGGCTCGGTGGTCCGCCCATCTCGCCGATCAAATTGGAGCCGTGACTGGTGTGGACGAGGTGTTCGGAGGGCACAGCCGACTTGTAGTCGACCACGGGGACGAGGGGCTCATAGTCCACGTACACCTGTTCGGCACCGTCCTCGGCCACGTAGCGGCTCTCGGCCACGACGAGCGCTACCGGATCGCCCACGTAGCGGACGCATTCGCTGGCCAGAGGAGGCCGCGGTGTCTCGGGACCGGCGGGACCGACCGACGTGTGCCACTGTTCGCGAGCGCCCGGGTTGAGGTCGGCAGCCGTGAACACTGCGTGCACCCCGGGCACGGCCATCGCGGCCGAAGTGTCGATGGCCCGCACGCTGGCACTGGCGAATGGGCTGCGAACGAAGCACGCATGGAGCATCTCCGGCAGAGAGATGTCGTCCACGTAACAGCCCCGGCCAGTCAGCAGTCGGACATCTTCCACCCGGGGCATCCGCACCCCGCAATATCGGGTGGCCGCGACCTGGGTGCTATCTACCACGACGCTCTCTTACAGCCGTAGGCTGACCTCTCAGCCTTCGCCACCGTCGTGGGCATGCGGGAATGGGTGCCTCCAAGATCTGGGAATGTCGAGGCGGGTCAGCTGGGCCGTGACGTCCGCCGCGCCGGGACTGATGGTAGCTGAGAGGATGAAGCGCCCGCCGCCAGTGGCTGCGGTGACGCGCAGTTGTTAACCTTCGGCCCGGCCTGGTTAGCCGCGATGCTCGATCGGGCCGGCGATGAGAGGAGAATCGTGGCGAAGGTGGACCTCGACGAGGGGTACCGGGCGTGGCTGGACCAGATTGCGGCGAGTCCGAAGTTCGGATGGCGCGATCGAAAGGGAACGGCAAATTACATCGACGAAGAGGCGCGCCGCCGCGCCGTGGCGGCGATGCGCACGGGTCGATGCTCGACGTTGGCTCGACCGCTCGCTATTCGAAGTGACCCGCGGCCCGGTGAAGGGCTGCTCACGGTCGAAGTGTCGAAGTACAACCGCGGTGAGCTCATTTCGGCTTCGGATGTCGTCCATGTGGCCGCTCACGGCCAGCGGCAAACCCACCTCGACGGCCTGAACCATTATGGCCGGAACGGAACCTGGTATTCAGGGTTCGGGGCCGAAGACCCCGACGGTCCGTCCATCGCCGACCTGGCCGAGCACAAACTGTTCACCCGCGGGGTCATTGCGGACATCCCCTCGGTGCGTGGTACGGACTGGGTCGATCCGGGTTCGCCCGTGACGGCGGAAGACATTGATGCTGCGCTGCATGCGGCCGGGGTGACGTTCGAGCCTGGCGACGCCCTGCTCCTGTATATGGGTCGCGACCGGTGGGAGCAGGACGGCAACGAGTTGGATCTGATTAGCCGCGAACCGACTCCCGGAGCGGGCTCGGGCGCGGCGCATTGGATAGCTGATCATCAGGTGTCGCTGCTGTGTTGGGATTTCCTCGACGCGGTGTGCGACGACGAACCCACGATCCCTGTCCACCTGCTCATATGGGCCGTGGGACTGCTGCTGGTCGACAACTGCAATCTCGGTCCAACCGTCGCCGCCGCCAGGGCCGACAGGTCTGCGGTGGGTGCCCTGGTGGTTGCCCCTCCACCATTGCCAGCGGTCACGGGGTGCCTAGTAGACCCGCTTTTCATCCAGTAAGCGTCACGGTTGCCCCTGACGGTGGACGCGGCTGCCGGCCCGGGCGGGTTGCGTCAGTGGAGTAGGGCGGGAGCGAGCCGACGCCAGGCGGGAAGGGGGAACGCCCCTGGTTCGCTGACGACCTGGATGCACACGTGGTCAGCTCCCGCATCGAAGTGCTGGGCGACTCGGGACGCGATGGCATCCTCGTCGCCCCATGCCACCAGGGCATCGATCAGTCGGTTGCTGCCCCCTTCGACGAAGTCGTCGTCATTGAAACCGAGCCGCCGCCAATTGTTCAGGTAGTTGGGCATGGCACTGGAGGCTCCAACATGTCGACGGCCCAAGGCCCGCGCCTCCTCGGGGTCTTTCACCAGGGTCACGGCTTGTTCGGGCGCCACCAGCTTGGCGGACCCAACCGCGTTTCGGGCCCGGGCGGTGTGCTCAGGGGTGACGTTATAGGGATGCACGCCCACGGCGCGGTCCCGGGCCAAGTCGAGCATCCTCGGCCCCAACGCGGCGAGCACCCGGGCGGCAGGTCCGAGGGGAGGGGATGCAGTGTCGAGCTGGCCCAGAAAGGAGCGCATGGCCTCCAGCGGTTTGGTGTAGCGCCCCGGATGGTCGGCATCGACGATCGACTGGTGGCTCACGCCGATACCGAGCAGGACGCGATTGCCGTGCGAGGCCACCAACCGGGCATATCCCGCTGCCGTCTCTTCCGGGGAATGCATCCAGAGATTCAGGATGCCGGTGGCGATCACGATCGACGACGTGGCCTCGAGGAGTCGTTCGACCGCCCCGAACACGTCACCACCGACGTCGGGGATCCACAACGCGGAGTACCCCAGCTCCTCCAGTTCGGCCGCAGCTTCGACGGCCTCTGTGGGATCACCCCATCGAAGTGCGGTGCTGAATACCCCTGTTCCGGACAAGGCCGGGATGGCGGTAGTCAACTGCCAATGACGACAGGTAGCGTCGACCAGCCTCTGACGGCGGTGGAGTCGAGCTTGGCATTGTCTGTATCGACTTGCCACTCCGGAAAGCGGTTGAGTACCTCGTCCAGGGCCAGGCGACCTTCGAGTCGGGCGAGGGCGGCCCCCAGGCAGAAGTGAATGCCGTATCCGAACGTGATGTGGTGACTGATCGTCCGGTGGATGTCGAACACGTCACCATCGGGCGCGAAGACCCGGTGATCCCGGTTGGCCGACCCAGCCAAGAACATCACCGCGCTGCCCGCAGGGATCGTCTCGCCGTACCAGTCCACGTCGTGGGTGCTGAAGCGACAGACCTGCAGGGCGGGTGGCTCGAAGCGGAGGACTTCCTCGATGGCGTTCGGAATGAGGGATCTGTCCTCGGCGAGCTGGCGACGCTGGTCGGGATGGTCGGCCAACACCTTTCCGGTCCACCCGATCAGCCGGTTGGTCGTCTCGTTGCCCGCTGACGCCAGAACATTGACGAACGTCAGGATCTCGGATCGGGTCAGGCGCCGGTCGGTCCCCGACTCATCTTTGAACTCGGCCTCGAACAGCTCTGTCATGAGGTCGTCGGACGGGTTTGCCGCTCGCCAATCGAGGTACTCGCCGAAGAACGTCTCATCGGCCAGGTTGTTGTGGCGAAAGTCCCCCGGTTGCCCGGGCTGGCGACGGGTCCTTTGCCCAGTATGCAGCTGCACCGCGCGCTGATCCGCTTCGGGAATGCCAAGGAGCATTCCGATCACCCGCATCGGCATCTCGCGCGCCCAGATCGGCGACGAAGTCGAAGCCCTCGCCACCGACGAGCGGGTCGAGGATACGACCGCAGAACTCCCGGATCTGTGGTTCCAGAGCATTCATCTTCTTGGGCGTGAACACCCGGGAGACCACGCCGCGGTGGGCGCTGTGCACCGGTGGGTCCTCACAGATGAACACACCCTGCGGGAAGTCGACGTCAGCCCTGATCATCTCGAGGATCCCGCCCCGCTTCGAGCTGAAATTGACGTGGTCGACGAGCCCTTTCTCGACGTCCTCGAAGCGGCTGAGCGCATAAAATCCGTACTGTTCGTTGAAATAGAGCGGGGCCTCTTCGCGCAACCGCTTGAACACGGGATACGGGTCGGTGTAGATGTCGACGTCGTAGGGGTCGTAGTACACGCCAGTGTCGGTGGACATCGTCATCCGCTCTTCTCCCTTCGCCCCCGGTCGGAGGTTCCCAGTCGGCGCCAGACTATTAGCGGGCGGTGGTGGGCGCGAGGTCGTCCCCGCTGTCGGCCTCCGATAATACAGGTGTCACACGGCCAGGCCGGTACGAGGGCAAGAACAGCGGGACAGGGGGGTTGCGAAGATGCGACACGTGTCGTATATTTACGACGGGTGTTGCCAGACGAACATCGGGGGTGGAGCAGGCAGTGATCAGATCGGCGAAGGGACCGTGCAGCGGGCTGTCGGTGATCGAGCTGTGCACCGGTGTCAGTGACCTTGGTCTCGGTATGGCCGGAAGCCTTCCTGGCCTGCTGCTGGGTGAGCTCGGTGCCGACGTTGTCCGCGTCGTGGATCCGACCGGCATCGAGATCGATGCCGAGCTCCCCTGGAGCCGCGTTTGGAATCGCGACAAGAAGATCCGAAAGATGGACGACCCCGAGCAAGTTCGGGCGCTGATGCAGCAAGCGGATATCGCACTGGTCTACGGGCCCGAGGAGCTGGTAGAGGGCAGGGGAATGGGGTACACCGACGTGCACCCCACCCATCCGGAGTTGGTGTACGTCCGCTGCCGGGCCAGCCGGACGGCGACAGGGTCGATCGAGGAATTCGGCTTGCTCGTCGAGGCGCGATCGGGTTTTTGCACTCAAATTGGCCGGGCATCGACCAGGCCCGATCTTCGTCAATGTGGGAGCGACCGGGGCGGGCACTGCGTTCGTGATTACGGCGGCGGCCCTCGTGCTCCTGCGCCAGCGGTTGCTCGAGGGGACTGGAGGATGGGCTGAGACGTCCCTCTACGACGGCATGCTGGCCACCCTCGGATGCCTCGTCGGACGATCGGAGCGGGCCCCTAGGAAGGTGGAGGACTACTGGGCAAAGGGCTCCACCTTCCCCAACTTCCTCTATCGCTGTGCGGATGGCGAGCTCCTTCAGGTTTGGTTCGGTGGCCGGGGCATGTACGCCAAGCTCATCGAAGTCCTCGGTGACGAGCCGAGCACGGAGGGCTACTACCACGATCAGACAACCGGGGCTCTCAACGAGCGAGCCAAGCGTTGGCGGACCATTTTTTCCACTCAGCCGAGGGACATCTGGATCGAGCGGATACGGGCGGTCGGTGTCGCATGCGAACCGGTACTGGCCCCGGGTGAGGCTCTGTCCGATCCTCATTTGGGAGAAATCGGCCTCGCAGTGGCTGGTGCCGATCTTGGGCGTCCAGCCGTTATGGTCGGATCCCCGGTATCTCTCGTCGCGGTCGACGGCGTCACCAACGACGGGCCCACCGAGGCGCCTGGCCCGCCAGACAAGGTCGGCGGCCTCTTGCTGGAAGGCTTGCATGTCCTGGACTTTTCCGCGTTCGTGGCTGGCCCACTGGGCGCCCAGGTGCTTGCAGACATGGGTGCCGACGTGGTCAAGGTTGAGCCGTTGGAGGGCGAGACGATGCGACCCGCGGCCTACGCCATGGCGGCGTGCCAACGGGGTAAGCGGAGCTTGGCTCTCGACCTTACGGCCGCGGAGGCGCGCCCGGTCGTCGATCGACTGATCGGCTGGGCGGATGTCGTCCTGCAAAACTTCCGGATCGGCGTGGCCGAGCGACTGGGCATCGACGAGGACACGGTCGCTCGGATAAATCCGCACGCGGTGTACTGTCACGCCACTGCGTTCGGGCCTACCGGTACCAGGGCCACCTTCCCGGGCAACGATGCGCTGATGCAGGCGGTCACCGGCCTCGAACGCGCCGTGGGTGGTGAAGACAACGATCCTCTGGCTCCCACATGGATCCCTATCGATATGGCCGGTGGCTGGACTGGAGCGATTGGGATGTTGGCCGGTCTCTGCGCCAGGGCCGCGAGCGGTCAGGGCCAGCAGGTGGCAACGAGTCTTCTGGGTGCGGGCATGTTGTTGCAGAGCGGGGTCTTCCAACGCGACGGACGATCCGTCTACCACCCTCGACTCGACCACGACCAGACGGGCTACGGACCCGGATACCGGATCTACGCGGGGGCTGATCTCGAGTGGTTCGCCCTGGTGCTGCCCGATCGCCAGGCTTGGGAAAGGCTGCGTTCCCTTCGAGAGGCCTCCGAACTTCCCGAGACTTATGCCCCTTTGCGCGGCGGCGCCAATGATCGCCTGGCCCGCGAGGCGGAGTCAGTCCTCACTCGGGTGTTCAGCACCGCGCCCGCCGCAGAGTGGGTTGGCCGCCTTCGCTCCCTGGATCTGCTCGTCGAACCCATCGAGGCCATGGATCGAAATGCCTTCCGCCAGGGGATTCTCGACGATCCGCTGAATCGCCAACTGGGGCGGGTGGCGGCGTACGAGACCGCCGACTGGGGTCATTTCGAACAGATCGGGCGGGTGATCCGCTGGGAGCGTCCGCCGCGGCGGGAGGGCCCGGACACCCTGCCCGGCATTGGAGAGCACACGATCGACATATTGCGCAACCTCGGGCTGACCGTTGATGAGATCGACGCGCTATTGGACGCCAAAGTCGTGCGGCAGGGTTAGCGACGATCGTGCTCGACGACGCCGACGCCGGCAATGGAGCGCTCACCCTGAAGGCAAACCTGCCTCCCAAGGCCAGTGCGCTCGCCGCTCGGCGTCGCCCGCCTGAGGACCTTCTCCGCACTGCGGAACGGTTGTTGGCCGCCCACGGAATCGACGGTGTTTCCCTGCGCCAGATCGCAGTCGAGGCCGGCCATCGCAACCCCGGCGCGGTGCAGTATCACTTTGGTTCTAAGGAAGGGCTGCTTCGGGCCATCGTGCAGGAACGTCTGCCGTGGATAAATCAGCGACGGAAACAGCTTCTCGAGCGGCTCGATCAACAAGGACGCGAGTTCGACATCCGGGGCTTGGTGGAGGTGATGGCTCGTCCTTTCCTGGAGATGGACGGTGACGTCCATTACGTCCAACTGCTGGCCCGGCTGAGTCCCCTGGACGAGTTGTTGCGCGATGCCTACCAGTCAAGCGGGGACGATGCGCAAGCGAGCCTGCTGCTCGGCCAGCGGCTCCAGGTCGCGCTCGGTCCATTGCCGCCGGTGATTCGCGACAACCGGGTTCGCATGGCGCGACACCTCATGCTCGGCAGCATCGCCGGCCGCCGGGTCCAAGCCGTCGCGAGTGACCCGCCGGCGCTGTCGGACGACCTGTTCGCCCTCGAGCTGTACAACGGTATGGTCAGCCTCTTTTCCGCTCCACACGCGATCAGCTGGCCTGATCAGCGAGAAACGATGGTCGCGGTGCATCCGGTGTAGCCCGGCCGGGCCATTATCGACTGTTTTGCGACATGTTTTTGACAATAAACAAGGAGTGAGCGATGAGTACCACCACCGAAATCAATCAGAGCCTCGGGTATAAATTGGTCGATGCGGATCATCACTACTACGAACCATACGACTGTTTCACCCGGTTTATAGAGCCTGAGTTCGCCGACCGGGTGATCAACGTGCGGGTCGACGACAAGGGGCGAGGAAAGCTCTTCTTCGGCGACCGGCAGTTTCGCTATATGCGGGTCATCCAGACCGATTACATAGGTGCGCCTGGCTCGTTGCGAAGCATGCTGGACAACATCGACAGCCAGGACGGATTCGTCCACCGGGAGATCATTCGCGGTTGGGACTATCCGGAGATGATGCAGCGCGGCCCGCGCCTGGCCCGGATGGACGCCCAGGGGGTGCAGGCCGGGCTCATGCTCGGGACGGCGATGTTGCAGGCCGAAAACGAACTGCACGACGACGTCCCCGCCCTCTATGCCAATATTCGGTCCTACAACCGGTGGCTCGACGAGGAGTGGGGCTTCAACCGGGACGGTCGCATCATCACCGCACCGATGATCTCTCTGATGGATCCCGAATTGGCAATCGCCGAAATCGACCGGGTCATCAATGCGGGTGCCCGGGCCGTGGTGATGAAGCCGGGTCCGCTGTGGGGCCATTCGCCCGTCGAAGCCGTGTACAACGGCTTCTGGGGCCGCCTCCAGGAGGCCGGCGTACGGCTGGTATTCCACAGCACCGATCCGCGATATCTCGCCACCCTTGGGGTCGAGTTCGGCGAGTCCCCCACGCCACCGCTGCAGGGGCAGACGCCGTTCCAGTGGTATCTGACAGCCGGGAAGCCGGTGGCCGACACGCTGGCTTCGTACGTCCTGAACAATCTCTTCGGGCGGTTTCCCGGTCTGATCATCATTGCCCTCGAATGTGGGATCAACTGGGTTGTCCCCCTCCTCCACGACGTCGACCACGCCGCCCACATGGGCCGCAAAGGACACTGGCCGGGTGGAGAGGTGCCGGGGCACCCCAGTGAAGTCCTGCTGGAGCACCTCTACGTCTCGCCGTTCTTCGAGGAGGACGTCCTCGGTCTCGTATCCGCCATCGGACCGGAACACGTCCTCTTCGGATCCGACTACCCGCACCCAGAAGGGGTGGCCGACCCGAACGAGTGGCTGCACAAGCTCGCCGGCCTCGACCCGGCGGCCCAGCGCCTGATCATGCGGGACAACGCCGCCGGTCTGTTCGGCGTCGCCAACTGATCGGCACCGCCCGGTGCGCCCGGGCGGCGCATTCGGGCGGCGCATTCGGGCGGCGTATCCAGGAGGCTTATCCAGGAGGCGTATCCAGGAGGCGCGGCCCCGGGGGTGTGACTCCCGGGGGTGTGACTCCCGGGGGTGTGACTCCCGGGGGTGTGACTCCTGGGGGTGTGACTCCCGGGGGTGTGACTCCCGGGGGTGTGACTCCCGGGGTGTCGTCCCCGTGCGCCTCCTTCGTGGTCCGGGCCCGTCCTCCCCGTGCGCCTCCACCCCGTCGGTCCCCTTCCCGGCCCCGGCCGCCCCCGTGGCCTGGCCGCCCCCCGTGGCCTGGCCGCCCCCCGTGGCCTGGCCGCCCCCCGTGGCCTGGCCGCCCCCCGTGGCCTGGCCGCCCCCCGTGGCCTGGCCGCCCCCCGTGGCCTGGCCGCCCCCCGTGGCCTGGCCGCCCCCCGTGGCCTGGCCGCCCCCCGTGGCCTGGCCGCCCCCCGTGGCCTGGCCGCCCCCCGTGGCCTGGCCGCCCCCCGTGGCCTGGCCGCCCCCCGTGGCCTGGCCGATTGTCGCCCGACCGGCAGTGATCTGGCTGGTGGCCGCGCCCCGAGGAGCGAAAAAATTGTTAGTAGGTATTTACTTAGTCTCCAGCGTGTGGTAAGTAAGTACTTGTGCACATAGCGTCAGTTCTCACCACGGCCAGGATCGACGAGGCGCACGTCGACCTGGACCACATCGACGGTATGGTCCGCGAACCGGAAACGCCGGATCGGGAGCTGGCCAGCGCTGTCCGCTCCGACCAGGCCCCGGGCCGAGAGCCGGTGCGGCTCGCCCTGCCGGCGTCAGCCATAGGGCGGCGGGTCCTTCGCCGCCGGGACCGCCTGACCCGGGGTCTGGCGAGTATCGGCGTCGGTCGCGACGATCGGGTCATGGTCCTTTGCTGTGAGCGTCATCGCGAGGATCTGCACGTGGCCCAAGTGGCCCTGGAAGCTCTCGGCACCGTAGCCGTGGTGCCGGTCTCGTGGAACGATCGGTCCGCGGTGCAACGACTCACGGAGGCAAACGGCGTCACGACCTACCTGGCGTGCGAAGAAGGGGTCCAGGTGTGGCGGGCGGCGGGCGTCCGGGGCCGGATGGTCGGCGACAGTACCGGAGTGGGGGTGCTCTGGTGGAAGGCGCTGGAGGCCAGGCACGCTTCGGCCGGGCCGGCCCGGGACGGGCGCGCATCCGACGAGGCCGTGTCCTCGTCCAGGCTCGTCAGCGTGAATTCGGCGGCCGGCTGAGCGGGCCGCGACCGCTCTCAGCGGTCGCCCGGTCCGGACCGTATCCAGCTGCGGTCGAGATCCCTGACCGCCCCGCAGCCCAACAAGATCATCGTGCGCCAGAGGTCGGCGCGGAAGGCTTCCAGCATCCTGGCGATGCCGGCTTCGCCGTCTGCTGACAGGGCGTAAAGGTAGGCCCTCCCGATCAGCACCGCTTTCGCCCCCAGGGCCAAGGCTTTGGCCGCATCCCCGGCTCGGCGGACGCCGCCATCGATCAGGACATCCGCCCGGCCCCGGAGCGCGTCGACAATCTCCGGCAGGACGCGAAGGGTGGCGGGCGCCGATTCCAGCTGTCTCCCGCCGTGGTTCGACACAATCACCGCGTCCGCCCCGGCATCGACGGCCGCCACGGCGTCCCCTGCCGAGAGGACCCCCTTGACCAATAGGGGGGCAGCCCAACGCCCACGGATCCACGCGATGTCATCCCAGGTGAAGGGGGATGCACGAGTCGGTAGCCCGTCGCGGGGGGCCGCGTTGCGAAGAATCGGTGGCTGCGGCCGGGCGCCCGACGGCACCTGGCCCGCGGGGCCCTGACTCCTCTGAGACGGCAACGGGGCGAGCGGAGTGCCCGGGATGGGCGGTTGCCTGAGCGTGGCGACCGTCGACCGCAGCATGCTGAGCGACCAGCGAGGTCGAGCCAAGAGCTGGGGCCCGAACCGGCGGGCAGAATCGAGGTTGACCGGCAAGGGCCCGGTGGTCCAACCGTTGCGGAGATCGCGCTCGCGTTTGCCCAGGACCGGCGTATCGACGGTGACCACCAGGGCGTCGTACTGGCTGGCGGCCACCCGCTCGATCAGCGCCGCTCCGATCTCGCGATCCGCGGCATACAGCTGGAACCACCTCGGTCCAGGCTCAGTTGCCAACTCCTCGGGCGTGACTCCCGCGGAGCTGCTCAGCACCGAGACGGTGCCGGCTTGGTGTGCGGCGCGCAGTGCCCCTCGAGCGCCGCAAGGGTGCATCAAGGAGACCAGACCGCATGGGGCGAGCAGCACGGGCATTGATAGGTGGGTCCCGAGAACCGTGGTCGTGAGGTCCGGCTGGTCGACCGCGACGCCCATTCGCGGGTGGAACACGACCTCCCGGAAGGCGCGCTCGTTGTCGAGCATGGTGAGCTCGTCCTCGGCTGCGCCATCGATGTAGTCGAACAGCGCACGCGGCAACCGCCGACGGGCCTTCTCCCGCACGTCGGCGACGTTGGCGGCGCGACGCACCAACTACACCTTCATCCCTTGCCCTCGCCAGGCGGCCATTTCGTCCAAAGCGGGCCGCACATCAAAGGCCCATTCCCGCCAGTAAGTAATGAGTTTGGCTACGTCATCGCCGCTTTCGGCCTCGAAGACCATGACCCCCGGCTCTTCTGCGCTCAGCGGGCGGAAACAGGCCACGAGCTTCAGTCCTTTGGGGCATTCGCCTTCGTTCCACCATTTGCGGGCCTTGTCCTGTACGTCAAGCTTCGGCGTGTCCGGCTTCCCGCGATAGGTAGCTATGAAAAGCATGTGCTTACCTTTCTTATAACTCGGCGTGGTCCTTCCACCGTCGGGCCCTCATCATAAGCCCCCTGGAGTTGGCGGGGCGGGATCATCCACTCACGGGTTGTGGGGAGTCGAGACCGTTCAGGAAGTTGATCGTTCCGTTTTTCACCCCTTCGGACATGGACGTCAGCGGATACGTCGTCATGTCGTGCAGACGGATCACCGCGGCGTTGCCGCTCATCCACGTGGCCCGGCTGATCCGCTTGCTGATGCGCCACCCTTCGGGGGTCTGGCGCAATTCGTCGTCGTACCACGCCCCGCCGCTAACCATGTCGCCACCGGGGCAGCCCCGACGGATCAGACGAAAGAGGCTTTGCGAGAAGGCACGGCCGGTATCTCCCGAGACGTGCCAGTTGACGTTGAGAACCAAGTGCTGGGTGACGTCGAAGGGTTGATGCGAGGCCTCGAAATCCTCTCGCCAAGACGCCCGATCATTCCAGTGACGCCCGGTGTAATCGGCCTCGACATCTGGAGTAAAGATCTGATCGAAGAGCTGCATTTGCTTGGCGTCAATGGCGAACGCATACAAATGCATCAACTGGACAATGGACTCGCCTTCGGTCATCGTTCCTCCGGTCACCGTCGAGGGATGGATCGAGGCGAACTATACAGTCGTCGCCCGCCGACACCCGAGGTGCACAACCGGGTTCGCAGGAAGGGGACCCTGGCTAGCCGTCGGTGAGGACGGTGGCGGCGACGCGGCGGACACGCTCCGGATCGGCCACGACGTCGATCGCGACGATCTGCCCGCCGGCGACGGTGAATCCCATGACGGCATACGGCCGTCCCCGCATGGTGATGACGACGCCTGCGGCCCCGTTGACGAGTGCCGGGTGCAACTCGGCTGCCGGACTGGCTCCGAGTCGCGCTTGACGGGCCACGGCCTGTGCGCCTCGGACGACGGTGGATGCGGCCGGACGCTTTGGGCCGAAATCGGCTCGCAGGACGACGTCGGGGTGGAGCACCGCCACCAGGGCGTCGAAATCGCCACCTCGCGCCGCGGTCAGGAAGGCGTCGACAACTTGACGTTGACGGGCTACGTCGGGCTCGGCCCCAGTTACGTCCGCGCCCTTTACCCGCCTTCGAGCTCGGCTGGCCAGCTGCCTGGCGGCTTCGGGGCTCCGGCCGACCATGGGGGCGATTTCGTCGAACGGCAGCTCGAACATGTCGTGAAGGACGAAGGCCAGCCGCTCGGCCGGCGTCAGGGTCTCCAACACTATTTGGAGCGCCAAGCCGACGGAGTCGGCCAAGAGGGCCTCGTCTTCCGGGGCGACCTCGCTTTCCGTACGAACGATAGGGTCCGGCAGGCGGCCGTCGAGCGGGTCCTCGCGGCGGATGTTCCGTGAGCGCAGCATGTTGAGGCAGATGCGAGCCACGATCGTCGTCAACCACCCGGCCAGGTTCTCGACCTCTGCGATCCCGGCCCGGCTGACGCGAACCCAGGCTTCTTGGACGGCGTCGTCGGCTTCGGCTAGCGAGCCGAGCATCCGGTAGGCCACGGCGCGCAGGCGCGACCGGTGCTCCTCAAAACGCTGGGCCAGCCATTCCTGATCCTCCATGTCGACATCCTTGCCTGGCGTACGTGTAGCACCATGACCCGTCGGGCGTCGCCGGTGTGACGTCAACCGGCCGATCGCCGGGACCCGCGGCCGACGCGGGCGGGTTGTCGGGCGGTAGACTTCGTCTGGTTGGGACCAATGGTCCCGGAGAGAACTCGCCGGGGATAGGAGTTACTAATGGACTTGCTGTGGGCACACTCTGGCGATTCGCACTACCTCGAGCCGGGATCCAACCGACTGGGATCGACCGACCTGTGGGGGCAGATCCTGCCGGCCGACCTGGCCGAGCGGATGCCGCGCAGCGAGAAGATCAGCGACCACGAGGAGATCGTCCACGTCGACGGCAAGAGCTTCAAGCGCGACCTGCCGCGAACGGCCACCAAGAAGGACCCCACGACCGGGCGGCCCATCATCGAGCTCAATATGCGCCCCCCCGGAGCCCACGACATGCGTGAGCGGCTGAAGGATCATGATGAGGAGGGAATCTGGGGCGAGGCCATGTACGGCTCGCTCGGACTGTGGGAGCACATGATCGAGGACCGCGAGCTCGTTCGGGTGGCGTCACACGCCGTCAACGAGTGGATCTTGAGCGACATCCAAAACGTGGCTCCGGACCGCTTCGTGCCCGGCGCATCGCTTCCGCTCCTCAATGTCCAGGATGCCGTCACCGAGCTGGAGCACGCCGCGTCCATCGGGCTGCATCTGGCCAGCCTCCCTACCGGCGTGCCCAACGGCATGCCGGATTGGAACGCGGACGACTGGGAGCCCCTGTGGGCCACCGCCGAGGATGCCGGCATGGTGTTGGGCTTCCACATCGGCACTGAGAGCGGCCCCGCCACCCCGTTCCGGGGGCCGGGCGGGGCGGTGCTCAACTACGTCGAGACCACCTACGGTGGCCAACGGGTGGCCAGCAAGCTGGTGGCCTCGGGCGCGCTCGACCGTCATCCCACGCTCAAGATCCTCATCTCCGAGGGCGGCGCCACCTGGGTGCCTTTCGCCGGGGACCGGATGAACGAGGGCTACCGGCAGCACGGCATGTTCGTCCGGCCCAGTCTTTCGACGCTGCCCAAGGAGATCCTGTACCGCCAGGTCTACGCCTCTTTCCAACACGACGAGACGGCGCCTGCAGCCCTGACGGCGATGGGATACCGGAACGCCATGTGGGGGAGTGACTACCCGCACATGGAGGGCACTTTCGGCCATACCCAGAAGACGCTCCACGAGCTGTTCGACGGTATCGATGCTGAAGCCAGCCACCGCATCCGACTCGGAAGCTTCAAGGAGCTCTTCCCCCACGTGAGCGACCCGCCTGGATAGCTGGGGTCGTTCGGGGGCCCGATCCGGCCACGGCCCCGTCGTGGCCATCGCCTCATTATGCACGTCGTTGAAATTGTCATTTTCGCCGGTTGGATCGCTTTCTGGATCTATTGGCTGGCTGCATCTGTCGGGGTCAAGACGGGGCAGTCACGATCGACTCGGTTCGTGGCTGTCCGCGTCGGCATCGTTCTCATCGTCATCCTTTTGCTCAGGACGAGAGCGCTCAAGGGGCACGCACCGGCGACGAGTAATCCCTGGCTGCAAGGAATCGGTATTGCCCTCTTTGTCCTCGGATTGCTTCTGGCCACTTGGGCCAGGCTGTACTTGGGCCGCAACTGGGGAATGCCGATGACGCAGAAGGATGACCCCGAGTTGGTCACCACCGGCCCCTACCACAGCATTCGGCACCCGATCTACTCGGGCATCCTTCTGGCGATGATCGGTACGGCGATCGCGGTGAGCCTGTATTGGCTGGTGGCCGTCCTCCTACTGGGGGCCTACTTCGTCTTTAGCGCCTTTATGGAGGAACGCTTCATGGCCGGCCGATTTCCCGAGTCGTACCCGGAGTACCGGCGTTCGACCAAGATGCTGGTTCCGTTTCTCTTTTGACCTTCGGGTTGCCTCTGGACCTTCTGCGTCGTTCTGGATCTTCGGCGCTACCCTCGCGTCAGCCTGTGCGGGGCGGAGGAGCGATCGGCCGCAGAGCGGTTTGCGGCCCTTCTCGCCGGAACCAGTCGTAGAAGCTGATCGGCGCCGGGCCCGACAGGTCAACCTGTGATGCCGCAGCCCCAGAGGGCACCGGGGTGAGCGGCTCGGCCTCCGCCAGTCGGAGCGCCGAGCGGGTCTGCCACCCGCCTCGCAGCGCCCCGATGACGGGCGTCGCCAGGTCGCTGACAATGCCGCGGGCCGCCAAGGATGCCAATTCGCCCAGGCCCCTGAACGCGAGTTGGCCGACGGCGCCCGTCGAGATGCCCTGACCAGAGGCCTCGAGGATGTGCACGACATCGGATCGAAGCACGTCCGGGCCAGGCGAGAGCTGGGCCCAGCGGTACCGGGTGGCCCGCAGCGAGGCGATGGCGTAGACATCCAGCATCTCGGCGACGGTGGCGATCGTCAACCCGCCGGCCGTGGCGCTGAAGGCAGAGCCCCATACGATGGTTTCACCGGCCAGCGTGCTGAGCGCGGATGGCGCTCCCGCCGTGATCCGGTTGAGGCGTTCGGGCAGCGGCAGGTAGTAGCCCGCCGCGATCGCGCCCGCCTGGGCCAACTCGAGTGGCGCACCGATAGCGCCGAGGAACCCCACGATGTAGTCGCGCAACCCCCGGCGATCCGGCTTCGGAGTCTCCTGTTCGTACGCCTTGGCCTGGTCGCGGACGTAGTCGCGGAACTCGCCGAAGGCGGGTCGTATCCACTCGGGCACGGCATCGATGCGCCGCTGCAAGTTGCGGGCCCCGGCGGCTGCCGGCCCCACCGGCACCGGCATGCGCCCTCCCTCAGCCACAGTCCGCCAGTCTAATTGTGCCCGGGGTGCTATCGGGAAAACGGGTGATCACGGGCCTGACGGCAGGCGACGCTCGAGGAAGTCGATGACGGCGCCCGTGAAGATGTCGTTGCGGTCACCGGCGATCATGTGGGTGGCTCCGGCCACGTTGACGTACTCCGCTTGGGGGCAGACCTCGAGGAAGCTGCGGGCGCCCTCGTCCGATACGACGTCCGACAATCCACCTCGCACCAGAAGGGTGGGAAGGGACAGCCGGGCCGCGCACGACTCCAGCCGGGCCGCCGTGCTCTTCGGGTGGCGGTTGGCCGTCCGGAAGGCCGGATCCCAATGCCAGTAGTATCGATTGTCGGAACCGATCCGGACGTTTTTGGCCAACCCATCCAGGTTTCGCGGCGGGGGTCGGTGGGGCTGGAAACGGGAGATAGCGGCGGCCACTTCCTCCAGGCTCTCGAATCCATCGGGGCTCTGCTCCATGAACGCGGCGATCCGTGCTCTCCCGGCGACCTCGATCCTCGGCGCGATATCGACCAGGACGATGGCGCTGGCGTCCACCTGACCTTCACCGATGGCGACCAGGCTGATCGCTCCCCCCATCGAGGCTCCAACGAGGATCGGATGGTCGTCGTCAAGGGCCTCCACCACGGACCGGAGATCCGCGACCATGGCGTCGGGCCCGTAGATCCCATCTGCATCCCAGCCAGAGTCACCGTGGCCCCGGGCATCGAAGGCGACAGCCCGATAACCGGCTGCGGCCAGGGTTTCACCTGTCCCTCTCCAGGCGTGGCGCGTCTGCCCGCCGCCGTGCAGCAGGATGACGAGCGGGCGGTCTTCGCGGCCCCACGAATCACCCGCCAGGCGCAGCCCATTGAACCCGACCCAGTAGTGCATGGGATCGGGGGTGGACGGCAGCCGAAGTCGAGTCGGAGATGGTTGTTCCCGTTCGGGCATGTGTTCGTCGAGCATGTGGTAAGTGGGAGTCGAAGGCTCGGCGCCGGGGCCGAGTACCGCCAGACTAGTCTCGGGTACACTGCAGAAAAAATTCGCCGCCATCGCCCATGGGGTGGCGGGAGACTGTCGTTTGCAGCCTGCATGCGAGAGGTCGATAACGTGAAACAGCTTCGAGAGTCGAACGACTATTTGGCGGACGCCCAGCAACTGCGGGAAGCTCTCGAAACCGAGGGGTATCTCTTCTTTCGTAACGTCATCGATGCCGATCTTATCGCCCAGGTGAAACACGGGTTTATGGCCTGGCTCGAGGGGCAGCATCTCATCAAAATCGTCAATGACGAGCCTATGCACTCTGGGGCTGATTTCCAGGAGGTGGGTGAGTATCCACCTGGACTCTACGACACTCGGCTGTGGGAGTGGTTGGCGTTCAACCCTCAACTGAAGCGGCTGTATGCGCACGTGTTCGGCGAGCCCGGTTATGTCTTGCCAATCGGAGAATATCAATTCACCTGGCCGGGGAAGCCGGACTGCTGGATACGGAAGCACCAAGACGGGCCTTTCTTCAACCATCAGGACGGTCCGTTCGGGACGGGGCTCGATTTCGTGGTTTGCTGGGTTCCTCTCATGGATCTGTCCGAACCAGTCGGAGGTTTGGCCATCGTCCCGTCTCCCCGCACGCTCGGTTCGCTGCTCCCCGACCTCGAGAAAGACTCCGCATCCCGGTTTATCGCTCCCGACGCGTTCCCGGACGATGCCTGGTGTCGGGCTGACTATCGACCAGGTGACGTCCTGATCTTTGGCCCGTTCACGCCCCACTGCGGCATGCCCAACTCGGCGGATCGGCTCCGCCTCTCCATCGACTTCCGCGTGCAACCCGCGTCTGCCGAGCGGCTGATGACCGGAGTGGTCATCGACGCCCAGCCTGATGCATTTGTCATCGCCGCCGACAGTGGACAAGAAGCCCGAATTGTCGTCGACGAGCGAACCGCGTTACGCCTTCCGAGTTACGTCTTCGGGCACATCGACATCAGCCAGTTCGTCGGCAAGCGCGTCATCGCAACCACACGGGACGGACGGGCGCTGGTTGTGCGGAACACCTGGGGATACGTTCCCTGGGACCAGTGACGTCCAGCCGTCCGCTTCGTCATTTCGCCATTTGAGCCTGGTCGCCCGCTCGGTCGGTACCCGAAGCGACGCGCCCAGGGAGACAATCGGATCCCCGCTGGGGTAGGGTCGTGCCTAGCAGGTCATTGCGGCGACAGCTGGTCGCACGCCATTCGTGAGGAGGAGCCATGGGGAGGCTGGACGGGAGGGTTGCCTTCATTACCGGAGCGGCTCGCGGTCAGGGCCGGAGTCATGCGGTACTGCTGGCCCAGGAGGGGGCGGACATTATTGGAGTGGACCTTTGCGCCCAGATGGCCACGGTTCCCTACCCGATGTCCACGCCGGAAGATCTCGAGCAAACGGTCAAAGAGGTTGAAGCAGAGGGCAGGCACATGGTCGCCAGGCAGGCAGACGTCCGGGACCCGGACGCCATGCGCCGGGCCTTCGAGGAGGGCATGGCAGAGCTGGGACCGGTCACCATCGTGCTGGCCAACGCCGGCATCGGACCGGTGTCGCCCGAGCCCACCGATCAGGACTGGCACGACGTGATCGGCGTCAACCTCACCGGCGTCTTCAACGCCGGTCGGGTGGCCATCCCTTCGATGATCGAGAATGGGCAGGGAGGAGCCATCGTCCTGACCAGCTCAACGGCCGGCCTCATCGGGATCGGGTCGAACTCGCCGGGCATGCTCGGTTACACCGCGGCCAAGCACGGGGTTATCGGCTTGATGCGGTCCTGGGCCAACTACCTGGCACCCCACAACATCCGGGTTAACTCGGTGGCCCCCACTGGAGTGAGTACTCCGATGACGGTCAACGACCACTTGGCGAAGCTTTTCGAGCAAGAGCCCGGCATAGCGGCGGGAATGCAAAATGCATTGCCCGTCGAGATGGTGGACGCGATCGACATCTCCAACGCCATCCTGTGGCTGGTCTCCGACGCGGCCCGCTATGTCACCGGTATCACCCTCCCGGTCGACGCGGGGATGATCAACAGGAAGTGATTGTCATCCCTCTACGGTGATTGCCTGCTCGGGGCAACCCATCACCGCTCGCTGTACCGCGGGCTCCAAGGAGGGCGGCAGTTGATCAACCGCGACCACTGCACCCGCCCCCTCCTCCGGGATCTGGAAGACCTCCGGCACGAGCGAGGCGCATACCGCGTGTCCCTCGCACTTCTCGGGGTCGATCTTCACCCGCACCGTGCGCTCCTGTCGCCGGCGGCCGGCACCTTCATGTCAGGGTGTCGCGAAGGCCGGCTTCGTCGGTGATGTACACGTCCATCCGGCAGATCCGGTCGCCGCGATAGCGGTGAACGCCGATGGCAGGGATCATCGGGGCCTTTCCGGTCTTCGGATTGTCCCAGACGATCTCCTCGTAGATGATCAACGTGTCGTCGTCGTATTGGAACCGGGTGAAGTTCCAGGACTTCTTCCAGATGGCGTTTTGGATAGCCATCGCCTTCCTGGCGCCATCCGGTCCGCGGAACACCCCGGATTGCGGCAAGCCTTTGGCGTGTTCGTGAAGCTCCATGTCCTCGGTGAAGTAGCGGTCGTACGCGCCATCGTCACCGGTCGCGACATCTGTGGTCATCCGCTCGGCGATCGCGATCAGGTCTCGGGCCATGTGTCCTCCAGAGCCAGTGACGTCGGCAGGCGATGATGCCCGTGCCGCCCACAAATCTAGCGGAACTGGCCTGACCCTCGCCCGAGATCGCTAGCGGCGTCCCGCGCTCGGATGCAAGAAAAGACGTAGCGGGCCGGAACCGGCGCTACGCCAGGTGCAGTCCTTTTGCCGCTCGCTCCAACGGACCCAGGCCAACCTCTTTGGTGAAGTCGACCAGGCCAACGAGGATACGGCCGACACCGGCCGCTTCATACTCGGCGATCATCTCCTGTGCATCGCCCGACACCACTTGCTCGTTCCCGAAAAAGGGCGGGCGGTCACCCACTCCCAGGATCATGCCAGGGATGAGAAGCGTGATATCGAGAGCACGGAAGTCCCTTCCGTGCTGGTCGCAAAGGTCCCGCAGCCGGTCGAGGTGCTCCCTCATCTGGCGCGGGTCGAGGAAGTTGGGGAGCCATCCGTCCGCCGTATCGGACTCGGCAATCCGTCGCAACGCCGCCTCGTTGTCGGTGTTGTGATTGCCGGCTCCGATCAAAATGGGCGGGTGCGGCACCTGAACCGGTTTCGGGTACGAGTACACCGGAGGAAAGGACACGTACTCGCCGGAGAAGGACGGCGCGTCCTCCGTCCAGAGTGCCTTCAGCGCCTGGGCGTGCTCCATGGCCTTGCTCCAGCGTCGCCTGAACGGCACCCCCATGATGCCTGCCTCTTCCTTTATCCAGCCCGCTCCGATCCCGAGGAGCACGCGCCCGGCGGATATGCGATCGAGACAGGCGACCTGCTTGGCGAGGTTGAGCGGGTCGTGCTGGGCGATGAGGCAGATGTTGAGGCCCAATTTAAGCTGCGTCGTGGCCGTCGCGGCGGCCGTCAACCAGATGAACGGATCGGGCATGTGCCGGTAGGTGTCCGGCAACGGGACGCCATGGCGGATGGGATTCTCGATGTCGACGGGGATGATCACGTGCTGGCCCATCCACAGGGACTCGAAGCCCAGGTCTTCTGCGGCTTTGGCGATCTCCTGGATGGGGGGACCCTGCCACAACATGTTCGCGGCCACGCCGAACCTCACGGGTCCGTCACCCTACCGGTCGGGTTCGGTCCCGAACCCACCGGGTGGACCCGATGAGGGCCCGGTCGAGGGCGCGGTGGCGGGCGCGGTCGGAGACCCGGTGTCGCCGCCCCCGTCGGTACCCCCAAACGTGACCTCGGTGAGCCGTTCCGGGTCCCGGGCGCCATCGATGCCGAGACCGGCACGCGGCTTGTTGACCAGAAACGATGTCAACTTCAGCGCCAAACCGACGATTTCCTCCGGAGAGAAGTGTCGCAGCACATCGGCCCGAGCCTCCGGCGTCAGGCTGGAGGGAGCCCCGAGGAAGGCGGCTGCCAGGCGCAAGGCGGCTTTGTCGCGTTCGGGTAGGTCCGACTCCTCGAACCGCATCACCTTGGTTGCTACATCCGGGCCGAGCGACGCACCTGCGTGGCGAACGCTCAGTCAATACGCGCACGATTGGGCCACGGCATTGCGGATCCTGATGAGTTCGACCAGATCCGCATCAGTTGGAGGGATCGCCAGCGTCGACCGATAGAAGTCCATGTAGGCCGCCACGAGGCGTTCGTCGGTGAGCGCGTGGTGATATCGGGCGGCGTCCTCGCCAGGCCCCACGGGTCGGACGCCGATCTTCGGGATGGTCATATGGCCGCCGTGGGCGCCGGCGCCAGGTCCAGCAGGGTCGAGAGCCTGAAGGACGCCTCGAACGCGGCGATCACCGCCGCGAAGTCGATCACGCCGGAGGTCCCCAGCTCCGCCTCGAGGTCGGTGGCCTGCTGGCGACTGATCAGCGCCGGATCGAGCAGGAACTGCTCTACGAAGGCCAGCGCCACGCGCTGACGGGCACTCACCGACGGCGACCGTTCCCAGGATCTGAGGCCGGCCAATCGCTCCGCACTGTGCCGCGCCAGTTCCTCGCGGCACCCCAGCATCTGGGCCATGCGCGCCCGGCAGACCTCCAAAAGGTCCGGATCGGAAACCTCCTCACACACCTCGAGAAAGGCCTGGTGACGGGCATAGGCTTCTGGATGCATTCCCAGGACCGCGTCCCGGTCGCACGCGGCATCGACGGTGGTGGGCAGCCAGGTCACCGCATTCCTCCAGGACCACCGCAACGGTGGGAGGTCAGGAGCCTCATCACTGGTCGACGCTACCACGGCTTATCCCGGCGCGCTCCTGCCGTCGGGCGGGGAGTTGCGAAGGGGAAAACCGGGACGTCGGGACGTCGGATCAGAGACCGCGGATCCGTTCAGCTACGGGCCGGTATCGGCGGCTGAGCCGGGGTGAAGCGATAGAGCCGCTCGGCGTTGCCCCGCAATACTTTGTACTGCGTCTCCGCAGGCAGGTGACCAATCTGGTTCTTGACGACCTGGATGCAGTTAGGCCAGGTGGAATCGGAGTGCGGGTAGTCCGTCTCACACATGACGTTGTCCTCGCCAATTTCATCCAGGCTGGCGATGCCGTGGGCGTCGTCGATGAAACAGCCGAAGATGTGGTCGCGGAACGAGGTCCGTACGTCCAGGACGTCAAGATCGGCATCGGTTCGGCTCTCGTGGTCCATGAACCGTACGCCTCGCTTCACCCAGTGGCGCTGCTTGTGAAGTACCTGTTCGGCTCGCTCCAGATAGTAGGGGATCCATCCGATCTCGCCTTCAGAGAGCGCAATCTTGAGGTTGGGAAACCGCTCGAACATGCCACTGAAGATCCACGAAAGCATCGTCCCCGAGGTTCGCATGGCACCCCACGCCAGGTTGGCGATGACGGGAGTGTCCGGTGCGATTCGCGGCACCTGCGATGAAGAGCCAACGTGCATGCAGACCACCATCTGCAGCTCGCTGGCGGCCCGCATCAGCGGATCCCAATACCGCTGCTCGTCATGGATGGTCGGCAAGCCGAGGGGTGCTGGGTTCTCGGAGAAGGCGAACGCCGTCGCTCCCTTGGCGGCGCACCGTTCGAGCTCCTGGGCCGCGAGCAAAGGATCCCAGAGCGGGATCAGGATCAGTGGGATATAGCGACCCGGCGCCGCGCCGCACCACTCCTCGAGCATCCAGTCGTTGTACGCCTGTATGCAGACGAAGCCGAAGGCGTGGTCCTGGGCCTCGAGGAACAGCTGACCGCAGAACCGGGTGACGGACGGGAAACACAAGGAGGCCAGGATCCCGGCGCGATCCATATCTTCGAGGCGGGCTTTGGAGTCGTAACACCCGGGCCGCATGTCGCGGTAACCAATTGGTTCGGGCGTGTACTCGTCGGTCGATTTGAGGGCGACGTTCAAGCCCGAACTTGGATACCGCTTGCCTTCGTACACCCAGTAATCCAGCCCAGTCCCGTCTTCCTCCATATGCGGGGCCCGGTCGCGATCTTTGCGGGGAACGCGATCTACCCACACGTGGGGGGGCTCGAGCACGTGGTCATCCACGGAGATCAACCAGTCGAGGGTGCCAGCGCTGCTCATATCTCCTCCAAGCCTGTGCCCATCCCCAGCGAATCGTAGCTGACGGGCCGACGCGGTCTCGATCTCGCCGTGCCCGAGGGGGCCTGGTGAACGGGCTGGTGAACAGGGCGGTAGCAGGCCAGTCACCGAGGGACCGGTCGATCGGAGGGGCCGGTCGATCGGAGGGGCCGGTCGATCGGAGGGGCCGGTCGATCGGAGGGGCCGGTCGATCGGAGGGGCCGGTCGATCGGAGGGGCCGGTCGATCGGAGGGGCCGGTCGATCGGAGGGGTAGGAGGAGAGCTGCCGCTCCACGATGGTATGGTGCACGGCTCGATGCGTGATGAGCGTGACGGCCGCCGGGAGTGTGCGTTGTGTCCCCGGTAACTGGGTCGGACCTGGATCCGGTGTTGGGCGAGGTTCTTCGACATCAGGTGCTGTCAGTCGTCGAGGACATGAACATCACCATGCGGCGGACGACTAGGTCGGTTATTGCCAAGGAGACCAACGATTTCTCCGCGGCGATCCTGGACGTGTCGGGTGCCCCGGTGATGCTGGCGATGCCGTACGGACTGCGTGTGTTCTGCCACGCCGTTCCCCACATGCTCGCCAAGTTTCGCAGTCGTTTTCGGGCTGGGGACGTGATCATCTCCAATGACCCGTATCGCGGCACCTCCCATCTCCCCGACGTGGTTGCGATCATGCCGATCTTCTCGGGCGGGGAGCTGGTGGGATACTCGGCGACCTATCAACACCACACCGACATGGGCGGCCGGTTTCCGGGCGGGTACGGGACCGGCAGCCGCGAGCTGTACGAAGAAGGATTGCAGCTACCTATCGTCCATTTCTACGAGGCGGGCCAACCCAACCGGAGTGTGCATGACATCATCGCCGCCAACGTGCGCGCCCCCCAGGATGTCCTGGGAGATCTGGAAGCCAATGCGGCGGCCTGCCGGCGAGGGGCAGCCGGTATGGCTGCGTTGTGCGAGCAGTATGGGTCGGAGGTCGTGGCGGCTGCCTGCCGGCATTTCGTGGCGACCAGCGCGGCGTTCATGCGGGACCAGATCCGGGCGCTCCCTGATGGCGCCTACCGGGCCGAAGGGGTGGTCGACGATGGAGAGAGCACCCGCTTTCAACTGGTGCTGACCTCGATCGTCGAGGACGATCACCTGACGGTGGACCTGACCGGCAGTTCAGCCCAGGTGGGAAATTCCTGCAACGTGCCGCCCGGGATGGCCCTGGACGGGATCCTCAATACCCTCCTGGGCCTGTTGAACCGGCCCGACACGGTCGTCAACGCCGGCCTGCTGGAGCCCATCACCCTCGTTGCGCCGGCCGGGTCGGTCGTCAACCCCAGCTTTCCCGCGGCGGTTTCTCGAGCGCGGTATGCCCGTCTTCGTGCTGACCGACTTGATGCTGGACACCCTGGCTATGGCCGTCCCTGGCCGGTTCCCCGCGACCAGTGACGGGGGCGTCCCGATCCTGGTCTACAGCTCCGAGCCCGATGGAGGGGCGCCTCGTGTGCTTATCGACGTCTGGTGCGGTGGGTGGGGGGCCCGACCCGATAGCGATGGGATCGACGGGGTGATCATGATGGCGATGCTCGGATTTCGGACCAGCTCGGGCGAGCTGCTCGAGCTGAGCTCCTTGCTCTCCTTGGAAGCATTTGGTTTCGTGGCCGACACGGGCGGGCGCGGGCAATACCGCGGCAGCCTCTCGCTGAACCGCCGGTTTCGGATCAACCAGCCGGGTCGGGTCATGTTGCGCACCCCACGGTCCAACGCCGCCGGCGCCGGTCGAGAAGGGGGCCAGGCGGGCGCCGCCTTCTCCGCTCGGCTCATCCGCGACGGCGTCGAGACCGACCTCCCCCGCCAAATGGAAATCGTCATCCAGGTCCAGCCCGGCGACATCGTCGACTACACCGGCCCCGGCGGAGGTGGGTACGGCAACCCGTTCCGCCGGGACCCGGAGCTCGTCCTGGCCGATGTACGGGACGAGAAAATCACCCTTCACGCGGCCCAGAGCCAGTACGGCGTCGTCATCGATCCCGATACCCTCGCCATCGACGGCACCAAGTCGGACCAGGCGCGCGGCGCGGAAGCTCCAAAGTCCCTTCGCTGACGGCGGGGTTGGGCTACGAGCTCTCGAGAACGAAGTTGCGATACTGGTTGGCGGCCGCCGGCCATTTCGGCGAGACGACGGTGATCGGACTCGGCGTTGTCATCCGGCTCTCGCTTTGGCGGCCTGCCCGCTTCACACGCGGGTGAGGACGCCCCGTTCCGCGCCGCGGTTCATGAAGGAGTCACCGAACTCCACGTCGTGGAGGCGGTACTCCGGAGCCAGAGCGAGAAGGCGTTCGATAGCGATGCGGGTCTCGAGGCGGGCGAGCGGGGCCCCAAGGCACAGGTGGGGCCCATACCCAAAGGCCATATGCGTCTTGAGATCCCGGTGGATATCAAACCGCTCCGGCTCGTTCCAACGGCTCGGGTCGCGGTTGGCGGCGCCCTGAAGGGCGTACATGACGTCACCTTCCCGGAGCTTGGTTCCGCCGAGCGTCGTGTTTCGAAGCACCCGCCGGCGGTTGAACTGCATCAGCCCCCACCAACGCAGGACCTCTTCGATCGCCGCCGGAATCAGGGCCGGGTTCTCGGCGAGCTCCCGTCTCTGGTCGGGATGCTGTTCGAGGGCGACCAGGCAGTTCGACATCACTTTGGCAGTGGTGTCGTACCCGGCGAGGAGCAAGAGCAGTGCCGTGGAGACGATCTCATCGTCGCTCAAGGCGTTGGGAGGGGCAAAGTCGAGCATCGTGGTGATGATGTCGTCGGGTCGCTCGCGCCGGTGCCGTTCCACCTCCTCACGCATGTAGTCGTTGGCCTCCTTGGCCGCCTGGCGCATCACGTGGCGGGTTTCGGGGTCCTCGTGTCCGTACGCCAGGTTGGAGGTGATGTCATGCGACCAGCGTCGGAAGTCTTGATAGCGCTCTTCCGGAACACCCAACATGTCGGCGACGATGATCGTCGGGATCATGGTGAAGTCGGCGATGATGTCGAAGCCCGCGGGTTGATCGAGCAGCGGCCGAAGCAGCTCGTCGACTACTTCACGTATGCGAGCCTCCCATTTGGCGACCGCTGTGCGAACGAACAAGGGCTTTAGTCCAGCTCGCAAGCGGGTGTGCTCGGCGGCGTCGACCATGATCATGTTGTCGACCTCGAAGAAAAAGACGACTTCACGATCTCCGTTGGTGGTCCCGAAACGCTCTCCCTTGTCGGCCAGCACGCTGACGCAATCGTTGAAGCCCGGGACCATCCAGATCTGCAGCGTGTCGTTCCATACCAAACGACCAGTGGAACGGATCTCGTCGTAAAGGGGAAAAGGATCGTCGATGATGGCCCTCTGGAAGAAGTTGACATCCAGGTGTGGCGTTCGCATCGGGAACTCCCTTCACAGTCGACGATGGGTCAGAGCCCTGCCGGGCAATGGGTCCGTCAACGAGGGTAGTCCCGTCCTAGGTTCGGGGTGGCAGTTGGGCCCGACGCCGGGGCGTCGGCGCCCCCGTCAGTGGGCCCTGGCCGTCCGTCAGTGGGGCCCTGGCGCCGGTCAGTGGGGCCCTGGCGCCGGTCAGTGGGGCCCTGGCGCCGGTCAGTGGGGCCCTGGCGCCGGTCAGTGGGGCCCTGGCGCCGGTCAGTGGGGCCTGGGGCCGGTCACTGGGGCCTGGGGCCGGTCAGTGGGGCCTGGGGCCGGTCAGTAGTGGGGCCTGGGGCGAGGATCCGCCGGCCGACTCCGAGACGTCTCCGGTGATCGGCTCCAGTCGCCGGTCTACGGCGCGCCTTCTCGGATCATTCGCTGAACAGGAACGTGTTCCCTTCCCACGTGGGACTACGCCCATCCGGCGGCCGTATCCCGACCGAGTTGAGGACATAGGCAAGGAGGCGGTAGCTCCCCACGAGCACCAGGAGCTCGATCACCTGGCGCTCGTCGTAGTGCGCCCTCAAGGCGTCCCAAGTCTGGTCGCTGACTCGGGAGGCCCGGTGAAGATCGTCGACGGCCCGCATGATCGCCACCTCGCGGGGCGCCCAATCGGGACCCTCGGGTTCTCGAGCGATCCGTTCGACCTCGGAGGACGTGAGATCGGAGTCCAACGCCATTTTTGCGTGCATCGCCCACTGGTAGTCAGAACCGCTGTCCCATGCCTGGCGGAGGATGGCGATCTCTCGGTCACGGGCAGAGAGGCAGGTGGAGTCCCGAAGGTAGTTGCTCAAGGTGCTGTACGCCTGCAGCACCTCAGGGTTCCACAGGAGGGTGCGTCGGCCGACGTCCTCCAGAGACGGGTGCCTGTTCAAGCCGTACGCTTGCGCCTGTTCCGGGCTGTGCGCGACGGGCGCCCGGCCTAGTCTCGGCAGGCGCGACTCGTCAACGTCGCCGTCCTGGGTGTGGTCCGTCACGGCTCCTCCCTTCCCGATCGCCGGCGAGAGCAGCGCCTCGCGATCCCCGTGCCACCTTGGTGGCGCCGGCCGCCGCAGAGGTTACCGGAGTCCGAGTCCCGTCGGTGGAGGGAAGACCGCCAGAGAGGGTCGCATCGTCGGTGAACGGAAACCCTCACCGGCAGCGAGCTGAAACGGGAAGCGCCGCCGGGGCGCCGCCGGAGAGGCTCCGCCCCGGGGCTGAGAGATCGTCATGGCGATTCGCCCAGCGGCTATCGTCACGCCGACGAGGTGCTGAACCAGCCGTTTCTGACAGGCTGGACCGGCTCGAACATCATGTCATTGAGGGAGGGTATGAGAGATGCCGACGGTGACGATCAATGGCGGCGACGTGGCCTACGAATTCCGGGGTGACTCGAGCGCGCCGCTGATGGTGCTCACGCCCGGCGGGCGGTTCAGCAAGGAGATCCCTGGATTGGTCACGCTCGCAGACGCACTGGCCGAGGGGGGCATGCGCGTGCTGACCTGGGATCGGCCGAACTGTGGCCACTCCCAGGTGCAGTTCTACGGTCAATCGGAGTCCCAC
The DNA here is from genome assembly GCA_963729695.1 of uncultured Acidimicrobiaceae bacterium. Lineage (GTDB taxonomy): Bacteria > Actinomycetota > Acidimicrobiia > Acidimicrobiales > Palsa-688 > PALSA-693. The sequence continues at coordinate 547,531 of CAVSOT010000004.1, forward strand.
ATGCGCGCCGAGACGTTGCGTGGACTTCTCACGGCCCTCGACGCCGGGCCATGCGTAATCGCCGGCGGGTCCGGTGGGGCACGCGACTCGATGCTGACCGTGATGTTGTATCCAGAGGTGGCGACGAAGGTGGTCGTCTGGAACATCGTCGGGGGAATTATCGGGACATTCAGCCTCGGGGCGTACTACAACCTCCCGAGCATCCGCGCCGTGCGGCTCACGGGGATGGAAGGGGTCATTGCCCTCCCGGAGTGGAAGGCGATAATCGAGGCGAACCCTTCCAACCGGGAGCGATTCCTCGCCATCGCCCCTGGCGAGTTCGAGCGGGTCATGACGCGGTACCTGATGGCCTTCGTGTCGAAGCCCGGACAGACGATCCCCGGTGTCGACGACTGGATGTTCGATGCCATCAAGGTCCCGACGCTCATCATTCGGGGCGGCTCCAAAGACATCGATCATCCGAAGCGCACCTCGTTGGAGGTCAGCTGCCTGATCGAGAGCTCAACGTTGATCGACCCGCCCTGGCCCGAGGACGCCTGGGAGCAAGCCAACCGGGACCGGGACAAGTACGACCACTACAACATGTTCGACAGCTGGGTGCTCGGAGCTCCCGCCATGCTGGACTTCATCCGCCGGGCCTAGGGGTAAAGGCTCCTGTCTTTTTGGCCGGTCCAGGGCCACCGTGGCTGCGCTCTGGACGAGCGGACCACACGGATGCGACCTGGACCCGTTTCCCTTCCTTCGGTGTTGTTGGGTAGATCGAGCGCAATTGGTGGCGAGCCCCTGCGTTCGCGCCCTCGCACCCACCGTGCCGGGGCGACCCGGACCTCGGCCGTGCCGTGGGTCCGAGCCGCAGATCTGAGCAGCAGCTCCCGGCGGCAGCTCCGACCGGCAGCTCCGAGTGCTCCGAGTGCTCCGAGCGGCAGCTCCCACGGGTAGCTCCCAGCCCGCAGCTCCCTGGCGCCGTGCGGTCCGAACGGCCGCCGTCCCTCGGCCGGCGCTCCCGGCCTGGTCGCCCACTTGGAACAACAACGTGACACGCGTGTCGTTCGGTCGGGCTACTCGTGTCACGTTGTTGCTATATATGACAACATCGTGACACGAGTCGTGGTTTGCGAATTTACTCGTGGCGCGTTGTTGTTCCGCCCGGCGATGGGGCGGCCGGGCGATGGGGCGGCCGGGCGATGGGGCGGCCGGGCGATGGGGCGGCCGGGCGATGGGGCGGCCGGGCGATGGGGCGGCCGGGCGATGGGGCCCGCTGGGGGACGGGCTCGCCGGTCTGCCCCCGGCACGAATGGACCCACCAGCCGAGGTCTCCGAAGCGAATAGAGCCCTCAACTGGGCCTCAACTAAGGTACGTGTTCGGTACGTTCGCTTTCGGACCGACGATGGCGGCGATGGCGTCGAACTCCTCGGTCGTCAGGTCCCATGAAGCTGCGTTCCGATTGGCGATGATCTGCTCGGGGCGGGAGGCTCCGGTGATAACCGAGGCGACGATGGGCTGCGAGGTGAGCCAGGAGATCGCCAGTTCGAGTATCGAGTGGTTCCTCTCCTTCGCAAAGGCCTCGAGCTGACGAACTTTGTCCATCCGGCTGTCCGAAAGAAGCCGCTTGCGCATGTTGGTGGCGATGCGGGTATCCCCGTTCAAGCGGGAGTCAGCCGGAAGGGTGTCGGCCCCCGAGTACTTCCCGGTCAGAAGTCCGCTCGCCAGTGGGTAGTAGGGAAGCAGCACCGTCTCCTGGCTCTCGCATGCCTCCAGTACTCCGACCTGACGGGGAGCGTCCAGCACGTTGTACTGGTTTTGGGCGCTGGCGAAGCAGACGAGACCGCGACTGAGACCGGCCTCGTGGGCCACGGTTATCTGCTGGCCCGAGAAGTTGGAGCTGCCGATCTCGCGGACCTTCCCTTCCCGCACCAGGCGGTCCAAGGCCTCGAGGGTCTCCTCGATGGGAGTGTCCGGGTCTGGTCGGTGTTGCTGGTAGAGGTCGACGTAATCCGTTTGGAGACGTCGAAGGGTCCCTTCCAATGCGCTCACGATGCGATCGGCTCCCCGCTGGTCGGGAGCTTCCTGGCTGCTGTTGAGGAACTTGGACGCGATGACCACCTCGGAACGACGGCGCCCAAGGGCCAGACCGATGTACTCCTCGGAGTGTCCCGTCCCCATGGACGTGGCGACGCTGTACTCCTCGGCCGTGTCGATGAAGTTGACACCGTGGTCGAGCGCGGCGTGAATCACCCTGGCGGCCTCATCCGGTCCGCAACATTTGCCGAAGAACTCGGTGCCGAAGTTGTTCGCTCCTAGCCCCACCGCGGACACCTCGAGAGTGCCGATTCGCCGACTCTTCAATGCGTCCTCCCCGGGGCTGTTCCAGTTTTGGAACCGTACCGATCCTGGTGCTCGGGGCGGCGGCGAAACCATTGGCTAGCGAAGGACTGGCCGGCCGCCTGGATTGCCGGCCGCCTGGACTACGCGACCGCCTGGACTACGCGACCGCCTGGACCGCCGGGCCGCCTGGACTACGCGGCTACTTGGACTACCCGGCCGCCTGGACTGCCTGGAGCTCGGGCGCCAGCGAAGCACTCGCTAGCGAAGGACCGACCGCCCGGACGCCGACCGCCCGGCGCCTGGACCGGCCGGCCGCCTGGACCGGCCGACGCCTGCACCGGCCGACGCCTGCACTGCCCGGCCGCCGACCGCCCGGCCGACGCCTGCACTGCCCGGCCGCCGACCGCCCGGCCGACGCCTGCACTGCCCGGCCGCCGACCGCCCGGCCGACGCCTGCACTGCCCGGCCGCCGACCGCCCGGCCGACGCCTGCACTGCCCGGCCGCCGGCCGCCCGGCCGCCGGCCGCCCGGTGGGGCGTTCCCGAATCAGGGCTCGCGGCCATGAGCCGTGCAAGTGGCACGCAGTAACATCAAGCCGCTGAACAGTTGCCTAGTGAGGTGAGATCGATGGGTGCCGAGGACACAACGTCACATCTCGTCCGCGTCGCGGCGGAGAAGTGGCCGGATGAGGAGGCCGTTGTCGACGGCAACGTCCGTCTCACCTTCGCGGAACTGGCCCGGGCGGTCGAACGCTCGACCGCGGCGGCGGTGGCGGCCGGGATCGGCAAAGGCGATCGAGCCGCGATCTGGGCTCCCAACCGCTGGGACTGGATCGTTGCCGCTCTGGGGATCCACGGTGCCGGTGGGCTGATCGTACCCATGACCACCAGGTACAAGGGCGACGAGGCTGCCTATATCCTCAACCGGTCGGGAGCCCGATTGCTCTTCACCGTGCAGGACTTCCTGGGCATCGACTATCCCGGGATGCTCCGCGAGTACGACATTCCGGTGGCGCGCACGGTGGTGCTGGGCTCGTCCGACTGGGACGAATACCTGGCCGGGACCAGCCGTACCGAGCCACCGGTTGTCACCGGCGACGACTTTTCGGACATCATCTTCACTTCGGGCACGACCGGCCGGCCGAAGGGCGTGTTGTCGAGCCACGGCCAGACGGTACGAGTCGTTCAGGGGTGGTGTGCCGCCGTGGGGCTGCGCAGCGATGACCGGTACCTGCTCGTGAGTCCGTTTTCCCACGCGTCCGGCTACAAGGCCGGATTCCTGGGTGCAATCAACGCCGGCGCGGCCATCTATCCGGCAGCAGTGGTGGATGTGAACCAGATGCTGGAGCTCATCAGCGAGGAGCGGCTCACCATGCTTCCCGGCACGCCGACCATCTTCCAGTCGATGCTCAATCATCCTGACCGGGAGAAATACGATCTGTCCTCCCTGAGGCTGTCTGCGGTGGGCGCCGCGTCGGTGCCAGTGGAGTTGGTCCAACGGATGCGCTCCGAGCTGTTCGATACGGTCGTGACCGGTTACGGGTTGACCGAGACCATGGGGGTCGCCACCATGTCGCGGCACGACGACTCTCCGGACATCATTTCTCGTACAGTGGGGCGCCCTCTACCCGGCGTGGAGGTCCGGATCGTCGACGCCGACGGCAACGAGGCTCCGCCCAGCACCCCCGGGGAAGTGCTTATACGCGGTTACAACGTGATGAAGGGCTACTTCGACGCACCCGAACAAACGGCCGAGGCGATCGACTCCGACGGCTGGTTGCACACCGGGGATATAGGCACGATCGACAGCGATGGCTACCTGGCGATTACGGACCGCCTGAAGGACATGTTCATTGTCGGCGGTTTCAACGCCTACCCCGCCGAGATCGAGGCGGCCCTGTTGCGCCACCCTGAAATCGCCATGGCAGCCGTGATCGGAATACCGGATGAGCGATTGGGCGAGGTTGGGATGGCCTTCGTCGTGGCCAAGCCGGGCCAGCCTCTGAGCGAAGACCAGATTGTCGAGTGGTCCCGCCACGAAATGGCCAACTACAAGGTGCCTCGCCGGGTTGCCGTGGTAGATGCCTTGCCGCTGAACTCCGTCGGCAAGGTGGTCAAGGGGGAGCTTCGCGCCGCCGGCGAAGACTGCGTCCTGAGCTTGTTCTTGCCCCAGGCCGGCAGACATCGGCAGGGGTAGCGAGGTCGGCGACCTCATTTTCCTGCTGTGAACTCCAGCGGCAACGAGCTGAGGCTGCGTGCCTGATTGGGAGGCGCGTACCGGGCCACCTCGCCGTCAGGGATGCGGAACGGACCGAGCCGGGTCAGGAGCTGCTCTGTGGCCACCTGGATTTGCAGCCGGGCCAGGTTCGAGCCAATGCAGCGATGGGGGCCGCCACTGAACGTCAAATGACGGTTACGCGCCCGGTCGATATCGAACTCATCAGGTCGATCGAATACGGCCGCATCCCGGTTGGCCGCACCGAACAGTACGCAGACCTTCTGCCCCTCCTGCAACTGCTGCCCGGCAACCTCGACATCGCGGGTGACCGTGCGAAAGACCATAGAGAGCGGCGGCTCCAGCCGCAGCCCCTCCTCTACGACCGCGGGAACGGCGGTGCGGTCATCTCGGGCGCGCTGCTGGACATCTGGATGCTCGCACAGCAGTTGCATGATCGAAGCGATCGAGCTGGAGGATGTGCCGATGCCGCCTTGGGCCAGAAGTGCGAGGCCAGAGAGAAGATCGTCGTCGGAGAAAGGTGCCCCGGTTGCTCTGAGGTGCATCACCGCATTGACGATGTCGGTCCGCTCTGGTTGACCTGATCTCGACTCGAACATTCGGGACGCCCAGGCCCGAATCTGGGCCGCCGCTCTGGCCCGTTCGCCTTGATCGTCGGTGAAGGCCACCGTTCGAGCCTCTGGCTCTACCGTATGAAACTCGGTATCGTCCGACCCGGCGACGAGGCGGAAGAACACAGTTCCTGGGAACTTCCGGGCGAAGTCGACGCACAGATCGCACGAACCCTGGTCGATGAACCCGTCGATGAGCTCGTCCGCAATGTCGCGGATCAGTTCTTCGAAGCGAAGTACCGCCGCCGGGGCGAGATAGGGGTTGACCTGTTTCCGATAGGGACGCTGCCGGGGCGGGTCGAAGTCGATCGGCATCGTGTAGGGCATGACATCCGGCCCTGGCCGCGGGTGAAAGATTCCCTCGGCGCTCGAGAACGTCTGCCAATCCTGAAGCACGCGCAGCGCCATGGCGTGAGAGGTCGCAGCCCAGAAGCCCCCTTTGCTCTCGACCCACACCAGCGGACCGCCGACCTGGAGCTGTCGCACGGCATCCCAATACCGCGGACCGGCAAGATCGGGCGAGGTGTAGTCGAAGATGAGCCGGGTCTGCACGCCATGCCTCCACCTGGGATCCGGCGGCGGACCGAGGATCCCTGGGTTCGTCTCGCGCTCTACGGATACATAGATGTATCGTAGATTGCATGCGCTACATCCAGATGATACGGGTCGGGAGAGCAGGCTGTCAACATCGGTCAGCGACCACGGCGGGACGGGCCGGAGTCGGGGGTCCACTGCTACAGTGAGGCCGCCCTGCACCTGCGCCGAAGGGCGATTCCGATGACGAGCGAATTCACCGTTGCTGGCATGGATCACATTGGGATCACTGTGCGGGATATGGACGCGAGCGTGCGCTTTTACCGTGATCTGCTCGGTCTGCGCCTGGTTTGTGACGTGGAGGTACCTCACCGCTCGGGCCAGGCGCCGAGTATTTACGGTAGCCCGCACGACCGCCGCCGGTTTGCCTTGTTCGAGACGGGCTCGGGCCCAAAGCTCGCTCTCAACGGTCACCCAGGCGACGAGTTACCGGGTGAGCCGATCCTGGCGGACGGGGTTGGGATCAATCACGTCTCCCTGGTGGTGAGCGATCTGGCGGCGCTGACCAGTCGCCTCACCGAGGCGGGGGTACCTTCGCCGGGTCCGGGGTGGTTCGTGGATCCCGACGGGACGTTGGTGCAATTCGAAGAGCCAGGGTACTCCGAGGCGGCATTGCCGAACCTGGTTGCCCGGGCCGATCGTCGCCATGATTGATGAGCAGCCAGGCGCACTGGGTTGCCGCGGTCGAAATCGAGCGGGTAGACGCCCCGGCGGATGAACCCGAATAAGGAGGACGAAGATGGGACTGTTTGACGGCAAGGTTGCCTTCATTACCGGTGGGGCACGAGGCCAAGGGCGTTCGCACGCCTTGAACCTCGCCCGGGCAGGCGCCGACGTGATCCTTTTGGACATATGTCGGCAGATCGACAGCGTGCAATATCCCTTGGCTACCCCCGAGGATCTGGAGGAGACGGCCAATCTGGTCGAGAAGGAAGGCGGGCGGGCCCTGGCCATCCAAGGCGACGTGCGACGATGGGACGACGTCGAAGGTGCGGTGCGAGAGGGGGTCGAGACGTTCGGGCGGCTGGACCTGGTGGTCGCCAATGCCGGCATTCTGGCCAGCACCGGAGATCAGGGCCGGCAACTCAGTGCATGGCACGACAGCATCGACATCATGCTGTCTGGGGTCTACTTCACGCTCCAAGCGGCCGCGACTGCCATGGTGGCGGCAGGCAACGGGGGGAGCATGGTCATCACCTCGTCGGTGGGGGGTCTTCGCGGCGCCGCGTACAACCTGGATCGGCTCACTCCCGGTCAGGTCGCCTACACCGCCGCCAAGCACGGGGTGCTTGGGATCATGAAGAACTTTGCCCTGGCGCTCGGTCCTCATCACATTCGGGTGAACACGGTTCACCCGATGGGCGTGCGGACACCCATGGTCGTGAACGAGTTCACCGCCGATCTCATGGACGGTGCGCCAGCCGGCTGGATGAGCAATGTCATGAACGTCGAGCTGATCGAGCCTCAGGACGTGTCGGAGGCCGTCATGTGGCTGCTGTCGGATGCGGCCCGGTACGTCACGGGCACCTCGTTGCCTGTCGACTGCGGCGTGCAACTGGTCTAGGGGCCGGGACCCGTTAAGGAGAGCCAGGAGAGAGTCAGGAATGTCAACTCACACCGAGATCACGTCGGCTGCGGCCATTCGGGAGCGGCTGGGCCATACCCTCATTGACGGGGACGGGCACCTGGTGGAGGTCCGGGCGGCCTTCGTACGCTTCGTGGAAGACCGCGGCTACGCGCACTACTTCGACGATCCCTCGGCGCGAGCTCTGCTCGTGCCCGGTGAGGAGCTCAACCACATCCCGTCGCTGGAGCAGCGCCGACGTTTCCATCTACGGGCCAACGCCATGTGGTTCACGACAGCGGTCACGGACGACTACGCCGCGGTGTCGATGCCGGGACTGATGTACCAGCGTTTGCCTGACACGGGCTTCGATTTCTCTGTGTTGTTTCCCACCTATGCGCTCCACGTGGGGCACATCGCCGGTGATGAGGCTCGCCGCGGCCTGTGCCGGCTGTACAACGAGATGATCGCAGAGGACTTTGCCCCCTACCGCGACCGGCTGTCGCCGGTCGCGGTGCTGCCTCTCGACACGCCCGAAGAAGGCGTCGAAGAGCTCGAGCACGCCGCATCATTGGGTCTGAAGGCCTTCCTCATACCGTCATTTGTCTGGCGAACGATTCCCGCTTTCAGGGACGCGCCTCCCGAGTACAGGAGCCGCCTCCGCCGCATGGACACCTACGGGATCGACAGCGAATACGACTACGACCCGTTTTGGCGACGAGCGGAGGAGTTGAACGCTCCGCTCGCCTGCCACATGTCCGGGGCCGGATTGATCGATCGTTTGTCACCTTCCAACTACGTCTACGCTGCCGGGCAATTTGCCGCGACAGGGGAGGCGGTGGCCAAGTCGCTCTTTCTCGGTGGCGTCATCGATCGGTTCCCGAAGCTCAGAGTGGGGCTGATGGAGGGAGGGGTGGCCATCGGTGTGCGACTCTACGGGGACATGGTCGGCCGGTGGGAGAAGCGTGGCCCAGAGGGCCTGCAGCGCCTCGATCTTCGCAATATCGACACAGCCCGGCTCGCCCGTTTGGCGGCTGAGTATTATCCTCGGCTGGTCGGATTGCCGGAAGATCGATTGATACCTCCCGTGCGCGCCGACGAGGGTGCGAGGAACGACTTCGAGTTGAGCGGAGTACAGGGCGCGGCGGACATCCGCGACCAATTCTGCCGCAGCTTCTTCTGGGGCTGTGAGGGCGACGACCCTCTGGTCGCCGTATCGTTCGACCGCCGGGTCAACCCCCTCGGGGCAGTGATCCCCGCCTTCATCGGGTCGGACATCGGCCATTGGGACGTGCCTACATTCCAACATCCGCTCGAAGAGGCATACGAGCAGATCGAGCACGGCCTGCTCACCGAAGAGCAGTTCCGGGATTTCACCCTCACGAACGCGGTTCGGTTCTATGCCGGTGACAGTCCCGATTTCTTTGCCGGCACTGCGGTCGAGGACGCCGTCGAGGCGGTCATTGCGGGTCGCACCGGCTAAACCCGGACAGGCCTTCAACGGGAATCTCCCCCGGCGCGGCTCGGCCGGTTTTCTGAAAGAATCGGGGTCATGATCGAGACAGAGACCGACGTTGCGACGCCTGACGGGGCCATGAAAACGTTCATCTACCATCCCACCCACGACGGACCCCATCCGATCATTCTCTACCTGATGGACGCTCCGAGCATTAGGCCTGCGCTCAAGGACATGGCTGCTCGATTGGCGTCGGCAGGGTACTACGTCATGCTCCCTTACCTCTTTTATCGGGGCGGCCCGTACCGGGAATTCGGCACCAGCGACGAGGAGATGCATGCCCGTCACCAGCTGATCGAGACGGTGACGCCAACCAACATCATCGGGGACGCCGAGGCCCTTCTGGCTCAGGCGGCTACAGATCCGGCTGCGGCCGATGGGCCGGTCGGTGCCGTCGGGTTCTGCATGAGTGGCGGGCTCACCTTGGCTGTGGCGAAGGCTCTGCCATCCCGCGTGGTGGCGGCCGCATCGATTCACGGTGCCTGGCTGGTGCGATCCGGCGACGACTCACCCCACCTCAATCTGGATCGAGCCCAGGCTGAGCTCTACTTCGCTTGGTGCGACGAGGACGTCACCGCGCCCAAGGAGGACCTCGACACCGTTCGGGACGCGCTCGACAAGGCCGGCGTCAGGTACACCCTCGACTTCTTCGATGACGCCATCCACGGGTTCGCCCCGCCCGGAGAACGTTACGACAGGCGCGCCTCGGAGTTGCATTGGGAGCGGGTGCACTCCCTCATGCGCCGTAATCTGCGCTGACGCCGAAAGCTCCGTTGAGAGCGTCGGTGCGCCGCCGCAGCTGCCAGCCGGTCTGGCTCGCACCTGCCCGCGATGTAATACGCTCCTCACCCCATGGGGAGTCTCAGCGGGGTGGACGATTGGGTGGTCTCGGTCGACGATCACCTGATCGAGCCGCCGGAGCTCTGGATCGATCGGGTGCCGGCCCGCTTTCGCGAGCAGGCACCCCAGGTCGTGGTGCGAGACGGGGTGGACACCTGGGTTTTCGAAGGCGGACGCCAGACGAGCATCGTCGACGAGTTCGTCGCCTGCGCTGGTAAGGCGCCTGGTCAGTACCGGCAGGGGCCGATCAATTACGCCGAGATGCGGCCGGGGTTCTACGACCCCGTCGCTCGCGTCCAGGACATGGACCTCGACGGTGTCCTGGCGTCGGTGTGCTTTCCCACGGTGTCGAGGATCGGCGGTCAGATGTTTCTCGCCGCTCATGACAAGGAACTGTCGCTCGTCTGCCTGCAGGCGTACAACGACTGGGTCGTCGACGAATGGGCGGGGACGGCGCCAGGGCGCCTGATCCCGTGCGTGGTCCTCCCGTACTGGGACCCGCAGTGTTGTGCCGACGAGGTCGAGCGGGTTGCCGCCCGGGGAGCGAAAGCGGTCTCGTGGTCCGAGAACCTCTTCGATCTGGGCCTTCCGTCGTTGCACGACCGGTCCGGGCACTGGGATGGCGTTCTGGCCGCATTGAACGAGACTGGCCTCGTGCTGGCGTGTCATTTCGGATCGAGCGGTCGGGTCCACACCACCTCACCGGATGCGCCCCGGATGGTCTCGGCGACGCTCGTCGCTATGAACCTGGCGTCGGCGCTGGCGGATTGGATCTGGTCAGGGAAGCTCCAGCGGTTCCCGGATCTCCGCATCGTCCTGGCCGAGGGCGGCATCGGGTGGATTCCGTACGTCCTGGAGCGGCTCTCGTCAGTCTACGAGCGCTACCGGTGGGCCCAGGAGAACGAGCTGGCCATCGATCTGATGACCGGCGTGATCACGCCGCGGGAGATGGCCGGCATGTCGGTCGATGAGCCGCTGGCCCTCTTCCACGACCACATCTTCGCCTGTTTCATCGATGATGCCCACGGTGCGGACAACATCGACAAGATCGGCGTCAACAACGTCATGATCGAGACGGACTACCCGCACAGCGATGGCACGTTCCCGCACAGTCGAGATAATGCCACCCGGATGACCGCCCACCTCACCCCGGAAGTCCGGCGCCTGGTCCTGCGGGATAATGCGCTACGGGTGTTCGACTTTGCTGCCGCGCCGGTGGGCGGATGATTGCCGTGCTCTCGCCGGTGCTATCGAGAATCGGCTGCGACCGTCGGGATCAGGCCCCGTAGAGCCGTTCGAAGTTGCCGGCCCCGAAGGCCATGGCGTCAAGGCCCGGGTCCTCGGCTGACGACTCGTCGGTGATCGTGCTCCAATGGGCGAGCACGTCTTCTGCCGTCGGTGGCGTCTCGGAAACCCATCCTCGATTGAGGGTCACCGTGGCTCTGGCGAACGCCCCGCCCCACACGCTCATCACCTGCCCGGTGCAGGGGCAGGACCGGTGCGCCAGCACCGTGACCATGGGGCTCACCCGCTCGGGTAGGAAGTTGGCCCGGACCTTGGCCGCATCGACGGTCGTGATGGCGTCGAGCCAGGCGTCGGTTCGGGCGTTCAGGGCGCCGGGATTGAGGAGATTGGCCTGGATTCCGTGGACCGCGCCTTCGAGGGCGAGAGAACGGATCAGGCCCAGCAATCCGGCGTTGGCGGCCGCGTAGTTGGCCTGGTGGTGAGCCCCCAGGAGTCCTGATAGCGACGTGACGGCCACGATGCGTCCACTCCCGGCCGCTTTCATCCATTTGTACGCCGGATGGAGGACGAAGTAGCCCGCCCGCAGTTTGGTGCTGATGACGGCATCGAAGTCGTCGAGGGTCATCTCGTCGAACGGGAGATGGCGCACGATGGTGGCATTGCTCACCACCGCGTCGAGGCGCTCCCACGTCGACAGAGCGGCATTTACCAACGCGGCGCCGCCCTCCGGCGTCGCCACCGATTCCTGGTTAGCTACCGCCGTGCCTCCCTTGGCCAGGATCTCCTGAGCGACCTCCGCGGCGTTCTCCACGTCGTTGACGACGACCCGGGCGCCCCGATCAGCGAGCTCGAGGGCGTGCGCTCGACCCATTCCCCTCCCCGCTCCGGTCACGATGATCACGTCGCCGTCGAAATTCAAGGTGCTCATGGCCGGAGGGATCTATTGGTCGCGGTCGACGAAGGCTGCGATAGACGCGGTGAAGCCGTGCAGGAAGTTCTTGCCACCGATGGGACCCAGCTCTCCGGCGCAGAAGAATCCGGCCAGGGGCATGGGGCCAGCCATTCTGCTCAGCAGGCCGGCGTCGTGGTCCGCTTCCGCGAACAGCCGGGATCCCCGCCCATTGCAGGTGAACAGCAGCGCGCCCGAGACCGGTCGGCCGGCCAACCTCTCCTGGAGGGTGCGCTTGAGGTCCTCGTCGGCCGAGTCGGCGTCGCGGACGTGGAACTGCACGGTCTGGCCGACGCGGACCTGATCGCCCACGGCGAGCGCCCCGGAGCGGGGATCCATGCCGATGACGGCCCGGATCAAGAAATCGCCCGCGCCCCTTTCGACCTTGTGTTCATCGATCACCAGGCCCATCTGGACCCCCTGGGTGAGCAGCTGGCGGTCGCTTTCTGTCAGGGTGCGGGCGAGATGCTGCAGGCGGGCGACGGGAGTGCGTCCTCCTAGCTCGTGGATGATGTTTCCCTCGGCTCCGGTGATGGTGTAGGGATCGCCGAGCGGACGGCAGCCCTGGGAGACCAGCAACTCGACCGGGGTCTGAGGACCAAGCCGGACACCGACACAGCCAGTGGGGATCACCGTTTGATCCAGGAACAGCCGGCCTTGCCCCGGGCGAAGCCCCCCGCTGGCCAATCCACCCATGGCCATGGCCCCGGGCACGTGCTCGTTGAGGTGCTGCAACAGTGCGTCGGCCGGAAAGCTGAACGGATCGGAAACCATGAGATAGGTTCCCGGCTGCAAGTGGTAGCCACAGAAGGCTCCGCCGCTGGAACTGGGCAGGAACTCCATCGAGAAGGTCTCGACGGGTTCCATCTCTGCGCCCAGCCACATCGACACTGCGGCCTGGTGCTCGACCTCCCGGTCACCACCGAGCACTGATTCGGCGACGCAACCGATCAGAGGCGGAGCGCCCGCCTCCTCGCTGGCGGCAGCCAGCAACAGCTCTGCGTCGTCCAGGAAATGGGAAGAAGCGAACAAGACCCCCAGCTGGGCCGGGGCCCCTCCGAGCGTCACATTGGCCTGGTGGACGACTTGCCTGGCCGCCTCTCCCGGATCGGTTGTCACGGCTAGTCCGGCGCCGAACCTCATGGGCACCACGCTAGGACCTGGCGAGCTGGCCTGCCCAGAAGCGGGTCCATCTACCCAGGAAAATTTTCTACTTTCGCGGGCGCCGGAGGGATCGTTGTTTCCCGATTGGAGAAGATCTCCGGGTGCGACGACCGGGCCAGGTGTACCGCGCGCCCCCGTTTCCAGCCGACGACCCAGGTGGCCAGGCCGTGGCCAGGGCGCGCGGCCGGTGTGCCTGGATTCCCTGGGGTGGGCTATCTTCGACATGAGGGGTCCCTTAGGGATCACAGACAAAGCACAAGGAAATGGCCACAGGTATGACAACGACGCGTTCCGAGTTGCTCGAGGCGAGTGACCAGGAGATCGACGAGGCAATCAGCTACGCGGACCCGATGGCCTTACGGGGCCTGCTCTACCAGTTGACAGCCGACGAGCGGGTCGCCGCTACGCGCGTCACCGGCCAGGTGGGTATCGACGCGGCCGCCGTGGCCGATCAGGAGGACGTAGCGCTGCTCCGGGCCAAGGCCGCCGACTTCCTCAAGTCGTATCGCGACGCAGGTGCGGGGCCGCTCGGTGCGGGTGATCCCGATCGATTGCCCCGAAGCCTGGCGTTGGCCGCGGGCGTGGAGGAAGTGCCAGCGGAGGACCTGGAGATCTGGATCGAAGAGCTCGCCCTCGACCCGTTCATCCGGGGTCTGAAGTGGGAAAGGTCCCCGTCGCCTGAACGTCTCGGCGACTTCTCGGTCATCGTGATCGGAGCGGGAATGGGCGGTCTCAATGCTGCGGTGCAACTGAAGCACGCCGGCATTCCGTTCACCGTGGTCGAGAAGAACCCGGGGGTCGGAGGGACGTGGTTCGAGAACCACTACCCCGGGGCGCGTGTCGATTCACCGAGCCGCGCCTACACGCATATCTTCGGGGTGGACTTCTGCTTCTCATACCCGTATTGCCTGCGCGACGAGAACCAGCGTTACTTCAACTGGGTTGCCGACGCCTTTGGCGTCCGAGACCACATCGTCTTCGACACCGAGGTCGTGACGATGAGCTGGGACGAGGAGGTGGCCACGTGGGAGGTCACGGCCAAGGGGCCTGAGGGACAGCAGGTGTGGCACCCGAACGCGGTCATCAGCGCGGTGGGTCTGCTCTCGCGGCCGAACGTGCCCCAGATCGACGGCATGTCCGAGTTCCAGGGGCCCTCGTTCCACACGGCCCGCTGGCCTGAGGATCTGGACCCGACAGGCAAGCGCTTCGCGGTGATCGGCACGGGATGTTCCGGTGTTCAACTGGTCCCCGCGCTCGCTCTCCAGGCTGGGCACGTGGACGTGTTTCAGAGGACCCCGCAGTGGCTCTTCGACCGCAAGGGCTACCTCTCCGCCTTTCCTGATCAAGTGACCTGGCTGGACCGCAACTTTCCTTACTACACCAACTTCATGCGCTTTCGGACCAACTGGCTCCTCAGTCCCTACCTGTCGGGGCCGATGAGAGAGATCGACCCTAACTTCCACGATCCTCACGCTCGCAGCGCGGTCAACAAGCGCCTGAGGGACGAGCGCGTTGAGTTCATCGGGAAGAAGTTCAGGGATCACCCCGATCTGATCGAGAAGATGATCCCGCCCCATCCCCCGTTCTCGACCAGGCCGGTGCAGGTCGACAGTGAGTATTGCTATTACGACGCCCTGCTCCGGGACAATGTCACGCTCGTCACAGATGGCGTCGAACGCATCACGAGCACGGGTGTCAGGACCGAGGGCGGATCAGAGCACGACGCGGATGTAATCGTCTATGCCACCGGGTTCCGGGCCAACGAGTGCCTGTGGCCCATGGAAGTGAGGGGCCGCAACGGCACGACAGTTGAGGAGCTGTGGTCGAAGGACGGTCCCCGGGCCTATATCGGAGTGATGGTGCCCGATTTTCCCAACTTCTTCATGATCTACGGGCCCAATATGAATCCCTACGGCGGGCTTGGGGTTATCAACCATGAGGAAATGGTCACCCGATTCGCCCTCGATTGCATGGAACACCTCATCTCGAGCGGGAAGACGTCGATTGACGTTACCGAGGAGGCGTACTGGCGCTGGAACGACGAGTTGGACGAACGCGAGAGATCCAGGATCTACATGGACCCGCGGGCGAAGAGTTACTACCAGAACGAGCATGGTCGCTCGGCGACGAACTGTCCCTTTCTCGGCACCCAGATGTGGCATCGGTTGCGCCGGCCCAATCTGGAAGAGGTGATTGCCCGGTGAGCCGGCCCGTCCATGTCCCCGTCCACGTCGGCGACGCGGCTGAAGGGGGTCCGCATCGGCAGGCCCGCCTCAGCGGCCCCGCCTCACTCTGACGGGGGCACCAACCCCTTTTTCATAACCGTGACCCCATCGGCCGTGACGACCAGGCGGCAACCGAGTCGAACGCCTGGGCGGCGCAGGGAACGAGGCAAGCGCAGCCCGAGCGCTTCGAGCTCCTCGTCAGTCGGGGGCAGGACGTGCTCGTCGCCCTCGACGACGACCGTGCGGCACAGCATGCACTCCGCCTGCCCCCAGCAGCTCGTGGGCCAGAAGTAGCCTAGCCGCCAGGCCCCGACCGCGACCGCCTCGCCGGGGAGCAGCTGCAATTCGACTCCAGAGGGCTCCACTCGCACTACAGGCATCCGCAGCCAGGGACCCTAGTTGCCTAGGCCACGTCCAGACCTAGGACTTCAGTAGCTCCGCATAGCGGTCGAGGCGTCGATACGTCTCGTCTCGGTCGGTCACGGGGAGGGCGATCAAGGCGCGCTCGACGCCATGCTCCTCCAGCTCGGCCAGCACTGCGGGCTTCGGGTTCGTCCCGACCACCGTCACGGTGGGCTCCGGCCGGCCGCGCTCGCGGGCCATCTCGCGCATGATATCGATGCGCGAAAACAGGGTGTCGCCTTCCTGATGCCGCACAGGTATCCATCCGTCGCCGTAGGCGGTCACCCGTTGGAGGACGTTCTGGCCCGAACCTCCGAGCAGGACCGGAGGGCCCGGGCGCTGTATGGGCTTGGGCCACGACCAGATCGGGTCGAAATCCACGTACTCGCCGTGATACTCGGCCTCGTCCTCCGTCCAAATGGCGCGCATGGCCTCGATCCGTTCCTGGAGAAGGCGCCATCGGTGGTCGAACGACGTGCCGTGGTTGGCCATCTCCTCACGATTCCAGCCTGCGCTCACCCCGAACTCGAACCTTCCCCCCGAGAGATGGTCGATGGACGCGACCTGCTTGGCCAGGATGATCGGATCCCGCTCGACGACCAGGCAGACGGCTGTGCCCATCCGGATCCGGGAGGTGGCCGCGGCGACCGCTGTCAATGCAGTCAGCGCATCCACGAGATGCGAGTATTCACGCGGCAGCTCGCCGCCCTCCGGATAGGGACTCAAGCGGGACGCAGGTATGTGGGTGTGATCAGGAACGAAAAACGATTCGAACCCACGCTCCTCCGCTCCTACCGCCACGTCGACGGGTGATGCCGAGTAGTCGGTAGGCCACATTTGCACGCCGAGCTTTATCACCTGTTGCCTTCCTGTTCGCGGCCAGGGTTCTCCGACCCGGCAGCCGGACCGGGGAATGGTCGACCGAGCTCGGCGAACAGCTCGTATGAGGGGTCGCGCCTGTCTCGACGGACAGGCTCCACTACGAGCGCGCACCCCTCGGCGGGAATCGTGATCGACCTGGTGAGGTCGTTGAGGTAGAGACGGTGGTCAATGGCCCAGCGGCCCTGCCGGAAGGACCAGCGGTCCAAGTACCGGCCGCGAGAGGTGATCTCCAGCGGGGCCTCGACCGGGGGTCGCCAGAGCACCGCGGTCACATAGGTCTCGCTCACCGCACGATGGCCGTCGATCTCGATCAGCGAGTTGGTGATCTGGTGCGAGTGACGGAACAGCTTCGAGTGGATTTTCCACACCCGATCGACCCAACCGGCGGCCGTCCCCTCGAAGAGATCGACATAGTTGCACGTCCCGTCGTCATGCCACACCGACAGAGCCAGCTCCCTGTCCATGCGGTCCATCGCCCGGCAGTACTGCAACAGAACGTCCCGGATCGCCTCCTTGGCGAGAAGCTCGTCCAACGTCATACGACGATCCGAATCGGAAGGGAGCCCAGCGTCATGGGGGTCGACCTTAGGTCATGGGCGGTATCGGCGCCGGTTCGTGCTGCCGCTTGTGGTCTCGCCGAAGAGGGGCATCGCACCGTTCGTTTCCCCGGCGACTCGTCTCGACGCCCGGGCGGAGAACTCCACAAAAGGTAAGAATCCGCCGGTACCCCAGCCCCGGCCCGGCCACCGCGGTCCGTCGGTCCGACCCGGAGGAGCCGAGGCGGGAAGGTCCTCCGTGGGCAGGCGCCAGGGCCGCACAGTAGAATGCGGTGTCCAGGAAACCGAGAGGGAGGAGGGGACCATGGCCGGTGAGGGTACCCCCGGAGTGGCTTTGTGTGAGCGTTACGCGGTGGCTGACGTGGACTCGCACATCATCGAGCCGGCGGATCTGTGGACGTCGCGGGTGGCGTCCAAGTGGGGGGAGTTGGTGCCGCATGTGATCTTCCACGAGCGGCGCCAGGAGGACTGGTGGTATGTGGGGTCTCGGAAGCTGTACGGGGTGGGGGCGTTTGCTCAGGCCGGCTGGCCGGAGTTTCCTCCCTCGCATCCTCGGAAGCTGGAGGAGGCGTTGCCGGCGGCGGTGGACCCGAAAGAGCGGTTGGCGTACATGGATGAGGCCGGCGTGTACTACTCGGTGCTGTACCCGAACATCTTGGGTTTCCACAGTCACGTGTTTCTTAATCAGATGCCGCACGAGCTGGCCACGGAGTGTGTGCGGGCTTACAACGATTGGTTGTCGGAGTTCTGTGCGGCTGACCCCAAGCGTCTGATCCCGATGATGATGATGCCGTTTTGGGATATTGAGGCTTCGGTGGCGGAGATGAAGCGGGCCTACGATATGGGTCATAAGGGCGTGCTGTTCGCCGCTCGCTACGACAAGGTGGGCCTGCCCCGTTTGATGGACGACTATTGGGAGCCGCTTTTGAGCCAGGCCCAGGAGATGGATCTGACCATGAATTTCCACGTTGGGTTCCTGGCCTCTGATGACGATCTCAAGGGGGCGGTGGATCAGTCCAAGAAGCTCGATTTCACCCGGGAGAGCTCGTTGACGTTGCTGGGCAACGCCCAAAACATTGCCGAGGTGGTGCTGAGCGGCGTCTGTCACCGCTATCCCGATCTCAAGTTCGTCTCGGTCGAGAACGGAGCCGGGTGGCTGCCCTTCCTGGCCGAGAGCATGGACTGGCAGTGGCTCAACGTGGGGGCGCACAAGGACTATCCCGACCGGCTGCTCCCGAGCGAGTACATGCGCCGCCAGATCTACGGGATGTACTGGTTCGAGCATCAAGCCTTGCGGCCGGTCATCGACCAGCTGGCCGACAACTTGATGTTCGAGACCGACTTCCCCCACGCCACCAGCTTGTCGCCCGGACCGGCTTCGGAATCGCCTAGCCCCCGAGTGGTGATGGAACGGTCGCTGGCCGGCCTCCCCGACGAACTCGTCGGCAACGTCCTCCAGTACACAGCCACCAGGCTCTATCACCTCGACCAGCCCGACCGCCGCCCCAACTGACAGGAAGCGCCAACTCCACCAAACTGACAGGTCGCCAACTGTAGCTTCGGGCCGTTGGCTGGAGGGTGCCGTCCGCGGACGCAGTGAGGTCGATTCGCTACTGATACCGCGGCCCGGTCTCCAAGGTTGTCGCGGTGGTGCGATGGCTGATCGATGGCGAAACTGGTTAGGGTGGGAGAGTGACAACGGGTGTGCCTGAGCCGACGTTTGCGCCGACAGAGACCTTGCCCTGGGTGCTCGGCCAGTGGGCTGAACGCGAGCCGGACCGTCCTTTCCTCCGCCAAGTGGGAGGAGGGAGCCGCACATATGGGGAGTTTCATCATGGTGCCCTGCGGTGGGCGGATGCTTTTCGGAACGCCGGGATCGAAGCCGGTGACAACGTTCCGACCATGGTGCGGACATCCATTCGGGCCGAGGAGCACTGGCTCGGGCTGGGGTGGTTGCGAGCTGTGCACACCGGTGTCAACACGGACTTTCGCGGCCGGTCGCTCGAGTACATCCTGACCAACTGCCGCGCCCAGCGCATGATCTGCGCACGCGAGTTCCTCGACCGGGTGGCCGAGATCGCCGGCCAGCTGGAGCTGCTCGAGCTGGTGATCGTCCCGGATGCCGCGCCGGCAGACCTCCCCGCCGATTATCCGATTCGCGTGGTGGCCGCCGCCGAGCTGTGGGACGCAGCCACCCCCGCGACCGATCTTCCGGTACCGGAGCGCCACGAGACCGCCTGTATCAGCTACACGTCGGGTACGACGGGGGCGTCAAAAGGTGTGCTCGTTCCGTGGGGCCGGCTGTGGCCGAATGTGACCTGGATGGACTTGACAAGTGACGACGTGTGGTATGGCCCGTACCCCGTCTTTCACCTGTCCGGCATGTTGCCGATCGCCCATTTGGCATTTCCCGGCGCCCAAGTGGTCCTCCGGGAATCGTTCAAGACCCAGGAGTACTGGAAGGATATACGGGAGTATGGCTGCACGGTAACTGCACTGATTCCCGCCATGATGAACTGGTTGTTGGACCAGCCTCCTCACCCGGATGACGCGGACAATCCTCTCCGTTGTGTTTCGGGGGCCCCGGTGATCCCCCGTATCGAAGATTTCAAGAAGCGTTTCGGGATCAAGATGCGGACGGTATTTGGCAACACCGAGGTAGGCACGCCTCTCTTCGCCGGCCCGGACGTGTCAGCCGATCGGGCCTCGACCGGAAAGTGGGTGGCACCCGGCTACGAGGTCCGGGTTGCCGACGAGCACGACTACGAGGTGCCGACCGGGCAGGTTGGCGAACTGCTGGTTCGTACCACCGAACCGTGGCGCATGCTCGCCGGGTATTTCGGCATGCCGGACAAGAGCGCCGAGGCCTGGAGGAACGGTTGGTTCCACACGGGCGACGGGGTGGTACGGGATGAGAACGGCCGCTACCACTTTGTCGACCGCATCAAGGACTCGATGCGCCGGCGCGGGGAGAACATCTCGTCGATGGAGGTCGAGGCCTATGTCAACGAGCACCCGGCCGTATCTGAAACGGCTGCTATCGGGATCCCGTCGGAATACGGAGAAGACGAGGTGAAGATCTGCGTCATCCTCCAGGATGGCGAGAAGGTGAGTCCAGCTGAGCTTCGCCAATTTCTGGCCGAACGGATGCCCACCTTCATGGTGCCTCGCTACATCGAGTTTCTCGAGAACCCGGAACGCACTGAGGCCATGCAGCGCATCAAGAAGCCGCCGTTGCGGGTCAATCCCCTCAACGAAAATACCTGGGACGCGCAACGCGACGTCTGAGCCCAAGAAGCGGCGTTGGCCGCGTCCTCACCGGAGGGCGGCCGTTCCGGACAAATGCTGATGATCACGGGACGGGGGCTGGACGAGCTTGACGGGCTCGGGAGGGGGGTGTAGTACGTGTGAGACCGGGGCCGCTGCTCGACGGGCCGGAATGAAGGAGGAGTTACGCGATGGATGACGCCCAGGAGGTATTGGCGCGCTACCTCAAGGCCCAGCAGGATAAGGACCTCGAGGCCCTGGTGTCCTGCTGGCACGCCGACATCGAGGCGGTGCATCCCATGCGCCCGGATCGCAGCTGGCGCGGCCAGGACACGTATCGACGGCAGTGGACCCGCATATGGGAGCACCAGCCAAACAGCCGGTTCGAGGTGGTGTCCACGGACGTGGTCGGCAACCGCATCTATCTGGACGCCTCGATCGAGCACGGAGACGGCACCATGGTGCCCTGCATGACCATCTTGGACGTGGAGGATGGTCAGATTAGGCGGGCGCGCGTCTATACCGACATCCCGGTCCACGATGGAACCTCGATGGACGACTTCACCGGCCATCTCAACCCGGACGGGCCCACCTGGCCTGCCGGTCAGGACGCGCCGGAGGCGTTCCTCGCCGCAACCAACGCCCACGATGCCGACGGTGTCGAGCGCTGCTTCCACCCGGACTTCGAGATGATCGTGCCGCAGAAGCCGGCTCGTGGCTTCAAGGGACGCGATCAGGAGGTCGCCAACATGCGCTTCCTATTCGAGACGTACCCGGATTTCGAGGTGACGCTCCTCCGAAAGGCGGTCAGCGGCAACCACATCTGGACCGAGAGCCACGCCACGGCCAGCGGACTGGAGATGGCTGCGGTGACGATCTGGGAGATCGACGAGGAGAGTGGCACCATCGTGCGAGGCCGCTATTACTCCGAACCTGTGCAGCAGGACGCGCCTCGCATCGATGAGTTCATGCACAACTTGGGGCAGCCACCTTCCTGATCTGAGCCGACACGATCGCTTCAGGCCGGGGAACACCAGGTCTGAAGGGCAGAGGGACGACCAGGATCCCCGTCGCTATCATGGCTGCGACACAGTTGAGCCGTAAGTGGATGGAGGGCAACATGACGGACGGCGAGTCCATTGTCCAGCTGATGAATCTCTATGCCCTCGCGGTCGACGCCAAGCAGCTCGACCTCTGGGACCGAGTCTTCGTCCCGGACGTGGAGGCCGACTATCCATGGGGCCGCTGGGACAATCTGCAGGCGTGGCGGGAGGACTTCCTGGTAGCCATGGTCGAGCCTTTCGATGTGACCCAGCATCTGGTTCTCAATCTGAATTGGAACCTTTCCGGCGATGCCGGGTATGCGGTCTCTCAGGGGCTCTTCCGCCTGATCCGGCGCGGTTTTCCCGGTGGCGAGGCGGTTGCGGGTGGTGCATGGTTCGACGACGAGTTGCGGATGACGGCCGATGGGTGGCGTATATCGAGGCGCGTGTGCCGGGTGACCTGGATGGAGGGCAACCTGGCGGTGATGAGCAAGCGCCGTCCGGACCCCCCGACGTCGATGTCGGAGGGCGTCAAGGACGGCTCCCTACGATTTATCGGGACCCTCTGAGCCTTTCCGGTACGCCAGATCGGGGTACTGACGAACTGCGGCGCATGGGCTTACACGGTCACCAGCGGATTGACGTAGGCGAATACGCCGTCTTTCATCACGCTCCGGCGACGCTCTGGGGACAGGAGGAGGGTGATGTCGTCGGTCGGATCGCCGTCGACGATCAAAAGGTCGGCCAGATAACCTTCCCTGACCTGTCCGGTTTGGAGCCCGACAAGTGGCGCAGTATTGCGAGTCGCGGTGTGGATCGCCTCGACTGGGGTCAGGCCGAGCAACTCGACATAACGCTGCAGTTCGGCCGCATAAGTTCCGTGGTGCGTCCACTGATGGCCGAAATCACCACCGGCCAGGATGCGGATGCCGGCGGCATGGAGTTTGCGGAGGCCACCGATCAAACCATCGAGCTCTTTCTGGTAACCAGAGCGTTCGAGCCGGTCTGGCGTCATTCCCCAGGGATTGGCGTGGCCATTGACCATGGCGTACACGTAATGCATGCCGGGGCAGACCCACACGTCGTCCCGCCGAGCCTCTAGGGCACTCATGGCCTCATCGTCGATGAAGCAGGCGTGGTGGATCAGCTGCACCCCTGTGCGCGCCGCCATGGCGATGCTGCCTGCGCTGCGGGCGTGGACTGTGATGATGGCCCCGTGCTTGGCTGCTTCGTCGACGGCCGCCGAAAGCATCTCGTCATTCATATAGGTGTCTGTCGAGGGGAACTCCGGAAGTATCCCGTCACCCGAAATGAAGAGCTTGATGGCGCGCACGCCCCTGTCGCACTGTCCAGCCACGATCTCTCTCATCCCCTTGGCATCGGCGGCGACTTCCATCCAGGGGGTGCCGTCGCCGAGAGCTCCCGGTTCGGTAACCATCGGGCCGCTCGGGACAATCCGGGGGCCCGGCAGCAGGCCACGATCGATGAAGTCCTTCATCACGATGTCGTCGTCGGGCTGCATCACCCCAGCCCCGATGATAAGGGTGTAGCCGCTTTCGATGAAGGTCCGGGCCACTGCGGCCACGTCCAGCATGTGCTTGTGCGGGGGTGCCGTAGCCGTGCCGGCGTGGTCGAACACGAAATCCAGCGGCCAGCTGATATGGGTATGGGCGTCGCTCAACCCGGGCAGCACGGTGGCGCCATGGAGGTCCACCACGCGAGCGTCGACCGAATCGGCCTGCGCACCGGCGGGCCAAACCCCGGCGATGCGCTCGCCCTCAATGAGAAGATCGGAGGCCGACGGCTTCTCTGTGGGGTCTCCCGAGCAGGTGAGCACCATCGCGTTCGTCAGCAGGGTTCGTTCCGTCATCATCATCTCCTTCTCCGGCCTGAGACGGGTGAGGCGCGCATCCGGCCACCAGGATCCTATCCACCATTGAAGCACTAGCCACCGGCGCGGGTAGCCTTCCCGGCCGTGACCGAGCCAACCGGTCGCGTCTCGCGGGCCTGCCACCGGGTCCTGGGCCCCGTCGGTCTCTGCGATGAGCACGAGCTCGCCAACATCTCCCTTTGCCTGCAGGGTCGGCTGCGGCTGCCGCTGGACCTGGAGGCGTCCCTCGGCCTTCTGACCCGGGCTGTCGACGGTGCGGGTTTTGACAGCTTGTCCACCCCGATCGCTACGAGACCGGGATTACCCGTCACATCCTGGCGATAACGGACTCCGAGAACTCGTGCATTTTCTCGAGCCGTTCCTCCCACGGCAGCGGTTCCCGCGCCTGACGCCAGAAGGCCACGTTGACGGCCTCCGCGCCTGCATCCGCCAACCGACGGAAATCACCCGGCCCTTGCAGCTCTGGGCAGTGGACGTGGAACCGCAGCGGTGGTAGCTGAGGCGCCAGATCGATGCGCAGTCTTCTCAGCTCGGCCATGAGACTCTCGAGCTCTTCGAAGGTATGGGGGATGCTGACGTACCCGTCCCCCAACCGGGCTGCTCGCTGCAGCGCCGCTTTCGATTCGCCTCCGATGAATATGGGCACCGGTCCTTGCGGGGCGGGATGCAGGTAGATAGGGCCGATGTCCCAGAACGGGCCGTGGTGCGACACGGGGCCCGGTCGAAGCAGGGAACGCAGGGCCTCGATGGACTCATCCGTGCGCCGGCCTCGAGAGTGGAAATCCACTCCCAAGGCGTCGAACTCGTCGCGTAGGTGTCCCACTCCGACCCCCAATTCGACGCGACCCTCAGCCAGCACCGCCGCGGTCCCCATGGCTCTGGCCGCGACCAGGGGATGGCGGAGGGCCAGGATGTAGACGCTGGTCCGGAAATGCAGGCGGGACGTGATCGCCCCCAGGGCCCCGATGAGGACCCAGACGTCGGGCCAGGGGGCGTCGAGTGGGAAGAGCGGCTGGCCGCTCTCCGTGTAGGGATAGGGCGTCGACGGCTCAACCGAATAGAACAGATGATCTCCGAGTGACACTCCGTAAAACCCGAGTTCCTCCGCCAGGCGGGTCATCTCGATGGTTTCGGCTGGCGGCTGAAAACCGCAGCTGAGATAAAACTGCAATGTCATTACGGCTCCACTCCCTTGGCCCGATCCCCATTGAGGTTCGAGTCCGGCGAAGGCACGGCAGCACAGCAGTATGAGCGTATCGGATCGGCTCCCCCGGGACGTGGTACCACCCCCCCATGCCGATCGCCAACGTCAGCACTCGAATCTCGAATAGAGACTCTGGTGCGTGGGCGTGCGATTCTCCGAAATCAGGATCTGATGTGTTACCAGGACGGGCAAGAACTGATGCGGCGCCGATAGCGCTTCGACCACGTCGTCGGGTAGACGTGGCCCAGCCCCGCTGGGTAGTGTGACGCCCGACGGTTGTCAGCTGGTCTTCAGGCCAGATCAAGCAACATCTGTGGGGCTCGTATGGAACTCAGCTTTACCGGAAAGGTCGTGCTGGTGACCGGAGGGTCGCGCGGCATCGGTCTGGCCATCGCTCGCCGATTTGCCGAGTCTGGCGCCTCGGTCATGCTGGCATCGAGGAAGGCAGAGGACCTCGAAGCGGCTGCAGCCACCATCGTCGGCGCGGGAGGGATAGCGGACTGGTTTGCAGCCGACGTCGGCCGGCGGGATGACGCGGTGGCATGTGTGGCCGCGACTGTCGACCGGTTGGGAGGGATCGACATCCTGGTCAACAACGCCGGGACCAACCCACATCATGGAAGAGTGATCGACGTTGACGACGATCGAGCCATGAGAGCCGTCCAGGTCAACCAGCACGCCGTGGCCACGTGGACCGGTGCCGCTTGGCGGGCCGGCATGCAGGACCGCGGCGGGTCCGTCATAAACATCGCGGCCATCTCGGCCATGACCGTCTATCGAAACGCCGGATGGTACGCGGGGACCAAAGCCGCCATGATTCAGCTCACCCAACAGATGGCGTATGAGTTGGCGCCCGCGGTCCGGGTCAATGCCATCGCTCCTGGCGTGGTGGAGACGGACTTCGGAAAAGCCAACATCACCGAGTACGGCCTCACGGACCTGGCGGAGCAACTGCAGCGGCGGACACCCGAAGAGGTGGCGGAGCGGCTGCCCCTGCGGCGCATCGGGACCCCAGACGACATCGCCTACGCTGCGTTGTACCTTGCTTCGGACGCGGCATCGTGGGTGACCGGGCAAATCCTTGCCGTCGACGGCGGGGCGCTGACGCTGCCGAGGATCTGAGTCCTCCAATCGCTGCGTTTGCGGCCGTCGCAGCCCGTGCGAGTCGGGTGAACCCACTGGGTTCCCATTACTGGAGAGGCTTCTGGCCGTGAACGTACAAGACATTGCAAGTGTTCGGGACGCAGAACGGCTGGCCAAGCGCCGGATCCCCCGGAGTATCTATGCCGCCTTCTCCGGCGGCATCGGGGAGGGGTTGACATTCAAAGACAACCTGCGCGCCTTTCGTGAGGTCGGCTTCCGGCCCCGGGTGGCCGTCAGTCATGAAAAGCGAGAGTTGGCCACGACGGTGCTCGGCCAGCACCTCGCCATGCCCGTCGCGGTGTCGCCGGTTGGCATCCTCAGGCTGGCCCACCGGGAGGCTGAAGTCGGGGTCGCCCGAGCCGCCGATGCCATGAGAATCCCCGTCGGAGTGAGCACCATGGCGAGCCGCCCCATAGAGGAAATCGTCGCTGCCACCTCGTCGCCTGTCTGGTACCAGATTTATCTGGCGGGTGGCCGCCCGGCGGTAGAAGGCGCCATCGAGCGAGCCCGGGCGGCAGGGTGTGCCGCCCTCATCCTGACTGTCGACCTGTTGGGGGTTTCGGAGACGCCGTCTCCAGGCGCAGCGCGCAACCAGATCCCCACGAGGGTGACGGTCCAAAACGCGATGCGCTACCTTCCCGAGCTCATCGTGCGGCCGCGCTGGTTCGCGGACTACGCCCGGGAGGGGCTGAAACTCGAAGCAGTCAACGTGCGGCCGGCTCCGGATGCCTCGCCCCTTTCGTATGCCGAGGCCTTGCCCTTGACTCCGACTTGGGAGGATGTGCCCTGGATCGCCGCCGCCTGGCAAGGTCCGCTGATCATCAAAGGGATCTCCCGGCCTGACGACGCCCGTCGGGCCGTCGATGCCGGCGCCGACGCCGTGGTCGTGTCCAACCACGGCGGGAAGGCACTCGACGGCATCCCCGCATCCCTGCGCTCTTTGCCTGGTGTGGTAAAGGCGGTCGATGGCCAGGTCGAAGTCCTGTTGGATGGCGGGGTGCGTACAGGGGCTGACGTTGTCAAGGCCGTGGCCCTGGGTGCCCGAGCGGTGTTACTCGGCAGAGCGTGCGTCTGGGGCCTCGCGGCTGGGGGTTCCGCCGGTGTGCAGCGCGTGCTGGAGATCATCCGCAATGGCGTTGACCGGACCCTCGCGGAGATGGGGATCGGATCGATCCACGATGTGGCCGTCACCGATCTCGATCTGCCGGCCTCCTGGCCGGCCCGCGTCGTCGCAGACTGATCCGCCCCCGAGGAACCCGGTTCGCGCCTCTTCCAAAATACCCACTTCCAGGGAACCGTGGTCGAGCAGGAAGCCGCAGCCGCCCTCTCCTAGCGCTCTGTTACCCGCCGGCCTGGTCCAGCCACGAGAACGTCTCGCCGGCCAAGGCCCGGGTGAGGTCCACGAGCGGCAGAGCAATGCCTTTCTCTGCCGCGAGCTGCTGGGCTGCCGCTGTGTCCTTGTCGACGTTCCGAAAGTAGTGACGGACAGGACGGGAAAAAGCGTCGACCGTCTGGCCTTTGATCCGGAGCCGCTGTAGTCCGGTCAGCGCCGTCCCCTCCGGATCTGAAGCGTCGATGACGTCGACCAACATGGCCGGGTCGACCCCACAGGCAGAGGCGAGTTCCACCGCCTCGTAGACGGCCCTCCAGCGCCCGGCCGTCACGATCTGGCTGGCCAGCTTGGTGGCCATGCCAGCCCCGAGCGGACCGCAGTGCACAACCCGGGCCGTGAAATCCTCGATGGCGGGACGCACCCGGGTCACCAAGTCCGTCGGACCGCCGATGAGAGCGATGAGGCCGTTCTCCGTCGCCCGGCTTCCTCCGGTGACGCCACAGTCCAGGAGCGACGCCCCATGGGGTTGGCAGCGTTCGGCCAGGTCCAGGATGACCTTGACCGCGATGGTGGCCGTGACCACGAACACCGCACCGGGCCTGGCCCCGGAGAGGAGGCCCTCCGGTCCCACCACGACGTCCGTCACCTGTTGAGCATCCACGACGGAGATGAACACCACGTCGGTTTGGTTGGCGAGGTCCGCCGGCGAGTTGGCGAGCGACGGAGAGCCAAGGAGGTCTCTGGCGGCGTCAGGCCGTACGTCGAACACAACCGGAACGCGTCCCCGCCGGGCCAGGCTGGTGGCGATCCCGCGTCCGATGGTACCCATCCCGACGATACCGACTCGTAGCTCGTCGTTGGCGGGTGGAGGCGAGGGTTCGCTGCTGGCCTGATTGGACATTTTTCTACTCCTCGAAGCGCCTGCCGCGCTGACCCATCAATGGCACCGACGCCGGCGGTCGGGCCAGGTCGGTCCTGGTCAATGGGCAATCTGGCTCTACGGCACGATAATCCAGTTCGTCCCGACCACGAAAATCGAAGGTAGGACGGGCACGACCTTCGATCTTCCGCGGTATGGCCGCCGGGCCACAAGCGACGGGGCCGATTGCCGGTCCTGTACCATGACCTCACGTCGATACCACCTTCTCCGCTCGCCAGCCGGGAGGCTGAGACGGCGTGGGCGGTGGAATTCGGTGCTACAGATGGTGATGCGGAGGTGCCATGACGACACTGACAGACGAAGTGCGAGTCATCGACGCGGACACGCACATGACAGAGGTTCACGATCTTTGGACGAAGCGGGCCCCAAAGGGCTACGAAGATCGCGTGCCACGAGTGGTCTCGATCGAGGGTAGGGACACCTGGGTTCTCGACGGAAACGTGCTCGGTCCGGCTCGCGGGGGCGGTGTCATCGCTCGGGACGGGCAGAAGTTCCCCCATTTCCTGTCCCAGAACGTGTGGGGCATCAATGAGATCCACAAAGCGGCATACGACCCAGAGGCCCGCCTGGCCCTGATGGACGAGTGCGGCGTGTACGCCCAAGTCCTCTATCCGAGCGATGTCGGTATCGGCGGCCAGCGTCTGGCCAATGCCACAGTTGAACCGCGGTTGCGCAGCCTGTGTGTGGAGATCTTCAACGACGCCAGGGCCGAGCTCCAGCAGGAGTCGGGCAACCGCTTGCTGCCCATGCCGGTGATGCCGGCCTGGAGCATCGACGAATGCGTAAGAGAAGCGGAGCGAGTGGCGAACCTGGGGCTCCGGGGTGTGAACCTGATGTCCGACCCGCAGGATGTCGGCTCACCCGACCTGGCCAGCAGGGCCTGGGATCCCTTCTGGGCCGCGTGCGCCGATCTGCAGCTACCCGTCCACTTCCATATCGGCTCGAGCATGACGGCGATGGACTTCTACGGGAAGTACTTCTGGCCGTCGCAGCACGACCACGTGAAGCCGGCCATCGGTGGCGGCATGCTGTTCATAGGCAACGCCCGTCTCCTCTTCAATACGATCTATGCCGGGATCTTCGATCGCCATCCGAAGCTGAAGATGGTGTCGGTCGAGAGCGGTGCCGGGTGGATCCCGTTCATCCTGGAAACCATGGACTATGAGCTCTGGGAGAACGCACCCGGAGAGGCGGCGGAGCTTTCCAAGAACCCGTCGGAGTATTTCGCCAGCAATTGGTACGCCACCATGTGGTTCGAGCAGAACCGGGGCAATCTCCAGGGTCTGATCGATGCCGTCGGCGAGGACAACGTGTTATTCGAGACAGACTTTCCGCACCCAACCTGCCTGTACCCGGATCCCCTCGGCACGGTCGAAGCCAGGTTCTCCACGTTACGCCCCGACACGCGCCGCAAGGTCCTGGGGGATAACGCAGCCCGGCTGTACCGGCTCTGACCAGCGGTCGCCGGAGCGCGGCCCCGGTAGCCGCCCCTCTGACGGTTCCGACGGTGGCACCGTCGTGTCCGCGAACGAGGTGCGCCACCCGCCCCGGAGCTCGGGGCTGCTCTGGCCTTCGGCCCGCCGCTACAGTCATGCCCATGGATGACTGGCTAGGCACGGGTAATCTTCGATTCGAGCGTGACGGGTTCCTTGCATGGTGCAGGATCGATAGACCGCGCGCCCGTAACGCGATGACGCCAGCGATGTATTACGGGGTCAAGCAGGCGGTGACCCTGGTGAATGAGGATCCTACCTTGGCCGCCTTGATCGTCACCGGGGTGGGGGATGTATTCAGTGCTGGAGGCGATCTGGCTGGCCGGACGGAGGAGGGAGAGTCGATCCCCTCGGCGAGGGACGAGGATCTCCTCCCCTTCTTGGCTATCCGAAACAGCCAGGCGCCCGTCATCGCCGCCGTCAATGGTATCTGCCATGCCGGAGGCGTCCTTATCGCCATGCTGGCCGACATAACGGTGGCCAGCGATCGAGCCTCCTTCCGGGTGCCGGAGTTACTTCGTGGTATTCCTGACGCGACGACAGCGGCGGTTTTACCGGTACACACAGGGATTGCTGTGGCCCGCGACCTGCTGTTCTCGTGCCGGGTGTTTGACGCGGAGGAGGCCGTTCGCTTGGGGGTGATTTCTCGTGTCGTTCCCCACGAGCGTCTCGAAGAGGCCGCCGTCGAGGCAGCCGAGCAGGTGCTCCAGACGGCTCCGGATGCTCGCATGCACGTCAAGCGCATGCTCAACGAGCGGTACGGGCTGATTGACTATCAAACTCAGTACTTGGTGCAGAAGACCTCGACCGAGATGCGGGAAGGGATGGCCGCGTTCGTCGAGAAACGGCAGCCCAGTTGGATACCCGAGAACTGAGCCCGGGCCGTCCGGCGGTCGTCAGTTGCCGGCGAGGCGCTCGATGATCGGAGCGAGGGTCTCAGGTGGGGTGCCGACCGGACTGGTGAAGTAGCTGAGACCCAACGTCTCGCGTAGCTCTACCAGCTTGTCGCAGATCTGCATCAGCGATCCTACGGCCACGACCGGTG
Organism: uncultured Acidimicrobiaceae bacterium; assembly: GCA_963729695.1. Lineage (GTDB taxonomy): Bacteria > Actinomycetota > Acidimicrobiia > Acidimicrobiales > Palsa-688 > PALSA-693. The sequence goes on from CAVSOT010000004.1 coordinate 578,000, forward strand.
AGGCGAGGATCTCCTCGCGACTCAAGTCGAACTCGCCGCCGAGCCGGCGGGCTCGGTGCTCATAGTCGGTGACAAAGTCATCCAGCACCCGCTTGACGTTGTCGGTAATGGTGACGTTCAGTAGCAGCACACCCAGTTCGATCTGATCGAAGCGCTCACCGGCGGCATCACGGATCCACCCCACTTTCTTCCGGAAGGCCGCCTCCGTGAACTCAGTGGCGTCCATCGAGAGAGCCCCGCCCGGGATCAGCGGCTGCACCTGGATGATGTCGGCCTGCCGGCTCGCCACGGCGAGGAGCTTCGCTCCGCCGCCGCCGATCATGATGGGCGGATGTGGTTGCTGCCGCGGCTTTGGTAAACCGTCGAGTGTATCTATATGAAGGTGCCGTCCTGAGAAGCTGAACGGCCCCGTTCCGAACAACCCTTTGAGCACGATCATGACCTCTTCCAGGCGCTCGATGCGCGTGGACGCCTTGTCATAGCGGATGCCGATCTGGTCGTACTCCGCCTGCATCCAGCCCGCCCCGAGACCCACCTGGAGTCGACCGCCGGAAAAGACGTCCAGCGTCGCTAGCTCCTTGGCGAGCACCGCAGGATAACGAAGGTCCTGGTTGAGGACGGTCTGGGTGACGCGCAGCGTCGTCGTCGCATCAGCCACCGCCTGCATGGCGATCAGCGGGGCAAACGGCAACATGAAATGGTCGCCCATCCCAAACGTGTCGTATCCGAGTTCTTCCGCCTTCCGGGCCACGGCTCGAATCTCGTCTGGATCAGCCCTCCATTCGGCCCCCGTCCCGAACCGAAATGGCTGGCGCGGCGCGTGCGGGATCATCTGGCCGACCGGATATGGTGAATGAGCACTCACTGCTACGCTAGGCGAAGCAGAGCCCCATGACAACGGTTACCGCAAGCCAGCGAGGGGGAGGGATGGCCGCCGGGCCGGTGGGCGTCCGCGCCTTCTCTCCATCCGTGCGCCCATGCCGGCCAATCACCGTTCGATGATGGTGGTCGCGGTTGCGACCGGCCCAAGCGTTCCCCACCTGGCAGCGCGTCTGGATCGGCTCGGGGCGAGGGTGACGGAGGTGCTGTCGCCGAGCGACACCCGGACGCTGCTCGTCGCTCCTGTGGCGGACGAGGAGGAGGGAGTCCGAGTCGTCAGCGACCTTCGCGCCGAAGGCCATTTCGCCGTGCTTCGCCCGGCCGGTGGGCCGCGACTCCAGATGTGGATCGAGCACACCCGCCCCATCACGATCGGAACCCGGCTCAGCCTGTGCTTCGTGTGGTCAGAACACGATCGACGGGGTGTCCCGAACGTCATCGAGTTGGACCCCGGTCACGGATTCGGCACCGGCAGGCATCCCTCGACCCGGCTGCTGCTCGAGGTGCTTGTGGCTCGTATCACGGGTGGCGAGCGGATCCTCGACGTGGGCTGCGGAAGCGGGGTGCTGGCCCTGGGCGCGCTGCAACTCGGCGCCGCGAGCGCGGTGGCTGCCGACTCCGATGCCCACGCGGTGGAGGCGACGCGACGCAACGCGCGGCTGAACGGCTTCGAGGCGCAGGTCGATGCGACCTCTGCTCCGCTGGTAGACATCGACGGCGAGTTCGACGTGGTCCTGGCGAACATCGGGAGGACCGCGCTCGTGGAATTGGCACCACTGCTCGTCGAGCGGCTCTCGCCGAGGGGATGGCTCGCCGTGAGCGGCATCCCGCCGGCCTATGGTGCCCTCGTCACCTCCGCGCTGCGGCCGCTCCAGGTCCGCGAGACCCCCACGGCTGCCGAGTGGGTCGCCCTCGTCCTGGCTCGACCCGGCGAGGCGGGGCCCGGGTATACTCGTGGGGGTGGTTCACCCATGCTCTGGAACCCGCGAGGAATGGGGGGAAATTGAGCGATACCGCAATTCCCGGTAATTGACGTCGACAGCCACCTCACCGAGCCGACGGACGTCTGGACCAGTCGAATGACCGGTAAGTGGGCGGATGCCGCCCCTCGTGCCATTTGGGATGAGAAGGTCGGACGCGAGCGGTGGCACATCGGTAGCTACAAGCTGCTCGGCACCCAGGACAACAATCATGCCGGGTGGAAGGAGTTCTGGCCTTCGCTACCCCCCACGCAGGCGGAGGGTGATCCTGGCGCTTCCGACGCCAAGGTCCGACTCACCCGGCTCGACGACTTCGGCATTGCCGCCCAGGTCCTTTACCCGAACCTTCTGGGGTTCTTCCCGTACACGTTCATGAGCATGGGCACGGAGTCGGCCACCAGGTGCGTGCAGGTGTTCAACGATTTCCAGGTCGAATGGTGTGAGGCCGATCCGAAGCGCCTCATACCGTTGGCCTTCCTTCCGTTCTGGGATGTTGACGCCGCGGTGAAGGAGCTTCAGCGCTGTTCCGAACTCGGATTCCATGGGTTCAACTGGGGTCATCGATTTGAAAAGATCGGACTCCCCCCGATGAGAGATCGTCACTGGGATCCGGTCCTTGGCCTGGCCCAGGATCTGGACATGCCCGCCTCGTTCCACATCGGGTTCGGGAGCGTCGACGAGGCCACGATCAACGAGATAACGGGCATGTACGAGACCAACTACACCCCGGAGGAGACGACCGAAAACGATCTTCTTCAGGCCCAGTACGGGGTGTTGATGTTCCTCGGTAATGCCGCGGTGATCACCGAACTCTGCATGTGCGGGGTATGCGAGCGGTTCCCCCAGCTGAAGTTCGTGTCCATCGAGAGCGGCTTCGGGTACGTGCCGTTCCTCCTCGAGGCCATGGACTGGCAGTACAAGAACAACCGCGGGTCCCAGGGACGCAACACGCTCCTGCCGAGTGAGTACTTCCAGCGGCAGGTGTACGCCACGTTCTGGTTCGAAAGAGACTCCTTCCGACTGCTCGACAAGCTGATCGACAACGTGATGTTCGAATCGGACTACCCGCACGGGACCAGCCTGTCTCCCGGCCCGGGGAGCACCGCGTTGTCCGCCAAGGAGACCATCGCCCGCAATCTCGGCGATTTGCCGGAGGATGTCCGCCGGAAGCTGCTGCACGACACTGCGGCCCGGGTTTACAAGCTCGACGTCTAAAGGCCGGCAGGTCGGCGCGCTTCGGCCCGCCTGAAGCCAGGAGCAGCCCGCCCCTTACGACCGCGCGCTGCACTCTTCGAATACTGCCGTCGCCGTTGCAGCCCACGTAGAAACCGCCCGTCCCGTCGGAGCACACGGGGCTGAAGGCGGCCAACAGGAACCCCTCCTGGGGGGGCCCGATCGGTACCTCCCTGGCGATCACGGTCGTCCGATCGCTGTGCAGATCTACGGCGACCAGTTGGTGCCGGCCGACGTCGGCTACGAGGGCGGTACCGCCGGAGACGGCGACGCCCTGGGCGTTGGCGAATCCCTCGATCTCTCGGTGACGACCGTCGGAGTCCAGCACGACCAGGGCCCCGCCGTCACCTTGAGTGATCACCACTTTTTCGTCGTGCCGGGCCACGGAACCCGGAGCCCGGAGGCCGGTGGCAACGTCGCGGCGTTGCCCGTCCGGCTCCAAACGGGTCACCCGCCCGCCGGTTCGTTCGACGATCAGTGCGCCATCGCCATCCGCGATCAGGGCAGTAGCGCCTTCGAGACCGTCGACGAGGACGCTGCTCTGATGGGATCCGTTGGCGTAGCGCAGCAACTCGCCGGTGATGCCCAGGACGGCCAGGTCATCTCCGAGCTGGCAGGCGCCCACCGCCACGGTGAACAGGTCGAGATTGATGACCACGAGTCGAACGACGCGGCCATCAGCCCCGATGCGGGCCACACTCAGCGCGTCCGACACGATGAGCGCCCCGTCTCTGCCGGGCGAGATCCCGTTTGGGCCGATCAGCCCTGGCTCCGACAGAACCCGGTGGACGCCCCCGGTCTCCTCGGCAACGCGCCCGTCGGCATAGTGCGAGACGAAGATTCGATCGCCGACGCCGACGGCGATGTTGTCGATGCCGACGGGCACTTCGGTCAAGGTCTCCCGTTGGCCGTTGCGCCAGTCGATCGCAGTGATCTGTCCCGCGCCTGCCTCGGAGGCCACGATCCGGCCGCGAGAGTCGAACTTGACCGCAGTCGGCACGTTGACGTCGGCGACGACCAGCTCGGCTTGCCCCGAGTCGAGGTCGAAAGCCCAGATCTCGTTGGCGAAGACCTGCGGGAAGTACAACCGGCGGTCCGGGCCCATGGCGAGAGCATTGGGGCAGTTGAGATCCTCGAGCAAAATCCGGGGCGGCACGACACCGGCAGGATCGACCTCGATCAAACGGCCGCCGGGTCGGAACTCGTCGACGTACAGGCGCCGTCCTTCCGGGTCCACCGTGATGCCGTTGGCGCCGGGCAGATCGTCGCAGACAACCCGATAGGAGCCGTCTGGCGCCAGGGCAGCCACCCGGCCCATCACGGTCTCCGTGGCGTACAGGGTGCCGTCGGGTCCGAAAATGGCGTCGTCTGGGCCGTCGATGCCGTGGCCGAGCCGGGAAAACAATTGGTGCTCCCCGGAGTCGACATCGACCGCGGTTACCTGGGACCCGAGTACTTGCGCCACGTAGAGCCGATGGTCCGGTCCGATGGTGATGCCGTTGGCCCCGGCCAGCCGGCTCGGTGGCGTCACGGTCTGCACCTTCCAGCCTGGCTCGACCACCATAGGTGCGGTGCGGTACATCTGCCAGCGGTCACTCATAGCAATTCCCTTCAGAAGGGGGCTCGTTCAGACCCTCGCGTCCGGTCCGACAGCTCGCTGGGCGGTCAAAGGGGAGACCGGCACGGGCACGATCATTGAGCGGCGTTGGCTTGGAGCAGAGGTCCCGTCGAGATGCGCTGCCATTCCTCGCGGTTGGCTTCGATGGCTGCCCGGGCCTCGTCAACCCGACCGGGCGGGTTGCTGGCGTAGATGGTGGTGAACCGTTGGACGTTGTGTCGGATCTCCAACACCTCGACGCCTTCCGGCCCGGCCGTGTAGTAGTAGGGCGCCAGGGCCGGGACAAAGAAACAGTCGCCCGAACGCAGGGTCTGATTACCCATAATGGCCGTCCCGGAGATCACCATATAGAGGCAATCATCTTCGTGCCGGTGACGAAAGAGGGGGAAGTGGGGCTTGAAGAAGAGGTACAAGAGGGAGAATCCACCTTCTTCCTCGGACTGCTTGACGAGGACCCGGGTGGTCGGGGGGGCTGCCTGCGACAGCGCCTTGGTGACGTCTTCGAACTCCGTGTTGTCCCCGTATTCGCTCGTGGGCCCGAAATCTGACTGGCCCAGCGGCGGTGCATCAGCGGCCCGGTAGATACGCACGCCCGCCCGCTTGGGTTCCTCTTGCGCCACGACTATCCCTCCTTGCTCGGCCGGCTTCATGGTAGCGGTTGGGGCGAGACCGGAACGTGGTCGCCCGGGCCGGGCCCGGTTGCGACTTGCTAAGGTCGAGAAAAATTGGCCGAGTCAGGGGGTCTGTCGTAATGCCCAAAGGGATTTTGGTGGTGGAGTCGGGTCCAGCCGAAGGTCGAGAGGACGATTACAACGACTGGTACAGCAACACCCACATCCCCGAGATATTGCAGGTACCGGGCTTCCTCAGTGCGAATCGGTATCGGGTGACCGATCCGGCCCATTCGGGGGGCAAGGCCAGGTATCTGGCCGTCTACGAGCTCGAGGCGGACGATCTCAGCGCACCCCCAGCTGCGCTCCGTGCGCGCGCCGAGGCCGGCCAGTCGACGAGCAGCGACGCGCTCGCCACTTCGCCGCCGCCCGTTATCACTCTGTATGAACTGCTGGACTAGCGGATCGGGCGGGGGGCGTTCGTGAACTCACGCTATCCCGCCCCTCCGTTCGACACCGAGCTGCAGCCAGTCTTGGCCCAAATGGGCGAGACCATCCCGTCCAGCATGGATCTGCAACGTCTGCTCCAGGTGCGCTCGACGCCACGGCCGACGAGAGCGCAAGCCCTTGTCGCCTCAGGCGACCTTCTGCGTGAGGACCGGTGCGTGCCCGGACTGGGCGACGATCCGGAGATCGAGCTCAGCGTCTTCAGGAAACCGTCGCACGTGCCCGGCAGCCCCGTCGTCTACTACATCCACGGGGGAGGGATGGTCAATGGCGACCGGACGTTGATCGACGTCGTGTTGCCGTGGATCGAGCTGTTCAACCTGGTCGTGGTGAGCGTCGAGTACCGCCTCGCCCCCGAGCACCCCGACCCGGCGCCGGTGCGCGACTGCTACGCGGGCCTCATCTGGACTGCAGCCCGGGCCGAGGAGCTCGGCGTTGACGCCGACCGCCTGGTCATCGCCGGCATGAGCGCGGGTGGGGGCCTCGCCGCGGGCATCGCCCTGATGGCTCGCGACAATCACGCACCCGACGTCGCCGCTCAGATCCTGATATGCCCGATGCTCGACGACCGCAACCAGACCATCTCCAGCCAGCAAATCCAAGGGATCGGGGTGTGGGACCGGGTCAGCAACGAAACGGGGTGGACCGCGCTGCTGGGCGACCGCCGTGGTACCGATCAGGTTTCCATCTACGCCGCGCCGGCCCGGGCCGCCGATCTCTCCAGGGTGCCGCCGGCCTACGTCGATTGTGGATCAGCCGAGGTCTTCAGGGACGAGGCCGTCGCCTACGCCTCGGCCATCTGGGCTGCCGGAGGGGTTGCGGATCTTCATGTGTGGGCCGGAGGCTTCCACGGCTTCGATATGGCGGCCCCGGCCGCGTTGGTATCCGTCGCCGCAGGCGGAACCCGGGCCGACTTCTTGCGGATCATCCTGGGACTGCCCGCCGAGGCGGCTCCCGCGGGAGCGACGGGTCGCGGGTGAGCTCCACTTGAGCGGCGCCACTGGTTCCCCGTACACTGCGGCGCCGAAATCGGTTTCGCTCAGTCGAGAGGAGACGAAGTGGTACGTCCTCTGACGGCAAAGGACCTGTGTGAGCGACGGGTGGTGATCTCCGGGATCGGACAATCTGCCGTCGGTCGCCAGCTGGAGCCATCCGGATTTCAGTTGACGTTGGACGCCATCCTCGCCGCAGTGGCCGACGCCGGCCTGACGCTCGGCGACATCGACGGCTTGGCCGCCTTCCCGCCCGGTGGGAAGGCGAACCTGCCCGGGTATGCCAGTCCGGACGTGGCGGAGGTCCACGACAGCTTGCGGCTCACGACGACCTGGAGGAACGGATCGTCCGGCGGGGTTCCCTGGTTCGGGGCGGTGCAGGCGGTGGCGAGCGGGGCGGCGCGCCACGCGGTCGTATATCGGACCGTCAAGGAGGGCAGCACGGCCCGCAAGCTAGGCGGGCGCCCCGCATATGGGTCGATGCATCCGACTGCTGAAGGCTCGCTAGCTTGGCTGTTGCCTATCGGCGCCCTATCGCCCGTGTGCCAGATCGCGCCCTTCGCGGCCCGCTATATGCACGACTATGGGGTGACCCGCGAACAGTTGGGGTGGATTCCGGTCACCCAGCGGGCCCATGCTGCGCTCAACCCTGACGCCGTGTATCGGTCGCCCCTGACGATCGACGACTATCTCGAGTCGAGGATGATCTCTTTCCCGATCTGCCTGTTCGACTGCGACGTACCGATCGACGGATCGACCGCGGTGGTCGTCTCCGCCGCCGAGACCGCGGCGGACCTGCGGTCCCCGGTGCGCATCGAGGCGATGGGAGCGGTGAGCGAGAGTCGGCCGTTTTGGGACCAGTTCGAAGACATGGGTCGCGTCGGCTATGCCAGCGCGGCAGCCATGTGGAGTCGCACGGACTTGAAGCCGAGCGACGTCGACGTGGCCCAGCTGTATGACGGATTTACCATCGAAGTGGTCTGGTGGCTCGAGGCCCTCGGTTTTTGCGGCCCGGGCGAGGCCGGCAACTTCGTAGACGGAGGAACCCGCATTTCCCTCGGTGGTCAGTTGCCGCTCAACACCTGGGGGGGTCAGCTTTCCGGTGGACGGCTCCATGCCGCCTTCGGTCACACTGCGGAAGCGGTGCGCCAGCTGCGAGGAGAGGCGGGGGATCGACAGCTTCCCAAGGCAGAAGTGGCGGTGGTTACCTGTGCGGGCGGGGTGGAGGGTGGCGCCGCCTTGCTGACCCAGTGGTAGCTCGGCGCTCCCGGCTGCGGGCTGGGATCAAGCGCTGGGGCTAGTCCGCCGCGGCGGTTCGTAAAGCTCACCGACGAACGGCTCCCATAACAGCGAGCGGAAACGCCAGCCCTGTGTGGTCCGGGCGGCCTCGAACCGGTAGAGGCCCATACCCCACACGTAGCGGCCCGACGTTCCGAACCTCACCCGGATGATGCCTTTGCACTCTCCGGTGGCCACGTCGCCGTCGACGTCCACGACGGGATTCAAGGCGAAGTGGATGATCCACGGGATGACTTGGAGGTCCTCCGCCAGCTGGATGATCTCCGCCCGTCCCGTAGGTCGGGGTTGCCGACCGGTCACGCCCCAGACGCCGTCCTCGGTGAACACGTCTGCGATCACTTGCGGATCGACGTGGGTGCCGTCGGGGCCCCATCCGTCGCAGACCCGGTGGTAGCGAGCCATCAGGGTCCGCACCGCTTCGATATCTTCCAGTCGCTGAACCCGAGTTTCGAGCGGAGTTGTCACCGCAGCCGTCGCAGGTCAGGGATGGGACGCGGAAGAGTCATATGACGTTTGAGCTTACTTGCTGAATTGCCTTGCCTCGCAAACGGAAGATTTGGAGCCAGCCCCGTCTTGGGCGGTGAAGCCGCTCGGTGCCCTTTGCTCGGTCCTGACCACCCTGATAGGTTTTTTTGTACCGTTTGCGAGTGCATGCCGTGTGGTTGGTTTGCGCTCAGCGTTGGGAGGCTTTTCGTGGCTGCGCCGAGCATCGTGTCCACCGACGATCACGTCCTCGAGACCCCGGACATTTGGCAGGACCGGCTTCCGGCGCGTTTTCGGGATACCGGCCCACGGGTGGTGCGAGAGCGGGGCGTGGTGAAGGGGTTCGCGGCGGCCGAGCACGGTTACGAGCAGCGTGACGACGGCCGCTGGTGCGACGTGTGGCACTACGAGGACGTGGTGATGCCCCTGCTGCGGGGGACCGCCCAGGTCGGATTCGATGTCAGCGGCGAAGGCCAGCACGGCATCACCCTCGAGGAGGTCCGGCCTGGGTGCTACGACGTGGAGGCCCGGCTGGCCGACATGGATCTCAACGGCGTGGCCGCATCGCTCACTTTCCCCAACGAGTTCGTGCGATTCGCCGGGCAGCGTTTCTTGATGGCCAAGGACAAGGAGTTGGCGCTCCTTTGCGTGCGCGCTTACAACGATTGGGTCCTCGACTGCTGGGCGGGTCCGTCGCGTGGGCGGCTGATTCCTTTGTGCATCGTGCCCTTGTGGAGCCCGGAGCTCGCAGTCGAGGAAGTCGGCCGGACGGCGGGCCGCGGCGCCCGGGCGGTGGCTTTCACCGAGTTGCCGGCCAATCTCGGGCTCCCTTCGATCTTCTCGGGCCACTGGGATCCTCTCTTCGCCATTTGCCACGAGATAGGCACCGTGCTGGGCATTCATATCGGCTCCGGCTCGAAGATGATGGGAACCTCCCCGGACTCGTACCGGGCGGTCTCGTCATCGCTGGTGCATGTCAACAGCATGATGTCCTTGACCGACTGGCTGGCGTCTGGTCTGCTGCCCCGCTACCCGCAGCTGCGGCTCCTGTTCGCCGAGTGTCAGATCGGCTGGGTGCCCTATCAGCTCCAGCGGATGGACTACGTCTGGAGGGACTATTCCGCCTGGGCCTGGGGCGAACGCAAGGGCCACGACGTCCTCCCGGAACCTCCGAGCGCGTACTTCCGCAAGCAGGTGCTCTGCTCGTTCTTCGACGACGAGCACGGGGTGCGATCGATCGAGGAGGCGGGACTGGTCGACAACGTCTCGCTGGAGGTCGACTATCCGCACGGCGACTCCACCTGGCCGAGGAGCTCGGAGGTGGCTGAATCCATCGTGCGCCGGCTCAACCCGGCTGACGCCGAGAAAGTCATACGAGGGAACGCCGTGCGTTTCCTCGGTCTCCCACCAGCAACCTGAGACGAGCTCCGCCCAGGAGTTGCCCCGCACCAGGGGGCAACCCCGAATCAGGTGGTGGTCTCCGCAGCCGAGGTCGGGGACGAGGCCGTGGTGGGAGAGGCCGTGGATGCGGACGTTGTAGTTGGCGGCGAGGTGGTGGGGGGCGACGTGGTCGGCGGAACGGTCGTTGCGTGCGTGGTCGTGGGCGAGTGCGTGGTGGTGGACGTGATGTGCCGGGTGGTCGGGGTGGGAATGGTCGTGGCCGGCGAATGATGGCCGCTGGACCCACTGCTCGAGACGATCAGCCCGACGACGACGCCGACGATGATGAGGACGGCCACCACGCCGATAATGATCCATTTCGCATTGTTGTTGTTCAGCGGCCGATAGTGGTCGGTCCACGCCGTGCCGTCCCAATATCGCTCTACGTTGGCCGAGCCGCCGGGATCCGGATACCAACCGGCGGGCTGGGCCGGTGCGGGGGGTTGGCGGTCAGGTTGAGCCCGGGTCTGGTCGGCCCACGACGTACCGTCCCAGTAGCGCTGCTGTCCTGGCGGGCCCTCGGGGTCGGAGTACCAGCCCGGCGATCGACCTTCGACCATCAGATCGCTCTCGGAGATCTCGAACACGCCCCAGGAGTCGACTCCGCCGAACCCCCGTCGCACCGCGTCTGCCGCCTTGAGGACGCCATGGTGACGGGCACAGTACCACGCTCGAGCCGCTGGCCAGGTGTTTGCCACCGCGTCAGCCGGTCGCCCCTCCGTGGCCGACCGCCTGGTCGCGGCGTAGAACGGGGTTTGCCGCCGACAGTAGGGTGTCCGCATGACCGGCCCGGGCACCGAGGGACGGCATGAGGCCGGTCGACTGGAGGCGTTCAGCGACGGAGTGATGGCTGTCGTCATCACGATCATGGCCTTCGGCTTGAACGTTCCGAAGGACACCACGTGGCATGCCCTGGCTGAGCAGGTGCCGTCACTCCTCGTCTACATGCTCAGCTTCACCATGATCGGTATTTACTGGAACAATCATCACCATCTGCTGAGAGCGACGGTGCACATCAGCGGGGCCGTGATGTGGAGCAACCTCCATTTGCTGTTCTGGCTGTCGTTGATTCCGGTGACCACCAAGTGGGTAGGGCAGGAGCACGATGCTCACCTCCCTGCGTCGGTGTACGGGATCGTCGCCCTGGGCTCAGCAGTGGCGTTCGGAATTCTGGTGCAGATGATCATTCGAGCCAACGGGCGAGACTCCCCCGTGGCGGCGGCGATCGGTTCCGATGTCAAAGGCAACGTTTCGGTGGTCCTCTATATCGCGGGAGTCGGGCTGGCCTGGGTCAGCCCCTGGATCGCCTACGCCCTGTACATCGCGGTGGCGGTCGTATGGTTCGTGCCTGATCGCCGACTCAGCCCCCGCTCGGAGACGTGATGGCTCGCCAGTTTGGCGGCGCCTGTCGCCACTGCTGGGGAAACTCGGGCATCATCGTGGCAACCACCGGACGATGACCGGACGACCGTGAGACAGGAGGAGCTCATATGACGTCAGCGCAGACGTTTGTTGTCGTAGGAGCCAGCTTGGCCGGGGCCAAAGCGGCCGAAACGCTGCGCCGCGAGGGCTTCGACGGGAGGATCGTCCTGCTCGGGGAGGAACCCGTCCGGCCCTACGAGCGTCCGCCAATGTCCAAGACCTACCTGCGGGGTGAGACCGACTTCGACGAGGCCGCGGTCCACCCCGCGGACTTCTACAGCACCAACGGCATCGAGCTGCGCACCTCGACCGGGGTCAGCGCCATCGACCCGGCGGCGTCGGAGGTGGAACTGACGTCGGGCGAACGGCTGGGGTACGACCGGCTCCTCATCACCACGGGCGCCGTGCCCAGACGCCTGTCGGTGCCGGGGTCCACCCTTTCCGGAGTTCACTACCTTCGTACCGTCGCCGACTCCGACCGCCTGCGCACCGCCATAACCTCGTCCGTTCCCGTAGTGGTGATCGGAGCCGGTTGGATAGGGGCGGAGGTCGCCGCATCCGCCCGTCAGCTCGGCGCCGACGTTGCCCTCGTCGAGATGGATTCCGTCCCGTTGGCCAGGGTGCTGGGCGTCGAAGTCGGCAGCATCTATCGCGACCTCCATGCCGAGCACGGGGTCCACCTGCACCTCGGCGTCGGGGTCGAGTCCATCCTGGGTGACGAGGCCGTCGAGGAGGTGCGCCTCGACGACGGAACGGTGCTCGCGGCAGGTGCCGTCGTCGTGGGAGTGGGCGTGGCACCCCGCACCGATCTGGCCGAGGCGGCCGGATTGACGATCGATAACGGAGTGGTGACCGACGAGCACCTGGCGACGAGTGCCGCGGGAATCTATGCCGCCGGGGACGTGGCCAACGTCTTCTACCCGTTCTACGGCACCCACATTCGCCTCGAGCATTGGTCAGCGGCGCTCAATCAAGGCCCAGTGGCGGCGCAGAACATGCTTGGGCAACCGACCGCCTACGACAAGACGCCCTACTTCTACTCCGACCAATACGACCTCGGCATGGAGTACCGGGGTTGGGCCAAGGGTGACGACCAGGTGGTCTTCAGAGGAGATCGATCGGGCCGGGAGTTCATTGCGTTCTGGGTGCGGGAAGGGCGAGTGATGGCGGGCATGAACGCCAACATCTGGGATCAAGGCGACGCCATCGAAGCCCTCATACGATCCCGCCGGCCGATAGATCCGGCCCGGCTCGCCGATCCCGCCGTCGAGCTGAACGGTCTGGCGCAGACCTCCTGATTCTCCGTCAGGTCTCCGGCGCCTCGTAAGGGCGGGCGAAGGGGAGGGGTGGGCCGTGCAGGACGTCGTCGGGTTCGACCGCCCCAAAGAGCTGGATGAGGCGGGCGACGGTGCCGGTCCACCCGGTCTGATGGCTGGCGCCCAGCCCGGCGCCGTTGTCCCCGTGGAAGTACTCATGGAACATCAACAGGTCGCGCCAGTGGGGATCATGCTGGAACGTCGCCATGCCGCCATAGACAGGGCGGCAGCCCGCCTCGTCGCGGCGGAAGATGGAGACGAGCCGATTGGAGATCTCCTGGGCCACCTCGAACAGCGTCATCATCTGTCCCGAGCCAGTCGGGCATTCGATGGTGAAATCGTCCCCGTAGTACATGTAGTAGTGCAGCAGCGCCCGGATGATGAGCAAGTTGATAGGAAACCACACCGGGCCCCTCCAGTTGGAGTTGCCCCCGAACATGCCCGTGTCGGACTCGGCCGCCAAGTACTCCACGCGGAATTCCTGCCCATGAACCTCGAACACGAACGGATTGTCGAGGTGGCTGCGCGACAACGACCGGATGCCGTGCGGGCTCAGAAAGCGCTCCTCGTCGAGCATGCGACTGAGTACTCGGCGCAGCTTTTTCTCGTCCAGTATGGAGAGGAGCAAGCGCCCTTCGACTCCGGGCACAAGTGGGTTGGCGATCTCGCTCAAGAGGTCGGCGTAGCGCTCGTAGTGCTCGCGCGCCCGAGCGGCGAGGGAGGGGAATCGCTCAATGACGCTCCGGGGAATGATCGATACCGCGCACAGCGGGATCAGTCCCACCAGCGAACGCACCTTGAGACGCCGGGCTGAACCATCGGGTAGCCGGAGAACGTCGTAGAAGAAACCGTCGTCCTCGTCCCACATCTCGTCGTCGGACCGACCCACCTTGTCCATAGCGCCGGCGATGAAGAAGAAATGTTGCACGAACTTGAGGATGAGGTCCTCGTAGCTCGGGTCCACCTCCGCCAGAATGAGGGCCAGCTCCAGCATGTTCTGGCTGAAGAGCGCCATCCAGGCGGTCCCGTCCGCCTGCTCCAGGTAGCCCCCGGTGGGAAGCGGCGCGCTGCGGTCGAACACTCCGATGTTGTCCAGGCCGAGGAAGCCGCCTTCGAACAGATTGCGCCCGGCCGGATCCTTGCGGTTGACCCACCATGAGAAGTTCAGGAGCAGCTTCTTGAAAGCGTCGCGCAGGAATTCGACGTTGTGACTGGAGCTCGGGTCGGTGCCGGAGGCGTAGGCGAACAGGGTGGCCCACGCGTGGACGGGAGGGTTGACGTCGCCGAAGTTCCACTCGTACGCCGGGATCTGCCCGCTGGGGTGCAGGTACACGTCGCTGATCATCAGCTCGATCTGGTGGCGGGTGAACGCCGGATCGACCATGCTCAGCGGCACGCAGTGGAAGGCCAGGTCCCATGCCGCGTACCACGGGTACTCCCAGCAGTCCGGCATGGAAAGGATGTGGCCGTTTTGCATATGGAACCACTGCTGGTTGCGGATGTCGTCGCGCTTCGGGGATCTGAGCGGATGGGCGTCGTGTTCCTGCAGCCATAGGTCGACGTCGAAGTAGTAGAACTGCTTGCTCCACAGCATCCCCGCCAGGGCCCGGCGCATGATCATGGCGTCCTCGGCGCCGAGCGACGGGGGCGTGATCGCCTGGTAGAACTCGTCGGCTTCTTGGCGGCGACGAGTGACGACCGAAGTGAGATCTGGGCCGAGCTCCCCGCCCTCGATATCCGGAGCGTCCTCCCGTCGGAGTCGCCAGCTCACGGCCCGGCGGGCGCCCGCAGGGACGACTAGGCGATGGCGGGCCGCGGCCTTCGTGCCGACGTGGGCCGGGTTCACTGCGTCCAGGCAACGGTGCACTACGTAATCGTCGATCCCGTCTTTCACGTAGGGCGTACCGTTGGCGGTGCCGAACACCCGGGCATCATTGGTCTCGTTGTCGGTGAACAGGCATTCGGCCGTCTCGTCGACGAACAACACGTGGCGGCCCAGTTCGGGGTGCTCGGCGACGATCCGGCCCGGACCGTCTGTGCCGAGGCGGGGCCTGATCTGGTCGGGCCGGCTTCTCCACGTGTTGCGGAACCACATGCACGCCAGAACGTCCAACGGCGCGTCCTCGGGGCCGCGATTGTTGACGGTGACGGTAGCGATGATGTCGTCTGGATCGGCCTTGGCGTATTCGATCTCTATGTCGAAATATCGATTCTCGCTGAAGACCCCGGTATCGAGCAGCTCGTACTCGAATTGGTCACGGCCCCGTTCCCGGTTGGTGCTGACCAGGTCGTCGTACGGATAGGCGGCCTGTGGGTATTTGTAGAGCATGCGCATGTAGGAGTGAGTAGGCGTGTTGTCGAGGTGGAAGTAGTACTCCTTGACGTCCTCACCGTGGTTGCCTTCGGCGTTGGTGAGGCCGAAAAACCGCTCCTTGAGGATCGGGTCGGCGCCATTCCACAAAGCGAGGGACAGGCATAGGTTTTGCCGGTCGTCGCTCACCCCGGCGATCCCGTCCTCCCCCCACCGATACGCTCGGGACCGGGCCTGGTCGTGCGTGAAGTAGCTCCAGGCGTCGCCGCGCTCGCTGTAATCCTCTCGAACCGTGCCCCACTGCCGGTCGCTCAGATAGGGCCCCCACCTTCGCCACGGGATTCCTGGGTCGTCCGCCGCTTTCAGGCGGCTCGCCTCCGCTGAGGTATTCATCCCTTCACGTCCCTCCGTACCGACCGGCGCTGCGACCGGTCCACGCCGACCGGGCCACACCGGTTGGCCCACTCGGGTTGGCCCACACCGGGGACGCTAGCAGCAGGTCAGGAAAGCAATCCGAAGGCGGCATCGCCGGTACGTCGACCCTCGGTCGCGGCTTCTGCGGCTACCCCTCCGTTTCGGCGGCTAGGGGGGCCGCACCGCCGAAAACTTCCGTTTCGCCGAGCAGGGCCGGCTGATGGGATATGGCAGCCAGCGGGGCTCGGGCGTTTGAGGGGACCCTCGTGGTGGCGAGGGCGGCAACCAGGAACGTCACCCCGCAGACCACAAAGGCGGCGACATACCCGCTCTCCTGAGGGAATCCGCTGGGGAGGAGGTGGCCGACCACGATGCTGGTGCTGACGGCACTGCCGAGCGCGCCGCCGACGTTGCGAAGGTTGGTGTTCATCCCGCTGGCCACTCCGGTTTGATCCGGGGGGACGGCCCCGATGATGAGGTTCGCCATCGCCGCGTACCCGAGGGCGGTGGCCACGCCGACGAGGCCGGAGGCCACGTAGATGCTCCACGAATAGTTGTGGAGGGGTACGAGGACCGCGTAGCTGGCGGCACCTGTGAGAGAGCCGACGAAAAGAAGGGATTTCGCCCCGAACCGGTGGGCCAGCTTCCCGGTAAAAGGCGCGACCACCAGCATCAGGATGGCAAAGGGTCCCACGTAGAGGCCGGACTGCGTCACAGTGGCGTGAAAGCCGTAGCCCTGCGAGCCCGGGGTCTCGACGAACTCGGGAACGATCACGAACATCGAGAACAGGCCGAACCCGAACAGCAAGGCCGCCAGGTTGGTGCTCCATACCGTAGGGATGCGCATCATGTTGAGGTCGATGAGCGGGAAGGTGCTCCGGGATTCGGCCCTGATCCAGAAGACGAACAGGACGACGGAGGCGGCGAAGAGGCCGAGGGTGCTGGGATTGGTCCAGCCCCAGGTGGGGCCCTCCGAGACGCCGAGGAGACCGGTGACGAGCCACCCGGACATAAGGACGGCGCTCACCACGTTGATCTGGCCGGGGGCGCGCACAGGAGATTCCGGCACGAAGAGCAGCGTCGCAATCATGGCGGCCACCGTCATGAACAGCGGGATCCAAAACAGCCAGTGATAGTTGAGATGCTCGACCACCGGCCCGGCGAGCACGATGCCGAAGCCGGTCCCGAACCCGAGGATCGAGGAGATCGTACCGATCCCTGTGGCCACTCGCTCCGGGGGGAACTCGTCGCGGATGATCCCAAAGGAGAGGGGAAATATCGAGCCGCCGGCCCCCTGGATGACCCGGCCGACCAGCATCAAGGGCAAGGCCGTGGCCACCGCGCTGAGAATCGTCCCGATGCTGAGGGCGATGAGGACGATGAAGAGGGTCTTTTCCTTGCCGAACATGTCGCCGACCCGGCCCAGTATCGGCGTCGACACGGCTGCGCTCAGGAGGTAGGCCGTGAACAGCCAGGAGGCTCCGGTAGCCGAGGTGTGCAGGGCCCCTTCCAGCAGCGGGAGCACCGGGATGATCAGCGACTGCATCGTGCTGAACGCGAATGTCGCCAGCGCGAGGACGGCAAACGTCAGCCCGTAGTGGATGCGTCGCGCCGTCACTGGGATCCTTTCATCGAGGCGGCGGGTGTCTCAGGATCAGCCGTTCACCGCGTCGCGAGGAGCGGTGTCGGGTTCGTGATCGAGGAGTCCGGTGATCAACTCGACCAGCTCCTCTCTGGTCACGGCGTGCAGCTGGGCGAACCACCCGAGGGCCCGGCTCAGGACGATGCCTAGCAGGGCCGACGCCACGATCTCGGCGCGGATGTCGGGTTCGGTGACGCCTCGTCGGGTCATGTCGGCCACCAACGGTTCGACGAGCCGGCGCATGAGGTGGGTCTTGGCCGCTTGGCGAATCTCTTCGGGGGTGTCCGAGCGGATCAGCGCCTGGGTGACCGGCCCCAGCCCGTGCTCGTCGGTGCGGGCCAGGATGGCCTCGGCCATGTCGGCCAGGCTCTCGAACTCCTCGTCAGGCTCGTCCCCCTGTCCTTCGGCGACCACGGCTGCGATGTACAGATCGGCTTTGCTGCCGAAGTAGCGAGCGATCAAGGCGGCATCGACGCCGGCGAGATCGCCTATTTCACGGATGGTGGTGCTTTCGAAGCCCCGCTGGCCAAACAGCGACTGGGCGGCGAGGAGGAGAGCTTGCTTGCTGCCTGCCGCGTCGCGTGGCCGGCCGGTCCGCACCGGTGCGCTCGCCGCCGCGGTCGTCGCCTCGGTCGTCGCCTCGGTCGTCTGCCGCTCGGTCACGAGGTCCTCACCGATGGGCTTTCGAGGGACGCTTCCTCACCGAGCATGAGACCGGTCGAGGCGATCTCCGCCTTCTCTTCCATCATCTGCACCTTCAGCCCCGTCACGGCCGCCAACGTCGGCATGGTGGCCCGTTCCCGCCACGATGCTCGACCTCGGCCCGCCCTGGAGACGAACACCGGTAGCGAGAGGGCGGTCTTCACCGCTGGCCACCATATCATCGATTGATGACATCGCCTGATGACATTCTCCCTGATCGGGCGGGAGGGGTCCTGCTACCGTCCGGCGGGGTGGATGTGCGCCCAGTCCGAGCCGACGAGTATCGCCGGGCGGGGGAGATCGTCGTCGCCGCTTACCGGGCGGTGCCGGGAGGTCACCTGAGTCCGGCCTACGAACAGGCGCTCCGTGACGTCGCCCGACGGGCGGCGGAGGCCGACGTGTTGGTGGCGGTGGCAGGCTCTTCACTGCTCGGGTGCGTGACCTTCGTGGCCGACGCCGGCAACCCATGGGCCGAGGAGATGGCGGACGACGAGGCTTCGATTCGCATGCTCGCCGTCGACCCTGGGGTCCAGAGGCAGGGCGCGGGGCGGGCCTTACTGGAGGCGTCGATCGGGCGGGCCCGCGAGCTCGGTCGGCGCGCCCTGTTCCTGCACTCGACGCCCTGGATGATCGCCGCCCATCGCCTGTACGGCCAGGCCGGCTTCGTGCGGATCCCCGAGCGTGACTGGCTCCCGGTGCCCGATGTGGCCTTGCTCGCTTTTCGGCTCGATCTGAACTAGCGGTTGCCGTCTTCTTTGACTGGTTCGGGCTCGCCGGTCGTCGTTTTCGGGTTGGGAAAAGACGGCGCCGGGGGGTCGGGCAGGTTTTACTGACCGTTTTCGCCAGGTGTCGTACGGGAAAAATTTCGAAAACGGTCACTAAAACTTCAACAGAGGCTCCTTGCCGGTTTTACTGACCGTTTTTGCGACGCTGAGCCGACGACACCGGTAGCCCCAGTCGCCCGGGCGTCCCGGCGGTCGGCGGCTCGGGGCGGACGACGGTTGGGCGCGAGACTTCGGGGGGTGAAGCCGCTCGGGAGAGGTCGGGGATCGGCCGGGGCGGAGACCCGATTACCCTGGTGACGTGCCCGACATCGACTTGCTGGACCTGCTCTCTGCCGATCACCAGAACATGGTCTCGGCCGAGGCGGGATCGCTCATCGAAGTGGTGTTGCCGCACCTGACGGTCGAGAGGGATCTCCTCCACCCCATCATCGACGAGTACGAGCCCAACGGGAAGGGCGTCGTCGATGAGCTGCGCGACCTCGACCGGACCCTCGAGGATCGGCTGGCCGCGTTCGAACATGACAGGAGCCCCGATCGGGAGAAGGCCGTCCGCAAGGCCATCACCGCGCACATCGAGCGCGAGGAGCTGCTCTTTCCGCTGCTGCGCGTCAGTTGCCCCGAGGACACCCTGCAAAAGCTGGTGGACGGGGTGGCCACCAGCATCGCCGGGGCGCCGAAGCATCCTCATCCCGGCCTCCTGCGGCACGGGAGACTCGGTGAAGTGGTGGAGGAGTTCGCCGATATCGCCGACGAGATCCGAGACAAGTTGCACGGGGATCGCGCTTGATCATGGATCCGGTTGCCTTGGACCGCAGCGGATCGGGGCAGCCAGGTGGAGACCTGCGGGGACCCGGCCCGCCCGCGTGGACGCCTGAGATGCCCGGCATCGGAGCGCCAGGCGGCGAACCGGGTGTGATCCCACAAGTACGGAGGTCCGCTGGGAACAGCTACCCGGGCCTCGGTGTTTTCCTGGGTACGCCGGCGAGATGCTGGATGTGCAGTACCCCAAGCGATCGTCCCGACGGGCGGAAGTCCGTCCTGGGGCGGGCTCTTGCGACAAGCGGACCGTGGTCAGGTGCGGTCGACCGGCAACCCGCGATCGGCCATCCGGCACCCGACCCGTCAACCGCCGCCAGCGGCGAGGTTTCACGGCCAACCCAGGCGGTAGGCCCGACGCAATCGACCGGCGTAACCCGTTCACCTTCGACTTAGTACAAGGAGCCCGACAAAGTGACGAACCATACTGAGACCGCGATTCTGGCTGGAGGCTGCTTCTGGGGTATGCAGGACCTCATCCGGAAGCTGCCCGGGGTGATCTCGACCAGGGTCGGCTACAGCGGCGGCGACGTGCCCAACGCCACCTACCGCAATCACGGTGGTCATGCCGAGGCCGTCGAGATCGTCTTCGACCCGGACAAGATCTCGTACCGGGATCTGCTGGAGTTCTTCTTCCAGATCCACGATCCGACCACCAAGAACCGGCAGGGCAACGACGTCGGTACCAGCTACCGGTCGGCCATCTTCTACACCACCGAGGCCCAGAAGAAGGTCGCCGAGGACACCATTGCCGACGTGGAGGCGTCCGGCTTGTGGCCCGGCCAGGTGGTCACCGAGGTGACCCCAGCCGGTCCGTTCTGGGAGGCCGAGCCCGAGCATCAGGACTACCTGGAGCGCTATCCCCAGGGCTACACCTGCCACTTCGTGCGGCCCGGGTGGAAGCTGCCGCACCGCGCTGACTCCGTCACCAACTGAGCTTCGGCTCTGCTTCGCCCCTGGCCGGCTCCGGCCAGGGGCCACCGGCATGGCGCGCTCCGGTCGCTCGGCGCCCTTCGGGCGCTCGGCGCGGGCTGGGCCCTCGGTGCGCTCCGGTCGCTCGGCGCGCTTCGGGCGCTCGGGTCAGCGTCGCCGGGCGGGCCCGTTGCCAGCCGACGCCAATGACTCAAACGGGCGTCTCGCGACGGACCTCTGAAGCCAACTTATCCGGGCGAAGGCCCTGGAAGCTTGGGTGGCGTAGCCGCCCATCGGTGGTCCACTCGGTGAACGCCACCGCCCCCACCAGCTCGGGCCGGGCCCAATGCGCGGACTTTTCGTGCACGGGATCGAAGAACGGCGAGGTGGGCACCTCGAAGGCGAGGAGGTTCTGGTGCAGCTCGCGTAGCAACTGGTTGGTGAATCCGGTCCCGACCTTTCCCGCGTACCGGAGCCGCGCCTCATCGTCGTAGTAGCCCACGAGAAGCGCGCCCAGACCGATCCGGGACCGGCTCGGTTCGGTCCATCCCGCGATCACCAGTTCCTGGCTCGCCGTGCACTTCAGCTTGCGCCAGTCCGGGGACCGGCCGCTCCGGTAGGGCGAGTTGATCCGCTTTGCCACCAGGCCCTCCCAACCGGCCGAACAGGCTCGATCGAGGAGCTCGGGTGGTTGGCCCTCCAGTGGCTTGACGAGCGACAGGATCCTGCCCCCGCCTGCGAACGCGGAGGCGAGGAGCTCTTGGCGGCGAGGAAGCGCCAGATCCGTCACCTCCCGACCGTCCAGATGCAACAGGTCGAACAGGCAGTAGGTGAGCCCGCTCGGATGCGGCGAGCTCTGGAGCAACGAAAAGCTGGTCTGGTCGCCGTCGAACGCGACCACTTCCCCGTCGACGACGAAGCGGCGCGCGCCCACTTCCTCCAACGCCGCGACCACGTCAGGAAAGCGAGCGTTGAACGACAACTGGTTTCGGGACCACAGGTCGACGCGATCGTCATTGCGCACGGCAAGGCACCGCAGGCCGTCGAGCTTGCGCTCGTACTGCCAATCTCCGGGCCTGCTCGTCTCGGTGTGGGCTGCCGGCTTCACCAGGGTGGCGAGCATCGGCGCCATGAAGGTCGCCTTTCGGGCCGGCACGTCCTCACCGTAGCCACTCTTGCGTGCCCGTCGGCGGAGGCAGACCGGGCCGTGACGCCGAGGGACCACCGCTCCCCTTCAGTCGGAAGCGGGCTGGGAGCTCCTCGGCGCGCATCCACTGGGCAACGTCTTCGGGTGAGGGCTCGCGTGACCTCAGATCGGAGGGCAGGACGCGGGATGCCGTCGCCCAGCACCCCGCTGGGCGGATCGCATAGGTTAGCGGTGTTAGGTAGAGGGGTGGAGTCGGCGCCGCCCTATTATTTTGGCCCGGGCGCGGTGCGAGTCGACGGGCGGGAGCCTTATGAACGAACTGGTCGTGGGTGTGGATGGTTCCGACGAGAGTCGGAGGGCGCTGCGATGGGCCGCTCCGATCGCGTCCGCTACCGGTGCCGGGATCGAGCTCGTCCAGGCGTGGACCGGAGGAGACCCGGTCCGGGCGGACGAGACCGCAGAGCGAGTGCGAGGGGAGCTCGCTCAGGTGGCCACCGAGGTGCTCGGCTCCGACGCGACCAACCTGGATCTCACCTACTCGGCGCCGTCCGGTTCTGCCGCCGGAGCGATCCTGGAACGACTCACGCCGGACAGCGGTCTCGTCCTGGGTTCTCGAGGCCGGGGCGGCTTTGCCGGCCTTCTGCTGGGCTCGGTGAGCCGAGCGTGCATCGAGCACGCGCCCTGTCCGGTGATGATCGTCCGCCACGAGCCGACGCCGCTCAGCGGCACGTCCATCGTGGTCGGCCACGACGGGAGCCCGAGCGCTGATCATGCTCTCGAATGGGCCGTGGGGCTCGCCCAGCCCCTGGGAGCCAAGGTCATCGCGGCCTACATCTGGCAGGCTTCCTCATCGGAGGTTCGCCCGCGTCTGCACGAGCGCCTGACCACGGAGGCGACCAGGTCCATCGAGGAATGGGCGGGCCAGGGTGGTTCTGAGGTCCAACCCGTCGAGGTCGAGGGCGAACCACGCATGGAGTTGGTGAAAGTCGCCGAGCGCCTCGACGCCGGCCTGGTGGTGGTCGGCCGCCGGGGTACGGGCGAGGTTCGCGCCCTGCGGATGGGCAGCGTGGCCAGCTACCTGGTGACCAGCAGCCCGCTTCCGATCGCAGTCGTCCCTCGCTGATCCTCCCCCGCGAGTGCCCCAGTCGGTGTCAGGCATCTCCCGCGAGTAGGCACGCTGAGCCCATCTTCGGTATCGGAAAGCGAGAGGCCGATCCGAAATGCCAGAATCATGTTGATCCAGCGCGACCCACACCGCACTCTGTCAGTAGTTGCAGAATCGGGAGCCCTACAGGCCAGCCAGCAAGGAGCCGCCGTGACCGCCAGTAGCTCTGCCGGCGCACGTTCCAGGAACGTGGTGCTTGCCGCCATGATCTTCGCCGTCGCCATGACGTTCATCGATCAGACGATCGTGTCGATAGCAGCCCCTAATATTCAACACGAGCTGGGTCTTACGAATACGGGAATGCAATGGGCCATCAATGCCTATTTGTTGTCGTTGGCTGCCCTGTTCGCCTTCGGCGGACGTCTGGCCGACACCGTCGGGCACCGCACGATGGTGACGATCGGGGTCATCGTCTTCGCGGCCGCCTCCGCACTGTGCGGTCTGACTCCGAAGGGCGCGGGGGCCGAAGCGTGGATCGTCACGTTCCGGGCGGTGCAGGGAGCGGGTGGTGCCCTTATGTTTCCCGCCGCGCTCGGCATCGTGGTGCAGACGTTTCCCCTCAATCAGAGGGGGCGAGCGCTGGCCTTGTTCTTCGGTATTGCCGGCGGGCTCACGGCTATCGGGCCGGTACTTGGCGGTTACCTCACCGAGTGGACGTGGCGGGCCATCTTCTGGGTCAACATCCCGGTTGCCATCATCGCCCTGGTACTGATCCTTGTCTCCAAGCCCGTCACCGACCACCGTTGGGCCCCCGTCGACTATCGCGGGTTGGCCCTGATCGTGAGCGGCATCGCCCTTTCGGTCATCGGGTTCCAGCAGTCGGAAATATGGGGATGGAGCAATCCCGGAACCATCCTGTGCATCGTCGTGGGAGTTGCCCTCCTGGTCTGCTTTGTCTTCGTGGAGCTTCGGACCACGTCGCCTCTCATGCAGGTACGGATCTTTCGCATTCGGGCCTTTGCCGTCGACAACCTCGTCCTCGGCATCGCCATGTTGGTCTTTATTCCCATCTTCTTTTTCGCCAGCGAGTACGCCCAGATTTCCCTCGGCAAGGAGGCACAGCAGGCGGGCCTCTACCTCTTGTATTTCTTCCTGGGCTTCGTCGTGACCTCTCAGATCGGCGGACGTATCCTGGACCGCAGCGGAGCCAAGCGCCCGGTGGTCATCGGTTGTGCCCTGGCCGCAGTGGGTTTCTATCTATGGGCCGGCAAGGTCACCCAACTGGATTTCTCCAATCAGGTCTGGCCCGTCATCCTGTCCGGCGCCGGCATGGGGTTCATGCTGACGCCGGCGAACACCGATGCCATCAACCGGGCTTCCCGGCTTTCCTACGGTGAGGCCACCGGGATCACCCAGACCGTCCGCAACTACGCAGCCAGCCTGGGTTTTGCCATCCTCGGCACCATCCTGGTCACCGAGTTCCGATCCCGGCTGACGTCATCGCTCGTCGCTCAAGGTGTTCCTCCATCCCAGGCGACCCAGGAGGCGGCCAAGGTCGGTCAGGCGCAAAATACCGGGGCCAGCACAGCCAACATCCCGCACTATGTGCGCCTGGATTTCGCCTACGCTACCCGCACGGTGTTCTACGTCATGGCCGGGATAATGGCCGTGGCCGCCATTGTGGCCTTCTTGGGTCTCGAAAGAGGGCTGCAAGCCGAGAGTAGGGAGGGTCGGGAGGAGGTCCGCGATGCCTTGTGACGTCGAGCGATCTCTGCTTCGGTCGGTGCGCCTAGGAGTCCGAGGGGCTTACTCCACCCGGCGGAGCTCGGCGTGAAGGTGCGCAGTGAGAGGTAGGCCGACCGCGGCCATGCGCAGGGTGTACCGCAGCACGTCAGCGTCCAGCGTGAAGTCGCGTTCAACAGCGGAGACGTCTTTGGCCGTCGAGGTGCCTGCCATCGCAGTGGACCGAAGTCGTATGGTGCCGTCCTGGATAGGCCCTTCGGCGACCTCGACGATTCCCGTGGGGTGGGCGACGACCAGCTCGACCCGGTCAGGTGCGGCCCGGCGCCAGTAGCCGGATTCGCCATGGAGGGGAACGCCGGTGTGGACGTTGCGGCTGCGCTGGCTGTACGCCAGGAAGGGCTTTCCCACATGGGTGAAGGTGACGGTCTCCTCGTACTCGAACGGCTCGATGGTCGGGTAGTCACCCTGACCTGGCCCGCTCCACGTTCCGAGCAGCGTCGCAAGAGGTGCCATGTCGGGGTGCAAGGGGAAGGTCACCCCTTGATCCTCGCGCTCAGCGGGCCCCGGGGCCGTCTCGTCCCTTGACTCCGAACAGCCTGCGGACTGCCTCCGAACTGCCTCCGAACTGCCTCCGACCGCTGGCCGGTCACCCGGCGGGCGCTTTGGCAGAGACCGATTCGAGTCGATTACATTGCTCCCTGACACTGCAGACAAGCGAGAAGAGGTGGGAATATGGCCACACCACAGGGCGCGATTTTGATGGCGCTAGGCGAACACCAATGGTACGTCCACATGAGCCGTACCGAAGGCGCCGACCTGGGGATTATCAAGTCGGCTTTGACGGACCTCCGACGGGACTGTGAGGCCCAAGGTGTGGCGTGCTGTCTCATGTTCGGCCCGACGCTCCTGGCCGACCTGACCAACGACATTCCCGAGGACTTCCAGCCTTACCCTGGCTATGCGTCGGCGGACGGCAAGGAGGCCAAGGCGACCCAGGAGGAACTGCTCGTCTGGGTGCATTCCGCGCACAAGGACCGCAACTGGAACACGCAGTACAAGTTCCGTACCGCCGTGGCCGGGCACATGGCAGTGGCGCGCGAGACCATCGCCTGGGTTTGGGACGGGAGCCTGGACCTGACCGGCTTCATCGATGGTACGGGCAACCCAGAGCCGGAGCGCCAGCGCGAGTGTGCGATCATCTCCGACGGCAAGCCGGGTGCAGGTGGGGCGTTTTCCATCGCCCAGCGTTGGGTCCACGATCTCAAGTACTTCAACGGCCTCAGCCTGGCCGACCAGGAGAACCTGTTCGGGCGGACCAAGTCGGATTCGACCCGCCTCGACAAGCAAGTGCCGACGTCCCACCTGTCGCACGTCGAGCTCCGGGACGGCGAAACGGCCGACGCGAGCAAATCTAAGCGCAACGAGATCGTCCGTCGCTCGACCCCGTATGCCCTGCATGATGGCACCGTCGGCCTGTATTTCCTGGGCTTCTGCAAGGATCAGGCTCCGCTCCGCGAGCGGATGGAGGCGATCTACGGCATGAACGGCCAGATCCGGGACGCCCTTACCGACTACTCCACCCCGGCTTCCGGGTCGTTCTACTTCGCCCCGTCGGTCGAGGTTCTCGACGCCGCCCTCGGGTGACAGCTGGCAGGGCGTACAGGCCGCGCCCACGGTGACGCCAGCGGTGTGGGCGTTAGGGTGCGCTCGTAGGCGCCGATGTGACCCAGCGGCTTCGTAGGTGACCACGGACTGATCCACGTCGATCAGTCCGTGGTTCGCGTCCGCCCGGCACTCGTGACGGCAATGGGCGACCAAGCTCCCGATGGATTGGGTATATCCCTCTAATGATGCTGCGATCTCGCCATCGTCAGGGGTGCGGTTTACCCGCTGCGGCCGTTCGATCCCGGTCCGGAGTCGGGTCCCGCTTCGATGGTGGTGGGCGCGCCGGCAGCGAGGGCCGGGGCGTCGATGAGCCCAGCCAAGGTGACGATGTTGCCGGGGAAGAGCAACGCCAGGATCCAGTCGCTGATCACGCCCACCCGTCTCGACGCGCCGGGCACCTGGAGGAGATGCACCCCACGGGCCGCGAGCCAACCTGGCAGACCGCTCAGGCGTACTCCCATGATGTCCGCGATGCCTTCTTTGGGACCCAGGGTGGCGACTTGACCCAGCGAGCGAAATCCGTACGTCCGGAGCCGGCTTCCGTCCTGGGCGGCCATCAGGTTGGCCGCCAACCGGCGGGCCTGGCGCATGGCGTGCTGGCTGGTGGGGGGGTCAAACTGCCCAGGCGTCGCGGTGTTTGGCACGGCGGCGCAGTCTCCGAGCGCCCACACGTGCTCGTGACCGTCGACCTGCAAGGTGGGACCGACCCGTACCCGTCCTCGTTCGTTGACGGGCAGCCCGAACCTGACGACGATGGGGTCGGCTTTCACCCCCGCCGTCCATACCAGCAACCCAGCATCGAACTCGCTGCCGTCGCTCAAGGTGACCCGACCGTCAACCACCTTCTCGAGCCGGGTCTCGAGTCGGATGTCCACACCCTGCTCGACGAGCAAGTCGTTGACGTACTGGCCCAGATGCGATGGGATCTCGGCCAGGATCTTCGGAGCCGCGTCGACCAGCACCCACCGCTGCGGCACGCCTCGAAGGGCTGGGTGGTACCGCAGGGCATCGTGCGCCAGGTGGCGCAGCTCGGCCAGCGCCTCCACGCCGGCATAGCCCCCTCCGATGAAGACATACGTCAAGTGCCGCTGACGGCGTCCAGGGTCGTTCTCCACGGCGGCTGCAGCCAGCAACCGCAGCAGCTGGTTGCGCAGATAGAGGGCGTCAACGACGGTGGTGAAGCCCACGGCGTGCTCGAGGAGGCCCGGCACGGGAAAGGTGCGGGGGACGGCGCCGACGCCCACCACCACGTGGTCGTACTCGATGGTGAGGCGCGGCCCGTGGTCGGTCTCGATCTCGGCCCGGTGCTCGTCGACGGCGAGGTCGAGCACCCGGCCCGGGATCACCTCGGCGTGAGGACACATCATCGCCAGGGGTGTCATGGCGTTGCGCATCTCGATCACGCCGGCTGCCACTTCTGGCAGCATCGGGGTGAACAACATGGAGTTCTGGGCGTTGACGATGGTCGCGCCCCGGCGGCCGAGCAGGCGGGCAACGGACGCCCCGCCAAAGCCTCCGCCGACTACGAGCACCCCGCCTCGGGCGCGCCGCGAGGGACCTGCTGGATGTACGCTCATGACGATCGTCGCCTCACTGGTCGGGCTGCTTGGTCGCCACCGAACGCTAGTGCTGTCGGCGAGAGGGTACCGCTGACGGGTGCCTCGACCGGACCTCGGCCGGTGGTCGCGGGACGGGCTCTTTCCTCCGGGCTGCCGCCGGGCTGTCGGGAGACGCTCGTAGGCAGGTCAGGCTCACCGTCCGGCACCCGGCAGGGGAAGTCATGGGTGGGACACCTTCGTGCGCCATAATGAGTCGATGCCACCGATCGATCCCGAAGGTCGTGATGGGGCAAACCTCGATTCGGTGGGGCCCGGCTCCTCAAGGCGCGGGCGCCGTCCATCGCGAGCCTGCTTCGAGCGGCGGCGGGCCTGGGTCGCGTTCGGCGGGCTCACGAGTCTCATTCTCATCGCGCTGATCGTGTGCGGGTTCGCTTCCAACTGGGGTGGGCTCGCCGGTCAGCCGGCGGCGTCCCAGGTTGCGTCCAACGTCGCACCCCAGGCGGCCCACGCGTCCGCCGTTTTGGGTCGTGATCGCCCCGCCGCTCGATCGTCGGCTCGGGTTGCAGCCGCGTCGCCGTCCGGCGCGGTGACTTCGTCTGGTCCAGCCGTGACCGCTTGCTCCGCCAACTCGATCAGCGACAAGGCGCTCATCGTGAGCATCAGTCGCCAGACCCTGTGGGCATGCGAAGGAAACCAGCTCGTCAACACCAGCCGGGTGACGACTGGGGCGACAAACTCCACGCCCACGGGCACCTTCCAGATTCAGGCCAAAGAAGGTCCGCAGTATCTCAACGGGTGCAACGAAACCGGTTGTTGGCACGACTTCGTGCACGTGTGGATGCCGTTCTACGGGGACTACGGGTTCCATGACGCCACCTGGCAGACGATGCCGTTCGGCAGCGCGGGGTACACCACCCAGGGCTCGCACGGTTGTGTCCATCTTCCCCTGGCCGAGTCGTACTGGGTGTATGACTGGGCGTCAGTAGGCACCAAGGTGACCATCGAGAGCTGACCTGCCTACTCGGCAGCCGAAAGCCTGTCACTGGGCAACAGAGAAAGGTCTCGGCCGCTCGCTCCGTCCCCCTTTCCTTCGGGTGGTCTGTCCTAGGTTTCCACGACGATGGGACTGCCGAGGTCGTTGCCTTCCAGGGCGACGAAGGCCTCGGCCACCGTCTCGGCGATGACCACGATGCGGTCGAAGCCCACGCTGCGGAGGAGGCGGACGAGGTTGGGGCGAGTGCACGCCACGGCTACCTGACCGCCGAGCTCTCGAGTCCGGCGAATGCTGCCGATCAGCGCGCCGAGACCGGCCGAGTCCACGAAGGTCACGCCGGAGAGGTCGAGGACGAGGTAGCTGGGTGAGGCCATCTCGGCCACGGCCTGACGGAACTGACCGACGGTGAACGACTCGAGTTCTCCGACGGGGCGACAGACGATGTGGCCTTCTGCGGTGTCCTCTCGGTCGACGGTAAGCACGTGCTTAGGATGCCCACTCCAACCTGAACGTGCCCTTTGGGCCACATGAGATTCGGATAATACGCGAGGTGTCGCAGGCGGCGAATCTGCCGGGCCAACCCAGGTAGTCTCTTGCCCGTGGCCCCCGGCGGCTGGAAGCCTGACCGACCGCTTCTCCGAGCTGCAGAGACCTCTGAAGGCGAGCCGCAAAAGTCCAATCCCGACAAGGGTCGTCGTCGCGCATCGGGCATCTACGGGACGATCGTGACCGCGGCCGTGATCGCGGCTGGTGGCAACCAACTCACCACCGCTGCGCTCGAAGTAACGGTCCTGGTGACCCTGGTGGTGTACTGGCTGGCCGAACAGTATGCGGAGCTGCTCGGAGAGCACACGCACGCGGGGCGGCTTCCCAGCATCGGTCAGGTCGGCGCGTCGTTGGCCGACGCCTGGCCGATGGTCACGTCCTCGTTTATCCCCCTGGCGTCGTTGCTGGTGGCCCGGCTGTGCGGGGCGACCGCCTTCGAGGCGGCCCAGGCCGCCTTGGTGGTAACCATTGCCTTGTTGGGGTTTCACGGCCACGCCGCAGGTCGGGCGGCCGGCGTGCGAGGGGTGCGGCTGGCCTTCGTGACCGCCACGGCCGTCCTGCTGGGCGTCGTCATGGTGGTGTTGAAAACGCTGCTTCAGCAGCACCACTAGGCCGAGTCCCGCGCCTCCTCACTTCTGGACATCCGGGCCGGCTCAGGCTGTCCAGATGTCCATTGTGGGGCGGGCATCGGGGGCCAGCCGGTCAGTGCCCTCAGGCCCGTCGCCAGCGTGGTGCTGATGGCCCGCCTTCTCGCGCTGGAAGCCCGGGCGACGGTCGCTTCGGTCAGGGTTGGGTCGTGGTAGGCGTCGCTTCAAACGAGGGGGCCGTCCTGGCCAGGAAGACGACGCCGACCACCATGGCGGCGAAGCCCAACGTGCCCAGCGCGATCTCGGGGATTCCGCCTTCGAAGTGCTCCCCGAAGATCCAGACGCTCAGGATGACGCTCACCACGGGGTCGACAATGACCATCAGGGGCTGAGAGATGGAAAGGGGCCCATAGTGCAAGGCAGCCTGGGTAAGCACCGTGCCAACGATCCCAGCGACGATGAGACCGTAGATCGCCCCTTGCTCCAAAGTGGCCACCACCCCATGGGTGCCGAGCACCTCGGTTGCGGATTTCATGAAGGTGGCGAGAATGGCCCAGACGATTCCTGATCCGGTGGCGTACAGCGCGGCGCGCCGGAGTGGCGACCCCGAACCGGCGAGGATCGCCAGCACCGCTATCAGACCTCCGAACGTGAGCAGCGCCGGGAGCCAGGCCTGCGGCGTTCCCTGGGCGTGGCCTCCCTTGGGTTCCGACATGGTCAAGAAGATCGCCAGTCCCACCGAGGTAACCGATGCTGACGCCCAGGCGGCAGGGACTACGGTCCGGCGCAGCCAGAGGCGCCCGAGCACCAAAGAGAACACCAGCTCGGTGACGAGGATGGATTGGACGACCGAAAGGCGCCCGTAGTAAAGGGCCACGGCCTGCAGCACGAAGCTGCCGACCATGGCAATCACCCCGAAAAGCCAAAGCGGGTTGCGAACGAGGTAGAGCGCCAGTCGCCAGCCCTTGGTACTGGCCGGGGCGGCGGTACTGGCGACGTGCTGCGTGACGACGTTGACCGAGTTCGAAAAGGCGGCGGCAAAGGCAAAAAGAATGCTCACCACAATCCAACATTCTAGGTCGATCGGGCCTGCTCGAAGGGGTAGGTTGTGGAGTTCAGTTGCTCGAGGTGAAAGAGATCACGCTCTTGATCCCAGATCCTCCGCCGAGGATCAGCTCTGATGCTGCTTCGGGTGGATACCGGCCGCCGATAATTTGCTCAACATGGTCGGGCCAACGTTGGGTAAAGTGGCCGAGATCACGTAGGGCATAGGCAAACGATTGCGCCCCGGCGTTCACCGTGCCGAGGATCAACTGATTCTTGAGCACGACGTTGCGCATGACGTGCGTGGCGTCGATCTCGACCAAGCTTTGCCGGCCAGGAACACCAGTAAGAATATAGATCCCATTTTGCCCCAGGATTCCCAGCGCTTCCATGGCGAACCCGGGTTGACCGACGGCCTCATAGATGACGTCAACGTTGCCAATCTCGACTGCCAAATCGGTGAAGTTGGTGGATTGGGATGAGACGTAGACGGCACCCAGGGCTCTGATGAGGTCGATGCGGGGACTCGGCGGGAGTTCCCGCGAGTAGACATAGGTGCGAAAGCCGGAAAGGGTGAGCGTCATCGCGCCCAACAGTCCCACCGGTCCGGCCCCCAACACCAGGGCGGAGAGCCCCGAACCCCGGCGCTCGATCGGCGTGTGTGGGTCAAGCCACGGGGGACGGTGCTGCATGAGCCAGAACATCTGCTGAAACGCTTTCTCGGCGATGGTCAGAGGTTCCGTCAGCACTGCGACGTGGCGAAGATCGGCAGGTACCTTGACCATGGTGCGCTCGTGATCGACGACGTATTCGGTGATGTAGCCGTGCGATTCTTTGATGCCGCGCTCGCTGAAGTCGCCCGTGTAGCAGAAGTCCTGGTGTTCAGACCGACAAGCTCTACACTCCAGGTGTGGACAGGGGCGCCGAACTGTCGGCACAACCAGATCCCCCGGTTGGAGATGTTCGACCGCAGGTCCCACTTCCACCACCTCGGCGAGAGCCTCGTGGCCGATGACGAGATGGTCCGTGCCAGGGGGTGGGGTGCCGTACTCGAACGAGCAGATTTCCTTGTCGGTACCGCATATCCCCACTTCGAGTATCTGCACCATGACCTGGTCGGGGGCCGTGAGTCTCGGAGGTTCCTGATCGATGACCTTGATCTCCCGGGATCCCGGGAACACCGCGAGCGCCTTCATCTCGTCTCCGTTTCACTGGCCTGCCGCATCACTGTGGCACGCGCCGGCGGACCCTTCGGTCAGTGGGCAGACAGCGCCGTCTTGACCAGGGCAACGAGCACGCCGACCGCGATCGCGGTCACCCCGTAGACCGTCGCCGCAACCCGAGCCGATCCGACGTGGCGGGCGACGAGGTAGCCCACGATCCCGAGGAGGACGGCGGGGACGTCGCCGGTCGTCTCTTGGGCACGGACATCGGAAAGGATCAAGGCGGGCAGGCTGGAAAGGGCGGCTACGAGCACCGCACCCCCCAGTTGGGCGAGCCCGATCTGGAGGTCCAGATGCGTGGGGCGTCGGCCCCGAAATGCCAGGGCAACAAAGCCGAACGCGAACCAGTGGGCCAGAGCCAGTCCCACTGCGGTGCCCCACACGATCTCGAGGAGGTGAGCACCGACCGGGCCGGACGCCCGCCCGTTGGAGAAATGGCTCTGCGGAATGGCGGCCAGCTCGGCGATCTCCACAACAGAGATGTAGAGGATCATGATGGTGGCCTCGCGGATCAGCTCACTGCGGGTGTCAGCCTTCGATATGGGACTCTGCAGCTCCGGCTGGGTCACCCCACCTGGCCCGCTATAGGCCGGCCCCTCTGGTGTGGGTGGCTGAGCCGAACTCGAGGACGTGTCCATTTCGCGGTCTACGGGTTATGGCAAAGGGCGGAGGATGGCCCGGGCCGGAGCACCATCGCTCTCGTGTAGCTTGACCGGAAGGCAGATCATCTCGTACTGCCCGCCGGGCGCGGTGGAGAGATCCAGACCCTCGATGATCCAGATCCCGGCGTTTAAAAGGATGCGATGGATCTCGGCTCCGTCGGCGAAGTAGCTGCCGACGGAAAGATAATCCACGCCGACGGTACGTACATGCCTCTCGGCGAGATGCTGGGCCGCTGGTTCCGAGATGGCCACGAAGTCCTCGAGGAACGTTCCGGTACTCCAGCAACGCAGCGAGTTCGTGGTGCGGAAGAGGACCCGTTCGCCGGCTTGCACGTCGTGACGAGACAGCTCGGAAACGGTGATCGCTCTCGGATCCTCGATCTCGATGACCCTCGTCTCGCCCATGGTCGCATCGAGCGGCATCTCGTCGAGCCCGGCTGCCTGGTGAAGAAAATGCACCGGTCCATCCATATGGGTTCCGGTGTGCACGCCCATCGCCAGATGGGATACGTTGCACCCATCGCCACGACCCATATCCATGGTTCGCTCCAGCACCACCGGCGGATTGTCGGGCCAATGCGGCATCCCGTGGCGCACGGTCACCGAGACATCGATCCACCCCGCCCCGCCTGACGCGACCATGACATGACCTTATCTTGTGAGCTATGTCGTCTGACCGACGAGGTCGCCAAGCGCACTACTCGGGGGCCGCGCTGCGAACCCGAGCGGTCGTGAGTAAGCGGGCCCGGTTGCAGTCCGGGGAGTCCGAAGAGCGGGGCCGAGCCGCCCGCCGGGGGGTGCCCCGGCAGGCCCACGGCGAGTGGGCGGTCGCTTCTCGGCTTCGCGACCCCATAGAGGTGCTCACCACCCAAGCTGCCACCCGGGTGACGGAGCTGGTGCCGATCAGGTACGGCCGGATGGTCGTCTCCCCGTTCACCTTTTATCGGGGTGCGGCGGCGGTCATGGCCGCAGACCTGGCCGCCACCCCCGATTCGGGAATCACCGTGCAGGCATGCGGGGATGCTCACATCGCCAACTTCGGAGGATTCGCGGCGCCCGATCGCCGCCTGGTCTTCGGTCCCAATGACTTCGACGAGACCCTTCCCGCCGCGTGGGAGTGGGACGTCAAGCGCATGGCCGCGAGCGTAGAGATCGCCGGGCGCGACGTCGGCCTCAGTCAGGAGCGTCGCAAGCGGTTGGTCGTTGCGTGCGTCCGTGAGTACAGAGAGGGGATGCGAGGTTTTGCGGCCGAAAGCCATCTCGACGTGTGGTATGACCGGCTTACCGCGACTGAGCTCGTGGGGCGGTTCGGCGGAAAACTGGGCGCCAAGGGTCGAATACTATTCGCCGAGCCTTTTACTCGGGCGAGGCGCAAGACCAGCCTCCGGGCCGTGCAGAAGCTGACCGAGCGGGTCGACGGAACCCTTCGCTTCCGGAGCGTTCCACCCCTGCTCATGCCTCGACGCGAGCTGCGCAGAGAGGCTCACGCCGACGCCGAGGACCACTACGCGCAGGAGGTCCTGCGCGAGTACGCCGAGACCCTCGACGAGGATCGGCGCTATCTGTTCGGGACCTACCGCTTCGTTGACATGGCTCGCAAGGTGGTCGGTGTGGGGAGCGTCGGCACCCGGGCATGGGTCTATCTGTTCGTTGGCCGAGGCGGACTCGATCCGTTGGTGTTGCAGGCGAAGGAAGCGCAGCCCTCCGTGCTCGAGCCGTATTTCGGGGAGAGCGAGTTCGACAATCATGGGGAGCGGGTGGTGCGGGGACAGCGCATATCTCACGCCGCGTCGGACATTTTCCTTGGTTGGGAGCGCAGCCCCGGACTCGACGGCAAGCAGCACGATTTCTACATCCGCCAACTCTGGGATTGGAAGGCGTCGATGGATCTATCGAAGATGAGCGAACCGGGCCTCCATGCCTACACCAGAGCGTGCGGATGGTCACTGGCGCGCGCCCATGCCCGCTCGGGCGACCGCTTGGCGATTGCCGCCTATCTGGGCCAGGGAACGAGTTTCGACAAGGCGATCGCCGCCTTTGCCGCCGTCTATGCCGATCAAAACGAGCTCGATCATCAGCGACTGGTCGAAGCCGTCTCGGCAGCCGAGGTACCGGCCCAGCACGGAGTGTGAGGGCCGCTTCTCCGCCACGGCCGAATTGCAGTCCGCCGCGCCCAGGCGGAGGCGGGAGCGGTCAGGCCGGCGGCAGCGTCTGGCGGTCAGGCCGGCGGCGTCTGGGGCTGGAAGACGCTGCCCGGCGAAACTCCCGCGGTGCTGCGCCGCCCGGCCGTCTCGGTGGCGGGTGCGAAGCCCTTGAAGGCGCTGGTGAGGCAGTCGAGCAGGGCATCGGGTTCGTCGATGGTGGCCGGGTCAAGAGCGATCCCGACATCGAGTCTGTCCTCGTTGCCGAAGGCGCTGATGTTGATGGGGCAGCCCAAGCGAGGCCCGAACGGATAGCCGTGCTCGACAGTGGCGCCGCACAAGTGGGGCTGGCTGCGGGTCCCGGGCAGGGTGGTGGCTGCGAAATCGACCGTATCGGCCTGGGCATGGAGGGCAGGGATCAACAGCCGGGCGGGCAGGCGTCCAAGAGTGGCGGCCAGGGTCGAGGTGAGGCGCAGTGCCGGCTCGCTGCGGGCTCGAGCCAGCCGCTCGGCTACCACCCCGAACTGCGGTCCCGGGTGGCCCGCGGCCGTGGGGATCTCGACGCGAATGGGTGCGAACCAGTTGCCACCGATCTCACTGCTGTGCCGGAGGCTGGCCGGCGTGGCCAGGCGGAGCTCGGCGGAGGGCCGGCCGAGGCGCTGGAGGTAGAGGCCGACGCCAGTGGCCGCGGCGGCGACCAGAAGGGTGTTGCGGCTGCCTCCCAGGGCCAGAGCGGCGGCCCGCGCCCCTGGGATGGAAAGAACCTCGAACCGGCTCGTCATCGAACTGGCTTCGGGCCAATCGCCGAGGGGCCCTCCCGCGACCAGGACCTGGCGGGACACCGAATTGGCGACATCCAGGCCCCGCTGTACCCCGCGAACGACCATCCCGGTCGGCTCGACGTTGAGGGTGGCGCTGACGCTCGAGGTGATCGGGCCCATGGCCTTGTTGATGTCGATGGTGATGGTGCCGGGGCGCCGTCCGTCGGACGCGGGTTCGCGCTCGTCGACACTATCCGTGCTCTCTGTCCCGGCCCGGTCCGGTCGAGCCGACGGCTCGTCGTACAACAGGGCGATCATCGACGCGCCACCGAACCCGTCGGTCAGCACGTGATGGGCCCGCAGGAAAAGAGCTGCCTTGTCGCCGGCTAGCCCTTCGATCAGGGTCACGTCCCACGGCGAGCGGTCGGGATCGAACGGCACGGGCTCGAGCAGGGAAACCACCTCCAGGAGCTGGCGCAGGTCCCCTGGCGGGGCGACGCTCATGATCCTGATGTGGCGGGCGGGGTCGAACTCGGGGTCCTCGATCCAATGCGGCCGGCGCCGTACGTAGGAGGGGTCGCCCGGTCGCTGGCGCAACCGGGTTGCCCTCCGGGCCGCGTCGCCAAAGCGCTCGACGAGCGAGGATCGGCTTGGCGCTCGGTCCAGGAGTATGAGGTCACCCACTGTCATGCGGAGCGTTGGGTCCTGCCCAACCCGCCACATGACCGTTTCGATGGGGCTGAGGGGATCGCTCATCGATTCAATCTCCAGGTCCAAGTCGAGGCCGAAACGGAGACACGCTTTCAGTCAATCTCATTGCCATCCGTTCCAGGCCAGGTCAGGTGCGGTCGCGTACTGTACCTCACCCCCGGTCGAGGTGAGGCGGGCGCCCTCACCGAATGCAAGAATGGCCACGATGACCCCGCCAAAGCGAACCCGACGTGCCTATCGACGGCGCCGGCGTGGGGTGCTGGGCGCCCTGGTAGACGACGCGACCGGGGTCCTGCAGTCGGTAGCCAACGAGGTCGCCCCGGTGGTCGTCGACGCCATCGACATCAACGGGGTGGTGCAGCGGGTCGACATCGAGGCGGTCGCCGAGCGCGTCGACATCCAGGGCATTGTCAAACGGGTCGATGTGCAAGAGGTGGTCGACAGTCTCGACCTCAACAGCGTCATCAACCGGGTCGATCTCGATGCCGTGCTGGCGCGAGCCGACATCAACAGCCTGCTGGCCCGGCTCGACCTCAACACGCTGATCCAGCACATCGACCTGGACACGGTCATCGACAGGGTCGACATCAACGCCGTGCTCGCCCACGCCGATATCAACTCGTTGCTGACCCGGGTGGACGTCAACGCCCTGGTCGAGCAGATCGATCTGGATCGGGTCATCGACAAGCTCGACATCAACGCCATCCTCGCTCAGGTCGACCTCGATGCCCTCGTCCAACGCACAGAGATGGGTTCCATCATCGCCGCCACCGGCGCAGGCATCGCGGGCAAGGCCATCGATGTGGCCCGCAGCCAGGGAGTCGGTCTCGACTTTTTCGTGCAGCGCTGGGCCGATCGACTGCTCCGACGCCACCGCCCAGAGCGGCCGGGTAGCCCAGAGCTGCTGATAGGCACAGAGGAAGTGGCCATTCCGTGAGCCGTTATGTCGCCCCCGATCGGGACGTGGGCCTGCAAGGGCACTACGCAGGCATCTGTAGCCGCTTCGTGGCGTTCCTGTTCGATCTCATTGTGATCGTCTTCTTGTACGACGTGTTCGTGAGAGGTGTCGAATACGTCGTCACGACCCTTTCCGGAAAGGTGTTCCACATCTCCGACCTGCCGGTGGCGTCCTGGGCCGTGTTGATCGCCTGGGCCATCTTCTACTGTGCCTACCCGGTGGCTGCGGGAGGCCGGACCTTCGGCATGGCTATTGCCGGGTTGCGCGTCGTGCGAGCCGATGGGAGGCCGGTGGGAGGTCGAGAGGCGCTGGTGCGTGTCCTGGCTCTGCCCCTGAGCTTCGTGACCCTGGGCGTGGGCTTTCTCCTCATCCTCGTGCGCAGCGATCGATGCGCCCTGCAGGACCTCGTCGGCCGTACTGCGGTGGTCTACGGATGGGACGCACGGGCCGCTCGCCTGCGATTCCTGGCCCGAGGCAGCACCGATTGACCGCAGCTGGGGGTTCCCACAACCCTAAGGGACTCTCAGGATCGTTTCATAGCCTTCATAGCTAGCCGTCGTTTACTGGTTGAAGCTCCGCAGCGAGCAACGGACGAGGAGAGACGATGAGCGACTACGAAGGTGGGCCAGCGGGCTGGGTTCCGCTCGAGGGCAACGGCGCCTGGATGCCAGGTGCAGCGAGCGAGACGCCGGGCCGGGCGTCGACCGGGGCCAGCGGGACACCAAGCAACGCAGCAGGCGCAGGTGCCACAGGTGCGGCAAGCGAGCCGCCCGGCTGGTCGACGCCGGGGGGCGCCGCAGGTGGGCCCCCAGGCTGGCCGGCGCCCGCCGGCTCAGGGTGGGACCCGACGCCTCCGGCGTCGTCGCCGCAGCCGCCCGCGAGCAGCGCCGGCTGGGAGCCGACGCCGCCGGCGGCGTACCCGTCGCAGGCCTCCGGCGCGGGATGGGATCCGAATCCTCCGGCGTCGTCTCCGCCGCCTCCTCCTCCGGGCTTTTGGGGGACGCCGAGCAGCGGGTATTCAACCCCGCCGCCTCCAACGCCGCCGTCGCGGCGGCACCGAGTGCTGCCGCTCGTACTGACCGCCGCTCTGGTCGGATTTGCCGGGGCCGCCGGGATCGGGATCGGTCATGAGGTGTGGCAGACCAAGGGGGCTGTTACTGCTAGCGCCCAGGGCAGCACCAACGATCCCGCCAGCTCAGGGAGCTCCGGCACCTCGGGCGGATCGAACGGGGCGAACGTCCCTTCGGGCTCGTCCGGTAGCTCCTCGAACCCCAACGGCTCCTACTTCGGTCAGTCGCCGTTCGGTTCGGGCGGTTCCTCCAACGAGTCGCCGTTCGGTTCGGGCGGCTCGTCCAGTCAGTCTCCCTTCGGCTCCGGGGGCTCTGGCTCCGGGGGCTCTGGCTTCGGCGGTTCAGGCTCGGGTGGGTCTTCCAGCGGAAGCTCCACGGGTAGCGGGAGCCCATCTGACACAGCGGCCATTGCAGCCAAGGTGTCGCCCGCCCTGGTGGACATCAACTCCACGTTCGGGTACCAGAGCGCCCAAGGTGCCGGGACCGGCATCGTGCTCACCTCGAATGGCGAGATTCTCACCAACAATCACGTGATCAACGGGGCGACCAAGATCAGCGTAACCGACGTCGGCAACGGCCAGACTTACAACGCCAACGTCGTCGGCTACGACGATTCGGGTGACATTGCCGTCCTGCAGCTGCAGGGGGCCTCGGGTCTGCAAACGGCCAAGCTCGGTGACTCCTCCAGCGTCGCTGTCGGCGAAGGCGTGGTCGGCATCGGCAACGCCGGTGGCACCGGCGGGACGCCGAGTTTTGCGGGTGGTTCGGTCACCGCCCTCAATCAGAGCATCACGGCGAGCGATGAGCTCGACGGGACGGGAGAACAGCTGTCAGGGCTCATCGAGATGAACGCGGACATCCAGCCGGGCGACTCGGGAGGATCTCTGGTCGACAGCTCGGGCGACGTGATCGGAATCGATACGGCGGCGTCGAACGGGTACTCGTTCCAGTCGTCCGCTAGCCAGGGCTATGCCATCCCCATCGACGAAGCCCTCTCGGTGGCGCACCAGATCGAGTCGGGCCAGGGCTCGACGACGGTCCACGTCGGAGCCACCGCCTTCCTCGGGGTGGAGGTCTCCTCGGGCGGTCAGGGCAGTCAGGGCAGTCAGGGCAGTCAGGGCAGTCAGGGCAGTTCCGGTGGCGGCTTCGGCTTTGGTGGCGGAAGCTCAGGCGGGTCGAGTACCTCCGGAGCGACGATCAGCAGCGTCCTCAACGGCGGCCCGGCCGCCCAGGCCGGATTGGCTGGCGGCGACGTGATCACGTCGCTCAACGGCAACACCGTCGACTCACCTACGAGCCTGAGCACCTTGCTCGTCTCCCACCACCCGGGCGACAAGGTCCAGGTCGGGTGGGTGGATTCCTCGGGGCAATCCCACACGACGACTGTCGATCTGGGCTCCGGGCCGCCTGCTTGATCAGTCGGCGCCGACGCTTACGACAGGCCGCCCTGCTCGCGCAAGAACTGCTCGAGCTGGGCGGCCAAGGCGTCGCCTGACGGAAGCTCCTCGATGCGGTCCGACAGCGCTGAGGTGTCGTCGGCCTGCCGCTCGAGCTCGCGTACGTACTGAGCGATCTCGTCATCTGCAGCCACGACCTCGTCGACCTCGTGCTCGTAGGTCACCGCCGCCTGACGCAGGTCCTCTGTCGAGGTCTGGGTCTCCAGCAGCTGGCAAACCCGCTCGACCATGGCGAGGGTGGCCTTGGGCGACGGCGTGGCCGAGATGTAGTGCGGGACCTGGGCCATGAGTGACCCAGCCGGGATCGGGATCCCGGCAAAGGCGTCTTGGAGCGTCCCGACGATACCGGTGGGGCCCTGGTACTGAGGGGGTCGCAACCGCAGGCGCTCCGCCAACTGCGAGTCGGCCGTGGATGCCCGCACCGGGGTGGGCCGCGTGTGGGCGACGTCGGCGAGCATGGAGCCGAGGGTGAACACCGATTGGACGCGGAGCTCCCGAGCGACCGAGGTCACGCACTCGCAGAACGCACGCCATCGCAGATGCGGCTCGATCCCGATGAGAACGACCACATCGCGTCCGTCGGGTGTCGTGGCCCCGAAGAATTGGTTGAGCGGCCACACGATCTCACGCGACAGGTTGGCGTCGAGCTGGATCTGCGGGCGCCGGACGGTGAAGTCGTAGAACTCTTCGGCATCGATGTCCGCGAAGCAGGTCCCTCCCCACCGATCGGACAGGTAGGACGCGGCGCCCGTCGCCGCCCCGCCCGCGTCCGTCCAGCCCTCGAAGGCGGCGATCAGCACGGGCGTGCGTAACTGCGGGCGGTCGTGCCAACGCAGTGCAGTCATCCACCCCACGCTACCGCCCGATTCGCGCCCGACCGGCGACGAGTAGGATCCCACTGCGTCGCGACGGCGTTCCGCCGCGATGGGAGGTGGGTTTCCGCCATGGGGTTCGAAATGGTGCTCATGGAGCGAGACGGGCCGTTCGTGACCATCACCATGAACCGGCCCGAGCGGCGCAACGCCTTGTCGCTTGCCCATATGCGGGAGTTGACGGCGGCCTTGCACCAGGTCGGTGGCAGCGACGCCCGAGGCGTCATCCTCGCAGGCAACGGACCGGTGTTCTCGGCCGGCCACGACTTCGCCGACATGGTGGGAGCCGATCTGGTGGCCATGCGCGAGTTGCTGTGGGCGTGCACCGAGTTGATGACCACGATGCAAGGACTTCCCCAGCCGGTGGTGGCTCGGGTCCACGGGTTGGCGACCGCAGCCGGTTGTCAGCTGGTGGCGAGCGCCGACCTGGCGGTCGCCGCGGAAACGGCCGGGTTCGCCGCACCGGGGGGTAAGGGCGGCTGGTTCTGTCACACCCCGATGGTGGCCATTGCCCGGGCCGTCGGTCGCAAGCAGGCCTTGGAGATGGCACTCACTGGTGACGTCATCGACGCGCCCACGGCCCTGGCGTGGGGTCTGATCAACCGGGTCGTGCCCCCGGAGCAGCTGGAGCAGGCCACCTTGGATCTGCTCGAGCGGGCCACCCGTGGGAGCGCGATGTCCAAAGCGATCGGCAAGCAGGTGCTGTACACGCAGATGGACTTGGATCAGGAGAAAGCGTATGCCTACGCAGTGGAGGTCATGGCCGGCAGCAGCCAGACCGCCGACGGGCGAGAGGGCATGGCCTCGTTCCTGGAGAAGCGAACGGCCAAGTGGGTCGATCGATAGAGAGACGAATGGATCTCGGTGACAGTCAAGGGTTTATTCCACAACGCCGACACCGTGCTGGACGTGCCGGCCGGCTCGGTGATCTTCGCCGCGGGGACCACGGGCCAGGAGATGTTCGGCATCGTCGAAGGTGAAGTCGAGGTTCGGTTGCCGGGTGGCGGCGCCCGGAAGCTCGGCCCGCTGGACACCTTCGGCGAGATGGCGCTCGTGGACTCGTCGCCCCGGAGTGGGACAGCCGTCGCCATGACCGATACCAAGCTGGCGGTCATCGATCGCAGGACCTTCCTCTTTCTGGTGCACGAGACGCCGACCTTCGCCTTGGACGTGATGTCGAGCATTGCGGCTCGCCTCCGCGCCAGCGATTGAGACCGGGCGGTACCTCCGTCGCCGAGGTCTTCAGGTGGCGACTTCGGAGGTGCCGAGCGAGAAGGCGAACAGGGGACCTGCCTCCCCACCCGGGGCCCAGGTGATGACCGCCTGCCGGACGCCGAGCTGGGCGAAGATTTCGTCGGCGCGGGATCGATCCGTCGGGTCCGCTCGGGCCGTGTTCGCATTCTTGGCCGTGTCTGATCGATCTGCTCGATCTGGGGCAGGGTTGGGCCGTCCGCTTCTCGCCGCCGTGAGCCGAACGAGCTCCGCCCGGCTGGCCAGGGCCATGGCCAACTCGTAGCGGGCCTGGAGCGATGTCGCCCGCACCACTGCCTCCTCGAGCGCCGCGGTCGCTTCACCATCGATGCGCTCCCCGCGACTCCCCGGTTCGGTGAGCACGTCGGCCGTCCCCAGCAGTCGGAGCCCGGCGACCTCGGTCTGCTCGAGCCCGGATCGGCCCCGAACTCTGCGCAGCAACTGCCGAGCCGCCGCGGCTGCGGCCGGGAAATCGCCGCCCAACACTTGACATTCCACTTGGCGGAGCCGGGTTTCGGCGATGAACACGGGCGCGTGGATTTCCTCAAAATCGGTGAGGGCGTTGTCGAGCAGGCGCCGACCGGTGTCGACTTCACCCGCTCGGGCCTCCAGGCGGCCGAGATTGGACGTGGCCAAGGCGGTCCCGACCCGGTAGCCGGCCGCGTCCCAAACGTCGCGAGCTGACTCGAAGAGCACGCGCGCCTGATCGAGGTGGCCTTGATCGCTCTGGATCTCTGCGATGTTGTTGTCCGCAGTGGCGGCGCCGACCACGTCGCCGGAGCGGAGCCGCGCCGATCGACTCCGCTCGTAATATTCGAGGGCCGCCACCCATTTCCCTTGGTAGTAGGCCCCGATGCCGAGGTTGTTGAGCACGTTGCTCTGCCCGACGAGATCGCCGAGCTCCTCGAAAATGGCGAGCGACTGCTGGGCCAGCTCGTCGGACGGCCGGCCGAGATAGACCGACATCAGGTGTTGCAGATACAAGGCGTGGGCGAGCCCGGAGCCGTGATGGGCTCGCCTGGCCTCCAGGCCGGCCTTCGTGGCGAAATGCGAGCATTCGGAGTGGCGGCCTTGGCGCTCCTTGATGCCCGCGGACGCGAGATCGAGCTCGCAGCGCTCCATCGCCGCGGCCCGGCTCCTCGAGCTGAGCACTCCTCTTCCTCTGGTGAAGCAGCTGAGCGCTTCCGAATACCGGCCTTGGCGCTCGTGCAGGATCCCCGTCTTTCGGACGAGGCGGGCCCGGTCCACGTCGGTGCCCGCCAGGCGCCTGGCCTGCGAGTAGGCCAGGCGCGACCGTTCGTAGTTCCCCGTGAGCTCACATACGTCGCCTAGCGACTCAGCCACCGCCGATACCTCGGACGGAGGCAGGGCGAGGCGGGCCGCAGCTTCCAGCGCCCGGGCGTAAAACGTGGCGCTGTCCGCGTTGGCCCAGAGGACTCGGGCCCCGTCTCCCGCCAGGCGGGCGTAGCGCCAGGCCTCCTGGTGTTGCTCGGCGTGAAGCCAGTGCAGCGAGAGCAACGCGGCCGCGTCCCCCGGCGCCGTCGTCCTGGCTTCGATCGCACGCGCCGCCCGAGCGTGCAACTCCTTGCGCCGTCGGAACGACAGACCTTCATACGCCGCGTCTCTGATCAGCCCGTGGGTGAACTGCCAGCCGCTTCCTGCCGGGACGACGAAACCACTGAGGCGGGCCCACACGGCCTCGTCGACACCCGCGTCGGTGTCGAGCAGGTCCTGGAGGACGACCGGGTTGAAGCGAGTCCCGAGGACGGCTGCGGCGCGCAGTACCTGCCGATCGGGCGGGGTCAGCCGATCGATCTGGGCCACGAGGAGGGGTTCGAGGGACTCAGGCAACTCCTCGATGTCCCCGGCCTCACTGGTGCTGCGCAGCAGCTCGCGCAGGAACAGTGGGTTCCCTCCGGCGCGCTCGACAATGGCGTCGACCTGCCGGGGCGTGAGCGGGGATGCCGCGCCGCCTCCGGCCATCCGGGCGGCCGCTTCCTCGGCCAACGGCTGGAGCTCGACGACCAGGTGGGGACCCACCGGTTCCGCCAGGGCCGTACGGCCTTCTGGCCTACGGGTGAGGACGACCAGCAGCGGAAGGTCCCGAGCCTCGAGCACGATCCGGTGGAGCAGGCTGGCTGAGGCCTCGTCGATGGCGTGGGAATCCTCGATCACCAGCGCCGCGGGC
Source organism: uncultured Acidimicrobiaceae bacterium (assembly GCA_963729695.1). Classification (GTDB taxonomy): domain Bacteria; phylum Actinomycetota; class Acidimicrobiia; order Acidimicrobiales; family Palsa-688; genus PALSA-693. The sequence goes on from CAVSOT010000004.1 coordinate 622,046, forward strand.
GCCGAGAGGTAGGCCCGTAGGAGGTGCACGACGAAGTGCTCGAGACGGGGGCGGCGGAATCGGTGCTCGAGCTCCTCGACTGCTCGGGTCGGGGGGACGCGCACATCGACCACGTCGGCCAGAAGGGGAAGGAAGGGCTCCCAGTCCAGGGCCAGTTTGCGGACCGCGGCTCGCAGTTCTGACGCGGCGAGGTCGTGGGGGGTGTCGTCGCCGAGTCCTATCAGCCGACGCATCACGTGCCGAAATGGCAGATACGGAGTGGCGCTGCCGTACTCGTCGCACGCCACCCGATGGGTAATGAGTGGCCAGCGGTCGGCCGCTTCCGATACGAGCCGGGACTTGCCGATTCCGGGCGCGCCGACGATCTCGACCACTCCTCCGGTCCGATCTGCGGCCGCGGCCGCCCGATCCAGGATCTGGCTGAGTTCTGCGTCGCGGCCCACAAAGGGCAGGTGTTCGCCGACATCCTCCGAGACGTGACAGGGTGCGCCGACGATGGCGGCGTCGACGGGATGCGATTTCCCCTTGACCGAGAACGAGGGCAAGGGCTCGGTTTCGAACGCATTTCTGGACCAGCTCAGTGCGGCCTGGGTGGCGATGATCTGCCCTGGTCCGGCCCGATCCAGCACCCGGGCGGCCAGGTTCATGGCATCACCGGTCACCGAGAACACCCGGCGCTGAGCCATCCCGAAGTCGTGGGAAAAGACGAATACCCTTCCGGCGTTCACGCCGGCGCGAACCCGGATCGGTGAGGTGGAAGGGTGGCCGGACAGCACGTCACGGGTCGCCCTCAACACGCGCTCGGCGTCGTTGCCCCGTACCAGAGGCACCCCGCCGAGCAGAACGATCTTCCCTCCGTTGATGCCGACGTCGGTCTCGTGGAAATAGACGCCGTTCCACTCGGCTGCTTCCTCGGTCGCCGTGATCAACGGACCGAGCGCGGCGACGACCGCCTCCGGTCCACCGTTGTCGGTGAGGGCGTCGACCCCGGAGAACTCGAGAAACACGACTGTCGCCTGGCGATGCTCGGCCTGCTCGCCGCCGCCCAACAGGTGGACCCGACGGTCAGCCGGCAGCAGGGACGCAATATCCAGGCCGGCCGCGCCAGGAAGCGGGCTCGGGTCGATCGTTTCCGCTCTTGGCCCCTTGACCAGCACCATCCCGTCGAGCCTGGATTCGCCGAGGAGGGTAGGGGACAGTCGCGAGGCCGTGTCCTGGCTGACGACGACTTCGCCGCCCCCCGCCAGCATTTCCATACGTGTCGTCACGGTCACCGCCGGCCCGGTGACGATCAGCTCTCGGTGGACGTACCCCAACAGGTAGAGATCAAAGCTTCCGCTGTGGACACCCACCGACACTCTGAGCGATAACCGGCCGGCCGAGGTTTTCAGCCGGCCGATTCGGCTCATGGTGCGGGACATGAGCATGGCTGCCCGGCAGGCCCGGGCGGCAGAGTCCGGTTCTGCGAAGTACAGCAATACGGCATCCCCACCCCACTTCAGGAGATCGGCTCCGTAGCTGGCGGCGACGTCGAGCAAAGGCCCGAAGACCTTGCCGACCACGTCGGTGATCTCCTCCACGCCTGCCTTGCCGCGCGCCGCCAGCCGATCCGTCAACACGGTGAAACCCGACACATCGACGAAGACCATCGTCCCCTCGACCCGACGATGAGAGGGTCCAGGTGACAGCGCCAGCCAGTCCAGGGCCACCCTCGGAAGATAGGGGGCCAACTGGGCGACCGGATCGAGGCTATCGGCGGGATGCTGGGCGTCGAAGGGCGACGCGCTTCCAGCCCGGCTGATCGTCAAAAGTGGGCGCCCTTCAGGTTGGCGCCCGTGAAATTGGTGTTCGTCAGTATGGCCCCCTGCAGGTAGGCACCTTGGAGGTTGGCGTCGGTGAAGTTGGTGTTCGTGAGGTTCGAGGACCGAAGGTTGGCCTTGGTTAGGGCGGCGTTGGTGAAGTTCCCGCCGGCGAGGTTGACGAGCTGAAGATCAGCTCCGCTGAGCTGGGCGCCGGTCCCGATCGTGCCCGCCATACTGGCCTGCCGGAAGTCCGCGGCTGTCGCCACGGCGCCACTCATGTTGGCCCCGTTCAGGTCGGCGCGAGTCAAGTTCGCCAGCGTCAGGTTGGCGCCCTGCAGGTCGGCTCCCGAGAGGTTGGTCCCCACCAGGTCGGACAGGGAGAGGTTCACCCCCCGAAGGTTGGCGTTCGCCAGGTTGAGGCCGCTCAGGTTGCAGCCGATCAGAATTGGGCACAGGGACCGGGTCACGATCTGCGAGAGGGTGTCCGAAGTGCTGGGGAGGTAAGCGCCCCCGCCGAGATAGACGGCGACGATGTTGTGGACTCCGAGGGTGCGGAACGTGACCGTGCACGTTGCCGTTCGCGATTTGCTGAGCACCACGCCACCGGTACCGCCACAGGATGCGATAGGCGTCCCACCGTCGAGGAATTCCAGGTTGCCGGTCGGGTTGCCGCCCCCGACGGCCTGGACCGCGGCGGTGAACCTGACCGATGCTCGAACGGGCGAGGGATTGCGTGATGAGGAGAGGGCTGTCGCCGTCGCCGTCCCCACCCTTTGGGTGAGTGGCGTGGTAGTGGTCGAACCGGCGAAGTTGTTGTCACCCAGATAGGCCGCCGTGATCTGGTGGGAGCCGACCGCTGGATAGCTGACCAGGCAGGTGGCCGACTCCGCGTCGTTGAGCGCCGTCCCGCCGGCGCCGCCGCAGCTGGAGATCGGGGAGGCGCCGTCGAAGAATTCCACCTCGCCTGTGGGGGAGCCTGCGCCCGGGCTGACCACCCCGACGGTGGCCGTGTACGTCACGGTCTGGCCCGGTGTGGCCGGGTTCGGCGAGGACGACACGGCCGTCGTGGTATTGGCCTGGCCGACGATCAGGCCCAGTGGTGGAGCCGTGACGGGTGCGAAGTTGGCATCACCGAGGTAGGTAGCGGTGATCTCGTGGGTGGAGGAGGTGCCGTAGGCCGCGGTGCAACTGGCCGTTCCCGCGTCGCTCAGCGCTTCGCCGCCGGCCCCACCGCACGCGCCGATGGGGTTGGACCCGTCGACGAACTCCACGTAGCCGGTCGGGCTACCTTCTCCCGGTTCGGCCACGCCGACCGTGGCGGAGACGGTGGTCGGTTGGCCTACCACCACGGGATTCTGCGACGACGAAAGCGACAACGTGGCGCCGGCCTGATCGACGACCTGCACGAGGGGGAGCCCTGTTGCCGACCCGGTGAAGACGCTGTCACCGGTATAGGTAGCCGAGATCTGGTGGGAGCGGGCCGTTGGGTAGGTGACCTGGCAGGTGGCGGTGTCCGTGTCGCCGAGCGCCGTTCCGCTGCTCCCGCCGCACTCGCCGATAGGGGTGGTGCCGTCGAGGAAGACCACGTTGCCGGTCGGGTTCCCCGCGCCCGACGTGGCCGGGCTGACCGTAGCGGTGAACGTAACCGACTGGCCCGCCACCGAGGGATTCGGCGACGACGACAACGTGGTTTCGGTCTGGGAGGTCGATATGGCGAAAGCCTGCGTGGCGGTGGCTTCGTCAGGATCCGTCACCGATATGGTGTGCTCGCCGCTGCTGCTCACGACGACTTCGCCGTTGTCCGGAACGGGTGCGGGCGATGAGCCGTCCAGGGTGTAGGTCGACCCGTCGGGAGCGGTGATATTGGCCGTGACCGGGCCGGTGTAGAAGCCGTTGACGATGCTGGCTCCAGAAAGCGAGAGCGACAACGTCGGCGGGGGGCTCGAAGTGAAACTGGCTCCTTCGTTGTTCGAGAAGGCGACATTGCCCGCAGTGTCCACCGCCTCCACGACATACTGCACTGCCGTTGACGTGGTCGGAGCGCTTCCGCTCCAGCTCGTCCCGCCCTGAGCGGATGTCAACTGCAGTGGTGTCCAGGTGCCAGGATTGGCCGCGTCGGTGTAGAGCACCAGCACTTCGGCCACCGGATCGGCGAGGCTCGACGGTGATACCTCCACGGCGAAGCTGACGTTGCCCGGGGTCGTCGTTGCCGTGGAGGAGTCGATGGTGGCCGCCGCGTAATCGTTGGCGAGGGGACTGCTGGGTGGCAGATAGAAGACCTGGGCCGATAGGGAATCGAAGAGCCGCTGCGTTCCGCTTCCAGGGGTCGACGAGCTCGGCAGGAACTGCCCGGCGATGAGGTCGAGTTGGGCCGCGTCGCTCGTGCCCGAAGCCGTGAACGTGCTGTAGCTGGCGACCCGTTCGAGGGTGCCGGGGAAAGCGGCAGAACCGATGGCAGGGGGGACCGCGTTGGCTGATCCTGCGGCCGGCATCGAGTACGCAGGCGTGAAGCCGTCAATGTCCGTCGATTGGAGACCGGTCAGGAGGGCTCCGTGAGGAACCAGGTTCGGCTCTGTGACAGGCACGGACACCAGAGGCTCGATCGGGCGGTACTCGGTCGTCTGGGTGCCGGATGCGCCAGAGGTGCTGCCGTTGACCTGGTAGTAGCTGCCGTTGCTCGTCGAGACCAAGCCGAGCTGGCCCGGAGCGGTGCCCTGCCCGAGGATGACTGACACAGGAGCCGTGGTGAGGCCGGTGGCGGGATCGGTCGTGGTGGACGGGCCGGTCGCCGGCGGCGCGGGAGTGCCGGCGGAGTTCAGGTGGTACATCGGCAACCCGTAGAAGCTCGATTCCATCAGCGCTTTCAAGTCGTACGGGCTGAGGATGGCGTTACCGGCTGCGTACTGCTGCTTGGCCTGGGTGAGAGCCTCGCCGATGGTGAGCGAACCGCCGAGGTTGCCGGCGAAGGCGGCCATGAGCTTGGCCGAGTAGGCGACCGTGTCGGTGTCGGCGTAGCCGTAGCCGGTGTTCGCTACCCAGAGGGCGCCCGAGTCGGCAAAGGCCTTGGCCCAGTCGTCGACCGGTGTCGAGATTCCGCTGGTTGCGATCTCAGCGTCGTCGACATCCAGACCGGCGTGGCAACCCATGGAGAAGAGCAGTCGGCCCGCATACGAGGTGGAGTCGGGAGGGTCCCGCACGTCCTGGGTAGTGAACAGATTGGTTTGTACGTTGTTGGTGTTGTCATAGGCAGGAAGGGCACGCGAGAAGTCGAAATGGGCGTTGATGCTGTCCACGGCCGGCGTGGGGCTGGCCGCCAGGGCGGTGTCGAGATCGCTCTCCTGCCAGGTCTCGTCGATGAGCGTTGATGCCGCCAGACCATCGGTGGCCAGGTTGGCCGATACCGCGTCCGCCCCGGAGGTGAGGAACGAGTAGCCCGTAGTGAGACTGGCATCGGCATCGAGATCCCCGTCGGAGCTGACGAAGCGCGACAGCGCGCTCTCGATCTGGCCGGCCGACTCGACGAGCCGGCCCAGACCGAGCTGCGGAAGGTACAGCGTGGCGCTTCCAACCCCGAGCGGCGTGCTAGCCGCGTACGGGTCGTCGCTCAAGTAGTACCCAAGGGAGAGGGCATCAGCCTCGACGTTGTTCTCACCCGCAAATGTCGCCGCCCCGTAGTCCCGCTCGTTGGACTGGGTGGCGCCATCGGCCACGCGTGCAAAGGGAATCTGGTCATCGGCGCCGACGATGACGAGGTTCTGCACCGTCGGGTTGTTGACCCGGATCTGGTCGACCACCGAAGAGATGGCAGCCACCACCTCGTTGGCGGAGTCAACGGAGCAGGGGTTGCTATTCCAGTCGGCGTAGGCGGCCTGGACGTCCGAATAGGCATCGACAGGAATGACCGCCCCGACGACACCGGCGCTCGAATCTGAGGCGACAGTTTGGAGTTGGGTCATAATCTGCGCTTCGGAGGACTGGCCGAACGCAGCGCTGAGACGCTGGGTGTCGACGAGGAAGAGCGTATTGACACCGCTCGGCACCGAGACCGGCCCGCTTGCCGGAGTCTGCGACCCGAGCGATCCCAGATAGGAGATGGCGCCCGGGCAGGAGGGCGCGGTTGCGCCGCCGAGGATATTGGCCTGAAGCAGGTACGGCTGGGAGCTGTAGGCGCCGTTGTAGCCGGATACCTGGACGACGTAGGTGCCGGCGGCCAGCGGTGTGGTTTGGATGTACTGGCTCTGGGCGTCGGGGTTGTTGGAGATGGCTTCGAGTTGGTCGCCAGGCGGTGGGGTAACCGGCAGGTCCTGCGATCCGGGGGTCGATTCGGTCGTGGTTCCCGGCGTGATGGTGGGGACGCTGTCGGTCACGCCAGCGAGCGTCTGGGTCGGCGCCCCTTGCAGTTGCTGGCCACTCGGTCCGAACAACTCGAGATCGTACGTGGCCGGCAGGTTGGTGAGGGCGAGGCTCAGCTCGGCGCCTTGGGGGACGGTGACCGTCCAGTCGTTGAGACTTCCCGGCGACGTGAGATAGCCGATATTGAGATCGCCCTGAGTCGCCGGGCTGGTGTTGAGGGCGCCGGCGCTCGAGCGGGAAACCTGGACTGGAGGAGCCGATTTGCGGCCCTTCACCGTCAACGACAGCGACGGTCGCCGACGACGAAGGCGCCATATTGTCGCCGGCAGAGGCGGACAAGGTTGTCGTCGCCGGCCCGAGGCCGATGCCGGCGTTGGCGGAGAACGTCAGACTGTGCGTCCCGACGGTGAGCCCCGAAAGACTCCATTCGAGCGAGCTCCCGTTGGTGGGGTCGGGCGCGGCCGACCCATCGAGCTCGGTTGAGCCAGGCACGTAGGCGAAGGTCGGGGGGAGGGTGACCGACACCTGCGCGCTCGGAGAGGATTGCCCGACCACGATGGTTGCCGTGTAGTTGACGGTCCCCCCGAGCTTCTTGTCGGCGGCCAAGGGCAGGCTCGACAGGTCCACCGACTGCCACTGGTAGGTGGCAGGTGGGACGGTCGACAGGACGAGGTCACCGAAGGTGAGGTTGGGATAGTTGGCGCTCGAGGTGGTGTCCCCCGTCAGCAGCTGTCCGACGGTCGTCCCGTTGTAGGTCCCGAGCTCACCTACCGTTGCGGTCGGGAGAATGGCGCCCGCGGCGGCCGCTTGCCCGAGGGTTGCGGTCGCACAGTCCGGATACGTGGTGCAATCGACGATCTCCGGAAGATCGGAGATGGAACTGAGCGGGATCGAGCTCAGCGGGATCGAGCTGAGGGGTATGGAGCTGAGCGGGATCGAGCTCAACGGGTTGCTGGCCAGATTTATCGAGCTGAGTGGGATCGAGCTGAGCGGCGAGGCGCTCAAGTCGATGGAGCTCAGGGGAATGGAGCTGAGCGGTATGGAGCTGAGGGGGACGCCTGCCAGCGCCAGTGACAAAAGGGTCACGCTGGTCGAGGAATCGGAAGGGTTTATCCCGAAGTCGGCGCAACTCGATCCCACGATCGTCAGCTCGGAACACCACGCCGCAATAGAGTTGGCGCCGTCGCTGGCTCCTCCGAGGCCGATCGAGCTCAGGGGAGTGGCACCAAGCTCGATGGAGCTCAGGGGGATGGAGCTGAGGGGGCTGGACGAGAGATCGAGCGCGCCGAGGTTGACCGATTCGAGATTTGCGGCGGAGACCGGGTTCTCCAACACATCGGCGAGGGTGACGGTTTGGAGGGGTACGTTCTCGTAGCTGGTGCCGGCCAGGACGCCCTCCCACCCAGAACATGGAGGCGCCGGCGTCGACCCACAGCCGTTCGGGTAGTCGATGGACAGGTCCGATAGCAGCGCGGTTTCGAGCGCCTGTTGGGCGGCGGCAATACCGCTCGGGAGTGTTCCTGAACCGGGGACAGCGATGGAACTGAGCGGTATCGAGCTCAGTGGAATCGAGCTGAGCGGCGACGACGCCAGACCGATGGAGCTGAGCGGGATGGAGCTGAGCGGCGCCGACGCGGTGTCGCCAGATCCCGTCCCGGTCGAGCCCGATACGCTCGCCGCCGGAATGGCGGCCGCGGGCACGGTCTCGACGCCGGCAACGGTCGGCGAGCTCGTGGCGAGGGAGGCCGTCACGGGTGTGCCCGCCGACAGCACCGCGTTCGACCAGAGCGCGTCGTTGGTGCCGACCGTTTTCGGCCCGCCCTCTCGCTGGCCGAGAACCACGTAGAACGGCCCGCTGCCTACCGATCCGACCGGGACGGTGACGCCATTCGGCACGCCGGCTCCGCTGAGGGTGACGACACCGCTACCGTTCGCATCCACCGACATTTTCACGTCGTAGACCGAATTCACGGCGGGATCGGGGTCGATGTCCTGGCCGTGATGGTTGGACGCCCCGAGTGCATTGCGGGCAAATACTCCGTAAAACGGCGTGTTCTTCGGGTTGAGATTGCCCTCGATGGAGAAACCTTCGGATGCGTCCGCCGAAACCAGGTAGACGACGAAGGTGTTGCCGTTGGACGTCAGGCCTTCCACGTTGGTCTCAAAGCTGAAGGGCGCCTCGCAGCTGGTGACCGATTGAATGCCGGTAAAGAGATTTCGCGCCCCGGCCCCCTGCATATCCATGCCGCTCGTCGAGAACTGCAACCGCGGCGGGGTGTATGGGGCCGCCACGCCGGCAGCTATGGACGCCAAAAAGGGTGTGTTGGTTTGCCAATTCGGGGAAAGCGCCGTGTCCTGGCCGAAGTTGTCCGTAAAAGGAGTACAGCCCGTGGCGGCTTGTGCACTGGGGGCGGTGGTGGCGGCAGGCGCACGAGCAGCCGCCGCCGGATGCGCGGCGATACCGACGGTCGCAGCCAGGCTCGTAAGGACGAGCAGGTTGGCGCAAACGAGGCGGAACGGGCGCGGACGAACGAGCCAGGAGAAGTGTCGCACCAGACGCCGGCGCCAGTCGACTCCACGCGCCATGGCCTGATCCCCCTTGTTTGACAATGTCTCGCATCGGTGGGCGGCAGAAGTCAAGGTGCTGCTGCCCGCGCGTCTTCCTCGGTGATCATACCGTTACGTTCGCCTGAGAAATCCGCCTGCCCATCCGGTCGGATGATCGTACGCGGATCGACACGACCCCATCAACACGGGAGATCGGCGCGCCCACTTGGGCCCAGAACAATCTGCCTCAGAACAACAACGCGGCACGGGTGCCGCCGGCCAAGGCTACTCGTGTCACGTTGTTGTCGTATTTGACACACACAACGTGACACGGATGGCAGTTCGAGCAAACAGTCGTGTCACGTTGTGGTTGGTGGGTCGGGGGGAGCGGTGCGGGAAGCGTCCGTGCGGGCGGGGCATCGGCGCACGCGGTAGCGGTAGGGAGCGGGCGCGAACGCGGCCGACCACCAGACGCGCTAGACAATTGCGGAGATGTATGGCAGCAAGTCTCCGGCGGAGTTCGGCCAGGCGACGAGAGCAAGTCGAGCCACGAGAGCGGGCGGTCGGCGATGACGGCCCTCGTCGTCGGTTTGACGGTGGCGGTCGGGCTGCTTGCGCTCTTGGTGGCCGGGCTGCTGCGTGCCAATGCCGACGTGCTGCGGTCGCTGCATCAGATGGGCATCGACCTTGGACCCGACTCGCAGCCGGCTCCCTCGGCCTCGGCGGCGGTGACGTTCACCTCCGGGCGGAGTTCCCTGGACGTCCCGCGCCCGACACCGCGACGGCCGGATGCAGCCGACGTCATCGATTTGGCCGGCGTCACGCCTCAAGGGGATGCAGTAAGCCTGGCGGTCAGTGCGGTCCGGCACGACACGCTGGTCGGGTTCCTCACCTCGGGCTGCCAGACCTGCCGAGGGTTCTGGGACACCTTCCGCTCGGGCGCACCTGAGGTGCCGGGTGGCGCCCGCCTGGTGGTGGTGACGCGCGGCCCGGAGGCGGAGTCGCCCGCGGCCATCGCCTCACTCAGTGGCGACGGGGCGTCGGTTGCCGACGGGGGTGTCCCGGTCGTGATGTCGAGCGAGGTGTGGGAGCACTACGACGTTCCCTACGCGCCGTACTTCGTGTACATCTCGGGGGTCGCTGGTCGGGTGGTGGGCGAGGGCGTGTCCGCAGGATGGGAAGAGGTCAAGAGCCTGGTGGCCAACGCGATCGCCGACGGCACCACCGTTCCCGCCGGCGGCGCCCGGGCCGAGGAGGCAGCGGGGGGCGCGTCTGCGGGCCGTTCGGTGGGACGCCCCCGTTCTCGGGCGGACCGGGCCCGCGATGCCGCGGCAGATCTGGCGTTGCAGCGAGCCGGCATCAGCCCCGGCGATCCCAGGCTCCATCCGGCACCGACCGGGCCGCGGTCGGATATCCCAGCCGCAGATGTCGGGAGAGGTGACGCCTGATGGCCGCCACCCGCACCAGGATTGCCGCCATGGGCATGGCGACCACTCCGCCGCCAGGTTGGGACGTGACGATCTACCGCCGGGCCGCGGCCGGCGGGCAACAGACGCACCCCATTCTCCACGCGGCCACGGTGGCGCTGCCTTCTGGCCGCGGCGACTACGGGAGCGGCTTGGTGGAGGTGCTCGGGCCTGACGATGTCTTTGTGGCCCTGCTGGACTTCGGGCCCGCAGCCGCATCCACTGCCCTGTTCCGAGGCCTGCGCGGGCTGCCCGCCTTGACACCCAACGCCTACCGCCCTCGGCAGCTGCAGCGGACAATTCTGGGGCAAGCCGGCGTGCAGCGGTTCTTCACCAGTGCCGGGAGGGGTTTCTGTCTCTACTCGGTGATCGGCGCCATGGGCAATCGGGTGCCACTCACCGCCCGGGCCAACGGGCTCCTGGGCACCGTCCAACTGGAGGCGTCGACGTTGTGAACCTGCCGCCCGCGTCTGTTCCGTTTTTGGCCGCCACCCTCCTCCTGGGGGCAGCGGGCGTCGCCAAGGCCCTGCGCCCGGCGACCACAGTCAATGCGCTCCGCGTCGCCGGCGCATCCGTGCCGGCGAGGTGGGTGCGGGCCGGTGCCCTGGCAGAGTTGGCCATCGCTGGGCTCGCCATCCTGGTGCCCGGCCTCGTCACCGGACTGCTGGTGGCCTTGACGTACGCCGGATTCGCGGCCTTCATCGTCGTGGCCTTGCGGCGGCATTGGCCGCTCGGGTCGTGCGGGTGTTTCGGGCGGCCCGACACCCCGCCTACCGCCGCTCATGCCGCGCTCAATGTCGGAGCGGCGGCGTCGGCGCTGTGGTGGGCGCTGGCCTGGTCGGGGCGGGGCGGGTTCGTGCACCTGGCCCGCCTCTTTTCCCATCAATCCTGGCACGGTGCTCCTCTTATGCTTCTGATCGTGGTCGTGACCGGGCTCGCCTACCTGGCGTGGACCGACCCCGTCCCGGCGGTCCGGCGATGAGCGTCGCCGAGCGCCTCGGTGGGTTCCTGGCCAACCGCACGAGCCGCCGGAGCTTCCTGGCCCGCAGCACCATGGCCGCTACTGCGCTGTCGATCGGGCCGGTCGACTACCTGATCCGGCCCGGCACCGCCTACGCCCAGGTCTGCGAGTGCGTGCCCGGCACAGACTGCAACTGCTCGGATCTGTGCTGCGATGGCTACACCCAGTTCTGTTGCACGATCAACGACGGCGTCAATGCCTGCCCGCAAGGAACCTTCCCCGGTGGTTGGTGGCTGGCCGACGGCTCGATCTACTGCGCTGGTCCCCGGTACTACATCGATTGTCTGGGGGAGTGCCAGGGATGTGGCTGCGGCGGCGGGAGTTTCTGCCCGTCGTGCGATGGCCTCGACTGCGAGTGCGCCCTCGGCTCCTGCGCCAACCGTCACGTGGGCTGCACCGAGTTCCGCTACGGGCAGTGCAACCAGCAGATCGCCTGCTCCGGGCGGATCGCCTGCCGCTGGGTGTCCTGCACCCCGCCCTGGCTGCTCGACTCCAGCTGCACCAACGTCGTCCAGATCGACGACTCGACGGCCAACCACTTCGCTCCCTGCCAGAACGGTACGCCGCCACCGCCGCCGCCAGGCTTTGTCGGTATGGCGGCCACGCCTGCGGGCACCGGCTACTGGCTGGTTTCGAGTGCTGGCGCCATCAAAGCCTTCGGCGGGGCCGTGTCGCACGGCTCGCTGGCCGGCATCGCCCTGGACAAGCCCATTGTCGGGATCGCAGCCACGCCTTCGGGCAACGGCTACTGGTTGGTGGCGGCAGATGGGGGCATCTTCACCTTCGGTGACGCCCGCTTCGACGGGTCGACCGGCAACATCGCCCTGGCCCGACCCATCGTCGGCATGAGCGACGACTCGGCCACAGGGGGATACCGGTTCGTGGCGAGCGATGGGGGGGTGTTCGATTTCGACGCCCCGTTCTATGGCTCGTTGGGCAATGTGCGGCTGACCAAGCCGGTGGTCGGGATGGCCGCCACCAAGACCGGGAACGGCTACTGGCTGGTCGCTTCGGACGGTGGCATCTTCAGCTTCGGCCAAGCGGCCTTTTTCGGATCGTTGGGGGATGTCCACCTGGTGGAGCCCGTGGTCGGGATGGCGGCCACCCCGACCAACCGGGGGTACTGGATGGTCGCAGCCGACGGCGGGATCTTCACGTTCGGTGACGCCACGTTCCACGGATCCCTCGGCGGCATCCACCTGGACGCGCCCATCACCGGGATGGCGAGCACACCGTCGGGCAATGGCTACTGGCTGGTCGCAGCCGACGGCGGAATGTTCACGTTCGGTGACGCCCACTTCTACGGATCGGGGGCCTGATGACCACAGGGATCGACACGGGGTTGGTGATCGGGTTTGGTGCCGTGGTCGTAGTCGCCGCCGCGGTCCGGTCCACGTGGTCGCCGTGCGGCCTCTCCATGCTGTCGACGATCACTCCCTTCGGGGAGCGGAGCCGGGGTCATCGTTACTCCGGTACGGCCGCCTGGTTCGTGTCCGGATCGGTTCTCGGGGGGGCGACACTTGGAGCCGTCGCGGCGGTGGTCGCGGCCCTAGCCAAGTCGGCCGATCTCCTGGGGCATCCGGCCTGGATCGCCGGGATCGTGGCGGCCGCTGCGTTCGTGGCCGCGGCGATCGATGCCGGGGCGTTCGGAGAGGTGATCCCGATCTGGAGGCGGCAAGTCGACGACGGGTGGTTGGTCCGTTACCGGCGGTGGGTGTACGCAAGCGGCTTCGGCTGGCAGATCGGCGTCGGCGTGGCGACGTACATCATGACGGCGGCCGTTTTCCTGATGGTGATCCTGGCCGGACTGACCGCGAGCCCTGCGGCCGCTTTTGGCCTATGCGCCGGCTTCGGTCTGGTGCGCGGCCTGGCCGTGCTGGCTACCGCCCGGGCGACGACGCCGGATCGTCTGCGCCTGCTCCACCGGGCGTTCCACCGGGCCGGGCCCGTGGTGCGGGTCGCGGTGATCGTCGTGCAACTAATGGTCGGGGTGGCCGCCCTGGCCCTCCAATGGCCGCTGGTCGGAGCCGGGGCGGGCGTGGCCGCGCTGATGGTAGGAGTGGCGGCCGCGGCCGGGATCAGGATCGACATCGGAGGCGCTCGGGCTGGCCGGGGGAGCCGGCAGGTGGGGGCGTGCCAGGTCGGGGCGTGCCAGGTCGGGGGCGGCGAGGCCGGGGGCGGCGAGGCCGGGGGCGGCGAGGCCGGATATCAGCCGACCGCCGCCGCGCCGGGGACCACCAGATTGGTGGCAACGGCGGGTGCAGGTGAGCACTGAGACGGTTCCGACGGGCGGCAGTTCGGCCCGGAACGGCGCCGGCTGCGATCGACGACGGGCGGGACGCCGGTTCACGTGGGCCGGCCGGCGGTTCACGTGGACCGGTCCGCTGCTTGCGGCCGCCGCCGTGGCCTGCCTGCTCAGTGGGTGCTCGTCCGCGTCGAAGACCTCCTCTGCTTCCCAATCCTCGACCACGTCGGCGCCGCCGGTGACGCAACCCAGCTCACCGACGACCAGGACACCATCCGGCTCCAACCAGAGCACGACGTCCCAACTTCCGACCGTCCCCAATTGCGGTGGGGGCGCCTACGAGCCGAAGACCCTTCTTATCGTGTGTGGATCCGGGGCCGCGGCGACGACGGCAACGGGCGTGTCCTGGGCCGCGTGGGGTCAATCCGACGCGCACGGAAGCGGCACCGTGATGCTGGAGGTCAACGGGCAGGCGACCTCGTCCCCCGCCACCCTGGACCTGGCCACGGTCGTCACAGGACCGGTTGGCCCACAGTTCACGGTGCTCACGGTCACGTGGCAAGGCAGCTCGCCCGACGGTAAAGCTCAGGACACCTATCACTTGCAACTCGGAGGTTGAGGGTTCAGCCGGTAGGATCACGGCTCGATGAAGGCGCTTCGACGGACCCTGATCGCGCTCGGCGCCACGGTGGTGATCGCCGGGATCGTGCGTCTACGGGGCAGCGGCGGGACTCCGCCCCAGCGGGGCGGGTGGCGGGAGCTTCCCGCGGACGAACTGGATTAACCCCCAGTTGCGGGCGATCGTCATCGGGTTGGGTGCCGTCGGCAGCCGGGTTGCGCAAATCCTGGCCGACTCCAAGGCTGTTGATTCCCTGATCGTCATTCACCGCGATCCCGACCGGGTCTCGTCGATCCTGGGCGACCTCGGGCCCGACATCGAAGTGCGGCCGCCCAGCACGGCGATGTTGCCACCGGCCCAAGTGACGGTGTTGACCGCGCCTGGAGGGGTCGTTCGCCAGGCCGAGACGGCGCTGTCCCTCGGAAGTCACGTCGTTAGTGTCAGCGACGATCCCTCGGACGTACGCGGCCTGCTCGGACTCCACTCGCTCGCCCGGGCGCGGGGTCGCACGGTGGTGGCGGCAGCTGCCATGGCCCCGGGCCTGAGCTGCGTGCTGGCGGCCTACCTCCGCCACAGCTTCGACCGGGTCGACGAGGTGCACGTGGCCCGAGTCGGCACCGGTGGGCCCGCGTGCGCCCGCCGCCACCACGCCGCGCTAGCGGCGATCGCCGTCGATTGGGAGGACGGAGAATGGCGCCGCCGGCCTGGCGGTTCGGGTCGGGAGCTGGTCTGGTTCCCCGAGCCCGTCGGAGGCGCGGACTGCTACCGGGCCGGGCTGGGCGATCCGCTGTTGCTCGTGCCTGCCTTTCCCGGCTGCAGGCGGGTGACGTCACGGCTGGCGGCGACTAGGCGGGATCGGGTGACCTCGTGGCTGCCGATGCTCCGGCGTCCTCACCCCGAGGGCCTGGTGGGCGCCGTGCGGGTCGAGGTCCGGGGGTGGGCCGGCAATCGGGCCGAGACCAAGATCGTCGGCGCCTCGCTCACTCCGGGGGTGGCTGCCAGCGCGGTGGCTGCCCAAGCGGCGGTCTGGGCCGGTACCGGCCGACTCGCCCGGGCCGGGGTGGGAGGACTGGCGGAACTGGTGGGTGCGCCGGGCGCCTTCCTGCGGGAGCTGCACGGGCTGGGCGTCAGCGTGGCATCGTTTGAAGGTCGGTATCTGGAGGGGTGAGCGGGCGCCCGAGCTAGCGCCCGTAGGGCGCAGCAGCTACGGCTTGCGGTGCCGCGACCAACGCTCGCGCCAATCCAGGGGGTCGTTCCTCGGCATCCGCGAGAGCGCCCGATTCAGCAGGGTCAGGGCCGCGGTGGCGTTCCAGTCGTCAACGCGAGTGTGCAGAAGGGCCGCCATCTGGTCCCGGGCCGCTTCCATAAGGTGCCGATCTCCGTCGGCGAGGTCGATGAGCCTGGTGACGGCGTCCTGCTGATCAACCTCGCCGGCCAGAGCCGCGGCATGCTCGGCAATACGGTCGGCGGTGAGGGAGGGCATCGGTCTCGCTTCTCGTCGGGGAAAAGGTTCGGCCGAATGCTAGCCACCCCCGCTTGACCCTTCCCCGACGGCCGTGGCCTCGGTTCGATCCTGAACGTTCACGGCTCGGAGTCGGCACCGGGGAGACCGGCGGCTCCGGCGACGCCGGCGACCGTCGCTACGCCGAAGATGCGACGGAACGGGAAGATGGTGTGGCCCTCGGCGTCGAGGGGATAGGCCGCCCGGAGGGCCGCTCCATAGGCCCGGACGAACGCTTCCGCTCCGTCGTCGGCCTCGTCACTGGCGTCGCCTTCGTCGGCGGCATCGAGGGCCGACAGAAAGGGTCGTAGCGCGGTACCGCGTACCCAATCGAGGACGGCGTCGGGGCCGGCGAGGATATGGAAGTAGGTGGTGTCCCATACGTCGGCTCGAGCACCGCTAGCCAGGAGGATCGAAAGGTAGCCCGCCGGTTCGAGCACCGGCGCGGGGCGGACCAGATGGGCCAGACGGGCTTCCCAACGATCGGAGCGGGCCAGCTCGTACAGCAGGATGTGACTGGGCGCGGTGAAGTTGCCCGGCACCTGAAAAGCCAACGACCCGCCCGGCGCCAGGCTGCTCAGGAAGCGCGGCAGGAGGGCCTCATGGTCGGGGACCCACTGCAAGGTGGCGTTCGTGATGATCACGTCCACGGCGCCATCCGGGACCCAGTCTCGGAGGTCGCCCTGGCGAAACTCCAGCCGACCAGGCACCGTGAGACGCTCGGCGTGGGCGATCATCTCCGCTGAGCTGTCGATGCCCACGATGTGGGCGTGGGGCCATCGCCCGAGCATTCGCCAGGTGGTGGTTCCGGGTCCGCAGCCGAGATCGACGATCTCATGCGGATCGGCATGGTCGACTCGGGCCAGGAGCTCGACGAAGGGGCGTTCCCGCTCGTCCTCGTAGTGCAGGTACTGCCCTGGATCCCACGACACGGTCACGCTCCGGATGCTAGGCCGCCGCCGCCGTTCAGATGCCAGCCAGGAGGTCGCGTGCCGCGTCCCGGACGAGGCCAGCCAGCTGCTCGGGAGGCACGTCGTCGAACGGGCCGCTCGCGCCCATGAGCACCCCCATCACCGCCCCGACCGAGCAGGCCATCCGCACCCGGAGGGCGAGCGGGAGCGCCGGGTCGGCGAGGATCCGCCGCAGCTGCTCCTCCATGTCCTCGTGGTCGGCTTCGTTGTGCTCGTGGTCGGCGATCTGCTCGAGGGCGTTCTGGTTGCGGGCGTGCAGCAGAAACAGCTTGCGGTTGGCCAGGACCTGATCGATGAACTCGTCGAGCAGGCCAGTCCAGACCTCGACGTCCACCGTCCGGTCCAGGTGGTCGAGCTGGTCCAGCATGTCCCGCCCGAGGCGAGTGCAGCCGCAGGTGCAGCGCCAGGAGGATGTCCTCCTTGCGCTCGAAGTGGTAGTACAGGGCGGCCTTGGTGAAGCCTAGAGCAGTCGGCGATCTCCCGCAGCGACGTCTTGTCGTAGCCTTGCTCGTTGAACAGGTCGAGGGCTACGTCGAGGATGCGCTGCCGGGTGCCGCCCCGGGGCCTGCCGCCTGCGGCTGGTCGGCTCCGCCCCTCGCCGGTTCGCCACGAAGGACGTCGTCATCGTCGGTCCGGAGTCGACGGGGTGCTTGCATGTTCCCTTCGAGTGTACTTGATGGCGAGTTTACTTGACGGCCGGCCAGTTAGCACGTTAGGGTGACGAGCCTAGCCTGTCGACAAGTAAGTCGTCGACCGGTGACCCCCGTTGTGCCCACCTGTTCCCTGCCTCGTTCCCATTTGCCCCCTCGTTCCCATTTGCCCCCTCGTTCCCATTTGACAGTGAGGATGCCGTGCCCGGTGCACCCATGATCGAAGCCGAAGGCCTGAAGAAACGCTACGGCACCACCCAGGCGCTGGCGGGTGTCGATCTTTCCGTGGCCGCCGGATCGATCCTCGGGCGTGCTCGGGCCGAACGGCGCAGGCAAGACGACGGCGGTCCGCATCCTGACCACCCTGGCCATTCCCGACGAGGACTGGGCCCGGGTGGCCGGCCATGGACGTGGTCTCCGACGCCGCGGCCGTGCGCCGCCAGATCGGCGTGACCGCCCAGGACGCCACCCTGGACGAGCTGCTGACCGGGCGGCAGAACCTGGTGATGGTCGGTGAGCTTCGCGGCCTGCGTCGCTCCAGCGCCAAGGCCCGGGCCGTCGAGCTCCTGGAGCGCTTCGAGCTCACCGACGCCGCCGATCGGATCATGAAGGGGTACTCCGGCGGTATGCGGCGCCGGCTGGATCTGGCCGCCGGTCTGGTCACCCGCCCGCCGGTGCTCTTTCTCGACGAGCCGACCACCGGACTCGACCCCACCAGCCGGCTGCGAATGTGGGAGGTCATCCGCGAGCTGGTCGCCGAAGGAGCGACCCTCCTGCTCACCACCCAGTACCTCGAGGAGGCGGACGAGCTGGCCGATCGGATCGTGGTCATCGACCACGGCACCGTGATCGCCGAAGGAACCTCGGCGGAGCTGAAGGCGGCGACCGGCGGAGCTCGCCTGACGGTCACCCTGGCGGCGCCGCATCCCCGGGCCAGGGACGCGCTCGAGCCCTACGTCGACGGTCCGATCCACGTGAGCCAGGACGACCGGCGCTTTCAGGCGGCGGTGCGGAGCACCTCCGGCCTGGCCACCACCGTGGTACGGGCCCTCGATGCGGCCGGCGCTGCTCGTCGACGACGTCGAGGTGCGCCCGCCGTCGCTCGACGACGTCTTCTTCTCGCTCACCGGCCACGGCACGACCGACAGCGAGGACGACGCCAGAGGAGCTGGAGCCCGAGTGGACGGGAGCGGCGGTATGACCGCCCCGGCCGTGCCGTTGCCGGCGCGCACGGTGGCCGGCGGACCGGGGCTGGCTTGCGGCGACGGGTCCACGACGTGGTGGTGCTTACCCGCCGCAACCTGGTGCACATCACCCGCGAGCCGCTGCAGCTGTCGGACGTCACCGTCCAGCCCGTCCTGTTCACTCTGCTGTTCATCTACGTCTTCGGCTCGGGTGTCCCGATCCGGGGGGCAGCTATACGGACTTCGCCATCGCCGGGCTGATGCTCCTCAACCTCACCACCTCGGCGATGGGGACGGCGGTCGGGCTGGTCTCCGATCTCACGACCGGCGCCATCGACCGGTTCCGCACCCTTCCCATCTGGCGATCGGCCGTGCTGGTGGGCCGGTCGGTCGCCGACCTGCTGTCGGCGGCCCTTTGCATCAGCATCGTGGCGGTGACCGGCCTGGCGATCGGCTGGCGACCCACGACCGGGCCGGCATCGATCCTGGCCGGATTCGCCATCGCCCTCTTCTTCAGCTACGCCCTCAGTTGGGCGTGCGCCTGCCTCGGCATCGTGTCGAAGGGGCCCGAGTCGGCCCAGGGCATCGGCCTGATCATCCTCTTCCCTCTGGCGATCGTCTCCAATGCCATGGTCCCGACCGCGAACATGCCGGATCTGGCTGAAGACCATCGCGGACTGGAATCCCGTGAGTGCGGTCACCTCGGCGGTGCGAACGCTGTTCGGCAACCCGAACCCCTCCCAGTCGCTCTCCGCCTGGCCCATGCAACACCCGGTGGCCGCGGCCCTGATCTGGTCGGGCGCCATTCTCCTGGTCTTCGCGCCGCTGGCTGCCCACCTGTTCCGTCGCCGCACTACCGGCTGAGGAGCCTCTCGCGGTCCCGGACCACCGGGCCGGGTCGACCGGGCCCGGTCAGAGGGCCTTCACTGCGCTTTCGACGGGGGTGCCCTCGAAGAACTGCGGGTTCATGTCCGTCAGGCCCCGGACAATGTTGGTGAACGTGAAGGAACGGAAGTCCTCCTCGGTAATCTGCCCGTCCTCGACGAGCTCCCACGCCTCGGGGAGGACCTCGGTCATATCGGTGACGTCCCAGTGCCCGATGTCGGACCCCATAAAGGCGTTGAGCTGGACGTGGCGCGGCAGCAACCCCCGGTTGAACGCCATCCCGTTGATGGGATCGTCGGCCTCGCAGCCGAAGAACAACTGGCGGGTGAAGACCTCGACGATGTCGTCCGGGCTGCCGATTCCTGCCTCTGCGAAATCGTCGTACCCGAACTCGTGGTCGACGGGTGCGGCCATGACCTCCCGTTTTTCGGCCAGAAACTCCTCACGCAAGTCGCGGATCCGCCCGGTCGCGAACTGGTCCATCAGATTGCCGGCCAGGTCGAGATCGAAACGGCGCGGGTCGTACCGCGTCACCGACTTCTTGTTGCGCTTGGCGTAGTGGCCCAGGAGGTCGGCGTACAGCTGGCACGCCCAGCCCATGCCCCCCTCCAGGAAGCAGAACCGGACGTTCGGAAATCGACGGGGTGCGCCTCCGAGAACGAGGGAGCGACAGATCCCTTCGGCCGTGGCCGCGAAGTGCCCGATGTGGTTGTAGACGAAGTTCTTCCGCGATCTGCGGGTGAACGAGCCCAGGGACGTGGTGGAGTGGAACGTCGGCATGACGCCCAGCTCGGCGCATCTCGCCCACACCGGGTCGTAGTCGTAGAGGCTGTCGTGGCCGATCGTGTCGAACCAGGGTCCGGGCAATCCTCCCGGTGACCCCTCTCGTTCGACCATGGACGCCAAGGTCACCGCCTTTAACCCGAGGGTTCCCACCGCGAAGTCGAGCTCGCGTATGGCCTCTTCAGGTGAAAACGACGGGATAACCGCGACTGGGGCCAACCGGTCACGGTACTCGCCGAAGCTCTCGGCGTAATAGATATTGAGCGCCCGCGAGCCGGCGATTCTCAGTTCTTCGTCCTTCCAGGACGGGAACTTGAGTCCCGTGGTAGGGAAGAGGAGGGCGAAATCGAGGCCGATCTGTTCGATGCGCTGGTACAACAAGGCGGGAACGGTCGCTGTCATCCGATCGAGGGTGTTTTCCTCAGGAGCCGACCAAAAGGCGCGATAGGTACTCGGGTCACTCCTTGTCGCCCCATAGAAAAGCCGGTGAAATCGATCCCGCAGCGTTTTGCCGCCGATCTCTCCTACCAGCTCTTCGACGCGGGGTAGGAACTCGACGAGATGTCCGTCGCCGTCGACCACGGGATGGTCGAGCCGGCGTTTGATCCTGTCGACCTCGCTCGAAGTCACAAACGTTGAGGCCATAATCCCCCCTTTTGTCTCGTGCTCCGAGGAGGCTACGCCCGAGGCTGAGAGCTGCACAAGGCCGAGGAAAACCGGGCAGAAACGGTCAGGAGGACGTCGTCTCCCGGACGAAGTCGTCCATGGTGCCCTCGGGGTCTATCTTGTCCGCATACGCTCGACCACGACGGATCGTACCGTCCTCGACCTCGAAGATATTCATGTTGGGAACTCGCGTTCCATCAGGATTGGCAATGACACACTCGAGATAGATGCGATTGTCCACCACGTCGCTGCGCACCAGCTCAAACGTGCTCGGAGACGCGCCGCCCCATTCCTTTTCCCAGAAGCGCTGGTAGTTGTCCCTACCCTTCCAGCTGCGGCCCGGCCGCATCGGATGGATTATCTCCACTTCTGGGTGCCAGCACGAGACGAGCGCCTCGATATCCATGTCCTCCTGGGCTTTCAGATACCGGCGCAATACTTCTTCAGCTTCGGACATGGTTGCTCTCCTCTTTGCGTATGTGGCTGATCGCACCGAACTCGGGATCGGACATCGGTAGGGTATCTCAACGCAAACGGTCCGGCTTCGGCGTTGCCAAGTCGCTTACGGGCTTGGTAACGTCCGCCTCTGCGTGCGGTGGTGGATCCGGCCTTGTCAAACGTGTTGATGACGATGTCGGCCAAAGCACTTCTATTTTGAATTGGGGTCGAACGTGAAAGTCGGTACGATCGAAATCCAGCCGGTGATCGACGGTGTGCTGGTCAACAAGTTTCCGGCCACTAAACCCCTGCCCGGTCCCGACTCGTTCATCTGGCAGGACCAACACGATGCCTTCAGACCGGACGGGACGTTGGAGAGCGGGCTCGGCGCCTTCCTTATTCGCTCGGCGGACCGCGTCGTGGTGGTCGACGCTGGCGCCGGGCAAGAGCTCGTCGGTGGCTATACGCCACCAGTGATGAATCCAGATGATCCCGACGACCGGCTGGCAGGTTTCCTCCGCAGTCGCGGGATGCCCGACGAGCGCGTGCGGCAGTTCGCCTCAGACATGCGTGATTTTCATCTGACCCAGGGGAAACTGCCATCGTCGTTGGCCGCGCTCGGGGTGCGACCGGAAGAGGTCACCGACTTGGTGTTCACCCATTTGCACTTCGATCACATCGGTTGGGCCTCGGTGGAGGGAACTCCCTACTTCCCGAACGCTACGGTCCGCGTCGCCGACGCCGACCTTCAGTACTTCCTCCCCGGCACCACGGAGGACTGGTTCACCTCACAGATGTACTACTCGCAACTGGTGCCCGACCGGCTGGCCCCGATTCTCGACCGCATCGAGACCTGGGAATCGGACGGCACCATCCTGCCGGGCATCGACGTGCGACTGGCGCCTGGCCACACTCCCGGCAGCAGCGTGATTGTCGTCTCCTCCGGCACCGAGAGAGCCATGCTGCTGGGCGACATGATCCACTGCCCTTTGGAGCTCATGGACGAAGACTTCAATCTCTTGGGTGACCACGACCAGGAGCTCGCCAACCGGCTGCGGGAGGCCTACGCCCGGGAACTGGAGGGCAGCGACATCCCCGTGGCGGCTGCCCACTTCCCCGGACTGCGCTTCGGCCGGCTCTTGCCGGGAGAAGGGGTGCGCCGGTGGAGGTTCGATCTGCCCTAACCGGCGTTGCTCTGGCCGCCGGGGGGTTGCCGGCGGCTGGCCCGCTTGTGCGGCGGCTGCCTTGCCGGCGGCTGGCTGGCTCGCTTGTGCCGCGGCTGCGTTGTGGACGGCTGGTCCGCTTGTGCCGCCGCTGAGTTGCGGGCGGCTGCCTCCTCCACCTCCGCTTCCTCAGCCTCCTCAGCCTCCTCAGCCGTCGCTGTCCGCGTCCCCTCCGCTGACGGTCTGCTCTCCGCTTCGTCTCCGCTTCGTCTCCGCCGGCCCGCCACAAATGGACATCTGTGCAGCCCGTGGCTGCTTAGATGTCCAAAAGTCGGCTCGTCGCTTGGTTGAGGGGTCCCATCACTGCTTTCATCGCTCGACCCGGTGGCGCAGGGCGCGCCTACCCGTCGCCGTCTCGAACCTCCGGCGCGATCAGAATCGGCCGTCGGGTGTGCGATGCCAGGGTGTGGGAGACGCTTCCGAGCAGCGCGCTGCGGAGGACGCCTCGGCCCCGCTGGCCGCACACGATCAACCGCGCCGAGATGTCGTCCGCAGTCTCGAGGATGGCCCGGGCCGTCCCTTCGAAGGACTCCCTGGTCATCGGCGTGGCGTTGTATCCGTGCTCCTTCGCCTTTTGCGCCCCCTCTTCCGCCACTGACTTGGCAAAGGACTCTTCTTCCGCATCCATGTTCTCGCCACCGGTGCCGTCTCCGGCGACGAAGGCCCCAGACAGGGCCAAGCGCGTCGCGACCGTTTCCCAGACCGTGAGGACGACCGCGTCGACGGGTCGTTCGATCAGGTCGGCCGCCGCCCGCAGGGCGCCGCGTGATCCCTCGGAACCGTCGAAGCAAAACAGCACGGGTCCGGTCGGGCTTCCTTGTGTCATTCCACGTTCCTCTTTCCTGGCGGCCAGGTCCGAGACGCTTTCTACCACCTACCACTCGTGCCACCGGCCGGGTCGGAGGGGGGCGTTGGGGTGCGCCTCGAGGGTTCCTTTACGAGGACTCTACCGAGGCGCCGCCCTGAAGGCGGAGGCTGTTGGGTGACGACCCGCTCGTCGCCAGTCGGCGATGCCCCAAGAGAAAGAGAGCGGAGTTGGCGATCCCGGCCGGTCCAGTGCCCGGGGCCGGCCGGCTATGTGGGTGCCGTGTCCGAAACCGCGGCCGTCGCGCTCGCGATAAAAACCACTGTCGCCGTCACGCGCTCGCATCGGAGCGCAAATGGAGCACACCACATGTCAGCGCAAATGCCAAATGCCGACATCAAGGCCCACAAAGTGAGCAAAGTCTCCAGGCAACAGCTACCCTAAGGCTCGCCGCAACGTCGAGGGATTTACCACTCAAATAGCAAAGGTCCAGGCCTCGCAAGCCCGAGCTCCCAGGGTGCTCGATAGAGGTCATTGCGTGGTGGGCTGTCTGGTGCGCTGACGGCGCCGTGCGAGCGTGGTAACCTAGACTTTTGGCGAGTCCAAGGCCTCGGGGACGTAGCTCAGTTGGCTAGAGCACCTGCTTTGCACGCAGGGGGTCGGCGGTTCGAATCCGCTCGTCTCCACCATCGTGACCAGCACTTCTGCCCCTCTGACGGGTCTTTTTCGAAGGCGACGAATGGCCCGATCGAACATTGATCGAACATTGCTGTTGAATGGGACTTACGGCGTGCAGTCTCGGCTGGGCTCCGTCTGTCGGCTCGGCGAGTCTGGTCAGGGCATCCGCGAGAACGCGGTCGCGCTCCAAGGTGGCGTGCTGGTATATGAGCGCGGCACGGGGGCTGGCGTGGCCCATGCGGCTCATCAGTTCTTTGGTGCTGGCTCCCGTTGATGCCGCCAAAGTGTTGCCGGTATGTCTAAGGTCGTGAAATCTGAGACCGCTCAAACCGGCCTCGCGACATGCTGGTTGCCATACCCGACGGTTGAAGTTGCTTCGTCGTAGTCCGCTGCCGTCGGGGCTTAAGAAAACCAACGCCACAGCATCTGCGCCAACCCATTTTGCTAGGTGGGATTTGATGTCAGGTATGACGTGCGGTGGGATTGCGATCGTTCTGCGCCCCGCATCGGTTTTGGGCGGGCCGGTTAGCAGACGGCCGTCAGCGAGTTCCTGAACCTGACGTGACACGCGCACGGTACGAGCCGCTAGGTCGAAGTCAGCCCGGGTGAGCCCGGCCAGTTCGCCGAAGCGAAGGCCACCCCACGTCGCTAATAGAATCATCGCCCGGTAGCGAGGCGCGACGACCTTCGCTAAGGCTGCTACGTCAGTGAGCGAGGCAACGGGACGCTCAGCCGCCCGTTCGACGCTGGCCCCTTTGAGGACGCAGGGATTTCGCGAAATCAACTCATCCTCGACGGCGGTCGCCATGATCGCTCGAAGCAGACGGTAGGCCTTGGCCACAGTGGACGGACCGATAGTGGGTTTCTCGTGCACCCGGGCATGCCAGGCGCGGACACGAGCGGCGGTGATTTCTTTCAGTTGTATATTGCCGAACCAAAAAAGCAAGTGATGGCGCAGGAGGTAGTCGTACAGCTCCGCCGTTCTCGGACGGAGGCCAACCCGCTGGTCAAGCCACTGACCTGCATACTGCGCGAATGGCACGCTTCCGGCGGTAGGGTCGATCCACGTACGTTGCACCTGGTTGGCGCGCTCTTGGACCTCAAAGGCCTCTGCTTCCTTACGAGTACGGAAGCTGCGACTGTACTGACGTCCATTCAGTCCGCGCAGCTTGACCTCGTAGCTGGCACGCCCGTTCTTGAGGCGCTTAGCGTGGATGCTCATTTTGGGAATCCTCCTTAGCCGGTAAAGAGTAGATCCGACGTATGCGGATCTTCACCGATCGAGTAGCAATGCCGGCTCGGACTGGTCACGCTCCTCGTTGAATCGAGTGGCGCCAATTCGGCGGCCACGGTCGGTGATCTGGCGGCAGAGTGTTCGACTCCGATGTGTCGCGGTCGGCGTCGTCTGCTCCGAGGCCACGGTCGTCTGGGTTGGCGGCGAGGCGTGCCAGGTAGTCCACGACGGCTGGGACTGGTATCTGCCGGAAGCTGCCCCCGCAGAGACGATCGACGTAGTCGTACGCCGCCCAGAGAGGGACGCGCCTGCTGGCCCCTCGGTGGACCGAGAACAACTCGCCGCTGTCCATTAACTCATAGATCGTGGTGCGTCCGACACCAATCAGCTTGGCGGCTTGGTTGACGGTTAGGAGCAGAGGGAGCATGGAAAATGCCTCCAGGGGTTGGGTGGCAGTGAGTGAAGGGCGCCGCCGAGCGTTCTCAGGCGGCGCGGCTTGGACGGGCAAATCGAGTACTGCCGCGGCTCGGCGGAGCACCGATTGCGCCTCGGACGGGTTAATGCCGAATTGGCGACAGACCGTACTCAGCGATCGGCCGTCGATAGCTACGAGGTGAGCAAGTGTCGGGGGCGTTCCTGGCCTCGGACCGGGTCGTGCGTCTGGTTAACCGGGACAGCACCGGGCGGGCCCCCGGTCAGTGGTCGACGGTGGCGCACCGCCGCCTAGAAGACCGAGTTCTTGACCATCTGGCCGTGCTGGAACAGCGTCAAGTGGCGCCGCTCGACCAGACGGCGGTGACGGTCGCCCTGGCCCGCGCTGGGCGACTCGGTGACGATCAAGCCGCGGCGGTGGCCCTGCTGGCCGGGCCCGGGGCCGGGTTGCGGGCGCTGATCGCCCCGGCCGGATACGGCAAGACCACCACCCTGGCCGCCGCCGTAGACGCGGCAGAGAGGGCCGGGCGGCCGGTCGTGGCCGTCTCGACCACCAATCAGGCGGTGGGCCAGTTGCGCCAGGTGGGGATCCCGGCCACCACCGTGGCCCGCTTCGCCTTGGACCACGACCAGTTACCTGCCGGGTTGTGTCGTGATCGTGGACGAGTTCTCCCGGCTGTCCACCCGCGACGCTCAGGTGGTGCTGGCCACGGCCGTGGCCTGCCCGGGCGGGCAAGTCTGGATGGTGGGCGATCCCCTCCAAGCCCAGCTCGTCGGCGCCGGCGGTCTGGCCTGCTGGCTGTCCGACCAAGCCCGACACGCTCGGGTAGCGACCGCCGAGTTGACGGTCAACCGCCGCCAAGCCGACCCCACCGAACGCGACGCCCTCCGCCGTTTCCGGGCCGGTGACATCCCCACCAGCCAACAGCTGCGCCACCGGGCCGGCTGGGAACACCACCACGCCGACCGCACCCAAGCCCTGGAGGCCATGGCCGCCGCGGTAGTCGGTGATCTCCAGGTGCACGGGCCGGAGCGGGTGGCCGCCCTGGCCGTCACCCACGCCGACTGCGAAGCGGTGGCCGACCGCATCCGGGCCGAGCTCGTGGCCCAAGAGGTGATCGGCGGCCCGGCCCTGGAGGGACCGGGGTGGGCCGGGACCCGGGCCTATCAGGCCGGGGATCGCATTCTGCTGCACGCCCATATCGATCTCGATGATGGCCGCCGGCTCACCAATGGCAGCGTGGTCACCGTCCGGCAGGTCACCCCGGCCGGGCTGGCCGTGACTGACGGCACCGTCCAGATCGCCCACATCGAGGCCGGGTTCGTGACCGGCCGCAGCCGACGACGGCCGCCCGCTGGTGTCGCACGGCTGGGCTCGCACCATCGACGGGGTCCAGGGCGGCACCTGGGACCAGGTCCACTTGTTGGCCACCCCGGCCCTGGACCGCTACCGCGGCTATGTAGGCCAATCCCGCTCCATCGCCCCCACCCTCACCTGGAACACCACCCGACAGTCCCTCGACGACGGCGACCACGGCGGACGGCTGGTCAACGAACCGCAGGGCAACCCGGCCGAACAGATCGCCGCCGCCCTGGCCCGAGCCCAACCCAAAACCTTTGCGGCGGTGGACGACCCCTACAGGATTGAGGCCGGCCTGCGGGCCGAACAAGATGCGCACCGAGCCCACCTGCACGGCCGTCCTCCCGACGTCAGCGATCGCATAGCCAATGCCGACGCCACCGTCCGGGCCCGCCAACGGGACCTGGCCGACTGGGAGCAACGCCTGGGCCACTGGCAAGACCAGCAGGCCGCCACCGCCGGCCTGCGCGGCCTGACCCCCAGCCGCCGCCACCAGCACCACCAGGCCGCCTCTCACATCGACACCATGACCCCCAACCTCGAGCGAGCCCGTCACGACCTGAACCAAGCCGTCCACGAGCGCGACCGGTTCACGGCCGAGCAAACCCGACGCAAACAGTTCGACCTCGCCAACCACTGGCGGGTCGCGCGCATCGAACAACTCGACCAGCGGCTCGCCCAGCACTGGACCGACGCGGTCATCGACGCCGCCCGGGACGGCCACCCCACCGCCTACGGCACCCAGCGCCTGCAAGCCGCCCGAGCCCACCTGGCCGCACGAGCACCCTCGGCGAGCGAAACTCCGCCGCCCGAGGCCGGCAGAGATCTGCAGCTACTCGATCACGCCCTCCACCACCTCGTCCAACAGCGAGCCCGGCATCTCGCCACTCGGACCCGGCCACCGGTCGACCCGAGCGTCCACCACCAAGCCGAGCACGCCACCCACCTGGGCTACACGTCACCTACCCCCTCCGGGCCGACCGTCGGCATGTGAGCCGACGCAGCCGCCCGGAGAGCCGTCGTAGACGACCAGCCCGGCCGCGCCCGACAGGGCCGCGGGGGGAGCGGGTCGGACGGGTTAGCCGCGGATCGGCAGCCGGCGGATCCGAGCGTGTCCCGGCATGAGGCTCACAGCGGCGCCCTCGCCCAACGGCCCCTCGAGCTCCACCAGCGCCGAGATCAAAAGGGCCGCCTGGCCGTCGAGGCCATGAGGGGCACGGCGCAGCACCACCACGCCCGGAGCCCGACGATGCGAAAGGGCCAGCAGGCTGCCGAAGTCGGTGTCGGCAGAGATAAGGATCCGTCCCTCAGCCGCGGCGGCGGCCATGACCCGCTCGTCGTCGGCTCCCCCCAGATCCAGCTCGCCAATGTGGACGGCGTCGTGGCCGGCGCTTGGAGTCGGGTTGTGATCCGAGCCGAGAGCGATTCGTCGATGAGCAGCCTCAACCGGCCGGACGCAACGGAACCTCGCCTTCATCGATCACAGCGGCGGCGAAGCGCAAGGCGTCCCCAACGTCGACCTCGCTCAGCTGCGGGAAGTCGGCCAGTATGGCCTCGACGGACAGTCCCTCGGCGAGCATGGCCAGCACGGTGGCCACCGGGATGCGGGTGCCCTTAATGCAGGGCACACCGCCCATGATCCGATAATCCACAGCGATCCTCTCGAACGCCACCTTCAAATCCTACCTCCACAGCCGATACCACCCACCAACATCACCACCGATCAACACCACCCCACAGACCACCAACACGACCCATTTCACCACTCCACCATCTTCCGTCAACAACAAGAATCACAGCCGCAGACATTTGCCATCGAAATGGCAACCCTGGGGGGCGGGCATGCGGTTCGGACATATTGTGACCCGGTAGCCGCCCTCAGGTATTCCCCCACCCGGCCCGGCCCGCGGCGCCGGTGATGCGACCGGTCGGGCGGTACGCGAGACGGACTTCGAGGGGGTTGCGGTGGCCGAACTCCGAGCTGCGTACTAGTGATGGAAGCGTAATGTTGGCACAATCGGGACGGTCCGGACTGACCGGCTGGGGTCGCCGATGTTCAGTTGCTAGTCGAGGGCACGGACTCGTTGCCGCCGAAGGGGGTGAGGTAGAGCAGGGCGGTTCCGGGTCGGGTGGCATGGTGCCGGTGCGGGCGTCCTCGGGGGATGATGAGTGTCTGGCGGGGCTGGATGAGGGTGGTGCTTAGCCTGTAGTGGTCACGGTCGGTGGTGACCTCGACTTGGCCGGCGAGAAGGACCAGGAGTTCGTCGCCGTGGCGGTGGACTTCCCACGTGTCCTGTTCGGCGGCGTCGATTCGGATGATGCAGTCGCCGGCTGAGGTATCAGGACTGTCGGACCCCAAGGCTTGGATCCGGGTGCCGAAGGCGGTGTTTACCGCAAAGCCGGAGGCGTCGAGCGTTGTCGGGGCGAGGGGATGGTAGCTGCGGTCGTTGGCGTCGAGATGGGCCCGTTCGAGCCAGTCGGCGAGCTGATCGATCGGCGCGACAAGGCGCCCATCGCCGGACGGTGCCGCCCCGGCGGACAGGCCAGCGCCGCCGACAAGTTCGTGTTCGTCCAACGCGGCGGCCAGGATGTCGATCTCGCTCGGGGGCAGGCGGTCCGAGCCGGCCAAGAACCCGGCGATCACTCGAGGATCGGCGTGCCCGCCGAGCGTGAAATAGGCGAACCAGCAGTCTTGGCGGCTCAGTCCGAGCTGTCGGCGTCGTGCGTCGAGGACGGTGGCGGCAGACTCACCCATCTGAGGTTCCAGACAGGCGGGCTCGGCCCTCGGCCAGGGCGACCACGTCGGCGGCAACGTCGCGGACCTTGCGGTTGAGCCGTTGAGAGGCGGTGACGAGTATGCGAAACGCGGCCCGTTCGCTGCAGGACTCCTGGTGCATGAGGATGCCCTTGGCGAGGCCGATGGTCTCTCGGGAGCGGATTCCGTCCGTGAGTTGCTTCTTAGCGGTGCGGAGATCTTCGACGGCCAGCATGTTCTGGACCAGCGCGCCTGCTTCTGCCACGAAGTGCTCCGCTTCGGCTGCTGTTTCGCCGTGGCGGGATCGGTGGCTGGGCCAGATGATGAGCCGGCCCTCTCTGTCACCCCCCACCTCGAGTGGCCACGAGACCGTCTCACTCGTGCTCGATGCGGCCGAGATCAGCGTATTGGCGTCGTATCGGTCGCCGAGTGGCTCGACAGTCGCGGGATCGGATCCGTCACTCTCCGACGGGCGGGAGCGGACGACGGCCCGTCGGGCACCGGTGGGATCGTCCAGCAGAAGGCTGGCCGCGTTGGCGTCGGGGATGGCCCGCACGGCCATGTCCACCAGCTCTTGGAAGACCTCGTCGCTCGGACGGTCATCGATCACGATCCGGCCCGGGTGCATGTCCGGACCGTGCATCGTCTCCGTCCTCGCCTGCTCACTCATTCGCCGGACCAGTCATTGCCGCTGGCTTATACCCGCCTCGCAGTTGGATCCCCCTTTCCCGACCGAAAACTATCGGTCGGTGGCGGTTTCGGCCGCCAAATTCCCGGGTAACTCTGTCGAAGTCCTCGGTCGTGCCCGACGGCGGAACTTTTGCACTGTGAGGTCCGCGTTCAGGCTGGGGTCTGGCCGGCTTGTCGGTTTGTTGACATGCCGTTGGCGCTGTGCGCGCCCCCGCTTGGCCCGGATTGGGCCACGACCCAGGAGAGATATCACGATGTTTCTGCACAACAAGAACCTGATGTACACCGTTCGCGTGGATGAGCCGAACCCGCAGTTCGCCCGTTTGTTGCTCGAGCAGTTTGGGGGCGCCAACGGCGAGTTGGCCGCCGCCATGCGCTATTTCACCCAAGCGTGGAACGAGCCGGACCCGTCCCGGCGCAGCATGCTGGCCGATATCGCCACCGAGGAGCTGTCGCATCTGGAAATGGTCGGACAGGCTATCGTTCTGCTGCAGCGAGGCACCCCGGCGGCCGAGGTCGACAGGGTCGAAGGCGATTACCTGGGCGACCTGCTGGACGGCAAGCACGAGGACTTCATCGAACTGTCGACCACCGCGCCGGCCAGTGTCCTCTCAGGTGGCGGAGCCGTCTTGAAGGATTCCGCGGGGAACTCCTTCACGGCCGACTGGATCGACACGCTGGGCGAGCCTACCGCTGATCTGCGCAGCGACATCGCTGCCGAGGCCCGAGCCAAGATCGTCTACGAGCGGCTTATCAAGCAGTGCGCCGACCCCGGCCTGAAGGACGCGCTGACCTTCCTGATGACCCGGGAGATCGCCCACCAGCAGATGTTCGAGTCTGCTCTGGCCGTGCTCTCGCCGAACTTCCCGCCTGGCAAGTTGCCCGGCGACGAGGTCCTCGGTCACACCTACGTCCACGTCTCGGACAGCTTCGCCGGGAAGGCCAAAGACCAAGCGGTCGGCTTCGACCTCGCCGAGGACAACAACGACTGGGGCTTCACCCTCGACGACGATCCGGTCGCCAAGGCGGCCGATCAGCAGATCCTATGAGCCTCGGGCGGGCCGCCACGGCGCCCGCCTGGACCGACAGTGGCTATCCGGCACTCGGGGCCGTACCTCGAGTCGGCGAGCGGCGGCGATCACTTCGACTGCCGCCGCTCGCCGTCGTGGTCGGCCCCGCGTTCGTCGCGGCGATCGCCTATGTCGATCCTGGCAATATCGCCGTCAACCTCCAGGCCGCCCACCAGGACGGCTACCTCCTTCTGTGGGTGGTCGTCACTGCCAGCGTTCTAGCCGGGTTCGTCCAATACCAGGCCGCCAGCCTGGGGGTGGCCAGCGGTCGAGGTCTCGCCGAGCTGTGCGCTCAGCGTCTCCCACTGCCGGCCCGGCTGGCCATGTGGGCCCAGTGCGAGTTGGTCGCCGCTGCTACCGACGTCGCCGAGTTCGTCGGGGCCGCCGTCGGTATCAATCTGCTCTTCGGGATCCCGCTACTCCCCGCTGGCTTTCTCACTGCCGCTGTCACCTTCGGGGTGCTCGCCATGCGGTCCCGCCGAGGCGCCTCCCTCTTCGAGGCGACCGTCGCTGGCCTGCTCGTAGTCATCAGCGCCTGCTTCGTCTATGAGACTCTCCGCGTTGGCCCCTCACCCCGCCAGGCCGTGGTCGGCATGGTCCCGTCCCTCACCGGCCCAGGCGCGCTGCTGCTCGCCGTGGGGATTGTGGGAGCGACCGTAATGCCCCACGCCGTCTATCTCCACAGTCACCTCGCCGCCTGCCAAGCGGACGGCCTCAGCCCGATTCAACGCAGCCGCCTGCTCAGGCGCACCAGACGGGACGTGGCCACCGCGCTCGGCCTGGCCGCCGCCGTCAACATCGCTATGCTCCTCGTCGCCGCGGACCTGTTCCGACCCGGCCTGTACCGCGGCGCTCTCGACTTCACCGCCGCTGATCACGTTCTGGCCCAGCGACTCGGTGGGGGCGCCGCCGTCGTCTTCGCGGTCGCGCTCCTCGCTTCGGGCATCTCCTCCAGCGGCGTTGGCACCCTGGCCGGCCAGATAGTCATGGCCAGCTTCACCCGGCGCCACATCCCGGTCGCGACACGGCGAGCGATCACCATCCTCCCCGCGCTCGCCCTGCTCGCCTGGCATGCCAATCTCACCGTCGCCCTCATGGCCACCCAAGCAGTGCTCTCGTTCGGCATCCCGTTTGCGGTCATCCCTCTCGTCGCCCTCACCGCCGACCGACAGATCATGGGCGCCCACACCACCCATCCCGCGACCACCATCGTCGGCGCCGGTATCGCCGCCGCCCTCGTAGCCCTCAACGCCGTCCTTCTCGCCCAGACCGTCTGAACCCACCCAAATGGAGAATGCCATGACCGACGCCATAACCCTGTTGACCGTCGACCATCGGCGAGCCGAGTCCCTCCACGACCGGGTCGGTGACAGAAGAAACCTCTAGCGAGCCCCTCATCGACGAAATCGTCCGCGACCTATCGGCACACGACGCCATCGAGAAGCGCTCCTTTACCCAACCCTGCGGGAGCGACGGAAGGGATCAGCGTCGGACTCCCTGGCCTCGGGGGGTGAAGCCGGGGAGTCCGAGCCGCCGCCGCACCCCGCCGGGGTGCCGCTCTCATCTAACCCGAGCCGTGATAACGCTATTTGGCCTGCACATGACGAGCGGATGAACTCCCAGACGTCACTTTCTCTCGCTGGCGTTGTCGGTTCTTCTCTTCGACCCGGGCTGTGACGGCGGCTACGGCGAACTCGGCGAGCGTCTCCTGCCCGTTGGCGGCTTCGGCCTTCGCGTGACGAAGAAGGAAGCACCACCATGATCAATCCCATTCGCCTTACTGACCAGTGCAGCGCAAAAGATCGTCCGTCCGCGCTGAGCGCCGCATTGGCCAACTCGTCCGGGAGGGCCAAGAGTGCGGCGTGATCAGGAAGCACGGGGACACCACCTATGCACCCGGCAGCCACGAAGTTGTTAATCCCAACTTGGATAGCAGCTCCGCTGAGCGGCGGTCATTGCCAGCCAGACCTGGCGTGGTGGTCCTCCGCCAGCGAGCTCAGTGGTGAAACCGACCCGACAGACCGCCGCCGTGACCGGCGGCCAGGGTGACACCGGCGACGACCAGGCTGGCGGTCAGGGCGAACGCTATGACCAGTCGAAGGAGCGCAGCGCCGCGGACCGATGACTGGCTCCGACCGGCGTTCAGGGCTCGGACGGGCGAGATGGCTGATTCTGCGGCGACCGCCAGGACGAACGCGGCGGGCACACCTCGCGGGATGGTTGGGGTCAGCCCGACGATGCTGACGACGAGGACGTTCACAAGAGCGACCAGGGCTTCGATAGCGCGACCGGCGAAGTTCTCGCCGGAGCGCTTGTCGGCCTCCAGCACCGGGCGGATGTTCACGCTCACTGCGACGAAGATGAGGCCGCTCATCGCCGCGGCCGCCCCCGCAGCAGCCAAGAAGAAGTCCCCCCACCCATCGGTCGTATACCCGGTCACTGTCCGAGCCTGACATACCCGCCGATGGCTGGAGCGGACGGCCGGTACTTTCTACGCCGATGTCCCGATCCGATCGGACCGATCGGTGGCCTTCCTCGCATGCACCCCGCGGCTCGCCCACTGCGATAGCGGCAGAATGGTCAGCTGCGATGCGGGCGGTTCGAAGGTGGGCACTTTGGTGGAAGGCTGTCGTCATGATTTCGGTACGGACGAAGCACTTGGACGTGAAGGTGGTCTATGGCGGCCCGAAGAGTGGACCAGTGGTTCTGCTGCTGCATGGTTGGCCCGATGATGCCACGACGTGGGATCAGGTCTCCACGTACCTGCACGCCGCCGGGCTGCGCACGGTCGCGCCGATGCACAGAGGCTTCGGCGGCACGCGGTTCGTATCGGAGCGGACGCGACGAACCGGCAATGTCGGCATACTGGCCCTCGACGCGGTCGAGCTGATGGACGCGCTCGGGGTCGATGGGTTCTTCGTCGCTGGTCACGATTGGGTTTCCAATATCGCCGAGGCGCTGGCTGTCGGCTGGTCCCAGCGCGTTAGTCGGATTGCGATGCTTTCCACTCCGTCGCGGTTGGGCGGCTTGTCGACTCCGCCATTTGCTATCGCCCGTTTGTATTGGTATCACTGGTTCCAGGCGACGAAACGGGGGGCCGAAGCGGTCGCCAAGGATCGCAAGGGGTTCGCCCGAATCATGTGGGACACGTGGTCACCGCCCGGTTGGTTTGACGAGGGAACGTTCCGCTCCGTAGCGGCTTCGTTCGCGAATCCAGATTGGGCCGCGGTGACCAACCACTCCTACCGCTCGCGATGGGGTGAAGCAGCCTTCGACCCGCGCAGTGCCAAGCTTGAGGCCGCGATCAAGGCGACCAAGCGGCTGAAGACGCCGACGGTCTTCTTTCAGGGGGCGCTCGACGCCGTTACCCCTCCGAGCATGACGGAAGGCATGAACAAGAGGTTCGTCGGGTCGTTCGAACGAGTCGTGATAGATGGCGTGGGCCACTTCCCGACCCGTGAAGCGCCCGAATTTGTGGGAAGGAAACTCGTCGAGCATTTCCCCGCGAGCGACTGATTGAGATGAATGGGAGATCGGTGATTGGGCGAACGCCCTGTCATGGGACTATCAACGCGCAGGGGGGTCGGTCGTTCGTCGCGCCGTCCGTCCGGACATTTCGGCTCAGCGAAGCGGACGAAAAAATCTCTCACGTCGGTTGTAGGATCCATTATCGGCGAGCCGACAGGCATCATTAACCGAGGTCCGAAGGCGCGAGACTAGTAGCGACCTCGTCGATGGCCCGCCTGCCGAACATTCCGCTCGCGCTGGTGACCCGATGGGTCCTCGAAGTGCCAACCCGGGAGACACCACAGTCTCGGCAACAGGAATGGGTCGAGATACAACGACGGCGAGGCTATTTCCCGATCCTTTGTCGATGCGTTGATGGGGTTAGCGCACCAAGGGAATCCTCGCGGCAGAGACTCTCGGCACGGCGACAGCGACTTCGGCCCTGAGGCCGACGATGTGGCGGGGTTAGGTTCGCATCCCGGTCGGGGGTGGGGGCGGCTGTGCGATCCGGGCGTAATCGATCGGGACCACTTCCACGGGGAGGGCCAGCCGGGGTAAGAAGACGACCAGGACCTGACTGGATGGGCGGGCGGCGCTGGAGGTGACCAGGCCACGCCAGCCTTGGTGGTGCAGTTCCTCGCCTATGGCCTGGAAAGCGGGCCAGCCTGTACGTCCCGGTCGTGGTGGGGGCAGGCCCACCCGGCTGAGCCGGGCTGGCTCGGAGAGGTCCGCTACTTCCAACGGCGTCACCTGGTAGTGCCAAAGGTCGCGGGGGAGGGCCACCAGTGGGGGCAGGCCCGCTTCGGCCAGGTGCCGGTACCATTCGGCCCAGGCGCATTCCGGGTTGTCGGCAAGATACAGGGCGTCCACGATCGTGCCAGCTGTCACCGGTTGTCACCCGCAGGGTCAGGTCGCCGGGCCGGGTCAGCCCCGGCGGGCACGTGCCGCCACCAACGATGGTGGCCTCGACGTTTGAGCGCCAACTGTGCCCTAGACGGCGCCGGGCGACTCCAGCCCGCTGATGAGCCGGGCCACCTCCCGGGCCTGGCCGGCCGCGAGCATCTCGACCGGGGTGCGGTCGTCGAGACCTTCGATGGGCTTGACCATCCACACCGGGATGTAGCGGGCATCGATCACCCGGGCTAGGCGATCGGTGATCTCGGCCAACTCGGCCAGGCGCCGAGCCCGCTGGCCAGTTGGCGAGCTGCGCCCGCCCAGCCAGTCGCGCACCGTGCTCGGCTTGGCCCCGACCGCCTCGGCCATCAGCGTGTCGGGGAGATGCCCGGTCCGGTGGATCCGGACCGCTTCGTCAGCGAAGGCATGGACGCCGTCGAGGAGGTCCCGGTACCGTCGGCCCGGGCCGCGCTGGCTTTGGGGCAGTCCCTACCCAACAACGTTGGGACGAGTTGGTCGCAGCCCATTCCTACCAGCCGGTGGATGGCGTTCATGGGGGCCCACTCGCCCACGTCGCGAAGGGCTCGAGACCAGGCCAAGGTGTGGAGATAGTTGGTGTCGACCAGCGTCCCCGTCCACGTCGAAGAGGACTCCGGCTCGAAGGGCCGTCACGCCGGTGGGTCGTTCTCGCGGTTCTCGGCTGCCTGGTCCACTCCGGTTGGGTGGCCATTCTTTTGTGCACCGGTCGACGGGGTTGGCCCTGTCGACGCCTGGGCCTCACTGGTAGGACCTGGGCCGGCCCTGTTGCCACCATCGTCGTGTCGTGATCTCGTCACCGTGACCTCTGTTACCGTCGTGTTGTCGTTTGCCCGCGCCGTGACAGGCGCTGGGCAGGCGGTCAGCGGTTTTTGGCTGGTTTCGCCTTATTGCCGGCGGGCGGCTCGCTCAACGCCCCGGTTTCACGCAGCTCTTCTTCCTGCTGTTCCATATCGGCGGGGGGCACACCGCGTGCGAGGAGGTCATCGACGATCTCTTCTTTCCTCGCCGCTGCGGTGCTGAACTGCAGGTCCTGAGGGTCCGCGTAGGAGTCGGGCGTCGGGGCGGCCGGAGTCACGGCGCTGTCGCCCGGTGTGGCCTGGGACCAGCTCGTCTTCTGCGCAGCCGCCGCCGCCTGGTCTTTGGCGGTGTCTTTGAGCTGTTCGACCTCTTCTTGGACTTCGGGGTGGCGGGTGATCTCGCGCACCTTGGATTCCAGTTGCTGGTATGGGCCCCGACCGCTTCGCGATCCGAGAATGAAACCGATGCCGGCGCCCATCAGAAACATGGCTTTCCGCATTCTCATCACTCCTTTTCGAGGCCCCGTTCCACGCCCTGGTTCCTCGTTTTTTCTGATTGTTCTTGGGTGTTCTGTCTCAACTGGGAATGTGCTCCGAACCGCTTTCGGCATTCTCCGACGCGCCCTCCTCGTCCGACAGTTTCT
Source organism: uncultured Acidimicrobiaceae bacterium (assembly GCA_963729695.1). GTDB lineage: Bacteria > Actinomycetota > Acidimicrobiia > Acidimicrobiales > Palsa-688 > PALSA-693. Next base: position 659,305 of record CAVSOT010000004.1, read on the forward strand.
TCCGCACGCCGGCAGGATGACGCAGGACTACTACCCGCGACCGCGTTCCTAGAAACCAGTGTGCTCACCATGCGCCGGCACTTTTACGGTCATGCCCACCTGTATACGCCCGACTGGTAGGACCGGGGTGCCTCGCGGATCAGAGGTCACGTCGTGTCCGCCAGGCCTCGAGGGATGACCCAGTTGGATTGGACCCCGAAGCTAAGGGCGCGCGGTGTAAGCCGCCGATTCCACTGGAGTACGGAGTTCTCCGACCGGTGATTCCCCTCGGCGCCAAGGTGGTGCGGGTAACCGAGGCTGACCGGTGTTGTAGCGCGGATAGGTGGGTAGTTAGGAGGATATGGATGCGCGGGATTTTCTGGCTCGTGATCACGATGAGATTCGGGAGCAGTTCGACCGGGTCAGCGATCCCGACAGTGATCGGGTAGAAGCGCTGGGGCGGCTAACTCAGCTGTTGGCGGCCCACATATCCGCGGAGGAGAGCTTGGTGGTCCCGCTCGTCAAGCGGAAGGGCATCGGCGATCGTCGCTTGGTTCGCCGCCTAAAGTCCGAGTACCGCGAATGGGTCGTCTGGCGCTGCGGATCGAACGCAGGAAAGCGAACTCTCCTGACATGCCGGCGCTGGTCACGGAGTTGCAGGACGCCTACCAGCGTCACGTTCGTCGTTTCGAGTTGTATGTCGATCCCAAGCTGCGCGGCCGGGTCGGCACCGATCAACTGGAAGAGATCGAGAAGAAGATGGATTCGGCGGAGTCGACCATCCTGTCGCACCCCCATGCCCACCTGATCTCCTTAGGGCCGCTATCCCGACTCACTACCAGGATGGCGGCCGTCGTCGGCCGTCAACAGGGCGAGTCGCCTCCACCCGGGGGTCTGTGGCGACGAAGGAACTAGCGAGAGCGTCGGCACACAGGTCATGGGCGCCCACTCGCGGGCGTCTCGAAAACGCCCGAGATCTGGCCACCCGGACGTGCCGATAGTTGGTGTCGATCAAGGTCCACGCCGAAGCGCACGCTCGGGCCGCAGCCCGTCGGTCATGCTGGCCGGTCGATCTCCTGGTTGACGGTGCCTGCTCGTTGCCGTCGGGTTGCGCCGCTGTCTGGGCGCCCGTCATGTGGCCGACCGGTTACCCGGAGCCTCGTGGATGTCGGCGGCGGACGCCGCCGCGTCGTCCGGTGTCCGCTCATGGCTGGCTTATGCCCGCCGAGGAAGGCCCTGAGGCGCCGCCTCTGCTGGTGGTGAGGCGTCGAATCCGCTCGAGCCGCCGCCGGGCGGGGAGGGTCGGTACTGATTCCGGCCGCGGTGGCGGGCGCAGCGGGCCAGCTCCTCGGTGTAGGGGATGGCGCCGGTCGCGGTCAGGACGGCGGCCACGCCCAGCAGATAGCGGGCAGGCAGCGAAGCGGCGCGCCTCTGTAACCGCCACGACGACGGTTGCCGCCACGTCGAGCGCAGCCGGGGCCAGTGGCTGGCGGCGAGCAGGCCGACGAGCACGAAAGGGAGGGTTTCGAGAAAGCTGTGGGTTTGCTGCTCCCCGGCGGCGACTCGCCGGGCGCTGCCGTTTGCCAGGGCCACGTCTCGGTGGGCGGTGGCCTCGTGGACGACTGCGGCCGCGGTCATGACGGCCAAGGCGGCCGGGTTGACATCGGCGAGAAGGGCGAGCCCGACCGCAAGGCCGCTTTCGGCCAGCATCAGGGAGTGGATAAGCGATTCCCTCACTCCACCATGGTCGGGGCGTTCGATCTGTGAGCGCCGGTGGTACCACCAGTCGACGAGGCCGGGGACACCCCAGGCCGGGATCAGTCCCCAGTACAACAACGACTCGATCGGCGACCGGTCTATCGTTGTCTGCCGCCGAACCGTCATTGAAGCCGAGCCGACCTTCCGCACCGCACCTCCAGTTTCGGCTGACACCGGCTTGACCGACATCCCGTCCAGGTGTCGGGCTTCGCCGCGCTGTCCAGTTTCGATCGTAGTCAGCTCGATCGAGACAGCCGTCGTCCGAGGCTCGAACTCCGTCGAAGTAACTTCGTTGCTGTGGTGGGGCCATGCCCGGCCTCGAGCCAGTCGAGGATGGCGTCGGCCGCACGGGCCCCTAAGGGGACAACAACCAATATCAGCGCGATCCTGGCGAAGCGACGCTTCATAGGCACATATGATGCGATAGAGGGCATGCGAGTGTTCTACCCGTCTTGTTCCCATCTCTTCCACAAGCGACCGCAGGGGATCCGGCGAGGTCACCCCGGCCCGAACGCCGACGAGCCAGCCGACTGCGGCTGCTCCGGTAAGTTGTCGGGCTCGGAGATGGGCTTGCGATAGTCATCGGGTCCGCCCGCAAGGATGGTGATCCTGGGGCGATGATAGCCGTCACCGAAACCAAGACCGTGGATCCGGGCTCGGCGTGGTTCTCGATGGACTCTGTTCGTCATGGCCATTTGTGCACCATCACCAGGGGTAGACAGGGATGCTTGCCCAACGGCGATGTCGCATTGGCCGGTGGAAGGCGTGGCGTTACGTGGGATCGAGCCTCCGACCGCGAGGTGCCGTCCCACTCTGCTGGCTCCGGCGGGCGGAGAGCGGGCACGTCAGCAGAGCGCGGCGACGGGGAAGCGCCGGTGGGTGTCGACCTGCGGCTGATGCTCACCGCGCTGCGGGTGAGGCTACAGCTGGAGCGGTGTGCCGAGCTCGCCCGACACATCGCGGAGCGGGCCGGGTTTTGCCGACCGGTTTCCCGCCGATGTCGTGGTGTCGTTCGCCGAGATGGGACACGCTGGCACGAGGATGTGGGAAAGGCGTCAGCTGCTTGGGAGCAACGCGATCCCCAGGTTGCTGCCGTCCTCGACGCAGCGATGACGAGCTCGATGGGCCTTGCGGTGAAGCCACCGTCCGCGGCGCGAATCGCGCCGCGGACCGCGAAAAGTACGAGCTCCGGGCGTCCTGCGACCCCGAAGCCTTGCGCAGTCGAGGTTGGAAGGTCAAGGAGGCACCGGGGTCGCCGACGCTCAGCGCGCGACGGCTATAAGACGGCCGCGGTCAATGGAGGTGTATGTGTTCTTCGAGCCGACGGCGCGTCATCGGAGGTGGGGATGCGGACCGGCCTGTGCGGGCGACCAGGGTCAAGCAGCGCGCGGCGGGTCCCGGTCGGCGTCGTACGCCTCGTTTGACAGGCGACGACCGGGAGCGCCCGTGTGACGGGGGGAGTCCGACGGATTGTTACCCGGGCTGCGGGCTCACGGCGGAGCCGGCCCGGTGGGGTGTGTGTGGCCGCGACCACTTCGAGGGCTACTGCCTGACCATCGGCTCGGTCGCCCCGCCCGCTTGACCCCTCGTCATCGCGGGGGCCAGCCCGACGGTGATGAATGCGGGCTGGCGCCGCCAAGGACGTCGTTGCCAGGCCGATTCCGCTGCTGGGCGCGTGACGAGTACGGGTCGGTCTCTGTCAGGGCTGCAGGACGAACTTGATGGCGGCCGCGGAATGCCCTGGCCGGCTGGAACGATGAGCCACCTGGGCGTTATTTGTCCTGCCGCCGGGAAACAGCCGAGCTTAACGTTTTTCGGCTTTCAGACCGGAGGGAGCATGGTGGTTACCTCTGCGACGTCCTGCGGAGTGACGGAGCCGAGGAGTTCTGCGGCTCGGATGGCTTCGTCGAGCGACTCGTAGAGTCTGGTTTCCCCCTCGCTCTCCAGGGCGTAGCGGACGTGGTGGCTGCCCCAGCCGCTGGCAGGGCCGACCTCGATGATCTCTGCTATCGGCCTGCCGTCGTTCGTGGTCTGCTCGGTCATCCATTGACGCCAACCGCTGGTGTGGTAGGTCACCTGCTGCCAGGTGAGGCGCCTGGGCTCGAGCAAGAGAAGTTCGGATACCCCGGTGATGTCGAACACCCTGCGGACGGCTGATGTGGCACCGACGACCCAAAGGCTTCCGCCGGGTGACACTTGCCGGTGGGCTCGGAGCAAGGCGTTGATCCCGGTAGAGTCCATGAAGGTTACGTCGCTCACGTCGACGATCACATCGGGCGAGCCCTGCTGGGCCGTGGACAGCGCATCACGGATCTCCGGGCCGGCGCTCATGTCTATCTCGCCCCGCACGAACACGATGGCCCGCCCGTTGGAGTTCGCTACTTCTACGCCGAAGCTGTCGTCAACCACGAGTACTCCCTTCATCCCTAGTCGCAAACCACGCTGATGTTGAAGGCGCGACGCCTGTGCCACCTGCTATCCGAAAGCGAGCCGACCGGCTCGACCCTCTTTTTGAAGGGAGGCCAACGGTCTCACACAGGACCAGAAACACAACGGAGGTTTCCTCTTTCGGGTCTGAAGTGAGGAGGCCGTTTCACTCTGGCGTGGGGGATCCCTGGTCCGCTTGGAGTCGGGTCACCTCCCGCTTGAGTTGTCCCACTTCTGCTTCCAAGGCCAGCAGCCGGCGGATGCCGGCGAGGGTCAGACCCTCGCCGGCCAGCTCGCTGACCCGGTGTATCTGATCAATCTCTGACCGGGTGTATCGCCGCTGCCCGCCGTCGGAGCGTTCCGGGCTGATCAGGTCCTCGCTGTCGAGGCGACGCAGGAAGGCCGGTTGCACCTGGAGCATGGCTGCCACCTGGCCTACCGTATAGAGGGGCGCATCTACGTTGTCTATGGGAAGTCGCATGCGCACCCCGTGTTGGTGGAGGCGTGCTCAGACGGTGATGGCCGTCTGCTCACGATGGTCGGACTGGATGGTGACCTTTTTGGGTTTGGCCTGCTCCGCCACCGGGATCTCCAAGCGGAGCACGCCGTCGCGATAGTTGGCGGCGATCCGGTCGCTATCGAGAGTCTCGCCCAGGAACAGCTGGCGGCTGAAGGTCCCGAAGGGTCGTTCGGCCACCAGCATCTCCGTCTGCTCGTCCTGAGCGCGGGTCCGGGTGGCGTGCACCGAAAGGAGGTTGCGCTCCACCGTCAACTCGATGGAGTCAGGCGACACGCCCGGCAGGTCGAACTCCACCATAAAGGTGTCGCCCAGGCGGTAGGCGTCGATGGGCATAGCCGCCGGTCGGGCCGGAGTGCCGAACACCTGCTGGGTAAGGCGATCCAGGTCCCGGAAGGGGTCGGTACGCATCAACATCGCAAGCTCCTCCTCTCTCAGTTGCCACCGCTTGCGTAGGGAAGCATAAAACGAACATGATGAAACATGCAAGAGAAGTTGCAGGTTTTTCGAAGGGTGGGCCGGATTGTGCGCCCAGGAGTGGCCCCAGTCTCTGCCGCAGTCGTCTCGGGGGCGGTTGTCGGACAGGCGAGCCGGGCCCCCGCCAACCATCGACCCGGCGATGGGTGAAGGGCTCAACCTCGAATGTCGAAAAAACTCGACCGGGATTGCAGTCCCAGCCACACGACGTCAGGCCACGCGGTACCTGGTTGCATCGGACGTGCGTAGCGTGAGTCCGTGGCCGACCACATCGCGGCGGGGGACGAGCGCGCCTCCCTGAGGAGAGAGGGCGCCGTCGAACAGCGTGGTCTCGATGCGATGGTGGTCGTGGAAGTACTCGATATGTCGCAGGTTGGTGACAGCCCCGGCTACGGGTGCGTGGATATTCGGCGCGCAGTGAGCCGAGACCTGGAGTTGGTGAGCGGCGGCCAGATGGGCCGCCAAGAGCCAGCCGGTGTAGCCTCCGCAGCGGGTGGCGTCCGCTTGCAGGCAGTCGACCGCCCGGGCGTCGAGCATCTGGGCGAAGTAGGCCGGCGTGTATCCGTACTCGCCGGCGGCGACGTCGGCGTCGCATTGGTCGCGCACTTCGCGAAGGCCCGAGAGGTCGTCGGAGGAGACCGGCTCCTCGAACCAGCTCACACCCGAACCGTCGACGATTTCGCGGCCCATCCGGATGGCCTGTTTGCGGCTGTAGCCGCCGTTGGCATCGACGTAGACCTCGACGGAATCGCCCACCACTGATCGCGTCAGTCGCACCCGGTGGAGGTCCCGCGAGGCGTTGTGTCCCCACGACTCCCCGATTTTGATCTTGACGCGCGGGATCGCCCAGGCACTGACCCACTGCTCGAGTTGGGCCCGGGTCGTGCTGTCAGCATAATTGGTGAACCCGCCGCTGCCATATACGGGAACCCGGTCTACCGCTCGCCCGAGCAGGTTGACCAGCGACACATCGAGCAGGCGGGCCTTGAGGTCCCAGGCCGCGATGTCGACCGCCGAGATGGCGCAGGCCACCAAACCGGGGCGACCCTGGTTGCGGCAGGCTCGCGCCATGGCCTCGTTGAGACCGGCCACATCCATGGCGTCGTGGTCGCGGACCGTCCCGGCCAGGGTCGAATCGATCACGGTCTTGGCGCCGGCCCCGGCGTAGGTCCATCCGAGCCCGACCGAGTCACCGCAGCCGAGCCGGACCAGCACCATGGTCGTGGCGGACCAGGCGAGGGTGCCGTCGGCTTCGGATTGATCGGTGGGGATCTCGTAGACCTCGGCAGCGATACCGTCGATCGTCCGGCAGCTCACGGTCAGTCCTGTCGGCTCGGCTTCAATCCGGCCCGGGCTCCGGAAACCAGTCGGTCGGCGCAACGGGCGGCCAGGGCCATGATGGTCAAGGCCGGGTTGGCGGCGCCCTGGGTCGGCAGGACGCTGCCGTCGGTGATGTACAGGTTGGGGACCACGAAGGTGCGGAGGTCGCCGTCGACCACGCCGGCCTTTTCATCCAGGGCCATGCGGCAGCCGCCGACCAGGTGGGCGTAGCGTTCGATAGTGATGACTTCCTCGGCACCCGCAGCCTGGAGAAGGGTTTCCATGGTGGTCCGGGCCGCCTTCATCAGTTTCCGGTCGTTGTCGCACTGGCCGTAGGAGAACCGGGCGACGGGTAGCCCATGGCGATCGGTCCGTTGGTCCAGACTGATGTGGTTCTCGTAGCGGGGCAGGAACTCGCACAGGGCGCCGACCGTGGCCCAGTGTACGTAGTCGCGCATGTACTCCCGCAGCACCGAACCCCAGTGTCCCTGGGCGGCGACGTGCTCGGCATAGGTGATAGGCAGCGGCGAGACGTTCTGGATGGAATACCCGCGCCGGTAGGGCTTGCTCGGGTCGGTCTCGTAGAACTCCTCGGACGAGACTTCCGGCGGCGGAGCCTTGTACATGCGGATCTCGGCGGGGAAGCGGCCGGCCGTCTGGGGGGCGCCCTGCACCATGACGTACCGCCCGACCTGCCCGAACCCGTTGCAGAGCCCGTCAGGAAACCGCTCGCATGCGGAGAGGAGCAGCAACCGGGGGGTCTCGATCGAGTACCCGGCGACGGCGACCATCCGGGCCCGTTGAAAGTGCTCGACGCCGTCGCGGACATAGACGACGCCGCACGCCTGCCCGTCACCGTCGAGGACCACCTTGGTGACCATACAGTTGGCCCGGACCTCCGCCCCATGCGCAAGGGCGTCGGGGATGTGGGTGATGAGGGGTGACGCCTTGGCGTTGACCTTGCAGCCCTGCAGGCAGAAACCCCGGTAGACGCAGTGGTCCCGGTTTCCGAACCGGCCGTTGGCGATGGCCACCGGACCGACCCTGGCTTCGATTCCGGCCGCCGCCGCGCCCCGAAGAAAGATCTCGCCGTTGCCGCCGACGGGTTGGGCCTGATAGGGGTAGGTGTGCGGATCCCCCCACGGCCAGGGCTGCCCCGAGACCGGGAGCTCCTGCTCGAGGGCCTCGTAGTGAGGCCGCAGATCGGAGTAGCGGATCGGCCAATCGGCTCCGACCCCGTCGAGCGAATAGGTGTGGAAGTCCGAGGGATGAAGACGAGGGGTGTAACCCGCGTAGTGCACCATCGAGCCGCCCACACCCCGCCCGGAGTTATTGGAACCGAGCGGGACGGGGTCGCTGCCGGTGATGACCCGGGGCTCGGTCCAGTAGAGCGAGTGGGAGCCGAGCTCGTCGCTGACCCAGTCCGTATCGGGATCCCAGAAGGGACCGGCGTCGAGCGCGGCGGACTTCCACCCCGCTCGGGCCAGGCGTTGAAGCAGGGTGGCTCCGCCGGCGCCGCAGCCTACGATCACGATGTCGAGCAGGTCCTCGTCCGCAAAGCGGCGCATCCCGGCCTGGAGGCGATGGTTGGTTCGGTCCTGGCCGCTGGGCAGCAACCAGGCAGATTCGTTGCGGCGTCGAACGGCCGCGTCGCTGAACCGGCTCATCCCTGGTCGGTCCGGCCGCCAAGCACACGCTCATGAGCGGCGCGCGCCGCCTCTACCCGGTCTCCCCAGGGCACTGGGTCGCGGGCATCACGGTCGCGGACCTCCCAGTGCTCCCGTTTGTCGACACCGAGGGCCTGGTAACCGCGCGGGTAGGCCGGACCGCCAAAACCGATTTCGTTCCAGGCCCACGGATGTGCGTAAAAGGCCGCGCAGGCGTAGCGGGTCCACAACGACCACACGTGCGCCGCCGTCAAGCCATGCCACTCTTGGGCCGAGTGCACGGCCTCGATCAAGGTGGCCTGCTCGTCAGGCCGGAGCTGGCAAAACGTGGCGCCGAAATTTCTCGTCGGCGTCAGTATCGAGGGCAGCCAGGGTAAAGCGCCAGGCGTCGCGATCCTCGGGCATGTCGTCGTATATCCACCCATCCGTCTCGTCGGCGGCGAGGCGGCAGTCCACCAGGGCCAGCACCGGAACCTTGGGTTGGTCGTGCTGGGCGAGGAGCATGTCGAAGAGGGCCCCGGCCGTAGCCTGCTCGACCGGCGTGAAAAAACTGAACCCGGCGGGCGGGTCGACACGGCTCAGCACCACCCCGGCGGTGACCGCGTCCCACCGGTCCACCTGAGCCAGCACGTCGTAGCCGGCAAACCGGCCCTGGCAGCCGGGAGTGATCCCTTGCTGGTTGGGTGCCGGAAAGGGCGTCACTCGCCCTCCCGCCGCAGCAGGGAAGCCAGGAGCCCCATGCCGCCCACCATGGACGCCAGCAGCGGGGCGAAGGCGGGAGGGCCCATCTCGACGTTGTAGCGAAGGTTGGACGTGCCGCCGGGCTTGTTCAGGACGCCACGCCAGTGCAAGAACGTCCCCTGCAGGCCATTGGCGATCACGAGCATCGACGCCAGCGGCAGCACGGTCTTGGCGGCTTTTCGGCTGAACACGGCAGCCACTCCGGCCGGGACGATCGTCGGCATCACCGCGATCGGCAGCCACATCATCTTGTTACCGAAGCTGGCGCTGTCATGCGACGTGAAGGCCTCGGCGGTCGTGATCAGCGCACCGGCCGCGGCCAGGCCCGCCAGCGACCGCTCGAACCGTCCGGTGCGGACGTCGTGGAGCGCCGAGCCGACCCGGGGCGCCCTCATCGCTTCGCTCGCGGGGTTGGGAGAATCTCCTGCACCTTCTGTTTGATCCCGGTCCGGATGACGCCCAGAGCGTCCTCATCACCCGAGAGCATCGCCTTGGCGGTGTCTTTGACCTGTTCGAAGGTCGCGTGCGGCGGAATCGGCGGGAAGTCAGGATCCGTGTGGACGTCGAGAACCGTGGGCCGGTCGGCGGCGAAAGCCTTTGCCCACGCCGCCTCCAACTCGCCTGGCTCGTGGACCTCCAGGGCCTGCAAGCCGAGGCTGGCCGCGAAGCCTGCGTAGGAGACGCTCGGCAGCGTCTGGGATTCTTCGAACTTGGGGGCGCCCTCCATGGCGCGCATCTCCCAGGTGACCTGATTGAGGTCATTGTTGTGCAGAACGGCGACCACCAGTCGCGGATCAGACCATTGCTCGTAGTAGCGGGATATGGTGATCAACTCGGCCATTCCGTTCATCTGCATGGCTCCGTCACCGACCAACACCACCGCAGGACGGTCAGGATGGGCAAACTTGGCCCCGATCGCGTAAGGAACGCCGGGCCCCATGGTCGCCAGGTTCCCGGACAGAGAACCCCGCATGTGGCCCCGCAGGCGCAGATGCCGGGCGTACCAGTTGGCCGACGACCCGGAGTCCGCGGCTACCATGGCATTGTCGGGGATCACGCCGCTCAGCTCCCAGACCAGCCGCATGGGGTTGACCATGCTGGGCCGGTCGCTGTCGAGCATGGCCTGCCGTTCCATGGTCTGCCACCAGCGGGCCACGTTGGCCTCGATCTTGTCTCGCCAGCCCCGGTCGGCCTTGCGCTCGAGCAACGGCAGCAACGCCGTCAACGCCGCTGCCGAGTCAGCGACGACGTTGAGCTCGTACGGATACCGCATGCCGATCATGTCCGCGTCCAAGTCGATCTGCACGGCCCACGCCTGCCCGAACGTGGGCATGAACTGGGTATACGGAAAGCTCGACCCAACGGTCAGAAGGGTGTCGCATTCGGTCATCATTTCGTACGACGGCCGGGTGCCCAGCAAGCCGATGGAGCCCGTCACGTAGGGCAGATCGTCGGAAAGCACGTCCTTGCCGAGTAACGCCTTGGCCACTCCAGCCCCGAGCCGCTCGGCGACGTCCATCACCTGCTGTCGGGCGGACCGGGCCCCCTGGCCGACCAGGATGGCAACCCGGTCGCCGGCGTTGAGGATGTCGGCGGCCTGCCGGATGGCTTCTTCGTCGGGCGTCACTCGCGGCTGGACCCAGCCCAGGCTGGAGGGGACCATCTTGAAGGCATGGCCTGGAGGGTCGTAGGAGAGCTCTTGCACATCGGACGGGATGATGATGGCCGTCGGCGCTCGTCGGGCAGTTGCGACGCGAATGGCCCGATCGATGACATTCGGTAGCTGCTCGGGCACCATCACCGTCGTCACATAGTGATGACACACGTCTTTGAACAGGGTGCCGAGGTCGACCTCCTGTTGGTACGAGCCGCCCAGCGCCGACCGGCTGGTCTGGCCGACGATGGCCACCACCGGCACATGGTCGAGCAGAGCGTCGTACAGGCCGTTGAGCAGGTGGATCGCTCCAGGCCCCGATGTCGCCGCGCACACGCCGAGCCGGCCTGAGAACTTGGCATATCCAACCGCCTCGAAGGCGGCCATTTCCTCGTGGCGGGCCTGGATGAACGCGGGCTTGTTGCCTGCTCGGCCCCACGCGGCCAGCAGGCCGTTGATCCCGTCCCCGGCATACGCGAACACCCGCTCGACACCCCACTCGCGGAGGCGGGACAAAAGAACGTCACCAACAGTATCGGACATATGGTGTACTCCCTCGGATCGCTGGCTCTACGCTCATCGCGCTTCAACTGGCTCAACAACGATCGTCGCAAACCAAGAGCCGGAAATGTCGATACCCGCCACCCGCAACCCCAAACGGGCACCTATCTGGTTTGAGCTTGTCCTGCAGCACGTCACCGCACGCACGATGCCTCGGAGGTCCGGCTCAATAGCGGCCCGCTTTCCGCCACGATCTGCGCCGCCCGTCCGGGTCGTACACGAGACGGTAGACCGGGCTGGACCACAGCCGGCTCCAACAAGAGAGGCGAGGCAGGGTAAGCGGCCGAAGGCGGCCTGGGGGACGGAGTCCGCTGCCGCCATCCCGATACCAGGCTTCCAGCCGTTCGGCCGCGTCGGCGAACGTGTCGAAAAATGTCCCTGGATCCAACAGGTCGCCGTCATCTCCTGCTGCTCTGTCGAGGTGCTCCCGGGCCATTCGCAAGCGGAGATCGCGGGCAAATGAGTCCTCTCCCCTATGGGTCGAGTCTTCCGGGAATACGTCGACGACGGCACAGGCCAACTCCGAGTCGTGGGTCCAGGACCGGCGGTTGACGTTGTCGGATCCGACTTTCGCCCAATCGTCGTCGACGATACACAGCTTGGCGTGCACGTAGATGGGGATCCCGCTGCTGTTTTCCAGCCCATATACGGCCACCCGCCTACCGCCGGTTGCGGCCAGAGCCCGCATGGCTTCGACGCGTCCGATCAAGTTAGGCGCCGTTGACAGATGCCCGTCCTGGTCCGGGTAGGGGGACACGACCGCGACCAGAAGGAGTTCGGGCTGGGCCCTCAGCGCCTGGCAGTGCGCGGCAACCGCCTGGCGCGACCACAGGTATTGGTCTTCGACGTATACGAGCCGGCGGGCCCGGCCCAGCGCCTTGGTGATTCCTCGCGCCACGCTGCGCTCTCCCTCGGGGGCGAAGGGCAGCGCCCGTCGCCGGGGGGGATAGGTCCGTAGGACCTGTACTGCCTGACGCCCGCAGCGGGAGGGGTCATTCGTCGGGGCGAGCAGGGGCCGCCACGCAGAGCTAGTCCGATCCACGATATCCCGAAGCCGGTGGATCGGATTGCGTGAGAGCGGCGACGGGTCGTCCCACCGCTCCCGGAACACGGCTTCGATGTCTCCCACCGCCGGTCCCCCGCAGTTGGAGCTGGATCTCGTGCCAGGGCGGGCGAGGCCCGTACACCTACGCCGTCGGCTGGCACTGGCCATCACCGCGGTGGCTGGCTCATCGCGACGGCTGTGGCACAAGTCGATCCCGCCAACGAAGGCGCAGTCGAGATGCGGCCGGCCAAGGTGACGCAGCACTGCGAACTTCTGGTGTGCGAACCGCCCGGCCGCACCCGCATGTCGAGCAGGCAGAACCCGCCCGCGGCGTTGATCTCCTCGCCGAGGTGGCGATTCTCCCGCTCGGAGAACTGGAAGCGATCCAGGTGCGATCGCCAGATGAGGCCGCGCACCAATACGCCCTTTTCTGCCGCTTCGCACAAGAGGGTTCCGACATCGGTACCGTCACCATCAAGGCGCTGGTCGGGATCGCCGCGCCAGTCCGTAAACAGCAGCACGTCGCCGGTGCGCATGGCTCGTATGGCGGTCACGAGCGTCGCGAAGTACTCGGCCCCGTGCACGAGCGCCCGCACCTGGTTGCCGCAGGTCCAAGCCAGGGCGTCATCGTGCCGGCGGTCCAACTCGGTCGCGGCGTTTCCCCGCTCGTGGGGCAAAAGAAACCAATCGACGGCAGCCATCACCCTGTGCTTACCCACCGGTGTGCTGATCTTCCGATATCCCTTGAAGCAACGATGTTCGAACGGTGCACCCTCACATCCCGAGTCGCCGCGCCAAGCCCGGTTTCGTCGTCGGACGGTGGGGTATTTCAGGCGTGCATCGGCCAGATGCCTTTTGGGACCGACGAGAGGGGATCTGTGTCTACGACGTGGGCTGGCGACGACGATGCGTTGTCTGCCGGCACCCACGCTGGGCGCACGAGGCAAGACCGCCTCGCCGCCTGGGCTTTCGGCCTGCCCGGATCAGACGAGCGGGCCCCAAACCGGGCTCTGCTGGAGCGGCCGTACGAGCACCTTGGGCTCCCGGGCCGGCTGCGGTCGGCTCTGGAGGAGGTGCATCCGGCGGTCGCCGTGATTGTCTGCCTGGTGGGCTCCGTGCTTCTGATTGCCGCGGTGCTGATCGGTCTCGGCCTGATGATGGTGCATTTCGGCGCCGATGACCGGATCGGGCATTGGGATGAGCACGTGAATGAGTGGTTCGCCCAGCACCGGGGGCCGATCTGGACCCGGTTCAGCGGCGACTTCACGTTCCTCGCCGACACGGACGGGGTCGCGGCAGTGACGGTGCTCGTCACTGTGGTTCTTCTCCTGCGCCGCTGGGGCGGGTTCGCGTGGCTGCTGGCCGCGGGCCTGGCGGTGGAGCTCACTGTGTTCCTGGCCACCAACTACGCCGTCGAGCGCCCGCGCCCATACGTGGCGCACCTCGGCTCCACCCCCACGACTTCCAGCTGGCCCTCCGGCCACGTCGCTGCCACCACCGTCCTTTACGGCGGGATCGCGGTGCTGATCATGGTGGCGACCTCCAGGCGACTGCCCCGCCTTGCCGGCTGGACGGTCGCCGTCGTGCTCATCACTTGCGTGGCTCTGTCGAGGATCTATCGAGGCGACCATCACCCCGTGGACACCTTCGCCGGGTTCGTCCTGGGCGCGGCAGCCCTGGGGGCGGCCGTCTTCGTCGTCGGAGTCTGGAGCAACCGCCTCCGAACGCGGGGGCGCCGTAGCGCACCCGCAACGACGGGATCGAACCGGGGGGCGCCGTGACGTCGATCGCCGTGGTAGCCCATAAAAAGAAATCCTTCGGCGGTGGCCTGGAGGAGCTTCGGCGCCTCTTGGCGGATCGCGGCTTTACGGAACCGATTTGGTACGAGGTCGCCAAAAGCCGCAAGGCGCCCGCCGTGGCCCGCCGGGCAGTCAACGACGGAGCGGACCTCTTGCTGCTGTGGGGTGGCGATGGGACCGTGCAGCGCTGCATCGAGGCCCTGGCCGGATAGAACGTGACGATCGCGATCCTGCCGGCCGGTACGGCCAATCTCCTGGCCAGCAACCTTGGGCTCCCGATGGATCTGCCCGGGGCCGTGGACGTCGCACTCGACGGAAGCCGGCGTCTCCTGGACGTGGGAGTGCTCAACGGTGAGCGCTTCGCCGTCATGGCCGGTGCCGGGTTCGACGCGGTCCTGATGCAGAACACCAACCGCGCCCTCAAGGATCGCCTCGGTCGTCTCGCCTATCTGTGGAGCGGGGCACGGGCCATCCGCTCGAAGTCCGTGAGAATGCGGGTCGACATCGACGGTAGGCCCTTGTTCGACGGCCGGGCCAGCTGCCTCCTGCTCGGGAACTTTGGGACAATCACTGGCAACCTAACCGTCTTTGCCGCAGCCGAGCCCGACGACGGCTTGCTGGAGTTCGCGGTGGTGACCGCCAGCTGCCCGATCCAGTGGGCCAGAGTCCTCACTGCCCCGACTGCTGGTAGAGCTGACCGGTCGCGATTCGTCCGCAAGAACCGCGGTCAGCGCGTCGCCGTGGAAATGGACCGGCCCATCGCCTACGAGCTCGACGGGGGCGCCCGGAAAGCGACGAAGCGCCTGCACGGTGCCGTCGAAGTAGGCGCCATCACGGTATGCGTCGCCGAAGCGGGCCGGCGATGAGCACCGCGAGCCTGGTGCCCGAAACGTTCGACCTGTCGGGCGACGACGCGTGGACAACGCTGTCGCACGTCGGGAAGCGCCGGCTCCTCAAGGATGCGTTCATCCGGATGCGGGTGGCCGACGGCTTCAGCCACGCTCGCTCGATCGCCTTCATGACGACCCTCGTGGCCGTTCAGGGCGTGATCGGCCTGGTCGGACTGGCCAGCCTGTTCGACAAGGGGTCGATCGGCACCATGGTGGTCGCCACCGTCAGGCGCGCCGTACCAGGAGCGGCGGGCCAGGTCCTGACCAGCGCCGTCGCCCAGGCCCATAAGACCGCCTCAGAGCACCGCTACACCGCCCTTGTCCTCGGTTTGGCCGGATCGCTCCTGACCGCGACCACGGTGATAGGACAGCTCGAACGCGGCCTCAACCGCCTCTACGGAATCGAGCGGGACCGGCCGACCATGCAGAAATACGGACTGGCGCTGATGTTCGCCATTAGCGCCGGTACCCTCGTCACCCTCGCCTTCGGCTGCTTGGCCTTCGGCCGAGAGATCTTCCATACCAGCAATGGTACGCTCAACACGGCGTGGGCGATCGGGCGTTGGCCTTTAGGCCTGACGCTGATCGCGGTGGCGGTGACCGTTCTGTTCTGCTGGTCGCCCCGCCGCCGACAACCCCGCCTGTCGTGGCTGGCATTCGGGGCGGGGATGTCGGTGCTGCTGTGGACTGTCGTAACCGTCGGCCTGGGTGTGTTCTACCGATTCAGCTCGTCGTTTGGTGAGACCTATGGCCCGCTCGCCGGCCTCATCGCCCTTCTCCTCTGGTGTCTCCTGTCCGCCATGGCGCTGTTGTTCGGGGCATCGGTGGCGGCGCAGCTCGAATCGGTCCGAGCCGGGGGCCCGGCGCCTCAGGACGCCGAGAAGGTAGCCGAGTCCGAACCCGACGCCGACCAGACCCCGGTACCGGTCCCATCATGACCCGCACCGGGTCTGCTGCAGGCGTCTGCGCTGGAGGCGGTCGTCGAGAAAGATGCTGATCATCGGGATCACCGCCAGCCTCATGGCGGTCACGGGAACGTCAGTCTGGCTGGCTGCCCGCCACTGGACCGCGTTCGAGCTGGAACCCCGGGTTACACCCGAGCACATCCGGGCCGAGGTGCAGCGCCACCCGCGGGCCGCCGCGATGGTCAGCTCGCGCCTGGACCCGAACTCCGCTACCGGCCTGGCGCTCACGGCGGCGCTGATCGTCCTGATCGCCGGGGCGGTCGCCTTCGGGCTGCTGATTTGGATGATCCGCAGCAACATTGGCTTCGCCCACCTCGACCTTGGCGCGGCCCGCTTCGCCGCCGACCATGCCACCCCGGC
Source organism: uncultured Acidimicrobiaceae bacterium (assembly GCA_963729695.1). Taxonomy (GTDB): domain Bacteria; phylum Actinomycetota; class Acidimicrobiia; order Acidimicrobiales; family Palsa-688; genus PALSA-693. The sequence goes on from CAVSOT010000004.1 coordinate 675,465, forward strand.
CTCGACCCGGCTGCTCCGGGACGTGTCGGTATTGGGCGGTGCCGTATTCCTCGGGCCTTTCGCCGGCGTGTTGTGTCTGGCCATGGTCCGGCCCGAGCGGCTGCTCGCCGTGATCGGCTTTCTCGTCCTGACCGTCGGAGGTCAGTTCGCGATCGTCGACCTGATCAAATGGATCGTCGATCGAACTCGCCCCGATATCGACCAGCTCACGAACTTCAGCGGTCCTTCTTTCCCTTCTGGTCACGCCGCTGCGTCTGCAGCCAGCTTCGCCGCGTTCGCCCTCCTCGTCGGCATCGGACGATCCCCAAGGGCGAGGGCGATTCTGGCTGCGATCGCAGCAGCGCTCGCCGTCGGCATCGCCGCCAGTCGGGTCTTCCTCGGAGTGCACTGGTTGAGCGACGTGCTGGCGGGATTGGCGTTCGGATGGGCCTGGTTCGCGCTCTGCTCCATCGCCTTTGGCGGACGTCTGCTCCACTTCGGGGCCCCGGCCGAACAAGCCCAACGGATCGTCGAGTCGGATCAACAACATGCGCCTATCGGGTCGAGCGGGGTAACAGGGTCCTCCTCTTGCCAGGCGTCGTGGCCGGGATGACCGGCCCGCGGGCGGGAGCTGGCTCGGGTGTGGTGGGTGGTGTTGATGTCGTTGTGGGTTTGGATCGATGATTCCCTCGACGCGGCCGAACTCGTTGTCGGCGCCGTGGTTGCGGTCCTGGGGGCGCTATTGGCTGAGCTGGCCCAATATCAGTCGGGAAGCCACATCCGCATCCGCCTCGAGTGGCTGCGGGGGCGTGGAAGCTCCCTGACCAGGTCGTTCGTGACACCGGGATCGTCCTTGCCGCCCTTTGGCGGACCGTCTGCACAGGCCAACAAGCGCCGAGCAGTTTCCGCGATGTCCCGGTCCGGGTGGGTGACGACAGCCCGGAAGGCGATACCCGGCAGACGTTGCTGATCGCGGCAGCGTCGGTGGCACCGAACACGATCGCGCTCGGCCTCGATCAAGAACGGAATGTGATGGTCGTGCACTATCTCATCCCTCCTGCGGCTGCTGCTCATCGTCGTGCTCTCACGACACCAAGTTGGCGGCGTGTGGACCAGAAGGAGACCTGAGCGGCATATGGCATTCATCGTGGCAGCCGTCGCCATGCTGGTGGCCATGATCCCGATCGGGATCGTCGTCTGGCGCGGGCCCACGATGGAAGCCGTCGCGGCCTACCAAGCCGTCAGCTCCATCCTGGTGATGAGGCTGATCCTTCTACCTGAAGGTTTCCAGCGTTCGGGCCTGTTCGAGTTTCCCGTCCCCGCCTCCTTGCTGCTCCTGGGCGGCGGGCTCGTCTTCGTGCACGCACTGGAGCGCTGGCTGTGACCGCACATGCCGTCGCGGCCGACATCCTGCTCGGCGCGGCGGTGCTGGTCGTGCTGGCCTCCGCCCTCGGGTTACTCCTCATGCAGGACGTCTACCGGAAGGCCCACTTCATCACGCCCATCTCGCTGGTGGCCCCGATTCTGGTCGCGGTGGCGGTGACCGTGCAGGAAGGGTACCGGGAGGCCACCGGGCAGACGTGGCTGGCGGTGGCCGTCCTCGCCGTGGCCGGGCCATTTCTCTGCCATGCCACCGTCCGCCGCGGCACACATTCGCGAGCATGGGGACTGGCGAAACCCCAGCCCGCACGACGCCAGAGGGCACGGTGCAGTTGGAAACCGAGCCAACGACGACAGGGGGGCCGAACCCGGTCGCCTCGACTCCGCGGAGGGCGAGCCGTGATGCCGTGGGGGCTGGCCGCGGTGCACCCCCCGGCGGCCAGCTGGCTGATCACGCTGCTGCAGGCCACCCTGCTAGCGCTGGTTGCAATCGGCGCCACCATGGTGGTGCTCATGCGACACCCGGTCCGCCAAGTGGTGGTCCTCAGCACCGGTATGCGTCCTCTTCTCGGGGGTCATGGTCGAGCTTGGGCTTTACGCGGTGGTTCGCGTCTACTGGTCCTCCTTCGCAAGCGCGCTGGGCCGCCCCGCCACCATCACAACCGTGTTCCTCGCTCTCGGCACCCTGACCGCGGTCGTTGGAGCCTTGTACTGCTTCCGCCAGCGCCATCTCAAGCGATTGCTGGCCTTCTCGACGGTCAGCCACGCCGGTCTCTTCCTTATCGGATTTGCTCTGTTGAGCCCCCTGGGGCTCACCGGGACTGCCGTCTACGTGATCGGCCATGGACTCGTCAAGGCCGCCCTGTTCCTCTGCGTCGGGATCGTCCTGCATCGGCTCGGATCGGTCGACGAGACCGCTCTGCACGGTCGGGGCCGCTCTCTGCGGATAACCGGGGTGATCTTCGTGCTCGCCGGTCTGGGACTCATCGACACCCCGCCCTTCGCCACCTACCTCGGAGCCGGCTGGATCGGCGACAGCGCGACAGCCCACTCGTACCCGTGGGTCACCGCAGTGATCGTCGCTTCGTCAATCGTCGTCGGAGGCGCCGTGCTCCGCGTCGCGGGCGGGGTCTTTTACGGCCTCGTCGACCCCCCGCCCGAAGACGGCCGGATGAAACGGGAGGCATCGGAGGAGACCTCCGAGACCGAATCGGGCAAGCACCACACTCCGCTCACCATGATCGTGCCGGCTGCTGTGCTCGTCGCCCTGGCGCTTGCCGTCGGACTGGCTCCGCATCTCGGTCGCGCCGTCCAGGACGCCGCCGTCCGTGTGGAGGACCAGGCCGCCTACAACGCCAGCGTCTTGTCCAACCAGCACACCGTCCACCCGACAGCGGCGGCACGTCCCGAGAGCACCGGCGTCACGGCCCTTACCCTGGCAGGGTCATTCGCGACCCTCGCCGGGAGCATTCTGTTGGCTGCGTTCGTCCTCTACCGGCGCCGACTGCCCCGACCCCGCTGGCTGGGTCGGGCCGACGTCAGGCTCACTCCCATCCTGGACAGCCTGCAGAGCGGAATCGTCAACGACTACACCACCTGGCTCGTCCTCGGCCGGGCCTGCCTCGGCGGCGGCCTCGCCGTCGGTCTTCGTTAGAGGGACCGCGGCGGGCCCTTAGGGTCATGGGTCCAGGTAGGGCAAACTTGGGTACTACCGACCTATGGCGAAGCGTCGTGTATGGGTGTGTGCCAAATGCAAGAATGCCCGGTGCCTCACCGCGTTCCTGAAAGGCAGTGATGGCCCCAAGGTTCGTAAGGTCGGCTGCCAGAAGATCTGTAAGGGTCCCGTCGCCGGAGTGGAGGTGAACGGTCAAATGGAATGGTTTGCTCGGGTGGACGAAGCCAAGCCGATGGTGGCTCTGCTTAGAGTTGCGCAATCACATCCCAAGCGGAAGCAGCTGCCCCGGTCACTGGAGCGTCGCCGAGTCACTCGTCGGTCGGGTCGACCGCCGGCTGGTTGAAATGCGAAACGCCTACCGAGCCTTCGAGGTCCTCGCGGCAGAACTCGACTATCCCATGTTCATTGTCACTGCCATGGCTGCCGGAGAGCGTTCCGGCTGCCTCGTCGGTTTCGTGACCCAGGCGAGCATCGAACCACCGACGCTGATCGTGCTTCTTTCCAAACAGAACCGTACGTTCTCGGTAGCGCGGGGCGCCGAGGTCCTAGCGGTACATTTCCTCCATACGGGCAACCTCGAACTCGCTGCTCTGTTCGGCGAGCAAACCGGAGATGAAACAGACAAGTTTCGACTCTGCGAGTGGAAGGAAGGACCGCACGGAGTACCCCTGCTACTCGAAACCAGAGGCTGGGTGGTAGGGAGTATCCAGGCGAGACTTGATTCCGGCGATCACGTGGCTCATCTCATCGACGTTGGCCAAGCCGACTTCGGTCAGTCAGAGCGCGGTTTCCTTCCCTTCACGGCGGTCAAAGAAATGAAGCCTGGCCACCCCGGCTAGGGCCACGTCGACCGGTTCTCGGGGACACGACCCTGTATCCCGAGCATTTCGCTTCCACACCCCTGCCGGGATCCGATACACGCCGGCGCCAGGGGGCACCCGAATGGAGTATCAATCGGCGCTGAATTTAGGAGCCTGTGGGGGTATTGAGAGCGGCGAGAGTGGCGGCGAAGCCGTGGTGGCATCGGCCCTCGAGGCGTCCGCTGGTGGAGACGATGAGCTGTTGGGTTCGTTCGATGATGACGCCTGGTGTATGGCGGAGTTGTTGGATGAGGTGGTGGTCTTCGTGGGCGGAGTCTGGGGGGAAGCCGCCGGCTCGCAGGTAGACATCGGCTCGAAGGCCCAGGTTGGCGCCGTGCACATGGTTGTGGGAACCGTCGTCGAAGAGTTGCTTTTGGTAGTCGAGGTCGAATGCCCGGCGAAGTTCGGTGCTGGCGGTGGGGCCGTCGAGTCGGACCACGCCGAGTACGACATCGGCGCCGCGGCGGGCCAGGTCGAGTTGGTGGCGCAGCCAGGTGGGTTCGACCCGGGTGTCGGCGTCGGTGCTGGCCAGCCATAACGTGGGGGGGTTAGGTTCGTCGCCGATGAGGGCTTGGAAGCCGACGGCGCGCGAGATGCCCACGTTGCGGGCGGTGATCGTAAGGCTGTTGACGCCGAGCTGCCGGCACCTGTCGTGGCTGGCGTCACTGCAGTCGTCGAGCACGACGAGAATGTTGACCGGGAGGCCGGCCAGGGGGGCGGCCGCCTGGAGGGCGATAAGGCAGTCAGCCAGCGCACCCTCCTCGTTGTGGGCGGGTACGACCACCCCGACCCGGTTGATCTGGCTGGTCACGACGGGATCAGCCCTGTGCGAGAGGCGATCGAGCGACCGTCACGGCTCCATACGGCCAGCCGGAAGTCCGCTTCGACATGGCTGCAGATCTGGTCCAGTCCGTGCTCGGCCGCGGTCTGCTCGACGATGTGGTGGACGTGGTCGCCGGCGAGGGGGTAGTCCTCGACGGGGTGACGCCAGTGGACGGCGACGAGATCGCGGGCGGCGGTCACAGCCAGCGTGGCCATCCGCTGACAGTCGTTTTCGTCGAGGTAGTAGCCCAGCTCGGACAGCACGACGAGGTCGAAGCGGCCGGACGGCCAGTCGGCGGGGACGGAACCCTGTCGAAGTTGTACGTAGGGGGGCAGGACGGTCCGGGCCTCCTGGAGGGCAGCCGCGGAGATGTCCATGGCCAGCACCCGGTCGCTGCGGGTGGCCAGCAGGCTGGTGAGAAGGCCGACAGAGCAGCCGGGCTCGAAGATCGAAGCGTAGTGCTGGTCGGGCAGGGCGGCCGTGGTCAGCTGCCGTTTGCGGGTCTCATACCATCGGGTGCGGAACCCCCAAGGATCGGAGTGACGCCGATACAGGTTGTCGAAGTACGGTTGCCCGAGGGTCATTGGCCGAGGAGCACTTCGTAGGGGCGGGTGAGCCGCTCGATGGCGGAGGGAGACAAGACGGGGTCGGGCCCGATGAGTTGGGTGGTGAAGTAGCGCACGGCGCCGCGCTTCCGCCTGGCCAGTTCGGGGCCGAGCTCGACCCGCACGGCGTCGCCCCAGGGAATGTCATTGCTGTCGGGGCGGGCCCAATGCCAGGCCCACACCAGATAGGAGAGGAGTTGCGCCTGGCGCCCGTTGGCGACGTCTCGGACAACTCGGCCCACCCGGTCATGGTCTGGGTGTCCGTCACGGTCCCAGGGGGCGAGGACCAGGTCGCCGGGTCGGAGTATGCCGGCTAGCTCGGTTTGCAGCCGCGATTCTGCGATGTCGCCGTCGGGATGACCCAATCGAATTGTACGGGTTGGACATATGGCCAGACAGGCGGCGGCGGCGGTTGACTCGACGGGCCGGCGCTGCCGCAGTTCGGTGCTCCGGCCCGAGTGGCTGTTCTCGCCGTCAGTGACGGCCACCAGCACGAGGTCGATGTCGGCCGCGGCGAGAAGCGACGACGTGCCGCCGACGCCGAGTATCTCGTCGTCGGGGTGGGGGGCGACGACTACGCCGCGTCCGGTCGACGGTGTGGGGCACCTCCACGGCCGAAGGGTGCGGAGCGGCGCGCAGGCTCGCCAGTCCGATTCGGGGGTGCCGTCGCCGTCGAGACGCGGCGTGGCTGCGCTCAGCTCGACCACGGGTCGTCGAGCTGAGAGAGGCGCCGGCCGATCTGCTCGAGGTCGCGTTCGCCGTGATGCTGACGGATGTACACGGTCAGGTCGGCGACCAGGGCAGCGTGGCTGGCGTCGTGGGCCAGCGGGCCCGGTCCGAGGGCGCGGCCGACGCGGTCCATGACCTCTACGGCGTTGCGCTCGATGGTCGTTCGGACCGCGCCGGCCAACAGCTCGTGATCACAGCCAAAGTGATTGTCGACCTGGCTGGCGGCTGCCGCCAGGATCGTCTGGTTTTGCTCCAGGTCGACATGCACCGCGCCCAGGTGGGTCAGCAGGTGGGGGTCAGGGCAGCGGTGGGCCCGGTCGAGCAGGGGGCGGGCCACCGCCGTGGTGCCTCCGTGCCAGCATGCTGCGACACCAATAGCGCCAGCCCAGAATCCCGGTCGATTCAGATACTGTTCGGGTTGGCCGACCGCCTCGGCCGACGTCTGATCGAAGCGGACGGATCGGGTGTCGGCCCGGATCATGCCGTGTCCCGCCCACGTCGAAGGGCCGACGAGAGTGTTCGGATCGCCGAGATCCACCGCTAACAGCTGTTGGCCGCAGGCGGTGGAGGCGGCGACGAGGGCGTGGGTGAGCAGGCTGGCTCCAGAACACCATGCCTTGGTCCCTTCGATACGCCAGCCATGGTGATCCGTCCATGCGTGCAGGCTGTCGGCCGGCCCGGCTGCCCATACCCCCCACCGCTGGCCGACGGCGACGGGCGGGCCGCCGAGCTCGCTGGTGATGGCGACGGCGTCCGCATGCGCCTCAACCAGGCGCCCGAAGACCAGATCCCACTCCGCTGCCGAACGAAGCAGGTGGAAACGGCGGGCGGTGTGGCCGTGGCCGGGCAACGGCCAGGAAAGCGCCCGGTCGCAGGCTGCCGCCAAGGCGTTCACGTCTACCGCTGGAATCTCGGCCGGGGCGAGGGCCTGGTGCGCACTCACGGTCGGACCGGATTGATCCGCAGGGAGCGGGACTCATCTCGACGGACCTCCAGATTCCCACCGTGGCCCCGCACCTGGTACACCGGCTGAGCCATGGTTGCCGGCCCCCGTCGGACCTGACCAGTGGTGGTGTCAAACACGCTGCCGTGCCAGGGGCATCGTAGGCAGCCGCCGTCCAGGTCGCCTTCGGCCAGTGGTCCACCTCGGTGGCTGCAACGATTGGCCAGTACGCGCGGCGGGTGCCCGGGCCCATGCGCGGAATCCCGGTCGGGCTTCACGATGACCAGGCTCACTCCCGCCGCTGAACCGTCGCTGACGAAGTCGGAATAGGCGGATTGATCGCTCACGCCGGTCCATTCGGTCGGGCCGCCATCGAAGGCGTTGGTGTCGACGCCCACGCCCAGGGCGTAAGCCAGATGCCCGCCCAACCACCCCGCCCCGGTTGCCAATGCTGCTCCGGCCACCCCCAAGCACACCCCGAGGTGGTGCTGGCCCCGCCGGCGGGCCCACCATGATCCGCCGTACAGAAGGGTGGCGGCCAGGTTGAAACCTAGGTGAATGACGCCCACTCGTTGCTCCGCGCCAGTCGTGTCGGCCCAATCCGAGGCTCCGGTGGCGGCTACCGGCAGGGCGCTGAGCACCCCGAGCCCGGTCAGGACGCGTCCGGCTCTGGGCTCGCCGGCCAGGTCGGCGACCAGGGCTCCGGTCCAGCACCCGATGGGAGCGGAGACCAGCGCCGGGTGAGCGGGATGCCCCAAGGGCTTGCCCGACAGCGCATCCACTATCAGTCCAGGACGCAGCAGCCGGTGCAACGCCGTGTTCAACGGCGCGCCCACGCGATCCACGTCGGGCGATGCTTCGATGCGCGCTGCTACCGCGGTCAGCAGCGATGCAGCTGCCCAACGCCGGCCTCCGCCTTTCGGGGGCGAAGTTTGTTGCGGGGGCGCCACGGCTACGCGCTCCCGGCCACTGGAGGGCCCCCGCAGCGCGTCCTCCTCACCCAGCCGCCCGCCCCGGCCAGCCCGACGGCTCCAGCAATCCGCACATCACGGCGCGACAACCGTTCCAGCGGCCCCGTTCGGCTACCAGCGATAGAAATGACCGCGGCCCGCGTTCTCACCCCGACCAAGGACGAGACCAATTAGCCACGCCACAAACAGGACGATGGCAATTATCCACAAAGCATGCAATGCGAAACCAAGTCCGAAGAACAACAAAACCAACAGCAATCCCAAGAGGATCAACATGGCAACCCTTTCTGTCTGGCCGGCTTCATCTTTCCCACTACGGGCGTGACGAAACCGAGAAGCTCAAATTTCTCTCTTTGATACCAGGCCTTTGATGCCACCCCCAATAAGACGAGAAACACACAAAGAAGGTTCACCCTTTATCTCCCGCTCACATCAGCGCGCGGCTATCCTGACCCGCTCTATGTTGTCTATCGAGAGTCGCATTCCCATGCCGTGTTGGCATGAGGCGTGCTCAGATCCCGACGGCCGTCCGCTCAACGGCCTGCCCTTCTGGGCCGCCGCCAGCCGTCCGCTCGGCCAGTCAGGTTCGGCAACAGCTTCTGCTCAACCCACCCGATGAAGTCCCGCCTGTGCTCGCGGCCGCCGATCTGACCCAGGGCAGCATCCGTGAAGTTTGCGGCGGCGAACGCCTGCACGGCGTCCGCTACCTGCACGACCGACGATCCGCAACGAACGAATCGGGTGATGTCCTCGGCCCGTACCTACGCGGAGGCGGCCTCGAAGGCGGCCGTGCCGTGCTAGCTGAATGCGACTAACAGTTGTGCGCAGAACGCGTCGAGGTCGTCGGGTTTGCGGCTCGTCACGAGGGTCCACCCCGAGGCCCGGCAGACTTTCACTTCTTGGTCGACCCAGGTGCCGCCGGCGTTGCGGATGTCGGTCTGGAGGCTCGGCCAGCTTGTAAGTGTCTTGCCCACCACGGCTCCGGCCTCGACGAGGCTCCACGGCCCGTGGCAGATGGCGGCTACCGGCTTGGCTCGTTCGACGAATCCCTTGATCAAGGCGACGGCCTCGGGGACGGTGCGCAGGTGATCGGCGTTGATGGCTCCGCCCGGAAGCACGAGAGCGTCGAAGTCTCCTACGGCCACCTCGCTGACAACGGCGTCAGCTTCGAAGATGTCCCCGGGCTCGACGTCGTGGTTGAACGCCTGGACCTTGCTCCTCTCGGGGGCTACGACGACGGCCTGCCCGCCCGCCGCTTGGACCGCTTGGCGGGGTCGGACGAGTTCGGCTTCCTCGACGCCTGAGTTGGCGACGAGAAACGCGATCTTCTTGCCCTGGAGTTCGTTAGCCATACCGGTTCCATTACCCCGGGCTGGGGACGGCTATGCAAGCCGCCTATACACCGGATTCTGACCGTCGCCGCCATGCGGACGTCTCCTGCTCGGGGGAGAACCGCCGTACTTGTTGTCGGCGTGCCCTGGAGGGCGGACCAATTGCTGGGTCGTATCACCGTCGACTCCCCCCGTCCCGCGCCTCAGCCAGCCTTCTTGCTGGCCGCTTTATACCGATGGTTGACGTCGGCGAGGTCGGTTTGCAGCGTCTTCAGCCGAGCCTTGTGGCGTGCTGTTGTTTTCTCCAGTTTCTTGATGTTGGCTTGGTCTCGCTTGAGTGCGGCTTTCAGGTTGGTACGCTTGCGCGAGACGGTTGAGAGGAGCCGCTGTGCCGCGGCGATACTGGCCGCCGGGGGATCGTTCTTTCCCTGCGAAGCTTTATTGTCGATCGCTTGCTGTTAGCTGTTGCCTTTGCCACTGTTTCTCCTTCCGAGTGCGGCCGGGAAAGGCGCTATGCCGCCTCTTGTGGTAATTGTGCTCCCTGTCGGCGGAGGGCACGCCCTGTGCGAGGCGGTCGTCGACGACCTCTCCCTGCCCGCCGCAGCGGTGGCGAACTGTAGGTCCTGAGGGTCGACGTAGGACTCGGGTGACTGGTCGTCCGGCGGAGCCACGTGGTCGTCCCCAGCTGACGCTTCGGACCAACCTGCCTTCTGCGCAGCCGCCCCGGCTTGGTTTTTTGCGGTGTCCTTGAGCTGCTCGACCTTGTCCTGCACCGCAGGGCGTCGGGTGACCTCCCGGACCTTCGATTCCAGCTGCCGGCACGGACCCCGGCCCGTTCGCGATCGATGCCGGCGCCCGCCACAAACGTGTCTTGCGCCTGCTCAAAGGTCTTTTTTGAGATCCTGCTCGATGTCCTGGTCCTCTTTTTCCGCTTCTTTCTCGGCATCCTGCTTGAACTGCGGATCCTGCTCCAGATCCTTCTCGGCCTGGCTGCCTAGATCGCTCACTGGTCCTCCAATGTTGTCCACGTCGTGGGGATGATGCCAGGGCTACTACCCGCGGCCCCGGTTCCAGAAACAGGCCAGGCTATTCGTCACCTGGCCAGGCACCGGTGGCCCGTTCGAACCCGGTGGCTCCGGCTCGGTCGACGAGCGCCTTGATCAACCCGAAGATGGCCCCCTGTCGCAGCGCCGCCACCAGTATTTCGCTCCAGGTCCGATGCCGCTGGGTGGCGGCCGGGGTTTCGTCTTCACCATGGACCAGCTTCCACACTCGTTTGAAGATGACGCTGGCGGCCAGACCGCCCAGCACGCTCACCATCATGCCCGGGGGCTTGTAGACGAGCTTGAGCATCAGTCCCGCCTACGCCGCAAGAGCCGGCCGACGAGGACAAGGCCGGCGACCGCCCCGGCGGCCCACACCAGCCAGGGCTGCCGTTTCCAGACCGTCTTCGCGCCCGACGCCCCCGCTTCGACCCCTTGGGCCGCGGCGGTGACCACGGGGTGGGCCGCTTCGGGCAGGCTGGCTTCGACCTGATGGCCGATGTCGGCCAGTTTGGTTTGAGCCTGGTTCGAGGTCTTCTTGAGCTGATGGCCATGGGCGGCCGCTTTCTTGGCCGCCCGCCCTTTGACGTCGGCCTTCTGGCCGATGGCTTGCACCGTCTCGCTGATGTCGGCTCGGGTTTGCTCTATGGCTTCGCGGATTTGGCCTGGGTCTTCAGCCATTCCACATCCTCCTTCGTGCTCTCCAGGGCCTCCTCAGGCAAAGGCGGTGATCCCCGTCGCGTCTTGCTCTTGCCCATCAAAGCCAGGATTGCTGCCACTCCACCCAGCACCACGGCCATGATCAAGGCCGCCAACCACACCGGCAGCGCCTCGGACAGTCCCGCGATGGCGCAGGCGACCAGGGCGGCCACGGCCAAAAACCCGAGCACACCTGACGCGGCGAAGAGGGCCGCGCCCGCGGCCAGAAGCTTGCCCTTGACCGACATCTCCGCCTTGGCCAGTTCGACTTCGTGGTGTACCAGGTTGGTTGTCTGCTCGGACAGGTCCTTCAAAAGCTCGGCCAGTGCCTTCTCGTCGGACTCCTCACCACCAGGCGTCGCTCGCCCAGGGGGCCGAGGCTGATCGCCGATGAGAGACGCCGAAGTCACCGACTCTGGCGGTTCGGCTGGATTGGGGGCCATGGTTGCCTCCTCACTCACGCACTCCGCAGCATGGGTTGCCGCCGTCCAACCTCGACCCCGACTGGTGGCGTCTCCACGCCACGACCCGGAGTTTCGTGTGCCCGTGGGCCACGACAGGATGCTGTTCACCCGCAGGTGTAGCTCGGGCTGTTTGGGGTACGTACTGAGGCACCGACGAGCGAGAAGGAGGCCAAATCATGAGCAGCGGGCCAAATGAAGGGGTCGAGGGCACCATCGAGGGCCTGAAGGGCAAGGCCAAGGAGGTTGCGGGAGGACTGTCCGGGAACCGCAGTTTGGAGCGCGAAGGCGAAGCGCAACAGGAGAAGGCAAGCGCCCAACGCAAGGTGGCGCACAAGGAGGCCGAAGCGGAAGTCGCTCGAGCTGAGGCGGCACGCTACGAAGCCGAGCAACGAGGGCATCAGCGGTAACGAGGGGCCACACGGTAGCGCCTACCTCACCGAAAAACAGAGTGAGCCCCTGGTCTACACCGGGTTTGCCGGCGGGGGGCGGGAGCGAGCGCGGAGACCTCACCCCCGACGCGGAGATCCAAGAAACGGGCTGACCAGCAGCGCCTTGGCCGCGGGCCCTTACGATCGGCAGCGCCTTGGCCGCGTGTCACACCACCGCATGGCGGTCGCCCCGGTTTCGGTTTGACGCCCGTGGGGGTGGGGAACGGGCGATAGCCCGCGAGGTCAGTGCGTTCGGGTCTCAGCGGACGCCCAGGGCTGACTCGAGCTGTCCCTTGGACATCTTGGACCGCCCTTTGATGTTGCGATGCTTGGCTTCTTGGTACAACTGGTCCCGGGTGCGGCCACCGCTGCCGCGATGGGAGCGCAGGCCGCCTCGGCGCCCCGACGAGATGTCGTCAGTCGAGGTCCTGCTCGCTTGGCGGGCTTCGCCGGCGCGGGCCCGTTCCTTGTTGACGGTACGGGAAGCGATCTCTTTCGCCACTTTGGGGGACCGGCCTCGGTCCTCGAGGCCGTCCTTGATGTGCTCGTACTGGCGTTCCCGTTTGGAGCTCCACGCTGACTGTGGCACTGCTGCCTCCTATCTCAGGTACCAAGGGCGGGTCCGAGATCCCGCCTCCACCACTCAATGAAGTCGGTTTGGGTGTCGCCGCCGATCTGGCACAGGGCGACGTGGGTGAAGCCGGCGTTGGCAAACTCGTTGACCGCGGTTACTACGGCGTCGACGGAGTCACCGCATGGGATGGAGTCGGCAATATCGTCGGCTCGCACGTAACCGGAGACGCCTTCGAACGCGGCCGTACCGGGTAGCTCGGCGTTGACTTTCCAACCGCCGCCGAACCATCCGAACAGCTCCAACGCCCGCTTGATGGCGGCGTCCCGATCGCGGTCGTAGCTGATCGGCAGCTGTCCGACGCGTGGCTTCCCGGTCCCGCCCGCGGCGTCAAAGGCGGCAACGATCGCCGATGACGGCTCGACCGCGATGAGGCAGTCGGCGTGCTCTCCGGCCAGCCGAGAGGACTGCTGCCCGGACGCGGCAATACCCAGCTTGAGGGGCTGGTCGGGCAAGTCCCACAGCTTGGCCGAGTCGACCTGGAAGTAACGGCCGTCAAAGTTCACGTAGCCGCCGGCCCAGAGGCCACGGATGATCTCTACCGCTTCTCTCAGCATCTGGTGACGTACATTGACCGGCGGCCATCCCCCGCCGGTGATGTGCTCGTTGAGGTTCTCTCCTGCTCCCACGCCGAGCGTGAACCGTCCGTCGGAGAGCAAGCCGACCGTAGCCGCTTTCTGGGCTACGACGGCGGGGTGGTAGCGCTTGATCGGGCAGGTCACATACGTCATGAGCTCGATCCGAGACGTGGCTTGGGCGGCGGCCCCAAGGACCGACCAGGCGTAAGGGGAGTGGCCCATGGCATCCACCCACGGAAAATAATGATCGGAGATGACCGCGAACTCGAATCCGGCGGTCTCGGCCAGCTGGGCGTCACGCACCAGCTGCTTCGGACCCGCCTGCTCGCACATCAACGTATAGCCCATCACTGTCACAGCTGGACTTTTACCCTCCATGGGGTTCCCCGAAGCGCAGGTGACGGCGGCTCGCTGGCTCTCGTGTGGTGGTGAGGACACTTGGACGGCTCGCTGAACGCCCAGGAGCGCCCGCTCTCGACCGCAGGGGAAGGGTGCGATTCCATCCGGCCCGGGCTCGCGACCGGGCCGGGAAGTAGCTCGCCGGGTTGCTCGAGCTTACGGCGAATACGCATTGTCGGGCCACCTGCCGTGTCGAGAAGGTCCGGATTGGGTAGGTCCGCCGCCGGATGGGTGCTACCGGCGGTGTCAGGGACCACCCCCGGGGGGATCCGTCCCGTGTGGCCGGTAGCGCGGCGCCTGCCCGCCCCGGGCTGCTGTCGCCGATCGGCTACGTCCCATCCCTGCTCTGGACGGCGTGCGAGGTCTTGCCGTCGCGGCCGTCGTCATGTTCCACTACCCGACCCGCGCCCGGATGAAGGGTGAGCTCTTCGGTGTGGACGTATTCTTCGTCCTGAGCGGCTTCTTGGTGACCGCAGGCCTGCTCGATGAGGCGCTCGCTTCCGGGGGCATCCGCGTACGTGCCTTCCTGGCTCGCCGCGCCCGGTGGCTGGTGCCCGCCCTGGGCGCCCTGCTCGTGGTGTTCTGGTTCTCGCCGCGTCCAATCCCTTCAGCGCGTACGCGGGGCATCCGGTCACGCTGCGCGGCGCGCTCGGCGGTGTCGTCGTCGCGCTCGTGTACGGCTACAACGTCTTTCTCATTCACGTCAAGGTGACCCCCTTGCCGCTCGGCCACCTCTGGACGCTGGCCATCGAGGGCCAGTTCTATGCGGGATGGGTTCTCGTCTTCGCTGGGTGACCCGCCGGTGCCTTCGAGCGATGCTGCCGATCACGGTGACGCTGGCCGTGGCTTCGGCCTGTGAGCCATTGCTCGTGTGGCGGGGTGGGGCGGGAGCCAATGCCATCTATTTTCGGCACTTTCCCGCCTCTGCAGCAGCCTCTGGCGGGTGCTCTCGTCGCCCAGCTGTCGACAAGAACCTGGCAGGAGTTCGAGTTCCGCCGGGAGTGTGAGAGCCAGCGCTCACCCAGCATCTCGAAGCCATTGAATCGATGAGCGTCGGTTTCGACTTGCCGCGCCGCCGTGGGGCTCGAGGTCCCCGATGAGGGGGGGAAGCCGTGGTCCAGCGACGAGTCCGATCGCGCTCTCGCTCCTCGACGTTTCGGGCAGACGATCGCTGAGGCCGTTCAGCGTTTTGGGTGCGGCCTGCCGCCTCGATAGGAGGTCTCGGGTGAGGGCTGCATGGCGCGTCCATGGCGCGGTCGCAGTGAACCCAGGGGGTCATCAAGAGTCGCGCCAGCTGTTGACCAGCACCTTTGAAGTCGCGGGAGGTCACCCGAAACACCAGAAAAGGAGACTTTCAAGCTCATTGTCCCCAACTGGTGTTGACCGGGTTCGTGCAAGGCCGGTCTTCGGGCGGTCCAACGGATAGCCCATCCGGTCGGGAAACTTTGCAGGCTCCGGGTTGTGCACGTCAACACCGGCTCAAATTCGCCTTACGGCGAGTGGATTCGGGGGTGGAAAGGAGGTCATTATCCAATCGTGACTTACAGCGCAGCCGCGGGCGGAACGCGTTGCCGTAGTGAGCCAGGCTTGATACCCGCTGTAACTCGCAGGGGTTTACGACTACGGCGCAGTTCCTAGGGGTCCGGAACTCTTTCGACCGCAGAATCCCATGGTTGGACGTACCTGGGCAAAATCGAACATCGATCGAACATCCGTCGCCGTCCGGTGCAGTTCGTGGGTGACGATACACCCCGTAGAGTGGGGCTTCTTGTTTGTCAGCATCCGCAGGGATCCGGCTCGTCCTGCTTTGCACGCAGGGGGTCGGCGGTTCGAATCCGCTCGTCTCCACCATCCTGACCCGCACTTTGGTTTTCGGGCGACCCGTTTGCCGCAGCGGCGAAATGGTTCGCCCGACCGCCCGACGGCGACCGCGGCGGGCGCCTCGCCCAAATGGGCAATTCCACCCCAGCCGAGCAGACCGCCGCCCTGGCCCGAGCCCAACCCAAATACCTGCGCCGCGGCCGACGACCCCTAGCCCGTCGAACGAGACTGGCGGGCCGAACAAAACCGCCGCCGGCCCACCTGGCTCGCCGACCCGCCGACCCGCCGACCGCATCGCCCACGCCAATGCCGCTGTGCGGCCTCGACAGCGAGACCTGGACGACCGAGTGTGGGCCAGGTGATCCGAGGCACGGACAATCGGCTAGTTTTCCGGAACAATATGTCTGATCCATTCAAGTTCGCAGTCCGATTCAGCCAGCTGGATCCCGGCAAGAATCTGCCGGAGAGATCCCAAAGGCTCGAGGATTTGGGTTATTACGCCATTCATATTTCAGACCATGTCGTTGGTCCAGGGGAGGTGGTTGAGTCGACAGGGCATCCGCCTGCTTACTGGGCCGCTGTCCCGGTAATGATGGCGCTCGTCGACGCCACTAAACGCATACGCGTCGGCGCTCGCGTCCTCTGTGTCGACTATCATCACCCAGTCGTGCTGGCCAAGGAGATGGCGACCATCGACCTGCTGTCGGATGGCCGGCTCGAAATTGGCTTGGGCGCTGGGTGGCTAGGCAGGGAATACGATGCCATCGGGACAACGTTCGAGCCGGCGCACATACGCATCCAAAGGCTGGGTGAAACCGTGGCGTTGATGAAAGCCCTATTCGAGGAAGGTGCAGTCTCATTTCACGGTCGGTACTTTCACGTAGAAGGATTCGAGGGAGCCCCCAAGCCCAAACAGACTCCATGGCCTCCCTTCGCCATCGGCGGAGGTTCGCCGAAGGTGCTCGGATTGGCTGCCCAACAAGCGGACATTGTCAGCCTCAACTACGACAATCGTTCCGGAAAGCTGGGCGCTGACGGAATACGACGATCCACGGCTGAGGCGACGCTACGCAAGATCGAATGGGTTCGCGCTGCCGCTGGCGTACGATTCGACGAGATTCAATTAGAGACGAGCGCAAACTTTGTGGACGTGACGGACCGTCCGATGGATACAGCCCAACGTCTTGGTGACCAATTCGGCTTGACAGCCGGCGACATGATGGCACACCCGCACGTGCTCATCGGTTCAATCGACGGAATCTGCGAGGAGCTTGCTCGGCGGCGTGAGATATATGGAATCGCCTATGTCACGATTGGCGAGGATGCCGCTACAGCCTTGGCTCCTGTGGTCGAGCGGCTGACTGGCACGTAAGGAGTACTGGCCCTAGGCCACGGCCGCCTCGTGGAGTCGGCCTACAGAGAAGTCACCTGCCAGCGTGATCCGCAAGCCACGCCGCCGTTCCCCCACCTTGCACCTGCACGGGCATGCACAAAACGGCGACTATTCCAAACGATTGCGTCGTTGACCGACCACGAGTGCCTGTAGACGTACTCCGGGCCGAGCATGTGTGCGACCGGTACTCGAAGAGGCTGCCGCTTTCCGGCGGTTCCATGCCGATGAACAATACTCTTATTTGTTGCCCGGTATTCGAGAAGTCAGCGCCGACGCAAAGTCCGTCCATGCCAGTGCTCGTCGTCGTGCCTCATCGGCGACCTCGTAGATGCGGCTGAGAGGGACGACGTTCACAAGGTTCATCCAGTCTACGGTTATCGCAGTGCGATCGAACCACTCGGCAAAATGCTCACCCACGGCCGTCGAGCTGAAGGCGCGATCCCGAGTCAGAGATTTAAGGGGTTTCTGGACCTCGGCAAAGGATTCTGGAGGACCCCGAAGGACCAACGGTGATCGCTGTTCGGCCAGTTGGCGGCGCACTGATCGGACGGTTTCGTGACTTGTGCCCGCTAGGCGAGCCAGCTCACGAAGTGACGCTTCCTGATGGGTCACGATCAGGTTCGCGACTCGCGCCCGAGTTGCGGCAGCCGCCGCGGAGCGAGACGGAGGTGCCACGCGCCATCCGCGGATATGGCAGCTATCGGCAGCTTGACCAGGACCTGGGCGAAGACGGCCGACTGTCTCGTGGCTCAGCCCACACAGCTTGGCTATCTTTCGGTCGGACCAGTCCCACCTCAGTTCCATGATCCGACGAGCTGCCGCTTTCCGCTCCTTAAGCGTCAGCGGTAATCCGCAGCGGATGTTTAGGCGCACTGCCTCGAAGAACGCTTCGATCTCATCGCCGTCAAAGATCACACAGTCCAGACGATCCCATCCGAGCGAGCGAGCAGCAAAATAGCGATAGTGACCGTCAACGATCCGCCTAGCCGGTGTAACCAACAGCGGCGGCCAAGTACCAGCTAACTCCGCCAGTGCTCTCATATGGGCTAGGTTCAACTCGCCCATCCGTAGGGTGTACCCGGGCTGAAGAAGCGCGATGTCAACTGAAACGACGGCCGCATTGCGGCCGCCTAGGTGATGTCCATCGTTGATCTCACTGGCGGTTTCCCGGGTACGGCTTCGTACCTTGTCGCCAAAGCGCAGCGCGATGTGCTCCTCCGCGAAGGCCATCCCCACAGAATATAGATATCAGCCTGCAGAATTGTCAACTGGTAGACCACTTCTCAAACGCGGGTCTACGTTCTGCCAGCCAGGTTCGGGACCGGAACTCTGACTTTTCGGTAAGGCGCCGGATCGATCATCGAACGTCTAGCCTGCTGTGCGATGCAAAAGGCTTCTTCGCCCCTCGGACTTATGGACCTCGAACAGAATGACAGCGGCGTTACCACCGTGAGCCGCCATGAGCGGTCCAGGTCCGTGGCGGCGCTGCAGCTAGAGAAATTGCCCCAGACTCAGTCTCCCTCGAGGTTTCCCGAAAGCTACTTCGGCTCGTCGTGTCCGGGGAGGTGGCCGCTGGAACCCGTTTGCCGTCTGAGCGAGTGTTATCTCAGCAGCTTGGCGTGGCCAGGAACGCCATCAGAGACGGGCTGCGCCCACTTGTTCTCCTCGGAATGCTGGAGGTTCGACCTGGCAGCGGCACCTACGTGAAGAGCACCACCTCCGACCTCCTGCCCGAGATCATAGAGTGGGGGCTGCTTCTAGGTGAGCCACGGCTTCAAGAGCTCATTGAGGCTCGCCTCCATGTCGAAATCGTGCTGAGCCGGCTGGCCGCCGAGAGACGTGATGCGGAGACAGTACGAACTCTGCGAACTCTTGTGCGGAAGATGTCAGACGCTCGTTCGGTGCAGGAGTTCAGCGTGGCGGATCTTGCCTTCCACCTCAAAATTGCCGACGCGGCACAGAACGAAGTCCTCGCTGGGATGCTCCGGAGCATTCGCACCCTCGTAACGGTGTGGATCCGCCGGGTAGTCACCGCTGAGAGGGATCTCGCCGAACTTACTAGGGAGCACGTGGCCATCCTTGAAGCAGTGGAGGCCCAAGATCCGATCGCCGCCGCAGAAGCAATGGAAGAGCATCTCACGACAGTGATCCACCGGCTCAGTGACGGTCTGGAAGCTCAACGGTTAGCAGAGGCAATACCGACAACCTGACGACGGTCCATAATGGACGATTCTCGTGGGGGCGTTGCAGTTCTCGCGGCGTCCGGCGTGTCCGGTGGTTGGTCTCAAGAGTAACTACCACGTTCATCAGTATGTGGCGACAGAGAGTGATGAGACGTGGACCATCCGACCCACGGTGATGTGGTTCCGCAAGACAGACGTGACCCACGACCGGCCGGGTTGGGCAGGCTCGACGGCAACTGCGGCATCGAGCGCTAAGTGACGCCGCACAGTAAGGGCCCCGGCGCTAGCGCCGGGGCCCCCACGAGGACTCGAGGTGCGGGGCCGGACTTAGGAGGAGGAGCCGCTCTCGCAGCTGACCTGACCGTTGTTCACTAGGGCCGGCACGCCGTTGGACTCGTGTACGGTGAACCAACAGGTGACCGGGTGTGGCTGGCCAGCCGCGAAGGTCAGGGGCGGGGCCCATCCGTCCAGGGTGTCCCCTTTCAGCGACTCGAGCCCGGTGGTGATCTCCGATGGGCTCGGGGTCGCACTCGACGTCAGGCCCCCGCCTTTCACGGCGTCATCCAGGAGCAGCCCCGAGGCCCACGACTCTGCGGCGATTTCATTCCAGTTGGTGCTCGTGCGCAGACCCGGATAGTACTTGTCTACGGCAGCGTTCATGGTCTGCACGGCGGGGGTGTTGTCGAAGTAGGGCAGGGTGCCGAACGGCGCCCAGAGGTTGTCGTCGATGCCCGGGGCGGTTTGTAATTGCGGGCCGTACGCCTCGCCGTCGATGATGTAAATGGGTTTGTAGGCCTGCTGCAAGCAGTTCTGCCCCACCCGGGCGATAATTGGAGCGCCATCACCGATGTACACCCCGGTGACATGTGCCTGGTTTGCGGCCACGCACTGCGCGGTGTAGTTCGGCGCCGTGGCCGCGATCTCAGTCTTGAATACCATTGGTACGCCCAGCTTCGTGCCGACCTGGGCGAACCCGGGGACGCTCTCGGCGCAATCCACCGACTCGGCACAGTAGAAGTAGGCCAGATTGGTCGCCCCTGCCGTCTTGGCCGTGGCCACCTTGGCGTAGTCGACCGCTTCGAGCGTCTCACCTTCGGGATAGAAGTCCGACTTGGTGTAGAACGGGATCTCGGTCTCATCGGCACCGACCACCGGAACGTTGGCCGCCTGGACCGTGGACGACCACGTGTCGTCGACGATGGACATGTCCACGATGGCGTCCGGGTTGCCCGCCAGGATGGTGTGAATGTCGGCGATGGACGTGCCGGGGACGCCGCCGTCGTCGGAGGTCGAGAGCTGGATGCGATGCCCGTTGATGCCACCGGATCCGTTTATGGTGTTCACCCAGGCCTTGTACGTGTCCTCGGCTGGTATCTCCGAACCTCCGAACGCGCCCGAACAGGTACAGATCAGCGCGACCTTGATGGGCGCGGCCGTAGTCTGCGCGCCTGTGGCGGCCGACGACGGGCTGGGCACTCCCGAGGTTGCGCTAGAAGCAGCCGTGGTCGGGCTGGTTGAAGCGTGGTTGCTACTGGACGAACACGCACCAGCAACCACCGCCAACGCCATGGTGCCAACCAACGGCACAGCCTTCCATCTGGGAATCATCTGCGGAACTCTCCTCCCCCAAGCACTGCGAATCCCAACGAGGCACCGCTCCAGATCCGGCTAAACGGGCTCGGAGAATCGACGTTACGATTCCTCTCACGATACGCCACCCTCCTAGCCCGGTGTGATCGGCTGTCAAATCGCAAATCCTGGCCCTTCGCGGTCGCTCTTCGCTCCGGGTTTCTCATGCTGTGACCTCCGCTGCAGCAGGCGGCCACACATCGACGTCCCCATCACTCCTACGCCCACCCGACCCACCCGATTGGCTTACGGAGATACTGCCTGAGACGGAAGATCAGCGGGCCATGGAGTCGCACACTATTCCCAGCGAAATTGACGAACCGGCAGGTGCGCTTACTCTATGAGGGCTCCCGTAGCCCTTGGGAATCAGCGAATCACGACTTCGAATGAAGCCGCATACAGTCATAGTTGCGATGCACGCTGGCGAATCGAGCGACCTAAGTCCATCTCCCCGAGTACGTAGCGAACCCCGCCACCGGAAGTACGATCACAATGTGCGCTTCGGCCGGATCGCCGTAGAACGGCCACGCTGTGGGGAGGTCTCAGACGCGACGGAGCGCCCGCCGACATACTCCCTGAAGTCCCCCAAACACGGCGTGACCATCAGTCACAAGGGCTTGGAAGGACGCTGTCAAGATGGCGGAATACGCCACCTTGACACCAACCCTTTACCTTACCCACACGGTGAACAAGTCCGGGTGAAGACATCACGGCCCACGGTCGTCGGTGCTAACCCCCGCACGAATGCGCAGCATCGAATAGTCACCGTGGGACGTGCTCAGGTCGACCATAGGGTCCAGGACCAAGGTCACCTTGTCAGTTTACATCTGCCCCGAGAGAGCAGTCAACTGGTTGACCACATTGAGGAAAGGGAGCCGCCTGGTTGCCGGGTGCGGATAACGCCAGCGGGCCAGAGCAAGGAAGACCTGGACGATTCACGATGGACCCGCGACCGCCGGCCGCGTTCGAACAGAATGGCACGTGCTGCGGAGGCTGGCGGGTGCGGAGAACGAGAATCTGCTGCAGAAGGGCGCTGCTGAACACCCTGACCAAGCCAGAACGAACACTCTCAGATCATTTTGCCGAGATTTATCCCACCTCTAGGACCGGGCGAGCAGCCGTGTCCTGCGCATCTCTGTTCCTTTAGCACGCGTTATTACGGCAAGTGGCCTGTTATTTTGCCAATACCGGTCATTGGTTAATGTGCCGCATCGAATGGCGCGCCCGTCGTTGAGCCAGAATTTGCACGGGCGAGGACGGCCCAGGAAGGAAGTCATGTCGATAGCGAAGGTAAACGGGCTTTCTGACCGTGTTCATCCTCCCACTTTCGAGTTCGGCCACTCACAGCAGATGGACGCCACCCGGAGGATTGTTTGACAAACATACTGGTATGGTGAAAACTTACTTGGGTGGTGGCCAGCTGCTTGTTCTCCGTCCGGTTAACCGAGGTGGGACCGTCGAGGTAATGCGGCGCGCCTACGGCGGACGAGCGGGGCTCGGAACGAAGGTTGCGACAGGTCGCAGCTGGTGGGTTTCTTGATCCCGATGCGCCAAAGCGTCATTCATGCCGGTCGGCGCGACGATGGTTCACCGAGGTTGCGCAACCGGCGCAGACCATTCCACAGAGGGTCCTGATCATGTCCACACGACCATTGACTGTCCGTCCAATGACTATCGGCGCCGAGATCGTCGACCCGCCGACTGATATCGAAGATCCCGATGTGCAGGCTGCGCTTCACAGGGCCTGGCTGGAATACGGAGTGTTGTTCATCCGCGGGGTGGAGACCATCGAACAGCACCTCGCTTTGAGCGGGAGTCTCGGCGAGCTCGAAGAGCACCCCATCGTGCACATGCGGGCGAAAGAGCACCGTTTATTCATGACGGTAGGGGGCGAGACCTCCGAGCCGTACGTTTACGACGAGACAGAGGTCAAGATGGGCACGGTGCCGTGGCACAGAGACACGGCCTACACCGTGGGGATGGCGAAGGGAGCGATGCTCCGGATGCTGGAAACTCCGCCGGTTCTCGGTGAGACCCTCTTTGCCGACACAGCCGCCTCCTACGACGATCTCCCTGCCGACGTGAAGGAGCGGATAAGCACACTGGAGTATAAGTCGACGATACGCCGTACCCCGATGGAGCAGACGGGGCCGGGGGCGATTTGGACTACGGTCCGTCCGTTGACCCGTGCTGAGCGAGCGCAAGTCGGACTCCCGCCGGTAACCGAGGCGAAGGCAGGCGGAATCACGTCGGGGTTTCCATCGGTCGTTCACCCGGCCACGATCGTCCACCCCGAGTCCGGCCGCACGTGTATTTTCTTGAGCCCGAAGGAGTTCGACGGCTTCTTGGGCTTGGAGCCCAGCGAGAGCGACGAACTGTTCGCGTACCTGGTCCGGCACATGCTCCAGGACCGTTACATCTACAAGCATTCGTGGGCGGTCAATGACGTGGTGGCTTGGGACAACCGTCGGGTCATGCACGCCGCGGTCGGCAACCGGGTCGGTGACCAACGTCGCGGGCTGCGCACTACGCTGGCAGGGGACCTGAGCCTGGGGCGCCTGTACTCCGATGCGGTCGGCTGACCCCGGCCAGCCCGAGGGGCTCTCCAGGCAACCGGGTGCCGAGAAACGGTAGGTGCCGGCCAGGGCTGGTCCTGGCCGCCCCGGGCAAGTTCAAGGGTTCTTTGCTAGGCACTCAAGCGGCGAGACCTATGGCCGTTGGGATCTTGCGAGTGGTCCCGGAGACCGTGGTCATGGAACTGCCGGTCGCAGACGGTGGTGAGGAGGAACGGTGGGCCGGTGGCGGTGTGACCGCCCCACGGCATCTGAAACAGGTCGTCCTGCTTGGGACATACATAGGGAACGGAGGATTGCAGCCATGAGCACTACAAAGGTGAACGGGCTCACTATCGGATTCGACATCATCGGGGATGGCGCACGGCCGTGGATCCTTACCCCTGGTGGTCGCTTTGCCCGAGACGTGCCAGGCCTTCCGCCCTTGGCAGAGGCGATCGTCGACGGCGGTGACAACCGGGTGTTGCTGTGGGACCGTCCCAACTGCGGGGAGTCCGACCTCTCTTTTACTGGCGAAAACGAGTCACAGATGCAAGCCGATGTCGTGGCCGGATTACTCGAGCAGGTTGACATGACGCCAGCCGTCGTGGCAGCAGGCTCGGCCGGCGCCCGGGTCTCGCTGATGGCCGTGGCCAAGCAACCCAGCATTGCCCAGGGGATGGCGTTGTGGTGGATCAGCGGACGACCAATGGAGCTTTTCCTATTGGCCTACCTGTATGAGGTTCCACAGATCAAAGCGGCGTGGGAAGACGGGATGGAGGCGGTCGCGGATCTCGATACCGTCTCTGGATGGAAGGAGCAGATTGCCAAGAATCCCGCAAACCGGCAGCGGATCCTTGATCAGGACCGAGACGAATTCATAGCGACGATGGAGCGCTGGGCCACCGCGTTCTCGCCCCGTCCCGACCAGTACGTCCCCGGATTGCCGAACGACTTGGTGAAGACCATCACGGTGCCCTCGCTGGTCATCAATAGCGAGACCAGCGACGGCAATCACCCGCGAACGGTTACTGAAGATATTGCCGGACTCCTGCCCAACTGCCAACTCGTGGAGCCGGTGTGGGGAGACGGCCGGGAGTGGATAAAGCAGTCCAGGACAAAGACTGATTCAGGAAGTGTGTTCCTCGGGTGGCCGGCGCTAGCCCCCCAGCTGACTGAATGGGCAGACAAGACGCTCCCCCTGCCCTGACGCCACGTACGCGTAGCAGCATCGGGCCCCCCGCTTAGTCCCGACCCGGACCCTACTTCACCTGGGTTGGAAGAAGGGTCGGCGTTAGGCGGGGACCCGCCACCCGAGTCACTCGTCGGATATTCGGGCCGCACATCGCAGGAGGAGGACATCGAAGCATGACTGCGAGTTTTCTCCAAGAACCCCCCATCACCGCGCCGGGACAGGCGCTATACGAGGAGGACGTCACAGACACCGGCTACGTGTGGAACGTGTCCCGACTTTGGGCGTACCAGCCGGACACCGTGAAGGGCCTTTTCAAGCTGATGTCCCAAGCGTTCCAGCCCAGCTGTCTCGAATTCCGCCAACGAGCCATCCTGGTCACTGCCGCTGCATCCACGCTAGGTGACTCCTACTGTTCGCTCGCGTGGGGGGGAAAGCTGTCTGGCGCTTCTGACCCTGCCGTCGCCGCCGGCGTCCTCACCGGCACCGACAGCGATTTGAGCGATCAGGAGAAAGCAATGGTGTCTTGGGCGCGCCAGGTTGTCCACGATCCCAACGCCACCACCGCTGCAGATGTCCAAGAGCTTCGTGAGACCGGGCTCAGCGACGAGCAGATCTTCGCCATCACCGCCTTCGTGGCGCTTCGGGTGGCGTTTTCCACTGTCAACGACGCCTTAGGAGCCGCACCCGACCCCCAGCTCGTCGAGTCTCTACCCTCAGAGGTGTCTCGGGCGGTCACCTACGGCCGGCCCGCCGATTCGAGCAAACCCACCTAGCGGCCTGAGCGAATCGGTTTGGTTCGTGGCAGGAGAGGGCTCGTGCCCTCCCGCCTCACTTCCGAACGGGTCGAGGCTCAACTCGTCAAGGCGCAAGGGTGCAGCCCCCTCAGGATTGGATGAAGGCCAACAGGTCGGCGTTGATGGTTTCGGCTTGGGTGGTGGGCATCCCGTGGGGGAAGCCGGGGTAGGTCTTCAGCGTCCCGTTCTGCACCAGCTTGGCGGACAGGGGTCCCGAGTCGGCGTAGGGGACGATCTGGTCATCGTCTCCGTGCATGACCAGTACCGGAACAGATATTTTCTTGAGATCCTCGGTGAAGTCGGTCTGGGAGAAGGCCACGATGCCGTCGTACTGGGCTTTGGCTCCCCCCATCATCCCCTGGCGCCACCAGTTCTCGATGATCGCTTCTGACGCTTTAACACCGGGCCGGTTGAAGCCGTAGAAGGGCCCGGACGGCAGCGCTCGGTAGAACTCGGAGCGGTTGGCGGCCAACTGGGCCTGGAGATCGTCGAACACGCTCTTGGGTAGGCCGCCAGGGTTGGCGTCGGTCTGCACCATCAGGGGCGGCACCGAACTGATGAGCACCGCTTTGGCGACGCGGGCCTCTCCGTGTCGGCCGATGTAGCGGGCGACCTCACCGCCACCGGTGGAGTGGCCGACGTGTACCGCGTCGTGTAGGTCGAGGTGTTCGACCACCGCGGCCAGGTCGTCGGCGTAGTGATCCATGTCGTGACCACCGCTGGTCTGGGTGGAGCGGCCGTGCCCACGCCGGTCGTGGGCGATGACCCGGTAGCCATGGAGCAGGAAGAACAGCATCTGGGTGTCCCAGTCGTCCGCTGAGAGGGGCCAGCCGTGGCTGAAGACGATGGGTTGGCCGGAGCCCCAGTCCTTGTAGAAGATTTCCGTGCCATCGGTAGTGGTGATGGTGCCCATCATTTCCTCCCATGTTCTACTTACGGATGAAAGCATCCTCGGGGGCGGCGTCGGGTCTCTAGCCGTCAGCGTCAGGCGCACGTGGCGGCATCGCTCTCCGGCGTCCTAACACTAACCACCGGCTCGGGGTGGTGCTGACCTCATGGCGGTGCCGAGGCGTGGACCCCGCTGCGTCGAGTGGAGCGCCCGCAAGTTGTCCGCCAGAGCACTGCTCGGCCTTTACCACCCGCCGTGGGTTGCGGATGCCGGCCGCGCCTACCAAGCCGCCGCCGATGACGAGCAGGCTGGCCACCACAAGACCGAGGCAAAAGGCGTCGACTGAGGCCCGGTCGTCCACTGCAGCTTGAACATAACGCGGACCGGAAACAGTGGTGTGGGGCGATGTTTGTCGCCGGGTCGGCATGGTGCATACCCGGGCAGACGGGCGGAGTCGAGCTTGGCGGAAAGGGTGACGAGCCATCGGTTAAGAAACGCTCATTTGTAGGATGTGCTCGCGATGGCCGCATGACATCCTGAGGCTACCGTGGCGGGAATTCTCGCCTATCATCGCTGATCGAGGACCGGTCACTGAGCGAACCCGTTGAGTATTGAGGGGCTGGCCGGCATCAACTGCTGGAGGTCCGCACGGAGGATATCCCGATGAGCTATCCCCAAGACCACCTCTGGCGGCAGCTACAACTCGTGTCAGGCGGGCCCGACATCGCTGGTGGTCGGAAAGCCAACGACCTGGAAACAGAGGCGTGCACGCGTCTACCTGAAGTTGACGCTTCGTTTGGTCTGGAAGTTGCGGGACGATTTCTGGAGGCTCGCAGCGAGCCCGGCAACGAAAAAGTCGTGGCGGCCTACCAGTGCTTGGAGGACGAATCCGACCGCCTCTTCGCCGCCCTCACCCAAGGACGGCCGGACAGTGGAGTTCGGGTCGTATTCACGCTCTGCAAGAGCCCCTACAACTCAGATAGCGAGATGATCGCCGCCGTGCGCGAGACACGGCTGCTAGAAGTGGTGAGCTGTACTACCGACTGTGACCGTCGGCATCCCCTCCTAGCGGGCGAGCGAGGAGGGGCGTACGATCGTTTCAGGGCCGTTCACGACCTGGTCGGCCACGCCGAAGCCGGGACGGGTTTCGACCGAAATGGCGAGCTCGCGGCATGGAGGGCCCAAGATCGCTACTACCACGGTCTAGCCCGAGTCGCGCTTGGCACCGAACTCCACGGAGAACACAGTGTCTGGTGGACAACGGGCCAACCTGCCGACCACAAGGCCACGCTCCTTTGCCCTCAAGTCCTCGAACGAGCGCTAGATATCCTGACACTCGGCCTCTGATTTGTCTGGCTGCGCTGGGAACGGATCTCCGTCGCTACCGCTACCAGAGTTCCTGTGAGGCCAATTGTGCGCCCCGGCTCATCGACTCGAACTTGGCCCACACAATGCTTGGGGCCACGATCTGCATCCCGGCGCCCGTGCCAAAGCCGCAGTCCGTGCCAGCGATGACATTCTCCCGGCCCACCACGTTGGCGTAGCGAACGAGGCGTTGGGCAACCACCTCAGGATGCTCGATGATGTTCGTGGTGCTGTCAATCACCCCGGGGACCAGGTACTTACCGTCGGGAAGCTTGACGTCTTCGAAGACCTTCCACTCGTGTTCGTGCGCCCCATTGGCCGCCATGAGCATCAGGCCTGCAGGCTTCAGCCTGAGAAGAACATGGATGATGTCGTTGAGAGGGACGTCATGATTGCGTGGTGCCTCACCGTTGCCCCAACACACGTGAACGCGCATAGCTTCGGCCGGGATGTTCGCAACGGCAGTGTTGAGGATCTCCACCCGGCGCTCGATCGCCTTGAGGTATTCCGAGACGGGAGCCCCGAGAATCGGTAGCGCCAGGTCGGGACAGTCGATCTGCAACGTGAACCCGGCGTTGGCAATCGCCTCGTACTCGTACCGCATGGCATCGGCGATGGCTTCGAGATACTCGTCATCGCTGGCGTAGTACTGATTGGGAAAGAACCGGCCGATGATGCCGGGCGAAGCGGCGCTCATAAAGACGTCTTCAGCCGGAACCTTAGCGACGGCCTTCTTGAGGTTGTCGATGTCCTTCTGCACCGCTTTGGTGGTCTCGTACGTGACCGGGCCGTCACAGGCGACGAACTTGATCGTCCGCCCGTCGTCCTCTCGGCGCCCGATCTGCGGCGTGAAGTCGGGAAACTCCGGCGCCTGGAATACACTCGAACGACTGAGAACGGCGGCGAAGGAACCTTCCGCCCCGAACCCACTCAAGCGATCCTTGACGTAGGTGGCATAGGTGGGCTTGCTCATCTCACCATCGTTGAGCACGTCCACGCCGGCATCGGCCTGCTGGTCAACCGTCTTTAAAACGGCCGCTTCCACCTCGGCATCGAATGCCGCGTCATCGACCTCTTCACCGGCTTCCTTGGCAAAGATCACGGGAAGCAGACCGCTCGGACGCGGCAAACTCCCGGTGTGCGACGTAAGAATCCGATTCGAGCTTCGTCTCATCGCTCTCCTCCCGCTCTAGCTGCGAGTTGCTCGGCTGGTCGGAACGGCGGAGGGCCGCATGGCCACTGGTTGGTTCTAGGCACGCGAAGGCCGTTCTGTAGCGGCGTCATAGGTTCAAGTGAAGTCCAGTGGCGCGTCGGCGGCCAATTAACGGACGACGGTTACTGGGATCCGCGTCGCGTTGTACCACTCAGCCGCTCCCCGCGCTATCCACTCCACTTGATCGCCCTGGGTAATGGATATTGACTCGAAGCGCACGAGTAACTCCTCGAACAGCACGCGAAGGGACATGCGGGCAAAGTTGGAGCCTACGCAGCGGTGCACGCCGCCACCGAACGATAGATGACGGTTCGGTCGCCGCTCAGGCACGAAGTCGTCCGGGCGGTCGAATTGATCCGGATCACGGTTGGCGGCGACGATCATATAGCCGACTCGGTCTCCGGACTTGATCGAACTACCGGCGAGCTCGGTGTCGAGTTTGCACAGTCTCGGCAGCATAGGGACGGGTGGGAGGAGCCGAAGGTGCTCCTCGATGGCGGCCGGCAGCAGCTGAGGATCGCCTCGCAATGCGGCGTGAAGGTCGGGAGTCTCAAGCAAACGGATCAGGAAAGTGCTCGACGCATCGGTGGTGGTTATGAAACCGCCCATCATCAGGATCATAAGTGCCCCGGCTACTTCACTGTCAGTTAGAGCCTTCCCGCCGACTGGCGTCTCGGTGATCAAGGCGTCAAGCACATCTCCTCGAGCGCCTTCGCCGCGGCGACGGCGACCCACCAGCTGGAATAACCAGTTCACAAAGTCAGTCGCACCTTGGGTCACATCGTGGTCGTGAGCCTCGAAGAGCAGCTCGTCCACCCACCTCCGCGCGTTAAGGAGCTCTTCGGACTCGAGCCCGAGTAATAGCTGGAAAGTCAGCGCAGGAGGAAGGGGTTTAAACAACCAGTCTGATATATCGAAGGGCTGGTCGGGAAGCTTCTCAATGAGATCGACGACAATCTTTCGTGCACTCGCCTCCAACTCCCGTACGGCCTGAGGCGATAAGAATGGGTTCATTATCTGGCGCAGATGGCGTTGGAACGGCGGGTCAACGTCAATCGGACCCATCTCGAGAGGAAACTCAGGGATCCCTATTCGGGCGTGCATGCTGTTGCCAAACGTGTGCCAGTCCTGCAGCACCGAGAGCACATCGTTGTACCTACCTACGACGTAAAAGTCCCCCTTGTCGTCCTGCCCATGGGCGACGGGACACTCAGTCCGCACGTAATCCACAGCATCCCAAACGTTGGTAGGGTTGAGCTTGAATGGATCGAAGTCATCTCGAATCCATTCGAGTTGGCTTGAGTCTGGCACGAAGCCTCCTTCCCCTTTACCTGCACCACCACTTCCACCAGATCTGTTTCGCCACGGTATACGTTGTACATTCTGGAGTCAAGGCGCTCGCCGCGTCAGGGCTTACGGTATCGACGACTGCTCTACCCGTTCGACCGACGAGTGGGGGGTGCGGTGGCCGTTTCTGCCGGTATGGGTCCGAAACGGGTCCAGAGGCCGTCGATCAAACAGTGGGCCAGTAGCTCGAACGTCACGGGAGGTGTCCGTCCCGCCTCGAATATCGGTCGGACATGAGGAAGTTGCTTCAGCTCTTCCTCGTCGGGGACTTGTAGCTCCTCGAAGAGGAGCTCCTGATGAGCTAGACCGACGATGGCGAGGCAGCTGGTGAGAGCCGCCGAGGAGGCGACCTCGGGTTGCAGTCCGCTCTGTTGCCAAACCTCGCACCAGCGTTCAATGGCCTTCAGTGACGCGGGTGTCCAGAGGTTGAGCTCGGTACGAAGTCGTCCCACGTTCGGGTGGGTTCTGACGCTCTCTCGTATCCATAAGGCCATCTGGTTGAGATCCTCACGCCAACCTCCCCCGCTGGGCAACGGGAGGGGGTGCTCTCCCAGCGCCGTCTCAACCACTAACGCCATCAGGGCGGCCTTGTTCTCAACGTGGTTGTAGAGGGCCATCGGGGTGACCCCAAGAACCTTTGCTACGGCGCGAATCGTGACGGCATTCGCGCCGTCGTGGTCGAGAATCGTCAGAGCCGCCTGAGCAATTCTTGGCTGGCTGAGCTCCACCATGTCTTCGTAAATGGAATCACAAACCAGCGAGAGGCACCACTCCCCCGAATGTCCGTTGCCGTCTCGAGACTTTGATAGCCACCTCTGCCGGCGACGGAGGGGACAATGTTGATCTCGGCGGCCAACGCGGCATCATTGTGGTGGGATTTCGTGAATACGCGGGCGCGAATATTCAAGACAGGAGGCTCGAGGCGAACGCGAATGTGGGCCCGCCAGGCGACCACCTGGTGCGGTCGCGCTCGCCGGGGCCAAGTGGTGTACACCTTGCGCAATCAGGGGTGCGCCCCTGATTCACGACCTGGACGGCTCTGGAGGACTACCTTTCCGTCCGGGATGCCGGATGACACGAACGGAGCGGAGGATACGTTCCCGCAGAGGTCCGACCTGACCGCGAGGAGGCATCCCGAAGGCCCGCGACAACATGGCGCCGAAGCCCGCCGCAAACGGAAGATCCGTAACCGACGCATCGCAGTTCTGTCCCTCGTGACCGCCCTACTGGTGGGTGTCGCCATCGGGCTGGATTCCTTGGGCGGTCCGTCGGGTCACCCGGCGTCGTCCTTCGCCCGGACATCTGCCGGCCAACAGTCCTCTTCGCCTAGCACCACCCGGCTGCCTGCGCCGGCCGCGGCATCCTCAACCGCAATTCCGACCACTACCCTCCCTCCCCCGTATGAGCCGCCACCGGTCACACCCCAGATCAGGCCGCCCATTGCCGGAGAAGGCCGATGGACCGCAATGGACAGCTGGATCACCGGACCGCCGGCGATCCTGACCACCACGTTTCGGCCAGATCCGACCGAGCCCGGAGTCACTGCCTTTGTGGCGTGGATCCGCGCTTCGGCCACCCAGGTGGCGCTCTATCCCGGGTACAAGGGGCCGGGTAGCACCAGCCTGGACCGAGGGCCCGAGATGGTGCCGGTGTCGGCGCGGACGACGCTGCTGGCCACCTTTAACTCCGGCTTCTACGAGTCAGACGCGGCCGGAGGTTTTTACACCCACGGCACGCTCTACTTCCCGATGATCGACGGGCTGGCCACCGTCGTCGCCCACACGAACGGCCAGGTCGACGTGATCGACTGGACTGGCGGGTCCCGTCCTGGTCCGGACGTGGTCATGGCCCGACAGAACCTGCCCCTGATGGTGGACAGCGGCCAGCCCACGCCCGCCGTGAGCGTGTCGACCAACTGGGGCCTCACCCTCCACGGGGCGCCGGCGGTGTGGCGCACCGCGCTGGGTGTCGACGGGCACGGCAATCTGATCTATGTGGCAGCACCGGATCAGACGGCCCCGAGCCTGGCCCGGATTCTCGTTGGTGTTGGCGCAGTACGCGGCATGCAACTTGACATCAACCCGGAGTGGCCGGTCTTCGTGACGTACGCGGGCGCCGGGGCGGCAGGGCCCGTGCTGTTCGTCCCAAATCCCAATCAGATCTCGAATCGGTTCCTGTATCCGAGCACCAAAGACTTCTTTGCCGTCTATGTCCGATCCGGCACTTCGGCGGAAACCCCATGGTAGAAGGGCCTCGTTCGCAACACCCCCGACATCGGCGTCGACCTTCTCAGGCGGTCCTGGTCAGGCGGTGGCTCGCGGTGCTTGTCGTGGCGGGTTTGCTCGCCGCCGGAACGGTTTTCGCCGTAAATGCCATTCGAGGATCGGGACACTCCCGCAGTGCGACGTCAACAGCTTCAGCGGGCCCGGGTACGTCCGCGGCCCGGTCAGGGGCCTCCAGCCTCGCTTCGACGCCGATCACCGCCCTGGCGGCGCCCACCGCCGTGGCGCCCAGCTCCGTGGCGCCCAGCTCCGGGGTGCCCCCGCCGGTGACGATCTCGATGGTGGGCGACACCGATCTTGGCAGCACACCTTTGCTGCCCCCGGCTCCGGCCGGCTACCTCGACCCGGTGAAGTCCGCGCTGGCGGCGCAGGTCGTCTTCGGCAACTTGGAAGGAACGCTTACCGACTCCACGGGTTCGAAGTGTGGCGTCGGCTCGTCGGAGTGCTTTGCGTTTCGTGCCCCGCCGCAGTATGCGGACTATCTCCGCGCTGATGGCTTCAGCGTGCTCAATAGCGCCAACAACCATTCCCACGACTTCGGGGAACAGGGCGTGCTCGATACCACCGCCGCCTTGCGAGCCGCGGGGATCGTCCAAGCCGGCTTGCCCGGACAGATCGGTGTCGTCCATGTCGGCGCCACCTCCGTGGCGTTCGTCGACTTTGCCCCCTACACCGACACCAACAACCTGCTCGACCTGGCGACGGCCAAGACGCTTATCCAGCAGGCCCGAAGCGAAGCCGACATCGTGGTCGTCTACATGCATGCCGGCGCGGAGGGCAGCGACGCCGACCACGTGACAGGAAGCGAGGAAACCTATGTCGGAGAGGACCGGGGCAACCCGGAGGCGTTCGCCCACGCCGCCATCGACGACGGAGCCGACCTCGTCGTCGCCAGCGGACCGCACGTTCTGCGCGGCATGGAGTTCTACCGTGGCCACCTGATCGCCTACAGCCTCGGCAACTTCGCCGGCTATCACAACTTCTCAACGAGTGGCGACCTGGACCTGTCAGGCATCCTCAAGGTCTCCCTCGATGGGCATGGCCGCTATTTGCAGGCCACGTTCATCTCCACTGTGCTCAGCGGCGACGGCCAACCGAGCGTGGATCCGTCGGGCGCGGCCGCTCGTTTCGTGGCGCAACTTTCGGTCCAGGATTTCGGGGCGTCCGCAGCCGTCGTCAGTCCGACAGGTCTGATCACCGCGCCGGCACCGACCTCGTAGCGTCTGCCGTCAACACCCGCCCGCCGGTCCTGGAGTCCCCCGACCAACGGCGGGAGCATCGACCATGCCCACGTCGGATGGTCGAGGGTTGGGACCGAGATGCACCACGTACCAGACCGAGTGCCATGAGATCAGTGAGGCGATGGCGAAGGAACGAACCTCGCCGTTCTCCGAGTAGACCAGCCGCACCCCCGGCAAGTGCCAATAGCCGATCAGGTTTTCGCAGCCGCCGGACGGGATCCATGCCGCGTCGGCCGGATCGATCGACGTACCTACCAACCTAGCGTTACCCGGCAGCTGTCCTAACCAGTTGTGGTACGCCCCGATGTCGAGTTGGTAGAAGGCCACCAGACGATCGGCGTAGTCCGCAGCTGGATCGGCGATGACGCCCGTCTTCATCCGCACGTATGCAGTCTTTGGGAAAAAGACGCCGAGGGCGCCGGAGGGGGAACCGGTCACTATGGCGTTCCACAGGACCTGGACCAAGTTCTCGAGGGCAGCGTCGTCAGACGGTTGGGCCGCCGTCTGCGGGAGCCGCCCAGGGTCGACCGAAGTCGGAGTCGGACTCGGAGTCGGAGTCGGCGGTATGGGGAGTGCCGGTGTCGGGAGTGTCGGCGTTGCGCGAGTGGTGGACGTGTTGGTCGAAACGGTGATGGTCGTGGCCGGGACGGTGATGGTCGTGGCCGGGACGGTGATGGTGGTGGCCGTGGAGGGCGGGCGGCTCTGGGCTACCTTCGACGCCCCGCACCCGCCAGCAGCCAGCGCCGTCAGAACGGCAGCCGCAACGCCCGCGGGTAGCCGGCGCCGGCCCCACCTCCCTCGATCGGACACCGGCCCCGAAGTGTACCGGCCCGACAGCCTCGTGGTGGCGATCCGGCGGGCGTCGGCGGCCGGGTGAGGGTGTGGTGGGGCGGGGGGGACGTGGCTGGTTTGGTTTTTGGTATCTAAACCGCGTAATACGCGGTTTAGATACCAAAAAAGGGTGGCGGGGGTGGCGGGGTGGTTAGAGGGAGAGGGTGAAGAAGTCGCGTGATTCTGGGGTGGGGCCGAGGTAGCGGTCGGCCGGTCGTTGCATTTGGGGGTAGAGCTTGGAGGGGGCGATCTGGTCGGGGTGGGCCGGGTTGGGGTGGGAGTAGAAGTTGAAGGTGACCCATTCGGGGTTGATGTCGAGCGTCATGGCCCGTACCGCCCCGGCCCTTTGCAGCGATTCGGCCAGGGTTTTGGCGGTGAGGGCGGGTCCGGCCACGTAGATGAGGGCGCCGGCGGCGGTGACGCCCACCCCGGAGCGGGCCACCACCACCGAGGCGCCCAGGGTGGATCCCCAGACGCGGGTGTCGTTGTAGGTGGCCGAGGCGGCCACCTGGCCGGCGTAGACCAGGGGGACCAGGTTTTGCAGGACGGCGACCACGTCGGGGGCCATGGTGACATCGGCGTCCCACACCCCGACGTTGACCGACCCGTTTTGGTAGATGACCAGCGAGGCGGCCCCGGATCGGAGGGCGACGGCGGTGCGCCCGTCGAGGTAGAAGCCGCCTTTGGCGTCTTGGAAGCGGAACCCGCCGTTGAAGGCGGCCAGCACCGAGGGCTGCTCGGCGGCGGTGATGTAGGGGGGGTGGGGCCAGGTGCCGCCCGGTTCGTTCAGGCCGGGTATAAGGGCCAGTTTGACCAGGCGCAGGTCGACCCACACGGCGGTGGTGATCTCGCCGGTGTAGACGGTGTCGGCCCGGAACTGGGCCTCGTAGAGGCCGGGCTGGCCGGCGATGCGGGGGCCGACGGGCTGCCACTGGCCCTCGCCGGGCAGGGCCGGGCGGACCACCAACGGGACCGGCCCCGGCGCCGCCAACGCCGTCGCCCCCACCGCCGCCGGCGCCGCAGCCGACGGCGGCGCCGCAGCCGTGGGCGCTTTGGGCGGCGCCAGCGGGCCGGTGGGGCCGGGGGCGGGCAGCGAGTTGAGGGCGGAGGGGGCGCCGCCTTTGGGCGGGGCGTGGTGGGCGTAGTAGTACGCCTCGGCGTGGTTGACCACATACCCGGCGTGGTGCGCTCGCAGCCAGTCGGCCCACTTGGCCGAGAAGCTCTCATTTCCCGGCGTGCTGTACGCCCCCAACACCGACCAGCCGAAAAAGACGACAACCACACCCGGAACCACCACCAACCACCACCAACGGCGCCG
The DNA here is from genome assembly GCA_963729695.1 of uncultured Acidimicrobiaceae bacterium. Taxonomy (GTDB): domain Bacteria; phylum Actinomycetota; class Acidimicrobiia; order Acidimicrobiales; family Palsa-688; genus PALSA-693. Next base: position 711,056 of record CAVSOT010000004.1, read on the forward strand.
GCTGCGCCGACCGAGGTGCTTCGGTCGACCCGGTTTTTGGCGACCGTGGTAGCTGCTGTCCGGTCTGCCCATTTTGTACTCGGAGGGCGGCAGGGACGCGTGAGGCGACACCATCAGCGGCGGCCCCCCGAGTCAAGGCGCATGGCATATCCAGAATATTGATTGGGCCACCCGAGTGGCGGATCACGTCGAACCTATGGGCTGCAGCGGGGGAGAGCAGCCTCACCCAGGCCACCCAATCAGCGATAAGCGGACCCGTGAGCACCGTCTCGCCGCCCGTACCTCCGACCCCGTGGTCGGAAACGCGGATAGGGCGGTAATACGGAGCCGCCCTCGAAGCCAGATCATGTACCGGCAGCCGGGACCGCCACGACGTTACGAGAAGCTACAGATTGCCGATGTGAAGGTTGCCGGTGTCACCGTATCGTCAAGGCTGGTCGGGGGTTGCGCGGGCACGCAGCCTGGAAGCCTCCTCGAGGAGTTTGCCGCGTTCTGCGTCGGCGGAGGCGGCGTTTTGCTGAGCGCTGGCGGCACGACCTGCCTCCACTTGATATTCGTGCTGCTTGCTATCGGCTAGAGATTCGAGTTCCGCGGCCCGCCGCAGTATCTCCTCATTCGCAGCCCGCCGTTGCTCGACAACGGCGCCACTTTCGTATCTCACGGCGTCCTCAGACACGGAACTCTCTGGCGCGCTCAACCCGTAATGGTGGGCCATTGTCAACTCGTCGCATCGGCGAATAGCCGTGTCATCATCCAGGGGAGGGGCTCCCGAGATCTGTTCCGCCGAAAAGCCAAGCCGAACTCGGTCTCGCCCGAAGACCGCCCTCAACAGGGGCACCACCATCCGATGAATGTTGATGCGCCCGCTTTTCACCACAACGAGCGCAGCGTCGCCTGAAGCGTTGTCATAGAGCAAGTCGTCCAACTTGCCAAGTCGCTCACCGTCGGACGCGAGAACCTCGGCTCCCCGCCAATCCTCGATGCGCTCGATCTCATGCATATCCACCATCTACCCTTGATCCGGTACCTCACTACCCACCAGAGACGATTTTTCCCCTGGGTGAGGTTCGGCATCCTCACAGACCCAGGTATTCGGGACGGTTGGAGCGATCCGGCCCGACGCCTGAAGAGAGGCGAAAGCAGGCGGCCCTAGCAGGTAGGTTGACCCCTCGTAGATCGGGTATTCATGGAGCCGTCGTAGCTGGTGGATGCCAACTGCCTGCCCACCCGTGCGCAGTAGGAGAAGAATGCAGATCCGAGTCGGATGCGAGTTCGTATATCAGGTAGAGGTGGCGACGCACGCCATCCTTCAGGTCGAGCCCCGCCTCGACGGTGCCGTGCGGGTGCTGGAGGAGCGGTGGGCCAACGAACCGCAGCTCGCCATGTCGCGCTACGCGGACGGGTTCGGCAATATATGCCGCCGGGTGACCCTGCCCGGAGGAAGCCCCTCATTGCGCTATGACGCCCTCCTCCAGTCGCCCGACGAGCCTGATCCCGAGGGCCTCGACGCGCCCGAGATCGCCCCGAAGGACCTTCCTGACGAGGCTCTGGTTTTCACACTGGCCAGCACGTTCTGCCCGACCCAGGAGCTCGCCGATGACGCCTGGCGTTTGTTCGGCTCGATCCCACCCGGATGGCGCCGGGTGCAAGCGATCAGCGATTGGGTTCATCACGAGATCGCCTTCGGGTACCTCCAGACCGCGCCATTCGCCACGGCGGCCGACGTCTTCAAGACCAGAGCCGGCGTGTGCCGGGACTTCGCTCACTTGGCCGTAACCTTCTGCCGAGCGCTCAACATTCCGGCCCGTTACGCCTTCGGCTACTTGCCGGACATTGCCGTTCCACCCAACTCCGATCCCATGGACTTCTGCGCGTGGATGGAGGTGTTCCTCGGCGGCACCTGGTGGACATTCGATCCCCGCAACAACCAACGACGGCTCGGTCGCATCCTCATCGGCCGGGGGCGCGACGCCATTGATGTGCCCATGATCTCGACCTACGGAGGCCCCCAGCTCACCTCCATGACGGTGTGGTCTGATGAGGTGACCGCCTAACCGGGCCGTGATGTTCACGAAGTTGTCATGGTGTGGATCCACCAGGCGACACCTGGCGCCGTCATACTGTCGAGCATGGGTCGGGTCCCCCGGCAGGAGCGAGCATGGTGAACGGACGCCGATCCGCGATCGCGACCGTCCACGAGCGGGCCCGGCGCACGTACGCCCTCGACCAGAGGATCCGCTACCGCTACAGCGCACCCATCAACGATCTGCAGCAACGGCTCAAGGTTGTTCCCCCGCTCAGCCACGGACCGCAACGACAAGGCAGGTGGCAGCTCACGGTCCAAGGGGTGCCGCGCTCGAGCACGGCGACCTTCCTCGATCGCTTCGGCAATGTGACGGTCGACGTCAAGGTGCCCCGGGTCTGTGATGAGGTCGAGTTCATACTCAAGGTGGAGGCCGACACCGATGCGTCCTGGTGGCCCTTCGCGCCCGTCGTCGACCGCGGCTACCTCCGGCCGACCCGCTTGACTCGTGCCGAGGGTCCTGTTGCCGGGTTAGTGACTGCGGACTGTGACCCGGACGTGGCGTCCCTCTGCGAGAGAGTTCACCGGTGCCTCGACTACGAGTGGGGGATAACAGGCGTCCGGACCACTGCATCCGAGGCTATGGCCGGTGGCCGCGGGGTGTGCCAGGACTACGCCCACATCATGCTGGCGGCGTGCCGGGCCCAGGGAACGCCAGCCCGGTACGTATCAGGGCACCTCGTCGGAGAAGGAGGGAGTCACGCCTGGGTCGAGGTCTTGCGGCCGCACCCTTACCACCGAAACCGTTGGTTCGCCGAGGGCTGGGATCCCACCCACAACCGCCGGGCCGACTCGGATTACCTGGTGGTCGCGGTTGGACGTGACTACGCGGACGTGGCACCCCTGTCGGGCAGCTACGACAGTACGGGTGTGGTGACGAACACCCTCACCGTGGACAAGCGCCTCGAACTCAGGTAGCCGGCCGCAGCCGGGGGTCGCGTAGCGCGCTCAACGCGGCCACGACGAGGACGCGGGTCCCGCAAGCGATGGCCGCCTCGTCGACGTCGAAGTCGCCACAGTGGAGGTCGGGGGCGTCGAGCGTGCCGGGCCGGCGCACCCCCAGGCGGGCCATAACGCCCGGAACTCGGTCAAGGAACCAGGCGAAGTCATCTGCGCCCATGCTCTGGGGCGTCTCCTGGACGGATTGGGGACCGAGCGTGGTGGCGGCCGCCGCTCGAAAGGCCTCGGTGGCCTCCGGATCGTTTACCGCCGGCGGGATCCCCCGCTGGTACTCGACCTCGACCAGGGCCCGGTAGGGCGCCGCGACCTCTTCGATGAGCCGGGGGATCAATTCCGCCGCCGAGGCCCAGGCCGACGGATCAAGCACCCGGACAGTTCCGGTCGCCTCACCCTGTTTGGGGATGATGTTGTCCCCGGATCCGGCTGTCACCGTTCCCCAGACGAGCGAGAGCCCGGCGCGCGGGTCTACCCGCCGGGATAACAGCGCGGGGGTCCGGACCAGGATGTCGGCCAGCGCCGAAACCAGGTCGACGGTGAGTTGGGGCCGCGCCGTGTGACCACCTGGGCCCGACAGTCGGACGGTGATCGAGTCGACCGCGGCGGTGATCGGACCGGCCCGCACCGCCACCGACCCGGCGTCGACCCGAGGATCGCAATGCAAGGCGAAGACCCGCCTCGCCCCACCCAGGGCGTCAGCTGCCAGGGCAGCCAGAGCACCGCCTGGGACCACCTCCTCCGCCGGCTGGAACACCAATCGAACCCGGCCCAGGAGTTCGCCGGCAGCCGCCAAACGGGCCAAGCCGAGCCCAGCGCCCAGCACCACCGCGGTGTGGACATCGTGGCCACACGCGTGGGCGACGCCGGGGACTGACGACCGATACGGGACGTCTTTTTCATCGTCGATCGGCAGGGCGTCGAGGTCAGCTCGGAGGGCCACGGTGGGGCCGTGCCCGTCGCCCACGACGTCGCACACCAGGCCCGTTCCTGTCGGGAGGGGGGTGGGGGAAAGCCCGGCGCGGCGCAGTTCGTGTGTCACCAATGCCGACGTGCGCAGTTCGTGCCACGCCAGTTCGGGATGGGCGTGGATCTCCCGGCGCAGGACGACCATCCTGTCCACGACGCCGTCGAGAGCGCGGCTCAACGACTCAGAATCCCTAGCGAGTTGCACTTGACCACCCTATGAGAACGACAATGCCGTCCCGATCACTGCCAGGGAAGACAACGCAGCCGGCCGAAGGGGTACGGAGCATGGTGCTGGGCCGCCACCGCCCCGGGTTGCCCTTCCCGTCGGCGCCGTCAGGTGGGCTATGTCGATCTGCCCCTGGCGCGAAGACCCACTCTGCTACCGGCTATGCCCGGCGAGCATCCCGCTCGGTGCGATTCCTACTCGGCCTTGCCTTGTTCGACCCAGCGTTCGAACAACTCGACCTGTTCAGGGGGCCACGCACCGTCGCACGGCATGGAGCCGTTCTTCAGTCGCCCGGCGATGGCGTCAGCATGGGTCTGCACATCGGCGTAGGACCACAGATCGAACGCTCTGCGCATCGAATTGCGATCCTTTTCCCGGAATAGAGGCTTGATATCGCCGTCGAAGCTGACCTTCGGTTCTGGCATAGTTAAGTTCTCCCGTGGTGGTGGTGCTGCGATCGATGGAGGGGATAGCAGCGCTCAGGCGTCTGGCAGGCGACGCCATCGTCGCCTGCCGTGATAGGTCCGGTACGGGTGGGGCGTAAAGAAAACTACTGCACCGGATCGGTGAACGGCATCAGCATTCGGTGTCTGGCTGTGGAGTCCCGATCGGCGGGGCGAATACTCTTTCTCCTCCGGACTAGCTATGCCGTCGCCCTCGCGGTGATCGCCTGAAGCGTGCGGACCGTCGTCTCGATGTCGTGCCGGTCGAACTGGCTGAGCAGTTGCACAGAGGGGCCGCTGATGTAGTCCCGTAGGCTCTGATACCGGGCTTCGCCGGCGGAGGTCAGGTCGAGCTCAGCGCCGCCGCGAATGAGGCCGTCGGCTTCGAGGCGGGCGAGCAGGGCCTCGGCGGCATGGGCGTCAAAGCAAGGGCCCTCGAGCATCCGCGTGAGTTCGGTGCGGGGGTAAGCCGGGCCGCGGGTGGCCAGCAGTCGCAGGGTGTACCAGGCCTCGGGGACGACGTCGCGTTGGGCCAGGTGGGCGCGCAAAATGGAAGACAGAGTTCGCTCGGCGACGCCGAGAGCTTGGCCGAACTGGCCGTAAATAGCAGGGATGTCGGACATGAAGCGCTCCAGGTGACTAAAGTGGACAGGTGCCTGTCCATCATAGAGGTTAGACAGGGTCCTGTCTATATGCCACCAAAGAGATTTCCCGCTCGACCCATGATCGGGTTGCTGGTCCGCTTGATCTACCAGCAGTACTCGCAAGAAATGGATGCTGTGCTACGCCGGGCCGGGTTCGGGGACATCGGTCCGAGCGCAGGGAACGTGTTTCCGTTCGTGACGCCAGAGGGGATTACCGTGTCGGAGCTGGCGGAGCTCGCCCAGGTACGGAAACAGACCATGGCGCAAGCCGTCGAGCAGCTCGAGCGAACCGGCTATGTCGAGCGGAGGCCAAACCCGAATGATCGGCGGTCGCGGCTGGTCTTTCTCACCGAGCGGGGCAAGTCGGTCCCACCGGTGACGCACGCAGCCGGGGCTCGGATCGAGGAACGATGGGCGGCGCTCACCAGCCCGAAGGAGGTGGAAGCTCTCCGAAAATCGCTGCAGCGACTCTTGGACCAGCTTCGGGCGAGCTCGAGCTGATGCCGGCCCTCCAGGGCGGGGTGGAAGGCGCTTCGGGACATACTGCCGAAAAGACCTAGCCTGCGATGGTCATGGCCGACCACCTTTACGACGCCGGAGGCAACGGACCTTTGACTTCGAGGAGTTCGGGGGATGTCGGTGACTCTATGACGCCCCCGCTAACGACGGCGAGCCTTGACCCACGACACCGCTCCGATGAACGATGACGAGCTAAGGGCTGGTGCCCTAGCGGTCCTTTCCGCCAACCGCCGCGACGGCTACACGGTGCCTGCTTTGGGTTTGTATCCCTACCAGTGGTGCTGGGACTCCGGGCCGATCGCCCTGGGGTGGGCCGCAGCTGGCCGTTGGAGCGACGCTTGGACCGAACTGGAACGGCTGATGTCGGCCCAATGGTCGTCAGGGCTGGTTCCCCACATCGTGTTCTGGCACGACGACGACAGCTACTTTCCCGGGCCGGATGTATGGAAAACCGGTCACAACCCACCGACGACAGGATTGACGCAACCTCCGTTGCCGGCGAGCGCGGCGGCCCGGCTCTTTGGGGAAGACCCCGACCGAGCCCGAGCCGCCCGGGCGCTTCGCTCGCTCTGGCCCCGGCTGGTGTCGTGGCTGGCCTGGATCGAGCGGGCCAGGCGCGGGCCGCACGGCGCCTGTGTCATTGTGCATCCGTGGGAATCCGGGATGGACAACTCACCGTCCTGGGACCAGCCGCTGTCAGTCGTGCCCGAAGCAACGAACGTGCACCTCGAACGGCGGGACGTAAGGACGGTCTCCGCCGACCAACGACCATCCACCCGCGAGTACCGGCAGTACCTCGGAATCGTCGAAGCCTTGCGCGCCGCGGGCTGGGACACCGAACGCCAAGCCGCTGACAGCCCGTTCGCCGTCGAGGACCCCTGTTTTACGGCGATCACCGCCCGGGCGGCCAGCGACCTCGCCACGGCTGCCAACTCAGCCGGCCTGGACGGTACCATCCCGGCTCGGGTGGCCGCGACCACCCGGGCTGGTCTGGCCGCCCTCTGGGACGACGAGCTGGCCTGGTTCCGCCCATACGATGTCCGCACTCTGCGGTCTGTCGGCCCGGCCACCTCGGTCGGCTTGGTAGCGCTGTACGCGGGCGTTGTCGAGGACCGAGCTCGACAGATGTTGGAGCGGGTGGACGCGTGGCGGCAGACTCTCCCCGGATCGATCCCGACCACAGATCCCGACGACCCGGCGTTCGATCCGATTCGCTACTGGCGCGGTCCGGTGTGGGTGCTCGTCAACTGGCTGGTGGCCGAGGGCCTTATCCTCGTCGGTGATGCGGTCCGGCCCGCCGCTCTACGGACGGCCACCCGGGCGCTGGTCGAACAGGGCTACTCGGAGTACTACGATCCTCGTACCTCGCTCGGGATCGGCGGGCATGGCTTCTCCTGGAGCGCCGCCCTCACCCTGGCCTGGCTCACCCGGTAGGGCCGGCCGCAGGCCGGTCCAGCGTCGCTTTCGAAGGTGGGGCGATCCCATATCTCGCGGCCAACCGAACCATGTCGGCCGCCTCGTGCGGCTGGTGGCTGCGAGCCGGTGCGGTAAGAACCAGGGGCCGACCATGGCATCGACGAATAACCCAGGAGCGCGCCCGCGCCCGCAGTGCTCGGCGTTCTTATGACGGCTCGCCGGCGCCCAATTCGGTGATGGCTTCCGCGATGGCGTCGTGCTCCTCCTCGACGGAGAGGGACTGGCCGCCGCCGTCGTCCTGCCACAACTCGGGTACCCGCCACAGCAACACGACGACGCCAACCATGCAAGCCAACCCGCCCGACCACACGGCAAACTGTGGGCCCCCGACCGCGGCCGCCAACCCGGTTTCGACATCACCGAGGCGGGGACCCCCCGCCACCACGGCAAAGAAGGTTCCCGACAGCCGACCTTGAAGATGGTCAGGAACGGTTCGCTGCTGAACCGCCTGGCGGAACACCGCCGAGATCACATCGGCGGCGCCGGCCAGCCCCAACAGCACCAGGCCGATCCATAACACGGGTGTGATCCCGAACAAGGTGATCGTCAACCCCCAGACCATGACACAGGCGGCGATGGCCCTGCCTTGACGGCGAACGTGACTGCACCAGCCCGTGAACAGCGAGCCGATCAGCGCTCCGGCCCCCGGCGCGGCGTACAGGAGCCCGAGAACGCCAGCGCCACCGCCGTAAAGGTGGATCGCCAGAGCCGGAAAGACGGCGCGGGGCATGCCGAATATCATGGCGTTGAGGTCGATCCAGTAGGTGGCTGACAGGAGCTTCTCGTGGCGGAGATGACGGAATCCTTCGGTCATCGACCGAACCCCCATCGGGGTTCCTCCGCCGGTCGGATTCAGGGCCGGCAGGAGCGCGGCGGCGACGAACGCCACGGCAAAGGTGGCCACGTCGATCCCGTAGACAGCGTTCAAGCCGATGGTGGCAATGAGGATGCCGGCCAGGGCCGGTCCGGCCACCAAGGCGAGTTGCTGGACGGAGGTCTGCAGGGCAATGGCCGCCGTCACGTCGTCCGGCCCAACCAGCATCGGTAAGGCAGCCCGTCGCGCTGGCCAGTCGACCCCTTGAAACCCCGCGCTGGCTGCGCTGCACACAAACAGTGGCCACACGGCCGGATGGGAAAGAGAGGCGTTGACCACCAATCCGCCTACCGCCATGGCCATGCCGACCTGGGTCAGGAGCAGCACCTTCTTTCGGTCCACGGCGTCGGCAAGGGTGCCCCCCCACAGGGCTCCTGCCAGCAACGGCACCAGTTGGACCAGACTGACCAGACCGACCATCAACGTCGAGTGGGTCAGACCGTAAATCTGGTAGGAGACCGCCACCAACGTCAGCTGCGATCCCAGCCCAGAGACCACCTGGCCGGCCCACAGGCCCCGGAAATACCGGTGCCGTCGAAGCGGCGTGATGTCAATGACAAGTCGGGTCATGGCTAGGTGTCTCGATTAACCGACCCGAGGAGGTCGATCCCGCGACGTCGGGCGTCGGCGGCCACGACCCGACTGGCGGCCGCAGCCAGGCGATCTCGCTGGGCAGGACTCAGCTCGACGACGAGCGCGGCGATCTCCGCCTCGAACTCAGCTGCCGCCCGGCCGACCAGCCTCTGGCCAGCCGGGGTGATGGCCACCTGCACGCTGCGACCGTCGAGGGGGGAGGCGACCCGGCGGACCAGCCCTCGTTCCTCCGCTCGATCCACCAGTCCGGTCACGCTCGACTTGTCCAAGCCCAAAAAGCCGGCCAGCTCTTTGATCGTGGGCCGGCGGTCACGGAGGATCCCGAGGAGCCGGGCCTGGACGATCGACAGGTCATGAGTGGCGCCGATCCGTCCGAGGGCCCCCTGGATGGCGAAGCTCAACTGGGCCAGCGCGTCGACGAGGCCGAGCTCCCCTTCGCCGGGAACCGGGGTGAGGACCACACCACGATCAACTTCTGACACCATCCCAGACCGTAACACCGCTAGTTGGTGACACCAACCAGCGTGAAGCTCTATAGTTGGTGACACAAACTATACTAGAGGGTAATACCAACTATATTGAGTACGTCGTAGCTCGCCTGGAGGAGGTTCCAATGCCGATGCACGCTGCGGTGGTCCGATCCTTCAACCGCCCTCCCCGCTACGAGATCTACGACACGCCTGAGCCCGACGGACCTGACGAGGCCGCGGTCGAGGTGCTCTCCGCAGGACTGCATCCGAGGGTCCGCACCGATGCCTCGGGCCGTCACTACACGAGCACCGGTACGCTGCCCATGATCCCGGGTATCGACGGGGTGGGACGACTGCCCGACGGACGGTGCGTGTACTTCGTGGTCCCCCACGACGGGTGGGGATCTATGGCGGAACGGTCCGTGGTGGATCTGCGCCGCGTCGTCGTGTTGCCCGAAGGCATCGACCCGCTCAAGGTGGCGGCGGCCATGAACCCGGCCATGTCCTCGTGGGTGGCCCTTCGTCACCGGGTCCCGCTTCTGCCGGGCCAGTCGGTTCTGATCCTCGGAGCGACCGGCAACGCCGGCGCCATGGCGGTCCAGGTGGCCAAACGACTCCGGGCCGGCCGGGTGGTCGGCGCCGGCCGCAATCTGGAGCGCCTGGCGGAACTGACCGCCCTCGGCGTCGATGAGGTTGTCGCCCTAACCGAGGATCTCGATACGACCGGCCGCGACCTCGCTGCTGCGGCCGCCGAAGTCGACGTCGTCGTCGATTACCTCTGGGGCGAACCGGCGGCGACCGCCATGATGGCGTTGCTCAGGGCCCGGACTGACCGCAGCCGAGCCATGAACTGGATTCAGATCGGGGCGAGCGCCGGGGCCACCTTGGAGCTGCCGTCCGTCGCCCTCCGTTCGGCCAACCTACGCATCCAGGGTAATGGTCAAGGGGCTGTTTCGACCGAGGCCTACCTGGCCGAGCTCCCGAGCCTCGTTGAGGAGATCGACGCGGGCACCATCGTCGTCAACGTCCGGCCAGTCGCCCTGGCGGACGTCGAGGCCAGCTGGCTTAGCTCGGACCCAGCAGGCGAGCGAACCGTGCTCGTGCCGTAGAGCCGGCTGAAAATGAGATGGCAGTGGGGGGGAGTTGTGGCTCAGGGTCTCAGCATCTTTGACACCCTTCGCCAGGGCCTGGCCGGACACAATGGTTCAACGCAGGATGAGGAGTCTTCCGTAGGGCTTGCCTAGGGCCGGTCTCGCTGTTCGGCTGCGATGATGGGTTGCATGGACAGGTAGCTGGTGCACATCACGCCTCCGTCCACGGGGAGGGTCACGCCGGTCACCCACCTGGCCCGATCGCTGACCAGGTACTCGACTGCCCAGGCGATGTCCCAGGCGTTGCCTTCGGTTCCCAGTGGAGAGGCGGCGTTGCGTAGGGCCTGGTGTTGTTCTCGACCCTCGGTGGCGCCCACCGAGCTGACGCGGGGTGTGTTGATGTGGCCGGGTTGGACGGCATTGACTCGGATTCCCTGGCGACCGTGGGCCACGGCCATATCTCGGGTGAGCGCTTCGAGGCCGGCCTTGGCCGACGCGTAGGCGGCGTGGACCAGGTGCCGGGCGGAGGCTACGGAGGAGATGTTGACGATGGCCCCCCGGCCAGCCGCTTGCATGACGGGCACGACGTAGCGGCACATGCGCACGGCGCCCATGAGGTCCACCCCGATGACGGTTTCCCAGTCGCTTTCGCTGAGGCTGACGACGGTTCCGGGGATGGAGGCGGCTGCATTGTTGATGAGGATGTCGACGGTCCCGAATGCTTCCACCGCAGCCTCGACCACCGCCTGGCAGTCGGCGGGATTGGCCACGCTACCCACGAACACGAGCGGCTCGACCCCTTCGGCTTTGACCAGGGCCTCGGTCTCTCGTACCCGTTCGGCGTCGATATCGGTGAGTACCAGCTTGGCTCCTTGCTGGGCCAGCACTACCGAAGTCGCCTTTCCCACTCCCACCCCGGGCCCGATGGTGCCCGCTCCGGTCACGATGGCGACCCGACCTTCCAGGGTTTGCCCACTTTGCGGTGTCATCCAGACTCCTTGTCAGCTTGATCGCGGCACGCGGCGAGTAAGTATCATTATCCAGTCGCGGTAGCTGGCGCCGTACGAGACGGGAGATGGAGCTATGTTTATAGCGTACTTCACCGAGCAGCCGATGTCCGCCTATCCGGAGGACGAAGCGCGCGTCGTGCATCCTTTTGATCACCCGGCGCGTGAGCCCGGTGACACGGTCTTGCTGCTCTCGAACCGGTTTTTTGATCCTCAAGAAGCGACCCGGCTCTTCGCCGAGCGCAAAGAAGAGTATCTCGAAGCAGAGCGGGTCGGCTTCGACGGCATCATGACCAACGAGCACGACTATGCCCCGTTCTGTATGCAGCCGCGTATAAATATTACGACGGCCATGCTGGCGGGCATTACCGAGCGAGTGAAGATCGTGCAATTGGGGAACCGGATCCCGACCTGGGACAACCCCGTCCAATTGGCTGAGGAAATTGCCATGATCGACTGCATGTCCGGAGGTCGTCTGGTTGCGGGTGTGGTCCGAGGTGGCGGTAACGAACATTTTGCCAACAACACCAACCCGGCCTTCAATCGGGAACGTTTCGAAGAAGGTCACGACCTGATGGTAAAAACGTGGAGCGAACCGGGGCCCTTCAGGTGGGAGGGAAATCACTATCAGGTTCCGATCGTCAATCCCTGGGCCTTACCCGTGCAACAACCCCACCCCCGCATCTGGGTTCCCGGTGTCACGAGTGTGGAGAGCATCGTGTGGGCGGCGCAGCATCGCTATCCCTACATTTGCCTGACGACGACCCTGGACGAGACGAATCGAATTTGGCAAATATATGGCGACGCAGCTGAAGAGGTTGGCTATCAGGCCGGGGAAGATCTACGCGGCTATCTGGTGCAGTGTCACGTACAAGAGGATGAAGACCGAGCTCTGGCGAATGGCATGGAGTTCACCTGGATGCAAGGCGAGTTTACCGGGATGAGTAAACCCTGGCTGGTCTCGCCAGCGGGTTACAGCAGTGCCGAGTCGAGACTCGCCCGGATGAAGGTCGGCAGTACTCTGCGTGCTCCACGCCCCGAGCTCTTCCGGGCCCGTCTCGAACAGGGAAGACTCATCGCCGGTACGCCGAGACAGGCCATCGAGAGAATCCGCCATTTCCTGGAGATGACCCGGGCCTCGATTTTGCTCCTTTGGGGCAACGACGGGCATGTTTCTCATGAAGACTCGATGCGCTGCATTCGGCTCCTCGGCGAGGAGGTGCTCCCCGCGGTGCGACAGATCGGCGCCGAGCTCGAGATTCACGATCCGTTCGAGCTCAACTCACCAGTGAGCCTCGCCGCCCAGAAAGCACAAGAGGTGAAGCTCTAGGCGGAACGACACGCGGCTCCGTTCGGCGAACGAGTCGCGTCCGGGATGTTGCTCCCCGAGATCTTTTGCAGGTGCTTGAAGGTACTGCGGAGTTCGACCCGGCCGCGGCGTGCTCCGCCGACAGTGTGCAATCTGTATCCCGCCGCCGGTAAATCATCTGGCTAGGCCGAGCCGGTTCGATCGCGACTCTGGTCTGGTGGGGACAGCTGGTAATGGCGGACCTCCACCGGGACTACCGTACGAGCCAGGTTCCACGGCGATAGTCTCAAGTCTCGCCACTCTGGTGACGATCGGGTCGCGTCGACGTCGATCAAGCCTCTCTCCCACGGCGCACCGGGTCCACCCGTAGCGCTCTCTGGGTCGGACCTGACGGGCCGAAGGGGGCCAGCAATTGGGTGCCGCTAATGTGGGGGCCGGTACGTCAGGAGAGAAACCCGTGGAGCTGGAACTTGGTGGGAGCGTGGCGGTTGTTACCGGGGCGGCGAAGGGGATCGGAAGGGCCGCGGCGATAGCGTTCGCCCACGAGGGAGCGAACGTGGCCCTGTTTGACGTGGACATCGAGGGCGCGCTGTCGGCCGCTGAGGAGGTGCGTGGCCACGGGGTCGAGGCCACGGTCCACGAGGTGGATATGGCCGAGTGCGACAGCGTGCGTGACGCCCTACAGGAGGTGCACGTTCGATTCGGTCGTCTGGACGTCCTGGCCAACGTAGCCGCGATTTTCCCGAAGGCGAAGGTCGCGGAAACTACCGAAGAGCTCTGGGATCGCGGGATGGGGGTGAACCTGCGCGGTCCGTTCTTTGCCTGTAAAGAGGCCATGCGGATCATGATTCCCGAAGGGAGGGGGGCGATAGTGAACGTGTCGTCGACGAGCGCCTACCGTCCCCTCGAGGGACGATCGATTTACAGTGCCGCCAAGGCGGCGATGATCGGGATGAGCCGGGTGATGGCGCTGGAGTGCGCGAAGACTGGCGTACGGGTGAATGTGGTTGCGCCAGGCCACACCTCGTCGGAACATGCCCTTCGGGAGCTCGACGATCCCGAGGGGGTGGCGGCTACGTGGGTGTCAGGAAGGTGGATGACGCCGGAGGAGCAGGCACGCGCCATCGTGTGGGTTGCTTCTCCGGCGGCTTCCGGACTCAACGGAACCGTGGTCCACGTCAACGGCGGGATTTGGATGCCGTGAGCGAAGCGGGTTCCAAGGGCCCCGTCGCGGCAGAAAAGGGGATGTTGCCATGTCCGACCTGGTAGGCGTTGCTGAAAGACATCTCGAGGGCACGGCCCCGGCTGGTGTGACGCTGAAACATTTGGCGCCCACGATCGGTACGGAGGTGTACGGTCTCGATCTAAGGGCGGATCTCGATGGCGACGTTGTCGCCTTTCTGCGCCAGCTGTTCCTGGATCGCAAAGCGCTGCTCTTTTTCCAGGATAATCCGCTGAGCCGCGACGACCATTTACGCTTCGCTCGACACTTCGGCCCGTTGCGTCGTGGGCCCGAGTCGGTACCATACGGCCAGGGATCAAGCCAAGAGGCCACCGGCGAGATCTACCATTTTCGGCGCGGGCAGGGCAATCTCGCTCGGGAGAGCTATTGGCATACCGATCAGCCCTATGCGAATCCGCCTATCGCCGCCAACGTGGCAGTCATCCGAACGAAGCCTGCCATCGGCGGCGAGACCGTGTTCGCCGATATGGGCGCGGCTTACGACGGTTTGTCTCCGTGGTTGAAGACCGCCATCAGCGGTCTCCGAGCCGTGCACGGATTCAGCGAAAATGTCCGGGAATTTCATCCCGATATGAGCGATGAGGCGCTGGCCCGATGGCAGGAGGTCAGCCGGCCCAAGACGTTGCCCCTCGTCCTGGATCACCCGGAGACCGGCCGCAAGATCCTGTACGTGACGGGGACCTATACCTTGTCGGTCGTGGGCCTACCGAGAGAAGAGAGCCGGATGCTGATCGACTATCTGGCTCGGCGGGCATCGGTTCCCGAATACCAGTGTCGATTCCGCTGGGCGGACAATGCGCTTGGTATGTGGGATAACCGCGCCGTGCAGCATTACGGGTGTTTCGACTATCCCAACGCCGAACGGGTCCTCGAGGGCATCCACGTTCAGGGCGACAAGCCGTGGCCCGGCGTGGAGTGACGACTACGGGCTCATTTCTCGACCACGGCCGCTTCCGAGGAAGCTCCGTGAGTCGTCAGTCACGTCGTCTGGTCTTGAGGTCCACTCGAGTCCGGGCTTATCCGGCGCCTTCGCCAACACCTAGTTGTTCGGCGTTGTGCAGCTCAGGACCCGAGTCGGGCCGGGCCCGCTGCCGGGCGGCGAGCTCGGCTGTGGAGGCGAGCTCGGTCTGGAGAGCTGCTATCTCCGCGTCCAGGCGCACGGCGTCGTCGTCGCGGCCTTGCACGCGGGCTCGCTCTCGTTGCTCGATCAACTCCTCCAACTGCAGTTCGAGCCCCATAGCGTGATCTGCAGGACGAAACTCGGCCATGGTCTGCTCTTACCCATCCGCAAGCAGGTGTCACACAGGACCGAGCCCGGTGACCACAATTTGTCCACAGGGCTGTCCCCATTTCCTGGGGACAGCCGGACGTGATCGTTAACAGCCAGTTACGATCGTGCGAACACCGTTGGCAGTCAAGGGGAACGTAGATGGACACCGATAAGGTGCGTCGTCTCGTCATGGACCCGGGTGTCAGCGACTCGGGAGGCAGGAGCCGTCGAAATACGGGTGCAAGCATCGCCCTGTGGGCGAGGGTGACGAGATCGTTGATCGTTCCGGCCGGAGTGTCCCCCCGCCGGCCGGGACGATCAGCACCACCAGTGGAGTGCTACCGGGGAGGTGGTCCATGCAGGCCGACGGGACCCAGCCGACGAGGAGCGCGATCGAGGTGTTTGAGCAGGCTATGCACCTCGCCATCGCCAATGATCTGATTGGCTTCGCCGACCTGTTCGCTCCGGACGGGATCCACGAGCTTCCTTTTGCCCCGCCCGGAGTGCCGCGACGCGTGGAAGGCCGCGACGCCATAAGGTCGCATTTTGCAGAGATGGCCGACAGGCCGCTCAACGAGACGGGCTACCGCCTTCTGGCCGTTCACCAGACTGCGAACCCAGAGGTCATAGTGGTCGAACTCGACACCAATGGCGTGGTCACCGCGACGGGCGAACCGTATGATGACCTGCGCTACGTCGAGGTGATCCAGGTGCGGAAGGGACAGATCGTCCTGTGGCGTGACTACTGGAACCCCTTGGCCAGCGCCGAGGCGTCCGGTCGCGTTGGCGAGTTGCTGGCCCGGTACCCCACCTCGCCTTGAGCTGCGGCCCGGAACTGCGACGACACCGCGGTGCCTCACCGAGCGTCGACAGGGCGCTCAACGCGGGACCCGATCGCCTAGGCTCGCCATCTGGCACCTCCGGGGTCGCCGGTAGGGCCCTGATGAGGAGGAGCATCGGGATGACATCCCCCGCACCGCCGCCGCAAAACGTGAGCCTGCCAATTTCACAACCCGTGCTGTCCCCGCTCACCCGATCGGCGATCTTCCTGGTCATGACCGTGCCCGCGGGATCCGAAGGCCCGGTCCGTGATCTCCTGTCCGATCTGGCCGGCCTTCAACGCACGGTCGGGTTTCGCACACCTGACGGGGGATTGACCGTGGTAGCGGGGATCGGGTCGGACGCGTGGGACCGGATCTACCCGGGTCCGCGGCCGCTCGGCTTGCATCCCTTCAACGAGGTCCGGGGGGACAAGCACCAGGCCCCGGCAACAGCGGGAGATCTCCTCTTCCACATCCGGGCTGAGCACATGGATCTATGCTTCGAGCTCGCTTCTCAGATCATGGACCGTCTGGCTGGCGCCGTGACGGTTGTGGACGAGACCCACGGATTCAGGTACTTCGAGGTGCGTGATTTGCTTGGTTTTGTCGACGGAACCGAGAATCCAGTTGGTTCCGCCGCCGCGGACGCGGTCACCGTTGCCGGCGAGGACCCTTTCTTCTCCGGGGCAAGCTATGTGATCGTCCAGAAGTACCTGCACGATCTGGTGACGTGGAACGCGCTGCCCGTCGAAGAGCAGGAGCGGGTGATCGGCCGGACGAAGCTGGCCAACGTAGAGCTGTCCGACGATGTCAAGCCATCCAACTCCCACGTCGCCTTGAACACGATCGTCGGACCCGATGGGGAGGAGCGACAGATCCTCCGGGACAACATGCCGTTCGGGACGGTAGGTGATGGGATGTTCGGCACGTATTACATCGCCTACTCCAGTACCCCGAGCGTTACCGAGGAGATGCTCGAGCGCATGTTTGTCGGCGACCCACCAGGCAACTACGACCGTATCCTCGACTTCTCTACCGCGGTGACTGGCACGTTGTTCTTTGTACCGACTGTTGACTTTCTCGAAGATCCCCCTGAGCCGGGTCCTGCCTCGGCTTCCTCCAGCTCTGACGATTGGCAAGACGAGCATCCTTCCGGCGCCGATGCACCTGCTTCCGATCAGTCGCTGGGCATCGGAGGGCTACGGGGTGCCGGGCAAATGTGATGGACGGCGACGATCCCTCGGAGATGAGCGACCACAGCAGCTCGGTATCAACTGGGCAGCTACCCTCGGCGGAAGAGGTGGTTGCGATCGCACTCGAGGCCTATGAGCGGTACCAGGGGCTGGTGGAGGGGGTCGTCGCCGACTACATACCAGCACTGGCGAAAGCGTCACCCAGCCTCTTCGGTATCTGCCTGGTCGGCGTGGGAGGCCGCATGTTCGCGGTAGGCGACGCCGACATCTCCTTCTCGATACAGAGCATTTCCAAGGTCTTTACCTTCGCGCTCGTCTGCGAGTCGATCGGGTATCGGGAGGCTCGGGACCGACTAGGGGTCAACAGCACCGGCCTCCCGTTCAACTCGGTGATGGCCATCGAGTTGAGTCCGGAACGCACGATCAACCCGATGGTCAACGCAGGTGGCATTGCTACTACCAGCTTGGTGCCGGGCAAAACAGCAGCAGAGAAGTTTGCTTTCATTGCTGAGGGTCTGAGCCGTTTCGCCGGTCGTGAGTACCTTCTCGCCTCCCCTTGACAACGCTGGCAACAGCGTTCGCGGTCAGCGGGTCACTCGCTATCTGTCGGACCGGCTGGGGCTGAACCTGTTTGCTTTCGCTGCCCATGTGGTCAACGGTTAAGTGGCGCAGCACTCGCGGACCGCTCGAACACAGAACCGCCTTCGACTCTTCACAATTTCGTAATCGTTCCGGCATACGTCTTGGGCCAGTGTTGGCTGGTGCCCGATGCCCTGAACGATCCACCGCTTCTGGAACCCGCCGGTCATGTCATCGTGTGCGGGCTGCACACGTTGGGGCTGCGGATCGTCGAGGTGCTGCGAGCTTCGGAAGTCCCGGTCGTGGTCGTTGACGACGACCCGGATCCCCAGATGGTCTCACTGATCGGACGCTGGGGGGTGCGCCACGTCGCGGAGGCGGCGCGCATGCCGGAGGTGCTCGTCAACGCCGGACTGGCGAACGCCCGAGCCGTGGTGTGCGTTGAGGCCACGGACGTCCAGAACCTGGAGACGGCACTCGTCGCCCGCCAGCACCGCCCTGACGTTCGCATGATCCTGCAGATGACCAACAGAGCAGTCGGTGCCGCAATGGGCCACCTCCTGTCCTCAGGAGCCGCCCTCGACGTGGCCGACCTGGCTGCGCCTTCCCTGGTCCAGGCCTGTCGGGGGGGCGGCCACGTCGAGGTGGATCTCGGAGGCGAACGGTTCACCGTGACCGAGACGGTCGTGACCCGACCAGGGACGCTTCGGTCCATCTTCGGCGACCTGGTTCCCATAGCGGTGGTCGCTCCAGGAGGTAACCTCGAAATCTGTCCCGGCCGGGACCATGCGGTCCATCCCGGGGATCGGGTGAGCGTGCTCGGCACCGCCGAGGATCTGGCCGCGGCGATGGGTGGCGACCGGGCCAGGATGGCACGGAACCCCCCTCGGTCGTCACAAGTCGGAACAGCTTTTCAACTGCTGCGTTCAGTGGCCCAAGGCGCCGGGCGCAGGCTCGGAGTTCTTCTTCTCGCCCTGGCAGCAATGGTCGTGATCTCCACCGTCGTCCTGCGCCTGACCTACCACACCAGCCACGGAGGCGATCTGTCGGTTCTCGATTCGCTCTACTTCACGGTCGAGACCATCTCCACCGTCGGCTACGGCGATTTCTCGTTCGCGGGCCAATCGGCGGGGGTGCGGGTGTTCGGCATCATCCTGATCCTTCTCGGCGTGACCGCCATCACCGCGGTATTCGCAGTGATCACCGACCTCTTGTTCAGTCGTCGAGTCGCGGATGCGCTCGGGCTGCGTCGGGTGACGCAGCTGCGCGGTCACGTCGTGGTCGTCGGACTTGGAGCCGTCGGGTTGCGAGTGGCCGAGAGCCTGGTCAGCTACGGGCACCGGGTCGTGGTCATCGAGAACGACGAACAGAATCGACACGTCGCCGAGGGCCGCGCCCTCCGCGTTCCCATCGTGGTAGGGGATGCAACTCAGACCGCGACCCTGGACGCCGCCAACGTGGCCCAAGCTTCGGCGGTGGCGGTGTTGACGAGTGACGACCTCACCAACCTGGAGACGGCGCTGACGCTACGCCAGCACCTACGCCACCTCGATCTGGACATTCCGATCGTCATGCGGATCTTCGATCGTCCGTTGGGTCGGACCATCGAGGAAAGCTTCGGCTTCGGGTTGGTCCGTTCGACGTCGGCCTTGGCTGCGCCTTGGTTCGTGGGTGCGGCTCTCGGGTTGGACGTTCTGTCGACCTTCTACATCGAACACGAATTGTTGCTCGTGGCGTGTCTCACCGTCGCGCCAGAGGGGGGCCTGACGGGGTTGGCCATGCAAGACCTCTCCGCCCGGATCCGCGTCATTGCCATCCGGCGGAGTGGTGACGCCGACCTCGAGCACCCACCCCGACGGGCCACCCGTTTTGCTCCGGGTGACCGAGCCTTTCTCATTGGACCATACGACGAGCTGGTCGCCTTGCTCGAGCGAGATGCCGCCCCGACGCTGGCTGGCTCGTAGAGCCCCGGGGTCGCCTTCGAGTAGCGCCTAATGGTGAAGCGTCGGACGAATGCCAACGCGTTGTCGGCCACCTCCCGCGTCGCCAAGGAGCTGCGGCGCGCCGGTGCCGAGGCCGACTACCAAGCGAAGTTGGCCAAAGCCCTCGGACGGGCGCCCGATGGGCACCTGCCACCCGAGCAGACGGGGCGGGGATCGTTGACCGTCGCCGATGTGGTCAGACGCGCCATCTTCAGCTGGCCGAGGACGTTCAGACAGTCCTTGGGGACTACTACGACGCTTCGTCGTCTATCGACTGGCTCAGTCAGGCGGGTTCTACCGATTCCGCCGGCGTGGGGTTTGCGGCAGGAGTACTGGCCGCCAGGCAGGATCGCCGGCGACAAAGCCAGCAATGGCGCCGACGGTCGGCGAGGTTCGCCGGACCGGCACACCGCCGGTGGCTTACGTAGCTGGGATCGGCCACGCTCCGGGCCGCGGGGTCGACCAAGAGCGTGGCTGATCCATCAAGGCTCAGTCAGTTAGGCCCCGCACTTGACGGAGCTGACAGGCCAGGCACCCCAACCCTGTTGGGCTTGGATGCGCTCGTTGACGATGGTTTGGTCTGCGCCCGAGGCCAGGTCAGCCCTCGGGGCATAGGCGAGCCCGCCACCTTCGACCCAAGAAGATTGGGTGTCCTGATACATCCCGTAATAACCGTTGCCGGTATTGGTGCTGGGATTGTTGCCCGACTCGTGATACCCGATACAGCCCCAGATGCCCGATGCTTGCCCGCTGGACGCGGGCGTGACGGAGGCCGAATAGGTATGAGAAGTCGGTACCGATCTTGGTGTCTCGGCTACTTCTCGCGTGGACTCCACCACCGGACTCGGGGTCGGCGCGATAGCGGCGACATAATTGGCTGGAGGGATGACGATGATCTGACCTGCGTAGATCAGATCCGGATTGGAAATTTGGTTGTAGCCTACGAGTTGCTCCCAGGTTCGGGAGATTCGGGTGCCGATCGCACTGAGCGTATCGCCGGGGTTGACGGTTACCCTCTCGAGTGGTGGCTGAACCTTGGGGGAAACGGCCCTGGGATGAACTGCCCTCACTCGCCCGGGCGCTGGGCGGCTCGCCTGCAGAGAGAGTGATTGCTTCTCATGCAAAGAGACTGTTTGTGGTTCGTTCGTCGATGCTGATGCCGCTTGGGCGGCGATTGGAAAAGTGCCGACAACGGCACAGCCGATAGATATCAGCCTTGTTCGACGCTTCATGGGACTCCTTCGGTCGTGCCCTGGTGGGCCGTGCTGGTGGTCTTGCGGAGCGGGAACAGGTCTTCTCATGTAGAAACCCGGACCCTAATGATTTCCCAATGGCGAACCCTTCGGTGGATGACTGCGACGTGTCTGTGATCTGCCAGGAGGTGTTCAACCTCTGAACTGGACGCGACGTGACCCCGTCGTAGCTTCGTGGAAGCGCAGGACGTTATCGGGTCTATTCCAGCCTGTCCAGGCGCACCTGCCAATCAGCAAAGGGTGTCGACCTCAAAACGAAGCCCACGGATCCACGCAAGGGCAGGTGGCGGGGCCCTTTTCTTCGTGTGAAGGCGGAAGAATTTTTTGTGGTATCACCGGAGGTGATGGACGGCATTCTTACCCGTGATACCGTGACGATGTATCAGAAAGCGGGGCGGGCTTGACTCCAGAATGGCCGCGGCCGGCGGGTCTCTTTCCGGGTCGTTCTCGAGGCTATGACACGCCGGGTCCCGGGTCCCTGACGCAGGGTGACAACGCCGCCGCGTGTCGGGCAGCATCCGTCCGGGTCAATCGATAGCTCGTGTGATACGCGCCAGCCACGCCTCGGCGGTGGGTGGTTCCAGATTGATATGAAAGTGCACCGGATCGATTGATTCGACGATCCAACCCCTGGAGAAGGCGTCTCGCAACTCCGCCTGTCGGACGCGGCGCGGCCCCCAGTCGCCAGGCTGGCGATCACTGAAGCACTCGAGCAGGACCCGCCCACCTGGCCTTACCACCCCTGCCAGCGAGCTGACGTAGCGGGCCCGCGCCTCGTCGTCAAAGACGTGAAACAGGCCGCTATCGAGCACGGTGTCGAATTGCTGCCCGAGACCCGGCAGGGCCAAGGCGTCTGCGACGAGAAAACGCACGGGTAGGCCCCGATCGCCCGCTTTTCCCTTGGCCAGCTTGACCGCCCGAGGAGAGGCATCGATGCCGGTGGCGTCCAAACCGCGAGCGGCCACCATGAGTGCGTGCTCGCCCGTCCCGCATCCGGCATCGAGCACCTGGCCACGGATTGCCCCCTCTTCCAGGAGGGCGGAGAACACCGGCTGGGGACTGCCGATATCCCAGGGCGGCGTCCCGAGGTAACTCTCGTCGAAGTCTTCAATACGCCGGTCGACTGCTCGACGCGGACCATCTTGACGCGGCAGATCGCTCATCGGACCCGACGATACCGCCGAGCCGACCGAGAGAGCGCCGGGGACGCAGCGCCGCTCCGCGTGAAGGGCTAGGCAGTTGTTGCGCAGGAGGCCGTACCCACGGTCACTGTGACCGTTTCGCCGGCGTGGGTGTGGTACAGGCGAATGACCACGGCGCCGGCGCCGTTGGTGTCGTCGCTCCAGTGGTCAGTCGAATCCGAGGCGGTCGCTGTCGTATTCGGTTGGTTGGAGGTGACCGACACGTCGGCATCGCCTGCGTAGCCGTCGTTGGCCGGGGTGACCGACGCCCGGCACCAGGCTCCACCCCCAGCCAAGGTCGGAGCCGATGTCGTGGCCGCAGGAAATGGCGTTGCGCCGGCGTAGTCCATCCGGACGGTGCCGGCAACGCCGTCGACAACTGCCGGCTCGGTGGAGATCAGCCCCAGCTCGCGGTTGTCCTGCAGACTGGCCTCGCTGAAGTTCTGACTTCCCACGAAGGCCGATGTGCCGTCGGCGACGACGACCTTGGCGTGGATGTAGGGCGAGGCGTTCGGCGAGTAGGTCCTCACGTGAACGCCCCGGTTCACCAGCTGCGCCCAAGCGGCAACCCAGTCAGACGAGTAAGTCATCACCACCTCTACGTTGACGCCCCGTCCCGCAGCCGATTCCAACGCGCTCTCGATCGCTTGGTCGTCCATTTCCTCGTTCTCGACCAGAAGCGATGTGCGGGCGGAATCGATCAAGTTCACCAACGGGCCGGTAGCTCCGGGGGACCACACCAGGTCGACGGCGTCGGGGCCGGGACCCGGACGACTCGAACCCGACCAGTCCCGATCGAAGACGGTCTCTATGACGGCGACGTCGCTGGGTTGCGTCGTGATGACGGCAACGTCGCGAGTATCCGCGTAGTCCTCGCTCGTAAGATTCAGGGTCATGATCGCCGAGGTCGTGCCGTCGACGGTAATGGTCTTTTGGTGAAAGATCGTGCTCGAATACGACCACCGAACCTCGACGCCGTGGGCGATGAGCTCGGAGTACGCGGCGGCATTGACCGAACCGCCCGAGTAGTCCTTATCGAGGAGCACACGAACACGAACTCCACGGGCTGCATCCATCTCCAAGACGCTGACCGTTCGAGAATCAGCCAGCTCGTACATGGTCATATCGAGGCGGTGTTCTGCGCTTGACATGAGCGAGTAGAGCGGCGCCATGCTGTCGTCGGGCTCGACCACCAAGGACCATTCGGACCTCGTGGTAGGGACGCTGGGTGACCGGGCGGTGTTCCTGTCGGCCGCTGGCGCTGTCGGGCCGGGACGACTGGTGGTTGCGGTCCCGCTCGATCCCGAGGACGCCTGCGCGGCACAACCGGCGAGCAGGAGAGTGACCGGAACGAGTCGGGCGGCAAGGGCTGCCCGGACGCGCCACGGTCCTCGTCTCGCCTTGCTCGCCCTGATCGATTGGCGGTGCGCCTTCACGGTACTCATGATGGCGGATGCCGTTCGCGGGGCGGGCTGACCGTCGGTGGCGGGCGACCCTGGGGGATGAGCGAAACCTCGCGTGGTCGGGGTGGCTCCACGCGGCACGCAAACGCGGCGCGACCGATTGTCGACGAGGCTGGTCGCCCACCCCCGGCGCCCACCCGACGGCACCTGTCCGTTTGTGGGGGACCTGGCCGGGTAACACTCGGGGACAGAGGAGGTACCTGATGAGTACAGGTGACAAAGCCAAGGACAAGATGCAGACCGCCAAGGGCAAGGTCAAGGAGAGTGCCGGTAAGGCCCTCGACGACCAGAGCCTGGAGGCTGAAGGCAAGGGTGACCAGGTTTCCGGCAACCTGAAGCAGGCGGGGGAAAAGGTCAAGGACGCGTTCCGCAAGTAAGGCGGTCCGTGACAGCTGGGGCCTGCGGCGCCGGCCAACGACCAATCCAGCAGCGAAGGGCCCCCACCGTTGGGGGTCCTTTTCGCGCCGGGAGGGCGGCGTGACTACGCCGACTTCCGGGTCCCGGTGGCCCGGGCGCCCCCCTTCTTCGAAGCGGTGGCTCGGCGGCTTCGGGGGGCGGTCTTGGCTGCTGACCCCTTGGGCCCACCGCCCCGTCGATGCCCGCCACCCTTGGCCCCCTCGTCACGCTTGCCACCCTCGTCACTCGTCCGGGTCAGTTCCTCGCGGGCCCGCTCGATGGCGTCGCCGACCTGGTGGCCTCGCGCCTTTCTGGTGGCGTCGAGGCTGGCTTGAAGCGCCTTGGTGAGATCGGTGATGTTCGCTTGGGACGGGGCTCTCTCATCGATGACGACGTCCTGTCCCTTCTCGTGGCGCTTGATCAGCTTCTGCACTTCGTCGGTGTAGGTGTCGCGATAGCGCGATGGCTCCCACGACGTGGCGAGGGAGTCGATGATCTGTCGGGCCAGATCCAGATCCTTGGCCGGAGGTTTCGTCTTTCCTGACGGGATGGCGTCAACGGTCGATCGATCGACTACCTCATCGGCGAAGTGCAAGGTCGAGAGGGCCAGAGCGCGGTCCCGGGCCCGGATGGCGGCCAGGTACTGCTTGTTGCGCATCACGACCATCCCGATGCCGGCCCTCCCACTTTCTTCCATAGCGCCCACGAGGAGCCGGTAGGGGCGGGCTGCGGCGTCGCCATCGGGCGCCACCCAATACGTACGGGCGTAGTGCACCGGGTCGATCTCGGCCAACTCGACAAAGTCCGAAATGTCTATCGTCCGGGTCGTCTCAGGGTGGAGGGCGTCCAGCTCGTCGGTATCGACGACCACCAACTTCCCCTTCTCCAGCTCGTACCCGAGCTCGAGGTCCTCCGCGTCGACCGTTCGCCCCGTCTTCTCCGCCACCTTCTGGTGTCGGATCCGGGACCCGCTGGTCTTGTCCAGTTGATGGAAGTGAATGCTGTGCTCCCGGATGGCGGGGTACAGCTTGATGGGCACGTTCACCAAACCGAAGCTGATCGTCCCTGACCACATCGCTCTCGCCATATTGCGGGTATACCCGCGGAGAGCGATGGCAACCTCGTTGAGCTCAGGAGCGCCCGGCCAGGCTGGCAAGGGCTGGAAGGACCCGGCGGGCGTCAGCCGAAGGTGAAGTCGTAGGCCTGGACACCTGGCGAGAAGGTCATGGACAGCAGCCCTTCACTGTCGCTCGCGGCGTGGTAGAGGGTGTACAGCTTCGGCGGGCCGCTGACGGCGACGGTCCGGAGCGGTTTGCCGTTGTCCATGAGCGTGACCGTCCCGCTCCCTCCCATCACCAGGTAGACGTCCTCGCCGGCAAAGCCCAGGTACATCCTTGCGTTCGATCCCGCGGTCGCTTCCTGGGCGTGCACCGTCCACGTACCGGAGAGGGCCAGCTCTCCCACCGACAGTGACGCCGGCGCGTCATAGGCGGCGGGCTGATCCTTCTTCACACTTTGGGTAGCGGCGAGGTACTGCAGCCGGTCGTAACCCACGTACGTCTCCGGGCTCATCGCTTCGGTGGGGGTGCGATTGGGAACGCTTGTGGGTGGCGGGAGCGCCAAGCCTGGGTGGGCGGCGGTGAGGAGTTGGCGAATGAGCGATTCGGTGTCGGAGTACCCGCCCTCTCCGAAGTCCACGTGCCGGACGTCTCCCGAGGCGTCGATGAGATATTCGGCCGGCCAGTACTCGTTGGCATAGGCATTCCACGTGCCGTAGTTGTTGTCGATGGCGACGGGGTACTTGACCCCGAGTCCGGCCGCTTCCGACCGCACGTTGGACACGACGTGCTCGAAGGAGAACTCCGGTGTGTGGACGCCCACCACCACCAGACCTTCCTTCTGGTATCGGGAGTACCAGGCCTCGACGTGGGGGAGAGTGCGCTGGCAGTTGATGCACGAGTAGGTCCAGAAATCGATCAGGACGACGTGGCCGCGAAGTCCACTGATCGTCAATGGCATGCCGTTGGGGGTGTTGAGCCAGGTGGTGATGCCCGTGAAGTTGGGCGCCGGCCCGCAGTCGATAAGGGTTGTCGCCGTGGAGCTGCATTTGGCGAGCGAAGAGTTCCCAGAGCCAGTGAGGCTGTTGATCTGTTTGCGAACCTTCTGCGAGCTTTCGACCTTGTTTTGCAGGGCGCTCGTGTAGCCGGGAACGTCGCGCTGCAGGCCGTTGAAGGTGTTGAAGCCGATAGCAAGGGCCATGGCGATCAGGACCACGCCTCCTACCATCCGGAATCTGGGTGCGTGGTTTCTGAGCGCCCGAGCTCTGCGGGTGAGCTCGCTGCCGGCCAAGGCGACCGCCAGCAACGGAACGGCGGCGCCCAACGCGAAGGCGATGGTGAGAAAGACCGCCGTCCAGCCGACCCGATGAGTCGCACCGACGACCGTGATGGCGGCCAGAATGGGACCCGCGCACGGGACGAACAGCAGCCCACAGGCCAGGCCCATGACCAAGCCACCTGCCGTCCCGGTCGGCTGCCGGGTGTGGATCCGGGTGAACGGGCGCTCCAACACGCGGCCCAACGGCGGGATCAAGAATCCGAGGCCGACGGCGACGAGAATCGCGATGCCGGTGTCGCGGAGAAAGTCCTGCGGTAAATGGAGTGCGGAGAGGACCTCTGACCCGGCCAGGATCAGGAAACTAAAACTGATCACCAACCCCCCGACGACGGCAAGCGGGCGGAGCCGAGCGGCTCGAGTCGGACGTCCGTCGGAGAGTCGGCCGGCGCCGGCGACGAGCACCACGGGGAGGACGGGCAAGATGCACGGCGAGATGCCGGCAATGATCCCAGCCACGAAGCCGATCGCGAGCAGTCCGGCCACCACCGGTCACCATAACGGTCGTGGTTTCGCTCCGGTAGTCGGGGCAGAGCCACTCCGCTTCGGCTCCTGAGCGAGGTGGCGTGAAGATGAGGGCCTCCCACCTGTGCGGGTGGGAGGCCCTCGGTCATGACCTTTCAGGGACTGCGTACGGCCGCCGAGCGGATCGATACAGTGGCGAGCGGAATCTCGGCGCGACTCGCTTCGTTGCGACGCTCCTGTCGATTCGCGCTTTGCGCCTTTTGACCGTTTCGGCTCGACGGCGCAGATCCTCACTGCGCGCCTGGTAAACGGCGCGCATGAGCTCTGGGTGGGTATACATGTTGGTCTCCATTTGCTGTGCTGGTGTCAGCTACGAGGAATCGCGACCGGCCGCTTCGGCGCGGCGGACGCGTTAACTGGCGTGTGGCTCAGCGACAGACGTGGACGAGACGCACTCCGACTCCAAGGCGAGCCGAGATCTCGACCGCTGCTCGATCCGGGTCCATACCAGTAGCAAAGTCCATCGGCTCCTCCTTTCGAAACTCGTCGGGTGACAGCACAAGTTCTAGCCGAGCATTGCTGAGCGGGCCAGCGATTTATGGGAATCTCTGGGTCGCGGCGCTACCCTCAGCCGGTCTGAGGCCTAGCCGACAATCGCCGCGGGGAGCCCTGGCCGATACCGATGGGTCGGGCCGACCTCCGGGGAAACTGATCAGCTCAGGGGCGGAAGGGCGGCATGCATGGCTTCGGCTACCCGCTCGATGTGTTGAGGGGTACAGCCCGCAAAGGGCAAAATGGCCTGAAACCCGTCGAGCCCCATCTCGGTATAGGGGCGAAGTTGGTTCACGACTTCCTTGTCGGTGCCCGTTATCAGGGGAGGGAACAACATGCGAAGTTCGACGTCACTCCAGAGATTCTCGGCGGCCTGACTCGTCGGCCCCACCGCGATGGGTTTCATCTGCGTCCGCCATAGGGTCCTCGGATCCCGTCCAACCTCGTCACAGAGTCGATCGAGCTCGGCGAGGATCTCTTTCAGTTCGGCAAACGTACCTCTGGTGTTGCTGATGTCCGCCAACCTGGCCACGAGGGGAAGCGTGAAGCGCTTACCCGATCCACCGATCATCACGGGCGGTCCCTGCGGAGAGAGCGGAAGGGGAACATTTAGGGCGTCCGCGACCCGGAAATGCCGCCCGGTAAACGTCGTACTTGGCTCGGTAAACATTGAGCGGCAGATGAGCACGGCCTCTTCCAGTTGCTCGCTGCGTACGCGCGGGGGGAAAATCCAAACCGTACGCCTTGTGCTCACTTTCGCTCCAGCCCCAGCCGATACCGAGGACGGCCCTCCCTCCCGAGATGACGTCGATGGTGACGATCTGCTTCGCCAGAATCGGCGGATGGCGGTGGGTCACGCTGGTCACGGAGGTTCCCAGCCGCAGCGTGCTGGTCACGACCGCCAGCGCGGCCAGGGTCGTGTAGGCCTCCAAGGACGTCTCGCCTACTTCGGATTCCCGGGTCATCTGGGTGAAGTGATCAGGAACCCACAGCGAATCGAACCCATTGGCTTCCGCGGCAAGAGCGAGCGTGGCCAGGCGGTCGAAGAGCGCCTCTGGAGGAATTGCCGAGAGTTGATGGGCCGACAGCATCAGCCCTAGGCGGGGCAACCATCCCGAGGAATCCCGCCGGATTTGGCCGGCTCGCGCATCGGCGGGAAGCACGTGCTCGAACCGATCCTGTCCGCCCGTCCCTCCGGGCGCTGTCACCGCCCCGAGCCGATCGGTGCGAGGGATCGCACCCCGTCAGAACGAGGGCTAGCGGGACGTTCGTCTGCTCGTTCGGGCCGCGTACAGCTCACGCCCGGAGTGTATCTAATCCAGGTGTAGCGGGAAAATGCCTCTCCGGGTAAGGGCAACGGGCTGCTCGGGATCCCCGACGTTAAGACGAAAGTCCCCCGATGGCGTCGCCGATCAGCTTGGCGCCGAGCACGAGCAATACGACGAACATGATGACCGCGTTGTGATCCGACATGAACTCCTTTATCGCCCCCAGGGTTCCGCCGGCTTTCTTCGGGTCCGCCAGGTAGAACACGACCGGACCGGCCACGGTGAGCGAGGCCACCAGTATGAAGATCGCGACCGCGCCAACGGTTTGGCCCCCACCCAGCCCGGCTTGGGCGATGGAGCCGGCGGCGGCGATCGTAAGGGCGAGGTTTTTGGGGTTGGCTCCCGACAGGATGGCGCCGAACACCGCGGACCTTGGAGGGTCGAAGCCATCGATAGTGGCCATCCATTTGGGCAGGCCAGGCGCCTCGCCCTTCTTCGGCCGCTTGCGCCATTGCCCGCCCGCCATAACCAAAAAAGCCAGCCCTAGCACCAGCTTGATGGTGTTTACCGAGGTGGACGCGTCACTGTCCGGGTGCGACGCCCCGCTCGCGGCCGTGAGCACGATCACACTCACGACCAGCAATCCGGCTACCCAGCCCAGCGCGAAGGC
Organism: uncultured Acidimicrobiaceae bacterium; assembly: GCA_963729695.1. Lineage (GTDB taxonomy): Bacteria > Actinomycetota > Acidimicrobiia > Acidimicrobiales > Palsa-688 > PALSA-693. The sequence goes on from CAVSOT010000004.1 coordinate 740,445, forward strand.
CGCCCCGTTCGAGCGGGCCTTGGGCGTGTCGAGCATCAAGATGACGGCGATGATAGGGATCGGGCTGAGCGCCACCCCCACCGCGGAGGGAAGCAGATTGCCGACAGCTTGGCCAAACACGGTCAATCCTTTCTCGGGTGAGTCGGTAGTGCCCTTCTTACGCTGCTTAGCAGATGTACGACGCCCAGAGGAGAACGTTCTCAAGCAGCCGGGTTGACCGAGCAATGTACGATGCGTCGATGGACCCCCGAACCAGCACCCGTGCTCTGCTCGCGCCTCGAGTGGAAGGCTGGAATGGACGTTCATGAGTGGGCGTCTCGAGGGGAAACGGGCGGTCCTTATCGGGGCAGGCCAGACCGAGGGGCAGTCGGTTGGTTTTGGGCGGGCGACTGCGCTCCTCTTCGCCCGGGAAGGCGCCAGCCTGATGCTCGTGGACATCAACCGAGGCCGCGTCGAAGAGACGGCAGAGATGGTGGCCTCGGAGGCCGGTAAAGCGATCGTGCACGTCGCCGATCACACCTCCGAGGAGCAGTGCCGTGGGATGGCCGAGGCCGCCCAGGCAGAGCTCGGCGGAGTCGACATCCTCTACAACGGCGTCGGCATCGTCGGGCCACAAGGTCGTCGTCCGCTGGCGGAGGTGAGCGTGGAGTTGTGGGACCACGTCATGAACGTGAACCTCAAGGGTATGTTCCTCTCGGCCCGCAGCGTCCTGCCGCTCATGATCAGTCAAGAGACCGGGGGCTCGATCGTGCTCGTCTCGTCGCTCGGCGCGATCGGGGGCAGTGGTTGTCCTCCCGCGTACGGCGTTTCCAAAGCAGGAGTAAACCGCTTGGTGTCCTCTCTCGCTTCCGGGTACGCGGCGCACAATATTCGCTGCAACGGGATAATGCCCGGATTGATCGTCACACCGATGGCGATCGAAGGGGCGTTGGATGCCTCGGGTCACACTGAGGACGGCCTTAGTCGCGAGGAGTACATCGCCGTACGTGACGCCGCTGTACCGATGGCCTACAAGGGTGATGCCACCGACGTCGCCTATGCCGCCTTGTACTTTGCCTCTGACGAGTCACGCTACGTCAGCGGTGCGCTTCTCTCTGTCGACGGTGCCCTCGACACCAGTTGATCACTCCCAGTTAGGGCCGTCCGAGTAGAAGTCGGGCATACCGGAGTGGGCCAAGAGTCCGCCGTCGCCGAGGATAAACGTACCGGTCACGAAAGAGGCTTCGTCGGAAGCCAGGAACAACGCCAGATTTGCCATCTCCTGCGGACGGCCCAACCGACCCATAGGTATGGCCTCCTCCACCCGCGCAATCCGTTCGGGATTGGCCTTCTTGTAGGCCAGGTTGGCTTCAGTGCCGATGGGGCCAGGGCAAATGGCATTGGCGCGGATGCCTTTCCGGGCGTACTCGATAGCGAGGACCCGGGTGAGATTGAGGACTCCCGACTTCATCGTGTTATAAGCACCCAGCATGTAGTCGCCCACGAAGCCACAATGCGATGCGGTATTGAGCACCACTCCCGAACCTTGGCGGAGCATGTGGGGTATCGCCGATCGGGCGGCCCACATGTACCCGGTGAGGCCGACGTCGAAGGTCTTGTGCCATCTGTCCCACTCGATGTCACCGATGTGGCCGGGGGCATCGAAGAAGGCGGCGTTGTTGTGGAGGATATCGAGGCGGCCGTGGCGATCGATCGCCGCGTCGATCATTCCCTCGATCTCGTCGCGATCGCCGACGTCAGCGCGGTGGAAAGAGGCCACGCCGCCGTCGGCGAGTATCTCCTCGACAACCCGCTTGCCGTCGTTCTCGTTGAGATCGACGACCACGACCGACGCACCCTCTCGGGCAAACGTTTTGGCCGTGGCTTCGCCGATACCGGAAGCTGCGCCGGTAATGAGCGCGATCTTGTCTGGCAAGCGCATCTCGTGATCCTCCTATCCAGCTCGCGTCGGATCATAGCCCGCTGGCCTTCTGACCCTTCAGGTCAGCCGGGCCGCGAGCGAATGATCGTCGGTCTGCACCCGTCGGGGTGGAGCACACCCTCCTAGCGACGTCGGCGTCTACCCAGGGCGGTGGGCGGTCCCTCAGTGTGCGTGCTGCCGGGCTCGGCTGCGATACAACCAGATGAGATAGGCGATCACCCCGAGGAAGACGACGTTCAGAACGCTGGTGTAGTTGAGGTCGAAGCTCGTGGGGACGATCTGGGCTGACCGCTGCTGCGGGATCAACCCTGCGGCGGAGAAGATGGCCTGGACGGCCAAGCCCGCAGCAGCCATGACACCACAGAACAGACCGACCAGGCGCCAGGTGACGGCTCCTGGTCGAACGTACGCTCCGAGGCGGGCTGCGGCCATCTCCGTGAAGTAGCGTCCTCGGCGTGAGGTCGGAGCCGAGGTATCCCCGCACCTTCAGCCCGATCAGGCTCGGCCCGGTCGAAGTCCAGAACCGCTTCTACTTCGCCCCCCACGGGGTGGCATTGAGCGTGGGCACCAGGCCCTCCGACGACTTCGTCGCCTACAGCGTGGCCCGGGTGCAAGGGGGAGGCTGCGGACTGGTCGTGCATAGCCTGACCGTCCATCCCCGAGGCACCGTCAACCGGTCGACACCGCATCCCGCAGACAACGTCCCTGCCTTTCGCGCCATGGCGGACGCCATTCACGCAGCCGGCGGGAAGGTCTTTGCCGAGATCTGGTACCAGTGGATAGGGGCGGGTTTCTGGCAGCCCTTGAGTCCGTCGGCCCCTCCACTCGGGCCCTCGGCCGTTCCCTATGAGTTCGAAGGCGTGAGCCGATCCACGCATGAGATGGGGAAAAAGGAAATCGCGGCGATGGTTGCGGCCTTTTCCCAATCGACTGCGCATCTGCGGCAAGCCGGATACGACGGCGTGATGCTTCACGCCGCCCACGGGGCCCTGTTGGAGCAGTTCCTGTCTCCGTACTTCAATCGGCGGACGGACGAGTACGGCGGCAGCCTCACCAACCGGATGCGATTCCCAGTCGAGTGTCTCGAGGCGGCCCGGGCCGCGGCGGGCGACGATTTTGCCGTAGGGATGCGGCTGAATTCGAATGAGTTGTTGCCCGGTGGGTACGGCACTGAGGAGACGCGCCAGATGCTGACGATGCTCAGCTCGTCCGGGCTGATCGACTTCGTCGACCTCGACATCGCCGTGGAGCCCCAGCAGCTGCATCTCGGCATGCCCTCGGTGTTCGTGGATCGTCAGGTGTACCGCCCGTACGTCGAAGCAGTCCGCGACGCGGCGGGCGACGTTCCCGTCCTCAGCGTTCTCGGGCGCTTGACCGCGATCGCCGAGGCGGAAGCCGCCCTCGAAGCAGGTGTGTGCGACATGGCCGGCGCGGCCCGGGCGCTGATCGCCGAGCCCGATCTCGTCCGGAACGCGAGAGAAGGTAACGAGGCGCGAAGCCGGATCTGCATCGCGTGCAACTGGTGCATGGAATCGCGCATACACGGGGCGGCTGGGTGCGCCATCAATCCGGCCAGCTACCGGGAGCGCACGTGGGGTGTCGACACCCTGACGCGAGCGGAACGGCCTTCGAAGGTGGTAGTGGTGGGTGGGGGACCTGCCGGCCTGGAAGCGGCGCGGGTCAGTGCTGTGCGGGGGCACGAGGTGATCTTGTTCGAGGCCCGGGCGAACCTGGGGGGAGCGCTGGCTCTGTGGGCGACCCTGCCGGGCCGGGAGTGGGTGGCCAACGGCGTGGAGTGGTGGCAGCGAGAGCTCGACCGCCTGGGCGTGGCGACCCGTCTTGGCCTTTCCGGCGCCGGGCCGTCGATCCTGGCGGAGGGGCCAGACGCGGTGATCGTGGCTACGGGGGCCCTCTACAGCCAGACCGGACGGAGCGCTTTTCTCGACGCGGGCATTCCCGGACACGATCAGCCTCACGTCTACCGGCCTGAACAGATCCTGTTGGAGGGAATCCGACCGTCCGGCAACGTCGTTCTTCTCGACGCGGAAGGGTTGCATACCAGCAGCGGAATCGCCGAACTGCTCGCATCGGCCGGCGCCCACGTCCACTACGTGACGCCTGGATTCGCGCCCGCCTCGGCTCGGCTGGCCGCGTCACACGAGTTTCCGTTCGTCGTGACCCGGCTCAAGGAAGCAGGCGTCATCCTCATTCCTTCCTGCTATCTACGACGGATCGATGAACACAGCGTGGTCGTTTATGACGTCTTTACCGGCGAGGAACGGGTGCTGGGTCAGGTCGATGCCGTCGTGCTGTCCACGTGCCGCCTCCCGGTCGACGACCTGGCCCGCCAGCTCGAGGGCCGGGTCGAGCAGCTCTTCACCGTAGGGGATGCACTCTCGGCGCGGTCGCTGGCGGCCGCGGCCTACGAGGGCCACAAGTTCGGTCGATACGTCGGCGAACCCCGTGCTCCGAAATCCATCGCGGAGGCCTACTTCATGACCGACCCGCCAGAGTTGACACCCCTACCCGCCGGAGAACGAAACTCGTGACCGCGAGAACAGCGAAATGAGCGTCAGCTCCAAGAGCCCACACGAAGGGAGTGGATAATGAGTTCACCAGACGACGCAAAGGCCAGCCTCGAGACGCTGCAGAAGGATCTCCAGCAGGTCATCGACGTGTTGGAAATCCAACAGTTGAAGTCTCGGTTTTTCCGGTGCATCGACACCGAACAGTGGGATGGCCTGCGTGACACGCTGACCGAGGAGGCCCAGATCTTTTTCGAGGACTCACGTTTTCCCGTCTCGACCACGCCGGCATGGGACGGTCGAGAAGCGTGGCTGACGTACATGACGACGGCGCACCCAGAGAAGATCACCGTGCATCAGGCCCTCGCCCCCGAGATCACGATCGGGGATGACAACACGGCGACGGGCATCTGGGCCATGAGTTACTGGGTCGACGATCCCGGCCGCCAGGGGGCGTGGCGGGCCTACGGACACGAGTACGATCGCTACGTTCGTTGCCCGGACGGGCGCTGGCGAATCGCCTCCTCGCACGTGACGCACCTGCGCGTCGACGACGTGCCCCGACAACGGCCACGGGGCGCGCCCAATCTCTACCCTGAGTAGGCGAAGGTCAGGTCGGCCCGTCGTCGGCCGTAGGCGACGCCTCGAGCTGGGCGGCAACGCCGACCGGGTTGGTGACATCGGCTCCGCCGTCGGCGGTAAGGACTTGCCCGGTCATCCAGCTGGACTCGTCGCTGGCGAAAAACAGTACCGCGTAGGCGATATCCCATCCGGTGCCGCGGGTAGTTCGGCCGAGAGGGAGCACCATCGTCGAGCGGCGGGCTGAGCTCCGCACATCCGTTCCCAGCTTGGCGGTCGTGCCCTGGTTGCGCGGCGTCTGGATGTTGCCGGGCACCACGACGTTGACCCGGATCCCGTCCCGACCGTGCTGGCCCGCCATTTCCCTGCTGAGCGAGATCATGCCCCCCTTCGCCGCGGAGTAGGCCGGGAAGCCGATCGATCGGAGGGCGCCGACCGAGGAGATGTTGACGATCGAGCCTCCGCCGCGACGAACCATCACGGGTATCGCCTCCTTCGAGACGAGGAAGACCGACTTGAGGTTTATGGTCAGCATTCGGTCCCAGACTTCCTCGGTGTGGTCGAGGATGGTGCCTGGGGTGGATACGCCCACGTTGTTGACGAGTATGTCCACGCCTCCGTACTCATCCACTGCGGCTTGGATCATTCGTCGGCAATCGTTGGCCGCAGTGACATCGCCCGCGACCACCATGGCCTCGCCGCCCGCCTGTTCGATCTCTTTGCGGGTGACCTCGGCCCGCTCCGGCTCTCGATCCACCAAGACCAGGCGGGCGCCGTGACGGGCTAGGAGGAGCGAGCTGGCCTTGCCTGTGCCCACGCCGGGACCGTCCACTTGACCGGCGCCAGTCACGACGGCGACCTTGCCCTCCACCCTCCCTCGCGACGTGGCGCCGGGTGTCTCTTCCATAAGGGTCACGTGGTCTTTCCTTCGATGAGCTGCCGAGCCTCGGCTTCGATGTCGGTATCCGCGAAGAAGTCCGACCGGTCTCCTGCGTAGAAACGGACCGCGTTGGTGAACGTGAACTCCTTGAACTGCCCGGGGGTGAGGACGCCGTGCTCGAGTTGTTCGTACGCTTCCTGCAGCGGGTGTTCGAACGAAGGGACGTCCCAGTGACCGATATCGGACCCCACGAAGGCCGGAACAACCGCCCCCAGGGGCGTTACCCGGGTGTCGAATGCGATGCCGATCAGCGGGTCATCACCCTCGCAACCCCAGAAGAAGCCCCGGCAGTACTGCTGGGCAATTTCTGCGGTGCTCTGGACGCCACTGGCCTCGAAGTCGTTGCCGCCACCCTCCTCGATGGCCAACGCAGGCACCAGGAGCTCTTCGGGTAGCCCGACCAGGCGGGGGTTGTACCGGGATGCCAGACGAGCCAGTTCCTCGGTATCGATCCGGCGCAAGTCCAACGAGGCGATTCCCTCTGGCCCCCGCTTCTCGTAGCGGGAGACCAGATCACCGAGCAGGCGAACGCCGACGGCCACGCCGCCCTCCAACAGGGCGACGCGCAACCGTGGGAATCGGTGCAGCACCCCTCCGAGGAAGAGCGACTTGGCCAGAGCCTCCCCGGTGGCGGCGAACTGCCCGGCCGAGAAGACCGAGTTCGACGGCGAGACGTGATCGATCAGCCTGGCGCCCGACATGTGGGCGGCGATCGGAGCGTCGAGCTCTTCGGCTCGCTTCCAGAACGGGTCGTAGTCGTATTCGCTGTCGACCCCGAACGTGTCCATACGGCCCAGGCGATCCCGGCAATCGGCAGGCGCATCAACAAAGGCCGGGATCGTTCTCCACACGTAGGAGGGAATAAGGAAGGCCTTGAAGCCGAGCGATACCGCATGTTCGAGCGCTTCGATGCCTTCCTCGGGCGTCGACAGTGGAAGGTGGGCGACCGGGGAGAGCCGGTTTCGGTAGGGAGCAAAATCTTCAGCGACCATCTCGTTGAACAGCTGGGACAGCCCTTGGCGGGCCTGGTCGTCGGGGATGTGGGCGATGTGCAATCCGACCGTCGGGTACACCACCGCGAAGTCGAATCCGGTCTCATCCATCCGTTCGTACATCAGCCCCGGCATGGTCACCGCCGCGTAGTCCTGGGTCTGGGCCGGTGTGAACCAACGATGGGGTTTGTGCAGGTGCAGCTGCCGACGACGCTCCGCGGTGGGGAACCGGACCTGCTCCTCTCCGGGCACCAGCAGTCCTCTGGCGCCCGGGTCCTGCAGAAGGTGCTCACGACCCCGACTCCGGACGAAGCGGACGAAGGCCTCCTTGACCTCGATGAGGTGGCCGTCGCCGTCCACGAGCGGGTGCCCGACGCGTCTCCCGAATATCACGAGCGGACAACTGGTGTTCCAGCTGGGTCATCCCCGTACCTCCAACTCTCCCGGAGTGGTCGAGGATGCTCCGGGTTACCACGGCTGCGGATCAAGGACGTCCCACGCTAGCGCTTGGGTCGGCCGTCCGAAATTCGGGTCTCAGCCCTTCAGGAGTTGCTGCACGGCTCCTTCCACGTGCGTGCCCCTGAAGAACTGCGGGTTCATGTCGGTGAAAAATCGGGCCGGGTTGGCGAAGGTGAAATCGCGGAAGTCGCCCTCCGTCATCCAGCCTCGCTCGACGCCCTCGTGCGCTTCTTCGAGGATCTGGAGCAGGTTGGTCACGTCCAGGTGCCCCATGTCCGAGCTGAACAACACTTGCAGGCGGGCCCCGAGGGGGTTGGCCTTCGAGAACGCGGCCGCGGTCATCGGATCATCCGACTCGGCGCCGAAGCCGAACGACCGGACGAAGCGGTCCTGAAAGTCCTCTTTCCTGGTAATGCCCACAGCCTCCCACTCGTCGTCGTCGGCACCCGGCAGACCCGGGCTGGCCCAGAACCATTCCTCGACCTGCTCCAGCACCCCCGAACCCGACCGTTCCAAGCTCTTCGTTCCGTAGCGCTTGACGAGGTCCTGGAACTGTTGCTTGTCGGATGCCGAATACCCGCTTGTGGTCAGGTGGTTGCGCAGCGCGTCACCGTTCCTGAGCTTCCAGTGGGCGATGACCGCGGCGTACAACATCGCCGCCCAGGCGACTCCGCCCTCGAGGAACGAGAACCGCAGCTGCGGGAACCGGTTGGTGACGCCGCCCATGAACAGAGAGCGGCACAGGAATTCCTGGGCGTTGGCGAAGTGGCCCATGTGGCTGAACGAGTAGTTGGAGATCGACGACCGCACTGGCCACCCGTCGCCGTAGCCGTTGCCGTGGGCGGTGATGGGCATGCCCAACTCAGTGGCCTTCGCCCACACCGGGTCGTAGTCGTACAGACTGTCCAGTCCGAACCCGTCGAACCACAACCCACCGGGTACTTCGTCGTCGTAGCGCCGTACGTAGGCGGCGATCAACGCCACCCGGTAGCCGAGGTTGTGCGCATGTTCGAGCTCCTCGACCGCTTCGTCGGGCGTGTACATCGGTATCACGGCGGGCATCGCCATCCGATCCGAGAAGGGTCGGAACTGGTCCATGTTGTGCTCGTTGACGTCGTGGCAGGCGATCCGCCGGGTTCGCTCGTCGGCCAGCTTGCTCAAGAAGTTCACGAGGGACGGGTAGATCATGGCGAAATCGATGCCGATCTCGTCGAGGCGCTGATATAGCAGCTCGGGTAGCATCGTCGTGGCTCGATCGAGGGGATTGCCCGAGAAGTCGTGGGACGAGGGGCGGGGTACCCGGCGGCGGGCCCGCTCGGCCTTGCTCATCTTCGACCAATTCACCATGCCGGTCTGGTAGGAGCGACCCCACGCCGCGACCGCGCACATCTCCCGGAGCTGATCCGGGTCTGCGATGCCGGCGCGGCGCAACACGGGGACGAGATCCGGTAGGAACTCGACGATGTGGCCGTCGGAGTCGATGATCGGGTGGTCGATCCTCGAACGGAGCTCCTGGATGCGGTCCCGCATAGCCATATCGGTCAGAGCCATAGGTTCCTCCTGGTTAAGGCTCGGAATGCCCGGGCCCGGCCGACTCGAATCATGGCTCGGACGGACACGCTCGTTTCGAGGTTGCAAGGCAAGTATTGCAAGCCCTATTGATGGACGTCAAGGGCGGGCAGGTCACCGTGTTATTCTCCCGACCTCCCATGTCCCGTCCTTCCCCGTCAGCGTGTCCCACGCCGAGGGCCAACCTTCTGGTGAGCTTCGATATCGACGGTACGCTCGAAATGGGTGATCCACCGGGACCGCTGACCGCCGCCTTCGTTCGCATGGCCCAGTCGTCGGGATGTCTCATCGGCAGCGGCTCAGATCGCACCCTGCGTGAGCAGTCCGAAATGTGGGCGCTCGTCGGCATCGCGCCGGACTTCGTGAGCGGTAAACATCACCTGCGTCGAATCCGCGACCAATTTCCCTGCCAACGGTTCCTCCACATTGGCGATACCGACGTCGACGAGCACTACGCCAAACAGGCGGACTTCGAGTTCATCTACGTCCTCGATCTCGCCACCAGGTCGGTTCGATGGGGCGAGCGGCCGGGCTTCCCCTTCTGATTCACTCCCAGCCGAAGAGGCGGAACGATCGTCCAATCGGCTGGCCCGGCTGACCTGTTCGAGGCGACGCCCCGGGCCGTCATCCTCTATGGGGCCGGCCGGGTAGCTTGGGTGACGTGCGCTACCGATACCTTGGCCGTACCGGCGTTCGGGTGAGTGAGCTCTGCCTGGGCGCGATGATGTTTGGTGAGTGGGGAAACCCCGACCACGATGATGCAGTGCGGATCATCCATACTGCACTCGACGCGGGCGTCAACTTCATCGACACCGCCGACGTCTATTCGTCCGGTGAGTCGGAGGTGATTGTCGGCCAGGCGATCGCAGGCCGGCGGGATCAGGTCGTGGTTGCCACCAAAGTGCACGGCCAGATGGGGGAAGACCCAAACATGATGGGTAGCTCCCGGCGTTGGATCATCCGGGAATGCGACAACAGCCTGCGTCGCTTGGCAACGGACTACATCGACCTCTATCAGGTTCACCGATCTGACCCACACACTGATATCGAAGAGACCCTCGGGGCGCTTACCGACCTGGTCCGGCAGGGGAAGGTTCGCTATGTGGGATCGTCCACGTTCCCTCCGTCGGAGATCGTGGAAGCTCAGTGGGCGGCCCAGGAGCGCAGGACCGAGCGGTTTGTGTGCGAGCAGCTGCCGTACTCGATGCTGGTGAGGGGAGTCGAATCGGAGGTGCTCCCCGTCTGCCAGAAGCACCGGATGGGTACCATCGCATGGAGCCCCCTTGCGGGGGGATGGCTGTCAGGAAATTGGCGGACAGGGGCGGCCAATCTCACCAGCCGCCGTTCCAATCGCGTTCCCGCCCGGTACGACCTGTCACGACCGGCCAACCAGGCCAAACTCGAGGCCGCCACCGCGCTCGCAGATCTGGCCGACGAGGCCGGGCTGAGCTTGATCCACATGGCTCTGGCCTTCGTATTGGGACATCCGGCGATCACATCGGCGATCGTCGGGCCGCGCACCGCGGAACATCTGGACAGTCAGCTGGGGGCGAGCGAGATCAGGTTGCCGGCGGATGTGTGGGATCGGATCGACGGCATCGTGGCGCCGGGAGCGAACTTCTCGTTCGCCGATGGAGGATACGAGCCACCCGCAGTGGCCAATCCTTCCAAGCGGCGTCGGCCTGCCTGACCACTAGGGTCCGGCAGGAATTCAGGTCGGGCCGGTCGGGCCCGACCTGGCGCCTCGGATCATATGTACCAGGTCTTCAGGATGCTCTCATCGGCTCCTCAGCTGACCGCACCACCCTGGAGGAGGTCAGCAACATAGAGGTGCAAGATGCTCTCCATTCGGGAATCGAACCGTGGTCAGGCGCCGGGCGGGGGAGCCACGGGCGCGCCGGTCCGGGTCGCGGTCGCCTTCCCCCAAACCTGCGATCAGCTCGAGCAGCTCCAAGAGGCGCTTGGCCTGGAGTTTGTCGTCGAGGACATCCGTCGGGCACCACCCGATGCGGAAGTGGTGATGGTGCCGCCGTGCAGTCCAGCCGCCATCAGAGCCATCTTGCGCGACTTTCCTGTGGCCCATGTTGTGGTGGTCGAGGGAGAGCGCAGCCCGGTCGAGCGAGCCTTCTTCGCCGGCGCCTCGGACTACCTCCGGCACACCACGGTACGGCACCTGGCCGATTCGGTCCGCTGGACACTGGGGCGCATCGCCTGAATCGAGTCACCTGACCGGAGCGGAAAATCGGGACCTCCGGGGGCTTATCCTGAGGGCAGCCCATGGTGGATCAGGTCCCGCATGACGATTCCGGCTGAGCCCGAGCTCCGGGGAGTGGGTTCCGCCGGCGCGCCGGCAGGGCCCGGGATGGCGCTCCCGTCAGATTGGTTGGAGCGGGGGCTCGGCGCCGCGGATGTCGAAGCCCGCATCGCGGCCGGAGCCACCAACGCTGTCGAGGCGCAGACCTCACAATCGTGGGGTCAGATCTTCCGGCGTAACGCCTTCACCCGGTTGAACCTGCTGTTGGTGACGCTGGGCGGGGCAACCCTCGCGACCGGGTCGGGACCCGACGCCACCTTCCTCGCCATCGCCGTGATCAACACCGTGGTCGGATCCGTGCAGGAAGTAAGGGCCAAGCGCTCGCTCGACGCCCTGGCGGTGATCAATGCCCCGCGGGCCCGGATCGTCCGCGACGGGCTGGTGCAGGAGATCGGTCCCGAAGGTGTCGTCGTCGACGATCTGCTGGACCTACGCCCGGGCGATCAGCTCACCGCGGACGCGGTGGTGGTCGCCGACGGAGGGGAGCTCGACGAATCGCTGGCCACGGGGGAATCCGATCCGGTGCCGAAGACCACAGGCGACAGTCTGGCTTCCGGTTCGTGGGTGGTCGCGGGGGCGTTGCGTGCCCGAGTCGTCGGCGTGGGAGTCGACTCCTACGCCAACCGTTTGGCCGCCCAGGCGCGCCGATTCAGCCTGAGCAGCTCCGAGCTCATGAATGGCATCAACCTGGTGCTTCGAGTGCTGTCGTGGCTCATGGTGGGTATCGCCCCCGTGCTGTTCCTTCGTCAGCTCCAGACGGAACCGTGGCGACTGGCCATACGTTCGACGGTGGCCGGACTGGTCGGGATGATCCCGGAAGGCCTGGTCCTGCTGACGACACTTGCGTTCTTGACCGCGGCGGTCCGCCTGTCGAAGCGTCGGGTCCTGGTCCAAGAGCTGCCAGCGGTCGAAACACTGGCCCGCGTCGACGCGCTGTGCCTCGATAAGACGGGCACGTTGACTGAAGGAGGCATCTCGTTTGCCGGGCTGCAGGCTAGCGCCGCCGGGGGAGTGCAACCTTCGGATATCGAAACCGCGCTCGCCAGTCTGGCCAGCTCGCGCGCCGCCAACGCCACCATGGTCGCCATCCGCGACGCCATCACCGCTACGGGCAGATGGGAACCGGTGACGGAGGTACCGTTCACGTCCGCTCGAAAGTGGAGCGGCGCCAACTTTGACGGGCACGGAACCTGGGTGCTCGGGGCTCCCGACGTGGTGGATGCGGTGGACCCCGGCGGGTGCCTGCTCACGGCGGCCAACCTGGCCGATCAAGGAGCCAGGGTTCTGATCCTGGCCCACGGATCAAGGGAGTTCGACGGCGACACCCTCCCTGACGACTTGACCGTCGTCGCCGTATTGGAGCTCCGCGAGCAACCTCGCCCGCAGGCTTCGGACACCCTTTCCTATTTCGCTCGTCAGCAGGTGACCATTCGAGTCATTTCCGGGGACAATCCCACGACCGTCCGGAACCTGGCCGAGCGCATCGGCCTGGTTGGCGCCACCAAGGCACTCGATGCACGCACCTTGCCCACCGACTCCAAGGAGTTCGCCGACGCCGTCGAAGCGAACCGGGTATTCGGCCGGGTGACTCCTGAGCAGAAGCAGCAGATGGTCGACGCGCTTCAGGCTCGCGGCCACACCGTGGCGATGACGGGAGACGGGGTCAACGACGTCCTCGCTCTGAAGGACGCCGACCTCGGGATTGCCATGGGTTCAGGATCTGCCATCACCCGCGGGGTGGCCCAGGTGGTCATCTTGAATGACGATTTCGACGTGCTGCCGGCGGTGGTCAGCGAAGGACGACGTGTCCTGGCCAATATCGAACGGGTCGCATCCCTCTTCTTCGTAAAGAACGTCTACTCGCTCCTGCTCTCGGTGGCCATCGCCGTAACCGGTTGGCCGTATCCCTTCCTGCCCCGCCACCTGACGCTGATCAGTGCGGTTGGGATCGGGATCCCCGGGTTCTTCCTGGCGCTCGCCCCGAACGAGCAGCGATTTCAACCCGGGTTCCTGCGCCGAGCGCTGTCCTTCTCCGTCATGGCGGGGACCATCACGGCGATCGCAGTGATGACGACCTACGCCAGTGCCCGCCAAGAGGGCCTCACGGGCGACGAGGCCCGCACGGCAGCGGTACTGACCGCCATAGTGGTGACCCTGTGGGTGCTGGTCATCGTCTCGCGACCACTGACCGCGCCTCGAGTCCTGCTCGTGCTGGCGATGGGGGCCCTGTTCGCCGCCGCCTACTTCACGCCCGGGGTGGCCACCTTCTTCTCGTTGGAACACCGGCCCGGAGTCGAAGCCACCCTGCAAGCTTTGGCGTTCGGCGGCGGGGCCGGACTCCTGGTCGATCTCCTGCAACGGTCCCGTACCTTGTCGTGGGTCGCGGGCCGGATAGGAAGACCCGCCGCCGCGCCCCATCCTGACCCGCCGGCTCCCTCCTGACTCCTGCCAGCGGGCCGGCGAGAGAACGGGCCTGTTGTTACGCGACTGGTTCGCCCCGGCGGACTGCTGTGACGAGATGGGTCTCGTAAGCAGTGGAGAAAGAGCCACCCAACTGGTCGATGATGTCACCCAAGGCATCGAGCAGGGCGGCTCGCTTGTCTGCCGGCAAGGCCTGATGGTCGCTGTGGGTCATGAGACTGTCGAGCCACTCGTCCTTGGTATAGCTGGTATCCCACCGGAAGCTGAGCTGCTCCACTGGTTCGAAATCACCGGTCTCGTCGAGACCTCGAGCGGCGAGGTTGAAACGGTCGCCTGTTCCGTAGCCCAAGGCGATCGAGTACCCCTCCAGCGAGGGAGCATGCGTGTGATACACCGAGTCAAAGCTCGACCGGATCTCTGGTGGATGGCAAGCCCGGTTCCAGAAGACCCCGATCCGTCCCCTTGGCCAAAGCACCTCCGCGGCCTTGTGGGCGCCACGAACGGGATCGACCCAATGCCAGGCCTGACCCGAGACGATGAGGTCGAACGAACGGCCCCTGGCGTTCCAATCCTCGAAGGAAGCGGTTTCTACCTGGGCACCGAGTCGCCGGGCGTACGACGCCATGCGATCATCGACTTCCACCCCGAGAACGCGACAGCCACGAGCGCTGAAGAGCGCGGTCGTAATACCCGTCCCGCTCCCCACGTCCAGAACGTCGTGAGGAGCCCCTTTCATCAGGAAGTCGACCAGGTCCGGAGGATAGGACGGTCGCGTTCGATGGTAGAGCTCGGGATTCGATCCAAAGGACGTGGCCCGGTGGCGATCCTCGTGCAGCATCAGCCCGACTTCATCGGTCGACGTCCGTCACCTTTCCGCGTCCGAGAACGCTCGACGGGTGGGTCCCCATGGTTGGACGAACGGTCGGCCAACATGGGCGGCTTTCCCGTGGGAATAGGGCGACCGTCCTCGACGATGGCGCGCTGGATGAGGTGGATAACCCAGATGATCCCGCGAATGGCGTCATTGGGCTCGAGTTCCCAGACGGTGACAAGGCGTTCGTAGTTGACGACCGCCCACAACACGTCGAACATGGCCGCGGTGACCTTTCGGTCCACGGACGACCAACGATTGGTCGCCGTTGTCACGGCCGCGAGGAGCGCCTCCCGCTGGCGTTGGTTTGCTGCTGCGATAGTAGGGTCGCTAACGGTCCGCTGAGCGACGGGAAACGAGGATGTGTACTCCAGGATCTTTCTGGTGATGTCAGCGATATCCTCGAGATGCATTCCGGTGAGATCTACGTTTGCTTCCTGCTCGAGGCGGTGCATAACGGCATCCCGAAGTTCCCGTTCACTCGGAAAGTGGCGGTAGACCGTACGTTCGTTGACCCCTGAGCGCTTCGCCACAGCTCGGACGGTCAGCTCCCGCCAGTTCCAAGTCGGATACTCGTGCAGCAACTCGGCGCCTGCGGTCACTATGCGCTGACGGGTTTCCGCGGCTCGTTGGCGCCGGAGCGGGCTGTCGTAGCGACGGCGCTGCGGCGTTTCCTCGTTCATCAGTCTCCGATCGCTGTGGAAGACAACGTGGTCAACACAAGTCTAGAGGCAGTGAAGTTAGTCAGGGGAAGGACCAGCGAGTATGGTCGTACTTTGGGTACGTTGTGGGTGCTACAAGGGGGATCATTGATGCCAGACTTCGCGGGCCGGGTGGCGATCGTGACGGGCTCGACGAGCGGCATGGGGGCAGCCATCGCCCGGCGCTTTGCAGTTGAGGGCGCGGGCGTGGTCGTGAACTCGTCCAAATCCCGAGAGGCCGGCCAGGAGCTGGCGGCCGATCTCCCCGACGCGGTGTATGTTCAGGGCGACGTTGGCGTTGAGGCCGAGGCTCAACGGTTGGTGGATGCGGCGTTGGAGCGGTGGGGCCGAGTGGACGTGGTGGTCAACAACGCAGCCATAGCGCCCATAATCGATCACACCGACCTCGAGTCACTGACGGGAGAGATCTGGCTGAAGACGCTCTCGGTGAATCTTCTCGGACCCTGGTTCCTGGTCAAGGCGGCGGCGGACGCGCTGCGTGCCAGTGGACATGGGGCAGTGGTCAACGTGTCCAGTCTGGCCGCCACTCGGGGCACGGAGACCAACAGCTCCATGGCGTACCAGGTATCCAAGTCCGCACTCAACCATCTGACGGTGTTGCTGGCCAATGCGCTGGGTCCCGATATAAGGGTGAATGCGCTGGCGCCGGGCCGGATCGAGACACCACTGTGGGGCGAACGCCGTGAGATGCTATTGGCTTCGGCTCGTCAAAAGATCCCTCTCGGCCGCCCGGGCACGGTCGACGAGATCGCCGACGTGTGTCTTTTCTTGGCCAGGCCGGGCTTCATCTCCGGCCAGGTTGTCACCGTTGATGGTGGTCAGGGCATCAAGATCGAAGCGCTGAAATGACTCGAATCCGGACGCCGAATGAGCGCGCCGAGGCGGCCCAAGGATGCCGCGCCTAACCGGGCGGCGGATTCGACGGGCGTCTATATTCATGTCATACTGTGTGCACCGGCCCGGGCCAGCTGGGTAGTGACCTGCACGCGTCGTTGTCCGCCACTTCACGGGGGAGGTTGCCTTGCCCTCACTCCTCGGAGACCTCCACCGCTCTGCTGTACGGCTATGACGCGGCGGGAAGCGTTTTCGACCGGGACCCCGGGCCCATCCTTGGTAGTGGTCCCGACCGACTCGGTGCCAGGGGTGCTGCCAACACCCGTGATGACCGACGCGGCTGCCCGCTCCCGAGCGGATGAGACCCCACAGCCGTCGAGCCTGTCACCCTCCCCCGGTGACGGGCTCCGGCTGTGGTCCGCAGCAACAATTGGGTCGGCGCCGCGACCAGCGGCGCCGTCGCCCAGCCCGAAGCGTATTACTGAAGGAGAACTCTTGCATACCGCCTCTGAGCCACACGTCCCGGCGCCAGGTGACGTCCCCAGCGCCCCAGGAGGTGTCGCGGGATGGGGAAGGCCCGCCCCGAGGGTGGGTGCGACCCGATGACCAGCACGTATACCGCCGGCGCGGCCCGGTACGTGGGCACGAGGGTCGCCCGGGTGGAAGATCCCCGTTTGCTGACGGGTCGGGGGACCTACGTCGACGACATCTCGCTCCCTGGCATGTTGCACGCCGCCTTCGTCCGGAGCCAATTTGCATCCGCGGTGATCAGAGGTATCGACACTTCGGCTGCCCTCGAACTGCCGGGGGTACACGCGGTGTTCACCGCCGACGATCTCAATGGCGACGCCAAGGAGCAGTGGCACACTTCGGTTGGGCAGGCCAGCCCGGAGACGCCCCGACCGCCCTTGGCGGCAGGCGAGGTCCGCTTTGTCGGCGACCCGGTAGCGCTCGTGGTTGCGGAGAGTCGATACCTGGCGGAGGACGCGGCTGACTTGGTGGTGGTGGACTACGACCCCCTTCCGGCGGTGGTCGACTACACCCGGGCGGAAGAGGCCAGCGATTTGGTGCACGAGACCCACGGCTCGAACCTGATCGGGGAGCTGGGAGGGCCGCCCTCTTCAGACCTCGAAGAGGTCTTCTCGTCGGCCGCCCATGTCGTCAGCGAGACGATCTACCAGCAACGCTACGCCGCGGTGCCGATGGAGGGGCGGGGGCTCGTCGTCTCCTACTCCCGGGACACCGAAGAGATGATGATCTATTCCGCGACTCAGTCCCCGCACGAGATCCGCATGTTCTGCTCCCGCCTGCTCGGCCTGCCGGAACACCGTATCCGGGTCGTCATGCGTGATACGGGGGGTGGCTTCGGGCAGAAGATCATGGTGCAACGCGACGAGATGTGTCTCATGCTGGCGGGCCCCAA
Source organism: uncultured Acidimicrobiaceae bacterium (assembly GCA_963729695.1). Taxonomy (GTDB): domain Bacteria; phylum Actinomycetota; class Acidimicrobiia; order Acidimicrobiales; family Palsa-688; genus PALSA-693. The sequence goes on from CAVSOT010000004.1 coordinate 758,015, forward strand.
GCTCGGCGTTCCGGTCAAGTGGGTGGAAGACCGACGAGAGAACCTCATCGCCGCGGGGCAGTCTCGTCACGAAAGTGCCATGACCAAGATGGCGTTTGCCGCCGACGGGGCCATCGAGGGTGTGCAGATCGACTTCGTCTCCGACTGCGGCGCCTACCCGACGCCGTGGCCGGTAGGGACGGCCTCGGTCGTAGGCGCCCTCTTCCCCGGGCCGTACCGGGTGCCCCGGGCCAGCTTTACCGCGAAGTCGATCTACACCAATACGGCTGGACGATCCCCCTACCGAGGGCCGTGGCAGTTCGAATCATTGGCCCGAGAGATCATGCTCGATGTGGCGGCCCGGCGGATGGGGATGGACCCGATGGAGCTGCGCCGCAAGAATCTTCTTCGCAAGGACGAGCTTCCGTATACCAATCCGCACGGCATGTCCTATGACAACATTGCCCCGCTGGAGACGCTGGAGCAGGCCCTGGAGATGGTGGATTACCCTGCCTTCCGCAAGCAACAGGCGGAGGCCCGCGAGGAAGGTCGTTATCTCGGGATCGGGGTGTCTACTTATGTAGAACCGTCGACGCCCGGTTTCGGTTACTACGCAACCGAGGCGGCCACCATCCGGATCGAACCCTCTGGCAAGGTCAACGTCTACATCGCCGGCGGATCGACCGGCAACAGCATCGAGACCACGGTGATCCAACTGGCGGCGGACGCACTCGGTGTCAATATCGAAGACGTGGCCACCATCCAGGGAGACACGGCCGTGACCGGCTTCGGCCCCGGCGCGGCGGGCAGCCGGAGCGGCTCCATGACCGCGGGCGTCATCCGAGAGACGGCCGCGATCCTGCGCGAGCGGATGATCGCCATCGCGGCCAACAAGTTCGAGGCGTCGGTAGACGACATCGAGTTGGGCAACAGCAAGGCGACGGTTCGCGGCACACCATCCGTCGAGCTGACATTTGGCGAAATAGCAAACATCGCCTATTTCGACGCGTACTCTCTGCCACCCGGCATCCCTGCCGGACTCGAAGCCAGCGCGCGGTACACCACTGCCCCCGGCTCGATCATGGTGAATGCGACCCACCTCTGTATTTGCGAGGTCGATGTAGCCACGGGCGAAGTCAAGCTCTGCCGCTACATCGTGAGCGAGGACTGCGGTCCGATGATCAATCCGAACATCGTGGAAGGCCAGATCGCCGGAGGATCCGTGCAAGGCATGGGTGGGGTCCTCCTCGAGAACATGGTGTACGACGATGAAGGCAACCCGCTGACCACGACGTTCATGGACTATCTACTACCCACCATGGCCGAGGTGCCGGTCATAGAATACGGCCATGTGGAGACACCGAGCAGCGGCCCGGGCGGATACAAAGGAGTCGGAGAAGGCGGGGCGATTGGTGCCCCTCCGGCTGTGGCCAACGCGATCGCAGACGCCCTGGCGCCGTTCAACGTAACCATCACGCGAATGCCGTTGGGTCCCGCCGACATTATGACTCTCCTCGACGAGAGCTTGCGCTGATGGTAAGGAGACTGGTGTGCGGTATCGGGTCCGGCTCGGGTTAGCGATGGGGGACTACCCCCGAACTGCGGGCGGGGACGCCGAGCTCTTCAAGAGCATCGCCGCCCAGACGCAGGCGGCGGAACGGTCGGGGTTCGACTCCATATGGGTGGCGGACCACCTCATGCAAACCCCGGTGGTGGCGCCCCGCGACGACCCCATGTTCGAGTGCTACACGCTGCTTGGGGCACTCGCGGGCCTGACCTCGCATGTCCGGTTGGGTGCGTTCGTTGGTTGTGCTGCCTACAGGAACGCGGCCTTGCTGGGCAAGGCGATCACCACTCTCGACGCCATCTCCGGTGGTCGGGCGATCTTCGGGATCGGCGCCGGTTGGTTCGAGGGCGAACACGACGCCTACGGGTTCGAATTCGGCACGGTGGGCGAGCGCTTTTCCCGGCTGACAGAGGTGCTGGAGATCGTGAGCTCCATGTTCGTCAACGAAGAGACGAGTTTCGACGGGCGCTACTACCGGGCGGCCGGGGCCCTCAACTATCCTCGCCCGCTGCAGGAGGGTGGTCCCCCGATCCTCGTCGGTGGCTCTGGCGAGAAGCGGACCTTGCGCATCGTGGCCCAATATGCCGACATATGCAACCTCAGCGGCTCGCCGGCCAAGCTGCGCCGCTTGATGAACGTGCTCGACACGCACTGCGAAGCGGTCGGGAGAGATCCCAGCGAGATCTGCCGGACGTTTATCAACTTGGTGATCGTGCGAGACTCCGAGCGGGAAGCGTTGCAGGCCATACCGCCGGCGTATCGCGACATATCCACCGAAGTGACCGACAATCTGTCCGAGACGGTACGACCCATCTTCGGGACGCGGGAGCAGGTTCTGGAGAAGCTCCAGGAACATGCGGCCACCGGAATTGACGGGATGGTTATGGGCTGTGCCGCGGAGGACCGCAGGCCCGAATACATAGAGTTTCTGGGGGAGTTGGGCCGAGAGGTTTTCGGATAAATGCGGTCAGCGAGAAAATAGACGTCGGTCGGGCGTTACGGCTCGACCGAGGAGAGGAGGATCCGTGCCACCCACCGTGTCGATCAACTTTTTCGATCCCAAGGTAATTGCTGATCCCTGGCCCTACTTTGCCCAGCTGCGCGCCGAAGGCCCGGTCGTGTACAACGAGGCCCTTTCGGTATGGCATGTCCACCGCCACCGGGATCTCGTGGCCTGCCTTTCCGACACGCAGCACTTTTCGTCCACGGTGCACAAGCGGACTGCGCCCTGGCTCCGGGACAGCATGATCACGGTGGATCCGCCAGAACATCACCGGCTTCGCAACCCGATGCAGGGCTCGTTCACCAAGCGCGAGCTGACCGATTGGGAGCCCCGGGTGGCCGCGCTGATCGACGGCCTGTTCTCTGGCTTCGTCGCCAAGGTGTCGTCTGGATCGAGGGTAGACCTGGTCGACGACTTCATTTGGCACGTGCCGTCGGTGGTTATCGCCGAGATGATGGGCGTTCCACCCGAGACGCGTGCCGATTTCCATCGTTGGAGCCTGGATCTGGTAGCCGGTGTGGGGTCGACCAACGACCCAACGGAGTTCGGCCGCGAGAAGGTCGCCCGGGCCTACGACGCGTCCCCGCAGATCGAACGGTTCCTGGCGGAGGAGATCGCCCGGCGGAAGGCCAGGCCCAACGGTGACCTGATCGGCCAGGCCGTCGCCGCGAACAGCGACGGGGCCATGTCCGACGAGGAGCTCAATGCCACGGCTGTCCTGCTTCTCGTGGCCGGCAACGATACGACGGCAAAGCTCCTGGCCCATACCGTCGTAAAGCTGTTCCAGTTCCCGGAGCAGCGCGAGCTGCTGGTCCACGATCCGAGCCTGATTCCTGCAGCCATCGAGGAGGTGCTCCGTTACGAGCAGCTCTCGCTATCCATTCCTCGCCTGGTGGTGAATGGCCCGGTTACCGTCGCCGGCCAGGAGATTCCCGATGACCAGACCGTCTGGATGATGACCGGGATGGCCAACCGAGATCCGGACGTCTTTCCCAACCCCGACGTGATCGACATCCGGCGCACCCGGTCCGCTCCGCACTTCGGTTTCGGCTACAGCGCTCACCTCTGTCTCGGCGCCAACCTGGCCCGGATGGAGGTTCGTATCGGGCTCGAGCGCATCCTTTCCCGATATCCGGACTATGAGGTGCGGTCATTCAAACTGGGCGACGGCTGGTCGGTGCGAGGTCCGGTGTATATCGACTTCGCCCCCGAGCCCACGTCCGTCCCCGTGTGAACGGCGCGGCTGGGCGATCCCAACAGCCCGCGCCGCGCCCGGATCGTTGGGTTCAGCCTTCTCCCGCACCCGTGTCGATCGACCCACGCTCGGGCCCGCGCACGAAGAAGGAGTTGCCGAAGTCGACGTCGCGCAGCTTGTACTCCGGCGCAACCGCGAGCAGGCGCTCGATGGCGACGCGGGTCTCGAGGCGGGCCAACGGGGCGCCGAGACAAAGGTGGGGGCCCCACCCGAAGCCGAGGTTGGACTTCAGCTCGCGTCGGATGTCGAAGCGGAGGGGGTCATCCCATCTCCGAGGATCCCGATTGCCCGCGCCGCAAAAAGCAAAGACGACATCCCCCGCGATCAGTTGCTGGTCGCCGAGGACCTTGTCGTGCTTGACCAGGCGGGCGAGGAATCCGATCGGCCCGCACCAACGAAGCACCTCTTCGACCATGTTCGGGATCAATGAGGGGTCGTCGACGACCGCTCCCCTCTGATCGGGGTGCGCTTCGAGGGCGACCAGACAGTTGCCCATCGTCTTGGCCGTGGTGTCGTAGCCGGCCAGCAGGAGCAGCACTGCCGTCGACCGGATCTCCTCTTCCGACATGGCATCGTTTCCGGAAAGATTGATCATGCTGGTCAGCAGATCGTCCGGCTGGTCGACGCGGTGTCGTTCGATCTCCTCGCCGAGGTAGTCGTTGACTTCTCTCCCGGCCCGGTGCATCACTTCTCTGACCCCAGGCACCTCGTTGCCGTAGGACAGGTTCGAGGCGATCTCGTGGGACCAGCGACAGAAGTCGTCGTGACGGGTTTTGGGAACACCGAGCATCTCGGCGACGATGATCGTCGGGATCACAGTGAAGTCCGCGATCAGATCGAACTCGGATGTCGTCGCCAGTGGCGACAGGAGCTCGTCCACGACCTCGCGCACGCGCCGCTCCCACCTCGCCGTCGCGCTCCGAGTGAAGAACGGGGCCAGCGCGCTTCGCAGCCGACGGTGGTTCGGGCCGTCGACGGTGATCATGTTGGGAGCGTCGAACCAAGAGATCAGCTCGGGGTCTCCGTTGAGCTCGCCAAACGTCTCGCCGCCGTCGGTGAGCACTTCGCTCACCTCGTTGAAACCGATGACCATCCAGCCTTGCATGGCCCCATTGCGGACGACGTTCCCGACCGCCCTGACCTTTTCGAACAGGGGAAAGGGATCGCGTATTGCGTCGGGCGCAAAGAAATTGATATCCAGCTGAGGGGCGTCGGTTTGCAAGAGATATTCCTTGGCATGCACGTGGCGGCGTTTCCAGGCCAGCATGCCCGCGCCGGGCGGCCCTGTCAACCGACGGACAAGCGGGGCGAGGCCACGCCCGGCGTCCCGGATCCGAGGAGGATCGGCCCCGCCCGGGTGTAGCTTCTTGTCGTCCGATTGCAGTCGCCGGGGGTGCACATGGAAGCGGAACGCATGGATCTCAACCTCTTCGATTCCTCCCTGATCGAGTATCCATACCAGGTGTACGAAGAAATACGCGCGGCCGGACCGGTTGTGTGGAACGGGGCGTTGAATGCCTGGATGGTCACGGGCTTCGAAGGGTGCAGTGCTGTCCTGGGCGACACGACCCACTTCGTCAAGATGAGTGGTGACCCGGGCATGGTCGCACGGTCGGAGTCGGCGAACATGCACCAAGCGGACGGGGCCGAGCACGTGCGCCTGCGCCACGGTTTTGCTTCGCTATTCAGCCGCCAGGCCGCCGCCAGGTGGGAGCGCAGGGTCGCCGAGGTCGTGGACGAGCTCTTGACGCCACTCGTCGAGGGATCTGACACCTTCGACTTGACCAGCTTCACGATGATCCCGACGGTCATTGTCGCCGAGATGCTCGGTGTGCCACCCGACCGACATGAGGATTTTCGTCGCTGGTCGAACACCATCGCCTCGAATATCGCCTACGGGCACGAGGACCCTGGCGTCCGCGAGGCGATGCTCCGTGCGATCCACGAACTCGACGCCTACTTGGCCGAAGAAATGGCGCGACATCGCCGGGAGGAACCCGACGATCTGATAACGGCCATGCTGCGCATGCCCGAACTGACCGAGGGCGAGATGCGCTCGACTGCTCGCCTGTTGTTGGTGGCTGGCTTCGATACGACCGCCAAGCTGATGGGGAACGCTTTGGTCGCCTTGGCCCGGCATCCTGAACAGCGCCGGATGGTCGCCGGCGACCTGCGGCTGGTGCCCGCGACCGTGGAAGAGGTACTTCGCTGGGAGGGGGTGGCCCAGATGACGCCCCGACGGGTGAATGGCGACACCGTTCTGGCCGGGACAGAACTGGCCCACGGAGACACGGTGAATCTGCTCCTTGCGGCCGCCAACCGGGATCCGGACCGTTGGCCCCATCCGTCGTGCTTCGACGTCCATCGCGACCTGAAATCGAATTTGGGATTCGGCTTCGGCCCTCACCTCTGCCTGGGGGCGCCGCTGGCCCGTCTGGAGACCAGGGTGGCTCTGGAGCGGCTGCTCACCATTGCCCCGCAGTACCGGCTCCGTGATGTCGATCTCGGCCGGGGCTTCTTCGTCCGAGGCCCCGAGCGCGGCTTTCTCGACGTGATGGTCGAGTCGGAGCCCTAGGAGGTTGGCTCGGAGAGCCCGGCGGCCGCTGGCCCGCGGTCAGCCGGCCCGAGGTCAGCCGGCCCGAGGTCAGCCGGCCGGCGCCAGGTCAATAGGCCATGAAGAGAATTTCGTCCCGCTCGTACTCCAGATCGGGGTGCCGCTCCTTCAGGTGCTGCTGGGCCTTCTCCACTAGGTCATCCTCGTCGGTGCCCTGGAGGAACTCACCACAAGGGCACTGCAACCTGGTCTTCGCTGTACCGGTCATCGCTTCATCTCACTGAGTCGTACGGCTGATCCGCGGTCATCATAGGCGGGGGCATCGCCTTGCCGTCGAGTCCGAAGTGGCCCAACTCGCGGGCTACGAGGGCTCGCCGGGTGCGAGGGGGTCGCTCGCGGCCGGGTCCGCGCTGTCCCTGGTGCGGCCGTCCCTGTTGCGACGGCCCGGATGTTCGACCACCGCGGCGGCGCAACTTTGGACATCTGAGCAGCCTCAGGCTGCTTGGTTGTCCAAAGATGGCGCCCACGCCACCAGGGCGAGCGCCAGGGCGTCTCACCGCCGCGAGGTAAGGGAAGCCCCCGCCACCGGCAACCGAAGCCCCCGGGCGTCCTGGGAAATCCCTGGTCAGGAGGGTTATGGCCCGTTGGGGGCAAGGAGCAGGGGCGGCTGACTCCTCCGCTTCGACCTGGGGGCAACCGGCGCGGTAGCCGCCAACCATCGTGCGGTCCCTCCCGGCCGAAGCCCTAGAGTTGGGCGGTGCGCGTTGCCATAGTCAGCCTCAAGGGAGGGGTCGGGAAGACCACCACGACCGTGTATCTGGCCGCCGTAGCCGCTCGGTCGAGACGCCCAGTGATGGTGGTTGACGCCGACCCGCAGGGGTCGGCTGCCATGTGGCTGGAGGAGCGGCCGATCGACAGCGTGGCTGTGCGCGAGGCGCCCAGCGAGCGCCTGTTGCGCAAGGCGCTCAGCCAGGACAACAACGGGACCGTCGTGATCATCGATACCCCCCCGGCCAGCGAGCGGCTGACGACGACGGCCCTGGCCAACGCCGACGTCGTGGTCGTCCCCACCCGGATCGGCGGGGTCGAGGGGGAGCGTCTGATCACCACATTGGAGTTGGTTCCGGAAGGCATTCCCAGCGGTGTCGTCGTCAGTTCGGCCCGCCCCTGGACCCGTGACTTCCGGGACGCCGTGGCTGGCTGGTCGGCGCGGCGGGTTCCGGTGTGGGGGGTGGTGCCGGAGCGGGTCGGGATCGCCGCGGGGCCCGAGATGGAGCTGCATCCGGAAGGTCTCGAGGCGGTCGGCGAAGTCTGGCGCCGGGTGGGCCGGGCTGTCCGACAGAGGTGAAGGAGCCGCTGGCGCCTAGAGCACTCTGGATCGCCAGAGCAGCGCAGCCAGCACCACACTGACGGTCGCCACGACCAAACCGACGATCCAGCCCGCCACATGACCGCTGACCAGGGCGGCCCCGATGGCCGTGCCGATACCGATGACCCCTGCGGTGGCGATGAGCCGAACGGCGACGGATTCTGCTTGGGCCCGGGGCGGGGACGCGGGAAGGAAGCCGGGCTCGGCCGCCACGCCCGGAGCCGAAGCGGTAGGAGGCGGAAGGGCCGAAGGGGGAACAGCAGAAGGAGCAGCAGGGGGGGTAGCGGCCGACGCGGCGGGGGGTGCCGAAGCCTCCGCGGGTGCAGTAGCCCCCGCGGGCCCGGAGGCCGGAGCGGGCCCGGAGGCCGGAGCGGGCCCGGAGGCCGGAGGGGGCCCGGAAGGCCCCGCAGGCGGGGTCACCGCCGCCCGTCGGGTGTTGCTCTGGTCAGCCGGAAGATCTTGCATCGCTCACCTGGCCCACGGACCAACGCTGGTAGTAAGGGTCTGCTCACCCTGATCGTTCCCTGATGCGGCGGGCTCAAACCTCACGCCTTTGTGCCAGTCGTCACATGGGGGCACCTGGCCAACGGCGAAGGATGGGGCACAGGTACGTTAGGTATGTCTACCCCTGATCCGGAGCCCACGGGTTGGGCAGGCGAGTGGCGCATTCCAGCAGGAGGGCGTGCACGAACGCCTGCGGGGCGTTCCCTCGCATCTGCCGCTCGCCGACGTCGAACTCCTCGGTGAGAAGTCCCGGCGGACCGCATGCGCCCCGGTTGCGCTCGAAGCTGGCGATGGCCTGCTCGTGGCGGCCGATCTGATGCGCCGCCAGCGCCAACCAGAACCCGCACAACAGAAAGGCGCCCTCGGCTTCTTCCAGGGAACGCTCATCGTGGCGGAAGCGGTAGGTGAAACCGTCACGATTGAGGTCGGCCACCACCGCCTCGAGGGTGGCCAGGCTGCGGGGGTCCGTTGCGGGCAGGGCCCCTCGGATAGCCGGCAGGAGCAGGGCGGCGTCCACCCGGGGGTCGTCCGGGGCGCGCTGCCAACGGCCGCTCGGGTGCGTGCAGTCCGCGCCGACCTCGGCCAGCAGGGCGTCGGCGAGGCCCACCCATTTAGCTGCCTGCCCAGCGGTGGCGTGCGCCGAGATGGCGCGCAGCCCGGCCACGCAGGTGAGGCGAGAGTGGGCCCACGGATGGTTGTCCAACTCCCAGATCCCGGCGTCGGGGTCGCTGGCGCGGGACTCAATGGCGGAGACGCACGCTTCGACCGCGCGCCAGGTGTCGCTGGCCAGGCGGTCGTGACGGCCGGCAGTCGCGAACAACAGCAGGGATTCGCCGAATGCGTCCAATTGGAAATTGCTGGTTGACCCAGTTCCCCACTTTGTCGAACCCGCCGGGATAGCCGACCAGGTGGCTAAGGGTGCGCTCGTTGGGGACCGCGCCCCCATCGATACGGTAGGCGGGCTTCATCGTCGGCCCGTCGGCGAGCAGCCGATCGCCGATGAACGAGACGGCCTCGTCGAGCAGCGGATGAGGCTGGCCGGCGGCGACCGCCTCGCCGGCGTAGCACTGGTCACGTATCCAGGCGTACCGGTAGTCGTAGTTGCGGCCGGTTTCGGCCCGTTCCGGCAGCGACATGGTGGCCGCGGCGACCATGCCCCCGCCCGCGCTGGTGAGGCCGCGGAGCACGGCATAGGCGTGGCGGGCGTCTCGCGGGGCCAAGCTGTCGGTCATCTCAGGAACGGCCCGGGCCCAAGCGGCTTCCGTGGCGCTCCACGCCGCTTCAGGGGAAACGGGTGCGGAGTCCAGAGGCCGGTCCGAGATCTCCAAGACCAGGTCGCGAGACGATCCCGGCTCGAGCCGGAGGTCGAGGGAGAGACTGCCATCCCGGCTCCGCCGTACGCCTGAGCCCGTCGACCAGCGCAGATGCAATCCGCCTGTGCGCGCCTCCCATACCCCTCCTCGATGCGAACGGACCGCCATGGCGTCCTGCCCGAATCCGGCCCGGGGGTCGAGCGTCACGTGCAGAAGGGCCTCTCCGTCGACCGCGGCCACCCGCCGCAAGATGACGGCGGTGTGCGAGTCGCCAGGAAACGCCAAGGCGTCTCGGCACTCGATGACGCCGCCGGTCGTGATCCAGCGGCCGCGCCAGATCAGCGAGCCTTCCTCGTAGTAGCCGCCCCATACAAAGCGCGCGCTCGTCGGAGTGATGGCGTATGCACCCTGGCCACCGATCAGTAGGGAGAACACCGCGTCCGAATCCCACCGCGGCGCGCACATCCAGACCAGCTCGCCCTGCGGGCCGACCAAGGCGCCGCGCTCGCCGTCGGCGAGCAGGGCGTAGTCGCGCAGCACCCGGGGGAAAGTTCACCGACACCCTTCGTCCTACCCCTCCCCGCTCCGACCACGCCCTTGCCGTGCGTCAATAGCCGGCCCAGCGGCAAATATCCGGCACCGGCACCGGCACCGGCACCGTCGCCTCGTTGCCGGCGCCGGGTGCGGGCGCCGGCAGGACGTGCGCTCGTTGCGGGCTGCGGCTCAGCGGGGCTTCAGTTGGACGGCCAGCAGCGCAACGTCGTCGTCTCGGACGGGCCCGAGCATTTCGATGATGCGATCGCACACCGCTGAGACTTCCGGTGCTCCGGCCGAGGCGCACGCGACGAGGCGTTCGAGACCCTTATCCACTCCGAGGCGGCGCTCGGCGATGGCACCGTCCGTGTACAGCAGGAGGACCTGACCGGGCTGAAGGACCTCGATCCGCTCGTCTGGTGGGCCGGTACTCGCACCGAGCGGCGGGCCGGGCGGGACCGGAAGCAGCGCGGCGCCCTCATCTCCGATGATGATCGGCGGGTAGTGACCAGCCGACGCCAGCCGCATCTCGCCGGTTGTCGGGTTGAGATCGCCGAAAAGCGCAGTGGCAATCCGGTCGAAACCCAGATAGTCCCAGCTCGATTGCAACGCAGCGACGAGCTCCGCAGGCGACGCCACCTGGCCGGCAACGGCCCGGGCTCCGCTTCGGAGCTGGCCCATCAACGCGGCCGCCCCGCGGTCGTGACCGACGACGTCCCCGATCATGAAAGCGGCCTTACCGCTCGGCAGCAGCAGAAGATCGTAGAAGTCTCCCCCCACATCCAAACCCCTGGTCGCGGCCATGTAGCGGCTGGCGACCGCGACGCCGTCGACGACCGGCATGACGGCCGGGAGCAGACTCGCCTGCAGGATGTGGGAGGTCTGCAGGGTGAAGTCCTTTTGCCGAGTATGTAAGAGGACCGCCTCGACTTGATGGGCGAGATCCTGGGCGAATTCGACATCGCTCACGCGGAACGGTGCGGTGCACGACACGAGGGTCAACGAGCCCAAAATGTCGCCTTTTGACGCGAGCGGCACGGACATGTAGGACCGGTAGCCCAGCTCCCGCGTGATGGCGAAGTGCTCAGCGTTGATCGTGGCCGAGCGCAGGAAGTCATCGGTGACCATCGGAGACCACACCGGCTTGCCGGTGCGAATGGCGGACATGGCCGGATGGCTGCCCTCGGGGTCCGGATCGAACCGGCGCAACCGGTCGAGGAGGGCCCGCCGGGTCGGATCGCGATGCTTGGCTACCAGGCGCCGCTGAATTCCGTCCGCGTCGATGACGTCGATCACGCAGATGTCGCCCAAGACGGCCAGCGCCAGGTCGGCCAACCGGTCCAACGCATCGGCCAGGTCGGCTCCCTCGGCGACCACCTTGGCGGCCTCGGCGAAAAAGGAGCACATCTTCGCCAGCCGCACCTGCTCCTCGAACAACCGCACCCGGCTCAAGGCCAACGCCAGCCGATCCGCGAGGATCCCGAGCATTTCCGCATCGACCGAAGTGAACTTTCTCAATTCGCAGCTACCGGCGTGCATCACTCCCAGCAGCCGATCGCCAGACAGCAGGGGAACGGCCACGATGGACTGCATCCCGCTTTCCCGGAGTATCGGGGTCGCCAGTTCGACTCGGGAGAGGTCGTCGACGACGAGCGGTCGCCGGGTAGCCATGACCCGTCCTGATACACCCTCCCCGGCGCGGATGCGCACCCCGACGGTGACTTCTTCGTTGAGGCCGGAGGCGACTCGGGCCAGCAGCTCGTCACCGGTCTCGTTGGCCACGAGCAGGGCCACGCTGTCGGCGCCCAAGGCATCTCTGACGCTGACCAGCGACTCTCGGAACAGGTCGTCGAGCGACTGGCTGGTCATCACGCTGTCTGCTGCGGTGATCAGCTGGGTCCACCATCGGGCCGCGGCCTCACCGGCGAGCAGTGCTGCGCGCTCAGCTGCCACCAATCGCTCGATGTCAAGGCTCGACGATGTCATCACCTCCAGCGCAGTCAGCGACCAGCCTATGGCGGCGGCCCACGGGGAGGATACGCACTCGCGGTGGTGGCGCGGATTCCGTCAGGGATCGGTGGAGGCTGACCAATGGATTCTCGGTGGCCTGACTGCGGCGCACACCGGCCATCCCGTGTCGTCAGTGAGGCCGAGCCGCCCCACGAGCGTGCCCGTCTGGCTGCCCTCCTGCAGAACCCGGGCGGGGATGTCCCCGATCCATAGCTTGGCCCGCCGGAACATCTGGAAGCGGGCTTGCTCGTCGACCACCCCCCAGGTCAGGTAGACAAAGCGTTTCCCCGGAGGGCCCTGGATCTGGGGTCCCCGCAGATCGAAAGCCGGCGGCGGGCCCACCGTGCCGTCCAGCTCCCACACGGCCGTCGTGGCGTCGCCGGCCGTTAGCCCGAAGAGGTCCTGCTGACCCTTGCGGCCTTGTACGGCGACGTGGATGTTGTGGTGGCCGTCTGGGAAATCCGGTCCTGGCCCACAGAATCGACCTGGGAGGTCGTTGCCCTCGATCCGTATGAGCATAATTACCCCCTCCTCTCCGCTCCTCCACGGCTCCGGCTCGGCGACTGAGAACCCCTAGCCGGTGACCAGTCCGGCGCGGCCATGGCGAATCCGGCGGCGCCAGATCGCTCGGACACCTCGAGGGGGCACCGAGCGCGCCGCCGCCAGCACCAGACTGGCGTCGCGCCCGCCGATCGAGTTTCGAGCCGGCTCTCCCCAGCGGGCGAGGACCGCCTCCAGGCGGGCCCTGCGCTTTATGTGCGACGGTGAGGAGGACGAGGCTCTGAGAGAAATAGCCAGCCGACTCCCTACCGTGGCCACGCGTCGGAGCTCGTCGAGGGCGCGCGCCGAGGGAGGCCGCGTCGAGATAGACGGCGATGCCCTCCGCGATCATCAACGAGGGAGCGTCCGCCTCGAGACCCGCGGCCATCAGTCGGGTCGCGAGACCAGCACTTCCCAGATCGTGGGCGACGAAACGGACGTGGCTGCTGTCGATGCCCAGTTGCGACAATCGGAGTTGCTTATCGGCCTGGGTGACGGGTTGATCGACCTCCCACCAGTGCACTCCCTCTTTGGCGAAGCGCCAGGCTCGGCCGTCGTAGCCGGCGCCGACGCTCACGACCTGCGTCACTTCCCGGTCCAAGGCGTTGACCACCGCTCGGTCAAAAAAGGTGGTCCGACCCCGAAGGTAGCGGGCCATGGGGCCCGCGAGATCCAGCGGCTCAGCGCCGGCCACGTTGCGGGCCAGGGCTTCGTCGGCCTCAGGCTGCCCGTATGGCCTCCCGATTCGAGCGAAGGTCAGCCGATAAGCGGCCACTCGCTGGGCTGTCACCGAGGGGCGAACGTCACTCACGACCGGCTCCGATTCTGATCATGGCGGCCAATGTTGCCCGGGTGCGGGCCATCCGCCTGCGGCCAACAGACAGTCTTCAAGCAGTACAGTAAAGGCTGCCAAGCGAAGCTGGAGGCCCTGCGCTGGTCGTGCGCCTGGCGCGATAATGCGAGATGCGAACGACTCCGGTACTCGGACGCAAGGCCTGGTTCGGTCCACGGCGAGTGGGATGGGGACTTGGGCCCGTCTCGCCCGAAGGTTGGATCATGACACTCGGGTTCACGGCGTTGGGGTTGTTCACCAAGCGCAGGACGCCGAGCTCGCAGTGGATCCGTTATGCGAGCATCGGAGTCTTTCTCCTTTTCATCGTGTTGAAGGGGACCTCGCCTGGTGGCGCTCGGGCCCGCGCCGAGTTCGATGCCGTGATGGCTGCTCAGGCCAATCGCTGAGCCGTTAGTCGAGAGGACGTCGAGCCATCGCGGGAGGCTGACGGCCGCCGAGCAGCCAACCACCGGCAGCGGCGACCAGCGGCAGCCCGACCACGATGACCACCAGGTTGGTGATCGGCACTTGACCGAGCGCGCGGAGGTCTCCGTGGTGCCAGGTCAGCAACGCGGCGTACGCCCCGGCAGTTCCAAGGACTGCCCCGAGCAGAGCCAAGGCGCCAGCCGTAGCGCCGGTGACACTCCGCCGGGTGGTGCTACTGGCTCCACTGGCGGCGAGGATACGCAACTCGTTGGCCGTCTCGCTGCGGATCAGCCCCACGGTCATGCCCAGCACGCCGAGCGCAAGCAGGATGCCCGCCGCAGTCGACCAGTTGCGCAGCGGGGCAAGCGATTTCTCGATCGTTCTGGTCTCGACATAGAGACCGATGGCCCCGGCGGCTTTCTGGGCGGTATCGATCTCGCCGGAGGTCAGGGGCCCTGGCGTGTCGATGAGCCACGCCGCCGGGATGGTTTTCAACCCGAGCGTTCGAACGGCGTGGCTGGTAATGAGCGTGGTGGGGTCGGAGGCGTACACCGGAAGTTGCTTGATGGTTTGGATGGTGGGATTGCTGGTCGTGGCCGACTGGGCCGAAGAGCGAGGCAGTTGAGCCTGTGCGGGCCCACCCTCACCGGGACGGACGACCGGATCGAAGATCTGTAACCCGCCGAGCCCTTTTTGGGAGGTGACGACGTCTGCGCTCGGATTGATTTCGGTTGGCGTGATCCCATAGTGAGCGAGCACTGCCGGCGTGGCGACGTACAAGGTGTTCATGAACATCACGTTCTCACCGCGGGGAACGGTCGACACCTGAGCGAGAGACGCCGTCAAGTAACCGAGCCTTCCTCCCCTTTGGCCCGGGGGAGGAGCCTGGAGCCCCGAACTTGGGTTGAAGGCCTGATCGAGGGTGAGGACGGGGCCGGCATGCAATGCTGCGGCGAGCTGATCGACTCGGGCCTGTAACGTCCGCTGCTGCGCTGGAGTCGTTGGGGGGACGGGGTTGCCGCCGCCGCTACCGCTTGCGGAGAGGTAGAGCACGAGCTCGTTGGCGGGGAGGTTGCCGGTGGCGCTCGAGGTGCGGACCGTTGCCGCGCTGACTGCGATGGTGGTGGCGATGCCGATCGCCAGGGTGATGGCACCGAGCGCGGCACCCGAGCGAGCCTGATACCTGGCCAGATCCCGCACCGCCAGCCGGGCCGGGACAGGGCACCGCCGCCCGGTGCGACCGACGGCCCGAATCGCCAATGGAGCCAGCAACAACAACCCGACCACCGTGGCGACGGTGCCACCGACGATGAAACCGGAGCGTCGTTGTTCTGCGAAGGCCAGCAGCACGAGTCCCGTCGCCAGCAGGATGCAACCGAGGGCGGCGAAGCGGTGGGTGGGTTGCGGGCGAGGTGGGCGACCGGACAACGCCGCGACCGTGGGAATCCGGGCCACGGCCCGGGCGGGCCACCAGGCCGCCGCCACTGCGGTCGCGAAGGTCAGCAGCATGGCCGCGGCGATGGCCCACCACGGCAGCGCAAAGCGATCGATGCGGTGTTCAGTGGTCGATTCGAGCGTCGGTACAAAGGCCAACCATCCCAGCAGGCCGACCACCGTCCCGACCACCGCGGCCGAGGCTCCGACTGCGGTCCCATTGGCCAGCATGACCAGGCGGAGATGCCGGTCGGTGGCTCCGATAGCTCCGAGTGTGCCCAGGGCTCGCAGGCGGCGCTGGGCTATGACGGTGAATCCGGCGACCGAGAGGAGCCCGACGAACAGCAGTCCGATCGTGGTCAACACGAGAACGATGACCTCGGCACTGGTCTGGTTGGGTTGTGCTCGGAGCGCGACGCTGAGACCCCGGCCAGGGAACGGACGGAACGACCGCAGACTCGCCTGGCTGGCATCGATCAACACGGAGACCTGAGACGGTGGGTTGGCCTGGCCGGGGGCGACGAGCGCGAACTGGTCGAGCAGGTCCAGCGGGTTTTCGACCAGGCCCACCACCTGGAGGCTCCGGCCTTGTTCTCGCCAGATGCTCCCGATGTGCAGATCGAGCGTTGCCGCCGTGCCGTTTGTCACCGCGACCTGGTTAGGCCCGGCGGGGTAGCGCCCCGAGTCGAGACGCACCGTCACGTGCACGAAGGGGCCATGCGGGTTTTCGGCCCGGAGGTCGACGGTCGAGATGGAGCCGGGGACGGGAATGCTTTGATGGGCAACGACGTCAGAGCGGCCAAAATGCCGTTGGATGGCGGCGACTTCCGTGGCGAGATCGGGATTCGAGCCGGGAAGTGACAGGATGGCGGTGGCTGTCCCGAACGTGGGGTCGGCTTTGAGCTGCGACACGTTGGTCACCACTCCCAGCCCCACCGTGGTCGCGGCCACGGCCACGATCAGCAACGACAGCACAAGCGCTTGGCCGCGCCATTCCCGACGAAACAAACGCCAGGCCCAGCGCGTCATGGCGCGCCGAGCCGGCCCGCCGCCATGGTCGCCAGGGTCGGCGGTGCCGAGCACCGGTCGTTCCTCGACTGCGATGCTCATTACTTCTGGCTCGGGGCCAGGAGCGACTCCGGCCCTGGAAGGGGTGCGGTCTGGTCGACGATGCGGCCGTCCCGGAGAAAGACCACTCGATCGGCCCAGGACGCCAATTGGGCGTTGTGGGTCACCACGACCCCCGCCACACCCCGCTGACATGCGGCTCGGATGAGACGCATCACCGACTCGCCGTTGGTGGAATCGAGCGCACCAGAAGGCTCATCCGCCAGGAGCAAGTACCGGGTACCGACGACCGCTCTGGCGATGGCCACCCGTTGGCGTTCTCCGCCCGAGAGCTCGTCGGGAAACCGATCAGAGCGATCGTTGAGGCCGAGCTGTTCCAGCGCCTTGATGCTCGCGGCCCGGGCTGACTTGAGCGGGGTGCCGTCGAGCTCGAGCGGGAGGGACACGTTCTCCGCGGCGGTGAGCCCACTCAGCAAGTTGAAGTCCTGGAACACGAAGCCGATTGAGCGGCGGCGCAGCCGGGCCCGATCGTTGCGAGACATTCGTGACAGCGGGGCTCCGCCGACGAGGACCTCGCCACCGGACGGCTCCTCGAGGCTTCCGGCGATGGTCAGCAGCGTGCTCTTGCCGGAACCGCTAGGTCCCATGACCGCCACCAACTCGCCGGCGTCAACTGCGAGGTCGATACTGCACAGCGCATGCACTTCGATGGGTGCGGGGCCGTAGACCTTGGAAACCTGTTGCAGCTCGAGCGTCATCATCGCGGCCCCACCTTCCTGGGAAGCTTCGGGAGGGAGGTGGCCTCCACGGTCACCGGCTCGGCCGCCACGCGCCTGATGCGACCGTCGGCGGCGTCCAGCCACCGGATAACCGAGTCCAGCCGGAACAGCTCGGCGTCCACCACGAGGGCGAAGCTGAGGTCCCGATCGGCTTCGTACTCTTTGAGACGGGTCCATTGCTGCATCAGCTCGACCAGGTGCCGGCGGTGCACTTGGATCACCTCGTGCACGTCGATGCCGGGTAGCCGGCGAGCCACCAGCACCTTGATCACCAGCTCATCACGAGGCGGCGAGGACAGATCCGGAGGAGTCCGCAACCAGGCGGCGAGCTCCTCCTCGCCCTCGGTGGTAATCCGGAAACCCTTTTGCGGGCCTTCATCAGCGCCCTCGTCGGATTCGACCAGGCCGTCCCGCTCCAGTCGTTGCAGGGTGGTGTACACCTGGCCGACGTTCAATGGCCAAACCTCTCCGGTTCGAGCCTCGAACTCCTGTCGGAGCTGGAGGCCGTATTTGGGGCCCTCGCTCAGCAGGGCCAGCAGCGCGTGACGGACGCTCATGGCGCCGCCACACCGTTCGGGACACCACCGGACCGGACGTTGACCGTGAACATACCGAGTATGCTACTTCTTAGCCTACCGGTTGGCAAGCGGCCTGTCCCTCAGCCGATCGTCGAATCCTGGGCAGGGGAGAACCACCACCGGAAACGAACCCGCCGCTAGAGTGCCCTTTCGCCGAGCTCTCGTCCAGGTTGGACCCGGTGGGAGGAAGGTGCATGTCGACCAAAAATTCACCTGATTCGCTGGAGCCCCTCCGGGAGATCGGACGCTCGTGGGGCTTTGTCTTGTTGTTCGGCCTGTTGACACTGGCGCTTGGGATCGTGATCACCTTCCGACCCGGAGGGACCGTTCGGGTCGTGGCCATCCTCTTCGGGATCTGGCTGCTCGTCCTCGGGCTCTTCTGGATCATTCTCGCCATCGCGGACCGAGCCGACACGGGCGGAATTCGCTTCGCCATGGTGATCCTGGGTTTGCTGGCGATACTGGTTGGTCTGTTGGTCCTGCACCACCCGTTCGAGACCGTCGCCATTCTCGGATTCATCATCGGGGTGTTTTGGGTGGTCGGCGGGGTGGCCTTGTTGGCCGGTGGTCTCAGCCACGAAGCCGAGGGCCAGCGGACCCGGCCGATCCTGCTGGGCTTGGTTTTCACCATCACCGGATTGATCTGTTTGGTCTACCCAGGGCTATCGCTATCCATTTTGGCGGTCATCCTGGGCATCGGGCTGATCGTGTCCGGGATCATCGAGGTGGTGCTGGCTATCCAGCTTCGCCAGTTGACCAAGGTTTGACGGTCCCGTCCGAGGCCGCCACGTGCCCGCGAGCTCGATAATTCAGCCGGTGTGGCGAAGGTCACCTTCCGAGCGTGCCGGTGGGCACGGACGTGACGTCTCGAATGGCTCCATACTGTTGGTGAGCAGACCGAGCGGTGGTAAGCGGCGCCCTACGGGTGGTCTTTGAGTGCGGGCAAAGACCACCCGTGGAGATACTAACCGTGTCGTGGCGGTCTTTCCCCAGGGCCGTTAACCCCGAAATCATCCATGTGGGCCGCCTGAAGTGGTATAAACATCGACGGCCGTACCGTCGCCGCTTCCGCCTGGGCGTCGACGAAAGGTCGTCCCGGATGGAGTGGGGCTCAACAATCGGAACGAAAGGAGGACGAGATGCTGGCTTACAGTTACCCGCTGCTCGGGGTGTTCTGGACGATGCTGTGGCTCTTCTTGTTCATCATCTGGATCTGGATACTCATTGCGATCTTCGTCGACATTTTCAGGAGCCACGACATAGGCGGGTTTGCCAAGGCTCTCTGGGTGATATTCATCATCATATTACCCCTGCTCGGCGTGCTCATCTATCTGATTGCCAGGGGTGGAAAAATGCAGGAGCGGGCCACGAGAGATGCAGCCAAACAGGAACAAGAATTCAAGGGATACGTGCAGCAGGTCGCCTCGGAAGGTGGGACCGCCGACCAATTGGCGAAGCTGGCCGATCTCAAGGACCGCGGCGTGCTCTCGGAGGAGGAGTTCCAGGCCCAGAAAGCAAAAGTGTTGTCGTCCTGAGATCTGCGGGTCGATTTCGGCCCTACGGCGCGCCTGTGATGGATTTCGCATTGCGAAGTCCGTCGCAGGCGTGATTCGCGCCGGGCCGATTGTCGTCACGACTCTCCGCTGCTACCTCCGATCAACGGTTTGGGGGGTCGGGTCTCGTCGCCCGCCAACGGGCTGCGGGCTGAATGGCCCGACAGAGGGTCGCCGTACGGGTCTGCCGTGGGGTGTTGACGCGTGAACAGCCCCGCGTTCAGGACCGCCGAGGCGACGATCAGACGGCCAACCAGGTAGAGTCCGAAGAGGATCGCGGCCGCAATACCCAGTGATCCATAGAGGACGGAAGCGCGGGTCAATCTGGCGGCCAGGTAGTACACGGCAACCAGGTGGAGCACTTGGGCGCCCAGGCTGAAGAGGAGCGCTCCGGGCAGCAACTCCAGGAGCGAGGCGGCGCTGTGCGGGAGCCGAGAGGAGAAACCCCACCAGATCACCGCGTACACAAGCGTGTCCGCGAGCATCAGCACCAGCCCGTAGCCCGGTGAATGCTCTCGAACGACCGAGGCCACACAGCTGCTAAGGATGAGCAGCACAATGGCGAGGAGGAGCTCCCCGACAGCGCGAGGTTTGTGGGCGATCCGGGGAACTGGGACCTGCCAGATGAGGGCATGGGCCACGAACAGCGCCTTCATGAGCGCTACCGACGTGGTGTACAGGAAGAAGGCTCCCAAGATCAGCGCCACCCAGCGGGTGGAAGCGGAGTCCTGGGCCGCCTGATTTATCGAGTCGGCGGCGATCGAAGTGATTCCCGCGTCCCGCACGAGTCCGCTCGGGCCGGTGGTGCTTTGGGCTGAGCTGAAGCCCAGCCCTGCGATCACCAGCAGGGCGAGGGGCAGTAACCAGAGGAACAACCGGAAGGCGATCGCCCCGCCGAGCAGGCTGCCGCCGGCATCTCGGTCGTTCTCTTGGAAGGTGAAGGCCACGTCGATCGTCTGGACCCGCGATCGACTGTCCTGCAGCCGCTCGTACGCCTCGTCGGCCTGTTGGCGGGCCCGACCCACTCGCGCCCGGGCTCGAGCGACTCGGCCAGGAGCATGGGCCGGGGCGTCCGGCTTCTCGTCGGCATGGTCGGCTCGGCTCGGGTCCTCGGATGACGACGGGGGCGCGTCCGCAGCCGGATTGTCAGGTTGACGAGGAGTGGGTCGAGGGTCGGTCATGGCTGCGGCTTCGCCCAAGCGGGCGGATCTCTACGATGCTCTCGCCCGCACGCTATCCGGCCATCTCCTACGGTTCATCTTCCCCGAGCTGATCGCTCGGGCTCTCGCTTGACTGCGCCGACTCTCCCGAGGAGGCAAGGGTGGCCTCTGCAGAGTTTTCACCTTCGAGTCGGGCTCGGGTCAGGGAGCGCGGCGACATCCCCCGTATGGGCTGATACATGGCCACCAGCCGGGCCACCAAGACGACCAGGAAGACCTGACCCACCAGCGCCTCCAGCACCGCGGTGGTCCGAGGCAGCCCGGGGCTGGGCGAGAGATCCCCGTACCCGACGGTAGTCATGGTGATGAAACTGAAGTAGGTGAAGGCTGGTGGCCCTTCGTGACCCGATTGGGCAAAGTACGACTTGCCCGAGATCAGCTGATACGACAGGTCGATGTAGGAGAAGTCCAGGCCGATGAGAACGTAGATGCATATGGCGCCCAGAAGGGTCTCGATGGTGACCCGGTTGTGGTGAAGTATGCGGCGACCTATCGCGAAGGGACACGTCAATAAGAGGATCGATCCGATCGCAAAGGCGACACCCTTGGCCTGATCCTCACCCGTGGCTGCAGCCACGATCCCGGCCACACCGGCCACGCCGACGGCGACGACCACGGCTCGGAACATTCGACCGTGGACTCTGGAGGTGTGGAAAGCGAGCACCGGCGTGATGCCGAGGAAGGCGGTTGTGACGAGCAACGCCGCCCGGCCACTCCACCCTGAGGAGAGCAACACGTAATCGACCACCAGGACCAGGAGCAGCAGGCCGTAACTGTCAGGGGCCCGAATCAGCTCGACAAGCAGGCTCCGCCTGGCTGGCTGTTGTTTGTTGGCACTCTTGGGACCGGTCTGCTCCACGCCCTCTCCTCGTCCAGCCGGGCCAGGAAGATTATCCGGGTGTGATCCGCGGCCCCAGGGCGGACCGCAGGAAGTGCTTACCGAGGGCGTCTTCTTGCTGTTGATACGAGGAGCGCATCGACTGCCCATAGGGAGTCAAGGGTGGCTCCAGCATTCGCTCGAAGTTGAGCTTGCAGACCCGCTGTCCGTGCTCGATCATGAAGGGGACGTCGTGGGCCCGCACCTCCAGCGCGGCCCTCGCCCCCCGAAAGCCGTCCGACGGGTCGTAGCCAAACCCAGGATCGAAGAACCCGGCGTAATGGGTGCGGAGCTCGCCACTGGTGGGATCGTAGGCGGTCATCTCGGATGCCAGAGTCGGGGGTATGCGGACCGCTTCGTTCGACATGAGGAGATAGAACCGTTCGGGCGTGAGCACCACCCGGTCTCCGCGTTCGGGAAATACCCGTTCCCAGTACGGCTCGGGGGGCACCGGCACGTTGCGGGTCATGTCGAGGAGAGGAGCGTTGTCTCGAGCCCGGTAGCCCACGTGCACCGGCGAGTTGGCATTGAGATCGAGTCCGAGGAACAGGCCGTTCGCCAGGGCCAGCTGCTCGGGCGGCAAAGGGACCCCGTCGTGGAAGAGGAGGGGTTCACTGCGGTGAAGCGCTCGTATGTCGTCGTCGCTGAGCTCGGCTCTTCCGATCGAAATTCGGAGTTGGTTGAGCGTCAGATTTTCCCGGACCCGGATCGGGAACGAAAGGGGGACCACCTCCAGGTACATACGTCCTTCATATCCAGCCGCGATCTCGTCGAATCGGTAGCTCTCGTCGGTGATGACCCTCGTGAATACGTCCAGGCGGCCGGTGGAGCTCTTCGGGTTCGTCTTGCCCCGCATCCCGGCAGGAAGTGACAAGCGCTCTTTGAGAGGGATCAGGTACGGCCGCTTGGTCTCCAGGACGACGCCCTCTCTGTCGAGGGGAATCTCGTCGATGATGTAGTCCTTGACCTTCTGTTCGACGGTCTGACGGTCGGGAAGGAAACTGCACTGGATCCGGTAGGCCACCTCGTCGAGGCGAAGGTCGAGGCTCGCGGGCTGGACGTTCTCCGGCGGGATGGTGTAGTCCCCTGCGTGGATCACCCCGTCGTCCATCAGCGCCAGCAACTGCTGGCTCGCCAGTACGCCCTCACCGGGCGGTAGGTTCAGCACGAATTGGTACCGCTTCCTCGCCACCAGAGCATGAGCCATGGTAGCCAGCCGGAGCGTCTTCGGATCGGCACCGAGCCGGCCTTCTAGAAATTCAGTTGACATCGAACCATTTGATATGGAACGATTGGGCAGGTGGAGGAACGACTCGGTAAGCAGCTGGGCCGGGCGACGAAGGCTGCTCAGCTCTACTTCGACCAGGCCCTGTCCAGCGTTGGATCGTCCTTTCACACCTATCTGGTGTTGCGCCACGTCGAGCTCTACCCAGGCGTCTCTCAGAGAGAGTTGGCTCAGCGGCTCGGCATCGAAGGACCGACCCTAACTCACCACCTCGACCGGCTCACGTCGGAGGGCCTGGTGAGCCGGGTTCGAGGCGTCGACGACCGGCGCACCTCTTCGGCGGTGCTCACTCCCAAAGGTCGGGCCCACCTACGCAAGGCGGTGCGTTTTGCCGACCGGCTGGATGCCGAGTTCCGTTCTCTTTTCACCCATGAAGAGCTGGACAGCCTCCGCGATTTCCTCCAACGGATTACCGACTATTACGGGAGCTTGGTATTTGATGACAACCGCACCCGAGCTGTCTGACGCGGCCCCCAAGTCCCCCACCGCGGTGATACGGACCCTCGGCTTGACGAAGACGTATCCTGGCACCGATTTCAAGGCGGTTGACGGCCTTGACCTGGAAGTGTATTCGGGCGAGATCTTCGGGCTGCTCGGTCCCAACGGCGCGGGAAAGACCACCACCGCCGGCATGCTGACGACACGGGTCATACCCTCGGCCGGATCGGCCTTCGTCGGGGATATCGACGTCATCGCTCACCCCACGTTGGCCAAACAGCTGCAAGGAGTCGTCTCGCAGCAGAACACGCTCGATCGCCAGCTCACCTGTTGGGAAAACCTCTACTTCCACGGCCGACTCTTCGGGATCCCAGCCGCAGAGAGCCGGCGTACCGCCGACAAGTTGCTCGAGCGGTTCCACCTGTCCAAGTGGGCCAAGTCCTCCGTCTACGCCCTGTCAGGAGGCATGGCTCAGCGTCTCATGGTGGCGAGGTCCATATTTCACCGGCCCGCGGTGTTGTTCATGGATGAGCCGACCGCCGGCCTGGATCCGCAAGGGCGGTTGGCGCTGTGGGAGATCCTGGGCGAACTCAACCGCGACGGTCAAACCATCCTGCTCACGACCCACTACATGGAGGAAGCCGATCATCTCTGCGACCGAGTGGCGATCATGGATCACGGTCGCATCCTCGCCCTCGACAGCCCCGCTGGCCTCAAGGCGACGGTCGGTGCCGACACCATTGTGACGGTTCGAGTCAGTGGCGACCCCACGGGCCTGGCCGAGGCCCTCGAGCGGGGCATCGACGGATCGACCCGGGTCCGATCGATCGATGGAGGCGCGGAGGTTCACGTGAAAGGGTCGACCGGCGTGCTACCCAAGGCCATCGCCGCCGCCGATCGGGGCGGCTATCACCTGGCTGACCTATCGGTGACCGAGCCCACCCTGGAGACCGTCTTCATCAACCTCACCGGGAAGGACCTCCGCGACTGATGACGACCACGACCCGAGCAATCGACTCCACCACGCAGGCGTCCTACCACCGAATCGGCGAAACGCCGCTGCGGTCAACTACCAACGCCAGCCGCACCGCTCTGTACGCGCTGCTGCTACGGGATCTCATCGTACTTCGCAAGCATGCGGTCGAGTTCGTGCTCCGAACGTTGATCCAGCCGTTTCTCCTGGTGTTCGTATTCCTGTTTGTTTTCCCTCAGATCGGCCAGTCGATCGGCGGAGGCGGTTCGGGCTCCTCCTTCGCGACCATCCTGATCCCGGGTGTCGTGGGTATCTCTGTCATGTTCCAGGGGCTCCAGGCCGTTGCCCTGCAGTTGTCCCAGGAGTTCGGGTTCACTCGGGAGATCGAGGATCGGGTGCAGGCCCCTCTCCCGGTCTGGCTGGTGGCGGTAGCCAAGGTGCTCAATGGGGTGATCCAGGGGCTGATCGCCGCAGTCATCGTCTTTCCGATCGCCGCCGTCGTGCATGCGCACAACGTTCACGCCAGCTTCGACATCCGGTGGTGGGTGGTCGTCACCCTGCTGCCGCTGTGTTGCGTCACCTTCAGCGCCCTGGGCCTGGTCCTAGGGTGCGTCTTCGAGCCCCGCAACATCGGGCTGATGTTCGGGTTCATCGTCCTCCCGATCACCTTCCTCGGCGGTACGTACTACGAGTGGACACGCCTGTCCGCGGTCAAGGTCGGAGGTTTCCACTGGCTACAGACCTTGGTTCTCGTCAATCCCCTGATCTACGTCAACGAAGGGATGAGAGCGGCTTTCACCAACACGCCTCACATGCACCTCTATATCGTCTATCCCGTCCTTGCCGGCTTCTGCGCCCTGTTTCTGCTGGTCGGCATCCGGGCCTTTCGCAGGCGGGTGCTCTCGTGAGGGCATCGACCTCGGGTCCGACGGTCCGGGTATCGGACGGCGATGGCCGGGTCCGAGACGGAGTAGCGGGTTCCGCTTTGTCCAAGGGTGGTTCTGTCATGTCGCGCTCGGAGCGCCGCGGGCGAATGCCTTCTATGGCCCGGCAATGCCCATGTGAATAGTGCCGGTATGACGCCCGGGTGTTGTGCCTACTGAGGTCAATGCCCGGGTACGTCCTTCCCTGGAAACACTGATGGCGCCCCGAAGGGCGCCATCAGCGGAGCGGACCGAGCGGCGGATCTCGGAACCGCTCTCCTGGAGTAGGTGGCGGGTTCCCACTCCAGGTTATTTACCATAACCGAGGTACCTCTGATCGGCACGTCGGGCTATGGCGTAGAACCGGTAGCACGTGTATCAGTTGTTAGCTCGAGGACTGTACATGCTCCGCACCTCCGTAGCGAGAGTTGGCTAACCCTGCCATAACAGCTGTTCCAGGATACTCGGTCCCTGGCGCTTTCGCTCGGCAGCCGACCCCGGTTTTTCGGGATCGGTTGGATGCGCGGCCTGGATGGAAGAGTGGTCAACGGCGCGCTCGTAGTGGCGAACCGACCCGCTGGTCGACGTGGCATTCTGATACGCCTCGCAGCACGCGTCGCCTGCGTGACCCGGCGTCAGAAGAGGTCCAGGCGCCGGCCTATTGGCCGACAACGAGTTCATCCCCTTTGCTCTCCCCTCGTCTCCATCCGGTTCGGGCGGCTTCGCCAGGACAGACAATCCCCGCAAGCAGGGATTCTCGTCGGTTGTCAGACTCGGACTACCAATCGCTTTCATCACGCCGCCGGTCTGGGAAATACGATTGCCTAATCCCACTTGCCCTCCATCTGGCGCCGGCCCGGGCCGGCCGGTGGGCGGGCATAAGGCCACCTCGTTCCGCCCAGTCCGGGTCGTCGTCCTGGACTTGTTTGAGGATGAACGGTGTCCGGTTGATACGGATAAAGGTGGTTTCAAAGTTACTTCGCCAGCGCGGAGGGGAGTATCACCCACATCTGATGAGACGGTCCTCGGACGTGCGAATGGGCCGGCCACCAACAGCTCGACCCCTGCCCTCGCCCCCGACCCTCCCGGCGCACTGTGTGGGCTACGCTTCTCTGACCGCCGTGCGAGCGTAGTTCAGCGGCAGAACATCAGCTTCCCAAGCTGAGAACGCGGGTTCGATTCCCGTCGCTCGCTCTCGAAAAAGTCGCTGCTCAGGAGCCCTTTCGGGGGCTCCTGTTGGGCGTCTGAGGTCGGGCCATCGCGCCCGCCACCGGCCTTTCGTGCGATCGAAAGCCCTTCGGCAGGCTGGGGCGGCTCCGGTAGCGCCTGGGCGATCACCCGGTCCCGATCGGCGGTGGCAATGCTGACGGCGTGCTGGTACCGGAGGGCAGCCGCCGAGTTGGCGTGACCCATCCGCGCCGTCAGCTGCTTGGTCGAAGCGCGCGTCGTTGTGGGGACCATCGACTCGCCGGCTAACGGCTCGCTAGCGGTCGAGCGTCAGCCTGGGATCGACACGTCAGCGGGGCGTGTCGACGACCAGAAAGAGATGGAGCGAACAATGTTGTTCTTACGTAAGCGCGTCCGATGGGTCGGCGGTGGGGCCGTCGCGATCGCGGTCGGTGCCAGCATGCTCGGGGGCGTTCACCCGGCGTCGGCTGAGGGCCAGGTGGCACCGACGGCGACGACCTGCCCGACCGTGGGCACGCCGGTGGGTCAGCCGAGCACGGATATCGTCAAGCTGCTCAATCACGGAGGCATCTCCTTCGGCACCGGAGGGTTGGACACCAGAAACAACCCTGTTTGCGGGGCCACGGTCGAGTGGAAGATCCCCTCGACTGGGGTTCAGCCCGACGTGGAGGGCACGTTGTACATGCACAACTCGCTCGGGAAGCATGCCCAAGTTCTCGCCACCTACTACGACATCCATGGCAGCGTTGTAGGGGGATTGCCGAGCCAAGAAGTGATCGCACAGTCAGAGGATCAGGAGGCTTCGATCCACCTGGAGAGGGTCATTGACCCGAGGATCTACCGGGTGGACGTGAGCACCCAGATCTTGAGCCAAGGCAAATGGGTGACGAAGGCGACGAAGACGGCGTACATGGGCTCGGCCAACCATGCGAGCATTGCGTGCAAGATCGACGCCACAAATCTGGAGCTCGGAGGCAGCGGCGGAGTGTCCAGGAACCATCCACTCGACGCGGCCAGCTGCGGCTTTGCGGTAGGTCCCACGTTCATCCTGGCCCAATTCTCCGGCACGCATTACTATGAGAACGGGCAGGGCGTTACCGTGCGCTACCAACTCTCCGTCTTTGATGTCCACGGCACCCCCCTCGGGCCCCCTTTCACCTTCACACCGAAACCAGCCAAAAAGAACGGTGTCGTGAGCTTCCCTATTAGCGGTGGCACCGGCTCCAACGACCTGATCTTTAGCGCTCAGCTCGTCATGCAAGTACAGGTCAATAACAACTGGCAGCAGGTCGGTAAGACGGTGATCTGGGAGATCTAGGCCCTAACGCGATCACTGCCGACATCGCATCGAGACAGGACGGCACCGGCCACGGCCGGTGCCGTCCCGCGGCCGCGGCCTGGCAGCATCGGCGTATCGGTCATCA
The DNA here is from genome assembly GCA_963729695.1 of uncultured Acidimicrobiaceae bacterium. Lineage (GTDB taxonomy): Bacteria > Actinomycetota > Acidimicrobiia > Acidimicrobiales > Palsa-688 > PALSA-693. Next base: position 785,641 of record CAVSOT010000004.1, read on the forward strand.
CATGGCCAACGATACGTCGATCCTTGGCGAGGTCCTGGGCCCTGGCGCCTTCTGCCGGTCACTTGCGGTTGGCTTGCTGGTTAGACTTTCGTCCGCTCCGCTACTTCCCGATCAGCGGCCGCGACTAGCCACCATGCCGAAACACGAACCTTCTGTAGCGGTCACTCTGGTCATCAACGCCCCCGCTCACGAGCTGTTCAGGCACCTGGCCCGGCCGGCAGACCACACCGCCATCGACGGTAGCGGCATGCTCAGGGGTACCGAAGACCAGGCGGTCTTGGCGCGGGTCGGCGACGTCTTCGAGATGAAGATGTTCAACGACGTGCTTGGCGAGTACCTGATGGAGAACCATGTCGTCGAGTTCGAGGCCGACCGACGGATCGCTTGGGAACCAGTCCTGAAAAGGACCGCCAAACCAGACTTTCAATACCTTGTAGGCGAGCGGGCTCACCTCCGCTGGGGCTGGGAACTGACCGCCCAGTCCGGAGGTGAAACTCGGGTCACCGAGTTCTACGACCTGTCAGAGTGTCCCGAGTGGCTGCACCAGGCCACCAACGAGGGCGAGACGTGGCGGCCAACCATGGAGGCCAGCCTGGCTAACCTGGCCAAGCTGATCGAGGAGGCCGGCTAACCGCCACCGTTACCAGTGTCGTTCAGGGTCGGGCCTTAGTCGTGCCTTCCGGACGGGAAAGGGGATCGAGAAGCACTGTGCTCGCCGTGGTATCCCGGCCGCGTGACGTGGTAGGTTGCTGAGCGGACGGGCGCGGGGCGGGGTCAGCCGGCTGGCTGTTCAGCTTCGGTGAGCGGATGACAAGTTGGAGGGCAGCGATGACGAAGGGTTGGGTTCCTCGCCATAGGTCAGGGTCCCTGGGTCGCGCCTCCAGCACGTCTCTGTTCGGGGACTCCTAAGCAAAGACGACGCCCGGCAGCCGGCGGCTGAGCACAGTAAGGAATCGCCATGACCGACATGAGCAGTTACGACAGCGATCTGAGAAAGAAACTGGCCGCGATTCTGGCCCGGCAGGCGGTCGGCGACGAAACTCCCCAACCGCCTTCCACTAGCCCACCCCCGTCTACCCAGGCCAAGCCGAGTGCCTTCGGGAAGCCAGATTCGGCTTCCTCCCCGACGCAACCGGCTACGTCGAGTGCCCAAACCACCGGCCCGGGTACGAAACCAAGTCTGCTCGGGAGCCAGGCTCAGCCGAAGTCGCCCCAGACCCCGCCGGTCACGCCTCCCCCCCAAACCTCTGGCGCCAAACCGAGCCTCGTCGGCGGCCCGAGCCAGCCCAAGTCGCCCCTGACCCCGCCGGTCACGCCTCCCACCCAAACCTCTGGCGCCAAACCGAGCCTCGTCGGCAGCCAGGCTCGGACCAGTCCGTCTCAGACGCCACCGGTTCCATCTACCGGTCGCCCTCCGAACCCGACGGCCAGGGCAACTGTCCCGCCAAGCCAGGTTCAGCCGGCGCTGCCCGAGACCCCGCCGGTCACCTCCACTACCCGTACGCCGAGTCCTACGGCCAGACCAATCGTTCCGCCCAGCCAGGCTCAGCCTAAGCCTCCTCAAACCTCACCGGTCCCCTCTGCGACCAAGCCGGGCTCGGCGTCGAAGCGGGGTCTCGCCGGCAACCTCAGGAAGCAGTTCGACGATGACTCGCAGCGCAGCAATCTGGTCGCCGAAACAGAAAAGTGGCTTGCTGCCGAAGTGAAGAAGAATTCGGCGATCGTCCGCCAGGTGACGACAGCTGAGGTTCTGGAGATCCTGACGGAGATCGACGCCGACACCCTCGAGATCCAGTATCCAGCGCAGCTGAGGAACGCCGTGCTCACTCGCTTCCGCAATCGTGACACCGCGGACGCCAAGATCCGGGCAGAGCAGGCGGAGGCCGTTCGCCTCCTGAACAAGGTTGGCGACGTATTCCGACAGGACACCCGGCCGCCGGATGAAATCGCGACCGCAGGAGAGTTCAACCGCAGAAACCTGCAGTCGATCACCACCGCCAGAGACTGGGCACGGACGTTCTTCTGCGACCCCACGACGCCTGCGGACACCCGAATGACGACCTGGGTCACCAACTTCCCGCAGGGATGGCCGATCACGAGTTCCGGACCGGAGTCCGAGGGCGCCGGTGTTTCGAAGGACTGGTGTTACGGAATCGCGATGCCGGCCGGGCTCCAAGAGCGGCCCATCACTCAGGCCGTTCTGGGTCAGGCGCCCGATCGTCGTAACCAGGACTGCACCACGACCCTCTGGCTTGATCAACCCACCCTGGCCCAGGCGACCATCATCGCCGTCGGACAGGGTCATGGCAACGGTGAAGTCGCCTGGCTGACTCCAGTACCCGTCGCCTGGATCAGGAGCTACGTCTACGGCAAACAGGCATGGAAGCCGTACCCGGGCGACCTTGGAGCTCAGTCCAAAGCGGATCACGAACGACAGATCAGCGGCCGCAAATAGACCTCGCTCGGTTTACGTTTCACGAGGGCAACCCATCTCGGCGACATAATGGAGGCGATCCTGGCGACGGGAACGGTGTCGGACGAACTGCTCGGCGAGCCGAGCGAGGAGCTCAGAGCGGGCTTGGAAGACGGCCCCGTCCGTCTGTTCAGCCCTTCCTGTCGATGTAGACACCTCGGTCCTCCCTGAAGACTCATCCACATGTCGGCGGCAACGGCCCCGAGGTGCGACGCATTGACTGAGCTAGTGTCGGGAGATCTACCCGAACGCACCCCGGCACCGTAGGGAGACGGCATGACCTACACCGTGGACTTCAAGACTGTTTCCACCGTTGGTCTCGAGTCGTCGCCTGTCGCGGATGCACTCGCCGGGCTGCGGGCGAATGAGGCCCGTTACTTCAAGAACAAGTACGACCATGTGTTCACGGTCGAACCCGCGAGCGATGCCAAGGAGACGATCGACTGGGTCAACCGCATCCTGGAGGAGGAACGCGAGATTGTTATCTCGTCTCCCCCTCTCGAGGCGACGGCTTTCCAAGTCGAGAACATCCGATGCGCGTATGTCTTCTACGAGAGCGGCCTGTCAATCAATGTGATGTACACCATCGACGACCCGAAGAAGCGCGCCGTCGGCTTCAAGCTATCCGAAGGGATGGACGTTCCTGCCGAGCTGGCTCCACGGTTCAAGTTTGCCCGCCAGAGGTCGAAGCTGGCCGGAACCATTCGCGGTTCCTACTTCACGTTCAAGAACCAGTACTGACCAGGCATCCAGTCCCGAGGATGCGTCTGCCCCGGATTCTGGGCGATGCCTCGGTCGCGGCGAGGCGGCGTTCACCTTCCCTGACCTCAGGATCACTCAGGTTTTCACGTGCGGCAACCCCGGCATCATGGCAGGCTCAGAGATCGTGGGAGCGCCGGAGATCCGGACTGGTCGACTTGTACTCCGACGCTGGGGCCCGGCCGACCGCGTGCCATTCGCGGAGATGAACGCCGATCCGGAGGTGATGGAGTACTTCCCTTCCCCTCTCGATCGTGATGACAGCGACGAGCTCGTAGAGATCATCATGACCGGCTTTGAGCGGAATGGCTTCGGGCTCTGGGCCCTTGAGCTTCTCCGCGAAGGCCGCTTCATGGGATTCACCGGCCTTTCCGTGCCCCGTTTCGAGGCCCCTTTCACCCCGGCCGTCGAGGTCGGCTGGCGGCTCGCTCGCTGGGCATGGGGCCACGGCTACGCCACCGAGGCGGCTACCGCGGCGCTCGATTTCGGGTTCGTCCAGTTGGGCCTGGACGAGGTGGTCTCGTTCACCAGCTTCCAGAACGTCCGCTCCCAGGCGGTGATGCGACGCCTGGGCATGTCTCGCGACCCCGTCGACGACTTCGAACATCCAACCATCCCGCTCGGCCACCACCTGCGGCCCCATCTGTTGTATCGAATCAGCCAGCCCCAGTGGATGGCACGGCGAGCAGAAGCAGGCGCGGCCGATGGATAGCTGCAACGAGTGTGGCTTCGTGTACGACGAGCTGGATTGTGGCGCAATACCTGGGAGGCTGCGCTCCTATCCGGCCCGGTATCGACAGGCAATGTCGGGTCTGCCCGACGCCTTGGCCCGCCGGCGCCCGGGGCCCACGGTCTGGTCGGCCCTCGAGTATCTCTGCCATGTGCGGGACGTGCTCATTATCCAGCGTGAGCGGGTCGTCCTCGCCCAGGTCGAAGAGCGACCGAGCTTGGCTCGCATGTACCGCGACGAGCGAGTCGCACTCTGTGGCTATGCCGTCCAGGAGGCCGAGGAGGTTCTCGATCAGGTGAATATGGCGGCGCAACTCTGCGCGGCCGTTTTCGATGCTCTCGACGAAGGGGCATGGTCACGCCTGATCGTCTACAACTGGCCGACGCCGACCGAGCGCGACCTGGCTTGGCTCGGGCGCCATACCGTTCACGAGGCGGACCACCACCTCCTCGACGTCATTGGAGTCCTTGGAAGCGTTCGGGGGTCCGGCGGGAACTGAGCTCATCCGACCGAGGGCCAGAGCCGGCTGCCGGCGGCGCACGGCCGGGTAGAGCATGAAGGCGCGGATCAGCGCGGGCCGGCCCCCGGGATCCAGCGGGCCTGAAGGCGTCGCCGCAACTCTGGCTGGCCCGGAACGGACCAGGCAGGATGGAAGGCATGATCGACCGAGCCACGGTGAGCCAGTGGATCGCCGACTATGAGGGTGCCTGGCGGACCCCTCGAACCGAAGGCCTCACCGCACTGTTCAGCGATGACGCCACCTACCTCCAATCCCCGTACGAAGCGCCCCTCGTCGGCATCGACGCCATCCGCCGGATGTGGGACGAAGAGCGGGACAGCTACGACGAGATCTTCACTCTGGTCACGGAGATCGTGGCCGTCGAGAGCGATACTGCGGTCGTGCGGGCCGAGGTCCACTACGACCCCCCTGTAGGACAGGAGTACCGCGACCTGTGGGTCCTACGATTTGACGGCAGCGGCCGTTGCGCGTGGTTCGAGGAGTGGCCGTTCTGGCCAGGACGTCCCTACCAAGGATCGGACGCGATCGCGACGGGATGATGGTTCTGCAGCGCTGGGTTCCGTGACCAAGAGTTGAGCGCCAACCGGAGCGTACGAGTCGGGTGCTGCCCGCCCTCTTCTTGGCACCTCAGAGGGTTCCTCCCGGTCCACCGGCCCCGCCAAGTCCCACCCTGCCCACTGAGCTGGCTTGGCCGAAACTTTCTTGAACGTTTCGTCTGGCTCAGGGGTCTTAACGGGAAAGGGAGGCGCCCGGGTGGACGCGGTTTTTGGAGACGAGTGTGCACACGTCGACGCGACAACGACCTCGAGCGACGCGTTCGCAAGTATGTTCCGGGAAGAGTTCCCCGGACGGGACGCCGGCTGCTGGGGCATACGTCATCGGGCTGGACAACCTGGACGTGGTCCAGACCGACAGCAATGGTCAGTACTCGATGCCGTGTGCGAATCAGCCCCTCATGGCCAGTGACTTTGTCCCGATGCTGCACTTGCCTGGCCAACCCAATGCCGACAACGAAACCGACCTCAACTTCTACTCCGGGGATGTCCACAACGAGTTCAGTCCTTCCAGTCTCGGCTACGTGTTCTCGGGAGGAGCGCAGTCGGTGGATGGCGCAACGGTCGTTCCATGCGGGACGTCTCCGGTGAACTTCCAGCTGCCGCTTTCCGGCCGTATCCACATGAACTACACCACGATCTTCACCACCACGACTACGTCCCCGCTCTATTCGCCGGATTGGCCAGGCGACGTCTACTGGAAGCTCATCTATCCAGGTCTGGCTTCTCAGGAGGCGCTTTCTGGGGTGGGGTACGTGCTGACCAATCCGGGTCAGACGTTCTACTCCCTCAATCCCGGCGATGCAGTCATCTCGGGATCGTTCATGGCGTGTAGCGGACCGGGCGTAGCCGGCTCTCCTGACAGCTGGTCGGTCTTGGTCCAGGCGGGCCAAACCACCCAGGTGACCTGCCAGCACGAGGTCCAATCACAAGCCACTACTACGACGGTCCCGCCATCTTCGACGACAGGGTGAGAGCACGCCATCGCCTTGGGCGGTTGGAGTCAAAGCGTCCGCGGCTCGGCGCCATCGCTCTGCCAGGTCCAACGATCGTGGTCGTGATATCCGAACGTGACACCTGAGAATCTTCCGGGCCCCGAGGCCTGCCGCCGTTCAGGACTGTCGTACGTGCGCCTTCGTGACATGGTCAACAACGGCGAGTTGGCTGGCGTCATCGAGGATCACGGCCTGCGGGTCCAAGTCGCGAGCCTGGACGCCTGGGTCACCGAACATCGCGACCCGCCCCCGCGAAACCCTCCAAACCTTCTTCGTTCTGGTTGGGGTCTCGACTTCGAGCAGGCGTTCGACGAGACTGGAGTGCTGGCCGACAACTTGATCGGCATGACAGAGAAGGAGGCGTGGACGAAGGTTCAGGAGGCCGGCAGACAGTGGAACGACATCACTGGCGCCTCCTGGGTCACCGCCGACCTCAATCACTTACGTATCAGGGTTGTCATCAGGAACGACAGAGTCCATCGCGCCATCGGCGGGTAGTTTTGTCTTCGTCCGGATCAGACCCGGCAGCCGCCTTGAGCTACCTGGCCAGGCTCAGAGGCTCAGCCGGGAGCCCGAAACTCAGCAGTAGCCAGGTACCGGCCGGCCTCGTCGCCGTAGTCGAGCGAGAGGTCGTAGTCCCAACCCGGCTCCAGCGGGTACAGCTCGTGGACCGGCACAGCGATGTCGAGTTGGGCCCCGGGTGGCAGTTCGAGCGGCAGCGCCACGAGGTGCCCAGCCCGAGCGTGCACGGGAAGCGCCTCAACCGGGGTGCCCTCCCCGTCGCGTAGTTCCAGGCTGAGGAAGCCGTAGGAACGCAGAACCGCAGCCTGGTACGCCTCCTTCGAGTGCTCCCAGCCGTCGGTCGGCTCTTCAGTATGGGGGTTGTGAACCCTCAGCGGCTCCATGCCGTCGTTGCGGATCTTCAGATGGGCCCAGACCCCGCTCGTCGTATCGATGTCAATCCAAGCCTGCCCCGGGCTCATGACGGATTGGTCACGTCCATCGAGGAGTCACCGCAGTCGGCGCCCGCCTTCGGGTTGGACAGGGACATGGGGCCGCCCGCCGCGGTTCCGTGGAAGGCGTCTCCGCTCTTGCCGTCCTCGTCGAACCACTTGCTGGCTACTGCACCAGCTTTTCCGCCCACTGCCGCCCACAGCGCGGCTTCCGCCAGCGGACTCGTGGCGCCTCTGAATTCCGTGCCCTTGTCTTTGGCGTCCTGCACCTTGGTGTCCCAGGCGCCCACGATCGCTTGAAAGTTGGCCCTGTGGTCGGCGACGTGGTGGTCCTCGTGACGCCGATTCGCCTTGTACACGGCGTCATCCGACGGGCGTCCTTTAACCGAAAACCTGGAGTTCCCGGCACCAGTGCAGGCGGGGAGACCGGTCACACCGCCCGCCTGGTTCTTGGTGATGACCTTCGTCCACGGTCCTGGGCCCAACACGGTCTCGTCGGCCCCACCCGTCTGGGCCGGAACCGTGTCCACTTTCGAGCTGAAGTTGGATCCGGCGCCGGTGGTGTGAAGCGTGGGCTCCTTGATCGCACCGGAGGCCGCCCCGCCGGACTTGACGACCGTGCCGTTGAGGACCTCCCAGGTCACCGGGGCGCCCTGGTTGCCCAGGGCGATCTCGGCCGGGCTCAGCGTCTCATGGACGGTGGCGCCGGCCCAGGTCGTCGACCGCTGCAGCACTCGCTGCTCGCGAGACTCCTCTTCCTCGGCCACCCCCATGCCGGTCAGGTCCTGGGCGCGACTTTCGTCCCCACACGTGCACGCCCGTTGAACCAGACGGGCCACCGCCTGGTTGCCGGCGGTCGCCTGGAGGTGGCGGAACCAGCCGACCATCGGGGGCACGCCGACCCGCTCGGTCCGAACGTGGGCCAAGGATGTCGCGGGTCGAAGGTGGTCCATTGCGTACGCGATGCGGCGATCATACGACTTCGTCGCCCGCGTTTGGGAAGGGATTCCGGGCCTCCAACTTTGGTCGATCGTTGAAGGATCTCGTCAGGGGTTTTCCTCGGCCTCCTGCTCGGCCAGAGATTGGAGGACATCCGACGGTTTGGCCCCCAACTGCAACTCGATGACGGTCAGAAGGTCCCTAGCCACGGCAAGTACGCCGAAGAGGACCTCCCTAGGGTCGTAGTCGCCCGCGACAGCGGTGATGTCGACGGCGCGCCGGTCTTCCGGTCCGACGTACGCGGTCAGCACGGCCAGTCCGGTCTGCCATCGTTCCCGGGGCGTCATTGAGGGCACACGACGAGCGTAGTGATTGCTCGGGTTGGCGACCGTTTCCTGGTTCGTGGTCGTTTGATCGCAGCCTCGGCGGACGGAAGCCATGGCGGCCACCACGGCTTCGCGGCTTCGCGGCTGCGCTCGAGCGGTCCATAGGCTTGGTGTGTCCGAATCGAAAACGGTCAGTAAAACGGGCGAGACGATTTTTGCTGACCGTTTTTCGCCGGCGTCGTACGGGGTTCTTTTCAAAAACGGTCAGTAAAACTGCCGAACGGGCCCTCACCAAGTTTTGCTGACCGTTTTTGGAAGGCGTGGTACGGGGATTTTTTCGAAAACGGTCAGTAAAACCCCGGAGCCGGCTCTGGACCACCTTCTGCTGACCGTTTTCGATCGGTGGGGGAGTACTGCCGGCGGGGCAGACCTTCGGGGGACCCGTATGAGGTCATAGGGAGAATAGGTCGGCGTCCCTGACCGTCGGAGTCTCTCTGGGCGCCTGCGCGACGGAGGTGGGACGAACGAGAGGCAAGAGCGACGCCGGGCCAGACCGATAGGAAACGGGCCGCGTCCGTGAGAGGATGCGGGGATGCATCCGTCCGCACGCGGCTGTCCGCACGCGGCTGTCCGCACGCGGCTGTCCGCAAGCGGCTGCCCGCACGCGGCTGTCCGCACGCTGCTGTCCGCACGCTGCTGTCCGCCCGGTGCTGCCCGCCCGCAGCCGTCCGCCCGCTGCCCATACCCTCAGGACGCCATGACTGGCCGGCGGGGCACGACTACACCGGTCGGGCCGGGAGCGGGGACACCGTGAACTCGCCAATCACCGTGGCAGAAAAGGCCGGTGTCGTGACCTTGAAGGTGGCCTGAGCGGTGGAGAACGACGAGTCGGCTCGCACCGCCCAACTGGTCGAAGCCCAGGCCCGGGCGGTCGCGTTGTTCGAGGCCATCGGCCAAGAGGGCATCCTGCGCCCAGGAGTGCGAGACAGCGAGGCCAGCCGGGCGGTAACCGAGTTGGCGGCGGACCGCTTCGGCGTGGCGGAACATTGGCACAAGCGGATCGTCCGGTCAGGGCCCAACACGCTGCAGCCCTATACCGTCGACCCTCCCGACCGTGAGATGACCGACGACGACATCGTGTTTGCCGACTTCGGTCCAGTGTTCGACGGATGGGAGGCCGACTTCGGTCGCACGTGGGTCCTGGGCGAGGATCCGGTGAAGCGGCGACTTCGTGACGACCTCGAACCGGTGTTCGCGGCAGGAAAGGCGTATTTCAACGCGGTCGACGACGTCACCGCCGCCGAACTGTACAAAGAAGTGGTGCGGCTCGCCGGCGAGCGGGGATGGGAGTTCGGGAACATGCACTGCGGCCACCTGGTCGGCGAGTTCCCGCACCAGAACATGACCGGCGGACGGCTCGACTCACTCATGTGCGCCACCAACAGCAGACGCCTCCGGGGCGTCGACCCGGCCGGACGCGTCGCCCACTGGATCCTCGAGGTCCACCTCGTCGATCGTGACCGAGCGATCGGCGGCTTCTACGAGGAGCTGCTGACGCTCTAGCGGCATATTTGGTGGCATCGGGGTGAATACTTGAGGCCGACCTATATCTGCCCAACCTGAAAGGGAGGCCTTCGTGCCGTATACGCCACGCCGGACACGGTCGACCGAGATTCGGGAGCGCCTTGATCACCCAGTGGTCGATTGCGACAGCCATCTGCGCGAGTTCCTTCCGGAATGGTTGGACTACATGGTCAAGGTCGGCGGCCGGGACTGGGCTGACCGGTACCTGGCCAAGGTGGGCGCCGACCTGGCTGAGGCGAAGACCGCAGGCCTCGGCCCCAACCGCGACTTCGGCTCGGCCGCCCTTTACACGTCGGAAGAGCGACGCAAAGGGCGGATCCGCCGAGGCCCGTGGTGGGGTATGCCGGTTGCGAACCCGGCGGACTGCGCCTCTCCGTATCTGCCGAAGCTGCTCATATCGCGCCTCGACGAGTTGGGCATGGACTTTCTCATCACGTACCCAACGTGGGGTCAGACGGTCCATGCCATTCCCGACGACGAGGATCGGCTGATCGCCACCCGAGCTGTCAACGAGATGCATGCCGAGGTGTGGAACGGCAACTCTGAGATCGCATCCCGCGTCCACGTACCTGCGGTCATTCCGATGCACACGCCCCAGGAGGCCATCGGCGAGCTGGAGCATTGCGTGCAAACGCTCAACTTCAAGGCCATAAAGATCCCCGCCATGGTGCCCCGAACGGTGCAGTCGCTCGCCGAACGCTTCCCTGGCATCGAGGATTGCCGTCCCGACGCCGTGTGGGCGGACTGCTACGGCCTCGACAGCGAGTACGACTACGACCCGTTCTGGCAGCGTTGCACCGAGCTCGGAGTCGCGGTGACGTGCCATGGGGCGGCGGCGCACAGGTTCCCGTGGAAGAGCCGTTCGATCAGCAACTTTACGTTCAACCACATCGGCAACCAGCCGTGGATGCAGGAAATGCTCTGCAAATCCCTCTACATGGGGGGAGTTACCGCACGCTTCCCGCGGCTGAACTTCGCCTTCCTCGAGGGCGGGGTGGGGTGGGCGTGTGTGCTCCTCAACGACATAGTCCAACACTGGAACATGCGCTCGGTCGACGCCCTTGAACAGCTCAACCCGGCGAACCTCGATCGCGACGCCGTCAACGCGCTGCTGAACGAGTACGGCGGCGAGCGGTTCAAGGGTCGCCTCGACCAGGTCGTACAGCTGTTCCCTGATTCCTCCGAGCCCATCGAACCCGAGAACTACAACGACTACCGCCACACCGGCGCCCTGAACCAAGAGGATCTGGCACCCCTCTTCGAGAACTTCTATTTCGGCTGTGAGGCCGACGACAAGATCAACGCCTGGGCCTTCGACACCAAGGTGAACCGGTTCGGGATGAGGCTGAAGGCGCTGTTCGGATCGGATATCGGGCACATGGACGCCCCCGACTTCACGAGGGTGGTCGAGGAGACGTACGAGCTGGTCGACGATGAGGTCCTCACCCCCGATGAGTATCGGATGTTTGTGGCGGACCATGCGATCCTCCTGCACGGCCGGATGAACGCCAACTTCTTCCGGGGCACGGCCATCGAGGCCTACGCGGAGAAGGTCCTGGCCTGCGACGCGGGATGGACGGAAGCCCCGGCCGGCTGAAACCAGACCGGCGGGGAAGCGAAGCCCCGGCCGGCTGAAACCGACCGGCGGGGAAGTCGAGCCGACGGAGCCGCGCCAATCCGCCGCAACTGATCGTTCGCTGGGACCTCGAGGAGTCGTAGTGGGAGAAGAGCCAGAAGCGCAGGCCCTGGGACCGATCAGCTATCTCGTGTTGGAGTTCCGGGTCTCGCGCCGGCAAGCCAATCGCTGGGCGGCTCAGGACCAGCAGGCGTATTACCAACAGGAACAGCAGTACGCCCAGCCGCAGTACGCTCACCCCCCGCGGCGCCGGCTCCCGATCCGATCACCCAGTTGAAGCAGCGGGCGAGCTCCACTCAGAGGGCATCCTGACCGACGCCGAGTTCGAAGCCCAGAAGGCCAAGATCCTCAACTCCTGAGCCGACGGTTGCCCGACGGGTCTGGTCGTCACGATCAACGGGCAGACCCCCGCCGGGTTGGGGAAGAACGGCGTGGGCCGGTTGACCCCGCCCCTGATACTCGACGGCACCATGCTCGTATCTCGGGCCGGGTTCACGAGAATTCGCTGGTTCCGCGAGCGCAGCTGCTATGGTGCCACGCTTGTAGCCCGGCTGATGCCCGATGACAAGGGTGTGGCGAGCCGGATGCGCTCGCGTTGCGGGCGGGGCACAAACAGTTCCTTAGACATGGAGGACCGGAAATGCTGGCCTATGACTACCCGCTACTTGGGATCTTTTGGACCATGCTGTGGTTCTTCCTGTTCTTCATCTGGATCTGGATACTCTTCTCGATCTTCTCCGATATCTTCCGCAGCCACGATCTCAGCGGGTGGGGGAAGGCGGGGTGGTCGATCTTCATCATCATCCTCCCCTTCCTCGGGATACTGATCTATCTGATCGCTCGAGGGAAGGGCATGCAGGATCGGAGCGCGGAGCGGGCCGCCCAACAGCAACAAGAGTTCAGAGGCTACGTCCAGAATGTGGCCGGATCCTCGGGGACGGCCGACCAGCTGACCAAGCTGGCTGATCTCAAGGAGCGGGGGGTCCTGAGCGACGCCGAGTTCGAGGCCGAGAAAGCGAAGATTCTCTCGGCCTAGGCGGTGCCGCTGGAGGGTGCCCGTCGTTGGGGGCGCCCGTCGGTGGGGGCGCCCGTCGGTGGGGGCGCCCTCGCTCCTCGCCGCTTTCGGTGGTACCGGCTCGCCTACGTGTCGTCGACCGAAACCCCGGGCCCACCGATCACGATCGTCTCGAATTGATCGACGGCGAGTCGGGCCCGGTCGCGCAGGCCGGCGCGGTCAAGGCTACCGATGGGGTGCGGGACCTCAGCCCAACGCACAGATTCCATGCCCGCGAGGGTGCGGGTGGCTTCGAGGACTGACCGGAAGCGGTCGGTCCCGATAAGCATTGCGGGGATGCCCCGCCGTTCGATTGTTATTTGGTTGAGCAGACCGCTCGACGAGCAACTCCCTCAATCACCGTTGGCGAGAACGACGGCGTCGCAGCTGTCGATTGCACCCCACTCATGCGGTTTGAGCTCCCGCCCGGCGTGGTAGGTGCCGGTCACGACGCCAGCGATATGGTGGCGGGATCGAAGCTCCTCCTCGACCTGATCGAGCAGCTCCCTCGAGTTGAGCTTCATGTTGGCCCACAACCCGATGCATTTCCCGTCCAGGGTGTCGAGCCGGGGCGCGAGGCTCACGGGCATGGCCACAGGCGAAGTCAATGGTTCAACTAATTTCATGGATCTCTTCACTCCTCGTTGGACAAGTGGATTTCTTGACTGGCCACATTTCCACCGTACTGGTGGAGGCCGTGAACGAATGCGCCGGCCGGCCCACCCGCCACAACCAACAGGATATCGTCCGGCGACTTGGCGATCGCCGCGTCCAGGTCCTCGTCCCCCGCCACAACGACACCACCTCGGCGGTCCGTCAATCCGCCGCTGAGCGTCCATCCGTGGCGTTTGACCCACGCCACCGATCGCTTCGTTCCTTCGAACACCGCCTGGCGGATGTCGGCCTTCGTCCAACCGTCTCGCGTGAAGATCTCGGCGCTTTCGGGCGGGATGACCAGAAGGAAGGAAAAGAACCGATTGAGCCGCCCACTGTGAACCAGGTAGTGCGACAAGGTGTCGACGATCTCCTTGGGGGTGGACTCGTGGTGGACCGACATCTGCACGTGTCCTCCGGCGGCGAACACGGTGACCACGCTCTGGTCCGGGGCGAACCCCCGCTCGACGTGCAGTGGTCGGAGCGAGGGGAAGTCCTCCTCGTTTTCGACAATGTGATAGCCCGCGTATTTCCCGGGCTGCCCCATGGTGGCTCGGTCCAGGATGGGCCGGCCCCCTTTGTTCACCCGGTCCTCGTTGCCGGCGCCCGGGACAGAACCCAGGGCGTTGATCTGCACCAGCCTGATGGCCCGGCCGATCGTCGAGTTCGCTCGATTGCCCGGTCCGAAGACGTTGCCCCGACTGTTCATTCCGAGACGGGTGCGGATCGGACCGTTGACCACAAAAGCGATCGCAGTCCCCCCGGTCGTGGCGTTGCACATGTGTATTCCGAATACGTCGGTCGCCATGGCTTCCAGGATGGCCACCACCACGGGCGTGTACTCCGGGCGGCACCCCGCCATCACCGCGTTCACTGCGACATGCTCCACCGAGACCAGGCGGCGGCGTTCCACGTAGTTGCAGACCAAATCGTCGGGCCGCCGCCCCGTGGCGGCCACCGCGGCCGCTACCTTCTCCTGCGTCGGCGGCACGACGGGAAGCCCGTCTGTCCAGCCCTGCTCGTAACAGAACTCGATCAAATCGACGGCGTCGTCGACCTCGAGAACCCTCGGTCGTGTTCCTGGCAACGCCGGGTCGGTACGCAGCGCCATCAGCGCTCACTGTACACCGGTGCACTGAAGCGGCCCCGACTGCCGAACCTACGCGGGCAACGACCTAGTCTGAACCGACGGCGAGGAAACCGGAGTGGCCATGGAGACCTGGGATGCCATCACAGCCCGACGCAATGTGCGCGCGTTTCAACCCCGGCCGATCCCCTCGAGCGACCTTGATCGTGTGCTCGAGGCGGGCTGGCGATCCCCCTCGGCCTCGAATCGGCAGAAGTGGGATTTCATCCTGGTGACCGATCCTCACCAGCTGGAGGAGCTGTCGACAGTGTGGGTCGGAGCCAAGCATCTGGCGGGGGCGGCCGCGGCGGTGGTCATGGTGCTTCCGGAGCCGGAGAGCGAGCGATACCTGACTATCGATCAGTACGACCTGGGCCAGGCGACCATGCTCATGATGCTGGCGGCCACCGATCTCGGTATCGGATCCGGTCACTCGGCGGTAGGGGATCAGGACGCATGCCGGCGGATTCTCGGCGTGCCGGCCGATCACCATTGCGCCTACATGTTGGCGTTGGGCTATCCCGCCGACCGCCCGTTGCGGCCGATCGACCACCTGGACCGTCGTCCCTTCGACGAGGTCGTGCACAGAGGCCACTGGTAGGGCGGCCGGTGGCGACCGCCCTACGGCGGGGCGCCGGTGCCGATGGGCTAATCGCCTGCCGTCATACCCCCGTCGACGACGATATAGGTGCCGGTGAGATAGGCCCCGTCATCGGACGCCAGGAAGAGGGCCGCGCCGGCGATGTCGTTGGGGTGGGCCGGTCGGTCGAGGGCGGCCTTGGCGATGCGCTGCTTCACTAGGTCCGGGAAGCGCTCCTGACCCATCAGCGTCATCCCTGTGGGGTAGGTGAAGCCTGGGCAGATGGCGTTGATCCGGACGTTCTGGGGGCCGTACCCGCGGGCCGCGGCCTTCGTCAGGGCGATGACGGCGGCCTTCGTGGCACTGTACGGGCCGGTGGAGCCGCTTCCGGAGAGAGCACCGGTCGACGACCAGTTGATGACAGAACCCCCACCCCCCTGGGCGATGGCGGGGATGGCGTACTTCATGCCCAGGAAGCAGCTCTTCATGTTGATGGCGACGATCTCGTCGTACTCGGCCTCGTCGATGTCCGCGATCAGCCCCTGGGCGATGCCGGCCACGCCGACGACATTGCACATCACGTCGAGACGGCCGTATCGACTCATGGCCTCGGCGACGAGGTGCTCAACATCTGATGACTGGGTGACGTCGCAGTGGACGGCGACGATCGAGTCGGGATTCTCCGACGCCGTGTCCGACTCAGTGCCTGTGACGTCGGCGGCGATTACGGTGGCGCCTTCGCTGGCAAAACGCAGCGCCGTGGCCTTACCCATTCCGGAGCCTGCGCCGGTAACAATCGCGATCTTTCCCTGAATGCCTCGCATACCCGTCCCTCCCTGCGTACGGCACGCGGTCGACCGACTGCGGCCGCAACATCCTCGCGGATCATCTCTCCGGATGCAAGTGTGGACCCTTCGCAGGCGCCTCTATCAAACGCGATATTGCATGACTACCATTCCTGGACGAACGTACCCACCTGATCCCGAGGAGAGTCCCGATGCACGTCTTCAAGTTCGATCAGACGCCCACCACCAACCCCGACGAGGGATCCGGCGTCCCGTCCCGGGGCATACAGAGGAAGGCTCTCGCCAAAGGGGAGCGCGGCTTTTTCCTCAACAGCTCCTGGATGCCGTCTGGGCTTCGCATTGAGCCCCACCGCCACAATGAGAACGAGCTGATCATCGTCCTCGAGGGCGGTTGTGTGCTTGACAATGGGACGGAGATGGCCCCGTTCGATGCGGTGGTGATCCCGTCTGGAGAGACGTACGGATTCACCGTTGGTGAGGACGGAATCCGCTTTGCCGTTGTTCGTATGGGCGAGGCTTCTATCGAGTTCGCCAGCTGATCCCTCCCGCCATCCCATCGGGCTACGCATACGGCCAAATAGGACGGCCTGAGGTCCTCCATCCAGGGCGGCGTCCGTCTGGTCCGCCGGCCGCCAGCTCACGTCCGTCATGCCTACCGGTCGGACGTGGGTATGGTGCACGGTATGGCTTCCGATGGCAGTTCCGCTTCTTTTGTGGTGGTTGCCAATCGGCTCCCCGTGGAGGCCGTGACCGACGGTGACGGTCCGCTGAGCTGGCGGGTCAGTCCGGGGGGACTGGTAGCCGCATTGGGCCCGGTCATGCAGCGAAACGAGGGAACGTGGGTCGGCTGGACCGGTACGGCAGACGAGGCGGTGCCGCCGTTTTGCGCCGAGGGCATGCGCTTGGTGCCCATGGAGCTGTCCACGGAGGAGGTCAGGGACTACTACGAAGGCTTCTCCAATGGCACGCTCTGGCCGCTCTATCACGATTTGACAGCGGTTCCACAGTTCAACCGGCATTGGTGGGAGGCGTATCGTGCGGTCAACCGGCGCTTCGCGGACGTGGTTGCGGACGAGGCGGGGAAAGAGGCGGTCGTCTGGGTGCAGGACTATCAGCTGCAGCTGGTACCTGGACTGCTGCGGGCCAGGCGACCGGATCTGCGAATCGGATTTTTCAACCATATTCCGTTCCCCGGCTTTGAGATCTATTCCCGACTGCCTTGGCGGCGGCAAGTGGTGGAGGGTCTCCTCGGCGCGGATCTGATCGGCTTCCAGCGCGGCGACGACGCCGCCAACTTCCTCAAGGCGTG
Source organism: uncultured Acidimicrobiaceae bacterium (assembly GCA_963729695.1). GTDB lineage: Bacteria > Actinomycetota > Acidimicrobiia > Acidimicrobiales > Palsa-688 > PALSA-693. Next base: position 802,639 of record CAVSOT010000004.1, read on the forward strand.
CCGTCGGTTCACGGGGGCTGTCACGCGAGGTTCGGTTGTCGAGCCCATCACGTGGAGTCGTGAGCCCGGGGGAGGCCGGCGTCTGCGGGCCGCCTCTTTCCCTATCTCCATCGACTCTCAGTCCCTCGAGGACCTGGCCCGCCGCGAGGACGTGCAGGAACGTGCCCGCCAGTTGCGTCGGGACCTGGGCGACCCTGAAGTGGTGTTGCTCGGCGTCGATCGCCTGGACTACACCAAGGGCATCGTGCACCGGCTGCGGGCCTACGGTGAGCTGCTCGACGAAGGTGAACTGGATCCGAGTTACGCCATCATGGTTCAGGTGGCCAGTCCGAGCAGGGAGCGGGTCGAGGAGTACCAGCGCCTTCGGGACGAGGTGGAGGGGATTGTCGGCCGCATCAATGGGGATCATTCGTCCGTAGGCCGGACGGCCATCCGCTACTTGCATCAATCGTTTCCTAAGGAGGAGATGGCGGCGCTGTACCTGGCGGCCGACGTGATGTTGGTCACGCCGCTTCGCGACGGGATGAACCTGGTCGCCAAGGAGTACGTGGCGTGCCATTTCGACCTGAGGGGAGCACTCGTGCTCTCGGAGTTCGCCGGCGCCGCCGATGAGCTGCGCCACGCCTTCCTGTGCAACCCATACGACATCGACGGAGTCAAGGCCACCATTCTGCAAGCGGCCCGGGTGTCGTCGAGCGAAGGCACTCGCCGAATGCGAGCGCTACGCCGGCGGGTAACCGAATTCGACGTCCACCATTGGGCCAACACGTTTCTGGCCGCCCTGGAGATGGTGACGAGCGGCTAGCAAAGGCCGCCCGGACGGCCGAGAAGAGCGACGTCCGCTCGGGTGGGGGCTCTGGAGATCAGGGGGCGAGTGTCGCGGCCGCCACTTGCTCGAGGATCTTGGCCAGCTGGTCGAGATCCCCTTGATCAAGGCCCTGCAGACCAGGGGGCGGTGTCCCGAGAATGACCTCCGCCCGTCGGGCGAGCGCCCGTCCCTTGCGGGTCACCTCGACGAGCTTGGCCCGGCGATCCGTCGGGTGCGGCTTGCGGACCACCAGCCCCTGGGACTCCAGATCGTCGACCACGACGGTGGCGTAAGGGGCATCGATGGCGAGGGCGCCGGCCAGCTCCCGCATCGACATCGGTCGTCGGGCCAGTCGCCGGATGGCGCGGATCCGACCGAAGCTCAAGCCCAGTGCCTCGGACACCTCCCGCCGCCGCTCGTTGTCGAGCACGAGGTCGCAGATGGCCGACCACACGGTACTCGGGGTCGTTGGCGACGGGCTGGCGTAAGGCGGCAACTCCTTTTCGGCCTTCATCGGCTCACCCCCTCGGTCCTCAATACCTCGGGGTTCAGCTCTCTGGCCGTTCGTTGGGCCGAATCCTTGGCCCGTCGGGTGGTGGCCACCACTCCGAGGACGAGCACCACCGCCCCGCATCCCACCAGAATCCACCAGGCGGCATGGCTCGCCGCCGCCAAACCGCTCGCGACCGAACCCTGCAAGTGCGACGTCACGATCGCCCCGACGACGGCAACCCCCAACGTCGCACCGATCTGCCGGGAGGTCGAAGCGACCGCTGAGGCCACCCCCGCCTGGGCGCGAGGCATTCCCGATACGGCGGCGTTGGTGATGGGAGCATTGACCAGTCCGAAGCCCAGACCGAACAGCACGTAGGCCACGAAGAGCCAGGTGAAGGGGGTGCTCGGTTCGATCCAAGCGAGCATGGCGCAGGCGATCATGAGCGCCGTCCCCGAGCACACCAGGGGGAGCCGGGCCCCGGAGGTGCCCACGAGCCGGCCGGACAACGGCGAAGCGACCATCGTCATGACGGCCATGGGAAGGGTGTCGAGGCCGGCCTGGAGGGGCGACAGACCCCGCACCTCCTGGAGATAGAGGGTGTTGAGGAAGAGGAACCCACCGAGGGTGGCGAAGGCGGCAACGGCGGTCACCGTGGCGGACGCGAACGGGATCGACCGGAAGAAGCGAAGGTCGATGAGCGGGTCCCGGCGCCGCGGCTCGTAGAACAGCAGGCCGATCAGGGCGGCGGCCGCCGCCATGAAAGCGGCCAGGATCTCCGGCGACGCCCATCCCCTTCGGGGCGCCTCGATGATGCCGTACGTGAGGGTGGCGAAGAGCACGATCATCAACAGCTGGCCGACCAGATCGAATCGGCGTGCTCTCGGAGCTCTGGATTCGGGGACGTACTTCAGGGCCAGGATGATCGCCACCGCACCGACGGGAATGTTGATCCAGAAGATCGACTGCCATCCCGCCGAAGTCACCAAGAGACCTCCCAAGAGTGGTCCGAGGGCCATGGAGACGCCGACGACGGCTCCCCACACGCCGACCGCCTGAGCCCGTTCCCGGGGATCGGTGAAGGTGTTGGTGATGATCGACATCGCCACGGGGTTGAGCATCGAGCCGCCCACCGCCTGCAGCATCCGGAACAGCACGAGCAATCCAAGGCTGGGCGCCAGGCTGCACAGCAACGAGCCCATGGAAAAGAGGGTGAGGCCGACCACGAACACGCGGCGCCGGCCGAGCCGGTCCGCCGTCGAACCCGAGAGCATCAGCAGGCTGGCCAGCACCAGGGTGTAGGCGTCGATCGTCCATTGCAGGCCCGAGACACTCGCCCCCAGGTCATGACCGATCGAGGGCAGGGCCACATTGACGATGGTGACGTCCAGCCCGACCATCAGGAGGCTCATCGAGCAGATGAGGAGGATGCCCACCCTCCTGGGCCGGCTCAGCTCGTGAATGGCCAGTTGCCCCTCGCTCGCCCGCCCACCACCGCCAGATAGTTGTGTTTCCATAACTATAAAGAGATTATCGCGATCTGGGCAGTTTGCAACCGGAATCCGACCCGGGCGTAAGGCACCTCAACCACCCGCATGTCTCGCCACTACCATGAAAGGGTGCTTACCTTCCGTCCATACCGACCGTGGGTGATGGGGCGCGGTAGATGAAGAAGACCACCAGGCTCAAAGAACTGTTCCACAGTGGGCGTACGCAGATCATGCCGCTGGGTGCGCTGGCGATCCACGCCCAGATGGCCGAACGGGCCGGCTTTCCGGCCTTCGAAGTGTCCGGGGCCATGTCGTGCTGGTGGCTCAACGGCCTTCCTGATGCCGGGATCGTGCCGCGGACGGAGATCGTCGACAACGCTCGGCGGATCGTACAAGCGGTCGACATTCCGGTCTATTGCGACGCCGATACCGGCTACGGGGGCATCCAGAACGTCCGGCGGACGGTGCATGACTTCGTGCACGCCGGGGTGGCAGGGATCCACATCGAGGATCAGGTCGAACCGAAGAAAGCAGGCAGCCGGGCCGGGGTGATGGTGGTGTCAGACGCCGAGGCGGTTGGACGCTTTGCCGCGGCGGTCGATGCCCGCAACGAGCTCGATCCCGACTTCGTGATCGTGGCTCGCACCGACGCCTACTCCGCGCCCGGCGGCGGGATCGACGAGGCGATCCGGCGGGCGCAGCTCTATCGGGAGGAGACAGGCGTCGACGCCATCATGATGGAGGCCTTGCGATCGTGGGACGAGGCTCGACGGGCGCTGGCGGAGGTGCCTGGTCCGGCGTTCGTCACGGTGAGCCAGCGAGCCGGTCCGACGCCATCGATCGCGGAGCTGTCAGAGATGGGTCAGGCCATCAGGCTCCTGCCGTTTATCACCCCAGGCGTGCAGGAGGTTTGGAAGCTCTTGCTCGAGGTCCGGCGAACGGGCGAGGCCTGGGCGTGCGACCAGTATCTGACGGCCCTGTACGAGGTCGAAGGGGAAGAGTTCGTCGGCGCCGGGGATGCGTTCGTTCGCCCCAGCTACGAGCAGATCCGGGCGTGGGAGGAGCGTTACCTCCCATCCGACCAGCGCCGCGTCTACGCCGACGACTGATCCGCGGGCCACCAGGCCCCCGGCCAGAATTCACATCCTCGCAAGGCGGCGGTAGTCTCGGTCCCAGGAGGTGGTCTCGTGGATCGCGCGTCGTTGATGGGTTTGGCCAAGCAGATGCTCGAGCTGATCGACCTCAAGACGACGCATTTGGCGCCGGAAATCATGTACGAGCCGCTCTCGGCCTACACCTCCCCGGAGGTACTCCGGAGCGAGCGGGAGCGGATCTTCGGGAGTGGCGGGCATTTCCTGGGTCTGAGCGCCAACGTGCCCGAGCCCGACTCGTGGCGCTCTATGGATCTGGTCGACACCCCGCTCCTGCTCTGCCGCGACAAAACGGGGCGGGTGCGGCTGTACCTCAACAGCTGTCGCCATCGCGGGGTGAAGATCGTTGATGGGTCGGCCCAGGCGGCACGGCTGTCGTGTCCGTTCCACGCCTGGACGTACGACTTGGATGGTCGCCTCGTCGCCGTGCCCGAGCCCGAAGGGTTCGATCAGCTGTGCCGGGCCGACCACGGGCTCATCGAGCTCCCGGTCGCCGAGAAGCACGGGATGATCTTCGGCTCGCCGGTCCCCGGCGCCGCCATCGACGTCGACGACATCCTGGGCGGGATGGGACCCGAGCTCGGGACCTGGGATTTCGGGTCGTGGTCCCTCTATACCGAACCACACGTGCACCGCATCAAGGGCAACTGGAAGGTCGCGTGGGCCACCTTTTGTGAGAACTACCACTTCGCCTTCCTCCACCAGAAGACCCTGTCGGATTACCTGATCGGTCGCCGGCAGCTGGTGGACTTTTACGGTCGCAACGTACGGATGGTGTCCGCCCTCACCTCGATCGAAGCCATGCGGTCCCAACCAGAAGACGAATGGGACCCGGGCCGGCATGTGAGCATCCAATATCGCCTGTACCCGGCCGTGAACTTCTCGGTCTATCCGACCAAGCTCGAAGTCCACTCGATCTTCCCCGGGCCTACCCCGGACGAGGGCTACGGCATTCATACCGTGTACGTCGCCGAGCAACCGAGCACCGAGGAGGAGCGCAAGGCGCTCGACGAAGCGGTCTACTTCGGTTGCGAGATCATCGTCAACGGCGAGGACTTCTGGATCACCGGCCAATCGCTGCCCGGTCTGCACGCCCCCGCCGCAGTGCCGCACGTGGTCTTCGGTCGCAACGAGCCGGTGGTGCAGCATTTCCACAGTCGTTTCCGGGAAGCCATCTCGACGGAATGAGGCGGTCCCGTCGGGCGGACGGCCCGCCGATTCGGCGGGCCACTCAACCGATCCGGCGTTCCCGTTCGAGCTGGGCTTGGGCCAGTTCCACCTCGACTGCGCGTTCGACGAGCCCGGCGCTGAGGCCGAGGTCCGCAAGCCGATGGCCGACGTCGCCGGCGGCGCGCCCGACGCCGATGAGCAGGTGCTCGGTACCGATGTAGTTGTGGCCGTAGTGCAGGGCGGTCTTGAGCGCGTCGTGAAGTACCTGGCGGCAGTCGGAGGTGAACTTCAGCAGCCGTAGCGCGCTCGGATCCGGGTCGTAGCCGCCCGGAGGGGGTCCGACGCCCACGGCCTGGTACACCTCCTCGTCGCTCGCTCCGAGCCGGTGTAGGGCGCGGGCGGCCAATCCCTCCGGCTCGGCCAGCAGCCCGGCGACGAGATGGCGCGTGTCCACCGCTTCCTGGCGCTCGATGCCAGCCGCCTGCCCAGCCGCGGCCAGCGCGCCCCGGCGCGCGGCGCAAATCGGGAAAAGGTCTTGCCTTCTGGGGACAGCTCGCTCGCCCGGACGACGAAACGCTTCTGGGCCGCCTGTTTGCTGACCCCCATGGCTCGCCCGATCTCGCTCCACGTCCCCCCCGAGGACCGGGCCTGGTCGACGAAGTGGCCGAGAAGCGCGTCGCTGTGCTCGTTGAGCTGATCCGCCACAATGACGGCGTCGGTGAGCCGGTCGAGCGACCCTCCGTCCGGATGCACGGCCCGGACGTAGGTGATGAGGGTGTCCAAGGCGATCGGGAACCGGTCGGGCGTCGACACGTGGTCAACTCTAGATTGACGCCAGGTTTGGAGTCAACCAATGGTTGACCGTCCGGGAGGTGAGGGGAAGGGGGAGAGGGGAGGGGGAGAGCGGGCAGGGAGGGGCGGGGATGGGGGGCAGGGAGGGCGGGCAGTGGGGGGACGGAAGGGCGGGATGGGATGGGGACGGGAGAGGAATGCGGGACGGGACGGGGGCAGGAGATGGGGGTCAGGGGATGGGGCCGCCGGAGGCGGCCATTGGCCGGCGAGAGGCAGCCGCCTATCGGCGGCCCAGCTGGGCCAGTCGGAGGGCCACCTCCTGGTGCGGGCCGGCTGGGCCAGTCGGAGCCCCACCTCCTGGTGCGGGCCGTGATGTCGAGACACCCCCGGCGGGTGCTCCGGGGGTGCCTCGAATGCAATCAGCAGGGGGCTCTTGAGGGGGAACTCGGAACCCGCACCAGCCGACCACATAAAGAATACACCCCACCACGGTGCGTGGACAAGGGTCGTTGATAAGAACGCTGGACGCGGCGCGGCCGGTCTTTTGCCAGGTCGCGGCCCCACAAATGGACATCTGTGCAGCCTCAGGCTGTTCAGATGTCCAAAGGTCGCATGACGGGCCCCACCCGGCGTGAACACCTGGGTCGAATCGGACGGGAGGCGCCGGCGCCGCGTAGGCGGTGAGGCAGGGACCTACCCCCGGTGTACGCCTACCCGACACCAGGGTCAAGCTGTCCGCCGGATGGAACGCCCAGGCGGGTTACTTGTTGGACATCCCCGCGTCCACGGGCAGGGTCACGCCGGTGATGTACTGCCCATCCGCCGAGCAGAGAAAGATGATCGCCTTCGAGATATCGCTTACGTCGAGCAATTCGACCGGTAAGGGGTTCATCAGACCGGAGGCGCCACCACGGTTGTCTTCGACGAATCGATTCCAGGCGTCATTGACCACCATGGGACTGTTGACCCCGGTTGGGTGCACGGTGTTGCAGCGAATCCGGTGGCGGGCGAGAGAATTGGCGTAGGCGCGCATAAGTCCGACCACACCATGCTTGGCGGCGGTGTAGCCGAGGTAGCCCGGCCCGGCCAGCTGGCGGTTGCGGGCCAGACCCTTGAGTCCAGCCGTCGAGCTGGTGATGACGATGGCGCCACCCTGGTCCTGCTCGATCAGGGTGGGGATGGCGGCCTCACAGGTGTGAAAGACCCCGGTGAGCATCACGTCCACGGCGTCGTAAAAGGCCGGTCGTTGTTCTCCTCGGTCGCCGAGCGTCGGCATGATCCCGGCGTTGGCTAGGACGAAATCGACTCGTCCCAGCTCTGTCACCCCTTCGGCGAGCACTTCGGCGACCGCGTCGAAGTCCCGAACGTCGGCCTGGCGGGCCACAATGCGCCGGCCCGTCTTCTCGACCAGCCGAATGGTCTCTTCGAGATCCTCAGGAGTAGCCATCGGGTACTCGACCGATTCGACCTGCCGGCACAGGTCCAAGGTGATGATGTCGGCGCCTTCCTCGGCCATCAGCACCGCATGGGAGCGACCCTGCCCCCGTGCGCCTCCCGAGATAAACGCGACTGTGCCCTCCAGGCGACCCATACGGCTGAGCGTATCAGACGTTAATCCAGGTGGTACAGGGATGCCGCATTGTCATGCAAGATCTTTTGTAGTATCTCATCGGACAGTTGGCTGAGGTTCTGATCGATGCATTGCTTCGGAGATACCGCAGATGTGCCGGGACCCGGAGCCATGCAGGTCGGATGAGGGAAATCGGTCTCATAAAGGATATTGTCCGCCCCGACAAAGGCGATGGTGGCCTCCAGCGGTGGCCCGTACTCATACCAGAAACAGGCGTAGACCTGTCGGCGGAAATACTCGCTTGGCAGCAAGTCATACTCGGGATGCTCTTCCCGCGCGGTGCTGTTCGTCCACATCCAGTCCATGCCTTGAAGGGCAAACGGAACCCATCCGACCCCGCTCTCGACCGACACAAACTTCAGCTTGGGAAAGCGATGGCAGACGCCGCCACAAATTATAGAGGCGACAGTTCGAGCATTCTCCATCGAGAAAAGCATGGTATATACCGAGGCGTTGGCCCCCTGACCAGCCTCTTCCGGAAGTATCTGACGATCCGGCTGGCCGCCGCTCACGATGTGAAAATTGACGGGCAGTTTGGCTTCCTGGGCCGCCCCCCACAGGCGGTCCCAATGGGCTTCAGCCAGGCGCGGTTGGTGATAGAACTCCGGAAATTGCGGGAAGGCTATCCCTTTATGACCCTGGCTGCAGGAACGGTGCATCTCGGCGATGCTCAGGTCCACGTCCCAAAATGGAAGGCCCATTATTGGCGCCAACCGCTGGGGATCGTTGGCCGCGTACTCGATGAGAAAGTCGTTGTAGGCTTGAATACATTGTAGGGCAAACGCGGAGCCCTCGTTGGACCGGGTGGTGGCGAAATTCCCGGCGCCGAACCCGAGCACATTCGAGTAGATGACGGCGGCGTAGATCCCGTATTCGTCCATCAATAGAAGTCGACTCCCAGCGTCCACCGCCGCTGGGTCGAGCTCATCCCATTTCTTCGGCAGATCTGGGTATCGCAGGCCGCTCCCGGCATGACCCAAGGCGGCGGCCGGGCCAAGGGCATTGTCGCCAGAGAGCCATATTTCCTGCTGCTCCCGTTCGCTCCAGACCACGTGAGGTACTTTGTCGCCCCATTTCGCAGCCATCCGAGAGGTCCACAGGTCGTAAGGCTCCACGACATGGGTATCGGAGTCGATCACCCGGATACGATCAGTGACGGCCATCTGCCCTCCTTGTCGGGTCGGGTGGATTCTGCCAATTTCTCGTATCCTGCGGCAATCGGAGCCCATTGCACCCGTTCGCTGGGTGACGACGAGGCTTGGGCCAGGACAGCAGAAAGTGCCCGGGCCCCGGGCCACAAGTAAGCTGCCGGATATTCGACAAAGGCCGGGTGTCACCCTGAATGCCCGGTGAGTTGGGTCCGGCCCAACCGCAAAGGAGGAGGATCCCGGTGGCGAGCGCGAGTCCTTCCAGCCCCATATTCCACATTGGTGTCGTCGTGCCGGATATCGATGTGGCCAAGGAGCAACTGGGCAAGGCGTTGGGTCTTACGTGGGGCGAGCTGAGGCTGTCTCGGTACGGCGATTGGGATCTGAAGGTCGTCATGTCGATGGAGGGACCCCCGTACCTCGAGCTCCAGGAAGGCTCACCGGGCAGCCCCTGGGACGCGCGGGGCCACGCCCGCTTCGACCACGTCCAACGGTGGACCGCAGACAGGGCCCGCGAAGTGGCAGAGTTGGAGGGCGACGGCATGGCGCTCGACGTCAACGGGGACGACCTCGGGCTGCCGTTCTGCTACTTCCGTACGGCCGACGGGCTGCGGGTCGAGCTCATCGACGACTACATGCAGTCGCAATTCCGGGCCATCTCCCTGATCGACGGGAAGGGAGAGTAGAGGCGCCCGCTTGCCGAGATCGCACGCGTGACCGCATGCAGTCTTGGATGGAGACCTTGACGCGCCCTGCCCCCGAAGGGTAAAGTTCGTCGAGACTATGGCCGGACCAGCGGAGCAAGCACGAAGGTCTGTTCGCCTCGACGAGCCAAAACGCAGGGAGTCACACGCAGGGGGCACTGGCCAGTCGTACCCGGTAGTCCTCGGCCCACGTGGCGACGAAGCTGGCGAGTAACGTTGTCCTCAACATCGGAGGTATTTCCATGAGCATCCTCGACCATCTCGACATCGATACCGAGCATGTCCACGGCGACGAGCTGCCCTGGGTGTCTGCGGGGAAGGTCTCGTTCCGCCTGCTCTTGGCACGCGAGAGCGACAACCTGGTTGTGACCCATTGGCGGGCCCAGGCGGGAGCCCAGAGCGGATGGCACAAGCACATGGGCTCGGTTCTCGTCTACACCATCAACGGCACGTGGAGCCATCGTCCGGATGTGATGGACTACCGGACCGGGTCCTATGTCGCGGAGCCGATCGGGACCGTCCACCGCTTCTTCTCCGGCCCGGAAGGGGCGGAAGCGGTTGGGTACAGCTTCGGCGATACGGCGGCCGTCAACGAGAAGGGTGAGGTCACCGGCGTTCAGACCTTCCAGAAGAAGGTCGACGAGTACCTGGCGCAGTGCGAGGCCCAAGGCTTCGGTCGGCCCAAGATGCTCAGTTAGGCGCTCGACCAAATGCGGTAGGAGAGGGGGCGACCGCTCTCCGCCGTTCGCGTTCGCGAGCAGCTGACCCACGGAGCGGTCGTTTAGGGCCCGGAGACCCTGACCCTCTACAGTTGCCTGGACGTGACAGGTATGCCACCGGTGGCTCTGAGGACGCCGACAACGGGGCCATTGCTCGAAGGGAGTGAGGGTGAAAACGGCTCTCGTAGTTGGGGGCACCGGACCGACGGGTCCGCACATCGTCGATGGTCTGGTCGAGCGGGGCTATGAGGTGGTCGTCCTGCACAGCGGAGTCCACGAAGTGGAGTTCGCCAGACCGGTCGAGCACGTGCACCTTGACCCGAACTTCAAAGAGTCGTTGGACCAAGGGATGGCGACCCGGAAGTGGTGGGATCTCATCGTGTTCTCGTACGGGCGGCTCCGCCTGGGTGTCGAGGCTGCGAAGGGGAGGACCGGCCGGTTCATCGCCGCGGGCGGGATCAACCCGGCGGCATCGACAGATCCCCGGGTCGGGCGGATGGGGCACCCGATCAACCTTCACGAGGAACACTTGGTGGCGGCCAACGACCTGGTGAACGCGAAAATCGCGACCCGTATGACTGAGGCCCGAGAGACGTTGTTCGCGGCCCACCGCGAAGGCTGCTACGACGTGACCTATCTCAGCTATCCGGCCAATGTGTACGGGCCGCGAGCGCCTGGGCCGCGCGAATGGTGCATCATCCGCCGGATCCTGGATGGGCGGCGAGCCGTCATCGTGCCCGACGGGGGGGTGGCCGTCATTCCTCGCGGCTTTGGGGCCAACGTGGCTACTAGCGTGCTGTTGGCGGTCGATCAGCCGGGCGCCTCGGCGGGAAGGCACTTCGCCGTCGGGGACCTGAAGCAGTACACCCTGCGCGGCATCATCGAGGGCATCACGAGCTACATGAACTACGAGTGGGAGCTCTTGGACGTTCCCTACGAGTTTGCGCTCCCAAGTCGAGCCTTCAACCTCTCCCGCTCCCCGGTGGTCCCGAGCACCTCGCTCATCGAATCGGAGCTGGGGTATCGCGATCTGGTCCCCCCAGAGGTCGCCCTGGAGATCACCGTCGATTGGTTGCTGGAGCACCGACCTGAGCCCGGGGGCCGAGTCGAGTATCAGATCGGTGCGGTGTTCGATTACGAAAAAGAAGACCGCATCATCGAGTCATGGCGGCGCGCTACCTCGGAGGTCCGCGCCACGCTGTCCGAGGTGGACTTCCCCTCGGGGCCTCTTCCCCATGTGTACGAGCATCCGAAGGCTCCGGGTGAAACGTGGCAAGGTGGCAACGTGCCGACGCCTATCCCGCCTCGATGACGCCACACCAGCGCCACGACCGGTAGGGACTCAGCATTGAGCAAGCCGCTGGATGGCATCCTGATATTCGACATGACGTTGGCTGGCGTCGGTCCTTTTGCCACGATGGAGTTGGCCGGCATGGGCGCCGACGTCATCAAGTTCGAAGCACCGTCGGGCGACGGTATGCAACGGGTCCAGCCGAGCCAGCACGGTTTCGGTTGCATGTACGCGGTTTGCAACCTCGGTAAGCGCAGCGTGGTGCTCGACTTCAAGCAACAGGAGGCTCGCGAGCAGGCCAAGGCGATCCTGGAGCGGGCCGACGTCTTTGTCCAAAACATGCGCCCAGGCGTGGCGGCCCGGCTGGGATTCGGCCACGAGGACGTGCGTGCCGTCAACCCGACGATCGTGTACGTGGACAGCTCAGCGTGGGGGAGTGATGGACCCATGGGGCGTGACAGCGGGGCCGATCCGCCTGTCCAGGCCTTTTCGGGCTTCACTTCGCTCAACGGGGAGCCGGGTGGACCGGGCGAGTTCTATCGAGCGCACGGCTTTTTCGATTTCATCAGCGGCGAAGTGGTCACCCTGTCGGTGCTCGACGGGCTGGTGCGCCGGGAGCGCACCGGAAAGGGTCAGCTGGTCGACAGCACCATGCTCGGCGCCGGGCTCCTGGTGCAGCGGACCCGGGTAGCGGAGTATCTCGCTACCGGACAGCTGCCGCAAAGGCGGGGGAGCGCGTCGCAATTCGTCGTCCCCGACGAGGCTTTTCTCTGCCTCGACAACGCCTATATTGCCTTGACGGTCACGACGGACCGGCAGTGGGAACGTCTCGTGGTGGCCCTGGGCGCGGAGTCGCTTGCGGCCGACGACCGATTGAGCACAAATACCGGGCGGTTGCGGCACCGTGACGAGGTCGTGGCGACCCTGGGGCAGATATTCCGACGCCGCCCGGTTCGTTGGTGGGAGGTGCTCCTGGGCCGAAATGGGATCCCGTCGACCCGGCTGCTCGACTACCCGGGTCTGGTCAACCATCCGCAGGTATCCGCAGATCGGATGATCGCCACCCTCGACACGAGGCAAGCGGGACCGATGGATTTCTCCTCGTACCCCTGGCGATTCGGCGACACCACGCTGCCGGTCCTGCCGCCGCCGTCGACCGGCGCGCACACCCAGGAGGTGCTCGCCGAGTTCGCCGCCGCGCCGCCCGGGCGCCCGGAAACGAAGCTGGGCCACGAAGCGCTGGCGCGGACCCTGGCGGGCGTACGGGTCGTCGATCTCACCGCAGGTGTCTGTGGGCCACTCGCCGGGATGCTGCTGGCCGAAATGGGCGGGCAGGTCACCAAGGTCGAACCGCCGGAAGGCGACCCGGCCGCCACCTGGGGACCACCGGAACGGGACGGACCCGCTCCCGCCTACCTCGACCTCAATCGAGCCAAGACCGTCATCCAGGTCGACGCCGGCACTCCCGGGGGACGGCGTGCGCTCGAGGACATGATCGCCGAGGCCGACGTCCTCCTCGAAGACGACGAGGCCGGACTGCTGGCCCGTGCCGGAATCGACCGACCGACCGTCAGTCGGGATCATCCCGGCTTGGTCCATTGCACGATCACGGGATTCGGCGATAGCGGCCCCCTGGCCCACGCCCCATCGTCTGAGCTGATCGTGCAGGCGATGTCGACGACCTTCCTCGGATTCGGCCGGCTTGGCGAACCCCCCGTGCGGATGGGCGGGGACGTGACCAGCGCGACCGCAGCCATGCACGCCGTACAAGGTGTGCTCGCCGCGCTGTGGAGGCGGTACCGGACTGGTACTGGCCAACGAGTCCGGGTCAACATGCTCCAGAGCGCCCTACACGTTCGCGGCGGGATCTGGACCGCCAACAAGAATCCTGATCAGTGGCTGGGTTTCCCCGTTGATCATCCCACCCTTCCACCTGCGATCGGTTACCGCACTCGCGACCTGCCAGTGATCTTCAACTTCCGGAAGATGTCCGACGAGGAGTACGAGAAGCTGATGGTCGACTTCGGCATGGGGGATTGTCTTGACGATCCCAGATTTGCCGACCATGCCAAGGAGGCCATCGGTGCCCGGGTGCACGCCCATGAAGTCCGGCCTCTCTGGGAGCGGACCACGATGTCGATGAGCTCCCAAGAGGTCATCGACTTCATGTTTTCTAGAGGCAACGAAGCCCAGCGTCTCAACGACTACCCGACGCTGTTCGCCCACCCGCAGCTCGACGCCATCGACGCGGTCGCCGATCTTGAAGACGGCAGGAGCGCCATCCGACTGCCGTGGAAGGCGAGCACCGCCGGCTGATCCGGACGGCGTTGGACGCGGCTCCACGGCCGTCCTCCAGGGCCAAAGGACACGGCTTGCCGTCCTACGAGACGAATAGGGCCGCAGTGTTGGCGCCCAAAATACCCAGCGGCCCCGGCCTGGGTTCGGGTATGAAGGAGTGGTATGGCGGTCGTAGTAGTCGAGGGCCTGGGCAAACGATACGGAGCCCTCAAGGCAGTCGACGACGTGAGCTTCGAGGTTTCCGAAGGGGAAGTGTTCGCCCTGCTCGGCCCGAACGGAGCGGGCAAGACCACGACCGTTGAGATCCTCGAGGGATTCCGACCACGAGACCGGGGTCGGATGCGGGTGCTCGGCTACGACCCGGCCGACCGCAGCACGGCGCGGCAGATGCGAGAGCGCATGGGCGTCGTCTTACAGGAGCTCGCAGTCGAGCCCTTTCTCACCGTCCGCCAGGTGCTCGAGCGCAACGCCGGGTACTTTCCCCATCCTCGTTCCGTCGACGAGGTGCTGCAGCTGGTCGGGCTCACCCCCAAGGCCGACCACCGGGTGAAGACCCTGTCCGGCGGGCAGCAGCGACGGCTCGATCTCGGGCTCGGGATCATCGGAGACCCGGAGCTGTTGTTCCTGGACGAGCCGACCACCGGATTCGACCCGTCCGCTCGACGGGGAGCGTGGGACCTGGTGCGGGCCCTCACCACCGGGGGGACGACCGTGATCCTCACCACGCACTACATGGACGAGGTCGAAGCCCTGTCCAACCGGGTGGCCGTGATGAATGGCGGCCGGATCGTCGCGGAAGGCGCCCCCCAATCGCTCGGCGGGCGCGACCTTGGCGAGGCGCGGATCAGTTTCCGGCTCCCGCCGGGCGTCGACGCCGGCCAACTACCCGTTCCGGCCCGACTCGGCCGGGGCGGCATCCTGGAGCTGCGCACCGATCAAGAGGTCGAGGCCTTGGCGACGCTCACCACGTGGGCGCTCAGGGAGAACGTGCGGTTGACCGGTCTCACCGTCGAACGCCTGACCCTCGAGGACGTCTACCTGCGCCTGACGGGCTACCAGGCCGATGGAACCGCCGCCGACCCCGCGGAGGTCAGCCGATGACCGGCTCCACTGAGCGACGCTTCCGGGGCACCAGCGATCTGGCCCTGGCCGGACGCCAGGTGTATTACGAACAACTGAACTTCTGGCGCAATCCGGTGGCGGCCCTGTTCACCATCGGGTTCTCCGTGGTGTTCCTGATACTGCTGGCCTCCAGCACCGGCAACTCCCACAGCTCCACCCTCGGCGGGCTTCGGGTCGTGCAGTACTACGTGCCCGGATTCATCGCCTACGGCCTTATGGCCACGTGCTTCAGCATGCTCACCACCTCACTCGTCGTGCGGAGAGAGATGGGCCTGCTGAAACGGCTTCGCCTTTCCCCGCTTCCGACGTCTGCCCTCCTGGCCGCGGTCACGGCCAACGCGGTGATCATCTCCTTCATCCAGGTGATCCTGCTCCTGCTCATCGGGAGGTACGGCTACCACGTGTCCTTCCCGCACAACGCCGGCGCCCTGATCGTGGCCCTGGTGGTCGGCGCCGCCTCATTCACCGCGCTCGGGGTGGCGACCAGCACGCTCATCCCGAATCAGGAAGCCGCCGGCCCGGTCGTCAGCATCATCTTCTTCGTGCTGCTCTTCCTGTCCGGTTTGTGGTACCCGATCGACCCGCACTCCGGACTGGCCAAGTTCGCGGCGTGGTTCCCGATCCGGCATCTGATCGAGTCTGTCTACGCGCCGTTCGATACCCGACCGGGGGTGACGGGTTGGGCTTGGCACGACATCCTGGTCATGGCCGTCTGGGGTGTCGTCGCCAGCGTGATCGCCGTGCGCAACTGGAGCTGGGCGCCGCACCGCAGTGGTGCGGGCGGCCCGCGCTGGCGCCGCCTGGCTGCCGGTGCCAGCTCGAGGGAGGGCTGATCCACCCCGTTCTCATCGTTTTCTCAGGTGCCTGGCCTATCCATCGGTGGTGACGTTCTGCCGGGCCACGGCGTCGTCCGGTCCCTCTCGCCCGGCCCGGGCTCTTGGCCTGAGACACCCGATGGGGCCAGACCCTCATTATGATTGGGTAGTGCACCTTCCCGAGACGCCAGATCGGGTGAGTGGCCGGACGCGGTGTTGACGTCGGAGCGGCTGGCCGCGACGGGTAAGCGCTTCTACTGCGTGTGCTTCAGCGTCCGTTCCGGCAGCTCGCTGTTGTGTGAGGATCTGGCTCAGTGGGGGTTGGGCGAACCGACCGAGTGCTTCCAGTTCCCGAATCCGGCCCTGGCGGACGTCAACATGAACGACCATCTGGTGGCCATGGCCGTGGCCGCTCGAGACGAGTGCTTTGCCTTCAAGATCTCCTGGGACCAGGCCTTCGACCTCACCTGCCGGCTTCGCGCCGACGGTAACAAGTCGGTCTCTTTCGACCTCCGCTCGGTATTTCCGAACCTGAGCTACTTGCACGTGGTCCGGCAGGACAAAATAGGCCAGGCCGTCTCGGCGTGGCGGGCAGAAATGTCCGGGACGTGGCACTGGCCGGTGGGGTCCAATGTGACGCCGGGATATCCGGACTATGACTTCGAGTCGATCAAGCTCCCGCTGCAGCATTCGCTGGCCGAGGATTGGCTGTGGCAGCGTCATTTCCAGAGGGCAGGGATCCACCCGTTGGTGATCAGCTACGAGGAGTACATCCAGGATCGCCTTTCGCACCTCCAACGAATTATCGAGCATCTGGGCGTGCCGGCCTCGCCGGCTCCGTTGGAGGAGCGCCTGCAGGTGATGCGCGACGATTGGACGGAGCGGGTGGCCGCCGCCTTCGAGGGGGACCTCTACACCATTCCCGACCCTCTCGCGGCCCGCACCCTGCAAGTGCCCGTGCCCAACCGCGCCAGCCCCGGCATGGATCCAGCGCCGTCAGCTCTCGACCCGGTCCCGGCGCGAACTCGATCGAAGGCGATTCGTTCGCTGGCGTCGCTGGCGGCGCCAGTGGCGATTGTGATCGGTGTGGCCGCTGCCGCGGAGACGGCGCTGCCCCAGGTCGCTCTGGCCCCGCTGCTCATTTTGGCCCCCTTGGTCGCGGGTCTTCTGGCTTCGCCCCGGGGGATTGCCATCGTGGCCCTGCTGGCCGCAGTCGTCATGGTTCCGTTGGGCGCATTGGATCACGTAGGTAAGGGCGCCGAGATCTGGATCGTGGCGGGCATCGTCGTCGCTGCCGCGGCGGCGATATGGATCAGCGTTCGACGCCGGGGCCCGGCGATGGGAGGGACGCAACAGGCCGCGGCTCGCTCGGTCGGCACCAGCTCCGGGCGCGAGCTGTAGTCCCGCAACCCACTACAGCAGGCCGTGGCTGCGGGCGATGGTGACGGCTTCGTCGCGGGAGATGGCCCCGGTTTTCGGTAGATAGCCCGCACGTGGGTCTTGAGCTTCCTGCGGTCTTCCTCCCGTCGTCGCAGGGAGCTCAGCCGGTCCCGGTGCCGCGGGTCCCGTTTCGGCCCGGCGAGCCCAAGGGGAGGCGCCTGACCGGCCGCTACAGTCGTGTGGCTCGGCCAAGTCGCACACTGGAGGATCGAGTGATGACCAGCACCCCGGCGGACAGGCGTGAGCAGGTTCAGGCCATCCGGTCGCACCTTGACCATCCCATCGTCGATTCAGACGGCCATCACGTCGAGTTCTTCCCCGCCTTCGTTCCTTTCCTGCGGCGGGCCGGGGTCGAGGAGGACGTTCGTGAGCTGGTCCAGACGGAGGTGTTCGGTCCCGACTCTTCTCGCTGGTCGAAGATGAGCCCGGAGGAGCGGTTACAGAAGCGGGCCACCCGCCCGTCCTATGCGGATTTCGCACCCAAGCCGATTGACCGGGCCACGACCATGCTTCCCCAGCTGATGTACGAACGGCTCGACGAGATCGGTCTCGACTTCGCCCTGGTCTACCCATCGCTCGGGTAATTTCCTCACTGTCATCGCCGACGAGCGGATCAGGCGGGGGGCGTGCCACGCCTTCAACGAGTACTACATGAGCCTCTTTCGCGGTTTCGAGGACAGAATTGCCATCCCGGCGGTCGTTCCGATGCACACGCCCCATGAGGCCATCGCGGAGCTGGATCATGCGGCCAGCCTTGGTTTCAAGGTGGCGCTCATCCCGAGCTACGTGCGGCGGTACCTCGACGACGGTCCGTTTCCGCTGTGGTTCGACGCCTACGGTCTGGACAGCCTCTACGACTACGACCCGGTGTGGGCCCGATGTGAGGCTCTCGGAATGCCCGTCTCAGCCCACGCGTCGGGATATGGGGTCGGTTGGCTGAACCGGCAGTCGGTAACCAACTTCTCCTTTACCCACATAGGACACTTCGGCGCGGCCGGCGAGCTCCTCTGCCGCTCGCTGCTGTTGGGAGGTGTCACCCGGAGGTTCCCGCGCATGCGGTTCGCCTTTCTCGAAGGAGGAGTGGCGTGGGGCGCCATGCTCTTCGCAGCCAGCATCTCGCACTGGGAGAAGCGCAACGCGGCTGCGCTTCGGGTCCATGAGTTCTCGGCTGCCGATCGGGCCGAGTTCGGGGCCCTCCTCGAGCGCTACCGGGGCGAGATGCTCGCGTGGCGGGGTCCGGCTCGGTCGAAGAATGGTTCTGGTCAGGTGGAGGTGAGGGATCCGCGGATGACGACGAGTGGGCGGCGGTGGGTGTCCGGACCAAGCAGGACTTCGGAGCCCGGTTCGTGGCCCCCTTCTTCTTTGGAGCCGAAGCGGACGACCCGACCACGGTGTCCGCCTTTGCCGACTCCAACCCGCTCCGGGCCCGGCTCAACGTCCTCTTCAGCTCCGACATCGGCCACTTCGACGTTCCCGACATGCTGGAAGTTCTCGCGGAGGCACACGAAGGCGTCGACGAAGGATGGATGACGGCCGCAGACTTCCGCGACTTCACGTTCACCAACCCGGTTCGCTTTCTCACCGACATGAACCCGAAGTTCTTCGCCGGGACCCGTATTGCCCGGGCGGTGGACGAGCTGCTCGTCGGTTGAGCGCACCCTTGGCCGGCTCGCGCTCGGACGGAGCCTGGATGCCAGGGACGCAGCCTGGATGCCAGGACCGGGCGCCAAGCGGGCCCGGGACCTAGCTGACGACCTTCGGGCCGGGTGTAAAGGCGATCGGCAGGGCCTTCGGTGTCCCGTGTGAACGCGGTGAGGTACTGGATTGGTTCGGCCCCGTCCTGGAGGTGGAGGTCGTTGAGGCGCGAGACGACCTGCTCGAGCGCAACGCGGAGGTTCATCCGGGCCAGGCTGGACCCGGCGCAGCGATGGGGGCCGGCGCCGAAGGCGAGGTGACGGTTCTTGTTGCGGTCCAGATCGAACTGGCCCGGGTTCTCGAACTCGCTCTCGTCGCGATTTGCCGAGGATAGGGAGAACATCAGCTTGTCCCCTTTGCGGAGCTGTTTCCCGCCGATCTCGGTGTCTGAGAGCACTGAGCGGGCCATGGCGACGACCGGAGATTCGAGTCGAAGGAACTCCTCGATGGATTCGGGGACCAGCTCGGGTTGTCGGGCCAGCCGAGCTGGGAGCTCCGGATCCCTGGCGAAGCGCAGGAGAATGTGGCCCAGGGCTGCCGTGGTGGTCTCGAAACCCCCGAACATGAGCAGCTGAAGGGTCCCGAGAATGCCCGTCCGGGTGATCGGCTGTCCGTCGATCTCCGCGTTGATGACCGCATCCACGATGTCGCCCTGTGGCGCCTTCGACCTACGGTCGGCGACGAACTGCTCGATCCACGCCACCAGCTTCCGGTTCGTTTCCAGATAGTCGAGGTGGTTTCTCTGGGTGGTGACGATCTCGATCCACTCGTTGAGCATGGGGATGTCGTCCAGGGGGGCGTGGAACACGTTTTCGAAAAACGTCAACCGGGGGAAGGGATTGGCGAACGCGCTGATCCATTCGCAGCCGCCCTCCTCGATAAAGGTGTCGATCAGCTCGTTGGCCATGCGCCTGGTCGGTTGCTCCGAGCGGGCCACGACGGCCGGAGTGAGGTAGGCGTTGATCAGGCGCTTGTAGTCCCGGTGAACCGGCGGGTCGGTCTCGTCGGGGGGAAGAGGGGGATCGGAGAGCCGCATCGGGATCGAGATGCCCTGGGCGTTACTGAAGGTCCGCCAGTCCTGGAGCACTTGGAGGACGTCCTCGTACGCACTTACGACCCAGAACCCGCCGTGACGGTCGCTGTGGGCGATTGGGCACTGCGACCTCATGCGCTCCAGCGTCTCGTCGAACACCGGACTGAGCTCCGGCGCCAACGGATCGAAGTGGTCCGCGATCCACTCATCTGCGAGGACACGGTCGGTGTCCGGTCCGCTGCCTGCCCCCTCGATCGACGTCGATGTCGAATCCATGCTGCGCCACCTCCATGGTCCGAGCCGCCGCGGGCCGGCTACAGGCGGCTACGACGAAGACCCTAGGCCCCCGCACCCGAGGGTGCCATTATTCGCCGGATCGTGAGCGGGACCTTTCCGATCGACGATATCGGACCCTTCATCGAGCATCCGCTGTCCTTGCCGCGCCCCGACCCTGGGCCCCGTGATCAACGGGGCGCGGCGACGAACGCGTCGGGCTTCCCGCGGTCGGATCCGGAAGGCTTGCGAGAGGAGATCAACTCGACGTAGTTGCCGCCGTCGAACGCCAGCACGAACAGCCGGACTGGTGCAGGTAGCGCGACCGTGACCGGGCGCCACCACCGGGGTCCGTTGACCACCGCCTTGTACAGACCGACCTTGACCTTGCCGACTTTGGGGTCACTACCCACGATGGCGTGAAGGTATCGGGCGACCGGGCAGCGGGAGACGAGGAAACGATCTCCCTGGACCCCGGACTTCTGCAACGAGCCGGCCACTCCGTCTGGAGTGGTACCGAGCTCATCGAGCAGGTGTGCGATCTCTCGCTTCATCAGGATTCGCTCGTTCCTCTTCATGGCCCCACCTCCTGCGCCGGCATGTCGACGAGACTAGAAGCCGGCGAGCCTCTTGACGAGCCCCATTGATAGGCAGCCGGCCCGGTTTGCCCTATTTGCTGATTTTAAGCTCAGCCCGCGCTCGTCACCGGGCCGATCTGGGCTGAACTGTAGGAGGGGGTGTTCGGCGACGAGCACACCTCGAGGGTTCCTGGCGCCGTCACGTTCACAGACTGGGTGTTGCCCGGGGGGTAAACCCGCACGTACTTCGCCACCGACTGACCCGCGCACGGTGGGATTCCCGGATCGGTGACGGCGAGGTCGGCCTGGGCGCGGCTACCCGGAGCAAGCGCGACCGTGTGGATGGTCGTACCCGGCTCCCGAGTTGCGGGTGCGCCGATCTGCTGGCCGGCGCTCGTGAGAAATGACACACCCGGGTAGCCGTAGAGCATGCAGCTGGAGGAGGAGGAGTTACGAAACAGCAGCTCGTAGTGGGTCGCGCCCGCGGTCCCGCTCGGCGAACCGAGGGAGAGGGCGAGGCGGCCGGTGGTGCAGGCGACGGCACCTGCTGTCGTGGGCACCGCTGCGGTGGTGGCGACGGGGGCGGTAGTCGTCACCGGACGGGTGGTTGGGACCGGGGTGGTGGGAACAATCGGGGTTGTCGTGGACGGCGTAGGGCGGCTGGAGGCCGTGGTCGAAGGCGTGGGCGCGGTCGTGCTGGACGCTGAGCGGTGACCTCCCGAACTGCACGCCGCCAGCGTCACGACCCCGGTCACGAGGGCCAACAGCAGAGCTGGGCGTCGGCGATTGCGGCTCTTGGCCAGCCTGAGACCGCGTTCCGCAGGCAAGTCGGCGACGACGAGGCGCCTAGCTCACGGTGACGAGGGTGCCGATTGGATCCATGCCCCACACCGTCTCGCCGCTCGAGGATGGCAGCTCCACGCAGCCCAGGCTCTGCGGATAGCCGTATCCGGGACGGGGGAACTGGTGCACCGCATCCCCACCGTTGAAGTAGGCCACCCACAGCACACCCGGATCGCTGTAGTGGGAGCCGTCCGGGTTGGTGCCGGTCATCGTCGTCGACGCGTAGCGGGCGTAGACCGGGAACGTTCCCGGCGCCGTGGGGGCCTCGGAGATCCCGGTATTGGCCAGCGTCGAGGCGATGATGACGCCGTCGGACCAAACCTGGAGGGTCTCGGGGCGAGCCTCGCTGACCATGAGGTAGTTGTAGGGCTGCTTGGTCACCTGGCGGGCCGCCACCGCGGCGAGCAGCGAACGCCACACCTGGGGTCCGGCCACGCCATCGCTGGCGAGCCCGGCTGTCGACTCGAACGCCATGACGGCGCCCCGTAGGATGACATTTGGCTCACCCTGCACCCACTGGCTCGTCAAGGAGGCCGGGGTCCCGGCGAAGCGCCACGAGAACACGCCGGCGACGGGCAGCGCCGTTACCTCTGAGGTGATCGGGGGGTTGGTGTCGATCGCCGCCTCCCCGGCCATGTAGCCCGTGGGCGTGAAGGTGACCGGTAGGTAGCCCAGCTCTGCGAGCAGTTGTTCGAGGCGCAAATTGGAGCCGGGCTCGACCGTGAACGACACCGTCGACGCCTCGGCCAGGGGGCTGGTGTGCGACTCGGCGCTGCCGGCGAGACCAGCGGGGATGCTCACGGTGATGCTGGAGTACGGCACCCATCCGGCGAGGGGAGTGAACGTCAGGGTGGCGCCGGAGACCGACCAGGTGCCCTTGGTGGCCGGGGTGATCGTCGGCCGCGCGTCCGCGGCCGCCAGTGGAGCCGAGAAGCGCAGGCTGATGGCGGCGTTGGCAGCCACGTTGGTAGCACCGGGGACGGGGGAAGCCGCGGTCAACATCAGCGGTGTCGGCGCCTGCGTTGTCGTGGGCGAAGGAGGGGGCTCGGATGTCGTCTCGTGGTGGGTCCGGCCATGGGCGTACGTCGCTCCGGCGACCCCTACCACGCCACCGACGACGCCAAGGGCAACGACCATGACGATCAGGCCGCGGATGGAGATCCAGCGGGCCTTTTTGTGGTGAGCTCCCGACGCCATAGCTCCTGCTCGAGGTCCTAAAATCGTTGAAGAAATCGTGCGAGCCTGACAAAGGGGCCAGGCCTGGTCAATTTGCGTCGCCACGCTAACCGATGCGCTCGCAAAAGTGGCTTCACCCCCTCCGAATTCGAGGGAAATGTATCGTTACGACCCCTGCTCGGCCAACTCGGAGAGTTTGGTGACCGTCTTCCAGTTTCGTAGCGTGACGGCGGCGCCCAAGATTTTGTCGAAATCCATCCTGGCGAACGGTGAACTGGTGATCCCGTCGGGGCACCACAGGTACAGGTGGCTGTCCACGATTCGCAGACCGGCGGCGCCGAAATCCTGGTCGGTCAGGTGGGTGACGGCTTGCCTGGCCGGGGTGTCCGATAGGAATCCCACCAGGTGCCGCGACGGGTTGCCGAGTCGATCCAGCAACGGGTCGGCGGCCATGACCGCCTGCAGCTGGGGCGACGTGCGGACGATGACCCGGCATTCCAGGCGGAGCTCGGCCGCCAGGGCGTGCTCGATCTGGGCCGCCAGCCGGCTGGAGGCCGAGGACGACGAGAACACCGCGTTCCCGCTCTGCAGATAAGTCCGAACGTCGTCGTAACCGAGTCCCGTCAGGAGCGATCGAAGGTCGGCCATGGCCACTCGCTTGTTGCCGCCGACGTTGACCCCCCGCAGCAACGCCACCCGACGCTCGGTCATCGGCACCATGGTGACACGAGGACGGACCTCCCCCAGTGTCGCCAAGCGGGCCTAGCGTCCCCGGCCGGAGCGGAAAGGGCACCACTAACCTGGCCCGCGTGGAAACGTCGGCCGCGTTCGAGGATCGGCTGACACCCGAGCGGGTGCGATCGGAGCTGCGGGAGTGGCTCGCCGATCAATGGGACCCGGACTTGTCGCTTGTCGAGTGGCGCGAGCGTCTGGTGTCGTCCAGGTGGGCGGTCCCCTCCTGGCCGCTTCGTTGGCACGGCCGGGGGTGGCCGGCGTGGACCGAGGACGCCGTCTCCGACGAGTTGGTCGGCCAGCAGGTTGTCGGACTTCCTATCGGTCCCGGTACGGGTTTCGTGGCGCCCACCCTTTTGGCCCACGGGCCGGATGCCATTCGTGACCGGTTCCTCGAGCCGATCCTGACCGGCCGGGAAACCTGGTGCCAGCTGTTCAGCGAGCCGGGTTCCGGCTCCGATCTGGCCGGCCTGACGACCCGTGCTGACCTGGACGGAGAGGAGTGGGTCGTCAACGGCCAGAAGGTGTGGACGACGAGCGCCCACCATGCCGATTTCGGGATCCTGCTGGCTCGGACCGACTGGGACGCCCCCAAACATCGTGGCATCACCTTTCTGGCGCTTCCCATGGACCAGCCCGGCGTGACCGTACGGCCGCTACGGCAAATGAACGGGTACGCGTCGTTCAACGAAGTGTTCCTCACCGATGCCCGGGCGCCGACCGCCAGTGTGATCGGAGACGTCGGCGACGGTTGGAGGGTCGCACAGACCACCCTGGCCAACGAGCGCCGGTTTGGCTCGATCTTCGCCGCTCCCCGCTACCCGGCGCGTCCCAACCGGGCTTTCGAGGAGGCCCGAGCGGAGATAGAGGAGCATTTCCAGCCGTACGTGTGGTACCCGCAGCGGGGCGGGCGGGTGGACCTCCTCGTCGATCGGGCCCGGGCGACGGGGCAGGCGGGCGATCCCGTGGTCCGCCAGGCGATCGCCCGCACGCTGACCCTGGATCAGGTGAGCAAGTGGACGGCCGAACGGGCCCGCATCGCCCGAGCTGCCGGCCGGCAACCTGGCCCCGAAGGCTCCATCGGCAAGCTGGCGTTGACCGGAGTGGCCAGGTCAGCGTCGGCCGCCCACGCGTTGATTGCCCGATCGTCGGCGATGCTCGCCGGCGCCGACGCCCCGCTGGACGGCCTTATAGGCGAGGTAATGCTGTCGGTTCCAGCTCAATCGATCGCGGGAGGAACCGACGAGATCCAAAAGAACATCCTGGCGGAGCGGATCCTCGGGCTGCCCCGGGATCCCTCTGCTGATCGCGATACGCCCTTCCGCGAGCTGCCCCGCAACCTGTGAGCCCAGGGTGTCGGCGCGGGAAGGGACCGCCACGGGAGGCGATCCCCTCCGCTTGGCCAGAAGGACGGCATCGCCTAGTTTTCGGTTGGTCGACTGCCAGAGGGGGATGGATGGACCTGCTCGCCACGTACGCCGCGACCCAACCGGACAAGGTCGCAGTCATCGACGACCGCCCGGAGGCGGCCGTCGTGCGCTGGAGCTTCGCCGACCTGGACCGGCGGGCCAACCAGTTGGCCCGTCATCTCCTGAGCCTCGGTGTCGATGGGTCGACCAAGGTGGTCTGGTGCGGTCAGAACTCCGCTCCCCTCCTGGTCGTGGTCCACGCCCTCCGGAGGATCGGCGCGGTCAGCGTCCCCCTCAACTACCGGCTCACTCCAGAGGAAGCCGCCTACGTCATCGACAACTGCGACGCCCGGCTCGTGTACGTCGACGCCGAGTACGCCGGGCTGATCTCTCAGGCGGTCAGCCGAACGGCGAAGGTCAGCGATGTGCTGGTCTTCGCCGGCGACGGGGAAGGCGCGCTGGAGCAGCAACTTGCCGCCTATCCGCCCGACGGGCTGGATATCGACACGCAAGCAGCGCCGGCCGGGGCCTCCATGGTGTACACCTCGGGCACCACCGGCAAGCCCAAAGGCGCCGTCCGTTCGGCGACGGTCGATCCCTCCTATGTGGCCGGCCTGGTCGCCACCATCGGCTTTGTCCCTGACGACGTCTACCTCACCACCGGTCCCCTCTATCACTCCGGTCCTGGGGGCTTCGCCAACGTCGCCCAGGCGCTCGGCAACACGGTCGTGGTCCAGCACAGGTTCGACCCCGAGGATTGGCTGCGGCTGGTGGATACGTACCGGGTGACCACCACGTTTACCGCACCAACTCCTATCCGCATGGTTTGCGGGCTCCCTGCCGCGGTCAAAGCCCGTTACGACCGGTCCAGCATGCAACGGTTGATCGCCAACGCGGCGCCGTGGACGCTGGCCCTCAAGAAGCGCTACATGGCCGACTTCTCCCCAGCGTCGCTATGGGAGGTGTACGGCTCGACGGAGCTCGGGGTGGACACGGTGCTCGGTCCAGACGATCATCTGCGGAAGCCCGGCTCTTGCGGGAGGCCTGCACCTGGCGTCGAGATCAAG
Organism: uncultured Acidimicrobiaceae bacterium; assembly: GCA_963729695.1. GTDB lineage: Bacteria > Actinomycetota > Acidimicrobiia > Acidimicrobiales > Palsa-688 > PALSA-693. The sequence continues at coordinate 828,516 of CAVSOT010000004.1, forward strand.
CTGTTCGCCGAGGACGGCCGGGAGATCACCGGAGCGTTCGAGATGGGGGAGCTGTACGTGCGATCGGGCGCCATGTTCCGCACGTACTACAAGGCAGAGGAGAAATACCGGGCCGGCGCGGGGGCGAGTTCCACACGGTCGGTGATATCGCCTATCGAGACGACGAGGGCTACTACTACATCGCCGACCGTAAGGACGACATGATCATCAGCGGGGGCATGAACGTCTACCCGGCGGAGGTCGAGGCCGCCCTCGACGGCTCCCCGGACGTCTTCGAGGTAGCCGTGTTCGGTGTGCCCAGCGAGGCGTGGGGGGAAGCGGTGCACGCGGCCGTGGTTCCGGCCCGCCCGGGCGTGACTGCCGAGGAGATCACCGCGTTTCCGCGCGAGCATCTGGCCGGGTACAAGGTGCCGAGGTCCTACAGCTTCGTGGCCGCGTTGCCGAAGACGGGGTCGGGGAAGGTGCTCAAGAGGCAACTGCGGGCACCGTTCTGGCCGGCGCCATCGCCGAGCGATGGCCGCGTCGCAGGCGGCTAGCCGCGCCGCAGGTAGATATCGGAGCACCGCGGCGGGGCCTGGCTCGTCGCACCGGTGCCGTTCCCACCGGCCGCCGAGATGATCGGTATCTCCAATAAAGATGCTGATAATCACCTAAACCTGCTTGCCAGATGGGGCGGTTGTCGGGCATACTGGTGATACAGCGCTTCGGCCGGTAATCCCCCCCACTGGACCGCAAGCCGATGCGAAGGGCCCGGCACCCCCCTGCTGGGCCCTTCGCCGCGTCCTGGCTCGGGACGCGCCGGCTGTGGGAGCATCGAGGTCGATGCCCGTGCCCTCTGGACTTCAGATCCGTCTCGCCCATCGCGACCAAGCGTGCACCGCGGTGTCCGTGGGTGGCGGCCTGCGTACCTACACCGTCGGCGGCCAATCCGTCCTCGATGGCTACGACGAGACAGAAGCCAGCAGTGCCGGCCGAGGCCAGGTGCTGATGCCGTGGCCGAACCGTCTCGGCGATGGCCGGTTCGACTGGGGCGGGCAGGTCCTGCAGACGGCCCTCTCCGAACCGGAGCATCACAACGCCATCCACGGCCTGGTGCGCTGGTGCTCGTGGATGGTCACCGACGAGACATCGAACCGGGTCAGCCTGGCCCACCGGCTTTACCCCCAGCCCGGCTGGCCGTGGATTCTGGACCTGTCAGTGAGCTACACCCTGTCCGACGCCGGGCTCGAAGTGCGCGTCACGGCGCGCAACCTGCCCAACGGCGCCGGACCGTGCCCGTTCGGGGTCGGGTGGCATCCCTACCTCTTCGCCTTCGGGGGCCTGGTGGACGACACTGTCCTCACCCTCCCGGCCGCGACGGCCTACCGGGCCGATGACCGGGGGTTGCCAGTGGGCACCCGACCGGTGGAAGCCAGCGAGCTGGATTTCCGGGCCGGCCGCCGTATCGGTGCGGCCAAGCTCGATACCGCGTTCACCGATCTGGCCCGCGATCCTGACGGGCTGGCCGTTGTCGACCTGACAGAGGGTGGTGGTTCGGGGCGGTCCATCCGTATGTGGATGAACCCGGCCTTCACCCACGTGATGGTGTTCTCGGGTGACACCGTGCCGCAGACCGACCGCCGCCGGCGGGCCCTGGCGGTCGAGCCCATGACCTGCGCGCCGGACATGCTGCGCAGCGGGGACGGCCGCATCGTCCTCGAGGAGGGCGAGCTGTTCGAGGCGTCGTGGGGGCTGGCCGCCTCCTGGCAGGAGTAGCGATACCGAGCTAGCTCTCTCCGCCGTTGTGGTTGCGAATGACGGATCGCGGTGACAGGGGCTGGGCCCAGCCGCCCGTCCTCCGTGGTTTTTGGTATCTAAACCGCGTAATACGCGGTTTAGATACCAAAAAGGAGCCGCCCCTCCCGATGCTCGTCTGAGCCGGGTGTTTCGACGTCCGATACGAACGTTGGGGGCCAAATGCGGGGGCCGCGGGAGCGACTGGGCTGCCTGGCTGGCTGCCGCCCCGGAACCCCTCCAGCTTCGGCCGCGGTCGACTATACCGTCTCGAACTGGGCCTCTTCCGTCGACCCGGTGAGGGCCAGCGTCGAGGACAGCCCGCCGGACAGCGTGGTCATGATGTCGTCGAAGTATCCGGCGCCGACCTCGCGCTGGTGCCGGGTCGCGGTGTAGCCCTCCTCCTCCAAGGAGAACTCCCGCTGCTGCAGCTCGACGTAGGCGCTCATGCCCCGATCGGCGTAGCCCCGAGCGAGGGCGAACATGGACTCGTTGAGAGCGTGCCAGCCGGCCAAGGTGACGAATTGGAATGCGTAGCCCATGGCGCCCAGCTCCTTTTGGAAGCGGGCGATGGTCTGGTCGTCCAAGTGCTTCTTCCAGTTGAACGACGGTGAGCAGTTGTACGCCAGCATCCGGTCCGGGTACTCGGCCTTGATGCGCTCGGCGAACACCCGGGCCTCGTCGAGGTCGGGGGTCGAGGTCTCGCACCAGATCAGATCGGCGTAAGGGGCGTAGGCGAGCCCGCGGGCAACGGCGGCGTCCATCCCGGACTGGACGAAATGGAAGCCCTCGACGGAACGCTCGCCCGTGCAGAACTCCCGGTCCCGCTCGTCCACGTCGCTCGTCAGCAGGGTGGCCCCCAACGAGTCGGTGCGGGCCACGACGAGGGTCGGGACGTTGCACACGTCGGCCGCCAGGCGGGCGGCGGCGAGGGTCCGGATGTGCTGACCGGTCGGAATGAGCACCTTGCCGCCCATGTGCCCGCACTTCTTCTCGGACGAGAGCTGATCCTCGAAATGGACGCCGGCGGCCCCGGCCTCGATCATGCTTTTCATGAGCTCGAACACGTTGAGGGCCCCGCCGAAGCCGGCCTCGGCGTCGGCCACGATGGGCACCATCCAGTGGCGATGGTGCTCGCTGCGGCCCCCGCCTTCGGCCCATTCGATCTGGTCGGCCCGCCGCAGGGCGTTGTTGATGCGGCGCACCACGGCAGGGACGCTGTTGGCCGCGTACAGGCTCTGGTCGGGGTACACCTGCTCTGACAGGTTGTTGTCGGCGGCCACCTGCCAGCCCGAGAGGTAGATGGCCTGCAGCCCGGCCTTGACCATCTCGATCGCTTGCCCGCCCGTGAGCGCCCCGAGGGCGTTGACGTAGTTCTCCGAACGCAGCAGGGACCACAGCCGCTCGGCACCCTGCCGGGCCAGCGTCTGCTCGATGGTGATCGAGCCGCGCAAGCGGACGACGTCGGCCGCGACGTAAGGGCGCTCGATACCTCGCCAGCGGGGATCGGTAGCCCACTGGCGCTCCAGCTCGGCGACGGCGGTGTCGAATGGGGTGCTCATGGAAACGATGGTCCTTTCGGCAGGAAGATCGGCGGGAAGATCGGCCGGAACGTCGGGGTGGCGACCGCTCGGGTCAGGGCAACAGCTCGTAGGCGGGCAGGGTCAGGAACGTCGGGAAGTCGTCGGCCAGCGCAACCTGTTCGAAGATGGCGCGGGCCTGGCGCAGACGATCGGGGTCGTGACCGGCTTCGGTGAACTTGGCGACGGCCTCGTCCAGGCGCCCGCGCACGAGGTCGGCGGTGACCGGGGTGCCGTCCGGGAGGGTCACCTGGTGGTGGACCCACTGCCAGACCTGGCCGCGGCTGATCTCGGCGGTGGCGGCGTCTTCCATCAGGTCGTCGATGGCGGCCGCGCCCGTGCCCGACAACCACGAAGCCACGTAGCGCAAACCCACGGAGATATTGGTGTCGAGACCAGCCTCGGTGATACCTCCAGGTGGGCAGGACACCTCGAGCAGGCGGGCGGCGCCGACGTGGACCTCCGGCCGCTGCCGCTCCAGCTGGTTCGGGCGGTCCCCGAGTACGTGGTCGAACTCCGCCAAAGCGGTGGGAACCAGATCGGGATGGGCCACCCAGGTCCCGTCGAAACCGTCGCCTGCCTCGCGGCGCTTGTCGTCCGTCACGTTGGCCAAGGCGGCTTCCGTGACCTCGGGTTTACGCCGGTTGGGGATGAACGCGGCCATACCCCCTATGGCGTGGGCGTGGCGGCGGTGACACGTCTTGACCAGCAGCTCTGTGTACGACCGCATGAACGGCGTGGTCATGGTGACCCGGGACCGGTCCGGTAGTACGAAGGCCGGGTCGGAGTGGAACCGCTTGGCGACGCTGAAGATGTAGTCCCACCGACCGGCATTCAGGCCGCAGATGTGGTCGCGCAGCTCGTAGAGGATCTCGTCCATCTCGAAGGCGGCGGTGATGGTCTCGATCAGGACTGTGGCCCGGATCGACCCCCGGTCGAGCTCGAGGGCGTCCTCGGCGGCGAACATGACGTCGTTCCAGAGGCGGGCTTCGAGATGCCCCTCCAACTTCGGGATGTAGAAGTACGGCCCGAATCCTCTGGAGAGGCTCTCTCGGCCGTTGTGGAAGACGTAGAGGCCGAAGTCGAACAAGCTGGCCGATACCGGTTCGCCGTCGACGACGAAATGCTTCTCCGGGAGGTGCCAGCCGCGAGGCCGGACGACCAGGGTGGCGGTTTCGTCGGCCAGACGGTAGGTCTTTTCCCCGGTGATGAGCTCGATCGTGCCGCGCACCGCGTCCTGGAGGTTGACCTGGCCGGTGATGAGGTTGTCCCACGTCGGTGAGGTGGCGTCCTCCAGGTCGGCCATGAACACCTTGGCCCCCGAGTTGAGGGCGTTGATCATCATCTTGCGCTCGACCGGGCCGGTGATCTCGACCCGGCGATCGGCGAGCGGCTTCGGGGCTTCCGGTACGGTCCAGCCGCCGTTGCGGACGTCGTCGGTCTCGGGCAGGAAGTCCGGGCGGTCTCCTCCGTCGAAGCGAGCCTGCCGTTCCGCCCGGGCCGCGAGCAGCTCGAGCCGACGGCGGTTGAACCGGCGGTGCAGGTCGGCGACGAACTCCACCGCCTGAGGAGTGAGGACTCGGGCCGCGTCCGGGTGCGGGCTGTACGTGATGTCAGGGGCCACGACAGAATTATGGAAAAGATTGGCCGGAGTGTCGAATCGAACATCTCAGTAGCTTGCGCCTGGCGCGAAGATACCCTAAAGTTTATTTTTTAGTGGCGCCCGAATCGCTCGATCCGCTGGTGTTCGGCCACCGCCTCCGGCACTACCGCCGCCAGGCGGGGTTGACCCTGGAGGCGTTGGGGCGGGCCGTCCATCGGCCCCCGTCCTACCTCTCCCAGCTGGAGAACGGCCATCGCGAGCCCCGCCTGTCGACCGTCAACCAGCTGGCCGCGGCGCTGGACTGCGGGCCTGGTGACCTGCTGTCGGTCTCGCCGCCGAACCGCCGGGCCGAGCTCGAGGTGGCACTGGCCCACATCCAGGACGATGCCCGCTACCAGGAGCTGCGCCTGCCCTACCTCCGGCCTTCGGCTCGCCTTGACGACGCCGTGCTGGAACACGTGATCGCCCTCTTCGACCGGGTCCGCGAGCTCTCGGAGCACCCGACCGGCCTGGAGCGAGCCGCAGCCGAGGAGCGGGGGGCTCGCGCCGCAAACGCCGCCATGCGCGACGATATGCGCAAACGGGACAACTACTTCGAGGAGATCGAACAGGCAGCTGGGCGGGCGCTGCAGTCGATCGGCTACGGGGGGCCTGGTGCCGTCTCGGAGCGCCATCTGACCGATCTGGCCGCCTACTTCGGCTTCACCATCGCCCGAGTGCAGGACCTGCCGGCGTCGACCCGGTCGATCAGCGACCTTCGCCATCGCATCATCTACGTGCCGCAGCGGAATCTCACCGGTGGTATGCGCTCGGCCCGCTCGGTCATCGCCCAGACGCTGGGCCGCTTCGCGTTGGGCCACCGTGACCCCCTCGACTTCGAGGAGTACGTGCGCCAGCGGGTCGAGGCCAACTACTTCGCCGGGGCCCTGCTCGCCCCGGAGAAGGCCGTGGTGGACATGCTGGCTGATGCCAAGGCCAGGGAGGACATCTCGGTCGAGGACCTCAACGAGAGCTTCTATATCTCCTACGAGATGGCGGCCCACCGCCTGACCAACCTCATCACCCGCCACCTCGACATCCCTGTCCACTTCATGCGCTCCGACCCGGACGGGGTGCTGTGGAAGGCGTACGAAAACGACGGGATCGTCCTTCCGAGCGACTCGGACGGGACGATCGAAGGCCAACGACTGTGCCGCTGGTGGGGCTCCCGACAGGCCTTCGAATCCGAGGACTCCTACTCCTTGCACTGCCAGTACACCGAGTCGGCGGGCGGCGCTTTTTGGTGCTCGACCCACCTCGGCGTCGAGCAGGACCGCGGTGATGCCGTCACCGTCGGCACCTCGGCGGCGGAAGCCCATTGGTTCCGGGGCAGCGACACCACCCGACGTTTGCTTTCCCGCTGCCCTGACCCGACGTGCTGCATGCGGCCGTCGGGGGACGCGGTGCGCCGGTGGGAGGGGACGGCCTGGCCGTCGGCGCGCGATCACAGCCACTTCGTCTCCGGCCTGCCGACGGACACCGTCGTGTTCAGCCCCCACCCCGGCGTCGACCTACCGGATGTCTACTCGTTCCTGGACCGGCACTCGGCCGCCTTCAGGTGACCTTCGGCCCGAGCCGCGGGCCGATACCCTCGCTCGCAGGGCAGTCAGGGAGCGAGCATGGCCGGTCGATCTCAGGTGGTGCGCCGGCGCCGGGTCCGCCTGGCGACCATCGGGGTGCTGGCCGTCGCCGTCGCCCTGGCGGTGGTGGTCGATCACGGCGCCGCCCGTGAGCTGAGTCGCAAAACCGCGCCGGCGCCCGCCCCCGCCGCCTCTTCGGCCAACCCGGCCACGCTCCAGTCGCTCGGCTCCTCCCAGTTCAGCCCCGGGGCCTGCGTGGCCTACCGGCCCACCTCCGGGAACCGCCACCTGACGGTGTTCCTGGATGCCGGTCACGGCGGCATCGACCCCGGCGCGGTCGGCACCACCGAGTCCGGGCAGACGGTCTACGAGGCCGACCAAACCCTGCCGGTGGTGCTCGACACTATGGCGATGCTGCGCCACGAAGGATTCCGGGTCGTCGTGTCCCGAACGGGCCCGACCACCGTGGTCCGCCTCGGCCCCGGTGACGTGTCCGACGGCGCCCTGTCGATCCAGGGCGCCCACGACGACGTCGCCGCCCGGGCGGTCTGCGCCAACCTGGCCCACGCCAACGTCCTCATCGGGGTGTACTTCGACGCGGGGGAGTCCGCCGAGAACGCCGGCTGCGTGACCGGCTATGACACGGCCCGGGCGTTCGCGGCGCAGAACCTCCGGTTGGCCACCCTGGTGCAGACCGACGTGCTGGGGGCCATGAACGCCCGCGGGTGGGCCATCCCCAACGCCGGCGTGGTGGAGGACGGACTGCTCGGCTCGGCCATCACCGCCCAGGCCGAATCCTACGGCCACCTCCTGCTGCTCGGTCCGGCCGAGCCCGGCTACTTCACCACCCCGAGCCAGATGCCGGGAGCGCTGATCGAGCCGCTCTTCATCACCGATCCCTTCGAGGCATCGATCGCCGCCGATTCCACCGGCCAGCAGGTGATCGCCGGGGGCTTGGCCGAGGCGGTGGCGCAATACTTCGCCCCTCCGGCCGCCTCGAACGGCTCGACCAGCTCGACGGCCTCTGGGGGCTGATCACCCGTCTGGCGGCCAGCGGCCGGGTAGGGTGTCCGGTCGCAGTCAGCGGCGATCCCGCACGTGGCGCGGGACAAGGAGGACCGGATGGCCGTACGCATCGCAATCGGGCTCGCCCTGACCGTCGCCGGACTGGTGTTCGTCGGCTGGCGGGCGTGGTTTTTGTTCCGGCTGGTGTCCACTGGCCGGCCGGCGCCGGGGCGTATGAAGGACGTGCCCGCCCAGCTCAAGGCCGAGCTGCTCGACGTCTTCGGTCAGCGAAAGCTCCTACGCCGTCCCCTCCCGGGCATCGCCCACTTCTTCGTCTTCTGGGGCTTCATCGTCCTCCTGCTGACCATCATCGAGGTCTACGGCGACCTCTTCTCCAAGACGTTTGCCATACCGGGGATCGGCCACAGCGAGGCGCTGGGGTTTATCGAGGACCTGTTCGCGGTCTTGGTGCTGGGCGCCCTCGTCACCTTCACCATCATCAGGCTGACCCAGGGGCCGGACCGCAAGGAGCGCAAGAGCCGCTTCTACGGATCGCACACGACGACCGCCTGGATCACCCTGGCCCTCATCTTCCTCGTCATCGCCACCCTCCTCATCGCCCGGGGCGCGCAGGTCAACACCGGGGACTTCCCGTACGGCAAATCGTGGTGGCCGTTCGCCTCGAGGACGCTCGGCGCGGCGTTCTCGGGATTCGGGCACACGGCCAACATGCACATCGAGACGGTGTTCCTCCTCCTGCAGATCGCGGTGATCTGGGGCTTCTTCGTCTTCGTGCTGCGTTCCAAGCACATGCACATCTTCGTGTCGGAGCCAAACGTGCTCTTCTCCCGGCGCCCGAAGGCGCTCGGGCCCCTGGCCACCACTCCGGACCTGGACCCGGAGAAGATGACCGAGGACACGGTCTTCGGTACCGGTCAGATCGCCCACCTGACCTGGAAGCAGCGCTTGGACCTGATGAGCTGCACCGAGTGCGGCCGCTGCCAGGATCAATGCCCGGCGTGGGCCACGGACAAGCCGCTGTCGCCGAAGCTGGTCATCATGGATCTGCGGGACCACATGTTCGCCTCCGCCCCCCAGCTGCTCGCCGCGGCCAAGGCCGACGGATCTGGAGAGAGCGATCCAACGGCAGAGGGGGTCGCAGCCAAGCCGCTCGTCCCGGACGTCATCGAAGAGGATGTCCTGTGGTCGTGCACCACGTGCGGGGCGTGCGTCGAGCAGTGCCCGGTGGACATCGAGCACGTCGACACCATCCTGGACATGCGCCGATACGAGGTGCTGATGGAGGCCCGCTTCCCGACCGAGGCGGCCACCATGCTCCGCAACATCGAAAACCAGGGCGACCCGTGGGGCCTCGGCGCCAGCCACCGACTGGAGTGGACCGAGGGCCTCGGCTTCGACATCCCGGTCGTGACCGGCACGATCCCCGACGAGATCGAGTACCTGTTCTGGGTGGGGTGTGCGGGCGCCCTCGACGAACGGGCCCGCAAGACGACGCAGAGCATCGCCCGGCTGCTTCACCAGGCGGGCGTCGCCTTCGCCGTCCTCGGCCCGAGGGAGTCCTGCACCGGAGATCCGGCCCGGCGGCTCGGCAACGAGTACCTGTACCAGACGCAGGCCCAGACCAACATCGAGACCCTCCAGGCCGCCCAGGTGAAGAAGGTCATCGCTTCCTGCCCGCACTGCTTCAACACCATCGCTCGCGAGTACCCGGCGCTCGGTGCCGACTTCGAGGTCCTGCACCACACCCAGCTGCTCGAACGGCTGCTCGCCGAGGGCAAGCTGCGCCCGGGCAAGCGGGCGGAGACGTCGGTGACCTATCACGACCCGTGCTATCTCGGGCGCCACAACGAGGTGTACGACGAGCCTCGCAGCGTCCTCGACCACGTGCCCGGCGTATCGGTGACCGAGATGCACCGCCATCGCCGCACCGGGTTCTGCTGCGGCGCGGGCGGCGCTCGCATGTGGTTGGAGGAGCGCATCGGGCAGCGCATCAACGTCAATCGCACCGACGAAGCGCTCGCCACCGGGGCCGACGTGATCTCCACGGCCTGTCCCTACTGCCTGATCATGCTCGACGACGCCACCAAGGGCCGCCAGGCCGAAGGCACCGCCGCGGAGTCGGTCCGGGTGATGGACGTGGCCCAGGTTCTGGAGGAGTCGCTCACCGGTCAGCCCACCGCGGCCGGACCCCCGGACGCCGCTGGGGAGCCTTAGCGGTACCAGCCGTGGCGGTGCCGATACGGACGGTGACCCGCCTTCGGGTCGCAACCGCAGTTAACACGGGAGCAACACAGCAGACAAAAACGGGAAACACGGGGTCCATACCCTCCCTCTGAGCTTCCAACCGACCAGAGGAGGGGCTACTTGTCCGTGCTCATGATGACCCTGGTTCACGCCACCAATGAGTGCGCGAAGAACGCGGCGTACCAGGGCGACACCATAACCAAGAGCTGTTCCGACGCGAACTACATCGACACCGGCGACACGGCTTGGCAGCTCACCGCGGCCACGTTCGTCGGGCTGATGAGCTTGCCCGGTCTGGCCGTCCTTTATGCCGGTCTCGTGCCCAGGCGATGGGCCGTCAACACCATGATGATGGCCTTTACCGCCTTCTCAGGAGTACTCCTGGTCTGGGTGCTTTGGGGGTACAAGATGGGCTTCGGTGTTCCGTTGGGAGGTGGCTCACCGAATGCCTACGACTACAAGTACACCGGCAACTTCTTTGCCAACTTCTTCAACAATTTCGTAGGGCACCCGCAATCGATCAATGCCGGGCATGCCCAGTCCGGACAGGCGGCGCTGCCGATCGGCACAGCCGTGCCGCTCCAGATGCCAACGCCGGCGCTGGCCTACTTCCAGTTCGTGTTCGCCGGCATCACGCCGCTCCTCTTCTTGGGCAGCGTGCTCGGGCGCATCAAGATAAAGGTGTGGATGATCTTTGCGCCAGCGTGGTGCACGTTCGTCTACACGGTCAACGCCATGCTGCTCTGGGGTGGTGGCTATTGGGCCCACGAAGGGGCCCTCGACTACTCCGGCGGGTACGTCATCCACCTGGCCGCGGGAGTGACCGGCTTCACGGCCGCCTGGGTGATTGGACCCCGGCTGGCGAGGGACCGGGCCAAGTTCGTGCCCCACAGTCTGAGTTTGGTCGCCGTGGGAGCCGGCATCGTGTGGCTCGGCTGGAACGGGTTCAACGGTGGGGACCCCTATTTCTCCGGCTCCGACGCCGCTACTGCGGTCATCAACACCAACGTGGCCACGGCCGCCGCTCTGCTCACCTGGGTGGTGTGGGACATCTTCCTCAGCAAGAGCAGAAAGGCCACCTTTGGCGGTGCCATCAACGGCATGATCGTCGGCCTGGTGGGCATCACTCCTGCGGCCGGTTACGTGAGCGGCTCGGGCGCCATATGGATAGGTATCATCGCCTCAACCATCGTGTGGTTCGGTTGGACGTACCTCATGCCGATCACCATGCGCCATGTCGACGATGCCATGGGGGTGGTCTACACCCACGGTCTGGCCGGATTGTGCGGGGGCTTGCTCGTGGGGATATTCGCCGATCCCAGCGTCATCGTCTACCAAAATTCGAATGGCGCCTCGGTCAGCTTCAAGGGGTGGTTGTACGGTCACCCCAAACAGTTCTTGATCCAGCTGCTCGCCGCGCTCACGATCATCATCTACGACGCGCTTATGACCTTTATCATCCTGAGGGTGATCAGAATATTCACGCCCTTGCGAATGCCCGACGAGGAACTGGAGGTGGGCGACCTCGCCATCAGCGAGGAACAGGCCTATCCACCTGACGAGGGTTATACCTCCGTCGAGATCACGACCACGGGTAGTAGGGCATCGTGAAGATCGTCACCGCCATCATCAAGCCCTTCCGCCTCGACGGCGTCAAGGATGCCCTCGAAGCCGCCGGCGCCGTCGGCATGACCATCACCGAGGTCCAGGGTTTCGGTCGCCAGAAAGGCCACACCGAGGTCTACCGCGGCAAGGAGTACACCGTCGCCTTCACGCCCAAGATCAAGGTGGAGGTCATCGTCGAGGACGACATCGTCAAAGTGGTGGTGGACGCCATCATCGGCGCGGCCCGGACCGACAAGATCGGTGACGGCAAGATCTGGGTGACCGATGCCGAGTCCGTGGTCCGCATTCGCACAGGTGAGATCGGTGCCGATGCCCTCTAACACCCTTCGGGGCGGCGCCGCGGCGACGCGGCGCCGCTCCCCGGCTACCGTAAAACCCGTGAAGCCCGCGAAGGAGCCGAAGGGGCCGAAAGAGCCGGACCGGTTCTCGCTCGACGACTCCCGCCTGGTCCGCTCCAAGATGATATGGCGGGCGTTCTTCGTGCTCTCGCTCATCGCCCTCGGGGCAGGCATCATCTTCGCCGGCAACGGTCGCGGCGTCGACGCCATCCTTTGGGTGGTCATTGCCGTCGGTTGGTTCGCCTTCGCCATGGGCCTCTGGCGCAAGCACAACAAACTGTACGACTGAGAAGTGCAAGGGCGGCGGCGGGGCCGCCGCCCCCTTGGCGCGTCCGGGCATCATCACCTCGCCCGGGTGGGCGGCGGTCACAGGGCCGCCGCGACCCCCGCTACCAGTCGCTCCTGCTCCAAGGGGTCGAGCACCTGCTCCCCGTTGGTGGTCTGTACGTAGAAGACGTCGATGGCCTCGGCGCCCAGGGTGTTGATCAGGGCCCGGCCGATGGTCACGCCCGCATCCGCCAAGGCCTGGGTTACTTGGTAGAGGACGGGTCCCCGGTCGGGTGCTCGGACCTCGACCACCGAGGAGGTGGCTGAGGCCTCGTTGTCCAGGGTGACCCGGACCTCGGGCAGGGCGGGAGCTGAGGCTCGCCGCCGCCAGGCGTATTGCCGCTCGCGCTCTTCGAGCATGGAGGCCAGGGCGAGACGGTCGTCCAGGGCGTTGCCGAGCTCGGACCGCACCTCTTCCCAGTCCGGCAACGTGTCGAAGGCGGGCGCCACCTCGAACCGCAGCAGTGCCATGCCGGTGGAGGCGTCGGTGACGGTGCGGGCCGATCGCACCAACGCGCCGGAGAGGGTCAGCACGCCGGCGACGTTGGCCAACAGGCCCGCGACGGTCGGGCGCGATGACCGTGACCTGACTGCCGTCGGCCAGGACCTGCAACGTTCTGGCGGCCAGGAGGGCCCGCTGCTCCGGCCCCAGCATGGGGGCCAGCACTTCGGGTGGCCGGCGGCCCTCGAGTACCGCCTCGGTCACCTGGACGAGGGTGGCCACCAGATCCGCCTTCCACGGGCCCCACGCCGCGGGACCCGTCGCCAAGCTGTCGGCCTCGGTCAGAGCGGCCAGCAGGTGCAAGGTCTCGAGGTTGCTAGCGGCGTCGGCCACCGCGCTGGCGGTCGCCGGATCTTCGAGGTCGCGCCGGGTGGCCGCGTCGGGGAGGAGCAGATGATGGCGCACCAGCGACTGCAGGGTGATCACGTCGCGAGCGGGAAGCCCCAGCCTCGGGGCGAGGCGGCCGACGATTTCGATGCCGATCGCAGTGTGGTCGTCGCCCTGGCCCTTGCCGATGTCGTGAAAGAGCCCGCCGAGCAGCAGCAGGTCCGGTCGGCTCACGGGAGCGGTGAGGGCTGCTGCGCCGGCCGCCGTCTCCACCAGATGCCGGTCGACGGTGAAGCGGTGGTAGGCGTTGCGTTGCGGCCGATTGCGGACCGCTTCCCACTCCGGGAGGTACCGCACCCAGATGCCGCATTGGTCAAGCGCCTCGATGGCGGCGACGGCCGGGCGCCCGGCGGCCAGCAGCCGCACCAGGGCAAAGCGCGTCTCGGGCGGCCAGACACCATCCGGCACGATCGCGTCACTGGCCAGCCGGTCGAGCGTGGCCCGGGCCAGCGGCAGGTCGAGCTCCGCGGACACGGCCGCGGCCCTGAGGGCCACCGACGGGTCGGAGTCCACCTGGCCGTCGGCGAGCAGGGTGACCTCGTCGTCACGCAGGACCAGGCCCGGCTCGAGGGGGCGATCCTGGCTGGACGCCCGCCGGGCGGGACCGGCGAGCCAGGACTCGAGGCGGCGCCAACCGTCGTCGTTGGCCCACGCCACCCGCCGACCGGCACCGGCGAGGGCGGCCATGAGCTCGTCGGCGTCGACATACTCGAGGGCCGCGGCCGTGGCGTCCTGATCCTGGAGCAGCAGGGTGTTGGTGGCTCGCCCGGTGCCCCGGTGCAGCTCGACCCGCGCTCGTGCGAGCACCTCGTCGGCGGCAGTCAGGTCGGGATCGTCGAGCCGTCCGGCCAGTACGGGAAACACCCGGCCCAACGACCGCAGCAGGTGCAGGTCCCGCTGCCCGCCGCGCGCCTCCTTGAGATCGGGCTCGAGCAGGAAGGCCAGGTCGCCGAAGCGCCGATGCCGGTCCCTTGTCGTCTCGTCGATGGCGGGCAGCCAGCGGCCGGCCCGGGTCTGCCAGAGGTCCATGGCCCGGGTCAGGACTTTCCCGGCCAGGCCCTGGTCGCCGGCCACGAGGCGGGCATCGAGCAAGCCGAGCGCCACCTTGATGTCGTCCTCCATCATGGCCCGCACCTCTTTGGGCGTGCGCACGCTGTGGTCCAGGTGCACGCCGGCGTCCCACACCGGGTACCACATGGCTTCCGCCACGGGGTTGATGCGGCCCCGTCGGTCGTACAGCAGCAGCAGGTCGAGGTCGCTGCCGGGGGCCAGGGCGCCGCGGCCATAGCCGCCCACGGCGAGCAGGGCCACCCCTTTCGCGTCCCCGCCGGTCGCCCGGTCGAAGACTCCCTGAAGCCAGACGTCGGCCACCGCCGCGTAACGCCGGCACCAGGCGCCGCCCGTCAGCTGACGGTCCTCGAGAAGGGCCGCCCGGGCGGCGCGTAACGATCGCGGCCCGTAGTCAGTGGGGTCGCTCGCCGCGGTCACGTGATGCAGCCTAGAGGGGGCCAGCCGACTCCCTGACCACGGTGGCGGCCGGTTTCGATCGTCTCCCTCGGCTGGTGCGAACAAATGACCTTTGGCAACGGGCGCTTTTGGGAACGGGGCGCTTTGGGACCGGGGCGGAGCCCTGCGCCGATCCTGATAGCTCAGGTTCGGAACACATTCGCGGCGCGCCCGATTCGTGGAGAGGCCGGGCCCGGCGCGTTCTTGTCATAGAGAGCACAAACGCGGCGCAGACACCCGTTTGCGAATGCGGTCGCGCCGCGAACGGGTTGGGGCCGCGACCGGCACGGGCTCTCACTGGTCGCCACCCTCGCCCCCTCGCCCCCTCGCCCACCTCGCCACCTCGCCACCTCGCCACCTCGCCACCTCGCCACCTCGCCACCTCGCCCCGCCATCTCGCCACCTCGCCCCGCCACCTCACCGCCCGCCCCCTCGACTTCCTCACTGACCATCGGTTGCCGCCGGACCGCCGGCGGCGAGCCCGTCTGTTCAGTGCCGGTCGCCCTGCCGGCGGACCGCCTCTGCGGCTGCGGCGATGGCCGCCGGATCCCCGAGCTCCCGCTTCGAGGTGACGGCGAGGGTGCGGTCGAGCTCGTAGATGATCGGCAGACCGGTGGGGATCTCCAACTCGGCGATGTCCCGATCCGGAATACCCTCCAGGTGCTTGATCAGGGCCCGCAGGCTGTTGCCGTGGGCGGCGACGAGCACAGTCCGCCCGGCCAGTACCTCCGGCGCCAGGGCGTCGTACCAGTACGGCAGGAGCCGGCCGACCACGTCCGCCAGGCACTCGGTGGCCGGAATGACGTCAGGGGCCAAGCCGGCGTAGCGCGGATCGGTGCGCACGTCGTACTCGTGCCCCGCCGGCATGGGGGGTGGCGGGACGTCGTAGCTGCGCCGCCAGGCCGCGAACTTCTCGTCCCCGTAGCGGGCTTTGGTCTCGGCCTTGTCCAGCCCGGTGAGGCCGCCGTAGTGGCGTTCGTTCAGGCGCCAGTTCCGGCGGACGGGCACCCATAGCCGGCCCATCTCCTCCAGGGCCAGGTCCAGGGTTCTGATGGCTCGGGTGAGCACGGAGGTGTGGGCCGAGTCCACGGCCAGGCCTTCGGCGGCGAGGAGGGTGCCGGCCGAACGGGCCTCCTTTTGCCCCTGATTCGAAAGGTCGACGTCCCACCAACCGGTGAAGCGGTTCTCCAGATTCCATTGGCTCTGGCCGTGACGGAGCAGGACGAGCGTCCCCACGGGGTCGGAGCCTATCCGGCGGGGGGCGATTGCGCCCATTGCGCCCCGGTGTTACCGTGATCCGATAGCTCCACCCAAGATTCCTAAGTCTCTTGCACTCAACTTTTGCTACACTGAAGCTCAAATACCAGCGAGATCTACGGAGGCAGTCTCATGCCCAAGGCCGTCGGCATCGACCTCGGCACCACCAACTCGGTTGTCAGCGTCCTCGAAGCGGGCGAGCCCACCGTCATCCCCAACGCCGAGGGGGCGCGCACCACGCCTTCGGTCGTCGGCTTCTCCAAGTCCGGCGAGGTGCTGGTCGGTGAGGTAGCCAAGCGTCAGGCCATTACCAACCCGGACCGGACCATCCGCTCCGTCAAGCGGCACATGGGCGAGAGCAGCTGGAACATCGATATCGACGGGAAGCGCTACAGCCCCCAGGAGATCTCGGCCCGCATTCTGCAGAAGCTGAAGAGGGACGCCGAGAGCTACCTCGGCGACACCGTTAACCAGGCGGTCATCACCGTCCCTGCTTACTTCGACGACGCCCAGCGCACCGCGACGAAGGAGGCGGGCCAGATCGCCGGCCTCGAGGTGCTGCGGATCATCAATGAGCCCACCGCCGCGGCTCTGGCCTACGGCCTGGACAAGGAGGAGGAGCAGACCGTTTTGGTGTTCGACCTCGGCGGCGGCACCTTCGACGTCTCGGTCCTCGAGATCTCCGAGGGGATCTTCCAGGTCAAGTCCACGAGCGGCAACACCCACCTGGGCGGCGACGACTGGGACCAGCGGGTGATCGACTGGCTGGTGAAGACCTTCAAGGACACCGAGGGCGTCGATCTGGGTGCCGACAAGATGGCCCTCCAGCGCCTCAAGGAGGCGGCGGAGAAGGCCAAGATCGAGCTGTCGTCGGTGCAGGAGACCACGATCAACTTGCCGTTCATCACCGCGACCGACACCGGGCCCAAGCATCTGGACCTCAAGCTGACCCGGGCCAAGCTCCAGGAGCTGACGTCCGACCTGGTCGACGCGTGCCGTGGTCCGTTCGAGCAGGCCATCAAGGACGCCGGGCTCAGCAAGGACAAGATCGACCACGTGGTGCTGGTCGGCGGGTCTACCCGGATGCCCGCCATCCAGGAGCTGGTGCAGTCGCTGACCGGCAAGGAGCCCCACAAGGGCGTCAACCCCGACGAGGTGGTGGCAGTCGGCGCGGCCATCCAGGCCGGCGTGCTGAAGGGCGAGGTCAAGGACGTGCTGCTCCTCGACGTCACCCCGCTGTCCCTGGGCATCGAGACCAAGGGCGGGGTCATGACCAAGCTCATCGAGCGCAACACCACCATCCCGACCCGCCGGTCGGAGGTGTTCACGACCGCCGAAGACGGTCAGCCCTCCGTGGAGATCCACGTCCTACAGGGCGAGCGCGAGATGGCGATGTACAACAAGACGCTGGGCAAGTTCCAGCTGGTCGACCTGCCGCCCGCGCCCCGCGGCGTTCCCCAGATCGAGGTTACCTTCGACATCGATGCCAACGGGATCGTCCACGTGGCGGCCAAGGACCGGGCGACCGGCAAGGAGCAGTCGATGACCATCACCGGGCAATCGGCCCTGGGTAAGGACGACATCGACCGGATGGTCAGGGATGCAGAGTCGCACGCCGAGGACGATCGTCGCCGGCGAGAAGAGGCAGAGGTCCGCAACCAGGCCGACAGCCTCGTGTATCAGACAGACAAGATGCTCAAGGATCAGGCGGCGTCGTTCTCCGGCGACCAGAAGGCCACGGTGGACACCGACCTGGCGACGCTGAAGGAAGCCCTGACCGGCAGCGACACCGAGGCCATCAAGTCGGCCACCGAGAAGCTGGCGGTCGGCGTGCAGGAGCTCGGAAAGCAGCTGTACGAGCAGGCGGCCGCGGCCGGTTCCGGCTCGACTGGTGGCGCCGACGGGTCAGCCGCTGGCGGCCCCAACGGCGGCGGGGTCTCCGACGACGAGGTCGTCGACGCAGAGATCGTCGATGAGGGTCAGGGGGCATGACCTCTGACGATCCCCGTGATGCCTCCGCAGCCACGCCAGACGACGCGTCGGCGAGGGGGGCTGGCTCCGGCCGGTCCGACCAGGCCCCTCCGGCCGACGGGTCCGAACGCGGCGCCGGCCGGGACCCGAGCATCACGCCGGGTGATGCTCTATCTGACGCCGGCTCGGCTGCGCAGGGCGACACGGGTCACGCTGGTGCGGCCCAGGGCGAGGACACGACCGCCGGCACAGGTCGGTCCGGACTGGGCCAGGAGATCGACGACTTCGACACCGTCGAGGACGTCGAGCCGGAGGTGTCGGACGTGGTGGAGGGCGATCCCATGGCTGTCTTGATGCGCGAGCGCGATGACTACAAGGACACGCTGGTGCGGCTCCAAGCCGATTTCGAGAACTACAAGAAGCGCATGATCAAGCAACAGACCGACCATCTCGAGCGGGCCGCCGAAACCCTCGTCGGCAAGCTGTTGCCGGTGCTGGACACCGCCGATCTGGCGTTGGCGCACGGCGGCGGCGAGGACGTCAAGCAGATCAACGCCGCCCTCAGCAGCGTGCTCGAGCGCGAAGGACTGGAACGGATCGACCCCGACGGCGGTCCTTTCGACCCGACGCTCCACGATGCCGTCGCCCACGAGCCCGGCGACGGCGACCAGGAGGTCATCGACGTGTTACGGGCCGGGTACCGCTGGAAGGGCAGGGTCCTGCGGCCCGCGATGGTCAAAGTGAGGGGGTGACCGCCGATGGCGCCCCAGCGGGAGTGGTTCGAGAAGGACTACTACAAGGTTTTGGGGGTGCCCGACACCGCCACGGACAAGGAGATCGGCAAGGCCTACCGGAAGCTGGCCAAGCAATACCATCCTGATTCCAATCCGGGGTCGGAAGACCGGTTCAAGGAGATCTCCGCCGCCTACGACGTGTTGGGCGACGCGGCCAAGCGCAAGGAGTACGACGAGGTTCGCCGGCTGGGTCCGGCGGGCAATCCCTTCGCGGGCGTGGGCGCCCACGGCCCCGGGGCGGCCAGCGGTGGTTTCCGCGTCGATGACCTCGGAGATCTGCTCGGCAACATCTTCGGGCGAGGCAACCGACCCGGACGGGCTGCAGGGACGAGAGGCGGGACTGCGACCGCGGCGCAGCGGGGGCAGGACCTGGAGACCAGCTTGCATTTGTCGTTCATGGACGCGGTCAACGGCATCACCGCCACGGTCAACGTCACCTCCGAAGCCGCCTGCCATACCTGTGGCGGCAGCGGCGCTGCTCCAGGCACGGCTCCGGCGGTCTGTCCGGTTTGCAGCGGCCGGGGCGTGATCAACGACAACCAGGGTCTGTTCTCGTTCAGTCAGCCCTGTCAGAACTGCGGCGGGACGGGAATGACGATCGAGCATCCCTGCCCGACCTGTCACGGAGCCGGCGTGGAGCATCGCGGCCGGCAGATCAAAGTGCGTATCCCCGCCGGAGTGGAGGACGGGCAGCGCATTCGGATCAAGGCCCGCGGTGGCCCCGGTCGAGGGGGCGGCCCACCGGGCGACCTTTACGTCGTGGTTCACACTGACCGCCATCGGGTGTTCGGGCGGCGGGGCAAGGACCTCACCCTGCGCCTTCCCGTGACCTTCCCTGAGGCCGCCCTGGGGACGCAGATCAAGGTGCCCACCCTCGACGGGCCGGTGACCGTTCGGGTTCCCTCGGGCACCAAGTCCGGCCGGACCCTTCGGGTTCGCAACCGGGGGGTACCGGCTTCGTCCGGGTTCGGAGACCTGCTCGTCACCATCGACGTGGCCGTTCCCGACAACCTCGAGGACGAGGAACGACAATCGGTCGAGCGCCTCGGTGAGCTGATGGACGGCGACGCCTTGCGTATGAACCTTTGGAGTGACCAGTGATGGACGGTCAGGACAAGCGGGCCAGCCGCGCCGTGTACGTGATCTCCGTCGCTGCCGAGCTCGCCGGTGTGCACCCGCAGACTCTTCGCATCTACGAGCGAAAGGGGTTGCTCGACCCGGCGCGCACGGTGGGCGGGAGCCGGCGCTACAGCGACTGGGACATCGCCCGCCTCCGCCGCATCCAGGATCTGACCACGGCCGGGCTCAACCTGGAGGGCGTCCGCCGGGTGATGGAGCTGGAGGCCGAGGTCGCCGGCCTACGGGCGGAGCTGGCCCAGACCCGCCGCCAAGCCGCCGAGGAGGTAGAGCGCACGCATCGCCACTATCGGCGGGACCTGGTTCCGGTGAAAAATTCCCCTGAGCGCTGGCAGCCTCCCCCCCGACGCTCCCGGTAGGTGGCGTGCGCCCCCATCCCCTGCCGATCGGCCGCAAAAGTTGATAAACTAGTACTCAAGTTTTCTATCACTACTAGCAAAAGGTAGGGGTTGTGGCGCTCGATCCCAATCGCTGGACCCTCAAGACCCAGGAAGCGTTTCGCACCGCGGCCGAGGAGGCGCGCACGCGCAGCAATCCCGAGGTGGTACCGGCCCATCTGCTGGCCGGCCTCCTCGCCCAGGACGACACCGCGACCCTTCCTGTCCTCGAACGGGTGGGCATCGCCCCGCTCACGGTTCGCAACCGGGTGCAGGACCTGCTGGCCAAGCTGCCGCGGAGCTACGGCGGGGGAGAGCCCCAGCTGAGCCGGGATGCCACCACGCTCCTGAATCGGGCGGACCAGGAACGACAGAACCTCGGCGACGAGTATCTCTCCGTCGAGCACCTGCTCCTGGCGCTGGCCGACCTGGTCGGGGCGTCCTACGAGGATCTCTTGGGCGCGCTGCGCGAGGTCCGGGGCAGCCATCGGGTGACCAGTGCCAACCCGGAGGAGTCCTACCAGGCGCTCGAGAAGTACGGCCGGGACCTCACCGAGGACGCCCGGAGCGGGAAGCTCGACCCCGTAATCGGGCGGGATGAGGAGATCCGCCGGGTGATCCAGGTGCTCTCCCGCCGGACCAAGAACAACCCCGTCCTCATCGGGGAGCCCGGCGTCGGCAAGACCGCCATCGTCGAGGGGCTCGCCAACCGCATCGTGGCGGGGGACGTTCCCGACAGCCTCAAGAACAAGCGGCTCCTGGCCCTCGACCTGGGTTCGATGGTGGCTGGTTCCAAGTACCGGGGCGAGTTCGAGGAGCGGTTGAAGGCGGTCCTCAAGGAGATCACCGACGCCGAAGGCGAGATCATCACCTTCATCGACGAGTTGCACACCATCGTCGGAGCCGGTGCCGCCGAGGGAGCCATGGACGCCGGCAACATGATCAAGCCCCTCCTGGCGCGCGGCGAGCTGCGGCTCATCGGGGCCACCACCTTGGACGAATACCGCAAGCGCATCGAGAAGGACGCCGCCCTCGAGCGTCGCTTCCAGCCCGTCTACGTCGGCCAGCCATCCGTCGAGGATTCCATCGCCATCCTGCGCGGCCTCAAGGAGCGCTACGAGGTGCACCATGGCGTCAGGATTCAGGACGCCGCTCTGGTGGCCGCGGCCGTGCTCTCCGATCGGTACATCACCGGGAGGTTCCTGCCGGACAAGGCCATCGACCTGGTCGATGAGGCAGCCAGCCGATTGCGCATCGAAAAGGAGTCGAAGCCCACGGAGATCGACATCGTCGACCGCCGGATGGACCAGCTCGAGATCGAGCGGCTGGCGCTGGCCAAGGAGACCGACACCGCGTCCAAGGAGCGCCTGGCCAAGCTGGACGAGGAGCTGGCCAACCTGCGCGAGCAGTCCACCGCCCTCAACACTCGCTGGCGCAACGAGAAGGAAGCGTCGGACGCCATCGGCATTCTCCAGCAGGAGCTGGAGGCCAGTCGAGGCGAGGCCGAGCGGTTCACCCGCGACGGTGACCTGGCGAAGGCGGCCGAGATCCAGTACGGCCAAATTCCCGAGCTGCAGAACCGCCTCGACGAGGCCATCGGGCGTCTCACCGAGTTGCAGGGTGATCAGAAGATGCTCAAGCAGGAGGTGGACGAAGAGGACGTGGCCGAGGTCGTTTCCAAGTGGACCGGCGTCCCGGTCAGCCGGCTGCTCGAAGGCGAAGTGGCGAAACTGGTGCGGATGGAGGATGTCCTCCATGGCCGTGTCGTGGGCCAGGACGAGGCCGTGTCCGCCGTGGCCAACGCCATCCGGCGGTCGCGCAGTGGCCTGTCCGACCCGAACCGGCCCATCGGGAGCTTTCTGTTCCTCGGGCCCACCGGCGTCGGCAAGACCGAGCTGGCCCGAGCGCTGGCGGAGTTCCTTTTCGACGACGAGCGATCCATGGTGCGCATCGACATGTCCGAGTACATGGAGAAGCACTCCGTCGCCCGCCTGATCGGCGCCCCTCCGGGCTACGTCGGCTACGACGAGGGCGGTCAGCTAACCGAGGCCGTTCGGCGCCGACCCTACGGGGTGGTACTGCTCGACGAGATCGAGAAGGCCCATCCGGATGTGTTCAACATCCTGCTGCAGGTCCTCGACGACGGCCGCCTGACCGACGGTCAGGGCCGCACGGTCGACTTCAGCAACTCGGTCGTGATCATGACGTCCAACTTCCGGGGCGATCTCGGCACGGCCTTCAAGCCGGAGTTCCTCAACCGCATCGACGAGATCGTCAACTTCCGGGCGCTCACCGAGGCCGACCTGGAGGCAGTGGTGGAGATCCAGCTCCGCGGTCTCGCCAAGCGACTCGCCGATCGTCGCCTCCAGCTGGAAGTCACCACCTCGGCCAAGGCGTGGCTGGCCCGCCGTGGCTACGACCCGGCGTTCGGGGCCCGGCCGCTGAAGCGGCTTATCCAACGCCAGATCAGCGACCCGCTCGCCCTGGCCCTCCTCGAAGGCCGCTACTCCGATGGTGACCTGGTCACCGTGGACGCTCCCCTCGGGGATGGTCCGCTGCTCACGGGCACGGGCCTGACTGCTCCCTTCAATCCCGACGGGGGCATCGATCTGGACCAGGACCGGCTGGTCCTGCGCTAAGCGGTCCGGCCACGGGGGTTTGCACCCGACCGTGGCCTCCGCACCCGGACAAGGGGCCCGTTGCCGGCGTTTCACGAGCGCCAGCCGGCACGGGGCCCCTTTTCCGCGTGGTGGCCAGCGCCGGTTCCTCGTGTCGCCGCCCTTGTTCCTGTCAGCCCGGTTCCTCCGGTGGCGGCCGTCCCGGTTCCTGCCGTCGCGGCCGTCCCGGTTCGTGCCGTCGCGGCCGTCCCGGTTCCTGCCGTCCGGTTCGTGCCGTCCTGGCCGTCCCGGCCGTCCCGGTTCCTGCCGTCGCGGCCGTCCCGGTTCGTGCCGTCCTGGCCGTCCCGGTTCGTGCCGTACCGGTTCGTGCCGTCCTGGCCGTCCCGGTTCGTGCCGTACCGGTTCGTGCCGTCCTGGCCGTCCTGGCCGTACCGGTTCGTGCCGTCCCGGCCGTCCCGGTTCCGTCCGTCACGGCCCCCCAGTTCCGTCCGTCACGGCCCCCCAGTTCCGTCCGTCACGGCCCCCCCGTTCCTCTCCTCGGCCGGTTGGTCCGGCCCCCCTGTTCCTTCCGTCACCTGGTCCCCCGTTCCTTCGATCGAAAACGGTCAGTAAAACCGTGCCGGGCGATTTTTACTGTCCGTTTTTTTCGCTGGTCACGCTCAGAAATTTCGAAAACGGTTAGTAAATCGGATACAGGGGCGGATCCCGGGTTTTACTGTCCGTTTTTGCCGCCGATCACGCTCAGAAACTTTTGAAAACGGTCAGTAAAACCGGCGAGGGGATCCGTGTCTGCGTCTTACTGACCTTTTGTGTGGAGTGGGAGTGTCCACGAGGGTGTCACACGCTTAGCGGTTCAATGGTTGCCCTGGAGATCCCTCCTCGTCGACCAGTTCGGGTCGGGGTCAAGCGGTCAAGGGAGCAACAAACCGACCATCGACCCAACCCTGGCGGGTGCGACCGGCGCTTGAAGCCGACCCTCGCTCCCCAGGCACCAACCCCACCATGGAGAACGGAGGGAAGGGGGCGCCGCCCACCCACACCACCCGCCCAACCGAGGCGCCCGTTTGACCACACGCCCCCCTTCCCTCCTGATTGCCCCACCTCCTCGCCACCAAAGCGCGATTACTTACGGATTGGTCCATATATCTGAGCACGCTGGGGGAGATGGCCGGCGCCCAGGCAGGTGGCAGCTGCGGACCGCGTCAGGGGCCGCCCGATGACCAGGCATCCAGCATCGCCTGCATTCGCTCTGGCTAGCCTTGGGGCGAAGAGAGGAGCGCATGCTGCCTGAAGATTGCCTCGAGCCACGCGTCGCTCCCGTCGAGGGGGGGTTCTCGACCCTCGTGTGAGGGGCGAACCTACGTACCGACGATGGCTGATCCTTCCGGTCATTCGGTCCCTACCGAGGAGTCCCGAGGCCCGTCACTGTCGCGCTTTCTCATCGGGCGACCTCTGCGCTTCCGCGAAGCCGAGCAGGAACAGATCACTCCCGTCGAGGGCTTGCCGGCGCTTTCCCTCGATGCGCTGACGTCCGTTGCCTACGGACCGGAAGCCATCCTGATCGTCCTGGCCACGGCCGGCGCGGCGACGCTCCACCTGATCCTGCCGATCACCGTCGCCATCGTCGTCCTGCTCGCTCTCCTCGTCTTTTCCTACCGGCAGGTCATCGACGCCTACCCCGGTGGCGGCGGCGCCTACGCCGTCTCGAAAGCCAACCTCGGCGCCGGGGCCAGTCAATTTGCGGCGGCCGCCTTGATCGTCGATTACACCCTCACCGTGGCGGTGTCGATCGCCGCGGGCGTCGGGGCGTTGACGTCCGCCTACCCGTCCCTGCGATCGGCGAGCGTGCCTCTGTGCCTCGGCATCCTCGCGCTGGTGACTCTGCTCAACCTCCGGGGTTTGGGGGAAGGGGCCCGAGCCTTCCTGCTGCCGACGTTGGTGTTCATCGTGGGCCTGTTGGCGGTGATCGCCGTCGGTTTCATCCATCCGCTGGGAAAGAACGCGCCGCAGACCGGCACATCCTTGGTGTCGTCCACAGCCGAGGCCGTGACCGTGTTGTTGGTGCTGAAGTCGTTTGCGGCCGGATGCAGTGCGCTCACCGGGGTGGAGGCCATCGCCAACGGCGTACCGCTGTTTCGGGAGCCTCGGGTCAAGCGGGCCAAACGGACCGAGTTGCTGCTCGGGACCATCCTGGGGGTGATGCTCCTGGGGTTGGCGGAGCTGGCGGTCCGCTTCCACATCGGGCCGCGCTCCAACCAGACGGTACTCAGCCAGATCATGGTTGCTTCGGTTGGCCGAGGCTGGGCGTACTACGTGGTGGCGCTCAGCGTCACGGTGGTACTGGCTTTGGCGGCGAACACGTCCTTCGGTGGCCTGCCGGTGCTGCTCAGCCTGCTGGCTCGGGACAACCGCCTTCCCCATCTGCTCTCCCTGCGAGGCGACCGCCTGGTGTTCAGCAAAGGGATTCTGGCCCTCACGGCGATGTCGGGAGTGCTCCTCCTCGTCGTGCGGGGCAACACGAATTCATTGATCCCGCTGTTCGCGATCGGTGTCTTCGTCGGCTTCACGCTGGCGCAGTCGGGACTCGTCGTTCACTGGTGGCGGCTGCGTCCCCCACACTGGCGCGCTCGGGCGTACCTTAATGGCATTGGCGCCTTGGCGACGGGAATCTCCACTCTTGTCTTCCTCTTCGCCAAGTTCACCGAGGGAGCCTGGGTGGTGGTGGTCGCCATTCCCGTTTTCATTGCCCTATTCCACACGGTGGAGCGGTACTACCGGCGGGTCGCGCATGAGCTCGGATTGGGCCACATTCCCCCGAAGCCAGTAGCGCGACGAACGCTGCTCATTGTTCCTGTGGTGAACGTGTCCAGGCTGACGTCGCAGGCCATCTCGAAAGCCCTGTCGGTCAGCGACGAGGTGGTCGCGGTCACCGTGGGTCTTCGATGATGCCGACGGGCCCGCCGGAGCAGAGGAGCATGCCAGTACGCCGCCGCACCGCCAGCCTCGTTACCTGGCGCCGGGCCGGGCCAGGCGTACGGTCTACGGCAAGCCGTACTCGGATTCCGACAGGAGCGGTCCCGGCCTGGGGCCAACTGACGCCAGCCATGTCGGGGACGAGGCCGCGGGAGACGAGGCCCCCGGAGACGAGGCGGCGAGAGACGAGGCCGCGGGAGACGAGGCCCCCGGAGACGAGGCCCCCGGAGACGAGGCGGCGAGAGACGAGGCCGCGAGAGACGAGGCCGCGAGAGACGAGGCCGCGAGCACAGAGACTGGAGCGACCGAGACCAGCGCTGCCGAGACCGCCGACGGTAAGGCTGACGCCGGCGCTGACGCCGACGCCGACGCCGACGTTAAGGCTGACGCTAAGGCTGACGCTGACGCTGACCCTGACGCCGGCGCTGACGCTGACCCTGACGCCGGCGCTGACGCCGGCGCCGGCACCGCCCCGTCACCGGACCCCCACGACCGATCCGAGGGCGCGTGCTATCAGGAGTGGGAGCAGTGGCACACGGGCATCCCCTTGCGGGTGGTGCACACTGAGTACGCGTCGATCGTCCGACCCCTGATCGCTTTCGTGGATGAACAGCGGGTCGACCACCCCGATCATCAGATCGTGGTCTTGATCCCCTATGTCGTGCCCCGCCGGCTGCGGGAACGGATCCTGCACAACCAGCTCGACGTCGCCCTGTCCGCCGCCTTGCGATCCAGAACAGACCTGGTCGTGGCGCGTGTCCCGCTCTCCGTGGACGATCTGGTAGCCAGCTCCGACAACTAGCGGCGGCGAGGTGGACGGCCACGGGGGCTTCCCACTCGGCGGACGGCCACCGGGGCTTCCCACTCGGCACGGCCACGGGGCTTCCCACTCGGCGGACGACCGAGGTCACCACTGTTCCCACCGCCGTTCCCACCGCCGAGGCCACCGCTGTTCCCACCGCCGTTCCCACCGCTGGTCGGACCACTGTTCGCACCACTGGTTCCCGCTGCCCTCCCGCCGGCTGCCCCTCCACCACGACTTGACCCGGGCCGACCTCGACGCCGCCTGGACCGCGGGGTTCGGGAAGCGCATTCAGTATGCTGAGCCGGTGAGCGCCACCATCGTCGTCGGGACCCAGTGGGGAGACGAAGGCAAGGGGAAGCTCACCGACCTGCTGGCCAAAGATATGCAGGTCGTGGTCCGCTACCAGGGTGGCCACAACGCCGGCCACACCATCGTCGTCGGAGGCGAAACCTTCGCCCTGCAGCTGTTGCCGAGCGGCATTCTTTACGACCACATCACCCCCCTGATCGGCAACGGCGTGGTAGTCGAGCCGGGTGTCCTCCTGGCGGAGATCGCCAAGTTGGAAGCTGGGGGAGTGGACTGTTCCCGTTTGCGGGTGTCCGGCAACGCCCACCTGATCATGCCGTACCACCTCGAGATCGATGCCCTGACCGAGCGCCATCTCGGACGCAACAAGCTGGGCACGACCCGGCGGGGGATCGGTCCGGCGTACGCGGACAAAGCGGCTCGGGTCGGTCTCCGGGTTCAGGACCTTCTCGACGCCAAGATCTTCCGGCAGAAGCTCGAAGTGGCCCTGAAGGAGAAGAACCTGATCCTGGCCAAGGTCTACAACCGCTTGCCGCTATCGGCCGAGGCCATCGCCAGCACCTACCTCGACGAGTACGCCCCCAAGTTGGCCCCGTTGATCGGCGACACGGTCGGCATCATCCATGATGCGCTGGCGCGGGATCAGCACATTCTTCTGGAGGGGGCCCAAGCGACCTTTTTGGATCTCGACCACGGCACCTATCCCTTTGTCACCTCCTCGAATCCGGTGGCCGGCGGGGCGTGCGTGGGCAGCGGGATCGGGCCTCTCGACATTACCTCGGTGATCGGAATTGCCAAGGCCTACGTGACCCGGGTCGGGTCGGGGCCCTTTGTCACCGAGGTCGAGGACGAGCTCGGTGAGGTGCTCGTGGAGCGCGGCCGCGAGTTTGGCACCAACACGGGGAGGCGCAGGCGCACCGGCTGGTTCGATGCGGTCATGGCCCGTCAGGCCGTACGTCTCAACTCGTTATCGGAGATCGCTTTGACCAAGCTCGACGTGCTGGATGCCCTCGATACCCTCAGGGTGTGCGTCGCCTACGAGTGCGACGGGCAACGCTACGAGCAGATGCCCTACCACCAGACGGTGTTGCATAACGCCGCCCCCGTGTACCAGGACCTGCCGGGGTGGGGAGTCGACACGTCCACGGCCACCGAGCTGCATCACCTGCCTGCGGCCGCCAAGGACTATGTGCATTTCCTGGCCGATCAGATCGGCGTGCCGATAAAGCTCGTCGGTGTCGGCCCCGACCGGGAGCAGTTCGTCAGGTTTGCGCCCTAGTGGCCGGAACCCCTTTGCGCGTGTGCGTGGTCGGGGAGGGTGGCCGGGAGCACGCCTTGGCGGTCGCGCTGGCACCCACCGCGGACGTGGTCGTGTGCCCCGGTAACGCCGGGATGGCCGCCCTGGGCCTCACCTGCGTACCGCGGCCCGTCGAGTCGGTCGACGCCGAGTTGTTCGTGATCGGCCCCGAAGCTCCGCTGGTCGACGGCCTCGCCGATCGCTTGCGCGCCGCGGGCCGCCTGGTATTCGGTCCGGGGGCGGCCGGGGCCCGGCTGGAAGGGTCGAAGGCGTGGATGAAAGAGGTCTTGACCAGTGCGGGTGTCCCCACTGCCGCGTACGCCACCTTCGACGAGGTCGGCCCTGCGCTGGAGTACCTCCGGTCCCGCCCGGCACCGTGGGTGATCAAAACGGACGGCTTGGCCGCCGGTAAAGGCGTGTTGGTCACCTCGGACCTCGAGGCCGCGATCGATGACGCCACGGCCAAGCTGTCGGGCGCCGCATTCGGTGCGGCCGGGCGCCGGGTCGTGATCGAGGAAGGCCTCGAAGGCCCAGAGGTCTCGATCATGGCGATCACCGACGGCACTCGGGCCTGCGCCCTGGCCGCAGCCCAGGACTACAAGCGCTCTGGAGATGGCGATACCGGGCCCAATACCGGTGGAATGGGCGCCTACTCTCCGGTTCCCGAGGTTGACGCGCAGGTGGTCGAGGAAGTGCTGGATGTGGCGGTGCGCCCCACGCTGGCCGCCCTCCAGGACCGCAACGTCGACTATCGCGGTGTCCTTTATGCCGGCTGCATGCTCACCTCTTCAGGCCCTCGGGTGCTGGAGTTCAACGTGCGTTTCGGCGATCCTGAAACACAGGTCGTGCTCCCGCTCGTCCAGGGTGATCTGACTCGGGTGCTGGCGGCCGCGGCTGCCGGTCGGTTGGATACGGTGGGCGCACCTGAGGTCGACCAGGGGGCGGCAATATGTGTAGTGCTGGCGTCTTCCGGCTATCCGGAGGCGCCGCGGACCGGACAAATAATTAACGGGTTTATGGAGGCATCTCAACTGCACGGGATTCAGCTGTACGCATCAGGAGTTGGTAAGGCGATGGACGGGCAGGGCTTGATCACCACCGGGGGCCGCGTCCTTGGCGTCGGCGCGACCGGACCGAGTATCGGAAGCGCCCGAGCTGCGGCCTACGACGCCGTGTCCTTGCTGTCGTGGGAAGGCATGAGGTACCGCCGGGATATTGCGGCCCAGGCCGCGGCGGTGGGCTCGTGAGCGCGAAGAAGGTGGCCGTATTGATGGGATCGGCCAACGACCAGCCCAAGATGGCTCCCGCCCTCGAGACGCTTGGGAGCTTCGGTATCGAAGCGACCGAGCACGTCCTCTCGGCCCACCGGACCCCGGCCAAGGTGGCGTCTTTTGCCTCCAAAGCCCGGGCCGATGGGTACGGGATTATCATCTGTGCCGCCGGAATGGCAGCCCATTTGGCTGGCGCGGTGGCTGGGCAGACGATCCTTCCGGTTATCGGGGTGCCCCTATCGGGTGGCGCCATCGGAGGGATCGATGCGCTGTACTCGACCGTGCAAATGCCGAGGGGGATCCCAGTCGCCACCGTCGCCATAGACGGGGCCGTCAACGCGGCCATACTGGCTGCCGAGATCTTGGCTCTCGACGACGCAGACCTGGCCGGTCGGATCGAGGCGTACCGGGCGGAGTGGGCGAAGTGAGCATCTCGCTCCGCCACGTGGCTTCCGGCAAGGTCCGGGACATCTACGAGATCGATGACAAGCATCTGCTGTTCGTTACCTCCGACCGCATGTCCGCCTTCGACGTGGTGATGGCCGAGCCGATTCCGGACAAGGGGCGGGTGCTGACCGCGGTCACCGCCTTCTGGGTGGAGCAGCTGGCGGATCTCGCACCCAGCCACCTGGTCAGCCTGGAGGTCCCGGACGGCGCGCTCAGTGACGGTGACGACGCCGACCTGGACGGACGGGTGATGGTTGTCCGCCGGGCCGAGATGCTCCCGATCGAATGCATCGTCCGGGGCTATATCTCAGGTTCGGCCTGGGCTGAATATCAGCGCTCGCAGACCATGCACGGGGAGCCACTCCCCGCCGGCATGCGGCAGTCGCAGCAACTACCGGAGCCGGTGTTCACTCCGTCGACGAAGGCCGCTTCCGGCCACGACGAGAACATCGACTTCGCCGCAGCCGTCGACCTGGTCGGTCGGGAGATGGCCGAGGAGGCCCGCCGCATCAGCCTGGAGGCCTATCGACAGGGCTCTGCCCTGGCCGCGACGCGGGGCATCATCATCGCCGACACCAAATTCGAGCTCGGTCTCATCGACGGTCACCTGGCGATCTGCGACGAGGTGCTGACCCCCGATTCGTCCCGGTTCTGGCCGGCCGATCAATGGGAGCCGGGACGGACTCCTCCCGCTTTCGACAAGCAACCATTGCGGGACTGGCTGGAAGGGACGGGCTGGGGGAAGACCCCACCGCCTCCGCCCTTACCCCCCGAAGTGGTCGAGGCTACCCACGACCGATACGTGGAGGCCTACGAGCGGCTGACGGGGTTGCGCTTCGCCGACTGGCCGGGAGCCCAGCCCGGCCGCGCCTCCTCTCGCGGCACGACGTGATGCGATTTGCCGTGCTGGTCGAAGTGTCGCTGCGACCCGGCATTGCCGATCCACAGGGCGCGACCATCGAACGCGCCCTCCCCGCGCTGGGCTTCGATCACGTGTCCGGAGTCCGGGCCGGGAAAGCGTTCCGCTTCGAGCTCGACGCGGAGGACGAGAGCACGGGGCGCGCCGAAGTCGAGGAGATGTGCCGCCGTTTTTTGACCAACCCGGTGATCGAGGACTCGACGGTGACGCTGGCGCCCGTGGAAGTCGGCCGCGTAACGGCGCGGATCGGCGTCGTCCTCTTCCCCGGTTCCAACTGCGAACACGACGTCGTCGATGCGCTGAACGCATTGGGCGCCGATGCCGACATCGTGTGGCACGGTGATCGGGCCTTGGATGGTTTCGACGCCATCGTCCTGCCCGGTGGTTTCGCCCATGGTGACTATCTACGTCCGGGTGCCATCGCCCGCTTCTCGCCGGTCATGGCGGCCGTGTCATCGTTCGCCGATGGGGGCGGGCCGGTAGTCGGCATCTGCAACGGCTTTCAAGTGTTGACCGAGGCCCACCTGCTCCCCGGCGCATTGCAGAAGAACCTGGGTCTTACCTTCTTATGCACGACGGTCGATCTGGAAGTGACAAGTGACCGGAGCGTCCTCACCGCCGGTGTGGCCCGGGGAACGCCATTGCGCATTCCCATCAACCATTTCGAAGGAAATTACACCTGCGACGAACGGACGCTCGCCATGTTGCGCGCTCGACGATCGTATCGTGCTGCGCTATCGAGCCAATCCAAACGGCTCCGTAGACAACATTGCCGGCATCTGTAACGACGCCGGCAACGTAGTAGGACTTATGCCACACCCCGAGCGCGCCTCAGATCCCCTCCTCGGTTCGACCGACGGCCGAATCCTCCTTGACGCACTGATTACCGCGGCAGGTAGAGCCGCGGCTGCTTAGCCCCTTGTGCGGGGTATTCCAGCTTTGCGGAGTACGGTCGGATCAACGCCTGCAGCCCGCCAGGCTCCGTACGTCAGACCTTTGCGCTCACCATATCCTTTTGCGGCGCTAACGAAACCGGCTTCAAGCGATTGGAGGTCGACGTTGGTATCTCTTGCTTCCAGTTCGGTCTGAAGATTGATCCGCTCCTGAACCAGATGGAGGCGAGTCAGAGCATCCGCATTCGGCAGGCGAGAGTCGATCTGACGCAACCGAGTGGCGATGCCGTCGGCAGTCCGCTTGCGGCCTCTCTTGGGCTTGTGGGCCTCGAGCGCTTCCAGGTACCTGCGAACCGCGCGGCTCTCTTCCCGGCCAACGGCAAGCGCCTGCTTGTGCTCTGCGGACATGGTCGGCTTCGCCCGCTTGACCTTCGGTGCTGCCGCTTTGCGGGGAGCTGATTTGGTTGGCATAACCGCAGTATGACACATCTATTTTGCCTCTGTCCATCATCGGAGCAAACAGACGAGGGCGGGGTAGGCTTGCGCCATGCAGGGTGATATCCATCGAGCGCTCGGTTTGACCGACCCGGAGGTCGAAAGGATCATCGCGCTACTAGGTCGAGAGCCAAACCATCTTGAGGTCGCCATGTATGCGGTGATGTGGAGCGAGCACTGCTCCTACAAATCCAGCCGCATTCATCTCAAGCGATTGCCGACCGAAGGTCCCCATGTGCTCGTCGGCCCGGGCGAGAACGCAGGGGTGGTGGATGCCGGGGGTGGTTTGGCCGTTGCCCTGCGTATCGAGAGTCACAATCACCCGTCAGCTGTTGAGCCATTTCAAGGCGCGGCCACCGGTGTTGGCGGGATTCTGCGGGACATTTTCACCATGGGGGCGCGGCCGATCGCCCTAATGGATCCTCTGCGGTTTGGGCCTCCATCGGACCCGCGCGCCCGATGGATCGCAAGTGGGGTGATCTCGGGAATCTCCAGTTATGGAAATTCGGTCGGGGTCCCGACTGTCGGAGGGGAGATCGAGTTTGACGAGTGTTACGCCGACAACCCACTTGTCAATGTGTTGGCCTGTGGTGTTCTTCCGATCGATCGACTCGTGCTCGGGAGGGCGTCCGGCGAGGGCAATCTCGCTGTGCTCCTGGGCAGCACGACCGGGCGTGACGGGATCGGTGGAGTAAGTGTGTTGGCATCGGCCGGATTCGGCTCGGATCCAGAGCGGGAAGAAGCCAAACGCCCCAACGTGCAGGTGGGTGACCCCTTCGAAGAAAAGCGGCTCATCGAGGCCTGCTTACAGCTGCTCGATGGCCGACTGGTCGTCGGAATCCAGGATCTAGGCGGCGCCGGTCTGACGTGCGCGACGAGCGAAACGGCGTCACGAGGTGGTGTCGGGATGGACGTCGATGTGACCGCCGTGCCGCGCCGCGAACCGGGAATGCAGCCGTGGGAAGTCATGACGAGTGAAAGCCAGGAACGCATGCTGGCCATCGTCACCCCGGCGGCTTTGGAGAGCGTCCTCGATGTGTGCCGTCGGTGGGAGGTCCGAGCCACCGTCGTCGGCAAGGTAACGGGCACCGGACGCCTTCGGGTGCTGGCCGGATGGGACGGTGAGGTGTTGGCGGACGTCCCCGCCGCCACCCTGCACGAGGACGCGCCAGCCTACGACCGGCCGATGCGGCGCCCGCCGGACCTCGACCGTCGCCACGCCAACGATCCTGCCGCGATGGCGGCCCCCACCAGTTGTGGCGCCGATCTCCTCGACCTGCTGGCGGACGCCTCCTGGGTTTACCGGCAGTACGACCACCAGCTGTTCTTGAACACCGTGGTCGCCCCAGGGGCGGATGCCGCGCTCTTGCGGCTGGCCGCACCTGGCGTACCCCGAACCGCGGGCGAACCCGATAGAGGCCTGGCCCTTTCGACCGATGGAAACGCCCGGTGGTGCTCGCTCGATCCCAGGGCGGGGACGGCGCTGGTCGTGGCCGAGTCGACCCTCAACGTCGCTTGCGTGGGGGCCAGACCAGTGGCCCTCGTCAACTGCCTCAACTTCGGCAACCCCGAGCATCCTGAAGTGATGTGGCAGCTCTCCGAGGCCATCGACGGCATGGCCGACGCCTGCCGGGCCCTGTCCATCCCCATCATCGGTGGCAACGTCAGCCTGTACAACGAAAGCCGGGGCCGGGATATCGATCCCACTCCGGTGGTCGGGACCCTGGGGCTCGTCGACCGCCTGGTCCGGCGTCCGCCGACGGCTCGTCTCGTTGACGGTGGCCGGATCCTGCTGATCGGCGCGGGCCTGGGCCCGGGCGATGCCGCGGCCACGTCACTGGCCGGGTCCCGCTGGGCGGTCGAACGGCGCGGTCACAGAGGCGGGCGGCTGCCGTCGGTCGACTTCGAGGTGCACGCCCGCCTGCTCCGACTCGTCCGCGAGTTGATCGGCGAGACCGAGGGTCTCGTGGATGGAGTCCACGACGTTTCCGGGGGAGGGGTCGGTCTGGCCCTGGCCGAGATGGCGGTCGCCGGCGAGGCGGGCTTTCACGTTTCCGGTATTGCTGACCACGCCGCCCTGTTCGGCGAGGGGCCGTCGCGCGTGCTGCTCTGCGTCGCCGAGAGCTCCCGGTCAGAAGTGGAAGCCAGGGTCCAGGCGGCCGACCTCGGGTGTCGTTTCCTGGGCCCGGCCGGCGGCGATCGTTTGGTGATCGAGGGGCTGGTTGACGTCGGCCTCGCCGATGCGGTGTCGAGCTGGCGCCACGCGCTACCCCGTGCGCTCGGTCTCGCGCCGTCCGTCGACCTGGTCGGGGGTGGATGACGGACCGCCGGCAGAGCGGCGCGGCGTGAGAGAATGGGGTACGTGCCCCCCGATCATTCCGACGCCGACCCGGATGCGCCACGAGAGGCTTGCGGCGTCTTCGGGGTCAACGCTCCTGGACACCAGGTAGCACACCTCACGTTCGACGGGCTGTATGCCTTGCAGCATCGCGGCCAGGAATCAGCTGGCATGGCGGTCAGCGACGGGTCGGAGATCGTGGTGGTCAAAGACATGGGTCTCGTCACCAACGTCTTCAACGAACGAAACCTCGCCGGCCTCCAGGGTCACCTGGCCATCGGGCACACGCGGTATTCGACCACGGGGGCCTCGACGTGGCACAACGCCCAGCCGGTCTACCGCATGTCCACACCGGGTGAGAGCCGGCCGGAGCCCGTCGTGTTCGCCCTCGGGCACAACGGCAATCTCACTAATACGGACGCCTTGGCCGCCGAAATCGGCAGCCTCCCGGGGACGGTGACGAGCGACAGCGATCTCATCGCCGAGCTCATCGTCCGGCACCTCGACAGCCATCCCGGCGATGACGTCGAGGCGGCCCTGATGGCGGTCCTGCCGTCGTTGGAGGGGGCGTTCTCGCTCGTTCTCCTCGACCGCCAGCGGCTCATCGGCATTCGGGACCCGCACGGGTTCCGGCCGCTGTGCCTCGGCAAGCTGGACGGGGGCTGGGTGCTCGGGTCGGAGACCCCGGCCCTCGACATCACCGGCGCCCATTTCGTCCGGGAACTGGACCCCGGCGAGCTGTTGGTCATCGATGCCGACGGGCCTCGGTCCCTTCACCCCTGGCCGGCGGCGGAGATCGATCCCAGGCTCTGCTTGTTCGAGTTCGTCTATCTGGCCCGGCCCGACAGCCGCCTGTACGGCCAGGAGCTCCACGGCGCCAGGATCCGGATGGGCGAGCTGCTGGCCGAACAGGCCCCCGTCAGCGCCGACATGGTAATGGGGGTGCCCGACTCCGGCCTTCCCGCGGCCGAGGGGTATGCCCGCCGGAGCGGCATCCGCTACGGCAACGGGTTGGTCAAGAACCGGTACATCGGTCGGACCTTCATCGTGCCCGACCAGGCCCAGCGGGCCCAGGGGGTGCGGCGCAAGCTCAACCCCCTACGTGATGCCATCGCCGCTCAGCGGTTGGTGGTCGTCGACGACTCGATCGTGCGCGGCACCACCACTCGGGGCATCGTGCGCATGCTCCGGGAGGCGGGCGCGGCCGAGGTGCACCTGCGCATCTCGTCGCCGCCGTACCGCTGGCCCTGCTACTACGGGCTGGACACCGGCACCCGGTCCGAGCTGATCGCGGCCAACCTGGAGGTCGGGGAGATCTGCGAGTTCGTCGGCGCCGACAGCCTGCACTACCTCAGCCTGGACTCCCTCAAGGAGGCGACCGGAGCGAGAGGAGCGGGCTTCTGCGACGCCTGCCTGACCGGAACCTACCCTGCGGAGGCGTCGGTGACCCTCGATCGCCGCCCCCACGTTTCCTCTCGCGTTGGCTGAGGAGTCTCTGGGCAAAGACGTCCCCCCCTCTCGTCTCACCTACGCCGCAGCCGGAGTGGATATCGACGCCGGCGAGCGCGCCGTCGAGGCCATGCGGGACGTCGTCGCTTCAACCGTCACCGGCCCTGAGGTGCTGGGCGCCATCGGCGGTTTCGGCGGGCTGTTCGAGCTGCCGCCCGGCTATCGCCGACCGGTCCTGGTCTCGAGCACTGATGGTGTGGGCACCAAGATGGCAGTGGCGATGGCGACCGGACGGTTCGACACGGTGGGGATCGACCTGGTGGCGATGTGCGTGGACGACCTGGTGTGCTGTGGCGCCCGGCCTCTTTTTTTCCTCGACTACCAACTGCTCGGCCGGGTCGATCCCGATCAGGTCAAGGCGGTGATGACCGGGATCGCCTCCGGCTGCCGGGCGGCCGGCTGCGCCATCGTCGGCGGGGAGCTGGCGGAGCACCCCGGGCTGCTCGCCCCGGGCGAGCTCGACGTCGCCGGGTTCGCGGTTGGGGTCGTCGAGCGGGACGCCATCATCGACGGCCGGGCCCGGACCGAGGCCGGGGACGTGCTGATCGGTCTGCCGTCGCCTGGACTGCGATCAAACGGCTACTCCCTCGCCCGGCGAGCCCTGCTCGAAGTCGCCGGGCGCCCGCTCGACGGGCCCGCCTGGGCCGGGTCGGGAGCCTGGACCCTGGCCGACGAGCTCCTACGACCCTCGGTGATCTACACGCCCGCGGTGTTCCGCGTGATGGAAGCGGTCGACGTGCACGCCGTCGCCCACATCACAGGAGGTGGCCTGCCCGGCAACCTCCCCCGGGTGCTGGGCGACGGCCTGGATGCCGTCCTGGAACGGGACCGGTGGCCGCTGCCTCCCATCTTTGCCGAGATCCAACGGGCCGGGGCGGTGGAGGACGAGGAGATGGTCCGGGTGTTCAATCTGGGGCTCGGCATGGTCGTCGCCGTCGGGCCGGGCGACGTCTCCCGAACCGTCGAGACCCTCGCCGGTGCCGGCCAGGAAGCGCTCGTCGTGGGGCACCTGACCCCAGGGGCCCGTCGAGTTCAACTACTGTAGGTGGTCATCACACTACTGAGCCACGCTCAACGTAGCTGCTGACTAGTCCGATTTGCCCGGAAGAATGGCCCGGATGGATCATGTACGCCAGCTCGGTCATCTCGTACGTTAAGCACGAACGGGATACTTGGAAGGAATGCGCAGACATGCCAGAAGACACCCAGCCCGATGCCCTTCTGACGCCAGCGGAAGTAGCTGCGCTCTTCCGGGTGAACCCGAAGACGGTCACACGTTGGGCTCGGGCGGGCAAGATCACCGCCATTCGTACCCTTGGCGGTCACCGTCGGTTCCGGGCCTCGGAGATCCGCCGGTGCCTGGAGCAGCTCGACAGCAGCAACCTATGATGTCCTAGCGGTACATACGCTCGGGTAGCCAGCGGCCCGGTGTGTTGGCGCAGCAGTATCTGTGGTTGATCGGCCGGACGGGACGCGGCCTTCGGTCCCAAGATCATGCGAATGCGCCATTCAGAGGCGTTGGTCGGCTGGTGCGCCGGAGGGGTCGACACCAGCCGACCGGCCTCCCCGCCTACCAACAGCCGCCCACGGGACGGGCGGGCCGTCACGGGTTCCGGTGTCCGGGTTGTCCCGCCTCGCCGCCCGCTTGCGGCCCCCGGGGGTCGACCTGGGATGATCCTTGCGTGCACTCGGTAGCCCTCCCCTTCGGGTTCGTCGCCCACACGGGCCACGCCGGCCTGCGCGAGCAGGGCGACGACGTGGCCGTCATCCTGTCGAGACGGCCCTGCGTGAGCAGCGGCCTGTTCACCCAGAATCTCTTCGAGGGACCCAGCGTCACCCTGAGCCGGGCTCGGGCAGCCACCGGCCGGGCCCGGGCCATCGTGGTCGTGGCCAAGAACGCCAACGTCGCCAACGGCCCGCAAGGCCTCCGCGACGCCGAAGAGGTCACCGCGGCCGTGGCCCGGGCGACCGGGATCTCCCCGGAGGAGGTGCTGATCGGCAGTACCGGAGTGATCGGCCGGCCGTATCCGATGCCCCTCCTGCGCGCCCACCTGGCCGGCCTGCAGGGCTCGCCGTTCGACGCCGACGCTCTCCATGTCGCCACCGCCATGATGACGACGGACACGGTGCCGAAGATCGCCGTCCAACAGGCTGGCGCGGCCCAGGTGGTCGGGATGGCGAAGGGCGTGGGCATGATCGAACCGGACATGGCCACCTTGCTGGTGTACGTCCTGACCGACGCGGCCGTTGACCAGCCGACGCTCACCAGCCTCTGGCGGCGAGCCGTGGAGGAGACCTTCAACTGCCTCAGCGTGGACACCGACACCTCCACCAGCGATATGGCCGTGGTGCTGGCCAACGGCGCCGCCGGCCCGGTGAACCGTTCTGAGCTGGCGGTGGCGCTGCGGGAGGTCTGCCTCGATCTCACCCTTCAGCTGGCTCGCGACGGCGAAGGGGCCACAAAACTGCTCACGGTCACGGTGCGTTCGGCGTCTCACCGCGAACAGGCCCGGCGGGTCGCCAAGGCGATCGTCAACTCGCCCCTCGTGAAGGCGGCGGTGCACGGGGCCGAT
The DNA here is from genome assembly GCA_963729695.1 of uncultured Acidimicrobiaceae bacterium. GTDB lineage: Bacteria > Actinomycetota > Acidimicrobiia > Acidimicrobiales > Palsa-688 > PALSA-693. The sequence continues at coordinate 867,027 of CAVSOT010000004.1, forward strand.
CCCAACTGGGGCCGGGTCGCCATGGCGATCGGCAAGTGTCAGGACGATCGCGATGTCGACCCCGACAATGTCGTGATCCGCTTCGGCGACCTGGAGACCTACCCCAACCGCCCCGACGCAGCTGGCCTCCTGCGCCTGGCGGAGCTGATGGCTGCCGATCACGTCGACATCGAGGTCGAGCTTGGCATCGGCCCGGCCGAGGCCACCGTCTACGGTTGCGACCTCTCGGCGGGGTACGTGCGGATCAATGCCGACTACACGACCTGACGGTGGAGGGGCCCGAGCGATAGGCGAAGCCCCGCCTGGCGGCCGGCTGGCGGCGGCCGCCCGAGGCGACGTGGCGGCTGGCGGCCGGCTGGCGGCGCCCGCCCGAGGCGACGTTGCGGCTGGCGGCGCCCGCCCGAGGCGAGGAGCCGGCGGGATGGGAACCTTTCCGGCGCCGAGTATCCTCGAGCCATCATGCAGGACGAGCGTCCCCCCCGCCGTCGTGCCCTTCTCCTCGAGAACATCCACCCCGGTGCGGAGGCCCGCCTGACGGAGGCCGGCTTCGAGGTGGAACGGGGAACCGGCGCGTACACCGAGAGTCAACTGGCGGACCGTATCGCCGATATCGACCTGCTCGGGATCCGATCCCGCACCCATGTCACCGAGGCCGTGCTCGAGAAGTCCAAGCGGCTCCTCGCCGTGGGTGCCTTCTGTATCGGTACCAACCAGATCGACGTGCCTGCGGCGACGCGGCGGGGCGTGGCCGTGTTCAACGCCCCGTTCTCCAACACCCGAAGCGTCGTCGAGCTGGTGATCGCGGAGATCATCTCCCTGACCCGCGGCCTCACGGACAAGAACCGCGATATGCACGCCGGCATTTGGGCTAAATCCTCGGCGGGCGCCCACGAGGTCAGAGGCCGGCGACTCGGGATCGTGGGGTACGGCAACATCGGCTCCCAACTGTCGGTATTGGCGGAGAACCTCGGGATGTCGGTGTCGTTCTATGACACGGCCGACCGCCTGGCGCTCGGCAATGCGCGACGGCTGGATTCGCTGGAGGCTCTGCTCGCCTGGGCCGATGTGGTCACCCTTCACGTCGACGGACGGCCGGACAACCGCGGTCTGTTCGGTGAGGCGGAGTTCGCGGCGATGCGGCCGGGTGCGTTGTTCCTCAACTTGAGTCGGGGCTTCGTGGTCGACCACGGCTCGCTGCGAGATCACGTCCATTCCGGGCATCTGGCCGGTGCCGCCGTGGACGTGTTCTACGACGAGCCGTCCGGCGACGACGAGCCGTTTACCTCCCGGCTGCAAGGCCTGCCCAACGTGATCCTCACCCCTCACATCGGAGGGAGCACCGAGGAGGCCCAGGTAGACATCGGCCAGTTCGTGGCCAACAAGCTGACCGAGTTCGTCCGCAGCGGCAGCACCGCGCTGTCCGTCAATCTGCCCAACCTGGAGCTGCCCGTGCGGGCCGGGGCCCACGGGTTGGTGCACGTCCATCGAAACACTCCTGGCGTCCTGGCTGCCATTAACGCCATCTTTGCCGAGCACCGGATCAACATCGAAGGTCAGGCTCTCGGCACGCGAGGCGATATCGGCTATGTGATCACCGACATCGCCAGCGACTACACCAACGACATGCTCGCTCGACTGGCCCACATGGAGGACACCATCCGCCTCCGGGTGCTTTAGCCGGCCCGGCCGAGTGGTGCCGGCGGTTTTGCTGTCCGTTTTGGCGGCAAACCCCGCTCAGAATTTTTGAAAACGGTCAGCAAAACGCCGGGCGGGTGGGTTTCGCCGTTTTACTGACCGTTTTTGCCACGAACCACGCTCGCGATTTTTTGAAAACGGTCAGTAAAACTGGGTCACCTCGGTTTTACTGACCGTTTTTGCGGGCGATCCGGTGCGTCGGGGCGGTGGGCTGACGACGCTCCCCGCCGCTGACGAGGCGCCTCGCCGCCGGCCGCCTCCGCCAGCCGCCTCGCCGCTGAGGACGCGCTCCGCCGCCCGGCCGCCTCCGCTGGCCGACTCGCCGCCGGCCGCCTCCGCCAGCCGCCTCGCCGCTGAGGACGCGCTCCGCCGCCGGCCGCCTCCGCCCGCCGCTCCCGTCAGCCCACTCGATCCAGGGCGGCGGCGAGGTCGACGAGCAGGTCGGCGGTGGTCTCCAGCCCGACGGACAGGCGCAGCAAGGCCGGATCCACTTCGAGGGGCGAGCCCGCCACCGAGGAGTGGGTCATGCGGTGCGGGTGTTCGATCAGCGACTCGACCGCGCCCAACGACTCGGCCAGCGTGAACAGCGCCGTCGAACGAGCCACTTCCATCGCCGCCGCCTCCCCGCCGATCAGGACGAACGAGACCATCCCTCCGAAGCCGTCCATCTGGCGGGCGGCCAGCTCGTGGCCGGGGTGCGATTTCAGCCCGGGGTATAGCACCTGGCGGACGGCGGGATGGCCGAGGAGCAGATCAGCCACTGCTGCCGCGTTCGCACAGTGACGGTCCATGCGGACCGCGAGAGTCTTGGCCCCCCGAAGTACCAGGTAACAGTCCATCGGTCCGGGTACCCCGCCGGCGGCGTTCTGGAAGAAGGCGAGCTGCTCCGCAAGGGACTGGTCGTCGGTGGCCACGAAACCGCCGACCACGTCACTGTGGCCCCCGAGGTATTTGGTGGTGGAGTGCACGACGATGTCCGCGCCGAGGGCCAGGGGTCGCTGGAGGTAGGGAGTGGCGAACGTGTTGTCCACGACCAACCAGCCGTTGCGTTGGTGGGCGATCGACGCGACCGCCGCGATGTCGACGATCGACAGTCGGGGGTTCGTCGGTGTTTCCGCCCATACCAGCCGGGTCGACGGCCGCCAGGCGGCCACGAGCGCATCGAGGTCGGGCAACGCCACGGCAGTATGCGAGACGCCGAGCGGGCCCCACACCTTGTCGATCAGGCGGAAGGTCCCGCCGTAGGCGTCATTGGGGATGATGATGTGGTCGCCTGGCCGCAGGAGTCGCAGGATGGCGTCCTCCGCTGCCAGACCACTGGAAAAGGCCAATCCATGCGCTCCGCCCTCCAGTGAGGCCAGGCACGCCTCGAGGGCCGACCGGGTGGGGTTGCCGGAGCGGGCATAGTCAAAGCCCCGGTGCTGGCCGACCGCTTCCTGGGCAAAGGTGGTGGCCAGAGAGATGGGCGGGATCACGGCGCCGGTGACCGGATCAGGATCCTGCCCGGCGTGGATGGCTCGGGTCTCGAAGCCATGATCGACCCACGAACGCGCCAGGGGCGCGTCCATCTGCCCCGGCCCGACCTCTTCGGTCATCGGGAAGCTCCACCCCGAAGGGGTCCGGCCAGGAAGTCCAGGAGGTCCGAACGGGTGACGATGCCCGTCGGGTGCCCGGAGTCCAGCACGAGCACCGCAGCGCTATCACCCAGGCGGGCCGCGGCCACGTCGAGCGGTTCGCCGCTTCCGACCATGGGGAGTGGGGGATCCATCACCACCTCGACGGGCGTGTCGATGACCGACGGGTCGGCCACCAGGCGCTCGAGCAGGCCGCGGTCGGTCACGGTGCCGACGACCTCGGCGAGGGCCACGGGCGGTTCTGCTTTCACGACCGGCATTTGCGACACCCCGTACTCCTGCAGGATGGCGATCGCGGAACGGACCGTCTCGGTGGGGTGGACGTGCACCAACGGAGGCAGCCCGGTCCCTGCGGCACCCAGGGCGAGTTGTGACTTATGAGCCAGCACCGCGCCGACGGTATCGCCTGCCGGCCCGCTCGCCCGAAGGAATCCGTGGTCGGCCATCCAGCCGTCGTCGTACACCTTGGACAGGTAACCCCGCCCGGAATCCGGGAACACGACCACGATCACCGCGTCAGGACCGAGGTCCCGACCGATCTCGAGCGCAGCCCATACCGCGGTTCCGCACGAGCCCCCCACCAGGATTCCCTCTTCCCGGGTCACCCTGCGGGCGGTGAGGAAGCTGTCCCGATCGGACACCATGACGACGCGGTCCGCGATGTGGCGATCGTACGTGGTCGGCCAGAAGTCCTCGCCGATGCCTTCGACAAGATAGGGCCGACCCTGGCCGCCCGAATAGACCGATCCCTCGGGGTCAGCTCCGATGATCTCGATCTCGGGATTCTGTCCTTTCAGGTATCGGCCCACGCCACTGATCGTGCCCCCGGTCCCGATGGCGACCACCACGTGGGTGACCCGCCCCGCCGTCTGGCGCCAGATCTCCGGTCCGGTGGTCTGCTCGTGGGCGATCGGGTTGTTCGGGTTGGCGTACTGGTTGGGCATAAAGGCGCCCGGGGTGGTTTCGACCAGTCGGCGCGCCACCGAGTAGTACGAGTCCGGGTGGTCGGGGTCGACCGCGGTCGGGCAGACGACGACTTCGGCTCCGTAGGCGCGTAGCAACGAGACCTTCTCGTCCGCAATCTTGTCCGGCATGGTGAAAATACAGCGATACCCGCGGCGAGCGGCCACGATCGCCAGCCCCACCCCGGTGTTGCCCGAGGTCGGTTCGACGATCGTTCCACCCCGCGACAATGAGCCGTCCCGCTCCGCGGCGTCGATCATGGCCACTGCCGGGCGATCCTTGGTGCTGCCGCCGGGGTTGAGGTATTCGAGCTTGGCCAGCAACTGGGCCGAGAGATCGCGGCCCACCCGGTCCAGCCGGACCAGCGGTGTGTTCCCGATGAGGTCGAGCAAGGAATCGGCGGCGTCGAGCGGTGGGCCCGGATCGCTCGTCGGGTGCACCTCGATGCCGGGAGGCAGCGCAACCCGGAGGTCGGTGTACACGATCACAGGGAGGCCGGCGTTGTGCAGTTGGTGAGCGATGTGGGCCGCCTCGTCGGCGGCCGCTTGCGTGGCTGCGCCGATCACGCCGACCGAGCGGGGGATGTGGGCGCGCAGGTCTGCAATGGTGCCGGAGGTCAGGGTGCCCCGGGCGACGTCGACGCGTCGGCGGGCGCGACCAGCGATTCGTTCGGGAACTGGGGCGCTATCGACCACGACCAGGACGTCCACGCTGACCATCATGGTCGGGCCCGGCGCCGATCCGCTAGAGGTTGGTGAGGACGGACCTGCACCCGGCTCGGCGCGTGCTGGCCGGCGGGCGGAGGTGCGGGAAGGGGATGGCGGGTCACCACCGCCGCGTCTTTTGCCGAAAAATGATGCCAGCGGGCGACCAAGTCGGCCAGGGGGGTAGTTTGGCCCTCCGTGGACCCTCGTTATCCCCCGGAGGCCGAAGGGTACCGGGATAAGATCCGCACGTTCCTGGGCGAGCACCTGCCTGCGGGGTGGACCGGTATAGGAGCACTCGAACCCGAAGCGGCCCGGCGTTTCACCGAGGAGTGGCGGGCCATCCTGTTCGACAACGGACTCCTGGCTGCGTCGTGGCCGCGTCAATACGGCGGAGGCGGCCTGACGCCGCTGGAGCAGGTGGTGATGGCGGAGGAGTTCTACCAGGCGGGAGTGCCAAGCGGCGGTCGCAACGACGGCTTCGGCATCCAGATGGTGGGCAACACCATCCTCAGGTGGGGAACGGACGAGCAGAAGCGCTACTTCCTGCCCCGGATTCTCTCTGGGGAAGACCGATGGTGTCAGGGGTATTCGGAGCCGCAAGCCGGTTCCGACCTGGCCAACGTCGGCACCCGGGCCGTGCTCGACGGCGACGAATGGGTGATCAACGGTCAGAAGATCTGGACGTCGGCCGCCCACCTCGCCAACTGGATCTTCGTGCTGGTACGCACGGATCCCGACGCTCCGAAGCACAAGGGGATCAGCTTCCTGCTGGTACCGATGGAGCAGCGGGGGGTCGAGGTCCGGCCCATTCGCATGATGACCGGGCGTTCTGAGTTCAACGAGACGTTCTTCACCGACGCCCGGACACCGAAGGCCAACGTGGTCGGCGGCGTGAACGCGGGATGGGCGGTGGCGATGACGCTCCTGGGGTACGAACGGGGAGAAGCGGCGGCCACCTACCCGATCATGTTCCGGGGCGAGCTCGACCGGCTCATCGAACTGGCCCGAGCCAACGGGGCGTCTGCCGACCCTCGCATCCGCCAGCGCCTGGCGTGGTGCTACGCCCAGGTCGAGATCATGCGCTACCTGGGCATGCGGACCCTCACCAAGTTCCTGGCCGGAGGCGAACCCGGTCCCACGGAATCGACGTTCAAGCTGTTCTGGAGCGAGTACCACCGGATCGTCACCGAGCTGGCGGTCGACATCCTGGGGGCGCAGGCCTTGGCGCCCAGTGGGCGGGCCGCCAACGGCCTGGTGGCCTACGACGTGGGAGCCCCGCACAGCAGCGCCTCGTGGGTGGAGACGTTCCAAATGGCCAGGTCGGGCACCATCTACGCCGGTACGTCCCAAGTGCAGCGGAACATCATCGGTGAGATGGTTCTAGGGTTGCCCAAAGAGCCGGCGCCTCCGACGCCTGACCGAGCGGGTGCCCGGCGGACCTTGCGATAGGCGGCCGTTCACGACGCGAAGACGCTTTCGGCTTTGCCTATCAACCCGACGAAAGGTCGCGCCCGGCTCGGGTGAGGGCGAGCCCTTCGAGTGTTTGTTGCTCTCGCCAGTCGCGCAGGAGTTCGAAGAACGCTGGGGCGCCGAGCCCGTACTGACCGGAGATGATGGCGTGAGGGTTGTCGATCCGTCCCTCGCTGTTGAGAAATCCCGGCGTGCAGTCGAGCAGGTACTGGCGGTTGTCCGCAGAGAGGGCTCGGATCGTCGCGACCCAGGCGTCTTCTCCTTGCTGGGTCGCCTCCACGGCGTCGATCCCCTCGGCTGAGCACCGGCCGACGATGTAGGCGATGTGCTCGCTCTGCTCGGTCAGCATGTGGCAGACGTTGTTCGTGATGCCCGTCTGGGTGACACCGAGATGGAACATGTTGGGGAACCCGGCGCTGTGAAAGCCGTGGAGGGTTCGCAACCCGTTGGCCCATTTGTCCGAAAGGCGGAGCCCATCGCGCCCCACCACCTCGAAGCCGACCCGCCGGGTAAAGAGGGTGTTCGCCTCGAAGCCGGTGGCGAAGATCAAGCAATCCACGTCATAGGTCGTGGTCCCGACGACCACACCGTTCTCTGTGACGCGGTCTACCCCCTTGCCGTCGGTGTCGACGAGAGTGACATTTGGACGGTTGAAGGTGGCCAGATAGTCGTCGTGGAAGCAGGGCCGCTTGCAGAACATCCGGTAGTACGGTTTCAGCGCGTCGACTGCGGCCGGATCATCGACGATCGCTTCGACCCGGGCTCTGATCTGCTCCATCTTGGCAAAATCGGCCAGTTCGGAAGCGGTCGCCGTGTCGATGGCCGACGTGTCATCTTCCATCAAGAACACCGCCATGCGGGCGATGTCGGTCCATCCATCGCTCACCAAGTCCTCGTCTTGAGGTCGGCCGGAAACGATGGATGTGAAGTTCTCCATCCGGTGTCGCTGCCATCCGGGGGTGAGTGAGGCGGCCCAAGCCTGATCGGTCGGGCTGTTCCTCCGCTCGTCGACGGGTGACGGCGTGCGCTGGAAGACATAGAGCTGCTCGGCGGTCGCCCCCAGGTGCGGTATGCACTGCACCGCGGTGGCGCCGGTCCCTATGATCCCGACCCGCTTTCCGGCCAAGCGATCGAGCCCGCCCTCGGTGCTGCCACCGGTGTATGAGTAGTCCCAGCGGCTGGTGTGGAAGGTGTGACCGCGAAAGGTTTCGATGCCGGGTAGGCCCGGAAGCTTCGGCTTGCTGAGCGGACCGCTGGAGGTGATCACAAAGCGAGCGGTCATCCGATCGTTGCGGTCGGTCGTGACGATCCAACGCCGGGCGGCTTCATCCCAGGCCATGCCGGTGATCTCTGTTTGGAGACAGGCGTCGTCATAGAGCTGGTATTTGCGTCCTATCGCCTTCGAAAAGTCGAGGATCTCAGGCCCGTAGGAATACTTCTCCTTGGGCATGTAGTCCATCTCCTCCAGCAAGGGAAGGTAGACATAGGACTCGATATCGCACTGAACCCCCGGGTACCGATTCCAGTACCAGGTTCCCCCGAAGTCGCCGGCCCGGTCGATGATCCGAACCCGGCGCACCCCGACCTCGCGCAGACGGGCCGCGGCGATAAGACCGCCGAATCCGCCTCCGACGATGACGACATCGACGTCGTCGTGGAGCGGCTCCCGAACCAGAGGGGCGTCGACGTACGGATCGTCGGCGTAGTAGGAGAACTGGCCGGCCATCTCCTGGTACTGGTCGGTGGCCTCTGGACGCAGGCGCTTGGCGCGTTCCTCGGCGTACTTACGACGAAGAGCCTCTGGATCGAAGCCCAGATCGCCACCCCGCAGGCGGTCGTCCGGCACTGCCGACGTCACGGTCACCTCCTGGCGATGTCTCCGACGCGCCCCACCGCGACGCCGAGGCCCAGTGAGGTGTCCATCAACCCGATGGATGTGGAGGAGGTTAGCAAGGGTCATCCAGACGAGCGCAGCCGCAATGCTGCCCCCGCCCTATCAGAAGTGATCCGATCCAGACGTAAAGTAGGGGAAGTTGACGCTCACCCCGCCGTCGACTAGGAGCGTCTGACCGGTGACGTGGCCGGCCATCGGCGAGGCGAAGAACAAGATGGCGCTGGCGATGTCCTCGGGTCGGCCGAGCTTTCGCAGGGGCGTGGTGCGCATGAGGCCGGCCCGGGCGTCATCCGACAGGGCGGACAGCGCCGCGTCTGTCAACGTCACTCCCGGCGACACCGCATTCACGCGAATGCCTGCGCTTCCGCCCTCCACCGCAAGCGTCTTGGTGAGGTTCATCAATCCCGATTTGGCGGCACCATAGGCAGACTGGCCGGGGGAGCCGAACGACCCTGCGATCGAAGTGACGTTGACGATGGAGCCGCCGCCGCGTTGTTCCATCGCCGGGATCGCGGCCCGACACAACCAGAAGACGTACCCGAGGTTGAGGTGCACGATGAGATCCCAATCTGCGGACGTCCAGTCGCGCACCTGCCTCCACTGGGCATGCCTGGACATGCCGCCGGCCACGTTCGCCAGGATGTCGATTCCACCAAAAGCGGTCACCGCTCGGTCGATGACCTCGGCGCATGCCTCTTCATCTCGCAGGTCGGCGTCCAACGCCTGGGCCACTCCCCCGGACGAAGCGATCGCGTCGGCGAGGTCCTCGGCTGCTCCTCGATCGTTGTCGACGATCGCGACCGCCGCCCCCGCGGCTGCCAGCATTCGAGAGGTTGCCGCTCCGATGCCGCCCCCTCCGCCCGCAACGACCGCAACCTGGCCCAGAAGCAGAGCGCCATCCGGGCGCCAACCGCCACGTTGGTTTTGCATCAGACCATCCTTTACCGGGGGGAGGGCCCGCCGCAAAACAACTTACGCGAAAGAGGAGGAGGCGACGACGGCCTCCTGCCCTCGCAGCCCTTGTAAGTCAAGCCTCTGTCAACAAACAGCAATCGTCGCCGCCTCCTCTTTCTGTCCAGGTTGTTTTGTGGCGGTCCCTGAGCCCAGGAAATCGTTGATCAACGCCGCCGCCGTGTCCGACTGCTCGAACACGAAGAGATGCCCCGCGCCCTTGATGACCTGAGCCCGGGCCTCGGGAATGAGGGCCGCGAGGGCACGACTATTGACGACGGGAACGAGCGGGTCATCGTCGCCGGCCAGCACCAGCGTCGGTTGGCTCAGAAACGGGAGGATCGGGAGCGACCACCACGTGAGCGCAGAAGCGACCTGCCAAAGATGGCCTCGGAAATCGAGGGACGAAGTGAACGCCGACTCGGCGAAGGCCCTCAACCAGGCCGGGTCGTGGCGGCTGCGGCCCCCGTAGGTGCGAGACCCGGAGCGGGCCATCTGTCGCGGTGACAACCCTCGAGGCGCGAGAAGATTCAGCCAGGCCGCCGGACGGCCCGGGAGTGAGCCGAGTCCGAAGTTCGTCGAGGCCAGCACCAGGCGCCGGACCCGGTGCGGGTCCAGAAAGGCCAGTTGCTGGGCGATTCCCCCGCCCAGTGAGACTCCGAGGACGTCGACGGTTCGGCAGTCCAAGCGGTCCAGGAGCGCGGCCACCATCCGAACGGTAACGGGCATGGGGTACGGGACGGCGGTGGGTCTCGACCCGCCTGTACCCGGCAGATCGAAGGCGACGGTCGGCATCTCCAGGCCCGACCGGAGCTCGTCCCACGCTCCCAGACGGGCGCCGAAGCCGTTGACCAGCAATAAGGGCGTGCCCATCCCGGCTCGGACGGAGACGCGCAGCCGATGGCCGTGCACCGTGATCCACCCGTCGTGATCGCCAGGGTCCGTAGCCGGGCCCCACCGTTCAGAGGCGTCTATGGACATACGTCCCTGGGGCGGTTGCGAGCACCGGGTAGTCGTCGCTGCCGAGGTCCTTAGGGGCCGGGCGGTCGGCGGGGCACCGTTCGAGCGCCCAGTCGGCCCAGTGGTCCCACCACGTGCCCTGATGGCGCTCCGCTGCGGCTAACCATTCGTCGGGATCCGGTCCTGGCTCAGGACCAGAGAAGTAGTGGGCTTTCGGGTTGCCCGGCGGATTGACCTGCGCCTGGATATGGCCCGGCGTTGCTCAAGACGAAGGTGCTCGGGCCGCCCATGAGCTGGGTGGCCCGATAGCACCCCTTCCAGGGCGTGAGGTGGTCGGTCGTCGCCCCGGTGACGTACGTCTCGACCTTGATGCGGGACAGGTCGAGCGGAGTGCCGAGCACGGTCAGCCCGCCTGGCTGGCACAGGAGATTCTGAGCCGAAGAGGTCCAGGAACTGGCCGTGCAATCGCCCCGGTAGGTTGGTCGAATCTGCATTCCAGGCCAGGATGTCGAAGACGGGAGGGTCCTGTCCCGAGTAGGTAGTTGTTGACCCAATAGTTCCAGACCAGGTCGTTGGGGCGAAACCAGCTGAAGACGGACCCGAGTGCGGAACCGTCGAGGACGCCGGCCCGCCGTGAGCTCCACTTGGCGACCTGTACCAGACCAGGATCGGCCATCATGCCGATCATCGCGGGCACGTCGAAATCGAGCAGCGTCACGGAGAACGACGCCGATGCTGATCCTCTGGTCGTCGTTGTCCGCCAGGTGGGCCAACGCTGCCGGCTGTCGTGATCCCCCCGGCGCAGAAGCCGAACACGTCGGCGTCGTCGCTTCCGGTGAGCGAGCAGGCCGCGTCGACCGCTCCAATCACGGTGGAGGCGTACTCGTCGAGGCCCCAATGGGCGTGCTCTGGCTCCGGGTTTCGCCAACTCACGATGAAGATCTGAATGCCGCGGCTGACCTCGTGCTCCACGAAGCTGCGGCCCGGCGCCAGATCGAGGAAGTAGTACTTGTTGATCTGTGGGGTGACCACCACCACCGGACGTGATCGGACCAATGGAGTCGTCGGCGCGTAGCGGATGAGCTCGCACCGCTCGTCCCTCCACACGACGACACCGGGCGTCGCCGCCATGTCCTCGCCGACTCTCAGGATGCCGTTCTGCACCTGAGCAGGCATACCGCCGTTGTGGCGAACATCTCGCAACAGGTTTCGAGACCCTCGGGCCACGCTCCTTCCGCCGGTCTCGAACGCCCGTTTCAGGGCGGCCGGGTTCAAAGCCAGCAGGTTGGTCGGTGCGGCGGCCGACGTGAGCAGCGTCATGGCGAACCGGGCCCGCTCCGAGGTGCGCCAGTCTGCCTCCGGATCGTCCGCCAGCGCCAACATGGCGTCGGACCAGGCCAGATAGGCCTGCTTGAGCCGCTTGTACCCGGGATGGTCCTTCCACGCGGCGTCATCGAAACGCCAATCGCCCCGTTGGGCGTCGACCTTCGATACGCCCAACGCCACTCGGCCCAGCTCCGCCCACAGGTCGACGCTCAGACTTGCCGCTCGGGGCAAGCTCCGCAGGCCGAACGAGAGGGATCGAACGATCGCTCGAACGTCCCAGGTCCCTACATCCTCTCCCCCCAACACCGCTTCCGGTGTCCGGGCAAACATCGGATCCGATGACGGCTGCGCACCCGTCGTTGGCATGTACGACCTCCCCCAGGGTGAAACGTGTAGCCCGGGTAGGACCTTGCGTTCGGGAATCTACCCCAGCCGAGAAGCCTGATGCGCGTGGATTGACTTCCCTCCAACCTCCACGCGGCGAACGGCCCTCCGCCGCCCGACCGATGGAGGCTAGCCTTGGGCGTTTCACGCGGATTGGCGCACGGCCGGGCGACTCGGCGACAACGTTCACCCACTCGAAGAGGAGAGCATGCCATGCCCCACCAGGACGAGCACACCTACCGGCTCACCGAGATCGTCGGGACGTCCGGTGAATCGCTCCAGCAGGCCATTCACAATGGGCTCGAGCGAGCCTCGCGCACCGTTCGAAACCTCGACTGGTTCCAGGTCAGCGAGATCCGAGGAACGGTCATTGACGGACAGGTCGGGCAGTTCCAGGTGGCCATGAAGATCGGATTCCGGGTCGAGGATTGACGCCGGATCTCCCCGCTCACCTGAGCTGCGCACACCACTGACAAAGGAGAAATCATGGGGTTGCTCGACGGTAAAGTCGCGCTGATCACTGGCGGTGCCCGCGGTCAGGGCCGGGCCCACGCCCTGGTCTCGGCCCGCGAAGGAGCAAATGTCGTCGTCGTGGATATCGCCGACCAGATGGGCAGCGTTCCCTATGCCATGGCTCGCCCGGGGGATCTCGACGAGACGGTACGCCAGGTGGAGGCCCTGGGCCGCCGAGCCATTGCCGTCGCTGCCGATGTCCGTTCCTCGGAGGAACTGGATGCTGCCGTCGCTCAGGGCATCGCCGAGCTCGGCCAGATCGACATCCTGATCGCCAACGCCGGGATCTGGACCCAGGCCCGCTTCTGGGAGCTCACCGATGATCAGTGGGACGAGACCATCGCCGTGAACCTGACCGGCGTATGGAGGTCCGTCAAGGCGGTCACTCCGCACATGATCGAACGGCAGGCGGGCTCGATCGTTATCACCAGCTCCATCGCGGGCATTGAGACCGGCAAGGACTACGCCCACTACGTTGCCAGTAAGCATGGCGTGCTCGGCCTCATGAAAAACGTGGCTATGGAGCTGGCGCCCTACGGCATTCGCTGCAACGCCGTCTGCCCGGGCGCGATCAACAGCCCGATGACCAACAACCCGCACGCCTGGAACCGCCTCGCCGGCCACGAGGGAGGCAGCGAAGAGGATTATCTCAAGGGAGGGTCGCACTACAGCGCGCTCAAAGGCACCTCGTTCATGGCCCCCGAGGTCATCGCCAACGCCGCCCTCTTTCTCAACTGCGAGCTGGCGGCCAAGGTGACCGGCGTGACCCTTCCTGTGGACGGTGGGCACCTCGTGCTCGATCGCATCAACGTCAACCCGGTGCCGTGATGCGGGCGGGCTGGGTCCCAAAATGCCCTGGCCCCACAGAGCTCCTTTTTTTCCCAAACCACTAAGGTTCGGAGCAGCAAAAAGGAGGTTGCGGTGGCGATCGCGACGGTTGACGGGCTGAGGCTGGGTTACGAGCTCATTGGCGATACGGGTCCCGCCTGGGTTTTGACGCCCGGTGGCCGGTTCAGCAAGGACCACCCGGGGATCAGGGAGATGGCAACCGACCTTGCCGCCTGTGGCTATCGGGTGCTCATCTGGGACCGGCCCAACTGTGGCGAGTCGGACGTGTTCTTCGAAGGGCCTTCGGAATCCGAAATGCAGTCGGACTACCTGGCGGCCCTGCTCAAACACCTCGAGCTGGCCCCGGTGATCGTCGCCGGGGGGTCTGCCGGCGCCCGAGTGTCCCTGATCACCGCGGTGAAGCACCCTGAGGTGGCCCGGGCGCTGGCCATGTGGTGGGTGACCGCGGGGACCCACGGGTACGTGGTCAACGCGTCCCACTATTGCCTGGGGTCGATCAGGGCGGCGTGGGTCTACGGCATGGAAGGCGTGGTCGAGATCAAGGATTGGCAGGAGGTGATCCAACGAAACCCCTCCAATCGGCAACGTTTCCTCGATCAGGATCGCGACACGTTCCTCGCCACCTTCGATCGCTGGATCAAGGTGAACCTGTCCAAAGAGGGCGAGATCGTGCCCGGCCTTGACGAAAAGGAGGCCAGCCAGGTGACGCTCCCTTCGCTCGTCGTACGCAGCGACGCGCTCGACTGGGTTCACCTGGCGTCCGCTACGGAGCGAATCGCCGCCGCCCTGCCCAACTCGACGATGATCGACTGGCCGCCCGAAGAAGCCCGTCAGATGAGCCTCGAGCTCTACAACGTGGGTGCGTCGGCGCTCTTCCCGAAGTGGCGCATTCTCGTCCCCAGCCTCGACTCGTGGGCCCGGACGAGCGTGCTGTGACTCCGCCTCCCGTTCGGCGTGCGACGGTCAGGTGGCTCGCTGCAGCGCCCGGCGCATGACAAAGAGGGATTCGGTCGCCAGTCGCTTCGACGACTCTGCCGCGGTCGCCATGGAAGACCCGTGGAATGTTCCGGGGAACTGATGGAGTTCCACTGAGACGCCGGCTTCGAGGAGTCGCCGGGCGTAGATGATGCCCTCGTCCCGCAAGGGGTCGAACTCCATCGTCGAGATGTACGCCGGCGGTAGCCCCGCCAAGTCTTTGGCTCGGGCCGGGGCGGCGTACGGGGATACCTCTCCGGGATCGGAGCCCAGGTACAGCTGCCAGCTGATGGCGGCGTTCGGCCGGTTCCACATCGGCGTGTCGACGAACGCCCGCATGCTCGGCGTGTCCAGGCGATCGTCGAGCACGGGAATGCCGAGGAACTGGAAGCACAGGGCGGGACCGCCGCGATCCCGAGCCAGCAGCGCGATCGCCGCAGCCAGGCAGCCGCCGGCGCTGGAGCCGTGCACGGCCACATAGGCGGGATCGACACCCAGGCCGGGGCCTTCCGCGCCAATCCACTCCAGAGCGGCGAAGCAGTCGTCCAGGCCGGCCGGGAACGGATGCTCCGGAGCGAGCCGGTAGCCCACCGACACCACGACCGCTTGCGCCTCGCGAGCCAGCCGGGCAGCCGGCGCATGCTCCGATTCGATGCTGCCGATGGAGAAGCCCCCGCCGTGGATGTAGAGAACGGCCGGCAGCAGCCCGACCGGCGCATCCGGCCGGTACACCCGGATCGGGACGTGCCCGCCGATCACCTTGTCTTCCACAGTGAGGCCGCTCAGATCGACCGTCGGGTTGAGGGCGGTGGCCCCGTCCTCCAGCCGAGCGCGGGAGAATTGCAGGTTCTCCGGGGTCCGTGGCGGCAGGGTGGCGGCGAAGGCGACGACGTCGGCCAGGTCCTGATCAAACCGGTACGTGCGGGGCTCGGCGCTGGTCACGATTTTTTCCCTCCGGTGGAACCAGCGATCTGGCCGCGCAACGCTTTGAGGGCTGCGGCATGGATCTCCGAGAAGCTGGGAAAAGGCTGAATGGTGTCCCTCAACACCTCGATGGGGATCTTGGCCCTGATGGCCAGCGTGGTTTGCTGCAGCCACTCGCCCGCTCCGGGGCCCAGCGCGTACGCGCCGGTCAGTCGCGAACCGTCGCTGAGCAGCGTCAGGAACCCGTTGGCTTCGGCGTAGTCGCGGGTGTAGGTGGCCGTCTTGGCCAGTTCCGAAACGAGAGCGGTGCCGAGGTACTGGCCCTCGACGGCCCCAACCGCCGCCGCCTGCGGGTCGGTGTAGACCACTCGGGGGACCGCGTCGTAGTTGGCCGGCCACGATTCTCCCAGGATGTTGGCTGCCACCACCTCGCCCTGGTACTCGCCGACGCTGGTAAGAGGCCATATTCCGACGACGTCGCCGATCGCCCACAGGCGGTCGCCCGCCCGCATATGGGCGTCCACCGGGATGCCGTGATGATCCGGTTGGATGCCGACGGTCTCGAGCCCGATTCCCTCTACACGCGGGCGACGGCCGGTGGCAACGAGGATCCGGTCGCCGCGCAGCTCTTGGCCGTTGGCCAGCGAGAACACGAAGTCATCGCCGTCGCGTCGCGCCCCGGTGACCGATGCCCCGAGATGGAGCTCGATGCCGTCGCGGCTGAGGGCGTCGGCGAGGGCGTGGCCGAGGGCCATGGGCTCGCGGGGAAGGACTCGATCGCTCCCTTCCACGATCACGGCCTCGCCGCCCAGCCGGCGGACCACCTGGGCCAACTCCACCCCTGCCGGCCCTCCCCCCAGGATGAGCAGGCGCCGGGGGACGGCCTCCATGCTGGTCGCTTGGCGCGTACCCCACAGGCCTTCGAGCCCCTGAAGGCCCTGGACCGGCGGGATCACCGGATCAGCACCGGTGGCCACCACGATGTTGTCCGCCGTATAGCGCACCCCGTCGACCTCGACCGCCCCGGTGCCCGCCAGCCGCCCGGATCCCCGTACCAGGTCGATGCTTCTGTCGGACAACCACTTCACCTGGCCGGCGTCGGTATGGTTCGACACGATGCGATCCCGCCATGCGAAGGCGGCGGCGACATCGACCTCTGCGGTGGCGCCTGCGTTGCGGGCACCGTGCACGGCTTCACCGGGCCGCAGCAGCGTCTTGGACGGGATGCACGCCCAGTACGAGCATTCGCCTCCGACCAGCTCGCGCTCGACCACGGCAACCCGCAGCCCGCCTTCGGCTAAGGCCCCGGCACAGTGCTCCCCGGGAGCGCCGCCGCCGAGGACGATGGCATCGTACTCTGAGTTTTCGGTCACGAAACACTCTCGCACTTCGCGTGGGGCCGCGGCGACGAGACCGTTGTCAGGCCCGCATCCGGGTCGAAGCGGGCCGGACGGTCCGAAGGGATGCCGACCGACCGCGACCGGCGCGAAAGTGGCTCCTGATGAACGCCACCCAAGGTCTGTTCGCCCATCTCAACCTGGCTAATCCCGTGCTGGCGGCGCCGATGGCGGGAGGGGCGAGCACGCCCGAGCTCGTGGCTGCGGCGGCGACGGCGGGCGGCTTCGGCTTTCTGGCGGCCGGGTACAAGACCCCCAACGAGCTGGTCGACCAGATAAAGGCCGTGCGGGCGGCCAACGCCCCTTTTGCCGTCAACCTGTTTGCCCCCAATCCGGTGCCGGTCGAACTGGATGCGTTTCGCCGGTACGCTCGGGCTATCCAACCCGAAGCGGAGCGCTACGGGCTGGACCTCGGCGGGGTGGCGCCGGTTGAGGACGATGACTTCTGGTCGGGCAAGGTCGACGTGCTCCTCGACGACCCGGTCCCCGTGGTCAGCTTCACCTTCGGCATTCCAGAGCGGCGCGTCATCGAGGCGTTCCGGGCCGCAGGAACGGTCGTGCTTCAGACCGTCACCACGATCGACGAGGCCCGCCTCGCGGCAGACGCGAACGTCGACGGCCTGGTCGTCCAGAGCTCCGATGCGGGTGCTCACTCAGGCACCTTCACCCCGGCACGTCCCACCGCGCCTGTCCCCCTCCTCGAACTGGTAGCCCACATCCGCGGCGTGGTGGGGTTACCAGTCGTAGCCGCCGGCGGGCTGGGCACGGCCGGCGAAGTCGCCGGAGTCCGGCGCGCCGGGGCGGACGCGGCGATGGTCGGAACCGTCCTGCTGCGCACCGACGAGAGCGGCGCCTCACCCACCTACAAGCGGGCGGTCGCCCAGCGCGCCCACTTGCATACCGTCGTGACTCGTTCGTTCACCGGTCGGCCGGCACGGGGCTTGCCCAATGAGTGGACGGATCGTTACGACGGGATCGCGCCGTTGGGCTACCCGGCGCTGCACCACCTCACGGTCCCGATCCGGCGGGCTGCGGCGGCCGCCGGCGACGCCGATCGCATCAACCTGTGGGCCGGAACCGGGGCCCGGTACGCCCGGGCCGAACCGGCTGCCACCATGCTGAGGGGTCTCGGCGCACAGGCCTAACGCCCCTCCGACCGCACCCTTTGGAATCGCCGTGAGCGCCCCTGGCGCTTAACCTCTGACGGTGGCATCGCTCCTGGCCGACGTCAGTCCTCTGCGCCACAGCCGGCCTTTCCGGCGGCTGTGGTTCGGTCTGGCGGTCACCTCTCTGGGCAGCCAGATGACCGTTGTCGCCATCGCCTTCCAGGCCTACGAGCTCACGCATTCCACCGCCATCGTCGGGTTGGTCAGCCTCACCGGACTCTTGCCGACGCTGGTCGGATCGCTCGGAGGCGGCACCATCGCCGACGCGGTCGACCGTCGCCGGCTGCTCGTGCTGACGCAGATCCTTTTTGCCGCCTCGAGCGCGGCGCTGGTCGCCAACGCCCTTCTCCCTTCGCCCCGGCTGTGGGTGCTGTTCCTGGCCTCGGCCACGACTGCCGCGGTCCAGGGGTTGGACTGGCCCACCCGCCTTGCCGTTATGCCGATGATCCTGACCCCCGAGGATCTCCCCAGCGCCTACGCCTTGCAGTCGGTCGTCAACAACGTCGCGGTGATCGCCGGACCGGCGCTCGCCGGCTTCCTCATAGCCCGGGTCGGGATCGGGTGGGTCTACCTGGCGGACGTGATCTCCTACGGGGCGACGCTGGTCGCCGCTATCCTCCTGCCCAAGCTGCCGCCTGCAGGAGGCGGCACGGCGGCCACCTTCAGTTCGATGGTCGAGGGCTTGAGGTTCCTGCGCAGCCAGAAACTGCTGGCCGCGACGTTCATACTCGATTTGAACGCCATGATCTTCGGGATGCCGAAGGCAGTCTTTCCCGCCTTCGGAACCGAGGTGCTGCATGGCGGTGCGGCCACGGTCGGCCTCCTGTACGCTGCACCCGGAGCAGGGGCGCTGCTGGCGTCGGTGATGAGCGGATGGGTGAAGCACGTGTCGTTCCAGGCCCGGGCCCTCGTCCTCTGCATGTTCGTGTGGGGCGGCGCTATTACGATCTTTGGGCTCATCCCCGTGTTGTGGGTGGCCCTGGTTCTCCTGGCCGTTGCCGGTGGATCGGACGTCATCGGCGGGGTGTTCCGGGTAGCCATACTCCAGAGGAGCACTCCCGACCACCTTCAGGGCCGCCTCGGTGGCCTGTTCTTTGCCGCCGCCGTCTCGGGAAATCGGCTTGGGGATGGCGAGGCGGGTTTGGCGGCAAGCATCGGCGGGCCCCAGTTCGCCGTCTGGTCCGGGGGTCTGGCGTGCATAGTCGGGACGGCCCTGCTGGCCTGGCGGATACCACAGCTCTGGAGGAAAGACCGGGCCACCGTCGGCAACCGCGTGCTTGCCGGACCGGCCCTGGACCCGCTGGGCGATCCGGCGGTGCTGCCCGACTGAGCGCGCATCGGTGCAGACTGCCCGGTACAGATGTTCAGGAGTCGTTGGGGGCGTACTGAGGATCAGGAGATCGAGGAGGGAGATCACCAATGAGGCTCGGGCTGCCTGACAGCATCCAGGGGTGTCTGTTCGACCTGGACGGCGTCCTTACCGAGACCGCCAAGGTTCATGCGGCCGCGTGGAAGGAGATGTTCGACGACTTCCTGCGCCGGTGGGCCGAGCAGCACGGGGAGCCGTTCCGGCCTTTCGACGCGCACGAGGACTACGACGACTTCGTCGACGGCAAGCCGCGGCGGGACGGGGTCCGAGACTTTCTGGCCTCGCGCCATATCCAGCTGCCCGAGGGCAGTCCTCAGGACTCCCCCGATATGGACACTGTCGAGGGGTTGGGCCGCCGGAAGAACGACATCGTCCAGCGCCGCATCGCCGAGGACGGGGTGGAGGCCTATCCGGGTTCGGTGGCCTACGTACAGGCCGTGAAGGCGGCCGGTTTACGGCGCGCTGTTGTCTCGTCGTCGAGCAACTGCCGCCAGGTGCTCGAGGCGGCGGGGATCCTTGACCTCTTCGAGGAGATCGTCGATGGCACGGTGGCCCAACGCGAGCATCTGCACGGCAAGCCCGCGCCCGACACCTTCCTGGCCGCGGCCCGCCACCTGGGGGTCGAGGCCAGCGCCGCGGTCGTGTACGAGGACGCGCTCGCAGGCGTGGCGGCGGGCCGGGCCGGTCACTTCGGCTACGTGGTCGGGGTCGACCGGGTGGGCCAGGCGGAGGCGCTGGCCGCCCACGGCGCCGACCGCGTGGTCAAGGACCTGTCCGAGCTGCTCTGATCACATCTGGTCAGCTGACATCCGGTCAGCCACCGAGCAGCCACACTTCCGGACGAATCAGGTCGTCCGCTTCCTTGGGCCCCCATGACCCGCGCGGGTACACGACGGGTTCGGGCTTGTTCTCCAGCACGGCACTCGCCACTTTCCAGACGTGGGCCAAACCGTCCGGCCGGGTGAAGAGGGAGCGATCCCCGACGAGTACGTCGTGGATCAGTCGGGAATAGGCCGGCAGCGATTGGGTGTGGTACGCCGTCCCGAGGGGGATCGGGGCCGACGCGGGTGCCAGCTGCAAGGTCGGGCCCGGCACCTTGGCGACCAGCGACAGGTCGATCTCGCCTTCGCCTGACAGCTCCAGCGACAGGTTGTTGCCCGCCGCCGGCAGCCCGCAGTTGTCACTCGGCTCTTTGAACACCACGCTCACGCGCTGGTGGCTCTGGGCCAGTTCCTTGCCCGTGCGCAGCAGAAACGGGACTCCGTCCCAGCGCTCGTTGTCGACCCACAGCCGGACGGCGGCGAACGTCTCGGTGCGTGAGTCCGCGTGGACCGCGGGGAGATCCCGATAGCCCTCGTACTGCCCGACGACCACGTCTGACCAGGTCAGGGGCCGAAAACAGCCGATGACCTCCTCCCTGGCCCGACCGATGCTTTCCGGGTCCAGCTTGGCGGGGGTGTCCATCGCCACTTCGGCCGCCAGCTGGAACAGGTGGGTGACGATCATGTCCAATATGGCGCCCGTGTGGTCGTAGAAGTCGGCTCGTTGGGCGACGTCGAGGGTCTCGGGCACGTCGATCTGGACGCTGGCGATGTGCTCGCGGTTCCACGCTCCGGCGAACAACCCGTTGGCAAAACGCAGCACGTGGATGTCCTGGGTCGCCTCCTTCCCGAGGAAGTGGTCGATCCGGTAGATCTGCTCCTCGGAGAACGTGCGATGAGCGATCTGGTCCAGGTCCTCGAACGACTGCAGCGACGTGCCGAACGGCTTTTCGTAGACGATCCGGGACCTGTCGGCCAGACGGTGGCCGCCGATGCCCTCCGTCAACGGGCCGAAAGCGGCGGGGGGAACCGCCAGATAGTAGATGCGTTGCGGTTGACCTCCGAGGTCCCGCTCCGCTTCGCCCAGCACGTCGAGCAGGCACCCGGGATTGGTGGCGTCGAAGCCCCCTCCGGCGAATCGCAGCCGGGAACGGAACTCCTCCCACGGGCCCTCCGAGGGCTTCGGTCCGAAGGTTTCGAGGCTCTGGCGGACCCGCTCCTGGAAGTCCTCGTGGCTGACGTCGCCGCGCCCGTTGCCGACCAGGCGCCAGTCTTCAGGGAGCAGGTTCTCCTGCGCCAGCCGGAAGAAGGCGGGCAGCACCATCCGGTTGGCGAGGTCGCCGGTAGCGCCGAACAGCACGAACACCGTCGGTTCGGGGATCAGCGAGGAATCAACCATGGTGGCTCCTTTCGGGCCCTTGTCTACACCACCTGGCGACGCTGGCATGCCGCTCGGGGTGGCGCAAACCCGACCTGAGCTCCGGCGGTCGATTCGGACGGCCGCGCCTTCCGGGTCGCCCCGGCGCGGTCGGAACCCAAACGCGGCGCGCCCGTCGGCGCCGAGACCCGCGCTCGGAACGTTGTTGTCCACCCGTATGGGTGTTCTGCCGAGAAAGGGCTGGAGCGCGCCTGTCTACCGCGTCAGAGAGAGGTGCCTCGGGTGGCAGTGACCACCACGGTCGCATAGCCCATCGTGAAGCTTCCTCCTCGTTCGTCGATGGCGGCACCGACGCCGCATCACGTCGTCCGTGATCCGGCCGTAACCATCACGAGGAGGCCAGACTGCCGAGCAGGGTCAGCGTCCTTTCTCGATCGTCCCTGGATCCGAAGACGGGAAGGACGAATGCAGTGGCGCCGACCTCGGTCATGGCGGTGAGCTGGGCGGCCACCGACTCCTCATCCCCGACGACGGCAACGTCCGCCGGGCCCCCCGCGCCTTCCCGGTCGAGCATGGCCCGGTAGGAGGGCAGGTTGTTGTAGAACCCGAACGTAGAGGCCGCCCTCTCCCGAGCGCCTTCCGGATCGGCCGTAACGCACACCGGCAGACCCACAGCAATCTCTGGACTGGGTCGACCGGCGACCTCAGCAGCCGCCGTAATAGTCGGAACGACATGGTTGGCGATGGTCTTCGGACCGACCATCCAGAGCGCGGTGCCGTCTGCCATTCGCCCGGTCAGCTTCAACATCTGGGTGCCGAGCGCAGCTACCAGAACAGCAGGCGGTTGTGCTCCGGCCACCTTCATGGGTGCGAACGTCCGGGCCGTCACCTCTTCGCCTTCGAACGACACCTCTCCGCCATGAAGAAGCGGCATGAGAACTTCGAGGTACTCGCCCATATGGCGGACGGGTTTGGCAAAAGACAGGCCGTACGCGCCTTCGATCACCACTTGGTGAGAAAGCCCGATGCCGAGGGTAAAGCGGTTGCCGGTGGCTGCTTGCACCGTCAATGCCTGCATGGCCATCACCATGGCATGACGCGAATAGGCCGGCACCACGGCCGTTCCGATATGGAGACCGGGTATCTCTCGCCCCACTATGGCGAGTGCCGTGAGGGCATCGATGTCGCCGAGTTGAGGGATCCAGAAATCCAATCCATGGTTGGCGGCGCCGCGTGCGGTGTCGACCAGTTCGGTGATCGCGTTGTCTCCGTGGCCGGATACCGCAGCATGGATTCCGATTCGCATGCGGCTGATCCTAGGACTTCGGTCTTGGGCGGGAGCCCGTCGCTGGGTAAACCGGATCCGTCAAGGCGATGAGAGGCGAGCCTCTTGAAGATCCAGATCGTGTTCGAGGCCGCGCAGGGTGGTTGTTCCGATGCGTCCTTCGTCCCGAAGGGTGAGCAGCGCCTGGCGTTGTGCCGCGATGAGATCGCGGCGCAACGCCAACTCGATCTGCTCGGTTGCGCTGATTTGCTCTTCGAGGTTCTCGTCGTCGGGCCCGGTCTGGAGTTGATGGAGACGTCCCAGGTATTGGGCTCGGAGCCCGTCGGTGAGCTCTTCGGGCAGATCCTCGTCCCGGGACGCGTCTCCGAGGCGATGCAGCGCAGCCTGAGTCAGCTCGACGCGTGCCTGGCGTTCGCTCTCCGCGAAGGTGGGGTTCTCCTGGAGGTGAAGGGCCCGGACGAGCAGGGGGAGCGTCATGCCTTGGCCGACCAGAGTTGCGATGATCACGGCAAAGCCCAGATAGATGATGTCGTTGCGGCCCGCGAGTGCGTTCCCGGCCTTGGTGGTGGTCGGCACCGCAAGCAGCGCGGCCAGGGTGATGGCCCCCCGCATTCCTGACCAACCGAGGATCAACCGTTCTCGCCAGCCGGTCGGATTGGGCGCCTGATGGCGTCGGCGTGGCGGTCGGATCATCCACGCGAACGCCCACATCCAGACCACGCGTACCACGATGACCGCCGTAACCACGGCGACAGCAGCCAGGGTCAAGCGCCCGAGGGGGCCGCGGGCCTGGACGGTGAAGGTGTGAAAGGACAGTCCCACCAATACGAACAGGGCGGCATTGACCAGGAACACGAGGGTCTCCCAGAACGCGTTGGACTGCAATCGGCTGCGAGCCGAAAAGGCGCCGCTGCTGTTGTGCCAACCCAGGTAGAGGCCGGCGGTCACCGCGGCCAGGACCCCGGAGGCGTGGATCTCCTCGGCCGGCAGGTAGGCCACGTAGGCGAGAAGGATCGAACCGGCGATCTCCATTGGAGGATCGTCGATCCGGTTTCGGACCCAGCGCCCGACAAACCCGACCGCCAACCCGATGGCGGCCCCCACGACGGTGGCGTACACGATGCTGCCCAAGGTATGAATGGGGGAGAAGGTCCCCGTAGTGGCGGCGGTCACCGCCGCGGCGTAGAGCACCAGGGCGGTGGCGTCGTTGAACAGTGCCTCGCCTTCCAGGATGGTAAGTAAGCGTCGAGGCAGACGCAGCCTTCTGGCCACACTGGTGGCGGCAGCCGCGTCGGTGGGGCCGACCGCCGTTCCCAGCACAAACGCCATCGCCCACGAGAGATGACCGACCCAGTGGGCGGCAGCTGCGACCACCAGGGCAGTGGCGATCACCAGCAGAACCGCCAGAGTGCCAATGGATCGGGCGTCACGGCGAAAGCCGGTGGGCGATGAAGTGACGGCCGCGTCGAATACCAGAAGTGGCAGCAGCCCGAGCAGTACCACCTCCGGCTGCAGCGACACGTCCGGCACGAACGGCAGGAAGCCGATCGCCAGGCCGGCCACGACCAGGACCACGGGTGCGGGGATCCCGACTTGTCGGAGGACCGCCACGGCGGTCACGGTCACCGCGGCCACACACAAGACGATGAGGATCTGACTGGAGCTCACGCCCCGATATTGCTACGCCGGTAACCCCTCACCACTCGCTCGCGGGGTCAGCCCGGGTGGTACCGTCGGGTTCACCACCGTGCGCCGAAAGAAATGGGCGGGGCCCAATGGACAACGACATCGCAGCCAAACAGGCGATAACCGAAGTCATCTACCGCTACTGCCGGGCCTTGGACCGGATGGACCGAGAGCTCGCCGATACCCTCTGGCATCCTGACGGTACCGCGGACTACGGCGTGACCTATCAGGGGCCTGCGTCCGGCCTGCTCGATGGCTTCTGGTCGTCTCACGCCAAACTGCTGGGTCACTCCCACCAGGTCACCAACATCTTGATAGAGGTCGACGGCGACCGGGCGGGCAGCGAGTCCTACGCCATCGGGACGCTATGGGACGTCCCCGAATCCGGCGTCCTCACCCGGATGGTTACGTTCGGCCGCTACTTCGACACGTGGTCCCGTCGTGACGGCGTGTGGGCCATGGACCACCGCCGATTCGTTTATGACGTGGTGTTGCTCTCGCCACCCGACGCAGTCGGCCGGCTGGCTGATCTGGCCGTAGCTCGAGATCCGTATGCCACGGCGGGCCGGCGGGACCGGTCGGATCCTTCGTACGAGGTGCTGGGCGAACCCGTAGGGTAACGCCCAGCACCCTGGTCGCGCGTCCTGGCTATCCGGCAGGACGGTGGCTGCTAAGACGACGCTTGCGCCATCTCTTGCTTCGACGTTCGCACGAGGCGCTCCACCTTGTCCAGGGCGGCGAGCATTTCCGTCTGCTGATCACGCACGCCGTTGGCGAGATCCTTCTCGCCTGCGTATTCCAACATCTCCGGGAGCCGGCGTCGGAGGTGATCGACTGTCCAGTCGATCGGGTCGCCCTCCGCGAATTGGTCCAGACGAACAGTGATCAGTTGGTTGTCGCCGTACCGGACATAGTGATAGTGGGGCTTGTTGACAAAGCAGTCGAACCGCAGGTGCTCCAGACCGTCTTCGCGGCCCATGACATGGACGGTCGGGCCATTGTCATCGAACACCGGGCCGTCGTCGCCCTGCGCTTCCAAGCCATTGCCCACGCCTGAGACCGCTTCGTCAGTGAGAATCCGAGGCTCGACCAGAAATTGGAGGGGTCCGGCCTCGACTGGAATTGCGTTGTCGTACTTGATGGGGATCATCTGGGTGCCTTTGGAGAGAGAACCCAGCTGGTAGGGCTCGTGGACCCCCTCACGCAATCGGGCGAGCAGCTTGGCCTTATCCATTACCGATCCTCCCTCTTGTCGCGCCGGTAAATCGGCGCCAAGGTTGTGCGGCAACGCTACTGCCTGGACTTTCTCGCTGCAACCGGCCTACGTCTGGTCAGTCAGGCGCCACCGGTCAGCCGGGCGGCCTCGTCGGTGACGAGTTTCGCCAACTCCGGGTCACCCATCAGGGCCTGAACCTGTTCGGGGGTGGCGCCCAGTTCGCTGGCCAAGCGAGTCACATCGGCCGACGACAGGCTCGAGATCATGGACTGGACCGCCGCCTCCGTAGGCGCCGAGCTGGCCGCGCCGGCAGCGGTGTCGTTGGGACTGAACCGCGCGACCAGGGATTCCAGCCAGATCCGCCGGCGCTCATCGTCGATGGCCTGGTCGAGGTCGGTCAAGCAGGTGGAGCCGCCGCGTTCGATGGTCGTGTACAGCTGGTCCCGTTTATACTGATCGGTGTACCACTGCGGATCGCCCCACCCCTGCGTCTGCCCCAACGAGACCCGTAATGTTTCGAGTTGGGAAGGGAGATCCCGCTGTAGCAGCCACCACGGATTTTCCTGGCCCACCGCTACGAACTCATCTCTCGTCATCGCTGCCTCCGCCCTTTGATGAGATATCCAACGTCGGGCTACCAGGCGTACCGGGCCGCTCCCGACTCCGCTGCCAAGCTATCACGAGACCAGTTCGTCTGACCGGGCAACAAGGGGTGCCCGGTCGGGACCGGGCCACGGCTTGGCGAGCCTGCCGCTCGCCCCGTTGTTCGCATGTATCCCCCCTGCCGGCGACATAAAGCCGGACGCGCTATGCCACCTGATCGAGCGGGTTGCCCGGAAGGATTCAGCGAGATTCGGGTACCGCTACCATCGGCCTATGGGTGGGCTATCCACGATGTACCGAGGTTGGCGTCAACGTGACGAGTACCGGCATCGGCTCCCGGCCGCGGCCGCGGCGTGTCCCTAGGCCGATGACGTGAGCGAGGCGGGGGAGTCGGCCGGCTCGGGATCGGCCGGCTCGGGATCGGCCGGCTCGGGATCGGCCGGCTCGGGATCGGCCGGTTCTGGCTCGGCCGGTTCTGGCTCGGCCGGTTCTGGCTCGGCCGGTTCTGGCTCCTCGGGCTCGTCGAGTTCGTCTGGCTCCTCCAGCTCGACGGCTCGCGCTCGCCGCACCCGAACCCAACGGTTGGAAGCGCTCAGCGACGGTGTCTTTGCCATCGCTATCACGCTCCTCGTCCTGGATCTGGCGGTGCCAACCAACGCTCACTCGACACGGCACCTGGCCAATGCCATAGGACACGAATGGCCGGGCTACCTCGGCTACATCGTCAGCTTCACCACCATCGGGGCCATCTGGCTCGGGCACAACGCCATCACTGACTATCTCGACCACGCGGACACGACGTTGCTGCGCCTCAATCTCCTCCTCCTTCTCTTCGTCTCCTTCCTGCCCTTCCCTACGCGCTTGCTCGCTGAGTACGTCACCTCCGGGCGGGCGGAGCGGGTGGCCAGCACCTTCTATGGTCTGACGCTGCTCATGAACGCCGCCTTGCTTTCGGGGTTGTGGCGTTACGCGATCCATGCCCGATTACTCCGGCCGGACATCAAGGACCAGGAAACCAGCCTCCTCACCCGCCGGGTCACTCCCGGGCTGGCAGGTTACGCGGTCTCGATCGTGATAGGCCTGTTCGTCCCGATTCTCGCCGTGGTCGGCTACCTCCTGGTGGCGGTGTACTTCGTTTTTCCCATCGAGCTACCTCGATTAGTGCGCCTACGGCGACGCAAGACCTGAAGTCGACCCCTAACTGCCGACCGCCGCCACCGCAGCCAGAATTGCGTCGAGGGCGGCTTCGGGATGCGAGACCATCGACACGTGCGATCCTGCCACTTCGGTAATCGTCGAACCGGCGCGCTCCGCCATGCTGCGTTGCGTGGCAGGGGGGATGACCAGGTCGTGCGTCCCCACCACCGCCCAACTCGGGATGGTCTTCCAGGCCGCGGTCTCCGTCGGAGCGGTGTTCGCACCAAGGGTGATAGGGCGCTGACTGGCCACGATCAGCCACCGGTCGGCCTCGGGCAGGTCTTGAGCAAACGCATCATGGACGGTCGAAGGTTTGAGAAACGCCTCGGCGTCGCCGTCGGGCGCGCCCGGATAGCCGACCAGGTCCAAGACGGTGGTCGGGTCCGGGACGTCGAGGGCCGACCCCGAGCCGCCCAAGATCTGAAAGACGTTCTCGCCGACCTCGGGGATGAACGCGTCGACGTAGACGAGGGACTTTACGTCGCCACCACCGGTCCCCGCGTTCGTGATCACGACCCCTCCATAGGAATGACCGACGAGGACAACAGGCCCGGTCGTGCGCTGCGCCAGGAATGACGCCACATAGGCTGCGTCTCCCGAAACGCCGTGGAGAAGGTTGGGCGGAGTGAGGACGGTGAAATCCTGACTCTGCAGGCTGGTCGATACGGCGTTCCAACTCGATCCGTCGGCCCATGCGCCGTGAACAAGAACGATCGTCGGCTTTGGCATGTCGCTCCTTCAGAGACCCCTGGTTGCACTACCTGGCGAGGAATATACAACGGCTGAAATCGCTCGCTGACCATCACGGCCTCGGGCCCGATCCCCGTCGGCCGCGCCGATCGTCCGCAAAAACGGCCACCAAAAGGTGAAAATTCGAACCTCAGTTGGGCGGTGCGTCTTGCTGATCGTTTTCAGCCGTCCATCATCCCCCAGCGCTCCGCCAGGGCCGACACCCAATCCGACGCCGCTCGAGCATCCGCGGGCGGCGAATCCACCAGCACCAGCTCGTCGATGCCCAAAGGGACCAGGTCCCGGACGAGGTCAGGATGTCCGTCTTTCAACGATACCGCGACCGACAGTTCACGAGCGTCCCGGCCGGCCTTCCTGCACGCGGAGCGAAGGACGTCGAGTCGCGAGGGCAACTCGTCACTCGCCACGTTGAACCCGTACCAGCCGTCGCCATATTGGGCGACCCGGGCCAGCGCTGCGTCGCTGTTACCGCCGAGCAGGACGGGGATCTGGCCTTGAAGAGGCTTCGGGTAGCTGCGGACCCCGTCGAATCGCACGAAGCGTCCCTTGTAGGACGACGGGTCGTCCCGCCAGAGAACCCGCATGGCTTCCACGTACTCGCGAGTCCGCAGAGACCGGCCGGCGAACGGAATACCCAGGGTCTCGAACTCCCCTTTGGACCATCCGATGCCGACACCCAGCCGGAGCCGTCCAGCCGACAGAACGTCCAAGCTGGCGGCCTGCTTGGCCACGATAAGGGGATTGTGCTCTGGCAACAGGAGCACGCCGGTGGCCAAGTGGATCTCTGAGGTCGCGGCCGCCGCGAAGGTCAGCGTGGCCCACGGATCCAGCCAGTCCGCCGAGCTCGGAACCGGGATGCGGCCGTCAGTAGAGTAAGGATACGGCGTGTCCGCTCGGTCCAGCATGACCACGTGTTCCCCGGACCACAGGGTGGCGAAGCCGGAGGCCTCGGCCTGAGCGGCCACCCTTCGGATCACTTCTGGGCGGGCGCCTGCTCCAATTCCGAGGGCGTGAAGTCCAAAGCGCACCTCGCCCATTCTTTCAGGCCTGAGTGTGACGGGACGCCGAGAGGCATGCCAGCGGGCGTTACTCGATGTAGGAGACGACCCACGGACCGCGCCGGGCGTATCGGGTTCCCACCGGCCCGAGGGTCACTGTTACCGGGGCTAGAGCTGCAAGCGACCTCGAGTTCGATTACG
The DNA here is from genome assembly GCA_963729695.1 of uncultured Acidimicrobiaceae bacterium. Classification (GTDB taxonomy): domain Bacteria; phylum Actinomycetota; class Acidimicrobiia; order Acidimicrobiales; family Palsa-688; genus PALSA-693. The sequence continues at coordinate 896,339 of CAVSOT010000004.1, forward strand.
CGCCGGTCGCCTCGTAGTCTTCGATGCGGGCCTGCATGAGCACCCTCAGCAGCTCAGTGGGCAGCTCCCTGTTGTACGGGAGCTTGATAAAGCCCTCGCCGGACTCGTAACCGGCGGCCTCAACCGCAGCCTTTTGGGTGGCGAAGAACGGCGGCGAGAATCGCAGCGAGCAGTGCTTCTTGAAGTTCTGCAGCATCCAAAGGTTCGCCTTCGCGCCACGGACATAGACCGGCAGGTTCCACTTGAGCTCCTCGCGTGCCTCCGGGTCCGCATCCAGGCTGAGTGCCCTGAGCGTCTCCAGGTGTGGCCGCTGTACATCGTCCAGTTGAGCGAAGTAGTCATCGACGCTCGCCCGCTTCGGCATCGGCATGGTGTTACCGTACCCGCCTGGCGCCAGCTGTCCCCCGTGCCAGCCTCAGCGCGGTCAGTCGCTGACGGGCGACAGCGCCCAGGTTGGCTCCCGGCTCTACTCGTCCTCGGGCACCTGAGCGCGGCGAGCGAACGGGTCGCCTGGCCGGTGCCGCAGCCCACCTCCAGCACCGATGAAGCTTCGTCTATCCCAGTGATGGCGACGAGGTCCGCGAACAGCTGCTGCGGGTACGTGGGCCGCAGGCGGTCAAAAAGCCCCGGGATCTCATCGAACAGGCGGCCGAGGGTATGGCGTGAAGGTCCTGCCATCAGGACATCCTGCATCCACTGCCCTGGCTGTCGGTATCGTATTGGCCTCGCTAGCGGCTATTCGCGTGCATTCCGGCCGGAAGTGGGTGAGTATCGCGACGATGGAGATGCGACGAGTGCGGCTGAGCGACGCAGAAGTCGAACCGCTGCTCGCCGGTTTGACCTACGAGTACGACACCCGTTACGGGCAGAACACCGAGATGTCGAGGGCCGCCGAGGGCGAGTTTGACCCTCCCGCGGGACTCTTTGTCGTGCTGATTGATGGACCGATCACCGTCGCGGGCGGCGGCTTCCGTCGTTACGACCCGACGACGTGCGAGGTGAAGCGCATGTGGACGAGTCCCCGCTATCGCCGGCAGGGCTTGGCCGCACAGGTGCTGGGAGCCCTGGAGGACGCGGCCTTGACAGCTGGCTACACCCGACTGATCCTGGAGACCGGTCCTCGCCAGCCGGAGGCCGAGGCGCTGTACGCGAAGCGGGGGTATCGCCGAATCGAGTTCTACGGCCACTATCCCGAGGCCAGAGCCTTCAGCCTGGATCTCCTCCACCGTTAACGGCGACGGGCCTCGGCTCACGCCGCGCACGAGGGCGTAGCACCTTCATCGCTCGCCTACGCGGGTAGGTCCCTACGACCCGCATTCTTCCGCTGCGATCGCCCTGAATGATCAGGAAACCTGTGTGGCGGTCTGAGGAGGAACCGGCTGTTCTGCGTCTTGGAAGCGCCGGCCCTCGATATCCACGTCGGGAAGGATTTTGTCCAGCCACCGAGGCAGCCACCAGGCCGATCCGCGGTAGATGTGCATCGTCGCCGGAACGACCGTCATCCGGATGACAAAGGCGTCGATCAACACACCGAGAGCCAGCGCGAACCCGAGCGACTTGGTCGTCGGGTCAGGCGAGAAGATAAAGCTGGCAAACACGGAGATCATGATGATCGCCGCGGATCCCACCACCTTGGCGCTGGCCGCGTACCCGTCGATCACCGCAGCCTCAGCGTCCTCTTGGAACGACTCTTCTTTCATGCGCGACTCGATGAACACCTCATAGTCCATGGCCAGGCCAAACAGGATCCCGAGCAGGATGATGGGGAGAAAGCTCAGGACCGGACCGGAACTGGCGATGCCGAACACCCCGTCCAGGTGTCCCTGTTGAAAGACGAACGTGACGGCCCCGAGAGCGGCCAGGACACTCAGCACGTAGCCGATCACCGCCGTCAGGGGAACGAGGAGCGACCGGAACACGAGGATGAGCAAGAGCAGGCAGAGCACGATGATGATCGTCAGATAGGACGGCAAGGCGGACGAGAGCGTGGACGAGGTGTCGATGTTGAGAGCGGTCTGGCCCGTGACGTACGTCTGCAGCCCGTACTGGGTTTTTCCTCCGGCCACAGCCGCCCGTATCTGATGGATGAGGTGGGTCGTGGCGGGATCGTTGGGGCCGGTCTTGGGGGTTACCGTGACCAGCAGGATGGTGCCGGACGGGTTGGGGGTCGGGTTGCTGATCGCGAGCACATCTGGCGGCAGTTTGTTTCGCTGTTGGTCGTAAAAGGTGGTGAAGGCCTGCTTCTGGGCGGCCGTTATGCCGCCCGGGCTATAGACCACGAGAAGGAGCGGTCCATTGGCGCCCGGGCCGAATCCATCCGAGACGAGGTCGTACGCCCGTCGGGTGGTTTGGCTGGTGGGCTGCGAGCCCGCGTCAGGCAATCCCAACCGAACATGCAGGAAGGGTGCCGCGACAACGAGGAGGACGACGATCCCGGCGAGCACGACCGCGATCGGCGCCCGCTTCAGCGCCGTCACGTACCGACGCGACAGCGATCGGTAGCCGGGTACGGATTCCTTGGCGACCTTGTGCTTCGCCCACCGGCTGGACAGCAGCCGATCACCTGCGAAGCCGAGCAGGGCGGGCATCAGGGTGATCGCGGCCAGCACGGCGGCCACGACGGCGCCAGCCGCGGCCAGGCCCATGACGGTGAGGAACGGGATGTTGACGATGCTGAGTGCAGCCAGGGCGATGAGGACGGTGGTGCCGGCGAAGCACACCGCCGATCCCGAGGTGGCCACCGCTCGGCCGACCGATGCGCCGACCTCCGCGCCTTCCACCAATTGCTGGCGGTGGCGGTTGAGAACGAATAGGGAGTAGTCGATCCCGACAGCCAGCCCGATCATGATAGCCAGGATCGAGGTGGTGCTCGACTCATTGACCAGAGGAGTCAGGGCCTGCAGAACCAGGACAGTAACGGCCACTCCGGAGATGGCGCTCACGAGCGGAAGAATCCCGACGATGACCGAGCCGAAGCCGATCAGCAGGACGATGAAGGCGACGATGATGCCGATCACGTCGGTGCTGGACTTCGTGCTGGCCTGCGCTACCTGCCCGCCAAAGTTGACGCTGATGCCGGCGGCCTTGGCTGGCCCCCCGGACGCCAGAAGTGCGGCCTGCGAGCGGGAAGTCACGTCAGCTACGGCCACTGGGTAGGCCACCACGGCGAAGGCGATTCGCCCGTCCTTTGAGATCGTGCCCGCCTGGAACGGGTCGGTAACGCTCACCACTTGGGGGAGCTTCCGTAACTCGGTCAGGGTGTTTTCGATGGCCTGGCGGTTGGAGGCGCTGGTAAGCGTCTGGGACGAGGGAACGGAGAAGACGACCTGGGCCTGGGCTCCGCCCGCTCCGGGAAACTGCTGGTTGAGCAGGTCGATGGCGCGCTGGGATTCGGTTCCTGGAATGGTGATCGAGTTCTTGGTCGGCTGCTTGACACTGGTGGCCAGCACCGCCAGCACCACGATCACGACAACCCACGCCGCGAGCACGAGTCTCCGGTGACGATAGCACCCGTTCCCTAACCTGAATAACAGCCCACTCAAGCTCTGCTCCCATCTCGCATGGTGATCGGATCAGCTGGATCTATCCGCGTAAACGCATCGCCGGTTCGACCCTAGCTAGTCTCCGGGATGGTTGGGTAATCGGTGTGATGTTGCGCGAATTGACGGTTCCGTCTATCCCACCCTGGTGATGGGTGGAGCTCGAATCTGCCGGCCTCGCAACCGTGGTTACCCCTGAGGCCCTCTCGTGCTGCCGCGGCGCGCGGCAGATTCCGAGCCGGCTTGTCCGGGAGGCTTCCAGCGGGGATCGGCGAACGCTCCGAGCACCCTCTCCCTGCGGCCGGCCCGTCACGTCGCGCCCTGGCCGGATCCGCGCCGGGTCGAGGGCTCCCGCTGGCCCGGGGCGGAGCTGGCCACCTCATCACTTGCCTCCGGAGAACAAAACTCGGCGAGTGTTAGATTGCCGGAGGAATTGCAGGATAGGAAGGGTCACCCGATGTTGACATCTCAACCGACCGATGTGTACTACGACCCCTACGATGCGGATATCTACGCCGATCCCTATCCAGCCTTTCGGCGTCTCCGTGAAGAGGCACCCCTCTACTACAACGATCGCTACGACTTCTTCGCGGTCAGCCGATTCGAGGACGTACGGCGCGGTTTTTCCGATCGCAGACGACTGATCTCGTCGAAAGGCTCCGTCCTCGAGGCGATACAACAGAACGTATCGGCTCCGCCCGGATTCTTCATATTCCACGATCCGCCCCGCCACACCATGTACAGGAGCGTGCTGTCCCGCGCCTTTACGCCTAAGAAAGTCAAGGCCCTCGAGGGACAGATGCGTCGGTTCTGCGCCGATGCGCTGGATCCCCTGATCGGAGTCGAAAGCATCGATTTCGTCAGCGATATCAGCGCCCTCCTACCGATGCGGGCCATTGGGATGCTGCTCGGCATACCCGAACAGGACCAACCCGATTTGCGAGAGCGAGCCGAGGATCGAATTCGCACCATCCCCGGCCAGCCAAGGGACTTTTCCTCGTCGATGGAACCCGGCGAGGCGTTCCGGGAGTTCATCGACTGGCGTGTCGACCATCCCTCAGATGACTTGATGACCGAATTGCCGAACGCCACGGTGGAGGACGAGACCGGTGACGTACGGCCTTTGACCAAGGCCGAGGTCGTCACTATGGTCGAGCTTTTGGCCAACGCGGGCAACGAGACGACCAACCGCCTCATCGGCTGGGCCGTCAAGCTTCTGTCCGATCATCCGGATCAGCGTCGAGCGCTAGCCGCAGATCTCTCCCTGGTTCCAAAGGCCATCGAGGAGATCCTTAGGTTCGAGCCTCCGGCCCTCCAGAACGTACGGTACGTGGCCAAGGACGTCGAATTCAGGGGCACGAGTATCCCGGCAGGCAGCATACTCATGCTCTTGCAAGCGTCAGCCAACCGGGATTCTTCGCGCTTTCCGAATGGCGACTGCTTCGACATCCATCGGGAACCCGGTCCGCATTTGACCTTCGCGTACGGAGCCCATTTCTGCATCGGCGCCTCGCTTGCCCGTTTGGAGGGAACGGTGGCGGTTGAGGAGATTCTCAAACGGTTCCGCGACTGGGAAGTGGATCTGGCGCGCGCCAAGTTTGCTACCAGCTCGCTCGTGCGGGGCTGGGACTCGCTGCCCGCGGCGCTCGGTTGACCTGCTCTACGCTGCGTGCTCGCCCAAGGCCAAAGCTTGGCTATTACGGCGGGCGGTCTCCCGAGCCCAGGCGCTGGTTGACACCCATCCCAAGCCCAGGATCACCAGCCCGCACACGGCGAACAACGCCCAGGCGGTATGGCTGGCGTTGATGAACGCCCGGCCCGTCGTGGCCACCACGACCGACCCGCATACGGCGACGCCTACCCCGGCGCCGAACTGCCTACAGGTGGAGACGAGCCCTCCGGCGACGCCGGCTTGGTCGGCCGGCATCCCGGACACCGCCGTATTCGTGATCGGGGCGCTTTGCAGCCCTGCGCCGGCGCCGAAGATCATGTAGACGACCGTCAGATACCACGTTTGTGTGTGGGGTCCAACTGTGTGGAGCATTAGGGCGGCGCTGGTGAGCAGCACCCCGCCAGCGAGCACCGGGAGACGAGATCCCCGGGCGGCCACCACGCGACTTCCGATGTTCGCGGACAGCGCAAACATGATGGCCATGGGTGCCGTCCTCACCCCGGCCGCCAAGGCGGAATCCTGGCGTACGTCTTGTAGATAGATCGTGTTGAGGAACAAGAAGCCGCTGAGCATGGCGGGGGAGAGCACCGCAATCGCCGTCGCACCAGAGAAGGGCGCGCTGCGAAAGAATCGCACGTCCACGAGCGGTTCAGGGACCCGTGTCTCGACCACCACCAACGCAACGGCAGCCGCCACGGCTACCGCGAGCAGAGTCACGATCGGCGCAGATCCCCAGCTGGAGCGGGCGCCTTCGATGATGGCCGCGGTGATCGTGCCGAACAACAACACCACCAGAGTCTCGCCGGCCAGGTCGAGTCGTCGTGGGCGGGCGGCCCTCGATTCCGGCACGCGGCGGCGGGCCAGAACTATGGCCACAATGCAGATCGGGACGTTGACCCAAAAGATCGACCGCCACCCCAACTCGCTCGTCAATAACCCTCCGATCACCGGGCCGGCGGCCAAGCCCAAGCCCACCACCGATCCCCACACCCCTATGGCCCGGGCTCGATCCCTTGGGTTGGGAAAAACGGAGATGATGATGGAGATCGCGGCCGGATTGATGAAGGCACCGCCTGCTGCCTGTACCGCCCTGAACGCCACCAGCCACCCCAGACCGGGCGCCACGCTGCACAACAGCGATCCGATCATGAACAGGGCCAGACCGCATTGCAGCATCCGGCGACGTCCAAAGCGGTCGGCCAAGGCCCCGGCCGGGATCAGGAGACAGGCGATCACCAGGGTGTAGATGTCGACCGTCCACTGCAGATCGCTGACTGACGCCTGCAGGTCATGCTGGATTGACGGCAAGGCCACATTGACGATCGTGACGTCAATGCCGGCGAGGAACACGCTCATACAACAAATGGCCAGCACCAACGAACGGCGCACTGGTTCCTCGGTCGGCCGCCCGGCTGTGACGTGTTCGCCGGTGGGAGCACCGACTTCTGCGATACGCGAGAACGAGAGCCTTCTGCTGGTCACGACGCGCCCTCGGCCCGGGGGGAACAGTCAGGGCCGTTCATCGGACGATTGGCCCGTCGCGATCCCCTGCGCATCGCTCCGATGTTAAACATCGTTGGCGGCCGGCGGTCCGACAGGTGGCAAACGCGGTGCGGTTCGAGGGGCGCTTTCCCCTCAACCCAGAGAGGTCAGGCGGCCGGACGCCAATCGGGCGCCCGACGGCGAGGGATGGGCTGGTTGCCGTCTGGCCCGTCAGGCGACGTTCTGGGCGATCCAACCAGCGCTGACGGTCAGCGCCTCTCCGGTGATGAAGCGGGCGTCATCGGAGGCGAGGAAGAGCATGGCGTTGGAGATGTCGTACGGCTCGACGTAGGCGACGGGCAGGGTATGCGTCACGGACATCCGCGGCTTGACGTCGTCCCAGGTCGGATTCTCGATCTCCGGGGCGAACATGTTGTACGTGTTCTCGTTGTGCAGCATGGGCGAATTGACGTTCGTGGGGCAGACCGTATTGACCCGGATGCCGAAGGGGCCGTACTCGGCGGCCACCGTCTTCACCAGGCCAATGACACCCCACTTTGATGCGGTGTAGTGGGCGGCGTGCAGGATTCCCACCCGACCCGCAAGCGACGAGGTGGCGATGATCACACCTGACCGACGGTCGGCCATGTGGTTGACCACCGCCTTGATGGTGTTGAAGACCCCGGTGAGGTTGATGTCGAGCGTCGTCTGCCAGTTGCCGGGGTCCATGTCGCCGACCTTGTCACCGAGGAACGCGACGCCGGCGCTGGCCAGGCAGACGTCCACGTGCCCGAACCGCTCGAGGGTCTGGGCCACGGCCTTTTGCAAGTCGTCGAGGCGGCGCACGTCCCCTTGGATGGCGAGGCAACCACGGCCTTTGGCCTCGACGGCGCGTCGCGTTTCCTCGAACTGCTCCGTGCTGCCACCCGGATAGGTCTGGAACTCGACGTCAACCTCGCAGTTGTCGAACATCACCACGTCAGCGCCGGCATCAGCAAAGGTGAGCGCATGCGAGCGCCCCTGGCCCCGCGCCCCACCTGTCACGAACACGACCTTCCCGTCCATTTTCCCCACGACGGTTCACCCTCCCACGTCAATCCCGCGGCGACTGTAACCGTGGTCCGACCAGGGGTCAAGCGTCCGACCGGCCGCTCGTCGATGGCCAGCGGGCTATCGGACGCGGTGCGTCGATGGGTTTCGGGAAGCGGTGCCATGAGCAACTTGGCCTCGATCTCGCGGCTACGTTCGTCGCGCGGCATCATTACCCTCACTTCGCAGCAAGAAAGGAAACCTGATGGACGCCGAAGCCAAGAAGGAGCTGTGCAAGGAGTTCCAGAGAGCCATGGAACGGGGGGACCGAGACTTTATCGACAGCATCCTGGCCCCCAACTACACCTTCGAGAACATCGAGGACGAACCGGTACACAACCCGAACACCGGCGAGACCTATGGGCCGAAGTTCACCCGTCAGGAGTATCTCGATATCGGAGTTCCCTCCATCAAGAACTTTACTGTTGACGGAATGCATTTCCAGTTCGAGTACGCCGTCTGCGACGGCCCAATCGTGGCGCTCTTCGGTTCGTCCAACGGGCAGGGCCTCAACGGCAAGAAATACGCAAACCGGTACTGCTGGCTGTACCGATTTGACGACAATGACAAAATCGACCTGAAACGGGAGTACAAGGACACCTACCTGTCCCGCAAGACCCTGTACGAGGACTAACTGCCATCGGGGGATCCGTACGTGGGGTCGAGCTACCGCTCGCCTAACTCGCGGCTGGCGCCAACCGGTGGATGGCGCGACGTCGGTCTCGGATGGGTGCCGATGGTGCGGTTCGGGGGCGACCTCCGCCGGCCGGCCGCCACAAATGGACATCTGTACAGCCTCAGGCTGTACAGATGTCCAAAGGTCGCGCCCGCCGGCGGGGGGTGGGCCGGCGGGAGGGCCGCCGGAGGGGCGGGTGGGCCGCCGGAGGGGAGCGGGGTAGGCCGGCGGGAGGGGGCGGCCCCACGGTCAGATCGGCAGCTGCAATTGCGACGGCGATAGCGGGGCGGACGCGCCCTCCGGGGTGGACCGGGAGCGGGAGAGGCCATCCCGGTCGGTCCTGGCTGGTTCATCCCGGCCGATCCGGGCTGGTTCATCCCGGCCGGTCCGGGCTGGGCCGTCCGAGCCGATCCCGGCCAGCTCCCTGGCTCGCCCGACGGAGGTCCGCACCTGGGCCGCCAGCGCCCCCTGCTCTCTGGCGGGTAAATATGGCCGGCGATACCGGCGGCGGTACTCATCCACCAGGTCGGGGCGCGCCCCGGCGAGCCATCCCATGTAGTGCTCTCGGACGCCCCGCCGCAGATGCAGGGCCACCGACGAGATCGAGACGGCGCCGGCCTCCACGCATCCGGCGACCACCTCGTCGATCTGCTCGGGTCGGTCGGAAAGGCCAGGGATGATCGGAGCCACGAGCACGCCGCATGCGATGCCGGCCTCGTTGAGGCGCCGCACCGCATCCAAACGCCGGCGAGGCGGCGGCGTCCCCGGCTCGGTCAGCTTCCACACTTCATCGTCCAGGGTGCCGATCGAGAGATTGACGCCCACGTCGGTGCGCCGGGCCGCGTCGGCCAAGAGGTCGATGTCGCGCAGGATCAGGGTGGACTTGGTGAGGATCGAGAAGGGATTGCCGGCCTCGGTGAGCACCCGGATCACCCCTTGGGTCAAGTGGTACTTGCCCTCGCACCGCTGGTACGGATCGGTGTTGGTACCCATGGCGATGTGGTGGCCGGCCCACTTCCGGGCGGATAGCTCGGCTCGCAGGAGCTCGACCACGTTGACCTTGACCACGATGCGCCGCTCGAAGTCCTCACCGCTGTTGAGACCCAGGTACTCGTGCGTCGGGCGGGCGAAGCAGTAGGTGCAGGCGTGGCTGCAACCGCGGTAGACGTTGATGGTGTGCCGGAACGGGACTCGCGACGCTTTGGGCACCTCGTTGATGATCGACCGGGCGTGGACGTGCAGAAATTCCATGCCGCGGAACTCGCCTCGACCGATGTGCCGCTCGACCAGGTCGTCCACCGCGAACAGGGCATCCGGGCCGGTCCCGTCGCCCTCGTCCGCCAGCCGCCATCGAAGCTCCGGAGTCCCGGCCGTCGCCATATGAGCAACTGTACTCGAACATTTGTTCGATGGCTAGGGGGATGGTGCTGGCCTTGGACATCTCACTCGGACGGCTCGGCTACTACGTTCACCAGAACGACCGGCTCGGTCGACGTCAGCCCGACACCCAACCCCCATCACATCGGAGGGACATCGCAATGGACAGCCGTATCCAGGAACTGCTCGACCACCACGAAATCATCAAGACCCTCAATCAGTACTCCAACGCCTGCGATCGCTGCGATGAACCTCGCATGGCGGACGTCTACTTCGAGGACAGCTGGGATGATCACGGACGGCGCAAGGCGCCTGGTCCCGAGTTCGCCCGGCTGACGACCGAATCGATCCGCGAGACCACGGAGACGATGTACCACCTCCTAGGCCAGTCGATCATCGACCTCAACGGCGACTTCGCCGGAGCCGAGACGTACTTCTTTGCCGTCTCCCGGACCGTCGAAGACGACGGCACCCGGCGCATCAACCAACTGGGTGGCAGATTCGTGGATCAGCTCGAGCGCGACGGAGATCGGTGGCGGATCCGCCGGCGTCACGTTGTGCGTGATTGGACGATCTCTCTTCCACTCGAGCACGACTGGATGGGAGCACTGGCGCTCACCCCGGGAGCCCGTTCCGACGAGGATCCCTCCTTCGCGGTGCTGAATCTGGTCCACGGGCAGCTCCGACCGAGCGGCTCGGCTGTGTAGCGGAGCGGTCGAGGCGGGCAATACCCGTCGTCAGGGCCCGTTCTCAGGATCGGGATCGTCAGGGCCCGTTCTCAGGATCGGGATGGGGCCGGCCTCTCGCCGTTTTTGGTATCGAAACCGCGTACTACGCGGTTCCGATACCAAAAAAGAAAAGAAGCGGCGAGCGGTGTCGGCCTGGAGGTCGTCAGCCTCGTCTGGCGAAGGGCCAGATCCTATGCTTCACCTACCGGCTTACACCTCATGCTCGAAAGGAGTGCGCGTGCCGAGCGTCACCGATGATGTTGTCGCCATCACATCCGTGTTGAGCCGCTACAGCATGGCCATGGATTTACGCCGATGGGAGCTTATGGAGGACGTCTTCACACCGGATGGCGAGATCTATTTCAATGATCTCCGACTTCAGCCGAGTGCCCGAGGCGTGGCTTTGATCCGGGCCTCTATCGAATGTTGTTCGTTCACCCATCACGCCAATACGACCGTGATGGTGGACGTGGACGGCGACCGGGCCGCGGTGGTCACGAATGTTCGGGCCTGGCATCGGGGCGGGCCGAACAACGACAAGGTCATGGAGGCCATCGGCCGCTACACCGACGACTTTGTGCGCACCCCGTCCGGCTGGCGAATTGCGTGCCGGCACGAGGACATCCCGGTGGTGACCGGTGACCTCGACATTTTTGCCGAAGCGGCCGAGCTCAAGGCTTCCATCGTGGCCGGCTCGGTCAACTAGCGCCTCCCGGCGCCGTGGTCACCGTCGAGGCGCGAGAGGGAGGCGATTCGAGGAGGGGCTCGAGCCGGACTGGAACGCCCTCGGCATGGAAAGCGATGCCGACAACGCCAAGAAGCTCATCGCCGCCAAACTGGGCTCGTAACCGGGCCTGCAACCCTGTTGTCATGGGTCCGCGAGCAAGGTGCGACGCGGGCCCAGCCTGGGCCAGGGCTATCCGGTCGTGGTCCAACTCTCTGCGAAGACCGTCACCAAGCGGTCAAAATCCCTGGTCAGAGCGCATTTTATCGGTGGTCGGAACCGGTGTCGATCCGGTGACCTCGCGGTTTTCAGCCGCGCGCTCTACCAGCTGAGCTATCCGACCGCGGACCTGACGGGATTTGAACCCGCGGCCTCCGGCTTGACAGGCCGGCGTGCACTCCAAACTGCACCACAGGTCCTTGTGACGCGAGGGAACATCCTAGCGCGCCCGCCGGCGGGCCGCACGGGACTGGCGGCCGGGTCAGTCGGCGCGGCGACGGAACAGCCGCTTCAGCGGGTCGTACTTGACGTCCACCACCCGCTCCTTCATGGGAATGATGGCGTTGTCGGTGATCTTGATGCTCTCCGGGCACACCTCGGTGCAGCACTTAGTGATGTTGCAGAGGCCGAGGCCCTGCTCCTCCTGTACCAGCCTCCTGCGGTCTGCGCCGTCGTTGGGATGCATGTCCAGCTCCGCGTAGCGGATGAACAGGCGGGGCCCGGAGAAGGCCGGTTTGTTGTCCTCGTGGTCGCGGATCACGTGGCACGTGTTCTGGCACAGGAAGCACTCGATGCACTTGCGGAACTCCTGGGAGCGCTCCACGTCGACCTGCTGCATCCGGAACGGCGCCTGGGGTTGGTCTTTGCTCGGCGTGAACGCCGGCACCTGGGCCGCCTTGGTGTAGTTGAAGCTGACGTCGGTGACCAGGTCCCGAATGACGGGGAAGGTGCGCATCGGGGTGATGGTGATCGGCTCGCCCGATGGGAAGGTCGACAGGCGGGCCAGGCACATGAGGCGAGGGCGGCCGTTGACCTCGGCCGAGCACGAACCGCATTTGCCGGCCTTGCAGTTCCATCGAACAGCCAGGTCGTTGGATTGATCGGCCTGTACGTGATGCACGGCGTCGAGGACAACCTCGCCTTCGTCGACCGGGACGCTGTAGTCGACGAGGCCACCCCCGGACGAGTCGCCCCGCCAGATCCGCAGCTTCAGGTCGTAGGTCAATGCTGCTCCTCCAAGAGGGCCGCCAGCTCAGGCGGGGGTACGGGAAGGGGCTGTTGGCGCACGGCGACGTTGCCGTCCTGGTCGAGTTCGACGATGACGTTGCGCTTGCCCCAGTAGTCGTAGTCGGTCATGGGGTAGTCGTCGCGGGTGTGCCCGCCCCGGCTCTCCTTGCGTTCGAGGGCGGCGCGGGCCACGGCCTCGGAGACCAGCAGCATGTTGCGCAGGTCGAGGGCCAGGTGCCAGCCCGGGTTGTACTGGCGGTGTCCTTCCACGCTCAACCGGTCGGTGCGCACCTTCAGCTCGTGGATCTGATCGAGGGCTTTTTGCATCTCCGGCTCAGTGCGGATGATGCCGACGAGGTCCTGCATCACGTCCTGCAACGCGTGCTGGATGGCGTACGGGTTCTCGCCGCCATCCGAGTCGAAGGGGGCGAGCGCGGCGGCCGCGGCCCTCCGCACGGCTTCCTCGTCCACCTTTGGCCGTTCGGCCCCATGGCCGGAGGCGTACTCGGCGGCGTAGATGCCCGCTCGGCGACCGAATACCAGCAGGTCGCTCAGCGAGTTTCCACCCAACCGGTTGGACCCGTGCATCCCGCCGGCGACCTCGCCGGCGGCGTACAACCCGGGCACCTTGGAGGAGGCGCTGTCGGGGTCCACCTCGACGCCGCCCATCACGTAGTGGCAGGTCGGCCCGATCTCCATGGGCTCTTTGGTGATGTCCACCTCGGCCAGCTCCATGAACTGGTGGTACATCGACGGCAGCCGCTTCTTGATGTACTCCGGGGAGCGGCGGCTGGCGATGTCGAGGTATACCCCGCCGTGGGGCGAGCCCCGGCCTTCTTTGATCTCGTTGTTGATGGCTCTGGCCACCTCATCCCGGGGCAGCAGTTCAGCTGGGCGCCGGTTGTTGACCTTGTCGGTGTACCAGCGGTCGCCTTCCGCCTCGGAGTCGGACGTCTCGGCCTTGAAGAACTCGGGGATGTAGTCGTACATGAACCGGCGGCCTTCCGAGTTGCGCAGGACCCCGCCGTCACCTCGCACGGATTCGGTCACCAGGAGCCCTCGCACCGACGGTGGCCAGACCATCCCGGTCGGGTGGAACTGGACGAACTCCATGTTGACCAACGTGGCCCCCGCCCGGACGGCCAGCGAGTGGCCGTCGCCGGTGTACTCCCACGAGTTGGAAGTGACTTTCCAGGACTTGCCGATCCCTCCCGTCGCCAGGATCACGGCCGGCGTCTCGAAGACCACGAAGCGGCCCGATTCCCGCCAGTAGGCGAAGGCGCCTGCGATGCGATCGCCGTCCTTGAGCAGGTTGGTGACGGTGCATTCCATGTAGACGTCGATGCCGAGGCTCACCGTGCGCTGCTGCAGGGTCCGGATCATTTCGAGACCGGTGCGGTCCCCGACATGGGCCAGGCGGGCGTAGCGATGGCCGCCGAAGTCCCGTTGGCTGATCAGGCCGTTGGGCGTGCGATCGAAGAGGGCCCCCCACTGCTCCAGCTCCCACACCCGTTCGGGGGCCTCCTTGGCATGCAACTCGGCCATGCGCCAATGGTTGAGCAGCTTGCCGCCTCGCATGGTGTCGCGGAAGTGAACCTGCCAGTTGTCGTCGGGGTAGAGGTTGCCCATCGCCGCGGCGATACCCCCCTCGGCCATGACCGTGTGGGCCTTGCCGAGCAGGCTCTTGCAGATCACCGCCGTGCGGGCTCCGGCGTCGTGGGCGGCGATAGCGGCCCGCAGGCCGGCGCCCCCTGCGCCGATGACGACGACGTCGTACTGATGGTGTTCGTACTCGGGCATCACACCCACCCTCCATGGAAGGTCCCGCTGGCCACTAGGCGGACGTAGAGGTCGGTCAGGGCGACGATGATCAGGCTGGCCCACGCCAGCTGCATATGTTTCTGATTGAGCTTCGAAACGAAGCCCCACATCCTGAAGCGGATGGGGTGTCTGGAGAAATGCCGGAGCCGGCCGCCGATGATGTGCCGGCAGGAATGGCAGGACAGGGAGTAGCTCCACAACAGGATGGCATTGAGCAGCAGGAACGCCGTGCCGACTCCGAAATGGCCCCAACTGCCATCGTGGTTCTGAAAGGCGAGAATGGCGTCATAACTGAGGATGACGTTGAAGACGAGTCCGGCAAAGAAGAAGTACCGGTGGACGTTCTGCAGAATCAAGGGAAAGCGGGATTCGCCCGAGTAGCTCTTGTGGGGCTCGGCCACGGCGCAGGCGGGCGGTGACAACCAGAACGCCCGGTAGTAGGCCCGCCGGTAGTAGTAACAGGTCAGGCGGAAGCCCAAGGGGAAGATGAGGATGATGATGGCGGGGGAGATGCCCCACCACGGGCCGAAAATGCTGAGGTGCGGCACGCCGGCACTGCCGGGTTGGGTGCCGCACAGGTGGGCCAGACACGGCGAGTAGAAGGGGGAGATGTAGGGCTTGTAGTAGTAGTTCTGGTTGACGAACGCGGCCCAGGTGGCGTACACGACAAAGGCGCCGAGCACGACGAAGGAGATGGCAGGTGCCACCCACCAGCGGTCCTGTCGCAAGGTCCGATCTGGGATGGCGGCCCGCCCCGAGGGGCGGTCCGGCGCCGGGGCTGCCGGGGCGACTGGTGCGGCCATGAGTTGCCTTGGTCCTCCTGATGGGTGAGCGAGCCCACGCTAGGGCTCGGAGACCTACAGGTAAAGGATCGGATTCCTCTGGCCTGAATAGACATAGCCTATAGTCATGCAGTTGCACCAGCTTCGCTACATGGTGAGTGTGGCCGAGGAAGGTCGCTTCACCCGGGCCGCCGCCCGGTTGCATGTGGCTCAGCCGTCAGTAAGCAGTGCCATATCGGCCCTGGAGCACGAGCTGGGCGCCCCCCTCTTTCACCGGTCCCGCCAGGAGGTCACCTTGACCGGCGCCGGCGAGGCCTTCCTCCCCTGGGCTCGCCAAGTGCTGGCCGACTGCGATGCAGGTGTGGCCGCCGTCAGGGACCTGCTCGGGCTCCGTCGCGGCCGGCTGGCCCTCGGCGCCACCCCGAGCCTGACGACCAACCTGCTCCCGCCGGTTCTCGCCGAGTTCCTTGCTGAGCATCGTGGGTTGGAGCTCACCGTGCACGAGGCCGGCTCGCAGGACCTCGTTCGCCGCCTGGAAGAAGGCGAGATCGATCTGGCCGTCGTCATCCTTCCCGTGGATCGGCCGTGGGTGGAGACGGAGGCGTTGATGGACGAGGAGTTGGTGCTGGCGGTCAGCCCGGAACATCCGCTCGCGGGGCGCCGGACGATCCGGATCAGCGAGCTGGAAGGCGTTCCCCTGGTGATGTTCAAAGACGGCTACGACTTGCGGCAGGCGACCATCGACGCGTGCCGGCACGCCGGCTTCGCCCCGCACCTCGCCATGTCGGGCGTGGAGATGGACGGCGCCCTGGCCCTCGCGACCGCCGGGGTGGCCGCGGCCGTGGTACCTGAATCGGTGATCGCTCCCGTGGGACCGCTGCGGGCCTTGCGCTTTCGGGGCGGCGCCCTGCGCCGGACGGTAGGGCTGGCGTCACGCCGGGACCGGCCTCTTTCCCCTGCTGCGAAAGCGTTCGTCGCCGCGCTCCGTGCCGGCGTCGCCGGGCGCGCTCAACCCGAGGAAAGGACCGCGGCCAACTCTGCGCTCATGGCCGGTGCCAAGTACGCGGAGTAGGGCTCGGTGATGTGGCTGGCGTCGCGCCACATCAGGATGTTGTCGACGATCACCCCACACTGCTGGGCCGTGCAAAACCATGGTTCGACGTCGAAGTACAGCCCGCCGGCGGCGGTCACCCCGGACTTTTCGGAAGCCACGCCGGCCGCGTCGACGACTTCAGGGACCGGCCAGGTGCACGCGGGGGCGTCGGTGAGGTGCTCGGACAGGCAGTCGTAGACGATGCCCGGGGGTATCGGGACCGGGCCCAGGACGAGGACCTTGGATCCCATTTGGTGTAGCACGCTGACCATCTGCGACAGGCCCGTGAGCCACTGCTGGTCGTAGGACGAGAACCCGTAGATCGGGGCGTAGTCGCGAGTCATCGCCAGGACGACCAACGCCGGGTGAATGGCCTGGATGCGGGCGAGCGCGTTCTGCCGCCAGGTGTCGCATTCGCTGAAGTTCCGCCCCAGTTCGGGGCTGAAGATCGGGGTGTTGTAAAGGGGCGGGCACGTGGCCTTGGCGAAGTTGAACAGCTGCCAGCCGTGCTGGTCGGCGGCCGCGTCGACGGCGGGGAACCACATCGAGGCGTGCGAGTCGCCGAACAGGACCACGCTGGTAGCTGACCCGACGTCTCCGAAGGCGCAGTTCTCGACCGTGTCGTCCAGGTAACTGTCCATGCACCCGTCGTAGTAGGTCGGGGAGTTGCTCTCGCCGGCGTCAGCGAGCGACGGAGTGAGGTTGGCCGGCACGTCGGGGGTGTTGAGCGACGCAGCCACTGCCGCGTTGACCTGGGCGGTGAGGCTGTTGGCTGCGATCGCGAGGGGATCGAGCGTGGTGGTCGGCTCGGCATCCGGGGTGGGCGGTTGGGCGGCCGGAAGGTGGGCGGCCGGAAGGTGGGCGGCCGCCTGGCGGGCGGCGGGCGAGGTGCTCAGTTTGGCCACCGGGGCCACGCCGTGTCCGGTCAACGAGGGCAGGCTGGCGGCCACCAGCACGCAGCTTGCCGCCCCGCAGGCGCTCAAGGCACCCCCCGTGACCAGGCTCCGTTTTGGAACCGAAGCCAGCCACCGCGAGAGACGCACCGGGTTCTCCACGAGGAGGAAGCACGCCATGGCCACCAGGCCGCTCAGGGCCGCAACTGCCAGGTTCTGCCACAGGGCCAACGCGTGGCCGAGGGCATAGGGCGCCAGGATCAAGAACGGCCAGTGCCAGAGGTACCAGGAGTAGGAGATCCGGCCGGTCATGCGCATCGGGGGACGCCCGAGGACGAAGACCGGGCCGGCCCGGCCGGCTCGCGTCCCGACGGCCAGCACCGCCGGGTGCCCGCAACTGGCGCCAGGGCAGCCGTTCCAGGAAACGGCGTGTGGGCGTTGATCAAAAAGTAGGCCCCGACGATGACGGCCAACCCGATCCACCCCACGAGCTCGGCTGCGGCTCGGGGAAGTTGCCGCCAGGTCGGGGCGATGAGCGCCAGGACACCCCCCGCTCCGAGCTCCCAGGCTCGGGCCGGGAGCGAGAAGAACGCCCAAGGCTGGTCGACGTGGGTCAGCCATAGGGAGAGGATGAAAGACGCCACCGTCACGGTCGACAGCCCCACTATCGCGGTCACTCGGGATGGGCCGTCGGTGGGGCCCCAGCGGTGGCGTTGGTAGCGGTGTCGGTACCGCCGCCAGGCCAGCGATGCGCCGAGCAATACGAGGGGCCACAGCAGGTAGAACTGTTCTTCGACACCGAGCGACCAGTACTGCTGGAAGGGTGACAGAGTGGCTGCGACGGGGTTGAGGTAGTTGGTTTGGGGCAAGGCGAACCGGTAGTTGGCGACGTACAACGCGGAAGCCACGCCGTCCTTCGCCACCGAAGGAACCTCCAGCGGCGGAAGCCAGTGCCGGGAGGCGATCGCGGTGACGATGATGACGAGGATCGCGGCAGGCAGCAGGCGCCTGGCCCGGCGCCCGTAGAAGGCGGCCAGGTTGATGGTGCGGCGTCGTTCGACCTCCCCCCACAGCAGCCCGGTGATCAGGTATCCCGAGATGACGAAGAACACGTCGACGCCGACGTAGCCACCGCTCAACGCGGTCACGTGGGTGTGGAACAGCACCACCCCCAGGACCGCGACGGCCCTCAGCCCTTCAATGTCTGGTCGAAATTGCCGCCGCGACCGGGGAGCGGGGCGGCGCTCCGCAGGGGCGGACATCGCGCTGCCAGGGTAGCGCCGGCTCAGGGCCCGGCTGGGAGCATCCCTCCCGGCGGCGGCCGTCAGAGTCTCAGGAGGGCACGGGGCCGGCTGCCGCGTCGGGTTTGGTGCGGACCCGGACCAGGCGTCGCGAACGTCGCGTGCTGCCGCCGCCGTTATCGTCCTCCGTCGTCTCGGGGTCTCCTGGGGGGTCCGCCTCGACGGCGACCTGCTCGAGCTCAGCCATACCGGGCGCCGCCACCTTGGGCAGCGCTTCGCGACCGGCCGTGGTCATCGACACGGCTTGCAGGTCCAAGGCGATGAGCCCGTCGTCGAGCATGGCCTTGACGATGCGGCAGACGTCGAAGTCGGACAGCTCGAGGATCCGCCCGATGGCGCGGAGCGTTCTCCGGCTGTCCACGGCGGTCAGGAACCTCCACCGCTCCTGGTTGAGCGTGACCTCGGTGGCGGTCATGTTGGCGGTCATGTGCACCCGCATCTCCAGCGAGGGAATCGTCTCTTGCAGGTGGTGCCACTCCTCCAGCCGTTTTCGGGCCCGACTCAGCACCGTCTCGACGCCGTAGCGCTCTGCCGCCGGACTGCCCCTGGTCTTGGTGGGATGGAACTCGAAGCCTCCCACCTGGGCCTCCAGCATCTCGCAGCAGACCTCCTCCAACCGATTGCGCACGTCGCCTGCGATGGCGGGCGAGCGGTGCTCGGACTGGCCTACGCCGACCAGCCGGCCCTCTTCGAGGAAGAGGTGGGCCCCGTAGGCGCGGAAACGAACGTGCAGCCGGCCGGAGAGCTGCTGGCGAGCTGCGAGCCGTAGCGTCTCCGCGAAATCGATCACGTCGAAGGTTCCCTGGAGCGGCATCGCGCCTCATTGTGCCAGGGTCCGCGGCCAGATCCTCGACGCGGCCCCCACGTGTACACCCGTCGCGGCCAGGGGTGCGGGTTGTACGCTGCGCGGAGGACCCTGTTAGCGGAGAGGAGTGGTCGTGGAAGACGCAACGACCTTTGTCGCCTATCGGCTTGGTGTGCCCATAGAGACGATGCCGGCGCCCATCATCCCGGAGCACTCGGTGGACGTGCCCGCCGGCCCGCTTCGATTCGTGGTCGAGAGCCGGTTTCTCGCGGACGACATGGTTCAGCTGAATTTCATCGCTGAGGATCGCAAAGCGGATGGTCTGGTGCTGGACGATGGAGGCGCCTCGGTCCATGTGTTCGGCGCTCGAGACGGGGAAGAGCATCTCCGGTTCGACTGCTTCGAGAAGCACCCGCATTACCACTACATCAGGAACGCCGAACAAGTGAACCAGATCGTCAGGTTCGATCAGATCGCCATGGGTGACCCGATCGAGTGGACCGAGCACCGGCTTCGTGAACGGCTGCCGGAAATGCTCGAGTACACGGGAGCGGGTGACCTGGCCGCCGAGGTGCGTGATGACCCGGCTGCTGTGGGCTCGGGGGTCACCGTGGTGGCCCAGCTGCTCTCCGAGGCCCAGGAGAGGTCGCGATCGCGTCGCGCCGCATCCTCGCACTAGCAGCCGCGCCCTTCGGCTTGGCGGTGCTCACCGGCAACGGGATGCGCGCATGAACGTCGAGCTGCCCTACGGCCCGGGTCTTATCTCCGTGGAGGTGCCCGACGGCGCCCAGGTGATCCGCCCGACGAACCTCCCCGGCCTGGCCGACCCGGCCGCGGCCCTCGAGGCCGCTTTTCGCCGTCCCCTCGCTGGTCGTTCGCTGGCGGAGCTCGTGGGCCCGGGTCTCGACGTGGTCGTCGTGTTCCCGGACATCACCCGACCCATGCCCAACCAGGTGGTGCTTCCTCCCCTGTTGCGAGAGCTGGCCCGGCTCGGAGCCGGACCCGACCGGGTAACCCTCCTGTGTGCGACGGGGACGCACCGGCTGGCCACGTCGTCGGAGATGCACGCCCTGGTGGGCGCCGAGGTCTTTCACCGCTACCGAATCCGTCAACACGTGGCGACGGACGGCGACCACATCGACGTCGGCACCGTGGAGGGCAGCGCGGTGGGCCTCGATCGCCGGTACGTGGAAGCGGACGTCCGCATCGTGACCGGGTTCGTCGAACCCCACTTCTTCGCCGGCTTCAGCGGGGGCCCCAAGGGGGTGTGTCCCGGGCTGGCGGCGCTGGACACGATTCTGGAGGCCCATAGCCCCGCTCGGATACTCGACCCGCTCGCGACGTGGATGGAGGTTGACGCCAACCCGGTGCACCGTTTCGTCCGGAGAGCGACCGCCCTTTTGCCGCCGGATCTCTCGGTGGACGTGGCGATCAACAACGATCGCGAGATCACCGCGATCTTCGTGGGCCGCCTGCCCGACGCCCATCGGGCCGCGTGCGAGTTCGTGCAGCACCACGTGGTGGGCACGGTACCAACCGCCTACGACGTCGTGGTGAGCACCAACGCGGGGCTGCCGCTCGATCGCAACCTGTACCAAGCGGTGAAAGGCATGTCCGCGGCCGAGCGGGTTGTGCGCCCGGGAGGCGACATCGTCATGCTCGCCAGCTGCGTCGACGGCTATCCCGAAGAGGGCGCCTTCGCCGGGATCGTGAGGAGGGCACCGTCGGCGGCTGCGCTGACGAGCCCGGAAATGACGGCTTCTCTGGACACCTGGCAGGCGCAGGTCCTCGGCCGGGTCCTGGCCAAGGCGACGGTGCACCTCTTCACCGAAGGGCTTTCGCCCGACCAGGTGCGCCAGGTGCATCTCCGACCGGTTCGCGATCCGTCCGCCGCCGTGGCGGACCTGGTGGATCGGCGGGGTCCCGGCGCAACGGTGTGCGTGCTCCCCGAGGGGCCGCTTACCGTCGTGAGCGTGGCCAGCTGAGCCGACCGTCGGCCCCGGAGAGTGACAACCAGGCGGGGTGTCCGCTCCGGGCTTTCGCCGAATGCCACCTACGGTCGAAACGAGCCTGGCACCCAGCACATGCATGGGGCGTTCGCAGCCGCCCGGGCTGCCGCCGCGTACCCCTTACGACGCGCAGGCGCAGCCCGGCCCGCATCCTCCGCCGACCGGGCCGACCGGCCTGGTGGCCCTGTCTGGGAGAGCCGAGGATGAAGCCCCGGCCCCCACGGATGCGAACAGGGACAGGAGCCGGGTCGTATCCGGGTGGCCGTCCGGGCAGGCGATCGGCGACGTCGCCTCGCTCATGGGTCTCCGAGCCTCGAAGCGAGTGTCGCACGTCCGGCACCGGTACTCGTAGAGCGGCATGGCATCTCCGTCCTGAAGGGATGGGCTCAGGATAGGTGGTTGCCTACGGCGATGCGACGCCACCACGTCTCCGCCCTCACGTGTCGCCGAGCCCCGAAAACCAGAACGTGACACACGTTGGTGCGGCGAAGGCCACTCGTGTCACGTTTGTCGTCATATATGACCACAGGGTGACACGAGTCGCCTCACCCAACGAGACCCGTGTCGCGTTGTTGTTCGGTCCCGGCGGTTCGGTCCCGGTTCGGTCCCGGCGGTTCGGTCCCGGCGGTTCGGTCCCGGTGCGGTCCCGGTGCGGTCCCGGTGCGGTCCCGGTGCCGTCCCGGTGCCGTCCCGGTGCCGTCCCGGTGCCGTCCCGGCGGATCGGCTAATTGAGCCGGGCGCGCAAGCCGGTCGCGTCATTGACGAGGCGCCCCTGCATCTCCTGACCGTTCGCAGCCGATGCGGCCTCCTCCAATATGGAAGCGGCCGCATCGAAACGGCCGAGGGCCGCCAATCGGCCGGCCAGCTGCACTCGGTCGGCGAGTGATGCCGCAGGAATGTGCATTCGGAGGTCGCTCACCCACGCCAGGGACTGCCGGTCCTGGCGCAGCTCGAAGCTCCGGTCGAGATTGGCGAGCATTCTGGCCAGGATGGCCCACGGCCCGGTCGTCGCCAGCATGTCGGTCGTGAGCTGGGCGGTGCCGCCGGCGACGGCTCGCAGCAATCGCTCGCATGCGGCGCGGTCCAGCTGCCGGCCGCGGTCGAAGGCGTCGATCAGATGTTCCGGCGTGGCCGGGTCGCGGACCAGGAAGTGTCCCGGCATCCCGACGGCTTCGAGACGGATCCCGCAACGACGACCCACCTCGATGAGAATCACCGACAACGATATGGGAATGCCCCGGCGCCGCTCCAGTACCCGATCGAGGTAGGAATTGGCCGGATCGTCGTAGTGTTCCCGGTCGCCGCGCAAGCCCAACTGGTCGAACAGGACCCGGCGCAGGAGGGACACGTCCGGCCCCCCGACGAGGCCGGCCAGCTGGTCAAGTCGATCGAGTTGGGCGGCTACGTCAAGAGCCGGATTGGCGCGGGCGCTGATCAAAAGGACGGCTTCGTCCAACGGAATCCCGTCCTCGGTGCGCTGCATCAGCTCCACCCAGCGCGCCGAGGCATCCACACGGGCAGTTTACCGACGGCAGCTCGGTCGCCGGTGTGTCCCGTCCTTCGGCAAATCGGTTTCGGCCCGTCACGGCCGGCGTTAGATTCCCTGTCATGTTCGGGTCCGAGCGCGAGACGACCTCCCCGGATAGCGGCGCCAACGACCCGTCGATCGCGCCGACGTTCCTGCGGCAGTTTTTCCAGGGCACGGCCAAGCAGAGGTGGCGGCTGGCCCGCAAAGCGCCCGTGGGCGCCATCCAGGCCGCCGCGTGCGAACACCGCGACCCGTTCTTCCGCCGCGAGTGCCTGTACTTTCTCGACCATTACGCGAACGACCAGTCGATGTCGACGTTCGCCCAGGCGCTGCTCGATCCGGTGGACTTCGTCCGCAATATGGCGCTGCACTCACTCACGTGTCAATCCTGCAAGTCCGCACCGCTCGGCCCGGCCACTGTGGTCCCCAGCCTCGTCCACGTCGTCACCGATGACCCCAACCCGAACATGCGCGGCAAGGCCATCACCTTGCTCCTTCGGCTGGGTGGACCCGACGACCAGATCAGAGCGACGGTGCGGCGGGCGGCCACAACGGACCCCGACGAGCTGGTTCGACAGGCCGCGGCCGATGCCCTTGCGGGCCGGTTCGTCCCCGCTCGCAAGCGCTACGAACGGCACCAGCGGCGACACGCCCGCTTCGCCCGGCACGCGCCAGCGCGCTAGGAGTCAGTCGGGAGCGAACCGGAGCTGCAGGACGTCCCGCTGGGCGATGTCCGCGGCCCGCCGAGCCAGGTCCTGCAGATCCCAGTCGATCGAAACGAACCGGCCGCTCAGCCCATCCGCTTGGCCGCTGGCCAGGAAGACCGTGGCCTCTGCCGGACGGTGCGCTGGCACCCATACCGGGTTCGGATTTACCCGTCGCAGCCATTTGTACCCGGCCGGCGAGTCCATCGCCCCGGCTCTGAGCTCGGTATCGACGGAGCCCGGTGACAAGGCAAAGAGGTAGACGCCGTGGTCTCGGACCTCCTCGGCGATTGAGTCGGTCAGGCGCACGATGGCGGCTTTGGAGCAGGCGTAGGCGGAGTCGTAGGGCCAAGGGAGGTTGGCCGCGAGCGAGACGACGTTGATGATGTGGCCGCGGCCGCCTGCCACCATATGGGGGAGGACGGCGTGGGAGCACAGGAACGTGCCTCGCAAGTTGACTTCCACATCGGTCCACCAGGAATCGGGGTTGATCTCCCATATGGGGCCCACCGAACCGTCGTCGCCTCCGTTGTTGCTCCCGGCGTTATTGACCAGAATGTCGATGGGTCCAAAGCGGTCCACGCCCGCGGTGACGGCCCGGGTCACAGAGTTGGGGTCGCTGACGTCCAATTGCACGGCCAGCGCCTGGCCGCCCCGCCGGCTCACCTCCTCAGCTACTTCCTCCAGTTGGGGAAGGGTGCGCGCCCCGAGGATGACGGCGGCCCCCGCGTCGGAAAGCGCGATTCCCGTGGCTCTGCCGATCCCGCGGCTGGCGCCGGTGATGAGACTGACCCGACCCTCGAGCGATTTCGTGGCGGCCGCCTCGGCCGATGGGACTTCCTGTTGGGCTGACCTGGATGCCTCTGTCATGACAGCTGGTTCCCCTCCCGGGCGTGGGCTCGACCGGACGGTCTGCCGGCCGGCGCATCGTATCGTGCGATCAGGAGCGCCCGACTACGGGTCCGTCGCCGGCGGCGCGGCCCGTTTGTACTCAATAGAGCTTGACCGGCAGCCCTCGAAAAGCCCCGCAGCTGAAGATTGGGCTGGTATTCAGGCTCGTCGTCGGGGGCAAGCGCCAGGTCCGGGGAACCGTGCGATCAGCCGGCGGACGGGACTGTGAAAGAGATCGAGGCAGTCCTGATCGGGTCAGGTACCGGATCCCTTCCGGCGACTGCCAGACCGGCGACTCCTCCCGCATGCGCCGGTAGGTGGGGTTAGGTGTCACGCCGGAGGTCGGGATCTTTGGGGTCGAATAACAGGGTTGTCGGACTCACGCCTCCTCGGTTGGATTGTCGAGCGGATGGCGCCGGGTGACTATCCGCCCGCGGTCCAGCCGCCGTCGACCACCAGGTACGAGCCGGTCATATACGACGCGTCGTCGGATGCCAAGAAGGCCGCGACCGAGGCGATCTCGTCGGGGTGACCAGGCCGGTTGAGAGAGGACTTCGAGGCAGCCCGCTGGGCGATCTCCGGGTACTCCTTCTCGCCCATCAAGGTCATGCCCGTGGGGTAGATAAAGCCCGGGCAGATGGCGTTCACCCGAATATTCTCCTTACCCCATTCCCTCGCCGCCGTCCTGGTCATAGCCAGGATCCCGGCCTTGGACGCGGCGTACACCAGCGTGTTGGGCCCGGAAACCAGCGCCCCCACTGACGACCAGTTGATGATCGAGCCACCGCCGTTGGCGATCATGGCCGGAATCGCATACTTCATACCGAGATAGACGCTCTTGTGGTTGATCGCCATCAGCTCTTCGTATTCGGATTCGGCGATCTCGGGGATCGGCTTTTGGGCGATGCCGGCGACGCCCACCACGTTACACATGATGTCCAGGCGCCCGTGCTGGCCAGTCGCCGCGTTTACGAGCGCCTCCATGTCGGCCCCTTGGGTCACGTCGGTGTGAACCGGGGTGATGGAGTCCGGCATCTCGGCCGCAGTGTCCTTTTCGTCGCCGCTCACGTCGGCGGCCAGCACTCGGGCGCCCTCCCTGGCCAGGCGAAGGGCGGTTGAACGTCCCTGTCCCAGGCCGGCGCCAGTGACGATTGCTACCTTGCCATCGAGACGTGCCATGCGTTGTCTCCTTTGCTGCGGAGGGCGGGCCCCTGGACTACCGGTACGCTACTGCCACCGAAGATTCGGCGCTCAACTGTCTCGCCCGAAGTCGAGACGGAGATCATTGGTTGCCTCCGTTCGGGTATCTCGACCGGAGCTCCCGGAGTGTCGCCAAGGGTGGCGCTGGCATACTTGCCCGAACGTACGGGTGAACGATTTGGAGGTGGGCCCGATGGCGCAGGAAACGCGACTCAACAAGGCGATTGAACTGCTCGCTGCCGGTGATGTGGTGGTCTCGTCGTCCACCATTCCCAATGGCAGTTGGGAAGACGCCCAGACCTACGGGGATTCAGATTTCGACATGGTCGTGTTCGAGATGGAGCACCACGGGTTCGACTTTCCCAATTTGCGAGTCTCGCTGCAGATGGTGTTGAACCGCCGGCGGATTGTGGAGGAAGGCCTTCGCCCTGCCGTGGTGCCCATCACCCGGATCCCACCGGCTGGACGCGAGACCACGCAGTGGGTCATCAAGCAGGCCCTCGATATTGGGGTCTACGGTCTAGTGGTCCCGCAGGTCGAGACGCCCGAGGAGGCGGTGGCGATCGTCAACGCGGCGCGCTGATCCCGCCCAGCGGGGCAGCACGCTCGGAGGGGGACAACGCGGGTACTGGCCGCATCTGGCGGCCCGGTATTGGGGTCTTAGCCCGCAGGAGTACGTGGAAAGATCAGATGTCTGGCCGCTGAACCCGGACGGTGAGCTCCTTCTCATCGGCATTATCGAGAGCCAAAAGGGCGTCGGGAATCTGGAACGAATCCTCGATGCGACCGACGGGATCGGCGCGATCTGGCCCGGTCCCGGCGATCTGGCGAGCGACATGGGTTTGGTGGGCCAGATCAACCATCCGGAGGTCGAGGCCAACCTCCAGATGGTTCGGGAGCAGTGCGCTCGCCGGGGGGTGCCCTGCGTGGGGGTGGGCCCTACATTCGAGGACGCCGTGCGCCGGTCTGAGCAGGGCTTTCGGATCATCTTCACCCGCATGGAGCGGGGGATCGGGCCGGCCATTCGGGCGGCGGCCCGGCGTTGACAGGAGCCGCCCGGCTTTTTCTAACCTGGCTCCGGTCTCTGATGTGAGATTGCATCCGGTGGTTGATGCAACGTCACGCTTCGAGATCTATCCGAATACTGTTCGCCACCATGGCGAGCATGGCATAGCTACCGACCGTGAACAGAAAGTCCATGAGTTGGCGCTGGTCGAAATTCTCACTCAGGGCCGCCCAGGTGTCGTCGTCGATGGTGGTCTCGTCGCGGAGTTGTTCGACGGCCCGCAGCACGGTTCGCTCGAGGTCGGTCCAGGACGGGTCGGTGGACCCAACCTTGGCGGCTTCGATCTCCTCCGGGGTAATGCCCACACGGGGGGCGTTGCGGACGTGCTCTTTCCACTCGTAATCACAGTGGTAGAGCCAGGCGGTCCGCAACGTGGCGATGACGCGCAATCTGGCCGGCACACTGGAGAAACGGAGGACGCGCATCCCAAAGTTCCAATACGGCATGGCCAAGTCAGGATGGCGGGCGAGCGTCCGAACGATGTTGAGCCTTGACAGGCCTCGCACTCCTCCGGGCCCTTCAACCTGGGCGAAAAATGCCTCGACCTCTTCCGAGTGATCCTCCGGGGGGACGGGAGGTATACGAGGACCAGGTCCGGATTGTCGGGGCGCAGCTTGTGACATGAAGACTCCTTTAGGGACCGGGTGATAGTAGTCGATGGAAACCTCGTCCAGACGCGCTTAGCCCTCTTTCTCGATGTAGGTGATGTCTCGGGAACCCGCGGCGAAGATGTCCAGCACCGTGCAGCCATCCGCTCCGACTCGGGCCGGGCCATACGCAGTGCCCGCTTTCACGAAACGGACGCTGCCTACCTCGTGGAGTTTACGAGTCACCTCGATGGAGCCCTCCACGACAATAGAGCAGTAATCAGTGGGGTGGTAGTGCACCGGTATTTCGTGACCCGGCTGGTATTGAATAAGCAGGGCCCGGCTCTCCTCACCTTCACTGCCAAAGTCGACCGCTTTGTACCGCAGCTTATGATCCGGGAACTCCACCCAGTCCGCCGTATCATTCCAATGGCAAAATAGCTGCCCCGTGTGGATGCGGTCGACTTCGACTTCGGGCCGGATAGTTCGGTTGACCACGATGACTCCTTCCGTTGCTGGGTGGTGGCGCCTCCCGTCAGTAGCCGGACGCGAGGTGCAGCGTTGCATATGGTCGCATGCCACCCTAGCTTTGTCGTTATGGACCTCACCGAAGTTGATCATGTCGGTATCGCGGTTCGGGACCTGGAGGCCGCGGTTCAGTGGCACGTCGAAACCCTTGGTGTCCAGGTCGTCCATCGAGAGGTCATCGGTAGCGTCGAGGAGGTCCTCCTCAAGGTGGCCGATTCGTATATTCAGCTGATGGCGCCCATCGAGGACGACTCGCCGCTACTCGAGTTTCTCGACCGGCGGGGAGAGGGGATCCACCACATCGCCTACCGGGTCGACGACTGCGCCGCGGCCCTTCGTCGGGCCATCGACTCCGGTGCCAAAGCGATGCACCAGCAACCTCGCCCAGGGTCTCGGGGGACGACCGTCGCCTTCCTTCATCCAGACACCGCGTTCGGAATGCTCATAGAGTTGGTCGAAGAGGGGCCGGCCGCGGATACCTAGCCGTCGACTCGGCCGCTGGTGGGTGGGGCGGTGGTAGCTGGCGCCTGGCCGGTCGCAGCTGGCCTCGGGAAGGTAGCCGCCAGCCTCGGGTCACTTGGCCGCCGGGGTCGAGCGTTCATGTGCTCGTCAAGCAGGAGGCCCCGTCGACGGGAATCAACACCCCGTTGACGAACGAGGCGGCAGGCGAAAGCAGGAAACAGATCACTGCGGCGATCTCGTCGGGCTGGGCGGCCCGACCCAGGGGCTGGCCCCGCATGCGTTCCTGGCCGGCGGAGGTCGAGAGCCGGGCGGCGGTGCGCCGGGTAGCCGTGACGCCCGGGGCCACGCTGTTCGATCGGGGCCGACCGCGACGGGAGACCGCCAGGTGTCGCATATAGCCGACGATTCCAGCCTTCGCGGTGGGATACCAGGGGGAGATCGGCGCCCCGGATGACACGGTGCCTGCCACCGAAGCGGTGAAGGTGACGGAGGAGGCGTCGTCGGGATACTTCTTCAGCCATCCGTCAGTGACGCCGACGTAGATGCCCACAGCCTGGGCGAGGCCTTCCACGACCGACAGGTTCGCGACGGCCGGCGGTCCTGCGTTGTTGACCAGATAGCGGACGGGTAGGCCGATCTCGGCCGTGCGGGTCCATGCCGAATCGACGTCATCCGGATGTGTCAGCTCGGCTGCTACCGCGTGCGCCACGCCTCCTGCTGCTCTGATGTCCGATACCACTTCTTGCAGCGGCCCCTCTTCTCGGTCCCATGCGGCGATGGTCACCCTGGAGCGGGCCAGCATGAGGGCGGTGGCTCGCCCGATCCCGTTGGCCGCGCCCGTGACGACGGCCGCCTCGCCACTCGAAAAACCCAACCCGCTGAATTCGGCTTCCACGCGTGCGTCTCCTTTTCGCTGGACGGACGGTTGCCCACCGACGATATGCGTGGAGGCGCGCCGCCGGCGCTGGATGCCGACTGGCATCGGGCGAGGAGAAGGAATTCGGGGTTTAGACTGGCGGGCGTGTCCGAGCCCAACCCCCGGCCCAAACCCAGTTTCGGCGCCCTGAGGTCGAACTGGTCCTCGTACGATGCGCGTTTCGCAACGAAGCTCCGCATGGCGATATCTAACAACTGGATCAAGATTCGCAATCGACAGGATTGCTGCGGCCACTACGGTCAGCCCGGGTGTTGAGTGTCGGCTGCCCCGCCCCGTGAGGGCGGGCCCGCGACGCACGACCATCCGCACCATCACCACCACCATGATCACGACCATGGTCACGGTCAGGAGCACGACCCGGAGGATCCGGCCGGACCTGAGTAGCTTCATGCCACACGGTGACGGCTGGCCAGACGAGTGGTGCACGAGCGCTTGGCGCCCTTCCCGATTCGGGGCGGTGGGCGTGAGTCGGCCCTCCGGAGACCGCGGCGGTGGTGCCCGCGACCTTCCAGCCGCAAAGATCTGAACGACAAGACACCGGCACCTTGTCCGCAGCCGATAGAGCTGGGTTGCGGCGCAGGACGACAGGAGGGAGACGAGATGGGCGGCCCGCTGCGAGGTTTCAGGGTGGTGGAGCTCGCCGGGATCGGTCCGGGACCGTTCGCCGGCATGATGTTGTCGGACATGGGTGCCGAGGTTCTTCGGGTCGACCGTGTCGATGCCGTGGGCCGCGACCTCACTCCAGTGGTGGCCAACGTCTGCGACAGAGGCCGGCGCTCGGTGGCGGTCGACCTCAAGCAGGCTGAAGGTCGAGAGGTGGTTCTGCGACTCGTCGAACGGGCGGACGCCCTGATCGAAGGGTTCCGCCCCGGTGTCACCGAGCGATTGGGCGTCGGCCCCGACGCCTGCCTGGCGCGCAATCCCCGCCTCGTCTATGGCCGGATGACGGGCTGGGGCCAGGATGGCCCCCTCGCCCAGGCGGCCGGGCGGGATATCAACTACATCGCCGTCAGCGGCACCCTCTCCATGATCGGCAGGGCTGGTCAGCCGCCCGTCCCACCCTTGAATCTTCTGGGCGACTTCGGAGGCGGCGGCCTCCTACTGGCCTATGGCGTGGTGTGCGCACTGTTGGAAGCCTCCCGGTCGGGACAAGGTCAGGTCATCGACACGGCCATGGTGGACGGGGCCGCCCTGCTCGCGGCGCAGATCTACGGCCTTCGGGCCACGGGCTTCTGGACCGATGAGCAAGGTGCCAACCTGCTCGACACGGGGGCCTTCTTTTACGACGTCTACGAGACGGCTGATGGGGCCTACATTTCGCTGGGCCCGATCGATCCGAAGTCCTATGGCCTCATGCTCCGCCTATCCGGATTGGCGGATGGCGGCGACGGTGCTGGGCCCCTTCCAGACCAGAACGACCGGTCCGCCTGGCCGGAGATGAAGAATCGCATGGCGGCGTTTGTGCGGACCAAGACGCGCGCCGAGTGGTGCGATCTGCTCGAGGGAAGCGATGCGTGCTTTGCTCCCGTCCTGGGGGCGGCCGAGGCCCCGCAACACCCGCACAACCGGGACCGGGGCACCTTTGTCGAGGTGGAGGGGGTAGTGCAACCTGCCCCCGCGCCTCGCTTCAGCCGGACGGGTGGGGAGATCGCTTCCCCGCCCGTCGGCGCTGGGCACGACACGGGTACCGCACTGGTGGACTGGGGGTTCTCGGCCCGCGAGGTCGACGATCTCCGCACCGCCGGCGTGGTCAAACAGGCGTGATATCGGTGGTTGGCGGTGCGCCGCCTCGGCGGCCGAGCCGGGTGTCGCCGCCCGGGTCCGCTGGACTGGGTTTCGGCAAGAAGTAGGTGCGGGTCGGGCTGCGACAAATGGACAGCCAAGCAGCCTCAGGCTGTACAGATGTCCAAAGTTCGCGGGCTCTCGAGGAGGCGGCCCGTCGGTCGAGCTGGCGCCGATCTCAAGGGTTGGGTGGGGCCGGGTGGGGATGGCCGGCAGTGGGGGGGCCAGCGGGGGAGCCCGGTGTCGCCGCCCGGGTCCGCCGGGTTGGGTTGGGCCAGCGGTAGGTCCGGCTCGGGTTGCGACTAATGGACATCGAAGCAGCCTCAGGCTGTACAGATGTCCAAAGTTCGCGGGATTTCGCGGAAGTGGTCCGCCGGCCGCGCTGGCGAGGGCCTCAGGGGTTGGGTGGGGCCGGACGAGGCCAGGACACGGTGGCCGCCAGCGGTGGAGCTGGGGCGTGGCTGGGATGGGTAGGGCCCGTCGTGGGGTGCGCCCACCGATGCGATTCTCTAGCTGAACACCTCTTTGGCCACGTCGCCCAGCAGTTCGACGTAGTCGCCGTTGCGGTCTTGCGCCGCGCAGGAGAGGACCATCCCATCGATCCCGGTCTCCAGGTGTTCGCGCAGTCGCTCGACGACCTGCTCGCGTGTCCCGACGATGGGCCGGACCGTTTCGGACAGGTGGTCGGTCACCTCGGTGGAGATGTTGCGGTAGGCCTCCGGCATGGCCTCGTAGGCCTCTTTTTCGCTGTCGCGGACGATGACCACGTTGATAAAGGTGCGGCAGATCTCGCTCGGGTCGCGCCCGACGTCCTCGCAGTGCTGGTCGAGAACGCCGAGCAGGTGCCGAAGCTTCGCCGGCCCTCCCGAGAGGTTGCACATGTCGGCGTATTGGGCTACCAGGCGCAGCGTGCGCTTCGGACCGGACCCGCCGATGAGGATGGGGATCCCACCCGGGTGGAGCGGCCGGGGAAAGTTCAGTGCGTCGTCCAGCTGGAAATAGCGACCCTTGAAGGTGGTCTCCTCCTGGGTGAACATCGAACGGACAATCTTCACCACCTCCTCCAGGCGCTCGAACCGCTCCGGAACACTGCTGAACTCGTAGCCGTACGCATCGTGCTCGGCCTCGAACCAGCCGGCGCCGACCCCGAAGATGGCCCGCCCATGGGAGATGATGTCCAGGGTGGTGACCGCTTTTCCGAGGAGGCCGGGGTTGCGGTAGGCGGCGCACCCGACGAAGGCGCCCAGCTTGAGCGTCGTCGTCGACGCCGCCAGTGCGCCCATGAGGGTGTAGCACTCCAGCATGGGTTCGTCTCTCGGGGCCACGACGGGGTTCTGCATCAGATGGTCGGGCACCCAGACGGAGTCGAACCCCGCCCGTTCGGCGGCCTGTACCTGGTCCAGGACGGAGTCGAAGAGCACCGCGTCGCCGCCGGCGGGTGTGGGGTAATCGCCCAGGGTGAATCCCAGGCGCATGACGTCGCGCACCGCTATACCTCCGCTGTTGTCCGACGGCTCGAGCACATCACGATGCCTCCCATGGTCACATTCTCGCCACTGGAGGCGCCGTCGACGAGGGTTACGCTCCGATCGAATACACCGATGAGCCTTCGCGTTGGGCGGGCCGTCACCCCTTCGGCCACGTGAGGTGGTCGTAGAGGGGATCGTTGCGGTCCGTGGTGCTCTTCCAAAAGGTCTTGATGTCGTGGCTTTCCGTGGTCCGGTCGGCCACTACGCGCCGGAACTTCACCTTCCACGCGGAGTCGATCCGTTGGAAGTAGTCGATGAACCGGCCGAAGCCGGAGTTGGTCGTCGTGTCCGTGGCATCGTGATAGACGAAGAACGTCTCTCCCCAGGCCTCGTCGCCCCGGATCTCGAACACCGACTGCCCCAGGAGGTGGTGCATCCTGAAGTCGGCGGGCGTGTCCTGGTGGCAGACGTACTCGGCGAATTCACGGCCCGACCCCTGGAAGGTGCCGTGGTCGTCGTAAGACTCCTCGGCATAACAGGAGGTGATCAATTCCTGGTCGGCGCGATCCACGGCGGAAGCCAGTATGGAAAGGAGCTCTTTCAGCTCCAGCTTGTCGACCCACAACGCCAGGCGATCGGCTGCGGTGGTCTCCATCAACTCGGACTTTTGGTTCACTGTACGGCCCCCTAACCGTGACCACCCGAAAGGGTGTGTGTATGTAGCGTCGTCTCAGCCGTACGACAAGCTGAGCATACACCTTGGGCCGAGGTGCAGATCGGCCCAAGGTTGTCCCCGCCTACGCGGTTGCCGGGCCCACCCGAGGTCCCGGCGTGAACGTGATCGGGACGGTGAGAGGGGCCCGGTTGACCGTCGTGTGGTAGTGGATCTCTGCGCCCTCCTGGAGTTGCAGGTCGTCGAGCCGGCGCAGGATCTCGGCGAAGGCGACCCGAATGTTCATCCGAGCCAGATTGGAGCCTGAGCAACGGTGGGGGCCGGCGCCGAAAGAGAGGTGGCGGTTGTTGCGACGGTCCACCATGAAGGTCTCGGGGTCAGAGAATTCCGAATCGTCGCGGTTCGCCGACGCCCAGTAGATGAGGACCTTTTCTCCCTCTTTGACGGGATGTCCGGCGATCTCGGTGTCGCGGGTCGCGGTGCGGAAGATGCCGACGAAAGGCGGATCCAGGCGCAGGAACTCCTCCACCGCGTTGGGGATGAGTTCGGGATGCCGGCGCAGCTCGGCCGGGATCTCCGGCTGCTTGCACATGCGGATCATCGCCATACCAATGCCCCCCGCCGTGGTCTCGAGGCCGCCGAGAATGAGCAGTTGGATCAGGCCGACGATCTCGTCGTCGGTAATCGGTCGCCCCTCGATCTCGGCCTCGAGGATCCCGTCCACCACGTCACCGCGTCGCGGTAGCTTGCGGCGGGTTGCGACGAAGTCTGTGATCCATTGGGCCAGACCCATCCAGCATGCCGCGGCCTCGGGATCGTTGGGAATGGTGGCCTTGGTGGCCATATAAGCGACTTGGTCGATGTCCTCGGGCGGCGCATTGAGCGCGAAGTCGAAGAAGGACAAGGCGGGAAATATCCGGCCGAATTCCGTCATGAACTCGCAGCGTCCAGCCTCGATGAACTCGTCGATCAGTGAGGCCGCCAGATCGCAGGTCTTCGGTTCCCACGGCAGCACGGCCGCCGGGGTGAAGTACGGACTGATCAGCTTCTTGTAGACCCGCTGAATCGGAGGGTCCACTTCGACAGGCAGGTTTCGCACCGCGATCGGCGCCACCGGCACGGTAAGACCGTGGGCCGAGCTGAACGTCGCCCAGTCCTGGTTGACGTGCAGCACGTCGTCGTACTTGGTGACCACCCAGAAGCCGCCGTACTGGTCGCTGTGGGTTACGGGGCAGAGCGACTGCAGCTGATCCAGCGCGACCACAAAGTTGTCAGCCACCTGGGGCGACATATGGTCGTAGTGGTGCCGGTACCAATCGTCGGTCATGGGCGAGGCCTTCGATGACGTCAGGCTCATCGCACCCCCTTATCCTCGTGTGAGCAGGGAGGGATCCCCTGATGCAAAGACTACCAGAGTGCCTGGAGGGGGTCTGCGTCAGGAGGGGCGGCACCCGATGGGGCGGCACCGGATGGGGCGGCACCCGATGGGCCGGGATAGCGGTACGGGGCCGCCACCGGGATCGGGCCGGGTCACAGTCCGACCAGGCCGGCGATGAATGCCTTTTTCGACGCCCGCGAGGAGTTAACCAACCAGTTCGTTTCCTTGTTGAACTCGAACCAGACGAAGCCGGTGACAGCCGGGGTGGCTTGCAGCCACGCGAAGAATTGTTTCATCCATCGGCCCTTGTTCCCACCCTGATCCGACGAGGCCACCTCCGCCAACAGAATCGGCTTTTGGGTGAACGTACGTACGTCGGCGACCGTCGGGTTGAACACTTCCTCGGGCGTCTGCCACGCGGACCACGATTGCGAGGTGCCCCAGTTGTACCCGTCGACGCCGACGTAATCGACGTAGTTGTCGCCGGGGTAGAGCTCCCGCAAAGAGGTCGAGCCGGGATAATCGACGTTGGGGCTCCACACCCATTTGACGTTGGTGGCGCCCGCCGCCGCGAAGAGGTTGTGCACGTGCCGCCAGGCCTGTACGTACTGGCCGGAGGTGTTGCCGTTGACTCCCTCGGCCCAGGGGTACCAGTTGCCATTCATCTCGTGGCCGAAGCGCAGGTAGATCGGCTGACCCCACGCGGCGATCTGTGTCGCCCACGTCGTGATCAGGCCGTCCCAGCTGCCGTTGATGATGCTCGCCAGCGCGTACTCCGGCTCGTCCACCACATTTGGCAGGCTCGAATTCATGGGTTGCCAGGTGATCATTGGGGTGGAGCCCAAGGTGGTGATAGCCGTGGCGTCCCGGGCGTCAAAGCTCGGGGTGGTGAAATCCACGTAGTAATTCGCGATGTTCACCGTGCGTCCCACCATCCGCTCGAATGTCTTGAGTGGGGCTCGGTCATTGGGCAGTCCGGCGATGGAGACACCGAAGACGTCCGCGTTGGCGGCGCCGCTCGCTTGTCTCACGGGCGTTCCGAACACGATGCCAGCCAGGAGCGCGAGCGCCGCGGCCAGGGCTCCGGCGCGGCCAAGCGGCGGGCGTGGGCGCCGGTGGAGGGCCCAAGCCCCAGGACGCCAGTCGAATGATCCGCGATGCAGCAGAGCTCCGGGCAAGCGGCAGGCGCTCCTCGTACACGTCTGACCACAGAGTGTGGCATCAGGAGTCGAACCCTAGCATGGTCGTCTGTTCCGTCCAAGACCCGAGAGCCGCGGGTGGTCCCCCTGGGATCGTCGTGGCGCGCCTGACTGATGTAGCCGTCCATTCTGCAGTCATTCCGGGAAAGGAGCCGACCTCCACCATGGAAAGCGCCGATTTGGCGCTCCTACGCCAGGCCGTGAGAGGCGACGTTTCAACCACATATTCAAGATGCTGCACCTCTCGAAAAGGAGATGAGCGGCGAGTAGCCAGAGGTGCTTTTCGGACGATATCGCGACCAAGTTGTCGCCTGGTCCAGTGGCTCGGGGCCGTTTCAGGCCGAATAGGTAGAGTTGGCTCCTCTCACGAATGGAGGAAAGCATGACCGTGATGGAGGAAACGCCCGACGCGACCACTCGGGGTCGGGTCGAGGGGAAGGTCGCGATCGTGACGGGCGGAGGCCAGGTCGACGGTCCGGGGATCGGCACCGGCAAAGCCGCCGCGATCCTGCTGGGTCGGCATGGTGCGAGTGTCGTGCTGGTCGATCGCGAGCCTGAGCGAGCTGAGCTCACGCGCCAAGAGATCGAATCGGCAGGTGGGAAAGCGATGGTGGTCGCCGGTGATGTGACGAACGCAACGGATTGCGAGCGAATGACCGCATCCGCGTTGGAGAACTTCGGGCGGCTCGACATCCTCGTCAACAACGTCGGCGTGTCGAAGCCGGCGACCGTGGTGGACATGTCAGAGGATCTGTGGGGAGAACTGCTCGATGTCAACCTGAAGTCGGTCTTTCTTGTCTCGAAGTACGCCATTCCGGCGATGGCCGCATCCGGCGGAGGATCGATCATCAACATCTCCTCGATCGCAGCCCTCCGGGCCTCGATGGGATTGCCGGCGTATGCCGCAGCCAAAGGCGGCATGATCTCGATGTCCCAGGAGATGGCCGGGCAGCACGGGCCAGAGGGCATCCGGGTCAACGTGGTGGTGCCGGGCCATGTTCGTACGCCCCGGCAGCTCGGCAAAACCCACCTGTACAAAGATCTGGAGGACATCTACCGGATGACGGACTCCGTCCTTCCTCTCGGTCAGACGACCCGGGGAACCGGCTGGGACATCGGCTACGCCGTGCTGTTCTTTGCCAGCGACGAGTCCAGCTGGATCACCGGTCAAGCGCTCGTGGTCGACGGGGGATCCAGTGTCACGATCCCGGCCGTCGCACTGGCAGCTCTCCAACGCGGGCAGCAGTAGGTGCCGGCCGCGAGCGTCCCTTTCGGCGGTTCTCCAATCACTACATTGTCCGCCGATGCCTGATGCTCAGAAGTCAGTAAAGCCGCAGTTCGGGGTCCGGTTGATCACGATCGGCGCCGACAATCCGGCGCGTTGGCGGCAAGTGCTCGATCAGGCGCGTGCCGCGGAGCGGGCGGGCCTGGACCGGGTGGTGGTGTCCGGTGACCATGTCGTCTTCGGAGAGGACCTGGGGGCCTACGGGCGCCCGGAGGTTGGCGGGCGGCCGAGCGTGCAGCTGTCGACCGGACCCGACGCCGTCTTTCCCGACCCGGTGGTATCGATGGCGATCCTGTGCGGGGTGACGGAACGCGTCCGCATCATGAACAGCCTGATGCTTGCCGCCCTGCGGCGGCCGATCGTGCTGGCCAAGGCGATGGCCACCCTGGACGTCATGTCGGGCGGGAGGATCGACTGGAGCGTCGGGATCGGGTGGCAGCGCGAGGAGTACGAGGCGGCGGGCCTGGATTTTTCCCGTCGGGGCCGCCTGCTCGACCACACGCTCGAGGTGTGCCAGACCCTCTGGAGCCAGACGCGGGCCAGCTACACGTCGCCCGAGCTGTCGTTCGAGGCCATTCACATGAATCCCAAGCCCGTGCAGCCGGGCGGCATTCCCATATGGGTCAGTGGCAGCGTCAGTCCAGGCCCGATGCGGCGGCTCGCCCGTTTCGGCACCGGATGGAACCCGTGGGCCGCCGACCAGGAAAACGTGCAGACGGCCATTCCGCGAATGCGCGAAGCCGTGGCTGCGCTCGGACGTGACCCGGCCGAGATAGAGGTGCTCGGACATCTTCCCCTCGTAGCCGGCCGTGACGGCCAGCCCGAGATCGGCCCCACGATCGAAGGAGTCGGACCGCTCGTCGATGCCGGCGTCACCAACGTCGACGCCTTCCTTCCAGTTCCTACCGAGCTGGCCGCTGCCGAAGACTACTTGGGGAAATGGGTGGCCGCCTTTCGAGAGGCGACGGCATGAGGGGATAGCCCCAAACCGATGGCACCCGTTGGCACCCGTTGCCACCTGTCGCCCCGGAGAAGGACGGCCCGACAGACGGTGAGCCGGGGTGCCAGACTGGCGGGTGATGGTCCTGCTCGCTATTGACTGGACTGCGGCCGCCTCGTTGGCCACCGCGGCTGGCACGCTCGTTCTCGCGGTGGCCACGTTCGCAGCGGTTCGATCGTCCAACAAGGCTGCGAGGGTCGCGGAGCAGGCTCTGCAGGAGCAGCGCCGGCCGGTCCTCGCTCCCTCCCGCCTCGAGGACCCGAAGCAGAAGATCATGTTCCTGGAGGGATACTGGGTCAGCGCCTCCGGTGGTCGGGCCGTCATCGAAGATGTAGACGGCATCGTGTACCTGGCGATCAGCCTTCGGAACGTAGGAAGCGGTATTGCGGTCTGCCAGGGTTGGACGGTCAGGCCGGGAGAAGGGACGTCGCGGCAACTGCCCACGCACGCCCCGCTGGAAGACTTCCGACTGCAGTCTCGGGACTTGTACATACCGGCCGGCGACATCGGCATGTGGCAGGGGGCGTTGCGCAACCCTGACGATCCGATCCGGGCTACGGTCGTTGACGCCGTCGAAACGGGGCAGACGGTCACCGTAGAGTTGCTCTACTCCGACCAAGTGGGTCGCCAGCGAACGATCTCGCGGTTCAGCTTGATCTGTCTGGGCGATAGCCGGCTCGCCAGCCTGACCCGGCACTGGTACCTGGATTGGGACGGCCCGCGCCCTGAAAGTCTTACCCTCGCCGCGACCGAGGCGGTGGTTCGCGACCGGGAAGCGGCTCTGGCTCGGCGCCCGACTCCGGAGGTCTCGGAAGTCGAGCCCGCGGTCCCAGACTCCAACGGGCCAGCCTTCCCCGACGCCAATGGGTCAATGGAGACCGGGGAGCGTCGTTCCCAGGTATAGCCCCGCCTTGGGCGTCGCGTCCCAGCACCATGTGACCCCGTTGATCTACATTGCCGCTATCGATGACGAGACGCGTCCATGAGGTCGCACAAGTACCGTCATCCACGGTCATTGTCTATTGGTTGGGAGGGAAGCAAAGGTGAGTGAGGCTCGCTTGAACAAGGTGATCGAGAAGCTGGCGGCGGGAGAGGTGGTGGTGTCGTCGCCGCCCGTACCGAATGGGAGCTGGGAGGAGGCCCAAGCCTACGGAGACTCGGATTTCGACATGGTGATCTTCGAGATGGAGCATTTCGGCTTCGACTTCATGGCGCTCCGAACGTCGCTGCAGGCCATGCTGAGCCGGCGTCGCATCAGCGACGACGGGCTCCGCCCCTCGGTTGTCCCGACCACCCGAATTCCACCCAACGCCCGAGAGACCAGCCAGTGGATCATCAAGCAGTGCCTCGACCTTGGGGTGTACGGCTTCGTCGCCCCGCAGATCCAAACCCCGGAGGACACGCTGGCGATCGTCAACGCGGCCCGATACCCGGCGAAGCGGGGCAGCTCCCTCGGGGGCGGCGAGCGAGGCTATTGGCCGCCCGTGGCTGCCCGCTACTGGGGCGTGAGCCAGAGCGAGTACGTCCACAAAGCCGATGTCTGGCCCAGCAACCCGGATGGGGAGCTGCTGATTGTCGGCATCGTGGAAAGCCGCCGCGGCGTGGAGAACATCGAGCGCATCGTCGACGCCACCAATGGCATAGGCGCCATCTGGCCCGGTCCGGGTGACATGGCGTCGGACATGGGTCTGGAAGTCAGCAACCCGATTCATCCAGAGGTGGAGGAAAACCTCGCCCACGTTCTGGAGGTGTGCACCAGCCGCAATGTTCCCTGCGTGTCGATCGCGACGAACGTGGAAGACGCTCTCCGGCGGATCGATCAAGGCTTTCAAGTGATCTTTACCCGCCTGCAGCCCGGTCTGGCGAGCGCCATCCGGGAGCACGCCCAGCAGCGTTCCGCCGCGGCCGCGGCGACGCGGCGATGAGCGAGGCCGACCACGAGGAATGGCTCGCGCTCACGACCGAGGCTGCGGTTGATCCGAAGCAGGGGATCGTCGACGCCCACCAACATCTGTGGGATCGCGGTGATGGCTCGCCGTACCTCCTCGAAGAGCTGCTGAGGGACACCCGGTCGGGTCACAACGTGACCGACACGGTGTTCGTCGAATGCTCCACCTGCTACCGGCAGCACGGACCCGAACAGCTCCGACCCGTTGGCGAGACCGAGTTCGTGGCCACCCATGCTCGGGCGTCTGACGGGCGGGAGACTCGGGTCGCGGCGATCGTGGCCTTCGCTGACCTGACATTGGGGGATGCCGTCGAAGAGGTACTCGAGGCCCATGAACAGGCCGGTGCCGGGCGGTTCCGCGGCGTCAGGCATCGAGCTGCCTGGGATGCCCAAGTGTCGCGCTACGGAAAGGAACGAGACGCGGCCGCCTTGGGCCGGGCCGACTTTCGGCGCGGGGTGGCCCGCTTGGGTGAAGCCGGATACTCCCTTGACGTGTTGGCGTACCACACACAGCTTTCCGAAGTCGCCGCCCTGGCCCAAGCGGTCGAAGGGACCAGCGTTGTCATAGAGCATCTGGGCGGGCCGCTCGGGGTCCCACCCTATGACGACCGACAGGAAGAGCGAGCTCGGTGGCGTCAGGGAATGGGCGAGTTGGCCGGCTGTCCGAACGTGACGGTCAAACTCGGAGGGGTCGGCATGGACATGCTCTATGGGATGGGTTGGGCATCGCTGTCCAAGCCGGTGGGGTCGGATGAGGTGGTGCGATGGTGGGGTGACGACATCCGCTGGTGTATCGATACCTTTGGGTCCTCCCGATGCATGTTCGAATCCAACTACCCAGCCGACCGGCAAACCCTCGGGTACACGATCATCTGGAATGCCTTTCAGAAGATGGCCGGCAACTATTCGACGGCTGACCAGGACTGGCTTTTCGGGGGGACGGCGAGGCGGGTGTATCGCATCTCCTAGACCGTGGGACGGTGCTAGGCCAGCGCCGGGCGCGGTTCTCCAGTGGTTGACAGCGCGTGGGGGATCGCCCCTCGCGTGCGTTTGGTGACGAGCAGCGCAGATCCTCGTACTTCGGCGCCCAGGGCGAGTACTTCGCTTCCAGGAAGGTCGGCGGGGAAGCCGACCAGCGCGATCGTCAGAGCGACAGCACCGTGGGTGTCGAAGACCGGGCCGCAGATCGAACTGACTCGATAGGCGTGGTCGGGGTTTATTTGCACCAGGTGATCGGTGGCATACGACCCTTCACGCAGCACTTTGCCGTCGGTGCATACGGAAAATCCACGCTGCCCGACCGCTGCTATTCCGGCTCGGTCCCCTTCTCGTTCCGTCTCGGAGACGCCGGCCAGCCAGTTCTCGACCGTCTCCCCGTCACTCCAGGCGTAGAAGATCGACCCCAGCGGGGGACGGAGTGGCATCCTTTCGCCGATCTGCGGCGAAAGACCATGGGCGTGGCGCATGCCCGAGTGCGCCACCACGGTCACGTCAGTCCCAGCGCGGGCAAACACCGCCACGTCGAGCTCGAGCCGGTCGCTCAGCCGTTTGCCTTCGTCCCTGGCGGCTTCGACCACCGGATGCTGGGCCAGCGCCATGGTCCCGATCGCGACCAGGGTCGGCCCCAGGGTGTAGGTCCGGTGCCGAGGGTCGCGCTCCAGGTAGCCGCCGGCGGTGAGCGTGGCCAACACCGTGTGGAGCGAGGCCACGTTGATCGACAGCCGGTGAGCCAGGTCAGACAGTCCGAACCGCTCCGTAGGATGGGCGGCAAGAAAGTTCATGACGTGCATCGCCCGAGTAGCCGAGAGCGCGGGCCTGGCCACGACGCTGCCTCCCTCCAACAATCCGAAATCCCGTGCAACATACCAAAATGAGTGCCCGTTCCCGACGATCGTTGCGGACGTCAACGCCGCAGGGACCTAGCGCTCATCGTGCTTCGCCGGCCCGGCCGGCGCCCGGGCATCGATCTGGAGCAGGGGTCCCTGCAGCCGTGCGGTTCCTCGATCCTCAATCGAGGTGGTAGACCCGCGCCGCGTTGTCGTGAAGGACCTTCTTGATCACGTCCTCACCGACGATTGCCGTGGCCCGGTCGATGACCTCTGCGGGTGAGGGCGCGAAACTGGCCGGACCGGGATGCAGGCAGGTCGGATGGGGAAAGTCGGTTTCGAACATGATGTTGTCCTGGTACCTGGGCAGCAGCTCGAGCGCTTCCGTCTCGAACCAGAACATGCCGTAGATCTGCCGCCTGAAGTACTCGCTCGGCATCAGCCGATTGGGGTAGGACCGGCGGCCACCCACGTTCAGCCACTGCCAGTCGAGGGCGTCGACGAGGAAGGGAAGATAGCCGAAGCCGCTCTCGACCGACACGAAGTCGAGCCGTGGGAACCGGTCGCATATCCCGCTCAGGACCGCTTTGGAAATCGTCCGGGCGTTTCCGACGAAGGACATCGTCGACGACAGCGCGATCGCAGCCGGGTCGTACTCTTGGCGGTAGGCCTTGAGCGCGGCCTCGATGTCGGCTGCCGTGTCTCCTACGCCTACGTGGAAGTTCATCGACAGGCCCAGATCTTGTGCTGCGGCGTACAACGGGTCCCAATAGGGGTCGACGAAATCAGGAAGGCCGTGGCGGTCGAGCGTGGCGGCCCAAAGGACAGCCCGGTGGCCCATGGCCTGGCACCGGCGGAGTTCTTTGATGGACTCCTCGAGGTCCCAGAAGGGCAGGACGGCCAGGAGGATGAATCGCTCCGGCGCGATCGAGGCAAACTCCGCCTGGTAGTCGTTGTAGGTCCGGACGCAGGCCAGTTTCAGCTCCTCGTCGTTCAATGCCATGAACGCGAAGCCTTCGAAGGCTATGACGTTGGGGTAGAGCACCTGGGCGTAGATGCCATTGGCATCCATGTGGGCGAGCCGGGCCTTGGCGTCATAGGCCGCCGGGTCGGCCTCGCTCAAGGTCGGGGGGCATGACGGCGGGAACTCGTGCCAGCCCGCCACGCTGTAGTTGCCGACCATGCTGCCCCAACGTTGCCCGATCTGCCATCGCCACGAACCGGTGGACTCGTCGAGGGCCACCCTGGGCGCGACGTCGCGAAATCGCTCCGGAATACGCGCTGTCCACAAGTCGGCAGGTTCGGTCAGGTGGGTATCGGCGTCGATCACCCGTAGGGCAGTGGCGGAGGTCATCGCCATCCTCCTCTCGCAGAGGAATCGTTCCTGGCCCCGAGTCTACCGACCACAAGCTGACAGCGTCATGTGGACTGTGTAGCTTGGCGGCATGTTCGGGGCTACGATTCCCGCCACCTTCGCGCCGTCCGAGACGTTGCCGGCAGCGATCAGATCCTGGGCGGAGAGCGACCCTGACCGCTTGTATCTCCAGGACGTCAGGGGAGGCTCGCGCACGTACGGGCAGGTGCACGAACACGCCCTTCGGTGGGCGGACGCGTTCAGGCGGCTCGGTGTGCAGCCCGGCGACAACGTGGCTGCCATGTTGCGGACGTCGATCAGCGCGGTGGAGCACTGGCTGGGTCTGGGTTGGCTGAGAGCCGTGTACACCGGAGTCAACACCGACTTCCGGGGCCATTCGCTCAAGTACGTTCTGGCCAATAGTCAGGCCCGCCACTTCATCTGCGCAGCAGAGTTCCTCGACCGTCTCGGCGAGGTCGCGGCGGACCTGGGCTCGCTCGAGCTTGTCATCGTCCCGGACGCAGAGGAATCCGATCTACCCAGCGGGTTTCCGTTTCCACTGGCGACCACCGCCCAGCTCTGGGCAGGGGCTGCCCCGGCCGCCGACCTGTCGCCGCCCCAACGGCACGAGATCTGTTCGATCGCCTACACATCGGGGACGACAGGCGCCTCGAAAGGGGTTCTCGTGCCCTGGGGCCGTATATGGCCTGAGATGGCGTGGATCGACCTCGGCGCGGAGGACGTCTATTACGCGCCGTTCCCGGTCTTCCATCTGTCTGGCCTCGGTCCGTTGGCCTGGCTCGGCTTCGTGGGTGGGCAGGTCATCCTGCGCGAATCGTTCAAGACGCAGTACTTCTGGGATGACGTGCGCAAGTTTGGGTGCACTGCGACCGCGTTGATCCCGGCGATGATGAACTGGCTGCTCGATCAGCCGGCCCGTGACGACGACCTGGACAACCCACTGAGACTTGTCTATGGGGCTCCCGTCGTTCCCAGGGTGGACGTGTTCAAGGAGCGCTTCGGCGTCCAGATGGGCACCGTCTACAGCACGACCGAAGTGGGCATGGCGCTGATCGCCGGCCGCGACGTTTCCGCGGAGCGGGCCTCGCAAGGCAAGTGGGTTACGCCCGGCTTCGAGGCTCGGGTCGTCGACGAGAGTGACTACGAAGTCGCCCAAGGCACCATCGGTGAACTGGTGGTGCGATGCAACCAACCGTGGCGAATGATGGCTGGGTATTTCGGGATGCCGGAAAAGACCGCCGAAGCGTGGCGCAACGGCTGGTTCCACACCGGCGACGGTTTCGTCCAGGACGACGAGGGCCGATACCACTTCGTCGATCGGATCAAGGATTCCTTGCGCCGGAGGGGGGAGAACATCTCCTCTATGGAGATCGAGGCCTACGTCAACGAGCACCCCGCCGTGGCGGAGACAGCCGCGATTGGAGTTCCTTCGGAGTACGGCGAGGACGAGGTGAAGGTGTGTGTCGTGCTGCACGACGGCAAGGATCTCCCTCCGTCGGAGTTGCACGAGTTCCTGGCTACGAAGATGCCAGCATTCATGGTGCCCCGCTACATCGAATACCTGGTGGAGCCGGAGCGCACCGAGGCGATGAAGCGGATCAAGAAGCCCCCCCTCAGGCAGAACCCGCTCAACGAGCAGACGTGGGACGCCAAGGGACCGAGATGAACGAGCCTGCGCCCCCGGGCGGGCTGTTTCCCCCGCTTCCTGAGGTGAACGA
This sequence comes from uncultured Acidimicrobiaceae bacterium, assembly GCA_963729695.1. Taxonomy (GTDB): domain Bacteria; phylum Actinomycetota; class Acidimicrobiia; order Acidimicrobiales; family Palsa-688; genus PALSA-693. The sequence goes on from CAVSOT010000004.1 coordinate 941,113, forward strand.
GACAAATCAGTTCTACTGGAACGCGGCCCGAGACCATCGCCTCGAGCTCCTTCGGTGTCAGTCCTGCCGGCACTTCGTGCACTTCCCTCGACCGATGTGCGACCGCTGCCAGTCGTCGGACCTCGCTCCCGAAGGGATCTCTGGCCGTGGCTCCCTGTACAGCTACTGCACGGTGGTTCGGCCGGGTCATCCCTACTTCATGGACAAGGTCCCCTACATCCTGGGCATCGTCGACATCGACGAGGAACCGGGGGTGCGAATCCCGGCGGGCATCGTCGAACACGAATCCTCAGTGTTGCGTTGCGGTACCCCGGTCGAGGTGGTCTTTCGGGCCCTCACTCCCGACGTGACGCTCCCGTTTTTCCGGCCTCGCCGGGATCCGGGAGGAGAGTAACGCCGCGGAGAGGGCGGTATCCGAAGGTCAGCCCTCGGCTCGATCGCCGATCGCGCTGAAAGAGAAGACCACCGTTGAGGCCGGGTCCATCACCTCGGGTGTCTCGCTGAAGGTGGACCGAGCTGCGGCGAGCGCCTCCTTGACCTCTTCCACGTCGGCGTCGAACTCGTACACGGCGAGGTAGCGCTGAGCCGGGACCGCACCGTTCGACCAGGGCACGGCCTCAAACCGTTGGGCCGCGGCGATTCCCGGCACTTTGACCAGTTCGTGGAGGTGGACGTTGCTGTACCAGTCGTTGAACTCGTCCTCTTTCCCCGGCAACGGCTCGGTCATGACCAGCAAGACACCCTTTGCCATCGAGTCTCCCCTCGGCACCGCACGGTCGTGCGACGTATCGGTATTCCGGCGAGTGTAGGACCCGACCGGGTGGAGCACCAGATTCGCCAGCGGGTACTCGGTGAGCGGGAATGGGCCGTATCTTCCGCCATGGCTGCGTTCTGTTATGCCGACTACTGTGGTGGTCGTGCGCCTCTTTCTGAGGTTGGTCGGTGCCATGTCTGACCCGGCCTGACGGTGATCGGTGAGGTCAGCCGGAAAGGATAGCCATGCTGGATTTGTTGATCAGAGAAGCAACGGTGGTGGACGGGACGGGCCGTGATCGTTACCGCGCCGATGTAGGCATAAGGATCGACGCATCGTTTCGGTCGGGAGGACAGACGAGGCCGCGGCCTCGACGATCGATGCTGCCGGGCTGGTCGTCGCCCCCGGATTCATTGACGTCCACACCCACTACGACGCGCAGGTCTTCTGGGATCCGGCCTTGTCACCGTCAACCTTGCACGGGGTCACCACCGTATTTGGCGGGAACTGCGGCTTCACGATCGCCCCGATGATGGACGAGCATGCCGATTACCTGGTGAGGATGCTCGCCTTGGTGGAAGGTATGCCTCTGGAATCCCTCCGCCAGGGCGTCCCCTGGGGCAACTGGCGCACCTTCGGTGAGTGGCTGCGCCAGCTAGATGGGAATGTGACCGCGAATGTCGGCTTTATGGCCGGTCACAGCACGATCCGTCGCTTGGTGATGGGTACCGACGCCCACGACCCGAATCCAACTGAAGATCAGCTGCAGGCCATGGAACGGTATCTGCGAGAGGCGCTCAGGGACGGCGCCTTAGGGTTCTCCACCTCGAACGGGAAAAACCATCTGGACGGAGATGGCAATGTCGTCCCGTCTCGTTGCGCCAGCGACGAGGAGTTCCTTCGGCTGGCTTCGGTCGTGGCAGAGTTCCCTGGCACGAGCCTGGAGTACCTGCCGTTGAGCGGCGCCCTGAGCGATGCCGACCGGATGATCGCCATGTCCCGGCTCGGGCAGCGGCCCCTCAACTGGAACGTACTGGTCGTCACCGCGGCCCGAGGTAGCGCGGTAGACGACGAGCTGGCCGTGTCGGATCGAGCCGCCGAACAGGGGGCGAGGGTGCTGGCCCTCGAGAATCCGGCACCGCTCATCACTCGCCAATCCTTCTACACCGCCTTCGGGTTGAACGCCATCCCAGGTTGGGAGCCGATCGTCACGCTCCCTATTCCGCAACGGATCGAGGCCCTGAAGGATCCTGAGGTCCGGCGCCGGATGCAGGAGGGGGCCCAGCACGGGGACAAGCGTTTCGCGGAGTTGCTCGATTTTCCGGGCTACACCATCGGGGGGACTTTCGCCGCGCAAAACGAGGGGACACTCGGGCGCCGGGTTGCGGACATCGCCCGGGAGCGGGGTGCGGATCCCTTTGACACCTTGCTCGACGTTGTGGTCGCGGACGGTCTGCGCACGACACTCGTCCTCCCAGAGGTCGGTGGTGACGACGTGAGCCGCAAGCGGCGGGCCGAAGCCTGGCACGACGATCGGGTGATACTCGGCGCTTCGGACGCTGGGGCCCACCTCGACATCCTGTCCTTGTTCACCTATACCACCGACCTCCTCGGCCCCTCGGCCCGTGAACGTCAGCTGATTACCGTCGAGGAGGCCGTACGCCTGCTGACCGATGTGCCTGCTCGGCTTTATGGCCTGCGCGACCGAGGCCGGGTCGAAGTCGGCCACTACGCAGATCTGGTGGTGTTCGACCCCGAGACGATCGCCCCCGGACCAGTGGTGACTCGCCACGACCTTCCCGGTGGAGCCGGCCGTCTGTACGCGGACGCCGTCGGTATCGAGCACGTCATCGTCAACGGGAGCGAGATCGTCCGAGCGGGGCAGTACACCGGAGATAGGCCAGGACAGGTCATCCGCTCCGGGGTGGACACCGACAGCGCTCGGGCATGAACTCTCGATTCATGACATACTTTTGATAGTCAATTTGGCCCCAGTCTCGGGGCCGAACCTGGCGGTACAAGACCGTTGGTGAGGCAGAAGCGAAGGAGGGACCATGGGGTTGATGGACGGAAAGGTGGCGGTTATCACTGGCGCCGGCTCCGGTCAGGGGAAGGCGTCGGTCAAGGTTTTTGTCCGCGAGGGGGCGAAGGTGGTCGCTGGCGATATCAGCGGGGCGGAAAAAGACACTGCCGCCGAAGTGGGAGGCGATGTCTTGCCCTTCCACTGCGACATCTCCCAGGAAGCGGACGTCGAGGCCATGATGGCGGCGGCCTTGAAGGAGTTTGGCCGGGTCGACGCGGTGTTGAACGTGGCGGGGATCGGCGCCAGTCTGCCTTTGTGGGAGACCCCAATGGACATGTATGACCGGATCACCGGCGTGAACCTTCGCGGCGTGGTCCACGGTATGAAGCACGGCATGCTGGCCATCATGCAGTCCGGCAATGGTGGATCAGTGACCAACTGGTCTTCGGCCGGTGGGATGAACTCATCGTCGGGAAGCGGCATCTACGCTGCGACCAAAGCGGGCGTCATTGCCCTGACCAAGACCGGAGCGATCGAAGGCGGTCCCATAGGTATCCGGGTCAACTGCATCTGCCCCGGATTCATCCGCAGCGAGATCATGGGCATGTCGGGACTGAAAAATTTCCTGAACTGGCCACCAAGGCGACGCTCGGTCGCGGTGGTGAGCCGTCGGAGACGGCTGAGGTCGGACTATTCCTGGCGTCGGACCGGGCGTCATTTGTCAATGGAGCCATCATTCCCGTGGATGGAGGATGGACTGCTCGACTGGCCTGAGGAATCCGAAATGGTCGCCGCGACAAGCGACGTCTACTACGACCCCTACGACGTCGACATCTTCGCCGATCCGTACCCGGTGTTCCGGCGTATGCGTGACGAGACACCTCTGTATTACAACGAGGATTACGATTTCTACGCCCTCAGCTGTTTTGATGACGTGGAGCGAGGCTTTCTCGATCACCAGACGTTCAGCTCGGCCCACGGGCACGTCCTCGAGTGGATCCAAGCGAAGGCCCAGCCACCGAAGGGGGTGTTCATCATGGAGGATCCACCGCTTCATAGCGCCCATCGGGGGGTGCTCGCCCGGGTCTTCACCCCGAAGAAGATGTACGCGCTCGAGTCGCAGATCCGCCAGTACTGCGCCAACGTCCTGGATCCTCTGGTGGGCACCGATCGGTTCGACTTCGTCGCCGATCTCGGAGCAAAGATGCCGATGCGGGTGATTGGGATGCTCCTCGGCATTCCCGAAGCCGACCAGGAATCCGTCCGCCGGCTAGCGGACAACCGGCTGCGAAGCCAACCCGGCCAGCCGCTGAGCTTCGGCCAGCGCCAGTTTGCCAATGACGACTTCTTTGGTACGTACATCGACTGGCGTGAGGATCATCCTGCGGATGACCTCATGACCCAGTTGCTCAATGTCGAGTTCGAGGACGAGCTCGGCACCGTCCGTCGGTTGACCAGAGGCGAGGTTGTGACCTTCGTCAACCTGTTGTCCTCGGCCGGCAACGAGACGACCAATCGCTTGATCGGCTGGATCGGGAAAGTCCTTGGCGACCACCCGGACCAGCGGCGGGAGCTGGTACAGGATCGGTCCCTCATCCCGAACGCCATCGAGGAGATCCTTCGCTTCGAGCCACCCTCGATCAACGGGGCTCGCTACGTCACCCGGGACGTCCAGCTCTATGACCGGACGGTGCCCGCCGGAAGCGCCATCATGCTGCTGCGCGGGTCAGCCAACCGGGACCACCGAGCCTTCCCTCCCGACGGGGACGTCTTTGACATCCATCGCGACATCGGGCACCACCTCGCTTTCGGATACGGCATCCACTTCTGTCTGGGCGCGGCGCTGGCGCGGTTGGAAGGCCGTGTCGCCTTGGACGAGCTGCTCGACCGATTCCCCGCGTGGGAGCTGGATATGGATCGTGCCGAACTCGAGTCGTCTGTGGTTCGAGGGTGGAAGACCTTGCCTGCGTTCATCACCTGATTGCGAATCGGTGCTCGAGTCCACGGTCGTTTCGAGATACCGGCGCGATGGTTTTGTGGTTATCCGGGACGGGCTCGACGGCCCGACGGTGGCTCGGTGTGCGGCTCATCTCGTTGCCCTTCAGACCGGACGCCGGTTGACCGGACCGATGGTGGCAGTCTCTTTGCCGGACGATGACTTCCTGTCGAGACTCGCGGCAGACACCCCATTGTCAGAGATCGCCCGTTGCCTTCTCGGGTCCGAGCCGATCCCGTTCGGTTCGACCTACTTTGTCAAGGAGGCGGGGGCGGGGCAGCCGGTGCTGTGGCACCAGGATGGACATCCGTGGCAGACCACACTCGGGATTGCCGAGGCGGTGACCTTATGGATCGCGCTCGACCCGGTGGATGGGGAAAACGGAGGCCTCCGGTTCATACCCGGGAGTCACCGCCTCGCGCCTCAGCCGCTATTCGCCAATCCCCACGGTGGGAACGTCTTCGGTGCGGAGATCGATCCCGAGCTGGTGGATGCATCCAGAGCCCAAGTGCTCGTCATGTCGGCCGGTGATGTGTCGGCTCATCACTCCAACCTGATCCATGGTTCGCTTCCCAACCTCTCGAAGCGGACCCGGCGAGCGCTGGCGGTCCGCTACCGCCCGGCCCGGGCAAGCGAGGTCCCTTCAGCGACTGCCGGATCGTCGGCCGGCCTCAGGGAACAGGGTCAGAGGCCAGCACTTCCGCCACCTCGCCCTCCACGGCCGTGCCCCGGAAGAAACCCCGGTTGAGAGAGGCGTAACACCGGATCGCGTTGGTGAAGACAAACTCCCGGAGCATCTGGGCGTCCAGGATGCCGCGTTCCACCAGCTCGTACGCCTCTGCGAGCGGCGCGGTGAACTCGGGCACATCCCAATGGCCCAGGTCCGAACCCATGATTGCTGGGACTCGCGCGCCCAGCGGGGTCAGCCGGTGGTCAAAGGCCAGCCCCACGAACGGATCGTCGGCTTCGCAGCCCCAATAGAAGTTGGGACAGTACAGATCACGTAGGTCTTGCTCGCTCCGGACCGACGTCGCCGCGAAGTCGTCTCTACGGTCGTCATCCCCTCCCCACACGGCGACGATGTCCTCGGCGGCATAACGCCCCATGGCCGGATCCCGCTCGGTCAAGAGCCGGGTCAGGAGTTGGCGGTCGATGTTGGACGGGTTGAGGCGATCGAGCGCATGTCCCCCGCGCTTGTGCCAGTGCCCGACGAGATCGCTGAACAGACGTAGCCCGGACACAACACCGCCTTCCAACAACGCCACCCGGAGGCGAGGGAACCGGCGCGTCACTCCGCCCAGGAACAACGATTTGGCCAGCGCCTCGCCGACCGCTCCGAAGTGGCCGATGTGGTTGTACACGAAGTTCGAGATCGAAGAGCGGTCGGTGAATCCCATGCCGACTGAGTGGGCCGCCAACGGCAGCCCCAGATCGATGGCCTTGGCCCAAACCGGGTCGTAGTCGTACAGGCTGTCCAGCCCGTACGTGTCGATCCATTCCACCGTGCCCGCCTCGGGGGTCGGCCAGGCCGCCGGCCCCGCCACCCGCAGCTGACGGCGAACGTAGCTGGGGATCAGAGCCACCTGTGCTCCGAGACCGACCGCGTGCGTCATCGCCTCAACCGCCTCGCCCGGCGAGTCCATCGGGACCACGGCCGCCATCGCGAAACGGTCGCGATAGGGGGAGTACTGGTCCGCCATGTACTCGTTGTACAGGCGGCACAACTCGACCCGTCGGTCGTCATCCGCGAGATGCCCGAGCTGCAGTCCGACCGTTGGATAGAGAATGGCGTAGTCAATGCCTGCTTCACCGAGCCGGTCGTAGTACCTCGATGGCGAGGTCACGGTGGCGAAGTACTCGGTGTCCCCGGTACCTGCCCAAAAGGGACCGGCAAAGCTCCGTGTGCGCCGACGCTCTGCCGCGCTCGTTTCGCGTCGGGTTCGCCAATGCTCGGGTCCCAGCTTGAACATCGGCGTCGTGTCGACCAGATCGCCACGTCCGCTGTCCCTCACGAAGTCGGCGAACACCGGCATTAGCTCGAGGACGTGCCCGTCGCCATCGATGACGGGATGCCCGAGTTCTTCTCGAAGTCGAGCCGATCGAGACTCGTGCGACCGCGGTTTCACCGCCCCGGCATTCTACGCCGACCGGCTGGTAGCGTATTTGCGATGCCGGAGCCAACGGCGCCCCGGTCGGAAGCTCGAGCGTCTCGTGGTAGCGGCCGGCCTTGACCCTGGGGAGCGGATGCAGTGAACCAAGATGAGCAGTACGCGGCCTGGATCAGCGAACTGGGTAGAAGTCACCGGTTTGGCACCAAGGACCGCAAAGGTACGACCAACCACATCGATGAAGCGGCCCATCGCCGAGCGATCGACGCCATGCGGACCGGCTTTTCCGTCTCACTGGCCCGCCCGCTCGAGATTCGCCAAGGGTACGAACTCGCCGAAGGCCATCTGACGGTGGAAGTGTCGAATTATGAGCATGCAATAGACGGACAGGCACCGATCAACGCCGGATTTGACGTCATGCATGTGGCCGCTCACGGACAACGACAGACCCACCTCGACGGCTTCAATCACTGTGGATTTGGAGGCGAATGGTATTCGGGTTTTTCGGTGGACGATCCCGATGGACCGTCCATCGCCGCCATGGCCGGCCAGGGGCTGTTTACCAGGGGCGTGGTCGCTGACATCCCGGCGGTTCGGGGAACGGACTGGGCCGACGCCGCCTCTCCAGTTACTGGCGAAGATATCGACGCCGCCCTGTCGAGTGCAGGCGCGGTATTCGAGCCGGGCGACGCTCTGCTGCTCTACATGGGTCGGGACCGATTTGAAGCGGCGGGCCACAGGATGGACCTCATGACCGGCGCCCCGACACCTGGAGCGGGGGCCGGGGCCGCGGAGTGGATCGTCGACCATCAGGTGTCACTGTTGTGCTGGGACTTCCTGGATGCGGTCAGCCCGGCGGAGCCGCCACGGCAGGTCCATTCCCTCGTCTGGGCGGTCGGCCTGGTGTTGGTGGACAACTGCAACCTGGCCCCGGCGGCGCAGGCCGCCCGCGCCTCAGGTGCCGCCATCGGAGGGTTGGTTGTCGCCCCTCCGCCCCTCCCGAAAGCTACCGGCTGTCTGGTCAACCCGCTCTTCATCCAGTAGGCCAGGGCCAGGGCCAGGGCCAGGGCCAGGGCCAGGGGCAGGGGCCACGGGCCACCGCCCGCCACCGGCCACGGGCCGCCCGCCACCGGCCGCCGCCCACCAGCCAGACGTGCCTTGACAGGCGGGGCACTACATCATTACACTGGATGCAATTAGAAATGCAATTTAGCGTGAGTGCTCGCGTTCCTTCCCGTCCGAGATGGCGTACTGCTCCTTCCCCTGCGACGCCCCCTCGCGTCGTGGCCCGTTGGCCGCCGCCGGTCGGGCGGCCAAAGGCCGAACGGGTCGGAGGTGCCCAGGGCGAAGCACACGCCTCAAGGCGAGCAAGCTGATCGACCTAGATGGAAGAATGGACTACCTCGTTCGCTCGGACGGGGTAGACGGGCCGGGGGTGGCTCCCGGACGACGACGAAGAACGACCAAAAGGACGGACCAACAGACATGAATGAGGATTTTTGGATGGTTTCGGTCGATGACCACGTCGTCGAGCCCCCTGGAGTGTGGCAGGACCGGGTGCCAGCGAAGTACCGGGATCGGGCGCCGCGCGTAGTGCCGCTCGAACGCGGTTCGGCCTGGCTGTTCGACGGCAAGAAGTACCCGATCAGCGGCATGTGGGCGGTGACGGAGAAGCCACCCTCGGAGTGGAGTGTAGAGCCGACCACCTTCGAGGAGATGCCACGCGGCGCTTGGGATCCCGTCGCCCGAGAGAAGGACATGCTGGCGGACGGCGTGCTCGGCTCGATGCTCTTCCCGTCGTTCCCGCGGTTCTGTGGCCAGCTGTTCTCTGAGATCGCCGATCGTGACCTCGGCTTTGCGTGCATCCAGGCGTACAACGACTGGATGGTCGACGATTGGTCGAAGTCGGTCCCGGGCCGCTACATCCCGCTGATGATCATGCCGTTCTGGGATCCTCAGCTTGCGGTCCGCGAGATCGACCGCGGCGTGGCCATGGGCGCCCGCGCCGTGGCCTTCTCCGAGAATCCTTCCTACCTGGGCTTTCCTTCCGTCCACGACAAGGATCGGTTCTGGGACCCGGTGTTCGCCGCGGTAAGTGATGCCGGGGTCCCGCTGGCCGCCCATCTCGGCTCGTCATCCCGGATGGCGACAACATCGGCGGACGCCCCCCCGGTCCTCTCTCCTACCCTTCCGATGATCAACTCGATGTCCTGTCTGGGCGACTGGATGTTCTCGGGCAACTTCCAGCGGTTCCCGGATCTGAAGCTCTGCCTTTCAGAGGGCGGGATCGGCTGGATTCCGCTCTACCTCCAGCGGATCGAGCGGGTGGTCGCCATGCAGGCCCGGGTGATGCTGAAGGTCGAGGCGTCGGGGCTTTCGATCAACGAGGTGGTTGGCGGTGCCATCGCCAAGGAGCAAGCGGTGAGCGACGAGCTCCTCCAGCGAACACTCATCGATCCGTACGAGCTGTTCAGTCAGCATGTGTACGGCTGCTTCATCGACGACCCGATCGGCCTGCGGAGCCTCGATCTGCTTCCCATCGACAACATCATGATCGAGACGGACTACCCGCATCCCGACTGCAGCTTCCCGCACTCCCGCCGCGAGGCAGCCAAAGGCGTCGGCCACCTCGACGCGGCCGTGCAGGACAAGATTCTCCGTACGAACGCCATGCGGGTGTTCAACTTCGAGCCGGCTCCGCCTCCGCCAGCCGGTCATGAGCTCACCGGGGCTGATGCAGGCGCCGGGCGGGCGTGATCGGCTGCCGGCGAAGCACAGGAGACAAGCGGACCCGACAAGACGGTGGATGGTGGCAACGGTTGGCGGGTTGACGACGAGATCGAGAGAGGGCAAATGCCGCAACTAAACATTGAGTGGCTGGTTTCAGCCGATGACCACGTGGTGGAGCCTCCCAACCTTTGGGTGGACCGAGTCCCCTCGAAGCTCAGGGACAAGGCCCCGCATCTGGTCAAGGAAAACGGCCAGGAGTACTGGTGGTTCGACGGCAAACCTCGCCCGGCCCGTGGTCTCGAGGTGACCGCCGGGAAACGGTTCGAGGAGTACTCGCCCATTCCGCTGACCTACGAGGAGATGCGTCCCGGGTGCTACGACCCAGCGGCGCGTATCAAGGATATGGATGAAGGAGGCATCCTCGCCTCCATCACCTTCCCGTCGTTCCCCCGCTTTGCCGGCCAGGTCTTCTCCGAGATCGCCGACCGGGAGCTCGGGTTTGCGTGCATCCAGGCCTGGAATGACTGGATGATCGACGAGTGGTGTGCCTATGCCCCCGGACGTTTCATCCCGATGGTCATGATCCCCTTCTGGGATACCCGGCTCGCTACCTCTGAGATCGAGCGTTGTGCAGGAAAGGGCGCTCGGTGTATCACCTTCAGCGAGAACCCGGCTCCTCTCGGTTGGCCGTCCTTCCATGACCCCAACCGCTACTGGGACCCGGTGTTCGCGGCGTGCGCCGAGACCAACCTGGTGATCAACATGCACGGCGGATCGTCCTCTTCGCTCCCCAAGACCTCGGAGGACATGCCGTTCATGCAGGCGCTGGTGTGGGGCATGATGACCCTTCCGCCGGGTACGTGCCTCGACTTCATCTTCAGCGGAATATTCCTGCGCCATCCGAAATTGAAGATCTGCTTGTCCGAAGGGGGCATCGGGTGGATGCCTACCCTGCTCGAGCGCTGCGAGCGCGTCTACGACCGGCATCGATTCTGGGCCAGCAAGTACAACGTGCAGCACGACGGTCGCCAGGGCACGGTCGAAGAGCTCGACACGATCGTCGACAGCTTCGAAGGCCGCCGGCCGGTCGACCTCTTCAAGGAGCACATCTACGGGTGCTTCTTCGAGGATTACTCCGGGGTCCGGGAGATGCGGCATCTCGACCTGCTCGACAACATCGTCATCGAGACCGACTATCCGCACTCTGACACGACCTGGCCGCACAGCATCGAGATCGCCCACCGTCAGCTCGAGGGACTGACGCAGGAGCAGGCCGACAAGATCCTCATCGGCAACGCGTGCAAGCTCTACCGGTTCGAACCCGTTCCTCCGGCCCGGCTTTCCGCGACCCACTCCGCCGCCTAAACCGAGCGTTGGGCGCCGGTCGGTCGGCCTCCCGCCCGCCCCCCGCCACACCGGGCGACAAAAACGGTCAGCAAAACGGGTAGGTGCCGCTTTTGCTGACCGTTTCCGAAAAAAACTGAGCGTGGTGGCGGATGAAAACGGTCGGTAAAACGGGTTGATTGGCCCGAGCATCGGTTTGCTGACCGTTTCCGAAAAAAACTGAGCGTGATCGTCGATCAAAACGGTCAGGAAAAACGGGGCGAAGCTTTTTACTGACCCTTTTCGTGGCCTAGGCGCCGCCTTGATTCGGACCAGGGGTCACCGGGGCAGGCGTCACGGGGCCACCGTGTCCGTCAGCCGGCGGTAGCAGCCCGCCCATCGAGTAGGGCCACCACGTCGGCGGGCCCGAGGGGTAGGTGGGTGACGTTGACGCCGAACGGGGAAAGGGCGTCCGCCACGGCATTGACCACGGCGGCCGGGGCGCCGATGGCGCCTCCTTCCCCAACCCCCTTGAAGCCGCCCGCCCCTGCGCTGAGCGACTCGACGTGCCCGAACTCGATGACGGGGACTTCTGTGGCACCTGGCAGCAGGTAGTCCATGAACGTGGTGGCGAGGGGGTTGCCGTCATCGTCGAAGGCCCAGTGCTCGTAGAGCACACCCCCGATTCCTTGCACGCTGCCGCCGGCGATCTGTCCTTCCACGATGTTGGGGTTGATCATGGGACCGCAGTCTTCGCCGACGATATAGCGCAGGACCGTCACTTGGCCGGTAACGATGTCGACCTCGCACGTGCAGATGTGCGTCGCATTCGCCCAGATGAACGGTCTCGGGGTGGTGTACCGCCCACTGGCCTCCAGCCCGGCACTGACACCGTCAGGCAGTTGGTCGGTCGCGAAGTAGGCCAGTTGGGCCAACTCCTGATACGTGATGCTGACCGACGGCGTACCCCGCACGTTGGCCTGGCTACGAACCAGTTCGATGTCCTCGGGGGCGGCCTCGAGCCGGTGCGCGGCGATCGTTACCAGCTTTTCGCGCAGTACTCCGGCCGTATCCGCGATGGCGCCGGCGGTCATCGACGCGCTGCGGCTGCCGCCGGTTCCCGCACCGTAGGGGGTTATCGCGGTATCGCCCTGAATGGTATTGACGTCTTCGATGTCGACGCCCAGCGCATCGGCGGTCAGCTGGACGACCGTGGTCTCGATGCTGTTGCCTGTCGACCCACCCGCGACGTAGACGTTGACCTTGCCCGAAGGTTCGATCCTGATCGTCGCCCCTTCCGTCGAGAACACGCCGAACCCACCGGTGGTCAGCTCGACGTAGGTCGATGTGCCGACGCCCAGGTACCGCCCCTGCTCGCGAGCAGCCGCCTGCTCGCCTCGGAAGCCGTCGTAGTCGAGGATCTCCAGGGCCCGCTCGAAGGTCTCCAGAGGAGTTATGGCGTCGTAGGTCGTCCCGTTGGGGTTGGTGTAGGGCATGTCGTCCAGACGCAGCAGGTTCTGCCGGCGCAGAGCGATCGGGTCCATGGCGATCTGCCGAGCGGCGATATCGAGCAGGATCTCGCGGGAGAGGGTTTCGAACATCCAGGGACCCCGGTACGAGGCCCGTCCGACGAGGTTGGTGCAGATCGATTTGGCGCCAAAGGTGGCGAGGGGAACGCGGTAAGGGCCGGGGAACAAGGATCCCATCAGGGCGCCTTGGCCCACCGGGGAGCTCGCCGGGTAGGCGCCGACATCGACGGCGACGTCGAGGCGGGCCGCCAGGATGGTGCCGTCCTCGGCGAAGGCCATTCGCGCCGTGCCCTGCTCGTGGCGGGCCTGACCACCAACGAGAAGGTTCTCCCGCCGATCCTCGATCCACTTCAGGGGACCCGGCACCTTCCGCGCCGCGAGCATGAGGCACATCTCGTCCCGTTGGATATTGATCTTCTGCCCGAACCCTCCGCCGGTGTCGCGCATGATGACCCTGATCCGATGCTCCGGGAGCCCGAGGAGCCGAGAGCAAAACAGGCGAACCTCGTGCGGAGCTTGTGTTGCCGACCAGATCGTCAGCTCCCCAGCTTGCCAATGCACGACCATGCCACGCGTCTCCATCGGAGCGGGGACGTGTGGGTGCTGGCTGATCGCTGCGGTCACAACATGCGGAGCGATGGCAAAAGCCTCTTCGACTTCGTCAGTCGTGGTACCCGATTTGGCGTCGGCCACGTTGGTCGGGAACATGGCGTGCACCACCGCCTCGGAGTCCTCGGCGCTGGCGTAGTCGACGGCGGCGGGCAGGGGGTCGTAGTCGACGACCACCAGCTCGGCTGCATCTTCGGCCACGTAGGCGCTGTCCGCCACGACGAGCGCGACCTGATCGCCGACGAATCGCACCTCATCGTCCGCAAGCGGGGGGCGTGGCACGTCGGGCACGTTTGGCCCGCTCTTGGTTTGCCACTGCTCTTTCACATCGGGATTGAGGTCGCCGGCCACGAACACGCTCACCACTCCGGGCAGCGCAAGCGCTTCGGATACGTCGATCCCCCGGATCCTGGCCCGAGCGAACGGACTCCTGACGAAGACAGCGTGCAGCGTGCCTGGGGGTGACACGTCAGCGACGAACGTGCCCTGACCGGTCAGCAGGCGAGGGTCCTCTACCCGGCCGACCCGACCACCCACGTACCGGGTTGAGCCCGAGCCGAGCAGTTCTGCGCCCACGGTTGCTGTCACACCACTACCTCCACGCCCATCGCGACGCCCATGTTACGCACAGCCGGGCTCGTGGCCCCCATCGCAAGCTCGGCCGGCTACTGGCTGAAGTCGATCACGAACCGTCCCCGTACGCCGCCACGCTCGAAGCGCCGGTGGGCCTCGGAGGCATCGCCAGGGGCGAACACATCGGCGAGACGTGGCCGCAAAACGCCCGCCTCAACTTGACGACGAAGACCGTCGAGAGCCGCCGTGTCGCCCGCCGCCTTCGGAACTTGAACCCGGCGGATGCTGATGCCGCGCTCGGGATCGATGTTCCACTCGCGGACGGACGCGACGGCGCCACCATCACGCACAGCAGGGAGAATCTCTTCACGGAGCCGGGCGCCGTCGGCTACCCCGTCCACCCCGGACGGAACGACAGATCGCACCCGTTCGCTCAGGCCGTCGCCGCGGCTCACGACCTCGTCCGCGCCGAGGGCGCGGACCAGCTCCTCGTCTGCGGGCGCGGCGTCGACGATAACTCGCAAGCCGTCTGCCTTCGCCAGCTGTACCACGGATCCACCGAACGCGCCCGGAGCGCCGGTCACCAACAGGGTGTCTCCGGGAACAAGGGCGAGGCGGTCGAGTGCCATCCGCGCGGACATGGCGTTCATGAGCAGCGTCGCCGCCGGGAGGGGATCGATCCCGGCTGGGCGGCGGACCACGGACTCGGCAGGTACCACGACCTCCTCGGCATACGCTCCCCCGTGGGGACCGTGCGGCATGACCAAGGCGATGACGGGGTCGCCTTCCGACCACGACACTCCGTCTCCGGTGGCGCTGACTGTGCCCGACGCATCCATGCCGGGCACATAGGGAGGAGGGCGGTCAGCGAACGCAGCGCGCACGGCGCCGGACCGCAGGGCGATGTCGGTCGGGTTCACGGCCGCCCCGAGAACTCGAATGCGCACCTCGCCTGGCCCCGGTTGCGGGGTGGGCACCTCGAGCACCTGCAGCTGCTCCGGTCCGCCAAAGTCCATTACACCCACGACACGCATGGGCCACCCTACCGTTTCCCTGGTTTGGGTTTTTTGCCCCGATCCGTCGCGCCTCCTAGTTTGTAGCGATCGCAAAGGGACGCGGAGCCGCCACGGGATGGACCTAGCCTTTGAAGGTGTACGAGTAGTCGAGGTGGCCGAGTGGCTCTTTGTACCCGCAGCGGGGGCTCGCCTGGCGGATTGGGGCGCAGACGTCATTCACGTCGAGCGGGTGGATGGAGGAGACCCATTTCGTAGCACCAAGACCCGAGGCATCTCATACCCCAGCGGTGGGGTAGACCTGATGGTGGCCTTGACCAACCGGGGAAAGCGCTCCTTGGCGGTGGACCTGCAAAGCGAGACGGGAAAGTCGGTGTTGTTGCGGCTGCTCGAGTCGGCGGACGTATTCCTAACCAGTTTGCGATCAGCTGCGCTCGACCGCCTGGGACTTGGTCCGAGCACCCTGAGAGCTCGGTACCCGTCATTGATCTATGCCAGAGGTCACGGATTCGGGACGCGGGGCCCGGACGCAGATCAAGGCGGTTATGACGCCACGGCCTTCTGGGCGCGAGGCGGGGTGGGGTACCGAGTCTCTCCACCCGACAGGGACTACCCGGTCGCCCAGCCGGGTGGTATCGGGGACCACAGCGCCGGCATGGCCTTGGCGTTCGGGGTCTCGGCCGCGCTGTTCAAGCGGACGCAGACCGGCCAGGGTGCCCTGATCGACGTATCACTGCTGGCCACCGCGATGTCGATGTTCTCCACTGATGTAGTCGCCGCCCTCGCCGGGACGCCGATGGAACCGTCGGCGGGTCGGGCCCCCATGATCAATCCCCTGTCCGGAATTTACCGAACATCGGACGGTCGGCATATCCAGATCGCCTTCCTGCAAGCGGATCGTTATTGGGCGAAGTTCTGCCACCTGATCAATCGTGGGGACCTGCTCGACGACCCCCGCTTCGGGGATTTGCAGGCCAGGCAGGACAACAGTGCGGCTTGTGTCGCTGAGCTCGATATCGAGTTCGGCCGGCGAACGCTGGCCGAGTGGAAGGAACTGTTGGGGCGCATCGACGCGCCGTGGGCGCCGGTGCAAGGTTTCGCCGAGCTGCTGGAGGATCCGCAGGTTGAAGCCAACGAGTACATCGGCGAGGTAACCGTCGACGGCCAGGGCGCGCTACCGGCTCCCGCAAGTGCCGGTGCAGTTCGACGGTCGGCCGCCTCCCTTGGAGCGAGCGCCGGAACATGGTGAGCACACCGAGGAGATCCTTTTGCAGCTTGGCTACAGCTGGGACGAGATCGAGAAGCTCAAGGAGGCCGGAGTCGTCCTGTGAGCGGCCGGCCGTTCGGAGCTCGGCGACCCGTCACCCCGGTGCCCCTCTGATCCGGGCCGTCTACAGTTGCCCTCATGGACCTCAGCCGCTTCACCTACGCCGATTCTGTGACCATTGCTGCCCCGCCGGAGCAGGTCTGGGCTGCCATCTCCGACATCTCCCGCATGGGCGAGTTCTCCCCCGTCTGCACGGGCGGGGACTGGGATGAGCCGGCCGGCGGGACTGCTGCTGGCGCGTGGTTCACGGGCCACAACGACAGTGGCGAACGAACCTGGAGCACGCGCTGCCGGGTCGACGCAGCCCAGCCGGGCCAGGTGTTCAGTTTTGTCAACTACGGTCCCGAGGGGGGCGAGATTCCCCTCGTGCGCTGGCAGTTCGACCTGCAGCCGGTGGGGGAGGGTACCGACCTCAAAGAGACGTGGCAGGTCTTCGACGACTATGACGAGTTCATCGCCACTCGGGCACCAGACCTGGATGTGGTGGCCTTTCTGGAAGGCATGGCCGTTACGACCCGGGAAGGCATCGCCACCACGCTCGCCAATCTGAAGAAGTCCTGCGAGAGCTGACCGTCGCTGACTGCCGCTGACCGCCGCTCCGCCGCTCCGCCGCTCGGGCGCTCGGGCGGTGGTGCGGTCCCTCGCCGGCTCAGGGAGCCGCGGCCAGGCGACCGTTGGGGTTTTCCGCTTGGGGATCCCCATTGATGTGAGGGGGCGCGGCTCCAGTTGTCTTGGTGCCGCCCGGGGCACCAGAGCTACGGCGTAGGAGCCGCAGCATCGGGGGTCTCGGCGAAGGTGGTCGCGGGTCGGGCGGGGACTCGGCCATCGCCGCACCCGCTTGATCGGCGAGGCTGACCGCGACGCGCAGTTCGGCTTGGGCCGGTCGGGTCGGGCCCAGCGTGAGTCGATAGTGGGCCACGACCTCGCCTTTCCGCCAGATGGGCAGGTCGATCTGGGGTGAGGTACCGCTGCTGGCGGAGCCCACCAGGCCTACAAGATGACCATCGCGAGCCACTGACGGCCGGGTTCCGCTCGGCGGTCGACAGTGCAGTTCCCAGTCGACTAGATGGAGCGCCCTCTTGAGCTCGGCGCCTAGAGCTGCGGTCACGAGCTGCTGTTCTTCGCCGGTTGCCGTGAGGCGCGAGGCCTCCATTACGACCGCCAAAGCGTCCGTCCGGCGGTCGTCGGCATCGTGGTAGCGGGCCAGCCGAGCCGCACCGGCGCCGACGAGTGCGCCCGTAGCCAGGAGAATGAGCGCGGTGCCGATGTCGTTGCCCCGGGCCATGGTGAGCGCTCCGTACGGGGGCGCGTCGAGCACGTCGAACGCCACTGACGCCACCACCGCCGAACCGACCGCGGCCGCCGGCCCGATCAGCCAACCGACCATAGCGATGACCAGGACCAGCAGGAGGGCGAGGTCGGTGTTGGGCAGCCGGTCCCGCAGAGGGATCCACGCGGCGGCCACGGCGAGGGGGAGGGCGCCAGCCAGAGCCAGTCTCGTCCACCGCAAGCGGGGCGCGGTCACCCTCCGACGATATCGCCGCAGTTGATCCTGACGCGGGCAGCCGGCCTGAAGTCATGAGATGGTCGCCCCTGCATGTGGTCGACGATGCGGACCGGTAGCCTTGTGGCGGTCCGGGCACCGAAGGAGGTGGGGTCGATCAGCGAAGTCTCGGGCGCGGCCCCAGTCGACGCGGGCGCGCCGACAGCCGGCAGCGAGACGATCCTGCCCGGTTGGACCCGGCCGGTGGCCGGAGCACCGGCACCCCCTCTGCCCGAGTCGCGGGCCTATCGACTCAAGAAGCTCCTGTTGGGGCCGCCGTTGATCAGCGAGCAGCTGTCGGGGGAGCGGCTCGGGAAGCCCACCGCGCTGGCTGTCCTCTCGTCGGACGTGATGTCGTCGTCTGCGTACGCGTCCGAGGAGATCCTGCGCATCCTCATTCCAATAGGGGGGTTGGCCGCCTTCGCCCTGGTCACTCCGATCACCCTCGTCATCCTGGGTGTGCTGGCCGTCGTGACCATCTGCTACCGGGAGGTCGTGAAGTCCTACCCCAAGGCCGGGGGCTCCTATGTGGTCAGCCGGGAGAACTTCGGGCCCAATGTCGCCCAGATCGCGGGCGCTGCCCTCTTGATCAGCTACACCATCACCGTGGCCGTGTCGGTCGCCGCGGGCACCGACGCGATCATCTCGGCCGTACCGTCGCTGACCTCTGCGGCCGTGCCGCTCTCGGTTGCCTTTGTCGTATTGATCGCCTACGGCAACCTGCGGGGTCTGAGAGAAGCGGGAAGGTTCTTCGCCTTTCCCACCTACTTCTTCATCGCCAACATGGCGGTGTTGATCATTGCGGGACTGGCCAAGGCTGCTGTTGGTGACCTGGGCCACGCACCCGTTTCCACCGGGCAAATGCAGTTCGGTCATGAGGGCGGCGGGTTGCTGCTCGGAGTGTCGCTGTTCTACGTGGCTCGAGCCTTTGCCAACGGCGGATCGGCGATGACCGGCACCGAGGCCATTTCCAACGGGGTGAGCGTCTTCCGGGACCCCCAAGCGAAGAATGCCCGGAGCACGTTGGTAGTCATGAGCTGCATCCTGGGCGCGATGTTCCTCGGGATCTCCGTGTTGGCCGCCTTGGCCCATGCTCGACCCTTCCAATCGGGCACGCCGACCGTGGTGTCAGAGATCGGGCATCTGGTCTACGGGCAGGGTGCAGGTGGGTCCATCCTTTACGGGCTTCTGCAGGGTGCCACTGCAGTGATCTTGATCCTGGCGGCGAATACCAGCTTCACCGGTTTTCCTTTTCTCGTCAGCTTCGTTGCCGAAGACTCCTTCCTCCCGCGACCCCTGACCGTGCGGGGGCATCGGCTGGTCTTCTCCAACGGGATCATCGTCCTGGCTGTGGCGTCGATCGCCTTGCTCCTGGCTACCGGTGCGAAGGTGGCCGCGTTGATCCCGATGTATGCCATCGGCGTCTTCACCGGGTTCACCATGGCCGGGGCCGGTATGGCCAAACACCACCTCAAGGTGAGAGAACCCGGCTGGAAACGGAGCGTCGTAATCAATGCGATCGCCGCCGTCGTTTGTCTCTTTGTGGTGTTGATATTCGCCCTCACCGAATTCACTCGGGGCGCATGGGTCGTGGTCGTGGTCATGCCCCTGCTCATCTATGGGCTTACCCGCACCAACGCGCAATACCGGGTCGAGGACGCAGTGCTGGCCGAGGGGGCGGCGGCCGTGGCCTGCGAAGCTCCGGTCTTGCGACGCCACACCGCCGTGGTGCTGGTTGACCGCATCGACATGGCCACCGCACGAGCGATTCAGTATGCCCGCAGCCTCAACCCCGACGAGCTCTATGCGGTGCATTTCGATGTCGACGACCGCCGGGCCGCGGCCATCATGCGTCGCTGGACTGACCTCGGTTTGTCTCGTCTACCGCTCGAGGTGATCGAGGTGCCCGACCGTCGCCTTGCCCGGGCGGCATTAGAGCTGGTCAATCGGGCTGCTGGCGATGGGCAGACCGAAGTGAGCGTCCTTATCCCGACCCGTGCGTACCGGCGCAGCTGGTCGATGCTTCTCCACGGCAAGAACGCCGACCGACTCGTGAGAGCCCTGGGTCAAATCCCTCATGTCAACGCCACGGTCGTTCCGTTCAACGTGGCTGATATCGCGGCGGCCAAGAGAATGCTCAGCCGGGTTCGCGATCTGGACGCCGATGGCAACGGATCCCAGTCGCCACCCAAGCCCAGGTACGCCCAGGTGCCAGGGACCACACCCATCGCGGAGCTGCAATACCGCCAAAGCGCGAAGGTCGCCGGGCGAATCAGGTCTTTACGAGTCCATCCCAGCTTCGACACGCCGTCCCTCGAAGCCACGGTGACCGATGCCAGCGGGGGTGAACTGGTTGCGTTGTTCGTCGGTCGCAAGACGATCCCTGGCATCCGCACCGGCGCCCAGGTTCTCCTGACGGGCACGGTTGCCGACCGTCGCGGGCGACTGGCCATGCTCAACCCGATTTACGAACTGGTCTTGGTGCCAGACGACGAGGCCGGTCCCGCCGCCTAGATAGGCCTTTTGCCTTGGGGCCCTGGCGGAGGGCCTGTCGGGTCGTGGTCCGGCGGCTGTTCCGAGCCGCTTCACGCGCTCTGGGCTATCCCCGACGGCGCTGACCCCCTGGAGTCCTCTGACGGGGACCGCGACGGGCCCCGGGACCGGCAGTCGTTGGCGGGCGACCCCCGTTCGGGCGGAGGCCCTGAGCTACCCCCTCCCGCGTCGCAGCAGTTTGCCGGGAGTCGCGCCCGTGCATCGGCCGTTCTCGAAGGTGACTTCACCGTTGACGAGGATGGCCTGGTATCCCTGAGCCCGCTGGATTCGGCGCCACTCGCCGCCTGGAAAATCGTAGGCCACCTCGCCAGCCGCGTCGGGAGGATCGAAGCCGAGGTTGTCGAAGTCGTACACGACGATGTCGGCCGGTGCTCCCTCCCGGAGAAGGCCACGGTCGCGGAATCCGGCCGCGTGGGCTGGCAGTGCGCTGAGTCGGTAGTGGGCCTCTTCGAGGGTTATCAGCTTTTCGTCCCGTACCAGCCACATCAGGAAATCAGTGGTGTAGTTGCCGTTGATGATGAACTTCGTGTGGGCGCCACCGTCGGAGACTCCGGGGAACGTATAGAGCGATTCGTTGATCAGGCCGGCCACGTTTCGGGGGTCTTGCCGCGGGATGGTCGAGCCGCGGAACTCGACGTTGAGGTCCCCAGCGAGGGACAGGTCGATCATGGCGTCGACCACGGATTTGTTGTCCGCCTCGGCGATCTGTTGCAGCGACCTGCCGACATAGGGCAGTAGCTCCGGCTGTCGATTGACCCCCTGGACCACGAGATCCTTGAGTGGTCCGCCAATGGTGATCGAGGCCTCCTTGAACCGGCCGGACTTCTCGTCGACCTCGGCGCGGAGGGCCTCGCGTCTCGATGGATCGGAGAATTTGGCGATCCGTTCGTCCTTGCTCCCGGTCATGGCCTGCTTCCACGCCGGGCTGTTGTCATAGAGGTTCCACTCTGCCAGAGTGAACACTTCGCACGGTCGCACGGTGGACCCCTGGCCGAAGATGGGGAGGCCCTTCTGCCTGGCTTCCTCCAGCCAGGCCAGTTGCCCTTGATGTACCGATGGGTCGGCGGTGCCGGCGAACACGAAATTCCAGAGCACCGGCCGCCGGGCCACCGCCGCCATCTTCTCCACGAACGCCCGGTCGAAGGGCAGGTTGCCGGTGTTGTGGGTGACCTGTATGAAACCCTCGTCACGCTCTCCGAGGACCGCACACAACGCCAGGATGTCGTCGTCGGCCATCGTGTCGGTCACCATGGGCGTGCCGTCGAAGTCGGCCTGGACACTATTCGGTCCGAGGCGCTGGATCGAGAAGCCGCACAGCCCGGCGTCCATCCCCTCGTGTAGCAGCCGCTGCATCTCTTTGCGCTCGAGATCTGTGGCGGGTCGGGTCTTGGCCGCCTCCAGACCCATCACGTAGATCATCAATGGCGTCGTTGGCATGTAATGGAGGCAGTTCACCCCTTTCGGAGCAGCGTCCAGGCTGTCGAGGTACTCAGGGATGGTCTCCCAGTCCCATGGCATGCCGGCCTTCATGGCGTCGTAGGGGATGGCTTCCACCCGAGTCATCGAGCGCATTGAGCGCTCACGGAACTCCTTCCGGCAGGGGGCGAATCCAAAGCCACAGTTTCCGAGCACGACGGAAGTCACGCCATGCCAGCTCGACACCGTGCACCACGGGTCCCATCGGATTTGCGCGTCGTAGTGGGTGTGGAGATCGACGAATCCCGGGGCCACGATCAAACCGTCTGCGTCGATCACCCGCTCGGCCACGCCGCGGGGCCGACCACCGATTTGCGCGACCCGGCCGTCCTTCACCCACACATCAGCACGGAACCGTGGTACGCGGGTCCCGTCAACGACGATCCCACCTTTGATCTGCACGTCGAAATCGGACACGTCGACCCCCTAGCCAATGGATATCCGGATCCGACCTTCGATGGTAATCGCCCGGCGACACTGCCTACACTGAGGCCAGGATTCACCTGGTACAGGTGTCCTGAGTCAAGGAGGCTGTCGGTGCTCGATTATCTCATCGCCGGTGGAACTGTGGTCGATGGCACCGGGGCGCCGGGACGGAAGGCTCAGGTGGGGGTGCGTGATGGCAAGGTCGTCGCCGTGGGTGAGGTCGACGAGTCCGCCGCTCGAACCATCGATGCCTCCGGGCTGGTTGTCTGTCCCGGGTTCATCGATGTCCACACCCACTACGACGCACAGCTCACGTGGGATCCCTACGCCACGCCGTCATGCTTTCACGGGGTCACGACGGTCATCGGCGGCAACTGCGGATTCGGGGTGGCGCCGCTCGCGGGGAAGGCGGCCGACTACGTCGGCCCGATGCTGGCGGTCGTGGAGGGGATCCCGATCGATGCGCTCAACGCGGGGCTCTCCTGGGACTGGGACAGCTTTGGTGACTGGCTCCATCGCTTCGATAGGCATCTCGGAGTCAACGCCGCGTTCCTGGTGGGCCATTCGGTGCTGCGTCGGCTGGTCATGGGCGAAGCCGCAGTCGGAGCGGAGGCGAGCGACGGGCAGATCGAGCAGATGGTCCAGCTCCTCCATCGATCGCTGGATGATGGCGGCCTCGGCTTCTCTTCGTCCTGGGCTCCAACCCACGTGGACGCAGCCGGACAGCCGGTGCCATCGCGGGCCGCGTCCCCCGAGGAGCTGGTGGCGTTGGCCGCGGCGGCCGGGGAGCACCCCGGGACCACCCTGGCCTTCATCCCCGGGTTGGCCCCCTTCACCGAACTACAAGCCGACGTCATGGTCCAGATGTCCAAAGCGGCGAACCGCCCGATCAACTGGAACACCTTTCGGGTAATGGCCAACAACCGGGACCTCGCCGAAGCGGCGTTGTCCTCGACCAGCACGGCACCCCAACGAGGCGCCCGAGTCGTGGCCCTCGCCTTCCCCGGCCAAATGGAATCCTTCTACACCCTGGTGAGCACCTTCCCCCTCACGGGCCTTCCTGGGTGGTCCGACACCATGCAGTTGCCGTTGGCCCAACGGATCGTGGCGCTGCAGGACCCCGGGGTGAGGGAGCGTCTGGCGCAGGGCGCCACGTCTGCAAAGGGCGGCATGGCGACGCTGGCCCGGTGGGGAGATCTGCGAATCGTGGAGACATTCGCAGCCGAAAACGATCAGCTCGCCGGCCGAGCCGTGGGGGAGGTGGCCGCGGCCCGGGGGCAGGCGGCGTTTGACACCCTGCTCGACATTTCGCTCGCTGACGGTCTGCGAACTGTTTTCCGTAGCCCGCCAGCAGGCGACGACCCCGCCACATGGGAGCTGCGCAGCCGCTACTGGGGTGACCCGCGGACGCTGATCGGTGGGTCCGACGCCGGCGCCCATCTCGACACGTTGTGCAATGCCGGCTACACGAGTGATTTCTTGGGAAAATCGGTACGGGACCGTGGGCTGCTCCCGCTCGAGCGAGCGGTCCAGCTCATCACCGACATGCCGGCCCGGCTCTTCGGCCTCGACGGTCGGGGCCGGATCGCCGAAGGGTGTTGGGCCGATCTCGTTGCGTTCGACCCCGCCACCATCCGCCAGGACTCCCTCAGCATGCGGACGGATCTTCCCGGAGGTGCCTCCCGGCTGTTCTGCAATGCCGTCGGGGTCAGGCACGTGCTCGTCAACGGCGTGGAGATCGTCGACGGCGATCAGATCACCGGTGCCTTGCCCGGAACGGTCCTCCGGTCAGGCCATCAAGTCTCGACCGTTACGGCCCGCTGAGCCGGCGTCGAGGGGGAGGAGCCGTCTGTGCCTTCAGAGAGAGCGATGGGCATGCTCGAGCATCTTCATGTGATCGACTGCGATGCCCATTTCACCGAGCCGCCTGATCTCTGGTCGTCGCGGGCGCCGGCGACGCTCGCTGCGCGTATGCCCGTGCAGAAGACCGTTGACGGTGTGACCGCCTGGTATCTCGATGGTCAGCCGTGGGGGACGCTCGGGGGCAATACCCTCCGACCGGGCCACACCAAGGTCCTCGGCACCGCCTATATACAACCCTTTGAGGACATAGACAAGGCCGCGTGGTCCGTTAAAGAGCGCCTGGAGCTGCTGGACGACGCCGGTATTTGGGGTCAGATCCTCTATCCAAACGGGATCGGCTTCGCGTCCAATCATGTGTTCGCCATCGAAGAGCAGGGGCAACGGCGAATGGTGCTCCAGACCTACAATGATTTCCTGGTCGATGTGCAGGAGGAATCGGGAGCGCGGCTCTTTCCTCAGGCCATGCTCCCGATTTGGGATATGGATCTCACCGTACGGGAGATGACCCGGCTCATTGACAAGGGTATCCGTGGATTCACCTTGTCCGACAAGCCCGAGATGCTCGGTCTACCTGATCTGAATCAGCCGTACTTCGAGCCAATGTGGGACCTATTCAACCAGTCCGGCGCCGTGGCCAACTTTCATATTGCCGCCGGGGCGACCCGGCAGGACCTGGACGCCCTGCGCGACCCGGAGCGGAGCCGCCGAGGTCCCAACGGGGGAGTGGCCCCGCCCGCATGGAGCGGGCTGGGGTCGCAACGGCGACAGGTGGTGGTCAACTCCCAGGGCGCCATGAGCAACATGCGGATTATCGCCAATCTGTGCATCAGCAGCCTCTTCGATCGGTTTCCCCGCCTGAAGGTGGCATCGGTCGAGAGTGGTATCGGCTGGATCCCATTCTTCATGGAGTTTCTCGAGTTCCTCTACGACGAGATGATCACGGCCGACGATGAGCGAGCCTTCGCCAGACATCGCCCCACCGACTACTTCAGGGAACACCTCTACGTGATGTTCTGGTTCGAGGAGGTTACGGTCGAGCGTTTACTCGACGCCGTGGGTGTTGACAACGTTCTGGTCGAAACGGACATACCGCATCCCGTTTCGCTCTATCCCGACCCGCTCGAACACATCACCCAGGTGCTCAAGGGGTACGACCCGGACATCGTTCGTCGTGTCCTGCAGGACAACGCGGTGCAGCTCTATCGTATTCCTCTTCCCGACCCCGATGGAGGGCGCTAGAACCTACTGGCCGGCCCGCATGGTCACCGGGATTTCCCCCAAGGTGTACCACAAGAAGGGGGGAATCGACCGCCACTCGACCTCCTGACCGCTGGCGATCTCGATGTGATCGAACCGACTGAGGATCTGCTCGAAGACGACGCGTAGCGTCAGACGGGCAAAGTGCGATCCGATGCAGCGGTGCACGCCTCCCCCGAAGGTGAGGTGCCGATTGCGCTGGCGGTCCAAATCGTAGTCGTCGGGACGCTCGAATTCGTCGGGGTCCCGGTTGGCGGCGGTGAGCAAGAAGGCGACCCGATCGCCTGGACCGAGGTCCTGTCCCCGCAGGCTGGAGCTCTGCTTACACACCCGGCTCAAGTGCGGGACCGCCGGGACAAGCCGCAGATGTTCTTCGATGGCCGTGGGGATCCTGCTCGGATCAGCGCGCAGATCCTGCTGCAGCGACGGGTCTTCGGCCAAGCGGATCAGGAAGCTCCCACCCGAGTCGGTGGTGGTGTGGAAACCGGCAAAGAGCAGGTTCATGACCGTGCCGGCGATCTCGTCGTCCGTGAGCTGGCTTCCGTCCTGGGCCTGATAACGCACCAAGGCGTCGACGATCTCGGTGTGTGATCCCCCGGGGACGCGGTGCCGTCGCGCCAGTTCGTACAGCCACTCGACGAGCGCTCGGGCCGAGTCGCTTACATCGTGATCGTGCTTGGCGAACAGCGTCTCGTGGATCCAAAACTTGGCCTGCTCCAGCTCGTCGTCCGGCAGGCCAATGAGGAAGCGGAAGGCCAGAACCGGCGGCAGCGGCTGGAAGAAGAGCGCTCCGACGTCGAAGGGCTCGTTTGGGAAGGTGTCGAGGAAGCCATCGATGATCTCTCGCATCCCAGGTTCAAAGGACAGCACCCGACACGGCGCGAAGAAGGGGTTGAGGACCTCCCGGATGTGTCGGTGTAGGGGCGGGTCCGCGTCGATGGGCGGCATCGAGATCGGCATCTGCTCATCCCCGACGTACTTCCCCGGTGTGCTCCCGAAGCTTCGCCAGTCCTGCAAAACGTCGAGGACGTCGGCGTACTTTCCTATGACGTAGTAGTCGCCCTTGCGGTCATGGCCGCGACTGAGCGGACAGCGGTCCAGGAGGTAGTGGGTCGCGTCCCACACGTTGTCGGGGTCCACCCGGTGGGGGTCGAAGTCTGTGCCCACCCATTCCACGTCTGTTGGATCCCGCTGCGGCATGGCTCCCCTCTCTGGGCATTTCGCTGGTGTCGACCGGCCGGACCTGCGCCCATTCCGCCCGCGAGGTGGTCGCCGACGTGGGATGGGAGTTGCACAGACCCAGGTTAGGCGGTGAGCACCGTGGAACCCAGTTGGGCCCCGCTCGGTCGCCCGGCGCATCGGTCGCCCGGCCCATCGGTTGACCGGCCCATCGGTTGACCGGCCCATCGGTTGACTGGCTGAGCCGGGCAGCCGTACAGTTCTGGCATGGGCGCAGGTGGCCGTGGACGGGCGAACCTGCCCCGACGATCCCTCGGCAGGCGGAGAACACGGGCCAAACCGGGAGACGCCGAGCCCGTCCGGTAACTCACTGGGGGTCAGTCATGGAGGATTCCTACACTCCAAGCGCCGCGCTGCGAGCCATACGAGAGCAAATCGACCATCCGATAGTCGACGCGGACGGCCACCTTCTCGAGTTCCCGCCTCTGGTGCGAGACTACGTGCGCGATGTCGCCGGCGAAAGCGTGGCCCGAGCCTTTGATACCGCTCTGGTTCGAGCCGATCATGATGACGGCTTGATCGCGCCCTACCGGGCCTTCTTTTCGATCCCGGCCGAAAACACGCTGGATCGTATGACCGCCACCCTTCCCAGTCTGCTGTATCGAAGGCTCGACGAGCTCGGCCTTGATTACGTCTTGTTGTATAGCACCATGGGGTTTCGCTTCATGAGCTACCCGGACGCGGAAGTCCGCACCGCGGTGGCCCGGGCCCTCAATACGTATTATGCCGAGATGTACGACGGCCTCCGGGACCGGCTCGAGCCGGTGGCGTTCATCCCGATGTTCACCCCCGAGGAAGCGGTCGTCGAGCTCGACTACTGCGTGCACGAGCTCAAATTGAAGGCCGTGATGATGAACGGGTGCATACCGAGATCGGTACGGCCCGACGGCAGCCACCGCTTCTGGATAGACACGCTGGGCCACGACAGCAGCTACGACTACGATCCGGTTTGGCGGCGATGTGAGGACCTGGGTGTGGTTCCCACCTTCCACGGAACGGCGAAGGGTTGGGGCACGCGACTCAGCGACCAGAACTATGTCTTCAATCATCTCGGTGACTTCGCTACGGCTCAGGAGTCCGTCTGTCGATCTCTGCTCATGGGCGGCGTCGCCAACCGCTTCCCCGATCTTCGCTTCGAATTCCTGGAGGGCGGGGTGGGATGGGCGGTACAGCTCGAGAACGATCTTGTCGGCCACTTCGACAAGCGGAACGTCGACGCTATCTGGCAGTTCGATCCGGAGCGAATCAACATCGATTTCGCTCAACACCTGTTCAGAGACCATGCGAACGACCGTATGCGGCGATCACTGGGAGATGGCGACCTGGCCCGGGCCTTCGGCATGGTGCACAAGAGCTGGGAGGAGGTCACCCAATACGATGACTTCGCCGCCTCCGGATTCCGGAGCGTCGAGGACATTGCCCGCGTATTTCAGAAGCAGTTGTATTTCGGATGCGAGCCCGACGACCCGATGACCTCCTTGGCCTTCACCAAACCCCTTTTGCCCGGAGGGTATGCTCTCAATGCCACCTTCGGATCAGATATAGGACATTGGGATTGTCCCGACATGAGCCAGGTTGTCAGCGAGGCTTGGGAAGCGGTCGAACACGGATTGCTGACCCGGCAGGAGTTCGCCGACTTCACCTTCGGGAATGTGGTGAAAATGCTGAGCCATCTCAACCCCACGTTCTTCAAAGGTACCGTGGTCGAATCCGCGATACCCGCGGTGAGGCAGTGATGCCCGTTGACCCCGAAGAGCGTGGGCAGTAGTTGCCACGGTCCGTCTACGCGGACGCGGCCCCCGCCGCGGCGTTCGGCCATGAACACCATTACGTCCCGTTGGTCAAAGCAGGCATTGACCGTCGCTCCTTCCGGGAGCGGGTCCTGGGTGGAAGAGTCGATCGCCACGTCCGCGGTGAGGGTGGGCAGGGAAGGGTCGATCAACGCCACCACCCGCATGAGGCCCTCCATCTGGTTGCCCGCAGCGGAGAGATTGGCGCTGACGGGAGTCACCTGTGATATCACGCAGGAGACCGTGTTCCCGCCTGCGGTGGTGGCCCGATCAGGCGAGAGGGTGACGTGACGCGGGTGAATCACAGCCGTCGCTCGTTGTCCGACAGAGAGTCGTGGACCACTGTCGGGCACGAACCCACTACAGCCGTCGATGACGATCTCGGTTCCATCGCCTCGCGGAAGCGACATCCGGCAGACCCCTGAGGTGCGGTCCCAGGCCGAGATCAGGCCTTCGAGCCTGTTCACGCCGGTCATCTCTGCGATGTACGACGATTTGGGATGTCGCAGGAGATCAATATGGGTGCCCTCCTGGATGACCATCCCCCCTTCGAGGACCATGATGTGGTGGGCCAGGTTCAGCGCGTCGGAGTACTGATGCGACACCATGACGGTGGTGAGGTGCAGCTCCTCGAGGATCTCACGGAGTTCCCGCACAACCTGTCGTCTGGTCTGGATGTCGAGGGCCGAGAGGGACTCGTCCAGCAGGAGCAACCGGGGACGCAAGGCCAACGCTCTGGCGATGGCTACTCGTTGCTGCTGACCGCCGGAGAGCTCTCGCGGCCGGCGGTCGTCGTAGCCGACCAGGTGGGCTTGTGCCAGTGCCTGGGCCACCCGACTTCGGATCTCGCTCTTGGAGATTCGCTGCATTTTCAACCCGAAGGCGATGTTGTCGTACACCGAGAGATGCGGAAACAGGGCATAGTCCTGGAATACGTAGCCGATCGGCCGATCCTGGGCGGGTACTTCGACTCCCTTGGCGGTGTCGAGGTAGACGTCGTCGTCGAGTACGAACGAACCCTGCTGCGGTGACAACAGGCCGGCCAGGACCCGCAGCACCGTGGTCTTTCCTGATCCGCTCTCGCCCAGGATGACCGTTGTCTCTCCACTGCCAGTCCTCAGTTTCACGGCCGCCCGAAAGGATCCGAGGGTGACGTCAAAGTAGAGATCTAGCACTGCCGCCCCCCTTCAGGGCCGGGCCGCGTGCTCACGTTGACCACTTCCGGGCCAGCCGAGATCGGGCAAATCCCAGGGTGGTCAGGACGGCGAACGACACCGCCAGCAGGATCACCGCCACCGCAATGGATTTGTCCAGATTCGATACCGACGCGATGTACACCGCGATCGGCAGGGTTTGCGTCCGGCCGGGGAAGTTGCCGGCGAAGGTGATGGTCGCGCCGAACTCGCCGAGGGCCCGAGCCCATGCCAGTCCGATCGCGGTGAGTAGAACCGGGCTCGTGAGCGGCAGTACCACGTAACGAAAGGCCTGCAAGCGGGACGCTCGCAACGTGTAGGCCGCGGTCTCGTAACGCCCGTGCAGCTGATCGAGCCCGGACCTGGCCGTGTTGACGAAGAAGGGCGCGGCGACGAAGAACTGGGCCATCACGACCGCGGTCGTGGTGAACGGAATGCTGATACCAAAGGTAGCAAGATGCATGCCAACCAGCCCGGTGCGCCCGTAGGCGAGCAGCAGAGCCAAGCCGGCCACCGTCGGCGGCAGCACGGTGGGCAGGGTGGCCAGCGTCTCCAGAAACCGGTGGCCAAAGAACTTGCCCCGAGCCAGGACGATGGCGGCAGGCAGGCCAAAGACGACGGCCAGCACGGTACTGATCGTGGTGGTGACCATGCTCAGCCGCAGCGCAGCCAGGACATCTGGCTGGTGCATCTGCTCCCAGATCGTCGATGGCGGCGCATGCAGGAGCAAGGCCGCGATGGGGACCAGGAGGTACAGGAAGAAGGCCGATGCCAGAACGATGAGCAGGCCGAGAACGACTGATGCCTTCCATCGCCCACCGCGCTTGGACGGGTGCGGATCGGCACGCGGTTGTTCGGGCACCGCCACGTCGGGCTGGGGCACCGCTTGGGTCATGGTGGTTCCTTCGACTATTTCGCGGGCAGGAAGCCGTACTTGGCCAGCGTCGCCTGGCCTTCGCCGGACAGGACGAAATTGACGAAGGCCTGCGCGGTCGACTGGTTGGATCCGGACTTAGCGGTTGCGATCGGGTACACGGCTCGTACGTTGAACTGGTCCGGAATGTCAATCGCCGTGACCTTGGCGCCGGCGGCCAGACCGTCGGTCACGTAGACGTAGCCCGCGTCCACCTCGCCCGTCTGGACCTTGGTGGAAACCCCGCCGACGCTGGTCTCCTGCGTTACGAAGTTGCCTTTAACCGCCGACTCGTATGACGGGCCGTACTCAGGCGAGGCCGCCATATTGTTGAGGACCTCGAGCGTGTAGTTCCCAACTGGCACACTGGGATCGGCCACGGCGATCTTGATCCCCGGATTGGCCAAGTCCTTTAACGTCGTGATATGGCCGGGATTGGCGGCAGGGACGATCACCGTGACCTTATTGTGGGCGAAGGTGACCGGTGAATTCACATCGTTGGCCACCCGGTCCATGGTCTGCGTATCGGCGGACGCGAACACGTTGAACGGTGCCCCCTGGGTGATTTGTTGAGCCAGCGTGTTCGACCCGGCAAAGTTGAAGACGACCTTCACGTTGGGGTTGGCGGTTTCGAACTGCTTTCCCAAGGTCTGGAAGGAGCCCATGAGTGAGGCGGCTGCGGAGACGTTCAAGGTGACGTTGCCGGACGAACTGTTCGAAGTGGAGCTCGAGCAACCTGCCACACACGACCAGGAGGCATATTGCGACCAGAGGCGCCAGCAGTCGTAGCTTGCGGTTGACGATCATTTCCGGTCCCTTTCAGTGATTCCGCCTCAGAAACCGCTCATCCCTCACAATCGAGAAGCCGCGAAGGTCCTGCCTCGATCCGCTCAGAGCTGCCGTGGCGCGCGCTAGTTATAACATGACTAGCGGAGCGTAACAGATGGTCTGGACCACGAGTGAGGTCTCACCCGTGGCGCGCAGTCACTTACCCGGCCACACCGCGTTGGCCCGGAGGTCGTCGATGACGACCGCGCAGGCCAGCCCTTCCTCGAACGACGGCCGGACCTGCTCTTCCTCTTGAAACGCCTTCTTGGCCACGGCGGCCCATTTCCTGAAGGACGGCTCGTGTGGGTCTCCGGGAGGGGGTTCGAAGGAAAGTCGCTGCACCTCTTGGCCGCCGATGCGAAGCTGGAGATCGGTCACCCCGTCGAGAAGGATGGCACCGTCTGTGCCCAGTACTTCGATGCGTTGCGGTCGGTACTCCGAATTCCCGAAGCACGTGTCGATGACGCCGGTAGCACCGTCCTCGAACAGAATGGTGGCGGTGAACGCGTCTTCGGCGGTGCATGACACCGATTCTCCAGTTCGGGCCGTTCGACTCCGGATGTCCGTGCGGCACATGCCCTCAACCGATCCAATCTCGCCGACCATCCAGCGCAGGGCATCGATGACGTGGGCGCCGTACGCCCCGATCCAACCGCCTCCGGAGTCCTTGTCGAAGAGCCACCCGTATTGCCTGCCCCGGGAACCATCGCTGTACAAGGTCCAGGCCACGTGGTGGAGCGGCCCGATCGCCCCCTGATCGATCCATTGCTTGATCTGCTGGCGGGCCGGGTCGTGCCGGAACTCGAAATTGATCAGGTGAATGACCCCCGCCGCTTGCGCCGCGGCCAGCATCTCCCGGGCTTCGGCGGCGGATCGGCCGAAGGGCTTGTCACACAGGACGTTGTTGCCCTCCTCCAGGGCCATGAGTACGTGGTCGCGATGCAGGAATGGAGGAGAGTGGACAGAGACGAAGTCCACCTGCGCCGTGCAGGCGCGCCGTACGGCATCCTCATCGCGCGCGGAGACCACCTCCACCTCGATACCCAGATCGGCGTACACGGGGGCAAACACTCGTGAACCGAAGCCGGTGCCGATAACGCTCGCCTTCATGCGATCCCTCTCGTGCTGGATGAGTGAACCGGGCTCTCCCGGCGGGATGGACCCTACCCATTCTGGCTGCTCGCCGCGACCCGGGAAAGCTAGCCTTTGCTCGATGGAGCTCTGGCATAACCCAAAGTGCTCGAAGAGCAGGTCGGCCAAGTCGATCCTCGATGAACGCGGCGTCAACTACGTTCTGCGGCGCTACCTGGACGACCCTCCTGATGCAGGGACCTTGGACCGTGTGCTCCGCGCTCTCGGCCAGGAGCCTTGGGAGATCGCCCGGATGGGGGAGGACAGGGCCAAACAACTGAAACTGAGGGACTGTCCTCACGATCGGGGTGCGTGGCTGACATTGCTGGTCGCGAACCCGATCTTGATCGAACGGCCGATTCTGATCGCCGACGACGGGAGAGCTGTGGTGGGCCGCCCGCCCGAGATGGTGGAGTCCCTTCTCTAGGTCCATGATTTCGTAAGGGAGGAGAGCGTGGATTTTTCGGGAAAGACGGTCGTGGTCACCGGGGCCGCAAGCGGTATGGGTCGAGCCGCGGCGATCGGATTCGGAGAGGCGGGGGCCAACGTCGCGCTCGTTGATGTCAATGTCGACGATGCTCAGTTGGTGGCGAATCAGATCGAAGCGGGTGGCGCGGAGGCCTCCGTGTACGGCGTGGATGTGGCGGAGCCGGCGGAGATGTCGGCGACGTTGGACACGGTCTACCAGCGGTACGGACGGCTGGATGCGGTAGCCAACGTGGCGGCGATCTTCCCCCAATCGGGTGTTTTCGACACTACCGAAGAGTTCTGGGACCGGGTGCTGTCCATCGACCTGCGCGGCGTCTTCTTCTGCTGTCAGGCCGCGCTGCGGATCATGGTGCCGCAGGGTTACGGCGCCATTGTTAACGTGTCGTCGGGTGCGGCCTTCCGACCGGTGCCGGGTCACGTGGTGTACTCGGCAGCCAAGGCGGGAATGGTCGGCATGAGCCGGGTGCTCGCCCTGGAGTTTGCCCGGACCGGCGTCCGGGTCAATGTCCTCGCTCCCGATCACACGCTGTCGGAAGCGACGTACACCAGACTGACCAAGGGTGAGATCGAGGCGATCGCAGAAACGCTCGTTCCCGGTCGATGGCTGACGCCAGAGGAGCAGGCCAACGCCATCATGTGGTTGTGCTCGGACGCCGCCTCAGGGGTAAACGGCGCCATCCTCAACGTCAGCGGTGGAATCGTGATGCCCTAGACCGAAGCGAGTGCTCCTCACCCGGCATCGTTGTAAGGTACGTAGCAACATTCGGAGTCGTCACAGGCAAAGGAAATCGTGATGTTGAGCACAATCGAAGACATCCGAGCTGGCCGAGGGGAACTGGAAGGCGATATCAATTGCACGGACGGGTGGTTGGCGACGCCCGGGCCGATGGGTGGGGCCTGGCGCCACCTACGTGTGTTCCTCGGAGATCCAAGGTCGGGACCGGCGCTATGGGTTTTCCACGGCACGCCCACGGAACGCCCGGAGACGCTCAGCTCGGCCGATTCTTTGCGTCACTATCATCGGACCGACAGCTTTCGTATCGCCCTAGGGGCGGGGGCGTCCGAGCAGTACCATTTGCGGGGAAAGTGGCACGATTTCGCGGAGTTTCGTCTCGACCCCGGCAATCTGTTCTACGCAGACGAACGCTTTGGATTTGACGGCTACTCCGTGGCGATTCTTTTCGGCGACCGCCGAGGCATATTTCCCGTCACCGAGACGCTGAGGGATGTAGAGGATCCGGTGGCGGTCAGCCAACTGCTGGGGGGCTTTCCCTGGGGGGACAACCTTCCCGAAGTCTTCCTTCGCGATGAGCAGACCGTCAAGGGCCTGGCCTCGACGGCCAGGAGTCCCATGCCAAGAGCCGGTGTCAAAGGATCGTTTGACGCGGACTCTGACTGGACGGAGCTCGCTGATGGGTCAGCCTTTTCGGCCTGGTTCATGGCCGACAGGGTGTCAGGTCCAGCGGTGCTGTTGACCAAGAACCAGCCTGGGGTCGTCGAGGCTCCGACTGGGACGTACGCCACGGACATGCTGCGCCTGGTGTTGAAGGGATCGGTGCTGGTGGGCGATCGGAGCTACCACGAGGGCCAATTCGTGGCCTCGGAGGCAGGAGTGACCCAGGGGGAGGTTCGGCACGGGCCCGAGGGATCCTGGCAGGCGCTTCTGCTGGCCGACCGGCGGGGCTGGCTGCCGACCACGGTTGGCAGGCTGGACAGCCAGGCCCTACCTCGGTTGGCGGAGATCGCTTCGATACTGTCACCCCACCTGGCCGCTGCCGCCACCGGCTGAGCCCTCGAGCTCGTCTCAGCTTGACTTCGGGAACAAGAACCGGTTCCCCGGAAGGTCGGGGCTTTCTCCGGACGGGGGCCGGATGCCAATGGCTCCCATCAAGTACGCCATCACGTGATAGCTCCCGGCCAGAGTGATCAGCTCGATCAGCTGACGGTTGTCGTAAGTGCCGGCCAAGATGGTCCACGTCGAATCGGCGATCCGGCTGTAGTCGTTGAGCTCGTCCATGGATCGGAGCACGGCTGCCTCCGCCGCCGTCCAGGCTGGGTCGTCCGGCCCCGCGCCCACTCGGTCGATTTCCTCTTGGGTCAGATCACATTTCAAACCGATCTCGGTGTGCATCGCCCACATGAAGTCGGCTCCGCATTTCCACGCGGTGCGCAGGATAGCCAGCTCGCGGTCGCGTGCCGGCAGGCAGGTGGAGTTCATCAGATAGGTCACGAATGGGGAGCGGACCCGGCTCAGCTCCGGGTTCCACATGGTTGCTCCGACGAGCACACTCGGCCGAGCGTCGACGCGGCGGCCGGCTATCTCGTCCCAATGCGCCTGCGTTTCTGGGTCGAGCTCCTCGTAGGAAATCGGCGGAATTCGGGGCATTGCCGCGGTATCCACCTGGATGGGTTCTGGGTCGCTCACGTTCGTCCCTCCCGGCTGTGGTCGTGTTGGTGCGTCGATATTCAGGCGATCGACGCCGAACGGCCAGAGCTTAGGTGGGGCGGTGACGTGGAATGGGCGGAGAGGCGGGTGAGAGCGTGCCGCAGGCGGCCGGGAGGGGAGTGAGGTGGTGGCGGGGACGGCGGGAGGTGCGCCGGTTCTAACCGAGAGAAACCCGTAGTGTTACGTACCCCCGCTCTGGCAGGATGACGTCGTGACGAGCCGCATCTCTTGCGTAGTGATCGACGCGGTGGACCCGAGTGCCCTGGTCGAGTTCTGGACCGCGGCGCTTGGATGGGTGGTTGTCGATCAGGATGAGACCGGAGTGAGTCTGGCGGCCCCCGGGACGAGCATGCCGACCTTTGACCTGATCAAGGTGCCTGAGGCGAAGGAGGTCAAGAACCGCCTCCATATCGATCTTCGGGCCGATGGAGTCAGTACCGCCGAGGAGCTGGACCGCTTGCTTGGTCTCGGTGCCACCCGGGTCGACATTGGGCAGGAGCCGGACGTCACCTGGGTGGTGCTCGCCGACCCGGCGGGCAACGAGTTCTGTCTTCTGCAGCAAACCGTCCAAGAGGTCGAGGCCGGTGTCGATGGCTGAGGGAGTCCGCCAGGCCGTCCGATCGCGGATCACGCCCGACTTCTGAGTCCGCTGGTGTGATCAGATCCGCTGGTGTGATTAGATTCGCCGCCGCTTTTCTTTGGCGGTGCTATCGCCGGGTTGGGAGCATCATCGTCCCGTCCGCGGTGATCGTGACGGTTCCCCGTTGATTGACGCCGGTCAGGTGACAAGTGACCAGGGCGCCCACGTCAGATTCCGTCTTGTCGGTAACTGTGCCCCGAAACCAGGTGGTGTCACCAAGGTAGTTCGGGGCCTTCAAGCGAGCATCGAGGGCGATGAGTTGGGCCTCGTCTCCACCCCAGTCGGTCAGGACGTGCGCCGCCCAGGAGATCCGCTGCCCTCCGAAGTCGAATCCCCGGTCCATCCCGCTCTCGCGTGCGAAGTACTGGTCCCAGTGCATTGCTTCTACCGAGTCGTCTACACCAGTGGCGGAGTTGTACACCCGGCCGCCGGGATGCTCGGCCAAATAGCTGTACAACATGCGATTGGTGGGACACTGCGACGATCCCCAACCAAGTATCCAGCCTATGAGGTTGGTGATGGTCAACGGTCCCTTCACCAAGGGGGAGAGCTCCTCGCCGATCATGACGTCTTCCCAATAGCGCGGTTGTCGACCCCGGCGCCGGGCGGACTCCAAGGCGTATTGATCGATGATGCTGGCCCGGTCTTCGGCACGGTAGAGGGTCTCGGGAAGGTCCTGGTATTTGGTATTTCGACGGCTTTCCTCCCGCTCGAAGCGCATGGTCGTGCGGTACAGGTCGGCGACCGGTTGTCCCACCCCTCCGGTGAACCGCAGCAGCTCCGTCTGGATGATCGAGCGCCCCGCGAAGCGGCCGGTGGATTCTCGTACGCCGTGGAGCTCCCGAGTCACCGTCAGCTCTTCGCCGAGCCAGAGGCGCGAGTGCCAGTTCCAGCGATCGCCCGCCCAAATGCTGAGGGTGCCCTTCAGCCATTCCTCTCGGGCTATGTGCTGCTTGCGTATGTGGGGCTTCGCCACGTCGTTGGTGAGGGCGTAGAGCAAGGTCGGAGGAGCGAACATTCGGCGCGCGGGTGAGCCCTCCGCATAGGCCCGGTCCCACCACATCGGGTTGTCATCTCCGACGCCCGAGGCGAAGTGCCAGATGGCTTCCTCGGTCACTGAAGTGATCCACGGCGTTATCTCCTGGACCGAGCCGATCTGCGAGCGCATCTCCGCCAGCCCGTCGTCAGTGATTCGGCCTGCGTGCCAATCGTCATCGGACGTCGCTCCCAGGGGTCCCATCGCCTGCCGTGCTCCCATCTCTGGACAGATCCTGACCCAGGGTAATGGGCCGGCAGATAGACCGAAGGACCGGCAACGCCGCGCCCGGCGACGTCCCCGGGGGTTGCTCGAGCTTACGACGGGCGACCAACCGACGGGGTAGTGTCGGGGGCGCCTCGACGATTCCACCATGCCGGGGTGCCCAAAAGCGCTGGTCGAGAGGAGCAACCAATGCGGAAGGCCATTCTTACTCGGATTGGGGCGCTTGGCGTTGTGGCCCTGGGTGCTGGCTTGCTCGTCCCCGTCAGCGCGGCGGCCGCCCCGTCTGCGGTACCGACGAGCTTCAGCCATCTCGATGCCAGTCAGGCCGCGTCGCTCGCAGCCCGAGCCACCCGGCCGGTCATCGTCATGTTCAAGGATCAGGTTGGCAGTCTGTCCGCCTCGCCAACGCAGTCGGCGATGCGCAAGAGCGCGGTGGCGAGTGTCCAGGCTCCAGTCGTCGATGAGTTGCAGCAGTTGAAGGCACCCAACCTGCGGACCTATTCGTTGATCAACGCCGTGAGCGCCACCGTGTCGCCAGCCGAGGAGGCTCGCTTGGCTCGCGATAGCGCGGTGTCGGCCGTGCTGCCGGATCAAACCGCGCAACTGAACTTTGACGCACCGTCGACCACCAACGCCCCGCAGTCTTCTTCTTCTCCCTCTTCCTCTTCCTCCCCGACGTCGGCCTGCCAGGTGGGCAGTGGCGGCGTCGAGCTCGACCCTCAGGCGCTGCCAGTCATCCACGCCGATAGCAACCTGCCCGGCAGCGGCCCAACGGCAGCTTCGCTCGGGATCACGGGCGCAGGGGTCAAGGTTGCCTTCATCGCCGAGGGTTTCCAGGTCGACCAGCCCAACTTCATCCGGGCCAACGGTTCCAAGGTCGTCATCGACGAAAAGGACTTCACCGGCGAGGGCATCGGCAACGCCAGCGGCGGCGAGGCCTCCCTCGACGCCAGTTCGATCGCTGCTCAAGGAAACGTCAAGTACACCGCCCAGCTCAGCAACGGCAAGTCATGCACCTTCACGGTTCGCGGTGCCGCTCCCGGCGCCAGCGTGGTGGGGCTGAAGATCTTCTCGAACAACTACCTGGCCACCACCACGTCAATCCTAGAGGCCATCGACTACGCAGTGACCACTGATCACGTCAACGTCCTCAACGAGTCGTTCGGCTACAACCCGCTGCCCGACACCATGACCGACGTGGTCCGCCAGGCCGACGAGGCGGCGGTGCAAGCCGGCACCGTCGTCGACGTCTCGACGGGCGACGGTGGGCCAACCAGTACGGTCGGATCCCCGAGCACCGACCCGGCCGTGCTCGCCGCCGGGGCCAGCACGACGTATCGCGTCTACGCCCAGGAACAGATCGCGACTGCGGGTTCGTTCAAGGGATGGGAAGACAACAATCTCAGCTCCCTCAGCGGAGGCGGCATGACGGAGGGTTTGAACGGGCCCGATCTCCTCGCTCCGGGCGACCTCAACTGGGACTCGTGCAATCCGGCCCCGCATGAATTCGGCGTGTGCATCTCGGGTGGCACCAGCGAGTCGGCGCCGCTGACGTCCGGCGTCGCCGCCCTGGTCATCCAGGCCTACCGCAAGACCCACGGAGGGGCGACGCCGACCCCCGCCGTGGTCAAGCAGATCATCACCTCGACCACCACCGACCTGGGGCTCCCAGCGGACCAGCAGGGAACCGGGTTGCTCAACGCCTATCAGGCGGTCCTGGCGGCCGAGTCGATCAAGACCCCGGATGGGTCACCGACGCCAACGGGGATGACGCTGCTCACCAGCACCCACGACATCACCGCTACCGCACCGGTCGACACCACGGTGACCAGTGCGGTCTCGGTCACCAATGCCGGACATGGGGCCCAGACGGTGACACTCGCCGGACGGATCCTGTCGTCGCCCACGGCCCTCGTTTCGGCCACCATCCGCGGCGCCGCCAACGTCGTCCAGAAGAAGGTGACGTTCAACGTCGCCCCGGGTACGGCCTACCTGGCCGCCCATGCAGCCGTGACGTCCACCGCTCTGGGGTCCAGCTTCCTTAACATCGACCTGGTCGACCCCTTGGGCCGCTTGGCCATCGATGGGCTGCCCCAAGGCGACACGCTCACGTCCAACGTGGGGGTGCGCTACCCGGATGCCGGCAGGTGGAGCGCCTACGTGACCTACGAGGGAAGCTCGCCTCCGTCGTCAGCGATCGCTTTCGATGCCACCGCCCAGACCTGGCAGCCCTTTGGGACCGTCACCCCGTCGAGCGTGACGGTCGCGGCCGGAGCCACCGCCACCTTCACCGTTGCGGTCACGACCCCGCCAGTCGCTGGTGACGAGAGCGCCGCCCTGCAGTTGTCGTCACCGTTCGCCCCCTCGACATCCATTCCGATCGCGCTCCGATCGCTGGTGACGTTGAGTGGCGGATCCGGGTCGTTTTCGGCACCGGTCTTCGGCGGCAACGGCCGGGGCGGGGCACCGTCCTCAACCCAATACTTCGCCGTGGACGTGCCGCAGGGCCAGCCTGAGCTCAACGTGTCGACCACGTTCACCAACGGCCCGGCGACCAACTACACGCTGATGCTCATCTCACCCAGCGGCGAGGCCGTCGGGCATGCCAGCAACCAGCTCATGGTCGGAGGGACCACCGTCAACCCGGTGACAACCACCGAAGCCGGCGCGGCAAGCCATGTCGTGGACCCGGCGCCGGGGCGCTGGACGATCATTGTCGCCTTCGCGAATCTGTCCAGCGGCACGAAGACATCCGCCGCGCTGTCCGGTGCGATCGACCTCTCCCCCGCGACGGTCAGCGCCAAGGGGTTGCCGGAATCCGGCACCCTGCCGGTGGGCTCGCAGACTGTCGTTGCCGTGCGCGTCAAGAACTCCACCGATGCGCCCCAGGCCTACTTCCTCGATCCCCGCCTGGACGCGACCGTGGACAAGACCCTGAAGCCCTACGCCTCGACTGCCGCGGTTACGTTGCCCCTGGGCGACACGGCGTCGGTCCCGCAGTGGATCGTACCCACGGACACGACCGCCCTCTTCGGCCAGGTCGACGCCACTGCCCCGGTGACCTTCGACATGTCCCCCTACCTGGGCAACTTCGGCGGTGAGCTCAACGGGGATCCGCAGGTGACCGCGAGCAGCACGGGCGATTCGGCCACCGCCAGCTGGAGCGACAACCCCGTCACGCCGGGCGACTGGAACCTGGACCCGGCGTTACTCGGCGTCTTCGGCAAGAAAGGGGTCGCACCGGCCCAGGCCAACCTGACCCTCCAGGCAACCACCCTCGGCTTTGACGGTTCGATCTCCACCAGTTACGGAGACCTGTGGAAGGGCAACACGACGCTGCACCCGGTCATCGTGAGGCCGGGGGCCACGACCACCCTGTA
This sequence comes from uncultured Acidimicrobiaceae bacterium, assembly GCA_963729695.1. Lineage (GTDB taxonomy): Bacteria > Actinomycetota > Acidimicrobiia > Acidimicrobiales > Palsa-688 > PALSA-693. The sequence goes on from CAVSOT010000004.1 coordinate 981,526, forward strand.
CGCCGTCATCGACCCGAGCCACCAAGGGACGGTCAGCGGCACCCTGTACCTCGACACCACCGGCGAAATCTCGCCTTACGGCAATGCGATCCCCGTCGGGGACCAGGTAGCCGCGCTTCCCTATACCTATACGGCGGTCACCGGCAACTGAACGTGATCCTGCAGGCCCACCGGTCGCGGCGGTCTGGCCAACCGCCGCCGGGTGGTGCGTCGGCGCACTGTCAGCGAAAGGAGGAGACATGAGGATCGTGGTCATCGGCGGCACCGGGCTGATCGGCTCGCAAGTCGTCCAGAAACTGACCCTGGCCAGCCATGAGGCTGTTTCCGCGACACGGTCCACCGGAGTCGATCTGATCACGGGAGATGGTTTAGAGGAGATTCTGAAAGGCGCCGAGGTCGTAATCAACTTGACCAACTCGCCGACCTTCGACGGGGCGTCCGTGGACTTCTTCCAGACCTCGATGGACAACCTGCTCGCCGCCGGGGCGTGTGCCGGTGTCCGGCACCAGGTGATCCTCTCGATCGTCGGCGTAGACCGGGTTCCCCAGGTCGACTACTTTCGAGCCAAGAGCGCCCAGGAAGATCTGCTCCGCCAGGGGCCGACACCGTATTCGATCCTGCGGGCCACGCAGTTTTTCGAGTTTGTGGACACCGTCATTTCCTGGAGCTCCGACGACGATGTGCTCCGGCTGCCCTCCACCCGGATCCAGCCGATCGCCACCGCGGACGTTGTCGATGCGGTCGTCGAGATTGCTCTCGGTCCTCCGCTGAGGGGCATCCGCAACGTCGCCGGCCCAGATGTGTTCGGTCTCGACGAGCTCGCCCGGATCACGCTGGCGGCCCGGCGCGACGACCGCCGCGTCATCACCGACGACCAGGCCGGCATGCTCGCGGGGCTCACGGGCGATGAGCTCATCGCCGGACCGGGCACGGCGCACGTGGCCTTGAGCACCTTGATGGCAGGAGTCGCGCTCGAGCCCACGCGCTATCAGGACTGGATCAGGCAGTGACGGTAAACAACGTCCGCGAGTCCCACTCCGGCTGGACGCACATACCGGTGAACCGGTCGTAGGTCAAACCCGTCGGCTCGCCCCGTCCGGGGGCCGGCTGAGGTGGGAGCTCAGTCCAGAAGTTTGACCTCGTCCCCCGACTTGCGCTTCTCGAGACAGGCGGCCTCGATCCGGTCGCCGATCGCCTTGTCGATGTTGCGCCAATAGTCGAAGACTCGTTGCCGGATGTCCTGGCGGTCGACCGCGGCCGCGTGACCGGCAACGTTGCCCACCAGGCGGTCGCGGGCGGCATCGTCCAGGACCTGGTTGATCAGGGTGTTGGCCTGGCCATAGTCGTCGTCGGCCGCGTGCAGCGTGTACGCACTCCGAACCATGTCGCCGTCAGCCGACCACACCGCGTGCTCCGCATAGGTGTTCTCATCGGCCGCGGGTGCCCCTGCGACGGAGTTGGGGTAGTAGACCGGGTCGGTCGCGTTGTCCACCCGCATGGCGCCATCCTTCGAGTAGGCGCGGACCGCGACCTTCGGCCGATTCACCGGGATCTGTTGGTAGTTGACCCCGAGGCGGGCCCGATGGGCGTCGGCGTAGGCGAACCCCCTGGCGAGGAGCATCTTGTCCGGGGACAGTCCCGTGCCGGGGACCGTGTTGTTGGGCTGGAAGGCTGCCTGTTCGATCTCGGTGTGATAGTCGGTGACGTTCCGGTCGAGGGTGAGCTGGCCGACCTCGACGAGGGGGTAGTCGCCGTGCGGCCACACTTTGGTCAGGTCGAACGGGTTGAACCGGTAGCTCTTGGCCTCGTCGAACGGCATGACCTGCATGTACAACGTCCAGCTCGGGAGATCACCCCGCTCGATCGCGTTGTAGAGGTCCCGCTGGTGGTAGTCAGCGTCTTCGCCCGCAATGCGGTCGGCGTCTTTCTGGGCGAGGAACTCGACCCCCTGGTCGGTTTTGAAGTGGTACTTCACCCAGAACCGCTCGTTTCGAGCGTTGACCCACATGTAGGTGTGCGAGGAGTACCCGTTCATGTGCCGCCAGGACTTTGGAATTCCCCGGTCGCCCATCAGCCAGGTGACCATATGGGCCGACTCCGGCGACAGAGTCCAGAAGTCCCACTGCATGTCGGCGCTGCGCAGGTTGCTGCTGGCCAGGCGCTTCTGGGAACGGATGAAGTTCTGGAACTTCAAGGGGTCTCGTATGAAGAAAATCGGGGTGTTGTTGCCCACGATGTCGAGATTGCCCTCGGACGTGTAGAACTTGACGGCGAAGCCTCGCGGGTCGCGCCAGGTGTCGGGCGAGCCCCGCTCCCCGGCCACGGTGGAGAAACGAATGACGAGATCCGTGCTGGTCCCGGGCTGGAAGACCGCGGCCTTGGTATAGGCGCTGACATCCTTGTTCACCGTGAACGTCCCGAACGCACCCCCGCCCTTGGCGTGGGGCTGGCGCTCGGGGATGCGCTCCCGGTTGAAGTTGGCCATCTGCTCGATGAGGTAGAAATCCTGGAGGAGGACTGGGCCATCAGGTCCTATCGTCAGGGAGTGCTCCTGGCTGGCGACGGGAACACCGGCATCTGTCGTGGTCGCCGGCCTGCCCCTGGTGGACTCGTTCATGCCTGCTCCTTTCGCTGGCGGCCCCGTCCGCGCCGGCCGCGCAGATTCCGCCAACAATTGTTCTTCCCCGCTCGGGTCGATGTATTCAGAATCTCGCCTCCATCCTGCTGTCGGAGTTCGGTGGGGTCGGGTTTGTCCGGCCCGATGGCCCGTCACAAATGGACATCTGTACAGCCTGGGGCTGCTTCGATGTCCAAAAGTCGACCTGGCGCCCGGTTGAGGGGGCCCGAGGTACCGTGCGTGGGTCCCGGGTAGGGTCCGAGGCGTCCGAGGCGTCCGAGGCGTCCGAGGCGTCGGTGTGGCCGTGCTCTTCGCCCGGCGGCCCTGGGTCGCTACCTGCCATGGGGCGCCACCACCTCGGTGACGCCCCACGAGCGGGGTGGCAGGCGGCTGGCCAGCTCGGCCGCCGTTTGGCTGGTGGCCGTAGCCCCGGCCCGCGGCCCGCGGCCCACGGCCGGCGACTGACGGCCGTAGCTAGCGGCTAGCGACTAGTGGCCGTGGCCATGTCCGTGGCCATGTCCCTGGCCCTGGCCGTGCCCTTGGGCCGGGTGCCACGGCAACAGATAGGCCCGGTAGGTATTGACGCCGGCCGGGAATTCCGCGCTGAACAACAATGCCCCACGCGGGCTGAACTCGGAAATGTACGGGAGAATTCCCCAACCGATAAACAGGTTATGGGTCAAGGTGGTCTGGGCGTTGCCCTGGGAGGACGCGACCAACCCTTCGGGCTGGTTGTCCGAGGCCAGAAGCGTGGCCGTGTCGGTCCGGAAATCCAGCTGGACGGTCACGGCGCGGCTGGAGCTCAGCTCCGGGGTGCCGGCGGACTCGTTGTCGAAGATGGTGTAGCGGCCGCCGCCGAGCGCTTCGGGATCGTGCTGCCAGGCGAATATCTCTCCCGCGTTGTCGAGGGTCTGACCTGGCGCCGCCTGGAGCCGGAAGCTGCTGGCTTTGCCGCCCAGCTGCCACAGGATGTTCCCGGTCCTGAGGCTTACCTCGTACGTGGTCCAGGTGTCGCGGGCATCGACGAGCAGGTTCCCGTTGGTGTCGAGGTGCACCGCGTTGATGTGGAACCAGTCCCACGGGGTGCTGGCCGACGCCGGCAGAGGCTGCTCACTTTGGCTGAACGGCACGTGGTCCTGGCTGTTCCACTGGAACAACACCTTCCCCGTGCGGATGTCGATCTCCTGCACCACCCCGTTGATGACCGTCTGGTTGGCGGGTCCACCGATGGAGGTGAGGTTGGCGGTGGCGGTCGTGTAGGACAGGATGAGCGCCGTGTTCCATGGGGTGATGAGGAACTCGTGTCCGTCGGCGGACAACCCGTTCCCGGCGTTGACGGTGGCGATCTGCTGGTAGTGGTCGTTATAGATGTAGTCGGTGCCGGTGGATACGCCGCCGAGTCCCGTGCCTTGCCACCAGGTCAGAACGGGTTGGCCGTCGTAGGTCTGGGTGCGGAAGTCCGACGCAGTCTGGCCTTCTGGTATCGGGTGGAACCACACCACTTGGCCGTTGGGACCGAGGATCTCGGGTCCGTTGGCGTACGTGTCGGCGTCGCCCGTAGGAGTAACGAAGATGTCGCCGGGTCCGACCGGCCCGTTCGAGGTCAAGAAGGTGACCGGTGGGGGAGCAGTGGGTGAGGCCGCCACGGCCCCAGACGCCCCGACCAGCAGGATCAGGAGGGTAGCGGTCGCGGTTGCGACGGTCAGCAGCGCCCGCCGGGATCGAGCCATCGGGCCGACGGGCGCGCGGAAACCAGGTCTTTTCATCATGCGGTGATCCTTCGTTGGGGAGGGGAGAGGTGCGGGCAGGTGATGCCGGGTGGCGCCAAACCCGGCCGGGTCGAGCCTAAGCGATATTTCCTATAAAGTCAATGAGATTACTCATCTATACCGGTCGCCTCGCTGGGCATTCCTCGCCACTTCTGGACATCCGGGCAGCCAGAGGCTGTACAGATGTCCATTTGTGAGTGGCCGGCGGAGGGGAGTGCCGATGGGGACCGCGCCAGGTTTGGCCGTCCCCGTCAGGCCCGATGCCCCCCTGCTCCTGTCCAAGCAGGACGACCGTCGAGATCGTAGCTGGTAGCTTCGCGGCCCGTTACCGTCGCCGTATCCGGCACGATGTCGAGCCTGGGGGCCAAATGTCGCCACTTGTTGAGAAGAGCCGAGAGCTGCTCGAGGCCACCGACGAGACCATTGACGACGCTCTACGGTTCGCCGATCCGATGGTGTTGCGAGGGTTGCTGTACCAGCTCACGGGGGACGAGACGGTTCGGGCCACCGAGACGTTCGAGTCGTCGGTGGCGGGACCGAGGATTGTGAGCGTGACGGATCCAGAGAGCCTCGAGCTCATCCGATCGAAAGCGGCGGCACTCATGCGGTCGATGAGGGACGCCGGGTCGGGCACCGTGCCCATCGGTCCCGAGGAACGACTGCCGAGCAGCCTCTCCCTTTCGGCAGGGGAGGAGATTCCCTCATCCGATAGAGAGATGTGGTTGGAAGCGCTCGCCCTCGACCCGTGGGCCAGAGGTCTCGACTGGCCGGAACCTCCTGTCCAGGACCGCCTCGACTCGTTCACCGTGGCGGTGATCGGCGCGGGGATGGGCGGGCTCAACGCGGCCGTCCAGTTGCAGCGGGCAGGTATCCCCTTCTTTGTGCTCGAGATGGGTAGTGGGGTCGGCGGGACCTGGCACTGGAACCGTTATCCCGGAGCCCGAGTCGATTCGCCGAGCCGGACCTACACGCACATGTTCGCGGTCGACTACTTGCAGCCTTCTGAGCACTGTCCACAGGACGAGAACGAGAAGTACTTCAACTGGGTAGCCGACACGTTCGAACTTCGGGAGCACATCGAGTTCGACACGGAAGTCAAATCGGTGGTGTGGCACGAGGACGCTGCGGAATGGGAGATCACGGCCCAGCAGCCTGGCGGTACTTGTACGTGGCGGGCCAACGCGGTGATCAGCGCGGTCGGCATCTTCACCCGCCCCAACGTTCCGGCTCTGCCCGGACTCGACGAGTTCGAGGGCCGCTCGTGCCACACGTCACGTTGGCCTGAAGATCTCGATCTGAGCGGCCGCCGGGTGGCGGTCATCGGCTCTGGTTGCAGCGGGTACCAACTGATGCCCGAGATCGTAAAGGACACCGCCCATACCTATCTCTTCCAGCGCACGCCGAGCTGGGTGCGTGGCGTGCCGCGCTACTTATCGTCTATCCAACCGCAGGTGGCCTGGCTCGATCGCAACCTGCCCTTCCACACCAACTTCGTCCGGTTCCGAACGGCATGGGCCACCCGCCCTGAGAACCTGAGGGCGCTGTTTACGGCCGACCCTGAATTCGACGATCCTCACGCGGCCAGTGCGGCCAACAAGAAGATCCGGGACGGGGCGCTCGAGTTCATGCGCTCGAAGTTCGCCGACCGGCCCGATCTTATGGAGAAAATGATTCCCGCCGTGCCCCCGGGCTCGGCGCGCCCGGTTGCGGTGGACGCGGAGTACAGCATCTTTGACGTGCTGCTGCGAGACGATGTCACTCTCGTTAGCGATCCGATCGAGAAAGTGACCAACGGGGGCATCGTGACCGCGGCGGGCGTCGAGCACGCGGTAGATGTCATCGTTCTGGCCACCGGTTTCAAAACCAATGAGTATCTGTGGCCGATGGAGATCAAAGGTCGCGGGGGTGTCGATATGCAGGAGTTCTGGGCCAAAGACGGCCCGCGTGCCTATTTGGGGGCCATGGTGCCCGGTTTCCCGAATTTCTTCATGGTCTACGGCCCCAACACCAACGGCGTCGGCGGTCTCGGCGTCGTCGACTTCGAGGAGGTCGTCGCCCGGTTCGCCCTGCAGTGCCTGGCCACGTTGATCCTCGAAGGGAAGCGAACGGTCGACGTTCGGGCCGAAGCCTATTGGAGGTTCAACGAGGAGCAGGACCGGGCGGACGCCCTCCAGATCTACAACTTCGATCGACGGGTCGATAGTTATTACACGAGTAGGTTCGGGCGGTCGGTGACCAACGGGGCGCTCGATTTTCGGCTGTTGTGGAATTGGCTGCGCAGCCCCATTCGCGATCCTCAGGTGACAGGTGGAGCCACCATCGCCGATCGTCTGGCCGAACTGGGCTCGGAGCTGGCTGAGGTCAGCCGGAGCGTCGATCCTTATATCGGGCGCGACCTCATCGCCGTGTGAGTCGAGAAGACAGACCGTCAGGAGACGGTGCGCCGGCGCCCTGCCAATGCGGCACCGCCTCCGCCACCACGTCCGGCCGATCGTAGGGAACGAAGGCCTCGACGTCGTTTAGTTCTCGTAGCTCGGCGTGTGCTGGTCGCCGCGGTGGACGAAGCCGCCCTCTACGTGGCCCAGTCGCCCGCTCCGGCTGCGGCTCGGGCCGACGCAGGCGCAGTCAATCCGACGGATCACCTTGGCGTGGGCCGCGCCTGAGGCGGCAACCCGCGGGCGCTTACCCTGCCGCCGAGTTCCTCGATCTCGGGGGTGAGGGTGCAGGCTTCGTCGGCCGGCTGGTAGTGTCCGGTCATCGAGCGGCGTCAACTTGGGCAAGAACTCGTCGTAGGCGCCATCGGCATCGGCTGCATGCCGCTCACCGGCGGCAGTTACGGGCAGGTGGACGAGCGGGTCGCCATAGAGACGATCCAACATGCCATCGACGTCGGCATGAATCTTCTCGACACGGCCGAGGTCTACGGGCCCTATACCAATGAGGAGCTCGTCGGCCGGGCCATTGCCGGCCGACGGGACCAGGCCGTGGTCAGCACAAAGTGCGGTAGCTACATCGATACCAAGCTGGGCCGATCGTTCCAGGATTCCCGGCCGGAACGAATTCGGCAATCGTGTGATGAGTCCCTTCGTCGGCTAGGGGTGGACGTCATCGACCTCTACTATCAGCACCGGGTCGACTCAACGGTACCGATCGAAGAGTCGTGGGGCGCCATGGCCGATCTTGTGCAGAATGGCAAGGTTCGCTACCTCGGGATGTCAGAGCCGGGCTTGCGCAGCCTGCGGCGAGCCCACGCCGTCCATCCGGTCACGGTCATCGAAAACGAGTACTCGCTGTTCACTCGCGATCCCGAAGGCGAAGTACTTGAGACTGCACGCGAGCTCGGGATTGGTCTGGTGGCCTACGCGCCGCTCGCTCGAGGGTTGTTGTCGCGGGAGCTGCGCCAGGCCAGCGAGCTTTCCACCCAAGATATGAGAGCGCACCACCCGAGGTTCCAAGGTCAGGACTTCGCCGCCAACCTCGAGCTGGCCGAGCAGGTCGACCGAGTGGCGCAGGCGAAAGGGATCACTCCGGCGCAGCTCGCGCTGGCGTGGCTCCTGTCGCGCGGGCCCGACATCGTTCCGATCCCTGGTGTCAAGGGGCCGTCGTTGGTCGACGACAATGCCCGGGCCGCCGAGGTCGAGCTCACCGAAGAGGATCTGAAGACGCTCGACTCCATCGCACCCCAGGGAGGCCATGGGGCGCGGTACCAGGCGATCGATACGCACATCGGGGCCGAGTCGCCTGAGATCGCCTCTTCCTGAGGGGCGATCCCAGTCACCCAGCCTGCTGCGTTGAGGTCAGGTCGCCGAGCGATAGGTGGATGGCGGGCCCTCGAGAATCAGGGTCTTGGTCTCGAGGAACGGTAGGAGGCCTTCTCGCCCGCCCTCTCGCCCGATCCCTGACTGCTTGAACCCACCGAAAGCGATCCCGAAATCAGCGCGAAACGCGTTGTGGCCGACGGTGCCGGAGCGCAACTGGCGAGCCACGTCCCGGGCCCGGTCCACGTCGTTGGTGAACACGGACGCATTGAGGCCATAGATGGTGTCGTTGGCGATGTTGATGGCGTGTCGCTCGTCATCGGCAGCGATGACGCTCAAGACCGGCCCGAAGATCTCTTCCTGGGCGATGGTCGAGGAGTTGTCGACGTTTCCGAACACGGTGGGCTCGACGAACCAGCCCCGCTCGAGATGCTTGGGGCGGCCGCCACCGGTGGCCAGCGTGGCCCCCTCGGCGATGCCCTTGGCGATGTAGCCCTCGACCCGGTCGCGCTGGCGGCGGGCGGCGAGAGGGCCCATTTGCATCTGGGGATCGAAGGGGTCGCCCACCCGCACCTGGGAGAACGTGCTCGACAAGGCGTCGACCAGTTCGTCGTGGCGATCCCGGTTGACGACGATCCTGGTCAAGGAGGCGCACATTTGGCCCGTCAGCTGCCGTTCGGCCATGGCCAAGGTGTTTGCCGCGGTGCCGATGTCCATGTCGTCGAGAATTACCGCTGCGGACTTGCCGCCGAGCTCCAGGGTGTAGCGGGCAATGCGCTCTCCGCACAGGGTGGCGATACGCCGCCCCGTGGCGTTGGAGCCGGTGAACGTGATCTTGTCGACGCGAGGATCGCGGACGAGCAGCTCTGACACCTGGCGGTCAGCCGTAATCATGTTCAACACACCGGGCGGCAGGCCGATCGACTCGGCGACTTCGGCCACCACATAACCCTCGCCAGGCGCCTCTGGGGAGGATTTGATGATAACGGTGCAACCGGCCAGCAGGGCGGGGGCAATCTTGTGGCTGATGAGCCCGAGGGGACCGTTCCACGCCACGATGGCGCCGACCACTCCGACGGGTTCTCGCACCAGGAGACCGAACTCACCACCTGCCGTTGGCTCGACCACCTCCTCGAAGGGGAACGTGTGAGCGAGTTCGGCATAGAACTCGAAGATGCCGGCCGCGCCGGCCGCTGCGTGCTCGGCAAACGAGTACAGGATCCCAGACTCGCGAGGCCACATCTGGGCCACTTCGTCGCCTCGCGACCTCAGTCCGGTCGCCAACGCATGCAGATACTCTGCCCGCTCCGCATGAGTCAGGCGCGGCCAGGGTCCGTCATCGAACGCTTGTCGGGCAGCCGCGATGGCGCGGGCCATGTCGGCTTCCTTGGCCTCGGCCACCCGAAAGAACAGCTCTTCCGTGCCAGAGTCGATCACATCGATGGTGGCGTCGGACGCAGGTTTTACCCACTCCCCACCGACGAAGAATCGATCGGCATGGCGCAGCGACGCCAACTCATTGGCCAGGACCATCATTCCCCTCCGCTCATATGGACGCCGGGCTCGTCAAAGTAGACCAGGGGGCGCCCGCATATCTGGAAACGTCCCTTACCTCGCACGAACAATATCACCGCCGGCCGAGGGTGGCTATTCCGGATCTGGCTCCGTGCGGGCCGCCCTATCGCCCTCCACCCCGCTAGCGTCTGGCGGTACCGAGGAAGGGAGCACCACGCCATGTCAGTGCGAGGAATCGACCATGTTGCCATCACCGTCGACGATGTAGAACGGACTGTTCGCTTCTACCAGAACCTCGTCGGGGCAGAAGTGGAGTTCTTGGATCGGTTCCTGGAAACCGACTTCAACGTGGTGACGATGGTGATCGGCGGCAACCGCATCAATGTCCATCCGTCGCCGCCCCGAGCTCCTCAAAATCTGGTCGCTCGACGGCCGACACCGGGCTCCGCGGATATCTGCTTCCGCTGGGACGGGCCGATCAGCGCGGCCATCGCCCTGCTCGAGCGCAACGGCCTTCCGGTTATCGACGGGTCCTCACCTCGCCCGGCTGCCGATGGTACGCCGGCCACCTCGGTCTACACCGTCGATCCCGATGGCAACCTTCTGGAATTTTTGACCACCGACCTTTAGCCGAACGGGCTGCCCTAACGTATTCCTGGCCGCTCTCGCCTCGAGCCAACCGACCACCTTCGAAGACCCACACATGCACATCGCACCCCGGTTTGAGGTCGGCGCCGATCAGTACGCGTGGCTGACCCAAAACCTTTTTGTGGGCCGCGGCCGACTCACTGGCCCGAAGCTCGCCGACTTCCTGTCGGGTGAGGCCGCGCCTACACGCCAGTCACGCCATGGGTCAAGTGAGGAATCGATGTTTGGTTCCTTAATTTGGAGTCGTTAGTCGCTGAATCTTCGTTAAGAGTCGCCTGAAGCGACTCGATCCGTTCCCATTCGTCGATACCCTGATGATTGGCTGCGCCTGGAGATCCCGAGGCAGATCTGCCGCCACGAGCCCAGGTGAACCGGGAGGTTCTTCGTGTCCGCCATCTCGCTGGTCTACATCGCATCACTAATCGTCGTGATCTGGGCGATTGTCGACATCGTCCGTCAGCCGAGCTACCTGATGAGCCGGAACCAAAAGCTGGGCTGGGGCTTGGCCACCGGCCTTGGCTGGCTCGTTCTTGGCTTTGTCGGCGCCATCGTTGCCGGCGTCTACCTTCTTGTCGTAAGAACGCGCCTGAGAGCGCTTCGGTAGGCCCGCGGCGGGCCGGCACTGCTGCTCGCAGTCGGCCCAACTTCCTCGCGACGGGAACGCTCGAGGATCTCGGCCAGTTGCGGACTGTCGAGGAGCTGGGCGCAGACTCGATGTTTGCTCCGGGCGACGGGTCGCCGGTTTAGGAGCGAGGGGGCAGACAGGGTTGCAGATGCGGACAGCCTGGACCGCCAAGGACCAGAGCAACGTTCATCTCCTTCTCTATCGCCTTAGAACTCCGCCACATTGCTCCCCGGCTCCGATAGAGGGAGGTCCGATTGCGGGTGCTGGAGAGATATCGCCTTCTTTGCCAATACCCCCGGCCCGGCCACGAATATCTCGGTCGATAAGTACTATCCCGGCCTGCGCAGCAGCACGACCAACCGGAGCGAACTCAGGGCCGAGGCCTGGGCGGCCGGCCTTCTCTTGGAGGATGCGGTAAAAGCTGGCGGCCTGACCCCGAGCGCGACGCCGACCCCCACGCCGAGATCACCACTGGGCTGGAATCATTGAAAGGCGACACGCTGGACGGTTGGCCCCACCCCTGAGCTTCACCGCTGGCCAACCTCACCCGGTGACCGGTTGGTTCACGGCCCACGAATCCGACGGCGTGCCCGCCCTGGTCAACAACGGTCAGGTGAGCTGCGAGAACGGCTCCTCCTCGTAGCACGGCCGGCGTTCGTCTGCATCGACCGGCTTTGGGCCTGACCGGTGACGGTACGCTTCGCAGCATGACCGACGTCGAAGTGTTCGTGGACCCCAGCTGCCCGTGGGCCTGGATCACGTCTCGCTGGGTGCGAGAGGTGGCGCCAGAGCGGGACTTGACCGTGACATGGCGCTCGTACTGCCTCGAGATCCGCGATGACTACGGCGTGGCGGCGACCGTGCCGGAAAACCTGCGCCAAGCCGCGCTCGAAGGCCACGCCCTCTCCCATCGAATGCTGCGAATATTCGAAGCGACCCGGGCGGAGGCGGGCGAGGACGCCGTGGATCGACTGTATTCCGGGTGGGGTCGCCGGTTTTTCTCGTCCAAGCGGCCCCACTCCACTGAGCTGCTGACCGCCAGCCTCGCCGGCGCGGGCCTGGATGCTCAGCTGATCGAGGCAGCCGACGACGAGAAGTGGGACGCTCCGATCCAGGAGGCGATGGCCGTGGCGTATGCATTCGGCGGACCGAAGACCCAGACCCCGACGATCGTCGTGCGCGCCGATCCTCCGCACGGATTCAAGGGACCCGTGATGGCTCCCGCTCCTACCGGCGCGGCGGCGGCGCAGCTGTGGGACGCCATCCAGGTGCTGTCGGGATACTCAGGATTCTTCGAGATCACCCGGCCGCGCGCCACCCCGCCCCGCATCGACGAACCCGAATGACGACACCGGGATGTTGCCTGTAGCGATCACACCAGTTTCCGGCTCTTGGAGGCGGTTCCGCCCCAAGAGAGAGTAGGCCGAGCAATCCAGTCGCGTCGAACGCTTTCGTTTTTGGTATCTAAACCGCGTAATACGCGGTTTAGGTACCAAAAAAGGGTCTGCGCCATCCGCAACGAGCAACGGGCGATCCCGGCGATCTCGGAGATCCCGGAGATCCCGGAGATCCCGGAGATCCCGGAGATCCCGGAGATCCCGGAGATCCCGGCGTAGCGTTTCCAGATGTCTCGCCATCGAGGGCAACGACGTAACGCGGTTAGAATGTGACCAACAACCCCGTAGGCGTCCCGGGCTGCGAACGTTCGAAGTACCGGGTCAGGTGGTGCGACCGCCGGCTTCGGATCGACAGCCGATGCCCGACGGAGATGCTGGCTAGACTGGCGCCCGTGGTTCGCGGTCGGCGTCGAGGACTCAGCCGACGGACTTCAGAGACAGGGAGGGAGAGATGACGATTCTCGACAAGCCTCAGTACAAGAGGCCGCCGCTGACGCTTCCGGCGCTTCCGGTGAAGTACCCGATGACACGGACCGACCGGGTGCCCGCCAGGCGATATTACGATCCGGAGTTCTACGCAGCTGAATGTGAGGAGCTGTGGCCACGGGTGTGGCAGATGGCCTGTTTTCTGGCGGAAATCCCCAACCCAGGGGATTACATCACCTATGAGATCCTGGATAAGTCGGTAATCGTCGTGCGGGCCGATGACATGTCGGTTCGGGCCTTCCACAACGCTTGTCGTCATCGCGGTGTAGAGCTCGTGGTCGACCGGGGGAACGCCAGGAGTGGTTTTGTGTGTCCGTTCCACGGCTGGTGCTATGGGCTGGACGGAGAGAACACGTTCTTGTACCAGCCGGACCTCTTCGAGGAGTCCAATCGGCGCATCGAAGATCTCGCCCTCGTCCCCTGCCGGGTGGAGGTCCTGGGCGGTAGTGCCTTCATCAACCTGGATGACAACGCTCCTCCGCTCAACGAGTGCCTCGGGACCTACGTGGACTTCCAGGACATGTGGAAAGTGGATGGGTTGTGGCCGGAGTGGTGGCTGGCCTGCCGGATGCCGGTCAACTGGAAGCTCGCCATGGAAGCGTTCATGGAGGGCTATCACCTGATGGAGACCCATCCGCAGCAGTACCGAGGCAACCGGAAGGTCTACCGGGACCTCGACCGGGCTCGAACGGTGGAAACCCTCGCCGTCCAGAGGGCACCCGGAAACGGGACGGTCGACTCTCGGGCGTTCATCCAGTCCCAGATCGACTACATGCGGCTTCTGAGCGTCGGGATGGCCGGGATGACCCACGAGAGGGACATCAGGGTCGCGGAAGGGCTCGTGGGATTGGAGCTTCCCAACGACACGGCCGAAGCGGCAAAGGTCTGGACCAGGTCGCTCAACGATGCCGTCGTGGAGTGGAACAAGGTCCAGGGCATCGACATGCCCGACCTCAACGCCATCGCGGCCAACCCCTTGCACACCTTCGTGGAGTTCGTCTTCCCCCACTTCTTCCTCCTGCCCACCTTTTCGAGCGCCTCGGCCTACCGAATTCGCCCGCTGGGTCCGGAGGAATGCCTCTTCGAGCTGTGGTCGCTCACCCGGTACCCGCCTGGTCAGCAGCCTGCGGCGCCACCGCGTCCCACGCCGATGGGTCCCGACGATTCGCGATGGCCACCGATCCCGGCCCAGGACTACTCCAACCTGCCGCGCCAGCAGCGAGGGTTGCACGCGGTGGGCTTTGATTACATGCGTCTGTCGGACAGCGTAGAGGGCCTCATCAGCAACTACCAGCGCCTGATTGACGGCTTCCTCGCCGGCCTGCCCAACGATCAGCTGGTTCCGGCGATGCAGCAGGTCGTCGGTTCGTTCGACATCGCAACGCGCGACATCGGGATCTGAACCACGGCGCCAGCCCCTCTCTCGGCACGCGGCCTTTCACAAATAGACATCTCTACAGCCTGTGGCTGCTCAGATGCCCAGAAGTCGGCCCGTTCCTTGGTGAAGGGGGTGCAGCCTGCGCCACCAATGGAGCACTGAGCCTCCTGGACATCTGACCGGTGCCAGCGCGCCAGCGCGTCGTCTCTGGAGAGGCGTACGCTTAGGGCAATGCGGCCCTCCGGTGTACACCACGTATCGATCAACGTCGACGACGTCGATGCCGCCCTCGACTTCTACGTCGGCCAGCTCGGCCTCACCCCACGCTCCGACCGGCCCGACTTCGCTTTTGGTGGCGCCTGGCTCGACGTCGGCGCGTCTGGTGGTCAGGTACATCTCATTGCGGGCGACCCACCCCGGCCCGCCGGGCAGCACTTTGCCATCCGGGTCGACGACGTGGCGGCGGTTGTCGCCGAGCTTCGAGCCGCCGGGCTGCCGGTGACCGACCCGTCCCCCGTCGGCGCCAGCCTGCAAGCGTTCGTCAGTGACCCGGCCGGAAATCAAGTGGAGCTGCACGAGGTGGGAGGCGCGGCCGGAGCAGCCAACCGGGCAGGGAAGGCCTCGACCTCGGCCGGGGTCTGAAGCCGCACGACGTGTTGGCCGGTGGGTGCCGTCTCGAGGAGCTCGAGGTAGCGGCGCCGGTACTCGTCATGCTGTGTCAACGCCCAGACCAGGATCGATTTCTCCTTGTCGAGGCTGAGGAGGTTACCCAACGACTCCCGGTTGCCGTTCCACAACTCGGTTCGTCTCGCCACGCGGACGAGGGTCCGGACACCGAGCCGGCGCATGACGGTCCGGCGAGGGAGATCGATCCATACGACGGTGTCGGCCCGGGCTCGGACCAGGTCCGCGACCGCCGTGTAGTTCCCGTCGACGACCCACCTGGGCCCCCGCACCACCGCCTCGACCCGGCCGCGGAACTTCGGCTGAGGCAATTCCGTCCAGCCCGGCTGGTGAAAGATGGCGTCGAGCTCGGTGTGATGGGCTCCTAGTTCGTCGGCGATCCGGCGGGCGAGCGTCGATTTCCCCGCTCCCGAGTTGCCGACCACCCACACCCTCTCCATCCGCCGGGAGACTAGCCGCGCCGCCCCGGCGCCCCCGCGGGGCCAAGTGGAGCGAACCCGTCCACATGGCCAGGCGGACGTACCGGTCAGGCATACTGCGTCGGTGGGCCTCGAGATTTCCATCGACGGAATCGGCGAGCTGGCTTTCGGTCGGGGCGCCACCCCGGAAGAGTTGGCCGCCCTCAGTGACAGGGGGTTCGTCGTCGTGCCCGCCCTTCTTCCCGAACCCACCGTCCAGACCATCAACGTTGAGTTCGAACGCCTGGTAGCCCATGATCCACGCTCGACCGTCCACGAGCTCGGGACGCGGCGAACGAACACCACAAATGACAACGAGGTGTTCGCAGTCTGCTGGCGCCACCGAGTCGTCCTCGACGCCGCCGCCCACGTCCTCGGACCCACGTTTCAGGTCGGCCGTATCGACCTGAGAGACCCCAACCCCCGTTACGGCGAGCAGCGCCTCCATCCCGACCACGGTCCAAAGCCCGTGCCCGGCATCACCGCAACGTGGTTCCTCGACGCATTCACTGCCGATAATGGCGCCACCCGACTACTCCCGGGGTCGCACCGCGCTCGACCCCTGCGTGCCGACGTCACGGACGAGGGTCTCCACACCATTCCTGGCAGTGAGGCTCCCGTCGCCGGTGAGCTCCTCGCCGTGGGCCCCTCTGGTTCGCTGCTGGTACGCGACGCCCGCCTGTTTCATGCCGCAGGTCGCAATACAACCAATGGTTCTCGCCGCAGCGCCCTCGTGTTCTACCAGCATGACATTCCTGAGCCTCAAAACGAGGCGCCCGACCGGAACACGTAGGCCGGCCGCTTCGATTACAGGCGGGAAACGAGTTCAGCCACGATCTCCGCTGCGGTCTGCGGTTGCCTGACGAGGGCGACGCTCTGTCCGGCCCACATGGAAAGCGCCTCGATGTCACCGGTCGTACCGAGCATCGGCGCCGCCGTCTCATACCGAACGATGGCCTCCCCATCGGCGAAGTGGGCGATGACCTCGCCCTCTCCCGGACGACTTCCCAGTGGGGGCCGGCCCGCGGCCTCCCACAGCTCGGCCGTCGAGTTGCGGATGACGCGATGGGGCGCGTCCGGCCACCCGACCGCGTACAGGTCTGGGTACCATTCCGCGTCGGTCTCGGCCGCGTCCATCAAGCGACGGCGATAGTGCTCATGGATGGGCATCTCCTGAGCCAGCAAGAATCGGGTACCCAGCCAAGCCGCTTGCGCGCCCAGGGCGAACACGGCCGCCACGCCCCGAGCGTCCCCGATGCCGCCGGCGGCGATCACGGGGAGCGGTGCCACCGCGTCCACCACGGCCGGCACTAAGGGGAGAGTGCCGATCTGACCCCACACGTGCCCGCCGGCCTCCAAACCTTGGGCCACGATTACGTCAACTCCACTAGCGACCGCCCGCCGCGCCTCTTCCGCGCTGCGGACCGTGTGGAGAAGGATTGCGTCGGCATCGTGAACCTGTTCGACGTAGCCGGCGGGATCTCCCCACATCAGGGACACGATACGTAGACCCGCTGCGAGGGCCTCGTCGACCCGACGGTGCTGATCAGAGCTGAGAAGCAGATTGCCGGCAAACGGGCGATCGGTGAGCGCTGCCGTCTCACGAACCAGGTCACCTGCGGGAGTCGACCACGTCAGCGCCAACGTGCCGAGCGCCCCAGCATTGGAGACGGCTGCCGCCAGTTCTGGCACTGCGGACATCGGGGCTTGGACGATCGGCTGTTCGATCCCGAGCAGCTCGCAGACTGGCGTACGCACCACTACCTCCTACCTGTTCTGCGGCTGGCGTCCGCGCCTGAGCCGGTCGATGCGGACCCGTTTGCCGCTGGCGGCCGATTCAACTTCGGCTGTCGTCATAGGACGTCGGCATCGACTGAGACTGCTTGTCCCATCCGTGGAAGTTCGAGAAATCCCCTGCGTCCCAGGCCTGCCGTAGCCCGGGCTTGCTCAGGTCCCAGTCGGGGCGAATTTCGCTGGAGGCGGCGCGGAGGTCACCCCATAAGTCGTAGAAGGATGGGCGTCCCCAGAACCAGTACCCGTTGTAGACCCGGTGGACTATCAAACCAGGCTTGAGCACCAGCGTGTGGGGGATCATCGGGTTGTGCTCGGGGTCGGTGTATTCCTGGATGTCGAGGTCTCGCTGGACCGTTCGGTCGGGATCGGAGAGGAATGTCCATTGCGCTCCGACCGAAGCCCGGAATTCTTGCAGAGTGTGATGGTCGTCCGTGGCAATGGTGGCGATCTGGGTGTAGGCCACCGCCACCTTGGACTGGTTCGCCGCCAACTCCAGGTGTTGCTGGTGCTCTTTGGGACAGTAGTTGCCGCGGGCGAGCAGCAGGATCAACGGGTCCCGTCCTTGCAGCTCACTCAGCGTGCGAACGGTGTTGGTGTGGTCCGGCAACGAATAGTCGGGGAACACACCGCCTGGTTTGATGTCAGAACGCATGGGACGAACGCCTCTCACGTGGCCTTGACGGCGACGGTTCTTAGGGAGCTCAGCGTGTTTCGGAGAGGAAGCCTATCGGTTCGGCATTCATTCAGATTCCTCTCCAGGGCGGCTCTATGGCCAACGAGGGGGTATCCAGTCCCCGTTTGGATCGGTGGTTTGGCCTACCTCGATCAGGTGACCGTCAGGATCGCGGATGTAGCAACGGATCTCGTACTGGTGCTGTTTGGGCGGGGTCAGGAATTCCGCGCCCCGGGCGCTCCACTCGGCGTAGACCGCATGAATGTCCTTGACCCGAATATTGAGAAAGCTGCTGACGCGTTCCGAGTCGCGTGGCGCCTCAAGGGTGACGTCGGGTTTGTCGTCGGTCGGGCCTCCGCCGACATTGATGATGATCCAGCTGTTCGACAGGGCGACATACGTCAGCCCACCGGGCCCGGAGAAGGCCAGTTTGCCGCCCAGCACTTCGGTGTAGAAATGCCGAGAGCGCTCGACATCGTTGGAGACGATGAAGTGGGCGAGGACAATTTGCTCTGCAGAAGGCGTGTGTTCGGCCATTTGGCATCTCCACTGGTTGGGACCGGGTAGTCCGCGTACGGCGGGTTTGCCGTCACGGTGGCGGGTGCGGGATTCGATCTCCTTCTTCGGACTGATCCGATGGTATGTCGCTGACTCCTTGGTTTACGATTGCTCGAACGGCGCGGCCACGTCGTCGTAGATGCGGACCGCGGCAAGCAGACCGTCCGGGTTCCGCTCGTACACTCCGATTCCGGCTTGAGGCGGCAGGACGTGATCGCCCCAGCGGACGCAATTGTATTCCAAGGCGCAGCGCACTCCGTCGTCCGTCACCATGCAGTTCTGGAGGCCGATCCCACCACCCGCGCTGAAGCGTCCGGGGAAGAACGAGTGCAACTCGCGTGTACCGCGGTGAGTGGGGCGGGGCCCGACCGGTTCGCGGAAGTACCCATCCGACGCGAAGGTTTCGACGATGGCTTTGGTGTCGCCCACGTCCAGAGCGGCTTGGTAACGGCCGATGACATCACCTGGGTGGACCTCCGCGGCCGCGAGTATGGGAGGTCTGAGGTGACGCTGTCCGTCGACCGGCCATTGGCTGCAATACGTACGGAAGACCACCGAGCGGTCATCGGGGGATTCGGCGACGACTGCCACCGGCCAAGCGAGCGTCGCTCCGTCGTCGGGCAAGTGGGCGAGCAGTTCCACGACGGCCCGGCCGGCCACGACGGTGGAGGCCACCGTTTCGATCCGAGCGTGGCGCTCGGCCAGCCAGGACTGGTTCTGGCGGACGAATCGCCGTAGCTGCCTGTGGCCCCGGATCTGTCCGGCCCGAGGGTCGTAGATCACCACCTCGCCGGGCCACACATCCTCCAGTGGGTGCGTGTCATTGTGGTTGAGGGCGTCGAAATACTGCGCTACCGGGTCGACCAGGCCCGCGGCGCGCGTTTGCCGCCGGACCAGCTCAACTGCGTTGGCGAAGTCCGGGAACCACGGCATGTCAACCCCTCGGACGGAGCATGCTCGTTACGACCCGCTCACCGTTGGTCCGCTCTCCACTGAGGGCACGATAGACGCTTCTGTCCGGTGCGGAGATCCAATCCCGCAGTGCCGCTCGTGGGGCCCGGACGGATTACCGCCGATGGGAATGGGGCCGCCCAGCTCGGGCCGGGCGGCGTCGGGCTTCGCCGCGACCTGGCCGAACCCGGGTTGCCCCGTCGCGCCACGTGGTGGTCGTTGTCTCGCCGACGCCGTGGACGACGCCGGGCAGCGTGGGCAGGCCGGACACGTCGGGCGACGAAACACCGGGAGCGAGCCCTAGTTGTCGTTGCATACGCCGGGCCGCCGCGACGTGGTCCTGCGCGAGAAGGCTGACGACGATGCCGTCGGCTCCAGCCCGGGCGGTGCGACCAGAGCGGTGGACATAGTCGGTGCTATCGGCAGGAGGGTCGTAGTGGATCACGAGAGGGACGCCGTCGACGTGAATGCCTCGCGCCGCGACGTCGGTTGCGACCAAGACGTCGAGTCGTCGGTTGCGAAACGCAGCCAGGGCTCGCTCTCTCTGGATCTGACTGCGGTCGCCGTGGATCGTTGCGGTCTCCAGGCCGAAGCGGGCCAGACGCTGGGACAGACGATCGGCTCCTCGCTTGGTGCGGCAGAAGACCAGTGCCGGTCCTCGGGCGGCGACGGTTTCGGCAGTTACGGCGACCCGGTCATCGGCGGCCACGGACCAAAAGTGATGGTGTACCGTCCCTTGGTCCGTGTCGCCGAGCGTCACGTCGTGGCGCACCGGCGAATGTTGGTACTCCCGGACCAGCTTGTCGACGGGCCCATCCAGGGTGGCGGAGAAGAGCAAGGTCTGGCGGTCGGCACTGGTCAGGTTGACGAGCCGGCGCACCGCGGGCAGGAAGCCCATATCGGCCATTCGATCGGCCTCGTCGATGACGACCATCTCGACGTAGGCAAGGTCGACCGACCCCCTTGCCACCAGATCCTCCAACCTTCCTGGGCAGGCGATGAGCACGTCCACGCCGCGCCGCAAAGCGGTCAGCTGCTTGCCGTAGCCGACCCCTCCAAATACGGATGTCACGGAAGCGCCGACGCTGCCAGCAAGGGATCCAAGCACCGCTTCCACCTGG
The DNA here is from genome assembly GCA_963729695.1 of uncultured Acidimicrobiaceae bacterium. Lineage (GTDB taxonomy): Bacteria > Actinomycetota > Acidimicrobiia > Acidimicrobiales > Palsa-688 > PALSA-693. The sequence goes on from CAVSOT010000004.1 coordinate 1,001,958, forward strand.
CTGGCGAGCTCCCGGGTGGGCACCAGGACGAGCGCTTTAGGGCGGCCGCCGTCGCGTCGGCGGCCCCGGCGTTGCTCCCCGGCGGTCACGGCCGATCGGGCCAGTATCGCCAGCCCGAAAGCCAGAGTCTTGCCCGACCCGGTGGGGGCCTTGCCGCATACGTCCCGGCCTGCCAGGCAGTCGGGCAGGGTGGCGGCCTGGATAGGGAAGGGATCGGTGATCCCGTCTCGAGCCAGCGCCGCGGTCAGCTGGGCGGGCACGCCAAGGGCGGCGAAGCCGTCATGCGGCAAAGGTACGGTAGCCATGGTCAAAACACTCCAGTCGGTCCAAGGGAAGATGGCCGACTCGAAAAGGTGTCTCGTGGGCCTCGCCGTCGCTCTAGCGGCGGCCGCCAGGGAGCAGCCCCAGCGGCATCGCACCCAGCGTACCGTAAGGACCGAGCGGCCGAGTATCGCGTCCTCCCAGCCGGCTTCATATCACCACGGGGTCCTCCATATCATGCGGAGCGGAGATCCGGGGATAGGGGATCCGGCGCCTCTTCAGCCCAAACCAGCGTAGGTTGCCCTCAGCTGTTGCCACCGGGTGAAGCCGGCTCCACTCTGGCCGGATCGGTGATGCGGGCCGGGTGATGAAGATGAGTCGCAGGCCGGTCCACACCAGGGCCGCTTCCGCCAGAACAATGCCGCCCAGCGGGAGGAAGTGCGAGACCTTCCCCAGCGGGATGAAGGGCGCCACCGCGGCCAGAGCGGCGACCAGAACGACGAGGGACACGACGAAGCGTCGACGGATCCGAGCGGTTGGTGGGCTTGGCAGCCGGACGGTGGCGGGCAGATCAGCGCTGGCCGCGGTTTGCTGGTAGTAGTCGATGGCGTTTCGGCCCAATCGCCTGGTGGATTTCCCGGTGGCGTAGGCCCAGACCGGAATGCTTATGAGCGGAACGAAGAAAGCGGCGACCTCGGCCGCCACAATCAGGACGTCGAGCGGGTGTTTGATCCGGCGCACCTGCAATCCGATCATGGCCGGAAGCTGTTTCACGGCTACCGACATCCGGCGCAACCACGGCAGTCGGCTGTCTCTAGGCCTGGGCCCGCCGATAGTCCGCAGGGCGGCCTCCGCCTGAGCCACCGTAGGGTAGCGGTGTTGGAAGACCAGAGTCTCGGCTACTCGGGCCGGGTCCTCCGGGTCCCGGCCGTAGATGGCGGCGATCCGCAGGACCATCCGCAGCTGTTCGCAGTAGATCGTGGCTACGGCCGGAACCATGCCGACGTAGAACGATGACCCGGTGATGGCTCCAGCTAGGCGGGCCTGTCCGACGGATCTCCGGAGCGTGTGGCGGGCCAGCCGATGCACCTCCTTCGGGCTTTCGTCCACCACCTCTTCGGCTCGCCACTGCGCAACTCGGGGGCTCAGTACCGGCAGGGTGTTGAGGACGCCCAGCTCGAGCACGTGCGCCGGATTCCGGGGGAGGGATCGCCACCCAGGCGCGGGCGTGGTCGCGGTCACGCCTTACTTTCACACATGACCCGGACTGGAGCGGTGTCGGTACCCGACGCCCTTGGCCGGTCTTTCCGGTTTTAGCGCCGTCTGCGGCGCGTGATGACGGCCAGGGTTGTCCCAAAGACGATGAGCGTGGCCCCGTCGCCGAACAGGCCCAACAGGTTGGCGCCATCGGTGTAGGAGTCGGTGAGGGTAGCGTCGGCCGGGCCGGCAACGATGGCGGGTGCTCCGGCCAGAGTGGGCCTGGGGTCCCATTCGGTGTCGCGGGCGCCGGGGACGAGGACCCCTTTGTCGCCGACCATCGGTAGGTTGTCAACCAGACGGGTCTGGGTGAGCGGGGTCGTACCGACGTTGGTGAACTCGAGGGCGTAGGTGTAGTCCTGGCCGGCCAGGACCTCGGCCACACACGGGAAGCGGGTGCAGTTGTCGTTGCCGACCACGAGCAACGGGCACGAGGGGTCGCCGATCGGAACGAAGGCGTTGGTCAGGGTGTCGTAGAAGCCGAAGCTGTCGTCGCCGTGTACCCACTTCTGGGCGTCTACCGCGCTGCCGGAGCCGGTCGTGACGCTCGCCGATGCGGTGCAGCCCAGGGTCGGATCAGGTGGGGAGCCGCCCTTACACGTGAGCGCGGCTTTGGTGGGACCGTCCACCGTGCCGGCCCCGTAGGTGTTGTTCACCACAGTCCCGCCCGGCGTGCCCGGCTGGAGGGTGGCCTCGAAGCCGAGAGTGACGGTCGAGGCGGGGTCGAACTGGTAGGACTCGGGGAACTGCCACACGAGCGTGGTCCCGGCCGGGGTGTTGGTGACGGTGAAGGTCGGGCTGGGAACCGGGGGCGCCGCGGTGGGGACGGTGGAGGTGATGGTGTAGGGCTGGCCGCCGGTACCGACGAAGCTGGTATCGAAGACCAGACTGGCGGGCAGGGGCTCGGTGATGGTCAGGCCGGGGATGGCCGCCGTGCCGGTGTTCGTCGTGGTCAGGGTGTAGTCGACGGGTACGCCGGGGGGAACGGTCTTGGGTGCAGCCGACTTGGCTGCCGCCAGCTGTGGGGTGCCGGGGGTGACGGTCAGCGGCGCAGGGGCGGAGCCGAACGAGGCCAGCTGGCCGGCCGTGATGGGGCTTTCCCCGCCCGCGGTGGCGACGTTGGCCAAGGTTTCGGGAAAGGCGATGGCCGCTCCGGTGAAGCGCGACGTCGAGCGTGGGGTGATCGTGAAGCACACCGTGGCCCCCGGACAGGATCCCTAGGTGGGGAAATTGCTCCCCGGATTCAGCAGGAACCCGGCGGCCGAGTTGGTGAAGGTGAAGCGCAGGCCGGCCACGGTGGTGGGCGTCACGCCCGCGGGCAAGCTGGGTGCCGGGCCCGGGGTGCCTAGGGTGTAGGTCCCGGCGTCGCAGTCGGTCGCACTCAGGCACGCGTCCACCTGAACCCGGTTGGCGCCGGGCGGGAAGTTCACCCCACCCAGGCTGACGAGGTCGGCCGCGTCAAAGAAGGCGTCGGGGATTGGCCTGGGAAGGGTCGGGATCGGTGATCGCGATCCGGCTGAGGGGCAGGTTGCCGATGTTGGCCGCCCGCAGCCGCACTTGGGACGTTGGGCTATTGCCCGGGACTGGCGCCGTCACCGTGGCGGGGACGATGGCCTTGCCTACCTGGCCAGCCGTGGTGGGAGGCTGGGCCACGAGCGTTTGCGAACACGCGGGCGACGAGGTGGCTGACCCCTGGCTCTGGCTGACACTGGTCGTCTGGCAGTTCTGGAACGAGGTACCTGGCGGGATCGTACCGGAGACCTGCGTCGCCAGGTTGAGCGTGACGGTCTGGTTGGGGACCACCAGCCCGCTGGTCAGGCGAGCTCGCACCCCGGTGGCGCCCACGGCCACGGCCGAGCTGAACGGCACCCAGGCCGTGCCGTTGAACACTTCCACCGCGAACGTAGGGGCGGGCGTGGATGGCGGGGTGACCGACACCGACGCGGAGGTGATGGTCAGGAACGTGAATGGGCCGTTGCTCGCGGGCGGAGGGTTGGACGGGTCGTCTATCTCGAAGGACGTGACCGGCAGGTTGCCGTGGTTGGTGGCGGTCAGCGAAAAGCCCAGGGTCTGGCCGGGAACCAGGCCGCCTCCGGTGGGCGGGTTCGTCGAGCTCTTGGTCCCCCCAACGGAGATGTCGGGGTTTTGGACCAGTAGCTCTCCACAGCCCGTACCTGTCGCCCCGCCGCTGCTGCCACCGGCGATGTTGGCGTCACTGCAGTCGGTGAGCTCGTCGCCTCCTGCCGCTGACGGCTTCAGCACGGCGTGGATGCCAAGCTGCCCGGAGGCTCCCGACGGGATGCTGCCCGTGAACGTGACCGTCACCGAGGTGGCGAGCGCGCCGGTCGGGCAGCCGGTCAAGATCGGTCGGACCGTCGTCGGCGGGGCGGCGGCGCTGAAGGGGAACGTCGTCCCATCGCTACAGGTGACCTGACCGGTCGCCGAGGTGGCACCAGCCGGAAACACCAGCTGCAGCCCGGTCGGGATGACGTCGGCGAAGTCGCTGGGCGAAGTGGTCGACGGGTCAGTGATGGTCAGGTTGGTGACGTTGAAGGCCGAGGTGTTCTTCGCCGTCGTGATCCCGGTCACTCCGGATGGCGGGCTCTGACCGGCCACCGGGAAGCCGTTGTTGATGTAGCTGCCGTTGGCGTCGGGGAAGAGCTGCTACGAACGCCCCCTTCGACAATGACAACGTCGCCGTCGGCTGCGCCCCAGCCGGCCCGGCTGCCACCAGAATCGAGGCCAGCACACCGGTGATCCCCGCTAAAACAATGCCGCACCGGAATCGTTCGCTTGAGATCCGCATCCCTCTCCCTGTTGTCGGGCTCCACAGCTTGACCCATCTGCCAAGTCGTCGGAGCCGTAAAGGCTGCACCCGCGCCTCGCAGTACCACGAACGTTAACTCAGTAGTAATTGTCTGACGAGTGCGTCATAGGCGGTGACGGGTCGTGACCAGGGCACGGGTGTCGGGGCGCAGGCGCCGGATCTCCCCGGGCGGGGCGAAAAGCGAGTCGAGAAGAGCCTGCTTCGGATTACCCGAACCGTCGCGTCGCTCGAGGCCCGGGGCGCGACAAATGGTCATCTGTTCGGTCTCAGGCCGCTCAGTCGTCCGAAGGTGACCCGTCGGTGCGCTCCTAGGAGAGGGGCAGCGCGGTCGGGCGGGCTCATGCCGATGGTTTAGTGCTAAGTTCCCCGGTCGTATGCCAACTGGGGGCGTCGGGGACCGGCAGTGCGCCGATCGTGGTCCTGCTGACTCGTGACCTGCGGCTGCATGACCACCCTGCGCCCGCCGAGGCGATTCGAACACTGGCGCACTGGGGCCGAGCATTTCATGAGCCGGCTCGTCGACGCTGACGTGGCCAACAATTACGGGAACTGGCAGTGGGTGGCCGGCACCGGGAACGACACTCGACCCAACCGACGGTTCCATCTGCTCCATCAGGCCCTTCGGATCGACCCTGATGGCGACTACGTCCGCCGGTACATTCCTGAGCTCGTCGAGGTTGGCGGCCGAGCCGTCCATCAGCCCACCACATGAGCAGGGCTACGCGGGCGTCAGAGCGGATCGGCTTAGCCGAGGCGGCCGAGCGGCTGGGAGTGCACTACATGACGGCCTACCGGTACATCCGGCTTGGACGCCTTCCGGCCGAACTGCATCAAGGGCGGTGGACCGTCCAGGTCGTCGACCTCGAGGATCTCGCTCGGCCTCCCGCAGCTCGCGTGCCGAGACGGCACCGATGGAGTCAAGCCCGCCAGCGGCTTACGGCGCGCATGCTGGCCGGCGACCTCGAAGGCAGCTGGGCCATCATCGAGCAGACCCTCGCTCGCGGCGGCCAACCGACGGCCGTCTACTTGGAACTTTTGGCCCCCTGTTTGCGGGCGATCGGCAATGCCTGGGCGGCCGGCGAGGTGACCGTCGGCGAGGAACACCGCGTCACTGCGGTGGCCCTGCGAATGGTCGGTCGCATCAGCCCCAGGTTCAACCGGAGGGGACGGCAGCTGCCCGGCACGGTAATCCTCGGAGCGGCGTCGGGTGACCATCACGTCCTGCCCGCGTTGATGGCGAGCGACGTACTTCGCTCGGCAGGGTTGCACGTCATCGATCTCGGCGCCGACGTGCCCGCTCGTTCGTTCGTGGCCGCGTCGGAAGGCCTTCCCGCGCCGCTCACCTTCGCCATCAGTCTGAGTACCGATAGGGCATCTCGAGCCGCGGCCGCGACGGTTCGGAGCATACGAAAGGCCGGTCGTGCTCCCCTCGTCGTGGCCGGAGGTCCGGCGGTGGCGGACGTGGCTGTGGCTCGTGATATGGGGGCAGACGCATGGGCCCCCGACGCGGCAGCCGCGGCCGAACTCATCGTCGCCCGCCATCAAACCCCGACTGCGAGGTCGCCTGGATCGACACGTTGAGGGTGTGGTTGATCAGTGGCGGGTAGCGGAACCCGAGCGGCGGCGCCAGTGATGTTGCGGGCCATGCCGCCGAAGACCACATTGTGAAACGGGGCGATGGCCTGCCAATACAGGTGACCGGCCAGCCCGTGCGGTTCGAAGACGGCCCGTTGGCGGTAGCGGGCGCCGCCGCCAGCCGTCGGCTCGGCGCTGAGCTCGAGCCAGGCCCGCCCCGGCAGGCGCATCTCGGCCCGCAGGCGCAACAGGTGAGGCCGCTCGATCCGCTCTACCCGCCACCAGTCGAGCGCCTCACCGACATGCACCCGGCGCGGGTCGCGTCTCCCTCGTCGCAGTCCGACGCCGCCCAGAGCTCGGTCGGCCCAGCCTCGCACGGCCCAGGCCAAGGGGAAGGAATACCAGCCGTGTTCGCCACCGATCGACTCGATGACCTCCCACAGCGCGGCCGGCCGGGCCGGCGTCTGGTGCTCACGTAGGTCCTCGTAGACGGTCCCCCCGGACCAGTCCGGGTCGCTCGGTAGCGGGTCCGAGGGCTCGATGCGGTCGGAGGCATCTGACCATCGGGTTGGCACTTCAGCGTTGCGGATACGAGTCAGAGCCAGCTCAACGGCCCGCTCATAGTGGGTCAGTCCTTCTGATGGATCGGCGATGACCTTCGCGATGGCGCGGTCGTGGCAGATGGCCTCGTTGATCAGCGACTCGATGAGCGGAACCGCGATGGTTCGGGGCACCGGGGTGACCAGGTTGACCCACTGGGCTGACAGCCACGGAGTCAACGCCGGCACCGGAACGACGACCCGACGAGGCAAACCGGCCACCACGGCGTAGCGGCGCATCATCTCCAGGTAGGTCAGCACGTCAGGGCCGCCAATGTCGTAAGCGCCATGCACGCCCGCGGGCAGCTCGGCTGCGTGCACCAGATAGTGCAGCACATCCCGCACGGCGATCGGCTGGACCCGGTTGTGTACCCAGCGGGGGGTGACCATGCCCGGAAGCCGCTCGGTGAGATAGCGGAGCATCTCGAAGCTCGCTGACCCCGATCCAATGATCACCGCCGCCTGCAAGACCGTGACCGGAACGCCCGAGCCCAGGAGGACCCGGCCGACCTCGGCCCGCGACGCGAGGTGCGGCGACAGCCGATCGTCATCGGGGACGATCCCGCCCAGATACACCAGGCGCTTGATGCCGGCGGTGGCGGCTGCGGCGGCCATGGCGTGGGCGGCAGCCCGATCAACCTGGACGAAGTCGGGGCGGGTGAGCGAGTGAACGAGGTAATAGACGACGTCGCCCGCGGCCAAACTGGCCTCGAGCGAGGCCGGAGCGGTCACGTCGCCGCCGCGCACCTCGACCCGATTTCGCCACGGGACGTCTTGCAGCTTGTCGGGTGAGCGGGCGACGACCAGGACCTCGTGTCCGGTCTGCAGCAGTTCGGTTACCAGCCGCCCGCCGATATAACCGGTCGCGCCGAGCACCACGCAGTGTTGCGGTTCAGCCGTCACGGCCCGGCCAGTCCCTTTGGCTGCATGGTGCGACTTTAGCACTAAAATATTGGCTCCGGCGCTGGGCCGGCCTGGAGAATTTCGGCTGCGGTTGGTCGCCCGGTCCCCTTCGTACTTGTTCCAGTCCTCTCGCCCCGCTCGGTTATACGCGGCACCGACACGGACCACGACCAACCACCAGGGATGAGAGGGTGTGCCACATGAGTCAAAAGCAGAGTCGGCTGGCTGAGTTCAAAGACTTCGTACTGCACGGCAATGTTGTGGACCTCGCCGTCGCAGTGATCATCGCCACGTTCTTCGGGGTGATCATCAAGGACTTGGTCAACCTGATCCTGTCGATCTTCGCCATCCCCGGTAAGACATTTCGGCCTTTCTCGGGCTTGCAGTTCACCATCGGCCATGGCGTCTTTCAGTACGGCGTCCTCTTGCAGGACATCATCACGTTCGTGATCGTCGCCGGAGTGGTGTTTTTCGTGGTGGTCCACCCTGTCCGGGTGCTGATGGATCGGCGCCGATCCAGCATCGATCCCGAGAGCGAGGATCGGGCCTGCCCACAGTGCCTCAGCGACATCCCCAAGGCCGCCATCCGCTGCCGGTACTGCACCGCCCAGATCGAGCCGATGGCCGAGTCTTCCGCACCGTAGGGCCGCAGTCCCGGTTTCGTCCCGGCTGGCCTGGTCTGAAGCTCACTCCCGTGTGATGGGGTAGCCAACCATTGACCTGGGTAACTGGTAGATATGGGTACAGATCGGGAGCGGATTGGCGACATCGAGACGACCGCGGAGATCGACGATCCGAACGAGCGGGGTGACGACCCTCGCGTTCGGTCTCGAGCGGAGAAGCTCTTGCCCGAGGAAAAGACGACGGGGAGCTACGATCCGGTCGCCCTCGCCCAGGCGGTGCTCGCAGAGTCGGACGGACGACAAGAGGACCGGGAAGCGCCAGCCGGTAGGACGGTCGAACATCGTCGTTCTCAGGACACCGTCGATCCGACATGAAATCCGCCGCTCGACGCTGAGGCAACCGGGCCTCACGTCGGGCACCCACCTACGCTTGGCTCATGACGACGCCTTCCGAGTACGCCGCCGACCTCGAGGTCGCGAATGGCGAAGCCATCGCGCTGGCCACATCCTGCTCACCCGAGGAATGGGTAGCGGTCGTGCCGGGCGAAGATTGGCCCGTCTGCGTTGTCGTCCACCACGTGGCCGAGGGTTACGACCTGGTCTCGCGATGGATCGACTGCGCACTGACAGGCCGCCCGATCGACGACACCGGCGAGGGCATCGACGCCATCAACCGCCATCACGCCCAGGACTTCGCCGGCGTTTCGGTCAGTGAGACCGTGGAGTTGCTGCGCACCAACGGCGCCGCCGCGGTCGCCAAGGTCGGTCGGCTCGGCGAGTCCGATCTCGCCCGGACGGCAGCGTTCGGCCCCGCCGGCGGAGGGCAGTTCAGCGTCGAGCAGTTCTGCATGGCGGCGGCGGGACACGTGCGCACTCACCTCAGCCATGCCCGGACCGCCCTCGGCAAGGGAGGCGAGTCCTGATGGCGCGGTAGGCTCAGGCGTGGCCCGGATCGACCAGCGTCACCGCGACGGAGCAGCCGGAGACTGGTACAGCGACACCCGCTGCATCGCGTGCGACGTCGCCCGGCACTACGCCCCAGGGCTGATCGCCGCCGACGATCGGGGTCTGTCGGTGGTCGTCGCTCAGCCGACCACCCCTGACGAGGAGGCGGCCATGTGGCGGGCCGCCTTGGCTTGCCCCACCCAGTCGATCGGGACGATCAGTCGGCGCCGACCACCTCCTGGGGTTTTCCCTTGGCAGCTCGACGAGAGCGTCCATCTGTGCGGCTACAACGACGAGGCCTCCTTCGGCGCGCACAGCTACTTTGTCGTTCGCGAGGCGGGCAACCTTCTGATCGACTCACCCCGCTACAACCACCGCCTCGTCGACACTTTTGCGGAAATGGGCGGGGTGGCCCACGTGCTGCTCAGCCACCGAGACGACATAGCCGACGCAGATCGCTACGCCCGCCAGTTTTCGTCCCGCGTCTGGATTCACGAAGCAGACGCAGACGCAGCACCGTACGCGACCGACGTCCTCCGAGGCGAAGCCGTCTCGGAGATCGCCCCAGGACTGCGGGCCATCCCGGTGCCTGGACACACCCGTGGCAGTGTGGTCTTCGAAGACGACCGGGGCCACCTTTTCACGGGAGACTCGCTGGCCTGGAGCGAGGAGCGCCGGGGCTTGATCGTTTTCGCCTCGGCCACCTGGTACTCCTGGCCGGCCCTCGCCGCCTCGATGGGTCGCCTTGCCCAAGAAGCCCACTTCGAGTGGGTGCTGCCCGGCCATGGCAAGTGGGGTCACGCGCCCGCGGCGGAGATGACCTCCCAGCTTGTTCGCCTGGCCGACGAGATGAAGACCCACACGGCAGCCGCCTGGTCCCGGCGGGGGTGAGGATCAGCGACCGTTGCTAGTCAACCCCTCGACGCCGCAACTGCTGAACTCAGAGTGGTGACGCTCATCCGGCCCGCAGCTGCTGGGCGCAGACGCTCGCAACCTGGCGATGGGTGGCGAACCACACGTCGGGGCGCGAGCCGACGTGCTCGAGCAACTCGGCGAGCACGACCAGCCGCGACCTGTGACCGATGACGTGTGGATGCATCGTCAGCTGAAAAAGTCCCCCCGCCTCGTAGGCCGCCTCGAACTCATCTATCCAGGGCCGAAGCAGGTCACGCGGTGCCGGCCAGGGCCGCACGCCGCGGCGGCGGTCCATGGTCAGGTAGGGCGCGTCGTCCCGAATCCATTCAACCGGTAGCTCGACGATGCCGGTCTGCGTTCCGTGGTGGAGAATTTCGTAGGGCTCGTCGTCGGCCATGAGTGACGAGTCATACGTCAGACCAAGCTCGGCGATGAGCCCCAGCGTGTGGTCCGAGAAGTCCCACGAAGGGGTGCGAATGCCGACCGGCCTCTCTCCGCTCACCCGTTCGAGGGCGGCGGCGCTGCGATGGAGCAGGTCTCTCTCGGCGTCTCTTGGGATCTCCGTGTTCCATTCGTGGATCCAGCCGTGCAGCGCCACTTCATGCCCGGCGGCAACGTACTCCTCGATCTCGTCGGGGTGCAGCAGGGCGGACACCGCCGGCACGAAAAACGAAGCCGGCACCCGGTGCCGTTTGAGCAGATCGAGGATCCTCCTGGCGCCCACACGTGACCCGTACTCGCCTTGCGACAGCGGGCCCGGGTGGGTATCGCCCGTCCGCAGCGCGGTGGTCTCGTGGTCGGAATCGAAGGAGACGGCGACGGCAACCCGAGACCCGCCGGGCCAACTGGGCGGAGTGAGGTTGCGCCCTGCGCGTACCTGTTCGACGGCCGGTCGCCATCGAGACTCCGGCCATTGCCAAGGAGGGTCGGTCACGACCACAGCCTGTCACGGATTGACTCAGCCCAGGATCGTGGCGTCGCGACCGGCGCCATGGCGGACACCGCGAGCCATGGCGGCCGTGGAGAACCCGACCGCCCACGTCCTGTCGGACCCGAGCAGGATGCCCCCACCGCTTCCGCCGAAACGGTTCACCGCGTCGAGCCCCACGCCCAGGGCCGAGCGGGGATCCTCACCGCTTGCCAGCTGCAACCCGACCAGCCGGGAGAACCCGGCGAGCACGAACGCCTCTCCCGTCCCGGTGGCCGACACTGCGCACCCGGGCTGGGCCCAAAGGCCTGCCCCGGCGATCGGCGTGTCGCCGACTCGACCGGGCAGTTGGCCGGGCCGCCCACCAGTGGAGCTGGCCGCGGCGAAGCGGCCGTCACTGCTTACGGCGACGGCCCCGACGGTGCCCTCTCGCATCGGCCGTCGTCGCCGAACGCCGCTGGATCGGCAGCCCGGCTGGCCAACCCGTTGGCCGGCTTCAGTCGGGCGATCCCAGCCTGGGCCGCGAACGCATCTGCATTCGGGCCGGCGAGGAGCAGCGGGCCCGTCACTCGCATGACCGCTTCGGCCGCCCGGATGGGCGAGTGGACCGTCATACACGCCACGCCACCGGCCCGGGCGGCATCGTCCATGACCGCGGCGTCCATCTCGATGTCGCCGGCGGTGTTGGAGACCGAACCTCGGCCGGCGTTGAACCCGCCATGGTTCTCGAGAAACTCGACCGCAGCGATGACGGACTCGACGGGGTCGCCTGCGACGAGCGCGGTCCAGCCTGCGTCGAGCGCCGCTCCCAGGGCTGCTTCGAGTTCGGCCTCGAGCAGGTGAGAACCCGATCTGTCGGGGGAGAGCCGCTCGTAGGTCCCGGCCCCGCCGTGGACGACGATCGCCGGCCACGTCACCGGGCCAGAGTGGAGCTGATAGTTCGGAGCCACCAGTCGATTCTGCCCCGTCTGAGAATCGTCAGGCGCCGAAACCCACTCGGCAGGCGAGAAAATGCGATAGTCCTTCGCATCGTGACCGCCACCGGGGTCCCAGATACGCCGATTCGCTAGGATCAATCAGTTCTAGGGGGGTGAGCATGGCTGTCATATCCAGGGCCCGGTTCTGCGCCAAGATTGCTGTTGTCGCGACCTTCGCGAGCTTCGCGACGGTCGCTCCTTCTGTCGGCCCCGCGGTGGCCCAGGCAAGTACGGGAACGCTCTACTCGTGGGGTACGTTCTTTCCGAAGGTGGCAACCAGCTTCGATTCGCCCCAGGTTATTGGCGGGGTGCCTGGGACCATCGTGCAGATATCGGGTTCGGACCGGGACATGTACGCATTGACTGCGAGAGGCACGGTCTGGTCTTGGGGAGCGGAAGGCCACGGCGCCCTGGGGAACGGCACCACGGGTACAGGTGTCGTGACGAAAGCGGTCAGAGTTCGGTTCCCCGCTGGCGTATCGATAAAGTCGCTCCCCACCCAGCTGCCGCAGAACACCGGCATGGCTATCGACAGAAACGGAAACGTCTGGGGCTGGGGCGGCGGTGGGGGCGGTGCCCTTTGTAGTACCTGGAACGATAAAGCCCTCCCCCAAGAGGTCACTGCGCCCGAGTTGCAGGCTGACGTGACACTGGCGAGTGGGCAGAACAACCACGCGATCTACTACACCTCGACGGGCCTGCTCTATGGCTGTGGCCACAACACCGCTGGCGAGCTTGGCGACGGCAGCTTCACCAGTTCGGACAGCCCCGTCCAGGTGGTAGGACTCCCCGCAGAGCCGGTGACTTCGGTCCAAACCTCATGGGAGAACTCCGGGGTACTCCTCGCCGATGGATCCTATTGGGATTGGGGCTACAACCACAGAGGCCAGCTTGGTGACGGCTCGACCTCGCCCAGCGACGTACCCGCGGAAGTGAGCCTGCCAGCGACGGTCACCACGGTGTCCGAGGGCGGGAGCCTGGGCGACAACGGGCAGACGCTCGTGGTCCTGGCCGACCAGTCAGCCTTTACGTGGGGCAGCGACTCATACGGCCAACTCGGTATCGGCTCCGGTCACCCTCGCTACGAAGCGCTCCCGGTCGAGATCGCAGTGCCAGCGGGAACGACCTTTGTCTCCGTCGCATCGGGTGCCGCCTCGGAGTACGCGATCGACAGCACCGGCAACGTCTGGGCTTGGGGGCAGAACAACTATGGCCAGCTTGGCATCGGAAACACCCGGGGTCAGAGCCTTCCCGTCTCGGTCGGGGTCAGCGCCTCCCAGGTTGTCTCCATTGCTCAAGACGTGGCGGCGCGGGCGGGTTGATCTTCCGGGACCTAGTGGCCGGCGATCTGGCCACCGTCGATGTGCAGGACTTCTCCGGTGATGAACGGGGACGATTCCAGGAACAGGATGCCGTCGACGATGTCGCGGACCTGGCCCACGTGCCCGACTGGGGGGAGCTGTGACCCGAGCCCGGCGTAGCTCTCTGGTGGATGCACCGGCGTCTGGATGATGCCCGGTGAGATGGCGTTCACCCGGATGCCCCGAGAGGCGTACTCGATGGCCAATGACCTGGTGGCCGAGGCGAGGCCCCCTTTGGTGAGCGCGGTCAGGACGGACGGCGCGCTCGAGTTGGCGTAGTCGGCAAGGGTAGTGGTGATGTTGACAATGTGGCCGTGCCTTCGTGTAAGCATTTCGCCTATCACGCGTTGGGTCAGGGCGAAAAACCCGGTGAGATTGACTCCGACCACCGTCGCATAGTCTTCCTGGGTATAGTCAGTAAAGGGCTTGGACATGAACACGCCGGCATTGTTGATCAAGGTGTCGACGCGGCCGAACCGTTCGAGCGCCCCGCTGATGATCCGGTCCGTGGTGGCCACCTCGGAGATGTCTCCATCGACGGTGAGCACGTGGGGGTCACCGCTCGGCTTGATGGTCCGGGACGTGGCCACGACGGCCCAGCCCCGTCGCCGGTACTCGACCACGAGACCGGCGCCGATTCCCTGAGAACCCCCCGTGATGATGGCGACCTGGCGATCTTGTTCGGTCATCATTGCTCCCGTCGTCAGCCGTTGACCATGGCGGGGTCGCTCGGGTGGGGCGCGAGTGGCATCGTTGGCCCGCTCGTCCCCGGACACGGGTGCCTCATCGTGACGAGATACTCCATCGTGATCCTCTCCTGTGTCACAGATCGAGCACCAGGTCATCTCGAGGCTCTGAGCAGCAGATGAGCGTGCTCCCCGCGGTTGGAGGTTCGACGGGGTCCGGACGGTACACGACCTTTCCCGCGATGAGCGTTGTCTCGCACGTGTGGCAGACACCGCTCCGGCATGACCAGCGGACCGGTACGTCACAGGCCTCGGCCAATTCGAGCAGGCTCTGGTAGTCGTCACCCCAGGGGACCGCGAGATCGCTGCGAGCGAATGCGATCATCGGGCCGGATCCGGGCTCGCCCCCCGGTGGGTGGGGAGCCGGCGCAGAGGTTGCTTTGATCCCTGGGGTTGAACCCGGAGCCGGTCCGAACACCTCGGTATGGGTGCGCGAGCCGTCGAACCCTAAGCCGGCCAGCGCGGCGCTGATGGCGTCCATAAAGGCTGTCGGTCCACAGATGTAGGCCTGGGCATCGGAAGGCGGCCCCAGCTCGGAGACTGACGTCGCCGTGAGCCGTCCGGCACAGTCGAAGTCGCGGCCTTCGACATCATCCGGGTCGGGCCGGCTGTAGTACACGTGGGCGTGTGCGTTCGGCAGGGCGGCCAGAAGGGCCCGAGTTTCTGCGGCAAACGGGTGCTCGTGACCGTTGCGTGCCCCGTGCAGCCACCATATCTCTCGGTCGGAGCGCTCCTGGGTCAGGGCCTGCAGCATGGCGAGAACAGGGGTGGCGCCGATCCCGGCGCTGATCAGGAGGACGGGTGCGTCCGTCCCGTCGAGGATGAACCTGCCTCGGGGTGCCGCGACGTCCAGTAGGTCGCCGACGCGGAGACGGGTGTGCAGGTAGCCGCTGACGGCGCCATTGTCCTCGTGCTTGACGGTGATCCGGTAGTCGTCCGCCCCCGGTGCCCCAGAGAGCGAGTAGTTCCGCAAGAGTGCCCGCTGCTGGGCGTCAGTCTGGACGCGCAGAGTCAGGTACTGACCTGGCTGGGCCGCAGGCAGCGGGGCGCCATTAGGGTCTTCGAGGCGTATCGAGATCGCTGAGTCGCTCTCACGCCTGATGGCCTTCACGGTCACCTGACGGAAGCCGGGCCAGGCGGGAGGCGGGCTGGTAACTCCGAGCCCGGAATTACCGCGGCCGGGTTTCTGATCGAGCAGAGCTCGAAATGAGCCCTGCCAGCCGGGGCTCAGCGCCGGAATCCGCAGGGCTCGGAGCAGCCCCGGGCGCGTATGCCCTGGGAGGTAGAGGAGGGCGTCGACGTCGGCGACCGTCATCTGCTCGGGTCCCGAGGCCACCTTGATGATCTTGCTCCCCGCCTGGACCTCGCCCTCCTGGAGCACCCGAAAGTAGAAGCCCGGGCGGTGGTGCGAGACGAGCAAGGCGGGCATCTGCGGGTCGTTCATGCGGATGCCGACGCGGTAGCAGGTCACTCGTGGCTGGGTGACCTCGAAAACTGCGCTGCCGATCTGGTACCGGTCCCCGATGCATACCTCGTCATCGCCCAATCCATCGACCGTGAAGTTTTCGCCGAACTGGCCGTAGCCGAAATCGTGGCGTCCCAGCTCGCGTTCCCAGTACCGATAGGAGTCGATCTGGTACACGAACACCGCTCGCTGTTCGCCGCCGTGCCCGGCCAGATCGCCTTGACCATCGCCTTCAAGGTGGAGTCGGCCGACTCGTCGGGAACCGACCACAGGCTCCTTGAACACCCCGGTGAAGACCGTGCGCCCCTGCCAGGGCACGTCCTTCGGCAAGCCGACGTTGACCGACAGCAAGGTGCCAGCGGGCTGGGCCGGCTGGCTCGGGCTCAGCTGGGGTGCGCTGGCGGGGGGAGAGACGGGACCCCCCGTACTCATCGTTCCTCCAAATCGGCCGGCTCGCTCAGGGTACGAATCAGGATGCGCCGATCAATGACCGCGCTTCTGTGGGGCCGACTACCAGATCGTGAAGATCGCCGCCCACCTCGAGCCGCCCGGACTGTTGGAGCCCGCCGACCTTCACCGGCTCGAAACCGGCCGTGCGAATCAACCGTTCGACGTCTTCGCCGGCCCGGTCGTCGTCGGTCACGTAGAACAGGACCGCCGGCTCCGGTGACCGGTCGCTAGAGGTCTCGAAGAGTTGGGCGGACATGCTCCCAAACGCCAGGGCCAGGCGGGCTCCCGCAGGCAGCCACCCGGCGACGACCTCGCCCGACGGTTGCCCTTCCGGCAGCAGACGTGAGAGGGTCCCACTCGCGTCGACGCCCACCGGGTTGCTCGGAACGACCACGGTCTTGTCCGTAAGCGAGTCGGCGAGCTCGTCGAGGACGCCCTTCAGTACACCAAAGCGCAGGGCGAGGACGACCGCATCGGCATCCTGCAGCGCATCATTGTTGTCGACTCCGACAACCGCACCTCGTCCGATCTGGTCAGCCAGAGTTCGCGCCGAGTCCTTATCGGCACTCGAGAGCCTCAGGGTCTCGCCACCTGCGGCCAGCTGGCGGGAGATGGCCGATCCAATCCCTCCAGTGCCGATGATCGCAGTGGTCATGCTCGAAACCTCCTCGACGTCAAGGTAGCAACAGCGGCTCGGTGAAGCATTGTTACGCCTGGCTCTACCCGGGCTTCTTCACGGGCACAGTGGCAGAAAAAAGGCGGCAGAGGTTATCTACGAATGTCGGGTGGACATCCGATTCGAAGGTCAACACTATTGAACCCTGTCGGCAGCAATGCTGCTGTTGCCGCGAGAGCAGCACGTCTTCCTAGATCGAACTGACCATCTCGTCGGTAGGTGGACCGGCTCAGGTGCGGCCTGAGGGCACGTGTACTGGGAGGGTCTTCCAGCCCCGGACTGCGGACGTGTCCAGTTCGGCGTGTTCGAGGTCGACCTCCCAGTCCGGGAAGCGCTTGAGCACCTCGTCGAGAGCTACCCGCCCGTCGAGTCGGGAGAGGGCTGCACCAAGACAGAAGTGGATGCCGTAGCCGAAGGTGAGGTGGTGGCCTATCTTGCGGTGGATGTCGAATACGTCACCATCTGGGGGAAAGGCGCGGTGGTCGCGGTTTGCCGCCGCCCGGGGGAGCATGATGGCGCTGCCTGCCGGTACCGTCTGGCCGTAGAGTTCCACGTCGCGCCTGACCTCCCGGCACCCGTGGATCGCCGGCGGCTCGAAGCGCAGGACCTCCTCGATGGCGTTGGGAATGAGCGATCGGTCCTTGACCACCTCTCGACGCTGGTCAGGGTGCTCCCCGAGGACCTTGCCTGTCCAGCCGATCAGCCGGTTGGTGGTCTCGTTACCCGCGGCCTCGAGGAGGTTGACAAACGTGAGGATTTCGTCTCGGGTGAGGCGGCGCACCGTGCCGGTCTCGTCCTCGAACTCCGCATTGAGGAGCTCGCTCATGAGGTCGTCGGAAGGGTGCTCGGCGCGCCAGTCGATGTAGTCGCCGAAGAACTCGTCGTCCACGAACCGCCGGTCGTCGTACTCCGGCGGCAGGCCCGGCTCGCGATGCAGCTTGGCGTGGGCGTGCTGACGAATCGCTTCTCGGTCATCCTCGGGAATCCCGAGCAGCATCCCGATCATGCGCATGGGCATTTTGGCTCCGAGATCGGCCACGAAATCGAAGCTGTCACTGCCGACGAGCGGGTCGAGGACCTCGGCGCAGAACTGGCGCAGTCCAGGTTCCAGGGCGTTCATCTTTCGCGGCGTGAAGACCCGGGAGAGCACGCCCCGGTGGGCGGTGTGCAGCGGCGGGTCCTCGAAGATGAAAACCCCTTTTGGCGGCTGGTAGTGAGACTTGATCAACGCCAGCTCCGCCCCATGAGCCGAGCTGAACGTCTCATAGTCGACGAACCCGCGCTCGACGTCGTCGAAGCGGCTCAGGGCGTAGAAGTCGTGGACCTCGTTGTAATAGAGCGGTGCCTCTTCCCGCATCCGGCGGAATGTCGGGTACGGATCGACCTGGATGTCCGCGTCGTATGGGTCGTAGTACACCTCAGTCGAGTGCCTCACCTTGTCGCGCCTTCCCCTTCCACCCCCTTCGGGTCCGATGACATTGACATCAACAGGGGGGCCTGTCAACTGGACGCCAGGCCACCCCCGGCCAGTGAAGTCGGGGTGGCGACAATCGGCGCCAGCCAAAGGTATCTTGTCTGGGCCAGGCTGTTTATCAGATCAACCTGTGACCGGGTGGGGGAAGAAGCTGCGAGGCGCCTCACGGTGAGAATTGGAGATAGTTCGAGATAGACCCCCCGAACAGGGTGACTCCCTCAGTGAGGCGAGGCGACAGGATGATCGTATGCCCGAGGAAGAGACGACAACCGAGCAGAGCTATAGCCATTTCCCGCCTATTGCCGAGTATGGCTTTCTGTCGGACTGCGAAAACAACTGCCTGGTAGCGCCAGACGGCGCGGTGGAGTGGCTCTGCCTGCCTCGTCCAGACTCGCCCAGCGTTTTCGGAGCCATCTTGGATCGCGCCGGCGGCCTCTTCCGGTTCGGCCCCACCAACACCCGGGTGCCGCATCAGCGCCGCTACGTCCCCGGGACCAACGTGCTCGAGACCACCTGGCACACCCCCACGGGTTGGCTGGTGGTCCACGACTTGTTGGTGGTACGCCCGGTGGCGTCCGAGGAGCGTCGTTCGGACTACCGCCGCGCCCCTGGGGACGCCGCCGCGACCGGCACCCTTTTGCGCCTGGCCCGGTGTATCGAAGGACGGGTGGAGGTGCTCGCCAACGCGGTGCCGCTGTTTGAGTACGGCGCACTCACCGGGACCTGGGACTATCAGGGCGAGGGTTACGGCACCCTGGCAGTACACCCTGCCGCGGGCGAGCCGACCCTGACGCTAACCTCCAGCCTCCGACTCGGCGTGGCTGGGGCCCGCTGCTACGGCCGCTCCAACGTCGATCGGGACCAGGCCGCTTTCGTGGCCCTGTCGTGGCGGGGTACCGGGCCGGCGTCGATCGAAGAGGCTCAAGCCCAACTCGACGACACGGTTGCCTACTGGCGAGAGTGGTTGGCGAGCGCCACCTTCCCCGACCACCCGTGGCGTAGCTACATCGAGCGCAGCGCCTTGACGCTCAAGGGCCTCAGTTACGCGCCTACTGGCGCCATTATGGCGGCGGCGACGACCTCTCTCCCCGAGACACCGGGCGGGACCCGCAACTGGGACTACCGCTACACCTGGATTCGTGACTCGTCCTTCATGCTGCGCTCCTTGCACCGGTTGGGCCTGGACTGGGAAGCCTTGGAGTATTTCGCCTTTGTGTTGGAGGCGGTGGCAAGCGGCACGGCGCATGACTGGGGTCTGCAGATCATGTACGGGATTGGGGGCGAGAAGGACCTTACCGAACGCACCCTCGACCACCTCACGGGCTACCGCGACTCCCGGCCGGTGCGCGTTGGCAACGGGGCGTGGGACCAGCACCAGAATGACGTGTGGGGCATGCTCCTCGACGCCGTCGACACCCACGTGCGGCAAGGGGCGCCGCAGATCGTCAAGCAGACCTGGGAAGGCTTGGCCAGCATGGTCGACGCGGCCATCACGCACGCCGGTGATCCCGACCAGGGGATCTGGGAGATCCGAGGCGAACCCCAGCATTTCACCGCGTCCAAAGTCCTTTGCTGGGTGGCCATGGACCGGGGGAGCAACCTGGCCCGTTCCCGCCAGGACCTCGAGCGGGCCGAACGCTGGCGCAAGGCCGCTGAAGAGCTCAAGCGCGAGATCCTGGACCAGGGGGTCGATGAGCGGGGGCGCTTCCGGCAGCACTACGCCAATGCCGAACTCGACGCCTCCCTGTTGTTGATTCCCATTCTTGAATTCCTGCCGCCGGACGACCCGCGGGTGCGCACCACAGTGTTGGCGATCGCGGACGAGCTGACCGAGGACGGGTTGGTGTTGCGCTACAAGGTGGACACCACCGACACGGGGTTCGAGGGCAAGGAGGGGACCTTCACGATCTGCTCGTTTTGGCTGGTGACCGCCTTGGCCATGATCGGCGAGCAGGATCGGGCCGTGGCTCTTTGCAAGAAGCTGCTGTCCTTCGCCGGGCCGCTGCAACTGTACGCCGAGGAGATTGAGGCGGCCACCGGGGACCACCTCGGTAACTTCCCGCAAGCCTTCACTCATCTGGCGCTTATCGACGCCGTCGGTCGGATTATCGAATCGGAGGGGTCCGAACTCTCATGACGTTCTCGGCAGGCGACTGCACCATCACCGAATTTCCGTAGGAGGGTCAGTTTTCCTGGTTGGGATAGTTGTTCGTACCTCTCCCGCTGACGACCAGGCTGGTAGTGGGTCTACCATCTGCTGGTGCCCGGAAACTCGGGGGACTTGCACAGGGGAGGAAAGTCTCAGTGACCATTTTCGGCCAAAGGCGTACCTATAAGACAAAACGGCCAGTGGGGTGGGGAGTGCCGGTTGCGGGAAGGTCCTTCACGGGATCGCGGGTGGCTCGGGTGGCGGCCGTGCTCGGGGTGGCTGCCGCATTGGGGGCGTGCTCGTCGAGTAGCAAGCCCGCCTCGAGTGGTACGACGGCCAGTTCGGCCGCATCGTCGGCCTCGACGGGCTCCTCGGGCTCGTCGACCGCGGCGACCGGGGCGCCCATCAAGGTAGGTCTGATCTGCACCTGTTCGGGCACCTTCAGCGCCGATCTCTCGCCCGGCGTGAACGTCTACAAGGCCTGGATCAACACCGTGAACGGCTCGGGCGGTATAAACGGCCATCCGGTCCAGCTGGTAAGCGAAGACGACGCTGGCATTCCGGGTACGGCCATCACCAAGGCGCAGGCACTGGTGGCCGACAAGGTGGACGCCATCCTCGACATCAGCATCACGAGTAGTGCCTGGGCGTCGACCGTCTCGGCCGCCAACATCCCGGTGGTCGGCGGGAACGCGAGTGAGGAGCCGTTCATCACGAACCCGGACTTCTATCCTGAGGGCGAGACCGATGACGCCCTGCCCTACTCCTTCGGCTATACGGGCAAGGCCGCGGGAGTAAGCCGGCTGGCGTATTTTTACTGCGCCGAGGCGGCGTCCTGCGCGGAGGCCGCCTCCAGCATCCAGGCGATCACGGCCAGCATCGGGGTCCCGGTCGTCTACAAGGCTGAGGTTTCGGCGACGGCACCCAATTACACGGCGCAATGCGTGGCCGCCAAGCAGGCCAACGTCCAGGCCATTCTCAACGGCGACATCAACCAGGTCTTGCAGAAGGAAGCGGCCAACTGCAACCAGCAGGACTACCATCCCGTCTACATCTCGAGCGGGCAGTCGTTCGACCCGACCATGGAAAGCGACCCCGTTCTGCGCAACAACGCCTGGTACGAGTCCAACGACATCCCGTGGTTCGATACCAGTGTTCCGGCCATACAGGAGATGACGGCCGCGGTCACCAAGTACTACCCCGGTATGGTCAACAAGCCCTTCGTGTGGAGCGGAGGAAGTAACGTCTATCAGTGGGCGTCGGGAATACTCCTTTCGGACGCGGTGAAGGCCGGGGGCCTTACCGCCAGTGGGACACCCAGCGCGGCGGAGATCGTCACCGGACTGAACTCCTTGAAGGGCGACACGCTCCAGGGGCTCTCCCCGCCGTTGACGTTCGTGGCCGGTCAGCCTCACACCGTCGACTGCTGGTTCACCTTCAAGGTCGAAAACGGCGTTCCCAGCATGGCGAACAACAGCCAGATGACCTGCAAGAACGGGCAGATCTCGGCGCCGTAGACGCCGGGGCCGCAGTCCCAAGATCGTAGGACGGCGCGGCCTAGAGGCCAGCTTGGCGACCGACAGGTCGCGCCCTCCTGAGATCAGATCGCCTGGCCGTTAGGCAAACCGATCGGGCCACGCTGTAGATCCGCTCGCGCTCCGAGCAGGGTTCAAATCGGCTCCAAGACCGCTCCGCAGAGGACGGTAGGATCCTAGCTGCCTGCGGCGCGGCCGCGCCGCAGCAGTAAGCCGATCCCGAAATGCACAGAGGGGTGGATCCGTGACGGACAGAGTGGCCATAGTGTCAGCAGACGGGCACATCGGGGCTCCGACATCTGCCTACCGACCGTATATGGAAGCTCGCTATTCCGAAGATTTCGAGCGGTGGGCGCAGCACCACTATGCGACGACTTCAGAGCGCTCCACCCGCAAGATGGAGAACCGCAACATCGAGCCGTCTGGCCGCCCGGTCGCCACTTCGGCGGAAATATGCAACCCTGCGACGCGCCTGGCGGCCCTCGACTCGGAAGGGGTGACTGCCGAGGTCCTGTTTCCCGGGCCCGACTTCAGCGACGAGCATCCGGTCCCCTTCCAGGTCGTGCTGGGGGCGTACTGGGATCGGCAGGATCTGGAGTTGGAGGCCGCCGGGGCGAGGGCGTACAACCGATGGCTCGCCGACTACTGCACGGAGGCGTGGCCCCGGGCCATCGGAATCGCCCACATCTCCTGTCACGACATGGACGGCGCGGTTGCTGAGGTCCAACGGGCGGGACAGGTAGGTTTCAGGGGCATTCATCTACCGTCTCTCGATGGCCGGCTGCCGCATTACTGGGACGAGTATTACGAGCCGCTGTGGCGAGCGTGTGTGGACAATGCCCTTCCGATACATTTTCACGGTGCCACGGGCTATCCTGAAGACTTTCGGATGTGGCAGGGAGACCCCGGCGCGACAGCATTTATGCGGACCGAAGCCATGTTTTGGGCGGTTCGGCCGCTGAAGTTCCTCATATGTGGAGGTGTTCTCGAGCGTTATCCGGACCTTCGCGTCGTGTTCACCGAGACGGGAAACGCGTGGGTCCCTGAGATGTTGCATGTTCTGGACGCGCAGGAGGAGCTGGACTTTCTCCCGTTGAAGCCGAGCGAGTATTGGGCTCGGCAGTGCTACCTCGGAGCGTCGCTGCTGCGCCGGTCCCATTGGGCCATGCGAGACCAAATCGGGGTCGATCGGTTGATGTACGGTGTCGACTTTCCCCACCCGGAAGGCTCCTGGCAGCGGACGCTGCTCTGGCTGCAATGCATTTTCGGCGAGTCCGAGGCGTCGGAGGGGGAGATGCGCTCGGTCGTCGGCCAGACGGCAATCGACGTGTACCGACTCGACCGAGAGGCGCTCCGGCCGGTAACCGACAGGGTCGGCCCGACGGTGGCGGACGTCTTGCGTCCGCCTCCCGCGGTCATCGCCCCCGAACTCCTCGGCCGAGGCAACGTCAGGCTGGCCTGACCGGCCGCATCTCTCTTGCGGCTGCTCCGTCTCGGACTGTTGCGGGTGCCGCGGGCGCGGTGTTCGGTTGTTCACCCATGGACGGCCACAAATGGACATCTGTACAGCCTGCGGCTGCTCAGATGTCCAGAAGTCGCAGGTCAAATGCTCGCTTCACCCTGCGGGTGACCTTCGAGGAGATCCTGGGCCGGTTCGAGGACATCCAGATCGCCAGCGGCGAGCAGGTCCGGCGGCGGTCCGTGCCCCCATTCCTGTGGTATGTGCTGGAGGAGATCCCGGTCGCCATGCGAGCCCGCTCACTCAGCTGACCGGGGGCGGTCTAGGCCTGCATGACGGCTCCGTCATCGACCAAGCCCTGAATCTCGTTGTCGGAGAACCCCAATCCTCGCAGGACGTCGTTGGTCTGCTGTCCGGGCTGCGAAGGGGAAAGCTTCAGGGCTCCTGGTGTGGCGCTGAAGCGCGGAGCGGGTGCAGGCTGCACGAACCCATCCTGGGTTACGTAGGTGTGACGGGCCCGATTGTGCACGTCGTCCGGGGCTTCGGAAAAAGACAACACCGGAGCGCAGCACAAGTTCGGTTTGCCGGCGAGCAGCTCGCTCCATTCTTGCCTCGTCTTGGTCAGAAAGACTCGTTCGAGCGCCCCTCGCACCTTTGGCCAACTCTTCGGGTCTTTGGTCTCCCCTGCGAGTCCGGTCAGGCCGAGCACATCCAGTAGCGCTTCAAGGAACTCCGGCTCCCCGCCAACCACCGATATATAGCCACCGTCAGAAGTCTCGTAGACGTCATATGTCGGGGATCCCCCGTCGAGAAGGTTCGCCTGGCGTTCGTCTGTCCACCCCCCGATCGCCAGCAGGCCGTGATAAAGGGTCGTCATGTGGGCGGCGCCGTCGATGATGCTGGCGTCAACCACCTGGCCCTTCCCGGTCTGGCGGGCGTGGAGAATGCCGCTCAGGAGACCGATGACGCCAAAGAGGGCCCCGCCGGCGTAGTCGCCAACCAGGTTGAGCGGGGGAGCCGGCGGAGAACCCCGTCGCCCCATGGCCAGCAGCGCTCCGGTAAGAGCGATGTAGTTGAGGTCATGACCTGGTGCGTTCGCGTAAGGGCCATCTTGCCCCCATCCGGTTGAGCGCACAAAGACCAAGCTCGGGTTGCGGGTGTGGCACTCGTCGGGCCCGATGCCGAGCCTTTCCATGACCCCGGGACGGAACCCCTCCAGTAGCCCGTCCGCCTCCTCTATCAGCCTCAGAAAGATTTCGGTTCCCCTGGGGGTCTTCAGGTTCAGAGCAATCGAGGGCCGGTTGCGGCGCACCAGGAAATCCAGCGGACGGCCCTCGCGCAGGCTCTCTGGGACGTCCAACTGTCCGGCAATCGCCCGGTCCACCCGGATGACGTCAGCACCCAGGTCGGCTAACACCATGGCCGCGTACGGAACCACTCCCATACCCGCCAACTCGATTATTCGGACCCCGCCCAGCGGTCCGCTGCCTCCCGAATTGTTCCACGCGGTCACGACGTCACCTCGTGAATCCCGGCACCGCAACCTCTGGGGATCTCGGTATCACGGGGCGAAGAACGTACCGAAGAAGCCGGCGTTGCCGAAGGTGAAGACCCCACCGTCGGCTCCGAGCAACCAATATCCGGTGCCCGTGGAGGTCGCGGCCATGGCCGATATCGGTGCGTCCAGGTGTATGGCACCCAGCGAACCCTCGAAGGGCACCCCGCCGAAGGTGAAGACCCCGCCATCCGAGGCCACCAACCAGTAGCCGCCATGGGGCCCGGCGGCCGTCGCCACGATCGGGGCATCGAGCAGGACGTTTCCGAGTGAGCCGTCGAAGGCGGCGTCACCAAAGGTGAACACGCCGCCGTCGGCGGCCACGAGCCAGTAACCGAGGCCGTCGGGGGTAGGGTCCATGCCGACGATGGGAGCGTTGAGATGGACGTTTCCGAGTGAGCCGTGGAACGTGGCGTCACCAAAGGTGAACACGCCGCCGTCGGCGGCCACGAGCCAGTAGCCGAGGCCGTCGGGGGTGGAGGCCATGCCGACGATGGGAGCGCTGAGATGGACGTTTCCTAGCGAGCCGTGGAAGGTGGCGTTACCAGACGTGAACACGCCGCCGTCGGCGGCCACCAGCCACGCCCCGGTGCCCGACCGCGTTGCTTGGATCCCGACGATCGGAGCGCTCGGCTGGAAGGCAGGGAACAACGACTTGCCATCACCGAGTCCCTTGACGTCTGCGAGCTGGTCGGTTATGAGGTAGCCCTTGTTATCGACCGTCGGGGCTAACCCGACAACGCTGATCGGCGCTACCGAGGCGGCAAGGAGTACCGAATTCGATGAGCCGGGACCGCCGCACGTCATGGCCGCAACCGGGATCCCTATCTGCTGGCCCGCACTCGTGATGCTCAGCGTGCCCGGCCCCGCAGGATCAGCGCAATGAAAACGGCCCCAGCCCACCACCAGCTGAGGTGGTAGCCGACCGGGCGTGAAGGTGGCAGGCTCGCTCGAGATGAGGGGATTGTTGTCGACATTCGTGTAGGGGGCACCGGTCGCCCGCAAGGAGGCCGTAAACCCGACCAGGGTGGTGCAGCGCTGAGCCGGGCTGGCGGGTTCGAGCGTCACGGCGAAGAACAACGTGCCGGCAGCACCCTGCTCGGTGACCGGTCCGAAATGGAAACCACAGCCGCTGACCGGAGGGAGCGCGGCGGACGCGGTGCCGCCGCCGACCGAAGCCAGCACAGACACTGTTGCCGCCAGAAAGAGACCCACGGCCGTCATCGAACGGCCAAACCGACTCACCAACCGGCTCATGTCATCCACCTCCGTACGTCGCAGATAGAAAAGATAGCGGCGCGACTGCGCCGGCAAGCACCTTACGCCTTTCATCGGTCGGGCTCTCGAAGAAATGCGGCAGGGGCTCGAAGGGTCAGGCGAATGGCCGCCCGCTCCGCGGACCGACATTCGAGGAGTCGGCCGGCGACAAGGTCCCGGCATCAACAAGCCCAACGGGCCTAGTGTGACGCGTGGTGTTGGCCGAGGCCGTGGCGTCCCGCTTCTGTGACGGCGATCCCGATGCCGTGCGCGTCGTGTACCGGGAGTACGGACGGTTGGTGTTCGCGGTGGCCTACAAGGTGCTCGGCAACCGGGGGTTGGCCGAGGAGGCGACCCAACAAGCATTCCTTCAGGCCTGGCGTGGAGCGCGGAGCTTCGATCCGACCCGGGATCTGGCTCCGTGGCTGGCCACCATCGCTCGTCGGGTCGCAATCGATATTCACCGTCGGGAGGCGAGGCGCGTCCACGAGCGGCTCGAGGATGTGGGCAGCGACCCGGCCGTCGTCACGTTGCCGGAGTCGGCAGAAGCCGCCTA
Organism: uncultured Acidimicrobiaceae bacterium; assembly: GCA_963729695.1. GTDB lineage: Bacteria > Actinomycetota > Acidimicrobiia > Acidimicrobiales > Palsa-688 > PALSA-693. The sequence continues at coordinate 1,028,451 of CAVSOT010000004.1, forward strand.
CGACGTGTGGGAGGTGCGCCGCGCCATCGATGAACTGCCCGAAGACGAACGGGCCGTGGTCCGGCTGCAGCATCTGGAGGGCCTGACCCATGCGGAGATTGCGGCCCGGCTGGGCGTGCCGGCTGGAACGGTGAAGTCCCGTTCGTTCCGGGCCCACCGGCACCTGGCCGCCCGGCTCGGCCATCTCAAGGAGCTCACCGAATGAACCGGCAGGGCCTCTGCACCGTATATCTGTATCGGAAGGAGGTGACTGGGTGACCGGCGACGACGACCGGATCGCCTATCTGGCCGGCGAGGGCGGCAGTTTGTCCGACCCTGAGCAGCGAGCGGACCTCGACGACTTGCGCGCGCTGCTGGCCGACCCTTCCGTGTGGGCCGAGCCCGGCCCGGAGCTGGAGGATCGCCTGGTTGCGTCGATCGGAGAAGAGACGAACCTGGCCTCTGGGCTCGAGACGCAGATCCAGAAGGTCCCTTCCCGCCGGCGGCGCCGACGCCTGCTGATCGCGGCGGGTGGAGTTGCGGCTGCGGTCATCGCCGCGGTCGCCCTCACGATCGGGCTCCGGAGCAACGGACCCACGCCGTTGCACTTCCAGGCTGCGCTGGCCGGGACGAGCCTCGCGCCCGGCGCGTCGGGAGACGCCTCCCTGACCAAGACCGATGCCGGCTGGAGGGTGGTTCTGCGCGCTACCGGGCTGCCCCGGCTCGACAACAACCAGTTCTACCAGGCCTGGCTGAAGAACCAGGCTGGCATCTTGGTGCCGATTGGCACCTTCAATCAGGGGCCCATGGTCACGCTGTGGTCCGGCGTCTCTCCGCAATCGTTTCCGACAATTACTGTCACCGAGCAGATGGCCGGCAACCCGGCGTCGTCCGGTAAGCGCGTTCTGGTCGGGACGGTTGATCTCGATTCGTAGAAAGGGTTAGGCGACGCGCCAGGAGAGAGCGGCGGCGAACGCGGCCCGGTCTGGTCCGGCTGCCAGGTGGCATCCCGAGCGTCGGGCGAGGTACTCCGCTCCTGTGGAGCGGACCGCGAGGAGCCGCCCAGTCCGCCGCCCATGATCACGCAGTCAGAATGACGCTGACGGACCGCCGCCACTTCGGGCCGTGACAGGTTCCGGTCGGATCGCCCGTTTCGACACGACCTGCGCGTCGTGTCGACGCCAACCCTTTGCCTGTCGGTCATCCCTGTCTCCGTGGTTTCCGGGCGGGCAGTCGAACCTCGCTGGATGATGGGTACGGCCCTACCATCTGTGCGGTTCTCGCCATCGCACCGGCCCGGGCCGCGCCAAGATTGTTGGAACCGCTTACCCAGTCTCCACGTATTCCCCCGGTAACCGACTCCGGCTGTCCCATCTGCAGGGCCGCCCGGGTCACGAGCCAAGCAATTGGGTTACCGAAAAGGAGACACCATGTCCACCTGGCGCCATGCTGCCAATACATCCAACGACCAAGCCGATGACACCTCGGACCAAGGGGAGCGTCGGCCTCGTCGATTCAGGGCCGGCTCGATCGGGCGAAGATTGGCGGTGATGGGATCGGTCGCCGCGATCGCGGGAGGAATATTCGCCTCGCAGGCCAGCGCGGGGCCGTCACAAGTCCACCAGACGTCATTCTCCCTCTCTCCGAATCCGGCCTTCGTGTCGTGCTTGGCCCCGGCGGGCCAAACCCCAACCGCCCAGGCCACGGTGACCCGAGGCCGACTACACGATTCGCTTACCCTGAACCTGTCACACTTCAAGCCCAATCTCGGCTTCGACCTCTTCACCGTCCAGCGCAGCAACCAAACCGCAACGGGCCAGCCGGTTTCCGGCTTTACCAACTTCGGCATGGCCTGGTATCAGACAGACGTCGAAACCAACTCGCAAGGTAGCGGCAGCGTCACCATAAAGACCGTCCTGCTGGATCAAATCTTCGGGTTCGATCCCGACGTCGCCCTGGCGCCGACCAACACCTTCCACGTCGGGTTTTGGTTCAACAGCGTGGCCGAAGCGCAGCCATGCAGCGCCACCACCTTGAACCCGACTCCATTCAATGGAGAACACAACGCCGGCCCATTGGCCTTTATCACCCGGCCAGACGCCACGACCAACCTCGGGCCTCTTTGCACACACCCCGAAGGAAACCCGGCCACCTGCGAGCCGTAACCCGAACAGTCCTTGACGGGAAAGCACCCCCACGAGCAACGAGGCTCGGGGGGTGTTTTCGCGTCATAAGCATCTGAACGCATGCGGAGCCGCGTTGGGGCGTCTGCTCCTGGCTAGGCCCCGAGGAGTTCGAGGGCACGCTCCGAATCGCCATCCGCGAACGCGGCCCCGAACCGCTCGATGAGAGCTCGGCACACGGCTGCCCGTTGGGAATTGTCGGATTGATGGGTGACCATCCACACCACCAGGCCGTAAGGGTGGGCCGCGTCATAACGGCGACGGACCTCGTCGACCGTGGGGAGTTCGTCCCGGGGGACCGTCAGTGCGTGGAGATACACCTCGAGGAGTCGCTCCTCCGCCGCCCTGCGGTCGTCGACCGTGAGGGCCGACACGAGGAAGTACGCCAGATCCATGGCCCAGCTGCCGCGCCGGCAACACTGCCAGTCCAGGAAGCCCACGCTCTGGTCGGGCAGCACGTAGGTGTTCCCGATATGAGGGTCGGCATGCAGCAACGTCATGCGACCATCACCGAAGGTCCGAAGCGAGCGAACGCACAGCTCCAATAGCTGCTCGTCGGAGTAGCGGCGTACCGTCTCATGCTCCACATCGGCGGCCCGAACCCTCCCGATGGGTAGCCCGGGAGTGAGAGACTGCCTCCACCCTTCGGTGGCCGCCCACGTCTGTAGCCATTCCAGTCCCGGTGTGGCGGGACGCAGATTCCAATACGAGCTGTGCAGGCCAGCCAGCTGCCGAACCCCGTCGGCCACCTGGGCGATCGTCATCGGTCGGGTGGCGTCTCGCGGGTCCGCGCCCCGTCGTTTGACGTCCTCCATCACGATCACGTAATCCAGCCCGGCGTGGTCGATCACCACGTAAAACGGCTGCGGGTGGTCAACGGGCAAGGCAATCCGTTCGCGAAACAACTCCGCCTCGTTGAACATGTTTCCGTTCTTGGCGTGCGACTCCCTCCAAGCGCCCTCGCCTTTGACGAACACAATCTCCGGGCCGGATCCGCTCGCGTACGTGAGTCTCAGCCGACCTCGCCGGTTGGTGCCATCGTCGCGCCAGATGACTTCCACTCTCTCCACCTCGGCGCCAGGGAAGTCGGCCTGGAGCGCAGCAGTCATCCACTTCGGGGTGATCTCCAACCAATCGGCGGGGACTACGGACGCGTCGTACAACTGTCGGAGCAAGGAACCTCCTTGGCTAAGGGTGACGGCAGCCCTGGGCAACCCCAGCCCGGTGTCCAACACCTGGCCGGTCCGCGGAATGCTTGATCTTACTCCGCCGCCGACGACGCCGACCCACTGATCGCAGCTACCGCATCCCCGGAGTGTGGACGTCTGGCGTCGACCGCACCAAGGTCCGGCCCATGGTGGGCGCCCCGGGGTGCAGATCGGCCGTTCGGGCTCGGTGTTTTGGGGGTCTCTATCGGATCATCCGGGCCAGCACCCCCCGGTGAAAGTCACCGGTTTGTGCGGTCGGCGAGCCCGATGCGTAACAGAGGCAGGAGGTCGAGACCGCCGATGACGTGGAAGTCGTTCACGACGCCGCCTCCTCTTTGGTTCTGCGGGTGCCGTAAATGAATACCTCTGGGGCGCCCCCGCCCCCGTGTACGGGTACGGAACGTTCGTCGATCGACCAGCCGCTGCTCTCGGCTGCCGCCTTGGCGGTAGCGGTCGCCTTGTCGATCGCTTCGCTCTCGACGACCATCGAGGAGGCGTGGAGTTCGAGGGTGGGCTTGACCAGGGGTTGGATTCGCCATGACCACGCCGTCGACGGTGACGAGACCGCCGGTGATCATGTCGACCACCTCTCCGGTCGACTCGGCTGGGAACCGGTCGACCAAACGAACAAAGCGATGCTGATGACGGCGCGCCACGAGGCGCCCTCCTCTCTCTCGAACAAGCCAGACAGGGGCCAGTTCGGGAGGAGGTCCACGGGACCTGACAGGCGCGCCGAAAACCGCCCCCACGGGGACGGACGCGGTCGGATCGGTTCCCTACAGCTAACGGGAGCCAGTCACCCGACACCAGTATCGCGCTCTGGCGGTGGAAATGGATGCGAGCCAGCTCGGGTCCCCGGGTCGACCACGGCCATCACTAGCATCACGGTGTGATCTTCATCACCGCAAAGTTCCGGGTCCGTGACCGCGACGCCGATCGCTGGCCGGAGATCGTCAGACCGTTTACTCAGGCGACCCGGTCGGAGCCTGGGTGTCTGTGGTTCGACTGGTCGCGCAGCCTCGACGACCCGTCCGAGTACGTGCTGGTTGAGGCCTTTCGAGACGACGAGGCCGGGGCGGCGCACGTACACTCGGCGCACTTCGCCGCGGCGCGCCAGGAGCTGCCGCCCCATTTGGTAGAGACGCCCCGGATCGTGAACCTGACCATCCCCCAGGACGACTGGTCCCTGTTGGGCGAGATGTCGGTTTCTGGTTAGTCGGTCATCACCGTTGATGCCGCTGCCCTCCACATCCTTCAGCCTGGCGGAGGGCAACGCCCCGAATGAATAAGGGCTCCGTACGCCGATGGAACCCGTACTCGATCCCTCAACTGTCGCTCCGACAGAGCTCTACGTCCGATGGTTTGGCGGAGCGGCAACGAGGACCAGGCCGGCTTCGGTGCCGACCTAGTCCTCTATCCGTGGTGCTGTGAGACGCTCAGTACAGCACGCCGTTGGCGACGGCGGTCACTGAGCTGGCCACGTCGGTGAAGCTGCCATACGGGACATCGGTGAGGCCGGCGATGACACTATGCGACACTTGGCAACTGCCCGCGCCGGAGCGAGTCGCCCGGAATTGGCAGGCAACGGTGCGGTTCCACCCGACCGGCTGCCCGTTGTTCCACGCGTCGGCGATATCGAGCCCCCACGAGTAGGAGGCGCCCGGTGTCAGCCCCGAGACGCTGACTCGACCTGACCAGCTGCCGTCGGGGTTCGGGGCAATGGTGGCGGCGCCGCCCTGGCTCAGGCCGTCGTAGCCAGTCAGGTCGGCCAGATAGCCGAGCTGGGCATTCGCCACCGAGGTGTGGGCCTGTGGTGAGTAGATCGCGGCCGCCGACTGTGGGGTGAGTCCGCTCTGGCCCAGGTGCACTCCGCTGACCCCGCAGCTGCCGTGCGTCGAGGTGGCCCGGAAAGAGCACAGGTGCTGCAAGGTGAAGGAGTGGGCCTGCCCTTCGACATAGCTGCCGGCCACGGATACGTCATATTCGTAGATGTCGCCCTTCGTGAGGCCGGTCAGCTGGGCGGTTGCCGACCATCCCGAGAGATCATTGGTGAGGGTCACCGTGCCCGACACACTCGAGATATACGGGACCAACGCGCCTACGTACGTTCCTGACGGTGCGCTCGCGGCGAAGCTCGGGGACGCCGCCGCGAACACTCCGGCACCCAACACTGCGGCACCGGCAAGCAGTCCTGCGCCTCGAGACTTCATGGATGAGATTGACATTGATTTTCCTCCGCTCTTGATCGACATAACCGGATGACGCCCTCGCGGACGGCCAGATGCCGACCTTTGGTTCCGTCTCCTGGATCCAGCACGCCTCGTGGGGTCGGTTGGTTCTGGAAAAATTGCCGATCGTGGTAGGGAGCCCTCCCCAAATACGGGACGGGGCGCCTCTGACTACCCCTAATGGCTGCCGCGCCGATGGCCGCAAAGACGATACGATACCCACCTGCCCCACGCCGGCACTCACCTTCTTTAGAGCCCCCCGGTGTGCAAAAGGTGCAAGAAGTTGACCCAAATCTCGAGTTGCCCCAGAGCGGCGGGACGCAGCCCCATTGACTCATGGTGGTCGAAGAACCGAGCAGTGGATCGGCGAGAGAGACGCTGGCCGTCGGGCAGTCGACCGGGTTAAAGTGACGGTATGGGAGGGATGCGAGACTGGTTGCCCAATGGACCGGGGACGAGACGCCCGAGAATGCCCGGGGCGGTGGCCGGATCGTCGCCTCGGCGTGGACGGATCAGCGCCCGACGTCCTCCCCAACCATCCTGGATCATCCAGCGGCGGGTGAGATGGGCCTCCAGGACGCGCTCCGCTCGTCGCAAGTCGCTGTCAACTCCTTCGACGGAACTGCGGACTTGGTTGAAGCAGGTATATCAAGGATCGCTGACTCCTTCTTCCGGGTCGTCTCTGCCCTGGATCGTCTCCGACCTTGGGTTGGGTGACCTGCTGACGCAGATGGATTCGGTTATCGCCTCCGGATACTCCCTACCTTGCCTTTTCCCTGAAGAAGTGTCCTTGTCGCCGGTCAGGCGGTCGGTGATCTGGGGGTACTAGGGGGGCGCACCCGGAAGGGTCGGCTGAGAACTGTGCGGATGCCCGTGACCGCTTGGCTGGCTCGAACTGGTGCCACTTCAGCCTCGCCACTGATCCAGGAAGGCATTGCCAAGGGTGCGTTCGCAATCCCATGCCCCCCATGTTGGCCGCGCCCACGGGCCCGGATGTACGGGAGATCCGATTCGGGTATCTAGATCGCGTACTAGGCGGTTTCGATACCAAAGACCAGCGGGCAACAACTATCAGACGATGGTCGTCGTTGCCGGGATCCGCGGCCCACACGCGGGCGAGGGGCAGCCTTCACTTACCTGTAGGCGTTGGAGATCACCGAGATGTAGTTGGCGTAATCGTCGACCAGGCTCGGGTCGTTGGTGATGTGGAGCTGGTTCTCTGCGTTCTTTTCGGCATTGCCGGAGAAATTGTAGGAACCTGTGATCACGGTCTTGTCGGCGACAATGATTTTGTCGTGCATGAAGTTGTGGGCACTGGTTGGCGTGTAGGGCGTGGATCTCTTGGCGACCAGCTTCTTCTTGACCGTATTCCAATCAGCGAGGACCTGGGCGTCATTGGCGCTCTTGGCCCACTCGCGCTCGATCGGGCCCATCTGGCCGCTGTCGTAGATCCCGCTCACCGTGATTCCCTTTGAGATAGCGGCGACGAGCGCGGAGATGACGCTCTTGGAGGTGAGTACCATGGCGGCGACCGCGATGCGTTGGGTCGCGCCTGACACAGCGGTATCCAGGGCGGTATCAATGGTGCTCCCGTCGCCGGGAGCGAAGTCCCATGCGACCGACGCGGTCCCGACCTTGGTCGATCCCCCTCCCTTGGTGCCGGTGTTCTTGATCGAGCCCGCGGCCCACAGCTGCTCGAAATCGGCTTGGTAGGCGGCTGCGGCGGTCTTCGACGGGACCACAATGATGTTGTTCTCTTGCAAGGTCCAGGCGTCGTCAGTCCAGTTCGTTGAGCCGGTCCACACCGCCGCAGACTTGGCCGCCGAGTTGGCGTCGCGGGCGACAAATTTCGAATGCATCAGTTGACCCGAAGGCGCGGTGATCGCCTTGATCTGCACGTCGGTGTTGCCAAAGTGGGTCGCGACCCACTGGGCCGTCCCGGTGGGGGCTGGGTCGGCGGCCATCAGGGCAAAGGTGGTTTTCGTCGTCTTGTTGGGTTTTCCGGCGTCATAAGCCAGCCGGACGGTTACGCTGCGCTTGGCCGCGTCAGACAACGCTCCGACGATCGTATTGGCCAGGCTACTCGTACTCAGCCGGAAGTCATAGATCGCGATATCGAGCGTCGACGTCGCCTCAGCGATGAAGTCTGCAAGTTTTCGGGCGACCGTCGTGGCCTGCCTTTTACTGCCGCCATGGTTGATATCGCGCAAGAACACGGTGTCGATCACGCAGCCTCCCTTAGACCGGCCGAATCCTATGCTGAGGGCGGACGCTGCCGCGGCGACTCCCACCTCCAGGTCGCGCCCGTTGCGTTGTAGCAGCCCCCGCATAGGCCATCCCCTCCCCGGTTCGCGCGGCGGCACCTACAGAACCGGTCAGATCGTTTCGGGTGCCGGAGCTACCGATCCACCGTCGAGTGGTCGTCTCTGAATTGGTTAACGCCGTAATGGTAACCGAGCTGAAGCCTGACCTAACGGTGCTAACGTACGACTACCTGTCAAGCCGTACACCGCGGCAGTGGCCGCCCTCGGCCGCCTCCGCGAGGAAGACGCGGCCCGTTTTCGCGTTGAGGTCATCGATCCGCTGAACGACGAACTCACCCGCCCGCCGTGGCCCACACCAACTGCCGCTCTTCATTCGGAAGGTCGCCGGAGAAATAGCCGATCCCTTCCGGGAGCAGCCAACTGCGTCCGTCAGCAATCTCGATGTAAACGGACACGACGTCGAGATCTGGCTGGGCTTCCGTTCGCCGCGCCCGCGGCGTCGTCAAACTGGTGGGAGGACCTGGTAGGGAAGCAACAATCCGTCACGGGGCCAGTCCAGCTTGAACAGGGTGCCGGCCGTGGTCACATAGGCGGTGCGGAGGTCGGCCGCCCCGAAGCACACGTTGGTCGTGTGCGAGCCGACGATCGGGATGTTGTCGACGGAGGACCCGTCCGGGGCGACGACGGTCAGGCCGTCTGGCAACGACGCCAGCACGATATGACCGTCCGCCTCGACGGCCAGGGAGTCGAATCGCATCTTGGTGGCCACCACGATGGTCGGATCGGGTCGAGCGCGACCCGGGCGTTCCAAATCAAAGGCGAGAAGGCGGCCCGTAAAGGTCTCCGTCACGTAGACGCGGTCGCCCTCAGGCGACAGGCCGACTCCATTCGGGGTGAGGAACTCTGCCGGTAGGCGCTGGATGCTGGAGCCGTCGGCGAGCGCGTAGTAGAGGCCGCCAATGTCCATGTCGAACGCCCGGCGCTTACCGCAATCGGTGAACCAGAAACCGCCGTGTCCGTCGAATATCAGATCGTTGGGACCACGCAGGCGGTGGCCATCGCATTCGGTGTAGAGCACCACGTGTTCGCCGGACGAGAGGTCGATACGCTCGATCCACCCACCCTCGTAACCTTCGGGCGTCGGCGAGCCGTCACGCGGATCCACAGACAGCCATTGGCCGCCACGCTCTACCCAATTGATCCCGCCGTTGTTGCAAACGTACACCGATCCGTCGGGACCAATCGCCGCTCCGTTAGGGCCCCCGCGCAGACTGGCGATGGTGTCGACGGTGCCATCAGGCCATACGCGGCTGAGACGCTCGCCCCGGACTTCCACGATCAGTACCGAGCCGTCTTCCATTGCGACTGGGCCTTCGGCCAATGCGAGCCCTGTTGCCACCGCAGTCGGTTGCGTCACCCGTCACTCCCTGGGAAGAGGTCGATCCCGGTCGGATGGACCGATCGTCAATAGCGCACGAGCAGTGTTTCGCTTGCACCCCAGGGCGTTAGCGGTCCCTCCGACTCCCGGCGAAACTCCTCAGGGAGCGAGTCGGTGTCATTCGAGATGGCCGCCAGTCGACCGAATCCCACGAAGGTCGCGCAACTGATGCTGATCTCGTAGATCTCCCGCTCGGTGAAGTATTGCCGCAGCTCCTCGATGAACGGGGCATCGATCGCGAGATGATTTGTGGCAAACAAGTCGGCAAAGCGGAGCGCGGCGCGGTCGGCCGCGGTCAAGTCCTCCGCCTCTTGAGGTCGTTCCAGCGAACAGACGAGATCTTCCGTGACCCCGTCCTCCACCGCGTCCTCGTAGCGCATCGCCATACAGCTACGACACTGGTTGTGAAACGCGATCCGGAGGCGAATCAGCTCTTGGATTCGGCGCGGAGCGCGCAGTCATGGAAGACACTTCCCATGAACTCGTGCTGGCGGAGTCTGATCGTCGGGTTGGGGTCTCCAAAACGGGCCATACAAGGACCTCCTGGTATCGGGAGAAGGTTACCGGGTCTGAGATCACCCCTTTGGTGACGACCTCTGCCGCTGCTGTCCGAGCTGTTGACAGCCGCGAACGGGCTCGTTCCACAAGTTCGGTCGCCGGTGCCGTGGTGGTCTCGGTCGCGGGCTCACTCCTGCTAGGGAAGACGCTCGACCAAGGTACGCAGGACCCGGCGGGTGGTTTCGATGTCCTGGGGGCTGAGACCCGCGACGAGATCGAGGTTGAACTGGGTGGCTGCCTGGCTGATCTGGGCCAGGACGGTCCGGCCCACGGGGGTGATGGACAGCAGCGGCGAGCTGCGGTGATCGGGATTGAGGCTGAACTGCAACAGGGCCTCTTGGTCGAGGTCGTTGGCGATTCGCTGCACCGCCTGGCGGGATACCCCCAGACGTCGAGCGGCTTGGGGGACAGTGAGGGAGCGATCTGAGCAGACGCTGAGCAGTTGCCAGCGGGCCTGGGTCTGACCCTCGCCGGCCGCGATGGCCTCGCCCTCGCGTCGCAAGCGGCCCGCACACTCGTAGATGTCGGCGATAAGGAAGGCAATGAGTTGCTGGCCGTCCCTCTTGACAATATACTGTCTAGATGCCATGGTGTTGTCAGCTTACAGGAACCTGGTCGAGACGGAGTGGATGCCCGACCCATTCATGGGCGTCGAGGGGCTCGGCCAGCAGCGTGGTCCCCGCTGGACCGCCACCCTGTTGCGCCGCAGTCAATGAACACTGTCAACTCACGTACGGAAAGGGTCCTTTGATGACTGATCTGATCTGGGGCTTCGCTCCTTGGCTGGCTTTTCTTCTGTTCTCGAGGGTGACGTCGCTGTATGGGGCGGTGGCGGCCGGCTTGGTGGTGGCCGTCCTGGTCCTGGTGCGGGCGATGGGCCGGCGGCGGGTGCACATGCTGGAGGTGGCCAGCGCGGTGTACTTCGCCGCGTTGGGGGCGACCTTGGTGGTGGTGCATCCCGGTCATCTGGACTACTGGGCCCGCTACGCCCAGGCCGGGTCCCATATTGCCCTTACGGTGTTGGTGTTCGGTTCCATCCTGATAGGTCGGCCGTTCACCGAGTCCTACGCTCGGGAGGCGACGCCGGAGTGGGTATGGCCCACCGAGCGGTTCCGGGCGCTCAATCGGCAGATCTCGACGGTGTGGGGGTTGGCCTTTTTGGTGGGGACGGTGTCGCTCTTGGCGGCCGGCTCGGTCGACTCTCGCCAGGTTCTGTTGCGGATCATCGTGCCCTTCGGCTCGCTGTATTACGCCTACGTGTACACCCAGAGGCAGACCAAGGCGGCCCGCCAGGCGACGGCCCAGCCCGGCCAAGTGGGTGGTGGAGAGGAACGAAAGGCTGCCTGAGTAGCGGAGGTGCCCGGCGCTCGTGGGCGACGTGGGTTTCGGCTTTCGTCGCCTCTCGGGAACAACAACGTGACACGCTTCTCGTCGGGTGGGGCGACTCGTGTTCCCTTGTCGTCATATGTGACCACGAGGGGACACGAGTCTGGGTTTGCGAATGTACTCGTGTCACGTTTGTGTTCCGCTCGGGCGACCGGGCAGTGTGGGACCGGGCCGCCAGGGGGAGCGGGCCGCCGGGGGGAGCGGGCGGCCGGGGGAGCGGGCGGCCAGGGCAGCGGGCCGCCAGGGGGAGCGGGCGGCGGAGCTAGCTGCCAATCTGGACGAGATGGGAATTGGGGGTTTCCCCGATGCCGGCGTCAGCGGAGAACTGCTTTCGTGGTGGAGTTCTCTCAAGCCCCTTACCGTCGGAAGCCTCGGACCATGAGGCCAGATCCATCGAGGAGAAACGATGACGAAACGTTGGCTTGGCGCCGCTGTGCTGTCAGTAGGAGCGATCATCCCGTCGGTCGGTGCCGTCGCCGGCGCCGGGGCGGCCTCGGCTTCCCCGAGTTCTTCCTCGAGCCCTCCCTCGATCCCCTTGTGTGCTCCCGTCTACGCCACCGGTACGGGTCAGGACCTCGGAAACTTCCATACCGCGGCAAAGATCTTCGTTGGACCGGTCCTCGTCGCCACCACGGCCGCGAGCTTCACGGCGACCGGCATCAGCGGGACGTTGGTGTCTTTCGCAGGTCCGATTGTGTTCACCTCGGTTGGGAACCTGGGCACCTTTACCGTGTCAGCCGCAGGATCCGTAGACACCAGCAGCGGGCATTTCGATGTCAACGGTCCGATCACCGCTCCCACCGGCCTCTTCGTGGGTGTGACGGGACAACTCACCGTCGTGGGGAATGAGAACCTGACAAGCGGGGCCTTCACGGAGACCGTTACCGGTCAGGTCTGCGTTGGAAACCCGCTGGCAACACAATGACCGATCCGGTAGCCGCTTGAGATTCGTCAGACCCTCCGCTGTGGCGTCAGCGCAGAGCCAATCGGGCCGCGCTGACGTCCTCTCGGCCGTGGCCGGCATCGACGGCGCCGTGCCATTGGGTGGAGAGGGCGGCCAGGAGGGGGAGCGCTCCGCCCGAGGCGGTGATGGCGAGGTCTACGTCCTTCAGGGCCCATTCGAGCGGGAACTCGGGTGCGTAGTCACCCGTTTCCATTTTGTGCAGCTTGGCGTCCGCGATGGGGGCATCGAGCGGGCCACCGGCAATGGCTTCCTCCAGGCCGCTCGGATCCACCCCCAGTCGGTTGGCCAGTTCCAGGGCCTCGGCGACGCCTTCTATGAGGACGCACATGTAGGAATTGACGACGAGCTTCATCTTGGTGCCCTCTCCAGCCTCGCCGAGCCAGACGGTCTTGCGTCCGATAGCGGAGAAGACGGGCTCGAGCTTGGCGCGAACTTCAGGCGGCCCCGACGCCAGTATTAGGAGCTCTCCTGCGGCGGCCGGCCCCTTGCTCCCTGAGACGGGCGCATCCACGAAGGAGACGTCAGGGCGCAGCTCCTGAAGCTGCTGGGCGGCTCCGACTGTCGCCTCGATGCCGATAGTGCCCATCTGGGCCAAAACAGCTCCCCTCTTGAACGAGTCGACCACTCCGTTGTCCAAGATCAGGGACCGGGTGATGGCTCCGGTCGGGAGCATCGTGATTACGACGTCGGACTCCGCCACGGCATCACCAGGCGCCGCTGCGACACGGGCTCCCTGGTCGGCCAGCAGTTTCGTGGCGGAGGGGGATCTGTCCCAAACGATGGTCGGCAGGCCGGCTCGCAGCAGGCTGCCCGCCATCGCCGAGCCCATGATCCCCGAGCCGATGACGGCGACGGTTTCCCCTGTTGTCTCAGGCGCTTCCATTAGCTCCTCCTTGTCTCAATACAGCGATGGCAAACCTGGGCTCGTTCATGGCGACGGTGGGGAAGGGATTTCGATCCGGTGGGCGTGACATACCTGACAACAACGGTTCCACTCAGGACAGGGCGGGCTTGCCCTCGTCGCTGGGAGTCTGCTCCTCCGGCTCTCTCGCCGCCTCAGCCCTCCGGAACGTAGCCAATGAGATGACCGACAGAACGGCCAGCGCGATCGAACAGACCAGGACCGATCGGAAGACGCCGACGTGCTCCGAGGAGATGCCGACCGCGATGACGGGTACGGCGAGACCCAAATAACACAACACAAAATATGAGGAGACCACCTGCGCCCTTCGTTCATTCGGGGCCAACCGGTTGGCGGCCGACAGGCTGCCCAGGAACACGCACCCAACTGCGATCCCCCCGACTCCCGTACCCGCGAGGAAGAGGACCAGCGATGCTTGTGACAAGCCGGCGACGATCAAGGCCAGGACCAACAGGAACAGCGCCAGCCCGAACGAGACGACCTTCCGGTAGTCGAACAGGCCGACCACGACCTGGGTGGCAGCCGAAATGGCAAAGATCATGAACACGACGGCTCCGGCGACGGCATGACTGTGTTCGTCCAGCACATTGCCAAGAAAGGTCGGTGCCAGCGCGCTGAAGATCCCGAGCAAGCTGAAAGCAGCGAATCCCGCCACCCCGGCCGCCAGGAACTCGTCCCTGCCCGAAGGTGGAAGACCGAACCCGGCGAAACGGATCGAGAGCTTTCGACGTTGCGGCACCGTCTCGGGCACCCAGACCACTACCAGAGCGGCGGCCGCCAACAAGGCCAGGTACACCTCGAACACGAGCACCGTGGGGTGTGGAAGGTACTGCGCGAACAAGCCGGCGAGCAGCGGGCCAAGGCCGAGGCCAAAAGTGTTGGCGACCGTGGCCACGATGGATGCTCGGCGTGGCTTGGCTGCTCCCAGCATGTCGGTGAGCGCCGCAGTGGCGGTGCCGGTCATGAGACCAGCAGAGAAGCCGGAGAGGACGCGGCCCAAGAAGAGCCATCCGACGGCGGTGGCGAGGATGAACACCACCGTGCTCAGCGCGCTCAAGGCCAGAGCGGCCCCCAGCACCGGTCTGCGCCCGACCTGATCGGAGGCACGTCCTGCGAAGACCAGCGCGGCCAGCACGCCAGCCGCATAAACGGCGAAGATCAGCGTCACCACCCCGGAAGAAAACCCCCACTCGCCTTGCCAGATGACATACAGGGGAGTGGGCAGGGTCGTACCCAGCATGGTGGCGGCGAACACGTAGGCGATGAGCCAGAACGCCACCTCGCGCCGCGTTCCGAGTTGCGGTTGATTGCCGGCGATCCCGTCGTCGAGGCAGTCGAGGCAGGGGGTGGTCGCCGGCTTTGACCGAGCGCCTTGGGTTCTGTGCGTGGTCATCGCAGGATCACCTCGTAACTGGCCGTGCCGCGGCCGCCCGTCTTGAGAGCCCGGGGGCTTCCCGGCTAGGTCGTGCTCCTCGTCGTCACCAAATCCGTGCTCCGGAGAATACGCCCGATACGGCGACTTTGAGCGCGCCACTCCGCCTCGGCGGCGGCCCGAGGCGGAGTGGCGTTCGCATCGGTTCTCTCCTCGCCAAAGGAGGACGGACAACGAAAGGGGTTTGCGGGCGACAGACGCCGAGGTCGGCAGCTATCGAGAACTCGGCGAAGCCCGATGGCCCTCGGTCAGCCAACGGACCAGCACGTCCCCGTACTGATCTGGAGTTTCCTCCCAGGCGTAGTGCCCGGCTGGCAGAAGGTCCATCCGGCTGTTGGGTAGCCGGGAACGGAGGAACTCTTGGTTGGGAATCGGGACGATAGGGTCATCGCGACCGCACACGATCTGCACTGGCGTCGCCACGGCGGCCAATTTCTCGGCCAGCTTGGGGAGTTCGACCGGATAGGTGCGGACGTAGCGGGCAGACTCCACGAACCGATCGCCCGCGTAGGATTTCAGGTAGTCATCTCGAACGTCCGCCGGCAGCGGCCCGCCCGCCATGGCGTCATAGACGGGCCCGAGGATCTCACCAGAGTCGATCAGGCGGTAGGCCTCCATGTCCGGAGCCTCGATGATGTCCTTGAGCGCGCCGCCAACCTGCAGCGGAACGGCCATGGCCCCCCCGCCGATCGCCAGGCTACGCACGAGGGCCGGGGCATCCGCCGCAGCCCACAGGGCTGCCGATGTCCCGACATCAGGGGCGACGAAATGGACAGGACCCAAGTCCCACTCGGCTACCAACTGCAGAAGGAACGCCCCCATCGCTCGAGGCGACAACAGGTCGAGCTGACGTTCTGACTGGCCGAAGCCGGGGAGGTCGACGGCGACAACGTGAAACTGTTCCGCGATGCGGTCCCACACCTTTCGAAAAGCGAGCAGGCTCTCAGGCCAAGGACTGGTCAAGACGGCCGTCTCCCGGCCTTCTTGGCCGGCCTCGGCAAAGCGGATCTTTACGCCATCCGCTTCCCGTATCGCTAGGTCCATCGCTACGACTCTCCTCTGGTGGACGGACGTCGAGACCCGCTCGGCGCTACTTGCCACTGTCGCCAAGGTCGCCCCGATTCGCATCACGTGTTCGCGTCGTATCTTCTGGCCAGCCGATCCGGCGGCTCGTCCGACAGCCTCGAGCAGGGTTGCATCGCCCTCTGACGTGGCCGTAGATTCCCGCTGTGGTCTCAGGTCGGCTGATCGTGGACGCTCGCTAGTCGGGTCAGTTCCACGCGGGAGTTGATATCCAACTTGGTGAAGACGTGGCGGAGGTGTCCGCCGACGGTATGAGGGGAAACGAAGAGCCGCTCCGCTATCTCTCGGTTGGTCATTCCTTCGGCGACCAGTCGGACCACCGACAGTTCAGAGTCGGTCAGAGCGTTCCAACCGGTTCCCGGTCGCCGCGTCGCGGCCAGGCGCCGGCGCACCCCCAATGTCCGGAGCCGGCCGCGCACCCGGCCCGCGTCCCAGGTCGCCCCGGCGTGGGCGTACAGCTCCAACGCCCGACCGAATGCTTCGATGGCTCCATCTCGGTCACCTTCGTCGGCTGTGACGACTCCCATATCCTCGAGCGCCGCGGCACAGGCCAACGGACGGGGACCATCCTCATAGAGTGCGACCGCTTTGGTCAGTTGCTTGCGGCTGTGTTCCAATAGTCCTTTGGCGTGCGCCGCGGACGCGGCTATGGACCGGACCTGGGGACTGAGCTGGGCCCGGCGCTGGGCTGAGTTTGCCGCGTGGGATGCGAGTTCGTGATCCTGCGAGGCCAGGGCCATGTGAATGAGGCGGGCCTCGTCGGCCACGTCCATCGGGAAGAGCGGCACGATGGACAGTCGGTCTCCCTCGCCCAAAGCGCAGAGGTGCTGGTGGGCTCGAGCGTGGTTGCCGCTGGCCATTTCCTGGAGGGCGAGGATCCAGGCGGCGTGGCGCCGGACGCTGGGAGCGCTTTGGCCGAGCATCACTTGGGCGATGTCCCGAGCCCGCCGGGACAGATCGGGATCGCCCGTGTGCAGTGCGACCCGCCCGAGCCCCACCACCCCTGCCGCGTCTAAGACGCTCACCACTTGGGGTGCGATGTCCACAGGAAGCTGCCCTTCCAGCGCAACCGCGGCGTCGGCCAGGCGCCCCATCTGGAGCAATTGCCGGCCGCGACCGGTCTCGAGGATTCTCAGAGCCCAGCCTTGCCTGTCGCGTTGAGCCGAAGCGACGCCCTCAGTTGACATCCGGAGCGACTCGTCAAGGCGGTCGACCATGGTCAGGACGTCGCACCGCCATTGGTAGGTGAGGTGCGTGCGAGTGTCGTCGCTGGTGCGGGCTCCGGTGCGCAAAGCGGTCTCTACGATTTCGAGAGCGCGGGAGAAATCTCCCTCGGCATAGACCAGACCCGATGCGGCCAGTTCCAAGGCGAACCTCGCCGTGACGTCGTGGCCACCTTGTACCGCCAGCGTCACCTCGTCGAGCATGGCGCGGGCGTCTTCCCAGCGGCCTGCTGTCACCAGGTTGTGGAACAACAATGCCAAGTGACGAGCCCGGAGGTTGGCCGGAAGTCCGGGGAGGGCAAGGGCCTGGCGGCATTCTTCGGCGCGCACGTCGGGGGATATGGCGAACATGCCGGCAATGCTGAGACGGACTTCCGCTTCCTGCTCAGGTGGGAACGCTTGATGCAACGCCGTGTCGGCAAACCGCTTGGCCTCCTCGCCCCGTCCCGCGGCGTGCAGCCAGACTGCAGTCTGAGCCACCAATGGCCCTCGCAGAGGATGCTTTCGAGGCGCCAAGGTCAGGGCCCGCTGGCTCAAGTCGGCGGCCGCTCCGGGGTCCGTTGGGCCGAGGGTCTCAGCTGCGGTGAGCAACGTGGTGATGGCGAGCTCGTCTCCCGGCGGTGCGCTGTCTGCGAGTTGCGTCGCCACCTCAACCGGGAGCGCTCCTCCAGCCAGCAGCACCGAAGCCGCCTGCCGATCGAGCGAACGGCGCACGGAGGCTGGGAGGCTGGCTCGCACCGCTTCGAGCGTGAGGTCGTGGCCGAAGGCCAGTCGGCTGTCGCATTCGGCCAGCAGATCAGCCTGAAGCAGTTCGTCGACCGAGGGGACCAGCTCTGAGGGTGACCGGTTGAGCATGGCGGCCACATCGTCGAGGGAGAATCTCCGTCCTAGAGCGGCGCCGACCGTAGCCACCTGACGCGCTGAGTCCGACATTCGCTCGAGCCGCAATCGCATGCTCGTGCTCACCCGGTCGGGCAGCCGCCATTCGACGAGGTGGGCCTGTCCTGCTCCGACCCGGACCAGTCCCTCTTCTCGGAGTCCCGTGAGGAGCTCGACCAGGAGGAATGGGCTACCGGCCGGCCGCTCGGCCATCTCGAGCAGCTCGGCGTCAGGTTCTGCTCCCAGGATGTCGGCCGCCATCTGTGCGACCCCGTCGGGATCCAACGGAGCAAGTGCTATCTTCGCCGCTCCCTGACGCTCCAGGAACTCCACCGCGCTGCGAACCGGAGGCGATCCCTGGCCCGGTCGAAGGGATATCACCCAGCCGATCGGCAGCGCGGCCAGGTGGGCCGGCAAGGTGCGAAGAGCCGCGGCCGTCCCGCTGTCGGCCCACTGGACGTCGTCCAGGCAGACGAGGAACGGCTCCTTGAGTGCGGCCCTTTCCAGCAGGGCCTCGAGGTCCTGCAGCAGCCAATATCGCTGTTCCGGAGAAGCGTGGGTGTCCGTCAATGCCGTACGTTCGAGAAGGGGAGATCGGCCTTCGAACAGGGCCTCGATCAGCACCGACATTTGCACCACGGCGTCGGCTGGATCAGCCACACCGGAACCGACGCGAATGGACAGCCGGCCGGCCATCGTCGCCACCTCCGCCAAGAGACGGCTCTTGCCCATCCCGGCCGCCCCCTCGACGACGACAATTGCTCCGACCCCTGAAAGCAGTTGGTCGAGCTGCCGGCCGAGTAGCGCCAGTTCGTGGTTGCGACCACGAAGGATACTTATGAAGCTACTTTCCGTGCCCGAGAGCGTCGGAGGTTGCACGTTTAGAGGCCCTTTTTGCGGATCGGCGCTGATGAGTATGACCACATCGTACGGACCAGTCCCACGCCAGTTCTTCCGCCGCAAAGCGGCCCGGCCAGGCGAGGCCGCCCCCGACCCGATGCGGGCCAAGCGTAATCGCTCATTTGCTAAGGAATGGCTCGATCGTGTGCTGCGGAGAAGACGGGAAACGGGGGACATTACGCCGGGCCGAGCTTCATGGCCACGAACCCGAAAAGGTGGAGGAGACATGGAAACCAGCTATGCCGACTTGCCGAATTTGAGCGTGGAGACCGACAGCGGGTTGAGGTTTTCCTACCGCGACACGGGAGGAGACGGCGCGCCGCTGGTCCTCCTGCAACACTTCCGCGGCAACCTCGACAACTGGGATCCTGCGTTGGTCGACGAGTTGGCCTCGAATCGGAGGGTTGTCGCTTTCGACAACCTCGGAGTCGGCGGGTCGAACGGATTGGTAGGCCGAACGATCGCCGACATGGCTGAAGGGGCGTTGACCTTCCTGGATGCCATGAGGTTGGACAGGGTCGACTTGCTGGGCTTCTCCATCGGAAGCTTCGTCGCTCAGGAGATGGCGCTGATCCGCCCCTCGGCTCTCAGCAAGATCGTGCTTGCCTCGTCAGCACCCAAGGGAGCACCAAGCATGCATGGGTGGGCCCCAACCGTCATCGGCGCGGTCGGAGTCCCCGACGTTCCACCCGAAGCCTACCTGGCGGTCTTTTTCGCACAGTCAGACTCCAGCCGCCGCGCAGGTAGGGAGGTTTTGGGCAGATTGTATTCGAGAAAAGCGGACCGAGACGAGCTGACGAACTGGGGATGCCGGCTGGCCCAGTACGATGCGGTGTGCGAGTGGGGGATACCACACCTCGGGCTCCTCGAGAGACTGGCGGCGATTGAGTTACCGGTGTTTGTCGCCAACGGCGATAGCGACCCGATGATCCTTCCCCGCTACTCGTACCTCCTGGCTGGGCTGCTCCCCGATGCGGAGCTGAAGATCTACCCAGACGCCGCGCACGGCTTCTTGTTCCAACACCACAAGGAGTTCGCCGCGGACATTGAGGCGTTCCTCAGGAGGTAGTTCCCTTGGGCTCGGGGGGTCGAGGCGCTCAACGGCACGATCAGCGATCCGGCCAGGCGTCGCAAGCCGAGCTGGTGTCTGGGCGTGGCTGAGGACCGGATGATCCCACCGCAAGGGCAGCCGGCGATGGCGAGCGGGCCGGAACTACGACCACCGAGGTTCCCGGCAGTTCTGGCTTACGGCTGCCGGCGATACCCAAACCGGCGCCGTCACATACACCGGAGTTCGCGCCTCCGGAGGGATTCTCGATCTGGGGCATCGCGATTGACAGAACCATTCGTAAGTACTAACTTACGGTAAGTGCAGACGAACGCTGTTGCCCCGCCGGTGGACGGTTTTGACGCACTCGGCGACCGCACCCGCCGGACGATCTTCGGCCGGCTGGCGCAGAAGCCGTCTTCGGTTGGTGACCTAGCTCGAGACCTGCCGGTCAGCCGGCCAGCCGTCTCGCAGCACCTTCGGGTACTGAAACAAGCCGGGCTGGTCTCCGACCGGGCCGAAGGGACTCGGCGGATTTACCGGATCGAGCCTGATGGGGTTCGTGCCCTGCGGGACCAGCTCGACCGCTATTGGGACGAGGCGCTGTCCGCCTTCAAGGCGGCAGCCGAGAAAGGAGGATCGTGATGCAATCGACGGTGCCGGCGGTACAACGAACACTCGTGGTGGAAGCGCCGCAGGAGCGGGCCTTCGAGGTGTTTACCACCGGCTTCGACTCTTGGTGGCCCCGCTCGCACCATACCGGTGATGGCGACCTGGTGGAGGCGCTGATCGAGCCCGCGGCCGGCGGCCGGTGGTACGCGCGGACCACGGTCGGCGAGGAGGATTGGGGTCGGGTTCTGGTCTGGGAACCTCCTCACCGAGTCGTTCTCGACTGGCAGTTGAACGCCGACTTCAAATACGACCCGGAGTTCCACACCGAAGTGGAGGCTCGCTTCGTATCCCTGGGCCCCGGCCGCACCCGCCTGGAATTCGAGCATCGCAACATCGACCGTTACGGTGACCGCGCCGCCGACATGGCGGCCGCCCTGGGCTCCGAAGGTGGCTGGTCCGGGATCCTGGCCGGGTTCGCCGCGGCTGCCGCCAACGTGGACGGCTGACGTACGTCAGTCAACACAAACCTCTGGCGTTTTCGGCGTCGCCGTCCAGCCCTACCACTGCGCCAAACCGGTCCTATCGGCGAACAGGCCGCAGTCGCATCGACGCCGCGCTCGGGGACGGCGGCAATTCGCCGGCTCGTTCAATGGTGGCTGCTCGCAGTGTTCTCCTGCTGACGTTTGAGGAATTCTCGCTCCGCGGGGTTGGAGGTCAGCTGGATCGCTTGTTCGTAGGAGGCGATCGCCTCATCGGCGTATCCCGCCCGGGCGAGCAGGTCGGCCCGGGCGGCGTGATACGGCTGGTAGTCCCGGAGGTCGACCTGGGCCAGGGCGTCGAGCCCGGCGGATGGGCCGCGGAGGGAACCCACCGCGACGGCCCGGTTCAGAGCCACGACCGGGTTGGGTCGGATGGCATAGAGCTGGTCGTAGAGGGCGACGATCTGGGACCAGTCCGTTTCGTCGGCCCGGGGTGCGTCGGCGTGCACGGCGGCGATGGCGGCCTGGATCTGGAAAGGGCCCGGTTGGTTGCGCCGCAGGCAGGCTCGGACTAGCCCGTGGCCTTCTCCGATGAGGTCCTGGTCCCAAAGGCCGCGGTCCTGGTCGGCGAGGCGGACCATCCGTCTCTGAGGGTCCGTCCGGGCCGGGCGGCGGGCCTCGGTCAGGAGCATCAAGGCCAGGAGCCCCATGACCTCGGGCTCGTCGGGCATCAGCGAGGCGAGGACCCGTCCGAGGCGGATCGCCTCGGACGACAGGTCGACCCGGGTGAGGTCGGCTCCAATCGTGGCCGTGTGGCCCTCGGTGTAGATCAGATAGGCGGCAGATAACACCCCGTGGAGCCGGTCGGGCAGCTCGGCCGCCCGCGGGATGCGGTACGAGGCGTGATTGTCGCGCAGCTTCCGCTTCGCCCGAACGACGCGCTGCGCCATCGTCGTCTCCGGTACGAGGAACGCCCGGGCGATCTCCTCCGTCTCCAGGCCGCCGAGCAGGCGCAGAGTCAGTGCCACCTGGGAGTCGGCCCCGAGGGCCGGGTGACAGCACAAGAACATGAGGCGTAGCTGGTCGTCGGCGACCACGTCGACGAAGGCGTCCAGGTCGGCAAGCTCGGGGTGGTGGTCGGGTTCCATGGTGTCGGAGTGCAGTCGGTGGGAGGCGAGGTGTCGATCGGCTCGGTTCGCCTCCCGGCGTAGGCGGTCGATCGCTCGGTTTCGGGCGGTGGTGGTTATCCACCCGCCAGGGTTGGGTGGGGTCCCCCGGACCGGCCACTGTTCAGTGGCGATAGCGAACGCCTCCGCCACCGCCTCCTCGGCCGCGTCGATGTCGCCGAGGAGGCGTATCAGGGTGGCGGTGCAGCGTCCGGCCTCGCGCCGGAAGACGGCTTCGAGCTTGTCAGTCACCGTCCAGCGGCCGGACCTCGACCGGTCCCTCGCAGGCGGCGGCGGCCCGTGCGGCCAGAGCGAGGGCAGTGTCCAGGTCAGCGGCTTGCACGACCCAGAAGCCTCCCATCTGCTCCTTGGTCTCCGCGTATGGACCGTCGGTCATCGACACCTCCCCTCCGGCTGAACGGACCACCGTGGCCGACGACGCGGGGCGCAGGCCACCAGCAAAGACCCAGGCGCCAGACTGCTGGAGATCATCGTTGAAGGCGCCGACCTGGGCGACCTGGCGCTGGGCGTCGGGAGTCGAGAAGTCGAGCTCGTACTCGCTGTCGTGCCACACGGATAGCAGGTACTGGGGCATGGTTGAGTTTGGTCCTTTTCGGTCGTTGAGCGCTGCCCGGTGCACCGCTCAACCTGTCCACGAACGGCGCCGCCACAATCGACAGGCCGTGTGAAAGAAATCGGTCCCGAACCTACCTGGCCGACTGGTCGACTCCGGGCCCATCACCGGGTCAGGGGGGCGATGGCGACCATCAGTGGTCGGTGATCGTCAGTCTGGGATCGTCGGGGTCAGCCAGGACCCGCGCCGTGCCTCCAATCGGAAAGGTGATGATCGGGTTGGCGGCGATCAGGTCGTAGTCGATCCGACGGAGGAGCTGATTGCTGTTGAAACCGCCGATCACAGTCAAGATCCCATCGACGTCGCGATCCGCGAAGGCTTTGTGGAGATCGGCGACGCGCTCCGCCACGGGGGACGACACGAAGTCGTCGCATGTCTCCACGTGCCGACCGAGGCTGACCTTCAGGCCCATCTCTCCCAGTCGTCTGTCGGCCACCAATCTCGTGTCGTCCCCAATCATCGACAGCGACCGCGCCGGCGCCACGATGCGGATGTGCGAGTTCGATCTCAGCCGGGTGGGGAAAACGGCCACACTGGATCGTGCTCTTCGCTGACCTTGGGGGTCAAGTCCATTTCGGCCTGGGATAGTGACTCAATCGCCATCGAGCAGCCGCGCCGGAAAGCCGCCTCGGCTGATCGGGCCCCAACGCTCGATCGATAGACGGAGCAGCACCTTACCCTGCCTGACCATGGCTCGGCGGTACTCGTTCCAGTTGGGGTGCTCGCCGGTGATGCAGCGGTAGTAGTCGACCAAGGCCTCAACAGCTTGCGGCTGCTCGACGACCTCGATCGGTCCGTCGACTTGAACCCACTCGCCGTTGAATTCGTCTGACAGCACACACATCGACCCGGGCGCTCTGCGACTGGCGTTACGGGTTTTGGCTCGTTCGGGATAGGTCGATACGACGATCCGGCCCCCATGATCGACGCCCATCGTGACCGGGGATAGTTGGGGACGTCCGTCGAGGCGGGTCGTGGCCAGGATGCCGTGATGGCGGGTTCGGATGAACTCGAGAAGCTCGTCTCGAGCCACGCTTCGGTTGTGGGCAGCGGTAGGTGTCACCGACTCACGTTATCGACCCGTCTTTCCGGCGCGTGCGGAGGCGTCGGTGCCCTTCACCAAGCCACAGAGCCAACTCGAGCTGACCTCGTCACGTCTCCGTTGCCCCTCCGGATGGGCCCGCTCTCGCTCAGGCCTGCACTCTATAGGGTGACCTTCGCGTCTTGCGATTGGTGGCTGGCGACCTGCTCAAGGAAGAACAGGCTCCGGGCCCAAGTGGACTTATTGACTCCACGACCCTGGCGCATCACACTGGAGTGACCAGTGGTCGATCAGAAGGAACCAAAAGTGGAACCCGATCGCTTCGATGTCAATCTATTCGACGGATCAATCGTCAACGACCCTTACCCGTGGTACGAACAGATCCGGGCCGCGGGGCGGATCGTCTGGAACGACACCAGCCAGGCTTGGATGGTTCCAGGTTTCGACGACTGCAACTCTATCCTCAGCGATATGGAGCTATTCCGCGAAGTTTCCGGCGAGACCATCGCCATGGAGTATTTCCGCGCCCCCAACATGATCGTGTCTGACCTCGACGAGCACCATCGGCTTCGCAGCCCCCTGGTCCCTATGTTTACTCGGAGCGCCTCTGCCAAGTGGGAACCGCGCGTGCGAGCTATCGTCGACGAACTCTTGATCCCGCTGGTGCAAGGGGCCGAGAGCTTCGACATTATTGGCGACTTCACCATGATTCCCACCGTCATTGTGGCCGAGATGCTGGGCGTGCCGAAGGAGCGCTACGACGATTTTCGCCACTGGTCCCATTCGCTCAGCTCCAACCTCGCCTTTGGGAACGAGACGGAGGAGCAGGAGCGAATCATCCGTCGTTCGGCGTCGGACCTATGCGACTACATCCACGAAGAGATCGAGCGACACCGGCGAATGCCTCTCGACGATGTCATCAGTGCCTTGCTTCGGAGCGCCGAGGAGGGAGCGAAGATAACGGAAGACGAAATCGTGTCGACCTGCTTCATCCTTCTTGGCGCCGCCTACGACACGACTGCGAAGCTCCTATCCAACAGCCTGGTGGCCTTGGAGCAGCACCCCGACCAGCGCAGCCTCCTCGCCGAGCGCCCGGAATTGATCCCGGGTGCCATCGAGGAGATCATGAGGTGGAGCGGCGTGGTCCAACTCGGTCCTCGGCGCGTTTCCCGATCCACGATGTTCGCCGGTACCGAGCTATCCGAGGGCGATTTGGTCTTCTCTGTGATGGGCGCGGCCAACCGCGATCCGAGTCGCTGGCCACATGCGGACCGCTTCGATGTGCAGCGCGATAGCAAGTCACATCTGGGTTTTGGGTGGGGAGCACACCTGTGCCTCGGAGCGCCGCTTGCCCGCTTGGAGGCCCGGGTGGCATTGGAACGTCTTCTGGCACTGGCCCCCGATTTCAGTCTGCGGGATATTGTCTACGGAGTCTCGCTGTTCCTCCGCGGACCTGAGCACGGCTATCTCGACATCAGGGCCCCCACGACGGCATAGCGCGAGCACTGAAGCTGTCGCTGACTCCGGCGACCGTAGGTTGTGGTCGGTTTGGTCGCTCGAGTTTCTCGTAGTTCCCGTCGTGTCGTGAGTGGCCGAGCGGAGGGTCTTATTACCGGCCTTCCTTATCCTCAATGGGCTCCTCGAGGGGACTGGCTTCCTCGCCCAGTGTGAAGCCCGAGGCGGCTACTTCCGCTTCTTCCTCTGACATCTGATCGAGGGCTTCCCTTTCGACAAGGCTCATCGAACGAATTCGATCCGGATCCTTTTCTGGGAGGGTGTAGCTGATAATCGCAGTGGCGATGCAGACTCCGGTTGCGATGATCAGCGTCATGCGAAAACCTTGCACGTCCGCGATCGAGCTACCGGGGCGAGTGTGGGCGGCGAGCACCGCGGCGGTCAGAGCGCTGCCGACCGCCAGCCCGAGACTGCGCAGTACCGAGTAGAAGCCGGTGGCGCTGCCGGTCTCGCTGCGGGGAACGGCCCGGACGATGAACCCCGGCATAGCCCCGCTGCTGAACCCTATCCCGAGTCCTATGATCCCCATCACTACGAAGGCTTCCCACAGGGCAGAGTGTTCCAGCGCGAAAAACCCGGCTGCGACAGCAACCACCGCGGAACCCAGCGGGATCATGCTTCTCGGCCCAAACCTCTGTTCATAGACAGCGAGAAAACGGCTAGCTACGAAGGTTCCCACCGACATGGGCACCAGTACGAATCCCGAAACGAGGACCGAGGCGCCAAAGCCGAAGCCGTTCTCAGCTGGGATCTGGACGAACTCCACGACGACGGGAATGAGCAGATACAACGCCACCGAGATCAGAAACCCGGCCACATCCGCGGTGAGTACCGAGCGATTCCGTACCTGTCGCAACTCGATGAGCGGGTCAGAGGATCTGAGCTCGTAGGGTATCCACAGGATCAGGAGGATGAGGCAGCCGGCCAGAATCCCCACCGAACGGCCCGAGCCCCAACCCCACTCCTCACCTTCGCTGAGCACCACGATGACCCCGATGACGATGAGGGTGAGGGCCCCCGCCCCAATGGTGTCGAACGGCCGAGAAGCGACGGCGGGGCCCGAAGGCACGATCAAAGCGACGACGACCAGGGTGGCGCCGACCGCGACGGCGCCAAACCAGTAGGCACCGTGGAAGTCGAAGAGCTGCGCCATGAGCCCAGTCGCCGGATACCCGATACCGGCTCCCAGCGCGATGGTGATCGACAGGGTGGCGATCGTTCGCCGAGCTTTCTCTGGTGGGAGATTTCTTCGGGCGATGGCCATGGCCACGGGAACGAGCCCGAGGCCCAGTCCTTGAAAGCCCCGACCAACGATCAAAAGGACGAACCCGTTGGACACCGCGGAAAGCACGCAGCCGACAACGACCACCGCGAGAGAGCAGAGGATGACCTCCCGCTGCCGGGGCCCGTCGGAGAGTCGCCCCATCACCGGCGTAGCCAGGGCGCCGGCCATCAGCGTGATGGTGAGAGTCCACTCGGCCGTGCTCAACGAGACGCCATCGGTCCGGGCAATGGCGGGTATGAGGGGTGCGCCCAGGCTGGAGACGATGGCCATCATCGAGCCGACGAGTACCAGACTTGGTACAAAAAGCCGGCCGCGCCACGACAGCGGCGTGACGGATACCGGCTCGTCGCCACCCCAGTGTGTGACTGCTCCGTTCACCGACGCGGCTCTGACCCGGGACCCCGCATGAATGTCATCACTTGATGTCATTGTACGATGACAAGTGTATGGCTCGCCGTTCGGTCTCCGCAACCCCCAGCGGAATGGGCAAAGTCTGAGACCCCGTATCCCAAGAACCCAAGCTTGGGGTAGCTCGAACGTGCCTGCCTGGGCGCGACCAGAACGAGCCCTCGGTAATCCATCGTCGGGGCCCCGGGCTCTTCGCAGAAAGCCACACCTGGCTTGGCGCTGATGTCCCGGAACGGAGGTGCCGATTCCAGATGACGTCTGCCCCGCAACGCCAGCACCGGGATCGTGGTTAGAGGAGTCGGATTCCGTCGACGACGACCGCGGCGGGCTGCGTTAGCAGGGCCGGGTCCTGGCGCGGGTCGTGGTGGTAGGAGACGATGTCGGCCCGCGTCGTAGCGGGGTCGATGAAACGGCGGCCCCACTCGCTCGCCGCGGCCAGCGCCTCGTCTGGTTGAAGGCCAAGCTCGGCGAGCAGGGCGACCTCCCGGGGAAGCGAGCCCACGACGTCCGTCCCGGCGAGCACGGCGACGTTGTGCTTGACGGCGAGGGGCAGCAGCTCTGAGAGTCGCTCCCGGGCTTCTTCGGCGCGTTGGCGCTGCTCCGGGGTCGCGTCCGGCGAGTCGAGAGGCTGTTGGATGGCGCACAAGGTGGGGGTCCACGCCACGCCGCCACGGCCCATCTCCATAACCGTCGTGGCGTCGAGGCCCGTCCCGTGCTCGACCGAGTCCACTCCGGCGGCGACCAGCTCGTCGACTCCGGGCAGGGTGGCGTGCGCCGCCACCCGGGCGCCGGCGGCGTGCACCGCCGCCGACAGGCGGGCGATCAGCTCGACCGGGTAGGTGCGCGCCACGTCCGTGAATTCCGGCACCCGAGGGAAGTCGGAGATCACTTTCACCCAGGTCGCCCCCCGTTCGATCTCGGCCAGGGCCGCGCTGATCAGGTCGTCGCCGCCGACCGGCTCGACCAGCAGCTGCGGGAAGTAACGGTTCGGTGGAGCCAAGAACCGTCCCGCGGCGCGGACCAGGGGCTGACGTGGGCTGGGCCCTACGCGCAAGGTCACTCCTGCCGGTGACCCCACATCTCTCACCAGAGTGATCCCCGACTCGGCCCAAGCCAGAAGTGTCGCTCTCGCCCCGTCCGCATCCAGGGCTACCGGCCCATCCGGACCGGCGGTAACCGCTGGGTGGGCGTGCGCGTCGACCAGCCCAGCCAGCACGTACCGCCCCGGCAGCGCCTCAGGTTCCCCGATCGGCTGATCGTGGATCGTCCCCAACTCGTCGACCCACCACGACCGGGGGGTATCACCGAACGGAAGTTGGACGCCATGAACCGCCCAGGACCTCACCCCACGTAGCCTAACGGGGGGCGACGGCGGAACGGCCCCAGACGTGCGCACCGGCTCCGACCACGAAATATCTCCGGCCGCTGACTCAGCCGCGCCTTCGGGTGCCGCCCACGTTGGTCGTGTCTCGGAACTTGACCCTGTCGAGCGGTCAGGACCAGCGAGCGTCCCATTTCGGTGGTCAAGGGGAGTAGAGATCCGGTAGGAAGTCAGCGTGGAAACCTTCGAAGGCGATTCTCTGGCTTCTCGTCGGGTCCGGCTGCGCCCACACGTGGCCAGCGATGCCGCCGATCACGTTCGTTGGCGAAACGATGCCGAGGTGGCGTTTTGGGCAACAGCCAGCGACATTCGTTTCTGGCCAGTCGCCGCCGCCGCGGTAGATCGCTGGTTTAGGGACAAGCTGCCCGAACTGGACCCACGGTCTGATGGTGTCTTTGCGGTCGACCTTCTGGATGGCCGCCACATCGGGATGGTCGACTATCGAGACGTAGACGCGGTCGCCCGCTCGGCCACGGTTGGTATCACCATCGGCGAGAAGGATCTGTGGGGGCAAGGCTACGGCTCGGAAGCGCTCCGCTTACTCGTGGGCTACCTGTTCGACCATCTCAACCTTCATCGCATCCAGTTGGACACCTGGTCCGGTAACGAACGAGCGATGCGATCATTCGCCCGGATTGGCTTCCGAGAGGAAGGACGCTTGCGAGAGGCCGTCTGGGGCGCCGGCCGCTATTTTGATTCGGTGATCATGGGGCTGCTTCGCCCCGACTGGCGGCCGGAAGCCTCTGCCAGATAAAAGTCGTTACCTCGGTTTCAACAGAAGCGAGCGTGGTCGCGGGCGCGGAAGCGAGTCTGGCTGCGGTGTCAGCCAAAGGCTGGGCGTGGTTGCCGTCGAAAACGGTCAGCAAAACTGAGCGGCGGCGATTTTCCTGACCGTCTTCAAAAAATCTGAGCGTGGTCGCAGGCGAAAACGGTCAGTAAAACCGGGCCAGACACTTTTGCTGACCGTTTCGTGACACCGGCCCGGAGCGGGGAGTACACGTTCGGCCACCGCGTTCGGCCACCGCGTTCGGCCACCACCAGCGGTGACCATTGGCCCTGACAGTGGCTGGCCATCGGTTTTCCAACCGGGCTCAGGAGGGCGCGGCGGATCGGCTCGCGGTTGCCAGCGACCATCGTGCTGCCGCCCTCTCGCCGGCAGGCTCGACTCACGGACGGGCAGAATCTCAGGGCGCGTCGTCCGCAACGCATCGAGCGATCAACTCGGAGGTCTCCCGAGCCCGGTTGATGATGGGGAAGTGTCCGGAGTCAAGGAGGATAGGTTCGACGCCGAGGCGCGTGGCGGCATCGCGCATGTAGTCGATCGGGTAGGCGCGGTCTTGGGTGCACAGGATGTAGCTGCGCGGAACCGACGCCGACCAGAACGTTGCCAGAAATACCGGTTCTCTCAGTTGGGTCAGAGGTTCGGGGCAGAGGTGGGCAAATGCCCAACGGGCGTCCTCTTCGTCGAGGTCGCTGAAGAGATGATCGCGAGCACCGTCATATTCGACCATCTCGCTCCATTCCCCGTCTGCTGACTGACGGGCGAAGGGTTGCATCTCGGGAACCGAGATTCGCTTTGCGCCCAGGGGAGCACCCTCCTCCGGTACGGCTGCGGCCAGGTAGACGAGATGCCGAAAGCGGTCGGGCTGGGCGTCGGCGGCCAGCGTGACTGCCCACCCGCCGGACGAATGTCCCACCAGGACGTCCCCTGGACGAGAGATGTCCAGCACCGCGCCACGATATGACTCGACCGTAGCTCGTACGTCACGGTTGGAACCGTGGCCTGGCAGGTCTATAGCAACGGGTTCGTGTCCCAGTGATTTGAGTTCGGGAATTATCCGCTGCCAGATGGCCGCTTGGCAAAGCGACCCGTGAACCAGAATCATCCTCATGTCCAGATCTCTCCTCCTCTTGAGGCTGTTACCCGTTTACTGATGACGCCACGAGCGCTCAGGCTGGTGCCCGGCGGCCGGAGGTGCAACCAGCCCTGGTCCAGCAAGAAAGGAAAGCCCGCTACCGAGGGCGACGACCAGTTGGAGGGCGACCCATTGAGTCGGTCGCCTCGAACCGGCGCGAACTTTGTGCCCGACTGCGGGCGCTCTCGCCCGAGGTTCAGGTTGTCGGCACGGGTGCCACGGTTTCGTCGTCGGCGGGCAGGTCGGGACTCGGCTTCGGGTTGGCGGTCCGTTTCGGGTTGGGCATGCGGCAGGAGAGTACGAGGGCGATCAGCACGATGACGGCGGCAACGGCGAAGGCGGTGTTGTAGGCGGCCTGGGATTGGTGGGGTGTCGGGTCCGAGCCGGTCCCGATGGCGATGATGGCGCCGAGCAGGGCGACGGATAGTGCGCCGCCGACCTGACCGGTCAGGGACCTGATGGCGGTCCCCTGGGCGAGGAGGTGTCGGGGGAGGTCGCTCAGGCCTGCGACTGTGGCGGGCGCGCCCATCAGGCCGGATCCGAGGCCCTGCACCGTCAAGAGGACGGCGACGAGGGTGATCGGGGTGGTCAGGCTGAGCGACGCATAACCGGCCACCGCGACGAACAAGATCGCAGCTCCTACCACCATTGGAAGTCGGGCGCCGATACGGTCGACGAGTCGTCCGCCGGTTTGCATTCCGATCGCTTGTGCTGCGGCTGCGGGGAGGAAAAGGAGCCCGACGCGTAGGGGGCTTATCCCTCGGACGCTTTCGAGTTCTAGGGGGATGAATACCAGCCGGCCGTACTGAGCGATCAAGACGCAGAGCATGGCGGCGGCGCTCAGGCGGAACGCCCGCTGGTTGAACATGCGTAGCTGCAGCATGGGCTGGTCGGCTCGCAACTCGTGGGGCACGAAGCCGATCAGGGCGGCTAGGCCGAGGATGAGGCAGGCGACGGTGGCGGCCGATGTCCAGCCCCACAGGTTGCCTTCGGATAGTCCGAGGACCAGCAACGACAGCCCGCCGCTGCCGAGGATCAGTCCACCGACGTCGAAGCTGCGGCGGTCGCGATGGCCGATATTGGGGATGAGGTAGACCCCGACGACGACCGCCACCGCACCGATCGGGACGTTGATGAGGAACAACCAGTGCCAGCTCACCGAGGTGGCGAGCCAGCCTCCCAGTGTGGGCCCAAGGGCGGGGCCGACCAGGGCCGCCATGCCCCACATGGCCATGGCGAAGCCGTGACGTTCCCGGGGGAACAGGCCCAGCGCCATGCCATGCCCACTGGCATGAGTGCCCCCCCGCCCAATCCCTGCAGGCCCCGGAAGAAGATCAGGAACCCGAGGCTCGGGGAGAGGGCGCAGGCCAGGGAGGCCACGGTGAACACGGCTAGGGCCATGAGGAATGTGGCCTTGCGCCCGAAGCGGTCCGACAACCATCCTGTGATCGGCTGCGACGCGGCGAGGGCCAGCAAGTAGATCGACACCACCCATTCCACGCCCGTGCCGGCGTGCAGGTCCTCGCTGATCGGGTGCAAGGCGACGGTCACGATCGTGGTATCGAGGCTGAACATGAGCAGCCCGGCCATCACCACTGACATGCCCAGCCACGGGTTGCGCGTCGGGAGCCGCGGCTCGGCGCGCTCGATCGTCGTTATCGCAGCCTCGCTCTCGTGGTGGGCGCAGTCGCCTCGGCGAGATGGCCCAGCAGGCGGAAGCACCGATTGACCTCACCGGCCAGGTCGAGCGACGGGTCTCGGGCCCAACAGCGGCGGGCGGTGCGGAGAGCGGCCGAGGTGCACGACGCCAGCAGGGTGGGCAGGGCGTCGTCGGCTCGCAAGGCCAGGCGGCCGGCGCAATAGTCGGCGACCGCATCGGCCCATTCCTCGCTGGCTCGTAGGTGGCGGGCGTAGAGCGATTGTGCCTGCTCGATCAGCCGGAGCCGGCGGAACTCGCGCTCGGGCTGTTCCACCAGCATCGCCGCCAGCTCGCACGCCGCCGCTCGCAACGATTCGAGCAGCGGTTCGTCGCGGGGCCGACCGGCCAGGGCCACTGCTGAACCACTCCCCGCGCTCAGCTGAGTCCGCGAACAGCACGTCCTCCTTACAGGCGAAGTAGCGGTGGAAGGTGCGCGACGAGACATCGACCTGGTCGGTGATCTCCTCGATCGTCGTGCCGTCGACCCCGTGCGTTTCGAACAGGGCCAGCGCCGCGTCCACCAGCGCGTCTCGAGTGGCCTGCTTCTTACGCTCCCGACGGCCGAGCGTGTTCGGAACATCCATCACTACCGGCACGACCAGAGGCTAGCGCCAAACCGTCAGTGCCTGACAATCGTCGGATGGCGACAGATTGGCCGGACCGTCCGTTCATGGCCATCCCTACGTGAGCGCCGGCCCAATTGAGCGCCGGCCCTACGTGAGCGTGGGCTGCGCCCCACTCGGTCTCACCCGTCGGATGACCGCTTCGCCGAACCACTCGACGTAGTCGAGGTAGGCCCGTCGGCTGGGTGCCGGAGGCCGCAAGGTCGTCCAGGTAACGCCGATACGCCCGAACTCACGGACTTCCTCGAGGTACTCGTCCACGCCATCCTGGGACCCAAGGGCCGGGATCTTGGGTGGACCGATGGCGACGTCGAAGTGACCGTTCCGCCCTTCCGTGGCGCGCAACTCGTGCAGAGCCGCAATCCGCTCGGCGAGCTGTTGCGTGGAGCGCAGCGCCACGTCTTGGTTGATCTTGCTCTGACCGGCGCGAAGGAAGAACGGGCACCATCCGTCGCCGCAACGCGCTGCCCGCCTCACGGCCCGGTCACTGCTACCACCGATCCAGATCGGTGGCGGCGGCGTCGGAGTAGGTCGCGGGAGGTTGCCTGCAGCGTCGAAGTGGCGGCCCTTGGTGACGACGACTCCGCCCGACCACGCCTGGCGGATGGTGTCGATCGCTTCGTCGAACAGCCCGCCGCGCTCTCCGAAAGCGACACCGAGCGCGTCGAACTCGATCTGTTGGTAGCCACCGCCCACGCCGAGAATGAATCGGCCACCGGACAGCACCTGCAGGGTCGCGGCGGCCTTCGCGGTGATGAACGGATTTCGGTAGGGCAGTACCAGCACGTTCGTGAAGAACTGCAGGCGCGTGCTGTGCGCAGCCACGAAGGCGAGGGCGGTGAAGGGATCCAGCGCGTCGTGGCCGTCGGCCAGAAGCCACTCGGCGGAGGGAGCCGGGTGATCGGTGAGGTGGCAAGCATCGACGTTGGCCGCCTCAAGAGCCCGCGTCATGGCATCTATCGCGCTCGACGACTGGAACTCCCCCGGCGTGATGTCACCGACAGGGATGGCCATGGCGAACTTCATTTCGCGTCCTTCCACATTCCTTGGGAGGTGAAGGCCAGCATCCAAGTTACTGCCTACTTGCGCAGGGAACCCCAAGGGCAGGACTGCCCACTACCTCAACGCGGCTAGAGCGGTGCGAGGTCGAGCTGCAAAGGGGCGCTCGGGGGCAAGCAGCTCGCGGCGTCGTCCGCCAGACAGGGGAGGAGACCGGCTTAGCGCCTACCTCCTGCACTCGGCGGCAGCGATTACGGCCCCCTGTTCACTGATGGTGAGCCGTCGCCGTCCAAGTTCCTGCCGGTTGCGACCAGAACGTGAACACTCCGTAATCCATCGTGTGCCTCAGGCTACCAGCGCAAAATAGGACCTCGGTGCGCCCCACCGACCGACGGAGTGGGATTCTACGTCCCTGGGGTTTAGGGGCGGTTCGATGAAATTTCTGGAGGCATTCAATACGGATGGAATTCTGGCAGGTCGTAATGTCCCAGGAAGCGGGCGGCCGCCCAATGACGGAGAGTATTTGCCGCCGTTCGACGCCGAGCCGGTCTGGGTGGGTTGGCCCATGCCCGGAGTCGACTAAACTCGTACGCCAAAGGGAACGAGTCGGAGGCCGCTGATCATGACCGAAACTCTCGAGCGGATTGAGGCCCGAGCCGCGATACTAGACGGCCTGTACGCATACTGCCGCGGCATCGATCGGTGGGACCGAGAGGTCCTGGTCGAGGTGTTCCATCCGCAGGCGACGCTCGAATATCCCAGCTTCAGCGGCGACCGGGACGCCCTGGTCGAGTCGATGTGGCACGGCCACAGTCACGTCGACATGCACAGCCATCAGGTGACCAACGTTTTGGTGAAGATCGACGATTCTTTGACCACGGCCACCTCGGAGTCGTACGTCACGGCTGCCTTGTGGCGGGCCGACGAAGGTGCCCCGGAGACTGACCAGTACGTCGTTGGAGGCCGCAAGGTGGGAGGGCGGTCAGGCACCCTGCGGTTGGTGCAGGCTCGCTACCTCGATCGGTGGGCAGTTGAGGACAGCCGGTGGCAGATCCGCCAGCGGCTCTGCGTTGTCGACATCTCCACCACATCGCGGCGGGTGGGCGCGATCGGTAGGGGGCGGCGGGACCCTGAAGACCCGTCCTACGAGTTCATCTAGGAACCAAGCGGTCATTCTCAATCCAGGCACCGAACGCCGCCGGTCGTTCACGGTGGCCACGAAGTCACCTTGATGACAAAGGGATCGTCCCGTCGTCACGCCATCCGCGCCACCAGTCCCGAGAGAGCAGCGACTCCGAGGCCCCGCTTGACGAGTAGAAGGCTGTGCTATAGGCTCGACGGTGGATTTGTCGACTGATCCAAGATTTGTCGACTGATCCGACATGGAGTCAGCGCCAATTCGAGAGAAGCGCGTGGGGGGAGCGGGTGCGACCGCTCGGAACGGAAGTGGGTCGAGAATGCAGGCGAGACGTGGGATTTTGTCAGGGGCGTGCGCCGTCGCGCTCGCCGTCGCGGTGGCCGCATGCTCGTCGAGCAGTAAGACCGCCTCAAACGGCGCGACGACGTCGACCAGTCAGTCGGCGACTGGCGGCACGACTGCGTCGCCGAGCAAAGCGACGGGGGCGCCGATCAACGTCGGCGTGGTTTGTGCCTGTTCGGGGGTCTACGCCGGTGTCAACCAGGACGGACTCGACGCCTACACGGCCTTTGTCAACACCGTCAACGCGTCCGGTGGCATCAACGGGCATCCCGTCCATCTGATAGTCGAGAATGACCAGGGGCTTCCTGGCAACTCGCTCGCGGACGTGCAGAAGCTCATCTCCGACCACGTGGACGCCATAGACGACATAACGACATTGGACGAGACCTGGGAGGCGCAGGTCAAAGCGGCCAACATCCCGGTCATTGGGCTGATCCCTGCGGGGGTTCCGTTTTACACCAACTCGGATTTCTACAACGAGGGCGGTACCAACGACTCCGCGGTTTACGCGGTGGTGGCGACGGCCAAGGCCGCGGGGGCGACCAATCTCGGCGTCATCTACTGCGCCGAAGCGCCGGTCTGTCAGGCGCTCGTCCCGTTGGTGAAGGCCGACGGCCAGAAGCTGGGCCTACCGGTCACCTACAGTGCCTCGATTGCCGCGGCTTCGCCCAACTACACCGCACAATGTGTGGCTGCCCAACAGGCGCATGTCACCGCCTTGGCTGTATTCGACACCACCGCACCGAACGTCCGACTGGCGGGAAACTGCACCACGCAGGGCTACGACCCGATCTATGTGACTGAGGGTCAGGGGTTCAGCGCGAATCAAGCTTCGGCTCCGGGATTTTCCAAGAATCTCTGGTCGGAATATCCGAACATTCCCTATTGGGATACCTCCTCGCCAGCAGTGCAGGCCATGACCGCAGCCGTGAACAAGTACTATCCGGGCCTACAGAACAACCCCGTCGCCTGGACCGAAGGCGGAGCCGAAGGTTGGCCGGCGGGACTGCTGCTCGAGGACGCGGTCAAGGCCGGAGGGCTTACCGCCAGCGCCACGCCGAGCGCGGCGGAGATCGTGACCGGGCTGGAGTCGCTTCACGGCGACACTTTGGACGGGTGGGCCCCCCCGCTGACGTTTCCGGCCGGTCAGGTGCACCCGATCGATTGTTGGTTCATCGGCCGAGTGCAGAACGGGACTCCCTCGCTCGCCAACAACGGGCAGCCGAGCTGCGAGAAGAGCTCCTCGTAGAGAGCGCCAGGGTGGGCCGGTCTAAGAGGTTGCGCGGGGACGTCTCTCGCCTTGTTGAGGGTGGCGTGATTTACGGTAGCGCCATGCTTGTCGACAACAGTCAGGTGATGGGCCAGAGTCGAGGAGATGGCGAGATCCCGCTGGACTTGCGACGCGGGAACGGTCGCCACCTCCTTAGGGAGCTAGGGGGTCCGGAGTGGTGTCCCCTCGCGATCTCATCATGCGGACTCTCGACACCTTGCCGGAGATGAGCTTCGAGATCGGGTCCGATGAGCTGACCGGGCACGTCCGCTTCACGGAGCGGTTCGAGGGTTCTGGCGGAGCGGCCCACGGCGGCTTTGTTGCCGCGGTCTTCGACCACGTTCTCGGCATCGTCGCCAACGGCGACGCTCGCCGACGGACCGCGTCCATCACCGTCGACTACCGGTCCCTGACGCCGATCGACACGCTACTGCGGGTGCGGGCCGGCGTCGAACGGGTGGACGGCCGCAAGTTGTGGGCTACCGCTTCCTTGTTCGATGCGGATCGCCTCTGCGCAGAAGCCCGCGGTCTATTTGTTGAGGTAGCAGCGGTCCCTTCCATCTCGGGAGGAAGAGAAGGGGGAGAGGCAGGTCCGAACGGAGAAAGGAGGCCGGGCGGCAATGCGGTGGGAGGTACATAGAATTAGAGAGCCTTCTGCGCCGGCTCCGGTCGGTCCAAGGGGAGGTAG
>CAVSOT010000005.1:0-145051 GCA_963729695.1 uncultured Acidimicrobiaceae bacterium
TGGCCGGTGAACGATCCACAGGTGAGCGGCAGGGCGCATCCCGTCTACCCGCACATATTCTCTCCGATAATGCTGGGACCGGTGGAGATCCCGAACCGCTTCTATTTCTCCCCGCACGGAATAGCCCTTACTCTCGGCAACAAGCCAACCGCCGACTACGTGGCTTACAACGCGGCCCGGGCCAGGGGTGGATGCGGACTGGTGATCAACAGTATGACGGTGCACCACCGGGCGGCAGACTTCCAGCCCTCGGCGTATCCGGTTGACAACATTCCCTTGTATCGGGCGGCAGCCGACGCCATTCACGATGCGGGCGGAAAGGTCTTCGCTCAGCTCTG
The DNA here is from genome assembly GCA_963729695.1 of uncultured Acidimicrobiaceae bacterium. Lineage (GTDB taxonomy): Bacteria > Actinomycetota > Acidimicrobiia > Acidimicrobiales > Palsa-688 > PALSA-693. The sequence continues at coordinate 339 of CAVSOT010000005.1, forward strand.
GTACTGGTGGGGCGTCACGGGCCACTGGCAGCCGCTCAGTCCAGCGGCCCCGTCCCTCTCGCCTTCGGCGGCACCTTTTGAATACATGGGGCAGAGTCGCTCCACCCACGAGATGGACAAACAAGACATCGAGGCGTTGATCGACAGCTACCGCGTCTCCACTCAGAATGTCCGGGAGGCCGGTTACGACGGCGTGATGGTCCATGCCGCCCATGGCGGGTTCATCGAGCAGTTCCTGTCGCCGTATTTCAACCAGCGAACAGACGAGTACGGGGGTAGCTTGGAGAACCGGGCCCGCGTACTGATGGCCATCTTGGAGGTGACAAGGGAAGCCGCCCCAGATCTGGCCGTCGGTATGCGATTCAACTGCGACGAACTGCTGGAAGGCGGTTTCGATGCGGCGGGGTCGCGGGAGATACTGGAAATGGTCTGCCCATCCGGTCTGGTCGACTTCGTCGATCTCGACGTAGCGGTCGAGCCGCAGCAGTACTACATCGGCATGCCGTCGGTGTTCCTCGAGCCCCATATCTACCGTCCCTATGTGGAAGCGGTTCGCAGCGCGGCGGGTGATGTCCCGGTGCTCAGCGTGCTCGGGCGGCTGACATCGATCGCCGACGGGGAGGCGGCGATCGCCGCGGGCACCTGCGACATGGTGGGGGCGACCCGGGCCTTGATCGCTGAGCCGAACTTGGTCAAGAACGCCCGTCTCGGCCACGAAGTCCGCAGTCGCACGTGTATCGCGTGCAACTGGTGTGTGGGGGCGGCGGCATTCCACCGGGCCCAGGCGTGCGCCATCAACCCGGTGAGCTACAGGGAACGCCTCTGGGACGAGGACGACATCCGCCCGGCCCCCCAGGCGTCGAAGGTGGTCGTGGTCGGAGGAGGTCCCGCCGGTCTGGAGGCGGCGCGGGTCAGCGCGCTCAGGGGACATCAAATCCAGTTGTTCGAGGCCCGTGACCATCTGGGGGGCGCGCTGGCGCTGTGGGCCGGCTTGCCCGGGCGGGAGTGGTTCTACCGGGCGATCGACTGGTGGGAGCGAGAACTGGAGCTTCTTGGCGTCCCCATACAGCGAGGCCGTCACGCGACCATGGCGGATGTGATGGCAGATCAACCGGATGCGGTCATCGTCGCGACCGGCGCGCGGTACAGCCCGAGTGGACGCAGTAGCTACCACAACGGCGCCATACCCGGATGGGATCAAGACTTCGTGTACCGCCCGGAAGAGATACTGATGGCCTCCTCGATGCCGTCGGGCCATGTCGTGCTGCTGGACTGCGAGGGCCACCACGCCAGTGTCGGTGTCGCCGAAGTGCTCAGCGGCAACGGTTGCCACATCGAGTACCTCACCCCCGGTTTCCAGCCGGTGTCGCCAAGTCACATTCCCAACCACGATTACGAGCCGTTAGTCGAACGCTTGAAAAAGGCCAACGTGACGTTGGCGCCCACCACCTACATTCGCCAGATCGGCGACCACCGGGTCCACCTCTACGATGTGATCACCAAGCAGGAGCGTACGGTCGAGTCGGTCGACGCGGTGGTGCTGTGCACCAGCCGGTTGCCAGTGGACGAGCTCAGCCGCGACCTGGCCGGTCGGGTACCCCTTGTCTATACGATCGGTGACGCCTACGCGGCGAGGCCGTTCGCCACCGCCGCGTTCGAGGGACATAAGTTCGCTCGCTTCATTGGCGAACCGGGCGTTCCCCGGACCACCAGCGAGGCCTACTTCGCGGAGAACCCACCCGAAGTGGCGGTACAACTCGCAGGTCACTGAAATCGCTCCGAGACGCCCGGGCGGACTATCTCCCTTCGCGGGCAGGTTGGCCCTGTATGTAGACGTCAAGATGCCGAATCTTGCCTTCTTCGTTGAACTCGTAGACACTCAACACATTGACCGCTTGAACCTTCTCGCCTTTGATATGCCGTTCTTCCCGTTCAAAATAGACCCGACCACCGGCCTCAGCAATGCGATGCCCACTCGCGTCAAACTCATTTGCCTTCGCAAACTCAGTCAACATATCGATATATTCCGCCCATCCCATAACGTCACGCCACATACCCACCCGTTCGAATTCGTCCACCGCCACCAACTCGGCCAACGGCGACCAATCCGCTTGACTAAATCCCGGCTTCTTGGCCGTAGCGGCTACACGTCTAAAGACTTTCTCGTACTCTAGAACCTTGGCAGCCAACGGGCCAACGTCGCCCGCGATTACGTCCTGCTGGTTCACCATGATCTCGACTCCCTTCTGTGGCGGCGCCCAAACAGAGGACCAGCTTTGTTTCGGCCTGGCCAAGCCCTTGACACTGCATCGTAGTAAGAACCCGCGACAGGAGCGCAGGCGATGACGTGCCGATCCCTACCGTCGCCCCGACCTCCGCCGCTTAGGCCGCCGGCGGGGGTGATCAGTTGGTGGCGAGACGGGTCGGCGGCCCGCCGTGGGAGATCCCCAGCACGGCGAACGCCGGATCCTCTTGACTGCGCAGACCAGGCGTCAGAAACGTCGCCGGCGTCCAATCCGCCTTGATAGGAAGCGTGATCGTCCAATCACGCACCACCACGCGGCGGCGGATCTTCCAAGTTCCGTCCTCGCGAACCATGGTGTCCACGAACCGGCCACCCAGATGGTTGCTCTCGCGGACTCCGTCAGAGCCAGTGGTCACGGATACGGCGTGAAAGTAGGTCTCTGCGCCAGCCGTGTCACCGTCGACCGAGATGAGCGATTGTCCGAGCATGTGGTACATGCTCTCCGAGCTCACGGCAATATGGGCTGACATGACGGCGGCGAACTCCCGACCGGGCAGCTTGTGCCGTCCGTGATCGTCAAAGCTGTCCTCCGCATAGACACTGCCCATCCGCTTCTCGTCGACCCGGTCAGCGCCGTTGCAGTATTCACTCAGGGTCTTGCGGATCTCATAGTGGTGGAGCATCTCCTGAAGGCGGGGATCCATCTGTACTCCTCTGGTCGTCTGTCGACGTCGACGGCGAAACAGAAGCCCAACGTCATCGGAACCACCGTCGCCATCTTTACGCTAAAGCCACGGTAGGTTCAGGCCCCAACCCCGTCAAGCCTAGCGACGAGGTTCTCCGACACAGCGGTCTATGAGGACGAGCTGGAGCTCTCGCAAGTGGTTTGGCCGTTGTTCACCAGGTTGGTCACGCCATTCGTCACGTGGACCGTGAACCAGCAGTCGATCTTGTGGGGCTGGTTAGCGGTGAAGGTCAAGGGCGGCGACATCCCACCCAAGGTGTCGCCCTTGAGCGAATCGAGCCCGCTGACGACCTCTGCTGCGCTCGGGGTAGTGCTCGGTCCGAGGCCACCGGCTTTCACCGCGTCCTCCAGCAGCATCCCTGAGGCCCACGCGATCAGATTGGCCTCAGTCCAGTTGGTGGGGCTCTGTCGGAGGCCGGGATAATACTTGTCCACGGATGCGTTCATGGCCTGCACGGCGGGGATGGTTGAGGTGAACGGCACGTCGGGCATCTCAGCCCACATGTTGTCCTTTATCCCGGGGCTGGTCAGATACGACCCAGCAAAACCCGATCCCTGGATCAAATAGATGGGATGGTAATTCTGTCGCTCGCAGTCCGCTGCCACTCTCACCACCGTCTGATTGTTCTGAAACACGGCCAACCCGGTGATGTGGTCTTGCTGCGCGGCCACGCACTGCGCCGTGAAATTAGGCGCAGCCACCGCCACTGACGATGAGATGGCTAGCCCCAGGCCAGCCGTCTGCGCAGCAGCCCGGAGAGGCGGGATGAGCTCGGAGCACTGCGGTGCCTCGGCACAGTAAAAGGCGCCAAGGTTGGTAGCTCCAGCCGTCTTGGCCGTGGCGATCATAGCCGGAATGGTGGTGTCAGCCGTTCCGCTCGGCGAGTAGAAGTCCGAGTTCGTGCCGAAATCCAAAGACGATTGGTCGTAACCAACCACAGGGATGTTGGCAGCCTTGACTGCCGCGGCCCAAGACTGCTCGAGAACACTGCCGTCCCCGATGGCGACAACCTTGTCTGCAATCAGAGTCTGGGCGTCGCTCAACGATGTCGCTGGACTACTGCCATCGTCTTTTACGATCAACTGAACCGGATGACCGTTTATCCCCCCGGACGCGTTCACGGTTTTGGCCCATGCCTGATAAGTCTCAGTGTACGGCGCAACAAAGGTGCCCACCGCACCCGTGCAGGAGCAGATCACTCCGACCTTGATCGGGGTTCCTGTAGCCTGTTGCTGGGTTGATCCACTGGTGGACGAAGCAGCAGAAGCTGGGCTGGACGAAGCAGCAGAAGTTGGGCTAGCAGTATTGTGACTGCTGCTGGACCCACACCCAGCAATCGCGGCAACTAGCCCCAACACTGCTCCGGATAAGAGCGCGCTCTTCAGTAGCACCTGACAATCCTCCTCTGTGTTGTATGCGCGAGCCCGGATGCACGTTGCTCGCCCCCCTGGCGCCAGATCTCGGCTGGCGCCGGAACCTCTGTCTTTGGCCAGAGAGTAGCTACAGCACGCCGGCTGGTCCAGTCGCCTCGCTGGACTCGAGGAGGGGATCGTGGAGGCGTGCGATGAGCTCTATAGTTCCCAGTCTTTTCGAGATAGACATTCCGGGCGATTAGCAGACGGGCACGGTTTGGGTCTGAGCCAGGCATCGACAATCTCCTGACCGGTTGGCGACCAGGTGTGTGTGTGTGTGTGTGGATATTGAGATGCCCGGGCTTCAATCCCGATCCCTCCCGTAGAAAAAGTTGATGGATCAACCATTGGATCCACCAATAGGTTAGGCCTCTTCCATCCGACGCGTCAAGCCGAGGGCGCCGTTTTCCGCCCGACGTGAACTAGCGGGCCCAACTCGATGAGCTCCTCGAGCCGCAACTGTTGGGGCGCTGACCAGAAACGGTCCAGACTTCGGTTTTCGGAAACGCCGGTGGCATATGCGGGTTTTCCATCTGCGGGCGGCGTCCTGGCGATTAGGTCAGGTTGTCGGGCGACGGATGACGAGATGGCACTGACTGCAGTCGGCTCGGGCCCTTCGGGGAGGATCCGACGTCACGGGCGAGGGCGTTTGCCCTTCGCTGGCCGGCCTGGTGTGGTCTGGATGGAGACGTCGGGGGGGAACCCGGCGGAGACGTGTGACAGATAGCGGTCGATCACCCGGTTGCCATGGTCGGATCGATAGGCGATCACCAGGCGTATGCCCGCGTCGACGCCTACGAGTGGAACGAACCTGAGGTCTGGGGCGAGGGCTTTGTGGCTGGCCGTTATCAGCGTGAAGCCAGCTCCGGCCCGGACGAATGCAATGGCCGAAGTGACCGAGGGCACCTCGATCGATATGGTCGGCTGGACGCCGGCCAGCGCAAGGGGCTCGGCCAAGACGTCGTACGTCTGGGGGCTCTCTCCTCTTCGAGAGATGCACACGAATGGCTCGTCTTGGAGGAGGCTAAGGGGGATGGCCGGGAGGGTCGCCCACGGGTGCGACACGGGGACGACGGCACAGTATGGCTCTGTTGCCAATGGGTAGAGGCGGAGGGCCGGGTGCGGTACCGGTCTGACATAGGCGATATCGAGCTCATGATTGAGCAGTCCGGCAATGAGGGCACTTGGGATGGTCTCGCTCAGCTCCACGTTGACGTCAGGAAACCGCGCCAGGAACGTCGTCACGTGTTCGGCTAGCCGGTGAAAGGCGGCCCATGGAACGAAGCCAACCGACAGGGATCCGGACCCTCCCTCGGCGGCGAGCCCAACCCGCCGTGACGCCCGCTCTGCCGAGGCCCAGAGCGCTCGAGCGTCCTCCGCGAAGACTCGTCCGGCGGGTGTCAGCTCCACGTGACGACTGGTTCGTGTGAACAATTCGACCCCGAGGCGTCCCTCCAGCCTTCGAATAATTCGGCTGAGATGTGGTTGCGGTAAGTGGAGGTACCCGGCCGCACTTCGGAAATGCAGAGTCTCGGCGACGGCTAGGAAGCACTCGACCTCGTGCAGGTCCCGGAGCGGGACCCATGCCGGTTTCGGCATCGAATGTCAGCCTACTAACTCCGTCGACGGAGCTCTACCGAGACAGATGTCGGCGGACGGCAAATCCGGCCGGGCGCAGCGGCGGTGGCGAAACGGCTGCGGCGCCGGCCAGGGTTTCATCTGGTATCGATACAACAATAGGCATCAATCGAGACCTCATACGACCTTGATGCCTCGCCATCCGAGAGGCATCATCGCCATTGCCGGTAGTCGGAGAGTGTTGGAGAGCGATAGGCCGGGGGAGGCACGACAATGTCAGTGGAAGCCCGGGTGGCGATCGTGACGGGCGCGGGCACGCTCGGTCAGGGGGTCGGCGTCGGCAAGGCGATCGCGGCCGTGCTGGCGCGAGAGGGGGCGAAGCTCGTCCTGGTCGACGTCGACAAAGATCGGGTGGCCGAGACTGAGGAGATGGTCCGGCTCGAAGGAGCAGCAACGATTTCTTGCCTGGGTGACGTCAGCCATCCAGCCGACTGTCAGCGGATCGTCGAGGAGGCTGTGCAAGCGTTCGGCACAGTCGACATTTTGGTCAACAACGCCGCGGCCTCCATACCTGGGACCGTGGTCAGCCTGACCGACGACGATTGGGCCACCGTCCTAGGGGTGATCCTCATGGGCTCAGTGCGGATGTCGCGCTTCGTCGTGCCGGTCATGCAGGCTCAGGGTGGCGGCGCCATAGTGAACATCTCGTCGGTCGCGTCCACCATCAGCATGAGAACGGCCGCCTATGGGTCGGCGAAAGGCGCCCTCGAGGCGCTGACGCGCGACATGGCGGTCACCCACGGTCGTGACGGTATCCGGGTGAACGCGGTCGTCCCTGGTTACCTCAACACCCCTCGCGTGACCCGCGTATCGCAAGGAACTCCGGAGCAGCAGGTGATGACCAACCAAGACGTGAGGAAGGCGGCTTCTCCACTGGGTATCGAGGGCACAGCTTGGGATGTTGGTTGGGCGGTCGAATATCTCGCCAGCGACCGGGCCAGGTTTATCACCGGGGTGTCGCTTCCTGTCGACGGAGGTGTCCTCGCCACCTCATACCTGTCGATGGAGCCGATCATCCGTCGGGAACGCGGTTGACGCCGTGACCAGCATCTTCAGCCACCACTGCAGCCTCGAAGGGGAGATGAGAGTAAGCCATGCCGTTTGAAGATGATGAGGGGATTGTGGAGTGCCTTGTCGCCTGTGAGGAGATACGCCAGTTGAAGGCACGATACTTCCGGGCGGTGGACACCAAAGAGTGGGTACTGCTGACGGAAGTCTTCGCTCCGGACGCTATCTCCGGTCCCAACGAAGGCGGGGCCGTCACTGAGGGACTCGAAGCCATCGTGGAACGCCTCCGCAAGGCGTTGGGGCGAGTGCAGACGGTGCATCAAGGCCATAGCCCGGAAATCCGACTGAGCTCGCCGACGACGGCGACAGGGGTGTGGGCCCAGGAAGATCACTTGTGGAATTTCCCGCTGGGTTCGACGGGGCGCGTGCACGGATACGGCCATTACCACGACACCTACGTAAAGCTCGAGGCCGGCTGGCGGATTGCTTCGACCCAGCTGGTACGCCTCCGGGTGGACGTCACGGATGCCGAGACCGAAACCACCGCCGGCAGTAGTGCCGGCGCATCCTAGGAGGGTAGATGGCCCGAACGTTCGACGACATGCTGGTCTCAGGGATGGATATCGCGCCGGAACCAGTGGAGTGGCTGGCCGAGCCGCCGGCCCAGGTGCGAAAGTACTTGCTGATCTCGGTGGACGACCACGTTTGCGAAGCGGCCGATACCTTCGTCAGCCGGGTGCCCGCCACTCTCCGGGAGGCGGCTCCACGGGTGGTAAGCGACAGCGCCGGCCGTCAGGCCTGGCTGGTCGACGGACAGCTCCGGCGATGGATCGGTGGCGACTCGATCGTCGGACGCCGCTTGCGCAACCAGCACGATCTCGAGCGCAGCCTGTGGTTCGAGGATATGCGAACCGGGACCTATGACATACATGCCCGTATCCGGGATATGGATGTCGATGGCGTTTATGCGTCGCTCTGCTTCCCATCCATGGTGTGGGGATTCTGTGGTCAGAGGATCTCAGCCCTCGAGGATCCAGAGCTGGCCCTGGCGTGCGTTCGAGCCTACAACGACTGGGTGTTCGAGGAATGGTTCAGCCCCTACCCGCAGCGGATCATCCCGGCGTCCATCCCCTATCTACGCGATCCGGAGATCGCGTCGGCCGAGGTTCGCCGGAATGCGGCCCGTGGGTTCAAAGCCGTGAGTTTCTCCGAGAGCCCTGAGAAGCTCGGGCTACCGTCCATCTACACCCGCTACTGGGATCCATTCTTTCGCGCCTGCGAAGAAACCGATACCGTCCTGAATATTCATCTGGGGTCGGCCTCCGCCCGCCCGGTCCTCTCGGAGCACACACCCCAAGCGGCCATCGCCCTCATGTGGCCGGCTCAGACGATGGGTGCCACCGTGGATTGGGTGTACTCGAAAATCCCTATTCGCTTCCCCGGAATCAAACTGGTGATGTCGGAGGGTGGCATCGGCTGGGTTCCCATGTTACGCGAGCGCATGGATCGCTATCACCGTCAGCGTGGTCAGGTTCAAGCCTGGCATGAGCCGCTCAGCCCGAGTGAGCTCCTTCTCACAAATTTTTGGTTCTGCTGCATAGAGGAGCCACTGAGCATGGAGAGCCGGCATCAGATCGGCGTCGATCGAATCATGTTGGAGGTCGACTACCCACACGCCGATACCAGCTGGCCGTACACCCAGATCGCAGTTGACGCCATGCTTGGTGCGCTTCCCCCCGACGAGGCTCGGGCCATGAGCTATGAGAACGCGGCCCGCCTCTACCGGCATCCAGTGCCGTCGGAACCTCTGTGGTGCCGCAACCAGGTGGAGGCAGCGAGGAACGGATGACACAGGGGCTGTACCCGATCAGTAGGCGGATCGGCGAGGCCGAACTCCATGCGGAGCCTCAGCAGAGGGTCATGGGCGGGAACGCGGCGACGCTGTACCGCGTCTGATCCCTCGAGTCTTGGCGACAACCGGCACCGCGGGACGGCCAACTGGAGGTGCGGGTATCATGATCCCGATCATGAAACCGCCCGTTCGGCATCGGCTCCGGCTGCATCACGTCAACATAACCGTGGGCCCGAACGACCTCGTGCCCGAAATAGAGTTTCTCCAAGCCACCGTTGGCCTCCGATATCTCGCGCCCGGCAGGGACGCGCCGGAAGGGTCGCATTGGTTCGAGGGTGCCGGGCCGCAGATCCACGTCAGTGTCGACCCCGAGCACCTTGCTTCGAAGCGTGCCCATATCGCAGTCGACGTCGATCCGTCCCATGTCTATGCGGTTGAGCTGGCGTTGGTCGACCGCGGCGCATACGTCCTAGTTCTCGATGAGGCGACGGGTCGCCGGCTCTTCTGCAAGGACCCCGGGGATAATCTCTGGGAGCTTCGCGGCTGTAGGTGATCTTTGGCAACCGGACGGTCCGACGACCAGAGAGCTCCCGGCTCCTATGATTGACGCCCGGCGAGGGCTGTGACAGAGTTGTGAGCAATGGCTGAAGGGGACCACATTGGCTGAGCTGGACGGCCGCGTGGCCCTGGTGACGGGGGCTGGTCGTGGGATAGGGCTGGAATACTCTCGCCGGCTGAGTAGGGACGGTGCGACCGTGGCGGTTGCGGATATCGACGAGGAATCTGCCGCGGCTGTCGCGAGCGATATCCGGAAAGCAGGGTGGTTGGCGTCGCACTTGGCGTTCGACATCTCCGACGCCGAGGCGTGCGTTCAAAGCGTGGCCGGAGTGGTAGCCAAGTACGGACAGATTGACGTCCTGGTCAACAATGCGGGGCTCTTTGCAGGAGGCGGGTTCGGTCTCGCTGACCAGATAACGCTTCCGGACTGGCAGCGGATGATCGACGTCAACATCAGCGGCACGTTTTTTATGTGCCGAGCCGCGATACCGCACATGAAACGCCAAGGCTGGGGTCGAATTATCAATCAGGGCTCCGTCTCCGCGTATACGGCTAACCCGGGCGCTCTCCATTACTCCCTGTCGAAGGCCGCGATATCCACGATGACCAAGACGCTGGCCAGGGAACTCGGCCGTTTCGGCATCACGGTGAATGCTATCGCGCCCGGTGTTATCGATACAGCGGCCACCGCTTCGGTCTTCGGGTCTAGCGATGCTGCCGAAAAGGCGGGCGCGCTGACCGCGGTCGGGCGAATCGGGCACCCTGAGGATCTGTCACCTGTGGTGGCATTTCTCTGCTCTGCTGAGGCCGCATACATTACCGGACAAACGATCGTGGTGGACGGGGGTACGATCATGTCCGGTTAGCTGATCGTTGCCCGGTCCGCGCCATGGCGAATCTCATATTCGGAGGAAGAGTGAAAACTCGCAAGATCGGATCCCTAACTGTCTCTGCCGTGGGGCTCGGAGCCAATAATTTTGACACCAATTTTTTCGGGAACCGTTGTGATCAGGACCAGGCGATTCGTATAATCTACGCGGCACTGGATGCTGGCATCAACTTCATCGACACGGCTGAGGAGTACAGCATTATCGGCGTGCACGGCTCCGGCCGGTCGGAGCAGATCATTGGGATCGCGCTCGGGTCACGACGTGAGGAAATGGTCATCGGCACCAAGTTCCTACCCTACAATCCCAACTTCCCCGATCAACGCGGCGCAGAGCGAATTATCCAGGCCGTGGAGGATAGTCTTGAGCGGCTGGGCGTAGATCATATTGATCTCTTACAACAGCACCAGCCCGATCCTCACACTCCGATGGAGGAGATCCTCGAGGCTCTTGATCGGCTGCAGCAAGATGGCAAGGTGCGCGAGATCGGGTGCTCCAATTTCTCGGGCATGATGATCGACGAGGCCCAGACCGTTAGTAGCCAGAGCGGCTACGCTCGCTTTGTCAGCTCCCAGAGCCGGTACAACCTTCTTGAGCAGCCCGGTCAGGACGGCGTCATCGATGCCTGCGCGCGACATGGCATGGTTCTACTTCCGTATTACCCGCTCGCCAGCGGTGTGTTAACCGGCAAGTATCTGCAGGGTCAGGCCGTTCCGACCGAGTATCGGCTAGCCGCCGAGACGCCTACAGGGAAGCGGGAAAGGAACTCGCTTCTGTCAGAGGAGCGACGGGGGATAGTCGCCGCGCTCGACTCGTTCGCACGGGAGCGTGGACACACGCTCCTCGAGCTCGCTATTTCGTGGCTGACCTCTCAACCCGTCGTCGCATCTGTCATCGCCGGAGCTACCCGACCCGAGCAGATCGTCGCCAACGCGGCAGCCGCGAACTGGGAGCTATCGGCCGACGACTTTGCAGCGGTCGCGGCCATCACCGGTCCGACCAGCAGCAGGACTGTCAGATGAGGAGCGCGACGGACATGTCACCTGGTCCTGCTCGAGCAGATCGGCCAGTACGCCACCTGTAGCAGGGCTATCCATTCATGAACTCTAGGAGATGGGGAGCCAGTTTCGGCCAGTTGGCGAACCGGAGGTTCTCACCCGTGGCCCTGGTTTGGCGCGACTGCTCGTTCCACTCGTCGGGGTTGAACGGTGGGTCCACCATTTGGGAATGCGGGATGAGTTCGTGCACTCAGTCGGTCGCCCTTGGCGTCCATGCTGTAACGCCCGCCCGGCGTGAGCGCCACGGCATCGCCCTCGCCGTGCAGTTCGTAGGCGATTTTGAGTCCGTTGATGGTTGCGGTAGGCAGGTGTCGCTCCTCAGCTGTTCTTCCGGTCAAAAGATGCATGCCTTCTCATCATCGTTCCCTTGCGCCTCTTCTGAGCCTGCTCGCAGGGTAAGGACCGGGTCTGCTTGGCCGAGGACGCCACCCATATTGTTCCAGACGCGAGACATGCCGGCGCCTCACCGATTGATGGCCGAGCACTATGTTGAAGGTCCGTAACTTGCCCCGTCTATGGAGGAAGCATGACCGGTGGAGATAGCAAGAGACAAGCGTTTCGCCACACGAATCTCTTCGATTTGCCCTTGACACCCGGTGGCAGTCACGGCGGCAAAGGTACCCACTTGTGGGCGAGCGTCGCATCTCCGGAGCAGGTTGAGGGAGCACTTCACTTCATCATGTATGGGCACAGCCACGAACCCCTCGGAGCGCCGAGGGAGGTGGAAGAGTCAGCCAAACGACAGGATGGGCAGGAGGATACGATGCTGGGGGAGGACCGATGAGTCGAGTTGCAATCGTGACCGGGAGCGGGCGAGGCCTCGGGAAAGGATATGCCCGCGCCTTGGCGGAGCAGGGACACCGTGTGGTGATCGCTGATATTCAGGAAGAGAGCGCCAAGCGGACGGCGGATGAGATCGTCGCGGCCGGGGGGACGGCCATCGCTCTGCGCGTCGATGTCGCCGACCCCGAAAGCGTTGGGAACATGGTCGAGGCGACCACGGCGCAGTTCGGGACGGTTGACATCCTCGTCAACAATGCCGCCTTGTTCGGGGCCGATATCGAGTTCTATCCCGTGACCTGGGACGCCCTCGAGGGGTCCATGGAGCAGTACCACCGGGCCATGTCGGTCAACGTCGACAGCATCGTGTACTGCAGCCGGGCCGTGGCCCCAATCATGAAAGCGAAGGGCTGGGGCCGAATCGTCAACCAGTCGTCGGTCGGTGTCTATTATGACATCGGGAACTTGTACTCCCTGACCAAACTGGCCGTCATCGGCATCACCCGCATGTACGCCGCGAGCGCTTGCCGATTCGGGAGTCACCGTGAACGCGATCGCTCCGGGGATGATGTTCACGGAGGCGCATCTCAGCCGCTTCCCCGATGAAGAGAGTGCTCGGAGCTATGCGGCGGGCTTCGCCGAGCAAAATATTCCTATGGGCCGGGTGGGCACGCCAGAGGATCTGGCCGGGGCGTTGTTGTTTCTCGTCTCGGACGCGGCCTCTTATGTGACGGCCCATACCCTGACGGTGGACGGGGGCTGGACGAGCCACATCTGATTCTCCGAGAGGAGCGCTTGCCACGCCGTCTGGGCAGCTGCCTCCGCGAGAGCGAGAGGGGGTCCCGGACCCCCGGGCAGACGACGCGCTGTTATGCTGGGTATCCGGTGCATGACCGAGGCGGCTGTCTGGGCTTGAACTGCCAGGTCCCAAGAAGGAGCAGGCGACGGTGAGTGACGGGGTGCGGTTCGATCATTTCGGATCAGAGATGGCGGGTCCCCGTTTTTGGGACGAGGTTCGTTGGCTTCAGAGTCTTGGCCCGATCAGTTACGTGGAGAACTATGGGGGCTATTGGTTGGCGACCTCGTATGAGGTAGTGCTCGAGATCGCCCAGGATTGGCGCCGGTTCTCCTCAGCGCAGGGCATCTCGATCAATCGCCCGGGCCAAGAGGTGATGCCGTATATCATGCCGATCGAGATCGATCCGCCCCGGCAGCGAGTGTATCGGCAGGAAGTGAACCCGCATCTGACGATCAAGGCCTTGACCGCTTTGGAGGACGGGATTCGACAGGTAACTGACGCAGCCATTGATGGGTTCGTCTCGAGAGGCTCGTGCAATATCGTCACGGAGTTCTCTCGTAAGCTGCCGGGCATAGTGCTGTTTCGCCTGCTGTTTGGGTGCAGCGATGAGGACTTGCGAGCCGTCGAACCGTGGTCCCGGATGGTCAGCTTCTCCTCGGACCCGGCCGAGGTCGCGGAGGCTTCTGGTGAGATGCGAGCGTGGGCCGGGCGGATGCTGTCGGATCGTCAGGGCGGGGCCGAAGCTGACGACATCGTGGCGACGGTCTTGCGGCTCGGTCGGGATGGGATGGAGATGGCCGACCACGAGTATCTGACGTCGCTGCAGATATTGATTCAAGGTGGCATCGGTACTGCGGCGAATGCCACGGGTACCGTGGTCCGGGTCCTCGCCGAGGACCCTGAGTTGCAGAACCGGGTGCGTACCGATCGCTCGGTGATTCCCGTCCTGGTTGAAGAATGCTTGCGTCTGGAAGCGCCGACTGTGCTGCTCTTTCGGACGGCGATCTGCGACATCGAGGTCGCAGGACGCCCCATCCAGGCCGGCGACAAGATCGGTCTGTTCCTCGCCGCCGCCAACCGGGACCCGGCTGTGTTCGACCGGCCCGACGAGCTTGTCCTGGACCGACCCCACATTCGGCATCTGTCGTTCGGAGCGGGAACCCATCGTTGCATCGGATCAAACTTGGCCCGCTTGCAGATCCGGATCTACATCGAGCAGTTGATCTCCAGGTTGGGTCCATTTGGCATTCCGAGTGGGGCTGAGCTCAAGTACGCCAGCGGGCAGACTCGCGGGCTGGTATCGATGCCGTTGCAGTTCGAGGCACCTATAGGCGCTCCTGTCTAGGTGAAGGTCCCGACAGTAGAACGCGCGATCGATGTCGTAGCGGCGACTATGGCGAGGTTACCGGGTCTCCTGCCGTAGTACAGGATGACTGCAGGCTTCTCTAGGGGCTATTCCACCTGGACGTCCGAGACCGTCGGGAGTTGTGTTACTTGCCAGATCCATCGGCTCAGGACCACCGTGGCCGTCCCCAGCATCGTACGAAACATGAAAGTTCTCCTTGCATTGGGTACGGTGACCTGCCCCAAGGCGGCTGGCGTGACTGCCACCAGGAATTGAAGGAGGCCCGTGACGTCACGGAACGTGGAAACCTGTCTCAAGCTGAAACAGGCGGCTGAGACGGGTAGCGATCTGACCAGTAAGAAGGCCAGAAAAACGCTCGAAGAGAGTTGATACTTTTCAGCCTACGTTCGGACACCTCGTGGGCACTGCCGAGCTCGCAGTGGGGAGGCTAGGCGTTCTTTCCGGTCGGCGCGGCTTCTTCGGGATCGGTAATATCAGCGAGCCGGACCGTCTCGGCCAGCCTGGCTGTCACGGCCAGCAGCCTGAGGAAGTAGTGCTCGTCGATTCCTTGGAAGGGCCTGTCCTGCATGGTAGAGAAGAGATGATAGCCACCCAAGGTCGCCCATATTAGTGCATCGACGGCCCGATCCTCACTCGTGGCCGGCGTATCCGGCGGTTGTATCGCGGCGCGGATCGCCTCTCGTAGGTCCGGACGCCGGTCGCCGTGGTCCAGCATTAGGGCAAAGAACCGGTCAAAGCGCCCCATGTCCTTCAGGAGTTGCTGATAGATCCTGACCGATCGTTCGATGGGGTCGTCCACTTCCTGTACGGCCCGATTTGCTTCGGCTCGTATGACACGAATAACGCTCACTTCTTGCTCGACTATGGCCTGCAACAGGGCTTCCTTTGATGCAAAGTGGCGGTGAATGCTTCCGGTGCCTATGGCCAGGCCGACTCGACGCTCAACTTCTGACAGGGTGAATCCGGCATAGCCTTCTTCGGCCAGTAGATCACGTGCTGCGTTGAGGATACGTTCACGCGTCTTGCCGCGCCCATTTGGGGTCGTAGCCATGACGGCATCCTAGGCGGCCGCCGTCGGAGACCGTCCGATGGCAGGGGGCGCCTGTGAGGGCGACAGTATGCAAGGAGTACTTGCGGTGTGCCAGGAGTCGTGTCTAAGGTGGACTACCACGTCGACTGCTGGTACACGGAACAGATCAAGAACGCAGTGCCCAGCCTCGCCAACAATGGTCAGACGACCTTCGAGAGCGGCTCATCCTCGTAGGTGCCAGAGAGGAAGGCCTGCATGCCACGCTGTAGTTGCCAGCCCAACCGTACAAGTCCGAGGGAATAACTTGCTCAATATCGATGAACTCGGGATCTTTGACGGCGATGGCCACGTGATGGAGGAGACCGCCGGGATCATCGCGCTGCTGCCAGACGGCTATAGCGACACGATCTCGCTCAAGGGGATCGCCGACAACGTCGGCGGTCTGTTCCCCGGCAGCCCCCCTTCGGGGGTGGTGTTGGCCCGACCCCCCGAAGGATCGTCGGAGCGGTCAGGCCCGGAAGGGTGGGCCACGTTCATGGACGACTTGAAGATCCAAAGCGCCGTGTTGTACCCCACCGTCGGCCTTTCGCATGGTTTCATCGTCGACCTCGACATGGCGATCGCCACGGCGCGCGCCTACAACGACTGGCTGGCCTCCCGATACCTTCCGGACCGCCGCCTGAAGGGTATGGCCCTCATCCCGCTTCAAGAACCGGACGCCGCAGTCGACGAGCTGCGACGGGCGGTGACGGAGCTGGGTTTCCTGGGCGGGGTGCTCCCGGCCACGGGGCCCAAGATGCATCTGGGAGCCAAGCAGTTCTGGCCGATCTACGAAGAGGCGTCGCGACTCGAATGCCCGCTGGCCGTGCACGGCGGCATCCACACGGGAATCGGGCTGGAAACCGTCAACGTCTACGCCATGCACAACGCCCTGGGCCACCCCATCTCCCAGGCGCTCGCCTTCGGCGCCATGATCTATAACGGCATCTTCGACCGGTATCCGAACCTTCGGGTGGCCTATCTCGAGGGCGGTCTCGGGTGGGTCTTCATGGTCCTGGAGCGTCTCTCCGCCTCGTACAAGGCCTTCATCCCCTTTGACCCTCGCAAGGAGTACATCCAGCTCGATCCGAATGAATCGGTAAGCGATTACATCGTCAAGCGGATCGAAGAAGGTCGTATCACGTTCGGTATTGAAGGCGACGAGCCTGCTCTCAGCGCGGCTATCTCCCTGGTCGGTGAGACTCCATTCATGTTCTCGTCTGATTTTCCCCATGAGGTGAACCGGGCCACCATCCGTCACGAGCTCGAGGAGTTGCTCGAAGCGGACAACGTCAGCGATAGTGCAAAAGTTGGCATCCTGCGCGACAACGCCCGCAGGTTCTACCGGTGTTGACGCCGGAACGCGATCCCGAGAGGCTCGAGTTCGATGGGGACGTGATCATCGTTACCGGCGCCGGTGGCGGTATGGGCCGGGTGCACGCCATCGACCTCGCCCGCCGGGGTGCCCGGGTCGTGGTCAACGACCTCGGTGGCAGCCCCTTCGGGGGTAGTGAGGACCCGAGCCTGGCCGAGGCCGTCGTCGAAGAGATCCGCGCCTTTGGCGGCGAGGCGATCCCTAATACCCGGTCGGTCGCCGATGCCGAGGGCGCCGCCAGTGTGACCGAAGCGGCGATCCACCAGTGGGGCCGCCTGGACGCCGTGGTGTCCAACGCCGCCATTGCCCAGAACACCCCCTTCGACGAAATGACCCTCGCCGAGGTGGACGCGGTGCTCGATGTCAACCTGCGCGGCAGCATCGCGGTGATGCACCCAGCGTACAAGGCGATGAAGGCCGGTGGCGGCGGGCGCATCGTCGCGGTGACGTCGACAGCCGGCCTGCTCGGCGCGTTCGGCATGACCGGCTATGCCGCATCGAAGACTGGGCTCTTGGGCCTGGTGCGCACGCTGGCGCTCGAGGGGGCGGCGCACGGGATCCAGGCCAACCTGATCGCGCCGGGCGCGTCGGGAACCCGTATGTCCGAGGCGTTAGCCGCCCAGCGCGCCCAACGGGGAGACCTTCCCGCGGTGGTGGACAAACTCCCAGACGAGATGTTTCGGCGCCTGGCGCCAGAGGTGATCACCCCCATGGTGGTCGCACTGGCCCACCGGTCCTGTCCCTTTACGGCGCAGATCATGTGGGCCTGGGCGGGAGCGTACGGCCGGGCGAGCGTGATGCTCAACCGGGGGTGGTCGTCGGGCGGGGGAGCCACCGCCGAGGACGTCGTCGCCCACTGGGACGAGATCTGCAGTCTTGCTACCGCCGAGGATGCAGAGCCCGACGTCACCGCCTATGCGATGCGGACGATGCCAGCACTGTTGGGTAACCAGGGTTAGGGACCTGAGGCGGCACTGCACGCGTTGTGCCGGTAAAGAGAGGAAGTGGAGATGCCAGGTCGTATTGAGGGCACGGTTGCCGTCGTGAGTGGTGCGGGCTCGAGCGGCCCCGGCATCGGCGTCGGCAAGGCGACGGCGATCCTGTTCGCCCAGGAGGGCGCGCGCGTGGTTCTCGTCGACAAGTTCGAGGACCGAGCAAGGGAAACCCTCACGCAGGTCAACGATGACGGTGGCGAAGGGTTCGTCGTGGTCGCCGACATCACCGAACCTGCGGCCTGCCAGCGGATCGTGGACGAGGCCGTGGCCCACTACGGCACCGTCGACAGTCTCGTCAACGTTGCCCACTTCGCTCCTCAGCTGGGCTTGCTCGACACCAGTCCCGATGTCTACCACCAGGTCATAGCGGTCAACGTGACCGCCGCATTCATGCTCGCCAAGGCCGCGATCCCCGTCATGATCCAGCATGGCGGCGGGGCCATTGTCAACATCACGTCCGTGGCCGCCCTGCGCGGGACCGGCGTCTCTTTGACGGCTTACGCGACCTCCAAGGCCGCGCTCGTCGGCATGATGAACGACATCGCCTGCGCGTACGGGCCCCAGGGGATCCGGGTTAACTCCATCGCGCCCGGCCACGTCCACACCCCGATGCGGGATGCCGGCGTCGCCGAGCGCGGCCTTGACCCAGAGATGGTCGACATGGGCGACAGGACCGCGTTGGGCTTCGAGGGCGACGGCTGGGACGTGGCCCGGGCTGCCCTCTTTCTCGTCAGCCCCGATGCCCGCTACATCACCGCAGTCCATCTCCCGGTTGACGGCGGTGCAAGCGCCCGAATGCCGTGACCAGGTGCCAAGAATGGTTCCGACCTGACAGGAGAGTTTGATGAGCAAGTTGATCTATTTGATCAAGCGAAAAGACGGCATTACCCGCGAGGAGTTCGTCGACGCTTACGCCAACCACCACGTCTTCCACGCCCTTCGCACGTGCGTCTTCATCGACGGGTATACGCTGAACTTCACCGACATGGTCGATCCCGGACCCGGAGGACCGGACTCGATAAGCGAGATCTGGACGCGCGACGTTGCCGCCTTTCTCGATCCTTCAGGGGGTTTCACGAGCGCGGAGGACCGGATTGAGCTCATGACCTTCTTTGGCACGTTCGCCGGCGCGCTCTTGCGGTACTCGGTGGACGAGAAGCTGGTGCTCGGCGACTGGTCGTCGGGGGAGCTTCGGAGGCGTACACCCGGTGTAAAGCGGATCTCGTTCCACACAGGAGAGTCGCGTCCTCCGATCACCCCGGGGTTGACCCGGGTGGTCGAGCAGCGGGTCCTCGAGGTATTCCCCAAATGGCCGTCTCCGGAGATCGATGCGCCGGTTGTCGATGCATTCGTGTGTGAATGGGCTCCGACGGTGGACGACTTCACTCCACTCTCCGCGCCGGCCTACTTGACGGGCGAGTATCCCCAACGAGACTTGGATGCAGCAGTTATTCGCTGACGGCCCTGGGGGTGCGGAGTCGACACGGATTCTGGCGCAATCCTCCGCATTTCCCCACTAACTACTGCTCACGGGAGTTTCATCATGCAATCCACCCAGGCCGACGAGCGGGCCTTGATCGTATCGTCGGACGGGCACGTCGTCGCCGATATGCCTGCTTACCGTCCGTACCTGCCCAGTCGCTACCACGACGAGTTCGACGCGTTCTGCGAGATCTATCAACGAGACGGTATGCGGCTCGGAGATCCCCGCCACCTCAGCCAGCGAACTGATCCCGAGGTCGTTGCTGATTGGAGAAGGTCGGTCATCGAGACGCACCGCCTGGAGGGTCGCAGTGATCCGATGAAGCGCTTCGTCGAGCTCGACGGCCAGGGTGTCGCGGCCGAGGTGCTGTTCCCGGACCTGGGTCTCCCGTTCGACCTCTTCCTGCCCTTCGATGCCGGAATCCGGGGCTACACGCGACCGCCGGAGCTCTTCGACGTGGGTAATAAAGCGCACAACCGCTGGTTGGCGGACTTCTGCAGCACGGCACCCCACCGCTTCGTGGGACTCGCCGTGTTGAGTTTCGACGACGTCGAAGTGACCGTGGCCGAGATCCGCCAGGCGAAGAAGAACGGCCTGCGCGGCTTCGTGCTGCCCATGGCCGACGACGACCGGCCGTTCTTCCATGAGAGCTTCGAGCCGATCTGGAACGTTCTCGAGGAACTCGATATGCCCGTTGTCGGCCACCCAGCCCTCTCCTCGACCACCAACCGTAGCTTGGTGCGACCGGCGCCCCACCCCGCTTCCCAGCTGGCCCTCATGAGCGCACAAACCTTCTTCCACTGCCACCAGATTCTGCCCCATTTCATCTGGGGTGGGGTGTTGGAGCGTCACCCGAAACTCCAGCTGGTTCTCACCGAAATGGGCTCAGGATGGGTGATCTCGGCGCTGGCGAACATGGACTACTCCTGGGAAGGCGGCTACCTCCGCAGCGACATCCGTGACTTCCTGCCCCACAAGCCCTCGGAATATTTCCGCCGCCAGGTCCACCTCGGCTCCTCGCTCTTTTCGTTGGCTGAGGCCAAGGCGCGCCACGAGATCGGCGTGGACAAGATGATGGTGGGCGTCGACTATCCGCACCACGAGGGCACCTGGGCTGCCGGCCCGGGCACAAGGGCCTACCTGAGAGCAACTCTCGGTGAGGCAGGTGTGTCTCCCGAGGAGGCGCGCCTTATGGTTGGCGGCAACGCGGTGGGCTTGTGGGACCTCGACCGCGACGAGCTGCACAAGGTCGCCGATGCAGTCGGGCCGGCAATCCAGGAGATCCTGATGCCCCCCTCGGAGGAGCACTACCCGCGCGGTGACGTCCACAAGCCCCTGACGTCGGTGTTTTGACGTCTCGCCGCCTCAGGAGGTCAGTTCCACCACCTGCTCGGTGCCTTCGGGTGTCTCATCGAGATGGTTAGGAGCGCGGTACTCCTCGACCCCGTGGCGACTGGTCAGCACGAACCCCGAGTACCCCGATCGGGCTACCTCGTCACAGGTCTCACGATAACGACCGACACCACCGACGTAGGGCATGAAAACCTCTGGTTTTCCCGGGATGTTGGCGCCGATGTACCACGAACGGGCCTTCATGTAGAGCGTTCCGGAAGCGACCTCGTGGACGTGGGACACCCACTCGGTCTGCGCCTCGACGGTCGCCTCTATCGCCGCGTGACCTGACCCGGCAAGGTCCTCGATGCACCGGGCGATCCATTCGATGTGTTGCTCGATGGACACCACCATGTTGCTCAGGACAGAGGGGCTGCCGGGTCCGGTCACGATGAACAGGTTGGGGAAGCCAGCAACCATGAGGCCGAGATAGGTTTGCGGTCCTCCTGCCCATTCATCCGCTAGCCGCACGCCATCACGGCCGACGATCTCGATTCGCGACAGCGCCCCCGTCATGGCGTCGAATCCGGTTGCGAAGATCAGACTGTCGAGCGGGTAGTCGGCCTTGGTCGTACGAAGTCCCCGCTCGTAGAGACCTTCGATCGACTCGGACCGCAGGTCGACGAGGGTTACGTTGCTTCTGTTGAAGGTCTCGTAGTAGCTCGTGTCCTTGCAGATCCGCTTTGCACCCATCGGATAGTCCCTGGGACTGAGCAGCTCCGCCACCTCGCGGTCGCCCACGACGTCACGTATCTTTCCGCGCGTGAAATTCCACGACCACCGCGTTCGACGCCTCATTGACGAGGAGGTCGTTGAAGGTGAACTGCATAGCGGTGCCCCCGATGTCCCACGCCTGCTCCAATATGACCAGGCGTTCCTCGTCGTCGACGTCGAAGACGCCGCCGGTGGGGCGGGGACCAACCACCCCGCCGGGCGTGTGGCGCGCCGCTTCTCGTCGGGCTGGATATGTAGCCTTGACGTCCGCTACTCGCTGGGGATCGAGGGGAGCATCGCGAGCCGGGATGCTGAAGTTCGCTGTTCGCTGGAATACGACGACTTGATCGGCCTCCTGGGCGACGACCGGGATGGCTTGAATTCCTGAGGACCCGGTTCCAATGACGCCAACCCTCTGGCCCGCGAAGTCGACCGGTCCCGGCCATCGTCCGGTGTGATAGATCTCCCCTTGGAAGAGCTCAGTCCCCGGAAGGTCGGGGCTTTGGGCGGACGAGAGGCAGCCCGTGGCCATCACGCAGAACCGGGCGGTGACCGAATCGCCGCGGTCGGTGCGTACCCCCCACCTGTGCGTGGCCGGGTCGTAGGCCGCGGCGAGGACCCGAGTCTCGAACCGGATGTCAGGACGGAGACCGAAACGGTCCGCTACGTGCCGAAGATAGCTGAGAATCTCCGGCTGGGTCGCATACCGAGATGACCACGCCCAGTCCTGTTGGAGTTCGGGTGAAAACGAGTAGCTGTAGTCCAGGCTTTCGACGTCGCACCGAGCGCCGGGATAACGGTTCCAATACCACGTACCGCCCACGTCGGGTCCGGCTTCGTAGAGCCGTACTGAGCGCCCGGACGAGCGGAGCTTGTAGAGGGCATAGAGGCCGGCAAAACCTGCGCCTACGACGACGACATCGTAATCATCGTGGTCGCTCGCTCTACTGGCGCTCATGGGTGTGTTCCTCTCGAAGGTGGGAAGAATCGTCGTGCAGATCGATGGTTGTTTGCTTGGTTAACTGATCCGAGTATATCAGTGGCCAGAGCGTGGCCCCAACGAGATCCGAATGCTGCTCGCCGATCACGGAGAGACTCCGCCCGGCGAGCCACTATCGCCCAGGGCCTCCGACGTGCGACCGCTGTTCAGGATTCCATTGTGAGCTATCACCATGTGGCTCATCTGGAGCCGTTCGTGTTAGCGGATCTATGATCAACTGTCTTCGGGTCTCATAGAGCTCTGTCAGCGCGGCAGCAGCGGCCTAGCCGGTTACGGTGACGAGGAACAGCCAGGCGTTGACGACGCCACCGAGAAGACTCGTCAGGACCGCAGGGATCAGCCAGTACAAACCGCCTCCGGTCTTGGCTAGCAAAGTGACGCCAGCGACAGCCACGATGACCGCCGTAATCGTGTTCGGGGAAAACTTCTCGATATATCGGGCCACGCCCTTATCTGCACTATGACCCGCTCTGCGATCCAACACGAGCAGGGTTACGCCTGAGACGACCGCTATCGCCACTAGCTCCCAGCCGAGAGCCACAGACGGCTGGGGCGCCACCAGGAGAACTGCGATGAGCACGGAGACCATGAACAGCACCAGAGTCTGAGCAGCCCGGGTACGAAGGCTCGTCGATGCCGCGAGCGCGGGCCCCTTGACCGAGACCGCCACGAAAAGAAGTCCGGTTAGCGCACCGGCGACCGCGGCGAGCGCCTCGCCGAAGTCGATCCACATCGCCCTCGTGTAACCCACCCTGACGACCTCCTCTCCTGCGGGGGTGAGCCTATTCAGCCGGAGGCTTTCTACCGGACCCGTTGCCGATCCAGATTCGGCTGCATTTCCACTCCAATGGCCATAGTGGCTAGGAGCCCGACAACCGTAGCGATACGCCCGCACGGACCGAACGTGTGGGCGATTGCGGGCGACCCGATCTGGTGAGGTTCTCCGCGCTCTGAGTGATAATCAGTATCACCGACCGCACTTCGAACTCTGCATCTGTGGAGTCGCTGTCCGGCCCGGTCAAAAGCGTGGTCACGCCCCTTCAGCCCGCTTTTGTCCCGAACCGGGCCGGACAACAGCTCCGCCCTCCCCACCCAGAGTACGCCTACGTCACGGTCCTTTCCTCCTGCCGACCTGTGGAAAACCTGTGAGGGCCGACCTCCGCTCCGAGGGAGCATTCGGATACCGTCATGTCGTTGCTATCAACGTGCCCAGGACCAGGTTCGGGGGGAAACGAGCCCGGCGCAGCTGGGCCGGTTTGACGACCGCTCGACCCGTGGGAGAGGAGGTCCCACGGGCCGAGCCGGACGGGAGTGATGGTCGACAGTCGCGCAACCGACTGTCGAATCTCCCATTACCATTGAGGGCGCAAACCAGCCGTACGGACATTCCCTTGTCCCGAAGTTCCCAATATTTTGGGAAAGCCGCAACCCGCGGACCCGTTCGCGCCCTAAGCGACTAACGGGGGATCGACGCCTGGCCCCGCCGCCCCACGCCGACCCTCTAGAAGAGCGAGTGAGCGTGGCCCCGTTCATGAGCGTTAGCATCACGAAGCAACTTGGGACACGGGGTGGCACCCATGGCCTGGCCCACACTCGAGAAGGCCGGTATCGCTTTCCAGCCGACCGGTTCCCGTGGAGACCGGCCAATGTCTGACCGTTTTCGCTTCAGTATTTCCCCCGTACGGCGTTGATAGAGACAGGGTGGCCATGACCGCACTAATGACCTTGGAACACGGCGTCGAGGACGGAGTTTCAGCAGCGGATTTGCCCAACTACGACCGGCGCTGGTGGATTCTTGGCGTACTAGGGATTGCTCAGTTGATGGTTGTCCTCGACGGCACCATCGTCAACATTGCTCTACCAACAGCTCAGCACGATCTGCACTTCTCCGACGCTGATCGTCAGTGGATCGTGACCGCCTACTCGCTCGCCTTCGGCACGTTGCTTCTTCTCGGTGGCCGTATCGGAGACATGGTCGGTCGCAAGCGGGCGCTCATTACCGGACTGGTGGGCTTCGCTGGCGCCTCAGCTCTTGGTGGCGCCTCGGTCAACTTTGGCATGCTCGTCGTCGCCCGGACGGTACAAGGCGCCTTCGGAGCTCTCCTCGCACCTTCGGTGCTGGCCCTCCTGACTACCACCTTCACTGATCCTGATGAGCACGGGCGCGCCTTCGGGATCTACGGCGCTATAGCCGGCGCAGGAGGCGCACTAGGACTCCTCCTCGGCGGGATCCTCACCTCCTACGCATCGTGGCGATGGACGCTGTTCGTCAATCTCCTCTTTGCTGTCAGCGCGGTCGCTGGCGCCGCGTTCTGGTTGCAAGGCGACGACGGCATCAACCACGACCCGATAGACCTGCCCGGGGTGTTCCTCGTGGGCGGCGGGCTGTTCTCACTCGTGTTCGGTTTCTCACACGCGGACACCACGGCGTGGCGCAACCCAGTGACCCTCGGTTTTCTGTCGGTTGGAGTGGTCCTTCTCATCGTGTTTGCCTATGTCGAGACCAGGGCGAGATACCCCCTCCTCCCGCCGCGGGTCGTACTCAACCGAACGCGAGGCGCCTCTTTGTTGGTGTCGCTGTTCGCCAGCATCGGGTTCTTCGGTGTCTTCTTGTTCCTGACCTACTACTTGCAAGGCACGTTGGACTTCAGCCCCGTCAAGACTGGCGTCGCCTTCCTGCCTCTCGTAGCTGCCTTGGCCGCGACGGCCCAAGTGTCCAATCGGATCCTGCTGCCGAGATTCGGACCGAAACCGATGGTGCCGATCGGCCTGCTGGTGTCGGCCGCCGCACTATACGGGCTCCACCTGCTCGGGTTGCATTCCTCCTACGCCAGCGGCGTCCTCCCCTACCTACTCATCTTGGGAATCGGATCCGGGCTGAGTGTGTCCCCGTCATTTAGCACTGGCACCCTGGGCTTGGCACCCCAGGACGCCGGAGTGGGATCAGCAACCCTCAACACGTCCCAGCAGGTGGGTGGATCGATCGGCACGTCACTGCTCAACACGCTGGCGGCCGGTGCGGCGGCGTCGTACTTGGTGGGCAAGGTGGCGACCCCGGCCAATATGCAGAAGGCCCTGCTCCACAGCTACACGACAGTCTTCCTGTGGTCGTCGCTGGTCTTTGTTGTCGGGGCGGCCGTCGCCGGGCTGGTCTTCAAGCGGGGCAAACTGGCCGAGCTCATGTCGGAAGGCCACGTCGAGTCGGGCGACCCACAGCTCCAGGGGCAGCCTCGGACTCAGATTTGCCGCGTCCGGATAGCTTGTCGGTGAATTGTCCGGACGTCCTTCGAAAAACGGACCCGCTGCACGGGACCAGCTGGCGGCTCCTGGTTGTTGTACCAGGTGGATCTAGAAGGAGGAGCCATGACCCCAGAGGTAAAGAAGAGCGAGGATCAGTGGCGCAGGGAGTTGGGTGACGAACGTTACCGGGTGCTGCGCCGGGCCGGAACCGAGCCCGCCTTCACCGGCGAGTACTGGGACAACCATCAAAACGGCGTCTACCGCTGCGCAGGGTGCGGGGCCGAGCTGTTCACGTCAACCACCAAGTTCGACTCGGGCACGGGCTGGCCCAGCTTCTACGAGCCCGCCGACGACGACGCAGTGGAGACGTCGCGGGATTGGAAGATGCTTATCCCCCGAACCGAGGCGCACTGCCGTCGTTGCGGGGGCCACCTGGGCCACGTCTTCAACGACGGCCCGCGCCCGACCGGCAAGCGCTACTGCATCAACTCTTGCTCACTCACGTTCGACCCCGAGGCGGACTGACAGGTCGATCAGGTCGTCGCCGAAGTCGTCAGTCGACGACTTCGGCGAACACGGGCTCGGAGAAGGCGGTTGGCGCGAGAGTCCTGGCTGGGAGCGCTCGCCGTCCGGATCCCAGTGCCGCTGCCAGCACCCCCGCTGCCGAGAAAGCCGCTCCAACCCAAAGGGCGGCGGTGAACCCATGCACGAAGGTCGAAGGGGACGTGTAGGCGCCGGGACGGGCAAATACAGATGCCAGCACGGCGACGCCAAAGACCCCTCCAACTTCTCGGAGTGCGCTGTTGGTGCCGGAGGCGATGCCGACCTCTTCGGCGGGGACCGACGCCAAAACCTCGGTGGACACAGTTGGGAACACCATCGCAATTCCGACGCCGGCGACACCGAGCGCCACACCAAGTTCGCCGAAGGCCAGATGGGCCGCGGCGACGGCAGCGACCCAGGCCAGACCTATGCCCTGGAGGAGCATACCGATGGTCATGAACGGCCGATTGCCATAGCGTTCTGCCAGTTTGCCTGCGATCGGCGAGACGACCATCGGGGCCGCCGTCCACGGCAACAGCCGGAATCCCGTCTGCAACGGCGAATGGTGCTGAGCGGTTTGGAAGAACTGCGACATCAAGAACGCCGCTCCAAACAGACTGGCGTACATGAAGAAGCTCACCGCGTTAGCCGAGGTAAACCGGGCTCGACGGAATAGAGCGAGCGAGAGCATCGGGTTTGGGGTGCGATGCTCCCAGACCAGGAAGAGCCCGATCACGAAGACGCCGACGAGAAGAGCGGCTACCACCTCATAGCTCGCCCACCCGACGGCGTTGGATCGGACCAAACCCCAGGTGGTAGCGAAGAGGCCACCACCGGCTAGAAGGAGACCGACAACATCGAGACGCGATCGCGGTCCGAAGCTCTCACGGAGCCGGACTGCGGACAGGGGAATCAAGACGAGGCCTATAGGGACGTTGAGCCAGAAGATCCAGTGCCAATTGATCCCCTCGACTACCGCCCCACCGACCAGTGGACCAGCGGCCACCGCGAGCCCGGCGATCCCGCCCCACAACCCGATCGCCATGCCGCGCTTCTCCGGTGGGAAAGCCTCGCTGATAAGAGTTAGCGTGAGCGGCATAACCATGGCTGCACCGACGCCCTGGACGGCTCGGCTGCCGATGAGCACACCGACTGTCGGGGCGAGGGCAGAGCCGGCTGACGCGGCCGTGAAGACGGCCAGGCCAACACAGAAGATCCGGCGCCGGCCGAACCGGTCGCCGAGGGCGGCACCGGTGAGCAATGAGCAGGCGAAGGCCAGGTTGTACGCATTGACGGTCCATTCCAGGTCGGAAAGACTGGTACGCAGCGAGACACGCAAGACTGGCAGTGCAGTAGTGACCACAAGCGTGTCCAGGGCGGCCATGAACAGCCCGAGCGAAGCGAGCACGAGGGTCCAGACCTGGTGCGCGGCGAAGACCTTTCCGGTCGGATGTCTAATGAGTTGGTCGGTCACGGGACTCCTTTTCGGCGTCAGGCCCGCAAGGGGCCCGCTCAACGTTCGAAGGTGTGGGACACCGAGATGGCACCCGATTGGGCGGCGACTATCCGCCACCCCATCGACGAACGAAGAGTCTGCAGATCGACAGCGATGAGAGATATCCGTCGTTTGCCTCTTCCGCCCGAGCCTGGAGCGCCCAGCAACTGTGACGATGGTCACGTTTGCTCGAGGGCCGCTCACTTCTGATTGTCCTCTGGGCTGGCCCCTTTGGGCCGATTACAGTTTTCGGCTGAAGTTTGGGAGGTTTCGTAGACGCCTTCATTGGGTCAGCGAGTAGCGTCGGCCGCCACCCCTTGGGCTGGAGGATCTGGCGGAGCTACGTAGAGCTCGCCGGGCGCTCTATGCAACCTGAGTCAACCATCTACGTCGAAAGCAGGAGGACAAATCATCAATGGATCTTAAGGAAGTGGTCGCCCGACTCGAAATCCAGCAGGTCCTCTTCCGGTACGCCAGAGGTGTTGACCGCGCCGATTTCCTCACCGCCATCTCCGCCTACCATCCGGACGCCACGGACGCCCACCCGCAGATGACCGGTCCAGCTTTTGAGGTCGTGGGCGATTTCGTCAGTCGGGGCGAAACCATCGCACAAGTTGGCTCTCATCACATCACCAACATGATCATCGAGATGGACGGGGATGCGGACGCGAAGGTGGAGAGCTATTTCCTGTCTTTCCATCCCCACCGAGATGGCGAGTTGGTGAAGCAGGGAATCGTAGCGGGGCGCTACCTTGACCACTTTCAATGCCGTGACGGGGCATGGAGGATTGCTTCGAGACAGATCGTCATGGACTGGACTCGGGATGACTTCGACGGTGCGAGGTGGCCCAGCGTCGACGGGAGACCCGTTCAGGGTCAGAGGAGAGTCAATAACGATGTGTCGTATTCGTTCTTCGCTCGACCTGACGCGGCGGCCGCGAAGCCGTGATCCTGACCGTAGGGACAGGATAGTGACGGGGCGAGCCTATGGGATCAGTCGGCCTTCTTCACGTTGAAGGGGATGCCCCGCTCCGTCAAGCTCTGGATGGCCTCATGCAGGGCGACGACGGCTTCTACTGCGGCGGGGTTTCCTGCGTAGAAGCCGACGTGCAAGAAGACTTCTTGGATCTCCTCGACCGAAATACCGCCACGAAGCATGCCGAGTGTCCGCGTATACAGCTCGTAGGGTCGGTTGAGGACGGCCAATATCCCCAAGTTCACAAGTGCGGACACGCGAATCGGCAAGACTCGCCGGGCCCAGAGGTCGGTGGACCTCGATCCCACCACCTCGCGGTGGGCCGTTCCCGCTGGGCCGTCCCCAGCACTGCGCATGCGCGTCCTCGACGTTTCATCGCCCATGAGCCACTCGCTGATGCTCTCATCGGTGGGGTGTGGCGCCGCGACCATGACGTTGTCCTCCGTTTTATCTAGGTGAATCGGTTTTACTCTGCTGGCGTTAGACGAAGCGCCAGGCGGTCGTTTTCTACGATGTCCTGGGCCCGACGGGCCAGGTCCTGTAGGTTCCAGCCGGCCCGAAGGACGCGGCCGCTCAGCTGATCGGCGTCGCCGCTGACCAAGAACACGATGGCCTTGGCGGGCACTTCCGGAAGGATCTCGGGGTTCGCCAATCCCTTCATGAGAGGCACGAGATACCTGCGCCCGGCCT
This sequence comes from uncultured Acidimicrobiaceae bacterium, assembly GCA_963729695.1. GTDB lineage: Bacteria > Actinomycetota > Acidimicrobiia > Acidimicrobiales > Palsa-688 > PALSA-693. Next base: position 29,660 of record CAVSOT010000005.1, read on the forward strand.
CCGTGTCAAGAACTTCGTCAGCCATGCGGGTCCGGACGCGACCCGGAGAAAGAGCAAAGACGTAGACACCTCGATCGCGAACTTCTTCGGCCAGGGAGTCGGTGAGGCGGAGCTGCGCGGCCTTGGAGCAGGCATAGGCGGAGTTGAAGGGCCAAGGACGGGTAGCGGGCCCCATAGATGTGACATTCACGATGTGACCCCTGCCTCGTGCAACCATGTGTCCTAGGACCAGGTGACTACAAAAGAATGCACCCCGGAGGTTAACTTCGACGTCTTTCCACCAGGCCTCGGGGTTCACCTCCCACAGTGGGCCGACGGCCCCGTCCACGCCTCCGTTGTTACTGCCGGCGTTGTTGACCAGGACGTCTACCTGGCCGAAGCCGTCGATGGCGGCGTCCACGAAGCTTTTCACTGACGACATGTCGGTCACGTCGACCTGCCTTATCAGCGCGGTGCCGCCGCGCTTGGTGACCTCATCGTGAACTTCTTCGAGTTCGGTCATGGTTCGTGACCCCAGTACGACGGCTGAACCGGCCTCGGATAGTGCGATGGCGGTCGCCCGACCGATGCCCCGGCCGGCGCCGGTAATGAGGGACACACGTCCGGTTAGAAGTTGGCTTTCCATCAGTCGCCGCCGGAGAAGAAGGCGAATGACGGATCCTTGTCCCATATACGTCCACCTTGTTCTGGCTTCCCGTCTATACGAGTCCATGGCATCCCTGGGACCTCGTCCCGCGTCCAGTCCATGACGACGCGGCGAGCAAGGATCTTCCAGGCCCCGTCTCGGCGTTGAAAGTGATCCAGGTACCGCCCGGCTACGATCCCGATTTGTCCGCCCTCACTGTCGGGATGGGGATGAAAGGCCAAGAAGTAACTCTCGGAGAGGGCGTCGTTGGCGCCTCTCATCTCGATGACCACGTTTGTTATGTGGTGCTGTCCGACGGTAGTTGTCCCCTTCTTCCGCTCAATGGATTGTCGGACAAAGTCGGTGCCTAAACCGTCGAAAGAGACGTGACGGTCAGTTCCATCGGGGTGATAGACACTTGACATCGTCTCGTAGTCAGCTCGATCCGTCCCGCGAGCGTATGTCCACAGCACGTGCTGTATCTCTATACGTGCCAGCGCCTCGGAAATCTCCACGGTTGCACTCCTTATTCGTTCAGGCTCGACCCGTTGAGCGGATGGGGCCCGCCTCAGCACCCACCCGCCACAACACCATCCGAGCGGGATGTCAGTTTCGAGCGGGCCGGTGCGTGCGGGATCCCCGCGACGGAATTCATTGAGTGGAGGTGCTCGAGATGGAACGGCGAGACGGCGGGGTGCACTGACCTGCCGGTCGCAACGGCCATCCCGAGCCCTCCTACGACTACACGATGAATCTAGTAATGAATCTATAGATGAGTTTATGGCTTCCTCGGCCGCCCGTCAAGGCCGATCTTGGCGGCGTGGGTCTGACCCGTCGAGGTCACGCCGGTGGGGTCTAGACATTCGCGTTGGAGTCGGGGCGGTACTCCGGGGTGCACTCTCGCAATTGGAACCCGGGCAGCAACAACAGGTACCGGCGACCCCGTCTCCATCATCCGAGTCGGTTGACCATTGCTCGAGCGACAGCGCTGACGTCGTCTGCTCCCTCTAGGTTGAAGACTGCTTCGATCAGTGCATCCGTTTTCGGCTTAGGCAGCAACCCCTCCGTGTAATCGCGTGCCTTCCTGATCACATCGTCGTCATCCCAGGCATGCTCAGGGTTCCACTGGTCGCCGCGGGCGACATCGTCGAACTTGCGGATTTCCCTACCGTCGGCGTGGACCACAACTTCCGTTGGCACCCGGTAGAAGAAGCCTTCCCGCGCGACCTGGTCGGCCATAATCGGTGCCCACTCGTCATTCACCACGCTTGAAACCTTCTGAGTGAAAGTACGGATTCGGTCCTGAGCGAGGTCTGCATGCCACCAGCGAGGGCCCGGCGGCACTCGGTCAGCAATGAGGGCCAGAGCGACTGGGACGTTGCCCATGAGCTTTAAGGGCTCATCGACGACCTCGTGGTTTGCCGCATGCTTCATCACACTCCCGAGAGGGGCGACCAGCAAGGTGACCTCGTCGATGGTGTCGACGTTGAGGTCGTTTTCCTGAACGATCTCAGTGAAGAGGTCGAGAGCGGTGTGGTCGAAGCGACAGAACGGATAGGGCTTGATGGAGGTCTCCGCGATGAACCAGCGACCTCCCAGGCTGCTGTACATACGCTTCCAGTTGTAGTCCGACGCACAGAAGGAACGCCAAAATTCGCTATCCGCGTCGAATATATCAGTCTGAGATACCCATCCTTGATCAGCGAGCAGCGCAGCTTCGATTGCGATCACCGAGCACGGCCCAGCCACTTGATACTTGTGCCAAGTAGGCTTGCCTGAACTTTTTCGCGCTCGATTGCTCGTCCAGGCGTCATTCCTGCTGAAGGTCACCGGCGTGCTTACGAATGCCTGTCCCCACGCATGCCGAAGCTGTTCGGAATCTAATCGCAGCAACTTCGCGGCGGTTGCCGTTGCGCCTAAGGACTGCCAGCTAAAACCGAAGCGGGGGAGGAGGTCCGTGACACCGTCGGAACGCACCGCGAATAAGGGCATCGAGTAGCTGACCCTCGCGGATATGTCAAATCCGGTCGCAACTGCAGCAATTACGTCGCGGCCGCTCGAACCGAGCTTCTCAGCCATGGCTAGGGCCGTCCACACATGACTTGACGCGAAATGACCACTGTTGAGGAACGTGTCATCCGCGTCAATCAGATTCGATAGCTGGGCGTGAACGTACGCTGCGCTTTGGGCCGGTAACTTCTGTCCCACCACAGCCAACGTCGACTCGGGCGTTCCGCCTTGGTCGAGCTTGAGTTTCAGGACAGCGTCCGCCATTGGAGTGCCGTGGGCGGCGATCGTTACCGCGATGGTATCGAGGATGATTCGCTTCGTCGCGCTTGTCACCGCATCGGGAAGCGACTCGTACGCGGTATGAATAACGAACTCTGCGAGCGCGGACGTCGTCGAGGCCTCACTCGCCTCTGGGCTCGATCCGGCTGGGGCAAGATTCTTCAACCTCATCCCCCCAGCCACGCGAATGTGTCATCGGACTTCTCGACTGTGAGATCAACGAGCGGGATGGCTACCCCAGTAGCTGCGGCGAGTTCCTGTGCGGCTTGCATGTCCTTGTCCACGTTCCGCTGGTAGTTTCGCACCGGGCGCCCAAACTGATCGAAGGTCTGGCCGCTCATATGCAGACGTATTAGTCCTGAATGGGCTGTTCCAGCTGAGGACGCCTCGATAACGTCAACCAAGGTGTCAGGGTCAATACCGGACGCGGTGGCAAGTTGGAGGGCCTCGTGCGCCGCACGCCACCGCCCCGCGGTCACGATCTGGTTCGCGAGCTTACACGCCATTCCAGACCCAACCGGTCCGCAGAAATGAATTCGAGCCGAGAAGTCGTCGAGCAGGGGTCGGATGCGCTCTACCTCAGCGGGGGGTCCCCCGACCAGTGCAATAAGTCCCCGCTCGGCGGCCTCTCGACCACGTGTGACACCGCAGTCGAGCAACGCGACTCCGTGATCTTCAGACCGCTCGGCTAGTTCCCTGATCACTTCCACAGAGATCGTGGACGTTACAACGACGACCAGTCCCGGCCGAGCGCCAGTCAGGATGCCATCGGGTCCGGTAACGACCTCGCGGACCTGTGTGGCATCAACCACCGCGATGAAGATAACGTCGCTGGCACCCGCTACCGCTGCGGGTGAACCCAGGTGGGATGGCGGGCCAGGTAGCCCGTCGGAGGCCTCTGGTCGAACGTCATAGACGGTAACCGTTCGGTTTCGATGTGCGAAACAGGTGGCGATCCCACGACCGATTGTTCCGAGTCCGACGACCCCCGCTCGCAGTCGGTTTGGCGAAATGGGATCAGATAACATCTGGTCATCAGGGCCGGGCATCTTGCTATTACTCTCCTCTACTCCGGGGATCATCCGGTAAAATGTGGAGCTCGCGTCTCGGGGCTCCGTGAGGCACTTGACGGGATATCTGATTGCCCGCTGGGCGCTTCAAAGACGGGACGACGTGAGAAATCGGTGGGGATCAATTGTGTGGTCTGTGCGACTAGCACGAGCGAAGGCACGCGAGTAAGAGTCCATTAGATAGGTGTCGTTTATCAAGCGTTCGCTCGGCTTTCGGGTGCTATGGCCCGCATGGCTTCTAGCTGTTCCAGGTAGTGTAAAAGAGATCTTGTAATGAACTGGAGTGATAACGTCGTGGCGCCGGCTTCACGAAGCTGCTCGACGTGCTCGGCTGTCTGGCGCGGGGCACCCTCAGGATCGACGATAGTGCTCAAAACGATATCTAGAGGCTTGCTCCGTCGTTCCCACACTTCGGTATCGGCTTCCTCGGCGAGCCAGCGTGACAGGTCGGACGGAGACACCGAGTAAGCACTCCAGGCGTCCCCCAGTTGAACAGCGCGTCGAAGAGATTGCCGGGACTGGCCGCCAATCCAAATTGGGACATCTGTTTGGAGTCCACAGGGATCGATGACGAGGCCAGAGAACCGGTAGTGAGTACCGATATATTCAGGGCACTCGCGGCCGAATGATACGCGAACCGCTCGAACGGCGTCCTCAAACCGTGCTACGCGCCCTTCGAAAGGGATGCCAAGCAACTCAAACTCAGGACGGAGGTATCCGATGCCCACGCCCAGATTGAGCCGACCTCCGGATATTCGGTCGAGGGTTCCGTATCGCTTGGCCACGTCCAGAGGATGATGATAGGAGAGTACCAACACGAGAGTGGTGAACCGGATTCGCGATGTCAGGGCTGCCAGGTAGCCAAATGTCGCCAGCGAGTCCCAGTATCTCCCTCCTGGCCGATGGCCATGTCCGAATCCCGCATCCCTGTCAAGTGGAACGGCGACGTGCTCTGAGCATGTCAGGTACTCGAAGCCCAGCTTGTCTGCTGCCTCAGCGATCCGTCCGACGTCATCGATTGTCCCGTTCGCTTCCCAGTCTGCATGCTTGCCCGGGCTCAGTCGCAGGATGGGTGTTCTGACACCGAATTTCACGTTAGTCACCTCGCTGACCGACTACGCCGGTGCAGCAACAAGTCAGCCGACTGTACGACATGCGCGTCGTAATCCTGGGGCCCGCGAGGTCCAAGTCTCGAAGTCGCTTTCGTCGGGCGGCAGCACAAGGTTGGTGCTCCGCGCCCAGCCTTCAATCGGCTCCCGTCCAGTATGTGGGAATGAGGCGGCTCGGCAACGGTGTTCTGAGTTGAGCTGGCGTGGGCGCCCCGATGTGCGCGGCGACCGATGCCAGGGCATCCCTGTCTAGGTGGTAGACCTCGACAGCGGTTTCCCCGAGCATGCGGCGCTGCCAGTATTCATCCACGTGTGCGAAGCAGATTTGCATCGCGACTCGTGTGGAAGTGGGATCACCTGGTTCCGAGTGGGTCAGGGTGCCCTCCACGTGGGGGTAGTCACCGCCCCACAGCACGTTGTCAGCGAAGCCCTCGCGCACGGCAATCTGCGTCTCTGGCGGATATCGATGAAGCAGGCTGCTACCGAGGAAGACATTTGCCTGAAAATATTCGCTTGGCGGCCGAGGACACATGTCACCGACCATCCACCTCCGCCTTTCCCATGCTTGGTCGTATTCGGTCACCGTGCCGGGCCACCAGGTGGACGGCTGCTGCATGAGCTCGGTGTAGACGAGGCGTAACGAGGCATGCCGTTCGAAGACTCCACCAAATATGAACCGTACGAGGGCTCGACGGCTCATCCAACCGCCGCCTTCCAGGAACTTCAGAACACCCTTGAGGGGTCCGTTCCAGGACTCCGGGTTGACCACGCCGCAGTGGGTGACGAGCGGCATGTCAAGCTCCTCGCACGCTGACCAGAATGGCTCCCACGCGGGATCGTCCACCTCGCGCATTCCAGGTCGGGGCGCTGGGAAGTTTACGGCCCTCAGACCCGCCTCCCGTGCCTCCCGAACAGCGATCACCGCCCCGTCGATGTTCCAGAGGGGCAGGTGAGCCAGGCCAACCCGACGCTCAGGCGCCACGGCAGACACATCCGCGAGCCACCGGTTGTAAATCTGTTGGCCGACTGCAACCAACTCCAGGTGATGGGTGTCGCCGTCCAACCTGGACTTGAAGGTGCTCAGCGGGTCATCTACAAAGGGGAACGGCTGCCCGTTCTGGCTTCCGTGAAAGATCACTTCCGCGGCAATCCCATCACGATCCATGTCGTCCAAGCGGGCGGCCATGTCGTAATGCCCAGCCAGCGCGGCATTGTGCCGAGCTCTGAGCGCACGTCCCTGAGCGTCGGGGTGCCTATTCCCCTCAACGTCCACGTGTACGTGCGTGCCGCCCTCAGGAACAGTGAATTCCCGTACAAACCCATCAAAGTCATCTAAATAGGGGGAGGGGCAATACGGGCGCAGATCCTCGCGAAGCCTCGGGCCGACGTGACTATCGGCTGTCACGACGGTAATGGGAACAAGTGAGGAGTCCAGAGGAGACGTCGAGTGTTCAGCGACAACTGCCATCTTTTAGACCACCTTTCCGCTTCGCACTGGAAGAGCGTGGGGTAGGAAGGAAGGCTCCGAATTTACGCTCAGATGGTGAGCGGCGATCGGACCGGTCACTCCGAGTCCCTCCCTCCTAGCCGGTGGATCAACCAATGAATCCAACATTGACATTAGGCTTCCCTCTGTCAGGGCGTCAAGCTCACTCTGCAGATTCTGATGCCAAATGGCAGGCGCGCCCAAGGGCGTCAACCCGCCCGTCACCTACTTGCAGGCGGTGGCCGTGAAGGCGAACCCCGGCGGAACCAGCCTGACTCTTGAAGATACTGAGCGAGCACCTGACTCGCCGCCGAACCGTAGCTGTCGCCCGGGCGGACTATTCCGTTGACCTCGCGTCGACGGATCGCGTTGATCCTGCTTCGGGCAAGGCGCGCTCGGTCTCTCGGCGGTTGCTGTCAGTAAAGCGTGGCGGTGGCGAGGCGAGCGCCTTCGCTGAGAGCGGCGAGCTTGGCCCAGGCGATGCGAGGTAGGACTTGAGCGGATCCAGCGACGGTGTCGAGGCCGCAGTCCACGCCGGCGAGGATGTTCTCCTTGCCTAGCACGTCGGCGAAGCGGCGTATGCGTTCGGCCACGGTTTCGGGGTGCTCGATGATGTTGGTGGTCGAGTCGATGACACCGGGGATGATGACTTTGCCGTCGGGGACCTTGACGTCTTTCCATATCCGCCACTCCCACTCGTGGCGACCGTTGGCGGCCACGACTCCCAGCCCGGCCGGACGGGCCGTCATCATTAGGTCCACGATGTCCTCTAGGGGCAGGTCCTTGTGGTGCGGTGCTTCGTCGGCGCCCCAGCACAGGTGGATGCGCATCTGGTCGGGTTCGATGTTACGAGCCGCATAGTTTATGCAGTCGATGCCGTGAGCGATCTTCCGGCGAAGGTCGTCTGTGGAGGTGCCCAGGTGTCGCCCATGGGCTGCCCAGTTGCAGTCGAACTGCAGCACGATGCCGGCGCCGACGATGGCTTCGTACTCTACCCGCATCGCGTCGCACATGGCTTGTTCGAACTCGTCCTGGGTGGCGTAGTACTGGTTGGTACCCGATGCTCCCATACCCATACCGAGGCCGACGGGTGGGACGGCGGACATGAACACGTCAGTGCTTCCAGCTGCCCTCGCCGAGGCCAGCACGTTGTCGATGTCGCGTGCGAGCGCGGCGGTGTCCGCGTAGGTGATCGGACCGGTAGCCACAGGGGCCAGGACGGTGCGGACGCCCCCCTCTTCTGGGACAGGTGCGATCTTTCCCCTGAATGCCCAGCGCTCGAAGAACTCTGGGAAGTCCGCTACCTCCGCAGACGGCCCCGGAAGAATCGACTCTGGGGGCGCCTCGATTTCCATTATCGTCAATCCCCCGAGGCGTTCCAAGAAGTAGTGCATGAAGGACCGCTTGCTCATCTCGCCGTCGTTGACGATGTCGACGCCGGCGTCGACCTGGCGGCGGACCACGTCCTCCACCCCCTCCCGCACGGCGGCATCGAATATGGCCCGATCCGGCGTCCGACCCTCGCTAACCTCCTGAAGCATTCCGAGCACCTCCGGGGTGCGCGGCAGGCTCCCACAGTGGGTGGTGAGGATCCGCTCCGTGCTCCGCTTCATGTAGTCCTCCTCCTGAAGTCATCAGAAATAGCCCGTCAGCCTGCTTGACGCTTTGCAACTCATTTTAGGGTGGGCGCGTTGCCGCCCATTTCTAGGGACGGTATCGCCTCTCGCCCAACCCCACGCCCTGGTACGGTCAGGCTCGTATCATGGGAGGGATGGATCGTTTACTATCGGTCGGGCTCCCTGGGGCTGACCGCTGGAGGGTGTCGGGAGGGGGGCGGTGGTGACGTCGTCGGGTTCGGAGGGGGTGCCTTCGACGGGTGGCTCGGGTGTTGATGCAGATGGGTTGCGGCGTAGGTACGCCGAGGAGCGGGGCAAACGGCAGCGGGCGGACGGCAATGATCAGTACCGGGAAGTGGCCGGGCTGTTGTCGGTCTTCGAGGCGGATCCGTTGGTGGAGCGGCCGTTGGTGCGCGAGCCGCTGGACGATGAGGTGGACGTGCTCATCGTGGGTGCGGGGTTCGGGGGTCTGCTGGTCGGGGCTCGGTTGCGGGAGGCCGGGGTGGGCCGGATTCGTATCGTGGACAAGGCCGGGGATGTGGGGGGTACCTGGTATTGGAACCGGTATCCGGGGGTGCAGTGTGACATCGAGTCGTATATCTATCTGCCGCTATTGGAGGAGATGGGGTATGTCCCCGAGCTGAAGTATTCGTTTGGGCCGGAGATTCTGGCCTACTCGCAGGCCATCGCCCGCCGGTACGGTCTGTACGACCAGGCGTGCTTTCAGACCGAGGTGACCGGGATGGTTTGGGACGAGGAGTCCCGCCGGTGGGTGGTGGCGACGGACCGGCACGATCAGATGCGGGCCCGGTTTGTCGTCACGGCCAGCGGGCCGCTGAACCGGCCGAAGTTGCCGGGTATTGCCGGGCTGGAGTCATTTGCCGGGCATACCTTTCACACCAGCCGCTGGGACTACGCCTACACGGGCGGTTCCCGCCAGGGGGTATTGGACGGCCTGTCCGATAAGCGGGTGGGGATTATCGGTACCGGGGCCACCGCCATTCAATGTGTGCCGCATCTGGGGGCGGCGGCCGAACACCTGTATGTGTTCCAGCGGACCCCGTCGTCGGTCGACGAGCGCGGCAACCGCCGAACCGATCCGGCCTGGGCGGCGTCGCTGGCGGCCGGGTGGCAGCGGCGGCGGATGGAGAACTTCGCCATCTTGGTGGCGGGCGGCCACCAGGACGAGGACTTGGTCGACGATGGGTGGACTGACATCACCAAGATGGCGGTGTTCTTGGGCCGGGCGGATGGGGCCGACGCGGTGGACCTGATGACCGCTTCCGAGCTGGCCGACTTCGCCAAGATGGAGCGCCTGCGAGCCAGGGTGGACGCCATCGTCGAGGATCCGGCCACGGCCGAGGCGCTGAAGCCGTGGTATCGGGTCTTTTGCAAGCGACCCTGTTTCAACGACGAGTACCTGGATACCTTCAACCGGCCCAACGTGACCCTGGTTGATACCGACGGGCGGGGCGTGGACCGCATCACCGAGAACGCCGTGGTGGTCGGCGATACGAGCTACCGGGTGGACTGCCTGATCTTCGCCACCGGTTTCGAGGTGGGCACTTCCTACATTCGGCGGGCCGGCTTCGACGTGATGGGTCGAGGGGGAGCGCGGCTTTCCGACAAGTGGGCTGATGGTTTGCGGACCTTCCACGGCTTTCATAGTGCTGGGTTCCCCAACCTGTTCCACTTGGGTGTGACTCAGACCGGCATCACCGTAAACGTCAGCCACATGCTCACTGAGCAGAGCGAGCACATCGCCTATATCGTCCGCCGCTGCCTTCGGGAGGGTTTCGACATGGTGGAAGCCACCCTCCAAGCCGAAGACGATTGGGTGGCCACCATCCGACGGCTCTCCCCCAACAATCAGAAGTTTCTCCAGGAGTGCACCCCCGGCTACTTCAACAACGAAGGCCGCCCCGGCAACCCCCACAGCCTGCAAGCCGGGCAGTACGGACTAGGCGCCCAGGCCTTCTTCGACCTCCTCCACGACTGGAGAAAAGACGGAACCCTCCACGGCCTCGCCCTCACCCCGGCGATCCGAATGTGAAGGCCGTTAAGAGGTTCGACTACTTCGAATGGTCTTGGTCGACTGGCTCAGATGGGCGGGCCGCCTGCCACAGTACTGCTGTCGGTAGAAGCACTCGCAGCGGCCAACGTAGGTATCTTCCGATGTTGGTCAGCTGAGGAAGTGACGGAGCAGTGAGATATAGAGACGTTGCCGAAGGTGACCTGTGGTGCAGCTCCAGGCCTTCTGCAGCGGAACTCCTGACCATAGAGGGGACCGAGCAGTCCTTGCTACGAGAGCCGCCAGCTGGTTACAGTCCGGGCGTTATCCGTTCGGGTTCTACGCACTCAAAGAGGGCAGCAGCAGATGGCCAATACTTCGAGTAATGCGGTTGAGGCCAAAATCATCGCCGTCACCGGTGCCGCCTCAGGTATGGGCAAAGCGACGGCGGCCCGCCTGCGGCTGGACGGCCACCAGGTGGTGACGATTGATCTCCACGACGCGGATGTCAACGTCGACCTCCGCGAACGCGATGATCGGGTGCGCGCCGTCAAAGAAGTCACCGACTGTTGCGCCGGAGCATTGGACGGCTTAGTGACCTTTGCCGGATTGGTCAGTCTGCCCTCCCGACCCGACAGCGACGTAGTCTCCGTCAACTACTTCGGCTCGGTTGAACTCATTAGCGGACTACGTGCAGTGCTTGCGCAAGGCCGCCAACCCGCGGCTATCGCCATCAGCTCGAATGTCACTACTCACTCGCTGGGGATATCCCGCTCTCTCAACGAAGCCTGCCTGGCCGGTGAGGAGCAGCTCGCCCGACGGATCGCCGACCGGGTCGGAAACGCCTACGGGGCCAGCAAGACGGCGCTCGCATGGTGGGTGCGACGTAACGCGGTAACCCCTGAGTGGATCGGGGCGGGAATCACCCTCAACGCCTTTGCGCCGGGCGCCACCGAGACGCCCATGTCCAACTCGATCAAGAATGACCCGGCCATGGCCGAGGCGTACAAGCAATACCCAGTTCCCCTCGGCCGATTTGTCCAGCCCGAGGAAGTGGCCGGTATTATCGCTTTTCTCCTCGGTCTGGAAGCTCGCACGTTCGTCGGCAGTGTCGTGTTCGCAGACGCCGGTTCCGACGCCCTGCTCCGACCCGACGCCTGGCCGTCCCCAATGGAGCCGGTCCTGGATTAGAGGAGGATCGCAAAGCCGTCGAGCGCAGCTTCGCCCGAGTCATCCAGGGCTTGGGGTCGCGCCAATGCGACACGCTCTACGGTTGATCGCCGCCACTCGGGTTCCCGCCGGTGAACGGTCAGCCGGTCGACTGTTGGCTCCTGGGTCGTGTCCAGAGAGGCTTGACCAGTGCCGTGGACAATGGTCAGCAGATCTGCCACAGGGGTCGTAGCGGTAAGGTCTTATGTATGGGCGTGAAGCTTCGGGACCAGGTCAAGATGACTCGGGAGGAGGAGCGGGCGTTTCTCGACGCGCGAGCTGGGGCCCACGCCCCAGCGATGGCCACCTTCAATCGGGAGCTGCCGCCGGGAGTGAGCGCGCCGACGTGAGTGATCTGGTGACCCCATTTCGCATTGCGGTTCCCGACTCGGCGCTGGAAGACCTCCGGGAGCGGTTGTTACGGACGCGTTGGCCGGATCGGGAGACCGTCGATGATTGGTCACAGGGGATGCCGCTGGAATTCTTGCAGGATCTATCGAGGTACTGGCTGGATACCTATGACTGGCGGGCCCGAGAGGCTTACTTCAACACCTTCCCGCAATTCCGAACGGAGATCGACGGGCTCGGGGTTCACTTCATTCATGCCCCGTCGCCGAATCCTGACGCCGTGCCGCTCGTGCTCACTCATGGCTGGCCCGGTTCGGTAGTCGAGTTCCTGAAGGTCATCGAGTTGCTACGTGATCCGGCTTCGCATGGCGGGGATGCCGCCGATGCGTTTCATGTGGTGTGCCCGTCGCTGCCGGGTTACGGTTTCAGCGACAGGCCCAGGGCGGCTGGATGGGGTATCGAACGGATCGCCGATGCCTGGTCCACGTTGATGTCCCGGCTGGGGTACCACCGCTATGGTGCGCAAGGCGGCGATTGGGGCGGCGTTGTCGCCCGGGTGCTCGCTAGCCGCCATCGCGCTCAGTTGATCGGCATGCACCTCAACATGGTCGTTTCCTTCCCCGATCCCGACACCGCGGCCGACCCCACGGACGAGGAACGGGATGCCCTGGCTGCTATGGAGCACCTCAATGCCCACGAAACCGGCTACTACATCCAACAGGCCACCCGACCGCAGACTCTCGGCTACGGCTTGGCCGATTCCCCTGTGGCCCAGTGCGCCTGGATCGTAGAAAAGTTCCGGGCCTGGGCCGACTGCGACGGGAATCCGCTTAACGTATTCACCCGAGATGAGATGCTCGACAACGTCATGCACTATTGGCTCTCCGAGACGGCAACGTCGTCGGCCCGTCTGTACTGGGAGAGCGTGGCCAGCGCTATGCAGCTGGGGCCCGTCAATGTTCCGACCGGATGCTCGATCTTTCCGAAGGAGATCATGCGGCCGTCTCGTCGGTGGGCGGAGCGGGATATCCTCGACATCCGTTGGTGGGACTACCCGGCTCGCGGAGGCCACTTCGCCGCGTTCGAGCAGCCTGGTATCTTCGTCGACCAAGTCCGATCTTTTTTCCGGCTGGTCAGGTGACAAGGCCAGGCAGTCCACAACAGCACGGGAGGTATCGCCATGACCGGTGACAGCTGGCCGGCGGCCGAGTGGTGTGAGAATCATTTCGATTTCACCGCGCCCGAGCTGCGGCAGGGCCTCTACCAGGCCTTGGACCACATGCGGCAGCAATGTCCGGTGACCCATAGCGACGCCCATAACGGCTACTGGGTCGTGACCCGATACGAGGATGTGCTCCAGGTTGCCGAGGACTGGCGGACGTTCAGCAACCAGACCTACAACGAGACGGCCGCGGTCGTGCCCCTCTTGCCGATCACCCTCGATCCCCCGACGCACACGCTCCACCGGCAGCTGGTCAGTCCGTACTTCACCCCCTCAGCCATGGCCCGTTTCGAGGAAGCGACCCGACAGCAGGCGATCAGGCTCATCGACGAGTTCATCGAAGTAGGCGAGTGCGAGTTTATGGAACAGTTCGCCCGACCTTTCCCCGGCCTGGTTCTGTTCCACGAGGTGATCCACGCGCCGGCGGGAGAAATCGCCGAGATCAATGAGATGGCGACCATAGCTGGGATTCCCGATCACCCGCAGGCCGCAGAGTCCTGGGGCGGCATGGTGCAATGGGTGCAACGGTTTGTCGAACAACGTCGTCACGACGGGCCGAGGGGTGACGTCGTCGACGCCATCATTGGCGGCCAGGTCGACGGAAAGCCGCTCTCGGAACCCGAGATCACCGGCACCCTCGTCCTACTCATCATGGGCGGGCTCGAGACCACCGCCGGCGCGCTGGGCCACTTCTTCATCAGATTTGCCGACCAGCCGCAGATTTGGGGGCTCCTACAGCGTCAGCCTGACCTGATCCCCAAGGCCATAGAAGAGCTTATGCGGCTGGATGTACCGTTCCCGGTACTCCAGCGCACTGCAGCCCACGACACCGAGATCCGGAGCCAACAGATAAAGAAGGGCGACCAACTCCTTATCTATCTGGCCTCGGCTAACCGGGACGAAGCCGAGTTCGTCTGTCCTGAGCAGTTCGATCTCGAGCGTCCGAAGAACCGCCAAATCGCCTTCGGTGTCGGCCCTCATCGTTGCGTCGGATCGAACCTGGCCCGGATGAACCTGCGGGTCGCCCTCGAGGAGCTCTTGCCTCGCCTCGGCGACGTCGCCATCCAGGCCGACGCTGCGCCGATTGAGTTCCACAATGCCTTCAACCGGGCCCCCTTGACGGTTCCCATCACTTTCACTCCAGCCCGTCGAACAGCCCAAGCCTGAGGGATGATGCGGCGGCGACTACACCGGACGACAGCACGATGTTCTTTGCGGACCATTAACTCGTCGACGACGACCGTTCGCCCGGCAGGAAGTGGGCGCCGGCCTGTGCGCTGGGCGGCCCCGAGATGAAGACTCTGTATACCTGCTCGGTGGCGCCGCCGCGCACGATTCCTCAGTCGCTACGGGTGCTGTTCCGACCCGTGTTCGCAACATGATGCGGAGGGGTGTCCGCTCCGCTGGCGGCGGCGGTGACTGAATTGAAGCCGCCGCCTCCGCCCTTTGACCGTGAGTTATTGGTGGTCCTCGAGGGGCTGGCGGAGATAGCACCTCCGTCATTGACGCCCGAGATGATCTCTGCGTTGCGGGACGTCCCGCCTGTGCTGGTGGAGGAGATCCTCGCGGGTCGAGATCTCAGCCACCAGGAGTACGTTGCTTCTGGACCGAATGGCGCTCCCGAACTCGTTATCTCGGTGTTCAAGCGGCGGAATCACGGGTCAGTGGGTCCGTGTGTCTACTTCGTCCATGGCAAAGGAACCGTAATGGGTGACCGATTTGTCGGCATAGGGACGGTATTAGATTGGGTCGCACGTTTGCTGGGCGTGCCGGAGACTTATTCCGCCTCCATTGCCGCCACTGCTCCGAACTACACCGCTCAATGCGTAGCCGCCCAGCAGGCTCACACCACTGCCCTCTTCATAGGCGACACCACGCCACCGATCGAGAAGGTGGGCGAAGATTGCTCCACCCAGGGTTACAACCCGATCTACGTGACCGAGGGCGCCGGCTTCAGCATGGCGCAGGCCAGCACGCCCGGGCTGAAGAAGAACCTGTGGTCGGAATACAACCTCTACCCGTTCTGGTCCAACGCGCCTCAGGTCCAAGCCATGAACACCGCATTGGATAAGTACTACCCCGGCCTGCGCGAGAACACGGTCAGCTTCTCGGAAGGCTCGGTGTTGGGCTGGACCGACGGGCTACTTCTCAACGACGCCGTCAAGGCCGGAGGTCTCACCACCAGCGCTACCCCAGCGCGGCGGAGATCACCACCGGGCTGGAATCGCTACACGGTGACACCCTGGACGGGTGGTCACCGCCTCTGACCTTCCCCGCAGGCAAGAACCACCCCATCGACTGCTGGTTCACCGGCCACGTATCGAACGGGGTCCCCGGCGTCGAGAACAACGGCAAGACGACCTGCGGAAGTCTCTCCTCGTAACGAGCGGTCTATCCCGGTACGGTTCCCGGTGTTTGAGGTGGAGTGGCCGCGGTGGCCGCGCCGCGGTAGTCGCGGTACCTGTCTCTGCGCCGGCTCCGGCGCCACCATGTCCGACCCCACCTGAGGTCCCGCCTCAGGCATGGTCGCCACGGCATCACGATCCATCAGGTTCTGGCCCGGTTGAGGACGGGCAGGTCACGGGCTGCTCACAGTGCGGCGGGCGACAAGCCAGGTGGGCCCGGTCTTGACGACCTGTTGGACGATGGTGGACACGTGGCGCACCGCTGGGGGCGGTCCGGGGTCGATGATGATCAAGGTGGAGGTGGCAATGGCCTGCCCCGGGCGGCCCGGTACCGGGTCGATCACCGCGTTGAGGGTGAGATGGACGCCGTTGTCGGCCCGGGCCAGTAGTTCGAGGATGTCAAGCCGGTCGTCGCTCGAGAGGGTCACCGGGGCGGGCTCCCTCCCTCCGGTCGCAACCAGCTCTTGATCCGCTGGACGAGCTCGGACGGGAAGATGCTTTTGGGGACCAGCCCGTGGACGGCTTTGGGCGGGATCGAAGTGTAGGCCGAGCCGGTCTGGTGGGCGTACTGAGTGACGCGGAAGCTGACCGCCATGCTGCACAGGGCGTAGGCTTCCCCCTCGGAGATGCCCGAGGCGGCGTGCAGCCAGGCGATCAGTTCCCGCAGGCAGGCCACCAAGGCGTCGTCGAGGGAATCGCCGAAGCCGATTCCGATCCAGTGGGTGGCGGTCTCGGCCAAGGGAGCGGCGAGCCCGACGTGTTTGTGGAGGCCGTAGCAGATCTGGAGGTCCTCGGCGGCGGTCTCTATGGCGGTCTGGTCCACGACTCCGTCGCCTTGGAGGGCGTGAACGTCGCCAACCCACACTCGCCCGCCGGCCTTGGCTACGGGAAGGAACAGTGACGAGCCGACGGTCAGCTCTCTCAGCACCAAGTTGCCGCCATACGGGCCGGCCAGGATGGCACTGACCGGGTCGCTGCCGGCCGGCTCCACGGCCATCACCCCAAGGAAGGGCGCCAGCGGCAGGGTGATGCCGTTGACGTACTCGGTGCTCGTGCGGTTCGCGTCGAAGCGGAAGTAGTGGACGTAGGGTGTGGCGAAGTCGTGGGGCAGGGCGCCGACACCGAGGGGAAACGAGTTCCAACCCCAGTCGCGCGTCCGCAGCGCCAGCAGTCGGCACTCGACAGCATCGCCTGGCTCGGCCCCGGCCACCTCGACCGGACCCATCATCGAGTACGGCCCGTTGGGATAGCGGTGACGGAGCGGCTCTCGCTCCGCGAAAGTCATTCCGAACGTCGCCTCATTTCCCCAATGCGTCCACGTGTTCGGATAGCTGACAACATCGCCCGGCTCGATCGTGGCTACCGGCGGCGCGGCCGGGTCGAGATACCCGGAGCGGACCGTGTTGGTGGTGGATTCGACGACGTGAACGGTCATGACCAGAACCGTAGATCCCCGCACCCGACCGGCGCGTCCGGGCTCATCCACCATGGCCCTCGACCGCGGTGGACCCCATCTAACGGTGGGACGACAAGCCCCAAGGCCTGATTCCAAGTTCGGTCACACCGTCACCCTGAGAACCTCGCCGGCGCCCAACCCGGTCGTAACGCAGGCCAATTGTCTTACCGGTCAGGGGATGAGGACGATCTTCCCCGCCATGTGACCGGCCTCAAGCTCGGTGAACGCCGCTCGGACGTGGTCGAGCGGGTAGCCGGGCTGCTACCTGGAAACCCAGAAGTTCGACAACGTGGCCTACTACCGACGGTTCGGCTACGAGGTCGTCGAGGAGCTTCACCCCGTTCCGGACGGACCGCCCCTGTGGACGATGCGACGGGCGACCCGATCCGCCTGACCGGGAGCCTGGCAAAACGGTCAATAAAAGGGGCCGAGAGATTTTTGTTGACCGTTTTCGAACGGAACTGAGCGTGATGAATCTCGAAAACGGTTAGTAAAACGGTGCGGAGGGTGGGACGCGGGTTTTACTAACCGTTTCCGAAAAATTTGAGCGTGGCCGACGTCAAAAACGGTCAATAAAACGAGCCGGGACCAGTTTTGGTGACCGTTTTTGGAGGGAGCCAAGGAGCGGCGGGACGGCAAGGAGCGGCAGGCAAGGAGCGCAAGGCTGGTCGATCTCGACGGATCGTTCCCGCCGCGCCTGACCTTCGGGCCGTATCCCGAACACCTCGCGGACCAGGCCGGTACGGATCTTCGCCTCGCTGATATTGAGGCCGGCGGCGCGGACCGCCACGAGCACCTGGTGGGGTCCGGGCTCGGGACGCGGCACGTCGCGCACCTCGAGGACCTCGAGGACCTCGAGGACCTCGATGCCACCGTAGTCGTCGAATTGGACTGCCTTGGACATCAGCCCGTCACCTTCCCGTGGTTGGAGTAAAAGACCCCGGCGTTCTTCGACACCGCTTGTCGCACGTGGTTGTGCTCCGCTGTGTTGGCCACGAACGCCTTAGCTTCAGCAACCTTGTGGTTCCAGAAGCGAGCGACGGGGGAATGAGTGACGGCGTAGCCTTCGTCGATAAGCACAGGGCGCAGATTCGCGCTCATCCGAATGATCTGCCCTCACCAGATGCTGGCGATTCTGTCGAAGGCAAGTAGTTTTGGTGCCGGACAGATGCTCAGCTAGGGCTCATGGTCTATGGGGTCGACTCGGCGAAGTTCGATCAGATCGAGCCCCAGCGCTTCCATCTGCGCTAGCACCCCGTACAGCGCTGACCGATCCTCGAGTGAGCCGATGAGCACCGTCTCGCCGTCTCGCACTTCCGACCTCATGGTGGGAAAGGCGGATAGAGCGGTGGGCCCGAGCCGCCCTTTTATCCGGATCATGAATGGGCAGCCGGGCTGTGTGGCCACGCCATGATGCTGGGGCTTGACCTAGTGAGGGGTCGCCACCGGAATCTGGTGATTGTTCGCCCGCAGACGGGCGATTCACTTCGGCGGTGACGAGGCGCGCCCGGTGGCCAGGAGCCGCAGCTGGCGTGCTTGTTGCACGGCCGAACTGCGGTCATTGGCGCCGAGCTTGGAGTAGATACTGCGGATATGCGTGTTGACCGTGTTGACGGAGACGTGGAGGGATCGGGCGATGTCGGGCCGGGTGAGATTTGTTGGGAGGAATCGCAGCACCCGTAGCTCGCTTGGGCTGAGCTCGTCCGGTTGCGGTCGCCGCTGCCGGTCAGAGCGGGGCGCCGGGGCGCTTCGTACTAGGTCAAGGACATCGGCGAGCAGCGCGTTGTGCGCGGTTTGGTGACGTGGAAGGGCGTCGAGGAGCTCCCCCGCGTTGTACATGGCAAACGGGAAGATCAGCCTGTCCGGCTCGGCGGCAGCGAGGGCGGCTTCGGCCGCGGCAGCGGCCGCGGATCGATCGCCCAGAGCTAGGTGGGCGAGGCCTGCGAGCACATGTGCTTCGACGAGTGCGTACGCCGGGAAGCCGAGCGGCGGCATGAAGTCCTGAAACTCTCCGAGGGCGGCTAGCGCCCCGGCCGGGTCTCCTTCCGCCACGCTGATTGCTGCTCGCCCGAGGTCAATGGCGTCCATGCGCTCGTGTTCGGCGGAGAACCCGTCGAGCGTTGTGCGCGCTTCGTCTGGCATCCCGAGACGAGCTTCTGTGGCCGCGAGCCACTCGGCGACCACCCGTCCGAGAATGTGTGCACCGCTGAGATGCGACTGCGCCTGCACTGCCGCGGTTAACGCCGCCAGTGCCGATTGATGCTCGCCGCGACCGGCGTGCAACATGCCCGTCGCCAGGTGCAGCAGCACCGCGACGGCGGGGTCGATGTCTGCCTGGACGACTTCCCAACCGCGGCGGAGCCAACGCTCTCCCTCTTCGAACTCGCCTGTCCACACCTCTATGGAGGCCACCGCCCCCAACGCCGGCGCGAGAACCGGGCGATCGCTGAAGCCGTAGCGCTCAGCGAGGGCTACGGCGTGACGACCGCGTTCGCGTGCGGTCGCGAGCGAGACGGACGGAAACGCTTGATAGGCGAGGCAGGCGACCTCCAGGTAGGGTCGGCCGATCGCTTGGGCGAGCGTCGCTCCTTCGGTCACGTGCCGCTCGGCGGCGGCGAATTGGCCGGACCACGTCTCGACGATCCCCAGGTTCATTAGGGCGACGGCGCGCAACTCGGTGTCCATCCCGATCAGGTCATTCGACCCATCCGCGGTCGAGGTATCGAGCTCCTTCACTTGCTCGACTACTTCTGCGAACTGGCCGCTTCGCCGTGCGAGCGCCAACCGCAGGGACGCATTTGCTATCGCCAGGCGACGGCGGCGGGCAGGCGGTGCGTTCTCCGCGTGGGATTCGGCCACGACCAGCTGAGCCGATGCGCCCTCCAGCCGTCCCTCCGCCAGCTGCGTGGCTGCGTGAGCCAACGCCAGCTCAGGCTGCTCAGCCGACGCTCCGGCGGGGAACGCCCGCAACAGCGCGGCGATACTGGCTTCCTGACCGTCGAGCGTCAGGCTGAACAAGTGGTCCGCGAGGAGCCGGGCGGCATCGGGCCAGTCGCCGGCCGCGAGCGTGTGTCGAACGGCCTCGACGACCTGACCGTGATCAGCGAACCAGGCTGCGGCCATGCGGTGGAGGTCAGGGATTTCCCCAGCGAACGTTCGGCGAAGTTCCAAGCGCAAGAAATCCGCCAGAAGCTGGTGGTAGCGAAACCACGTGCGCTGGGCGTCAAGCGACATGACGAATGCGTTGGCGTCCTCGAGTGCCAGCAGTATCTGCTCACAGCCCGGGCGGCCAGCCAGCAGGTCGGCCAGCTCGCCGTTCAACCGATCGGCCACCGAGGTCCGCAACAGCATGCTCCGAACCTCGATGGACTGGCGTTCGAGCATCTCGGCCATCAGGTAATCCCCGATCGCCCTGTCGGTCCCGGAGAACTCATCCACGAAACGGTCCGGTTCCGGGTGACTGCGGAGAGAGATCACAGCGAGGCGCAGACCAGCCGCCCAACCCTCAGTGCGTCCGTGCAAGGCGGCTGCCCCGGAATCGGACAGATTGATCTCCGAAGCGGCGAGCAGGTCCCGTGTCTCGCCCGGGGTGAACCGCAGATCGCCGGCCCGAAGCTCGGCGACCTCGTCGGCCAGTCTGAGCTGGTGCAGTCTGATCGGCGGATCGCGGCGGGACGACAACACCACCCGCGCGGACTCCGGAAGAACGCCAAGCAAGTGCTCTAGCTGCGAGAGGGCGTCAGTGGAAGTCAGCTCGTGCAGATCGTCTACGACCAACACCACGATTCCGGCCTCCTTGGCCAGTTCCGACGCAACCGTGTCGACCATCACCCCGCCGTCAAAATCGGGCATAGCCGCCTGCCTTGCGGAATCAGCCGTGGCGTCCGTTTGACTGATGGCGTCCAAGACGGCGAGCCAGAACTGCTGCGCATCCTGCTGGTCGCGGGGCACCGACACGAAGGCGATCCGACGATCCTTGCTCTCACGGTCAGACCACGCCCGTAGAAGCGAGGTCTTCCCGCTCCCTGGAGGCGCCGAGATGACTGTCACCTTCTTCAGGGCGGCGCGATCCAGCGCGGCCAACAGGCCATCACGA
Source organism: uncultured Acidimicrobiaceae bacterium (assembly GCA_963729695.1). Lineage (GTDB taxonomy): Bacteria > Actinomycetota > Acidimicrobiia > Acidimicrobiales > Palsa-688 > PALSA-693. The sequence continues at coordinate 50,602 of CAVSOT010000005.1, forward strand.
CGAAGCAGACCCGCGGGGACCGAGACGCTCGTCGAAGCCGGCCGGGATTGGGGCGCTGCCCGTGGTGTCGTCGCCACACGGATCATTTTCGCACGTCACAGGCTCATCGCACGCCCCGATTGCCGCGCCCGCCTCCCCGCCACCAAACTTGGCTCAGCGGGACAATCTGCAGAATCCCGGGCCCTGGAAGTGGGCGTCCGGCAAGACTTGTGCCGCCGGAGGGAATCACCAACATCTGGTGATGGCGGCTCACCTGGGTCGGGGCGATCGTGGGATTCGATGACGATCGTGGGATTCGATGAAAAGTGCTAGCAGAACCACCGACTGTGTCCCATCGTCCTTGAGTCGGCAATGAATCCGGGAGGCGGTGTAGGTCCTCTCGAGCTCATCAGCCGGGGATCGGGATGACAGCCTCGACCCGAGACCTGGTCACCCAGGTCAAGTAGTCCTCCCCTCACCAAATGGCCAAACGCCCATCGGTTCAAGGAGTCAACAACATGAACACGGCGCTTAGTGGCAGCACCGGCGACGAAACGAACGGGACGATGCCCGTCAGTCCGGCTGAGGTCGGAGCCAACCCGAGACGCTGGTCCATCCTGGCTATCGTTGTCATCGCCCAGCTGATGGTGGTGCTCGATGCCTCGATCGTGACCATCGCACTGCCGTCGGCTCAGCGAGCCCTCCATATCTCGGTCGCCAACCGACAGTGGGTAATAACGGCCTACACGTTGGCGTTCGGCGGGCTACTGCTCCTCGGCGGTCGCATCGCCGACTTCGGGGGCCGGCGGCGGATGCTCGTCGTGGGACTGATCGGCTTCGCAGCTGCCTCGGCCCTGGGCGGCTCGGCGGTCGATCAGGCCATGCTCTTCGGATCCCGAGCGCTGCAGGGCGCGTTTGCCGCGTTAATGGCCCCCGCCGCGCTGTCCATCTTGACCACCACCTTTCAGAACAACCCGGCCGAGCGGGCCAAAGCCTTCGGCGCCTACGGAGCCGTCTCGGGTGCCGGAGCCGCCATTGGCGTGCTGGCGGGCGGGGTCCTGACCGAGTACGCGTCGTGGCGATGGTGCCTTCTGATCAACGTTCCCATCGCCTTGCTGGCAGCAGTAGCAGGTCGGCGGGTTATCAGTGAGAGCCGGATCAGCGGGACGACCCGATACGACATCCCAGGCGCGCTGCTCTCGACGGCTGGATTGGTCAGCCTCGTCTACGGATTCACCAAGGCCGTCACCGACGGTTGGTCCTCGGCAACCACGCTCACGCTGATCGCGGTGGGCGTGATCCTTCTCACTACGTTTGTCGTGGCAGAGGCTCGCTCCGCCTCGCCGCTGCTACCGCTGCGAGTTGTCGCGGAACGAAATCGGGGTGGGTCTTACCTGGCGGCACTGCTCCTCGTCGTCGGCATGTTCGCCATGTTCATCTTCGTGAGCTACTACATGCAGCAGATTCTTCATTACTCAGCGGCCAAAGCCGGGGTCGCCTTCCTCCCCTTCGCCCTCGGCGTGATCGTCGCCGCCGGGGCGGCAACCAACTTGCTGCCCAGGGTCGGACCTCGCGTCGCCATCACCGCCGGCCTTGTCCTGTCTGCCCTGGGTCTGTTGTGGCTGACCCAGATCGGTGTGCACACGTCGTACTGGACCCACCTGCTACCCCAGCAGATAGTCATGAGCCTTGGGCTCGGTCTGGCCTTCCCCGCTCTGAGCAGTACCGCCCTGACCAAGGTGCGTGAGCGAGACTCCGGTGTGGCCAGTGCGATGGTGAACACCACCCAGCAAGTCGGCGCATCCCTGGGTGCCGCCCTCCTCAACACCGTCGCTGCCACCGCCACGGCGAACTACATCGCATCCCGCGGACCGCGATTCGCCCCCTACGCTGTCGTACACGGGTTCTCAGTTGCCTTTGCCGTAGGGGCCATAATCGTGGGTGCAGGCGCCATCGCCAGCGCCGTGTTGGTTCAGCCGACGGCGAAGAATCTTTCGGACCCGACCGCACAGCCTGCATTTAGCGAGGGGTAGACAACCGACCTTCAGCTCGAGGTCTCCGGATCCCATAGAACAAGAGCTTGACCGTTGAGTCTCGGGAGTCGCACGACGACGCCGAGGTAGGTCCCTGTGAAGAAATTGAAGGCAATAACGTGATCTTGTCCGACGCAATAGAGACGTCCGTCGGATCCGAACCGCAATCCACGCGGCCTCGCGAAACCTAGAGGCGGGTCAGGCGCAAACACGCGGGTCAACGCCCCTGTGGAGTGGTCGTATTCGCGGACGCTGGAAGTCGCGTGCCTTGCTCCGAAGGGCCACTCGCTGCTGACGACGATGTTGCCGTTCGGAGCGACGACAAGATCGAGGGGGCTCAGCTCGGGGTCGTCGGTGAGTTGGGGTGTGCGCAGAGCTCCTCGGTGGTCGAACACGGCGATCGTGTTGTCGCCCTCACCTGAAGGACCCACGCCTGAGGCCAGATAGAGATCACCGTCGGGTCCGAAGCCGAAACCCCGAGGAAAGGGAACGATCCCGTCAGGAAGAATCGCTTCGCCTACACGGTCGAGACGAGGTGGGAGGGCAAGTATCGTCCGGCGTCGCCGTAGCCCGCCGTAGTAGCGGCCGTCGGGTCCGAACACTGCTCCGCCCGGGTCGAGGTCATCGATCATGGCCGCCAGCGGCAGGTCCTCAGTCATGGGTTGGCCGCCGGTTGGACCGTAGCCGTAGATGTTCTCCAGGGTCACCAGCAGGGCATTCGCACGTTCAGCGGCGGCCAGCACTCCTCGTTGCAGCGGCGGAAACAGTTTCGGCCAGCCGGTATAGGGGGCGTTGAGACACTGGTAGATCACTGTTGCGCCTTTGGCCGCGTCGGCCGCCGCTCTGGGATCGGTCGCGTCCGCGGCCCGCCAGTCGACAGTGTCGGCCAGGGTCGCCGGACGATGGCGCGAGACGGTCCGCACGGCGACACCCTGAGCCGCTAATCGGGCGGCGAGGGCGACGCCCACTTGTCCGGTGCCGAAGACGACGTGCAGCGGGTCCTCATCCATCGACAACAGTCCCGGGCTTCGATGTCTGCGCGCTGCGGCGGAGAGGATCGAGGCCATCCGCGGGACGAGCCCGCTGGCGGCGGGGGACAAGGCACGTGCGTGCTGTTCCCACGTTGTTCTCCTGTCAAGTTGACGGGCCAGCTCTAGATCGGCGGCATGGCCCTGGCGCCGTGGTTGGGGTCATAACCCTTGGCGCAGGCGACCGGGGTCCGGAGTCGGAACCGTCAACGGCGGCCCACGCAGAGGAGGGCCTGCTCTCACCGTACACCGCGATGGGACCGCCCGCTGACCAGCACGACGCCACCACCGACCAGGACCGCGCCGAAACGGCCGCGAGGGAGCACGCGGATCGGGCAATCGGCGCCGCGGACGTCAGCGCTTAGTTATTGCGTCGCGGACGGCCGGCACGACTTCGTGGGCCCAGAGGTTCAGCGTCGTGTTGCTGATGATGTCGCCGGGAGCGACCAGGTAGATGAAGGCGGCGGCATCCCGTTCGAGCACCGCGAGTGTCAGTTCGTCTATCCATTGCGTGACTGCACCTCCAATCCAGCGGCCGTCATCGTCGCGGCACGCCGGTAGTGGCTCCCGGGTAATGCGCCCTGTCACGTTGTAGATCGTGTCAACAGCGCTGGGGTCTCTCCCGACCGACGCAGCCGCTTCGTCGACGACTGGTCGCGACTCAGCAACCAGCGGACTTCGCCAATCGGCAAGATGGCCCGGTATCCATCCGTCGGCGTGACGGCCGCAAACCGCCAAGGTCTTCGGGCCGAGCGCTCCGACCCAGATCGGCGGCGTCGCTACGGCCGAGGGTGCCAGTTCAGTTACCTGGTAGAACTCGCCTTCGAACGTGACGGCGTCGCCGCCGCCAGAGAGCGCTCTTACCACGATGATCGCCTCTTCCAGCGCTCGTACCCTGGCCGAGGGCGACAGGCGGGGCCCACCGAGCGCGACGATCTCTTCCCACAGCCCACCCGCGCCGATACCGAGAACGAAACGGCCGCCAGACACGGCGGACAGTCCTGTAGCGGTCCGGGCCAGGATCGGAGCGGGGCGACTGAGCAGGTTGGTCATGACCGCTGCTGCGGTGACGTTGGTGGTCGCGCCCAGGACGAATGAGAGCGTGGCGTAGGCGTCGATGCGTTCGGCGAAGTAGGGGTGGTCGGTGAGACTGACAAGGTCGAGACCGGCCTCGTCGCAGACCCGGGCGTGCCGGAGGATCTCGCTCACCTGATCAACCCCGGTTTCGAGCCCGACACCGAAAAGTGCGCCATGGTCGCGAGTCATAACGAACAGCGTAAGCCCCCTGCTGATCACCCCTCGGCCTTGGACGGCGCCGCGACCGAATGCTCACAATCTCGGGGCACGATCCGGAGGCGCGTTCGGCTGTCCGCCAGCGATGTTCCCCCCATACCGACGCCCGCCAGATGGACCGATGACCGCGTTGGGCGGCAGATGTGGGAGACTGCGTTCCCAGGAGCGTTCGAATCCGACGCTCTCACAACAGGACAGAGGCCACACGATGGCGATGGGTCAGTCACTCCAGTTCTCAGGTTCCAGCATCGACAAGTACGACGAGGTTCAAGAGGCACTCGGATGGCACGATGGAACAGGCGCACCCGAAGGCCTACTCGCACACGCCGCAGGAGCGACTGAGAATGGCTTCTGCGTGGTGGAATGGTGGACAGCAGAGAGCGATTGGGACAAGTTCTTCTCGGAGAGGCTCACGCCGGCGTTCGAGAAGGTCGGGGATATTCCTCCGCCCCAGGTAACGCGTTTCGAGGTGCACTCGACATATACCGCGTCCTGACTTCCGACGCGCTCGAACGCTGAGCGGGAGCCCGGCCGCCGCATCAGCCCTCGTTCAAGAAATCAGGCAACGCCCCGGGCATCACGACCGTGACGCCATTTCACGCTGGCCCGCGAAGCTCACGACGCGGCATTCGGCGAGCATGGGGCATGTTGACCGGGCGGTCACCTTGCCGGCACAGTTGCGCGGTCGAAGATTGGTATCTGGACGTGCTCACCCGAAGCTGGCGAGACGATTGGCTCAGGGGCGGAGGAACGCCTCCACCACAACGGGGACCAGTTCGGTTGTGGTCAGGTCGATGTGGGTGGTCCCCGGGAGGACGGCCAGCTGACCATTGGGTAGAAGCTCGGCGGCTTCGACTGCGTTGGGGACCAGGATGAAATCGGTGTCGCCGATCAGCACGAGCACCGGCACCTCGATATTCCGGATCTGGTCGTCGCTCCAGCCACCGAATCCGTGGACCAGCGCTACCGTCTTCGCCGCGAACGCGTCGAAGTGGGCTGGGTCGGGCGCCACCGCCGCGTAGGCGTCGCGCATGGCGGCGAAGTCGGCGTCGGTTGGGAGGCGCTCGGGGTGGACCTCGCCTCCTCGGTCGTTGCGGAAGTCGGCCGAGGCCACCACTGCCCGCCGGATCCGTCCGGGGTGGTCGATGAGCAGCTGGTATGTCGTGAGCCCACCGAGACTGAGCCCGAACACGTCGGTTCGCTCGATGTTGAGGTGGTCGAGCAGGCCCACGACGTCGGAGGCGAGCTGCTCGAAGGTCATGGGTCGGTCGGTGTCAGCGGTACGGCCGTGGCCCTGTAATTCCATGGCGATCAGCTGGTGGTGCTGGGCCAGGATCGGGATGGTGGTTCCGAAGCTCAGTTCGACGGTGAGTAGCCCGCCGTGGAGCAGGACCAGCGGTGGCCCCTCTCCGTGTTGTTCGAAGTAGACGTGGAGCCCGTTGACGTCGGCGTACGGCATAGGAACCAGACGCTACGAGAAAGCTGAACTGATCGGGGCTACGCCACGACGCGAGCGACTACCACCGACCCCGTCCTAGGAGCCCGTTGAACGCGCCGGTGGCCGTGGGTGACCAGCGCATCAGCACATCGGACGGACCAGCTGAGGTTAACCCTGAGTGGCGATGAGATTTGCCGGGCCGGCTCGTCTGAACCGCCGTAGACCAGAGAAGGAGAAAGACGTGACCGAAGTATCGGGCGCGGCCGCCCGGCCACCAGTCGTCTCGGCCGACGAATGGGAACGCCAGCGTGACGAACTGCTCCGAGCCGAGAAGGAAGCCACCCGCACCCTCGACGCCCTCGCGGCCAGACGTCGGCGCCTGCCGATGGTGCGCTTCGACGCGAGCTATGTATTCGACACGGCGGAAGGCCCGAAGACGCTGCTCGAGCTGTTCGACGGCCGGGACCAACTCGTCGTGTACCAGTTCATGGACAACGGACCGGACGCATACTGTCCTGGTTGCACCCACTTTACGAACAACGTCGCCGACCTCGGCACCCTCCACGACACTGGGGTCACGTTCGTGACGGTGTCCAATATGCCGCTCGACCAGATCCAGGAGTACAAGGCCCGGATGGGCTGGACGGTGCCGTTCGTCTCTTCACGCGGCAACCGGTTTGCCGACGACACGGGCGCGGGGAACCTCTTCAGGCTCACGGCATTCTTGCGCCACGGCGACGACGTCTACTTGACGTACTCGGCTACCGCCCGGGGCGTGGACCGCCTGCTCTTCTCCAACAACATCCTCGACCTCACCCCCTACGGCCGGCACGAAGACTGGGAAGACTCGCCCCCCGGGTGGCCGCAGCACCCCACCTACGGGTAGGGCCGGAGACTCCTGCGCTAGAGGACGCCGCCCAGGCCCTGATAGCGGCCTGAACGGACCTCACCATCCTGCACGAAACGTGCCCCAGCGCGCCCAGAGGTGCCCCACAGGTGGACTAACTCGGGCAAGCACTCTCGGTTGGGGATAAGTTCCTCGGGCCGGCGGGCGTGGTCGAAGCGCTCCGTGGTGAAGAGGAACCAGCCCAGTTCTCCACGGTCGCGCCCTCGCCCGTCCGGCGGTCTGGTCGGGCTGGTCTGGCAGCCATCGTGGCTGGCCGTGGTACCGTACGCGACAGTCCGGCTAAGGCCCAGGGTTTTTGGTCGCGACGTCGTTGCTTCTGGTGGCGACTGCGACGGGTGAAGGCTGTAACGGTGAGACAATGGGTGCTGTCGGATCGTAAGGAGTTCCCTGTGCCCACTACATCGGATGTTTCGGGCTTGCTAGCCCTTGGGTGGGATAACGCCTGGGCGTCAGCGCTGGCAGGGCTTTGCGATCCGACCCTATGGCCGGCACGCGTGTCGCGCGTCGACCGCGGTCTGTGCACCCTCATGACCGGAACTGCTGAGGTGCGGGTCGCGCCCGAGCGACATGTCGAGTTAGCGGTAGGCGATTGGGTGGGTGTCGCCTCGGGGCCCACTGCCGATGGGAGGGCGCAGATCGTGGCTGTCCTGCCCCGTCGTGCCGTGTTTCGCCGAGCGGCCGCGGCGAAGGGTGCAGCACCCCAGATCGTGGCCGCGAATATCGACACGGTCTTCGTGTGCGATGCGCTCGACGGAAACCTCAGCCTTCGCCACCTTGAACGCTTCCTGGTTTTGGCGTGGCAAAGCGGCGCCACTCCTGTGGTGCTGATCACCAAGTCCGACGCCGTCCCGCCAGCGGTGGTGAGCGAGGCGCTAGAGGCGGTCAAGACCGTTGCCGACGGAATCAGTGTGTTGGTCGTCAGCTCGACCTCCGGTGATGGCATGGTCGACGTAGCGCCCTACTTGGTCGCCGGGCGCACGGTTGCACTGCTCGGGTTATCAGGAGCGGGCAAGTCGACGCTGGTGAACCTGTTGGCAGGTGCGGAGCTCTTGGCGACCGGGGCAGTACGTCGAGACGGCAGCGGCCGCCATACGACAACCCACCGCGAGCTGGTTCTGCTTCCTGGAGGTGGGCTTTTGGTCGATACTCCGGGAATGCGCGCCCTCTCGGCGCTCGGCGCGTCTGACGGTGTGGAGCAGGCGTTCCAGGACGTCGAATTGTTAGCCCGTCGCTGCCTGTACACCGATTGCTCGCATGCAGGCGAGTCGGGATGCGCCCTGGCGGCGGCCATCTCCGACGGGCGCCTCGAGCGCAGCCGGCTGCAGAGCTGGCTGGGATTGAGGTCCGAGTCGCCGACTTCCGACCTTGAGATCGCCCGGGCCCACATCGCTGAGCGTAAGTGGCGCAAGGCCGCAAAGTTCGCCGACCGTCGAGCCACAAGGACATAGCTCCCACTGCCCATACACAGAACGCGCCCGCCGTAATCCGACCACAACGATCGCCAGATAGCAGATGGATACAATTCGGCACATCTTCCGGCTGCTTGGCGACCAGCGCCAGGTAGTTTGTATGTCGAGCTCCTCTTATAGACCTGGGGACGGCCATCATCTTGCCGATCACCTCGCGGAATCGGTGTAGGTACTGTTCCATGAAATGAGCTGGCCCGAACGGGCGAGCTTGTCGACGAGCGGCATCGCCGTGGTTGTATGAGCGTTAGTGACTGGTCCTGGAGGAGCGTCGGACCACATGGATAGTCGGTTGTCGGTGAGGCATCCTCGGGGGCGGGCTAGCGGAGAGCAGTCGGCGACGGGAACGAGGCGGCCTACCATGGTCGGGTCTACAGTCGGGGAGTCTCGCCGGTCGTATTGTGCCGACGAGTGTCATTGGAGGTGCCGAGTGGGCGTCAAGTCGAGGCACTACGTCCTTGTGTCGGCGGATGGTCACGCGGGCGCGGATGTGCTTGGATACCGGCCGTATCTAGATCGCAAGTGGCACGACGAGTTCGACGCCTGGGCTGTGGACTTCCACGACGGCTGGGAGGTCGTCGACGCGGAGTCGTCGGACTCGGGCCGAGTCGGGGCTGCGTCGTACTTGGACCCGATCAACTGGGATAGTGCGGGTCGTCAAGCGATCATTGAGGCGCAGGGCATCGCAGCTGAGGTTCTGTTCCCCAACACGGCGCCGCCGTTCTATCCGTCAGGGGTGATCACCGCTCCGGGACCGAGGAACGCGGAGGAGTACTCGCGGCGCTGGGCGGGGGTGCAGGCTCACAACCGTTGGATGGCGGATTTCTGCGCCGAGTGTCCGGGTCGGCGTCTCGGCGTGGCGCAGGTGTTTGTCAATGACATCGATGATGCGGTCGAGGAGGTCCGCTGGGCCAGGCGGGCCGGACTGGCGGGGGTTCTCCTCCCAGGAGATCACCTGTTGGCGCTGGGGAATCTGTATCACCCGACGCTTGATCCGTTGTGGGCGACCTGCGTCGAATTGGACATGCCAGTGCATCGGCACGGGATGATCGTCGGTGAGGCGCCGGGCGGTAGCGGCGGGGTTGGCGGACCAGCACTGGGAGTGTACGAAGCGGCGTACTTGACGGAACGAGCGTTGGGCCAGTTGATCTTGGGTGGGGTGCTCGAGCGTTTCCCGGAGCTCAAATTTGTTTTCACCGAGATTCAGTCGGCGTGGACGGTGCGGGAGCTGGCCAGGCTCGAGAGGTTCCTCGAGGTGTGCGGCCAACCTGGCCACCAGGTATATGACTTCGTCAAGCCGGCGCTGGGCGTGTTAACGAAGTCCCCCCGCGAGTACTTTGAGCAAAACGTGTGGATGGGTTCCTTCTTGAGTACAAAAGACGCCCAGCTGCGTCACCAGATCGGCGTCGACAAGATCATGTGGGGCGCGGACTTCCCCCACCACGAAGGGACCTATCCCTACACACTCGAAGCGCTCCGCGCCAACTTCGGTGGCCTCCCCGAACCCGAGGTCCGCATGATGACGTCGCTCAACGCGGCGAAGGTGTATGGCATCGACGTCGACAAGTTGCAGCCGGTGGCGGATCGCATCGGTCCGACCGTGGGACAGATCGCACGGCCGCTCTCGCCGGCGGAGTATCCCGACGACACCATGTGCCTGAGCTTCACGCACCCCATCGCAGTGACTGCATTGGGCAACAGGCAATGACCCATTGCCCCCATCAGTCTCGTGTGTCCAAATGTCCGGTGTTCAGCTCGTCGATTCCGCCGGATGTTCAACTATTGCGACGACCCTTGTCGCCATGAATCGAGCAGACCGGACGGGCTGACCTGATCGGGTGACCTCAGTCACTTCGACGGTGCCCCGAACCGTAGTGATTTCCACTCGCCTACCAGCCCGAGTCGCCGCGATCTCGAAGCGCTCGATCCCTGGCCCCACGTCGATCAGCACCTCGACCCGATCACCCCTCATTCGCATACACGCTAGCCGGATCACTTTCTCTTTTTGTTGCCGCCACCCCCCGTCGGGACGTTGGCGGCGGCCGGTCGCGCCGTTTCTGAGTGCTCATGCCACCCAACACGCCGTGCCGGGGCTTGGCCTGGGCCCAAGGCCCTCGAGTACCGGGCAGCCGAGGGAGATCGCCCTCGCCTCGGCCAGCAGGGCCTCCAGTGAGCGGAGAGTCGCCACGGCCGGGGTTAGAACCCGCTCCGTCCGGCCTGCTCAGGACTCGTCGTCGTGGCGTTTCTCCTACACGGTCACATGTCGATCTTCGGGGACTTTAAATAATCAAGGGTTATAAATAGAGTTTATCCAGTTTAAGCTGTGGGCGTGCGCTCCTACGGCCAGTACTGCGCCCTCGCCAAAGCCCTCGACCTGGTGGGAGACCGGTGGACCCTCCTCATCGTGCGCGAGCTGCTGGTTCGCCCCTCTCGCTACAGCGAGCTCCAAGACGGCCTGACCGGCATCGCCACCAATCTCCTCGTCGAGCGGCTACGCCAGCTCGAGGGGGCGGGGGTGATAGGTCGTGACGGTGAGGGCCGCTACGAGCTGACAGAGTGGGGTCGAAGGCTGGCCGCGCCGGTGCAGGAGCTGGTCCGTTGGGCCGCGCCGCTGATGCTTGCCGGACAGGGCACCGACGCGTTTCGAGCTCGGTGGCTCCAGCTTCCCCTGGAGTTGATGTTCGGTGGTGTCGACCCAGGACGGCCCGACATTCAGATCGAAGTCCGGACGGCCGACGAGATGCTGACCCTGACGTCAACTGCCGGCAGGGTGGAGGTGCGCACTGGTCCAGCGCCGGCGCCCGACGTCGTCGTCACCGGACCTCCTGAGCTCATCGTCGGGCTGATGTCCGGCGCCCTAGACAAGGACGTCGCCAGGAGCCAAGGCGTGAGCATCCTCGGTGATTTCGCCGATGTCGAGCGGCTGCGTCGAGACGGTTGGACTGATCCATCCACTGAGAGCCGTTCTCGACGCCGGTCCACGACTTCCCCCAAGCGCTAATGAGCCTAGAGCATGGCCCTGAGATTCCGCGAACAAATGGTTGAAAGGACGCACTGACATGACTGAACCCACGCTGCCCTCGCATGATCGCCTCGTCGAGACGCCGAACGGCACTCTCTTCGTTCGCGAGATTCCCGGTGACGATCCGCCCATTGTCCTCATGCATGGCTTCCCCGACGACCACACCATCTACGACCGGCTCCTGCCGTTGCTGAGCCCGAAACGGGCGGTCGCCTTCGATTGGCATGGCTACGGCCGATCCGAGCGCGGCGAGCTCGGGGGATTCTCCATGAAGGAACATGCCGCTGAGCTCGAGGCGTTGCTCGACGCGCTCGACATCGAGCGAGCGGTGCTCGTCGGTCACGACGCCTCTGGACCCGACGCCGTCGCGTTCGCCGTCGCCCGTCCCCAACGGGTCGCCCACCTCGTGCTCCTCAACACGATGTTCGCGCACCTGCCTTCCCTAAGGCTCCCCGAGATGATCCGACTCCTCGCCGACCCGGACCTGGTGCCACTCGCCGACGCGATGGTCAATGACGACTCCCAGCGTCTCTGGCTGCTGCAGTTCACCGCTGATCATTGGGGCATGGGAGCTCTCGACCCCGACGGCATCGCCGTGCAGTCCATCCTGCCGCAGTTCTTCGGCAGCGCCGATCAGCCGGACGCCCTCGCCGCCATTCGCGCCTGGACGGCCAGTCTCTTTGATTCCCTGCACGAGCAGGACAAACTTGTTGACAGCGGCGCACTCGGTGACTTGGATGTCCCGGTTTCGATCATCTTCGGAGAATCGGATCGCTACTTGATCCCGTCTCTGGCAGGCGGGATCGCCGGGCTGTTCACCCATCCGTCTCTGCACCTTGTGCCAGGCGCTTCGCACTGGCCTCAGCACGATCAACCCCGAGTCGTGGATGATCTGGTGGCCGACATTATGAAGAGGCAGGACCAGCGATGAGCCTCGATCAGCAGTACGCAACCGGCCTCTCCCGTCGCCGCATTGAGGACGCGCTACTGGCCGCCGGCATGGACCTGGGCGACCTGCAGGGCGAAGATCTCGCACCCCTCGAGGACTTTCACACCATGGGTCGCATCGCGACCGGCCAACTCGCCGAGCTCGCTCAGATCGAGCGCGGCGACGAGGTGCTCGACGCCGGCAGCGGCGTTGGCGGCACAGCCCGCTATCTCGCCGAGTGGTTCGGCTGCCAGGTCACGTCCGTCGATCTCACCGAGGAGTACTGCAACACGTCTCGTTGGCTGAACGAGCTGGTCGGACTGGACGACCAGATCTCGGTGCATCAGGGGGATGTGACGAACCTGCCGTTTGCTTCAGGCAGCTTCACCGCAGTCATGAGCCAACACGTGCAGATGAACGTGGCCGACAAGACCCGCCTCTACGACGAGGCCCGTCGGGTGTTGCGACCACGAGGGCGCCTCGCCATCTGGGACATCACTGCCGGCGCCCCGGGCGCCCTCGAGTTCCCCCTGCCGTGGGCTGATCAGCCAGTCCTGAGCCACCTGGCGCCCGCGGCCCGGTTACGGGCCGCGATCGAGTCTGCCGGCCTGGCAGTTACCCACTGGAGTGACATGACCGAGGAAGCGGTCGCAATCATGGAGACCTTTCTGCAGTCTCCTCCCGGCCCGCTCGGGTTGCACGTGTTCGTCGATAACTTCGTGGGGAAGGCGAGCAACCTCGTGCGTGGTCTGGCCAACGGGCGGCTCCGCGCCGTACAAGCCATCGCCGTGGCCCGACCTTGAAGTTTTCTCCTGCCCACCCACCAGGAACGGCAAAGGAGCGATCCTTCCCGACCAGCAACTGAAAGAAACCAACATGGACAGTCGGTTGATGTGCGCACAGCTACGACCCCTGTATGGCGGTCTCGGTGGTCGTGACTCCGAGCTTGACCAACAAGGCGCGGTAGTCGGTCTGCACCCATTCCTCGTCGATACCACCCAAAGCGCCGATCCAGCCTTTGCAGGGTGCGGTTACCGCTGTTCGCGGGGTACCACGCAGCCTTCAGACTTTACGGCTATCAGGCATACGTTCGCGACGAGCGACGAGATTGCGTTCCCGACGAAACGGCGGGTGCCGGAGATCCCAACGCATCCCGTTTCCGAAACGGATCCGGTCCCTCGGGTCACTGCGAGGATCGCCACTGAGTTCGGGCCAGGTGCTGGTCGATCTGCTCGATGACCGCCGAGAGTTGGGGCTCGGTTACCGTCTCTTCAGATATGGCTGAGGTGTTCGCAACAGGAATTCAGATGGGTGAGTCTCCACGGTGGCACGAGGGGCGGCTCTGGATGTGCGACTGGTTGGCCGGTGAGGTGCTGGTCTTCGACGCGGACGGGAACCATGAGGTCGTGGCCCGGGTCGAGGGACTGCCGTTTTCCATCGACTGGCTACGCGACGGGCGGCTGGTCGTCACCACCCCGGGTGGCGTGGTGGCCGGCCCGACCCTGGATCCGTATGGCGCGACGGGGCAGCCCTTCAACGAGATCGTGGTCGATGCCGCCGGCCGGGCGTGGGTGGACATGCCGGGCTCGATGCCGTGGGAGGAGCGGCGACCAGGCATCGTGGCCGTCGTGATGCCCGATGGGGCCAGCCGGCTGGTTGCCGATGACGTGTGGTTCCCGAACGGGATGGTCGTACTCGACGACGACACGCTCATTGTCGCCGAGTCGCACGCCGACCGCCTCACGGCCTGGTCGATCACTGACCGTGGCGAGCTGATCGACCGACGGGTGTGGGCCGATCTCGGACCCGGTTCTGCTCCGGACGGAATCTGCGCTGACACCGAGGGAGCGATCTGGTACGCGAGCGTTCCCGGGCGGCGCTGCACGCGCGTCGCCGAGGGGGGCGAGGTGCTGAATACGGTTACAGCCGATCGAGGCTGCTTTGCGTGCATGCTCGGCGGCGACGACGGCCGCACGCTGTACATCGTCGCCAACCGCTACAGCGGCAGCGGCGCCTCTGACGGCATCGTGCTGGTTCAACCGGTCGCCATACCGCACGCCGGGTATCCGTGAGAAACGGCCGTAGCTACGAGCCGCTCTCTCCCCACCGACCATCCCCGAAGTCTCGCAGGGGCGGGCCGCCGAAATAGTACTGAGCGAGTCGCAGCACTTGCGCGTCATCCAAGTGATCGATGTCGACGCGCACGTCGGCTACGACTTTGGCTGCGACGTCCTTGCGGTGCCTCTCGACATAGGCGACCCAGTGGTGAGACGCATTTGCTTTGCCCTTGCCATGCCCCAACAGCAGAATCGCGCCAGCCGGTGCCAAAGCTGCGGTGACGTCGCGCCAATATTCCGGGCTGTCGTCCTCGTAGGTACCTTCGGGATTCCCGGCGCGGTGGTGCACCTTGTGGAAGCGCCCATTAGGGTCGGTGGCGATGACGCGCTCGGGCGATTGGCCGGAAGACGCATCAGTGGGGAAGATCGTGGTCTCGCGGAAATCGATCACCGCGACCACGTTCTTATCCCGGACGAGTTCGATCTCGTCGACCATCCTCAGCCCTCCTTGCTCTGGCCCTACAGATCCTTCACTATCGCACCATATCCAGCAACCCCTCTCCAGGTCTACAACGTGGGCGGCCAGAGGTTCTGGGTCAACCGCTACGACGGGGCCCGTAGATCGTGGCGGTAGGCCCGAGCATCCGCACGACTAAGAGCTCAGGACTGTCAACCTGGGGCAGGGACTTCGAGGTGGATGGGGAGGGTCTCCGACGACTGGCCGATGTCGACGGAATACTTCCCGGCCACGGTGCGAAAGCCGCCGTTGAGGTAGGCCTGGAAGGCAGATGTCGGAAGAGTGAGGTGGACGTGCTTGGTCTCACCGGGTTTCAGTGCGACGGTGGCGACCGCTCTGAGCTGCTCGGGCGGCTCGCCGGCTCCTTTCGGGTAGCCGACGTACGCCTGGACGACGGCAGTCCCCGAGCGCGAGCCGGTGTTCTTGGCCGAGAGGTCGACGTTGACGTGGTTCGCGGTCGTTGCGAGGGTGGCGTGAGAGAGGTTGAAGCTGGTGTAGCTCAACCCGTACCCGAATGGGAATTGCGGTGTCACCCCCTCCGCCTGGTACCAGCGGTAGCCGATGTCGAGCCCTTCGGTGTACTGGACCGTCCCGTTCGTACCTGGGAACTGCGCCGCAGTGCCGACCGGGCTCGGATCGTCGACGGAGGGAAACGTGACCGGCAGGTGGCCGGACGGATCCACCTTGCCTTCCAGGACGGCGGCGACCGCCGCCCCCCCCTCCTGTCCCGGATACCACGCCTCGAGCACGCCGGCCACCTTGTCGAGCCACGGCATCACCACCGCTCCACCGGTGTTCAACACCACAACCGTTCGCGGGTTGACCGCAGCCACCGCCGAGATCAGGTCGTTGCCGTCGCCCGGGAGCAACAGGTTCGGCCGGTCGATCCCTTCGTCCTGGGTCTCACTCACAAACACCACGGCCTCCGACGCCTGGCTGGCCGCCTTTACCGCAGCGGCGATCTCCGGGGTCACGTCAGAGAAACCCAACTGCGGGAGGGGCTCGCCGGTGACCGCGAACCACTTGGCGCTCAGGTTGTAGCGGCGGCCGGCGACCAGGTCGATCGTGGTCGACCACAGCCCGCGAGCGTGCAGGCCAGGGCTCGAAATGACCGCCTTGCCGTTGACATAGAACCAGGTGTCCCCGTCCTGTTCCATCGAGATCCGGTAGGTCCCACTAGTCGGAACCTCGAGGACGGCGGACCAAGTGGACCAGCCCGGCCCGGTCCCCGGGCGGGTCGCGGTGGTGGCGTACCGCGTCACGTTAGGGGCGAATGCCAGGTGCAAGTCCCGCTTTCCGGGCTCGGTGGGGTTTGGGCCGTTCGGGGCGCCTTTCGTGTCCCGGACGGGCGTCTCACCGGGGAGCGGCGCTCCTTCGACGATGTCGGCGTCGGGAATCGGAGGGAGCCGCTGCACGGGCACGTCGGCTGGGGTGTAGGTGACCTTGACCTTCGAGCTCAGCGTCGAGCGCAGCGCGGTGATCGGACTGACAAGGGAAGAGGCGACGACCTGAGCGCTGCCTCGCCCACGAGTGACCGGGTCGGCACCGGCGTCGGCACCGATCACCGCCACGGACCCGGGGCTCGCCGGCAACGGGAGGACCTGACCTTGGTTCTTCAGCAGCACCATTGACCTCTCCGCAGCGGCAAGAGCCACGGCCCGGTGCTCAGCAGACGAGGCGTCGGCGTTGATGGCGAGCGGCCGGGGAGCGGCAATCAGCCCGTAGGCGAACATCATCTGCAGGACCCCCGTGACGGCGGCGTCGACGTCGGTCATGTGAATGGCCCCCCTGCGTACCAGCCGCGTAAGGGAGTCCACCGTCGCCGGTTTGAGGAGATCCAGGCCGGCGTTGAACGCCTCCGACGGCTGGACCACCGCCTGGAGATCGGACCGCACAAACCCGCCGAAGCCCCACGACTGCAGCAGGTCAAACAAGCTCGGGTCGGAGCAGGTGTTCGTCCCGTTGAGCGACCCGTAGGAGCACATCACCGTCGCCACATGGCCCTGCTGGACGACCGGCACGAACGGCGCGTCGTAGAGCTCTTCGAGGGCTCGCAGCGAGACGGACTGGTTGAGGACCACGCGGGCCGTCTCCTCGTTGTAGGCCGTCAGATGTTTGGCGTCGGCCATGACACCCTGCGACTGGATGCCCTCGGCGTTGGATGTGCCAAGGAGGCCGGTCAGATACGGATCCTCGCCGTAGGCCTCGAACGTCCGACCGCTCTGGGGCACTCGGGCCAGGTTCAACTCGGGCCCTTGGACGACGTCCAGGCCCTTGGTCCGGGCCTCCGCTCCCGAGACCCGTCCCGTCGCCTCCGTCACCGCGGGATCGAAGCTGGCGGCCAATCCGATGGAGGCCGGGAGCTGGGTGACGCCCGTGGCGTTGAAGGCGATGCCGTTCGGACCGTCGGTCATGGTCAGCGGCGGGATACACAGAGAGGGAATGCCGCTGTTGACGTTCTCGTAGGCGTGGTCCGTCGACAGGACGAGGAAGGAGACCTTCTGGGTCAAAGTCATACGCCCCTCGACCGCCGCGGCCAACGCAGTGGGGGTCTGTCGGCGCTCCTTCGAAGCCGCCACCCAGGGGCAGCTGCCGGAGTCGGCGAGGAAATAGCCGAGCTTGGGCGCGGCGGAATCGGGAGTCACGGCGGTCAAAATGGAGGCGCCAACGACGATGGCGGCAACGACGATGGCGACAACCAGGATCACCGCCAGCCGTGTCAACGATCGCCGGTGCGTGTTGGCCCACCCGTCCGACGATTGCCCCACTGCACAAAGCTTAGCCTGGCCACAGACCGAGGCCTGCACCCGGCCCAAGCTCGAAGGTCGCCTGTCAGGACGCGCGTCGACGTCGCCTGGTCCCGGCGTGCTGGCCGAGAGCGCAAGGCGCAGCCTCCTGGCGCGAAGCTGGGACGCTGCGACCCAACGGGACGGCGCTGGTTGCGCCGTTCTGCGCCCCATACCCGGCCGTGCTCCGGCAGCGGAGATTGAGGATCGCCAGTGATGTTCGGGGCGCCCTGTGGGCATCTCAAAATCGGCGTCGCCTACCAGCGCTCGCTGCCGTTTCCTCGGCGCGTGGAGCCTATTGGATGGTACTGTCGCTTAGCGCTCTCGGCTACCCGCGGCGCCTGAACGAGTGGTTCGACAACGAGTTTCGGGGTTTACCACGCCCAGTCCGAGCCGCCGGCGGGGGCGTCCCAGTCGAATCTTGGGGGTTTCGGGGGCTTTGTACTGCGGCCGAAATTCTAACCGAGCAAACGGTAAGGAGCTTGACATGGTCGACACGACAACTGCGATCCGACGCCATCATCACATCACCTTGTGCGTGGGAACAGCCCAGGAGGACTACGACTTCCACACCAAGGTGCTCGGGCTGAAGAGCGTCAAGAAGACGGCGCTCTACGACGGGGATGTACCCATCTACCACCTGTACTACGGCAACGACCAGGGAGCGGAATCGACGCTCGTGACAAGCTTTCCGATGCGCCAATCAGGGCGCTTCGGCCGACGAGGGACGAACCAAACCCGAGTCCTGATGCTGTCAATCCCCGAGACATCTATCGGTTACTGGCGTTCGCGTTTGATGGACCACGGCTTCACCGTCGGGGAATCCGAGGCGTTCGGCGAAAAGCGACTCGACTTCACTCACCCCTGTGGTATCGAGTACGCGCTCGTTGGTGTCGCTTCCGATGGACGCCCAGCTCACTCCTCCGGAACCGTCCCGCAGGAGTTCGGTATTCACGGCACCCACGGGATCACCGTATCGGTACGCGATCTGGACTTGTCGGCCGAGTTCATGACCACTGGGTGGAGTGGTCATTTGACCCAGGAGGAGGATGCTAGGGCCCGCTTCGAGGTGGGCGACGGAGGATCGGGGTGCATAGTTGACTTCGTCGCCGAGCCCCAGCTCGATCAGGCCGGCTGGATGTACGGCGAGGGCATCGTGCACCACACCGCCTTCCAAGTCGCCGACTACGACACCCAGACCAATGTGAAGTCACATCTCGAAGGCCTCGGCTTCACCGACGTCTCCGAACGCAAGGACCGCGGCTATTTCGAGTCCATCTACGTACGTATCCCGTCCGGGGCCCTGTTCGAAGCCACGGTGTCCAAGCCGCAAGGCTTTCTCATCGATGAGCCGTACGAATCACTGGGCGAGACCTTCCAAGTGCCACCGGTGTTTGCAGACCAGCGTGACTTCCTGATGTCGTACCTCGAGCCACTCGAGTACTGACCGGCCGCCTCATCGGAGCGTCAGGCACTTGGCTCAAACCGCGCCTGTGCCGTTCCCGCCACTTAGAAGCGCCGATCTTACCGCCGGGTCGGCTGGGCCGCTTGGTACGAACTCAAGGGCGCGGCAGCGCGAGCTGAGTCGCCGCAAGGATCACGTTGGCGACCTCATCCGGGTGCGTCACCATGACCAGATGGCCTGACTCAATCTCGATGGTTGTGGCTCCCATACGGTCGGCCAGGAAATGCTCCAACTCCGGTGACGTCGTTCGGTCACGTCGACACACGACGCACCAGCACCGATGGCAGCGAAATCGCCACTCGGGCCGAGATCATCGTCTCCCGCGCTCGGCAACCGTCGGATGTTGCCATCGCCATCCGTAGGGGATGCCATCACCAAGGCGACCAACGACGCGATTCCCAGTGATTAGCGGTTGGATCACTTAGCTGTTGTCGACGTTGGCGTGGGCTCGTCGTACCGAACAATCATTCCCTCCATATCTCCCTGGTTGCGCCACTCCTCAAGGACCGCATTGAAGGCATGTAGGCCGGGGCGATATGGCTCGCCTACATGGGTCCGGCGGGCTGATGCGTCACCCTCATTGTTATAGTATCCGGGTGTGCACTCGTCCAAGAACGCCCACATCAGATGGAAGGTTTCGCGAATCGTCTCGACCCAGGCATTCTCTGCTTGTTCGGTCGGTTCAACCGATTTCGCACCGCGCCGTATCGTCTCGCCGATAATCCAAGCAATGTGACGGGCATGATCATCGAACATCGACGTGATATTCGGGGAAAGACCGACCTGTGTGAAGTTGATCCAGAAATGATTCGGGAACCCTTGACTCGTGAAACCGTGAAAGGTTCGGAAGCCGTTTCGCCAATGGTCGTATAGAGATCGACCGTCTCGGCCACGATACGTCTTTATCCCAAGCCGTCGGTCGATCGATGTGCTAATCTCGAATCCACTCGCGAAGATGATGCAGTCCACCTCATATTCGACACCATTGGCGACGAGTCCCCTCTCCGTTAGTCGTTCGACGCCCTTTGTCGCGCTCACGTCGAGTAGCGTGACATTGGCCCGGTTGAACGTCTCCAGATAGGCGTCGTTGAACGTCGGGCGCTTACACATCCATCGATACCACGCCTTCAGCTTCTCAGCGTGATCCTTGTTAGTGACGGACTGGTCGACACGGTCGCGGAGTTCCTCCATTCGTCGGTAGTCCTCAATCTCTCGCAACGCTTCCAGCGCTGCGGGATTCATATCTTCGCTAACCTGCGCTTTCAGCCGGCGTGGGATCACCGTCCAGCCATCGGCGACCTCGTCATGATCCCAGTCAAAAACACCCCTCGTCACCACCGCCGTGTAGTTGTCCCGACGGCGTCGCGCCCACCCAGGCTCTAGCGAGGCTGCCCACGCCGGATCCGTCGGCACGTTGCCGCGAGCGTCGACCACCGACGGAGTCCGTTGAACGACATAAAGGTGCTGAGCATATTCCCCTAGGAAGGGAACGGTTTGCACTCCGGTCGCCCCCGTGCCGATGATCGCCACGCGCTTGTCGGCTAGCCTCACGAGGCCACCACGCCGATCACCACCCGTGTACTCGTAGTCCCAGCGAGAGGTGTGAAAGGTCTTTCCCTTGAACGTGTGGATGCCCGGGATACCCGGGAGTTTGGGTCGATTGTAGGAGCCGGTACACATGATCAAGAAGCGGGCCCTGATATCGTCGCCGCGACTGGTACCGAGCAACCACCGGCCGAGATCGTCACTCCACTGTAGAGACGTCACTTGCGTCTGAAATAGCGCGTTCTCGTACAACCCGTAGCGCCTACCGATACGCTGGCAATGCTCGAATATCTCGTCGCCGTACGCATACTTCTCTTTCGGCACGTATCCCAGCTCGTCTAGAAGCGGCAGATAGCAGTACGACTCGATATCGCATTGCACGCCTGGGTAACGATTCCAATACCACGTACCCCCGAAATCACCGGCCGTCTCGATAATACGGAAGCTCGCGATCCCTTCCTCGCGAATTCGGGCACCAGCCATCAGTCCAGCAAAACCACCGCCGAGTATGGCGACGTCGATATCGGCGGAGATTGGGGAGCGTTCGAGATTCGGGGTCCACGGGTCTTTTCCGTACTCGCCGGCCAGCGTGTCGTTCAGCTCGAGGTATTGGCTCTCGTGATCCTCTCGGATGCGTTTGTCACGCTCCTGGCGGTATCTTTCTCTTAGCGTTTCGATATCAGGGTCGCTGTCCCGGACGGGGGATAGGTCTTCTGTGCCCACGATGTCCTCCGTTGTAGCTTTCACCTGTCCCACCCACTCATCTAACGTAGGCCGGCTACCGGTGCTGCGAGGGCATCCGATGCTTCTAACCAGTGTCGTTACTCACTGCGCGGGGTCGACTCTATTCCTCGCTCACCAGCTCGATCTTGTTTCCGTCGGGATCGAATAGATCTACCGAGTGACCACGAGGGTTTGGCTTCACCGCCCCGTGAGGAATGCCGCACTCGTCCAGGTACGTGACCCAGCCTGTGAGCGCCTCGAAGCCCGGCACGGCAAAGGCTAAGTGGTCGATGGAGCCTGAGTGCGCCCGAGAGGCGTCCGGGAAGAGCGCGAACCTGAAGTGGCCGCTCGCCGACTCGAGGCCCACATATCGACCGTCAGCGCGGCCCGTCTCCTCCAGGAAAAGGGCCTTCCTATACCACTCGACGCTCGTGTCGATGTCGGACACGTAAAGCTGAATGTGCGAGAGACCCCGAAGCGGAGGCGGGATAACGCTCACTTGAGTATTGTATCGTGACATCCCCGCAGCGGCCAGCTTTGGTCTCGGCTGGATGCTGAGCCGTTGTGACAGGTTTGGGCGGCAACGAGTCGTGTGTCGGTGGCAAGGTCGTCGATGGCGGCGAGGGCAAGGGCATGTCGTGGATTGCGGTGAAACTCCATGGATGCAGATCGATGCGACTGCAATTCAGTGCGGCATGTAGTTGCCCAGGTTTACGTTGATCACGGCGCCGGTCATTCCGCGAGACTCCTCGCCCAGCAGGAACACGATGGCCTCGGCAATTTCTTCCGGTGCCATCCACCTACCGCCCACTAGCGTCTTGGCGATCTCGTCGGCCTGTTGCTGGGTCATTCCGTGCTTGGCTGTCTCGGACATGGTGTGCCCCGGTGCGACCGTGTTCACCCGGATCCGGTGCGGCGCGAGCTCTAGCGCCATGATTCGCCCGAGTGCGACGACGCCCCCTTTCGTCCCGGAGTAGGCAGCCATCCCGGGGACCGGTCGGAAAGCCGCCCCCGACGCCACATTGACGATCGCCCCGGAGCTCTGCTTCGCGATGATCGAACGGGCGACAGCTTGCGTCAAGAAGAACACCGCCCGATGATTGATGTCATCGATCGCCTGCCATGTCTCCGGTGTCGTGTCCATGAAGGTCACGTAGGGATACACCGCCGCGACATTCGCCAACCCGTCGATCCGCCCAAACCGCTCCTCGGTCTGCGACACAAGCGCCTGGATCGACTGCAATGACCGCAAATCCGTCTGCACCAGTGTCGCCCTCTCGCCAATCGAATCGACCACCCGCTTGCCGGCGTCGGCATCTATATCCGCAATCACCACGCTCGCGCCCGCATCAGCGAGCTGACTGGCGGTCGCACGACCCATTCCACTCCCACCACCAGTAACGATAAATACCTTGCCATCAAGACTCATCATCTCTCTCCTACAGCATCTAGCGGTTTAGGTTGGAACCGTTCAGGACGCCTGCCGCTAGGTCGCGACAGCATCGGCAAATCGCACGGGGTGTACGACTAGAGGATAAAGTGAGCACCGTCTACGCGGAAAAGCGCCCCGTTCACCGCGCCTGCTGCATCCGATGAGGCCCATAGGATGACATCAGCGATCTCTTCAGGCTCAAGGCTTCGGCCAAGCAGCGGCACGGCGAGGCTGGTACCGCCTTGACGGGTGGGCCCGGGAAGAACCGTGTTCACGCGAATGGTTGGGCCGGCCTCTAGCGCCACTGACCTTCCGAGCGAGACGAGCGCGGCTTTTGCTGCGCCGTAAGCAGCGAGACCCGGGATCGCGTAGAAGCCTGCCCCCGACGCCACGTTGACGATTGCGCCGCCCGATCCGGATTTCATATGGCGGACCGCCGCCTGGCAGGCAAACAGTGGCCCCTTGAGATCGACAGCAAGCACGTTGTCCCAGAACTCCTCTGTCATGTCTTCAATTGGTACATGGGGGTAGATCCCAGCGACGTTGGCCAAGATGTCGATGGCGCCAAAATGATCGACCGCTGCGTCGATCATCCCGAAGACCTCATCTCTGCGTCGGAGATCAACCTCGTGTAGCATGGCTGTCCCGCCTGCCTCTCGAATCGCCTCAACTACCCGACCGGCGGCGTCTGTGTCGATGTCCGCGGCGAGGACCCTCGCACCCCGATTTGCGTAGGCAACTGCCGTCGCCTCACCCATCCCCGCGCCAGCGCCAGTCACCACAACACTCTTACCTTCAAAGCCCATAAGACTCTCCAATGATCGGTTCGGATGCGCCTACATCTTCCAAGGTTTTCGGACACCGGGTCGCTTACTGGATGACAAAGTCGCCCGCCTGCAGGGTGATCTGGTCCTCGTCGAGGAGCATAGTCAGTAGGCCTGCTTGACGCTGCGCCGGTGCCGCCGAGTACATAGACCCCAACAACTATGGACCCCAATAGGGACCAGTGCTTGACACGCCACCAGATGGCGATCTTGCGGGTCTCTCGACTCCGGTCGATCCATCCCGTGGCCTCAGACGGATTCCAACTCCGAGTATCCTGACA
Organism: uncultured Acidimicrobiaceae bacterium; assembly: GCA_963729695.1. Classification (GTDB taxonomy): domain Bacteria; phylum Actinomycetota; class Acidimicrobiia; order Acidimicrobiales; family Palsa-688; genus PALSA-693. The sequence continues at coordinate 74,326 of CAVSOT010000005.1, forward strand.
AGACCTCCATGACGTCCATCACCCGTGGGTAACCAACTGCAGGAACCGCCGTCAGGACCGCTTCCAGCACCTCGGCCTCCGATAGGCCGGCGGCGTGAGCGTCTCGGAGATGCGTCCGGAACCCGTCCACGGCTCCGACCGACGCCAGTACCGCCAGGTAAACCAAAACCCGAACGCGCTTCTCTAGCACAGGGTTCTCCGGGTCGTAGGCAGCGCGGAAGTACGCGCCAAAGGCCTTTACGAAGTCGGGACGGTGTTCGCCCACATAGCCGAAGCGCCTTTTGGCCATCGGCTCTTGGTCAGACATGGTCATAGTCTCCTTCAGGGCGTCCAAACATCTCCCCTCCTTTACCTCGTGCAACGACCGCGTACTCTCCCCCGTGCATCACTGACCCCCAAGGATAGTCGGCGTCGCCGACTATCCGCCTCACCTCGCGAAGTTCACACTCGAGAGAGGCGCTGAAGCACATCTATCGCTGTGGGCGAGGAACGACCAACGCTCGCGCTGGCCAAGGCACGCCTCCAAGCCGAAGAGGCACAGGCCCGTGCCGCCCGCGCGGGAACCTCTCGACCAGCTCAACGGTGACCCCTGGAAACGCGAACATCCCCGCTATCCAGGCGATGAACACCGCGGTGGAGAAGTACCACCCCGGTCTGTTCAACAACACCTCGATCTGGTTCGAGTCCGGAACGTCGTACCGTAGTGCCCCGATTAACTCCGGATGGGAAGAAACAGCCCCTCAATCCAGGTGGTAGATCCGGGCCGCGTTCTGGTTGAGCACCTTTCGGACCAGATCGCTGGGCAGGCTGGCCAAGTTCTTCTCAATATGCACCGACGGAATTTCCGCATTGGAGACGGGCCCGGGCGAGAGGCCCGTAGGATGCGGGTAATCCGTCTCGAACATAAAGTTGTCGGGGTACAGCTCCAGAAGTGGCAGAGTCGTCGTCTCGAACCAAAAGCTCCCATACACCTGTCGCCGAAAATACTCGCTCGGCAACAGCGTACCTGGATGTTCGTCGAAGACCTGGAAGTTTGCGAAGTGCCAGTCGAGAGATTCCAGCAGGTACGGCACGTACCCGAAGCCACTCTCCACGGAGACGAAGTCCAGGTTCGGATGCCGATCGCACAAACCGGTAGTGAGGATCTCCGCGATGGTCTGGCTTTGTCCGATATGGTTCAACGACACGCGCCGAGCATGCTCTCGGGTGCCACCCTGATCGATGTCGTTGTGCATCGCTGTCCGGGCTTCCTTCGACGAGAAACCAATGTGGAAGTTGATCGACAGGCATAGTTCCTCCGCCGCCGAGAAGATCGGCTCCCAATGATCCTCGTAGAAGGTGGGGAGCCCGATCCGCTCGTAGCGATTGCCAAACAGGACCCCGCGATGACCCAAGTCCTTGCAACGCCTCATCTCGGCTACCGACGCCTCGAGGTCCCAGAACGGCAGCATCGTTATGGGGACGAATCGGTTCGGATCAGTGTGGGCGAACTCGGTCAAGAAGTCGTTGTAAGCCTTGGTGCAGGCCAGAGCGAACTCCGGATCGGTGTCAATAAAAGTCGCGGTCTCGAAGGCGATCAAGTTGGGATACAGGACCTGGGCGTATATTCCGTATTCGTCCATCTTCTTCAACCGGGCGCCTGGATCCCACGACCCGGGGTCCGCCTCGGCCAAAGTCGGCGGGCAGTTGGGCGACGCCTCACTCCACCCGGCGTGGCTGTAAAGAGCAACAGGAGTCAACCAATGACCGTTCAGCTGCCACCGGTCACAGTTCGTGCTCTCATCAGGCAACACTCGAGGCGCCAGGTCAAGCCACTTCGCCGGCAACCTACTCGTCCACAGGTCAGGTGGCTCGGTCACATGCGAATCAGAATCGATCACCCGAACGTTTTCGACAACTGACATAGTCAACATCGGCCTCCCGACGGTGCATAACTTCCACTAGTCACCATCATATGCCCCCTCGTGATCCCCGCTTCGACGGCAGGCGCGAGGCCCAACACAACGATTATCGACGCGACCACTCTGTTTGCTGCGAAGGACAGACGTGCTGTGGTCCGAAGCATCAACGGTGGGTATTCGGCATCAAACGTCGCTAACCTTACGCGTCTTCCCTGACCGCTGTGCAGAACCCCACCCTGTCGTTGCAGGGCGACGCCGCCGCGACGCGGCTGATCATCGACGCCCAGGATGGCCCGCTGGTGGTGGTTGGCCATTCCTACGGCGGCGCCGTCATCAGCGAGGCCGGAACCGACGCGAAGGTGGCGGCCCTGGTCTACATCTGCGCCTTCGCTCCGGACCAGGACGAGTCGGTCAACTCGCTGATCGCCGGTTTCCCGGCCGACGGGCCGCAGCCACCGATCCTGCCGCGCCGGGCCGGCTTCCTGTTTCTGGATCGGGACAAGTTCCACGCTTCGTTTGCCGCCGACGTGCCGGCCGAGGTGGCCGCGTTCATGGCCGACTCGCAGGTCCCCTGGGGCCTGGACGCCCTAGGCGGGCTGGTCACCGACCCGGCGTGGCGGACCAAGCCGAGCTGGTACCTGGTCACGACCGAGGACCAGATGATCCCCCCGGCGGCCGCCCAGCGCACCATGTCCCAGCGGGCTGGGTCGACCGTAGTCGAAGTGGGGGCCAGTCACTCCGTGTACGTACCGCAACCGGCCGCGGTGGCGGACCTGATGAAGCAGGCCGTGGCCGCTATCGCCGCCCCAGTAGTTGCGGGACCTGTCTCTTCAGCACAGATACGGGGTGTGGATCTTCGTACAGGAGGCCGCGTACCCCGGATCCGGTTATCGGGTCGTTGAGTCGAGCCTTCCGGCGGAGCCGCCAACGGCACCGCAACTCGGCCTATCTCGATTGCTAGCCCGGCCGTCCCGAACACGAGGTGACCCTCTTGTCGGAGTCGCGCCGTAGGCCAACGCCCTCCACCTCGAGGACGCGGCCGCGGCCGCCACCACGCACGCTCTGCGGGTGGGCTCCCGACCTCCGCCACCGGCCGGAGGCTCTACTGACCGAGGCGGATCGTCCGATCGCGGCGACACCCCAGCCGCCAACGCCTCGCCGTAGGGCCGCAGTCCAAGTCCTCCTACCGAGCGGGGTGCTGCGGGGCGATCAGCACCGGACGTTCGGCGTGGGCGGAGAGTTGGTGCGACACGCTCCCAAAGACGGCGCTGGCTATCGCGCCCCGTCCGCGTTGACCGCAGACGATAAGACAGGCGTCGACCTCACGAGCGACCTCCCTGAGCGTCTTGGCCACCGACTCGTTCGCCCGGGCGATGCGGGCCGAGGCGTCGTAGGCCCGCCTCTTGGCGCCCTCGGCGCCCTCACCGGCGAGCCGTTGCTCGGCGGCGCTCTCCTCCTTGTCCATCTCTCCTTCATTCGGCACCGCGGCCAGCAGCGAACGTCCCCGGGCGAGTTGGAGCGACACGGGCGTCCACACGACCAGGACCACGGCATCGGCGGGATGCATGACCAGCTCGACAGCAACCGAGAGCGCCGCCCTCGATCCCTCAGAGCCGTCGTAGCAGAACAACACCGGTCTATCCATCGCCGCCCCTCGCCATTATGATGATCATCTCGTCGATATTGTCCACTGCCGCCTACGCGTGATCCCCCCTGGGCCGAGCCCGCTGGAGGGAAAGCGGTGAGTTGGTCGGCTGTATACCCACAGTGGCACAGGGACGTCGCCGTCATTCCCCTCGGTCGACCCGCCAGCCGCTACCTTGGATTGTCTAGTTCTTCTCCAACACTGCAACATACGGATCACTCCGTGACTGGCCAAGAATCTTGGACTGTTGCCATCCGGTGCCCTTCAGAAGGACCCGCATCTCGTTTCGCGACACAAAGAGCCAGTCGGACCATGTACCAACATAACCTCGGTAGTGGGTTCGTATCCGTAATTGTCCTGGCATGCGGCCCCTTTGCTTGTTCCTTTTATAGTAACTTCGATCAAACGCGGGAGCACCGCCGCAATATGGGTTTGTGCTCTGGGCCAAGATGCGGGCACGAGCGTTCGTCCTATGGGCCCAGACAGTTAACATTCTTCGTAGACGGTCGGGAGTGCCAAAAATCCCCAAGTTATTGCCAAATAGGATGATGGTGTCAAATTGGGCGATCCTGTCGGACAGGTCGTCGATTGACATACACCATGCCTCCTTCACACCACGCAACCGGGCCGACCGGATCGCCAGTCGTGAGGCATCCAGGCCTACGACATCGAACCCCCGCTGCTGAAGGTACAAGGCGACCCTCCCCGCGCCACAACCCACGTCGATGATGCGACCGCGGACATAGCGAATAGACTGGCGCTCGGAAGAAGGCCAGTCCTTGAATTTAGCAACGTACAATTCGTGCCCTGCGCCGAGGTCCGTGAAACCATCGTCACGCTCGATAACTTCGGGAGCAGTGCCACCCTGTGTCCAGTCCATCAGCGCTCGGCCAAAGACATCGGTTCCCTGTCGCATTGATCCAGTCGTGGTCCTTGAAGTCTTCAGTGAGTTAGCTGGTTCTCGGCTTCCGCCGCTCCCTCATCCGAGGCTGCTGTAGGGGCCAGGCGTAGCGCCATCACCGTGAGTACCACCGCGACGAGGTCTTCGACGAGGCCGGCGGCTAGGGGCGGCAGTAGCGTAGCGAGCGCTCCCCGGGCGGCCTTGCCGGCGAACGCCGCCCCGACGGCGGTCCCGGCGCCGACGGCCGCGGACGCGGTGGTCGGTGCTCCTGCGTTGCGTCCCAGCAGGCCGGCGGTGAGGCCGCCCAGGCCAATGCGGGGCACCAGACCACGAGCCCGGGTGCGCGGCGGGGTGAAAGGAAGCTTGTCTACCATGAGCTCGGCGAGGGCCGCTGCCGTCGCTAGCGGCCGGGCGGCCCGGTGATGGAACAACCGGGGAAGCTGGGCGGGGGGAGTGTCGTTGAGCAAGACGGCCATGCCCATCTGGGAACGTAGGCCGGTGGAGGCACCGATGAGCGCGGCACCGGCCAAGGCGGACGGCGTCGGGGGAGAGAACGAGGCTTCCATGATCAGGTCTCCAAAAGCGGGTGCCGGCGGGGCATCGACACCGGGGGTGGGAACTCCATTGACTGTAGGCGTTAGGCCTGGCGACTACGGACGCACCGTCAGAAGGCCCATATTCCAGCTATCGCCATGGACAACGGCGGTCAGGGGTTTGCTGAGCTGCTGGGTCCTGGCAAAGGGGTCGAGCATGCCACCCTTGATCGTGAACGGCTGGCCCGTCTTGGCCAGGGGGGCGAAGGCGTCCACGTCGATGCCGCGGGAGAAGTTCTCGCCGTGGCCGAACAACACCGCCGCCCGCAGGCTGGGGTGGTTGTCGAAGTCGTAGTAGGCCTTGGCCAGACTTAAGGAGGCGTCTGGGTCGATCCGGTTGTGGATCTCGGATCGATTGACACGATCAGGACAATCTTGTCACCCCGCTCGACGATGATCTTGGCGTCGGTGGAGAACGGAATATCGGCCATGCGGGCCTCTGTCGTTGAGCTTCGGAATCGCGAACGTCGACGGATTCTTCGATGCGGATGCCTTTGGCCCCGCGTGCCTCAGTGACCAGGTTGAAGTCCCGGTTGGGGGGTTCGGTTGCGAACGGGATCACCTCGGCTTCTTGCTACCCGGCACGGAGATCACAGCCGGCCCTCCCTCCGCCACGGCGGTGATGGCGGTGCCCACGATGTTGTGCAGCTGCGCCGGGTTGACCAGCCTGCGGACGTACAAGGCGGCGGCCGCAAGAAGCTGTAGGGGTTCAGCTCCTCGAGCGCTTTGGAGTCCATGATCGACGACTCGAGTTCGTCGAGGCCAACAACATCGGACTGGCCTTTGTCCCTTCTACGCCAGCTGGCTCAATCGCATCGAAGCCCAGTTCACCGCCTTGCGCTACTCCGCTCTGGATGGCACCGACCACGACCAGCCACCAAGAACAAGCCGGCGCGATCCGCCGCTATATCGCCTGGCGCCACCGACACACTCGAGACGTGAAACTACAAGAAGTCAAGAAGCACGGAAGTGTCGCCTGGCGCGGCACTAGTTACCGTCGTCGCTCGGATCTCGTCAGCGCGTCGCCAACGGCAATGTTGGGCGTAGATCCGGCTTCTCCGTGCTCGCTCGTCTGTTCCTGTCCTTCGATGGAGTCGACGCGGTCGCAAAACAGATCCCAGGCACGATCCGTATCCTTGCCCCGGTAGCGGTCGCGGCCGTCGAGGATGTCCCACGCCTCGCGGCGAAGCGCGGAGGCGGCCCGTCCCCGACGCCCAGCTCGCTCAGCCGGCTTCAGCCATTGACTCAGGGTTTGACACCCGGCGATACCGACCGCGAGGACGATGGTCCAGGCCTTGGCCGTAGCCGACGCCACGAGCAGGGAGGCGGCTATGCCTGCTGCGATGGACGCCAGATTCAAGGTGGTGTCAAGGTGGCGGTAGAACCGATCTCCCCGGTCATAAGCGGACAGCCGGTTGGTGAAGCGATGCTGCAGGAACGCCTTCCGGATTTCGAGGGTGTCCGCCACCTGCTGGTCGTCGTCAGGAGTCGAGTGAGCCAGCTTGCTCAGCAGCAAGGAGGCCACCACCTCGGTCTCGCCCTTGAGCGGCACACGCCCCCCAACGCGGTTCAGCCGGGCTCTCGCTCGGATCGCGGGGTGACGCACGCCCACGGTCGTCTCGTCGTCCCGCGGCTTCGCGTGATCGTCTGTCGCCGCCTGACGCCCGGCCGGCATCCGAAGCGTGGCGACCAGCCGGCTGTCGGTCATTGACGCCGAAGGGAAGTACTGCGGAATGTGGCCGCAAGCTCGGATAGTGCTGCCAGTTGGTGAAGTCTCAAGGTGTGCGGTCCTTCCTCGGTCGAGCCAGCCCCGGTGTCCCTCAGAAAGAGGCGCCAGCGCTCGCCGGGATGCATCCAGGTTGTTGTCGGCGGGCCCGAGATCTCGGATGGTCTGGATGACTTGGCCGGAGTTGTCGTCGAACTCCATGAGGGAGTCGAGTTAGTTGCCGCCGGGGGAGGTCCACTCTTCTACAGTGGGGCAGTCGTGACTGCTCTGCTTGTAACCACGGCTCCAGCGCCGCTTCCCTTACTGCCGGACTGGGTGGATGTCTGCGCCATGGCGGTTGCCGCCGCCTTTGGCGCGGCTGCCGGTCGGAACCGCCGGCTGCCGCTACTGGGAGTGCTCACCGCTGGGGTCATCGCCGGGCTTGCTGGCGGCATGGTCCGTGATTTCTTGCTTGGGTTGGAAGCGGCCGCAATCCAGAACTGGTACTACATACCAGCGGTCCTGGCGGCCGCATTGGTCGGGGGGTTCCTTGCCCCCCGGCTGGTCCAAGGACATCTTTCGTACCTCTTGGCCCGGGGCGTCGCCGTCGGGCTCCTCGTCACCATCGGGGTACAAAAGGGCCTCGAATACCGAGCACCGGGTGATGCCGCCGTACTCCTCGGAGTCGTGACCGGGACCATGGGTGGCGCGACGGCCGACGTGATGGCCGGTGAGCGGGCCGCCATCTTCCGCCAGGCGCATTGGGGGCTGGCCGCGGTGATCGTATCGGCGTCCATGTTCTGGCTGCTCAGCACCTACGTTGACTTTTGGGTCGCCATCGCCGCCGCAGTGGTGGCGGCGGCCTCATTGGACATACTCAGTTGGAAGCTCGGCTGGGCCAGCCCCATGTTCCCCGGCGACCACGACCCGGCCTACCCAGCCGCCTCGTAGCTGGGAGCGAAGCCTCTAGAGGGCCGAAGGTTGGCGTGATTCTGGCGCGTCGCGGAACGGGCAGCCTGACCGGCGTTGCGGGCGAGCGACCAGGCACTGTGGGCTGGACCGCAAGGCCTTCTTTTGAAGGCTGAGGAGCGCTCTCGAGTACGCCGCGGGAGCAAACTCGACCCTCGACCCTCGACCCTCGACCCTCGACCCTCGACCCCGACCAGCGGAGACGCCGCTAATCACCCTGGCAGATGCTGTTGTCCTCCATCCCAGCCAAGCGATTCAGGAGCCTGGAACCCGCAGGGGCGTGCAACCGGTTCAGCCACAGCCGGACCTCGAGACAGGTTCGTCACCATCAACAACGACACCGTTTACTTGATGGCGCAGCTCGAGCTTGGGGTCGGGCCGCTACGGTTGCACTTCCTGACACGGTTGGCCGGTATTGCGTGCTCCAGTTCGTGGACGCCTGGATCAATAACTTCGCCTACGTCGGTCATCGGGCCACCGGAGCCATCCACGGTGACTTTCTGCTGGTGCCGCCGAGTAATACCCGACGCGAATTCGCTACCTTCTGCTCGTCAGCGCCGTCCTCAGTACAGCGGCAATCAGCGCGTGCTCCTCCGCCGCTCCCGCCTCGTCGAGATCGACCGCCATGACATGTCTCCCTGGAACGCGCCCTTGCCCGGGAAGAGCAGGAGCGCGTTCTCGGTCGGGCCAAGCTTTCGAACGTCGAGATGGGTGATGACGTTAAGCCGGCCAACTCCCACGTGACGCTGAACACGATCGTTGAGCCCGACGGCACCCAACGTCAGATCCTGCGGGAGAACATGCCCTTCGGATCGTCGAGCGCCGGGGAGTTCGGCACTTACTTCACTTGGCTTGCGGCGACCTCCTCGGTCACGGAGCTGATGTTCCAGCACATGTTCCTGGGAGACCCGTCGGCAGCTACGACCGGATCCTTGGCTTCTCCGACGCGGTGACCGGCACCCGGTTCTTCGTGCCGACCGCCGACTTCCTCGACGACCCTCCCCGTGTCCGGGACATCCCGATGGCCAGGCGGCCGCCGCCCTGGATCAGGCTGCTCCGAGCGGACGTCCCTTTGCGAGTGACGGATCCTTGGGGATCGGCGGTCTCCGAGGGCCCAAGTCGGCGTCCAATCTCGCTTGACGGGAGCGCTGCAGGGCGAGCGCGACGGCGTCGTCGGACGGCTTGCGGTACTCCCCCGTGTACGAATACGGGGGCCGGCGCCACCAGTAGACGACGACCGCAGCCACGATCAGGCTCGTGACGAGCAGTACAGCTCCCACGGCCAGATTCCTGTAGGTGAGCAGGACGTCTATCGAAAAGCCGACCGTTATTGGTACGACGGTGAGCGTCACGGTATCTATGGCAGGAGACCCGTAGGCCCCCTGCTCGTAGGCATCCACGAACTCAGCCTGCTCGGAGAGCCTGGCGGCCTGCCACTCGAAGTGCAGGGCGGCGCTGCCGTGGAGATCCGAGAGTGGGGTGAGCTGGTCGTCGCTCGGTGCCAACAGTTCCTGGCCGAAATGAGGATCGTCCAGTTGGCGCCGATAGGTGTCTAGCCACAGCAGGAACCGATCGCCGCTGTCGCCTAGGGTGGTTTCTGCCTCCATCGCGTGAGATTGGCCAGTTGTCATGGCCTGGACGGTGACGTGGCGGTATGGGCGAATCCGGTCGGGACCGTCACCTGCAGCCGGGCCAGGTTGGCGTCAGTGGGGGCCAGGTACTCGTAGTCCGACGTGCTGGTGCCCTGCATTTCTTGGGCGCCACTACTTGATTGGTAGTTGAAGGACTCCCGCACAGGGAGGTAGGTCTGCTGGTTGACCCACAGAAGCAGAAGGGTGCCCTGCGGGTCCCTCAGCGACAATTCCTTGACCGGCTGGCCGTCCACCGTTGTGGTACCGAGCTCGGAGGCGTGGCCGTCAGCCACCTGGTTGCGCAGAGATCCCAGGGCCACTGCTCCCGGCGTGTTCGGTAGGGCACCGGCGATCGACCTGTCGGCTTGCTCGGACCAGGTTCTGGTCGGGTAGTCGACGCTCAGGATCTGTCCGGTCGGCGCTGACCCGGCACTTTGGTGGAGGTAGAGGTTGGCCGGCGTTCTGTAGACGAGTTGGACATCCTGTACCGGCGCCCCTTCGGCGTCGAGCAGGAGGTGGCGGGAGCGCACCAGTTGATTCGGTTGCGGATCGGCGGGCGAGGTCCATACTTCCTGCGACACCGACTGTCCGTCGGAGACCGTCATGGTCAGTCGGACGTAGAGGACATCGCCGGAGGTGGAGTCGAACGCCGCAAGGATGGCGTGTTGCAGTTCGGTGACGGACGACTGGCCACTGGGTTGGGAGGTGTGCGGCCTGGATGACGATGGATAGGCGACCACGGCGACGGCGACCGCCACGGCGACCGCTGTCGCCATGCCGACCGTCCAGGTCAGGCGGTGTCCTCGCCACGGTGACCGCCGCGATCCGACCGATGGCGCCTGACCCAGTTCGACGGACATGGCTGCATCGAGGGTGCCGCTGGCGGCCGATCGGGCTGATGGGCTCGGGCCACCAACTTCGGCTCGGAATCGTCTGACAGCATCTAGTTCGTCGATCATCGGTGCTCCTTCAGGAATGGGTCGGAGGATGGTTCGGGGTCAGGGGCCGGGCTGGGGCTGGCCTCGATAGCGGCGCGGACGCGTTGGCGGGCCCGGGACAAACGAGATGCCACCGTGCCGGGGGCAATCCCGAGGGCGGAGGCGATCTCCGTGTGCGTCAAATCACCCCAGCAGTGCAGCAGGAGCACGTCGCGTTGCTCGGGCCGGAGTCTGCGTAGGGCCTTGGCCAGGTGTGGATCCACGGGTCCGCCCACGGTGGAGCTGTCCGCGCCGTGCGACACACCGACGATGTCGTGACCCAGTCTCGACAAGGTGGCCAGAAGCCTGCGTTCGGCTCGGCGGTGATTCCGGATCAGGTTGGTCGCAATCCCGTACAACCACGGCCGTGCCGTATCCGACGCGGCATCGAAACTGCGTCGTCGCTCGAAGGCCAGGGTGAAGGTGTGCGCAGTCAGGTCGTCGGCCAGCGCCGTACCCACCCGCCGGGCCGCATAGCGATGAATGGCGTCGAAGTGCCGCTCAAAGATCGTTCCGAATCGGTCGGGCTCGGATAGCGACGCCGCTATGACCTGTCCGTCGCGGTTCTCGTCGGCGGAGTCCTCGCCGCGTACGGGGTCATTCGCCATCACTCCTCTATTGTCCACACGCCGCCAAGATCTTCCCGACTCCGAATATTCTCGAGGAGAGCGTGTGGGCCACAGGCGGAGGGGGCGGGTTGAGGCGCGCGCAAACAGCCGCCCGGTATCACCGGCGGGGGATCACGTCATCCAACATCGGACCGACTCTCGCCCGAGGTCTCCCGCCGTTCCCACCATCCACGCCGGACCCCACCCGCCTCACTCTGGACGTCCGGGACGACAGCCTGGTGTAGCCTCGGAGCGCGGTCGAAGCGCACCGCTTCCAGCGCGCCCTCGACAACGCCGTGCCCGGCGACGTTAGACCCCTTCTGGAATCTGTTCCATCCTGACCTTGAGTGGAGAGGTCCCGAACACTGACACTTGTGGTGGCGCACGACTCCGGCCTGACACGGACCCGATGAGGCCCGGTCGGTCCTCCAGCACAGACAGTTGGCAGTCGAGCCCAACACCACTCCCGCGGCCACGGTCGTGTGGTCAGGCACCGGCGCCTACGTGGTTCGACTGGGGTGGGCGGCCGACGGGCAACGCAGCCGACCTGGAGAGGTTCCAAGCGATGCGAGTCCAAGATGACAAGGTCATCGAGATCGCCGGATACTCGAGAAGACGCAGCCGCCGCTCCTCGCCGGCCGGCTCATTGGCCCACGGGCAGGACTCAACGCAGTCGTGGCCGCCTTCGACGTTGCTCACCGGGCAGAGCGGGGGCTTCGGCGCATGGCGACGATCGGAGGACACCCCACGGGCATGGGCAGGGGACCGATCTCCACGAACCCGTTCCTACCGTAGAAGGCGATGTTCGCCGGATCCGAGTTCTCCAGGTACGCCGGGATGCCGTCGCCGTCGCACTGCGCCAGCACCGGGGCAAGCAGCCCAGAGGCGACCCCGCGACGCCGCTGAGTGGGGACAACCCCAACGGCATCGAGGTAGAAGTGCCGCTCGGCCGGTCTCGCGGCGGCCAACACGCCAAGCGCCGCCGCTCGCCGTCGGCTGCTCCACTCCGACGTGCCACCCGCAACATCAGGGCCGCCCGTGCTCTCGAGGGGAGGGAACCAGATCGCCGCTCCTTCACCATCGAGGCTCCGATACACCTGACCTTCGCGGATCCCGAGTCGGACCAAGGCGCTGAACAACGAGATCAGCCGCGGCGAACTGAGGTTATCGGCAAACATCCAGCGAACCAGCGGATTCGCTTCGTACGCCACGGCCAGCGATCGTCCCAACAAGCCTACGTCGGCCGCCCCCGCCACACCGACGTCCATCGACCGACAGTAACGGAATCACAGCCGCCCGATCCTCGACCAGCGTGCCCGATGAGGAACGGCCTTAACGGGCTCTGAACGTCAACTCGCCGCAGCGAGAGCAGCAAACACCACCGGCCGATAGGTGCCTCGGGTTATCGAGGTCGTCCAGCCTGGGGTTGCGGCTAGGTTCTCGCTGATTGGCACGCCCGTGCCGAGGATCTCCAGCCAGGCGTCCGGCGTTCGGGCTGCGCGGAGCCCACCGAGCAGTCGTCTTCCCTGCTGCGCTGCTCTGTTATCCCGCCGGCTTGTCTCGTAGGAGAGAACCGAACCGATAGCCAGGGCCGAAAGTTGATGGTCTATGTGTTGGCATGCTCGGCGCAGGCATCCTGACCCCACCAGAGATCAATCCGCCCCACCACCGACCAGTCGTGAGCGGAACCGCTTGTTTATAGGCCAATCCGCCCGGACTTGTCGAAGCCGTCGGATGATCTGGCGACGTAAGGGACGGTGATCACGATATGAGGATCAATGGGGCGCCTTAATTGCGATCCGGTGAGTTGCGGGAGGTAACAGTGCCCTCCCGCAACTCACAGTACGCTACGACGTTGACGACCCTTTCTGGCAGGTGGGCTGGCCATTGTTGAGGGTGGTGGCCACGCTGTTGGAAACGTGCAAGAGGAACCAGCAATCAACGTGGTGAGGCTGTCCGGCGGTGAACGTCAACGGTGGAGAGAGCCCATTCAGCGTCTCTCCGTGCATCGATTCGAGACCCTGGGTGATCTCCGCGGCGCTGGGTGTGCCACTCGGGGTGAGCCCCCCGGCCTTGACCGCTGCCTCTAACAGTTTGCCCGATGTCCACGTGATCAAGTCGCCTTCCGCCCAGTTGATGTTGCTACGCAGACCTGGCTCGTACTTATCGACGGCGGCATTCATAGCCTGCACCGCAGGAATGCTAGAGGTATATGGTACGTCCGGCATCTCTGACCAGAGGTTGGCGCTAATAGGGCCGGTAAGATAGTTATTTGCGAACCCCTGACCTTCGACGAGATAGATTGGCTTATAGCCCTGCCGCTGGCAGTCCGACGCGACTCTGACCACGGCCGTATTGCTATCGCCTATGAAAAGAGCGCCGACGTGACCTTGCTGGGCTGCCACGCACTGAGCGGTGTAGTTGGGCGCGGTCATCGAAATCGACGCGGTGTACGTAAACGGAATACCGTTCTGCTGCGCCGCGGCCTTGATGGGTCCATTGAGCTCGGAGCATTGAGGAGCCTCGGCGCAGTACAGGGAACCCATGGTGGCGGCCCCGCCCGCCTTGGCTGAGGCAGCTATTGCCGCCGCCGCGGAGTCGCCAGTCTGGGCTGGCACATAGAAGTCCGGATTCGTATAAAACACCGTTGACGATTGGTCAGCGCCCACCACCGGGACCTTGGCGGCTTGCACCGCGTTTGCCCAAGCCGCCTCGAACACGGTCTCAGCCACGATCGCGTCAACGCCGGATGCCAGCAGCGTCTGAACGTCGGACGCCGATGTGGCCGGGTTGCCGCCATCATCCTTGAAGAGGATCTTAACCGGATGGCCGTTGATGCCGCCGGAGGCGTTCACCGAATCGGCCCAGGCCGTGTAGGTCTGATTCCAAGTCGAAATGGCAGCTCCGAATGGGCCCGAGCAGGCGCAAACCACGCCCACCTTGATCGGAGCCCCGGTAGCTTGCGCAGCCGACGACGCGCTGGTTGAACCGCTGGTCGTGCCGCCGGTCGATGCGGCAGTGGTGTTGCTACTCGAGGACTTGCTGCTCGATGAGCACGCGGCGGCGACCAGGGCGATCGCCAGGACACCCGCCCCGTAAGAAAGCTTCCTTTTGGTAAGCAATCTATTACCCCCTTTTGTTCTGTGATCACCTGATGGCAATCGGTCAATCGTGAGGATACTACGGCCTCCCTGGTGTGGTATGTCGGCTACACCTAGGAGAGCAATCGTATGAAGTCGGGGGAGAAAGCCGTACCTACAACTCGCGCACCTTCGTAGGAAGAGGTCCGATTTGTAGACAAATTAGTAGGAATAGGTCCCATTCGTAGACAAACTAACTGTGGCATGGACCGACCCGGATAGGCGCTGAAACTATGATGCCGGAGGAGGCCATCGTGGCCGGCCTGCTTGGTGTGGCCAGCTGCGACGTTCCTGATCGATCGATGCGTGCGACACCGAGATCGACCCAACCTTGGCGAGCGGCTGCTCCCAGCTCCAGCCCCTTCGCAAACCGACGAGGCCGAGATGTGGCTCAACAGTCGACGGTGATCACACTGCTCCACACGATCTTCACGCTTCCTTCACAGCATCGACACAAGCGAGATCGAATCTTGCGATTGGCCCGAGTGGTCGGGGGCGACCGGAGGCTCCCCCTTCGAATGGTCGCAGTCACGTACACGTTCCACGTCAGATCCCCGACCACCTGGGCCGCAAGGAGTGAGAGGTCCGGCGAGGTTTCGATGAGGTGGGCGGGGGGCGGATGGCTCGGGATCAGTTCGTCGTTAAGGGAGGCAAGCTGATCCCGGCCATCCACTACGGTGCCGACTGATCTCCTTCCCCGAAAGTGAGGTGGTAGCCAGCGTGAGCTCCGGCCCGTACCAGTTGCCTCCTTCGCGATTGGCGAAGATGAGGTCGAAGGAGCCCGTTCCGTCCAGCACGGTCGTGGCGTCTCCGATGACGAAGTCGATCCGGGGCGGCCATCCGGAATCGTGAGCCAGACCCAATCTTTCGGGGTCTCGCTCGACGTCGTGACCGATACGTCGGTTCGGGATCCCAGGCCCGAAGCGGTCCAGGCGACCCCGACTCCCACTATCGGGGTCAAGGCCATGGTCTGCACGACGGCTGCTCCTGGCGGGCGGCGCTGATTGAGGACCGGAGTCAGAAGCGCCAACGAGTCGCGCCACCGGGGTCGACCGTCCCGACGGCTGTAGCGGCTCGAGGTGTGACCCGGTAGACGAACCAGGGAGGCGGTCCCGCTGACGGAGCGCTGAAGTCCGCCGTCAGGGCTTGACCCCTCTCGTCCACCCGGCACGGCCAGTCGCCCGCCCACCGATCCGCTATGGCAGCAACCGTCGGCGGATCGGTGACCTTGCTGGCCGTGCCGTCGACGACGAGGTCGAACTCTTGCACGGCGACGCTGATGGTGCATCGTGGATCATGATCCAGATTTTTAGCCTTCCGTGTTTCGTCGCCGGTCTCGAACCAGAAGGCACCGTCGACCCTGGTTCGACTTCGCCGGCTCCGGGCGGCGCAGTATGGCGCAGTATGGGGACCGATGACCCCTGGGTGTGAGGCGCTGGCCCGCCAACTCTGCATGAGGCGCTAGCCCGCCAAGTGGGCCTTTTCAACAAGGGCTGGCCAGCAGCCGGCTTGAGGCCATGCGACCTTGGTTCGACGACCACGTCCGTTGGGACTGCGGTCTCCTCTCTCGATGGCGCGGGGAACCAATCGATTTCGGACAGCCCCTTCCCTCCGACCTGATCTGTTCAGTTGCCGAGGTTGACCCGTCGGTGATGCCGACCGTTGGCGCCTACCTGAGCATGCTCGCCGGCCCATCGGTGCTGTCCAGCATCGAAGGCCGTGCCCGCGAACAGCTTCAGAGCGGCTTCCGCCCCGCAGTCCCACCCGGACCTACTCGAGACGAACTCGCCGACCTCATTGTCAACACGACATAACGTTCCGAGCGGAATGGGGCGATCTCGCATGGCTCGATTGGTCCGACTACTTCGGGCTCGCTGGCCCGAACTGAACATTCGAGAGGCTTGACAAAGTACGCAGCGGCGACTGTCCTCGGACTCCGGGTGCCGCACCTACCCGGCGTTTCGAGGCAGTCTCGAGCCGGTCGCGCCGAGAACGTTATGGGGCACTCCTGAGCCTCCGCGGATCCCGGGGCGGTTCAGGCCGTTATCGGGTGTTGCTGTCGCCCGCTTCGCCTCTGGTTGCATGTGGGCTTTGATTGGAGGACGTCCGCTGATCGGAGGACGTCTGGGTTGACGACTGCAACTGTTGGTGACCAGAAGTCTCGTGGTTTCGGCGGGGAGATCTTTCGTCACCCGAAGGTGAACACAAAGGCCTCGACGCTTGCGTCGAGGAACTCGATCTCGAACAGCCGGTCGCCAATCGGCGGGGGCTGACGGATGAGCTGGTACATCCGCTGGTAGTCAGCGCTGCCGTTGCCACTCTCGTCGACGTCGACGCCTTGGGCGCGTCCTGGGGGCTTGCCGTCGAGGCGCACCCTGAAGCCGCGCCGGCGGACTCCCCGCAGGTGGCCCCATGACCAGATGCAGGTCGCGGGCGTGGAACTGATACGAGATCGAGCCACCGGGCTCGTTGATCAGCACGGGGACCGGGCCGATTCGCCACGCGCCGGACAGCGCCCACTGGTTGTGGCCCAGGTCGGCCGGGGTCGAGTAGACGTGGCGCTCGTTCGGCACAACACCACCGGGCGAGGCGAAGCCCACGGCGCGTTCGTAGCCGAGATAGGCCTCCGCTGAGTCCAGGGCGGCCCAGTCGGCGGCGGCTTCGACCCCGTCGGGTTGGAGTCGCACCAGGCCCGTATCGACGTTGAGGCCGGCCTCCCGCAGAAGCATCTGGACGACCATCTCGGATTCCTCGTACTCGCCTTCGCCGAAGCGGTGGTGGCGAATCCGACCCTGGGCGTCAACGAAGTAGAGAGCGGGCCAGTAGTGGTTATCGAACGCTCGCCACACGGCGTAGTCGTTGTCCACCACCAGGGGATAACGGACGTCCTTTTCCTTGATGGCGCGGCCGACGTTGCCTAGGTCGGCCTCGAAGTCGAACTCGGGAGTCTGCACACCGATGACCACCAGCCCCTGCCTCGCGTACTTGTCAGCCCACGCCCGCACGTAGGGAAGCGAGCGGATCCAGTTGATGCAGGTATAGGTACCGAAACTGACGAGCACCACGCGGCCCCGCAGCCCGGCCACCGTCTGCGGTCCAGTGTTCAGCCAGGCAGTCGCACCGTCGAACCCCAGCAGCTGACCTTCGACGGGGAACTCGTTGCGATGACGAAGCATGACTGGCGCCTCCCTCGATCGAGCCCGAATTCTAGATCGCTCCTCGCGAGATAACGCCGCCCTTCCTGTGTCACCCGGGTCGTCGCCTGGTTGCGGCGCACCGACCTTCCGACCGCGAGCGGCGCCAAAGGGGCGACTTCCGGGTGCGACCCCGGCGGTCAGGATCACGCCGCCAACTACACAGTTATCGCGCACCCTGCTGACCTTTGCGCCCCCGGTCAGGTGCTTGTCCGCGCTGAGACCGATGCGTGAAGTGTGATTCGCCGGTCCAAGCGCATGACGGACTACCAAGGGGTTGGCGACGCCCCGATACCCATTGGGGATGAGGAGGCTCAACGTCTCCTCGCCGGTTTGTAGCTGGCGGACCTGCACCCGTGGCGATTCCGCCCCGTCGCCGGTCCTCTTAGGAACAGCACATCGGACCCGATCGAAGGACCCGTCGAGGGCGGGGTCCGAGGGCAGTCCGTGTGTCAATTGGGATGACCTTGTGCTCGTGGTGCGTGACGTCGCCCCGCTGGCCGGTGTCGGACAGCGGGATCCGGGCGTTCATCGATAGCGTTCCGTGTGATCTGATGCTCAAAGCGGTGGCTTACCACACCGACGAGCTGTGGTTCTGCTCTACATCGAACGGTGGCTAAAAGCCCCGATTCGGATACCGGACGGAACCTTGGTCGCCCGAGAGAAGGGATCGGCAAGCAGGACCTCGTGGCCTATTGCACCAAGCTCGGTGCAATAGGCCACCCGCAATCAACAATCACTAACCAAATGAGACGGTGGATTGAGGCTAGGACGAGGAAGATCCATTCTGGCAGGTTACTTTCCCGCCGTTGGCGAGAGTGTTTACACCGTTCTGGAGGTGGCCGGTAAACCAGCAGGGCACGTGGTGCGCCTGGCCGGCCGCGAAGGTCAGCGGTGGGGCCCAGCCGTCGAGGGTGTCTCCCTTGAGCGATTGCAGTCCCTTGACGATCTCCGCGGAACTCGGGGTGTCGCTCGGTCCCAGGCCGCCAGCTTTCACCGCGTCCCTGAGCAGCAAGCCGGAGACCCACGACCCGGCCGATTGCTCACTGAAAGTGTTCGGGTTGTGGCGCAAGCCGGGGTAGTACTTGTCCAGGGCGGTGTTCATGGTCTGAACTTCTGGGGCGTTGACCCAGTAGGGCAGATTTTCGTAGGGGGACCACAGGTTCTGGTCGATCCCTGGGGAGGTCTGGATGAGTGATGCGTATCCCAAGCCTTCCGTGAAGTAGGCCGGCTTATACCCCTGGCGGAGACAGTCGGCTGCTACCCGGGCGACCACAGGGGTGCCGTGCCCGATGAACAGTGCGTTGATACCGGCCTGCTGGGCGGCGACACACTGGGCGGTGTAGTTCGGTTGGGCCGCCGCGATCGAGGCCGTGTAGACGACCGGCACTCCGAGTTGCGTACCGACCGCTTTCCAATGGGGGAGACTCTCCGCGCAGGTTGCCGCTTCGGCGCAGTAGAAGTACGCCAGCTTGGTGGCACCCTCAGCCTTAGCGGTGAAGACGTTCGAGTAGACGGCCGAGTCATTCGTCTGGGCTTCGGGGTAGAAATCGGGATTGGTGTTGAAGGTGTTATTGGCGGTCCCGACGCCCACCACGGGAATACCGGCCTTCTGCACCGCAGACGCCCACGTCTCGTCCACGAGCGACATGTCCGCGATCGCAACCACGTGGTCGGATATGAGTGTTTGAGCATTCGAGACCGCGGTGCCCGGGTTGGCCTGGTCGTCCTCGGTAATGAGTTGGATGGGATGCCCCTCGAGGCCGCCCGACGCGTTCACGGTGTCGACCCACGCCTTGTAGACCTGTTCTGTGGGCACGTCGCTGGCTCCGAACGGCCCTCCACAGGTACACATGAAACCCACCTTGATCGGCGCCCCCGTTGCCTGCGCCCCCGTCGGCGCGCTAGACGCCGAGCTGCCCGACTGGCTGCTCGACGGGCTGCTGGAGGTTGGACTTGTTGCCGACTTGCTGCTTGAGCCGCACGCCGCGACGACCATTGTCGCCGCTGCCGCCATTGCGGCGACGCCGACCACACGCCGGCCGCGCGGGCCTAAATCACTCAGTAAATGCACAAAAACCCCTCTTTCCGGACCCTTAGGACGGTTCTGCGGAGAAACAATACAGATGTGCGCAGCAAATGTTCCGTCACCCTGGAGGCGATGGGTAGAACCTTTCAAGGATCGCGATAAATGCTACGCCAAACTAACTGCGGATCGGGCTAAATGCTATGCCGAACTAACCGATGAATCTGATCCGCGGACGACGCTGCTGCGCCTCGCATGGTGGCCCGTCTCGAGGACCAAAGCTGACCGGCGACAGGGATCTGGCTGAGCAGGTGGCTGATGATGTTGAGCCGGGCTCGCTTTTTGTCATCGGAGTGAGCGACGTACCAGGGCGCCCAAGCGGTGTCGGTGGCGGCGAACATGGCGTCGCGGGCTTTGGAATAGTCGTACCAGCGACCGTACGACTTCAAGTCCATGTCCGACAGCTTCCAGATCTTGCGCGGGTCGTTGATGCGGCTCTCCAGGCGGCGGGTCTGCTCGTCGGGGCTGACTTCGAGCCAGTACTTCACCAGCAGGATCCCCGAATCCACCATGGCCTTTGGTGAGCGAGATCACGACCCCTTCGGCGTCGTAGGGGCGACGCCCTGGCCACGGGAATGTCCTGTCCGATGCTTGAAGCTGCCAGGTGGCGGGTAACCCGTGCCACCGTTTGACCTGCGACCGTTAGCTTCGGCGGCTCGAGTCCCAAACTCCACCCGATCTCCACATTCTCTTCACATCGGCTTCGCATCTGACATGTCCGATTTTGGTGGGAGGTTTCTGCGGGTCGGGGCCTCTATCGTTATGGGATCTGCGGCCACATTCTGAGGGGCGTGGTCTCCTCTGTTATTTGGTTCATTGAGGTGTTGTGTAGCTCTGCTCCGCGAGCAATCGCCGGGCTCTGCCGAGGTCCCGCCTGCTTCTCCACAAGTGTCACTTCACGCCTATTCGGACGGCTCCTGCTCAACCCCTTGACGACATTGTCAGAGTCGGTCGCGTTGACCAGGGCTACGCTCGCATTTGGTTGGGCCGACGATCTCCGATCCGGGTGAATATGTCGAATGAGGCTGATGCGCCGGTTTTCAGATGGTAGGGTGGGCCCCGAGACTAAGGTCCAGTGATGGGCGGATGCGATGACTGAACACGCTCCGAGCCAGATCCGCAAGCCGACGGTAGGACCTACCGGTTTGCGAGCAAAAGACTCCGGGAGCGATGGACAAGGGGCGCGCCTTATTGCCCTCCAGCACAGCGCCGGGAATGCCGCGGTAGCGCAGCTCGTTCGTTCGTACCAGCGTCGATCGGTGGGTGAGGTGGCTCTCCCGCTGACGGCGGTCCAACGTGAGCCACAACCACGCGTCTCCGAGCCGGATCGACGGACCGGTACGGCGCAAACGAGGGCAAACGTGTGGGAGGTGGTCCGCACGACGTTTTACGTAGACACCGGTCTCATCGTTTTCGACCTCGCGGACCGGACCAGCCGCACTATCCAAGCGACCTACAACGGCAAGCCCAAAGTTGGCAATTACCTCGACGTGGTCACGGCGAAGGGGGGATTGCGTCCCAACCGGCCCGTGGGCGGGACAACAAACGCCAATGGCCATGTCATCGGCTGGACCGCGCCCACGGGGGTCGATATTTCGTTTGTGACGCCGGCGCTACTCAGTATCCGAGCCGGTCAGCCAGCGGTCGGCGTCATTGAGGCCGGTCAAGATGAAGGCCCGGAGGCGGCCGGATCGCCGGGCGGCGGTCTCGGCGCGGAGAAGACCGGCGATCGCTTGTACTTCCGGGCGAGTAGCCATTTCAGCTTTGGGCCGAATCTCGATGAGCGCGAAGGGCGCCTGGTCGGCGTCCATATCCTCGATTGGGCCCGAGCCCGCGGGTATCCGTATACCGGTACTGATACGACGTTGTGGAGGCTGCAGATCCATCCAGGATCCGAAGCCGAGATCGTCGACGATATTCATCTGCACCTAATCGAACGGATCCAGGATGGCGCCACGAGCGCTCCGTTGACGGGTGAGCCCGAACCGGACGACTTCGAGGGTTCGCCGAGGGCGCGGGACCAGGCGATCCTGTATCTCCAGAGCCACTGGGATCAGGTCGGACGGCTGCTGACGAATGGCTTGTCATGGGCGTTCACGAAGGATTTCGAAGGAGCAGTCGCCCGCACACCCCGCGACGCCAGTGTTGTGGTCGACCCGGAAGAGACGCTGCGGATCAGGCTCCATCCGACCTCTGCTGTCATGCCGATCGGTCAGGAGGGAAGAGCGACCGCGAAGGTTGGCGACAAGATCGGCACGATGGTCATCGCGGATTTCGATGACTCTATGGTCTACGTCTCGCTGCGAGATAATCCAAGATGGTTCTACGCCATCGGACGCGGCGCCTTCGACCGGATGGAGCCCTTCGCCACCGAGGTCTTCAGCCAGGTAGCGGAATCAACGAAATTCGCCGGCGAGCTGTGGCCGTTGCTCGTCGAGGCGGGAGGCTTCGGGGTTGGCTTGGCCGGCGGGTGGGCCGGCATCGTCGGCGGCATCGCCCTCTCCGAGCTCGGTGAAGAGGGCGTGCGCTCTGCCCGCGGGGAGCCGTCCCGATCGGCGCTCGAGATGGTGGAAAGCGTCGGCACCGCTGTCTTCGTGCAAGCCGTGCTGCACCTCGCCTTCGACGTGGGGCCAAACCTGGTGTCCAAGGCGTATCGCCGAGGGGCCACGGTCACCATCGAAGATCTCGAGGCCCAAAGCGCGTCTGTCCTTCGCAGCGAACTGGTACGCGCCGAGAGTCCGCTCGTGGAGCGGGAGTTGTACGCCGGGCGTTCGAGGCCGGTCACCAACGCGGCTATGCGCGACAAAGGGTACGTACGGGAGGTCGACGTCGAGGTTGAGGGAACAGCGCACACCTACCGGGAGTCCGACACCGGTATGTGGTGCCGCTACAGCCCCGAGCCTCCTATCTGCCTGGATCTAGGCTCCGACGTCAAGGCGGCCGCTCAAAAGGAACCGGTGCACCCCAGCACCGGGGGTGAGGAAGCGGGATCGAACCCCAACAAGGAGCCGGGTCCCAAGAGCCCGGCGTGGAAAGACCCCCGCCCAGAGCGCGAGCTGTGGGAGGCTCCACGTCAGGGAGAAACATCCGAAGAATGGCTCAAGCGCACCAAGAAGGATTGGGGCGAAAAGACTGAGGCCGAGCGATCCATGTATCGGAGAGCGGCGAAGTCGGACATGCGAACCGCGACCTTGAAAGTGGCCGTGCGGGACCCCAAGTCAGTCTGGCAGCACTGGCTTTCCGCTAAGGAGTCAGGCTACGAAGACATCATGCTCAACCAGCGCCTCCGCTCCGGTAGCGGTATTGCCAACTGGGGAGCTGGCGACAGCGTCCGCGCCAACCCCTACCAGGCCTACGCTGGTGCACCGCCCAAGACCACCATCGAGTTCATGGCCGTCGATCCGCCTCAGATGCCGGTCACGGTTTCCTATATGGCCGAAGACTACGTCGCCTTCAAGATGCCCGCGGGAGACTACTTGAACGTCATGATCCTGAGAGTCCGCTACCACAACGGTGCTGTGGCCTCGCGGCTCATGCTCCAGGATCCGACTCATTGGCGGCTGACTTACGGGACGATGCAGAAGACCTTGACGCTCGCGGAGTTGGTCGCACGCGGTGAATCTCCCACACTCCCATGATCAACGAACGCCCAGCGACGTCACCCACTCGCCCCAGCTAACTCCGATCAGTTCAGCATGGGCTCAGTTCAGCATGGGCGCCGTCGCTAGCCGCCCGGAGCTCGATGAGGACACTGCGCAGGCCGAAGAAGCTAGAGCAGCCGACACCGAACGGCATGCGCGGGGCTCAAGGGGTCGGTAGCCAGTCGACGAAAAGCCTCGGAAGCGTTGCGAAAGGGATCCTCAACCGCTGCGGGTTCTGAGCTCGTCCCTGGTGGTCTTGCGACTCCCGAGGAGGGCTCGAGCCGCGACGTGGATCACCTTGAGGGCACGACGCTCATCTTCAGTCGGTCACGCCGGTCGGGGGCACTTCCATTGAGCGTCGATCGCCATTCTTCAATGTCGTTTTGCACCAGCCGGAGCTTCGGTCATGCTGTGGCGGTGAGCAACAAACCTGGTCCCTTCTTCGTTCCGGTACCGGACGCTCAGGGACCAGCCAGTTGACCCGCGTGATCGGTCAGCACCCGGCGGTGAAGTCTCTCTTTTGGGAGAGCCGTTTCATTGTCGACCCCGGCGGGTTCGAGGACCTGGCCCTTGCGCTGACCGAGAAGTATACGCCCTACCATGCCGATGACGCCCTCGGCCGTCTGTCCTGGCTTCTGAGCGAACGCCTAACCGGCAACACCATGGAGGCCTTTCGAGGCTGGGATCTACCCGGCGAGATAGGGCCCGAGCGGTACTGGCCTGCGGTTGACCGCTTGTGGGAACAGCTCAGCTGGTACTCA
Source organism: uncultured Acidimicrobiaceae bacterium (assembly GCA_963729695.1). GTDB lineage: Bacteria > Actinomycetota > Acidimicrobiia > Acidimicrobiales > Palsa-688 > PALSA-693. The sequence continues at coordinate 98,078 of CAVSOT010000005.1, forward strand.
TTTGAAGAGCTGGTTCCGGCCAAAGTCAGCGTCGACAACGGCCACGCGCGCGCTCGGGGTGAGCAAACGAGGAATCGGCGGGTAGTCGGCCGCTATTTCGCCGAGCGCTCCGATCTCATCAAGATGCTGAGGGCCTTTATCGAAGAGCTCTTCGGAGGCCTGGCCCGAGCGTCGGGGAAGGTCACCTGGTGCGAGAAGACTCCGTTCAACCTCTTGTCCATACCCTTCTTGTGGGAGCTGTTCCCCGAGGCTTCCGTGATCGTGGCGGTCAGGCACCCCTACGGCGTTGTCGCGTCGCACCTCGACCAGCCGTGGGCCCCATCGTCTCTGGACAAAGTCCTGTCGTGGCTGGAACCCGTCTACCGACGCTGGCTCAACGAACGCGAGGCACTCCTAGAAGACACTCGCTACCTCGAAGTGCGCATCGAAGATCTCGCATCCGATTGGCCCAGCCAGCGCAAACGGCTCTTCGAGCGACTGGGTCTAGCCGATCACCCGACCAGCGCAGAGTTCGAACCCCACCGTGTGCATCACCGCGACCGAGCCCTCAACCCAGACCAGGTCGCAAATATCGACCGCCGCCTCGGCTCGGTCGTCGAACAACTCGGCTACTAGCTGGACCGGGCAGGAAGCGCCGTTCGGACAGGGATAGGTCATCGTGGGATGTGGTGGCGGCGATTAGGTCCTAAAGTGTCGCCGGCCCATCACAACGCGACTCGCCGGGATCGGGTGTCGAACGACGGGTAGCAGGGTCGGCAGAAGACACGGTCTCGACGGTGGGTCGAGCCGACGACGGGAGGGAAGCAGCCGATGAAGATCAGTGCGATAATCACCGTCAAGCGTCAGATCGCGGCCGCAGTCGTGGTTGGGTTGGCTACGGCGACGGCGATCACCATGGCCGGGGGGAGCAGCAGGGCGGGGGCCGCGGGGACCGCCGACCTGAGTGTGAGCCAGGTGGTCTCCAACGGGACAGGGTCGGGCAACACCACCGTTACCGACCACATCCATAACGCCGGGCCGTCGACCGCGACCGAAGTTGTCGCTACGGCCCTACTCAAGACCAGCGGCGGGTCGGTCTCTTACACCACCTCGAACGCTACCTGTGAGCAGCAGCCGGCCCCGAGCGGATGGACCTTCATGTTCACCTGCCAGCTCGCGTCTCTAAAGTCCGGGCACACCTGGATCCCGAAGTTCAGCCTGACGAGCAGCAACGGGGCTCCGTTCACCCGCTTCGTGAGCGCCGGCGAAAACGGCCCAGGCGACCCTTCCCTGGCCAACAACTCTTCCACCCTCAACAGCTACTTCGGGTCGCGAGCGGACCTTTCGCTAACGCAGAAGGCTACCGCCGGCTCCTCGGCAGGCAAGGTCACCATCACGAACTCGATCCGCAACGCCGGGCCGTGGACGGCCAACAATCTCCAGCAAGTGATCGAGATCAACTCGCCGACATTCAGTGGCGTCGGAGCGTCCAGCAACCTATCGGGTGCGTCTTGCCTGTTCATTCCACCCGCCTCGGGATTCAACGCCGCCGTGTCGTGCACTATCGGTTCGCTCGATCCGGGCGGGCTGTGGAAACTGACCTTCGACTACACCGGTGGCGCCGGCGGAAGCCTGGTCCAGGAGGGCACCATCACCGCCTCTTCCCCCACCGACCCGGTCCCCACCAACAACACCGCAACCACAACCACCTCCTACCACTCGTGAGCCGTCCGGTCCGGGGCATCCTCCGTGGGTCCGGACGCCGCCGCCGAAGTCGCTTGGGCGTGTGACGAGCCGACCGGCCAGCAGGCTCGACGCATGGCCGAATTGGCGGAAATCACCGATCGCCTGGCCCGCGAGATCGACGCCCGCTAGATCCCGATCTGGATGGTCAAGTCCGCCGGCGTACGTCTGCGGCGGTTCAAATCCGTGCGGCGCGTGTTGAGGCGTTCTTTTGAGGAGACGGCACAATTAGCTGCCGCAGTGGCGAGTGCCCTGACTCTGACCGCGAAGTCAGAGACGCCGTTGGCGAAATCGGCACGCCAGCCGCCCCACGCCTGAGATCCATTGGTACACGGGACCCTCGGCCCAGGTCGAACCCGAACCCGAGATCTGTTCCGTCGCTTGCGGCGGCCCGCTGGGTTTGGGCCGCGACCACACCCGCCGCCACCACCACGTCAACCAGCAGAAATCTCACCCAAACGGGCATATCCTCGGCCCCCTCAACGGATGTAGCACGGGCACGCTAGACGATCGAAATCCGGCTCCTGAGGGGCTGCAGGGGACTTCACCGCATCGTCGCCGCAGCTTCATCGGAGGTTTGTCAACAGCGACCCAACGACCCCTACCATCAATCGTGGGCGCGGACCCAATTCACACCGGCGGCTCGAAACGACCTTCCCGGACGCCCCTGAGTCAGTCGAGTAGAACCCAGGCGAGATCCGACGGTGCCGGCTAGGGAACCGCATACGCGACGCTCAAGACAGCCCCCTTGCCGGGGCCAGTACCTCCGGAGCCAGGGCCGAGGCATCTTGGCAGTGATTCGGCTCCGCCGTGTTGGTGCGTGGACTCTACGCTCGCTGTGTGCCACCGGTCGCCCAGCCCTCGCTCCGGTGCTACCTGATTTGCACTGTCCAGCGCAGTGGGAGTTGGTTGCTCTGCCACTTCTTACAAGACACGGGCGTGGGCGGGAGTGCCGGCTGAGCACTTACGTATCTCAGACCGTCCCACAGCCATCCACGGCCCCTGCTAGTTCAGCACCAGGCCCGGATTACCTGCCTCGCCTGGATGCTCATGCTCCGGCATCACCCCGCCACGTCCCAGATGATCAGTGAATCGACATAGTGGCGGCTGGTCGGATTGAACGGGCCGGTGCAGGTGATCAGCCGGATGGTGGCCCCTGATGTTGGGCCGAACACGGCGGTAGATGGAAAGGCTGTCTTCTTTACCTCAGTTACCCCTGAAATGAGGAATCTGGCGTGGGAGCCGTCCGCTCGCAGTACGTCGATCTCCTCACCGGTTCGTACACCCGTCAGCCGGTAGAAGACTGCCGCTCCCTGGTAGGTATCCCGCTCGCCGCACTTAGTATACGAAGGCTGGCTACACGCTGGTAGAGGCGTTGAAAGTTGACCTTTCTCATCAGCGTGGAAGGGTACGGCAACTTTCTGTGCCGTCGAGAAGCCCTGCCCGGGCGACGACTTTTCCCTCGGCCACTCGCTACGTTTCCCGAAAGCGGCTCCCATCAAAACTGAAAAGACGCCGGTTAAGTGTCTGACGACCCCTTTAGTTGACAAAGCGTAGTGGTCTGAGAAAAAATACCCGCGACCCGGTAGCGCTGAGATCGCCGGGTGCAAGAAAATGCTCAGAACTGTTGGCAGCCGAGTCCTCAGGACCTCGGGAATGGTGGGCTGCCCGCTGCAAGGAGGCTTGCCATGAGTCATCTCCAAGCTGAACCCTCGGGTTCGCGCCGGAAAGTTGCGCCAATTTCTCCTGCGATCCGCGAAGGAGTGCGGCGATGAGGCTCCGGGTACGTCATCTATTTGGCGGGTCGAGGAAAGACAGGTCCAGTGCGAGGCGCTTTCGGGTCCCCGTGATCTTCGGAGCCTCAGTTCTGCTGGCGACTGTCGTGCCGATTGGTTTGGTCGGTGGTGTCCAGGTGGCCAACGCCGTCCCCTCGACGCTCGGTCCTTGCACCGGCAACCTGACCGGGACCATTTTTACGTTGACGGCTGCATGCACCACGACGGCGCAGATAGCCGTTCCCACTACCATCACGACCATCGTTGGTGGTGGATTCACTATCACTGCCCACGACCCGACCGGCGGCAACTTCAACGGTGCGGTCCTGACCAATACCTCGCCGGGTCAGTCGATGACCATCGAGAACCTGACTATCCAGGGCAACGGTTTCGCTGTTGACTGTGCCGTGTCGTTGTTCGGGATTTTGTTTAGCGACGCCAGCGGCTCGGTGAGCAACGTCAAGGTGTTGGACATAAGCCAGCACGACGGGTGCGGATCGGGATTGGGAATCCGGGCCAATGCGGTGGCCGGAACACCACGTACGGTCACGATTACCAACACCGTCGTGAGCGGGTACAACAAAGCGGCCCTAGTCGCCTCGGGAATGATGACCATGAACGTCTCGGCCAGCACCCTGGGACCGCCCGACCGCACTAACCCTACGCTGTTGCCCTCGCAAAACGGCGTCCAGTACGGCGGCGTCGGACCCAACGCGGGGGCCGGTGGCAGCGTCACCGGTAGCACCATCTACGGCAGCGGCTTCGGCAATGCCAGCGATCAAGGCACCGCCTTTCTTCTCTTCGGGGCCAAAAACGTGACCCTGTCGGGCGACACCATCACCGGGGCCGGGACCGACGTTGGAGTCGATGTCTCCTCCGCCAGTACCGGTGTGGTGGTCACCCGCAACCAGATCGGACGAACCGCCCCCGACATGCCCGACAGCCTCGGTGTCGGAGTTAACGTAGAGGCCGGATCGGCGGCGACAGTGAGCTGCAACACCTTCAGCGGCTGGCAGACCGACATTGTCGGGGCCACCCAAGCAGTCTGCGTGACCACCCCTTCGCTGCCCGGCGGCGCCGTGCACACGCCGTACTCGGCCACCCTGGCCGCGGTCGGCGGCACTGCTCCCTACAAGTGGTCCCTGGCCTCGGGATCGCTCCCACCGGGCCTGGCCCTGTCGCCAAGCGGGATGATCACTGGCACCCCCACCACCGGGGGCACCTTCAGCTTCACCGTCAAAGTCACCGACTCAAAGGGCGCTACTGCCACCCAACCCTTGACAATCACCATTGCTAGTGGAGCCGCGGGCTACTGGATCGCAGCCGGTGATGGGGGAGTCTTCACCTTCGGGGCCGCTCCCTTCCACGGCTCCGCCGCCGCAGCCCCCCTCACCGCCCCGGTCGTCGGCATGGCGGGCACCTCCACGGGCGGCTACTGGCTGGGCGCCTCCGACGGGGGCGTGTTCAGCTACGGCGTTCCCTTCCACGGATCGCTAGGGAGTGTCCATCTGGCCGCACCCATCGTCGGCATCGCCGCCACCCCTGACGGCGGCGGCTACTACCTTGTCGCCTCCGATGGCGGGGTGTTCACCTTCGGTGACGCCCACTTCCACGGCTCGCTCGGCAACGTGCACCTCGCGGCTCCGATAGTCGGTATCGCCGCCACCCCCGACAACGGCGGCTATTACCTAGTGGGCAAGGACGGCGGGGTGTTCACCTTCGGTGACGCCCACTTCCAAGGCTCGATGGGAGCGACCCCGCTCAACAAGCCGGTAGTGGGCATGGCGGTGGACACCGCCACATCCGGGTACTGGCTGGTAGCAGCCGACGGAGGATTATTCACCTTCGGAGCGCCATTCTTAGGCTCCACCGGGAACGTTCAACTCGCCGCCCCTGTCGTTGGCATGACGGCTACTGCCAACGACCTCGGATATCGCTTCGTCGGCTCCGACGGTGGTGTGTTCTGCTTCGGGGCAGCCCCGTTCCTCGGCTCCCTCGGCAGCACGGCCCTCAGCCAGCCCGCGGTCGGCATGGCGTCGACCGGTTAAACATGATTTCCGATAACAGAGGCGAGGTGAGCGCAGGGTGCTCATCAGGGCAGAACTCGGGCTCCCAGCCCACAACCGAATCGGTCATCGGCTGATCTCGGAATTACTTTCTGAGTCAGAGGAGCGCCAGCGAACAGGCCGAGGCGGCAAACGTCACCCAACTTGGGTGATGGCAAGCCGAGTTGTCCTTTCGTACGGTCATGGATCGCAGAGTTCGGATCAAAAGGAGGAGCGGCAGTGAGACCAGAGGGTGAAGGCTGGCTTTTTTTCGCCGGTACGGTGCTCGGCATCGCCGGAATCATGCGGATCTTCGACGCGATCTGGGCGTTCCGCTATCACGGCGCGGTGCCTGACAACCTCCAGAACGCCATCTTCGGGCACAGCTTGAAAACCTACGGCTGGGTGTACCTAGTCGTCGCTATCATTCTCCTGCTCAGCTCGTTCGGAGTGTTGGCCCGTTCTCAGTTCAGTCGATGGATCGGCATCTTCGCCGGGGCCGTGATGGCGGTCAGCGCCGTGTGGTGGATGCCGTACTACCCGGTCTGGTCTCTGGTGTACATCTTCATCGGCGTTCTGCTCATCTACGGCCTGGCCGCCTACGGAAGCAAAGAGACCGCCGCTTCGTAGCCCTACACCCATGACCGACGGCGGTGGTAGCGGCCAGCAGCGCGTCCCCTAATGAGCAGGACGCGCCGTCCCAGAACCACGATCTCGACACCGCCCCGAACGCCGGTACCGAGGCGCTATCGCCGGCGCACACAGCGACAGTGAAAATTTTCGCGAGCATCCTCTGGCCGTAGCTCGGCGCCGAGCGACTGTCCCGTAACCGGAACGACATACGAGACGGCTTCGGGAACCTCACCGGCGCGGCGTCTACACCGGCGGAGTTGTCGCACAGGGGGATCGATTGACCCTCGTTTGGTTATCGTTGCGCTTCGCCAAGGCTGCAGCGATAGTGTCAGCGTCGTGGATGACGGGCGGGTGATGGGAGACATCAATGGTTGACGAGCCGGGAGCACCGCAAATGGAGGTCATGAAGCGAACTGTGGTGGACAGCGGGGGGCTGAGATTCGAGGCGACGTTCCGGGCGCCGGCTGGTGCGACGCTTCGAGTGTTCGGCGAAGTGGAAGGCCACCAACAGGAGCTATTGCGTTTCGACGATTTCATCGAAGCTCCCCACTATCACGCGCCGTCTGACGGCGACCAGATCCCCTTCGATCGAGCAGCGAAGGGCGAGCCGCTCGCCTGGTTTGTGGCCCAGATACGTGACCATCTCGCCGAGTTGCTCACCCAGGCTGGGTTCTCCGCCACTCTGGCTGGCTTGGACCTCGACGCGGTGTCCGCGAGCGTCGATGAGATCAGACACGCGATGGAGGCGTGCGCGCCTGCCGGGTATGTTCGGGTGCCAGGCGTTGGCCTTCGGGCGTTGCCGGCTTGAGCCATTCAGGAAGGCCTGCGACACGAGCGCGGACGAGAGCATCCGCCTAAACGATAGATCCACCCACGGACGGTAGAACTGTCGAACGTAGGCGCATGACGACACCGGACGTTTCCGCAATGGAACGGCATACGCGACAGCCCCTATCGTCGGAAGCTGGAGCTATCCGGAAATGCCTAGCTTGTCGCAGAAAGGGATCGTCGACTGCGACACACTCAGGGCCGTCGACGACTTGTCCCTCGACAAGGTGGGCGAGACTGCTTGCGTCCAGCAAGCACTGCCCGGGGCGCTCCACACGGTACATTCCGGGCATGCCCCCCGTCGTGGGGAGGCCGCCGAGGGGAAGCGCTGGGAAGCCCCGAGCGCCCGATTCGGGTGCGCCCAGGGCGCGCGTTCGCTCGCCAAAGGTTTGAGGGCTCCAACTCGATGTTATGGGCGACCGTAGCCGGTCCATCGATGAGCGGTTGCCACTGTCGGCTGTGGCAGCATTGAGTCCGTGATCGAACCGGACGTGGCAGAGTGACCGGGTCTAGCTGGCGGATGCATTCGGGCGTTGGTTGCGTTTGGGGCGGGACCGTCCGGTTGCTGCGTCGTTGTCGGGGGTGGCGATGAGTGCGACGAGAAGCCGAGGTAGAACGAGTGGCCCAGGATCGGACCGCTCTGATTGGGGGCCGATGGCGCGGCCGTTTGCCTCAGCGTGGAGGCGTGCGCACCTCACCGACGAGGAACGGGTCGCCCGCGGGAAAGCGGCGCGTAGGGAGACGCCCAGATCGACCCATGGTTTGTGGGAGCGCCCGGCTGATCGACCGGACCCGATTGCGTTACTTGAGGAGCAGGCCGTAAGCCGTGTCGCCGAACTTGTCCCTATCCGGTATGGGCGGATGTTGGTCTCGCCGTTCACGTTCTACCGGGGCGCCGCGCTGATCATGGCGGCCGATCTGGCGGTCACGCCACGGTCGGGGGTCACGGTGCAACTTTGCGGTGACGCTCACCTGTCGAATTTCGGTGTGTTCGGAACCCCCGAGCGCCAGATGGTCTTCGACGTCAACGACTTCGATGAGACGCTTCCCGGTCCGTGGGAGTGGGATGTCAAGCGGCTCGCAGCTAGTTTCGAGGTCGGGCGGACGCGATCGAGGATTCGCGGCGGCCGATCGGCGGGCGATTGTGATGGCGGGGGTCAACGAATATCGACTGCGGATGCGCCGATCGGCGGGGATGCGAACCCTTGACGCCTGGTACGAGCACCTCGAGGTCGGGGACCTCCTCGACCGGGTCCGCGCCGAGCAGCGCCGCAACCGTGTGGGTAAGGTCGAGGTACGACGTGCGGAGCGCATCGCGGCCAAGGCACGGGCCCGCGACAGCGTGCGGGTGTTATCCAGGCGGGCCGCCAGGATCGGCGGGGAGCTGCGTTTCCGGGCTGACCCGCCGCTGATCGTGCCCATCGAGGATCTGATCGTGCCTGGGTCGGAGTGGGAGCACGCCGAAGCCTTCATCAAGAAGCTGCTCGACTCCTACCGGCGAACCCTGGGGCAGGAGCATCACCCCATCGAGGAGTTCCGGTACGTCCACGCGGCACGCAAGGTGGTCGGGGTCGGCAGCGTCGGGACGCGCTGCTACATTCTCCTGATGGTGGGTAGCAACGATCGTGACCCCCTGATCCTCCAGGTGAAAGAGGCTCAGGAGTCAGTCCTGGAACGGTTTCTGGGCAAAGGCCAGTATTCCCATCACGGCCAGCGAGTGGTAGCAGGCCAACGTCTGATGCAGGCGGCCGGGGACATTTTCTTGGGCTGGCAGCGGATCAAGGGGTTCGACGGCGTGACCCGCGACTATTACGTTCGCCAGCTCCACGACTGGAAGGGTAGCGTTGAGGTGGACAGGATCCGGGTGGTGGGAGCGACCCTCTACTCGCGCATCTGCGGGGCGACCCTGGCCCGGGCGCACGCCCGGTGGGGGGACCGGATCGCGATAGCGGCATATTTGGGCAACGGCGACGACTTTGACCGGGCCATCGCGGACTTCTCCGTCAGCTACGCCGACCAGAACGAACAGGACTACGAAGCATTCGTTGACGCGGTGACCTCTGGGCGGCTCACGGCGCAGACCGGCCTGTAGACGTGGCTGCGCCGAGCGACTGTCCCGTAACCGGAACCGCACACGGGACGCTCAAGGCGGGTCAGCCGAGGAAAAGACTTGGTAGCGTCGAACAAGGGGATCCTTACGGTCGTTCCGGTGGCCGGTGTTGCGCCACTTAGGGTTTCGGCGGTTCACAGGCTCGCTACCGCGACCATCTGTTTGCAGTGCAGTTCGATCACTGATCGGTTCCGGTAGAGCCGTTCGCAGTCGCTACGTAGGCGGGTCTTCGCTATCGACCACCAGCCCGCAGCGTGGATTCTCGATGCATCGACGCACGTGCGGTCGCGTCGAATAGCTGGTCAGATAGAAGCGGCCGTCCTGCCAGATGAACCAGATCGGTGTGATGTGTAGGTAGCCGTCCCTGTCGATCGTGGCGGTGGTGTCAGGGTTCGACGACGCTCACTGACCGCCGCCAGCGTAAAGGGCGAGCGGTGGGTGTCAGGAGGGTGAAACGTATGGTTTCGCCCAGGTAGCCAGGGCCGCTATGACCTGCGGGTCGAGGCTGGAACCTGATGTGGCGTCGCCGGCGAAGAGGTCGTGGTTCACGTTGGGGAGCAGCCGAAAGCCCGGGCCGGTGATGCCGCGCTTGGCGCAGCGCGGCGACTAGCGGGGCGGTAGTTGTTGGCAGGATCTTGGTGTCGGCGGTGCCGTCGGTGACGAGCAGTCGGGTTGCGCTGGGAAGGTTCGCCGCGACCGCGGGTGGGTATACCAAGTCGTCTGAGCGGTCGTAGGCGTCGTTGATCGGGCTTTGGACGAGCGATTCGAGCAGGGGGAGGAGCGGTGCTTCGACGCCAGCGAGGGTTACCGGCTTGCCGGCACGGAACGCCACGAACGCTTGATGGATCAGTGTGGCGTTGTCGCGCGCCGCCGGCGCGGTGAGTTGGCCCTGGTTGACCTGAGCGTCGAGTTGCTCGTCGATCTGGAGCTGGACGGTGTCGAGCAGGCGCTGGTCAGCCGGCTCCATGAGCGCCAACCCCGTCGGTCTGGGGGTGACCGACTCAGCGAGGAGGAGGGCGTACATGCTGCCCTCGCTGTGGCCGACGACCAGTAGCTTGCCGGTGTCGACTTCAGGTTGTTGGCTGAGGAACCGGTACGCCGCAGCGGCCTGGGCGATGAAGTCCTGGAGTGTGATGGACCCAGGATGGGTGGCGAAAACGCCGGCACCAGTCTTGCCGGTGAAGTATTTGTCGAAGCGCAGGGAAATGATGCCCTGCCGGGCGAGTACGTTGGCGATCAGTTCCAGGGTGCCGGGCATGGCCTGTGGGGGCTGGTTGCCGTTGCGGTCGGTGGGCCCGCTGCCCGGAATCAGCAAGGCGGCGGCCAGCTTCTGGGCGCTACCGTGCGAGGGGATCTCCAGCGTGCCGTAGGTGATGGTGCCTTGGCTCGTGAACGACACGTTCAGGCTGGAAACCCCGGTTGCTGTGGGCCCGGCCGCCGTCTGACTGGGGTTGCCGGTGTGACTGCGGATGCTCGCGCCGCTGGTACACGCGGCGAGTAAGACGGCAACGGCAACAGCCAAGGCAGCGGCACGAGATGTCGACGATCGACGTGAGCTCATCGGTTGTTCCCCATAACGCCCTGCCACCACCCGGGTGCGTAAACGACCGTGGGACGCTCGCTCAGGCCCGGTACCGTTGAGCCTGTTCCAGCTGTTCCGGAGTCAAGTCGGTCGATCGGGCGTTGCCGGCGATGCGCCACTTGCCGTCCACCGGGCAACGCATGAACCGCTTGGGGCCGAGGTGGATGGAACCAGCCAGTCGGTTCGACTCACTTGAGGTGAAGTAATGATTGTCCGAGCATCGCAGGATACGGTCGCCAATGATCCCGTCCATGGCTACCAATCCTAATCTCGCTTCAGCTGGTGGGGGTGCTACTTGAAACCTCCTGCGGGTCGCCAACCGACGATCGCCTAGTGATTTAGGTGAAGCAGCCCGGCCTCGGTAGCTGGGAAGGCGCGGGCATGCCGGTAGAACGACGTCAGGTGGGGTTCGAAGTCGACTTGCAGCCACTGGCACCCGGCGGTGGCGACGTTGTCGGCGAGGGACTGCACGAGGGCGCGCCAGATACCTCGACGCTGGTAGCCGGGGTCTACACAGGTGTCGAGAACAAAGGCATGACAACCACCATCCCAGCACGGGTGGACAAAGCCGATCAGGGTGTCGGCGTCGAAGGCCCCGACCCAAGTGAGACTGTGACGATGCAGCCTTTGCGTCCACGGCTGCACGGCGGTGGTCTGGTTTAGCCCGTCGGCGAGGGGGCCGGAGGCGTGGTCGGCGTCGAACATGCCCCGGCCCGGGGCACGCCAGTCCCGCCACCCGCTCGCTGAGCGCGACAGGAACCCGACCACGGCTCAGCCGGCGCGCAAGTCGCGTAACATCGACCGTTGGCCGGCGATGTGTGCGCCACGGCGACCCCAGCCAGGGAGGTTGACCTGGGCGTCGCAGACGCTTGACTGCCGCCCGCAGCCCGGTGGACCAGCAACAGGGGCAGTGCTCAGGCTGTGGAGCATGCGGTCGGGGTGACGGTTGACGTTGGGTCGAACCCTCCGCATATTGGGGGGTGGCTGCCGGGTCACTTTGCGGGTGGCTGTCAGGCCGGCGGTGATGGGCTGGATCAGGCTCTGCATATGGGGTGTTGATGCTGGCGGCTCATCCATCGCTTTCCGGATGGACCCGGTCCGGTATCGGTCTCGAAGGTGGCCGTCGGAGATGGTGTCGTTGAGCAGGCGAAACCGGACAGGTTGGTGGGCGAGTCCGTGTGGCAGGTCAGATGACTCCTGGCCGGGCAGAACCATCCGGGGAGCTCTGGCTCCGGTGCCAGCGCCCGTTTGCGACGTAGTCCCTGCTGACAAGGGTCTCATAAATGTTCGGCGGGTTGACACCGGTCATCTGGGCGCTCAGCTTGCCTTGGCCAGAAAGTCGTGCGCCCAACCGATCCGGTCGAGGACGGAGTCGCCTGGGAGCCAGCTGCGGACGTGAAGGTGAAGTAAATTAAAGGTCCCGGGCGCCGCGGGCCGCGTGGGCGTACACTCTCGCCTGCGGGCGAGACGGCAACAGGGGCGTCGTGCCCGCGGGACGAGGGAGAGGGGAAAGGTGTGACAACGGCGCTGGGATCGACGTTTCTGAGGGCGGGGATGACAAGGAGGGACGGTCGGCGGCTGCGACGCCTGGCTGGCTGTGTGGCGGTGTCGGTGGTGGGTTTGGCTACCGCGGTGGCCGTGGCGCCGTCGGCTGGGGCGGCGACCTCGGCGTTGACGGCCAGCAGCCCACCCAACTTCGGGACTGTTCCCGTCGGCCAGTTCGACGCCCAGGACGTGCAGGTGACCAATACCGGGGCGTCGACGCTACAGCTCGACCTGAATAACAGCAGCAACTCGGGCGGGTCGCGGGATTTCTTCCCCGGGCCTGCGCTTAATCCCGCCTCGACGAGCTGCCTGGACCAAAACTTGAACCCGGTGCCGATCCCAGCCCATAGCGTGTGCACAATAGGCGTTTTCTTTGTTCCCACCCATTTCGGGGTGCGTTCGACCACCATGACTCTGGCCGATAACGCGGGGGGCACGTTCCAGTTGAGTCTGGCCGGTGCGGGCGTGGCCGGCTACTTTCTGGCCGGCGCAAACGCGTTTTGGACCACGTTTGGGTTTGCCGCCCAGGATCTTGAGAACCAGGGCTTGGCGCTCAACAAGCCCGTGGTAGGGATGGCGGGGACTTCGACAGGCGACGGCTTCTGGCTGGCAGCCTCCGACGGCGGGGTGTTCACCGCTGGCTCGGCCGGATTCTTCGGCTCGGCCGGGAATGTCCACTTGAACCAGCCCGTCGTGGGCATGGCGGCCAGCCCCACCGGGAAGGGCTACTGGCTGGTGGCCTCCGACGGCGGAGTATTCACTTACGGTGACGCCGGCTTTTTCGGCTCGGCCGGCAACGTCCACTTGAGCAAACCCATCGTGGGCATGGCCGCCACCCCCACCGGGAAGGGCTACTGGCTGGTGGCCTCCGACGGCGGAGTATTCACTTACGGTGACGCCGGCTTTTTCGGCTCGGCCGGCAATGTGCCGTTGAGCAAGCCCATCGTGGGCATGGCGGCCAGCCCCACCGGGAAGGGCTACTGGCTGGTGGCCTCCGACGGCGGAGTATTCACTTACGGTGACGCCGGCTTTTTCGGCTCGGCCGGCAATGTGCCGTTGAGCAAGCCCATCGTGGGCATGGCGGCCAGCCCCACCGGGAAGGGCTACTGGCTGGTGGCCTCGGACGGCGGGGTTCTCACCTACGGTGACGTTCCCTTCGAGGGAAGCCTCGGCGGGCAAGGGTTCAACAACATCATCGCCATGGCGCCAACCACCGCCCCGCTGCCCGATTTCTTCTTGGAGGCGCCCGCCAGTCTCAGCGTAGGAAGCGGCGAACAAGCCCGGGCGGCCAGCCTCCTGAGCGCCATTCACCGCGGCCAGATCCGCCGCTACCAGCCCGCGCCGGTAGCCTCGGGATAAAACCGTGCACCGGCCGGCCGCGGGTACGTTTCGCACGCCCCCGATTCCGCCAGCTGCGTGCGCCTACGGCTGCACTCCTGTCGACCGCCCGCACAAATGGACTTTGCGTAGGTCGAGCGTGTCGCCAGCGGAAGCGGGGAGATCAATCCTACTCGTCCGGCCTGGTTGGGCCGGACGACCGGCCCACGATGGGACGCCATCGTTTCCCACCGCCATGGCCCACCGCCGCGGCGACGATCGCCGGCGGTGGGCGGCGAGGCGGATCTGGCCGCGGTGGCTAAGCCTCAAAAGGAGGCGACGCTCACCCCGGAAAAAATCCGGGGCTGGTACCCATGAGCCCGATCCAGCCGGGCCCAAGGAGCTGCGCTGCTTCGAGCAAGGGCGAAGTAACCCTGGCGACGAAGCCGCCTCTGCCGTGGTACGCCGACCGCGACGGCCGCCGCTGGATGGCGAGAGCGGCTATGAGCTTCCTTCCCCCCTCCTCGAGCGACGACCGCAGCCCTGCCAGCAACCGCACAGGACGGACCGGCGGCCCCACCCAGGCCAGGCGACTGAGGCTTGAGCGCCATGCGGTCTCCTACGCGTGGGAGAATGCCTGAAGCGTCGTTGTGGCTGGCATTCGGTGTTCGGAGTCGGCGACCACCCCCAAATCCGTCATTTCGGTCGGCTCCGGCGGGTCGGGATGCACTCACAGGGCGCAGAGAGGTTAACCAGATGGGTGTCGCTCGCCAGCTTGATTCGACCTTTGTTTCGCCAGTGTGATGGGACCGTCTCGGCGGGGTTGCGGCGTCGGTGTGGTGATGATGACGGTCGGGGGCCTGATCGGTCAAGTGGGGCGTCGACGGCGAGGCCTGGGGTTGGTGGTGCCGATGTGGATTCCGGGTTTTTGGCGGCGCCCGTAGGACTCGCCTTCGAGGAGGAGTTCGTAGGCGGCGGACTGGACGGTCGATGGCGGATGGGGCGAGGAGGGCGTCGGCCATCTGGGCTAGCCACTCGATGGGCTCGCGGTTGGAGGTGACCACCGTTGGAGGCGGTCCGGTGGCGTTCGACGATTCCCGCTGTGCTCGGTCAGCACCGTCTTGGACCGCGTGCCGTTGCGTCCGTTGCCCGACCCAGCCCCGGCCGGGATCGTGCCTCTCGTAGCCCAAGTGCTCGGTCATCTCCTCGCCCAGGGCGGCCTCGATCACTGACTTGGTCAGCTGCTTGAGCAGCCGATCCGTCCGTCAACGACTCCCCGCTCCTTGGCCTGGCGGACCAGCTCCGCCGCTACCTCCTGCTAGGCCGGCCGTCTCTTGGCCACATCATCGAGTGTTGCGGTCATCTCCAGCCTTTCTCGCCGAGCCAGCAGGCTCAGCGTGTCAAGCCGGAAACACCGTTAGGTCGAACAGTCCCATCGGCCGGGCTGAACCAGATGGGCTCTCCCTGCGTGTTGTATGCGTGGAGGGAGTATGGACGGCGAGGTTGTAGCGGAGACTTGCTGGAGGGTTTTTGCCGGTACGAGTACCCACGACTCGTCGGGTTGCTCAGCCTGTACTGCGGTGATCGCTCGGTGGCGGAGGATCTCGCGCAAGCGACGTTGGCCCGGGTGTGGCAGCACTGGGACCGGGTGGCGAGACTCGACGCCCCGGGTCTGTGGTCGCGGCGGGTTGCGCTCAACCTGGCCAACTCGTGGCACCGCCGCCAGCGCCTTTCACGGCGAAGGGCATCCACAGTGGTGACGTCCACACTGGTAGAGGGAGCAATTAGACCACAACGGCCCCGTCGCACCGGGGCGGCCTCCACTGCTACTCAGTCCGCTGTGGCGAAACGGATCTGTAAGACGTCGCGCGCCGCGATGTCCGCAGCCCGCCGGGCCAAGTCGGGCAGGTCCCAGTCGACCGATAGGAACCGGCCGGTCAATCCGTCCGCCTCCCCGCTGGCCAGGAACACCACTGCTGCGGCGGGCACCTCAACCGGGACCTCCGGGTAAGGCTGCTCGTCGACGAGGGGGGCCAGCCATTTGCGACCAGTCTCTGTGTAGACCGCACCATCGAACAACTCGGTCCGGACAAAGCCAGGCGAGAGGGCGAAGACATACACGCCACGACCCCGGAGCTCCCCCGCAAGAGAGTCGGTCAGGCGCACCTGCGCAGCCTTGGAGCAGGCGTAGGCAGAGTCATAAGGCCATGGAAATCCGGCGACCATGGAGGTGATGTTCACGATGTGTCCCCGACCTCGGGCCACCATGTCCGAGAGCACCGCATGCGCGCACAGAAAGGTCCCATGAAGGTTGACCGCAACGTCGTGCCACCAGGCTTCGGGGTTGATCTCCCACAGCGGCCCGACGGCCCCGTCATCGCCTCCATTATTGCTGCCGGCATTGTTGACCAAAATGTCGATCTGCCCGAAGCTGTCCATGGCCGTCGCCACGCAGCGCCGCACCGACTCCGATTCGGTCACATCGAGATGCACAGCCAGCGCCTGCCCGCCTCGATCCCGCACCTCGGCCGCCACGGCCTCGACCTCGATCATGGTGCGAGCCCCCAGCACCACGATCGATCCGGCGCCGGCGAGGGCCATGGCAGTCGCTTTGCCAATGCCCCTCCCCGCTCCTGTGACGAGACTGACCTGATCCTCCAGCGGTCGCTGACCCATTCGTCCCCCTGCGTTCTCGAGCGGCGCATTCAGACCGCGTAACCGGCGCGCCACTCTACGCGAGAGATACCGAGCCGACGACTCGGCGCCGCGGCACCCGGCCCGAAGACGACGGCGGCCCTTTTGGTATAGGACCACTGGCGAACCTGTTCGATCCGATTTTTCCCGCCGCCGACATGGCGACACTCCTGAACCGGTTGGCCCCCCTGGTGCTGTCTGTTCGCCAGCACGGCACGGCCGTGGTCGAAGGCGGCCAAACCATACCCTATGACCTGACCGTCAACGCCAAGCACTTCAAGTCCATGCTGGGCGCTGCCTCAGCGTCACCGTTGCAGCCATCCGGTCCGATTCAGCTGCGGGTGGATTCCGAGAACCGAGTGCGCCAAACTCCAGTTCGCCTTCACTGTTTCCCAGGTCGGACCGATCACCGAGACTTCGAACTACACACATTTCGGTCTGCCCGTGCAGGTCGCCATCCCCCAGCCAGCGAGGTAGAGACCCTCAAGCAATCCGGGACGGACCCATGTTCCGTCATGAACGCTATCGGCGATTCCGGCGGAGTGCAGACGGACAGGCGATCAAGTTTCTCCTGCCGGAGCAACTGCTGACAACTCCGACTCGACAGGACAATCCAGGCGGGAAGGTCCAGCAGGCCGGAAGATCAGTGACCGTCGCTTCGACCATCGTCTTCATGTCCTCGGCTGAGCTGATGTCGACATGCACGGCGAGAGCCTTTCCGCCGGCCGCCTCGATCTCGTCGGCCACCGCCCGGGAGCCCGGCTCGTTGATATCGGCCACCACTACCGAGGCGCCTTCGCGGGCGAACGCCACAGCGGTGGCCTGGCCCATCCCCGAAGCTGCGCCGGTTACGATTCCGACCTTGTCTTCCAGTCTGTTCACGTTGTGTCTCCTGATTTCCCCAGCGACGGTGACCTACCCGGGCGCGGAGACTACCGGTCGGATGGGGGGGGGTTGAATATCCACAGCATTTCCTTGCGTCCGCAGACCCTCTCGTGAGATCGTTGCCGAAAACGGTCGTCGCCTTTACGGAATCAACGCTCATTTCAGGCCAGTATCTGAACGTAGCGCGGTTGGGGAGGATCCTTTTGAACGCGCCCCGATCGGGTCCAATGACGATTAGTGTGTTACGATCGTACGGAACCGGCGAACAGTTTCGTGCCCAAAAGGCCACAGAATAGAAGTACGCCTACGGTGGTCGGTTTGCTTTGTCACGCAAGGCTGCGGTGCCGGCTGGGTGATCGGCTAATTCTGGCGGCCCGTGAACGGTCGAGGTTTGTCCCACTATTCTCCAGCGAATAGGAACGCATCGGACGGAAAGGAGAGACCCGTGGGTCGAAACCGGCTTGATGGCAAGGTAGCCTTGGTCACCGGGGCGTCTCGCGGTCTGGGCCGCGCCATCGCCTTGGAACTCGCGGAACAGGGTGCGGACATCGTTGTCTCGGCACGGTCGAATGTCGCTCGCCCACATCTTCCCGGGACTATTGGTGAGACGGCCACCGAGGTGGAGCGGCTCGGCCGGAAGGCCGTGGCCGTCAAGGCGGACCTTCTGATTCCTTCCGATGTCGACCGCTTGGTGGCTGAGACTGCTAAGGCGTTCGGGCGGGTTGACATCTTGGTCAACAACGCCGCCAACACGGAGGAAGCGTTGTTCCAAGGTTTTTGGGAGACCAGCCCCGAAAGCTGGGACCAGCAGGTCGAGTTGAACCTCAATGTGTGTTATCGCCTGATGAAGAGTTTCGCCCCCGGTATGAAGGAGAATGGAGGGGGTTTGATCATTAATACCGGTGGCGCGAACATGCTTCCTCCGGAGGGGACGGAGACCATTGCTTGGCAAGGACTTACGGTAGCCACTTCGTATCACAGCACGAAGATCGCCCTTTTGGCGATGTCGATCGGTGCAGCCAAGGAACTGGCCGACAGCAACATCGCGGTCGTGACGATATCCCCAGGGACAACGGCGACTGAAGTGTTTAAGTGGCATTCGGAGCGCTTTGGGATTGATCTGGGTCCGGCCAGTCCTGCCGCGTTGCCGGCGCAGGCCGTCGGTTATATCGCGACCAGCGAGAACCCCATGACATACTCGGGCACGTTCATCGATGCAGTCTCCCTCTTGCGTGAAGTCGGCCTCGCGCCGACATGACTGAAGCCTGAGCGGGCGCTAGCCTTGGCCACGCCATCGGTATAGGTCAACCTGTCCATGTGATAGCTGTCTGGCGGGCGGATCACCACCTCGGGGACGATGAGCGACTTCACAGGACCGGCCATCTCCGATCCGATGCTGTCACTACCGGACGTGATGGGGCTCTGTGGTGGGTGGCAAGGCTGGTCCCGACACCCAGATCGCACCACGATTGCGGGTCCGGTTTGTTCGGGTTGGGTCATGCGTCGAAAAGGTCCCCGCCTTCCCGTGCTGCTCGGATGGATGGCATGCGTGGCCGGGTTAGTAGGGCTTCTCCCCGTGTCCCGCAGCTCTCCGTAGGTGGGAGCTGTTCCCGTGCTTCTTGGCCGCGGACTTCGGCATATTCCTTCGGAATGATGGCGGCTACGGCGTCAGTGATGGAGACGGCCCCGGTGGAACGCGCTGGTCTGGCATCTGCCTTCGCAGCGGTCCACCAGAGAGGCGGGCTGGCCTTTGATGGAATTCTTCTTCTCCAGGTTCTTTTTATGCCTGCCTGCTGTCCGCGTGGCTCAAGCGGATGTCACCTTTCACTCTCGAGCACGACCAAGTGGGTGTGCTCGGACAGCGAGCGCGCTGCTTCTCACGAACAACTGTAATCTCGTCCCCGTGCGAAACTCCGTCGTCATCCACACCGTCTTCGGCACGAGTCCGGACAGCCCGGGTAATCCATTCGTGGTCGCGGGGCTGTCGTGACAGCCGTCCCGTCCGTTCCCCACAGCGTGCTCGATGGCCGGCTCACCGAGCTCGAAGCAACCCAGGCCATCCTCGACACCCTGTACCGCTACGCCCACAGCATCGACTACGGGCTCGAGGACGACTGGGTTGACTGCTTCACCGAGGACGCAGTCTGGTACACGAAGCGCAACCCGATCGCCGCCGCCGGCAGGCCCGACCACCGCTACCAGGGCCAGGCCGAGCTGCGCGCGTTCGTCTCCGCCCACACGAGGCCGCCCGTGGGTTGGCACAAGCACATGCTGGTCGAGCCCCGCATCCACCTAGACGGCGATCGCTGCCGGGTGGACAGCTACATGATGCGCCTCGACGCGCACCCCGCCGGCTCGTACGTCCGGGCGTTCGGTCGCTATCGTGACCGCTTGGTCCGGTGTCCGGACGGCCGGTGGCGAATCGAGGAGCGGATCGCCGAGATCGACGGCACCCATCCGTTCGGCGAACCCGGCGCGGGACCGGACGTCTCGGAGGCGTGGTCGATCGAGGAGATCAAGCGACTCAAGGCGCGCTACAGCCGCTACTTCGACGAGAAGCGGTGGCCCGAGTGGGCCGACCTGCTCACGGAGAATGTACAGGCGTGGCTGACCAACGACTCAGCACCCATCGAGGGTCGGGACCCCGTCGTGGCGTACGTGTCGCCCCGCGTTGCAGACGCCACCACGGTCCACGAAGTCTCGATGCCCGACATCCGGATCACGGGGCCCACCACCGCCGACGGGACGTGGGACGGCCTCTCGCTGGTCGACGCACCCGACGGCACGACCCGCCGGCAATGGGCCCGCCACGACGACCAGTACGAGTTGGGCGCCGACGGTTGCTGGCGGATCCGCGCCATCCGTGTCACCGAACTGCGCAATGAGGCCAGCTGACTGGACAAGATATCGCACGTCGTGCAGCGCACCCGCGGTTTGGGCGAAGGACGGCTCCGGGTCAGATCATCTGCCGTCCGCCCACCGCTCTACGGTTCCGTTGACTAACGGCCGCACCGCCAGACGAACGAGGTATAGGCATCACTCGCCAGCGACTCAGTCGTAAGTTTGGCGAAAACCGGCGGTCCCCGGACGTCCCTGAGTCGGTCGGGGTAGAATCCGGGCAGATTTGAACACCCGAGCGTAACGTCATTGGAGGTGCCCGCTAAGGATCCGCGACCGGAAGAGCGACGGACCCCGCAGGTCCCGTCGCAACTCCTTTGGAAAGCTGTCGCGTATGCGGTTCCCTTCCGGGAGGGGCCAGGAGGTCCTTCTATGCGCGCAGTCGGCGTCCTAAGGCCCCGATTTGGTCGAGCGCCGAGCGGTCGCTATGCGCAGCCTGAGGTATGTGGGCTTGTCCAATGCGCGTCAACCAGATACCGCCCCAGTCCTTCGCGCATGCCCGATTCGGCATCGATGTGCACCTTGCAGACCGACCTAGACAGGTGCCGGGGCAGGAGCGCCGATTCTTCGGGGCGCTGAGGCGCCCGAACGCCGGCCGCGGTGGCTCGGTTTCCAACGGTGCAATGGCGTCAGCGCATGGATTACTGGGGCGTATCGGTCGCTGAATAAGAACTAGTCCTTTGCTCGACGTGACCACACCGACTCGCTCTATCGCGAGTTGGATGCCGCTGGGCTCTGCATTGTTATACTTCGTTCGTTTCGTTCACCATACTGAGCAGGGTGGAGCTGTGGCTGCCGACTCTTCCATCGAAGCACGACTACAGAGGCTCGAAGATATTGAATCCGTGCGCCGGCTCATGGCGACCTACCATCAACTTTGCGACGGTTGGACGGAGACCGGCACGCACAAGAACCCGGCCGGCATCGCTTCGCTGTTCACTGAGGACGGCGAGTGGGCAGTGACGGCCCGGCAGCCCGCGCCGAAGGGACCTGAGCAAATCGCATCAATGGCGCGAGAGTTGCAAGCCATCCCATGGATCGTCCATTTCGTCGTCAATCCCGTGGTAGATGTCGACGGTGACACGGCGTGCGGAACGTTCAAAGGTGTTATTCGACGCCGTCATCGTCGCGAGGATAATCTGTCCTGGAATATGGGCCTCTATCGTCTGCCGGCGGTCCGCACGGCGGATGGCTGGCGGATGAAACGACTGGATTGGGAATCCATGACGACGACAACGCCGTTTGATCCTGTCAACCTCTTACGAGACTGACCGGCGGTACAATGTAGGGCGTAATCCGACAGGGCCTGGCAGTCTGAGACAGTAGGCCACGCTCTTGGGCTTGCGTTTCTCTTGGATTATCGGGGTCCCAAGGGCTCCGCGGGTGACATTGACCGGAAGTTGATGGGCATGCTTCACATCGATGCCGTAGGCCACGTTGTGGGCCACGTGTCGCTGATGAGCGATACTGCAGGGATGGTTGACCGTAACGTCTTGGGCGGGGAGCTGGAGCCCTGTGGCACGGATCCCCTCACCGGATTTTATCGAGACGGATGTTGCACCAGCGGGCCGGAGGACCCCGGGAGCCACACGATCTGTGCTGTGGTAACCGCCGAATTCCTGGAACATCAGCGCGGCATTGGCAATGACCTTACGACGCCCATGCCCCGGTACGGCTTTCCCGGCCTGGCGCCGGGGGATCGCTGGTGTGTGACAGCCGCGAACTGGTTGCGCGCCCACAACGATGGTGCCGCTGCGCACGTGGTGCTCGCCTCCACCCACGAGTTGGCGCTGCAGATCGTTCCCCTCTCCGCGCTCCGCGAGCACGCCGTGGACGTGCCCGCCAGCCCGAGCGGCCTCGAGGGTTGAAGGGATTTCAAACGGTCGGGGCATCAGGTCCACTGAAGTCCCACCCCACCCCCAGCACATAAGTGGCGCTCGGGAATCCAAGATCGCAGGCCGGAGAGTGCAAACCGAACGGCACCTACGATCAGCTCCGGGCCGTCAGCGCTTGAGAATGCTCTGAGTGCTGCGCGAAGGAGGTCTTCGAGACGGACGTTTCACTTCGGCCGGCTGGTGTGATCGTGGCTGTGTTTGGACCGAGGTGAGAGGCTACCTGATCCCATTCAGGCGAGGGTGGGTGCGCCGTGGCGGTCGAAGCGGAGGGTTCCGATCCATAGCGACCGGACGCCACGGTTTTGGTAGCCGACCAGCCCATCCCAGGCCGCGAAGGCTAAGCGAGTGACGCCGGAGGAGTCCCGGAACACCATCGGTCCCTGGGGTCCTTGAGCGTTGCCGGTCGTCCCCACCCAGGGCCCGGAGCGGGATTGATTGTCGTAGGCCCCGAGCAATGAACTGGAGGTGGCGTAGCCGATGCCTGAGTTGGCGGTGTCGTAGTTGTTGGCTCCGTAGAACAGGTAGTAGGTGGTGCCGTGCCGTATCATCGTGGGGCCTTCCACGGTGGGGGACTGCCAGGCCTCCGACTCGCTCAGGAGAAGTGAGGGCGAGGTATCCGCGGTGAACGAAACGCCGGTGGTGGTGAGCCCCTGGGCCCAGATATGGGTTTTTTGGCCGATTGAGTTGTCGTCGCTTTTCCAGATCAGGTACAGATTGCCCGAGACGGGATCCCGGTATGGGTTGGGGTCGATAGATCCGCCATTAGTGCTCTGGCAGACGAGCGGCTCGACCGAACGGTCAACGAACGGTCCCCCGGGCGTGGCCGAGGTGGCCACGGAGATGCACTGCATGGCCAGGGCAGTGTCTCTCACCGTGTAGTACATGACGTACTGCCTGTGGAGCCGGATCACCCCTGGCGCCCACGTGCTTCCTGGGGAGGCCCAGGCCGGTAGCACCGGCAGCGGATCCACCGGGGCGCTCCAGGACCGCAGGTCGGGGGAGCTCATGACCTGCAGATTGCGGCCAGCGCTGCCCGTGGAGTACGCCCAATAGACACCGCCGACCAACAGAAACGACGGATCCGGGAAGTCGCCGGCGTACACCGGCGCCTCGAAGGTCGAGCTGGCGGCCTCGGCTGACCCGGTGCCGGCCACGAGGGAGACTTGCACACCGGCGACAGCCACCATCAACCCGAGAGCGCCCATAATCGCTGTTCTCATTCCGATCACCGCCCGTTCCTATGGCCGCCCGGTCATCCCACGGCCACCTCGAAGCAAGACTACTTGGCGGCCATTTCGTCCTCCTACGCTCGTATTCGTTGGGTCGACGGCACTGTCGCCAAAGGCCGTGCAGAAAGCTGACGGCCACGTGGAGGGCAAGGGGAGGGAAGTGCCATGCAGCCAGGCCAGCGGTGCGGCCTTCCAGCGCTGCGCCATCCTCGGACGATTGGGCAGGGAGCGTGACCCAACGGCACTCGGGGCGGGGGGACCGATTTACGTCAGCGACCACTTGCCAGACACACCACAGCGGCCGCGGATTTGGGGCGGCGCCAGCCGACGTTGTCGGGGCGGCACCGGTGATGGTGTTCATGGTCGTGTTCCTTTCGTGAGCGCCGGGCGTTGTTGCCGGCCTCGAAAGGATGCGCATCGACCGACCGTCGCATCGATGGTGTCGGCATGCGTCTTGGGCGGGGGTGCGGGCACCCCGACACGACGTGGCGCGGAGACAGAAGGGATCCAGCGGGTGGCCCGCAGCTTTGTATCGCCCAGTCCGTAAGTTCGTGCAGCCTGCCGTCATGACGGGGGATGTACTCCAGCGGTCGTCATGGCTGAGGGCTGCTTTGACAAGATCGGTCCAGCCAGCCGAACCCAGCGCGGGTCGCCGCCCCCTGTCACGCCGATTCGACAATTCGGCACATCTGCGCCGAGGAAGTCGACGAAGGGGGACTGAGATCTCGGTGTCGAACGTGGCCGGGATGAGACTTCGGGGCACGTGCGGTGCCGAACGCGCGATCCGTAATCCGGGCTTACCCATCGAGTGCAGACCGCCGAACGGCACCTCCATGTGTGAGGCTTCGCACTGGGAAGTTCGAGGGACGTGCGAAAAGCACCAAGCGCTGGAGGGACCCTGGCTTTGTGGTCTCCCCTCCTAGGCCGACTAGAGGACGCTCCGGGGCGGAATTGTCGAGATACACGGTGCCGGTGCCGGGGAGACCGGTCTCTCGGGATTGTCGTGTTGCCTGTCGGGGGGGCCGCAAGTTTGCGGCGGCGTGACTAGTCTGCGCTGATGCTGACTGGGCTCGTACGGCGCGGCGCAGCGCTCGCCGCGTTGACATGCGCACTCGGCGGCCTGGCGTCGGTGGCCGCCACCGAGAGAGCCGCGGCCGATATGTCCGCGGTGGCGGGGGTGAACTCCGTGGTGGCGTTCGGTGATGCCGGCACCCTGGTGGCTGGAAGTTCCCGCCCGGTGAGCAGCTCGCCGGTCGTGGGTATCACCGCCACTGCTGACAAGAAAGGTTTCTGGTTGGTGACCTCGACCGGTCAGGTCCTGCCATATGGAGATGCGCGCTCCTTCGGGTCGATTGGCAACATCCACCTCAATCAGCCTGTGGTCGGCATGGCCGCCACCCCCGACGGACACGGCTACTGGCTGGTCGCCTCGGACGGCGGCATATTCACCTTCGGCGACGCCGCCTTCCACGGCAGCACCGGCAACGTCCACCTCAATCAGCCTGTGGTCGGCATGGCCGCCACCCCCGACGGACACGGCTACTGGCTGGTCGCCTCGGACGGCGGCATATTCACCTTCGGCGACGCCGCCTTCCACGGCAGCACCGGCAACGTCCACCTCAATCAGCCTGTGGTCGGCATGGCCGCCACCCCCGACGGACACGGCTACTGGCTGGTCGCCTCGGACGGCGGCATATTCACCTTCGGCGACGCCGCCTTCCACGGCAGCACCGGCAACATTCACCTCAATCAGCCTGTGGTCGGCATGGCTGCCACCCCCGACGGACACGGCTACTGGCTGGTCGCCTCGGACGGCGGCATATTCACCTTCGGCGACGCCGCCTTCCACGGCAGCGCCGCGGGCCTCGCCGATGTCAGCCCAACTAGGGCAGCGGTCGGCATCGCCCCCAGTCCCTCTGGCTATTGGGTAGCCTTCGGCGAAAGACGATCACCCGTGCCGGCGATCGCCGCCTACGCTGCGACCCGAGCCGATAACATCACCGTGGCGGTAGAAGATCTTACCGACGGGCAGACGTACTACTACCGGCCCGGCGTGGTGGAGGACACCGCCAGCACCCTCAAGGTGGACATCCTCACCACCCTAGAGGCAAGGGCCCAGTCGGAGGAACGAGGCCTGACCGCGGAGGAACAATCCCTGGCCGTACCGATGATCGAGGACAGCCTGGACAGCGCCGCGGACATCCTGTGGGCCGAGCTCGGCCCGGGCCCGGTGGCCTCACTGGAGCACGCCGTCGGGATGACTTCCACGGTGCCGGCGACCAACGGCATCTGGGGCGAGACGACCACCACCGCCGCCGACCGACTGGCCATGATCCGGGCAGTGGTGTTCCCCAACCCGGTCCTGAGCGACGCATCCCGCGCCTACATCCTCAACCTGATGGAGCACATAACGCCCAGCCAGGACTGGGGCGCGACCGGTGGTATACCGGCCGGGGTGACCGTTGCCCTAAAGAACGGGTTCGCTGTCATAGACGGCTGGCAGATCAACACCGAGGCCTGGGTCGACGGAGACGGCCACGACTACCTCATCTCCGTGCTCACAGACGCCAACCCAACGGAGGCCTACGGCATACAAACGGTCAACTCCATCTCCTCCATCGTCTGGAACACCCTGCGCTAGCTCGCGTCAGGCACCGGCCTTGGGCCGACCGCTTATTGTCTACGGCAACAGGCTTACCATCCCGGTGGGCACCGACTCGGTGGCGGCCGGGGTCGACTTGGTCCAGCACCAGACCGGGGAGGGCCCCGGCCTCGATGCCATCACCCAAGGAGGAACGGTCTACGCCGAGGACCTGGCCGACGATCCCCGCTGGGTCTCCTTCGGACCCGAGGCCGCCAAGGCAGCGGTGCGCAGCGCCCTGGCGCTGCGCCTATCCGACGACGCCAGTCGAGGTGCCGCCCTCATCCTCTATACCCGCCACCCCTGGGCTTTCGGGGCTTTGGACCGGGCCAAGGGGGTGATCCTCGCCGCCATCACGCCGAACATCGTGGTCGCTATCTGCGGCACCCTAATGGACGGCTACGAGCGGCTGCCCGCCTTGGCGCTTCTCTCAGTGGAGCCACTCTCGTGACAAGCTCGCCCTCCCCCCGCAGCCACCTTTTTCCACCGGCCCGGTTCGGGTTCAGGTGCGGGCACATAGACGTTCGGCTTTACGGTCATGGTGTAGGCCTTACAGCAACGGCTGGGCCATGCTCCGGCTGTCGCCCAACCGGTTAGGCTTGATCACGTTCGAAGGGAACGTCGTCGCCCCCAGGCCCAACCGGTAACGGCGGCTCTCGCCGCTGAACATTTCGGTGAAAGACGTCGGTGAGGCGTGTGCCGGTGAACCGCATGGACGGTTCTGTTGGGGGCGAGCGCTGGAAACGGAGCGCTCACGGCAACCGATCACGGCAGCCGTTGGGAAAACGAAGGGACCTGAGCCCGACCTGACCTACCGCCGCAACCTTCCCCAGGCGAGGGCGCTAGCGCTCCATGCTGCGACCGGGAATGAAACCCGGTCGCAGCACTTTGTCGATGAACAGGAGCCGGCCGGATGCGAGCCGGCGTCGGAATCAGCCCGCTGGTCCCGGCTTATTCGTCGGGATAGCCGTAGTAGAACGGACCGACACCCCACACGACCACCTCAGCGGAGGCGTCGCGATCGCCGGTGGGGGTCACGCTCAGCTCGTTCAACGGGGGGAAGTTCACCAGCCCGGTCAATGGCATCTGTAGCAGTTGTCCGGGAGTCAAATCGACCTCAGGCGCTATGTCGACACTGTTGAGGGTTATCTGCACCGACGACAGGCCCGGATTGCCGTTTTGGATAACCAGCATGTTGCGATCCTGAGGGAAGGAGAAGCCATTGCTGTCAGCGCGCCCACCCGGTATGAGGGTTTTGAACTGGCCGAGGCAAATCGTCTTCTGTTTCGCTTCGTTGATGACCTTCAGCGACCCCGACGACCCGTCAGTGCCAGAGATCTGCGTGAAATCGGCGGTGACCGGATTCGGGTCCCCGGGTGTGAAGCTGAGGACCGGAGCGGTCGCATTGATGTGGTATGGGCTGATGAGCTTCTTGATCCCACTCGTTGCGTCCTGGGCAATCAGCTGAATGCCACCCGGCGAGGTGCTCGTGCCGACGGTGATGTTGCTGGTGTTGAGCTGACAGGTCGGGGCCGGAACGGTCCCGGCGGAGCTGGTCCCAGCGAAAGCGGGTTCGCTCTGCAAACCGATGGCAACCAGCATTACCGGTAAAGCACCCGCCGCCACCAGGCGGGCGCGCCGCCCTCGCCCGGCCGCTTGCCCGCGACCTATCCCAAATCGACGCTGAAGCATTGACTTTGATCCCCTTCCTGATATCCCAAAGGCCCGCCGCCATGGCAAGTTCGTCACTCTACGTGTCAGATTGGACACGCTGTGACGGACTCACCTTCTCATGCGGGAGGGCGGGTGTCAACCATCATTGGTTGTCTGGTTGTTACGGCGGTGATCGGTTGGGCACCGCTTACCGAATTTCTCGGAGCAGGTTGGAAAAAGCGACGCGACCTGCAGTGGGGAAATCCGATCCGTACGGCAGCCCCATGACCCGTGCCGGGATCCTCTTACGTGTCGTCGACCGGCGTCACCGCGTGAGGGTCTTAGGTCATGTGGTTTAAGCGACCGGCGGCCGGGTACGCAGGCGGCTGGTCGCGGTACGACCTGGGTGCTAACTGGGCTAGCGGTGGTGGGTCGGCGTTACGGTGCGGGCCCGGCTCCGTTATCGCCAACCCACCACTGCGATCTCGCCTACGGCACTCCACAAATGCCGTCCATCGTGAACCAGTGCTCAGTGACAGTGGACGGCGCCATCTGCGCGGATTCGCCGTTGAATGAGATCGTCGAACCGAAATTTCCGGCCTGACCCTGGAAGTCCATGAGCCATTTGCCGTCAGGGGCCTTACCACACCAGGGGTCCGTGAAGAAGGAGTGCCGCGGGGTGAGCCACGGGGACGAGCCATCTACCTTGAGGACGGTCGTCCCGTCAACGACCGCCCACGTCATCCAGTGGCCGGTGTTCATGTCACAGAGGGCGAACTCGTGGTACTCGGGACTCTTGGGTTGATTGTCGTAGTAGACAGACCACTGCTTGGCGTTCACCCTGCTGTTGGCGATCATCTTGTCTTGGTAGATGTTGACGTAGCCGCCGGTGCTGGCGTCGTAGATGCCATGCCCGGGACTCCCCGAGCACGTTGACGCGGATGCCGCACTGGGAGTGGCCGAAGTAGGGCCGGCGGCGGCCGTGACAGCCGCAAGCGGCGCGACAGTGACCGCTGCGAGAACAGCGACCCGTCGGAATAGATGCATGATGCTCCTTTTGTTGGTGTTGTTGTAGAACTCATAGCGCCCGGTTTGGGCGATGGCAACCCTCGACGGCGTCGAAGCATGGCTGAGCCTGCCTATCTTCGGTACCTCGAGCTGCGCCAGCACCCCGGGGCGCCCATCCTCTCAAGGACGACGTGTGAGCGCCGGGGCTCTCGGCTGAGTCGGTCGTTTGTTTGCGCTGATCTACTGTGTTGGTCGCATACCGCCAGCCAACCTTAGAAGCGGCCGTCCAGACGACCCAGCCGACTCCAGCCAACGCTCCCCGCTTCGCTATACCCATTCATGCTCCTTGCCGAGCACACCTGGGTGTCGGCCCCTGTAACTTTCAGCGAACTCACCGTACCCAGAAGGCTCCGTCACAAAACGCCGGTGGCGTCAGTCCATCAGTCGGGCGAAACGTTCGGGCGGTCGCAGGGTGGGCCGGTGTCCCGTGGGGCGACGGCAGACCGTCTCGACCTGATCGTCGTGATCTTCGGAGTCGACGTCGGACGCGCTCGTCGGACAGTCCTCAGGGGGCTGGGTGGAGAAGGACCCTGGTCCAGCCGTCATTGCGCCTGTCGACGCTCAGAGGTTTCCCGTCGACAGACCGCAGGGGCGATTGTCGGCCACGAGCTGCTCGAACGGTACGGCCGTGGCCTCTGTTACGTCGTCGCGAATGACGGCGAGCTTTCCGCCGCGGCAACCCGCCTGCTGCGACTGGCTGTACAGGTCGATGCGCACGTTGGCGGGCTCTCGGGTCCACCAGGCCGCGTTTTGCCCGCTCCCGACGAGAACCTTGCCCGCAGTCACGGCGATGGTTTGCCGCAGCCGAGCGCCACCCAAAAGCAGTTCGCCGTTCGGCAGCGTCACGATGGCCGGGCCAGCGACCCGGCGGACCCACGGAGTCCCGCTTCCCCCAAAGCGACACCAGGTTTGGCGGTTCACGATCACCAGGTCGCAGGTGCGCACCGAAGGCCCTCCCCGCACCGTCTGCAAGCTTCGAGGACCGCCAGCAGGCGAGAGGTGGAGGTGAGCGCCGGGGCGAGGACGCCAGCGTCGTCGGTGATGGCGGCGATGACCTTGCCGTTCTCCCAGGTCGTGATCGAGGCGAGCAGCTCGCTGTTCACCAGCCGCTGGGCGGCGTCGAAGTCGGCCAGCATCTCGGTGGACACGTCGGAATAGCAGGCCCCCTTGTCGACCGCCGCGTTGCGGCGATCCACTGTGGCCGCGCTGTCTGGCTTTGGGGCGCCTTCGGCAACGTCGCCAGCGACCGTAGGTTGGGTGACCGCCAAGTAAGCGATCTGATTGCCGTCGGCCGGGCGTCTGGTGGGTCTGCGGCCAGCCGATCCTCACGCTTGCTGGGCACGGTGACGCTGTAG
The DNA here is from genome assembly GCA_963729695.1 of uncultured Acidimicrobiaceae bacterium. Classification (GTDB taxonomy): domain Bacteria; phylum Actinomycetota; class Acidimicrobiia; order Acidimicrobiales; family Palsa-688; genus PALSA-693. The sequence continues at coordinate 127,953 of CAVSOT010000005.1, forward strand.
CTGCCGACAACATCCGTGAGCGGGGGGGTATGCGGCCCGCATCTCCACCGGGACCGGCGGGGCCAGCGTTTGGCTCCCCGGCTGGTGGCCTTGGGTGGCTTCCATCATCGAGCGGAGCTGCACCTCGCCCATACCAGCGGTGGGAGCGGGTTGCGGCGGTTCACATCCAGGTGCCTATCCACGCCACCCGTCACCAGGCGCGGGTATCTATCATTGTCAACGCCATCCCTGCCTTTCACTGTTCGGTCGGGATGGCACCGCCGCTTCGTGCGGCACGGTGGATCGTCCTGTTGGCGCAGGGCGATCCGCCACACTCATCCGACGGCACCACCATCTGGAACCTGGCCGACGCATCGTTCTCAACACGAGCCAGCTGACCGTCAGCCGGTTCTAGCGTCAGACCAGACCCAGGCGAGCTGGACATAACCCCCACCAACCAGCAGCTGGTGGATGCCAAACAAGCCCTGCCTACATCCTCTGTGCCGAATCGGCCGCGGGAGCTGGGTAACCCAGGATCGTTCGATCGAGCGCGGGATGGATCATTCCGGCTCATGGCACAGTGGGGATGATGAACGGTACCGCTGGCTGGGATCCCGTGGCCGCGTCCGCTCCAGACCAGGCGAGTGGAGGACGCGGTACCTCGCCAACGTCACCCGGTTGCGGAGTGGGGAACGTGACCAAATCGCCGAGGTCGTGACGGCTCTGACCGCAAGAGACACGCGGTACGGGCTCTCTCAAGGTGAGCGCCGGATCCTCAATCGAGCCATCGAGATGCTCGCAGAAGTGACCGACGGAGACACATTGTTGCCGAATCGGTGCGGGTGAGGCAGCCGGGATCGGCATTTGCGCTCGAGCGCTCCGTCGAGCATCGGCTGAACCTGCTGCTAAGCAACGCCGCCCATTGAGCGATCCGGTACCGAACAGCTTGCGCTGTCGTGTGCACGCGAAGATGTCGAGGTGACGATCGAGGGACGTTTCTGGGTTGGCGAGCTCACGAGCGATGAGAGGGCGGTTCTTGATCCTGGATTTACGGCTGAGCTTGAGATGCGCCCCGATGTTTTGGTCGTGGGTGGAGGCATCTTGGGGGTGGCCACGGCGGTGGCTTGCCGCGATGCTGGACTGGGATCGGTGACCTTGATCGAGGCGGATCGCCTGGGCGCAGGAGCCACGGGCGGCGCGGCTGGACTCCTACAACCCGAACCGCACCACGGAAGCGACCCCGACGAGCTGGTCGAACTAGGCCGCTCAAGTCTTCGCCGCTGGCGGGAAATCGACATGACCTGGCCGGGCGGGGTCGGACTCGTCGACTCGGACTGGATCGGACTGGCCCCTCATCCCGAGCCGTTCACCACCAACCCACCACCCACGCTGCACTGGCTCGACGCAGGCGAGGTCAGCCGCCTCATCCCCGATCTGGGCATGGTGACCACTGGGGCGGTGATCCCCAACCAAGCCCGCCTCAATCCGCTGCGGGCGCTGGCTCGCCTGGCCATGACCCTGCCTCACCTGGCGAGTCGAACTCCAGCCGTCTCGGTGATCATCACCGGCGGCAAGATCACCGAGGTGTCAACTCCGGCCGGCACTTTCGTGCCAGGAGCCGTCGTGTTCGCTACCGGAACGCCGCCCAAAGTGGACGGCCTGGAGCTGGGTATTCCCTACGACACGGTGAAAGGACACCTCATGATCACCGCGGCCACCGATGTCCGCCTGCCCGCGGTAGTGGCTCCTATCGGCAGCCCCCTCCAAGGCGGGCGGATTCTCGTCGGCGGCACACTGGACCTCGACGACACCTCCGCGGACGTACGGCCGGAGGTGGTCAACTCGCTGCGCTCCGGTCTCGCGACGTTTCTGCCTTCCCTAGCTGGAATCGCAGCAGAGAGCGCCTGGACCTGCTTTCGTCCCCACCATCCCGACGACCTGCCGGTGATCGACCGGCTTCCCGAGGTCACCAACGGGTGGGTCACCTCCGGCCACTACCGCACCGGGATATTAATGGCCCCAGCCACCGCGGATCTGCTCGCCAGCTGGATCAGCACACAGCGCCCACCATCCCAAGCGCTCCCCTGGTCGACCGGGAGATTCACCAACGGTCATCCATGACAACCCCCGATGAACTCCCAACACCCGAACCCTCGTCTCAACCAGAACAGCTCCGGCTGGGCGATGGGGGACCGGGCGCCTTGCCTCCGAACGATCGGCGCTCCTGTCCGGGCACCGGTCTAGGTCATCTGCACGGTGCAGCTCGCCGAATCCGGCGTGTCCCCCGGCCCGTGGACGTATCGAAAGGCGACGACGTGCATGGTGCGCCTAGCCCCACCATGCTTGGGTAACTTGTCCACCCTCCACGATCACGCTCAGCCGACTGGTCACAACGTTTGGCGTCCAGGCGAACCAGCCGTCCCGGGCGAGTATCCGAACCTCCTCGACCCCCTGTTCTGCTGCTGCCCGCTCAAGGTCGTCCTCAGCAAGTCCGAGGTACTCGGGAGCTGGATCACGACCTGACGTGAATTTGCGCAAGGGATCATCCTCCACGCTGCGAGATGCTACGGGACACGCCGATTTCCGAGGATGGAGCGCGCCACGGCGGTTGCGCCGGATTGGTCTGGAACAGGATAGGGACGTTCTGGCGCGATCTCCTTTTCGGAGGACTTCGCCCCCAGGGTCGTTCGTGTCGCGATGGGTGACCAGGACGACAGGGTGCCAGGGCGCCGTTCGGAGGTTTAAGGATCGGCGGACTCGCCCAGGTGCTCGCGGCCCGAGGCGAAGTACCCTGGGGCGATGCCGCGCTAGCGCTGGCCGGATCCCGACAGCGATGGCCGCGTCAGGCTCGCCATTCGGTTTGCCGGTGAATCGGCCGATCCGGGGGAGGAGGTGCAACGGCTCGTCGAGTCGTGGAAGGCGGAACAAGCCCGGACTGGAGCGGACTCGTCACGGGACCTGGAGCGTCTCCCGTGGGTAGAGGTGGCGGGCGAGGGGGTTGATGTCGTCTTCGAGGGTCGTCCTGGGGTGCGAAGGTGGAAGAAATGGATGAACTCGTTCATGAGTTGGGTGAGGACATTCGGCGAGGAGGCGTATCCGGCTGCGGTCGTGGATCGCGTCGGCGGGGAGGTTCGTCCCATCTATGTCGCCCGGCAGCGACCGGGGATTTCGACCGCTGGTCCGTTGACAAGCCGCGACTGGGTGCCTGGTGAGGGGTCTGAGTTGGTCCAGATGCTGTATCGGGAGATGATGAGCTCCATCGTGGCACCCTTCTTAAGGAGTCACGGGTTTCGGAGAAAGGGCCAGCAGTTCAACCGGACCACCGACGGTTACCACGAGTACTTTGACTTCCAGAAGGACGTGTACAACACCAAGTATGTGGTGTCATTCACCGTCAACGTGGGCGTAGTTCCCCCGTTGTCGACGGTCGCAGGCACCTTCTACCACAGGCTTGGCAGCCTGATGCCAGCCCCCGTGGATTGGTGGGTCTTCCGGGATCGCCCGGAGATGGAGCAAGCTGCTCGGTCGGTCACAGCGGCGATCGTTGAGGTGGGATTGCCGATCATGGCCACCGAAACCGCGAAACCGGCTCGTCCCTCCGGGCCACCGGATTGACGCCACAACCCGACCGGGCGACATAGCGTGGGTCGCCAACCGCTACACATGTCGAGTATGTCTCTGTCAAGGCCTGTTGGCTTGACTGCGATCGTAAGGCTCGGAGTGTTCCTTCGGGTGTCGAGTCCAGGATTCGACGACGTGTTGTCCGGCAACCCTCTTGTCAGAATGGGATCATGCTGACCAGGTTTCCGCCGGACTGGCCTGGCCACCCTGGTGGTGCAGCTCGGGGCAATTGGTGAGCTTTCCGCTTGACCCCGAGCTGGTGCTCTACGGAGTGGTCAACTTTGAGCGTCGGAAGGGAGGGGGCAGCGGCGGGCTGGCCACCATTGGCCATAGCCGCAAGGCTCGCCCTGTCCTGGCCTCACGGAGCCTCGTGTTCTACAACGACGATGGCGCAGAGATCACGGTCGACTCGCATCTCCCAGTCGACGCCGAAGGATTGGAACAGATGCGGGACTGGGCTCACATGCACACCTACTTGGCGTCGCCGCAGGGTCAGGCCGCACTAGCCGACTGGGACCATACCGCCCCGGCTCCACCGCCGCCGGAGGCGAATTGGTGGCCAATCACCGTTCCCGTCGACGGCGAAGATGTCTCATTCGAGATGTGCAACGTTGGTGACGGCTGGTGGTCAGCGTTCGGGGCGCTCCCCGACGCCGTTGTGATCGTCGGCAGCCAGCGAGTACCGATTAGCTCGGTCCGCCTTGAACGTTTAGGGCCGGGTGATCCGCCCCCGCCGCCGCTGCCGTATATGGGGGACTGCACCGAAACTATCGTGCAGCATCTGGCGGATCGATTCGCTCGAGTTCCCTTTGACCGAGTTCGGCGTTGGGGCGACTACTGGGCCTTGTGGTCTGTAGAGCGCGACCACGTCGGGAGGCTGGCCAGCCAGTTCGGCCTGTCGACATCGGCCCGCCGTGCTCTGGAGGATCACTGGCTGAGTCGGATCGACTACCAGCTCGCTCCAACTCGCGAAAGACTGATGTTCCAGAGCAGCGATCGTCTGCGCAACAGTCGTCTAGCCCGAGAACTCAAATGGAACTGGTTGTTCCAGTTGTGGTTCAACACGCTAGGGCCCGGAGCCCGGACCTGGTTCGGAAACCGATATGCGGGCATCCGGCACCACACCTTCCGCCTCCGGTGGCGCCCATGACTCAACACGGCGCAGACGACCCCACCAATAGGTGGCTGGCACACAGTTGGCGATCTGCGCTGCAAGTCGATCCGGCCGACCCAGCCATCCGGCGATACAGATTGTCACCGGATCGGGATCGTCGACTGCAACACACTCAGGGTCGTTGACGACCTGTCGCTCCACAAGGTGGGCGAGACTGCTTGCGTCCAGCAAGCGCTGCCCGGGGCGCTCCACACGAATCCTCTTTGGTTGTCAAGTGGGTTCTGCCTGCCGTCGTGATGGCTAGAGGTGGGGATTGGGGCGGGTGTCATCGTCCGCGGTGGGCGTTGGGTCACGGCTGTTCTAGGGTGGGGTTTGGGTCCGGGAGTGACTTAGCCGAAGAGCCGGTGTTCAGGGTGTGAGCCGGTCACGCTGGCGTGGAGTCGTTCCCTGGGTGTCCTCCCGGGCCTGTTATTTGGTGTCGAGGAGGAGCCGTCGATAGATGGTGTCGGAGACCCGGCGTTTCAATGCGCGTAGGGCCTCCTTTTTGGTTTTGCCGTCGGCGACCTTGCGGTCGAAGTAGGCGCGGCCTTCGGAGTGTGGCTGGCGGATCTGGCAGACGGCGGCCATGTGGATGGCGTGGTTGAGCTGACGATTGCCACGCCGGGACAGGCGGTGCACGACACGTCCTGCGGAGGAGAACTCGACGGGGGCGGTGCCGTTGTAGGCGGCGTAGTGGTCCCGGTTGGCGAAGCGGCGGATGTCGCGGCTGTGCCCGATGGCCATGCAGGCGATGATGGGCCCGACGCCGAAGATGTCCGTCACGGTGGTTTTGGAGGCCCGGACCGCTTCGGCGATGCGGCGATGCGACGCTTTGAGCTGGCCGTCCAGGGTCCGGACTTCGTCGAGGAGTTCGAGGGCGAGTTGGTGGCGGACCCGTTCGACGGGGGTTCGTGGGGCCAGGGCGGCGAGGAGCGCCTCGGCGTCAGAAGCGTTGAGTTCCTTGGCGATTCCGCCCGCCGATAATTTCAGCAAGCGCGGCGTGGAGTCGGCACACGACCCGGGAGCGCTGGTTACCGATGTCGGTGTTGCGTTTGGCCAACAGGCGGAGTATCTCGACGTGGTCGGCTGCTGCCACCTTGGCCAGCACGGGGGTCCGCAAGGCGGCCACGGCCACCGAGAAGGCGTCGTTGGGATCGTTCTTGTTCGACGAGCCCGAGGCCAGCACTCTCACCCGGGCGGCCAGGGTGGCGGGCACGTCGACGACGACCTCGCCAGCGGCCACCAGTTCCTGGGCCAACAGGTAGCCGAGACCGCCGGCAGACTCCACCGCCCAGCTCCGACCCTCGAACGGGGCTGCCCACGACAACAACTGGTCAACCTGGCGCCGAGTGGCCCGTACCTGCACGTGTCCCAGTTCCTTCTCCTCGGGACCGATGGCCACCGCGGTATGTGTCGTCTTGTGGGGGTCGACGCCGATCATCACGCTCAATGTCTTGCTCCTTGGTTGGCTGGGTTGGGGTCCGCGGAGGGCACTCCTGCTTTCGGATCGTTGTGCTCGTACCTCTTTCGAGCCACAGCCGCGGCGAGGTCCGATCAGGTCGCACTTCGTTCGGAAGCCAGCCGGCTCACGCCGACGGCAGGCACTTCGTGAGCGATCCCGACCAGGGCCTCAGACGCTACGGATTGACCGCAACGTCCCGGTGGATACTCAAGCAGGCACCTCGGGGCGTAGTCCTTGTTGGCCTATTGAGGCGTCCCTGCGGGTTAACGGGATGGTCGCCTCGGGACCACGAGCGCGTTCGTGAGCACGTCGGAGATAGTGCTTCGACGCGCGTTGCGGAGCACTTAAGCGTGATCGTCGGTGCGGCGGCTGACGTACGCCGAACCGTGGGAGCTCGGCGTGCCTCGACTCGTGCCACTTCACGGTGGTGATCGCAGTACGGCTATCTCGGGCATATCCTCGAGTGAGCCGAAGCCCTGCTCGACCAGCCAGCGGACTGCGATCATGACCACCATGCGCGGATCAGGTTGCGGTCGACGTAGGTGCCGTCGCCGGCGGCGACCTCGTCGAGGTGTTCCTCGTGTGCGAGCGTGAGGGCGGCTAGGTCGTAGAGTGCGTCGCCCTGGGACGCCTCGAACCAGTCGATGATGCCGGTGACGGTGTCACCGTCGACGAAGACGTGGGTGATCTGCAGGTCGCCGTGGGTGAACGCCGGTGTCCAGGGCCGGAGCGCGGTCTCGGCGAGCCGGCGGTTGCGGGTGACTACGTCGACGGGAAGGACGTTGTGGGCGACGAGCCACTCGCACTCGCTGTCGAGGCGCGATGCGACCTCGTCGAGGCTCCGACCGGGCCATGGAGGTAGGGGCGCGTCGTGAAGCTTCCGGACGGTCGCACCCGCCGCGGTCCACGCGGCCTGCGACGTGGTAGACGGCTCTTCAAGGCGGCCGAGCGCCGTCCCCGGAACGGCGGCGAGCGCGAGTACAGGCGGCTTCCTCCACAGGATCTCCGGGCTTGGGACCGGTGCCATCGCCATCGCATCGACCTCGACGTCGGTGCGCTCCTGATCGGCGTCGATCTTCAGGAACACGTCGCCGACGCGGAGAGTCGTGCGCTCGTTGTGGGCGACGACAACCTCGACCTCCTTCACGTCGGCCATCATCACGGCCGAAACACCGATGTCGCCGGGAATCCTGCATGCGAGTGAACTGCCAACCGCGTCCCGCGGGCGGGCGGCCTTCCGGCCACCGCCTCGGGAGTCGCCCGTTTTCTCTTTCCATCGCTCTAGGTCGAGTTCGGGGTAGCGCTGATGGGCGCCGGCCAGGGTGTCGGTCGTCCAGAACGGGTGACCTGGTGGTGGCCAGCCGAAGAGGGCGAGTTGGCGTGGTGATGCGTGTTCTACGAACGACTGCCATCGGTCCGTTTGGCCCGAGATGGGAGGAAGGCTGTCCGAGCTGCTTGTGTGAGGCTGACAGCCTCGGCCATTTCGCCCATCTCCGCGCCCGAGATACCTCATTCGCGGCAGCTTCCCGGACGCCGCTAGCCAAGATCCTGCCCTTCCGACCTTCCCTTGGTATTCGTCGTTTGGCACTGATTTCAACTACGACTTCCACGTAACGCTCGACGAGAGCATCGCTCCGGTCGAGTACAACTACCGAGACCGCGACGAACTCGTTTCAGCAAGTACGGGCTTCTCCTCCGCAGCGGACAGTGCCGAGATGCCCGGCGGGAGCGTGTTCCTCCGAAACGGCGACAGCGTGTTTCATAGCTATTCCGCTTATGGCCAGGGCACTGACCTGCATAACGCGGCCTACGTGTACCTCGACCTGACGCCCCTCGGCCGACAGGAGGGATGGGCGGAACGCCGAACCTCGACAATGAAGGGAAAGACTGGATACGCCATCATGACCACTACTAGCACCACAGCCCGGCAGGGAAGCTCTCCTTACGGGTCTCCGTCAACCAGCCGGGGCGGCTTGGCAGTAACCCCGGAAGGGGGCCGGGCGCGTATCGCACCCGGCCCTCTTCAGTCGGTGTTGCGTGTGGTTAGAGAGTGATTCAGACGTTGGTGAAGACGTCGGGCCCAAACGACTTGACTTGAGGCATCTGGGCGTCACCGAGATGGGCTAGCCCGAAGACGTCTTCGATGGTACGCAGCGCGGAGTAGTGGTTGTAGGAGACGTTGCTCACCGTACCGGCCTTGACGAACGGCGAGATGACCACGGCCCCGATCCGGCCGCCGCCCGGTCCGTTCATACCTGGCTCGGCCGTGTTGGGGTGCGAAGCACTCCGGCCGCTGGTCTCTCCACAACAGGCGGCGCTGTTCGATCCTTCATCGAAGGTGATGAAGATCAAGCCGTGTCCGGCTTTGTAGGCAGGGGACGACATGATGATCGGGACCCAGATGCTCAGGAAGGCGTCGATGTTGACGAACCCGCCGGGATCGCCATTGGCGCAGGGCGCATCATGGCCGTCATTACACAGGTTGGGGGCCAAAAAGGAGAAGTTGGGCGTGGTGCTGGTTTTGGCCAGATCGTGGAGCAGTGGCTGGAATGACAGCACGTGTGCGTCGCAATACGCCTGGTTGCCGGTCACCGCCTTGAAGTACATGAAGCCTTCGTGGCGGTCGGCGAACTGATCCGCGGGCTCAGCCCCCTCGGTGTTGTCGGTTTGCCCGACTACGGGGTGGCCGCAGGCCGGACCCTGTGAGGTCTGCACGGTTTGGTCTCGGGTGGGATCGTTGCCCATGTCCTGCAGGTAGGCCTTCCAGGTCAATCCGGCCGCGCTGAGCTGGTTACCGAGGGTCGGGATGGCGGCCGGGTAGACGCATCCGTTGCCGATGTACTGGTCGAACGGCTGGAGTACGTGATTCGTCGGCTCGAACGGGGTCCAGACGCCGCAGTCATTGTCCGTGGCCCGGTCGGGCGCCTGGCCGCTGATCTGGGCGATGTAGTTGTCCAAGCTGTCGTGGCCGACGGCGAAATAGTTCTTGAGCAGACCGCCCATCGAGGTCAGGGTCGTGGCCAGATAGGGATCGTTGGCGGGGTCGCCGAAGGACTGGCCCAAGCCTTCGTTCTCGAGGTCGATGTACCAGATGTGTTGGACCGTCGGCAGCGATGTGGTGCTCCTAGGGGCCGCCGTGGACGCGCCGGCCGCGGTGACACCGCTGAGCGATAACGCGAGGATGCCAAGTGCCGCCAGGATTCGCATCGGAGTCAAGACATCGGGGCTGAATCTCATCATGTGCCTCCTGACGCCGGCGCGCCAACCGCAGAAGAGTTCCAACGGCGGCCATCGGCGCCGAGGGCTATCCTCCCCAACAGTCGTAAACTTTCTGTGGCTGTTCGGTATCGTTCGTGGTCCATGGGGATGAATTCCCGTCGAACTCGCCGCCGACGCAGTCCGTACGGGTACGCCACGTTACGCGCCGAACTTGTTCATCTCACTTGCGCCCACTCCCGCATCCCCGCCCCGTATCCATAAAGTGATCCGTGGCAAGGCAAGCCTAATCCCGCCCGACCCAATCGCACTTGTGGTGCCACACTGGGGGTCAGCATGATCCGTCGAGGAGGTTATAGTGGAGATTCCGCAGTGGCTCACCACCAGGCTTGACATCGCGACCATCGTGTCGGAGGTCCTCGCCGGCGACCGGGCCCGACGTTAGGTGAGGGCCGTGTCGGAACCATCTGCCGCGAAGTCCAGGTGGTCACCATCTCGGCGTCATCGCGCGATCAAGCAGCCACAGATCGCTATTTGACTCGACCGCATAGTGGCGCCCTGCTCTCCTGGGGGTGGAGGCCAAGGAGGGGCCGAATGCCAGGTTCGACGGGCCGAGCGCGTCTACCTACTCGGCGTCCGGTGGCAGGGCAGCGCTGACGATCGGCGTGCATCATATGGGCCACCCTGGCCGCGAGGGCCACCCCGTGAGCGTGCTCGGGCTCGGTCGACTTGAACGATGCTCGGCGCGCCACGCAAAGGCCGCGACTACGAATATCGGCTTCCCGCTGTGCTAAGGATTCTGGTTGGCGTTGCGCTCTACGCGGCGCTGCCGAGCTACGTTACCTTGGGCAGTCGGTTCGTCGTACCTGGCCTCGAGCTGGTACTCCTCCTGCCCGTTCTGGCGTTCAACCCGCGTCGTCTTACCCCGCCAGACGCCCTGGGTCGCGACTAGTGTTCTTTTCCCTGGTCGGCGTCATCGGCGTCGCCAACCCCGTCTCGCTCGTCCTGCTGGTTCGCGCCCTCGTCCGCGGCGGCGCCAACGACAGCCACAAACTCCTTCTGGCTGCCCTGCAGATCTGGCTCACCAACATCATCGTCTTCGGCCTCGCCTACTGGGAGGTCGACCGAGGCGGCCCGGTCCGACGGGCCAAACTCTCCTGAGCCGAGCTGCCCCCAGCCGATTTCCGTTTCTCCCAGGACGAAGACGCCGACGCCGTCGACGAAGTAGCCGCCTCGTCGTCGGCCCGTGTTGACTGGGCGCCCGTCTTCGTCGACTACGTGTACGTCTCGGTTACCAACAGCACGGCGTTCAGCCCCACCGACACCATGCCCTTGTCCGGCCGGGCCAAGCTACTCACGAGCGTTCGGGCCATCTCCGCCCTCATCGTCTCCCTGCTGGTCATCGCCAAAGCCGTCAGTGGACTCAAGTAATCCGTAAGCCGGCTCAGCTCCCACGGGCAGCTCGGCCAACCCTCGGCATTCCTGGATCGGCGTTCCCGCCGACGTCATCAACGGGTGGCCCAACGGGTGGGCGGAAGCCGGCTTGCAACCCTTGGCCTGACGCTTTACCGGGCGAGTGACCGCTCGACCGGTTTCTGTTCCGCCTCTACCGTCTGCTCCATCTCCTCAGCCGGACGGGCGAAGTCGAGCAGGCGCCCACCGAAGGCGATGGAGCAGAGTGCGAACCAAGTCCAACCGAGTATTAGCCCGCCGATGACGTCGGTGAGCCAGTGCACGCCCAGAAACACCCGGCTGCACGAGATGCCCACCGCCAGCCCCACGGCGATTGAGGCCAGTATCGCCTGCACCCGGGGCGAGCGGCCTACGCCGGCCAGAAGCGCGAAGGCGGCCAGACAGCAGGCCGACGCAGTGGCGTGGCCGGACGGGAAAGACGGCCCGCTGAACCCGGTCAAGCGGTCGAAGTCGGGACGGGTCCGGTCCACGATCCATTTGACGAGATCGGCGACCGCGAACTGGCCGCCAACGGCAAGTACGAGGAATACGAACGAGGCCTTCAGACTCCGACGCCGGCCAAGCGTTAGCCACACGACGACTGCTACAGGTACCAGGACGACGGCGCCGCCCAGCTGAGTGAAGGTTTGCAGGACTGTGGTCGAGCTGTGGGTCGCGTGCCGGGCCGCGAAGCGGGCCGCGCTCACGTCGAAGTCGGCCAACCCGACGTGGCGCCTGATCATGAAGAAGACGAGACCGAAGAACACCACGCCGACCACCGCCACGGCCCCCGCGATGGTCAACGCCAGCCCAGTCAAGGCTGAGGGGTCCAGCCGGGCGCTGACCATAGCCGCCAGACGCGGATGCTTGCGTACCTCCTTACGAATTTTGCGGGAATCGATACGGGGACCGAACCGCAGTGCCGGCGAGTACCGGAACAGCACGAACGACATCAGTCCGGCGACGACCATCACTAGAGCGGTGACGTAGACCGGGATCACGGCTGGCCATCCCCGTGCGGGACGCAGACGGTCACCGCCCTAGGGGCGATCCGCACGCGGAGCTTCTTGGTGCTGGGCCGAGCCCCGCCGTCGAGCTCGTAGGGGAGTTCGCAGTCGACCTTGACAGAGATCTTGCGGCCTCGGCCCATGCGAACCAGCTTGGAGCGTTCCGGCGCGCCTCTACTAACCAGCCGGCCCAGGACGCGTGCCCACTGCAGCGTCGTTGTTGCCGTGACTATACCGATCTCGAGCTGGCCGTCGTCGGATCGGGCGTCCGGGAATGCGACCAACCCACTCGTGAGGCGGCCCATGTTGCCGAACAGCAGACAACTCGCCCGGCCCTTGAACCAGGTTGCGCCGTCCACCGTCACCGACATCTTCACCGCTCCGGCCCGGGCGGCCCGGATGCCGGTCCAGACGTAGGCCAGCTGGCCGACCCGATCCTTGAGGCCTGCGTCCGCCTCCTTCATCATGAGGGCGTCCAATCCGGTGCCGGCCATGACCGCGAAGTGCTCGTCGTTGACCACGCCCAGGTCAAGGGTCCGGCGATCACCGTCGAGGGCTATCTGGACGGCCTGTTCGAGATCGGTCGGGATCCCGAGGTTTCCCGCCAGCAGGTTGGCCGTGCCTGCGGGAATGATGCCGACTGTCACTCCGGACGCTGCCGAGGACGCCACGGCGTCCACGGCCCGCTGGACCGTCCCATCGCCACCCCAGATCAGGATCAGATCGACGCCCTGCTTCATGGCAGCGAGGACCTGGGCCGGGGCCTTGCGGCTCTTCGGGACCTCATACCAGAGTGGTTGGTCGACGCCGCGGTCGTTGAGCAGGCGGCGCAGTTCCGGCAGCCCTCCTCCCAGCGTCTTCTTGCGGTGAGCAACCACCGCGACCGAGGTCATCCGGGCTCGCCCGCAGTTCCCGCGGCGGACTGCCATGCTCTGATGGCCCGGTTCGCGACCCACAGAGCTCCCACGCCGAGAAGCAGACCGGCGAGGGCGTCGGTGGGATGATGCTCTCCCTCGTACACTCGGGACAGAGCCACGCATACGACGAGGAAGACGGCCACCAGCCATGCCGCAATCCTCGGAACGGGCCGGACGGTGATTGCCGCGACGATCAGGGCAATTCCGCCGTAGAGGACCAGCGTGGCCGCGACGTGGCCCGACGGCCAGCTGTACGTGGAGGGAGTCGAGGCCACATGAGACACGAGGGGTCGCGGCCGTCCGACCGCATAGTTCACAGTGAGGAAAACGGTCAGCTCTATCGCCAGAGCGACGAGCAGCATCACCGCCAGCCGCGCCCGCCGTAGCAAGAGGGTGATCACGGTTGCGAGCGCAGCAACCACGGCAATGCCGGGCGTGTCAGCGAGGAATGTGAAGTCACCGCTGAAGCGGTTGGCCGCCGAGTCTCGATGTCGGGCGAACCAGGCGTTCATGTGCTCGTCCCACGCCCCGACGCTGTGCCCCAAAAGGTGGGTGATCAAGAATCCGCCGGCGATTAGGACAGCGGTCAAGATGAGATATCCGATTAATACGGCCACTGCCCCCGAAAGGAAGGGGTCTCGGTGCACGTTCCTCGGCCACGATGTCCTCGAGCCAGTTGCCGGCCGGCGTCCGCCGTGTGCGAGGCGCACCGAGCCGCCACGGCGATCCCTTTTATCCTGATCTACGTCGATTGTGGCCACAAGACGTCCTGATGTGGTGCAGGGCTCCGTCTTTCGGAATGACCGAAACCGGAAGTTGTGTCCGACACATACCCTCTCTTGAGCAGAACATGCGGAGGGCCCGGAGCACCCTTCGTTGATTGGGGGGACGGGCTTTGGGTACACCCGTCTAGGAAAGACCGAGGGCGGCAGAGCGCTATGCATTCGGTCACCCAGGAGGGTTCGGATGACTGTCATCCACGGGGTTCGCAGGGCAGCGGGTGGAGACGTCTCACTCAGGGAAGTGAGGAACGAGACGCTCCACTGGTCGGCCCGACTGGGCCTGTCGGCGCGGGCCTTGATCTATCTCTTGATCGGGTTCCTGGCCGTCTTAGTGGCGATCGGTCACTCCGCCAAGGGAGACCGATCAGTGGGGTGCGTTCCAGCAGCTGAACCAGGGCACCTTCGGGCACTCTTGTGGGCACTGGCCATCGGGCTGGCCGGCTACTCACTGTGGCGCTTCAATGAGGCGGCTTTGGGTGCTGCCGGAGAGGGGGACAAGGTCGGGCCGCGCGTCAAGTCGTTCTTCCGGGGCTGTGTATATGGGTTTTTTCGCGGTCAGCGCCTTCCAGGTCGCCTTGGGCGACAGGACCACCAGTCAGGCCCAACGGCAGCAGAACCTGACGGCGGAGATCATGCAGCACCAGGGGGGGCGCTGGGCCGTGGGACTCGCGGGTGTCGTGGTCCTCGTCGTCGGGCTGATGCTCGTCTACGAAGGCCTGAGTCGCAGGTATGAGAAGTATCTGCGTACCTCGGACATGTCACGTCCAACCCGACGCATTGTGACGGCGCTCGGCATGTTCGGCACCACGGCTCGCGGCGCGGTCTTCGCGCTGGCGGGAGTATTCGTCGTACAGGCCGCCATGGACTACCAGCCTTCGAAGGCGGCCGGCCTGGACGGCGCGCTGCGGTCGCTGCGGGACACACCTGCCGGTCCCTGGTTGCTGGGCGTCGCCGCGGTCGGGCTCATAGCCTTCGGGATCTACGGACTAGCTGAAGCCCGCTGGCGCCGAGTTACTTGACGGCCGGACCGGTCAGGGTCGGCCGCGTAAGCGATCCCTCATAGCCCGGCCGTCGGGGTCGTAGACGGCCCGGTATAGCGGCACCGCCCACGGCCGGTGCCGGCGGGGCAGCTTTTCCGGCGTGTGGGGGACCAGCCGGCCTGGAGGGCGCGGGCCCGAGTGATCGCCGAAGTGCCAGTCCCTGAGCTTCTCGGCGGTGGCCCTGATGGTGTCGAACCCTGCGATGGGATCGATCAGGTCATCGACATCGCCTGGACGCCGGTCCAGGTGCTCGGCGAGCAGCTTGAGCCGGAGGGTGCGGGCGAAGACCCGGGCCCCGTCACCCTGGCCGGCCGGATCGGTCGGCTCGCGGCCGTCGCGCTCGGCGTCGATGACCGCGCAGGAGAGCTCGCTGTCGTGGGTCCAGGACCGCCGGTTGAGGTTGTCCGAGCCGATCATGGCCCACACGTCGTCGACCACGACCACCTTGGAGTGGACGTACACGGGCACGCCCTGCCGGTTTTCGACGTCATAGATTCCGAAGCGCTCGCCTCCGGCCGACAAGCACACCTCGATGGCCGCCTGCCGGCCAACCAGGCTGGGCCACCTAGCCACCCCTTCCTTATCCGGGTAACGTGGGACGATGGCGATCACGCGCAGCTCGGAGTTCTGCCGGAGCGCATCGGCCAGCAGGTCGGCCACGAAAGGCGCCCAGAGGTACTGGTCTTCGAGGTAGATGAGCCGGCCCCCCCGCTCCAGCACCTTGCGGTAGGCGTAGTCGATGGAGCGCTCCCCGAGCGGAGCGAACGGGTAGCGCCGAAGACGGGCCGGATAGGTCCTGAGGAGCTGGACCGCATGGGTACCGGCCTGCGGAGGATCCACCAACCGTTCGGGTAGATCCCGGCCGACCATCTTCCCGGCCATGTAGGCGCGGTCCACCAGAGAGCGGATGGGGCTCGACAGGTCCAGGACGTTGCTGCCGTACCACCTCTCCCGGAAGGTGTGCTCGACGTCGCCGACCGCCGGGCCGACTATCGAGCATTGGACGTCATGCCACGGTGGCCGCTTGCCGTAGGCGTCCGGAAACTCCATGGCCTGCGGGTCGCCGGCGTGGTCGGGGCCGTCGTTGCGGCTGAGCCCCAGGTCGATGCCTCCCAAGAAAGCGACGTCCTCGTCCGGGCGGCCCAAATGGCGGATCACGACGAACTTCTGGTGGTGGGATCCGCCCCGGCGGGTCCGGGCGTCGAGCAGCACCTGGCCGCCCTCCTCCGAGATGGTCCGGGCCAGCTCGGCGTTCTTGCCTTCGCTCTGGTCCAACCAACCCGGCTGCGACCGCCAGATGAGGCCGAACAACAGCACCTTGCGAGCGGCCAGCTCAGCCAGCACGTCGCCGATCCCGGTCCCCTCCCCGTCCAGCCGCTCCTCGGTGTCGCCCCGGAAGTCGGCGAAATACACACAATCCCCGGCTCTGGTGGCGCACAGTTTCCGGTACAACAAGGGGAAGTATTCCGAGCCATGCACCAGGGGGGTCACCCGGTTGCCCTCGGTCCAGGGCCGGATCCCGGATGCACGGTTGCGTCGCTCGGCGCCGGACAGGAACCAATGTTCGACCGTGCTGTCGCGCCCCTCCATCCTGTGGAGTCTGCTCAATAGGACCTGCGGCCGTCCAGCGCTGCCGGCGACGGTCGGTTCTATCGGTACGAACCCGGCAAATCAGCGGCGGCGGTGCGCCGTCATCATGAGCATCTGGAAACCCCGAAGACCCCTCGAATAGCCATCGGGCCGACCGAATTGATACCAATCACTCTCGACAAATATCGATCGGGAGCCCGATCGCCAAGGTTCGCAGAACAGCGGCTGCGATGCCCCTGCCCAAACGACCTTCCGGATCCACCCTGCGGGCCGGCGCCGACCAGCGACTTGGGGTGCCGTTCAGGCATTGGATCGGGTCGGCGTTGGACGCTCGGATGCCTCGTGGGCGCCGACTTTGCAGGAGGGCATCCCAATCATGTGGCCGTTGAGGGTGGTGCAGCGTGGACAAAGCCTGACTGCTAAGCCATGACATCGGCTTGAGCGGGGTCCCCCGGCGGGCAGTTTCATCAGTTCTCGGCGTTGAACCCAGTGGGGCGGGTCTGAGCGGCGAGCAGATCCGGATGCTGGTGTCGGTCGCCCTCGACGAAGAGGGGTCCGACGCGGACCGTGTCGGCGGTGTGGCATGACCGCTGCGTTGGCTCTGACTGGACTGGGGCACCAGTACCCGGGCGGCCGGTGGGCGCTTCGGGACTGCAGTGTGGAGGTGCCGGCCGGGCGGGTGGTGGCATTGGTCGGGCCGAACGGGGCCGGTAAGACGACCTTGCTCAACATCGCCGCGGGACTGCTGTATCCGACGGTCGGGACCGCACAGGTCGCCGGCCGCCCGCCTGATCGACAGTTGGCGAAGCTCGGCTACGTCGCCCAGGACGCGCCGTTGTGGCCGCGGCTACGGGTGGCGGACGTGCTCGAGCTTAGCGGC
>CAVSOT010000006.1:0-143548 GCA_963729695.1 uncultured Acidimicrobiaceae bacterium
TTCGAACCCGCGACCCTCACCTTGGCAAGGTGATGCTCTACCAACTGAGCCACGTCCGCAGAAGGCTTCGAGCATAGCAAACCGGTCACCGCCGTCCTCTGGCAGCTAGCCCGACGGTCTGACCGGCTCCACGCATTCGACGTGTGGGGCCTTCACCCCGCTGTAGGGCAGCTCGACACCTACACTCCCGGTAGGACAGAGAGGGCTGCCGGGAGGCAGGACCCGCACGACCCTCACGGCCGCGTCTGCGGAGTCGCAGGGCACCGGCTTGGCGGCGTAGCTCGGATGACCTGCCACCGTGCCGCTCTGGGAGAGGCACTTGCCGAGCAGCGCGGCGGACACGGCGGCCTCCTTCTTGGCTGAGTTGCCGGTCGGGCGCAACGCCTGGAAGACGGCGATGGCGACGATCACCAGGGTCAGGACCACCGGTACGATCCGCCATCCGGTCCGCCAGCGTGGCCGTTCGAGTCCTCCGCCCCAACCAGGGGGGCGGGGCGGAGCGTCCACGCCGGGCTTCCAGGGCACCCACCGCTCACCGTCGGTGTCGTAGAAGCTGATGTTCCCTTGCCCATCCCGGTGCCATGCGACCCCCCGGTGCACCGCCTCCTCCTGGCGCTGCCGGCGGGGTGCCTGTCGAGGCCACGATGAAGAAGGGCTCACTTCAGCAACCGGGAGAGTCTCCGATCCGCCAGCGGCTTGCCTCCCGTCTGGCAGGTCGGGCAGTACTGGATTGACTTGGTGGCAAACGACACCTCCCGGATGGTGTCACCACACACCGGGCAGGGCTCGCCGGCGCGGCCGTGCACCGCGAGCCCGCTGCGTTTCTCCGCCTTCAGCCCTTTGGCGGGCAAACCCATGGACCGGGTCGACGGCATCCCGGAGCACCCCGACCAGCCCGGCATGCAAGGCGGCCACCTCCTCATCGTCGAGCTTGGCGGCTGCCTTATACGGCGAGAGCTTGGCCGCATGGAGGGCCTCGTCGGAATAGGCGTTGCCGACTCCGGCCAGAACGGACTGATCGGTCAGTACCGTCTTGAGATTTCCGGGCCGGCCGGCGAGAACGGCCCCCAGCTCCGGAATGCCAAAGGCGGGATCGAGGGGATCAGGTCCCAGCCTGGCCAGTCCGTCGACATCAGTGAGTTGGCGAACGACCCAGATGGCCAACCGCTTCTCGGTGCCCTGCTCGGTGACATCGAACCCGCCTCCGTTGCCGAGGCCGACCCGTAACGCCAGCGGTCCCTTGCCTGGTCGCGCCCGAGCCGCCGGCGTGACATCCCGCCACTGCACCCAGCCGCCCCGCGCCAGATGCATCACCAGCCAAAGACCGCCCGCTTCGAGGCCGACGTATTTTCCCCGGCGGAGGGCGCGGTCGATGATCTGGCCCTGGAGGGCGTCGACCGGCGGGTCGAAGGTCTTCAGCGCGGAAAGGGCCGCCACCTCGATCCGGGTCGATCTCCTCCCCGATGCACTTCTCACCGAGAAACTGGACGAGGGCTTCCACCTCAGGCAGCTCGGGCACCGGTCTACCGCCCGGTGTGGCCGAAGCCACCGACGCTTCGTACCGATGGGGGCAAATCCGCCACCGGCACGAAGGCCGCCTGCTCCACCCGCTGGACCACCAGCTGGGCGATTCGGTCACCTCGGCGGATCTCGAAGTCCTCGACCGGATCGGTATTGATGACAATGACGGAGATCTCGTCCCGGTAGCCCGAGTCGATCAGACCCGGGGCTGTTGGCCAGCGTGATCCCGTGTCGGAGGGCCAACCCGCTGCGGGGCTGGACGAACCCGGCGTAGCCCTCCGGAATGGCCACGCGCACCCCCGTCGGTATCAGGGCCCGGCCCCCGCCGGCTGCAATCACCGCGCCCGAGCGGGCCATCAGGTCGGCTCCGGCGTCGCCCGGTCGGGCGTAGGCGGGACATCCCAGGTCCGGATCCAGGAGCACCACCGGGAGATCGAGCACCTATCCCAAGGTATCGGCCAGGCGCGACCAGGCACCGGTTGGCTAGGTTCGCCCAGTGCTCGCCTGGATGGACCTGGAGATGACGGGGCTCGACCCGGTCCGAAACACCATCGTCGAGATCGCCACGTTGGTGACCGATGACGACCTGGAGGTGGTGGCCGCCGGACCGGACCTGGTCATCGCCACGCCCCCGGAACGAAATTGCCGCCATGGACGATGTGGTGCGGACCATGCATGAAAAGAGCGGCCTCCTCGAAGCCATGCAGACCTCGACGACAACCTTGGCCGAGGCCGGTGAGGCCACCCTGGCGTTCCTGCACGAGCACATCAAGAAGGCCCGGACGGTCCCGTTGTGTGGTAACTCGATCGGCACCGACCGGCGCTTCCTGGCCGCCTGGCTGCCAGAGGTCGACGACTTCCTCCATTACCGCTCGGTAGACGTATCGAGCGTCAAGGAGCTCGTCCGCCGCTGGTACCCGAAGGTCTACGCCAAGGCGCCCAAGAAGGCCGGCGCCCACCGGGCGCTCGACGACATCCTGGAAAGCATCGCGGAGTTGCGGTACTACCGGGATCAGGTCTTTCGGCCGCCGTCGGACACGGGACCCGAGGGGCGCACCTGAACACCCCTAAGGACTTCTTCGGACCCTTGGCGTAGGGGTATCGGGCATGGCACCATGGTTGGGGATTGGGCGGTGTCTCAGACCGGGCGCCGCCAGACCAGCAGGAGGTCTCGTGCGCGAATCGCAGACGAGCGAGCCGGCGAGCCGGATACCGGAGCCTGTCCTCGAGGACACCCCGAACACCGCCGCCGGACCACCCGGCAGGTGCGTCACACGGCCAGAACCCGGTTGCATGTGTTGGCCGGTGACGAGGAAGCTCTTGAGGACGCGGATCTGTTGTGCCCCCAGGTTCCGCACGACGTCGGCCGCAAGACGTCGCCCCGGCCCAAGGCGTCCCCGAAGCCGGGGCGGAGACGGGGA
The DNA here is from genome assembly GCA_963729695.1 of uncultured Acidimicrobiaceae bacterium. Lineage (GTDB taxonomy): Bacteria > Actinomycetota > Acidimicrobiia > Acidimicrobiales > Palsa-688 > PALSA-693. The sequence continues at coordinate 2,943 of CAVSOT010000006.1, forward strand.
TTCAAGGTTTGGAAGACGCCGTTTTGGAAGCGGCGTCGTTCGCTGCGGTCCGCCCGCAACGCCCAGGCGCGCCGCGTCGCCGATCAGGCCTGATCAGCCGCCCCCACCCTCCGTGGAATGCCGGTGGCTGGCCGGCGTCGGCGCCGGAGCGAACGAGATCCCGCGCTGCTCAGGACCGAGGTTCGAAGTCCAGGGCCAGTGAGTTCATGCAGTACCGCTGACCGGTCGGCCGCGGCCCGTCGTCGAACACGTGACCAAGGTGGCCTCCGCAGCCCCGGCAGCGAACCTCGACGCGGGTCATGCCCAGACTGCGATCGGGGATGAGCTCGACCGCCTCGGCTATGGCCGGCTCGTAGAAGCTCGGCCAGCCGGTGCCCGACTCGAACTTGGCGCCCGAATCGAACAACACAGCCCCACAACCGGCGCAGCGGTAGGACCCGTCGTCGTGGTTATGGACGAACTTTCCCGACCACGGGCGCTCCGTGCCGGCCTGGCGCAGGACATGAAACTGTTCGGGGCTGAGTGCGGCTCGCCATTCCTCGTCTGACTTGCTGACCTCGGATGCCATACCTCTAGGGTACGGCCCGCGTCGATCGACAGGTGCCGCCGAGGCCCAAGGGGTTGAGGGGCTCGGGCCGAGGCGCGAGGCCGGGGGGACGGCTCTAGCGCTCAGTCCTCAGTGCTTGGTGCTCAGCGCTCAGGGCCGTGGGTTCGCCGCCTACACGAGCGCCGGGAAGGAGATCCCGACACCACCGCGGGTCGACCCTCCATAGCGGGCTTTCTCCGCCGCCAGGTCCAGGGGACGGGTGATGGGATCGACCGTCTCGGGGAGCCGGTCGGCAGGGACCAGCCAGCACACCTCGAATTCGAGACCGTCGGGATCCTGGGCGTACAGGGCCTTGGTGGTTCCGTGGTCGGAGGCTCCAACCAGGGAGCCGGCCTGGCGCAGCTTGGTGGCGATGCGATCCAGCTCGTCCAGGGTGTCCACCTCCCAGGCGATGTGGTACAGCCCGACGGTCGAGCGCCCGGCCTGGGAGGCGCCAGCATTGGCGCCGATCTGGAAGAGGCCCAGATCGTGGTCGTTGCTGCTGGCGGGGGCCTGCAGGAAGGCCGCTTGCCCAGGTACCTCGAACTTGACCCGGAAGTCGAGCAGGTCACGATAAAACGCCACGGTTTGGGGAAGGTCCCTCACGTAGAGGACGGCGTGATTCATGCGGGTGACGGGCATCTCCAACCTCCGAAGGCATCCGGTTCGGCACCACGAGAGGCCCGTCGCGGTGGCGGGTCCCGAGGGCGTGTTGCCATGGTACGGGCCGCGGGATCGTTGTTCCGGGGTGTCGTGTGGTCGGGCGGGGCGGTCGCAGCTATGCCGGTCGGGAGGGCGGGACCGGCCCATCGGCGACCGGCCCATCAGGAGCCCGGCCCATCAGGAGCCCGGCCCATCGGCGACCGGCCCATCGGCGACCGGCCCATCGGCGACCGGCCGCAAGGACCCCGGCTCGAAAACGGTCAGTAAAACCGGCCCGGGTCACTTTTGCTGACCGTTTTCGGAAAAATCTGAGCGTGATCCGGCCCAAAAACGGTCAGTAAAACCGGTCTGGTCCCCCCGAAGCGGTTTTCCTGACCGTTTTCGATTCTTGCTGAGCGCAAACGCGACTCAAAACGGTCAGTAAAACCCACGGAACCCGTTTTGCTGACCGTTTTTGACCCGACCCGATGGTGGGTCGTCGACCCCACAGGTGGATGCCGGCGCCTCGCCCCGACGATCGTTACGTGAACAGAGCCGGGGGACGGGCCACGACGGGCAGCGATGGCCGGGCCCGGCCGGCAACCCAGCCACTACGACCCGCGGCTACGAGCAGCCACTACGAGCAGCCACTACGAGCAGCCGCTGGTCGTCCCGCAGGACGGGCAGGCGTGGCAACTGCCGGCCCGGATCATCTGCACCCCGCACTGGAAGCAGTAGGGCGCATCGGCCTCCCGGGCGATCGGCGAGCTCGCCCGGCTGAGCATGGTCGGCAGGGTCATCCCGGCTCCAGGAGCCAGAGTGTCACCGAGCTCGCTGGCCAGACGGCCCACTTCGACCACGGGCGAGCTGGGCGTCACCGCCTCGTCGACGCCGGGCAGGGTCGGCTGGGTCCGCTCCTCGGAGGTCAGCACCCCGAGCTCGGCCCGCTCCTCGGGCGCCAGGTAGTCGACCGCCAGCCGGCGGAAGATGTAGTCGACCAGGGATTGGGCGATCCGCAGCTCCGGGTCGTCGGTCATGCCGGCCGGCTCGAAGCGCATGTTGGTGTACTTCTTGACGTAGGTGGCCAGCGGCACGCCGTGCTGCAGGCCCAGGCTGACCGCGATGGCGAAGGCGTCCATGATCCCGGCCAGGGTCGAGCCCTGCTTGGACACCTTCATGAACACCTCGCCCGGGCGGCCGTCCTCGTACTCGCCTACCGTCACGTACCCCTCGCAGTCCGCCACCCGGAAGGCGAAGGTGGTCGACGCCCGCCGGCGGGGCAGCCGCTCGCGGATCGGCTGCTTGACCACGACCGTCTGGCGCTCGAGGGCCTTCTCGAGCTCGGCCACCTTCAGGGCCAGCTCGGCGTCGTGGGCCTCGGCCGGCGAGGCGGACGGGTCGGCCACGGTCTTCTTGGCCGTCGCCAGCGGCTGCGCCACCTTGCAGTTGTCGCGGTAGATGGCCACCGCCTTGAGGCCCAGCTGCCACGCCTCGATGTGCAGCTGCTCGACGTCCTCGACGGTGACCTCCTCGGGCACGTTGACCGTCTTCGAGATGGCGCCGGAGATGAACGGCTGCACCGCTCCCATCATCCGGATGTGACCCCGGTAGTGGATGGTGTTGTCGCCCATGGAGCAGGCAAAGACGTCGAGGTGCTCCTGCCGCAGGTGGGGCGCGCCGAGGATCGACTTGTGCTCGTCGATGTAGGCGACGATGTCGGCGATCTGGTCGGCCGCGTAGCCCAGCCGGGCCAGCGCCCGCGGCACCGTCTGGTTGACGATCGACATCGTCCCGCCGCCGACCAGCTTCTTCGTCTTGGCCAGGCCCAGGTCGGGCTCGATCCCGGTGGTGTCGCAGTCCATCAGCAGCCCGATGGTGCCGGTGGGCGCCAGCACGCACGCCTGCGCGTTGCGCACCCCGTACTGCTCGGCGACCTCGACCGCGGTGTCCCACGCCTCCTGGGCGGCGGAGAGCAGCTCGGGCGGCACCAGCTCCTCGTCGATCTCGCTCGCCGCGTCACGGTGCATCCGCAGCACGTCGAGCATCGGCTCCCGGTTCGTCCTGGTAGCCGGCGAAGGGCCCCATGCGGGCGGCGGTGCGGGCCGAGGTGGCGTAGGAATGCCCGGTCAGCAGGGCGGTGATGGCGCCGGCCCAGGCCCGGCCGGCGTCGGAGTCGTAGGGCAGCCCGCTCGCCATGAGCAGGGCGCCCAGGTTGGCGTAGCCGATGCCGAGCTGGCGGAAGCGCCGGGAGTTGTCAGCGATCTTCTCGGTCGGGTAGTCGGCGTTGCCGACGATGATCTCCTGGGCGGTGAAGATCACCTCCGTGGCCGCCTGAGAACCCCTCCACGTCGAACGAGCCGTCTGCGGCAAGGAACGTCAGCAGGTTGAGGCTGGCCAGGTTGCACGCCGAGTTGTCGATGTGCATGTACTCCGAGCAGGGATTGCTGGCGTTGATCCGGTCGGTGTTGGGAGCGGTGTGCCAGCGGTTGATGGTGGTGTCGAACTGCATGCCGGGATCGGCGCACTCCCACGCCGCCTTGGCGATCTGACGGAACAGCTCCCGGGCCGGCATGGTCTGGACCACCTCACCGGTGGTGACCGCCCGGAGCTGCCAGTCGGCGTCGTCGAGCACCGCCTGCATGAACTCGTCGGTGACCCGAACGGAGTTGTTGGCGTTTTGGTACTGGATCGAGTGGCTGTCCTTGCCGTCGAGGTCCATGTCGAAGCCGGCGTCGCGCAACGCTCGGGCCTTGCGTTCCTCGATGGCCTTGCACCAGATGAAATCCTCGATATCCGGATGGTCGGCGTCGAGGATGACCATCTTGGCGGCCCGACGGGTCTTGCCCCCCGACTTGATCGTGCCGGCGGACGCGTCGGCGCCTCGCATGAAGCTGACCGGACCGGAAGCGGTGCCGCCTCCCCGCAACCCCTCGTAGGAAGAGCGGATCTTGGACAGGTTGACACCGGCACCGGATCCGCCTTTGAAAATGACGCCCTCTTCGGTGTACCAGTTGAGGATGGAGTCCATCGAGTCCTCGACGGCGAGGATGAAGCAGGCACGACCCCTGCTGCGGCACTCCGCCGACGCCGATGTTGAACCACACCGGGGAGTTGAAGGCGGCCTGCTGATGGATGATCAGATACTTGAGCTCGGCCCGGAAGGTCTCGGCCTCGTCGTCGTCGACGAAGTACCCGTCCTTGCGGCCCCACGCCGTGATGGTGTCGACCACCCGGTCGACGACCTGCTGGAGCGACCACTCCCGCTCCGGCGTGCCGAGGGTGCCCCGGAAGTACTTCTGGGCCAGGATGTTGGTGGCGTTCAAGCTCCACCTGGCCGGAACCTCCACGCCGAGCTGCTCGAAGGCCACCGCACCGGTGGCGTAATGGGTGATCCGGGCGTCCCGCCGTTCCCAGTCGACGGTGGCATAGGGGTCCTGCCCCGATGTGGTGAACTGCCGGTGGATGCCGATGCCCATGCGCTCCGGGGCGATAGCCATGCGCCACGTACCTCCTAAAGATGGTGTGAAACACAACCTGTTGTGGTCTGGGGGCCCCGAGGCCGCCACAACCCACAACATGAGGACCAAATTACATCACCGTAGTTCCACCGGTGTCAATCGTCTGTTGTAGCAAAAAGTCCAGGTCACAAGGTGCTCGCGAAGGTTTGCATTCTGCATGCTGTAGACGACCGGGCGGAAGACGCCGGTTGGGGCGGGTCCCGGAGCGGCTACCGTAGGTCGGAGCGGCTGTGGAACGACAGTGGGGTAAGGCTGTGTATTTCCGGGGTACAACCAGGCACTTCTCGGCCGAACAGGGGTCGCCGGAGGTTCCCGCCGGAAAAAATTTCGGAAGTTGGATTGAAAATCCGAGTGCGTGGGTACATTCACTAGCAGAGCCGCCGAAGCTGCCCCCTCGGCGGTCATGAACCCTGGCGCCGGTCCCCTCGTCCCCGCCCCTTCGACAGGGGGCCGCGCCGGGGATTTTCTTTTTGTAGGGCGTAGCGACACGGAGGCAGCGGCGTGGCCTGCGAGCGAGCGCGGCATCGACGTCCGACCCGTCTCTGGGTCAGATGACCGCGCCCGCCGTGATCGCCCTCGACGCCGGTACCACCGGCGTGCGGGCCATGGCAGTCGACCCCGGCGGAGCGGTGCTGCGGACCTGCTACCAGGAGTTTCCTCAGTACTTTCCCCGACCGGGGTGGGTCGAGCACGACGCCGAAGAGATCTGGGCGGCGGTGTCCGCCACGCTGGGAAACCTCCTGGCCGATCTCGGCCGGCCCCTTGCCGCCATCGGCATCACCAACCAGCGGGAGACCGCGGTGGTGTGGGATCGCCGCACCGGCCTGCCCCTGCACCGCGCCCTGGTGTGGCAGGACCGCCGGGGCGCCCAGCAATGCGAATCGCTTCAGGCCCTCGGGTACCTGGACCTGATCCGGACCCGGACTGGCTTGGTCCTCGACCCGTACTTCTCGGCGACCAAGTTGAGCTGGCTCTTCCACGAGGGTGGCGTCGAACCCGGTCGTGAGGTCGCGTTCGGCACCATCGACAGCTGGTTGTTGTGGCGGCTCACCGGCTGGGCGGGTCCATGCCACTGACCCGAGTAACGCGGCGCGAACCCTGCTCTTCGATATCCACCGCCTGGCGTGGGACGAGGAGCTGGCCGACCTCTTCGGGGTGCCGGGTTGGATCCTGCCGGAAGTCGTCCCTTCCAGCGGTCGGTTAGGTGTGACCGCCAAGGGGGTGACCCCTGGCCTGCCCGCCGGGGTTCCGATCAGCGGGGTGGCCGGCGACCAGCAGGCGGCGCTCTTCGGTCAGGCGTGCTTCGCTCCAGGCATGACCAAGAACACCTACGGAACGGGGACCTTCGTTCTCATGAACGTCGGCAGCTCGCCTCCGCAGCCAGCGCCCGGTCTCCTCACGACGGTGGCGTGGTCGTTGGCCGAGCCCGCGGAAGTGGCCTACGCCCTCGAAGGGGCGATCTTCGTCACCGGTGCTGCCGTGCAGTGGCTGCGCGACCAGCTGGGACTCATCGCCTCAGCCGAGGAGATCGAAGCGCTGGCCGCCTCCGTCGACGACACCGGCGGGGCGTACGTGGTCCCGGCGTTCGCCGGTCTCGGCAGCCCGTACTGGGATCCGTACGCGCGAGGGACCCTGGTGGGCCTGAGCCGGGGGGTCGGCCGGGCCCAGCTGGCCCGGGCGGTGATCGAGTCCATGGCCTTTCAGACGCGCGACGTCGTCGACGCCATGCACGCCGCGGCTGGTCAGGCCCTCACCGAGCTGCGAGTCGACGGCGGGGCCTCCGTCATGGACCTCCTCCTCCAAGGATGCGCCGACCTGTTGGGCGTACCCGTCGTCCGGGCCTCGACCAAGGAAACCACCGCCCTCGGCGCCGCCTGGCTCGCCGGTCTGGCCGAAGGCATCTGGGCGTCGTTGGACGATCTGTCCTCCCGCTGGCTCCCCGAGGCCACCTTCACACCGGCGGAGGCGCCGTCCGCTCTGGACGCCGCGTACGGGGCCTGGCGTCGGGCCGTCGAACGGGCGGCGGGTTGGGAACGCCCTTGAGCGGGCGTTTCGGCCCGACGCTGGCCAGCGGCCGGCGAGCACCGGCGGAGGCGGACGTCGGGACCCGCCGGAGGCGGACGTCGGGACCCGGCGGAGGCGACCACCAGTGGACCAGCCACCGCCCAAGGCGCCAGTCAGACCTCCGGACGAGCTCGCGGCTCAGAAGTTCAAGGCGCTCGGGTGGGCCAGTCGCCCGGCCCGGGTGTGCAACTCCGCCCAGCGGTGGTCCACGATGCGAGCGAGTGCAGTCAATTGCCGGCGCTCCCGCGCTCGGAACGGACGACGCTTCCTACCGAGCACGACGACCAGGCCGGCGGTGTCGACGTCGGCCCAGGCCACGTCGTCGGGACCGCTCTCCCATCCCAGGTTCGCCGAAGCCCGGCTGCCGGTCACGAACGCGCCGAGCCAAGCCGCGTCGGGAGGTGAGCCCACGCTGCAGACGGGAGCCGACGAGTCCAGGTCGACGACCGCCACCCACTCGCATTGAAAATCGGACAGGCTGCGCTTGCACAGTGCATCGAGGAGAGAGCCCACCTCCGCGTGCGCTACCAACGACGCCGCCGTCTCAAGGGCGTCCACCCTGGGATCAGCGGCGGCCTCCGGGGCTTTGCGGATGTCCTCGACATCCACCCCGTCGACTTGCGAGACCTCGGAAATCAGCAGACCGACGAGCGACTCGTCGGGAAGCTCGACGACCAGCTCGTCGATGGCCCGGCCCCCGCCCCGCTCGAGAATGTCGATCCCGACCAGGTCGCCCCGCACGGCTCCGATCCGGCTCGCCACCGAGCCGAGCGCCCCCGGCCGATCGGGCAGCCACACGCGGAGGATGTAGGACATCACGGCGAGAACGCTAGCGCCCGCATGTGAACCGGCTGTTACCGCGGAACAACGGGGCCGTTACGCTCCGGCCACTCGCCCGGTTCGGGAGCGATCGCCCGAAGGAGGCCAAGGATGCCTGGCGCGGTGGGAACGCGCTCGGGTTCAGCCCAGCTTGGTCAGCACCCGGCGCAGGTTGCGCACGGCCTGCTGGATGCGCTGCTCGTTTTCGATCAGCGCGAAGCGAACGAAGCCCTCGCCGCCGCGGCCGAACCCCATGCCGGGCGAGGTGGCCACTTCGGCCTCGGTGACCAGATGCTTGGAGAACTCGAGCGACCCCATCTCCTGATAGGCCTCGGGGATCGGCGCCCACACGAACATGGTGCCCTTGGGGGGCTCCACCGGCCAGCCGATGCGGTTGAGCCCGTCGCAGAGAGCGTTTCGGCGAGATTGGTAGATCTCGTTGACTTCCTTGGGGTAGTCGGGTGCTTCGTTGAGCGTGACGATCGAGGCGATCTGGATCGGCTGGAAAGTCCCATAGTCGAGATAGCTCTTGAGCTTGGTGAGCGCCGCCACCAGGTCGGCGTTGCCGACCAGAAACGCCACCCTCCAACCGGCCATGGAGAAGCTCTTGGTGAGCGTGTAGAGCTCGACCGCGACCTCTTTGGCCCCAGGGACCTGCAGGATCGACGGCGGCTGGTATCCGTCGAATGCCGTGTCGGAGTAAGCAAAATCGTGGACCAGCACCACTTCCCGCTCACGAGCGAAATCCACGATGCGCTGCATCCAGTCCAGGTCCACGCATTCGGTCGTGGGGTTGTGCGGAAAGGAGAACACGATCACCCGGGGCCGAGGCCACGTGGATTCCCAGCTCTCGATGAGGTTGGCGAAGAAGTCCTGATCGGGTCCGAGCCGCACCTGCTGGACGTCCGCCCCGGCAAAGAGGGGGGCGTAGATGTGAATGGGGTAGCTAGGGGTGGGCACCGAGCGCGGTGTCGCCCGGGTCCGACCAGGGTCCACATCAGGTGGGACAACCCCTCCTTGGCCCCGATGGTGGTCACGACCTCCGTTCGGGATCGAGCTCGACCCCGAACCGGCGCAGGTACAGATTGGCGATGGCGAGCCGGAGCTTGGGGATGCCGCGGGATGCGGAATAGCGATGGTTCCGAGGGTTACGGGCCGCTTCGGCCAGCTTTTCGACGGCAATGGCGGGGCTGGGAATGTCCGGGTTACCGAACCCCATGTCGACTACGTCTCGGCCGGTCCGGCGCGCCTCGTCCCGCAGCTCGTTGATGATGGCGAACACGTACGGCGGCAGGCCGTTAATCCGGCGGAACTCCACCCAACGAGGTTAGCCAACCCGGCTGGATCCTCCGGCGCATTATCCCCAACCGGCGCGAAACGCGTCAGCCACCGACCTCTGCCGCCAGCAGGCCGGCGCCGATGGCCCCGGCGCTCGTCCCCAGGGCGGCCATCTCGATACGGATCGATCGCAGCGAAGGGGCGGCGACCAGCCGCTCGAAGGATCGGCGGGTCGGTTCCATGAGGAGCTCACCAGCGGAGGTCAGGCCGCCTCCGAGCACGATCAACTCCGGGTCCAAGGCGTTGGCCAGGTTGGCCAGGCCCAAGGCGACCCACCAGCCGAAACGCTCCATGATCTCCAGGGCTGGGCCGTCGCCTTCGGCGGCCGCGGTCGTCACGTGCTCGCCTCGCACCATGTCGGGGTCGTGGCCAGCCAACTCGACGAGCCGCGGGGCCTTTCCGGCGATCGCCATCTCCCGCCCGAGCGCTCGCAAGCCCGCTCCGGACGCGAATCGCTCCCAACAGCCCTGCTGGCCACATGGGCAAGGGGGGCCGTCCGGATCGACGATCATGTGACCGAACTCGCCCGCGAAGCGATGGTCTCCTTCGACCAGTTGGCCGCCAGAAATGATCCCGCCGCCGATGCCCGTGCCCAGCGTGATCATCAGGACCTCGTCCGCCCCTTGGCCCGCTCCCCTGGCGTGCTCGCCCCAGCAGGCGGCGGTGGCGTCGTTGCCTACCCAGACCGTCCAACCGGGGAGGGCGGCGCGCAGGGCGTCGGTCAGCATCGTGCCCACGAGTCCCAACAGGTTGGGTGCGAAGCGCACCGTTCCGGTCTGGTCCACCAGGCCGGGTATGCCCAGACCCAGCGCTCCAGACCCCGCCGACCCGCAAAGCGCCTGGGCCGTGGCCACGACCGTGTGCAACACGGCCTGCCCGTCCTGAGGGCTGTCCTGTACCGCTTCGGCGGCGACCTCGCCGTCGGCGTCCAACCGAACGGCGAGCAGCTTGGTGCCCCCGATGTCGATCCCTACCACTTGGCGTGTCGCGGTTATCGCATCCATTCAGGCCGTCGTCCGGGCCAGCAGCCGGCGCATCCCTCCCAGCCAGCGGTCCCGGTCCTCCACTTTGCGCTTTTCGTAGTCGTGCACCTCCGGGTGAGGGAGCACCAGAAATCGGTTGGTCCGGATGGCGTCCATCACGGCGTCGGCGACCTCTGACGGCTCGGCGATCCGGCCGCTCGCCGCCACCTCCGCTGCCCCTTGGGCGTCGCTCTCCATCATCGGGGTCCGTACCCCTTGCGGGCAGACGCAATGAACCTGGGCGCCCTTTCCCCCGTAGTTGACGGCCAGCCACTCGGCGATGGCCACCGCCGCGTGCTTGGTCACCGAATACGGCGCGGCTTGCATCATCATGAGCAGACCCGCGGCGGAAGCGGTGATCACGAACGCTCCGGACTGACGGGCCTCCATGCCCGGCAGCACTTCCCTGGCGGCGTGGATGTGGCCCAGGCCGTGGACCCGCCAGTTGATTTCCCAGGCGTCGTCGTCACCGAGACCCCGGCCGTCGGCCACCCCGGCATTCGAGCAGTAGACGTCGATGGGACCCAGTACGGATTCGACCTCCGCCACCATGGCCCGGACGGCCAGGGGGTCACCCACGTCGGCGGCTAGGCCGATCGCCCCAGGGAACCGGGCCGCCGTGGCCTCGGCGGCGTGCTGGTCGAGATCGACCACGGCGACTCGCGTGCCTTCGGAGGCGAACCGGGCGGCCAGCGCCGACCCGATGCCCCCGGCGCCGCCGGTGACCACGGCTACGGCACTGGCGAAGTCGATGTCGCTCACCCGTCCCACCCTAAGCCAACCAAAAAAGATGGGCATCGCCGACGCCACATTCCCCCGGCGGGAGCCGGCCCACGAGACTCGGATGGGGACCGGGCCCCGGCGAGACCGGGCCTCGGCGAGACCGCGCCCGCGTTGGTTTGACCGGGTCGACGCCCTACCGGCGGGGCGGAGCGAGGCGATAGAGGGCGATCGCCAGCGCTGTGGCCACGTTGAGGGAGTCCACTCCCGCGGACATGTCGATGCGGGCCTCCACACTGGCTTCGGCTTGCGCCGCCTCCGTGAGACCTGACCCCTCGGCGCCCACCATCAGAGCCAGCGGACCTTGCGGTCGGAGGGTTTCGATGCTGGCCCGGGCCGACGGGTCGAGGGCCACCAGGCAAAACCCCGCCTGGCGGACCGCTCCCAGGGCTGCGGGCCAGGGCGAAAGACGGGCGAACGGCACGCTCAGGACATGGCCGGCGGAGACCCGGACCGACCGTCTGTACAACGGGTCCCCACACGTGGGATCGAGCAGAACCGCCCCGGCCCCGAAGGCGGCTGCGTTACGAAACACCGCTCCGATGTTCTCGTGGTCATTCAAGCCCTCGAGGATCACCGCCAGATCGGTGCCGCCCAACAGGACGTCGGCATATCGATCCGGTTGCCGCTCGCCCAGGGCCAGCACTCCTCGGTGGGCGGCGAACCCGGCGATCCGATCGAACACGAGCTGCCCGGCGACGAAGACGGCGACCCCACGTGCCTCTGCAGTCGCCACCACGTCGGCGATGGCGACCAGCCGTTCTGGGCGCACCAGCACCGACTGGACAGGCCAGTTGGAGCCGAGAAGGCGACGCACACCCAGCGCGCCCTCGACGACGAATACACCATGTTCGGCCTCGACCCGCCTGCGGAGGTCTGCGTCCCGAAGCCCGCAGTACAGCCTGACCCGGGGGTCGTCCGGATGCCCGACCGCGACCGGCACGACCCGATGGGGGAACGTCTACGGAAGATTCGCTTCGAGGGCTTCGATCAGCTGGTTGGCCGCGGGCTCGACCAGCGGTCGGAACCGGGCCACGACCTCACCGCTCGGCGAGACCAGGAACTTCTCGAAGTTCCACTGGATGTCGCCGGCCTGACCTTCGGCGTCGGGAGTCTCGGTGAGCAGCTGGTACAGGGGGTGCCGCTTTTGCCCGTTGACGTCGACCTTCTCCGTCATGGGAAAGGTCACGCCGTAGGTGGTCGAGCAGAACGTCTGGATCTCGTCCGCACTGCCCGGCTCCTGGCCGCCGAACTGGTTGCACGGCACCCCGAGCACGGTGAAACCCTGCGGCGCGTAGCGCTTCTGCAGCTCTTCCAGGCCGGTGTACTGGGGGGTCAGGCCGCACTTGGAGGCCACGTTGACGACCAGGACCTCCTGGCCTTTGAGCGCACCCAGATCGAGCGGCGAGCCGTCGAGGGACGCGATGTTGACGTCGTAGATGGACATGCTCGTTACCCTACTGCGGCGGCGGCGGCGAGCGTTCACCTGGCGTCTTCGGCTCGGGAAGGCGCCGGAGTGCGTTCGACTCGGGCCTTGAGCTCCCGCAGCGCCGTACCCATGATGCGACCTTCGGCCCTGCGCTTCACGAACCCTGGCAGCGGCACCTTCAGGTCGACGACCAGCCGGTAGGTGATCTCGGTCGCGCCGTCGCCAGAGGCGACCAGTTGGTAGGAGCCGTCGAGGCGGCGGGTGAGGTCGCCGTCGACCTGGACCCAGGACAGCTCTCCCGGGGCCCGGCTGTAGTCGTAGCGCAAGGTGTACGACGTGCTGCGCCCGAAGGCGGCCGCCCGGAAGGTGACCTGGGTCGCCCGACCGTGGTTGTCGCGGTCATCGACGGACACCGACTTGATGTCGGCCGCCCACTCGCGGGTACGCCTCAAAGGAGGTCAGGACGTCAAAGCAGTGCTGCGGGCGTCCCGCGGATGATCATCCGTTCGGTGACCTGCTCCTCCACGTCCTGGAACCGTCAGTCCGGCAGGATCGAGTCGGCGCCGACAAGCATCATCGCTTGGCCGCGCGACATCATGGCCGATTGCGCGCTCCAGCCGATCGGCGAGGACGTCGTAGGCGAACTCGGTCTCGGCCCGATGGCGGGCGGCCTGGCCCTGCCGGCTGGCCAGGGCCGGATCGGACAGGAGGCGACCGATGGCCGCGGCCAGCACCGCGGTCCGTCGAATGGTGCAGCACGATGCCGGTCTCGTCGTCGAGCACCGCTTCAGCCGAGCCGCCGCTGTCTCCGGCCACCGAGGGGATGCCGGCCGCGGCCGCCTCGAGGAAGACGATCCCGAACCCCTCCTGCTCGAGCCCGCCCCAGCGGGACCGGCAGCACAGCGCGAACACGTCGGCGCAGGCGTACAGGCCAGGCAGGTCCGGTGAAGGGACCCGCCCGAGGAGGCGGACGGGCGCGTCGGTCTTGGCGATGAGCGTGCTCGAGACGCCGGCGGTCGCGACCCTCCCCGGCGATGACGACCGTCAGGTCCGGGAATGCGGCCCGATGCCGACAGCCGGGCGGCCGCCTCGATCAGCGTGTCCATGCCCTTGCGGGGTACCAGCCGGCTCACGCTGAGCACCAGAGGTCCGGTCGTAGGCAGGCCGAGCCGGGCCCGGGTGCTGGCCCGCTCGATGGGGGCCAGCGGCACGAACCGGGTGGTGTCGACTCCGGGCGGGATCCGGGCCACGGGCGGAAGGGAGCTGACCACCCGGCGGGCTTCCGCTTCGGGATACCGTCCCCCCGCGATCACCAGCGAAGCCTCGGCGCAGCACCCGGATCAGCGCAGACCGGCTGCCCGGAAGACGGGCCGGGACCGTCACCTCGGTGCCGTGCAGGACCACGGCGTACGGCAGGCCCAGGGACGGACCGATCAACCCCAGCGGCACGGCGGGGTCGAAGACCACCGCCTCCGCCCCGACCTCCGCCGCCAGCCGCCGGACCCGGCGAGCCAGCACCGGGTTCGGGAGCAGGACGGGCTCCCGGGTCCGCTCGATGCGAAAGGGCTGATCCCTGTCGAAGAGGTCGTCGTCCACGTGCGGGGTGGTGAGCACGGTGACGTCGTCCGGCGGCAGCCGACGCCACAGCTCCCAGAGGTAGGACTGGATCCCGCCGATCTTCGGGGGAAAGTCGTTGGTGACGAGCAGGTGGCGGGTCACGTACGTCCCCGGCAGGGTGCTCGACCGGCCCCGGCGTACTCCTCTGCCACCAGCGGGTCAGGGTCGTCGGCCAGGCGTTCCACCAGGTCCGTGAAGCCCAGGCGAGCCGGCCGCCCAGACGGCGTGGGCCCGGATCAGCGGGTCCGCGATCCGCGAGCGCCCGGCCGAGCGGCGCCCACGACCTCGGGATCGGACGGGTCCGCGGTGTTGCCGAGCACGATCAGGGCGTTGCGCCGCACGTAGCGCGGCTCCCGACCGGGGATGTACCACCGGCCCAGCTGATCCATCAGGGGCCCGTCATCGGCCGCGAGCAGCGAGAGGACGTCAACGGAGGGCTGGGCGTCCGGCTCGGCGTCGGGCAGGTGATGGCGGCGGAGGGAGAGACGGTTGACGGGGCAGACAGTCTGACAGTCGTCGCACCCGTAGAGCCGGTCGCCGAGGGCTACCCGGTACTCGCGCGGGAACACGCCGGGTGCCTGCACCAACCAGGCCAGGCAGCGGCGGGCGTCGAGCTCCCCCGCCGACCAGGGCCCCGGTCGGGCAGGCCGTCAGGCAGCGGTCGCACGACCCGCACCCGTCCGGCACCGCAGACGTCGAACCGGGCTCGGCCAGAGGGGCGTCAGTGACGACGGAACCCAGGACGAACCAGGATCCCCAGCCCGGGAGCAGCACGTTGGTGTTCTTCCCGTACCAGCCGATGCCCGCCCGCACCGCGGCGGGCCGATCCACCAGGGCGTTGTCGTCGACCAGCACCCGGGCCCGCCATCCGGCCGCGCAGCGGTCGGAGACCGCCTGGAGGGCGGTGCGAAGGGGCCGGTAGTGGTCGATCCACGAGTACATGGCGACGCGACCCTCGGGTCGTGGGCCCTGAGCCGCGCCGCGGTGCCAGTGCCCGCGCCCACCGCCGTCCGGAGGCTGACGGCGGCGCGTAGCGGCGGGCACCCACCACCATCGCGGCGGCTCCCGGCAGCGCCCGCCCAGGATCGGTGGAACGATCCGGGTTGCGGTAGGTGAACTGCATCCCGGCCGACAGCCCGCGCTCCCGGCGCGACAGCAGGATCTGGCGGGTATCGTCGAACGGCCGAGCGTCGCAGATCCCGACCGCATCGAGACCGGCAGCGCTCCCCGATCCGGCGCACTTCGTCGGCGAGCGCGTCGGGCGGCAAGCTAGTTGCTCCGCCCGAGCATCGCGACGATCACAGCCTCGGCACCCCCATGGGGGTTGGCTCGCCGGTCGGCGCCACCAGGGCGCCCGACAGGATCGACGTCGAACCAGGGAGGTTGCGGATGGTGCACGGGCCGCCCTCCGGCGTGCCGAGCCCGGCTCTCGGGCCCGTTCGCGGCACGCTACCAGTTCACCTCTGGCGGCCTCCGGCTGATCCCTCACTTCTGGACATCTAGGCCGCCTCAGGCTGCGCAAATGTCCAAAGGTGGCGGGGACCGCTCGCCGGGCCCCCGCAGCCAGCCGCAGCCAGCCGCAGCCCTCGGCCAGCCGCAGCCAGCCTCAGCCGGCCTCAGCCGGCCGCCGCCCGATCCTCGAGGGGCTCGTGTCGTAGCGGCGGGACCAGACCGGAACGCCCGAGCAGGCGGAGCGCCCGCACTTCCGCCGTGTCTATGGACAACGGTCTCGCCGGGGCGCGATCACAGCAGGAAGGTCACCACACACTCTTGGCATGCCGGGGTGTGGTGCATGCGGCAGTCGTCGCAGCTGATGGTGAGCGTGGCCATGTGGGCATCTTCTCAGGCCCCTGTGACGACATCCTCGCCCGGGAGCTCAGATGGCCGCGGACGGGGTCTCGGGTATGCGGCCCACCACGGCCAGCAGTTGGGCCACCGAGATCACGCTGGCCCCTCGTCTGGTCACCTCGTGGCGAACCCGACGGTCGTCCGTCGCCACCATGATCGGCTGCCGGGCGTCGGCCTCGTCGACCAGGTCGATGATCACGTCATCCGCCTCTACCCCGCTCGGCGAAAACGTCACGCGCATCTGGCGCCGAACCGCCGTAGGCGGATCGAACCGGCTGGCGCCGTCGGCCCCGTCGAACACCACGTGCACCGAGGTCCCGGACCGCATCACCAGCTCGGCCAGGGCGTCGACCAGCCGGTGGCGCTGGGTGGAGAGACCGGCGCCGGGCCACGACGACAAGGTGACGTTGTAGCCGTCGACGATCAAGAGCATCCTCGGGACGCGAACCAGGTGGCGGGCGGCCTCGTTGGAATCGTCGAAGACCGCGGGGGGCAGGGGTTCCGGGCGCCGTCGTCGGCGCGACGGGGTAGAGGCGTGCCGGAGCTCGAGGTCGTCGGACACCACTGGTGCGATCTCCCTCACGGGCGGCTTCACGTCCTCCTCGGCCGAGGCGGTGAGATCGATTCCGCCGAGCGCCAGGGCGCTGTCGCCCAGGGCTGCATCGAGCGAGCGCGCCGCGACCGCTGCCGCGCCGAACCCCGTCCTCGACGGCGGCCCGCAGGCGTTCGTAGTCGGCAGCCACCCGAGCGACGCCCTCCCGGGCGTAGTGCAGTTCCCGCTGAAGATGGTCGATTTCGGCGAGGGCGGCGTCGAGCTGCCGCTGCCTCTCGGCCAGGCGCCTGTCCCCGTCCCCGCCGGCTTCGGCCAGGGCGGCCAGACCGCGACTCGAGGGCCGCCACCGTGGCGGCGGTGCGCTCCTGCTCGGCGTGCGCCGATTGATGGGAGGCTTCGACGTCGTCGTGTCGGCTTTCCGCCTGACGGCGACCCTGGCGTTCGGCCGTCACCTGGGCCAGGAGCTCGGCGTTGACCTGCCGCAGCCGGGCGGCCTCGGTCACGGCCTTCGCCGCCGCGGCCTCAGCCGACCGGAGCCGCCTTCTGGCGCTGCGCTCGTCTTTCTCCTCCTGCTGCTCGGCGGCCACCGCCCCCGCTTCGTCGGAGAGGGTGGACAGCTCCGCCTCCCACCCCTCTGGACGCACGAGCCACAACCAGCCGGCCCGCCCTAGACCCGCTTCCTCGGCCACCTTGGCTACTCGGGCGCGGAACTCGTCATCCTCGTCGACGACCTGCCGGACGGTGGACAGCGCCCGGTCAGGGAGCTTCGCGAAACGGAGCATAGGGCGAAGCCGTCCAGGCGCCGGCAGGCCAGGACTGATCTGGGTGCCGGCTTTGGCGACCGCCCACGCCAGTTCCAGGGCGGGACGGAGCATGCCGACCGTCGGCGACGCGGCCACCAGCGGATGGTACCTGTGGTCGCCGCTCTGGCGGGCAACAGCCGGGGCGCCGCCGGGAAACTGGATCCCGGCCAGAAGATACGCTCCGTGGGCATGGTCCACGCCTTCGTCCTCATCGACGCCATGCCCGCCCGGGTGGCCGACCTGGCCAGCGAGCTGGCCGAGGTCGATGGCGTCGCCGAGGTCTATTCAGTGGCCGGCCATGCCGACATCGTCGCCGTCGTCCGGGTGCGGCGCCACGACCAGCTGGCCGACGTGGTCACGCGGGGCATCTCGCAGCTTCCCGGCGTGACCGACACCCGCACCCTCATCGCCTTCCAGGCCTACAGCCGCCACGACCTCGAGGCCATGTGGGACGTGGGCTCGGACTGACCGGACCGCTCCGCCCTGGCCAGCCAGATCAGGCTGGTCAGCCTGATCAGGCTGGTCAACCCGATCTGCCTGGTCAGCTCGGGACCGCTGGGCCGGGATCGTTGGCCCGGGACACCTCCACCAACCGCTCGAGAGCAGCCTCCGCCCGGCCGTCATCGATGGCCTGGGCGGCCAGCTCCAGGCCCGAGGCCAAGTCGTCGCGGACGCCGGCCACCATGAGACCGGCGGCGGCGTTGAGGAGCACGATGTCGCGCTGCGGACCCAGTTCGCCGGCGAGCACCCGTCGGGCCAGCGACGCGTTGGTCGCCGCGTCGCCGCCGAGCAGATCCTCCAGCCGGGCGGGCGCCAAACCCAGCGACTGCGGATCCACCGTCACCACCCTCGCCTCGGCTGATTCGATCGAAGCCGCGCCCGACGATGGCCCGGCGGGGGCCTTCCACTCGTACATGGTCGACGGCCCGGTCGTGGACAGCTCGTCAAGGCCGTCCGCGCCGTGCACCACCAATGCGTGAACCGCACCGCCCTGGGCCAGGACCTGGACCATCTTGCCGGCCATGGCCGGGTCGCCGACTCCCACCACCTGCCGGCGAACCCGGGCCGGGTTGGCCATGGGGCCGAGGAAGTTGAACGCAGTCGGTACGCCGAGCTCACGCCGAACGGGCGTGGCGAATCGCATCGCCGGGTGATAGCGGGGAGCAAAGCAGAAGCCGATCCCGGCTGCGTCGATGCACCGGGCCACGCCGACGGGACCCAGCTCGATGGCCACGCCCAGCGCTTCGAGCACGTCGGCCGATCCGGCCTTCGACGAGGCGGCCCGCCCGCCGTGCTTACATACCGGAACTCCAGCTCCGGCGACGACCAGGGCGGCCAGGGTGGACACGTTGATCGTCCCGCTGCGATCGCCACCGGTCCCGCACGTGTCGATGAGCCGGTCCGTCAGGTCCGATCCCACCACCACCCGCTCCGAGGCGGCGACCATGGCGCCGACCAAGCCGGTCATCTCGGGAACCGTCTCGCCCTTGCAACGCAAACCGAACATGAAGGCGGCAATCTGCGCCGGGGTAGCGTTCCCTTCGAGGATCTCCGTCAGGCCGGCGCCCGCCTCCTCGGCGTCCAGATCCAGGCCGCGGGCCAAGCGCCCGAGCAAGGCGGGCCAACCCCCGACAGCGTCGAACAGAGGCGTTGCAGGCACCCGGGACGGGTCAGGCAGAACGACGTCGCCGTCGAATGATCCTCCGCCGCTCCCTCTCGGTGGCTCCGCCCCATACCCCGTCGCTCTCCCTGTGGCCCAGCGCCCACTCGAGGCACGCCTGCTGCACCGGGCACTGGGTGCAGATGGCCTTGGCGTCCTCCGCCTCCTCGTCCGATACGGGATAGAAAATGTCGGGGTCGACACCGCGGCAGGCTGCTCGTTGCCGCCAGACGGGTATTTTCATATCCTTTGCAGTCATCTCGGGGGTCCCCGTGTAGAAATCAAAAGCCGGGAGCGGAGTAAACCCCGCGCCACCGGCTCTCCGTAGTCTGGCCGACCGATACCGGTCTGTCTAGCCCAAAAGCCCTTCCTAACAGCCGCGCCTGGGCCGGGCGAGACCGGTCTGCCTGCGGCCTACCGCTCGGTAGCCTGGACCTGACCCGCTGTGCCACCCCCGCCGTTCGCCCGTCAGCAGTCCTTGGAGCGGCTCGCCGCCGATCGCTTCGACATGCTGGTCGTCGGCGGGGGCATCACCGGCTGCGGCGTGGCGCTCGACGCCGCCGCCCGAGGGCTGCGAGTCGCCCTCGTCGAAGCCGAAGACTTTGCGTCCGGCACCTCCTCGAAGTCGTCGAAGCTGGTGCATGGTGGTCTCCGCTACTTGCAGCAGCACGATTACCGGCTGGTGTATCAGGCGCTGCACGAACGCCAACGCCTCCTGGCCAACGCCCCCCACCTGGTGCACCCGCTGCCGTTCCTCATCCCGCTCTTCGGGCGGGACGGGATAGTGGCGGCCGGCGTCGCCCAGGCCTATGCCGCGGCCCTGTGGCTCTACGACGTCACAGGTGGGATCCGGATCGGTCATCGGCACCGTCGGATCGACCCGGACGAGGCCGGAAAGCACTTCCCGGCCCTCCGCCCCGACCGACTGGTCACCGCGTTCCTGTACTGGGACGCCCAGGCCGACGACGCCCGCCTCACGTTGGCGCTCGCTCGCACCGCCGCCGAACACGGGGCCACGCTGGCCAACTACGTGCCGGTCACCAGATTTCTCGAACGCCACGGGCGCGTCGACGGCGTCCGGCTCGCCACCGGGATCGAGGTGGGCGCCGAGGTGGTGATCAACGCCACCGGGGTCTGGTCGGAGGAGGTGGCCTCGCTCAGCGCAGGCGGCCGGGCCGCGAGCCCGGTGTCGATCCGACCGGCCAAAGGCGTGCACCTGGCGGTCCCCGCCGACAGGCTCCCGTGCGACTACGCCTCGGTGCTGCCTGGCCCGGGCGACAAGCGTTCCATCTTCGTCGTGCCCTGGGCCGCGGACGAGCTCCGGGAGGGATCGTCGGGGGCCGGCCGTTTCACCTATATCGGCACCACCGACACGGACTACCACGGGCCCCTCGACGATCCCCGGTGCACCCCGGAAGATATCGACTACCTGCTCGGAGCCGTCAACCGCTGGACGACCGCTGGCCTCACGGCCGACGACGTGACAGGCACCTGGGCCGGGCTTCGCCCGCTCGTAGACGACGAGCGCCGGGCGCGCAGCCCGGATCTGTCCCGCCGGCACGAGACCATCCGATCAGCGAACGGGCTGATCACCATTACCGGGGGGAAGCTCACCACCTACCGGGCGATGGCCGCCGAGGCCGTGGACATGGCCGCCGACCAGCTGTCGAAGCGCCAGGGCCGAAGGATCCCCCGTTCCCCGACCCGCCGGCTCCGCCTCCTCGGGGCGGCGCCCACAGCGGGACCCCAGGGCATCGGTTCGGGTGGCGACGACCAGCGCTGCCGGTCGAGCCTGGATCCTGACCTCGGTCTGGACCCGGCCGCCTATGCGCACCTGAGGGGACGTCATGGTGGCGAAACCGACGAGGTACTGGCCCTGTGCCGCGCCGAACCGTCCTGGGCGGAGCCGCTGGTGGCGGGCTTGCTGTATCTCCGGGCTGAAGCCATCTGGGCGGTCCGGCGGGAGATGGCCTGCACCCTCGCTGACGTGCTGGCCCGGCGCACCCGGGCCTTGCTGTTCGATCGGGAGGCCACCGCCCAGGCCGCTCCCGAGGTGGCGGGTCTGCTCGCATCCGAACTGGGATGGGACGCGGTCGAGAAGGCCCGGCAGCTGACCGAGCTGCAGCGGGTCGTGGATGGCGAGCGGGCCGCGTTCGGGCTGTCCACCCGGCCGTCTCCATCAGCCCCCGCGGGCGCCGGATCCCAAGCCGGACCCCCGGCCGCGCCGTGAGCCCCGATCCGCGGCCCGGGGTGCCGATCGACATCGTGGCTCGTTCCGATCGTCGATCGCGCCTCGGGCGGGAGGTGCCGGTGAGCGAGGCCTTCCTTGCCCGCATCGGGGACGTGTGCGCCGAGGTGGACCGCAGCGAATTGGCGCGCCTTGACGCCGGCCGGGACTGGTGGCCGCTGGCGTTGGTCTGGGCGGTTGAAGGCCTTCCTCCGGCCTGGCCTGCCGCAGTCGCCCGGCCGTCGACCGCCGGAGAGGTCGCCGCGGTCCTGGGCGTCTGCAACGACGCCGGCGTACCGGTCACCGCCGCGGGGGGCAGGAGCGGAGTCTGCGGCGCCAGTGTGCCGGCCTTCGGAGGGCTGGCGGTCGACCTGAGGGCCTTGTCCGGGATAGTGGCGGTGGACGGGACGTCGCTGCTCGTCGATGTCCGGGCCGGCACGTTCCTGGACTCCTTGGAAGCGACGCTGCGGAACCAGCACCGGATGACGTTGGGACACTGGCCGCAGTCGATGGCCCTTGCGACCCTTGGTGGGGCGCTGGCCTGCCGGGGCGCCGGTCAACTCTCGACTCGCTACGGCAAGATCGAAGACATGGTGGTGGGGCTGGAGGTCGCCCTGGCCGATGGGCGGCTGATCTCGCACGGGTGGTCGGGCCCCAAGAGCCGCGACCGGTCCCGACCTGACTCAGCTGTTCGTGGGTAGTGAGGGCACGCTCGGCGTGATCACCGAAGCTCGGGTCCGGACCCATCCCCGCCCGGTCGGGCAACGACGGGCTGCGTTCGGGTTCACCGACTTCGAGGCGGGGCTCGACGCATGCCGGCGGATCCTCCGACGGGGCGCCACCCCGGCCGTGTTGCGGCTGTACGACGAGACGGAGTCAAGCCGGTCCTTCACCGTCGAAGGCACCGCCGTCCTGATCGTCATGGACGAGGGCGACCCCCGGCTGATCGACGCGGTCGCGGGTGTCGTTTCCGAGGAATGCGGGGACGCCACCGCCCTGGACGAAGCGACCCACCATCTGGTTGGTCGCTGGCTCGAGCATCGCATGACCCTCCCCCCGCTCGAGGAGCTGGTGCGGGGAGGCATCATGGCCGACACCATCGAGATCGCCGGCCCGTGGGCCGCCTTGGCCCGGATCTACCGCGAGGCGGTCAAGTCGCTGATGGCGATCGAGGGCACCCTGGCGGCTTCGGCTCACCAGTCCCACGCCTACGGAGATGGTGCCTGCCTGTACTTCACGTTCGCAGGCCAGCCGGCGACCGAACCGGAAACCTATTACCGCCAGGCGTGGGCCGCCGTGACCGAGGCGGTCCTGGCCGCTGGTGGGGCCATTTCCCACCACCATGGCGTGGGCCTGGCCCGGGGACGGTTCATGCCGGAATACCTGGGTCTCGGTTTCGACGTGCTGGCCACCCTCAAATCAGCGCTCGACCCCCGGGGGATTCTCAACCCCGGAAAGCTGGGCCTGCTCTCGCCCTTCGGCGCACCGCCGTGGCCCTGAGCGACCGGGCCGCAGGCCATCCCGGCACCCGACCGGGACGACCCGCTGGGCCCGGCGAGGGTAGTGTCGCCGCCGCCGCCTCAACGACGGCGCCTTCAGGAGGGTTGACCATCAGCATTCTGGTGATCGACGTCGGGACCAGCAGCGTCCGGGCCGCCATCGTCCGGCCCGACGCCACCGTCGACCCACGTCCACCGCCGTCCGCTGCCCCCCACGTGCCGATGCCGGGTCTGGTGGAGTTCGACCCGGCCGCAATGGCCGCGGCCGCCCTCGAGGTGGCGCCGCCGCAGCCCTGGCCGAGGCGGGGGCCGGTCGAGGCGGTCGGCATCACCGCCCAGCGGGCCTCGGCCATCGCGTGGGACGCCCGCACCGGGCAGGCCCCTCGGGCCCGGGCTGGGCTGGCAGGACCTGCGCACGGTCGGCACCTGCCTGGAGCTGCAGGCCGAGGGCATCCGCTTCTCCCCCAGCCGAGTCGGCCACCAAGTTCGCCTGGCTGCTCGACCAGTGCCGACCCGGCGAACGGGCGCACCGCCAAGCTCGGCACGGTCGACACCTGGCTGGCCTGGCAGCTGAGCGAGGGCGCCCTGCACATCACCGATGCCAGCAACGCCGCCATGACCGGGCTCTGTACCGCCTGGACGGCACACGGCTGGGACCAGGAGGCCCTCGACCGGCTCGGGCATCCCGGCGGCGGCGCTGCCGACGGTCGTCGACTCGTCGGGCGCTCGGCGCGGCCGCCGCCCTGCCGGGCAGCACCGCCGCTGAGCGCCCTGGTCGGCGATCAGCAGGCCTCGCTGATGGGGCAGGGCTGCACCCGGCCGGGCCTGGCCAAGGCCACCTTCGGCACCGGCGCCATGCTGGACGTGTGCGTCGGCGCGACCCGGCCCGGCGTTCGACACCCGGGGCGAGGGCGGGTGCTTCCCGATCGTCGCCTGGCAGCGCCACGGCGCAGCTGACCTGGGGCGTCGAGGCCATCATGCTGGCGGCCGGTACCGCGGTCGACTGGCTGGTCGAGGACCTCGGGCGTCCTCGACTCGCCGGCGAGTCGGAAGCGGTGGCCGGCGGCGTGCGACGACACCGGCGGGGTGGTCGCGGTCCCGGCCCTGCTCGGCTTCGGGACCCCGCAATGGGACTTCGGCGCCCGGGGCGCCCTGTTCGGCCTGACCCGGGGCACGGGCCGGCCCGAGGTGGTCCGGGCCGTCCTCGAAGGCATCGCCCACTCCGGAGCCGACCTGCTCGAAGCGGCCGAGCGCGACGCCGGCCTCGACGTCGGTCACCTGCGCATCGACGGCGGCATGAGCGCCAACGGCGTGTTCGTCCAGGCCCTGGCCGACGCCTGCGGTCGGCCCGTCGAGGTGTCGCCGCAGCTGGAGGCCACCACCCTCGGCGCCGGCCTGCTGGCCGGCCTGGCCGTCGGCACCTGGGGCGACCTCGACGACGTGGCCCGCACCTGGTCGCCCTCGAACGGTGGTCGAGCCGTCCGGGCCGGCCCGCCGACCGGGACCGCTGGCGCCGGGCGACCGAGCGGGCCGCCCGGCTGGTACCCCGAGCTCGAGCGCCCTCAGCTTCTAAGGTCGGCGCCACCGCGTCCAGGCCGGGCAGCTCCTGGCGACCTCGAGCACCGGCCGGTGCAGATCGCCGCAGCCGGGCCACCCGGTCCAGCACCTGGCCGGGATCGAAGCGCAGGGCGGCGGCGTCACCGCCGGCGAGGGCGTCGTCGAGCTCATCCCACGTGACCGGGGTTGACACGCTCGGCTGCGGCAAGGCCCGGACCGAGTACACCGCCACCGTGGTCTTCGACGCGGTGTTCTGACTCCAATCGATGAACACCTTTCCCTTCCGCCTCGAACGCTCCATCACGCTCACCACCAGCTCCGGATGGTCCCGCTCGAGCAGCCGGGCCACGGCGTGGGCGAACGGCTTGGTCTGGGCGTAGGTGGCCCCGCCGTTGAGCGGCAGGTACAGCTGCAGGCCCTTGCTGCCCGACGTCTTCGGCCACAGCTGCGAGCCCGAGGCGGCCGAGCACCTCCCGCACCAGCAGCGCCACCCGGGCGCAGTCGAGCACGTCGGCCGGCGGCCCCGGATCGAGGTCGAACACCACCGAGGTCGGCGAGTCCAGATCGGCGGCCGTGGCCAGGCTGGGGTGCAGCTCGATGGCGGCCAGGTTGGCGACCCACACCAGGGTGGCCGGCTCGTCGAGCAGGCAGTAGTTGACGTCGCCCATGCGGACCGCGTCGACCCACGGCGGGCGGTGCGAAGGGCAGTTCTTCTCGTAAAAAGACGCGGCGTCGACGCCGTTCGGCCACCGCCGCAGCGTGATCGGCCGGCCCTGCAGGTGGGGCACCATGACGTCCGCCACCCGGGCGTAGTAATCGATCAGCTGGCCTTTGGTGAAGCCGGTCTCCGGCCACAGCACCTTGTCCAGGTTGGACAGCCGCAGGGTGCGGCCGCCGACGGTGACCTCGGTGCCGTCGGCGAGGGCGTCACGCCGAGCTGCTTGCGGGCCGCCGCCAGGCTGGCTTCGAGGGCGGCCATCAGGTCGACCACCGGAGCGGACGCGGCCGGCGCCTCGGGCTGGGCGATCACCTCGCCGTCGGCCTTGGCCTCGATCAGGGCCAGCACCTTCTCCCGGTAGTCGTCGGTGTACTTGGACGGGTCGAACGGCGCCGACAGCGACTCCACCAGCTGCGTCGCCATCGTCACCTCCCGGTCACTCGGGGCGGTGTCGACCGCGGTCGGCACCTCCAGGTCGTCGGGGGCGACCACCTCGTCGTCGTAGAGCATGGTGGCCAGCACCAGCACCCCGTCGCGGGCCCGCAGGGTGGCCAGGTACTGCTTGGTGCGCAGCACGAACCGGCCGATCGCCACCTTGCCGGTGCGGGTCATGGTCTCGACCAGCAGGGCGTAGGGCTTCTCGGCCCGGCCGTCGGGCACCAGGTAGTAGCTGCGCTCGAAGTAGACCGGGTCGATGTCGGCCAGGTCGACGAACTCCTCGATGTCGATGGTCCGGGTGGCCGCCACGTCGAGGGCGGCCAGCTCCTCGGGCTCGATCACCACGTACCGGCCGCCGCCCAGGTCGTAGCCCTTGACGATGTGGTCGTAGGCCACTTCCTCCCCGTCGACCGAGCACACCCGCTTCTGCTGGATGCGGCCGTTGTCGGCGTCGTGCAACTGGTGGAAGCGGACGTCCTTGGGTGAGGTGGCGGACACCAGCTTGACCGGCACGTTGACCAGCCCGAAGCTGACCGATCCGCTCCAGATGGCCCGGGGCATGCCACCATTCTTCCCCATCGGCGAGGCCAAAGATCGAACCCCGCATCCCGATCAGGCGTTCACCGACCATCAGCCGTCGCCCGACGAGACCGTACCGTTGACCCGACCGTGGTCGACCCGCGGCCCGGCTGGCTGCCCTGTTGACCGGTGAGGTCGGCGACTGCCGACCCGGCCAGACGGGATCTGGTCTTCGAGGACGTCCTCGGTGGTGCAAGCCGCTGTCGCCGGCCGCCCGCCCGGCCGACGTCTGGGCGGTGGACGGCGGCCAGGGGCTGGTCGCCGACGCCCGCTGCCTGCAGGTGTACGTGACCCGGGCCGCCCGGGTGCGCTGGCAGCACGGCCGCAGCGTGGTGGAGGAGGAGGGCCGTGCGGGCCCATCTGCTGGGGCTCGGCGAGGAGCGCGCGGCGCTGCGCGGTCAGGGGCCCCGGTCGCGGCCGGACGCGCCGGTGGACGTCAACCTGCTCCGCGACTGGGAGGAGTGGCGGACCGGTGTCCGAGTGCGTGGTCGGCCTGTGACCCCGGCGGGATGGTGCTGGTGGACGGCGACCTGCAGCCGGACTGGCGCATCCCCTCGTCGCTGGCTGGCCGACGCTGCTGGCCGCCGCGGCGGCTCGCGGGGCGTGACGCTGGTCGGGGTGACCAAGCACTCGTCGCTGTCCCGGGGCGGCGCGCCCGCTGCTCGGCCAGCTGGAACGAGCAGGCCGAGTCCGCCCTCGGGCCCCCGGGCCTGCTGGTGGGTGCCGGTGGCCCGGACCCGGCCGGACGTCGGCCCGGGGATCCAGGTGGTGGTGGCCCGGCTCGATCCCGACGCCCGGTTCTCGTTCCGGGTGGACCTGCCGGGCGCATGTCGACGCCCGGCCGAGTGCTCGGCCGCTCTGGCGCGCTCTGGCCGACGACGCCGCCTTCCCCGGCTACCCCTACCCGCTGAGCGTCGCCGACCGCCTGGCCGCCTGCCCGGGTGGGTCCGCGAGGAGGTGTGGGACCAGATCCGGGCCGGCCTCGACCAGGCCGGGGTGCCCGCCGACGTGCAGGAGCGGGCCTTCGCCGACCGCCACCGGCTGATGGAACGAGCGTGAGCGAGGTGAGGCCAACGTCGCCGTCACCCCGCCCTGCCACACTGGGCAGCGTGGCACGGCCACCCAAGGGCCGGCTGTTCGGCCGGAACGTGCTGGAAGGGATGTTCCGGGCCGCCCCGGACGAGGACCTGTTCATCGGCGAGCTGCTGGTCGGCGTGGACGAGGCCACCGGCCGCCGCTACCTGTTCCGGGTGGTCGACGTCACCTACGGCAGCGAGCACCGCGAACCGGGCTGGGCCGAGCGGGTGGCCGGGACCCTGCTGGCCGACGACGAGCGGGGCGAGACGCGGCGTCGCATCCCCTGCACGAGCAGGACCGGCGCACCTACCGGGTGGCCGACTGTCGCTGCCTCGGGTACCTGGCCCCGCCCGGACGTCGGATCGGGCGGGATCCGGATCGGTGTTCCGCAAGCCCAAGAGCCTGCCCAGCCAGTTCTCGGCGGTGGTGGCCCCGACGGCCGAGGACTTCGCCTTCCTGGCCGAGCGGATGGGCGACCTGCCCGTCGGGCAAGCTGCGCAGCGGGGAGACCGTCGTCGACCTCGCCGTCGGCATCCCGGGGTCGAGCCTGGCCACCCACGTCGGCATCTTCGCCACCACCGGCATGGGCAAGTCCAACCTGATGCAGGTCCTGGCGGGCGGGGTCATGCGGGCCAACGGGCGCTACGGGCTGCTGCATCATCGACCCGCACGGCGAGTACCGCACCGCCCTGGGCCGCCACCCGTGGGCCGACAGCTCGCTGCGGGTGTACGCCAACCGGTCGCTGCCCGGGATCGCTCGGCCCTGCGGCTCAGCCTGGCCGAGCTGACCGTCGACGACCTGCGCACCGCCTACGAGTGGAGCCGGCCCCAGGAGGAGGCGCTCTACGAGCTCGAGCGCCACTTCGACAGCCGAGGGCTGGCCTGGCTGGCCGACTTCGCCCGGATCGACGACCTGCCGGGCTTCCGCGACGTCGAGCTGTCGTCGCGGGTGGCGCTCAACACGCTGCAGGTCGTGCACCGCCGGGCCCGCCGCATCGTCGAGCTGCGCTGCATCGCCACCGACCCGGGCGTGTCGGTCGGCGGGCGCATCGTCGACGATCTGCTGGCCGGAAAGGTGGTCCTGGTCGACGTGAGCGGGCTCGGGATCGACCGAGGAGGTGCTGGTGGCGTCGTTCCTGGCCCGCCGGGTGCTCGAGACCTGGCAGGCGGCCTACCTCGACGACCCGGACCGGCACCGGCGGATGCCGGTGGTGTCGCTGGCGCTGGAGGAGGCCCAGCGGGTGCTGGGCGGCAGCAAGGACCGCGAGTCCAACGTGTTCCCCCGGGTGGCCCGGGAGGGGCGGAAGTTCGGCGTCGGGCTGTGCGCCGTCACCCAGCAGCCCAAGCTGCTCGAGGACGAGCTGCTCAGTCAGTTCAACACCTTCTTCATCCTGGGCCTGGCCGACGAGAAGGACCGCAACATGCTGCGCACCTCGGCCAAGCAGGACATCAGCGCCCAGGGCGCCGGAGATCCAGACCCTGATGCCGGGCGAGTGCCTGATCGTCAACCTGGCCGCCCCGTTCGCCGTGCCGGCCATGATCGACCTGTACGCGGATGTGGTCCGACGCACTCCCCCGCCACCCGCCCCCCGTCCGGCCGCCGGCGACCAACATCGCCGCCCTGGTCGACTGAGACGGGGCCGGGTCCGGGCGCGAGTGGACCGCAGCCGGCCCCGATGCCGGCGGCAACGGACCGCAGCCCGCCCCGATGCGCCGGGAGGATCCCTTTATTGCTCGTCGAAATCGCCGGCGCCGCCCCGGAGCTGTTGCAAGGTCTCGACCAGGGCAACCACGCCCGCCCCGTCCAGCCCGGGCTGGCGAAGACCTCCTCGGTTGACCGCCTCGGTCGCCTTGGTCGCCACCTGTCGGCCGGAGAGGTGATCTCGGCCAGCGTCGTCCGGCCGTCGGTCGGGTGCGGCACCCGGACGATCAATCCCTGCTCCTCGAGCCGGTTGACCGCGTTGGTGACGCTGGTGGGGTGGACCTGCAGACGGGAGCCGACCTTGCTCAGCGGGAGGGCGCCGGCCCGGCTGAACAGCAGCAGCATCAGGACCTCGTAGCGAGCAAAGGTCAGCCCGAACGGGCGCAGGACGGCGTCGATGCGCGCCAGGTAGATCTGCTGGGCCCGGAACACCGATGTCACCGCAGCCATCCCGTCGGCGGCGTCCTCCCAGCCGTGCACCTGCCATTGCCGGCGCGCCTCCAGGATGGGATCGAAGCGAAGTGGGCGGGCGGCAGCCACGGCGCGTGAGGCTAGCCGCGGGGGTGCGCCTGCTTAGAGGCCAGACATCTCGATCCGCCAGCCGCCCGGGTCGAGCCACAACCGCCGGCGGGGCCCGGGCCGGTCCAGGTCGCCGTCTGCGTAGCCGGCGTCACCGGCCCACAGCGTGGCCCGCAAGGCGGCCGTCAGGCCCGAGCGCAATCCGCGGTCAGGAACCGTTCCGGGGGCCGGGCCGCGGCCGCGGCCAGAGCGGACGTCGACGTCGCCTTGCTGAGCCAGCCACCACAAGGTGGTGAACGTCGGCGGGACCAGCTCGATCTCCCCGGCGTCGCGGGCGGCCATCGCCATCACTGGCCGTCGCCAGCGGTGCTCGTGGATCTCGGCCCGGTCGACGACGACCGAAGGGTGATCGACTGCGCCGGGGCCAGGAAGAACCAGGTGGCGAAGCGCCGGGGTGGGCCGGGAGGCGGCAGCCAGAAGGACAGGGTCACCAGCTGGGTTTGGTCGAGCTCGAGGCCGGCCTCCTCCCGGGCCTCGCGCACCGCGGCCCGCCGGGCCGCGGCGATCTCGGCTGCTGCGCCCGACCCTGCCTCGCCCGACCCCGCCGCGTCCGACCCTGCCTCGCCCGATCCCGCTTCGCCCGACCAGGTTTCGCCCGGCCTCGCTTCGCCCGGCCCCTCCTCCCGATCGGCGGGATCCAC
Source organism: uncultured Acidimicrobiaceae bacterium (assembly GCA_963729695.1). Classification (GTDB taxonomy): domain Bacteria; phylum Actinomycetota; class Acidimicrobiia; order Acidimicrobiales; family Palsa-688; genus PALSA-693. The sequence continues at coordinate 32,639 of CAVSOT010000006.1, forward strand.
CTGACCTCCGGGAAAGACCCACATCCCGCCGAAGGCGCCCCGGGCGTTGCGCCGCAGCAGCAGGACCTCGAGCCCCTCGGGGCCGTCCCGCAGCGGCACGACGGTCGCCGCTGGCGTCGGTACCGGCCGGGCCGCCGGAGGGGGATCGGCCGCATCCGTCATGGCCGGCCCGCCGGCACTGGCCCGCCCCACGGATGGAACACCCGGTCGGCCTCTGCGGCCAGTTCGGCCACTTCGTGGCAGTCGAGCTGCCGGCGTCGCCAACGCAGGTAACGGGCCACTCTCGACGGCGGAAGCACCCGGACCCGGCCGCAGCGGGCGCCGCGGCGTCGCAGACCCTCCATGCACCACGATCAGGGGCTTGGCCCGGACCCCCAGACGGTCGCCACCACTTGCGCCTCCCATCGGACCGGCCCGGTGTCCAGGCGCCGCTCCCCGAACCAGACCCTTCCCCACCCGGCCCGGACACCGGCCCGGGTGGTCTTGGTGTCGATCACCCACACGCCGCTCGGACCGATCACCAGGTGGTCGACGTTGGCCCGACTGCCGGGAATCGCCAGATCGTGCCGACGACCCAACTTCGGCTGGGCAGCCGGTCGAGCTCCAAGGCCGTGGCCGCCTCTCCCGCCGCGGCGCGCGCAGCCAGCGCTCGGGATCCGGCCGGTACCCGCAGCGCCAGACCAGAACGGCGCCGAGCCCGCTCCCAATGGCGATCACCGCCAGCGCGGCTCGGCTGCCCTGCCTCCGACCTGCACCGCGCTCGACCCAGTCAGGCCTGCGAGCACGACCAGCCCGGCTGCGGCTATCGCGGCCCGGCGACGCTCGGACACCGCAGACCGGTAGCCCTCTCGGGCGGAGGTCCCGGCGGCGCTGCGCACGCCCGAGAGAATAAACCACATCCTTGGTATTCGTCCCACCTGCTCTGGTTTGCTGGTTGGCGTGCGAGTGGCTGCCATCGGCGATGCCCATCTGGGCCGGTCCTACTACCCGGTCACGACTGACGGTGGGATCAACCAGCGGGAGTGCGGACTTCGAGCGGTCCTTCGAGGCTGCGGTCGACCTGGCCCTGGCGCAAGATCCGGACCTGGTCGTCTGGCTCGGCGACATCTTCGATCACCCCCGCCCCACCTACCGGTCGTTCCGGGTCGCCCAGCGGGCCCTCGGCTCGCATCCGCGACCACGGCCTGCCTGCGGTGGTCATCAGCGGCAACCACGACACGCCGCGACTGCCGGGCACAGGGAGCCCGTACTCGGCGCTGGCGGACAGCTTTCCGGAGATGCACTTCGCCCATCGGCTCGCCTACGAGCGCTTCGAGCTGCCCGGGTTGGTCGTGCACGCCGTCCCGCAGATGCTGACCGTCGAGGCCGCCCTCGATGCCCTTGACCAGGCCGCCGCGCAGCGCAGTGGCACGGCCACCAACCTGCTGCTCACCCATCCCCGCCTGACCCAGCTGCAGCCCCGTCACGCAGACATCAACGAGATCGAGGTGGACATCGGCCGCCTGCAATCCGACCTGGTCCTCCTCGGCCACTACCACACCCACACCCGGGTGACCGAAGGGATGTGGTATGCCGGGTCGACCGATACCTTCAGCTTCGCCGACGAGCCGGATCGCCCCAAAGGCATCGTCCTCCTCGATACCGACTCCGGCGCCTGCCGACATGTCCCCGTCGGCGGCTGTCGCCCTCTGCTCACCCTGGAACCGGTGTTCGCCCTGGGTCTCTCCCCCAAGGAGTTGCAGGAGCGGGTGCTCGAGCGGGCGGCCGCGATCCCATCGGGAGCGGTGGCGCGCCTCTACCTGGAGCACGTCGATCCCGAGGTGTACCGGTTGCTCGACAGGGGCGCCGTGCACGAGGCGGCGGACGCCGGACTGCTCCTCAAGCTGGAGCCGCAGTTCATCTCGACGACGATGCACGCCGAGCTTCCGACGATGACCAGCCTCGGCGCCCAATGGGAGGGCTACCTCGAAGGCCAGGACGTCACCGGCTTGGAGCGGGATCGATTACGGGATCTCGGCCACCGGTACATCGGCGTCCGCGGTCGAGGCCGTCGGGCGATACCCCCGTGAGTGCGGCGTGAGGGGCCGAGGATGCTGCTGACTCGCATCTACCTCCGCAACTTCCGGGTGTATGAGGACGAGCTGGACTTGGAGCTCCCACCCGGCCTGGTCGGCATCTACGGGCCCAACGGATCCGGCAAATCGACCCTGCTGGAGGCCGTGGTCTGGACCCTCTGGGGAAAGGCTCGCACGACCAAGGAGCAGGTGCGCTCGGCCGGCGTAGGTGGCGATTGCGTCACGGAGGTCGAATTCGAGCACGAGGGTCACCTGTACCTGGTGCGGCGCACGCTCAGCGGCATCAACGCCACCCCCCGCCTCGAGGCCCGCTGCGACGGGCTGATGATGTCCGAGGGGGTGAGAGACGCCTCGCGGTACGTCGAGTCCGTCCTGGGCATGGATGACAGCGCCTTCCGGGCGTCCGTGTTCGCCGAGCAGAAGCAGCTGGCCGCCTTCTCGGAGCGACGCTCCGAGGACCGCCGCCGTCTGGTGCTCCGGCTCCTCGGCATCACGCCACTCGACGCGGCCAGAGACTCGGCCCGCAAGGATGCTCGCCGCACCACCTCCGATCACGAGCGGCTACGCGGCATCCTCCCGGATCTCGATGCCTTGCGCGAAGAAGCCGACGACGCCAACGCCGCGGCCGCCGCGGCTTCCGTCGCGGCCAAGGCGGTGCAGGACGCGGCGGACACCGCGACCGCCGCCCTGGAAGCGGCAGCGCAGCAGGCGACGGCCCACGAGGCCCGCCGCCAGGAGCACGACGCCCTGGTCAAGGAAGGGCGCAGCGCGCGCGACCTTGCCGACGCGCTGGCCGAGACCGTCAACGGCCAGCAGGCGGATCTCGACGACCTTCTGGCTGAGACCGCCTCGCTGCCGCAGCTTCGGGAGACAGTGGCCGGCGCCGCCCACACGGAGGCTGAGTGCACCGCCCTATCGGCCGCCGCGGCAGTGGCGGTGTCGCTGCAGCGCATCGTCGTTCCGCGCCAGCCCGCTCCCGTCGACGTCGCCGCCATAGAGTCGGCCGACTTGGCCGCAGTCGAAGCCGAGCGGCGCCTGGCCGAGTTGGAAGGGCTCTTGAAGGCAGCCCGGGATGACGTCCAGCGCAGCCGCCAAGCCGCCGAGCGGTCCGCCAGCCTGAGCGGCGAAGCCGATTGCCCGGTCTGTGGGCAGGCGTTGGGAGATGCGTTCGAGCAAGTACAGCGTCACCGGGCCACCGAGGCCGCCGCGGCCCAGTCGCACCTCGCTGAGCTGTCTGTGCAGGCCGCCCCGGCCCGTCGCTCGGTGGAGACGGCACGGACCCGTCGAGTCGCGGTCACGACGACCGCCGAATCTGCCCGTCGGGCCTGGCAGGACTGGGAAGTGGCGTACCGGCGGCAGCAGCACGCGGCGGGCGAGCTGGCCGAGGCGTGGGCGGCGGTGCTGGAGCTGGCGCCGGCCCGGGCAGTGGCCCCGGCCGGCGGACCGGGGGCAGTTCCCAACGGCAGTCCCCCGCCGCTGGACGACCTGGTTCGGGACGCAGATGCGGCACGCGCCCGGGTCCAGGTCCAGCGGGCCGCCGCCGCCGAGATCGATCGGCTCCAGGCCCGACTGGATCGCCGTCCCATAATCGAGGCCGGGTTGACCGCCAACCAGGAGCGGGCCGGCGTCGCCCAGGGCCGGGTCCAGGCGCTGCGCGAGAAGGTGCACGCATTGGGTTTCGACCCGCGCCTCCTCGAGCAGGCCGCCGAGGCTCACCGGCGGGCCAGGGAGGCCGTCCGTCTATCGACCGAGAGAGCGCAACAAGCCGCGATCGACTCGGCCCGGGCTCAGGTCACGAGCGATGGGGCCCGGGCCCGACTCACCGAGGCAGAGGGCCAGCACGCCAAACTGTCGGAGCTGGAGGGCGAAGCGCGGCACCTGGCCCGGGTCGCCGATCTCTTGTCGGCGTTCCGCAACACGGTGGTGGCCTCGATCGGACCTCGTCTGGCGGTGCAGGCGGCGGAGTTGTTCGGGGAGCTCACCGATCACGATTACGACGAGCTGCGAGTGGACCCCGAGACCTATGAGCTGCAAATCCGCGACGCCGGGACGGTGTACGGCCTCGATCGTTTCTCAGGCTCCGAGGTCGACCTGGCCAACCTGGCGCTGCGGGTCGCCATCAGCGAGCACATCCATTTCCAGTCGGGTGGTTCGATCGGTTTGCTGGTACTCGACGAAGTGTTCGGCCCCCTCGACGAGGACCGCAAGGCCCGCATGCTGCTGGCTCTCGAACGCCTGCGCGGCCGCTTCCGGCAGGTCCTCGTCGTCACCCACGACCCGGCCATCAAAGATCAGTTGCCCAACGCCATCGAGGTGGTAAAGCGGCCAGGCCGGCGGGCCACGGCTCGGGTGGTGACGGCGTGAGATCACCCTCTAGACGCGGGCGCCGCCGTACAATCCGCCAACGAAGCGTCATTTTGTTCCGGGACGCTCGTCGCGCTCGCCTGAAGTACTGATCAGGAGGTGGGCCATGCCCGAGTGGGATCGCATGGCATCAGCCATCCTCGCCACGACATGCCTCACGGGGGTCGCCGCCGCTTGCAGCAGGTCGAGCAACCACCCGGCCACGACCGTTGCGCCCCCTTCCACGACTGCCGTCTCCCCCACCACCGGGCCGACCTCTCCTATTTCCGGGACCAGCGCCCCGACGTCGGGCCCCTCCTCTTCCGCCGAAGTTGAGGTGCGGACCAATTCGACGACCTTCTTCACCGGCCCGACTCCCGCCGCCACCCGGATCGCCCGGCCGCAAGACGGGGCCAGCTTTTGCGGGCTTCACGCTATCGAAGGCCAGCACCCGTCCGGCTGCCAAGGGTGAGAACGGCCGACACGGGCACCGCCCGTCCTCGCCTCTCGCTCGCCGTCCTCTCCCTGGTGCTCTTCGTCACCTTCCTCGACAACACCATCGTGGCCACCGCCCTGGCCGACATTCAGACGGATCTGCACACGGGCGTGAGCTCTCTGCAGTGGATTGTCAGCGCCTACGCCCTCACCTTCGCCGCCCTGATGCTCACCTTCGGGACGCTGGGGGATCATCTCGGACGCCGAGCCGTGATGATGGGAGGGCTGGCGGTCTTCACCGCCGGATCGGTCGTCTGCCTCGTCGCCACGAGCAGTGGGGCCCTCATAGGCGGGCGGGTGATCATGGGAGTCGGCGCCGCCGCGTCCGAACCCGGCACCCTCTCGATGATCCGCCAGCTCTACCCGGACCGCGGGGAACGAGCCCAGGCCCTCGGCGTATGGACCGCCGTGTCCGGGCTGGCTCTCGCGCTCGGTCCGGTCGTGGGCGGGGCGCTCGTTGGCGTCTGGTCGTGGCGGGCGATCTTCGCCTTCAACCTCGTCGTCGGCGTCATCGCCTTGGTGGGGGTCTACGTGATCCTGCCCGAGATCGTCAGCTCGGAGCGGCGCCGCCTCGACGTACCCGGGTTCCTCCTCGGGGCGGTGGCCTTGATCGCGGCCACCTTCGCCACCATCGCCGGCGAGACGGCCGGTTACACGGCCTGGTGGATCGTCGGCCTTTACGTGGTCGCGCTGGGCGCGGGGGTGGCGTTCGTCCACGTCGAGCGGCGAGCCGAAGAACCTGTTCTGGACCTGCGTTACTTTCGCGAACCTGCGTTCACCGCTGGGAATCTGGTGGCGTTCACCGGTTACTTCGCCGTCTTCTCGGTGTTCTTCTTCATCCCCCTCTACCTCCAGCTGGTCTCCACCGCTACCCCGTACGCGATCGCGGTGGACTTCCTGCCGATGGCGGCGGTCATGGTCGCCGCCTCGGCGCTGAGCGGACGCTGGATCGCCAAGGTTGGGCCGGGTCTTCCCATGGCCATCGGCTGCACCGTCGCAGGGGCCGGGGTGTTGATCACCAACGCCCTGCTCACGGTCAACTCCGGGATCGGGTTGTTCGGTTGGTCACTCGTGCTCGTAGGCGCCGGCCTGGGCGTGGTCATGGTGGGCGCCACCGCGGCGGTGCTCGGCGTAGTGCCGGCGGCCCGTTCCGGTATGGCCGCCTCGGTCGTCAACACCAGCCGAGAGCTAGGGGCGGTGGCGGGGGTGGCCGTCCTCGGATCGGTCGTCAACGGGGTTCTGGTGGCCAACCTCGAAAGCCGGCTGTCGAGCATTCCAAATCTGCCGAGCGGGTTTCGGAGCACGATCATCGCCGCCGTGACGAGCGGGACGGTCAACACCCAGGCCTCCGGCTTACCGAAGACCGGCGAGATCGGTCAGGTGGTGCAGGACGTGCTCAACGTGGCCAACAAGTCGTTCTCGGACGCCCTCAACGTCATTCTCCTGCTGGCCGGTGTCCTTCTCCTCGTCTCGGCGGCGGCCGCCTTCACCCTCGCCCGCCGGGCGAAGGCCATGCATCCGCACGACTTCTAGGGCTCACCCCGCTGCCCGATCTGCCAAACTGGTGGCGACGGTGAGTCGGTCGGGTGGCCGCGGCCGGGCCCGACCCGGTCGAGGAAGGTCGGGACTCCGCAGGGCAGGGTGCTGGCTAACAGCCAGTCGAGGTGACTCGAAGGAAAGTGCAACAGAGAGCAGACCGCCGATGGGCTCCTCATCGCCAAAAGTGATCAGGTGTCACAGGTAAGGGTGAAACGGTGCGGTAAGAGCGCACCAGTGCCCAGGGTGACCCGGGCAGCTGGGTAAACCCCACTCGGAGCAAGGTCAAACGTGGGACGGCCGGCCCGGCCCATGTCCCCAGGTAGACCGCTCAGATGGATGGCCACCCGTTCGGTCCGGTGACGGCCCGAACGACAGAATCCCGCCTACAGACCGACTCACCGTCATCTAACCGCCTGACCTGCGGTTATTCCATCGGAAACCCCTAACTTGTCGCACGCAGAATCTGAAAAATCTGAGGGTGCCGCAGAAACGACCCCGGCCATGGGGATCGAGTTATCCACAGGCGACGTGGCCCAAGAGCCATCAACCATGGACACCTCCGTCCGGTACATCGACGCTGATGACTTCCCCTAGCTCGCCTTGGTCCCAGCAATGGCTGATGGACAACATCGTTCCTATCCGGCGCAAGACCGGCCAGGGTTAGCGTGACCACAACCACGGACGGCCAAGACAGCAGCCACAACCGGGAGGAGCGACGGGAGAAGCAGTACCAGTTCCTGGCCACACCGCCGTGGATCCCGACGACGAGGAGGACGTCCAGGTGGTTCTGGAGCGGCTACGCCGGGTGCGCCACGAGACCAAGCGCCGCTAGCTCACCCTCACGACGTGGCGATGGTGCACTGCTCTTGGATCGTTGCGGCGACCTGACAAACCAGGCGCGAAGGATCAGTTCGAATATGACTAGAGACCTCTGACCAAGCCCGGAGGGGGAGGCGTCACTAATCTGACGGCAGCCGAAAAGGAGCGCCATGGTCAGGATTCCCAGATGGGTCGCTGACATCATCATCGCCCTCATCGCCGTGGGCGCGGCCGTTGGGATCATGGTGGCCCAAGCCCCCGGCCCGTCGCAGGCGGATCAGACTCCGGCCACAAGACCACTAACTCCGACACCAACCGCGCCAACGACGACCTCACCGTAGCTACAGCCACGCTTGGTCGACCCCGAGCCGGAAGCGCGGAAGCGTCTTAGGAACTAGAGGACTCTCGGTCGGCATCGCGACCGTTGTAGCTGCGTGACGTGCGACGGAGTAGCTCCCCCATCTGGGCCGAGAGGGCATCGAGCTTGGTTTCCAGCCGGTCGCGGTCCAACCGGGCCTCTTCAAGTTCCTGGCGCAACTCCCCCCGCTCGGCCTTGGCCTTGTCGAGGTCCTGGCCCACGAAGTAGCTGGCGAAGGTGGCGGTCAGCACACCCAGGAGGCCGATCCCGGCCAGCATCAGGAAGACCGCCAGGCCCTGACCCAACGGGGTTACCGGATAGCGGTCGCCATACCCGACGGTGGTGACGGTGACGATGGCCCACCACAGCCCTTGCCCGAGGTTGTGGATGTTCGAGCCATGTGCGTTGCGTCCGCAATCGTCACCAGTCCGGCGCAGACAAACACGATGATCCCGACGGCTAGGAGGACGAAATGCAGACTCCGATGGGTTATCACCGTTTTGCTACGGACGATGGCCCGCTCGGCCACGACCCCTACCCGCCCCAGGCGGGCCAGGTTGAGCAGGCTACCAACCCTGGCCGGGCGGAAGAAGGGGACGGCGACGATGACCAGGTCGAGGATGTGGGTGCGGACAAACTTTCCGCGGCTGGGAGCCAGGAACAGCTTGGTGACGTACTGGAGGCGACCAACTTTGGTCTGCCGGTCGAGCGCGGTCAGCGGTTCCGGGCCAGAAGGGCAGGCGACGACGTCAGCCGTGAGCATATGGGTGCGACCCACCACTTGGTCACCCACGCCCAGACCCAGGAAGGTGATCCGGCCCATCCGGTTCACTTCCCGCCGCACGGGGTGCCGCCTGATTTGCCTCCGGCGCACATCGACATCATGGCCTCTGCGCCCTGGTTGGCTGCCGTGCCCGGCACTGTATTTCATGCCGCGGCCCAGTCCAGGACCGATGCCTTCGAAGAAGGCCTCAGGTAGGGGTTCGTCGGTCAGAAGCAGGTCTTTGTTGATCGCAGAAGCCATGGCCGTCGCGTTCGAGCTTCTTGGAATGGTGACCTGCTGCCTCAGGAACCATACGAAGTTGATCCACCGATCGACCCTTCTCGTTATCTCAGCTTTTGACCATCTAGAGGAGACCACTATGCCAACCGACCGATTCGGCCAGTACACCGAGGATGTGCCTCGCACGCCGCTGGGCGATTACTCCTGGGAGGCCCCCGGTAAACGTCCTCCAACCAACCCCCGTCAGATCTCGTGGTCATCCCTATTCAGCGGTGGTGGCCCCGGTGGTGCTGGTGGTGGCGGCGGAGGCTCCAGCACGACACCCACCGGGCCACTGGACAAGACAACCGGGGAGCGCTTCGTGCAGCGCTGGCGGGACTCTGAGGATCGGGCGGATCGTCTCCGAGGGCAAAGGGACGGGTCCCGGCCGTGGTCTGCGAGTCCGCAGGACTATGAGGACGTGCTGGGACCCGAACGATCGGGAGGACTTGACCAGATCGCCAGCAATCCGCCCACACCCAGTCCTCACACCCAGGGACCGGAAGGTGGCGCATCAGTAGGAGCCATAATCAGGCCGGGTCCGGGTGGATTGAGTAGTGGGGCATTGCCAAACCTGTGGTCTCTCGGCCTGAGGCGCTACAGGTCGCTCTGTGTTGCATGAAGAAAGGCCCCGCCACGAAAGACGGGGCCTTTCGCAGATTACCGAACTAGTAAATCGCCGTGAGGATCAGGCAGCGCCGCGGAGGTTGATGTGGCCCACTGCTTGGCCCTGCACAATGTCCAGGGCCGGGACGGCGGTTTCAGCGGAGTTGCAGGCCCCACCACTGGTACGGGCCAGGGTGCCGGTCTCGCTGGCCGATACCTTGAAGGTACCCGTGGCCGTAGCGAACACGCCGGTGCCGGAGGCGATGCTGCCCTTGGCGTTGGAGATGTTGGCGATGAACCTGCAGTTGTTCGGGTTGAGGGACGCCACCGTAAAGCGACCCCCGGTAATCTGGAAGTTGAAGGTGCCAGTGGGGAAGGCAAAGGTGCTGGAGCCGTCCGGGTTGTCGGCAATGTTGCCCTTCGCGGCGAAGATGCCACCGGCGGTGGCCGGTCCTCCTCCAGTGCTGAGGGTGGGGTTGCTAGTGGGCGTGCCCACCTCGTAGATGGTCACGTTCAGGGCTTCAGCACCCTTCGTGGGCTGCGCGCCCGCCTGAGTGGCGAACACCGCCAACGGAGTACTGACGGTTGCGACGGCGGCGGCAGCCACCAGGCCGCGCTTGAACAAACGGTTCATGAGATACCCCTCCTCTGAGCATCCACCTTGGACGCAGCAGACCAGGAACATAACCAGCCCAGATTCACGCCCGTCAAGTCCAAGGAGACGGTGGTTGAGCGTGCTGCGACGGACTTCCTCTGTTCCGGCAGTATCACCGCTAACGACAAGCTCCGGGGGTCTGTAATCCGGCCTGAGGTGGGTCAGTTACTCAGCAATCGATCAGTCGCTCCTGGCGGGCGACGATCGGACGCCAATAGGCCTCTTCTTCGGGCGTCAACTTGGCCCACATCCGATCCTTGAGTTCCTCGTACCAAGACGTGTCGGGCGGGTTCTCGGCCCGCCATTTCTGCTTCGCCTCGTGGAGGACAGCAGCACGGTGGTTGAGTTCGGTCAGTCGCTGGTCAGCGGCAGGAGATAGCCGCTTGCGGCGTTCTAATCGCCGGGCCTCCTCGTACTCCTCCGGTGGCAGAGCACTCAGGATGGTGGCGTGCTTGAAGACGCCCCAAGGGGACATGCGCTCGTGGCGCTGCCACATCCGCTCCTCGAGCTCATCCTTGAGGCGTCGGCTGTCAGCCGTGTTGGCGGCGCGACAGGCAGCACAAGGGGTATCGCCCCGGCGTAGGTGCGCCCGGTATTCCCCTGGGGGACCCACACATTGGGGCCTCAGCACTCACGGTGACGAGGGTAGCGAAGGCAGCGGTGTGAGTGCGCTCGGACGGACTGCCAAGTGGCTGTGGCGAGGAGCCTCCGGGCTGTTGTCGCCAAATGGTAAGAGTCTGTCGCCACCGGTCGAGATTTCGCGACCACTCCTCCCTGACAATGGACTACATCAACGGACAACGAGTCCCGCCTCGGCGGGGAGGGATAGACGCAAGGTGACAAGGTCTAGGATCATCAAGGTCTGCGGGGGCGTCGGCCTTACCGCCAGCATTGCCCTTGGTGCCGCTGCTTGTGGCTCCTCGAACTTCTCAGTCGAGAAGACTCCTGGCGACCCCAACAAGATCCACACCGTCGCCCAGTTCCAGCACGAGCAGTACTTGACGGTGCAGAACCAAGTCGTCGTTGCGGCGATGCAGAACAACAGCCTGATGGCCTTCGGTGCTGACATTCCGGCTGACGAGGGAGCGGTAACCGATGCGCTCCTGGCTGACAGCCACAAGAGCGACTTGATCACAAACGTTGTGACCCAGATTGCCAACGGGTGCCGAACCAACGATCTGGGGAATGCTGCTTACAGCGGCTACATCAACGCACAGACCGCTGCAACCTGCCCCACAGAAGTTCCGAATGCTCCCGCTGCTGCTACCTCGGCTCCGACTCCTGCTACCGATCCCAATGCTGCTACCGATCCCAATGCCGCCACTGCTCCAGCTTCCACTGCAGCCCCGACTCCTGCCCCTGCGGCGGCTCCCGCTCCGGCACCGGCTGCCCCAACCACGGGGTCCCCTATTGCTCCGACTGCTCCGACAGTCCAGCCTGAAGTGTCGAACGTAGGCAGCAATCAGGATGCGACTTCGACCGCTCTGGACAACGCCATGACCGCGGCGGGGATGAGCAGTCAAAGCGTGCTGGCCTATGACATCAGCAATGACAGTTCCTATGCCGAAGCAATCTCCACCTCCGTGTCAGGAGTGTCCGGTTGCACTCAGCAGTACTTCCAGATGTCCAACAGTGGTTGGACAATGGTTCCGGTTGACGAAGTACCGCCCAGCATGGTGACTGCGCTGGACAAAAACCTACAGGGCGGCAACTGCTAGTCCGACAGCGGTTGGTTGCGCTGGGTGGGATCAGCACCAGCGGAATCCCAACCCATCACGGACCCTCCAGGACCGGCCTTCGGGCCGGTCCTTTTTGCCCCAAACTCGGACTATCGGTGGCCCTCTTCTCGTCTCAGCGCTGGTCGTGTCCATTCTGTCCTCTTCTCTCCACGGTGCGATCCGACCGCTCCGGATCACCGTCTCTTACAGACTTCCTCAGCGCCCCTGTGCCCGTTCGGGGTATCCGAGGCAGGGTGAAGACGGAGCGGCGCTCAGGCGATCTTCTAGGTGCCTCTGGTGATTTTCTGGATCAGGAGACCGATAGTCTCTGCTGTGTGAGTCAGGGACTAGAGCCGTGATCGACTTTAGAGACCGAAATGCCCCCGGCTACCGGCCCTACACGGAGGAGGAGCAGGCTCGCTACTACACCTACATCCGATGGCGGGTGCTGTCGCACGGGGGCAAACGATTCCGGGATGAGATGTCTCCTACTGAGCAGGCCGAGTACGACGCTCTGGGGTATCACCGAGGGGTCATTCTGGTCGCAGATGGACCACGAGGAGGCAAGAAAAGCCTACGAAGAGGTGACCGAGGGCTGAAGGGGTACTCCGATCGGATTCAGCCGCCCGAAGCTAGTGCTGTGTCTTGAAAGGACTTGGCTGCCCCCGACGGCATTACTAGCCTCATGGGCGTGGCCGCAGAGCGAGGAACCGTCGCCTTCTGGTACGCCGAAGGAGGCTGGGGAGCGGTGCGGTCGCCCGATCGTGCAGGCATCGGCTTCGCCCACTTTTCTGACATCCTCGGTCAAACGGGCTTCCGAGAGCTACATGAGGGTGACGACGTGGAGTTCGAATGGTCGGGCAACATGCCGCAGGATGGCTGCCAGTACACGGTCAAGTGGGTGCGAGCCGTACCCCAGCAGGTCATTTCCGAGACTGACCACTAGATCTTTTCAAACTGCCCGGAGGCTTGGCCAGGACCGAACCGCATCTGAGAGAACAGCATCGGCCAGGACCGTACACCAGAGCGGTACTTCCGCCAATCTCGGTCCGTAACCCCCAGATACCCCCACCGTCGTCCGCTGTTTTTGAAGATGACCTCTAAGGTTTCCTTGCTGGGGTTGTAGCGGGCCATGCTGACGAATCGCCGCCCTGACTTCCCTCCTGTACTAAGCGCAAGCATCCAAGAAGTCCAACTCGCTGCTTGGTCCCCTGCTTCTCAGGCTGCTGCCTCCACCTCACCGAAGTGGGCCACCAGGGCGTAGATGACCGCCAGACCCAGGCCGATGTAGACCAGCGACCAGATCGGGTAAAAGGGCAACCAGGCCACCGCGGTGATGGCTGCGACCGCGGCGGCGATGATGCCTATCCAGCGCGCTACCGTGGCCCAGGCCGTCCCCGGCAGCAGAATAAGGACGCCGGAGGCGATCAGGATGACGCCGACGATCAACCAGATCCAGCCGTAAGTCGTCAGGCTGTGCCCGAAGATGGCATCGTGAAGATCGTCCACGACGGGGCCGTTGTAGACAAACGCCCAGATCGCATCGAGTATCCGCATGATCCCGGCCATCACCAAGACGATGGCAGCGAAGACCACCCATTTCGAATCGTTCACCAGTCACCCACCCTTTGTCGTTCCCCTCTTTGGATTGCCCTGCTCTTTCCTGAGCGATCAGTCTCGGTATCCACAGAGGCTCTGCTTCCTCCGGAAAATAGTTCGTTCAGGCCTGGTGGAGGGGGATGGTCTAGCTCACCACCCAAACCGCATTTTGCTGGAAAAACATGCCGTCCGAGTGTGAGGGGCAGCGGGCATCCTCATTTGGGCCACAGCCGATGATCCCGGACAGTGACTACGCCGCGCTTAGAGTGCCGAAATGGCCCCATAGGGCGGCCCGGACGTGGGTTACATTCGGGAATGACGTCACGTTCGCGCTAAGAGGGCGTAGTTGGACCACTCGGGCTCGACGGCGATCACCTGAGCATTGGGCACTAGTATTCGTCGCAGGAGAAAGCCTTTGGCGCCCGTCCGAGCGATCGTCAAGCAGCTCATCATCGCCCTCGCCGTCACCGTCGGGTTCGTTGGCCTCGTAGAGGCCATGGACCATCCTGGCCCGTCGGTGGCCGTCGTCATGGCAGCTACGAGTTCGCCATCCACCCCGACGACGGCCACGCGTCGCGATTCCAGAACCGCCCGGCCCACCTCAGGGCCAGACATAGCCAGCACGACCGGGTTCGGGGTAACTGCCGACTACCTCGGCCCGATCCGGCGGGACTCTCTCGACGCCAGCACGGGCATCTCGCTGACGATCCCACCAGCCAACGCTGACACGGCAGTCACCTGGCAGCAAGCGGTGGTGCAGTGCTTCGCGCCAGCTGGGATCTGCAGCCGAACGGCGGGAACAGTACGGGTTTCCCTGGCCGTAGGGTACGACCCCCAGTCGGGCGAGGCTTCCCCTACTGGGTCGATCAGTCCCACGATGAATCACGACCTCGTGTATGTCCTCGCCCAGACAACGGGCCCATGCGCCCCCGTGGGTCCGGCCGGACCCACTTCTCCGCCGCCCACCTACCCCTCCTGTACCTCCCTTAGCTTCCTTGACGCTCACACCGGCAGAGGGGCCATTTCAGTGTCGGGACCGTTGATCCGCGACCCCTCGACTGCCGACTCCCAGGAGGTCCAGCCCAAGAGCGACTCGTAACAGGCCAGCGCAGACCAGACACACCGGGGGCGGAGCGAGAACTCCGCCTGGGCTGTGCGAACCAGAGCAATGAGTCAGGCGAAGGTCACTTTTTTCTCTGAGAACTCCTCGAGCGTGTCCTCGACGAGCTTCCGCTTCCCGACGGAAATGCCCTTCACCGCCAGGGTGCCTTTGCTGAACGCCCCCGCTTTGGTGACGGTGATCACGCCCTCCTCGAAATCGTTCTGACGCTTCACGTAGCCAACCGGATTGGGCCGATGGCCCTCGCCAATGAGGACGAGCACGCCTCCTACGGCGATCGCCACATCCTTCTTGTTACTGGTGTCCTTGACGTTCTCCTGGTTGACGTCTCTGATCTTGGCCAACTCCTCGTTCGTGGGCGCCCAGTCATCGGTCACGACATCAAGCCTGGTAGGGAAGGCACCTGGTCCGGAAACCGCGCCCATCTCCGTAGCCGGCAGTTGCTTCTCGGCATACTCAAACGATGCGCAGGCCAGCCAGTGCAACTCGTTGCCCTTTGCTCCGTACTCGCCGAGAATGCCCGTGCAGTTGTGCTTCCACCGCTCCGGATTGCTGATGTCGGCTTCGCTGCCACCGGCAATCAGGGCTGGGGTCGGGCACGTTTGCGGTGTGCCCTGGCAGAGATACCGTTCGCCCGCAGGAAGGAACACAGGTGTCGCGCCCCGCCAGTCGGCTCGGCGGGCCGACTGCCGATACTTCTCCGAATCGTCCGGGTACAGGCAGTAGTTGTACGTCGTCATGGTTGCAGTCAGCGGGGAGCCCCGATCCTTGACCTGGTCGAAAACCGGCGCCACCCGCTCGTAACCGCTGTTCGGATTGGTAGCGGAGGGACTGGGCAACAGCAGGGTCTGACCGGCATCCGCGTAAAACTTCAAGGAGGTGTCGGGTGGTATCAGGACCTCGGTGGGATACCCCGGTGTGCCCTTCTGGTCGAAGCCTCCGTGACCAAGGAAAACATCGACAGCCATTGTGCTACCCCACGCGATCTGACTCCGCCGATGACGGTGACGGTACCACTCCGGACGGCGGGCACACCACCCGATCGGTGGCCGTCGAGTTCGTTGCCCAAGCTGACGCTCATCGCAATGGCATCCAGTGAGACCGCCATTCAGAGCCGGCAGGGTGGACCTAGTGGCGGGCTCTCGTCGCCGACTCGGCCTACCGCGCCGTCAGGCCAAAGGCTCCTCGTCGGGTGACAGTCGACGACCGAGCTCGGCGTGAAGTGGGTACAGCTTCCCGTTCCAGACCAACTTGCGCTCGTCGCGGTCCAGCGCACTGATCGACGAGACGAGCTCTTGGTACTCCTGGATCAGCTCGTCCTCGCTCTTCTGCGAATAGTCAGGTGAGGTACTCATGCCTCAAGATCGTTCCACAACGAAGCGGTAGACCGGTTTCTCGGGCCTGGCGGACGGTTCCACCGATCTGGTCGTCCGGCGCTGGGCTTCGTTCGCCCCGCCCATACCCGCCGCCTGGAGATGACGCCTGCCGGTGCTTTAGCAGGTAAGGCCGTTCCAGATAACGGCGTAGTTGGCGATCTTCGGGAACGCCGGGTTGTTGCCAAAGACACCGCTGAGGGACAGGGCGCTCGCCGGTCCGGCAAGCTGCGAGGCCACGTTGGCCAGGAGTTCCCCTCCGTCAGCTGCGCCGTTCGTGAAGGTTTGGGCCTCGATCCAGCCGCGAGCGGGGAGCGGAGTAGCGGTAGTAGCAGTAGGGAGACCCTGGGTTATCAGCACAATCTTGCCGTTGTAGGTAGGCGCTCCGGCCGAGTTCACCATGTTGATGGTGGCGTTCAGCAGACCCCGCTTCGTTTTCAAGTTGACGGTCCAGACCGCATCCGGAATGGTCACGGTCCCTGTCAGCACGTAGTCCGTGAAGCCGGGGGTGGTTTCGGTTTCGCTACCGGTCAGCGCACCGCGATACGTCGTGTACTTCACGCCATCCTCGCCAGCACAGGTCGCGGTCGCTAGTTGCCCTTTCAGAGAAAGGGTGGCGTTGGCCCGGTCGACCTCCGGACCGCTGACCGCTCGAGCTACGGCCACTCCTCCCACCAGAACCCCCACCACGACGAGAACGCACAGCGCCAGACGCTTCATCGTCACTCCTCTCTCGCCCAGTTACGCGAGGAAACTGCGCCATCTTGCGCACGATCGCGCCGAGCCAGTCAAGGCCTCCGAGCGAATGTTTGCCCTCACGTTCGGCAAAGGTCACTATGGAAGGCGATCGACGCCTGGGCGAAGTCGCTCCGACGGTTCCCTGCCGCCAGTTGGCCCCCCTCGCCATAGGAAGGCCATGAGGCACCCGGACCCTTCAGACGTCCCTACCTAGGTCGGCCCTTGAGCGTGACCAGCCCGGAGCGGTGGAGGCTCCCGGTAGTCCTGTGACGGCGCGCAGTCGCGCCCCATGGGCAGCGGAAGGGGACCCCACTTCCGCTGCCCACACGGGTGCTACGAGGAGGAGGATCCGTTCTCGCAGGTGGCCTGCCCATTGTTGAGGGTGGTCGGCACGCCGTTGGAGACATGGACCATGAACCAACAATCAATGTGGTGAGGCTGTCCGGAGGTGTAGGTCAACGGGGGTGCGAGCCCATTCAGGGTTTCGCCCTTCAGCGACTCCAGACCCTGGGTGATCTCTGCCGCACTCGGAGTCCCGGTCGGAGTGAGCCCTCCGGCCTTGACTGCCGCCTCCATCAGCTTGCCAGAGGTCCAGGTGACGAGGTCGCCTTCGGACCAGTTGACGTTCTTGCGGAGACCTGGCTCATACTTGTCCACTGCCGCGTTCATCTCTTGCACCGCGGGAATCGTGGAGGTGAATGGGACGTCCGGCATTTCGGACCAAAGGTTGGCACTGATGGGACCGGTGATGTAGTTATTGGCGAAGCCCTGCCCCTCCACGAGATAGATCGGCTTGTAGCCCTGCGTTGAGCAGTCTGCAGCGACCCTCACCACCGTCGTGTTGCTGTCACCGATGAACAGGGCCCCGACGTGACCCTGACTGGCGGCTACGCATTGGGCGGTGTAGTTGGGCGCCGTCATCGAAATCGAGGCGGTGTAGGTAAACGGCACCCCGTCCTGCTGCGAGGCCGCCTTTATGGGTCCGTTGAGCTCCGAGCACTGAGGAGCTTCGGCGCAGTACAGGGACCCCATAGTGGTTGCCCCACCCTCCTTGGCCGAGGCCGCGATTGCGACAGCGGCGGAGTCGCCAGTCTGAGCCGGCACATAGAAGTCCGGGTTCGAGTAGAACACCGTGGACGACTGGTCAGCGCCGACAACCGGGACCTTGGCGGCTTCCACTTCGTTCTGCCAGGACGCCTCGAACGTGGTCTCCGCAACCATCGCATCAACGCCCGATGCCAGCAACGTCTGAGCGTCCGAGGCCGAAGTGGCCGGATTGCTGCCATCGTCCTTGAAGAGGATCTTCACCGGATGGCCGTTGATACCGCCCGAAGCGTTCACAGAATCGGCCCAGGCGGTGTAGGTCTGATTCCAGGTTGATATGGCGCTACCGAATGCCCCTGAACAGGCGCAGATCACGCCAATCTTGATCGGAGCCCCAGTGGCTTGCGCAGCGGACGAGGCGCTGGTCGAACCCGACGTCGAGGCGCTACCCGCCGCGGCGGTGGTGTTGCTGGTCGCGGCCGGCTTGCTGCTGGATGAGCACGCGGCCAACACCGACGCAACCGCCAGAGCGCACGCTCCGAACGAAAGCACCCTTCTGGTGGTCATGTATCTTCTCCCCCTTTGGCGATCACCTCACGGCAATCGGGCAGGGCGAGACAATAGCACCGCCAACTCTTCGTTCACACGCGACCTGCAAACATTCTCTATCGGCCCTTACCAGCGAATCCAGGGACCCGGCGATTCCGGGTGACGGAGCCAAAAATGTCTCTCCTGACAGCTTCGCCGGGCTAACCAACTCCTCTGCCTTACCGGTGCATGGGAAAAGGAATGGCTCCGTCCGCTTTGAGGCAATGGACGGACCGGTCCCAGTCGGTCGACCATAGGAGATAGTTGGTAAACGTCCCATCGGCCAAGCCCGCTGGCCGCGGCCGGCATTTGTTCCGGAAAAGCTGGCGTCGAGGCCAGAGCTGGTAGTCCTCTGGCCCTCGTGAGTGGCGGGACGCGCCCGCCTATTACCTTTCGTCTGGAATGAGCGTTTCGCGACGACTGATCATCCCCTCGTCAGCCTGGAGCACGAGATGATATGTGGTGAGTTCGACGGCTGCCCAGCTGCTACGACGGCTGAGGCGGCCGCTGCTCGGTCGTAGCTGTCTCCGCCCGAGTGATCTTCCCCCGTCGGTGGAACCAGGGGTACATCGATCCGACGATGAATCCGGCTCCGACGACGAGCACCAGCCAGAGCCACAAGGGCAGATCACTTTGCCAGAACAGGACGTGGATCTGCGTGTTCCGGGTGTTCTGCAGGATGAAGATCAAGGCGACGACCGCGATGACGATGGCAACGACCGTCCTTCTCGGCAACTGCCTGATGCGGGTGAGACCTTTGCTCACGATCGTGTCAACCATGTGCTCATTATCTACTCGTCCGATTCGATTACGAACATCGACCGGTTGCGCGGACGTCGATCCCGGACCGCAGGAAACACCGGCTCGGTTGTGATGGTGGCTCCAGGAAGGAGCGGGGTTGGATCTCGGGCCACGGTCGGCGTTGCCGCGGTGGCCAACTGGGGCATGCGCCGCCCGGCTCCTACCGAGACTGCAGGCGTTAATGGTGATCGCCTCTGGGGTAGGCGACGTGAGCCATCGACAGATGGCGACAAATGGACATCTGAGCAGCCTCAGGCTGCATAGATGTCCAAAAGTCGAGCCGGACCGCCGGGTGTCACGAACCGCCGCCGTTGCGGTCGCGGGTCCGGAAAACCGCCGGCGGTGCCGTCCTCAAACCTTCGGGAACCGGCGGCCCCCGAGCCCCCGTTTTGCCGACCCCGCCTGCCTCCTCAGTCGAGCGAGAAGGGCGGGTACGGGTTGGCGAGGAGCAGGAACCAGGCGTCGACCCGTAAGATCCAACGGCTAGCGCCAACGACGAACTCCCGCAATCCGTCCGGCCAACGGCCGGTGATGATCACTGCGAAGAAGGCCAGGATGAGGGCGATATACAGCGCGATCCCGAGGAAGATGATCACAATCCACTGCGGGATG
Source organism: uncultured Acidimicrobiaceae bacterium (assembly GCA_963729695.1). Lineage (GTDB taxonomy): Bacteria > Actinomycetota > Acidimicrobiia > Acidimicrobiales > Palsa-688 > PALSA-693. Next base: position 52,164 of record CAVSOT010000006.1, read on the forward strand.
ACCAAGATGATCCGAAACAGGACGGCAAGGCGGGAGAGCTCCTCTCCTCGCCGAACCTCGAACCAGGCGGGATCGGCCCTCGGATCGGAGTAGCCCTGGGCCAGCCCGAACGTCGGGTACCTATCGCGCAGAAACCAGCTGTAGGTATAAGCCCGCCACGCGTAGCGGTAGTAGCCGGCGATCAGATTGCCGAGACCTTCGGGGAGTTTCCCCGTGAAGAGGACCACGAACCACCCGATGAAGGCGCACACCTCCGCCAGGATGCGCAAGACGTAGACCACGATGAGGAGCGGAATGGCCAGGATCCACTGCACGAGCGGACGCCAGCGGGCAATGCGATCGGGAACGTCTACCCCGAGATCGATGGGATAGTTACTGCCACAGCGAGGTTGCCCGTCCTCCCCATACGACATCGACACCTCCGTTGCTATTGGGACCACGGCAACTACTGATCCGCTTGACGGCGGGAGTGTATATCCATCCGCTGGCGGGGGCTGATTTCGCGCAGATTGCAATGACATCGCTGGTTCAAGCGGTCACGACTGGGAATGATGCAGCCGAGCGACACGTCCGAGTTGTGTTGCGTTTCGGAGGAAGGAGCGCCACATGGCGTGGGCCTTACACGGTCCCCACGAGCGGGGACTGCATCGGTTGGACAGAGTCAGCCGCAGTGAGACGCAGGTGTACGTGCGCCCCGTGGGCGCGGTAGAGGTCGGGCTCTTGGCCACCCTCATCGGCGCATGGGGAGCGATCTGTGTCTACATCGGCCCGTACTTCGGGTACCGGCCCACGTCGCACGGGACCTGGGACTGGACGACCCAGAATTGGCTCCTGCACCTCCTGCCCGGGGCCGCCGCGGTGGTGGCCGGCTTGATGATCCTGGCTGCAGCCGCGCCTCGCCGCCGTAGCGGCACCGGAGGTGGGGCCACGGGCCTGGCGACCCTCCTGCTGGTCGCGGCCGGTGCCTGGTTTGTGATCGGACCGGCCCTCTGGCCCGTTATCGAGTCCGGGCAACCCTTCGCTACTGGTACGTCGGCCTGGACGTCATTTCTCAACCAGGTGGGCTCCAGCCTTGGGCCCGGACTGATCTTGGCCGTACTCGGTGGTATGGCGTTCAAGGCGGTCGTGGCCCGACCGAGGGCCACCGTCCAGCAGGGCGGAGTGGTCGAGCCCGTCGCTGGTCCGGCAATGGCCGGATCCGCGGCCGGTGGTCAGCCAACCGGGACCTACGACCGGGGCACAGCGGCCGGGACCTACGACCCTCAGACCGCCGGGACCTACGACCCTCAGACCGCCGAAACTTACGACCGGGGCGCAGGCGTGGAAAACCCGACGACGGGTCAGGCGCCCGTCCGGGAGTCGGAGGCGGATGAGTCGGCGGGTTCCCGCTCCGGTTCGTGGGGCACTACCGCTCCGGCCACCGAGGAGCCACCGGCCACCGGCCATCCCTGAGCCGAGACTCCCAATGCGGCCGGGAGGGTAAAGCACAGCCGGGCCCCGGGATAGTGGTCGACGTCGAGCCAGATGCGACCACCGTGAAACTCGACGATCCTCTTGCAGATCGCCAAACCGATGCCGGTGCCGCCATACGTGTCACGCCGGTTGAGCTGCTGGAAAACCACAAAGATCTTCTCGGCAAAGCGGGGATCGATCCCGATGCCGTTGTCGCTCACGGCGAGCAGCCAATCGTCTTCGTTCCGGGCCGCATTGATCCGGATCGCCAGGGGGACGTCGGATCGGAACCTGATGGCATTACGGATCAGGTTTTGGAACAGCGACGTCAGGAGCTGGGCATTCCCGCTGACCGTGGGCAGCGGACCGGACACCTTGATCTCGGCGGCCGCGTCCACTACGGCCAGGGCCAAGTTCTGCCCGGCCAGGTCGACGCACTCCTGGAGCGGGACGGGTGCAAACGGCTCGGCGCCGCGCCCGACCCTGGAAAACGTGAGCAGCTCGTCGACGAGGGTTTGCATGCGAGTGGCGCCGTCCACCGCCAGCTCGATGTACTGGTCGGCCCGCTCGTCCAGCGTCCCCTGATACCGCTCCTCCAACAGGAGGCAGAAGCTGGCCACCTTGCGCAGGGGCTCCTGGAGATCGTGCGAGGCCGTGTAGGCGAACTGCTCGAGGTCCTCGTTGGAACGCGTCAGCTCGGCGTTGAGCTCGCTCAGCTGCTGTTGGGCAAAGCGTTCGGCCTCGACGTCGGTCAGGATCCGCCTCCGCATCGCCTCGACGCCAGACGCCAAATCGGCGATCTCCTGGGGTCCCGTCAAGCGCACCTGATGAGAGAGGTCGCCCGCTGCCACCAGGCGGACGTCCTCACTCACCCTACGGAGCGGCAGGATCACCCTTCGCCGCAACGACCTCCAGACGACCAGCGCGGTCAGAGCGAACACGCCCAGGCACGCGAGTAACACCCCGACCAGTACGTCGGCCGCGACGTTCAGGCGATGGTTGGCCGCGGTCCGTTCCTGTCCGAGGTCGGATTGGAGGCGGCGACCCTGACGCGGAGACGGTCGAACAGGGCCTTGCCCGCCGCTTGGGCCGCATCGGTGGCATAGGTGGTGCTCCCGGCCATCGTCGCCGCCACGGCCCGCTCGGCAAATTGGCTGTCCCAAGCGGTGCCGGCCTGCCGCACCTGGGCCAACACTTCGCCACCCCGCGATCGAGGCGAAAGCAACCTTTCCAGCCCGGTGGTCGCCTGCCGGGCGTCGGACTGGCCCTGCTGGTAAGGCTGGAGAAACAGCGGTTCTGCGGTCAGCACGTAGCCGCGGACGCCGATCTCCTGGTCGACGTACGCGGTCAGCAGCTGGGCGACGAGCACGTTGGCCGGATCGACCCGGTCTACGACCGAGGCGCGGTCGTGCCCCAGGCGAACCAGCGCCATCGCACCGGCCACAACCGCCAAGATCATGACACTGGCGGCCACCACGAACAGGCGGGCGAGCGACCCTCGGAGCGTTCGAGCGGGCCAGCTCAATGCCGCCATCGGGCCTCGGTGGCGAGCACGAAGAGGGCCACGTCGTCGCGAAGAGGCCCGGCGCTGGCCGTCTCGGCCCCGGCGATCAGGTCGTCGGCGAACCCGTCGAGGTTGGGGCTGCGAGCGAGCGACTCCGCGGCCACACCGACCAGGCCGGCGGTGTCCAGCAACTCTCCGGATTGGCTCCGGGCCTCGATGATCCCGTCGGTGAAAAGGATCAGGGTCCAGGCGGAACCGAGCTCCACCTCAGCCGCGGGCCACGCCGGATTGGGCACCACGCCCAATACCGGTCCCCGGTCGAGCGCCGGAAGCTCCCGTATCTCCGTACCGCGGGCCAGCAGGGGGGCCGGATGCCCGCCGAGGCGCAGCTCGGCGCGCTGCAGATCACGGTGGACGGTGAGATCACACACGGTGGCGAAGACGTGCTCCGCGGGGCGCTCCGCCTTGAGCAGCGTCTGGAGGTGACCCAGGATTGCGTCCGGAGGGCATTCGGCCAACACCAGGGCCCGCCAGGCCACCCGCAAGGCGACCCCGACGGCTGCCTCGTCCGGTCCGTGGCCCGACACGTCGCCGACCAGTACGCGAATACGGCCGTCCGGCAGCTCGATTCCGTCGAAGAAGTCCCCACCGAGCAGACCATGTTGACCCCCGGGCCGGTAACGAGTCGCCCATCGCACCGCCGGATTGGAGATGATGGGGCGAGGCAGCAAGCCCCGCTCGAGCCTGGCCCGCTCCGCCGCCGCCAGCTCCACTTCGTGCAGCTGGCGCTGAGCTTGCTCCCCCAGCTTGCGTTCTATGGCGTATCTGATCGCCCACGTCAACGTTTCGGCATTCACCGACCGCTTAACCAAGTAATCCTGGGCGCCCGCGGAGACGGCCGCCTCCCCTGAGTCGCGATCGGCGAGTCCGGTCAGCACCACGACGGGCACGGCTCCGGCGAGGGCGAGCACATGGCGAAGGCCATCCAGCCCGGCGGTGTCCGGCAAACCCAGGTCCATGAGGATGCACACCGTTCGAGCGGACAACCGCTCGGGCAGTTCACCCAGGCTCGTCACCCGGACGGTAGTCAACTTCGAACCAGCCGACTCGAGCAGCTCGGTGACCAACAAGGCGTCACGGTTGTCGTCCTCGACGAGCAGGACCTCGCCGGCATCGATCTGGGATCGGCGACTGGTGAAGGTCACGAGGGGGGGACCTTATCCGAGCCCGTCGGAGGCCACCGCTCAGTCCGGCTGAGGGACACGTATCACCCGGCTCGATGGGGGGCGAGCCGGCGAGGTTGTCGCCGGATCAGGAACCGAGCTCCTGTTGGCCCCACGGTGAACCGTAGTCCCCGGCCAGCAGGTCCAGGAATGGGCCAGACGGGAAGGCTTCGGGTCCGAACAGGCCCGAGCCGGCCCACGACCCGTTGTCGATCAACTCGAAGGCGATGACCGGGTTGACCGCGGTCTGCCAGACCACCGCCTGCGAACCGTAGGCGCGCATGGACCAGTCGTTGTCGACCACGTGATACAGGTAGGTCGATCGAGGCTGGCCGTCCTGGCCTTGGCCGCGTACCCAGAGGCCGGCGCAGGTCTTGCCGGTCATCCGGTCGCCCAGGGTCGCCGGATCCGGCAAACAGGCGGCGACGACGTCGCGGGGACTCACCTCGACCCCCCCGACCGAGACCGGGTCGGTGCGGTCGAGGCCCAGCTTGTGCAGCGTTTTCAGGACGTCGATGAACTCGGACCCGAGGCCGTATTTGAATGTCACCCGTTTGGCGTCGATCCAACGCGGGATCAGCAACACCTCTTCGTGCTCAACGTTGACGCATTCCACCGGACCGATGCCTTCCGGAAAATCGAATGTCTCCGGCTCGCTGAAAGGCTCGGTGGTGAACCACCCGCGGTCCTTTTCGTACACGACCGGTGGGTTCAGGCACTCCTCGATGGTGGTCCAAATAGAAAACGACGGTGCGAATTCATAGCCCTCGACCACCAGATTGGCCCCGTCGCGCACGCCTGCTTCGTCGATCTCACTGAACAAATTGTCCGCCGCATGCCGGGCGAACACATCCGCCAGACCGGGCTCGACTCCCATTCCGACCAGGGCGATACGGCCACTGGCACCCCACTGTTCGCTCAGCTCGAACTGCTCGTCCCCGAGCTTTACGCCCGTCCGTCGATACGGTTCGCTGGGGTGGGGCCGCGAGAGCGACATGGCCATATCCATGTAATGCACCCGGCTGCTCAACGCGCCTCGGAAAATGGGCATGGTAAACCGTGGGTCGGTGGCGCCGAGCACGGCTTGGATGCGATGCTCCGCTATCAGCGCTTCGATCGCCGCCTGATCCGAGGCGTCCAATCGGGCTTCGTGGAAGCGTCGATCGTGCGTCGCATCGACCGCCTTCTGGGCCCGGGTGAGGTCGTAATCGGCGACCACTACATACGACGGGTAATCCCGTCGGGCCGCAATTCGCGCGGCCGCGCTGCCCACGCCGCCAGCTCCGAGAATGAGAATACGCACAGCTGCGAACCATACTCCTCGCCAAATATGCGCCCGGTTCCAGAAGCGTCCGGGCCCCAGACGGCAGTCTGCCGAGGTGATCGTGCCGGCCGCCGGCTGGGCCCTCCCTAGGCTGGGCGGCATGTCGCAGGCTGAGGAGATCAGAGACTATTGGGACGCGGACAGCGTGGTCTACGACGACGTGCCCCACCATCACCCGACCGGCGCGGCCGAGCAGGCCGCCTGGACCGCGGCCATAGCCGACTTACTCCCTCCAGCACCGGTGCGAGTCCTGGACTGCGGCGCCGGCACCGGCTTCCTCTCGCTGGCTGCCGCCAGGTTGGGCCACTACGTCACGGCGATCGACCTGTCTCCCGCCATGCTGGGCCGCCTGCGCACCAAGGCGCAGGCGAGCGACCTGGAGGTACAGGTAGTCGTCGGGCCCGCCGAACAACCACCCGAAGGACCTTTCGATGTCGTTATGGAGCGCCACTTGGTCTGGACCCTGCCCAATCCGGCCGCCGCCCTGCGAGCCTGGCGCGACGTCGCCCCGGCCGGCCAATTGATCCTCTTCGAGGGGCTGTGGGGTACAGCTGACCCGCTTGAACGTCTGCGCCACACGGCCAAGGAGCTGCTCGCCCGCACCATCTCCGCGGCCACGAGGAGACCGCTACCCGCCGGCCACCATGCCGAGTATTCCGACGAATTGCGTCGGGCGATGCCGCTCGGTTCGGGGACCCACCCAGAGGCATTGGTCAACTTGGTGCGAGATGCGGGATGGACATCCCCTCGGTTGCGCCGGCTCCGCGACGTGGAGTGGGCGTCCACTCTCGATCAACCCCTCGTGGCCCGACTTTTGGCACCCCAGCCGCGGTTTGCTGTCTTTTCCGGGTAACGACCGGCGGGGCGACGTTCGAAACCAGTAGCGTTAGCCAGGGTTCGAACAGCAACCAGGCCGGCCTGGGAGAGCACGGGGAGGAGGGCGAGGTGCGGGCCACGAGGGTGCGGCCCTTCAGGCTAATACGGCAACTGGTCCAGGCCATAAGCGACGGCGACGAGAGCCTGGTCGAGGCCACCGTGGTCCGGTTGAGCCAGTCGAAACGGTACCTGGCGCCGTTGGCGTTCACGGTTGGCGCCTTCGTGATGCTCTTCCAGGGGCTCCGGCTTCTCCTTTCGGAGTGGCGACTGCTCTTGATACAGGTCCTGCCGGCTATGTGGATCTGGGCCGCCATGCTCGACCTCAAGGAGCACGTCTTCAGAGGAAAGGAGTTCCGCGATTGGCACGGCCCCGTGGTGCTCGCTCTCATCGCCGTGCTGGTCCTCGTCAGCGTCGGTAGCTTTTTCCTGAACTCAGTCTTCGCTTTTGCCATCTCCGAGAAGGGGCGGCCGCAGATCCATCCCGCCTTCGCCAAGGCCTGGCGGCACCTCGGCGTGGTGGCCGGCGTCGGCTTCGTGGTCGGCTTGGCGCTCGGGATCTCGGTCATCGTCGTCCCCCGCTGGGGAGTCCGGTGGTTCGCGCTCTCGCTCGGCGTCGTGATCGCTGTGATGATGCTCACCTACGTCACCATCCCGGCCCGGCTCGTCGGGATCAAGCCGACCATCTCGCGTCGAGACAAGCTGGCGGCGTCGGTCGTCGCCGGGACGTTGGGCGGCATCGTCTGCGCGCCGACCTACATCGTCGGCCGGATCGGCATACTGCTCCTCGGATCGAGCCTCCTGCCCCTCGGAATCGTGCTCGTCATCGTGGGCTTCACCCTTCAGGCGGGCGCCACCGGAGCGGTGAAGGCCATCAAGATGAGCGCCAAGCTGGTCACCGACAACCCCTCACGTGCGAGTGACCCGCCCCCGTCTGTGTCCCTCACGACCCCCGAGCAGCCGGTTTCGGTCAGCGACCCGACCCGCGCCGCCCCTGCGGGCTGACCACGACGACCTCGCGCCCCTCCGGCCCGGAGCGCGATACTGGCCCGATGTCTGAGCAAACTCGAGGGAAGCGAAAGCGACCCGAGCCACGTCGGCTCGTCCTCCGAGGCGAGGAGTCGGTGGTGGTCGTTCTACGACCCTCCCGGTGGCTCTCTTTGCCCAAGTACCTGGGCACGCTCGGGATGTACGGATTTTGGCGCAAGCGGCACACGTACGTGCTCACCAACCAACGCATGCTTCTCGGGAAGGGGATCTTCGTGCGTACGGAGCGTTCGCTGCCCATCAGCCAGATCGAAGACGCCGCGTTCGTGCGCCGCGGGGCCGGCGCCTACTGCGAAGTCACGGTGAGATCGCACGGGCGGATGCGGACCGACAGGGTCGGCCCCTTGTCGGCGCGCAGCGCCCGCCGGCTGACGGCCGAGATCCAGGCTCGCATCTAGCCGGTATCCGGTCCGCGGCCCTGTCGCCGTCGTCGGCGCGTTGCCGCCGATGCGGTGGCCCGCTCGGCTCCGCCATACTTCAGGTCCGTCTGTCATCGTTTCGAATCGAAAGGATCCCCCTTGTCCTACACACCCGTCCCTGACACCCCTCTTGCTGACACCCTGATCGCCATGACCGCGGCATCCCTCGAGCGCTGTGACCTCAGCGAGCGGGAGATCATGTTGGTGCGCATCGCCGCCCTGGCTGCGGTCGGAGCGCAACCGGTCTCCTATGTCCTGAACGCGGCCGCCGCGGCCGAATCCGGACTGAGCCTCGAGGATGCGCAGAGCCTCCTCGTTGCCGTCGCCCCCGTCATCGGCTCGGCTCGCACCGCAGCCGCCGCAGCCAACATCACCAAGGGACTTGGCATCGCCTTGGCGCTGGCCATCGAGGCGGCGGACGAAGACGACGACGAGTAAGGCCCGAAAGACACGCTCCGGACCACACCGCATCAGCTAGGCCGCTCGTCGGCTGGGGTGGCTGGAGCGAGCCACGGCGTGGCTCGCTCCAGCGCCTTCCAGCCGGTGTCGGCCTCCCGTAACGCCTTCTCGGCCTGGCCTCCCCCCCGCACACCGAAGAGGCGTTTGGCCAGGAGCAGATAGAGCACGATGGCCAGATTGAGGATCAAGGTGATCACCTTCAGCGCGCTGAAGCTCCTGGTGAGCTCGTAGACCTCGAACGGGACGAGGACGGTCGTGGCCACGAACGTCAGGTACTCGGCCCACCGGCGACCCATCCACAGGCCGACCATTTCCGCCGCCTCCAGGAGGGCGTAGCCGACGATCACGACGCCCGCCTCGCGCAGATGAAGGGGCGTCACCCGGAAGAGACTCTGAAACGTGCCGAGCAGCCCAGAGCTGGACAGGGGTGCGCCGCCACCCGCCTGAAGATCTCCGACGATCCGGTCGAAATCGGCGCGCAAGGTCGCCTCGTGCCCTGCCACCACGAACAGAACGACCGCCAGAAACGCCAAGATCACCACGTGCACCAGTCGATCGAGGGCGATGAGCCGCAGCACATAACGGTCCCGCAGAGGACGGCCTCGAAGCGGAAGCTCGATCTCGCTCCGGTCTGGGATCGTTGGGCGGCTCGGCTCAGCCGGTGGCGGCCGGGGAAGCCAGGCGTCGCACCGCAGGCAGCGATGCCAACGAAGACCGGCCGGATCCTCGCCCATGGGTTCGACTCGGGCAACCAGGGCATCCTCCGGCCGGAGGTCCCCGGCATCGGTACCCACCAGCACGTGGCCCCCGAGGCCGCAGCTGATCAGCTCCCAGCCGATCTTCCTGCGCTGCTTCGCCGGACGGCTCATCTGGCGGGGTACACCTGGCGCGACCCGCGCCGCCGGGAAGCGCAGCGCCGCAAAGTCTCGGCTCGATCACCAACGTTCAGGCGGATCACCGTTCTAGACATGCCCGGCCCGCGCACGACCTGTCATCCGGCGTCATGCTACGTGGACGCCCGTCTGTGGTTTCGAACCGTCGAGTAGGGCCGACCGTCGACGTACCCTGCCAAGGCGGGCGCTGACGCGACCCGTGGCGAGGAGGTTCGGACATGCCCGTCCAGTTGGATCACACCATTATTCCGAGCCGGGACAAGCGCGCCTCCGCTGATTTCCTGGCTCGGGTGCTCGGGATCGGACCCGCTGGCCGTTTCGGCCACTTCGTCACTCTCCAGACCGGCAATGGCGTCTCGCTCGACTTCGCCGACGCCGACGACGTGCAGCCCCATCACTACGCCTTCCTGGTGGACGATGACGACTTCGACCCGATCTTCACGCGGATCCGCGACGAGGGGATCCCGTACTACGCGGACCCCGGACATCGCCGGCCGGGCGAGGTCAATCGGCGCGACAACGGTCGGGGCTTCTACTTCAGCGACCCGGACGGGCACAACATGGAGGTGCTCACCCGCCGCTACGGCTCCGGCTAGAAAGTTGGCTTCGTGGGGGCACCGTACGCCTGGTTTCCCTAGCCGTTGGGTGGCCGCGGGCATCGTCCTTGGCTTGGGGCGCACCGTCCCGTAGCCTGGGCTGGTTGCACCGACTGACTCCCCCCCGACAGAAAGGAGATCGGATTGGGTGAGGCGGTGACCTTTGCGCTCGTCGCAGGCTTCTTCACGGCGACGTCATCGGTATGCCAACGCCTCGGCACCCGCCACGCGGAGACGGGTGGTCGGTTCAGCGTGAGGCTCATCCTTGATCTGCTCGGTCAGCCGCTCTGGCTGGCCGGTGTCGGGAGCATGATCCTGGGCTTCGTCTTCCAATTGGTGGCCCTCGATTTCGGCAGTCTGGCCCTGGTTCAACCGATCCTGGCCACCGAGTTGCTGTTCGTGTTCGGCTACATGGCCATCCTCGGGTCCCGCCGGGTCGTCAGGCGGGACTGGATCGCCTGCAGTGCCATGGCCCTCGGCCTGGGCGTGTTTCTCTTCGTGGCCAATCCGTCAGGTGGCAAGGTTCATACCTCCGGGGAGTCCTGGTGGCTGGCTGGACTGGCGGCCGGCGGTACCACCGTGATCCTGACCGCAGGCGTGTACCTGCCTCGGCGAAAGCGCTTGCCGCTCTCGCCGGCCCGCCGCGCCGCGACGCTAGGAGTGGCCGCCGGCGTGGCGTGGGGATTCGTGGCTGCCGTGATCAAGGAGCTGAGCTCGCACATCTCCCACGGTGCGGGCGCGGTGTTCACCAATTGGTCACCCTATGTGTTGATCGTTGTCGGGGCCGGGTCGATGCTCGTGGCCGTGCACGCTCTCGAATCTGGACCCCTCGCCGCATCCCAACCCGGGTTCACCATCGCCGACCCGCTCGTCGCCAGCCTCCTCGGCGTGTTCATCTTCAGGGAACACCTGCGCCTGGGGCCGGGCCATCTGGCCGTGGAGCTGGTCGCGCTGGTCTCGATCGTGGCCGGGGTGGTCGCCCTGAGCCACAGCCAGCTGATCCACCCCGAGTCGGCGCCCGACGCCTCCCCGCCCGATTCGCCCGACGCCGGCCAGGCGCCACCTGACGTTGCCATGGAGCCGGCTCAGAGCGGCTGGCTCGATCAGAGAAAAGGCTGAGCGTCCGGAGAGGTCGGCGCGACCGCCGCTCCGGAGGCTCCCGGCGACTCAGCTGTCGTCCTCACCCCACGCCGCGTTCCGTTCCTTCACCCGGTCCTGCCAGTGTTCGGCAGCCTCCCGGGTCGGATAGGGCCCCATACGGTCCATCACGCGGCAGTCGCCCCGACGCTCGACCTTCTTATGCTTGAAGCAGTAGTACCAGTCGCCGTGGGCGTCGCCCAGGTTCGCGGATCGATCGGCCATACACCCACGCTACGCCAGGTCCTGCCCGCAGGGACGCCCCGGGTGCCCGTCGGCGCGACCGACCGAACGAGCACCCCAAAACTCCGTCGCCACGGTCAGGACGCCGAGGCCCGCCGGATATCTTTCCCAGCGGAATCTCAGCGCAGTCTCAGGGCAGCGAGGGTCGGGCCCGTCATGCTTGGTGTCCAGGAGGTGCAAACCGATGCCCGTGGAGATGGCCAAGCAGCGAGTTCTGGTGGTGGACGACGAGCCGTCGATCGTCGACGCGGTGGCGACATCCCTCCGCTACGAGGGATTCGACGTGGACGAGGCCGCGACGGGTCGAGCGGCTCTGGCCCAAGCCCAGAACGCCCCGCCCGACATGATTGTCCTCGACATCATGCTTCCCGACCTCGACGGGTTGGAAGTGACCCGCCGGCTGCGGGCAGACGGCATACGCGTTCCGATCCTGTTCCTAAGCGCCCGGGACACGGTGGACGACAAGGTGGCCGGCCTGACCCTCGGCGGCGACGACTACGTCACGAAGCCCTTCTCGCTGGCGGAGATCGTGGCCCGCACCCATGCCATCCTGCGGCGTACCTACGGCCAGGCCGAAAATGATAAAAGACTTCGCTTTGCCGACCTCGAGATGGACGAAGACGCCCACGAGGTGTGGCGGGCGGGACAACCTGTCCAATTGACGGCGACCGAGTTCAGCCTTCTCCGGTTCTTTCTGCTCAATCCGCGACGGGTGCTCTCGAAGTCCCAGATTCTGGACCACGTGTGGCACTACGACTTCGGGGGGGACGCCAACATCGTCGAGACCTACATCAGCTACTTACGCAAAAAGCTCGATTCCCTCGGGCCACCGCTCATCCAGACGATACGCCTGGTGGGCTATGCCCTCCGCGATTCGGGGTAGACGTGTCTCTTCGCAGTCGCCTCCTGATCGCGCTCGGGGCGGTGGCAGTGGCGGCGCTGCTGGCCGCCGACGTGGCCACCTATTCGGCGCTGCGGTCCTTCCTGTTCACCCAGCTCGACAACGGCCTCAATACGAGCTACCAGATCGCCCAGAAGTCCCCCTCCTGCGGCGCCGGTAGCAGCCATGGCGACGAGGCCGGCCCTCCGGGGGGAGGCCTGTCCCCCGGAAACAGCCGTGGCCTCCCCGACCAAGTCGGTCCCGATACCTTCGTCGAGCTCCGCTCGGTATCGGGAGACCGCGTCTGCATGACGTACGCCCACAACGGCTACAACACCGAGGGGCTGGCCGTAGAGCTGCCAGCCGAGATCTCGGGCTTGCCGCCCGGCGGTCCTGGTTCGGGCGCCCAGGCCAGGTACTTCAACGCTCCCAGCGTGCAGCCCGGCGGCCCGGAGTTTCGGGTCCGGGCCTCAGTGCTGCCGGATGGGCGCCAGCTGATCGTGGCCGTCCCGCTGACGAGCACCTACACCACGCTCCATCACCTGCTCCTGATCGAGTTGGCCGTCACCGGAGGAGCCCTGGTACTGGCGGGCGGCATCGGCTGGTGGCTCGTCCGTCTCGGGTTGAGGCCGTTGCGCGACATCGAGCGCACCGCAGGGGCGATCGCGGAAGGACATCTCGACGAGCGGGTCCCCCAAGGACCGCCCAAGACCGAGGTCGGCCGCTTGAGCGCCGCCCTGAACGTCATGCTGGCCCGGATCCAGGGTGCCTTCGCCCAACGGGACGCCACCGAAGCCGCCTTGCGGCAATCTCAGGGCCGGCTACGGCGATTTGTCGCCGACGCCTCCCATGAGCTCCGCACCCCCGTCGCCGCGGTGTCGGCCTACGCCGAGCTCTTCGAACGGGGGGCCGAAACCCGGCCGCAAGATTTGTCGCGAGTGATGAAGGGAATCCGGGGGGAAACCACTCGGATGAGCCATCTGGTCGAGGACCTCTTGCTGCTGGCCCGCCTCGACGAGAGCCGCCCGATCGACCGCGCCCCCGTCGACCTCGTCGAGGTCACCAACGACGCCGTGCATGCGGCCGGAGCCGTCGGACCGGAATGGCCGCTGCGTTTCGAGCCGGGGGATCCGGTCGTCGTCGCGGGTGACCGGGGTCGGCTGCGCCAGGTGATCGACAATCTCCTTGCCAACGTCCGCGCCCACACCCCGCGGGGCACAACTGCGACGGTCCAGGTGTACGCCGACGGCGCCAATGCGGTCTGCCGGATCATGGACGACGGGCCGGGACTCACGGCTGAGGAAGCGGAGCGGGTATTCGAGCGCTTCTTCCGCGCTGACCCGTCCCGGTCCAGGGCGAGTGGCGGCGCCGGTCTCGGGTTGTCGATCGTGGCCGCCCTGGTGGATGCCCATGGCGGGCGGGTGACGGCCGGCGCTGGGGAACACGGGGGAGCCGTGTTCACCGTCGAGATTCCCCTGGCGGCACCGACCGCCTGACCCTCCGGCCCTTGTGCGCACGGGCCCAGTGGGACCTCAGGGCGCTCCCAGTCGCCGGCGGGAGGCTGGCGGCATGTCGATCACGGAGAGGGCGGGACGCGGCGTGAGCACGGTCACGTTCGAGACTCCAGATGTAGGCGGTTCCTCGACCGGTCCGGCGGGTACCCCGACCGGTCCTGGTACGGGGCCGCCCCCCGAGTCGGGGCGGCTGGCTCGCATCCTGCGAGGCCGCCGCCAGGACGCGCTCTGGGTCCGCCCGGCGCTGCTCGCCCTGCTCGCGGTCACTGCCGTCCTGTACCTGTGGGATCTGAGCGCTTCGGGGTGGGCCAACAGCTTCTATTCGGCGGCTGTCCAGGCGGGTACGAAGAGCTGGAAGGCCTTCTTCTTCGGCTCCTTCGACTCGTCGAACTTCATAACCGTCGACAAATCGCCCGCCGCCCTCTGGGTAATGGAGCTGTCGGCCCGGATCTTTGGGCTCAGCTCCTGGAGCATCCTGGTCCCGAACGCCCTCGAGGGGGTGGCGACAGTCGGGTTGCTGTATCTCACCGTCCGCCGGTGGTTCTCTCCAGCAGCCGGGCTACTCGCCGGGGCGGTCGTCGCACTCACCCCGGTGGCGGCGCTGATGTTCCGCTACAACAACCCGGACGCCTTTCTCATCCTGTTGCTGACCGCGGCGGCGTACGCCACGACGCGGGCGGTGGAGTCGGGCCGGACCCGCTGGATCGTGCTGGCTGGGGCCCTCGTCGGCTTTGGCTTCCTGGCCAAGATGCTGCAGGCATTCCTCGTCCTCCCGGGCTTCGGGCTGGTGTACCTGATCGCCGCGCCCAACTCCCTCTGGCGTCGGGTACGCCAATTGGCCCTCGGCGCGGTCGCCGTCGCGGTCGCCGCCGGTTGGTGGGTCCTGGTCGTTCAGCTCACCCCCGCGACGGATCGCCCCTACGTCGGCGGCTCTCAGGACAACAGCCTGTGGAACCTGATCTTCGGCTACAACGGCTTCGGCCGGCTGACCGGTAACGAGACGGGCAGCGTAGGCGGAGGGGGAGGAGCAGGAGGCGGGAGCCAGTGGGGCCCGACCGGGCTCACCCGGCTCTTCCGAGCGGACATGGGCTCGCAGATCTCCTGGCTGCTGCCCGCCGCCCTGATCCTGCTGGTCGCCGGATTGGCCTACACGTGGCGGGCGCCGAGAACGGACCGGACGCGCGCCGCCCTCATCCTGTGGGGCGGATGGCTCCTCGCGACCGGGTTGGCCTTCAGTCTCGGTCAGGGAATCATCCATCCGTACTACACCGTCGCCCTCGCCCCCGCCATCGGCGCCCTGATCGGCATCGGCGGGGCGGTCATCTGGACCCGCCGACATCGAGCCGACGGGCGCGCCCTCCTCGGGCTGGTCGTGGTGGTCAGTAGCGTCTGGGCCTGGGTGCTGCTGCAACGCAGCCCGGCATGGGAGCCCCTCCTCCGGGTTGCAGCCGTGCTGTTGGGCGGGGCCTGCGTCCTGGGGTTGTTGGCGTGGTCGGAGATCGGCCGGGGGGCCCGTCGGGCGGTCGTCGCCCTCGGGCTGGCGGCCTGTCTCGCCGCCCCCGCCGCCTACACCCTCGACACGGTGGCGACCCCGCACTCGGGTGCCATCCCATCGGCTGGGCCGGCGGTGACCGGCGCCACCGGCGCCGGGCCGGGGCGGGGTGCGGGCTTCGCGGGAGGAGGTGGCGCGGCGGCTTCGAACGGTGGGGGTTTCCCCTCCGCCGGCACCCGAGGTGGTTCGGCACCGGGGGTGGGCGGAGGCGGATTCGGATCGGGGTTGCGGGGCGGACCGGGCGGCGCCGGAGGTTCAACCGGCGCCGGCGCGGGAACCTCAGCCGGGGGCCGGGGGCCGGGGACAGGAGGCGGGCTCCTCAGCGCCAGCCAGCCGAGCGCAAAGCTGGTCTCGTTCCTCAAGGACGGGGCCCGAGGCTACGAATGGGTCCTGGCCACTGTCGGGGCCAACGAAGCCGCGGGCTACCAGCTCTCTACCGGGGACGCGGTCATGGCCATAGGAGGCTTCAACGGGACCGACCCGGCGCCCACCCTTGCCGAGTTCGAAAAGCTGGTGGCCGACGGCAAGATCCATTACTTCCTGGCGGATGGTGGCTCTATCAGCGCCCCGGGGCTCGGATCCGGCGGGTCGACGGCGACCCAGATCACCAACTGGGTGGAATCCCACTTCCATTCCACGACCGTCGGGGGCGTTATCCTCTACGTCCTGAAAAACGGTTAGCCCGGGTCCCCTGTCCGATCGCCGCTAGCGCCACACACAACGAGCCCGGCCAGGTGGCGGGTGGACTCCTGGGGCCGGGCTCGCTAGGCGGCTCAAAGTTGTTGTGACTACGTGCCGCTTTACGCAGCATACCCCCGCGGCATCGATAAAGCGCTACGAGTTTTTCAGCCCGCGGCGAGTTCCGCAACGAGATCGGCCCCGTCGACGCTGCCCAATCCGCTCGCTACGTCATATCCGGCTTTGGCCGTGAATCCCTTCACTTTGTCCGACTGACCGCCCTGTTCGAAGGACACGGTGTTGTTGCCCTTGGTGATATCGGGCAGCCCGGGCGACCCCGCAGCCAGGCCGTACAAGGCAGTGTTCAGGTCACCGAGGTCGTGCCCGGCCGCCTGATCGGCGATCGCCACGATACCGGCAAAGAGCGGGGTGGCCTCGCTCGTCCCTCCGATAAGGGAATATCCGGCGAAGCCGCTGAAGCTCGTGTACACCAGCGCGGCGCCGTTGACCGCGGCGCTCAACGCCACGTCGGGCAGCCCTCGCCCCGATCCGACGACGGACGCAACCGACGACTGGAACGCCGGGCGAGCAAAGACGGTCGACACGCCGCCTCCGCCCGCGGCGGGCGACCCGAGCCGGGCGGTGTCGTTCCAGACGTTGTCGGGTGCGGTCCGTTTCCCGGATGCGTTCAGGTGGAGCTGGGTGCCGCCGACGGCGGTGACGAGCGGGTCCGAAGCCGGCCAATCAACGACCCGAGAAGTGAAGAACTCCGTTTCCGCCGCGTTCATCACGCCGCTGGCGCCTTGGTCGCCGGTCGCAGCCAGCACCGTCACCCCGTCTTGGGCCGCCATTTTGTAGGCGCCTCGAAGTCTCTCGATCGATGCCGCACTGGGAAAGGTCTGCTCGGGTGCGCCGAAGCTCTGCGAGATCACGTCACCGAGGTGGTTCTGGATGACGTATTTCTCGGCTTTCACGATGTCCGGGAAACCGGCCCTACCGACCGTCTCGTCCGACGGTGTCTCTACCAGGAGAAGATTGGCGCCTGGGGCCATGGCGTGGGCGTACTCGACGTCGAGCGACGTTTCCTGGGCCCAGGCCACCATCTGGCCGTTCGATGCGTGGAAGGCGGGCGGCGGGCCTGCGGGGGTGATGATCTTGAGTGACGGCGGGGCCGGCAGGCCGAAACCCTGGTCGAACGACGCCAGGTCCGACGCAATCGTCGGCGAGCCATACGAGTCGACCAGCACGATCGTCTCGCCGACGCCGTCCTCACCGGATGCGTACAGCGATGCCATGTCGTATGCCGTTTGCAGCTGCTGGGGCGAGTAGCAGGCGAGCCCATACTCGGCCTGGCACTGCGCGGTCGTCGGCGGCTGGGCGCCGACATCGGGAACCATCGGCGTGGCGAAGGGTTGGGCGGCAGGCAAGGCCGACGCCGAAGCGGCCGCGCCTGCTGGCCTGCCGACGCCTGCCCCGGCCAGGGCGCTTCCTCCAAAGAGCGAAGTCGTTGCCGCCGCCGCCAGTGCCGCCGGCCAGAATCTCGTCCGCACAGCCCCTCCTCCGCCCTGAACTGCGCCACCCGACAGCTCCGTCGATCAGCAGGCGGGAGCGTACCAGCGGACGGCCCTCCCCACTCCGGGGAGTGCCGTAGCCGGAACCCGGTGATTTACAATCCGACATCGCCACGACAACCCCCATCACCGCTCCGTACGGCACCTGGGCGTCACCTGTCACCCCGGGCCTTCTCGTAGAGCAGGCCGTCCGCCTCTCGCAGCTCACCGTGGTGGGCGATCGGGTGTATTGGAACGAGGGGCGGCCCAACGACGGGGGGCGCCAGGTGATCGTGTCGGTCGCGGCAGATCAGGCCCCCGCCGATGTCATCCCGCCGGGGTTCTCGGCCCGCAGCCAGGTCCAGGAGTACGGGGGACGTTGCTATGCCGTCGCAGCCGGCGGAGTCATCTTCTCCAACTGGGCGGATCAGCGGCTGTGGCTGGTCCACGATGACCGCGGGGCGCCTTCTCCGCTGACCCCCGAGCCGGAGATGCCCCGCTCCGAACGCTTTGCCGACCCGATCATCACTCCAGACGGTCGCTGGGTCATCTGTGTCCACGAGCACCACGAAGCCAACGGCCACGTCGACAACGACATCGTCGCCATCCCTCTCGATCCTCCCTCCCCGGATCAGCCGCCCCGGATCTGGCAAGCGGGGCACGATTTCTACGGTGCTCCCAGGGTCTCCCCCGACGGCACCAAGCTGGCGTGGATCGCCTGGGACCATCCGAACATGCCGTGGGACCACACCGAGCTATGGGTCGCCCAACTGACCGTCGACGGCGCGCTCCGGGAGCCGGTCCGGGTCCGGGGCGACGAAGGTGAGTCCATCACCCAGCCGCGCTGGTCGCCGACCGGCGTTCTGCACTACGTGTCGGACCAGACCGGCTGGTGGAATCTGTACGACGAGGCGGGCACCAACCTCTGTCCTATGGATGCCGAATTCGGCGTCCCGGACTGGGTTTTCGGCAACGCCACCTACGGGTTCCTCCCGGATGGCCAGCTGGTCGCCCTGTGGACCGAGGCCGGCCAGCAACGCCTGGGGCTGGTGACCGGCGGGAAGGGCGAGCCGTTGGCGGCCGGTCCTTTCTCCCACTTCGAGGAACTGCAGCCCTCGCCGTCTGGAGGAATCGTCGCCCTGGCCGCCTCGCCCACGTCGCCGCCTGCGGTAGTGGGCCTCGACCTCAACGGCGGAAGTGAGGTCCTCCGGCGCAGCCGCCAGGTGCCCATCGCCGAGGACGACGTGTCGACGCCCCGAGCGGTCGCCTTCCCGACGGGCGGCGGGGAAACCGCTCACGCCTGGTTCTACCCACCCCGCAACGCCGGGTTCACGGCGCCCGCCGGCGAGCTTCCCCCGCTCATCGTGATCGTCCACGGAGGCCCCACTTCTTCCACCGCACCCGTCTTCAACCTGAGCATCCAGTTCTGGACGACCCGCGGGTTCGCGGTGGCCGACGTCGACTACCGGGGGAGTACCGGCTACGGCACCGCCTACCGCCGGCGCCTTGACGGCAGCTGGGGAATTGTCGACGTCGAAGACTGCGCCCGGGTGGTGGAATGGCTGGCCGAAGAAGGTCTGGTAGACGGTGGGCGAGCCGTTATCCGGGGAGGGAGCGCGGGTGGGTTCACCACCCTGGCCGCGTTGGCGTTCACCGACGGCTTCGCCGCGGGAGGAAGCCATTTCGGCGTGGCCGACCTGGAGCTACTGGCGCGGGATACCCACAAGTTCGAATCCCGGTATCTCGACCGTCTGGTCGGCCCCTGGCCCGAGACGGCGGACGAATACCATCGCCGCTCCCCCATCTATCACGTCGACCAGATCACCCGGCCGCTCATCCTGTTCCAGGGGCTCGAGGACCAGGTCGTGCCGCCCGAGCAGTCCAACCTGATGTACGAGGCGCTCCAAAGACAGGACGTCCCGGTCGCCTATCTGACCTTCGATGGCGAGCAGCACGGGTTTCGCCAGGCCAGCACGATCATCGCGGTGGCCCAGGCGGAATTGCAGTTCTACGGCCGGGTGTTCGGATTCGCGCCCGACCTGCCCCCCGGCCTCGCTCCCGTGGCGATCGCCAATGAGGGGCGGCTCAGCCCTCCAGCTTGATGGCCTGCTTAGGGCAACGCTGTACGGCCTCGACCACCTTGGCCCTCAGCTCCTCGGGCGGGTTTTCCTGGAGCACGTACATGAAGTCGTCGTCACGGACTTCGAAGACCTCCGGCGCGGCGGCCATGCACAGGGCATTGCTCTCACACAAGTCGTAATCGACCACTACTCGCATGCTGGTCACCATAGCGCCGGGTGCCGTACGTTGGCAGCATGCAGCAGCTATCACACCTTCCTCTCGCCCCGGTGGGGATCTGGACGGCTGCGCTCGACGTGGTCGGGGCCGGGCAGGCCCAAGACCTGGCGGCGGAGCTCGAGGACCTGGGTTACGGAGCCATCTGGTTGCCGGAGGTGGCCGGGCGCGACGTGATGGCCCATCTGGCCCTCCTGCTGAGCTCGACCCGGCGACTGGTCGGCGCCACAGGTATCGCCAGCATCTGGGCGAGGGACGCGGTGACGATGACCGGTGGGGTCAAAGGCTTGACCGAGGCGTTCCCCGAGCGGGTGCTGCTCGGGCTGGGGGTCAGCCATCACACCCTGGTCGAGGAGCTGCGCGGCCACGACTATGAGAAGCCGTTGGCCGCCATGCGCACGTACCTGGATGCCATGGACGCCTCCCCGTACACGGCGTTCCGGCCGACCACGCCGGTGCATCGAATGCTCGCCGCCCTCGGCCCCAAGATGCTGGCCCTGGCCGCCGAGCGCACCGACGGCGCCCATAGCTACCTGGTGCCCCCCGAGCACACGGACCTGGCCCGCAAGCAACTCGGCGCCGGCCCCATGCTCTGCGTGGAGCAGGCCCTGCTGCTGGAGGCCGACCGGGACCGGGCCCGGGAGATCGGCCGAGCCCACACCTCGGCCTACGTGCGCCTGCCCAACTACCAGCAGAACCTGCGCCGCCTCGGCTATGCCGACGCCGACTTCGTGGATGGGGGAAGCGACCGCCTGGTCGACGCCATCGTGGCTTGGGGCAATCAGGAGGCCCTCCTGGACCGGGTACAAGCCCACTTCGACGCGGGCGCCGACCATGTGTGCGTCCAGGCCCTCCCGGCCCGGCCTCGGGACGTACCGACCGAGCAGTGGCGAATCCTCGCCCCCCCGTTGATGGAACTGGCGGGGTCGCTGAGGCGGTAGATCCGCCGACCGGCCGGCGGGTCGATGGCGCACTAGATCAGCCGACCCGGGCTGGCGACGGAGGGGGGCTACATGAGCCGACCCACGCTGGTTACGGAGTCTGGCCGCCAAATCAGCCGACCCGCGCTGGCGACCGAGTTGGTTGGGACGCTCGCACGCACGCTCGGGTCCTCGCACGCTCGCACGCTCGCACTCTCGGTCAGCCGACCACCCCGGCGACGGAGTCGGCGAGCACCCGCAAGCCGTCGCCGAGGAGGGCGTCTTCGATCACCAACGGCGGCAACAGGCGGATGACGTTGCTCCACGTCCCGCACGTCAAGACCACCACGCCCTGCTGGTGGCACGACGCGGCGATAGCCGCGGTCGCTTCGGGATCGGGCGTCGTGGTGCCCGGGCGGACGATCTCCAGCGCCTGCATGGCCCCTCTCCCCCGCACGTCACCGATCGCCGGGTACTCCCGCTGGAGGGTCCTGAGGTGATCGCCGATGACCGCGCCAATGCGGCGGGCCGCTCCCTTCAAGTCGAGGTCGCCCATCGTGGCGATCGAAGCCAGCGCCGCCGCGCAGGCCACCGGATTTCCGCCGAATGTCCCGCCCAGCCCACCGGAATGAACCAGCTGCATGATCTCGGCGCGCCCCGTCACCGCCGCGAGCGGCATCCCGCCGGCGATGCCTTTCGCAGTGGCCACCAGATCGGGGACGACGTTCTCGTGTTCGCAAGCAAACCAATCGCCAGTGCGGCAGAACCCGGTCTGCACCTCGTCGGCCACCAGCAGCACGTCGTGGGCCCGGGCCCATTCCTCCAGCGCGGGCAGGAACCCGGGGGCGGGCACCACGAATCCCCCTTCGCCCTGGACCGGCTCCACCAGGATGCACGCCAACCGCGCCGCGCCGACCTGCTTCTCGACGAGCTCCAACGCCCGGGCGGCGGCATCCGCACCGGACAGCCCAGGGGGGTCCCGGAAGGGATAGGACATCGGAAATCGATAGATCTCGGGGGCAAACGGGCCGAAGCCATCCTTGTACGGCATGTTCTTGGCCGTGAGGGCCATCGTCAGGTTGGTGCGGCCGTGGTAGGCGTGATCGAAGACGACCACGGCCTGCCGCCCGGTGACATGGCGGGCGATCTTGACGGCGTTTTCGACTGCTTCGGCGCCGGAGTTGAACAGGGCGGAGGTCTTCTCGTGCGCTCCGGGGGTCAGTTCGTTGAGCTGCTCGCACACGGCGACGTAGCCCTCGTAGGGACCGATCATGAAGCAGGTGTGGGTGAAGCGCTCGGCCTGGCTGCGGATGGCCTCGACGACGGCGGGAACCGTGTGGCCGATGCTCGTCACCGCGATGCCGCACCCCAGGTCGATCAGGGCGTTGCCGTCGACGTCGACCAGGATGGCGCCTTCCCCCCGCTCGATGAAGAAGGGCAGAGTGGAGCTGACCCCGGGGGCGACCGCCGCTTGCCGGCGGGCGGCCAGGGCTTGCGACTTTGGACCGGGGATGTCCGTGACCAGGTGTCGGCGCTGCGGGATGTCCGCGACCGTGGATGCCATGCCCGTGACGATACGCCGTCGGGGATCGGTGGGCGTCCGGGCGCGGCGCGGTGGCGAGCGGCCGGTAGCGGGTAACAGGTCATCAGCGTTGGGTCGGCTCCGGTCGACAACCCGCAGCAGCTGGCCCCGGTCGCCAACCCGCAGCAGCTGGCCCCGGTCGCCAACCCGCAGCAGCTGGCCCCGGTCGCCAACCCGCAGCAGCTGGCCCCGGTCGCCAACCCGCAGCAGCTGGCCCCGGTCGCCAACCCGCAGCAGCTGGCCCCGGTCGCCAACCCGCAGCAGCTGGCCCCGGTCGCCAACCCGCAGCAGCTGGCCCCGGTCGCCAACCCGCAGCAGCTGGCCCCGGTCGCCAACCCGCAGCAGCTGGCCCCGGTCGCCAACCCGCAGCAGCTGGCCCCGGTCGCCAACCCGCAGCAGCTGGCCCCGGTCGCCAACCCGCAGCAGCTGGCCCCGGTCGACAACCCGCAGGCGGTCGGCAACCGGCGGCGGCTAGACCCGGTCGGCAACGGACGGCGGCTAGCTCGGGTCGGCAACGGACGGCGGCTAGCTCGGGTCGGCAACGGACGGCGGCTAGCTCGGGTCGGCAACGGACGGCAGCTGACCTCCGTCGCCGTGCGATTCGTGGGGCCCCGGTCGGCACCGGTTGTCGGCGACTCGCCCTATGCACCCGGAACGGCCACCGAACGCGATCCGAGGTTCGCCACCGTTCTAAAGTTGGTCTTTCCGGCGAGCCGTGCAGGGACCCACGAAAACGGTCAGTAAAACCCGACCCGAGCGTTTTGCTGACCGTTTTTCGTTCCGGCCCTACGGGGATCGCCCCGAAAACGGTCAGTAAAAACCCGATCCGAGCCCCGCCACCGTTTTACTAACCGTTTTTCGATCCTGCCCTACGGGGAACGCACCGAAAACGGTCAGTAAAACTCGACTCCGGGATTTTTACTGACCGTTTTCCCGTCCGGCCTGGCTGGAACCGGCCTCGGTCGACCACAAGAGGGGCTTTCCTGCCGCGAGACCGGACGGCAAGGACGAGACCGGACGGCAAGGACGAGACGAGACGGCAAGGACGAGACGAGACGAGACGCGGCGAGCCGAGACGCGGCGAGCCGAGCACTGAACCTCTACCGTCCCCACGGGCCCGGTCCAGAGGCCGGCCTGCTGCATGCTCACGCCGTGCTAGTGACCCGCCTGGAGGAGCTGGCCGGCCCGCAACCCGGTCGCACCGCAGGACGCCCACGCCGCACCGCCGCCCCCCCGAGAACCCGGTGTCCCTATATCGACGGCCGGTAGCACGTCTCGTTGAAGGTGCGCAGGGAAGGGACGGGCACACCCTCAGTCCCGGACCCATCCCGGTCATCCCTGCGCCCGGCCCCCACGCGGGTTAGCGAGGCCACGTCCACGAACATACGCCAGCTCGTCTCGTCGCCCACGCCCAGCGCCCACGCCACGGCCGCCTTGATCGGCGAGACGTGCGTGACGACCACCACATCCTGCTCGGCCGCTGCCGGCCACAGGTCCCGGCAGGCGTCCCGCACCCGGCGGCCGACCTGGGCGAGCGACTCGCCTCCCTCGGGAACGTACTCGAGGTCGCTCTCCCACTCGCCAAACAGCTCGGGGACGGCCTCCACGCCCATCCCGTCATACAATCCATAGTCGACCTCGGTCCACCGGGGGTCCACCGTCACGGGCGGTCCCAGGGCCGCGGCGGTGGCGCGAGCCCGGGCCAGCGGGCTGGTCACGACTCGGGCGGCGCCGCGCAACTCCGGAACCTGCCCCAGCGCTTCCGCCTGCCGCATGCCCAACTCATCCAGCGGCACGTCCCGCCGGCCCAGGAGCTGCCGCGACGCGTTCGCCGCGGTACGACCATGGCGAACCAGCAGCAGCACGGCCCGGAGGCTACTCGGACCCTGACGCGAGCGACCTATTTGGTAGTGGTGGCGAGCGCCTCCACGTCGGAACCATCGCTACCCCCGCCACCCCCGCCACCGCCGCCACCCCCAGCGCGCTCGGCACCATCGTCACCGCCATCGCCCCCGGCGGCGCCGACCGCCTCGTGGGCCGCCTTCTGACGACGCAATGAAAGCCGGCCCACGCCAGAGGCCACGAGCGCCGCCACGCCACCGATGCCGAGCGCATAGCGGGCTCCGAACGAGCTGCCGATGAGGCCGACCAACGGGCCCCCGATGGGCGTCGAGCCGAGGAACGCCACCGACCAGAGGGACATGACCCGCCCCCGCATGGATGGTTCCGATTCGAGCTGCAGCGTGCTGTTGCCGAGAGAGAGGAACGTCACCGAGCACGCACCCACGAGCAACATGAGCACGGCTGTGAGGGCCAGCGTGGGCGCCAGCGCAGCCGCCATGACGGTCGCCCCAAACAGCGTCGCGGTGTTGACCAATCGCACCAGGCCCCTTCCCCTGCGCCCCGCCGCAATGAGGCCCCCGACCACGGCGCCGGCGCCCATGCAGGCGGTGAGAAGTCCGTACACCTGGGCATCGCCATGGAAGGTCTGGCCGCTGAGGAGGGGCAACGTGACCTGGAACTCGTAGGTGAGGCAGCCGATGAGCGCCATCATGATCAAGGCGTCGCGCAGGATCGGCGTTCGGCCCACGTACCGGAGGCCTTCCCTGACCTGACCCCGCATGCGGGGCACCTTGGGAGCCGGAGTGAGCTCGTCCTTGTGCATGAGCCGGAGGGAGAGGAGAACGAAGCCGAACGAGATCCCGTTGATCAGGAAGCACCAGCCGCTCCCGACCGTGACGATCAGCACGCCACCGATCGCCGGGCCTACGGCGCGCGCCACGTTGACCATGACCGAGTTGAGGGTGACCGCATTTGCTATCTCGTCCCGTCCCACCATCTCGGCCACGAAGGTCTGGCGGGTGGGATTGTCCACCATGTTGATGAACCCCAGCGAGACGGCGATGGCGTACAGCTCCCAGAGCTGCAGGTGGCCGGTCAGCTCGAGGCCAGCCAGGAGGAACGCCTGCACCCCGGCCAGCGCCTGGGTGTAAAAGAGGATGCGGTATTTGCCGAAGCGGTCGGCGATCGTCCCGCCGAGGGGACCGAACAGCAGGATCGGCAGCGTCTGCAGGGCCACGACGAGTCCCACGTCGAAGCCCGAGTGGGTGAGGGTGTACACCAGCCACGACTGGGTGACGGTCTGCATCCACGTGCCGATCAACGACAGACTCTGGCCCGCGAAGTAATACCGGTAGTTGCGGATGCGCAACGAGGAGAAGGTCCGGTTCATGGCGCGCGACGCCAAGGTTCCAGTCGTGATCGCTTGGTTCCTCCTGTGGGTGTTCTCGCCTGCGCGGGCCCACCACCTGGGGGGGCCTCATTAGCTGCGCTAACAAAGTATACCCAAAGATCCACCCCTTCGAACGCGCAGATGGCGAGGAATCAGCGCCGGGGCACAGGAACGTCAGGCCTCACCGCACCAGGATGCGACCGCACAGGATGTGACCGCATGGTCGCAGGTCACCAGGGCCTGGGCGCACGAACGTCAGGCCTCACCGCACCAAGATGCGACCGCAGTGGTCGCAGGTCACCAGGGCCTGGGCGGGCAGATGGCGGATCCGGTCGAGCTCGACTGCCGGAAGGGCCAGGTGGCAACCGTCACAGTGAATGCCGCTGAGACGAGCCACCGCGACTCCGTCCAACCGCGCCCGCAGCTGTTCGTAGGTGGCCAGCACGTCGGCCAGGATCCCCTCGGCGGCGCGGGAGCGCTCTCCGGCGAGCTGCTCCAGCTCCCGGTCGATGACCGCCTCGGCCGCGGCCAGCTCCGTCGCGGCCGACCGGGCCCGGGCCTCGATGGCGCCGATTTGTGCGGTTACGTCAGCGACCCGGGCGTCGAGGGGCTCTCGCACCTCGAGGATCTCGAGCACCTGGTCTTCCAAGTCCGAAGCCCTCGCCTTGAGGCTGTCTATGTCGGCAGCCAGGGCCTGGAGGTCGCGGGAGGCTCGTACCTCCCCGCTGTAGAGCCGCCGGTTCTCTGATGTGGCCCGCGCCTCGGTGGCAGCGAGTTCGGCTTCCACCTCGGCCTGGCGCCCCGCCACCTCGTCGCGTTGCCGGCGAACCTCACCGCCGGCCGCGCTCAGCCCAGCCGCCTCCCGGTGCAAGGCGGTCAGCTCAGCCCGTTCCGGCAGGTTGCCCCGGCGGTGACGGCACTGGTCGATGCTGGTGTCAAGCGCCTGCAGGGTCATCAGCGCGGATGGGTCAGTGGCGGCCACCGGTCAGTGGCCGTTCCCGCGCCCGCGGCCCGGGGGGGCGGGAGTCGGCGCCACGGTGCTGGGTGGCCCCGTCGATGGCACGGTGGACGGGCTCGTCGACGCGGTGGTGTTGTGCGTTTCGGGTGACGGGATGGAGGACGTCGGATTGGTCGTCGGGTTCGAGAGGCTGGAGTGCGAGGGAGCGACGTACACCGAGTTGTGATCGAGTGCGTCGTCCGTCACCAACCCGGGCGAGGTGATGTAGTGCGGCGCGGACATCAGGGCCCCGTTGGGTGGAGCGAACGGCGCCACGGGCAGCGTCGCCAGGGCATAGGACATGAAGTCGTGCCAGGTCCGGGCCGGGAAGTCGGCACCGAAGACCTCGGCGTAGCCACCCAGCGCGTACATGGGGACCTCACCGTCGGGATTGCCCATCCACACAGTGGTCTCGAGCTGCGGCGTGAAACCGTTGTACCACGCGTCCACGCTATGGGTGGTCGTGCCGGTCTTGCCCGCGGAAGGCCGGCCGTACAACGACGCCGCCGTGCCGGTCCCGTACTGGACGACTGCCTGCAGGGCCACGGTCGCCTCCTCGGCGACCTGGCTCGAGAACACCTGCTGGCCCGGGCTGGTGCCGGTGTAGATCGTGGTTCCCGACCGGTCGACGATGTGGTCGATGAACGACGGGGTGTGATACACACCGTTGTCCGCCACCGCGGCGTAGGCGGCAGCCATCTCGATGGGGTGTACGGCGGTGGCCCCGATCACGATGGAGGGGTACGGCGGCAGGTATTCGCTGATCCCGAGCTGGTGGGCAACGCTGATCACATTGGGCAGCCCGACCTCGTGGGCCAGGCGGACATAGGCGCAGTTGATCGAATTTGCCGTGGCATTCACCAACGTGACCGCGCCGCCTCCAGGCCCGGCGTCGTTGCTGATCGGGCTGGTGAGCAGATCGTGATCAGTAGGAAAGTTGATGGCGCACGGCGATTCGCTGTCGACGGTGTCATAGACCGAATACCCCTGCTCCAGCGCGGCCAGAAGGGTGAACAGTTTAAAGCCCGAACCGGGCTGGCGGTCGCCCTGGGTGACGATGTCGAAGTGGTCGCTCTTGAAATTGGGTCCGCCGACCATGGCGTCCACTTTTCCGGTATTCGGGTCGATCGAAACCATGGCCTCTTGGAAATTCCCGGTGTTGGCGGGAGTG
The DNA here is from genome assembly GCA_963729695.1 of uncultured Acidimicrobiaceae bacterium. Lineage (GTDB taxonomy): Bacteria > Actinomycetota > Acidimicrobiia > Acidimicrobiales > Palsa-688 > PALSA-693. The sequence goes on from CAVSOT010000006.1 coordinate 79,705, forward strand.
TCGGCGGCGATCGTCTGCTCCGCCTTGGCCTGCAGGTTGGGCACCAGGTTGGTGTAAATCCTCAGGCCGCCCTCGAACAGGGCTTCCCACCGCTGGTCGTAGCTGCTGCCCAGCGGGCTGTTCGCCCCGAGCAGCTCGGTCTGGACTTCCTGCACGTAGTAATCGGTGATCTGGTCGCCGACCGGAGGCGGGGGTGGGGGGTTGGGAAGCGCGGCCAGATTGGCGGCCGCCGCCTGAGCGGGAGTGGCGTCGCCGTAGAACACCATCCGGGACAGCACCTCGGACCGGCGGGCTCGGGCCGCGGCCGGGTTGAGGATGGGATCGTACCCGCTCGGGTTCTGGATCAGTCCGGCCAGCAACGACGCCTGGGCCAGCGTGAGCTGCGAGGCGTGCTCGTTGAAGTACCGGTTGGCGGCGGCCTCGATCCCGTAGGCCCCATTACCCAGGTAGATGGTGTTGAGGTAGGCGTCGAGAATCTGATCTTTGGTGTACTCCCGCTCGAGTCGATCGGCGAGGACGGCCTCTTTCACCTTCCGGGAAAGCTTCCGCTCGGAGGTCAGGTACGTCAGCTTCACCAGTTGCTGGGTGATGGTCGAGCCACCTTGAATGCCGCTGCTGCCGGAAGAGGAGTCGTTGGCCAAGGCCCGGATGGTCGAAGGGATGTCGAAGCCCCCGTGCAGGAAGAACCTGTGGTCCTCGGTGTCGAGGACGGCCGTGATGAGGATCTTCGACACCTGAGGAAGCTGCACCGGGGTGCGCTGCTGCGAAGCTTGCAGCACCGCCAGGACGGTGGTGCCGTCTGCGGCGTACACCGTCGAGCCGCCGAGCGCGCCGTCACCGGAGAGAGGAGGCAGCGGCACCGCATCGGCCGTAGCGGTGTGATGCAGGAGCCCCGAGCCGACAAAAGCCAGGCCGGACAGCAGACCCGTGAGCACCAAGGCGCTGGCGGCCACGATGCCGACGAGGCGGAACAAGCGAGACACGCTGCCCGAGCCTATCCGGACGAACCCTCCAGGTTCGGTCATGGTGCCAACCGGCGACGCCGTAGAGCAGGAAGGTAGGGTGAGCTGCTTGCGGCTCCGCCCTGGCCAAGGAGGGAACATGACCGCAGTCGATGCTGTAGGCGCGCCGAGCGACCAGGAGGACGAACGGGTCGTTTTGGAGAAACTCGACGCCCTCCTGGCTGCCTATCCCCCGGCCCGTACGGCAACGGTGGACTTCCTGGGCGCCCAGTTCGACGCCGGCCTGGCGTTCATCAACTTCCCGCCCGGCTATGGGGGACTCGGCCTCTCCCGGACGCTGCAGAGCCTCATCATTGCCAACCTGCGGGAGACGGGGGCTCCGTTGCTGGCGGCGCGCAACCCGATCGGGTACGGCATGGTGGCGCCGACGCTCCTCACCACCGGGACCGAAGAGCAGCGCCAGAGATACCTCCGCCCGCTCTTCACGTGCGAGGAGATCTGGTGCCAGCTGTTCTCGGAGCCGGGAGCCGGATCCGACGTCGCCAGTTTGGCCAGCCGGGCCGTGCTCGACGGCGACGAATGGGTGGTCAACGGGCAAAAGGTGTGGACGACGCTCGCCCACACGTCGCGCTTCGGCGTCCTGCTCGCCCGCACCGACCCGGAGGCGGAGAAGCATCGGGGCCTCACCTACTTCGTCGTCGACATGCACGCGCCGGGCGTGGAGGTCCGCCCGCTGCGCCAGATGACCGGTGACGCCGAGTTCAACGAGGTCTACTTCAACGACGTCCGCATCCCCGACTCCGAACGCCTCGGGGCGGCCGGAGACGGCTGGCGAGGGGCGCTCGTGACCCTTATGAACGAGCGGGTCTCGATCGGGGGAGCCGTGCCCCCACGCGGCGCCGGTCCCATCGGGGTCGCGGTGGACCTCTGGAATCGTCGGCCCGCTGAGCAGCGAGATGGAGGCACCAAGGACCGTCTCATGCAGCTATGGGTGCAAGCCGAAGTGCACCGGCTCACCAACGCTCGAGCGGCGGCCAATGCCGCGCTCGGGACGCCGGGACCGGAGGGCTCCATCGCGAAGCTGGTGTTTGCCGAGCTCAACAAGGACATCTACGAGCTGTGCGTCGATCTGCAAGGACCGGCCGGGATGCTCTACGACTCCTACGAGATGCACCGACCCCAGGACGCCGGCGGGAGCGGCCCGCCGGCTCGCATGTTCCTCCGCGCTCGCGCCAACTCGATCGAGGGGGGCACTTCCGAGGTGATGCGCAACATCCTGGGAGAGCGGGTCCTGGGCCTGCCCGGCGACGTCAGGGCCGACAAGGGCATTCCCTGGTCCCAGGTCCCGCGCAACTGACGCAGGGCGGCCCAAGCAACGGACGCTGGACTAAGCGGCTCCCCCGGCCCGGACCTCGTGTTCCTCGAGGTCACCTTCGAGAGGAAGGGTCAACTGGGCGTCGGTCACATCCAGCCGGCAACCGAAGACCCGCTCGAACAGGGCCCGTTTGCGCCTGAGCCCCCAAAGTTCGAGGTCGATGTCGTCATCGGCATGGACCACCACTTCCACCAAGGCGGGGCTGGTGTACACCTCGATCGAGCGCACGGGCCCACCATGGCTCCGGTCCAACGCGTCGGCGACCTGCAGCAGAGCAATGAGCTTGCCAACCCGCTCGCGATCAGCGGGCGGCAACGAGGCGTACGGCTCGAAGGACGTTTTGGGGGAGCCCCGTTTGTGGAAGCGACCCAGGCACGCGAGCACCGCCAGCTCCTTGGGAGTGAACCCGCGCAGACGCCCGTTCTCGATCAGGTAGGCGGCGTGGCGCTCGTGGCCTTCCATGCTCACGTGCTCGCCGATGTCGTGGACCAGGGCGCCCATCTCGAGCAGATCACGGTCGTCTGCGTCGAGGCCGTGGATCGCGGTTGTCTCGTCGAAGAGCTCTTGGGCCAGCCGGCTGACCTTGCGGGCGTGGGCCTCGTTCCATCCACACCGGCGGCAGAGGCCCAGGACCGACTCCCGCCGCATGGCGCGCGGGTCCCCGGACCATTCCGCCTGGGAATGGGACCCGATGGCATCGAGCACGATGCCTTCGCGAAGGGCCCAATCGCAGCCGACGAGCTCGTCGAGACCCGTCAGGTCGAGCACTGCGACCGTCAGCAAGGCTCCGGCGGGGAGGAGGTCGGCGCGCCGGTCATCCACCCCGGGCAACCCCGCCCGCTCCTCCGAAGTCATCCGCAGCAGGTCTTGACTGAGGGCGTCGAGCTCCCGGGCCGTGACCGCCAGCTGATTGACCGACAGGGGCAACGAACCGCCCCTTCGAGCCGCCGCCAGACGGATCAGGGTGGTCAGGGTGCCACTGCTCCCGATGGCGAGCCGCGGCCCCAGTCTGGCCACGTCGGGCAGGATCCGCCCGACCGCGGTCGTGACGGCGTGGACGATCCGGCGGCGGTCGCCACCCGAGGGCGGATCGCTGCGGATGAGATCGGCGGTCAAACGACCGACACCCAGTTTGAGACTGGACGACCACTGCAAACCGGACGCGTCTCCGACGCTGAGCTCGAGGCTGCCGCCACCGAGGTCGAGTCCCAGCCCCGGCCCCGGTTCGATCACGACGCTGGCTCGGACGGCACCGAAGATGAGGCGGGCCTCTTCTTTGCCGCTGATCACCTTGACCTTGATGCCCGTCTCCGATTCGATGCGGTCGACGACAGAGGCCGAGTCTCGGGCATCCCTGAACGCCGCGGTGGCGCAGGCCACGATCTCCTCGACGCCGAGGGATTCGGCCAGGGCGCGGAACCGCGCCACCGTCTCGATGGCGGCGTACGCCGCCAGTTGACCGATCTCACCTGTGGCCGCCACGACGCTCCCTAGCCGCAGCATCTCCTTGTCACGAGCCAGCGGCTCGAACGTGCCGTCTGGGTGGGCATCAGCGACCAGTAGGTGAAAGGAGTTGCTCCCGAGGTCCAAGGCGGCAATTCGCACCGCCGGTGACCGTACACGGCCAGCGGCCTCGGACCGTGAATCCCCCCGTAGGTGTCGCGGCGACCGGCGCTTGGGTGGGCTACCGCAGCCAGGATCGGAGCTTCTTGTGATTGATCCGCTTCCACGAAGCCGGCCATTCCTGCCGGCAGCGGGCGGCGATCTGTCGTTCAGTGGCGATGAGCTGGCCGGCCACGAGGGCCTGCCCGCTCGATGATCGCACGCTCGCCGCTCGCAACCACTCCTCACCGACGATGGCGTCGTGGAAGTCACCGAGGATCCCCTGGAGGTCCGCAGCTGCTCGGGCCAGGTTGGCGGCGGGCCTGCCGACCACGCCTTCCACCGCCTCGCAGGCATACCGGAGCCGCTTGGCCCGGATGCGAACGTCGTGGAGTGCCTCGTCCGACGGGACCGACCCGAGCGCCGCCACGGCTCGGCGCAGGTGCCGCCAGGGGCCACTGACGATCGCAGGCGCTTGAAGTCGGCCGAGGCCGTCGCGATCGAACCTGGGAGGCGCCCCGCTCGTCCTCGGAGCCGGCGGCGAAGGCGACGAAACGGCGAGGGGCGGGACGAGCGACAGGGTCCGGGTCGCCCCGTCCTCCGAATCGGTCACCGCGGTTACCTGCATCGTGCCCGCAGCCCCGTCCGCGACGTCTGCGGAGACCGCCATAGCGCCCTGCTCTCCGATAGATCGATCCCACGCCGCGTCGGTCTCCCCTTCCGCGACCGCCACCGGCGAGACGATCCGAGCATCCGGCGCCTCGGCGGCGGCAACCTGCTGCGGCTCCGACACACCAGATGCGGACTTCACCGGAGGCAGCTCGCGAGCGGCGGCCGCCAAGCGCTCGAGCAACTCGCCGTAACGGTCTGTTGCCATTGCCACCAGGAGGTCGGACCGGGCCTCGTCGCGCTCCGCGACCAGCTTGGCGATCAAGGCGCCGGCCGGCCGGATGTCGCGCAGCTCCAACCCTTCGATCTGGTAGCGCATCCGCTCCAGAAGGACGTCGGCGTCGCGAGCCCGCCCGAGCGCATCGGCCAGCCAGCCCAACTCATGACGGATCTCTTCGGACCAGTCCTGGGGCAGGAACGGCCGGAAGGTACGCAGGTCCGAGCGGAGCCGGCGGGTCGCGACGCGGGCCTGGTGGACATCCTCGGGATCTTCGTCCAGGCGAACGCCGAGGTCGTGGGCGACGAGGCGCACGTAGCCATTGGCGATCGCCGCCTGCACCGCCGCCCCCATGCTGGCATGGCGGCCGGCTTGGGCCGGGATGACATCGGGCGGCTCGGTCGCCCGGTACCCGATCGCCCGCGCCACCTTCGGGCGCCCGTCGCCGGGCAGAGCGCCGGCTTCTCCCAGCCGGGCCACGACCTCGGCCAACAACCCACTCGACGCCGGGCCGACAACCTCTACTTCCACCTCTCTGAACCGGGCGGCCAGCCGGCGTCCGTCCATGACTGAGACGACGTCGTCGTCGATCTCGAGGAGCGCTTCGCCCTCCCTCGCTCCGAGGAGGGTCCGGCGGCGGTGGGTGACCAGCCGGGCCACCGGTCCCAGGGAAGCCGTGCGCCGGTAGGCCCGTACCAGGTTGGCCACTTCCTCGGGAACCGTCCCCCACAAGCCGGGCCAATTGAGCTCCCGACGAGTCAAACTGGCGCCGGCCGAGTCTTCGGGCAGCTTGAGGGTCCACTCGCCCGTGGCGCGTGGGAGGGAGCGGTCGGCCCGATGGCGCAACGTGAGTCCATTGCGGACCAGGCGCAGATCTGGAGTGTCGACGTAGATGGCCTGCAAACGCTGCTCCGGTTGGGGGCGAACGGTGATGCCGGGAAGGACGCCCGCCAGGTCTGGGATCCGGAACCCGATCCCCGCCTCCAGCTTGACTTCCCGTTCCATTGCGTCGCTGTCCACCCCCACAGGCTAGGGCGAGACCGACCGTCGCGGGGGCCGATCGGGGAGCCCGTCGACGGCGGCGCAGCCCGCGGCAGCGGGGCCGAGGTCGGCCGCTACCGGGCCGGGCCCGAGGGGCAATACAGTGGCCCTGCCGTGAGGATGATCCGCCTGCTACGCAAGGTCGCCTTTTGGGAAGCCACCTTCTTCGTGGTGCTGTGCGCCGCCTGGCTGATGACGATGACCGGCACGAAGTTCACCGGGGCGTGGCAGTCGGCGTTGGTGGTCGTCGGGTTCACCCACGGATGCGTGTTCACGCTGTACCTGCTTCTGGTACTGCTCGTGCGAGCCCGCATGCGATGGAGCTTCTTCACGACCGTCAGCATCCTGGTCGCCGGGCTGATCCCCGGTGGCGGCTACGTCGTCGAGGCCCGGGCCCTGAGCGGAGCCCGGGTCGAGGCTTTGGCCCAGGTTCTCGAGAGCTGAATCCCCCAGGCGCGCCTGGCTCGATCTCCACGGTTGAAAAGCCGGGTGGTCCGACCGTCAGATGATTTCGCCCTCGCCCGGCTGCTCCTCGCCCAGCCACAGCAGCAGCAAAGTCCGGTCGTCGTGGCAACCCTGGCGCGAGAAGTCGGCCAGCTGGGCCAGCTCGACGGGACCCGGCCGCCCGGCCAATGCGGAAGCGAGGAATGGGGCCACTGTTTCCGGGCCGTCTCGCCACGGGTCTGCCACTCCGTCCGTCGTCAGGACCAGCGTCTGACCGTCCCGGAGGGTGGCTTCGGCGAGTTCGGGCACCGCATCCTCAGCGGGCAGGGCCGCGGTGGTCGTGGTCACGGAGTCGACCTCGGTGGGCGCCTCGAACAGCTCGCGCCAGGACTGACCATCCTCGTCGACCACGAAGGCCGTGCTATCCCCGATGCGGGCCACGACCAGGGCGCCGCCAGGGTCCAGCACGGCCACCACGAGCGTGGTGGCGCCACCCCCCGCCGCGGCCGCGTTGGCCCCGTCGAAGGCCGCCGCGATCTGCGCCGTGGGCGAACCCCCCGCGGTCGCCGTCGCCGCGGCAGCGACAACCGAGGCTTCCACGGCGCGTGTTGCCGCGCCGGCGGAGTCGGGAACGCCACCCAGCCCGTCGGCGACAGCCACCGCGATCCGGTGCTCGGCGCCGGCCCACGCGAAGCTGTCCTGCCCGGCTTCTCCCGCCAAACGGTGCCGAACTCCCGTCACCGCCGCCGCCCGGAGCGAGCACCATTCGCCGTCGCCGCCGTCCGCTCGGACCGCCGCGTCCGACGCGCGGCCCTCGGCCCGGAGGACCGCGGCGGCTTCCGCAGCCCGGGATGGCCGGCCAAGCACCGGCGGACCGTTGCCCACCTCAGCTCCGCTGGCGGACCGCACGCATGCCGAGTCCACTTCCGTCGCGCTGCCGGCCGAGAGGGAACGACAACCCGTCGACCTTCACTGGCGCTTCAGCTGTTTCGGGCACTTCAGCTGTTTCGGGCACTTCCGCGGTCTCGAGCCTTTCAGCGGTCACGGGCCCACCCTCCTTGCCGGCTGGCGGTCGCCTCGGCGAGCAGTCAGTCCAACGGGTCGACCGGGATGGGCTTCATGGTCGGCACCTCCGGCGGGACCAGCTGCGCCTCCCCCGTGTACACGCTGGCCGACGAGCTCACGATGGATTGGATCAAACCCGCCATCAACTCTGGGACCACCTTGCTCGGTGGTGCATTCTCGACCGCGATGAACGCCCGGTTGGGTTTGCGCTCGCTCACTTCGGCGAGCACCGCGGGATCAGCGTCGCCGAATCCGAAGCTCAGAATGTTGGGTCGCCGCTTCCATGAGGGATCGGTGAGGCGATCGTGCGCCGACCGCCATCGGTCGGTGTCGTCGGTCGGCCGGCCGTCAGAGACGAAGATCACTGCGGGCCGATACCAGCGGTCCCCTCGGGCCCGGCTGGCGTGGTAATCGGCCTCGATCACCGTGCGCAGATGGTGGAACGCCGCCGCGTAGGACGTCCGTCCCTGCACCGCCAGCTCAGGCACGGCCTCGACCAGGCTCAAATCGCAGAGGGGGAGCAAGGTGTAGGCCAGATCGCTGAAGGTGACGACCCCGAAGCGGATCACCTCCGCAATAGCCGGGTCCTCGCCAATGCTGGCTCGCAACAACGGAAGCTGCTGATTGACGCTGTCTATCGCCGACCCGGCCATCGACGCCGAGACGTCTAGGCACAGGTAGAACGGGAAGACCGCATATCTCTCTTCCACGCTGACACTGCTGGCAGCCATCGGCGTATCACGCTACCGGGTCGGTCTCGAGTGGCGTCGGCCCGCTCCTCCGGTCGGACCTCGCCCTCATATGCCCAGCACTGGAGAGACGATCATGGCCACCACGAACAGCCCCACCAATCCCACGGCGAGGTCCAGAAGCGCACAGAGGGCGACGCGACGCACGCCAACCCGGCGACGGCCCGACGTCCACAACGCCTGGCCTGTTTGGCGGTGGAAGGCCGCCCACCAGGCCGTCGCTTGGAGCAAGTACGTCCATCCCTGAGCGACGCTGGACCGGCCCGGCCCGGCGGCCGCGGAGCCGCCGGTTGGCACCGGCCCGGCTGGCGGCGCCCCCGCACCGGCCATGGAAAAACCTGAGCTCGTGGTGGCGACCGGGGTGGCCGTTCGCGACCGCCGCCCCGCAGCACCACCCCGCGGCGTGGACAAAAGGGTTAACTGCGGTACCTGCCGAGGCGGGGCGGCCACCGGCCGGATGACCACCTCCGCCCCGCTTCTAGCAGGGTCCGGCCGGACGATCGCTTGCCGCCCGCCCACCGTCGGCGTCGGCTCGACCGGCACTCGGACTCGAGCTCGGGGGCTGAGAGAAACGACGGCATCGTCCTGGGCTCGCCAGACGGTCTCAACCACCGCGCCCGCCCCCAGCCTCACGAGCACGGTTTCGAGGGCTGCGATCCACTCCCCTGGCGCCGGCCGGGCGGATGGATCCGACACGGCGAGGCCCCGTTCGACGAGGCTCCACAGAGCTGCGCCCGGGCCGAGGAGCGCCTCCCCCAACCGGCCCGAGGGTACGGCGAAGTCCACCGCCACGGCCTCTCCCTGGCGTTGCCGCGCCTGGATCGGGAAGTTGGCCGCCCCGACGACCCGGAGGAAGATCAGTGCCAAGGAGTACCGGTCCGACTCGACCGTGGGGTTGGCTCCGGCGGGCACAGCCGGGTCGTCCCAGTTCGGCGTCATGGCCCGCCGTCGCCCGAAGGGTGTGAGAGGCGCCCCATCCGGTCGGAAGCGGTCGCAATTGTCGCAATCCAGGACGAACACTTCCGGACCGCGCTGGAGCGACCACAGGACGTTCTTCATCGACAGGTCGCCGTGGCCGACCGCCGGCGATGCCGACTCAAAGGCGTCCAAGAGCCGGGCCAGCGCGTACACCAGTCCCAATCGCTCCGGCCCGACCGGCTCGGGCAGGGAGAGCCCGTAGGCCACCTCGCCGTGCAGGGGGTCCTGGGTCAGATAGCTCAAGCTGGCCAGGCGGGTCGTGCCATCTCGATGCCGCAAGGCAAACCGGCGGGGGGCGCGGGGCAGCAACACGCCGGCCGCCACACCGCCTGCGTGGAGGGCCACCTTCCCTGGGCCGGCCGGCACCTTCCCGGCGTCGACAGGAAGAGCGGGCCCGCCGTTCCGTTCCTCGCCGTTCACTCCTGGCCCAGTGCCGGATTCCGAAAAGCCGACGGCGGGGCCCTCGATCACCGTTGCCGCGGGCCAGGCCGCGGCCGCCTGCACCCGACTGGCCCGCCCGGCATCGTCGATTGCGGCCCGCCAGGTCACCAGATCGTCGACGAAGGCGCGGGGTGCGGGTCGGCGGTAGCGCTTCAGCACCAGATGCGGTTGGCGGGGGAGCTCGAAGACCCGGCCTTCACCGCCCTCGGCCAGCAGGTCCCCCACGTGCAGCTCGTCGAGGCATACGGCGGGTCCCGTCAACCCGATCGCGGTTCCGTCAGGACGTGGAGACACCGAAGAGTGATCCGATCCCGTAGGTGACCGAAGCGGCCACCACTACCGCCGCCAGCTGGCGCAAGGCCGTGCGCAGCACGCCGCGACCCGTGAGGAGCCCGGTGAACCCGCCGAGCACGAGCGCCGCCGCGATGCCGATGACGATCGAGGCGATCACCATGGCGGTGCCACCACCGAAAAGCCAGGGCAGGAGCGGCAGCAGCGCGCCCAACCCGAAGGCCAGGAACGACGCCACGCTGGCGCGCCACGCCGACCCAGCCGCATCCGGGTCGATACCGAGCTCCAACCGGGCGTGGGTATCGAGGGCCAGGTTGTCGTTGGCGGACAGGATGCGGGCAACCGTCTCGGCGTCCTGAGGGGGGACCCCGCGAGCCAGATAGAGGGCGGCCAGCTCGCGCCGCTCCGCCTCGGGCTCGTCCGCCAGCTCGGTGCGTTCCACTTCCAGCTCCCGCTGTACCAGCTCGTGCTGGGCCCGCACCGAGACCAGCTCCCCTGCGGCCATCGAGAACGCTCCGGCGAGCAGCCCGGCGATCCCCGCCAGCCGCACCGTCGCCGCATTGGTGGACGCCCCGGCCGCCACTCCCAGGATCAGCGACAAGTTGGTGATAAGGCCGTCCCCGGCGCCCAACACCGCCGCCCGGGGAGCGGTGTCCTTGACGTCGCGGTGCCGGCTGGTCCGAACCCGGCCGGCCCGCGCGACCAGGCCGCGAGTAGCAACGCGAGCCGGGGCTGCTCGACGCGGGGTCGTCACGCTTCCAGAGTAGATGTCCTCACACGATGGAGGTCCGATGGTCTGCCCAGTACCTGTCGCGAAGCAGCCGTTTGTAGAGCTTCCCGGTCGGCAAGCGGGGGAGCTCGGGGACGAAATCGACCGTCCTCGGGCACTTGAAATGGGCCAGGTGGGCCCGGCAAAAGGCGATCAGTTCCTGCTCCAGGACCGGGCCCGCCTGAGCGGGGTCGTTGGCCTGGACCACCGCCTTGACCTCCTCGCCGAGGTCGTCGTTGGGCACGCCGATCACCGCCACGTCGAGGACAGCCGGATGGGTGGCCAGGAGGTTCTCGGTCTCCTGCGGATAGATGTTGACCCCACCGGAGATGATCACGTAGCTCTTTCGGTCGGTCAGGTACAGGTAGCCTTCGGCGTCGACGTGACCGACGTCTCCCACGGTGCTGGTCGCGCCGTTGCTCGTGCGGCTCTCGGCCGTCTTGACGGGGTCGTCGAAGTAGTCGAAGGCCGTGGCCCCCCGGAACCACACCGTTCCGTCTACTCCAGTCGAGCAGGGCTCGCCCTCCTCGTCGAGGATGAGCAGCTCGCCGAGGACGGGGCGACCCACCGTGCCCGGGTGGGCCAGCCACTGGGCCGAATCGCACCAGGTGAACCCGTTGGACTCCGTCGCCCCGTAGTACTCGGTCACGATGGGCCCGAACCAGTCGATGATTGCCTGTTTGATCGGCACGGGAGAGGGGGCGGCGCCGTGCACGATCCCCTCGAGCGAGGAGATGTCGTACCGGCCACGAAGCTCCTCGGGCAGGCGGAGGAGACGGCTGAACATCGTCGGCACCATCTGGCTGTGGGTGACCCGATATCGCTCGACGAGGGCCAGCCACCGCTCGGCGTCGAAGCGTTCCATGACCACCACCGTCGAACCCAGCCGTAAGGCGGCGGAGAGGGCCCCCTGAGGTGCCGAGTGGTACAGCGGGGCTGGGCTCAGGTACGTCATGTTCTCCCGGAAGCTGAACAAGAACCGGGCGAACGCCATCAACGGCAGCTGGTCGATCGGGGCCGCATCCGGCATCGGTCGCAGGATCCCCTTGGGCCGCCCGGTCGTCCCCGAGGAGTACAACATGGCCAGGCCGAGGGACTCGTTGTCCACCGGTTCGGCCGGCCATCCGGAGACGGTTGCGGCCAGCGGCTCCCACCGACCCGGGGGACGATCGACGCCGGTTATCAGGAGGCGTTCGAGTTGCGGGCAATCGGCGGCAGCCGCTTCGGCGACGTTTCGCATGGCTGCGGAGCTGAAGAACAACCGGGACCTGGAGTTGCCCAGGATGTACGCCACTTCGTCGGGGCTTAGGTAGGTGTTGATCAGCGTGTAGTACAGCCCGATCCGCTCCGCCGCCCCCTCGATCTCCAGCATCCTCGGGTTGTTCTCCATGAGGATCGAGATGTGGTCCCCGCGCCGGAGCCCGGCATCGCGCATGAAATGGGCGAGGCGGTTGCACGCCCGCTCGTATTCGCCGAAGGTGATGATTTCCCCGCTTTGGGCCATGACGATGGCGGGCTGGTCGGGATGTTCGGCGGCATGCCGGCCTGGGTACACACTTCTCCCTCGTCCGAGATCGGCGCCGCTCGGCGCCACTCGGTACGCTAGCGATCCCGTCCCAGGCGGGTCGTAACATGCCGGAAATGCCAGCCGATGCCGCCGCACCCGCACGAGAGTTCCCGGTACTCGGCTCCGCAGCTGACGAGTCGTCGGATACCTTTCGGCGCAACGAACTCGCCAATCGCGAGCTCGTCGATGACCTGCGGCGACGTCTGGCCGTCACCGCCACGGGCGGTCCAGAACCGGCCCGCCGCCGCCACGTCGACCGCGGCAAGCTGCTGCCGCGCCAGCGCATCGAGCAGCTTCTCGACCCGGGCTCACCATTTCTCGAGTTGTCCCCGCTCGCCGCGCTGGGCATGTACGGGGACGAGTGTCCGGCGGCAGGCATCATCACTGGCGTCGGACGGGTCGCCGGGCGCCGCTGCGTGATCGTCGTCAACGACGCCACGGTCAAGGGCGGCACCTACTACCCGATGACCGTCAAGAAGCACCTGCGCGCCCAGGAGGTAGCGGCCGCCAATCGGTTGCCGTGCATCTACCTGGTGGACTCGGGAGGAGCGTTCCTACCCGAACAGGACGAGGTGTTCCCGGACCGCGACCATTTCGGGCGGATCTTCTACAACCAGGCCAACCTGTCGGCCGCAGGCATCGCCCAGATCGCCGCGGTCATGGGTTCCTCGACCGCAGGAGGGGCCTACGTGCCGGCCATGAGCGACGAGGCCGTCATCGTCGCCCACGAGGGCACCATCTTTCTCGGCGGGCCGCCCCTCGTGAAGGCTGCGACCGGCGAGGTGGTCACCGCCGAGGAGCTCGGAGGCGGGGACCTGCATGCCCGCCGGTCCGGGGTCGTCGACCACCTGGCCACTGACGACCGTCAGGCCCTGGCCATGGTCCGCGCCATCGTCGGCACCCTGGGCCCCCGGCCAGAGCCGGCCTGGTCGGCCATCCCGACGGACGAGCCGGTGGTCGATCCCGGACAGCTCTACGGCGTGGTCTCCGCCGATACGCGCACCCCTTACGACGTACGGGAGGTGGTGGGCCGGATCGTCGACGGCAGTCGGCTCCTGGAGTTCAAGCCGGACTACGGCCCCACCCTGGTGACCGGCTTTGCCCACGTGTGCGGCCACCCGGTCGGGGTGGTCGCCAACAACGGCATCCTCTTCAGCGAGTCGGCCCTCAAAGGGGCGCACTTCATCGAGCTCTGCGATCAGCGCCGGATCCCCTTGGTGTTCCTGCAGAACATCACCGGGTTCATGGTCGGTCGGGACTACGAGGCGGGCGGGATCGCCAAGCACGGAGCCAAGATGGTGACCGCGGTGGCGTGTGCCCGGGTCCCGAAGCTGACCCTGATCATCGGGGGCAGCTTTGGTGCGGGCAACTATTCGATGTGCGGCCGGGCCTACTCCCCGCGCTTTCTCTGGATGTGGCCGAACGCCCGTATCTCCGTGATGGGAGGCGAGCAGGCCGCTTCGGTGCTGGCCACGGTCGCCGACCGCGACGGGACCTGGAGCCAGGACGAGGTGGAGGCGTTCAAGGCTCCGGTGCGCGAGCAGTACGAACGACAGGGGAACCCCTACTACGCCACCGCCCGCCTGTGGGACGACGGCGTGATCGATCCCATGGACACGCGCCGGGTGCTCGGGTTGGCGTTGGCCGCCGCCGCCGAAGCTCCGATGCCGCCGGTGCGCTATGGCGTGTTCCGAATGTGAAGCCGAACCCAGAGAGACGATGACCCGCATGTTCAGCACCGTCCTGGTGGCCAACCGGGGAGAGATCGCCGTCCGGATCATCCGGACCCTCCGGGCCATGGGCATCCGCAGCGTGGCCGTCTCCACTCCGCCGGACCGTCGGGCCCGGCACGTCTCGGAGGCCGACGACGTCGTCACCCTGGACGCCGCCGGGGCCTATCTGGACGTCGATGGCGTCGTGGATGCGGCCGCCCGAAGTGGAGCCGAAGCCCTCCACCCTGGCTATGGGTTTCTGTCTGAGAACCCTTCGCTGGCCCGGCGGTGCGCCGACGCCGGGATCGTGTTCATCGGACCCCCTGCCGAGGCGATCGAGATCATGGGCGACAAGATCAATGCCAAGCGGGCCGTAGCGGCGGCCGGCGTTCCCGTGGTTCCGGGACGCGGTCAACCGGGCCTGAGCGACGAGGAGATCGCCTCCGCCGCCCTCCAGGTGGGATTGCCCGTCATGCTGAAACCCAGCGCAGGGGGCGGCGGAAAAGGCATGCGCCAGGTGACCGATCCCGCCGACCTACCCCGGGCCATCGCGTCGGCCCGCCGGGAGGCCATCGCCTCGTTCGGGGACGGGACTCTCCTGGTCGAACGCTTCGTCGCCCGGCCACGGCACATCGAGGTCCAGGTCTTCGCCGACACCCACGGACGCGTCTGTTCGCTCGGTGAGCGGGAATGCAGCTTGCAGCGGCGTCACCAGAAGATCGTCGAGGAGGCTCCTTCCGTCCTGCTCGATGACGCAACCCGTTCCGCCATGGCCGCTTCGGCGGTGGCCGCCGCCCGGGCCTGCGGCTACGTCGGGGCCGGGACGGTCGAGTTCATCGTCTCCTCGGATCGGCCGAACGAGTTTTTCTTCATGGAAATGAATACCCGTTTGCAGGTCGAGCACCCCGTTACCGAGGCCGTGCTGGCTCTGGACTTGGTCGAATGGCAGCTGCGGGTGGCAGCCGGTCAACAGATCCCGTGGGAAGGCCACGGGCCGGCACCCAACGGGCACGCCATGGAAGCTCGGATCTACGCGGAGGACCCCGACCGAGGCTTCCTGCCGGCGACGGGAACCGTGCGCCGCCTATCCCAGCCCGACGACCGGCCGCACATCCGGGTGGACTCCGGCCTGCAGGCCGGCTCGGTCATCGGCACCGACTACGACCCCATGCTGGCCAAGGTGATCGCCTGGGGACCGGACCGGCCTACCTCCCTGTCCCGGCTCCGGGCCGCCCTGGCCGCCACCTCGGTGCTCGGCCTGACGACCAACGTGGGCTTCCTTCGCCGCCTGGTCGACCGCCCGGAGGTCCGGGCCGCCCAGCTGGACACCGAACTGGTAGACCGGATCGCCGCGGATCTCGCCGCCCGCCCGGACCCGTCGGAAGTGGTGGGCGCGGCCGCCCTGCTGGCTCGTCTGCTGGAGGCTCCCCCAGGTCCTGTCGTCGACCCGTGGGACCGGCCCGACAGCTGGCGCGTCACCGGCCCGGCCGTCTACTCCAGCCGGTGGCGGTTGGCGGGCCAGGTGTTCGAAGCGACCGTAGACGGCTTCGGCGTGGGCGTCGAGGGGGCGCCTCCGGACGACCACTCGGCCGCCTCGACGCCCACGCCGTCTGGGGCCCGACCGGCTCTGGGCTGGCTGGACAAGGGTGACGGAAAGCTGGTGGTCGAGCGCGACGGACGGTTGCGGCGCTACGAGTGGGCCGCCGACGGCGACCTCGTCTGGCTGGGCCGGGACGGCGACGCTTGGTCGCTCACCCGGCTTCGGGAGACCATCGACCGGGGGGAGACGCCTCAGGCGGCAGTGGACCCGTCACCAGCCCGATGCCAGGAACGGTGCTCGCCGTCCACGTGCACCCCGGCCAGGCCGTGTCCGCCGGCCAGCCGCTGGTTACCGTCGAGGCCATGAAAATGGAGCACGCGGTGGCGGCCGCGGCCGACGGCGTCGTCCAGGACGTCCTGGTCCGACCAGGGGAATCGGTCCGGCTCGATCAGCCCTTGGTCGTTGTCACGTCCCCGACGGCCGACCACGACGTTCACGCCGAGCGTGACTAGGCCGAGGTGGCAGCCGACCCGAACCCGGCCAAGGCCTCGAGCAGGCGGGCGGCCAGCTCCGGGCGGCACACCAGCAAATCGGGGAGGTACGGGTGCGGCTGGTTGTACAGGAGGGGCGTGCCGTCGATGCGGGACGCGTGCAACCCCGCAGCCAAAGCCACACCGACCGGCGCGGCCGAGTCCCACTCCCACTGCCCGCCGGCGTGGACGTAGGCGTCGGCCTGGTTGCGGACCACGGCCATCGTCTTGGCACCGGCCGAGCCCATCGGCATCACGTCAGCTCCGATCTCCGCCGCCACCGGCCCGGCGAAGGCCGGTGGCCGGCTGTCGCTGACCAGCATGCGGAGTCGCCGGCCGGGATCGGGAGCGGTGCCCCGGACGGGTGGTTCGGTACCGAGCACCTCGCCAAGGGCCGGCAGCGCCACCGCCGCGGCCGTGATGCGGCCCCCCTCGACGTCCTCCCACAACGCCACGTGCACCGCCCAGTCCTGCCGGCCCGGCATCGAGAACTCCCGGGTGCCGTCCAGCGGGTCGATGATCCACACCCGATGGGCCCGAAGACGGGCCGGATTGTCAACCGACTCCTCCGAAAGGACCGAGTCGCCTGGGCGGGCCTCGGCCAGCCGCGAGAGCAGGAGCTCGTTTGACTCCGTATCGCCGCGCCGACCCAACTCCTTGGGATCCTCCGGCGCTCCCGCAGCCCGGATCTCCAGCAGCAAACGGCCGGCGTCTTTGGCCAGATCCGCGGCCAGACCGGCGTCGGTCGTCACTCGCCGAGCTGGGAGATCACCCAGTCCGCCATGGCCGACGGACTTCCGTGACCCGGGCGCAGCACCACTTCGGCGCTCTCCGGTGGCTCATACGGGTCGTCGACCCCGGTGAAGCCGGTGATCTCACCGGCCCGGGCCCTGCGGTACATGCCCTTGGGGTCGCGCGCTTCGCATATCTCCACCGGGGTGTCGACGAACACCTCCACGAAACGCAGACCGGCCGCGTGGTGCATGGCCCGTACCCGATTGCGGTCGGCGCGGTAGGGACTGACGAGGGAGACCACCGCCACCATGCCGGCATCGGCAAACAGCCGGGCCACCTCGCCTACCCGCCGGACATTCTCGGCCCGGTCCTCGGCGCTGAACCCGAGGTCGACGTTCAGGCCGTGCCGCAGGTTGTCGCCATCGAGCAGGTAGGCGGCCCGACCCGCGGCCACCAGCTTCTGCTCGACCTCGACGGCCACGGTGGACTTCCCCGATCCGGACAGGCCGGTCAACCAGACGGTGAGGCCCCGAGTGCCGCGCTGTTCTCGGGTGACGGTATTGGCGTGCCAGACCACGTTGCTGACGTTGGCCTGTTCGGCGCTCAGGATCATGCCGGCCGCGACCGTGTTGTTGGTCGCCAGGTCGACGAGGATGAGGCCGCCGGTCGCCCGGTTGCGGTGGTACGGGTCGAATATCAGAGGCGCCTGGGTGCGGAGCCTGACCCGCCCGATCTGGTTGAGGGCGAGCGACGTCGCCGACTCGTCGCGGTGCAGGGTGTTGACGTCCAGGCGGTAGTCCAGGTTCTCCACCCGGGCCAGCACGGATCGGGTGGTGTGCAACACCCGGTACCGGTCGCCCACCGAGAGCGACGACTGGTCCGAGAACCAGCACAGCATGGCGTCGACGTCCTGGCTGACCAGGGGCCGGTTGTGCGGACGGCAGATCATGTCGCCCCGGGCGATGTCGAGGTCATCCGCGAGTTGCAAGGTCACGGCCTGCGGGGGGAAGGCTTCGTCAATGGGGTCCCCTCCCGGTCCGCGCACCTCTGCGATCTGGGACGAGAAGCCCGACGGCAGGACCACCACCTCGTCGCCGGCCTTGAAGATCCCGCCGGCGACCGTCCCCGCATAGCCCCGGTAGTCGTGGAGGTCCTGATCGGTACCCCGCTGGGGCCGAATGACGTACTGGACCGGGAAGCGGGCGTCGATGAGGTTGCGATCGGAGGCGATGTGGACGTCCTCGAGGTGATGCAACAGCGGCGTCCCCTCGTACCAGGTCATGTTGTCGCTGCCGCCGACCACGTTGTCGCCGTGCAAGGCCGACATGGGCACGAAGGTCACGTCGTGCACGTCGAGCTTCGTGGCAAAGTTCCGGAACTCGTCGCGGATCTCCTCGAAGCGCCGCTGATCCCAGCCGACCAGGTCCATCTTGTTGACGCACACCACGAAGTGCGGAATGCCCAGCAGGCTGGCGATGAACGCGTGCCGTCGGGACTGTTCGAGCACGCCTTTCCTGGCGTCGATCAGGATCAGCGCCAGATCCGCGGTCGAGGCCCCGGTCACCATGTTGCGCGTGTACTGGGTGTGACCCGGCGTGTCGGCGATGATGAACTTCCGGGCCGGGGTGGCGAAGTACCGGTAGGCGACATCGATGGTGATGCCTTGCTCCCGTTCGGCCCGCAACCCGTCGGTCAGGAGCGCCAGGTTGGTGTAGCCGTCGCCCCGTTCCCGACTCGTCCTCTCAACCGCGTCGAGCTGGTCCGTGAAGATGGCTTTCGAGTCGTACAGCAACCGCCCGATCAAGGTCGATTTGCCGTCGTCGACGCTGCCGGCGGTGGCCAGGCGCAGCAGCTCAAACATCAGAAGTACCCCTCCTTCTTGCGATCCTCCATGCCGGCCTCCGAGATTCGATCATCGGCCCGAGTCGCCCCGCGCTCGGTCAGCCGGGAGGCCGCCACCTCCATCACGACTTCTTCGACGGTGAATGCCGCCGACTCCACGCACCCGGTGCAAGTGGCATCGCCAACCGTCCGGAAGCGCACCGTGGCCTCGAACGGCTCCTCCCCGTCCATGAGCGTCACGAAACGGGAGACGGACAGCAGCATGCCGTCGCGCTCGAACACCTGGCGCCGGTGGGCGTAGTACAGGCGCGGCAGCTCGATCCCCTCGTCGAGGATGTACTGCCAGATGTCCAGCTCCGTCCAGTTGGAGAGCGGGAACACGCGGATGTGCTCCCCCTTGCGGTGGGCCCCGTTGTAGAGGTTCCACAGCTCCGGTCGCTGGTTGCGCGGATCCCATTGCCCGAACTCGTCACGGAAGCTGAAGACCCGCTCCTTGGCCCGGGCCTTCTCTTCATCCCGGCGGGCCCCGCCGAAGACCGCATCGAAGCGGTGCTCCCGGATGGAGCGCAGCAGCGTCACCGTCTGGAGGCGGTTGCGGCTGGCTCTCGGGCCCGTCTCTTCTGCCACCCGCCCGGCGTCGATGTCGTCCTGGACGGACCCGACGACCAGGCGGATTCCCATGCGTTCTACGGTCCGGTCGCGAAACTCGATCACGTCGTCGAGGTTGTGACCGGTGTCCACGTGCATCACCGGGAACGGCAACGGCGCCGGCCAGAATGCCTTGGCGGCCACATGCAACATGACGACCGAGTCCTTGCCGCCCGAGAAGAGCAGGACCGGTCGTTCGAAGCCGGCCGCCACCTCGCGGACGATGTGCACCGCTTCCGCCTCCAGTGCGCCGATGTGGGAAAGCTCGTATGTGGTGGTCATCGGCGTCCGGTTACTCCAGTTCAGCGCCCGCTCAGCCCAGTCATCCGTCGGCGCACCGGCTCCAGTATCTCAGACGAGGAAGCACTCCGAGAACGCCGCCGGTGTGGCGCCGCACCCTGTGGGTGACTACACGTTCCGCCGGTAGCGCCCGCCCACCTCGAATAGCGTCCGGGTGATCTGGCCCAGGCTGCAGACCCGAACGACGTCCATCAGCACGTCAAAGACGTTGTCCCCGGCGAGCGCCGCCTGGCGGAGCCGCTCAAGGGCGGCCGGCCGTTCGGCGGCGTGGGCGGCGTGGAAGTCGGCCAACCGGCGGAGCTGGCTCTGCTTCTCCTCCTCCGTCGATCGGGCCAGCTCGAGATGGTCCGGGACCGCATCCCCGGCCGGGTTCCGGAAGGTGTTGACCCCGACGAGAGGCAGGCTCCCGTCGTGCTTCTTCGACTCGTAGAGCATCGACTCGTCCTGAATGCGGCCCCGCTGGTACCCCGTCTCCATGGCCCCCAGCACCCCGCCCCGTTCGCTCAGCCGATCCATCTCTGCCAGCACGGCCTCTTCCACCAGGTCGGTCAGCTCGTCGACGATGAAGCTCCCCTGGAGGGGGTTTTCGTTGCGGGCCAGTCCCCACTCCTTGTTGATGATCATCTGAATCGCCAAGGCCCGGCGGACCGACTCGGCGGTCGGGGTGGTGACGGCCTCGTTGTAGGCGTTGGTGTGGAGGCTGTTGGCGTTGTCGTAGATGGCGCAGAGGGCCTGAAGGGTGGTCCGGATGTCGTTGAACGCCATCTCCTGGGCGTGGAGCGACCGGCCGGACGTCTGGATGTGGTACTTCAGCCGCTGTGACCGGGCGTTGGCCCCGTACCGATCCCGCATCGCTACGGCCCAGATCCTCCGGGCGACCCGGCCGATCACCGTGTACTCGGGGTCCATGCCGTTGGAGAAGAAGAACGAGAAGTTCGGAGCGAAGTCGTCGACGCTCATCCCTCGCCCCAGGTAGGCCTCCACGTAGGTGAAGCCGTTGGCGAGAGTGAACGCCAGCTGGGTAATGGGGTTGGCCCCCGCCTCAGCAATGTGGTAGCCGGAGATCGAGACCGAATAGAAGTTTCGGACGTCGTGGCTGACGAACCACTCCTGGATGTCGGCCATGACCCGCAGCGAGAACTCGGTCGAGAAGATGCAGGTGTTCTGGCCCTGGTCCTCCTTGAGGATGTCGGCCTGCACAGTGCCCCGAACTTGGTGGAGGGTCCGGGCCCGGATGTCGGCAGCCTCTTCCGCGCGTTAGCCGGCCGCCCGGAATGCGACTCGAAGCGGGCCAGCTGATCGTCGATCGCGGTGTTGAGGAACATGGCCAGGATCGTGGGCGCCGGTCCGTTGATCGTCATCGAGACCGACGTGGCCGGGTCACAGAGATCGAACCCCCGGTACAGCTCCTTCATGTCGTCCAAGGTGGCGATGGAGACCCCGGAGTTGCCCACCTTCCCGTAGATGTCCGGGCGCACATCCGGTTCGAATCCGTAGAGCGTGACCGAGTCGAAGGCCGTCGACAGCCGGGTGGCCGGCTGCCCTGCCGCGAGCAGGTGAAAACGCCGGTTGGTGCGAAAGGCGTCGCCCTCGCCCGCAAACATCCGAGCCGGGTCCTCGCCCTCTCGTTTGAAGGGGAACACTCCAGCCGTGTACGGGAACTCGCCGGGCAGGTTTTCCGAGCGCAGCCATCGCAGCAGCTCGCCGTCGTCGGTGTACCGGGGCAGAGCCACGCGCGGCACTGGCGTGCCGGACAGGGACGCACGAACGTTCTGGTCGGACCGGTAGGTGGCGACCTTGTCGGGCCATCCTTCGAGCAGGAGGCGGCTGCTCGGCGACAGCACCTCGTCGGCGTCGAACTTCGCCAGCAGCTCCTCGACGTCGGTGGCGGCCGCGGCGCGCTCGTCGGCCGCGAGCAGTTCGCCCACCTCCACCAGCTGCTGGCGACGGTGGGCGGCTCGGACCTCCTCGTCGGTTACCCGGTGGTAGGTGCGCACGGTCTCGGCAATGTCGGCCAGATACCGGTCCCTTCCCGGCGGCACGGGTGCTCGCCCTCGTGTCGACGTCCGCCCGTCGACCGGTGGCAGCACGACCTGGCCCGACCGGCAAGCCTCGTTGGGCGAGGGCGCCCCGGAGGAACTGGTAGAGCGCGGTCACGCCGTCGTCGTTGAAGCGGGACGCCACCGTGCCGAAGACGGGGAGCTCCTCAGGCGAGGCGCCCGGGTACTCCCCGCTACGCGCCAGCTGCCTGCGGACATCGCGCAGCGCATCCTCGCCGCCCCGTCGCTCGAACTTGTTGATGGCGACCGCGTCGGCGAAGTCCAGCATGTCGATCTTTTCGAGCTGCGAGGCGGCGCCGAACTCAGGCGTCATGACATAGAGCGACACGTCGACGTGGGCCACCACCTCGGCGTCGCCTTGCCCGATACCGGGTGTCTCCACGATCACCAGGTCGAATCCGGCGGCCCGGCAGGCGTTCACCGCGTCGTCCAGGCACTCGGGAATTTCGCCGCCCGCCCGCCGGGTGGCGAAGGACCGGAAGTACACCCGGCTGCTGGCGAACCCCTCCGCCTCGCTGCCGACGTCGATCGCATTCATCCGGATACGGTCGCCCAGGAGAGCCCCGCCTCCCTTCCGGCGGCTCGGGTCGATGGCGAGGACCGCCACGCGCAGCTTGTCCTCCTGGTCGAGGCGAACCCGGCGGACCAGCTCGTCAGTGAGCGACGATTTGCCGGAGCCACCGGTGCCCGTCACGCCCAGAACAGGAACCGGGCGCCGGGCTCCCGCCTCGACGATCAGGCGCCGGGCCGCGGGGTCCAAAGCAGCGGTTTCGAGGGCCGTGATGACCCGGGCCAGCGCCCGCTCGTCCCCGCTGAGCAGACCCTCGAGGGCCGCCTCGTCGGGCAGGGGTCGGGGCTGGTCGCACTCGGCCAGCATGAGGTTGACCATGGCCGCCAACCCCAGCTCCTGGCCGTCCTGCGGGGAGAAGATCCTCGCCACGCCGTAGCGCTGCAGCTCGGCGATCTCGGAGGCGACGATGGTCCCCCCACCACCCCCGTAGACCCGAATGTCGCCGCGCCCCTCCGCCCTCAGCCGGTCGACGAGGTACGTGAAGTACTCGAGGTGGCCGCCCTGGTACGAGCTGACCGCCACCCCCTGGACGTCCTCCTGGATGGCGGCGGTGACGACCTCGTCGACGGACCGGTCGTGCCCGAGATGGACGACCTCGGCCCCCTGGGCCTGCAGCAGCCTGCGCATGATGTTGATGGCCGCGTCGTGGCCGTCGAAGAGGCTGGCGGCCGTGACGAACCGCACCGCGTTGATGGGTCGATGGAGTGCAGACGCATCGGTCGGGGCCGACATCCTTTTCACCCTACCACAATACTTGGACGTCCAACCATTTGCGCGTTGTATGGCGCCGCTGGCGGGTAGCGGCGGGCGGATTTTCACCGCCGACCGTGGCGTTATGGTGGTTTGCTATGGCGGTCGATCGCATGACCCGGGCTACGTCGTTTGGATCGGTTGCCGAGGACTACGACCGCTTCCGACCCGCGCCGCCGCCACAGAGCGCCGACTGGCTTTTGCCCCCGGAGCGCGCCGGGTGGCCGACCTTTGCGCCGGGACAGGGGCCTTCAGCCGGGTCCTGGCGCCTCGGGTGGCCCAGGTCATTGCCGTCGAGTTGGATCCGCGGATGGCCGCGGTGTTGGCGGCCCGGTCGGCCGGCGTCCAAGTGGTCAACGCCAGGGGCGAGGCCCTTCCCATAGGGACGGGTGCTCTTGATGCCGTGGTGGTGTCGTCCGGCTGGCACTGGCTCGATCCCGAGCTGGCGGTGCCCGAGATCGCCCGGGTCCTCCGACCGGGCGGGGTCCTCGGGGTGGTGTGGAACGGGCCCGCCCGCCAGATCGAATGGGTTGACGAGCTGCTGAGTGGTAACCGGGATGCGGCAACCGGCCGGGCCCGGCCGGGCCACGTCCTGTCGATTCCCGACGGTCAACCGTTCAGTCCCCCCGAAGGCCACACCATCGAATGGACCCTGCCCCGCAGTCCCTCGCAACTGGTCGGGCTGGCCGGCACCTACAGCCGGGTCATCGTTCAAGGCCCGGAAGAGCGCCAGGCGGTGGCGAGGCGGGCCGCCGCCGTGCTGGAGCGGGATCCGATGCTGCGGGATCGGGTCCGGATCGAGCTGCCGATGCGCGCTCGCTGCTGGCGGGCGGTCCGCCTCCCGCGGGAGTAGTCGCTGGGGCGGTGTCAGGGGAACGGTGGATCGAAGGATCGAACCGGGAAGCCGGGTCCTGGCCACGCCGGTGTGGTCCGTTCATCGGGAGCGCAGCGACATCGGCCCTCGACCCGCAGAGGCCCGGAGCCGTGCCGAGGCCGATGCCGTGGCCGTCCGACACAAACGTGACACGGGTCAGTGGACGAACCTGGACTCGTGTCCCCTTGTTGTCATATACGGCACACAACGTGACACGGGTCGTCGGGCCGACGGAGACCCGTGTCACGTTGTTGTTTTCCCCGGCGCAGACCGCCCCGTCGGTGTGGTCCGTTCCTCCGGAGCGCGGGGACGTCGGCGCCGAACCCGCAGACGCCCGAACCCGCAGACGCCCGAACCCGCAGACGCCCGACCCCTCTACCGGACCTACATGACGACGACGCTGCGCAGCACCTCGCCCCGCTCCATGCGGGCGAACGCCTCTTCCACGTCGTCCAGACCGATGGTTTCACTGACGAACCCGTCGAGGTCGAGCCGGCCCCGGAGGTACAGGTCGATGAGCATGGGAAAGTCCCGCGAGGGCAGGCAGTCGCCGTACCAGGAGGACTTGAGCGCGCCCCCCGCCCGAACAGCTCGATCATCGGCAGGTCGATAGTCATGGAGGGGTCGGGCACGCCGACCTGCACGAGCGTTCCGGCCAGGTCCCGGGCGAAGAAGGCCTGCCGGTAGGTCTCCGGGCGGCCCACGGCCTCGATCACCACGTCGGCTCCGAACCCCCCGGTCAGGTCCTGGATGGCCGTCACCGGGTCGACCGATGACGCATCGATGGTGTGGGTAGCCCCGAACTGGCGGGCCCAGTCCAGCTTTCGTTTGTCCACGTCGACACCCACGATCACCCGGGCGCCGGCAAGGGACGCGGCCGCGATGGCGGCGTCACCCACCCCACCGCACCCGAAGACGGCCACGCTGTCGCCGCGACCGACGCCTCCGGTGTTGACCGCGGCGCCGAAGCCGGCCATGATCCCGCACCCGATCAGCCCGGCCGACTCCGGGCGAGCGGCGGGATCGACCTTCACGGCCTGACCGGCGGCCACCAGCGTCTTGGTCGCGAAGGCGCCGATCCCGAGGGCCGGCGACAGCACGGTCCCGTCCTCCAGCGTCATGGGCTGGGAGGCGTTGGCACTGTCGAAGCAGTACCAGGGGCGTCCCCTCCGACAGGAGCGGCAAACCCCGCAGGGGGCGCGCCAAGCCAGCACGACGTAGTCGCCCGGGGCGACGTTGACCACGCCCTCCCCGACCGCCTCCACCGTTCCCGCCGCCTCATGCCCGAGGAGGAACGGGAAATCGTCGTTGATCGCCCCCTCGCGATAGTGGAGATCGGTGTGGCATACCCCACACGCCTGGATGGCGACGAGCGCCTCGCCCGGTCCCGGATCGGGCACCACCACGGTCTCGAGGCGAACGGGTTCGCCTTTCTTCAGAGAAACGACACCCCGCACGGATTGGCTCATACCGGGGAATGCTAGAAGGCCAGCACCTCTCGGGCGGCCGTCACGATGTCCTCCACCTGGGGCAGGATGGCGTAGGCCAAGCCGGGCTCGTAGGCCACGTGGGTGTCGGCCGCCCCTAGCCGGGCCACGGGGGCGTCGAGATCCGTGAAGCAGTGCTGGCCCACCCACGCCGCCACCTCGGCCCCGAAGCCGCTCGTCAACACGTCCTCGTGGGCGACGAGCAACCGGCCGGTGCGGGCCACCTCATTCGCCACCAGCTCCTGGTCCCACGGCACGAGTGACCGCAGATCGATCACCTGGATCGAGCTGCCGTCCTGCTCGGCCAAGGCGGCCGCCGCCTGGCGCGACTTCTCCACCAGCGCACCCCAGGTGACGATGGTCAGCTCGTCACCCTCGGCCGCGATCCGACCCTTGCCGAACGGAATCTGGAACGACCGCGTCGGGAACGGGTCTCGGGTGTAGGGCTGGCGCAGGAGGTGCTTGTGTTCGAGGAACAGCACCGGGTCCTCGGCTTGGAGGGCAGTTCGCAGCAAGCCGACCGCGTCGGCGGCGCGGGACGGCATGACCACGGTCAGGCCCGGGATGTGGGTGAAGATGGACTCGCCGGACTGGGAGTGCCAGATCGCACCTCCGCTCACGTACCCGCCGATGGGTACCCGCAGCACCATGGGGCAGCTGAACGCCCCGTTCGACCGCCACCGGATCGTGGCCGCCTCGCTCTTGATCTGGTGCATGGCCGGCCAGATGTAGTCGAAGAACTGCACTTCGGGGACCGGGCGCAGCCCCCGAATACCCTGGCCGACCGCCCGACCGACGATGTTGGCCTCCGCCAGCGGCGTGTTGTAGCAACGAGCCAGGCCGAAGCGGCGCTGCAACCCGAAGGTGGTGCCGAACACCCCGCCCTTGCCTTCCACGTTGGCGAGGACGTCCTCCCGAGCGTCGGCCACGTCCTCCCCGAATACGCGGATGCGCTCGTCTTCCCCCATCTGCTCATGCAGGGTTCGCTTGATGGCTTCGCCGAGGGCGACGACCTCCCCGGATCCGTCGTCGGCGCCCTCCGCGGCCGGGTCCACAAACGGCAACGCGGTCACCTGGTCGGTGATCGTCGCCGGATCGGGGCGGGGGGCGGCGAGGGCCCGGCGGGCGGCCGCCAGAACCGTTTGGCGGGCCTCTTCCTTGACGGCGGCCACCTCGTCGGCCGTCATCACGCCGCCTTCGAGCAAGGCCTGCTCCATCAGCACCAGCGGATCGTGGGTGGCCTCCTCCGCCAGCTCATCCGGCGAGCGGTACTTGCTCTGGGTGTCCTGCGAGGAGTGCGAGTACGGCCTGGTCACCGTGGCGTGGATGAGCGCCGGCCCGACCCCGGCCCGCACCTCGGCCACGATGTCGGCGGCCCGGGCACGCACCTCGAAGTAGTCCCGTCCGTCCACGGTATGCACGTGGAGGCCACGAAAGCCGCGGACCAGCTCGGATATCGGGGCGGGCGACTGGTCCACCGACGGGACGGAGATGGCGAAGCCGTTGTCGGCGATTACGTAGAGCACCGGCAGGTGGAGGGTGCACGCGGTATTGAGGCTCTCCCAGAACTCACCTTCGGAAGTGGCCCCTTCGCCGAGGGAGACGTAAGTCAGCTCATCCCCGTGGGCCGAGCAGCCCGGTAGATGCGGTCGTCGGGAGATGTAGCGGCTGGCCTCAGCGCAGCCGACTGCCGGCAGGCACTGGCTGCCCGTGGGGCTCGATTGGGTCACCACGTTGAGCCCGGCGTTCCCCCAATGGCAGGACATCTGCCTGCCTCCGGACGCCGGGTCCGCGGCGGAACCGACCGCCTCCAAGAGGATCTCCTCCGGGGTGACCCCGAGGGCGAGCATGAGGGCCCGGTCGCGGTAATACGGGAAGAACCAGTCGTAGCCCGGCCGCAGCTCCCGACCCAAGCCGAGCAGCAGGGCTTCGTGGCCGGCGCCGGAGATCTGGAAAAAGACCCGGCTCTGCTTCTGGAGAGCGATCTCCCGGTCGTCGAGATAACGCGAGACCCACGCCATGGCGAAGTCGGCTCTCAGCTCGTCGACCGGGACGCCCCGGAACGATGGCTGCGACCGGTCAACCTCCAAGGACGTGATCAGGGAGGAGGGGGTCGAGACTGAATGCGTGGAAGCAGCCATAGATATATCGATGGTACGACCGCTTCACCCGGATTCGGCGGGATGGCCGCTCAGGGCCGTTAGGCCGGCTGGTAGACCATCAGCACCAGCGCCACGACGAACAACACGTCGCACACGATCGCCGCCCACATCAACCGGTTTCCCGCCCGGGCAGCGCCCACGAGCTGGCGATCGGGCCGCCCAAGCGGGTCGCCGGGGATCGCCTGCATCTGGTCGCGAATGCGACGCTCGGCCGGCCGGACGACGGAGAGCAGGAGCACCGCGGCGACGAGCCAGACAGCCGCAGCAGCCACCACCCAGGCCTCCCCGAAATCGCCTCCCCCCCGGCGCACGGCCAGCGCGGCCGCGCCGAGAAACGGCACGACCAGGACCAGCCATTCGGCCTGGCCGCGGGACCGGAAGTACCGGCGGGTCTCCTCGCTCGCCTCCTCCCGGTCCTGGTGGCGGGCCGTGGCTCCGTACACGCCGCTGATCGCCACCGCCCCGAAACCGACGACAGCACAGATCACGTGCAACGTCACCAGCGTGGCGTACGCCGCGTCCGACCTGGCTGCGCCCAGAAGCATCCATGCGATCATGCCCGAACCGGGGAAACCGCAGCATTCGGACAGAATGAGTCGCATGCTGCTCCGGCCCGAGTGCCTGTTGCCGTCGACGAGGGCTCGCGGGGCGGCTGTGGGGCTGGCGCTGGCACTGGCGTGCGCGCTCGCCGCGGCCGGCTGTAGTCACGGCTCGAACCGCGAAGCCGACGTCTCCACCACGTCGACTCCAACCCCCTCTACTTCGGTGGCGCCGACGACTGTGCGCACTACTCCGCCCACCACCGGGTGGGCTCCCAGTGCTCCCCAGTCCTCCCCTGACGCGGCTGCCGCCCTCCTGGTGGACGCCTGGGCTGGAGCCAACCGTCCGCTCGCCGGCACGGTCGCCTCACCGTCGGCCGTCGAAACCTTGTTCGCCGTGCCGTACCCGGGCCAGGGGTTGGCCATCTCCCGCGGCTGCTCGGCGGCGTTCCCGCCGATCGTATGCACGTACGGGCCGCCCGGCGGAGCGTCGAGCGCCGACCCCATCTTCGAGGTGTACCTGGGTCAGGTCGCCGGGGGCTGGTACGCCACGTCGGTCACGGTCCTCAGCTGAGCCTCGACTCCTGATCGGCGGCGTCGCACCAATCCTCCCCGAGTGTGATCTCGTACCGATTCGGGTGGCCTACTGTGAGGCCGTTGCTCCTCAAAGGGAGGGCCGTGCTGCACGTCGTTCGAGACCGCAACCGATTTGCGCAGCACCTCTTCACTCCCCTGCCCGATCGGTACGACCGCTTGGCCGAGCTCTTGTCGTTCGGCCAGAACGGTCGGTGGCGAACCGCGATGGTGGGCCGACTCCTGCCCGACAGCCCGGACCGCGTGCTCGACGTGGCGTGCGGTACCGCGGGGGTCGCGTTGCAGGTGGTGTCCCGCACCTCGGCCGGGGTGGTCGGTGTCGACATCACCCTCGCCATGCTGCAAGAGGGGCGCCGCCGGGTAGAGGTGCGGGAGAATGGTGACCGGATCCAGCTCGTCACCGGCAGTGCCGAGCGGCTACCGTTTCCCGACCAGGCCTTCGACGCACTCACGTTCACCTATTTGCTGCGCTACGTCGATGACCCCCAAGCCACGCTGATCGAGCTGGCAAGAGTGGTCAAGCCGGGCGGGGTGATCGCCAGCCTCGAGTTCCTCGTCCCCTCGAACCCGTTCTGGCACGGGTGTTGGTGGGCCTACACCCGGGCAGTTCTGCCTCTTGCTGGCTTGCTGACGGGGGGTCCAGCCTGGTTCGATGTCGGCCGCTTCCTTGGCCCCAACATCTCAACCCATTACCGGCGCTTTCCCGTGTCGTGGACAGTCGACGCCTGGCGCCGCGCCGGCATCGACGACGTTCAGGTCCGGGAGATGAGCCTCGGCGGAGGTCTGGTGATGAGTGGGAGGCGCAGCCGTGATTGACCAACCGGTTCCCAGCCCGCCGACGCCCCCGCCGTCGCCTCGGCGTCGGGCCGCCTTCTACACCATCCGCCCGGGCGGCTGGCGGGACTGGTGGAACGTCTTGCACGTGCCCTACACGGCATGGCACCTCTCCTACGTCGTCATCGGCGCCTGCCTCGCCGCCCACGTCCAGGCCGGCCGGCTGGTGATCACCCTGCTGGCCTTTTTCCTCGCCGTTGGCGTGGCTGCACACGCCCTCGACGAACTGCGAGGGCGGCCGCTCGGTACCCACATCCGGTCGTCGGTGTTGGTCGGAGTGAGCGCCATCGCCCTGACGGGGGCGGTGGGTTTGGGCATCGCCGGATTGGCTCGGGTCGGTTGGCCGTTGCTTCCGTATCTGGTGATCGGGCCGGTGCTCGTCGTCGGGTACAACCTGGAGCTGTTTGGAGGCTCGATCCACACCGACGCCGGTTTCGCAGTGGCGTGGGGCGCGTTCCCGGTGCTGACTGCGTACACCGCCCAGACTTCGAGCATTTCGATCGCGGCGGCCCTCGCCGCGGGCGCAGCCGTTGCCCTCTCCCTCGCCCAACGGAGGCTGAGCACGCCCGCCCGCTTCCTACGGCGCCGGACGGTGCACGTGGAAGGACGCATCACCCTCATCGACGGCTCCTCGATTCCTATAGACGGGCAGGCGATGCTGGCCCCCGCGGAGCGGACGCTGCGTGCGATGTCGTGGGGAATGGTTCTCCTGGCGGCTTCATTGGCGGTCGCTCGCCTCCACTGATCGTCGCCTCCGTCCCGTCCTGCAGGGGATCCCCTTCCGGCCCGAGTGATCGATTGGCCCCAAGCCTGGAAAGAAAGGGGGCGAGCAGGGCGAGCGCGTTCACCGCCAGCAAGACCACCAGGGCGACGGCCACCGAAGTCACGCCCGCAACCGCGAGGGCGGCCACCGCACCCACCGTCGCCAGAACCGGTATCCCTCGACGCCTGGTAACGACATGACGCGAAGCCCGGAACGAGTCGGGCCGGACAACTCCCTGGCCCGCGGCGAAGCTCCGCATCAACCTGGCCACTCCTCTCAAGTCTTCACAAGCCGTGCTCACCACATCGACCCGCGAGTCGGGGTCGTCCACCCAGTCGACCGGCACCTCGTGGATGCGAAGGCCGTTCCGTTCCGCCAGGGTCAGCAGCTCCGTGTCAAAAAACCACCCGTTGTCCTTGATCATCGGCAGTAGGGCTCGGGCCACCTCGGCTCGCACCGCTTTAA
Organism: uncultured Acidimicrobiaceae bacterium; assembly: GCA_963729695.1. Lineage (GTDB taxonomy): Bacteria > Actinomycetota > Acidimicrobiia > Acidimicrobiales > Palsa-688 > PALSA-693. Next base: position 110,281 of record CAVSOT010000006.1, read on the forward strand.
ACCCGCACTGGGCGTCGCTGAACCTACTGCCCAGGGTTGCTCTGAGGATCAGGTTGTAGCTCCGCGAAATGACCTCGCGCTTGCGGCCCCGGACCACTCGGGCCCCCGTCGCCAGTCGGGAGCCGATGGCGACATCGGAATGGCCCGACAGCAGGGGGGCCACCAAGGGAAGCAGGCCATCGAGGTCCGTCGAGAGATCGACGTCGGTGTACGCGAAGAGGCGCGCCGTGCTGGTCGACCATGCGGCCCGCAGCGCCCTCCCGCGGCCCTTGGCGTCCAGATGGATGGCCCTGACGCCGTAGAGTTCGCCCGACAAACGGCAGGCGATGCCCCAGGTCTGGTCTCGGCTGGCGTTGTCGGCGATCGTGATGGTCCAGGTCGGAGGGAAAGCGACGGTCAGATAGTCGTGCAGCCGACGAACCGAAGCCTCGAGAATGGCTTCTTCGTCGTAGACCGGGATCACGATATCGACATCCACTACTCCGCTCCGCGTGCTGCCCGGGGCGGTGAGAGGGGCGAGAGCGGTCATGAGCCAAGCATCGGACCCGCGTCTCTGACGGGGCTCGACGCCCGCTGTGAGCCGGAGCAGAATCCCGCAAAACCGGTCGGTACCGCCCTCGGCAGACCGATCGACCGTGGCCGATCGACCGTGGCCTATCAACCGTGATCAGACCCCGAGCAGCCCCCTCACGTACGCCGCCTGCCCGGCGTGTTGCAGACCGTCGTCAGCGATGCTCACCAGCCGCACGCCCAAGGTCACCGGTGGATCCCATCTCCGATCGACGACGCGATCGAGATCCTCGGCCGTCACGGAGCTGAGCCAACCCTCTACCCGCTGATCGACCGCGTCGAGGTACTCGAGCAGCACTCCTGGTCCGTCTGGCCGAACGGCAGCAACGTCGGCCGGCACATGACCGTAGCCCGTGTTCTGCGGGTCCGGGGCCAACCCAAAATGGCGAGCCCAGTCACCGGTCACCCAGAGCTGCTCCGCTTCCAGAATCTCGGCGAAATGGTGGTCCTCCACCCGGGCCACGTGCCACACCAGCCAAGCAATGGTGTTGGCGTCGGGGGACGGGGCTTCGGTCAAGAGGGCGACGTCCACCCCCTCGACCGCGTGGCGAGCCAGCGGGGGTATGCGGCCGTACAGTTCGAGCAGGAGGGCAGGGACGTCCATGCCCTCATCCTCCCGCAGTTGCCGCCCGGTGCCAATACCCGGCCGTCCACTACCTGGTCGCCCGATACCCGGTCATGCGGGCGCCAGGGGCCCCGTCGGATACCTTCACCGGGATGCCAGATGTCGAAATGCGGAGGGTGAGGCACCTCTGGGGTCGGCGCCTCTTCGTCGATGTTCCCTTCCGGATCCATGGCGGAAATCCGGAGTGGATCCCGCCCCTGCGCCTGAACGTCCTGGACCGCATTTCGCCCAGACATCCAGCCATGTCCCACCAGGAGGTGGCCTTGTGGGTCGCGTACCGGCGGGGCCGTCCGGTAGGCCGCATCGCCGCCTGCGTCGATTCGCTCTTCAACGAATACCAGGACGTGCGCTGGGGATGGGTGGGATTCTTCGATTGCTTCGACGACCCCGTCGTGGCCGGGACCATGTTCGACACCGCGTGTCGGTGGGCCGCCGACCACGGAGCCGATACCTGTGTGGGACCGGCCAACTTCACCACCAACGACGAGCTCGGTCTGCTGGTCGACGGCTTCGACATTCCGCCGACCCTCCTCACCCTGGAGAACCCCCGCTATTACGAGGGTCTGTGGGTCGACCACGGCTGGGCTCCGGCCATGGACCTGTGGGGGTGGCACCTCGAGAAGGTCGCCACGGCGCTCTCTGATCGCCAGCGGAGGACGCTCGATCGCATCCAGCAGCGGTCAGGGGTGACGGCCCGGACCATCCGCATGGACGAGTACGACGCCGAGGTCGGCCGCTTCTTCGAGGTCTACAACGCCGCGTGGAGCAAGAACTGGGGCTTCGCGCCGATGCCAGAGGCCGAAATCCGCCACCTGGCCAAGCAGCTGAAGCAAATCATCAACCCCAACTGGGCTCTGGGCCTGGAAACCCACGACGGGGTCACGGTAGCGGTCTGCCTGGCCCTGCCGGATGTCAATCAGCTCATGCGGCGGGTCCGTTCCGGGCGGTTGCTGCCTTTTGGTTGGTTTCCCCTGCTTACCGGCACGAAGAAGTTGCACCACGCACGCGTCTGGGCCCTCGGGGTCCGTCCCGACTATCAACATCTGGCCCTGGGTCCGCTCCTCTACCGCGAGATCGTCGACCGGCTGGGCTCCGATGACATTCGCACGGCCGAAGCCTCGTGGACGCTCGCCACCAACCTCCGCATCAACAACCAGATTCAGGCGCTCGGCGGGCACCGCTCGAAGGTGTGGCGCCTCTATCAGCGCCCGGCCGCCCGGTAGGCAGCTGCGAATCCCGCCAAGGCCCGGTCGATGTCGGCTTCGGTATGGGTAGCCATGACGGACGTACGCAGCATGGCACGCGGCACCGCCGGCGGGATGGCGCAGTTCGTGTAGACGCCGTGGTCCAGCAGGGCCTTCCACAACAAGCCGGCAGTCCAGTCGTCGCCGATGTGGATGGCCACAATGGCACTCCGGGTCGGTTCGCCGACGCGATAGCCGAGTTGGTTGAGGCCTTGCCGCAGCTGCTCGGATCGCGCCGCGACCGCCTCCCTCCGCCAGTCCTCGGTCTGGGCGATACGGGCGGCGGCCAGGGCCGCCGCCAGTGCAGCCGGCACTCCTGAAGCCGTGAACATCAATGGGCGGCTGCTGACCTTGAGGTAGTCGATGACGTCGCGCGGGCCGGCAACGAAGCCGCCGCAGCTGGCCAGCGACTTCGAGAAGGTACCCATGATCAGGTCGGGGCGAACGCCCGTAGCGGCGGCGGTGCCGGCTCCCCGCGGCCCGACCACACCGAGGGCGTGGGCCTCGTCGACGAGCAGCCGGGTCCCGTAACGCTCGCAGAGCGCCGAGATCTCTCCGAGCGGGGCCCAGTCCCCCTCCATGGAGTAGATGCCGTCCACCGCGACCAGAGCCCCTCCCGTCCCGGCCTGCTCCCGCCAGGATCGCAACGTCCGCCCCAGGCTGTTGATCCGGTTGTGGCGGAAGGCCCGCAGCGTCCCCTCCGAAAGGCGGGTCCCGTCCAGCAGGCTGGCGTGGGCGGCGGAGTCCACGATCACCGCATCGGAAGGGCCGACCAGCGACGCCAGGAGGCCCAGGTTAGCCGTGTACCCGGTCGTGAAGACTTGGGCCGCCTCGAGGCCCACCCAATCGGCCAGCAGGGCTTCGAGTTCGTTGTGGATGGCGACCGTGCCGTTGAGGAGCCGGCTGCCGGTGATCCCGGTACCGTAGCGAGCCACCGCGTCGATCGCCGCGTCCCGGACCCGCGGATCTGTTGTCAGACCCAGATAATTGTTCGAGCCGAGCATGACGACCGACCGACCCTCGAAGCGCATGTTGGGACCGACCTCTCCATCCAGCTGCCGGTAGAACGGCAGGAGGTCGAGTGATGCCGCGGCCCGATACTCGGCGACCCGGGGATCATCGACTTTGCTGAAGATGTCGCCGTCGGGCTTCGGGGTCCGGTCCGGTTGGCTCACTGCTCGGATCCCGCCCGCGACGCCCCGATACCGGGCAACCCCGGCTCGGGACGACGAGCGCCACATCGAATATAAAGAGAATGTTCGATAGCCATCGAGATGGCGTGGAAGTCGGGCAAGTCCATCCTCCGCAGCACCCGGGTGCCGATCTCGTCGGCGGCCACCAGCCGTTCCTCGGTCGGGTTCGGCATGGCGGTCTACCCTACCGGCGGCGCCGGCCGGATCCCCGCATCCCCGGCGCCGCGACCCGGCGGACGGCAGGGCCCGACCCGGTCAGAGCTGCCCGGCCGCCGCCCGGCCGGCCTCGGCGGCCAGATCAGGTGGCCGCCACGGCGGCGATCACCGCGATCAGGCCCAGAATGAGCCACCAGGACGGCGCCATCTTGCGGTCCGCCAGACGAGCGTGACCAGGATCGGCGGGGTCATAGAGGACCGGAACACTGCTCCCCAGCGGACGCGGGCTGCGGCCGTCGTCGACCCCCACGAAGCGAACGTTCGCCCCGCCGGCGGCGAACTCTACGATCGGTGTCGCCACCACGTGCTTGCGATCGCCGAGGCGGACATGATCCACCACGCATCCGGTGGCCCGGCACGCATGGGCACTCCAACGACGAGCCCGAACCAGGGGAACCGACCCCCGCACCACGAGGAGCGCCCCGATCGTGAAAATCAGCAACTGGAGTCTGGCCGCGCCGTCGCTGCTCGATCCGTGCGAGGTGCTGTACTGAACAAGCAACAGACCGGCCGTCGCCACCGTAAAGCATCGTACGGTCCTCCGCCGCCCAAATGGGCCTCACCCCTCGCTGGCGCCGGCCTCGTCCTGGCGCCGGCCGCACCCGTTTCGATCGGCGGCAGTTCCCTGAGGGAATCGGGTTCGGTAAGGTCGCCGCGGGCCGGTACCGGCACCGATCGAGGGCGGGAGATCGTGGGCAACCAAAGCACCGGTTGAGACGTCAGGTAAGAGCGTGGCTGTCGATGCCTGGCCGGCAGCGGGGGGCGACGCCCGCCGGGCTGCAAACGAGCAGGTTCATGCGTTGTTCGACGCCCACTACTGGGCGCTTTGCCAACTGGCCTACGTCCTCCTCGGAGACGCCGCTCGGGCGGAAGACGTCGTACAGGAGGCGTTCATGCGGACGTTCGCCGGCTGGGGCCGGTTGCGCCAGCCGGACTCGGCCCATTTTTATCTGCGCAAGGCGGTCCTCAACCAGTGCCGTTCTCGCCTGCGGAGGAGGGTCACCGAATCCCGGGGAAACGCCGCTGTTGCCGCAAACACCCGAGGCCGAGCGAGCGAGGAGTTCGAGGCCCGGCGAGCGACCGAGCTGGATGTAACTGCGGCCGTTCGCCGGTTGCCGGCCCGGCAACGCGAGGTCGTGATCCTTCGGTACTTCCTCGACCTCGGCGAGGCCGAGATCGCCGAGACGCTCGGGGTGCACATTGGCACGGTCAAGTCCCAGCTGGCCAAAGCCCGCCGCAACCTGGCCGCCAAGGGAGGGCTCGGCGAGGGAGGCAGGGATGCCTGACGATTTCGACGCCTATCTCCGGCGGTGTCTCCACGACGAGGCCGACCGGTGGGTTCCTCCTCAGGATCTGGAGACGGCGCGTTCGGGCTTGACGGGCCGCATCCGTCGCCGTCGCCGGGCTCAGGTCGTCGGCCTGATTGGCGTGGTGGCCGTGGTGCTGCTGGCTGGCGTGGTTCGCCTCGACACCCGCGCCACCGCCGGACACCTCGACTCCGGCCCGACGGTCGTGACCGGCACCACGCCGAATGCATCCGGGGCTCGGGGCGCGTCGGCACCGACCCCGGCGTCCACCGTGGCCCCGACCTCCGGGACCCGTCCGACCTCGGGCCTACCCTCGAACGGGATCTCGCCCGGCCCAACGGGTTACGGGGCGCCGGGCGGCGTGGTAGTCGGGCGGCGGCCCCAAAGCGTCCCGGCTTCCACCACCAATACGGCGGCGACGCAACCACCTTCGACGGGTTTGACGGTCACGAGCGGCGTTCCATCGCCTGCCCCGCCCGGCTCGACCATCCCTCCCACCACGACCGAGCCCCCGCCACCGACGAGCACGACAGTCCCGCCAACCTCGATCCCAACCCCGCCTTGCCCCCCCGCACCGGCTACCTGGCAGTACGGAAACCAGTGCAACGGCAAAACCGTCCAGGTCCCGACCGGCGTCACGCTCGAGCTCGAGCCGAGCGCGTGTGCCCACACCGTCTGGGGCGCGGTGGCGAGCAGTGCGCCGGCCGTCGTCCGCCCCAGCGTGTCCGTTCCGCAACCGGCCAGCGGCTCCGCCAAAGCCTTCCTGGTCGCCCTGTCGCCGGGACAGGCCGTGCTGACCATGACGGGCGTGGGACCCTGCGCCGCGTCGGCGTCGCTATTCCGGCTGACCGTACAGGTCGTGGCGAGCAAGGGGCCCAGTCAAACCACCACGACGGCCGCTCCGAACGCACGGGGGTGATCCCCCGGAGTCAGAGACGTGGCGTCGGGCCCGGCCCTCCGGCCCGGCCGGACCGGGCCGCCCGGCCTGGCCCTGGGAGCTGGCCGTTACCAGGGCGCCAGTTCTGGAGGGTTGCGGATATCGGCCGGACGCCCCAACAACCAGGCCAACAACTCCCCGCCGGCGGCCTCGACGAGTTGCTCGGTCGCCTCCGCCGGTCCGGCTGACCATTCTCCGAGTCCGTCGGTCGCGACCAGCCGCACGACCACGTCAGGCTGGAGCCGCCGGGGAAGGTCGGCGCTCATCGCGGTCACCTCGGCCGTGACGAAGTCCACGGGCCAGTCTCGGGGGCCGTACCCGAGGCCCAGATCGGCATGGTGGACCTCCACCTCGCGGCGGCGGGACACGAGCATCTCCCATACGGGGAACCGCCGTTCCCCCGTGGATCCGGCGAACGCCTCCCCATCCCGGTGCCAATCGACTTGTGACATGGCCGAGGAGACTTCAGCCAAACGGGCACAGGCCGTGCGCACGTCCTCGACCACTCGGGCCGCGTCTCTCGTTCTGCCCGCCTCGATATCGGCGCTGCGCCCCTCGCGTCCATGGGGATACAGGTGGACCACCTCACCCCTTTGCGCCCCCGCCAGCATCCCAGCAACGCCGTCGGCGTTGCGAGCCAAGTGGGTGAGGACCATGGCCCGATTCCATCCCGGCAGGATCGACGGACCGCGCCAGACGGCGTCGTCGACCCCGTCCACCGTGCCCAGCAGCCTGGTGGTGGCCTTGTCGATGGCGTCGACGCGGGTGGGGATGTCGATGTCGATCACGATCCGGCGGGCCCGATCGCGTCGACGGCATCGACGTCCTCCGGGCTGAGGGACCAGCCGGCCGCAGCCACGTTGGCGGCGATCTGGGCCGGCTTGGTGGCCCCAGCAATCACGGAAGCCACCTCGGGCTTGGCGAGCAGCCAGGCGATGGCCAGTTCCAGCAACGTGTGGTTGTGACCCTGTACCCAGTCGGTGAGAGCGTCGATCTGGTCGAAGGTCTCGTCGGTGAGCATGCGGGTACCCCGGTCGCCCCACCGGTGCAGCCGAGTGCCTTCCACTGGTTGCTCACCCCGTTGGTACTTGCCCGTCAGCAGGCCGCTCGCCAAAGGAAAGAACGGCAAATAGGCGATCCCCAGCTCACGGCAAGTGGGAAGCACGTCCTGCTCGTCACCCCGGTTGAGGAGGTTGAAGTTGTTTTGGACGCTAGCGAAGCGCGGGCCGCTGCCCGCCGCCTTCTCCGCGGCGCGCAGCTGGGCCGCGGAAAAGTTCGAGCAGCCGATTTCGCGTACCTTGCCGGCGGCCACCAACTCGGCCAGGGCTCCCATGGTGTCCTCGATCGGCGTCTCAGGATCGGGACGATGGAGCTGATAGAGATCGATGTAGTCCCGGTTCAGCCGGCGCAGGCTGGCGTCCGCCGCCCGCCGGACGTACTCGGGGTGGGCGCCCCCCGTCCCGTCCTCTCCAGCCACGGGGCTACCGAACTTGGTGGCAATCACCACCTCTTCCGAGCGTTTTCCCAACGTCTCGCCGAGCAGCGCCTCGCTGGCCCCGTAGATATCCGCCGTGTCGAAGAAATTGATCCCCTGGTCCAGCGCGGCCTCGACCACGGCGGGTACCGCCTCCGCCGGCATCCCAAAGCCGAAGTTGTTGGTGCCCAGCCCGATGACCGTCACCTCGAGCGACCCTATTTTCCTGGTCTCCATTGGGTTCTGCTTACCACAGGTCCGAAGGCGGCCGAGGACGCCGCTGCCTTGCTCGGCCTTCGTCTCGGCCTTCGTCTCGGCCTGCGTCGGGCCACCAAGCCGGGCGGCCGATCCGTCTAGCGTTTCATCCCAATGGAGTTCAGCTTTTTGGCGGATCTGGACCAGAGCCAGCGGGACCTGGTGCTGAGCCGCTGTGTCCCTCGTCGTTATGCCCGTCGCCAGGTGCTCTTCCACCACGGCGACCCCAGCAACGGCATGCACCTCATCACCTCGGGCCGGGTCATGATTCGCATCTCGGTCCCGTCCGGCGAAGAGGCGTGCCTGACCGTGTCGGGCCCCGGCGAGCCCGTCGGCGAGCAGTCCCTGCTGTCAGAGGAAAGCCGGCGGTCAGCGTCCGCAGTGGCCCTGGAGCCCGTCGAGACGATGTTCCTGTCCACGGTCGAGTTCGTGGCCTTACGAGCGGAAAACCCTCGCCTCGACCGCCTGCTCCTGAAGGTGCTCACCGCCCGGGTCCTGCGGCTCACCGACCAGCTCGTCGAGGCCTTGTTCGTCTCCGCCCCCAACCGAGTGCTGCGCCGGGTCGCCGACGCGGCCGGGATGTATGGCGACGGCGTGATTCCGCTCTCCCAGGAGGAGATCGCCTCGCTGGCGGGCTGCACCCGGCCGACGGTCAACCGGGCCTTGCGGACCGCGCAGGACGCCGGCGCGGTCGATCTGGCCCGCCGCCAGATACGGGTGTTGGACCTGGACGGCCTCCGGCGCCTGGCTGGGTGAAGCCCGGGTTCGCAGCCGTCCTCCGCCATTTCGACTGCGAACCCGGTGCGGATGGCCCCTGCCGACCCAGAGACCACCCGCGGGGCGCCCCTTCTGACCATGCTCCCGCTCCCTAGCGGGAGATCACGGCAAGTTGAGCATCCCAGAGCCGGCCCAAAACGTCCGTGCCTACCAGCACAGTCCGGGCGTGACCTTCGACACACCCCGGTGGCCGTGTGGTCCGCAGGGGCGTGCGAACTGCGCAGCCAGCGGGACAACCGTCGCCCGCCTGCTCCCGCTCGCCCGCCTGCCCAGGCCCCCGTCGCCTGCTTCGTCGGCTTTCCGCCCACGACTCTCCCCCGCCACCTTTGGACATCTGAGCAGCCTCAGGCTGCTCAGATGTCCATTTGTCGCACGCGGAGGCCGACAAGCAGCCCCAACGGGATTCGAACCCGTGTCTCTACCTTGAGAGGGTAGTGTCCTAGGCCACTAGACGATGGGGCCTGGTAGCGGTCTGGAAGTCTATCGGGCCTTCGGGTCAGCTTCGGCGGCGCCCTGTCCCGCTCGTTGGCGAAGGCGGTCGGCAGCGGGCGGTCGGCAGCGGGCCACTGGGGCCCCGGTCTCTAGTCCTAGCGCCCCGAGCCCAGACAGCCTCGACAATCGTGCAGCGCGCCGCCCCCATCTGTCAGGACCGGGCCAACCTCACCGCATCGAGCCCACCATGGCTCCGGACACCAAACGGGAGGGTCAGTCCGCCAGACCGGCCCTCCCGTGATGCTGCTCCCTCTTGGCCGCGGAGCCTAGACGGCCGCGTCGCCCACCGCAAGTGGTGACGGCCGCCCACGGTGGTAGCACAGCTCCGCCGAGAGGTCCTGCGTGCTGCGGCCCCGGCCCGGAGCCGCAAATCCAGCCAGATACGGCCTGGCGCCGAACGATGTTCACATCCTCGACACGACCTCGTCACGGAGGGTTCGCCTGGACCTGATGCAATGGAAGGTAGCCCGGCGGCCTCCCCCGGGTGCACGAAGCGGCAGCCCCGGGACCAGTCGTCCCCCCACCGGTCCCGGGGCGCCGTCTTCAGGGGCTCCTGGGCCCGCCGACCACATCTGATCGCCGGGCGATGACCGGAGACCGGGTTACGCCCTGAGTATCTCCACGTTGGCGTCGACGGGAATCGGGCGCTTGAACCACCGATCGGGCGTGTCCTCGATGAGGGCGATCATGTCCTCGCGCCCGAAGAAGGCCTCCTCGATTCGCGTCCGCGACCACTTCAGTGCCGTCCTCCGTTCGAACCCGGTCCCCGGGCCGGACGTCGGCGGCCTTCCCTGCGCTCCATTCAGCCATCGGCAGGCTCCTCTCGCGTGCGGAAGTGCCTCGGCACCACCCGCGCCAGAAACGAAAACCGGGTTCTTACCTCGACCCGGCGGCGCGGATCAAGCTGCCTTGGGCTCGAGCTGGCGGAACCGGTCCAGGAATCGATCCACGATGGCCTCCGGAATGCGACCGCGCTCGCCGATCTCGATGCCCTGGCGACGGGCCCAGGCCCGCACTGCGGCCGGACGAGCGAGGTACCGCTGGACCACGTCGGCTGGGAGTCGACCCCGTTCGCTCACCTCGATTCCCTGCGTGCTCGCCCACTTGCGGACTGTTGCTGGCTGGGCCAGATACAGCTCGATCACGGCTTCAGGGATTCGCCCGCGCTCGCCAACGCCCAAGCGCCGTTCACGCGCCCAAGCCCGCACCTCCGCGGGATCCCACTCAGCCTCACCGTTTATACCGTTTTCGTAATTCACGATCAATTAGAATACCGGCTTTCAGCTACAGCGCGTTCCATCATTGCTGACGTTGAATGACTATCACGATAAGCGATTGCGGCTATCACCAAAGAGATTCCGCCTGACCAGGTAACGGGTGTGCGGCCTGGCCCCACCCGGTCGCCTATTTCCGACCTAGAGAATGGGCCGGTGCTTATCCTCCGGTCGAACGGCTTTTCTCGCAAACTTAATATTCGGTGGCCGATGCCGAACGCCCCACCGCCGCCCGTACCTCATCACGTAGCAGTACCGTCGCAGCTGCGAACCCGACGGCCAGCACCAGCCACGAAACGACGGTGTGCAACGCAAGGTAGGTGGTCGTGGTCATGTGCATGACCATCACTACGGACAAAAACGCCACCAGGAGTTGCTCGGCTCCGTAGAGAACCGAGATCCTCTGCAATAGGCGGGCCACACCCGGGTCGGTTACGTCGAGCACCGACTCCGGAACCAGTTCGGCGACCACCCGCGCGATCAGCGGTCTTCCCATCAAGCCGGAGCCGGCATACAGGAGGCCACAGATGGCCGTGACCACCGCTGGAGCGATGAAGAACATTTTCGCCGAGTGCAACGTGATCGCAACCGCACCACGAAGGATCATCTCAATCAGGCCGAGGAGCAGGAGTCCCGAGAGAGGCCGTCCTCGCAGCCATCGAGCCGCCTGGCACGAGCCGTTCCACGCCAACGCCAGGCAAATCGCTCCCACCAGCCCCCACACGCGCCGGCCCACGAGGAAGCATACGGCGGGAATGGCGGCGCCGAGGATCAAGCCTGGGATGGCTTTGGAAGCGATCAGAGTTACCGTTCGCCGGTCCCGGAGTGGGAGGGAAACGGTTGACTCGATCACGCAACCAACCGGGGCCAGCTCACCACCAACTCAGAGGCTCGCGACCGCCCGTTGAGACGCGAGAAGTTCACCGGAGTGTCCAGATCCTCTCTCGGAGCCCGATTTGACCGGCCGTACGGTGAAAGCGGACGCTCCCGACCTCCCGCCGGTCGCGAGGATCCTGCTTTCATGGCTCAACCATCGCAAGGTCAGGCGGCGGGAACGTGGCTGTCGGATGAGCGGCGTCGGGAAATCGGATGAACCTCTGGTTACGGGCACCGGGGTGCTTCGGACAGGCCAACGGCTGGTACCCGTCTACGCGAACGAAAAGCTCGGGGTGTCGCTCAGCGCTGACCGCGCATCGACACCGTTCACGCCGCCTTGATCAGCGGCACCATCCGGAAAAGCTCCCCGTCTGACCCGGTGGCGATCGAGATGAGGTGTTACCCCCGCGCCAAGCAGGCACCGGTCCGGGACCGCCCGGCCGTGCTCCACGGCGACCAGTTCCACGGTCCCGGTGACGCTGTGCCGAAGGAGGTCTTCCGGTGAGGCGCGGCCCTCCCGAACCGCGCCCATCGCTCGCTCCGAGCTCCGTGCGCACATCCACTCGAGGTTCTCTGGATCATCGTCGGTCTGCACGATGAGCCAACTGCATCCCTCTGTGTCGCGAGCACAACAGACGCTGGGCCAGTCCTCTCTCGAAAGCACATCGTCGACCAATAGTTCGAGATCGAATCCGCAAAACCGCAACATGGCGCTCTCCTCCTCCCCTTCTCTCAGACGACCTGGGGTCCGGGTCGACCCGTATCGACCCGGTCAACCGTTTCCGCTCCCGCCCCGGAAGCGAGCGCATGGCTGAGCAGGGTCAGCGTGGCGTGGATGAGCCGGCGCAGCCCGTAACCAACAGGAACGCGGACACTGGCTGGCTCGGATGCCTTCTCTGGTCCTCCGACCCGCACCGCCCGAGCCGTCAGGAAGTCCGCGCCGACGTCATATTCATAACCTTCCAGCCGTAACACGCTTCATGCCCTCCGGGTCGGAGCTCAGATAGGCCCCGTGCCGCCCCTGGCTCATCTCACGTATCACGGTAGGTACGTGCCCTTAACGGCGGCTGAAGACAGCCTTAGGAGAGCCGAAATCCTTGCGGCGATGGAAGTAGGGCGAAATTCACGGCGCGCCGCACGCCGGACGGTCGTGTCACGCCCTGACGAGCTGGTAGATGCCGCTGGCGGTGAGGTACGAGCCCCCGATGCCAAAGCCCCATACGAGCAACGTTCGTATGTGCCGATGCAGCCAGGCGTTGAACACTTTGAGCCTGCGGTCGGTGACATCCGGCAACACCAGGTACACGCCTATCGGAATAGCGATGAAAAGCGTCACGCAGATAGTCAGCACCCGTGCGGTAAACACTGCGCCCACCACCGACGGGTCGGCGTCGGCGACCAGCTTCATGGCGGAGAGATAGAAACAGAGACGGGGTATATATCACGAGCCCCAAGAGGGCGGCACCACCTGCACCTCCCCGGTGCTGCTTCGGGGGCTTCGGCTCCGACTCCTTTTTCGACGGATTACGCCGGCCGGCGACGAACGCGGCGAGCAGCACCGCCACGCCCAGGAGAATATCCAGAGCCGCAGTTGGGCCTCGATGCTGCTTGGGATTCGCGTCCAGAGTGGCGAGACTGGGATTCGACGCGGCCAGCATTGTCCCGGACCCGAGGAGCCGTCAGGGAATAAGGCAACCGGCGTAGCCCCGCTGACCCGCCTGCGGGAAGGCTTCGGCGAGAGCCGAGGCGATCAAGTGGGCGCGCTGGGCCGATCCCAACGAGCTGTAATGGATCCCGTCGGAAATGAACCAACTCGGTTGTACCACTCCGGCCCAGTTGTAGATCCGCATGTTGGGGTAGCTGGGGCAGGCCTGGACGAGCGCGTTGTCCCACTTCTGCATGTTGCCCTCAGAGTAAGGACCGCTGCCCAACAGTGACCTCACGTTGACCCACATGACCGGCTGATTACCGATGATGGACATCATCTTCTGAATGCGGGCAGCCACGCCCACGTGAGATCCGACGTACACGTCGGCGGTGTCGTTGGTACCGAGAGCCAACACCCAGCAGCCGTGGTAGCCCTGATCGATCAGCTGCTTGGCCACGTCGTAGGCGTCGGGACCACCGTCGATCGTCTCGACGATCGAGGTGCCCCCAACGATCTCCAGGTATTGGTTGGTCGCCCCGACCCGGGCGTACTGAGCGTCCAGGCGCTGGGTTGGATCGGGAAGGTAGTTGGAGGATACGAGGCTCTCAGAGGTGGAGTCCCCGATGTGCACCACGGACCGGCACGACGACATCGTCGCCGAGCCTTGGGGTGGGCCAGGCGCCGTGGTGGTGGTCACGACCGCGCCGCCGGTCATGCGCTCGGCCTTCGCCCCTTCCGATGCCAGTGGGAAGGTGGCCGGTGGGGCAGTGGCCGATGAGGCGGTGGCCCGTGGGGCGGTGGCCCGTGGGGTGGTGGCCCGTGGGGCGGTGGCCCGTGGGGCGGTGGCGGTCGGCCCGGGCGTCGGCGGAGCGTTGCTGACGACCTCGTGGACGGTGGTCCCACCATCGTTGCCGGAGGCAAAGGGTGTTATGGCGTCGGCGGGCAGGACTCCTCCGAGGAGCAGCGACGTCCCGGCCAGCAACGCCAACGCCGCGGTCGACGTCACCCAACTCCATCGAGCGGCCACTCGCCGATACCACGGCAGCCCACCTGCGGACTGGACCCGCCCGCCCATCCGGATCGGTTCCTCCACGAATCGCCAGGAGAGGGCGGCCACGACCAGAGTTGCCGCTACCTGCAAGCTGGCCCGGGGCAGATCGAATCCCCGCTGTACCGATCGGGTGGTCAAGACGATGATCGGGTAGTGCCAGAGATAGATCCCGTAGGAACGGACGCCCAACCAGCGAAGAGGGCGCATTCCCAGGTACCGCCCGAGAACGCTGCCTGGATAGACCACGGCCAGAACGATCGCGGCGGTAGCGAGGGAGAGGATCAGCAGGCCGCCCCGGTAAAGAAACGCCGAGTACTGCGACGTGCGCCATATCAGGAGTCCTACGACCACCAGTCCGACAACTCCAACCCCGTCGAGCGCCCGGCGGGTCCCGACGGTGGTATCTGCTCTCCGCCGGCGACTCGGCCACATCATGGCCAGCGCCGCCCCTATCAAGAGACCGAACGCGCGGGTATCGGTACCGTCGTAGATCCGGCTGGGGTCGAAACCGGGGTGATACAGCAGGGCCATCTCCGCCGCCGAAGCCGCCGCCAGGATCAGCGTGGCGGTGGCCAGCCGAGGCCGCATTCGCGCTCTGCCCCTCTCGGGGATGAAGCGCAACCCGAGGAGCAGGAGCCAGGGCCATATCAAGTAGAACTGCTCCTCCACGGAGAGCGACCACAAGTGCCCAAGCGGCGAGGGGGGCCCGAACCGGGCGAAATACGAGACGTGCTGGACGATGAGCCACCAGTTGCTCATGTACAACGTCGCCGCCACGACGTTGCCGCGCAGGTCTCCCAACTGAGTCCGGTGGAGAAGCGCGACCCAGGTAATGACCACCGCCAGCATGACGACGAGGGCAGGAAGCAACCGGCGGGCGCGCCGAATCCAGAAGTTGGTCAGGCCGAGGCCCCCGGTCTTGCCCCAGTGCTCGAGGAGCAGGTCGGTGATCAGATAACCGCTCAGGGTGAAAAACACCCCGACGCCGAGCAGGCCTCCTTGGGCCCATCCCACATTGAGGTGGTAGACGATCACGGCCAGGACCGCGATTGCCCGCAGCCCGTCGAGGCCGGCGATATATCGATGTCCTGCTTCGGCTGGTCTAGGCAATCGACCACCCGCGGCACGGTCCCTGGACTCCTCCGTCGCGGTCCGGACTGGGACGACGGCGACCACCGATGACCAGACGCGGGTGCGTCATCGCGCTGGTTCGAACGGCCCCAGCGCCGCGTCGCTCCTTCCGATGCTGCTCACCCACCACGACGAATACCGTAGCAACCTGATCTGGTCTGGAACTGGGAGAACGCCCACCCTCGAGCGTCGACGACCACCCGCGGCCAACCCGCCGGTGGGGCTCGTACACCCTAATCTCCCCGGGCTTCACGCTCCCAGTCTCTGAGAGCGTGTCGCCGAAGTCGCCTGCCCTCACGACTCCAGGGGCGACATCACCTCGCGTTCATAGCCCTCGAATAGGTATGGAGCAACTTTGACGTGTTTGTGGGGGTTTCGCCGCTCACTACCCAGCCCCCGGCCGTTTGGGTCGTTGCGGGCCGTGCGCGTGGCGGCAGGGTTTCCAGGCGCAACCGGATGGGCGGCGATGTCCTGGTCCTGCAGGTCCCGAAGGGCGCGCAAGGCCCGGGCCAGAGGAGACTCCTCCTCCTTTCGCCACGCACCCTTTCCCCGACCGTGCCGTGCCAACGCAGGCCCCTCCCCGTCCTCGCTGAGTTGTTCTTAGTTATCCACCAGTTTTCCCCAGCTCCGCGCTGTCGGCAAACCGGGACCGCCGCACGGAGACAACCCGCCTCTCCCGACCGGGCGCTTACCATGCTCTCCGTGCTGTCTGACACCATGCTCCAGGAGATCGGGGCCGCTCGCGAGCGGCTGCTCAGCGAGGGGCGCCACCTCGACCCCGAAGCCCTGGGCCGGCTGGCGGTCCTGCCAGACGTCCTTGTCCCTTCACTGGCTGCCCTGGCGCACGAGGTCCGCCTCCAGTGGTGCGGGGAGACGGTAGAAGTGGAGGGCATCCTCTCCGCCAAGACGGGTGGCTGTCCGGAGGACTGCCAGTTCTGCGCCCAGTCCTCCCGGTTCGACACCCCCGTCCTGGCTACGCCCTTCCTCGACACGGACCAGGTCCTGGCCGCGGCTCGGGAGACGCAGGCCATCGGGGCCAGCGAGTTCTGCCTCGTGCTGGCGGTACGAGGCCCCGACGAGCGCGCCATGCGGCGGCTACTCGACCTGGTACCGGTGATCCACCGGGAGACGGGGCTCAACGTCGCCGTATCCGCCGGGCTCCTCGGCGCGGACCAGGCCGAACGTCTCGCCGCGGGCGGCGTGCATCGGTACAACCACAACCTGGAGACAGCCCGGTCGTTCTTCCCACAGGTCGCCACCACCCATTCGTGGGACGAGCGCTACGAAACCTGCCAGCTGGTCAAGGCAAACGGGATGGAGCTGTGCTGCGGGGTCCTGCTCGGAATGGGTGAGACCGACGCCCAGCGCCTCGAGCTCATCGGTCAGCTCGCCGCCCTTGACCCTGACGAGGTGCCGGTCAACTTTCTCGATCCGCGGCCGGGAACGCCCCTCGCCATCCGCAAACCCGTACAACCCCTGGAGGCGATCCGCTGGATCGCCCTTTTCCGGTTGGGCCTTCCCCGAGTAATCCTCCGCTACGCAGGCGGCAGGGAGATCACCCTTGGCGAGCTCCAGGCCATGGGGATGACGTCGGGAATCAACGCCCTGATCGTCGGCAACTACCTCACGACACTGGGTCGGAGTCCTGACGAGGACCTGCGGATGCTTCGTGACCTCCGCCTGCCGATCGGGGCTCTCTCGAAGGCGTTGTGAACGCGTCCTACTGCGAAGGCTGCGGCCGGCCTGTTGGCGACTGCCCCTCGGGTGGTGACTGTCGGGGCCGCTTCGAACCGCCCCGGTACTGCCCAGCGTGTGGGCGCCGACTGCGGGTTCTGGTCTCGCCGACAAGATGGACCGCGACCTGTCGCGAGCATGGTGCGGTGGGAGGGCCCGCCGACTGAGTCGTGGCCCAGAGGACCATGGCCGGGCGGTTACCCGTGCCTCCGCGATACCGACGCAGCCCGCCGCCGACCGCGGCGGCAATCCTCGGTAGCGTCGGCCCGGTGCGCGCCCTGGTCCAGCGAGTCGCTTCTGCCGCGGTGGGTGTCGGCGACGAGATCGTCGGCGCCATCGGCTCGGGGCTCTGCGTCTTCATCGGCGTCACCCACCTCGATGACGCCGCCTTGGCCGAGCACATGGCCCGCCGCCTGTGGACGTTGCGGATCTTCGCCGACGAGCAGGGCCGGACGAACCGCTCCGCGGCGGACCTGCAACTGGAGATGCTCGTGGTGAGCCAGTTCACGCTCTATGCCGACGCGGCCCGCGGGCGGCGACCGTCGTTCGTGCGGGCCGCCCCATCCGAGCAGGCCGAACCGCTGGTCGCTTCGGTGGCGACCGCCCTGCGCGCCCTGGGCGCCAAGGTGGCAACGGGACGCTTCGGGGCCACCATGCAGGTGACCCTGATCAACGACGGCCCCTTTACTCTTCTTCTCGATAGCGAGGATCGGCGGTAGCCGTGCGCCCGCCGCCAGAAGCATGCTGCTCGTAGACGGGGCCAACGTGGTGGGCTCCCGCCCCAACGGATGGTGGAGAGACCGGGCTGGAGCGGCGCGTGCGCTCGTCGACCGCCTCGGCGCCGCGGTGGCGGCCGGGGTGTTCGACGAGCAGGTGGTGATCGTGCTCGAGGGCGCCGCTCGAGCGGGCGTGCCTGAGGGTGTGACCGACGGCGTCCAGGTTGTCCACGCCGTGGCATCAGGCGACGACGCGATCGTGGGGTTGGCGAGTCGCGGGAGTGATCAGGTGGTGGTGGTCTCTGCGGATCGAGAGTTGGGACGCCGGGTGGAGCGCCTGAGCGCCCGGATCGTTGGGCCCCGGTGGCTGCTCGCTCAGCTGCCTGGCGACACTGGGCCGACCGGGGACGCGGCGCCGGGCTGGAATACTGGCGGGTCATGATTGCCGCCTTCTCGATCACACCCCTCGGCGGGGGCGAGTCCGTCGGCGCCCAGGTCGCCGAAGCGGTTCGTCTGGTACGAGCCAGCGGACTGCCGAACGAGACGAATGCCATGTTCACCAACGTCGAAGGCGACTGGAACGACGTCATGCCCCTGATCAAGCGGTGCGTGGACAAGATCCTTGAAGCCGCTCCTCGCGTCAGCGTGGTCATCAAGATCGACGACCGTCCCAACGTCAGCGACGGTTTGCAGAGCAAGGTCGCATCGGTCGAGCACAGTCTCGAAGCAACGAGCGAAGAGCCCTAGGGGCGGTGGGGCTCGCCCCACGCACCACGCACCACGCACCACGCACCACGCACCGGACGCACCGGAGCACCCGGAGCACCCGGAGCACCCGGAGCTACCCGGCTACGGCCCCTTCGAGGCGGCGCCGTCGAGGACGCCATCGATCCATGTGGCCGTGCGGCGGAGCGCCAACTCGGCTAGCGGCGTCGTCATATTGGTGAAGGCGTGGGCGCCTTCCGGCCACACATCGAGGTCGACGTCGCCCCCGGCCGATTGCCAACGCCCGGCCATGAACCGGGTGTCGTCGAGAAAGGGATCCAGAGCCCCCACCGTGAACAGGGCCGGCGGCAATCCTCGGAGATCCGCGTAGAGCGGCGACAGCGCGGGATCCCGGCGCGCCTCCATGTCGATCCTGTGGACGGCCAGACCGATCATCCCGAAGACCAGGCTCCGCGGTAGTGAAGGTGTCGAATCGGTGCTGGCGCGGGCGCTCGGGGTCATCGATAGATCGAACGGCCCGCAGTCCAGAAGGACGCCCGCCACCCGGGTGAAGGCCGGATGCTCCCTGTCACGCAAGCGCAGCAGCATGGATGCGGCCAGGCAGGCTCCGGCCGAGATGCCACCCACCAGCAGCGTCGAGGTACCGAAGCGGGGCGCCAACTCCCGGTCGGCCCAGAGGGCGACCGCCACGCAGTCCTCCACCTGATCGGGAATCGAGACCTCGGGTGCCAGCCGGTACTCCGGGCTTAGGATGGCGATGCCACAGTCCTGCGCCAATCGGGCGTTGACGGCCAGATCGTCCTCGGGGGACCCCGTGGCAAAGCCGCCCCCGTGCATCCGAACGAGCACACCGGCAGCGGCGCCCTCCGGTCCGAGCACCTGCACCCGTAGCTGACCCCCGGGTACGGAGATGATCACATCCTCTGGGGCCAGCCCCAAACGGCCGGCGGGCGGCGGACCCTTGGCCCGTAGGGCCGCCAACCCCTGCGGATCAGCCGGGTCGATCAGCGGAACCTCCGTCAGCAAGGCGTTGATCCGTCGCTGAGCCCGCAACACGGCCGGATCGATTCCGCTCACGGTTGGGTCGGTGGGGTGGAACGTGGGCATCCAAGGACTCACGGCCAGAACCCTGTCTCCAGCCTCGGTGAGCAGCTGCTCACTATAATCAGGACCTACTATTTGTCGCTCCCGCCGAGCCAGGGCGAGGAGGTCGCCGAAGGAGGGAAAACATGGTGCTTGCCGATACCGGGCTCCGGATCATCGATGCCGATACCCACTTGACCGAGCCGACCGACCTGTGGACCGCCCGCTTGCCGGAGCGATTCCGCGACGAGGCCCCTCAGGTACGTTTCCACGAGCCCACTGGCACCTGGCGCTGGCAGATCGGTGATCGCTGGTGCACCATGGTCGGCAACTACAGCGTTGCCGGGTGGCGAGAGCTCTATCCGTCCTGCCCGCCGACCCTCGAGGAAGCGGATCCGGCGTGCTACGACGCCAAGGCCCGATTGGCCCTCATGGACTCCGAAGGCATTTACGCCCAAGTGCTGTACCCCAACGTCATCGCCTTCGAAGGGCACGCGTTCATCGCCCTCAAAGACGACGCCTTGAAGCTGGCCTGCGTCCAGACCTACAACGACTACCAGTCGGAGTTCGCATCCGAGGCCCCGGATCGGTTCATCCTCTTGTCGATGCTCCCCTTCTGGGACCTCGACGCCTCGCTGGTCGAGTTACAGCGCTGTTACGCCCTGGGCCACAAGGGGATTCTGTGGGCGTCCACCCTCGAAAAGCACGGTCTTCCGGAATTCATGGATCCCCATTGGGATCGTCTCTACGCCATGGCCCAAGACATGGGCATGTCGATCAACTTCCATGTCGGCGTGGGCAACACGTCCGAGGAGATCGAGCTGGCCACCAACCGCACAGGCTACGACCCGGCGTTCCACGCAGCCCGCTCGTCGATCGGGCACATCAGTCACTCGCGGACTATTGGATTCCTACTGACGAGCGGGCTCTGTGAGCGATTCCCCCGGCTCGATTTCGTGTCGGTCGAAAGCGGGTTCGGCTACATCCCCTTCCTCCTGGACAGCCTCGACTGGCAGTGGAACAACCTTGGCGCTCGGGACCTGTACCCCAACCGGTTGATGCCGAGCGAGTACTTCATGCGTCAGGTGTACTCCATGTTCTGGCACGAACACTCGTCGCTGGAGCTCCTGCCCAAGTATCAGGACAACGTGATGTTCGAGTCCGACTTTCCTCACCCGACGAGTCTTTCCCCAGGACCGGCAAGCTATGCGCCGTCTCCGTCGGAAGTCATCCGCCGGGATACGGCGATCGTCGGGGAAGAAGTGATGCGCAAGGTGCTACAGGACAACGCTGTGCGCGTCTACCACCTCGACTGATCACCACCTGGAGTCGCCGCTGGGCCGGCCCCACCCGGTCCGCTGACGAAGCCGGCCCAGCGCGACCCGGCTTCAGCCCGTGCGTTCAGGCTATTTGGCCTGGTGCGCGTCCCAGGTTTGGGGGTTGAGTGGGTTGGCCCGCAGCGCCGGTTTCTTGATGCGCTGCATGGCTTCGGTGCGCTCGGGGTTGTCGATGAACTCGATGTAGCGGGGCACCATAAAGGTCGGCATGCGGTCCGCCAGGTACTCGCGCAGGTCGGCATGAGCCAGGGTCTCGCCGGGTTGGAGGATGACGCAGATCTTGACCTCGTCTTCGCCGAGCTCGGAGGGCACGGCGATGGCGGCCGATTCGAACACGGCCGGGTGGCGGTTGACGTAGGCCTCCACCTCCGCGGAGGAGATGTTCTCTCCCCGGCGGCGCATGGAATCGTTGATGCGATCCACGAAGTGGTACCGGCCCCGCTCGTCCTGCACGAAACCGTCACCGGTGTGGAACCAGCCGTTACGCCACACCTGGGCCGTCTTGTCGGGCATCCCGAAATAGCCCACGATCATCCGCCACGGATCCGAGGTCCGCACCAACAACTCACCGGCCTGGCCTTGCGGCACCTCGTAGTCGTGCTCGTCGGCCACCCGCACCTCGTAACCGGAGGCCACCCATTTGGCGGTCGAGTCGCGGTCGGCCGTCACGTTCGGCCCGGCGTACAGGGGCATGCCCGTCTCCCCCGACGAATATGCCGTCCGCATCTGCACCCCGAAGCGGCTCTTGAATTCGTCGACACGCGCCACCACAGGTGCACCTGTCACGAATCGCAGCGGGTTGTCCAGGTCGTCTGCTTGGGGGGGCTGGTCGATCAGCCAGTTCATCATCACCGGGATCAAGGCTGTCGCGGTGCAGCCGAAGGCCCGCACCTCCTCCCAGAACAGCCGGGTCTTGAACCCGTCCCGCAACACCACCCGCCCGCCGGGAAAGCCCAGCCAGGCGAGAGGGATGAGCCCGGACAGGTGGAAGGTGGGAAACGGGTCGTAGTAGGCGTCGTCGCCGGTCAGGTCCATCCACGCCTCGACCGGCCACAGGCGTCCCCAGGGGACCAGGATGCCCTTGGAAGCCCCAGTGGTGCCCGAGGTGTACGTGATGCAAGCGATCTCATGGCGCATCGGCACGGCCAAGTCCCGAGCCGCCTCCGCCCCCTCCCACACCTCAGCCGCCGTCACCAACCGAAACGGAAACCCCTCCGGCACCTCCACCACCGCCGCATCGGGCACGACCACCAACTCCAGATACTCCAGCTGCGACGCCACCTCCGCCACCCGCTCCAAGAACGGCAACCCGCAGATCATGTGCCGGGCCCGGCAGTTGTTCAACACATAGGCCAACGAGCTGCCCCGAAAGTCCGTGTTCACCCCGGTGTGCACCGCCCGCAACCAGCCCAACCCGACCCAGTGCTCACACGTCGAAATCGACGTCTGCACCATGGCCGCCACGTTGTCACCCGCCCCGATACCCAACCGGCGAAACCCGTCCGCCCAGCGCAGCACCGCCTGATGAAACTCCCCATAGGTGCGCGACCCCCCACTCACCTCCTGCAGAAACAGGCGACCACCATCACGCTCCGCCCACTCCCGCACCACCCCAGGCAACGTCTCACTCGGCTCGAACGTGGCCGCAACCGTCCCGCTGGACACCCAGCTCATCTCCTATCCGATCGTGACCCGTGAGGAAAAGCGGGCCTTTGCTACTACACCCCTCGACGGACCGTCAAGGAGACCCAGCCGGGGTTGACCCCTGTTGCCAGGAAGCGCTGATCCGTCGCCATCAGACGGCGTCGTCAGATGGGCGCATCGGCCAGATGGCGTCGTCAGATGGCCGCCTTGGCTCCAACCTCGATGTAGCCGCGCTCGGGACCCCGCATGAAGAACGAGTTGCCCAGGTCAACATCCCGAAGCGTGTACTCGGGTGCCACCCGCAGCAGGTGCTCGACGGCCACCTTGGTCTCCAGACGTGCGAGTGGGGCGCCGAGACAGAGATGCGGTCCCCAACCGAAGCCCAGGTTGGACTTGCTCTCACGGTGAATGTCGAACCGGTTGGGATCCTCCCACCGTCTCGGATCCCGATTGGCGGCGGCCAGGAACACGTAGAGCACCTGGCCCTTCAAGAGCTCCACGCCGGCGAGCTCGGTGTCCTGCACGACCAGCCGCGGGCTGGTGTACTGGACGGGACCGGTCCAGCGCATGGCTTCTTCGATCGCCGCGGGCAACAGGTCGAGGTTGTGGGCAATCTCCTGCCGCTGATCGGGGTGATGCTCGAGGGCCACCAGGGTGTTGCCCATCAACTTCGCCGTGGTGTCGTAGCCGGCTAAGACGAGCAGCACGACCGTCGAGCGGATCACCTCGTCGCTCATGGCCTGATCGCCCGACAAGTTGAGCATGGCGGTGAACAGGTCGTCCGGCTGCTCGCTCCGGTGCGTGTCCATCTCCTGGCGCACGTAGTCGTTGATCTCAGTGGACGCCCGCCGCATGATGGCCTGTATCTCTTCCTGTTCGGCGCCCCAGGCCAGGTTGGAAACGATCTCGTGCGACCAGCGCCGGAAATCCTCGTACCGATCGGGAGGAACGCCGAGCATGTCGGCCACGATCACGGTCGGGATCATGGTGAAATCCGCGATCAGGTCATAGCTGCGGGTTCCTTCGCGCAAGGGAGCCAACAGCTGCTCCACGACCTCCGTGACCCGCTGCTCCCACTTGGCGATAGCGCTGCGCGTGAACCGCGGCGACAGCGCGCCGCGCAACCGGCGCTGGTACGGGCCGTCGACGGTGATCAGATTCGGTGCCTCGAACCAGTAGGCCAGCTGGCTGCTCAACATGGTGAACCGCTCGCCCGAGTCGGTCAGGACGGCGCTGATCTCGTCGAAGCCGAAGGCGTTCCAGCCCTGCATGGCGTCATTCCAGACCACGTTGCCAACCGTCCGGACCTCGTCGTAGATGGAATAGGGGTCGGCTATCCCGGCCGGGGTATGGAAGTTGATGTCGATTCGTGGCGTCATAGATTCTCCCTCCGGTTGTGACCCCAAGCGCCCGTGTCGATATCGACGGTACAGCCATCGGGGTCGCCGCTCCACATCGTGCCCTTCAGAAAAGCCGGGTCGCAGGACATCAGGTCAGACCGGTCGTGTTCCATCGGTTTCCCTCTTCCTCCGACCGCGCCGGGCCGCCTGGTGAGCCAGCCCCGGCTCGCGGGGGTCCGCCAACTTTAGTGCACGTTTCCGGAATGATGTCGCACTCTGACGCCAATCTGCCTCCGCCCCGATCCCGTCCCGAGACCGCCGCAAACGAGGTGAATTGGCTGCTCCGGGTACGATTACGCAGCTACCGGACCACGAGGCCAGGTGAGCGAACGCTCGCACACATCTGGCCCGACCGTCTAGGCTGGGGAAAGAGCTGCCCGAACCGCATGGAGGCACCGTGGACAGAGAAGCGCTGGATCGCAGCATCGCCAGACGGCTGCTGGACCACATCGAGCACCACACCACCGACATGGCCGACGAGGTCCTGGAGGTCCCCATGGGGATCTACACCTCCGAGGACTACCTCGAACGCGAGCTCGAGCTGCTCTTCCGGGACCAACCTCTGGTGTTGTGCCTCTCTGGCGCCCTCCCCCGGCCGAACAGCTTTTACACGACCGAGCTGATCGGCGTACCGCTGCTCCTGACGCGTGACTCGGATGGTGGGGTGCATGCGTTCGCCAACGTCTGTCGGCACCGGGGGGTGCGGGTCGTGGATGGTTACGGAGATGCCCGGCGCTTCACCTGCCCCTTCCACGCCTGGGTCTACGACGTCAAAGGCAAGTTGGTCGGGATTCCGGTCGCCGAGGCCTTCGACGGGCTGTGCCGTGAGGAGAAAGGGTTGATCGAGCTTCCGGTGGCCGAAGGCTACGGCCTGATCGTGGGCCGGCTTCGTCCGGGCGACCCCGTCGATATCGACAGCTATCTCGGCCCAGGCCTGGTCGAGGAGCTGTCGTTGCTCGATTTCGCCAGCTGGGAGCTCCTCGGTGACCCCCACGTGCACGAAGTCGACGCCAACTGGAAGGTGCAACTCGACACGTACCGGGAGAACTACCACTTCGACTATCTCCACCGGAAGACCCTCGGCGAGTACGCCTATGGCGGTGTGCTGATCTTCGACGCGTTCGGTCCGCACCTGCGCAACTCCACCGCCATCCGCAGCATCGACGAGCTCAAAGGCCGGCCCGAGAAGGATTGGGACGACCCCTTCCAGCACATCAGCTACCAGTACGCCCTGTTTCCGAACTCCATCGTGAGCTTCGACTATCGCCACGTCGAGCTGTGGCAAGTGCTTCCCGCCGGAGCCCACCACTCCCGGGCGGTGCACGGCAACTACATGCGGCCAGGTCTTTCCGAGGAACAGACCAACCGATTCGTCGAGTTGGCGCCCTGGATCTGCCAAGCCGTGGTCGACGGAGAGGATTTCTGGGTGGCTGCCCGGACCGAACCCGGCATCGAAACCGGCCTGGTAGACCACGCCGTCTTCGGGCGGAACGAACCGGCGCCCCAGCACCTGCATCGACGATTCCTCGCCGCCCTCGGCGAGTCCGCCACCGCCTCTGCCGCCACGGGCTGAGGAGCAGTTAGGTGCGGGTGGCCATCGATGGGAAGCTGTGTTTCCGGCATCAGCGGTGCATGGCCCACTGCCCCGAGGTGTTCGGGATCGACGACGAGGGCTTCGGGGTCGTGCTCATTCCGGACGTGCCGGCGGAGCTCGAAGAGCGGGTACGGGAATGCGTGGAGCGATGCCCCGAGGAAGCCATCAGCATGACGGCCTAGTCGTGGCCGTCGAGAGGAGAAGATGTGCCGCCGACAACCGACAACGTCGACACCCTGCAGCCGGCCAATGCCGGGTCCGCCAGGTACGTGGGCAGCCGGATCAATCGAGTCGAAGACGAGCGTCTGCTCACCGGCCGCGGCACGTACGTCGCGGACGTGATGCTGCCCGGCACGTTGCACGGGGTTTTCGTCCGGAGCCCACATGCTCGGGCCCGCATCGTCGGGATCGACCGGTCCGAGGCGGAGGCCCTACCGGGGGTACACGCCGTCTTCCTGGGTGCGGACCTCAACCCTGGGGTCCGCGCCCAATGGCACACCTTGAGTGGACCCGAGGCCGTCGAAGCGCCTCGGCCCCCGCTGGCCGATGAGGAAGTCCGCTTCGTCGGCGACCCGGTGGCCTTCGTCGTCGCCGACAACGCCTACATCGCCGAGGATGCAGCCGACCTGGTCGTAGTGGACTACGACCCTCTGCCGGCGGTCGTCGACTACGTCGTTGCCGAGTCCGCCGAGGGCCTGGTGCACGAGGCCTTTCCGAGGAACGTGATCGGGTCCGTGCCCGGTCCGCCCGCCGACCAGGTCGACGCCGCGTTCGCCAACGCGGCCCATGTCACCAGCGAAACCATCGCTCAGCACGCCTACGTCCCGTCTCCGATGGAGACCCGCGGCATGGTCGCCCACTGGCGGGCCGGAGAGCTGACGATCTACGCCGCGACCCAGACGCCGCACGACTATCGGTCGTTCAGCTCACGGTTGCTCGGGGTGCCGGAGCACCGGATACGAGTGATCATGCGCGACACCGGAGGAGGCTTCGGTCAGAAGATCTTCATCCAGCGCGAAGAGATGTGCCTGATGCTGGCGGCCATGAAGCTTCCCGCGCCTGTTCAGTGGATAGAGGACCGCCGGGAGAACCTGCTGAGTGCCGGGCAGTCACGACACGAGCACGGGACAGCCGAGGTCGCCTTCGACGAAAGCGGGACCATCTTGGCCGTCAAGCTGGACGTGATCCAGGACGTCGGCGCCTATCCCACTCCTTCCCCGGTGGCCACTGGCGGTCTCATCGGATCGCAGTTCCCCGGCCCCTACCGGATACCGCTGGCGACCTTCTCGTCCAAGGCCATTTGCTCCAACACCGTCGGACGGTCGGCGTATCGAGGCCCGTGGATGTTCGAAACCCTGGCCCGGGAGATGATCCTCGATATTGCCGCCCGACAGATGGGCATGGACCCCATCGACCTGCGGCGGCGCAACCTGCTCCGCCAGGACGAGATGCCCTACACCAACCCCAACGGGATGACCTACGACGCCGTCACCCCGTTGGAGACCTTCGAGCACGCCATGGAAATCCTCCGCTACGAAGAATTCCGCCAAGAGCAGGCCGCCGCCCGCCAGCGCGGCCGTTACCTCGGGGTAGGTACCTCGACCTACGTCGAGCTCACCACCGGCGGCTTCGGAATGTACGCCTCAGAGGGCGCCAACATCCGCATCGAGCCCTCGGGCAAGGTCAACGTGTACATGGCCGGCGGATCCACGGGCAACAGCGTCGAGACCACCGTCGTACAGCTGACCGCCGACGCCCTCGGCGTCGACATCGAGGACGTCAACACCATCCAGGGCGACACCGCCATCACCCCCTACGGAGCGGGCACGGGCGGCAGTCGCAGCGCCTCCATGGCCGCCGGAGCCATCGCCGTGACGGCCGGTGAGCTCCGAGACAAGATCGCGACCCTGGCCGCCCACCGGCTCGAAGCCGCGGTCGAGGACATCGAACTGGCCCACGGCCGGGCCAGCGTGCGGGGCACGCCGTCGGTGGGCATCTCCTTTGGCGAGCTGGCCCAGATGGCGTATTTCGCCACCGACCAGCTTCCCCCCGGAATGACCGCCGGCCTCGAGGCGTCCGGCCGTTACACGACCCCGCGGCCCTTCATCTGGGCCAACGCCACCCACGTGTGCACCTGCGAGGTCGACATCCGCACCGGATCGGTCACCGTCCTGCGCTACATCGTCAGCGAGGACTGCGGCCCGATGATCAACCCGAACGTGGTGGAGGGCCAGATCGCGGGCGGAAGCGTCCAGGGGATCGGCGGGGTCCTGCACGAGCACCTGGCCTACGACGACGATGGCAACCCGCTCGCCACCACGTTCATGGACTACCTGCTGCCCACGACCGCCGAGGTTCCGGTGATCGAATACGGCCACGTCGAGACCCCGAGTCCCGGTGCCGGGGGCTTCAAAGGGGTGGGCGAAGGCGGCGCCATCGGGTCGCCCGCTGCGGTGGTCAACGCCGTGGCCGACGCCCTCGCTCCCTTCGGCGTCACCATCACCCGGCTGCCCCTCGGCCCAGCCGACATCCTGGCCCTGCTCAACTGATCCGCCCGCCCCACAGCACCCGCCCCCCAGCACCCGCTCGCCCGCTCCACGGAACCGGGCCGAGACACAAACGCGACACGGCTGTTTCTTGCCGAGCCGATCCGTGTCCCCTTGTGGTCGTATATGACCACAAGGGGACACCGATCGCCCATCGGGGAACCACGCGTGCCGCGTTTGTGTTCCGCGGCGACCGCCCACCCCCTCGAGAGACCGCTACGTGGCTCGGCCCGCCATCTCGTACAGGAAATCCGCTACTCGATCCGGCTGGGAAAGGAACGGGGAATGCCCGCTGTCCCATTCGAGCGCGGTAGTGCACCGCTGGGCCAGAATACGCTGGAGGTCGGGATGGATGGTCTGGTCCTTTGTGCAGACGATGTAGGTCGAGGGTTTCGAGCGCCAGGCCACCGCTAGCGGCGTCTGCTGTAAGGCCACCAGCGGGTGCGGTCCCAGGCGAGCGAGCGCCCAGTCGACGGTTTCGGGCTCACAGTCGTTGTACAGGCACGCTGCTGCCGCTGACCGCTCGACGGTTGCCGTCCCGTGGTCGTCGAAGATCAGACCGGCACCGAGGTCCGGCCGGCCCTCGTAGGAGATCCCCGCAGCCGCGACCTCGGCGGTCGCCGCGGTGGCACACGTCTCTTCCGCATCGATGGGGAGGGCGCACAGATAGACGAGATGAGTAACCCCAGGATGCTCCCCGGCTTCGGTGATGACGCCACCGCCATAGGAGTGACCGACAAGAACGACCGGGCCGTCGAACGCGGTCAAGGACTTCCGACACCCGGGCGGCGTCGCCGTGCAGATCGCCGAGTGGGCCCCGGTCCCGCCCGTGCCCGGGCAGGTCCACCGCGATGGCGCGGACCCCCCGTGCGGACAGCCGATTCACGACTCGGTCCCAGCACCAGGCCCCATGCCAAGCCCCGTGGACCAGCACCACACTCGCAGCTTCCGACATCGGCGAGATCCCTCCAAATGCGGCACCCGCGGCAGCCGTCGCCACCCGGCGGAGTGTACCGAGAACCGGGCCGGGCGGATCGGGTAGCGACCTGCCCGCCCCACCAGCCGCCCCTATTCGCGGAAGTCGATGACGAACCGGCCGCGGACCCCGCCCCGCTCGAACCGGCGGTGGGCGTCGGCTGCTCGCTCAGGGGCAACGACATCGGCGACGCGTGGCGTCACCACCCCATCCTCCACCTGCCGGCACAACCGGTCCAGAGCGGCAGTGTCCTTGGCCCGCTCGGAGCACCGGATACGGCAGATCCGGATGCCCCGCCCGGGATCGGAGCTCCAGTCGTGCACGGCCGCAACCGCTCCGCCCTCCCGGATGGCAGGCACGATGTCCGCTTGCAGCCGGGCGCCGTCGGCCACCGCATCCACCCCAGACGGCAGCGCGTGGCGAACCCGCTGGCCGAGCCCCTCGCCTCGGGCCATGACCGCATCCGCGCCGAGGGATCGCACCAACTCCTCATCGGCCGGCGCCGCGTCGGCGAGGACAACGAGGCCATCCGCCTTGGCCAGCTCCACGACGAAGCTCCCGAAGGCGCCGGCGGCGCCCGTCACCAGAAGGCTCTGGCCGGCGGCCAATCCGAGACCGTCGAGTGCCATGCGGGCGGTCATGGCGTTCATCAAGAAGGTCGAGGCGGGAATGGGGTCGATCCCACCCGGGCTGCCGACCACGCACTCAGCCGGAACTACGAGCTCGTCGGCGTACGCCCCCCCGTGCGGCCAGTGCGGCATGACCAGCGCGACCACCGGCTCGCCGACGGACCACGGCACCTGGTCCCCGACTGCGCTCACCACCCCTGAGGCGTCCATGCCGGGCACGTGCGGCGGCGGGCGCGATGCGAAGACCGCCCGGAGTACGCCGGAACGAAGGTCGGCGTCCGTCGGGTTCACGGCCGCTCCGTGGATCCGGATCCGTACCTCCCCCGGACCGGGCTCCGGTCGGGGCACGTCGTACACCTGGAGTCGTTCCGGACCGCCGAAGTCCATCACCCCAACCACTCGCATGGACGTCCGACCTCCCAGTCGACGACGTTATCCGGCCAGCCCCGAACGAGACGCCGGACCAGGGGTCGACAACGCCCGAAGATGACCGTGCGACATGAACTCCCCACTTCGCTGGTCGCGACCGCGAGGCCGTCGCTCGGCCGCCCTGAACACGGGCCCGGCCTGGCGAAAGTGCTCGA
The DNA here is from genome assembly GCA_963729695.1 of uncultured Acidimicrobiaceae bacterium. GTDB lineage: Bacteria > Actinomycetota > Acidimicrobiia > Acidimicrobiales > Palsa-688 > PALSA-693. The sequence goes on from CAVSOT010000006.1 coordinate 140,320, forward strand.
TCGCCGGGCGGGGCCGGCTTATCACTCCGCCTCCAGCATCTGCACCGTGGCCACCGCCCGTTCGTCCTCGACGTCGGAGCGGGCCCACGACGTCCACGGCCGCTCGACCCACATCAGCATCACCGTGGGTATCACCGCCACTCCGATGACACCGACCACCCACCAGAAGGTGCTCCCAAACGCGTGGGCCTGAGCCGAGAGCGAGCTTCCCGCCTTCGTCAGGTGTTGTTGCAGGACCACCGTCAGGATCGCCGTGCCCACCGATCCGCCGACCCGGAGGACGATGTTGAGTTGGGGGCTGGCGTCGTGGATCTGTGAGGGCCGCAAGGCGCGATACGCCGCCGTCATCGCCGGTGTGGTGGCCAGCCCCAAACCGAAGCCGCTCAGGGCCATAACCAGGCAGATCAGCACGTAGGACGTGTGGCCACCTATCACCACCAACGGCAGGGTGAAGCCGACGCCGATGAGGATCCCGAGCGCTGAGGACGCCCCCGCGCCTATCCGGTCCATCACCCGCGCCGCCATCCAGGTCGCCAGCGCCGCCCCGAAACCTCTGGGGATGAGCAACAGGCCGGTGTAGACCGCGTCTTCGTGCCGGACGGTCTGGAAGTACAACGGCATCAGGATCATGCCGCCAAAGAGCGCCGCCCCGATGCAAAATATGGTCACCGAGGCGGCGGTGAAGGCTCTGTTGAGATAGAGCCGGACATCCAGCAGTGGCTGTTCTACTCGCAACGCCCGGTGAACGAAGGCAGCCACCAGACATACGCCCGAAACCAAGGGGACGACGACGTGGCTGAGGCGGTCGCCGGTCGACAGCCCTATTTCGGCCAAACCGTAGGTCACCGCGACCAGGCCCGTAGCTATTAACGCCAGTCCCCAGAGGTCCAGCCGACCGGCATCCTCGGTCGCATCGGTAGGGAGCTTTCGCATACCCGAAAGCACGGCCACCACCCCGATCGGCACGTTGACGTAGAAGAGCCAACGCCAACCAAAGTTGTCCAGGATGAGCCCGCCGATAGTCGGGCCCAGCACCGGACCCATCACCATCGGAACCGCCATTGCGCTCATTACCTTGGCCAGATTGCGGCGTCCCGCGGCCCGGACCAGGATCATCTGGCCCACCGGCATGATCAACCCGCCACCCAAACCCTGAACAACCCGAAACGCAATAAGTTCCGTACCGGAGTGGGCCAGGCCGCACAGCACCGACCCAAAGGTGAACATGGTGATCGAAGTCAGGTAGACGCGCTTGGCGCCAAAGCGCCGGGCGCACCATCCACTCACCGGGATGACGGCCGCCAAGGACAGCAAATACGCGGTCGCAACCCATTGAATGTCAGCCAACTTGGTGTGCAAATCGCGGGAAAGTGACTCCAGCGCGATATTGACGATCGTGGTATCGAGGACCGCCATGATCGTCCCGAGGATCACCACGGTGGTAATCCGCCAGAGCTGCGGGTCGCTCACCCCATCGGCGGCTTCGGCCTCCTCCGAGGAGCCCGGTGGGATCACTCCGTGAGCCTCGCTCAAGGCGCGGACCGAGCCCGCCGCCGGGCCCGCCGCCGAGTCCGAGTCCGAGCCCGCCGCCGACTCGGCGGCCGCCTGGGCTGCCGGGTTCGATCCAGCCACGCCAACAAGGTTAGCACACGCAACCTTTGCCTACCAAGAGGTTTGGTACCAAACGGTGCCGCCATACGTACCGCGACCCCCCGGCATCGAGGGCGGTGATGCCAAGGGGCCGCGGCATGTCGCCGGGAGCAGCCACGGCGACCAAAAACGCATACCCGGCTCCGCGCCGCCGGAAACGCACCTTGGAGTCCTCGCCCGCTTCGGGGCCTGGACCCAACTTCTGACAAAGGCCGCATTCCACCCGTACGATGTCGCCGAGCAGGGCGCGGCCTCGTAGCCGGACCGGGTTCCACCGGGCTCGCCGCGCCTTTGGCGCCGGGAGGGCCCGTCCGGCTCCTGACCCCCAACCGGCAGCTACGGGTTGACAGCCGCTCCGGTCCGCCTTACCTGGCCGGTCCCCAATACGGTCAGTCGGAGACCTCGAAGCGGGCCGTGGCCACCCCGATATCCGGGCCGTGCCCGCCCGATCCTTCGAGGCCGTGCAGCAGACGGGCCAGCGCCATCTGCCGGGACGTCACCGAGTAGACCGGTTCGCCAGTGGCGCTTCGAGTGACGCGGGGTTGCGGCACCAGGCACAGGCCGCCGTCCGCGGCGACGAAGAGCTCCCGCAGGACCGTGGCGCCCGAGTCTGTGTCGTTTCCGCCAACAACCCGCAGGCCTCTGAGCTGCCGAGGACCTGGGGGCACGTGGCTCGGGGGGGAGGACTCGAACTCCTCCCCGAGCGATCATCGCTGATACCCGTCAGTCGCGAATTGGCTGCTCAGGGCTGGTTTCTTTCCTTGTAGCCGTCCTGCTTCTGGTGCCTCTGTACCGCCCGATCCTGGTGCGTTTGTGACCAACTTGTGACCACGGCAGCCGTAGGCGACGCCGTGCCCGGTTACTTTGGCGAGGTGGTTTGCGGAAGGGGCACTTGGCTCATGGAAGTTGGCGACGCCCGTGCGTGAGCCCCTCCAGCTCCGGGAAGCCGCCACGCCGACCACCCTGGTCATGGTTCGCTTCGGGCGCACCACGCTGGCTGACGACAAACTCCGCCAGAACTGCGAGGTGACCTTCGCCCGGTGGGGACTCCATGGCTTCTCGGTGTTCGAACTGCCCGGCGACGATTACGACCGTCTCGCCCGCCTCATTCCGCTCCTGCTCGACCGGCAATGGCTCCTCGAAGCGTCCGGCGCCGACCTGGTCGCCGACGGCTTCCCGCTCCTGCCGACCCGCGAGCATCCTCACTGGACCGTCGTGCTCGCCGAACCCACCCCTACCCAGTTCGAACGCGTTCGCCGGCACTTCTCCGAGCCGAAGCGAAACCCGGTCTGGGCTGGGCCGCGCCGGCGGTAGCATCAAGATCATGACTGAGGAGGGCTACGACCTTCGCTACGACCCCAACGAGGTCGGAGGGGACCTGGTCGTCGAGTGCTGGATCTCGCACAGCCCCCGGGCGCACGACCCGAACTTCGATCCCCAACCGGCCGACGAGGTGACCCTCGGCGACGACGAGGAACCACCCTATCGAGGCAGGGTCGTTCGCCGCGACGGCAACCGGGTGTGGGTGCAAATCGATCTGCGCTCAGCAGCTCACGCGGTCGCCTGACAGCGCCCCACC
>CAVSOT010000007.1:0-1670166 GCA_963729695.1 uncultured Acidimicrobiaceae bacterium
CAGGCGGCCCCGTGGCAAAGTTCCTGCCGTACATCGCCGGACAAGCCATCTTCAACGCCACCAAAACACCACCACCCTCTCACCGCGGGCCGGTCTCGCCGTATTCGCCCTCCACGCCACAACCGCCCTCGCCATCGCCATCATCCGACACCGCGACGCATGAAACGGCCCGACCTGGCCGACCGTTCGACGGCACCCACCTCGCCAGCCAGACGATCAGACATAGCGGAAGCGTCTTGCGGTCGCGATAATGGAAGGACCCTGTAGTGGCCACGCCAAGCGATGTTTGGACCGATGTCCACTACGAACGAGAGGCTCTTCTCGGGCTACTCGAGACCCTAACCGCACTCCAGTGGAACACATCGTCCCTATGCAGCGAGTGGCGGGTACGCGACGTAGTGGGCCACATGGTCAGCGAGACCACCATGACCAGGCCGTACGTACTGGTCGGCATGATCTCAAACGGATTCCGAACCGACCGCTTCATAGCCAAGGACGCGCGCCGTCGTGGAAGCCGTCCCCTCCCAGTGCTCCTTGACGACTTCAGGTCGGCCGTGCCCACCCGGACCCACCTACGCGGGCTGTCCTCGCTGTCGATGCTCAACGACATCGTTATCCACTCACTAGACATCCGCCGCCCGCTGAACCAACAGCGGACAGTTCCCGAGAGGTGCATGATCCTCGTCGCCGCCGATCTCTGGACCAGCCGGTTCTTCCCCGGACACAAACTCTTTGCCGGTATCCGTGTCGAAGCGACCGACACAGACTGGGCGGCTGGCGAAGGCCTGCTGGTAGCCGGTCCAATCGAAGACCTGACCCTGACCCTGAGCGGCCGGCTCACAGGACTCCACAAGATCTATTAGTGGACGCATCCCCTACGACGCCGTATGACTAACCCAATATCACGATGCCGGAGCGCCCTCAAACGCCGGACGGGAGGTACTTATCCCTGACCGAGGGTGCGGCTCCCGGTGGGGCACTTGCGCCGGTTTGCGGGAGCGGTCTCCGCGGATCCCCTTGGGGTCTGTCAGGGGTTCTGTGTAACGGCGTGATCTGAGGGTGAGCAGGCAGTGGGTGGGGGGCGGTCATTTGGGGTTCGGGGCGGTGTGGACCCTCGAATCGCCGGCCAGGGGGAGGTAGATGCGGCCGCCGGCGGCGTTGAATTCGGCGGCTTTGTCGGCCAGGCCAGCCTGTAGGGCTTGGTCGTCGTCGAGGCCTCGCTCCGCGGCGTATTGGCGCACGTCTTGACTGATGCGCATGGAACAGAAGTGTGGGCCGCACATGGAGCAGAAGTGGGCGGTTTTGGCCGCGGCGGCCGGCAGGGTCTCGTCGTGGTAGCTGCGGGCGGTATCGGGGTCGAGGGCCAGGTTGAACTGATCCGACCATCGAAAGTCGAAGCGGGCGTCGGAGAGGGCGTCGTCCCACGCCTGGGCGCCGGGATGGCCTTTGGCCAAATCGGCGGCGTGGGCGGCGATCTTGTAGGAGATGACGCCGGTCTTGACGTCATCACGATCGGGGAGCCCGAGGTGCTCTTTGGGAGTGACGTAACACAGCATTGCGGTGCCGTACCAGCCGATCATGGCCGCGCCGATGGCCGAGGTGATGTGGTCATAGCCGGGAGCGATATCGGTGGTGAGCGGGCCGAGGGTATAGAAGGGGGCCTCGTCGCAGAGTTCTGCTCGCACTGCTCGATGACGGTGTCCCGGTAGGCGCTATGGGGGGCCGTCCGGCCCCGCCGGGATGGCCCCTACCCGTGGACCTGGACGAGCTGTCGGAGCTGCTCGAAGCCGGCCTCGGCGAGGACGGTGGGCGCATCGACCTGGAAACCGGCGAGGTATGGCGGGCCTCAACCATCGAGTACTTCGCCGGACAAGAGTCGGTGGAGGCGCCGGACTTCGAGGACCCGGACCGCTGGTTGTACGTGGGCCCGGAGGCATCGCATGAGGGCTACCGGGACATGGAGAACTACGTCGCCACGGGGGACGAGCCGGGTAGGGCCGGCCGCCTCGGCATCGCCATCGACGGGCGTGGCGCCTTCCGGCGCTTCAAGGACACGATCTCCCGCTGGCCCGCCGAACAAGAGCGTTGGTTCCGCTTTTCGGACGAACGACGAAGAGGACGGGCTCGCCCGCGGCTGTCGTCCGCCGGCTATCGAGTCGTCCCCAACGGCCACGAGACAGCAACCTGATCTCGAACGTTCGGCCATCCTGAGGCACCCCGGCCTCATAAAGTCCGGCCGTCATTCTGCGCTTGCAACGGACTTCGGGATAGGTCCGGGATGGAGCGCCGAACCCTGCCGACTATGCGTGGCCGGGCAAGGAGCGTGGAGGCGCCATCCTGTGCGACGCCAGCGATCTGGAAGGGTTGTGTCGGACCGACTGCCACGGCAGTTCGGGTGACGGCGTGGTCGCCTGATCATGGCGTTCCTGGAGCCCGTTTCCTTTAGGATGATTCGTGTGTTGCGCCACATCCTGATGGTCCGCCTGAAGCCCGACGTCACAGCCCGGCAGGTGGACGCTTTCATGCAAGCGATTGGATCCCTGCCTTTCCCTGGGCGCCAGAATGTTGTCGTCGGCCGCGACATCGGAGCTCGACCCGGGAACATGGACCTGGCAGTTAGCAACGACTTCCCCGACGAGGCCACCTTTGAAGCGTGGGGCAGCGACCCGCAGCATGTGACAGTCCGGAACGAACTGCTGGGCCCGATCGCCGAACGGATCGAGCGATGCCTCTTCTTCATCTGAACGCCGGGACCCGGCGCGCACGGTCTTCCTTCAGCTTGCACGGGTCATCGACACCGACGCCAGGAAGCCGTGACGTGGTCCCGCCGCGACCTCCTTCTCGGGGCCGCGCAGGGGTCCGCTAGGCACCGCTGCGATGGTCGACTGGGCGGGATGGGGCACCTCGATCGGTACACTGGTTCTGGCCGGCGCCACGTTCGCGGCCATCCGATCCTCCAACCAAGCCGCGAGATCGGCCGAGCGCTCGGCGCGCCTTGCCGAGCGGTCGCTTCTCGCCACGCTGCGCCCACTGCTCATCGTCGCTCAACGAGAGGACCCCGGTCACGAGATTCAGTTCGCTGATGGTCGAGTGCTCGAAATGAAGCCGGGTGAGGCTCTCTTCCGCCCAGAAGGAGAAGTGATCTACTTGGCGTTGTCGCTACGAAACGTTGGCACCGGCATCGCCCACCTGCGAGGCTACCGACTCGAGCCTGAAACGCAAGACCGCGTTCGTGCCGACCCTCTCGGGCCTGCCCGCCACCGCCGCGGCGACCCAGCACCGGATCCGGCCACGTTCGCCGACCAACAGCGCGACCTCTACGTCGCGCCGGGCGATACCGGGTTCTGGCAGGCCGCGCTGCGCGACCCTGGCGATCCGGTCTTCAAGGATACGGAGCAGGCGCACCGAAGCCGCGGACGCCTCACGGTCGATGTCCTCTATGGCGATCTGGAGGATGGCCAACCAACAGTTACGCGATTCGTTTTGCTTCCCGGCCCAGACGAGACCTGGCGCTGCGACACTGCACACCATTGGCGAAACCTCGCCCGAGGCGAGTAGCACGTGCTCCGGCGGCCGAGGCGACTGCTGGGGCTGTAGGACGCCAGGCAGACAGGGAGTTCGTCCCACGCGCACACTGTCGCCGAGACCTGCGCTAGACGAGCCGGGCAGCGACCAATACGATGGTGAGGGCGCCTACGCGCGGTAAGGCACCTCGGGGATGGTTCGTGGACGACGGTTCGACACTCGCCTGGGCGTTGCGACTGACGTCTAGCGGGCGACACTCGCGTTCCTGTGATCCTTTCTGGCCTGATCCGGGCGGAGCAAAGCGGAAGTCGTTACCAAGGTGCTCTGTGCGCCCCAGCCCGGCGACAGCCGGGTTCGCCGCCGTCCGGGGCGGCCGTCGACCCGGCAACGCACACCCTGTACGTGCCCAACGGGATCGACAACGACGTCTCGATCATCGACACCGCCCGATGCGACGCCAGAGACACCACCGGCTGCCGGCATCCGGCACCGACCACCCCCGTCGGGCCCGGCCCCACCAGAGTGGCCGTAGACCAGTCCGTGCACACCGTCTACGTCGTCAGCCTCTTCGGCGGGACGGTGTCGATGATCAACACCCGAACCTGCCAGGCCGCGGACGTGGCCGGCTGTGTTGCCACGGCACCGACGGTGAGCTTCGGGACCAGCGCCTTACTGGAGGACCTGGCCGTAGATGAGGCCACCCACACCGTGTATGTCTCCAACGGGGCCACCGAACCGGGTGACGTCTTCGTCTTCGACGCCGACACCTGCAACGCCACCGTTCTCACCGGGTGCTCAGCCCAATCCACCCTGAACCTCCCCCCCAGTCCCGCCGAGGAGTCGGATCGCTGGCCCTCAACGCCCGCACCGATACCCTCTACGACGCCGCCTACGACGAAACCCGCGTCGCACCGGGCGACCTCTACGTGTTCGACGGGGCCACCTGCAACGCCGCGACCACGAGCGGCTGCGGCCAGACCCCGGCAGCGGTGGCGCTGCTCCCACCGGGCGACGTCAACGGGTACACGGCCGTCAACGACCGCACCGACACCATCTGCACAACTGACTACCTCCACCTTCCTACCCGCGTCGTGGGCCACACCGTCGCCGTGGTCGACGGAGCCACCTGCAACGCCATCACGCAGGCCGGCTGCGGCCAGACCCCAGCCTTCGTGAACGTCGGCAGCAGCCCGCAAGGGCTCGACATCGACCCCGCCACCAACACCATCTACGTGGCAAATTCTTGCCAACGGTGACGCCCCCGGCAGCGTGTCGGTGATCGACGGCGTCACGTGCGACTCCACCACAACCGTCGGCTGCAGCAATCCCACCCAGACCATCGAGGTCGGCCGAGGCGCCATCGACGTCGCAGTGGACGCCACCGCCGACACCGTCTACGTGGGCAACTACTTCGACTCGACCGTCTCGGTGATCGACGGCTCCACCTGTAACGCCGCCACCACCGGCGGCTGCGACCACATCCCGCCCAGGGTGGCGGTCGGCAGCGGCGCCAGTCTGCTCGCCGTCGACCCCGCCATCGGGACCGTCTACGAGTCGAACTTCGTCGACAACACCGTGTCCGTAGTCCCAGCCCGACGTTGTACGCGGCCAGAAGGGTGGCGACGAGCGAGCACCTCCATCCCCGACGGCCAACTCGAAGCAGCCGGGTGACGCTGCGACAGTCCGGGTGCGTGAGCGGCTCGACCACCAGCTGCGTGGCCGGCACCCTCTGCACCGGCTCTCGCAACACCGAAACGGTATAGAGAACCCTTTGCCTGCCCGGGCCGCCAACCGGAAACCGCCGACCAGTCCCACAACGCCGGTAGAACTCGGCATCACAAGGGCCCTCCAACGTCGGCTCGGACAGACAGTCGTGCCGGGCTCACAGCCAACTTGCTTACCGTGTCGACCGTGCCCGAACATCGCATCTGAGCGCGTCCGGCAGGTTACGAATACAGGCCGAAGCCCGCGCCTAACGAAGGGTCGGCGCTCGGCCCCCTCGGTGATCGCGAGCCGGGGCGTGCCCCCTATTGTCCGCCCAGAACGTTCAGGTCAGCGCGCCACCTACCGCCGGCTCGGGGCGCACCGAAGCTTGTGCGGAATGCCCCGTATCGGACTTCGATTGCACAAACTGCCGAGTATGGCTTAGAAAGGCGCCCATCGGGAGACCCTTGATTCCGATGTCGGGGCACCTGGGGCCAACGCCAGGAAACGTGAGCGGATTGACGGGCGAACCGTCCCCTCAGCTCTCCTTGCGGATGAGCTTGCTGAGGGCTCCGTCCACGTCGTCAGCGAGCGTGTCGACCATCGTGGTGTTGACCTTGGCGACGATGATCTGGCCCACCTCGGTGTTCACGTTGGAGTAGATGCCCTGCTCCGCCATCCGCTTTGTCTGATTGTCGTTGTCCTCGGTTGGTGTGACGTAGTGGACAGTGGAGACCCGGTAACGCTTGAGGACGTAGAGGTGAAGCAGAGTCATCAGGCGCTTCTGACGCAGTTCGGAGCCGAACGTGTTCTGGTCCCGGACCGACAAGATGACCTGTCCATGGCGGTCAGTGATCAGAGCGAAGATCAGATTGGCTTTTCGGTCGTCGTCGCCGCCGACGCCCAGCACCGACAGTTCGAGGACGTCGGCACCCTCGCGGCTCGGGCGCAGACGTACCGTGAGGGGCTCCTTGAAGCCGTAGACCTGCCTCCACTCGGCGAGCCAGTCCTCGAGCACCTTCTTGGGAAGCTCGGTTTGTGCGAGGTGCTGGACCTGCGTCGAGCCCTTGCCCATGGCTTTCGTCGTCGCGGTGCGCGCCGATGATGCCGTCAAGGCGGCGTCGAGGCGAGGACCGCCGACGTGGGTCTGCGGCGTTCGGTAGGGCGACTCGAGCAGGCGGATCTTCCGTTGGACCTGAGCGAGGGCCAGCATGCCGTCCTCGAGAAGGGCCGTCGCGAACTCTTCGGCTGCGACACCGTCGATCTGGTGGCCACCGTAGGTGATGAAGTTGAACACGAACCCGGCCTCGCCCAGCTTCTTTGGAAACTCGCGCATCGCGTCGTCGGTCATACCGGTCGAGTCCCAGTTGAACGACGGTGAGAGGTTGTAGGCAAGCATCTTGTCGGGGAACTCCGCGTGGATCGCCGCGGCGAACTCCTGCGCCTCGTGGATATCGGCGGACGCAGTTTCCATCCAGACCAGATCGGCGTACGGAGCGACCGACACGGACTTGCGGATCGCATAGTCCAGCCCGCCGCGGACCTGGTAGAAGCCCTCAGGAGTGCGGGCCACCTCGGCGTCCCAGTAGAAGTCGATGCCGAGTTCTCGCGCCTCGCTGCGCACGGCCCAGAACGAGGCCGTCGCGGCGAAGGCGCTCCACTCGTTCTCGCTAATGGGTGTCTCATCGCCGTCTTCGAACCGGTTCTTCAGGCCAGCCAGCACTGCCTCCCCGATGGTCATGAGACCGGACTCGGCCTCCCAGCGTCCGACCATCTCATTGGCGACCTTGTCGTAGGCCTGCTCGACGACGGGCTCGTCGGCGCCGGCGGTCTCTTTGGCTGCGGCGCGGGCCAAGGCAGCGATGCCCGTGCGATCGAGCCACGCGTCGGCCGCTGCGTATTCCTTGTCGGTGACCTTGTAGAGCGTGAAGCCATTGAAGATATCTGCTCCTGCGTTGTAGAAGACGCGCATCAGGGCCAGCGTCGTCAGTTTGTAAGACGGGACATCGGCGTGGGTCGCTCCGAGGATGAAGGGGTGGTCCCGCTCGTCGCCGCTGTTGTCGAGGAGGTTCGCGGCCTCGGCATCGGTGCGGGCCACGATGATGCCTGGCACCCGCATGACGTCGAGTTGGAAGCGAGCGGCGTTGAGGCGCTTGATCTGTTCGTCAACGCCGACGAGAACCTTGCCGCCTTGGTGGCCGCACTTCTTGGTGCCGGGGCGCTGGTCCTCTATGTGATAGCCGGTGACCCCGACCTCGACGAACCGGCGGACGAGGTTCCGCACGGCGGCATCGCCGCCGTGACCCGTGTCGGCGTCGGCGATGATGAACGGTCGGTAATCGACCGGTTCGGGCGCAGTCGCGAGGTCGGCGGCCGACAGGCGCGAGCGCTGGTATGTCTGATTCCTGTCTGCCGTCAAGAGGGCACGCACAATGGCCGATGCCTCATCGGGCACCTGGGAGAGCGGATAGCTGGCCAGATCGGCACCCGGATCCTCCTGAACCGAGCCCTTGGCCGACGTCGCCCAGCCACCAAGGTAGATGCCCTCGATACCCATTCGCTTCATCGTCACAGCCTGGCTCGGTGAGTAGGGACCAAAAGTGGTGATCGACTTGCGCTCCGAGCAGAGCTCCCGTAAACGGTCGTAGAACGCCGCGGCGTTGGCCCGGGCGACTGGGTAGCCGCTCTCGATGGTCCCTTGCTGCTCGGCCACCTGGCGGGCCGAGTAAAGGCGGGTGATGCCGCTGAAGCGGTCACTGTTTATGTAGTTGCGTGCAGCAGCGACCTTGTCGTCAAATGTCATGATGGACTCTCTCAGTTCTCGCTGTCGAAATCGAGGTTGCGGGTGATACGGGCGCCGTCTCGGCCGAACGCGTCGAGGAACCTCCGGATCCGCTCTTTGGCCACGGAAAACTCTGTGACATTGAGGTTGAGGTTGAGGAGGTCGATGTACCAGGGCGCTTTGACCGGCTCGAGCGCGTAAGCCTCGACGGTTGCCCGGGCGATGGGCAGCGTCGTGGTTTTTGAGTCGTCGTGCACGTCGTTGCTGTCCGCTCGCAGAAGCTTGGCGTGCTCTTCCTCCAATAGTTGCGCGAACAGCTCACGCGTCAGGGTTTCGCCAGCCCTGATCCCGCTGTCGGCGTCGTCGTCGGTGAATGCAGCTCCCTTGTGGAGCCATTCCCAAAGCACGGAGAGGCGGATCTCACCAGTCGCAGCATCCTCCATCAGGTAGAGGACGCCGTTGTCGCCGAAGAAGTCGGCTGGCTTGAGGGCTGCGGCCTGGAAACCGCGACCGAACGCATTGCCGTACTGCAGGCCGACGCTGATCAGGTCGCGAGCACCCCGAACGGTACGGGGCGCGTCCTCGAGCGTCCGCAGTGCGCTGGCGTCCTGCGCCGTGTAAGTGAGCGGCGGGAACGGCCTGCCGAGCTGGTTGTCGTCTCCCACCTCCTGCCACACCAGGCGCATGACATGCACCATCTTCCAGTGGGCCACCCACTTCCCAGAGGCGCCCTCGACCTGCTCGCGCCGCCCCCCCACCACTGCTCGCTGCATAGCGGCGTCGACGGCCGCGTCGGTGCCGACCGGGATGTTCGCTTCCATGCCGCCTTGCCAGAGCGCGTAGTGTCCGTTGAGATCGGGGGTGTTGACCGCGCGGCGGACGCGGTCCTCGTAGACCCACATGTACCCGTAGGTCATGGTGATCGCATCGATGTTGGGGTTCAAGAAGTCGGGGTCCCAGGCGAGTGCGTCCGATACCGAGTTGATGTAGTCCCATCGACCGGTATTGAAACCGACGAAGTGGCGCCCGAGGGCGGCACGGATCTCCATGAGTTGAAAGCACGCCTCGAGCTGTTCGACGAGGACATAGACGAGGACAGTGCCGCGGTCGAGGCGAAGGTGGTCCTCGATCGCGTCGAGGATGGTGGCCCAGTGTGCGGCTTCGGAGGCTGTCTGTATCTTCGGCAGGTAGAGAACGACCGAGCGTCCCTGGCTACGCAGCGTCTCTGCGTTGTTGGCGAGGTACAGTGCAGCGTCGGCCATGCTGGCGGAGTAACCGTGGCCGTCCTCATGGGCGATATGGCGATCGTCGAGATGGAGGCCACGGGCTCGGAAGATGCGCGTGGTCACCTGCAGCTGCTCCTGCCAGTCGGAGATGATTTCCCGGCCGTGGAAGTCGACAGCCCAGTTGTTCATCTCCCCGGCAACGACCTGGGCGACGTCATGGAACTGCGGGTCGCCGGCGAAGGCCAGCTTGATATTGCGGAAGTTGTCCAGAGACATGGTATCGACTTGGCCCAAGGCGTCCTCGCCATCGAACATCCAGCCGTCGGCCCCAGACAGCAAAGCGTAGGCAACATTGCGCAACCCCGACGCCGTAGATGCCCGGGGCTTGGTTGCTGGCCCAGTGCCCTGGATCCACTGGCGCTGCAGGTCGTGGGGGATCACCGCCCCCTCGAAGCGGCCGGCCCGAGCATCGGCAACTGTGATGGTGGTCCCATCAATCACTGCGGTCTCGGGCAGGAACCTGAGGTGTTCGCCCTCGGCGGCTCGTCGTCGGCGGCGATCGATTCGCGAGTCCATGAGCTCCAGGCGTCGACCGTCGAGGGGAGCGAGAGCTTCCAGAGTGGCCAAAGCTCCCGGAGTGTAGACGTCCGGATACCCGTCCAGAGCGGTCCGCGAGATCGTGATGGGGGAGCGCATGGGCCTAGTTCATCACGCCGGAGGTCTGTGGTGTGTCGCAGAAGAACCTGCGGCCCCGGGAAGAGTCAGTCCAAGGCGAGGTCCGGGGTGGCGGCGCTCACAAGATCCGTAAACCCCGACTCTCTAGAGCCCCCTTCGTATCGTCGGCCTGCCTTTCGACGGTGAGTCGCAGGGCTCATCCCCGCCCGACGACTGGCACGGCTATCACCCACCCAGGCCCGATGATCTCTCTACCCCGCCGAACCGGTTCACACACGATCCGCCCCGTGGGATAGCCACAAGTGCGTCTTTCCACCGTCTGCGGTGGTCGAAAATGCCCCAAGCGCCCCGCGGCCGTGTCCCGATATCCCAGCATCGGACTGCCTCGAAACGCCGGGTCGGCGATCGGCAGATAGGGCGTTATTCCGTTCTCGTGGGAAGAGTGGAAGGCCGCGTCGTCGAGGACCCGGCTCTCGGTCGGTGTTGGCTGGTTTCTCCACCTGCAAGGAGGAATCATGACAAGTATCGATACCGCCCGTCGGACGATGTCCAGTATCTCCGAACCGTTTCCTGTAGACGAGGCTCAGCTGGCGGCGGTGGCGTTCCTGGCTCGGTACAGCGGCCGGACCCCGGACGCCTACCGTCACGACCTGCGAAACCTGTTCCAGTGGGCCGCCGATCATGACCTGGCCGTCTTGGCAGCCACCCGAACCAATCTCGAGTTGTACCGAGGGCTCGATGGAGGAGCGAGGACTGGCCGCCTCGACGATCGACCGGCGCCTGTCCACTGCTTGTGGGTCCTACCGCTTCGCCCAATCGACGGCCGGATCTCGTCCAACCCGGCCCAAGTCCGCCGCCCGACCGTGCACCCAACGGAGCGGCGCGGACTGGACCGCAGCGAACTGGGAAGGTTCCTATTCACGGCCGAGCGGTTCGACCACGCTCACGCCGCGTTGGTCGTGCTGCTAGGGCTGAACGGGCTTCGAGTCAGCGAGGCCTGCGGCGCCAACATCGAGGACATGGCCTTCGAGCGAGGACACCGAGTCCTGCGCATCATCGGCAAGGGCAACAAGCCCGCCCTCATCCCTCTCGTGCCGCGCACGGCCCGCACGATCGACCTGGCTGTGGGCGAACTTCGCGACGGCCCCATCCTGGTTCGCCACGACGGCCAACGCCTGGACCGCCGCACCGCGCATCGCTGGGTCCGCTCGATAGGCAAACGGGCAGGGATCGGGCTGGTGCATCCGCACATGCTCCGGGCGGCCTTCATCATGGCCGCCCTCGACGCCGGCGTACCCCTACGAGAGGTGCAGGTAGCCGCTGGACACGCCGATCCCCGTACCACCACGGTCTACGACCGTCGACGCCAAGACTTCGACAGGCACGCGGCCTACGTTGTGGTTGCCTTCGTCGCCGGCGGCTGATCGCCGAGCCTGCGCCCCTCCACCCCGAGTGCTCGCGGCAGCACGAGCGCCACCTCTGCGCCGTCGATCTCCGCCGCGGTATGCAAAGCCTTGTGCGGGTCGATACCAATCATCACTGCCACCGTCCCAACTCCTTCCGTCACGATCATCAGGAAACCGTGACGGAAATGTCTGATTCCAGATGTCGGAGCTCGCGCCTCTTTCGAACCACACCACGGGCGAAACCCCGGCGGGATGACACCTCGTTCGGAGCCAGAACCGACCGGAACGGCAGACGGTGCGAGAGCTACCCGTCAGGATCTCTAGACGCTACGAACCAACCGCAACGCCATGGCGGGTACACAATCAGACGGTGATGTGTCCGACGCCGCCGCCTTCGTGATGGGAGGACTGCCGCACGGCGGCAGCGTGCGCGCTAACCGGGCTCCGAGTCGGCCTGCACTGAGAGCTTCTAGCCATGCTCGTCTTCACCCTCGGCGTCGGTGCCTTGGCCATGTCCGACGTCTACTGGCGAGCCCTCCCAAAGGGCATCGTCCACGCCACGTGGGCCGGAGGACCAGCCGGGCTGGCCCTAGCTGCCGGGCCAGAAGACCGACGGTCGGACTTCTTCACCTCCGCGATCGCCGGCATCACCCTTTTTGTCGTGCTCGCCACCCTGCACCTTGTCGTCCCCTCATCACTCGCGTTCGGAGACGCTCGCCTGGCGGGACCGGTCGCCAGCGTTCTGGGATAGTGGGGAGCCGCCACCGTCCTTCTCGGATTCCTCGCCAGCTTCGTACAGGCTGGCTTGGTCTCTCTCGCGCTAATCGGTGCCGGTCGTGCAGCACCGGCGGGCGTCGGTACCCCTGGGCGCCTACCTCGGCGCCGGTGCTGCTCTGACGGTCTGGGGCTACCACTGACCCCTCGGATGGGTCTGATGTCACCAGAAAGTGCCCAACCCAGCGGAACGTGCGTCTGAGCATGCCTGGATGAATCTGGACCGCGTGCTTGGCTAGCAGCGTGTCCCTCCTTATGCTTGGAATCGGAGGTGGTCGACCATGCCTGAGCGGAGTCCTCCCGGGGACCCGAATGCGGTCTATGCTCTGGGACACAACCCAGAAGAAAGCGCCCGGCTGCAGCGGCAGGCCGACGAGCTTGCGCCGGAGAGCACAATGGTGCTGGACCTGGCGGGTCTGGGTCCAGGGCAGAGCGCGGTCGACTTGGGGTGCGGCCCGCGGGGTGTCCTGGACCTGCTGGCGGCGAGGGTGGGGCCAGGCGGCCGGGTCGTCGGCGTCGACGCCGACCCGGCGCACGTGGCTATGGCCGCGGAGTTCGCGGCCGGGCGCGGCTTGGGCAATGTCGAGGTCCTCGCGGTCGACGCCAGGGGCACCGGGTTGCCGTCGGGCTCGTTCGACGTCGTGCACGCTCGCACCCTGCTGGTCACGGTGCCCGAGCCCGCGGCGGTGGCGGCCGAGATGGCCCGCTTGGCCCGGCCGGGCGGTTGGGTGGCGTCGGTGGAGCCCGACACCGAGTTCATGTTGTGCTACCCCCAGAGTCCCGCTTTCGACCGGATCTCCACGTTCTTCCGGCCCGTTTTCAGCCGCAACGGAGCCGACCCGTGGATCGGCCGTCGCGTCCCGGAACTGCTCCGCCAGGCTGGGCTGGAGGACGTCGGCGTGCAGGTCACGGCCCAGGCCTACCCCGCCGGGCACACCCGACGGACCATCCGGCTCGACCTCCTGCGCAGCATTCGTCCGCAGGTCGTGGAGATGGGGCTAGCCAGCGACGAGGAGCTGGACGAGTTGGACGCCGCAGCCCGCGCCCACCTCGACGATCCCACCACCGTGGCCGTCCACGGGCTGCTCTTTCTCACCTGGGGACGGAAACCTGGTTGAGCCCGGTCCTGTCCTGGTTCGACCGCAGGATGTCCGACTTCGACCTCTCCCTCGGGCCCGTCCTCGAGACGACCATCATCACATCGTCGGCGAGGTCGCCGTCGACGAGGCGGCAGGTGCGGACCACTCGGTTCGCGACCTCCCGGACCACCGATGGAGTTACCAGGGTCAGACCCGGCATCCCAGGCACGGTTTTGCAAATGACCACCGTCGTGGGTCGGCGTTGTGGCTTAGCTTGGATCAGCGCTATCGCAACGCATAAAAGGGGGCATAACCCGGCTGTATCTGGCGCTGCCGAGGCATTCGCCAACGCGCGTCTCGGTTAAGCCTGTGGTAATGGTGCGGCCTGATACCAAGGGTCGCGGGGTTCGGCCGGCGGCTGGATGAGCGTAGTGTTTGACCACTACTGATGAAGGAGCCAAAATCCATGCCGAAATACCTTCTTGAGATCAGTTACACGCTTGACGGTGTGCGTGGAGTTGTCGCCAAAGGCGGTAACGCTCGCAAGGCCGCGGCCCAGACGGCGGCTAAAAGCGTGGGCGGCAAGTTGGACGTGTTCTACTTCGCGTTCGGAGGGACCGACGTGTTCACCGTCGCCGATCTGCCTGACAATGAGGCGGCCGCGGCCCTGGCATTGGCTGTTACTGCCGGCGGAGGAGCGACGGTTCGCACCGTGGTACTCCTGACCCCCGCCGAAATCGACTCGGCGGCCCAGAAGAACGTGAAGTACTCGCCCCCAGGCAACTGAGCGAGTATCCAGCGCCCTAAGGCGATACCTGTAGCGGTTTCCGCGACAGGCTGCTCAGGGCTTCCGGACGTTGAACGTGGCCTTCCAGTACCCGCAGTTGGCGAACGGGTCATTCCGCCGCAAGTCAGATCGAGCTCTTGATGGGGCGCCACGATATGCTCTCGCCGACCAGAGCGAGGGGGATGACGTGAGCAATCTCGCGGTGGTGCGGTCCATCTATGAGGCCTTCGGCAAGGGTGACGTCCCGGCCGTCCTCGGCAATGTTGTCCGACGACGTCGAGTAGGAGTCATGGGCCGACAACTCCGCGGTACGAGCCGGGGTTCCCACCATGATCCCGCGCCACGGCAAGGCGGAGGTTGGCAGGTTCTTCGAGGTGGCAGGTGTGACGGAGATCGTCGACCTGCAGATCCTGAGCATGATGGAGGGCGGCAATCAGGTCGCGGTGGAGTTCGTCTTGGAGGCCAACCTCCCGGCCTGGGGTGGCGGCCACTACCGCGACGAGGAAATCCATCTCTGGACCTTCAATGACCAGGGCCAGGTAACCCGGCTTCGGCACTACATCGACACCGCCAAGCACATCGCCGCGTTCAAGCCAGGGGCCACCCGACCGCCCTGATTGATCTGGAGACGGCGGTCGTCATCTACCGCTCCCCGGATCAGGTATTCGGGATCCTGTCCGACTTCGAGGAGTGTCTGGGCAGATGGGCGAAAGGACCAATCTCGGCTGGGAGTATCAGCGGCGACGGCGGGACCGGGACCCACTAGAAGGTGACAGCCCAAGCCGGTCCGGTCAAGGTCCGCTCCCTACACGAAGTCACCGCCTCCCAAAGGCCAGCCACTGCGAGCGGTGATGGCACCGTGTTAACCCAGACGATCCACGCCACACCAAGAGGCCCATTTCCGGCTGGCCGAGAGTCTCTCGCGACGAACGTTGCGTTCGCTCATTGCCGCCGACCTCGACAGGTTGAACCCTCGTCGAAATGGAGCACGCCGGGTAAACCCGGAGAGTCCCGAGCTCGTGTTACGGCTGGTTCCAGGATCTTGGAGTGTTCAGGTAGGAGGCGTCGAGCAGGGCGAGCACGCCGTCCTACCCCGGAGGTGAGGCGAACGCGTACGGTCTGCTGTCGACAAGGCGCCAGCTGTCACCGTCGCGGCGCAGCAGATTGGTGACGTGAACGGCCAGCAGGACCTCGCCGTTGGCGGGATAGATCTTCAGCTCCGCGTCCACCAGGATGAGCTCCGCCTCGACAGGCCGGACGGTGGCCAGATCGATTGTGGTGGTCGTGCCTGTGACATCCCGGCGAAGTACTCGCTATCCATCGCAGTGAGCGCCGCCTTGCCGTCGGCGCGCTCCCCGAATGGGTTTATCAGCGACCCGTCCTCAATGAAGTCGTCGGCGAAAGCCGCTCCATCGTTGTTCTTCCAGCTGTCGACAAGCTTCGAGAAGAACGCTGCGACGCTATCTTCGGGGGCCCCGTCGGCGTGTCCTCCTAGGTCAAACAGCTGATTCGTGAGAGACTCGACGCGACAGTACGCACTTCGGTAACGACGGGTAGGATCATGGCTGATCGGTGGCATCGCAAACCTGCCTCCGACAAGTCGCGCCGAGCTCGGCTCGGATTAGTGTTGCCGACGCGATCAGTCGGGGGCGAACCCGTGCACCGTGAACCTGCGACCGACTGTTCCCGCCGTTCCCCCCAATCGTGCTCGGACCCAGGCCGACGCGGTGATCAGGCAGCGCACGACTGTAAGACCCATGGCCGATATCGAGGACAAGCCGAAGGTGTGGCGCGATCCGGGTCGTTGACGGACGTGGCGCGCAGGCCAGATCAACAAGGATGCAGTTTACCGATTTGTAGCGATCGTTACTTTGCTACATGACCGGATGCGCTCGCATCCTGTGTCGGACGAGTGGCGCCGCTCGGTGGACCGGTCGATGATCGCCGGGGCATGGGCCGTGGTGGGAGCACCCAGCCGAAATCCATAGCGAAGCCCGAGCTGTTGTTCTCGGATCGAATCCCGAGTGGCCGACCTTGATCGGTAAACGCCCACCGGCAGATATTCTCGTCGTGGGTTGGGTCAGCGTTGCCGTTCAGGCCGGCAGGAAAGGGAAGGCGGGGGTGTCGATCCCGGCTAGCTGTCGGCCGAGGGCGACGGCGAGGCGGGAGGAGAACATGATGTGGGTGCGGGCGGTGGCAAGGTCTCGGCGCATCCTGTCGAGGATCGAGTCCGGGTGGATGGAGGCGGATCCGCTGAGCTCGCACGCGGTGTCCACGGCGGCGATCCCGGCGTTCATCGCCTGGAGGCAGGCGAGGTCGATGCGGGCGCTCGCGGCTCGTGGTGGCTGGTCGCCGGCGACGGCGTGCTGGTAGGCGTCGTCGACGCTGTCGAGGAGGGAGGCCGGGCGCCGTGGAGCCGTATGGCGGCGCGTCCGAAGTCGAGATGAGCGATGGGATCGTCGGCCAGGGCGAGGCGACGGCCCCGGCGGGGGCGGATTCTTCGATTGGGCGTCGATGGTGGCGGTGACGACGTCGAGGGCGGCGCGGCCGATGCCGAGCGAAACCGCCCCGAGGCAGGGCCGAGCATGTCGAAGGCTCTCAGCCGGAAGATGGCATCGTCGGGCCACATCGGATCCCAGAGCGTGCCGACCCGTTCACGGGGAAGCAGGACGTCGGAGGCGGTGATGTCGTCGCTGCCGGTTCCTCTCATCCCGACCGTGTCCCAGGTCTCCACGACGGTGAATTGGTCCTCGGTCAGGACCGCCAACCGGACGACCGGTGAGCCGTCGGGATTGCGCTCGGCCGGTTTGTCCCCGTCAAAGATCATCACCCCGCTGGCGGCGATGGCGGCGTGCCGGCAGCCGCTGGCGTAGGTCCAACGTCCGGAGATCAGGTAGCCGTCGCCGCGGAGCTGGGCGCGTCCTCCCGGCGCGAACGGCCCGGCGCCTGGCCGGCTCACGTCGCGGAACAACTCCCTCGCGGCCTGTTCGGGGAAGATCCCCGCTAGGTAGTTGCTGCCGATCCCGATCGCCGCGCACCAGCCGGCCGAGCCGTCGGCACGAGATATCTCCTCCACCACCTCGACGAGGCGGCCATGATGGGCCGCCGAGCCGCCCAGCGCGGTTGGCGCCACCAGCCCGCCCAGCCCGGATCGGACAAGCGTTCGACCACGGGCGTGTCGAGGTGGTGTCGCCGCTCGCTCTCAGCTGCGCAGGCGGCGGCCGCCGCGGCGATGTCCGCGACGCGCCGCGCGTCGAGGGTCTCGCCAACGCCGGTCACGACGGTCCGGTAGAGCCGGTGCCCCAATGGTCGATCGGCCGCACTGGCCAAGCAACGCCGAGCCACGCGCAAGCTCGGCATTGCTTGAGAAGCGACCTCAGCCGTCATTCTGTTGGGCCGACCTAACTGCGGGATACGTGGGCCACTCGATCTGCCGCTCATGGGCCCAAGGAGCCATGTAGTTCCATCGTTCCCGAAGGTAGCCATCCAGAGTCAGCGGCTCGGTACTGGAAGCGCAGCTCTTCGGAGCGTCGTGAAACAGATCAGCGCCCAGAACAGCCAGCGGCCGGCGGCGCCGGATCGGTCGCACGCCCTCCCGCCCCGCAACCTGCAGGACGGCGTTCGGAGACACGGCCCAGCGGTCGGCCGCCACGGCCGAGCAGTTGGCCGGTCAAGGGTGGGCTTCGGCCTGGCTGTGGTGTCGTCCGCGCCATAGGGCAATCGCGACGAGGAGCCCCCAGATGAGGAACCAGGGATCCCAGAGGTAGGCATGCCAGGCCAACGCCCGGTGATCTGCACCGGCCGACTGGTGGGTGATACCGGCTTGGACCAGCATGTCGACGACGGTCAGCACCAGGCCGTAGACGGTCAGGATGCCGGCTTCGATCCAGGCCAGCAGCGACACGGCCCGATTCCAACCTGGACTGGTCACCCGGTGAAGGGCTAGCAGTGGCAGCACGGCCGCGACCATCTTGATGGCCACGGCGGCCCATACCGCGAGCACCAGGATCGCGGTGCGTCCCTGTCGTTGCAGAGCGCCGCCGACGGTTGCCAGGAGCCAGGTGCCCCCCAGGGCCCAGTAGACGCTCACGGCGGCGTAGAGCAGGCCGAGCCCGAGCGCCGCCTTGGCGGCCGCGCTCCCGGTGCGCCTCGGAGCGAGCCACCCCGTGGACCCGACTGGGTAACTCGCGTGTACCCTCCAGGTCCTCGAGCGCGAACTGGTGCCGTCGATGATGGCGGGCATGTTCAGCCGGCCGACCCACCGCAGGGTGACGTCGGGTTTGCCGACTGGCACCCGGGGTCTGATAGTCATCGCCCTGCCTTGGGACGCACCATCCGCCGGGTGAGTTCGGGAGCTCGAGCGACGCCTTGGATGACTCGGAGCCGTCCGCTGGAAAGACCGCGGGTGAGGTTCTTGCCTTTCTCGGCGAAGTTGTCGATGAACGTGTGCAGTCCGAGGGGGCCGGGAGGAGCAGACAGGAAGGTCTCCATGAGTGTTGCTGCTTGTTCGGTGAGGTCGTTCCAGTGGACGACAGTGAAGCCGGCGGCGTCGATGACGGCGCGCAACTGGTCGGCGGAGACTAGGTGGCTGAGCTCGGGCCGGTCGGCCCATGGGAGCGGGTAGTCGAGGCTGCCTGGTGTGCCCGCGGTGATGTCCCAGATAGCGAGCCGGCCTCCGGTGACGAGCACCTGGCGAGCTTGTTGATACAGGCGGGTCTTGTCGGTCACGTTCATCTGGACGTGTTGGCTGATGACCATGTCGAAGCTGGCTTTGGCGAAGGGCAGTTCTGTTACGTCTCCCTGATGGACGGATATCCGGTCGTCCAAGCCGACCAGCCGATTGAGCCAACGGGCTGTTTCGCAGTACTCCTCGGTGAGGTCGATGGTGGTGACTCTGCAGCCGTACTGGTCGGCGAGGAAGCGGGCTGTTCCGCCGATCCCGCTACCAGCGTCGAGTACTTCGTCGTTGCTGGTGATTTCGGCCAGTTCGGCCAATTGGCTGGTTGCGATCCGGCCCGAGGTGTGGAAGTCCTCCAGCACGCCGAGGTCGGCGGGCTGTATGTGGTGGAGATCCATGCCGGCTGCGATGAGGGCCTGTTCGATGTTGTGTCGGGAGAGGCCGGTTGAGTACTGGCTGTCGACCTGAGAGGTCTTCACGGCGGTCATCTAGTCGTCCCCTAACTGCTTAAGCAGTTGGGCGACCACCTCGGGCTGGTCATATTGTGGCCAGTGTGAGGCGTCTTGCACCAGATGAAGCGAAGGGTCCTTGAACAGCCCGGCTATCTCGGCCGCCAGCGAGGGATTCAGATAGCGATCCCTTTCGCCAAAGATGATCGAGACCGGCACCTCGAGGTGTCCGAGCGCTCCGCTGTCGATCAGCGCGTCCTGTTTGTCCAGAGAGTCGAACAGGCCTGCGGTCCAAGCGCGGATGGCTGCGAGGGCATCAGGCTGGTCGGCGTCGCCGAAGAACTGCGGGAGGATCGACTTTATGGCCAGGCCGTCGGGGTCGAGAGCGTCCAACCCCCACTGGGTGGCGGTGTGCTGCAGCAGCCACAGGCGCTGGCCGTCGTCGTTGACCATGGCGTCGGCGAGCGGGGTGAATGCCGGATCAGCGAGCAGCCTGATCATCTCGGGAAGCTGCAGGGAGGGCTGGTGCCCGAAGATGGTGTTGAGCAGGACCAAATGGGCCACCCGTTGGGGGTGGGTGACGGCGAAGGCAACGGCATCGGGCCCGGACGCATCGTGACCGACCAGCACCGCACGGGCGATGTCCAGCCTGTCGATCACGGCCACCAGCTCGGACCCATGTTCCTCAAGAGAGAATCCGGCGGTATCGGAGCGATCGGACCGACCGTATCCGAGCCAGTCGAAGGTCACGGCCCGCCTCGGGGTCAGCAGCGGCAAGAGCTTGTCGTAGGCCCGGTGATCGTCGGGAAAGCCGTGCATCAGGACGATCGCCGGCTCCTCGCCGGGATAGTCGAGGACATGTAGGGATCCCCCTTCATGGCTCAGCGAGTACTCGATGACTCCAACGTCGATCTTGCTGTTCATAGTGGTCTCCTTTCACAGCACGTCCTCGTTGGACGCGCGATGGCTTTCGTGGGAAATCTTTGTTGCGTAGAAGCTCAGGTCCCGTTCATCGCGCCATGGACCAGGACGGGCTCAACCGGTGGCGGCGTGACAGGGTGGGCCTGGCCCGCCGCCTCCGAATCCTGTCGAGGCCGAGCAGGAAGGAATGCGATCGCCAAGACGGCCCCGGCGATGGCGACGCCTCCCGCGGCGCGGCAACCACCAGACAGGCTGTAGAGAAACGCATTCGTGGCGGAGTGGGCGAGCCCCTGTGCCGCGCGATGGAAACCGAGCTTCGAGAGCTGCTGGGAGGCGATGATCGCCCCGCCGAACGAACCTTTGGAGGTGGCGACGGCACGAGCAGGCAGCGCTGGGGGAAGCGTCGCAGCCAGGCGGCTCGCATACAAAGAGGCAGCGAGGCTGCCGATGATGGCCACACCGAGCGTGCCGCCGAAGAGCCGCGTGGCGTCGTTGACCGCTGAGCCCACGCCCGCCTTGTCCGCGGGAACGACTCCCATGATCGCCTCGGTGGCCGGTGCGCTGGTGAGTCCCATCCCTGAACCAAGCACGAGCATCTGAAGAACAATGACGCCATAGGACGTCGATCCCGTCTGTGTCGAGATCCACAGGAGGGCTGTGCCGAATAGAAGAAGCCCGGTCCCGACGACTGCCTTGTTGCCGATTCGGACGGCCAGCTTGGTACCGACCACCGACGTGATTCCCACGGAGGCTGCGACCGGCAAGAGCCGGACCCCGGTGCCTAACGGAGTGAAGTCCTTCACGAACTGGAAGTACTGGGTAACGAGGAAGATGAACCCCGAGAGGGCGAAGAATGAGACGGCGACCGAAACGCTGGCGGCGGTGAACCGGGGGTTGCGAAACAGCGCCACGTCCAACATGGGGTGTTCGATGCGCCCTTCGACAACGACGAAGACGGCCAGAAGTGATCCGCCCAGGGCCAGGCTCGCAACGGAGGCCGCAGAACCCCATCCCCAGTCCGGGGCCTCGATGACGCCAAGGACGAGGAAGGCCATCCCGGCCGTTGACAGGACAAGACCGTGCCAGTCGAGTGGTGGCGTGCTCGGGTTTCGCGAGGTCGGCACGGCTCGGGCGACCAGGACCGCGATCGCCGCCGCGACGATAGTCATGAAGACAAAGATGCTTCCCCACGCGAAGCGCTCCAAGAGCCATCCGCCGACGATCGGGCCCATGGCGATGCCGACCCCGGTGGTGGCGCCCCACAGCCCGATGGCCTTGGCGCGGTCGCCGCGTTCGGTGAAGACGTTGACGAGCAGCGAGAGTGTGGAGGGGAACATGAGTGCGGCCCCGAGTCCCATGAC
Source organism: uncultured Acidimicrobiaceae bacterium (assembly GCA_963729695.1). Taxonomy (GTDB): domain Bacteria; phylum Actinomycetota; class Acidimicrobiia; order Acidimicrobiales; family Palsa-688; genus PALSA-693. The sequence continues at coordinate 21,368 of CAVSOT010000007.1, forward strand.
GGCGCGGGCAGCAATGAGTTCACCGGTCGTTGCCGAGATCGCTCCCGCCAGGCTCGCCAGCGCGAACACCCCCAGACCGATGAGCAGCGTGCCCTTGCGACCGTAGCGGTCACTCAAGCTCCCGGCGGCCAGTACCAGGGCGGCGAAGACCAGGCTGTAGGCGTCGACGACCCACTGAAGCTGGGTGGTGGAGGCTCCCAGGCTCCGTACCAGGGTCGGCAACGCGACGTTCACGATCGTGACATCGACGCTGATGACGAAAGCCGCCAGACACAGCGCCAGGAGGATCATGGGTTTGGATCGCATAGTGCGAGCCTGACTGCGACGCGGCCTTCGGGACATCGGCCGCATGGCCGATATCGTGCCCGGGGGCGGTTCTCCGCCGAGTACCGGCGTGCCCGTCGCCACGGCGGTCTCGGGCGCAAGGTCCGGCCGGTTCATGGCGGCCTCGCAGCTGGCGGCTTCGCCACCCCAACCGGGCGATGGGTGCCTGCGCCGCCTCGATGAGCGTCACGGCGCGGCCGGCCTGCAGCCGCTCCGCACCGGCGGGTGCTTACCCGCCGGCGGAGTCCGCGCTATCCGCCGGCTCGCTGCCCCGACGGCGGGTCACGTCGACGGCGAGCTGAGCACGGGTGGCGATATCCAGCTTGGCGAACATGTGCGCGAGGTGGGTCTGCACGGTTCGACGTGATATGTACAGCCGCTCGCCGATCTGGGGATTCGACAGTCCCTCGGCGACCAGGCCGGCGACCGCGTGTTCGGCGGGGGTGAGGCTGGCCCAGCCGATCTGCGGACGGCCGCGTGTCCCGCGGCGGCCGCGCCGGATGCCCGCCTCGCGCAATGTGGCTTCGGCGCGGGCCAGGTCACGGGGGGCGGTGAGCCGCTCGTAGACGCCGAGCGCCTGATCAAGGAGCGGGCGGGCGCGGTCTAGGCGGCCCTGCCGCGCGAAGGCGGCGCCCGCGTCCTCGCAGGCAAGCGCGAACCCCAGGGGGCGCGACCCGCCCGCGTAGGCGTCAGCGGCGGCTTGCAGGATCTCGGCGTCGTCCTCGATCAGGCCCCGGCAGCGCAGCGCGGCGCCGGTCATCCAGGGTACCCCGTTGCGTGCCGCTACCTCGGTGACCGCCGCCGAGGCATCCCGGGCCCGTCCCATATCACCCGAGGCCAGCGCGAGCCGGACAAGATCGGCCCCGACGGCCGGGTAGTCCAGCGCGAGCCCCAGCTGGGCGGACATGTCCCACGCGCCGGTCATGGTGGCGAGCGCCTGTCCAAGCTCGCCGCCGGCCTCCAGGATGAGCGCGCGCGGCCACGCGGCCCAGGTCGTGCGGTAGCCCGAGCCCCAGCCGGCGAGAGCCTGGGCGGCGGCGGCGGCGGCCTCCTCGGCGCGGCGGAGGTCGTTGCGGTGAAGGCTGATCAGGGACAGTATGCCGTGCGCGAACACGTGGTTGTAGCTCGAGCCGAACTCGTCGGCCAGCTCGAAGCTTGCCTCGAGCTCGGTGATCGCCTCATCCCACTCCCCGGTGAGGAAGCGCTCGAGGGCAAGGTACACCCGGTAGATGGACAGGGGCCAGCGGACGCCGCTCTCCTCGCTGATCCGCATCCCGGCGGCGAGCGCGGACCTGGCCTCCTCGGGCCGGTCGAGCTCGATGAGGATGTGTCCCCGGGTTACGCGGATCGGATAGCGGTGTCCGAGCCTGCCAGGGCTCTCGTCGGCCAGGTGCAACGCCTCGTCGGTGATCTGGAGCGCATCCCGGAGATGACCGCGGGATTCCGAGACCCGGGCCAGCGTGGTCATGGCGACGCTGACGGTCAAGTGATCGCCGGCTGACGCTGCCGCCGAGCGGGCCTGCTCCGCCGAGGCAGCGGCGCCGTCGAGGTCTCCCAGCGACACGCGGGTGAAGCCTGCCCACGCCCTAGCAGCGGCTCGCTCGGCACCGGGCAGCGCAGGTGATGAGCCCGCCTGTTTCAGTTCCTGCAGAGCGTCGCGCACCTGTCCGTCGGCGAGCAGGGCGCGCCCGAGGCAGATCCGGACGAGACCATCCACCTGTGGGTCAAGGTCTCGGTCCAGCAGCGAGCGGCAAGCCGCCAGGGTGTCGGCAATCCGGCCCGACACCATCAGGCTGCTGGCCCGTTCGGCGAGCAGCCGGTCGCGGCCGGGATCGGCCGGCGCCATCAGCCCGGCCGCCCGCTCCAGCAGGTCAGCGGCGACATCCGGCGATCGCGCCGCTGCCTCCCGGGCAGCCCTGGTCAGCCACCCGATGGCCTCGGCGTCTCCTTGCCCGGCTCCGCGGGCGAGTTGCTCGGCCACCTGCAGCGCCGGGGCTCCCGTTTGCGCCAGCCGTCGCCCGGCCTCGAGGTGCAGCCCCCGGCGGACGCCGAGCGGCAGATCCTCATAGATAGCGTCACGGATCAGGTCATGACGGAACCGGATGACGGCGCCGTACTCTTCCAGGACCCGCCCCGCTATCCCTTCCGCCAGCACCACCGAGAGCTCGAGCGCGGGCCGGCCCATGGTCACCGACAGCTCGGTGACCGTGAAGCTGGATCCGAGGATCGAGGCAGCGCGCAGCGCCTGCAGGGTGTCTTCGGACAGGAAGCTAAGACGGCGCAAGATCGTCAGCCACAGCGTCGGCGGCAGGGTCACCTCCGCTACCTCGGCCCGCCCGCCGGCGGTCTCGATCGCGCCCTCCTGGGCTAGCGCCCCCAGCAACTCGGTGATGAACAGCGGGTTGCCGGCCGCTCCCGATATCCCGGCCAGCAGCCTGGGGCCCGGCACGGCGGCCACCGCTTCGGCGACCAGCTCCGCCACCGCCCGCTCAGTCAGGCCCCGCACGGTGAGAATGCGCCCCCCGGCATCCAGCAGCAGGTCGGCGAGGCGGTCCAGTTCCGGGATGCGCGGGGAGGGACGCAGGCACCCGATGAGAGCCATCGGGAGATAGGCCAGACGGCGGCTCACCGCTGCGAGCGTCAGCAGGCTGGACGGGTCGGCCCACTGGAGGTCATCCACGCCGATCACCAGCGGCCCGGCCAGCGCGAGGTCCTCGGCCAGGTCAGCGAACGCATCGACCGCCCGGAACCGCAGCCCAGGGTCGCTAGTCACCGTGATCGGGTACTGATCACCGCCCCGGATGGCCAGCAGCGCGGCGATGGCCGCCCGCCGGGGGTCGGGCGACGAGCGGGCGCACCCGAACGCGGCGGCCGCCAAGCCGAACGGCCGGGTCCGCTCTAGCTCCTCAGCCCGGCCGGCCGCCACCTGCATGCCGCGACCGCGCGCGTCCTCCAGCACGCCGGCGAGTAGCCGTGTCTTCCCGATCCCGGCCTCACCCTCGATCAGGACCACCGCCGGCCGGCCTGACACGACCCGGTCGACAGCATCCTCCAGGACCGCGATCTCCGTCGCACGCCCGAGGATGCCTGGGACCGGCGCCAGCGTCCCCATGAGCTGGACGCTACTCCGCGAGGAGCGTCCCAGGGCAGCCGACCGGCGCGGGTTAGGGCATCGGAACAGAGCCGGCGCCGGGCCCCCCGGTCACCGCATACAGCGCCCTGAGCAACCCGAGCCAGCCGGTGAAGCGGATTTCCTCCTCTTGGCCGGTGTGGCAATGCCGGGGATCGGGGACGGCCCGGAGGCGGCCGGCGGGCGGCTCGGCCCTTTCTAGGACGATGCGGATCTCCATTTGCCCCATCGTTGCGGCCCCGATCGGCGGCGACATCGGCCAGCTGGCCGATGTCTCCCCTGCCGGTGCCGCCGCACGCTAGTAGCCGTGCGCGTGGTGCAATCGGGACTTCGACACGATCGTCGAGCTCCTCGACCACGTCAACATTGCTCACGTCGACATTGCGACGGTCCCGGTTCGCCCCGCCGTCTGAACCTACGGCGGAAGCCTCTGCCCCGCCCGCTGTCCCGGGCATCCGGGTGTTGGGTCACACCCGGAGAGCCATTGCCAACCGCTGACACCACCAAACGAACGGAATACCCGATGGCCACCACGCCCACCACCCAGATGCACAGCGTCACCGTGTCCCACGAGGGAGGGTCGCTTCACATCACCGACCACCCCGGCGAGGAGCCGGCTGTCGTCGCCATGCACGTCTTCCTCGACGACCACCTCATCTAGGACCGCCTGATCCCGCATCTCGATGGCGGCGGGTCGTTACCTTCGACTGGCTCGGCGGGCGCTCCGACCGGCGCCGCGCCGCGAGCTTCCACCCGCCGATCCCAGCACGACCTGACCGCGGTGCTCGATCAGCTCGACCTCCATGACGTAGTCCTCGTCGGGCACGACGCGTCCGGTCCCGAAGCCCTCGATCTCGCCCTCACCCAACCAGACCGGGCGGGCGCCGTCGTCTTGCTCAACACCTACTACGGGCACGACCCTGCCCTGCACCTCCCGGAGTTCATGGCCCTGATGGCCGACCCCTACTTGAGAGCCTGCAAACACATTGATCTCTTGGTGGTGACGTTCGACGGTCGATCAGACTTCGAATCGACGAGAGCTCGCTTCGACGAGCAGGTCCCGCTCCTCGACCCGGCCGCCACCGCCAACCTGGTCATCTCGCAGCCAGCATGGTCACAAGTACAAGCCGCGATCACTGCGACACTCGGTCCGTCAGGCTTTCTGGCCGTCTCCCGGCTCGACCAAGGGGGAGGCTGGACGCCGGCATCAGTCGACTCGAGCCAGGGGCCGGGTGGCAGTTAGCCCGAGAAACCACCGTCACCTCGTCGACGGGGCGAGTCCGACTGGATCTGACCACCGCCAGTTGGGACGCCCGCGAGATCGACCTGGTTCTGCGCACCTCGACGGGGAAGTTCACCGTCGTCGTCCCCGAGGGGGTAGCCGTGCAGGTGGTGTCAGCCACCGGGCGAGTGAGGTGGGACAATCTGCTCCCCCAGTGCCGGGATCACCCGTGGTCCGAGTGACGGCGGCCACCTCCGCGGGAGGAGGGCGGATTGAGTTCGAACATCCATCTCCGCACGTCAAAACGCGCTGGTGGCGGAGCTGCAACCCCTGAGAACGGTGTTGCCGGTTGCGGGCGCTGACACGTCCTGACCGCGCAGCCCGGACGACCCCGACTCTCGAACAGGCCGCGTCATCCAAGTGAGCCGGATGAACCAGATCAACAAGGCCACCCTCACCTGGATCAGCGAGCAGGCCTGCGGGCAGGCCTGAAAGACACCCCCGACGCTGACGCCGTCTACCTCGCCTGGGAGCGGAGCATGGTCGACATGATAAGGGAGCGCCACAACAGGCTCGTGCCCAAGGACGGCTAGAGACCCTGCAGAAACTTGCGGCTCCAGGCGTCGCCGATACCGTGACGGGTATGTGCGGCCGTTACAGCTCCAGCTGCAGCACGAGAGACCTGGCCAGGATCTTCGACGTGGACGAGGTGCGGGCGGACGACCTTCCTCCCCGCTATAACGTCGCCCCCACCATGCCGGTCTACGCCGTCGCCCTGTCCCGAACCGAGCGCGAGACCGGCCGGAAGAAAGCGCCCCCCGGGTTCTCGGTACCGGGGTCCGTGATGAAAAAATGTGTCATCAGCGGCAGGCCCCACCGGGACACTTGCACCTCGGGCGCGTGTCCGCACAGCGACACCGTGACCCACGCCCGTACCGTCGCGGCCGGGTCACCAATCGACTGCGTAGGCACCTCAATCACGATGGCCGTGACGTTACGATTTTGGAAGTAGTTCCCGCCGTGGTGAAACAAGTCCGGTGCGAATTTTCCCGCGGCAAGTGCGGCGCGGAACGCGTCTGCACCTGTCCGGTTCGCGGCGAACAGATCCAGGGCCAGGCCAGCGAAGATTCGCACACCCGCGTCGCCCGCGACGATCCGGCCGGTAGTGCCCGAAGCGATGACCTCGCCCTCCGTGCCCTCTGCGGCATCCTTCCCGGTGGCCCGACGCACCTCGAGAGTTTGTACGTGCCGGCCTTCGGACCCCTCGCCTTCGGCATGGCCAACCTCACCGAAGACAATCTTGAAAGTCACTTCCTTTCAATCGGTGATTCGGCCTAGCCCAGCATGTGGGTCGCCGGTCGGCGCTATGACCGGAGTCGTAACACCCGACGCATCCTCACCTTCAGGAGGAGCTAGTTCGGAATCAAGCGAGTCCAAGATCACCTTTTGACGGTCCTCTGGCGCTTCAGCCAACCGCCGAAAGCTCTGCTTGCGGCGAGCCTTCAAGGAGGGGTCCTTGGGAGGTTCCATCGCTAACCTATAGAAGATCACTTGGCTCAATATGATGTAAGCAACGACTAAAATGAGTAGCCAGTAGACATGATAGAGGTCGTTTCTCCGACTCTTGCCTACGTAGTGATCGACTAACGCTAAGGCGAGGAACGCAAGCCCTCCTGCGGCTGGAACTAGAGTGGTTAGCTTGTTGTCAGAGCGTATCAACCGGGTGAGAGCGGAGAGGGCGAAGATGAGCACGAAACTGGCCAGGAGGCCGGTCAGATCCGGGGGAGAACACATGGATATTTTATGAGCGGGGCAAGAGCTCGGGTTGGATGTAGGAATGGCGGAAGCAAGAGCTATCGTTCGTACAAAGAGGGCAGCTAATAGTAGGTCAGCCCCGAAACTTACCGCTCCTCGCCAACCACTGTTCGTGGGGCTCCACTCAAGATTTCTGTATGGGAAACGACCGGCCCTGGCTAGGACGTAGCTAAAGAAGAAGTAGCTAGCCAGCAGGAGAGTGGCGAGGAGGGCAAAGCCGGGAATGAAATAGGGAGCCCGCTGTGGATTAAATACGACTCCTGACTGCTCGGTCAGCGCCGCTGTTATTGCGACTCCGTAGACGACGGTAACGATGGTCACAAGCGCTTGCGACAAAGTGAATGATGTCGGAGGCACCTCGTCTGCTTGCATCACAACCCCCTTCTTACAGTGGCGACAGGCTAACCGGTGCCGATCCCTGCGCTCTCTTGCAGGCACTGGGACTGCTGGCCCAGCAGTGGGGTGAGCCATGTAACGAGAGCGGCACGACCTGACACGATTCGAGCGGGTCGTTGGTTGCCAAAAATCCGTTGGCGGCGAGATTCCCGGCCAGAGTACGATTCGTGCCAGGGCGGTTGTCCACGCCTCTTCGCTTCGGTCGCCCAGCACGGCCGAGTTGGCGATGTCCAAGGGGGAGTGAATCCTCGGGCAGGTGTTGATGTCGTTCCGTCATCACTCTGGGCTTGCTGGGAGCCTTCCGAGTAGCTGATGGAGGCGATGTTGACATCCGACAAGGACTTCAAGCGCCTGGTGCGAGCCGAAGCTCGTCGGGCCGGGTTGTCCTATGCGGCCGCTCGACGCCGTCTCCTAGCCAACCCGCCTGGAGATGCCATGAACACCCCTGCTCTGCGCTCAGTCGAAAAGTCCGAAGTGGGATTCACCGTGTGGATACCCGACGACTGGGCCGAGTTCCCACCCCAGCCCACCTTTCCTCATAGCCGCTAGTACTCGTCCTCAACGATCGAACGGTCGACCGTCTCGTCAACTCGGTCGAACCGTCATGGCTCTGGCATTTACGGCTGATGGCGGCGTCTTGCCAACCAACGTTCGCCCGCCTCGGACGGGTCGAAATTGAGCGCCTGTCCCTTCGCCCGCTCGCGCTCTTCCGTCTGTCGTATCACGGGGGCTGCGAGTCTCAGCCTGGTCTGATAAAGCCGGCCGTCCAAGGTGTCGAGAGCGGCCACTATCTCTGGCAGCCCCTCCTTGTCCACATTCGGAATCGGTTGGCTTCGATTCTCCCTCACGGCTACATGGCCTACCGTCGCGGTCCTAGCCCCGGATCGCCGTAGCACCCGGGGCGGTACCGTCTTTCTGTGGCGCAAATCATTCACCGAGTCACCGGCCGGGATGGGAGCCTCACACCAAAAGGTCGCCCGGCGAGAGTGACCAAGCGGTTCTCCGACACTCGGGAAGGACGGGAAGCCGCTGACGCCTTCGCCAAAACGCTTGGCGCGGCCAAGCGCTTCTCCGACGTGAGGATCTACGTCAATGGCGAGACCAGGATGCAGTCATTTACCCGTCGCAAAGACGCCAATACGTGGATTGCGCACACCGGTCCCGACCGACTCCTTGGTGTCGTCCCCGATCCTCATCGGGGGCAGGTTCCCTTTGTCGAGGTCGTCGAGGCGTGGTTCGAAGCCAGAACCACGAAGCGGCCCCGCAGTATCGATCGGGACCGAGAGATCATGCGCGTGCACGTTCTCCCGGCGATCGGCGGTGCCGCCATGGCCTCGGTCAGCCGGGCCGATATCCAGCGACTACCAGATGGGTGGGTTGCTAGGAAGCTCGCGCCTGGAACGGTCGTCCGCCAGTACAGCGCGGTGCGAGCGGTATTCGACTGGGCCATGGCCTCCGACATCATCGACAGGACTCCGTGCCGCGGAAGCACGCTGCGCCAGTGCCCGCTTGGTTCGGCCCGTCGCAAGCGGTGATGATGTGGGTGGGTGCGGCCACCGGGCTGCGCTGGGCCGAGGTCGCTGGTCGCCAGGTACGGGACCTCAACCTGCTGGCGGCCGAGATCAGCGTTACCCGACAGTTGGACCGAACTCGCAACCTGGTGGAGCCGAAGTCAGCAGCGGGGGAGCGGACCTTTGCGATCCCCGAGTGGTTGGTGGAGGAGCTAGTAGCTCATCTCGCTCGGCTAGGGCTGAGCGTCGAGGATGGGGAGGCCCTCGTGTTCATCGGCGCCAAGGGAGGTCGTCTCAATTACTCGGCCTGGCGGCGCACCTCGTGGGCTCCCGCTTGTGAGCTGGCCGGGCTCGCAGGGCTCGGTTTCCACGACTTGCGTCGGATTAATGCCACGGCGTTGGTCGCCGCCAGGCCGACCCGAAGGTGGCCCAGACGCGGCTCGGGCACGCGGACGTTCGGTTGACGCTAGGCCTCTACGCGGATGTGACGCCCGAGGCGGACCGGATCGCCGCGGATGCGGTAGGGGCTTGGTTGCGCCCAGGTGTCTCTGGAGTTCGCGATAGAAACGCGATAAAAGGGCTTCCCGGGCCTCGACGGAGTTCCACGTCTAGCTAAGAGTAGCTGTGAATAGGCGTTTTCAAGAGCACCCCCAACGGGATTCGAACCCGTGCTGCCGCCTTGAAAGGGCGGTGTCCTAGGCCGCTAGACGATGGGGGCGGGACAGTCCAGCGTACCTCCCCGCCAACGCCCCGCCCGGGGCGCCGGTCAGCTGTGCTTCCAGGCCACGTGAAACGTCTTCCCGTTGTGCAGGGCGGAGGTGCTGGCTTTGGTCGTGCCGCTCGTGGTGACCATGTTGATTCTGGCCGGGCTGGTGGCGCCGAGGGCGGAGCCATTGGCCATGGCGTTCTTGAAGGTGACGGTACCGAAGTTCGTCAGCGGGAGGATCCCGCCGCTGAGGGTGCAACAGGGAGCTTCGGCGATCACTTCGGCCGACTGCTTCTTGGCCCTGGCCAACGACTTCACCGTCGTGTGACTCCAACCCTCGGTGGCGTCGGAGATGGTCATGGTGAACGTCGAGCCGGAGGCCGTCACCGACGCACTGAAGTGGTCACCGGGCTGCACCGGATTTGCGTAGTTGTGAGGCGCGGCCGGGTACATCTCGTACCAGGTGTAATAGTCCGGCACCCCGCGGGCGCAGTCGACGTCCGAGCCCGTCTGTTCGACCGTGTCCGTGCCGTCACCGTCGAGGCCCACCCAGAACGACGAATAGCTGGCACCGGCCCCGCACTGCCCGGTCGGTTGGACCCAGGAAGCGGACACACTGGTGAACGGTCCGCCCGTGGATGAATAGCCGGACCAGTTGGTGCTCGTTGAGGGGACGACCCGTTGTAACGGCCCTCGGCCGGGCGCGTTGGCGACCGGTGATGCCGCTGCCGGCCCGGTTATAAGGACAGCAGCCGGGGCGAACGCGACCAGGCACGGCAGCAACCCCCGAAAGCAGCGTGTTATTGACAAGGTCGGAACCCTCCCGGTCGAGCGCGCATCCGCCGCACGCGGGCGGCCACGATAGCCGGTCAGGAGCCGCGCTGACGTTGTACCGGGTGCTCGTCGGGAGGGCTCACGCGCCATTCCGTTCCCTCGGGGGTGTCACGCACCTCGATGCCGAGCAACGCCAACGCATCCCGGATCCGATCGCCGTCGTCGAAGCGACGGCTGGACCGGGCCACCGACCTTTCTTCCAGCAAGACCTCGACGAAGCCACCGACGACCTCTCGGGGATCGCGCGCGCCGGCGCGGGCGAGATCACCGAGGCGGGTAACCATGCGCCGAAGGGCGGCGTGGCCACGGTCCGCGGCGTCCGACTGGGTGGTATCGCCCGACCACGCGACCAACGTCTCGTCGAGCGCCAGGATGGCTCGCACCGCGGCGTCGGTGTCGGCGCCGCGAAGCGCGACGTCGAAGTCCGCTTCCAAACTGCGAATCTCCTCGTGGAGGGCCGTCGGCGCGGCCTCGCTCGGAGGCGCCGGTGGGGGCGGCGGCGGCACCCCGGCCGCCCTTTCCCCAAAAGCCAAACCGACCAAGTCGTTGATGGCCAGGGTCTCGCCGCTCGCTACCAGCTCCGAGTGGCCTCCCCGGCGGACCGTGACCACGCCGTTGCCGACGACCGCGACGACCCCGATATCGAGGTCGAACACGCACCCGGTGTGCTCGTCCACCCCCAAGACCCAGCCGGAATCGGGCAGCTGCGCCTCGAGCAGCCTCAGCCGCCGCTCGCCCAGGTAGCAGAAACGGGTGTCGTGATTGCCCCCTTCCGCATTGTTGTAATGGGGGATCACCGCCACGTCGGGCACGAGATCGTCCAGCAGGTCGAGCCCGGCCACCCACGCCGGGTCGGCACCGACCTTGTAGACCTCGTAGACCGGAACCGTGAACCGACCCAGGGTGAGAGCGGCCGCGCTGGCAAAGACCACGCACCCCCCGTGGGCCAGCTTGTCGGCGAGCAGATCGGGGACGTCCGTTCCCGCCCATTGGCGCAGGGCGTACGTCGGGCTCCCCGGCCCGGAGAACACCCACCGAGCCTCGGCCAACCGGGCCAGGGCGGCCTCGGTGCGCACCACGTCGGCGCCTTCGGTCCGGCGCAGATCGAGCGGACGGACGGCTCGGCCGACGCTGTTGGCGAAGTACTCCACCGCTCGAGCGGAGATGTCGTCGGCGTTCTCCTGAAACCCGTAAGGAGTGTCGAGCAGGACCGCCGGATCCGCCGCCGGCCCGAGCCGCTCGAACAGCTGCCGATGCGGTTTCACCATGGTCGGCGCCGTCTCCCCCGACCCCATGATGGCGAGCAGCCGGGTCATCTGGGGAAAGAGGCCGGATCCATCGCATCCTCGATCAGCTTCGCCACTAGATCCGGATACTGGGCGTGGAGGTCATGGTCTCCCGGCACCCAGCGGGTCAACGACCGCTCCAAGGTGGCCGCCGCTCGGGAGACCTCGTCTCGCTTGGTCGTCATCCACCGCTGGTTGGTGGGATCCTCCGCCGGCACCAGCAGCGTCGGCGCCTTGACCAGCTGGTAGCGCGCCGACGGTCGGTGCTCCCACAGGTGGCGCAGGATGGTCATGTGGTTGGCGCGCGACAGCCAGGGTCGGATGGTGTCGTCAGCGAGGATCTCGAAGTTCGCCATCGTCCCGGCGATCCCGCTCTCCGGCCAATCGGGGTGTCGTGTTCGCAACGTCCGCTCAAAGCTGGCCGCCGGAATACCGGTCAACTTCGGCGGGGCCATCGCGGCCGCGCCCGTCTCCCAGTCGGCGAAGTGGTTCGTGAGCTCGATCGTCCCGCCGTCGACCAGGACCACCCCACCGATTGCCCTCGGGTGCCGGGCGGCCAGTTCGAGGACCACGTTGGCCCCCCAACTCTGACCGGCTACCCACGGCGCGTGTTGAGGTGCATTCCAGCCCAGCTCACCCAGCACGGTCACCAGATCGGCGGTCAGGGTGGTGAAATCGTACCCCTGGTCGGACTGGTCAGAACGCCCGTGGCCGCGCTGATCAACCGCGACGACGGGGTGCCCGGCGGCCGCCAACCGGTCCGCCACGCCGTCCCACAACCGGGCGTTGGAGGCCAACCCGTGCACCAAGAGAACCGGAACACCCTCGCCGTCCAGCCCCCTGGCCAACACCCGGAGCGACACACCCGATTCACCTGACCCCACCCGGATGCGTCGGCTCTCTGCGTGCGGATGGGACGGGCCGTCGCCGCCTGGTGGCTCGCCCAAGGAGGGGAGCGTCACCCGGACCGGTTGGGCCCGGCGGAGGTCGGAGTTATGGCAATAACGACCCGCTGTTCGCGCACCATGGCAGCCCGATAGTCATCCCAGTCGGGGTGTTCGCCCGCTACCTGCCGGTAGAGCTCGACGAGGGGCTCCATCGCTTCCGGCAGCGAAATCACCTCGACCGGGCCATCCACTTGGACCCAACCGCCGAAGAAGCCGTCGTTGAGACCGAGGACGCTGGCGCGCCGGTCCCGCCGGAGGTTACGGACCTTGTAGGCCGGCTCGCGGCTCGAAATGACCACCCGTCCGAGGCCATCGACCCCGTGCACCACGGGGGAGAGCTGGGGTTCTCCGTCCCGCTTTCGGGTGGCGAGCACCGAACGGTGGTTGGCCCGCAGGAACTCCAGCGCCTCGTTGACGTCCATGGCCCAAGTCTGGCCGAACTTCTCAGGTTGTACTGGCGAGGGCGTCGATGGCTTCACCCAGGAGCATGCTGAGCCATTGGTAGATCGCCTCCTCGGCGCTGCTGGGGGCTCGCTGTTCCTCGCTCTCCTGCACGTCCAGATAGGTCCCGAGCACGAGTCGGATGCTGTTGAGAGCCCGAGACCAAGCCGACAATTCCTCTTCCGTGAGGTGGCTGGCATCGGCCGTGGACGACGACCAGCTCGAGCGCTTGCCGGTGACGGTCGACGAGATCCTCCTGCATCAGCCGCCGGTACTCCTCCTGATGGGCGGCATCCTGCTGGTCCGCGTAGGCGGGCGGAAACAGCCGCTGCAGGACCGGTTGGTCCGGCTCGTCGAGCAGCTGGGCTATCTGGGGGACCAGCTGCCGCAACGCTTCCCGGTCGTCGGCGCTGAGGTTGAGCACGTAACCGCCCCGCCGGTCGCGGCGGACCAGCCGCCGGGGCCGCAGGGGGCTCAGCTGTCGTGCTCCATGGTCGCCCACAAGCCGTGCTCGTGGAGTCGGAACACGTCGAGCTCCGCCTTTTCCCTCGGCCCGTGGGAGACGACGGCCTTCCCCTTGAAATGGACGTCGAGCATGAGCTGGTTCGCCTTTTCCCGGTTGTACCCGAACAGCTTCTGAAAGACGAAGGCGACGTAGGACATCAGGTTGATGGGGTCGTTCCAGACCAGCACCTTCCAGGGCCGGTTGAGGTCGGTTGCCTCGTCGACATCCGGTTCCCTGATCTCGGTCGGCGCGGTTGTGGACACGGGGGTTTCAGGGGGCTTCAGCGGGTCGCGGACAGTTCCGGATCGACAGGGACGGTGTCCTCGGTGCCCGACGGGACGCCCGCCCCACCACCCTCCGCACAGGTCGAACGCATCGTGAGGCCACAGTAGAACCACAACGTGGCGATGACGAGCACGCACGCCCCGGCCACATGCGTCGCCACCAGAGCGACCGGGTCGCCGTTGAAGTACTGGGTGTACCCCACGACCGCCTGGGCCACCAGGGCGATGAGCACCACCTGAGCCCGGCGCATGACCGCCGGAGGCGCGCCCGTCCGGGCCAGATTCCACATGCTGACGAGCGTGATCCCGAGCAGGACCTCGACCGAGGTGCCGTGCAGCTGGGCCACGGTGTGCAGCGAGAAGGGGAATCGCTTGACATCCGGACCTCCGCCATGAGGACCGGTCGAGGTGACGACGGTGCCGAGGATGACCACGACAGCCGTGGCGGCCACTTGGAGGCGGGCCAGATTGAGCTGGGTGCGGCTGACGAGCCGAACCTTCTCCCCGACGAGCCGCTCGTCGGGAATCGCAGCCCGATACCGCAGAACGACCGCGTCGGCCAAGATCGCCACCGCCAGCAGGAAGTGAGCCATGACGAAACCTGGGGCCAGATGGTCGAGGACGGTCGAAACCTCCGAGGATGACCTCGGCGGCGATACCGGCCAGCAGCCCACCGGCCAGCCAGGTGAGGTCGGAGCGCCGCGGCGCACGCAGGAGCGCCGCGCCCACGGCGCCAAAGGAGGCGATGGTGACGAAGGCGTTGATGAGCCGGTTGCCGAACTCGACCCAGGCGTGGAATTGCAGGGGAGCCGCCACGCTCGAGGCGGTGCACGTCGGCCAGTCCGGGCAACCCAGTCCGGAGCCCGTCAGGCGAACGGCCGCACCTGAGATGATCGTTAGCGCAACCGCCCACACCGCTGCCGTGGCGATCACCCGGAACCGAGATGGCGAGACTACCCGCCAGGCCCGCACCCGCGTCCCCCCGGTGCGCCGATCGGCAGCCTTCATCGCCGACATGCTAGGACCCGCGGTGCGCCGGTCGTAGTCCCCCTATGGCGGCGTCCGCTCCGCTCGCGGGTCGGGTCCGGTTCCGCCGATCGTGGCCGTGCGCTTCGCCCGATCGTGGCCGTGCGCTTCGCCCGCCGGTGGGCTGCCGCCCGCTTTGTTCGGCTGTCCATCGCTGTCGTAGTGTGCGGGACCGATGTCCTCGATGCCCGGCACTGTCTCCATTGCTGAGGAGGCATCCCTGGGCCGCCGGGTCACAGGTCGGGTCGCCGGGTTCGTCGCCCTGACCAAGCCCCGCATCATCGAACTGCTCCTGGTCACGACCGTCCCGGCCATGATCGTGGCGGCTCGGGGCTGGCCCCGCTGGTCGTTGATCCTGGCCACCCTGGTCGGAGGCACGCTGGCCGCCGGTGGCGCCAACGCCATCAATATGTTCGTCGATCGCGACATCGACGCGGTCATGCACCGGACCCGGGGTCGCCCCCTCGTGACTGGCGCCGTCTCCCCGGTGGCCGCCCTCGTCTTTGCGCTCTGTCTGGAGGTGGCGGCCTTCGCCGAGTTGTGGGTGACCGTCAACCCGCTGTCGGCGGTGCTGGCCATCGGCGCCATGCTGTTCTACGTCTTCGTGTACACGCTCTGGCTCAAGCGGACCTCGACCCAGAACGTGGTCATCGGCGGCGCCGCCGGCGCCGTCCCCGTTCTTGTCGGCTGGGCCGCCGTGCGTGATTCCGTCGGGTGGGCGCCGATCGTCCTGTTCGTCCTGATGTTCGTCTGGACCCCGCCCCACTTCTGGGCCCTCGCCATCAAGTATCGAGACGACTACAGGTCGGTGCACGTGCCGATGTTGCCGGCGGTTGCCACCCTGGAACGGACCGCCAGACGCATCTTCTGCTACACGCTGCTCGTGGTGGCGGTGTCACTCGTGTTCGCTTGGACCGCGGGGATGGGATGGCTCTATTGGGTCAGCGCTGCGGTGCTGGGCGCGGTGTTCGGTGCGCTGGCATTCGACCTGTTGCGGCGCCCGACGGAGAGTGCCGCCATGCGATTGTTCCAATGGTCGATCACCTACGTGACCTTGCTCTTCGCGGCCATGGCCGTCGACCAGCTGCTCCTGCACTAGAGGTCGCCGCTCCGGTCAGCTAGCCGATCGGCGGCGGGACGGTGCCACGGTGGGGACGAGTCAACGAGACTTCGTTCTTCCGTACTTTTATGGCCTCTTGGCTGTTTTCTTTACGTGTTGCTCTGAGGCCGTCCTCGGGGCGGAGCGAAAACGGTCAGTAAAACCGGGTCGTGAAGGTTTTACTGTCCGTTTTTGACGCGAGTCGTACTCAGCGACGAGCGAAAACGGTTAATAAAACGAGATCGGGTCCGTCTAGGCGGTTTTACTGTCCGTTTTGACACGAAGTCGTGCTCAGCGGCCATCGAAAACGGTCAGTAAAAACCGGGGCGCCCCGTTTTCCTGACCGTTTTTGTGCGTTCCGGACCATGGCATCGCCCAGCCTCGACCGCGCTACCTGACTCCGCCCCATTGGGCTACTCCCAGCGGAAGGTACGCGTCGCAAGCAGCGGGGTAACGACGGCCCAAACCGCCAGCACGATCCAGGCCCGGTCCGGGATGGTCCCCCCGGTGGTCAGGGCTCCATGGAGGGCATCCGAAAGGGCGCCGGCAGGAAGCGCCTCGGCGAGATCCCGCCAGCCCGCGGGCAGCTTGCTGAGGGGAAAGAGCATCCCGCCGAGCAGTAGTAGGAGCAGGTACAGCCCGTTGGCGGCGGCCAGGTTCATCTCGGCGCGAAGCGTTCCAGCCATGAGCAGACCGAGCCCCGAGAAGGCGATGGTGCCGAGGACGATGGCGGGGATGGCGGCGGCCACGTCTCCCCCGGGTTTCCAGCCGAGCAGGAGGGCGACGAACACGATGACGATCACCTGGAAGGCCTCGATGGCGCCTACTGCGCCGATCTTGGCGACGAGCAGCCGGGGACGGCCGAGCGGGGTGGCGCCCAGGCGCTTGAGCACCCCGTACTGGCGTTCGAATCCGGTCGCGATGCCCAGGCTGACCATAGCCGTGGACATCACGGCCAGGGCCAGGATCCCGGGAGGGAGGAAGTCGATGGGCTGCTTGACGCCCACCGGCTTCGGCAGCACGTCGACCAGCGAAAAGAACACCAACAGGCCCACGGGTATGGCGATATTGAGCAGGACCGAGTCGCCTCGGCGGGCGGTCAGGCGAAGTTCGGCAGCGGTTTGGGCACCCAGTGGGCTCACCGGTGTTCGGGCCTCTCTTGTCGGCGTGCGGGCCTATCGCGTCCGGGCCCACCTTCCTCGCCGGCCGGCCCACCCTTCTCGCCGGCGGGCCCACCTTCCTCGCCGGCGGGCCCACCCCTCTCCTCGCCGGCCGGCCCACCCCCCTCCTCGGCCTCGCTGCTGGTCACTTCCAGGAAGACGTCCTCCAACCGCTGCCTACCGGCCCGGAGGTCGCCGAGAGGGAGGTCGTGCTCGGCGAGCCATGCCGTCAGGGTGGCGACGGTTGCCGGGAGACCGGGGGCGTCGACCCGGTACTCGCCGGGTCGTTCCTCCGTGACGGCGGAACCGAGCCGCTGGGCGAGCCCGGCCGTGTCCAATCCCCGGGGCGCCGCGAAGCGGATGTGGGCGTGAGCCCCGGAGCCTGACTGCGATCCGCCAGGGCCGGGGCCGGGGCCGGTGGAAGTCCCCGCGCCGGGAGCGGTGAGCTCGGTCGGCGTCCCGGCCGCGACCACCCGGCCTTTGTCGATGATCACGATGCGATCCGCCAGTCGTTCCGCCTCGTCGAGCTCGTGTGTCGTCAACACGACGCACGTGCCCGCGGCCCGAAGCTCCTCGATCACGGCCCGGATCGTCACCCGACCTTGGGGGTCGACCCCGGCGGTCGGTTCGTCCAAGAACACCACCTCGGGTCGCCCCACCAAGGCCAACGCCAGGGACAGCCGTTGCTGCTCACCGCCAGACAGCCTCCGCCACGGCGTTCGGGCGACTGCTCCGGTGAGCCCCAGTCGAGACAACAGCGCGCCCGGGTCTTCGGCCTGCTCGTAGTAGGCAGCGAAGAGGCGCACGGCCTCGTCCGGTGACATGGCGGGGTAGATGCCTCCCCTCTGTAGCATCACCCCGACCCGGCCGGTCAGACGATGGTGGTCGTCGACCCGCTGGGGGTCGAGGCCGAGCACCTGAACGCTCCCTCCAACGCGGCGGCGATAGCCCTCGAGCGTCTCCACGGTGGACGTCTTGCCCGCCCCGTTCCGACCGAGCAGGGCAACCACTTCGCCTTTGTCCGCCTCGAGGTCCAGGTGGTCCACCGCGACGAGCGAGCCATACCGGACGACAAGGCCGGAAACCTCGATGGCCGGCACGTCAGGCGGTGCGGGCGCGCCGGGCGGTTACGGTCTGGGCGCTCCACAGAGCCGTTGGCCCCGGACAAAGACCCGGCCACGGTGCTCCCACACCCGGCCCCCCTCGCTCAGGCCGACGCGGGGTCGATAGGGGTTCCGTCGGCTCGTGGGCTTGGGTAGTCGGCATGCCGGGTCTGGCCTCCGTCCAGCCTCGTCGATCAACGGCGCGGCGCTGCGGTGCGGCCCCTTCCGTACTGTACTGGATCCCCCGGCCGGCCCCCGGTCGACGGGGCACCCGGTTGGCGTGGTGATTTCCCAGAGAGGAAGCGCGAAATCCACCTGTGGTGGGATGTGCCGCAGGAAGGTCTGGGGTAATGATGGTCGGTAGAGCCGGCGGCGGGCGGAACCACCGCCACACCAGGAGGCAGGATGATCGAGGTTCGAAACCTCACCAAGCGGTTCGGCAGCCAGATCGCCGTCGACGATCTCAGCTTCGACGTCAAACCGGGGTTGGTAACGGGTTTCCTTGGGCCGAACGGCGCCGGAAAGACCACCACGATGCGTGTCATCCTGGGCCTCGACCATCCGACTGCGGGGCGCGCTTTGGTCCACGGGCGCAGCTATCGCGACCTCCCCGCGCCGTTGCGTGAGGTCGGCGCCCTTCTTGATGCCAAGTCCATCCACGGCGGGCGCACGGCCCAGAACCACCTCTTGTGCCTCGCCCAAAGCAACGGGATTCGGGCTCGACGGGTCGACGAGGTGCTGGGAATCGTCGGTTTGGAGTCGGTGGCCCACCGTCGTACCGCCGGCTTCTCCTTGGGCATGGGGCAGCGGTTGGGCATCGCCGCCGCCCTGCTGGGCGATCCCGAGGTGCTCATGTTCGACGAGCCGGTCAACGGGCTCGATCCCGAAGGGATCGTGTGGGTACGGAACCTGATGCGCGCCCTGGCCGGCGAGGGGCGCACGGTCCTCGTGTCGAGCCATCTCATGAGCGAGATGGCGCTCACGGCTGACCATCTGGTGGTCATCGGGCGGGGCCGTCTCATTCGGGACGAGGGGGTCACCGAGTTCGTCGAGTCGAGCTCAAGTCGAACCGTGCGGGTGTCTTCCCCTCGGATCGCCGAGCTCGTGGGTTACCTGCAAGCGGCGGGTGCCACCGTGCGCCAACTACCCGAAGGCGCCATCGATGTCAGCGGCATGGAGGCTCCCGATATCGGCGAGTTGGCGGCCGCCCACGGCATCGCCTTGCACGAGCTGACGCCGCAGAAGGCGTCGTTGGAGGAAGCCTTCATGGAGCTCACCAGCGACAGCGTCGAGTACCAGGCCAGTCGGGCGGTGGCGTAAGTGGACACCGTGCTGGCGGCCAGCCCTCCGACCTCCGCCGGCTCCGCTCGAAGCTACCGTCCGGCCACCATCGTCGACGCCCTGCGGTCGGAGTGGACCAAGGTGCGCTCGGTTCGATCCACGTACTGGTGCCTCCTCGTCGCCGCCCTGTTGGGTATCGGACTCGGCGCCCTGATCAGTGCCGTTACTGCCAACCACTACGCCAGCGACCCCACCCTGCATCCCAACTGGAATCCGACCGACCGGAGTCAGGCCAGCCTGGCGATCGCCCAGCTGGTGTTCGCCATTCTCGGTGTCCTGGTCGTGACCGGCGAGTACTCGACGGGGATGATTCGCACCAGCCTGGCCGCCGTTCCGAAGCGGGGCCGGGTGCTGGCGACCAAGGCGCTGGTGCTCACGGTCATCACGCTTGTGGCCGGGGAGGTGATCAGCTTCGTCACGTTCTTCGTCGGCCAGGCCTTGATCTCCGGGAAGGCGCCGTCGGCGACCATAGGCCAGCACGAGGTGTTGCGGGCCGTCATCGGGGCTGGGCTGTACCTACCCCTGCTGGCCTTGCTCGGCTTCGCCCTGGGCTGGCTGGTCCGGCACGCGGCGGCGGCCATTGGCATCGGGGTGGCGATCCTGCTCGTCCTGCCGGGGATCGCCAACGCCCTGCCCTCCTCGTGGCAGCATCCGATCGAGAAGTTCTGGCCGACCAACGCCGGCCAGCAGATTGCGGTCGTGGCCCGCGGCAGCCACACCCTCCCGCCGTGGCTCGGCCTCGGCCTCATGGCCCTGTTCGTGGTCGTGATGCTGACCGCGGCCGCCATCACCCTCCAGCGTCGGGACGCCTGACCCGCCTTCTGACCCCCGCGGCCGCCACCTGCCCGCTCGCCGGGGGTACGTTCTGGCCCGTGAAAGGCAACCACACCCCCCGGCTGGTCGGGTCCGCTGCGTAGCCGCGTGAACGAGCCCACCCTCGTGGTCGTCCGCCACGGTGAAACGACATGGAGCCGGAGCGGTCAGCACACCAGCCGCACGGACCTGGACCTCACCGAGGCGGGGGAGCTGCAGGCGCGGCGGCTGGGCGACGTCCTGGCGGGCATACCGTTCGATCTGGTGCTGTCCAGTCCGCGCTTGCGGGCCCGGCGTACCGCCGAACTGGCCCGCTTGGTTCCGGCCACGATCGACGATGACCTTACCGAGTGGGACTACGGCGACCTGGAAGGCTTGACATCGACCGAGATCCAGGAGCGCTACCCAGGGTGGAGCATATGGACGGGACCATGGCCGGGCGGCGAGACGGCTGTCGACGTCGGCTGCCGGGCCGACCGGGTCATCGACCGGATCCTGGCCTCCGACGCGGCTCGCATCGCCCTGGTCGGTCATGGCCACATGAGCCGGGTGCTGGCGGCTCGGTGGGTCGGCGCCGCCGTCGACGTCGGCGCCTGGCTCGACCTCGACACGGCGACGGTCAGCGAGCTCAGCTGGACGCGGGGGGCTCGGGTCGTGCGTCGCTGGAACCAGCCGGCGTAGCTCTGACCCGCTTCTCGATCCCAATGAGCGCAAGCGACGCAGTGGAACCGGCCCGCCAGGCGCATCAGGCGGCCCGATCGTGAGTCGGTCAGGATGGGCGCGTGCAGCCTGACCCGCCTGCCCCCACGCCGACGTGTTACATCCACCCGGATCGGATCGCCGGATCGGAGTGCCGTCGCTGCAACCAGCCCATCTGCCCGGACTGCATGCGGGAGGCCCCGGTCGGTTGGCAGTGCGCCCGGTGCGTACATCAGGACAGCCGAACGGCCCCGGTGACCCGCTGGCGGCCCGCCGCCGGGCCGGGTCGGCTGGGCAACACCAGATTGACCCCCATGGTCATGGTGGTCATTGCCGTGAACGTGGCCGTGTTCATTTGGGAAGAGACCAACCTCAACAACATCGTGTACCGCTTCGGCCTGATAGCGAACGCCATCGGGCTCCATGGCGAACCGATCGGCGTGCGCCAGGGGCAGTGGTACCGGCTGCTCACCGCTCCGTTTCTCCACGCCAGCGTCGAGCACATTTTCTTCAACATGGTCACCCTGGCCATCGTGGGCCCTCCCGTCGAGGCGGAGCTCGGCAAGGTCCGCTTCCTGACCGTGTACCTGGTGTCGGCGCTGGGCGGTTCGGTGGGTTCCTATCTCCTCAGCCCCGCCAACGAGTTGGGGGTCGGCGCGTCCGGGGCCATTTTCGGGGTGATGGGGGCCTACTTCGTGCTGGCTCGACGTCGCGGTTGGCCCGTCAGCACCATCGTCGTGCTGATCGTGGTCAATTTGGCTCTCGGCTTCTCGACCACCACCATCGACTGGCGGGCCCATTTGGGCGGCCTGGTCAGCGGTGCCGTGGTGGCGATGGGGTTGGCCCGTTCTGCCGAGCTTCGCCGGAGGGACAGCCATGGCCCCGAGGTGGCGGTAGGTGTCATCAGCACCTTGAGCGTGGTGGCCGCGCTGGGCCTGATCGCCCTGTTGCCACCCGGCCACATCAACTTGTGACTGACTCTGGAGAGGCCATCAACGCTCCTGCCGGTGCCGCTCCGAGGCGGGCCGCCCAGGCAGCCGCGAAGCAAGCTGGAGTCAACATCACCATGCTCTCGGACATCGAAGGGGCGCGCCTGGCCTCGGAGTTGTTTGCCGACATCTGGGGGACGCAACCGAGGGTCCCGATGCCCACCGAGCTCCTCCGGGCGCTGGCTCACTCGGGCAACTACGTGAGCGGCGCCTGGCATGGCGACCAGCTGGTCGGGGCGTCCGCCGCGTTCTTCGGGCAGGACCGGAGTTCGTGGATCCTGCACTCGCACATCACTGGCGTGCCCGGCCGGGCCCGACGAAGGGGCGTGGGTTTCGCTTTGAAGCTGCACCAGCGGGCCTGGGCCGTGGAGCGTGGGATCGCCGAGATCACGTGGACGTTCGACCCCCTCGTTCGGCGTAACGCCCACTTCAACCTGACCAGGCTGGCTGCCGTTGCCGTGGGCTACGAGGCGGACTTCTACGGCCGGATGGTGGACGGGATCAACGCCGGCGACGCCACCGACCGGCTCCGGGTCTCGTGGCCGCTCCAGGCGTCGACCGTTGTAGCCGGCTCGGCCAGACGCCTACCGGATCGCGCCGAGGTCGATCGGCTCCAGGCGGGAGCGACGGTTCTCGTCCGCGCCGACTCCCACGGGGATCCCGTGATCCGGGAACGCGGAAGCGGCCCCGCGGTTGGGCCGTATCTGTGCGAGACGCCGGCGGACGTCGAAGCCCTCCGTCTCCGGGATCCGCCCCGAGCGCGGGCCTGGCGGACAGCCCTGCGGGTCACGCTGGGATCCGCCTTGGCCGACGGCTGTCAGATCGCCGGGATAACCAGGACCGGCTGGTACGTTCTGACCGGCCCCGACGAGGAGAAGACGATCTGGTGAAGATCGAGGCGGTGGAGCTCCGGCGCATCAAGCTGCCGCTGGTGACCCCGTTCCAGACGTCCTTCGGGACCGAGTCGGAGCGGGACATCCTTCTGGTCCACGTGATCGGTCCGGAGGCCGAGGGCTGGGGCGAATGCGTGGCGCTCGCGGAGCCCCTGTACTCGGCGGAGTACGTCGAAGGGGCGACCGATGTCGTGCGCCGGCACCTGTTGCCTCGTCTGTTCGCCTACCCAGACCTGTCGGCGGCCCTGGTGGGTCCGGCGCTGTCTGCCATCAAAGGTCATCAGATGGCGAAAGCCGCTCTCGAGATGGCCGTGCTCGACGCCGAGTTGCGAATGGCCGGCGTGTCGTTCGGCGCCTACCTCGGTGCGGTGCGGGCCGAGGTGCCATCTGGGGTGTCCGTCGGGATCATGGCGTCCATTCCCGAGCTGCTCGATGCCGTGGCGGGTTACATCGACGAGGGCTACCTGCGGGTGAAGCTGAAGATCCAGCCAGGCTGGGACATCGACCCGGTCCGGGCGGTACGGAACCGATTCGGCCCGGATCTGTTGCTGCAGGTGGACGCCAACACCGCGTACACGGTGGCCGATGCCCGCCACCTGGCCCGCCTGGACGAGTTCGACCTCCTCCTGATCGAGCAACCCCTGCCCGAGGACGACATCGCCGGTCACGCACTTCTGGGCAAAAGACTTCGCACCCCTGTCTGCCTCGACGAGTCGATCACTTCGGCGCGGGCGGCTGCAGACGCCATAGGCCGCGGTGCCTGTGCGATCGTCAACGTGAAGGCCGGCCGGGTGGGTGGCTATCTGGAGGCTCGGCGGGTGCACGACGTGTGCGCCGCGTCCGGCGTGCCGGTCTGGTGTGGCGGCATGCTGGAAACGGGCCTGGGCCGAGCGGCCAACGTGGCCCTGGCGGGACTGCCGAACTTCACCCTCCCGGGCGACACGTCCGCCTCTGATCGGTATTGGCATCAGGACCTCACCGCGCCGTTCCACCTCGAGGACGGCCATCTGGCCGTACCGACCGGCCCGGGTCTCGGGGTGAGCCCGATCCCCGACGTCCTCGCCGCCGCTACCACCTCGTGTGAACTTCTGCACTGGGCGGAGGCGTAGGGACTTCACCCGACCGGCGGGGCCCTTCCGACCGGGGAGAGGTTTGGATTACCACGGCAGGGGGTACACCAACCACCGTTCGGGCCACGCGATCGGGACCAGAAGGGGAGGGTCGTCATGGTTGGCGAGCGGGTCCGACGACCGTGGCAGACACGAAGGTGGTTGGGTGGTCCAAGGACGGCCGCGGCCGTGGGTGCAGCGGTGACCTGCCTCGCCTTGGGATGGACTGCAGGCCCGGTGCTGTTCGGCGGGGCCAACCCGGTCGCCCCGTCTCCGGGCGCCGGAGGGGCGAACGCCGTGCGGCCTCTCGCTCCCACGTTGGCGGTCGCCGCTTCCGTGGCCGCCCACAAGTCGGAGACGACCGGACCTGCGGTCCTTCATGCCATCGCCACCGCTGCCCAGCCGGCTCACACCCCCCATCCGGCGACTCGGGTTGTCTCCACGACTGCACCACCCACCCCCGCCCGGGTGCCGGCTCCCGCTCCCAGTTCGGCGTCTGTCGCGGTCAACGCCCATCCTGATTGGGGATGTGTAGCTGCGCTGGCCTACCTGCAGCAGCATGCCAACCCCGCCTTCCGCCTGGAGTGCCCCGGTTATGCGGAGGGTCACCAGGCCATGACCTGTTCTGAAGTGGCCGGTATCTGCCCGAGTTCCAGCGAGATCGTCATCGCCGTCCCCTGCCCCGCCGCCTACGAGAACGAGGCGTGGAACTCGTGGCACCTCACCACCGGACCCATTGACCCGTACGGGTCCTGTCCTGATCTGAGCTGACATAGTCCCTGCCGGATTTGAACATCCCCATGCGGGAGCGGCGGCTAGTGTCATCCGGGGCCGCTAGCTCATCTGGTAGAGCAGGAGCCTTTTAAGCTTCTGGTGCGGGGTTCGAGCCCCCGGCGGCCCACCCCGAAACCGCAGGTCACAGGTCCGCCGCCTCACGGCATGGAACCTCGACCGCCTGTACGCCGGGATGGGCGACGCTGGCAAAGGGCCCTCAACAGTCCACCAGGTGCAGGTCGTTGTGTCCGGGGCGCTCGGACAAGCCGTCAAATGGGGATGGTGCCCGACAAACGTTGCCCGGATGGCCAGCCCACCAACAGTCCGGACGCCTCGCATCATCCCTCCCACCGTCGACGAGGTCCGTCGGCTTGTCGAGGCGGGCGAGGTCCGCAACCCGACCCTCGCGGCGTTGGTCATGCTTGCAGCGCTCACGGGCGCCCGGCGGGGCGAGTTGTGTGCCCTTCGCTGGACCGATGTCGACCTCGAGGCCGGCACGATTCGAATCGCCCGCGCCATCGTTGACCTGCCCGGCCGGGTCGAGGAGACATCCACCAAGACCCACCAAGAACGAACCCTCGCTCTGGGTGAGGCCGGCGTCGACTTGCTCCAGCTGCACCGGACCCGAGTGTTTGCTCTTGCCTCGGTCGGCGCAGTCGAGGTTGTCTCTCACGGGTTCATCTTTTCCGAGCGGCTCGACTGCGCCACCCCCATTCGCCCCGACAGCGTGACCGGATTCTTCCGCCGTGTACGCGACGAACTTGGCCTAAAGCATGTGCATCTGCACTCGCTCCGACACTTTATGGCTACGCAACTTGCAGCGCGGGGAGACGTGTCCGCCCGCACACTCGCAGGCCGCCTCGGCCACGCAGACGCCAGCGTCAGCTTCAAGGTTTATTCGGCGTTCGTCCCTCCGGCCGACACCGAAGCCGCGAACCATCTCGGACGCGCTCTCAGCTAGTACATCTCGATTCGGGTACAGCCTCAATATTTCTTCCCGGTGGGATGGAGCAAGGCCGGCACACCAAACTCCGCGGCAAAGGCGCACTACTGCGCACCACCACCGGACGTTTGAGCGGGAGCGCCCGACCAGGATTCACTAGCCGAATCGTTGACGGGGCATCACGACTTTTTCAAGCGTTCGGCGATGCTCGCGGCAGTTGCTACACCTTGATTGATCCCTTGGGGAGCTCAGGTCCGGGTCTACGTACTCGTTCTGGGCGGGCCCGGCCTTGGACTGAAGCGAGCCGAGCGATGCTCACTGGTCCACCATGTTCGTGCCGGGACCGGTCAGGGTGTTGGTGCTGAGCCGGTTGCCGTCGGGTCACTGCTGTCGATGCTTGCCTCTTGAAGGCCACTAGGAGTGCGGCGGGGCCCGACGGTCCGGCGTTGAGACTGGCGATAGGGCTATGCGCTTCGAGCGCCGTGCAGTGAGCGACTGGCATCAACGCCTGAACCTGGTGAGGCTTCCATCCGACGAGACATGGGAAGTGGTCGATGAGCAATGGTGCTGCGGTGGCAGGGATCGATTGGGCCTCGATGTTGCATGTGGCCTGCGTGCTCGATGTGCATGGCGACGTTGTGGATCGTTTCGAGTTCGCTCATGATGCCGCGGCTATTCGGGGCATGATCAGGCGCTTGTCGCGCGCCAAGGTTGTTCAGGTGGCGATCGAGCGCGGTGACGGCCCGGTCGTCGAGGAGCTGATGGACGCTGGCTTGGCCGTGTTCGTGGTCCCACCGCGTCAGATCAAGGCGCTGCCGACCCGGTATGGCTCCGCAGGAAACAAAGACGACCGCTTCGACGCCTACGTGCTGGCCGACACGCTCCGGACCGACGGACACCGCTGGCGGCCGTTGAGGGAGGACAGCGATGAGACCAAAGCGTTGAGGGCGTTGTGCCGTTCCCGAAAGGACCTCGTTGAGGCCAGAGTCGCGGTGATCAACCAGCTGCGCTCGAACCTGGAGCTGGCCTTCCCAGGAGGGATAGGCCTTTTCGCCAAGCCTGACAGCGCTATCACGCTGGCGTTCCTGAGCCGCTTCCCCACCGCCTCGAGCGCGGCGTGGCTTTCCCCGAAACGTCTGGCCAACTGGCTGCAGTCGGTGGGCTACACCGGCGGCGTCGGCGCCGAGAGCCTCTACAACCGCATGGCCGGCGCAGCTCCCGGCCTGGTCGGCGCCCGAGGGTGACGCCCGTGGCCAGATCACGTCGTGTCTTGTCGCCGCTGTCGCGACTTTCAACGCCCAGATCGTGGTCATCGAAGCCGGCATTGCCGATATCTTCGCCCGCCATCCCGATCAGCACATCTTCGCCAGTCTGCCGCGATCCGGGATGGTCCGGGCGGCCGGCCTCCTGGCGGAGATCGGCGACTGTCGGGAGCGGTTCCCGACCGACGGCGCGCTCGCTGCCCTAGCGGGCGCTTGCCCCTCGACGCGCCAATCCGGCAAATACGAGCGTGCGGTCTTCCGCTGGTCGTGCAACAAGAAGCTCCTCTGCGGTCATGGACTTCGCCGCCGGCAGCCGCGCCGGCGACGAGTGGGCCGCTGACATTTACAAGCGAGCGGTTGACCGGGGATGTCGTCACCCCCACGCCATCCGAATCCTCGCCCGAGCCTGGCTGCGGATCATCTGGCGCTGCTGGCAGGACGGGAATGCCTTCGATCCCGCCCTCCACCGAGCTCGTTTCGCGACTCCTGCTTGACATAGGGCACTCCTAGGGTTGTCAAGGGGTCATTTCGGGTCTCCGGTGGGTTGGTCGTCGGTGGGGTTGCGGCAGGACACAGATGGGCCAGGTGGGGCAAGCTCTTAGTAGGCCAGCAATGGTCCCCGATCGACGAGATCGTTGAGGAGGGGTGGTGGCGGGTCGACGGATCGTTCTGAGGACGACTTCGGTTTTGAGGTGTCAGCCGATTCTCGGGTCAGACCCGCCAGCCATGTTGGTGCTCGGAGCGGCTTGAGGTAGTAGTAGACCTCGCGGGCGACGTAGCGCTTGAGCACGCGAATGATTTCCTTCTTTGACAGGCCTTCCTTGGTTCTCCGCTCGACGTAGGCCCGGGTGCGGGGGTCGGAGCTCATACGGGTGATCACGATGGTCCACAGGGCGGCGTTGGCTTGGCGGTCACCTCCAGGGTTGAGCCGCAGCCGGATCACCTTCCCGGAGGATGCCTCGATCGGAGCGACGCCGCACAGCCGAGCCCAGGATGGCTCGGAGCGCAGCCGGCCCGGGTTATCGCCGGCGGCGACCAACAGCGCGGCGGCGCTGTCGATGCCAACCCCGTGGAGCGACAGCAAGTCCTGGTGACCTTCTCGGAGCAGCTGGGTCAGCAGACGTTCGATCGCGGCGGTCTCGGTGTCGAGGGCCCCCACCCGGCGGCCCAAAGCCCGCAGTGCCGTTTTGGTCGCATAGACGACTGGGTCGTTGCCCGCCCGGGGGCGCATGACCGCGGCCTGCTTGGCCATCATCCGGCTGGTGAGGCCTTGCAGGGACTGGCGGATCTCCTCCGGGGCGGTGAAACCCAGATGGCGGATCTGGTTGAGGGTCTTGATCTTCGTCGACTTCGCCGACCGCTTGGCCACCACCAGCGCCCGGATCGCTTCCACATTCCCGTCCCGGGTCTTGGCTGCTCCAAGCTGACGTTCGCCCTGGACGGCTCGAGCCGCCTCGATGGCGTCCACCACATCGGTCTTGCCCTTTTCGCCGCCGTTCCTGGCGGTTCGGCCGATCTACCTCGGCCACGGCCACCCCGGCCCGGCGCAGGTAGCGGGCCAGCGGGGCCCCATACGACCCGGTTCCTTCAACACCCACCTTGACGATGGTCCCCCAACTCTTCAACCAGACCAGAAGCGCCTTGTTTCCCGCTGTCGTGGTCGGGAACTGCTCCACACCCAAAAGACCGCCGATGCCGTCCAAGGCGGCGGCCACGTTCAGATCCAGGTGAGTGTCCACGCCACCAGTCACTGGGCGCGAGGTAGCTACCATTGTCAACGCCATCCCTGCCTTTCACTGTTCGGTTCGGGGTGGCGCAGCCGCTTCGTGCGGCGTGGTGGATCGTCCTGTTACCGCAGGGCGATCCGCCGTCTTCAATCGGCGGCACCACCACCTGGGACCTGGCCGACGAATCGTTCTCAGGACAAGCCAGCTGACCGTCAGCCGGTTCTGGAGTCAGACCAGACCCAGGCGAGCTGAACGTAACTCCCACCCACCACCAGCTGGTGGATGCCGAACAGCCCCACCAACATCCTCTGTGCCGAGTCCGCGTTGGTTTCCCCAGTCGCCATCGAAGCGGGCAGGCGCAGAACGGAAATCTATTGCGTCCCGTGGGCCGTTGCATCACCCTTGGTGTCTGGCCACGGCGGAAAATGGCCTCAAGAAGCTGTTGGACGAGATGCCACCGGCGGGAAACGTTCCTTCGAGCAGGGCGAGTGGCGTTGGCCAAAGCCGTACGCCCACGAATCGAGGATGACCCCGAGACACCGGATTCCGACGAACCGCGCCAGCGATGATCCCGGCCGGTTTCTCTCGAGGGCTGTCGATAGGTGGGTGTTTCTCGAGAACCTTGTTGTTTACCGCGGCGGGGATGTGGGAGGCTGCCGATCGTCAACGACTGAGGGGGATCACTATGGCAACCAACAAAGAGATCATGGAAGCGGTCTACGCCAGTTTCGCGAAAGGTGACGTACCGGCCGTGTTGGCCGTGATGGATCCGAAGATCGAGTGGACCGAGGCCGAGGGATTCCCGCTCTACACCGGTACGTTGGTCGGTCCTCAGGCGGTCGTCGACGAAGTTTTCATGCGCCTCGGCGAGGTTGGCGACAATTTCTCCGTTCTTGCTGACCAGTTCGTCGCCGAGGGCGACACCGTGGTGGCCATCGGCACCTACTCTTGGAATCACAAAGTCTCCGGCGAGCCCGCCGAAGCGAAGATGGTCCACGTGTGGACCCTTGCCGATGGGAAGGTGACTCGGTTCCAGCAACACGTCGACACCGCTAGGGTGCGCGACCTCACCACCTGAATGTCGCGTTCAGGAAGCCTTGTAATCGACATTGGCAGAGCGGGGTAACTCCACGATCGATGTGAAGACAGGGCGGCCGATCTGCTCTCGCATGGTCGGGGATCGTGAAATCGGCCACAGCCACTCCGAGCGACGGGTCGGGCTCGCCCTGTCGGCGAGCTGCGCCGGTGCAGCAGGCGACCGAACGCGCGACTAGATCGTTCGTGACCGCGGCGGACGTTCTGGCGCGGCATCGACGGCGCCAGGGATGGAAGGCGTCAGCGCACGATCGCCGATTCGGGTGCGGCACACCGTCGGATCGGGCCTGGGTTGGGATGCGTTTATGTGCTTATCCTCGGAGCGATCGCTCGCTACCCGCTGACCGCCATCCCGGCCGGTAGGTTCTGGCCGCTTACCAGGGTGTGGGGGTTGGTGCCGTCCAGGTTGGCCTCGTTGATCGTGCCGTCGAGAGGGCTGGTCCAGTAGATGTGGTTGGCGTCGACCGCCACGTCGTACGCGACGATCTGGCCGCTTACCAGGTGTGGGGGTTGGTGCCGTCCAGGTTGGCCTCGTTGATCGTGCCGTCGAGAGGGCTGGTCCAGTAGATGTGGTTGGCGTCGACCGCTACCCCGTCCGGCTCGCTCTGGCCGCTAACCAGAGTCTCCAGGTTGGTGCCGTCCAGGTTGGCC
This sequence comes from uncultured Acidimicrobiaceae bacterium, assembly GCA_963729695.1. Lineage (GTDB taxonomy): Bacteria > Actinomycetota > Acidimicrobiia > Acidimicrobiales > Palsa-688 > PALSA-693. The sequence continues at coordinate 51,453 of CAVSOT010000007.1, forward strand.
TCGTTGATCGTGCCATAGGTGGTCCAGTAGATGTGGTTGGCGTCGACCGCTAACCCGAACGTCAAGTTCTGGCCGCTGACTAGGGTGTGCGGGTTGGTGCCGTCCAGGTTTGGCCTCGTCGATCGTGCCGAAGACGGAGTCGTAGTTGGTCCAGTAGACGTGGTTGGCGTAGACCGCCACCGCGAACGGCCCGTTCTGGTCGCTGATCAGGGTGTGGGGGTTGGTGCCGTCCAGGTTGGCCTGGTTGATCGTGCCGGACTCGTAGTTGGTCCAATAGAGGTGGTTGGCGTAGACCGCCACCGCGTACGGCCCGTTCTGGTCGCTGATCAGGGTGTGGGGGTTGGTGCCGTCCAGGTTGGCCTGGTTGATCGTGTCGCCCCCACTGTCGGCCCAGTAGATGTCGCCGGGAACCGCCCCGGTACCGGTGAGCGACAGCGTACCGGTGGCGGCGCGCTTTTTGCCGACCGCTGACAGCGTCGCCGTGTCGATACCCGTGCCGGCCGGTGCGAAGCTCACCTCGACAGTGCACGCCTTGCGCGGCCCCAAGCTGGTTGCCGTACAGGTGTCGGCGGTCACGCTGAACGCCGAGGAGCCGGTCAGGCTGACCATCAGGGCGGCACTAGAACTGCCGCCCGTGTTGGTCAGCGTGAACGTCTGGGAGGTCGTATGGCCCACTGTGACGCTCCGGAAGTTGTAGGTGCCACCACTGGTCGCCGGGGACCAGAACAGCAACGGAGGCACACACGATGCCCAATGCCAGCGGCAGGTGCCGGCCTGTGCTTCCGCTGGAAGAACCACTAGCAGCGCCGTGCCAAGCACCATGGCCGCCAGACCTCGGGTCACAGCACGCATCGGGCCCGTTCTCCTTCTGCGAGCCACGGCTCGCAACGGGCCCGTTCTCCTTCTGCGAGCCACGGCTCGCAACGCTGAGCGTTGTGTAGCACTCGCCGTTCGGCCCGTCAAGCAGATGGGGCCGAAAGGGTATGGGCGTAGCAGGCATCTGAACCGGGCGGAAGATCAGTTCTTCCGTTCCGGGTCTGCCACCGACGACAGACAGCGCAGATCAGGCGCCCCAAACGTCACCGAAGGCAGATTCGCTCCGCGCGCCGGAACGACGGGTCGGGCTCGTATGCCGGCGGGGCTGCGCCGGTCGGACGAACTCCCGAACTCGCAGCCATATTGTCTCGCGGCTCGGTGAACGTTCTGTCCCCCAACCGGGGCAAGACCAGGTCCATTGAGACGCTCGGGATCGATGCCGAATAGGAGTGGCGGATTGCGCTATGAGCGGGTCGGCAGCTGCGAGTCAGATTGTTCCTTCGGCCCTCTTGGGATATCCAGTCAGCAGGCCGTCCGGGACGGACGTTGGGGGTCCGAAGGCCCGCTCCATTGGGCATCAACCCACACGATTACTGGTGGGTGCCGGGACGATCCGGGTGCCGAGGACGAGCGCCAGTGCAGACCACGTGACGTGGTGGTACCGTACTGGTGCTCGACTCCGGGTATTGGTGTCGCGGCCAGGAGTCCAAAAACGCGGCACCCTGTAGAGGGGCCTGATGGCGACGTGAGGATCCCATGGTTCAAGGCGATGTCAGCGGTGGTGATCGCGTCGATGTTGTCGTCGTGTTTGGGTTCGTCGGGAGGTTCAACTGCATCGGGCTCGGCGAAAGCGGAGGGTCTGGTTTTAACAGTCAGTGACTTCCCATCTGGGTGGTCCGTCCCGAGCGGAGGCGAGGGTCACATCGTGAACCATGCCGATGCCGACATCACTAGACTCGCGGCGTGCGACGGTGCTCCCAATCCCAATGCCATCGACGAGGGCGGTTTCGTCGGGCTTAGCCTTGAGAACCTCAGTGATGGTCAGTTTGTTTATTCGAACGCATTCTTCGTTCGTACGACGAGCGATGCCGAGGCTGACCTCACTGCCCTTGCGAGCGGCAAATTTCCACCCTGCCTAAAAGCCTTCGTATTGCCGCGTGCTAGAGCCGACATTGTTAAGCCCGGTATCAAGTTAACGGGGGTGAGCGTCGCCCCTCTCACTGTCCGGTCTGTAGGTGATCAATCGATAGCTTATCGCGTCACTCAGCACGTTGACTTGAGCGGCCAGGTGGCATCTCAGGCTGACCAATCTCAAGGAGACTTTTATCAGGATTTTGTGTACATACGGAATGGTGCGGCTGAGGTGGCCGTCGAGTTCGACTCCTTCAACGACCAACCATTTAATGTAGCGTTACAGGCGGTTCTGCTTGGCAAGCTTGACGCGAAACTGCAGGCATCAGGCAAGACATCGTCATTGCCGTCAGTTGTGCATTCCTCACCCGCATCGCCAATCACAAGCGCGATCGCTAGTACAGTGTCGTCACCGACGACGCTGAACAACACCACGCCGTCGTATGTTTTGCCGGCACCAGATGGGTATACACTGAGCACGGGTTCAGGAACGCCGAATGGACCGATCACGCCCTCTGACTTCGATGGTATTGTTGGTGCGGGCGCCGCGGGAACCACCGGCTTCATGCACGGTTATGACGTCACATATGACAGCAACGTTTCGGACGAGTCGATCGAATCAACGTTGTTCACATTCGCTTCTCCGGTGGACGCCGCCGGTTTCGAACCGGAGGATCTTGCGAACGCGGGCGCGGCTGGACTGTCGCCGACGAGGAGTAGCTTGAGTTCGATACATGGATCCGTCGTGTTAACAGGGACGAAGGCGGCGCCCGGTGGCTTCTATATCATTGATGTCATCGCTATCAAAGGGGCAACCATCATGGAGGTCGAGTACGCCAACGACGAGCCACTAAGCGGCGTACCAGACGTGCTAAGCACGTCTGCGTCGTTACAATACGCTCATCTCTAACTTTCCCGGGGGAGCTAGCCGCTGGAACCCCCAACGGCGAAAAGCCCGTCGCTCAAGGCAGTGCAGAACATGTCATTTGAGTGGACCACCCCTCCTGGGCTGCGACGGTGGTCCGGGAGCACATCAGACGGTATTGCTCTCACTCCGGCCGTTGGGCGGGCACCGGTTGCCGTCCAGATCGTCGATGCAGATCGCCATCTCGGCTTAGAAGGCTCTGTGCGCATAGACTGAGCCAGACTGGCGCCACCAAGCGAGCGCATCACGCCGTTCTCGTCTCCTCCTTACCCGTCGTCTAGTGCTACTCGGAACGCGAGATCGATCGTTCTGGTAGAAGGGTCGAAGACGGGAGCGTCTCAGATCTGAGGTTGTGCTTCTAGGCAGGGGCCACACCTGACCTGGAGATCTCGAACCCTTTTCCACTGGCAGTGCAGGTCATTCCGCCTGTGGAGGAGGTACAGAGGAACGGTCCCAGGCTGATCTGCTGGCCGTAGGGGAGTTCGATCTCACCCAGCCCCGGGTTCGCCACGCACGTCGGACCAGCGCAGGTGGAGTACGTCCCGGCGTCCGATAGGGTCGCCGATTGGGGCGGCACGGCGGTGAAGCAAAATGCCAGATTGCGGGGGTACGGCGGACCGTAGTTGATCTCACAGTGGATGTTTGCCGTCGGGGAGCGGAACTCGACGCCGCTGGTGGGGTGCGTGATGTCTGGGTTGATCGTGGTCGTGGTCGTGGTTTCGGAGCCGGTGGCGGACAGGTCGACCCGAACGCTGCCGAGAATTCCGATGACCTCGGGATGCCTGACGACATCAGAGAAGGCAATACCGGCCGAAGGCAGCCACCACACCTGGGCATCGAAGGTGACCGGAGTGCCGGGCGTGGTGTCCAAACTGCAGGTGTCCGACCACTCGTACCATCTGTAGAGCACTCCACCGACCGTGCGATCTCCGTGGTCGACAAGCGTCCCAGGGGTTCCCACTACGTCGCCAGGCGGCGAACTCGGGTAAGGACACGGCAGGACCCCGGTGCTCATGAACCAGAACTGCCCCGGGTCGCCCGACGGTCCGGACAGCTGGGTGGGATCCCCAGTCGACGGCCTCACCCAGACGCCAGCACAGCCGAACCAGCTTGGCGTGTCTGGTGACGGCTCAGCCGCTTGCAGGCACCCTTCCTGCGGTGATCCTTGGATCGGGGTGTTGAGGCCCCATCCGCTCGGCAGTGCGAATGAGACATCCAGAAAGTGAACGATCACCCCAGCGGATCCAGGCACCGATGTCGACGGTGACACGCTCGTGCTAGATGTAGCGGTCGTAGCGCCAGATGCAGCGGTCGTGGACGCAACGTTCGTCGTCGTCGTGGAGCCCGCGCCACCGGACTTGGGGGACGGCGTACAGCCCGACAACAACGTTATCACCAGCCAAAAGGCGATAGCCGAGGCCGAGCCAGCAACCCGAAGCCGAGCCGAGCGAACCAGCGAATCCACGCTCATGACAGTAGATCTTCATGGAGTCTGAAAAGGTTCCATCGCCTGAAAAGCCCCTGCCCGATTGCAACCCCACGGCAGACTCGGACACCGATCACCTGATCTGCGCTTCGTCCGCTCGGTCCACAAACGGCTGAAAGGGGAGCCGAACGACGGCTATAGAACTCCGCACAGCTAAGGAATCGAGCGCCGAACACGCAGAGCAGAACGTCAACCGAATTGCGGGTGCACGCAGATCGGCACGTCGGTCGGCGGGAAGGGGTGTTGTTCGGTCGGCGTCGGGTTCGGTGCTGGGTTCAACTATTGGCGGCCCCGCCTCGTTTGGTGAAGGATAAGGGTTATGACCGATTTGCGTTCGTTGCTAGCCCGCAGTGCTGATCACGTGGCGTCTTACCGTGAGGCGGTCTCGACGGAGCGGGTATTCCCGGATGTCGATTTGGGGGCCGTGCGAGTCACGCTTGGGGGTGGGTTACCTGGTGGAGCGACGTCTGCCAGCGAGGTCGTCGACGAGTTGGTCGCAGCCGTCGAGCCAGCCATGGTGGCGACAACCGGTCCGCGCTACTTCGGTTTTGTGATCGGGGGGGCCCCTGGACGCGGCGACTGCGGCTGACGTTGTGTATGTCGGCTGGGACCAGCCGGCATACAGCTACTTGTCCTCGCCGGCAACGTTGGGGTTGCGGCTGCCTGGTACCACGCGCACGGGCGGATTCACACGCAGCCGGAGCGCGACTGGACGCTGAGGCGGTCCGTCGAAGGATGGGCCGCTGACATCTACGCCAGCCGTGACGCCGCTCTCTTTGCCTATCAGCGAAGCAACGTCGCCGAGTTGAACCGGTTGGCCCGGGAGGATGGTTGACTCAGGCCGGGTCTCCGGCCCCGAGGTGCACGGCCTGGCGGTGGGTGACAGGGTGATCTCTACCGCGCCGATCCCCGACGTGCAGATGGTGAACTCGCAGCGGGCGACCGTGATCGCTGTTAATGAGGCGTGGCAGATGATCGACTTGCGAGCCGACGACGGCCGGCTGCTGCCGGGGATCCACGGTGACGAACTGGACAGACTCGACCTGGGCTATGCGACGACCGTTCACCGTTCGCAGGGCGCGACAGTCGACACCGGTCATGTGCTGGCCGACCGCGGCGGCCGCGAGTTGGCCTATGTCGCGATGTCCCGGTTCCGGCGAGCCACCCACATCTACACCACCGCGGACGATACCGTGGTGGTCGAGGATCTCACGGCCGACTGGCAGCAGGAGCGCCGACCCAGGTGGGCGATCGACACCGGCCTACCAGCCACCGCCGACGCCCCAGCACATGAGCAGGACCTAGATCAGCGCCAACGGGCCAACGTCCTCGCCATCGCTGCCCACGAGAGGACCACGTCGGACAGCGAACAGACCCCGAGCAACCATCGCCGCCGAACTCGACCGGTACCGCGCCCGTCTTGGGCCGGTGGTCTGTCGCCGGTGTGGCCGGAACCGGGATGGACATATTCCGCTCAGACCCGCGAGCGCGGCAGGGACATCGGCGTCTAGAGCGGGTGTCAGCAGGACCGGCCCGAGACAAAGTCATTCGGGCCGACCGTCACGAACTCCGCGAGGCCTTCGAACACATCGCGTTTTTGGATCGCCGAGAGAACCACTGGCGCTTGCATATCTACGGCGACGGCGGAGGCCTACGTCTCGAGGCACTTGCCCCGGATTTCGGGCATCAAGAAAGAGCGCATCTCCGGGGAGAACACCGTAAGTGACGTATGCGAGCAGGCGTGCCATCTGAAGACCCTTCTTGAACAACGCACGGAGGACACCGTCATTCTCTCGTGGCGAGCCCACTGGCTCCCGTCATTGCCACCGGGGAAGATTACATCGGGCTCCTGACGCCAATCCGGACGTAGAGGATCCCGAGGCAGCCTGTTCAGCCGAGAGGGTATATACCATGCCGGCTCCCTTCTGGCCGGAGAGAAACTCCGGTCAAACGAGAAGGAGTGAGGCATGGGAGTTCCGCCCCGACGCAGTCGCGTCATTGGAAACGTCGCACTGAGCCTCTTTCTCGACTCTGACTCCCACGAAGTCGGCGCGGATGACATCGCCGCGAAAGTGGGAGGATCCAACGTCTCGGCTATGCCGGCACGTTCGTTCGAGGCCCTATTCTTTTTTCGACGCCATCCCACCGCGTTGGCGCTCATCTTGATCAGCAGCATCGACGTGGAACTGATGCAGGGCCCATGCGCCGGATAAAGGCGTTCGTGCTCGATCGTTCCGGCAATCGCCCGAGGTGTGGGTGGATGTCATCGACCTTGCCGTTGTCATGTCGAGTGCAAAACCGCCGTCGCAGCCCAAGATCAAGGGCGACTAGCGCGTCGACGCTCTTTGGGTTTGCGGCACACCGGCGTCGGCTCTTGCCGCCGCCCGAATAAACTTCGGAAAAGTCTCCTCTCTCATGTTTGTGCCTTCTGCCAGGGGAGCTGTTGCGTAAAGGCGCGAGGGTGGGGGCGGAAGGCCGAGCTTGCGACCGCGCGGACCCACCTCCTGTGAGGTGTCTCAACGCTGCCCACACCAGATCGCTCTTCGCCACAGCAGACCCGAAGCGAAGGACTTGACAGCTGTGTAGACCCACGCTACAATCCGCGAATGAATCTATGGAGTGATCTATAGTTCAGTAACGACTTAACGCCCGACACCAAGACGGGGTCGAAGGCAGTTACACTGCCGCCGGGGTTTCTCCAGGGGGAGAGAAGAACAAGTAGGCCAAATTTCGAGCTCACGTTCGGATCTCAAACTCGTGCCTCGCCTTCAGACGGTATTCGAATCCTTCCGGTACAAAGAACGGAGTAGAAAGTGAAGATCCAACCTAAGCGCCTGATCTACCTGCTGCCCATTATTGCGCTCGTGAGTGCCTGCGGGTCGAGCGCGAAGAGTACGAGCAGTAACACCACGGCCGCCACGGGCAGTAGCAACACCGCCGCCGCCACGGGCAGTAGCAACACCGCCGCCGCTACGGGCAGTAGCAACACTGCCGCTGCGTCCGGCACGCCGATCAAGGTTGGCTTTCTTTGCACTTGCAGCGGGTCGTTCGGACCCGACGGAGTGACTTCTGAGGATGTCCTTAGATCCTGGATCAATAGCACGAATGATTCGGGCGGCATCAATGGGCACCGTATCCAATTCTATTTCGAAGATGATCACAGCATTCCGGGTACAGCCGTGGCCGGCGCACAGAGTCTGATATCTGACAAAGTGGACGTGATTGCGGACGGGTCCGTCTTGGACGGCACATGGCAGCCTGAGGTCGAAGCGGCTCATATTCCAGTCGTGTGCGTCGTCATCTCGCAGTCCTGCTACTCAAGCCCCGACTTCTACCCCCAGGGGCAAACCGCAAATTCTTCAGTCTACGCCGCCGTAGATGTGGCCAAGGAAGCGGGCGCCACAAATCTGGCATATGTCTATTGCGTCGAATCGCCAGTGTGCGCGTCAGGCATACCGATTCTGCAGGCATCCGGTAAGCAGCTGGGGGTGCCGCTGGTGTATAAGGCAGCTATTTCCGCTTCCGCCCCCAACTACACCGCGCAGTGCATAGCAGCACAACAGCAACATGTCACCGCCATATTCGTGGCTGATTCTCAGGCACCGCTCGAGGAGTTCGCGTCGGACTGCTCTAAGCAGGGCTACTATCCGACCTATGTCAGCGAAGGAACGGGGTTCGGTCTGGGTCAAGCCTCCAGCCCCGGTCTCGAAAAGGGCCTTTGGTCAGAATACAGTGACTTTCCGTTCTGGGCGAACACCCCCGCCACTCAGAAGATGAACGCCGCATTGGATAAGTACTATCCGGGTCTGCGGACCAACCAGCAAATCTTTTCTCAGACCTCGGTAAACGCTTGGCCGGCCGGTCTCCTTATCGGCGCAGCGGTCCAAGGGGGGAATCTTAGTGCCACCGAAACTCCCAGCCCCGCAGAGATCACCACTGGACTCGAGTCGCTCCACGGAGACACCTTGGGGGGCTTCGCCCCGCCCCTCACCTTCGCCGCTGGGCAGCCACACTCGATCAACTGCTGGTACGTCGGTCATGTGGCGAACGGCATTCCCCAGCTGTCGAATAATGGTAAGGCGACCTGCGGCTCCCTGCCCTCGTAGCTCCTGCCTGCAACGACAGGGAGGTTGGTACAAATGCTCGATTTGGGGGAAGATCTGAGAGTCGTCGAGACGACGATTAGTTCGGACTTCGTGCGGCACCTGACGATCATGCGTTGATTGCGACCTTCCGCACGTTGTCCGGAAGGTCGCAGTCATTAGGTCCTGGCAATGCTCCGCGAGTGACCTGGGTCAGAGATTGTGCCCGCAGGAGTTGGCGGGTTATCGAGGAGCTCGTCGGGTGGTCTTGCGCCAGATCAAGGGTTCTGGGGTTGTAGTTCCAGGGTTTGATCTGGCGTGAGATTGCTATTCTGAGTCCTGTGGTTACACGGCGGGTGTCGCGCTCAGTAATTGTTGGTGGGCTCGACGAACCGGCGTTGCACGGTATTGAGGTAGGAACTGTAGGGTCGGGTGACGTCCAACTGGAAGCGGGGATGACAAGCTAGCCAGTATCGGATGGTGGGTGCCTTTGTGGGTGGAGAAGCTGTCGAGTATCACGCGGACATCTGGCTCAGTCGGGACTTCTCGGATGATCAGGTAAGAATCGTTCGAATTCTTCTGGCGCCATGCCGGGCGGTGAGGTTTGTGCCACCGTGCCGGGAGCCACGTCCTACGCGGCGTACAAGTCGGTGGTGCCGTTACGGACAGAGTCGGTCAGGAGAAGCACCGAGCCTGAGAGATCCTACGCGTGGAGATGCGAGTTCTCGTCGGTGTCCGGTGCCCCGACATACGTCCGACGGTCTCGCGGATCCTCTCTCGATGAACAGGGCCCGGGCAACAACTGGAAGCCTTGTGTCACGTGCGGGTTGACCCGAAACACCTGCCAGGTCGCGCTGGTCGACGATTGCGATATTGGTGTGGCGCCGCCGGACCGAGTTGACCGGTTGCGACGAGATAGTAGGCTTTTCCTCCAGGTTCTTAAGGATGACCCGTTCTACGTTCTCATCACCAATGACGAGTAGTTCCCCGGCCGCGGCTTCGTTACTGGGGCCGTCTAGAACGATCAACCACGAACACGGTGACACCCCCTCGCCACCGTGGCCCGCCGCGATCCCCAGCCAGGTCGCCATTGCCGGATCGACCGGCATCAGCGGAACCAGCACGGTCCGGCAACGAAGGGCCAAGGCCTGAGCCGTGTCGGCACGACGAACCCAACGCCGCAGAATCTGGCGTTCCGCCTCGCGACCAACTCGTGCAAAGCCGGATTGGACATGTGCGCCTCCCATCGTCGCGTAAGGCGAGCCAATGCGGTTACTACAGACAAAGTCTCGCCTCTTTGAGCTTGATCCCCATGCAGATTCCGCCGGGACCCGCACCGATCACCGCTATCCCGACCGGCAGAGAATGTTCGGATGCGCTCACCGCCCGTCCATCTTCGCTCTCCATCCTGTCGTAACTCCACCGACGTGGATCACCCGATGAATCCATGTGTGAGTCTATTCTGGGTTGGGGCCTGCCGTCAAGGTATGGCCCCGGGTGTGACCGGACCGCGGTGAGAAGTAGATTGGTCGTGCGGATTCGTGAGGGTCGGGATCGAGCGCCCCTGGTGCCGAGCCAGGTCGGCTCCAGGTCTGACTTCCTCCGATCTCTAATGCTGCCTTATCCGCGCTATCGGATATGCAGGGCCCTTGGGGATCCTTGCCGTCGTCGATGATGGCGCGCAGTCGCTCGAATTCCCTCTCGTTCAGGACGCTCGGCAAGATGCATAGGTCATCGGCTCGAACGCGGTTCTGGAGGACCGTGCCGGCCATGTCAACCCGCCAGTCCCGAATGAGACGCTCAACCCGATCGAGGTCCTTTTGCTCCAAGGCCTGGTAGAGCTCCCGAAAGTACGCCTTGCTCACGTAGCCTATCCGCCGGTTCGTGAACCACTTGCTACTGAGAAAGACATTGGTGTGGTGTACCGACTGCAACACCAGCCGGCCCATCATGGGCGCAGCGGCTGTCTGGTAGAGACGCCCGTGAAAGCGCTGGGCCGGCTCGACGATCTCGGCGTATCCCTCTGGGAGGTTGACCGCTTCGATCTGGACAAGCAGCGAGTACAGGAACTCCAGATCCTTGCGGTCGAGATTGCTGGCGGCGACGCGACCGAGCATCGCGTCAAGTACCAGACGGGTTGACAGCACGTCTTCGACGTGCATTGTGGTGACATCGATGATAGTGGCGCCGCGCCGTCCGGAAAGCCTGACGAAGCCTTCCGTTTCCAGCCTTTCCAGGGCGGATCGCACCGGGGTCCGACTGGCACCCACGCGAGCCGCCCACTCATCTTGGTCGATGCGCTGGCACGGTCTGAGCTGGCCGGTCATGATGTCATGGCGCAGCGCGTCGACCAGGGCGTCGACCACGCTGTTCTCGCGTCTGGAATCCGCCATTTTCGTACTTCCTTCGAGTCGCTGACACTGCTATCTAGACAGATTACTCAGTGTGGATTACAAGTTGGATCCTACACTGGATCAATACGACCTCAGAACGAGTTTTGGCGGCGCTGGTGATCTCCGCATCGGTGGCGATGTCCTAAAACGGCTGCGGGGTTAGAGCCGACCCCCAGTAAGGGGTCGGCCGCGGTGGCAACAATGGTCACCTTCCGGTCTCTCGGCCGTCGACCGATCGGGCGGGGTCTTCGGCCCCTCGTCGCGATCGCGACACGTACTCTCCACGATCCCATCGCTCACTCCTGCATCCCAACTCAGTCACTGACCGCGTGTGACGTCATCGTTACACCGACGTGCCCCTGTCAATTGTCGGTCCAGAGCAAATCCCGCTGCTCAGTCTGAAGCCACGTCCGTGGCCCTGTCCACACACAGCATCTTGAAGGGTGAGGGACGTCCCAAGCATCCGAAGTGAACTGGGTTTTGTTCGGGGCACGGGAGAGGATCGGAGCCAGGTGGCCGCTGGTCAATCGAAGATGATCTCCCGGCTGGCGAAGCGCCATTTCCCCTCGTGTCGGAGGTAGATGTCGTGATATTGGCCGATAGCGACTAGGGTAGTCACTCGCTCGGTCGTCTCATACAAGGTGAGGTACGTAGTCCCCCGCGCGTTGTCGCCGTCGATCTCGACACTTACATTGCTGATGACATGCCGGGCCTGGCGGCCGTTCAGATACGTGTGGTAGTCGTGGCAGTAGGTGCGGAGTGCGTCCACGCCCTTGAAGGAGCCTTGATGGCTCGACGTAAAGACGCCGTCGGTTGTAAAGCAGTCGGCCCATTCGTCGCCCTTGTTTTCGTCTACAGTGACCGCGTAGCGAGCCTGGAGGGTATAGATCTCTTCCAGATCCGTAGCTGTCATGTCGGGAACCCGCTCAGCTAGCGATTGCAGGTGCCAGCGTCGACGGGAATCGTCGAGCCGGTGATGTACTGCCCTTCGTCGGAGCAGAGGAAGAGGATGGTACTCGAGATGTCATTTGCTTCGACGAAATCGACTGGTAGCGGATTCGAGAAATCTGCCGTGACATCAGCGTGAGCCGCCAGATACTGCTCGAAGGGCTCGTTGACGACCATCGGGGTATTGACGTTTGTGGGGTGGACCGTATTGCAGCGGATACGGCTGGCCGCCAGCGCATTGGCGTACGACCGCATCAGCCCAACTACCGCGTGCTTCGCAGCCGTGTAGCCCAGCATACCGGGGATTGCTGTACCGCGGTTGGAAGCGAACCCCTTTATGCCGGCCGTGGAACTGGTGATGACGATCGCCCCGCCCCGGTCGTTGGCGAGCATAGACGGGATGGCGGCCTCGCACGTGTGGAACACTCCGTTCACCATGACGTCGAGGGCGTCATAGAAGGAAGTCGGTCGCGATCCGCCAGCGAGGCTCACTGGGAAGATCCCGGCATTGGCCAAGACGAAGTCGATATGCCCGAACTCCGATAGACCTTCGTCGACCACGGACTGGACGGCGCCAAAGTCACGTACATCGGCCTGGCGGGCGACGATCCGTCGCCCTGTCTTCTCGACCAGCCGTGCGGTCTCATCGAGGTCCTCTGGACGCGGCATCGGTGCATCCACTGATTCGATCTGGTGGCAGATGTCCAAGGTGAGAATGTCGGCACCTTCGTCGGCGAAACGGAGCGCGTGGGACCGTCCTTGCCCGCGTGCTCCTCCGGTAATGAAAACCACCTTGCCGCCGAATCGTCCCATCTGAATTCCTTTCACTCATGGTGGTCAGAGGCTCGTGGAGACCTCAGGTGATATAGATCTCACGAAGGTCCCGACAGTGGCTGCCCACCCATGCGGACGAAGGTCGTGGACGTAACTTCCCGGATGGCGGCCAGCCCACGAACTTTCTCGGGGGGTTACCAGATCGGACAGCGCCCGATCCTTCAGTACAAGCAGTTTCCAGTTCATAGTCAGTGGAAGAACTGTCATGTCAAGTTGGTAACACCTGGGGTGACTTGCGCCTGGTAGTATCTGCAGATCTAGCCGCATCCGTGCTGGCGGACCGGTCGATCATTTCGACGGGGCCGGTGTCCCGAGAGCCGACAAACCCTCTGATAGCACGGGCGATCTCGGCCCGCACCTCTTCGGCGGACTTCACAATACCGATCAGGTGCAACGAGTTATGGATGTGTCCTCGTGCTTCAACGTAGCTCGTCGGGACGCCCGCTTCGCTCAACGCCTCTGCGTAAGCGCGGCCTTCGTCGTGCAACGGGTCGAACTGGGCCGTCATGACGAGGGTCGGAGGAAGTCCGGCGAGCGCTCCCCTCAGCGGCGCCGCTTTGGGGTCGAGGCGCTCTTGCTCGCCGGCGTAGTTGTCCCAGAACCATTTCATCGCGCTCGGCGTGAGCACGTACGCAGCGTTGGTGGCGTAGGATCCCGAGTTCATAGGGGCATCTGTCACGGGCGCGATGAGCACCTGACCGGCAATGACCGGGCCGCCGGCGTCACGGGCCCGCTGACAGGCGACGGCCGCGAGGTTTCCCCCGGAGCTCCAGCCGGCGGCAACCATCTGGTCGGGTAGGAGACCTAGCTCCACCCCGTGCTCGGCTACCCATTCGAGAGCCGTCAGCGCGTCGTCTGCCGCGGCGGGGAATCGGGCCTCGGGGGCGTGACGGTAGTTCACGGACAGGACCGCGCATTCAGTTCGGACGCAGAGATCGCGACAGAACGGGTCGTCCGAGTCGAGATCTCCGAGCACCCAGCCCCCTCCGTGGAAGTACACGACGATGGGGAGCGGATCGGGCGACGCCGGTCGGTAGAGGCGGTAGGGGAGCGAGCCCGCTGTGGTGACCATCACGTCGTCGACGACCGAAGCCACGGGCGGTCCGCTGGGGCGCTGGTCATAAGAAGTGACCACGAGAGCTCTGGCATCCGCCACAGTCATGGATTCCAACGGAGGCGCGCCCGTGGACGCCATAGCGTCTAGTACCAGAGCGACGTCTGGTTGGAGGGGTCGGATCACCCCGTCGTTGCATCGAGTCCCCGTTGGGCCACTCAAGGTAAAGCCGAGGAAGCTACGCTCCACGACTTCGTCCAACGCCGCCCCGTACGTTCCGACTCCACCAGTGTAGGGGAGGAGCACCCGGGGTTTGCCCGGGATATTTGCCCCCATGTACCAGGAGTCGGCCTTCGGAAAAAGCGTCAGTTCCCCGCAGTCCTGCACGTGCCGGGTCCAAGCCTCTTCGGCGAGGGGTGTCGGTTCGATCCGATCCAAGCCTGCGTCGCGGAGTTCGTTGATGACCCGCGCCACCCACTCGACGTGCTGCTCGATGGCGACCACCATGTTGGTGAGCACGGACGGACTTCCCGGGCCCGTCACCATGAAGAGGTTGGGAAAGCCGGCAGCCGTTATTCCGAGATAGGTGGATGGGCCGTGCGCCCACTTCTCAGCCAGGGCTAACCCATCCCGGCCCCGAATGTCAACGCTGGTCAGAGGACCGGTCAGGGCGTCGAAGCCGGTGGCATACACGATGGCGTCGAGCGGGAACGTCTCGTTGGTGGTCTCCAGCCCGAACTCTGTAATGGTCCGGATTGGGGTGCGGCGGAGGTTCACCAGGCGGACGTGAGGCAGGTTGAAGGTCTCGAAGTAGCCGGTATCCAAGCACGGCCGTTTCGTGCCGAACGGATACCCGTGCGGACACAGATCTTCTGCAATCTGTGGATCGTTCACGATCGAGCGGATCTTCTCTCGGAACATCTCCGAGAGAACCTCGTTGGCGTCGAGGTCGTAGGTCTGGTCAGCAAAGACGGTGGCGATGCTGAACAGCTGACCGGCCTGCCACGCGGCTTCGAACCGTTTGTGGCGATCATCCTGTGAGGTTTCAGCACAAGTGGTTGCCGTTAGCTCGACGGAGACGCCGCCCCAAGATTCTCGGGCCGCCTGGCGATACGATTCTCGGTCTGTCGAGATCGCAGCGACCCGATCAGCGGGGCGCGGTCCATTGCCGGCGGGCATTGAGAAGCTCGCCGTCCTTTGGAACACCACTAGCGATGCGGCCTGCTCGGCGATCATCGGGATGGACTGAATGCCCGACGATCCGGTGCCGATGACCGCGACCCGCTTCCCGTTGAAGTCGACGGGGTCGTGGGGCCAGCGGCCGGTGAAGTAGGCCTCACCCTGGAAACGATCCGCGCCAGCGATGTCAGTTTTCTTCGGGACTGAGAGGCAGCCGGTGGCCATCACGAGATACCGGCAAGAAAGCTCTTCGCCCCTGCTGGTGCGAACCATCCATCGCCCCCCAGCGTCGTCCCACGTGGCCTCCTCGACACGAGTCGCAAACTGAATGGCCGGCCGCAGATGATAGCGCTCGGTCACATGGTTGAGGTAGGCGAGGATCTCCAGCTGGGTGGCGTATTTCTCCGACCACTGCCACTCGTCCTCGAGCTCGGAGTCGAAACTGTAAGTGTAGTCCGTGGTCGGGATGTCGCAACGCGCCCCGGGGTAGCGGTTCCAGTACCAAGTCCCTCCGACATCGCCCCCAGCCTCAATGACCTTAACCGACAGACCCTGCTGCCGTAGTCTGTGTAAGAGGTAGAGGCCGGAGAATCCGGCGCCGACCACCACTGCGTCAAGGTCGGGCCCCTCCCGCTCCTCGCTGTTCTCCATCTTCGCTCTCCTTTCACCGCGGGCCACTTCTGCGGCTGACTCGGCAGACCCAACAAAATGGCTGGGCTAACAGAAAGCGCGAATGACTCATAGACGACGAGATCACCGCTGCAGACGCTCTTTTTGGCCAATATACCTAGATATCACCAGGTGCGCTTAACGGCGTTTCCCCCAGAATTAATACAAATACGCGACAATCTCTATGGACAACCTCATCCGTGGATCCATCGTAGGATAGATCGAAGGATCTGTCAAGCCTCGCGACCAGGTCCTAACCGTGGGGTGAGATCGTGTGAGGCAGGTTCTGGGAACCGAAAACGCCTATGAAATCAGCCGTTTGATGCCGGTGATGCCCTTCGGGTCTCAGCCCGAATCCTGCAACGGGTCCGGTTGGATGGTGCGCGGCGGGTTTGGCGCCGGCGGGCCTGCTGATCACGGCGGTGGCCTCACCCTCTCCGCCTCGGCAGCCACTGAGCCTCGCTGATCAGGTGAGCAGACGGCGCGAGCTTTACTCGATTTGAAAAAGAAAAGCCATATTGATACAGGTGGGACATTCTGTATTGACATACCTGAGACATTTCAGTATCTTGCTTCTGCATCCTCGACGGAAACGGCTACCGCCAGGTCCTAAAGGACGCGACTGGGGTCGCCAAGGTCTGAGCGCCATTCAACCACCCGCCGTAGTCGCCAATGCCCCGGAGGTGGAAGCCATGAACAACGCCGTCGACAAATACTTCGCAGGCATCCGGTCGAATGCCAGAACCTGGAACAAGCTGTCGGTCGTGTCGTCGCCGGCTGGCATCTCGTAGGAGGATGGCCTGAAAGCCGATGGCCTCCAAGCCTCAACGTCCGCTACAACAAAAGAGAACTCCAAGGCCTCTTCTCCCTCGAGGGAGACATTTGCTGGGGTGGACCCGCCGCTGGCCTTCGCCCAAGGGAAGCCCCCCTCAGTTGACTGGTCTGCGGCCACATCCAGAACGGTAGGCAGATTGTGGCAGGAAACATCAAGCTGTCCTGCAGAACCACAGCGAGGCGGTATAAGGAGCTAGACAATGATAGGAAGACTGGAAGGAAAGGTCGCCTTCATCACGGGCGCCGCCCGCGGCATGGGCCGCAGCCACGCGGTGAGGTTGGCTGAGGAGGGCGCCGACATCATCATGGTCGACATGTGCGCCCCAGTGAAAAGCAGCAGTGTCGCCGTCTCCACGCCGGAGGACCTGAAGGAAACCGCAGCTCGGGTCGAAGCCCTCGATCGCCGAGCGGTCACGGCCCAGCTGGACGTCTGCGACGAAGACGCCATGCGCGGCACCCTGGCTTCCGGCGTCGATCAGCTCGGCCGGCTGGACATCGTCGTCGCTAATGCCGGCATTGGCGGCATGGCCGCCGATGCCGCCTCCTACGACACCCAGGTGTTTCGCGACGTCGTCGACGTCGATCTCACAGCCGTGTTCCTTACCGCTAAGGTCGCGATCCCCCACATCCGGGCCCACGGGGAGGGCGGGTCGATCGTGCTCATCAGCTCCGCGTTCGGTCTACGGGGCGGACAAAACATCATCGGCTACGTGGCAGCTAAGCACGGCGTGGTCGGGGTCATGAGGACCCTTGCCATCGAGCTGGCACCGGAACGAATCCGGGTGAACTCCATCCATCCCACGAACGTGGACACGCCTCTGGCCCTTAGTGAGGCGTCCTACAAACTGTATCGCCCCGATCTCGAGAACCCGGGGCGCGAAGATGCCGCCGTGCCATTGCAGCAACTCAACCTCCTACCTGTGCCTTGGCTCGATCCCATCGACGTCAGCGAGGCCATCCTCTACCTCACCGCTGAGTCTGGCCGGTATGTCACGGGAACGACCATGGCCGTCGACGCCGGCTGGACCGCCAAGACCTGAAGGTCAGCGAAGTACTACACCGGAGTGGCCAGAAAGGGCCGCCGAATCACAAGGGAGATAGAAATATGGGTCGACTGGACGGTAAGGTCGCTTTCATCACCGGGGGGGCTCGCGGCCAGGGACGGTCACACGCCGTCCATTTCGCGGAGGAGGGCGCGGATATCATCACTCTGGATCTGTGCGGGCAGATGCCTTCCGTGGAGGCTCCCATGTCTAGGCCGGAGGATTTGGAAGAGACAGTGCGGCTGGTCGAGAAGACTGGGCGGGGTATCGTGGCCCGCCAGGCCGACGTGCGGGACTTCGACGCAGTCAAAGCAGTCCTTGCGCAGGGAATCGCCGAGTATGGCCACGTCGACTTCGTATTGGCGAACGCCGGCATCATGCCAATGACCGGTCCTCAAGGCAAAGAACCGTCCGCGTTCTATGAAGCGATCGACGTCATGCTGACAGGCGTCTTTCACACCTGCGAAGCGGCCATCCCCGCCCTGATCGAGCGGGACCGGGGTGGAGCCATCATCATCACCAGCTCCATTGCCGGCCTCAAGGGCCTCTCGTCGAGCCGCGCCACCGCCTCGCCAGGGATTTTGGGCTACACCGCCGCCAAACATGGGGTCGTTGGGCTCATGCGTTCCTACGCCAATGCGCTCGCCGCCCACCGGATTCGCTGTAACTCTGTACATCCCACGGGAGTCAACAGTCCCATGGTCGTGAACGAGGAGTTCAACCGGTGGACGGCCGAGCTGGGTCTTGTTGGGCCTGGGTGGGTTAATCCCCTGCCGGTGGAGATGCTCGACGTCGGCGATATCTCCAAGACCATGGTCTTCCTCTGTTCCGATGATGCCCAGTACGTCACCGGGGTCACCTTCCCAGTCGACGCCGGCATCTGCAACAAGTAGGCGTGATTCATTATGGCGACAAGTCGTCGACGACCGATCGCTTCTCCGTGAGTCGAGGACTCCTCGGTGTTCACCAACGACGCTGACCGAGCCCGTGACGTAGCACGCCAGCGGCGTTCAGGAACGGTAGGCTACGACGCCTTGCGCAGCGACTTCGGCATTGCTATTGCAAAGTTCAAACAATCCGGGATCGGGCGTGAAGGCGGACGCGAGGGCCTGTTGCCGTTTCGTCCGACCAAGACAGTGATCCATAACTACCCGCCGTCAGGTTACGTGCAGGTAGATGCGCCCAGGTAAGAAGCTGGCCGGGAGGACAGAGAACTGATGACGGTGACCCAATTCGAGAGCCCCCGTATGCTCATCGACGGGGAGTGGGTGACGGCCATGGACGGCCGCGTCTATGACACGGTCAACCCGGCGACCGAGGACCGTCTCGGAACGGCTCCCCAGGCCGGACCGCACGACATGCGTCGAGCCATCGAAGCGGCGAGGTATGCCTTCGATGAGGGGCCTTGGGGCAAGGCCACTCGGGTGGACCGTTCCAAGGTGATCAGTCAGATCGCTGAGGGAATGGAGCGAAATGAAAAAGCTCTCTCCGAACTGGTGGTCGCGGAGACCGGAACGGTTGGCCCGCTGGTCAGTCAGGCCCTGTCCATTGCCTCCATGTACGACTTCGCTGAGATCGCGAGGACGTTCCCCTTTGAAGAGACCGTAGCGCCCCACGTGCTCGGAGGCCGACTCCTCGGGTCGCAGGTGGTCCGGCAGCCTGTCGGCGTCTGCGGGCTGCTGCCGACATGGAATCTCCCACTCGGCATCGCCATCAGGAAGCTCGCCCCGGCGCTGGCGTCCGGTTCCACCATGGTGATGAAAGCACCCCCCCAGACCCCGCTCACGCTACTTCGACTGGCAGAAATCATCGCCGAGACCGACCTACCCCCCGGCGTCTTCAACCTTGTGACCGGGGACGGGATCGAGGCTTCCCACGAGCTGGTTGTCAGTGACAAGGTCGACATGGTCAGCTTCACCGGTGGTGTCGAGAGTGGCCGCAGCATCATGGCCGCAGCCTCGGGAACGATGAAGCGAGTCACTCTCGAGCTCGGTGGTAAGTCGGCAAATATCATCCTCGACGGCGTCAGCATTGGTGACATCGCCACGGGTGCCGCCTTTCAGGCCTGTCTGAACGCGGGCCAGACCTGCTCGATGTTGTCGCGCCAGCTGGTACCCAGAACCCTGGCGGAACCGCTCATCGAAGCGATCGCTGACACCTTCTCTCGCCAGAAGCTCGGCGATCCCACCGATCCCAATGTCACGATGGGACCACTCATCCGAGAGGAACGTAGAAAGGCCGTCGAGAGCTACGTCGAGTCCGGTCTCAACGAGGGGGCTCGATTGGTTGTAGGCGGTAAACGACCGGCCGACTGCAGCCGGGGGTATTTCTACGAACCGACTCTTCTCCGCGACGTGACCAACGAGATGACCATTGCTCGCGATGAGATTTTTGGGCCGGTCCTCGCCGTGATCCCCTACGACACCGTCGACGAGGCTATCCGTATGGCAAACAACAGCGACTTCGGCCTCCAGGCCAACGTCACGTGCGCTCGGGCGGCCGACGGGATCGAGATCGCCAGGCGGCTACGTTGCGGGGCTGTCAGCATCAACGGCGCCATGGACTCGTTGCGCGCACCCCGAGGCGGATTCAAGCAGAGCGGCCTTGGTCGCGAGTGCGGAAAGTGGGCCCTCGACGACTACCTCGAGTACCAGGCCATCACCTGGGCCATCACCTGAGCGAGGCGACGCCGCGTTGAGAGGCTCTTGCTAGCGCTTCGGCCCGAGGGATCCCGACAACTACGGTGGCAAGGATGGACGGCTGACGTTCTTCGACGGCTTGGGGACCGAATAGTTCAGGACGCTTGCCTTGGTCCTTCCATCAGCCTTCCGAGTAGGGCCGGACCCCGGTCATTGCCAACGAGCATCTCGTTGACCCGACGCTTGATGTGCCAGCCCCCTTCCGCCTTGCGCTCCAACTCGATCCGGGACGCGCTCAGCCGGCCGATGAAGAAGCCGTCGTCGCCGTGCTGCGCCACGATGGTGTGACAGGTGGCGACGGCTCGGTCACCATCAATCACCACATACGGTAGCGTCGCGATGTGTCCCACACCTGAGGCAACCAACTGGAGATGCCCGGGCCGCTGGGTGATGGCCTGAACCGCGGCTCGACCTTGGAACACGCCCCGGTCGCCAACCTCATAAGTACCATCCTCGGCGTAGATCATGCCCAGGGCCTCGGAATTCATGCCATCTACCGCGTACCCGTAGGCGGAAATGGTTTGATAGATCGCCAGTTGGTCCTCTATTTGCTGCAAACGCTCTTCCATTGAGCTCATGAGATCTCCACCTTGCTATTTGCTCCCGATCAGAACAGGGATAACGGTCACCCGAGCACCCCACCAGCATCGACAATTATGGATTGGCCTGTAATGGTACGGCTTTCGTCACTGGCCAAGAAGAGGGCCAGGTTGGCTACGTCGTCGGTCGTGGAGATGGTGCGAAGAGGGACCGAATCGATTACGCCGGCGCGCACCTCCTCCGGATCGATATGCCGCTCGCCGGCGAGTCGGGCGTGATAGTTTCGCAATAGCTGGGTGTCGATAGAGCCAGGGACCAGACAGTTGCAGCGGATTCCGTTGGGTCCGATCTCTTTGGCGACCGCCCTCGTGAAGGCCCGCAGCGCCGCCTTGGAGGAGACGTAATGGGTCTTGCGGGGAGGGGCTTTGTACCCGGCTGTCGACGACAGGTTGATAATCGAACCCGTCTTACGCTTCATCATCGAGCGGTTGAGCACTTCGCGCGTACACAACATGGCCGCGGTGAGATCGACAGCGATTGTGGCGTTCCAGTTTTCGAGCGTCTGTTCCCAGATCCATTTGTCCTGTCCGGGGATGGCAGCATTGTTGACCATGACGTCGACCTGGCCAAACGCGTCCATGGCTCGGTCCACCAGTGCTATGACATCCTCCTCCCGGGTCACATCAGCTCGTATACCGATAGCGTCATTACCGATTTCGGTGGCGGCTTGTAGTACGAGATCTTCACGGCGGGCACCCAGAACGATCTTGGCCCCCTCCTGAATGAAGAGCCGCCCCATCTCTGGACCGAGCCCTGCACTGCCACCAGTGATGATTGCAACTTTTCCCGACAATCTTGCCATGATCAACTCGCAATCGTCAGATGCGGTACGAAGTCCGGGCTATCGCCGGAAAGGGCGCTCCGTCGAGCCACTAGCCTAAACATGGTAACCGCGCGGCCTATAATGGACTCACTTATAGATTCAACACCTAGCACGGTTCGCAGGGGAACGACTTCTGAACGATCAATCCTCATTCACAGACGTCGATTCGCAATAGGTATTCGGTTCGGATGTCCAACGGGAACGCGGCTGCCGGCCGGCAAACTTAGCTTTGATCCGGAATCGACGCCTTGGACCTTAGTGTATGGACCGTTCGATATCGGCTTGATAAAGTTCCCCCGACGATGTCGCGCATTTCGTGGAACCAACTCTCGGTTCAACTCCATGCACCGGTGCGGCGGAAGCCCAAACAGTAAGTGGCCTCCGGTGCCGAGTCCGTGGTCTGCAGTAGCTGCTCTGTGGTTGGGCCAATGCGCTTGGCCACCTTGTAGAGCTGATCCTGGTCGAAGCCGTACGCCGCCACCGCGTTCTCGCACGTCATCTTTCGGATGTGGCCCGGATCGATGCCACGAAAGGTCGTCTGAAGGGACCGCAGGGTCCACGGCCAAGTTCCTTCGATGTGCGGGTAATCGGAGCCCCAGAGAATCCGGTCGTCGATTCCCAGGTCGACAAACATGTTGGCCTCGCGGTTTGACATGAAGCTGGCGCCGATGTAAATGTTCGATCCGAATATGTCCTTGGGCGTTCGCTTCATGACTGTCCGCAACTGGCGCTGCGCGCCGGACTCGTAGACGGACTGCAGATAATCGATCTCGTACTGCGGCCAGTCTCCCGGTTGCTCAGTGATGATCAGCTTCAAGTCCGGATGCCGCTCGAACACGCCACCGAACATGAGCCACCAGGTGACGCGGCGTTGTAGCCACGGCCCGTCGGCCAACACGAGGGCATATCGGCCCAAACCGAGGTCATCCCTGTACAGGTTCAAGTCGGCGGCCCCATGGTTGACCAACGGAACCATAAGAGACTCGCAAGCGGACCAAAACGGCTCCCACACAGGGCTCGTATAGGCGGGCCAGGTCACATCCTCGAGCCGCATGCCCGGCAGGTTTACGCCCCCGAGCCCGACAGAGCTGACCCACTTCACCGCACGTGCGCACGCTTCGGGATCCCAACCGGGCAGCTGGGCGAGGCCCTTGTGGCGGTCCGGCTCGACAGAGCAAAAGTCTGCCAGCCAACGGTTAAATATCTTCAGGCCCTCCGCTTCGACCACCCGGTCGCCTCGTCCACCGTAGGCGAACGGCAACGGATTGAGATTCTGCGAGCCGTGGAAGATGACCTCAGCGGCGACACCGTCGCGGTCCATGTCGCGGAGGCGCTGGTGCGGGTCGTGTTCACCGGATGAGGCAACGTGAGCGAGCATCTGCTCACGATGGTCGGCAGATTGTGCGTTCCCCGCGGTTGGCGTTTTCCCCAATTCCGACGCTTTCTGAAAGAAAGCGTCAAAGTCGTCCAGAAGCGCTGCTGGACAGTACGGACGGAGCTGCTCCATCGTTGGTCCGATGTGCGAGTCGGACGAAATTATGCAAAACCGCTCGTCAGCATCCGTCAAAGTCCCCTGGTCAGTAACCGTCAATGCCATCCTCTCAACCTTCCCCCAGAGATACCGTGGTGACTGCCGGGACAGTGACGCTTAGACAGGAAAACCGTACAACCTAGCGGCGTTACCGAAGACTGAAGCCTCAGCCGTCTCCGGCGAGCGTCCCTTCAGCTGCTGCTGGAGGAACTCCCGTGAGTTCGGCCAGGTGCTCACGTTGTGGGGAAAATCACTCCCCCACATGAGCCGGACGCCGGCGGTTTCCGCAACCGCGGGTGCGGTAAAGTCTCGGGTGAAGGTGAACGAAACATTGTTCACGATGATCTCGCTCGGCACCCGCTGGTTCTTCAGCTGGTCACTGCGCAGGTTCTGATAGCGCCGATGCACGTAATCGGCTCGCTCACAGATATTGCCAATCCAGCTGGCGTCGTTCTCGGCCGAGACCACCTGCAGGCGGGGGAACCGATCGAAAAGCCCACCGAAGATCAACCCGCACAGAACGCGTTCCATAACGGTCGGCTCGAGAACGAAATCGACCAGGCTGTTGCTACTGATCAGCTTCCCCCGCCGATTGGTGGAGGCATGGAAGTGGACGGGCATCTCCATCTCCTGGGCAAGGGCCCAAAACCGGTCGAACTCCTCGTCGAGCAGGCGAGACGCGTCGTCAGGATCCAAGGGCAGCATAACACCGCCAACGCCTGCCGCCTTGGATCGCTGCAACTCCTCGATGGCAATATCGGCGAAGCCATCGTCCAGCACCAGCATCCCGATCCCCTTTAGCTGGTCGGGGTGAGCGCCACAGAATTCACCAAACCAGGAGTTAAACGCCGTAAGGAACGCCCACAGAATCTCCTGGTCCTGGATCGCGTACATATTCAGACCGAGGGTTGGGTACAGCACTTCGCCAACGAGTCCGTCCTCCTGCATGGCACCAAGGCGCTCATCGGGGTCGTAGGCCGACTTCGGAACGTCCTCGTCCCAACGGCCCTCAGCCCGCACTTCGCTGTCTTTCCGCAAGACCCCGGCGGCAAGCCCGACCGGGAACTCCAGATTCATGCCCGCGCACACGATCCGATCGGTGTGGTCCTCTCGTACCAGTTTCGGTGCCGCCTCACGGTACCGGCCGGTCAAGCGCGACGACCACAGATCGTGGGGCTCGATCACATGAGAATCGGCTGAAACCACCCTTTCGAGATTCGCCGACAGTGCATTCCCTTCACCCATAGCCACAGAAACCATCCTCCCTTACTGAGGCCCCGAACCCCCACCAGCTAACGAGAACTCGTGACAAACTGTATGTATCAACTAATGAATCCATCTGTGAGTCTATTAGGTTGCCGGTATCGCGTCAAGCCCTCCCTCCTCCAACCGCCGAGCACCAAAAAACAAGCGCGCTCTCTCGCTCTGGCATCGTCTCCCCCGCCGTCACCGGCCAGACTCTTTCTCGGGTCCTATCGGTTTGCCCAGGAATCTGTCGTGCACGACCATGTGAGCGGCTAGCGCTCTTTCAAGCCACCCATCGGGTCCGAGGCCGGCTTTCGTGAGCCCGACCGGTCTGCTGCGCAAAGCGTCTTCGCGTTGCCACATCGGGCAGTCGTGCGGTGAGCGTGCCGAGCGCCGCGGAGCCCTCACGAAGCTGGTCCCCCGGACGGCTATCCGCTCGGCAAGGAACCTTCCGGCGTCAGTCGACCACATATCGCGGGGGCTGGCATTAAGGCAACAAGCTCGGGTGCTCAACGAGACCAGTACTGCCGCCCTCGGTGGGCCAATCCGCTGGTTCAAATGGGTAAGGAAGCGCCAGAGCCACGGGTTCTCGGCCTGTCGTCTAGGTGTGTCGTGTGTGTGTCCAGCCATATCGCAGTGCCAAACCGGTCGTATCGGCGAACAGGCCGCCTGTCTCACGGGCCGGGTGTTGGAGGGTCTTACGGTCTCGTCCGAGGTGCCGGGGCGATCACCGACGCCGTCCAGCCCCTGGACCCGAGTGCATGTACTTCCACGTCTTCCCCATGTGTGAGCTAGCGGAGCGGGTCCCCCTTTCGAGCTACTTGGCCTTGGTTGCTTGTCAGCATCAAAGAGGGACTTAAGCCTGCGGCTGGATGGTTCAGCTCATCGGGACAGGGTGGGGAATTCGGCAATCGAGGGTGGGGGATTCAAAAAACGCGGACGGGGCAGCCACCAGGTCGATGCCGTGTACCGCGACCTCAACCTGAGGCGCTTGCTTCCGTCCTTCCGCCGGGGACTGGCTCGATTTCATGTGACGAGTCGAACTCCGTCATGAACGCGGACTCTCGGGGGACCGTCGAGCAATCGCAAAGCGTACGCCTCGTTCAGCCGGACCGACATTCGCTCACTACACCGCGTCGAAGCATGGCGTACTCGGTCTGATGAAGTCGCTGGCGGTCGAGCTCGGCCCGCACGGCGTCCGGTGCAACGCGCTGTGTCCCGGTCCCACGCTCACGGCGATGATCGATCACCAGTCATCGTAGGACCTGATGGCCGGGCACCCAGGCGGCACCCAGGCCGACATGCTCGACGCCGGGTACAACTTCCTGGCGCTCAAGGGTTTCAACTGGCTGACCCCCCAGGCCCAAGCCGATGCCGCCCTGTTTTTGAACTCCGATCTCGCCGCGTCCGTCACCGGTGTGGCGCTGACCGTGGACGCCGGGCACCTGGTCCTGCCCGGCAGCAACCCGGCGCCGGTGAAATAGCCCCGAATCTGGCCGGGAGAAACCTGGATGGAGAAGAGGGCACTGAGCCCCGGTCTGGAGGTATCCGCCCTCGGCCTCGGCTGCATGTCCATGAGTTGGGCCAACGGCCCACCTGGCGACAAGCAGGAGATGATCTCGCTCATCCGTCATGCGGTCGACTTGGGGGTAACCTTTTTCGATACCGCCCAGGCTTACGGACCGTTTACCAACGAGGAGTTGGTAGGCGAAGCACTCGAACCGGTGCGGAACCAGGTCGTGGTCGCCACCAAGTTCGGGTGGGAGCTGGCCGGGGTGCACGATGGCGACGTGGCTACCGGCCTGGAGAGCCGGCTCGATAGCCGCACGGAGACCATCCGACGCAGCGTCGAGGGCTCGCTACGGCGGCTTCGAGTCGAGGCGATGGACCTGTTGTACCAGCATCGGGTGGACCCGAACGTGCCCATCGAAGAGGTCGCCGGCTCGGTAGGCGACCTCATCACGGAAGGTAAGGTCCACTACTTCGGGCTCTCCGAAGCTGGCGCCCAGACCATCCGGCGTGCCCACACCGTCCAGCCGGTAGCGGCGCTCCAAAGCGAATACTCGTTGTGGTGGCGAGAACCCGAGCAGGAGATCCTGCCGGTGCTCGAACAACTCGGGATCGGCTTCGTGGCGTTCAGCCCCCTCGGGAAGGGGTTTCTCACCGGGGCGATCGACGAGACCACTGTCCTGAGCGGCACGGATTTCCGCAATCTCATCCCGAGGTTCGAACCGGCTGCCCGCCGGGCAAATCGGCCGTTCGTCGAGCTCCTGACCCGTATGGCGGCTCGCTACCACGCCAAGACGGGACAGGTCGCCCTGGCGTGGTTGTTGGCGCAGAAACCCTGGATCGTCCCGATCCCCGGCACCACCAAGCGGCATCGCCTCGAAGAAAACGCGGCCGGCCCTGGCCAGGTAACCCTGAGCGCAGAGGACCTGGCCGAGATCGACCAGGCCCAGCTGGTGGCCCAGGGCGCGCGCTACCCCCAAAGCATGCAAGCGACGGTTGATCGCTAAGCGCTCTGGCGATACGGCCGGCCGTATCGCCAATGCCCAGATAGCAGAGATCAACGGACGTAGGACTGATCTGAGCGAACTCGATCAGATCGTCAGTTGCCCAACGCGACACCACACGGGGTGTGGGGGCTAGCGCACACTATTCCAACCTGGCGGAATCGTTCGAAACGGTACGGACCGATGCCCTATCAATAGAGCAACCAGACAATCCACCACTCCATCCGATGGTGAGAAGCCAGGCGGGCGCGGTGAGCCATGACTACCCGTTAGCGGCTGACGCTTCAATTTTGATCCGGAAGTTCACCGCCACGGTGAAGTCACACATCGACGAGGAACTGTCTCCCTGCACCTTGATGGAGACGCTCGTCGGCTGGCTCCCGCCATCCTCGGGGCGCTCAAGGGGCAGCGGGTTTAAGAGCTGGAGGTGTTCTCGCAGGTGAGCTGACCGTTGTTGACGATGCTGGTCGCCCCGTTTTGCTCCTTGGCCGTGAACCAGCAGTCGATCGGGTGGGCCTGCCCGGCACGGAAGGTCAGTGGCGCGGTGATCCCACCGAGGGTGTTTCCACTCATCGTGTTTAGACCCTGGATGATCTCGGCCGAGCTGGGAGTACCACTGGCGGTCAGGCCGCCACCCTTGACTGCCGCCTCTAGGAGCAGCCCTCCGGCCCAACCTTGCTCTGCGAAGCCACTATACCCGGCCGTGCTCTGCAGGCCCGGGAAGTACTTGTTGATGGCCGCATTCATAGTGTTGACCGCGGGCGAGCTGACGAAGAACGGATAGTTCCCGAATGTCATCCACAAGTTGGACATTCCAGGGGCAGTGAACATCTTGGTGTTGACACCGCCCTGCTCTTGGATGATGGTCGGCGTGTAATTCTGCGTCTTGCAATCGGCGGCGAACCTCTCCACCGTTTGGGGCGTGAGGTTGAGGATCAATGCATCCACGTTCGCCTGCTTGGCGGCCACGCACTGTGCGGTGAAGTTCGGGGCTGAAGCGGCGGCTGAGCCACCATAAGCGAAGGAAACCCCCAGCTTCTGAGCCGCAGTCTTGCTCAAGCCCTCCAGAGCCTGGCACACGGCCAGCTCCGCGCAGTAAACCTCACCGACGCTGGTCGCCCCGGCCGCTTTCGCCGCGGCCACGAGGGAGTAGGTCGTGGAGTCGTTGGTTTGCCCGGCGGGGTAGAAGTCCGGGTTGGTAATGAACGGAGCTTCGACGTTGTTCGAACCCACTACGGGAATATCGGCCTTTTGGATAGTCGTGGCCCAGGGCTGATCCACGAGGGAAAGGTCGTTGAGGGCGACGATATGGTCCGACAGCAACTCCTGGAGATCCGAAACCGATGTCCCGGGGGTGCCGCCGTCATCCTTGACGATGGTCTTGATCGGATGGCCATTGATGCCGCCCGACGCATTGGCGGTCTTGACGAACGCTTCGTAGGCGTCCAAGCCCGAAGGGGTGGCGGTAGCCAGAGCTCCAGAGCAGGTACAAATGACACCGACCACGATGGGGCTGCCCGTTGGCGCGGCCGACGATGACGAAGATGGGCTGGTCGAGCTCGTCGCGCTATTCCCCGTTGTCGCGCTCGACGAAGCCGACTTACTGCTGGACCCGCATGCACTTACCCCTGCAACCAGGGTGAGGGCTCCTACCGCCGTCATGACCTTAAGTAGTTGACGCACCGATAGCTCCCCCTCTAAGCGCCGGCTAGTGAGATCACCTTGACCAACCGGTCGCACCGTAGTTGCTCGACCGGATTGATGATAACAACCACCACTCAACCTCGCGGTACAACCTTACCGGGTCAACAGCCTGGGGTCACCAACTAGCCTCGGCGGCGTCAACCAGGAAGATCTCATGTGCGGGAAGGACTCACCTCGATTGTCGGATAGCGTCGCACACGCCGGGACCCGTAGAACAGTTCGGCCGATGCCTGTTTGGGGTCGCGTCCAAGGCCGCTAGGCCCAGGACCTCCTTCTCTCCTTGAGCACCCGGTTCACGCGGCGCAGGTGGGCCTGGTTCGCCGCGTTCGTCCTTGGGTCAGGCCCTACTTGTGCTCAGCGTCAATGGCGTCGAGAGTCATCCAGCGAAGCAACCCGAACTCGGCGATCCCAAGGTCAGCAGCGATCTGGGGAAACGGGGATGCTCGATCCTCTCCGGTCACGTGGCAGCGGGCCCGTGAACCAGCCCGATGCGAGCAGCCAGCGGTCGGTGGTCGCGGGTCCAGGTGTCGATCGGAAGTCCTGCTCAATGTGGCTGACCAGGTGGTGGAGGCCGACGTCAATGGCCGTAGTGGCGAAGATCTGCTGCACTTGGTCGCCGCAAGCGGGTAGTCGGAGACCGGGTATCGCCAGTGCGCCACGACAAGCGCGTCTGCTGACCGGCCGACCAGGCCGGCCAGTAGCTGACAGCCCTCCGCGTCGAGGTAGTAGTCCACCTCGTAGACGACGACGAGGTCGAAGTGGTCGAAGTGGTCGTCTGTCCAGTCGTCGGGGACTTGCCCCAACCGGAACCCGACGTGGTCACCGACAGTGGCGCGGGCGGTGTGAAGCGCTTTAGGTTCCATGGCCACCAGGTCTCGGGCAGCAAGGCCGGCGGTCGTGGCGCCAATGGAGCAGCCGGGTTCGAAGGCGGTCGAGTATCGCTCGGACCGCAAGTAGGCCAACAGCAGCGCCCGCTTCCTGGTCTCCTACCAGCGGGTCCCGAACCCCCACGGATCGTCCGACCGTGCGTACGGGTCGTCGAAATAGCCGCCGGGAAGGTTCACGGGCGCAGCAGCACTTCGTAGGCGCGCAGCAGGCGGCGCTGCACGCGGGCGGGCAGCACGACGGGATCGATCGACATCTGGCTGTGGAAGCAGGCGGCCGCCCTCCGCTTGGACGCCGCCAAGTCGGTGATGTCGACCCGGTGCTCGACGGGAAAGGTTGGTCCCTCCGTTGGGCTGGCGATATATTCGGTCCCAAACGTGAAATCATCGCTCTGCCGAGAACCGGAGATGGGCGCGACGCAATCGCGTGCACCCGCAAGCCGGTGACATAACGTATACGAGGTAGGAGAAAGTATGGATCGTCTCCAGTTGGACGTAAATTTTTTTGATCCGGCCTACACGGAGGACCCATACCCGCTCTACGAGGAGATCCGGGCGGTGGGCAACGTGGTCTGGAACGACCCGCTATCCGCCTGGATCGTAGTGGGCTACGACGCCGCGCTAGCGGTGCTGACCAACCAAGCGGAGTGCTTCGACGAACTAAGCGGTGACCCCGAGAAGACGCCTTGGTTCGAGGCACCCAACATGATTACCGTTGACGGTCCGTATCACCGGCGCCTGCGCGGCGCCTTGTCCCCCCTGTTCACTCGCAGCGCCAGCGCCAAGTGGGAGAGCCGTATCGGCGATGTGGTGGCGACGATGCTAGAGCCGCTGGTGGCCGGCAACGACAGCTTCGACTTGATCGCCGATTTCACCGTGCTACCCACGGTGATCGTAGCCGACATGCTGGGCGTGCCCCCCGAGCGCTATGACGACTTCCGGCGCTGGTCCCACAACGTCGTGACCAACATCGCGTGGGGTTTTGAGGATGATGACATCCGCGCCCTGTTACTCCAGACCTCGAACGAGATCAACGCCTACCTGCGGGAAGAGATAGAGCGGCACCGCCGCGAGGAATTCGACGATCTCTTGACCTTCATGTTGCAGCTGTCCGGGGACAAGGCCATGACCGACGAGGAGATCCTCTCCACCGCGGTCCTGTTGTTGACCGCGGGATATGACACGACGGCCAAAATGATGTCGAACTGCCTGATCGCGTTGGAGCGCAATCCCGACCAGCGCCGGCAGGTAGCGAACGACCTGTCGCTGGTACCGCTGGCGCTTGAGGAGGGAATGCGCTGGTACGGCCCGGTCCACCTTCTACCTCGCACCGCGGCCAAGGACACCGTCCTGGACGGCCAGCACATCGCCGCCGGCGAGATTGTCTTTGCGTCGCTCGCCGGAGCCAACCGGGATCCGGGCCGCTGGTCCGACCCGGCGCGCTTCGATGTCTTCCGAGACGCCAAGTCCCATCTGGCTTTCGGCTACGGACCGCATCTGTGTCTGGGTGCGCCCCTGGCCCGCCTGGAGATGAAGGTGGCCTTCGAGCAACTCTTGCGGATGGCCCCCGAGTATGGTCTGCGCGACGTCGAGTTCGGCACGTCACCCTTTATCCGCGGCCCCGGAAGCGGCATCGTCGACATCGGCATTCGCGCCACGACCTAGTAGCGCCTCCGAAGATACCGTCATGACGATAGGAGTGTCGTCCGCAGGGGCTCCCTCTGTACGACTACGGACCATCCAACTCCAACGAGCCCGCATACAAGCAAATCTCACCGACACCAGCATCCAAATCGAGGCCGGAATCCGCGCCGCCCCTCGACCTCGTGGCCGATCCCGAAGAGCTATACCGAAACGCCCCCCACACCACCCGACGCAAACTGGGACTTCGCGAATCAGCGGGGTGTGAGGGTGGGGAGTAGGTTCCAGTTGGGGCGGCCGGCGTAGAGCAGTACGCGAACTCTGAAGTTGCGGAAGTTGGTGAACCCGAAGGCTGCCCGCTTGACCCGCTTGATCAGGTTGTTGGCCGCCTCGGTTGCAGCGTTGGTGTGGTGGGCTTGGTGCCATGCGGCGATCTGATGTCGCCAGCGGATGAGGGTCCGGCCCAAGGAGTTGACTTCGATCGGATAGGACTGGTCCTGGAGATCGTGGCCGAGACGGGTAACGAACTCGACCGCGAGCTGGGGGTCGTGATGGTCGTAGATGCTTCTCACCACTTCCTTGGCCTGCCATGTGGTCCGGACATCCGCATCAGGATCGCCGGCATCGAGCAGGCCCAGCAGGCGGGACCGGCCCTTGTCGTCGAGACGCTCATCGGCGCGGGTCAACAGGCGCCGGGCCCGATACAGGGGTGTTGCGGCCCCGGTGGCCGAGCGTCTGGTTCTGGACCCGGCGTCGGCATTCATCTAGTTTCTGATTGGCCAGGCGGATCAGATGGAATGGGTCCGCGATCTGGGTGGCGTCGGGAAGCATGGTGTTTGAAGACCGCCCGGTAGGGCCCCGATAGATCCAACGTGGCCCAGGTGACGTTCGCCCGCCAGGTCGGTTCCCTCCGGGCCAACCAGGCGCAAGGCCCGGCAGCGGTGCGACCTTCGACCACATCGAGCAGCCTCGCACCCGCCACATCGACGATCGACGTCGACCAGCTCTGACGACGATATGGGCCGGTCCGGCAGAACAACGTCTCGTCCAACCCCAATGCCGTCACGGTCCCGATCCGCTCAGGGTCGTCATCGACGAGCGCCTCGCCGTAGGCAATCACCGCCGTGTTGACGGTGTGCCAGGCGCAGCCCAGCTCGTCAGCCACCTCGGCCACCGACCGGCCGTTGCCGCCTACCTGCAAAGTGACCCACCTTCCGGCCCGGTCCGTCAACGCCTGGCGGGCGGCGGCGATACGCATGGGGACTCTTCCGCGATGGACGACAACCTGGTCGATTCGAAGAAATCTTCGTGGTCGCCTCGTGGGAGCAACATCTTCGCCAGCACCGAGAGCGGCTAACCGCCACCGACCTCGCCTATGAGGAGCAGGCGAAAAGCCTTTCCGAGACCGCCGTGCAAACCCGGCACCTCTTACCTACAGGTCTCGAACAAAAGTAGAGCAAAGTTCCCCGATCGCTGGACTCATGGGGACGACCGACGGTCGCCGGTCCAACCACGGATCCGAGCGACCCTCTGCTGCCTCGATTATCAAGGTGAACGGCGCACCCGGCGTGGCGCCCCTTAGGTGGGTGCGTCGCCAGGGGTGGAGTTCGGCCTG
This sequence comes from uncultured Acidimicrobiaceae bacterium, assembly GCA_963729695.1. Taxonomy (GTDB): domain Bacteria; phylum Actinomycetota; class Acidimicrobiia; order Acidimicrobiales; family Palsa-688; genus PALSA-693. The sequence continues at coordinate 84,102 of CAVSOT010000007.1, forward strand.
CCGGGCTCTTATGTCCGGAGTGGCATGGTCACTACATCGGAGGCGGCAGGGGTGCGCCGGGAGCCACACTCACGAACGGATGCGCAACGGCGATGAACGCGTTGGTCCCGACTCCGCTCACTGCCACCAGGTTGGTCGACCAGATACCGTAGATATTCTTGACAATCAGATTCCCGGCGACGGTGATGTTCAGCGGGGTGGCCGCCGAATAGAGGAGGACCCCCGTGGTGGCGGAGAGCGAGCCGGGAGGATTGCTGCCTGGCACGTCGGTATCGACCTGATCACCGGCCACGTTGTTGGTTCCGAAGAAGTTCCGGACCACCCGGTTGCCGCTCATGTACTGGCCGCCGGGCAGGTGGGCGTGCAAGGTCACACCACCGAGCCCGTTGCCTTGAACGACATTCTGCTCGATGGTGTTGTTGTACACGGCAGTACCGGGAGCAGGCCCGAACAGTCCGATGCCGGCCCCGAAGCCCTTTGTCCCGTTTCCGTCGACGACGTTCTGACGGATTACGTTGTTAAAGACACCGGCCACAGTTGGACTCAGGTGGCCGTTGACGAAGGCGCCAGGGTTGTGTCCGGGGAGGGTGATACCGCAGTCGAACACGTTGTCGCTAACCACGTTATTGCTGATCAGGTTGGCGTGGGTGGGGCCGAACTCGTCGGTCAGCAGGATCCCGCCCGAGTTGCCGGTGATGGTGTTCCCCGCAACTGTGGAGCGAGCTACGCCCATCAGGTGCACGCCTTCGCCGCAGTCGCCGGGTACCCCGCCGGAGGCCTGGCACTGGGGATAGACCGTGTTCGGGTCGTTTCCACCAGTGTCGTTCCCGGTGACCCTATTTCCGGTGATGTTCACGTCGGAAATCGAACCGACAGGGGAGCCGGTGGCGAGGATGCCCTCCCCGATCGCGCCCGTGACGGTGAAGCCATTGACCTCAACGTGGGAGCTCTTGATGGTCACTCCAGCCAGGCAAGGCGCCGAAACCGGCGGCCCACCCAGCGCGAAAAGACAGGTGGAGTTTGTGGTGCCGACGGCCTGGATCACGGCCGCCCGGCCGAGAAGCGTCAGCGGTCGCGACACGACCACGTCCTCGGCGTAGGTGCCCTTGCACACGACCACGGTGGCCCCCCGGGGGGCGGCGTTCACCGCCGATTGTATCGTCGAGTACCTGGCGGTGGCGCAGGAGAAACCGCCATGCAATGGCGTTCCGGAAGGTGACACGAAGACCGTGGCGACTCGTGCCGACGCCACGCCGGTGCCTGCAACCAGAAATCCCCCAATGACGAAAGCGGACGATAGCACGGTGGTAAGGATGCGGCGAACCCGCTTGGAGGTCATGCCCTCTCCGTTTCGGTCGTTAATGTAAATGGTCCACAGCCCGATGGCCCCTGGCAATTGCAGGGCTGCGGCTGGCTGGGAGGCTAGGCGATAGAGAAGTAGCCGCGCCAACTCGCCCGCCCAAAAATGGCGACATGGGGCCCACGCTTCGAGTTGTGGGGCACTTTTCGTTCCAGTTCTTCTTCATTTAGTAGGCATCTGAACGCTGAATGCGGTCACTGAAGGATTAGGTGGCGAGCCGCGTCGCCATCAGGCACCGCCGCCTCCTAAGGGGTGATTCTCCACTCCGAACGCTGCGTTCGAGCACGCGATGGCTCGTCGCCGGGCAATGCTCCTGACCTTTGGAGTCCGGTGGCGATCGGATTGGGTGCGGCCGATGATCGCCGCAAAGATATCCTGCCCGTGGGGGACGGAACCCTGACGCTGCAGTCTCCGGGGGCTCCGGGCCATGACCAGTTGTCTTTCCAACTCGCTCGAAGCCAGACTTCGTAGGTGACCTGCGATGCGGACCTGGCTCGCCGCCTTTGGTCTCTGTTCGAGCCGATTCACGCCGTCACGTACTTCTCGCCCGAGCCCCTCGCCGCGTTGGCGGACGCAGGCTACAAGGGGTTCTGGATGGGCTACTTCGCAGGTCGCGCCGCGCCACTGGGTCCTGTCGGACCCAATGTCGTGTTCGCCACGTTCTACAACTTCAGCATGAGACACGTCAGTAGGGCCATCCCAGATGCGTGGACTCTTGCTTCCCCCAGGGCCGCGTTGCAGGCCCGTCAACAAGGTGCGGTTGCCGCGCTGCAAAGGGCGTTCCCCGACAAGAACCTTACCGACGCAGTGGAGACGGTAGGAGCCTTGGCCCGTTCCGCGGTCGAGGCTGCGCCGATAGAGGGCCGCGTACTGTTCGCGGCCAACCGAGCGTTGCCGTGGCCTACCGAGCCCATCGCAGCGTTGTGGCACGCCTGCACGCTGTTGCGCGAGCACCGCGGCGACGGGCATGTCGCCGCTTTGAGCGCCGCAGGCATCGGCGGCCGTGACGCCAACGTTCTCCAGGCCGCGGCGGGCGTCGTCCCCCGTGACGTCTTCATGACCTCGCGTCGCTATGACGACGCCGAATGGGACAGGGTGTTGGAAAGACTCGCGGACCGCGGGCTGCTCGACCGAAACGCCAATATCACGACCGAGGGCATGTCGCTCAGAGACGACATCGAAACTTGCACCAACCGTATGGCTCTAGCCGCCTACGAAGCCCTCGACGACCAGCAACTCCAGCAGTTGATCGATTCGCTCACCCCGCTCACCCGTGCCATTATCGCCGCCGGTGATATCCCGGAGGTCACGCCGATCGGAGAGCGGTTCGAGGCCTGAACAGACGTGAATCGCGGACCGAATCTGCCGAGCCTGTCTGGACTCTCTACCCAGCTAAGCTTGATAAGAGAGCCTCGTGGTCGTGGCCCATTAGAGGCGTGACAGGTCTTGATCGGGTTACTGGGTCGGCTGGGTCGGCTCTTATGGGGCAGTGTGCTTTTTCACGCGTTCCTCGTGGGTGTCGCCCGCGGACAATGGTTCTTATCGCATCCAGACGATCGTCCTTCCCCGTGACTGTGGGTAAACCCCGGTGCAAGGCAACGTCGCGGGTGCTACGTCAGGGGGTCGTTCAAATTCTGGCGGCCACCAAGCGCAGGCGTTGCGTCTCGGCTTCGTGGGCTAGGGTCCGCGCTCGGTCGCATCCTCAAATGGGTAACCCGAAGGTCGCTCCTGCCAAGGACTATCTGGGGAACTTGCGGTTGGTGGGCCCCTCCGGGGTGTCGAATTTTCTGATTTTTTCTGGCTGAGGGCGTTTCTTGGGGCGGCTGAGTCCTTTTGGCCGTCATGGTGCGACAGTTAGATCATGGCTGGTGGTCTCCAAAGCGATGGGGAGTTGTTGGCGGCCATCGAATCGGGCGATCTCGACGCGATCCGGGAACTGTACGAGCGACATGCAGCATGGCTGTCGATTCGGTTGTTGAAGCGTTGCAACGATCCCGAAGTAGTTGCCGACGCCTTGCAGGACACCTTCGTGGCGGCGTGGCGAAGCGCGTCGACTCATCGTGGTGACGGCGAGGTCGCGGCCTGGTTGTGGGGCATCGGCATTCGGCGGCTGGTGAGTCGCCTGCGCCGCCGTCGGGATATGGTGATCGACGCCGAGTCGATCGCGGAACAGATGGCACCTGGGGCAGAGGAGCAGGTCCTGTTGTCGGTCGAATACGGGGATGTCGGCCAGGCCCTCGGCGAGTTGTCGCCCGAACTGCGCGCTGTCGTCCGCGCGGTGGTGCTCGACGGCCTGACCACGAAGGAAGCCGCTCGGCTCTTGCGGATGCCTCGGTCGAGCGTGAAGACCCGCCTATCGCGGGCCAAGGTGCAACTCCGCGCCGCGCTGGTGGAAGGAGTCTAGTGACTACGTGGCATGTCGGAGATCCGCTGATGCAGCGTTGGATCAATCATATGGAGACGCCGCAGCAGGCCGCGTCGGTCGAGCAGCATTTGGCCACGTGCGCCCATTGCCGCGAACGGGTCGGACACGCCGTCCGCGAAGACTGTGGGCTGCTCTTGCCGGACCTCGACGTGGTGTGGACGCGAATCCGTGACAGTGTCGAACTTCCCCGACCGTCTCGATTCGAACGGATTCTGTGTCGGGTCGGTCTGCCGGCATGCGATGCCCGCCTGGTCGCTACCGCCGACGCGTTCCGAGGCTCTTGGATGATCGGCGTGCTCTTGGTGTTGGCTTTTGTGGTGTTGGCGGCCGAGTTCGGCCAGGCCGGTGGGCGGACGGTGTTCTTGATGGTGGCACCGCTGCTCCCAAGTGGCGCGGTGGCGTTGAGCTATGACCCGCTTATCGAGCCTGCCCTTGAGCAAGAACTTGTCACGCCATATCCCAGACCGCGACTCGTAGTGTTGCGGACCATCGCGGTGCTGGCCGTTGGACTTCCCGTCGTGGTTGCTTTGAGCCCGTTCACGCCGGGCGGCGAATCGTTTCTGTGGCTGCTCCCGGCTGCCGGGTTCGTGCCGGCGGTCCTGGCACTTTCAACGTGGATGACGCCTTTGCGAGCGGTCACTGCGGTGACCGTGGCTTGGGTCGTGGTGGTGGCGATGAGCGCCCTTTACGGGTCGGCAAACGGGGTACTGCATCCGGGGTTCCGAGTCGCCTATCTCGCGCTAGGTGGGGTGTCGGCCGCGGTATTTGTGGCCCGCGCCCGGCGTCTACGGCAACTGCAACCTGGGAGGACCTGGCTATGACCGTCACCATCAAGCTCGAGGCCGTCGGACGTAGGTACGGACGCCGGTGGGCCCTCCAAGACGTGAGCTTGGCGCTCGGGCCAGGGGTGATCGGTCTGCTTGGGCCGAACGGGGCAGGCAAGACGACCCTGCTGCGCATCATCGCCACCGCGTTGCCTCCTACTGAGGGCCGAATCTCTCTCCTCGACCGTGACCCAACGCTCCCCAAACAGCAAACCGACATCCGCCGACATCTCGGTTATTTGCCGCAGGAGCTCGGCTTTCCCAGAGGCTTCAGCGCGTTCGGCTTCGTTGACTATCTGGCTGTTTTGAAGGAATGGACCGAGCCTGCGGCCCGCCACGCCGAGGTGCGCAGAGTTCTCGACCTGGTCAATTTGGGCGGAAGTGCAACCAAGAAGATTCAGACGCTGTCCGGCGGCCAGCGCAGGCGGCTCGGCCTCGCCCAGGCGCTACTCGGCAATCCCGAGATACTGGTGTTGGACGAGCCGACCACAGGTCTAGATCCCGAGCAGCGGGCCGCGCTACGTGCTGTGCTGGCCGAAGTGGGGCGCACCACGACCGTCGTGCTGTCGACCCACCAGACCGATGATCTTGCGGCACTGTGCGAGCGGGTGGTCCTACTCGACGACGGAAGTGTCCGCTACAACGGGAGCGTCACCGACTTGGTGGACCAGGCCGCGGGCCGGGTGTGGCTCGCCGACGGTCCAGACCCGCGGGCGCGGGCCTCGTGGCGCACCGGGAACGGTCGCTATCGCAATATCGCCGAACAGGCACCGCCCGGCGCAGATCTGGTCGAACCATCGTTGGAAGACGCCTACCTTCTCCTGCGCGGTGCTACAGAGAGCCTGTCGGCGAGATGATGGTCACCCAAGCCCCGGCCACAACATCAGCGCCACCGCGTCCAAGCGCAAGCCTGGCTGCACTCACCCGATACGAGGTTCGCCGCTACGTCGGCAGCCCGCTGTTCCTCGCCGGTATCGGCCTTACCGCGTTGACCGCGTACCTCTACCTCCGTCACACCCTCACCGATCCGGGCGGCCTACCCGGCTACCCCGCTCTGTTCCTCGGCGTGTTCGGCATGATCATCGGCTTTCGCCTCAGCCAGTCCCTGAACAGTGCTGCTGACGCCCTCGACGTCGCCCCGACGCCAACTCAACTCCGCACCGCCGCCATGTGCCTGACTGCGCTCGTCCCGTTCGCCGTCGGGGTGCTGACGCTGATCGCAGTGTTGGCCTTTCAGCACGTGGCGGGTCCGTGGACATACGGCACCTTCAACGCCTCCGATCGCTTCGCGCTCCTGAGCGGAGAGATCGCGGTCGCGTCTTTGGGGGGTCCGTTGCTCGGGATCGCCGTGGCTCGCTGGGTGCGCTCGTTTTGGGTCTTGCCGGTGCTCGTCACAGCGATCGGCGTCTGGGTGGTCGTGGTGAACGGCTTAGCCGCAACCTACCCGGACTCCTTTCCCGTCGTCATGCTGCGGCTCTTCTCCCCTTACACCTACTTCCTCACTCTCGACAACCACCCTCAGGCAGTGGAGACCTGGCGCGGCTCCCCGTGGTTCTTTTTGGCCTGGGAATTGTGCCTTTGTGGTCTTGTCGTCATATCAGCCTTGTTGCGCGACGCCGCCCCACCGGCGCGTCGGCGCTACGTGGGCGTGCTCCTTATAGTTGGGTCGGCGGCGATTGCCATGTACCTCCTCGCCGCCATCGGCGGACTGAGCCATCCCGTCGTCACTCACCCCGACGGCACGCTACGCCCGCTGTGACAAGCGGCATCTCAGTCCTCTTGCGTGGCGTCGCCTGGCGGGCGTTGGCAGCCCTTACAACGTGCGCACTTGTCGTCGGTGGTGCCGGGGTGGCTGTGGCCCGCAATCCCGATATCGGGCCGCCGCTCCTGGCCTCGGCATTCGCGCTGCTCGGAGCGGCAGCCGCCGTGACGCTCGACGAAGCCGTCGGCGCCGTCGTGGACGTAACCCCGACCGGCCTCTCCTACCGCACTGCAGCTCGGAGCAGCGCGTTGGCCGCGCCCGTAGCCGTCGGCCTCCTCCTCGTCGCAGCAATCTCCCTACGCAACGCCGGGTTACCAGAGGGTGCCCTTCTCGTGGCGCTGTTCGGGAACGTACTACTCGGACTCGCCCTGGCGTGCATCGGCCGGCGGCGGAACAACGAGCCCGGCGCCTGGGCGGCAACCGCCATGATCGTGACCTTCGTACTGCTCCCAGGGATTGGCCCGATTCCCAACCACATCCACACCTTCCCTTCAAGGTCGCCCGTCACCGGAATCTCATGTACGGAATGGTGGTCCCTAGTCATCACCGCCAGTGTGGCGATGATCGCGGCGGGGTGTCACCCAGGACGGGTCTCGGCGCTTCCCCATCGCTACCGACGATCGCACATACCGAGAAACGGAACTTGAAGCGACTCATGCTTTCACGGGATTAACACCGCCCGCCAGCACTCGGGAGTCGCTCCGTCCCGATCAACGGGAACTGGGCCAGATCGATCAGCGTGACCGTGCCTATAGGCTGTCACCAGGACCACATCTTCGGGTCAATAGCCTGAAGGTCGGTAGGTGTCGTCGACCCGTTGGGTTTCTTGGGTCTTCACCCGCCAGGCGCCGACGGTAAGTTTTGCTGCTCCCGCTCCGTATGCACGGCCCGTTTACGAGCACCTATGTGGACGCGGAGGTCCTCGCGTCTCGGCAACCGACAGACCCCCCGCAACTGCTGAATCGCACGAGCGCTCGCTTCGAAACTCAACGATTGCGTTGGGAAGGGTATCGGCGCGCCCCCTAACAACACAGGAGTCGAACCTCGGAAGCGTCCCCGAGGTGCCGCACTGCCACGAACCGGGCCGCGCTTGCTGTTGGCAAGCAGATGGCTCGGCCCGAGTGAGCCGGATAACCGTCCGTCAGCTGTCGTTATGCAGCGGTCTGGCCCTGGGATTAGGGGCTACCTCACCGGAACGATATGGGCGAGTCTTCCGGGCGTTGACCGTGAGCAAGGCTAACTACTAGATCCGTCGATGTCGAAGACGACAGCGGGGATCCGGTCGGACTCGTCTGTGCCGGTGTTGGGCAGCATCCGACCATCTTTGGGCCCGGCGACGCGATGCAGAACGACGAGGACTGAACCGGCCGCTCACGGACTCCGACCGCGCCCTTCTAGTCGGCGATTCGGGCGATCTTGGCAGGCTGACCGGAACTCCGACCTAGGCAGTCTGCGAACCAGCCGGATAGGGTCTACCCATGGGAACGCCGTTAGAGGTGGTCTGTGAGATAGAGCCAGCCACCGGCCCAGATCTGCGGATGGTTCGCCATCAGATCGGCGTGCTCAGTTCCGTCTCCTCAACATTCCTGATCCCGGACAATCACATCGGTCGTGCAACGGTATCGAGTATCGCCGTCGCCCATGAGGTGCTATTGATGGGTGGTCGGGCTATCGCCTGCCTCAACGCGCGGGACCGCAATACCCTGGGTTTCCGTCGCGACCTGCTGACCGCCGCGGCCTATGGCGTTCGCGAGTTTCTGTTCGTTTACGGGGACCGACCGGAGTCAGGTCGGCGCTCCGACGACTTGACGGTCCGATCCATGATCGACCAAGCGCGACGCTTCTCTGCCGAGCACTACTCCGAGTCTGATCGAATCCGTATCGGGGTGTCGTCGGGCCTTGGTCCACTACCCGCATGGAAGAGCGATGCCGACTTCGTTTTCGCCCAGGTCTGCTTCTCCTGGGAACAGCTTCTCCGCTGGCGAGAGGTGGTCACCTTCGACGGGCCCGTCTACGCCGGTGTGATGGTGGTCGCCAGCGCTGGCATGGGTCGAAAGCTGAGTGCCGAAATACCGCAGCTCGCTGTCCCGGAGTGGCTACTCGCCAAACTGGGCAACGATTCTTCGGCTGGGGTGGAGCATGCCTGCGAGTTGGTCCGCCAGGTGCACGATTCCGGTTCCTTCGACGGCGTGCACCTCATTCCCGTAGGTCGCTACCGGGAGATAGCCCACAGACTCGAGAATCTGCCGAGCCAACGCACGCAAGCCCGCCCATAACAACAGCGCTGCTCTAACTCCGACCAAACCCGGAGGCGGCCCTATTCGGCATCGATCGGGTCGCCGCCCCGGATCGCATCCGGCGGGCCTGGACGGACGCAGAATATCCAGCCCGCAGCCGGCGTTATGCCGCAGGTGGAGATCGTGTTTCAGGGACGGTCCGAGTGGTCCTTGGGGGACGGTGCAACTGTGTCGGACGGCGGCACAGCCGACGGAACGTCCCAGAACGCCCAGACCCAGGCCGCTTGCCCGTGTCCCCAAGAACCCTGCGCGGGTGCGCAACTCCAGCAGCCACCCTCGGTTGGGGATAAGAGCCTCCAGGCCGGCCACCGGTGGTATTTCGCCCCACGCGACCAAGTTATGCCGACTTCGATGGATCTACGACGTGTAGCCATCGAGACGGGAGTACACGGGCGAAGCTGTTCTTCGACGACGAGGGTTTCGACGGTCAGCTGCAGCGCTCGGTTGGAAAGTCCGATTCGGGCACGGCGAACGTGGGTGCGTGTTTATATATCGCGTCGCTGATTAGCCCTGGGGATCGCGACAGCTGGTATCAGCTGTGGTCGGCATTTGCCGAGCGGCTCGTCGAGCAAGCCGAGACCGCCCTTGCTACTGGCCACACCGTGAGCGCCCGGAGCTGCTACTTGCGTGCCTGCGAATACTTCAGGCAGGCCTTCTTCTGGCACCGCGAGGACTTGGGCGGCACTGAACTCCAGACGGCCTACTGCGCAAGCGTGGCGGCCTTCCACAAGGTCCTACCGTTACTCGACCACCCCGCGGCGGTGCTAGAGGGCGAGACTCCCGGCTACATCTTCACCCCCAAGGGGCACTGGGCCTTTTCCGACGATCCTTCATATCGGCGGCTACGACAACACCGCCGAGGAGAACTTCGCTTAGCCCCAAACTCACAACAGGGTAACCGTGGAATCTTTCGGAAGTTCCTAAACGGCGGCGCTGTGGCAATAACGTGGGAGGGACCGCCACACTCCTGTTTACGATTACGTTTTCGCTACGCCAGCCGGCAGCTTCGACGAACCAGGGGCCACACCGGGCGACACGGTCCACGCCTCGTTGTTTCAGTCTGCCGGCTCCACCTTTGCCGAGATCCACGACCTGACCAACGGTGCGTTTTGGTTCGCGGATGATTCGATCAACGTCGGCGACACCACCGTCGACATCGGCGCATACGTTCCCACGACGGTTCTCTCTTTTGTGAAGACGACCATGTCGGATGTCGGGAAACATGGGTGGGTCACCAGGGTCCGCTCAAGTCGGGCAAGCATCGGAACGGTCGATGATGGTTTGCGATGCGCGCCCTCCTTAGCGTCAAGCGATGTGGTCTTCGGTGGCTGCGTCGGCCAACGACTCATAGTGTTCGCCGAGCAGGCGGGCCAGTTCCACTCTCGAGGTGATTCCGAGCTTCCGGTAGATCCGGCGCAGGTGATAATCGATGGTGTGCGGAGACATGAATAGCCTGCTACCGGTGAGTTTATTGGTCAGGCCTTGGCCCGCCAGTTCCGCGACGGTCCGCTCGGAGTCGGTCAGGCTGGACCAACCCGTGAGCAGGGCGGCGTCCACGGTGGGCGGGATAGCCTGCAAGGCGGCGCCCCGCTCCAGCGACCCTGCCCCTCCGGAATCAATGCGCTTCGCTCGGGCGGGAGGCTTTCGCGGCGGCATGTGAGCAGAACCGATTCGCGGCGGGAAGGAGCGCCGAGCTGCCGGCCCCCACCGGGGCGACAGGTTGCTGTCGTCTGGTTGGGGTGCTAGATATCGGTTGTGTCCATGTACTCCGCCGTCTACGCGTCCGAGCCCGGGCCCGCAACTCTTGGGCAGCTGAGCGACCAGGACCTCCCCGAGGGCGACGTGACCGTCGACGTGGCGTGGTCGTCGCTCAACTACAAAGACGGCCTGGCTGTGACTGGCAAAGGCCGGATCATGCGCAACTTCCCGATGGTGGCCGGGATCGACCTTGCCGGTGTGGTCGTGTCGTCCGACTCGGTGCAATGGAAGCGGGGCGATGAGGTCGTTCTGACCGGATGGGGGCTCTCGGAAGTGCATCCTGGAGGCTTCACCCAACGCCAGCGCGTCCGCTCGGAGTGGCTGATGCCAAAGCCGCCCGGGCTGACTCTGCGGCAGACCATGGCGGTCGGCACCGCCGGCCTCACGGCGATGCTTTGCGTCCTCGCGCTGGAAGGTGCGGGGCTGCAGGCTGGAGATGGTGAGGTCGTTGTCACCGGCGCAGCCGGTGGTGTGGGCAGCATCGCGGTCGCCCTCCTCGCCGGGCTGGGCCATGCGGTCACCGCGTCGACTGGGCGGGCGGAGGCTGCTGGCTATCTTCGCCAGCTCGGTGCAACCGGCGTAATCGACCGAAACGAACTGGCGACGCCTGGCCGGCCGCTCGACAAGGAACGGTGGGCGGCCGGCGTCGACACCGTGGGAAGCCAGACCCTTGCCACGCTGCTGGCCCAGACCCGGTACCGGGGGGCGGTTGTGGCGTGTGGCCTGGCGGGAGGAAACGACCTTCCGGCCACGGTTCTCCCCTTCATCCTGCGAGCGGTGTCACTGCTTGGGGTCGACTCGGTGATGTGCCCGCGGGCGCTCCGGGATCAGGCGTGGCGGCGGCTAAGTAGCGACCTGCCAATCGAGCTGCTCGAGGAAATGACGACCGTCGAACCGATGTCGAAGGTTCCCGAGCTCGCCGAGACCATCCTCGCCGGTCACACCCGGGGCCGAGTGGTGATCGACACCTCCTCATGAGCCAGGTGCGCCAAGGCACTTGAGTTCACCTCAATGGCGGCAGAGCGACGATGTGCGAGAAAACTCCAGGTGAGGGGGGTGAAATGATGCCGGAGGAGACGATGCGGACCGTGAGCCAGTACGGACTGGGGCCGCCGCCTGAGGTGCTGCACGTGCTGACCGTTCCCAGGCCTGAGCCTGCCGGGCGGAGGTGCTGGCCCCGGTGCCGGCGGCCGGCGCGAACCCGGTGGTACAGGAAGACCAGGGCGGACGGTGGCCGTCCGCGCCGGCCGCCTTTTCTGTTGGGCTGGGACGTGGCTGGCGTGGTGGAGCCGCTGGGGGAGGGTGTGACCAGACTTGGCGTGGGTGACCGGGCGTTCGGGATCCGTGGTTTCCCCGCCCGGCTTCCACCAGGTTGTTCAGCCGCGAAGCGTTCCTCCCCGCGGTTCCTTGGCTGAGCAAGTACTGGCGAGGATCACGGCATACCGGACCAGCGTCAGCGTCGCGGTCATCGACTGGGCCGGGAAACGGTGCTCGCTGCCCCCGGACTCGCTTGCGGCGGTGGTCGTGCTTGAGCCGCTCGACCGCGTGTTCTGATACGAGCCCTCTACGCCGACTGGGGCAGCTATTGCGCCGATCGCCCCGACGAGAACCAAATGCTGGAACACGACTGCCGTAGCGCCCTGGCGTCGCTGCTCCTCAGAAGCCGGGGCTCGGTTTGATTGTCACCTGAGACGTGCTAGCGGCCGTCGGGCAACAAGCCCCGGAAGACTTGCTTGCGTTGCTACGCCCTGGCGTCGTCATCAGTCACGCCTCGTGCCAGCCAGGAAGATCGAGTGGCGCATCTCGTCGAGCGTGAGCGGCGCGGTGTTGGCGTGCAGGTCCTTCAGGGCCTGCTCGTACCCTTCCCGCCAGCCAGAATGCCACGCCGCCCTCGGCGAATGATCGAGCATCCTCGGCACGTTCGGGGGTTCGGGATCGTACCTCACTCGGGATCACCCCGGATCAGGCGATCCTCGTGAATGAAGGCAATGATGCGCTTCTCCAGGGCCGTAGCCCAGTCCTGCCACCAGCCGTGTGCCGTGTGCGTCGTCTGGCTAGACATCTTTTCGCTTTCCATCGCCGGTCCTCCCGCCGTACACCACCATTCTGAGCCAGGAGGTGCTTGCGGGTATCGATCTCAGGCGACAGACTTTGACCATCTGACGACAAGGCGGAGGAGGCGGCGGTGTGACGGCCCTTGTGCGCGCTCAGGCGTTACGTGGCTACCGGGGACTAGTGGCCGATCTGGGCGGAAACTCCAGCCGCTTGCTGCGTAAAGCGAGCATCGACCCGGCCAGTCTCGATCAACTCACGGCGTTTATCAGCTTCGAGAACATGATCGCGCTCTTGGAGCGCTCCGCCGCCGAGTTGCTTTCGCCGGACTTCGGCATGCGCCTGGCCGAGCGGCAAGACATCGGGATCCTGGAGACCCTGGCCGTGGCCATACGCAACTCGGCCACCTTGGGCGAGGCGGCCCGCTGCGCCTCCAAATACCTCTACGTCCACAACCCGGCCATCGCCTTCAGGTTCGATCCCGGTTCGCGGCGGGAACCAGTGCGACTGGAGTTCGATGTCCTGGTAGAACATGCGCCCCAATGGGCGCAGACCGCCGAACACGGCCTGGGCCTGGCCTGGCGAATCGTGAGCCTGCTCGCCGAAGGCCGAAGCCACCTGCAGGAGGTATGGTTTCCTCACGTTCCGGTAGGGGACGAGACGGACTATCGCCGTCGATTTGGTGACGCCCCCCTCATCTTCGAGGCCAAACACGCCGCCCTCGTCATACCTTCCCAAGATCTCGACCTGCCTATCACTGAACACCACGACGAGCTACACGACTTGGCCATCCGCTACCTAGACAAGCAACTGGCACCGGCGGACACCGCATTGCAGATACAGCTTCGAAAGGCAATCGAGGTACTGCTGGGAACCGGCACCTGCGGCTATCGTCAGGTGGCCAACGCCCTTCACATGCACCCTCGCACCCTGCAGCGACGCCTACGAGAGGAAGGCACCAGCTTCGAGGAGATCAAGGACCAAGTCCGGCGAGACCTGGCCGAGCGTTACTTGTCCCAACCGGACGTACCTCTGACCCAGGTCACCGCCTTGCTCGACTATCACGAACAGTCAGCCCTGGGCCGCAGTTGTCGACGCTGGTTCGATACCACACCCCGAGCCTTCCGGACCGCCCTGTCCTCCGGTACTCCGATCCGGTCCACCGCTGGATAGCTCCCATCTTCGGCGAGAAGGGGAGTAGCGGCCCTCCTGGGTGAGCAGAGATGATGACTGGACCGTATCGTTTGTCATGAGGCGTCAGTTGCGGCCGGTGGTCACGGTCACCTCAACGGCCACGTCACGTGCGGTCTAGCCTCGTCGTCATAGCAACCGGGAGGTTCGATTGAAGGCGCGATTCGAGGGCAAGGTGGTCGCAATAACCGGCTCGGGCTCGGGCCTCGGGCGCGAGACGGCGCGCATTGTTGCTTCGGAGGGTGGCCAGGTTGTCGTCAGTGGGCGCAACGAACGTCGCATTGAGGAGACGATGGACTTGATACGGGCCGATGGCGGGGTCTGCATCGGGATGAAGGCGGACGTAACCAGCGCCGGCGATATGGATCGGCTCGTCGAGCTGGCGGTCAGCAGCTTCGGACGGCTCGATGCGATGCATGCCAACGCCGGAACTGTGGAGGAGATCGGGTCAGGAACCCCGGTGTACGAGAGGACTGCGGAGGAGTGGGATCGGGTCTTCTCGGTCAACGTCAGGGGGGTGTTCCTCGCCTTCCGTGCCGCTGTCGCTCAGTTCGTCAAGCAGGGCCCGGGCGGAGTGCTGCTCGTAACCACGTCGGGCGCGGGCACGTTCCACTACGGGGCGGGCATTTACGCGGCCAGCAAGGCCGCGGCCAACGGAATCGTCAGGACCTTCGCGGTGGAATGTGGCCCCCTAGGTATTAGAGCGAACGCCGTCGCACCTTTCCACGGCATGAGCGCCAACTTTGTGTTGCCGCCTGATGCCCCGGTGCTGGGGAAGTCGTACGAAGAGCTCTGGCCCTGGAGCCCAAAGGGCAATCCCGCCGCGATGCCACTGGCCTTGCCGGCGCCGCCTACTCTACGGGACAACGCCAATGTGGCCGCGTTTCTCCTCTCGGACGAGGCCCGATACATATCAGGTGAAGTCTTCCAGTCAGCCAGCGGTGGGACATCCGCTCGGGTGGCCATCAGCTTCGACGCCGCCTATCCCGACGGCATCATCCCCCCGGAGCTTCAGGGCGTCGACGACCCGGAGCGAACGTGATGGGAACGGCGACGGGAGAGCGGTTAAACGCGCTGCGATACTCGATCGGAGCGGGTCCGTCTTGCAGCCGCATGTCGTCGAGCCGGGTGGTGATCTCCTCAACGGCGACCCGAAGGTTCAGGCGCGCCAGGTTCGAGCCGACGCAGCGATGTGGTCCAGCACCGAAGGCCAGGTGCCGATTGATCTTGCGGTTGGGATCGAAGGCGGCCGGCAGGTTGAACTGATTCCCGTCTCGATTGGCGGAGGACAGGTGGAAAAGGACTTTGTCGCCCTTCCGCAGCTTCTGCCCTCCGAGGACGGTGTCGCGGGTGACGGTACGGGCCATGGCCGTGACGGGAGCGTCTATCCGGAGAAACTCTTCGACTGCGGTAGGGATGAGTGCCGGCTTCCTTCTCAGCAACTCCGGGATCGAGGGATCGCGCCCGAAGTGAATCATGATCTGACCCAGGGCGCTGGCCGTCGTCTCGAAGCCGCCGAACATCAACAGCATGATGAGTCCGCTGGTCTCGTCGCGGGTAATGGGGCGGCCGTCGATGTCGGCAGTGATAATCGCGTCGACGATGTCGCCCGTTCGCGCTGCTTCGAGGCGCGCATCGACGAAGCCGTTTATCCAGGCGATTAAAGCTTCGTAGGCCTCTTGAATCCCGGGCGTCTCGGGTGATCCAGCGACGATCCTGGTCATGTGGTTGAGCTGCTCGATTTCATCACGAGGAGCGTGGAAGACGAGCTCGAAGAAGGACTGCCGAGGGAGCTGCTCGGCGAAAGCCTCCATGAACTCACAGCTACCTGCCTCGATGAACTGGTCGATCAGGGAGGTGACAATTTGGCGGGTTGGCTTCTCGTAGGGGCCGACCGCCGCCGGGGTGAGGTACCGGTTCACCAACCGTTTGAAGACACCGTGTATGGGTGGGTCCATCTCGTTAAGCGGTAGTGGCGGGAATGGCGGATCTGGAATGGCCACCCTGCTTGCGTTGCTGAAGGTTCTCCAGTCCTGGAGCACGGCCAGGACGTCCTCGTAGCGAGTAACGACCCAGAAACCGCCGTGTTGATCGCTGTGCGCTACGGGGCACCGCAGTCGCATCTGGTCCAGCGTCCCGTTGAAATGCCTACCGAACTGTGGATCCAGGTGATCGAAATGCTCATCAGACCATTCCGGGGTCAGGGGATCATCGCTCGTGGTGAGGTTTTCCATGCTCTTCGACCTCTCTTCTCGACCCGTCATCCCTAAACCCAAGTTGCCGTCGAACCCACGGGTGCTCAGACCCTCCCCCGCGTATCCTCGACCTAGACGGTATTCCATTACTTACCAGCCAAACGTGGGTAGATCAAGGTCCTGGGTCCGGTCGTGCCCTCTGTCCGGTTTCCCGGTGCTGTGATAGCGTCTGGGGCTGCATCGAGACGCACTGGTGCCAGCTACCGGTATGGGGAGGAGAGTCGCCCTCAAGCGGCCCGCGCCCGTCCGTCATCTTCTGGGTGTCGAGCAGATGAATGAGGAGATGAATGTCATGGGAGACTCCGTCAGGACCGAGTCGACGCTGTGCCGGTCAGTAACGGCCGAGGAAGTTGACCATCTTCACGAGTTCGGCTGGGTAAAGCTGAAGAGCTTCGTTGACCCGGGTGTGATTGCCGCCATGCTGGAGGTGGCCCGCGAGGTAATGGGCGAAGATGCTGACAGCAACGCTCCCCCTCTCGGAGCCTCTGAGCGGCTTGGTCTTGTCTCTGAGGAAACGGCTCCCGCAGAGGAACAGGTGAACGAGCCGTTCGTCTACTTCAACCCGCAGAGCGGCGGGGGGCTTTCCAATCCGGTGATCCGACCGCTGATTTATGAGTTGGGTAAGAGCGCCAAGGTGTTGCAGCGCAGGCCGAGCGTGGATGGCCAAGGCGTGGGCGTTCGGTATTACACGGACTACTTCGTACCCAAGCTGCCTTCTTCCAAGGAGTCCCGACACGGCGGCAACGGACCGACGGCGTTCCATCAGGACTTCATCAGCCACGGTGTTGACCGGTCTGGCGGTTTGACCTTCTGGATCCCATTCGAGGCGTATGGCGCCGTAGCGGGCACGATGTCGTTCCTCAACCGTTCGCACCGCGCCGGGGTGCTCGGCCACTACATGACGCACGGCGACGGCGACGTCGTCAGGAGTTTTCCAGAGTTGGCCGAGCTCGAGGTGTCAGAACCGATGACGTATGAGGTGGGAGACCTTACGGTGCACGACCACCTCACGGTCCACGGCGCCGGGGAGAACCTGATGGACCGACCCCGGTGGGCGTACATCCTGTTGACCCAACCTGCTGACGTCCGTTGGAACGGCTCGCCGTGCCCCAACTTTGATTGGACGGTCATGAAGCCGCTGGATCTGTTCAGCGACGAATGCTTACCGCCGATCGGCTAAGCCGGCCCCGGACCCCATCGACCAGCGCTTTTCCGATCGCAGGCGGTGGCCGACCACCCAGAACGGGAGGCTCTTAGGGTTCCAGCGTCAGCGGCCCACCCCAGGAACGACGCTGGCGTGCGCCCCGCCGACGAGATGTCACTTGTCACCTGGCAGGCCCGTGAATACGCTTCGCGAGCCGAGCGGAGGAGGGCGACGTGGAAGCGCTGGAAGGCAAGGTTGCTCTGGTGATCGGCGGCAGTCGCGGCATGGGCAAACAGATGGCGATCGAGCTGGCCCGGCACGGCGCCGACGTCGCCGTCGCGGCCCGCACGGCCGTTGCCGCCGATTCGGACCTGCCCGGCTCCACCCTGGAGACGGCCGAGGCGATCCGCACCCTCGGCCGGCGCGCCGATCCGATCAAAGTCGATCTGGCCGATCCGACCGACGTCGACACCATGGTCGGGCGAGCCTTGGAGCTGTTCACGCACATCGACATACTCGTGCACAGCGTCCAGTACCACGGGCACGGGATGTACGACTCGTTCCTCGAGACGACGGTGGAAGAACTAGAGCAGCAGATGGTGGTCAACGCCATGTCCGCGGTCCGCGCCTGCAAACTGCTGGTGCCTCACATGACCGGACTGGGCGGTGGAACCATCGTGCTGGTGACTTCGAGCGCCGGCCGGGTCGACCAGGGAAAGCTGCCGGGTGCCGGTGCGCCAGGGCTTGGCTACGACATCTCGAAAGCTGTCGTCTGTCGGCTGGTGACCGCGCTGGCCAAAGAGGTCAAGGACGTCGGCATAGCGGTTATCGGACTCAGTCCCGGATTCGTTGCCAGTGAATTCGTGCAGAAGGGTTCGGTGGATGGCACCTTCATGAGCTGGGACACCAATCTCGCGGTCCCCCCAACCCTCCCAGGCCGGGCGGTGGGGTGGCTTTGCACCCACGACCCCATGTCGCACTCCGGCATCGAGTACGAGCTCTCCGATCTGGTCGCAGCCCAGGACCTCACCTGAAGGGAGTCATGTTCCTACTCGCCCAAGCAACCGCACCTCGGATCCGCCGGCTTGGGCCTGATTGTCGATCTGTTTTGTCAACTATTGGGTTGAACGTGGATAGGCTTCTGTGGTGGCCAGCAATTCGACATCCGCGAGGAAAACGGACCCGATCCGGGTAGGGGTTGTGGGCGCCAACCCGAGCAGAGGGTGGGGCACGGCTGCCCACTTGCCCGCCCTCCGGGCCCTGGACGAGTTTCAGATCACTGCGGTTGCGACCACCCGAGCCGAGACAGCTCGAACCACCGCAGAGGCGTTCGGCGCGCCCCTCGCGTTCTCCGACGCCGCTGACCTCGTCTCGCATCCCGACGTCGACGTGGTCGCCATCACGGTCAAGGTTCCCGAGCACGACAAGCTGATCAGGGCGGCTCTGGCGTCGAGGAAGCACGTCTTCTCGGAATGGCCGCTCGGCGTCGACACCGACCAGGCCGTCGGCCTGGCCCGAGTCGCCGAGGAGGCCGGCGTGGTCCACGTCGTTGGGCTCCAGGGTTGGCACGCCCCTGGCGCTTTGTTCGTTCGGGAGCTGATCGAACAGGGCGCGGTCGGCAGGCCGCTTGCGGTGAGCGTTGTCACTGCGGGCGGACCGGCCGGCACCCGGATAACGGCAGACCACATTTACGCTACCGAGGTGACGGCTGGCGCGACCGTGTTGAGCATCTCGGCCGGTCACGTCCTGGCGACGCTGGTCGCCGCCATAGGCCGACCGCGCTCGCTGAGCGTGGTCGTAGCGTTGGTCAACCGGGAAGCCACCGTTATCGAGACGGGAGAGACCGTCAACGTCAGCTCGCCGGACCAGGTGCTCTTGGCCGGCCGCCTCGACGACGACGCGGCTTTGTCACTCGCGGTGCAGGGAGGGGCGGCGCCATCAGGCCCCGGGTTCGAGGTGCGAATTGTCGGGACCGAAGCGACGTTGACCGTGCGGCCCGCCTCACCGGGCAGTATCCATATCGCCGACTGGGCCGTGTCCATCGCCCGGGCGGACGGATCGTCGGAGGATCTGGTGGTACCGGATCGACTGGTCCCTGTCCCCGCCTCGGTGCCGACCGGGCCGCCGCGCAACGTCGCCATCCTTTACCGCCTCCTCGCTCGGGCGATCCGGGAGGGCTATCCGGTCACGCCTACGTTCGCGGACGCCGTCGAGCATCACCGGCTGCTCGACGCCATCCAGCGGGCCTCGGACACCGGGAGGGCCCAAACGACCGTCCCCGCCTGAGTGGGAGCAGCAGCAGGAACGGGCCCGTCGGGCGAGCTGGGGGGGTCCGCCTCGCTCCCTGACAGGAGCGCAGCGCGCTCCTGATCCGGGCGAAGGGGTCGCCAGCGAGGTCAGCTGGGCGGGGGGACCGGGGCGGCCGGTCCGGGACGGGCGGTCCGGGGCGGGCGGTCCGGGGCGGTGACCTGGTGGCGGTCCGGGGCGGTGACCTGGTGGCGGTCCGGGGCGGTGACCTGGTGGCAACACAAACGCGCCACGGGTTAGATGGCAAACCCGCACTCGTGTCACGTTTGTTGTCATATAGGACCTCAACGTGACACGAGTGCCCCTCCCGGTCGAGACGCGTGTCGCGTTTGTGTTCGCCGGCTGAGCCGGCGCCTGCGAGGGGCCACCGGACCCATTCGGGCAAGCCCGGGTCGAGCCGGGCCGGCTGGTGGGAGCCGGGCCGGCTGGTGGGAGCCGGGCGCCTCGGTTCCCGTCGGCGCCGGCTGTCCGCCTCCTACTCCCCCCGGACGCTCGGATAACTTCCAAACTTAGGGATTTCCCCGTTGCCCAGGGCCAGGACTTTCTTCATGATCGATCCTATGAGGACTGCGGGAGGGACGGGGCGAAGGGCTTTTGATCGGTTTCGAGGTCCTCTCATCCTGCTGATCGTCCTCACGGTCGGATCCGCCACGGGCACCTTCGGCGCGCCGGCGCGTGTGCTCGCGTCGCCCGCACTGCCGTTCAGCGGCCCCCCGTCACAACTAAACGTCCCGGACGGGGTAGGTGGCGACGACTTCGGCTGGGCCACCGCGGTGTCCGGTCCGACCGCAGTCCTCGGCGCCTACGGACATGACGCCGGGGCCGGGGTGGCGTATGTCTTCACGGGGGCACCGTGGACCCAGCAGGCCGAGCTGCAGGCGTCGGACGGGCAGCCGGGGGACCACTTTGGGGAAGCGGTCGCCGTGTCCGGGACCACGGCTGCGATCGGCGCTCCAGGGTCGAAAGACGGAACCGGAGCGGTCTACGTTTTCGGTTACTCCGGGGGCGCCTGGACGCAGGAGGCGGAGTTGACCGCACCGGACGGTCAGCAGGGGGACAGCTTCGGTCAGGCCCTCGTTCTGTCGGGGACCACGTTGATCATCGGGGCACCCGGGCAGCAGAGCTCGGCTGGGACCGCGTACGTCTTTACGGGCAGCGGCGCCACCTGGGCGCCAGGCGCGGAGCTCACCGCCCCCGACGGCGCTCCAGGAGACGGATTCGCCTCCGCCATTGCGCTCGCCGGCTCCACTGCCGTCTTCGGTGCCCCGCAGGCCGGATCGGGTGGCGCCGCGTACATCTTCACGGGTGCAGGAAGCGCGTGGAGCGAGCAGGCCGAGTTGTCCCAGGGCACGAGTGGCTCGGCTGGAGACGAGTTCGGCTACGCCGTGGGGCTGACAGGTTCGACCGCGTTTATCGGCGCACCCGGCCGGACAGCGGCGATGGGTGCCGTGTTCCTCTTCTCCTTAGTCGGTGGTACGTGGTTATCACAGGCCACGTTGGTGGCGTCGGACGGGGAGACTGGTTACAAGTTCGGCATCTCGCTGGCCGCATCGAACTCAATTGCGCTCGTCGGCTCGTCGACGTACCGAAACCGTCGTGGCGCCGTCTATGCGTTCGGGCCCAGCGGAGGCGACTGGCAGCAGAGCTGCCGAGTTCAAGGCCTCGTCCAACGAGCTCGGCACGCTGTTCGGCGAGTCCGTCTCGCTTTCTGGGACGACTGCCGTCGTCGGTTCCTACCGGAGCCAGAGCTATGTGGGTTCCGGGTACGTGTTCACCGAGGGGGCAGGCATTTCGGCGTGGAGCCAATCGGCCGAGTTGCTGGCGTCGGACGGCCAAGGAGGGGGCGATATCTTCGGACGGGCGGTGGCGCTTGACGGAACGACGCTGGTGGTTGGCGCGCCTGGGAGCAAAGGGGAGCAGGGCGCCGCGTACGTGTACACCTCGAACGGATCGACATGGTCGCTGGCCGCAGAGATAACCGATCCGGGTGGAAGAGATGGCGACATGTTTGGATTCGCGGTCGCCATCTCGGGCCGGACCGTCGTCATCGGAGCACCGGCAGCCATCGCGGAGCACGCGGCTGCGTACGTGTACCACCAATCAGGGAGCGGCTGGGTGCTGCAATCGACGCTCGTACCTGCCAGCGGCCACCCGGCCCACTTCGGACATGCCGTCGCCGTCTCGGCGTCGACAGCGGTTGTCAGTGCGAGCGAAGGGGTGTACGTCTTTTCCTCGGAGGGTGGGATGTGGTCCCAGGTGCAAACCCTCACACCAGCGGACGGAGCGAGCGGAGATCGCTACGGCTTCGCGGTCGGCCTGTCCCGCTCCGCTCTTGTCGTCGGCGCACCCGGCCATGACGCGGGAGCAGGTATCGCCTACTTCTATGGATTAGATCACACGGACTGGACGCTCCAATCCGAGCTGGCCGGTTCAGATCCAGCTGGCGGAAATGTCTTCGGCTCTGCCGTTGCGGTTTCAGAAACGACCGCGATCGTTGGCGCACCAGGTTCGAACAACGCCCAGAATATCAATGGGCATACCGGGACCGCATATGTGTTCACCGCCGCCAATGGGACGTGGTCCCAACAGGCGGAGGTATTGGGTTCAGATTTGCACGTCGGCCAGGTATACGGAGACTCGGTCGCCATTTCTGGACGAGGGCACATCGTCGCGGCCGCCGCCCCAGGCGGCAGGGTATACGTCTTTGCCAACACCGACGGCAGGTGGTCCCAGGTCCAACTGCTGACCCAACCCCCCCAGCCGGTGGCGGCGTTTGACCCGATCTATGGCCGCTCTGTCGCGGTCTCCTCCTCCTTGGTGGTGGCCGGGGCCATCGGCAGCAACTCACGAGCGGGCGCCGTCTTCATCACGACGCGGGGAGGATAGGGGCTCAGCGTCCGGCGATGTCGCGATCCGACTGCCAAGCAGGTGGCGCCGGCCCCGGCAGCGATATCGCCAGATGCTGAGTTGCACACCTGACGCTGTTGGGGCACTTCGGAAAGTTTGCGGGCCCTGAATGAGCGTGAAATGCTGACGACATCTTGGAGCTACCCGGAACTACGAGCGTCGTTCACATCATGGCGGAGTGTCATATGAATATCCCTGACAGTGCGGCCGCGCGCCGAGGCCAGGCCGCAATCGTCACTGGCGGTGCCAGCGGTATCGGCCGGGCGCTGGCTCGGCGCTTCGCCGACGACGGCATGCGTCTCGCGGTGCTCGACGTCAATGGGCAGCGCCTTGCTGAGGTCGCCGAGGAGATTCCTGGTTCGCTCGTCCTCGACGTGGACGTGAGCGACCCAGACGCCGTCGAAGCGGCTGCCCACCGTTGCGTGGAGGAATTCGGGCCGCCGTCGGTTGTGTGTGCCAACGCAGGCATCTTCGGCCCAACCGGGCGGCGGTTGTGGGAGCTCACCCCCGGGGACTGGGGCCACACGATCGGCGTCAACTTGATGGGCCCGGTGCACTGCCTGCGGTCCTTCATCCCGCCGATGTTGCAGGGAGGGGGAGGACACGTCGTGATCACGGCGTCGATGGCCGCGGTCACGGCGAGAGCGACAAATCCGGTCTATGCGGCATCGAAACACGCGCTACTCGCGGTGGCGGAAAGCCTTCAGCTGCAGGTCGAACGCCAGGAGTTGCCGATCGGCGTGTCCGTACTGTTGCCGGCGACCGTCTCGACAAACTTCTCGGAGAGTCGCGATGCGGATTTCAGCCTCGTCGACGGCACTCCGTTTGGCGTGAGTGCCCCCATCGATCCGTCAGTGGTGGCCGAGCAGGTCATCGACGCTATCGACCATCGCCGCTTCTACATCTTCACCCATGCCGACAGTCGTAGGCGGCTCGACGTCTGGTACGAGGCAGCTGTCGAGGGCTACCGGGCCTTCGACTGACATTCTTCGCCTGTGGCCCCGAGTGCGGGGATGTTGCTATCTACACGTTCGAGGTCCGGTTAATGGCCGCTATGTTTGGCGACTGCCGTGGTACTCGTCCTCGGTCACCTGGGGGCCCCAGTGCGCAGTCCCGTTCGTGATCGTCAGGTGCGTCATGTAGGTGTCCGGAGCCGCTCCGTGCCAATGCTCCTCGCCATCGGGCGCGTGAAGGGCATCGCCCGACCGGATTTCCACGATCTCCCGACCGCGTGACTGGACGAGACCACGGCCTTCGGTGACGTAGAGGGTCTGGCCTCCGTCGTGGGAATGCCATGCCGTGCGAGCGCCGGGAGCGAAGTGCACCGAGGCGACGGTCAACTGCGAGCCCGGCGGGGTGATGAGGTCGCCGTAGACGTCGCCGCTGAAGTTCTCTGCGGGGCCTTTGAAGGTGGCAGGCTTGGCGATGATCTCCATGGGTGGTCTCCCTTGCATCTTGAGCGGCGACGAGAGTTGACTCGGTGTACCGGTCCATCGCTGGTGAGCGCAAGAGTATGCGGAATCCACCGGGGGTTGACCATCCCGCCGAGTCATTCGTACGATCCTCGCGTGACCACTCTCTCCGACTATCGGAACCGATACGAGAACATTGCCGTCTCTCGCGAGGAAGGAGTGCTTGAAGTGCGTCTCCACACCAACGATGGCCCGTTGGTGTGGAGTCCGGCGGCCCACCGAGATATCGGCTTGGCGTTCACGCAGATCGGGATGGACCCCGACAACGAGGTCGTGGTCCTGTCCGGCACCGGCGACGTCTTTTGTAACGAGCTCGATTATGGTGGCTTTCAAGCGGACGCCAACTACAGCTGGTTGGGAATATGGACCGAAGGGAAACGGCTGCTGCAGGCCCTGGTGGACATCGAGGTGCCGGTCGTCGGTGTCGTTAACGGTCCAGCTACCATTCACGCTGAGTTGGTAGTCCTCTCCGACGTCGTCATTGCCGCAGACACCGCCACGTTCGCCGACATGGCCCATTTCGTAAATGGTGCCGTCCCGGGCGACGGTGTTCATCTGGTGTGGCCGTACCTCCTGGGCCCGAACAGGGGCCGCTATTTTCTCCTGACGGGACAGCACCTGACGGCGGACGAGGCCCACCGTCTCGGCGTCGTCGGGGAGGTAGTTCCCGCGAGTGACGCCTATGCACGCGGCCGGGAAATTGCCGGCATGCTGGCAGCCAAGCCGACCCGCACCCTGCGATACACGCGGGAGATCCTGATCGCACCCTGGCGCCGGCTGCTCCATGGCGATGCCTTGAGCCATGGCCTGGGCCTGGAGGGTGTCGCCTCGGAGGTACCCCGATGACGGGAGAAGTAGGCGGCAACCTCTTGTTCCGTTGAGCACGCTCCTGCCCCGCCGGGCTTCCCGCGCCTAGCGGCGGCATTCAGCGGAGCGGAGGCTCTACTTCTGGCGGCCGGGTGGCGAGGACGTTCAGAGCAGGTCGACGGACAACGGGCACTCGAGGTCGACGACGCTCTCGCTCCGGAGGGATCCGCTGCGGAGCTGACGGCCCAGCTCTCGTTGGATGGTTCGTTCGTCGCCGAGGAGCCGATCAAGCATCAGGTTGCGCCGGAAGTATCTGTGGAAATCGTGTTCCGAGGTGAAGCCGATACCGCCAAAGATCTGTAGGCAGTTTTTCCCGGCGATGGTGGCCGCCCGCCCGGCGAGCGCTTTGGCGATTGCGGCATTGGTCTGGCCGGGACAACTACCGGCGGCCACCGCGGCCGCATCGGCCGAGGTGATCGCCACGAGCGTCTCGGCCAGCCGGTGTTTCAGGGCCTGGAAGCTGCCGAGTGGCTGCCCGAATTGCTTGCGGGTGCGGGCGTACTCCGTTGCCATCTGCAGCAGCACCTGGGCCCCGGCCACCAACTGGTGGGCCACGGCGACGCGGCCCGCGCCGAGTGCTTCCGTCCACAGGCGCTGGGCCGTCTCCCCCTCCAGCGCAGCCACGCGTCCGGCGGGCTGGCCCGACAGCCCGATCAATTCCCAAGCGGCGTCGATGCCTTTCAGGGCGCGGTCAGGCAGTCTGTCCTCGAGCTCGACGATCCGGAGCTCGGAGGTCTCGAGGTCAGGTACCCAGAGCAGGAGGGTCGCGTCCCGGTGAGCTGGCAGGACTACATGACTGGCTCGATCTCCGTCCGCCGTGGGCGCCGACATGGGATAGGCGACGGCGAGATCTCTGGCCGCAAGATCTCTGGTCGCCGATGACCACTCCTTGGCCAGTTGTTGCGCCACCACGTCGTCCAGGCCCGCCGCATCCTGGCGGTACGATCCCTGCAATCGGAAGGTGAGGGCGACCACGGCCGGGTCCTCCGTAGCCAGCGCGTCCACCCAACCGGCGGCCAGTAACTGATCCCTGGCCGTAACCGGATCCTCGTGGGCGAGGGCCGCCGAGAAGGACCGCCGCAGGTCACTCAGGAGGTCGCTGTCGATCATGCCAGGCCCCGGAGGCCGAGTAACTGATCGGCCACGATGTTGCGCTGGATCTCGGCCGCCCCACCGTAAATGGAGGCGGCGCGAGAAAACATGAAATCCGAACGCCAGACCTGCGCCTCGTCGCGGTCGCTCACGTAGAAGTCTCCGCTCGATAGTGATGGGAGCATGTCGAACAGCTCCTGCTCCGCGGTGGCCATCAGGATCTTGTCGATCGACGTCTCAGGGGTGCTGATCGTGCTGGCCGCCAGCCGGTGTTGGGTGGTCCAGCTCCGGGCCCGTAGGGCCGCGATCGAGAGGAACGCGTGCCCGAGCATCTCGTCATCCGCCGCGGACGGGTCAGCCTGGCCGACGAGCCTTTCGAGTTGGGAGAGCAACCAGGCAGACCGCATCCAGAAGATCGCACCGCGTTCGGAACGAAGAATCCGCATGGCCACGCCCCATCCTTCATCCACCGCCCCGATGACCCTGGTCTTCGGGACGCGGACACTGTCGAAGAACGTCTCCGAGAACTCGTCCTGGTCGTTGATGGTTCGCAACGGTCGCACCGTGATGCCGGGCGAGTCCATGTCGACCAACAGCGCCGTGATGCCACGGTGGCGGCTCTCGGTCGTGCCCGTGCGCGTCAGGAGCACGATTCTGGAAGCGAACTGGGCGAAGCTCGTCCATATCTTCTGTCCGGTCACCAGCCAATAGTCACCCTTGTCCTCGGCTCTGCATCTGAGGGAAGCCAGGTCGCTACCTGCGTCGGGTTCTGAGAACCCTTGGCACCAGCCTCCTCTCCCGGCGATGACGTCGTGGGCATAGGTGGCAGCCAGCTCGGGGGCGACCGCCGCCGCTGTGGGAACCAGAACCTCCACGAGGGCAAAGAGACTGAACGACACGAACCCGCGGGTTGCTGCCTCTTCCGCGACCGCGGCGCGCAGCATCGGCGGCCCCCCGAATCCTCCGAGGGATTCGGGCCAGCCCGTATCGCAGCCAGCCGGCGTCCCAGAGCCACCGCTGGTTCTGCCTGGTCATGGCTACTTCCTCGTCGAGGCCGCCGCCTGGGGTTCGGGTGGCAGCCGTGGCGGAGTGTTCGTCGAGCCACCGGGTGAACTCCCGGCGAAACGTTGCTAACAGCTCCGGGTCTTCGAGATCGAGCAGCTCGGGAACCATCTATAGACCGTCCAAGTGTCGTTGCCGGCGGGGTATGGCCGTGGACTCGCGCCGGCTCAGGACGAGGCCGCCTCGGCGACGACCCCCGACGCCACCAGGGCATCGATCTCCGATCCGAGATACCCGACTTCGGTGAGGATCGGCCTGGAGTGCTGGCCGAGAATCGGAGCCGGACCGCTGAGTGGTGCCTGCGTCTCGGAAAAGTCGATCAAGCGACCGAACGTCTCGACCTGTCCCAGCACCGGATGGTGGTGGGCGGCGATCCACTGTTTTTGTCTCACGTCCGGGTTGTCGAACAGCTCGACGACCCTGTTCTCGGAGGTGATCTCGCACGGGACGCGGGCCGCATCCAAGGCGTTGAACCAGTCCGCCGCGGTCCTGGTGCGGAAGATCGCTTCCACACCGGCGCCGAGCACCCGTCTCTCCGCGTGGGTCATGGTCACGACCTCGGCGAACGCGTGTTGCGCGATGGTCGGCTCGCCGACCACGGCGCAGAACGATGCCCATTGGCCATCGTTCATGACCGCAACACACAGCCAATCGTCCGCCGTCGGGTAGAGCCGGTATCCGAGGTGCCAACCCAGCTGCTCTGCGTCGAGCGATGGTCGCTTGCCCGCCGCAGACTCGGGCCCAGGTTTCCACGCCATCGAGCTATTCAGCAGGTGGGCATAGGTGATAGAGGTGTCGACGAACTGGCCCTCGCCGGTACGATCCCGATGGTAAAGAGCTTGGACCGTGGCGATCGCGGCCAAAAGACCGTTGCCCGTGTCACCCAACGAGGTGTTGGCCCATATCGGCCTTCCTCCGTCGTCGAGACCACCCTCGAGCCAGTCGACGCCGGCCAGGGCCGCGCCCGTCTGGTCGTTGCCGGGCAGAGGATCCCTCGGCCCGTGCTCGAACCCTCGCGTGTGGCAGTAGATCAGTCGAGGGTTCAGCGGACCGATCCGGGCATAGTCGATCTGCAGACGTTCCACTGCCCGGTAATGCATGTTGGTGATCAGCACATCTGCCCGCTTCGCCAGCCGGTGCAGGACATCGAGACCCTCGGGCGTTTTCAGGTTGACGCCGATGCTCTCCTTGCCCATGTTGCAGGGCACAGCGGTGTGGTTGCTCATCCAGTAGCCCTCGTTCGGCGGCTGAACCTTGATCACTCTCGCGCCCAACTGGCCGAGCAGCATGGCCGCGAACGGGCCGGCAATCGCCAAGCCCAGGTCCAGTACGACGATCCCCGACAACGGCGATCCGAGAGCTCCGGCGGCGTCGGCCGCGATCGTCGGTCGGGGGGTCACCGTGGCCTCGGCGTGTTGCATCTCCGCTTTGAGCTCGTCGGTGTCCTGGCCGGGTTTCGCCGGCGCGGTCGGGGCCCGGTCACGACAGCCCGACAGCCGATACGTGCTTCCGACCTGCCGCACCAGCCCGACCTCAGGGTCGTCGATCTCGACGACGCATCCGTCCGAAAGGTACTGGGGGTCGTCGAGGGCTTCTTCAGGTGATCGAACGGGCTGCAGCGGGACGCCTACCCGGGCCGCGTGGGCGGTCCATTCTTCCGACGAGAACCGAGCCGCGGCTTCCGCCATCTGCGGGATGAACTCCCAGAGCACGATCGTCTCCGATACGTGCAGGCTGATCCGCGACGAGGATGCCCGGGGCGCCTTCACGTCGGGCGTCACCTCCAGTTTGTCGCCGCGAGATGACTCCAGAATGAAGTCCGGGAGGGGTGTCCAGTTGTGAATCCACCGACCGTCCGAGCATTTGAAGAAGCCCTTCGGGGCTCTGGGCTCCACGACCCATGTCAGATAATCGGGAGCATCAGGGTGTTCGGCCCGCTGCCACGCCAGCGTCGTGGTGGCCAGTGCGCCTTGAAGGAGCGACGTCTGGACCCACTGGCCCCGACCCGTGACCTCCCTAGCGCGAAGGGCAGCGCTGATTCCCAGCGTCGCCAGATAGAAAGCTCCGAGGCTGACCCACGGCACGCCACCGAAGAGGGGCCCTGGTCGCTGGGCCCCGTTCATGAGCCCGTCGGGTGCCTCGACCCCCTCCAGAAAAGGTTCGAGGCCGGCGAGCTTCGCCGGCGTACCTCCGGGGATGCCGCGAGCCTCCCACTGCTGACCCGAGCGAGCCGCCACGAGCGCATCGATGCCCGGTCGCTGAGAGAGCGTGCCGGTCGAGCCGTAGCCGGTGATGGTGCAGTAGACGAGCCGTGGGTTGAGCCGGGCGAGCGACGGGTAGTCGATGCCGAGCTCGGTCGTAGTGCCCGGAGCGAAACTCTCGAGGACGACGTCGGTGCGGCCGACCAGCTTCTCGAACAGCTGGTGGTCCTGGGCGTCGCGAAGGTCGATCCGGGCGCTGCGCTTGTTCCGTTGCCAGACGCGGTAGCCCGACAAGGCCGAGAACGGGTCGCCGGACGGCGGCTCTACTTTGATCACGTCCGCGCCGTGGTCGGCGAGGAGCATCCCCGCCATCGGCCCAGCCACTCCCCAGGAGAGATCGAGGACCCGAACGCCGTCGAGCACGGGCAACAACGGACTCGCATCGTGCATGGTTGCCATTCCTTCCCCCTGCCTGAGGCGGTCCCCGGGTCCGGAGCGACTCCAACCTAGCGACGCAGCCCGGTTGCTCGCATCTGCACCCGCCGACCCCCCGATGAGCCGTTCGAGCCGGGGTTGGCAGCCGGGCGGCGCCCGCGCAAGACTGCCGTCACGGAAGATATCCCTCCGTTCATCATCCAGGAGACCGGTATGGCAAGTGGTGTAAGCGGCCAACGAATTGTCGTGACCGGAGCCTCCGGTTTGATGGGTTTCCCCATAGCGATGGCTTTGGCTCGTGACAATGAGGTCACGGCTGTGGCCCGGTTCGGGGGCGCCGGTCAGGATGCCAAGGCGTTGCAGGAGGCAGGCGCCCGGGTGGTGACTTTCGACTTGGCCGACCCGGATCTCAGTCCGTTGCCCAAGGATGCAGACCTGGTCTTCCACTTCGGGGCGATGACGGCATTCCCCAGGTCACCGGCTGATCGCGAGCTGCAGATGGACATCAACGTCGGGGCCACCGGTCGGCTGGCTCTGCGGTATCGCGAGTGCGCGGCCTTTGTTCACGCCAGCGCCTCCGTCTACCAGTTCCATGGAGAGCGACCGCTTGGCGAGGACGACCCTCCTGGGCTCATCACCGGCCTGGAGAACTATTGCGCCAGCAAGGTCTCGGCCGAACAGCTGCTCCGCTTCCTTTCGCAGCAGCATCAGATCCCCACCGTTATGCTGCGAATTTCGTCTTGTTACGGGCCGAGAGGTGGGTCGATCCCGGGTCGCATATTCCGAGTGTTGGCCGGTGAGCCCGTCATGATCTACCCCGGGGTGCCCAACCGATACCGGCCGATGTACGAGACGGACTATGTGGAGAAAGCCATCGCATCGGTGGCCATTGCCGCCGTGCCCGCCGAGACGATCAACTTCGGCGGCAGTGAGACCTGCACCATCGAGGAATACTGTGCGATCGCAGGAGAGATCGGCGGCAAGCAGCCCATCCTGCAGGAGTCCCCGGAGGCGATCTATCCGATCTGGCCCGACGTCAGCAAGATGGAACGCCTGCTCGGTCCGACCAAGGTCTCCCCTCGAGAAGGCGTCCGGCTCGTGATCGAGTCCGGGTCGGGCTACGGCGGGCGCTACGCCGGCTGGCAGGAGCCGTCCGAGACGAGCTGAGCGTCAGCTGCGTAGCAGGCGTCCGGATGTGGCGTCGGGTAGGTCCTGTCCGGCGGCTCGGACGGGTTGGCCGTTGATCCAGACCCATTCCACGCCGGTGCTGCCCACGATCAGGCGATCGGCGCCTCCGGGCTGGTCGTAGACCCGTTCGGCCGGTGTCGTTCCGACCCGGTCGGCGTCGAAGGCGACCAGGTCGGCGTAGAACCCTGGGCGGACCAGGCCCCGATCGGTCAGCCGGAAGGCCTGGTGGGGATGGCCGCTCAGCCGCCACACCGCATCTTCGATCGACAGCGCCTGGCGCTCACGAACCCAATGGCCGAGCAGGTGGGTGGAGAAGCAGGCGTCGCACAGCTGGCTGGCGTGGGCCCCGGCATCGGAAAGGCCCAAAAGCGTCCGCTTGTCCCCGAGCAGCTCGGCCAGCTCGTCGTAGCCGGCGTTATCCATCACCACCCGGTAGCGGGTCATCATGTCGTCGCTTAGGGCCAGATCGATCAGCAAGTCGAACGGCGTGGTATCCCGGGCCCGGGCCAGCTGATCCAACGGGATCCCGACCAGATCATGATGGCGGCCCGTCTCTTGCACCTCGATGCGCGGCCAGCGCGCCTGCCACTTCTCCAGCGTCGGCTGGCGGGCCCGATCGCGCCACTCGGCGTCGCGGTACAGCTCGACGCGCCGATCCCGAGGGCGGGCCAGCACCTCTTTCCACTCGTCGACCTCGGCCAAAGGGGTGGGGTCGGCCATGTGGATCTGCATGACGATCTCCCGGCAGGCCAACTGCGGGTACACCTCCCCCGGCAGCGCCGCCCCCCGCTCCACCGTCCGCAACGCCGCCCCCGGCCGGTCGTCGCGGGCCAGCAGGGCCGTCCAGGTGATCGGGATACCGTGACGCACAGCCAGCTCCGAGAACTGCTCGATGAACAGCCCCGGCCCGATAGCCACCTCGATGATCCCCTTGCCCAACTCACCCAGCACCGCGGCCAAGGCGTACACCTCGTCGGTCTCGGCGAAGCGGCTAGGCACCGGCCGCCCATAAGCCCCCTGATGCTGCGGCGCCCTAGACGTGGAAAACCCGATGGCCCCCGCCGACATGGCCTCCCGCAACAACTCCTGCATCTGGACCACCTCCCCCCCGGTGGCCGGCCGCTCCTCCCCCCCCAGCACGAACAGACGCAGCGCCGAATGACCCACGTAGACGCCCACATTCAGCCGCTTACCCCGCCGATCCACCGCGTCCAAATACTCCGGGAACGACTGAAAACACCAGTCGATCCCGGCATTGAGGGCGTCCATCGACATACCCTCCACATTCTCCAACAGCCGCACGATCAGATCCCGATGCTCAGGCCGATTAGGAGCCACCCCAAAACCGCAGTTACCCATGATCACCGTGGTGACCCCGTGCCAACTCGACGGCGTGAAATCGCCGTCCCACAACACCTGGGCGTCGTAATGAGTATGCACATCCACAAAACCAGGCGCCAACGTCAAACCATCAAGATCAACCACCCGCCCCGCCGACGCCGCCCTCAACTCACCCCCAGGCCGCACCGCCACAATCCGATCACCAGCCACCCCCACATCCGCCCGCCGCCCCGGCGAACCCGACCCATCCACCAACACGGCACCACGCAACAACAAATCCATCCTGCACCTCGATCCAAACTCGGCCCAATCCCCCAACAATCTACGCCATGTCGGACCCGAGGTCCCGCTTGGGAGGAGCGTGAAACTCGTCGAGCCGGTTGGCTTTCCTTGCTCTGACATCA
Organism: uncultured Acidimicrobiaceae bacterium; assembly: GCA_963729695.1. Taxonomy (GTDB): domain Bacteria; phylum Actinomycetota; class Acidimicrobiia; order Acidimicrobiales; family Palsa-688; genus PALSA-693. The sequence goes on from CAVSOT010000007.1 coordinate 116,446, forward strand.
GGAAAATCAACCGGCGGCAATGCCGAACGCCTGTTCAACTTCCAACCGTCGGCGCTCGGGTCTCGATAGGGGAGCAGACCCTCGTTTACCCGTCCATCTCGTCGACCCAGGCGTTCATGGAGATGCCGTCGCGGCGCGGCGAATCGGTGTAGACGCGCATACGCCGCACTTTCCCATTCTCCACTTCCTGGATGCTGACGCAGGGAACGAGCGTGCCGTCCTTGTGACCGGTCAGGGACTCCACGTACAAGACGTTCCCGACCACCCCACATGAGACGATCCGGTAGTGCTGATCCGGGTCGGTGTCCCAGATCTGCTTCTGGAAGCGGCGGAAGGTCTCCGCCCCTTTCCAGCTGCGGTCGGGACGCATCGGGTGCACCGCTTCGATGTCGGGGTGCCAGCACGACATAACGGCTTCGAGGTCCTTCTCCTCGTGGCCCTTGATGAGCCGCTGTAGAACGGTCTCGGGATCGTCGGCCATCCGGTGCTCCTCCTTGTCGACCCATTCAGATGCGGGATCGGCGGGTCGGATCGACCGGCAGCACGCTGCCTTCACCGACCGGCCGGCAAAAACCCGAGCGTAGCGAATCGCCGCGAACGGACGGAGGGGAAGTCCAGAGGGCACGACCCTCCCTTGCAATCCGGATCAGACGCCGGGCCTCCCGGGGTGACGTGGCCGGAAGCTGGGTCGGGCTTCGAGCCGACGTCCTTTTCGCCCGCGGGTGGGCTGGAACGCGACGCCATGATCGCCTCCAACGTCGGTCGAGATCCAAAGGGCGGCTGGAAGGCGCTACGCGGCAGCTGGGGCCTGTGGATCCGTATTGGCGGCATCGGGCTGTTCGTGTTGGCGGCCGTGATCAGCGCCGCCCTCAGCTGAGGCAGGTCGGTCGTGACGAGAACGTCATAGGATCCGGCTCGGACCGGTGCGTCAACGGGGACCCCGCGATGGCCATCCGGACGTGAACAGAATTCGGGCCAACCCCCGAAAGGAGTGGGTGATGAAGACTCGAGCGGCCGTGTTGTGGGGCACCGGCGTGGGGTGGAAGATCGAGGAGATCGACCTGGACCCACCCAAGGCCGGCGAGGTGCTGGTGGAGTGGAAGGCAGGAGGTATCTGCCATTCCGACGATCATCTGGCGACCGGCGATCTGCAAAATGCGTTTTTCCCGATGGTGGGCGGGCACGAGGGTGCCGGCGTCGTCGTGGACGTGGGCCCTGGGGTCTCGTCCTTGCAGGCCGGCGACCACGTGTCAGCGAGCTTCATCGCCGCTTGCGGGCGGTGCAAATACTGTGCGACTGGGCGGCAGTACCTGTGCAATTTGGCGAGGGATTACTCCAAGAAAGGGCAATTCACCGACGGGACGTCCCGGCACCATCTGGCTGGCGAGGACATCTACGTCATGGCCAAGCTGGGCACGTTCAGCCAGTACTCGGTCGTGGCCGAGGGCTCGTTGATCATTATCGACGACGACATTCCCCTCACCTCGGCGGCGCTGGTGTCGTGTGGCGTGTCCACGGGCTGGGGTTCGGCCGTCGAACGGGGCGGTACCAGAGCGGGGGATGTGGTGGTCGTCGTAGGCGTCGGCGGCCTTGGCGTAGGCGCCGTGCAGGGGGCCCGGCTGGCCGGCGCATCGTCCATCATCGCAGTTGACCCCTCGGAGTACCGGCGCAAGCGGTCCCTCGACTTTGGCGCCACCCATACGGCAGCCTCCATGGCCGACGCCATGCCTGTCGTCCGGGACCTCACATGGGGCCAGGGGGCCGACCGGGTGGTCATGACCCCGAGTCTGCTGCGCAGCGATCTGCTCCAGGAGGGCTTGGACCTCACCGGAAAGGGAGGCACCCTGGTGGCGACCGCCATGGCGCCCGCCGGTCAGAAGCACGCCGCCATCGACCTGAGCAACCTGGCGATGTACAGCAAAGAGATCAAGGGGGCGATCTTCGGGTGTCTCAATCCCCGGGAATCCGTCCCCCGGCTGCTGTCGCTCTACAAGCAAGGATTGCTGCTGCTGGACGAGATGGTGACCGTGTACCCCCTGAGTGGTATCAACGACGCTTTTCAGGACATGCGCGAAGGCCGAAACGTACGGGGGGTGGTCACGTTTGACGACTGAGCATCGCTCGCCGTTCTCCTCGAGTCCGGAGCAGCACCCATCACTACTGGTCGCGACCCGATGAGCTGGCTTGTTCCGTGACCTGGTCGTGGCGGCCGTTGTAGCGCGCCCTGCGGGTCAGGGTCCGGCTGCGGGTGGTGGGTGGCGTCGTCGGGTCGCTGGGTGAACGTTGATCCACCGTGTTGTGGACAGTCCCCTCGGCGGGCGGCACCGGACCGTCGAGGAGGGGGTCGTCGGTGCGTTTCATCCAATCGGCCAGTCGCCCTTTGAGATCGGCCAGGGTGTCGCCGAGGCGCGGATCGTCGATTCGGTTGGTGCCCTCGGCGGGATCGAGCCAAAGGTCGTAGAGGGCCTCGACGGGCGGTTCGAGGTCCGCCCACCCGGCGGCGACCATCACGTCTTTCGTCGGGCTGTCGTCCACGTTGGCGAGGACCCGGCGCCGGTTGGACGGGTCGAATCGACGGACGTACTTGTGTCGAGGGCTGCGAACGGCGCGCTGCGGTTCGTAGGCGGCGTGGTAGGTGAGCTCCGCGAAGATCTCCGGGTGGAGCTCACTGACCTCGGCGCGGACAAGAGGCAGCAGCGACTGTCCTTCGAGCCACTCGGGCGGATGGATCTCCGCGATCTGGCAGATCGTCGGGTAGAGGTCCAGGTGGGTCACCAGGGCGTCGAACACCCGGCCGCGCTCGAACCCTCCGGGACCGCGCAGGATCAACATGACGCCGATGCCGCGGTCGAACAGCGTCGCTTTGGCGTCGGGGAAGGCCAGACCGTGGTCGGTGGTGAGAATCACGAGCGTGGTGTCAACCAGTTGGTGCTCGTCCAGGGCGTTGAGGACCATACCGATGCCCTGGTCGAGCGATCGGGCGCTGGCCCGGAACGAGGCCATGTCCCGGCGCGTGCTCGACGTGTCGACGATGTTCTCCGGCGGGCGGGAGTAGAGCGCGTCGCGAACCGACGACGGCTCGAAGTACTCCCGGTGGGTTTCGAAGAATCCAACTGATAGGAAAAAAGGACGCCCAGGTGCCTGGGCCCGCCGGGCGATCAATTCGGTCGCCGCCGGAGCCACATCACGTACCTTCGTGCTGTCGACGTCGACCACGGCGTCGTAGCCGAGGTCGGCCGGATCGGCCGAGACGTGCTGTTCCCCCACCAGCCCCGTCCAGTACCCGGCCGCTTGCAACGTGCGCACTACGTGACGTTCGGGATGGGTCAGCCGGTAGCCGCGGTGGGCCAAGCCGAGCATTCCGGTGGCGTGCGTGCACTGCCCAGTGAGCAGTGCGGCCCGCGATCCGGAGCATACGGGGGCCGCGCTGAAGGCCTGTCGAAAGAGAACGCCCTGGTCGGCCAGATGCTGAATGTTCGGCGTCGGCACCGGAAAGCCGTAGGGCTGGACATATCGGCCGGTGTCGTGGGAATGAAGATAGACAACGTTGGGCGGGATCATGACGGCCCCAACCTTAGACCCTCAACTCTGATCTCTAGTAATATGATCGGCTTCTGGGAGAAGGACTGATGAGTACCGTGCATCTTCTCGTTGAAGGGATCTCCTACCTGGTCTGTGCCACCCAGCGCAGCGGCAGCACGCTGCTTTGCGAGCTCCTCAAGGGGACCGAGGTGGCCGGTATTCCGGACGAGTTCTTCGAGGCGCTGCGTTCGACGGGACTCCCTCGGCAACCCCGGCAGTACTTCGAGGATCCGGCCGTAGCGGACATCGCTGAGCGCCTCGCTCCTATTGACCCTGGTCGCGCCGAGCCGCCCGGGGAGTTCGAAGGGTGGTTCGCGTACGCCCTGCAGCGGGGCACCACCCGTAACGGGGTGTTCGCGGCCAAGATGATGTGGAACTATTTCGACGCTTTCCGTGCTCGGGTCAGGGAGCTTCCGGGCCTCGAGGACAAGACGTTCAACGAGGCGCTCGACGTCCTCTTTCCGCAGCTTCGGATCGTCTTCGTCCGCCGTCGAGACAAGGTGGCCCAGGCCGTGTCCCTGTGGAAAGCCATTCAGACCCAGCAGTGGCGCGCCGAGAGCGACCGGGGCCGCCATGCGGCCGCCGCGTACGACTATCGGGCCCTCAATCACCTGGTCGACGAACTTCACCGCTGGGACGCCCGTTGGGAGGACTGGTTCCACGCAACCGGCCGTGAACCCATACGGGTGATCTACGAAGAGTTCGTCACCACTCGAGCGGCAACCGTCGGCCGGGTACTGGACGCCCTCGGCATCTACCCGCGAGAGCTGGAAGGCGACCAAGGGCCTATGGGGCGCCAGGCCGACAATGAATCCAACGACTGGGTTAGCCGGTTCCGGGAAGAGAACGGCGAGCGACAGCTCACGTCGTAGCGGCCCGGGCCGCCTCGACGTCGCTCGGCGCGACCTGTGGCGGGAGCCTTGGACGAGGGCTACACGATGACGGTACGGATGCCGTCGGCGCGTTCCATTGCCGCGATGCCGTCATTGACCTGGTCGAGCGTGATGCGGTGGGACACCATGGAGCCGATGTCGAGCTGGCCGGACTCGGCGAAGCCGATGAATCGGGGAAAGTCTCGGAGAATCTGGGCTCCGCCGACTGCGGTGCCAAGGATGCGCTTGCAGGAGAAGACGGCTGACGCGGCGGAAATGGTGAACGATTCAGAGAAGTCCGGCATGCCGATGAGAACCACGGAGCCGTAGTTGCGAGCCATCTCGTACGCCTGCGTCATGAGCGCGGGTTTGCCCACCGCTTCGAACGTGTAGTCCGCGCCCCGACCCGATGTCAGTTCCCGGACCTGGGCGACGGGATCGTGTTCGGTGGGGTCGATGCCATGCGTTGCGCCCAGGCGGAGGCTGGCGTTGCGACGGTCGGCTGCCGGGTCGATGGCGATGATCATCGAAGCCCCAGCGATCCGAGCCCCCTGCACGACGGACTGGCCGACGCCGCCACACCCGATCACGGCGACGCTCGATCCGGGCTGAACGTCGCCGGTCACGAGGGCGGCGGCGAGGCCGGTCGTGACCCCGCAACCCAGCAGGGCTAGCTGCTCATCGGGTAGGTCAGTCTGTACCGGAACGACCGATGCCTCGTCCACGACCATGGCTTCGGCAAAGCTGCCGCAACCCGCCACCGGAAATACTGGCCGACCGTCGCTCGTATGGAAGCGGGGCTGGTTGCGGAGTAGGGGACCGCGCTCGCACATGTTGGTCATGCCGCGGAGGCACCACCAGCAGCTGCCGCAGGCGGGCGACACAGAGGCGAGCACACGATCGCCCACCCGCACCCGGCGCACCTCTGGGCCTACCGCTTCGACGGTGCCGCACGCCTCGTGCCCAGGTACGACGGGCATCGGGGTCGGCGATCCTCCGGCGAGGACGACCAGGTCGGTGTGGCAGATGCCGCTGGCAGCGATCCGGACGGCTACGTCTCTCGGACCGATATCGGGAACCGGATGGTCCTCGACCACGAGGGGCTGACCGACGTCATAAGCGATGGCGACCTTCACGCACCGCAGGCTAGCTGCACGCTGGCCACGCCGGGCCGGCGTTCTTGACTCGGGGGCGTGTCCCGTCGGTCTGGCTGGTAGGCCACTTCGGCGGCCGGGCTGGTTCCAGCCGGCCCTTTAACCACCATGGCGACTGGGGCGGACCGGACGGGTCGGGCGAGCCGTCCGGGTCGATCCTCGGATCTCACCGGGGACGGCTTTATCGAGGTTCAGCCCACCCTGCAGGTCGTCGGCCACGACACGGTGTTCGCCATTGGCGACGTCTCCACGGCGGACGCCAAGATGGCCGGGGCCGCCCACCGCCAAGCGGATGTCGTGGTCGAGAACATCGCCGCCCTGGCGGCCGGCCGTTCCGACCTGGCGTCCTACCAGCCGGTCGGTCCCGCCATCGCCGTTCCGATCGGGCCGACAGGCGGAGCGGGGCAGTTCCCTGGCCGTGAGGGGATCGTCGGCGCGGACGTGGTGTCGGACCTCAAGGGTCGGGACATGATGGTCGACCGGTTTGCCCAGATGTTCGAGCTGGACGCGGCTCGGTCAATCCAAGTCTGAAGACGGCGCCGGTCACCTAGACAGTTCCTCACCGCCCCCGCCGGGTAGCCACCACGAGGTAGCGGTCCGCACCGTCGTCGACCAGGTCGGCCTGCCAGCCGGTCTTCTGCAACAGCGTGCGGATCGCCGGCTCGGCGCGGACGTCCTCCGGGTCCGGCTGCCGTCCGTGTCGGGCGGCGAGTGCGGCCCGGCCGATCGGATGGAAGAGGGCGAGCCGGCCTGGTTCACGGGTCACGCGGGCGAGCTCGGACAAACCTGCGGTCACGTGTCCGAGATGGGGTAGCAGTCCGGCACCGAGGACCGCATCGACGGAGCTGTCGGGCAGGGGCAATCGGCCCACGTCTCCGAGGACAAGAGTGGCGATCGCGGTCCGGCCGCGGCGTCCGGCTTCTTCCAGCATTTCTGGAGTGATGTCCAACCCGATGACGGTGCCCGCCGGGCCGACCGCCCGACGGAGCTCCGGTAAGGCTCGCCCCGTCCCGCACCCGGCATCGAGGGCGATTCCCCCATTCGGTGGATCCAGGGCGTCGACGGCCGCCGCGAACGCCGGCCCATCGTCGGGGAACCGCTCCTCCCATCCCGCGGCCCGGGCCCCGAAGAACCCCCGGATGGCCTCCCGGTCCCCGTCTCTCCGTGGCATGACGTCAGCTTGGCAGACCGCAGGTACCAGGTCGGCTCGAGCCGCTCGGTGCAGGTCGGCCAGCCTGCTGAGGAGGCCGGGCCGGGAACAGGCGCCCCAACCGGGTTGTTTTCTTCAGTGCGCTGGAGTGGACGGGTGGGTAGGGCAACGGGCGACGCCAGGTGAGAGCCGAGGGATGGCCTGCCACGACGCTTCCGGCGTACATGCATTCGTATCTACTACCACTCAGAAGGAGGGGTTTCCCTTGCCGGACCGCTACGAGAAGGACGAGGAGAAGATCTCCCAGTTGACACCCGAGCAGTATCACGTTACTCAGGAGAAGGGCACCGAGCCGGCGTTCGCCAACGAGTACTGGGACCACAAGGAGCCTGGGCTTTACGTTGACGTCGTCTCCGGCGAGCCGCTGTTCGCGTCCACCCAGAAGTACGACAGCCACTGTGGCTGGCCGAGCTTCACCACCCCGGTCGACCCTGGCCATGTCGTCGAGAACGCCGATTTCAGCCACGGCATGACCAGAACGGAAGTCCGCTCAGCTCACGGCGATAGTCACCTGGGGCACGTGTTCGACGACGGCCCGAGAGACGCCGGCGGGCTCAGGTATTGCATCAACTCGGCCGCCCTGCGCTTCATTCCGCTCGCAGACCTCGAGCGGGAGGGTTACGGCGAATACTGCCAGCTGTTCGACGACCTCGAGCAGACAAAGCGAATAGCGCCGTAATCCTGCCTGCGTGCGCGCCTCCGGCGCTTCCTGGGCGGTCGATCCGGCCGCCCGCAGTACCGTAGGAAGCACAGGAGGCGCCATCGATTGGGGTTGTCGCGTCGCCACCAATCGGCGAAAGGAGACAATGATGGCCCGAGCCGTGAGATTCGACCACTACGGCGGGATCGACGTGCTTCGCGTGGACGATGTCCAGGTCCCGGAGCCGGCGGAGGACGAGGTGGTGGTCGAGGTCCGGGCGGCGGGGACGAATCCGGGAGAAGCAGCAGTCCGGGAGGGAATGATGGACGCAGTGCTGCCGGCGACCTTCCCTTCTGGCCAGGGCAGCGATCTCGCCGGGGTGGTCTCCGCCGTTGGCGCAGGTGTCAGCACCTTCTCCGTGGGCGATGAGGTGATGGGCTGGTCGTGGCGGCGATCGAGCCAGGCCGAGTACTGCGCTGTCCCTGCGAACCAGCTGATCCGCAAACCCCCGGCCCTTCCGTGGGCTGTCGCTGGATCGTTGTACGTGGTCGGCGTTACCGCGTTCGCCGCGGTGCGGGCCGTCGGCCCCGTCGCCGGCGACACCGTTGCCGTGTCGGCCGCCGCTGGCGGGGTCGGGACCGTGACCGTCCAGCTGTTGCGTCTGCGTGGCGCGGAGGTGGTCGGGATTGCGTCCGAGCCCAACCACGAGTGGCTACGCGACCACGGCGTCACCCCCTTGAGTTACGGCGACGGCCTCGCTGACCGCCTCCGGGGCGCCTCCCCGACGGGGATTGACGCGTTCATCGATCTGTTTGGTCCCGACTATGTCCGGCTGGCAATCGAGATCGGCGTCCGGCGGGACCGTATCGAAACAATCATCTCTTACGCCGCCGCCCAGGAGTTCGGCATCAAGGCTGAAGGCAGTGGAGATGCGACGACTCCCGGCATCCTGGCGGAGATGGCCGACCTGGTCGCCGCGGGGCACATCGACGTGCCTATCGCCGCTGCCTACCCACTGGACCGGGTGGTCGACGCCTACACCCAACTGGAGCAGCGACACACTCGCGGCAAGATCGTCCTGGAGATGTCGCCCCGCTGAGTCGATGTGCGGTATCCCGCCGGGCCGCGGGGATCAAGCGCCTGAGGGCGGTTACGGGCATCGGCCGTCCGGGATCGCCGTCAGTATGGTGAAGGTTGATTGAAGATCACGGCCAGGCTGACGATCTTCCCCTCGCGGAGAGCGAAGTAGCTGGACATGATCAGCTCGTCCGGCAGATTGCTCTTGTCGTAGGTGCCGTCGAACTTGGCCCGGACGACGATGTCGCCGTAGTGGTCGATCACCTCTCGGACCTCCATGGTGACGTGGTCGCCCACGAACTCCTTGGCCATGAAGGCCCGGATCGCCTCGAGACCCCAAATCTCGCGGCGGTTGTCGTTGACATAGGCGTCCGACGCGAAGGTAGCGACGATGCGCTCGGTGTCGAACGCGTTCACGGCGTCGATGTGGTCTGCGACGACGTCGGGTAGTTGAAAGATCACCTTGCTGGTCATCAGCCGAAGCTCCTTTTGTGGTGGGCGAGCCCTGTAGCCAGCCAGATCTCAGCCTCGTTCCTCCCGCAGCCGGAGGGTCAAGACGCCGTTCGCCACTTGACTCTCCCATAGGGGGAGACCCCAGACTGTTGGGCGTGAGCTCCACGCTGCCGATCGGAGACTTCTCCCGGGCGACGCACCTCAGCGTCAAGATGCTCCGCCACTATCACGAGATAGGCCTGCTAGAGCCGGTCGCCGTCGACGCCGACACCGGATACCGGCGCTACGCCACAGACCAGATCGTTACTGCTCAAATCATCCGTCGTTTCCGTGATCTGGATATGCCACTCGACGAGATCCACGCCGTGCTGAGCTCCGACGATGTCGATGGCCGGAACCGAGTGATAGCCGGCCATCTGACCCGTCTGGAATCGAGCCTGACTCGCACGCAAGAAGCCGTCTCGTCCCTGAGAGATCTTCTGGATCGCCCCCAGATCAGCGCCCCCATCAACCAACGGTATGTGGGCGTGACGCCGGCCGCGATCATCACCGAAGTCGTCGACCGGTCCGATGCGCTCATCTGGTACCGGGGGGCGATAGGGGAGCTCACCGCTTCTCTTGCCGCCCAGAGCACCACTCCGACCGGGCCAGCCGGTGGCGTCTTCAGCATGGAGCTGTTCACAGAAGAACGGGGTTCAGCATCCATCTTCTTTCCCTGCGACCCATCGCCCAAGCCCCTTGGGCGCGTCACCACCACCGACATCCCTCCAGCAGAACTGGCGACGATCGTGCATTCCGGGCCTCACGACAACATCGATCGGGCCTACGGCGCGCTGGCCGACCACGTGACCCGTCACGCACTAGCCGTGGCTGGCCCGATTCGCGAGTACTACCTGGTCGGTCCGGCCGAGACGCCCGATGAGTCCTTGTGGCGGACCGAAGTCGGATGGCCCATCTTCCAGACGCGCACCCATGGGCCATGATCGGTGGTCCTCCGAGCTCGAGACGTCACGAGCTCCAGCGGCGCGACCCGATCGGCGAACTGTCGGGTCGGTGGCCCCAGCTGGGACTCGCCGCTAGCCCGGAGGGGGCCGCTTAGCCCGGCCCCAGTACCACCAGAGGCGAAGGCCGTACGCGAGCAGCAGGGCTCCAGCGGTAAGTACCACTTCAGCCGCTACCGCCACCAGGATGTGGCTACTCAACTGCTCCCACATCGTCGCCAGGGCGGCCAGGCAGACGACCAACCCGCCCCATATGGCCACTCGGGTTCCCCAGGCAACCATGACCCGGAACTTGACCCGGCGCCACCAACCTCTGAGCCCAGGGGTGCGGGCCGAGCGTTCCAGGGTGAGAATCGCTCGCCGGTCATGGTCGCTGAGGCGATCGTCGCCGGAGGGTTCGTTGCCGCAGGGCTCGCCGTCGCGGTACGGGTCCATCCTTGAAACCTCCTGGGGATGGTACGTCCAGACGACCAAGCTAGTGCAACCAGGCGACAGCACCCGCCCCGGCTGCCACCCGGGCGGGACAGCGCCGCCGGGGTCGGCTAGTTTTTACAGAAAGTACTTGTATAAACTGCTGGAGGTGCCTTCGGAGGAGCAGCCACGCCTCGGTGGGGGCAGGCGACGCCGCCGCGAGGTGCTGCGGATGGTGCAAACCTCCGCCCAACCCCTCGACATCGCGGGGATGGCCCGGCGCTTGAAGGTGCATCCGAACACCGTCCGGTTGCATCTGGACTACCTGGTTCGCACTGGGCGGGTCGAGCGGGTGGAGACCGGGTCCGAGGGGCCAGGCCGGCCCCCCCCTTCGCTTCCGAGCCCGGCCGGGCATGGATCCCGACGGGCGCAGGAACTATCGCGTGCTGGCCGAGATCCTCGTGACCGGCCTGGGCGCTGACACCGATTCCACGACGAGTGCTCTTGCGGTAGGGCGCAAGTGGGGCCTCGACCATGGCCAGGCTTTTGTGGGCCGCCGAGCGTTGAGCGAACGTCAGGCGGTCGGGCATCTGATGGCCGTGCTGGAGGACTTCGGCTTCGACCCGGAACGCTCGGACCGGGCGAACCGCGGGCAGGAGATCAGCCTCCGCAACTGCCCATTCCTCGAGGTCGTCGGGGTCAACGGCCACGTGGTGTGCCCCCTCCATCTTGGACTGATGCGAGGAGTGATGGAGGCCTCGGGGGCGCCGATCACCGTTTCGGAGCTCGTCCCATTCGTCCAACCCGACCGCTGCGTAGCCCGCCTGGTCTTCGAAGCGGCCGGCTCGTGATGAAGTCCGGTCGCTCGTCACCCCGGGCGATCTGGTGAACGGGGCCGAGGCGGTTGCGACCGCGGTGATCTTCGTATGGCTGGGGATGGTGCTGGCCATCTCCTTCATCGAGGCTCCGATAAAGTTCCGGGCCCCGAACGTGACGCTACAAATGGGGCTCGGCATCGGCCGGCTGGTGTTCCGGGCCCTCAACACGGTCGAGGCGCTTTTCGCTGCCGTGGTCGTCGTGACGCTCATTATCGGTGGCCCACCGGCACGAGTCTGGGTTCCCGCGGGCATCGCGGTGCTCGCCCTCGTCGTGCAGCTGCTGGCGGTTCGTCCCCGGTTGACCCGCCGATCCGACGCCGTGCTCGCCGGAAGCGATGCGCCGCGATCCCACAGTCACTACGCATACATCGCCCTGGAAACCCTCAAGGTTGTAGCCCTGCTCGTTTCCGGAATCCTCTTACTGGCCCTCTCGGGCTGAGAGCATCTTCTGCAGCAGAGTCACCCGGCTCGGGCCCGAACTTCGAGCTAGGTGACGGCCTTGGTCGGCTGACATCAACGCCACCAGGCTCTTCGGCGCATGGCGGACACTTCGACCACTGGCTCGATGATGTCCTCGATGTGGGCTCGCAAGTCGATGAGGTGCTGACTCACCCAGAGCATGCACGTAGGTGATCCCACCGTGGGCGTGACGAGTTCCGGAGGGACTGGTGGCACCGTCCGGGCGAGGTCGTCGGCCGTCGCGGTGACGCGACCTTCCAGATCGGTCGCTACCCGCTGGTAGAACGCGACGAGACCAGCCGACCAGTTCGCCAAGGCATTTCGGGCGTCGTCGAACCCCGCCGAGGCCGGATGGGCGCCGGCCAGGGCGTGGGCCGTCAGCCGCAGTCGCATGGTGGCCCCAACCAGCCGCCACAGTTGCTCCTTAGCGACACGCTTTGTTCCTTGCTCGTTGAGCAGCCCGCGCAGCCCATCGTCGAGGCGCATGCTGGCGACCACCGTGGCTACCCCGGCCTGCGGGCGCAGAGCCGAGCGGCCGAGGACCCAGTCGATGGCTTCCGCGAGGTACCCGCTGCCTTGGCGAAAGGCGTCCGCCAGGTCATCGCCGACCACCGCTCCGGCCCCGCGGGGCCAGAACAGCACGCCCACGACGAGACTGACGCCGCAACCGAGCAGCACGTCCTCGACCCGGACGACCCCGACCCTCCAACCCACCGGAACCAGGAGATTGAACAACACCGCGATCAGCACGGTGAAGGCGGCTTGTCCCGCGGCAAAGGGTGCGGTGCCCGGCGTATAGGCGGCCACAAAGATGGCAACGGGCAGAATAAACCAGAGCGCGGTGGACGACGATCCGATCGCGATCACCAGGACGGAGCCGAGGGCAAACCCGGCGACGGTCCCGAGGATGGCTTTCACCGCGGTGGCACCTGTCGACGCCGCGTTGGTCCGCAATACGGACAGCGTGCCGAGGACGACCCAGAAACCGTGCTGGACGGCGCTGAGGTCGGCTACGGACACCGCCGCAGCCAAGGCCAAGGCACCCCGCAGGCTGTTGATGAACCAGACCGATCGCAGGCTGGCGTGCCGGGCGGCCACGCCACCCGCGCTCACGACGCGCCCGAAGCTCGATTCGGTACCGGCTGGGCCCCCGTACCAGCGCCGACGAGCGGCCGAGATGGTCGCGTAGTCGGCCCGGCCACAGGCGATCAAGGTGTCGGTTGCGGCCGCCCGAGCGGCCACTCCCAGGTTGCGAGCGTGGAACGTCAGGTGAGCCAGAGCCGCCTCGCGTGCCGTCAGCACGACCCGGCCGCGTGCCTGCCACGACGTGCCGGCCATGAGCTCCTCGACGCCTTCCAGATCCGGTGCTGCATCAGCTTGACCTCGTAGAAGTCCGGCTACGGAGCGCATTAGCGCCCCGCTGGCGCCGAGCAGGGCCTTGTCCTCGGCGGGCATTTCGCCGTCGGTGGGCAGGACTTCGATGGCCTCGCCCACCAGGGCGCAGCACCATTCGAGGAGCTCGACCACGTTGGCCAGGGCTTGATCGGGCGTGGCCAACCCCGTCGGCCGAAACGGGGTCGAGGTGAACACCGTCCGGAGGCTGGTCTTGCTCGCCATGGATCTGTCCCGCAATTCCTGTTTGGGGAAAGCGACGGGATCTGCGAGGAAAGCGTCCAGCTCGTCAGCCAGGTTCCCTGCCAGTTCGGCCATGGCGGCCCGTAGGCGGTCACCCGCCGGAGGCCGCGACAAGACGAGGACGGCAACGGTCCCGACCGCGGAGACCAACCACCACCCGGCGAGCCGGTCTGGAATGGTTGACAAGTTGGCCTTGGTCACGGCGGGCAGGACGTAGGCGAGCAGCGCACCCGATGCGCCGGCCGCCGCGTTCGGGCTGATGAGCCCGGAGAAGAGAACCGCAAAGGCGACCGGGACCGTCACGATGGCGGCGGCGGCGGTGGACGACGACACCGTGGTGCCGATGATGATGAGCAACGACGCCGTCACGGCCAGGCCCAGGTGAGCTACTGCTTTCTGGCGGCGCGTCCCTCCGAATCCAGTCATCACCAGCGTGGCGAAGCCGCCGAAGGCGACAAAGGTGGCCATCTGGACGTTGCCGAGCACCTGGTCGGTTATTGCGAACAGACCCGGTATGACCAGGGTGGCTCGAACGGCCCGCAACAAGGCGTCCTTGGACCAGATCGGCAGCCACGCGGGTCGGGCCGAAGGAGATGACCGCCCTGTGGCTTTCGTGGCAGTTGGAGCGGCCACCAGGGGGCTGGTCACCGCCGAAGCTTATGGCAGCGGCGGGTGCCGGCCGCCCGCGGACGGTGACGACTGCGGCTGGCCCGGGCCCGGATGGGGGAGTTGGTGGCGCCCCGCCGACCGGCCGCTCCTATTATCGAAACGGCATGAGGTTTGCTCGCTCACGGCGCGACGGTGACGCCTTTGACTACATCGTCGTCGGAACCGGCTCCGCCGGGAGTGTGGTCGCCGGCCGCCTGGTCAGGGCTGGGCTGTCGGTCCTCGCCCTGGAGGCCGGCGGGACGGATAGACGGCCTGATGCATACGTCCCGGCGGGGATCATGTCGGTGTACAAGCGCTGCAATTGGAAGTACCGCCCCGAACCGGACGACAGTCGTGAACACTCGGTGGAACCGTGGCCAGCCGGGCGAATCCTCGGCGGAGGCGGTTCGATCAACGGCACCGTGTTCGTGAGGGGTCACCGAGACGACTTCGACGGATGGGCGAAGCGTGGGTGTGACGGTTGGGACTACGCCTCCGTTCTCCCCTACTTCAAGCGGCTGGAAAGATGGGTCGGGGGGGCCGACTTCTGGCGCGGCGACGGTGGGCCGATCAGAGTTCGGCGACAGGCGATGCCCCATCCGGCCGTCGACGCGTTCATGACCGCAGCCATCCAAGCGGGCCACCCGGACGCTGGCGACTACAACGCCGAACGCCAAGAGGGTGCCTCTATCGTCCAGGTCAACCAGCGCAGCCGGACCCGGTCCCAGTCGTCCCGAGAATATCTCCACGGCCTTTCGTTCTCTCCTCGGCTCACGGTCCGAACCAATGCGCCGGTGCAGCGGGTTGAGATCAGATCCGGCCGAGCGGTCGGCGTCCACTACCTTCACCGCGGCGGGCCCAGGTTCACCCAAGCAGCCGAAGGGGTCATCGTCTGTGCCGGGACGTTCGGCTCGCCCAAGGTGTTGATGCTCTCAGGCGTCGGACCCCGTGCTGCGGTGGAGCGGTGCGGGATCCCCCTGGTGCTCGACAGCCCTGGAGTAGGGACCAACCTTCAGGAACAGCTGGCGGTTATGCAGCGGTGGTACACCAACTTGCCAACTCTCAACGAGTTGGGCATTCGCAGTGGGTCGGCCGCCCTGGCGGAATATCTCCTGCACGGATCCGGGCCGCTGACCGCCACCTTCCTCCAGGCCCAGGTGGTGCAGCGATCCGACCCTGGTCTGGAATGGCCCGACTTCCAGCACGGATTCGCCAGCTTTGCCACCGTCCGCGACCGCGACCCCAACGGGATGATAACGGTGAAGCCGGCCAAAGAGGCGAGCGTGAGGTTGAATACGACCTTGCTCCATCCTCGGGCCCGCGGGCGGGTCGGAATCCGCAGCGCCGAGGCGTTGGATCCGCCAGTCATCGAACACCGTATGTTCGCCGAGCCGGGCGATATACAGGATGTGCTGGGAGGTATGGCCGAGGCGCGGAACATCATGTCGCAGTCGTCGATCGCCGGCATCCTGACTGCGCCGTTCGAGGATGAATCCAAATGTCGCACGGACGAAGATTGGGACCGCTTCGTTCGAGGCAATGTCACCTACGGTGCGCACGCCGTAGGGACGTGCCGAATGGGCGTGGACGACCTTTCGGTCGTGGACCCGGAGCTTCGTATCCCCGGCATCGCCGGCCTCCGCGTGGCGGACGCTTCGATCATGCCGACCCTGACGTCGGGCAACACCAATGCCCCGGCGATGATGATCGGGGAGCGGGCGGCGGCCTTCCTCACCGGTTCGTGATCGGGGCACAGCCACACCTTTGGACATCTGTGCAGCTTCAGGCTGTATGGATGTCCATTTGTCGCGTCTGGGAGGGCGTGATTGGGCCGGGGGAGGGGAGAACCGAGCGTCGGAGGCTTACTCGAGCGGCTCCGGGTAGGCGGCTTCGGCGGCCACCCCCAGCTTGTCGGTCTGGCGCCTGATCAACAGGACCACAAACACAATGGCCATGACCGCCGCGGCGACGATGACCAGGTCGATGGCGCGTGAGGCCCTTTGGAGGGCGTTGCCCGCCAGGTACGCGGCCATGGTGTAAATCCCGGCCCACACGATCCCGCCCGCCGCGTTAGCCACGAGGAATCTGCGCCAGCGCATGCGGCTGGTGCCGGCCAGGAAGGCGGCGTAGGTGCGCAGGATGGATACGAACCGGCCGAAGAACACCACCTTGGCGCCGTATACGTCAAAGACGTAGCGCGGAATCTTCAGTCTATGTTCGTCGAGGCGGACGAGATGGCCGTAACGGCGGGCCAACCGGTAACCGCCCTTGTCGCCGATCCAGAAGCCGATGTTGTCGCCGATGATGGCTGCGAGGGCGGCCACCATGAAGATGATCCAGGGCGAGAGGCGATGCGTGTTGCCCGCATAGGTGCCGGCCACGATGAGCGCCGTCTCTCCTGGTACGGGGATGCCAAGGCTTTCCGCGCCGACCAGGAGAAAGACGGCCCAATAGCCGTAGGTGTCGATGAGATGGCTTACGCTCACGTCCGCTGCGTCACGGCTGTTCGCGCGCCTGGTACACCTGTTCGGCAAACATTTCCAGGGTTTCCGTACATTCCTTCAGACGTCGTTCCGCGACCGGTGCGCTGGGTGCACCGAATAGGTCCCTGCCCCGTATGGTGCGATACCAGCGGCGGAGGCGTTCGAGGCTCTCCTCTTCCTCGTCCAGCTCCGCCAGCGTGAACTTGCGTTTGCGGACCTCCTCGGCCAGTTCCGCTTCGTATTTGGTGCACTCGCCCAGGAACTCACCCCACTCGGACTCGCGCTCCTCGCTGAACAACCGTTCCAGATGGGAGACGCTGTCGTCGTCGTCCGCCACCACCAGGGTGACCGGGTGGCCACCCGCCGCATCTATGGCCCGAACGACCTGGGCCAATCCGTCGTCGAAGCCCTCGCCCGCCGGGACCGCCCAGGTGCCCTGCTGCAGGGAGAGGGCTCCGAGGCGGCGCAGCTCCCGCCACACCGCGACTCTGTGACGGGATGGCTCCTTGGGCAGCCGGTAGGTAATGATGCGCCAAGACACCCGAGTACAGTTCCTTTTGTAACCTGTGCTACATATTACGAGGTATCAAAACTGGGAGGAGCTGACTCTAACAGGGGAGCCGTCGCGGACGGCCCGCACCGCATCGGCACCGCATCCGCACCGCATCCGCACCGCATCCCCAGTGCATTCGCACCGCATCCGCTAGGACAGCCCCCTTCATGTCATACCTGCAGGCCTTTGTGATCGCCCTCGTTCAGGGCGTGACGGAGTTGTTTCCGATCTCCAGCCTCGGTCACTCGGTGCTGGTCCCAGCCTGGATCGGAGGTTCCTGGCACACCCTCGTCACCCAGTCGTCCGAGGCCGGTAGCGGGCAGTCATTCTACCTGGCGTACATCGTGGCCCTCCATTGCGCTACCGCTTTTGCGCTTCTCTGGTACTTCCGGGCCGACTGGGTGCGCATCATTCGCGGCTTTGTTCGCAGCCTGACGCGCTCCCTTCGCCTGCGCCGATTTGCGGTCGGGGATCGAGACGAACGATTGGCCTGGATGATCGCCATTGCCACCGTCCCCGTCGGCCTCACGGGTGTGGTCCTGGAACACACCTTCAGGACGATCTTCGCCAAGCCTGAAGCCGCGGCGGTGTTCTTGTTTATCAACGGACTGGTGCTCTTCACCGGCGAGCGCCTGCGCCGGCGCCAACGGTCCCTGCAGATGACCGCCGCTCGGTCACTCGTGGTGGAAGGTGCCTCCACCACGACGGCTCAGACTCGGGGGCGCCTACGGTCGGAGATCCCGACTGCCCTGGATTCGGATGAGCGGATCACCCGACTCTCCTTCCGTGATGCCATCTTGATCGGGACGCTCCAGATCGGAGCCCTGTTTGCCGGGATCAGCCGGTCGGGCAGCACCATCGTGGGAGGGTTGTGGCGGGGCCTGGATCACGAGGATGCGGCCCGCTTCGGGTTCCTCTTGGCCACCCCGGCCATCCTGGCCGCCGGGCTGCTCAAACTCCCTTCCCTGGCCGGGCCGGCCGGCGCCCACATCCACGGCCAGCTCCTGATGGGCATGGTGGTGGCCGGCACGGCCGCCTACCTCTCCGTCCGCTTCCTCATGCGCTACTTCCAGACGAGAACGCTCACGCCGTTCGCCGTCTACTGCGTCGTCTTCGGAGCCGCCAGCGTGCTCCGCTTCGCCTGAATCCGACGTCCTCCATTCCTGTCCCGAGGTGGACCCTGGTGATGCGTCGAAGTAGGTGATGGGCCCGGCAGCGGCCATGGGCCGAGGGAGGCGAGCCCCGGGCGGCGGGCCGGGATGGGCCCGGCGGGCGGCGGATCGGGATGGGCCCGGCTTGACCCGACCTTGGAGCCACTGCCTAGCATGGCCGAGCCGGTTGGCTTTCCCGCTTTGCCCATGATCCTGTGAGTGCGCCCCTTCTGTATCCGTTCACCCTGGGCATGCTCGCCGCGGTCAATCCGTGTGGTTTCCCAGTCCTGCCGGCGTACCTCGAGCTGTTCGTGGGCCGAGCCGGTGGCACCGTTCCGGTCGCCGCCCGACAGTCCAACGCAGGTGCTCGGGCCGGCCGGGCGATCACGGCCGGCGCGTTCTGCACGGCGGGGTTCGTCGGCCTGTTCGGCCTGCTCGGGCTCCTGGTGAATCTGGGGTGGTCTGCCGTGTCCGGTCAGTCAGCCAACGCGGCCCGCTACCTGATGGTGGCCGCCGGAATTGCGATGGTCGGGGTCGGGGCCGCGGGATTGCTTCGCCGACCCCTGCGCCTGCGCCTGCCCGGGATAAGGGGTGGGCTGGGGCTCAGACGCCCGGCCGTGCTGGCGATCTTCGGAATTTCCTATGGAGTGGCATCGATCGGCTGCGCTCTGCCGCTCTTCCTCGGAGGCGTGGCCACCTCGTTCACTCGATCCGGGTCACTCACGGGAGCAGTGGACCTGGTCGCCTACGCCCTGGGGATGGGCGCCGTGCTCTCGGTTTTGGCGGTGGCCATCGCGGTGTGCGGCCCCTCGGCGGCCCGGCCGCTGCGGCGGCTCTCGCGCTACGTTCCGCTCGTCGGCTCCGCCATCCTGGCCCTGGTCGGCTTGTACCTGGTGGGTTACTGGGTCAACGCCATCGTCGATCCCACCTCCAGCGCACCCGCAGAGCAGTGGGTCACATCGCTCCAGACGCGAATCGCCGCCGCCATCGATGGCCACGCCGTCCTGGTGGGGTCGGTCCTCGGGTGCCTGGTCATTGCGGCCATCCTGGCGAGCGAGTTCTTCGGGCGTCGCCCATTGCCAACCGGGATGCGCGAGTCTGGGTCCGCCCCCGAGCCCCGGCAGGAGACCAACGCGGCGTGAGCCAGACCACCCGGCCGGCGACGCCCGGCCCGACCGGAGCAGGCGACGACGGGAGCGCCCGTGTCGGCCGTGGTGGCGGCTCTCGCCACACGCGCCGCCGACTTCTCGCCCTCGGTGTGGGTGTCGCCTTGGCCGCGGTGCTGGCGGTCATCTTGTTCACGGGAGCGCACTCGTCGTCCTCGCCCAGTCCCGTCACGGTCGGCGATACGGCGCCCGGCATCAACGCCAGCAGTGCGGCCCTGCTTGATCTCAACGTGATCTCGCCCCGGGCTGCGCAACCTGCACCCGACTTCCAGCTGCTCGACCAGAACGGGACACTCACGTCACTCAGCCAGTTTCGCGGCAAAGTGGTCGTCTGGTCGCTCAACGACGATCAGTGCACGGATCTGTGCACCCTGTTCGCCCAGGACGTCGTCGCCGCCGATCACGACCTGGGCCCAGCCGCCAAGGACGTGGTATTCCTTTCTGTCAACGCCAATCCTTTCTATCCCTCGCCGGCCGCGGTCAAGGCCTGGTCGGTTCGCAACGACCTGGAAGGGACTTCGAACTGGGTGTATGTGACGGGTCCACCCGCTCAGCTCGAGCGCACCTGGAGCGCCTACAAGGTCACCGTGGTGCAAAACAAGAAGACTCGGACCGTCGACCACGACGCGGCCGTGGAGTTCATCGACCCCACGGGGCAGGAACGAGCCCTGGGCTACTTCGCCCAAGGTTCGATCTCGACCGCGTACTACGCCCACGCCATGGCCCAGATGGCGGTGGATCTTCTGCCCAAGAGCGAGCAGGTTGACGTGAGCGGTCCGTCGGTCAACGCCACGTCCACCGCAGGTGCCACCATCGGTGACCCGGCGCCACCCTTCACCCTCCCCAACGAAACGACCGGCCAGGCGACCACCCTGGGCGGCCTCGAAAATAAACCGTTGGTCATCAACTTCTGGTCGACAACCTGTTCGATCTGTGAGCAGGAGATGCCCGCCCTGCAGCAGGTCAATGCTGCTTTCGGGGGGCGGGTCAACTTCGCCGGGGTGGACGTGGCCGATCCGCGCGGCCGGGCCGCGGCAGCCGGGTTCGGGCAGCGATTGGGGATTCGCTATCCGCTGCTCGATGACAGCGACGGCAGCGTGCAATCCGCTTACCGGGTGAGCACCCTGCCGGTCACGTTGATCGTCGCTCCGGGAGGGTCGATTCTCGCCCGCCACGACGGGGGCCTGACCGCGACCCAGCTCGTCGCCGTCCTGGAGGAGGACTTCGAGAGCCTGCCCCAGGTGTCACCCTGAGCGAGGACGGACCACCGCCCACCATCTCCGTTGTGTCAACCGGGCACCTGGATCGATTGCCTCTCGAGATCGTCCTGATGCCGCGGCCATTCTCGCCGTCAGGACCACAAGTGAGTGCTCACTGACCATGTTCCGTCACGAAGCGCTAGAATCATCGGCGAGGACCGACAACCGACTCGAAACGTTTGCGTGGACGGTCGCCTAACAACAGGAGAGCGCGCGATGCCGAGGCCGAGTTGGCAGCTGCTTCCAGATCCCGAACGGCAAGAGCGGAGCTACTCGATCGTGTCGGTGGACGATCACCTGACCGAGCCGGCCGACATCTTCGTCACGCGCTTCCCTGAGAAGCTGCGCGACAAGGCGCCGCAGGTGATC
Organism: uncultured Acidimicrobiaceae bacterium; assembly: GCA_963729695.1. Lineage (GTDB taxonomy): Bacteria > Actinomycetota > Acidimicrobiia > Acidimicrobiales > Palsa-688 > PALSA-693. The sequence goes on from CAVSOT010000007.1 coordinate 137,447, forward strand.
ACCATGCCAGACGGGTCGGAGGCTTGGATCTATCGGGATCGCATCTACCGCGACACCGGCATGAGCGCAGTTGCCGGCCGTCCCCAGAGCGAATGGACGCTCGATCCCATCAACTTCAGTGAGATGCGCCGGGCCGCCTGGGATGTGCACGCTCGGGTCAAAGACATGGACCTCGACGGCATCTGGGCGTCGCTTTGCTTCCCGTCGGGCGCCTGGGGATTTACCGGCCGGGTCCTGTCGATGAACAGCGACGAGGAAGTGGGACTGGCCGCCATCCGGGCTTGGAACAGCTGGATGATCGAGGAATGGCACGGCGCCTATCCGGAGCGGTTCATCCCGATGCAGCTCCCGTGGCTCAAGGATCCCAAGATCGCGGCCGAGGAGATTCACCGCAACGCCGAACGGGGCTTCACGTCGGTGTCGTTCCTCGAGTCACCGCACCTGCTCAAGCTCCCGCCGATCACCCGTCAGCGGCACTGGGAGCCGTTCTTCAAGGCCTGCGAAGAAACCGACACGGTCATCTCGCTCCACTGTGGTGCCAGTGGCTTCGTCCTGCAGGGCTCGCCGGGAGGCGGTCTCAACGTCCAGACCTCCCTCTTCCCCGCCACTGCCTACTGCGCTGCGGTGGATTGGGTGTGGGCCGGAATCCCGGCGCTGTACCCCAATCTCAAGATTGCCCTCAGCGAGGGCGGGATCGGTTGGGTACCGATGGCCATCAACCGGCTTGACTACGTGATCGAGCACTCTGGTGCCGGCGGCGACCCGTGGGCGTTCGACGTGACGCCGAGCGAGGCCCTGCGCCGGAACTTCTATTTCTGCATGATCGACGACCCGGGCGTCTTCGACCAGCGCCACATGATCGGTATCGACCACATCATGTTCGAGACCGATTTCCCGCACGCGGACTCCACCTGGCCGACCTCGCAGGAGTTGCTGCGCAAGCGCCTGTCGGGCATCCCTCAGCACGAGGCCGTGATGATCGCCGGTGGCAACGCAGCCAGGCTGTTTCGGCAGCCCGTCCCGCACAGCCCTGACTGGCCGGTCATCACCCCGTAGCACCAAGCCCGCGGTTTCCTGATCTCACCGAGGAGGTCAGGAACCCTGGCTGGCTAGGCCGTGGTGCGTAGGCCGACTTCGACGATGCCGCTCTCGGGTCCGCGGATGAACATCGAGTTGCCGAAGTCGATGTCCTTCAGGCGGTATTCGGGTGCGACGCGCAGCAGCTGCTCGATCGCCACCTTCATCTCCAGCCGGGCGAGGGGTGCTCCCAGGCACAGGTGCGGTCCGTACCCGAAGGCCAGGTGCGACTTGGCCTCCCGGAAAAGATCGAAACGCTCCGGTTCCGACCACCGCCGGGGATCACGGTTGGCCCCGGCGACCAGGACATACACCAGGTCCCCGGCGCTGATGGGCGTGTCGCCGAGCACTGTGTCCTTGGCCGTCGTGTGGGGCACGAACTGGACCGGGCCGAACCAGCGCATTCCTTCCTCGATGGCAGCCGGGACCAGCGAGGGATCGGCAGCCACCTTCCGGCGCTGATCGGGGTAGCGCTCCAGTGCGATCAGGATGTTTGACATCGTCTTGGCCGTCGTGTCGTACCCCGCGGTCAACAGGAGCACGGCGGTCGAGAGGATTTCCTCGTCGCTCATGGCCCTCTCGCCCGACAGGTTGAGCATGAACGTGAGCACGTCGTCGGGCTGTTCACTCCGGTGCCGAGCGATCTCGTCCCGCAGGTAGTCGTTGAGCTCCTTTGCCGTCCGTCGCAGCATGGCGCGCGTCTGCTCGTCCTCGAAGCCCCATGAGAGGTTGGTGACGATCTCATGGGACCAGCGGCGAAAGTCGTCGTACCGCTCGGGGGGCACCCCCAACATGTCGGCCACGATGACGGTCGGGAGGAGGGTGAAGTCGGCGATGAGGTCGAAGCTGTCGTTTCCGGCCACCAGCGGAGCCAGCATCCCCTCCACGACCTCGGCTACGCGCTTCTCCCACTTGGCCGTGGCGTTGCGGGTGAACAGGGGCGACAGGGCACCCCGGAGCCGCCGGTGATACGTACCATCCACGGTGATCATGTTCGGGGCCTCGAACCAGGGATTGAGCTCGGGGTCGCCGGACAGTTGCTCGAAGCACTCCTTCTGGTTGGCCAGCACCGCTTGGCCCTCATCGAAGCCGACGACGGCCCAGCCGGGCACCAAATCGTTCCAGACCACGTTGCCGACGGCCCGGATCTTCTCGTACAGCGGGTAGGGGTCCTCCTTATAGGCCGGATCCAGGAAGTTCACGTCCAACTGCAGGCGGTCCATCTTTTCCCCCTACTCCTTGCGTGGCGGCGGCACCGTTCGATCGACGATCACCTGGGTGCTCCGCGGAACGGTGTCGTCACTGCGACCCGAATATACACCTCGCCCCACCTCGGTCCGCTCGGCCAGCCGGTAGCTCTCCCGTAGCGTCGCTTAACCCTTGAGACTTCCGTCTTCCTCCTCGTACATCTCTTCCGCGGTTGGCAGCTCGACCGGTGATCCCGAGAAGTGGCTGCTCGGCGATTCCGCCTCGAACCCGTAGAGCGTGATGTGCTCGATGCCCAGGTCTTTGATCTTCTGGCGCAGTTCCAGAAACGGGGGGTACACCAGCTGAGCTGCGAACGTCTCATCGTCCGCCCACTGCTCGTAGACGAACACCCGGCTCGGATCGGTGGGATGAACCAGGAATTCGTAATACGGGCAGCCGGTTCCGTGGTGGGTCCGAAACTTGGCCGTGTAGTCCTCGAAGACGGCGCTGAACTCCTCCCGGCGGGCCACATCGAGCGTGAACTCAGCGAAGAAGGTTCTCATCATGGGGATATTCCTCCTTGTGATGGCCTATCGACGGCCGAACCCGTGTGGACCCGGCCCTGGTGGGGACCGTCGACCGCACCCCGGGCCAGGCATCGAGGCCGGAAGACCAGCCCCGGATACCCAGACCCCTGGACTGTGGCGGCGGATCAGGCGGAGCCGCTCGGGGCCTTGGCGAGCGCCGGCGACACCGCCTCGTAGGTCACGCCGATGTCGCCGCCCACGTCGTAGCGCTTCAACTCGGGAAGCACCTCTTGTGAGAACAGCTCGAAGCATTCCTGCGCCGTCTCAGGCGGCATGCCACCGAACACGATCGGGCAGATGAGGCCACCGGCGTCGGTCCGTTGGACATAGCTCAACAACTTCTCGGTGACCTCCTCCGGTGTTCCCCAGACCTGAAGGTCGGCGAGGAATCCGTTGAAACGCTCGATGCCGTGCTTGGCGATGTTCTGGGCCAAGGCGCCGTAGTACTCGTAGCCTTCGATGTCGGCGAAGCCGACGTTGTCGAACTCGTAGTGCTCCACCGTCGACCGGGCCCAGCGCTGCAAGTAGACGTTGCGAATCCGCTCGATGGTGGCGGGATCCTTGCTCACGCCGGCCACGATGCACAGCACCGGTTTCGGGGGCTCGGCGTCATTGAGCTCGCGATACCGCACCCGGTACTCGGCCAGTTCCTTCTCGGCGGCGTCCCATGGTTTCTGGGCGATCACCAGGAGGCCGACACCCATGCGAGCCATGATCTCGAGGGACTCCGGCGAGACTGCCGATGCGAAAGTCCTTCCTTTGAAGCTGCGGAGCGGCTGCGGCCGAATTTCCACCCTCGGCTGCTGATACAGCTCTCCGTCGTGTTCCAGCACCCCGGTCTCGAGGGCCTGAAGGATGGCCTCGCTGTACTCCTTGAACCTGCGGCGCGATTCCCCCATCGGAACCCGGAAACCGACGAATTCCTTCTGACCCAGCCCCCGGCCCAGGCCGAGGATGGCTCGACCATCAGAGAGGTGGTCGAGCACCGAGAAGGCCTCCGCCACCCGGGCGGGGTCGTGCCAGGGAAGTACGGTGACGTAGGTACCGAGCTTGATACGCGTCGTCTTGGCGGCCAGCCACGCCAGCACCATCGACTGCTGGGAGGTGAGCTGGTAGTCCGAGAAGTGATGCTCAGACGACCAGACCGAGTCGAATCCGGCGTCCTCCGCTCTGGATGCCAGCCCGAGTTCGAGGCGGTAGATGTCGGCGTCCCGGACCTTCCGATCCAGGTTTGCCATCTGAAGTCCTAGTCCAACATGCATGAGTACTTACTTATCACATTTTGGGCCTGAACTCCAGCCGTTCGCCCTTGCCGTTCGGCTTCGCCACCGATAATCGGTCGGCGCCGTTCGGGCCGATTGGGCTGATCGTTGACAAAGTGTTTGCGCCTCGACTACGACATCAATGGTCCGCTGCCAATGCGCCGCCGAGGATCTCGGCCGTGGGAGGTGCCAGAAATGGGAACGAATCGCCTGGACATCAACCTCTTTGACCATGCCATCGTGGAGGACCCCTTTCCTCTCTACGAGCGGATCCGGGCCGCAGGCCGCATCGTGTGGAACGACCTTATAAAGGCGTGGATGGTCTCCAGTTTCGACGATTGCAGCACCGTGCTGGCGGACGGGGAGCGGTTCCGGGTGATGAGCGGCGACTTGGAGGTCTTCCCTTGGTACGAGTCGCCGAACATGATCACGGTGGACGGGAAAGAGCATCAGCGCCTCCGGGGGCCCCTGGTACCGCTGTTCACGCGCAGCGCGGCGGCCAAGTGGGAGCCCCGCATCAACGAGGTGGTCGACGAGCTGCTGACCCCGCTGGCCCAGGGTGCGGTCAGTTTCGAAATCGTGGCCGACTTCACCATGATCCCCACCGTGATCGTCGCCGAGATGCTCGGCGTTCCCAAGGAGCGCCACGAGGACTTCCGGCGCTGGTCGCACGATATTGTGTCCAACATCGCCTACGGGCACGAGAGCCCTGAGTCGCGCGAGGTGCTGCATCGGAACGTGGCGGAGCTCTTTGCCTATTTGCGGGAAGAGATCGAGCGCCACCGTCGGGAGGAACCCGACGATCTCCTCACCGTGATGCTGCGCGCCTCCGACATGGGGGGAATGAGCGAGGACGAGGTCCTCTCGACGGCGTACACCCTTCTGAGTGCCGGCTACGACACGACGGCAAAGCTGATGTCGAACTGCCTGGTGGCCTTGGAGCGCCACCCAGACCAGCGCCGCCTCCTGGTGGAGGACCCTTCGCTGGTTGCCCCCGCCATCGAGGAGGTCCTGCGCTGGTCGAGCGTCGTGCAGACCATCCCGCGGCGCGTCGAGCACGATACGGAGCTGGCCGGAGCCGAGCTGGCTGCGGGTCAGCAGGTGTACGCCCTGATTGCCGCAGCCAACCGGGACCCGCAGCGCTGGTCGGATCCGGGCGCCTTCGACGTGCGCCGGGATGCCAAGGCCCATCTCGGCTTCGGTTGGGGGCCGCACCTGTGCATCGGTGCGCCCTTGGCCCGCCTGGAGACCCGGATCGCGCTCGAGCGCCTTTTGCGGCTCGCCCCCGAGTACCACCTGAGCGGGGTCGATTTCGGTGATGCCTTCATGATCCGCGGCCCTGAACGGGGCGTGCTCGAGGTGGCCGCCACCGTCTGATCGGTCGAACCCTCGGCCCCCGGTCTCCGTGGATCCAGCGGCTCGTCTCAAACGAACCCCAGCGCAGCCGCTCGCTTGACCGCGGCCGAGCGCGAGGACACGCCGAGCTTCATGTAGGCCCGATCGCAGCGTCACGATCGTCGAGACCACGACCCGGCGGTCTTCGGGGCAAGCCTTCGGCGATCCGCATAGCTCCGGTGTGATCGCCGAGCGTCAACCGGATCCGGGCTTGCAGCTCGTCCGCTCCCCCGGGCTATGTCACCGTTGCCGAATAGAGACAGATGGAATGAGGTTGAGGCCGGACCCGGTGGGCCGCCGACCCACCGCCTCCAGCGTCAAATCGGCAAGGGACCACCGGGCTCCAGAATGCCGTTCCGGATCTGGTCCGCAGCCCAATCGATCCATTCGATGAGGGCCCGGTAAAAGCGCCGGCCGAAGTCGATGGCGAGCCGGGAGGCCCGAGTGGTGGGGTCGGCGGCCCAGTCGGCCGTGGCGAGTGCCTGCTCAATTTGCTCGAGGTGACGCTCATACTCGGTCCGGTCCCGCTGCAGGTAGAGCAGGGCTTCGTCCGCCGGGAGGACCCAAAGGCTGAACACCCGCAGCAGAGCCTCATACCGGACGGAGTAGTCGGGCTCGGTCTGGCGCAGCCAGGTCCGCAGCGCCTCGATGCCTTCGGGTGTGGTGTGGTACACCTTCCGGCCCCGCGGCCCTTCGCCGGTTTGGGCGATAAGTCCCTCTGAAAGGAGTTTCGCCAGTTCTGGATATATCTGGCTGTGCTGCGCCGGCCACACGTTGCCCATGGACTTGGCGAAGTACTGGGACAGGTCGTAGCCGCTCATGGGCGCTCCGGCCAGTAGATCGAGCAGCCCGTGGCGCAGCGACATGCCCAGATTTTTACATGTAAGTCTTGACACGTCAAGCCTCTGAGTGTTGAATCTGTCATGTTGATACCGACACGTCAAGGAGGACACATGCGCCGCGCCACTCTCGAGCAGAGCTATCCCCGCCGGTGGGCGACGCTTGCCGTTCTCTGCCTGTCGTTGTTGGTCATCGTCGTGGACGCGTCGATCGTCAACGTGGCCCTCCCGACCATGGCTCGCCAGCTGCACGCCTCCACCGCATCCCTGCAGTGGGTCGCAGACGCCTACACCCTGGCGATGGCCGGGCTCTTGCTCAGCTTGGGTAGCCTCGGCGACCGCCTGGGCCGACACCGGACCCTGGCCGCCGGTCTCGTCGTGTTCGGGCTCGGCTCCGCGCTGGCCGCCCTGTCCGGCTCAGCGGGCGAGCTCATCACGTCCCGGGTCGTCATGGGTGTGGGCGCGGCCGCCATCATGCCCGCCACGTTGTCGATCCTCACCAACGTGTTCACCGTGCCCGCCGAACGGGCCAAGGCCATCGCTCTCTGGTCCGCCGTCTCGGGGCTCGGCGTGGCTATCGGCCCGACCCTCGGGGGATGGTTGCTCGAACACTTCTCCTGGGGTTCGATCTTCACCGTCAACCTGCCCATCGTTGCTGTCGCCTTGATCGCCGGTCGCCTGGTGGTGCCTCCGTCGAAAGACCCCCACCCCAAGGCCCTCGACCCGATCGGGCTCGTCGCCTCTATTGCCGGTGTCGTCGCCGTCGTCTACGCCATCATCGAGGCCCCCAGCAACGGTTGGTTGAGCGCCCGGACGCTCGGCGTCGCGGCCGCCGGCCTCGCCATCCTCGCCGGGTGGGTGGTCGTCGAGCTTCGCAGCTCGCACCCGATGGTCGACCTCCGGGTGTTCCGCAACGCTCGCTTCACCGCTGCGAGCGTGTCGGTGACGATGATCTTCTTCGCCCTCTTCGGGTGGCTATTCCTCTTCACCCAGCAGCTGCAGTTCGTGCTCGGATACGACGCCCTCCAAGCTGGCGTGCGAGCGCTGCCTTTTGCCGTCACCATCGGAGCGATTTCCCAGCCGGCGGCTCGACTGGCCGCCCGGTTCGGCACGAAGGCCGTCGTCACGGCCGGGTTGGCCCTGATGGCAATCGGCTTCGCCATGATGGCGACGTCCACCGCGTCCACCGGCTATTCGTTCCTGCTCGTCGCCAGCGTCGTCGTGGCCGCCGGCATGGGTCTGGCCATGGCGCCGGCGACCGAGTCCATCATGGGTTCGCTTCCCCGGGCCCAGGCCGGAGTGGGATCGGCTGTCAATGACACCACCCGCTCGCTCGGTGGGGCCCTCGGGGTGGCCATCATGGGGTCCGTGGCCTCGTCGATCTACACCAGCCGGGTGCACGACGCCCTCAGCCACGTCCCGGCCCCTCTCGCCGCCCCGGCCCAGGCTTCGATCGGTGCCGCCGTCGCGGTCGGTCAGCGCGCCCCTGGATCCGGCCAGGAGCTGGTCGCCGCCGCCCGCCACGCGTTCATGACGGGTTCGGACTACGCCATGCTCATCGCCGTCGGCGCCACCCTGTTCGGCGCCCTGGTCGCCGCCCGGTTCCTCCCGGCCCGGGCGGCCGAAGCGAAGAGCGCGGTAGCTGACGTCGAGATCATCGGCGCTCCGGAGCTCACCGCCAGCCCGACCGCCACCGCCAGCCCGACCTCCACCGCCAGCCCGACCTCCACCGCCAGCCCGACCGCCACCGCCATCGCCATCGCCACCGCCAGCGTCTGACCCGATCCCGACGGCCAGATCGACGTGGGCCGGGACTTCCATCCGGAGGTCCCGGCCCGCGTCGGATCCGCCTCCCCCCTCCCGCCGGTCGTCCTCTGCGATGAATCCGGTGTTCGGGCGTCGTCGTAGAGTCAGGAAACGCGGCCGTCTTTGGGAGGACCCATGCTTGATCTTCGACCTGCTGCCGATCGGCTTGGCGCCCTCATCGCCGAAGTGCCCGACGATGCCTTGGACCGTTCGACGCCCTGTCGCGACTACCGCGTGGCCGACCTCCTCGACCACATCGCCGGCCTGACGGTCGCCTTCGGCGGAGCGGCGGTGAAGGCCACCGGCCCGTCGTCGACCATGGGCCCAGCGGGCGACGCAGCCAACCTGCCGGCCGACTGGCGGGTGTCCGTGCCCCGACGCCTTCAGGGACTGGCGGAGGTTTGGCAGGAGAGCGAGGCGTGGACCGGGATGACCCGAGTGGGCGGGACGGAACTCCCGGGCGACGTCGCTGGGATCGTGACGTTCGGCGAACTGAGCGTGCACGGGTGGGACCTGGCGCAGGCGACGGGCATCGCGTTTGCGCCGGACCCGGACGGCGTGAAACCGCTGTTCGAGCTGGTCCGTCAGACGTTCGGAGAAGGCAACGACTCGGCACGAGGCCCCGCGTTCGGCCCCGCCGTCCCCGTTGCCGAGACCGAGCCGATCTTCGACCAGACGTTGGGGATGCTCGGCCGCGACCCTCGCTGGTCGGCAGCCTGAAGGCCGGGGCAGGGAATGAGCACCATCAGCCTGACGCCGTTCCTCCTGTTCGACGGGAACTGCGCCGAGGCCATGACCTTTTACCAGTCGGGCCTGGGTGGAGATCTCGAGATCACCAAGCTCGGTGATACGCCGATGAAGGCGCAGGCGTCATCCGACCTCCATGACCGGGTCGCGTACGCCCACTTGAAGAGCAATTCCCTCGAGTTTTCCGCCACAGACTGGTTGCATCCGACGCGGCGACCGAAGCAAGGCAACACCGTCGCCCTGTACCTCACGGCCGGAAGTCTTTCTCCGCTGAGGGCGATCTTTGACCGGCTGGCCGCGGGCGCCGATAAGGAGCTGCTCGACGATCTGCGGGAGATGCCGTTTGGAACGTACGGACATCTGGCCGACAGATTTGGGGTCCATTGGTTCTTTCGAGGCGAGATATCCCCTTGAGCACAGTGCACGTGAGGTGCCGACGCCGCTAGCCTCTCGGCCGATGATCCAGCACATCGCCTTGGTGAGATGGAAGCCCGAGTCGACACGCGAGCAACGCCTGGCCGCGATCGCCCGGGTTCGGGCGTTGCCCGATCAGATCGAGGAGATCCAGACCTACAGCGTCCAAGAGAACGTCGGCGGCGACCCCGCCAACTTCGACATAGCGATCGTCGCCACCTTTGCCGATCTCGGTGCCTACGTCACGTACCGAGACCACCCGGCCCACCGGAAGGTCATGAAAGAGGCCACCCTTCCCATCTTGGAGCAGCGCGCTGGAGTCCAGGTGAGCATTCCCTGACGAGGGGCTATACCAGCCCAAGAACTCTGCTTTTTCTTGACCTATTGATCCCGGCCCCGGCTCAGTGGATAGGTGGTAAAGCGACGACCGCTGATTGCCGTCATCACTTGGCCAAGATTGGACTTTGCCGCATCACCTCACCACTTCAACGGGGGCTCGGACCAGGATTGCGCAGCGCGCCACTGACTGTACGGGTACCGGGTCGGCAGCGTTCGAGACCAACCGCCGAGGAGGTCTTCGGCTGCGTGGGTTCGTTTGTACCGGCACACGGCGCGCCAGTAGGCCGCCTCGGGAGCAACGAAACTCGTCGGGAAGCGACGAAGTACGTCTTCATACGCCGCTTCGGCCTCCGCTTCCCGGCGCTGGCGGGTGAGCCCACGGGCGCGACCCAGGAGGATTCGGGCCGCAAACTCAGTGGGCGACCAGTACCCCTGCCAGCTGTCGTATTCGAAGCCGTCCGGGTCGAGCACGCGTAAGTCGGGGGTCCAGATCTGCCGGAATCGCTGGACCAGTGGCGCATTCGCCTCGTCGCTGGTGTCGACCTGGACCGGAACGAAGTAGTCGGTGATAGCGGCGACGACCGTCGCCTCGGGGTAGCTGGTCGCGGCCAGCGCCCCACAGCCGCCTCAGGTAGGTGAGAAGAAGTCGAGGAGGACAAGCTTGTCGGCTGACTGGGCTTCACGACCCGCTGTTTGCAGGTCCACCGGGCGCCACTGGATTTGTTCCATGAAATGCTCCTTTCCCGGCTGGCGTTTTGCGGTCATCCTAGGGTCGGATTGCTCGTGGCTGCGGCGCAGTTTGCCGGGGGTTCGGGGGGTAACGACGGTCGCGGCTGGTCGGCGGCCACGGCGGGACCCGATCTCAGACCTGGTGGCGCGCCTTCCAACGACGGGTGGACGCTTCGGTATCCGGGAGCGACCACAGCATGGCCCGAGCGGGGGCGAACGAGTAGAGCACGTCAAAGCTCGGGTCCGACGAAGGAAGGAACGGCACCTCTTCGGGCTGCTGGTACTTCTCCTCGAAGGCGCCGAGCACCTGAGGATGCTGCACCGGGAGGCCTAGGTCGATCAGCCGACCGTGGACGATCACCACATCTGCCGCGCTCTCCAGGTGGATCAGCGCTCGAGGGTCATTGGCGGCATTGCGGGCCTTTACCGTCGTTCGAGCGGTGTAGAAGTAGGCGACTTCGTCACGAACGACACCCCAAACCGGGCTGGCATCGGGCGCGCCGTCGGCGTTGGTGGTGTGCAGCCAGTAGTGGTGAGCGCGGGCCAGTCGCCCTGCTATATCGCTCCATGAGACCGGATCCATAGACCTCATAATGACCAAGCGGCGGCGACGGGCGCGACCTCCCCCCACTCGCGGTGCGGGCCGACCTACGCTGCAACACGTGATCCCGGAATCCTTCGATCTCTCGACGCTGGCGACCGCGGCCGACGTGGAACGGCTCGCCGTGATCGTCGCCGAGCTCGAGGCCGTGGACGCCGCCCTCAGGCGCCTCGACGAGGACCGCTACGGGCTTTGCGAGGTGTGCGGAGGCCCGGTGGAGGAGTCCCGGCTAGAGGTCGACCCGTTGGCCCCGCGCTGCGCCGACCACCACTCGTCCCGCGGGAACGGGGGCCTCGACCCCGAGCCTGAGGTCAAGCGGGAGATCGAGCCTGACGTCGAACCTGGCCTCGAAGCTGGCGTCGGACCCCGCCTCGAGATCGCGCCGGAGCACGCCGTCTAGAGAGGGCTAGAGGGGACCGTTGGCGTGCTTGCGGGGGGCGATCCGTTCCCGCTTCGCCGACAGCATCCGAAAGGCGGCGGCCACTGACGAGCGGGTGTCAGCGGGATCGATGACCTGGTCGATGTACCCGCGAGCGGCCGCCACGTAGGGGTTGAGATAGGTCTCCTCGTATTCGTCGGCCAGCCGGGACTGGGTCGCGGCGTCTTCCCGCCGGTGCAAGATCTGGACGGCTCCCTGGGCGCCCATCACCGCCACTTGCGCCGAGGGCCAGGCCAGGCAGAGATCGTTGCCCATCGGCTTGGAGTCCATGACGATGTACGCGCCCCCGAACGCCTTTCGCATCACCAGGCACACCCGCGGGACCGTTGCCTCGGCGTAGGCGAACACCAGCTGGGCGCCGTGGCGGATCATCCCCCGCCATTCGAGATCCTTGCCCGGCATGAAGCCCGGAGTGTCGACGAGGGTGAGCAGCGGAATATTGAAGGCGTCGCAGAACGCCACGAAACGGGCGCCTTTCTGGGAGGCGGCGATGTCCAGGGTGCCCGCCATGGACTGGGGCTGGTTGGCCACGACCCCGACGGAGCGGCCCTCCAATCGGCACAGGGCTGTCACCAGCTGTGGGGCCCAGCCTGCTCGCAGCTCCGTCAGGTCCCCGCTGTCCGCGATCGCGGCGATCACCCGGCGCACGTCGTAGGACCCGGTGGGGGCGGTCGGCAACACGTCGCGCAGCTCGGGAACCGACCTGGTGCCCGGGTCGGTAACCGGGTAGGCGTGCGGCTCCTCGTCGGTGTGGTCCGGGAGGTAGTCGAGCACGGTGGCCACGACCTCGAGGGCATGGACGGGGTCGTCGGCGAGGAGGGCCGCGACCCCGGTGGCCCGGGCGTGAATACCCGCCCCGCCGAGCTCCCTCGGCGGAAGGCGCAACCCGGTGAGTTGAGCCACCGCTGCCGGGCCGGAGACGTAGGCCACCGCCTCCGGAGTCATGACGACGAGGTCGGCTATCCCCAAGAGCAGGGCGGGTCCGGACAGCGCCAGGCCATGGTTGACGACCGTGATGGGGACCACCCCGGAGCAGTCGCAGAGGGCCTTGGCCGCCCGACCCCACCCGTGGAGCGAGGCCACTCCTTCGGCCACGTCGGCGCCCGACGACGCCAGCACCACGACGATCGGGAGGCGTTCGGCCAGGGCGTGACGGGCCGCTGCCGCGATCGTCTCGCTGTCCGTGCTGGAGAGGGATCCCTGGCGCCGGCTGCGATCGACCGTGACCAGGACTACCAGCCGGTCGGTGGCGGGCAGCTGCTGCACGCGCGCCGCCGTGGTGCCGCGGACCCCAGCTCGCAGTCGGAGGGCATGCGCCGTTAGCCGGGCGCTGGGGGGAGCAGACATCGCCTCTTCGACAGAACCGCGGGCGTCGGGGTTACGTCGGTGGTGAGGTCCGGGAATAGCTCAGAAGCCGGGGAGTCGCGGTGCGCCGGCATGCTCCATCCTCGGGGGGAGCGTCCTCCCTCGTCCCGAATCCGTAGGTGGCGGGCGGTTGCCCAGTTGGGTCAAAGGATGGTGGGCGTCGACTTGCCGCCGTTGGCGCGGGTCGGCTGGCCCCCTCGCCTCGCTCGCCTCGCCCGCCACGCCGGCCTGCTCGTCGACGTCCGGATCGACGATGGGATCGAGGTCCGGGTCGAGCCCGGGGTCGACGCTCCGGGCGATGAGGAACCCGCGGGCGAGGTCGGCTCGGGAATAGCGGTGGACCAGCTTCCAGAAGCGGGCGTCGTGACGCGGTACCACCAGATGGGCCAGCTCGTGCACGATCACGTAATCGAGCACCCACGCCGGCTCGCCCACCAGCCTGGAGGAGATCCGCACCGTCCGGTCTGCCGGGGTGCAGCTGCCCCACCGGCCCTCCTGATTGTTGACCCAGCGGATGACCGTCGGTGTCGGCAGGTCGTATCGTTCGGCCAATACGGCGGCCCTAACGCCCAGATCGACACCCTCCGTGGCCGCCCGGCGCTCCATTCTCCGCACCATCTCGGCCACCCAGTGCTGCTCGTCGGCGACGGTCATGCTGGCGGGGATCGAGACCCGCAGCACCCCACCGACCTGGCGGGCCTGCACTGTCTTGCGCCGGCGGGCGCTGCGAACCACCTCTACCTTCACGTCCTCGGAAGGTAGCGCGGCGGTGCGACCTTCAAACGGCTTCTACCGTCGCCGTCTCACCCCCGCTTGCCACCGGGTCCGGATCGAGGAGGTTCACTCGTTCGGTTGGGAAAAAACCGCCCGCTCCGAAGGTGCCCCAATACCCGGCCAGGTGCCCCACGCGGTATTCGGCCGCCCCCGTGGCGTGGGCTATGGAGCGCACCACGCCTCCGTGAACGACGACGAGCAGGCGCGGAAAACCGGCTGCGAGCGCCCGGGCCGCAACCATCCGGGCTGCGTCGAAGACCCGATCGTCGAAGGCCGCCCGGTTCTCACCTCCCGGCGGCGCGGTGAGCTGCCGGTTGGCGAAGTCGGCCAGCGCCTTGGGCCATCTGGCCTGGATCTCCTCCAAGGTGTGGCCTGTCCAGTCCCCGACGTCGTACTCCCGCAACCCGGGTTCGATCTCGAGGGGTGGTGACGGGGTGAGGCGTTGGGCGACCAGCTCTCCCGTGCGGCGGGCCCGCTCGAGGTCGGACGTGACCACCAGATCGAACGGTTTCCCGCCCGCCAGCCGGGTCCCGGCTTGCCGGGCCTGTTGCTCGCCAGCGTGGGAGAGTGGCGGATCCGCCCATCCCTGCCACTTGGCCTGGGCGTTCCAGACCGATTGGGCGTGTCGGAGGAGGAGCAGTCCTGGCACCGCCCGCACCCTAGTGGCCACTCTGTGGATGGACGGCATGCCAGGCCGCGGTAGGCTTACCCACGGGAGAACCTTGGCGATGGGACTGGCTGCTGATAGCGCGCCCGATCAGGCGGCATTCCCGCTCGATCGCACCTCGCCTGCGTCCGTGGTCCTGCTCTTGTTCGCCGCAGCTCGGACGTCCGCCGGCACCGGCCGCGAGGAAGTGGCCGGTACTACGGTGGCCGACGTCCTGGACGCGGCCCGGACGCGCCACGGGCCGTCGTTTGCCGCCGTCCTGGACGCCTCGCGGGTATGGGTCAATGGCGAGCCCGCCCCCGGAGATCGGGCGTTGTCCGACGGTGACGAGATCGCCGTCCTGCCGCCGGTGTCTGGTGGTGCTGGCGCCCAGGATCGTGGGGCCGGCGGGTGCTCCCTGTGCAGGACGGTCTCCTGATCGCAGCCGAACCGGTCACCTCGCCTCGAACGGCCACTCGCTCGAAACGCGCGCCTGCTTCCCAGGCGACGAGCGCCAAGGGTGGCGGTTCGTCGGCGACCCGAGCGCCCCGGAGCGGCTCGGCTCGGAAGAACGCGTCTGGTTCCAGTCCGACCAAGCGGGGCTCGCCCCGGACCGGCACTTCCCGCCCTCGCCCGCCGGTGACCCGGGCGCCCTCGGTGCGGCCCGGCTTTTCTATTCTCATGGGCCTCCTGTGGGCGGCCCTTCTGTTCACGGCCACGTCGTTTGGGTCCGTGGTGCTGGCCCTGGTCGTGGCGCCAGTTGCGGTCGTTGCGGGAGTGTCGGGGGTCCGGGCGGTGAGCGCGTCGCCCAGGCCGGTCGAGCGACGGCGTTCTGGGACTCGACGGGCCGGGAAGCGCTCAGGGCGTCGCCCGAATCGCAACAACGGGGCGCTCGGATTGGCAGCACTCGCGGGTGTGGTCTTGCCGGCGGCTGCCCTCGGAGGTGGGGTTGCTGCAGTGGCGGTAGGGGTGGTGTTCCTCGTCGTCTCCGTCGTCGGGCTGGCCGCGACTTCTTCCCGAGGGTCTCCGTTCCTGCTCGTGCTGGCCGAGCTCGGACCGGCGGTGGCCGCCGCGTCCGTCGTGGTGGCGAGGGGCCAGGGTGGGAGCCAGGCGTTGACGCTCCTGGTGGCGATCTGCCTCTACGACATGGCCAACTTCATGACGGGCACCGGCCTACGGGGTGGCGTTGCCGGGGCCGTTGTCGGGATGATCACGGTGGCCATCTTCGCGGTGTTGGTGGCCGCCGTCGTGGTGCCCCCGTTCTCCGGTGATAGCCCTTGGATCCTCTTCGGGACGGTTGCCTGTTTGGCACCAGTCGGCGTCTTCATCATGGGCCGGATCGGGCCCTCCCTTCGCCTTCCCGCCGTTCGGCGCCTCGACTCCCTCTTGCTCGCCGGGCCCGCTTGGGTGATCGCGGTGCACCTTGTCCTGCACTGACGGAACACTTGGGACCGCCCCCGGTGTTCGCCCCGAGATGGCGGACCGAGGTCGCCGGCAGGTCCTGCGGTACCCTCGGTGCCCGATGTTGCGGCTCGACCAGCTCAAGGCGAACACCTGGCGGAGGCGGGCCGAGTCGGGCCCCCACCCTGCTCTGATCGGGTCGCGTTTCTCGAGCCGTCGGCGGTACTGGTCCGGGGGGTCGCCTCGCTCGGACCCTACGACCGCCGACCGTGGCTGTTGATGAGCGTGGCAGCCCTCCGACGGGAGCCGCGTCCGGCGGTCGAACACCAGAAGGGTCGGGGGCGACGACGGACATGATGGAGTTTCCCGATCGTTGGCGGGAGCTCGGGGAGTTCATCCGGGAGCAGCGGAGCGTGGCCCGGCTCTCCGTGCGACGCCTGTCCGACATGGCCGGGATCTCCAACCCCTATCTCAGCCAGATCGAACGGGGCCTCCGCCGGCCGTCCGCCGAGATCCTCCAGCAGATCGCCAGGGCGCTGCGCATCTCAGCCGAGACCCTCTACGTCCGGGCTGGGATCCTCGAGGCCCGCGACACAGGGGGGGACCTGACCGAGGCCATTCTGGGTGAGCCCACGCTGACGGACGAACAGAAGCAGACCCTGCTGCGGATCTATCTGTCGTTCTGCCGGGAGAACGCTGTCGAAGCCCGCGACGCCGGTTGGGGTCCGAGCAGGGGCGGGGAAGGGACAGCAGGAGGGGTCGGAACAGGAGCAGGGACATCGGCGGCGGCAGGGACATCGGCGGCAGCAGGGAGATCGGCGGCAGCAGGGACATCGGCGGCAGGGACATCGGCACCCGCGGCGGCCGGGGCGACCCCGAGCGACCCTGCCGCGGCGGGGACTGGCTCCGGGGAGTCCGCAATAGCGGGGACCGCTCTCGGCGACCCGGACGGGTCCGACAACCCCGACGACCAGGCGGATTGGGCGGCGGACGACGCCCCGGACCGCTCCACCGCGTGATGCCTGCCCTGGCCGTGCTGTCTATGCACACCTCGCCCCTGGCCCAGCCCGGCACTGGTGATGGGGGCGGGATGAACGTGTACGTGCGCGAGCTGTGCGCCGCCCTGGCCAGATCGGGCGTCACCTGCGAGGTGTTCACCCGGGCCGACGACCCCAGCCGCCCGGCCACGGTCGGCGTCGAACCTGGCTTCCGGGTGCATCACGTTCCCGCCGGCCCGGTAGCGCCAGTGGCCAAAGAGCATCTGCCCGATCTGGTGTCGGCCTGGACCGATGGCGTCCGGCTCAGACTGGCGTCCCTTGCCGCCCGCGGTCGGTCGATCGACGCCATTCACGCCAACTACTGGTTGTCGGGCCTGGCCGGCCACACCCTCAAGCACGATCTCGACGTCCCGCTCCTTGTCACCTTCCACACCCTGGATCGCGTCAAGGCCGACGCCAGCCCAGAGGAGCTCTTCGCCGCCGAGCCTGCCCGCCGGGCTCGGGCCGAGGCCGGGATCATCGACTGTGCGGACGCCATCGTCGCATCGTGCTCGGTGGAAGCCCAGCAGCTGGTCGAGCTGTACGGGGCGGATCCCGACCGGATCGCGGTGGTGACCCCCGGCGTCGACCATGCCTTCTTCAGTCCGGGCGACCAGGCTCAGGCTCGGCGAGCGGTCGGGCTGCCGGAAGGCGATCCGGTCGTGCTGTTCGCCGGTCGGATTCAGCCGCTTAAGGGGCTCACCGTCGCCGTCGACGCCCTGGCTCTGGTGCGGGGGCCAGGTCACGGCGGTGGTCCGGGGCAGCGGGTAGCCGGGTGGAAGAGCCCGAACGGTGAGCCCGACGTTGACGGCCGCCTGGCCCGGACGTCACTCGTGGTGGTGGGGGGACCGAGCGGGCCCCACGGCGACGAAGAGCTTCGGGCCGTTCGGTGCCGAATGGAAGCCCACCGGCTGCAAACGGCAGTTCGCCTGTTGCCACCGCAGCGCCACGAGATGCTCTCGAGCTACTACCGGGCGGCGGACGCCTGTGTGGTGCCCAGCCATTCGGAGTCTTTCGGTCTGGTCGCCCTGGAGGCGGCCGCCTGTGGGGTGCCCGTAGTCGCGGCCGCGGTCGGCGGGTTGACGACGCTGGTCGACGACGGCCGGACGGGCTTCCTGGTCGAGGGCCGACACCCGTCGGACTACGCCCGGCCCATCGCCGCCATCCTCTCGTCGCGGCCGCTGGCCGCCCGACTCAGCCGGGCCGCCGCCACTCGGGCCCGGTCCTACACCTGGGCCGCGGCGGCGAGGCAGCTGTGGTCTCGCGGCCAATCCCTCACGTCGTCCAAGCTGGTGGCCTGCGGCTAAATGCGCCGCCCGACTTACCCTTGCTGAGCCACAGGCGCGCCGGTACTCTCGCCAATGCCGTCGGCCTGAGGGCGCCTGTGGGCGCTGTTCGTTCGGGGAAGTGCGAACTGTATTCCGTGCGCGCCCCTCGGGCTGCGGCGCCGCCGGGGGCTAACGCCGAGAGGAGCTGGTTTCCACAGGGAGCGGTCGCATGTCGGCCCGTCTACCACGCGGCGTGGTGGTCAGGGTCCGGCGTCGATGTTTCTCGCCACCTTTGGACATCTGAGCAGCCTGAAGCTGCTCAGATGTCCAAAAGTGAGAGGTGACCCCGCCTACAGGGCTGGAGCGGACCGGTAGTGCAGCACCGACCACGCCAGGTGGTGACCGTCGGCAGTCGGGCGATCGAGCGTTGACTGAGGCCGCGACGGCGGCTGTCGCTCGCGACCTTTGGACATCTGAGCAGCCTGAGGCTGCTCAGATGACCATTTGTCAAAATGCGGACCTCGCCAGGGGGCTGACCGGTGCGGCCGCCGGACGCACGCCATCCGCGCCGCCGGACGCAGCCATCCGCGCCGCCGGACGCAGCCATCCGCGCCGCCGGACGCAGCCATCCGCGCCGCCGGACTTACGTCATCCGGGCCGCCGCCCCCGTTGCCAACCGCCCCCGTTGCGTCGTCGCCCGTTGACCCGTCGCCCCCGTTGAGCCCCGCCCCTAGGGTGGCGCCCGTGGCAGAAGAGACGCTGATGGTCGTGGGTGGGGGCAAGATGGGCGAGGCCCTGGTGGGCGGCCTGCTGCGGAGCGGCTGGGTGCAACCGGCGGGCGTGACCATCGTCGAGACCGATCCCGACCGGCGGGCCCAGCTCGGTGAGCGCTATCCGGGCGTCCGCGTCATCGATACCTTGGGGGAACCCTCCGACCGAGGAGGTCCGCCGCTGGGCGGGGCCATCGTCGCGGTCAAGCCGGTCGACGCCGAGCCGGCCTGCCGGTTCCTGCAGCCGCTACGCCCGCCCCGGGTGCTTTCTATTGCTGCAGGCGTCACGTTGAGGTCGCTCGAGTCGTGGCTCGCACCTGACGGAGGGACGGCCGAGGCCACGCCACCGGCGGTGGTCCGGGCCATGCCCAACACCCCGGCGCTGATTGGGTGCGGGGCGGCGGCTATCGCCGGCGGCCACGCCGCCGGCCCGGACGACCTGACCTGGGCCACGAGCATCCTGGAGGCCGTCGGGACCGTGGTTGTCGTCCCCGAGGACGCCCTCGACGCGGTCACGGGCCTATCTGGTTCGGGCCCGGCCTACGTGTTCCTGCTGGTCGAAGCCCTCATCGACGCCGGAGAACAGGTGGGGCTGGCCCGCGCCGAGGCCAGCCAACTGGTGATCCAGACTCTCCTCGGGTCGGCTCGGCTGATGGCCGAGACCGGCGACGACCCAGCCACCCTGAGGGCGGCAGTCACGTCTCCTGGCGGCACGACCGCCGCGGGCGTAGAGGTCCTCGAGACACAGCGACTCCGCTACGCCCTGGCCGATGCCGTCGCCGCCGCGACCCGTCGGTCCAAGGAGCTCGGTCAGACGGACTGACGCGGGCCGGCCCGGGGCTGAGTGGCGGTTGGCCGGGGCTGACTGGCGGCTGGCCGGGGCGGCCCGAGGCCGGCTACGGCGGGCTGACGGGCGAGTACGCCGCCCGCTCCCTGAACCACCACTTTTCAGAAGCGGTCAGTTGGCGTAGCCTCGGGGTGCGGAGAAGGGTGGTGCGACGCGCGTGCAACCAAAAGAGTCCCGGTCCCGGTTCGTCACAGTGGCCGAGGTGGCCGATCAGCTTCGGGTGTCCAACATGACCGTCTACCGGCTGATTCAGTCCGGTCAGTTGCCGGCGACCAGAGTCGGACGGTCGTACCGCATCCGTGAGGAGGACGTCGATCGCTACCTCGCTGCCCAGTACACCCGGGCCGGGTGACCGAGCATTCGTTGAGTCGTTGAGCTGAGCAGTTCACCGTCTGGTTCGCGGGGGCCGATCTCGTTCCTATCCGACTACGGCCTCGAGGACGAGTTCGTCGGCGTCGTTCACCGGGTGATCGCGGCCCACGCTCCCGACGCCACCATCATCGACATCACCCACCAGATCCCGAGGCATGACGTGCGGGCCGGCGCCCTGGCCCTGTGGCGTTCGGCGCCATGGCTGGTACCCGGCGTGATCCTGGCCGTGGTCGATCCCGGTGTGGGCACCAGCCGCCGGGGCGTGGCCGTCGAGGTGGGCGGGGCGGAGGCGGTGCTCGTGGGCCCCGACAACGGGTTGCTCGTTCCCGCCGCCGTTCTCCTCGGCCCCGTCACCGCCGCAGTCGAGTTGCAGGCCCCCGACCCCACCGCGGCCACGTCCGGGCGAGCCGCACCGGGCGTTCCGGAGAGGAGGGGCGTGACCTTCGCCGGGCGGGACCTCTTTGCCCCGATACGCGCGCGTCTCGCTCGAGGGGCGAACGTGGCCGATCTCGGCCGGATCATCGATCCCGCCAGCCTGGTGGGCGAGCCGGTCCCGTCACCGTCGGGTGAGACCGGCAACCGGCTGCGGACCGAGGTGCTGTGGGTCGACCACTTCGGTAACGCCCAGCTGAACGTGCGGCCGGCCGATGCGGTGCACCTCGGCTCGGTCGTGGAGCTGCGGGTCCGGGGGGAAACGTGGCCCGCCCGCTTCGCCGAAACCTACGCCGACATCGGGCCCGGTCCGGCGGTGGGCCTGGTCGCCGACTCCTACGGGTTGTTGTCGATCAGCTGCGAGCGCTCGTCCGCGGCCGCCCTGATCGGGTTGCAGGCCGGCGACGAGGTGTGGCTCGGCCGGCCGCCGGTGACGTGAGGTGTGGCTCGCCCGGCCGCCGGTGACGTGAGGTGTGGCTCGCCCGGCCGCCGGTGACGTGAGGTGTGGCTCGGCCGGCCGCCGGTGACGTGAGGTGTGGCTCGCCCGGCCGCCGGCGACGTGAGGTGTGGCTCGCCCGGCCGCCGGCGACGTGAGGTGTGGCTCGCCCGGCCGCCAGTGACATGAGGCCTGGCTCGCCAGGCCGCCAGTGACAGAGGGCGTACCCTCGGTACCATCGTGGGCATGGCATCCGCCCGGCGGATCCCCGAGGCTACCGTCGCCCGACTGCCCCTCTACCTGAGGGCGCTGGACGAGGCGGCCCGGGAACGCACCGTTACCATTTCGTCGGAGCTGCTGGCGGTCCGAGCCGGCGTCAACGCGGCTCAGGTGCGAAAGGACCTGTCGCATCTCGGCTCCTACGGGACCCGGGGGGTCGGCTACGACGTGGCCTACCTGCTGCGCCAGATCAACCGGCAGCTGGGGCTGACCGAGGACCGTAGGGTGGCGATCATCGGCGCCGGCAACCTGGGCCAGGCCCTGGCGAGCTACGGCGGGTTCCCGTCCCGGGGATTCCACGTGGTGGCGGTGTTCGACGTCGACCCGGCCAAGGTAGGAACGCACGTCGGCGCGGCCGAGGTGTACCCGTCCTCGTCGATGACGGAGGTCATCGAAACCGAACGCGTGGCCATCGCGGTCATCGCCACCCCCGCCTCGGCAGCCCAGGGGGTGGTCGACGCCGCCGTGGCGGCCGGTGTGGGCTCGATCCTCAACTTCGCGCCCACGACCGTGACGGTCCCGGCCCACGTGGCCTTGCGCCAGGTGGACCTGGGCATCGAGCTGCAAATCCTGAGCTTCTACCACCACCTGGCGGGCACGGTGCTGACCGCAGAGGGGGCGTAAAGGAACCCGCATGCCGGTACCTGACGTCCTCTATCCGGTCAACCTCGTCGTCGAAGGACGGCGCTGCGTGGTGGTCGGCGGCGGCCCGGTGGCCACCCGAAAGGTCGAGGGTCTCATCGCCGCAGGTGCCGCCGTGGTCGTGGTGGCGCCTCAGGTCTCCGATCCGATCCGGGCCCTGGGCGTAGAAGTCGTCGAACGCCCGTACCGTCGCGGCGACCTGGACGAGGCCTGGCTGGCCCTGGTGGCCACCGACGATCCCGAGGTCAACCGGTCGGTACGCGCCGACGCGGAGGCGGCTCGGGTGTGGGTGAACGCCGCGGACGACCCGCCGGCGTGCTCGTTCACCCTGCCGGCGGTGGTCCGTCAGGGGCCAGTGATGGTTACCGTCTCTACGGCAGGCCACAGCCCCGCACTCGCCAGCTGGTTGCGGGGCCAGGTGGCGGCCCAGCTCGGGCCGGAGATCGGCCTGCTGGCGGAGTGGCTGTCGGAGGCCCGGGCGGAGCTGAAGGCCGCCGGCCGCTCGACCGAGGATGTCGATTGGCGCCCGGCGCTGGATTGGGACATGCTCGAATTAATTCGTTCGGGCCACACGGCCCAGGCAAGGGAGCGCCTCCAGGCGTGTCTGTCGTCGTCGTAGGACTCAACCAGCGCACCACGCCGTTGTCGGTTCTAGAGCCGATGGCGGTACCGCCTGCGCGGATGGACAAAGCGCTGCACGACCTCTCCGGTCGGGACCACCTGAGCGAGGTGGTCGTCCTCTCGACCTGCTTGCGTACCGAGGTTTACGCGGTGGCCAGCCGTTTCCACGGGGCGATGAGCGACATTCGCAACTTCTTTTCGGAGTGGAGTGGCATCCCTCCCGAGGACTTCTCCGACCAGCTGTACTCGTATTACGACGAGGCGGCCGCCCAGCACTTGTTCAAGGTGGCCGCCGGGCTCGACTCCGCCGTGCTCGGGGAGAGCGAGATCCTGGGCCAGGTGGGCGACGCGTGGGAGGCCGCCCGCCAGGAGGCCGTTTCCGGGCCGATGCTCTCCATCCTCTTCCGCCAGGCGCTCGAGGTGGGCAAGCGGGTCCGTTCCGAGACGGCGATCGCCCGGGGCACCACCTCGCTGTCACAGGTGGCGGTGGAGCTGGCGGCGGCCAAGCTGGGGTCGTTGTCAGGGAAGACGACGCTCGTGCTCGGTGCGGGCGAAATGGGCGAAGCCATGGCCCAAGCCCTCGCCGGGGCGCTCGACGGCGGGGCCCTGCTCGTCGCCAATCGGACGTGGACGCGGGCGACACAGCTGGCTGCCCGCTGCGGTGGTCGGGCCGTCGAATGGTCGGCCCTCCCGAACGCCCTCGTCCGGGCCGACGTGTTGCTGGCGTCGACCGGTTCCCCCACGGTGCTCGTCGAGGCCTCGGACCTCGAGCCCCTGCTGGCCGAGCGGGCCGGCCGGCCCCTGCTGATCGTCGACATTGCCGTGCCCCGCGACGTCGACCCCGCCGTCGGTGTGCTTCCGGGCGTGACGCTGCTCGACATGGACGACCTGACCTCGGCCGCCGCGGTTGGCATGGCCGGACGGCGCCAGGAGGTGCCGCGAGCTGAAGTCATCGTCGCCGAGGAGGTAGCGCGTTACCAAGACGTGGCTGCCCAGCGGCACGTGGCGCCCTTGGTGTCGGCGTTGCACGAGCGGGGAGAGGAGATCCGCCTCGCCGAGCTCAACCGCTTCAGGCGGCGCTTGGTCGGAATGAACCCGAGCCAGGTTGCGGCGCTGGAGGCGCTGACCCGGGGGATCGTGGCGAAGTTGCTCCACGAGCCGACCGTCAAGGTCAAGGTGGGAGCCGGTACACCGAGCGGCGAGCAGCTGGCCCAGGCGTTGCGCCAGCTGTTCGAGCTCGATACCTGAGCCGCGGCAGTCAGCGTTGGCGTCGGGCGTCCTCCGCATCGCGACGCGGGGCAGCGCCCTGGCTCGCTGGCAAGCCGAAGAGGTTGCGAGACGGCTGCGCCTGGCCCACCCGACGGTGACGGTGGAGCTGGTCATCGTGCAGACGACCGGTGACCGGCGCCGCGACCTCGACGTCTGGGAGCTGGGCGGCCAGGGGGTGTTCGTCAAAGAAGTGCAGGCGGCGGTGCTCGACGGGAGCGCGGACATCGCCGTGCACTCGGCCAAGGACCTCCCCTCGTCGACGGCTCCCGGCCTGCTGCTCGGCGCCTTCCCGGTGCGGGCCGACGAACGGGACGCCCTCGTCGGCGCCACCCTCGCGGATCTGAGGCCCGGCGCGCTGGTGGCCACGGGGTCCGTACGACGGCGAGCCCAGCTGGCCTGGCTGCGCCCGGACCTGACGTTCACGGGCCTCCGCGGCAACGTGCCGACCCGCCTCGAGCGCATTCCGGAAGGCGGGGCGGTCGTGGTGGCCGCGGCCGCCCTGGAACGGCTCGGCCTGGCCGACCGGGTCGCCGAGATCCTCGACGTCGGGATCATGCTGCCCCAGGTGGGCCAGGGTGCCATCGCGGTCGAGTGCCGGGCGGGCGACCAGGCCGTCATCCAGGCCCTGTCGCATATCGACGATGCCGGCGTTCGGGTTGCGGTGACCGCCGAGCGGGCGTTCCTCGCCCGCCTGGGCGGTGGCTGCGACTTGCCGGTGGGGGCGCACGCCAGGTTCGACCCTCGCGGAGGTCGGTTGGAGGTCGACGGCATGCTCGCCTCCCGAGACGGTCGGGTGATGCTGCGGTCGTCGATCTCAGGGAACGGTGCGGTCGAGGCCGAGGACCTGGGCGGACGGCTGGCCGGCGAGCTGCTCGAAGCTGGCGGGCGGGAGCTGCTCGATTTGGCGGATCTCGCGGAGGCTGATCCGTGACGGTGTACCTCGTCGGAGCCGGGCCCGGGGACCCTGGGCTGATCACGGTCCGGGGGGCGGAGGTGCTCGGCCTCGCCGACGTGGTCGTGCATGACCGCCTGGCTGACGCCGCCCTGCTCGAGCTGGCGCCGGCAGCGGCGGAGCGGGTCGACGTAGGGAAGTCACCCGGCGGCCCCGTCCACCAGGACGAGATCAACGAGCTCCTGGTCCGGGAGGGGCGGGCGGGGCGGGCCGTGGTCCGTTTGAAGGGCGGCGACCCGTACGTGTTCGGTCGGGGAGGGGAGGAGGCGCTGGCGTTGCGGGCCGCCGGCGTTCCTTTCGAGGTCGTGCCCGGGATCACCTCGGCGATCGCGGTGCCCGCCTACGCCGGGGTACCGGTCACCCAACGGGGCGTGGCCACCTCGTTCACCGTCGTCACGGGCCACAGCCGTCACGCCGTGGACCGGGAGACCAACTGGGAAGCGCTCGCTGAAGCGGGCGGCACCATCGTGGTCCTGATGGGTGTGGCCCATCGCGACGTGGTGGCGTCGCGCCTGCTGCGCGGCGGGTTGCCGCCCGACACCCCGGTCCTCGCCGTTCGTTGGGGGACCCGACCGGACCAGACCTCGGTCCGAGCCCGCCTCGACCAGTTGGGCGCGACACCGCTGGAACCGCCGGTCACCCTGGTCATCGGGGCGGTGGCCGGTCTCGAGCTCGAGTGGTTCGAGCGACGACCGCTCTTCGGTCGTGAGATCGTGGTGACCCGGGCCCGGGCCCAAGCCTCCGAGCTGTCGAAGCGGCTGCGCGACCTGGGGGCCCATCCCATCGAGGTGCCGGCGATCCACATCGATCCCCCTGCCGACGGCGGGCTGCACCTTGACCGGGCTGCGGCGGATTTGGCCGGGGGCCGGTACGCCTGGGTGGTCTTCAGCTCCGCCAACGCAGTCGACGCTTTTCTCGGGCGACTCAGGGACCTGCGGGCGCTGGGCGACGTTCGGATCGCGACCATGGGTCCGGGAACCTCACGAGCGTTGGCCGACTGGCGGTTGACCGCCGACCTGCAACCTGTGCGATCGGTGAGCGAAGGCCTGCTCGAGGTCTTTCCCGACCCGCCGGAGCAGGGCAGCCGCACTGTCCTTCTGCCTCGAGCTGCCGAGGGGCGGCTGGCCCTGTCGGAGGGTTTGGCCGCCGCCGGCTGGCTCGTCGACGCGGTGGAGGCCTACCGGACGGTGCGAGTGGAGCTCACCGCAGCCGACCGGGCGGCGGTGGCCGGTGCCGATGCGGTGTGCTTCGCGTCGGCGTCCGCCGTGCGGGCGCTCGTAGAGCCCGGCGGCGGGGGGCGGCGCTGCCGCCCGTGGTGGTGTGCATCGGGCCCACGACCGCAGCCGCGGCCCGAGCCGTCGGATTACCCGTGAGCGCCGTCGCCACCGCGCCGACCCTGGAGGGTCTGGTGGACGCCCTGATAGAGGCGCTTACTTCTGGGCCGGGCTGAGCGCGAACACCGGGTGGCGGGGCGCGATGGCGGCCAGCTCTTCGTCATTCGAGTCGGGACCCACCCCTTCGAAAAACATTCCCACCTCGGACTTCCAGCGGCGCAGATAGGCCCGCAGTACCGGCGCCTTGTCTGCGTCGGCGATCTCCGTGGCCGTCCGGTCGTCGCGGCGCGACCCAAGCAGCAGCGTCAGGTGACCGTCGGCCGCTCGGAGATTGCGGACCCACTCCGCCTCTCCGCGCGGGGCGACGAGGTACTGCCGGTCGTCGAGGGTGAGCAGGTTGACCGGGTTGCGCCGGGGTAGGCCCGACTTCCGGCCCTTCACCTCGAGGACACGCGAGCCCCACACGCTGACGCCGAGACGGGTGAGACCCGCGACCGAGGGGTTGAGGACGTGGCGGGTGAACCATCCGGGGCGGCGGTAGTGGGTGGACATGGTGACCTCCGAACACAAGGGGTGAACACCGATCCTTATCGACATCGGGCCGGCTGTGCTGGGCGATACCTTGGGCGGGTGGCGTTTCCCACCACCCGCTTGCGGCGCCTGCGCATGTACCCCCGGCTGCGTGATCTGGTGGCCGAGACGACGCTCTCGCCGGCCGACCTGATCGCCCCCCTGTTCGTGCGGGAGGGCATCGACGCGCCCCAGCCGGTGCCGTCGCTGCCCGGCGTGGTCCAGCACACTACGGAGTCGCTGGTCAAAGAGGCGGACCGGCTGGCTTCCCTCGGGGTCCCGGCCGTGGTGCTCTTCGGTGTGCCTCTGGAGAAAGACGCCGCCGGCAGCGGCGCATCCGCCTCTGACGGCATCGTCCAGGTGGCTTTGCGCCGGCTGACCGAGACGGTCGGCGATCGCATCATCCTCATCACCGACCTGTGCATGGACGAGTACACGGACCACGGTCATTGTGGGATCGTCGACGGCCGGGGCGATGTCGACAACGACCGGACCCTGGAGCGCTACGCGGAGATCGCCGTGGCCCAGGCCGCGGCCGGCGCCCACGTGGTGGCGCCGTCCGGCATGATGGACGGTCAGGTGGGCGCCATCCGGGCCGGGCTCGACGGGGCGGGTTACACCACGGTGCCGATCATGGCCTACGCGGCGAAGTACGCCTCGGCCCTCTACGGTCCGTTCCGGGATGCCGTCGACGTGGCGATCGCCGGCGGGGGAGACCGGCGGGGCTACCAGCAGGACCACCGCAACGTCCGGGAGGCGCTCCGAGAGGTGGAGTTGGACATCTCCGAAGGGGCGGACGTCGTCATGGTCAAGCCGGCCCTCGCCTACCTGGATGTGATCGCAGCCGTTCGCCGCCGGGTCGATGTCCCGGTTGCCGCCTATCACGTGAGCGGCGAGTACGCCATGATCAAGGCGGCTGCCGAGCGGGGCTGGATCGACGGGGCCGCGGTGGCTCTGGAACACACGATCGCCATCAAGCGCGCCGGGGCCGACATGATCCTGACTTACCTGGCGGGGGAGTTGGCCGAGACGCTCCATGGCTGAGCCATCGTCGGCGGCTTGGCAACCGCACAGCGACGCGCTGTTTGCCCGAGCCCAACGGGTGATCCCGGGCGGCGTCAACTCGCCGGTCCGGGCCTTTCGATCCGTGGGAGGTACCCCGTACTTCGTCGCACGCGGCGAAGGCGCCCACGTGTGGGACGTGGACGGCAATCGCTACCTCGACTTCGTGCAGTCGTACGGGGCTTCCATCGTGGGACACGGCCATCCCAAGGTGGTGGAAGCGGTGCGGCGGGCGGCAGGGGAGGGCACGTCGTTCGGCGCGCCCACCGAACGAGAGGTGCTCCTCGCCGAGGAGATCTGCAGCCGGGTGGCCGGCTGCGAGGAGGTCCGGCTGGTGAGCAGCGGGACCGAGGCCACCATGTCCGCGGTGCGGGTCGCCCGCGGAGCAACCGGGCGGGACCGGGTCATCCTCTTCGCCGGCTGTTACCACGGGCACAGCGACGGGCTGCTGGCCTCCGGGGGAAGCGGGGTGGCGACGTTGGGGCTCCCCGCCTCGGCCGGGGTGCCGAAGGCGGCGGTGGCGGAGACGGTCGTCGTTCCCTACAACGAGGTCCCGGAGATCGGCGACGACGTGGCGTGCGTCATCGTCGAGCCCATCGCCGCCAACATGGGGTTGGTTCCGCCGCGGCCGGGGTTCCTCGAAGGCCTCCGTGCCGCGTGCAGCCGGGCTGGGGCGCTGCTCATCTTCGACGAAGTCATCACCGGGTTCCGCGTCGGCTTCGGCGGGGCGGCCGAGCTGCTCGGGGTCCAGCCGGACCTGTGGTGCTTCGGGAAGGTCATCGGCGGCGGGCTCCCCTTGGCCGCGTTCGGCGGCCGCCGCGACGTCATGGAACAGCTGGCTCCGCTCGGACCCGTGTACCAGGCCGGCACGCTCTCCGGCAACCCTCTCGCCACCGCGGCCGGACTGGCCGTCCTGTCGCTGCTCGATCACAGCAGCTACCGGGACCTCACCACCCGGGTGGGCGATTCGCCACCGCGCTGGCCGCCGGCCTGCAGGCCACCCCGCTCGGGCCGGTGCAGGTGCCGGTGGTCGGGCCCCTGCTCGGCGTGTTCTTCGGGAGCGAACCCGTGACCGACTACGACGGGGCCAGCCAGTCGGCCGCCACCGGCCGGTACCCGGGGCTGATGCACGGCTTGCTCGAACGGGGAGTAGCGATTGCGCCCGGAGCCTACGAGATCTTTTTCCCGAGCCTGGCCCATACCGACGCCGACCTGGCCCGGACCGTGGAGGCGTTCGCGGCGACCGCCGTCGTCTGCTGAATCGACTGAATGGTCTCGAGGGGGCCGCGTTGCCGTCGCCCTTACGGGTGGTCCGGTCCGCGTTCCGTCGAGCTCGGATCAGGCTACGTCGGGCACCAGTCGGGCGATGGCGGCGATGGCTCGATAGGCCGCCTCGGCCGGGCCCAGCTCGTCGGGGCGGAGCAGGTTGGCCATGACCCGCATGACCCATTCCATGAGGCTGCGGCTGCGCATGCCGGTCGTCACCATGAGCTTCATCAGCTCGGGCCGACCGATGATGCGCACGAATGCCCGGGCCACCTTGTAGTACAGGGCGTATTCAGCCTGCAGGCGCTGCGGATAGGTCTGCAGGGCCATGCCGTCCCCGGTGGTGAGAGCAAGGTGCACGGCATCGGCCGCGAAACGCCCCGACTCGTAGGCGTAGGCGATCCCTTCGCCGTTGAACGGGTTGATAACTCCCCCGGCATCGCCGGTTACGACCCAGGTCGGGCCGGCGTGTGGTCCGACCGACATGGCCATGGGCAGCCGCCCCCCGGTCGCCGGGCCGCAGGCCGTCTCGGGACGCACATCCCACGACGGGGGCAGGTACTCGGAGAAGCTCTGCAGCAGGTGGGTCGTGTTGACGGCCTTCCACTGATTGAACGTGGAGAGCAGGCCGATGCCGACGTTGACGCGCCCGTCGCCGACCGGGAAGACCCAGCCGTAGCCCGGCAGGACGTTCCCCGACTTGTCGCGGATGTCCATCCAGCTGTCGATCCAGGGCTCGTCGTGGCGGGGTGACGTCCAGTAGCCACGGATGGCCAAACCTTGGGGGTAGGCCCGGTTGCGGCTCGTGCCCAACGACCGGCCGAATCGGGAGTTGGCCCCGTCCGCCACCACGAGGAAGCGGGCTCGCACCTCGTCGGGTATCTGGTGGGGCGTCTCGTTGCGGGCGGAAGAGGACGTGAGACCGTTGGCCTCCCCGGGGCCGGTCTTGGCATCGGAGCCCGAGGCTGGCTTCGATCGGAGCTTGGCCCCGCGCACCAGGCCGCGTTCGAGCACCGGTTCGACGGCTTCGGTGCCCTCCCAGACAGTGGCGCCGGCCTTGACGGCTCGGGCGGCAACCAGGGCGTCGAGGTCCTTGCGGGTGATGACGTAGCCGTACGACGGAAGCGACGGGTGATCCGGCCAGCTGAGCTCCAGCGTCCGCCCGAAGCCGTGCGACCGCAAGCCGTCGAAGCGGTGCCCGGCGCCGGCCAGCTCGTCGCCCAGGCCCATGTCCTGCAGTTGGCCCACGGAGCGTGGGGTGAGGCCGTCGCCGCACGTCTTTTCCCGGGGGTAGTGCTTGCGTTCGACCATGACGACGTCGTGGCCGGCACTGGCCAACCAGTAGGCGCACGCCGCTCCGGACGGCCCGCCACCGATCACCAGTACGTCGCAGTGGCGGGTAGCCGCCGGGCCCTGGTCGTTCATCCACCGCAATCTAGGTCGGGCGGAGACGATGTCCCCAACTTTCCCGATCCGGCCGACCCTTCACCCCATCGGGTGGAGGCGCCCGAGCGCCGAGGGTGCCGCCTCGACCGAGCGCGCAGTATCATCAGCCTTGTGGACCAGTACCTGCCGATCGTGCTGTTGATGGCCGCGGTGGCGGGCTTCGCCTTGTTCTCGGTACTCGGCTCCCGAATGCTCGGGCCCAGGCGACCGACGGGCGCAAAGAGGGCCCCTACGAGTCGGGTATCGCCCCCCGGTACCAGCCGACCGCCCGCTTCCCGGTGCGCTTCTACCTGATCGCGATGATCTTCATCATCTTCGACATCGAGATCATCTTCCTCTATCCCTGGGCGGTGATGTACCACCAGCTGGGGACGTTCGGACTGGCGGAAATGGGGACGTTCGCCGTAGTCGTGTTCATCGCCTTCGCCTACCTCGTGTCCAACGGCGCCCTGGATTGGGGTCCTCGGCGGCGGGAAGGCGGTCGACCGCCTGCGTCCGTCAGCCGCGTCACCGAGGCCACGGTGCTCCGGGTGCCTCGCCCGGAGGAGCTGTACGGCGGCGTGGCGCCCCGGGCCATCGAGGAAGAGGGCGAAAAGCAAGACGACGTCGATCAGCCCGTCACCCCGGTTTCTGTCTAACCGGTTCCGACCGCAAAGATCGAGGTGCCGATGCCGGCGGGGATCGAGCCGTTTTGTACCGCGGCTCTGAAACGCGACCGGCGACGGGATCCGGCTGTTTCGGTTGGCATAGCTGGCCCCGATGGTCCTACCGTGCGAAGCGGAAGGAGAGGAACGTAGATGGGTCTTGAGGACCTCCACCACAATTTCCTGACCGGAACGCTCGAAGGGTTTGTCAAGTGGGCGCGAGCGTCGAGCTCGTGGGCAGCCAACTTCGGCTTGGCCTGCTGCGCCATGGAGATGATGGCGGCCGGCGCCGCCAACTTCGACCTGGCCCGCTTCGGCATGGAAGTGTTCCGGGCGTCGCCCCGGCAGGCGGACGTGATGATCGTGGCCGGTCGCGTGAGCCAGAAGATGGCACCCGTGCTCCGGCAGGTGTACGACCAGATGATGGAGCCCAAGTGGGTGATCTCCATGGGGGTGTGCGCCAGCACAGGCGGCATGTTCAACAACTACGCCATCGTCCAAGGGGTGGATCAGATCGTGCCGGTCGACGTGTACGCGCCCGGCTGCCCACCAGGGCCGGAGACGCTGATCCACTCGATCCTCACCCTGCACCAGAAAATCCGGACAGGTGAGATCACCCGCCGGACCGCCACGGGGACCGGGGCCGGCATCCACCTCGATGAGTCGACCGGGCGCCAGCCGCTGCGGTTCCCGGTTCGATGAGCGAGGCGACCTCCAACGGCGCCCCCTCCAGCAGCCTGGACCCGACCGGTTCCGACGGTGACGCCTCTCCCGAGGACGAGGGCTCGGCTGCTGCGCCTCGATCCGCTACCGTCCACGGCTGCCCGTCGTATGCCCAGCCAGGGACGGTCGTGGTGCACTGCAACCGTGGCGACTACCTCCCCTTGATGACCGCTCTGAAGGCGGATGGCTACAACCTTCCCGTGGGTGTGACGGGGGTCGACTACCTGACCCATCCGGGACGTGATCTGCCGCCCAGCATCAATCCCGAACGCTTCGAGGTGGTCGTGGAGCTGCTGTCCCTGGCCCTTCGCAGGCGGACCCGGGTGCGGTGTCAGGTTCCGGCGGACGATCCGGTGCTACCAACCCTCTTCGACCTGTGGCCCGGCACCGAAGCTCACGAGCGCGAGACCTACGACATGTTCGGGGTTCGATTCCACAACCATCCCGACCTGTCGAGGATCCTGATGCCGGACGACTGGGAGGGTCACCCCTTGCGCAAGGATTACGACACCGGTCATATCCCGGTCCAGTTCAAAGAGGCACCGTGATGGCGGGTACCTCGTGCCGCAGCTTGGGGAGCCAACCGTGAGCGAGCAGGGCAACGCCGTCGAGTCGGTGGATTCGCCCGACGCCAGTGCCGGATCCGAGTCGCGCCGGATGTCGCTGCTCGACCGCATCCTCGGTCGCGAGCCGCCGGATGAGACCCTGACCCAGATCCTCGAGACCAAAACCGACGAGGGCAGCCAGGAGATGCGCCCTCGGGCGCAGACCACGGATCGAGAGCTGCGCCGCGAGTCGGGGGCGGTACTTCGTCTGCCCGAAGGAGTCCAGCTCGATCGTTCGGACCTTGATGTCGAGGTCCCGGAAGACGAGACCATGATCCTCAACCTCGGCCCTTCGCATCCCTCGACGCACGGTGTGCTCCGGGTGATGGTCGAGCTCGACGGTGAGACCGTGCTGCGATCCAAGCCGGTCGTTGGTTACCTGCACACCGGCATGGAAAAGACCGCCGAGGAGCTGATGTACCACCAGGGTGGCACCAACGTCACCCGCATGGACTACCTGGCCCCCTTCTTCAACGAGTTGGGGTTCGTGTTGAGCGTCGAACAACTGCTCGGTATCGAGATCCCGCCCCGGGCCGTTTGGATCCGGATGCTCATGTGCGAGCTCAACCGGATCAGTTCGCATTTCCTGTGGTTGGCCACCAACAGCTCCGACCTCGGTGCCATCAACATGCTGGTGTACGGCTGGCGTGATCGCGAGATGGTCCTGGCTTTCTTCGAGAAGGTGACGGGGCTCCGGATGAACCACAACTATTTCCGGCCTGGCGGGGTCGCCGCCGACCTTCCCGATGGGTGGCGCGATGACGTGCTGGCCCTCTGCGACGCCATCCCCAAGCGGATGGACGAGTACGACAACCTGCTCACCGGCCAGCCGATCCTGCAGCAGCGCTTGAAGGGGGTCGGCCCGCTCGACGCGGATACGGCTATCGGTCTCGGCGTCACCGGTCCGCTGCTCCGATCGACCGGCGTGCCATGGGACCTGCGGCGCGACCAGCCCTATCTGGCCTACGACCAGCTGGAGTTCGACGTCATCGTGGGGACCCAGGGTGACTGTTGGGATCGGTACGCGATCCGTTTCAACGAGATCCGCGAGTCGGTCAAGCTCATCCAGCAGATCGTCGAACGGATGCCGTTGGGCGACTTCCGGACCCAGGACCGGAAGGTGACGCCTCCCCCTCGCAACCGGATCGACGAGTCGATGGAAGCGCTCATCCACCACTTCAAGCTGTACACGGAAGGGTTCCGCGTGCCGCCAGGGGAGGCCTACGTTCCGGTCGAGAGCCCGCGGGGTGAGAGCGGCTGCTACATCGTTTCGGACGGCACGGCCAGGCCGTACCGGATGCACATGCGGGCAGCCAGCTTCGCCAACCTGCAGGCCATGGCCCCGATGGCCCGGGGTGCGCTCATCGCCGACACCATCGCCATCGTCTCGACGATCGACCCCGTGCTCGGGGACGTCGACAGGTGAACACGCTGTCCCGGCTCCGGCCGCCTGGCGACGCGGGTTGGACCGCGTCCATACCCATAGGCAAGTATCGGGCGTGGCTCGGCTGACCCCCGACAACCAACATCGGGCGCGCGCTCTCATGGCGCTCTACCCGCATCCCCGCTCGGCGCTCATCCCGATCCTGCACATGCTGCAGGAACAGGACGGCTACCTGGGCGAGGACGGCCTCGGCCACGTCGCCGAGTTGCTCGACCTCACCGCAGCCGAGGTGCGCGGTACGGCCACCTTCTACGACATGTTTCACCTGGAGCCCGTGGGCAAGTACCTGGTGGCGGTGTGCACCAACATCGCCTGCATGCTCCAGGGCGCCTATCGCCTGCTCGAACACGCCGAGGAACGCTTGGGAGTGGCGCCGGGCGGGACCACTGCAGACGGGATGTTCACGTTGGAGGACGCGGAGTGTCTGGCCCTCTGCGGCAACGCTCCGTGCGTCACCGTCAACTGGCGGTTCTTCGGCGACGTTGACCTCGAGCGCTTCGACTCCTTGGTCGACGACCTCCGGGCCGGGCGGCTCGACGGCGAAGTGCCGCCGCACGGCACGCTGAACCGGGTCCGCCGGACGGTCGGTCTCCTGGCCGGCGGCGAAGGTGAGACCGACGGCCAGGCCTCGAGCTCGGCGTCGGGCAACGTCGATCTCGAGACGCAGCGGACCACCAGCGCAGTCGCTTCCCTCGACGCCGGGCACCTCGAGGCCGGAAAATGAGCGTCACCGACGGAACCCGTATCGTGACCGCCCGTCTGGGGCGACCCCGCTCGTGGACGTTGGAGTCCTACCTCGCCGACGGCGGCTACCAAAGTTGGCGGACCGCCCTGGCCATGACGCCCGAGCAGATCCACGACAGCGTCAACGTGGCCAACATCCTCGGCCGCGGCGGCGCCGGGTTCGAAGCGGGTCGGAAATGGGGCATGCTCCGCCGGGCCGAACCGCTCTACCTCACGGTCAACGGGGACGAGAGCGAGCCGGCCACGTTCAAGGACCATGCCCTTATCGAAGGCGATCCCCATCAACTGATCGAAGGGTCCTTGATCTGTGCCTACGCCATCGGCGCAGCCCAGATTTTCATCTACGTCCGGGGCGAGTTCCCGCTGGCCCTCGAACAACTCCAGGCCGCCGTCAACGAGGCCTACGCCTACGGCGCCATCGGTCGGCGCATCTTTGACAGCGACTTCTCGATCGACATCGTCGTCCACCCCGGCGCCGGGGCGTACATCTGCGGGGAGGAGACGGCTCTGCTCGAGAGCCTGGAAGGCAAGCGGGGCTATCCCCGCATCAAGCCGCCGTTTTTCCCCGCCGCCCTGGGCCTCTATGGCGCACCCACCATTGTCAACAACGTGGAGACCCTTTCCAATCTTCCGTGGCTCGTCCGCAACGGGGGCGATGCCTTCGCCGCGCTGGGGGAGGGACGTTCCAAGGGCACGAAGGTCATCGCCCTGGCCGGCCACGTCAACCGCCCCGGCAACTACGAGCTGGAGTGGGCGAAAGTCAGCTTCCGGGAGTTGTTCTACGATCCCCGCCTCGGAGGCGGGATACGGGACGACAACGAGCTCAAGGTCTTCATCCCGGGGGGCGCGTCCTCACCGTGGCTCGGCCCCGAGCATCTGGACGTGCTCCTGGCCAACGAAGCCATCGCCGCGGTCGGGTCGATGGCTGGATCCGGCTCGGTCATCCCCATGGATCACACCACCTGTACCGTCCGGGCGGCCTGGCGCATCGTGCGCTTTTTCCATCGGGAGTCGTGCGGCCAGTGCACCCCCTGCCGGGAGGGCGGCGGGTGGCTGGAGAAGATCCTCGAACGGATCGAGCACGGCGAAGGTCGCGAGTCCGACCTGGATCTGCTGCTCGACGTGTGCGACAACATTTCGCCGGGCGTGAGATGGCCCCCGGCCCAGACCACCATCTGCGTGCTCGGCCCGTCGATGCCGCCTGCGGTGGCTGCCGGGCTGCGGATGTTCAGAGACGAGTACCTGGCCCATATTCGCGAGGGACGCTGCCCGTTCCCCCCTGATCGTCTGCCTCGGAGGACAGTCCATGTCTGAGCAGGCTGGTCAGGGGGGTACCGCAAGCCAGGGCAACCCCGGTCGCGGGGCCGAGCCCACGAGCGGCCCGGCGTCGGTGCCGGTACGGCTCGTGCCCCGTCCGCTGCTGACCGAGAGCGCGGTTGGCACCGCCCCCCCATCGCCCTCTGGTGTGGGCGACCCCATCACCCTCACCATCGACGGCCGAGAGATCCACACGACCGCGGGCCAGTGGATCATCCAGGCCGCGGAGGAAGCGGGGGTGTACATCCCCCGCTTCTGTTACCACCCCCGCATGAAACCGGTGGGGATGTGCCGGATGTGCCTGGTCGAGGTGGTCGGGCCCCGAGGGTCCTCCTTGATGCCCGCCTGTTACAACCCCGTCTCCGACGGTATGGAGATCAAGACCGCGAGCGAGATGGCGAAGAAGGCCCAAGAGGGCGTGCTGGAATTCCTTCTGGTCAACCATCCTCTCGACTGCCCCGTGTGCGACAAGGGTGGCGAGTGTCCACTGCAGGACCAAACGCTGGCCTACGGACCAGGGGAGAGCCGTTTCGTCGAAGAGAAGCGGCATTGGGAAAAGCCCATGCCGATCTCCGACCTGGTGTACCTCGATCGTGAGCGTTGCATTCAGTGCGGCCGGTGCGTCCGGTTCGCGGACGAGGTGGCGGGCGATCCTCTCATCGACTTCGCCGAGCGCGGGGACCTCACCGAAGTGGCGACATTCCCCGGCGAGGCGTACTCGTCGTATTTCAGCGGGAACGTGGTGCAGATCTGCCCGGTCGGGGCGCTGACGGCCAAGCCGTACCGCTTCAAGGCCCGGCCGTGGGATCTGGAGCAGGTGGAGAGCACTTGCACAAACTGTTCTGTCGGATGCCGGGTGGCCGTCCAGTCCAGCTCGGGGGAGCTCTCACGGCTGATCGGCGTCGACTCGGATCCGGTCAACTGGGGTTGGCTGTGCGACAAAGGCCGCTTTGCCTTCGCGGCGGCCCAGAGCCCCGATCGGGTGACGGTCCCGCTCGTCCGACAGGGCGACGAGCTGGTCGAAGCCAGTTGGGGCGACGCCTTGGCTCTGGCCGCCACTCGCCTGGCCGCGGCCCGATCCACTGGCGGGGGGTCGCTGGCCGTGGTTGGCGGGTCTCGCCTCCCCAACGAGGACGCCTACTTGTGGGCCAAGTTCGCCCGGGTCGTGCTCGGGACCGACAATGTCGATGCCCAGATCGGTGACGGACTCCCGGCCGAAGTGGTGCTGGGTCTACCTCGGGCCACGATCGACGAGGCCGCCTCGGCGCCGCTCGTCATCACGCTCGGGCCCGACATCAAGGACGAGCTTCCGGTCCTCTACCTTCGCCTTCGAGACGCGGTCCGTGAGCGCGGCACCCAGATCGTCGAGCTCACGCCGTCGCCCACCGGGCTTTCTCCCTATGCGGCGCTGACCCTTACCTACCGCCCCGGTGAGGCGGCCGCCCTGGCTCGCGAAATCGCCAGCGGCGCCCTTCCGGAAGTGCGCGCTCACATCGACAGGGCTCGGGAAAAGAGCACCCCCGACGCGCCCTCTCTGGTCGTGATCCTGGGCCGCCCTTCGCTGGCCGAGACCGAAGACGACGTGGTGGCTGCCGCCCGGAAACTGGCCGAGCTTCCCGGGGTGGCCTTCCTGTCCGGCCTGCGGCGGAGCAACGTACACGGCGCCTTGGACATGGGTCTGGCCGCGGGTGTGCTGCCCGGCCGGGTCGGTCTCGAGGCCGGCCGCGCCTGGTACGAGCACCATTGGGGTGCTGCCCTACCGTCTCAACCCGGCCTGACGACCCCGGCGATCATGGCCGCAGCCAGTCGAGGACGGATCGGCGGACTGATCCTGCTTGGCGCCGACCCTCGCACGGACTTTCCGGATGCCACCCTGGCCTTGAAGGGCCTGCTGAGCGCCCGCTTCGTGCTGGCCGTCGATACCCACCTCACACCCTCCTCGCGCGCCGCGGATGTGGTGCTGCCCGCGGCCACCTGGGCCGAACGACGGGGGACCTTCACCAACCTGGAAGGTCGCATCACCTGGCTCAGCCAGCTGGTCACGGCGCCGGGTGCGGCGTGGCCCGACTGGGTGATTGCCAGTGAGCTGGCGGCCAGGCTGGGCGTCGACCTGGGTTTCTCCGATCTGGAGGAGATCTGGGACGAGATCACTCGGGTGTCACCCCTCCACGCAGGCATTCGCTACGAGGATCTCTCCGGCGACCGGGCGCGCGATGGAATCGTGGCCACGCCGGCCGACCGGCCCAGACCGCTTGTCCGACGCCCCCGCCCGCTCGATCCCATGGCCGATCCAGGCATCGCCTCCGCAGAGCTGCACACCGTGGCGCCGACCGCCATGCTCCATTCGGTGGTCTCGTCCGAACCCGAACCCGGCGACACCCGACCCGAGCAGGTGGCCGCGGTCGCGTCCACCGGGGGTCCGGTCGTGGCCCCGGGGGAGGTGGCGCCCGCTATTGCCGTCATCGTTCCACACCGCCCCGTCGCCGGCACCGCGCCCGATCCAGCGGTGGAGTCCACCGGGTCGGGTCCGCAGATGCCGCCGATGCTCGACAGGCTGGCCGACGAGCTGCCGGCCCACCAGATGCCGGCCCAGTTCACGCCAACCTCGACGCAGGCAGCCGGTGACAACGGGTCGCTCCGGTTGGTGACGCGCCGCACCTTGTGGGATGGCGGCACCCTGGTGCAGGCGGTACCACTGCTCTCCCGGCTCCACCCGCCGGCGCGGTTCACCGTCCATCCATCCGTTCTGGCCGACCTCGGGGCCGCAGACGGAGAGAAAGTACGGGTGGTTTCCGGTCGAGGGGAGTTGACGTTGCCGGCAGAGGGGGACTTCACCGTGCCCCCCGGAAGCGTGCTGTTGGCCTGGGATCTCCCGGGCGGCGCGGCTGGTGACCTGATCGACGCCGACCTGCCGTTCACCGAAGTCCGCATCGAGCTCGCACCTGCGATCGATGAGGTCGGTAGGGACGGCACGGAGGGAGGTGAGCACCGTGGGTGATCCGGTACTCAACAACGGGCTGAACCTGGCCGTCTGGCTCATCCTGATCGTCAAGACCCTGGTCGTGTTCGTCATCATCCTGGTCTCTGTCGTGTTCATGGTCATGTACGAGCGCAAAGCCGTGGCCCAACTGGGCGTTCGCTACGGACCCAACCGGGCCGGCCCCAACGGCTGGCTGCAATCGGTCGCGGACGGCACCAAGCTGCTGTTCAAGGAGTGGTTCACGCCCCGCCACGCCGACAAGGCCGTCTACAAGGCCGCCCCCTACCTCATGATGATCCCGGCCATGCTGGTCTTCTCGATCGTGCCGTTCGGGGGTTCGATCACCATCGCCGGTCACACGACCTACCTTCAGCTGGCCGACCCGCCCTGGGGGATCCTCTTCCTGCTGATGTGCTCGGGCGTCTCGGTCTATGGGGTGATGCTCGCCGGGTGGGCTTCCGGCTCGAAGTACCCGCTGCTCGGCTCGGTGCGAGCCACCGCCCAGCTGGTCTCCTACGAGGCGGTGCTGGGTTTGACCACGGTTACGGTCGTGCTCGTTGCCGGCTCGCTGCGGACCAGCACCATCGTGGCTGCCCAGCACGGCGGCTTCCTTTACGACTGGAACTTCATTCGCACGGCGATCATTCCTTTCGTCCTGTTCTCGATCGCGATCACCGCGGAGATGACCCGCCCACCGTTCGACCTGGTCGAGGCCGAGGAGGAGCTGTCGGGCGGCTACAACCTCGAGTACGCGTCGACCGACTTCATGTGGTTCTACCTGGCGGAGTACGCCGCCCTGGTCACCAACTCGGCCATCATCGTGACCTTGTTCTTCGGTGGGCCGGACGGTCCTCGGATCGCCGGGCAGGGCATCGGCGTGATCTGGTTCGTGCTCAAGCTGCTGATCGTCCTGTACATATTCGTCTGGATCCGAGCCACCCTGCCTCGCCTGCGCTACGACCAGCTCATGGATCTGGGGTGGAAGCGAATGATCCCGCTCGCCCTGGCCTGGCTGATGATCGTCGCCGGTTTCCAGATCAACCGGGAGTGGGGCCTGGTCGCGCTGGGGGCCAGCCTGGTGTTGGGGGCGTTGTTCCTGCGGGCGATCGAGGTCGGCCGGGGAGCGACCAAGGTGGAGGCGGCGAGCGAGGCCGGCGCAACCGAGGAGGCGGGTCCATGAGCTGGTCCGACGACTTGGCCAAGATATTGCCGAGGTTCTTCCGCGGCTTTGTCATCACCGGGCGTTTGCCGTTCAAGCCGAAGGTGACGACGCTTTACCCGGAGGTCAAGCGGCCGAAGCCGGAACGCTTTCACGGTCGTCACGTCCTCAACCGCTACGAGGACGGCATGGAGAAGTGCATCGGTTGCGAGCTCTGCGCCGGGGTGTGCCCGGCCCGATGCATCTATGTCCGCGGCGCCGACAATCCACCCGACGCGCCGGTCTCGCCCGGAGAGCGGTACGGCTTCGTGTACGAGATCAACTTCCTGCGCTGCATCCACTGCGACATGTGCGTCGAGGCCTGTCCCACCGAGGCCATCACCGAATCCAAGCTCTTCGAGTGGTCCTTCGTCAGCCGGGAGGACGCCATCTACACCAAAGCCGAGCTGCTCGTGGACGATGAGGGTCGCCCGCAGGAGCTGCCGTGGGAGGACTGGAAGCCCGGCGATGACCGCAACACCTCGGCGTGGGTGCGGGCCACCAGCCCCGCCGGCGCCGCCGCGCTCGAAGGCCAGCCGCTGTGGTCCGCGGAGCTCGGCTACGGCGTACGGGCGCCTCAGATGGGGCAGAGCGACCCGGACGCGGCCGACTACGCGGCCGACACCGACCTCTCGTTGCGGGAGATGGTATCCGGCGCCTTGCGGGGCATCGGCGTTGAGGGGGATCGGCCCAACAAACCGCACGGGTCGAGCTCGGGCCCAGGCCGGACTGACGGCGAGAACGGAGGGCACTGATGCTGAGCGCAGCACTCCCGGCGCTGGCCGCCATCCACACCACCGCCGGCGCCGGGCTGGTGGCCAGCGCGACCAGCTCAGGTGCTCACCTGGCGCATGCGTCGGCGTGGGCGGTGTACGCGGTCGGCGCCGTGTTCATTCTCGGTGGTGCGTTCGGGGTCATCCTGCTCCGCAACCCGGTCCACTGCGCGCTGATGCTCGTGGTGACGCTGTTCGGGGTGGCGATCGAGTTCATCGACCAAGCTGCGGACTTCCTGGCGGCCGTGCAGATCATCGTCTACGCCGGCGCCGTCGTGATCCTTTTCCTCTTCGTCATCATGTTCCTCGGCGTCGACCGCAAGGAGGCAGCCGGGCGAGAGGCGACCCGAGCGCAGAAGCCGCTCGCCGTCCTGCTGGGTGTGATCGCGCTCATCGAAATCCTGATCCTCTCGCGAGTACAGGAGTGGTCGACGGGCTACTCGGGCAGCGCGTCGAGCCCGGGCGGGTATGCCGGGGCCCTCAATGGGCCCGGGGAAAATGTCCAGAAACTTGGGCAGTCCATCTACACCCGCTACCTTCTTCCGTTCGAAATGACGTCGGCCCTGTTGGTCATCGCCGTGATCGCTGCTGTGGTGCTGTCCCGGCGGCGGGCACCCGTAGCCGCGGAGATGTCCCAGGCGGATCAGGAAGAGGTGGTGACCCCATGAGTGTTCCGGGCGCCTGGTATCTCATCCTGGCCGCAATCCTGTTCAGCCTCGGCGCCGTGGGGTTGCTGGTCCGCCGGAACGTGCTCGTGATGTTCATGTGTGTGGAGCTGATGCTCAACGCCGTCAACCTCACTTTCGTCACGTTCGCCCGCTTGCAGAACGACATCGGGGGCCAAACTTCCGTGTTCTTCGTCCTGGTGGTGGCGGCCGCCGAAGTGGTGGTCGGCCTGGCGATCATCGTGGCGATGTTCCGGCGCCGAGCCGCGGCGACCGCTGACGACATCCACTCGTTGAAGGGCTGATTGTCGGGTGGATGCCGCCTATGTGATCGTCGCTCTTCCCCTTCTGGGCGCTCTGGTCCTGCTGTTCGGCGGGCGCCGGACCGGTGATCCTGCCTCAGGGTGGCTCGCCACCCTGATGGCGGCCGGGTCGTTCGTCGCCACCATCGTCGTCTGGGTCACCCTGCTCGGCCGAAGCGCATCCGACCGAACCGTCGACAAGACCATTTTCACCTGGATCCCGGTCGGCACCCTGCACGTCAAGTTCGGCCTGCAGCTCGACCCACTTTCGGTGCTGTGGTGCCTCTTCGTCACTGGCGTAGGAAGCTTGATCACCCTGTACTCGATCGGGTACATGAAGGGCGACTCGAGCTACGGGCGGTTCTTTTTCTACATGAACCTGTTCCTCTTCTCGATGATCGTGCTGGTGCTGGCGGACAACTTCCTGTTCAGCTTCCTCGGATGGGAGGGCGTCGGGTTCTGCTCCTACGGGCTGGTCGGATTCTGGTTCGACCGGGACAGCGCAGCGGTGGCGGCCAAAAAGGCCTTCGTCACCAACCGCATCGGCGACTTCGGGTTCATGATCGCCCTGTTCTTGATGTTCGGGCACTTCCACTCGTTCGACTACTCGACCGTGCTCGGGCCGCTGTCCGCCGGGCACGCCACCCTGCCCGACGTGACGGCCACGGCCATCGGGCTCCTGCTGTTCCTCGGGGCCGTCGGCAAATCCGCCCAGATCCCGCTGTACATGTGGCTTCCCGATGCCATGGAAGGCCCCACTCCCGTGTCGGCCCTCATCCACGCGGCCACCATGGTCACTGCCGGCGTGTACCTGGTCGCTCGCAGCGCCCCCATCATCCACTTCAGCTCATCGACCCAATGGATCATCGCCAGCATCGGCGCAGCCACGGCCCTGTTTGCCGCCTCGATCGCCTGCGCCCAGGACGACATCAAACGGGTGCTTGCCTACTCGACGATCTCCCAGCTCGGTTACATGTTCCTGGCCGAAGGGTCTGGAGGCTACCAAGCGGGCATCTATCACACGGTCATGCACGCCTTCTTCAAGGCGGCCCTCTTCCTTTCCGCCGGCGCCATCATCCACGCCCTCCACGACGAGCAGAACATGAAACGCATGGGTGGGTTGTGGCGGTATTTCCCCGTCACCCGTTTGTCCTTCATTGCCGGGTTCCTGGCCCTGGCCGCCATCCCACCCTTTGACGGGTTCTGGTCCAAGGACGACGTCCTGCAGGCCGCCTGGCATAAGAGCCCGGCGTTATGGGCCATCGGAGTCGTGACCGCCGGACTGACCGCCTACTACATGAGCCGCCAAGTGATGTTGGTGTTCGGCGGTCAAGCCCGCTGGGACGAACATGCCGCCGCCCACGGTGCGGCCGGGACCGCCGGCGCCATCGGAACGGCCGATCACGGGAGCGGGGAGCCGGGGCCCGCCACGCCCCACGAAGCGCCCTGGGTCATGACGCTGCCGCTGATCGTCCTCGGCATCGCGTCCACCATCGGATGGCTCATCAACGCGCCCTTCGGCGGCCTCGACTTCCTCAACAAGTGGTTGGCACCGGTGTTTCCCAGCACCATCGCCCCGGCGGTGGAGATCTCCACGGGCACCAAGTGGACCATCGGCGTCATCGCCACCGGCGTGGCGCTCATCGGCGTCTTGATCGGGTTGCGGGTATGGGCGCGCCGGCGCCGATCAGCCTGCACTCGAACCGGCGGTGCTCACCAACGGCTGGTACATCGACGAGGGGATCGCGGCTGCGGTGTCCGGACCCGTTACCCGCTGGGCCAACGACATCGGGTTCGGCGTGGACCTCGGCTTCATCGACGCCACGGTTAACGGCGTGGCCCGATTGACCACCCAGACCGGCCGACAGCTGCGCCGGCTGCAGACCGGCTACGTGCGCAACTACGCCTTGGGGATCGGGGTCGGTGCCGTGATCCTCCTGGCCTATTTCGCAGCCCGGGTGGGGAGCTGATCGCCATGACCTCGAGCCTGCCGATCCTCACCATCATCGTCCTGCTCCCGGCCATCGGCGCGGCGGTGGTCGCCCTCATCCCGCCGGGGTTGGCCGGGCAGCTGATCAAGCCGGTGGGCATGCTGGCCGCGGTGCTCGAGTTGGCCGCGGTGATCTACCTGGTCGTCGACTTCAAATCCGGTCAGGCGGGCTTCCAGTTCGTCAGCCATCACTCGTGGCTCGGTGAATTCGGGATCTCCTGGGGGCTTGGCGTCGACGGGATATCCCTGTTTCTCGTCGCCATGACCGCACTCCTGTTCCCTGTGGCCATGTTCGGTCCCACGATCACCGGCAACGCCCGGGCGTTCATGTTCTGGATGTTGATCCTCGAGGCCGCGTGCATGGGGACGTTCCTGGCGGTCGACCTGTTCCTCTTTTTCGTGATGTTCGAGATCACCCTGGTGCCGGGTTACTTCATCATCTCGGGGTGGGGCGGCCTGCGGCGCAACTACGCGGCGATGAAGTTCTTCATCTACACCTTCGCCGGTTCCGCGTTCCTGCTGGTGGGCATCCTGGCCCTCGTCCTGCTCACCGCGCCCGCCAACCACGGCCACCAGACCTTCGACCTCGTCACCTTGACCCGACTCGCAGGGGGGCTCCCCCACACCGACCAGGTGCTCATCTTCCTGGCCTTTGCCGTGGCGTTCGCCGTCAAGATTCCCCTGGTCCCGTTCCACAGCTGGCTGCCATCCGCCTATACCGAGGCCCCGACCGCAGGCTCCATGATCCTGGCGGGCATCCTCTTCAAGCTCGGCGCCTACGGGCTGCTGCGACTCGGCGTGTTCATCCTGCCCCGCGGCGCCACCGACGCTGGTCCCCTGCTCCTCACCCTCGCCGCCGTCGGGATCGTCTACGGCGCCATCGTCACCGTCGTCCAGAAAGACTTGAAACGGCTGGTCGCCTACGCCTCCATTGTCGATGTCGCCTTCATCGTGCTCGGGATCTTCGCCTTCAGCAGCCAGGGTGTGACCGGCGGCGTCATGGAAATGGTCAACCACGGCTTGACCACGGGAGCGATCTTCTTCCTCGTCGGGGTCATTTGGGAACGCCGGGGGACGCTCAGGATCAGCGACCTCGGCGGCCTGCAGAAGTCGACGCCGATCCTCGCAGCCATCTTCTTGGCCGTCGTTCTGAGCGCCATCGGCCTACCGGGACTCAACGGCTTCGTCGGGGAATTCCTGGTCCTCGTCGGCACGTTCATCACCCATCGGTGGTGGGCGGTCGTCG
The DNA here is from genome assembly GCA_963729695.1 of uncultured Acidimicrobiaceae bacterium. GTDB lineage: Bacteria > Actinomycetota > Acidimicrobiia > Acidimicrobiales > Palsa-688 > PALSA-693. Next base: position 182,290 of record CAVSOT010000007.1, read on the forward strand.
GCACCACCGCCGTCGTCAGTGCGGCCATCTACATGCTCTGGGCCTACCAGCGGGTGTTCCACGGGCCCATCCGGGTGGCGGCCAACGAGAAGGTCCGAGACATCTCCTGGCGGGAGATCGGCGCGGTCGCCCCCCTGCTGGCCGGGATCCTGTTCCTGGGCATCTACCCCAAGCCGTTCCTCGACCGGGTCACGCCCTCGGTCAATCACCTGTTGGCCCACGTGCAGACGGCCGACCCCGATGCCCACGTACCGCCATCTGGCCAGGCGTCGATCACCTACTCCGTGCCGCCCGACCAGGACGTCGACAACGGCGCCCGGACCGTGGCCAGCACCGGGTCGGCAGGAGCAGGTAGCCGGTCGGCTGCACCGGCCGTGATGCGGGCCGGATCGGCTGTCGGTCGCACCCCCTCGGCCCAGGTGTCGAGCACCGCGGGAGGTGGACAGTGATCGACCTGCTGCTCATCGCCGACGGCCCGGCGCACGTGGCGGCCGGGGTGGCCCACCTGGCCCAGTCGTCTACTACCGGTTCCTCCGGCTGCACGGTGGCGCCGACCGGCGCCCGCGTCAACGACATCTGCACGGCAAAGAACAGCCTCCGCATTTCCGTGTCGTACGTGAGCATCCTGCCCGTGCTGGTGGTGGCCGGCGGCTCGCTCGTGCTGCTGGTCGTGTCGGCCATCCTGCCCAAGCGGGCGTGGCGCGGGCTCTACTGCCTGCTAACCGTCGCCATCGGCGCGGTGGCCGCGGGAGCGGCCGGATGGCAGTGGACCGACATCGGGACCAACAACGCCCAGGCGACCATCGGCCAGCAGGTCTTCTACGACCGCTTCAGCGTGTTCTTCCTGATGCTGATCTCGATCTCGATCGTGCTGGGCGCCCTCACCTCGGACAGCTATCTGCGCAGGGAAGGCCTCGACGGGGTCGAACCGTACGCCTTGATTCTTCTGGCTGGCGCTGGGGCCATGCTCATGGCCGAATCCGGGGGCCTGATCATGCTGTTCCTGGGCCTGGAGATCATGTCCATCGCCCTGTACGTCCTGGCCGCTTACCATCGCCGGCGGGTGCAGTCAGGGGAAGCCGGCTTCAAGTACTTCATCCTCGGGGCGTTCTCGTCGGCCATATTCCTCTACGGGGTGGCGCTGGTCTACGGGGCGACGGGTTCGACCCAGTTCGGCGAGATCGCCGGATTCCTTTCTCGCAACACCCTCCCCAACAACGGCGTCCTCCTCGGCGGTATCGCCCTGCTGATCGTGGGACTCGGCTTCAAGGTCGGTGCCGTCCCGTTCCACAACTGGACACCCGACGTCTACCAGGGGGCACCCACGCCGTTCACCGGCTATATGGCGGCGGTGGCCAAAGCCGCCGGCTTCGCCGGCCTGATCCGGGTGCTCAACCAGACATTCATCAGCCAGCAGGCCGACTGGCGGCCCGCCATCTGGGTGATCGCGGTGCTCAGCCTGCTGGTGGGGTCGGTCGTGGCCATCGCCCAGAAGGACCTCAAGCGGATGCTGGCCTACTCGTCGATCAGCCAGGCCGGCTACGTACTGGTAGGCGTCCAGGCCGCGTCGAGCGCGGGAACCTCAGCCGCGCTGTTCTACCTCTTTACCTACGCCTTCATCATCATCGGAGCGTTTGCGGTGGTCCAGCTCATCCAGGGAACCGGGGAAGCTCGCAACGACCTCGGTGAGATCCGCGGCCTCGGCCGCCGCCAGCCGGCGCTGGCGCTGGCGATGCTGGTGTTCTTGCTCGCCCTCGCCGGCGTGCCGTTCACCAGCGGCTTCCTGGCCAAGTTCTACGTGGTCTCCGCCGCCGTGGGGCGGGGCCAGTACCCCCTGGCGATCATCGCCATGCTCGCCGCCGCGGTGGCCGCCTTCTTCTACCTCCGGGTGGCGCTACTCATGTACAGCACGACGCCCGCTGGGGTCGAGGAAGGGACCGGGGATGGCCCTGATGCCCAACCTGCCCAAACCTCTACGGCTGCCCCCGTCCCGGTTGGCGGGGTGGCGCCGGCGGCCCCCGCGGCGCTCGAGGGAGCCGCACCCGAGGCGGCGGGAGTTGCCAGCCCGGTCTCGGTTGCCAGTCCGGTCTCGGTGGCCAGCCCGGTCTCGGTGGCCAGTCCGGTCTCGGTGGCCAGCCCGGTCTCGGTTGCCACCGCGGACGATGGGACCTTGTTGGCCGGCCTCGAACCCGTGCCGTCGCTCGACGGTACGACCGCCACCGACACTCTGGAACCGCCGGAACGGGAGAAGATCACCATCCCGCTGTTTGTCGGCATCACCCTCGCCATCTGCGTGGTGTTCACCATCTTTGCCGGGGTGTCCTCGCCGGTGATCACGTTTGCCCGGGACGCGATCACCCTCTTCTGACGGCCCCTGGTCAGGCGCCACCCGCCCCCCGGACTGGTGCCACCCGCCCCCTGGACTGGCGCCCCCGCCCCCTGGACTGGCGCCCCCGCCCCCGGTCTGGCGCCTCCAGCCCCTGGCCATCTCCCTTCCTCCCTGGTCGGGCGCCACCCGTCCTCCGGTCCTGGCGCCATCCGCCCCCGGTCTGGCGCCATCCGCCCCCGGTCTGGCGCCACCCGCCCGGTCTGGCGCCACCCGCCCGGTCTGGGCGCCATCCGCCCTCCGGTCCTGGCGCCACCCGCCCCCGGTCTGGGCGCCATCCGCCCTCCGGTCCTGGCGCCACCCGCCCCCGGTCACCTCTCGCGTCATGTTTCGTGTAATTTCATGATCAATGCTTCAGAGACAGTGGCCGCCGGATGGGGCGGCCGTCATCCGTCTGGCCGAGGCCCAACGAGGCGTCGTCATCCGTCGGCAACTCCGATCGCTCGGGGTCTCGCCCTCCGTGGAAGCCCGAATGGTCGCCACCGGGTGGCTGCGCCAGATCCGGCCCCGGGCGTATGCGATCGCGGGGCGATCTCCATCGGGCTGGGACGACGCGGTGGCAGCCAGCTTTCTGGCTGGTCCCGGAGCGGCGCTGTCGCACGCCACAGCCGCGGCCATACACGGGCTGCCCGGGCTGGCCGCCCCGACCGTCCCAGAACTCTCGGTGCCGCTGCCCCGGCACCCGCGGGTGGCCGGGGTGGTGCTGCACCGGGTGGGATGCCTTGATCCCCCCGACATCGATCGGCGGGGCGGCGTCGTGCTCACGTCCCGCGTCCGTACCGTGTGCGACCTGGCCAACCGCTTGAACCCGGCGTTGCTGGCCCGGGTAGTGGATGAGGGATGCGTCTCAGGGTGGTGGACGCCCGAAGAGCTGGCGGACTGCGTGAACCGAACCGGGCGTCGGGGGCGGCCGGGGAGCCAGACATTGTCGGACGTCCTCCGCATGCGCACCGGTGAACCGGCGGTCGAGAGCATGTTGGAACTGCGGGCGGTCAGAGCCTTGGCGCCGTTTGGGCCGTTTGTGACCCAGTTCCAGCTGGTGCTCGAGGGGGAGGTACTGGTCCTCGACATCGCCTGGCCGGCGTGGAAGGTCGGGGTGGAGGTCGACGGATGGTCGGTGCGGTCTAAGTCGTTCGGGAAGTTCACGCACGGTCGGCATCGGGACAACTTGCTGCTGGCCCACGGTTGGCGCGTCGCTCACCTCACCGCCGCCATGGACGACACCACGATGCGCCGAGATGTTCTTCGCCTGTTCCCACCCGAGATCTCACGCGTGCTGGCGGCCATGCCGGTGTCCGATGGACGCCGGTGATCGGAGGTTGGAGGTCGGAGGTAGGAGGGAGTGACGTGGCCTGCCTCGTCTTCGGGTGGGTCGGCAAAAACGGTCAGAAAAATGGGGACGCCATTTTTTCCTGACCGTTTTTGCGTGAACTCGTACGGGGTTCGCCTCGAAAACGGTCAGGAAAACGCCGTGAGGGGGTACCGTCAGGTTTTATTGACCGTTTTTGTGCGACTTCGTACGGGAGCGAAATCGAAAACGGTCAATAAAACGGGAGCGGGGCAGTTTTACTGACCGTTTTCGTTCGGGGGCGCCGCTCGGGAGGGGTCGGAGGCGACGGAGCAGCTCGTTGGGCCATCTCGGGGACCGCCCAGGGGCGCAGGAAACTGGCAAATCGTCCATGTCGGGTGGCCAGCCAAAAGTTCAGGCTCGCTCGATTGCGGCTCGATCGCGGCTCGGTCCGGCTGGGACCTGGCCGGCGCGCTCCCCGAGCCCCCGCCGGTGTGCGCGGTGCGTTCCCGAGCCCCGCCGGTGTGCGCGGGGCGTTCCCGGGCCCCGCCGGCGGGCAGCGCCCCCCGGCGTCCTACTACCCCCGGCCCCAACTACCGTGCGCCCAGTGGAATCCGCCTCCGAGGCTGTGACTGACTTGGGGGAACGGGCCCGGCGGATGGGGCCCGTTCCCTACTCGGCAGAGGGGCCATACCCGCCCGAGCCCATACCGAATGTCGACGCCCTGATCGAGTGGGAAGTCGATGCTGTCGACGCCTGGTGGGCTGCCCTGGGTCGGCCCGATCCGTTCACCCTGGTGGAAATAGGCGCCGGCGACGGGTCGAGGGCGGCCGCGTTCCTGGGCCGGGGACCGGAGTGCCTGACGGCGCTCAGGTACGTGCTCGTCGAAGACGATCCCCGTGGCCGGGAGCTGCAGACCGGGCACATCCCGATCGAGTCGCCGATCCTCGTCTTAGGTCCAGTTGGCGCCGTCGGTGAGGACGACGGTGGGGACGACGACGAAATGGCGGCCCGGGTCGCCGGGCTCGGTCCGCTCATCACGTCGCTCGGCCACCCTCCTGTGGTTTCGGGCCCGGCCGTGCTCGTGGCCATCGGCTGGGCGTCTCGGCGGCCGTCCGACCGGCTCGAATGGCGGGACGGCCAATGGTGGGAGGTCCGGCTGGCCGCCACCGACCAGGCGCCGGGACCAGGGGGTGCGCCGGGACGAGGGGGTGCGGCGGGCTCAACGGCAAGCGGCGAGACTCGCGGTGGCGGGGCTGTGGCGAGCGAGAGCGGCGAAGGTGGCACCGGCAGAGCGGCGTCGAAGGGTCCTCGGGCCGGGCCCAGGCCGCCAGAACGGCCTGGACTGCCCGGACTGCCCGGACGGCCTGGACTGCCCGGACGGCCCGAACGGCCCGGACTGCCCGAAACGCCCGAACCATCTGAACCCCCCGAATCCCCCGAAGGCCCCGAGCCACAGGAGGGGGAGTCGGCGGGAGAGGAGCGGACCGTCCCGCCCGGGCTCCGCGAACTTCTCGTGCCCCTCGACAAGGAGCGCTCGGCGGCTGCCGATACCTTGGCGGGCTGTGCTCCTCGACCTGATCGTGCCCGCTACGCCCAGCTGGGTCCGGCCGTCGCCTGGTTGGCGTCGACCCTGCGGGTCGCCGAGTCCGGCTGGCTCGCAGTCGTCGACCGGTGGACCCCGGTGACCGCCCCGGTCCCGGAAGGCGAGGTACCGCCCTTGGCCCTCGACCAGCTCGCCTCGGTGCGGCGGCCCGTGGAGCCCGCGCCGCTGACCCTTTTCTCCGATTGGTCCGTGGTGACCTGGCGGCTGGGATGAAACGATGAGTAGCAGCGGTAGGCCCCGGCCGGCTGAACACGACGACGAATTCGAGCACTATGCCAACTGGCGCTGGCGGGCCGGACCCGTCTCGCCCGGCCGAACGGTGGTGTTCGACCTGGACGGGGTGCTCAGCGACGCCGCCAGCCGCCAGCACTACCTGGAGCGGCCCTGGAGAGATTGGGACGCCTTCTTCGAGGCGTGCGGCGACGATCCGCTCATCGAGGAGATCGCCCGGCTCCTCGACCTGCTCGATTCGAGCCTGGTGATCGTGCTGCTCACCGCCCGCCCGGCCCGGGTAGAGCCTCAGACGCTGGCCTGGCTCCACCGCTACCGGGTGCGGTGGGATCTCCTCGTGATGCGGGACTTCGGCGATTACGGAGCGGCCTGGGAGTTCAAGCGCCGCTCGGTCCGGGAGTTGCGGGCCGCCGGCTTCGAGCTGGTCCTGTCGTTTGAGGATGACCGCCGCAACGTGGCGATGTTCCGGGATGAGGGCGTCCCGTCCGTCTACATCCATTCAGGCTACTACGACTGAACTCTTGGCCTATTTTCAGATAGATCGGGCACCATGGAGGTTGCCATGGACCGCAACATCATCAAGACCACCTTCATCCTGACCCTCCTGGCCGCCCTCTTCGTGGGGATCGGGGCGCTCATCGGAGGGACTGAGGGGCTCATCGTCGGGCTGGTCATCGGCCTGCTATTTACTGGCGGGTCGTACTGGTTTTCCGACTCGATCGCCATCAAGGCCGCCCGGGCCGCGCCCGTGACCGAGGCCCAGATGCCGGACTACTACAAGGTCATGCGCGATCTCACCACGCGCGCCAACATGCCGATGCCGAAGCTGTACGTCACGCCTGACCGGCAGCCGAACGCCTTTGCGACCGGGCGCAACCCCGATCATGCCGCCGTGGCCGTGACCCAGGGCATTCTCGAGATCTGCACCTGGGACGAGATGCGCGGCGTGCTGGCGCACGAGCTCAGCCACGTCGGCAACCGGGACATCCTCATCTCCTCGGTGGCCGCGACTATCGCCATGGCGATCACGTTGCTGGCCCGGATCGCCGCATGGGGCGGGCTGTTCTTCGGCGGCGGCCGTGACCAGGGCGAGAACGTTTTTGAGCTGCTGGCCTTGCTGATCCTGGCTCCGTTGGCCGCGACTCTGCTCCAGCTGGCGCTGTCCCGCAGCCGGGAGTTCGAGGCCGACCGTTCCGGCGCCCGCCTGATCGGCGACGGCGAACCGTTGGCCCGGGCCCTGGCCAAGCTCGAAGCTGGTGCTCGCCAGATTCCGATGCCAGCCGTGCATCGGGAGATGGCGCCCCTCTACATCGTGAGCCCGCTGGCGGGGATGAACATGTCGTTCAAGAGCCTGTTCTCCGATCACCCGCCCACCGAGGAGCGCATCCGTCGTCTGCGGTCGCACGAGTGGGCGCGCTAGCCCGTCCTCTCCCCGAGAGGTGGCGACGCTTCTCCCGCCGGGTTGATCAATCCCGGAAGTTCTCGAACTGAAGCGGTAGTCCGAAGTCCTCTTCCCGCAACCCGGCGATCACGTTTTGCAGGTCGTCGCGCTTCTTGCCGGTGACCCGGACCTGGTCGCCTTGGGTCTGAGACGACACGCCCTTCGGCCCTTTGTCCTTGATCCAGCGATTGATGGCCTTGGTGTTGTCGGAGGAGAGGCCGGCCTTCAGCGTGACGGTCTGGCGAACCGTTCCCTTGGCCGCCTCCTCGATGTTGCCGTGGTCGAGGGCCTTCAGCGAGACCTTGCGCCGGACCAGCTTCTCCTCGAGCACCTGCGTCACCGCCCGGAGGCGGTCCTCGGTCGCGGAGTGCAGCCGGAGCTCCATTCCCTGCAGTTCGACGCTCGACTCCGTGCCTTTGAAGTCGAAGCGGGTGGCGAGCTCGCGTTGGGCTTGGTCGACGGCATTGCGCACTTCCTGCATGTCGACCTGGGACACGATGTCAAAGGTGGGCATGGCGCCACCGTAGCGCCGCCGCCTAGCTTGCTCGGGTCGTGGAGCTCATCCCAGATCTCAGCGGTGAGGGAGCAGGATCCGACCGTCAGAGGGCGGTGACGGTCGACGGTCGCGCCCTCGACCTCGGTGAGCTGGCGGCGGCCGCGGCGGCCGTGGCCCGCCGGATCGCCGGGGCGCCCATGGCAGCCGTGGAGGCCACGGCCAGCCTGGAGACCGTCGTGGCGGTGCTGGGCGGGCTCCTGGCCGGCGTCCCCGTCGTTCCGGTAGCCCCTGACGCCGGGGTCCTCGAGCGGACCCACATCTTCCGGGACAGCGCGGCTCAGGTCCTTCTGGTCGCCGCCGGGTCCGACCCGCAGGTTCCGCCAGAGGTCCGGGTGGAGGTCGTTCCGGTTCGGGCCGAAGATCGCGGCACCTGGGTCCCCGCGGTTGGGGGACAGCCCGGCCCATCCAGTCCTGCCCTCGTCCTCTATACCAGCGGCACGACCGGTCCCCCGAAGGGCGTCCTCCTGAGTGCGGATGCCATTGCGGCTGACCTCGATGCCGCTGGCGGCGGCGTGGGCCTGGACGCCTGATGACGTACTGGTGCACGGGCTGCCGCTGTTCCACGTGCACGGGTTGGTCCTCGGGGTGCTCGGCGCGCTGCGCGTCGGGAGCCGTCTGGTGCACACCGGTCGGCCGGCGCCCGCTGCCTACGCCATCGCTGCGGCGGAGGGGGGGAGCTTGTTCTTCGGGGTGCCGACGGTGTGGTCTCGCATCGCAGCCGACGCCAGCGCGCCCGAAGCGTTACGGCCCGCCCGGCTGCTCGTGTCGGGGAGCGCCGGGCTGCCTGCCCCCGTCTTCCATCGGCTGGTAGAGCGGAGCGGCCAGGGCCCGATCGAACGCTACGGGATGACCGAAACCCTCATCACCCTGAGCGCTCGGGCTGAGGGCGAACGCCGGCCGGGTTGGGTTGGGCAGCCACTGCAGGGCGTGGAGACCCGTCTGGTCGACGACGACGGGGGGACCCTGGCTGCCGACGGCGAGACGGTTGGGGAGCTCCACGTGCGCGGCCCGACCCTGATGGAGGGGTATTTGAATCAGCCCGAGGTCACCACCGCCCAGTTCACGACAGATGGCTGGTTGCGGACCGGCGACGCCGCCTGTTTGGACGAGGGCGGATGGCACCGGATCGTGGGTCGGCAGTCGACGGATCTGATCAAGACCGGCGGTTTTCGGGTCGGCGCGGGAGAGGTCGAGGCGGCCCTGCTGGCCCATCCAGGGGTCGCCGAGGCAGCGGTCATCGGTGTGCCCGACGACGACCTCGGTCAGGCCATCGTTGGGTACGTGGTGGCGAGCGGGGTGACCGGGCCGGAACTGTGCGTCTTCGTGGCGGACACGCTTTCCGTGCACAAGCGGCCCCGGCGGGTGGAGCTGGTGGCGGCGCTGCCGCGCAACTCCATGGGCAAGGTGCGGAAGGACCAGCTGGCTTCAGGCCCCCCGTGACCACGCGGTGGAGCGGCTAGTCTGATGGGCTCCTGGGTCGGTGCCCGAGTGGACAAAGGGAGCAGGCTGTAAACCTGCCGGCATAGCCTACGGCGGTTCAAATCCGTCCCGGCCCACAGCGCGGATAGTAGCCATCGCGTCCAGCTGCGCTGGGCCCACGGTCGGATAGGAGAGCCGACCGTGCGTACCAGCTTGAAGCTCGTCGTTACGGCTGCAACTTGACGACAAGGCGCTGGCCACAAGAGGAGCATCGCTCCTGCGCCCGGCTGGCCGCTACGAAGCCGCGGACAGCCCCACGTCGAGCAGGCCCCGCTCAGGTCCCCTCACGTAAAAGGCGTCGCCGAGGTCGATGTCACGCAACTCGTACTCCGGCGCGATCGTCAGGAGCCGCTCGATCGCCACCTTCGTTTCGAGCCGGGCCAGGGGGGCGCCTAAACAAAGATGAGGCCCGAACCCGAATCCCAGATTGGATTTCGGGTCCCGACGGACATCAAAGCGCTGTGGTTCCGACCACCGATTCGGGTCACGGTTGGCGGCCGCCATGAGCACGTGGACTACGTCTCCTGCGGGCAGCTTCGTACCGGCGAGCTCAGTGTCGCCTACGACCAGCCGGGGCGTCATTTGCGACACGCCTGCCCAACGCAGTACTTCTTCGATGCCGTCAGGGACAAGCGATAGGTCGTCCGCCAACAACCGGCGCTGATCTGGATGCAGTTCGAGCGCCACCAAGGACATGCCCATCAGCTTGGCTGTGGTGTCGTACCCGGCGATGAACAGCAGAATGGCGGCCGAGCGCACTTCGGCGTCGCTCATTTCGGGCATCCCGAGCATGGCGGTGATCAAGTCGTCGGGCTGTTCCCGACGATGCCGCTCGATCTCCTCCGTGAGGTAAGAGTTGACGCCGTCAGCCGCGCCTTTCATCACTGCCCGGGCGACCGGGTCCTCGTGACCATAAGCCAAATTGGAGACGATCTCATGAGACCAGCGTCGGAAGTCGTGGTGGCGCTCTTTGGGGACTCCCAGCATCTCGGCCACGATCACCGTCGGAATCATCGTGAAGTCGGCGATCAGATCGAAGTTGTCGCTGCCGTGCATCAGGGGAGTCAGGAGCTCGTCGACCACCTCCCCGACCCGTCGCTCCCACTTGGCGGTGGCACTGCGAGTGAACAGCGGGACCAGGCAGCGCCGCAAGCGCTGGTGCTCGGCCCCGTCGACTTGGATCATGTTGGGTGCGTCGAACCAGAAGATCAGGTTCGGGTCGCCGTTCATGATGGCGAACCGCTCGCCTGAATCGGTGAGGACCGTGCTGCACTCCTCGAAGCCCGGGATCATCCACCCCTTGAGGGTGTCATTCCAGACCATCCGTCCCGCAGCGCGAATCTGTTCGTACAGCGGGAACGGATCCTCTACGACGGATCGATCGAAGAAGTTCACGTCCAATGCCGGTATTGGCATGCTGCCAGACCCCCTGAAGTAGTCGCGACCTGTTCCTTGTCGAGCGCCCCTGCACGCAACTGGATGCAGTTTTCTGGACCTCCTGCAGGTTTCGCAGCCATCGGGCGCCTCCCCGGAGTCTAGACGTAGCCCAAACCGGGACGGTCTAGCTTCCCTTGGAGAGGGTCAGTCAGCGAAGGGATCCCCGAGCATCATCCGATTGATTCGGGCCGAGGGGGTGCGTTCGTCACCAACTCGTCAGGCGAACGGAAGCCCGAGCAATCGAGCCGGGTTTCTGCTGGCCATGGTCACCAGGTCGTCTTCGGGGAGCCCGAGCTTCCAGAGGCTCTCCAGGAACTCGAGAAAGCCGGTGGCCGGCCGAGGAAGAGGCGGTCCGCCCCAGCCGTAGTCCGTAGAAAGGGTGCATCGCTGCGGTCCTACCGCTTTGATGATCTCCAGTATCTGCTGGGGTGACTTTCCGGGATGGCCAAAGACCTCGTCACAGGTCAACGCGGTCAACTCGACCATGGCGCCGAGGTCGGCGAGCTCGGCGCACTGCTGAGGGGAGAAACCTCGGGTTCCGGAACGGGACTCGCCGGCGTGGGTGACCAAGAGCTTTCCCGTCCGGGCGAAGGCCTTCACGACCACGTAGTGTTCGTCGCTGGAGATGTGACCGGTCGCCAGGATGGCGTCCGTCTGCCTCACCAGATCGAAGATCTCTTCCACGGCGGGTAGCGGTTTGGCGTCGTCGTCGACGACCCGGATGGGGCCCAGCCCGCGATGGCGCGCACTAATCTCGAACATCTTCCCGAAATCGACGGCGCTGTGCGCCGTCGGGAGCCACACGATCCTGGCTCCGAGCGACAGGGCCGCCTCGACCGCCCAGACGTTGAGGCCACCAGTAGGGTGATCCGTGCAGATGCCCCCGAAGATACGAATCCCCGGCACGGCAAGCTCTATGTTTTCTGCCAATGCCGGGTTGGCGAAGCCGTGCGGTTTTAGGACAATGGCGGCATAGCCGTTGGCCCGGGCCTCGCGAGCCGATTCGATGGCCGGTATACCGTGGAAGGCATCGCCGAACTCGAGGGACCCACCGATTGTGTCGCGTCCGAAGTGACAATGGAGATCGACGGCGTTTTCTATACGGAGCGGCATGAAACCCTTCTCCTGAGCGACGTGGCCATGGTGTCACGCACTTGAGCCTTGGAGCGATCGCAGCCCGGGTAGAAGCAGTTCGCATACCATCGCCAGCTGATCCATGTAAGCATCGCCCTGGTCGAGCACGGCGAGTATGAAGTGCCGGCAGCCGGCGGCAAAGTATTCGGCCATCCGTTCCAGGGCGCGCTCAGGGCTCCCGGCCAGGATGAATTTGGTCCGGGGAGGACTGGAAGTCCTTGGTGCTAGCGCCGCGCATAAACCCGGCAGCCCGACTGGCGGCGGCCTCGTCGCGTTCATTGCGTTCGGCGAGGAGGGTGGGCAACACCATTCCAGTAGGGAACGGCCGATCCCCGAGCCCGACGGTATCCCGCTCGATGCGCAGGACGTCGCATGCCGCAGCGAATCCCTGAACGTCCCTGTAGAAGCCGACCCAGGCGTCGCCCAGGCGGGCGGCCCGGCGGAGTGCCGTGGGGGTATGCCCACCGAACAGCAGCGGCATGGGTGGCGGAAGAGGTGCGATGCGGATGCCCTTGAGGTTGGTAAACCGACCTTCCTCGTCCGCGGCAGATCCACCCCACAGGTCGCGGAGCTGGACCACCGCCTCTTCGAGGCGGGCTCCCCGCTCGTGAAGGGGCACCCCGCTGGCCAGGAACTCGCTCGGGTGTTCGCCTCCCACCCCGACTCCGAGCGTGAGTCGACCCGGATGATAAGCAGCGATGGTGGCCAGCTGCTTGGTCACCGAGATGACCTTGCGAAGCGCCAGCAACATCACGGAAGTGCCGATGCGAACGCGGGTCGTCAGGGTGGCGATGTGCTCGAGGCTGACAATCGACTCGAGCAGCGGCAGAGGATGGACGAGGTGGTCGCCCAGCCAGAGACCGTCCAGCCCGTGCTCCTCGCCGTAGCGCGCGGCCTCAGCGACGCGGGGAGGATCGATCGAACCGTCGATCAACCCGAACACCGGCAACATCACGCCGAGCGTGACTTGGTGGTCGCCGACTTCATCGACCCGTCCGAAGATGTTCATCGTGGTTCTTGCCTGGCTGGCCGGATTCGTGGGCGGTAGAGCCGTGCTGGTGGGCGGTAGAGCCGTGCTGGTGGGCGGCAGAACTCAGCTGGTGTCCTCGTGGGTTGCGGCGGCATGAGCCCGCCGAGACCGCCGCTTAGGCCTTGCCGGCGTTGGCCTTGAAGAGCGGCCCCTCGGTGAGCTGCTTCCAGGACTCCGCGTTCTCGCGCACCGCCTTCTCCGCCGCCTCCAGACGGTCCGCGGCCGCGTCGGTGAGGATGATGGCTACCTGGTCGCGGCCGCTGAAGATCTCGAGGACCTCGACCCCGTCCGGACCGGCCGAGTACTCGTAGGAATGGCCGGCCTGGACGGACCAGCAGTCCCCAGGCCGCAACGTCTCGGTGCCCATGAAGTCCACGACCGAGCCCGAGATGATGACGTACATGCTGTTCACGTCGTGCTTGTGCGGGAACAACGGAAAATGCGGCTTGAAATACAGGTAGACGACGGAGATGCGGTCGCCCTCGCCTTCGCCCTGGTGGGCGAGCACCTTGTTGATCGAGCAGTCGGTCGTGGACAGCCGGGCGGCGACCTCCTGCACGTTGGGGGCGGCCTCGAAGTACGTGGTTGTCGTGCCACTCTCTGACAGCAGCGGGGCCTCAGCTGCCCGGTAGACCCGCACGCCACTCGCTATCTCAGTAGACGTCACCCTGTTTCCTCCCGTCGGCTTCTCCGGCGATGGTAGTGGCCGCTTCGCGGGGCCGTCCACTCTCGAACGCCCGGCCCGCCGTTCTGAAAACCGCGCCAGGACCGGTGAGAATTGGCGGGATCGGCGGTCGCTACCATCGGGTCAACAGCAGACAATACGGAGGTCATATTGGTAGAGCGCGCGTCCGCCGGTGCCAGTGCGGGTGGAGAAATGGGGCCGCCCGGTCCGACGGTGGGGGTGATGTTGGCGACGGTGGCGAACGCCGACACCGGCCGGGTGGATACCGGACGAGTGGTGGAGGCGGCCCGCCGGGCGGAAGCTGCGGGTTTCGACGGCGTCTATGTGGGTGATCATCTGTTGCACCCGCATCCGCTGCTGGAGTCCGTTGTCACCTTGTCGGTCGTGGCCGCTTCCACCCAGCGCATTTCCCTCGGGCCGTGCGTGATGCTGTTCGGGTTGCGGCACCCGCTCGTGCTGGCGAAACAGCTGGGCAGCTTGGCCGCGTTCGCCCCGGGCCGGCTCCGGATCGGGGTCGGAGTGGGCGGGGAGTATCCGCCCGAGTTCGAGGCCGCGGGCGTGCCCATGCGGGATCGGGGTCGGCGGATGGAGTCGGTGTTGGCCGAAGTCCGGTCGCTGTTGGCTAACGGAGTGCAGCGGTCCGACGTCACCCTGGCTCCGACCGCGCCCGACGTTCCCTTTTTGTTGGCCGGCTGGCGAGAAGTATCGCTGCGGCGGGCGGCCCGATTCGGGGATGGATGGATCGGGTATCTGCTCGGTCCGGACAGCTTCGCCCGCCGCCGGGAGTTCCTCCTTCAGACGCGGGAGGAGCTGGGGCGGGCGGAAGAGCCGTACCGCACCGGGATGCTGCTCCCTGTGCATGTCGACGACTCGGAGCGGCCCCACGCGGCTGCGGCCGCGGCCTGGGCGAAGCTTACCGACGCCAAGGACGGCTTCCCGGAGCGGCTGTTCGTGGCCGGACGGCCGGACCAGGTGGTCGAGCAGTTGCACGCCTACTGGGAGGTCGGCTGTCGCGAGTTCATGCTCGGGCCCGCTGACCAGGGCGATGGCTACCTTGATCAGGTTGCCCGTTTGGGCCGGGACGTGCTGCCCCGGCTGAGAAATTCTCCTAGCGGCGGCGCCTAGACGCTGGTATCGGCGGGTTGGGTCGCGGGTGCCTCCCGACGGTCGGTGATGGCCTCGAAGTAAACGGCCACGGCGCTGTCCCGGTCGAGGGCGGGGCTGATCACCATGGCATCAGTTCCCGAGGCGGCTTGGAGGGCCCGATGGGCTCCCTCCAGGTCGTCGGTCTCCACCTCGTAGATCGCCAGGTAGCCGTGGGTGAAGTCCTGGGGAGGCCCCTCCTGGCTGAGCTTGAACCGCTGGGCGGCCACGAAACCCGGAACGCTCAGGACGTCGGGAAGATGGACCTCGTTGTACCAATCGTTGTAGGCCTGATCTTGACCGTCCGTGGCATTGGTGAGCACGACAAAGTGGTACCGCATTGTCCCTCCCGATCGGTGTCCTCGATGCTGCGATATCGTATGCGGCGCCCGTCCGACCCGGGGTTCCACGCACACCCGGGCCGTCCGCCTGGCCCGCGAGGCTCGCGGCATCCAGGGGGGCCAGTGTCGGACGGGATCTTCCGGAGGTGTCCAGTTGGGTTTCTTGTCCCGATACCGAGTGCTCGATGCGACCAACGAGCGCGGCCTCTTCGCCGGGAAGATGTTCGCCGATCTCGGAGCCGACGTGGTCCACGTGGAACCCCCCGACGGTTCCAGCGCCAGACGGATCGGCCCGTGGCCAGGGGGTGACCGGGCGGGAGATTCGCTGTTGTGGGAGAGCCTGGTCTGCAACCAGCGAGGCATCACCTGCAACCTCGACGACGAGGAGGGTCGTCGACTGTTTCTCGAGTTGGCCCGGTCGGTCGATTTCCTTTTCGAGTCCGGTCCTGCTGGCCACATGGAATCCCTCGGGTTGAGCTACGCCACCTTTCGGGCGAAGAACCCAGAGTTGATCCTGGTCTCGGTGACCCCGTTCGGCCCGACCGGGCCCAAAGCCGGGTATGCCGACAGCGATCTGATCGTGTGGGCCGCTGGCGGACCGCTCGAGATCCATCGGGATGGTGACTTTCCGCCCGTCCGGGTCGGTGTTCCGCAGGCGTACCTCGCGGCCGGGGCGGATGCAGCAGGAGGCGCGATGCTCGCTCACTTTGCTCGCCTCCAGACCGGGCTGGGTCAGCACGTGAACGTTTCCGCCCAGGCGTCCGTCGCATTGGCCACGATATGCAAGATCTTGTCGGGCGCAGTCGGGCATCCCGGTGCGGCGTCGTGGGGCACTCCTCCGAGCGACCCCCTGGATAGGGGTGGTGATCGGGCGGATATCGACTCCGACCCGGCCCCGAAGGTTCGGGGGTCGTGGCAGGTGAAGGACGGCCTGATCGAATTGCACCTGGCCATGGGACCCACTGCCAGTCGCAGCAACCGTTTGTGGAGCTGGCTGCGAGCGCAGCCGGATTGTGATCTGCCGCCTCTTGACTGGTGCGAGCTGCCGAGGCTGCTCCAAGAAGAATCTCTGTCGGAGGATGACATTCTCGTCTACAAGGGGATCATCGCCGGTTTCCTCCGGTCGAAGACGATCGGGGAAGTGCTCGACGCAGCCAAGGAGTGGGGCTTCCTCGCCGCGCCGATCGCTTCGATCGAGGACGCCGCCAACAATCCCCACTTCTCGGCCCACGGAGTCTGGTCCGAGCCCTCTGCCGGCGAACGGCGCGTTCGAGTGCCGCAGGCTGTTGCCCGGGTGACCGTGGACGCGTTCGGCGCTGCTAACCGGCCGGCGCCGACCGTTGGCGAGCACAACCGGGAGATCTACGGCGAATGGCTCGGCCTCTCTGAGTCGGATCTCGGGGAGCTACGGATGGGGCGGGTGATCTAGATGGGAGCGCTACCCCTCGAAGGTGTTCGGGTCGTAGACCTGTCGTGGGCCGTCGCCGGTCCGATCACCGCACGGGTGCTCGCCGATTTCGGCGTGGACGTAGTCCGGATCGAATCTTCGGATCGCCTCGACGTGTCTCGGTGCATGCCACCTTTTGTGGACGGGGTGCCGGATACCGAGATGGCAGCTCTCTTCATCAACTGCAACGCCGGCAAGATGAGCATGGGGATCGATCTGTCGGCCGAAGCGGGACGAAATGTGGTGCGTGATTTGGCCGCCTGGGCAGACGTTGTCGTCGAATCCTACGCCCCTGGGGTCATCGAGAAGTGGGGTCTCACCTACTCGTCGTTGGGTCATCAGAACCCGCGCCTGATAATGCTGAGTACCTCACTGATGGGGCATACCGGCCCGCTCGCCAACATGGCCGGGTACGGCAATGTTGGCTCAGCCCTCTCGGGGCTTAAAGACCTCACCGGTTGGCCGGGCCGTACCCCCTTCGGTCCGTTCGGGCCCTACACGGATGCGATTGCTCCACGCTTCGCCCTGTTCTTGATCCTGGCCGCCCTCGATCACCGGCGGGAGACTGGTCGAGGTTGCTACATCGACCTTTCCCAGGTGGAATGCGCCCTCGGTTTCCTGACCCCGCAACTGGCTGACTATTTCCAGTCGGGACGGGTCGTCACGCGTTCCGGGAATCGAGATGACGACATGGTCCCTCACGGGGTGTTCCGATGTGCGGATCGAGGTGACGACGAGGCGGCTTGGATCGCCATCGCGGTGCAGAACGACGCCCAGTGGGCCCGTCTCCAGGAGCTCATGGGGGCCCCCGCAGCCCTCGCCCCACACGACCTTTCCTCGCTGGAGGGAAGGCTTATGGCGCGTGATGCGATCGAGCGTTGGGTGGAGGAATGGGTGCGTCCGCAGGTGGTGGAAGAGCTGGAGCGTCTTCTCCAGGGTGAGGGTATTCCCGCCTATGAGGCGGTTTCCCTCGCTCGTGCCACCGAGGACGCCCAATTCGAGGCGTGGGGGCACTTTGTGGGCATTCCCCACCCGATCGTGTCGGAGACCGTGATCGAGGGGCCCCGTTACCAACTGTCCGACACTCCTCCCGGCCGGCCGGCTGCGTCGCCGCTCCTCGGTGAGCACACCGAGTATGTGGCTCGCGAGATTCTCGGCTACAGGCCATCAAAAATTCAGCACCTGCTCCGGGAAGGCGTACTTCAAAGGGGAGACTCGGTCCCGCCGTCGCCGGGATCGGGGCCTCTCGATGTCCCCGGCGCAGGGCGGTGATCCGGTCCGGGCGGCGATCCGGTCCGGCCTAGGAGTTCGCAACTGGGTGTGCCGCCGCGGCACATGTAGGGTGAAAGGAGCAAGAATGTCGACTCATTTTGGAGGATCTTGGGAATGAATGGTCACGAGTCGACCTACAGGTATGTGTCCTATGATTCCTTGGACGAGGGCACCATAGTCCGGATCATGCTGAACCGGCCGAATCAGCGCAATGCCCAGAACCGTGGCCTTCTGGTGGAGCTCGACGATGCGTTTCGGCGGGCGGAGGCCGACGACCAGGTCCGGGTGGTCATACTGGGTGGCGCCGGCCCGATGTTCTCTGCGGGCCACGACCTGGGATCGTCCGACTCGCTGAGAGAATCGACCCCAGGGCCGGACCAGCATCCCTCGTTTGCTGTCCACGGGGGGACGAGGCAGGGGGCGGAACGGCTGATGCTTCAGGAGTGGCAGTACTTCTTCGACAACAACCGGCGGTGGAGGAACCTGCGAAAGATCACGGTGGCTTCGGTCCACGGTCCCGTGTACGCGGCCGGTTTGATGCTCATGTGGGCGTGCGACCTGATCGTCGCCGCGGACAGCACGGTCTTCGCTGACGTGGTCGGGACCCGGTTGGGCATGTGCGGCGTGGAGTACTTCGCCCACCCATGGGAGTTCGGTCCCCGGAAGGCCAAGGAGCTTCTTCTCACCGGCGACTCGATCGACGCCGAGGAGGGTTACCGCCTGGGCATGATCTCGAAGGTCGTTCCCGAAGACCGACTCGAGGAGGAGACGCTGGCGTTCGTCCGGCGGATCGCCAGGTTGCCGACCGTGACCGCTCTTTTGATCAAGGAGTCGGTCAACCAGAGCGTGGACAACATGGGCTTCTACAACGCGCTCAACTCGTGCTTCACCCTGCACGAGCTCAACCATGCCCACTGGGCCGGCATCCACGAATCGAAGCGGGTCGTGGCGGAGCCGGAGGACGGGATCCCGGACTGGCGAACGGCTCCTCCCGTGCTGCCGGCTCAGAGGGACCGGGCCTGACTACGCCTTCGCGTGGCCCTGGCGCCGTCGATTACCCTCGGCATCCGATTCACCCGCTTGCACCGCGGGCGCATCCTCACAGCCGGTTCGGGAAGGCGAGGAAGAGATGGACCCCATCCTCCGACAATTGGATGACGAGCGTCAGATTCGCAACCTGGTGATCGCCTGTTCCCTCGGCATGGACTCCAGGGACTTCGATCTCTACCGGGCCGCCTGGGCGGACCAGGTCGAGCTCGACCTTCCCGCCCTCGCAGGCGACGTCATTCCCATGTCGGGCCCCCGTTCCGCCGACGACTACTCCCGGGATGTCATCGCCTTTCTGTCGCAGTTCAAGGCCACGCAGCACGTGAGCTCGAACCACCTGATAGCGACCGATGGCGACACCGGCACCTGTACCTGTTACACGCTCGCGCAGCACTACATGCCGCTGGAGTCCGGGGAGCCCTGGTTCATGGCTGGAGCCCGTTACGATCTGGTCGCCCGCCGATTCGACGACCTCGGCTGGCGCTTCGTGAAGTTCAAGCTGACGCCGATATGGTTCACCGGGAACCCCGGCCTGTGGCAAGAGGCGACGCGCCGGTTGGTCGCGGCCAGGTCAGCGTCCGGCGGCGGCCAGGCCTAGTCGAAACGCCAGTCCAGTCGAAACGCCAGTCCCAGTCGAAACGCCAGTCCTCGTCGAAACGCCAGTCCTCGTCGAAACGGCCGGTCTGGTTCGGCGAGCCGGGCGCCCCCCTACTTCGGGTCGATGCGAGCGAGGTCTGCCTCGCTGTCGTCTGGCCCGCACGGCTGAGCCTCGGCGGCTGCCGTGTCCTCCGGTGATTCAGGGGACGTCTGCTGGCGGGATGAGCGTGAGCTTGACGTCGGCGCGGCCGGGCCGGCCTCGTAGTGGTACTGCGTCCCTCGCATGGCGGACACCACCGCGGCCAACGCCGACATCAGCGCGGCGACGGTGAACACCACCACCAGGCCATGGTGGAAGGGGCGCTCGACCAGCTGCGGGAAGAACTCCTTGCCGGTCAAGGTGGCAACGGCGTGCGCCGGCAACTGATGCAGGACACCCGTAGGGCTGAGCAGGGTCTGGATGGGATTGAAGCCGAGAAAGGCCGAGAACACGGTGGACACGGGGGGGAGGGCTGCCGCGTGGTGGGCCACCCCGGCCGGGACGCCGTATTTGCGCAGGCCGGAGTACAGGGCCTGGGGGAGGGTGGAGTGCAGGCCGGTGATAAGCAGGGAGAAAAACACGCCTATGGAGATCGCTTGCCCGCTGTTCATGAACGTGGCGCGCATTCCGGATGCCTGGCCTCGCTGCTCGGGCGGGACCGCGCTCATCAGGGATGCGGTGTTGGGCGCGCTGAACATTCCGGAGCCGATGCCGTTGAAGAGCGCCAGCACCGCGAATACCCAGTACGAGAAGTTGACGGGGAGCAGAAGGAGTCCCACGAAGCTGAGGCAGAAGAGGACCATACCTCCCGTGGCAAAGCCCCTTGCCCCATAGCGGTCCGACAAGTAGCCGCTCACCGGACCGGCCGTGATGAAGCCCACCGTGAGGGGGATTAGGAAGATCCCGGCCCAAAGCGGGGTATCGGAGAAGTTGTAACCGTGGAGCGGCAGCCAGATGCCTTGCAACCAGATGATCAGCATGAACTGCAAACCACCGCGTGCGATAGAGGCGAGCAGAGCCGTGAAACCTCCGGCCGCGAAGGCTCTGATCCGAAAGAGACCCAGGTTGAACATGGGTTCCGCCACCCGGGTCTCGATCATGCAAAACAGCGCCAGCAGGCAGGCGCCGATCACCAGCGCACCCAGCACCTTCGGGCTCGTCCATCCCATCGTGTCGTGGTGGTACGGCTGGATGCCGAAGGTGATGCCGAGCAGGATCAACCCCAGGCCGAGCGCGAAGGTCACGTTGCCCCACCAGTCGATCCGGCCCGGGCGGTGCTCGGCCGTCTCGCGGAGCTTGAGGTACGCCCAGATCGTCCCGAACACACCGAAAGGCACGTTGACCCAGAAGACCGCCCGCCAGTCGATGGCGGCGAGCAGCCCGCCCGCGACCAGCCCGACGAACTGGCCAGATAGTCCCACGATCTGATTGACGCCCAGCGCCATGCCGCGCTGTTCGGCTGGAAAAGCGTCGGTGAGGATGGCGGCGGAATTCGACATGAGCATCGCCCCGCCGGTCGCTTGTATCACCCGCCCGATGATCAACCACAAAGCGCCGCGCACTCCGCGCATCGGGTCGAGTGACAGGGCGATCGACGCGCAGGTGAAGACGAGGAAGCCCAGGTTGTAGATCCGGACCCGGCCGAACATGTCGCCCAAGCGTCCGAACGACACCACCAACGCGGCCACCACGAGCAGGTATCCCATGATCATCCACAGCAGGTAGGTGATGTTGCCCGGTGACAGGGGGTTGAGACCGATGCCCCGAAAGATCGCCGGCATGGCAATGATGACGATCGAGCTGTCGAGCACCGACATGAACATGCCCAGGGACGTGTTCGACAGTGCGACCCATTTGTAGCGGTCGTCGGCCGGGCGTTCTGCCCCCCTCGCAGGCTGGGGGAGAAGGGCGGTGTCAGACACGCTGAACCACGCGTTCCAGCAGTGGAATGGCCTCGATCAGCTGACGTTGCTCGGCGGGGGTGAGGGTTTCGGTGATCGCTCGGGCCAGCCGCCGGGCCCGTTGGTGACGGACGCCTTGAAGGCTTTCCTGGCCGGCGGCGGTGATCGAGATGAGCACCCGGCGCCCGTCGGACGGGTCGTCCGCCCGAGAGACCAGGCCGCCTTGGGCGAGGGCGGCGAGGATGGAACCCATCGACTGTGGGGTGATCTCCTCGACGGCGGCGAGGGCACCCGGGGTGGAAGGTCCTTCCCGCTCGAGACGGACGAGTACGGAGACCTGTGACAGCGTCAGCTCGCCATCGACCTGCACTTGCCTGAGCCGCCGGACCAGCGGGCCCAGGCAAGCTCGCAGCTCGCCCGCGGCGCGCTCGACGTCGGGAGCGATCATGGTCACGGTTCCTCGCACGCCCTGGGAATGGACATATCCTATAGCCGATCTAATCAGTCCAACCTTACGATATCGCGGAATGCGGCCGCCCGGCGTCGTCCGACTGACGGGCGCGTCGGTTGCCGGGTTGGTGGTGGCCCCCGCCCCAGCCAAGTAAGCGAATATTTGTTAGTTTGGGCGTTCCGAGGACCGATCGGAGGACGATGGACCTGCTGCTGCGAGAAGCCTCATTGATCGATGGGACCGGGACCCCGGCCCGGCCGGCTGACGTGGCTGTTGAGGGCGATCGCATCGTCGCGGTCGACGAGCCCGGTCGCTTGGCGCCGAGCGCCCACACGGAGGTCGTCGAACTGGGCGGCTTGACGTTGACGCCGGGTTTCATCGACATCCACACCCACTACGACGCCCAGATCCTCTGGGACGGCGATGTGACGCCCTCCAGTTGGCACGGGGTGACCAGTGTGGTGATGGGCAATTGCGGATTCGGGGTGGCGCCGACCCACCCGGAGCACCGCGACATCATCGTGCGGACGTTCGAAAACGTCGAAGGCATGTCGATGGAGGCGCTCAACCAGGGCATCGACTGGTGTTTCGAGACCTTCCCGGAGTACCTGGCCGCCATCGACGGGCGCAGCAAGCGGATCAACGCCGGCGCCTTCCTGGGGCATTCCACGCTGCGCCTCTTCGTGGTCGGGCCGGAGGAGCGTCCCGCGACCGACAACGAAGTGGAAGCCATGCGCGGCATCCTGCGGGAGGCCATGCAGCAGGGCGCGATCGGTTTCTCTACTTCACGCCAGCCCAACCACCAAGGTGCGTTCGGCCGTCCCGTTCCCAGCCGCTTCGCGGACGTGTCCGAGGTGTACGCCCTCACCTCCGTGCTCGGCGAGGTGGGTAAAGGGGTCGTCGAAGTGTCGATCGGCCCGGGCCTTTGGGTCAATCAGTTCTCTGAGATGGCGGTGAAGTACGGGGTTCCGGTCACGTGGACGGCGCTCGTGGCCCGGGCCGACAAGCCTGGGGCGGCCCTGCGGACGGTTGAGCGGGGCGCCACGCTCCCCGGCGAGGTGTATCCCCAGATCGCCTGCCGGCCGATCGTGATGCAGATGAACCTCGCTGACCCCTCCCCTCTGGGCGAGGTCGACGAGTGGAAAGAGGTGCTGGCCGTTCCCCGGGACCAGAGGGTCAATCTCTACCGGGATCCGGCGTGGCGAGATCGGGCCCGTCCGACGACGCTGGCCACCTGGAGTCACCGCTGGTCCAAGATCGATGTCCAGGAGACAGGGATCCACCAGGATCTCGTCGGGATCAAGCTCGACCGTTTGGCAGCCGAGCGGGGCACCACCCCCTTCGATCTGATGCTCGACCTGGCCCTGGCTGACAACCTGGCTACCCGCTTCCGGGTGGTCATGGACAACGACGGCGACGACGAGATCGGGGACCTGCTCGCCGACAAGCGGACGATCCTCGGCCTCTCCGACGCCGGCGCCCATGCCAGTCAACTGTGCGACGCGTGCTACTCGACGCATCTGCTCGGTCACTGGGTCCGCGAGCGCAAGGCCATCCCGCTGGAAGAGGCGGTGTGGCGGCTCACCGGCCAGCCTCATAAGGCGTTTCGTATCGCCGACCGCGGCATCGTCCGGGCGGGCTACTTCGCCGACCTGGTGGCGTTCGATCCCGAGACAGTCGGTACCACCCCGGTGCAACGGGTCTTCGATCAGCCCGGCGGGGCGGACCGACTCCTGGTCAACAGCACCGGGGTCGAGCACATGTGGGTCAACGGTGTGGCCACCCGGGTGGGAGGCGAGGAAATTGCGGGCGTGACGCCGGGCCGTCTTCTGCGCAGTTGACGGCGCCGATTGCCTCCGGAGGAGTTCGGTCCGCCCAGGCCGCATCGATTCGGCTCGCCGAGTCCGCCGTCGAAGGACCCCCCTGAATCGCCTGAGCGAGCGGACGATGGCGGTGCCGCGTCGAGTTGTTGTTTTGGCTTTAGAAAGCAAGAGGGACCGTAATTGAAGCCTCCGCCATTTACCTATCTCGCGCCCGAGTCGCTCGAGGAAGCCTTGTCCATGCTCGCGGAGCATGGTGACGAGGCCAAACCGCTTGCGGGTGGGCAGAGCCTGGTGCCGTTGCTGGCCTTACGGCTGGCCCGGCCCGAAACCGTGATCGATCTGGGTGGTGTCCCAGAGCTCGCCTACATCCGGGCCGACAACGGTCATGTAGCCGTCGGGGCGATGACTAGAGAGCGCGTCGCCGAACGATCCGAGATCGTTCGCTCCAAGGTCCCGCTTTTGGCCGAAGCCTTGCCGCTTATCGGTCATATCGCCATACGCAACCGGGGCACGATCGGGGGAAGTGCGTCGCACGCCGACCCGGCTGCCGAGATACCCACCATGGCGATCGCAACCCAAGCCGAGTTCGTGGCAGCCAGCGCGGCACGTGGTACCCGGACGATCCCGGCCGCGGCGTTCTTTCAGGGGTTCCTCACCACCGCCCTGGAGCCGGACGAGCTCCTGATCGAGGTCCGCTTCCCGGTGGCACCAGCTGGCACCGTGGTGGCGTTCCAGGAGGCCGCTCGGCGCCACGGTGATTTCGCCATGGTCGGGGTGGCCACCTCGGTCCTCGTTCGGGATGGAAGCGTCACGGATGCCCGGATTGCGCTGGCTGGGGTGTCGGACATGCCCGTGCGCTGCGGTGAAGCCGAGGAGGTGCTCACGGGATCGCCCCCGAGCGTGGCGGCCATCGACGAGGCCGCCTCGGTAGCGACCGCCGACCTGACCCCTGGCAGCGATCTCCACGGCAGCAGTGCTTACCGCAAGCACATCGCTAGGGTGCTGGTGCGCCGGGCGCTGCTGCCAAGCTTCGGACTGACGGAGGAGAAGTGAACGACAAGATCGATGTGCACCTGACCGTGAACGGCGTGGAACGCTCAGCCACGGTCGAACCCCGCCGAACCCTGGCCGACATGCTTCGCGACGACCTCGGGCTGACGGGGACCCACATCGGGTGCGAGCACGGCGTATGCGGCGCGTGCACCGTCCTCGTCGACGGGTATGCGGCGCGCTCCTGTCTCATGCTGGCTCCGCAGGCTCGAGGGACGGAGATCACCACCATCGAAGGGTTGGCGGACGGCGACGAGCTCAACCCGTTGCAGAAGGCGATGTGGGACAACCACTCGTTCCAGTGTGGGTTTTGCACGCCTGGCTTTCTTATGCAGATCACGGAGCTCCTGCGGGAAAACAGCTCGCCGAGCGAGCCGGAGATACGCGAGGCCTTGTCGGGCAACGTCTGCCGTTGCACCGGCTACGAGTCGATCGTAAACGGGGTGTTGGCTGCCGCCGGGACCCCGCGTCCGGTCGCCCAGGGCCACGGTCACTAGGAGGAAGCATGGTCCAGCAAGTCGCCCAGCGGTTCACCGGAACATCGGTCAAACGGGTCGAGGACGCCCGCATCCTCACGGGCCGAGGCAAGTACGTCGACGACGTCAAACTGCCCGACATGGTCTACGCCGCCTTCTTGCGGAGTCCGGTCGCCCACGCCAATATCACTCGGATCGACACCGACGAGGCCCGGCAGGCGCAGGGCGTGCTCGCGGTGTATACGGGTGTGGAGCTCGAACGGGTACTGATCCCGGGGCCCTACGGCGCCGCCGGGCTGCTTCCCCCCGGACAGCCCCATCACTCGTGCCTGGCTACCGACAAGGTCCGCCTGGTGGGTGACCTGGTGGCGATCGTCGTCGCCGATTCCCGTTACCTGGCTGAGGACGCCTTGGAGCTGATCGAGGTCGAGTACGAGGACCTGCCGCCGGTCACAACGGCCGAGGAGGCCCTCGACCCGTCCAGCGTGCCCATCCTGGAGGACGTCGGTTCGAACGTGTTGGTCACACCCAACGTGCACACCTACGGGGACGTCGAGGCTGCGTTCGCCAACGCCGATCGGGTCCTGCACGTGACCCTGGATCAGCACCGCATCCAGAACGTGCCGATGGAGACGCGCGGTTGTGTGGCGACCTACGATCCCGATTCAGGCCGCCTCGAGATGTGGTCGGCGAATCAGAGCGTCCAATACCACCGCGACGGCATTGCCGGCCGCCTCGGCATGGAACCTGAGAACGTCCGCATTCGCACCGCCGATGTCGGCGGCTCCTTCGGCCTGAAGATCTGCGCTTCTCGCGAGGATGTGGCGGTGGCGGCGGTGGCCAGAGAGCTCGGCCGGTCCGTCAAGTACATCGAGGACCGCTACGAGCACCTCACTGCATCCGGTCAGGCTCGCGAGGAATCCTTCGATGTCGACGTCGCCTACAAGCTGGATGGCGAGATCCTTGGGCTGAAAGTGAAGATGATCATCGATACCGGCGGGTACCCCGGGCTCGGCAGCGGCCTGCCGTTCATGATCGAGGCGATGCTGCCGAGCGCCTACAAGATCGGTGCGCTCGAGTTCCAGTTCACGGCCGTGGTGACCAACAAGGCGCCCTACGTCGCCTACAGGGGTCCCTGGGCGGCCGAGACGTTCGTCCGAGAGCGGATCATCGACCTGGTTGCTCGCGATATCGGCCTCGAACCACTGGAGGTCCGCCTCCGCAACGTGGTCCGGGACGAGGACCAGCCGGCGTCCATGATCACCGGGCGCAGCCTGGTCGGGATCACGATGGCTCGCTCAATTCGAGCGCGTCGCCGAGCTCATCGATCTGCCGTCGTTCCGCCAGCGCCAGAAGGAGGCGTTGGCCGACGGTCGTTATATCGGGATCGGCGTGGCGTCGTATATAGAGGCTGCCCCCGGACCGCGGGGCGGTGAGGATCCCCTCGGCGCCGAGACCATGCAGATGCACCTGGAGGACGACGGCACGCTGGTCGTCATCTCGGGGCAGATGCCTCACGGCCAAGGTCACGAGACCACTTTCGCCCAGGTCGCGGCCGACGAGTTCGGCGTGCCGTTCGAGGCGGTTCGGATGGTGTTCGGCGACAGCGACATTGTGCCTAAGTCACTCACTGGCGGCAGCCGGGCCGCCACCATGGCCGGCGGCGCCACCCTCACGACGGCACGCGCCCTCAAGGCCAAAGTGCTCGAAGCTGCCTCCCACCTCTTCGAGGTGAGTCCAGCGGACCTCAGACTCGAGACGGGTGCTGTCTCCGTCGTCGGCGTCCCGGCTCGGGCCATGCCCCTGCCCGAGCTCGTGAGTGCCCTGCACGAGGATGGCCGCGTCCCTCCTGAGGTGGACACCGACCTGTCCGTCGAGAACTCCTATGACGGCGGCGCAGGCGGTTGGGCCGGTGGCACCCATTGCGCAATTGTCGAGGTGGACGTCGAGACCGGCCTCGTCAGCTTCGAGCGCTATCTGGTCACGGAGGACTGCGGCGAGCTGATCAACCCGGCCATCGTCGATGGTCAGGTTCGAGGCGGGGTGGCCCAGGGGGTGGGCGCCGTTCTGTTGGAGCATTCCGCCTACGACGAGCAGGGTAACTACCTGAGCGCCACGTTCATGGACTACCTGATGCCCACGACCATGGACATTCCCCGCGTCGAGATCTCGCACATGCAGACGGTGCCGCTCGACCCGGACGTCAACTTCCGGGGCGTCGGCGAAGGGGGAATGATCGTCGCTCCGGTGACGGTGTGCAACGCCATCGAAGACGCCCTTGCGCCCTTCGGCGTGCGGGTCCACGAACAGCACCTGCCGCCCGCCCGGATCTTGGAGCTGGCCGGGATCATTTCATCCTGATGGGACCGTCGTCATCCCGGTGCCGCCTCGGCGGTCGCGTGATCAGTCCCGGTCGAAGGTCCAGCTCCTAACGCCTTGTCCGGGTAGGAGCCGGCCGAACCGCAACCCTGGGAAGTGGGCTGCCGCCGCGGGGATCCCGCTTCCTTCCAGCTCCCGGGCGTAGGCCTCACGCACCCGGTTGGCGAGCACCTGGTCGTGATCGCCGAGGAAGTTGAAGTCGTCGTCCTGCAACTCCAGCGGGCAATGGACGATGTCGCCGAGGAGCATGGCCCGATCCAGGCCGGACGACACCACGACGACGCTGCTGCCTGGCGTGTGGCCGGGGGTCAGGCGAACGTCGATCCCCGCGAACAGCGTCGAATCGGTCTCCCAGGTCTCGACGCGGTCCAGGATGGGCTGCAGCCGGTCGGGGACGAGGGGCGCCTGGAAGACCTTGGCGCTGAACCAGTCCTCTTGAGGTCCGCCGAGGAAGTAGTCGAGGTCGGCCGCCGCGCAGCGGATGGTGGCATTGGGGAAGTAGGGGGCGTTGTCCACCGACGCCCACCCGATGTGATCGAAGTGCAGATGGGTGAAAACCAGGTCTGTCACTTCGTCGGGACGGACGCCGAGGCCGGCCAATGACGCAGGCAACTCCCCTTGGGTGAGCTCGATGCGGCCGAGGTTGCCGGCCAGCTGGCGCATCCGATCTTCGGGGACGCCGCGGTCGCGGAAGAACCCGGCGATCGTGTCGCTCGGATCGTCCACATCGACGACCGGAGGTGTGTACCCGCCTACGAGCGCAGGCCCGGCGCCCGCGTCGACGAGCACCAGGCGGTCGCCGGTCCGGATGAGAAAGCCTCCGAGAGAGCTCTCCTTCATCCCGTCGGGGCGGAACATCCCGCCTTGGTGCTCCCACAGCCAGCTCTGCGGGTCTGGGAGCGGTTTGGTGCTCGGAAGCCTCGATACCAGCACCCCGTCCAGTACGGGCAGGATCTCCACTTCACCGACCTTCATCGCTGTCTCCCTTGTCTCGATATTTGCCGAAGCGCCATTATGCCGGGCCGTTCCGGTGCCCTCGACCCCCCTGGACGTTCCGCAACGGTTCCAGTGCGCTCGCCAGCGCCTCCAGCACATCGGGTGTCGCCCCCGAGGGCAGCATCACGATGATGTACTGCGCACCAGCGTCGGCCCATTTCTCGGCGAGCTCGGCCAAGGCCCCCGGGTTCCCACTGAGCGAGAGTTGGGCCGTGACGAGCACGTCGTCGGGGTCCCGTCCGATCTCCTGACAACGCTCCGCCAGCACGTCGCATTTGGCGGCGAAGAGATCGAGCTCCCCGCCGGGTCGCGCCGCGGTGTAGTTCCAGGCGTCGGCGTACCGGGCCACGATTCGCAGGGTCCGGCGCTCTCCGTTCCCGCCGATCCAGATCGGTAGCCGATGGTCCCGAGGTTTGGGGGCGATCTGAGCCTGCCGCAGGGAATAGAAACGGCCGTCGAAGTCGAAGCCGTCGGTGGTTAAGAGCCCGAGGATCACCTCGAGCGCCTCTTCCAAACGATCGAGCCTTTGTCGGGGCGAACCCAGATCGATGCCGTACATCTGGGCTTCGGCTTCCATCCAACCGGCCCCGAGCCCGAGCTCCAGGCGGCCGCCTGAGATCTCGTCGATGGTGACTGCGGTCTTGGTGAGGAGGGCGGGGTGTCGCAAAGGCACGCAGGTCACCAGGTTGCCGATGCGCAGGCGTCGCGTCTGCGCGGCCAATGCCGCCAGGAGGCTCCATCCGTCGAGCATCGACGTGGAAGGATCCAGCTCGATCTGCCCTGGAGTGGGGCGCAACGCGACGAGGTGGTCATAGGTCCAGGCCGACTCGAAGATGTCGAGGTCGTCGCCCACTCGCCAGACGTCTGCCAGCGCCGACCAGGTCGTCGCTTGATGGAGCACTTTGAACCCGAATCTCATGGGGGTCTCGACGCGCCGTTGTTCAATCGAGCGTGTCGAGGAGCGCCTTGGTGTCCTGCAGGAAAACCTCGACCTCGACGATCTTGCCGCGGCGGAATCTCATCAGGTCGATCATCGGTAGCACTATCCGCCTTCCCGTAGTCCGCGCCGTCCAGGCGATGACGATGCGCAGTGCCACCCGGTCCTCGCCGCATTGCCAGTAGTCGGTGGCCTCGATGCGTTGCTCCCACAGGGCTCGCATTCGCTCCTGAAGTTCCCGGTAGGCCTTGACCCCGTGGTGACGGCCGCCATGGGGGAGCGAGATGGGCTCGAGGATCGTCATGTTCTCGTCGAAGAGCTCCAGCTGGTTTTCGGTGGTCGTCGGGTTGCCCATCGAGTCGGGCGCCCACGTCCCCGCCAGCTTGGCCATGACTTCCAAGGGCGTCGGCTCCGTCTGGGTGACTTTGTCCGTCGTCATCCGAGGAAATACTTTCCGCCGTCGAGCACGATCGTCTGCCCACTCATGTAGCTGGACGCCTCGCTGGCGAGGAACACCACCGCCCCGCCGACGTCCTGCTCGGTCCCGAGGCGGGGGATGAGCTGGCGTTTGAAGTCCGCCGTGTGCAGCATCTGCTCGGCGTCGTCGATGATGCCGAGAGCGACCGCCTCGATGCCCATGCTGCCCACCGCGATCGCATTCACTCGGATTCGCTTTTTCGCCAGTTCCTGGGCCATCGACTTGGTGAGAGCGATGACGGCGCCCCGGGCCGTGCCGTAGTCCAGCCATTCGTCGACGCCATAGGCGGCTACCGACGTCTGGTTGATGATCGCCGGGGAGGAGGACGCCTCGAGGAACGGCAGGGCCGCCTTCGACATCAGCCAGACTCCCCGCACGAAAACCGCCATCGTCCTGTCCCACTGCTCGACGGTCAGGTCGGTGAGCGGCCGGCGAGTGGTGGCCCCGTAGGTGGCGGCGTTGTTGACCAGGACGTCGACGCCCCCGAACGTATCGACTGCGAACGCGGCGGCCTTCCGAGTGCTCTCCTCGTCGGTGACGTCGAGCTGGGTGAATCGGGCGGAACCGCCTGCCTCTACGATGTCCGCCACGGTCTTCGGGCCGGCGTTCTCGTCGAGGTCGGCGATGACGACGTGCGCTCCAGCGGAGGCCAGGGCGACGGCGAGGCCGCGCCCTATCCCCTGAGCCCCGCCAGTCACGAGGACGACCCGGTCGGCGAGGCTCACCTGGTCACCCCTACCGACTGCCCCAGGGTACGCCGCAGGGCGAGGGCCATGGCCTGCATGACTGGTTCGTTGCGGCCGAAGACGAGCGTCTTGGGCGCGGACGGGGAATGCAAGCCGGGCTCGGTCCGCTCGGCGATGGCGTAGTCCTCGCCATCGACGACCGTCTGGCACGCCCAGAGCACTTGCTCTTCGAGGGCCTTTCTCTCTTCGTCAGAGGAGGGGGGATCCTTGTGGTAGGCGTGGTGAATGGCGATGGTGTGGTGGACGTCGTCGCCCGGGTAGATGCTGAAGATCTCCAATCTGGTGCCGAACACCATGGAGAGGCTCAGGTTGGGGAACAACCGATAGTTGAGGTTGATCTGCCCGTCGTCGATCGGTCGCCACTGTTCTTCGGGGATTTCGCGGAGCTCGTCGATCGTTCGGACGGTGGTCGTCATCAGGGCGTGATCGCCGTAGAAATCGGCAATCGAGGTGTTGCCGTACACCAGTGCGGCCGCAGTGTCTCGATGCAGGTGCGAAAAATGGTAGGTCTCGCAGTGCGTTCCCCAGACGACCTTCCAATTGGCGCGAATCGGGTGCGCATGCACCTTGGCCACCGACTGCCAGGTTCCGAAGCCAAATGACTCGAACTGGGGCCCCAGACCGCCGAGATGCTCTTCCAGGTTGAACGGGGCATCACGATTGGCAGACACGAAGATCATGCCGTAGCGCTCTTCCGCAGGCAGGCTGATCAGGCCGCGGTCCTCGCGCCGTACCTCCGCGAAGCCCTCCGCGCCGGGCATGCCGATGAGCTGGCCTTCGATGTCGTAGACCCATCCGTGGAAGGGGCAGGTGAATCGACGGGCTCCCTCTCCGCAACCCGCGTCGACGACGCGAACGCCCCGGTGCTGGCATATGTTCAACAGGGCGCGGACCTGGCCTTGCTGATCCCGGGTGATGACGATCGGCGTCCCAGTCGCGTCGAACGTCATCCACGACCCGGGGGTGGGGAGGTCAGAACTCAAACCGACGAACATCGGATAGTGATTGAAGATCAGCCGCCGTTCACGCTCCAGTTGTTCTGGCGAGGAGTATCCATCGACTGGCTCCTCCAATAGGTGGGGCGCCATGGCGGTCGTTTTCTCGTCCAAAAACGCCAGCGTGCGGCGGGCGAGATCCCGTTGCATTTCAAGGTCCATACGACCTACTCCTTTTTCCGAGATGCCCCACTTCCACGATCATGACGGAACCGCGAGGTCCGACTGGATTTTGGCCACAGGCGCCTCCACCCCGGTCCCCGCAAAGAACGAGGATCCGGCGCCGGCGTAGAACCGGACTGCGTTGGTGCATACGAATTCTTCGAACTGTTCCGGGGTGAGAATCCCGTGCTCGACCAATTCATACGCCTCCACGAGGGGCATCGTGAAGGAGGGGACGTCCCAATGGCCGATGTCCGATCCCATCATCGCCGGCAGTTGCGCTCCCAAAGGATTGACCCGGCGGTCGTACGCCAGACCCACGAGAGGGTCGTCCCCCTCGCACCCCCAGTAGAAGTTGCGACAGAACACGTCACGGATATCCTCGACCGACTGCACGCCGCTTCTGGCGAAGTCGTCCACCTGGCTACCGGCTGCCCATACACCGGGAACGAGCTGGCCGGGGTCGTACCGGGTCAGCTGCGGGGCGTACTTCGAGGCCAGCCGGTGAATCTCGTCTGCATCGAGGTGGCCGGGGTCGAGCAGGTCGAGGCCCGTTCGCCCGCGCTTTTCGAATCGGGACACCAGGTCGCCGAACACGCGCACGCCAACGGCCACGCCGCCCTCGAGAAGGGCAATCCGCAGCTGTGGGAACCTCGACGTCACCCCGCCCAGGAATAGCGACTTCGCCGTCGCCTCGCCCACGGCGGCGAAGTGACCCGCGGCGTAGGAGTAGTTCGACGGGGAGCAGTGATCGGTGAACTTGAAGCCCGAGGAGTGACACGCGATCGGTACGTCGAGCTCCACGGCCTTGGCCCAGAACGGGTCGTAGTCGTATTCACTGTCGAGGCCGAAGTTGTCGATGCGCTGAAGCCGAGCTCGGTAGGGTTCGGGGGCGTCGGCGAACGCCGGGATCGGCCGCCAGACAAACGAGGGGATGAGGCCGACCTGGAGGCCCAACGAGCAGGCGTGCTCCAACGCGGCAATGCCTTCTTCGGGCGTGTGGAGGGGGATGACTGCGACCGGGCTGAGCCGGTCACGATACGGACGGTAGATTTCGGCGACATACTCGTTGTAGAGGCGGGCGAGCGTCACGCGAGTTTCCGCATTCTCGAAACCCACGAGCGGCAAACCCCGCGAGGGGTAGACCACGGCGAAGTCGAGGCCCGCTTCGAGCAGCCTCTCGTAGTACAGGGCCGGCATCGTCACCGTGGCGTAGTCGAAGGTGCCACCGGGTGTCCACCAGATGGGGCGGGCGGAGAGGTGCAGTCTCTGCCGCTCTTCCAGCGAAGGCACACGCTCACCACCTGCGTCCGAGAGTCCGACCGCCTGTACCGCAGGGTCCTCCAGGTGCCGGCCCTCGCCGTGGTCGCGGACGAAATCCGCAAAGGCCACGCTGATCTCCACGTGATGGGCGTCGGCATCGATCACCGGATGCCCGAGTTGGTCGTGAATCCGGCGAGCGGCGTGCGAGTCGTGAACCTCGGTCGTCATGATTTCGTGGTGCGGTCGGCGAACACGAGCATCCTGGCGATCTTTCCGTCTCTGATGTTGATGATGTCGGTGCCCTGCGCGGTCACGGAGGGGAAGATCCAGCACACGAGGCCCCGGCTCCAATCGTGGTGCGATTCTGCGGGACGAGCCAGTTTGACCTGCATCCCTTCGGGCCAGCTGGCGGTATAGCTGCCGATGTGCTCCAACAGGGCCTCGACGCCACGTACGACCGGACGCTCGTCTGGCGGGATGAACTCCACGTCGTCGAGGCAGCATCCACGCAGGCGCCGCTCGCGTTCCGCTGGGTCTCGACTGATCCAGCCGGCTCCCCACTCCAGGAACAGCTCATCGGGTGTCATCGTAAGGCCCTCTCTCGGGAAGGAACGAGGCGAACTGGCAGCCGTCCACGGCCAGGTTGCCATCTAGGTCCAGTTGCCATCCAGGTCCAAGTTGATGCTGCCGGGGAAGGGATTTGGCTCTGCGACTGCCGAACCGATCGATCTCTCGCGTCGCGCGCTGCGCGTAAATGAGTGAGCGCTCCCTGCTATGCCCCGGATGCTAGCCCCTACCCTCGAGGCGCCACAATCGCCGTTTACCCATCGAGGGTCATTCCGTCCGGCCGAAAGGAGCTGGCGAATTGACAAAGTGACGTCCAACGAAGTAAGCATTCATGCAATACCCCCATTTCGTTGTTCCGGGAGATCATCACGTGGCGCAGCCCTTCCCAACCTCCTCGCTCCGGCTCTCATGAACCGCGACCAGCAACTCGAAGCCTTGCGCCGGATGCTGCGCATCCGGAAATTCGAGGAAGCCGCCATGGACATCGTCCGCAAGGGCCAGGGCATCGCCGGGGCTGTACACATCTGTATCGGTCAAGAGGCGACCATCGTCGGAGCCTGCCTGGCGCTTCGGGACGATGATTTCATGGTCGGCTACCACCGTTCCCACGGCCACCCCATCGCCAAAGGGGCGGAGCTGGCGCCCCTGATGGCGGAGTTGATGGGGCGCCGCACGGGCGTCTGTAAGGGGAAGGGCGGTTCCATGCACCTGGCGGATTTCCGGGTGGGCAGCCTCGGTGAGACGGCCATCATCGGTTCCGGCATCCCGCAGGCCGCCGGGGCGGCCTATTGCGCCCGCGTCAGGGGTACCGACCAGATCGCCCTATCCTTTTTCGGCGACGGCGGGGCCAACATCGGATCCTTCCACGAAGGTCTCAACCTGGCCTCGGTCTGGGGACTGGGGGCCGTCTTCGTCTGCGAGAACAATCTGTACGCCATGTCGACGCCACTGGCCGAGACGATGGCATCCGACAGCATCGCGGCCAGGGCGGCTGCCTACCGGATGCCGGGAGTCTGCGTCGACGGACAGGACGTGGTGGCCGTGTTCGACGCGGTGAGCACGGCCGTCGATCGAGCCCGGGCCGGCGAGGGGCCGACGCTTGTCGAGTCCCGGACCTACCGGTACCGAGACCACGCCGAGTACGGGAATCTGAAGCTCGCCCACCGGACCGAGGAAGAGCTCGAGCAGTGGCGCACCCGAGATCCCATCGACATCCATCGAGCCCGATTGCATGACGAGCTTGGCGTTGGCGACGACGAGATAGGATCGATGGACGAGAGCGTCGCCAAAGAAGTTCGCCGAGGCCGTCGAGTTCGCAAAGGAGAGCGCGATGCCAGGGCCCGAAGAGCTGTTCGAGGACATGTGGGCGACACCGCTGGAGAGTGTGCGATGAGGACGATGAGCTACCGCGAGGCCCTCCGCGAGGCCATGTTGGAGGAGATGCGGCGGGATCCCAACGTGGTGATCTTTTGCGAGGACGCCCGCTTCTGGACCATGCCGACGGTCGGCTTCGTGGACGAGTTCGGGCCCGACCGGGTGCCCGTGATGCCCATATCGGAGGAAGGTTTCACCGGGGCGGCAATCGGCGCCGCCATGACCGGACTGCGGCCCATCGTCGACTACACGATCGCCAACCTGATGTACGTGGCATGGGACCAGATCGTCAACCACGCCGCCAAGAACCGCTACCTCTTCGGCGGGCAGACCATCGGTGCCGATCGTCTTCCGGGCCGCTATGAAATACGCCAACTCCACGGCCGCCCAGCACTCCGACCGCCCCTATCCGCAGCTGATGAACGTGCCGGGACTCAAGATCGTCGTGCCGGCCACTCCCGCCGACGCCCTGGGCTTGCTGAAGTCGGCCATCCGCGATGACGATCCCGTCGTCTTCTTCGAGCCCCTGGTGCTGTGGGGCACAAAGGGCGAGGTCCCTGAGGGGGACTACCTCGTGCCTATCGGGCGAGGCTGCGGTACGGACGGGAAGGCACTGACGTGACTGTGGTCGCGATCGGTGATGCCGTGCAGGCTGCCCTGCGGGCAGCCACCAACCTGGCCGAGGAAGGCGATCGAGGTCGAGGTGATCGATCCTCGCACCCTCGTGCCGCTCGACAAGGACGCCATCTTGAGCTCGGTCGAGAAGACGGGCCGGTTGGTCATCGCCGACCCTGCCCACAAGACGTGCGGAGCGGCGGCGGAGATCGCCGCCATCGTCGCCGAAGAAGGGTTTGCCCGCTTGCGGGCGCCGATCGCCCGCGTCGTCGCCCCGGACGTGCATCCGCCCTTCAGCCCCGCGCTCGAGCCGTTGATGTACCCCAATCCGGAGCGCATAACTGCCGCCGTGAAGGCCGTGATGCAGGGCGTCTCGTTCGCCAGGGAGCTGGCCGCGAGTGCCCACTGACGTCAATCTGCCCCAGTGGGGCATGGGCATGACCGAAGGCACCATCGTGGGCTGGCTCAAACAGGAGGGGGACCTCGTCACCGAGGACGAGGAGATCGCCGAGGTCGAGACCGAGAAGGTCACCAGCATGTTGGTGGCCCCGGCGACGGGGAAGCTGACCAAGATTCTGGTGCCGGTGGGGGAGACCGTACCGGTGTTTACCACGGTGGCGCTGATCGAACCGAACTCGTGAGGCCTAATCCCGCGACGACGCTCGCTCCGTCAGCGGACCGGTGATAGGCGTACCTGCAGCCCCGTCGCGGTCACCCGGCCTCGACAGGTAGGGCCCGGTGCCGGATCGGGGCCAGGTCGAACGATCGATTGCCGGCGAGGTTGGCCGCCTGGCCGATCTCGGTTCGGGGAAGCTGGTCTCGCACGTCGCTGTCGTCACCGGAGCGGGCATGCAGGAGGACGGGCCGATAGGCACTGGGGCCGCGATCTCGCACGTGTTCGCCGCCCATGGGGCCCGCGTGGTTGTCGTCGATCGCCTGACCGAACCCGGTGAGCGCACCTGCGAGTCCATCCGCCGCCTCGGCGGCGAGGCCCGTTTGTTCGCCGGGGACGTGACCGACGAGACCGCCTGCTCAGAGGCGGTGCGGTTTGCCAACGACGGGTGGGGAAGGCTCGATGTCCTCGTCAACAACGTCGGGATCAGCCCGCAGGCCACCGTCGAAGAGGTGTCGCTGGACGCCTGGGAAGGCGCCTACCGGACCAATACCACCAGCGCACTGCTGATGATCAGGGCCGCATCCAGCCCGCTGGCGAAGGCGGGGGGCTCGATCATCAACATCTCCTCGATCGCCGCCATTCGGACCCTTGGCGCAGTTTCCTATGGGGCGTCGAAGGCCGCCCTTATCGCGCTGACGCGCGAGGCGGCGTATACCCTCGGCCCTCGCGGCGTCCGGGCCAACTGCATTCTGCCGGGTCACATCTATGCGTCGATGTCGGGGCTTCTTCCACCTCAAGCACGGGAGGACCGCCGTCTGGCCAACCTGCTGGGAACCGAAGGCACCGCGTGGGACATCGCAGCCACGGCGCTCTTCCTCGCGAGCGACGACGCCAGGTGGATCACCGGGATCGCCATCCCCGTCGATGCCGGTACGACCAATGTCACCAGCCTTGGTATGGAAGGTCTGCACGCTCCGAAGACGCTGTAGTTGAATAGGTTCCTGGCTGGTGAACGTCAGTCTCACCAAAAAGGACGGTGCCGTGACGACCCTCGATCCCGGTGTTCAGGAGCTTCTCGACAAGCAGGCCATTCACGAGGTGATCATGCGGTACTGCCGGGGCGTCGACCGCGGTGATGCTGCGCTGATCAACTCCGCCTACCATCCTGACGCCTACGACGATCACTGCGGTCGCATTTTTACGGGCCAAACGGTGGGACCGGGCATCGTGGACTGGATGAGCAAGGTCACCGACTTGACCACCCACCACATCACCACGCAGATCATCGACGTCGACGGTGACCGGGCGAACAGTGAGTCGTACTACATGGGCCTGCACTTGGAAACCAAAGACGGGGTGCAGCGGAGGATGCACACCGTCGGGCGGTACCTCGACCGGCTCGAACGTCGCGACGGCGAATGGAAGATCAGCAATCGACTGGTCGTGATCGAGATGGCCGGATATCTGCCGCCAGGTGACCTGGAGCTCCCACCACTGCCCACCATGGGCCGCCGTGATCACAGCGACCCGTCCTACCGCTCGGTGTGATGGGTCACGTCGCGGAGGGCCTTCCGAGAGCACCATTCGAGCTGTCGAACAACAACGTGACACGCGTGTTAACGCTGAAGGCAATCCGTGTCACCTTCTTGTCATATATGAACAC
This sequence comes from uncultured Acidimicrobiaceae bacterium, assembly GCA_963729695.1. Taxonomy (GTDB): domain Bacteria; phylum Actinomycetota; class Acidimicrobiia; order Acidimicrobiales; family Palsa-688; genus PALSA-693. The sequence continues at coordinate 219,942 of CAVSOT010000007.1, forward strand.
AACGTGACACGAGTCTGGGTTCCCGAGTCCGGGCGTGTCACGTTGTTGTTCTGGCAGCCGGTAACCGGCGTCCGCAGGCCACGCCTCTCGGGGAGGCGCCCTCAGCCGGCGCCGGCCATGTCGTTGACCGCCACGAACCCGAAGGTGCAGGTCGGCCCGATGCTGGCGCCGGCGCCGGTGTACCCGCGGCCCATGACGCCCGCGGTCACGTTTCCAGTCCCGTACAGGCCAGGGATGGGCCGGCCGTCGGTGTCCAGCACTCGGGCCCGCTCGTCCGTCAGCACGCCACCGCAGGTGCCGATGTCGCTCGGGTAGATGGCGGCCGCGTAGAACGGCGCCCGGTCCAGTGGGGCCAGGCAACGATTCGGACGACTGCCCGGGTCGCCCATGAACCGGTCGTAGGGACTTTCGCCCCGGTGGAAGTCGGCGTCGAGGCCCGCCCGGGCAAAACCGTTGAACCGCTCCATGGTGGCCACCAGCGCGCCCGGGTCGATCCCGATCTGCCCGGCGAGTCCCGTCATCGTGGGGTCCCGCCGGACGAAGCCGTCGGCGATCCACCGTTCCGGGAGGCGTCCAGGGATCACCCCGAAGAGCGAGCGTCGCCGGAAGGCGTCATCGAAGATGAGCCAGCTCGGAATGGCAGGCACGTCGCCATGCCGGGCCAGGATGGCTTTCCCGAATTCCATGTAGTTGGTGGACTCGTCGGCATAGCGCTGTCCAGACGAGTCCACGATGATCGTCCCCGGCCGCCACCGGGCCCGGGAGAACGCAGCCACCCGCCGGATCGGGTACGTCGGCGGCGGGGGACTCCCGTCGGGCATTCGCTGCATGGGCAGCCAGATGGCCGCGTCGAGCAGGTCGGTCGCGGCTCCGATGGCTTTGGCCATTTCCAGCACTTCGCCCGTGTCGCCGGGGTTGGCGCCGGACCATCGCGCCGTGCGGGCTGCCTGGGGGCTGTAGCGGTGTCGCAGCTCCTCGTTGCGACTGAAGCCTCCGGCGGCCAATAGCACGCCCTTCCGGGCTCGGATCCGCCGCTCCCGCTCTCCCCTCCGGGCCACTACTCCGATGACGGCTCCGTCCTCTACCAGCAGCTCGGTGACCGGCGTTTCGGTCCATATCTGGGCCCCGTTCTCGAGGGCGCGCCGCAGCATGGCCCCGACCAGGCCTGCGCCGTTGGCCACGAGGGCCTCGCCCCGCAACTTTCCGAGGACGGTGCGAGACAGGACCCGGGCACCGACGAGCGCGCTGCGGAGGTTGCGGTTGTAGTACGACATGCTCGTCAGCTCCGGGCTCGAACCGACGAAGCCGAGGGCAGCCGTCTGGCCGGCTCGTAGCTTGCCCTTCCAGGGGCCGAGCCGGTTGCTGTCGAAGGGGAGGGCTTCGTGGGTTCGGCTGCGGAGGTTTGCCCCCGGATAGTCCGAGTAGTAGTCGACATATCCCTCTGAGTGCTCGAAGACGAGCCCCTCCTCCTGCAGGAAGGTCATCATCCGCGGCGCAGTCTCGATGAAGGTGCGGCGCCGTTCCGGGGACGAGGCCGGACCGGCGTCGCCAACGACCGCATCCAGGTACGCCAGGGCCGCCGCGTCCGAGTCCGGTACGCCGTCGGCTCGCATCACCGGGCTGTTCGGGACCCACATGCCGCCCCCGGACATGGCGGTCGAGCCTCCGATGAGGTCCGACTTTTCCAGGACGAGCACGTCCAACCCCCGGGCCCGGGCCCCGAGCGCCCCGCAGAGGGCCCCCCCGCCGCTGCCCACGATCACCGCGTCCGTCGTCACGTCCCAATCCATCACGACGCCTCCTGGCCAGGATCAACCCAGGCTAGGGCACCCCGTCGCTCGACCGCTGCTCGACCGCTGCTCGACCCCTGCTCGATGCCTGCTCGACCGCGGCTCGACACCCGCTCGACACCGGCACGGATACTTCGACCGCGCGAGCGTTTCGACGTTGTCCTAGTTCGGTTCGAGCGTGTCGAGGATCTGCTTGGTGTCCTGAAAGAACATCTCGATCTTGCAGATCGACGCGTCCCGGAAACGGAGCAACTCCACGGCGGGGACTCGAGCCGTCTTTCCCGTCTGGCGTGATGTCCATTCGATCGTCGAGTAGAGGATGATCAAGTCGTCTTCAGGCAGGTCGTAGATCTTCTCGATCCACACCTTTTGCTCCCAGATCGAGCGCATCAGGTTACTCATCTCGAGCCAGCTCTCCCGGCCCTTGTGGACCCCCCCAGTCGGTAGCGAGGCGGGTTCGACGATCTCGAAGTCCGGCGAGTAGGCGTCCCACATGGCCTGCTGCGCCTTGTCGCTGGTGAGGTCGTTGGCCATATCGGCCGCGTCCTTCAGCTTCAGAAAGGTCTCCATGTTGGCTGACGGCATGGCCCTCCGATCGGTTCGCGTGTGCGGGCACGCTACCCCTCCCGTCCGAGGCGTGCGGAGTTCGCCGGTTCCGGGGTGGAGCCGGATGACGACCCGCACCGGATGGGACATCGGCTAGGCGGTTCTGTTTTCGCCAGCGATGAGTCCAGTCGGGTCAGCGGTCAGGTCCTGGCCGTCGACGGCGGGCAGAGCGCCACCGCCGCCGCGGTGGTTGTTGCCGGGCTGGGGATGGAACAGGGATCCTGACCGGCGCGGCGGGCCGCCCGCCAGGAGGCTGCACTACGATGGCGGCCAGAAGTTCACCGCTGGCCCAATGGGCCGAACTGGGGGAATGAACGTGGTCGCAGCCGCAGATCTGGACATCCGGGTTATCGATGCCGATACCCACCTGACCGAGCCGATCGACCTCTGGACGGCCCGGATTCCCGAGCGCTTTCGGGATCAGGCGCCGCGAGTTGCGCGGGATGAGGGTACGGGCTCCTGGCGGTGGCAGATCGGCGGTCGTTGGGGCAGCATGATTGGCAACTACAGCGTGGCCGGGTGGAAGGAGTTCCCCCCATCGTGTCCCCCGACGTTGGAGGAGGCCGATCCTGCGGCCTACGACGTGAAGGCCCGTTTGGCCCTGATGGACGCAAACGGCATTTATGCGCAGGTGCTCTATCCCAACGTCATCGCATTCGAGGGGTTCGCCTTCATGGCCCTGCCGGACGACGAGCTGAAGCTGGCGTGCGTGCGTACCTACAACGACTACCAGGCCGAGTTCGCTTCAGCGGCTCCTGAGCGGTTCGTCCTCCTCGCCGTGCTGCCGTTCTGGGATCTCGAGGAGTCGATCAAGGAGTTGCGCCGGTGCCACGCCATGGGTCATCGCGGCGTGCTGTGGGCAGCCACCTTGGATCGCCATGGCCTTCCCGATTTCACCAACCCCCACTGGGACCCGCTGTATGCCGTGGCCCAGGATCTCGGCATGTCGATGAACTTTCACGTCGGGGTTGGAGAGAGCCGGGAGGACATTGAAGCAGCGATGAAGGCCTATCGGCAGGATTACGACCCGGCCGATACGGCTTTGCGTTCCACCCTGTTCTTCATCGGAAATGCACGGACCATCGGCAGCCTCCTCATCAGCGGTCTGTGCGATCGTTTTCCGAATCTCAACTTCGTATCGGTTGAGAGTGGGTTCGGGTACCTCCCGTTCCTTGTGGATGCTCTCGACTGGCAATGGCTGAATGTCGGTGGCCGCCACACCTACCCGGATCGGTTGCTCCCGAGCGAGTATTTCCGGCGCCAGGTCTACGGCATGTTCTGGTTCGAGACGGAGTCCTTGGAGCTGCTGCCCAAGTACGCGGACAACATCATGTTCGAGACGGACTTCCCCCATCCGACCTGCTTGCACCCGGGTCCGGCCAGCTTCGCCCCGTCCCCAACCGAGGTCATCCAGCGAACCCTCGGGATCGTCGGCGAGAGCGTGCTGCGGAAGGTCCTTCACGACAACGCGGCTCGCGTGTATCACATCGATTGATGTCTTGACACCCTCGGGTAACGGCCCCTCCCGGCGGTTTCGCTGCGTGCGACCGGTTCCGTTACCATCGGGTGCGAGCGAACACGGTCCCGTCCTCAGAGCGCAGGAAAATGGGGTCGGAATGGTGACGCCTTGTCGCCTCGGGCGGGGAGGTCCCGTTCACCACGTGGCCGCGAAGATCTAGTCAGAGTGAAGGGAAAGGAGATCGAAGTGGGCGAACGACCCGGGCGCGTCGAAGGAAAGGTCGCGATCGTGACGGGAGCGGGCTCCACGCCCGGTCCGGGCATCGGTACCGGGAAGGCCAGCGCCGTGGTCCTCGCTCGGGAGGGAGCGAGCGTCCTGCTGGTCGACCTCTACCCCGAGCGCGCCGAGGAGACCCGGCAGATGATTGCGGAGGAAGGCGGCAAAGCTGAGGTGTTTGCTGCTGACGTCACCAAGGCTTCGGGGTGTGAGGCTATGGTCAAGGCCGCAGTCGACGCCTTTGGCACCGTCAATATCCTCGTCAACAACGTCGGCTTGGCGTCGCTGGGGACAGTGGTCGACATCACCGAAGAAGCGTGGGACCGGGCGATGGACGTCAACCTCCGAAGCGCGTTCCTTTCGTCCAAGTATGCGATTCCCGTTATCGCCGAAGCTGGGGGTGGTGCGGTCGTCAACATCGCCTCCATCTCTGCCCTCCGGGGAGATGGCACGGTGGCCTATTCGGTGGCCAAGGGGGGTCTCATCGCCATGACCGTCGATATGGCTTACTCACACGGCCGCCAGGGCATCCGGGTCAACGCCATTGCCCCCGGGCACATCACCACCCCCATGGTGATGTCCGTGTCGGCTCCCGGCGCCCGGGCCGAGTTCATGAACACCATGCGCTCGGAGGCCGGCCTGCTGGGAACTCCCGGTGACGGATGGGATGTGGGTTGGGCGGTTGGCTTCCTGGCCAGTGAAGAGGCCAGATGGATCACCGGCGTGGTACTTCCCGTCGAGTCCGGCGTCCTCAGCGTGACCCCGTTGATGATGGCGCCCTATCTGCGAGCGATACCGGAACCGTAAGGCGCCGTAGGCCCAGCTGGCGGTCTCAGGTCGCTCCCGGTTGACAGGCGGTGACCCAGCGCGACGGGGCCACTCCTCTCCTCTTGCGACCTGAGATCGGTGCCTTACGCCGGGCCCGATCTCAGGAGCAGGCACCCGACGTAAGGAAGGGCGCCGACCGAAACGGCCGCCACCTGAGCTCCGGGCACCTGCCGGGCCTCCGCCTCTCCTCGCAACTGTAAGCACATCTCGTGCACGAACCCCAACCCGTGCAGCCTTCCGCCGGAGAGCTGCCCGCCGTGGGTATTGATCGGCAGATCGCCGCCGAGGGTGATCCGGGTGCCCCCTTCGACGTACGAGCCGCTTTCACCACGCCCACAGAAGCCGAGGGCTTCCAACCAGAGCATCGTAAGGATGCTGAAGCCGTCGTAGATCCCGGCGACGTCCACATCCGAGGGTGACAGATCGGTCCGCCCCCACATCTGCTCCGCGGCCCGGATTCCGGGCCGGAGATCGGTGTGTTGGGCGTACTGCGAACGTAGCGGCGGGGCCATACCGAGCGCCTCGACCCTGACCGCGGGCTTGCGGGCGTCGGGGGCGTAGTCGACACTGGAAAAGACCACCGCCGTCGACCCATCGCAGTAGACGTCGCAGTCATAGAGGCACAATGGGTCGTCGATCATGCGAGCCTCCATGTAGTCGGAAAGCGTCAAAGGGGACCGCATAACGGCCTTGGGATTGAGCTGTGCATGCCGGCGAGCCGTCAACGCTATTTGCGCTAATTGTTCCCGAGTTGTCCCGTATTCGTGGAAATGTCGCCGGGCTAACAGCCCATACCCTATCGGCGCCGGGCCTTCGCCAAATGGAGTTATCTCGAGGCGTGGACCGCCAGTCGGGGGTGTTCGAGTGCTCTTGAGGAGCGCCCGCGCCGAGCCTTCTGTAACGGTTCGGTAGACCACCACGTGTTTCGCCAAACCGGCGCTGACTGCCAGGCAGGCGTTGAGCACCGGGCCGAGCTGCGCCGGCCCTTCGAAGTTGCCCATCAGAAAAGTGGGCTCCAACCCGATGGTGTCGTACACATCGATCAAGGGCGGTCCCGCGAATCCGGGGTTGATCGTCGTGCCGCCCCCGGGATAGGTGGCCAGACCGTCGATGTCGCTGGGTGTCAACCCCGCATCATCGACCGCGGCCAAGATCGCATCAGTGGTAAGGGCAAGATCGGACCGATCCAGGCGCCGGCCCACTTGTGATTGCCCCAATCCTGTGATGACGACACCGTCTTCGAACTTTTGCACCAGTCCAGCGTACTCCGCGCCGATTCGCACGAATACGATGACGTAAGTACGGCCGGTCAGATGGTTAAGTCACATGGCTCGCTGCAGTTTGGAGGGGAAATGGATCAGCTCAGGTTGGACGGTCTGGTGGCCATCGTCACCGGCGCCGGCAACGGACTCGGGCGGAGCCACGCCTTGACGCTGGCGGAACGCGGCGCCGCCGTCGTCGTCAACGACATTGGTGGTGGTGTCGACGGACGCGGTCAATCAGATGCCGCTGACGCCGTGGTCGAGGCGATCAGGGCCAAGGGCGGGCGGGCCGCATCCAACCGCGACTCAGTGGCCCACCGGCCGGGGGGACAGGCGCTGGTCGAGCAGGCCATGCAGGAGTACGGCCGTCTCGACATCGTGGTGGCCAATGCCGGTATCGAACGTGACAACCTCTACGAGGACTACGACGAACAGGACATGCACGACATGCTCGACGTGCACGTGAAGGGCTCGTTCTGGGTCACGCAGGCTGCCTACCGGGTCATGAAGCCTCGTCGGTTCGGCCGAGTGGTCTTCACCACTTCGGGATCTGGTCTTTTCGGTCGTGCCAATTCCCCGGGCTATACCACGGCGAAGGCGGCCATTCTCGGCCTGATGAGCTCTCTTGCCATCGAGGGCGCCCCCCACAACGTGCTGGCCAACGCGGTGGCGCCCATCGCGTACACCCGGATGACGTCCCCGCACTTCGGTCCGGACTTCGCCGAGCGCATGCGTGCGGGGCTGGTGTCGGAGTTGGTCGTGTACCTGGCTTCGGAGCGGTGTTCGATCAGCCACGAGGTGATCGAAGCCGGACTCGGCACCTATGCGCGTATCTTCGTCGCTCGCGGTTCAGGCTGGCGCCATGACGCCGCCAGCGCGGAAGACATCGCCGAGCACCTCGATGAGATTCGCCAGACTGCCCGCTTCACGCTCCCGCTCAGTTCACAGGAGGATATTGCCGACATCCTCGGAGGGTCGTCGACCTCCTGAGCCCGGGTCAGGCCAGCCTCTACAGCGGCGGGCTGATGGTGGCTGGGTCGGCGGGGGTGAAGTTGTAGACCCGGCAGGCGTTGCCGATGGCGATCTTGTGCTGGACTTCGTCGGGCAGGTGGCTGAGCCACTTGCTGGCCAGGGTGGAGGTGTCGGGCCAGGTGGAGTCGGAGTGGGGGTAGTCGCACTCCAGCATCACGTTGTCCTCGCCGATGATGTCGAGCAGGCGCAGGCCGGCGTGGTCCTCGATGAAGGTGCCGAAGACGTGATCCCGGAAACGGCGGCGGATGTCGGTGTCCAAGGAGAAGCGGGCCTCGCTCGTGGCCTCACCCCGCACGTGGCTCGGGTTCATTTCGATATCAAAGCGGGAGGCCCAGTAGCGCTGCTTGTCGACGACTTGCTCGGCCCGTTCGAGGAAGTACGGGATCCATCCGATGGAGGCTTCTGAGAGGGCGATCTTGAGGGCGGGGAACTTGTCGAAGTTGTCGCTGAACAGCCAGTCCAGCAGGGTACCGGCCTGGTTGGCGGCAGCCGAGTAGGCCATGAAGGCCAGGGTGGGCATGTCCTCGGAGGTACGGATCAGATTGGACGAGGAGCCGACGTGCATGGAGATGACCAGCCCGGCCGCCTCGGCCGCGGCCAGCACCGGATCCCAATAGCCGGTGTGGATGGAGGGCAAGCCCAGCTTGGTCGGGTTCTCCGAAAAGGCGATCGACTTGGCCCCCAGCCCGGCCGTCCGTTCGATCTCGGCGGCCGCCGCGGTCGGATCCCACAAGGGGATGATCATCATGGGAATGAACCGGCCCGGGTAGGCCTGGGCCAGCTCCTCCAGGATGAAATCGTTCCAGGCCTGCACGCAGAGCAAGGCCAGCTGCTTGTCCTTGGCCTCGTGGAACACCTGCCCGCAGTAGCGGGGAAACGACGGGAACAACAGCGAGGACAGCACGTAGCCCCGGTCCATGTCGGCCACCCGCTCGGCCGGCTCGTAGCAGCCCGGCCGCATGTCCTGGTAGGTGATGGGTTCAGGCGAGAACTCCTCGCGCTTCTTGCCCGCCACCGCGTTCAACCCGGTGGTCACGATCTGGCGGTCCTCGTAGAGCCAGAACTCCGAGCTGCCCTGGCGGACGATACGCGGCGCCGTGTCTCGAAGGCGGGCCGGCACCCGCTCCTGCCACAGCCGAGCCGGCTCGATGAAATGGTCGTCGACCGACACGAACCAGTTAAACGACATCACGACCTCCTGACCACTTAGAAAGCAAGCGCTCACATAGTATGCCAGATCGTCGGGCCGATTACCACCCGCCCCTTCCGCCGGGCGTCAACCCGCCTCTCGGTGCAGGCGGACGTACCCTGCTGGTCGGCCACCGACCGAGACCGCAACTGGTCCCGCGGGACCGGATGGGGGCCCTACTAGAGCAGACCGGCTCGGCCGGCCCGTCCCGGCCCGACCGAGTCAGGACCTGGGGTGATGGCCTCTCGGCTGTTGCCCTCGTCAGGGTTGCTGAAGGGTCTCGAGGAGCAGGTGCGTGTCCTGCTGGAACACCCGGATCTCGGCCAGGAGCCCGTCCGTGACCTCGAAGATCTCGACCACGTCCACCGTCGCGCTGCGCCCGGTCTCCTTGGCGGTCCAGGTCTGGGCCGTCACTTGGACCGCCGTCGCTCCGCACCCCAGGATGCGTGGGGGACCGATGGTCCGATCCCAGTACCGACCGAATGCCGCGCCCATCTCCGCCATACCCTCTGCTCCCTGGTACCACCCGCCGTGGGGAAGCGATTCGGGTTGCTGGATGCGGAAGTCCGGGTGCAGCAGCTTCAGCGCCCCTTCCCGATCCCCGGTCATGAAAGAGGTGACGAACCGCTCGACCACCTCGATCGCGTCGGGCTCCGGCGCGCTCATCTCGGGTGGCGGGACGCTTGGTGCCCAGGCACGCGGATCAGGGGAACACGGTCAGACGAGACGATGTAGCACTGTCCCATCCGGCCGGGTGGCCTGTCAAAACCGGGGCGGTGACCACACAACCATCTCGGGTGGCCCTCGCCGGCGAGTTCCTAGACGGCGGGGGTGGGGGTCATGGCGGGGAAGAAGCCTTGGAAGGTTCCTTTGCTGGCCAGGGTGATGGCTCGTTCGAGGTTGAAGTGGTGGTTGTGGTGTTTTTCGAGGGCCAGCATGAGGGCGGTGCCCATGACGGCTCGGGCGGAGATGTCGGGTGATTCGAGTTGGTAGCCGTAGCGGCCTTCGACTTCGCCCCAGGCTTGGGCCAGGCGGTCCATGGCGGTGGCGAAGTTTTCTTTGTAGAAGCGGCGGGCGACTTCGGGGTCGCCGAAGAGGACCAGGCCGAGGAGGGGGAGGACTTCTTCGAGGGTGGAGATGAGTTGGCGGTACAGGCCGGTGAGGGTTTCGACTTGTCGTTGGGGGGTGAGGGGTTCGTCGCGGTCGATGATTTCGGTGGCGGCGACGAGGTCGTCGACGGCGGCTTGGAGGGGTTCGACGACGGCTTCGAAGAAGAGTTGGTCTTTGCTTTCGAAGTGGCGGTAGATGACGCCTTCGCTGATGCCGCCGTGTTCGGCGATGACTTTGATGGTGGTGCCGTTGACGTCGCCGGTTTCGCTGAAGGCTCGGCGGGCGGCTTTGAGGATGGAGCGTTTGCGGGCTTCGGCGCTGAGGCGGCGGGCTCGGGGGGCGTCGGGGCTGGGTGGTGACGGGTTGCGTGCTGTTCTAGCCATGAGCGGCCCCGGTGTTGTCCGGGCCAACGCTGCGCCATACACCCACCAGCCCACAATACGACATCCACCTGGGAAGGAAGTGATTCCTTACTTGTGAGCCCGGTGCCGGCGACGCTGCCGGCCGGCGCAGATACGGTGCGGCGCGGCGAAGGTGCGCCGCACCGGTGCTGTTCGCGGACGCCACGACCGGCTTGACGGCCCGGAGACCTATCACCCATGATGTGAGCCGTGAGCGTCCATCGGCGTTGCTTATGAGCGCTCGCTCGGACCGGTAACGGAGGGTAGGGTATTATGAAGGCCGCAGTCGATGCCGATCGCTGCCAGGGTCATGCTCGATGCTGGCAGATATGCCCTGAGTTCTTCTCCTTGAACGAGGAGGGGCATTCCTTCCTGAAGGATTCCCAGGTTCCCCCCGAGCTCGAGGCGAAGGTCCAGGAAGCAGCGGACAACTGCCCAGAGCGCGCCATCAGCGTGAGCTGATTCGAACCTTTTCTGGGCGGGCCCTTACCGACGTGCGGCCGCAATAGCCATGTGGGCTCAGCGCCTGGTCGCGCCCTTCATGTTTGGCAAAGAAGAGGTCAGCCCTCCTTGCGCCGATGACCTTTCACCAGGGCAGGTGCTCACTCGAACCCTGACGACCGGGATCTGCGGCAGCGATCTGCCGTATTTCAAGGGCTTGTTGTCGCCCTTCGCGACCCTCGAAGGCGGACGGCATGTCAGTCCTCCTGGCTTCCCCGTCCACGAGCTGGTGGGCGAAGTGGTCGCGTCCCGCGACGAACGTCTGGCGATCGGCGCCCGGGTCGTCGGCTGGGCCTCGGACAACAACGCGCTCACCGAGCTCGTCGTGGCAGACGGTGGTGGTCTGTACGAATATGACCCTCGTCGCTCGTCGTTGGCGGCCATCATGCTGCAGCCCCTTGCCTGCGTCATCTACGCCCTCGAACAGGTGCCCGACATCGAGGGTTCCAATGCCGCCGTCATCGGCCAGGGACCGATTGGCGTCCTCTTCAGTCACGTGCTGAAGACGATGGGTGCCCGCTCTGTCACGGGAGTGGACCGCATCGACCGGTCCGACGTGGCCGCCGTCTTTGGCGTCGACGAAATGGTGCATGCAGCCAGCGACCAGTGGGCGGCCGTGGCCAAGTCGGCCACCGAGCCCCCCTCGCTCATCGTCGAGGCGGTGGGTCACCAGGTCGGAACCCTCCGAGATGCGGTGGACGCCTTGGCCATGAACGGCCTGGTGTACTGCTTTGGCATCCCTGATGACGAGATCTACCCCTTTCCCATGCGTCTCTTCCTGCGCAAGAACGCCCGGCTGGCGGCCGGAGTCACCCTGCGGCCGTGGCGCCGCGACGCCCTGGCGAAGGCCGAGAAGCACCTCGAAGCCCACCCCGAGCTGGTCGAGGCCTACGTCACCAACGTATTTGCGGTCGATGACGTCAACCAGGCGTTCCAGCTCGCCAGCCGGCCAGCCTCAGGGCAGCTCAAAGTGGCGATGACCACCGGTTGACGGTGCTTCCCGGTCACGCTTAGCCTCTCCTGCCAGCGGGCGCGTGCGCCGGCATTTGAATCGGGGGAAAACGCCATGCCGGAATGGGACTTCACCACTGATGCCCTGATCGTCGGTAGCGGCGGGGGGCTCTCTGCGCGGCCATGGCGGGAACCGCTCGCCAGCTGGACGTCCTCGTGGTCGAGAAGACCGAGTTCATCGGCGGATCCACGGCTATGTCGGGCGGAGGCGTCTGGATCCCGAACAACCCGCTGATGCGGTCGTACGGCATCGCCGACTCTGAGGACGACGCCTTGGCTCATTTCGAGGCGGTCGTCGGTGACATCGGCCTGGCCTCCTCCCCGGAGCGCCGCAGAGCCTTTGTCGCCAACGGGCCCCGGCTGGTGGAATTCCTGCAGCAGCGGGGAGTTCCGTTCCGATATGCCGACGGGTACTCGGACTACTACCCCGATGCGCCCGGTGGGAAGGAGCACGGCCGGACCATCGAGGCCTACCCCTTTGACGCCCACGAACTGGGTCCCTGGGAGAAGAAGCTCCGGCCAGGCATGAGCACAGGGCTCGGTCTCGTTGGGTTCGGTACAGAGCTCACCGCCATCTCGTATTACAACCGCAGTGCCCGTTGTTTCGCGACGGGTGCCCGGGTGCTCGGCCGAACACTGGCGGGCAGAGCCCGGGCTCGAGCGATGGTTGCGAATGGCGGCGCGCTGGTCGGTCGCCTGCTCCGGTCGGCGCTGGAGCAGGGCACGGAGATCTGGACCGAGTCGCCGATAGAGGAGTTGATCGTCCAGGACGGAGCGGTCGTCGGGGCCGTGATCTTGCGTCGCGGCAAGGCCCTCCGGGTGGCTGCCCGCCTTGGTGTTCTCCTGGCGGCCGGCGGCTTCTCCCGCAACAGCGAGATGCGGGACCGGTACGGCGGAGGGCAGGCGAGGTCGGCGAAATGGTCGATCTCCAACCCGGGCGACACGGGCGAGGTGCTGGAGATGGCGATGTCGGTCGGTGGCGCCACCGGTCTCCTGGACGAAGCCTTCTGGCTCCCCATGCCCTGCATGGCCGACGGGAGTCTGCCGAGGTACCCGTCCAGGCAGGTCTCCGCGTTCTCTCGAGCCCGCTGGCGGCCGGGGTCGATCATGGTCGATTCGACGGGGCGTCGCTTCGCCAATGAGGCGACGTCCTACATGGAGTTGGGCCAGCAGATGTTCGCTCGAGATCGCGAGGTGAGCGCTATACCGAGCTGGCTCATTTTCGACGACGCCTTTCGTCGTCGTTCACTGTTTGGGACCGTTCCGGGCCGACTGCCTGAAAGCTGGATCCGCGATGGCTTCATCCACCGATGCAGCACGGCCGCCGAGCTAGCCGCCGAATGCGGTATCGACCCCGGCGGTCTGGCCGAAACCCTCCAGAGATTCAACGGCTTCGCCCGCACCGGGGTGGACACCGACTTCCATCGCGGCGAAAGTGCCTATGACCGCTTCATGGGCGACCCCCGACACCAGCCGAACAACTGTCTGGCCCCCATCGCCCGCCCGCCGTTCTACGCCGTCGCCACGTATCCATGCGACGTCGGGACGTGCGGAGGCTTGCTCACGGATGCGTCGGGACGCGTGCTGTCGGAGGCGGGGCAGGTGATTCCCGGGCTGTATGCCACCGGCAACGTCACCGCCAGCCTCATGGGCCGCTACTACCTCGGCGCGGGGGCCAGCATCGGACAGACCTGCACGTTTGGTTTCGTCGCCATGAGCGACATCGCCGCCAGGGCGAAGCCGGCTCGGGCCGGGTCCTGAGCCGCCTGTCTGCGGGAAGGGGTGGTTGCTGACGTCCGCAGTCTCACCGGCCACCCGTTGCTAGTGTCAGTCTGCGCTGGTTGCGCCGGTGTCGTCGGTATTGGAGAGGGCCATGGCTGGTCGGTTGGAGGCAAAGGTCGCCGTAGTGACCGGCGCCGGTTCGAGCGGAGCGGGTATTGGCATCGGAAAAGCCATTTCGGTCGTCCTGGCCCGTGAGGGGGCGTCGGTGCTGCTGGTGGACAACGTTCCTGAACGCGCCGAGGAGACGTTGCGCCTGGTGGAGGAAACAGGAGGCAAGGCGTCCGTTTTTGGGGCCGATATCTCACGCCCTGCCGATTGCGAGGCCATGATCGCGACGGCGATCGATCGCTTTGGCGGCCTCGATGTCCTCGTCAACAATGCGGCCATCACCAAGCACGTGCCGATCGTCGACACCTCAGTGGAACTGTACGAACAGGTGATCGGTGTGAACCTGACCGGCTCGTTCATGGCGTGTAAGTTCGCCGTTCCCGCCCTCGTTGCTCGCGGTGGTGGCTCGATTGTCAACATCGGATCGGTGGCGGGAGTCCGCGATTCCGGCTCGACGCATCCGGCCTACAGCGCCTCCAAGGCCGCCCTCCTCGGCCTGACCGTCGACCTCGCCGGGGCGTACGGCCGGGACAACGTTCGAGTTAACGCAGTGCTTCCCGGCATGGTGGTCACGCCTATGGCAGAGGCAGTAACAGCCGGTCGAGCCGCAGGTGGGCAGCCGAGCCAGAGCGACAAGGTATTCGGCGCCAATCTGCTGGGCAGGAGGGGCGACGCCTGGGACATCGCTCATGCCGTGCTCTTCCTGGTCAGCGACGAGGGTTCCTACATTACGGGCGTGACCTTGCCGGTCGACGGAGGAGCGATTGCCGGTATGCCCGCCTCTTACATGCTACGAGCCGCGCCCGCTACCCGTTCAGGTTGAAGATCTGGGCCGCCGTGCCCCCAACCATGGCGTCGACCTCGTCCTCGGGAACACCGTCGAACTGTTTGGCGATCCAGGCCTCCGAGTTGGGAAAAGAGCCCTCGTGATGCGGGTAGTCGTTGCCCCATAGCAGGCACTCGATGCCAGTGATATCACGGGCTCGGATGGCCAGGGGGTCCCACATGAACGTGGCGTGCACCTGCCGTCGCAAGTAGAAACTGGGGGGAGCCTGCAGGGTGATCTTGTTGTGCCCATCGAGGTCGTGGACATTCAGGGCGGGAAACCGGCTGTCGCTCCAGTGATGGTCGAAGAACTGAACGGCGAAGGCCAGCCAAGAGGCGTAACCCTCGGTCATGACCACGTGCAGGTCGGGATAGCGCTCGAAGACACCGGTGAACGTCAGCCAACCCACCGTCTCGCCCATGGCGACGCACTGGTTGTAGAAGTTCACAAAGCTGCGGCCGGGATAAGAAACCGGATCCTGGGATGGCGGCTTGTGAAGATTGCCGACATGCATGGTGATCGGCACCTTGAGGGCGTTGGCCGCTTCCCACAACGGCTCCCACTCTGAGAGGTGGTAGGGGCGCTCGAAGATGCCGTCTGGCAACAGCGCAGGGCGCAAACCCGCGGTTGCGGCCCGTTCGAGCTCTCGAACAGAGGCAGCGACGTCCTTGAACGGGAGGTAGATGCCCGGGGCGACCCGGTCCAGGTAGGGGCGCCACGTGTCGGCCATCCAATCGTTGACCAGGCGGCAATACGCCTCGTCGACCTCGGCCGGTGTTGCACCGTCGAACACGGACAGGCGACCGATGAGAACCGCTCCGACCACGCCGTCGCGCTCGAGCTCGGCCAGGTGCTCCCGAGGATCGAAGCTCGGATCTGCTTCGGGACAGACATTGGCTATCGCCGCCCGGGCGAGTGCTCGCGGGTTGTCAGAGACCTTCACCGCCCGGTCACTGCTTTCGGTCATGGCCGTCGCCACCGGCCTCGGCCAGATCACGTAGGTGTCGCCGCCGCGCCGTTGGAGGCGGGGAAAATGCTCTCGATACGATTCTGGGAGCTCTTCGACCAGCGAGAAGGGCGGGGCGAAGTGACAATCCGTCGTGATCAACCGTCGCGTCACCTTGGGTTCCTTCCCGTCTGCCGAGTCATGTGGGTGTCGACATCAACCACTCGCGGTTGGTCTGCCAGTTTGGCCATGACCGGCTCCACTTCCGTCAGCGGCAAGGGCTGTCGATCGCTGCCAAAGCCTACGGCCCTGTCCCCCTAGCGTCAAGGTTGGGATGCATCTGCACATGTGCGATTTGATGCATGCCGAGGTTCGGGTCGGGAGAAGGCCAGCCGCAGCTCGCCGGGGGTCACGGTCGTTGGCTACCCACGCTGGTAGAGGACTCCTCTTCGCCTGCTCCGGACGGTCCGCCAGTCGGCCAGGTCAACGTTGGTCGCCTGACAGCTTGCGATGGTCCCAGGAGACGACCTTCTCGGCGTCGAGGAGGACCACGACCCGCTTGTGCACCATCGCCTCCACTCTGGGTCGTTGGCTTTCGTCATAGGGCCCGACCCGCGCCTCCCACATGGAGACGGCGCAGTCCCAGATGTCGTCGGGGTCCTCGACGAGTCGGGCCTTTCCCGCCAGGGCGATGCCGCGTAGGTCGCTATACGTGTCACCCGTCTCGACCAGGAACGTGAGGCGAGGGTCGCGCTTGAGATTCTGCACCTTCTGCGATTTGCGCTTGGTAGTGACGGCGACTTGGCCATTGACGAGGCCGTACCACATGGCTACCGCATGAATCGAGCCGTCCGGATGAATGGAGCACATGGTGGCGCTACGCTCCGTACGGAGGAAGGCGTGCACCTCCTCGGCTGACATGCGGATCTCACCGCGGCGGTTGACGCCCATAGCGGAGACAGTACCTTGGCTCCGGCCGGGTCGTCCCTGACCCGGGTCGCGACGGGCGCCACAGGCCGGCCCGTGGGGCGCGGAGGCAACGCAGGTGTCCCGGTCGATCAGAGAGACAATCAGGCCTCCGAGATTCCGAATGTGAATCCAGCCCACACCAGGATTGGTGTCCGGATTCTTGACACCTCTGGTGGATCAGTTGAGAAAGACGATAGGCCCTCGCTGCGCCCCTGATCATTGATACGTATGGAGCCGGTCGTGACGTGAGCTGTTCCATCGTTTGAACCGGCCCGAAACTTAGCCAATCGAAGCGTATCCATTGCCACCGAGGACCTTGACGTTGCCAACGGCCGCGCCTATAGTCTCGCCAGTCGTCGACCGGTGTCGTTTATGGGCTGCGTTCCGGCATGACGGCGATCAGGGAGAGGCTAGGAGGAAGCAGCTGGATGGCAGTGTCCGATGTGAAGCGGTGCTGGCGCTGGATCGTGTCGAGCCGAGTAGCGATGCGACGCGAGTATGCCATTGCAAGCCACCACATCGGGTCGGACCGAGGGGACGCATGAAGATGGCGCTTCGAGGTCTCGAGTGTGCTGGTATCAAGCTCCGTCGCTGACCCAACTTGGGGGATACCACCGGGGGAGGGTGGAGCGGTCGTAATCGGTTGGTCGTTGTGGGTCTGTACCGCTGGTTGGCTTGTCGGGTGGGGTTGTAATCCTATTTTGGTTGCGAGGTAGGAGTCGGTCGTGCACGAGTTTTTGCCGTTTATTATTATTGGGTTGGCCACTGGGGCGGTGTATGGGCTGGCCGGTATGGGTTTGGTGCTGACGTATAAGACGTCGGGTATTTTCAATTTTGGGTATGGGGCTGTGGCGGCGTTGGGGGCGTTCGCTTTTTATTTTATGCATGTGGAGCATGGGTGGCCGTGGCCGTTGGCTGCGTTGATTACCGTGTTTGTGTTTGGCGGGATTGTGGGGCTGGGTTTGGAGGTGTTGGCCCGGTCGTTGGGGGGGGCGTCGGAGACGATCAAGGTCGTTTCGACGGTGGGTTTGATTTTGATTGTGGAGGGGTTGGGGTTGTTGTGGCATCCGGTGAATCCGCCGACGATGCCGCATTTTTTGCCGCAGTCGACGGTGCGGTTGTTGGGGGTTAATGTCACTTGGGAGCAGATCATTCTGTTTGTGTTCTGTGTGGTGGCGGCCATCGTGTTGTATTGGTTTTTCCAGTCGGTGCGGCTGGGGGTTGTGATGCGGGGGGTGGTGGATAACCACGAGTTGGTGTCCATGAGTGGGGATGACCCGATCCGGGTGCGGCGGTGGGCGTGGATTATCGGGACGGCGTTTGCCATGGTGGCGGGGTTGATGTTGTCGCCCACGCAGTCGTTGGATGGGGTGACGTTGACCACGGCGGTGTTCGCCGCGTTCGGGGCGGCGGCGATCGGCTATTTCACCAACATGCCGTTGACGTTTGTGGGCGGGTTGGCCATTGGGATTGCCGGGGCGTTGGTGGATAAGTATTCGGCCACGATTTCGTGGATTGGGGGGTTGCCGCCCAGTTTGCCGTTCCTGATTTTGTTCGTGGTGTTGGTGGTGACGCCGCGGGGTCGGTTGATGTCGCGGCGGTTCGTGGCTTCGGTGCCGGTGAAGCGGCCCTATCAGGCGCCCACTCCGATCCGGTTGGGGACGGCGGCGGTGTTTATCGCCTTTTTGGCGTTTGTGCCGGTGTGGCAGTTGAGCCATCTGGCCGTGTGGTCGGCGGCGTTGATCGACATGATCTTGTTCTTGTCGTTGGGTTTGTTGGTGAAGCGGTCGGGGCAGATCTCGTTGTGTCAGTTGGCTTTCGCGGCGGTGGGGGCGGCGGCCTTCGGGCATTTCGCGGCGTATGGGATCCCGTGGTTGTTGGCGTTGGTGCTGGCCACGTTGGTGGCGGTGCCGGTGGGGGCGTTGGTGGCTATCCCGGCGGTGCGGGTGTCGGGGGTGTTCTTGGCGTTGGCCACGTTGGGGTTTGGGATTTTGGTGGAGCAGGTGTTTTACACCCGGAGTTACATGTTCGGGGGGACGACGTTGGGGATCGCCGACCCCCGCCCTGACGTGTCCATCGGCGGGTGGAACATGTCCACCGACAAGGGGTTTTATTACGTGTTGTTGATCATCACGGTGTTGGTGGTGATCGTGATGTCGGCTATCGGGTCGGGCCGCTTGGGCCGCCTGTTGGAGGCTATGGCCGATTCGCCGTTGGCGTTGGAGACCCAGGGGGCCACTTCCAGCGTGTTGAAGGTGATCGTGTTTTGTATCACCGCGGCGATGGCGTCGCTGGCCGGGGCGTTGACCGGGATGCTGTATCACTACGCGGTGGGTGACTACTTCCAGTCGTTCGCCTCGTTGGAGTTGGTGGCCATCGTGGTCATCATCACCCTGGGCGAGCCGTGGTATGCGGTGTTGGGGGCGGTGGGCTACACCGTCATTCCCGGCTACCTGCCCGGCGGGAACGTGTCCACCTACTTGTTGTTGCTGTTCGGGGTGGGCGCCACCACGGCGGCGTGGGGGACCCGCCAAGGCGGCACCCCGGCCCCGGTGGCCGCCTTCATAGATCGCATCGGCGGGCGCCGCCCCACCCCCGTCCCAGCCCTCGCCACCGCCAGCCCAGCCGGCGGGGCGTCGACTCCGGTTGGGGTGGATGGTGATGGAGCGCCGGTCGAAGGTGATGGGGCGGTGGCGGTGGGCGTGTCGCCGGGAGTGGTAGGGGTCACCCCGCCCGGCTCTGGTGGGGCTGGGACTGTCGGGTCTGGCGGCGAGGGGTTGGCGGTGCAGGAGTTGGCGGTGCACTTTGGCGGGGTGCGGGCGGTCAACGGGGTGTCGTTGCGGGCCCCGATGGGGGTGATCACCGGCCTGGTGGGCCCGAACGGGGCCGGGAAGACCACGATCTTCAATGCCTGTTCGGGGTTGAACAAGCCCACCAGTGGTGAGGTGTTGTTGCACGGCACGGCGGTGTCGCATGTGGGCACGGCCCAACGGGCCCGGCGGGGGATGGGCCGCACGTTCCAGCGGCCGGAGTTGTTCAATAGCTTGACGGTGCGCCAGAACGTGGCCATGGGCCGGGAGGCGGCCTTGGCCGGAGCTAACCCGCTGGCCCAGGTGTACGGGTCTCGCCAGGCCGGCCGGATGGTGTCGGAGGTGGCCGATCGGGCCTTGGAGGTCACCGGCACGGTGCGGATCGCCGACACCCAGGTGGGGTTGCTGCCTATCGGGCAGCGGCGGCTGGTGGAGCTGGCCCGGGCGTTGGCCGGCCCGTTCGACATGTTGTTGTTGGACGAGCCCTCGTCGGGGTTGGACGGCCACGAGACCGAGCAGTTCGGGCGGGTGTTGCGCACCGCGGTGGCCGAGCAGGGCTACGGGATCTTGCTGGTGGAGCACGACATGACCTTGGTCCGCGAGGTGTGCGACTACGTGTACGTGTTGGACTTCGGCTCGTTGATCTTCGAGGGCACCCCCGACGAGATGCACGCCTCCGATCAGGTTCGGGCCGCCTACCTGGGTGACGCGGCCGTGTCGGTGGTGGGCGCCGACGGCGAGGGCGACGCCGAACCCGAACCCCTGGTCGGTCAGGACTAACCGCCGCTAAGGACGAGCCAGGAGGACCGGGCCATGTTGACGTTGGATTCGGTGACCGCCGGATATGGCGACACCATGGTGTTGCGTTCGGTGGATCTGACCGTGGGGGATGGGGAGGTGGTGGCCCTGTTGGGCCCCAACGGGGCGGGCAAGAGCACCCTGTTGCGGACGGCCACCGGGTTCGTGAAGCCCCGCTCGGGGCGCGTCGAGCTCGCCGGGGAGGACCTCACCGGCCGCTCTCCGTACGTGTATGTCCGCCGGGGGGTGTGTCACCTGCCCGAAGGGCGGGGGATCTTCCCCTCGTTGACCGTGCAGGAAAACCTGACCATCCAGTCCCGCGGCCGGCCCATAGGCGACGCCACGGCCGAAGCCACCGAACTGTTCCCGGTGCTGGGCTCGCGCCTGAAACAAACCGCCGGCAGTCTTTCCGGCGGCGAACAACAAATGCTGGCCCTGTCCCGGGCCTACATCACCAAACCCAAAGTGGTGTTGGTCGACGAGGCCTCCCTGGGCCTGGCCCCCATCATGGTCGACAAGATCTACGAGGCCCTGGCCGAACTGGTCACCCGGGGCATGTCGGTCATCGTGGTCGAACAGTACGTACAAAAAGCCTTGTCCCTGGCCAAGACCGTCTACATCCTCAGCCGGGGCGAGATCATCCACCACGGCCCGGCCGACCAGATCGACACCGACGAGATCTACCAGCGCTACCTCGGCATCGAATCCTGACCACCACCCACACGCCCGCCCACGACTACCACTAGCAGGAAGCATTGGTGTACTGGTACAGGAGTGGTGGGAGAGCGGGTCGAGGGACTAGGAAGGACATCTGTGGAGCTGGTGACGACGGGACTGGCGTTCCCAGAGGGGCCGATAGGCCTTCCCGGTGGTGAGGTCCTGGTCGGGGAGATCCAGACCGGCAACGTCACTCGGGTCAGCCCGTCGGGGGAGAAGACAGTGATCGCCCACTGTGGAGGGGGCCCCAACGGAGCTGCTATCGGCCCAGACGGCTGCGTGTATGTCTGCAACAACGGTGGCTTCGACTGGGCGACTACAAACGGGTTCAACTTTCCCACCGGCCGGGCCGAGAAGTCCATCGGAGGTCTGATCCAGCGGGTCGATCCGGAGACTGGTCAGGCCGACACGCTGTACGACCATTGCGGGGAGAATCCCCTCAGTTCGCCCAACGACATCGTCTTCGACAACGTGGGCGGGTTCTACTTTACGGACAACGGAGCCTCGTATCAGCGAAAGACCGACAACGGCGCCGTCTACTACGCCAAGGCCGACGGCAGCGACATCCAGGAGGTGGCGTATCCGCTGCTCGGCCCCAACGGGATAGGCCTGTCTCCGACTTGGGACCGGCTGTATGTGACAGAGACCCGGACAGCTCGGGTCTGGACCTGGCCCATCGAGTCGCCTGGCGTGCTGGGAAAAGAGAGCATTCCCTACTATCCCTCGGGCGCATCTCTCCTGTATCACTCACCCGAGTTTGCCTATTTTGACTCGTTGGCGATGGACAGCGATGGCAATGTATGCGTGGCTACCCTGGTAAAGGCTGGGGTCACGCAAATCAGCCCGGCAGGCGAACGTCTGGCCTATTTTGGCGTCCCTGAGCACGATCCTCTGGTGACGAACGTCTGCTTCGGGGTAGATGATCGGAGGGCGGCATACATCACGTCCTCCGGCCTGGGCCGTCTGTACCGGATGACGTGGCCCA
Source organism: uncultured Acidimicrobiaceae bacterium (assembly GCA_963729695.1). GTDB lineage: Bacteria > Actinomycetota > Acidimicrobiia > Acidimicrobiales > Palsa-688 > PALSA-693. The sequence continues at coordinate 241,348 of CAVSOT010000007.1, forward strand.
CCGCCGGAGGTGTTCTCGCCACCGAGAAGCTCAAAGGCGAATGAGCGTCCCGGTCCTCCCGGCTCGGCCAAGCTGTCTGGGAGTTGGCTGTGGTGAATGAGGACGGCGCTCGGGAACTGCCTCGCCTCGGCATCTCGTTCCCGACGCCGATCAAAGGCAACGGCCTTCCTGTTTCCGGCGCGGAGCTGATCGAAGGCGCCCAGGAGATCGAGGAGCTCGGCTTCTACGGGATCTGGATCGCCGATGCCATTGGGCGGGGCTACTTCTCCCCTGACCCGCTGGTTGGCCTGGCTGCCGTGGCCGGCGCCACCCACCGTCTCGAGTTGGGGACGTGCATTCTCCAGGTCCCACTCGCGAATCCGGTCACGTTGGCCCGCCGGATTCTCAGTGTCGCGCTGGTGGCGGGAGGTCGACTGGTCGTGGGGGTAGGGGCGGGCTCCACCGTTGCCGATTTCGAGGCGGTCGGTGCGGACTTCGGCGGTCGCTTCAAGTCCCTAGACGAAGCGCTCGTCACCATGAAGGCGCTGTGGCAGGGCGAACAGGTCGGAGCTGCGCAGCTCGATCCGTGGCCAAACATGCTCGGTGGTCCGCCCATCCTGGTCGGGGCCTGGGCCGGCAAGTGGATCGAGCGTGCGGCCTCCGACCTCGACGGTTGGATCGGATCGGGGGCCAAGGCCGGGTCCACCCGTCCGGACGGGAGCTACCGGCAGGCGACCTGGGAACGCGTCGAGGCAGCCGTTCAGCGCTTCCGCTCCTGCGGCGGTCGCCGGGCCATCCTGGCCAGTGTGGTCGCCGACCTGGATGGTGAGGGGTCCGCGGAGCCGGATCGCCCGGTCGATCTGCGCTGCCCCCCCGATGAAGCCAGGCGGCGGCTCCGCCGTCTGGCCCAAATCGGATTCGACGACATCGTGGTCGTGAGCGCCAACCGCAGCCCGGACCACGTCGCCTCGCTGGCTGACCTCACGCGGGCCTGACCGCAGGTGTGAGGCAGTGGGCCTCGGGATCGAAGCCCGGGCCCCCGAGTTGGGCCGTCGGTCGCAGCCCGGCTGGTGCTCGTGGCTGTGGTACTTGGCGCGTCGGGTGCTATCTGGCAAACAATTTCGCCGTGCTAAGGTCACGGGCTCGCTCGCCAGTCGTCCGGTTGGCGGGATGGACATAGGTCCCTTATCCAGGGGGGAACAGACCCAGTGATTCAGAAACGCAAGCTGTTGTCAGGGGCGTTCGCGCTGGCGGTCGCGGTGACGGTCGGCGCCTGCTCGTCCAGCAGCAACCACTCATCTACCAGCCCGACGACGGGCTCGTCCGGTGCGGCGGGGTCTTCTGGCTCCTCGTCAAGCAGCGAGTCCGCTTCGTCGACCGGCTCCCAGGCGACCGGCGCCCCGATCAAGGTTGGGATGGTGTGCACCTGCTCCGGTTCGTTCGGTCCGGTGATCGTGCCCATCACTGACGTCTATAAGTCCTGGGTGGATAGCGTCAATGGGTCCGGTGGCATTAACGGGCATCCCATCGACCTCATTGTCAAGGACGACGGCGGTGTGCCGGGCACGTCCGACACGGATATCCAGAGCCTCATCTCTCAGCACGTGGACGCCATCGCGGACATGACCATTGCCGATGAGACGTGGGCCTCGACCATCCAGGCGGCCAACATTCCGGTGGTCGGCATCGACGTCACCGAGACCCCGTTCTACACAAACCCCGACTTCTATCCCGAAGGTCAGACCAACGATGCCGTGGTCTACGCCAACGTCGAAGTGGCCAAGGCGTCAGGGGCCAAGAATCTCGGTGACCTCTACTGCGCCGAAGCCGCCTCCTGTGCGGAGGGCGCCGCGCTCTACAAGACGGCGGGTACGAAACAGGGACTGCCGGTCATCTACAACGGAGAGATCGCGGCGACCGCACCCAACTACACCGCCCAGTGCCTGGCGGCTCAGCAAGCCCATGTCCAAGCGGTCTTCATCGGCGACAGCCAGGTGATCGTCAGCCGGGTCGCAGCCGACTGTGCCCGACAGGGGTACACCCCGACCTACATCACCGACGGCGAGGGTTACAGCACCATTTTGCAGACGACGCCCGGCATCAAGGACACGCTCTGGTCCTCGTACAACGACATTCCCTTCTACGCCGACACCCCTTCTATCCAGCAGATGAACGCCGCCATCGACAAGTACTACCCCGGCATGCGCAGCAACGGCAACGAGTTCAGTGAGTTGGCCGCCTACTCCTGGCCGTCTGGCTTGCTGCTCCAGGACGCGGTCAAGGCCGGCGGCCTCGGCCCCAGCGACACTCCGAGCGCCGCAGAGGTCGTGAAGGGTCTCGAAGCGTTGAAGGGCGACACGTTGCAGGGATGGGCTCCGCCCCTGACCTTCGCGCCGGGAAAGCCCCACCCCGTGGACTGCTGGTTCGTGGGCCGCCTCCAAAACGGAGTACCCAGCGTGCTCAACAACGGGCAGGTCTCCTGCGAGCCCGGGACCTCGTCGTAGCCACAGAGCGAGGAAACCGTGGTTGGGGTTGGCCCGGTCCGTATCGCCCCGGGCCGACCCCGTCATCGGGTTTTCAGCCTGGTGACCTGATCTCGGGCACACGGCTAAGGGCGTTTGGCGGTCTGCTTTTGGGCTCGGGCTGATGCGGTTGGGGAGGTGCCGCTGGCCTCTGTCGAGGGGCCCACTGGGTCGTGCCCATCGTCGACGATGGCGCTCAGGCGTAGCAGCTCCGGGATGGTGAGTATGCCCGGCAGGGTGTGCAGATCCTTGATCCGGACCCGGTCCTGAAGAATTACCCCGGCGATGTCCACCCGGTGATCGCGGATCAGCTGCTCGACCCGGTCGAGGTTGGTGTCCACGCAGGCCTGGTAGAGCTCGGCGAAGTAGGCCTGCGTGACCTGAGCGATGCGGCGGTTGGCGTACCAAAAGCGGTTGAGGAACACGTGGGTGTGCTCGACCACTTGCATGGCGAAGCGATTCATCATGGGAGCCTCGGCCGCCTGGTAGAGGCGGACGTGGAAACGGTGGGTGGGGTCGACCAGCTGGGCGTGGCCCTCGGGAAGTGGGATATCCCGAATCTCGTCCACGATCTTGCCCAACGCTTGCAAATCGTCTTCACTGAGGTTGCGACACCCGGCCCGTCCCAGCCCTGCTTCGAGCAGGAGGCGGGTAGCCAAGACATCCTCCAGGTAGGGGATCGTCAGTTCGGTGATGATGGCCCCCCGCCGAGGCAGCAGCTTCACGAAGCCTTCTGATTCGAGCCGTTCCAAGGCCAACCGAACCGGGGTGCGGCTGACCTGCAGACGTTCGGCCCACTCATCTTGGGGGATCCGCTGTCCAGGCCCGAGCGCGCCAGTCATGATGTCACTGCGAATCGCCTCAACCAGAGCGTCAACCGCGCTTTTTTCAGACTTGACGGGTGACATCACCGAACCTTCCACGACGCAGGCACACGTGGAACCCTAGTTCTCGCCGTACCACCGACGGTGGCTCTGGTTGGAGACGTCGAGCGGTTGAAAGACCGGGCCAGCGGCCCGCCTGGCTCTGGCTCTCGCCGGACGGCATCCGCAGCGTCCTCCTCGCCCGTACCGCATGCCTCGTGCCCGGGTCAGCCTGCCTCGACGAGGCGGTCCGGTTGCTCGAGGACTTCGCCGACCGCCCGGAGGAACAGGGCGGCTGGTGCCCCATCGACAGCCCGGTGGTCGAAGGTCAGACTCAGCGCCATGAAGTGACGCCAGTCCACCTGGCCGTCCCGTCGGACCGCCCGCTCGTCCACTCGCCCGATGCCGAGGATGGCCACCTCCGGAGGGTTCACGATGGGTGTGAAGGCTCCGATGCCGTACATCCCCAGGTTCGTCACCGTGAATGTGCTACCGCTTATGTCGGGCAAGGTTGCTCGACCGCTCTGGACGCGCTCGGTCAGTTGGCGTCGTTCTTCGGCGATGGCGCCGATCGTCTTGCTGCCTGCGTCGCGAATCACCGGGACCATCAGGCCATTGTCGATGGCCACAGCCACCCCGACGTGGGCGCTTTCCCAGATCGACAGCACGTCCTGGTTCAAATGCGCGTTGAGCGTGGGATGGTCGACCAGCGCGATGGCCACGGCCTTTACCACCAGATCCGTGTACGCCGCCCCGCTCTGGTTCTTCTGGAGTGCTTCGAATGCCTTCAGTTCTGTGGCGTCGACCTCTGTGGTGAGCGTTACCAGGGCCATCTGGTGGGCTGCGTCCGCCATACGCCGGGCGGTGACGGCGCGGGTTCCCGCCAGTCGCAAGGTCCGGACCCCGCTGGAGTCGTCGACCATACGAAGCACGTCGGCCTCGGTGACTCGACCGCCGGGACCGGTTCCTTCGACCACGGCGATATCGACGCCCCGGTCCCGGGCTACTCGACGGGCCCGGGGCTCCACCTGGCGGTGCCGACCCCCGTCCTCCGACTCAGCTGGTGCCTGGTCCTGGTTGGCGGACCGGGGGGGCGTCCGGGACGGGCCGGAGCTGTCGGGCTGCTCGTCATCCGGTACCGCTTCTCCTGGTTCGGCGATGACCGCCAACAGTTCGTAGATTCGAACCGTCCTGCCGGCCGGAGCCAGGATTCTGGCTAGGACCCCAGATGAGGGGGCGCGGACGGTATCGGTCGTCTTCTCGGACTCAATCTCGACGATCGGCTCGTCTTCGGACACCGAGTCGCCTTCGCTCTTGAGCCATTCGACGACGGTACCCTCCTGCATTCCCATGCCCCACTGGGGAAGCAATACATTCGAGGCCACGTTCGCAACTCTCCTGACTTGCGTCTACTTCATTGACTCGTGGACAGCGGCGACGATCTTCCCTGAGTTGGGAAAGAGCGCCATCTCCAGGGGTCGGCTGAATGGAATATGGACGTCGGGTGCGGTGACCAGCTGGATCGGTGCACGGAGATCCCAAAATCCCTCCGTGGCCACTATGGATGCCACCTCGCTGGCCACGCTGCACGTTCGGTGGGATGGGTCGACCACGACCAACCTTCCCGTCTTCGCCACCGAGTCGAGGACGGCTTGACGATCGAGCGGTACGAGTGATCGGAGGTCGATCACTTCGGCCGAGATTCCTTCTTGTTCGAGAGAGGCGGCCGCTTCCAAGGCGTGATGTACGGCGCCGGACAGGCCGACGATGGTGACGTCATTGCCTTCTCGCTTCCGATCGGCACGTCCGATCGGGACGACAAAGTCGGGGTCGTCTGGAACGGAGGCCTTGTGGGCGGCCAGCGACCGGTCTTCTATGCAAATGACGGGATCATCGTCGCGTATGGCCGACTTCAAGAGGCCTTTGGCGTCATACGCCGTAGCCGGGGCGATGACTTTCAGGCCGGGCACGGTCATGAACAACGAATAGGGCCGATCCGAGTGCTGAGCGGCGACGCCCGATCCATAGTAGACCGACGCCCGGAGAACGATTGGCATCGTCGTCTGGCCGCCGTACAGATACTGAGATTTGGCGATGATGCTGATTATCTGATCGGCGGCCGGATACATGAAGGAAGCGATACTCAGGTTGACTATTGGTCGCAATCCGACCATGGCGGCTCCGGCCGCGGCACCCGTAAATCCCTCTTCAGAGATGGGACAGTTTCGGACCCGTTCGACCCCGAATTCCTCGACGTCCTTCTCAGAACCGAAGATTCTCGTCTGAACGTCGGTCCCCATGATAAAAACGCGCTTGTCGCGGCGCATCTCTTCAGCTTGGGCTTCGTCAACCGCTTGCGCGTAGCTGATCTCTGGCATGCCGGCTACCTCACTCTCTGGGAATAGACGTGGTCGTACGCCTCTTCGAGCTCGGGATATGGGCTGTCTTTGGCAAAGACGACGGCTGCTTCCACCTCGTCCTGCGTCGCCTGCTCGATATCTTGCAGCTCCTCGGTATCAGCCACCCCGTGCTCGAGGAGATAGTTGCGATGGATCTGGATCGGGTCTCGGTCCCTCCACGCTTGGACCTCTTCCTTGGGCCGGTCGTCGACAAACCCCATCCCCCCGGAGTGCACGTCGTAGCGATAGGTCTTCGCTTCTACCAGTGTCGGGCCCTGGCCCGCCCGGGCTCGTTGGACCGCCTCTGAGACGGACTGATAGACCGCCAGGGGATCCTGTCCGTCCACGACCACGCCGGGAATGTTGTAGGAAGTGGCTCGGATGGCGATATCGGGAACCGAGCAGACGCTGGAGATCCTGGTGCCCGACGCGTAGAGGTTGTTCTCGCAGAGGAAGATAGCGGGGAGGTCCCAGATGGCCGCCAGGTTGAGTCCTTCGTGGAAAGCCCCTGCGTTGGCAGCCCCGTCGCCAAAGAAACAGAGGCATACCCGGTCATCACCAAGCAGTTTGCACCCGAGTGCCGCCCCGGCGGCCACCGGGATACCGGTGCCGACGATGCTCGTCTCACCCAGACTCCCGACCGAGAAGTCGGCCAGATGCATAGAGCCACCTTTGCCGCGATTGACGCCTGTGACCTTTCCGTAGAGTTCCGCCATAAGGGCCTTCAGGTCCGCGCCCTTACCGATGGGGTGCCCGTGGGAACGATGGTTGCCGACCATGAGGTCGTCCGTGCGCAGCGCCATACAGGCTCCGACGATCTCACCCTCCTGTCCCAGGGAGGCGTGGACGGAGCCGACGATCTCTCCCCTGGAGTGAAGGACAAGCACCCGCTCGTCGAACAAGCGGCAGCGCAGCAGCCGACGGTACATCTCTAACAACGTGGGACGATCTAGGGTGGTGGTCGACAAATCTTCTTCCTCTCCGACGATGCGAGGATACGGATGGGGGTGCGGGCGTCTCGGTTCCTCTACGTGAGCATCACAGTCGATCTATCCCACGCCCTTCTCTCTTAGACTCCGGTGCCGGTCGCTCGGCGGGACCATGTCCAGCCAACGGCCCCGTCCTCGCGGTCCAGCCACTGTAGGTCCGGGGCGGATTGCCGTCAAGGTTGGATGCCAGGTTGCATGCATAAACGCGGCGTGGTCCCGGCGCTCTTCGCACGGCGCCCCGTTCACGCTCGTGGGGACGCGGGCGGGCCGGGGCGACTCCCGGATGGATCGGTCGTCGTGCCGTTGACAGGCAGGAGCGGGTTTCCTAGGCTTAGCCCGGTGTTGGATGCGCTATCAGATTCAATCGTGCATGCAAAGTTGGTGGGCTCTAGTATGGTGATGCAGACGGCCGGGCCGAGGTGACCCGTCGTGGGGAGGAAGGCCGGTATGGCACGAGGTGAGGAGACCCGATTGCAGAACGGGAAGCAGCACGCAGAAGTGCCCCGTCCCGTGGTCCTGCGTGGGGCGGACGTGGTGGACGGAACCGGCGCGCCAGCCCAGAGGGTGGACGTGGCGGTCGAGGGTGGGCGCATTGTCGGCGTCGGCTCCGATCTCGGGTTCGACTACGAGGAGGTCGATCTCTCCGGCCTGGTCCTCAGCCCGGGGTTCGTCGATCCGCACACCCACTATGACGCCCAAGTGTTCTGGGATCCCGACATCACGCCATCGAGCTGGCACGGGGTCACGTCGGTGGTCACGGGCAACTGCGGGTTCACCTTGGCGCCTACCCGACCGGCGCATCGGGACGTGATCATCCGAACCCTGGAGAACGTCGAAGGGATGTCGGTGGCCGCGCTCGAGGCCGGCCTTCCCTGGTCATTCGAGACGTTCCCCGAGTACCTGCGGGCCGTAGACGGCCTGGACAAGCGCCTCAACGTGGCGTGCATGATCGGGCACACCGCGCTGCGCTGGTTTGTCCTGGGCGATGAGGCGACCGAACGCCAGGCCAGTAGTGCCGAGGTGGCGCGGATGTGTGAACTGGTCACCGAGGCCATGGACTGTGGCGCCATCGGGTTTTCGAGCTCGCAGCACAATCACGTTGGCGCCTTCGGCAAACCCGTGCCGAGCCGGGCCGCCAGTCATGAAGAGCTGCAGCGCATCGCGGAGACGATGGGCCGGACCGGCGCCGGGGCGATCGAGATTGCCCTGGGGGCCACGTTCGGTGTCGCCGATGCCGTCAGTGTGGCCCAGGCGTCAGGGCGACCGTTGACCTGGTCCGGGAATGCGCTGGTGCCGACCGCCGGCGAGGGCGGCGCCGGCGCAGCCGCCGCCGCGGTGGACGCCAGCTGCGCGTCAGGCGCTTCTGTCGTTCCCCAGTTTCCGTGCCGCCCGATCGTCAACCAGGTGACGCTGCGAGATCCGTTCCCACTGCGCCACGCCAGCGAGGGCTTCCTCGAGGTGCTTCGCGCCGATACCGACGACCGGCTGGCGCTCTACAGTGACGAAAACTGGCGCCGGCGGGCGAAAGAGACTTTGCAACCCTTGTGGCAGCAGCGGCTGGCGGACGCCACTGTCGAAGAGACGAATGCGCATGAGGAAATTCGTAATGGCCCGACGCTCGGAGAGCTCGCCGCCAAGCGCGGTACGACACCCTTCGACCTGCTGATAGACCTGTCGCTCACCGACGGGCTGGCCACCCGGTTCAAGGTGGCCGTGGCGAACACCGACGAGGGCGTGATCGCCCAGCTGCTGGGTGACCGCCGTTGCATCGTCGGGCTCTCGGACGCCGGAGCTCACGTGAGCCAGCTCTGCGACGCCAACTATGCGACGTACCTACTTTCCTACTGGGTCCGAGAGAAAGAGGCGCTGCCGCTGGAGCTGGCGATCTGGCGCCTGACGGGGCAGCCCGCCGCGCTCTACGGTCTGACGGGTCGGGGGCGCATAGCCGTCGGCGCCGCGGCTGATCTGGTGGCATTCGACCCGGTCCGGGTGGGGCCAGGCGAAGCCGAGCGGGTCTGGGATTTCCCGGGCGGGACAGACCGGCTCGTGGCTCATAGCACGGGCATAGAGCATGTGTGGGTCAACGGGACGCCCATCCGATCCGGGGGTACCGACGTTCCAGGTGTAACTCCGGGAAGGTGGCTGGCGAGCGAGGCTCGATCCAAGAGTCGGTGAGGGGAGCAACCGTGCAGGACGAGTGGTGGGTTGGGGCGTGAGCGCTCTCCGCACCCACCCACCCGATAGGTAATGGCAATGGGCCTAAGGGCCGGAAAGGCGCTCCGATGCTCGATCTGTTGATCAAAGGCGGCACCGTCGTGGATGGCAGTGGTCGTGACGGGTATCGCGCCGACGTCGGCGTCCGGGGTGGCCGTCTGGTCTGCATCGGGGAGACGGATGAGCCGGCGGCCAAGACGATCGACGCCGACGGGCTGGTCGTGGCTCCCGGATTTATCGATGTGCACACCCACTACGACGCCCAGGTCTTTTGGGATCCGGCCTTATCCCCGTCGACGCTGCACGGAATGACCACCGCCTTGGGTGGCAACTGCGGATTCACGATCGCTCCCATGGCCGATGAGCAAGCGGACTACCTCATGCGAATGCTGGCTCGAGTGGAGGGGATGCCTCTCGAATCGCTGCAGCAGGGGGTGCCGTGGGGGACGTGGCGGACCTTCGGGGAATGGATCGGCCGGTTCGAAGGCAGGTTGGCTGCCAACGTGGGGTTCATGGCCGGTCACAGCACCATCCGGCGGATCGTGATGGGTGAGGATTCGCACGCCCCGGTTCCCAGCGAAGCTCAGCTGCTCGAGATGCAACGCCACTTGCGGGCCGCCTTAGGTGACGGTGCCCTCGGATTTTCGTCTACCAATGGCAAGAGCCATCTCGACGGTGAAGGAAACCCGGTGCCGTCCCGTTGCGCCCGAGACGAGGAATTGCTTGCGCTGGCATCGATTGTCGCGGAATTTCCGGGCACGAGCCTCGAGTACCTGCCGTTCAGCAGCGCGTTGGACGACTCCGAACGCATGATCGCGATGTCGCGTGTCGGAAAACGGCCGCTCAACTGGAATGTCCTGGTCGTGACCTCGGCCCGAGGCAGAGCAGTCGACGACGAGCTGGCCGTTTCCGACCAAGCCGCGTCAGAAGGGGCAAGGGTGCTGGCCCTGGAGAATCCGGCTCCGTTGGTGAGCCGCCGCTCCTTCTACACGGCCTTCGGGCTCAACGCCATCCCGGAATGGGGGCCGGTGATCGCCCTGCCCGTCCCGCAGCGCATCGAGGCGTTGCAGGATCCCGAGGTTCGGCGTCGGATGCGGCAAGGCGCCCTGCGGGGTGACCAGCGCTACGCCGAACTGCTGGATTTCCCGGGCTACACCATCGAGGAGACGTTCGCGCCGGAGAACGACGGTCTGGCCGGGAAGCAGGTGGCGGACATCGCGCGCCGGCGTGGGTGCGATCCCTTTGATGCCCTGCTCGACATTGTTGTGGCCGACGGATTGCGGACGACCCTCGTCGTGCCGGAGGTCGGCCGGGACGAGGAGAGTGTGAGAAGGCGGGCCGCGGCCTGGAGCGACCCCAGGGTCGTACTGGGTGCTTCAGATGCGGGCGCCCATCTCGATTTGATCGCGCTGTTCACCTACACGACCCACCTCCTGGGCCGATCGGTTCGCGATCGTCAGCTGCTGACGCTCGGGGAAGCCGTGCGCCTGCTGACCGACGTTCCCGCCCGCCTTTACGGGTTGCGGGACCGAGGTCGGATCCAGCTGGGTTGGTACGCCGATCTGGTCCTGTTCGATCCGGACACCATCGCCCCGGACCGGGTGGTCACGCGCCACGATCTGCCTGGAGGTGCTCCCCGCCTCTTCGCCTCGGCCATAGGAGTAGAGCACGTCCTCGTCAACGGGGCGACGATCGTCGAAAGTGGAGCGTACACCGGCGACCTGCCCGGCCAGGTCATCCGCTCGGGTGTGGACACGGACCCCGTGCCCGTGTGAGCGGGTCGACAAGTTCATTTTAGCCAGCCCGGTTTTACGGGCAAGGAGTTACCGAAGCAGGAAACCGGCGTCTACCGGAAGCTGTATCCCGGTGACGTAGCGGGCTTCCTCTGAGCAAAGCCACACGATCGCGTTCGACACGTCTTCGGGCTCGATCAGCTCCACCGGCATGGCGTTTTTCCAACCTTCCGACGCGCCGGGATTCTCTTCGAGGATCTTGGCCCACATGTCATTGACGACAAATGGGGTGTTCACACCCGTCGGGTGGATGGTGTTTACCCGGATGCTGAGGTGGGCGAGCGAGCCCGCCAACGCACGCATGAGGCCGATGACGCCTGTCTTGCCCGCTGTGTAGCCGATAGCGGTGAGGGCTTCCTCAGGGGTGGATGCCGGGCCGCTCATCGAGGCCAGGCCCGCAGTCGAGCTGGTTATGACGATCGAGCCGCCAGTGCCTTGACCCATCAAAGCCGGAAGGGCGGCGACGATGGTGTTGAGGGCCCCGGTGAGCAGGACGTCCAGGGAGTCCTGCCAGGCCCGCATCTGGTTGTCGACGCTCATGTCTGCGAGCCCGAAGCCGAAGAGCGAGCCGGCGTTGCACAAAACGATGTCGACGTGACCGAACTCGGCCAGGCCCTGGTCGAGCACGTTGCTGACGGCGTGCCGGTCGCGGACATCGGCTTGACGAGCGACAATCTCCCGACCCTGATCGCGGACCAGCTTTATGGTCGCTTCCAGGTCGTCCGGCGTGGCCAGCGGATACCGTACCGTGTCGATCTGCTCGCAGAGGTCGAAACCGATGATCTCCGCACCCTCTTCGGCGAGGCGAAGCGCGTGCGACCGTCCTTGGCCTCGCCCGATTCCGGAGATGAAAGCTACTTTTCCTTCCAGTCGACCCACGAGACTCTCCTTCTCCGATAGGGATGGACGCACGTCCGAAGCATGACCTGGTCGGCTTCGCTGGGGTGTCACCCAGAGCCGGCAAGGATACTATTGCCCTATGACTGCCGCCGTGCGATCGAGCATCATGGTCGATCCCGTTGCGCCTTCCGTTGACTCCGTGATCGAAGGCATTCGCAGCCGGGTGGCTCGGGTCCCTGCAGGGCAGAGCCGCGTGACCTTCGACTTCGGTACCGCGGGCCGTTGGGTCGCTGATCGGCGGCGTTCGTCGTTCAAGCCGCTGGAGCACTCCGAGCCGTCCGCCGATGCCGAGATCACCCTTGAGCCCAGAGTGATGGCTCGCATCCTCAACGGGGACATGGACCCTCGACACGCCTTGCTCTTCGGCCGCATGACGATCAAAGGTTCCGTAGCGGTGGCGATCGCCTGCTGCGAAGAGCTCGCCGGCAGGCGATTTGCGGCCCAGATGGACTACTCCGAGGGCGTGCCGGCGCCGGCGCCGACTCAGGACCGGGCGTTGGCCCGTCGCCAGCTTCGCGTCCACGGCTACGCCATTATCTGCGACGCGCTCTTGCGCCATCAAGTGCGAGAGCTGCGGGACCGTCTCGTCGACCAGGCGGCCGCGGAACGAGAGGCGGGAGTGGCGTTCTTTGACGGCGGGCGGGCCGCGGAGCCTACGTCGGAGGGTTCTCGCGAGCAGTGGTGGCTGGCCTCCCAACCGCATGGGCGAGCGTCCTCTCGACAACCCAATCAACGGGTCTGGGCCTTGCACAATAAGGGTGACGTCTTCCTCCGACTGCTTGACCATCCGATTATCGACGAGTTCGTCCCCGACTTCTTGGGGGACAATTTCCTCATCGCCGAGCACATGGCCAACATTGCCGGTCCCGGAGGCGAGGCGATGGTGCTTCACCAGGACCAAAGCGGCGTCCAGCCCCCTTTGCCGGTGGCGATAGGGCTGAATGTGCTGTTTTGTCTGGACGATTTCACCGCGGAAAACGGCGCAACACGCGTGATCCCAGGCAGCCATATTGTGGAGTTTGGGCTGGCGCCTGACGACATCTACAGCTCTACAGGCAGCGTGGCGCTGGAAGCACCGGCCGGGTCCGCCATTCTCTTCGAGACGCGCCTCTGGCACGGCACCGGCGCCAACACCTCGGGGGATCTCCGGCACGGTCTGTTTCTTCTGTTCGAGCGGTCGTGGATCCGGACCCAGCAGACCGGCGTGTTGACGGTTCATCCGTCCGTCTTGAACCGGATGTCAGATCGGGCGAAGACGATGTATGCCCACCGGGTGACTGGGGCTATGGGCAAGGTGCAAGGGTCCAACGAGGGCGACTTTGTGGGCTGGGATCCTGATCAGCTGGTGCTCGAGATGCATTCGCGAACGGCTGGTTGAGGGCGGGTCCAACCGGCTCAATCGAGGCTCGCGGCCAGGGCGCCGCCGTCGACGACCAGCGTGTGACCGGTTATCCAGGAGGCGGCGTCGGAGGCCAGAAACAGAGCAGCCGTGGCGATGTCCTCCGGAACGCCGAGCCGCTTGAGCGGTTGTTTGGCCGCCAGTTCGTCCCCGAAGCTCGTGACGAGGACCTCGGACATGTCGGTATGCACCAGCCCAGGGGCAATGGCGTTGACCCGAACCTGGGGGCCCAGCTCCAACGCCAGCGAGCGGGTCAGGTGCACGGCGGCTGCCTTGGTGGCGTTGTAGTACCCGACATTGTGAGAGGTGACGAAGGCGCCAGCCGACGAGATGTTGATGATAGTGCCGCCATGCTCGGCCATCCATGCCTCCCACACCGCCTGGGTCCAAAGCACGAGACCGCGCATGTTGACCTGCACGGTCTTGTCAGCCCGAGCTGCGTCCAATTCCACCAGGGGCCCGTAGTAGGGATTGGTGGCCGCGTTATTGACCAGGATGTCAACCGCCCCGAACCGCTCGATCGTGGCGGCGACGCATGCAATCGGGGCGTCTGGATCTCCGGCGTTCGCAGCAAACCAGGCCACGTTGCCCGGTAGCGTCGCCACCGCCTCGGTCAGTTTCTCGCGACTCCGAGAAGTGATCATGACGCTCGCCCCGGCCTCGAGAAAGCTCTGGGCGATGGCGCGCCCGATACCTCGCGAGCCACCGGTCACCAGCGCGACCCGCCCGTCCAGTCGTAGCTCCACTCCATCCTCCGCTCAGGTCCGGCTCGTCCTCTGGGCCGCCGGGATCATAGGCCGCGCCTCTTTCCCCTGGCGCCTCCCACCTACTGGGCGTAGGCTCAAGGCGCAATCATTGTTCTTGAGCCATCGGGGGGTATCCATGGCCGGCTGGGACCAGTCGATCGACCTGGTGCGCAGAGGGCGCGGAGGCGGTGGGCTGGCTGCTGCCCCCAACCGAACGATGCAGCAGCGTCCGTCCAGGGTCGGCGCCAGGTCAAGGACTTCCCGAGGAAGCTGTTGGGAACAGCGCGGCATGTCGGCCACGAGGCCGCAGCGAGGACATGAAGGAGACCATCACCATGGCGATCACTGAGTCGAGGCCAGCCGCGGCACCCCTGTCGGGGAGTCCGGATGGACCGATTGGTCCGAACCCTCCAGAGGTCCGCGACAAGGTTCCCCACGCCATGACCGACCCGAACTTCGTGCCTCGGGAGCGCTATTACTCGCGAGAGTTCTTCGAGCTGGAGAAGGAGCACCTCTGGCCGCATTCCTGGCAGATGGCGGCCCGGCTGGAGGAGATACCCAACCCCGGCGACTATGTCGAGTACGAGCTCGCCGACAACTCGATTCTGGTCGTCCGGCAACGGGACGGCTCTGTGAAAGCACTGCACAACACCTGCCGGCACCGGGCCACCCAGCTGGCGAAAGGTTGTGGCCGGTTGCCGGGGGGGCAGATCGTGTGCCCCTTCCACGGGTGGCGGTGGAATCTTGACGGCTCGTCTTCGCTGGTGTTCATCGAATCGGCGTTCGACCCGAAGTGCGTCCAGCCCGAAGACGTACGCCTGCGCGAGTGCCTCGTCGAGGTGTGGTCGGGAATGGTGTGGATCAACATGGATCTCGAGGCCCCTCCATTGACGGAAGCGCTCGCGCCGGTCGCGGGCCTGCTTGAAGGCGTCGGTGTGGGCAACATGCGGGTGAAATGGTGGAAGCAGGTCATCCTCAATGCCAACTGGAAGGTGGCCCAAGAAGCCTTTCTGGAGGGCTACCACGTCATGCAGACCCATCCCCAGCTCTTGATGGGCGGCACCATGGAGGATGCGGCTCGCCAGGACGAGGGGACCGAGTACACGCAGTTCCGCAACGGCCACGCCCGCTTCCAAAGTGGCGCGGGAATGGCTGAGGGAACCCGCCAGGTATGGAACGGCGACATGTTCATCGAGGCCGGCCGTCTGCTAGCGGACGGCCAGGACGCCATGACGCTCGACAGGGACGTCCAGGTCTTCGAAGGGATCCGCAACACCGTCGGGGTGGACAACCCCAACTTTGCCCAGGAGGCGATCAAGGCCCTCTACGCCTATGCCGAGGGCGCGGGCATCCCGATGGAGCCGCTATCGGAGAAGATGACGCTCTGGGGCGGGGAGATCTACGTGTTCCCCAACTTCTTTATGTTGCCCATGTACGCCAACTGCCTGAGTTATCGGTTCCGGCCGTATCGGGACGACCCGGAGTGGTGCCTCTTCGACGTGTGGTCGCTCACGACCTACCCGGTGGGCCAGGAACCGGAGCGGGCGGAACTGCTCGGGGTCTACGACAAGGAGGATGCCGAGCACTGGGGACTGATCCCGCGCCAGGACTTCAGCAACATCGAGCGTCAACAGCGCGGCATGCATTCGATGAGCTACGAGCACCATCGCCTGTCCAACAAATTCGAGCGGTCGATCGCCAACATGCACGAGCATTTGGACCGGGTGATCGCGGCCGGGGGGTAGACCAGCCGACCCCGTAGCCAGGCGTCGCTGGTTCATGATTCGTTTTGCGGCGGCCTCAGGTGCGAAGCTGACGGAAAGCGTTCCGAGGAGGTTTGGATGTCGACGCCGGAGATCGTCCTCGAGGTCATGGGGACCGCCCGTTCCATGCGGTGGTTGAAAGAGGACCCGGTTGAGTGGGACCTCGTCGAAAAAGTCATCTGGGCGGGTACTCGAGCGTCGAGTCCCAACAACACCCAGGGCTGGGACTTCGTGGTGGTCACGTCAGCCGAGACCAAGCGCAAGGTGCAAGAGGCAATCCTGGCCCGATCGTCACCTCCGCCCGACTCCGGTGCCCGGGCTGCGGCAGCGGCTCCCCTGGATCCGACGCAACGCCGGACGCTGCAGGGTGCCCGCAACGCGCTGATGACGATGAACGAGGTTCCCGTCCTGATCTTCGTCTGCGGCTCCAACACCTACCCGGAAGGGGCGCCGGTCTTGGCGTGGGCCTACTCCGCCATGTATGCGGCGGCCCAAAACATGATCGTCGCGGCTCGGGCCCTCGGGCTCGGGGCCGCCTTCACGACATTCCACCAGCAGGCAGAGGCGGAGATCCGCCAGATTCTGCACGTACCGGACGATCGCTTGATCGGCGTAACCATGCCTCTGGGTTGGCCGGCCCGACAATTCGGCCCCGTGACGCGCAAACCCGTCTCGGATGTGATTCACCGCGACGAGTGGTGAGCCGGCCAGACCCCATCGTTTTACCGGATACAGAGGGAGACTCGAATGGCAAACACGGCCCAGTCGACGACAGGGGTAACCCCTGACGTTGCCCGTCAGCTGTACACGTCGATGGCGCTCGCCGCCGCGTGCGACGAGCGATTGCGACGGGGAATTGGACGCGGGGAGTTCGTCGCCACCATATGGCCGTCGCGCGGCCAAGAGGCGATAGCGGCCGGGTTGGGAACCGCCTTGCGCCGTGACGACAGGCTCGTCACGACCTACCGCGGACTGCATGACCTGATTGGTAAGGGAGTTCCCCTCACCGAGGTCATCGGGGAGGTGCTGTGCCGGACGATCGCTCCTTCGCGAGGCAAAGGCGGGACCATGCACATCACTTGTCCCGAGGTCGGAGTGATGCTGTGCACGGGGATCGTCGGAGCAGGCGTCCCGGTGGCGGTGGGCTTGGCCTTGGCTGCCAGGCAGCAGGGCAGCGACCGCGTGGCCGCGGTGTGCTTCGGCGACGGCGCCACGAATACCGGATCATTCCACGAGGGGATGAACCTCGCTTCGACCTGGCAGCTCCCGGTCATCTTTGTGTGCCAGAACAACCTCTTTGCCGAGATGACCCCCATTGCCGACACGATGCACATCAAGCAGGTCGCCGACCGGGCGCTGGCCCATGCCATGCCCGGTTTTCGCATCGACGGCAACGACCCTGAGGCCGTCTATCAGGCCGTCTCCGAGGCCGCGGAGCGCGGTCGTGGGGGCGGCGGTCCCACGTTGCTGGAATGCGTGACATTCCGATTCAAGGGCCACTACGCCGGTGACCCGCAGAAGTACATGCCGCCCGAGGAGCTCGCCGCCGCGGAGGCAGCCGACCCGATCCCTCGCTACCGCCAGAAGCTGATCGACTCGGGCATTTTCCGCAGCGAAGAGCTGGCGTCGATCGACCAGGAGTCTGCGGACCGGATCGAGAAAGCCCTAGAGGAGGTTCTCGAATCGCCTCCTCCGGAGATGGATGAGCTAGAGAAAGACTTTTTCGTGGATATGAAGGGCATACCAGCATGACGGCACCAGCGGATACCAAGACCCTGACCATGGTCGGAGCCATCAACGAAGCGTTGGATGAGGCGCTGGCGGCCGACGACCGTGTCTTCCTCATGGGGGAGGACCTGGCCGACCCGGCTGGCGGCATCGGCGGGGCCACGAGCGGCCTGTCGACGAAGTACGGGCGCAACCGGGTGCTCGACACACCGATCTCCGAGGCTGCCATTGCGGGCGCGGCGATCGGGGCCGCCCTGGAAGGCCAGATCCCGGTGGCCGAGATCATGATCATGGACTTCATCACCATTGCCATGGATCAGATCGTCAATCTGGCGGCGAAGGCCCGGTTCATGTCCGGCAACCGGACTTCCTGCCCTCTCACCGTACGTACCGCCACCTTCGGCGGTCGGGGGACCGGAGCGACCCACTCGCAGACGCTGGAGGGTTGGTTCATGCACGTGCCTGGGCTCAAGGTGATCATCCCGAGCTCCCCGGCCGATACCAAGGCGCTGTTGAAGGCGGCGATCTTCGACCCCGACCCGTGCCTCTTCTTGGAGACGACTGCGCTCTTCGGTACCCGCGGCGAGGTCCCCATCCAAAGCGAGGTCGTCGAGATCGGCCAGGCCGCGGTCAAGCGAAGCGGTCAAGACGTCACGATCATCGCCTACGGCCGGGCCGTATTGGACGCCCTGGAGGCGGCCGAGCGGCTGGCCGAGGAAGGCGTTGACGTCGAGGTCCTGGACCTGCGCAGCCTCGTGCCTCTGGATCTGCCCGCCGTCATGGACTCCGTGGGCCGGACCCGCCGGGCCGTGATCGCCCATTACGCCACCGAGTTCGCGGGGCCAGGGGCTGAGCTGGCGGCCCGTATCAGCGCGGACCTGTTTGGCCGGCTCGAGGCACCGGTGCAACGGGTGGGCGCCCGATTCCGCCCGATTCCCGCGGCGCGAGGGCTGGAGAGCGGCGTCCTGCCCAATGTCGATCAGGTCGTGGATGCGGTCAGGTCGGCGGTGGGATTCGCCCCATGAGCAAGACGGTCCCGGTCCGGATGCCGAAAATGACCTTGGCTGCGGTCGAAGGCACCTTCTTGGAGTGGCTCGTGGAGGATGGCCAGCACGTCGTCGAGGACGAACCCCTTTACACGGTCGAGACCGAGAAGGTGGAGGCCGAGGTGCCGTCGCCCGCCACCGGGGTGCTGAGGTATGGCGCAGCCGAGCGGGACGGGGTCTACGAAGTCGGCACCCAGCTGGCCGTCATCGAGGTCTCCGCCGACGGGTAGACCGAGCTTCGACCCCTCGGAAGCCCCAGCGCCGGGTGAGCGGTTACTTTCTTCTGGTGATAAAGTGGCGGCCTCCCGGTTTCGGGTGCCGATGCTCGTCGCCGACTAGGAGGATGCATGGCGACTTCACAGGGTCTCTTTGTCTTTGATGCTGGGCGTGTACGCCATGACGCGCTGCGGCGTCCGATAGGAGAGTGCGCCCCGTGAACACCATTGGCCATTGGATCGGCGGGCGCCCCGCCGCCGGTACGTCGGGTCGGGTCGGCCCGGTCTTTGATCCCGCCCGAGGCACGCAGACCGCGGAGGTCAGCCTGGCATCCGCGGCGGAGGTCGGCGAGGCGGTGCAGACGGCCGCGGACGCGTCGATCTCCTGGGGCAGCTCACCGTTGGGTAACCGGGCCAACATGCTCTTCCGGCTACGCGAGCTGATCGACAATCACCGCCAGGATTTGGCCGCAGCCATCACGCGCGAACACGGGAAGGTCCTGTCGGACGCAGAAGGCGAGGTTGCTCGAGGCCTCGAGTGCGTCGAGTTCGCGTGCGGCATCCCCCATCTACTCAAGGGGGCCTACAGCTCCGAAGTGTCGACCGGCGTCGACGTGCACACCGTCCTGCATCCACTCGGTGTCGTGGCCGGGATCACGCCTTTCAACTTCCCGGTCATGGTCCCGTTGTGGATGCTGGCCAACGCCGTGGCGTGTGGGAACTCCTTCGTGTGGAAGCCGTCCGAGAAGGACCCGTCCCCCTCGCTGCTACTGGCGGAGCTGGTCCACGAGGCGGGGTTTCCCGACGGAGTGTTCAACGTGATCCAGGGTGACGCCGAGGCCGTGGATGCGTTGCTCACCCATCCGCAGGTCGACGCGGTGTCGTTCGTCGGCAGTACGGCCGTGGCTCGCCACGTGTACGAGACCGGGACCAGCCGGGGCAAGCGGGTGCAGGCGCTCGGGGGCGCCAAAAACCACATGGTGGTCCTGCCGGACGCCGATCTCGACGCGGCCGCCAATGCAGCGGTGTCCGCCGGGTACGGCTCGGCCGGGGAGCGCTGCATGGCGATTTCGGTCGTCGTGGCGGTGGGTCCGGTGGCTGACGATCTCGTCGAGGCCATCGCGGCTCGTATCCCGGAGGTGGTGATCGGGCCGGGCGACCAGCCTGAATCCATGATGGGACCGCTGATCACGCGCGAGCATCAACGCCGGGTGCGGTCCTATGTCCAAGGCGCCACCGACGAAGGGGCGCGTGTGGTGGTCGACGGGTCCGCCGAAGCTGCGGGAGATGGCTTCTTCCTAGGGTGCTCCCTTCTCGACGAGGTCAAGCCCGGAATGCGGGTGTACGACGACGAGATCTTCGGTCCCGTGCTCGGCGTGGTGCGGGTCGGGACCTTCGACGAGGCCGTCGCCCTGGTCAACGCCAACCCCTATGGCAACGGCGTCGCTTTGTTCACTCGAGACGGCGGCGCCGCTCGACGCTTCGAGCGTCAGATCAGCGTGGGCATGGTCGGGATCAACGTGCCCATCCCCGTTCCGGTGGGTTACCACTCCTTCGGAGGTTGGAAATCGTCCCTGTTTGGCGACTCGGCCATCTACGGGCCCGAAGGCATCAGGTTCTACACCCGACCGAAGGTGGTTACGACGCGTTGGCCCCGGGCAAGCAAAAGTGAGATTGACCTAGGCTTTCCCACGACCCGATGAGCCTGACGCCCCACGCCCGTACGCTGCTCCCGCGCGCGCCCCGAGCGACGCAGCCAATCTGATCGGACCCTGATGGCACCTGATGCAGCAATCCCTGCCCTGTTCAACATCGAAGGCCGGGTGGCGGTCGTGACCGGCGCCTCCTCAGGGTTGGGTGAGGCCCTGGCCCGGGCGCTCGCTGCGGCCGGGGCCCGCGTGGCGGTGGTGGCCCGACGGGGCGACCGTCTGGAGAAGCTGGCCGACGAGATCGATGGTTTCCCCGTGTCGGCCGACCTGCTCGACGCCGAGCGGTTGGGGGAAGTCATCCCGCCGGTCGTCGAGGCCCTGGGCCCACCAGAGATCCTGGTCAACGCGGCGGGCAACGTTTTTACCCGTGAGCGAGCCGAGAAAGAGCCCCCCGAGGCCATCCTCGACACGCTCAAGCTCAACCTGATCGCGCCGTTTCGCCTGTCCCAAGAGGTCTTCCCCCACATGATCGAACTGGGGCGAGGCTCGATCATCTTCATCTCGTCGCTCAGCGGCCACGTCGGCGTGCCCGGGATTCCACAAGCGTCCTACGCGGCCAGCAAGCTGGGACTGTCCGGCCTGAGCAAGGAACTGGCAGCCCAGTGGTCGCGCCACTCGATCCGGATCAATACGGTGGCCCCCGGATTCTTCCGGAGCGAGATCACCGACGAGTTCTACGACAGCGAGAAAGGCAGCACCTGGTTGCGGCGCAACACCCCGCTCCCGATGGAAGGGAGCGTCGAGGACTTCATCGGCGCGGTCCTGTGGCTGGCGAGCGACGCGGGTCGGTATATCACCGGGCAGACGATCATCGTCGACGGCGGCTGGACGGCGAAGTAGTCATGGACTTCGACATGGGCGACTCGGTCCGGGGTCTCCGTACGGAGTTGCGAGGGCTCATCAAGGACAACGTTCCGGCCGACTACTTGGGGGCTTTCACCGACGACCCGGCCGACCTGGAAGTGGCGCAGCGCTTCTGCCGCCTGCTTTCCGAGCAGGGCCTGCTCTGCATGGCCTGGCCCCCGGAGTGGGGTGGGCGCGGCGCTTCGCCGTGGGAGCAAACGGCCGTTCGGGAGGAGATGTGGGCTCACCACGAGCCGCGAGGCGCTCAGTACATGGGCGTCAACTGGGTTGGGCCGGCCATCATGCGTCACGGAACTCCTGCCCAACAGCGACAGCACCTGCCTGCCATCGCCAGGGGTGAGGTGATCTGGTGCCAGGGCTTCAGCGAACCCAACTCCGGTTCTGACCTGGCCTCACTGCAGACGGCAGCCAGACGCGATGGGGATGGATGGCACGTCAGCGGTCAGAAGATCTGGACGTCGTACGCCACCATGGCGCAATGGTGTTTCCTGCTGGCTCGTACGTCGAGAGGGCAGAAGAAGCAGCAGGGGCTGACGATCTTTCTCGTACCAATGTCATCCCCGGGGATCGAGGTTCGCCCGATCGCCTGCATGATCGGCCCGCACCATCTGAACGAGGTGTTTTTCGACAACGTGTGGGTGACCGAAGCCGACGTGCTCGGGACCGTGGACGAGGGTTGGCGGGTCGTGCAGGAAGTGCTTGCCTTCGAGCGAGTGGGTATTGCCCGGTATGCGAGGGTCGAACGTTTGCTGCTCTGGGCGCCGGCGGCCCTGGGAGATCAATGGGAAGGTCTGCCGGACGCCTTGCGTGGCCGGTGGGCCCGGATGCTCACTCACGCCCGTAGAGCCAGGTTGCTCGCCTACAAAGTCGTCGACACCCAAGCTCGGGGACAGGTCCGCCCGGGCGATGCCGCCGCCTACCGGATTGCGGTCACCAGGCTCGACCAGGAGAGTGCCGACGTGCTGATGGACATCGTCGGGCAGGCCCAGTTCGCCGACGAGGACGGCTTGCGGTTCAAGCGGGCCGTGCAGGACCACTGGAAGTACTCCCAGGCCTCGACAGTGGCGTCGGGAAGCATCGAGATGCAGCGCATCCTGCTGGCCAGGTCGCTGGTGGGTTCGCGATGAACATCGAACTGAGCGACGAGGCCCTCGAGTTCGGCAGCCTGGTGCGCAAGGCGCTCGAGTCGGCCGGTGGCGATCAACTGGTTCAGATAGCCGAGACGGACCCCGGTCGTCGCCATGAGATCGTGGCGCCGGTCCTGGCCGAGCTGGGGGCCTGGGAGCTCGATCCTCGTGGCAGCGCGGACGAGCTGGAAGCCGCTGCCGCGCTGTGCCGCAACGCCGGCTACTGGGCGGTTGCCTATCCGGTGGCTGAGCGGTTGTGCCGTCCCCTCGACCTGGACGTCGACGGGCTGGTGGTGGTCGCGGACGTGAATCCCGCGGCGGCGATTGCCGGCCTGGATCTCCGCTGGGCTGCCGTCACCCTCGATGGATGCCGCAGCCAGGTCTCCGTCCCCCCATTCTCCGGGTCGCCGCGCCCATCGGCTTTCGTCGTCGATCTCGACCTCGAGAAGATCGACGACGCGGGGGTGCCAGACGTCGCCCTCGGTGTGGCCCTGCCGTGCTGGACGCTTTTGGGCATGCTCGATCGCGCTATGGACCTGACTCGGGCTTACGTGTTGGAGCGCGAGCAGTTCGGGCAGGCCCTGGCTGGCTTCCAGGGGGTCCAATTCCAGCTGACGGAGGCCGAGGTCGAGCGGGCCGGCGTGGAAGAGCTGGCGAAGTACGCGCTGTGGAGCATCCAGTCGCAGCAGCCCACCGCACTTGAGGACGCTCTGGCGCTACGGGTGGCTGCGATCGAAGGGGCCGACGTAGTGTTCCGCATCGCCCACCAGCTCCATGGTGCCATCGGTTTCTGCGACGAGACCACCCTCTCGTGGGTATCGCGCTACAGCATTCCGATCCGTCGGCACCCGCTCGGCGGGACGGCGACGACGCAGCAACTCGCCCGCCGACTCGGTCGAGCCGGCCTGCCGGGGCCCTTCAGCGGCGAGCGGGCCGGATGAACTACGACCTCCCCGAGGAGCTGATCGTCGAAGCGGACGGCCCGATCCGCACCGTGATCATCAATCGACCCAACGAGTTGAACGCGGTCAACAAATCGCTTCATGGAGCGCTGGCCGGGGTGTGGCGCCAGCTGGCCGCCGATCCTCGAGGCGCGTGTGGTGATCCTCACAGGCGCCGGTCGGACGTTCTCGGCCGGGGGCGACTTCGGGTGGATCACCTCGTTCTTCGACGACCCCGCCGGCCGCGACGAGAGCCTTCGGGAAGGCGCCGAGATCATCGACGAAATGCTCCGCTTCCCGCTCCCGGTGATCGCCGCGGTCAACGGCGCGGCCGTCGGGTTGGGATGCAGCATCGCCATCCTCTGCGACATCGTGCTCATGTCCGAGAAGGCCCACTTCGCAGATCCGCACGTGTCCGTCGGCTTGGTGGCCGGAGACGGCGGGGCCGCCTTCTGGCCTCTGCTTACCAGCATCCTCCGGACGAGGGAGTACCTCTTCACCGGAGAGCGGATCCCGGCTTCCCGCGCCGTCGAGCTCGGCCTGGCCACGCGGATGACCGAGCCGGCCGACCTGCTCCCCGAGGCCCGTCGTCTCGCCGAGCGGCTGGCCCTCCAACCGGCCGAGGCCGTGCAAGGCACCAAGAGGATCCTCAACATGCATCTGGCCCGTGCCCTCAGCGGTGCCGTGCCAGCTGGTTTCGCCGCCGAAGGGGCCTCGATGAAGAGTGATGAGCATCGCCAACGCCTGATGGCGCTGGCACCCAAACAGCCATGACGAGCGCTACCGCCACCACCGACCTGGACTGCGTTCCGCGCTTCGGTACGCGAGTGGTGCTCGACCCACGTACCTCCTGGCTGGCGGGAGGCGCAGACCGGCGTCGCAGACGAGGAGTTCGTGCGCTTCCAGAAGGAGTGGTTCCAGGAGCTCCGAAAGGCCGGGTATGCGGTGCCGCACTGGCCCAGGGAATGGGGCGGCGGCATGTCGGTCAGTGAGCAGATGGTGCTGTTCCAGGAGCTCGCGGCCCACGACGCCCCCCGCCTGGTGATGGCTTTCGTCTCGATCCACCACGCCGCCTCGACGCTGCTCGCGGCGGGGACCGACGAGCAACGGTCCCGCCATTTGCCGGCCATCCTGGACGGCGAGATCTGGGCCCAGGGCTTTTCTGAGCCGGAGGCCGGTTCCGATCTCGCCAGTCTCAAGACGACGGCCCGGCGCGAAGGCGACACCTATATCGTCAACGGCCAGAAGCTCTGGGCCAGCGGGGCGGCGCACGCCGACTGGTGCCTGCTGCTGGCGCGGACGGACCTGGCCGCGCCCAAGCGGCACGGCATATCGTACTTTTTGATGGACATGCGGACGCCGGGCATCGAAGTCCGGCCCATCCGGCAGGCCACCGGTGAATCCCATTTTTGCGAGATGTTCCTCAACGATGTGGAGATTCCCGCCGTCCAGTTGGTCGGGCTTCAGAACCGCGGGTGGCAGGTTGCCCAAGAGACGCTCAGCGCGGAGCGGGGCATGACGATGTTGGAGCTGGCTGAGCGACTCGGCAACGCCGGCTTCAAGTGGCTGCTCGGAGCGTGCTCCCAAAAGGGCACGGACGGGACGCGGCCCATCGACGATTCGCTCGTGCGAGATCGCCTGGCCGGCTTCGACACGGAGATAACCGGTCTCCGGGCGCTCTGCCGCAGCCTGGTCGAACATCACGATTCGGGAGGTACCGGCATCGCGGACGCGTCGGTGGTCAAGCTGTATTACAGCGAGCTGCTCCAACGGATGATGGGCTTCGGAACCGAGGTCGCCGGCTTGAGCGCCAACACCCGGATCAGCAAGCCGATCTCGAGTGGTTGGGAATCGGGTGCATGGGTTCTCGATTTCATCGGTTCGTGGGAATGGACCATTCCCGGTGGCACGAGCGAGATCCAACGCACGATTATCGGGGAGCGCGGTCTCGGGCTTCCCCGCGAACCGGCGGCTAGCTCATGACTGGGGCCTTCTCGGAATTCCATGACGAGCTGCGGGCGGTGGCACGCGACATCCTCGCCAAAACCAGTCCTCAGGCTCACGACGAGGCGTCGCCCGCGACGGTGGACTGGCAGCTGCTCGCCAGCGCCGGCTGGCTCGGGCTGGAAGTACCGGAGCAACTCGATGGCGCCGGTGCCACCTTTGCCGAGGTCGCCGTGATCCTGCACGAGATGGGCCGCGCCCCGGCCCCGCACAGCTTTCTGGGATCTGTCGTACTCGGGATTGGCGCCCTCAACCTGATCGAATCGACCGCCGCGACCGAAGAGCTGACTCGAGACATCGCCTCCGGTCGCCGGCGCGTGACCGTCGCCCTTCCGGCCGGGGATGACGCGGTGGCCGCCGCCACCGCACCGTTCCGGCTGGAGGCGTCCGCCGGCGCGCTCCGACTCTTCGGGGAGGCGCAGTTCGTCCCCGACGCCCTGGATGCAGACCGATTGCTGCTCCTGGCTCGGGACCCGGCATCCGTTCCTGTGCTGATCGATCTGACCCGGACGGGGACCTCCTGCACGGTGAGCGACCAACCGGTCGTCGACGCCACCCGGCGCTTGAGTGTCATTGCCGCCAACGGCGACGAGGTCGACGAGGGTTCGGTGCGGCGATTCCGCGGCGACCCCTCCGCCTCGGTGCGGAGCCTGCTGAACCGCGGGGCTCTGGCCATCGCTTGTGACAGCCTCGGCTTGGCGGAGGCCATGATGGAGGCCACCGTCGCCTATGCCGGGGTTCGGGAGCAGTTTGGCCGGCCGATCGGCTCCTTCCAGGCGGTGAAGCACGCCTGTGCCGACATGTTCGTGCAGGTGGCAGTCTGCCGGGAGCTCGTCGTGGCCGCCGTGGCGAGCTTCTCCGAAGGGGAAGCCGACGCGGACACCGCCGTGTCCATGGCGAAGTCGTACGTCTGCGCCGCCGCGGTCGACATCGTGGGCAAGGCCATGCAGCTGCACGGCGGTATCGGCTACACGTGGGAGAGCGGGATTCATGCCTACCTCAAACGGGCCGTGCTCAATCGTTCCCTGTTCGGCAGCCCGGGTGCGCACCGGAAGCGGTTGGCCCTGCGCTACGACGATCGCTCGCAACAACAGGCCGGCTCGAGGGCGTCGACGGCCTGAGCTCGACCGGGTCGGGTTGGCTGGTCCCAACCCGTGGAGTCGCGACGGGTGGCCCTCGCCGGCGAGTTCCTAGACGGCGGGGGTGGGGGTCATGGCGGGGAAGAAGCCTTGGAAGGTTCCTTTGCTGGCCAGGGTGATGGCTCGTTCGAGGTTGAAGTGGTGGTTGTGGTGTTTTTCGAGGGCCAGCATGAGGGCGGTGCCCATGACGGCTCGGGCGGAGATGTCGGGTGATTCGAGTTGGTAGCCGTAGCGGCCTTCGACTTCGCCCCAGGCTTGGGCCAGGCGGTCCATGGCGGTGGCGAAGTTTTCTTTGTAGAAGCGGCGGGCGACTTCGGGGTCGCCGAAGAGGACCAGGCCGAGGAGGGGGAGGACTTCTTCGAGGGTGGAGATGAGTTGGCGGTACAGGCCGGTGAGGGTTTCGACTTGTCGTTGGGGGGTGAGGGGTTCGTCGCGGTCGATGATTTCGGTGGCGGCGACGAGGTCGTCGACGGCGGCTTGGAGGGGTTCGACGACGGCTTCGAAGAAGAGTTGGTCTTTGCTTTCGAAGTGGCGGTAGATGACGCCTTCGCTGATGCCGCCGTGTTCGGCGATGACTTTGATGGTGGTGCCGTTGACGTCGCCGGTTTCGCTGAAGGCTCGGCGGGCGGCTTTGAGGATGGAGCGTTTGCGGGCTTCGGCGCTGAGGCGGCGGGCTCGGGGGGCGTCGGGGCTGGGTGGTGACGGGTTGCGTGCTGTTCTAGCCATGAGCGGCCCCGGTGTTGTCCGGGCCAACGCTGCGCCATACACCCACCAGCCCACAATACGACATCCACCTGGGCAGATCCCGGCTTTCGCCGGTCACCGGCTCACCTCGCGCATCGGGATTCAGGTCCAGGACCAGCGATCACAGGTTCATCCGCTTGGCCAGGATCTCCAGCTGGATCTCGTCTGAACCGCCCCCGATGCGAAGGACTCGGGCATCCCGGTAATGCATGGCGACCGGGGTTTCTTCGAGAAACCCGGCGCCCCCAAAGATCTGTACGGCCTGATCGGCGACGTGGTTGGCCGCCCGGGCGGCGTGGAGCTTCGCCATCGCCACCGCATCTGCGGCGTCGGCTCCGGAGTCGGTCAACACCGCAGCCTGATAGGTCAAGGCTCTGGCCGCCTCGGTCTCTGTGCGCATCTCGGCCAGGGTGTGCCGGATGGCCTGAAGACTCCCGATCGGCTTCCCGAAGGCCTGTCGCTGCCGGGCGTACTCGACTGCCGTTGTCAAGCACGCCTCAGCCAGACCAACTCCCATAGCCGCCAGCACGATGCGCTCGCCCTGGAAGGCCTCCATGATCTGATAGAAGCCGCGATCGACCTGACCCAGGATCCGATCGTCTGGGACGAAGCAGTCTTCGAAGATGAGCTCTCTGGTGTCGGAGGAGTGCCACCCCATTTTCCGTAGCGGACGACCAACAGTGAACCCCGCTTGATCTCGTTCGACGATGAACATGGTGATTGACCGGTGACCGTCCCCTGTGCCCGTCTTGGCCGCCACCAGGACGACATCCGCGATGCCGCCATTGGTGATGAACAGCTTGGTGCCTTGAAGGCGGTACCCGTCCCCATCACGGGTGGCCCGGAGCGCGATTCCGGCCACGTCCGAACCCGCTCCGGGCTCGGTGACTGCAATAGCGGCGACCTGCTCTCCCGACAGCAGCGGCCTCAAGTAGCGCTCCTGCTGTTGCGGGGTCCCGAAGCGGTAGAGGTGGGGCGCGGCCATGTACGAGCTGACGAGGGGCGTGACCGCCAGCCCCCCCGACGCCTTGGCCAGTTCCTCGCTGAGGATGGCGATGCTCAGGTAGTCGCCGCCTGTGCCTCCCACTTCTTCGGGATAGCTCAAACCGAGCATCCCGGCTTCTCCCAACTGGCGCCAGAGCTGATCGGGAAAGGTCTGCTTCTCCTCAGCCGCGTTGACCAGCGGAAGGACACGCTCCCGGACGAATCGCCGGCAGACCGTCTGAAACTCTTCGTGCGCCTCCGACAGCAGGGGAGATCGGAGCGGGGAACAGCTACTACATCCGTCACAACGAAATTGTACCGGCCTGAAATCAGGCGCTCATGGAAGTTGCTCTTCGGCGAAGCCGGCCATGAGGTCGCGAAGCGGTTGAGGCTCGGCCAGGTAGCGGCCCGCCAGCATGAGCCGGCCCAGATCGTCCAGCTCGTAAAGGGTCGCCCGGTCAGCCAGTCCACCAAAGCGATGCCGGACGGCGCGGCCGATGTCGGCCGGGGTTCCGACAACGGCGAAGACGTCGAGAATGTCGTCATCGATGTAGCGGGCCATCTCGTCCCACCGTCCCTGCCGGGCGATCTCGTTGAGCTGCGGCTGAAGATCTCCCAGCCCGTGGGCCTCGAGCATCGGCCGGTACGCCGGAGTCGAAGCGTAGAAGGCCAACTTGCGACGGACGTTGCGAACCGAGGCCTCCAGGGTGGCCCGGTCGGGGCCCGTCGCGGCCAGCAGCGAGACCACCACCGGAAATGGCCACGATGGGGAGAGTTCGGAACGTCCACGTCGAAGCGCGGGGATCATCACCTTCGACAGGTAGTGCGGCGTGGTCAGCGGATGGCAGAGCAGTCCGTCTGCCACTTCTCCGACCGCCGCCGTCATCTGGGCTCCGACGGCCGCCAGGTAGACCGGAGGAGCACCGTAGCCGCTCGGCCCCGGATCGAAGTTCGGCGCCATGAGGGTGTGTCGGTAGAACTCGCCTTCGAAGCGCAAGGGCGTTCCGGTCTCCCAGGTGTTCCATATCGCCTTCAAGGCCAACACGAATTCTCGCATCCGGGCGACGGGTCTCGACCACGGCATGCCGAAACGACGCTCGATATGGGCCCGGACTTGCGGGCCCAATCCCAGGATGAACCGCCCTCTGGAGAGCCGCTGGAGGTCGTGCGCGGTTTGGGCGACGATCATCGGGTTGCGGGCGAACGCCACCGCGATGTTGGTTCCGAGACGCATGGTGGACGTGCGGGCCGCGGCGATGCCGAGCGTGAGGAACGGGTCGTGCTGGGCGTCGATGGACCACATGCAGCCGTGGCCACAGGCTTCCATGGCGGCCGCGGCATCGCCGATCGAGCGGAGGTCATCGCCAAGCACGTAGCAGTCGAGGTCCATGGCTCCGGTCCTCTTAGCGTGGCGGGTGGTGCCGGTGCTCGAACAACCCCGTGAGCTCCCGGCGGTCGACCTTGCCCATGGCATTGCGGGCAAAGGCGTCCACCACGACGATCTCCTCTGGGACCTTGTAGCGGGCGAGATGGCTGCGGCAGTGTTCGATCACGTCGGACGGCGCCACGCCGGCGCGCCCGTCGACCTCGATGGCCGCCACTACTCGTTGCCCGAGCCTGGGGTCGGGTAGCCCGACGACCGCGCTGGCCCGTACCCCAGGGAAGCGCTCGAGTACTCGCTCGACCTCGGCCGGATAGACATTCGCCCCACCGCGCAGGATGAGAAGGCTCTTACGGTCCCGGACGAAGAGGTTCCCGTCCTCGTCGACGACGCCGATGTCCCCGGTTTGCAGGTGGCTTTCGCCCGAGGGCTCGAGGTGGTCGCTTCGCCAATACCCCAGCATCGGCGTATAGGCGCCGGCCCAGGGGCCCCCCTCGGCGGCGTGCACCACGATCTCGCCGGTTTGCCCACGGACGAGGGGCTTTCCTTCGTCATCCCAGACGTCCACCTCGAGATGGGGAAGGGGCACGCCGCTGGAATCTCGTACGTGAGGGCGATCGAGGGGCTCGATGGTGACCACCGCGGGTGCCTCCGTCAACCCGTAGGCCTGGAAGAGCGGTAGGCCGAAGCGGTCGCAGAACGCCGAGCGCAGGTCCTCCGGGCACGGCGCGCCCCCCGACCAAACTTCCTTCAGGCTGGCCAGCTGCTCAGTCGGCAGATCCAGGTCGTACACCATGCTGTAGAGCAACGCCGGGACCCCGTTCCACACGGTCACCGACTCGCGCTCGATCCATTCGGCTACGCCCCGGGCGTCGCGCCGTTCGGTGAGAAGGCAGCATCCGCCGGCGGCCGCGGTCAGCAGCGTGGTCAGCACCTGAAGATTGAGGATCGTCATGGGCAGGCAGTCGCCTTTTCGCAGCGTGGCATCGTACTGGCGGCTGGCGGCCAGCGACGCCGCTTGCAAGAGCAGATTTCGTTGCGAGTGGACCACGCCTTTCGGGAGTCCCGTGGTGCCGCTCGTGAACGCGATCGCGGCGGGCGCATCCGGATCGGGCGGGGCCGGGCGCTGGGCGTCGTGACCTCTCGCTAGCGCCGCGCTCCACTCGCAGCCCTGATCCTCACGGTCGGCTCGGACGACCCGGCAATCGCGTTCGAGCGTCGGAGCGGAGACCGGGTCGGTCAGCACCATGGTCGGGGTCGCTGCCGCGACCAGCGCGCTTTTCTCGGGTGGGGCCAGATTTCTGTTGATCCCGACCCAGATAGCACCGAGGCGCATCGCCCCGTGAAACGCCACCGCGATGTCCAGGTCGTTGGGCAGGCAGGCGGCCACCCGATCCCCGACGCTGACGCCCATCCCACGGAAGGCGGATGCGGCGGCGTTGGCGGCGGCGTCGAACTCGGCGTACGTGAGCGACCCGGACGGTCCGATGAGCGCGGTGCGTTGGGGTTCGACGGCGAGAACGTGGTCGAACACCTCGGCGACGGTCGTCGCCCCGATCGGTGTGGCCCTGCCGTCCACCGAGCTCATCCGAGTGGTTGCGG
This sequence comes from uncultured Acidimicrobiaceae bacterium, assembly GCA_963729695.1. Taxonomy (GTDB): domain Bacteria; phylum Actinomycetota; class Acidimicrobiia; order Acidimicrobiales; family Palsa-688; genus PALSA-693. The sequence goes on from CAVSOT010000007.1 coordinate 272,399, forward strand.
CTGGCGCAGCATCAGCGCCTGCCGTTGGCAGCGGGCCGTCAGCTCGCGGTGTTGGTTGTAGCCGCGATGCTCAAAGGTGACGATGCCCGCGTTGGGTCGGGAGTTGGACGCTCGAGCCTCGAGGACCTCGGTCTCAGCGCTCAGCGTGTCACCGTGGAACATCGGTCGAGGAAACTCGACGAGGCTGAAGCCCAGATTTGCCACCGTGGTGCCGAGGGTGAGCTCGTAGACGGTCAAGCCGACCAGCAGGCCGAGGGTGAAGATGCTGTTGACCAGCCGCTGGCCGAACTCCGTGCCCGCGGCGAAGTCTTCGTCGAGATGCAGGGGCTGTGGGTTCATGGTCAAGCAGGTGAAGAGGACATTGTCCGATTCCGTGATCGTCCGCTTCACCGCGTGCTGCACCATAGTGCCCACCTGTAGCTCCTCGAACCAGCGGCCGCTCATGACTCCCTCTCCTGGGACGGATCGTGGGCCCGAGCGAGGAGTCGCTCGGCCTGACGAATTACGGGGAGGTCGACCATCCTTCCCTCGAAGGAGACGATGCCGCGGCCCTGCTTTTCGGCCTCGGCGACCGCGGCGAGAAGCCGCCGGCTCCGATCCACTTCTTCCTCTGTCGGGGTGAACACCCCGTTGGCGACCTCCACCTGCGCCGGATGGATACACAGCTTGCCGGTGTAACCGAGTTGGCGAGCAGCGGTGGCCTCGTCCCGAAAACGGGTCCGGTTGCCAATCTCGACCACCACCTGGTCGAGGACGCCGACTCCGATGATGCGAGCCGCCAGGACGGCGCGTGACCTGGCGTAGGCGACCTCGTGACCTTCCAGGGTGCGTTCGCCGCCCACGTCGGCGATGTAATCCTCGGCCCCGAAATAGGCCCCGATCAGACGTGGATGACCCGATCGAGGTGCGTTCTCGATTCCCGCCGCGGTTTCCCAGCCACCGACAATCCCGGCCGCACTCAACCCGGCTCCGTCGAGCAGGCCGGCGGATCGTTCGACCTGCTCTCGGGTTTCCAGCTTGGGGACCACGATGCCGGTGATGCCGGGGATCAGCGCCTCCGCCACGTCGCCCTCGATCCAGGGCGAGTCGGTCCCGTTGACTCGGACGAAGAGCGGCAGCGAGGGATAACGGCCGAGCAGGGCCTCGGCCCCTTCCCTGGTTATCCGACGGGCTGCCGATTTGGCCTCGGGTGCCACTCCGTCTTCAAGATCGATGACGACACCATCAGCTCCCGTGCGCCCGAGTTTGGCGATCATCTCCGGGCGGTCGCCAGGGCAGAACAGCAGGCTTCGCAACTGGACGGGAGCGGGATTCACTGCTCGGACCGCATCAGACCGGAACGATGGCCTGGTGGCGACGCGGTGGCTGCCTGGACCACCCGTCGCAGTAGGCCAGTCGCTTCGTGAGCTCGCCGCGAAGCTCCTCGTTTTCGACGACGGCATCGACGTGCATGTCGGACGCCAGCCGTAGGAGGTCCAGATCGGCTTCGTACTCTCGGCGGCGATCGGCGACGAAGCGGTCCCGCTCGGCCGGGTCGGCCATTGCGTCTGTCCGGCGCCGGAACACGGCGTCGACCGCGGCCTCCGCCGACATGGCGCCGATCTCAGCCGTAGGCAAGGCGATCGTGGCCCGGGCCCGGAAGCCAGGGCACGACATGGCGTAGTACCCGGCCGCATAGGCCTTGCGGACCACCACGCAGAACCTGGGTACCTCGGACCGAGCCATGGCACTGATCATCTTGGCTCCATGCCTGAGGATCCCAGCATGCTCCACCGCCGAACCGACCATGAACCCAGGGACGTCCACCAGGAATACCATCGGGATATTGAAGGCGTCACACCAGGTTATAAAACGGGCCGCCTTATCGGAGGAATCAATAAAAATAGCCCCGCCCTTGACCATGGGTTGATTTGCTATCAAGCCGACCACGCGACCATCGATCCGGGCGAACCCGACGATGATCTCGGTCGCCCAATCGGACTTCACCTCGAAGAAGCTGCCGGCATCGACAATCCGGTCGATGAGCCGCTTCATGTCGTAACCCACTCGGGGATCGGTCGGAATCAGTCCGGCCCAGTCCTCAGAGGCGGGTGGCTGCGCGGCAGCGACCGGAGGATCGGATCGGGAGTTGTCGGGGAGGTAGCCGAAGAGCTCCCAGGCCCTGTCGATCGCGGAGGCGTCATCCGGGAAACGTTCGTCGGCGCATCCGCTGATCGTTGTGTGGACGCGAGCGCCCCCCATTTCTTCCAACGTCACTTTTTCTCCGACCACGACTTCGGCTACTCGGGCGGAGGCCAGACTCATCGAGGAGTTGCCCTCGACCATGCCGACCCAATCGCAGAACATCGGCATGTAGGCCCCGCCGGCGGCGGCCGGTCCGAGCATGACGCAGATCTGGGGGACGAAGCCCGACAGGGCGATCTGCAGATCGAAGATGCGGGCCGCTCCGCGGCGACCCGGAAAGAACCCGGTCTGCTCCGTGAGGCGCCCGCCGGCGGAATCGACGAAGTAGAAGACCGGGAGTCCGTCCTCGAGTGCCCGTTCGAGGATTCTGATCTGCTTTTCTACGGTATACAACCCCCACGAACCCGCCTTGACCGACGGGTCGTGAGCGATGATCGCGGCGTGCCTCCCTGACACCGCACCGACTCCGGTGACGACCCCGTCGGCAGGAAGGTCCGGGGTCAGCGCCCTGGCCAACAGACCGTCCTCCACGAACGAGCCGGCGTCGAACAGGAGCTCCACTCGCCGTCGTACCGGGAGCTTGTTGACGAGCTTGCTCGCATCGCCGCCGGCCCGAGCCCGTTCAGCGGCAGCGCGCAAGGAATCGACGTTCACTGGCCGGCCTTTCCCAGTCGAAGGACAGATATCAGCGGCGAGGGATGGTGCGCAAGGAGTAGGGGCGAACTGGGCACCGACCCAGACTAAGTCCTTCGAATCTCAACTGCGTTGATGATCTGCCCTGGCAGGACGGGGTATGACGGCTCCCGTAGGGGTCGGGACGACCAGAGATCATCAACGCAGTTGAGATCTGAAGCACGAAGCGACGCAGCAAAGGCAAGGTTGTTGGTGCGGTCGGGGGACTAGGGTAGAGACCCGGTCGGTGCGATCGATCAGCACCGGCTACGAGGATCGCTGTTCGACAAGGGGGACATCCATGCGCGCTGCGGTACTGCGACAGATCGGCGACCAGACGCTCGAGGTTGTCGACGACGCCGAGCTGGCCGAGGTCGGTCCGGGGCTGGTTCGAGTGGCGATAAGAGCGACGGGGTTGTGCCACTCGGACCTTTCGGCGATGGAGGGGACCTTTGGCATCCCGACGCCGTGCGTCCTCGGTCACGAGGGAGCCGGGGAGATTCTCGAGGTGGGCGACGGTGTGGTCGATCTTGCGGTCGGTGACCACGTGGTCGCCACCGGGGTAACCCAATGCGGTACCTGCTCGTTCTGCCTCCGCGGGCGTGGGCACCTTTGCGTCAAAGCCACCTTTTCCAGCCCCCATTTCCGGAGTTCGGGTCAGCCATTGTTCGCCTTGGCCGGAATAGGCAGCTTCAGTGAGGAGGTCCTCCTCACGCAAGAGGCTGCCATCAAAGTGCCGGCTGATGTGCCGTGGGAGGTGGCTTCTTTGCTCGGGTGCGGAGTGACGACCGGGGTAGGAGCGGTGCTGAATGCCGCGTCACTGAGTCCTGGGTCGTCAGTCGTCGTCTTTGGATGTGGAGGGGTGGGTACGTCGGTCATCCAAGGAGCGCGGCTGGCCGGAGCCGCCGAGATCGTCGCCGTTGACGTGGCCCCAGAAAAGCGGAAGAACGCACTGCGGTTCGGGGCAACCCACGCCGCCGCCCCGGAGGATGTGGCGGAATTGAAGGCGGTCATCACCGGGGACAGTGATGGTTTCGACTACGGCTTCGAGGTCGTTGGATCACCCGGAACGATTCGGGCCACGTACGATGCTGTCCGACGCGGCGGGACTGCGGTGATCGTGGGGGTGGGGCGACCGGACCAGACGGTCCAGTTCGACGCCTATGAGCTCTCCTTCGGGGACAAGACGTTGCGCGGCACGTGGTTCGGCTCCGGTGATCCGCGGGTGGAGTTTCCCCGCCTGGTTCGCTTATGGAGAGCCGGGCGGCTGGACCTCGAGGGCATGATTACCAATTTGGGCGGCATCGGGGACATCAACGCCGCGTTCGATGAGGTCAAGTCGGGCCGGGTCATCAGAGCTGTGTTGACTACCTGACTCGGGGCGGAACGGCGGGTCCACCTTCGCGAGGAGGCCAGCAGGTACCCTGACGGACTCGTGAGCTGGCGTATGGTCCGCCGACCAACTTCCCGCGTCGCCTTACTCTCGCTCGCGGCCCTCGGTCTGCTGGCCAGTTGCGGAAGTCGTCACGAGGCGGCCACGGCCCGGGCGGCCGCTCCCGTGGTGACGCCGCCGAGTTCGACCACGTCGACGACGAAAGCCCCCGTAAAAAAGCCGGTGGCCCCGCCCGCGGTATGCCCGCTCACTGATCTGCCCGCTCCCGGTGGTCACGTTCCCCAGCGGCCGGCCCTCGCCATCAAAGTGGAAAACCTGCCCGCGGCCCGGCCCCAGTACGGCCTCGCCCAGGCGGACGTCATCTACGAGGAACCCGTAGAGGGAGGCATTACCCGGTTCATCGTGATCTACCAGTGCAACGACAGCTCCAGGGTCGAACCGGTCCGTTCTGGCCGGTGGATCGACCCCGATCTCGTCGATCAGTATGGGGCCCACCCGTTGTTCGGCTACGCCGGTGCGGTCCAGCCGGTGGTCGACAAAGTGGACTCGTCGTCCTTGATCGATGTCGGCGTCGACCGGGCCCCGCCGACCGACTACTGGCGCGATCCCGCCCGGTACGAGCCCCACAACCTGGTGACCTCGACGCAGCTGCTCTATGCCTACGGTTTGGCGCACGGAGCCTCCAGGACTCCCCCCAATCCGGTGTTTCAATTCGGGCCTCTCCCGCCTATCGTAACTCCCGCCGCCAGCGTCTCTATACCCTACGAATACTCGCCGGTCACCTGGACGTGGCACCCCGAACTCGGGTTGTACCTCCGCTCCTATTCGGACACTGGTGCGGCCACGCTGGGCGGGGGAGGGCAGATCGCCGCGGCCAACGTGGTGATCATGCACGTGGTGCCGTACCAGAGCTCTTTCGTGGAGGACGTCAACGGGGACCACGAGACGCTCTTGGTCCTGACCGGTAGCGGACCCCTCGAGGTCGTACGCGACGGGGCTGCGATCAGCGGCACCTGGAGTCGACCAGCCCTCAACGACGTGACCAAGCTGCTCGACTCGAAGGGTCACGTCATCCCCCTTCGACCTGGCGTGACTTGGATCGAGCTCGTTCCCACGACGATCCCCTACACCGTCACCCCCTGACCGTTGGCGGCCCGGTTCAGGCGGAGACAGTCGTCGGGTGCGCTCGTGGGACCGCCAGCGTGCGGACCACGATCGCGGCGATGCCGGCCGTGAACACCAAGGCGCCGATCCAAGGATCCAGAATGAACCCCGGCGCACCACTGCCGTACCAGAACGCGAGCGCCAGCCCCGAACCGATGGCCAGCACTGGCACGTTGGACCGCCGGGAGTCCACGATGGCGACGAGCGCGACCAGAGGAAGAGCGTAATAGCTCAGGGCGATGCAGTCGGCCACGAGCCGAAACGCCAAGCAGATCAGTACGAGCCGCAGCACTTGGTCGAAACTCACCGGGCGAACGCCATCGCGGTTGCCCGTCGAGCCGGGCGTCGAGTGCTGCCGCCACCAGTACCAGGCTACGCCGATGGCGAAGAGGAGGGGCAGAACCCGCCCCAGGTGCTCCACGTCGCCCTGAGGGATATGAAACGGAGCCTTGCGGAGCATCCCCACGATTGTCGTCTGGGGTACAAACCCTCCCGCTACCGCCGCCGGCCCACTCAGGATCTTCCACGCGTACTGCGGCGCCGCCAGCATAAGAGGCAGATAGACCAGTGCGCTGGAGCCGGCCGCCGCGCCCACCAGCTTGCAACGAGCTTGCCGCCCGCCGGCCGTCACCACCAGTGGAGGCAACGCCAGCAGCGCCCACTGCTTGCAGCCGATGGCCAGACCGAGGCACGCTCCGGCCCCGAGCCAGTGGCGATCCCCGATCAAGGCCAGTGACAGGAGCAGGAAGCCCAGAGCGAGGACGTCCTCAGGGTGGTAATAGTTGCCCAGGGCCTCCCGGAAAAAGGGAGTCACGGCCATGGCGACGAGGAATGCCACCTCCCGCCGGCGCCCGCGATCGCCGATCCCGGCCACTCGAGCTCCTGCGAACAGCACCAGACCGGCGGCGCTGAAGCCGGCAAAGGTCAGTGCCGCCGCGGCGCCACCGGGTCCAACCATCGCGTCCCAAGTGGCCGTCGCCAGGCCGGCCAGGAGTGGGAATCCGGGCGCCTGCAGCGCCGGAGGCTGGTCGGGCCGATGAGGGATCGCCACGTACGCCTGGTCGAGGTGGCCGCCCGCGATCGCCCGGGTCGGTGCTGACACCTCCGCCCGGTCGATCTGGGCGTGCCCGGTCGTGACGATCAGAAGGATGAAGCCGAGGGCGACAGCGCGAAGGGCCCAGATCCCAACCGGTCCCTGCACCCATCTCGCCGGGCGCCCGTCCGCCCAGGTGGACAGGCGGTTCCGCAGCCATAGGGCCAGGCGGCTTCGCGTCCACCTCGCCAGGCGATCGGGTGTCCGCGTCGAGTGGCGGCGCGGGACACCAAGCCAACCACGGTCGTCGGGTGCACCGTCCGGGGAGGTGGCGTGCGCGGCTCTGCCCGCCGTCACCGTCGATTGCTCCAACTCGCTCCCAGAGTGGGCCGACCTCCTCGTTGCCGTTCGACGAGCGGACTGTGGCGGGACCTCACCGCGGTACCTCCACGGCTCTCGGCCGCATGCGCTTACGTTCTTGCGATCGCAGCCAGGTTAGCCCCTCGCCTGTGCCACTCTGAGCGGTGGCGGATGCGGGTGGTTGGGCGGGGCCCGGCGACTAATGGACATCTGTACAGCCTGAGGCTGCACGGATGTCCATTAGTGAGGGGTGACCCGCCCCGGACCCGGACCCGGACCCGCATGCCCGGCGCCTGTGTAGGTGCGACGCGCCCCGGTGTGGGATCGCCCACGGGTCGGCGCCGGGCACGTAGGATTCGGACCGCGATGCCACGCCGCCGCACTTCTACCTCGGCGTTCGGAGCGTCAAAGCGGGAGAGTCACGACGCCAGCGGCTTTTACCGCCGTTTCGCCCCTCCCATCTTGACCGAGGACGAGTCGATTGCACCGCACTCGCCGCTCGACAAGATGATCGTCGGGGATTCCCGCAGGATGGAGGAGGTGCCGGACTCGTCAGTGGCGCTGGTCGTTACCTCGCCGCCCTACTTCGCCGGTAAGGAGTACGAGCAGTCGCTCGGTGAAGCGGGCGTTCCCGCCACGTACTTCGACTATCTCAGCTTGCTCCGCGACGTCTTTGCCGAATGTGTGCGCAAGCTGGAGCCGGGTGGTCGTATCGCCGTCAACGTCGCCAACCTCGGTCGCCGGCCGTACCGGTCGCTGTCGGCTGACGTGACCGCGATCCTGCAGGACGATCTTCGCCTCCTGCTGCGAGGGGAGATCATCTGGCAGAAGCAGCGAGGGTCTTCCGGTTCGTGTGCATGGGGCAGCTTCCAAAAGGCCCGAAATCCGGTATTGCGGGATCTCACCGAACGGGTGATCGTGGCCAGCAAGGGTCGTTTCGACCGGGCCGTGCCGCCAGCGGTCAGGGCCCGCCAGGGCCTCCCATGGCAGAGCTCCATGACCCGCGACGACTTCATGGAGAACACCCTCGACGTATGGCAGATCCCGGCGGCGAGCGCCACCCGGGTTGGTCATCCCGCCCCGTTCCCGATCGAGCTGCCGGCTCGCCTCATCGGGTTGTACACCTACCGCGATGATCTGGTGCTCGATCCTTTTGCCGGCTCGGGAACGGCAGCCGTGGCGGCGGTGCGGTCGGGTCGCCACTATGTCGGGTACGACCTCGACGAGTCCTATATAGCGCTGGCCGAAGCGCGCCTGGCAGGGGAGCGGCGCCTGATCGCAGCCGCATTGGAAAAACCCACTGATGCGAGCCTGACAGCTGCGATTTCATCATCGACAGCGGTCGACTTGGACCCGCTCGCGGTGGCGATCCGCGAGGGTCGCTCGGCCAGGGAGATCGCCAGGTTGCTGATCGAGCGGGCCGGCTTCACTGATCTCCGCCCGGATCGACGCTGCAGTGGCGGCGTCGCGGTGGACTACACGGCGACAGACGCTGGCGGCCGGCGTTGGCTTTTCGAGGTCGCCGGAAGCTTCATCAGCTACCGATCGGGACCGGCCACCAGCGAAGGGTTGTGGAAGGCGATCGGGAAGGCTGCCGTCCTGGCTCAGGGTGGCGAGGTGCCGTTGGTGCTGCTCACCACCGGAGCCCTGGCCAACAGGAGTGCTGTCGCGGACGCCCTGGGGCACCTGAGCGGTCCCGGCCGGCCCGTCACTGCGGTGATCGACATGTTGGCGCTGTCGGCGGCAGAGGAGCTGAAGGCCCTCTCGTCCCGACGCTGATGCGTCGGCCAGCCTCCCGACTCGGCGGGCGGGTCCGGTGGGCCGTCAAAGCGGCGGGACCCAACGCTCGCCGATGAACATTCCCTCCTCACCGGTACGGTGTTCGTTCAGGGGACGCTCGTGGGCGCCGTAGACCCGAACATCGACCAGGCCCTGGGGTCCGTCCCGCAGGATGAAGGCCCGGGGCAGCGGACCGAGCTGGAGCCAGTCCCGCAGCTCGTAGGTTGCATCCGCCTCGGCGATCCACACGTTGTCCTGATGCCACTGCGCCGTCACCCGATGCGCGGTCGAGCGGAGCGCCCCGAGAAAGTCGCCTAGAAGCCGGTGCATCTCGTCGTGTCCTGAGGCTCTTCGACCGTCGACAGTGAGCAGCAGGCAGTCTGGCGCCACGAGAGCCATCGCCGCCTCCAGATCGAGCGTGTCGATGGCGCGTAGCAACTGATCCATCACTGAGTCGACCACCGGAGCAGATCTTATGCGTGCGGTACCGCGGCTCGGAACGAACGAAGAAAGTTGATGACCCGGCCCGCCCACTCGGTCGAGGAGCCGGTCACAGAAAGTACAGGCGACTAAATGACACGGTCTCGGCGGGTCGGGATCCGATCGGGTTGCCGTCCAGGGTGACCTGGCCGGTGTCGTAGGCGACCCGGACTTCGCCCAAGCGGTCGTTACGCACCATCGCCGCCGGTCCGATATTGCGAGTTGTGTGCACCGCAACGCGCCGGCGCCGGGTCGTGAGGGTATCCACCCCGGCTTGGGCTGACGCTCCAGAGACGAACGCCACCGAAAGATCCGCGGCCGTGGCTCCATGGGCCCCGAACTGAGGGCCAAGTACGAGCGGCTCGCAACGGTCGGTGGATGCGTTGGGGTCGCCCGTCACTCCGTAAGCTGGAAATCCGGCCTTCAGCACCAGTTCGGGTTTGGCGGCGAAGAACGCCGGCTTCCACAGAACGATGTCCGCCATCTTCCCCACCTCTATAGAACCGATCTCGTTGGCGAGGCCGTGAGCGATGGCTGGGTTGATGGTGAGCTTGGCGATATACCGCAGGATCCGGTCGTTGTCGTGGGCCGGGTTGCTGGCCCCGAGATCCGCTTTCATCTTGGCTGCCATCGCGAAGGTGCGCCGCACGGTTTCTCCGGCGCGCCCCATGCCCTGGGCGTCCGATGAAGTGATCGCGATCAGGCCAAGGTCGTGGAGGACCTCCTCGGCTCCCATGGTGCCCTCGCGTATCCGGTCACGAACGATGGCGACTTCGCCGGGAAGGTCTCGTTTGAGGCCGTGGACCGAGACGATCATGTCGAAGTGCTCCGCCAGGGCGTCTCGGCCGAACGGCAGCGTCGGGTTGGTGGAAGAGCAGATGACGTTGCTCTCGCCGGCCAGTCGGAGCACGTTGGGTACGTGGCCGCCCCCGCAGCCTTCGATGTGGAAGGCATGGATGGTCCGCCCGTCGAGGACGGCCAGCGTGTCCTCCACGGACAGGCACTCGTTGAGACTGTCGGTGTGGAGCGCCACCTGCACGTCATGTTCCTCGGCCACCCGAAGGGCGGTGTCCAGCGCTCTGGTGTGGGCCCCCATGTCCTCGTGGACCTTGAATCCGCAGGCCCCACCTTCGACCAGTGCTTCGACCAGCGGTGCCGGTCGGGAAGACGACCCTCTGGCCAGAAAGCCGATGTTCACTGGCCAGGCGTCGAAGGCGTTGAACGCGTGCCCCAGAGCCCATGGGGAGTTGACCCCCACGCCCCAAACCGGACCGAACTCCTGGCCGATGATGGTGGTGACCCCCGAAGCCAGACACGCTTCCATGATGCGGGGTGACATCAGGTGAACGTGGGTGTCGATGGCGCCGGCGGTGGCGATGAGCCCCTCGCCCGACACGATGGAGGTGCCGGTTCCCACGACGACATCGACGCCTTCCAGCGTGTCGGGGTTCCCGGCCCTCCCGATAGCTGCGATGCGTCCAGCCCGGATCCCGATCGACGCCTTTCGGATTCCTGTCACGGCGTCGAGGATCACCACGTTGCTGATGACCAGATCGCACGTTTCGCGCACGGCGGCGGCCTTCAGATGCAGGCCGTCCCGGGCCGTTTTCCCGAAACCGGCCAGGAACTCGTCGCCCGGCCGCGACGAGTCGTCCTCGATCTCCACGACCAGGTTCGAGTCGCCGAGGCGGACCCGGTCGCCTCGCCGGGGACCGTAGGTGGCGGCGTAGTCATGACCGCTCAGGGTCATGGTCCTCCTCTCCACTGTCGAGGTAGCCGCACAGCCGGGCTCGTCGAAGGGCTTCGTCTCGGGCGCCCGGAGCGTCGAGGGGCCCGTCCACCAGACCGGCGAACCCGATGGCGACCCGGTCGCCTCCGATGGGAACGAGGGTCACAGCCCGGGTGCTGCCAGGCTCGAAGCGAACCGTCGCCCCGGCGGGGATGTCGGCGTGACGGCCGAATGCGGCGGCCCGATCGAAACGCAACCGTGGGTTCACCTCGAAGAAATGGAAGTGCGACGAGACGCTGATCGGCACCGAGGCCGTGTTGGTTACCAGAACAGAGATGCCGCCGGAGGTCGTTTCCGCCGGGCCCATCGTCAACACCGCACCCGGAGCCAGGGCACCCAACGAATCGCCCCCGATCGGGTCGGCGACCACCACGAGTCGGGTTCCGTCATCGAAGACCGCTTCTACACTGACCTCGGTCAGCACGTCGGCCACGCCTGGAAGCACGTCCTCCGGCCCCAGCAGGTCCCGTCCGGCCTGGGCCGCCTCGGCCACGCGGGCCCCGCCTCGAGCCGCTTCACAGACTGCATCGGCGACGAGCGCGGTCGCCTCGGGGACGTTCAGCCGCAGGCCTCGTAGCCGGCGGGACCGGGCCAGCTCAGCTGCGCTGAACAGCAAGAGCCGATCGCGCTCCGTGGGTGTCAGTCGCACGACCCTCCTAGATACTGGCGCTATCTGTTCCAGCTCGCGGCTGCTGCTGAGTGATGCAATGGATCCCGCCTCCGTACGCGAAGATCGACCGGGCGTCCACCATGACCACCTGGCGACCAGGGTACGCCTCGGTGAGCAGGCCGTGAGCCCGGTCGTCGTTGGGGTCGGCGAAGCTACAGCAGATGACACCGCCGTTGACGACGAAATGGTTGACATAGCTGTAGTCAACCCAGCCCTCCTGGTCCCGCACCACGGTCGGGGCAGGGAGCGCTACGACCTCCCACGGGTTTCCCTGAGCGTCACGGCTCTCCCGCAGCACCTGGCGCACTTGCCGCATGATGGCGTGGTCCGGGTGGGCGGCGTTGGTCTGGGCGTGCAGCAGGATGCGCCCTGGCGAAGGGATGGTTGCGACCATGTCCACGTGCCCGCGGGTGCCGAACTCCTCGGTATCACGCGCCAATCCCCGGGGCAGCCATATCACGTGCTCGGCGCCGATCGTACGGGCCAGCTCCCCCTCCACCTCCCCTATGTCCATGGCCGGGTTGCGTTTTGGGTCGAGCTGAACCGTCTCGGTCACGAGCACCGTGCCGCGCCCATCCACCTGCATACCGCCGCCCTCGTTGACGAGCGATGACGGAACGCTCTGCGAACCGGACCAGCGGGCGACGGTGCGTGCGATCTCGGCGTCGTGATCCCACCGCGCCCATTCCTGTTGACCCCAGCCATTGAAGATCCATTCGACCGACCCGAGCCGCCCGGCTTCGTCGAGCACGAAGGAAGGTCCGATGTCGCGCATCCAGGCGTCGTTGAGTGGCGCCTCGACGACGTCGATGTGCCGGGACAGGTGGTGCTGGGAGGCCTGGGCGTCGACCGGATCGACAACCATGCTCACCGGCTCGAAGTCGGCGATGGCATGGGCCACTCGCGCCCAAGCGGTTCGCGTGTCCTCAGCGATCGCCGACGTTGCGGTCAGATACGACCCACTCGGGGGGAACGCCATCCACGTCCGATCGTGGGGGCTGGCCTCTGAGGGCATCCGCCAGCGCCGCGGTTCTGCGTCCCCCCGCACCACGCCGAGCTACCGGGTTCGACTCATGCGCGGTCGCGTCGGGGCGGCGGCGACGAAGGTGCCCTCAATGACGCTTGCGTCGGTCGTGTTGGGACTGGGCCCGCTGCGTCTTCCGCTTCTGGCGAGCTGCCGCCGAGGTGCCGGTCGCGTGGCCCGCGTGGCTCTCCTCTACCTCTAGGGCCTTGCGGCGACGGAGGGTCACCGTCAAGCCGGCCACCACCAGGAGGACGGCAAGGATCGAAAAGACGATGACGTAGAAGACCACGCCAGATTGAAGCACATCCGGTCGCAACGGCACATCACCTCCTCGAGGCGAGTCTGGCCGTCAGCCGAACGGCGCCGGGCCTACGAGCCCCGACCCGCTGCTGGGTTCGTGCCGAAGATGGGTTTCAACTGAGGGCCTGGCGGATGTCCTCTTCCGTGGCGCTGGGCACGGTCGTGATGGTCCTGGCGCCGGTGAGCGTGTTCGACACCGCGTTGGTGCTCTGGGTCGGGCAGACGACGATGATGGCCGTCCCTCCGCTGTCCAGGGTCTCGCCGAGCTCTTTGACCTGGGAACGACCGAGTGCCCTCGTCATTCCCGCGATTGCGGCCCCACCGCCAGCGCCGACGGCGGCTGCGGCAATGATGGAGGGCGGGAAGAGGATGCCGACGACCGCTCCTACGACTGCGCCCTTGCCCCAGCCGTGATACGACTGCCGCTGCACGACCACGGCCTGCCCCTGCTGGTTCTCGACGAGCGCGGCGTCGGCGATGTTCACCGTTCCCGCCTGCGCTGCGGTCTCCAGGGCTTGCCAATCCGTCTCTGCCCGGGTCAGGTCGCCATAGACGAAGATGCTCGTGTCCAGGCTGGCCATTTGTTCCTCCTTGTCGACAGGGTGCGATTCCTTGGACCACGTTGAGGCTAGGCCACGGGCTGGGCGGCCGCCTTCGCGTCGAGGGCTCACCGTCGCGAGTCGGTGTTGGTAGCGTTGTCGACGTCACCGGTCTCTGGTCACGCAGGCGATCGGGTGCGGCTCCACGGAACTCGAGCGGAGGATTCGATGAGCGAGGAACAATTCCAGAAGATCAAGACGGGCAAAGGGTTCATCGCCGCGTTGGACCAGAGCGGGGGCAGCACACCGAAAGCGCTGCAACTCTACGGCATCAATGAGGACGCCTACTCCGACGACGACGAGATGTTTGCCCTCATGCACGAGATGCGCAGTCGTATCATCACCAGCCCAAGTTTCGACGGTGATCGCATCCTGGGCTCCATCCTGTTCGAGGACACGATGGATAGGAAGATCGAAGGCCGCAATTCCGTCGAGTTCCTGTGGTCGGTGAAGGCGGTCGTCCCGTTTCTGAAAGTTGACAAGGGGCTCGCCGCGGAGGCGGACGGGGTGCAGGTCATGAAGCCGATTCCGAATCTCGACGACTTGTTGTCCCGAGCCCGGGGCAACAATGTGTTCGGCACGAAGATGCGATCGTTCATCAAGGCCGCCAGCCCAACCGGCATCACATCGGTGGTCGACCAGCAGTTCGAGCTGGCTGGTCAGATTCTGGCTGGCCAGCTCGTGCCCATCATCGAGCCAGAGATCGACATTCACAGCCCGGACAAGGGTCAAGCCGAGGCCTTGCTCAAGGCATCCATTGTCGAGCACCTGGGGGAGCTGGCGCCGGGACAGCAGGTTATCCTCAAGCTGTCCCTACCGGACGTCGATGACTTCTACGCCGACCTCCTCGACCACCCCAACGTGCTTCGCGTCGTGGCCCTCTCGGGTGGGTACAGCCGCGACGAGGCTGATGCCCGCTTGGCTCGCAACCACGGGGTGATCGCCAGCTTCTCTCGAGCGCTGACCGAAGGACTCTTCGTTGACCAGAGCGACGAGGAGTTCAACAGGGTTCTGGATCACTCCATCGCCAGCATCTTCCAATCGTCTGTCACCTAGGCCAGGCGGAGCCGACACGTTGACGGGAAGGATCGCCTCTTTCCGACGTCACTGGACACCCGTCGTGCCTGTTGGGACCTATACGTCCTGGTCGTGGCCGCCGTCGACGACGGGGTACCGAGAGCTGCACTGGGAGGTCGAGCCGCGCACGGATCCGTCGCCCGTCGGCTACTTCTGGAGTCATCAGGTGGCGATCGTCGGCGGTGAGGCCGCGTATTTCGGACTACAGACAGAGGGCTCGGAGCCCACGGGCAAGATTGCCATCTTCTCGGTCTGGGGCGCGCAGGACGCGGCCGGGCCCGAATATGCCGCCCCCTTTTCGGGGGAGGGCACCGGGATGACGGTTCGGATTCGCTACCCGTGGGAGCCGGGTCGAAGGGTGCGCCTGAGCCTTCGATCAGAGGACTCGGGCTGGTGGCGGGCCGAGGTCCAGGGCGCTTTCGTCGGCCGGATCCGGGTCCACCCCGATTGGGGTGGACTGGCGCCGAGCTCGATCATGTGGACCGAGCGGTATTTTCCGCCGCTTCGCGGGTGCACGGAGATGGGCCATTCCGTGTGCTGGTTCGGCACCCCGGTCGGTGACGATGGGGCCACACCGCGCCACCATCAGAACTACTTGGCCGGCCACCGGGGCTGTCCCGGTTCATCGGTCGGCGACGTGGATGGTGGGGTCCTGCACGTGATGGGCGCACGCAGCTGAGGCGCCCGGGTCGCCCCTCTGATACCGTGATTGAGGTGGCGGAGGACCCCGGTCGATGGCTGCAGGAGGCCAGAGTCGGTGACGCCGATCGGGATGCGGCCATGCAACGCCTGGTCAAGGCGTGCTCCGAGGGCCGGCTCACGCTGGGCGAGTTCGAGAAACGAGTGGATGCCGTGCTCGTCGCGAGGACCGGGTCTGAGCTGCAGATGGCCACTCGCGATCTTCCTACACTGGCCGTGGCGGCCCCTCCCCCGCACCCGGCCCGGCGGCGCCGTTGGTCGATATCCGTGGTCGGCGGCCTGCGCCGCCGAGGGGCGTGGCAGCTGCCGAAGCACATGGTGCACATCAGCCTCATCGGTGGTACTTCGATAGATCTTGACCATGCCGAACTGTGCGACGCGGAAACGACGATCACTTTGGTGTCCATGTTCGGCGGCGCCGACCTGCGGTTGCCGAAGGCGGTCCGCACCGAACTGAGTGGGTTCAGCGTGCTCGGATCCCGAACCGTCGTGGGTTCGCCAACCGCGCTCCGGGGCGGCCCCACGGTCCACCTGCGGTCATTTTCGTTGATAGGTGGGGCGACGATCAGACCCTCTGGATCCAAGTGGCGGCGGTTCGCCCTGATCCGCTGATCCTGGCCATCCACCACATCCAGCCGGCCATCCGGGCGGCGAACGCAAAGCAACCGTGGAGCTGAGGAGGCGCCGCAATGTCATCTGTGTCCAGGTCCGACGACGAGCGCACTCGCCTCCTTGCGGATGGTAACCGCATCCCGCTCCTTGCGCTCGGGGTGTGGCAGGTGCCGAATGGCCCTGAGTGCGTCAACGCGGTCCGATGGGCGTTGGAGCTGGGCTACCGCCACATCGACACCGCTCAGGTGTACGGCAACGAGGAGAGCGTTGGTCAGGGCCTACGGGAGAGCGGGGTGCCTCGCCAGGAAGTGTTCATCACGACCAAGTTCAATCCGTCGCGCCGGGATCCCGTGGCCGAGGCCACCGGGAGCCTCGAGCGGCTGGGCGTCGACTCCGTGGACCTCTACCTGGTCCACTGGGCCCGCGACGGCGCGACCCGGGCGTGGCCAGGGATGCAGCGGGCCCAGCAGCTGGGTTACGCGCGCTCTATCGGGGTCTCCAACTTCGACGTCGCCCAACTGGGGGAGGTAATGGCGGGGGCCACCAGCGCACCAGTGGTCGATCAAGTGAAGTTCAGTCCCATGGACTATCACCGTGACCTGCTGGACGAGGGACAGAAGCGCAACGTCGTCATCGAGGCATACAGTCCGCTCGGCACGGGGCGGCACCTTTCGAATGCGACGGTGCACCGTATTGCGTCCCGACTCGGTCGTACCCCGGCCCAGGTGCTGCTGCGTTGGTGCTTGCAGCACGACCTGGTGGTGCTTCCCAAGTCGGTGCATCGGGAGCGCATCCAGGAGAACGCCGAGATTTTCGACTTCACCTTATCGGCGGAGGACATGACCGGGCTCGACGCTTTGGACCGCAGCAGGTAGCTGAGGCAAACCCCCCAGCGACCGCTCTCCTCGTTAGTCGGCGATCCATCTCGACCGGGGCGGACGCGCCGCGAGGCCCCGCCATATGCGCCTACGAAGGCGTGGCGTAGCGGTCGCGGTACAGCTGGTGAATCCGGTCCGCGTGGTCCGCCTCTTGGATCTGGACCAGGTTGCCTTCGGGATCCCGAAAGAATCCTGGCGCCACGGGCTCTACACCGAGCGAGCGCATCCTGGCGACGAACGCCTCCAGGTCCCGGACGTTGAAGGCCAGATGCGTGTAGCCAACCCGGTCCAGTTTCCGAGCCGCTTCGCCCGCCAACACGTCCCCGGGATGGCTGTTGAGCGACAGGCTCACTCCTCCCACCCGCTCGAAGATGATGTGCCGGCGAGTGGCGTGCTCGTCGTCGTAAACGGTGCCGTCCGAGGAGTTGCTCAGCTCCACCACCTGCCCGTCCTGGACCGCGAAACCGCCGAAGGCGGTCGGTCCGTCGACGGTCACATCCGTCAGGACCCGCAGACCCATGAGGTCGGCATAGAAGTGTCGGGCTGCTTCTATGTCTTGGACCGTGATCGTGATGTGATCGACCGCGACGAATTCGGAGTCTCCCTCCAAGGCTCGGTCCCTCCCTTCGTGCTCGGCCGTCTGAAGCCACGTCGTTTCCGTCGCACCCTAGCTCGGGCCCAACCAGGCCCAGAGGGGCGGGATGCGCCCACCTCATTACGCCTGCTCTGGCCCGCTCGAGCCACCGGCCGCAGGATGGCGGCGCCGGTCAGCCCGGCAAGCCCGACCCGGCCGGCCGTCTCTCGGAGGGAGAAGGAACAGGGCGAGCAGGAAGCTGAGCGAGGTGCACCCGGCGCCGGCGAGGAACGCCAGGCGGTATCCCGAGACCAGGGCGTCGAGCTCTGGAACGCCCCTCGTGACCAGCTGTGATGTGCGGGTCGCCGAGATGGTGGCCAGCAGGGCGACACCGATCGCCGCGCCAATCTGTACCGAGACGTTGACGACTCCCGAGGCGATGCCGGACTCTTGTTCGCTGGCACCCGACATGGCGATCCCTATGGTCGGCATGAACACCAAGCCGAAGCCGGTGCCCGTGAGTAGCATGGCCGGAAAGACCGCCGAGAGATACGGCGAGTCGACCGATATCGTGGCCATGACCAGCATTCCCCCGGTCACGAACAACAGACCAACGAGGGAGAGCGACTTCAACGTGAAACGCTGGGTCAACCACGGGAGCGCGCCAAGTGAGATACCCCCCGTCATGATCGTGCTGGGAAGAAAGGCCAACCCGGTACGTAGCGGCGAGTAGTGCAGCACGTGCTGCATGTACAGCGCCCCCAGGAAGGTGAGCGCGAAGCCCCCGGCAGGGAGCAGACTTCGAACGACGGCGGAGCTCGCCAGGCTTCGACGTCGCAGCACATGCAGCGGGATGAGTGGCGTCTGGACTCGCGATTCGACCAGGAAGAAGGCCAGACCCAGCCCGACCGAGCCCACGAGGGGGCCGATGGTCGACGGCGCCGTCCAACCTGCGTCGCCTGCCTGGATCAGGCCGTAGACCGCGGCCGAGGGCGCACCCGTCACCAGCACGGCCCCGACAAAATCGGCGCCGCTTCTCCAGCCCAGTCCCGGATGGCGTGGGATCAGCCGGACTCCGACGATGAGTGCTGCCACTCCCACGGGGACGTTGATGAAGAAGATCCAGTGCCAGCTCAGGAATTCCGTGATGACGCCTCCGATGACGAGACCGAGCGAGGCCCCGCCTATGGCGACAAACGCAAATATGCTCAGGGCGATCGTGCGTTCCCGTGGTTCCGGGAACATGGGAGCCAGGATGCCGAGCACCATGGAAGCGACCAGCGCAGCGGTCGCGCCCTGCACAAAGCGGGACGCCACGAGGACCGATCCGCTCGGGGCCAAGCCACAGATGGCCGAAGCCACGACAAAGGAGGCCAGACCCGCGAGGAACCATCGGGTTCGCCCGACGAGGTCGCCGATTCGGCCCGCCAGCAGCAGAAGGCCGCCGAAGGTGAGAAAGTAGGCATTGGCCACCCACGCCAACGAGGCTTGGGAGAAGTGCAGCTGTCGTTCGATCACTGGTAGGGCCACGTTGACGACGGTCGCATCGAGCACGATCATCAGTTGCCCCACGCACAGGACGACCAGGATCGTCCAGCGTGTGCGCGAACGCACGTCCCCGTCCGGTGGCGCAATCGGGCGCCGGACCGAGGGTTTCGGCTCGCCGACGGACGGAACCGAATGGTCTCGGAGGATCTCCTCGGTCACGGGAACATTCGAAAAGAGACCTGGAGCTCCGGTGCTACGAGGGGACCTTTGCCGTCGTGGCGCAGCGTTCGCCTCAGAGGGCGGCGTTGGCTACGGCTGCGGGCGGCGCTTCAATCCCGTACAGATCTTGGGTATTCCGTCGGATCAGTTTTTCCACCTCGTCGTCCGAGACATCTGCCAGCATGCCGGTGAGCAGCTCATCCGATTTGGTGAAGGTGGACTCAGGGTGTGGATAGTCGCTACCCCAGAGAAGGTGGTCCACGCCGAGGACGTCTCTCATCGCGACGGCGGCCCGGTCCTCACTGAAGCTGATGTAGACGCCTTGTCGAGCGAGGTCGCTCGGAAGGGCACCATCGGAAAAACGCCAGAATTCCGGCGAGTGGCGCTCGTTGTTGCGGTAATGCCAGTCCATCCTCTGCAGCCAGTTCGGAACCCAGGCTGCCTCGTGCTCCACCGATACCAGGCGCAGACCGGGGTGGCGCTCCAACGCGCCCGACAAGACGATGTGCGTCAACGCGGTGCGAACCAGATAGTCGTGAAGGTTGACCGTATCGGACAGGGGGGTACGAATGGTGCCGGAGCTCCAGGGGCGCCGATTGGTGACGATATGAAGGTGGAGCGGCAAGCGGGTCTCTGCGGCAGCGCCCCAAAAAGGTTCGTACTCCGGCGAGGAGTAGGGATGGCCTTCGGCGGGAGTCACCGGGATGAGCGCACCGCCGAAGCCCTTCGAAGCCAGGTTCTGGATCGAAGCAATCGCCGCGTCGATGTCGTCGACATTGATGAGCCCAATCGGCTTGACCCGGGTCTCGTATCCATCAACGGCTTCGACGATCCAGTCGTTGTAAACCCGCATGACATCGCTCACCACGGCGGAATCTGCGATCGACCAGCACATCATCGTGGCGCTGGGAATCAGGATCCCCCCATAGACGGTGTCGCTCTCATTGTCCTGCAGCCACCTGTCGATAACGGTGTAGTCCACCCCGTTGGCATAGGAAGTCCTCGCTGGCCGATCTTCTGGATCGAGGAACCGGTCACCCGGCTTGTAGGCCGCGTACACGCCCGCAGTTGGCACCCCGTCGACGACCCACGTCTCGATCCCCTCGATCTCAACGGTATAGGGAGCTCGGTCGCGGTACTCGGATGCGACCCGGGTTCTGTAGAGGTCGGGCGGCTCTACCACGTGGGTGTCGGAGGACAACTTCCACCCGAGCTTCCCGTTCGTCGAGACCTGGGGTGTCACAGCGGCTACTCCTTGTGAGGTGCTGTCGTGGTGGGCGCCGGTGCGACGCTCCCGGAAGCCCGGAGATCGAGGACGGGCGCACGATGCCGGCCTCGCCTGCGAAAAGGTCCAACGTCACCTTATAGCACCTGGGGAAACGCCGGACAAGCCGACCTCCAGGCTCTTCCGGCCCCAGGATCCGGGCCGGCAGGTACCGCTGCCCCTGGCTGCGGAACCTTGATCCGTCGAGATACTGTCTGGCGGGACAGACCGCTGTCGTGCGATGGAGTCAAGGAGGAGAGGATCGTGGCTGTGGCAACAGGTCAGCGTCGCCGGGGATTGCAGCTCTTCAGCCGGACGAATCCGATCAAGGGCGAGCGGGTGAAAATGCAGCCCCCAGTGTGGGACCAACCCGCCATCGACGCCCTGCCGGAGTTCTTCGCCGGGGGCGGATCGGCGGACCAGGTTATGTTCGTGGACCCCGACGGTACTGACGAGCATTGCCTGAGTCTGATCTGGCTCAAGGTGGCGTCCAACTACCAGCTGCCGCGGCACTCGCACACCGGGGACTGCCTGTATTACGTGACGGCTGGGGAAGTCCATCTCGGAAACCGGGTGGTGACGGCCGGAGAAGGCTTCTTCGTGCCTTCCGACGCACCATATGCGTACTCCGCGGGACCCGACGGAGCCGAGGTCCTCGAATTCCGCGGGGCGGGCCGATCGGTGTACTCGCAGATCCACGAAAGCCCCACGGGATGGAAGCGGATTCTCCAGGGCGTTCGCGCCCATCGCGACGGATGGACCGAGGAACTGGCGCCCTATTCACAATGGTGCCGGTCTGTCTCGTCGGTGGAGTACAGCACCGCCACCGGGGAACGCAAAAATCTGACCATCAAGCGATAGGCCTGGGTTCGCACGTGTCGTCTACCGAGCGGGTCGACGCCGTTGTCATAGGGGCCGGGTTCGCCGGGATGTACATGGTGTATCGCTTACGTGAGGCTGGATTTCGGGTGCAGGGCCTGGAAGCTGGCGACGACGTAGGCGGGACATGGTATTGGAATCGTTACCCGGGCGCTCGTTGCGATTCTGAGACGATGTGGTACTCCTACTCGTTCCTCGGGGACGTCGAACAACAGTGGCCGATGACGGAGCGATTTCCCAGCCAACCCGAAATCCTGCACTACCTCAATTACGTTGCCGATCGGACCGATATCCGTCGGAGTTTTGTATTCAACACCCGCGTCTCGGACATCACGTACGATGACGAAGACGGTGGGTGGACCGTCCGGACCGAGGACAGCCAGGTTCATCGTTCAAAGTGGGTCATCACGGCGGTCGGGTGTCTCTCCCACGCCAACGTCCCCAACATCGAGGATATCGACGCGTTCGCCGGTTTGATCCTTCATACCGGCGATTGGCCCCATCAGCCCGTCGATTTCTCGGGCCAGCGCGTGGGGATCATCGGGACCGGCGCCTCGGGCATCCAGGCCATACCCGTGATTGCCGAGCAGGCAGAGCACCTCACCGTCTTCCAGCGCACCGCCCAGTTCACGTTGCCAGCCGTCAACTATCCGGTTCCGCCTCAGTTGGAACGGATGTGGAAAGACAATTATGCGGAGTGGCGTCGTCGGGGCCGCCTGTCCTTTGGTGGTCTGCCCTACCCGGCTGCCCAGCGCAGCGCCTTGGACGTAACCGCCGAGGAGCGCACCGCCGCCTTCGAGAAGGCCTGGTCCAAAGGAGCCATCGTCTTCGCCCTAGGCACCTTCAGCGACCTGTTTGTCGACGACGACGCCAACGAGATGGCCGCTGATTTTGTTCGGGCCAAGATCGACGAGATTGTCCACGACCCGGCAGTAGCCGGGATGCTCAAGCCGCATGGTTACCCTTTCGCGGCCAAGCGGCTGCCGATGGACACCAACTACTACGAGACGTTCAATCGATCCAATGTCACCCTGGTCGATCTCAGGGCTACACCCGTCGAGCGGTGCACCCCTGCGGGCGTCGAGACCCGCGTAGGTCACCACGACCTCGACATACTCATCTTTGCCACCGGCTTCGACGCCTTAACCGGTCCGCTGCTGGCCATGGACATCCGGGGCCGAGGCGGCGCCTCGCTCAAGGAGTTTTGGGCGGACGGACCTTCCACTTACCTCGGACTGGCCGTGCCCGGCTTTCCCAACCTGTTCACCATCACTGGTCCCGGGAGCCCGTCAGTCTTGAGCAACATGCCGGTTTCGATCGAGCAGCACGTGGAATGGATTACTGGATGCCTGGAATGGTTGCGCCAGGAGGATGTCGACGAGATCGAGGCGGAAGCCGAAGCAACCGAGGAGTGGACGGCGCACGTCCAGGAGGCGGCTGACCGCACGATCTTCCCGAGGGCCGCGTCGTGGTACACCGGAGCCAACGTTCCCGACAAGCCTCGCCGGTTTTTGCCTTATGTCGGCGGCTGCTACGTGTATCGGCAGAAATGCGATGAGGTCGCGGCCAACCGATACGAGGGTTTTGACGTGAGATCGCACCGGCTCGCCGGCCGGGGATAGGAGCAAAGGATGACGCTCGACGAGGCTACGGCCGCACTGATGGCTCGTATCGCCGAGGCCCGGCCGAAGCCAGTCAGGGAAATGACCCCGCAGGAGGCGCGCCAGTTTGCGGCTGGGATGCGGCCTCCGCCTCCTCCGGGCCCGGAGATGGCCAACGTCCTGACTCGGCGGGTCCCGGTGACGGGCGGGACGGTGCCCGTACGTATCCTCGTCCCTGGACAACGACCGGACGGGGTGATCGTGTACTACCACGGCGGTGGCTGGGTGGTGGGTTCGATCGACCAATCAGAGTTGTTGGGGCGGCGCTTGGCGCAGCGCTCGGGTTGCGTGGTCGTTCTCGTCGGGTACCGACTGGCTCCTGAATACCGGTTCCCTACTGCAGTCGATGATTGCTATGCCGCCCTCTGCTGGGTCGACCGGCATATCGAGGAGGTCGCAGGGCGGCGTGTCCCTCTTATCGTCGCGGGGGAGAGCTCGGGCGGCAATCTGGCGGCAGTGATGGCCCAGAAAGCCCGGGACCACCGCGACCCGGCTCTGGCGATGCAGGTGCTGGTATATCCCGTGCTCGACTGCGATTTTGACACCACGAGTTATGTGGATCCGGAAAACTCGTGCCTGCTGACCCGAGAGGACATGTTCTGGTTCTGGGATCAGTACGCCCCCGATCCTGCAGGGCGAACCCACCCCGACGCCTCGCCTCTGCGGGCTGGCGACCTCTCCGAGCTCCCCACCGCCGTAGTGCTCACCGCTGAGCACGATGTGCTGCGTACCGAGGGCGAGGTCTACGCCACTCGCCTGGTGTACGCCGGAGTGAAGGTTGTGCATCAGCGTTGTGAGGGCCAGATGCACGGCTTCTTCACTATGCTGGATGCCTTGCCGGGAAGCGAGGTCGGCATCAGCTACGTAGTCGAGGCGATTCGTCAGCACCTGCTCGGCCCGGATCGGGTCACGGCCTGACCCTGGCTCAGTCCCCACGGATAAGGTGACGAACAGCGGTGACCGCCTCGAGGCCGCAGGAACCGGGTTGACCGCGCTAGAAGGCACGATGGGTACAGCGGGGGTGTGGTCGGTTGCCTACGGTTCGGGCTGTCTTTCCCAGGCGGTGGAGCGGGAGTTGGCTCGCAGCGGGGCTGCCCGCGTCCTGGTTGTCACCTCGCCGGCGGCCTTGGCCAGTGGTCCATTTGGCGACCTGTCCGCAATTCTCGGCGACCGATTGGCCGAGGTGTATGACGGCGTCGTACCGCACGTGCCTCGCCAGACGGTCTTCCACGCCCGCTCCGCCTTTGTTGCGAGCAGCGCCGACGCCATCATCAGCTTTGGGGGAGGAGCCACGACCGACGTAGCCAAAGCCCTTCGCCTGGTCATCGGCTTCGATCTAGAAGGTCCCGAGTCGTTCGACGAGGTACCGCAAGGAATCGTCGCCGATGCCATCACGCACATTGCGATCCCGACGACGGTGTCGGGCGCGGAGTTCTCGCCCGCCACCGGGGTGACCGACGACGAACTCCGCCGCAAGATCGTGATTTCCCGTCCGGGTCTGGCGCCCAACGTTACCGTTATCGACTCTCGCGTGACGGCAGCCACACCGACTCCGCTGTGGGCGACCGGCGTGGTGAAGGCGCTCGGGGATGCGATCGAGAAGATCATGGAGGTGGGTCTGGCGCCGCACCTGGAGCCCCTGGTTCTGGAGGCTGCAAGTTGGCTGTTGGATTCACTCCAGCCGGCGAATCTGGAGCGAGATGAGGCTCGGCTCCGCGCCCAGCTGGCGTCGTGGTCGACGGTCTTTGCTGGCATCCAGTCCGGCGCGTCGATAGGGGCAGCCACGGTCTTGCGCCACCTTCTCGGTCCGGCCCTCGGGATTCCCCATGCCGCGGTCAGTGCCGTCCTGCTCCCCCAGGTGTACCAGTTGGACCGCACGGCAATACCTCGGGAACGACATGAACGTTTGGCCCGGGCATTGGGTCTGCCCGCCGATGAGCCCACGACTGCCGTGGCGGGGCTCCTGGCCGACACGATCGCCGCAGTGCCCGTTGCGTCACGCCTCAGGGACCTCGGCGTCAATGCGGACCAGATCATTGCCGTGGCGCCGGCTGCGGCCCACGAGATCCGCCGTACGTGTGTCCGCCACCAGGCGCTCACTGACGGGGCGGTCACCGAGATGCTCTTGGCCGCTTTTTGACCTCCGATCGGGCTCGACGGCGTGGGGTGGCCGCGTCTTATACTCGCTGCATGTTGCGGTTACAGGACCGGGTGGCGATCATTACGGGCGGGGCCAGCGGGATGGGTGAGGGGATAGCCATTCGGTTTGCCGAGGAGGGCGCGCGGGTCCTGGTGGCAGACGTGGACGCCGTCCGGGGGGAGAAGGTGGCCGCCGCCATTGATGGTCGTTTCGTCGAGTGCGACGTGACCCGCGAGGCCGATCTGGCCTCCGTCGTACAGACCGCCGTAGGCGACCTCGGACGCCTCGACTGCTTTGTTGGCAATGCCGGCGCCAGCGGGGTGCAGGGACCGATCACCGAGCTCGACGAGGCCGGCTTCGATCGGACGATCGCCCTGTTGCTGAAGGGGGTCGCCTTCGGCATGAAACACGCCTGCCGGGCCATGAGGGCCGGCGGTGGAGGATCCATCATCTCAACCGCCTCTTCTGCCGCCCTCCTGGCTGGACTGGGGCCGCACATCTACTCGGCGTGCAAGGCGGGCGTCGTGGCCCTCACCCGCTCCATTGCGTTCGAGGAGGGTGCGTACGGTATCCGGGCGAACTGCATTTGCCCGGGCAGTATCGAAACGTCGATCGTGGCCCGAGCGCTCGGCGTCTACGGGGACGAGGAGAAGACCAAGCAAGTCAACGAGGCGGTCGCCGACGTCTTGAGCCCGGCCACGTCCCTGGGCCGGGTAGGCTTCCCTGCCGACATCGCCGCCGCCGCGGCCTGGTTGGCGTCGGATGACTCGTCGTACGTCACTGGTCAGGCCATCGTTGTCGACGGCGGGCTCACCATCGGCAAGGTCCTCGGCGGTCTGCCCGAGGGTCTGGTCCCGGCTGCGGAGGGTGGGGCCGCCCACTCCTGAAGCGTGCTCCCGCCGGGGCTTGGTGGCGGCCGGCGACCGGGAGTGGACGGTTTCATCCTGGCTGCCGGCGCCAACCGGCGACATCAGGCGCGCGAGCCTATGCTCCGACGGTGCTGCGCTTACAGGACCGGGTCGCCATCGTGACGGGTGCGACGTCCGGCATCGGAGAGGCGATCGCGGTCCGCTTCGCCGAGGAGGGAGCCCGAGTAGTGGTCGCAGGGCGGAATGCCGACCGCGGCCAAAAGGTGGCGTCAGCCATCGGTGGTCGCTTCTTCGAGTGCGACGTCACCAGTGAGATGGACTTGGCCTCGGTGGTCGAGGCGGCGCTGGTGGGGTTCGGTCGTCTCGACTGCTTCGTGGGCAACGCAGGTGAGGCGGGGGTGCACGGCTCGATCACCGAACTGGATGAAGCCGGGTTCGACCGGACGGTAGCCGTGCTCTTGAAAGGTGTCGCCTTCGGCATGAAGCACGCCTGCCGGGCGATGAGGGCCGGCGGTGGCGGATCGATCATTTCCACGGCTTCGGGCGCAGCGGTGTTCGCGGGTATGGGTCCCCACATCTACTCGGCTTGCAAGGGGGCGGTGGTCGGTCTCACCCGGTCCGTGGCGCTGGAGGAGGGTCCATTCGGGATCCGCGTCAACTGCATTTGCTCCGGCGGCGTGAAGACGCCGATCCTGGCCAAGACCGTTGGGGTCTACGGTGACGAGGAGCTCACGACGCGAATCAACGCCGCGGTGTCCGCGACCGTCAGCGCCGCCACCTCTCTTGGGCGCATCGGGCTTCCCGCGGACATCGCCGGGGCAGCCGCCTGGCTGGCGTCGGACGATTCCGCCTATGTAACTGGTCAGGCCGTCGTAGTCGACGGCGGAGAAACCAGCGGCAAAGCCCTTGGTGGCCTGCCCGGCGATGTCGTCCCTACCATGCGACCAGATCTGCCGCCGGCCTGAGTCGGACCTTCAGTCCTCCGGTTGTGGCGTAGAGCTCGAGTTGGAAGTCAGGTCTCGTCAGTCCGCTCGGGAGCGGGCCGGTCCGTGAAGAGTGACGGCTCGCCCGAGTGCATCTCGAGCCATTCGGCGCCCTCGGGACCAACGGTCCACGAATACAGCGTGTCTGGTGTGAAGTATCCCATTCCCGGACCGACGTGCTGATTGCCGTAGACCAACTCGCCTCGCAAGACGAAGGTGAGCTGCGAGGTACCGTGTCGATGCGGCTTCACTCGTGCTCCGGGCGGCGCGGTCTCGTGGAATACGCACAGATCAGGAGAACGAAGGATCGTTTTCGTAAAAAGATCCCGCCCGAACAGCTCGAACCGGTACGCCTGCTCCTCGGGATCGAGGTTGGCCAGCATCTCCTCTGCCGTGTAGCCGGGAATAGCTTCCAGCGAATAGAAGAACGGCCGGGCTGCTTCGGGGGCTTCAGCCGGGGCTGTCATACCCCCGCTCTTGACGTCTGCGTTCACTTGCCTCTCCGGGGTGCTCTGGCAGTTGGGTGCTCAATCTAGGCCCCGGTCCCACGACTCGCCAGACACCTACGGTGGGCGTCGTACCTGCCGTACCGTCGGCAGGCCCGCACCCGCTGGGCTCAGAGAAGGGCGATGGGGTTGACCGGCCCTCCGGTCGCGCCCTTGATAGGTACAGGGGCCACGACGAAGAGGAATGTCGACTGGTTGTGGGACCGGGACGCGGCCGCGAGCGCCTCGAGGTTGCAGTTGTCGACGAGCCACAGACCCATGGCCACGATCCCGATGCAGTGAATCGGATGACGGAGTATCGAGTCGTAGCCATTGGGTTGGGTCTCGTTGTTTCCATCTGTCCCGATCAGCGCAACTTCTCGCTGGTGCAGCCACGGCAGGCATGCGGCCTGCCAGCCGGGCCAGCCCGTCTCCATCGACACTTGGCCCTGCTGCTCGCGGCGATAGGCGCTGAACCCAGTGTGGAGCAGCAGGGCGTCGCCGGATTCGACGTGCACTCCCTGGCGTTCCTCGGCCGCTTCAAGGTCCTCAGGAAAGACTCCATCTCCCGGCTCCAACCACTCGACCCCCCGGACTGGTGGGATATCGAGGATCACGCCCCGCGTGACAATGCCTTCCGGTATGGTTTCGACCCCGAGCTGGAGCGCCCCTACGTCGCCTCGCACATCGGTTGCCGGGCGACCGTTGTACATCTTTGCGTCCCAGAACATGTGGGACAGGGCGTCGAGGTGAGTCATCTCGAATCCGTGGAATTGGAACTGCAGGACTTCCCCGGCGACGTGAACGTGACGATCGGGATCTGGGGCCGACAGCCCATCGCCGGTTTGCAGCATGAAACGATTCACCGTGCCACCGAGCCTCGAGCTGGCCGCAACCTCCCATGCGCACGACACGGACATCCCGAGGCGTACCTCCCCGGCCGCCCGCTTGCGTACCTCCGGGGTCACGTAGTTGAGAGTGCCAATCTGGTCATCGGCCCCCCAACGCCCCCAATTCGAAAGGGTCTTCGCCCAATCGGTGACCTGGTCGACCGTTGGCAGATCGCGGGCCATATCCACCCCTTACTGTCTGGCGAGAATCGAGGGCTTATTTGCCTTGCCGCAACCATAGCGTTCATCGTCGGCGGGACACCCGGCTCAGTTCTTGTGACTGGCGACGACCAGAAGTAGCATTTGTGGCAGAGTTGAGAGCCACGTCGGGACCGGTGCGGGCATTTGGCGCCCTGACCCATCGGCTGGCCTGGGAGGTACAAATGCTCGACGTGGTGGTTCGGAACGGCTTGGTTATCGACGGCACCGGTGGTCCAGCTCGTCAAGCGGATATCGGGGTGAAGGACGGCAGGATCGTTGCGGTCGGCGAAGTCGACGAGCCGGCCGGCTCGACGATCGACGCGGCCGGCGCCGTGGTCAGTCCCGGGTTCGTCGATCTCCACACGCACTACGACCCCCACGTCATGTGGGATGCAGGCGTCACCCCGTCTTCACTGCACGGGGTCACGACAATCGTGGGGGGCAACTGCGGCTTTACCCTGGCGCCGATCACGGCCGAGGCGGCCGACTACGTGGTGCCGATGTTGGCCAGGGTGGAGGGGATGCCGCTCCGATCCCTCGAAGCCTGTCTCGACCTGGACTGGGACTCCTTCGGCTCGTGGTTGGCGCGCCTGGAAGGCGGACTGGCGATCAACGCCGGATTTCTGGTGGGCCACAGCACGCTGCGCCGGGTGATCATGGGCGATGGGGCGGTCGGCCGGGCCGCCACCCAGGCTGAGCTCGACGGCATGGTCAGCCTGTTGCACCAGTCGCTCGCAGAGGGAGCACTGGGGTTCTCCTCCTCGCATGGTCCCGCCCACAGCGACCACCGGGGGGACCGGGTGCCGTCCCGGTGGGCCGACCGCCAAGAGTTGGTGGCCTTGGCTGCGGCGGTTGCCGATCACGAGGGTACGACCCTGGAGTTCATTCCTCGTTCGATACGCCAGTTCTCCGAGGACGATGTCGAGACCATGACGGGGATGTCGGCCGCCGCCCGCCGTCCCTTGAATTGGAACCTGTTGACCGTTCTCGCAGGCGAGGGGGAGCAGGATCGCATCGAGGCTCGCCTGTCGGCTTCGAATTTCGCCGCCGACCACGGTGGCATGGTGCGGGCGCTCACCCTTCCCATGGGGATTCGCATCCGGCTCAATTTCCTGACCGGCTTCGCCTACGATTCCATCCCCGGATGGGGGGATCTGATCTTCAGGCTGCCACCGGCGGAGCGCATGAAGGTCATGCGTGACCCAGAGGTTCGGCAGCGCCTGCGTGAGGGTGCGGCCCAGCACGAGACCAGGCAGATTGCCGATTGGCCTAATTGCGTCATCGGGGACGTCGCCTCACCCGCTCTAGCCTCCCTGGTGGGCCGACGGGTAGGGGACGTCGCTCGGGAACGGGGCGTCGATGCGTTTGATGCCTTGCTCGACATTGTGATCGACGACGATCTGCTGACCGGGATCCACCCCTATATCGAGGACAACGATGATCTCTGGCGCCAGCGTCTCGGGCTCTGGCGTGACCCGCGGACCATCCTGGGCGGATCCGACGCGGGCGCCCACCTCGACATGCTCAACACGTTCGCGATGCACACGACGTTTCTCGCGGAAGCGGTGCGCGGTCGCCAGTTGCTTTCTATGGAGGAAGCCATCGCGGCACGTGACCGACGTACCGGCCCGCTTCTATGGGCTGAAGGACCGCGGCCGGATCTCGGAGGGATGCTGGGCCGACCTGGTCCTCTTCGATCGCGACAGCATTGGTCCCGGAACCATAGAGTTTCGGGCCGACCTGCCGGCAGGTGGCCGGCGGCTCTACAGCGAGCCGGCCGGTATCCATTGCACGCTGGTCAACGGGGTCGTCACCAGTCGAGACGGGAAGCTCACGGGAGACACCCCGGGCGCGGTTCTCCGTTCGGGACTCTCGACGGAAACCGTCTCGACCCAGTAGGCCTACCACCCCGGTGGCGTCTTCTGGGTCGTCTTCTCTCGCATCGATGTTGGACGCCTCCGGGAAGAAGGTGTTCGTCGCGGGCGCGGGACGAGGCATCGGCCGGGGAATCGCAGAGGTCTTCGCCGAAGCGGGAGCCGACGTTGCGCTGGGTGCGCTGACCCCGCCACACGTTGAGGAGGCGGCCGCGGCCATCACGGCTGGAACGGGCCGGCGCGCCGTCCCGATAGTGCATGATCTCACCCGCTCCGACCAGGTCGTCGAAGCGGTGGGTGAAGTCATGGACGACCTGGGTCGAATCGACGTCCTGGTCAATTGCGTTGGGGATGCGATCGGAGGTCCCCTTGACTCGGCCACAGAAGAGGACATCCAACTGGCTCTCGGGTTGAATCTCGGGTCGGCCATATTCTGTTGCCAGGCCGTGGGCCCCATTCTCAAATCGCAAGGCCGGGGAAAGGTTGTCAACGTCTCGTCGGTCAGTTCGGCCCGGGGTGGAGCTGATCGCAGCGTCTATACGGCCGCCAAGATGGGAATTCTCGGCCTCACCCGAGCGCTCGCCCTGGAGTGGGCGCCGTACAACATCCAGGTGAATGCCATCTCACCCGGGGTCTTCCCTGATCCGCGCCATCAGCCTCCCGAGGTGAGGACGCGGCTCGAAGCCATGGCCCGGGAGCTTCCAGCTCGGCGGCTCGGAGATACGCGAGAAGTCGGGTTCTTGGCCCTCTATTTGGCTTCTTCTGCGGCGGATTACATAACCGGACAGACCGTCTTCATCGACGGCGGAATGAGCCTCTGACCGAGCAGCCGAACACCGTCCTGAGCGCTCCCGAGGTCAGGGTGGACTGGCGCCACTAGAAAACGGTATATCCGCCATCGACCACGATGCTGTCGCCCGTGTGGAAGGTGATCGTGGGGTCGGCCAGGAACGCGCCCACGGCTTCGAAATCCTCCAGGGTCGCCCACCGGCGCACCGGTGTTCGCTGAGTCGTGTTGGTGAGGAATTTCTCGAACTGGCGAGCCGGTTCCGTGAGTTCGGTCTCGGTCCAGCCCGGAACCAGGCTGTTGCACCGGACGCGGTGGCGGGCGAGCTCGACGGCCAAGCTGCGCATAAGTCCCTGCATGGCGGTCTTGCTGGCCGAATAGTGTTCCTGGCCCGGCGCTCCGTGCATGGACGAGGTGGACGACACGCCGACCAGCGCCCCGCCCTCTCCTTGTCGCACCAGGACCCTGGCGGCTTCCCGCAAGCACAAAAACGCCCCGTCGAGGTTGACCTGGAGAACGTGTCGCCATTCTTCGAGCGACATTTCGACGAAGGGCTGTCGCGACGAGATGCCGGCGTTGGCGACCAGAACGTCGAGGCGCCCGAACCGATCCAGAGTCGCTTCCATGGCGGATGTCACCCGATCCTCGGACGTGACGTCACAGGCGAAAGCGGCCGCCTCGGCGCCGAGCGCTTCCAGCTCCTTGACCGCGGCCTCGTTGCGATCCTCCCGCCGTGACCATACGGCTACCGAGCCACCGGCCCGGGCCACGCCCCGGCCGATCCCCAAACCGATGCCACTGTTGCCACCGGTCACCACGACTACCCGGCCGGTGAGGTCGATTATCGGAGCGGGTGCAGCTGTCATTTGCAGTCCTGTGGCGAAGCCGGCTCACCGACCATGGGGCGAGCGTAGCTCATCGCTCATGGGACCCTACTGGTCGGTCTTGCTGCTCGCCCACTGGCCTGTGCCGAGGTCGGGGGGCGTCGATGTGGGCGCAACTACTCCCTCGGCGCGTAGAGTGACCGATTGAGACCCGGCGCCGACCCACCATGGTGTCTCCTGCTGCTGGTCACGTCGTCACCTGGGCGAAAGCGTTGTGAAAGGAGAGGGGAAATGACCGATCGGAAACGGGGCATCACCATCTACCGCGGATCGGAAGGGGTGAGCCTGATGGATACCGATTTCATGACGAGAGCAGAGGGCGCGGCGGAAGGGATAAATGCCAGTGTCGCGGCCGGAGCTGCCTCCGGTTCAGACGTAAAGGTGTTGGTACGCGACGCCGGGGGCTTCAGCCTGGTCCACGTGTGGTTCAAGGCCAACTATCCCCTGCCTCGCCACAGTCACAGCTCCGATTGCATGTACTACGTCATATCGGGCAGTGCAGTTATGGGCAATCAGACGCTATGGCCCGGCGACTCCTTCTTTGTCCCCGCCGACGCGCCCTACCAGTACTGCGCCGGACCGGAGGGCGTGGAGGTACTCGAGGTCCGCCACGGTACGGACCATTTCGACATAAAGATCTCCGACAAGGGCTCGGACCGCTGGAAGGCCCTGGCCGACGCCGTCGAAGCCAATCACGAAAAATGGGAGGCCACCCCCATCAGCCCGACGTTCGCCAGCCAAGGAGCCGGTCGCTAAACCGGTTGCCGATCTATGGGGCGGGGTTGACCGCCACAAAACTGGGAATGGCGTAGCCACCCGGACCCTCTTCGAAGCCGACGTCGACCTCCATGTCGATGGTGGCTTCCTCAGGTGGGCAGCCCCGTAGTCGCCCGGCAATCCGAACCCCGGGGTGCTCGGCGAACTCGACGAGCACGATGGCATACGGCACCTCGAGGTCCGGCAGCCAGCGTTGATGGTTGACCGTGTAGCTGTATACCCGCCCGCGGCTGGTGATCTCCTGCGGAGCCATCGACCTCGACCGACACTTCCGGCAGATGCCGCGAGGGGGGAACGAATCGGCACCACACGCGGTGCATCGCTCGACGACGAGGCGCCCCTCCTTGGCGGCGTTCCAAAATCCCGCGGTCTCCTCGGTGACCGCGGGCGGGATTCCGATCGTTGCGCTCACATGCCTGTCCTTCCGCAGTGCCGAAGACGTACGTTACCGCAAGCCGGCCGGCGTCCTGGCTGGCCGTGGGAAGAAGCGCTATTCCGCCGTGGCCGCCTCCCGTACGACGTCCGCCTTGACGAGGACGTCGATCTCTGCACCGCTGAAGCCGCACTCCCGCAGTAGTTGCGTCGTGTGCTGGCCCGCGGGCGTCGGTGGACGCGGATCCGGGGGCGGCGTCCGGCTAAATCTCGGGGCGGCCGCCGGCTGCACCACACCGTCGACGGTAACGAACGTTCCGCGCGCCACGTTGTGGGGGTGCTTCGGTGCTTCCTCGAAGCTCAGCACCGGGGCGAAACAGACCTGCGTGCCTTCCAATAGGGCGCACCACTCGTCGCGCGTCTTTTTCTTGAAGATCTCGGTGAGCCGGGCCCTGGCTTCGGGCCACGTGGCGTGATCGTCTCGGTGGCGAAACAGCTCGTCGTCGGCCAGGTCGAGGCGTTGCAGCAGCTCCTGGTAGAACTGCGGCTCGCCGGATCCCAAGGTGATGTAGCGACCGTCCAGGGTCTCGTACGCGTTGTAATGGGCTGCGCCCAGGTCCAGAAGGTTGGTGCCGGGAATATCTGACCAGAGGCCCTCGGCCCTGAAGCCGTGGAACAGGGTCGTAAGGAGCGCCACGCCGTCGACCATCGCCGCGTCGATCACTTGACCCCGCTGCGAGATCGACCGCTCGAACAACGCGGTCAGAATCCCGATCACCATGAGCATGCCCCCGCCGCCAAAGTCGCCCAGAAGATTGAGAGGCGGGTGCGGACGCTCACCGGGGCTGGGCCTGAGCGCCTCGAGCACGCCGGCCAGGGCGACGTAGTTGATGTCGTGGCCCGGCGTCGGTGCATAGGGACCGTCCTGGCCCCAGCCGGTGATCCGGGCATAGACCAGCCGAGGATTGCGCTCCATGCAGAGTTCGGGTCCCAGACCCAGTCGTTCGGCCACGCCGGGCCGGAAGCCCTCGACGAGGACGTCGGCCCTGTCCACCAGGCGAAGCACGCACTCAAGGCCCTCTTCCCGCTTCAGATCGATGGCGATCGTCCGTCGCCCTCGGGTCAGCAGGTCGATCTTTCGATGTCCCCGGGCCATGCGCTCCGACTCGGTCTCCCGTTCGCTCGCGTCGACGTCGTCGAGTCGGCCGACGCGGACGACGTCGGCGCCCAGATCCGCCAGGATCATGGCGCCAAACGGCCCGGGTCCGCGGCCTTGTAGCTCGACGACCCGTAGTCCTGTCAGCGGGCCTGTCATGGTGCTGTCGCCTCCTGGTTGTCGCGGTCTCAGTCGGGCGCGGGAATGGCCCGCAGATGCGGCGCCATCATCAAGGGGGTTACCGCCATGACCCCTCCGTCCACCGGCAGGGTGACGCCCGTGATCCAGCGGGCCTCGTCGCTCGCCAGGAACACCGCGGCCCAAGCCACGTCCCAGCCATTTCCTTCGGTCCCGAGCAGCGAAGCCGCTGCGGCCAGCTGCTGGCGGTAGTCCGTTTCCGGTGTGTGGCCGCGGACGGAGTACATCAGCGGCGTGGTGATGTGGCCGGGGGCGATAGCGTTGACCCGCACTCCCTGCCGACCGTGCGAGTAGGCCATGTCGACCGTGAGGGCGTGGATGCCACCCTTGGCCGCCGAATACCCCACATAGCTGCCGCCCCTGAATCCCGAGATCGAGCCGATGTTGACGATGGCGCCCGCGCCCTTCTCGGCCATGACCGGCACGGCGTACTTCGAGGCCAGAAAAGCGGTCCGCAGGCTGATGTCGAGCACCCGATCCCAATCGGCCTCACTTGTATCGACAACCGTGCCGGCGATCGCCGCCCCGATGTTGTTGACCAACACATCGACCGTGCCGAACGTGTCGACTGCGGCCCGGACCATGGCCTCGCAATCTGCGGCCTTGGTCATGTCGCCGGTGAAGACCGATCCGGTACCCCCCTCCTTCTCTATCAACCCCAGCGTCTCTTCGGCTCGATCGGGACGAAGGTCGGCGAGGAGGACCCGGGCGCCTTCTCGGGCCATGGCGATCGCTGTCGCCCGGCCGGTGGCGACGCCGGGCCCCGGCGTGGAGCCGGCTCCGGTCACGATCGCTACCTTGTCTTCGACCCGCCCTTGACGCTCGACCATCGCTTTTCCTTTCCTCCCACACGTGTGATCCGGTCCGCGACCGGCGCACCAGGGCCCCGTCGATGCCGGGATTCGGCCGGCTCGCCCCGTTTGGTGGCGGGTGGACGGACAGGCTGTCCGCCGATGGCCTTATGGGGCGATAGTAGCTGCTTCTCGACTTCGGGGTGAAAGCGAAGGCGCCGAGTGGCCGCCTTTCCAAGGGGATCCCGGCCCGGCCGGCGATGACATCGAAAGGGTAGAGTCGGCTTCTTGCCAACCGGCCGGGGTACGAATGTGAGGTGAGTAATGAACGCAGAGCAGCTCTCTGATCTTTACGAGATCCAAAAGTTGAAAGCTCGGTACTTTCGCTGCATGGATACCAAGCAATGGGAGGGGTTCCGCGATTGCTTTACCGATGACATGCAGCTGATCATGGACGACGCCCGAGTGCCTGAGTCGACCACGCCCAGCTTTCCGAGTCCCGACGCCCTGGTGAGATTTCTCCGTAAGCTCGACGGAGCCATTACCGTGCACCACGGCCATATGCCGGAGATCGACTTCGTGGACCAGGATCACGCCACGGGCATTTGGGCGATGTACGACTGGGTCGACGACCCCGAGGTCCTGGGTGGGGCATGGCGAGGCTTCGGTCACTACCACGAGCAGTACCGCCGGTGCGACGACGGGCGCTGGCGGATCGCCCATGTGCACCTGACCCGGCTGCGGGTCAATGCGGTCGAGCATCAACCGTCGGAAGTGGGTCCTACGGTTCGGCTCTAGCCGGCCTCCCCGGGACGTCGGCTGGTGCTGGGGAGGCGGGGAACGCTCGTCAGTTCCACGAGGGTCGCCGTCGACGATCGGTCGATCGGTGGTCAAGTCGACGATTGGTGGTCAAGTCGACGATTGGTGGTCAAGTCGACGATTGGTGGTCAAGTCGACGATCGGTCGTCACTAATGGACATCTATGCAGCCTCAGGCTGCACAGATGTCCAAAGTTTGCGACGAGACGCCCGGATGGTGGGGGCCTACCACCCGAATGGGTCGGCAGACGAGACGACGGGATGGCGGGGGCCTACCACCCGAATGGGTCGGCAGACGAGACGACGGGATGGCGGGGCCTACCACCCGAATGGGTCGGCAGACGAGACGACCGGTTGGCGGGGGGCCTACCACCCGATGGGCCCGCAGACGGGCTCCCGGACCGCGGGCCGGGTGGTGACGGCACTTGCGCCCGATGGCTACTGGAAGTTGATGACTCCACGGATGTTGGTGCCCGCATACATGTCGTCATAGCCGGCGTTGATCTCCTCCAGCCGGTAGGTCCGCGAGATCAGCTCGTCGAGCTTCAGCTGTCCCTGCTCGTACATGGCCAGCAGCCGGAGGACATCGGTCGAGGGCGACATCATTCCGTACAGGCAGCCCTGGATGCGCTTCTGGAACATGGCGAGCATGAAGGGGCTGATGGGTATGGAGGCCAGGTCCATGGGCGCCACGGCCGTCACGACGAGCGTCCCGCCTTTGCGGATGGACTCGAAACCCTGGCCGATGTGCTCACCCGTCAGAACCCCGACCGTGATGATCGTCTTGTCCGCACCCTGACCGTTGGTCAGTGACCGGGCCAGGTCAGCCGCTTGGTCGATGGACGACACCGCGTCGGTCGCCCCGAGCCGGAGGGCGGCTTCCTGCTTGAGTTGGACCGGGTCCGCAGCGATGACACGCATGGCGCCGGCGTGGGCTGCGCCCTGCACGGCGTTGATCCCGATGCCCCCGACGCCCATCACGATCACGACCTCACCGGGTTGCACGTCCGCCGCCTTGACCGCGGAACCCCAGCCGGTCGGTACGCCGCAGCCGAGGAGGGCAGCGGGGAGCAGGGGGACGTGGTCGGGGATCTTTATACATGACCACTCGGGCATCACGCTGAGCTCGGAGAAGGTCCCGACCAGCGCGCTCCTGGCCACGTCCCGGCCCTGATAGTGCAGTCGGTACGTCCCGTCGAGTTGGGAGCCGTGCATGATCAGGGAGCCGTTGTCGCACAGGTTTTGCATGCCGCTCGCGCACCACCGGCAACGACCGCACCCCGGGATAAACGAGGTGATGATGTGATCGCCCGGTTTGAGGGAAAAGACACCGGGTCCGACGTCTTCGACCACGCCGGCACCTTCGTGCCCACCGCAGTAGGGAAGATGCCCGACCTTGCCGTCCCCTTTGGCCACGTGTTCATCGGAGTGGCACAAACCCGAGGCAGCCAGGCGGACCAGGACCTCTCGCTCCTTTGGACCGTCGAGGTCGGCCTCTACGACCTCCCATTTCCCAGGCTGCTGCATGAGTAGTGCCGCTTTGGTCTTCATCTTCTAACCTCCAACCCCACAGTGCTGCGCTACCTCAAGAGGGTCTTGTTGCTCTGATATTCCCCCAAGGAACAACCAGGTCGCGAGACCGCTCTCGAGTACGAGAAATTCTCTGTGACGCGCAGGCGCCCACGTTAGTGTCACCCGGTGCCACCCGCAATCGCCGAGCCCTGAAGCCGGCTGGTGCCCGTGCCGCGTCGCCCTACGGCCGGGTAAAGGCGCGGCTCAGGCATGGCTCAGGGGCGAGGCTCGGCCGCGCCCTTCAGGGATCGCCGACGCTGACGAGACCGCTCTTCATGCCCACCGTGACCGGCTCGACATACACGGGTTGGACCGTCGTTGCCGCCGGGAGATCCTCATGCACGCGCATCTTGAGTGGTTCAGTGGGCATATCGATGAAGGCAGGGAAGAGGTCGTCGTGGTGGCAGGGAAGGACGACCTTCGGCTGGTACGTCTCGATGAGCGGCATGGTGGCTTCCTGGAGCTGCCTTCTGACGAGCGGACGGCCCACGAAACCCACGATGGCGAGATCGCACCCTGGGTTGGCGTCGAAGTAGGACGCGCTCCTCCTCGCTGATCGGTCCCGCGCTGTCCCGGTACACGATTCGGTACTCGTCGATATCGATGATGAGACACATCGTCCCCTCGGTCATGACCTCCGGATCCCAGCTGCCTCGCGCCTTCACCGCTTCGGCGTAGGCCTCCTCTTCGGCGCTGAGTGGGGGCGCGTCCCGTTCCCAGACCTGGCGGGCCTCGAACAGGGCCTGCAGGCTGATGTGCTGTTCCGGATGGGTGAGGTCGGCGTGGATGCCGCGGATGACCCGGAGGGTGAACTCGGGGAACTCGAGCACGTCGCCCTCGCCCCGGCCGGTCACGTCGATGATGCGGTCGACCGGGAGTCCTCCCTTGGTGAGGACGTCAGCTCCGAGGGGGTGCACAACCACCGAGGATGCGGTGCGTTTCGCAACCTCCGCGGCGTCGCTGATGTGGTCGTAGTGGGGGTGGCCGATCAGGACCGCGTCCGCTCGTTGGACCTCGTCCGGTCGGAACCCGATGCTGCGCATCCGCGGGCCGCGGTCGTAAAACGTGTCCAGGAGGATGACCCGGTCGTGGAAGTTCAACTCGTAGTTCGACGTGCCGTACCAGCGGACGGTGAGGGCGTCCGGGGCCGCCGTTGATCGGACCGCCAAGCATCGCCGGGCGGCTGTATCCGAGTATCGGGTCCGTGTTCATTGCGTTCCTGCCATGCCGGGTTGACCTTTCGCTCGAGCGATGTGACGCGTGGGGAGCGGCTCGATTTCCTGGCCCGAGGGGCTAGTCTTCGGCGACGGAACTCAGGACGTTTCTGTCGATCACGTCGTGGGGTTGTGACTCCCGTGGGGGCACGGGGTTGAGTCGCAGGCGGGTCAAATGGATGGACGAGATCCGCCATCTGCCGTCCGCGCCCCGCACGTAGCGCTCGTGGTAGTGCCCGTAGCTCTGCGAGGCGAAGCCCCGCCCGGGTTCGTCAGTCCATCCGAACATGGCCCACACGCCGGTGGCGTTGTTCTCGTCCACGAACTCGATCTCAGGGGTGTGACCCTGGTGGACCGTGATCTTGGACGGATCCGACGCCGACAGGTAGGCCACCAGTTGGTCTGCGCTGTCGAACACCGGGGTTTGGGATTCCGGAAGCCGCGAATTCGAGATGTAGTAGGTAAGGTCATCCGTGAACAAAGTGCGGAACTTGTCCCACTGCCTGGTGTCCATAAAGCGAAAGTAGCGAGCTTTCAACAGGTGGATTTCGTGAAGATCGGGAACTTGCTGTGCGTCCACTTCCTCCTCCTTGTTGCGGTGGCCTACCGGGGGGAAGTCTAGGACGGGACGTGGCGTGCGGGGGGAGGGTATGATCCCCAGAGCCGCTTGATGACGGTCACCATGCCCAGGGGGTTCGAACCATCCCGCCACTCCATGTCGACGATGCCGGCTGCCGCCCACTGATGGGCCAATTTGCCATCGAGGGCCTTGTAGCCGTGGCGGGCCCGGGCGTGTAACGATGGCGTCCCCAGAGCTCACGCTGCTTCACACCTGCCAGGGCGGATTGTTCGAAGCGCCGAGATATTCGCCCTCTCGCGGATTCGTCTTCTCCGAGGCCCGAATGGGTGGCGTGTTCGCAGTGGGTCCGACCGGCGAGGTCGAGACGGTCATTGCCCATCGGCGTGGAATCGGAGGAATGGCCTTACACGAGGACGGGAGCTTCGTCGTCACCGGGCGCAACGTGTCGATCAAACCTCCCGATGTCGACGGCACCGCCTCGCCGACCACCGTCCTTCTCGAGACGGCACAGTGCGGCCATGCCGGCAACTTCAACGATCTCGCCGTCGACGCCGCCGGCCGCATTTACGTCGGCACCCTCGGCGTCGGGGCCTTGGATACAGGCCCCGGCGATCCGCCCCCACCACCGGGCGATCTGTACCTGATCGATTTGGACGGGTCGCACCGGCTCGCCGCGGAGGATATCCAACTGCCAAACGGAGCGGGGGTGTCGCCCGATGGATCGTTTCTCTACGTCGGCGATTCGGGGCGGAAGGTGGTGTTTCGCTTCGACCTCGACGCCGACACCGGCGACCTCCACAACCAGACCACGCTCATCGAGGTGGACCCGGGCGTTCCCGACGGCTTGTCCGTCGCCGAGGACGGTTCCATCTGGGTCGCACAGCCATACTCGGGTTTGATCGGCCGCTATTCGCCAGACGGGACGCTCATGGAGACGTGGTCGACACCGGACCCTATGGTGACAAGCCTGTCGTTCGGCGGGCCGAACGGGCGACAGCTGCTCATCACCACCGGCGCTACCGATGCGACGGGTTTGGCGGGCGTCTACCTGGCCGAGACCGATGTCGGCGGGGCGCCCGTCGCCCCGGCGCGAGTGGTGGCGCCCGTCACGGAGTAGGCGATGCACCCTCTTCTCGAGTCGGCGTGGGCGGAGGGCCGCCCGGCCTTCGTGAGCTGGGTCACGGTCAACTCCGACACCGTCGTCAAGGCCGTCGAGCGGGCGGGCTATGACGCCGTCGGCCTCGACTGCCAGCACGGTGAGATCAGTGAGCACGAGGCGGCAGCCATGCTGCGCCGGATGCATGATTTCAGGTGCGCCACCCTGGTGCGGGTGTCGGAGAACTCGGCCGCCGCCATCGGACGAGTACTCGACGCGGGGGCCGACGGGGTCATCGTGCCGATGGTCAACGACGCCAACGACGCAAGGCAGGCAGTGGCCGCCTGCCGTTATGCCCCCGCAGGCGTTCGCAGTTTTGGACCCTCCAGGCTTGGGATGCCGCGTACCCCGAAGGAGTTGGAGGACCGGGCCGCGTGCTTCGTCATGATCGAATCGAGTGAGGGGCTGGACAACGCCCGATCGATCTGTGCGGTGCCCGGCGTCGCCGGCGTGGTCATCGGACCAGCCGACCTCTCGATCGGCTTGGGCTTCGACCCGGCCAAAGCCTTCACCACTGATCAGATCCATCCAGCGGTGGACCTGATCCGAGAGGCCTGTGCCGCCAATGATCTCGTGCTCGGCTTTTATGCGGCCGGGGGCGGGAGCGCCGCCGAATGGGCGACGCGGGGTTGCCGGCTCATCGTGGTGGGTGGGGTGATCAATGCGCTGACCAAGGTGCTTGCCGAGGAGCTTTCGGCGGCCCGGGGTGACAAGCGGTGAAGCCGTCAATCACCGGACGAGTCGGAAGAAGGACCTGACCTGGTCGACGAATATTTCCGGTTGCTCGAATGCCGCGAAGTGGCCCCCCCGAGCGGGTTCGTCCCACCAGCGTAGGTCGTGAAAATCCTTTTCTACCCACCGGCGCGACGGCCGGATGATCTCGGCGGGGAAGATGGAACATCCCGCTGGCGCGGTGACCTGGTCTCGGGGAGCCGGGGTGTAGCTCTCCCAGTACAGGCGCCCTGACGAAGCTCCGGTTGCGGGCAGCCAGTGCAGCATCACGTTGTCGAGCAGCTCCTCTCGGGTGAACACGTTGAGCGGGTCGCCGTCGGAGTCACTCCATGACCAGAACTTCTCCACGATCCACGCGCATTGGGCCGCCGGGGAATCCACCAGGCCATAGCCGACAGTTTGCGGTCGGGTGGACTGCTCCTTGAGGTACCCGGAGTCCTTGTCGGCGTACTGCTGCATGGAGGCGAGGGTCGCCCGCTCGGCATCCGTGAGGTCGTCCATCGTGTCGGGGTCCGGGGCGACGACCACCATGTTGAGGTGGATACCCGCGACGTGGTCCGCATGGCGGCCGGCCAGATGGCGGGTGACCCCGGCGCCCCAATCGCCGCCCTGGGCGCCGTAGCGGTCATAGCCGAGCCGGGCCATGAGCTGGTCCCATGCGTCGGCGATCCGCTCCGTATTCCATCCCGGCCGGGCCGGCTTGTCGCTGAACCCGTAGCCAGGCATCGACGGACAGACGACATGGAAGGCGT
This sequence comes from uncultured Acidimicrobiaceae bacterium, assembly GCA_963729695.1. GTDB lineage: Bacteria > Actinomycetota > Acidimicrobiia > Acidimicrobiales > Palsa-688 > PALSA-693. The sequence continues at coordinate 314,428 of CAVSOT010000007.1, forward strand.
CGCTCCGGTCGCCGCCATGGGCCTCGGGATCGGTTAGCGGACCGATGACCTTGTGGAACTCGACCACCGATCCCGGCCACCCGTGCGTGATCACGAGCGGGAGAGCGTCGGGGTTCGGCTGAACGCACGTGGATGAAATGAATGCCGAGACCGTCGATGTCGGTTCGGAACTGGGGGAAAGAGTTGAGGTGGTCCTCGCGGGCTCGCCAATTGTAGGTGTCGGCCCAGTACGAGCAAAGGTCCTGCAGGTACTGAAGCGGCATTCCCTGCGACCAGTCGTCGACGGTCTCGCGCTCTGGCCACCGGGTGCGGGCCAGCCGTTGCCGGAGGTCGTCAAGGGCAGCGTCGGGAACAGCGATGCGGAAGGGGGTGACGTCGTCGGGCATGACCGAACGTTAGATCGGGTCGATCGCTCGATGCGTCTGGTCTAGCGGCCGTGGTGATCGCGCCGGCCAGGCTCGGTTGGGTGGGGCATACTGTGGATCGGTGGCTGCGCATGCTGTTCGACCGTGTGGTGGAACCGTTCGACCGCAGCTTGGTATTCGCGGATGACGGCGTCCTCGGTGCGGTAGTCGAACCGATCGGTGAACGCCGGGTTCGAGCTAGGGTCGAAGGTCCGATCGGACTCGTACCACGCCACCACCTCGGCCAGCGCGTCGGTGGGTTCGATCACAGGTCGGTAGCCCAACTGGTGTTGGGCTTTCTCGGTGCTGAAGATGCAGTGCGTGGACGTGGTGTTGGCCAATGGCAGTAGCGTGCTGGCGGCTTCCACTGCGATCTGAGACGGAATGGGGATAATTTCGAGCCGGGCGCCCATCAGGTGGGCGATGGTTTCGGCCCATTGCCGCATGGACCAGTTCACGGGATCGCCACAGTTGTACACCTGCCCGCCCGCCGCCTCGGGCCGGTCGAATGCGGCCAGCACCATGGCGGCGGCGTTGCGCGCCGCGCATCGGGTGAATATCTGCATGCCGCCGTCGGGAAGGATCATGTGAGGTCGGCCATCGCGTACCCGGCGAACGACGGACCATTCAATGGGTCTGGGGTTGTTGGGCCCATAGATCATCGGGAAGCGAAAGACAGAAGCGCGCGGATGGTTGGCGAAGACCGCCTCTTCGGTCTCGACGAGCCTGCGGCAGAACCGGAGCGCAGGATCGTCTGTCGCGTCTTGCACCACGGGGTGCGCTTCGGTAACGGGGATTGGCAGCTGGGGGTCTTGGGGCGTGGGGAAAAACCCTCTGTAGACGGGTACTCCGCCGATGCTGACGAACTGCTCGCACCGACCGGCGAGGGCCGCGGCGAGCAGCTTGACCCTTCCATACATGGCCGCCACGACGTCGAAGCGGCGGCTGCCCAGGGACTCGTCGATCGACTCCCGAAAATGCGGATCGCCGTGAATGTGCTCGACGTCGGCGAGCTCTGGCAGCTCGTGGAAGCCCCGATGAAAGACGGTCACGTCGTACCCGCGCGAGACCAGCCCGGCCACGATGTGCGGACCGGTTGGTCCGGTTCCGCCCACCACCAGTGCTCGCATCCCGACCCTCCATCTGGCCCGACTGATCGCTTTCACGTTAGTGCCGGGACCTTCGGACCCGTTCGGCTCGATGGGCTTCGCGGGCGCCCGGATCGGCACTGAAGCAGGAGCTGGGCAACCTCCAATCTCGTCCCCATAAGTGTGGGTGTGGCTGTGGCAGGCTGCAACCGTGACCCAGCCGTCATTTCCTCGCCAGTTCGCACGCACTCGGCGCTTCACTCTGGGGGCGCCGCGCAGTGTGGCTGTGACTCCGGACGGCGAGCGCGTCCTGTTCCTCCGTTCGGGCGCCGGCGACGACCCGATGACTTGCATGTGGGCGCACGACGTGTCCAGCGGAGAGGAGCGGTTGCTCGTCGATCCGGCCCAGTTGATCGGCGTCGACGAGGAGCTGCCCCCGGAGGAGCTGGCCCGCCGCGAACGCCTCAGAGAGCAGGCAGGCGGGATCGTGGACTATGCCACTGACCAAGCCAGAGGCGTCGCAGCTTTTGCCCTCTCCGGCCGCCTATGGCTGGCTGCGACGGACAGCTTCGGGGCGACCGAGGTGGTGGTCCGCACCCCCGTGCTCAACCCGCGGCCTGATCCCACCGGCGCAAAGGTGGCGTATATAAGCGATGGGGCGCTTCGGGTAGTCGGAGCGGATGGTCGCGCCGACGTGGGGGTAGCCGAGCCGGAGGGGCCCGGGGTCACGTTCGGCTTGGCGGAGTTCGTCGCCGCGGAGGAGATGGGCCGGACGGACGGCTACTGGTGGTCACCGGGCGGCGATGCCTTGCTGGTGGCGCGAGTGGACATCTCTCCCGTAGCGCGTTGGTTCATCGCAGATCCGGCCAATCCGGACCGCCCGCCGCAGCAGGTCGCCTACCCTGCGGCCGGGACCGCCAACGCCGACGTGGCGCTGTGGCTGCTCGGATTGGACGGCTCGCGCGTCGAGGTCGACTGGGATCGGGAGGGATTCGAGTACGTCGTCAGTGTCCGATGGGCCTCTTCAGGCCTGTTCGTGGTGGTCCAGAGCCGGGACCAGCGGCGTATGCAGGTCCTCGAGGTCGACCCCTCGAGCGGCACTACGAGGCTCCGGCGAGAGGACTTCGATCCGGCGTTCCTCGACGTCGTCGCCGGGACGCCCGCCGTCCTCGACGACGGCACCCTGGTGTGGACGGCGATTGCGGACGATACTCGTCGCCTGCTTTTCGGGGAGCAGATCATGACGCCACCGGGTCTGCAGGTCCGCTCCGTTCTCGACGTCGACGGAAGCACCGTGCTGTTCTCGGCTTCGGACGAACCGACGGAGGTCCACCTGTGGACCGCTTCCGCTGCCGGCCTGGAGCGCCAGACTTCAGAGCCAGGCGTCCATTCCGGGCGGCGGGCCGGTGGTACCACGGTGGTGTTCTCGCGCACCCTCGAACGGGATGGCACCGACGTGACCGTGCGGCGAGGCGGAGCGATCGTTGGCCGCATAACGTCCCGAGCGGAGACGCCTGTGCTCGCGCCTCGGGTTTCCATTGATTCCTACGGACCGCGCCAGCTGCGCACGGCCGTGCTGTGGCCGTCGGACCATCAGCCAGCAACCAGATCGCTCCCGGTGCTGCTCGATCCTTACGGCGGACCCGGAGTCCAACGAGTGCTATGCGGGCGAGCCGACTTCCTGGTCTCCCAGTGGTTCGCCGACCAGGGCTTCGCCGTGTTGGTGATCGACGGGCGGGGCACGCCGGGGCGCGGCGCGGCCTGGGAGCGCAGCATAAAGGGCGACTTCGCCACCCCCGTGCTCGACGATCAGATCGACGCCTTGCACCACGCCGCAGCCGCCCACCCCGATCTGGACCTGGGGCGGGTGGCCATTCGGGGCTGGTCGTTCGGCGGGTTCGTGGCTGCGCTCGCAGTCCTGCGCCGCCCGGACGTGTTCCACACGGCGGTGGCCGGCGCCCCGGTCACCGACCAGCGTCTGTACGACACGCACTATATGGAGCGCTACCTGGGCCACCCGGCCGAGGAGCCGGGCAATTACGACCGTTGCTCACTCATCGGTGACGCCCCCAATCTGCGCCGGCCGTTGCTGCTGATCCACGGCCTGGCCGACGACAACGTGGTCGTGGCCCACACCCTGCGCCTGTCCGGCGCGCTGACCGCCGCGGGTCGCCTCCATGCCGTCCTGCCGCTGAGCGGGATCACCCACATGACGCCCCAGGAGACGATCGCCGAGAACCGGTTGCGGTTGGAGCTGGCCTTCTTGCAGCGGTCTCTCGGCCTGGCCTGACGTTTTCGCCGGATCATCCGAGCGGAGAGATCACGACGGCGAGTCGATCGACATCCGGGCCAGCCAGTTGTCGATGACCGAGTTCACCTCGACGGGTCGTTCCTGGTGGAGCCAGTGACCTGAGCCTTCGAAACAAACCGTCTTCGAGAGCGGATGAGCAAACGTAGATACCGCAGTCGCGGCCCGGTCGGGGTCGACGTAGAACGACAGAATCGGTCGCGAAAGGCCGGCTAGGTAGGGTCCCGAGCTCGATAGGAGCGCGAACGGGCGGGGGCCGCCCAATAGGCCGGCGATGGTCTGGCGCAGGGCGTGCTCGGGCACCCCGGCTGCCCGGCGATTGTGCCAGGTGGCCAGCGCGGCCGGAGTGGCGGGCACGTGGGAGCCCTGGTCGAAGGCCCGCTGGGCCACTTCTCCCGGCGGCTCGGTTTCGTACGCGGTGCGCGCCGCGGCCAAACCAGGGGCGGCCTCGTCAGGCAACAGGTGGCCCGGGTCCACCGCCACCACGCACTTGACCAGGTCCGGACGCTCCACGCCCAGCGACGCCACGATCGCCCCTCCCAGGGAGTGCCCCACCGCAATCACCGGACCGGTGTCGAGCTGGTCGAGGAGCGTGGCCACATCTGCCGCGAGCGACGAGACTTCGTATCCGTCCGCCGGCGCGCTCGACCGCCCGTGGCCGCGCAGGTCCGTAGCGATCACCCGATGTGAGGACCCGAAATGAGGGAGCTGCCAGGACCAGTCGTGGGAATCGCACGAAAAGCCGTGCACGAAGACCATCGGATCCTCGTCGGTTCCCTCGTCCGTAAAGAACAGCTCGGCCCCGCGCACGTCAGCGAACGGCATCGGAATCCTTGTGTATGTCCATGCGAACTCCTCGTGTTGGCGGGTTGGAATGCGAACCCCCGGTGGCCGCAGGCCGGGTCAGGCTAACAATTGCCGGCCGGGCCCGGCGATAACATCCGCCCCGACAAGCGCGTCGAGTCTGGGTTTTATGACGGACGAGCCGAACCGATACCAGCCGAAGGAGCACCATGGCCGAAACAGATGGAAATAAGGCGGCTTGGGCGTTGCGGAGGGCCATCCTGGGGGACGCCTACGTGGATGCCGTGACCGGTGACGCCGACCCGATCGGCGAGGAGTTCCAGGAGTACTTGACCTCGACGGCGTGGGGAGTATGGGCTCGGCAGGGGGCTCTCAGCTTGCGTGACCGGAGCCTGTTGGTCATGGCGATGACCGCTGCCCTCGGGCGCATGGAAGAGTTCGCCCTGCACGCCAGAAGCTCGCCCAACGCGGGCGTCACCGACGACGAGATCGATGAGCTCCTGTTCCAGCTCGTCGCCTATTGTGGTGCGCCGGCAGGGGTGGCGGCTCGTCGGGCGGTACGAGCCGTTCGGGCGGCCCGAGCCGAAGGCTCCCCTTGATCGATCCCTCGAGTGTCGCGATCGAATCCTCGGGCCGGGATCTCCCGGGGACATTGGACGTGGCTACCGAAAGAGGTTTCCGGCAGGCCTACGTCCATAGAGGAAGGGGCGGTCTGCCGCTTCTGCTCGTGCACGGGTGGCCGTCGACCAGCCGCATCTGGACCCGCAATCTGGAGCCGTTGGGCGCGGCCGGCTTTGAGGTCATCGCCCCCGACCTACGCGGGTTCGGGGCATCGGAGCTCGGACCCGACGGGTTCCATGACGTCCCTGCCCACAGCCGCGACCTCTATTCGCTCGTCCACGATCATCTCGGCCACGCCCACGTTGTCGCGGCCGGCTGCGACCTGGGGGGCGCGGTCGTCCAGGACCTGTCCCTGCGCCACCCGGGGTTCGTCACCCGACTGATCGTTGCTGTGTGCCCGCTGCCATCGGTTCCCGGCGCCATGGACCACCTTCGACCCCCAGGCCCAACCGCGAGCAATCACGGATTCCGGCCGGGCACCGATCCCGACGGTTTGCTCGCCAAGCTGGGCACCCCGCAGCGTCGGGTCGCCTACGTCGCCGGCTTCTACCAGGACTGGTCGGGGCCCGGAGCATTCCGACCCGAAGAGGTGGAGTTCCTGGCCGGCCCCTTCGCCGACCCAGAGAAGTTGCGAGCCAGCTTTGGGACGTACGAGAGCCTCTACCATCCCACGGCACGAAGCGAACGAACTTCGTTTGGGGGTCGAACAAATCCGACTCGCGCCCTCATTCTCATGGGCCTGTCGGACCCCGTCGTCTACCCCGATTTCGATCGAAAGGCGGCCATCGTCTTCCCGGACCATGTCGGGCCGATCCTCATAAGGGATTGTGGCCATTTCCTGCCGTGGGAGGCGGCCGGCATATTCAACGATCTGGTGTCGATGTTTTGTGCAGACCTTCTCCTGGGGGGACGGATCGCGCCCTGACCGGCCGCAGACCCGGCCGTCGTGCCGGCTGGGCTCAGCGGGGGAGCCAATAGTCGGCCAGCCGCCTGCGATGCCATCGGGAGGTCCCGAGCAACGCCTGGTTCAGCTTGGCCCGCTTGAGGTAGAGGTGCGAGTCGTGCTCCCACGTGAACCCGATGCCCCCGTGCAGCTGCACCCCTTCGCCTGCCACCTGGGCGCCGGCGTCACCGGCGTGGGCCTTGGCGAGCGAGGCCGCTGCCGCGGCCTGACCCACGTCCGCGCTGATCCGGCGAGCCGCCTCCTCGACGGCTACCCGGGCGGACTCCACGGCTATCAGCATGTCGGTGCAGCGATGCTTGACCGCTTGGAAGGAGCCGATGGGCCGGTCAAATTGCACCCGCGCACACGCGTAGCGCACGGTCGAATCCAACACGTGTTCTGCGACCCCCAGACTGTCGGCTGCCAACCCGGCTGCGCCCCACGTAACCATGGCCTCGATGGCGTCCGCCGCTTTGGCACCGCGCGCCATGAGCGCGTCAGATGGCAGCACCACGGAGGTCGCCCGCAACCGGCCGAAGCTGCGGCTCAGGTCGAACATCGGCACCGGTTCGACCACGACTTCCGCCAGCTCGGTGGGCCCCATCAGTACCAGGGCTGGTTCGCCGGCTAGGTCGGCCGCAAGCACTACGACCTCCGCAGCCGGCAGGTCTGGGACGTAATCGGCGACACCATCGAGTCGCCAGCCGGCGGCGGTCGCGGAGAGCGCGGGCCTGGGTTCGAGGGCCCCGAGCCGGCCTGATGGACCGGTGAGGGCGGCCGTCGCGATCGTCCCAGCCGCCACCCGGGGAAGCCACTGCTCGCGTTGGTCGTCGGTCGCACCGAAGAGCAGACCTGCTGCGCCGAGAACGAAGGTGCCCAGATACGGACCGGGAGCGAGAACCCGGCCCAACTCCACGAGGACGACACCGAGCTCAGCGAAGCTTGCTCCCGCACCGCCATAGGTCTCGGGGATCGCGATTGCCGGCCACCCCGCATCGACGATCTGCCGCCACAGGCCAGAGCCCGCTGCCGGGTCCTCATCTGGGGCCCGCACGGCTGCGACGGTGTCCGCGGCCTCGAGGAGGCGCCGCGCCACTGATCGCAGTTCCTGATGATCGACGACGGGAGTGTCCACCTCACGCCAGTCCGGGGTCGCGTGGCAGTCCGAGCACCCGTTCGGCCACGATCGTGCGCAGGATCTCGTTGGTTCCCGCCGAGATGGTCCACATCCAGGAAAATACGAAGTCCAACAGCCATTCCCCCGACTCGCAGCCGGAAGCCATCGGCCGCCGGGTCGCCACCTGGGCGTGGAGACCGTCGACCTCGACCGCCAGAGTGAGGACCCGTCGCAGGAGCTCGCTGTAATACAGCTTGATGATGGATGCCTCTGGCCCGGCGCCGCCGTGGCGAACGAGGTTGTCGATCATCCGATCGCACAGCAGGCCAAGGATCTCGCCTTCCCCGTGCAGCGTCCCAAGCGACTCCCGGATGGACGGATCGTCGATGGCTCGATGCCCGGCTTCCAGCGCACTGGTCCGGCACAGATCGTCCAGCATGGACAGACCGTGGCGGAGATGCTCGGCGAACTCCAGCACCATCGTGCCCCGCTCTGTGCTGAGCGTGCTCTGGGCCACCTTCCAGCCGTCATTTTCGTCTCCGACCAGGTTGCTGACCGGCACGCGAACGTCGGTAAGGAAGATCTCGCAGAACTCCCATTCGCCCGTGGCATTGCGAAGCGGTCGGACGTCGACGCCGTTGGCGCGCATATCGAGCAGGAGATAGGAGATTCCTTTTCGCTTGGGAACGGACGGGTTGGTGCGGGCGAGCAGCAGGCACCAATCGGCGTACTGCGCCATGGTCGACCACACCTTCTGGCCGTTGACCACAAAGTGGTCTCCCTCGCGGACCGCCCGCGTGGTCAGCGAGGCCAGATCGGACCCGGCGTTGGGCTCCGAGAAGCCCTGACACCACACCTCACCATCAAGAATGGCGGGCAGGTGCCTCTGACGCTGGGCTTCCGTGCCCTGGGCGAGAAGGGTGGCAGGCGTGTGGTGCAGGGAGATCAAGAACATGTCCAGGCGGGGGGCGTCCGCCCTCGCCAGCTCCTGGTGGACGACCACCTGCTCTGGCAGGGACAAGCCTCCGCCCCAAGCCGCCGGCCAGTGGGGCGCGGCCAGCCCGCCGGTTCGGAGCTCCTGGAGCCACCAGTGCTGGAACGCGACGTAGGCCTCGACGGTCGCGCCCACCTGCTCCGCTCGCCAGTTACGGGGCACGTGCTCCTCGCACCAGCTCCGCACGCGCTGGCGGAGGCTTTCGAGTGCGGGTTCCATCAAACAGACCACCTGCTTTCCTCCCCGCATTCTTACTCCCGCTCGGCCAGTTCACGGAACTCTTCGGGGACCCGATTCCCGCCCGAGAACACCACGGTTGCGTACCCGATGGCCGCCCGTCCGAACCTAGCCCGGATGGCGTCCACCGATCGGTCGACCGACCGCCGGGCGGCCCCGACCGGCGAGCCGGGCCGGCATCTGTGGTCAACCAGACCGAGCGGCAACTCGAGCTGGACCGGCGGTTCGTTGATCAGGTTGGACACGGAGATGCCGAGCAACGTCACGTGATGCTCGGCCGGGTGATCGGCCAGAGCGCTGGCGACGAGTTGCTCTGCGACCTCAGTGACCGTGAGGGTCGATGACACCGGGATCGGGGCACTGAACGACCGGGTGACCGAGCGCAGGCCCGTGAATCGCACCCGGATGGTGATGGTCCGACCCGCCTGGCCTGCGGTCCGCAGGCGACCGGCTACCCGATCGGCGAGGTAGCCCAGCGTCTCGTGCAGGACCCCGGAGGTTGCCGGTATGCGGCCGAGGGCCGCCTGCGCACCGACCGACTTGGCCCGGTGGACGGTTTCGATCGAGCGGGGATCGAGATTTGCCGACAGCGATGCCAGCTTGATGCCCACGGCCGAGCCCAGCAGCTGCTCGAGCACGGGGCTCGAGGTGGCCGCCAGGTCGCCGATGCAGTGGATGCCGGCGTGGGCGAGGCGAGCCTGGGTCGATGGCCCCACACCCCAAATCAGCTCAACGGGCAATGGGTCGAGAAACTCCCGTTCCAACGCCGGTTCGACGACGACCAGGCCGTCGGGCTTGGCCACCTGGGAGGCCACCTTGGCCAGATGCTTCGTGCGGGCGACCCCGACCGACACGGCCAAGCCGATCTCGCTGCGTACGCGGCGCCTGATGGCGTGAGCGATCCGGGGCGGCGGTCCGAAGAGGTGGGCCGCGCCGGCCACGTCCATGAACGCCTCGTCGATGGAAACCCGCTCCACGAGGGGAGTGAAGTCCCGAAACACCTCTATGACCTGGTCGCCGAGGCGCTGGTACTCGGAGAAATGGCCAGGGACGAAGCGAATGTCGGGGCAGAGGCGCCGGGCCGTCCGGCCGGGCATCCCGGCGTGCACACCGCATGCCCTGGCCTCGTAGGACGCAGCCAGCACCACGCCGCCGCCGACCGCCATCGGTCGTGATCGAAGGCCGGGATCGAGCAGCTGTTCGACAGAGGCATAGAAGGCGTCGAGGTCGGCGTGAAGGATGGTCGCCGCCGCTTGCGGGGCCTGCATCGGGTGCCACCTTAATAGAACATATGTTCGTATCCGAACGACGATGAGTCCGGGGCGTCCTCGACGTCGTAGATGTCGATGTCCAAGATCGTGTATAGCAACTGTCCGACAGCAGAGGGAGAGATATGACCGATCGCAAGCGACCCGAGCGCCTCGTCGCTCCGTCCCGGTTCTCGGCAACCTCGAGCCGCGTCGGCGGGCGCCATGGGTGACCTGTTGAGGGAGCCGGGACTAGCCCGATTCGACGCCGTCGTCGCCGCCCATGCCGGAGGCGACGACGGGCCCGGTCTGGTCGCACTGGTCGCCCGGGGCGAGGAAGTGCACGCCTGCGTCCGCGGCGATCTCACCATCGGTGGTCCGGCGGTGCAGCCCAATTCGCTGTTTCGCATCGCCTCCACGACGAAACCGGTCACGGGGATGGCCACTATGGCCTTGGTGGATGACGGCCTGTTGGCTCTGGACGATCCGGTGGCGACACTCCTGCCGGAGCTGGAATCGCCGCGTGTGTTGCGCCGGGTCGACGGCCCGCTCGACGAGACGGTCCCGGCCGAGCGGCCCATCACCCTTCGCGACCTTCTGACCTTCACGTTCGGTTTCGGCTTGATGGTCGAGATGTTCACGGCCCCGGAGCCGTGGCCGGTTGTCGAGGCCGCCAGCCGGCTCCACCTCTCCACGTTGGGCCCGCCCGACCCGGAGGATCAGCCCGATCCGGACACGTGGATGGCTGCGCTCGGGTCCCTCCCTCTGCTGGCCCAGCCGGGCGAACGGTGGTTGTACAACACGGGCGCCTCGGTGCTCGGCGTCCTCCTCTCGCGTGCGACAGGTCTCCCCCTCGAGGGGGTCTATCGGACGCGGATCTTCGAACCCCTTGGCGTGCACGACACGGCCTTTTGGACGGCCGACTCCGGACGGCTCGCTACTGCGTACGTGGCGACGCCCGATGGGTTGCAGGTGTGGGACCCGCCTGATGGCAAATGGAACAAACCACCTGCATTCGGGGACGCTGCCGCCGGACTGCTGTCCACTGCCGAGGACCTCTTGGCGTTGGCCCGCGTCCTTCTCCGCGGCGGTGACCCGGTCTTGTCGGATGGCGCGGTTCGGGAAATGACCCGAGACCAGCTGACACGAGACCAACGGGCGACGGCTGAGCCGGTGATACTCGGTGGTCGCAGCTGGGGGCTCTGTCAGGGCGTGTTCGTTGATGGACCCCAGGCCGGCGCGTTCGGCTGGGACGGTGGGCTCGGGACGTCCTGGCTCGTCGATCCAGTCAGGGACCTAACCGTGATTGTCCTGACGCAGCGCCTCTTTCAGGACCCGCAGCTTCCACCCGTCCACCTCGATCTGCAGGCGGCGGCTTACGCCGCCATCGTCTAACTCTCGAGGGGCCGCCCATCCGAAGCTGTCGCCGCCCGCGACGAGCACAGAAGGACGTAGACATGGAAAGTTTCCCGGCGGAGGGTTGAAAATCCAACTCCGCGAGCTCCGAACGTAGCCGTCCCATCCGGGGTGGGGCGACGTAGCCTCGGGCGGTGGAGTTCAGTCCGGAGTTGCGCGGCGAAGTGATCTCCGGGGAAATAAGCGTGTCCTACCGGCTGTGGCGCCGACCGAAGGTTCGAGCAGGCGGACGCTATGCCGTAGGTCCGGCGCGCATCGAGATCGATTCGGTCGAGCCGGTTCCGTTCTCGTCCGTTACCGCGGACGATATCCGCCGCTCAGGTGAGGCCGACAAGGAGGCGCTGCGCCGGCGGGCGGCCCACTCCGGTCCGATTCACGACGACACCCTTCTCTACCGCATCGACTTCCACGTGGTGAGCGAAACGGACCTGGCGACGGACCGGTCCGGCCTACCGCCGGCTGGGAGCCGCCCGGCTGGCGGCAAGGCTGCTCGCTCTCGAAAGGACAGGTGAGATGAACAACTACCCCGCCCCGATCACCTCGATCAATCACGTCGAGGCGGTGCCCCGGCGCGTCCGGGCGACCCTTGGGGGAGAGACGGTGATCGACACCACGCAAGCCCGGTACGTCTGGGAATGGCCCCACTACCCGCAGTACTACGTTCCGTTCCAGGACGTGCGCGCCGGCGTGCTGGTCTCGGAGGGGATTACCCAGCACAGCCCTCGCGGGCTGGTCGAACTCCACCGCGTCGAGGTCGGGGAGGTGAGTCACGCCCATGGCGCCAAAGTCCTGCCCGAGTCGACGGTGGATGGCCTCAGCGGCACCGTACGCTTCGAATGGACGGCCCTCGACGCCTGGTTCGAGGAGGACGAGCAGGTCTTCGTCCATCCGCGCAGCCCGTACGTCCGGGTCGACGCGCTGCGTTCCACCCGAGCGGTATCCGTCGAGTTGGATGGCGTGCTCCTGGCCCGATCGTCCTCGCCCGTGCTGGTCTTCGAGACAGGCCTGCCAACCCGCTATTACCTGAATCACACCGAGGTCGACTTCTCCTATCTTGTCCACTCCTCGACGGTGACGGCCTGCCCTTACAAGGGAACGACGAGCGACTACTGGACGGTTAAGATCGGCGACACCGTCTACGCCGATGTGGCCTGGGCCTACGACTTCCCGACCCGTCAATTGCTGCCGATCGCCGGCCTGGTCGCCTTCTACAACGAGAAGGTCGACCTCACGGTGGACGGCCGGCGACTCGACCGCCCTAGAACACATTTCTCGGCGGACAACCGCTGAGCGCCAGCCAGGGCGCAGCCAATGGAGAAAGGGGTAGCCTCCTGCCATGCCATCCGTCCACCCCACCCGCGATGAGGTGGCTGCAGCCACCGCCACGGCCGAGGCGAACATGCAGCCGCAATCCGTGCCCGTCAACATGTACGAGACCCCCGCAGCCTTGGTCGTCGTGGCGCCTCTGCCCGCGGTCACGCCTCCGGACGTGACGGTCGAGGTGCGGCCCGGGTCGCTCCGGTTCTACGCCCGCCTGCGCAGTGCCGGGCCACGCGAGTACATCCTTCACGAGTGGGAGTATGGCTGTTACGAACGGGAGATCGAGCTCCCCGAAGGCTTCGGGCAGGCGGTCGAGGCCACCCTGGCCAATGGTCAGCTCGCCATCAGGGTGCTGCGAGGCGATATCGGCGAGAGCCTGACCATCCATCCCGTCGCAGTCTGACTCCGGGGCGGGAGGTCGAACCGCGATGGCGAGGTCTTTGCACGAAGCCCCGTTCGTCAATATCTTCGACCCCGACTTTTTGGCCGCTCCCGACCCGGTGGTGGCGGAGCTTCGCAAGCAATCCTCGATCATCAGGACGCCGATCGGAGTCCTCATCGTGGGCCGGGCGCAGGTACAGGAGCTGCTGCGGGACCGGACCCTGCACGGTTCGTTGCTTCACCTGGTGCGCCTCCAGGGCATCAACGAGGGCCCCGTCTACGAGATGGCCGCCAATTCCCTGCTGGCGAAAGAGGGGGAGGACCACGCCCGGATTCGACGCCTGGTCGCCCGATCCTTCACGCCCCGAGCCGCCGACGGTCACCGTCCCTTCATGCGTCAGCTCGTGGCCGAGCTGCTGGACGGTTTCGCCGATCGTGGTGAATGTGAGTTCATGGCGGATTTCGCCGACCACTACCCGGTGCAGGTGATCGCCCATCTCCTCGGCGTACCGCGGGAGGACCATCCCTTGTTCGCCCGCTGGGGCGATTCCCTGACCCACCTCCTGTCGTTCGAGCTGTCGAAGTACCGCGAGGCGATCGAGGCCGCCCAGTCGGCCATGTCGGCCTACCTGGCCGACCTGGTGGAGGACCGGCGGTCTCACCCGCAGCCGGACCTGGTATCCGAGCTCATCGCAGCCCGGGCCGGCCGGGACCGGCTGACGGACGCGGAGCTGCTGTCGCTCCTCGGCGGGCTGCTGTTCGCGGGCTACGACACCACTCGCAACCAGCTGGCCTTAGCCATGACGATCTTTGCCCGGCTTCCCGCCCAATGGGCCCGCCTGGCCACCGATCCCTCGATTCCGTCCCATGCCGTCGAGGAGGTCATGCGCCTCGCAGGTGTGGTGTCGGTCATTCCCCGGGTGGCAACCCGTGACATCGAGCTCGAGGGGTGGGCGCTTCCGGCCGGAACCCTCGTGTCGCTGTCACTGGCGGGGGCCAACCACGACCCGTCGGTGTATTCCAACCCCAATCGGTTCGACCCGGATGCGCCCCGGCCGGATGCGCAGCTCGGTTTTGGGGGTGGCCCCCACCATTGCCTCGGGGCCAACCTGGCCCGCGCCGAGATGCAGGAGGCTCTGCCGCTTCTGGCGGCTGCGATGCCCGGCCTGACCGTGGCCGCCGAACCGGAGTGGCGATCACCGCTCGTGGGCATCCATGGCCCGCTGCAGCTCAATCTGCGCTTCACGCCTCGCGTCGCCGCCCTGCGGTAAACCACCTGGCCGCTCGCCGCCCGCCGTCGCGTGGTTGTCGCACCCCCTGCGTACCATTGAAGGTATGAGCGTGGCCACACCCCTACCCGTGCCGCTTCCGGCGGCGGCGCCCGACGGGACGATGGCGACGTTCCATCCCGCGGTGGCCGAGTGGTTCCGCAGGAGGTTTCCCGACGGACCGACCGAGCCGCAGGCCCGGGGCTGGCCGTCGATCGCAGCCGGCTCCGACACCTTGATCGCGGCACCCACCGGCTCTGGTAAGACGCTGGCCGGTTTTCTGGTGGCCATCGACGGGCTGTACCAGGCCCACGGCCGAGGCGTCGAGGTCGATGTGGGGGCCCGGGTGGTGTACGTCTCTCCGCTCCGGGCCCTGGCGGTCGATATCGCCGAAAACCTGCAGCGGCCCCTGGTCGAGATCGCCGCCGTGGCGGCCGAGATGGGCCTCACCGCGCCCAACATTCGGGTTGCCGTACGTACCGGAGACTCCACCAGCAGCGAGCGCTCGGGAATGGTGCGCCACCCCCCGAGCTTCGTGGTGACCACGCCCGAGTCGCTGTACTTGTTGGTCACCAGCGAGCGGGGGCGGGCGGCCCTGCGCACGGTCGAGACCGTGATCGTGGACGAGATCCACGCCGTGGCTCGGGACAAGCGGGGGGCGCATTTGGCCCTCACGCTCGAGCGGCTGGAGGCCCTGTGCGACCGGCGTCCGATGCGCATCGGACTGTCGGCGACGCAGCGTCCCGTCGAGACGGTGGGCCGGCTCCTGGTTGGCGACCGGCCACTGCCCGAGATCGTCGACATCGGTCATCAACGCCATGTCGACCTGGGGCTCGAGCTGCCCGACGGCGAGCTGGAAGCGGTGGCTTCCGCGGAGCAGTGGTCGGACGTGCTCGACAAGATCGCCGCCCTGGTCGGCCAGCATCGCACCACGCTCGTGTTCGTCAACACCCGCCGCCTGGCGGAGCGTCTCGCCCATCAACTGGGAGAGCGACTGGGTGACGACGTGGTCGCGGCCCACCACGGCAGCCTGTCCAAGGAGCGGCGCTACCGAGTGGAGTCGCGGCTACGAGCCGGCGACCTGCGTGCCCTGGTGGCCACGGCCTCGCTGGAGCTGGGCATCGACATCGGCCCAGTCGAGCTGGTGTGCCAGATCGGTTCGCCCCGGAGCATCGCCACCTTCCTCCAGCGCATCGGTCGTTCCAACCACAGCCGGACGGGCACCCCCAAGGGGCGCCTGTTCCCCCTGACTCGCGACGAGCTGGTCGAATGCACCGCGCTCCTCGCCGCGGTACACGCCGGGCGGCTCGACATCCTCCGGCCGGCCCGGCTTCCTCTCGACGTCCTGGCCCAGCAGATCGTCGCCGAGGTGGCCGCCAAGGAGTGGCAGACCTCCGAGCTGTTCGAGCTGATGCGCCGGGCGGCGCCGTACCAGGCGCTCACCCGGGCCCAGTTCGACGAAACGGTCGAGCTGATGAGCGAAGGCGTTGAGACCGGCCGCGGGCGGCGCGGCGCCTACCTGCACCACGACAAGGTCAACGGCGAGCTGCGGCCCCGGAAGGGGGCCAAGCTGGCGTCGGTCACGTCCGGCGGCGCCATACCTGAGACCGGCGACTACCGGGTCCTCGCCGACCCGGACGACACCTTCATCGGCACGGTCAACGAGGACTGGGCCGTCGAGTCGATGGCCGGCGACATCTTCCTGCTGGGTTCCCACTCGTGGCAGATCCGGAGGGTCGAGTCGGGCGTGGTCCGGGTTCGCGACGCCGGGGACGCCCCCCCGACGGTCCCGTTCTGGCTGGGGGAGGCCCCGGCGCGCACCGACGAGCTCTCGGAGGAGGTGTCCGCGCTCCGGCGGGCCGTCGACGACCGGCTGGCGGCAGGGGATCCGGACGGGGCCCGCGCCTGGATCACGCAGGCCGCGGGCGTCGGCGCCGAGGCGGCCATCATGATCGTGGACTACCTGGCGGCCGGGCGGGCCGTACTCGGGGCCATGCCGACACACGACTGCGTGGTGTTCGAACGCTTTTTCGACGACACCGGCGGGATGCAGCTGGTCGTGCACGCCCCGTTCGGGGGCCGCGTCAACCGGAGCCTGGCCTTAGCGCTACGCAAGCGGATGTGCCGGACGTTCAACTTCGAGCTGCAGGCCGCCGCGACCGACGACGCCATCGTCCTGTCGCTGGGCCCGCATCACAGCTTTCCTCTGGACGAGGTGCCGCGCTACGTGACCAGCCGGGCCGCACCGGACGTCCTCGAACACGCCATCCTCGACGCCCCCATGTTCCAGGCCCGCTGGCGGTGGAACCTCAACCGATCCCTCCTGGTGCTCCGGTTCCGCAACGGCCGGCGCAACCCGCCACCGATCCAGAGGATGGAGTCCGACGACCTGTTCGCCGCCCTCTTCCCCCAAGCCGCCGCCTGCCAGGACAACCTGACCGGACCCATCGAGATCCCGGACCACCTGTTGGTGCGCCAGACCATCGACGACACCCTCCACGAAGCGCTCGATGTCGACGGGCTGGTCGGGCTGCTGCAACGCGTCGAGCGGGGCGATATCAGAGTGCACTGCTGCGACACCACGGAGCCGTCCGTGCTGGCCCATGAGATCGTGACGGCCCGCCCGTACGCCTTCCTCGACGACGAGGAGCTGCAAAACCGGCGGACCAACGCGGTCCGGCTCCGCCGCGGCCTCAACGTCGACCTCTCCGCCATCGGCACCCTCGACCCGGCGGCCATCGAGCAGGTCCACGGCGAGATCGTCCCTGATCCCGCCACCCCCGACGACCTGCACGACCTGCTCTCGTCACTCGTCGCCGCGCCACCCAAGCCAGCGTGGCAGTCGCTCTGGGCGGAGTTGGTGCTCCGCGGGCGGGTTGCCACCATCCTCCATGACGGCAGCGACCTGTGGTGCACGACCGACTCCATGGAGGAAGCCCGTCTGGCCCTGGCCGGTGATGACGGGGCGACCGTTCGAATGGTGCGAGGTCACTTGGAGCTGGCCGGGATCACGACGGTGGAGGACGTGGCCCAATCCGCCGGGCTCCCGCCCGGGCGGGTGGCCACTGCGCTCGCCACCCTTCAGGCGGAGGGGTTCGCCCTCCAGGGCCGGTACCAGCCTGAGGTACCCGGCACGCAATGGGTGGCTCGCCGCCTCCTGGCCCGCATGCACAGCTATTCCAGGCGGACCCGACGTGAACGGGTCCAGCCCGCGACCGCTCGGGATTTCATGAGGTTCCTCCTCCGCTGGCAGCACGTGGCGCCGGGCACCCAGCTGGCAGGTGAAGCCGGTCTGGCGGTCGTCATCGGGCAGCTCCAGGGATACGAAGCGGCTGCGGTGGCTTGGGAGCCGGACCTGCTGGCCCGCCGGGTACGCCACTACGAGCCGGGATGGCTCGACCGCCTCTGCCACGACGGCGAGGTGGCCTGGCTTCGGCTTTCTCCCCGAACCCGCGCCGAAGCGGACGGCCCGTCCGCCGGCCCGTCTAAGGCCACTCCCATCGACGTGGTCTTTCGGGGCGATCTAGCCTGGTTGCTGCAGGCGGCCCGGGCCGGGGCCGAGCCCAAGCCCCCCAGCGTCGGCGCCACCGCCGAGATCGTCGAGATCCTGCGCCAGCAGGGCGCCTCGTTTGCCAACGACCTGGTCGGGGCCACCAGGCGCCTCCCCGACGACGTCGAACGGGGCTTGTGGGACGGGGTCACCCGGGGATTGATCATGTGCGACGGCTTCGGCGCTATCCGCGCCCGGGTAGCCGGCACCCGACCCCGCCCCGGATCCCGCCGCATCTCCCGCTTGGGCCGGGCCGCCCGGGCCACCACCGGATCGGCCGGACGCTGGAGCCTCCCCCCGGACGGAGTCGGCGCCGCGGCCGACCGTGAAGAGCTGGCCGAAGCCGTCGCCGAGCAGTTGCTCACCCGCTGGGGTGTGATCTTCCGTGACCTGGCCGGGCACGATTCACTCCGCCTGCCCTGGCGGGACCTCCAGTGGGCCCTCCGGCGACTCGAAGACCGCGGCCTGGTTCGCGGCGGCCGTTTCGTTTCCGGCTTTTCCGGCGAGCAGTACGCCTTGCCGGAGGCCGCCGAACAGCTGGCCCACGTCCGGCGCACCGCCAGGAGCGGCGAACGGGTTGCGCTCAACGCCACCGATCCCCTCAATCTGGTGGGCCTGATCGTTCCCGGCGACGCCGTTCCCGCCGTTCGGACCAATCAGGTCACCTACGTCGACGGTCTGCCGGAGCAGGGCCTCGAGGAGGGGCTCGCGAGCACCGTATGAACCGTCACCGGACGAACCGGCCGGGCGCGCCCCGCTCGGGGCCCAACGCCGCCTCGGGTCTACAGGCCCAGGGCGGCCTGGTCCGGCCGGATCGGCGCTGCTGCATCCGGCGTTCGTTATCGTCCGTCGAATGCGCTACATCATCTACGGCGCCGGTGCGATCGGTGGGGTCATCGGCGGGCAGCTGGCGCAAGCCGGCCAGGACGTCGTGCTGATCGCGAGAGGCCCGCACCTCGACGCCCTGCGCGCCCACGGACTTCGGCTGGTCACGCCAGACGGTGACCTCCACCCCCCTGCCCGCGTCGTTGCCTCGCCCGCCGAGGTCGGCTTCCGGCCTGGCGACACGGTGCTGCTGACCATGAAGAGCCAGGACACCGAAGCCGCCGTTCGCGAGCTGGACGCCGTCGCCCCCCCGGACGTCAATGTGATCTGCGCCCAAAATGGCGTCAACAACGAGCGGGTCGTGCTGCGGCGTCGAGCCCGGACATTCGGGATGTGCCTCGTGCTCCCGGCCACCCACCTCGAGCCGGGCGTCGTCATCGTCCACGCCGCACCGGTGAGCGGGGTCCTCGACGTGGGTCGCTATCCCCGCGGCCTCGATGACACCAGCGAGCGAGTGGCAGCCGACTTGAGGGATGCCACCTTCGACGCTCGGGCCGACGCCCAGGTGATGCGCTGGAAATACGCCAAGCTGCTCGGCAACCTGGGCAACGCCCTGGACGCGGCGTGCGGCCTGGAGGGGCGCCAGAGCCATCTGTATGCCCGCGCCCGGGCGGAGGGCGAGGCCTGTTGCGCGGCGGCCGGTATCGAGTACGCCCCTCCCGCGGAGGAAGAGGAGCGCCGGGCCGCGCTCGGCGGGGCCGCAGATGGCTGGCCGGGGGACGCACCGGGGCAGCTCCTCGTGGCAGAGCCTGGCTCGGGGCACCGGCAGCATCGAAGCCGATTGGCTCAACGGGGAGATGGTGCTGCTCGGCCGCCTGTACGGGCTGCCCACCCCGGTCAACGAGGTGCTGTGCCAGGTGGCCAATCGCATGGCCCGCGACCGGCTGCCACCGGGCTCCTGGTCGATGGACCGTATCGACGACGACGTGCGCCGGCTCCAGGCCCAATCGGCGTCCAGCCATTAGGATGCGTTGCCGGCCCGACCTCAGGGAGACCCATTGGCTGCGCTGATTGCCTACGGCGCCTACGTGCCGCATTATCGCCTCAAGCGCTCGGAGATCAGGGCCGTCCTCGGAGACGGCGGGGGTAAGGGCACCCGGGCCGTTGCCGGTTACGACGAGGACCCGACCTCGATGGCGGTCGAGGCCGCCCGGCGGGCGCTGCACCCGCTGGGGTCAAGCGCCCGCCCCCAACGGCTGCTCTTCGCGACCACCAACCCTCCCTATCTGGACAAGACCAACGCCAACATCGTGCACGCCGCCTTGGCACTGGACCCCGGTGCGCTGGCGATCGACATCAACGGCGCGGTGCGCTCGGGCGCCGGCGCCCTTCTCGTGGCGGCCGAGTCGCCGGTACGTACTTGCGTGGTCCTGAGTGACGTGCGGACCGGGCTTCCGGGCGGCGCCGACGAGCGCGATGGCGGCGATGGCGCCGCCGCGTTCGTCTTCGGCCCAGGGTCGGATGAGGCTCCGGCGATCGCCGAGCTGGTGGCCCAGGCATCAGCCACGGAGGAGTTCCTGGATCGGTGGCGCATCCCCGGTGCCCCCTCCTCCAGGGTCTGGGAAGAGCGCTTCGGCGAGCATGCCTACGGACCGCTGGCCGATGCCGCCTTCTCCGACGCCTTGAAGCAGGCCGGGCTGGGCCCTACCGACGTCGACACCCTCATCGTGGCCGGCACCCCCGGCCGGGCCGTGCGAAGTTTTGGGGCCGGGGCGGGCGTGGCGGCCCTCGCCGATGACCTCACTACCCGAGTGGGTAACGCCGGCGTGGCCCAACCGGGCCTGCTTCTCGCCCACGTCCTCGACACCGCTCAACCCGGCCAGACCATCGCCCTGGTGATCCTGGCCGACGGGGCCACGGCGATCGTGCTGCGGGTCACCGAAGCCATCCGCACCTACCGCCGAGCCACGACAGTGGAGGACCAGATAACGGCCGGCGACGACTCGCTGCCCTACGCCCGCTTCCTGTCCTGGCGGGGTTTTCTCGTCAGAGAACCACCCCGCCGCCCGGATCCGGCGGGACCCGCGGCGCCACCGTCCCTGCGGACCGTGCACTACAAGTACGGCTTCACCGGCCACCGCTGCACGGAGTGCGGGACCATTCACCTGCCCGCGGTGCGGATCTGCGTCAACTGCAAAGCCGTCGACCATATGGTGGACGTGCCCATGGCGGACGTCCGGGGCACGGTCGCGACCTACACCATCGACCACCTGGCCTTCTCACCCAGCCCACCGGTGATCGCGGCCGTCGTCGATTTCGACGGAGGCGGGCGGTTCAGCTGTGAGCTCACCGACGCCGACCCGGCCCGGGTGGCCATCGGCGATCGGGTGGAAATGACCTTTCGCAAAGTGATCACCGCGGGCGGTATCCACAACTACTTCTGGAAGGCCCGACCCGTCACCACTTCGCCTGCCTCGACGCTGGAGGTTCGAGCATGACATCAAGGGGCATTCGCGACCGAGTCGCCATCGTCGGCATGGGATGCACCACCTTCGGCGAGCACTGGGACAGGTCCGTCGACGACCTGTTGATCGAGTCGACCCTTACCGCCATGCAATCGGCCAACATGACCCGTGACGACATAGACGCCTACTGGCTTGGCACCATGGGGTCGGGAGTATCGGGCCTGACCCTCTCCCGCGTGCTGCGACTCGAAAACAAGCCCGTGACCAGAGTCGAAAATATGTGCGCCACCGGCTCGGAGGCGTTGCGCAATGCGTGCTACGCGGTGGCATCCGGCGCCTTCGACATCGCCATGGCCGTCGGAGTGGAGAAGCTGAAGGATTCGGGGTTCTCCGGCCTGGTCTCGGCGACGGTGCCCAACGATGGCACCCTCCCGGAGACGACCGCTCCGGCGCGCTTCAGCCTCCTGGCTCCGGCCTACGCCAAGAAGTTTGGCGTCGACGAGACCGAGCTCAGAGCCGTCCTCACCCGGATCGCGTGGAAGAACCACTTCAACGGCGCCCGCAACGGCCGAGCCCAATTCCGCAAGGAAGTCTCGACCGAGACCATCGCCAAGGCGGCCCCGATCGCCGGCATGCTCGGCGTATTCGACTGCTCCGGCGTCTCGGACGGGTCGGCCGCAGCCATCGTGGTCCGAGCCGAGGATGCCTACCGCTATACGGACAAGCCCATCTTCGTCAAGGGACTGTCCTTTATCGCCGGGCCGGCCAAAGGCAACATCGACCCCGCCTACGACTTCACCACCTTCCCAGAGGTCGTGGCCGCGGCTGCCGACGCCTACGCCCAGGCCGGCGTGAGCGATCCACGCGTCGAGCTCGCTATGGCCGAGGTTCACGACTGCTTCACCCCCACCGAGTTGGTGCTCATGGAGGACCTGGGTTTTGCCGAACGAGGCTTCGGTTGGAAGGAGATTCTTGCCGGCACCTTCGATCTGGACGGCGAGCTGCCGGTGAACCCCGATGGCGGCCTCAAAGCGTTCGGTCACCCGATTGGCGCATCGGGCCTGCGAATGATGTTCGAATGCTGGCTCCAGCTTCGAGGCGAAGCACCCGAGGAACGCCGGATTCGCAGCGTGGCCGCCGGCCGTTCGCTGGCGCTCACCCACAACCTGGGCGGCCAGCCGGGGGAGTGCGTGAGCTTTGTCTCGGTCGTCGGCACGCAGCCGACCGACTGACCGCAGCCGCATCATGACGCCGTCCCTTATCCCCCTCGGCCGCGCTCGACCTGGCGCCTCTCCACCGAGCGATCCGGCCCGCCGAGCGCGACCAGGTGTGGCGCCATGAGCATCGCCATGCTCCTGGAGATGGCCGCGGAAGGCATGCCCGAGCGCATCGCGGTGGGCCCTCCCGCCGCAGGTCTGACCTACGCCCAACTGCTGGACCGATCGAGAAGAGTTGCGACCGTGGTCGCGGAGTCAGGAGCCGAGAGGCTCGGATTGGTCGCCGAGAACTCCGAGTGGCTTCCCACCCTGCTCTTTGCCGGCAGCTTTGCCGGAACGCCGTTCGTGCCACTCAACTACCGCCTGGCCGACGATCGGCTCCGGGCTGTGTGCAGCCGCATCGCCCCGGCCATCACGGCCGCCGATGCGGGCGCGTCGGGGCGTCTCGATCAGCTTCAGGACATCCGCGTCGTGACCCTCACGCAGCTGGAGCAGGCGGCGGGGGGCGCACCGCCCTCAGGAGAGAGCACCGCCGATCCGGACGAGGTGGCACTGTGGCTGTTCACCAGCGGCACCACGGGCGAGCCCAAAGCCGCCATGCTGCGCCACCGTCACCTCGTCGCCTACGTGCTCTCCACGGTGGAGTACATGTCCGCCGAGGAGGACGAGGCCACCCTGGTGAGCGTCCCGCCGTATCACATTGCCAGCATGGCCGGGATCCTGTCGAGCATCTACGCCGGGCGCCGGATCGTGTACGTGCCGCAGTTCGACCCCAAGGAGTGGGTCCGTCTGGCCCAGGAGGAGGCGGTCACCCACGCCATGGTCGTGCCGACCATGCTCGCCAGGATCCTCGACGTCGTGGCCGAAGGCGGCGCCCGCTTGCCGGCGCTCCGCCATCTCTCCTATGGCGGCGGTCGAATGCCGGTCCCGGTCATCGAACGGGCCATGAGGCTGCTGCCGCAGGTCGGATACGTCAACGCCTACGGCCTCACCGAGACCAGCTCGACGGTCGCCGTGCTGGGGCCAGAGGAGCACCGGGATGCCCTGGCCAGCGACGATCCCGCCGGGCGCGCCCGACTGGGTTCGGTCGGGCGCCCGTTTCCGGCCCTCGAGCTGGAAATACGCGGACCCGAGGGGGAGGTGCTCGCCCCGGGCCACCCCGGCGAGATCTACGTCCGCGGAGACCAGATCGCCGGCGAGTACGAGGGCCGCAGCGCACTCACGCCTGACGGCTGGTTTCCCACCAACGACGGGGGCTATCTCGACGCCGACGGTTTCCTCTTCGTCGAGGGTCGCCTCGACGACGTCATCGTTCGGGGCGGAGAGAACATGTCGCCGGGCGAGATCGAGGATGTCCTCGTGCTGCACCCGGCGGTGGTGGAGGCTGCGGTCGTAGGCATCGCCGACGATGAATGGGGTGAAGTTCCGGCGGCCGCGGTGGTGCTCGAGCAGGGAACGTCGGCGGACGAGGCCGAGCTCCAGGCGTGGGTTCGGGGCCGATTGCGCTCGTCCCGTACCCCGGTGGTCGTTCAGGTCCGTGACGAGATGCCCTACAACGAGATGGGCAAGCTGCTGCGCCGGGTCCTCAAAGCCGAGCTCGGGGCCGAGGGGACCGAACTTGGGCTTGACCTGAAGTCCACTTGAGGTTTTAGCCTGCTGCCATGAGCGAACGCGTGAGGGTTGGCAGCTCGGAAGAGCTGCAGGGCAAAGGGCAGCTGACCGGGAAAGTGGGCTCCCAGCCCATCTGTGTTTTCTGGTGCGACGGTAAGGCCTATGCGGTCGACGACCGCTGTCCTCATATGGGATTTCCGCTCCACCGCGGCACCGTGGAGAACGGGCTGCTGACCTGTCACTGGCACCACGCCCGGTTCGACCTGGAGTCGGGCGGCACCCTCGACCCCTTCGCTGACGACGTCCGGGCCTACCCGGTTGATATCCAGGACCACGACGTGGTCGTGGTAGTGGAGCCGGCACCCGACCGGGCTGCCCATTTTCTCCATCGTCTCGAAGAGGGTCTCGAGCACGGACTCACCCTGGTGATCGCCAAGGCGGTGTTGGGACTCTTCGACCAACTGGGCGCCGAGCGGGCGACCACCGCGGTAGTGAAGGCCGGCGTGGAGTTCGGCATCCGCTACCGGGAGGCCGGCTGGGGACCTGGCCTCACGGTGCTCACGGCGATGGCCAACGTGCTCCCCGGATTGCAGGAGGACGACCGGGCCCTGGCGCTCGTGCACGGGCTGGCGTTCGTGTCGCGTGACACGCGCGGCCATGCGCCCAGGTTCGCGCTCGAACCGCTCGGCGTCGAGCTCCCTGAAGCCCGCTTGGCCGCGTGGTACCGCCGCTTTGTCGACACGCGCAGTGGCAACGCCGCAGAGCGCACGCTGGCCAGTGCCGTGCGGTCCGGGCTCACCGCCGACCAGCTGGCCGCCGTCATGGGGACCGCCGCGACCGACCACGTCTTCATGGATGGCGGCCATACCGTTGACTTCACCAACAAGGCGTTCGAGGTGCTCGACCACCTCGACGATGAGCACGCCCAGGTGGTCCTGCCCAGCCTGGCGCACCAGACCGCGGCCGCTTCGCGCGCCGAGGAGTCTGGCGCCTGGCGCCACCCCTACGACTTGGCGGGAATGCTGGCCAAGGCGGAGCGCGACCTGCCGCGCCGGTTCGCCGCGGCCGGACGATCCTCATCGGGATCCGGCGCCGGGTCCGGGGGAGGCGCCCCGACAGCTTCTGACGACGCAGTCGACGAGCTGGCATGGAGGCTCCTCGGCGACGAACCGGCCGACCTGCTCGACGCCCTGGACCGCGCGGTCGACGCCGGCGCTACCGCCGAGGAGCTGGCCAGGGCGGTCGCCTACGCCGCCGCCTTGCGGATCACCCGTTTTCACACCCAAAACGACCACGGGGACTGGGACGTCGTCCACCACGGGTTTACGGCCGCCAACGCAGTCCACCAGATGGTGGTCCGCGCCGCCGCGCCGGAGCTGACCCGGGGGATTTACCAGGGCGCGCTGAAGGTGTTTCTCGATCGGTTCCTCAACGTGCCGGCCGCACCGCTACCGGCTCGCCATCCGACCGCCTCGAGCGCGCCGGACCTGGTTGAGTTGCAGGCCTGCTGGGACCGGCAGGACATGGTGGACGAGGCAGGTGCCATGGTGTACGGCTGGCTCCACTCGGGTGGGACGAGGGCCTCGGTTGTGGCTGCCCTGGGGTCGGCGCTGTTGCGCGAGGACACCGAGTTCCACTGGTTCCAGATGTACGACGCCGCGGTTCGTCAGGCGCATGCCTGGCCCGAAGGCTCCGAGCAGGTCGCCCTGATCCTGGCGGGCACGGCGCGTTTCCTGGCGGCCCACACCCCGACTCGCCGCGAGCTGCCTCAAGTGGTCCGGATCGCCAGCCGACTGCGGCGCGGCGAACCGCTGTACGAAGCCGGCTAGCCGCACCCACCACCCCGGGTGGCGGGCCTACCTCGTCTGGGCCCGTCCCCGCGCCACCACCCCGGCCCGGCGGCGTTCGACCTCGGCCGGGTCGAACTGCCTTCCGTACCACTCGTCCCACATCCGGCGTTCGATCAGAAGACCCTCGGCGGGGGTCGTCAGGGCGCACTCTTTGTACGCGGCCAGGATGCCCGCCACCGCCTGCCCGTCGTTGGAGGCGATATCACTGGCCAGGCCGCGTGCCGTGGGAAGCAGCTCCTCGTGGGGCACGACGCGGTTGACGAGTCCCAGCGCCAGGGCCTCCTCGGCGCCGACGTAGTTGCCCGTCAGGCTCATCTCCTTGGCCCGCCGTACCCCGACGGCCTGAGGCAGCAGCACCGTGAGGCCCCAGCCGGGCATGATGCCGACCCGAGCGTGAGTGTCGGCGAAGCGGGCTCGATCCGAGGCGACCAGAAAGTCGCACTGCAACGCCAGCTCCAACCCACCGGTAACTGCCGCGCCGTTGATGGCGCCGATCACCGGTTTGGTCATGACCGGCCACGGCGGGGAGGCGGCCGCCCCCTGGTTGCCAGGGTCGCGGTCACCGACCCGGAGGTTCTTGCCGGTCGAACCCAGCTCTTCGAGATCCAGACCGGCGCAGAATGCGGGGTCGGCGCCGGTGAGCACGATGGCGCACACCCGCTCGTCGCCGTCCGCCTCCACCAGGGCGCCCTGCATGGCCGCGAACAACTCGCTGCTGAGGGCGTTGCGCTTGGCCGGCCGATTGAGCGTGATGGTCGAGACGCCGTCAGCGAACTCGGTGAGAATAATTGGCGGATTGCTCATCGTTCACCTCCGGGGAGAGCGTAGGCGACGCCGATCAGCTCGCACCGCCTGCCGACCGAACCTCAGTGGAGCGCCATGGCGGCGTGCAGGGCCATTCCGGTGACCATCGCCGGTTCGTCGATCAGCATGCGGTTGGAATGATTGGGGGCGGGGTGAGCGACGCCGGGCGGGCCGGCGCCCAGGAAGGCCATCGATCCGGGGACCTGCTGCAGGACGTACGACCAGTCCTCGGCGCCCATGATCGGAGTCGGCATCCTGGACACCCGCTCCGTCCCGATGAGGGCTCGGGCCACGTCAAGGGTGCGCTCGGCGGAGGCTGCGTCGTTGACGGTGACGGGGTAGTGCGTTTCGGCGAGGAACTCCACCTCGGCCCGGCAACCGTGGGCGGCCGCCACGTGCTCTGCCACCTGGCGTAGCGCGCTCGAGCACCAGGTCTCGAGTCTCGTCGGAAACCGAGCGAACGGTGCCGTCGCACACCACGGATTCTGGGATGACGTTGAATGCCGTTCCGGCCTGGATGCGCGTGACGGTGACGACCGCGGGGTCGAATGCAGGCACGACCCGCGTCACCATCGACTGGGCGGCGGTCACGATCTGGCAGGCCACCGGAACCGGATCGACGGCCTCGTGGGGCATGGAGGCATGCCCGCCCTTGCCGACCACGATGATCCGAAACTCGTCACAAGCGGCGAGCATGGTGCCGGCCCGGCACGCCACCTGACCGGTGGGCAGCGACGGGGTGATATGGATCGCAAAAGCCCGATCCACGGGACCATGGTCAAGGAGCAGTCCTTCGTCCAGCATGACGCGGGCCCCGCCGTGGCCTTCCTCGCCGGGCTGGAACATCAGTAGCACCTGGCCTGCGAGCTGGCTCCTGCGGGCGATGAGGAGTCGAGCTGCGCCGACCAGCATGGCGACATGGGCGTCGTGGCCGCAGGCGTGCATCGTGCCGTCGAAGCGGGAGGCGAAATCCAGGCCGGTGTCTTCTGGCATGGGCAGCGCGTCCATGTCGGCCCGGAGCAGGGTTGTCGGTCCCGGACGGTCCCCCTGCAGGAGCGCCACGACCGACGTGGTCGCCTCGCCGGTGCGCACCTCGAGGCCGAGCCCGTCCAGCGCCTCCAGTACCGCGGCCTGCGTGATCGGCAGATCCAGACCGATCTCCGGGCAGGCGTGAATACGCCGCCGGAGCATCACGGCCTCGTCCATCTGCGCGCTCGGCGGCCGCCAGCAGGTCCCGGTCGACCTGCGGCGGTCGAGGGGTCTCGCCGTCGTTCCTCATAAGTGTCCTCCTGCACTGGGCGGTGGGCGGTCGGTGGCGCGGCGTCGGGTCGGGTTCCCGCTGGGCGAGCACGGCCTCGAGCGAGCGTACGTCCTGGAGGTGGCGCCCCAGGAGTGGTTTCAGCCGGCGGGCGCCAGGCCCACGGGCAGGTGCCGCGGCCCGCGGACCTGCCCGGCCGACCAGGTCACAGCGGCTGGGTCGGAGATCTCGAAATCGGGATAGCGGGCCATCCACTCCTCGAGCGCGACCCGTAATTCCATCCGCGCCAGGGTCGACCCCAGGCAGCGGTGGATACCGAGGCCGAAGGCGGCGTGGCGGTTGGCGACCCGATCGAGCTGTACCTGGTCGGCGTCGAGAAAGGTCTCCGGATCGCGATTTGCGGCGGGGAAGGGGAGCAGCACCCACTCTCCTGGGTGGAGGGAACGCCCTGCGAGCTGTACGTCCCTCACCACTAGGCGGGCCATCGTGACCGGCGCATAGGCGCGTAGAAGTTCCTCGACCGCCCTGCTCATCAATCCGGGTTCGCCGGCCAGGCGCCTGCGATCCTCGGGGTGCGATCCCAGATGCCAGAGTGAAGCGCCGATGGCGGACCAGGTGGTGTCGATGCCTGCGATCAACAGCAGGATCATCGTTCCCCGGATGTGCTCCGGGGCCAGCTTTCGACCATCGAGCTCGGCCTCGAGCAGGAACGAGGTCAGGTCGTCCCGTGGCTTCAGTCGGTGCTCGGCGATCCGCGCATCCATGTAGGCGTCGAGTTCGCCCCCGGCGAAGAACTCCTGACGCTCCTGGGGCATGTCGACATCCTCCATCACCTGGTGGATGAAATGCCGGAAGATGTCGGCGTCCTCCTGTGGGAATCCGAGCAGCCCGATGATCACCCGCAAGGGGATGTGCTGGGCGTAGTCCGTCGCCGCGTCGAGCTCCGTCCTGCCGACGGTTTCGGCGAGCAGCTGACGGCACAGTTGGCGGGTGAACGGCTCGAGCGTGGCGACCCGCTTGGGCGCGAAGGCCGGGACGAGCATCCTGCGGGCCAACGCATGAAAGGGTGGGTCAGAGGTGATGGGCGGGGCCGGTCCGATCGGGGCGGGCAGATCACCTGCTCCCGGTCGGTGATCATTCACGACCACCGCCCGGGAACTGAAATGGTCGCTGTCGTAGGCGATGGCGGCGATGTCCTGGTGCCGCAGCGGCAGCCAGGCTCCTCCGTAGCGGTCGGTGTGGGCCAAGGGGCAGGTCCGGCGCAGCTCGGCCCATATCGGATACGGATCGGAGATCCAAGCCGGATCCATGTGGTCGAAATCTTCGCCCCAGTCGGTGACCGGGGGGTGAAGGGTCGTCATGGGCCGCTCCAATGGGTGACCGAAAACTGACGTAGCTTATCGCTGTACACCTACCGTTCGTTGACGGCCTGCCTGGGGGCTGGCAGGTCGGAAACGGGTCCCAGTTTTCCCATGAACGAGGGGTCGGCCGGGGCGCCACGGCAGCGGCCCCGGCCGCATGGGCTCGCCGCCGATGGGCGTAGCGAACCCGGACGCGGCAGACTTCGGGGTGATGGAACCGCTTGAAGCGACGGGCTTCCCGCTCCTCCGAGCAGCTCCCCGTCGGCGTCTCCTGCGGACCGATCGCAGATGATCGATGGGGTGGACCAGCACGCGTCCGGCGACGGTCGGCCGATCGGCTTGGCCGATAGCCCGCGCCCAGCTGGTCCGACTACCGGAGGGGATGACCTGTCGCCTCCCGACGGCCGGCCCAGACGGCGGTGGAGGTGGTGGCGCGGTGTCGGCCTCGCCGTGGCCCTCATCGCCGCCGGGGCAGGATGGGTGGTGACCCATCCCAAGTCGGCTCCGGCCAGCAACCCGTACACGCTGCCGACGATCCCTCAGGGCCGCGCCGCCCCGTCCTTCTCCCTTTCCCGGCTCGGCGGCGGCGCCCAGGTGGCCCTCACCGCGTCCGCCGGGCGGCCGGTCGTCATCAACTTCTTCGCCTCGTGGTGCCCGAACTGCGTCGGCGAGTTGAGCACCTTCGCGGCGGAGGCGGACAGCGCGCAAGGGAAAGTGGCCTTCATCGGCGTCGACACCAACGATCCCGACCGTTCGACGGTCGAGTCCATGATTTCGCACGCCAAAGTGGGCTACCCCATCGGGGTGGACTCGTCCGCCCACACGGCTGCCGCCTATCAGGTCGTCGGTCTGCCGGCGACCGTCTTCGTGGACCGATCGGGCCGGGTCATCGGCGAAGCGTTCGGGGCCCAAAGTGCCAAGGATCTGCATGCGTGGGTCGCCCGACTGGAGGCGCCAGTCGGGTCCTGACCGGCTCGGCTCCTTGGCGGCACCGGGTGCCCCGATCCCAGCCCCGGTCGCCGGAACCTCATCGTTGACTGGAACCTGGGTGGCGGTCACGGCAAAGATCTAGCCATGGGAGGCATGGGTAACGGAAGCCTGTCGTCGGGCAATTCCGTGATCGTCAATGCCTTCAAACTCTCGCTCTGGCACCAGGTCTGGATCGTGATCCTGCTGCTCGCCGCGGTCTCGACCATCTGGATCCTGTTGGGCCGTCGCTTGTGGCCGGCGCCTCAGGGGGCCGGCGCCGGGATGGTCGGCGCCGGGGTGGTCGGCGGCACCGTTCCGCCCGACCCAGCGGGCGGGGGGGAGCGATGGCCGGAACCCGTCGGCCGGAAGCTGCTCCGCATCGGTTTTGGCGCCCTGTGGGTGCTCGACGGTGTGCTGCAGGGCCAGGCCGCGATGCCGGTGGGAATGCCCACTCAGGTGGTGCTCCCCACCGAGGCGGGCAATCCCATCTGGCTCCGCCATCTCGTCAGCTGGGGAATGACCATCTGGCAGGACCACCCCGTCCAGGCCGCGGTGTCTGTGGTATGGATCCAGATCGCTATCGGGGTCTGGCTCCTGGTGGGACCTCGCGGTCGCTGGTCCCAGCTCGGTGGCGCCGCCTCGGTCGGCTGGGCCTTGATCGTGTGGGTGTTCGGCGAATCGCTCGGCGGCATTCTGGCACCCGGCGTCAACTGGGCGTTCGGGGCGCCGGGCGGCGTCGTCTTCTACCTGGTGGCCGGGGCCTTGCTCTGCCTACCGGAGTCCCGGTGGCGCACCCCGACTCTGGGCCGCTGGCTGCTTCGAGGGATGGGCGCGTTCTTCGCCGGGATGGCCTTGCTTCAGGCGTGGCCCGGGCGCGGGTCATGGCAGGGCTCGTCCGGCACCCTCTACGCCATGGTGCAGGACATGGCGCAGACGCCGCAGCCTGCGTTCCTGTCCCGACTGTTGAACAACTTCGCCGGTTTCGTCGGTTCCAACGGCTTCGGCGTCAACCTCTTCATCGTGCTGGCCCTCGGAGGCGTCGGCGTCGCGCTCCTGACCGGACGGGCCCGACCCGTTCGCCTCGCCGTCGTCGGCGGCGTCGTGCTGTGCCTGCTCGACTGGGTGCTGGTGCAGGACCTCGGATTCTTTGGGGGCGTCGGCACCGATCCCAACAGCGCCCTTCCCACCGCCCTGCTCCTGGTGGGCGGTTACCTGGCCTGGACCCGGGTCCCTGTATCGGTCGCCTCGCCGGTGCCCACCGGGGCGGAGAGCCGAACCGGGACGTGGTTGCCATCGTTCAGCCTCCCGCCGGCGGACGGGATGATCGTCCGGGCCAGCCTGACCACTGCCGCGCTGGCTACCCTCCTCGTCGGGGTGGTACCGATGGCCGCGGCCTCGACGAACCGGCGCGCCGACCCGATCACGGCCGAGGCGATCTCCGGAGGGGTGCAATCCGACAATGCGCCGGTGCCGAACGTGGCCCTCACCGACCAGAATGGTGTGCCCGTTCAGCTCAACAACATGCAGGGCAAAGCCGTCCTGCTGACGTTCCTGGACCCGGTGTGCACGACGGACTGCCCGGTGATTGCCCAGGAGCTCAAACAGGCCGG
The DNA here is from genome assembly GCA_963729695.1 of uncultured Acidimicrobiaceae bacterium. Classification (GTDB taxonomy): domain Bacteria; phylum Actinomycetota; class Acidimicrobiia; order Acidimicrobiales; family Palsa-688; genus PALSA-693. Next base: position 346,096 of record CAVSOT010000007.1, read on the forward strand.
GCAGCAGCTCGGCGCGGACGACCGCCACGTGGAGCTGGTGGCGGTCGTGGCCAATCCGCTGTACCGCAGTGCCCCGGTCCTGCAGGCCTTCGACACCACCGAGCAGCTGGCCCAGCTGCCCAACTGGCGTTACCTCACCGGTTCTGTTCCTGCCCTGCAAAAGGTGTGGGACGCCTTCGGCATCGAGGTCGCCGTCGAGGGGGCCGGGGCGATGGTCGCCCACAACGACATGACCTTCGTCATCGACCCTCATGGCGTCGTCCGGTGGGCGATCGTCAGTGATCCGGGGCCGGGGACGAGCGTTACCGAGGGATCGTTCGCTTCGCTGTTGGCCGGCAAGGTGCGTGCCGTGCTGGGAAAAACGTGACCGAGTCGTCGGGACCAGCCGGCTTCGGCGGCGGACTCGGGCTGTTCGGGTCGTTCAGGCTGCTCTGGTCGTTCGGGCTGTTCGGGTCGTTCGGGCTGTTCGGGTCGTTCGGGCTGCTCGGGCTGCTCGAGTCGTCCAGCTCCTTCCGCAGTCTGGTGCCCGCTTCCCGGCCAGCCGCCGGCTCCTGGCCGTAGCCAACGTGGCGGTGGCGCACCTACCCGGTCGAGTCTCGGGCCGCTCCCGGCGGGTCTTGTTGGGAACGAGGAGGCTGGTCGGGGTGCTCGCCGGGCTCGCCGGGCTCGCCTTGCTTGCATTTTTGAGTGGCTGTGGGTCGCCGGTGACCACCACCGCACCACCTCCTCCGATGGTCGCCCCGTTGACCTCGGCCGTGATGGAGTCGACGAGCGGGTGGGCGGTGGTGCCGATGGGGAATCTGGCCCAGCCCGAGGACACGTTCTGGGAGGCCTTTTTCCTCCCGGCACCATCGGGAAACTGGACGTTGCGGACCCCGCTGGGCGTGGCCGACAACGGTGGGTTGGTGATCGCCACCGGTGCGGCCCGGGCGGACGTCATTGCCTTCCGTCCCAGCCAACGGCTGGAGTTCACGCCCCTAGCGGTCACCAGCAACCATGGCGCCTCGTACACCTCGGCGTTGTTGCCTGACGGGATCGCCAACGCACCCGACGCGCTGGCCACTGCGTCCACCGGCTCGGCCGTGGCGCTGACCCGGGCGGGAGTGGTGGCGAGCCCACCGGGCCTGGCCAGGTGGGAACCGGTCACGTCGTTGTCGACTATCCAAGCCGACGTCGGATCCTCATGCGATGTCCAGGAGTTGACCGGGGTGGCCGTCGTGGCCGGCACCGACGTGGTGGCCGGAGACTGTGATCACACCACGAGGGCCGGGGTGTTCGTCAGGGGTGCCGACGGTGCCTACCGCCTGGTCGGACCCGTGGTGGCGGCTGGCTCTCAGCCGTCTGCCGTGCAAGTCCTCCGGGTGGTGCCCTACCGCGAGGGCCTTGCTGTCCTCTTCACCGTCGACCCGGGGCTCCATCCCACCTATCGGGTGGCGTGGGAGTCGACCCTCTCGGGCCCCTGGTCGCTCGGCCCGCAAGTGGCGTCCGGGACGCTGGTGTCGACATCGGTCACGGATTCTGGCGGTTTCGCCATCGTCACCAATGGATCAGCCGGCACCCGGAACGCCGCCGTGATCGAGCCTGGGAGCCCGACATGGCGGTCGCTCCCGATGCTTCCTGCCGGGACCGCTGTGGTCTCGGTGATGTCGGGTTCGGCGGGCACCCGCGCGCTGGTGGTCAACGGTGCGTCGTTCCGTGATTTCCGGCTGTCGAGCAGCGAATGGCGCGTCTCTGGACCCACCATCAAGGTGCCGATCGACTACGGCTCCTCGGGCTGATTGCGCCGGCTCCGGGCCCCCTCCTGGCGATCGTCGCCGGCCTCGGCGGCCGGATGGTTCCCATCCGGGAGGTAGCGCCGGCCCTTCCACTCGACGCCGCGCCCCTGCCAGTACCGGCGGGCGGAATCGACGGTCATGGCTGCGTAGATCGAGGCCGCGACGGGGAGCGTCAGCGACCAGAGCCAGGGCAGGCCGAAATAGCGGATCATGGGCAGGTAGGTGGTGACCATCGCCACGCACGCCGCTATACCCGCCGCCGCCAGCCAGCCGTTCCCGGTGGCCAGACCCCCGACGAACCCCGCCGGCGGACCCAGGTACAGGACGGCCAGGCCCACCACCGTGCCGATCAGCAGCAGGACGGAGTGACGGAGCTGGGTGAACGCGCTCCTCGCTACCATCGCCCACAGATCCGCTAGCCGGGGATACGGGCGGATGCTGCGCACATCGCTTGCGAACCCGAGCCATAGGGAGGAGCCCGAGCGCTTGAGGTGACGGGCCAGCGCCACATCGTCGATGACCGCGTCGCGGATGGCGCCGACACCCCCCGCCGCTTCGAGGGCCCGCCGTCGCACCAGGATGCAGCCCCCGGCCGCCGCCGCGGTGCGGCCTCGCCCGGCGACCCACCGGAACGGGTAGAGCTGGGAGAAGAAGTAGACGAAGGCGGGAACGATCAACCGCTCCCACGCCGTGCTGACCGGGAGCCGCACCATCAACGAGACCATGTCCCGCTGCCGGGCGATAGCGGCATCCATCAGCCGGCGCAGGGAACCGGGCGGGTGGAGGATGTCCGCGTCGGTGAACAAGATCCACTCTGGCGGCTCTTCTACGCCTTTTGTGACGTACGCCACGCCCTGCTCGAGGGCCCACGTCTTGCCCACCCACCCCAGAGGGCGGTCGCTTGACTCGATCACTTCGAGGGGCAGAGTCCCTGATTCGCCGGCCCGGCGCGCGGCTGCCCCCGTGCCGTCCCGGCTGCCATCGTCGACGACCACTACGCAGGCCTCGCCCGGGTAGTCCTGAGCCACCAGGGACGGGATCGTGGTGACGACCAGGTCGGCCTCGTCGCGCGCCGGCACGATGATGGCCACGCGAGGGGCGGGGCCCGGTTTGGCGGGGCCCGGTTTGGCGGGGCCCGGTTTGGCGGGGCCCGTCAGGGTGGCGCTCCCGGTTGGAAGCCTCACGGCGGTGCTCCAGAACCGCCCGTGGCCGAGAAGCAGGTAGGCCCATGCGCCGGCAACGGCCCAGGCCACCACCTCCCATGCCCGCGTCCCCACGAAGCGGCGAGCGTAGATGGCTGGGCGTGGCGGTGCCGGGCTCGGTCCGCTGGCCGGCAGGGCGTCTGGCCCCGCCCAGTCGCCGGCGTCGATCTCGGTCCCGGTGGTCCCCTCGCACCGGCGGAACACAAACGTGACACGCGTCCTCGTCCAAAGGGCGACTCGTGTCACGTTGAGGTCACATGTAACCACAACGTGACACGGGTGGCCCTGCCGGCAGTTACTCGTGTCACGTTGTGGTCAGGGCGCCTCCCTGGCCTCGTCGCCCGGTGCCGATCCGTTCCCACCGGGCGGGCCCGACCCGGGCACCCGACCCGGGCACCCGACCCGGCGGGACCCGCCGGCGGCCCCGGCCTCCCTACGAGACGCCGGCGCCGACCCGCCCGTAGAGGGTGGTGCGTTGCTCGAGGGTGCGCCCAATCGGTTCGACGATGGCCCGGAAGCCGTCCTCGTCGAGCCCCTGGCCGTGGCTGGCCCCGGCGGCGCGGGAGATGTTCTCGTTGATGAGGGTGCCACCGAGGTCGTTGACCCCCGCCATGAGCAGTTGCTGGGCGCCGGCGGGGCCGAGCTTCACCCAGGACGCCTGGATGTTGTCCACCAGCCCGTGGTAGGCGATGCGGGCGACGGCGTGCATCAGGATCACCTCTCGCCACGTCGGACCTCTCCGGGCCTTGCGCTGGAGGTAGATCGGTGCGGCCATGTGCACAAAGGGGAGCCCGACGAACTCCGTGAACCCGCCGGTCTCCTTCTGCAGGGCGCGGGTCCGGACGATATGGTGCGCCCAGTGCCGGGGCGCCTCGATGGAGCCGAACATGATGGTGATATTGGAACGCAGGCCGATCGAATGGGCCGTGCGATGCGCGTCCAACCACTGCTCGGTGGTGATCTTGTCGGGGCAGAGGAGGGCCCGGATCTCGTCGTCGAGGATCTCCGCGGCGGTGCCCGGCAACGACCGCAGGCCGGCAGCCATCAGCCGCCCCAGGTAGTCCACCAGCGGCTCCCCGAGCCGGCGGGCGCCCTCGGTCACTTCGAGGGCGGTGAAGCCGTGCACGTGGATGTCGGGTGCGGCGTCTCTGACGGCGCGGGTGACGTCGAGGTAGTAGTCGCCGTCGAAGTCGGGGTGGATGCCGCCCTGGAGGCACACCTCGGTGGCGCCCATCCCTCGGGCCTCGCGTACCCGGTTGGCGATGTCCTCGAGGGTGAGCAGGTAGGGCGTGCCTCGTAGATTGAGCGAGAGGGGACCCTTGGAGAAGCCGCAGAACCGGCACTTGAACGTACAGACGTTGGTGTAGTTGATGTTGCGGTTGCTGACCCAGGTCACCGCGTCGCCAACGGTCTCGGCGCGCAGCTGGTCCGCCAGCTGGGCGACTGCGGCCACTTCGGGTCCTCGAGCCGAGAACAGGGCTACCAGCTCGTCGACGTCGGGTTCCTGGCCGAGACGCACCCCTTCCAGCACTTCGGCGACCCGTCCTCCGGCGCGAGGGTGGCCGGGCAGAAGCGCGGGGGGATGGGCATCCGCGCCCGAATACCACTGCGTCGAACGGCGGCCGACCAGGATGACCTCGGCACCGTCGCCGACGTTCTTGTACTCGCCGACCCGCTGGGGAAAGACCGCCCCGGGGTCGTCCCGCCCGAGACCCTCGGCGTCGCTGCGGTCCAACACGGGGAACTGGAGGGCGGGGTCGAGCCACCGGGCCGCCTCGTGGGCAAAGCTCGGATAGATGGTGAGCCGAGGGGCCAGGCTGAACCCCCGCGCTTCGGTAGCGGTGCGCAGGAGGTCGAGTGCCGGCCAGGGCCGCTCCGGGTTGACATGGTCCGCCGTCACCGGGGAGACGCCGCCCCAATCGTCGATACCGGCATCCAGCAGTTCACCGAAGTCGTCGGACAGGTTGGGCGGGGCCTGAACGTGCACGTCCGGGGGAAGAACCAGCCGGGCGAGGGCGATGGCCTCCAGGAAGTCGTCTCGTGGACACGCGGGCGCTCGGTGCATCGTCGTGCCCCGTTTGGGCAGGAAGTTCTGGACGATCACCTCCTGCACATGGCCGTGACGGGCGTGGCTGGCGGCGATGGCCTCGAGGGCGCGGAGCCGATCGGCTCGGTCCTCCCCGATCCCGACGAGGATCCCCGTCGTGAAGGGGATGGCCAGCTCGCCCGCGGCCTCGAGGGTGGCCAGCCGGCGCTCGGGGGTCTTGTCCGGGGAGCCCCGGTGGGCGTCCAGGTCGGGGCGCAGGGTCTCGATCATCATCCCCTGGCTGGCGCTCACCGTCCGGAGCCTGGCCAGCTCCTCCGGGAACAGGGCCCCGGCGTTGGCATGCGGGAGCAGCCCGCACTCCTCGAGCACCAGGTGGCACATCGCCTCCAGGTACTCGACGGTGGAGGAGTAGCCGTGTTCGTCCAGCCAGGCGCGGGCCGCCGGGTAGCGTTCCTCCGGGCGCTCGCCCAGGGTGAAGAGGGCCTCGTGGCAGCCCACCTGGGCGCCGTGCCGGGCGATCTGCAGCACCTGCTCGGGTGGCAGGTAGGCGTCGTCGAGGCGAGCGGGCGCCTTGGCGAACGTGCAGTAGCCGCATTTGTCTCGGCACAGCATCGTCAGCGGAATGAACACCTTCGGTGAGTAGGTGACCCTCGTCCCGTGGGCGGCGTCCCGAATGCCTCGGGCCCGTTCGAGAAGCTCGTCGAGGGGGAGATCGAGGAGGTCCGCGGTGCCCATATGTCGTCGCACGCTACAGGGCGGCTGTGGGTACCGCGCTGACCGCTGACATCCGGGTCGAGCCGGCGTTTTCGACGGACAGGCCGGACACCCGGCCCACTGCCCGGCGAACGGCCCCCGACCTGGCCGGACTCCCCCGGTACCCCCCGAAAATGGGGTTGGCTGTGGGCCCGCTGATATTTGGGTGAAAGGCGAATAAGGCGCGGGAACCCCGGTCGCCTCCGACGGTAAGGTGAGTTCGGTTCTGTTCTTAGCCGAGTACGCCAAGGAGACAGATTGAGCGGATCTGCACAACCCCGGCCGAAGGGCCAGGTGCCGCCTCGCGGGGGGTCCAAAAAAGGCCGCACCCAGAGCCGGCCGGCTCCTTCTGACGCCTCCGCCTCAGGCGGTTCGGCGACCAAATCGACCAGCGCGTCCCAGCCCGCGCGGCCGCCAGGCGGCGGCCCAGGCCCGGCGGAAGCGGAATCGCTGGCTGGCCATCGGCTCCGTCGCCGTCGTGGTGGTGGTGGTTGCCGTGTTCGTGGTCGTGAAGGTCGCCGGTGGCGGCTCGAGCGGTCCTCCCCGAGAGCCAATCCCGGCCGATCAGATGGCCCACTTGACAAGCGTCCCCGTCTCCACTCTCGTCGAAGGCACGGCGGACAAAAACCTCTCGCTGACTCCTCCGCAGGCGGCCGTCGGCGGCGCTCGTCTCACCGCCGCCGGCAAGCCGGAGATGCTCTTCGTGGGTGCGGAGTTTTGTCCTATTTGTGCCACCGAACGGTGGGTGATGCTCGTGGCCTTGTCCCACTTCGGGACCTTCGCCAACGTGTCGAAGACGCACTCTGCGGTCAGGGACGGCAACATCGCGACCGTGTCGTTCTACAACTCCACGTTCACCAGTCCGTACCTGACCTTCACTCCGGTGGAGACCACCACCAACCAACCGCAAGGCAACTACTACAAGACCTTGCAGACGCCGACTCCGGAGCAGGTTGCCCTGTGGAAAGCCAACGAGCAGGGAGGCCAGGAGGCCTTTCCGTTCATCGACATCGGTGGCAAGTGGGTTCTGGTCAGCTCCCAGTTCTCGGACACGCTCCTTCAGGGGAAGAGTTTTGACACCATTGTCAACTCCATCGGTTCCAACGAGAACACCATCGGCGTGAACGTCAGCGCTTCGGCGGCCGTCATGACCAAAGCGATCTGTGACGCCACCAACCAGCAGCCCGCCGCCACCTGTAAGGCCGTGGCCGGGGTCCCGATGGGGACGAGCTCCTCGTCCGGGCAGTCCACGCCGGCGGGATAGGCAGGGACTCCCGTGGTCCGCCGGCTGTGGTGGCCCCCGGCGCTCGGCCTTTTCCTGTGCGGATTGGGCTTGGGTGTTGCCGGCTATCTGACCTACGAGCACTACACCGGATCCACCTCGCTTTCGTGCCCGGCAGGCGGGAGCAAGTTCATCAACTGCTTGGGCGTGACGACGAGCATCTACTCCAAGATCCACGGCGTTCCCGTGGCTGTCCTCGGACTGGTGTTCTTTGCTGTCATGGCCGTCCTGCAGTCCCCGCCGGCGTGGCGCAGCGGGTTCTGGGGCATTCGGATCGGCCGGGTCCTCTGGGCGTTGGTGGGCGTGGCGACCGCCCTCAACTTGATCTACGACGAGCTGTTCCGACTCGACGAGATCTGCCTGTGGTGCACGTCGGTGCACGTGATCAGCTTGCTGCTCTTCGTTCTCACCGCGTTCGGCACCGCAGCCACCGCGCCCCTTCCAGTGGAGCCCGCCGAGGAGCCGGAACCGCAAACGGACCCTCCGCCTCGTGTCCCGGCCGAGGTCGAATCCCGCCCAGGCTGACCCCGAGAACTCGACCGACCGTCCACTATTCCGCCGAAAGATGTAACCATGATTGATGTGAACGGCAGCGATCGACCCCGGCCCGACGCCACCACCGGCGCATTCGCATCCGATGGGGCGGCGGCATGGGGGGGAAGTCCTTTTCCCCCAATTGCTGACTACGCATTCCTCTCCGATTGTGAGAGCACCTGCTTGATCGCACCGAGTGGTGCGGTGGAGTGGATGTGCCTACCCCGGCCCGATTCACCCTCGGTGTTCAGTGCGATCCTGGATCGGAGCGCCGGCGGCTTCCGGTTCGGTCCTTACGATGAGCTGGTACCTGCGGCGCGCCGGTACCTACCCGGCAGCCTCATGCTGGAGACCACCTGGCAGACGCGCACCGGTTGGCTCATCGTCCGTGACTGCATGTCCATGGGGCCCTGGCACAACCTGGCGGAGCGATCAAAGACGCATCGCCGATCGCCGACGGACTTCGACGCCGAGCACTGCCTGCTGCGAACCGTCAAATGCGTCAGCGGCACCGTGGATCTGTCCATGACGTGCGACCCGGTGTTCGACTACGGGCGGGTCCAGCCCGACTGGCGCTATGAGGGCGACGGCTACGGCCAGTTGGTGGCCACGGGCGACGGCATTGGCCTCCAGCTGCGGATCACCACCGACCTGCGTCCGGGGATCGAACGCCACGGGCTCAACGCTCGCACCCGCATGGTCGAGAACGACACCCATTTCGTCGCCCTCTCCTGGTCCCCTCTTCCGGCCCCGATGACCATGGAGGAAGCCGCCGAACGGATGAACCGCACCGCCGAGTACTGGCGCCAGTGGATCACCCTCGGCGACTTCCCGGACCACCGGTGGCGCAGCTACCTGCAGCGGAGCGCGCTCACCCTCAAGGGACTCACGTACGCGCCGACCGGCGCCCTCCTGGCCGCGTCGACCACCAGCCTCCCCGAGACGCCCCACGGCGAACGCAACTGGGACTACCGCTTCGCGTGGGTTCGCGACTCCACTTTCGCCCTGTGGGGCCTGTACACCCTCGGCTTCGATCGCGAGGCCAACGACTTCTTCTACTTCATCGCCGACGCCTGCCGGGACGGCCAGCCCTTGCAGATCATGTACGGGGTCGGCGGCGAGCGGGAGCTGACCGAGGAGTCCCTGCCGTATCTGTCGGGCTACGAGGGGGCCTGGCCGGTTCGGATCGGCAACGCCGCCTACAGCCAGAAACAGCACGACGTGTGGGGAGCGGTGCTCGATTCGGTCCTGCTGCATGCCAGGTCGCGATCGCAGATCCATGAGTCGCTGTGGCCGGTTCTCAAACAGCAGGTCGAGTGCGCGGCGCAGAACTGGGAGCAACCGGATCGGGGGATCTGGGAGGTGCGGGGGGAGCCCCAGCAGTTCACTTCCAGCAAGTTCATGTGCTGGGTGGCCCTCGACCGCGGGGCTCGGTTGGCCCGCATGTATGACGAGCCCATGTATGCGGAAAAATGGCAGTCTCTCGCCGACCAGATCCACCAGGACATCTGCCAGAAGGGTGTGGACAAGCGGGGGGTCTTTGTGCAGAGCTACGGGTCAACTGCACTCGACGCCTCGCTGCTGCTGTTGCCGCTGTTGCGGTTCCTGCCGCCGGAGGACCCCCGGATCCGGGCCACCGTCTTGGCCATCGCAGACGAGCTGACGCACGAAGGGCTGGTGCTGCGCTATCGGGTGGAGGAGACCGACGACGGCCTCCAGGGCCACGAGGGCACGTTCACCATCTGCTCCTTCTGGTTGGTCTCGGCCTTGATCGAGATCGGGGAGGTAGAGCGGGGCAGACGCCTGTGCGAGCGATTGCTGTCGTACGCCAGCCCGCTCGAGCTGTACGCCGAGGAACTGGACCCGCACACCGGCCGCCATCTCGGCAACTTCCCGCAGGCGTTCACGCACCTGGCGCTCGTCAACGCGGTGATGCACGTTATTCGGGCCGAGGAGAACCTGGATCAGCAGGCCCAGCCGCCGGGTTCGCCGGTTGATCCGAATCGGGCCGCGACGCCAGACGACTCCGAGGATCGGGCCGGGCATCCAGTCGCTGACGACCCGCTGGTCGAGGGCTAGCTCTTCGGTTCGTACGAGCCGGTGCGGCGCTAGGCGGGCACCGACTCCGGCGCGGTGGGCACGTCGAGGGGCGCCCCTTCGGAGATATGCAATCTGGTGTGGAGCCGGCGCAGCACGGCGGGCGACCACCAGTTGGCCTCGCCCATGAGGCGCATCGATGCTGGCACGAGCACGCCGCGTATCAGGGTGGCGTCGAGCAGGATGGCCAGACCGGTTCCGAGGCCGAACATCTGGATGAAGCTGACCTTCGACGTGGTGAAGGCGAAGAACGTCACGGCCAGCAGCGCGGCCGCCGTCGTGACGATCCGTCCCGTCCGGGCCAAGCCGGCCGCCACCGCTTCGGCGTTGTCCACGCCGCGGTCGTGCAGCTCTTTTATCCGGGAGAGCATGAACACCTCGTAGTCCATCGACAGCCCGAACGCGATGCAGAACAACAGAATGGGCATGGTCGTACTCGTCGGCAGCGGAGTGAACCCGAGCAGCCCGGACAGGTGCCCGTACTGGAAGACCCACACCATGGCGCCGAACACGGCGGTCAGGCTGAGGATGTTGAGGACCAGGGCCTTGAGCGGTAAGACCACGCTGCCGGTGAACAACCACAGGACGATGAACGTCGTGAGCGCAATAAGGAGCAGGGCCAGCGGAAGCCGGCTGCCCAGATCGTGCTTCTGGTCGACGAGCGCCGCCGCCGCCCCACCGACGTAGGCAGTCACTGCCCCGGGCACCGGAAGTCGCCGGACCTGGCCGACCAGGGATCCGGCTTTCCCGCTGAGCGGATCCGGGGTGATGACCGCGGAGAACCAGCTGCTGTCGGCGGTCTGGTAGCCCGCCTTGACCGCGGCTGGGCTCGAGGTCTGGGTTCCGCCGGCCCACGCCCCGGCGGGTCCGGTAACCGAGGCCACACCCGGAAGGGCCGAGAGAGATTGGCTGTAGGCGGCCGATTCGGAAGGCGACAGGACCGAGGTGGTGACCACGTCGATGGTGTCGTTGGCGTTGGCTGCGAACCCGGCGCGCAGGGCGTCACCGACCTGGCGGACGGGAGCACTCGTCGGCAGGACCCGATCGTCGGGGGTGCCGAAGTGGACGTGGGCGAAGGGCAGGCCCAAGGCCACGAGAAGGAGGACGACAGGCAGGCCGGCAGCCACCGGATGGCGCATGACGCCGGTCGCGACCTTGCGCCAGAAGGGCGATTCGGCCTGGCCGAACTTCTGGTGCCGGCCCCTCCCGAGCGGCACGGGCAACGCATTGACCCGCAGCCCGAGGAGGCTGAGCAGGGCGGGCAGGACGACCAGCGCTCCCACCGCAGCCAGGAGCACCACGCTGATCCCGGCGTAGGCGAACGAGCGCAGGAAATAGACCGGAAAGACCAGCAGCGCCGCCAGCGCCGCAGCTACGGTCGCCGCCGAGAACAGGATGGTTCGACCCGCAGTCTGCACGCTACGGATCACGGCGTCCTGCACCCGATGCCCCGCCGCCAGCTCTTCGCGATAGCGGTTGACCATGAGGAGGGAGTAGTCGATGGCCAGGCCGAGACCCATGGCCGTAGTCAGATTGAGGGCGTAGATGCTGACGTTGGTGATGCTGCCCACCAGCCAGAGCACGGCCAACGTGGTGACGATCGACACCAGGCCGATGGCGAGCGGGAGCGCGGCGGCGACCAGGCTGCCGAACGCCAGGATCAGCAAGATCATGGTCAGTGGGATGGCGACCGACTCGGCCACCCCCAGGTCGTGGGTGACCTGGTTGCCGATGGCGTTGCCGGTGGCCGCCGCCCCACCGGCCTCCACCGTGACCGGACCGTCCACACCCGTGACCTCGGCCACGATGTGCTTGGTGCGCTTGGCGACGGTCGCGTCGTCACCGGCCACGGAGACGAGCACCAGCGCCTCCGTGTTGTCGCGACTACGCAACGCCGGGCTGTTCGTCTCCCAGTAGGACTCCACCCTGGCGACGCCGGGTGCGTTGCGAACGCGTTCGGCCAGCGCTCGCCCGGCATCGGCGACGGCCGGCTGATCGACCGTACCGGTCCGAGCCTGCACCAAGAGCACCAGGTTGGTGGCGCCGCCGAATTGGGCATCCAGGCGGTTCTGGGCCAGTTGCGACGGGGCGTTGGGGCTGACGAATCCGGCCGACTTCAGCTTGCCGGGTGCGTGAATTCCGATAATCGCCGCCAGGACGATGCACAGCCCCGTGAGGCCGAGGACGAGGCGGGAGCGGGTGGTGGCCAGACGGCCGAGGCGAAGGAACATCGTGCGACTCCGTGGGCTGGGGGGACGAGTCGATCGGGTTTCATCCTCCACGGGCGTTGGCTGCAAGTCAAGAGCATTTGTAGTTAAAGTGAGCAGTGCTCTCGTAATGGTTTCCGGTGAATGTTAGAGTGGCGGTATCGACGCGCCTTCGTCTTCGCCTTCTCCTCGCGCTTCCGCTTCCCCATCTGCTGACGCCCTCGGTCCCTCTTTGGGTGCAGGTGACGGGATTCCCCCTCGCCGGCGCGATCGGGTCCGGCAGGCCACCGTGGCTGAGATCAAGGACCTGGCCTGGCAGCAGATCGCGGAATCCGGGGCTGCCGCCCTGTCGCTCCGGGCCATCGCCCGGGCCATGGGCATGACATCCTCGGCCGTGTACCGGTACTTCCCTAGCCGGGACGTGCTCCTGACCGCTCTGGCTCGGGACGGCTTCGCCTCGTTGGCCAACAGCCTCGAAGCCGCGGAAACCGAAACCGCTCGGTCCAACCTCAAGCAGCGGTTTCTGGCCGCCACTCACGCCTATCGGGCCTGGTCCCTCGAGCACCCATCGGAGTACGCCCTGATGTTCGGCACTCCGGTACCCGGTTTCGAGGTCTATGGGCCTGAGGTCAAGTCGGAACTGACTCGGGGCGTCAACGTGCTTTTCCGGATCATGATCGAGGGGGTCCAGAGCGGAGTGCTCCACCCTCCTCCGCTGGAAGGACCCAGAGCTCCCAGACTTCGCAAGCAGCTCCGCAACTGGCGAAGCCATGAGGGTGAGGACCTCTCGCCGGCAGCGCTGGCGGCGTGTTTGTTCGCCTGGAACCAGCTGCACGGGGCCATCGCCCTCGAGCTGTTCGGGCACATGCCCCTCGAGGTTCTCCCGGCCGACGACCTTTTCGATCATCACATGCGCCAAGTGCTCGTCGCGCTCGGGTGCCCGCAGCCGTCGTAACCCTCGGGCCCGGCTGCCGCGCCCGAACCGCGCAAAAACGGTCTCCTAAAAACCGTCAGTCAGTCAGTGAAAACGGTCAGTAAAAATGGGCCTGGACGGTTTTACTGACCGTTTTTGGCTGATGCCGTACAGGATTTTTTGCGAAAACGGTCAGTAAAACATTCGATCGGGTGAATGGCGGTTTTTCTGACCGTTTTTGCTGCGTATCGTACGGGGATTCTTCGGAAAACGGTCAGCAAAACGAGACGACCACTTTTTACTGACCGTTTTTCGGATGGCCAGTGGACCGTGTTCAGGGAGCACTGGCCTCTACCCGACCAGCCCCGCACCCCCGAGCCATCCCGAAGCCCGTTCGCCTGACTCCGCCGGCAGCCTGACTCCCGCAGCCGACCCGGGCCCCGCCTCCCTGACCCGGGCCCCGCCTCTCTGACCCGGGCCCCGCCTCGGTTCGACCAGGCCCTGGTGGCCTGGCCCAGCTGTGGGGTGCCGCCGGCTCACAGCCACCCGCCCTACAGCCACCCGGCTCGCACGCCGAGGGGCTCGCCCCCAGACGGGGTGGCGTTCCCGGATCCCTCTCGAGCCGGTTCGGACTCGGCCTCCGGTGGTTGGGCCAGCTCCCCGGCGCGCACCCGCCGCAGGAGGTCGGCGACCCGGTCGGTGATCTCCCCGGCGGCCTGGGCGAGCTGTCGGGCGTCGTCGGACCCGACGACCGAGGCATCGAGGTCGGCGCCGGCGAGCAGGTCAGGCAGGTGGGCGAGCTGGGCCGCCAGCCACCCGATGGGATCCTCGGTCAGGTGCGGATCGAACTGGCGCAACCCAGGCTCCCATCCTTCGAAGTGCGGATGGTGGTGGGTTCGGTCGTGGCTACCGGGCGGACTGGCCACCGATTCGAAAAGGTCGGCCCGCCACACCGGGCGGTCGATCACGATGGGCTGAGCGGCGTAGACCGACCCGGCGAGGGGGGGTCGTTCGAGGATGCGAACCTCCAGCCGCACCCCCCGCTCGGCTCCCTCCTGACCCGGTGTGGGGTCCGGGTCCACGAAGTACAGATCGCCGGCAACGACACCGATCCGTTGGAATCCCCAGGCGTAGAGCACCTCGCCAGGCTAGGGCCGAGCGCGTGGGTCGGTTCGGCGCGCCCGGCTGTCGTGGTATCACCGGGGCGTGCGCATCCTGGTTACCAACGACGACGGCATCGATTCCGAAGGGCTTCACATCCTGGCCCGGGCGATGACCGCTCACGGCGAGGTCACGGTGGTGGCGCCGGATGACGAGTACTCGGGTGCCAGCGCCGCCCTCGGTCCCTTGCACCGGATACAGCCCGAGGTTCACCAGTTGCCGATAGAGGGCGTCCCGGCCGCGTGGTCGGTCAGCGGGCCGCCCGCCCTATGCGTCATGTTTGCCCGCCTTGGAGCTTTCGGGCCTCCCTTCGACCTGGTCGTTTCCGGCATCAATCCGGGGGTCAACGTAGGTCGGTCCGTGTACCACTCCGGTACGGTGGGCGCGGCCCTGACGGCTCGCGCCGGTGGCATCAGCGGGGTGGCGGTCAGCCAGGCGGTCGAGGGGTTCGGCGTCGAGGGTCAGGGGTGGGACGAGATGCTGGCCGGACAGGTCTGGGACGGCGCGGCCGTGGTCGCCGACGCGGTGGTGGGTTCCCTGGTGGGTGCGGCGCTGGTCGTTCAGGGCGCGCCCGTGGTCGTCAACGTCAACGTGCCGAACCTGCCGGTCGAACGGATGGCCGGATGGCGTCACACCGTGATCGGGCGGATCCCGCCGAGGGTTGTCTCCGAAGCGACACTCGAGCCCAAGGTGGGCCATCCGGGCACCTTCCGGGTGGCGATGAAGTGGGGTGACGCCGTGTCGCTGCCCGAGGGCACCGACGGCGGGACTGTCGAGCGCGACCAGGTGTCCATCACCCTTCTCTGCGCCCTCTCCGACGTGCGGAGCCCCAAGGATGCATCCGCGGAGCTGGCGGCGGAGGCGGCCATCGCCGAGGCGATGGACGAACTGTTCTGCAGGAAGCTCTGACCCACCGAGCCGGGCCCCGGTGTCCGGTGCCTGCCGCCGGCCCCCCCGACCCATCCGCCGGCACTCGCCGGTCGCCGGCACTCGCCGGTCGCCGGCACTCGCCGGTCGCCGGCACCAGTGATTCGAACCGACCCTAACGGGCCGTGCCCGATGAGGCGTTGATGCCGATGGCCTGGTCGAACTGACGCGCCGCGGCGACGCCGGCGGCCAGGTCGCGCTCCGCTTCGGAAACCGCGCTCGTGTCGTTGGTGGTGAGGGCCGTCACCACATCGTTGGACGCGGTGGCGTAGTCGTTGAGCATTTCCCGCCACGGTGTGGTGGCGCTGCCCCCCGGGTTGGGGAGCGCCGAGGCCGCGGCCACGTCGGACTCGAACCGCTTCCAGTCAACGAGACGCTGCCCGTCTCCGACCGCCGGCGACTCATCGGTCAAGAGCGCGGTCTCGTCCTTGGCCAGCTTCTGAATGGTCGCGGCGTGGTGGTCTCGCCATGTCGATTGCGGCGACGACGAGTTGGCGCTTGAAACCGCGATCGCAACCACCAGGCAGACGACCACTGCGGCCAAGCCGGCCACGATCGGCCAGAGGATGAGCCGGGGCGGGCTGTACCCATCCCCGGCCACGAGGGCCGGCCAGGGCGGCCCGGAGACGGCGGCTGGATCCGGGGCGGCCCAGCGGGGCCGACCTCCCTTGGGGAGCGACCTGGCCAGAGAGGAGCGCCCGGGATAGGTCTCCCACGGCGAGGTGACCCGCGGTATCGAGGCAGGCATGCCGGCGTTGATGCGGACCCCCCACGGTTCCGGCGGCGGCGGTCGGCGCCCGCGGGGGAACCGGCGGGATCGAGCATTCGGAGGAGGCGAGGAGGCTGCCGGCGGCGAGTCGGCTCCCGACGGGGGGCTGTCAGGGGAGGTGGGCCGGGGCGAGCCGCCACCGGACGAGGAGCCATCGGGCGAGGCTGCCGGCGGCGAGTCGGCTCCCGACGGGGGGCTGTCAGGGGAGGTGGGCCGGGGCGAGCCGCCACCGGACGAGGAGCCATCGGGCGAGGTGGGCCCGGGCGGGCCGCCACCGGGCGGGGGGCCATCGGGCGCGGGGCCATCGGGCGGGGGGCCATCGGGCGAGGTGGCCTCGGGCGTGGCTGCCGGCGGCGAGTCGGCTCCCGACGGGGGGCTGTCAGAGGAGGTGGGCCCGGACGGGCCGCCACCAGCGGTGGGGCCGTCGCTTGAGGTGGTTACGGCCGGGTCGCCGGGGGGCGAGGAACCCGAGAGCGAGAGCGAGGGCGAGCCGGGCGCATCAGGCGAGGGTGGTGAAGGCGGCCACGGCGGCAAGGGGGGCAGAACCGCCCAGGGATCACCCGGTTCGCGCCACGGGTCGCCTCCGGGGACGGAGTCGAGAGGCTGGTCGTCGCTCACGGTCGGCGTTCAGGCACTGAGGCTGAAGGGCGGGTACACATCGGTGACAAGAAGGGAGTAGGCCGCTACTCGTGCCGCCCAACGTATCCATCCCGTCACGAAAGTGCGCATCGCTCTGGGCCATCGGCCGGTGACGAGGACCGCAAACCAGGCCCCGACGAGCACCCCGAAGGCCGCCAGGCCGAGGGCGAACAGGGCCAGGTACTGGGGGATCACCAGCAGCGCCCGGAAGACCACCGTCACCCGCCGGCGCTCGAGGGGGCGCGCACAGTAGAGGACCGCCGGGTAATCACCTGGGTCCATGTATCCGGCAGCCAGCGAGAAGCTGGGATAGAGGTCGACCCACGCCAGGAGATAGGCGCGGATGTGCCAGTCGAAGCGCAGCACGGCCATCTGATAGTCGCTCCAGCTGTCGGGCAGCCGGTTGGTGAACACGATAGAAAACCACCCCAGCACCGCGAGAACCACGGCTCCGGGCAGCAACGCCAGAAGCCATATCTGGAGCGGGATCACGACCAGCCAGTTGGCCACCGGTCGCCAGCGGGCGACACGCGAGGGGCCTGACACGTCGATGTTGAGCGGGTGGTTGGCCTCCACTTCCCTTCCTCTGGTCGGGGTCGGACCTTAGTGCCCGCGAAAACGGTTCCGGCTGGACACCTCGACCCGGAAGGCTGTCAGCCTCGCGGGGGCCGGGCCTGACCTGGCCATCAGTCCGGCTCCGAGCCGACCCGTCAGTGGAAGGTGGCGGTGGCCAACACCTGGCCATGAGGCCCGAGCAAAGTGGCGCCGGACGCGCTGGTCAACCCGGCCGGATACGGGGTCGCCCACCACCCGCTGCCCTTGACCAGATCGAACGAGCCGAGCCAGTCCGCCTGCCCGTTTGTTTTGACCAGCTCACACGTCACCCGCTCGGCGCCGGTTGCACCCTGGACCATCATGGCCAACCAGATCGGGCCGTCATAGGTGCGGTAGGCGAGCACCTGGCCGATGTCGCGGGATCCCTCCTGGAGCGGCGCGGACGTGAGGATCTGGACGTCGCGGTCCTTCGGCGAGCTGTGGCCCCCGAACACGCCCAGCGAGACGAACACCAGCGCCACTGCGGCCGCCACCGCCACCACTGCCACCAGCATCCGGGGCCGCACCAACCGCCGGCCCGGCCGGCCCCGCCGGCCCCGACGGCCCGTCCGCCCAGCCCAGTTGTTGCCCTCCTCCAGGCTGTTGACCTGCGCCAGCACCCGCCGGTCGAACCCGAGCGGTGGCTCCGTTCCAGGCACCATCTCGAGCAGACGATCGCCCACACGCGACATCCCGTCGACCTCCGCCTGGCAGGCCGGGCAATGAGCCAGGTGCCGGGCGATCGCCGCTCGCTCCTCGGGGTCGAGGATGTCGAGGGCGTACTCCGCCGCCGCGTCGCGGACGTCCGAACACCGGACTTCGATCATGGCTGGACTCCGTGGACGGCCTGGGGGTCGAGGGCCAGGCGGAGTTTGATCATCGCCGATCGGATCCTGGTCTTCGCCGTTCCCAGCGGGATCCCGTCCGCGTCGGCCACCTCCTGAGCGGTCATCCCGTACACGCCGGCCATGACGACGGCCCGTCCCTGCTCCACGGGGAGGCTGCCGATGGCGGCCCGCAGCTCGGCGACCGACTCGGCGCGCAGCGAGCTGCGCTCGGGTTCCTCCGTCCCGGTCCCGAGCAGCCGGATCAGGTCGGCCGGGTCGACGGGTGTCGGCTTGCGGCTCCGCACGGTGTCGATGGCCAGGTTGTGGGCGATGGTCGTCAGCCAGGTCCGGACCGAGCCGCGTGTGGAGTCGAAACTGGAGGCTCGGCGCCAGGCCCGCTCGAAGGTCTGTTGGGCGACGTCTTCGGCCAGACCGGGGTCACCGACCACCGCGAGCGCCACGCCGAAGACGTGTCGCTGGAAGCGCCGCACGAAGGCCAGCCCGACGTCCGGCCCGCCGGCACCCAACCCGGCCAGTAGGGCGTCATCGGTCATGTGTTCGGCGGGCAGGCCGATTCGAGCCATAACTGATCATACGGACCGCACCGCCGGCTCGATTGCCGCCGGGCAGAAAATGGCGCGGTGAGCGAACCGTTCGCCTTCGGAGGGCGTATCTGGTGGCAGACCGAAAGGTCCCAAAGCGTCCCGAAGAGACCCCGAGGGACCCGAACCAAGACAACCCGAACCAAGACAACCCGAACCAAGACAACCCGAACCAAGACAACCCGAACCAAGACAACCCGAACCAACACAAGGGGAGAACCCGAATCCATGCTCACCACTGCTCGTCGCCTGGGGGTGCTGCTCGGCTGGACCGCCGCAGCCGGTCTGGCGGCCGTCGTCGCGGCCGGTTGCGGCGGAGGTGGCGGCGGGGCCGGGTCGGCCTCGCCGAGCCCCAGCCCAACGACGTCCGCCTCATCGCCCGCGCCGGCATCCGGCGGGGGCAGCACGGTGACGGTGAACGAGACCGAGTTCCGCCTGGGGCTGTCGACGTCGACCTTCACCGCCGGTACGTACACCTTCACCGCCGTCAATCAGGGCAAGATCGAGCACTCGCTCGAGATCACCGGCCCGGGCGTGAAGGCCGAAACGGCGACGCTCTCGCCCGGGCAGAGTGCACAGCTCCACGTGACGCTCCAGGCCGGCTCGTATGACCTTTTCTGCCCGATCGGCAGCCACAAGGCCCTCGGGATGAACCAGGAGATCACCGTCGGAGGTGCGACCACCAGCGCCGCAATCTCGGGTCCGGGCGCGGCGACGGCGTCAGCCTCAGGGGCGAACGCCGCGACCGGCGCCCAGAGCTCGGCCACCGCAATGGCGAGGGGTGGTGGCTCGAATGGCGGCGACTAGCCGGGTCCACGCCTGGAGCGCCGCCCCTGACCTGGTGGTCGGGCGCCTCGTCGGCGCTGGTCTGCTCGTATGGATGGGTTGGATCCACCTGCACCTCTGGAACGAGGGCTACCAGCACCTCCCCACCATCGGCACCCTTTTTCTCCTGAACTTCATCTTCTCGGTCCTGCTTGCGGTCGGCCTCGTGCTCGTCCCGCCGCGGTACCTGGCCCTGGTGGCGGGGGCCGCCGCCCTGATGGTGGCAGGCACGTTGGTATCGCTGATTATCAGCATCAACGTCGGGCTCTTCGGCTTCCAGGACTCCTACGGTGCCCCGTTCGCCCATCTCAGCGTCTGGGTCGAGGTCGCCGCGCTCGTGGTCCTGGTAGCGGTCGCCGTGCGTGGCCTCCGGTGGCTCGGGCGGCTGCCCCTCCTGCACCGTGGCTAGCCCGAGGCGCGGACCGGACCGGAGGCGGGCCCTGGAGCTCGCCCTCGGCGGGCTGTGGCTGATCGACGGTGCCCTCCAGTTCCAGCCGTTCATGTTCACGAAGGGCTTCATGGAAGGCATCCTCGGCATGGCGAACATGGGCCTTCCCGGCCCCCTGTCGCGCGCCGACTTCCAGGTTGCCAGCCTCCTGACCACCCACGTGGCGGCATGGAATGCCCTGTTCGCTTCGCTGCAGGTGGCCATCGGCGCCGGGCTCATCTGGGGTCGAGGACCGGTCCGGGGGTTGGCTCGCAGCGCTTCGATCCTGTGGGCCCTCTCCGTCTGGATCATCGGCGAGGGGGTGGGTGCCATGTTGATGGGCGGGACCAGCCTCTTGACCGGAGCCCCGGGCGCGGCGCTGATCTACGCCGTCCTGGCCGCGGTGATCTGGCCGCCTCGTCTCCGGGTCGGCTGGGCGCGAGCGGCGTGGGCGGCGCTGTGGGTGGGCGGCGCCCTGTTCGAGCTGCAGTCGGTCAACCACGCGGCGGGAGTGCCGGGGGCGCAGATCGCCAACGGAGCCCTGGGCGAACCGGGTTGGGTGGGCGCCTTCGACCGCACCATCGGGCAGGCCCTGGCGGGGGGAGGTGGCCTGTTCGCCGCCGTACTGGGTGCGGCTGCCGTCTTCGCCGGGCTCGGAGTGCTGGCGCCTGCGACCCGCAAGGCGGCGCTGGTCACCGGCTTGGCGACAGCCGTGTTTGTTGGGCTGGTCGGCCAGGACCTCGGCGGCGTGCTCACCGGCCGAGGGACGGATCCGGGATCAGGGCCGTTGCTCTTTCTCCTTGGCGTCGCCGTATGGCCGGGACCGCTGCCGTGGCGGCAGACGGTGGGAACCGCCCGGGCGGACGGCCGGCTGGCGTCCAACCCGTCAGGAGCTGCCCGGGCACCTGTCCTGGCCGGCCAGCAGGGATAGTCGGAGCTCGAATGGCCCCGCCTTCGAGGCGTTCACCGTGATCCAGGTCGCCGCCCCGTCGAAACCGGTCACGGGCACGGATGGGGCGATGCACCCCGCACCCGAGACCACCCTCCACTTGGCGCTGTAGCGCACCCTCACCACAACCGGTCCCGGCCGAGGGGTGAACCCCCGTACCGTGTCGCCGCTCGCGCTGATAAGGCGGGCGGGTGCCGACACGATCCCCGCGCTGCCATCGACCCGGTAGAGGCGCCAATCGGCCGACGCCCAGATCAACTGGAGGCCGGGAACACCTCCGGCGATGACGCGGGCCTCCGCCACCCCGGCGAAGTCGAGAGGAGCCGCGGCCACCGCCACGAAGCGGACGCCGTTGTCGAGGAGCCAGGCTCGGTAGGTGGCCGCGTCGAGCTCCGCGGAGTAGCGGTAGAACAAGGGGTTGTCGCTCACGTCGAGCTGTCGCTCCCAACCCCGGGCGAGCGGCATGACGGGCGAGACATAGTCCGATTCCCAGTGGAACTTGGTGGGGACCACCTCCACCCGGCCCGCCGGCGCGCCGGCCGCGGCCCGGACCAGCGCCCCATCCAGGGGCGCGAAGAACGACTGGTGCGTCGAGGGCTGCCCCGAGTCCGTGGTCATGGCGCCCCACGCCGGTGCCCACTGGGAGAGGACCAGGGGCACGGCCACGATCGGCAGCACGGCGTGGCGCCACAGGCCGCGGTGGGGCCACAGGAACCCCACGGCCAGCGGGAGGGCCAGCACGTCTTCCAGGCGACCGACGTTGCCGCCGACCGGTGAGGGGATGACCACCGCCGCGGTGGCGGCCGCGGCATACACCAGCACGCCGGTGCGCACGGCGGTGTGGCATCGCCCGGCCAGGCCCCAGATGCCCGCCGCGATGACCATCTCCCAGAGGTAATCGACGACCGGATAGGGCATGACCCCTTGTCCAGGGAAAAGGGCGGCCGTCGCGGCGAGCGGCAACCCCGTGGCCACGACGATCGCCGCGGCTCGGACCAGGTCGGCCCGGTGTCGGGCCAGCGGCCGGCGGGACAGCCCCCACCCGGCCAGGGCGATCATGAGAAAAACGCCGGCCAGCGGGCTGATCAGCGACGCGGCCACGCCAAGCACCCCGGCCGCGGCCCACTTGTTGCGGCTGGCCGCCCAACAGGCGCAGAGCCCGAGCGCCTCGCCCGCCAGGAACGGCAGCTGGCCGATCGCGCTCTGCACCGCCGTGCCGAGGGCGAAGACCAACGCCGCCGGGCGGGCCCCCGATCCGAGGTGCGCAACCGCCAGACGGTCGAACGCCAGAGCCGCCACCGCGGCGGCAGCGACCGTCACGACCGCCAGACCGACCAGACCGGCGATGGCGGGGAAGAGGACGCTGTAGCCCAGGGTCCAGTTTCCTCCGAACCAGCCGCCGTCCCAGATGCTCAAGCCATGCGACCGGAAGACGTCGATGCGGTAGAGCTGGGCCGGCAGATCGACCCCTCGCCAGCCCAGAAGGAGACCCAGGCCGACGACAGCTGCAGCCAACAGGGGGGCTGCGGGTCCGATACGAAGCCCCGAAGGGGCCGGCCCGGTACCGGAAGCGAAGGCGCGAGAAGGTGCAGATACGATTGGTGGGGAGACCGCCCGAGGCTAGCTCCGCTCCTCCTGGTGTCCCGTCACCCGGCGGGTCGTGGCGAACGAGGCGGCCTCTTTCCCCAACTCTGCTGCTCTTGCGCTTCAGGCTGCTCCTGCGCTTCAGGCTGCTCTTGCGCTTCAGGCTGCTCTTGCGCTTCAGGCGACGGCGTGGCGGCGCAGGTCGTCGAGGTCGACCCACTCCAGGGTGCGCACATGGGTGGCTTCGAGCACCACCTCCGGAGCCTTTCCGACTTCCATGGCCAGCTGCCACCGCGAAGCGCACAAGCACCAGTGGTCGCCCGGCTGGAGTCCGCCGAAGCCCGGTTGCGGGCTGCTGAGGTCGTTCCCGACTTCTCGGCTGTAGTCCAGGAAATCGGCCGTGACCCGCACGCAGACCACGTGGGCGCCGGCGTCATCGGCGCCCGTGTTGCAGCACCCATCGCGGTAGAAGCCCGTCAGCGGGTCGAAACTGCACGGCTCCAGGTCACCGCCGAGGACGTTCTTGGGCATACCCCTATTTGACATGCAGGAGGCCGTCCTCAGCCACTCCACGGAGCGCCGGCGAGGGATCCGACTCGGCCTTCCTGCGGGCCTCTGGGCGACGGGGGTCGTGATTCACCTAGCTCGAATCGGTTTGCACGTCCGCAGTCGAGGGGGTCCAATGGAGCCGTGCCCACTCCCGCGCCGCCCCCCGAGTGCATCGATGCGGGTCTGGTGGTCCTGTGGCGTAATCGGGACGGAGATGCGGCTGCGGTCGCCGCTGCAGTCCGGGCCAGCCTGGAGCACCTGGAGCCCTGGATGCCGTGGGCCACGCCAGAGGCCGGTACGGTCCAGGTGCAGGCGGCTCGCATCACCGAGGTGAACGCAGGATGGTCCCGAGGAACGGACTTCGTGTACGTCCTGCGTCTGCCGGTTGATGACGCCGAGGCCACCGACCCCAAGATGGTGGTCGGGGTGATCGGGCTGCACCGTCGGGTGGGGCGCGGGGCGATCGAGGTCGGGTACTGGACCCATGTCGACTTCCAGGGGCGGGGCTACATGAGCGCGGCGGCGAAGGCGGCGACCGACGTCGCCGGGAGTCTGGCCGGGGTCGAGCGGGTGGAGATTCACACCGACGAAGCCAACGTCCGCAGCGCCGCCATCCCTCCCAAGCTCGGCTTCCGGCTCGAGCGGGTGGACACCAGAGTGCCCCAGGCCCCCGGGGAATCGGGTCGGTTGCAGATCTGGGTCAGGCCCTAGCTGGGGCCGGGGCGGGCTGCGCTGCTGGCTGGACGGCCGGGCGCCGCCGCTCGGAGTCCCTGAAACGTGACCCTGACAGGTCGCCGGGAAGGGTCACCGTGAAGGCTGGCCCCCATCTTCCGCCCCGGAAGGGCACACTGGTGGTATGCGGATCCTCATCGTGGAGGACGAGGTCTCGATGGCCAACTCGTTGACGAGTGGCCTGACCGCAGAGGGCTACACCGTGGACGTGGCCCTGGATGGCCAGGAGGGGCTGGCTCGGGCGACTCAGGAAAGCTACGACGCCATCGTCCTGGACCTGATGCTCCCGAAGCTCAACGGCTTCGCGGTCACCGCCGCCCTCAGGGACCAGGGCACGCGGGTACCCGTGCTGATGCTGACGGCCAAGCAGGGGGAGTTCGACCAGACCGAAGCGCTGGACACCGGGGCCGACGACTTTCTCTCGAAGCCCTTCTCGTACCCGGTGCTGCTCGCCCGGCTGCGGGCGCTCATCCGTCGGGGTGGGTCGGCCCGGGGAGCCGTGTTGGCGCACAGTGACATCCAGCTCGACACCCGCGAGCATCGCTGCTGGCGCGACGGTGAGGAGGTGTCGCTGACTGCCCGCGAGTTCGCGCTGTTGGAGTACCTGCTCCACCGTCGAGGCGAGCCAGTGTCGAAAAACGAGCTGCTCCAGCACGTGTGGGACAACGCCGACGATCGGGACGCCAACGTCGTCGAGGTGTACATCGGGTACCTCCGCCGGAAGCTCGACCGACCCGGGCAGCCATCGCACATCGATACGGTGCGCAGTGCCGGCTACCGCCTTTCGGGGCCGGCCCTCCCCCCTGCTCCAGATCAGGCCCCAGCCCCAGATCAGGCCCCAGCCGTCGATCAGGCCCCAGCCCCCGATCAGGCCCCAGCCGTCGATCAGGCCCCAGCCCCCGATCAGGCCCCAGCCGTCGATCAGGCCCCAGCCGTCGATCAGGCCCCAGCCCCCGATCAGGCTGATGCCTAAAACGATGCTGAAGTCCGTTCTCCGCCTCTTTGCGGGGGTGCGCATCCGGGTCACGCTGGCTGCCGTGGTCGCAGTTGCCTGCGCGCTGGCCGCGTCGGCCGCCATCGTCGACTTCACCCTGCAACACGACCGGCATAACGTCCTCATGACGACGGCCCAGGTCCAGGCTCGCGAGGTGCTCGCAGTAGACCCCACTTTGACCCCTCCGGTCTACGTGCCGCCGAGCTCCAACGTCGAGACCGGCCTGCTGCAGGTCCTCGACCACAACGGGCTCGTGATCGCCGCCAGCCGCGTCCTGCGCCAGGCCCCTCCGCTCTGGGTGCCGGGAGATCCCATGGTCCAGCCCGGGGTTGGGGACGCCGCCTTCGGCCCGGCCCACGATGTGTACACCGTGGCCGTGCCGGTGACCGTTCTCGGCAAAGGGCGGGGCACGGTGGTGGTCGTCACTTCACTGGCCCAGTACGACCGGGGCATCGACTCGGTGATGCGACTGCTGGAGATCGGGCTGCCGATCCTGCTCGGCGTGGTGGGCCTTATTTGTTGGTGGATGGTGGGTCGGGCCCTGCGCCGGATCGAATCGCTGCGGCGTGAGGTCGCGGACGTCGCGGTCAAGCCCGGTGAGCATCGGGTGGCCGAGCCCAACACCGACGACGAGGTGGGACGCTTGGCGAGGACCCTCAACTCGATGCTCGACCGGCTGGAGGCGGCGTCGTCCCGAGAGCGTCGCTTCGTAGCCGATGCCTCCCACGAGCTGCGCTCGCCGATCGCCAACATCCGCACCGCGGTCGAAGTGGCCATGCATCGCCCGCAGTCGGCGAACTGGCCGGATGTGGCAGCCGAGGTGCTGGCTCAGGACGGGCGGATGGGCCACCTGGTGGACGACCTGCTGCTGCTGGCCCGTTCGGACGAGGGGCAGCTCAACCCGGTGTCAGGAGCCTGCGATCTGCTGGTCGTGGCCCAATCCGTGGTGGCCGACCGGCCCCGGCAGGACCAGATCTCGGTGACGGTCAGTGGTTCCCGGTCGCCTGTGGCCGTACCGGAAGCCTACGCCGAACGAATCGTCACCAATCTGGTCGAGAACGGGGCCAGGTTCGCCAAGACCGCCGTCAGCGTGGCGGTCCGCCCGGAGCGGGGCCAGGTCGTTCTGCAGGTTCGAGACGATGGCCCGGGCATCCCGGAGGGGGCCCGAGCCAGGATCTTCGAGCGCTTCGTGCGCCTCGATGAGGCACGTGACCGTACCCACGGCGGATTCGGACTCGGGTTGGCCATCACCAGCGATCTCTGCCGAGCGTATGGGGGCACCATCAGCGTCGACGATGCCCAGCCGGGGGCGATCTTCTCGGTGTGCCTGCCGAAGCACGCTGGCCCGCTTCCCGAACGGGCCGTCGATCCGGTGGCAAGCGACGTGCTGCAGCCCGCCCGCTGACACTGCTGTTACCGCTGCCTCCGGGTCTGCGTCGGCATCGAACCGGCAAGCCAGGTGCGAAGAGCGCTACCATTCTGGTGGCCAATCTGCGACCGACCACGACCACCTCGGGGGCACGGGGAGTTACGCATGCCATTGCTGGCGGTCCCGCGAGGGGCTCAGGATCTCACCGCTGAGTGGCTCACCGCCGCGCTTTCCGACGTGGCTGACGGGGCGTGCGTGCAGGACCTGGCGGCGATCCCTATCCGCCATGGCAATCTGGCGGATTCCGTGCGTCTGGTTCCCCGGTGGGATCGCCCCACGCCCGGTCCACCGTCGGTGGTCGCCAAGGTCCCAACAGCCAGAGAGCCCCGTCGGTCCGACGGCTTCGCCACCCGCACCTACGAGTTGGAGTCGGCGTTCTACAGCCAGCTGGCCTCGACGGTGTCGGTCAACCGACCGCTCTGTTATGCCGCCGGGTGCGATCCGGAACAGCAGGGGTACGTCGTTCTCCTCGAGGACCTGTCCCCCGCGGAAGCGGGCGACCAGGTCCTGGGTTGCTCTCCTGAGGACGCGGCCGCGGTCATGCCCGAGCTCGCCGCCCTGCATGCCCCCCGCTGGGGGGATCCAGGCCTGCTCGATCTGGCCTGGTTGGACCGGCCGACCGTCGAGTCCGTGCAGGGCTTCTTGGAGGTGGTTTCCAGCCGGTTCCCCGGCTTTGTGGACCGCTACCGCACCCGCGTCGATCCCGAGGTGCTGCGGGTCTGTGAACGGCTGATGGGCGCCCTCGAGGACTACCTCGCCGACCGTCCGGGTCCCTGGACCGTGCTGCACGGTGAGTTCCGGCTCGACAACCTGCTGTTTGGGTGTCCCCGGGTGGCGGTGGTCGACTGGCATGCGGTGCGGATCGGGCCGGGGCTCTCCGACGTTTCGTACTTCATAGGGTCTGGCTTGCTGCCCGATGACCGGCGGGACAGCGAAGGAACGCTGGTGCGGGCGTACCACCGTCACCTGGGCGCCGCGGGAGTCGAGCTCCCGTGGGACGAGTGCTGGGCCGCCTACCGCCGGTACAGCTTCGACGGCCTGATCGTGGGCATCGCCGCGGCCATGCTCGTGCCCGCGATCGACGGGAACGACGAGATGTTCGTGGCCATGGTGGAGCGGCACGGTCGCCAGGCGCTCGACTTGGGGGCCGAGGAGTTCCTGCCGGGCTGAGCGGAAGGCGCCCGGGCCCGGTCCGGTACGAGGAGCAGATGGGCGGCGTGGTCCGACGAGTCGATCTCCCCGCCGTCGCCTCGACCCGCGTTGACTTTCGGTCAGCGGGTGCTGCAGAAGGCCGGGGCCGACGAGTGGAGCACGGACGCGGACAGCTCGACGAGCCCGACGGTTTGGGCGTTGACCTGGGTCCAGCCTTTCGAAGTCTGACTGAGGCAGGCCTTCCCCAGGGTCACCGACCAGAAGGACGTGTACCGCACCCGCACGGTGATCTCGCCCGGCTGGCGGACCATGAGGGTGAGGTGATCCGGCTCGAGCGACGTCACCGTGGCCGGGCCGCTCACCAGGCCGGGGCTGCTGTCCACCCGCCAGAGGGTCCACTGGGCCGTCTGCCAGACCAGGGAGAGGCCGGGTACCGCGCCCGATCGGAGCAGCTTGCCCTCGTCGACGGCGGCGTAGTCGAGCCGCACGGCGGGCAGGGCGATCCAGGTGATGCCGTTTTGGTCCAGCCACTTGGCGTACGAGGCGGGCGTGAGCAGCCCCGGCGTGTAGAAGATCGGGTTGTTGGCGATGTCGAGCTGGCGTTCCCAGCCTCTGGCCAAGGACACGTGCGGGGCCACGTAGGCCGCCTCCCAATGCTCCCAGGTCGGCGGGATCTCGACCCGCACGGGGCCAGGCGACAAGCTGTGAAGCTCGGCAAGCAGCGGCTGGTAGAAGCTCTGCTCCATCGCCGGATCGTTGGAAGGTGACGTGATCACCGATTGACTCGGCGCCCATTGCCAGACGGCGAAGGGCACGACGAGTGCCACCGCCGCTACGCGCCACCGGGGGCCGAGGTCCAGAGACCGGCCCCCGGTGAGCTTGCCCAGGATCCGGGCCGGGGTCAGGCGGCCCAGGGCCGGACCCGGTGCGGTGAGGAAGCACGCCAGAAGCGGCACCCCGATCGATGCGGCCAGGCGGGGGGCGTTGCCGCCCAATGGGTTAGGAACGAGGAAGGAAAAGAGACTGGCCGCGGCGTACAGCAACGCTCCCAGCCGCACGGCCGGCGTAGTCCGAACGAGAGGCGTCAGCGCGGTCAGGCAGAGCAACTCGGTGACGACCAGGCTGCTCCACGGGAAGGGGAACGGACCGGTGCCCGGGAACAGCACCCCGCTCAGCAGGATGATCCCCAGGCTGACGCCGGCGGTCGCGATCAGCCAGCCGCGCCGGCCCGAGCCGTAGGCCGCCCACGCCAGGCACACCATGGCCAGGAAGGCGGCGGCCAGTGGCGAGCACAGCGCAGCCAGGATCCCCAGGATCAAGGCCAGCGGGCGACGCCCCCGCTGCAGAGCGACGATCGCCGCCAGCCCGAACGCCTCGCCCATCAGGAAGGGCAGCTGGCCGATGGTCACCGGCAGGAGCGTGGAGACCGCGAAGTACCAGGTTCCGAGCGGGCGGCGACCGAGGTAGGCGGTCACGACCCGGTCGAAGGACCAGGTGGCAAGGACCGCGGCGGCCACGGAGGCAACTTGCATCCCGAGGATGGCCCCTATGACCGGGGCCAGCACGCTGTAGCCGAGCGGGAAGTTCCCGCCGTACCAACCGGCGTCCCACAAGGTCAACCCGTGCGTCCTGAACTGGATGATCCGGTAGGCCTGGGCGGCCTGGTCGACGCCCCGCCAGCCCAGCAGGCAGACCGTCGTGGTCAGAACCAGGGCTAGGAGCGCGGGACCGACGGCAGCGGCGTGCTGCCGCCACCAGGAGCGACTTCCCAGCGGATCTGCGGGCGAAGGTGTGAGGGAGACGAAAGCCATAAGCGGTCGGCTGGCACCTGCAAGTGTAGTGCCCTATACCCATACCACCGCCGCGATATACGGCCGCGGACCCTGGCCGGGAGAGAGCCCGCTACTGGGTTGCGTCCCTTTGGCCCGGCTGATCCCAATCAGACCCGGGAAGCGGGTCGTGTCGCCTACCCTGACCAGGACCTATGTGCGGTAGGACCACGAGCTACACCCCGCCCCAACGGCTGGCGGAGATCTTCGACGCCGACGTGGCCCTGGACCTCGACGGGCCAAGGGATGGGCCGTTCTGGAACGTGGCGCCCACCAACAACCTCTTCGGGTTGGCGGCCGGAAAGCCCGATCAGGGCGACGCCCGCCCGGTCCTCGGTGCCTACCGGTGGGGTCTGATTCCGTCGTGGTCCCAGGCCCGGACCCAAGGAAACCGGCTGTTCAACGCCAGAGCAGAGACCCTCACGAGCAAAGCCGCCTTTCGCCACGCTTTCCGCAACCGACGGCTGGTTGTCGTGGTCGACGGGTTCTACGAGTGGCGCAAGGAAGCCGGCGGGAAACGGCAACCGTTCTACTTCCAT
Organism: uncultured Acidimicrobiaceae bacterium; assembly: GCA_963729695.1. GTDB lineage: Bacteria > Actinomycetota > Acidimicrobiia > Acidimicrobiales > Palsa-688 > PALSA-693. The sequence goes on from CAVSOT010000007.1 coordinate 375,434, forward strand.
CGCTGGGACGGATTTCCCCTGGCCTTCGCTGGGCTCTGGGAGGTATGGAAAGACCCTGAAACGGAAGGTTGGCTGCGGTCCTGCAGCATCGTGACCACCGGCGCCGGGCCCGATCTGCAGGGCATTCATGACCGCATGCCGGTGGTTCTCGAACAGGAACAACTCCGGGGCTGGCTGCAGTCAGATGACCGCCGCCAATCGGACTTGATGGCCTATCTCCGGCCGGCGTCCGCAGGCACCCTCGCCTGCCATCCGGTCGATGTCCGGGTGGGCGATGTCCGCAATGACAGCCCGGATCTCCTCGCGCCCGTCGAGGGGGCCGGCGGCCACCACCAGCCCAGTCTGTTCGGCTAGCTCCTCGAGGCCGGACGCCGCTTCGGCGGGCGGCTGAGCGCGGTATCCTCCCGGGGGATGTCTCGGGAGGGAGGTCGTCCGATGCCGTCACGGGGATCGCCCTACGGTCGGTCGCTCGGAGGCCGCAACGAGCTCGGTCGGCGGGAGTGGCAGAAGCTCGTCGATCGGTTGGTCGACCCCGACACCCACAACCTGCACGCGGGCGTGGGTGAACGATGCATGATCTGCGATCTGCGGATCACTCGGGGGCAGCCCGTGCGGCGTACCGTGTCGGGCGGCTACGTCCACGACGTCTGCTAGCACCTCTTGGCCCGCTTGTAGCCCCCTGACCGTCGCCCCTGCTGCAGCCGCCTGGCGCCTCGGGGGCCTCGGGGGCCTCGTGGGTCCTGTAGGACTCGTGGGCCGGACGGGGAACGACGGCCGCCCCGCTACGCCCGGCTCAAAGGGTGATCGACCGCCAAGCCGTGACCGTGTCCTCTCGGCCGAAAACGTCGAGGCCCGCCTCCTCGGGGCTAACCCGGTTCCACAGCCAGAGGTAGAGGCCGGAGGCCGGTCCGCGCAATGCGGTATCCGCCTTGGCGTGGTCCCTGCGGGCCGAGAGCTGTTCGTCACTCAGGTCGAGCAACCATTCGCCGTCGATATCGGTGGCGTGCACGTGGAGCGTGCCGTGCAGGCCCGCGGCGGGCCGGCGCTCCAGGATGGTCGGCAGGATCTCCATCAGATACTCGTCGATGCCTTCCACGGCCAACTCGGATCGGATGGGATCGGGGTCGAGACGAGCGGCGCGCTGGGTATCCCAGCGGTGCACAGTCGTTTCGAGGGCTTGGCGCCGCCGCCACCAGCCCGCGGTGTCGGGTGCCGTCGCGGGGAAGGTCCACGCAGGGGACGAGGGGTCCACGGACAGGGCCTGCACGGTCTGCGCCAGCCCATCCCGATACCACCTGAGCAGCTCGTCCGGATCTGCGGGCGCAGGCGGCGCGGACCGGGTGGCAACAGGCTCCCCGGCGGCTGCGACCACCTGCCGCGACCAGGCGTGGACCCGGCCTATGTGGGCCAGCAGGTCGGCGACCTTCCACTCGGGGCAGGGGGGAACCGGCCGGTCGAGCCGTCCTTCTGCGGTGACGGCGAGGGTCTCGCCGTCGGTCGCCAAATCGTTCAGGAAGGCGTCAGGATCCATGGGGCGGGTCGGCTAGAGCTGCTCGTCCCCGCCGAGTTCGTCTCGACGAGGGAGCGCTTTCGCCACCGCGGCAGCGATGCCAGGGCCATCCAATCCGAGCTGGGCCAGGATCGTCTCCGGGCTGCCGTGGGGGATGTAGGCCACGGGCACGCCGAGAATGAGCACCGGGGGGCACGCCCGGCTCTCGTACAGGTCCGCGACCGCGTCCGCGATGAAAGAGCCCGCTCCACCGCTGCGCACCCCGTCCTCGACGGTCACGATCAGGGAGTGCCGGCCTGCGTCGGCGATCATCTGGGGGTCCAGGGGGCGGATGACCCGTACGTCCCAGATGGTCACCTCCTGACCCTCGGACGCCAGGATGTCCGCGGCCTCCTCTGCCGCTCCGAGCATCTTTCCCACCGCCAGGATGCAGACCGAGTCGCGGGGGGAGGAGTCGCCGCGACGCACGAGGCGCGCCGTGAGGCCGCTGCCGACCTGGTCGGGCTCGACATACCGAGCCGCAGTGCGGGCCCACCGGATGGCGGAGGGCCCGGTCAGGCCCAGCGCGGTCTCCAACATGACCGGCACCTCTTGGGCCGAAGAGGGGGCGAAGAGGGTCATGCCCGGGATCTTGAGGCACAAGGAGATGTCGAGTACCCCGTGGTGGCTCGGCCCGTCGGGGCCGGTGATACCGGCTCGGTCGAGGGCGAAGACCACCGGCAACCCGTGGAGGCCGACATCGAGGTTGGCTTGATCGAAGGCGCGGGTGAAGAACGTGGAGTAGACCGCCACCACCGGACGTAGGCCGCCCATGGCCATGCCGGCGGCCGATGTCACCGCTGTCTGCTCGGCGATGCCGACGTCGAAGAACCGGTCCGGCCAGCGTCCGGCGAATGGGAGGAGCCCCGTCGGGCCCGGCATGGCGGCGGTCACCGCCACCAGATTCGGATACCGCTCGCCGAGATCGAGCATGGCTTCGTTGAAGGCCTGGGTGTAGCCCTTCGGTGCCGCCCAGCCCTGGGCCGGGCCGACCGCCGGATCGAACACAGGTGCGTCGTGCAGGCACTTCTCGTCGTCGTCCTCGGCGGGCCCGTAGCCGCGGCCCTTCTGGGTCAACATGTGGACCACGATGGGCCCGTCGAACTCGGACGCCTGGCGCAAGGCGGCTTCCATGCCGGCCAGGTCGTGCCCGTCGATGGGGCCGACGTAGCGGACGCCGAGCGTTTCGAAGAAGGCGGGCGGCTCGATTACCTCACGCACCGCCGAATAGAAGCCTTGAAGGCTGGAGTAGGCCAGGTTGCCGACGCGCGGAAGGTCCCGTAGGGCTTCCTCCACACGGCCCCGGGCGGACTTCAGCCCCGGGTGGAGCCGGATGCGCGAGAGGCTGTCGGACAGCCGCGAGATGGTTGGGGCATACGAGCGCCCGTTGTCGTTGAGGACGACGACGACCCTGCTCCCGCTGTGGCCCAGGTTGTTGAGTCCTTCGAAGGCCATGCCGCCGGTCATGGAGCCATCGCCGATGACCGCGACCACGCGTCGCCCCGGGCTGCTGCTCCGGGCCACGGCTGCGGAGAGCCCATGGGCGTAGCTCAAGATGGTGGAGGCATGGCTGTTCTCGACCCAGTCGTGCACCGACTCGGCCCGCGACGGGTAACCGGACAGTCCTCCGGTCTGGCGGAGCGTGGCGAACATCTCACGGCGGCCCGTGACGATCTTGTGGACGTAGGCCTGGTGGCCCGTGTCCCACAGGAGGATGTCGCGTGGCGAGGAGAACACCCGATGGAGGGCCAGAGTCAGCTCGACGGCACCCAGGTTCGACCCGAGGTGGCCGCCCAGGACCGAGACGGCGTTGACGATGAAGCCGCGGATCTCCTCCGCCAGCACCGCCAACTCGTCATAGTCGAGCTTGCCGAGGTCGGTCGGGGAATTGATCGACTCCAACAGCATCGGCTCAGGCTATCGCTTGCTCGGGGGTGGGTCGATGCACTGGGGTCAGGCGGGGGTGGCTGGGTCCGGATCCTTCCCACCGGACCGGCTACGGATCGGTCGTGGCGGTGGGCTCGGTCGGAGGGGGGTGGGCCATCGACCGGCGGCGTACCCGCTGGTCCCACCCGACGGTGATCACCCGGGCCAAGAGGTACGACACGCCGAGCAGCAGGAGGCCGGCGATCACGTCGGCAAAGTAGTGGTTGGCGGTCACGACGATGCAGAAGATGGTCGCCAACGGGTACAGGAGGATCAGCCCCTTGCCCCACCACGGGCGTATGAGTGGGATCAGGGCTGCGGCGCACCACGCCGACCAGCTGGTATGCAGGCTGGGCATGGCGGCGTACTGGTTGGACACGTCGTTGACCGCGCCGGAGGAGAAGTTCCACAGCCCGCCGACGACCTTCAAAGTGTCGACGAAGTGGTACTGGGGAGGAAGCAGCCGGGGCGGCAGCACGGGGAAGAACGAGAACCCGATCAGCGCCAGCGCCGTGGTGATCGCCAAGGTGTTGCGCCATAGCCGGTAGCGCTCGGGGAAACGGAAGAACAGCAGGACCAGTACCCCAACCACGGCCACGAAATGGATCGTGCCGTAGTAGTCGTCGCAGAGGCGGACCAGCCAGCGGTCCGAGAGGACCCAGTGCTGAATCGTGGCTTCGTGGAAGATGCCGAGGGTCCGCTCGAAAGAGATGATCCGGTGCGCATTGGTGGTGGCTTGCAGGATCGACACCGGCTTGTCGCCGCGCACGTCGCGAACGACGGTGTACAGGACGTAGAAGGTCGCGATGATCAGCACCTCGCGCCACCACTGCGATCGCTGGACCGGGCGAACGGCGACGGGTCTGGACGTCTCTCGCGAGCTCACTGCAGTCGACATCGAATTGGTTTGTCAGAGTAGTGGTCCAACGCCGGCAACGGCGGTTGTTTAAAAGCCGCACCGTCGTTTCGGGATCCACCGGACCTCGACGGGTCGCGCCCCGTCACGAGGGTTGGCTGACCGCCGCGCCCATGGTGGAAAGGGGCAGGCGCCCTATCGGGCTTTCTCCAGAAATGAGGACGTATCCACCACAACCCTCGTAATCTTGCCAGCTGCGACCAGCCCGCAGGCATCGGTGACACTGGTGTTGAAGATCAGCCGGCGGCCGTCGCGGCGTTCCAGGGTGGCCGTGGCGACGACTCTGCTGCCGACCGAGATAGGGGCCAGGTGGCTGAACTCGATCCGGAGGACGACCGTTGTCAGACCAGACTCCCCCTGCGGTCCGAGCGCGACCACCGTGGCCTGCTCGCAGAGCTGGATGAGGCGCGGGCTGGCCAGCACCGCCACGTTGCTGGTCCCGAGCGCGGCCGCCGTGTCCGACTCGCTGACGACGAGCGATACTTGGCCACAGACGCCGGTGGTGACGGGCACAGCTAGGTACGGTACGCCGGTACCCTCGAAATATTCCAATGCCGGTTGCGTGCAGCTCGCCGGTGCCCCGGAAGAAGGAGTGTTCGGTGATCGACGATTCGGTGGTGGAGGCGGTGCTGGGAGAGGCCCTCCAAACGGGCGGTGACTTTGCGGAGGTGTTTGCCGAGGACCGGCGCGGTACCGCGGCCCGGCTCGACGACGGGCGGGTGGAAGATATGGCCTCGGGTCGCGATCGCGGCGCCGGCATCCGGGTGGTGGTCGGCGACACGACCGGCTTCGCCCATACCAGTGACCTCACCGAAGAGGGCCTGCGGGCCGCGGCCAGGGCCGCCGCCGCAACCGCTCGCCGCGGCGGCGGTGGCGTGCGCACCGTGGCTCTGAGCCGGATCGAAGCCCCTTCCCCCAACGAGGTAGCCGTCCTGCCCGAGACTGTGGCCAAGGCGCAGAAGGTGGCGTTGCTGCGGCGCGCCGACGAGGCGGCCCGCTCTGCGGGTGGTGCCATCCGCCAGGTGTCCGCCGTCTACGGGGACAGCCGGCGGCAGATCCTCGTGGCCAACAGCGAGGGGGTCCTGGCCAGCGATGACCAGGTGCGGACCCGGTTTTCCGTATCGTGCGTCGCCAACGGCGACACCGGCCTGCAGACCGGTCGCGAGTCCGTCGGCGCCACTGTGGGCTTCGAGATGTTCGACCAGGTGGTGGTGGAGGAGCTGGCCCGGGCTGCGGCCACTCGGGCGCTGACCAAGCTGGCTGCCCGCCCGGCCCCCTCCGGGAGCCTCCCGGTAGTGATCAAGCAGGGAAGCGGGGGTGTCCTTTTCCATGAAGCGTGTGGGCACGGGCTGGAGGCGGATCACATCGCCAAGGACGTGTCCGTGTTCACCGGCAGGGTCGGCGAGCTGGTGGCCAGCCCGCTGGTCACGCTGGTCGATGACGGCACCATGGGACCGGAGTGGGGAGCTCTCGCCGTCGACGACGAGGGTCACCCGGCGGGACGCAACGTACTGATCGAGAACGGGATCCTCACCGACTACATGTGGGACTGGCTGCGGGCCCGCAAGCAGGGACGCCCCAGCTCCGGCAACGGGCGGCGGGAGAGCTACCAGCACCTGCCGATGGTCCGCATGACCAACACCTATGTGATCGCCGGTTCGGACGATCCCGACGAGATCGTCCGTCAGACGCCGAACGGGGTCTACGTCGCCCAGCTCGGAGGGGGCCAGGTCAACACCGCGACGGGTGACTTCGTGTTCGGGATGACAGAGGCCTACCTGATCGAGGACGGGCGCATCACCGAGCCGCTCCGCGACGCCAATCTGATCGGCAACGGCCCGGAGGTCCTGCGCAGCATCGACGCGGTCGGTACCGACTTCGCCATGGGTTCGCCCGGCATGTGCGGCAAGCAGGGGCAGGGCGTGCCGGTCGGCGACGGCCAGCCCACCTTGCGGGTGAGCGCACTGACCGTCGGTGGCACCGCCCGATGAGCGAGCTGCTGGATCTGGCCGCTCAGGTGGCCGGTTGGGCTCGGGACGGAGAGCAGGTCGAGGCGTACGTAGCCCGGGGGCGTGAGACGGAGGTCCGGGTCTACGAGGGAGAAGTGGAGTCACTCTCCGCGGCGGAATCTGCGGGGATCGGCGTTCGCGTCGTGGCCGACTCCCGTCAGGGCTTCGCCTACGCCGGCTCGCTCGACCCCGACGTTGTACGCGAGACACTCGACGAAGCCCGCGACAATGCCGGGTTTGCGTCTCCGGACGAGTGGGTCGGATTGGCCGCTCCAGATGGGGTGGCCCCGGCCGACCTGGACCTCTGGCGCGACGACCTGGCGTCGTGCCCCGCGGACTTCAAGGTGGCCCGGGCTCTGGACCTGGAGAAGGCCGTTCGGGCAGGTGACCCCCGGATCCGCGCCGTCGAGTCGGCCGAATGGGGCGACGCCGCCCTGGAGTCGGCCGTGGCCTCCAGCACCGGGATCCGGGCCTCGTCGCGGCGGACGGTGTGCTTCCTGTCGGCCTACGCCATTGCGGGGGAAGGGACCGACACCCAAACCGGAGCCGGTTACAGCGTCGGTCGCAGCCCGGACGAGCTCGACCTCGACAAGGCGGCCGGCGACGCCATCCGGCGGGCCACCCGCCTGCTCGGTGCGACCAAGCCTCGGTCCGCCCATCTCACGGTGGTGTTCGAACCGGAGATCACCGCCACGCTGCTCGCCATCATCGGCGGCACCCTGGACGGTGAGTCCGTGCTCAAAGGACGATCGATCTTCGCGGAGCGGCTCGACGAAGAGGTGGCCGTTCCCGCCCTGACCCTCGTGGACGATCCGACGGACATGGACGCCTACGGAGCCGGGCGGTTCGACGCCGAGGGCCTGGCCACCCGCCGCAACGTCCTCATCGAGTCTGGCGAGCTGCGCCAGTACCTGTACAACACGTACGCGGCCCGGCGAGCGGGCACGGGATCGACCGCATCGGCCGTGCGCGCCGGGTTCAAGAGCGCTCCGGGCATCGGCGCCCGGGCGCTCACCGTGGTTCCCGGCACGCAGTCACCGGAGGAAATCCGGGCCCTGGTGGGCGACGGCCTGTTGGTGCAGTCCATCTCCGGGGTGCACTCCGGCGTCAACCCGATCAGCGGCGACTTCTCCGTCGGCGCCGAAGGGGTCTTGATCCGGGGTGGGGAGCTGGCCGGGCCGGTCCGTGAGTTCACCATCGCGTCGACAATCCAGCGCATGCTCAGCGGCATCGTGGCCATCGGCAACGACCTCGAACGACTCCCGTCGTCGGCTGCCGGCGTCACCCTGGCGATCGCCGACGTGTCGATGAGCGGCGAGTAGCCCACCGGGTAGCCGCTGGTGTGGTCCCTTCACCGGCAGGCGGCCCGGGTGGTCGTGCTTGACCCCGCTGACCGCGTGCTGTTGTTGCAGGCCAGCGACCCGTTCCGACCGGCGTCGGGCGAATGGTGGGAGCTGCCCGGGGGCGGCATCGAACAGGGCGAGCCGAGTGGCGTTGCCGCGGCTCGCGAACTGTTCGAGGAGACCGGGATCGACCGCGTGGAGATGGGGCCCTGCGTGTGGCGCCAGCACGCCGTCTTCGAGTTTGGGGGCTACCACTTCGACCAACAGGAGCACGTGCACGTCGCTCGCGGTCAAGGGGGGAGTATCGGCCCGCCGGCCTCGAAGCGCTCGAGGCTCTGGCGTTCAAGGGCGCCCGTTGGTGGACCCTGACCGAGCTGGTGCAGCACGTCGCCGGCGGGGGTCGGGTTCTCCCACCCTGGCTGGTGGACCAGCTGCCCGTCGTCCTGGCTGCCGGCTGGCCGCCCCAAACCGACGGCCACTGGCCCATCGACATGGGCGAGCTGGGCAACATTGCGTAGTCGGGAGAGACGTGGCCGGTCGTTGGTTGCTGGCCGGGGCTGCGTCTGGTTGCTGGCCGGTTGCTGGTTGCTGGCCGGTCGCTGGCCTCTCGCCTCTCGCTCTCCCTGGCCTCTCGCCTGCCGGTTCGCCGGTCGTTCTCCCGATCGCCGGTCGTTCTCCCGATCGCCGGTCTCCGTTTTTGGTATCTAAACCGCGTAATACGCGGTTTAGATACCAAAAACCGACGGGCCCCCTTCGAAAACGGTCAGTGAAAACGGGGGCGCCTCGTTTTGCTGACCGTTTTCGATCGCTGCTGTGTACGACTGCGTGTCAAAACGGTCAGTAAAACCTGGAAGACGAGCCCGATCCGGTTTTATTGACCGTTTTCGATCGTCGCTGAGTACGACCTGCTTCAAAAACGGTCAGCAAAACCTTCCAGATCCGTTGTACTGACCGTTTTCGCTCCGTTGTAACTACGGGTCCAGAAGAAAACACGAAAAACAGCTGAGATACCACAAAAGCAACCTCACGGAACCTCGTCGTCGGACGGTAGCGCAGGAGCAACTGGTCAGCGGCCATGGGCGCGAAGAGGAAGGCCACGTGGGTGATCGACCATTGGAAGAGGCGCGTAGCGGCACCCACCCTCGGGCGCCGCAAGAGGTCGAGGGCAAGTCCGCCGAACACCACACCCAGCACCCCACGCTGACCCACTACAGCCGTCCCGTCCAGCGGAGCTTGCAGTCGGACGGCCGCGGCCGCGCTTCGTTCAGGGAAAGACGAAGGCCGTGATGGCCTCGGCCAGCTCCACTGGCATGTCGCCCTGAATGCTGTGCCCGGCCTGGTCGAAGTACACCACTTCGGCGTCGGGGAGCCGCCGCCGGAGCTCGGCCTCGTCCTCGTCGCGGACGACGGATTGGGCCAGCATCCCTCGGGTCAAGAGCAGCGGAACCTGGATCCGGCCCAACGCGTCCCACAGGTCGGCGAAGTGGCCGGCCTGGCGAACCGCCACTGCGTCCGTTCCGGACTGGTCCCGCCACCGGGCCCACCGCCAGACCCAGGTGCCGTCCTCGCGCTGCTCGGCGTTATGCAGGATGCCTCGCCGCAGGGAGGACTCCGTGCGGGTCGGGTTGAAGCGGATCGTCCGCTCGAGCAGCTCGTCGAAGTCGGCGAAGCTCGGAGGTCCGTTGACGAAGTCGGTGATGTGCTTGGACCCGGGGGCGTTGACGCCCGGTGTGATGTCGACGAGGACCACCTTGCGCACCAGTTCGGGCGCGACTTCGGTGAGGGCGATCGTTGTCAGTCCTCCGAGGGACATGCCCACCACCGCGCTCGGCATCCGGCGCCAGGGCCCCGACGGCGACGGCGACGTCCTCGGCGTAGGCCTGCGGGGACAGTTGCCGGTCCGGCGAGCGGCCCGGGCCGTCGGAGTGGCCGTGCCCCGGGAGGTCGACGGCGACGAGCGGTCGGTCCAGGGCCAGGGCCACGGTGTCCCAGGTGTGGGCGTTTTGCGATCCACCGTGGAGCAGGACCAGTTCGGGCGGGCCGGACCCCCACACCAGCGCGCTGAGTCGGCGGTCGGTCTCGATAGTGACGAACTCGCGCCGGACGGTGGGAGGACCGTCGTAGGGCAGGCCGAACTCGGCCGCATTCTCATGGAAGAGCCCGAATTCGTCGTACTTGCTTTCCATGGCCCGGACCCTATCTCTCCGGCGCCGCAACCTCAGGGGTCTCCGGCTGTCAGGGTCTCCGGCTGTCAGGGTCTCCGGCTGTTAGGGTCTCCGGCTGTCAGGGTCTCCGGGTTCGCTGCAGGCGGATCAGGTTCGACGCTGCTTCTTGTGATGGTTGGTGGAGGGCACCACGTCGCTCGAGTTCGGTTCGATGAGTGGGGCGGCGACCTCAGCGGCCTCGTCGATCCAGCCGCTCTCGATCTGCGCATCGAGCGACCGGTCGTGGTAGACGTATTTCCCGCCCCGCATCCACGAGGCCGCCGCGGCTATGAGCGAACAGGCGATGGCGAAGTCGACGGCATAGTGCAAACCCTGGGCGAATGGGCTGCTGATCAGCGCCGGGAAGTACCCATGACCTGTGAGCGCGGCCACCTGTTGCGGGGAAAGGTGTTGTAGGACGCCGGCCTGTCCCAGGAGCTGCTGGACCGGGTTGTAGCCGAGGAAGCTGGCGAAGAGCACCCCGATCGGCGGCAGCTCGGCGATCTGGTGCGCCTTCGCGGCCGGCACACCCTCCGCCGTCAGGCCGGTGAGGAGGTGGTGGGGGAGCGAGGCGGCCAGGCCGATGGTGAGCACCGTGAAGAAGAAGCCGATGGCCAGCACCGAGGCCGAGTTCATGAACGTCGTGGCCATACCCGAACCAGCACCGCGTTCGTCCGGGGGCAGGCTGTTCATGATCGCAGCCCGGTTCGGAGGCGAGAACAGGCCCATCGACAAGCCCATCACGAACAGCAGGGTGGCGAACCAGGGGTAGGAGAAGTTGACCGGAAGGGTGTCGAGCAGAGCGAAGCTGATCGCGGTCGAGAGCATGCCCAGGGTGGCGAACGTTCTGGCTCCGTAGCGGTCCGACAGGATGCCGGCCGCCGGGCCGGCGAAGAGGAAGCCCAGCGTGAGGGGGATCATGTACAGGCCGGCCCACAGCGGGGTCTGCTCGAAGCTGTAGCCGTGGAGAGGGAGCCAGATCCCTTGGAGCCAGATGATCAGCAGGAACTGCAGGCCGGCCCGGGGGACAGCCGCCAAGAAGGCGGCGATGATCCCAAAGGTGAAGGGTCGAATCCGGAACAGCCGTAAGCGGAACATCGGCTCGGGAACTCGTGTCTCGATCCACATAAACAGGATGAGGCAGAGGAACCCGCCGACGATGCTGCCGAGCACCGCGGGGTTCGTCCACCCCATCGGGTGGCCACCGTACGGCTGGATTCCGTACACCACGCCGACGAGCACCGCGGTCAGGCCGATGGCGAACGTCAGGTTGCCCAGCCAGTCGATCTTCGCCGGCACCCGAACGCCATTGTCCACCAACATGGTGTACGCCCAGATCGTCCCGAACAACCCGAACGGCACGGAAATGAGGAACACCAGCCGCCACGACACGGGCGCGAGGAGCCCGCCGAGGATTAGGCCGATGAAAGACCCGGCGATGGAGGCGATGGCGTTTATCCCCAGGGCGAAGCCCCGCTGGTTCTCGGGAAAGGCGTCGGTCAGGATGGCGCTCGAATTAGCGAACTCCAAGGCGCCGCCGACGCCCTGTCCGAGTCGCATCACGATGATCCATATGGCCCCGGCGACCCCTTCATCCAGGTCACGGACAGCAGGATGGAAAACAGGGTGAAGATGGCGAAGCCCAGGTTGTACATCCGGACCCGGCCTCGGATGTCTCCGAGTCGCCCGAAGGTAAGGACGAGCACCGACGTGACCAGCAGGAAGCCCATGAGGACCCACAGGAAGTACGAGGTGTTCCCTGGCGTCAGGGGATTCAGCTGGATGCCCCGGAAGATGGCCGGCAGGGCGATGATCGTGATCGACCCGTTGATGACCACCATGAGGATGCCCATCGTGGTGTTGGTGAGGGCGACCCACTTGTAGCGAGGACCTGGGACCCGCTGGCGCCGGCCCGAGCCGCTAGGTGGCCCCATCCGGGTGGTAAGGCTCTCGCCGGATGTCGTCACACCACTTCTCGCTCCCAGGAACCCACACGGCACGTCAAGACGATTTGCCCCGCTAAGTTTGCCACGCCCTGCGGGTCGCCTCCGGCGGGGGGGTCGGGACTGTGCGGGAGGCCGGGTGCGGGGGGAAGCCGGGTGCGGGGGGAAGCCGGGTGCGGGGGGAAGCCGGGTGCAGGGGGAAGCCGGGTGCGGGGGGAAGCCGGGTGCGGGGGGAAGCCGGGTGCGGGGGGAAGCCGGGTGCGGGGGAGGCCGGGTGTGGGGGGAGGCCGGGTGTGGGGGGAGGCCGAGTGCGGGGGGAGGCCGAGTGCGGGGGGAGGCCGAGTCGGGGGGAGGCCGGCAGTGTGCGTGCGGGGGGAGGCCGAGTGCGGGGGGAGGCCGAGTCGGGGGGAGGCCGGCAGTGTGCGTGCGGGGGAGGCCGGGTGTGTGTGTGCGGGGGAGGCCGGGTGTGTGTGTGTGTGTGTGTGTGTGTGGCTGCCCCGGGTGTGTGTGGCTGAGGCCGGGCGCGTGCCTGCGGAGGAGGCTGGGTGTGCGCAGGCCGGGTGCGGGCGAGGCCGGAAGTGTGCGTGAGGCGGCCGGGTCGTCGGAGGCTCGTGGGACCGCGGCGTCAGGTTGGGACCGTCCTGCGGGGAGCGGGGCCCCGCCGACCCTGCTGCAGTCGCGGCTGGCGTCTCCCCGTTAGCGCCGGAGGCTGGGGGCGCCGCCGGTCGCGCAAGAGCAGGTGACCTCGGCCGGGATGGCCGGGATGGCGGCAGCCAGCAGGTTGCGGGTGTGATCCACGTTGGCGGCCAGGACAGCCAGCGCCGCCTCCATGGTCACGGGGGCGATGCTGGGGTCGCCCTCGACGCCCACGTCCCGGTCGGTGACGAGGGCCAGGCCGGCGTAACACAGCCCCAGTTCCCGCGCCAGGTAGGCCTCCGGGTATTGGGTCATGTTGATGACGTCGATGCTGGCTGCCTGGTAGACGCGGGATTCGGCCCGGGTCGAGAAGCGCGGACCCTGTACTACCACCACGGTCCCGGTCGCATGAACGGCTCCGCCGGACCATCCACCCTCGAGCCCGGCGCCGGGGCCAGGGCCAGGCCGGGCTGCGGTCGCCAGGACGGAGCGCAGCTGCGGGCAGTAGGGATCCGCGAAGCTCACGTGCTCGACGAGGTCGCCGTCGAGATACGTCGTGTCCCGTCCCCAGGTCCGGTCGACCAGCTGATCCAGGATCACCAGGTCACCGAGGTCGAGGTCGGCCCGCAGGGAGCCAACGGCGCAGGGTCCGATGACCCGCCGTACCCCCAATTCTCGCAGCGCCCACAGATTGGCGCGCGAGTTGACCGCGTGGGGAGCGATCTGGTGGTTGCGGCCGTGCCGGGGGAGGAAGGCGACGGATCGATTCCCCACCGTTCCGAGCGAGATCGGGCCCGAAGTCGGGCCATACGGGGTCGAGGGCATGACGTCGCGGCCCGCGTCGAACCACTCGTAGAACCCCGAGCCACCGATGACCGCGATCTCCGCCCCGGTCACGGGATGTCCTTCTCGGACCTGGACGTTGGATCGATCCGTCGCCAACCGCTACGACGCAGCAGCGCTCGATGTCGAACGTGGCGAGCTTCCGGAGCCCTCGCCCGACGAGGTCGACTCCTTCTTCTTCGCCGTCTTGTCCCCAGAGCTCTCGCCTGTCGAGCTGGGCGCCGACTTGGCGCCGTCCGACTTGGCGCCATCCGACTTGGCGCCGTCCGACTTGGCGCCGTCCGACCCCTGGTCGCCCGACGGGGCCGATTTGCCCGCGCCGCTGGCGCTGCGACTGTCGGTCTTATAGAAGCCACTGCCCTTGAACGCGATGCCGATGCTTCCGAACACCTTCCGCAACTGCCCTCCGCAGTTGGGGCATTCGCTCAGCGCGTCGTCCTTGAACGACTGGACCACCTCGAGGTGCTCGCCGCAGGATTTACAGGCGTATTCGTACGTAGGCATCGATTGCGGGCCTCCTGCCGCTCGGACCGTTAGCACTCTCAGGGCTGGAGTGCCAGTCTACCGGAGTCGTTCCTGTCCCGTCGCCTGCTGGTGGTAGAACAACCCCGTGGCCAACCCCGTCAACAAGGCTGTCATCCCCGCGGCCGGACTCGGTACCCGGTTCCTTCCCGCCGCCAAAGCCCAACCCAAAGAGATGCTGCCTCTGGTCGACAAACCGGCCATCCAGTACGTGGTCGAGGAGGCCGTCGCCTGTGGGATCAGGGACATTCTGATCATCACCGGCCGAGGCAAGGGAAGCATGGAAGACCACTTCGACCGGTCGTTCGAGTTGGAGCACCACCTGGAAAAGAGCGGGAAGCTCGAGCAGCTGGCCGAGATGCGAAGAATCGCGGAGATGGCCGAGGTCCATTTCGTTCGGCAGGGGGAGCCGCTCGGGCTGGGGCACGCGGTGTCGGTGGCCCGGCAGCACGTGGGCGATGAGCCGTTCGCCGTCCTCCTCGGCGACGACATCATGCATCACCGGGCCGGGATTCTGGCGGCCATGCTCGATGCCCACGACCGCTACGGGACGTCGGTGCTGGCCCTCAAGAAGGTCACACCCGCGGAGATCTCCTCGTACGGAAGCGTCGCCGCTGAACAAGTCGAGGAGTCCCTCGTCCGGGTGCTCGACCTGGTGGAGAAGCCCGCCCCGGAGGACGCCCCGTCCGATCTGGGCATCATGGGCCGCTACGTGCTGACCCCGGCCATTTTCGAGGCCATCGCCCAAACCAAGCCCGGGCGGGGCGGCGAGATCCAGTTGACGGACGCCATCAAGGAGCTGCTCAACACCGAATCGGTGCACGGCTACACCTTCCGCGAAGGTCGCTTCGACGCCGGCAACAAGTTGGACTTCCTGCGAGCGACCGTCGAACTGGCCCTCGAACGCGAAGACCTCGGCCCGGCGTTCCGGGCCTATCTGGAGCAGCGCCTCCGCGACCCTGCCGGTCCGTCGTGATCCCCCTCGACGAGGCCCAAGCCGAGGTCGTGGCGGCCTGTACCCCTAGATCGCCTCGGTCGACCCCGGTGGCGGACGCCATCGGGCTGGTCTTGGCCGAGCCGGTTACCGCCGCGGACAACGTCCCCCCATTCGCCAACACGGCTATGGACGGCTACGCCGTACGGGCCGCGGACGTCGCCGGGGCGACGTCGGCCCAGCCGGCGAAGCTCGAGGTGATCGGGACGCTGGCCGCCGGCCAGGCCCCGCACGGCCCGGTTGGCCCCGGTCAGGCGCTGCGGATCATGACGGGTGCCCCTTTCCCCCCCGGCGCGGACGCCGTCGCCAAAGTGGAGGACACGCACAGCGACGGCGACGTCGTGTGGATCTCGGCCCCGGCGCCGGCAGGCGAGCACGTCCGCCACGCCGGCGAGGATATAGCTGCCGGCCAGGAGGTCTTCCCGGCGGGCACCGTCCTCGGTCCCGGCCATCTCGGGGTCCTCAGCAGCGTGGGCCGGGAAACGGTGGCTGCCGTGCCTGCCCCCGTGGTCGGCGTCTTCTCGACCGGCGACGAGCTGGTGGAGGGAGCCGGCGAGTTGCGCCCGGGCCAGATCCACGACTCCAACCGGCGTACCTTGATCGCCCTGCTCCGCCGGGACGGATTCGTCGCGGTCGATCTCGGCATCGCCCGCGACGTGGAGGAGGACATCGAAGGACGGCTCGGGGAGGGGATCGCCCGCTGCGACGCGGTGATGACCAGCGGCGGTGTGAGCATGGGGGACTTCGACCTGGTCAAAGTGGTGCTCGACCGCATCGGGAAGATGCGCTGGATGCAGGTCGCCATCCGCCCCGCCAAACCCTTCGCCTTCGGTCTGGTAGGTACCACCCCGGTCTTCGGGCTGCCGGGCAACCCGGTGTCGTCGATGGTCAGCTATGAAGTCCTGGCTCGACCAGGCCTGCGCCGACTGGCCGGGCGGCCCGATTCCGACTTGTACCGGCCGGCCGTCCCGGCCGTCGTCGACGACGCCGTATGGCGCGGCGCCAACGACGGGCGCACCTCGTACCTGCGGGTCCAGGCCACGGTCAAAACCGATGGCCGCTACCACATGACCAGCACGGGAGGCCAGGGGTCGCACCAGCTCTATGCGATGGCCCTGGCCAACGGGTTGGCGATCGTGCCGCCGGGCGTCGAGGTCGTCGCGGGCGAGTGCGTCGGTCTACTTCTCCTCGGGCCGTAGGCTGGGGGGCGTGGCCGCCGCGCTCGTCGATCCCTACAACCGCACCGTCCGCGATTTGCGGATCTCGATCACGGATCGCTGCAACTTCCGGTGTCAGTACTGCATGCCGGAAGAAGGCATGCAGTGGCTGCCTCGCGAGGACCTGCTCACGTACGAGGAGCTGACCAGGGTGGCCCGAGTCTGCGTGGAGCGTTTCGGGTTCGACAGCATCCGCATCACTGGTGGCGAACCCACCGTTCGGGCCCGCCTGCCCGTCCTGATCCGCAGCTTGTCGGAGCTCGGTGTGGACGTGGCCATGACCACCAACGGAGCGACGCTTTCCCATCAAGCCACGGACTTGGCCCAGGCGGGCCTGCGACGGGTCAACATCTCCTGTGACTCGCTGCGCCGTGACCGGTTCGCGACCATCACCAGCCGGGACGCCCTCGACGCGGTGCTGGCCGGCATCGATGCGGCCATCGCGAGCGGCATGTCCCCGGTGAAGGTCAATTGCGTGGTGGTCCGGGACCTCAACGACGACGAGATCCTCGACTTCGCCGCCTTCGGCCGGGATCGGGGGGTCGAGTTGCGCTTCATCGAATGGATGCCCCTTGACGGAGGCGGTCAGTGGAAGATGGGGCAGGTAGTGCCGGCATCGGAGATCATCGAAACCATCGACGCCGCCTGGCCGCTGGTTTCGCCCGACGGTCTCGGCGCCAGAGATTCGGCGCCGGCCGAGTCGTACACGTATGCGGACGGCGGTGGCCGGGTGGGCGTGATCGCCAGCGTGACCCGTCCGTTCTGCGAGTCGTGCGACCGGATCCGGCTGACCGCGGAAGGGCAGTTGCGCAATTGCCTCTTTTCGGTGCGAGAGACGGACCTGCGGGCCATACTCCGCAGTGGTGGCAGCGACGACGACCTGGCTGCAGCCGTCGAGTTGGAGGTCGGTCGGAAGTGGGCCGGGCACTCGATCGGGCAGGTTCATTTCATCCGCCCGGCGCGCAGCATGAGCCAGATCGGCGGCTGACGCCTCCCCGCCCCGGAGGCCGGGAGGTCCGGGGTGATCCTCCTGAGTACACTCATGGTATGTCGGACCGCGGCCTCACCCACCTCGACCCGCTCGGTCGGGCCCGCATGGTCGATGTGACGCCGAAGGAAGCCACCCACCGGCGGGCCATCTCCCGTTGCAAGGTATTCATGACCCCAGAGACCACCGGAAAGGTGGCCTCCAACGCCATCACCAAAGGGGACGTGCTGGGAGCGGCCCGTATTGCCGGCATCCAGGCCGCCAAGCGGACCGCCGACATGATCCCCCTCTGCCATCCCCTCCTGGTCGGGGCGGTCACCATCAACTTCACCCTTGGGGACGACTACGTAGAGGTGGAGACCCAGGTCGAGACGGTCGATCGTACGGGCGTGGAGATGGAGGCCATGACGGCCTGCGCGGTGGCCGCGCTCACGATCTACGACATGTGTAAGTCCGCCGATCGTTCGATGGTCATCGGTGATCTGGCGCTGTGGGAGAAAACCGGTGGCCGCAGTGGGCACTGGCGCCGTCCGGCCGGCGACTTGGCGACCCCGCTCGTCAACACGGCCACCAATCCGGTGCTCGATCTCGCCGACCCGATCGACGAGCTCGTCCGGGGTGGCGACGCCGACCCGCTTGATTGACCGGGTGGTCGGCCCGTCCCCGCTGGTCAGGAACCAATTTGCCGCTCCATCTGGCGGCACCCCGCCAGGCGGGGCTACCCTCCTGAGAATTGCCTGAACGGGCTCGGCTGTTTTGTCGTTGGTTTGAGGTAGCCGGCAGCTTGCAGTAACCGCCGGACCAATCCGCCATGGCCTCGCATCATGTGGGATCCCCCACTCTGTGCGTCCAGTGGCGTACGGTCCCTGACACCGAAGGGTAGGCCGAGGAGTCTTGACTACTGTGATCCTGCTGGTCCTCGCCGTTGTCTGGGGGGTGCTGCTGTTCTCGTGGCTACGGTCGCGCACGCAGGGGACCTTCTCTGACCCGGTCGTCACGTTCCGTCGGCACCTTTCGGTGCTGGAACGGGCCACGCCGACCACCGTCGCTCCCGCCAACCGGCTTCGCAGTGGATCCACCTCAGGACGCACCATCCCCGCCTATCGCCCGATGAGCCCGGCCCCCGCGTGGCGTCCCGGGAACGGCCCGCGTCCCGGCAGCGGCGTGAGCCGCAACCCCCTACGACCCCCGTCGGCTGCCGCCCTTCGCCGCCGTCAGGCCCAAAAGCGACGCCGGGACGTCTTGCTGGTGCTGTTGGGCGGGATGATCTGCGCCCTGCTCGTGGCCGTGGCTTCCGGTCTGGCGGCCGCCTGGGCCATCCAGGTGTTGTTCGACGTGGCCCTTGTCGGGTACGTGGCGTTGTTGATCCGCATGCGTAACCTGGCCGCCGAGCGGGAGCTCAAGCTCGCCTACTTGACGCCGCCGGCTCAGTTGCGCGCCGTCCGCCCACGCCCGGCCTACGAGTTCGGCGGCGCTGATTACGGCGAGCTGGCTCTGCGCCGCGCCGCCAACTGAGCGTTCACGAGTTGCCGGACGCGGCCTCCGATCCCGACAGGCGGGCTGGACTGGCCGACCTGGTCGAGAGCGCTGGCGCTGAGCTGGGGGCAGCCAACGCGGCGCGCGAGGCGGGGCTGGCCGCCTGTCGGCAGGTGATTCGCAGTGCGGGAAGCGCCATCCGGGCCGTCCACCGCCGCGAACGCGGACCGGGTGACCATCCAGCTGTCGCAGTGTGAGGTGGCGCTGCGGCAAGCCCAACAGGCCGTGCGTCCGTTCCCGCGGGTGGCCTATGCCGGCTTTCTCCATGATGCCGAAAAGGAGTACGCCGAGGCGGTGCTGACGGCGGCGCTCGTCGGCGGGACGGCTCTCCCCGGGCACCTGGAATTGAAGGTGGAAGCGCCGGCCTGGCTCAACGGCCTGGCGGAGGCCGCGTCCGAGCTGCGCCGCAACCTGCTCGACCGGTTGCGAGAAGGGAAGGCTTCGGTCGCGGAGGATCTTCTCCTCGCCATGGACGACGTGTACGAGTTGCTCGTCAGCGTGGACTACCCGGACGCGATCACTGGCGGACTGCGGCGAACCGCCGATTCCCTGCGCGCTGTACTTGAGCGAACGCGTAGCGATCTGACCACCACGCTGCTCCAATTTCGCCTCCAAGCTGCCTTGGAGGGGCGCTCGGGCCACGATGCCGACTGGGGTGCCGCGCTACGCTGAAGCTTCCTGTTGCGGGGGTGTAGCTCAGCCCGGTAGAGCGCTACGTTCGCATCGTAGAAGTCGCCGGTTCAATTCCGGTCACCTCCACCGCCTGTGTCCTGGTTTTGTCTTCTGAGAGCTTGGTCTGAGGCGCTCCGGCGCCCGCCGGGCCCGTGGCGCGCCGCGTCGGCGGCCGCCGCGTTCTACCTGGCGTCCGGGTGCCCTGCCACGTCGCCATCGGCCGTCTCGGGTACGTGGGCGTAGAGCTCCCTCGACAGGCGGGCGGTGGCATGTCCGAGCCGAGCCCGGATTACCCGGGGGTGCTCGCCCGGTTCGACCATGAGGCTGGCGGCGACGGGCCTCAGCCTCGTGGAAGGTGAGTTTTTCGGTCACACCCGTCTCGTGACGGCCGGCTGGAAGACGGGTGCTTCGAAGTCGCGACGGGGCGGCCCGCCCTCGCCCGCTCCCGGTGTATCTTTCGGGAGGGGTCTACCGAGGAGGACCGGTGCCAGAGCGGCAACAGGAAACTCAGGAGTCGCAGCGCCCGACCGTCCCGGCCCGTCGCCCCGAGTCGGCGTCCGTCGCGGTCGCCACGGGGCTACGCAACTCGTCCTCCATGAAGGGGATGAGCCCCTCCGAGATCCGGTCCCTACAGCGCGCCGTGGGCAACACAGCGGTGGCCCGGATGCTCGCCGTTTCGCGCGTTACGCTGGCCACCGACCAAGCAGCCGGCCCAAACGAGCAGCTCGCGAAGATCGGCAAACAGCAGATCGCCAGCTTGAAACTGCAGATCGCCAGAGTCAAGGCGACCGTCGATCCAGACAGGCTGGAGAAGGCCGAGAAGCAGCGGGAAGAGTTCCAGGCCCGGGCCAAGGCGCGAGTCGACGAGCAGGTCAACAGGCTCGAGGGCCAGATCGAGCGGGTCAGGGAGACCTATGGCGTCGCAGAAGGCAGCGGAGAACCGGCGCCAGCCGCGACGACGACTCCCGGCCGGCCGGTTGGCGGTGGAAAACCGGCCGTACCTAAGCGACCGAAGCCACCTAAGTTCAACTAGTTGGCGGCCGCGGCGGGCCATCTGGGGTCACCCGCGGTGAAGCCACTCCGCTCTTTCAGCTGCCGTAGAGGATCTGCATGTTCTCTTTGGCGAAGATGAGGCAGTCGAGCGGGTGATCGACCGCCCCGTTCTGGTCGGTGATCTCGTCCCAGTGGTCCACGACATCCTCGGCCGTCGGCGGTTGTTTGGAGACCCAGCCGTTGGCGATCGTCAATGTGGTGCGGGCGAAGCGGCCTCCCCACGCCCCCAGGATCTGGCCCGTGCAGGGGCACGTCCGGTGGGCCAGGACGGCCACCATGGGGCTGACCCGCTCGGGTAGGAAGTTGTGCAGGATGTCGTCACCCTTGACGCCCGGGATGCTGTCGACCCAGTCCCAGCGCTCCCCGTTCTCGATGAGCGCTCCTGGGTTGAGGAGGTTGGCTTTGATGCCGTATTCCGCACCCTCCAGGGCCATGGTCCGAAACAGCCCGACGAGGCCGGCATTGGCCGCCGAGTAATTGGCCTGGGTGTGCATGCCGAGCAGACCCGAGAGCGAGGTGACGCCCACCAGCCGTCCGCCGCCAGCAGCTTTCATGGCCAGGTAGGCCGGGTGGAAGACGAAGAAGGCCGCCCGCAGCTTGATGTCGAGAACGGCGTCGAAATCGGCCAGCGTCATTTGGTCGAATGGGACGTTCTGGTAGATGGTGGCGTTGGTGACGACCGCGTCGAGGCGGCCCCAGGTCGAGAGGGCCAGGTCGATGATGGCTGCGCCGCCCTCCTCGGTCCCGACCGAGTGGGTGTCGACGATCGCCTCGCCGCCGCCGGCTTGAATCTCCGCCACGATCTTCTCGGCCCCTTTGATGTCGTTGACCACGACCTTGGCGCCCCGCCGAGCCAGTTCGAGGGCGTGCGTCCGACCCATCCCCCGCCCCGCGCCGGTCACGACCGCTACCTCTCCGTCGAATCGCAGTGGCTCAGCCATGTTCCCTCTCTCGCGTCGAATGGGCGCCAAGGTAGACGATCGACCACGGAGATAGGAGTGGACCCGTGGGGAAACAGGCGGCTGCGACGGCCCTGCCGTCAAACCGGCGCTGCCGTCAAACCGGCGCTGCCGTCAAACCGGCGCTGCCGTCAAACCGGTGCTGCCGTCAAACGGGGCGCACCGACACGGGGACCCCGACCAGGGTCGGCATCCCCGTGTAGGGGTCGATGTCGACGTCGGTGGCCGTGAGGCGACATACGTTGGGATCGCTGAATCCGTGCGGTACCACGAGGGTACCCCTCGCCATCGACGGGTCGATGCGCGCCAGTCCTTGCAACGAGCCGTGGGGGCTCACCACCTCGACCGTCGTTCCATCCGTGACGCCGGCCTCCTCGGCGTCCGCCGGGCTCACATAGATATGGGACCGGAGCGGTGGGGACTCGCCCTGGGCCCAGGTGAGCACCGAGTTCGTATGATGCACCTCCCGGCGGTTGCCGAGCACCAGGCGATGAGCGGGTCTACAGAGTGCATGGTCCATCCGGGCCACCAACTTTTCCGGCGCCACGTCCCATCTCCCGTCCGGCAGCACCGTCTCCTCTACCCACCGCTCCCGCCGGGGGTGGGGGACAGGTCGGCCGCCGGCGGCCAGCAACTCCGACCAGGCGATGTCCGTACCGGCGGTGAGCGCTCCGAGCGCCTCGTCGTCGGTGCAGCGGTCTGGGTCGACCGCACCGGGCAGAAGGTCGATGCCCATGTGCCGGGCCAGCGTGGCGATGCTCCACCACATCGCCCGCCGTTGGGCGCGCAGGGGGACGACCGGGCGAACGTACTGGGCAAAGACGGCGGACAAGTGGCCGCCGGTCATCACGTCGGCCCGCTCGAGCGGCCCCGGGCAGGGGAAGACGTGGGTTGCGTGGCGGGCCGTAGCCGAGCAGACCACGTCCCATACCGCGAGGACCTCGAGCCGGCCGAACGCACCCTCCAGCCGCTCGGGCTGCGGGAAGGCGGTCAAGGGATTCCCGTTGACGACGAGCAACGCCTTGAGGTGACCCGCCTCGATCTCGGCCGGCATCACCGCGCAGGGGAACTGGTTGGCGAACCGGGCGATGTCCGGCCGGGTTCGCGGCCCGGGGCCGAAGCCCGACGTGTCAGGAGCCGTGCTCCGAGCGGGGTCGAACCCAGCGGTGTGGTTGAACCACCGCCCGCCCGGACGTTCGAACGACCCGGTCACGATCTGTAGGGCGAAGGCCATCCACTCCGTCACGTTGCCGGTGGCAGCCATGGTGACGCCGGTGCCGGTGATGACGGCCAGCCTCCCGTGGCGGCGGACGGACGCGAGGAGCGCGCTCAGATCGTCGGCTGCGAGCCCCGTGATCGACGCGGTCCTGGCCAGATCGAACGGCTCGACCGAAGCGCGCAGGCGGTCCGTATTGCGGGCGTGGGCCGCGAGATACCCGGCATCTGCTCCGCCGCGGAGCACCTCCCGGACGAGGAACGCCAGGACGGCATAGTCGGTACCGCCACGCGGCGTGAGGTGGCGGGTGGCCAGCTTGGCCGTCTCGGTCCGGCGGGGATCGAGCACCCAGACCTCACCGTGACGCTTCACCGTGCGCAGGTACCGGATCGGGTCAGGGAAATAGGAGAATGCCCCGTGTGAGACCACCGTGTTCTCGCCAATGATGAGCAGAAAGGTGGTTCGGTCGAAGTCGACCGCGGGCGACAGCCCTTCCCGACCGGCCATGAGCTTGGGCACAAAGACCTTGGCAATGCTGTCTATGGATGCACTGCTGTACTTGCTCGGACTGCCGATCGCCCGCAGCAGCTTTTCCATGTAGAACCGACCGGCGGCGTCAAGGATGGTGCCCGAGTACGAGCCGATGGCGTAATCGTCGTGCTCGGCCCGAATACGGGTCAGCTGCTCGGCCAAGTGGCCGAGGGCCGTGTCCCAGTCGACCGCTTGGAGCTGCCCTCCCTCTCGTCGGACCAGCGGCTGGTCGAGCCGCATCGGGTCATCGACCAGAGCCCCCATTTTCCGGCCCTTGGGGCACATGTATCCTCTCGAGACGGGATGCTCCGGGTCACCCGCGATCTTGGTGACGGTCCCGTCCTCGACGGTGACTCTCACCCCGCAGGCTGCCGGACACATGCGGCAATAGCTGATTGTCTCGCCGCTCGCGCCCTCCGGGCCGTGGGTCACGGTGACTGCTCAGCGGAAACCCCTCGTGGTGTGGACTGGGTGGCAGCCAGCTCGGCCGGCCCAGGCGGTTGGCCCCATCCGTCGTGGCGGAGCAGCGCCCCATGCCCGCTGACCACGACCCAGATGCGCCCGCTCGCTTCGCCGGCGGGACGCTGGATCAGTTCACTGATGGCCGCGGCCGCAACTTCTGGCGGGTGAGCGTCGTTGATGTCGATCTCCCAGCCGGGGTGTTGGGCGGCCTGCTCGGCGATCTCGGTCCGCACATGGCCCGGGTCGACTGCCATCACCGCTATACCTTCCGGCCGGAGGTCGCGGGCGAGCGCCAGGGTGAGCCGGTTGAGCGCCGCCTTGGTGGCACCGTAGGGGATTCCCGGAACGTCCCCCTCGAAGTAGTCGCCGGCGGCCGAGGTGATGTTCACGACGACGCCTTCGCTCCTCTCCCGCATTCCGGGCACGAGAGCTTTTGTGAGCAGCAGGGGCGCGGTCACGTTGACATTCAGCTGGCGCTGCCAGTTCGCCAGGGACAGCTCGTCGAGGGAATGAAAGGTGGCCCTTCCCAGGAAGGCGGCGTTGTTGACGAGAATGTCCACCCGCCCTTTCCAGCCCATCGCTTCAGCGGCCAGGTCGCCGACGTGTTCCACCTCGTTGAGGTCGCACGCGACGGGAAAAGCGTCCGGCCCGAGGGAGCGGATGGCGTCTGCGGTTTCGTGCAACGAACCGGGCATCCGTCCGCTGCCGGCTTCGAGGGTGCGCGCCGCAATCGCGACCGAAACCCCCTTCGAGGCCAGCTCCAGGGCTATACAACGCCCGATTCCCCGGCTGGCCCCGGTCACCAACGCCACTCGGCCGTCGAGATCCACCTGTCATGCCTCCTCGGGACGTCGGGCCAGCGGTCGCCGGGAAGGCGTTCTGTCCGGCGGAGCCTGCCTCCATCTGGAGGCACCGACTATAGTCGGACCCGAAAATAGACTGCATCGGCTACGACGCTTCGAGCGAGGTGCGGATACGCCGCCGCCATGGAGTGCCGATAAGGTGCCGAGAGGGAGGACCGGGGACGCATGCCAGCGGGTATTCGCCATCGCGCCATCGAGCCATTTGGGTTCGAAATCGAAGTCCAGTTGGACCGGCCATTGGATACGGGTGAGGCGGACGAGCTCCGCTCGCTCTACCAGCAGGACGGTCTGGTTCTGATCAGGGGCTTGCAGCTCAGCATGGATGAGCAGCTGGACCTGTGCAGCGTTTTCGGTCCCGTCTTGCGCGGTTCCCGCGAAAATTACTTCGTATCCAACGTGCGACCGGACGGTCTCCTCGGGACGGAGGAGTTCTTGTTCCACAACGACGTTCCCTTCGTGCCTGCCCCCTATCTCGGTGGCTCGCTGCACGCCGTCGAGGTGGGGGACGGCGTGAGCGGAACGCGCTACGCCAGTGGCTTCCGTGCCTACGAACATCTCCCGGCACCCCTCCGGAAAAGGGTCGACAGTCTCAATGCCCTCCAGGTCAGAAGGAGAGCGGCGACCCGCCGTACTCGACTTTCCGATCTCCATCCGCGTGATCTGTCGACAGTGCACACGGTCGTCGGCCATCAAAGCTCGACAGGAAGGCCCTACCTCTTCGTCAACGAGGACATGACCGGGACCATCATCGGTATGAGCGAGCAGGAGAGCGACGAGCTCCTCGACGAGCTGTTCTCGTACCTTTACGCCAAAGAAAACGTGTACGAGCACTCGTGGCAACAAGGTGACATCGTCATTTGGGACAACTTGGCCGTGCAGCACGCCCGCCGGGCCATCACCAGCTCGGCGCGCCGAACGCTCCAACGCGTCACCATTGCGGAGATCGGGTACTACGAGCAGACCCCTGTCGACCTCCCGTCGTTCGACAAGCTCCGCACCTTCCAGCCCGCCTGACCAAACGCCACCCTG
Source organism: uncultured Acidimicrobiaceae bacterium (assembly GCA_963729695.1). Classification (GTDB taxonomy): domain Bacteria; phylum Actinomycetota; class Acidimicrobiia; order Acidimicrobiales; family Palsa-688; genus PALSA-693. The sequence continues at coordinate 400,845 of CAVSOT010000007.1, forward strand.
CCCTCGGCCGCCCCGCTGACATAGGTGAGCCCTGTCGAGCGGGGCGGCTCACCCCTGGTCCACGGACAGTTGCGCCACTTCGGGGGACGGTGCTGGCGAGGTCTCGCTCGCCTTGGAGGCGAGGGACGGTCCTGCGGTCGCCGTCGCGTCGGTACAGCCTCGAGCGGACTCCCAACTTGTGAGGGCACTGCTCGCCGCGTCCCCGCTGAGCGGTTGTGGGAGGTCATCGGCGATGACCGCCGGCCGCCAGGTGACGTTGTCGATATGACGCCCGGTGGCGGTGATGACCAGTGATCCGCTGGCGTCCTCGGGCGGGGTGTTGTCGTAAAAGGCAAAATTGCCGAGCCCGTAGTCGACGTATGCGCTGCCGAGAAAGCCGCCGCCGAGGAGGACGTGAGCGTGGGTCCCGACGATGATGTCCGCCCCGGCTTTCACCAGTACCTGAGCGAGCGGTTCTTGCAGAGCGTTCGGGCAGTTTTGCAGTTCGGTGCCCCAGTGGAGGTACACGATCACCGTGTCGACCGTGGGGCGGACCGCCTCGATTTCAGCGACGAGGGCGTTGACGTCGTACGCCGAAGCCAGCCCGGCCTGAGCTCGGTGTTGCCGTCCAGGTCGACTGGAGGTCCGAGTCGATGACCTGGGTGGCCGCGACGATGGCGATCTTTTCGCCATTGATCGTGGTCAAATAAGGGCGGAAGGCGTCGTTGACGTTCTGGCCGATCCCGATGATCGGGAAGCCCGAGGTTTGGCGGGCCTGCAGGGCCATTTGCAGGCCGGCCGGTCCGCAGTCTTCACCGTGATTGTTGGTATTGGTGATGAGGGTCACGCCGGCGGAGCGGAACGCGGTCAGCGCCGTCGTAGGAGCGTCGAACACGTACTGCTTGCCTTGGGGCTGCGGGCACGTCCCATTGGTCAGTGCCGATTCCAGGTTGACCATGGACAGATTCGAGCCGGAGAGCAGCTCCGAGACGGTTGGGCCGAGTGCCGTGGCTGGGTTCGCCGCCAGTCGGTCCCCCAGGTTGGTGCCAGTAGGAAAGTGGACGTCACCGCCAAAGGCGAAGGTGACGGGCTGGCCGTCTCCTTGCCAGTCCGGACTATCGCGGCCGGGCGGAGGAGCAACCGGTGCGGCGGGCTGGGCGTGGGCGGGCGGCTTGTGCGCCGGAGGGGAGGTCGATCGCGATCGGCCGTGCCCGCCCGTGAGGTACACGATCAGCAACGCCAGCAGCAAAAGGCTGAGCAACCAGAGCAGCCGGTTGCGCTTGACTCGGCGCGAGGTCAGTCGGGGGTCCGCCGGCCCGGTCCGGAGGGCCTTGAGCTGAGGAGTGCCGCCGCCCTCGGATCCGTGTTGCGGTAGGACCGGCGCCTCCGTGGCGGCACGCTCGTCACGAACCAGAAGGTCGGTCATGATGGGCCCGGAGCATAGATGCTCGTCCGCCCGCGGCCGGGCCACGACACGCCCCGCTGCGGCCGGGCCACGAGGCGCCCTGCTGTGGCCGTGACCGACCGCTTTAGGCTTCCGGGGCCTTCGTCGTCAGGCGGATGGGGAGGTTCGCCGAGGACTGGCCGATATCGATCGAGTACGTTCCCGGAACGGTGCGAAAGCCGCCATTCAGGTAGGCCTGAAACGCGGATGACGGCAGCGTGAGATGGACCACGCTCGCCTGTCCGGGCTTCAGCGAGACGGCGGCGAAGGACCGAAGTTGCTGAGGCGGTTCGGCCGCGGCCTGAGGGTAGTGCAGATAGGCCTGCACCACGGCGGTGCCGGCTCGCGAGCCGGTGTTTGTCACGGTCACCTTGGCGTCGACTTCGTGTCGTTGCCTGTCGAGAGCGGGATGGGAGAGGGTGAACGAGGTGTAGCTGAGGCCGTATCCGAAGGGGAAGAGCGGGGCGACGTTGTTGGCTTGATACCACCGGTAGCCGATGTCGAGACCTTCCGTGTAGTCCACCGTGCCGTCCACGCCGGGGAATTGCGCAGCCGTACCGACGGGGCTCGGATCCGACATCGCCGGGAACGTCAGTGGCAGGTGCCCCGAAGGATCGACCTGGCCTTCGAGCACGGCGGCGGTGGCGATGCCGTCCTCCTGGCCGGGGTACCAAGCCTCGAGCACGGCGGCCACGTCATTGATCCATGGCATGAGCACCGCGCCGCCCGTGTTCAGCACCACGACGGTCCTCGGATTGGCTGCGGCCACGGCCGAAATGAGGGCATTGGCGTCCCCGGGCAGAAGCAGGCTGGGCCGGTCCACGCCCTCAGCCTGAGGGGCGCCGGCGAAGACGATCGCGACCGAGGCGTGCCGGGCCGCGGCCACGGCTGCCGCGATCTCGGGCGATACGTCCGCGAACCCGAGTTGCGGAGCCGGCTTGCCTTTCACGAGCAACCACGTGACGGTCAGGTGGTAACGGCGGCCGGCACTCAGCGTTGCCGTGGTGGACCACAGAGACCGACTCTGGATGCCTGCGTGGGCAACAAGTGCTCGGCCGTCGAGGTCGAGCCACGTGTCGCCGTTTTGCTCGATGGAAAACTCGTAGACCCCGCTCCGAGGGACCCTGAGTACCGCGGACCACGATGACCAACCGGGTCCGGTTCCGGGTGTGGACGCGGTTGCTGCTGCGGGAGCGGTGTAGCCGAGGTGCAGGTCGCCGGTTCCTGGTTCGGTGCCCTTCGGGGCGGGTGCCGCCCGCCCGGGCGCTTGGGATGGGAGCACGCTGGTGCTCATGATGTCGCTGCGGGGAATAGGGGGGAGGGACAGGCGAGGCGAGTCGGCGGGGGTGTAGGTGACCTTGACACCGGGGCCGAGGGTGGACTGCAGTGCGTCGATCGGCGTGCTGATGGTTGAGGCCCGTACCTGGGCGCTGCCTCGCCCGATGGTTGTGGCCTGGGTGCCGGCATCCGAGCCGATGACGGCGACGGATCCGCTTGCATCCGACAGCGGGAGCAGGCCGTTGTGGTTCTTGAGCAGCACCATGGAGCTCTCTGCCGCCCGGGTGGCGACGGCGCTGTGCGCCGAGGATGCCGCCTTGGCCCGGACTCGAAGTGGTCGGGGCGCGGCCACCAGCCCGAACGCGAACATCTCCTGGAGCGTGCTGGTCACAGCCGCGTCGAGATCGGCTATCGGGATGGTGCCGCGGCGGACCAACTGGACGACAGCAGGGATGCCGGCCGGCTTGATGAGGTCGAGTCCGGCTTGGAAGGCCGCGGCCGGGTCCGTGATCGCCGAGAGGTCCGAACGCACGAATCCGTCGAAGCCCCAGGCGCGCAACTGGTCGAAGAGGCTGGAATCTGAGCACGTGTTGGTGCCGTCGAGTGATCCGTAGGAGCACATGACGGACACGACGTGCCCTTGCTCGATGACCGAGGCGAAGGGCGCGTCGTAGAGCTCTTCGAGGGCCCGCTGGGACACCACTTCGTTCACTCGAGTCCTGTCCGTCTCCTGGTTGTACGCAGTGAAGTGCTTGGCCTGAGCCATGACGCCCTGCGACTGGATGCCCTCGACGTTGGCGGTACCCATCACCGCGGCCAGCAATGGATCTTCTCCGTACGCCTCGTACGTCCGGCCGCTCTGAGGGACTCGAGCCAGGTTCAACTCGGGACCTTGGACCACGTCGAGCCCCTTGGTGCGGGCTTCCGCGCCTTCCACCCGCCCGGTGGAGTTGGTGATCGCCGGGTTGAAGCTGGCCGCCAGGCCGATCGACGCTGGGAGTTGGGTGACCCCCGTGGCGCCGCCTGCGATCCCATTCGGACCATCCGTGAGCGTCAGCGGCGGGATGCAGAGGGAGGGGATTCCGGAGTTGATGTTTTCGTAGGGCGGGTCCTCGCGGAGCACGACGAACGATACTTTCTCCAGCAAGGTCATCTTCTTGACGACCTCGACGGCGAGCGCGGCGGGGGACTTGGTGTGGTCCCTGGAGGCCGCCACCCAGGGACAGCTTCCGGTGCTCGGTTGGCTGGCTTCCAGGAGCTGGTTCACCGGGCCGGCGGACACGAAGATGCTGCCGGTGAGCAGAATCAGCGTCAGCGGGATGGCGGCGAGCGTCGCCATGGCTGGGTACCGACTGCGTGAATGTCGCACCGGATCACGACGCACGGCCGGGAGCATATGCGGACCGGGTGCAAATTCGGGTTCGCCCTCAGCGGGCGTTCAGGTGGCTCTCAGCGCGGCTCGTTCAGGCCGCTTGCCTGGGCCCGGCTGGCGGCCGCCTGCCCACCGTCGGCCACCACCGCCTCGAGTGCCGGTCGCGGATTCAGCCACAGCGCCGAGTCCGATGCGCTCATCGACGGAGGGCCGAGCAGGGCGGTGAAGAACGCGTCCGCCGAGGCGGGGAGCGCCCCGAGGTTCGTCCAGACGACGGTTTGCACCTTCCACGTCAACATCTCGGACGCGCAGCTGGCCATGCTTTGAGGTGAGAGGTCAGGGGTCGGCCGCCCGACGGCGAAGTAGTTGACCAGGATGGACTGGCAGGCTGAGGGAGGGGCAGAGCTGTTCTGGTTCCTGCCGTTATATCCGGGCTGGATGAGTGAACCTCCCACGAGCCGGAAGCGCATGCCGTCCTCGGCCTGGAATATCATCAGATACGGGTTGGAGGAGGGAAACGGGTAGCCGAGCACCACGTCGCCGGTGGGCAACGAGCGCATGGCGTGGCTTTCGGCCAGGCTGGGTGAAGGGACCTTCCCCTCCTCGAACGGGGAAGCCGGAGTGAGCGCCGCCAGCGCAGCCACCGCGACCGCGATGACCGCCAGGCTGGGAGCAAAAGTGTGCGAGGAGGGCCGAACGGTCCACCAGCTGCGCCGAGCGATGAAGCGATACAGCTCCGCCAGCTCCATCCCGAGCATCAGCGCCAGGAAGAACCACCCGACCACCGCGAACCGGGCGGGCACGATGTTCTCCATCATCGGGAGGCCGCTCACGAGGTCGAACGGCAGCTTGAAGGTCGTGACGTGACCGTCGACCTTCAGGCGGGACCCCAACGACAACACAAACGACAACAGGGCCAGCCCTGCGGCCCAGCGCATGAGTGGCTTGCGGCGGAGCAGGAAAGCGCCGACGACCAGCAGCACGAGCAGGGGAATGCCCACATAGACCCCGCTCTCGGCCAGATCCGGATACCAGCCCCGTCCGAGAGGGGTGCCGATCAGGTTGTTGCCGATGGTCCCCAACGAGAGCGTGTACTGCTGGTTGCTCGTCGGGTAGATGGGGCTGAGAAGATCAGAGGACAGGCCGATGGCAATGCCGGGATGGACGGGTCCCCGGACGTGCTGTGGACCGAACAGCAGGGCGTACAGTCCGTACCCACCGAGCAGCACAAACGTGGCTGCCGCGACGCCGAGACCTTTCAAGACCTGGAAAACGTGTTCACCGAGTCGACGGTGGTGCCAGACCGCGGCGACGACGAGGCCGATACCTCCAATGAGAGCGCACTCGGCCAGGGGTTCAGAAAAGATGTAGAGCTGGGCCGCACAGGCCCCTCCGAGCAGCAGACCGCTCCGTAGAGGCCTGCCGACCCCCGTGCAGAGCCGCCACAACAGCAGGAACATCACCGGAAGCAGGGCCTGGAACATCACCTGCTCGTGGCCCTGCGCGCCGGCGATGACCATGGGGGAGAATCCGAACAGCAGTCCGGCGAAGAAGGCGGCGAGGCGGTTGCGGACGAACGATTGGACGACCAGGTAGGCCACCAGGCAGTTGAGGAAGAGCGTCAGCGTGAACAGCGTGTTCAGCGACAGGATCGGATTGGTCAGGAGGGTGAAGGGGGCCATCACCAACGCGAGCAGCGGGAACGCCGTGTTGGTCATGTAGTTGGCCCCATAGGGCCAGTTGCTCCAGGTGTTGATGAGCGGGTTCAAGCCGTGGAGAAGGGCAGCCGGGGTCTGCGCCACGAAGAACACGGCCTGGCCCGGGTCGTTGGCTCCGGCGAACTGCAGCCACGAGCTGGGATCGTGGGACCACGCGCCCCAGAACTCCCTGACCGAGAGAGCGAGGTAGACGACTGCTACGACCGCGAGCGCGATGGCTCCGCGCCGTCGCCCGACCGCCGGGGGGCGGGTCTCCTGTAGTGACTCCTGGTCTAGTAGCTCGGGGTAATCGTGGGTCGTTGCCACTGAGATCGAGGCATCATCGTCTCCGGCCGGATCCGGTCGGCGTGACGCTTGACGATGTCGAACATACTCTGCACGAGCGTGTCCGACAGGAGATGGGGTCGGAGGCCAAGAGCGATCAACCCGGAGTTGGTCGGGTTGTAGTAGTGCTGCTCCATCTCGACGCGCGGATTCTCGAGGTGTCGAACCTCGACCGGTCCGGGGAACAGCTCCGCCACCATCTCTGCCAATTGCTGCACCGAGAAGCTCTCGGTGAACTGGTTGAAGACCCGGAACTCCCCGAGCTCCGCCGGGTGCTCGCATGCGATCTCGATGCAGCGCACCGTGTCGCGAACGTCCAGCATGCCGCGTACCTGGCCACCCTGGCCGTACACCGTGAGCGGTTGCCCGATCACGGCTTGAACGATGAACCGGTTCAACACCGTGCCGAACACCGCGTCATAGTCCAAGCGGGTCTCCAACCGCGGATCGAGGATCGTCTGGTCGGTGGCCTGACCGTACACAACTCCCTGGTTGAGATCGGTGGCGCGGAGACCCCAGATCCGACAGCAGAACTCAATATTGTGCGAGTCGAAGACCTTCGATAGATGGTAGAAACTGCCGGGACGCTTAGGGTAGAGAACTCGGTCAGAGCGACCTTTATATGTCAGCTCCAACCAACCTTCCTCGATATCAATGTTTGGCGTGCCATACTCGCCCATCGTGCCCAGTTTGATCAGGTGGGCATCTGGGGCATGGGCGGCGATTGCGTAGAGCAGGTTGAGATTTCCCGCCACGTTGTTGACCTGGGTATCCACCGCATGGTTACGGTCAATCATCGAGTAGGGCGCCGATCGTTGTTCGGCGAAGTGGACGACCGCATCCGGCTGGTACTGGCGCATCAAGCGGTCACAGAACTCGGGCGTACAGACGTCACCCAATTCGCAGACGATGTCCCGTCCGGCTTCCGCCTTCCAGGTCTTGATCCGGTCTTCGAGGCTGGCGATCGGAACCAGTGAGTTCGTCCCGAGCTCCTCGTCGATCCTCCGGCGGGCGAAGTTGTCGACGGCTACCACATCGTGACCTTTGGACGAGAGATAGAGGGCCGTCGGCCAGCCGAGGTATCCGTCCGCGCCGAGAACGATAATTTTCATGCGATGATCCCATTCTCAACCCTGTTCCGCCCTAGGGTAGCTGACGCAAACCCTCGTCCGGGGGATTCCCAATGAGGGCGACTTGCCAGTGCGTCGGCTACCGCTTCGGTCATCGAGTGAGCGCCTGACGTTTCAGGTGGAACAGAGTCGTTGTCGCTCGCTTGCTTTTGAGATATTCCCAATCTATGATTGTGCTATCTCGTCGCTCACCAGTCGGATAAGTTAACGGTCGGGTCTAAGACCCACCTAGGACAAACCTGAGAAAACGCTGAGAGGCCAGTCTACTCAGACCTCCCCGTGGGCGACAACAACTGCAGCCGGTTCCCTGGTCTGGACGCCTCGCAGGAGGGCGGCATGCCGCGTCGGGACCACCACTCCCCGCGGCAGAGATCGGGAGTGTAAGGTCCGGCTGGATGCGAGGAGGGATGGCATGGGGGAACACACAGGCCTGCCGCTGACGGGGCTTCGCGTGGTTGAGGTGGCGATGGACGTCAGCGTGGTCGGGGCGGGAATGGCTACGAGCCTGCCCGGTGCCGTGCTGCGCGACTTTGGTGCCGAAGTCACCCGGGTCGAGACCTCGACGAGGTTCAGCGTCGACGAGGGTGTCGAGTATGCCCGTTCCTGGGATCGGGGCAAGGAGATCGTCAGGGTCGACGCCGACGCCGCCAGCGCGACCATTGCCGGCGTGGCCAGGGACGCCGATGTGCTGTTCGTCACCGGCGCCGAAGAGATGATCGAACAGCGCCAGCTTGGATACCGGGACCTCGCCCCGGCCAACCCGCGCTTGGTCTATGTCAGGATCCGTCCCAGTCGCAACGACTCGGGCGCCATGCCTGACGTGGAGCTCCTGGTCCAGGCCCGGACCGGCCTGCTCAGCCAGCTCCGGGGCCATCGAGCGGGACCGGTCTTTCCGGGTCTGAGCGTGGCCAGCGCAGGCGCGGGACTCTGTGCCTGCGTGGGGGCGCTGGCCCGCTTGTACGAGCGCGAAGCGACGGGTCTCGGCGGCTGGGCGGAGACGTCCTTGTATGACGGCATGGTGGCTCTGCTCCCCATGGTCATCGGGCGGGTCGAGCACCCCAGTTCCGGAACGGCAAGCAACTGGGAGAAGCTGGGTCCTGCGATTGGGCTCTCGTTCCGCTGCGGCGACGGAGAAGACATCCAGTTGTGGTTCGGGCGGACCGGCGCCTACGAAGAATTTCTCGAAGCCTTCGGCGACCCTCCAAGCGAGGCGGGCTACCGGGCGGACACGTTGAGCGGAGCCATCGGACAACGCGGCGAGCGTTGGGCGGAGAAGTTCGCCACCCGTGATCGGGCGGCCTGGCTGGACGAGCTTGCTGGCCGCAAGTTCCGGGTCGAGCCGGTGTGGCGGCCGGGAGAGGCCCTGCGCGACGAACATGCCAGGGAGATCGGCCTGGCTGTCGAGCACCGCGACCCCGAGCGGGGCCCCATCACGGTGCTCGGGTCGGTCGGCCGCATCACTCCGATGCCAGGCCCGGTCTCAGGGCCGGTCGGGCGGCCGCTGGGAGAGCCGGGCTTGCTGTCGGGCCTCCGCGTCCTCGACCTGTCGGCGTTCCTGGCCGGTCCGGTCTCGCCTCAGATCCTCGCTGAGCTGGGCGCCGACGTGGTGAAGGTGGAACCGACGACCGGGGACATCCACCGCAACGTGGAGACGCTGTTCGCCGCCGGACAACGGGGGAAGCGTGCCGTGGCCCTGAACCTGAAGTCGCCGGATGCCGCCGACGTGCTGCATCGCCTTATCCGCTGGTGCGACGTTGTCCACCACAACTCGCGAGTCGGGCTCGACGAGCGCCTCGGCTACGACGAGGCCACGGTTCGGGCGGTCAATCCGAATGTGGTGTACTGCCACGCCAGCGGGTTCGGTCCGCACGGTCCCCGGGCCCTCCTCGCCGCCAACGACCACCTCATGCAGGCCCTTTCGGGTGTCGAGGCTGCCGCGGGAGGTGAGGGTAACCCGCCGTCGTTTATCCCCTGGGGTGCCATCGACGTGACCGGCGGTTGGCTCGGAGCCGCCGCCATCATCGCCGCCTTGTACGCCCGGCGGCGAACCGGCGTTCCCCAGTCTGTCAGCACGAGCCTTCTCGGCGCCGGCATGACGTTGAAAGCCGGCTCGTTCGTGGCGGGCGACACCATTGTCGAGGGGCCGATCGTCGGCCCGGACCAGACCGGTTACGGTGCGGCCTACCGGATTTACCAAGCTGCGGATGGGACCTGGGTGGCCATCGCCGCTGTCGACGAGGGCAGCTGGGACCAGCTCCGGCGGGTGGTTGCCATCGACGACCTACCCACGGCCCCGCCCACGCTGAGGGTGCAGCGCGGTGAGGGAAAGCAGCAGGCGGAAAAGCTGCTGGAGGATGTCATTGCCACCAGGAACGCCGCTGACTGGCTTGCCGATCTGAAGACTGCCGGCGTGCCGGTCGAGTTGGTCATCGAGGAAGGGCGGGGGGCATGGGTCAACCGGATCCTCGACGATCCCGTCAACCGACAGCTCGGACGGGTTGTCGGCTTCGAGTGGGGACCTCGCGGTTGGACCGAGCAGGGCGGCTTCACCCTCCGCCTCGGCCCCGGGCGCCGACCCGAGGCGCCGAGCCTGCTTCCCGGTCTGGGCCAGCACACCGTCGCGGTTCTCGAGGAGCTCGGGATCGATGGGTCGACCGTCGCAGCCCTCGAGACATCCGGAACGGTCGCCACGTCGTGACGGTGCTGGGTTACTAGGGTGGGACTCGTTGTTGCCTGGCGGCCGGTCACGATGCGACCGACCCGAGAATGGTCCCATAGATAAAAGGGGAAACCAATGGGTGAGAGCCGGTTGGACGTCAACTTCTTCGACCGAGCTGTGATCGAGGATCCGTACGGTATCTATGAGGAGATCCGGGCCGCGGGGCCGGTTGTGTGGAACGACGTTCTGCAGGCCTGGATGTTGCCCAACTACGCGGATTGCGTGGCCACGCTCAGCGATCCGTCCCGCTTTTCAGTGGCCATTTACCGCGATCCCAAGAAGGTGTGGTGGTTCGAGGCTCCCAACATGGTGATGCTCGACCCCCCCGAGCAGCATCGGCTGCGGAAACCGCTGACCCCCATGCTCACCCGCAGTGCGGTCACCCGATGGGAGGAACGCGTCGGCGAGGTCGTGGACGAGCTGCTCGCCCCCCTCGCCGCGGGAAGCGGCGACTACGACGTGATCCAGGACTTCGCCCTGATTCCCACGGTGATCCTGGCCGAGATGATCGGCGTGCCGAAAGATCGACAGGAAGATTTCCGCCGTTGGTCGAGCACCATCGCAGGTTCCACCACCTACGGCCAGGAGGACCCCGCCACCCTCGAGGCCATGAAGCGGGCGAACGAAGAGCTCAAGGCCTACCTGGAGGAGGAGTTCGACCGCCATCGGAGAGAGCAGCCCGACGACATTCTGACCACGATGCTGCAACTGCCGCCGGAGGCAGGCATGAGCGAAGCCGAAATTCGCTCCACGATCTCGGTCCTGCTGCTCGCTGGCTACGACACCACGTCCAAGCTGTTGTCGAACTGCCTGGTGGTGTTGGAGCGCCATCCTGACCAGCGTCGGCTAGTGGTCGACAACCCCGGCCTCGTCCCGGCCGCCATCGAGGAGATTTTGCGGTGGTGGGGCGTCCTCCACGGCGTTCTGCGAACCGCCGAGGTCGACACGGATATCGCCGGCACGCCGATCGCCAAGGGGGACATCATCTGCACGATGCCGGCGGCCGCCAATCGCGATCCCCGTCGCTGGAGGGACCCGTTGCGTTTCGACGTCCAGCGCCCCCAGAAGGCCCACATGGGCTTCGGCTACGGAGCCCACCTGTGCATCGGGGCCTGGCTGGCGCGGGTCGAAGCCAAGGTGGCGTTGGAGCGACTCCTCCGCTTGGCGCCCGAGTACTCGCTGGTCGACGTCGACTACGGCAACGCCTGGTTCATCCGAGGCCCTCAACGTGGCCTCGTCCAGATCGGGTCTCCCGTCCACGTATAGGGCGCGACCAGGTCGGCTAACGCTCTGCGTTTTCATCGGTTCGAAGGAGATCTCGCCCGGCGTACTGGCCCGGCGCCTGGCCGCCGGCCCGGGGTGGCGGGCCCGGATGGCCGGCCCCGGGTGGCCGGCCAGAGCGGTCAGTAGCCTTCTGGGAGGTTGTAGACCCTCCGGGCGTTGCCTACGAGGATCTGATGCCGCTCCTCGTCCGTGACGCTTGACAGGCTCTTGTCGATGTACTGGCGCGACGTCGGCCACGTGCACGTCGGATGGGGGAAATCCGACAGCCACATGACGTTTGTCAGGAGTCCCGGCACGGCCCGGAGGCCGTCGTCGATGTGCTCGAACCAGAAGTTGGTGAAACAGTGCTGCCGAAAGGCATGGCTCGGAAGCGGCACACCGAATTGCGACAGATGCTGGCGCTCCCACTGATGGTCCGCCACGTTCAACAGATATGGCACCCACCCCGCACCCGTTTCTGCGAACACGACCTTCAGCATGCTGAAACGCTCAAAGATTCCCGAGAACAGGAACGTGGTGGCGACGGTGGTGTGCGCCGCGATCGCCTTGGTAGAGCGCTCGGCGACCGCTCGCGTCTTCTCCTGATAGCCCGACCAGGTTTCCGGAGCCATGCCCATGGCGTTGCCACTTCCGATGTGGAGGTGGAGCGGTAGGTCGGCTTCCTCCAGGGCGGCCCACAGTCGGTCCCATACCGGGTCGCAGATGTGCGGATACCCGAAGGCGTGGGGGTAGCCGAAATTGATCCCCCGGATCTCGGAGGATCGGGCGAGGCAGCGATGGAATTCGGCCACTGCTGCCTCTGGATCCCAATAGGGAACCTGGGCGAGCAGGATGAATCTACCGGGAAAGGGATCGCCGTACTCTTCGACGATGAAGTCGTTATAGGCGCGCATGATGTCCATCCGCAGATCAGTGTTCAGCGACGGGTCGTTCATCATCGTCTGAGTGAAATTCGGATGCAGCGTGTGCACGTCGACGCCATCTTCATCCATGGCCTTCACTCGTTCTGACGGGATGTAGGCGATCCCGGGCACCTCGTCCCACGTGCTCGGCGGGTTCGTGCGATCGGGCATGGCCCCATTTACCGATACGAATCCAACTCGCTTCCCGTCGATGTACCAGCCCGCTCCACCGTTCGCACTGTCCGCCAGGCTGGCGTCGTTGCCCGGTCGAGGAATGGAATCGCCCCACTTGCGATTCGACATGCGACTGGTCCATGTATCCGGCCCCTCTTGCAGGTGATCATCGGTGGAAATACAAGAATACGGATGCACGTGAGCTTGGCTTCCTTTCTCGGCTGCGGCGCTCGGCTGGCCTCCTCATCAGTCGATGTTCTACGACCAGTTCGGGCTCGCCAGGAGCCTATCCGACCGGGTCTGCCGTCCGGTACTGAGCGACTTTCTCCTCATCGAGGCGCGCGCCATTGCCGGGGAGAGTCGGGACGAAGATGCGGCCGTCCTTGACCTCGAGCGGCTCGAGGAGGAGGTCGTCTTTCAGGTCGTAGAAGGTCGAAAGCTCTGTCGGGTGTTTCGACGTGCTCTCGTGGGCGGCCGCGTAGGCCAGGCTGGTCAAGGTGCCGAGCCCGGTCTCGCCCTGCGTACCAATCAGGACGTCGGTGCCGGTCAGCTCGCAGAAGATGCGGATTCGGTCAGACTCGGTATAGCCGCTCCGGGGCACTTTGATGCTGACCGCATGGGCCCGATTTGCGAGAACCTCCTTGACGACCGTTGCCGGCGTGGTCGTGCTCTCGTCCGCGAGGATGTGCATGGTGGGCACCCGGGCGATTCGTTCCCGGCCGAGGACGCCGTCCCCGGAGGTCGGCTCCTCGAACCAGCTCAAGCCCAGTTCGGCAGTGGCCTCGACGAACCTCATGGCCTCGAGCTCCGTATAGGCGTGGTTGGCGTCGGCTCGGAAGGACGCGACCGGAAGGGTGGCGCGCAGTCGGGTCAAAAGGGCAATATCCCGATCGAGATGCAATCCGACCTTCACCTTGAAAGCCGTAATCCCATACGTCTCGTTCTGCTCGACGGCTCGCGCGACCAGGGCCTCGATCTCGCCGAGGGTGAGATGTCCGGTCACGGCAACCGAATCGGAGAACCCGCCGAGCAGGGCGTGACAAGCGATACCGAGCCGGCGCCCGATCAGATCGTGCAGAGCCATGTCGAAGGCGGCCTTGGCCGCCAGATTGCCCACCAACCCTGCCTGCAGGTCCCGGTGGATGCGTTCCCGATCCCAGATCGATCTGCGGAGGACCTGGGCCCGGATGACATCGTCGTACACGGCCATCACCGTCCCGACGGTCTCCCCGTGGATTGCCGCTCGCGGTATCGCTTCTGCGACCCCCACGGCGCCATCGCTATCCGTCACCCGGATCAGAACGTGATCAGCCGAGTGGGTGGTCCCTATCGCGGTACCAAGAGCTTGGCCGTAGGGAATGCTGAACGGAACCGCTTCTATTCGATCGATCGTCTCCACTGGACCGCCAATGTACCGGGTCGGGAGTTGGGGTCCCCCAAACGGGCGTCAGCAGACCCTTGGGCCTGGCTCGGGTGTGCTCGTGCCATGGCCGCGCTTAGGCTGGCGCCCGAAGAGGTGTCCGGCTGGTTGGGAGAGTGGGTGACGGTTTCTGTCCGGGTATGATTTGTTGAGCGGTGTTCTCGTCTTAGAGGTTGCTCAGTACGGTCCAGACGCTCTGGGGGGCTTTCTGGCTGATATGGGTGCGACGGTGATCAAGGTGGAGGCGCCGGAGAGCGGTGATCCGATTCGTTTTGGGGGAAACGTAACCGCCGGCCTTGGCGGTTTTGGTTTTTTGCATTTGCGTTGGAATCGCGGTAAGCACAGCGTCGCCCTCGATCTCAAGCGGCCCGAAGGTGTCGACCTGTTCGGCCAGCTGACGGCCCGCGCCGACGTGGTCATCGAGGGTATGCGCGGCGGCGTCCTGGATCGTCTGGGCTTGGGGTACGAGTCCCTTCGAGCTTTGCATCCGGCCGTGGTGTTCTGCAGCGTTTCGGGGTTCGGCCTTTCGGGCCCTTACCACAGGATGGGTTCGCACGGCCCGTCGTTCGACGGTTTCGGTGGGCTCATGCGTGTGCTTTCGCCATCGGCAAACGCCCCGCCCTCGGTGCACGGACCCCGGGTGTCGGTGGGCATGTACGCGGTGAGTCTGTACGCCGCGCTCGGGACCCTGGCCGCGCTCCGGAAGGCCGAGCGTACGGGTGTGGGCAGTCTGATCGAGGTGGCTGCGGCGGACTGCTCGGCCCACTGGGTTCCCGGCTCAGTAGACGTGGAGCTCAACCGGGACGCCGTCGAAGACCGTCCCAACGCGGTTGGCCCAGATGGCAAAGTCGTCGGATGGCCACGGCTCGATTCGTACACGACAGGCGACGACAGAGTGATAATGGTGCAACTGTTGGTTGAACGGTCGTGGCGACGTTTCTGCGCGGCGGTCGACCGGCCGGATTTGCTGAAAATATATGACCGGAATGATGACCCTATCTCAGTGGACGGAATCGTGCGGCGCGAGTTGGCAACCCTGTTCTCGACCAGGAGCCTCGAGCAATGGATGGATCTCTTCTTGCAGCACGACATATGGGCGGTGCCGGTCAACAGTTTTGCTGAGATACTCGACGATCCCCATTTTCTGGCGAGGAGCAACGTGTACGAACCCGAAGGCACCCGTGAGTGCCGCTTGACGGGCACTCCGGTCAAAGTCCACGGCCAGGAGTTCCGTCCTCGTCTCGCCCCTGGTCTGGGCGACGATACGGACGAAGTGCTCGTCGATCACCTCGGACTCGGTGCCGACGAGATTGCGGTGCTGCGGTCGACGGGGGTCATCGGATGACCGACCCGCAGCGCCGTATGGCCCGCAGGCCCCTCGAGGGCATCAGGGTCGTCGAGCTCGGGGTGTGGCACGCGGGCCCGGGGGCCGGCGCCATCTTGGGCGACCTCGGGGCGGAGGTCATCAAGATCGAATCACTCACGGGGGACCCGGAACGGTTTCGCGGCGACTTCGGGCCGTTCGGTATCGATCTCAACCTGCCTCCGCGGCCGGATTGGTGCCTTCTTTACGAGATCTCGAATCGAAACAAGCAGGGGATCTGTCTGGACGTGGCCACTGAGCCTGGGCTCGAGGTCCTGCACCGGCTCCTGGCTGAGGCCGACGTCTTCTTGACCAATCTGCGGTCGAGTACCAAGGAGCGGCTAGGCATTGACTATCGCACCCTGAGTGCGGAGCATCCGCAGCTGATCCATGTCAGCGTGAGCGGGTACGGACCCGAGGGGCCCATGGCCGACTTGGGTGGCTTCGATCCAACCGGCCAGGCGATCTCCGGCATGATGTTCCTCTCCGGACTCGACGAACCCCGACCGCTGCAGGTCATCGTGCTGGATCAGATGACTGCGATCACCGCCAGCCACGCCATCGTTACGGCGTTGTTGGCCCGGGAGAGGCAGGGGGTAGCCCAAGAGGTGCACGTCTCGATGTACGGCTCGGCCCTTTGGTTGATGTACGGCAACATGGTGAAAACCAGCGTGAGCGGTACGGAGATCGACATCTCCTGGGACCGCACGCGCAACCCCTATACGCGCACGACATTTCGTTGTGGGGACGGTAAGTGGCTGATGGTAGCCAACCACGACGAGGACCGGTACTGGTCCCCCTTCTGTAGCGCCCTCGGATGCGAGGAGCTGATCGACGATCCCAGGTACGACACGAGGGACCAGAGACGGAAGCGCAACGCCGAGATCGTGGAGCTGTTCGACACCCGCTTTGCCCTCAGATCCCGGGCCGAATGGCTGGTTCGGTTGCGACAGCACCAGATCGTGGTGGCCCCCGTAAACAGCCTGGGCGACGTTCTCGAAGATCCGCAAGCTCTCGTCAACGGCTATGTCACCACGATGGACCATCCTTTCTTGGGTCCCATTGCCGTCCCCGGCTATCCCGTCCACTTCGGAGCTCAGCAGGCGGGGTGGCATGGGCCGGCTCCCGCGCTGGGAGAGCACACCCATGACGTCCTGGGCGAGGTCGGTTACTCGCTCGACCAGATCGAGGCCATGGACCGCGACCACATCCTCAAGTAATGCGGAACCGGGTGCCCGACTGTTTTTGGCTCCCAGTGGTAACCCCAAAGGAGCCGGGATAGTGTTCCTTTCATGCCGATAGCGAAGATCGCTGCCAACATTGACGGGGAGAAGGTTGAAGAGCTGTCACTGGCGTACGAGTTGTTCGGCGACGGAGGTCGACCCTGGGTGATCACGCCGGGCGGCCGCTTCAGCAAGGATTATCCCGGGGTGCGTGACTTCGCGGTGGCGCTTGCCGACCTCGGCAATCGGGTCCTTATCTACGATCGACCCAACACCGGCGCATCGGACGTCTGCCTCACCGGCTCGACGGAATCGGCGATGCAGGCCGATGCGCTGGCCGCCCTGCTCACCCACCTCGATATGACGCCTGCGGTGATTGCCGGCGGCTCGGGGGAGCCCGGGTGTCGATGCTCACCGCCGCCCGTCATCGTGAGGTTGCGGCCGGGCTGGTCGTCTGGTGGATCAGCGGTGGGGTATATGGGCTGATGACGTTGGGCATGACGTACTGCGGCGAGTCCATCCTGGCCGCGTGGAATGGCGGGATGGAAGCCGTAGTGGCGCTGCCGAAGACGACCCTTGGCAACTGGCAAGAGCTCATGGAGCACAATGAAGCCAATAGGCAGCGCCTGTTGGATCAGGAGCCGAAGGAATTCGTGGCCACCATGGAGCGCTGGATGATGGCGTACTGCCCTTGCGGTGACGATCTGGTCCCGGGCCTACCCAACGAGATGGCCAAGACGATGGATCTTCCGGCCTTGGTGTTCCGTAGTGGCGCAAGCGACGCAAACCACACTCGGGCCATCTCAGAGGCCGTCGCGGCTGCGTTGCCAAACGCCCAGCTGGTCGAGCCGCCGTGGGGTGACCGGGAGTGGGTTGACAGCCGGATTGGGCATCGCTTCGACAACTGGGCCCGTCTGGCCCCGATCATTAACGATTGGGCCAACCAGTCGCTCGGATAACTGGCTGGATGCTCGCCACCCTGTGACCGCTGAGGACAGGACTGACAAATGGCAAACATCGAACGTACCGAGTGGCTGTCGTTGACCGCTGAAGACCCAGTCGATCCGCGCCGCCGGATCATCGACTCGCACCACCACCTTTACGATTCCGGAGACAGGAGGTACGTCTACGACGACCTCGTCTCCGATATCGGCGGGCACAACGTGACGAACACGGTTTTCATCGAGACGGTCACCAACTACCGCGAAGAAGGACCCGAGGAGCTGCGTCCCGTAGGGGAAACGGAGTTCGTGGCCGGACAAGCGCGCTCGTCCGAAAGGGAGTCGCCGCGACTATCGGCGATCGTTGCCTTTGCCGATCTGCGAAGAGGGGACGCCGTGGTCGAGGTACTTCGGGCCCACGAGGCGGCCGGCCACGGACTCTTTCGAGGCATTCGGCACGCCATCGCGTGGGACGGCAGCGACGAGTTCCGGCCGGGGCACCACCGCCCTGGCCCGACACTCATGCTCGAGCCGGAGTTTCGACGAGGAGTGATGCGGCTGGGCGAGTTGGGATACTCCTTTGACGCCTGGCTGTACCATCCGCAGCTTGTCGAACTGTCCGATCTGGCTCGGTCGGCCCCGGAGACGACCATCGTCGTCAACCATCTTGGGGCGCCGCTGAATGTCGGACCGTACGGCGACCGCGACCGGATGCGTCCCGACTGGCAGCGCGGCATGCGGCACTTGGCGGCATGCCCGAACGTGGTGGTAAAGCTGGGCGGGATCGGCATGGATTTCTTCTTCGCCACGGGCTGGTCGTCGAGCAGCCGACCTCCTGGTTCCGATCAGGTGGTCCAATGGTGGGGCGACGACATCCGCTGGTGCATCGACACCTTCGGACCATCTCGTTGCCTTTTCGAGTCCAATTACCCAGTGGACAAGGTGTCGTGTAGCTACACCGTGATCTGCAATGCCTTTCAGAAGATGGCTGCGGTCTACTCCGACGACGAGCAGGACGATCTGTTCGCGGGCACCGCTGCCCGGGTCTACCGGATCGGCTAGTTGCCCCTGCCGCTCGGGGCGGGTATCCAGGAGCCGTCGGGGTCAGGCGGCTGCGGCGGAACCTCGTTCATTCGCAGCCGGGTGAGGTGCACCTTGGCGATTCGCCAGCGTCCGTCTTCACACCGTCGGTACCGTTCGTGGTAATGCCCGAAGCCCTGCCAGGCTCCCCCCCGGCCGGGGTCGTCGACCCAATCGTACATGGCCCATATCCCGGTGGCGTTGTCGGCATCGATGAATTCGATCTCGGGCATGTGACCGTGGTGGACGGTCACCTTGTCCAGGTGGGACTTTGAGAGGTGTCCGACCAGCGCGTCCGCACCCACCCACATTGGAGTCGTCGACTCGGGGAAGCGGGAATTGTTGAGAAAGAACTCGAGGTCATCGGTGAATACGTCGCGGAAACCGTCCCAATCCCGCGTGTCCATACAACGGAAGTATCGCGCTTTCAGCTTCTGGATCTCGTACAGGTCGGAGAGTTGCTGAGCGTCCACGTCGTTCCTCCCGGTCATATGATGGCAACGGCCCGTCAGGTCGCCGCCGACTGCTGAACGACCGGCAGCCGGCATTTGGCGAAGGGGCGAGCCTAGCGCCCTCCAGTCGAGACGAGCACGGTCAAGCCAGGACTTCGCCTGCCCATTTGGTGAGGGTTGGCGCGAGCACGGGCCAGTGGAGAAACCGGCTCTGGTCTGGCACCCTGAGCCGGTCGACCCACTCCGTGTCCGGCAGGGGCGATTCGACCAGGCGGGCGTTCGGTAGCGCTCGAGCCAGGTTTTCCGAAGTGGCCCGGGTATGGGTGTGGTCGCTGGCCCCACTGCGAAGCACGAGCGCGGGCAGATCGAGTCCACGGACGGCGTCCTCGGAGAGCCCAGGTATCGGTCCATCGCCTGCCGGCGCGAAGGCCGTCATCCAGCGCTCGAAGGTACTGATGAACTGAGCTGGATCCTGGTCGAGAAACCGCTGCCTGTTGGAGGGGTTCCGTTCGAGCACTTCCTGCCAATCAGGGAGCTCGACCACGGCTTGCATGCCGCCGTTCCATGCTGCTTTGATCGATTCTCCGTAGTAGTAGACGCCGACGGCCATGGGCCCATATACACCACCGATCATCCACCACATGGCCAGGCCCACGGCCAGCTCACGATGCCGGGTGGCGGTCAGCAGCGACAGGCGAGAGCCGCCCGAACCCCCGATGATCACCGCCGGCGCCATGTCCAACTGGGTGATCAGGCCGGCCAGGACATCGGCCTGCATCGCCGATTCCGTGGCGCCGGAGAAACAGACATCGGACTCTCCGGTGTTGGGGCGGTCCCAGATGAGGACCCGGTTACCGTCTTCGGCCAGCGCCTGGGCCAGCTCCCGTACGCCCGGATAGTCCTTGCTGTACCTGCCTCCGGGCGTGAGCACCCACGGGCGGCCTTCGCCGATCACCTCGTAAGCGATCGACAGGTCGTTGACGACGGCCTTTGTCATCGGACGCAGGTGGTCGAGGTGCTGGTCATGGAGTCCCCCCTGACGTGATCGAGTTGCCCGTTGGCCGGGCGCCTGGCCATAGTATCGAGGCGGTGCCGTGCTCGGGTCCGGGCTTTGCTCCCTGGGGCGAGGGCGGGCATCTGCAGGAGATTGGTAGCCCACCGCAGGAAATGGGCTTTTAGACGAGGAGACGCCGATGCAAGATCCAGGGCTCGTTCCGGAGGTCGAGGAAGGTGCCCGGCGGCTGGCCTCCCAGGCGGTGGTGGCCGAGATATTCACCCGCCTCGATGCCCAGGATATAGATGGTGCCCTCGAGCTGTACGACCACGACGCCGTTTTCTTGCAAGCGAAGGGTAAGGCGGCGATCAAGGACACCATGACCAGGGGAATGGCGGCCAACGCCGACAAGCGGAGTCGTCACGTCATCGCCAACTTGCGGTCCTCGCAGCCGGACGCCGACACCATGGTGGTCGAGTACACCGCGGTTGCCTATACGCTCGAAGGCCCGGGTCCGTTTCCGCCGAGAGCGGTCTTCGATCAGCGGCAGGTTCATCGCCTGGACCCGGACGGGCGGTTGCGCGTCACCGACCACCAGATCCTCGGGTTCGGCCAGTAGTCGGAGGGGGTGACGCACCCCGGGCCCACGCCGCCCAGGGACCGCGTCAGGCTTTGGGGAGGACCTGGTAGGGAAGCTGCAGGCCGCTACGAGGCCAGTCCACTTTGAGCAGTGTCTTGAATGTCGTCACGTAGGCCGTGCGCAGGTCGCGGCCGCCGAAGCACACGTTGGTGGTGAGCGAGTTCTCGATCGGGATGTGTTCCACCGACGAGCCATCCGGGGCAACCACGGTCAGGCCGTCAGGCAGCGAAGCCACCACGATGCGACCGTCTGCCTCTACCGCCATGGAGTCGAAGCGCTTCTTGGTGGCGACCACGATCGTGGGCTCGGGCCTCGCCCGACCCGGTCCCGCCAAGTCGAATGCCACCAGGCGACCGGTGTACGTCTCCGCCACGTAGACCCGGCTGCCGTCGGGCGACAGCCCGACCCCGTTGGGTGTCAGCACCTCCACGGGTGCCCTTACGATCCCTGACCCATCGGCTTGGGCATAGAAGAGCCCGCCGATGTCCATGTCGAAGGCCCGACGCTTTCCGAAGTCGGTGAACCAAAAGCCCCCGTGCTCGTCGAATACCAGATCATTGGGCCCCCGCAACCGATAGCCGTCGCACCCGGTATACAGCACCACGTGGTCGCCGGACGAAAGGTCGACCCGTTCGATCCACCCACCCTCGTAGCTTTCCGGGGTCGCCGATCCATGGCGCGGATTCACAGTGCGCCATTCCCCGTTGTGTTTTTCCCAATTCGAGACCGCCGTTGTTGCAAATGTAGACGGAGCCGTCGGGTCCAATCGCTGCTCCGTTCGGACCTCCGCCCAGTTGCATCACGGTGTCAATGGTGCCGTCGGGCAGCATGCGGCTCAGGCGCTCACCCCGGCCTTCGACGAAGAGCACCGAGCCATCTTCCATGGCTATCGGCCCTTCGCCCAGCGCCAGCCCTGCCGCCATCTCGGTTGGATTGGCCACCAGTCCCTCCCTCTCGGGGGCGCCGTGGGCACCGGCTTCCGACGGTTACGGCGACCCGACTGAGCGCATCGATGTACGACCCGGCGAGGTTACCTCGGCGCCGCGTGACGATCGGTGTCCCCCACCTGGAGTGACAGAGGGGGCCTGGGGTAGCATCTGAGCTTGGGTGCGGACGGTTTCCGGCCTGAGGTCGAATGCACTGGAGGGTTCCATGGCCCGCACGTTCGATGAGATGCTGGTGACCGGGGCCGGTATCGAGAGGCGACCAGTTGTGCGTCTCCCGGAGCCACCCCTTCGGGAACGCAAGTACCTGATCTTCTCCGTGGACGACCACGTGTGCGAAGCCGCAGCTACCTTTACCGACCGGGTTCCGGCGAAATATGTCGATGCCGCGCCGCGAGTTGTCTCGGATGACGATGGCGAGCAGGCGTGGCTGGTCGACGGGGAAATACGGCGTTGGATCGGCGGTGACTCCATCGTCGGGCGTCGGCTCGATGACCAGAGCGACTTTGAACGCTCCATGTGGTTCGGCGACATGCGAGCTGGGACGTACGACATTCACGCCCGCGTTCACGACATGGACCTCGATGGCGTCTATGCCTCGCTCAACTTCCCCTCGATGATTTGGGGATTCTGCGGACAGAGGATCTCGGGGCTCAGGGATCCCGACGTGGCCCTCGCTTGCGTTCGGGCTTACAACGACTGGGTCGCCGAGGAGTGGGCGGGTCCGTATCCGGAGCGGATCATCCCGGCGTCCATCCCTTATCTGCCTGATCCGATCCTGGCGGCCGATGAGGTGCGCCGCAACGCGGCTCGTGGATTCAAGGCCGTGCACTTTTCGGAGAACCCGGAGAAGCTCGGGTTCCCATCGATTCATACCGGTCACTGGGACCCCTTTGTCGCCGCGTGTGAGGAGACGGATACCACGATCAACCTCCATCTGGGTTCGGCATCCACCCGCCCGGCCCTGTCGAGTGACACACCCGTCGCGGCCACGGCGCTGTTGTGGCCCGCTCAGACGATGTCTGCGGCTGCGGATTGGGTGTACTCGAAGATCCCGTTGCGCTTCCCCGGGATCAAGTTCGTGATGTCGGAAGGCGGGATCGGGTGGGTCCCGATGCTGCGGGAGCGCATGGAGCGCTACCACCGCGTGCGGGGCGAGGTCCAGGGATGGGGCGAGCTCATCAGCCCGGCGGAGCTCCTGCTGCGCAATTTCTGGTTCTGCTGTATCGACGAGCCCCGGAGCATGCAGCACCGTTCCGACATCGGCGTGGACCGGATCATGCTCGAATCCGACTACCCGCACGCCGATACCAGTTGGCCCGATACCCAGAGCCTGGCGGACGACATGCTCCGGACCCTCCCGGGCGGCGAGGTCCGGATGATCAGCCACGAGAACGCCGCTCGTATCTACCGCCATCCGATTCCAACGGATCCGGCCTGGGTCCGCTGACCTGGGCCGGCGCCGAGGAGCGCGACCGCCGAGCGCGCCGCCTTCTTTCCGTCCTGGCGCGTCCCGGCCCGTTGCCGTTGCCGGTGCCGGGTCGTGGTCGGGTCGTGGGCCTGCGGCCACCGATACACCAGTAGCGACTGGCCGTCTCGACGCGAACCCGAGTGCAGTGATGGATCCGCTGCGGTATGCGAGGGTGCACGTACTTGAGGTGGGGTGCTACAGTCAGCCCAGATTGTCACGCCGGTCAAGGTTGGCATCGGGGCCAGCCGGCTGCTCGGTGGCAGCGTTGCGGGTGGGGGGTTGTTGTCGTGACCCTCTGCCATCCAATCGTGTCGGAGACCAGGAAGGACCGAGGTCAAAGTTGACGGACAACCTCCAGTCAATGGAGTTCTCATGGGGACCGATCCACTACCACGGCGCGGCCGGCGAGCGCCGCCCGTTACTCGTTCTCCACAGTGAGCGGGAAGCGCAGGTCAACCCGGAGTTGGTCGATCAGCTGTCGCGGAGCTTCGGCGTTCTGGTTCCCATGCTGCCGGGGTTCCCCCCGTCGTCGGTCCCCCCCTGGATGCGCTCGACCACCCAGATGGCATCGGTGATGAACTGGTTTCTCCGCCGGTTGGAAGTGGGGCCCGTTGACGCCATTGGTTTTGGGTTCGGGGGGTGGGTCCTGGCCGAAATGGCTGTCCAGAGTCCCTCCTCGTTCGGCCGGTTGGTGCTGCAGGCGCCGGTCGGAGTGCGCCCAGATCCGGGTGAGGAGATTCTGGACCGCTACGTGTTCACCGACGAAAGCTACGTCGCTCTGGGATTTTCCCCGGCCGCAAACGGTGACGGATCGCCAGAGGCTGTGGACGAGGCTCAGCTTCGTTCCTGGGATGCCGCCCGAGAGATGACGACGCGCGTGGCCTACAAGCCGTACATGTTCGATTCCGGCCTTCCCCATCTGTTGGCCGCCGTGACCAGCCCGACCCTGGTGGTCTGGGGTGAGGGAGACCGGCTGGTGCCCAGATCCTGTGCCGAGCGCTACGTGGCGGCGATCCCCGGCGCCTCACTTACCGTTGTCCCGGGGGGCCACTGGCTGGACCTCGAGGCGCCGGGCCAATTGCGCGATCTCGTCGTCGATTTCATGAGCGGACACGAGACCGGGCGACCCGGATGACAGCCCCAGTCCGACGATGCCAGCGGGAAGCCACGGCCTAGCCGCAACCTGACAGGATCACGACGGAGAGACAGGAGTAGTCGAGTCGATGCTGATGGCCTATTTCACGGAGCAGGCACTCAAGACGTTGCCTCCCGACGCCGATTCGGGACACCAGGATGATCACCCGGCTCGTTCACCGGGAGACAGGGTTCTGCTGCTTTCCAACCGGTATTTCGAACGAGACGTGGCCAGGCGCCTCTACCAGGAGCGGCTCGAAGAGCACCGCTTCGTGGAGGAAATGGGCTTCGACGGCATCATGATCAACGAGCACCATGTCGGTTCGTACTGTCAAAGCCCGCGCTGCAACATCATGACGACCGCCATCGCCGCGGTCACCGAACGGGTCAAATTGATTCAGGCAGGGAATCCCCTGCCCATCTGGGAGAACCCGGTGCAGCTGGCCGAGGAGCTGGCGATGATCGATCTGCTCTCCGGCGGCCGCCTCGTGGCGGGAATCGTCCGAGGGGGCGGTATCGAACAGTTGGCCAACAATGTCAATCCGGCCTACAACCGAGAACGGTTCGCGGAGGCCCACGATCTGCTGATCAAGACGTGGACGGTGCCCGGCCCCTGGCGATGGGAGGGTGAGCACTATCAGGTCCGGGTGGTCAACCCCTGGTCGCTGCCGCTGCAGATGCCACATCCGCGGATTCTCGTCCCGGGCGTTACGAGCCCGGAGTCGATCGTCTTCGCCGCCGAGCACCAATATCCCTACATCTGCCTGAACATGACCCTTCCGGTGACGAAACGGATCTGGGCGACCTACGACGAAGCGGCTGCCCGGGCCGGTTACACGGCTGGACCCGAGCACCGGGGCTACTTGATGCGCTGCCACGTCCAACGAGATGGGGACAAAGCCCGGGCTATTGCGGCAGATTTCACCTGGATGATGGGAGACACCATCGGGTTGGGGAATCCGGCGTGGAATGCTCCCACCGGTTACAGCAGCTTCGATGCCCGCCAGGCTCGAATCAAGGCGTTGAAGGAGTACAGCGTCCCGATAGAGCAGCAGTTCGAGAACCTGACCTTGATCGCGGGCACGCCCAAAGAGGTGATCCAAGGCATCCGGATCTGGCTCGAAGAGACCCGCCCAGGGATGCTGATCTTTATGCCGAACGAGGGTCGAGTCACCCACGACGATGCGATGGAGTGCATCAGACTCATGGGCGAGGAAGTGCTCCCTGCCGTAAGGGACATGGCCAAAGAGCTCGACCTTCCCGGTCCTTTCGAGGCCGACTCGGGCATCAGCCCCGCGGCCCGGGCCGCAACATGGCCGGAGCCGTCTCCGGTGGCGTCGCCGGTGGCCTGATGGCGACCCCCCGGGGCGGCGACGCCGATCAGGACCTCGGCGCGACCACCCGGGCGAGCCAATCGCTGACCATCCGCTGGCAGCGCTTGGTCACCTCGGCGTTGGGAGCGGCCGATTCGAATCCATGGGGTAAGCCGGGATAGACGTGGAGCTCGGTAGCCACACCAGCCTGGTAGAGCCTCATGGCGTAGACGACGTCCTCGTCGCAAAATCCGTCCAGGGTCCCGACATAGACCAGGGCGGGTGGCAGGCCGCAGAGGTCGGGGGATCGGCTGGGTGCTGCCAGATACGGAACATCGACGCCATACAGGTCACCGAGATAGCAACGCCAGCCGAACTCGTTGTCGGCCGGCGTCCAGGTAGGTACGTGCCACCCGCTCGTCTCGGTTGTCTGGCGGTCGTCGATCATCGGGTAGGCCAGCATCTGGAAGGCGACAGGCAACTCGCCTCGATCGCGGGCCAGGAGAGCGAGGGCTGCAGCCAGACCCCCGCCGGCGCTGGCCCCTCCGATGCCGATTCTCGTCGGGTCGACACCTAGGTCAGTGGCGTGCTCGAACACCCACTTCAAGCCGGCGTAACAATCGTCGAGTGGCCCCGGGTATGGGGTTTCGGGGGCCAGCCGGTACTCGACCGACACCCCGACAAGACCGATATCCGCGCACCAGCGATCAAAACGGGGATCGTCCATCGACCGGTGCCCCAGCACGTACCCGCCGCCGTGAATGTGGTACAGGCACGGAGCCGCCGGCTGCACATCCGTAGGAACGTGGACTCGAACGGTCACGTCGGGCGCCCCTGGCGCCCCCGGTACCACGTAGTCCTGGCGCGTCACCGCTTCGGTGGAGGCCAAGGTGTCCATCGCGGCAAGGAACTGGCGGGCTTCGGCGAGGCGATCCAAGCCGAGCGGCGGCGAGGCGCCGCGAGCTCGTAGAGCCGCTTCGATCTCAGGGTCCAGGGTGACAACCATCAAAATGGATGTTAGCGGGCAGACGTCCAGGCCTGCTCGTTTGATGCACCCCGATATGAGGTCCAGCCCGGTGAATACAACTGAATAGAGGGAATGCAAGTGAATAGAATGGCGGTCACGTCGAGGTATCGAGGGACCGTCGCCGGACTCTCGAGGAACCAAAGTCGAGGTTCAAGGAAGCCGTGACCGCCCCCACTTCGCTGGAGGAAATTGCCGACGGCCTGGTGGCCGTGGTCAGGAGCAGTTGCCCGACGTGCGTGACCGTGGCTCCGGTTCTCGCCGAGCTGGCGTCGGAAGCCTCGTTGACGGTCATCAGCCAGGACGACCCGGGATTCCCTGACGGGGTCGAGTCGGTGGTCCTCGACCAGGATCTCCACCTGTCCTGGCTTCTCGGCATCGAGACGGTGCCAACCCTCCTCCGCGTAGCCGACGGGCGCGAGTCGGCCCGAGAGATCGGCTGGCACCGCAGCCGTTGGGAGACCCTCAGCGGCGTCCGGGAGTTGGGTGAGGGGCTTCCCGAACAGCGGCCGGGATGCGGCTCGCTGTCGGTCGAACCCGGTGTGGCCGAGGCGCTCGACGTCCGCCACCGACGCCAGATCATGCGCTCCCGTCGAGTCGAGTTCTCCGTGCTGGAGGACGAGTTCGAGGGCATGTGGGCGCGAGGGTGGACCGATGGGTTGCCGGTGGTGCCGCCAACCGAGGCGCGGGTCTTGGCCATGCTGGACGGCGCCCGGCGCGACCCCGACGAGGTGGTCGGGATCGTGGCGCCGAATCTGGTCCCGGTGACGGTGGAGAAGGTCGCGGTCAACGCAGTAATGGCCGGATGCCGTCCCGAGTACCTTCCCGTCGTCCTCGCTGCGGTCGAAGCCACCTGCACTGAAGGGTTCAACATCCACGGGGTGTTGGCCACCACGTTCTCCGTGGGGCCGGTGATCATCGTCAATGGTCCAGTGGCCCGCGCTATCGGTGTGAACAGCGGCGTCAACGTCCTGGGCCAGGGCAACCGGGCCAACTCGACCATCGGTCGGGCCCTTCAGCTGGTGGTTCGCAACGTCGGGGGCGGCCGTCCCGGCGGCGTCGACCGAGCCACCCTCGGCAACCCCGGGAAGGTCGGTTTGTGTTTCTCAGAGGACGAGGAGGGTTCGCCTTGGGAACCGCTCTCGGTAGAGCGGGGAGTGCCCGACGGAGTTTCCGCCGTCACCGTGTTCGCTGGAGGGGGGACGCACTCCATCTCCGACCAGACGGCCCGGACACCTGAAGATCTCAGCCGTACCCTGGCGTCCGGGTTGCGATCGGTGGACACCCTGCTGCTGGTCTCGCCTGATCACGGCCGGACCTTTCGGGACGGTGGCTGGTCGAAGGCCCGGTTGCGCGCCGCACTCGAACAGCCGAACCAGCGAACCGGGATGCTCGGAAGCCGAGAGTTGCTGATCGTGTATGCGGGTGGGGGCGCCGGGCTCTTCTCCGGCGCCATGGAGGGCTGGGGTGGTGGCCCCATGGGTAGCATGCACGTGACACGGGAGGTTCGACCATGACGCCGATCGAGATGCCGTCGGGCGGGTATCGCGCTGAGTACCTTGCTGGACCCGACGGCTGAGCTCGCCCCCGCGAGCAGGGCGCTCGTCTCCCGCCCTGCTGGCCTCGACGGGTTGACCATCGGTCTGCTCGACATCTCCAAGCCCAGAGGTGACGTGTTCCTCGACCAGCTCGCGCAGCGACTGCACGGGCGGGGATGGAGCGTCCTGCGCTATGCAAAACCAACCTTCACCAAGCCGGCGCCCATCGATCTTCGCCAGGAGATCGCCGTCCAGTGCGACGTGGTGATCGAGGCCCTCGCCGATTGAGGCAGCTGTACGTCGTGCAGTGTGCACGACATCGCCGACCTGGACTCGCGAGGCGTGCCAGGCGTGTTTGTGGCGTCCCGCGAGTTCATCCCTGCCGCCGCGGCCCAGTCCGAAGGTCTCGGTTTTCCCGCCGCCGCGGTCTTTGTCGACCACCCGATACAGGATCGCACCGACGAGGAGGTCAGAGCCCTGGCTGACGGCGCCCTGCCTGCGCTTCTCGCCGCGCTCACCAACCCTGCGCCCACCCGCAGCGCGGACTGAGCGACCACTGTCGCCGGCGGACCCCGTCGGCGGACCCCTCCGGCCGAACCTGGGGAGGACCGCGACGTCTACGATCTCGGTGTGCACTGGGGGATCGGCTCCGTTCGGGTGACCAAGGTGGTCGAGTACGAGACGTCCGGCCCGTTCCCGAGACTGCTGCTTGGAGCCCCAACCGACCTCGCCGAGAAGCACAGGTGGCTCTCCCCGCATTTCGTGACCGACGACGGCGAGGCCCGAACGTCGATTCACGGCCTGGTTGTCGATACCGGGGCCCACCGGATTCTCGTCGACACCTGTATCGGGAGCATGCGGGAGATGTCGAGCGTGCCCCTCTCACCCAGCGGGTTCCTGGACGCCCTGAACGCAGCCGGCTACGGCGTGGACGATATCGACACCGTCTTGTGCACCCATCTCCATTTCGATCACGTCGGTTGGAACACCCGCTTGGTGGACGGTCAGTGGCAGGTCACCTTTCCAAAGGCCCGTTATCTGTTCAGCCGGTCGGAATGGGAGCATTGGCAGACGGCGACCAGCGGGCTGGTGGACATCGCCCACACCGTGGAGCCCGTGGTGGCGGCCGGCCAAGCCGAGATGGTCGAAGTCGACTGCGTGGTCTGCGACGAGGTTCGGCTTGAGCCGACACCCGGCCATACGCCCGGCCACGTCAGCGTGGTGATCGAGAGCGCCGGCGAGCGGGCCGTGATCACGGGCGATCTGGCCCACCATCCGGTCCAGTTCGCCGAGCCACAGCTCGGCAGCCCCGCGGACTCCGATCGGGCCGAGGCGGTGGAGACGCGCCGTCGCTTCCGGGAGGAGCGTGGCGCCGACGGCGCCTTGGTCATCGGCACCCACTTTGGCGGACCTACTGCCGGGCGGATCGTCTGTGAGGGAACGTCATGGCGCTTCGCTGTCTAGAGGGTCGAGGTGTGAGTCGGTTCGGCTTGGGAACGGGCTGTCGACGGCCGCTCAGGATTGACTCGGAGCGGGAAGGCGCAAGCGTGGCCATACCTCTCGCACCGCCAGCTCGATGACGTCCAGGCTGTCCTCGAAGACCGCAGGCGAGATGATAAAGGTGCGGGCGCCGGCATCGACAAACGCCTGGAGCCGAGCGGCGACCTCAGCGGGCGTCCCAGCCGGCGCAACCCGCTCGGCCTTGGCCACCTTGTCGGGAGTCCGGTAGGCGTACCCGAAGAAGCGGCCGATCTCGTCTCGCGCCTGGTCCCCATCCTTGCGGATGGCGCACTTCACGGTCAGCATCCACTCGAATCCGTCGAGGTCTCGGCCCCGACGCGTCGCCTCCTCGCGGACGACCCGCACGGACTCCGCGTACGCCCGGGGTGACACGAGGTACGGCATCCAGCCGTCGCCGGCCCGGGCGGCGCGGCGCATCGCCGCCGGCTTACGACCCGATATGACCACAGGCAACTGGCGCGGGCGGGTCGCCGTCTCGTCTGCCCCGAGGGGCTGGACCCGGTGCAACTGGACGTCGTCGAGGTGGAAGTAGCGCCCGTGGTGGGTCACCGGCTCACCGGTCCACAGCGCCCGCATGACTTCGAGGGCTTCGTCGGTTCGCTGGCCTCGCTCTGTGATCGGGCTCCCGACCGCTTCGAACTCTTCGGGAAATTCGCCGCCGACACCGATGCCGACCGCAAGCCGGCCGCCCGAGTGGGCGTCGAGGTCGGCCAACTGCTTGGCCACCAGCACGGGATGATAAAGAGGTAGGACGAGCACCGCCGTGCCGATGCGTACCCGTTCGGTCCATGCCGCGAGCAGGGCGACGCGTGTGATCGTCTCGCCCCGCGGGCCCCGAGGAAGGATGTGACCGCCGTGCCAGATGGACTCGATGGGCAGGCGTTCCGCCGCGGCCAACCAGGCTCGATCCGGCTCGGGGATTGCCGCGGCCCCGAACACGATGCGGTCGGCTATCGCCGCTGGCATGGATCGTCCCTGATGGCCGAGCACGCTACTGCAAGCCCGAAGGGGTCCCACCGTCCGGGCGGAGGGAGTGGCGGGTGGGCCGCTGCTCGTGATGTTCGGGGTGCGCCGGCGTTTTCGGGGTGCGCCGGCGTTTTTCGGACGCGCCTGGCGACAAATGGACATCTGTGCAGCCTCAGGCTGTACAGACGTCCAAAGAATGAGACCTCGCCGCTGGAGGACCACCGGCTC
This sequence comes from uncultured Acidimicrobiaceae bacterium, assembly GCA_963729695.1. GTDB lineage: Bacteria > Actinomycetota > Acidimicrobiia > Acidimicrobiales > Palsa-688 > PALSA-693. Next base: position 431,421 of record CAVSOT010000007.1, read on the forward strand.
GGCCGCCACCTACCCGGCGGTCCCCAACAGTGGTTCCCCAACAACGGGGCCATAGGATGCCCCCCATGGCACTGTTGGGTACGCCGCTGACCCGTCGCGAAGACGAGCGGCTTCTCACCGGCCGCGCCCAGTACGTCTCGAATCTCGATATCCCAGGCGCCGCGTTTGCCGTGTATGTGACCTCGACCGTGGCCCACGGTCGCATCCTCTCCGTCGACCTCAGCGACGCGCGTACCGCTCCGGGAGTGCTCGGGGCGTACAGCGCCCACGACGTCGATTTCGGCCCGTATCCGCTGGGAGATCCCACCGCGCCCGTGGCCATCGTCCGTCCGCTTCTGGCGGGCGACACCGTCCATTTTGTGGGCGAACCGATCGCGGTTGTCGTCAGCGAGACACGCGAGGCAGGCGTCGACGCAGCCGGACTCGTCGTGGTCGACATCGATCCGCTCCCGGCTCTCCCGAGCCTCGAGCGGGCCCTTCAAGGCGACGTACTGCTGTACCCCGAGGCCGGTTCGAATGTGGTGAAGCGCGAAGAGGGAGGCGATCCAGAGGCGGAGGCCCTGCTCGACGCCTGCGAGGTGGTCGTCCGGGCCACCATCCGGAGCCCACGCGTCGCGCCCTGCCCCCTCGAGACGAGAGCGGGGGCGTCCCGATGGGAGGAAGACGGCCGGCTGACGCATTGGTCGGCGTGCCAGGGTCCCCACCCCATCCGAACCCTGCTGGCATCGCTCTACGACCTGCCGGCTGACCGGATTCGGGTCATCGCCCCCGACGTCGGTGGCAGTTTCGGCGCCAAGGCGCGTGCGTACCCGGAGGAGACGTTGCTGCCATGGCTGGCGGAGCGGGTGGGTCGGCCGGTGCGCTGGGTGCCCACCCGGTCCGACGACATGGTTGGCCTGGGGCACTCCCGCTGCCAGCAACAGCACGTGGCCCTGGGCGGCAGCCGGGACGGGACCCTGGAAGTGCTGAGCGTCAAGGTCGTCGCCGACGCAGGCGCGTATCCGATGTCCGCCGCGCTCTTGGCGCGCAATACGGGTTTGCTGTCGCCCGAGATCTACCGCATTGGCAAGGTCCACTGGGAGACCGAGGTGGTGGTTACTTCGACCACTCCGGTGACGGCCTATAGAGGTGCCGGCCGCCCCGAGGCGGCGGCGGTCACGGAGCGGGCGGTCGAGCTGTTCGCCCGGGAGATCGGAATGGATCCCGTCGAACTTCGTCGGCGCAACCTTCTTCGTTCGTCGCAGTTTCCCTATACGACGCCGACCGGCCTCGTCTACGACAGCGGCGATTACGAAGTGTTGCTGGACCGGGTCCTCGACGCGGCCGGATATCAGCAGCTACGCAACGAACAGTCCTGCCGTCGGGCCGAACAAACCCCCGTTCAGCTCGGCATCGGTGTGGCGATGTTCCTCGACCGCACCGCCGGGTTCCCCGGCAGCGAGTACGCGCGCACGCAGCTTCGATCAGACGGTTCGGTTCTCCTGACCACCAGCTCGACGCCGCACGGTCAAGGTCATCACACGGTGTGGGCGATGCTCGTGGCCGATCGCACCGGCCTTCCCCTTGAGAAGGTCGAGGTTGTCCATGGCGACACGGACCTGATGCCCTACGGCAGCACGACGGGGGGCTCGGTATCGGCGCAACGGGCCGGGTCGGCCGTGGCGCTGGCGGCCGAGCAGCTGGTGGAGCTGGGCCGCAATGCCGCTGCTGATCTCTTGGAGGCCGCCGTCGAGGACATCGTCCTCGACGCGGGGGGCCCGGCCTGCTTCCACGTGGCCGGGTCGCCGTCGACCGCCTTGAGTTGGGAGGACATCGCCGTCGCTGCGGCTTCCGCCTCGGACTCGGGCCTGGCCTGCGAGTCGGACTGCAGCAGTGCCGCCACCTTCCCGGCCGGCGCGTACGTCGCCGTGGTCGAGGTCGACACCGAGACGGGTGCCGTCAGCGTGCGACGGCTGGTTACCGTGGACGACGCGGGGACCGTCCTGAACCCGTTGCTGGCCGAAGGGCAGGTGCACGGCGGTTCGGCTCAAGGGATAGCCCAAGCGTTGCTCGAGGAATTCGTATACGACGACGCGGGTAATCCGCTCACATCCAACTTTGCCGACTACGCAGTGATCTCCGCCCCCGAGCTCCCGTCCTTCGAATCGTTCATGGTGGAGACTCCCTCGCCCAACAATCCGCTCGGCGCCAAGGGCATTGGCGAGTCGGGTTCGATCGGGGCTCCTCCCGCTGTGCAAAATGCGGTCATCGACGCCCTCCTGCCCTTCGGTGTCACCCACGTCGACATGCCGTGCACACCCCAGCGGGTCTGGCAGGCCATGCGGGGGATATGAGCCTTGTCTATTTCCCGCGGCGCCCGTCTCGACCGGCCCTCAGCAGCTGTCCGGCGCGCACGTCGGTGGCTTCGCCGTCGCGGGTGAACACCTGGCCATTGACGACGGTCGCCACGTAGCCCTGGGCGCGCTGCACCAAACGCCTGGCCCCGCCGGGCAGATCCTGCACCAGTTGCGGCATGTCGGGGGCGACGGTTTGCGGATCGAAGATCGTGATGTCTGCCGCGTATCCCGGTGCCAATGTGCCTCGGTCGTGCAGTCGCCACACTCGCGCCGGCTGGCTGGTGATCATCCGGACGGCCTCCTCGAGCGAGAACACTTCTCGCTCGCGTACCCAATAGGCGAGGAGATAGGTCTGGATCGATGCATCCGCCACTTGGCTGACATGAGCACCTGAGTCGGAAAATGTCATCGCCGTGTGCGGGTTTCGCAACAGCGCCACCAACTCGTCTTCCGGTTGCATCGTCAGAAGTTGGGGAAAGAGGGCGTCGAAATTGCTCTCGAGGGCGACGTCGATCATCGCCTCCACCGGGTCGGTGCCGCGGCGTGTGGCCTCCTCGGCGACCGATGGATTCGGGAGCCACGGCGAGCGCATGATGAAGATGGTGTCGTAGTCGGGTGTCCGAGCTTCGGCCCCGATAGCCTCGCCGTACTTGCCGTGCCGGGCCGCCTGCACCAACCGAGCCCGGACCTCGGGGTTCTGGAGGAGCACCTGCTGCTCTCCGAGCGGGCGGCTCCGGATCGGCTGCCATTCCGGCAGGGTGTCGAAGGCCAGGCGGGTCCGGAAGGACTGCATCGTCGAGACACCCCGACAGTGGGTCAACCCGTACATCTCGCCGCCGCGCGCCACCGTGTCCTCGATGACCCCCAGGGCGCCAGTGAAGCTCGGCGACGCGAACAGGCCGAACACGACGGGCACGCCGGTCCTCAGAGCCAGCTGCTGGATGCGCCGGTAGTAGTCGTCACGTTCCTCTGCGTCACCGGCCGCGGCCGGCTCGGGGGCGAGCTGGAAGACCGCGCTGCTCTCGCTTCCGACCACCTCCACTAGGGACGCCACCTCGTCCCACGAGGCCAGGCGGGAAGCCACCGGCCGCCCGTCGGATGTGGCATGGGCCGAGCTCCGCGACGTGGTGAAGCCCGCCGCGCCCGCCTGCAGGGCGTCGGTCAGCTCTCGCCGCATGACGTCGAGATCGGTCTCCGTGGCCGGCCCGGCAAAGGCCCGTTCGCCCATGGCCCAGGTGCGGAGGGCGGAATGCCCTATCGATCCGGCATAGTTGACGCCTTTCGGCAACCGGTCCACCGCGTCGAAGTACTCGGAGAACGTCGACCACGTCCAGGGGACTCCCTCCGCCATGGCGTCGCCCGAGATGTCTTCCGCTCTCTCGAGGTTCCGTACCACGAGCTCTCGTTGGTCGGAACGGGCCGGAGCCAGAGTAAAGCCGCAATTGCCCATCACGACCGTGGTCACCCCCTGCCAGCACGACGAAGTGCCGAGCTGGTCCCAGAACACCTGGGCGTCCATGTGTGTGTGTCCGTCGACAAAGCCGGGGGCCACGACGAGACCGTCGGCGTCGATTTCCTGGCGCCCGGAGTCGTCCACCTCGCCGACTGCTGCGATCCGATCCCCGAGGACAGCCACATCCCCCCGGACCCCAGGGGCCCCGGTGCCGTCGATCACGAGTCCGTTGCGAATCACCAAGTCGTACTGCACGAGCTTGCCCTCCCGTTCTGGTTGTCGACGTCATCCCCAGGTCGGTATTCGTTTCGGCCCCGGCCGGGTCGATCGTCTCCAGCAGTTCTAGCGCAGGGAGGTGGGGCGGTCCAGATGGCTCTAATGGACACTCGTGTCGTTAGATGTACCTGATTGACGCTGTCTGCGGACGGGCGTAGCGTGACGGCGTGGCTGATCTCGTGATTCGGAACGGGTTGGTGATCGACGGTACCGGGGCGCCGGGGGTCGTGGCCGACGTGGCCGTCGAGGGGGGCCGGGTGGTGGAAGTAGGTCAGGTGGCCGAGCGGGGGACCCGGACGATCGATGCCTCCGACCTGGTGGTTGCCCCTGGCTTCGTCGACATCCACACGCACTACGACGCCCAGGCCTTTTGGGATTCGACGCTGAGCCCGTCACCCCTGCACGGTGTGACGACGGCCGTGAGCGGGAATTGCGGGTTCACTATTGCGCCGTTGTCGGGCAACGCCGACGACAGCGACTACCTCCTGCGCATGCTGGCCCGGGTCGAGGGGATGCCACTGGCGTCGTTGCAGCAGGGGGTCCCGTGGGATTGGCAGTCGACTGCGGAGTATCTCGACCGCCTCGACGAGCGCGGGTTGGGTCCGAATGTCGGTTTCCTGGTGGGCCATTCGACTCTCCGGCGCTTGGTGATGCGAGACGATGCGGTCAGCCGCCCCAGTACCGAGGCGGAGCTGGCGGCGATGCAGCAGCTCTTGCGGGATGGTCTGCGGGCCGGCGGCTTCGGCTTTTCCTCTACGTGGGCCCGTTCGCACAACGACCACGAAGGCCATCCCGTCCCCTCCCGCCATGCCACGGCCGAGGAGCTGGTGGCGCTCTCCGCCGTAGTGGGCGAGTTTCCCGGGACGACCCTGGAGTTCATTCCTGGGGTTCCGCCATTCAGCGACGATCTGTTCGCTTTGATGGCGGCTATGAGCCGGGCCGCCAACCGGACGATCAACTGGAACGTTCTGGCGGTCTTTCCCGACAATCAGGACCTGGTGCAACGCCAGCTCGCCGGCGCGGATTACGCGGCGGAGATGGGAGGCCGCGTCGTGGGCCTGACGCTAGCCGACGGCATCAGAAACCGGCTCAACTTCAAGAGCGGTTTCGTGCTCGATGTCCTGCCCGGGTGGGACCGGCTGATGGCGTTACCCGACGACGAGAAGCTCGCATTCATGGCGGACCCCTCTTCGCGTGCCGAGATGGACCGGCTGGCCCAGAGCGTGCAGGGCATGGCTACCATCATCCCCCGCTGGAATCAGTATGTGATCCTGGAGGCCTTTTCCCCTGAGACCAAGCCGTTCCAGGGCATGACGGTCGAAGAGATCGCGGCGCGCACCAATCGCAGCCCGTGGGACGCGTTGGCGGACATCGTCGTGCAGGACCGGCTGCGGACCGTCATTCTCAACGAGGACCGCGGCCAGACCAGGGAGACGTGGCGCCTCCGGGCCGAGCTGTGGCGCGACCCTCGCGTGGTCATCGGGGCCTCCGACGCCGGAGCGCACCTGGACATGATCGACACATTTTCCTATCCGACCGCCATGATCGCCAAGGCGGTTCGGGAGCACGGCCTCCTACCGTTGGAGGAGGCGGTCCACTATCTCACGGGAGTACCCGCCGGCTTGTACGGCATCCGGGATCGTGGTGTGGTCCGACCCGGAGCCTGGGCCGACCTGGTGATCTTCGATCCGCAGACGATCGGCCCGGACCTCGTCTCGACCCGGTTCGACCTCCCTGGTGGCGCTCCCCGGGTGTACGGAGGTGCCATCGGGATGGAGCATGTCATGGTGGCCGGCCGTGACATCGTCACGAGCGGGGAGTTCACTGACGACCGGCCCGGGCGAGTGCTTCGTGCCGGCCGGGACAGCACCACCGTGACCGCAGCCCCCGTCGAGCACCCCTAGCCGACACCAAGACCGACGCCACGCCGCACCGGCCTCCTCAGGGGGCGAGGACCCAGGGTGCGGACATTCAACCCGGGCCGAGCCGGACCAGCGCCGCCAGGTGGTCGCTGCTCGGGTTCCCCGAGATCATCACCACGTCGTCGAACCCGAGTTCGCCGAGTCGCTCCAGCCTCTGCCGGGCCTGGTCGGGGGGGCATCGCAGATTCACCGATGCATCCGGCCCGTCCGGTCCGTCGCCGTCGAGGTCCGCAATGACGCTGACGAGCACGGCCCGCCCGCCGCCGGCCGCCCGAAAACGAGCCATCGCCCTCTCGACCTGCCCCCAGGTGGCATGGGCGCCGGATCCGATCCATCCATCGAATTCCTCGGCTGCCCGCTCGACCCACCTGCTGCCCCACGCGCCGATCAGCACGGGCGGTCCTCCCAGGCCGTCCGGCCACGGATCGAGCTGGGCGGCGCCGACCCGCTCGCCGTTCCACAGCCGCCGCATGGCGGCGAGCGATCGATCCAGCGTGGTGAACCGGGACTGGAAGTCCTGCCCGACCGCCTCGAAATCGGCGGGCGTGGAACCAGCGCCGACGCCGAGAACGAAGCGATCGTGAGCCACCAGCGCGGTAGTGAGGACGCGCCGGGCCAGGCTGACGGGATTCGCCAGCGGAACCTGCAGGATGCAAGTTCCGAGTTCCAGACGCGAGGTGGCACCGGCGACCGCAGCCAAGCCGACCAGCGGGTCGAGAAGGAAATGGCCGCGGCCGATCACGTCGGCCATCCAGATGCCCGCGTATCCGAGCTCTTCTATGTGTTTCGCCCCCTCGATGAGCTCCGGGCCGCTCACCGGGACGCCCCGGGTGGGAGCGGGCGTCGGAAAGGAGACACCAAGACGGGGAGTGACGCTCCGCCTTGGCTGCTCGACGGAGGGAATGGGCGATGTCACGATGGCACTCCTTTCGCCTGGTTCAGCGGGTGAGCAGCGCCGCGCCGCCCTCGAGGACTCCGGCACTGGTAACCACTGCGACCTCGGCACCAGCCACCTGACGTCCCCGGGCCTCGCCCCGCAGCTGGCGAACGGCCTCGGCGATGTGTCCGAAGCCGGCGTGGAGCCGGCCGCCCGAGAGCTGGCCGCCCCACGTATTGAGGGGCAGCTCCCCTCCGACAGAGATACGTCCCCCTCCCTCGATGAAACTCCCGGCCTCGCCGGTGCCGCAGAATCCGAGCGCTTCGAGCCAGCAGACGACGGAGATGCTAAAGCCGTCGTACAGCTGGGCGACGTCGACGTCGGTGGGTTTGAGATCAGTGCGACTCCACAGCGCGGCGGCCGTCCGGCGACCCAGGGCTTCGATGCGGTCCACCTGATACCAGGACGTTGCTCCTTCGCGGACGCCGGCCATGGACTCGATCCGAATGGGAGCCCGGAGATCACCCGACGTCTCGGCTGCCGAGACGACGATCGCGGTTGAAGCGTCTACCGGCACGTCGCAGTCAAACAGGCACAACGGCGTCGAGATCATCCGCGACTGCAAATAGTCCTCGACGGTCAAGGGATCGCGGTAGACCGCGTCCGGGTTTGCCGAGGCGTGAGCCCGTTGCGTGACGGAGATCCAGGCCAATTGGTCTCGTCTGAGCTGGTAGTCGTGCATGTACCGCGCCGCGATCGGCGCCAGCTGGCAGGCTACGGACAATCCGCCGATGGGCAGCACCCAGGCGAGCGCTCCAGCCGCGGTGGGGGAGGTGGATCCGTACGCCGGGCGTCCACCCGCTCTGCGGCCCGCGCTGCCCTCCTTGACGGTTCGATAGAGGACCACGTGGCGCGCCTGGCCGGTAGCCACGGCCATGACCGCGCCCGACAGAGGACCGGCCGAGCCGACGCCGCCGCTCCACGACGTGGTGAGGCGAAGCGCCTCGTGAATCTCCGCCAGGTCTGGGTTGGACGCCCCGGGCACGCCACCGCCTCCCGAAGGAAACGCCGAGATGCCGTCGATGTCGTCGAGGACGAGGCCGGCATCAGCGACGGCGGCGCAGATGGCATCGAGGGTGAGCTGAAATCCCGACCGTTCGATCTGCCGACCGATGGCGGAGTGCCCGATGCCTGAGATGACGGTGCGGCGCTCGCACTGTTCGTTTCGGATCAGGCACCTCCCCTACGGCACGCGCTGATCGATGACGGGGTCACGTGGTCGCGACGATGCCATCGTCTGCCAACTTGGCTCGCTCCGCCGGGTCGAAGCCCAGCCTGGCCAGGACCTCGTCGGTGTGCTGACCGAGGCGTGGAATGAACGAGAGCGGGGGTGGCTGCGGCTTCGGGCCGAACCGCACGGGCAGGGAGAGCGTTTCGAGGCGCCCCCGCGGCTCCCAGTCGAAGGCTACCACCCGTCGGAGTTGATGGTTCACGGGATCGTCGAGTATCGCGGCGACGAACTCGACCCGGTCAGGCTCCGCCACCGGCTCAACCGCCACGCCGGCTCGGCGCAGCTCGCCCACCCACACCGACGCTGGCCGCCGGGCGAAGGCCTCTTCCAGGATTTCTTCAGCCGGTTGGCGCTCACCCCGTCGCAATCGGAGCGGAGGCGGACGGTCCGGCACACCGGGTTCGGCGACGATCTTGCGCACCGCTTGCCACGAGGCCTCGTCGAGTATCGCCAGGGCGAACCAGGCGCCGTCCGAGCCTTGATAGAGGCGGTAGGTCGCGCCATAGCCGGTTTGACGGTCATCGAGCAGGGGGCCCTCGACGCTATCGTCGCCGACCAGGAATACGCCCGACTTCAGGGTCATGCCCGCGCCGAGCAGGATGCTCGTGACGGACTGTGGAACTCCGCTTCTCCGCCTGGCGTACAACCCGGCGAGCATGGCACAGGCCGCCAGCCAACCGTTGGTCCGGTCGACCGGCGCGGCCGGGAGGTGGGTGGGTGGTTGCCCTTCACCGCCCGCCGCGGCCTCGATGCCCGAAAGCGCCTGGATCAGGTGGTCGTTGGCCGGCAGGCGCGCCTTGGGGCCGAACGGCCCGAAGCCGCTGGCATGGCTGTAGATGACGTTGGGGTTCACCGTCCGTACCGTTTCCTCGTCGTAGCCGAGTCGCTCCGCCAAACCGATACGGGAACTGTGGTGCACCAGGTCGGCCCACTGGAAGAGTCGGTGCAGCACTGATGCCGCTTCCGGAGCCTTGAGGTTCAAGGCGACGGCCCGCTTGCCGCGATGCGTCGACGCGAAGGAAGGGTCCATGCCCCGGTGGGCATCTCCGCTCGTGGGTTCGACCTTGACCACATCGGCGCCCAGCTCCGCCAGGATTCGGGCGCCGGTTGGGCCGGCACCGAAGGCCGACAAGTCCAGGAGCCGTACCCCCGCCAGCAACCGCTGCCCGTCGGCGGATCGGGCCGAGGGGTCGACGGAGAAATCTCCCCCAGGGACGGGAGTCACCCGGACGACGGGCCCGAGCACGGTGATGGTGCCTCGGTCGGGATCTTCCACGTCGACCCTCAGGCCGACCTCGGCCAGGTGGGGCTCGCGAAGCGCCTGACCCGGCCGCAACACCGGCTCGCACCGGAAGTCGCGCCCGGCCAGGTCGTCGACCCACCAGGCCCGCTCCCGGGTGAGGAACATCTTTTCCCAGCGCGTCGTTCGTTCGGCCAGGGAGCCGCTCAGGATGTCCGCCGCGTATCCCGCGTCGCTCGGCGGATCGCCGATATGGGCGAGGAAGGCCTGGTAGGCGCCTTTGGCTCCGAACCACAACTGCACGTACTCGCCGTCCGCGCAACCAAACGACAAGGCCATGTCCCATCCGCGCCCTTCCCACTGGCTGGCGGTGGAGGGGGTGGGAAACTCGACCCGCCCGATCAGCAGCGGGAGAAGCGCATGCATTCCGTCATAGAGGCTGGTCTCCACCCAACCGCCTCTGCCCGTCGACTCCCGCTCGTACAAAGCGGCCAGGGCGCCGACGGTGGCGCAAAGGGCTGCGCCCGTGCTGGCCAGGGACAGGTCGCAGAAGATGGGGCCGGGTCGATGACCCTCGAACTGCGAGAGGAGCCCGGTCCGGGCGTGTACCAGCATTTCGACGTCAGGGATGGGCCCGAGAGCGTTGTAGCCCGGCCGCACGCGGACGTGCACCAAGCGGGGATTCGAGCGCTCCAGTGCCGAATAGGTCAACCGACGACGCTCGACCCATTCCTCGGCGCCGGCGATCAACACCACATCCGCCTGGCGCGCCAGAGCTGCGGCCGTCGCAGCCACGTCTTTTCCGTCGACCACCTCCAGGTGCTTCCCCCTATCCCACACCCGCTGGTATTCGACTCCCGCGTCGAGGGGGCACGCCTCGGACGATTGCACCCTGATGACGTCGGCACCCAGGTCCCTCAGGAGCGCGCCCGGGAGGCTGCCCGCCAACCCGGCACCGACCGCGCTGATCCCGGCTGCCACCTCGACCACCCGTACCCCGGCCAGAGCTGGCCCCGGATCGCTTGCCATTACTCTCCTCCTGCCCCTGGGTGATACACGCGGTGTTGATTCAGGATCCCAGATCAGGCGGTAATGCCGAAATAGCGGTCCAGGCCGTAGACCCGGATGGCGTTCTCGCGGACGAGCAGGCTGGTCTCGCGGTCGTCCAGACCGGCAGCCGTGATCAATTCGATCGTGCGCTTCTCGGAGTGGGGATAGGTGGAGTCCACGTGGGGAAAGTCCGTCTCGATCATGATCTGGCCGATCCCAACCGCATCCCGATCCAGCAGCCCGCGCAGATCGTCATAGATGCAGCCGAAGACGTGATCGGGAACAATGCTGCTCGGCAGCTCGGTGGCTCGCCTGCCTCCATGATCAACGTTTTGACCGGTCTTCAGCCACACCTCGTCGATGCGCTGCATGAGGAACGGCATCCATCCGACCTGGCCCTCGGAGAGCACGATTCGAAGCTTCGGGAATTCCTGCAGGACTCCGGAGTAGAGCCAGTCGGCGAAGGCCAGCTCGGAGTTGACGAATAGCAGGCTGATGCCCATGTCGACGGGTGCGTCCGCGCTCACGAGCTGCCGGGAGGAGGATCCCACATGCATGTTGAGAACTGTGTCCGTCTCCTCACAAGCGATGAACAACGGGTCCCACTCTCGGGTGAAGACACTCGGCAGACCGAGAGCGGGCGGCCCCTCGGGGAAGGAGACGGCGTGTGATCCCTTGGCCGCGCAGCGACGCACCTCGGCTGCTGCCAGCTCTGGGTCCCAGAGCGGCACCAGGGTGAGCGGCACCAGCCGGGCCGGCCGTTCGGTGCCGCACCACTCCTCGATCATCCAGTCGTTGTACGCCTGCACGCCGAGCAGGGCGACTTCCTTGTCCTTGCGCTCGAGAAATATCTGGCCGCAGAATCGAGTGATGTTCGGGAAGCAGATCGACACGTCGGTATGGTTTTCGTCCAGGACGGCGATCCGGGCGTCGCGCTTATACGTGCCTGGCATGACCTCGTCGTAGGTGACCACTCGACTGGTTACGTCGTCGACGAAGCCGGACTGGGCGAGGCCACGCAACAGCGGCGCCACCAAGTCGTCGTAGTACCAGACGTCTGCCCACGCCGCGTCGTCGCCCCCCAGGGTCCAAGGTCCTCTTCTCGGGTCGCTCAGGACACCTCGTTCCCGCCGCACGTGGGGACCTTGCTCTCGCTGCTTGGCCGGAAGCCGGGACCACCACAGATCGGGCGGCTCGAGCACGTGGTCGTCGACCGAGATCAGGCGGGGCAACGTGGTCATCTCGACACTCCTTTGAGAGGCGACCTTCCGGAAGCGGACGTAGCCACGGCGTGTGGCGACGGGACCGCTGCGGTTCCCCCGCCAGCCTAACCGTGGGAGCGATGCCAGGCCCGACGCCGGACCCAGACTTCATGCCCCTTCGAGTCGCGGATCGAACGACAGGTTCAGCGCCATCGGGCCGCGCGAGCAGCCCGAGTCGTATGGGACCCAGTCGTCTCGAAGCCGAATGTTCCCCATCCGGGAAAGGATCTGCCCCAGCGCCACCCGCAACTCCAAGCGGGCCAAATGGACGCCGAGGCAGTAGTGGGCTCCGTAGCCGAAGGTGAGATTGAGACCCTGACGACGAAAGTCCAGCTGCTCCGGGTCCTCGAATTCCCTCGGATCCCGGTTGGCGGACGCCACGAGCAGCAGAACCCGGTCGCCGGCGGGGATCTCGTCGCCGCCGATCACGATGTCACGGCTGGCCGTGCGCACGAGACCCCCGGCGGGCGGCCGGCAACGCAACAACTCCTCGATGGCACCCGGGAGCAGACCCGGGTCTGCGACCAGCTGGGCCAGCAGTTCCGGACGTTCCGATAGTCGGTGCATGATGATGCCGAGGGAGTGGACCGTGGTGTCGAGGCCGGCCGCGATGAGCAGCATGACCGTGCGAAAGATCTCGTCGTCGGTGAGCGCCCTGTCGAACACGGTCCCGTACAAAAGCGCATCTACGACATCGGGACGACGGGGCTCGGCCCGTCGGCGGGCGATCAACCCGGCGATGAGTTCCATGAAGTTCTGGTGGATGAGGGGGGCGTCCGGCTTGTCCAGGTCGTGCATGATCGCCATCGTCCAGTGGTACGCCGCTTCCAGCTCGGAATCCGGGAGTCCCAGGAACAGCTGAAAGATCACCGCCCCGGGAAGGGGCCGGGCGAAGTCGGCAATGAACTCGCACTCGCCCCGATCGATGAAGCTATCGATGAGCTCGTCGACGATCTGGCGGATGCCCTCCTCGTACTTCGCGATGGCTCCGGCCCGAAAGTACGGGTCGAGCAACCGCCGGAATCCCCCGTGCACGTCCGGCTCGCATTGCAGCGGCAGCACGGGAACGGCCCCCGGATTGGGGGGAATGGTCGTGGTGGGAACGCTCGAGAGCCCATCGTTGTCGGCGAAGCCGGTTCGCACGTCGGCGAACCGGGTGACCGTCCAGAACGTGCCCTGGGCGTCGCTGTGGGCGACCGGACACTCTTCCCTGAGCGCGTCGACGACCTCGAAGAAGTGGTCCCCGCATTCGGGGTCGAAGGGGTCGAACCGCTCGAGCAGCCGACGAAAAGGAGAATCCTGCGAGATCATGACGTGGCCTCACTTGCGTTCGATCGATCCGACATCGACGTCGACATCCGCCGGCTCTGCCGGGTTACCAAGGATCTGCCCCCTGCTGGTAACTCCCACACAGGATCGTCCCGAGCACGTCCCGTTGTGCGGCATCAACCAACTCGATCCACGTCGTACCCGGCCGGGACAGGTACGCAAATGCCCTGGGTCGCCCGTCCTGGTCCCGCGTCGTGACCTCGAGCGTCCAGCCGGCCGCCTCCGCGGCAGCCACGCTGGCCCTCATGTCGTCGACCCAGTAGCCGACATGGTGCAGGTGGGTACCGCGGTCCGGTTCGTAGATGGTGCCCAGTTCGGATCGAACCAGCTCCACGTGCATGGGTCCTTCCGAAGACCACACCACCCGGCTGGATGGTCTTGTCGGCCCGTTCGGCGTGTCGTGCTGCACGGGAGGGCGGGGGAGGTCGACCCAGGTCAAGTGCATCACCGGACCGAGCGTCTGCATCAGCAACTCGACGTCAGGAGTGGCAATGCCGACATGAAACGGCGGTTCTCCGACGGGATGGAGCATGGGCCCCCGATTGTATGGCGTTCCTTGGCGAACCCGCGTAAGCGGTGCGGCCTGCTCGGCCCAGGAACCCCCTGCTACGTTGCCATGGCAGCTTCGGGATCCGAGACTTGATCACGGAGGGAGGTGAGCGTGGTCCGTCGTCTTTGAGGCTTGGAAGTGCCGTCTGGTCGGACGGTGACACGGGCTGCGCCTCGCTGCTCTCGGAGGGGTGTCGGCGCAGTCCTCAGGGTATAGCCCGTTTCTCGCGGAAGAAGGAATGATGATTCGAGGACTGGACGCGTTGCCAGCGCGTCATCGACGAAGTGGTGAGGCCGGCTGCAGGGCAAGTTGACGTAAATGGGGTATTTCCCAGGGCGTCGATCGAGGCCCTGGGTGAAGCCGGGCTGTTGGGGTTGACCGTCGCCGAGGAGGCGGGCGGAGGAGGCGGTGGTCTCGCTGATGCCAGCACGGTCGTGAGAAGCCTGGCGGGGGCCTGCGGCTCGACCGCAATGGTGGTGCTGATGCACTATTCGGCGGTCGTGTTGTTCGAGAAGTACGGCCCGCAGGATGTGCGCGAGGCGGTTGCCTCCGGTCAGCATCTGAGCACGCTGGCCTTCTCCGAGGTCGGCTCCCGTAGCCACTTCTGGGCGCCGCTGAGTACGGCGACGGCCTCAGACGGCAAGGTGAGACTCGACGCCCGCAAGAGCTGGGTGACTGCGGCCGGCGAAGCTGACACCTACGTGTGGTCGAGTCGACCACTCGACGCCGAGGGCCTGATGACCCTGTGGCTCGTTCCCTCCAACGCCGCCGGTCTTTCGGCTCCGGGCGCCTTCGACGGACTTGGTTTGCGCGGGAACCGTTCGGCGCCGATCAGTGCCGATGGGGTCATGGTCGCACGGGACAGCATGCTGGGCGAGGATGGCGCCGGTCTCGACATCGCCCTCGCCAATGTGCTGCCGTGGTTCCTGGTCCTCAACGCGGCCTTCAGCGTTGGCTTGATGGAGTCGGTAACCGCCGAGACCGGCGCGCACCTGAGCGGTACCCGGTTGGAGCATCTGGATCAGACCTTGGCCGATATTCCGGTCACACGGGCGGATCACGCCCGGATGCGCATCGCTACCGACCAGGCCGCGGCGCTGCTCGGTGACACGATCGCCGCGCTCAGCCAAGGGCGAGACGACGCCATGCTGAGAGTCCTCGAAGTGAAAGCCGCCGCCGGCGAAAGTGCAGCCGCAGTGACGGATCTGGCCATGAAGGTGTGCGGCGGGGCGGCCTTCCGGAAGGAGCTGGGCATCGAACGGCGCTTTCGCGACGCCAGGGCCGCACGAGTCATGGCGCCTACCACCGATGCCCTCTTGGACTTCGTCGGCCGAGCGATCAACGGGATGGCCTTGCTGTGACCGACGCGGTTCTTCTGGGGGCGGTGGCGTACGATCCCAAGGTCGTCACCATCTGGGACGGGTTCCGGACCTGGCTGCGCCGGCAGGACCTGGAGTTCGATTATGTCCTGTACTCCAACTATGAACGGCAGTCCGAAGAGTTGGTGCAAGGCCGCATCGATGTGGCGTGGAACTCGCCGCTCGCCTGGGTGCGGGTTCGGCGTATGGCCCCATCCGCCCAGGCGTTGGTAATGCGGGATACGGACCGGGATCTCACCTCTGTGGTGGTCGTGCGCTCCGACTCGACGGTGACGGATATCGCCGGCCTGTCGGGAGCAAGAGTGGGAGTTGGTGCGGTTGACTCTCCGCAGGCCACCCTGCTGCCGCTGGCGCTTTTCGGCGACATTCCTATTTCCGTTCGCCGCTTCGACGTCGGCGTCGGTCTGCACGGCGATCACATCGGTGGCGAGCGCCAGGCCGCCCACGCCCTCGTGGACGGAGAGATCGATGCCTCGTGCATGATCGATGCCAACCACTTGCGCTTTACCACCGAGGGAACCCTGCCGGCGGGCGGGACCAGGGTGATTGCCCAGACACCGCCCTATGACCACTGCAATATGACGGTTGCCGACCGGCCCTCCGCGGTGCTGGACCGCTTTTTCACCCTGCTCTTGGCCATGGACTACGCCGACGCGGAAGTGCGACCCCTGCTCGATCTGGAGGGCCTGACCAGGTGGCTGCCTGGTCGGACCACCGGCTACGCGCCATTGGAAGCCGCCGTCGACCGCTTCGGTTTCTACGACGAAAAAGGCCAGGTGACCGCGGACGACTACACACCCTGAGGAACGCCCCGTCACGGCTACGGTCGACATCGGCCATCTAGGCCTCGACCGGGGTGGTCATCTCCTTGTCCAGAGAGCGCTCTCCCGTGTGCAACCGGGACAACGAGTTGGCGTGCACGGCACCGACCCCACCCTGCGTGTGCACCTGCCGGCGTGGGCGCGCCAGCAGGGCCATCGCGTCGAGGCCGACACCGGGATGGGTGACCCACGGCCGGGTGACGCGCCACTTGTCGTCGTCCGGGGGGAGGCTGAGGAGCTTCGCTGGGCGGGGGCGGAGCGAGCGGGCAGCCCGGCCGGGGTCGTCGATCGCGCCCCTGCAAGCTGGGGATTCGCTGCTCGTGGTGCCCTGGTCGAGCAGGGGGGACCGCCCCTGACCGGTGCTGGCCTCGACCGAGCCGACGTCGTGTGGAGTGACCAAGCCCCGAAGCTCTACGCCCAGGCCGTGGCCAATCAATGGAATCCGGCCACCGCCATCGACTGGACGCCGCCCAGCCTCCCCCGGGAGGTCGAGCTGGCGGTCGTGCAAACCATGACCTACCTGGTCGAAAACGAACAGGCCGCCCTGGCGGTTCCTGCTCGTTTCATTGGTCGCATCCACCCGCACTTCCGCGAGGTCATCGGCTTTCTGGCCACCCAGCTGGCGGACGAAGCCCGTCACGTCGAAGTCTTCACCCGACGAGCGGCTCTATGTGGACACTCGCCGGGCATCTCGGGAGCAGGAGGGAGAGCGTCGTTGCAAACCCTGCTTGACGAACCTGACTGGGCCAACGCGTCCTTCCTGCTCTCCGTCCTGGGGGAGGGGAGCTTCCTCTCGCTGCTGTCGTTCCTGTCCGAGCACGCACCGGATGCGGTCACGGCTCGCATATCGCAGCTGGCCTTGGCCGATGAGGCTCGCCATGTGGCGTTCGCCCTCGGGCACCTGGGCGAGCACGTCGCCCAGACGGCCAACCAGCGGGATCGCCTCGCCGCTGCCGTCGGGCGCCGGCACGGCGCCCTGGTCAGCACCGCCGGTCTGGCTCCATCGGTGCACGACAGCCTGGTCGTCCTCGCGGCCGGCGCCTGGACACCGGAAGCCATCCAGGCCGGATGGGACGCGGTCCACGCTTTGCAGGCTGATATGGACGAAGGCCGGCGGCACCGCCTGGCTCGACTCGGCTTCGGCGATCGAGAAGCCGCCGAGCTCTCGGCGCTCCACACGACGAACTTCATGTAGCGGCCTCCCCCAGGTCGCTGCCGTTCACCGGGCGGCTCGCGCATCGAACGAAGGCCGGGGCCGATCTCCAGGGCCGGGGCCGATCTCCAGGGCCGGGGCCGATCTCCAGGGCCGGGGCCGATCTCCAGGGCCGGGGCCGATCCCCAGGGCCGGGGCCGATCCCCAGGGCCGGGGCCGACCGCCGAAGAGTCGACGGGACGGTCCTTGCGAGCGAACGCTTACTTGACCGTGATAATCCGCTCAGACTAGGCTTACCTCTGTAACCGCATTGATGCGTAAAGGGGGATTCCCTGATGGCAAAGAGCCTCGACGTTAACGCCGTATCATATCCGTTGTGGGGGACAGGCGAGGCCGTCCAGATTTCGACGGATCGTTATGTCTCCAAGGAGTTCACCCGGCTCGAAAATGAGCGCCTGTGGCCATATACCTGGCAGCTGGCCTGCCGCGAAGAGGAAATATCTGACGTGGGAGATTTCCTCGAATACGAGATATTGGATCAGTCTATATTGCTCATTCGGACGAGTCCCGACGTGATCAAGGGCTACCGCAATGCCTGTTTGCATCGCGGCACACAACTGAAAAAGGGCTGCGGTTGGACGGCGGCGTTGACCTGTCCGTTCCACGCCTGGACTTGGAATCTGGATGGCAGCATCAACACGGTTGTCGGCCGGGAGGATTTCCCAGGCCTGGAGGACGCGGAGCTGCAACTGCCGGAGTGTGCCGTGGGTCGCTGGGAGGGGTTCGTGTTCGTGAACCTCGATGTCGACGCCGTACCCCTGGATGAGTTCCTCACGCCCGTGGCCGAGCACCTGGCGCCCTGGCAGCTCGGGCGCCATCGGTTGACCTCCTGGCGCACCACGATCATCAAGTGCAACTGGAAGGTTGCGGTCGAGGCGTTCGAGGAGTACTACCACGCGCTCGGGACCCATCCCCAGGCGCTCCCGATGTCGGACGATGTCAACACGTCGTACGACAACTTCGGCCCGCATTCCCGGATGATCGTGCCGACCGGCGTGGCCAGTCCTCGGCTCGGTGCCTTCACCGAAAAGGACGTGCTCGACGCCATGATCGCCTCGTTGCAGGACGTGCAGCTGGCCGCCGACGAGGCCGGCGCGCTCGGGGAGGTGGAGCTGCCGGCGGGTAAAACGGCCCGCCAGATGTTCCAGGACATGGCTCGCGAGCGCTACGCCCGGGTGCTGACCGACCTGGAGGGTGACCAGTGGCTCGACGACTGGGAGTACACGATCTTCCCCAACTACGTGTTCAACTGTCTCCCGGGGGAGGTGTTCAGCTTCGCCGCCCGGCCCCATGGGGACGATCCCGACTCGTGCTACTTCGACGTGATCAGCCTGAGCCTCGATCCATCCGGTGAGGAGGCGCCCAAGGTCGAGCGCCAGTTTGTGGAGGACTCCCTGGATCCCAGCTGGGGAGGGACGCTGCTGCAGGACATGCGCAACCTGCCGCGGATCCAGGCCGGCATGCACTCCCGGCCTTTTGTCCGGCTGGCTGCCTACCAAGAGAAGCGGATGCTCAACCGTCACAACTACGTCGACAAGTACATCGAAGCCAGGAGCTGAGCTGGGTGGAGGTCTTCAACTTCAACTTGATGCCCTGGCCTTACCTGCCTGCGGATTACTCCGATCCGGCCTGGGTGACATGCCCCAACGCCCTCTACGATCCGATGCTCGGCCACCAGCTGTACAACGACTATCTCGATCAGCTCGAGTACTCCGAAGAGCTGGGTTTCGACGGCGTCGTGATCAACGAGCACCATCAGACTGCCTATGGCGGCATGCCGAGTCCCAACGTGGTGGCTGGCATGCTGGCCCGGCGGACTTCGAAGGTCAAGATCGCGGTCATGGGCGCGGCGTTGCCCCTGTACAACCCGCCGCTTCGGGTCGCGGAGGAGTATGCCCTGCTCGACGTGGTGACAGGCGGCCGTCTCATCGCCGGGATGGTGCTCGCCGCCGGTCCCGAATATCTCAACTTCGGTATCAAACCGACTGAAGCGAGGGCCCGGTTCAACGAGGCGCTGGAGCTCATCCTGCAGGCCTGGACCCGCCCCGGGCCCTTCGAGTTCAACGGCCGGTTCAACAAGGTGAAGTACGTCAACCCGTGGCCGAGACCTATCCAGACGCCACATCCGCCGATCTGGATCCCGGGTGCCGGCTCGCTGGAGACCATCGAACTGGTCTCTCGTCACGGGTTCGGATACGCAGGCATCCCCTTCTTCGATAGGGGCTACCTGGGCAAGACCTACCAGACCTTCCGGCGGAAGTGGCAGGAGGCCGGCCGGGCGCCCGACCCCGGTAAGATGGCCTTGCTGATGCCCATATTCGTCGGCGAGAGCGACCGCGCGGCACGTGAACAGTTCGAGCCGCACATGTGGTACTTCGTCCGGAAGCTGATCAATGGGATCGGCTTGGCCCCGCCCGGCTACATGTCGCCGGAGTCGACCATGCGGATGATGGCCTCGGTCGGCAGCATCATCCAATCCGCGGAGACGTGGGACGATATCGATAAAGGCGAGTACGTGATTGTTGGTAGCCCAGAGACCGTCACCGAGCGGTTGTCGGAGCGGATCGCCGAAATAGGCGCCGGAAACCTCTACGCCATCATGCAGTTCGGCTCGATGCCCAACGATATGGTCCGCAGGAATCTCGAGCTGTTCTCGGAGGAGGTCTTGCCCTCTATCCGTAAGGAGTTCCCGGCAGGGGCTCCATGGCCAAAGGGGGAGTAGGGGTGGAGACACTCTCAGTCGACGGCAAGACGATCCGCATCTACTCCGGCGGGAGCGGACGCCCCCTCGTCTATCTCCATTCCGCCTTCGGCGAAGTCGGCCCCATCGCTGTGTTCAAGGCCCTGGAGGAGCGGGGCTTTGCCATCACTGCGCCGGAGCTGTCGGGATTTGGTAAGTCGGAGACGATCACCGACTGGGACTCGATCGAAGACGTGGTGTACTACCTTCGCCGCGTGCTGGACGAAGCCGGCGTCGGGCGGGCGATCCTGGCCGGATCGTCGATCGGTGGCTGGCTGGCCGCGGAGCTGGCCGTGTGGTTCCCCGACCGGGTGGCCGGGCTCGTGCTCCTCGACGCGGCTGGGCTCCGGCTCGACGAGGTCCCGCTGATGGATCTGTTCATGGCCCCCCAGGATCAGGCGATGGCCGCCTCGAATCCACGCGGGGTCGATCTCATCGCCGCCCTGCAACCCGGGCTGGAGATCGAAGGCGACCCGGAAGCGGCGATCATGATGCACTTTCTCCGAGCCATGGACACGGTCGCTCGCATCGGGTACAGCCCCTATCTGCACGACCCGAAGCTGCAGGCCCGGCTGGCTCAAGTCAAGGCGCCCACGCTCGTTCTCTGGGGCGATCAAGATGGCTTGATACCCCTGGCCTACGGCGAAGCGTACGCATCCGGGATCGAAGGAGCTCACTTGGAAGTCATCGCCGATTCAGGGCATCTACCGGCTTTGGAACAGCCGGTCGCGGTGGCCGACGCCATCGCCCGCTTCTCCGAGAAGCTGCCTGATACTGCGGAGGTCGGGGTATGAGCGCCGAGAGCCAGGTCGGCGCCGATCAGGTGGAGACCGACCCGGTCGAGGTGATTCGACAGCTGCTCGAGCGGACCTCGGAGCTCGACAGGGACGGGGTGGCGGCCCTGTTCGACGAAAACATCCGGTTCGAACACATGTTCATGCCTGACGGCGAGCCGATGATCATCACATCGGGCGAAGAGCTGGCCAGGAGCCTGACCGACACGCTGCGTCGTTTTGACAGCTGGCACATCTGGATGACCAACGCCTACCGTCTGGTCGGGGATCCTTCGACCGTGATCTCGGAGTGGGCGAGTGAGGGTCGTTTGAAAAACGGCCACGAGTACCGCAACACCTACATAGGCATCCACAAGGTCGTCAATGGGCGCATCGTGTTCTGGAGAGAATACGCCCACCCCAGCCCCATGGAATTGGTCTGGCCCGAAGATCATCGCCCTGATATCTGAGCCTCCTCCGGGTGTTCTAGATCACGCATGGCAGGGGCCCGGGCCGGCCGGCTGACTGCGGCGTAGCCGCCCGGAAGGATCGGAGTGATGACACAGTCCAGGTTTGTACGCCTCATAGAGCGGTTCGATCCGTTCGATCCCGAGTTCGTACAGCACTTCAACCAGGTTTGCGGAGACCTCAGGGAGCAATGCCCGGTTGCCCACAGTTCGGCGCACGGAGGGTTTTGGACCTTCAGCCGGTTCGACGAGGTGCTGCACGGCTTTGCCGACAACGATGGCCTGTCGGCGGTTCCCACGGCGACGATTCCCCCCAATCCCAACGCGGTGCACCTCCTGCCCCTTCAGGCGGACCCGGCCGAACACGGCGACCTCCGTCGATTCCTCAACCCGTACTTTCGGGCGGGGGCGGTTGGCAAATTCGAAGCGGGCATCCGATCCGAGGTCACCGCGCTCATCGACGATTTCATCGAAGCCGGGCGCTGCGAGTTCATCGCCCAATTCGGTCGGCGCCTACCCGGCGCCGTCATCTTCCGCCAGCTGCTCGGGCTTCCCGAAAGCGAAGTGGACGAGGCCTACCACTGGGTGATGGCCATCATGCACGGCCACAACACCGACGAGTTCGGTCATATCTTCGACAGTTTCTCGACTCTGGCCGCAGGCATGCTCGAACGCCGGCGGAACGAGGACCGCCGCGACGACGCCGTCGATGCCCTCCTGCACGGAACGATAGGGGACCGGCTCCTCACCGACGACGAGATCATCCGGACGCTCATGCTCCTCATCGCGGGTGGGCTGGACACGACCGCGCATGCCCTCGGCAACTTTGTCATCAGGTTGGCGCACGACCCGGAGCTGCGGGGGCGCCTCGAAGCCGAGCCGCAGCGCATACCGGGAGCCATCGAGGAGCTGCTGCGCATCGACCCGCCGGCCGGTGGGCTCGTGCGCACGGCGGTGCGCGACCTGGTGATCGACGGCGCGGAAGTACGGGAGGGCGACCGGATCCTGCTCCTGGTCGCGGCGGCGAATCGAGACCCCCGCGAGTTCGAGGCGCCCGAGCGCATCGATCTCGACCGCACCCGCAATCGGCATCTGTCTTGGGGATACGGCACCCACTTCTGTCTCGGCGTGCACCTGGCCCGCCTGGAACTACGGGTGGCGTTCGAGGAGATCCTCGACCGGCTCCACGACATTCAGGTGCTCGACCATCCCGTCCCCTACGACACGGGCTGTTCTAGGGGCCCCGTCGCCCTGCGCATCGGCTTCACGCCGGGACTGCGACGTGAGCCCCAGAGGTCAGCTGCGCACGCGTCCCCGAACGATGGCTGAATCCGCGCTTGGTATGGTGCTCGACTGGTTCGGCTGCGCGACCTTCCGGCTGCGGGCGCAGGGCGTGACGATCTTTCTGGACGCCTACATCGATCGGGTCGCGGGGGCTCCGGGCCCCGCCCTCACTGCCGATGACGTCGACGAGTGCGATTGGATGGTGATCGGCCACTCGCACTTCGATCACCTTTACGGTGCGGATCGCATTGCCAGCTCGACCGGGTGTCGGATCATCGGCAGCTACGAGACGATCCGTGTCCTCGAATCGTGCGGGGTTCCGATCGACCAGATGATCTGCGTCTCCGGTGGGGAGCGCATCGAGCTGGCCGATGGGCTCCGGGTTTCGGTGTACCCGAGCCAGCATTCCTGCGTGTGGACCCACCGCCAGATGCCGCGGGTCGACGAGGTGTGCATCGGCGACCTCGGCGTCACGTGGCAGGAGCAGGCGGCGCGACTCGCCGACCTGGGCGCCTACTACGCCGGGCTCGGGGGCGCCCTGTTCGACCATCTTCGGTCGACGCATCAAGGCGCAAGGGGCGACGGTGGCTCGTTGGTGTATCTCTTCGAGACGCCCGAGGGTTCGCTTCTCTACCAGGACACTTCGGGATGCTGGACGGGGGTGCTCCGTGACCTCCGACCGGATGTCGCCATTCTGGCCGCGGCTGGTCGGGGCAACCTCGATGGGGATCCCATCCAGGGGAGCCTGGCCCAGTTCGTCGCTCGGGAGGTGGCTCTGCTGAGGCCCCGACAGGTCGTGCTCAGTCACCATGATGACTGGCTCCCCGGGTTTTCCGTCGAGACTGACGTCGGGCCTATCCGATCTGAGCTTTCCCGCCTGGCCCCGAGCGCCGAGCTGCGGGAAATCGGGTATCTCGATGGGACGGTGCTGTAGCCGGCCCGGTCGGTGCACTCATCGTGGTTGACACCCGGCGGACCGTGTGAGACGGTGATGTTTGCTTTGAGCCGAGCAGGTAGTTCGTTGAGGACAACCGCTGTCGTCGGAGCCGGGGCCAGCGGCCTGTCGGCCGCCTGGCACGTGGCCCGTCGGGGTCATCACGTCATCCTGATCGACCATCAGGGGGCCGGGGGACAACTGTTGAACGTTGGCGTCATCGAGTCCGTTCCTGGTCTCGGGTCGTCGGTACGGGGGCCCGACCTGGTCGCTCGAATGGTGCAGCAGATGGATGAGCAGAAGATCGAGTGGCTGCACGAGCGGGCTGTCAACATCGGGCACCGGTCGAACCGGTTCCGGATCCTCACCGACGCGGGTTCCGAGGTCGTGGCCGACGCCGTCATCGTGGCAACCGGATCTTGGCACCGCCAACTCGGTGTTCCCGGCGAGGACGCCCTCGAGCACCGGGGCGTGTCCCACTGCGCCGTCTGTGACGGCCCGCTCTACCGGGATCGACCAGTAGCAGTGGTGGGTGGCGGCGACGCGGCCGCCGACGCCGCCGCCTACCTGGCCGGCATCTGCTCGCGGGTTCACCTCGTGCACCGAGCGGGTCGACTCGAAGCGGTTGATGCCTTGTGTCGCCGGCTCTATGGGCTCCCCAACGTGGAGCATTGGCCCGACACGGAGGTGCGTCGCATCGGTGGGGACACAGCGGTCGAGGCGGTGGAGATCGAAGACGGCGCCGGGGGGAGGCGGAGCATCGAAGTAGCCGCTGTCTTCGTCGCCGTCGGGATGGATCCCGACGCCTCCTTGGTCGCCGGCCTCGCCCAGCTCGACCCCTCAGGATGCGTGGCGGTCGATGCCGGCCTGATGACAAACGTCCCGGGCCTGTTCGCCGTGGGAGCGGTCCGGGCGGGGACCTCCGGCCAGCTGGCGGGCTCCATCGGCGACGGTGTCGCCGCCGCCGCGGCCGCGGATGGGTGGCTTCGGTCCCAGCGCCCGCCGGCCGGTAGTCCAGGGTTGGCTCGTAGTCCAGGGTCGGCTCGTAGTCCAGGGTCGGCCCTTCGTCCGGGATGGGCCGGTGGTCCCGGATGGCCCGGCAACGCCACTCGCACCCGTCGTCTCGACGATGGCTCGGACTACGTCGACTACGGCGACTTCTTCGACTCGATGGGCGAAGTCGGGGTCGGCGATGGATTGCCTCTTGTGCCGCCTACACCGGCGCGTTTCGACCGCTTCGCCACCGCGTTGGCGTGCGATCCCTACGAACTGCTGCCGGCTCTTCCGGACGGCCGCCGGCTGCGCTACGCCGACCTCGTCATGTCCGCCATCCTGGCCGGCTGCCGCCCGGAGTACATGCCGGTGGTCGCGGCCGCAGCCGAGTCGCTGTTGACGGATCTCGCCGGCCGGCAACCGCGACTGCCCGACTCCGTTGCGGTCGTCCTCGTCAACGGTCCCGTCCGGGAGACGATCGGCCTCAATTGCTCGGACGGCCTCTTCGGGCCGGGGTGGCGAGCCAATGCCACCATCGGGCGGGCCGTTCAGCTGTTCCTCCGTGGGCAGGTCGACGATCGCCGGCCGACCGGGTTCGGCGACGCCGGACAGATCGCGTTCTGCTTCGGAGAAGATGAACAAACGTCGCCCTGGACGCCACTGCACGTCCAGCGGGGATTAGATCCAGGCCAGAGCACGGCCACCGTTTTCGTGGCCAACGCCTACCGGCACATGCTGGACCGTCAGAACACTGATGCGGACGGGATCATCGAGTACCTGCGGCTGTTCCTTCGCGGCCGGGCCTCAGGAACCCGACTGTTCGGCGACGTCCCGCTAACCCTGATGGTCGTCATCGGTCGGGAGCTGCGGCGCCAGTTGGCCCCGCGCTATTCGAAGGCGGAGCTATCCGAACGGCTGTTCGACCTTCTGACCCTGGACGACGGGACGCCCTTTGGGCCAATCGACGTGCCCGATGCCGACCACGTTCTGATCGTCGGGGCGGGAGGCGTCGCCACCCCCGCACTATGGTGCTTTGTCGCGGCGGCGTCGCCGCCCGTTACCGTGCCGGTCCGCGATCCGGGACTCGCCTTCGGATCTGGGCCGCCGCCACGAGCTCGAGAGATGAGCCAAGGAGAAGCGAGATGAACCCTCTGGTGCGTCCGGTGAACGTTCGAAACGAGGTCGGAGTGGTGTGCGACCCGCTCGCTCCCTTGCCGGCCGGCGATGGCCGCGCCGAGCGGACCGTTGCCTCCCGGCCCTCGTCGCTCGACGGCAAGGTGCTCGCCGTGATCGACAACGGGATGGGCCAGCAAGCTCCAGGACTGGGTTTCGGAGAGGTCTTGGTCCGGAAGCTGAAGGAGGTGGCCGACATTGCCGATGTCATCTACGTTCGCAAGGACGCGGTCAACGTCCCCCCTCGCCCAGAGGACTGGATGGAGATATGCCGTCGTGGCGACGTCGGTCTGGCCCTCTACGGCGCTTGAGGGAGTTGCAGCTCGCGCAGTTTCGCGCGACGCCATAGAGCTCGAGTGGGCTGGCATACCGGCAGTAGCGGTGGTGCACGAGGCGCTGGCCGGCTCGGCCGACGCCATGAGGTTGATGTCGGGGATCCCGCACTATCCGTTTCTCGAGGTCAACTTCCCGTTACCCCCGGTCGGCCCGTGGACCGTCGAGCAGGTTGAGGCTGTGTGCGACGAGCTGCTCCCCGGAGTGATCGAACAATTGACCCACGACATCGCCGGGCCCGCGGCGCGTGACCAGCAGTCCGCCCCTGCGCTGGTCCCTGCCGGTGATGCCGTCGCAGAGGATCGGCCGAGGGCCCCGGCGCCGTGACAGCCGGCGGTCAGACCCGGACGTTCGCCGATTATGACGATTTCTTCGATGACTTTGTCGAGCGCGGCGCTACGGATGGGCTTCCCATCATCCCCCCGACCCCAGCCCGAGTGGACGCTGCTCTGGCCGCGGCCGGGCTGGATGGACGCGAAGTGTTGGGGGAGATTCCCACCCGGGATGTCGTGGTGGACGCCCGGCGGGTCGCGATCAACGCAGTCATGGCGGGGTGCTTGCCCGAGTACATGCCTGTCGTGGCGGCCGCGGTGCGAGCGTGGACGCATCCGCTGGCCAATGGGCACGGCGTCACCGGGAGCCTCGCCGGGCCGACCAATCCCATCATCATCAATGGTCCCATCGCGACGGAGCTCGGGTTCAACGGTGGGGCGGGGTGCTTCGGGCCGGGCTGGCGAGCCAATGCCACGGTGGGACGAGCACTTCGTCTGATCGTCAGGAACGTCGCTCTGTCGATACCCGGCTTCGCCGATCGCGCCGCCTACTCCCAGCCTGGGCGCTTCACGTTCTGCTTCTGCGAAGACCAACAATCGACCGTCTGGAACCCACTCCACGTCGAGCGCGGCTACCGCCCCGAGGACAGCGTGGCAAGCGTGCATTCGAACACGGACATCTTCACCTATCGCAGCGAGGAGCCCGACCCGGAGGGCCTCCTCGACGGCCTCGTGACCCTCGCTCGGGCTCGTCCGGTCCAGAAGGAGGACTTCGTGGGCCAGTGGCGCAGCGTGGTCATCGGTAATTGGACCGGATCACCGCGACGTCCTGGAGCGCAACGGATGGTCGAAGGCAGCTGTCCGCGAGTATTTGCATCCTCGGTTGACGATGCCGGACACGTTCGAGCCGGGCGCTCGGACCGTCTGGGGTAGCCAACCGACGGGAAGCCTGGGTGAGTACTCGTTCTATATCCCGAACGCCGACAACGTCCTCCTCGTTGCCGCCGGGGGGAGGTCGGCCTTCCAATCTGTCGTTTTGTACCCCCACGTGTCCAGCACCGTCTCCGCCGAGGTCACCTTCGACGGTTCGCGCGGCCGGTTGGTCCCCGACGACAGCATCGTGTGCGGTTGAGGCGCCCTGGCTTTTCTTTGGGGAGGTCAGGGTTGTTGGGCGGGCGGTCAGGGCGTGGGAAGGTACCGGTCCCTGTACAACTGATGGATGCGAGCTGACTGACCGACCTCTTGAAACTGGATCAGGTTGCCGTCTGGGTCCTGCAGGAATCCCGGCGCCGGAGGTTCGACGCCGAGGGAACGGGCCTTGGCAAAGAAGGCGTCCAGGTTGCGGACATCGAACGCCAAGTGGGTGTATCCCAAGCGGTCGAGCTTCTCCGACGGCCGCCCCCCGAGCTCGTCGCCCGGGTGGCCGATGAGCGTCAGGCTGATGCCGCCGACGCGCTCGAAGATCACCATGCGCCGTATGGCGTGGACGCTGTCGTAGATCGCCCCCTCTGACGCCGTGGCCAGCTCGACGACTTCACCATCCTGCACGGCAAACCCGCCGAAGGTGCTCTCGCCGTCGACCCGTACGTTGGTCAGCACCCGCAATCCCACGACGTCCTCGTAGAAGCGCGTGGCTGCCTCTATGTCGCGCACCGTAATGGTGATGTGGTCGATGCCGACGAGGTCCGATTCCTCGCTCATGGCCAATAGTCCTCCCTCTCGATCCGTCGAATGCTATCGCTCGGCCCCGGGCGGCCCAAAGTGGCTCGCAGACGGGATGAACACGAGGAGGCGGGAGCGTGGAGGTCTCAGTCGAGCGCGACCATGGGCGGTCCGGGCCCGACCTCTCCAATCTCCCACCACCCGTTTCCGGCCAGGACCCCAGCGTCGTCGGGATGGACCGAGACGAGGAGTCCTCCCGAGGTTTGGGGGTCGATGGCCAGAGCCTCCAGGCTGGGTTCGGCCGCCGACGACAGATGGCCCTGCAAGTAGGCCCGGTTTCGGGCATCACCGCCCGTGCGCACCCCGGCCGTGGCGGCGCGCTTGGCCCCCGGATACAGAGGGAGGGCGGCCGAGTCGAACCGGATCGAGGCGCCTGACCTCTCGGCAATTTCCCAACCGTGACCAACCAGGCCGAACCCGGTCACGTCGGTGACTGCGTGCGCCGCCGGCCCGTAGTCTCGATCAGGAAGCTGCGCCAGTTGCTGCGCCGCCTTCCTGTTGAGCACTCGCATCTGCCCGATCGTGGCCGTTTTCGAGCCTTCGTCGGTGCTGGCCAGCACGATGCCGGAGCCCAGCGGTTTGGAGAGGAGCAAGCGATCCCCCGCCAGGGCGCCGCCTTTGGTCCAGATCCGCTCGGGATCCACCAGCCCTTGGACAGCGAGGCCGAAGATCGGTTCGGCCGACCGGATCGTGTGGCCGCCGGCAATCGTCCCCCCGGCTTCGGCGACCACGGCGGCGGCCGCCTCCAGGATGGCTGCGATCGCATCTGGGGGGAATTCCTCGGGAAAGGCGGCAATGTTGAGAGCGGTGATCACCCGTCCTCCCATGGCGAATACGTCGCTGCAAGCGTTCGCGGCTGCGATGGCCCCGAAGTCGGCCGGATCGTCCACCAGGGGTGGGAAGAAGTCGGTGGTGGACACGACCGCCAGTTCGGGCGATAGCCGGTACACAGCGGCGTCGTCGAAGGGGGCCAGACCGACGAGGAGATCAGCGTCCTCGGTCCCGGCGACCAGGTCCACCAGCCCGCTCAACGCGGCGCCGCCCCATTTGGCCGCGCACCCTCCACAGGATGTCCATTCGGTCAGTTTCACGGACCAGATCCTTCCGTTGGTGAGGGGGCCGCGTGGGCGGGCCCTGACAACGCCGCTCGTATCGCCTCGCCGAGGTCGCCGTCCTGGTGCTCGAAAACGGCGCGCATCTCGCAGAGGGTGCGGCCCTTTTCGACCCTGGGGATCACGGGAGGTTGCCAGCTGCGCAGGGGCGCGGAGATATCGCCTTCGATGGCCACGGCAACCGAGGGGATGAGCACGCCGGGGAGCGTTCCACCCCCCATGGGAGCCGCCGTATCGACCACCTCGCCGACAGCCAGGCGCTGTGCCCTTTGGCGGAGATCCGGCAACGGAGTCGTGGCCAGCTTCCACAGCGGCACGGTGGACCCGGCGTCACGCCGCAGGTAGGCCAAAGCGACGTTCTGAAGTGCTTCCAGGACCAGGCCGCCCGGGCGGAGCACCCGGGCCAGCGGGTGCCGGCGGCACCTGTCCACCAGGGTGCTCGAACCGGCGATGATGCCGGCCTGCGGGCCGCCGAGCAGCTTGTCGCCGCTGAAGGTGATCAGGTCGGCTCCAGCCGACAGCGTCTGGCGGCACGCCGGTTCTCCCCCCAGCCAGTCTGGTGGACCGTCGGAGAGCCACGGGCAGGCCGCGTCCAGCAGCCCGGACCCGAGGTCGACCACCACCGGTGCTCCCAGCCCTTTGAGCTCCCGGACGGCGACCGACTCGGTGAAGCCACTGACGCGAAAGTTGGAGGTGTGGACCTTGAGCACCAACGAGGTGAGAGGACCGATGGCCGCCTCGTAATCTCCTCGCTTGGTCCGGTTGGTGGTCCCAATCTCGACCAGCTGCGCACCCGAGGTCGCCAGGATCTCCGGTATCCGGAATCCTCCGCCGATCTCGACGAGCTCTCCCCGGCTCACGATCACCTGGCCACCGCCACCGGCGAGCGCGGTGAGGGCGAGGAGGACGGCGGCCGCTCCGTTGTTGACCACCAGGGCCTCCTCGGCGCCGCACGCTTTGGCGATCAGGGTGGCGGCGTGCGCGGAGCGGTCGCCCCTGCTGCCGGCATTGACGTCGAATTCGAGATTTGAGTACCCCGCCACGCGCTCGACGGGCAGCGGCGCTCTGCCGAGATTGGTGTGCAACAGCACCCCGGTTGCGTTGACGAGAGGCCGGAGGAGGCGCCGCCGGGTGTCGGCGGCTACGGCGGCCGCCCGTTGCAGGATGGTGTCCCCGTTGCCGTCCTCGCGGAGGACCGTCCTGGCCACGTCGACCAGAATCGGATGAGGCAGACCTGACGGCGCCAGCTGGCGGGCCAACGAGTCCACCGATGGTGGGCGGTGCGCCACGCCCGTAGGCTAGCCCTGATGAGCATCGCCGACAGAGCCTGCATCCGCGTCGTAGTGGGGCGGGGCGGGCTGCTCCGGCGGAGGTGGACGGGAATCGAACCCGCCGCTGTGGGTGCGCCACAGCCAACCGCTTTGAAGGCGGCGGAGTCCACCAGGTACTCGGACACCTCCGCGTGGGAGTGTAACGACGGTCAAAAGCGGCCGGCAAGCCGGCGCAGGGGCCGTCAGCTCGACCATCAGGCGCGCCACGCGACCATCGCGGTCGAGGTCCTATGGCGGTAATCGCGACAGCCGGTCACGTCGATCACGGGAAGTCGACATTGGTATTGGCCTTGACCGGCGTCGATCCCGATCGTCTCCCTGAAGAGCAAACGAGAGGCATGACGATCGATCTGGGGTTCGCCCACACCACGCTGAAATCGGGTCGACAGGTTTCTTTTATCGACGTTCCCGGACACGGGCGATTCGTGAAGAACATGTTGGCCGGTGTGACAGGAGTGGACGGCGTCCTTTTCGTCGTCGCCGCCACGGAAGGGTGGAAAGCCCAGTCGGAGGAGCATCTGGCCATATTGGAACTGACCGGCGCCCCGGCCGGGGTGGTGGCGTTCACCAAGGTTGCCGGAGTTCCACGAGCCCAGCTCGAGGCCGTGGTGGCGGACTGCCGCCGCTTTCTGTCTGGTTCTTTCCTCGCTGATGCGGAGATCGTTTTCGTCGATGTGCCGCACAACGTCGGACTGCCAGAGCTGCAGGATGCCCTCGACAGATTGGTCGGTAAGGTCGCTGCGCCAGTGGACTGCCGGCGGCCCAGACTGTGGATCGACCGTTCCTTTTCCGTTCGGGGGACTGGGACCGTGGTGACGGGGACACTCAACGATGGGCCGCTCGCGGTAGGGGACATCGTCGCCGTGCAGCCGGGGCGTCGCCCCGTGCGGATCCGGGGCCTCCAGAGCAACGGTCGCCCGCTCTCGGACGCGTCGCCGGGCTGTCGGCTGGCGGTCAACCTGGCGGATACGGCGGTGACCGAGGTGCGTCGCGGTCAGGCCGTGGTGCGACCCGACGAGTGGCATCTGACGCGGACGTTCGACGCCTCCCTCCAGGTGCTGCGGTCGGTCGCCCACGAGATTTCCCAGAAGGGCGCCTTCACGGTCCACATCGGCACGTCTGCGGTTCCGGTCCGGATCCGCGTGATCGGCGAGGAAACCCACCTGGGAGCTGGCGAGGAAGGATTCGTTCGGGTGTGGATGCAAAGGGGCTCCACCCTTCCGTTGGTACCCGGTGACCGGTACATCCTTCGGGAAGCCGGCCGAGCCGAAACGGTCGGAGGTGGCGAGGTCCTCGATGTCGATCCGTTGCTGGGCGCCAAACGGGCGATGCCTTCGAAATCGGCAGAGCGGGTGGTCAGCGAGCGCGGCTGGGTGGACGTGGACGAGCTGCAACGGCTGACCGGGCAGACGCTGGCGCCCAACGCCGGCCGGTGGGTCGTGGACCCCGCCGTGCTGGCTGCCCAGCGGGAAGACCTGAAGGCCAGGTGTCGGGCGGCCGGTCGGAGCGGTTTGGACACGGCCACCCTGGATGACCTGCAGCGTGCCATTCTCGACTTGGGCCTCGACGGTATCCGCGTGGCGCATGGACGAGCGGTTGACGAGTCCTCCTCGGAGGAGCTCAGCACGGATGAAACCCGGGTGCTCCGCATTCTCGAGTCGAGTCCCTGGGACCCCCCGGATCTGCCGCTCGGAGACAGAGGGGCCTTGCGGCGGCTGCAACGCCTGGGACTCGTCGTGGAGTCCGAGAGCATCTGGTTTGCCACCTCAGCGGTGGAAAAGGCCATGGCGGTGATCGTCGGGCTCGTCCGGGATCACCAGGAGGGATTCACCGTTGCCCAATTTCGCAGTGCGCTCGGCACGAGTCGCAAATTTGCCCTGCCGCTCCTGCGTTATGCAGATACCGCAGGCCTCACCAAACGCGAGGGTGATTTCCGGAAGCTGAGGCATACCGAAAGTTGAGTTGAAGACGGTGCTGATTTCGGAGCAAGGCTGGATCCGCCTTTCTGGTCGACCAGCCGAAAAGGTGGGCATCCCAGCGCCCGGCGTGAGCAGCCAAGGGCATGCCGCCTGACGCCGGGCTCGATTGACGGGGTGAGCGGGCGCTGCTAGCTTCGGATGCAAAACCTTGACCTGTCGCGAGCCGGAAGGGATTCGAGCGTGAACTGGCTGGGACGTGAGGCCGATGAGGCCACGGAGCTCGAGCGGGTGTTGGGTCTTCTCCCGGACGCTCACGAAGCGGTGAGGGAGTTCTATTCCATCTTTTGGGTGGACGAGCTGGTCGATCCGGTCCTCCTCGAGTTGATCCGCCTCAGGGTGGCGATGTTGCACGGGGTCCAATCGGAGCTCCTTGTCCGCTATGACGTCGCCAGGGAGCGGGGCCTGACCGAGGAAAAGGTTGCCGTTCTGTCGTCGTGGCCGACGTCGCCGCTCTTTACCGAGCTCGAGCGCCGGGTGCTGGGCCTGACCGAGCAATTCGTGATGGACCCCCATGGCGTCACCGACGACGACGTGTTGCCGATCAAGGAGGCGCTGACATCGGCCGGGTTGGTTGCGCTCGTCAATGCCATGGCCCTGATCGACCACTTGGACCGCGTTCGCGTGGCCTTTGAAATTCCGCCCGCCGACGGAGACCGGGTGCTGGTCGTGGCCGGGCCCGGCCCCACGTCGCCTTTGTACTGAGCCCATCGACGAGGAGAAACCTGATGACCGTTAGCTCTGATCCCGTAGCGACGAAAGAGCCCCGCAGGTACCGGTTGAGTCATACCGGGGAGTTGTTCCCGCTGGGTTTCAAGCCCGCCTCGTCCCCCCGCATCGACGCAGACGTCGAGAGCAACCCCTTGCCGACATGGGACGGTCAGCCCGGCTTGGCCAAAGCGTTCATGAAGCACGACGAGGCCGTGTTCTGCCGGGATGGGAGCGGCCTGATTCCCATGGACGTCAAGGAGCCCGTCCGTCTCCGCGTGGCCCGAGTCGGGGGCTGCAAGATCTGCAGCAACACTCGAAACGCGGTGGCGCGCGATCAGGGCGTCAGCGAAGAGATGCTCGACCAGGTCACGGATCACTACGAGGAGTCGGGGCTTACCGATTACCAGAAGGTGGCGCTTCGTTACGCCGATGCGATCCTGTTGTCGACGCCCCCGTCGGACGAGTTGAAGCGCGAGCTGCTGCAACACTTCACGGTCGAGCAGATCGTCGAGCTCACTCTCTTTGTGAGCCAGTGCCGGGTGTTCGCTGCCGTCACGATCGTGGAAGGAATCCAGCCTGACGAGATGCCGGAGAAGTGGGTCCACTGATGCCTGGCGGGTGCTGAGGCGCACCCATGACGACAACGGAGAATGCTGGATCCGCGGATCGCCATGGCGATGCCGGCCTGCTCGCCGCCATCGAGGATTTCGATCCTTTCGATGATGGGCTGGTCAATCGGTTCGACGAGACCTTTGCCGTCATGCGGCAGAAGTGCCCAGTCGCCCATAGCACCGCGCACGGAGGGTTTTGGACCGTCACCCGGTTCGACGAAGCGGCCACCGTGTTGCAGGACGCCAACCTGTTCAGCAACCGGGCGTCGGGTTCGGTCCGGCAGGACTCGGTCAAGCTGCCACTGATACCGATGACGATCGACCCGCCGGAGCAGCGGGAGTTCCGTAGGCTACTCAACCCCCACTTCACCCCCGCGGCCATGGCCGTGCACGAACCGGCGATCCGGCGGGTATGTACCCGGCTGATCGACGCGTTTGTCGACCGGGGCCGGTGTGAGTTCGTCGCCGAGTTCGCCGCGCCGTTGCCGGAGAACGTCTTCTTCGGTGAGGTCCTGCACCTGCCGCCGGCCGATGCGGAAGCGCTGCACCACAACATCCACCGGTTGCTGCACCGAAGCCTCGCTGAATCCGACGCCGCTTATCAGGAGATGCGTCGTTACGCCAAGGGCGTTCTGGATCGTCGCCGGGCCGAACCTCGAGTCGACGACTTCATCGACGCCCTTCTCCACGCCCAGATATTCGACGAACCGCTCGACGAGGATCGGATGCTGCGGACGCTGGTGTTGCTTATGATCGCCGGCCTCGACACCACGACTCGGACAGTCGCCAATATCTGCCGTCACCTGGCGGAGCGGCCCGATCTGACCGAGCGGCTGCAAAGGAGCCCGGAGCTGATTCCTACCGCGATCGAGGAATTCATCCGGTTCGAGTCGGTCGGTGGCGGCATCGTACGGTTAACCCGCGAGGACGTGGAGGTAGGCGGCCAGTCCGTTCCGGCCAGCGAGCGAATACTGGTCGTGATCGCATCGGCCAACCGGGATCCGGAGGCCTTTCCCGACGCCGACGACATCGTGCTCGATCGCAATCCCAACCGCCACCTGGCCTTCGGCATCGGCCCGCACCGCTGCCTGGGGGCCAGCTTGGCCCGATTGGAGTTGCGGGTGGCAACCGAGGAGATCCTGAAGCGGCTGCCCGAGCTCGAGATCGATTCCTCGGTCCCCCTGCACTACACCAACAGCACCTCACGGGGGTTGACGCAACTCGACATCACCTTCCGGCCCGGTTCGAGATCGGCCGCCGGGTAAGAGCTCCTTAGTCCTCTGGGACGGATTTGTACAGCCGCTGGAGGCTGTCCATCGCGGCCCCCACCTCTTGCTCGTTGATCTGATCGGCGAGCTTCGCCCCGCCGGATTCACGGAGCATGTCGTCGAGGCGGTACCGAATACGGCTGGTCGCCCATTCGAAGGGATCCCCCGCGGCGACGACGTCGATCTCGTACACGACGTGAAAATCCTCGTGTGGCTTCATGTAGTGGTAATGGGGCTCGTTGTGGAAGCAGTCGAACCGCAGATACTCGAGCCCATCGCCGGTCCCGAACACGTGGATGGTCGGACCGTCGTCGCCGACCCCGCGCTCCCGGTGGTCGACCAGGTCCTGGACGGCTTCCTCGTCCGCCCGGCCCTGATAGAAGTCGGAGACGATAGCCGGGCTGAGCTGGCGCATCTCGAGCCCGAAGGTCACGGGCCCGGCAGGGATTCGTCTGGTCGCCGCTTCGACGGGGGCGATGGGCTCGACGAAGTTCTTTCTTCCCATGGTCGTTTACCTGCCTATCGTTCGCCGTCAACCCTAGACCAACAACCAGAAACCTGGCGAGGGCAGCTCAGGCGCCGGATCCGGACTCCAACAGGGGCACGATCCGATCGGAGAGGAATCGGTAGGCCCAACCCGGACCGTCGAGCGGGAGTTCCTTGGCGGTCGCGTCCGAGCCGTAGATCTCCTCCCAATGTTCGAGGACATCCTCGGCCTCGAACGGTTCTGGACCAGCTACCCAGCCATCGCCGGCGACGATCCACGCCCTGGAAAACCATCCGGCTCGGGCGAGGAACACCTCGCCCGTCACCGGGCAGCTCGGGTGGCAGAGGACCGCCACTATCGGCGCGACCCTCTCCGGGGTAAGCCACTCCCGGGCCGGCATTGCGGTCGGGTCCAGGGGTTCGGCCCTGGCCCGAAAGCGAAACGCGTTGGGATCGTCTGCTCGCCGGGTCGCCGCCCCTGGAGATATGGCGTTGGCCTTGATGCCGTATTGCCGGCCTTCGACTGCCAGCGAGCGCACCAACCCAACCACCCCCATTTTGGCCGCCGCGTAGTTGCTCATGAGCGGGGCGCCAAGCAGCCCGGCAGCCGACGTGGTGAGCACGAACCGCCCCCCACCGCTTTGCTGCATGGCGGCGAAAGCCGGTTGGGCCACATAGAACCCTCCGAGCAGGTGCACATCGACCACGGCCTGGATCTCTTGGGTTGTCATCTCCGCAAAATGATTGTCCCGCGTAAAACCCGCGTTATGGACCACCGCATCCACCCTGTCCCACGCGTCGAGCGCGGCGCGCACGATGGCCTTTCCCCCTTCGGGATCTGCGACGCTGTCCTGGTTGGCCTCGGCTACTCCTCCTGCCGCCCGGATGGCGTCGACGGTTGCCGCCGCGGGGTTAGGCGAGGAGCCGCCTCCGCTTGGGTCGGCACCGAGGTCGTTGACGAGCACCCTGGCCCCCCGCCGGCCCAGCTCGAGCGCATAGGCGCGGCCGAGCCCAGCTCCCGCCCCGGTGACGATGACGACATCCCCATTGAACGTCAAGCTGCTCATGGCACCTCCCTAACCCGGCGACGGCGATTCTGGCCGTGGCTATGGGCCCAATCAGACTACTCACAGATTGACAACGCACCCGCTGCCTTGGTAACTTTCCCGCCTTGTACTGGTTGCCTCAGGGAGGGCAATGGGGCCCTTAACCGGCATTCGAATCATCGAAATGGGCGGCGCCGGCCCCGGACCATTCACTGCCATGGTGCTCGCCGATCTCGGCGCTGATGTCATCCGCATCGACCGGCCCAGCCTGGCGGATCCCGGCACGCCGAAGTCACGCAGCGTTTTGGTCAACGGCCGCAGTCGACGGTCGATCGCAGTCGACCTGAAGGCACCGGGCGGTGCCGCACTCGTCCTGCGTCTGGTGGCTCAGGCGGATGGATTCCTTGATGTTTACCGGCCAGGGGTCGCGGAGCGTCTGGGAATCGGGCCCTCTGAATGTCTGACCCACAATCCTCGTCTCGTCTACGTGCGAGTAACGGGTTGGGGCCAGGACGGTCCCTACGCGCAGGCTCCCGGTCACGACCTCAACTACATCGGTCTGACAGGTGTCCTTCACGCCATCGGTGCGCCGCCCGCTCCGCCGCCCGTCCCGCTCAACGTCATTGGTGACTACGGCGGAGGGGGAATGCTCGCCGCCATCGGCATGCTGGCCGCCCTCTTGGAAAGCCGCCGCTCCGGAAAGGGGCAGGTGGTGGACGCCTCCATGCTCGACGGGGTCGCCCTGCTTTCGACGCTGTTCCACGGCCAGCGCGCCGAGGGCGAATGGCTCGACGAACGCGCCGCCAATTCGCTCAATGGCGGCGCCCACTTCTACAATGTCTACGAGACCTCCGATGGGAGGTTCTTGACTATTGCCTCTGGGGAGCCGCAGTTCTATGAAGCCCTCCTGCGAGAGCTCGACCTCCCCCCAGAGGAATTCCCTCAGTACGACCTGGATAAGTGGCCGGAGATGAAAGTTCGGATAGCTGCGATTATCAAAACCAAGCCGCTGGCCCACTGGTCCGCACTGGCCGGTGACCGTTCGCAGTGTGTCGCTCCGGTTTGGAGCTTTGCCGAGGCCCCCTCGGATCCGCACAACCAGGCCCATGGCACCTTCGTCGAGGTCGATGGGGTCACGCAGCCGCAGGTAGCACCTAGATTCGCCCGGACTCCGGGGCGGGTCGGGCCGGTCGCGACACCGGGGCAACACACCCGCGCCGTCTTGAAGGAGTGGGGCTTGGCCGATGAGGAGGTCGCCGCCTTGGAAGAGCAGGAGACCATTCGCCAGCGGCCCGTCACCCA
Organism: uncultured Acidimicrobiaceae bacterium; assembly: GCA_963729695.1. Lineage (GTDB taxonomy): Bacteria > Actinomycetota > Acidimicrobiia > Acidimicrobiales > Palsa-688 > PALSA-693. Next base: position 468,954 of record CAVSOT010000007.1, read on the forward strand.
CACGCCATGACCGAATGGGATTTCCTCACTGACACGTTGATCGTCGGCAGCGGCGGCGGCGCGTTGTGCGCCGCACTGGTGGCGCGATCCCACGGTCTGGACGCGCTCGTGGTGGAGAAGACGGAGTACGTGGGCGGCTCCACGGCCATGTCCGGTGGGGGGGTATGGATCCCCAACAACCCGGTCATGCGATCGGCCGGGGTGCCGGATTCGGCTGCAGACGCCCTCACCTACTTCGACGCCGTGGTCGGCGACGTCGGTCCGGCGTCCTCGGAGGAACGACGACAGGCGTACGTGGACAGCGCGCCCCGGATGGTGTCGTTCTTGCAGGATCTGGGTGTTCCGTTCAGTCGGGGTGACGGATATGCCGATTACTACAGCGAAGCGGCGGGTGGCAGCGAACGGGGCCGCACCATCGAGGTCCACGCATTCGACTTGCACAAGCTCGGTCCCTGGCAGCGCAAGCTTCGACCCGGAATGACCGCGAGCCTGGGTATCGTCGCCACGACCCCTGAGCTCACGGCGATGCTCTACTACAACCGGAGCGTGAAGGGGCTGCTGGTCAGCGCCCGCGTCCTGGCCCGGACCTTCGCCGGGAAGGTGCGGGGCCAGGCCCTCGTTTCCAACGGTGGGGCGCTGACCGGAAGGCTGCTCGAGTTGGTCGTCGACCGTGGCGCCCAAATCTGGACGGAGTCGTCCCTCAAGGACCTGATCGTCGACGGCGGCGTGGTCGTGGGTGCGATCGTCGAGCAAGGTGGCAGGCAGCGACGCGTCGGTGCCCGCTACGGGGTGCTGCTGGCGGCCGGGGGTTTCTCCCGCAACGATGCCATGCGGAAGCGCTACGGCGGCGAGCAGGCGCACTCCGCAGCGTGGTCGATTGCCGGTCCGGGGGACACTGGCGAGGTGCTCCAGACCGCGGTGGCGCACGGAGCGGCCACGGACTTGCTCGACGAAGCCGTGTGGATCCCCACCCCCCGGCAGGCCGACGGGAGCCTGCCGACCTATCCGGCTCGCCGGATGCTGTCGTTCTCCCGGTTCCGGTGGCGGCCGGGGACGATCATGGTCGACGCGGCCGGAGAGCGTTTCGCCAACGAGTCGATGAGTTACATGGAGCTCGGGCAGCTGATGTTCGCCCGGGATCGAAAGGTGCGCTCCGTGCCGAGCTGGCTGGTGTTCGACGACGCCTGCCGACGCCGGTCGCTCTTCGGGGTGCTTCCGGGTCGGCTCCCTGCCCGGTGGATCCGCGACGGGTTCATCGTTCGGGCGGACACTCTCGCCGAGCTGGCCACCCGGTGCGGCGTGGATCCGGTCGGCCTCGAAGCCACTGTGCAACGCTTCAACGGTTTCGCCCGAACTGGAGTGGACGCCGATTTCCACCGGGGTGAGAGCGCCGCCGACCGGTTCGCAGCCGATCCGAGCATCCGCCCCAACAGCTGCCTGGCGCCGCTGGATCGGCCACCGTTCTACGCGGTCGCCATGTACCCGTGCGACGTCGGAACGAGCGGTGGTCTGCTCACCGACGGGCACGCCCGGGTGCTTGGAACGGACGGCCGGCCCATCCCTGGGCTGTACGCCGCCGGCAACATCACGGCCAGCGTGATGGGCCGGCGTTACCTGGGCGCCGGCGGCAATATAGGGCCGGCGTGCACCTTTGGGTTCGTGGCCATGGAGCACATCGCGTCGCAGGCAGCCGCTCCGGTCACCCGGTCCTAAGCCGGACGATATTCCGCGCCAGACCGAAGCCCACGGTGACGATTTTCGGTATCTAAACCGCGTATTACGCGGTTTAGATACCAAAAAAGCCTCGGGGATTGATGAGCGATGCTCGACGGGCCGGGTGACGCGTCCTGTCAGCTCACGAGGTGTGGGACTGACCGGACTGACCGGACTGGCCGGACTGACCGGACTGGCCGGACTGACTGCTTGCGACCGCCGGAAACTGCTTGGCGAACGTTTCCATCACGGCCGTCGTCTCAGGGGCGACCGCCTCGTTGAGGAAGGTGCCCAAATCGAATCCGGGCAAGGTGCGTCGAACCGTGTACTTGTATTCTCGAAGCGAGTAGGCGTCGTAGGTGGCGAGCTGACCGGCCAACTCCATCGTTGCCGCCTCGAGCTCACTCGGGGGATGAACTTCCGAGATCATTCCCCAGTCGAGCGCCTGGGGCGCCCCGATCTTCTTCGCCGTGAAGAGCATGTACTTCGTGCGCTCCACCCCGATCCTCGCCGCCAACCGGGTGGCGGTATAGGGTTCGTACAGGCCACGCGTCGCCATTGGCGTGCAAAAACCGGCGGTCTCTGCTGCGATCGCCAGGTCGCTGTAGAGGATGAACCCCAGGCCCCCCGCATAGGTATCGCCATTGACCATGGCCACGATGGGCTTGGGGAGCCACTCCATGAGCGAGAAGATGTCGACGGTCCGCATGGACATCGCCACGGTGTTGTGGAGCGCGTTCTGCCGTTCACCCAGCGTCGTGGTCAGATCCCCGCCCGCGCAGAAGAACCGGCCGTTGCCAGTGACCACGACCACCTTCACGTCGGGGCTGGCAGCGGCTCGGGTGAGCTCCTCAGAGATGGCATTGAGGAGGTCGGCATTCATGGCATTGAGCTTCTCGGGTCGATTGAGCCGGATGGTCAGAACACCGGATGCAAAGTCGCTGGTTACGGTTGGGTTGCTCACGCCGGCGAGTCTAGGGTCTTACCGTCCAGGACGAACAAGGGCGCACGAGGGAGATGAACCGGTGACGGGATGGGGACGCGCAACCGAGGCCACGTTGGCGCCGATATTGTCCGATCGAGTCCAACAACATCCAGAAAAGGCGCTCTTTATCGTCGAAGGGCGAGCCGTCTCCTACGCCGAGCTCGATCGCAAGTCAAATGGCTTCGCCCGTCGATTCCAGGAACTCGGTATCGGTCCGGGTGACACCGTAGCCACGTTGATGCTCAACTGCGAGGAGATCGTCTATAGCTGGTTCGCCTGCGCCAAGTTGGGAGCCATCCACGTGCCCATGCACGCCGAGTGGGGAGAACAGCTGATCGACCAGCTCACCACGGCGGAGGCCAAGGTGGTCCTGGCCGATCCCGACCTGGCCGCGCACCTGGCCGGCTCCATGCAGGCCGTGCCGCACCTCGAGCACATTGTCGTGCGGGCAGGGGAGGACCGTACGGTGGAAATCACCACTGATGGCAAGGCGAGCCTTCACCCCATGGACTACCTCCTCGGCGGCGACGAATCCGGCGTACATCCGGTGAGAGAACCGCGCTGGGACGATCTCTCGGCCATTCTGTTCACGGGCGGGACGACCGGTCGTTCCAAAGGCGTCGCCATCTCGCACAACTACGTGGTGACCATGGCTCGAGCCGCGGCTGCTCAAGTGGGCTTCACCTCTAATTCGGTCGCCTTTCAGCCGAGTCCCCTGTACCACGTGGGGGCCACCATCGGGGCGGTCATGTGTCCGCTCGTGAGCGGCGGAACCGGGGCGACCGAGCTTCGTTTCGACCCGACCACGTACTGGCAGCGCACCCGTGCCTACGGGGCCACGAGCGTCAGCTTGCGAATGCCGATGATCGTCATGCTCTTGGCCGAGCCCTCGCGTGAGGATGATGCCGACAACCCGGTGCGGTTTTCCACCGCTCCCCAGATTCCCAAGGACGTGCGCCTCGAGTTCGAACAGCGGTTCGACCTGCAAATCGTCCACTCGTACGCCAACTCGGAGGCGATTCCCATCCTCGTCGGCCTCGCTGCCGATCCGCCGCCGCCCGGTCGGTCCGGCCAGCCCAATCCGGACATGGAGGTACGCCTGTTCGACGACCAGGACCGGGAAGTAATCTCAGGAGACGTCGGCGAATTTGTCGTTCGACCGCGTCGGCCTTGCATCATGTTCTCGGGCTACTTCAACAACGCGGCGGCCACGGTCAAGGCGTGGCGGAACCTGTGGTTTCACACCGGCGACCTCGGGAGGGTGCACGAGGACGGATGGTGGTCCGTGATCGATCGCAAAGGGGACGAGCTCCGAGTAGGCCGGGAGGTCTACTCGACCTTCGAGATCGAGGGTTCCGTCCTGCGATTTCCCGGCGTGAAGGAGGCTGCCGTCTACTCCCTGCTCGGCCCGGAGGGCGCCGAGGTGAAGATGAGCCTGCGTCTCGGCCACCCCGAGCTGGACTTCGAGGCCTTCGTTCGTTTCTGCGAGGAGAAGTTGCCGGTCGTCCCGCGGTATATCGAGGTGGTCGACGATTTCCCCCGTGGGGCTGCCAGCCGGGTGCAGAAATACAAGCTGCGCCAGCTTGGCCTGACCGCCCAGACGTGGGACCGTTCCACCGGATCGTTTTGCTGCCTCGCGCCGGGGGAGAGACGGTAGATGCCAATTGGGGAAGTGCTTCCCGAGATGGTGCGCAGGCGGGCCGAGGAGTCACCGACGCGGGTGTTCCTCCGGGAAGTGGACGGGCCGGCGTTGACCTGGGCGGAGCTCCACCGCGGGGCCACGACATGGGTCTCTGCCCTCAAAGCCGCGGGGGTGAAATCCGGCGACGCCGTGGCCGCCATGATGCCCCACGGGGTGGAGGCCTATTTCGCCTGGCTGGCGTGCGGCTGGTTGGGGGCGATCGAGGTGCCCGCCAACCTGGCCTACAAGGCGAGATGGCTCCAACACGTGCTCAACCTGCCTCGCGCCCGGTTCCTGGTGATCTCCGAGCGCTACCTCGACCGCCTCGCTGACATCTGGGGGGACCTGTCATGGTTGGACACGGTCATCGTGTTCGATGCTCAAGACGCTCTCCCCGAATTGCCGTTTCGAACCTTGGATCGCAAGGAGTTCCTCTCGGGCGCGCCGCCTACGGACGACGAGCGCCTGGTCGCACCATCCCCGCACGACATCTCCTGCATCATCTACACCTCCGGTACCTCCGGTCCGACCAAGGGGGTGCTGGTCACCTGGGCCATGCTGCACGACGCCGTCGAATCCGCGGTGCCAGCGACGTGGGGGAAAGGCGACGTGTGGTACGGGACGGCCCCGCTGTATCACGTCTCCGGAAAGTCCTCCCTGCTGGTCGGAGCTCACTACAACTCCGAACTGGTGGTGAGGGAGACCTACAGCACCGGCGCGTTTTGGGAGGATATCCGCAACTACGGCTGTACCGGGGCAGCCCTCGTCGGGGCAATGGTGAACTATCTTTTCCGGCAGCCTCCGCACGAAGGCGACGCCGATTCGCCACTCCGTTATGTACGCATGACGCCGTTGATCGAAGAGCTCGAAGAGTTCCGGCGGCGGTTTGGGGTGGAGGTCTACACCGCCTATGGCATGACGGAGATAACCCCGCCGATCAGCTTCGCGAGCAAAGAGGTGGATGCCGGGCACTGGAAGAGTTGTGGTCGGGTCCGTCCGGGCCTCGACGTTCGGGTGGTCGACGATTTCGATCGGCCGCTGCCGCCCGGGGAAGTGGGCGCTCTGGTCGTCCGCAGTCACGAGCCGTGGCTGATCACACCGGGCTACGTCAACATGCCGGAGGAAACGGCCAAGGCCTGGCAGAACGGCTGGTTTCACACCAATGATGCCTTTACTTACGACGAAGACGGCTATTTCTACTTCCAGCCGGGCGTGAAGAAGAAGGACATGATCCGGCGGCGAGGGGAGAATATCTCCGCCTTCGAAGTCGAGGTCGCGGTAAGGCAGCATCCCGATGTCGCGGATTGCAAGGCCATGGCCGTGGCCTCCGAGTGGGGGGAGGACGAGGTGAAGGTCGTGGTGGTGGCCAGGCCCGGCCGGATGATCGAGCCCCGGCAGTTGGTCGACTTCCTCGACCCTTTCATGCCCAGATTCGCGTTACCTCGGTTCGTCGAGCTCGCTTCGAGCTTGTCGGAGCACCCCACCGGATCCAGGGCGAGCCTGCGAGCCCATTCCCGGACTGCGAGGGTGTGGGATCGGGAGCAACCGGCCTGACTCGCCCGACGAGGTTCGGGAGGCCGCTCTCGAAGCGGGATGCCGCCTACTTCCGTGGCGAGCGTTCGTCTAGCGCCCCGACGACCCCCAGCGAGACCAGGCGGCTGATTTCTTTGTTGGTGTAGCCGTATTCAGCGAGTATGTCCCGCGTGTGCTCCCCGACAGCCGGGCTCCGCAGATGGTTGCGGCCGGGGGTGAGCGACATCCCCACGAGCAGTCCCCCTTGGTCGAACCTCCCGAGCTCCGGGTGGACGTAGCTGCTGGTCCAACCCAGGCTGGCCAGCTCCTCGTCGTCGAACAGGTCGTCCAGCGTGACTTGTCGGGATTGCTCACAGGGAACGTCATGCTGATCGAGCAGCTCGACCCAGAAGGCGGCCTTCTGCGTGAGGAACACCGACTCGAGCAACCGGGCCAACTCGTATCTGTTCGCTTCGCGCCGTTCTGCTGTGCCGAATCGGGGATCGATGGCGAGGTCCGGGCGACCAATGGCCCGGCACAGTCGGGGCCAGTGGTCCGGGAGCACCGCTTCGATACAGATCCAGTCCGACGCCGTCGGGTACAACATGTCCAGGGCACCGACGCCCCGGTGATCGCGGTCCAACTCCGGTTGTCGCAGCTCCCGTCCCTCCTCGTCCAGACAGACATAGGAGTTGTTGAGGAGGCATGCGTTCAGGAGCGAGGTGCTCACGTTCTGCCCGAGGCCCGTCCTGTCTCGAGCGATCAAACCCAACATGACCGCGGTCGCCGACAGATAACCTGCCCCGACGTCGCCCATGGGGGTCAAAGCCCAGAAGGGCTTCCCCCCGTTGGCGCACGCGCCGTCCTCCCACTGCACTCCGGATATCCCGGCGACGATCTGGTCGTTGGCGGGGCGCTCCGATCGCGCCCCCCTTTCAAAGCCGCGAATGTGGCTGTAGACCAGTCGAGGGTTGAGCCGAGCCATGGCCGGGTAGCCGAGGCCCAATCGCTCGGCTGCTCCCATCCTCATGTTGTGCTGGAGAACATCCGCCCCCGACACCAGACGGCAGACGACCTCGTAGCCGGCTGGGTGTTTCAGATCGATCGCAATGCTCCGTTTTCCCCTCGTGGTGGCTTGGATCATCTGGTTGGAGTCGCCGGCCCCGTCGTAGCGGGCGTGGACCTTGATCACCGTCGCCCCGAGCTGGGCGAGTACCTGGGTTCCGTAGGGTGCCGAGACCGCCAATCCCAGGTCGACGACCACGATCCCGCTCAAGGGGTGCTGCAACTCGCGGTGGCGCGATCCGGAGCCGTCGCCGTTGGGGCGGCTGTTTGGGCGGAACGAGCTGCTCTCCCTCCGAACTGCCTCGGTGTCCTCTCCAGCTCGAGGTTGCGGTCCTCGAATCAGCCCCGGATAGGACTCCAGAGAGAAGGCGAACCCGGCCTGGCGAGTCGTACCTGAGTCGCTGCTGGCGACCTCGAGGACAGTCCCGTCGACCAGGTAGGCCGAATCGTCGAGCGCCTCTTTCGTGGATCGGACCGGGGCGATGGGCGCGCCGACCTGGGCCCCGAGAGCGACCCAGTCCTCTGAGGGGAATTGGGCGAAGATCTTCACCATTTCGGGGTAATAGTGCCAGTAGATGGCCAGCTCCCAGATGTCCAACTGGAGCCGATCGGGGTCCTGGCGTGGGCCGGTCGTGTTTTCGTCAACGCTGAGCTGATCCTTGTCGCGCTGCGAGAGCACGAGGCGGGGGCTCGGCAGGGCATAGTGGATCCAGCGGCCGTCCGAGCACAGGAAGCTCTCTTGGGGGGCTCGCGCGTCGAGTAGCCAGCTGGCGTACCCCGGCGCCTCCGGGTGGTCCAGCCGTTGCCAGACAAAGGCGGCGCTGGCCATGGCGCCCTGAAAGAGGGAGGTCTCGACCAGCTGACCTGCACCGGTGCGTTCTCGGGCGTAGAGCGCGGCGGCGATGCCGGTCGTCGCCAGGTGACAAGCGCCGAGGCTGGGCCAGCGGGACGAAGAGAACAGCGGCCCCTCCCGCGCCGGGCCGCCTCTGTCGGCGAATCCCGTCTGGATCTCAGGAAGCGGGAGCTCGCTCGTTGGAGCATGTCCAAAGGCCCCACCATCAGGACCGCGCTGCTCCCATTGAAGACCGGTCCTGGCCGCCACCAAGGCGTCGTAGCCGGGCCTTCCGGCGTGGTTCGTCTGGGCGCCGTAGCCCGTTATAGAACAGTAGATCAAGCGAGGATTCCTCTCGCGAAGGGTCGGCCAATCGATCCCCAGTCGCGCCGTCGTACCCGGGCTGAAGCTCTCGATGAGGACATCGGCATTGCCGGCCAGCTGCACGAAAAGCTCGTGGTCGGATGCCCTCTTCAGGTCGAGCACGGCGCTGCGTTTTCCTCGATCCCACACCCGGTAGCCAGCTTGGAAGCGGAAAGGATCTCCACCCGGTGGCTCGACTTTGATGACCTGGGCGCCCTGATCGGCCAAGAGCCGTGCAGTCATGGGGCCGGCGATGCCCCAGGACAGGTCGAGGACGGTGAGATCGTCGAGAAGTCCGGGGATCCCAGGAAATACTTGGCCAGAATGGGTTGTCAAACCACGTGGTACACGCGTGCCGCGTTGTCGTGCAACACCTTGCGCATGATGTCGTCTCCTACGATGCCGGTGGCTCGATCGATCACCTCGGCCGGAGAGGGGGAGATGGTGGCCGGACCCGGGTACAGGCAGGTCGGGTGGGGAAAATCCGTCTCGAACATGATGTTGTCCTGATATCGGGGCAGGACCTCGAGTACTTGACTCTCGAACCAGAACATTCCGTAGACCTGACGGCGAAAATACTCACTGGGCATCAACCGCTCTGGGTAGGAGTGCTGCCCCCCGACATTGGCCCAGTTCCAGTCGAGTGCCTCCAACAGGAAGGGGAGGTAGCCGAAACCGCTCTCCACCGAAACAAAGTTGAGCCTCGGGAAGCGATCGCATACATCACTGAGCACGAGGCTGCCGATGGTCCGCGAGTTCCCGAGCAGGAACAGGGTGGAGCGGAGGGCGGAGGCCGCCGGGTTGAACTCATTGCGGTACATGGCCAGGATGGCGTCGATGTCCTCCCGTGTCTCGCCCACACCGACGTGAAAGTTCATCGACATACCGAGGTCCTGAGCTACTGCGTACAGCGGGTCCCAATGCGTCTCGGTGAAATCCGGGAGCCCATGCCTGTCGAAGGTGGCAGCCCACAGCACCCCCCGGTGGCCCGTCTCGTGGCAGCGCCGGAGCTCTGCGATCGATGCCTCGAGATCCCAGAAGGGCAGCACCGCCAGGGTGATAAACCGGTCGGGTGCGACGGAAGCAAACTCGGACTGATAATCGTTGTAAGTTCTGACACACGCCAGCTTCAGGTCCTCGTCCTTGAGCGCCATAATGGCGAAGCCCTCGAACGCCAAGATGTTCGGGTAGAGGACCTGGGCATAGATCCCGTTCTGATCCATGTGGGCGAGGCGGGCTTTGGGATCGAAGGCGGCCGGATGCGCCTCCTCCAACGACGGTGGGCAGGAGGGCGGGAACTCGGGCCAGCCGGCGACGCTGTAGTTGGCGACCATGCTGCCCAAGCGGTCGCCGATCAGCCAGCGCCAGGATCTCGTGGCGTCGTCGTAGGTGACCCTCGGCGCAGCATCTCGAAAACGGGCTGGGATCCGAGCCGTCCACAGGTCCACCGGTTCGGTCAGGTGCGTGTCGGCATCGATGACCCGGACTGGTGTCGCCGCTACTGCCATGGTCGATTCCCCCTCGTCGGCGGGCGTTGTTCCACTGGCCTCAGTATATAAAGCGCCACGATGGGCAGCCTGGCGCAGATCGACAACCTCAACCGGCGTGTCGAGCGTCCCAGGTTTGGGGGTTGAGCGGGTTGGTTCGCAGCGCCGGTTTCTTGATGCGCAGCATGGCTTCGGTGCGCTCGGGGTTGTCGATGAACTCGATGTAGCGGGGCACCATAAAGGTCGGCATGCGGGCATCCAAGTACTCGTGCAGCTCGGCGTGGGTCAGAGAATGCCCATCGCGGCGCAGGACGCAGATCTTGACCTCGTCTTCGCCGAGCTCGGAGGGCACGGCGATGGCGGCCGATTCGAACACGGCCGGGTGGCGGTTGACGTAGGCCTCCACCTCCATGGATGAGATGTTCTCTCCCCGGCGGCGCATGGAATCGGTGATGCGATCCACGAAGTGGTACCGGCCCCGCTCGTCCCGCACGAAACCGTCACCGGTGTGGAACCAGCCGTTACGCCAGGCCTCGGCGGTCTTCTCGGCCATCCCGAAATAGCCCACGATCATCCGCCACGGCTCCGACGTCCGCACCAACAACTCACCGGCCTGGCCTTGCGGCACCTCGTAGTCGTGCTCATCCACCACGCGCACCTGATAGCCCGGTGCCGGCCATTTCCCCGTGGACTCTCTATCGGCCGACACATCCGGTCCCGCGTAGAGGGGCATGCCCGTCTCCCCCGACGAGTACACCGTCCGCATCTGCACCCCGAAGCGGCTCTTGAATTCGTCCACCCGGGAGACCACGGGGGCCCCTGCGACCACCCGCAACGGGTTGTCCAGGTCGTCTGCTCGGGGGGGCTGGTCGAGCAGCCAGTTCATCATCACCGGGATCAAGGCGGTCATCGTGCAGCCGAAGGCCCGCACCTCCTCCCAGAACAGCCGGGTCTTGAACCCGTCCCGCAACACCACCCGCCCGCCGGGAAAGGCCATCCACCCGAGCGCGGACAGTCCCGACAGGTGGAAACAGGGGAACGGGTCGTAGCAAGCGTCGTCGCCGGTCAGGTCCATCCAAACTTCTTCGGGCCACAGGCGTCCCCAGGGGACCAGGATGCCCTTGGAAGCCCCAGTGGTGCCCGAGGTGTACGTGATGCAAGCGATCTCATGGCGCATCGGCACGGCCAAGTCCCGAGCCGCCTCCGCCCCCTCCCACACCTCAGCCGCCGTCACCAACCGAAACGGAAACCCCTCCGGCACCTCCACCACCGCCGCATCGGGCACGACCACCAACTCCAGATACTCCAGCTGCGACGCCACCTCCGCCACCCGCTCCAAGAACGGCAACCCGCAGATCATGTGCCGGGCCCGGCAGTTGTTCAACACATAGGCCAACGAGCTGCCCCGAAAGTCCGTGTTCACCCCAGTGTGCACCGCCCGCAACCAGCCCAACCCGACCCAGTGCTCACACGTCGAAATCGACGTCTGCACCATGGCCGCCACGTTGTCACCCGCCCCGATACCCAACCGGCGAAACCCGTCCGCCCAGCGCAGCACCGCCTGATGAAACTCCCCATAGGTGCGCGACCCCCCACTCACCTCCTGCAGAAACAGGCGACCACCATCACGCTCCGCCCACTCCCGCACCACCCCAGGCAACGTCTCACTCGGCTCGAACGTAGGCGTCGCTACCCCCTCTGTGACGCGGGACGGGCGGGCTGGGCTAGGCCGCACACGCTATCCTGCAGACATCGGACCGGCAAGTGGGCCAGGTGATCGAGCGACCGTGAAGAAAAGGGGTTCTGGCCAATGACCAAGTGGACCGTGCGGCCCGAGCAGCCGATTCCAGGTTTATCGGCCGCAGCGGTTGCCAACGGTACGGTATACGTCACCGGGCAGGTCGCGTTTGGACCGGATGGACAGCTCGTGGGCCGGGGAGATGCAGAAGCACAGTCGCGTCAGTGTTTTTCCAACATCGCACGCATCATCTCTCAGGCCGGATGCGGCATGGAGGACATCGTGTCGCTCACGGCTTATCTCGCGGACCATGCGGTTGGTGCGTCGTATTTCGCAGTGCGACGCGAGCTCTTCCCAGTCGACCCGCCGGCTACCACGACCATCGTGGCTCAGCTGTCCAACCCCGACTACCTCGTCGAGATACAGGCGATTGCTGTCGTGCCCTCATGAGCACGACTCCAGCCATCAGGTTCGGCGGCGGCCTACCGGATCCCGGTTATGCCCCACCTTTGGCCGACCTTTTCGACGCGGTGCTGCACGAAGATCCCGAGGCCTTCACCTACGACCAGACCCATCTGCGCGGTGGCGGCGTCTGGGGTCATGAGCCCCTCCGCAACGCCATCGCGAATCGCCTTGGCGGGCGGTCAGGCGCCTCGCTCGACGCCGGCAACGTGGTGTTGGTCAACGGTGCGGCCGGCGCCATCGAGCTGGTTGCCGCCAACCTGGTCCGTCCGGGCACCACGGTGGCAGTCGAGGAGTTGACCTATCCCGCGGCGCTGAAGGTGTTGCGCCGCCGCGGTGCCACCGTCTTGAGCGTACCGTTGGACGCGGACGGATTGCGAGTCGATGCGCTCAGCCAGATGCTGAGTCAAGGTCGAAGCGCCCCTTCTGTCCTGTACACCATCGCGACCGGGCAGAGCCCGACGGGGACCACCCTGGCCGCCGGGCGCCGGCAGGCGCTGGCTCGTCTGGCGGAGCAGTATCACATGACCATCGTCCAGGACGACACCTACGGCGAGGTGATCTTCGCTCAGGATCCCCCGACGCCGCTCATCGGGCTGGCGCCGGATCGCACCGTTCACGTGGGATCGTTCAGCAAGACCCTCGCCCCGGGGCTTCGCCTCGGATGGGTCGCGGCCGGGACCGACGTGTGCGAGGCCATTGCTCGCGAGCGCACCGATCTCGGGCAGACGCCGATCGTCCAGTACGTGGTGGGTCGGTTTTTCCAGTCCGGTCGTTTCGAGCCTCACCTGGCCCGGATCACTGATGCCTACCGCCAGAAGCGGGACGTCCTCGTCGAGGCGCTCGACCGATACTGCTCGAACCTGGTCACCTGGACCGTTCCCGAAGCCGGGTTTTTCGTCTGGGCCACGCTCATCGACGGTGACGTGGACGAGGTGGCCCGCCTCGGTCTCGAGGAAGGCGTGTCGTTTGTGGGCGGGCCCTACTTCGGCGTGGACGAGCCCAATCACCGCGGCATACGGCTCGCCTACTCCGAGCTCACGGCCGCACAGCTCGACGAGGGATGCCGAAGGCTGGCCAGGGCCATCGAGCGCGCCGTGGCATCCGGAGACGAGGCCAGCCGCGCCCCGTCCAGCCTGACCTGAAGGTTATCCCCGGTCTGCGCCGAGGACGGTGAGCGCGCTCACCAGCGAACCCGGCTCGCCCCCAAGGTTGTGAGTGAGGGCCTTCGTCCTGCCGTTGCTGACCTGACGCTCGCCGGCTTCACCGCGGAGCTGGAGCCACGCCTCGAAGACCATACGAAGGCCTGACGCCCCGATCGGATGCCCAAAGCTCTTCAAGCCTCCATCCGTGTTCACCGGGAGCTCACCATCGAGATCGAAGCAGCCCGCGAGCACGTCCTCCCATGCCTCGCCGCGCTCCGAGAAACCCAGGTCTTCCATCAGCACCAGTTCAGTCGGCGTGAAGCAGTCGTGCACCTCGGCCATGCAGAACTCGGCCCTCGGGTCGTTGATCCCGGCTTGGGCGTAGGCTTCGTCCGCACAGTGGACGACCTCTGGGAACGTGGTGAAGTCCTGGTTCGGATTGATGGAGCCATCGCCCGGGCCGGCCACCAGGGTGATGGCCTTGACGTACACCGGTTGACCCGGGTACTCGTGGGCCTCGTCCGCCGGGACGACGATCGCCGCCGCGGACCCATCGGACAGACCTGAGCAGTCGAACACCCCGAGCTGGCCGGCGACGGAGGGGGAGGAACAGATCTGCTCTATCGGAACCTCACGACGGAACGCGGCCCGGGGGTTGCGCGCCCCGTTGCGATGGTTTTTCCAGGCGATACGGGAGATGGCGTCCTTCACTTTCCCGGTGTCGATATCGTATTTGGCGGCGTACGCGGGCACGATGAAGGAGAAGGCCGCCGGTGACGACAGCCAGCTCCGGGTGCCATCGCTTGCGGCCTGAGCGTTGGGCATGCCGGCATACGGGTAGTCCTTGAGCTTCTCCATTCCGATTGCCATCGCCACGTCGCACGCTCCGGCCGCGACCGCGTAGACAGCCTGGCGCAGGGCATCCGTCGCCGTGGCGCACATGTTTTCGGTCCTGCTCACCGGCTTGTAGCCGGTTCTGAGGGGCCTCGACAACGAGAGTCCACTCACACCCGACACCACCGTGCCGAAGAAGTAGGCGTCGATATCGTCGATCTTCAACTCTGCGGCGTCGAGTGCTTCGGAGGATGCCTGGACGAGCAGATCGTCGCCGGACCGGTCGAAGTGGTCGCCGAAAGGTGTACATCCCATGCCGACGATCGCCACCTTGTCTCTGATACTGCGGTTCGCCATCTCAGTGCCTCCTTGGCCCACGACTCAGGCGGGCCTTCCAGAAGTAGTTGTGGCCGTCCGCGGTCGTGGAAAGCCGGCGAAACGTCATCTCGACCCGATCGCCGACGCGGATATCCTCCGCTTCGACGTCGGTGACCTCGACGGTCGCTCGCCCGCCGCCGTCGAAGTCGATGACCGCGTCGACGACCGCGGACGCGGGCGAGTAGGACCCATGATCGACGGTCACGGCCGCGACGGTCGCCTCCACGTCCGCCATCCGGACGGGGACCATATCGTCGATCGCTCCGCCCTCCGAGGATACGCGAGCTGGTGGGAGATGGAGGTAGCCGTGGTCGTCGCGCGACGCCACCAGACCGTATTTCCAACGCGTGTTTCGTTCGGCTGCCACCGCGCTGTACGGCTGGGGGTCGGCCAGGCGTGGGGCCTCCGTCAGAAGGGTCCCCCGCCAGCTCGCAAATCGGCCGTACGGCAGGCTGGCCCGACTCTCGAGTTGATCGGCGAGCGACGGAATCTGGCGCCGGGTGCGCTCGGCCCGGTACGCGTCCAACTGGTTGGTCGTGTGGAACACCATCGCCGTGACACCGTCGGCCATCGCCACGACCACGATGTGCTGATCCGGTTCGCCCCGGTCGAGCACATCGGTGAGCACGAGCGGCCAGTGGGCAGTGCCGCAGTATCCGATCTCGTCCGACAGGTCCCCGGCCAGAATGTCTTTTCGCCCTCCCAGGGACCGAACGACGGTACGGCCGACTCGTGGGTTGGCGGCGCTGATGATCAGGTGCTGCACGTCCGCGTCGCTGATGTCCGCCGCCTTGAGTGCATCCGCCATGGCCCCGTCGATGAGCTTGCTATAGAAGAACTCGACGGAGCGCTGGTCCGTTGAGTGGCTGGTCTTCTCGGCGGGCAGCCGCCATCTCTCCATGAACTCGTGCGTCGCATGGCCCGTACCGACGAGCTCGGCGATGACCCGGTAGTCGCCGAACAAGAGGGCGGCCGCCCCGTCACCACCGCTGGATTCGTCTACAGACCCGGCGGGGCCGTTGCGCATATCGGACGCCACCACGATGCCGCCGAGCTCGGCTGCCGCCATTACCGCCGGCACACTCGATCGCGCGTTGCCGACCAGATCAAACGCCGGCGTCGCCCTATCGAGGTCGAGTGCGGCATGGATGGCATTGGCGTTGCTCTTGTCCAGATAGGCCGGCTCCGACGTGGCGAAGAAGACCGGACGGTTTCCGAGGTCGTCCACCGAGCGAAGGGCATTGCGAGCGGCCTCGACACCCATCGTGGTCGTGTCCTCGTCATAGGAGGCCGCCGTGCGCCAACCCGGGCTGCGCCGCCCTCCGATGGCTGAGGTAATGCCCGTTCGGTCGACCCGCCAGTAGGGAACGTAGGCCCCGTAGCCCACGACACCAATCATGTCTTCCTCCGGGAGTTATGGGATCGGGCGGTTCCGAGCGCTCTATGACCCACGCCGACCGGGGCCATGACCGTTGACGTCGGGTGCAGAGGTCTGCTCGGTGGCGGTTGGGTTTTCATCGAAGATGTAGGTGTCCAACCCGCGGTGCATCGTGGAGACCCGGGATTCCTGGCGTCGGGACAGATGAATGTTCTTGGAGCCCCCGGCCCGCAGGCCGCGCTGGATTTCCGGCAGGTTGGTGAAATCCTGGTTGAGAATGTGACCCCACGTCGCCTCGCGCTCGTCGTGGTCGTCGCTCCAGGGCACCACCTGGTGGCCTCGACTTCGGTGACCCGGCTCGGGAAAGCGCAGGCTGATTTCGTCGAACCAGCACTCGTTTGGGTCGTCCCCGACCGGCCTCGCCCGGAAGCCGTAGTACTCACCGGGAAAGATGTTGAACGTGATATTCGGGAAAAGATAAAAGTTCCAGTTCTCGCCGTACTGGGCGTTTGAGAGCGCCTGATTGTCGTACCCTCGCTGCTTCAGCCGGGCCCGATTCATTTGGGCAAAGAGATCCTGCAAGGTGACATCATTCGGCAAGGCGATCTCGCCGGCCCGCAGCAGCTTGAGGTACGCCAGCTGATCGGGCGTCACCTTTTGGATAGACAGCATCGTCTTCACCATCTCAGGCATCAACCGGTCGACATCGTGCTCGTCGAGGCGCGGGCTGGGGACACCGGACGGCGTGATCATCCGCCCGTGAGGAGGGAACGTGTCGTACCTGGTGTTGACGTCGTCGCTCGCCGAGATGGCATCTGGGTGGGTGCCGAACAAGTGGTAGGTCTCGTTGAAGGCGTCGATGGCCGTCTTCCAATTGGCCGGCAGTCGCACCGTGCGCCAGTTCATGATCCGCATGTCGGCGATCCGGTAGGGCTCGACTTGGTCGACGAGAGGCTGGAGGAAAGTGAGGAGGGGGGCAGCGTCAGGGTCGAGGTTGACAAATACGAAGCCGGCCCATGTCTCGACCCGGCACTCGTGCAGGCTGAGCTTGGCGGGATCGAGGCCGGGGAAGTCATCGAGGTCGATGACCTCGACGTTGGTGCCGTCAAGGGCCCACCGCCATCCGTGGAAAGGACAGCGAAGCTCCTCGGCCTTCCCGCAGCCGGTGCGCAGGCGCGTGCCCCGGTGGAGGCATGAGTTGAAGAAGCCTTTCAGCGTCCTCCGGCCCGAGCGGACCAGCAGGATCGACACGTCCCCGAGCTCGTATTCCAGATAGTCCCCGACGTTGGGGATGTCCTCCTCCCGGCAGGCCATCTGCCACACCCGCGGCCAGAGGTGCTCGTACTCCAGATCAGCCCACTGCACCGACGTATAGCGGTCTTTTGGAACCGTGACATGCGAGCCGTCTGCGGCCGCGACAGGAGCGAGACCCGGACCGCTGGGTCGGTTGGTGGACACCAAAGTCACGGAATTACTCTACTGACGGCCCGGCGGTACCGTCCAGACCAGGGCCTGACTAGCCTGTTCAGTCCCGCTGCACGTGCACCTTGCGAGACATGTCGTTCCGCTTCCGTTTGCGTCGGCGCGAGCAATAAATTGACGTACCGCCCGACCACCACGTCAGGAGAACGCTCATGGCTATCGCCACCATCAACCCCGCGACGGGGGAAACGGTCAAGACGTTCGAGGAGCTGAGCGACGACGAGATCGACCGCTGCCTCACCAGAGCCGTAGAGACGTTCGCGACCTACCGGTTGACGAGCTTCGCCGAACGGGGTGTGTGGATGCGCCGGGCAGGTGACATCCTCGATGACGAGCTCGAGCCGGTCGCCCGGTTGATGACGACCGAGATGGGCAAGACCGTGGCCGCGGCCAAGCAAGAGGTTCAGAAGTGTGCCAAGGCCTGCCGGTACTACGCCGACCACGCCGAGGGTTTCCTCGCCGGTGAGGCCGTGGACCCGGATTCGGTGGGCGCCATCCAGGCCTTCACTCGATACCAGCCGCTCGGTCCGGTGTTGGCGGTGATGCCCTGGAACTTCCCCCTCTGGCAGGCCATGCGTTTCGTCGTCCCGGCGCTGATGGCGGGCAACGTCGGGTTGCTGAAGCACGCTTCCAACGTCCCGCAGACCGCTCTTTATATCCAGGATCTGGTGGAGCGGGCCGGCTTCCCCCGAGGCGCCTTCCAGACGCTACTCATCGGGTCTGGCAAGGTGGAAGCCGTCCTCCGCGACAAGCGGGTCGTGGCCGCCACGCTGACGGGCTCCGGGCCGGCTGGAAGTTCAGTGGCATCGACTGCCGGAGCCGCGCTCAAGCCAACTGTGCTCGAGCTCGGCGGGAGCGACCCGTTCATCGTGATGCCTTCCGCTGATCTCCAACGAGCCGCCAACATCGGGGTGGGGGCGCGCCTTCTCAACAATGGCCAGTCGTGCATCAACGCCAAGCGCTTTATCGTCCATCGAGACGTGTACGACGAATTCGAACGGCGCTTCGTCGAGGTGACAGCGGCCAAGGTCGTCGGCGACCCGATGGACGGGAAGACCGACGTCGGTCCGTTGGCGTCCGCCCAGCAAGTCAAGGACGTGGCCGAACTGGTGGAGGACGCGGTCGCTAAGGGCGTAAAGGTGCTCTGTGGCGGCCAGGCCATCGACGGTCCGGGCTTCTACTACCAACCCACCGTGCTGGCGGGCGTCACGCCAGAGATGCGGGTCCACCTGGAGGAGGTATTCGGACCGGTGGCGACCCTCTATCGCGTCGACAGCATCGACGAAGCGATCGAGCTGGCGAACGTGACCGAGTTCGGATTGGGCTCCAACGTGTGGACCGATGACGAAGGGGAGCGAGCTCGATTCCTCCGGGATCTGGCCGCGGGAATGGTCTTCATCAACGGGAGCACTACCAGCTATCCCGAGCTCCCGTTTGGCGGCATCAGGGCGTCGGGCTACGGGAGGGAGCTGTCGGCCCACGGGATCAGGGAGTTCTGCAATCTGCAGACGGTGTGGATAGGGGAGGCATCGGTTCCCTCGATCTCTGAATAGTCCGGGCCGAAGGCGGGGGTCGCGTTCCCGGTTGCCGCCCGATTCCCTCGCGCATAGAGTGAGCGTTCAGTGACAAGTGACGCGAGGGAGGAGAGGTCCTCCCGCTCAGAGGCCCGAAGGGTCGGAGCCATCGACCCGTCGTAGGCCTCCGGGGTGATGGTCGGCGTGGGCCACTCCGGCCTTCCGACGGGGTCGATCACCAGGGAACGAGGCCGGGCACGTCCACCTCGGTGGCCTCGATCCACCCATCGGAGAAGACCGACGGATCGCCCTTGGGCGGGGGCGGGGTGGTGCAGATGAACAGGGTCTTCAGATCCGGGCCTCCGAGCGCACAGGCCAGCGCCCACTTGCGGTCGGGGAGGGCGACGCGATCGACCAGTTCGCCACCGAGAAACCGCCGCGCCTCATGACCGAAGGCGGTGCCGACCCACACGGCTCCAACCGAGTCGAAGCAGAGGCCGTCCCAGCATCCGCGTCCCAGCGTGGCGACCACCGTCCTATCGTGGAGAGAACCGTCGCCGGCGATGGAGAAGCCGAGCAGGCGAGCCCCCGCGGGCTGGCCGCCGGTGCCCATGGATTCTCCGACGACGAGCTGCGTTCCGTCTCCGGAGATGGCGATGCCGTTGGGGGCCAGGATGTGCTCTGCCGCGATGTGGGGCGTGCCGTCGGGCTCTACGACGATGATCCTCCCGACGGGGGCCCATCCTTCGGTGAATGGATCAAGCCCGGCATCGCCGATGTAGGCCCGTCCCGCGCCGTCCACGGCCATGTCGTTGAGGCGGTGAGTCGTGGCCGACAGATCCAGGCTCTCGACCACGGTTCCGTCCCGGACCGTGTGCAACCACGCTTTCTTGTCGACAGCCGTCTGGTGTACCTCGTTGCCGGTGGCGACGAGAAGGTCGCCGTCGGGCCGGAATCCCAGCGACGTCGGGTGGTCGAAGCGGGCGACAGTCTCCACCGCGCCATCCGCGAGCCGGTTGATCCGGCCTTGCAGCATGTCGACGAACCACAACGCGCCGTCGTGCCATCGTGGGCTCTCAGGCAGCAGGAAGCCACCAGCGAGTGTCGTCAGCGGTCTGTCCGCCATGGGACCTCCTTGCCTACCTCGGTGTGACCTACTCGGGGTTAATGGTGACGGTCACCGCTGGTCCAGGCCGCTAAAGACCTTGACCGGCCGCCCCGAAGACCTCCGCAGCTGTGGGCTGATGCGCCAGGTAGCCACCGTCCACGCTCAGAACCTGGCCGGTTATGAACGCAGACTCTTCGCTGGCCAGGAAGACGACGGTCTCGGCGATATGTTCAGGCTTGCCGAGGTAGGGCGTCAGGACATGCCGCTCGAGGCGTTCCATGTGCTCCGGAGTGACGTCGCCCCACGCCGGTGTATGTACAGGGCCCGGTGCGATGGCGTTGCAACGTACCCCGCGCTTGCCGTAGGTCGCGGCTACGTGGAAGGTGAGGGCGTTCACCCCCGCTTTCGACGACCCGTAGGCGTGGCTCACCGGGTAGCCCGTGAGGCCCGATGTCGACGAGATGTTGATGATGGACCCGCCGCCTCCCTCGATCATCACCGGCACGGTGAACTTGCAAGTGAGGTACGGACCCCGCAGGTTCACGGCGAAGATCCTCTCCCATGCCTCGGGTTCGATGTTGACCACGTCTTTGTCGATCGCATGTGCGGCCGGACCGAGGAGGGACGCGTTGTTGTCGAGGATGTCGATCTGCCCGAACGTGCCCACGGCGACGTCGACCATCCGCCGCACCTCGTCGATCGAACTGATATCGACCCGAACCGCGATGGCCTTGCCGCCACTCGCCTCGATCTCCTCCGCCACCTGTTCCGCCCCGTCGGCGTTGATGTCGGCGACGACCACGCGGGCCCCTTCCCGGGCGAAGGCGATCGACGTGGCCCGGCCCATACCGGAAGCTCCGCCCGTGACAATTCCAACCTTCCCATCGAGTCTGTTCACCCCTGCACTCCTCACGCTCGGTCGAGTCCGGCTGGCCAGGTCGCAGCATACGCCGGGGGGAGAAAGCCGCTTTGGCTCGAGGCCGTGGAGTGTCGGACCGCGTAGCTCGAGCTCACCGCCCGAACGTCGTGGTCACCCCGTCGCTACGATTTGCCGGGTGACAGGCCCCCGCACCCGCAGTCATCGTCCCCGTTCCATCGGTCCGGCCGCCCGGTGACGGCGGCCCCCGATCCGGCATGAACCCGCGGCTGACGATGGATGCAGCCCAGCGACCTCTGCCTGTGGTCGATGAAGAGAGCAGAGCGTTCTGGCTGGCGGGCAGGGAGGGAAAGATCTCGTTGTCGTCGTGCCACGCCTGCGGAGCGTTGTTGCACCCTCCCCAGCCGATCTGTCGCTACTGTCGATCGGTCGACCTCGGTCAGCGGTCCGTTTCCGGACGGGGCACGGTGGTCGGATTCACCGTCAACCACGTCCAGTGGGACGCTCGGTTTCCCCCTCCTTACGCCGTCGTCACCGTGGCCTTGGACGAGGATCCCCGGGTTCGGCTCACTTCCAATATCGTCGACGTTGACCCGGCGGAGATCCGGGTTGGGATGCGAGTCGTTCCCACGTTCGAGCAACGAGGGGACGTCTGGATCCCGATCTACGTGCCGAGTGCGGAGGCGGACGGGGCGCTCCCGGACGACGAGACGCACCCGCAGGACCATCGACGGTGGGCTCGCCCGCTGGTTGGGACGCGTCGGTTCGAGGACCAGGTGGCTATTACGGGTGTGGGGATGTCGGAGGTCGGTCGCCGCTTGATGCGTCCGCCCATGTCCCTCACGCTCGAAGCGGTGACCGCGGCCGTGGCCGATGCCGGGCTGGAGTGGTCCGACATCGACGGCCTCTCCACCTATCCGGGACCGGCGGTCGCTGGTGGGCTCGGGAGTGGCGGCATCGGTGCTCTAGAAGACGCCCTCGGTCTCCGACCGACGTGGTACAACAGCAGCAGCGAGACGTTCGGTCCCGCCGGGCTGCTGATTTCCGCCATGCTGGCGGTCGCCTCGGGGCTGGCCCGCCATGTGCTGTGCTTCCGGACAGTTTGGCAGGCGACCTTCGCGGCACAGATGCGCGCCAAGAGTACCGATGGCACCAATCCCTACGGCACTCGCGGTGCCCGCGGGCCGCTCGCTGGCTATAGCGAGCCATACGGAATCGGTTCGCCGGCGATCCCGGTGGCGATGCGGGCTTCCCATCACTTTGCCCGATACGGGACCACCCGCGAAACGCTCGGGTGGATAGCTGTCAGCCAGCGAGCCAATGCAGCCCACAATCCCTCGGCCGTCTATCGAGAGCCGCTCAGCATGGACGAGTATCTCTCGGCCCGCACGATCACCACGCCCTTTGGGCTCTACGACTGTGACGTGCCCGTAGACGCCTCCGTTGCCATCGTGGTGTCGGCGCGCCAGGTGGCGGGCGACCTCGCCCGGCGCCACGTGCTGGTTGAGGCAGTGGGCACCCAGATGACCGAACGGACGACGGTCGACCAGTCGACGATGACGCACCAGCCGCACACGCTCGGTCCGGCGGCGCACTTGTGGACCCGCACCGACCTTCGTCCTGACGACGTGGATGTCGCGTTGCTGTACGACGGCTTCACCTTTAACTGCGTCTCGTGGATCGAGTCACTCGGCTTCTGCGGCATCGGTGAAGCCAAGGACTTTCTCGCCGGTGGCCACAACATCGCTCGGGAGGGCGGGATCGTCGCCCTGAACCCCCATGGCGGTCAACTGTCGGCCGGTCGGACGCACGGAATGGGCTTTGTCCACGAAGCCGTGTTGCAGCTGCGCGGGGAAGCGGGCCTCCGCCAGGTCAACGACGCCAGGGTCGCGCTGGCGACGAGCGGAGGCGTCAGTCCGGCTGGCGCCATCCTGCTGCGTCGCGAGTGATGGCACCTTCATTGCGAGAGGCACAACCGCTGGCCTAGCCTCTCCCGGCACTTACTCTGATTCGGGGGAACATGAGCGTGATGGTCTTTCACCCGACCTTCGAGGTCGACAAGCACGACCGGGCGGTCGTCGCCGAGCGATGCCGCGCCGTGTATAGGGCGGTGCGGTGGCCGACAATATGACCATGACCTCAGGACCGGTTACCGCCAGGCCTGGCGTACGGTTGCCGGTCCCGTGCTCTCCTAGGCTCGGGACCCGGTGTGCTACGGTAGTGAGCGGTTACTCGTCATCCTGGCGGCCGTCAGGTTGGCTGGGATCCTCTTGGTTCCAGCCACGGCGGGGGAGGAATCGAACCAGAATGAGTAGAGGACCCAGGGTGAGCAGCGTGGGCGCGACTGCGAAAGTCTGCCCAACCGGCGCAGGCGTTCCCGCGTCGCCGTTGCCCTTTGCCGCGGGTTGGGACGATCAGGCGGGCGCCATCGCCGTCGCCAACTGGACGCGTCCAACTACGGCCGACGGTCGCATCCAGGGTCGTCGGGCCGACGAGCTACTGGGGTCGCCGTGGAGGATGCCGTGATTGCCGGGTGGTCGTGCCCGAGGTGCCGTCGCGGGCTCGTAGCCGGTGGGCGGGATTGTTGTTGTCGTTGTCATCGTCTTGTTTGGTTTGTGAGGTAGGGGTCGGTCGTGCACGAGTTTTTGCCGTTTATTATTATTGGGTTGGCCACTGGGGCGGTGTATGGGCTGGCCGGTATGGGTTTGGTGCTGACGTATAAGACGTCGGGTATTTTCAATTTTGGGTATGGGGCTGTGGCGGCGTTGGGGGCGTTCGCTTTTTATTTTATGCATGTGGAGCATGGGTGGCCGTGGCCGTTGGCTGCGTTGATTACCGTGTTTGTGTTTGGCGGGATTGTGGGGCTGGGTTTGGAGGTGTTGGCCCGGTCGTTGGGGGGGGCGTCGGAGACGATCAAGGTCGTTTCGACGGTGGGTTTGATTTTGATTGTGGAGGGGTTGGGGTTGTTGTGGCATCCGGTGAATCCGCCGACGATGCCGCATTTTTTGCCGCAGTCGACGGTGCGGTTGTTGGGGGTTAATGTCACTTGGGAGCAGATCATTCTGTTTGTGTTCTGTGTGGTGGCGGCCATCGTGTTGTATTGGTTTTTCCAGTCGGTGCGGCTGGGGGTTGTGATGCGGGGGGTGGTGGATAACCACGAGTTGGTGTCCATGAGTGGGGATGACCCGATCCGGGTGCGGCGGTGGGCGTGGATTATCGGGACGGCGTTTGCCATGGTGGCGGGGTTGATGTTGTCGCCCACGCAGTCGTTGGATGGGGTGACGTTGACCACGGCGGTGTTCGCCGCGTTCGGGGCGGCGGCGATCGGCTATTTCACCAACATGCCGTTGACGTTTGTGGGCGGGTTGGCCATTGGGATTGCCGGGGCGTTGGTGGATAAGTATTCGGCCACGATTTCGTGGATTGGGGGGTTGCCGCCCAGTTTGCCGTTCCTGATTTTGTTCGTGGTGTTGGTGGTGACGCCGCGGGGTCGGTTGATGTCGCGGCGGTTCGTGGCTTCGGTGCCGGTGAAGCGGCCCTATCAGGCGCCCACTCCGATCCGGTTGGGGACGGCGGCGGTGTTTATCGCCTTTTTGGCGTTTGTGCCGGTGTGGCAGTTGAGCCATCTGGCCGTGTGGTCGGCGGCGTTGATCGACATGATCTTGTTCTTGTCGTTGGGTTTGTTGGTGAAGCGGTCGGGGCAGATCTCGTTGTGTCAGTTGGCTTTCGCGGCGGTGGGGGCGGCGGCCTTCGGGCATTTCGCGGCGTATGGGATCCCGTGGTTGTTGGCGTTGGTGCTGGCCACGTTGGTGGCGGTGCCGGTGGGGGCGTTGGTGGCTATCCCGGCGGTGCGGGTGTCGGGGGTGTTCTTGGCGTTGGCCACGTTGGGGTTTGGGATTTTGGTGGAGCAGGTGTTTTACACCCGGAGTTACATGTTCGGGGGGACGACGTTGGGGATCGCCGACCCCCGCCCCGACGTGTCCATCGGCGGGTGGAACATGTCCACCGACAAGGGGTTTTATTACGTGTTGTTGATCATCACGGTGTTGGTGGTGATCGTGATGTCGGCTATCGGGTCGGGCCGCTTGGGCCGCCTGTTGGAGGCTATGGCCGATTCGCCGTTGGCGTTGGAGACCCAGGGGGCCACTTCCAGCGTGTTGAAGGTGATCGTGTTTTGTATCACCGCGGCGATGGCGTCGCTGGCCGGGGCGTTGACCGGGATGCTGTATCACTACGCGGTGGGTGACTACTTCCAGTCGTTCGCCTCGTTGGAGTTGGTGGCCATCGTGGTCATCATCACCCTGGGCGAGCCGTGGTATGCGGTGTTGGGGGCGGTGGGCTACACCGTCATTCCCGGCTACCTGCCCGGCGGGAACGTGTCCACCTACTTGTTGTTGCTGTTCGGGGTGGGCGCCACCACGGCGGCGTGGGGGACCCGCCAAGGCGGCACCCCGGCCCCGGTGGCCGCCTTCATAGATCGCATCGGCGGGCGCCGCCCCACCCCCGTCCCAGCCCTCGCCACCGCCAGCCCAGCCGGCGGTGGTGCGGCCGCGGGTGGCGGGGTGACCACCCCGACCTCAACCCCCGCCCCGGCCGCAGCCTCGGCCGCCACCCCGGTGGGGGTGGACCGCAATGGTGCCCCAGTCAATGGAGACGGTGCCCCGGCGGATGGCGATGGGGCCGTGACCGTCGGGGTGTCGCCGGGTGTGGTGGGAGTGGCGCCGGTGGCGGGGGCTGGCGGCGGTGAGGGGCTGGAAGTGCGGGAGTTGGCGGTGCACTTTGGCGGGGTGCGGGCGGTCAACGGGGTGTCGTTGCGGGCCCCGATGGGGGCGATCACCGGCCTGGTGGGCCCGAACGGGGCCGGGAAGACCACCATGTTCAATGCCTGTTCGGGGTTGAACAAGCCGACCACGGGTGCGGTGTTGTTGCACGGCACGGCGGTGTCGCATGTGGGCACGGCCCGGCGGGCCCGGATGGGGTTGGGCCGCACGTTCCAGCGGCCGGAGTTGTTCAATAGCTTGACGGTGCGCCAGAACGTGGCCATGGGCCGGGAGGCGGCCTTGGCCGGAGCTAACCCGCTGGCCCAGGTGTACGGGTCTCGCCAGGCCGGCCGGATGGTGTCGGAGGTGGCCGATCGGGCCTTGGAGGTCACCGGCACGGTGCGGATCGCCGACACCCAGGTGGGGTTGCTGCCTATCGGGCAGCGGCGGCTGGTGGAGCTGGCCCGGGCGTTGGCCGGCCCGTTCGACATGTTGTTGTTGGACGAGCCCTCGTCGGGGTTGGACGGCCACGAGACCGAGCAGTTCGGGCGGGTGTTGCGCACCGCGGTGGCCGAGCACGGCTACGGGATCTTGCTGGTGGAGCACGACATGACCTTGGTCCGCGAGGTGTGCGACTACGTGTACGTGTTGGACTTCGGCTCGTTGATCTTCGAGGGCACCCCCGACGAGATGCACGCCTCCGATCAGGTTCGGGCCGCCTACCTGGGTGACGCGGCCGTGTCGGTGGTGGGCGCCGGCACCGGGGCCGACGGCGAGGGCGACGCCGAACCGCTCGTCGGCCAGGACTAGGCCGCCGCCAGAGACGAGCCAGGGACCAGCCGCCACGATGCGCCAGCCAGCCGCCACGATGCGCCAGCCTGCAGCCACGACCGAGACGAGGGAGTAGAGGTTATGTTGACGTTGGATTCGGTGACCGCCGGCTATGGCGACACCATGGTGTTGCGTTCGGTGGATCTGACCGTGGGGGATGGGGAGGTGGTGGCCCTGTTGGGCCCCAACGGGGCGGGCAAGAGCACCCTGTTGCGGACGGCCACCGGGTTCGTGAAGCCCCGCTCGGGGCGCGTCGAGCTCGCCGGGGAGGACCTCACCGGCCGCTCTCCGTACGTGTATGTCCGCCGGGGGGTGTGTCACCTGCCCGAAGGGCGGGGGATCTTCCCGTCGTTGACCGTGCAGGAAAACCTGACCATCCAGTCCCGCGGCCGGCCCATAGGCGACGCCACGGCCGAAGCCACCGAACTGTTCCCGGTGCTGGGCTCGCGCCTGAAACAAACCGCCGGCAGTCTTTCCGGCGGCGAACAACAAATGCTGGCCCTGTCCCGGGCCTACATCACCAAACCCAAAGTGGTGTTGGTCGACGAGGCCTCCCTGGGCCTGGCCCCCATCATGGTCGACAAGATCTACGAGGCCCTGGCCGAACTGGTCACCCGGGGCATGTCGGTCATCGTGGTCGAACAGTACGTACAAAAAGCCTTGTCCCTGGCCAAGACCGTCTACATCCTCAGCCGGGGCGAGATCATCCACCACGGCCCGGCCGACCAGATCGACACCGACGAGATCTACCAGCGCTACCTCGGCATCGAATCCTGACCACCTGCTAAAAGATGGTGGGCGATGGGCCCGATCGTCGTGCAGGCGCTCAGCGGTCGGGATGCCCCGGATGCCATGTTGGTCCGGCGTGTTCGCCGGCCTGGCTCCGGCCGGTGGGGTAGGTGACCAGCTCGAAATACAGGCCAAATGGGGTAATGCAGTGGACGGTATAGGCTTCTTCGCCGGCTTCCAGTAGGGCAGCCGGTTTTTTGCCTCCGAGCACCCGGATATCCAACTTCGCCAGGTGGTCCAGGGCCGCGTCGACGTCGTCGACATAGTAAGCCAAGTGCCATCCTCCTACGTCCAGCATTCCGGGCCAGGACCGGTTCTGACCCGGGTACTCCGGGCACTCGACCACTTCGAGATTGAGATAGTGGCTTCGCAGGACTCGGACACGGGAGGGGACGGCGCGCGCATCGACGTTAGCGTAGGCCCCGAAGGCGCTGCTGTGACGGTCGATGGTTGGCTCCAGGTCGTACAAGGTCTCGCACCCGAGCAGGTTCACGAGGAGATCGGTTGCCTCGTCGAGGTCGGGCACCGTGAAGCTCACGTGCTCGAATCCCCGGAACGTGGGTACGCCAGCTCCCTCGGGCCGGAAGGTCGGTACCGCGCCCCGATCGGGCTGGGCTGGATTCCAGAGGCGGTCTGCTCGCTTCGTCTCGTACGCCCGTCCGTTGGGATAGGTGAGGAGCTCGAAGCGAAAGCCCCATGCCGTCATGAAGTGACACGTGGCCGCACCCTCGCCGGCCTCTGGCCCTCCGGTCGACTTCTTGCCTTGTCCCAACACGAACACGTCCCGGGCGGACGCGTAGTCGATGGCGGCGTCGATGTCGTCGACGTAGCCGGTCAGATGCCACCCGCCGATGTCCAGGAAGTCAGGCCAGAGCGGCCGCTGTTTGGGATAGGTGGCCTCCAGCAGTTCGATGTTGAGGAACGGGCTCCTCAATACCCGGACGTTGTGCACGACAGCGCGCACGTCCGTGTTCGCATAGACACGCATGAACGAGCCCTTCGTGCCGCTGAAAGGGCCCATGGTGTAGAGGATCTGGCACCCGAACATGTCGGTAAAAAACTGGGTTGCCTCATCGAGGTCGGCCACGGTCATCGAGATGTGCTCGATGCCTCTGGAAGTGGGAAGCGGTGTCCACTCCCGTGAGAGACCGTCGGAAGTGGGACTCAGCGCCACTTCAGGTCAAGTCCTGGATCCGTCATGACTGCGGTTTCCCCTCGTCGGTGCGGTTCGTCGTCGATGCCGTGCTGAGGTAGTACCGTACCGATCCCACGGGCTCCTCGGCAGACGGAGGCATTGCCATCAGCTCCACTTCCAGTCCCGACGGCTACGACCTCGTCGGAGACGAGCATATTGCGGTCATGGAGAAGCTGCTCGATGGCTACCGGACGGGCGATCGAGGAGCACCGGAACGGGCCATGGACGCCGACGTGGTGATCCTCCAGCCCCAGTCGACGCCTTTCGGAGGAGTCCATCACGGCCCCGAGGGCGTGCAGTTCATGCTCCAACAGATGGAGCGGTATTGGACCCGACGTTGGAACTGGGTGCGCCGCCATCCGTGCCGCGATTTCGTGGTCAACCACGAGGAGGTGGTCTGGTCGGCCGTGACGACGGGTCAGGACGTGACGCTCGAGACCATCTCGCTGTACCGCTTCCGTAACCGCCGGATCGCCCGGATCGACGTGTTCACCCAG
This sequence comes from uncultured Acidimicrobiaceae bacterium, assembly GCA_963729695.1. Taxonomy (GTDB): domain Bacteria; phylum Actinomycetota; class Acidimicrobiia; order Acidimicrobiales; family Palsa-688; genus PALSA-693. Next base: position 497,580 of record CAVSOT010000007.1, read on the forward strand.
GACACCGCCCTCCTGCTCGCAACCCTGCCGCCCGCTCAGTAGCCCGGGCGGTCGGAGCGCTCCTGCGCTTGACCAGACTGCTGATTTGGTGGCACCATCACTAACTAAGCGTTCACTTTACGAGACCGGTACCCCCACAAGGGGCGCTAACCTGGCCTCGGCCGCCACTTGGCATCACTGCAGGTTCGAAGGGAGTCGGGGTGGACAAGGAAGCGTTGGACCACAGCCTCGTGCGACGACTGCTCGACCATATCGAGAGCCACACCACCGACATGTCGGAGGAGATGTACACCGTTCCGGTGGAGTACTACACCTCACGGGCCCACTACGAGAAGGAGGTCGACGTCCTTTTCAAGGGTTACCCCTTGGTGTTCGCACTCTCCGGAGCCCTGCCCAGCCCTGGCAGCTACTGGACCGTGGATCTGCTCGGAACACCGATACTGCTTACCCGGGACGAAAGAGGTGTCGTCCACGCCTTCGCCAACACGTGCCGGCACCGCGGCGTTCGGGTCGTCGACGGTGGTGGCCAGGCGAGGCGCTTTACCTGCCCCTTCCACGCCTGGGTCTACGACCTCCAGGGCAAGCTGGTCGGCGTTCCGGTGCCGTCGGGGTTCGAAGGACTGTGCCGTGAAGAGAAGGGCCTGGTGGAGCTGCCGGTCGCCGAGGGGTACGGACTGATCATCGGCCGTCTCCGACCCGGCGATCCCGTCGATGTCGAGGCCTACCTCGGGCCGGGCCTCACAGACGAGCTCTCCGTCCTCGATTTCGACCGGTGGGAGCCCTACAGCGAGCCGCACCTGCATCCCGTCAAGGCCAACTGGAAGGTGACCCTAGACACCTATCGGGAGAACTATCACTTCGATCGGCTGCACAAGACGACGCTCTACGAGTACGCCTATGGAGGCGTGCTCACGTTCGATGCTTTCGGTCGGCATCTGCGTAACGCCACCGCAATACGGTCGATCGATGCGCTCCGCGACGTCCCGGAGGAGCAATGGGGTGACGTCAGCGAGCACTTCAGCTACCAGTACCAGCTGTTCCCCAACACCACCCTTACCTTCGATTCCCGCCACGTCGAGCTCTGGCAGATCCTGCCGGTCGACGAAGCGACTTCCGAGGTGCTGCACACGGCCTACCTGCGGCCGGGGATGTCCGACGAGGATCGGGGCAAGGCAGTGGACCTGGCGCCGTGGATCTGCAAGACCGTCGTCGACGGTGAGGACTTCTGGGTTGCCGGGCGGACGGAACCGGGGATTCGGCAAGGGCTCCTCGACGAGGTCGTGTTCGGCCGCAACGAGCTGGCCCTCGCCCACCTCCACCGTGGTTTCCTGGACGAGATCGCGGCTGCTCAGGAGGGCGAGCGCGCCGTATAGCGCGGCCCACAGGGGCTCTCGGTCGACGGTTTCGAGGCGGCCGATTGTAGTGTGGTGATCTGTTTTCTGCGTATTCCTCAACGTCGCCCCCTCGATGTCCGACAGCCGGGTCGAGGAAGGAGATGCAATGGCCGAACGGATGGTGTTTCATGATGCCCACGCACCGACGCGGTGGGAGCAGCGTCTCCAGGAGCCGGCAGTTCCCGGCGTGAACCCCCACCGTTGGCCATGAGCGGCTCCGCCTCATCGAGCACCACGACGGCTCGTCCGCCCGACTCGGAGCCCCGGGTGCTGATGTCGGGTGTCGACGCGCTGGTCAGGCTCCTCGTCCTTCGCCAGGAGTTGGACCGGCGCGAAGGCCTCGACACCGCCACGATGGTCTCGGGCTACCCCGGCTCACCGCTCGGCACGTTCGATCTTGCTGTTGAGCAGGCCGAAGCCGAGCTCACCGCCCACAAGGTGATCCACCGGCCCGGGCTCAACGAAGAGCTCGGCGCGGCGATCGCATGGGGCAGCCAGATGGGCGCCACGATCGGCTACTCGTCAGTCGACGGCGTGGCCGGCGTCTGGTACGGGAAGACCCCGGGTCTGGATCGATCCGGTGATGTGCTCCGGCACGGCAACTCCATGGGGGCGGGGCCGAACGGTGGCATGGTTCTCTTCTGCGGCGACGATCCCACGGCGAAGTCGTCGACCCTGGCCTGTGACAGCCAGTACACCTTCGAAGACGCCTGCATTCCTGTGCTCTACCCGGGCGACCAGCAGGACGTGCTCGACCTCGGAATCCACGCCTTCCACCTGTCGTGCTACGCGGGCTGCTGGGTGGGGCTGAAGATCGTCACCACCGTCGCCGACGGTATAGGAAGCGCCTCTGTCGACCTCGGCCGGCACCACCCGAGCGACCCACAGGACCTGCATATCGATGGGCGGCCGTGGCGCCACCAGCCACTCAGCACGCTCGGGGTGCACGCGGTGGCCGACCAGGAGTTGCTCGTCGTCCACCTCCGACTGCTCGCCGCTCGAGCGTACGCCCGCCACAACGGGCTCGACCGGCACTTCGGCGCGGAGACCCACGGGCAGCTCGGGGTGGTGTGCGCCGGCAAGACCTATTTCGACGTCGTCCAAGCGTTTGCCGACCTCGGCGTCTCACTCGAGGATCTCGCCGACTACGGGGTGCGACTCGTCAAGCTGGCGATGACCTACCCCGTGGTCGAAGAGACGGTGCTCGGTCTGGCCGAATCGGTCGACAAGATCCTTGTCATCGAGGAGAAGCGGCCGTTCATCGAGACCCAGGTGCGCGCCATTCTCCACGAAGCTGGCGCCCCGACCCGCGTCATCGGCAAACGCGACGAGACCGGCCAGCCGCTCATCTCCTCGGTGGGAGAGCTCGACGCCCCCACCGTCGCAGGTGTTCTGAGGCGAAGCCTGCCGGGACTGCCGGCCGCCGTGGCGCCGCGCTCGAAGACCCGGCTGCCGCTGGCGTTGGCGGCCCGGCCGCCCGGGTTCTGCAGCGGCTGTCCCCACAACCGTTCCACCGTTTTCCCGGACGACGCCCTCGTCGGAGGAGGTGTGGGTTGTCACGGGATCATGTACTTCGAGGCCCGCCACCTCGGGATGAAAAGCATGCCGCCCACGCCCATGGGAGCCGAGGGGGTCCCCTGGATCGGCCTGTCGCCTTTCGTCGATGAGCCGCATCTCATCCAGAACCTGGGTGACGGGACGCTCAGCCACTCGGGGACGCTGGCCATTCGGGCGAGCGTGGCGGCCAACGTCAACGCCACCTTCAAGATCCTCTACAACTCGGCGGTGGCGATGACCGGAGGCCAGGAGGTTACCGGCCTCCTGGACGTGCCCTCCCTCACCCGGGCCCTCGAGGCCGAAGGGGTCCGCCGGGTGGTGGTCTGCGCGGAAGACCCGAACCACTACGGGCGGAAGGCCCGGTGGGCACCCGGGGCGACCGTGGTCGGCCGCGATCGTCTGCCCGAGACGCAGGAAGAGCTTCGGAAGGTCCCCGGGGTCACGGCGATCATCTACGACCAGCGCTGCGCGGCAGAGTCCCGCCGATTGCGCAAGCGCGGCATCCTGCCCGAACCGCCACGTCGGGTGGTGATCAACGAAGCGGTCTGCGAAGGATGCGGGGACTGCAGCACGAAGAGCAACTGTCTCTCGGTTCTTCCGCTGTCCACTGAATTCGGCGAGAAGCGTCACATCCACGATCAGTCCTGCAATCGCGATTACACGTGCCTCGAAGGTGACTGCCCATCGTTCGTGACGGTGACGCCGAAGCCCGGCAAAGGCGGCGGCCGGGCCGTCTCACCCGCCCAGAAGCCGCCGCGGATCGGGTTTCCCGACGGGGCCCTGCCGACCCCCACCCTGCCGGCCGTCGATCGGCAATACGGCATTTACTTCACCGGGATCGGTGGTACCGGTGTGGTCACCGCCAACCGCATCCTGGCCGGCGCGGCGGAAGCCGCCGGTTTCCTCGTCGGCGGTATGGACCAGACCGGGCTCTCACAAAAGGCAGGAGCGGTTGTATCCCACCTGCACCTCGCCAGGGACAGGAGTGATCTGGGGGCCGCCACCATCAGCGCCTCCGGAGCAGATCTGTACCTATCCGGCGACATCCTTCAGGCCGCGGGGGAGAAGCATCTCGACAAGGTGAAGCCGGGCCGCACGATCGCCGTGGTGGACAACGAGTTCACCCCCACCGCATCGATGCTGCAGACCGATACTCCGCCGCCGGACGTCTCGATCCTCGAGCGGGAGATCGCCGATCGCGCGGGCGAGGGGCGCGCCATCTTCCTGGACTCCAAGCGGATCGCCGAGGCTCTTCTCGGCAATCACATGCTCGCCAACGTGGTGCTGCTCGGCGCGGCCTATCAACTCGGTGGGCTCCCCGTCTCACTGGACCATGTCGAGGCGGCAATACGCGGTGGACGTGCCAGTGGCGCGGAGGACACTCGAGCTGCGTTCGAGTGGGGCCGATGGGCCGCCCACGATCCGGCTGCCGTCGATGCCTGCGTCGAGGCCGCCGCCAACGGCGATAGCGGCCCGCGGAGCATTTTCGATCCCACGCCTCAGGCGGTCGTGGCGGCGGCGAAGATCCTCGCCGGCCGGGCCCTGCCGGCCGAGCTGTCGGATCTCCTGGGCCGGCGGGCCGCCCAGGCCATCGACTATCAGGACCAGACCCGAGCCAAACGGTTCCTCGACCTGGTCGAGGAGGCAGCGCGCCACGACGATGCGACCAACGGGTGGGCGCTCACTCGAGCAGTCGCAGAGTCCTGGTTCAAGCTCCTCACCTACAAGGATGAGTACGAGGTGGCGCGCCTGCACCTCAAGGCTGACTACGGGCGCATATCGAGGGAGCTCGGCATCGAGGGGCCCTACACGGTGAAGTACCACCTTCACCCCCCGACGCTCAGGCGTATGGGGCTCAGCCGGAAGCTCCCGATGGGCAAGTCCTACGATGTGGCGTTCCGCGCCCTCCGTCACATGAAGCGGCTTCGGGAGACGCGCTTCGATCCCTTCGGGTGGGACCCGGACCGCCGGACCGAGCGGGCCCTCATCGAGGAATACGAACGGGTCGTGCACGAGATCTTGGCTCCCGGCGCGGACCTGCCGTACGACGTCCAGGTCCGCGTGGCCGAATCGGCCATGGCCATCAAGGGATACGGCCCCATCAAGGAGGCCGCCGTGGCCCGGTGGCGGCAGGAGGTCTCCCACCTGTATGCATCGCCGGCTGCGAGCGTGGGGGAATCGTTGGCGTAAACCAACCATCCCCCGCCCCCGGGCCCAACCCCTGACCTTGACCGTTCGGGCGTCCACCGTTACGGTCGTAGCCGTGGTTTTGGGGAGGAAGATCGACAGGAGCGTGATGAAATGGTGCTGAGCCCGACGTCCAACCTCAGGTTGAACTGGAGTATCAAGCCGGCGGAGCCCACCGCGCGTCCGATACCTCCCCCAGAGGAGCGGCCGGATACCCTCATCCCGGCCGAGCGCTACACGTCGCCGGAGTTCGCCAAGCGCGAGTGGGAAGCGGTGTGGATGCATTCCTGGCACCTCGTCTGTCGAGATCAGGACATCCTCGATGTCGGGGACTTCGTGGAGTTCGAGTTGGGCGACCAGTCGGTGCTCGTGGTCCGAACCGAAGAGGACACCATAAAGGGCTACTACAACTCCTGTCTGCACCGAGGCATGCAGTTCCGCAAGGGACGCGGCTCGATGACCGAGATCCGCTGCCCCTATCACATGTGGTGCTGGAAACTGGATGGCTCGAACTGCGAGGTCCTCGATCCCTACGAGTACCATCCGTCGCTCGTCAGCGCCGAAGCCCTCCAGCTGCCTGAGATCCGGGTCGAGACGTGGGGCGGCTTTTATTTCGTCAATTTCGACGATGAGGCGGTTTCCCTCCTCGAGCACCTGGGCCCGGTCGCCGAGGCGCTCGCCCCGTACAAGCTCGAGAACATGGTGTACAAGTCGCACCGGCGGGTCGTGGTCCCGGCCAACTGGAAGACCGTGGTGGACAATTTCGGCGAGACCTACCACATCCCGACGATCCACCCTCAGTCTTTGCCGTATGCAGACGACGTCAACGAGATCGTCGAGAACCTGGGCGATCACACCATCATGAAGGTTCCTGTCCTGACCCCGAGCGCTCGGATGGCGGAAGAGGTCGACGAGTTCACCCTGGTCGAGGCCATGCTGACCTCGCTCATCGACTTCGAGCTGATCGATGCGGCCGAGATGGGCGTTCTCGGGGAATTGCGGGCTGCCATGCCGGCCTCCCCCGAGCCGGACGCGGTGCGGAAGTCGTTGCTCGAGCACCGTCGGTCCAAGGCTGTGGCTCTCGGTGTGCCCGACCTCACCGACGAACAGTTGGTCGACGACTGGGACGTGCACATCTTCCCCAACGTCGAGGTCAACCTGCTGTTCGATCAGCTGTTCGGGTACGTCGTTCACCCCAACGGTCTAGATCCGGACTCGTGCATCTTCGAGATCATCAGCCTCACCCAGCCGAAGCCGGGGGAGCCGATACCGGCAAGCGATCTCGAGGAGATCGACGACTACCGCACCTACCCCTGGAACCTGGTCCTGAGCCAGGACCTCAGTGTGTTCGCCAACATGCAGCAGGGTTTGCATTCCAAGAGGTTCCCGGGGATGCGGTTTGCGACCTACCGGGAGCGGGGTTTGCGGCACACCCACGAGACCATCGATCGCTGGATTGCGAAGTATGAGCAGCGTCAGGATTGATCCGTCCGACTCATAAGGTTCGCGTCGAGCCGCCCGGGATCGAGTTGGAGATCAAGGACGGCCAGACGATCTTCCGGGTGGCCAACGAGACCGGCATAGGGTGGCCAACCCGTTGTGGTGGCGCGAAGAGTTGCACGATGTGCACGATGATCGTGCTGGAAGGTGAGGACAACTTCTCCAAGCCGGACGACGACGAAAGCCTGCGGGTTCGGCCCCTCGCCCGGATCGCCGGGGTCGAGCCCATCCGGCTCCGCATGGCCTGCGCCGCCCGGGTTCGCGGCCCGGCTGTCGTCCAGCCCAGGTATCGGGTCGGGGCCGACGGCCCGGTGGAGGCCGACGGGGCGACGCCGGCGGTGACACCGGACTCCTGATGGCCGGGCCCTTCTACCGTTCCGGGCCGCGACCCTTCCGAATGGCCTCTTCGACCAGGCCGATCGCCCAGGTAAAGGCTCGGATCGCATCCTTCGGATCCAGCTTCCAGTCCACCACGAGACGTTCGTAGGACACGACGCTCCACAGCACGTCGAATATGGCCGCCGCCAGTACGTGGTCCACCTCTCGCCATTCCGGGGTGAACGGCGCCAACGCCGCCAGCAACGCCTCCCGTTGGCGTTGATTTGCCGCCGCGACCGTGGGGTCGCCCGGGGTGCGGGCGGCCAGGGGAAAGGCGGTGACGTAGGCGAAGATCCGGCTCGTGACGTCGGCCACGTCCTCCAGCCGGAGCCCTTCCAGGTCGACGCCGGCCTCGGCTTTGAGGCATTCCAGCACGGCATCTCGTAGCTCCCGCTCGCTCGAGAAGTACCGGTAGACCGTCCGCTCATTGACACCCGCCCGTTGCGCGACCGCCCGGACCGTGAGCGCGGGCCAGTTCCAGATGGGAAAGCCGTGTAACAGCTCGGCGCCGGCCCTGACGATGCGTTGACGGGTGTCGGCGGCCTGCTGGCGCCGCAACGGGCTGTCGTAGCGGCGGCGGGCTCTGGGTTTCTCGCTCAACGGGCGTGCGGCCGCACGAATCCCTAGGCGTGAAGGGTGGAGGGGTCGGCGGGGGTGAAGTTGTAGACCCGGCAGGCGTTGCCGATGGCGATCTTGTGCTGGACTTCGTCGGGCAGGTGGCTGAGCCACTTGCTGGCCAGGGTGGAGGTGTCGGGCCAGGTGGAGTCGGAGTGGGGGTAGTCGCACTCCAGCATCACGTTGTCCTCGCCGATGATGTCGAGCAGGCGCAGGCCGGCGTGGTCCTCGATGAAGGTGCCGAAGACGTGATCCCGGAAACGGCGGCGGATGTCGGTGTCCAAGGAGAAGCGGGCCTCGCTCTTGGCCTCACCCCGCTCGTGGCTCGGGTTCATATCGATCTCGAAGCGGGAGGCCCAGGCCTTGTGCTTGAGCACCACCCGGGTGGCCTTCTCGAGGAAGTACGGGATCCATCCGATGGAGGCTTCTGAGAGGGCGATCTTGAGGGCGGGGAACTTGTCGAAGTTGTCGCTGAACAGCCAGTCCAGCAGGGTACCGGCCTGGTTGGCGGCAGCCGAGTAGGCCATGGCTGCGAGGGTGGGCATGTCCTCGGAGGTGCGGATGGAGTTGGACGAGGAGCCGACGTGCATGGAGATGACCAGCCCGGCCGCCTCGGCCGCGGCCAGCACCGGATCCCAATAGCCGGTGTGGATGGAGGGCAAGCCCAGCTTGGTCGGGTTCTCCGAAAAGGCGATCGACTTGGCCCCCAGCCCGGCCGTCCGTTCGATCTCGGCGGCCGCCGCGGTCGGATCCCACAAGGGGATGATCATCATGGGAATGAACCGGCCCGGGTAGGCCTGGGCCAGCTCCTCCAGGATGAAATCGTTCCAGGCCTGCACGCAGAGCAAGGCCAGCTGCTTGTCCTTGGCCTCGTGGAACACCTGCCCGCAGTAGCGGGGAAACGACGGGAACAACAGCGAGGACAGCACGTAGCCCCGGTCCATGTCGGCCACCCGCTCGGCCGGCTCGTAGCAGCCCGGCCGCATGTCCTGGTAGGTGATGGGTTCAGGCGAGAACTCCTCGCGCTTCTTGCCCGCCACCGCGTTCAACCCGGTGGTCACGATCTGGCGGTCCTCGTAGAGCCAGAACTCCGAGCTGCCCTGGCGGACGATACGCGGCGCCGTGTCTCGAAGGCGGGCCGGCACCCGCTCCTGCCACAGCCGAGCCGGCTCGATGAAATGGTCGTCGACCGACACGAACCAGTTAAACGACATCACGACCTCCTGACCAATCGGCACAGCATCCGCGGTGATGCGTCACCAAACTGTATACCGGGCGCTGTTCTGGGCCCATGCCAGCCGCGCCCTCGACCTCGCTTCGCCCGGGTCTGGACCTTCCGCCGAATGGTCGGCACGCTGATGAGCCCCATTCGAGCGCCGGCCAAGGGGGCTAGGCTGTTTTCGCCTTGGTTCACGTCCGAGGGTTCTCCGTCGGGCTCCTCGAAGCTGCGGCCGCTGGATGCAGGTGCAGGAGGCACGTGCATGATCCGACCCGAAGACGACCTGTTCCACGAGCGCAATGAGCACCCCTATTGGAGCGAGAGTTCGTGGTTCTCGGTGTCGCTACCGGAGCTAAACCTTCACGGGCTCATCCGCACGTGGTATCGGCCCAATCTCGGCTTCTGCTGCGCCGGTCCCGGGTTTTGGGACGACAGGGCGACCGGCCCGACCGATGCCCTCTACTGGGACGTCCACTGGATACAGCAAATTCCCGAAGGCAACATGCTCAGCTCGGTGTACCCAGGTGGGTTGCGGGTGGAGCGGCTCGTACCCGGCCGGTGCTTTCGGTTCGGGTACGAGCGGGAGGGCTGCGCGTTCGACCTGACGTTCTCGGCCATTGCCAGGGCCCACGAGGTCCTTCCTGATCACGCCGCGACCGAGGCCGCCTTCACCGGACACTTCGAGCAGCCCGGGCGCATGACGGGGCGCCTGCTTCTCGATGGGGAGGAACACCAGATCGATTGCTGGGCGATGCGCGATCGATCGTGGGGACCTCGCACCTTCGATGACGTCCATCAGGGTGATTACCTTTGGGGCGTCGGCTCCGAACAGGAGAGCTTTCACGTCATCGCAGTCCACGACGGCTCCGTCAATCGGGTGCGGGGTGGTTACCTCTTGCGGGACGGGACCATGGCCGACCTGACGTCCGGCCGGAGCTGGACCGAAGGTCGCATCGGCGGCTTGCGTTCGAACCGGGTGATCGTGGAGGCCGCCGACGCATCGGGTCGAGTCCTCACGGCCGAGGGCCGGACGCGCAACGGGCTGGTCTGGATGTTGTATCCACGGGAGGTAGTGGTGTGGGCGCTCGTCGAGTGGACGGTCGATGGCCGGCCCATGTGGGGGGAGCAGCAGGAGTTCTTTCCTGCCGGCCGGGCCCGCCAGCTGCTTCGGGACGTTTCCCCAGCTGGACCAAGTGATCCGAGTCGACTGGAGCACTGAGGAGGAACGATGAACGACGAGTTGTGGATGATCTCCGTCGATGACCATGTCGTCGAACCAGCTGGCGTGTGGCAGGAGCGGGTACCACGCGACCTCAAGGCGGCGGCCCCTCGGGTGGTGCCCTTCGAGTCGGGGTTGGCCTGGGAGTTCGGCGGCCAGTCGTACCCGATCAATGGGAAAAGTGCAGTAGCCGGGCGCCCCCCGAGCGAGTGGCGACTCGGTCCCGTCACCTATGACGACATGCGCCCGGGCGCCTACGACCCCATCGCCCGAGAGCAGGACATGCTGGCGGACGGCGTACTGGCATCGATGTTGTTTCCCACGTTCCCGAGGTTCTGCGGTCAGCTGTTCTCGGAGGTCAGCGACAAGCGGCTGGGTCTGGCGTGCATCGAGGCCTACAACGATTGGATGATCGACGACTGGTGTGCGTCAGCCCCCGGGCGGTACATACCGCTCATCATCATCCCGCTGTGGGATCCGCAGCTCGCCGCCAAGGAGATAGTTCGTGGCGCCGATCGCGGGGCGCGGGCCGTCGCCTTCTCGGAGAACCCCGCTGTCCTCGGGTTTCCGTCCATACACGACCGGGACCGCTACTGGGACCCCGTGTTCGCCGCGGCCAGCGATGCGCAACTTCCACTCTGCGCCCATCTCGGATCGTCCTCTCGTCTGACCACGACCTCACGTGATGCCCCCGCGGTGATCACGCCGACGCTGCCGATGGTCAACTCGATGTGCTGCCTCGCGGACTGGATGTTCTCCGGCCATTTCCAGCGCTTCCCGTCCCTCAGACTTTGCTTGTCCGAGGGCGGTATCGGATGGATCCCCGTGTACCTGGACCGGGTGCGGCGGGTCGTGGAGACCCAGGCCGAGGGGATGCTCGAGGCGGAAGCGTCGGGATTGTCGGTCGAGGACATCAGCGCAGGACGGGCCCCGGCCCAGGGAGCATCGGCCTCGCAAGAGCTCATTCGCCGAATAATGGTCGACCCCTACGAGCTTTTTCGTGATCACGTCTACGGCTGCTTTATCGATGATCCGATCGGATTGCGGATGATTGACCTGTTGCCGGCTGACAACCTCATGATCGAGACGGATTATCCGCACCCGGACTCGAGCTTCCCTAACTCCCGCCAGATTGCCGTTAACGCCATGGCCCATCTCGACCCGGCCACCAGGGCCAAGGTCCTCCGAGAGAACGCCCAACGCGTCTTTCGCTTCGAGCCGGCTCCGCCTCCCTGAGGCCGGACCTAGAGAATCACCCGGCGCGCTTTGAGATCGCTGATCTCGGACCAGGACAGGCCCAGGTCGAGCAGCACCATCTCCGTGTGCTCGCCATGTTCGGGAGCTCGTTGAGGAGAGCCTGGCTTTCCGTCGAATTGAATCGGCGAGGTCACCAGTGGCAGTGATACGCCGTTGCCCATGTCCACATCGGTGATGTAGCCGTTGGCCTGCACCTGCGGATCGTCGTGTACCTCTCGGGGTGTCTGTACCGGGGCCCACTCTCCGCTCACGCCCGCGAGGACCTGCCGCCATTCCGCCAAGGTGCGCTTGGCAAAGACGCCGTCCAGCCACTCCACGCACGAGCGGGCGTTGCGGCGCCTGGCGTCGAGGTCGATGTACCTCGGGTCCGAGGCCATCTCTGGGTGTCCCAGCGCCTGGCATAGCTCCGGCCAATTCCGGTCAGGCGTCAGCATTGACAGCGCCACGAACCGATCGTCCAGGGTGCGGTAGGGAAGCATCAACGGGTTCCACACCTCGTACCGGTCGACCCGGGTACGGGGTGTGTCGGCGGCGCCCAGCTTGGCGTTGACGATCTCTGGTTGGACCTGCCAGATCCCGCACGCCAGAAGCGAGGCGTGAATGACCGAAGGTTCACCGGCGGTGGCCCGGCGATACAGGGCGGCGCTCACCGCTCCGGCGATGGTGAGCCCGCCGACGACATCGCCGAACGCGGGCCGAGCCGGCTCGGGCCAGGTCGAGCCGGGTGGCGTCAGCAGGTGCTGCATGCCGCTGCGCGCCCAGTAGGCGCTGACGTCATAGCCTCCGCGCTCCGAGTCCGGCCCGGCGTCCCCGAATGCGGTGCCGAGCACGTAGATGATCGAGGCATTGTGCCGGCGCACGTCATCGACGTCGATCTGGAGGTGCCGGCGCGCGGCCGGGCGGTGACTGGTGAGAAAGACGTCGGTGGACTCCACCAAGTGGCCGAGAAGGTCTCGGCCCTCCGGATGCTGGAGGTCGATACCAACAGATCTTTTGCCCCGATTCGCCGACTGAAAGAAGGGATCCACACCGTGATAGACGTTGTGCAGCCCCACGGTCACCAGGCCGCGGTACGGGTCGCCGAATACCGGGTGTTCGACCTTGATCACGTCCGCGCCCCACTCGGTGAGAACCGAACCGGCCATCGGCACGAAGACGTGGGAAGCCACCTCGAGGGCCCGCACGCCGGAGAGTGGAGCGTTCACGCGGGGGAGGACGCTAACACGACCGACGTTCGGGACGCGGCTGCCCCCATCATGATGACCACCAGCCCGCGTGGACGCATGGTGCCAATCGTGCCCCGTCGCCTCGCCGCGGGAGAGAAAGAACGCCCGGCTCGGCTGGAGCGGGGTGCGGGCGGCGGCCCAGCTGCCGCCAGGTCAGCTCGGTTGCGGAACGATCCGGATGTAGGGCTTGGGCGATTTCCAGCCGTCCGGGTAGATCGCCTTGGCCTCGTCGTCGGACACGGACCCGGCGATGACGACCTCCTCACCGGGCTTCCAGTTGACCGGGGTGGCGACGCGGTGCTTGGCCGTGAGCTGTAAGGAGTCGATGACGCGCAGTACCTCGTCGAAGTTGCGCCCTGTGGTCATCGGGTACACGAGGATCAGCTTGATCTTCTTGTCGGGTCCGATCACGAAGACGTTGCGCACGGTCTGGTTGTCCGCAGGCGTGCGCCCCTTGGCGTCGCCGGAGGTGCTGACCGGCAGCATCCCGTACAGCTTCGAAACCTGGAAATCGGCATCGCCGATGATCGGATAGTTGGGGGCGGTCCCCTGCGACTCTTCGATGTCGCGGGCCCACTTCTCGTGGTCCGTGGTGGCATCGACTGACAGCCCGATGATCTTCACGCCCCGCTTGTCGAATTCCGGCTTGATCTTGGCCATGTAGCCCAGCTCGGTGGTGCATATCGGGGTGAAATCCTTGGGGTGCGAGAACAGCACCGCCCAGGAGTCACCGATCCACTCGTGGAACCGGATCGGACCTTCGGTGGTTTGGGCCTCGAAGTCCGGGGCGGTTTCACCAAGTGCGAGCGTCATGTTGCTTTCCCTTCGTCGGCACCCTAATACGACAGAGTAGGTCAACATTTTAACGGCGTGGCGTTGTTCCCGGACAGAAGTGACGAGGGGCGACGTACGGACCGGGGAGCGAGGCCGGCTGCAGGTGGCATGCTGACCCGATGGACGAGGCGGCGATCGACGACAGCGCCCTGCGCCGTGACATCCGCCGGGTCGTGGGGATGCTCGGCGATGCCCTGGTGCGGATCGATGGGGCCGAGATGCTCGATCTCGTCGAGCAGGTCAGGGCCGGAAGCCGCCAGGACCGAGCCGGCACCGCCGCCCTGCTCGATTCGCTCGATGTGGGTGATGCCACTCGCCTGGTGCGCGCCTTTGTCGCCTATTTCCACCTGGCCAACGTCACCGAGCAAGTGCACCGGGCGCGGAGCCTGCGGTCGGTGCGAGGGGACATGGGTTGGTTGGCGAAGGCGAGCATGGCGATCCAGGCGGCTGGCGTGTCCGGCGCCGAGCTGGAAGAGATCGCCGGACGCGTCGCCGTTCGACCCGTGTTCACCGCCCATCCCACCGAAGCCGCCCGCTTGACGACCTTGACCCATTTGCGAGCCGTTGCCGATCTCCTCGACGGACAACCGGGCCGCGAGACCGACCGACGCTTGGCGGAGACCATCGAATTGCTGTGGCTGACTGATGACCTTCGAGTGGCCGCGCCCGACCCGCTCGACGAGGCGCGCAACGCCGCGTACTACTTCACCGAGCTGTATCGCCACGTGGTCGCCGACCTTCTCGCCGAGTGGAATCGCGTCCTCTTGGATGCTGGAGCGCACCTGCCACCGACGGCGACACCACTGAGATTTGGCAGCTGGATCGGCGGCGATCGGGACGGCAACCCGAACGTGACGGCCGCCATCACCCTGGAGGTTCTCCAGCTGCAGCACGAGCACGCCATCCGTGAAGCCGTCGCCATGGTGGATCGGCTCCGTCAGGACCTGTCGATGTCGGAGCGCCTGGTAGGCGTCTCGGCCGAGATGGTCCGGTCACTCGAGCACGACTTGGCGACCCTGCCTCAGCTCGAAGAGCGCTATCTACGCCTCAACGCAGAGGAGCCCTACCGGCTCAAAGCGATCTGCATTCGCGAGAAGCTGTCCGCGACCGGGCGCAGGGTTCGGCTCGGCGAACCACACACGCCCGGTCAGGACTACCTGGACGAGCGGGAACTTCTGGCCGACCTGATGGTGATGCGCGATTCCTTGCTGGCCAACCGCGGCGAACTGATCGCCGAGGGACGGGTGGCTGCGGCCATACGGCTGTCTGCTTGTTGGGGGCTCCACCTCGCCCGCCTCGACACTCGTGAGCACGCCGATGCCCATCATCGTGTCCTCGACGAGCTGTTCCGCCGGGTCGGGGTCGCCTACGCCGCTCTCCGCCCGGAGGAGCGACGGAAGGTCCTGGTCGAGGAGCTGACCAATCCACGGCCACTGGCGCCGACGCCACCTCCCGTCTCCGAAGCCGGGTTGCGGACCTACCAGGCTTTCGAGGTGATCCGGCTGGCCCAGGAGCAGTTCGGCCCCGGAGTGGCAGACACCTACATCGTGTCGATGACGCGCGGAGCCGACGACGTCCTGGCTGCCGTGGTCCTGGCCAAAGAGGCCGGTCTCGTCGACGTGGCGTCGGGAACGGCGAGGGTCGGCTTCGTTCCGCTGCTCGAGACGCTCGCCGAGCTGCGCTCCGCCGCGGACGTGATCGATGACCTCCTGTCCGTACCCGCCTACCGCCGGATGGTGGCGGCCCGCGGTGGGATACAGGAAGTCATGCTCGGTTACAGCGACTCCAACAAAGACGCAGGAATTACCGCCTCACAGTGGGAGATTCAGCAGGCCCAACGTCGCGTTCTCGACGCGGCTGACGGCCACGGTGTACGAGTCGTGTTCTTCCATGGGCGAGGGGGCACGGTAAGCAGGGGTGGGGGCCCGACGCACGATGCCATCCTCGCCCTTCCCGCCAAGACCCTGGATGGGGCCATCAAGCTGACCGAGCAGGGGGAGGTCATCAGCGACAAGTACGGGCTCGCCGCCCTCGCACGCGAGAACCTCGAGCTGACCCTGGCGGCAGCGCTCGAAGCCACCGCCCTCCACTCGACGCCATCGGTTCGACCAGAGGACAGAGACCGCTGGTATGGAGCGTTCACGGTGGTGTCCGACTCCGCCTACGCGGCCTATCGACGCTTGGTCGAAGACCCGCTACTGCCCGACTACTTCATGGCTTCCACACCTGTCGATCAGCTCCCGGCCCTGCACCTCGGCTCCCGCCCTTCGAGACGCCCCGACAGTACCGGCGGAATTGACGGTCTCAGGGCCATTCCGTGGGTATTCGGCTGGACCCAGTCTCGCCAGATCGTGCCTGGCTGGTTCGGTCTCGGATCCGGGCTGGCGTCGGCCCGGTCGGCCGGTCTTGGGCCCGATTTGCTGGAAATGCGTCAGGGCTGGCGTTTTTTCGCCAACTTCCTTTCCAACGTGGAGATGACTTTGGTGAAGACGGACCTGGCCATCGCGGCTCGCTACGTTGAGGGCCTCGTCCCTCTCCACCTGCGTCCTGTGTTCGAGCTCATCGAGGCCGAGCATCGGCTCACGGTGGAGCAGGTCCTCTGGGTCACGGGACAGGACACGCTGTTACAGCGATCCCCCGTGCTGCGGCAGACGCTTGCAGTCCGCGATTCTTATCTGGCGCCTATTCACGATCTTCAGGTCCTGCTTCTCGATCAGGCCCGCGGCGCAGCGGGAGGACCGGAACCACAGTTGCAGCGAGCGTTGCTGCTGACCATCAACTGCATCGCCGCCGGTCTGCGCAATACCGGTTGACCGGAGTCGGGTCTACCCGCTCGCGACGACGAAGGGCACAGAGACCCTGGCCCCCGGCTCGGGATCGTGCTCGCGCCGTTCGAGGTCCCGGTCAAACACCCTCGTGAGGGAGTTGCCGGCGATGTCCTCCAGGACCGGGTCGACCAAGATGCGCTTCTGACCCCGTGTCCAGGGCTCGTCGGGGAGGAACCGCCACCGTTGTTCGCCTTCCTCGACAGCCACATGGCCGGGCACCTTCCCGGCCGGGTCTGCCACCAGAAGGCAGTCTTCGAGGAGGGCCCGGTCGAGCGGTCGGCCGAAGCTGATCACGAGCGGATCTCGTTGGCCCGCCTTGGGCGCCCCGATGGTCCACGTCGCCGGGTCGACCCGGCTGCGGACGTCTGGGCCGATGTCGTACCGGCGCCGGTAGTCCGCCACGAGCGGGCGGTCGCCGGCGTCGTGAAAGGCACGCTCCACCACGAGCACCACCACGATGCCCTCCTCCAATGGATAGCCGGCCTGACGGTGAGGTGTAAGTCCTTGCTTGATCCGGGCCGGATCGAGGAGCACGGTGAGCCTGCGGCGAGTCGGGTCCCACAGCTCGAAGTCCATAGGGGAAAAGGCGCCGGAGACCGGTTCCCCGTCCTCGCCTTCGAGGTGCACATGGCGAGCGGCCTGCCCCTCGCTCATCCGGGCCGAGAAATGAACGTAAAAGCGCAGGGCGTTGCGTGGTAGCACGGGAACCGAGGGATACACCGCCGCGACTTCGGTTACGGGGCGTCCTGCGGTGGGGGGCCGGGTGATGCGGAGCACCATCTGCTTGTCGGCTGCCGGTCGGGCCCGGACGACCATCGCGTAGGAGGTCCCGGGCCGGAAAGGAAACCGAGGGATAAAGCGCACCTCGTCGTCTCCCCGTTGGTAGCGGCCGAGCATCGGTTGGATCGAAGACCCGGGTTGGGTGGCCGCGACCACTTCGCTCGGTACCACAGGCAGCAGCCGGGCCATGACCTCGGGCGAACGCCCATCCAGCCCGGCCAGCCCGGTCGGCTCCATGCCGCGCAGGACCAGGCAATCGAGGCCGTCCGTAATGGCCCACGCCAGCGAGAGAGTCACGGTGGAGGGCGGGCCTCAGAGCGAGTCGGTTTTTACAGAACGAAGGTGTCGCTCTCCCTCATCGTCCTTCTGAAGGATCAACACGTGCGACTCGTTGAGGTTGGCCAGCCGACTCACGCCCGTCAACGCCTCGACGTCGCGGGGTACGCCCGCCGGCTGCTTCGGCTCCGTCAGGGCGGCCTGGGCGTCGATGTCGCGGCATGCGATCTTGATGAGCCCGTGGTTGCTGTTGGAGACCAGGAGGTATTCGCCGTTGTCCTGGGTGAACGACACCATATCCAGCGGCTGGTTCATCGCACCGAGCTCTGCCACCGTGCGGCCCGTTGCCTTGGTGCCAGTGGCCAGGGAAGCGATGGGAAAATGCACCACCGGGGTACAGGTATAGCTGGCGAGGATGCTCTGGCCGTCCTCGTACGGGACGAACGTCTTGATCGGCGCCGCCGTCTCCCACTTTCCGTGCGAGACGTGGAATATCTCCAAGCTGTTGTCCTGCATTTCCCCAGCGAATGGAAAGGGGATACGCCTGAGGTTGGAAGCGAACTCCTCGTTGGACATGCCGGCCACCAGGAGTGTCCCATCCACGTAGGACATGTCCGTCACGGTTGCGGTGCGGGCCGGCCGCCGCCAGATCCGGATTTTCCGGCCGTTGACATCGATCTCTTCGCCTTCGGACCCTTCGGGGAGTTCCACGCTCACCCTGGGGTCATCCTCCGCCGGGGCGTTGGTGACTGGCGTGGCGGCGAAGGCAACGTCTATCCAGCCGACTTCGCTCAGGGATCCGTCGGTGATGTCGATCCTCACCAGTAGTGGGATCGCAGCATCGCCTCGGCCGCGCCCGACCGACAAATAAAGATTATGGCTGCGGGGATGGACTGCGATATCGCGCAGCATGACATCGTCCCGTTCGCACCCGAGGAAGGAAGCCAGCCGGGTGTCGACGTTATCGAGATCGAAAGGGTCATCTCCCACCGCGTCCGGACCTGGGTCGGCGACCTCGATGGCGAAAATCATGGCCGACACGTTGTCCGCCACGAACAGGATCTCATCCGGTCCGAAGGTGATCGGGCCCACCGATCGGATCGTCGCTGTGCCGACCTGCAACCCGTACTCTCCCATGGAACACCTCCGAGCCGATTTGGCAGCCCTGGGCTGGACCCCACGTGCGAGCGTAACGAGCGGGCGGGAACCCTGCAACGAGATCCTCCGGGCCGACGGGTCACCGGCCCTGACGTGACGCCAGACGGGCCATAACCTGGCCGTAACGACGCAACTCAATAGGCGCACCGGGCGTGCCGCTCGGGGCCGGCTCCGTGTCGGGGATGCCGACTGCCGTGGCGAGCATCGGAATCGCGGCCGTGTGGAAGTAGCGCTGTACCAGGCTGTCGTAGAACGTCAGACCGGTGGCGCCGCACTGAAGGCTGACCGCGTTGAGGGCGAGCCGCCCGGCCACGATCCCGGCCTCGAGCAGGGCGACCCGGTAGGCCCGCGCCCCCATGGTCTGGCCGAGCGATTGGAGGTGAGCCCCATGGAACACGGTGTAGGCCGAATCCCCGCCGAGAGGTTGGTCGAGGCACAGTCGCGCCCCGTAGGCCCTGGGGTTCTCCGACCGGGTTCGGCCCTCAAAGCTCCCCCCGCCCCGATAGAGGTACCCGCCCGGCTCCAGGCCCCGTACGCCATGGACGTTGACGTGGTGTTCGAGCACCCCACCGCCAGATCCGATGTCGAGAGGTAGCGCCCTGGTGGCCGCGGCCAGGCCCCAGCGCAACACCTCGCCCGCTGCGGGTTGGGCTCGAAACACCCGGGTGGAACCCCTCCGCAGGATGACGTCCTCCACCTGGTCGAGCGGGTCGGTTGCCGACGGAGGCTCCACCTGGGGAAGGGCGGGTCCTGAGGCGGTCGTAGCCGCGGCGCGCCACGACGTGACCTCCGATTCGGTCAATGAGCTGTCCGCCTGGGCCGCGTTGACGAGTGGAAAACGCACTACCCTCGGGGCGATCGGTTGCGCCTCGGCCGAGATCGGCGTGAGCATCTCGTCGACGGGGAGATCAACCCGGCTGCGCCCCAGACGCACGAGGGCCAGCGGTACCTCGTCGACGCCGTCGACGCCGATCAGCCGGGCCACGGTGGCATCGGCAAACGCGAGCACCACTTCTGCCGGCACGCCGTAGGCGTCTGCCGCGGCGAGGAGATTGGCGAGCAGGCAACCGGCATCCCACCAGAGGTGTCGCCAGCCCCGCTCCCCGTACTTCCAGCAGGTCCGGAACGGTATGCCCGTTACGACCAAGGTGACGGCGGCGGGTTCTTCCTGAACCCGGGCGTGCCGAAGTGGGACCAGGGCGTGTTCGAGCGGTTGGTAGTGCGCCACCCCGTCCCGCAGGACGTACAGCTCGACCGGATGCAGGTTTCCCGCCGACATGCAAGTCCGGAACCAGATCGGGTCGCCGTCGGCCGGGTAGGCCACTCGGGTCACCCCGCCCGAGAGGAAGAGCAAGGCCCCCAACAGACGCTCGTCGAGGGCGCCATCCTCGGGGCGCCGTCCGGACAGCACGTCGCCGGCTGGGAGCGAGGAGCGGGGCAGATCCCGGGGGAGGAGTTGCGCCGGCCGGTCGTAGCGTTTGAGCGGCGTGGGCTTGTTCTTGGCATCCATGGGTCGGAACTGCGCCAGGGCGGCCGGGGAGGCGACCGGCTCTCCCTGGACCGTCGAGCGGAACAGCGCCTCGGGGCCAGCACCGTCGTTCACGATCTCAGTCTGACACCGCGTGCGAACCGTCTGGGCCCACGCCCCGTCGTGAGGCCCATGGCCGGGTCCCGGCGACCTGCGTCTCCCGATAGTCAACCTCTAGTAAGGGTTGAGGCACTCGGGGCCGCTCAGTAGGCGGTTCTCCGCAGCTGGGGCGGAGGGGTCAGGTCTCAGCTGAAGGTTGACCGTTTCACGTGGATCTCTGACGTTGAGGGGGTGCTCGGTTGTTCGCCGGCCATTCGCCCATTCGGGGCGGGCCAAAGCCCCGGGTGGTGTAATCTTGTAATCATGACTGAGCAGATCACCCAGTTCCTGAGCGACCGGGTCCCCGACGGGTGGTTCACGGGCCCTCCGTCGATCCAGATGGACGCGGACGAGATCCTCTGCGTCGGCGTGCTACCGAAAGGGGCGTCGGCGGAGGACTTCCGACAGGCCAGCAGACCGTTCCGGATGCAGATCGCCGAGCAGGTCGCCACCCGCTTTGGTCGAGCCCTGTCGTGGGGCGTGGAGGCCGACGACCGCACCGTCCTTTTCACCACCCAGAACCTCCCGCTGATGACCCGTCTGCGGTTGCCCGAGCGGAGGGTGCTCGACACGCTGATCGAGGCCGGCGTGGCCAGGAGCAGGAGTGAGGCGCTGAGCTGGTGCGTGAAGCTGGTCGGTCGTCACGAGGGCGACTGGCTCGCGGAGCTTCGCGAGGCCCTGGCCGAAGTGAAGCAGGTCCGCTCTGGAGGACCGGTCCTCATATGACGATGACACCAGACGCGCCCGATCGGCTGGACGGTGGGGTGCTCGATGCCTACTCGCAAACGGTGGTCTCGGTGGCCGAACGGGTGGTGCCGTCGGTGGCCGCCCTCCGGGTCGGTTCGGAGGGCGGCCAAGGCGCAGGAAGCGCAGTCGTCCTCAGCTCCGACGGGTACCTCTTGACGTCCGCTCATGTCGTGGCCCGGGCGTCCCAGGGCACGGCCGAGTTTGCCGACGGGCGGGAGATGGAGTTCCAGGTGGTCGGACGCGATGCCCTCTCTGACCTCGCCGTCGTCCGCGTCGCCACCGGGTCGTGGCCACAGCTCGATCTCGGCGATGCTGACCACCTTCGGGTGGGCCAGCTGGTAGTCGCCGTCGGCAACCCGCACGGGTTGGCCGGATCCGTGACGGCCGGCGTGGTGAGCGCCCTGGGACGATCACTCCCCTCGGGTGGGCGATTGGTCGAGAACGTGATCCAGACCGATGCGGCTCTGAACCCCGGCAACTCGGGTGGCGCCCTGGTCGACTCGCACGCTCGGCTGGTCGGGGTCAACACCGCCGTGGCCGGGATGGGCCTCGGCCTGGCCGTGCCCGTCAACGCCACCACGCTGGAGATCGTGGCCACCCTCATGCGTGACGGTCGGGTCCGCCGCGCCTATCTCGGCGTAGTCGGCGGCGGACGACCGCTCGCTCCTCGCCGGGCCGCCGAGTTCGGCCAACGGGGTGGGGTCGGAGTCGTGGACGTGACGCCAGGAAGCCCGGCGGAACGGGCGGGGCTACGACCTACGGACACCATCCTGGCGGTCGACGGCACGCCATTGAACGACGCGGGCGATCTGCAGCGGCTGATGGTGTCCAACGCCATCGGCCGGACGTTGCACCTCCGGGTGCTCCGCGGCGATCAGGTCGTCGAGCTCGGCGTAGTCCCCGCCGAGCTGAACTAGTTCGCCGGTCTCGGCGTCGGGGGGTCTTCAGCTCCCCCCGGGCGGTCATCGTCGGCTCCGCCACGCGGGGGCCGGACGAGGCAGCGGAATCCGAGGTGGCCGGTGGAGGTGTCGATGGCTTCCCCCTGGCGGGCGGCCGGGCGATAGCGCAGGCAGTAGTTGGGGGCGCACAGGTGCGAGCCGCCCTTGATGACGCGGCGCGGGATGTGCGCTCCGGCTTGACCAGCGAGCACGCCGGCCTCGGGTCTGGGTGGTGGGGCGCAGCAGGCGTGGTCCCGTTACCCGAGGTCGCCGGCGAGTAGTGGTCGCTCGTCCACTCCCACACGTTGCCTGCCATGTCGTAGAGCCCGTACCCGTTCGGGGGGAAGCTCTTCACCGGTGACGTGCGCGCAAACCCGTCGCTTTCCAGGTTCTGCCAAGGGAACTCCCCCTGCCAGGTGTTGGCCATCATCCGCCCCTTGGGCGCGAAATCGTCACCCCAGGTGTAGGTGGCCCCTTCCAGCCCGCCGCGTGCCGCGAACTCCCACTCTGCCTCGGTCGGCAGGGCCTTTCCCGCCCACGCCGCATAGGCGTCGACATCCTCCGCGGTGACGTGGGTGACGGGATGGCGTTCGCGACCGTGGAGGGTGCTGCCCGGACCTTCGGGGTGTCGCCAATTTGCGCCCACGACATACGACCACCAATTCGACACGTCCCGCAGATCGACTGGTCCTCCCGTCTGGCGGAAGACCAGGGATCCCGGATGGAGGAGGTCCCGATCCGCATCCGGATACTCATCCGGGTCCGGCGCCCGCTCCGCCATCGTGACGTGCCCGGTCGCTTTCACGAATCTGCGGAACTCAGCCACGGTGACGGGGTGCTCGTCGATCCAGAATCCGTCGACGGATACGGCGCGGACCGGGCGCTCCTCCGGGTAGAAGCGTTCGGATCCCATGAGAAAGCGTCCGCCCGGGACCCACACCATGCCCTTCCCAGGCGCCCGGCCGGGATGTTTCCCCGCCACTCCCAACGTGTCGTTCATGGGTCTCCTCCGGTGCCGGTCACCTGGGTCCGTTCCGGACCTGTCCGACCCATCCACGATACGGGCCTGACCCGGGTGTCAGCGAGGGGAGGCGCCGGGCGTGGTGGGATCGTCTCCGCCACGCGAGCGGGGCCCGGCCCAAAGCGGGCCGCGCGCTACCCGTCGGTTTTCTTCTTGGCCCTACGTGGAGTCGCAGCGGCTTTGCTCGCTGCCTTCTTCGGCGCCGAGGAGTCTGAGCTCTTCCCGTTTGCCGGCTGGCCTGCGGCCTTGGCTGCGTTCCCGTTGGCTCGCTGCTTGGCCGTCCCGCCGGAGCCGGAGCGAGCGCTCGCAGTGCGATCGGCGTCGCGGGCCTCCAAAGGCGGCAACGTCAGATCGAGCATCGAGTCGTCTTCGCCGTGCCCGTTGGGTACGTACCAGTCGGCGGCCCAATCGTTTTCCCATCGGTGCCCGTCGAGCAGATAGCGGAACCGATAGGTTCGGCCCGCCTCGAGCCGCACCGTGCGCGTGAAGCAACCCTCGACCCGCTCCATGATGTCGCGATCCGGCGACCAGTTGTTCCATTCCCCGCATATGGCGGCCCGATAGGCGCCGACCCCCTCGTCCAGCGTGAACGTGACCGAAGCCATGCCGCCCCGATCCATGGACTTGATCATTTTGCCTCCGCAGCTGGCGACCAGTGACAGACTCAGTCTCGCATGCGGGCCCTCGCGGGCGGGGGATCATCGAGCGTCGCCCTCTATCTCCCGCTGTCCCTCGCGTGCGGTCTTTGCCGCCTATCCTTCGACTGTCGCAGGGCGCTCGGCTGACCCCGCCGGTCGTGTGCGGCGGCCCGCATCGAAGGGGTGGCGAAGTGACCGATTCCGAGAACAACGACCCGGAGGAACGGCCGCCGGTGCCGCCCCGCCGCGGGTCGGGTCAGGGGCGTCCGGAGTCCCGGCCTCCGGCCCGGGCATCAACCCCGTCGGGAAAAGCCGGGGCTCGACGGGCGGCCCAGGCCCGGCGCCGGCGGCGGAACTGGATCGCGGGAGGAGCGGTGGTCGTGGTTGTCGCCGTGGTTGCCGTCCTGGTCGCAGTGGGTCTGACCTCCGGTGGCACCAAGACGGCATCTCGGACCCCGGTGCCGCCGAGCACTTCTCACGCCCTCCAGTCGGTGCCCATGCCGGTACTCGTGTCCGCTTCCACCAAGATTACGGACCTGGAACCGGCCACCCAGCTGAATGCCGCGGCCCTCACGTCACAGGGAAAGCCCCAGTTTCTCTATATCGGCGCCGAGTTCTGCCCGGTATGTGCGACCGAGCGATGGCCGATGGTCGTGGCCTTGTCGCAGTTCGGCACGTTCCGCAATCTGCAACAGACCCACTCTGCGGTCCGGGACGGCAACATCGCCACCCTGAGCTTCTACGGATCGAGCTACTCCAGCCCCTATCTGACCTTCACGCCGGTGGAGACCACCACCAACCAACCGAAGGGCGACTATTACGAACCCCTGGAGACCCCCACCCCGGCGGAGCAGTCGCTCTGGAGCACGACGCTCGACGGCAACCTGACGTTCCCGTTTATAGACATCGGCGGTAAGTACCTGCTCAACACCAGTCAGTTTTCCCCATCGATCCTTGAAGGCCACAGCTTCGATGAGATCGCCACCTCTGTTGGTAACAACGACACGACCATTGGTGTCAATGTCGATTCCGCGGCGGCGTCCCTCGTCAAATACGTCTGCGATATCACCGGCAACAAGCCGACGGCTACCTGTAGTGCCGCCGGGACGGTTGATGCACCGGTTTCCACCAAGTCCTCGGGCGCCAGCTCGGCGGCCGGATGACAAGGGGGGGTCGGCCTTCGGGGCGTCAGGTACGGCACCATCGCGGCCGTCTGACGCTGGGGACCCAGGTGCGTGCCGTCTGCCAAAAAAGTAGCTTGACGGGGACCCACCGCATCTACCCGGGAGACTTCATGGACGATAACCGAGCCCGCCAACTCCTCGAGGCCGAGCGCGGCCGAGTGGAGGCACTCATCGCGGGCTTGCAGATCGACCGCAGCGACGACCGGGCCGCAGCGGACGAACAAACCGACTGGGCGGACCCCGCCCAGCCGCTGACCGAGGAGGGCACCGACGACGCCGTAGCAGCCAGCCTGGAAGACCGCCTGGCGGCGATCGAGCGGGCGGAGCAGCGCCTGGCGCAGGGGAGCTACGGACGGTCGATCCGCAGTGGAGCGATCATTCCGGATGAGCGCCTGGAAGCCGATCCCGCGGCGGAGCTCACCGTCCAGGAAGCGACTGAGGAGGGCTGAGGGTGGCACCTCGGGTCGCGGCCGGACGTCGGTCGGATCGGCGGCTGGGGAAGCGCTCGATGTACACTGACCGGGGTGCGCCGCAAGGTTGTTCTCGCCAATCTGGTGGTGCTGGCTGCTGAAGCGGCGGTGTTAGCTCGCAGGCGAGGGCGGCTGATCGGGGCCAAGGCGGTGGTGCGATGCCTGAGTGGGCATCTCTTCACCACGCTTTGGATTCCGGGCGGGTCGCTCAAGGCGGTGCGCCTGGGGTGGTGGAGGTGGCAGCGGTGCCCGGTTGGCAAGCACTGGAGCCTGGTGACTCCGGTGCGCGTGGCTCAACTGAGCGATGAGGAGCGTCAGCTGGCCGCGCAGACTCGGGACGCGCCCATTCCCTGAGCGTCGTTACCCCTGCCTCCCCGTGGCGATCACGCCCGAAGCTTGTCCCGCCCAGACATGAGATCCTCCACCCTGCTGTAGAGGACCGTGAGGGCCTCGATGCGCGTGATCTCCGTCGCGGTGAAGTTATTGCTTGCCGGCCGAGCGACGAAGACCACCTTGCCGCCACTGAGATACTCGGGGTCTGGAACCGCGAGCAGGCACACCTCGCCGGGCAGGCGCTCGGCCAGGTGAGCGGGCAGCTCGGTCGTCCGCAGCGTGACCGCGGCGTTGTGCTCGAGCGCCAGCCGCCCGGCGTCATAACTCACAGCTTCTTCCGGCAGGCTGACCCACACCGCGGGCGACGCGCACAGCTCTGAGACCCCCTTGACGAGGGCCGCCGTGAGGTCCGTCGGGCCGGCGTCGAGGAGGTCTGCCACCCGCCGCAGGCTGCCTGCGATGGGGTCCGCGGCCTGGGTTTCCTGGTGGGATACCACAGTGGCTCCGCCGTTGGTGGCGATATCGGTCCGGAGATCGTTGAGGTCCGGCTCGCCCGCGAACTCCACGATGAGATCATCGACGGCGGAGTCGGCGTCAACCCGCTGCACGTCGACCGAGGTGATATTGCCGCCATGGCCGGCGATGATCGTCGCGACTTGCGCCAGGGCGCCAGGCCGGTCGGCCAGAACGATTCGAAGCCGGATCAGCGTTCCCACCCTTCGAAGGTAGCACGGAGGCGAAAACGGGACCGCTAGCGACCGGCACTCGAGCCCGAGTCGAGGTCGAAGAATCGTCGCAGGCGAGGCGACCGCCGGGCCAGCGCTCGCAGCACTGGCAACGTGAACACCCAGGTGGAGACGCTTCCAAACTTCTCGTAGAGGACCGCATTCAGCGCCATGGACAGCGCGACCGCCCGGCCCAGGAAGAAGAACCAGCCCAAGGTGACCACCGTGGCGCCGATCGTCCCGTACAGTTCGCCGGCCCGAGCGAGATGGCTCGGGAGATAGAACTGGCTGACCGACTGCATGGCCGTGATGGTGAAGCCTACGAGCGCCGAACCAGGCAACAAGGCGCCAGGATCGTTGGTCGCCCGAGGCAGGAGCGACGACAATCCGAGCCAGGCCACGGCGTAGACCGCCAGCGCCGGGCCGAACGATGCTCCCGCTGCGCCGTAGCCAAACTGGATTCGGACCCGGTTGATGAGGACGACGACGATCCCGATGCAGAAGACGAATCCGGCGATCGACCCGGCCACTTTCAACGGGGCTCGAGTTGTCATCGGCATGCGCCAGGCGCCGGCGCTGGCGGCGAACAGGGCCCGGCTGAGCGACCGGCCCGCCAGTGCCATGCCCCAGAGCCCGACCAGAGTCACGAGCCACCGATCTTGGCTGTGGTGGGCGAATGCGATCCGTATCTGCGAAGCCAGCCCTCCCGAGACGCCGGTGGCGTGATCTACATCCTCGGCGCTGACGAACCCGGACACGATCGACGCCGCGCCGATGATGAAGAGCAGAAACGGGACGAAGAATTGGAAGACCCTGAAGGCCACGGCACTCCCGACCACCGCGCCGGCCATTTCTCGGTCCCGCCGGTAGATCCGGATGAGCACGTCGGCGATGGGCATGTCCTGGTACCTGGCCAGCCGACGCAGCGAGCGCTCTTTGACGCCATTGACGTGGGCAGTCGTGGACTCGGCGAGGCGGCCACGATGGCGATTTGGTCGGCTCATCTGCGGTTATCTTGGCACGCCGGCCGGTTTCTCCCGAGGGAACGACGTACCCACACCCATGGGTAACCCGGCGGCCCGGGTGGCAAAGCGGGCAGACTCGCGTCCATGGTCGTTGTGGTTGGTTCCGATGTGCAGTCGGGCGCAGGTTGTGAGGTCGCCTCATGAAGCTGGAACGGGGTGACAGGGTCCTCGTCACCGGCGCCAATGGCTTTGTCGGATCGGCCCTGACCCGGGTGTTGCTCGGCGACGGCCAGCAGGTCGTGGCCTTGCTCGAGCCCGGAGCGGAAGCTCGCAACCTGGACGGACTCGACGTCGAACGCCAGAGCGGCGACATACGGGACGCCGCCAGCATCCGCCGGGCCGTGAACAGGTGTCGGGCCGTGTTTCACGTCGCCGGCCTCTACCGCTTTTGGGCCCTCGATCCCGGCGATTTCTACTCGATAAATGTGGAAGGTACCAGGAACGTACTGGAAGCGGCCCGGGCTGCCGGAACGGAACGGCTGGTCTTTACGAGCACGGTCGGAACCCTGGGGGTCCACGACAACCAGGACGGTGCGGGTGTCGACGAGACGTCGTATCCGGACCTCCGCCACCTCTTCGGCTCCTATAAACGGTCGAAGTACGTGGCCGAGCACGAGGTCCTCCGCGCCGCGGCCGAGGGGCTGCCGGTCTCCGTCGTGTTACCGACGTTCCCGCTCGGCCCCAGGGACACCGTGCCCACGCCGACCGGCCGGTTGGTCCTGGACTTCCTCAACGGCAGGATGCCGGGCTACGTCGACACCGTGCTCAACGTGGTGCACGTCGACGACGTGGCCCGGGGGCACGTGCTCGCCCTCGAACGTGGCCGCGTCGGTCGGAGTTACATCCTCGGAGGCGACAATCTCACCCTGGAACGGTTGTTGGGCCTGCTCGCCGAGAGAAGCGGACTTCCGGATCCCCCGCTGCGCGTACCCCGCGCCGTGTCGCTGGCCGTGGCGTGGTGCTCAGAGACGGTGGAGGGCCGGATGTTGCGGCGCCCGCCGGCCGTGCCGCTCGAAGCCGCCCGGATGTCCGCCACCCGCATGGCCTTTGACGACACTCGGGCCCGTCGAGAGCTCGGGTACTCCTCTCGGCCGGCCATCGAAGCCATCGAAGCGTCGGCCCGGTGGTTCCTGGAGGGCGGCTACGTAAAAGGACGGCGCGTCGCTCGGGTCGCCCGGGCGCGGGGTGCCATCCGCTTCGCCCAGCCGTTCGGCCAGAACGGCCATCAACATGGGTGAACGGCCACCAACATGGGTGACGGCTATGGCGACTGACCCGGCGGGACTCGGCAGTTGACGGCGATTCGCCTCGACCGGGGTAGATTGGTCGGTAGGCGTCACGAGGGGGAGCGATGGCCGAGCCGCTTCCGAGCAACAAACGGGCAGGGCCGAACGAGGATGGTTCGTCGGAAGCCCACGACCCCACCCGGCCGACCCTCGACGAATACCTCGACGAGCAGGAGGACCAGTCATTTCCGGCGTCGGACCCCCACTCCGACTGGGCCGGCCCAGGCGGGCAGCACCAGCACCGTCCGGGTTGAGGTGAAATTGCGAAAAGCGCCTCTTGGCAGCGCCGCGGCCGAGGGTTAGTCTCGCTCATATCGCAGCAACGTCTCGGGCGTTGGAGGTGCAACGTGGACGCGAGTGTTGGCGACCGCATCATCGTCGAATCCCGCAAGGTGGGCGGCGGGCGCAAATGCGGCGAGGTGGTGGACGTGCTCGAGGGCTCGGGAGGACGCCATTACCGCGTCCGTTGGGACGACGGTCACGAGTCGATCACCTACCCGAGCAGCGACGCCTTCGTCGAGGGAGACCCCTCCCAACGCAACTGAACCAGCAGCCTGCTCGGGCTCCAGGCTCAGTTTGCTGCAGGCCGTATCGAACAGGACATGCCCAACTGGTCAGCCAGTCGGTCGACCCGGCTCGCCACCTCGTCGGCGTCGACCGATGCCGGCACGTCGACCTGCATCGACAGGGAACCGACCGGACCTGACAGGCGGGTCTGTAAGTCGATGATGTTGATGTTGACGTCGGCCAGCAGGCGGGTGATCTCGTAGACCACTCCCGGTCGGTCCGCCCCGTGGATCGACACTGACCAACGGCGACCAGGGCCGACAGTCGCAGACAGCTCCGAGAGGCGGTACACCCAGAGCGTCTGGCCCAGCCCTTCGGTTCCCCTCTCCAGCGCGGCCTGTAACTCGTCGGCCTGCAGGGTCGCCGGCGCGTCGGTCACGATCATGACGCTCGCGTAGCCCTGGAGCACCGCCATCTGGGTGTCGGAGAGGTTGCAGTGCAATTCCACCAGCCCGCCGGAGAGGGCCGCCATGACTCCCGGTCTGTCGGCGCCGACGGAAACGACCATGAAGCGCGGCATCTACCGACTCAACCACGCATGGCGGCGACCGCCGGGCCTGGGCTGACCGCTCGATCGACTAGTCATCGTCGCCCGCCGAAGGGGTTCGCGATCGCAACCATTCTTCCGCCTCCTCGGCCACCCAGGTGCGCTCGGGCGGGGCCAAGCGGTCGGCGAGGCGAGGGTGCCGCCGGCAGTACCTTGCCCACACCCCCGACAGGCCGAGCAGCGCGGCCCAGGCGGCCAGTCCGATGACGGCGTGCACGACCGGCACAGGTGCAGAGTAGACCAGTCTGGTCGCCGTGGCTGCCGACCGGCGGCGGGTCGGTCCCGGCCGAGGTCATTCGTGGGCCCGCCAGGACCCGGCCACATCCATATTCCGAGGTGGTATGGCCAAGAAATCCCGCCACTATGATGAGCTAAAGCAGAGCGCAGTGAGCTAAAAGGAGAACCGCCAATGAGTGTTGCAGACGACTTTATCGCCAACAATGCGGCCTATGCTAGCGCGTTCGACAAGGCCGATCTTCCCCTTCCCCCGGCGAAGAAGGCGGCCATCTTGGCGTGCATGGACGCCCGGATCGACCCGGCGAAAGTGCTCGGACTTCGCGAAGGCGATGCCCATGTAATCCGCAATGCCGGTGGGGTCGCATCAGATGACGCCCTTCGTAGTCTGATCATTTCGCAGCGCCTACTGGGGACCGAAGAGATCATCCTGATCCATCACACGGGCTGTGGGATGGAGACCTTCACCGATGACTCGGTAAAGGAGCAGATCTTCGAGGAGACCGGTATCCGGCCCAGTTTCGCCCTCGAGGCCTTTCCTCAGGTGGACGCGGACGTCAAGCAGACTGCGGCCCGTATACGGGCCAACCCATTCGTGCCGAGCAAGAACATCCGGGGCTTTGTCTACGAGGTGGAGTCAGGAAGACTTCGCGAGATCCCGCTGGATTGACCGGCTTCGAACCTCGGCGGGCTCCCGATCCTTTGGCGTCAAACCCGACTTCCGGTCCCGCCGACCGTACGCTGTTGACCCATGGCTTCTGAGCGAGCGGCGGTGACGGCGGCGTACCTGGAGCATCTTTCCGATGATGACATCGACGTTCTGGCCCGCGAGGCTGGGTCGGGACGCCGACGCAGCGATCAGCGCACGTGGCTGCGGTACCGCGAGGGTGGCCTCGACGACCTCCTGGGCAGTGAGGGCGTTTTCGAAACCGTTTTCGGCCAGGGCCGGGAGCGCGACCCGATGCTGCGCGTTTCACCGTTCCTGGCGTTTGCTGTCGCCGTGCATCGCGCCGCGTTGGACCTGGAGTCCGCCACGTACGTATCGGAGTGGATGGGGATCAACAGGAGGACTCCCGTCTTTGACGTGCCGCGGCTGCGCGAATTCGCGTCCGCCCCGTGGCGCCGGTTCTTCCTGGCTGAGCTGCTGGCGTCGTATACGCACGTGGCGAGTGGATCCGTGCCGGTGGCAACCCGACGCGGCCTCCGCCGGCAGCGGTTCTCCGAGTTGGACCCCGTCCGCATGGCTGGCCTGCTCGAGGTTGTTTCCGAGGCTGAGCGGCCCGGCGTGCTGCGTCGGCTCGGCGACTTGACGCTGTTCCTGACCGGTGTGTTCCCCGACCACGTGGCCCGCCAAGGATTTGGTCCCATCGAGCAGGCTCGCCTGACGAGAGCCGGGCGACTGGCCACCGGCCAGAGACCTCCTGGTCCGGGTGGCGAGCGAACCCTCGTCCCCTCTGACGGTGATGCCGTCACCCTCCTGGAGCTTCTGGGCCGGCGGTGGTACAACGCCGCGTTCCGGCTGGTCCGAGCGCCGGTGCCGGGCAATGTTGCCGTTCTCGGCGAGCTTCCGGAGCGGTTCGGTGATGCCCGCAGGATCCTGGGATTCGTCACCGATCGATACCTCTTTGCCCAGAGGAACCGATGGTTCGGGGCTGGGTCGGGCTAGCCGGCAGTTACGGCGTGGTGTGGTTGCCATCGCCGAGGAGACGGGCGAGCACCCTGTCCTGGGCCAGGAGGTGCTCCTGGATCTTGACCGCTTCGTGAAGGATGGCGTCGGTGTCGTTGTACGTGTCCTCCGCTCGCTTGTCGGCTGCGGCCGCGAGCACGTTTTGACCGACGATGACGACGGAGAGAAGTACCAACTGGAAAAACGTCTGCGACACCCACGAAACGACGACCACCGTGCTGTGCGACTGGATCGCCGAAGGAAGGCTCACTAGCGCCAGGGCGGCAAACGCATAGGCACACCACATGGTCCCCACGGCATCGGTCACTTTGACGGCGAAATGTGCGTTGAACCGCTCTACTGCACTTCTCCGGGGCAACTGATCGGTGACCCTGATCGGCCGCGATGCATGGTCCAGTTTTTCCTCCGTCCGCCGGTGTGGGACGTAGTCGTAGATAGGTGGCGCGGGCATGTAGCTCTCCTCGCATCGGGATCGGCGGTGTCTCATTCTCGCTTGTTGTCGCCGGCGTGGTCGGTCCGGCGCGTGGGCGCCGCAGCCTGGCAACGCCGACGAGGATTCTGGGGAAAGGGGGAGCCTCCGCCGGCTCGAGCCGATCGGGGCCTCGTGATCGCGGTGGCGCCGTCGAGCCAGCTCACCACGTCGGCGGTGACCCGGACGCGGTTGGTCTCGTTGAGCAACTCGCGACGGGCGCCGGCGTAGTAAAGGGATGTGACGTCGAGACCGCCCGCTCGTAGTCGGCTCTCCAGCTCCCGGACGTTTGCCCCCATTCCTCCGGCGGGGTCCATCTCGCCGGCTTGGCCGGGCCGGTGGCAACCACCTAGCTTTTGCGTGATGTCGCCTGAACGATTCACGGCCTTTACCGCCACCGCCCTGGACGGGGACGTCACCCGCGGGATCGGCACCATGGCCCTCTCCGACCTGCCCTCCGACGGGGCGCTGGTGGAGGTGGCGTATTCGAGCGTCAATTACAAGGACGGGTTGGCGACCACCCTGGACGGCAGGGTCGCCAGGATTTCCCCGCTGGTGCCGGGCATCGATCTCGCGGGCACGGTTGCGGCCGACACCGACGGGATGCAGGCCGGCGCCCCGGTCATCGCCCACGGCTATGACCTGGGCGTGGCTCGTCACGGTGGATATGCCCAGTTCGCTCGAGTGCCATCCAACTGGATGGTGGGCCTCCCGCCCGGGCTCGACCTTCGGGAGGCCATGATCATCGGGACCGCCGGCTTCACCGCCGCCTTCTCGATCGTCCAACTCGAGGAGCGTGGTACGTCGCCCGGTGACGGACCGGTGCTGGTGACCGGCGCAACCGGGGGAGTGGGCAGTATGGCCGTGGCGATACTCGCCACCCGCGGTTATGAGGTCGTCGCCTCCACCGGTAAGGCCGATGCCGAGGACTACCTCCTCGGCTTGGGAGCGTCGCGGGTCATGGCCCGACAGGAGCTCGAAGGGCAGGGTAAGCCCCTGCAGTCGACGTGCTGTGCCTCGGCGGTCGACTGCGTGGGAGGCGACACGCTCGCCAACGTCCTGGCCCGGACCGAGTACGGAGGGGCCGTGGCCGCCTGCGGCCTGACCGGTGGGGCCGGCATGGCGACGACGGTCATGCCGTTCATCCTGCGCGGCGTGGCCTTGCTCGGGATCGACTCCGTGCAGACCCCGATCGCTCGGCGCGCTGAGGTGTGGCGGCGCCTGGGTGCCGATCTGAAGCCGGGTTCGCTCGGTGCCATCTCCAGGGAGATCGGCCTGGGCGACCTCGAGGAAGCGCTGGACGCAGTGCTGGCCGGCGAGTTGATCGGACGAACGGTCGTCGACCTTCAGGCCTGAAGGCCCGCTCCCGTTGCTCTGGGGCTGCTGGCCGCAACCTCACTGGTTCCGACCGCGCTCTCTGACATGGCAGCATCAGGTTCGGTGTCCGAGAAGACCGGCGGCCCATCGGGGTCGCGGGCGACCGGAGTCGTTGCCGTCCGGAACAGCGGCCGGGAGTACACCCTCGAGACGACAAGGGTCACGGCCGCGCAGAGAACGGCAGCCACGGCGCCATCGGCCCAATAGTGGTTGCCCGTGGCTACGACGGTGAACGCTGTCATGACGGGATAGGCCAGCGCCAGCCACCGCCAGCGGCTGCGGCACACCCAGAAGATCGAGCCGCCGACGATGAGCGCCCAGGCGACGTGTACCGACGGCATGGCGGATAGCTGATCCAATCCCGGCGCCCCCCGGCTGTACACGCTCGGTCCGACCACCGCGCCGGTATCGACGATTCCCAGCCCGGGGATCAGCCTGGGCGGCGCGACCGGGAACAGCTGGATAGCCAGGCAGGCGCCTGTCACCAGGGCGACGACCGTCCGCACCTGCGGGTACCGGTCGCGGTGGCGGACGAACAGCCACACCAGGCACACGCCGAGGGCCGGCACGTGGACGGCGGCGTAATACACGTTGAGGAAATACACCAGCGCCCGTTCGTGCAGAACGAGCGCCTGGACCGCCCGTTCGCTCGGGACGTGCAGGGCGCGCTCGACGTCCCAGACGAACCGGCCTCGGGCCACGGCTGCGCCGGCTCTTCCGAGCGACCAGGCGCCGGCGTACTGCCACATGGCGTATAGGACCAGTATCAGCGTGAGCTCCCTGGCCCAGGGCCGGGCCAGACTGGCCCATCGGCGCGTCGACCGCAGCGACCCCGCCCAGATCGCGGCCGTGGCGCCAGCTACCTCGGTGGCCTCCTCCCACGGCAGCCAGGCGAGCATCGACTCACGTTAGTGGCTGCCCGGTGGGTTTCTCCGGTGAAAGGAGTGGCATCCGAGCAGCAGCGCGCCGGTGCGACGAGCCGGGAGCGTCGGCGCGACCGTTGTCCAGAAGGGATGCCCGCTCGGGCTCCGGCCCGGTGTGCTGAGGTCCCAGCGGGCGGGGGCGTCCGGGTGGTCCCGCCAACCTATGGCGCGACCTTTGGACATCTGAGCAGCCTGTGGCTGTCAGATGTCCAAAAGTGAGAGGGGAGCGAAGCGATCTGACGCCTGGGGCTCGGTCCCCGGGTGGCTGGCGGTTTGAGGTGCGGGCGCACGCCGCTAACCGTTGGCGCGACCTTTGGACATCTGTGCAGCCTGTGGCTGTTCAGATGTCCAAAAGTGAGAGGGGAGCGGGGCGAAGCGGCGCCCGCGGTGCCCCGCACCGATGCAATCGGCCGGATTTACCGAGGGTCGGTCCCCACTTCGGCGGGGACCAGCCGGTCGATGAGGCCCCAACGGGTGGCGAGTGACGCGTCCAGCTGGGTTCCGGTAATCGCCAGCCAGGCCGTCCGGGCCGGCCCGATGCGCCGAGCGACGCTGACCGTACCCCCGGCGCCCGGGATCAGTCCCATGCCCACCTCGGGCAGCATCACGCTGGTGCTCTCGGTGGCCTCCACGACGCCGGCGAAGGCAGCCAGCTCGATGGCCGCCCCGACACAGGCCCCGTGCAAATGGACGGTCACCCGGGGTGCCAGGGCGTCGATCCACCACCCGGCGCTGCGCAGGGTCCGGACCGCGTGGGCTGTAGCCGGATCGGGGAGGGTGCCGAACTCCGCCAGGTCACCGCCGCTGCAGAAGTTCGGGCCCTGGCCACGCAGATGGACCGAAGTGATCGATGCATCGGCGCCGGCGATCTCCAGGGCCGCCACCAGCTCGTCGCGCATGCGGGCGCTGTAGGCGTTGCGCCGTTCCGGGCGATCGAGCGTCACCCAGAGCTCGTCGTCATGACGCTCGACCCGGACGGTCGGTTCGGTCCGCGGGTCGACAGACCGCAGCTGGCGGTCCTCCAGCCACGCCTGATGCTCGGGACCGGCCTGCAGGGTCGAGTAGGCGAAGGACTCGACAACGAGTGCGTCCGCCGCTGCGAGTGTCCGCCCGACGCGAAGGACCTGGACGAGAGCTGTCGCCGCCAGCGGGTGGTCTCGAATCGCCGCAACCACCGCCGAGACGGACACGTCGACATCGCCGTTGCCGCCCACCCACGGGGCGGGCGGATTTCCCGCCGCGCAGATCAGTACGTCCAAGCCGGGGGGTGGGGGAGGAGGCGAAGGTAGGCCGCTCCGCCCGATGACGACGCACGGCCAACCGGGCGGGGGCCGCAGCTCGCCGCCTGGGCCCGCCTTGTCCAGGTCGACCACGAGGACCGGTTGGTCGAGGGCTGCTCCGAAATCAAGGCCGAGCGATCCGCCTGCGTAGGGCGCCATCCGCGCCATGGCCTCGGGGACCGTCATCTCGGCGGGCATCCAGACGAGCGTATCTTGGGCTGTTGTGGTGTTTGAGGCCCGCCCCCCGGACCGGGTGATGTGACCTGCCTGCCCTGATCGTGAGGCGGGCCACCGTCGGCTCCGCCCTGGTCGACGTCAGGGTCGAGGCCGGCTGCATCGCTGCCATAGGTCCGCGCCTGTCGCGGCTGCCCGGAGCGGTCGAGATCGACGCCCACGGAGGCGCGCTCCTTCCCGGTTTGCACGATCATCATTTGCATCTGCGGTCGTTGGTCGCGTCCCGCTCCTCAGCCGCCGTCGGCCCGCCGCATGTTCATGATCCTCGAGACTTCGCCGAGGCCTTGCGCCGAGCTGCCGCTGCGCTTCCCGCGGGTACGTGGCTGCGGGCGGTCGGCTATCACGAGTCCGTTGCCGGAGATCTGGACCGTGTCGCTCTCGATCGCATCGTGGCGGACCGGCCGGTTCGGGTGCAGCACCGCAGCGGTTCGCTCTGGGTGTGCAATTCCGCCGGGCTTCGTGCTTTGCGAGCCGCAGCCGCATCGGATGCAGGGATCGAGCGGGACGAGCTGGGGCGCCCCACCGGGCGCCTCTGGCGAATGGACCGGTGGTTGGCGGGCCGGCTGGGGCCGGCCGCGACCACGGGGCCGGCCGCGACCACGGGGACGGCCGGGACCAGGGGGGCGACCGGGACCAGGGGGGCGACCGGGACCACCGGGACCACGGGGGCGACCGGGGCCGGGACCGGGGAGATGGGGGCGGCCGGGGCACGGGGGGCGACCGGGATGACCAACGCGACGGGGATGACCGCCGCGACCGGGGCGACCGCCCCACCCGACGGCGGTCTGGAGGCCATCAGCGAGGAGGCTGCGACCCTCGGGATCACCGGGTGGACCGACGCCACTCCGGGTCGTTCGGCGGCCGAGGCCCGCTCACTGGCGCAGGCGGTCTCGGCCGGGTCCATCCGCCAGCGTCTGCACCTAATGGTCGCCCCCTCGACCGATCCCGACGTGATCTCCGAGGTGGAACAGGTGCCCGGCGTGACGACCGGCCCGGTGAAAATCCTTCTCGACGATCCGGACCTCCCATCGCTCGACGACCTCACTGGTCTGGTCGCCCGGGCCCACGAGAGTGGACGCGCCGTGGCCGTGCATTGCGTGACCCGCGTCCAGCTCCTCCTGACGCTGGCTGCCCTCGAACAGACCACACCCGGTGACGGGGACCGCATCGAACACGGGGCCATGATCCCGATCGAGGCCGTGCCCCGCCTGGTGAACCGGAACCTGGTGGTGGTGACGCAGCCCGGCTTCGTAGCCGAACGAGGGGATCAATACCTGCAGGCCGTCGCCGCGGACGAGCTTTCGGATCTCTGGCGAGGTCGTTCCTTGATCGACGGCGGAGTCAAGGTGGCAGCCGGCAGCGACGCTCCGTTCGGATCGCCGGATCCCTGGCGGGCCATCCGAGCGGCCGTCCGGCGGCGCACCGGATCAGGACAGGTTCTCGGTGGATCGGAGGCGGTCGACGTGGCAACCGCGCTGCGGTGGTGGTGGGGAAGCCCGTCGGCCCCGGCCCGGCCCCGCCGCCTGGCACCAGGAGAGCCCGGAGACCTGGTCGTGCTCGGTGCGCCGTTGGAGGAGGCCCTGGCAGGCGCCGACCCCGTTCCCGTCGCGGCGACGATCGTGGCGGGGCGCGTGGTCTTTTCCCGTTGACGTTTCGACCCTAGGCGGAGATCCACCGGATCGTCGTTGGCCGGTCCCGGATGGGCTCCACCTCGGCGCCCGCCCGGATCCGCCAGGCTCCCGCGCCGCACCGTTCGACGATCGCCGCCTCCGGCTGGTCCATCGCCGCCTCCCGCTGGTCCATCGCCGCCGCCGGCGGGTCCATTGCTTCGCGCCCGGCCCGGCCCGCCGTGCTCATGGCCGCGGCGACCCGGCTCATGGCCAGGTCGATCAGTTGCCCCCCTCCAGCGTCTCGCGCCCGGAGCACCGCCAGGGCTCCGACCAGTCCGCTGAGGGGATCGGCGACCGCATCGCCGAGGAACACCGGCCGGCCGCCCGGCTCGTCGCTGTCCCACAGCGCCAGGCCGCCCGCGATGGCTGCATCGTCCCCGAAGGCGACCCGGTCACGACCCGGCCCCTCGCGTCCGTGACCGGTGATGCTCAACCACACCTGCCCGGCTCGTCCGGGCCGGTCGTACGGCCCCAGGCCCAATTGCTCGAGGGCTCGTGGTCGGGATCCTTCGATGACCACGTCGGCGGCGTCGATCAGATCACCAGCTCGCTGCCGGCCGAGACTGGTGCCGAGGTCGACCGTCACCGACCTCTCGTCCCGGTCGTGCAGCCAGCGATAGAAGCGGGGTATCGCCCGGGCGCCGTCGGGACGGGATGCCCCCTCGACCTTGATCACGGTCGCTCCCGCCGCGGCCAGGATGCGAGCGACGATCGGCCCGGCCCACAACGACGAGAAATCGACGACCGTCCATGACTCGGGCTCGCCCCCTGCCCGGGCTGGACAGCGGGCAGCTTCGAGCACGCCATCCGGCATCGCTCCGGATGCCGGATCGGACCGGGCTCGCCCTTG
Source organism: uncultured Acidimicrobiaceae bacterium (assembly GCA_963729695.1). Taxonomy (GTDB): domain Bacteria; phylum Actinomycetota; class Acidimicrobiia; order Acidimicrobiales; family Palsa-688; genus PALSA-693. The sequence goes on from CAVSOT010000007.1 coordinate 535,840, forward strand.
CGATTCGGCCAGGGCCGCCGCCGGAAGGCCGAGCAATCGGGACCGCTCGACGAACGTCGCTTTCGTCTCGGACGCGGCTGCTGCCGTCACGGCCTCCCAGGGATCGGTTCGGTCGAGGCCGGTCAGCGCCGGAACGAGGTCGACGTCGTCGGGACGGGCCAGATTCAAGGCCACCCACCCGTCGGCGGAAGGCAGCAGCCGGCACGTCCCGTTGGCGGAGTTCTGGCCGGCCCGCCGCAGCGAGAGAAGGGCGGCCCGACCTGCCATGAGCGACGGCCACGAGAGCGTCACCCGACGGCCCCGTTGCTCGGTCAGGCGGGAGATCTCGGCGCTGATCTCATCCAGGTGGGCGGGCAGTCCGAGCGGGGGCAGGAGCGGGGGACCTTCGGGCCAGCCGCACAAGGCCATGACGCCGGAGCGGGCCCACGCGGAGGCGGCCGCCCACCCGCTTTGGGAGTGGCGATCCGGCGCGAGCGCCATGGCAGAAGGCTAGATCGGGGCCGGTTCCTAGCAACAATGGGTGCGCTAGGTTGACCCTGACCTGGAAGGCAGCCCTGCTGACCACCCATCGCAGCTACCGCGACACTGATACGGACGGTCACTCGAGTCGTGCCTGACCACCGCCACCGCCACGCCAACGACGCGGGCCCCGGGCATGACGCGAAGGGCGCCGATCGCCGGTCGTTGCGTATTGCGTTGGCTCTGATCCTCGCCTTCATGGTTGCGGAGGTGGTCACCGCCGTGCTGGCGAACTCGCTGGCTCTGTTCGCCGACGCCGGTCACATGCTCGTCGATGCCGGGGCGATCGGCGCCGCCTTGTGGGCTTGGCACCTGGCCGACCGGCCGGCCTCCGGGCCCTGGACGTTCGGGTTCAAGCGAGCCGAGATCCTCTCGGCCGCCGGCAACGGCATCACCCTGCTGGTGCTTTCCGGGATCATCGTTTTCATCTCCGTGCAACACCTCATCAGCCCTCCGGATGTGCACGGGCTGGTGGTGGTCGTCGTGGCCGCGGCCGGCATTGTCGTCAACCTCCTGGCGGTGTGGGTGCTGCTCGGCGCCAACCGCACGAAGCTCAACGTCGAGGGGGCGTTCCAGCACGTTCTGACGGACCTCTACGGCTTTGCCGCCACGGTGATTGCCGGGGTGATCATCGTGACCGCGGGATTCGACCGGGCGGACGCCATCGCCTCCTTGGTTGTGGTGGTCCTCATGCTGCGGGCGGCTTGGGGATTGTTGCACGCTTCCATGCGGATTCTCCTGGAAGCGGCCCCCGAAGCCATGGACCTCGGGGAGGTGCGTTCCCACCTGATGGAGCCTGAGCACGTTCGTGAGGTACACGACCTGCACGTGTGGACGGTCACTTCCGATCTGCCGGCCATATCCGCCCATATCGTGGTCGACGATTCCTGCTTCTGGGACGGGCACGCCCCGCAGGTCCTCGACGAGCTCCAGAGCTGCCTGTCGGGTCATTTCGACGTGGAGCACTCGACGTTCCAGCTCGAGCCGGCCAGCCACTTCGACCACGAGCCCGGCACCCATCCTTAGGACCCGCCACAGAACAGTTTGCTCGAGAAGAGAAGGCGGCGGCGCTTGTCGTCTGTCCGGCCCAGGCGCATCAAGTGTCTCGTTCCTGCGAGCGAAGTCCTGCCGCCTTCTCTTCGCTCGGCTTGTTCTGTGGCGGGACCTTAGTGACGGTTGCCTCCGCCCGTCCACGCCCTTGGGTCGTCGGGGGCGGGTTCGAGGTTCAGGCGCCAGAGTTCAGGCGCCAGAGTTCAGGCGCCAGAGTTCAGGCGCCAGACACAAAGAGCGTCGCGGGGCGGGCGCCTTCGTGATCGAGCAACCAGGCCTTGCAGTCGACGCCCCAGCCATAGCCCGTAAGGCTCCCGTCAGCTCCGATGACCCGATGGCACGGAACGATGATCGATATGGGATTCCGGCCATTGGCCGCCCCTACCGCCCGAACGGCTGCCGGTTTTCCAATGGCGTTGGCGATGGCGGAATAGCTCGTCGTCTCGCCGTACGGAACGGCTCGAAGCGCGGACCACACCGCGATCTGAAAGGCGCTCCCGTGCAGCTCCAGCGCCACATCGAAGTCATGCCGAGTGCCGTCGAAGTACTCGTCGAGCTGGCGGCGGGCCTCGTCGAACGCGGCGTCGTCGCGGGCCCATCCGGGTTGGGGCGGAGGGCAGCGGTGGTGGTCAGCCAGGTAGAGGCCCGTCAGCGCCCGGTCGTGCCCTACCAAGCGGATGCGACCCACGGGGGAGTCGACATGGCGGAAGCGGGTGATGGCTGCTTCGGTCGCGATCATGTGTCCATGGTGCCCCCTGAAGCGCCCTCTTCCGTGCCATATTCGGACAGACGTCAGTGCTGTCCGGATATGTCTAGCGGGATGGCCCCTGATGCCGGTATACCTGATCGAGTGCAATCGATTTCTGCAGTGGTCACGACTGGCATCTACTGTCGGCCTGGTTGTGCTGGGCGGCCCCACCCGGGCAACGTCAAGGAGTATCCGCTGGCCGCCGCCGCGGAGGCGGACGGGTTTCGGGCGTGCCTGCGGTGCCGGCCGTATCGGTCGGCCCAGCCCGTCTCGTGGACCGGAACAGAGCTGGTGTGCCGAGCCGTGCAGCTCATCACCGACGGCGCCCTCGACGGCCGGACCGAAGACCAGTTGGCGGCCCGTCTCGGCGTGTCGAGCCGGCACTTACGGCGTCTTTTCCTTTCTCAGCTAGGGGTTACGCCGGACGGCCTGGCCCGCTCCCGGCGGGCCCATTTCGCCCGCCGCCTTCTCGACGACACGGACATGCCCATCGCGGATATCGCGTTTGCGTCCGGCTTCGGCAGCGTGCGCCAGCTCAATCGGGCGTGCCACGACGTGTTCCGGACCACTCCGAGCGGTCTGCGCGCCCGGAGGCGGGTCTCGGACCGCCTGGTGGCGGACGGTGGCCTGGCCTTGCGCCTCCCTTTCAGGGGTTCGCTCGACTGGCCGGCGCTGCTCGGGTATTTCGCGGCCCGGGCCATACCCGGCGTAGAAGTGGTCGATGGGGATGTGTACCGGCGGACCGTGCCCGTCGCCGGGGATCCCGGGGTGATCGAGTTGGCGCCGGGTGACGAGGAGCACCTTGTCCTGCGGGCCCATCTGCCGCATTGGGAGGACCTGATCCATCTGGTCGACCGGGTTCGCCGGATTCCGAGCCTCGACTTCGACCTGGAAGAGCCGGTGGCGCATTTGTCACGGGACCCGTTTCTCGCCTCCCTAATCTCCGTCCGGCCCGGACTTCGTCCGCCGGGTACCTGGGATCCCTTCGAGACCGGAGTCCGGGCGATCGTGGGCCAGCAGGTGTCGGTGGCTGGGGCGACGACCGTGACTGGACGTCTCGTCGAGCGGTTTGGCCGGCCGGTACCGGGTCTCCTTCCAATGGGCCTCACCCACACCTTTCCCTCCCCGGAGGAGCTGGTTGGCGCCGACCTTTCCGGCCTCGGGCTCACCAAGGGGCGCCAGGACGCGATCGCCAGTTTCGCGGCGTGTGTGAGGAGTGGGGCAGTCCGACTGGATCACAGCGTCAGCCTGGACGAGCTGGTGGCGTCGCTGACCGCCGTGCCCGGCGTGGGGCCGTGGACGGCGCACTACGTGGCCTTGCGTCTCGGCGAGCCGGACGCCTTCCCCGCCTCGGATCTGGGTGTGCGCCGGGCGCTGTCGTTCTCGGCTCCAGGATCGATTACGGCCGGCGACTCGCTTGGCTACCCACCAGGCATCGACGAGCCCTGGCGCCCGTGGCGAGCCCTTGCGACCACCCATCTGTGGTTCTCCGACGGGGCGATTTCCTCGCGTTCGGTGATCCCGGCCAACTGACCGAGCTCAACCGGTCCAGCACGCTCCGCTTCGTCGAGGGCGATTCGAGGGGCGGACTGGTGAACGCCCTTCGGCAAAGGCAGTTACTAGAGTTGGGCGGCCCTCCCCAACGCCTCTCCACCCTGATCCAGATCCATTCCAGGGATCCGTTACCGAAGCGCAGCTGACCGTCCCGACCCGCACCAGCGTTACAAGCAGGAGACAATGAGGAGACACCCGGCGAAGTCTGCGGCTCTGCTGGGCCCGCTCGCCTTGGCTGTCGGGCTGTTATCCGGCTGTACCGGGGGTAACCCTGGATCGTTGCCTCCTGGTCCGACCGGCACGGAGGCTCCGCCGGCGACCACTCAGGTTGGCGGATCGTTTCCTGCCAGCTCGTTGACCGGAAACTTCGCCGCCATGGCCCGACTCTCGTCGATCGCCGCGGCCGGCGTTGGCAAGGTGGCGGCCATTCTGGCCGCTGGCGCAGGCGATTCCTTCTCGTCGGGGAATGCCGCGCCGGATATCACGGAGGCCCTCTCGGTCGCCGGCCTGCCGAACGTGGACATCATCGTGCAGAGCGCAGTCGATAACGCCGGTGTCCAGCTCCAGGATGCCGAGTCGGACATCATCAACGGGGCGACCGTCCTCGTGCTCGAGCCGATCGATACGGAGGTCGGGGCGGCGATCGGGAGCTATGCCCAGGCCCACGGAGTGGACGTGATCGATTTCGACCGGCTGCCCGTTGGAGGCGGCGCTCAGTATTACGTGGGCTTCAACGACGTGGACGCCGGAAAGCTGCTCGGTCAGGGCCTCGAAGGCTGCGTGACGGGCTGGCATGTGGCCAAACCTCGAGTGGCGATCATGCCCGGCGCGCCGAACGATCAGAAAGCCGCCCTGCTCGCTCAGGGCTACAACTCGATCCTCGACCCGCTCTTCGCCTCGCACGCCTGGACCGACGTCACCACCACGGCCGGTACGTGGAGCTCCCCGGTGGCCGAGACCGAGTTTCGGAACGCCTACGCCGCCCATTCGAGCATCAATGCCGCGCTCACCCCGAGCGACCAGATCGGGGCGTCGATCGTCGCCTACCTCAAGACGCTCCACGTGCCGCCCTGGACATTTCCGACCACCGGCCAGAACGCCACCCTGGCCGGGCTCCAGAACGTGCTTTCCGGATACCAGTGCGGGACCGTGTACGAGCCCGTTTCTCTCGAGGCGCAGGGTGCAGTGGCGCTGGCCCTGTACCTTCGGGCCCACGAATCGCCACCGCCGGGACTCTTGAACGGCGTCATCCAGGTCGCCACGTCCCACGTGGAAGTGCCATCGGTCCTGCTCACCCCCGAATGGGTAACGAGTGTCAACATGGCCACCACGGTCATCGCAGATCGCACCGTGACCGTGACCCAGCTGTGTGCCGGTTCCTACGCCTCCGCCTGCAAGACGGCGGGCATCAAATAGTGAGCGTGGTGACCTCATCGGCGGGGTGAGACCCGAGGGGACGTTCAGTCGGGGAACACGATCCCCAGCTCGGCTGCCTTCCTGGCCGCCTCTTCGGGAAAGATGTTCTTGACGAGGAAGAGGTCGGTGGCGATCTGCCAGTCTGGCGCCAGCCCTTTGGTGTAGCGCTCGATGTACAGCATTTGCTTGGAAAAGAGCACCAATTCGCTGCGGCGAGGTCATGCCGTACTCCCTCATCATGTCGAGGGCCGAGAGTATGAAATCGCTCAGGCTCATGCGGCCAGCGGTGCCGAGCATCGGAGCGATGACCGCCTGCATGCGCAGCCCCACCTCCTCGTCGGTTCCGAGGCTCTCATCGATGAGCCCGAGGTTCTTGTACGCCCGGGCCATCCGAGAGAAATCGCGATCGAACAGGAACGTGAAGAACAGGTCTTTGACCACCTGCTTGTAGTCGTCAGGGAGCTCGCCCATGATCCCGAAATCGAGGTAGCTGGCCCGACCATCGTCGAGAACCCACAGATTGCCCGCATGCAAGTCACCGTGGAACGGACCGTGGATGACGACGGCTTCCAACCAGGTTTTGGCGCCCCGCCGGAGGATCAGCTCACCGTCGATGCCCCGCTCCCTGATGGTCGCGAACTGGTCCATCGGGATCCCTGTCATGCGCTCCATGCAGATCATGTGGGGACCGCAGTAGTCCCAGTAGATCTCCGGCGCCGTCACCCAACGGTTGTCACCGAAGGCGCCGATCTTGGCCCTGAAACGGTGGTGGCGCCAGGCTTCGAGCGCCGGGTTCAGCTCGTCGAAGGTGACGGTGTGCAGCTCTTCGACGAGCGCCACCGCGTTGGCGTTGCGGGCGAACGCCACGTGCCGCTCGAGAGTCCGAGCCAAGCGGTACATGATCCGCAGGTCGATCGTCATCCGCTTGCGGATGTTGGGTCGCTGCAGCTTGATAACCGCCTCGCGCCCGTCGGGGAGGATGCAAGCATGCACTTGACCGATCGACGCAGCGGAGAGGGGCACGTCGTCGAACCGGGAAAAGAGCGCGGATGGCGGGCGCCCCAGGTCGCGGCAAATCATCGTCCGGGCGGTTTGCCCGTCGAAGGGCGGTACCTCGTCGAGGCAGCGGTGGGTGGCGGCAGCGAGCGGCTCAGGGAAGAGCCCGGGTGAGGAGGCGATGATCTGCCCCAGCTTCACGTAGGTCGGCCCCAGCTGTACGAACGCGTCCACCGCGCCGTGCGACGCAGCTGACCAGACGCTTCGCCCCCGGCGCCACCCGGCCCAGATGGCGACCGCGGTGAGGATCCGGGTGATGAGGACGACGTACACCACGATCATCCGCCCCAGCTCGGTCAACCCGAACTGGTCGAGGCGGGGTGCCCGCACTTCCAGGTCCCGGGCCGGAGGGCCGCCGGCATATGGGCCCCGGAACTGACTGGGTTCGCCGACGTTCCCGTGGTCGCCCTCGGGTCGCGGCAGCGACGGTTCGGTCGCGGTCACGAGGGCTGCGTCAACAGAGCCGGGCCCGCAGCTCCGGCAAGGTGCCAAGGAGGGGGGCGAATGCCGCAAGCAGCCCGCCGGGGGCGTCGGTTCGGTCGAGCACGGTTCGCAGGCTCAGCACGGCTCGAGCGAGTTGCACCAGCTCGAGTGGGGGCGTCACCCCGTGGCGGAGCAACACGGCCAAAGTCTGCCGCGTCACTCCGGGCAGTCCGCCGCCTTCGCCCGTCAGCAGACCGAGAGGGTTGGTCGGCGGGATGCCGGCCAGCTCCTCGGCCAGGCGGTCCGCCGCGGCACCGGGCGGGGCAATGCCGAGATCCTGCAAGGCGGCCATCTGCCCGGCCGGATCCCGAGCGACGAGCGCCGGCAGGAGGTCGAGCAGCGCCCGCCGGGTGGCCAGGTCGAGCCTTCCGATGGCATCGCAGCCGGTGAGCAGAACCCGCCCATCTGGCATCGCGACCACCTGTTCCGGTCGCACGTCGGCGAGGAACGCGCCGGACGTGAGCGCCGCTTCGATCGTAAGCCGGCCGATCTGACGGGCGTCGGGGCGGTCGTCGGCCTCCCTCCCGAGATCCGGGATTGGCGGCTCGAGGGAGTGGACATCTGTCGCGGTCGGGGGTAGCTCGAAGATCGCCACCGACGAGGTGACCAGATCCGGTACCGGGCGGGCCACCACGATCCGGTCCAGCTCGAGCTGCTCTACGACCAGGCCGATCTCGATGGCGTTCAGGGCGACGTTGCGCACGTCGGAGGCCTCCTCGAGCTGCCGGCTGATCAGCTCGATGATGCCGAGCGGGCGGATCGCGGCCAGCGCCGGTACCAGGGCTTGGAAGGGGCTGAGGACGGTTGCGGCAATGCGCGCATCGTCCCGAACGTCGCGGTCCACGTCGGGCCGGGCGACCCGTATCAGGACGGGCGCTCCATCATCGAGGTGCCCCTGGTGCAGCTGGGATACAGGGGTGCAGAAAAGGACATCTCCGACGGCGATGGCGTGGCCGGGTAGGGCGCGGCGGACGATCTGGACTGCCATCTCCGTGGGCATAGGCGCGTCCGGCAGGGGGCGTCGCTGCAGCTCGCTCGTGACGAAGTCGGGCAGCACCTCTTCGCAGTCGGTGATGATCCGGGCCAGCTCCGCCGCCACCGGTCCGAGGTTGGCCAGTTGCTCCCGCAAGAGGTACCCGGTACTGGCTTCGGCCCATGCTCCGGGTTGCTCGAGCGGTCGGGCCGCCGCCACGTCGTCCGGGAGCCTGGTCAGCATCCATTCGAGTGGCGCTGCAGTGAGGGCCACGGAGTGGCGCAGCAGGCGGGCGGGCGGCAACAGCCCGGGTCGGGCTAGACGACGGGCACCGTCGTTGACCGTTGATCGGCGGCCGGCCACCTGGTGCTCCCAGAGGGCGACCGCGTGGGCTAGCCCGGGCGTCTCGGCAATCCAGCGCGAGCAGCGGGCCTGTTCGCCGAGGTCGGTCACGGGGCAGCCATCCTGCCTCTTGCGTTTCGCCTATCCCACACCCGCTGACGCACGAGACCATCTTGGCCGACGTCGACCTTCGAGCGGGCTCCCCTCGGCGGCGCCTCGGCTTCGAGGTAGGAGACCTAATGGACGGTTCGGCGGTGGGCTGGCACCTACATTTGAGCCCAGCGGAGTGCTGAAGGAGGCGCATCATGATCCATCCCCTCGAGGTGATCGGCGAGATTCGCGATCCGGCCCGGGAGCTGCGGGAGCAGATTCCGGACGTGCTGGCCGGCTACGCCGCCATGCAGCGCGCGGTCATCACCGACGGGGCCCTGCCGGCTCGGATCAAAGGAGCTGATCGCCCTGGCGATCGCGGTGACGCGCGAGTGCGACGGTTGCATCGCCGCCCACGCCCTGGGGGCGGCCAGCGCAACGCCACCGAGGAGGAGGTCGCCGAGGCCATGGGGGTGGCCATCATGATGAACGGCGGGCCCGGCACGGTGTGGGCCCCCCGGGCGTTCGCCGCGTTCAGGGAGGTCATGACCCGGGACGAGTAGGCCGTTGGGACCGGAGGGTCATCCGGTCCTGGCCAGCCGGGACCGGAGGGTCATCCGGTCCTGGCCGGCAGTCGACCGGGATGCCCCCCTCCCCGCCGGTGGTCAGGGGCCGCCATAGCGGTCGATGACGGCATCGGAGAGCGCGGGCCAGGCGGTCATGGCCCACGGCCCGAAGGGCGGTCGGCCAGCGAGGCAGCCGCCAGCCCGGGCTCGGGATCGACCCAGAGAAACGAGCCGGACCGGCCGAAGTGCCCGAACGTCGCCGGCGAGTTGCGGCTCCCGGTCCAGTGGGGCTGCTTGTGGTCGCGGACCTCGACGCCGAGACCCCAGTCGTTGGGGTCCTGGCGACCGAAGCCGGGTAGGACGCCGGCCAGGCCCGGGGAAGGCCACCGCCGTGGCGTGGGCCACGGTGGCCGGGCTGACCAGGGTCGGCGAGAGCAGCTCCTGGCCCAGGGCCATCAGGTCGGTCAGCGGGCCTTCCGCCCCGAAGGCGGGGCTCCCCGAGAGTCGGGTGCCCGTCAGGCCGAGCGGTTCGATCACGGCCCCGACGAGGTAGTGCTCGAACGGCATCCCGGCGCCGGCCGCCACGTGGTCGGCCGCCAGTTCGAAGCCGCGGTTGGAGTAGATGCGGCGCGTCCCCGGAGGGGCCAGCACGGTGTCGGCGTCGGGAGCCAGCCCCGAGGCGTGGGCCAGCAGGTGGGCCAGGGTGGCGCCCGGGGGGCCGACCGGATCGTCCCAGCTCGACGGTGCCCTCCTCGACCGCCACCCAGACGGCCAGGGCGGTCAGCACCTTGGTCACCGACGCCCAGGGAAAGAGCGGCTGATCGGGTCCGGTCGTCGTCACCGACGCCGCCACGTCGACGGCGGCGACCCCGGCGGTGGCGACGGCCGGCCAGCGTCGACACGCCGCGAGCGGGTCCGGTCACGTGCCGGTGTCGTTGTTGGGGCAGCCCAGGGCGTTGCTGAGGGCGCCGAGGTTGGCTTCCAGCAGGTTGATGTAGTTGGCATGGCGTGGCCATCCGCCCGGCGGCGGGCCCGCTGAGGGGGTCGAGCGTTCTGACCTTGACGTGGGCGGCGGCCGCCACGAGCGAATCGTGCCGTCGCCGACGAAGGGTTCGGAGAAGACCGTGGTCAGACCTGCGGTGGTGATGCGGCTCGCCGCGGCGGCCACCTGGCCGGATCGGGATCCGGTGCGGTACCCACGACGTCGTCGCTCAGGCCGTAGTCTGCCGGCGACGTTGGCGAAGGCGCGCGTCGGGCGTGACGATGGTGTGCCGCGGGCAGGTGGAGAGGGTGCTCTCGTAGTCGATGCCGGTGGAGTTGCACCTCGGCCGCGAAGGCCCTGGCGCCATCGCTGGAACGACGAGGCCGCCTGGCGGGTCGGCCCGCTCCAGCGCGCTCGCGATCACGGCCACGGCCCGGCCCATCACGGCGGGATCCAGCCACACGTAGGGATCGGCGACTGCCGAGCTGACTACGGAGGTCGACCACAGACCCGGCCCCGGCCGCCGCGGCCTCGAACGACGGCTGGAACCATCCCCGATCTGCACCACCACGGCCGCGCGGTGGACCTCGGCGACCTGGGCCGGGGTGAGCCGATAGGTCTGGGGTCGGCGCCGGCCGGCACCACGTCGGTGACCGCCACCTGTTCTGCCCGATCTGCTGGACGGCCTGCGCCAGCGGGTAGAGACCGGTGACCACCCGGATGGACCGGGGCGTTCGGCGGCCGCGGAGCTGGTGGCTCCGCAGGCCGCGGCGACCAGGCCAGCGCCACGACAGGACGATCGCCGCTCCGCGGCGGCCGTCGACTCCCGGGGTCGGCCCGGCTGCCGGTCACCGCCGGGGCTCATCGGTCCGACACCGGACGCCTGACTCGCTCGACGCCGTGCTCGCCGAGCGTTCCGACCCGAGGCCGGCGCGGCCCACGCTCCGCCGAGGAGGGGAAGGGCGGACGGTCGAGCGCCACTGCCCGGGATCGAGGTGATGTCGGAGTCGTGAAGCAGGACGGTGGCACCCGGGTGGAATGTCCGGGCCACGTTGGCGGCCACGGTACGGCCGGTGGCATGGGCTCGCCAGTCAAGGCCCCACGTGGTCCACAGCACCAGCTGCAGCCGCGACCTTCCGGGCCGCCACCAGGGTGGCCGACGACACCGCTCCGTACGGAGGCCGGAACCAGCGGACCGCGACTCCGGTCACCTCCTCGATGGTGTCGCGGGCCCGGCAGCAAGTCCGGGACGGTGGAGGTGAACGGGCGGCGCAGGTGGCTGCGTGTGCTGTCGCCGTGGACGCCGATCTCGTGGCCGCGCTGCGACCAGCTCGCGGGTCAGGCCGGGGGACCGGCGCACCTGGGTGCCGAGGCAGAAGAAGGTGGCCTGCCACCCGAGGGTCGTCGAGGGCGTCCAGGATCGGCGGGGTGGCCTTCGGGTCGGGCCCGTCATCGAAGGTGAGGGCCACGTGGCCGGGGTCGCCGACCCCGGACAGCCGGGGCAGCAGCCGGCACCGCATCGACCGCCAGGCCACCACACCCGGCAGCAGGTGGGCGACCGACGCCCAGGCCGTCCCAGCCGCGCCCGATCCCGAGGCCGCCGCGACCGGCGTCGGCCGTCGACGTCGTCGGCCGGCTGAGTCACGCCAGGGTGTGCGAAGCGGCAGCGGCCGTCGAGGTGGGCGAGCGGCAGGCCCGGCGCTGCAGCGACCGAGCACCGCGTCGAGCTGCGCGGGGGTGGCGAACAGGCCGTTGATCAGGTAGATGCGGCGGGCGGTCACGTGGATCGGGCGAGTCGAACCGGCGGCCGTCTGATCGGCGTTGACGACGTGGTTGGGGACGACCAGGGAGCTGTGCGCGTCGCCGCAGTCGATCAGGTCCCACGCGTTGACCCGCCGGCCGGGCGACCAGCTCGGTCACCGGTGCGCCCGATCAGCTGCGTCGAGTAACTGGCCGGCCTTGGCGTCGCCGCGGGCCGGGTCCACAGCGTCGGATCGGTCTCGTGCCCGCGCGCCGTTGGCCCATCGCCCCGCCCGCCGCTGGCCACGTTGACGCCGTTGGCGGCCAGGGCCTGCGACGCGCCAGCGGGTCGGACTAGCGCCGTGGTGCTGTCGACGATGGCGGTGAGGTCCATGCGCTGCAGGTCGGCGACGATCATTCGGGGCTTGGCCAGCTCCGACGGCGTTGAGGCGGACGCCGACGTAGGCCACGGTCGCGCTGGCCTCCGGGATGGGCGACGCCGGCGCCGACCGAGGCGGCGGCCACTTCCACGCCGCTCGTGAGGCCGGTCCAACCCAGGGCGGCGATGGCCACCACGCGGCGGCCGCCGCCCGCCCCACGATACGCCGTGCGGCGCCGGGGCAGCAGGGCCGGTGGGTGGCTGGTCGACCGTCTCGAGGCGTCATGCGTCGGCATCAGTCCGGAACATCGCCCGTCCGGCGTCGACCTGGGCCGGTGCGGGCCGGGCCCGTCGACGTGAGCGTCGTCGAGGGCGTCCAGCAGCTCGTCCGGCGTCGGCGGCCAGGCGGCTGACGCCCGCCTCAGCCATCCGGGCCGTGTTCTCTCGCCCGTGGCCGGCGATGGGCTGGAAGCTGACCACCGGCAAACCGGCGCGCAGGGCCTCCAGGGAGGTCAGGCCGCCGGCGTTCTCGACCAGGGCGTCGCAGCCGGCCATGAGGCCGGCATGTCGTCGGTCCAGCCGAGGATGACCGACGGGTCGCGGGCGCGGCCGCGGCCAGGGCCGTCACCTCCTGCCGGAGGCGTCTCGTCCCGGCCGCAGACCACGACCGGCGTGAACCGGCCGTCGCGCGGTGAGCGCCCGCCAGGTGGCTTCGAGGCCACCGACGCCCCAGGAACCGGCGACGACCAGCACGGCCCGGTCGGAGGGCGCCAGCCCGAGGGCTCGCGGGCCGCGTCGCGGCGGTCGAGGGTGGCCGGCGTCGAACGCGTCCGCGACGACGGGCCCGCAGGCCACGGCCGGCCGGCCGGTGCGGCGGGCGGCCATCTCGGCCGGTCCGTCGTGGACGGCCAGGTTGACGTCGATGCCGCGATGCACCCACAGCGGATGGACGCCGAAGTCGGTGATGAAGTTGACGGTCGGAATGGCGAGGCGCCGGGTGCGGCCGCAGCCGGCCGAGGCAGAGGGTGGCCAGCGGGTAGGTGGACACCACCACGTCCGCGCTCGAACTCGCGCACCCAGCGCAGCACCCGCCGCCGGGTCAGGGCGGTCACCAGCCAGGCCACCAGCGGGCACAGCCACGGGACCCGGTACCACAGCCGGTAGGTGGCCTCGTAGGCCGACGGGAGGTGCTTGAGCTCGAACTCGTAGCCGGTCCGCAAGGCGGCGCCGACGCCGGAGCGGGCCGCTGTCGAGGAAGTCGCGGACCTCGGCGTGGTGACCGGCTGGCGCGCAGCCGGTCGGCCAGCTCCCGGGCCGCGCCGTCGTGGCCCGCGCCCATGCTGGCGGAGATCACCAGCACCCGGGCCTGGGAGCTCGTCCGGCGGCGGCGACGGCGCGGTCGTCGCTCCCGGCGCCTGCGCACGACCGGCCAGCGTAGCACTCGGTGCTGACAGGTCGCGACCGTCCTGACCAGAGAGAGCGGCCGTTCGGCTGAGAGCGCGTTGCTCCGGGGAGCTCCGGCAGGTCAGGCGGCCGGCTCCACGTTCGAGCTGGGTCCGACGAACGTTCGACCCGGGGGTGCGCCATGTATGTGCCGCTGACGATCGGCGACTTTCTGGAGCGGGCGGTCACGGTCGTACCGCGACCGGCCCGCCATCATCGACGAGCCGGGCGTGCCCGGCTCGCTCGGGACGCTCACCTACGGCGAGCTCGACGCCCGGGCCCGGGGCATGGCCCTGACCCTCGACGAGCTCGGCGTCGGGCTTCGGGGAACGGGTGGCCATCGTGAGCCCGAACGCGGCCCGCTTCCAGATCGCCTTCTTCGGGGTGAGCGGCTACGGCCGGGTCCTGGTGCCGATCAACTACCGACTGGGGCCGGACGAGGTCCGCTACGTGGTCGAGCACTCGGGAGCCACGGTGCTGCTCGTGGATCCCGAGTCCGACGCCGCCCTGACCGGCGTGACCGCCAAGCACCGCATCGTGATGGACGGGGTCGCCGACGCCAGCTGTTCGCCCCGGCGCCGTCCGACGCCGAGCCGCGGCCGTGGGAGCCGGACGAGGCCGCCACCGCGAGCATCAACTACACGAGCGGGACCACCGCCCGGCCCAAGGGGGTGCAGCTCACCCACCGCAACTGCTGGCTCAACGCCGCCATCTTCGGCTGGCACGTCGGCGTCACCGACCGTGACGTCTACATGCACACCCTGCCGATGTTCCACTGCAACGGCTGGGGCATGCCGTACGCGGTGACCGCTATGGGCGTCCCGCAGGTGGTCGTCCGCAAGATCGACGGCGAGGAGATCCTGCGGCGCATCGACGCGCCACGGGGTCACCCTGCTGTGCGCCGCGCCCGGCGGTCGTGGCGGCCGTGCTCGACGCCGCGACGCCCGCCGGTCGAGCAGGCGAGGAGCTCCCAGGCCGCGGACCGCACCCGCATCGTCGTGGCGGGCGCGCCGCCCCCGTCGAAGACCATCGAGCGGGTCGAGGAGGAGCTGGGCTGGGAGTTCATCCAGATCTACGGGCTGACCGAGACCTCGCCGCTGCTGACCATCAACCGGGCGCCGGCCGAATGGGATGGATCTCGATCCCGCCCGGCGAGCCCGGCTGCAGTCCCAGGCCGGGGTCCCGGCGGTCGGCGTGCAGGTCCGCACCGGCCGAGGACGGCGAGATCCTGGCCCGCTCCAATCACGTGTTCGCCGGCTACTGGGAGCAGCCGGACGAGTCGGCGAAGGCCCTGGCGGACGGTTGGTTCCACACCGGTGACGAGGGCCGCATCGAGGACGGCGGCTACCTGGTCATCTCCGACCGGAAGAAGGACGTCATCATCTCCGGCGGTGAAAACGTCAGCTCGGTGGAGGTCGAGGACTGCCTCTACCAGCACCCGGCGGTGGCGGAGGTGGCGGTCATCGGCGTTCCGAGCGAACGCTGGGGAGAGACGGTCAAGGCGCTGGTGGTGTTGCGGGCCGGGCAGGCGGCCGACGAGGCCGAGCTGATCGGCTTCTGCCGGGATCGCCTGGCCCATTTCAAGTGCCCGACGTCGGTGGAGTTCCGCGACAGTCCTGGCCCGCACCGCGACCGGCAAGCTCCAGAAGTTCAAGCTGCGCAGCCCGTACTGGGAGGGCTACGAGAAGCGGGTCAACTGAGCGCCGATGCGCCGCTGACGGCTCGCGGCGGACGTCTGCCGCGGCCTTGTCGCGTCCGCCGCACCCGCTCGAAGCGCGGATGCCGCAGCCGGCCCTCGGGGGTCCACTCCGTGAACTCACCGCGACGACCATCTCCGGGCGGACCCAGTGGGAGCCTTTGACCCGGCCGCGGCATCGGCGAAGGGTGACGCGTCGCTGGCCAGGCCGGCGAGCGGCTGCGAAGGTCGGCGAGCTCCTTGTCGTCGAACCCGGTACCGACCTGCCCGGCGTAGCGCAGCTCGCCCGTCGTCGTCGTAGTAGCCGACGCAGCAGGGCGCCGAGGCCCGATCCGGCTGCCCGGAGGGGTCCGTCCACCCGCCGACGACGAGCTCCTGGGTCGTGGCACTTCAGCTTGCGCCAGTCGGGCGACCGCCCGGACCGGTATAGGTTGATCGGCCCGTTTGGCGATCAGCCCCTCCCACCCGTCGCGGCAGGCGGCGTCGAGCAGGGTCTCGGCGATCGCCTTCGACCGCCACGACCAGGCGGACGTTGTCGGCGACCCCTTCCAGGGCCTGGGCCAGCAGCCGGTGGCGGTCCGAGAAGGGCAGGCCGGTGGTGTCCTGGCCGAGCAGGTGCAGCAGGTCGAAGGCGTGGAACTCGGGCCGGGCGCGCCGATCGGGGCTGCTGCAGCAGGGCGAAGCTGGTGCGCTCGCCGTCGAAGGCCACCAGCTCGCCGTCGATGGTGAAGTTGTCGGCGGGGAGGGCGGCGAGGGCGGCGGCGATGTCCGGGAAGCGGGCGGTGAACGGACAGGTGGTTGCGCGACCACAGCTCCACCTCGGCGCCGTTGCGGACCGCGACGCACCGCAATCCGTCCAGCTTGCGCTCGTAGATCCAGCCCGGGCGGTCCAGGGCCCGCAGGTCCTGGGGCACCTGCAGCGGCTGCGCCAGCATCGGCGGCTGCCAGGTGGCCTGGCCCGGTGTCCACTGGCGGCTCGCCGTCGTCGCCCACGGACCTCCTCGAGGCTGCGCCCGGTCACGGACCGAGTCGGGCGCCTCGGCCGTGATGTCGCGGTCCGGGCTCGGCCTGGTCGTCCGTTGCGCTTGACCATGATCCACGTTTCCTGATCGCCCGCGCCGGCTGGTCCGGGTCAGCGACCAGCCGCCGTCGCAGCTTGGTGCCGTCGAGCCAGACCGACAGGTGTCCGGCCGCCACCGCCGTCGACCACCGAGATGGGCCGCCCGTGCTTCTCGGACAGGATCCGGTACGGTGCCCTCGTCCCAGACGATCACGGCCCCGGCGCCGTACTCGCCGGACGGGATGGTGCCCTCGAAGCCGGCGTAGTCGAGCGGGTGATCCTCGACGTGGACGGCCAGCCGCTTGACCGGCGGGATCGTAGGACGGCCCCTTCGGCACGGCCCAGGAGATGAGCACGCCCTCGGCACTCGAACCGGAAGTCGTAGTGGAGGCGGCGGGCGGCGTGCTTCTGGACCACGAACCGGGTGCTCCGGTTCGTGGCCCCGGACGACCCAGCTCGCCGGACGACCCGACTCGCCGGACGGGCTCGCGCGGTGCGACTCAGAAGTCCGCTTGGCCCGGTACCCTCCAGACGGTCGACCCCCCGATGGTTCCGACGTGCGATCGAGTTCCGGATGCGGCGGTACCGTTCCAGCCGTTCCTCGGCCGAGCCGGACCCGTCCGATTCGTCCGATCTGTCCGGTTCGGGCCTGCCCTTCTCCGGCGGGCCCTGCTCGGGCCTGCCCCCCTTTGGCCTGTTCTTGTCGGATGGCCTGTTCTTGTCGGAGGGCCTGTTCTCGTCGGGCCGGTCCTCATCGGGGCGATCGCCGTGGGCTCCCACAAGGAGATTTCTACTCTGGGGAACGGGGTTGACGAAACCTGAGTGCCTGAGGAACAACTTTGCTTCTACCGTCGTTATCCTGGTCGCACTTACACGATTACATCCCTTCCGAAAGAGGGAATGCTCATGTCACCGATCGCAACCTCCGCCCTGCCGTTGCTCCCCCTCGACGCCGGGGTGGTCCTGCCTGGCATGACCATCACCCTGGCCCTGGAGACCCCCGAGGCCCGGGCCGCTGCCGAAGCCGCCACCGGCGCCGGGAACCGCCTGGTGCTCGTGCCCCGCCTGGGCCGGACCGACGGGCCCGACGCCAGCAGCGGGCGGTTCGCCCGGGTGGGAACCGTCGCCCAGGTCGAGCGGACCGGCGCCCTGCCGGGCGGCACCCCTGCCGTGGTCGTGCAGGGCCACGAGCGGGCCACCATCGGCGCCGCCACCGCAGCCGCCGGGCCGGCGCTGTGGGTCAACGTCGAGATCGTCGAGGAGCCGCCCGCCAGCGACGCCGCGGTCGAGGCACGCCCGGGAGCTGCGGGCCGTCTTCGAGGCCATCGCCGAGCACCGCGGCATCGGCCGCCTCGGCGACCTCCTGCGCGGCGTCACCGAGCCCGGCCGGCTGGCCGACATGGCCGGGCTACTGGCCCGAGCTGTCGGTCGAGCGCAAGGTGGAGCTGCTCGAGACCCTCGATCCCGACCGCCGGGTCGAGCTGGTGCTGGCGTGGGGTCGCGAGGCCCTGGCCGAGCTGGAGCTCAAGGACCGCATCCGCACCGACGTGGCCGAAGGGATGGAGCGCACCCAGCGGGAGTACCTGCTGCGCCAGCAGCTGGCGGCCATCCGCAAGGAGCTCGGCGAGCAGGGTGACGGCGAGGACGGCGACGACTACCGGACCCGCCTCGAAGGCCTGGTCGTCAGCGACGCCACCCGGACCGCCATCGCCCGCGAGATCGACAAGCTGGAGCGCACCAGCGAGCAGAGCCCCGAGCACGGGTGGATCCGGACCTGGCTGGACACTGTGTTCGAGCTGCCCTGGGGCGTCCGTTCCGACGACCGCCTCGACATCGACGAGGCCCGCGCGCGTGCTCGACGCCGATCACACCGGCCTCGATGACGTCAAGGAACGGATCATCGAGCACCTGGCCGTCCGGAAGCTGCGGGTGGAGCGGGACCTCGACGCCGAGCCGGCCTCGCCCGGTGGCGGCGCGGCAGCGGCGGCATGATCCTGACCCTGGTCGGTCCGCCAGGCGTGGGCAAGACCTCGCTCGGCGAGTCCGTGGCCCGGGCCATGGGCCGTTCCTTCGTCCGCGTCGCCCTCGGTGGCGTCCGCGACGAAGCCGAGATCCGCGGTCACCGGCGCACCTATGTGGGCGCCCTGCCCGGCCGCATCGTCCGGGCCATCAAGGACGCCGGGACCTTCAACCCGGTCGATCCTGCTCGACGAGGTGGACAAGCTCGGCAGCGACTGGCGAGGCGATCCGTCCTCGGCGCTTGCTCGAAGTGCTCGACCCGGCCCAGAACCACACCTTCCGGGATCACTACCTCGATCTCGATCTGGACCTGTCCGACGTGCTGTTCCTGGCCACGGCCAACATGGCGGAACAGATCCCCGGACCGTTGTTCGACCGTATGGAGGTCGTCCGCCTCGACGGCTACACCGAGGACGAGAAGGTCGCCATCGCCCGCGACCATCTGTTGCCTCGGCAGTGGGCGCGGGCCGGCCTGCTCGACGGCGAGGTGACGTGACCGACGCCGCCCTGCGTGCCGTGGTGGCCGGGTACACCCGGGAGGCAGGAGTGCGAAGCCTGGAGCGGGAGTTGGCTCGCTTGCTGCGCAAGGCGGCGGCCAAGGTGGCCGAGGGTCCGGCGCTGGCTTCGGTGCCAGACACGGTCGGTCAGCCCGAGTCACTTCACACGACGCCTGCCCGTTCACTTCGGATCGACGAAGGCGATCTCCATACCTGGCTCGGCCGGCCTCGCCACCAGTCCGAAGTGGCCGAGCGCACCTCGGTGCCCGGAGTGGCCACCGGCTTGGCCGTGACCGGCGTTGGCGGTGACGTCCTGTTCGTCGAAGCCAGCGCCGCTCCCGGCGAACCCGGCCTGACGATCACCGGTCAACTCGGCGAGGTCATGCAGGAGTCGGCCCAGATCGCCCTGTCGTACGTGCGGGCCCACGCGCCGAACTCGGCCTGCCCCCGGACGCCTTCGATCGTCTGCGCATCCACGTGCACGTTCCGGCCGGAGCCATCCCCAAGGACGGCCCGTCGGCCGGCGTGACGATGACCACCGCGCTGGTGAGCCTTCTCACTGGACGGCCGGTGCGGCCCGAAGTCGGGATGACCGGTGAGATCACCTTGCAGGGAAAGGTGCTTCCGATCGGTGGCGTGAAGCAGAAGGTGCTGGCCGCCCACCGGGCCGGACTGACCGAAGTGGTGCTCCCGGCACGCAACGAACCGGACCTGGAGGACGTCCCTGAGGCGGTTCGAGACCAGATGACGTTCCATCTGGCTGCAGAAGTCGGCGAAGTCTGGAACAGGCTCTCGACGGCAGAAGTCCTTGTGTAGCAAGGGAATTTCTGCCAGATCCCTCCGACGAGCGGTCCTGTTCCCGTTCGAAAGCCCTTGTCATGCAAGGGAAATGCTTGACCTGCAGCGCAAAAACCTCTTGTATATCAGGGAACTTCCCCAACAGCGCCAGGAGGTGCGGTGAACAGGACAGAGCTCGTCGAAGCAGTCGCCAGCAAGACTGGCCTCGACAAGAAGCAGGCCGAAGCGGCGGTGGCTGCGGTGACCGAATCGGTGGTGGCCGAGACCAAGGCCGGCAACAAGGTCACGATCTTCGGGTTCGGGACCTTCTCCCCGAGCAGCCCGGGCCGCCCGGATGGGTCGCAATCCCGCAGACCGGCGCACCGGTGCGGATTGCCGCCTCACGAGGCGTTCGGTTTGCGCCTGCTTCTGCCTTCAAGGAGGCCCTCAACAGCCGTGGCAAGGCCGCCGCCGCCAAGAAGGCGGCTCCGGCGAAGAAGGCCGCGGGCAAGAAGGCGGCGCCGGCGAAGAAGGCGGCGACCAAGAAGGCGTCTCCTGCCAAGGCCCCGCCGAAGAAGCGCTGAGAGAGGGAATATGAGCCCAATCAAGAAGGCCACGCCCGCGGCGAAGAAGGCCACGCCCGCGGCCAAGAAAGCTGCACCAGCCAAGCGGACGACGGCGAAGAAGACCGCACCGGCCAAGAAGGTCACCGCGGCCAAGAAGACGACGGCCCGCAAGACCACGGCCAAGAAGGTCACCGCAGCCAAGACGACAACGGCCCGCAAGACCACGGCCAAACGGGCTGCACCGGCCAAGCGGACGACGGCGAAGAAGACCGCACCGGCCAAGAAGGTCACCGCGGCCAAGAAGACGACGGCCCGCAAGACCACGGCCAAGAAGGTCACCGCAGCCAAGAAGACGACCACCAAGCGGGCCGCACCGGCCAAGCGGGCGGCCTCGACGAGCAAGACGGTGGCGGCAGGCACCACGACCCGGGCCCCTCGCGTGTCCGCTCCGGCCCGCAAGACCACGGCCAAGAAGGCCACCGCCGCCCGGACGACCGGTTCTCGCAAGAAGGTCTGACTGCGTCAGCCCGCCCGAAGTAGCACTCGGCAGGGTCAGGCGGGCTGACGATCAGCGTTGATACAGGGAACCGCGGCCGTAGTGCCGCGCCCATTGGTCGGACCGGCCACCACCGTTACCGGGCCGACCGCAGCTCGCCGATTAGAGGTCACGCAGCGCCTTGAAGGCTTCAGCCGCTGGAAGACCCGCCGCTGACCCGGCATCGGCGTGACGAACGCGCAGTCGGGCGGCAAACGCGGTCCGGTCCGGAGTTCTCCTCTGCGGCGGTGATGCCCATCGTCGAGCGGAACTGGCTCCGATGGGCCAGAAGCGCCTGCAGCTTGCGGTCGGCGAAACCTTCGATGTCCTCGACGTGGTCGGGTTCGTCGGCTTCCCACAGCAGCAAGGTGTCCGGTCGGTGTGGTTGTCGGCCTTGCTCGGGGAAAAAGTGCGGATCGCGTGCGGCCACGATGCCATCGGTAGCGAGAAACCCGGCGTTGCGGTGATCGGGATGGAGTCGGTAGCGCTTCCAGGGGTCGTGGCCGAGCACCACGTCCGGGCGTATCCGGCGGATCCAGTAGGCCACCTCCCACCGTTGGCGCAGGCCGGATTCCAACTCGCCGTCCGGCCAGCCGAGGAAGGCGACATCGCCTTCGCCGCCCAGGCGCCGGGACGCCTCGCGCTGCTCCTCCTGGCGGCCGGGCCACCAAGTGCGGCCGGATCCGTCGTCGGGATCCCACGATCCCTTCGATCCGTCGGTGCAGACCAGGTGATGGATCCGGCAACCCGACCGCAGCCCATTTGGCGAGGGTGCCACCGCAGCCGAACTCGACGTCGTCGGGGTGGGCGCCGATGGCGAGGGCCACCGAGGGAATGGTCAGGTCGACCGTCACGTGCGAGGCCGACCTGACCGTGCCCCATCGGGTCGCTCATCGATGGCCAGGGCGACCAGATCGTCGGGAATGTCGACGTCCCAAGCCAGCGGCGAAGAGTGCACGACTCGGATCGGCAGCCCGATCCGCCGGGCCTCGCCCAGATGGCGGGCGAATGAGCCCGGGTCCGTAGGAGAACGCGAAACCCGCGGCGGGCGGTACGGAGATGACGTTGGTGCCGTCCCGCCGCCGGTCGGGCACGATGGTGACTGCCGGGAAAGCGGGTCGACCCATCGCAGGTCGGAGGCCAGCGGCAGGTCGCCGGCGGCGACGACGACCATGCCGACACCGGCTGCCCCGAGCCGGGCCACGCCCTCCTGGACGGCTCTGTTGAGCCCCCGGCCCGGCTCCCAGATCACCGATGGCGCCGAGGTGGCGGGCCCAGGCCGCCACCTCGGTGGTCATCGCAGACCACCGCAACGGGAAGCCGCCCGGCCGAGCGCACCACCCGGGTCGCCATCTCCCGAGCCAGGGCGGCGCGCTCCGGGGGCGAGAGTGCCGGGGCCAGGCGGAGCTTGGCCTGGCCGAACGCTTTTACCGGCACCAGCACCGCCTCGTGGCCCAGCCGCTCTGCGGTCGGGAGTCGAGCCGGCGAAGCCTCGTCAGCCATAGACGTCATCCTATGAGCGCCGCCCTGGGAACGGCAGGCCCCATGTCGGCGGACCGAAGGCGCGCTGGTCGGGAAAGCGAGGTCCCGGTGTCTGCCGTACGACTCGAGTGGCGCTAGCGTCCACTCGATGCGAGTGGCATTCGGCACCGACGAGCAGACGCCACTGGGCGAGACCGTCGCTGCTCGACTCGCCGAAGCCGGCCACACCGTGCAGGTCCTGGCCGACCCCGCCCCGTGGCCTGAAGTGGGCCGGCTCGTGGGTGAAGCGGTCGCAGCCGGGCGGGCCGATCGAGGGGTGGTCTGTTGCTGGACGGGCACCGGAGTGTCGATAGCCGCCAACAAGGTCGACGGGCGTGCGGGCCGCGCTTTGCGTGGACGCCGAGACCGCTCGCGGCGCCCGCCGCTGGAACGACGCCAACGTCCTCGCCCTGAGCCTTCGTCTCACCAGCGGCCCCGGTGGCCGCCGAGATACTGGACGCCTTCCTCACCACCGCCCCCGACCCGGGCGAGTCCGCCACCATCGCTCAGGTCGGATGATGCGGCGGCTCTACCCGACGACGCGAGCGGCGTCGATGGCCTAGCCGCATTGGAGGGCGAGTACGCCCTCCCGCCGGCCCGCACACGTGCGGGCCAACTTTGTCACTTCTCTGGATGGCAAGGTCGAGGTCGGCGGACGCAGCGGGCCCCTGGCCGGCCCTGCAGACCGGGACGCGTTCATGGCCATGCGCGCCGTCACCGACGTGATCCTGGTCGGAGCGGGGACGGTTCGGCAGGAAAACTACGGCCCCGTGCGCCTTGACCCCGACGGTCCAGGAACGTCGTCGGGCTCGGGGACAGGCGGACGTCCCGCCCCTGGCGGTCGTCAGCAACCGGGCGCATCTCGACCCGGAGGCCCGGCTGTTCAACGGTCACGTCCCGGCCCCTCGTGATCACCACCGCGGCGGGCTCGGAGGCCAATCCCCGACTTGGCGGCGGTAGCCGACGTCGTCGTGTGCGGCGACCAGTTCGTCGATATCCGGGTGGCCCTGCGACGTGCTGATCGAGCCGCGGACTGCGACCGGGTGCTGTGCGAAGGCGGTCCCGACCCTCCTGCGCACGCTCCTCGGCGCCGGACTGCTCGACGAGCTGTGTCTCACTACCTCCGCCACGCTGGTCGGCCCCGGTCATCGGGGCCTGCTCGGGGATCAACCCCTGTCCGAGTCGCTCCCGTTCGCTCTCACCAGCCTGCTCGAGGGGGACGGGATGCTCTTCGCTCGCTACCGGTGTCGGGCAGGATTCGTGACCAGGCCGCTCCGACGCTCGCCCTGGAGCGGGCGCTCTGGGAGACAGGGTCACGGAGGTGGTCGTTGGCGTGGACGAGGTCGGGCGGGGCTCGTGGGCGGGGCCGATCATGGTCGGAGCGGCCGTCCTGCCCCGCAAGACCGGCGCGTCTACGGCGTGCGTGACTCCAAGATGCTCGCCGAGCCCGACCGGGAGCGAATCTTCGACCGGGTCGGCCGGTGGTGCACGGCCTGGGCGGTCGGTTCGGCGTCGCATGAGGAGTGCGACGAGATCGGCATGGCCGATGCCCAGCGCTTGGCGGCCCGCCGGGCCATCGAGCAGCTCGGCGTGACGCCCGACCACGTTCTCATCGACGGCAAGTGGGACTTCGTAGGCCTCGGGTGCACGCACGCGGATCGTCAAGGGTGACGCCACCTGCCTGTCGATCGCCACCGCGTCCGATCCTGGCCAAGGTCACCCGCGACCGCATCATGCGGGCCGAGGCCCACCAATACCCGCCCTACGAGTTCGATAGCAACAAGGGCTATCCCTGCCCGCGCCACAAGATGGCCCTTGCACGCCTACGGCCCTTCCGCCATCCACCGCCGGACCTGGGTGTTCATGGAGCATCTGGTGTGGGGCGTGCCGGGAGCCCGGGCCGCACCCCGGCCTTGGCTTCCCGTCGACGAGAGCGACGAGGCGCCTGGTCTTTATTCCTGAAAAATCGTTAGCATTGCTGACGGCATGATCCGCTCCGCCGACTCCACAGCCCAGCCGGCGAAGGGGTGGATCCGCCGGATGGTCCCCTGGCTGCGCCCGCATCGGCGCAACGCCTCCATCGCCTTCGGCGCGGCCGTGGTCGGCAGCGCCATCGCCGCGGTGGTGCCTGCGGTCGAGCGACAGATCATCGACAACGTGATCATCGCTCACACCCAGCCCCTGGCGCCGTGGCTGACGATCCTGATCGTCCTGGCGTTCGCTACGTTCGGCGCCGCCTACCTCCGGCGCTTCGTGGGCGGGCGCGTCAGCCTGGACGTGCAGTACGACCTGCGGAACGCCATCTACGACCAGCTACAGCGGCTCGACTTCGCCCGCCACGACGAGCTGCAGACCGGTCAGCTGGTGTCGAGGGCAAACTCCGACGTCGGGCTTCTCCAAGGGTTGTTGTCCTTCCTGCCGATCATGACCGGCAACATCGTCCTGATCGTCGTTGTCAATCGTCATCATGTTCGTGCTGTCGCCGCCGCTGGCGCTGGTCTCGCTCTGCGTCGTTCCCAGCCTCATCTGGACGGCCTACCGCATGCGCAACCGCACCTTCCCCGCCAGCTGGGATGCGCAGCAACGCGAGGGTGAGGTGGCCGTCGTCGTCGAAGAGGCGGTAACGGGAGTCCGGGTGGTGAAGGGCTTCGGGCAGGAGCAGCGCGAGTTGGACCGCCTCGTGGAGCGGGCCCAGACCCTCTACGGCTCGCGCCTTCGATCCGTGCGCCTCCAGGCGCGCTATCAGCCGGTCCTGCAGGCCATACCAGTCTTCGGTCAGGTGGCCGTTCTGGCCGTCGGCGGTTGGCTCGCACTGCAGGGAGAGATCACCGTCGGAACGTTCCTTGCGTTCTCGACCTACCTGCTGCAGCTGGCCAGCCCGGCGCGGATGTTGGCCGGGGTGCTCATCGTGGGCCAGCAGGCCCGGGCCGGGGCCGAGCGGGTCCTCGACCTGCTGGCCTCGAACCCCGTCGTCACGGAACGACCCGACGCCGACGACCTTCCCCCTGTGCTCGGGGAGATCTCCTTCGAAGACGTTCGCTTCGGCTACCTCAGCAGCCAGCCCGTACTCGACCACTTCGATCTTCACATTGGCGCAGGAGAGACCGTCGCCCTCGTGGGGGCGTCAGGTTCGGGCAAGTCGACGGTGGCCCTCCTGTTGCCGCGTTTCTACGACGTGCAGTCCGGCGTCGGTGCGCGTGGATGGCAGCAACGTCCGGGATCTGACACTGGCCTCCTTGCGTGGGCAGATCGGCGTCGTGTTCGAGGAGAGCTTCCTCTTCTCGGACACGGTTGGAGCCAATATCTCCTACGGTCGACCGGACGCCACACGCCGCCGAGATCGAGGCCGCGGCGCGGGCCGCCGAGGCTCACGACTTCATCATGGAGTTGCCTTCCGGCTACGACACCGAAGTGGGCGAGCGGGGCCTCACCCTTTCCGGGGGCCAGCGGCAGAGGATCGCCCTGGCCCGGGCGCTGCTGACCAACCCGGGCATCTTGATCCTCGACGACGCCACCAGCGCCGATCGACGCCCGGGTCGAGGAGGAGATCCACGCCACGTTGCGCCGGGTCATGCGAGGCCGGACCACGTTGCTGGTCGCGCACCGGCGCTCGACGTTGCGATTGGCCGACCGCATCGCCGTCGTCGAGGGCGGTCGGGTGATCGATCAGGGGCGCCACGAGGAGTTGTTCGACCGGTGTCGCACCTACCGAATGCTGCTCGCCGGACCAGGCGACGACGCCGAGGGCGTCGGGGCGATCAGCATCGACGACCCGGTCGCAGAGGCCCCCTTGAGCGTGGAGGAGGCGATCGTCCTCGACGGTGCCCGCCGGTTGGAAGACGGTCTCGTGGTCGAGGACGACGAGGAGCTCGACGGCGACGGCACCGTCGAAGGGGTGACGCCCAGCCTGTGGGGCGGCGACGATGCCGACGCCCCGCTTGCGGGGTCCGCGTTGCCTGGCGCGTCCGGGCGGGCCGCGCTGGGAGCGGGCCTCGGCCCGCGGCGGCGGCGGCAGCGCGGCCCGATCGGGCGGGTCGTGGATGGGTGCCCTGGCCGCTACCCCCGAACTACTCGCCCGGGTGGCCGCCCTCCCTCCCGTCCGCGATGTCGCGGATGTGGACGTGGAGGTGGAGAGCGCGGACGACAAATCGTTCTCGCTGCGTCGTTTTGTACGGCCCTACCGCCGGTATCTGGCCGCGGGCCTCGTCCTGGTCATCATCGACGCGGTGGCAACGCTGGCTGGGCCCTTGCTCATTCGTAACGGCCTCGACAACGGTGTCGCCAAGGGATCCGAAGAGGCGCTGTGGCTGGCCGTGGGCATCTTTTTCGTCGTCGCTATCGTCGATTTCTTCGACAGCGTGGCCGAGGTGTTCGTCACCGGGCGGACTGCCGAGCGGCTGTTGCTTGCCCTGCGTATCCGGATCTGGTCGCATCTCCAACGACTCTCCCTGGACTTCTATGACCGCGAGATGGCGGGCCGGATCATGACCCGCATGACCACAGACGTCGACGCCTTGTCGACGGTCCTGCAGAGCGGCCTGATCAACGCCATAGTCGCCATCTTCACGTTTTTCGGTGTCGGCATCGCCTTGCTCGTATGGAACTGGAAGCTCGGGCTGGCCACCATGTCCGTGCTGATCCCTCTGACCGTCGCCACCCTGGCGTACCGCCGACTGTCTGCGCGGGCGTACCAGCGGGCTCGGGAGCGGATTGCGGTCGTCAACGCCAACATGCAGGAGAGCCTTTCGGGCGTGCGCGAGTCCCAAGCGTTCGTGCGCGAGGGCCGCAATCAGACCGAGTTCCGGCGACTCACCTCCGCCTATCTCGAGTCGAGGTTGGGCGCCCAGCGCCTGGTCGCGCTGTATTTCCCGTTCGTCCAGTTGCTCGCCGACATGGCGTCGGTGCTGGTGCTCGGGTACGGGTCGGTGCTCGTCGCCCAGCACTCACTGTCGACGGGTGAGCTGGTCGGCTTTCTCCTCTATCTCGATTTGTTCTTCAACCCCATCCAGCAGCTCTCGCAGACCTTCGACGCCTATCAGCAGGCGGGGGCCTCGATGGCCCAGATCAACGGGCTCATGGCGATCCGCCCGCTAGTGGCGCTCCCGGATCATCCGGTGGAGCCGGGCCGGCTGACCGGCGCCGTGTCGTTCGAGGGGGTGCGCTTCTCGTATCCCGCGGCCCGCCTGGGACAAGAAGCGTTGCGGGGTGTCGACCTCGAGGTGGCTCCGGGCCAGACGGTCGCCCTGGTCGGCGAAACGGGCGCGGGCAAGTCCACGATCATCAAGCTGCTGACCCGTTTCTACGATCCGACCGACGGGTCCGTCCGGGCTGACGGCATCGACCTTCGCCAGGTCGATTTGGCGGCGTACCGTCACCAGCTCGGGTACGTCCCCCAGGAGCCCTTCCTCTTCTCCGGGACGATCCGGGACAACATCGCCTACGGCCGTCCCGACGCGACCGACGCCCAGGTCGAGGCGGCGGCGCGTGCCGTCGGCGCCCACGAGCTGGTCTCCGGGCTGGGTGGTGGGTACCTGCACCGCGTCAGCGAGCGGGGTCGATCGCTGTCAACCGGGCAGAGGCAGCTCATCGCCTTGGCCCGGGCCGAGCTCGTCAAGCCGGCCATCCTGCTCCTGGACGAGGCGACTTCCAACCTCGACCTGGCCACCGAGGCCAGAGTCGCTCGGGCCATGAGCGTCGTGGCCGAGGGCCGGACCACGGTGCTGATCGCTCACCGATTACAGACGGCGCAACGCGCCGACCGCATCGTCGTGCTCCACGGTGGGCGGGTTGTGGAGGACGGCACCCACGAGGGACTCCTGGCCTCGGGCGGTAGCTACGCCGGGATGTGGCGGGCGTTCGAGGTTGGTGCCGCGGAGGCGGCCGAGCCGGGGGTGGCCGGCGCCAGCGACCCCGTCCAGACTGCCACCTGACCGTCGAGCTCCCCGGCCACGACGGGCACCGACCCCCACCAGGCCGCCTCGTCGATCGAAGGTCGGCCGCTGTTCCCGAACGCGGTGCCGGTGGGATCTGCTGCGAGCCAGCTGGTGCCGCCGTCGACCGACTCCCACAGGCTGGAAGGGGTGGCCGGCTGGGCTGCCACCACCCAGGAGGGCACCGGCTCGGCCCCGCCCACCGCAAGCCGGGTTTCGGCTCCGTTGGTCACGGCCTCAGCCGGGAAGGGGAACCCCGATCCGAACGGGTTGTTCGGGGCATGCACCCACGTCGTGCCGCTGGTCGACGTCCAATAGGCCGGAACCGTGGTGCCGTCGGCGAGGGTCGCTTCTCCGAACGCCTCGAATCCGCTCCCGGTCACAAGACATCCCTCCATGGACGCACCCACATAGGGCTCGGGGCCCGGACTCGCAGGGAACGACGCAACCCCCCAGGTTCTGCCGTCGTCGGATGAGTACCACGCTCGCACCGTCGTTTGCGACAGGCCGCCGGCGGGAAACGATGCCGAGTGGGCCGAGCCCACGACCACCACCTGGTGCTCTGACGCACAGGTTCCGTTGGCCACGTCGTCAACGACGGTCGAGGCCGGGTCCAAGCTGGTAGTCCGGGCCCACGAGGTCCCGTCCGCACTCAGCCAGGCGGACGCCCGGGTTGCCGCTCCCGTGCGCTGCGAGCCGACGGCGATGATCTGCGCCGGCAAGGTGGCTACCTGCCGGGCGTCCCCTGACCCGGCTGATGCCCCTGAGGAGCCGGCTGATGCCCCTGAGGAGCCGGCTGATGGCCCTGAGGAGCCGGCTGATGCGGTCACGTCGCCGGCCGTTGGCTCCGTCGAGCCGAGGGCCCTGAGGTCGCTTGCGGCGAACACGTTGCCCGTGGGTAGCCGCGCCCAGGTGGTGCCGTTGGTGGAGCTGAACAGTTCTACCCCCGTGGTGGCGCGGCCCAGGCCCTGGTCCGGCTGGGAGGTGGAGACGCTCAAGACCAAGTGGTCGCCCGGCCTGGCGACCAGGCCGGTCGGTCGCGCCGAAGACGCCACCGAGCCGAAGGTGGCGGGATGGGCCGACGGCTGCTCCCAGGAGGCGCCTCGCTGCACCAGCAGGTGCGGTTGCCCGGCCGCGGAGTCGGCGACGACGGTGGTCGACCCGCGCGCGGCCACGAGAGTCGCCTGCCATCCTCCTGGGGCCGAGGCGCTCCCAGGCAAGTGGACCTCGCTCCAGCGGACTCCGTCGGTCGACCGCCACATCTCCTGGTTGGTCGGCCCGCCACCAACGGCCACGAAGGAAGCGGCCGCGGGATTGGGGGGAGACGCCGGGGTCGATAGGACATCAGGGTTGGGGCTGGTAACGGCCCGCACGATCGCCTCAGGCCCGCCCGGAGCCAGAGTTCCGGCCGTGACGAAACCGGTCGACGGAGGGCTCCAGCTCACCCCATTTGGTGAAACCCACGACGTCGCCTGCCAGCCCAACCCGCTATCACTTCCACCGACGGCGAGCAGTCCCGTCCCGTAGGGCGTCAGGCCGGTAATCAGATGATCACCGGGTCCTCCGAACAAAGCCTGCGAGGAGCTGATCTGGTGCCAGTTGAGACCGTCCTGGGAGGACCACAGCCCGGCGTCGATGCTCGAGCCGGCCCGGTACCACCCTCCCGCGTAGACGGCATTTACGGTGACGAGCAAGGTGTCGACGTGGGCATCACCGTTGTGGTCGATCACGTCTTGGGCTTTGGTCAGTTGGGTCCAGGCCCGGCCGGTGCTCGAGTACCACATGGCGACCCGGTTGTCGGCCGAACCGACGGCAAAGAGACCCAGATCACCTACCGCGACCGATTCCATCGAAGTGCCCGCCGTGGCGAGGGTGGGATCATGGACGAGCTGAAACCCAGCTCCCCGCCTCGGCGAGATCCACACCGCGGCGTGCTGGTTCGCACCGCTGCCGATCGACCCCACCACGATGGTTTCGGTTCCCGACATCACGGCACCGCTCGCGGTGCTGTCGACCAGGGCGCCGCTGAGTGCGGTCGCGGACCACGTGCTGGCATCGGGCGAGGTCCAAACAGTGGCGCTCGTGGTCCCTGTCGCGGTGGACCGCGTCCCGACCGCGGTCCACTTCCCGCCGGCGCCCGCAGAGGGCGCTAGCACGTCGGCCAACGTGCTCGAGGGTTCGGTGCCGCCGGCCACGGCCGGGGTGCTGCGAGTCCAGTCGTAGAGGGCGCCGCCCGGCGGAGCCGTGGCGACCTTGGCGGGAGTCGTCGGCGACGTCGGCGGGGCGGTGGCCAGGTGTGTCGTGGGCGGGTGCGTGTTGGCCTGGCGGTGATCGGTGCTGCTGCACGCGGCCAGGAGGACGGCCAGCACCGCGACGACCGCCGCGTGCCTCAGCGCAGCGTTCGCTGCCCAGGTGTGAGAGCGCATTTCCGCCGGTGGTCAGCGGCTACTCAAATGGAATCCGCCGTCGTCGTCCCCGCGGCCTCGCCGCTTACGCCATGGCCACCACCAACGGTCGGCTCGCCGTTGCTCTTCGACCTCCGCCAGGATCTCGGGTCCCGCCGCGGTCACGATGGCGTCGGCCTCGTCGAGGATGGCCGCCACGTCCTCGCCCGGCTCGTCAGGCTCGGACTCGACCTCGGGGCGACTCAACGAACCGATGGTGAAGGTGGCGTCGATCATGTCGCGCTCGTATTTGGGGCAATCCGCCGGGCAGCGCCATGGAGCCTCGGGGGCGAGATTCAGCACACAAAAGCGCGCCACTTCGCCCGTTTCGTACGTTCGACTCTGAAAGTGGCGGCAGTCCTCTCGCATTGGCACGGGCTCCATGGTGGCAGGTCATCGGCTCGAAACGGTATGCATCTGCACGACGCCGCGGAAACGCTTACACTGCCGCCGATGCCGGCAGCTACCGCATCGGCGCTCGGGAGCCAACTACGCTTGGCCGTATTGCGGCTTTCGCGTCGCTTGCGCCAACAGACCGTCGGAGAGATCTCCCCTTCGCAGATGTCGGCGCTGTCCGTCGTCGCCGCCCGAGGGGAGCTGTCGCTCGGTGAGCTGGCCTCCATCGAGCGCATCGCTCCTCCGTCGATGACTCGCATCGCCGCCCGGCTCGAAGAGACCGGGCTGCTCGAGCGGCGGGTGGACTCGGTCGATCGGCGAGTGGCCCGGGTGGCCGTCTCGCCGGCGGGGGAGTCCATCCTGGCCGAGACGAGGGCTCGCCACGACGCCTTCCTCGCGGACCGGTTGCGGGACTTCACGCCCGAGGAGCGGGCCATATTGGCGAAGGCCATACCCCTGCTCGAGCGGTTGGCGTCGCAAACCGACTGAACGGCCTGGTCCCGGTTTAGCCCTGACTGTCGTTGGGCCCTGGCTGTCGTTGGGCCCTGGCTCTGGTCGGGGCCTGGCTCTGGTCGGGGGCCTGGCTCTGGTCGGGGCCTGGCTCTGGTCGGGGGCCTGGCTCTGGTCGGGGCCTGGCTCTGGTCGGGCCCTGGGGTGGCCCCTAGGTCTGCGCTGGTTGGCCCTGACCTTCCTGGCCCGATCGAGTGTTGTCGGACCGGCTGGAGGCCAAGGTGGCAAAAGGGCCGAGGCTGTCCGGGTTGGCGACCGAAGCCAAGGTCAGGGCCTCGTCTGGAGAGACGCCGTTCAGGATCCGTTTCACCGGCACCTCCAGGCGCTTGCCCGACAAGGTACGGGGTATTTCCGCCACCACCTCGATCCGGTCGGGCACGTACCGAGGGGAAAGGTCCCGCCGCAGGGCCGCCCGCAGCCGGTCTTCCAGGTCGGGCAGGGGATCACCGACCGTCACCAGGAACAACCACAGCTCCCCCGGTCCTCCCCCCGGATCCTCCAGGTGCACGATGAGGCTGTCGGCGATCTCGTCAAAGGTCTCGACCACGGAGTAGAACTCGGCGGTGCCCATCCGGACGCCGCCGCGGTTGAGGGTTCCATCCGAACGCCCGGTGACAATGCACGTCCCCCGATCCGTCAGCAGGGCCCGGTCACCGTGGGCCCACACGCCCGGGAACCGCTCGAAGTAGGCGGCTCGGTAACGGCTCCCGTCGGGATCGGCCCAGAAACCTACGGGCATCGACGGCAGCGGTTCGGTCAGCACCAACTCGCCCTCCTGGTCGACTACGGGCTGGCCTTCGTCGTCGAACACCTCAACGGACGCGCCGAGGCATCGGCACGAGATCTCGCCTGCCCACACCGGATGGAGGGGGCTGCCACCGACGAACCCGGTGCAGACGTCTGTTCCTCCGCTGAACGACGCCAGCAACACGTCGCTCGCCACCTCGCGGTACACCCATTCGGCGGCCGCGGCCGGCAAGGGCGACCCCGTGGAGCCCAGGGTCTTCAATTGGCTCAGATCGTGGTCTCGGCCGGGGTGGACGCCGGATTTCATGGAGGCGACGAGGTAGCCGGCTCCAACCCCACCGCACGTTGTTCCGGTCTCGGCCATGACCTGCCAAAGGGCATCGGGGGCCGGCCACGACGGGTCCCCGTCGAAGGTCACCACGGCGGATCCGGCGACCAATCCCGAGACGCAGAAATTCCACATCATCCAGCCGGTTGTCGTAAACCAGAAGAAGCGGTCGCCCGGTCCGATGTCGAAATGCAAGCCCAGGGCCTTGGCGTGTTCGAGCAGGATCCCACCATGGCGGTGGATGATGGCTTTGGGTTGGCCCGTCGTGCCCGAGGAGTAGAGCACGTAGAGGGGATGGTCGAAGCCGACGGGGGCGAACTCCATAGGCCCCTCGCTGCTGATGAAGTCCGCCCACGACGACCAGCCTGCGGGGGGCGAAGCGTCGGGGTCCAGGTACGAGAACCAGACCGCCCGGGTCAGGGATGGCAGCCCGGCTCGCACCGCCTCACTCTGCTCACGGCGATCGATGCGCCGAGCCCCGTAGCGGTAGCCGTCGACGGCCAGGAGCACGACGGGCTTGACCTGCGCCAGGCGGTCGAGGACGCCGGTCACGCCCATCTCCGGTGCGCAGCAGGTCCACACCGCGCCCAGGCTGGCCGCTGCCAGCATGGCCGCCAGGGTCTCGGGAATGTTGGGTAGGTAGGCGGCGACCCGGTCGCCCGCCCGCACGCCGGCCGACAGCAGCCCGGCCCGGATCCGCGAGGTCAGGTCGGTGAGGTCGGCCCACGTCATGGCGACGTCGGCCCGCGTCTGGGATCGCCCGATGACCGCGGTGGCGCCCGGCCCGGTTGGGGTAGCGCCAGGCCTGGTCGCGGGGGCGCTTTGGTCGGTCGAGCTGGCGCCTGGCCCGGTCGCTGGAGGCTGGAGGGCTCGTTCTGCGTAGTTGAGGGCTCCACCTTCGAACCAGGTCGCCCCGGCCACTCCCGTCCCGGACATCCGGAGGTCTGCCCGTGGTTCGGCCCGCCAACGGATAGCGAATTCCGCGGCGATCGAGCGCCAGAACGTTCCCGCCGTCGCGGGTGACACCGACCATTCCCACGCTGTCTCGTAGGTATCGAAGTGGTGGCGGTCCAGGAACCGGCGCAGTTGGGAGGCTTGCTGTCGAGCCGGGCCGGGTGTCCATAGGGGGGTGACACCCGGGCGGGTCTCATTCACGGGTCCCATTCGATCAGTTCCGGAGCGATCGCGCCGGGTATCGTTGGGCCAGATGGTGCTTGTGACAAATGTCTCTTGCGCTGATAGTGAAATCTGGCGCATAATGGAATTGCTCGGGGCGCCCCCCTGCCCCTTGAGCCTCACGAAGGACCGGCTAACCCCCCCAGCCGGTCCTTCGTCACGTCTGGCGACAGGATTGCGTCCGGGTCGAGGCGGTCCGTCCCTCCCCCCGGGGCACGCGGCCAGCCTCGCCCGAACGCCCCCCTCTGGGCGCCACAGCGTAGGTGTCAATCGCGGCGGCGGCAAGGGCGCCTTGTGGAACGTCTGGGCAGGTCGTCGGTGGTCCTGGGACTCGTGTCGGCCGGGGCGTGGGCGCAGCCGGAGTAGGGACGTGAGCCCGGGTGATCGCCAGCCGTGGCCAGGTGTCCGCCAGCCGTTTGGGCCCGGGTGTCGGCCAGCCGTTCGGCCCGGGTGTCGGCCAGCCGTGGCCGGATGATCCGATCACTATCCTCCTGGCATGACCACGCCTCTCGCCGCCTTCTCGATCCGGTTGCGCGCCCGGATCCGCAACCAACCTGGGGTGCTCGGCCAGCTGGCCACCGCGATCGGCGCGGCAGGCGGCAGCCTCGTCGGCATCGAGATCGTCGCCACCGATGGTGCCACGGTCACCCGGGACGTCGTCGTGTTCTGCGGATCCGAGGGACACGCCCAGAGGGTGGAGGAGGCAGCTCGCGCCGTCGAGGGGATCGACATCCTGGAGGTGGAGGACCGAACGTTCGCCCTGCACGACCGGGGCAAGCTCACCATCGACGGCAAGCGACCGCTCCGCGACCGGGACGATCTGGCCATGGCCTACACGCCCGGGGTGGCTCGGGTCTGCCTCGCCATCGCCAGGGATACGGCCCAGATGCACCGCTACACCATGAAGGCCAACACGGTTGCCGTCGTCACCGACGGGACCGCCGTTCTGGGCCTCGGCGACATTGGCCCTGACGCAGCATTGCCCGTGATGGAAGGCAAGGCCGTCCTGTTCAAGGAGTTCGCCGGGGTGGACGCCGTCCCGGTGTGCCTGCGGGTTTCCTCCCCGGACGAGCTCATCGAAACCGTGCAGCGGATGGAGCCCGTCTTCGGGGGCATCAACCTCGAGGACATCGCCGCCCCACACTGCTTCGAGGTCGAACGGCGTCTCTCCGAGACGCTGTCGATACCGGTGTTCCACGACGACCAGCACGGCACGGCGGTGGTCGTGCTAGCCGCGCTGCGCAACGCGTGCCAGTTGGTCGGAAAGTCGATGCCCGATTTGCGGGTGGTGCTCTCGGGCGCCGGGGCTGCGGGAGTGGCGATCACCCGTATTCTCATGCAGGTCGGCGTGGCTGACATCGTGGCCGCGGACCGCAAGGGGGCGATCAACCAGGGCCGTGAAGGGCTCGAGGCCTCTAAGCAGTGGCTGGCCGATCACGCCAACCCACAGGGGCGGACCGGTTCGCTCCAGGAGATCTTGCGCGGGGCCGACGCGTTCATTGGCGTCAGCGCGCCGGGCCTCCTCAACCGGGCCGATGTGGAGACCATGGCCGATCGCAGCATCGTCTTCGCCTTGGCCAACCCCGTCCCGGAGATACTCCCCGAGGAGGCCCAGGGAGCGGTGGCGGTCATGGCCACCGGGCGTAGCGACTACCCCAACCAGATCAACAACGTCCTGTGCTTCCCTGGCATCTTTCGCGGCGCCCTCGACGCGGGGGCGACCAGGATTACCGAGAACATGAAGCTGGCTGCGGCGTCCGCCATCGCGTCGGCTGTGAAGCCGGATCGCCTCGACGTGGACGAGATCGTCCCGAGCGTGTTCCAGCCGGGGGTGGCGCAAGCGGTCGCCGAGGCGGTTGCGGCCGCCGCCCTGGCGGATGGAGTGACCCGCTAGGCGGGTGATTGGTGGCAGGGCGGGTGATCGGCGGCAGATAGGCGGCGCCCAGCGGCAGGTGGCGGCGCCCCGCGGCAGGTGGTCGGCCGGCCCAGGCGGTGCTGGCGCCGCTCGATAGTGTTGTCCCCACGCCCGGTCCCACCCGATCGTTCACGGTCGGTACCGAGCAGAAACGGTCTCTATGAAAACGGTCCTGAAGTGCAGGTCAGAGTTTTTACTGACCGTTTTCGATGTTTTCCCCGTAGGCCTCTCGCCAAAAACGGTTAGTAAAACGGCCGCAGGGGCCCCGGACACGTTTTACTGACCGTTTTCGGCAGCCGGGTTCTCGGGTCGGGCGCCTCCGAGGGATACAGGTCGTCCGTTGTTCGCTCTACTGGTCGTCGTCGAGCGGTCGGCGCCCATCGCCCACCGGAATCGAACACTTGTTCGACGCGATGGGCATTCCTCGCTACAGTGAGGCGATGGACAATGCGCCGGCGGCGGTTCTGGGCCCCGCCACTTCGCCCCTGGGTTTGGCCGCGGCCCGCAGCCGCCCGGTGGTCACGGCTGACACCCGGATCGTAGGGGTGTCCGGCGCCTTGGGAACGGTCCTCGACGGGATCCGCCGGGGTAGCACCCTTCTGGTCGACATGGCCTTGGGCGGGGTCTCGCTGGCGCTGGCCCTCGTGGCGGCGACTGCCAGAGAGGGGGCGTGGACGGCAGCGGTAGGTCTGCCCTGGCTGGGGTTGGCGGCCGCAGGGGAGCTCGGCGTCAGCCTCGACCGGTTTGCCCTCGTGCCGGATCCGGGAGACCGATGGCCGGGAGTCGCTTCTGCGTTGCTCGACGGGATGGACATGGTGCTGCTCGGGCCACCCGGCCGGGTGCGACCGGCCGACGCCCGCCGCCTGACGGCCCGGGCTCGGGAATCCGGGACGGTGTTGGTGG
The DNA here is from genome assembly GCA_963729695.1 of uncultured Acidimicrobiaceae bacterium. Classification (GTDB taxonomy): domain Bacteria; phylum Actinomycetota; class Acidimicrobiia; order Acidimicrobiales; family Palsa-688; genus PALSA-693. The sequence goes on from CAVSOT010000007.1 coordinate 572,201, forward strand.
TCCTGGACCTGGGACGGCGGTGCTGGCCGGAAGCGCCTGACCTGCGCCTCTCGGTGGCCCGCGCCACTTGGGAGGGCCTTGGGGTTGGTCACGGTCACCTTCGCTCGCGCCGGGTCGAAGTGGTGGTGACCGGCCGGAGGGCCGCGTCCCGGGAGCGGCGCGCCACGCTCTGGTTGCCGGACCCGGCCGGCACGGGAGCCCAGCTGCAGGACCTGCCAGATCGGGGGAGCCACCAAAGCCACCAAAGCCTCCAGAGCCACCAGAGCCACCAGAGGGGCCAGGCAAGCCGTGAGCGCGGCCAGGGAGGCCGTGAGCGGGCCACAGAGGCCGTGAGCGGGGCGAGGAAGGCCCTGGACAGGCGCAGGGAAGCCAGCGAGGCCAGGGAAGCCACCAGCAAAGCTGGGGGAGCCGCATCGCCTCTCGTGGCCAGAGCCATGTTGGTGGGCTGACGGTGGGATGCACGAGGCGGATGTGGGAGGAGCGCCTGAGCTGGGAGGAGCGCCCGAGTCGGGAGGATCGCCCGGGCGGGAGGACCGCCCGGGCTGGGAGGACCGCCCGGCCCGAGGAGAGCGCCAGATGTGGGGAGACCGCCCGGGCAGGGAAGAGCGTCCCGACGTCGGAAGCGTCAGGACCTGAGCACATGGTGCGGATGTTGGTGGCCTGGTTTCCGGACTGGCCGGTCGCGGCAGCCGGTTGTGTCCCGGCCGCTCCGGCTGCGGTGGTTCGGGCCAACCGGGTTGTAGCGGCCACTCCTGCCGCCTATGCGGAGGGGGTACGGCCCGGTCTCCGGCGCCGGGAGGCCCAGGGTCGTTGTCCCGAATTGGAGATCATCCCGGCCGACCCGGCTCGAGATGCCCGAGCGTGGGAACCGGCCGTGGTGGCGCTCGAAACCTTGACACCGGCGGTGGAGATCCTGGGCCCAGGCGCGGCGGCGCTGGCCACCCGGGGACCGTCGCGGTACTTCGGTGGTGACGAAGCCTTGGCCGCCCTGGTGGCAACGACCGTGGACGGAGCGGTTGGCCAGCCCGGCTGCAGGGTGGGAGTGGCCGACGGGCGTTTCACCGCGGGGTTGGCGGCTCGGGCGGCTCGTGCCGGTGGCGACCCGGTAGTGGTGGTGCCTCCTGGTTCGGGTCGAGCGTGGTTGGCGCCTCGGCCGGTGGAGGCTCTCGGGCCGGAATACGAAGCCTTCTCTGATCTGCTGGTCCGGTTGGGGATTCGAACCTTGGGCGATCTGGCCGCGCTGCCAGCACCATCGGTGCTGGGCCGGTTCGGATCAGAGGGGGCGAGGGCCCACTGCCTGGCCCGAGGCCGGGACGAACGATCGCTGGCGGCCCGCACCCCGCCACCGGACCTGGTCGTCACGGCCGAGCTGGATCCCCCCGCGGAGCGGGTGGACACGGCGGCCTTCGTGGCCAAAGCGCTGGCCGACGAGCTCCACCGACGACTGGCCACCGATGGACTGTCGTGCACCATGATCGCCATAGAGGCCGAGACCGAGCACGGCGAGCAATTGGTGCGTCGCTGGCGCCATGCCGGAGCCCTTACCGCGGCAGCCCTGTCGGAGCGGGCCCGATGGCAGCTCGAAGGCTGGCTGGCTGCTCCCGGGTATGAGAACCGGCCCACCGGTGGATTGACCCTGCTGAGGTTGAAACCGGAGGAGGTGCGTCCGGACAACGGCCTCCAGCAAGGGTTCTGGGGAGGCACGGCCGCGGCCGACAGCCGGGCCGCCCGGGCCCTCGCCCGAGTGCAGGGCCTGCTCGGTCCGGAAGCAGTCGTGACGGCCGTGCCTGCCGGCGGACGGAGTCCCTCCGAGCAGGTCCGCCTGGTGCCGTGGGGGAGTGAGCCGTGGGGGAGCGCTATCGACGCCCACCCGTCTTCCGGGCGCGACGCCCGCCGGCCGGCCCCCAAGCGGGAGAGGAAACGGGAAGGAAAAGCACCGGCTGAAGTGCCTCCATGGCCGGGCCGGCTATCAGAGCCTGCGCCGGCGGTGGTCTACCCCTCGCCTCGACCGGCTGAGGTGTGCGACCGCGACCATCGCCAGTTGAGTGTGAGCGGGCGGGGGCTGATCAGCGCGGCCCCGGCCTGGCTGGCCGTGGCGGGAAACCCGCCGATGCCGGTGATGGGGTGGGCCGGGCCCTGGCCGGTCGAAGAACGGTGGTGGGACGCAAGCGGGCGGCGCAAAGCCTGGATCCAGGTGCTACTCGAGGATGGCACTGCCCATCTGGTTACACGGGAGGCGGGCCGATGGTGGCTGGAGGCTACCTACGGTTGAATATGCGGCAGTGCGGGCGCCATCGGAAATTCCTCGACAGGGAACACGCATAGAGCCGCGATGACGGAGCGACCGGCGCACTTCCGCACCGCCGACCCAACCCGACCACCTGCCTCGGAGCTCCTGGGGGCAATGGTCGCCGAGCTGCTGGTGCTCTATGAGATCGAGGGCGACCGCATCGGCGTGCCGCTGCACCCCGAGGAGCTACAGCCACCCACTGGCATCTACCTGGTTGGTTGGATCGACGAGCAGCCCGTCGCGGGTGGAGGAATGCGGACGATCGGGGACGCCCTCGGGGAGATCAAGCGCATGTACGTCCGCGAGGAGTGGCGAGGCTGTGGTCTCGGCGGTCAACTCCTCGTCGAGCTCGAGAACGCCGCCCGCCGGCTCGGCCACAGCCGCCTACGCCTCGACACCGGCCCACGCCAGCAGGGGGCGCAACGGCTCTACGAACGGGCTGGATACCGGCCCATCGGCAACTACAACGACAACCCTGACGCCAGCTTCTGGGGCGAGAAGGACCTCGACTATCCGCTGATCCGCTGATCCGCTGATCCGCTGATCCGCTGACCTACCCTCACCTCGGGCCCTGACCTCGACCGTCATCGCCGAGGCGAGAACGGGGCCCAGCCGCGGGGTGAGTCGCAACTCCAGACTCGCCGGGGTCCGGTTAGTCCTCGTCCTCGAGAGCCGCCAGCTCCTGGCGCGCCTCCTCCGCTCGCTCGCGGGCGGCGTCCACCGATTCCTGGGCCCGCTCGCAGCTGCGACCGGCGTGCTCGGCGTGCGCCGTCGCCGTCCCGGCTTCCCGTTGCGCCGCCGCCAGCTGCCGCTCGAGTCGGGCCACCTCGGCGTCGGCCTCGGTCTGTTGCTGACGGGTGGCTCGGTGGGCCGCTTCCGCTTCCTCCAGCTCTGCGGCCGCATGACGGACGGCCTCCTCCGCTCCCGCGAACCGAGCCCGGGCCGCTTCGAGCTCGGGACCAGAAGCCGGCCGCCGGGCCACTGGCGGGGGAGTCTCGGCTGGCTGAGGCGACTCCACAGCCGGCCCGGCGACGGCCCCCTCGAGCTCCACCGGGCCCAGCCCCTGATGGTGCAGCGGCCGTACCAACCGGCCGCTCGCCACCGCTTGGGCCGCCTGCGGGTCGGCCAACGCCGCGCCAAGCGTCTCCTCGACCTGCCGGGCCGCCGGATCGTTGATCGGCCGGCCCCGGTCGGTGGTCAGGGTGCCCGCTTCCCGGGCCAGGGCGGCGATCACCTGGTGGCGCTGCCGGGCCAGGCGGCGCAGGTCGTCGCCGGAAAGGTTGGCTTGCGCCTCCCGCAAGCGAGCTCCCAGGTCCAGGAGGAGCGCCACGTCGTCCGAACGTTCCTGGGCCAGCAAGTTGATCGCCCAGGCGGCCGGCGACGGCCGCTTCCACGTCTTGATCTCGACTGCGGTTTCCCGGTCACCCGCCCGGCGAGTCTCAGACACCCGGCCGTCCCGGGCGGCGGTGAACTCGGTGGGATCGAGGGCGTACAACTCGCGGGCGACGGCAGCCAGGTCAGCCCCACTGCCGTCGGCTCCCGGGCCTCCCTCAGCCGTCAATGGATATCCGGACGGCCCGGCGGGCCTGGATGCCTGTCCACCAGCCCTGCCAGCGGTCGCCGATCAGCGTCGACACCACGATCACCACGAGCCCCCCGACCACGTCCAGCACCCAGTGGTTGCCGGTCGCCAGCACGGCCAGTGCGGTGACGCACGGGTACAGCCAGACGATGGGAGTCCAACGCCGGCCGGCGAAGATTCGCGATAGCGCCAGGGCGGACCACACGGCCCAAGAGATGTGCAGGGATGGCATGGCGGCCAGCTGGTTGGCCGCCGTAGCCAGGGTGCCCGCGTGCCACGAGCCGAAGGCGTGGGTGCTGGCCACCACGTCGAGGTAGCGCTGCGGGTCGAACAGCCGGGGCGGCGCCATCGGGTAGAGCCAGAACACGGCCAAGGCGATGACGTTGGTGAGCACCAGGCTGGTGCGAAGCGGGCGGTACAGCACCGGGTATTTCCACCAGAGCAACCCGACCAGGCCAAGGGTGACCACGAAGTGGGCGTTGTCGTAGTAGTTGGAAACCCAGAGGGCCAGGGTGTGATGTCCGGCCAGCCAGTGGTCGAGCGTTGCCTCCGGGTCGATGTGCAGGTGTTGTTCCAGGTGCAAGGCAGCCGCCGCGTGGGCATACGCGGTGGCTTGTCGGAGAGGCGCCAGATTGTTGATGGCGTCGTAGACCCAGCAGAGCCAGACGATCACCAGAACTTCGGCCCACCAGTGCGGGCGCCGGGTGTCGTCCCGTTGGAGTCTCGGCGCGGCGGTGCTGGCGATTGGTGCAGGCACGTTCTGGCCAGTTTAGAAACTGCGCTGGCCTGGGTCGTGCCGATGCGACCAGAAGCATCGACCGGGGGTCGTTGCCGCCAGCCTTCCGCCCGCCAGCTCGGGCGCGCCGCCGTCTGCTCGGGCCCGCTGCCGTCTGCTCCGGCCCGCTGCCGTCTGCTCGGGCCCGCCGCCGTCTGCTCGGGCCCGCCGCCGCCGGATGGTTCAGCCGGCTTCCACCTCGGATCCGGTGGCCAGGAGGAGCGCCTCGCTCCCGGCCGGCCCGACCAGCTGGAGGCTGGCGGGGAGTCCGTGAGCGGCGGCGACCGGCAGGGCCAGCGCGGGGAGACCGGCGAGATTGAACGGGGCGACGTAGCGGATCTCGCTCAGCTGGGCCGCATCCTCCAGGCGCGGTGGGGCGGCCGCCAGCGTCGGAAGGGCCAACACCTCCACCTGGTTGAACATCCCGGCCAACTCGTCCGACCAGGCGCCGGCGACTGTCCAGGCCGCCGCGACCTCCCCGGCGGTGATGGACGACACCGTGGCCAGACGGGCGCTCACGTCGGGGGAGAGCTCCGGGGCGTGCTGCTGCCACAGGCCGGCGTGGGTCTGCCAGGCTTCGGCCCCGAGCACGGTCATGGCGGCTGCCGTGGCAGCCTGCCAGTTGGGCACTTCCACGTCGATCACCTGCAGCCCGGCTTTCGCCAACGCTCGATCGACCGCGTCATCGATCCTCGCCTCCGCTGGGAGCCGGACCCGGCCGACCCGGGCCGCAGCGGCCGTCGCTGGCAGGAACCCGGGTTCCAGAAGGGCCATGCCCTGAGCAACGAGCGCCACGGTCGTGGCCATTGGCCCGATCGTGTCCAACGACGGCGCTAGGGGCAGCACCCCGTCCAGCGGCACGCGACCCCGGGTGGTCTTGAGGCCCACCACACCGCAGCAGGCCGCGGGGATCCGTATCGATCCGCCCGTATCGCTGCCGAAGGCGATGTCGGCGTCCGCCGATCCGACCGCCACCGCCGAGCCGCTCGACGATCCACCCGGTGCGAGGCTCGAGTTCAGTGGGTTCACGGGTGTCCCGAACCACGGGTTGATCCCGGTCACACCGAAGGCCAGCTCGTGCAGGTTGGTTTTTCCCGTGATCGTCACCTGGCCTTGCCCCTCGGCGGCCCGAGTGCCGGCCAGGCAAGCGGCATCGGCCCCTGCCGGTAGCGCCTGCCGTCCGATGACGAGCGATCCGTTGGTCGTAGGCAGGCCGGCCATATCGATTAGGTCTTTGACCCCAACCCGCAGGCCGGACGAAGTCTCGAGACGGGTGATGTACGTCGACACCGCAGCAGCCTGGCACAGGCTCGACAGCCATGGGCCAAGCAGGGTGTGGCCAAACCGGCGTGAGAGAGAGGCCGGCCTCTCGCTGTTCTCTGCCGGTTTCGTTGTGCGACAGCCCGCGGGATGCTGTACTCGATCCAACAGACGAGCAAGGGGGAGATGTGACCCTCACCGACACCCGTCCGTCGGGGCGGCCGTACAACTCCGACCCGAACCGGCTGGTCCACGATGCCGACGCCCACTTGATGGAGACGCCGAACTGGCTGCGTGACCACGCCGATCCGGCGTTGCGGGAGCGCATCGCGCCCCTTCGCTACCCGGGCGGCAACGAGCTACGGCAGACGGGCGATCCGGAGGAACAAATGCGCGACCTCGACGGCTCGTTCGCCCGCCTGACGGTCCGGCATCGATCCGGCGAATTCCAGCCCGGCGAAGCCGAGGAGATCATGCTGCGGAAGAATTTCGCGGCGACGGGATCGTTCCTCCCGGAGGACCGCGGCCGGGCCCTGGACCTGTTGGGATTCTCGAGCCAGTTGGTGTTCAACACGTTCCACAACCGGCTGCTTCGCGACTGGGAACACGCCGGCGACCTCGATCTGGCCTACGGCACGGCCCGGGCCCACAACCGCGGCATGCTCGAGTTCTGCGCCACTGACCCCCGCCTCCTGCCCACCTGCTACGTCCCTCTGGTCGACTTCGATCGGGCGGCCGCCATGGCCGGGGAAGCCATCGACGCCGGGGCCGCCGCCCTGCTCGTGGCTTCGAGCTGCCCGCCAGGTCACTCGCCGAGCCACGTCGCCTTGGACCCGGTGTGGGCCCAGGCCCAGGAGGCCGGGATACCGATCGTGTTCCATATCGGCGGAACGGGCGAGCTCATCGACAGCAACTACTTCCGCAACGGCCTCCCACTGCCACCGGATTTCCAGGGCGGCGAGGAGAACTTTCGCTCGGTCGACTACATGGCGATTCCCCATCCGCCGGCGCAGACGATCGCCACCATGATCTTCGATGGCGTGCTGCAACGGTTTCCCTCGTTGCGGTTGGGGGTGATCGAGCAGGGGGCGGCGTGGCTGCCGTCGTGGATGCGTCAGATGGAGTCGGCCGTCGAGGCCTTCGCCCGCAACGAGGAGCGTCTGCGAGCGCTCGACCTGCGGCCTTCGGAGTTCGTCCGCCGCCAGGTTCGGGTCACTCCCTATCCCGCCGAGGACGTGGGTTGGATCATCCGGGAGAGCGGGCCGGAAGTGTGCCTGTTTTCCTCTGACTATCCCCATGTGGAAGGCGGGCGGAGGCCTATCGAGCGCTTCGAGACCTCGTTGGGGGACGCGCCCCCGTCGGTGCGGAAGGCGTTCTATGGCGACAACTTCCTCGACCTGATGGGGACGGCGGCCATGGATCTGCCCCGTTGAACGGGGTCAAAATGTGGACGTGATCACTTCCACCCACGCCATCCTGTACGCCGACGACCCCGAGGCCGCCCGGGCGTTCTTCCGCGACGTGTTGGCGCTCCCCAACGTGGACGCCCACGGGGGTTGGCTGATCTTCAAGTTGCCACCGGCGGAACTGGGCATCCACCCCTCGGTGGAATCGGCCCCGAACGGACACCACGAGCTGTACCTGATGTGCGATGACATACGGGAGACGGCCGCTGAGCTGGAGGCCAAGGGGGTGGAGTTCACCTCGCCGGTCAGCGATGAAGGCTTCGGGCTGCTCACCACCCTGCGGGTCCCCGGAGGCGGCGAGATCGGGCTGTACCAGCCCAAACATCCGACGGCCTACGACCTGCCCGGCTGAGGCCGGTGCCATCGGGGCACCCCTGGCGAATCGAACATATGTTCGCTATCGTCGAGGTGTGGGGTACGACAACCCGCCCGTCCCGTGGCGGGACCTGGAGGCCGCCTTATCCGACCGACCGGCCGCGCCCGGCCGCGCCCGGCCGTTTCCTTCCCAGGGCGATGGAGGGGACAGCCCGGCGTGGTCCCACAAGCGGGCCACCTATCAGGCGCCGTCCGACCTGGATCCCAACCGGCCCCGCTCCCGACCAACCGGCTCCCGCATCCCTTACGCCGAGCTGCACTGCCACTCCAACTTCAGCTTTCTGGACGGGGCATCCCACCCTGAGGAACTGGTCGAGGAGGCGGCCCGTCTGGACCTGGAGGCGCTGGCGATCACCGACCACGACGGCATGTACGGGGTGGTGCGTTTCGCCGAGGCCGCTCGGGCTGTGGGGATGCCCACGGTGTTCGGGGCCGAGCTGTCCCTCGGGCTGACCCGCCCTCAAAACGGAGTAGCGGATCCGGAGGGCACCCACCTGCTGGTCCTGGCCCGGGATCCCATCGGCTACACCCGGTTGTGCCGGGCGCTGTCGGTGGCGCATCTTTCTGGCCGGGAAAAAGGGCGGCCTTCGGTGGACCTCCAGACCCTCGCAGCCATTGGAGCCGGGGCGCTTCCGGACCTGACGGTGGCCAGCGGGCAGAACGACGGCATCATGGTCGGGCCCGCTCCGGCGCAGAACGCCGACCACTGGGTGGTGCTCACCGGTTGCCGGAAGGGGATCGTCCCCGCTGCGCTGGTGGCCCACGGGCCGGCCCGGGCGGCGACCGAGCTGCGCCGCCTGCAGGACTGGTTCGGTCCGGCCAACGTGGTGGTGGAGCTGTGGGATCACGGCGACCCTCTCGACTCGGCCCGCAACGACGCCCTCGTCTCCCTCGCCGCCGCCTCCTCGGCCGAGATCGTCGCCACCAACAACGTCCACTACCACCACCGGTCCCGCCGGCCGCTGGCTGCGGCCCTGGCTGCCGTCCGCGCCCGGCGCAGCCTGGACGACATCGACGGGTGGCTACCGGCGGCGGCCGCCGCCAATCTGCGGAGCGGAGCCGAACAGGATCGTCGTTTCGCCCGCTATCCCGGCGTGGTGGAACGGGCCGCTGACCTGGGGCGAACATGCGCCTTCGACCTGGCGCTGGTGGCCCCCAACCTGCCGCCCTGGCCCACCCCCCCGGGCCACAGCGAGATGAGCTGGCTGCGGCATTTGACGGAAGAGGGCGGGGTGCGCCGTTACGGGTCACGCCAGCAGGCTCGTCACCCTCGGGCCTGGCCCCAGATCGACTACGAGCTGGACATGATCGACCGGCTCGGGTTCGCCGGCTATTTCCTCATCGTGTGGGACATCGTGGCCTTCTGCCAGAAGCAGGACATTTTCTGCCAGGGGAGGGGGTCGGCGGCCAACTCGGCGGTGTGTTATGCGCTGGAGATCACCAATGCCGACGCGGTGGCGCTCGGCCTGCTCTTCGAGCGGTTCCTTTCCCCCGAGCGCGACGGTCCCCCGGACATCGACGTGGACATCGAAAGCGGCCGCCGGGAGGAGGTCATCCAGTACGTGTACCGGCGCTACGGGCGGGGATGCGCAGCCCAGGTGGCCAACGTGATCACCTACCGGCCCCGCTCTGCGGTGCGGGACATGGGCAAGGCGCTGGGAGCCGCTCCCGGCCAGCTCGACGCCTGGTCCAAGCAGGTTGACGGCTGGGGACCGCTGTCGGCTACGGCGGCACTGGCCGACCACGAGATTCCGGATGCGGTGATGGGCTTGGCCGGCGAGGTCCAGCATTTTCCCCGGCACCTCGGCATCCATTCGGGGGGCATGGTGCTCTGTGACCGCCCGGTCGCCGAGGTCTGCCCGGTGGAGTGGGCCCGGATGGTGGACCGCAGTGTGCTGCAGTGGGACAAGGACGACTGCGCCGCCGCGGGCCTGGTCAAGTTCGACATGCTGGGCCTGGGGATGCTGACCGTCCTGCACGCCACGGTCGACCACGTGCGGGCGTTCCACGGTGTGGAGGTGGACCTGGCCCGGCTGGAACAGGAGCCGGGAGTGTACGAGATGCTGGCCCGGGCCGATTCGGTGGGGGTGTTCCAGGTGGAGAGCCGGGCCCAGATGGCGACGCTGCCGAGGCTCAAACCGCGGACGTTCTACGACCTGGTGGTGGAAGTGGCGTTGATCCGGCCGGGGCCCATCCAGGGTGGGTCGGTGCACCCGTACATCCGCCGGCGCAACGGGGACGAGAAGGTGACGTACCTGCACCCTTTATTGGAGCGGAGCCTGGCCAAGACGCTGGGGGTGCCGTTGTTCCAGGAGCAGCTGATGCAGATGGCCATCGACGTGGCCGGTTTCACCCCGGCCGAGTCGGACCGGCTGCGCCAGGCTATGGGCTCCAAGCGCAGCGTGGAGAAGATGGAACAGCTGCGGGGGCGGCTGTACGAGGGGATGGCCGAGCGGGGGATCACCGGGGAGGTGGCAGATGCCATCTACGACAAGCTGGTGGCGTTCGCCAACTTCGGGTTCCCCGAAAGCCACTCGGTGAGCTTCGCCTACCTGGTGTACTCATCGGCGTGGTGCAAGTACCACTACCCGGCCGCCTTCTGCGCCGGGCTCCTGGACGGGCAGCCCATGGGCTTCTGGTCGCCGCAGACGATCGTCGCCGATGCCCGCCGCCACGGGGTGGTCGTGCGCCGGCCGGATGTCAATCTGAGCGCGGCGAAGTCGTTGCTCGAGGCCTGCTCGTCCTCGGTAGGCGGCGCCGCAGTGCGGATGGGCCTCTCCTATGTGCGGACGATCGGTGACGACCTGGCGGAGCGGATCGCCGCCGGCCGTCCCTACCGCGATATGGAGGACGTGGTGCGCCGTAATGGGATCACCGTGACCCAAGCCGAGGCGCTGGCTACCGCCGGGGCCTTCGACGGTTTCGGGCTCACCCGCCGGGCCGCCCTGTGGAGCGCGGGAGCGGTGGCCGCCGCAGGGGCCGGACCGGGCGCCCTGGCCGAGCCCGAGCCCGTGGCCAAGCCCGTGGCCAGAGTCGCTCCGCCGGCAGCCGATTTGGCCGATTCGCTTCCGCCCGCAGCCGATTTGGCCGATTCGCTTCCGCCGGCAGCCGATGCGCTGTTCGAGGCCGCCTCGCTGCCAGCCCTCCCTTCGCCGTCCGTCGTCCCTTCGCCGGCCGCCCTCCCCTCGCTGCCCGTCGTCTCCTCGCTGCCCGTCGTCTCCTCGCCGGCCGCCCTCCCCTCGCTGCCCGTCGTCTCCTCGCCGGCCGCCGTCCCTTCGCCGGCCGCCCTCCCCTCGCTGCCCGGCCCACACCCCCCAGATCCTTTTTTGGTATCTAAACCGCGTAATACGCGGTTTAGATACCAAAAAGCAGTCGAACCAGGAGTTGAGTCGCAGTTAGCACCGCCCCCACCGGCTCCGGCGGCCCCGGCTCCGGCGGCCCCGGCACCCCCCGCTCCGGCGCCCACCGCCCCGGCACCCCCCGCTCCGGCGCCCACCGCCCCGGCGCCCACCGCCCCGGCGGCTCCAGCGGCTCCGGCAGCGCCCGCATCGGCACCCCCTGCCCCGGTACCGCCCGCATCGGTACCGCCCGCATCGGCACCCCCTGCCCCGGCTCCGGCGGCTCCGGCGGCTCGGGCTCCGGCCGCTCGGGCTCCGGCCGCTCGGGCTCCGGCCGCTCGGGCTCCGGCCGCTCCGGCACCCCCCGCCCCGGTCCCTTCGCTCCCGACCTCACCGGAACGAGTCCCATCCCGGCAGCACCGGCTGGAGGGATTGGTGACTGGTGCAACCGCACCACCTCTTCCGGAGATGGACGCGGTGGAGACCAACCGGGCGGACCTGTGGGCGACCGGTCTTTCCCCGGACAGCTACCCGACGGAGTTCGCCAGGACCGAACTGACTGCGGCGGGGGTGGTCACCGCCGCCGGGCTTTTGGACATTCCGGCGGGCTCTCGGGTGACCGTTGCCGGGGTCGTCACCCACCGGCAGCGGCCGGCGACCGCCCAAGGCGTGACCTTCATCAACCTGGAAGATGAGACGGGGTTGATCAACGTGATCTGCTCGGCCGGGGTATGGATCCGGTATCGCCGGGTGGCCCGGTCTGGGCCGGCCCTCGTGATCGATGGTCGCCTCGAGCGGGTGGAGACCGTGATCAACGTGGTGGCGGAACGCATTCGCCCCTTGCTGCTGGCCCCGGGTGGTGGGTTGCGTTCACGGGATTTCCGCTGAAGGACCCCGCCCGCCGCTACCCCGCCAAGGATGGCACTCTGGTGGGGTGCCGGAGCCCCGCGCCACCGGGCCTCTGCGGCCGATCGAGCTTGCGACCGCGGCCGTTCTGGCCGGGGTGAGCGTGGCCTTGACGGTAATCGGGTGGTTCCTTCCGCACCTGGGTGCGGTGGCCGCTCTGGCTGTCGTTCCTCTGGGCGTGGTTGCCCACCGTCACCGCTTCCGGGCTCTGTTGGCGGCCACCTTTGCTGCCTCGTTGGTCGCTTTCCTGGTAGCTGGAACCGGCACCGTCACCAACGTCGTCGAATGCGCCATTGTCGGTGGGCTGGTGGGAACGGCGAAGCGAAGAAATTGGACGTTCGCCAAGGTGGCGGCGGCGACCGCGGTTATCGCGCCGGCACTGGCGCTGGTGAGCGTCGCCTTGCTGGCCCTGTTCGACCAATTACGGACGTTGACCATCACCCAGATCCGCAACACCTGGGAAGGCATCGCCAAGATCCTGGTCCGAATACCCGGGCTGGAAGGGTTCACCCACAGCCTCAATCGGATTGTCACGGACGCGCTCAACGATTGGTGGTTGACGGTCGGGGTGGTGGTGATCGTCGGAACTATCGGATTCACGATCCTGGCGTGGGTCTTGCTGGGGGCGGTGCTGGATCGGCTGCGCTGGATCCAGATCACCGATCGGTTGGCGTTCCAGCCGGACGGGTTGCCGGCCGGGCCGGTGCCCATGCACCTGTCGGACGTTCGCTACCGCTACCCGGGCACCGAATTCGACGCCTTGGCCGGCCTCACGCTCGATCTACCCGCGGGGGAGCTGGTGGCGCTCCTCGGCGACAACGGCTCGGGCAAGTCCACGCTCGCCCGAGTCCTGGCCGGCCTGCCGCCGACTTCGGGGACGGTGTGCCGCCCGGGAAGCGCCGCGCTCGGGCACCCCGGTGGGACGGCGATGGTGATGCAGCACCCCGAAACGCAGATCCTTGGTGTTCGGGTCGCCGACGATGTCGTGTGGGGCCTCCGGGACGCCCTTGACGTCGACGTGAGCGGGCTGCTCGAGACGGTCGGGCTGGCCGGCATGGAGGATCGCGAGACGAGCACCCTTTCGGGGGGTGAGCTCCAGCGGCTGGCGGTGGCGGCGGCTCTGGCCCGACGGCCGCAGCTGCTTATTTCCGACGAGTCGACCGCCATGGTCGACGCGGAGGGCCGGGCCCAGCTGACCGCCCTGCTGTCGGAGCTTCCGTCGAAGGCCGGCACCACGGTCGTTCACGTGACCCACCGTCCGGAAGAGGTGGCGATGTCAGGCCGGACGTTCCGGCTGGCGGCCGGGCGGCTGATTGCTGACGGCAGCGCCGGTTCCAAAACCCATGGGAGAGCACCGGCCGGCGGCGACTACGCCGGGGCGAGCTCCGGCGCCACCGCGAACGCAGGTGGCGGCCCCGGCAGCCGCGGAAGCGTCGGATCAAATGGGCACGCCAGCCTGATCGGCGGACAGGCCACCAAGGGCAGTGCGGTCACGAATGGGAGCGCGGTCACGAATGCGAGCGGGTTCACGCATGGCGGCTCGGTCGGCAATGGGAGCGGGGTCACGAACGGCAGCGCCGGCGCCGAGGACAAGACCGGCGCCAACGGCAACGCTGGCACCACGGGCGAGGGCAGCCTGGCCCATCTCTACCTGCCCACCGACCAGCTGCGTGGGGTCGCTGGCGATCCCGGCTCCCAGTGGGCTCGGGACAGGACAGGCGGCCGGTCCACACCTGGCGATCCGAAGGCTCGCCTGGAGCTGCGCGGCATCTACCACACCTATGGCGCCGGCAGCCCCTGGGCCCAACCGGCGCTGCACGGCATCGACTTGACCATTGAGGCGACGGAAGGCGTTCTCATCGTCGGAGGCAACGGTTCCGGTAAATCCACCCTCGCCTGGATCATGGCAGGCGTGCTTCGCCCGTCGCGAGGGGGGGCGTTACTGGGAGGGGAGGAGATCGCCGGGCAGGTCGGCGCGGTCGGATTGGCGTTCCAACACGCCCGCCTGCAGTTGCAGCGAGCGACGGTATCGGCCGATATCCGCGCGGCCGGGGCGGCGGACGAGCAGGCCATCGGCGGGCTACTTGCCGCGGTCGGGCTCGACGTGGGCGAGATCGGCGACCGCCGCATCGATCAGCTGAGTGGCGGGCAGCAGCGCCGGGTGGCGCTGGCTGGCATTCTGGCCCGGCGTCCCCGGGTGCTCGTCCTCGACGAGCCCATGGCCGGATTGGACGGGCCGGGCCGGGCGGCGCTGCTGTTGCTCTTGGCTGATCTGCGGTTCCGTCACGGCCTGACGGTGGTGGTCATCTCGCATGATCTGGAGGGCATGGAGGCGGTCTGTGACCGGCGGGTCAGCCTCGAGCGCGGCCACATCGTGGCCGACGAGACCAGGGCGCAGGCGGCGTGCTGACGGCACCTCGACGGACGCGGGACGGTGCCGAGCGCGAGCGTCGGCCAGCCCAGATCACGTTGTTGCGGGAGATCAAGGTGGACTCTCCCGTCCACCGCCTATGGGCCGGCACGAAGCTCGTCGCGGTCGCAGCGTTGAGCTTCACGCTTTCGTATTTCCCGTCATGGGCGTCCATAGGGTTGGTGGTAGCGCTGCTGGCGGTCACCGCCTGGCTGGCGCGCATTCCCCGAGGGGCCTGGCCGCGCCCGCCGCGCTGGTTCTGGATCGCCCTCTTGATCAGCGGAGGCCTGGCCTCTTCCGCAGGCCACTCCCCCTACGTGACGATCGGCGGTTTGGAAGTCGGGCTGGGTGGCATCGACGCCTACGCCCGGTTCGTGAGCGTTTCGCTCGCCCTATTGGTGGCGGCTGCCCTGGTTGGCTGGACGACACCGCTCGGCGAGATCGCTCCCGCCGTTTCCAAGCTGCTGGCCCCGCTCCGCCTGTTCCGCGTCCCGGTCGATGAAGCAGCCGTCGCGGTCGCCCTCAGCGTGCGCAGCCTCCCGCTCTTAGTGGACGAGCTCCGGACGCTGGTCGCGGCCCGGCGGCTCCGGCCGGCACCACCTCGGCCTGGCCGTTCGACGATCCAGCAGTGGCTCGACGAGCCCGTGGACTTGATGGTGGCAGCCCTCGCCGTATCCATGCGGAGAGCCGGTGAGTTGGCCGAGGCGATCAGCGCACGCGGCGGGACGGGGCTGATCGCGGCCCGGGCCGGGCGGCCCCGCTGGGCCGACCTGGTAGCCGTGGCGGTGGTGGGCGGCGCCTGCGCGGCGGCGACGATGCTGCCGAGCTAGGAGGCCCCCATTCGCCACGACCAGACCTGGCGGCTTCTGGTGTTGCGTACCCCGCCGGGTTACGGAGTGGTGGCAACCAAACCAGGCCGCCGCCCAGCCAAAGCGTTGCCGAGATTGGCCCCGCTCACGAGCGCCAACGCCACCAGCTCGCGGGCGGTCAGGTGCTGGCCGAGCAGCACCAACCCGGCGGTAGCGGCCACGGCGGGGTCCATGCTCAGCAGCACCCCGAAGGCCCGGGGAGTGACCTGGCGCAGGGCGATGAGCTCCAGGGTGTACGGGACGAGCGAGGAGAGCACGGCGACCACGGCCCCGACCCCCAACACGTACGGCTGAACGAGGGCGACCCCACCCGTGGCCAGGCCCAGTGGGAGGAGGAGCAACGCCCCGCTCGACATGGCGATGGACAGACCGGTTGCCGTGGGCAACCGACGACCCGTCTCCTGGCTCAGCAGGATGTACCCGACCCAGCCTGCGGCCGCCAGGAGGGCGAAGACGATACCGACGGGGTCCAGCTGTCCTCCCCCGCCGGACATGAACAGCACCACCCCGCCGCCGGCCAGCACCGCCCAGAGCAGGTCAAGCCAGCGGCGGGACCCGGCCAGCGCCAGGGCCAACGGGCCGGAGAACTCGATTGTCACCGCCACCCCGAGCGGAATGCGGGCAATGGACTCGTAGAAGAAGAGATTCATGCTGGCGAGCACCAGCCCGAACGCGACCGCCACCGCCAGGTCCTGTCGGCGCAGGCACCGCCACTTCGGGCGGGCTATCGCCCCGAGCACCACGGCTGCCAGCCCGATGCGCAAGGCCGCGGCGCCGCCGGGGCCGACCCGGTCGAAAAGGTGAGTGGCGAGGGCCGCGCCGAACTGGACAGAGAAGGCGCCCATGGCCACCAGCGCAGCTGCGGGTGGCTGCGGCAGATTGTGGCGGACGACGCGCCTGGCCATCAGCCGATGCTATGGCCGCGAGAGGCGTGGAACTGCCCGGGCGCTCGATCCTGGCTGACACCCGCCGAGGCCACTGGCGGGCGGAACATCGGCACACCCCACCAAGGCGGCAGTCCGACCCGCTCGGGAGGCCGGGCGCTTGTCAGTACCAGGCAGTTACCAGGTGGCTGCTGGCTGACCGCCTCCACCGGGAGACGCCGTTGGCGGCGGGTCGACCAGGTCACGCTGCCCGGCGCCCATCCTCGCGCCGGGTGGTTGAGGCTGCGCGTCGGGACGTCGATTTCTCCGCATAATCGAGAGACCAGCTCGAGCGTGGACAAGTCGCCAATCCCTGGCAGCACCAGTTTCGTTCCGAACAATGACAGGAAGCCATCGGCGGCAGACCCCCAACGCTGCCGAGCCTGCGAGAGGTCTTGGAGACAAGCCAGGGTGAGGACGCCCTGGCTCCCTCCCTCGCTCACCATGGCCGGGAGGTCGGGGAGAGGGGCAATGTTGGCCAGCTCGTCCAGAACGAGGGTGAGCGAGACGAACGTCCCTCCGGCCCCGGCCGGCCCGGCATGGGCCGTGTACGCCCCAGCTCGCGCTTGCTCCAGGAAGGCGACCACGACGGGGGCCACCAACTCCTGGTAACGGGCGGGCGCGCACACATAGACGGTGTCGCGGCTATGGATCAGCTGGCGGGGGTCGAAGTTGGGCGCCGCCGCGGTATCCAGTACCGCGTCGGAGCGATACGCCGCCAGGATGCCGGCTGCGCTCGACCAGATGCCCGACTGCTCCCGGGGATCAGTGGCGGCGATCCCGCCGAGGACGTCCTCGGCCATCCCGACGCCGTGCGCAGCCAGGGCGGCTCGGGCCGGATCGAGATCCTGGCGCAAGACCCACCGGACCACCGACTCCATACCTTCGCCGGCCAGGTTGGCGGCGTGCAGGAGGGGAGCGAGGAGGGCTTCGGCGCGTTCGGTCCAGTGGGCCGATTCGCCCATTCGTCCCGCCGGGCGGGCCGAGCGGGTCATGGCCCGGGCCAGGACCAGAGCCTCGTCCCACGTAGCAGCCGACGCGGCCGGCGACCATCGCAGGCGGCTGAGCCCCTCCGGGATGGTTATCGTCCCGCTCGGATCGAGCAGCCAGCAGCGCCCCAATCCAGCGCGTGTTCGGGCCGTCGCAGCCAGCACGTCCGGCTTGGTGGAGGTGGCGACCACCGGACCCGGAGCCGCCAGGACGTTGGGTACGGCCACCCCGGTCGTCTTGCCCGATCGCGGCGGGCCCAGCACGAGGACCGCTTGTTGGGGGTCCGCCAGCACCAGCCCGTTGGGAGTCGCTCCCAGATAAAGACGGCCCCCCGCCTCCCCCAGGTAACGATGAAAGCGGTCCAGCTCGGGGTTGCTTCGCACGCGGCTCCTCCTGCGGGACGACTGGGGGCAGATGCAGGGGGAAGGCGGCCGACAGCATAACCCCCGCCGCTCTGCCAAGCTGGCGGCATGGTCGATCGCCTCAACGACGCAGCCCTCTCGGAAGCGCTCGCGAACCTCGAGTGGACCCGCGAGGACGACGCCATCGTCAAGACGGTGGTGTGCAAGGATTTCGTCGACGCCTTGTCGTGGGTCAACCAGGTCGGGGAGCTGGCCGAGTCGCGCAACCACCATCCGGACATCGCCATCTCCTGGAACAAGGTGACCCTCACCCTGTCCACCCACTCTGCCGGAGGGCTCACCCAGCTCGACGTGGACCTGGCTGCTGCCATCGACGCCATCGATGGTGGCCAGGCCTCGTAACCGCCGCCGACCACAGCCGGCCGCCCGGACCGCTCGTCGCGCTCGGGGAGCGTGGGGTCGTAGTCTTGAGCGATGCAGTCGCTGTGTCTTCTCACTGTCCACGCCCATCCCGACGACGAGGCGTCGAAAGGAGCCGGGACGGTGGCTCGCTATCACCACGAGGGCATCCACACGGTGCTGGTCACCTGCACGGGCGGGGAGGAGGGCGACATCCTCAATCCGGCTATGGACAAGCCGGGTGTGCGGGAGCACATGGCAGAGATCCGTGCCCGGGAGCTCGACCAGGCCGCTCGTATCATCGGCTACGACGAGGTGGTCATGCTGGGCTATCGGGATTCCGGGATGCCGGACAGCCCGGCCAACAACGATC
Organism: uncultured Acidimicrobiaceae bacterium; assembly: GCA_963729695.1. Lineage (GTDB taxonomy): Bacteria > Actinomycetota > Acidimicrobiia > Acidimicrobiales > Palsa-688 > PALSA-693. Next base: position 590,519 of record CAVSOT010000007.1, read on the forward strand.
CCCGCAGCTTTGCGAAGGCTCCCCTGGATGAGGCGGTGGGGCGACTGGTAGCCGTCATTCGCCGCACCCGCCCCCAAGTGGTCGTCACCTACCCACCCAACCAAAACGGGTACCCCCACCCCGACCACCTGCGGGTCAATGAGATCTCCGAGGCGGCCTTCGACGCGGCTCCCGATCCGGAGCGCTATCCCGAAGCCGGCCCGGCCTGGCAGCCGCTGCCGCCTGTTCTACGTCAGGTGGTCCGTGGCCCGGCTGCGGGCGATGCACGAGAAGTACCTGGAGCTCGGGTTGGAGTCCCCGCTCTCGGAACGCATGGACCGGATGCTCGATGCCGACGCGGAGGCGGAGCGATCGGCTGACCAGCCCGTCCGCCCCCACGTGGTGATCGACATCAGCGGGTACGGCGCCGATGATGCGCGACGCGCTCATCGCCCACCAGACCCAGGTTGACCCGACGTCGCCCCACTGGTTTGGTCTGCCTCGGGAGATCGCCGACGAGCTGTACCCATACGACGAGTATGAGGTTGGACGCGACCTGACGGGTTACGAGTCGATCGACGATGACCTGTTCGCCGGTCTGGAGGCTGTTCCCGTTGTGTGAGCAACGGGCGGGACGAGGGGAGGGGCGTGGCCGACTGGCTGAGTGAGGAGTGGCTCGGGGAGATGGCTGTCCTGGCCGATTCCCGGCCGCCGGTGCCGGGGACCAGCGGCATCGTGTCGGTGGCGATCACGGTCGGACGCCGGGACCAGGTCGCCTACCACTGGAGCTACCGTGACGGCGTTCCCGGTGAGGGTGGGGTGGGGCCGGCTGCCGATCCGCAGCTCAGTCTGGTCCTGTCGAGTGCGGACGCCCAGACGCTGATGAGCGGTGAGCTGGATCCGAGCGTGGCCTACATGCGGGGCCGTTTGAAGGGGACCGGCGACGCGGAGTTCCTGCTGGCCTGGCTGGCCTCGACTGCGACTGACGGTTACCAAGCGTGGCGAAGCCAGGCAGAATCCGTCTTCGGCCCGGTCCCGCCAGCCGACGGGTCGAAAAGCTGAGCGAGCGGTCCAGAGTGCGAGAAGGGTTTTCATCCGAATCGGCGTCGGGCACGAACCTGTAGAGGCATGCCGCGCGCTCTGACCGATGCCAGCGACTCCGCCCTGGTCGTATCTATTGGTCGGTGGCATGAGGACGCGTTGGCTGAGGTCTTTCGCCGCCATGCCGGGGCGGTCTTGAGCCTGGCCCGGAGAGTGCTTGGCGACGCCGGCCGGGCGGAGGAGATCGTCCAAGAGGTGTTCGTGCGCTTGTGGAACGAACCCGAACGTTTCGATCCCGAACGGGGCTCGCTGCGGTCCTACCTGCTGGCCCAGGCCCATGGGCGGGCGGTTGATCTCTTGCGGTCGGACACCGCCCGGCGGCAACGAGAGGACCGCGACGCCCGCAACGCAGGCGGGAAGGGCTACGACCTCGAGCGCGAGGTGTGGGATCTGGTCGTGGTGGATCGGGTGCGGGAGGCCGTCGTCGCCCTTCCCGACGACGAACGGCGAGCAATCGAGTTGGCGTATTTCGGAGGTCGTACCTATAGGGAGGTTGCGGAAGAACTGGGCACGCCGGAGGGCACTGTCAAGAGCCGGATCCGGGCCGGGCTCCGACGGATGCGGGCGGCCCTCGCCGATACGACGGTGGGGATCACATGGAGCGAATGACCGACCACGAGGATCTTCAGGACCTGGTCGCGGCCTACGCGCTGGACGCCCTCGATCCGGCCGAGGCGCGCCAGGTGGAGGACCACCTCGAAACGTGCCCTCGTTGCCGGGACGATCTGCGCAATCACCGGGAGGTCATCGGACTGGCTGCCTACGAAAGTCAGGAGGCACCCCCCGGCTTGTGGGATCGGGTGGCCGCTGCCATCCGCGACGACGAGGGCTCTGTCCCGGTCCCGCCGTTGCGCCCGGTCGTTGGCGGAATCGACGGGTCCGTCGAACTGGGCGCCCCGAAGCGGATGTCCCAATCCCGCCGCCGCCTCCTGGCTGGGGTCGCCGTCGCCTTGGCCGCGGCGGCCGTGGTGGCGATCGCGCTGCTCGGGGTCCAGGTGAATCACCTCCAGAATCGCACCAATCAGCTCGATCAGCAGCTGGCGGCCCAACCGGGGCAGCCCAGCCTGGCCTTGGTGCAGCAGGCGCTTACCGTCCCTGGGGCGCAGCAGGTGACCCTTCGGTCGCCTGGCGGGAGCGGCCTTTCCATCGAGGCCGTGATTCTCCCGAGCGGGGCGGGCTACCTCTACGAGTCACGGTTGTCGCCGTTGCCATCGTCGGAGACCTACCAGCTCTGGGGGGTCGTGGGTCAGGAGAAAATCTCCTACGGGTTGCTCGGAAGCGCACCCGCTACGGTCACGAGCTTCCGGGTCGGCCCGCATCTTCAGGACCTGGCCGTGACCACCGAAGTGGCTGGCGGGGTCGTGGTGACCTCCAATTCGCCGGTGGTCGTGGGGCCGACCTGAACGCTTCCTTCTCCTTCCCCTTCCTCGGCCCTAGCCGGTGAGGGGGGCGCAGGCCGCGGCGCCGGCGCCTCCGCCTCTAGGGCCGGTGGACTTCGAAGGCCGCGCGCCGCTCCGCCCGGCGCAGCGCTTGGGCTACCAGCTCCCCGATGAGATCGGGATAGGCCACGCCCGACGCCTGCCACATACGGGGGTACATCGAGATCGGGGTAAAGCCGGGGATGGTGTTGATCTCGTTGATCAGCAGGCCTCGACCCTCGGGTTCGAAGAAGAAGTCGACCCGGGCCATGCTGTCCACCCGAACCGCACGGCAGGCGGCAACGGCCAATCGGCCCATCTCTTCGGCCACCCCGGCCGGCAGTTGGGCCGGAACCTCGAGCCTGGCCCTCCCCGCCAGGTACTTGTCCTCGAAGTCGTAGAACTCGCGGCTGGGTATGACCTCGCCCGGGACCGACGCCCGCAGGTCGGGCCAGCCGAGGATCCCGATCTCGAGTTCCCTCCCTTGCACCGCTTCTTCGATGATCAAGAACTCGTCGAAGCGGAGAACCAGAGCGAGCGCGGCGTCGAGGTCCGCAGGGCCGTCGACGCGAGAGATCCCAATGGAAGACCCCATATTGGCGGGCTTGACGAACACCGGCCAGCCCAGCTCGGTTCCGATCCGCTCCGTCAACTGGGCGCCGATCTCGTCCTCTCGGAGCGACAGGTAGCGAGCCTGGGGGAGCCCGGCAGCGGTTAGGAGCGACTTGGCGAGCGCCTTGTCCATGGCTACTGCGGAGCCGGCGACCCCGGCGCCGCAGTAGGGGACGCCGGCGATCTCCAGCAATCCCTGCACGGTGCCGTCCTCTCCCATCGGCCCGTGCAGGAGGGGCAACACCACGAGCGGGCCGGTCCCGTCGCCGGTGACGGAGCGCACTGCCTCCAGCGCTCCGCTCGCCTCGGCCTGGCTGCCGGCGGCCGTATCCGGTGAGGGCAGGCCTCCTCGTGGCCATCCGGTGGCCAGCTCGGCTGTGGTGTCGACCCAACGACCTTCGGTGCTGATGCCGACGACCCGGAGGTCGTAGCGGGCTGGGTCCGCGGCCTGGGCGACGTGGAGCGCCGAGATGCACGAGATCTCGTGCTCTGCGGAGCGGCCCCCGTAGAGCACGAGGAGTCGCACTCGGGGTCCGACCGGCTCGTCTGGCACAGCGGGTGACCCTACCGCCGCCGAGGCGGGCGGGTGCGTACCCGGGCGGGTGACGACTGGCATGATCGTTCCGATGCGATGGACCCCTGAGCAAGTGGCCTCGGCCACGGGCGGGAAGCTGGATCCCCGGTCGGGGCCAAGAGGGGACGTGTCGCTGTCCGGGGTGAGCATCGATACCCGGCACTTGGCTGCCGGGTCGCTGTTCGTGGCGATCCGGGCCGAGCGCGATGGCCACGACTTCGTGGACGCGGCAGTCGAGGGCGGGGCGGGCGGGCTGCTCGTGGCCTCGGGCTGGGCCCTCGCCGCGGATCTCGCACCGGGAGTGCCGAGCATCGTCGTCGCGGACACCCGGGAAGGACTGCTGGCGCTCGGCCGCGCCGCACGCCAGCGACTCGAGGGCGGCGTGGTGGGGATCACGGGATCGGTCGGCAAGACCTCGACCAAGGATCTGATCGCCGCCGCCGTTTCGGCCGGGCGTTCGACGTGGGCCAGCGAACGGTCATTCAACAACGAGCTCGGGGTCCCGCTCACCCTCGCCAATGCGCCGTCCGATACGGAGGTGGCAGTGATCGAGATGGGTGCCCGCGGCATCGGGCACATCCGCCGGTTGTGCGAGGTGGCGCGCCCCACGATCGGGGTGGTAACGGCCGTTGCCGCCGCCCACACCGAGGTGTTCGGCGATCTCGACACCGTGGCGGCGGCCAAGAGCGAGCTGGTATCGGCCCTCCCCCCCGATGGTGCCGCCGTGCTGAACGCCGACGATCCGCGGGTGCTCGCCATGGCCTCGGCCACCACTGCGAACGCGGTTCGCTACTCGACAAACCCGCCCGGAGCGATCAGCGCCGACGTGGTGGCGGAGGCGATCAGCCTGGACAGCGAGCTGCGGCCGCGGTTCACGGTCCGTTCCCCCTGGGGCAGCGCCGCGGTCCGGCTGTCGGCTCGCGGTGCCCACCAGGTCGGCAACGCGCTGGCTGCCCTGGCGGTGGCCGGCCTTGTCGGTGTGCCGCTCGAGGCCGCGGTGGAGGCCTTGGCCTCGGCGGAGCTCTCGCCGTGGCGTATGGAGCTGGGCCGCTCACCCGCTGGCGCCAAGGTGCTCAACGACGCCTACAACGCCAACCCGGCGTCCATGCGCGCCGCTCTCGAGGCGCTGGCTTCGCTCCCGGCCGACCGGCGGATCGCGGTGTTGGGCGAGATGGCGGAGCTCGGTGATCGGCGCCACGAAGAGCATCGCGCCGTGGTCGCACTGGCCGGGCGCCTGGCTATCGACGTCCTCGTGGTGGGGACGAACGCCTACGGCATCCCGCCGGTACAAGGGATCGACGAGGCGGTCGACGCCTTGGGCCCGCTCGGCCCCGGAGACGCCGTTCTGGTCAAAGCCAGCCGGGTGGCGGGGCTCGAACTGCTCGCCGCCCGGCTGATCCGCGACTGACGAGTCCCGGTGCCCGGCCGCCCTCTGCCGGCGCGCGGGAAGGCTCTGGTGGTCGTCGCCGTCCGGTGCTCTTGGCGACCGGTCGCGTGCGTCAGGTGTGGACCTGCGACGCGAACCAATCCGCGCCCGGCCCACTCCGGCGCTGGAGGTCGCGCAACGCCCGGTACCCGATCAGCCGGACCCCGGCTCGACTGGCGAGGGCCCGCAAGGAGTCGGCCGTCATGGCCAGGTCGTGATCTGCGACCCGGGCCGGCCAGTCAGGGGCGACGGCGCGCAGCTCGGGAGTATCGATGGCCGGACGTAACACCACCTCGGTGACGCCCGGACGGATATCGGACAGCAGCTGATCGAGCGCGCTTCTGGTGCTCCGCCGTCGGCTGACTCGGATCAGGTGGTCGGGGGACACCACCCCTTCCGCGGCAGCCAGGCTCCGGAATGGGAAGCCCCACTGCTGCTCGGCCGAGGCGTTGGGGAGGCGAAGCGGCAGCCCGAAGTCGACCGCCAGCTCCAGCCCGACGTCGAAGAACTCGGGCCGAAAGTCAAAGGCACCCAAGTGAGCGCTCAGATGGCTCACATCGAAGCCCCAGTAGATGGCGCGCTCGACTTGGGCCCGGCATTCGCGTCGGACCTCGTCGGTATCGGCGTGGTCCCAGAGGTCCTCGAGCGTGCGCGGAAACCCGCCGTCGCCGTCGAGCAGCGACGGCGAGTGGGTGATCGGTCCCCAGCGGAAAAGGTCGTACTCGGCGTTGAGCGTGAGGTGCACGCCGACGTCCTCACCCCGGTAACGCGCTGCCGCCTCCCGAGCCCATGGCCCCGGAACGACCAGGCCTCCCACTTTCCCCATCCCTTCCCGGAGGGCGCCGTAGATCCCCGAGTTGTTGGCATACGTCACCCCGAGCTCGTCACACGTCACGATGAGGAGGGCAGTTTCCGGCGGATAGCCGAGCGCTTCGACGAGGGACGTCAATCAGGGCTCGATCAGCATGCGGGTTCCGACCTCAGCTCCCGAGATCGCGATAGCCGAGCTGAAGACCCCGCCGGCGGGAGCGGGCGGCATCATGCGACAGGGTGCGGGGCGTGAGGACACGGGCTGATGCTACTCCGGGAGCCTCCTCCGCCAGTTGCTCGGTAGCATCGCTGAATGGGCTACGGGATGACGGTTCCTTTCGCTGGGGTCGCGCTCTCGGCGCACCGTGAATGGTTTGAAGAGCTCGGTCAGCTCGGCTACACCGACGCCTGGTCCTCGGAGGTGGACGGTGCGGACGCGTTTACGCCACTGGCCTTGGCCGCGGCGTGGGCACCTGATCTCCGGCTGGGGACTGCCATCGTGCCCATCTTCACCCGCGGGCCCGCTCTGATCGCACAGAGCGCGGCGGCTATGGCGGAAGCGGCCCCTGGCCGGTTCGTCCTCGGCGTCGGCACGTCGTCGGACGTGATCGTCGAGCGGTGGAACGACATCCCTTTCCGCGAGCCCTACCGCCGGACCAGGGACCTCGTCCGCTTCCTCCGCCGGGCGTTGACTGGCGAGAAGGTCGACAGCGCCTTCGACACCTTTCGGGTCCAGGGTTTTCGCCTCGACCGCCCGCCCGAAGTGGTACCACCGATTCTGGTCGCCGCCCTGCGACCGGGCATGCTCCGGCTGGCTGGCCGCGAGGGGGACGGCGCCATCATCAACTGGCTCGGAGCGGACGACGTGGCCAGGGTGGTCGGGGAGGTCGGCCCCGGCAAAGAGATCGTCGCCCGCATTTTTGTCTACCCCACGGAGGACGCCGATAAGGCCCGAGCCGTGGGCCGCCGGCTGGTCGCCGCTTACCTCAACGTCCCGGTCTACGCCGCCTTTCACGAATGGCTCGGCCGGGGCCCGCTTCTCGAGGGCATGTGGAAGGCGTGGCGGGCTGGCGATCGTAGGGCCGCCTTGAAGGCGATCCCTGACCAGGTGGTCGACGAGCTCGTCATTCATGGCTCGGCTCGACAGGTCCGGGCGGGCATCCAGCGCTACGTCGACAACGGGGTGACGACGCCGGCGCTGTCCATCGTGCCGGCCGACATCGACCTGCGCCAGTCCGTCCGTGATCTCTCTCCGTCGGCACGCTGAGGTCTGGATGGTGAGGCGGCCGAACGGCTGACGCCCACACGGTGAATCGGTCGAGCGCGGAGGGGGGTCCGGCCGACGCCGGCGCGATCTGAGGTCGCACAATCAGGCAGCCGATCGACTCATGATCTCGGCCAACACCCGGCGAGCTTCGGCGACGCCCCGTCGGCCGGCTTCGCGGGTGCGCTCGTCAAGGCGCCAGTCCTCGTCCTCTCGATGGAGTAACGCAAGCTGCATCGGCATGACGTCATCATCTCAGGAGGGTGTGACAACATCCCGTCTGCGTCAGCGAACTACCGGACCGTGAAGCCGGTTTCGCCGTCCGGCGCTTCGTCGATCACCTCGATCTCGGTCACCTCGGCTCCCGGGGGACCTGACTTGCACCACTCGATCATCGAACTGACCGCCAGCGTCGGGCCTTCGAAGACCGCTTCCACCTGCCCGCCCGGCTGGTTGCGCACCCAGCCGGCAATCCCCAGAGCAGCGGCTTGCCGCCGGCAGGATTCACGGAACCACACTCCTTGTACCCGACCGGCAATCCACAGGTGGGATCGGACGACGCCGGTGGTTTCGGACACGGACCGGCAACCTACCGGAGACGGGCTGCCGGAATTGGGGCTGCCGGAGACGGGGCTGCCGGAGACGGGGCTGCCGGAGACGGGGCTGCCGGAGACGGGGCTGCCGGAGACGGGGCTGCCGGAGACGGGGCTGCCGGAGACGGGGCTGCCGGAGACGGGGCTGCCGGAGACCGGGGCTGCCGGAGACGGGGCTGCCGGAGACGGGGCTGCCGGAGACGGGGCTGCCGGAGACGGGGCTGCCGGAGACGGGGCTGCCGGAGACAGGGCTGCCGGAGACGGGGCTGCCGGATACCCAGTGGCCAGAGCTCCTTGCAGGCGGCCGCTCGTCACGCGGGATCTGCCGGTGGTTTCGGACCCCAGTAAGGTCGCTGCGCAACGATCGAGTCGAGAGGACCGAGCATGTGGAATTCCTTCCGTACCGACGGTCAGGTTGGCCTCGTCGCCGGCATCACCACCTATGAGGGTGGGGGCGGCGATGAGATCCACGCCTATGTGGCGCGACCCGAAACGAGCAACCCCGCGCCCGGTGTGGTCGTCGTCCATCACATTCCGGGATGGGACGAGTTCAATCAGGAGTTCAGCGAGCGACTTGCCCGTCATGGCTACATCGTGATCTGCCCAGACTTGTATTGCCGGGAGGGCCACGGGACGCCCGACGACGTCGCAGCCAAGGTGCGGGCGGAGGGCGGAGTCGCGGACGACGCCGTCGTCGCCGACTGCAGCGCCGCGCTCAAGTGGTTGCAGGATCAGCCGGACTGCAACGGAAAGGTGGGCATCATCGGGTCCTGCTCAGGTGGTCGCCAGTCCGTTCTCGTGGCATCACGAGCCCCCGGTTTCGCAGCGGTGGTGGATCTCTGGGGAGGGTCGGTCGTCATGTCCGAAGATCAGCTCACTCCGAAACGGCCCGTGGCACCCATCGACTACACCAAGGATCTGGGCGCTCCGCTGCTGGGTATTTTCGGCAACGACGACCAGTCACCGACACCTGAGCAGGTTGATATTCACGAAGCGGAACTGAAGAGGCATGGCAAGGACTACGAGTTCCACCGCTATGACGGCGCCGGTCACGGCTTCTTCTACTATCACACCCCCATGTATCGGCCCGAACAGGCGATGGACGCGTGGAACAAGGTGTTTGCGTTCTTCGACCAGCAACTGCAGGGCTAACGGTCACGAGCGAGGAGCGACCTCATGTGCACGAGCATTTCCACGACCTCGCCGATCACTGGAGTCGGCAAGGGGTCGAGCGGCTGGTTTCCCGTCGTCCAGGCCACGGTGGGATTCGACCACGCCACCCATTCCGGCGCCGAGCATGCCCTATTACTCGACTTTGCCAACTATGAGATCGGGACGGACGCCCGCGTCGCCCTCGAGCTAGACCTGGCCTCTGGGCGGGCCCTTCTCGAGCAGCTGCGACTGACCATCGAAGCGGCCGAGGCTACTGGCCTCCGCGACTAACCATCCGGAATGGGCCACGTCAGGCCGGCGAATGGCGTGGCGGCAACGAGGAAGCAAGATTCTGGGCTTGTGCCGGCGGGGTTCGGCTCTGGCCCGGCGCGGATAGTTGTCGGCGGCCGCTCCGGTGTGGCTTGGCTTGCGACAAATGGACATCTGAGCAGCCTCAGGCTGTATGGATGTCCATTTGTCGCGCCCTGGGTGCGGGATCCGCCCGAGGGGTGCGGGAGGCGCCTGGGGGGGTAGCGCTTCACGGGTGTGGGATGTGCCAGCGGGGGTTGCGCCTGATGGGTGCGGGATGTGCCAGCGGGGGTTGCGCCTGACGGGTGTGGGATGTGCCAGCGGGGGTTGCGCCTGACGGGTGTGGGTTGTGCCCGACGGAGTCAGTGGGCGGGCGAGGCGTGGCGGATCCGTCGAGATGGCCCTGGCTTGAAGTCGGTACGTGTTGGCGACGGGCCGTGGGGTGTGGCTTGCGACAAATGGACATCTGAGCAGCCTCAGGCTGTCTGGATGTCCATTTGTCGCGTCGAGGGGCGGGGAGTCCGTGGCGGAGAGGTGGCTGCAGCCTGCGAAGTCGGGCGAAGGGCGCAGAGTGCGCCGAGGGGACTCAAGGGTGTCAAGGGTCGGGCGTGCCGCCCGGGGTAGGGCGGCCGGGGGTCGGGTGTGCGGCGCGGGGTAGGGCGGCCGGGGGTCGGGTGTGAGGCGCGGGGTCGGGCGTGCCCCGAGGCGGACTCAACGGTCGGGCGTGCGGCCCGGGGTAGGGCGGATCGGGATCGGGGGTCGGGATCGGGGGTCAAGGGTCGGGCGTGCGGCCCGGGACCTGACGTACGGCCGGAATCGGGCCCTCGAGCAGCGAACACGATCCCTAGCACCGGCCAGGCGCAGCCCATCGCCCGGCGCCGTCGCTAGAGGAGTCGAAGCTGTTCGGTGCGGGCGGCCCGGGCGGCGAGTGGTTCCCACCCAGAGCCGCCTCGAGGACCGGGACAACCGACCTCTAGCCGATCGACGGGCAGGCTACGCGACAGGCCACGTTGGTCGGTGATGCCCACGCTGCCGTCTCGTTCCCGGCCATTGACCATGCCGAGGTGCCAACGGCCGGCGCTGGTCTGACGCCAGCGCACCCGCTCACCAACGCGCAAACCGAGCACCACCAGTCCTGGTTCCGGACGGCTCGGCCCGGATGCGGGCGCGGGTTGCGCCGAGCCCCTTCGCGGCAACGCGTTCGCCGATCAGCGGGGGATCTTGGTGAACTTGTACTCGTTGAGTTCGGGCCAGCTCTCCATCAAGCCCAGCACCCGCTCGATCGACGACGTGGCTCGCGCCGCATCATCGCCAGGGCGGTCGAGCAGGCGGACGAACACGGCCCGGTCGTCGACGATGAACGTCGGCACGCCGAACACCGAGAGGCGGTCAACCACCTCTGTGTGCTCGGCTTTCAAGACTTGGAGTGGCCAGCCGGCGTCGATCTCGCCGAGCACCGCGGCCGCGTCCACTCCTGCTTCGGCCAGGACCTTGGCCAGGACATCCCGGTCCCGCAGGTCGAGTGCCTGATCATGACGGCCGGCGAACAACGCCCGGTGTACTCGATAGAAGTCCTCGGGCTGGCCATCGCGGATCACGATCCCGGCCATATTGACCAGCAGACCCGGGAAGCGGTCCGGAGCGTCCCAGACCGGGGGATCACCCTCGTGGACATGGGCCTGATCGAGCGAGAAGGCCAAGAAGCGAACGTCCCAATCGGCGCCTGCTTCCAGCGCAGTCAGAAGGTGCTCGTGAGCGTTGCGGGCGAAGGGGCAGCGATAGTCCCATGTGACGGAGAAAGCGGTGCTCATATCTATCTACAACCCTCCCGGCGATCTCACGATTCCTCGGTAGCCCGGATGCTTACCGGGACCAGGCGACGAGTCACCTCGCCCAGCACCACGCCGATGGCGATGCCGCCCACCACGTCGGACGCATGGTGCACCTTGACGTAGACCCGGCTGGCGGCGACCACCACGGCGGCTGCGTAGTACAGCGGCCAGAGCGGATCGCCATCGCGGAGGAGCGCGGCCCCGAAGAAGGCGGACGAGGCGTGCCCGCTGGGGAAGCTACTGGTCCGAGGCTGGCGCAGGTGCCACGGGCGGGGTCCCTCAGGGGCCGGTCGCGTGCGGCGGAACACCCACTTGATGGGTCCGTTGACCAGCGCCGACTCGATCCCGAGTCCGGCCCACGCGCGGAGCATGGGCTGCAGTTGGCGGGTCGGCCGCCGGGCCTCCTGCACGGCAGCGAGGGTCACCCAAAGGGAGCCATGGTCACCGACAGCGCTGGCGCCATACATCAACCGGTCCATGGCCGGCCGGTCCCGCAGGTGGCGATCGAACCAGCCATCGACGGCTGCGTCGAAGCGATCGATGGCGGATGGGATCGGGACGGTCGGCGTCCGCCAACGGGACGGTCGGGCCTGGATCCCTCCGTCCGGAAGAGGGTGCGGCGGTGGTGCCCCCTTCGTGGGCCCGCCACCGGCGCGCGACCCGCCCGAGGACCCCCCGCCCGACAGCGCCTCCTCTGAGGTCCCGCCGTTCTCCCCGTCCGTCACGATCGGACGAGGGGGACCGGCCCGGCCACGTCGGGAGTCGAGTCGCCGGCCGGGAGGGGGCGCGTCGGCAGCCGGCTCAGATCTCCTCCTACCGCCGGGCAGTACTCGCGGAAGGCACAGTACTGGCACGACCAGCTGGGCTTCGGGCGGAAGTCCTCCCGAGCGCAGGCCTGCTCCACGGCTGCCCAAATGGCCAGCGTCTGCTGGCGCAGCCCGCGGATCGACTGGTCTGAAGGCGTGGTGGAGATCGCCAGCGGTTCGCGCAGGTGGAGCAGCTGTATGCGGGCCGGACGGCGCCCCAGGAGCTGCTCACAGAGGAAGGCGTAGAAGTGGACACCGCCCAACCGGGACTGCTCGTACGCGACCGAAGGAGCCCGTCCGGTCTTGTAGTCCGTGACGACGAGATCGCCGGCCGCATCAAGCTCGAGGCGGTCGATGATGCCCGATAGGCGAAGCGTCCCCACCTCGACCGACAATCGCAGCTCGGTACCCAGCACCTGCACGTCGGTCGGGTCCTCCAGCTGAAAGTAGTTGCGGATCAGCTGCTCCGCGTCGGCGACGAACTCCGCCCGCTCAGCCCCACGAAGATCCAGTCCCGCGAATTCGGGTCCGTCCATGATCTCGGGTATGGCCCGCTCGAGCTTTTCGAGCGCCGCCTCGACGGTGCGTCCCCGACCTTCTTCCTCCCACATGAGCAGCTCCAGGGCGCGGTGCACCAGGGTCCCCTTGGCCGCATGCGGTGAAGGGGGCTCGGGCAACCGGTCGATCGCCGAAAGGCGAAACGCGAGGGCGCAGTCCTTGAAGGAAGCGACCTTGGTCGGTGACAGCGATTTCGGCAGGGGGAGCGCCATCTCTCTGCAGACACTAACGAGGGGGTGCGACGGCCATGGTGGATCTTCCATCCAGCCCTCGTGGACCAAGTGCCTCCACCGCCAGGCGTCCTACCCCAAGGGGATCCTCGAACGGCCCGAAATGAGTGAGCCCCTCCACTCGGGTCGCCACTCCCCGAGGCAGGCGGGTAGCCACTTCTTCCACTACCCGGCTCACGGGTTCACGTCGGTCGTCGCCTCCGAGCACCAGCACGGGGGGCCGGATCTGGCCCAGACGCTCCCATGCCCCCGCCTTGCTTGCTCCTTCGTAGACCGAAGCCTCAGCCTCGCGAGTGCACGCCAGGACCACGCCGCCACTCGAATCGGGCACGAGGCCGAAGGTGACGTAGGCATCGAGCGAGGCCGGGTCGAAGTGGTTCATCGGTGGTTTGGATGCGAAGTTCTCGCGTGCGGCCGGCACGGACGGGAACCACGATCGACGTTTTCGGGTCAGGTCGATCATGGGGTTTCCGCCGGCTCCTGCGTCGACCGCTGGAGGGAGCACGACCGGCTCGTAGAGGCACAGGTCGGTGAACGTCCCTGGGCGTCGGTGCTCGGCAAGGAGCAGGACGGTCCCGCCCAGAGAATGGCCAACTCCCCGCCATCCATCCATGCCCAGCTGATCCAGCACTGCGAAAAGGTCATCGACGAAGACGCTCCAGTCGTCGTAGCGATCGGTAGGGGCGCGGCCCGAGCAGCCGTGGCCTCGCTGGTCGATGGACCACACGCTGAAGCTGTCCGTGAGCGCGGGGAGCAACGGCAGCCAGCACCGCCCGTGGAACCCCGCCGCATGAAGGAGCAACACCGGAGGCCCTTCCCCTCCGAGGCGGTACGTGGCGATCTCCACCCCGTCTCCTGTTCGCACTCGGGGGCCAGGTTCCGGGGTGACCACGACTCGACCGTAGACGATCCGGAAAAAGTGCCGCCCCTCGCGATAGGGCCTACTGACGCAGCGCTACGGTCGGGTGGTGGAAGCGACCGACGACGTTCTTGCTGCCAACCGAGGTTTCTACGAGGCCTTCGAGGCGAAGGACCTGGACGCCATGTCCGATCTATGGGAGCGATCGGATCGGGCGACATGCACTCACCCGGGTTGGGCGACATTGGTGGGGTGGGGTCCGATTGCCGCGTCCTTCTTCGCCCTCTTCCAGGGGTCCCAGCAGCTCCAGTTCGTGCTGACGCAGGAGCGCGTCGTCCCCATGGGCGAGGTGGCGTGGGTGTCGCTCGACGAAAACCTTCTCGGCGACCAAGGTGGCGTGACCGTCGCCACGGTCAACATCTTCGTCCGCGGCGCCGGCCCGGGTGGTTGGCAGCTGGTCTGTCACCACGGTTCTGTGGTTCAAGCCGGCCGAACCTGAGCCGCCACGGTCGCGCTCCCGGGCGTTAGCGGCGGTGCTTGCTGATGGTTTGTCCTCCAACGACGAGCAGGTGCGACTGCTCCTCCTCGAAACGGCGCTGGCGGCGCGCCGCCCGGCGGCGACGGACGATCGGTTCGAAGGCGACGATGAGCGCCAGCAGGCCGGTCCCGATGGCCCACAACGCGGTGGGCCCGACCGGGCGGCGAACGACACTGAGCGTGAAGCCGGGTTCTATCTGCTGCAGGTGGGCGTACTCGTTCGAAGCCAGGGTTTCGGCGTTTGATTGGGCCCCAGTGGACGACTCCGCTTCGGTCACTGCGACGACTTTTCCGTATCGGAAGGCAGTGACCGCCAGCGGCATCGCGGCGGCGGTCTTCGCTGACGACGTATAGAGCGCCCCGCTCGATCCAGGGATTCCTTTGACGGAGAAGGTGGTGTGGCGGGTGAGCCCTTCGGCGGAGAACGACGAGGCGGCCATCTGCGAGGTCTTGACCTCGGGGAGAAGAGCTGCCGCCTGTGCGTCGTTCGGCAGAAGGTAGGCGAACACCGCCACGGCTGCCGCCTGGGACTTTGTCCACTCCACGGCGTATGCGCCGGTCTTGTTGGGGGCCTGCTTGGCCGCCGCCTCAAGGGTTTTGAGGTTCGTCTGGCTGGCCGGCTGCTCTGCGGACTGTGCGGGTTTGGCGTTGAATCCGCTGAGACCGGGCTCGGTCACGACCAACCGGGATAGGCGGGCGCGGACCACGACCGTCGACGGGACCACCGCCTGGTAGACCACGACGGAGATCACCACCACGACTGCCGCCCGCAAAATGGCGAACGCGGGTGCCCGATAGGCGGGACGAGGTCGGGACTCCGCCGGTCCGTCATCCGTGTCCCCCTCTTCAGGATCGGTTGATTCGGCGTCCGCTGCTTGCGCTTCATCGCCGGCCTCGCCGGCCTCCTCCGTCCCGCCGGCCTGAACCTCGCCACCGGAGTGGCTGGCCTGCTCGCTCGTCTGCCCCACCTCCTCGGCGGCTCCCACCTCGTTGGCCTGCCCCGCCTCGTCCGGAGACGCCTGGGCCTCCAGGGCGGGATCCACATCGTCAGGCGTGGTCAGCACCGGGTTGTCGTCGTCGCTCACGGCGGGCCAGTCAAGTTGAGGAACCTGAAGGACACCTGAGGGTCAGGCAAAACAACGTGGAGACGACAGTCTGGGCCGTGCCCCAGGAGTCACGCCGGCAGTTGGGGCCCGGACCACTGGTGGCAGAAGGTTCGTCGGTACGCGGTGGGGGACGTCCCGACCACTCGTTGGAAGTGCTCGCGCAAGTTGCCGGCCTCGCCCATCCCGCACCGGATGGCGATGAGGTCAACCGGGAGATCTGTCGTTTCCAGCAGCCGTTGCGCCAGTATCACGCGCTGTCCCAGCAGCCACCGGTACGGGGAGGTGCCAGTCGTGTTGCGGAAGCGTCGGGCGAACGTGCGGGTGCTCATGGCCGACCTGCGGGCGAGGTCCTCGACGGTCAGCGGCTCGTCCAGATGGCTCTGGACCCAGACGAGCGTGTCCGCGAACAGATCATCGCTTCCCGACTCCGGCAGCGGCGCCTCGACGAACTGGGCCTGGCCCCCGTCCCGGTGGGGTGGGACCACCATCCGCCGGGCCACCGCGTTGGCGATCTCGGCTCCGAAATCCTGCCGAACGACATGCAGGCACAAGTCGATCGAAGCGGCCGTGCCGGCGGACGTGAGAATGTCACCGTCGTCGACATAGAGGACGGCCGGATCGAGTTGCACGTGAGGAAACCGGCGGGCGAACTCCTCCACGTGGCCCCAGTGCGTCGTTGCCCGGCGACCGTCGAGCAAGCCGGCCGCCGCCAGCACGAAGGCGCCGGTGCAGACCGACATGATGCGAGCGCCGCGACGGTGGGCTGCTTGCAGGGCGGAAAGCAGGTCCGTTGATGGCGCTGGACGTGAGGGCAGGGGAGGGACGATGATCGTGTCGGCCCGGGTGAGCGCGTCGAGTCGGTACGGCGTGTCGATGGAGAAGCCGATTTCGGTCGTGATCGGCGGCGGATCGGCGGCGCAGACGACGAATCGGTACCACGGCACCCCGAGGTCGCTGCGGTCGTAGCCGAAGACCTCACAGGCCACTGCGAACTCGAACGGCGACACGCCATTGCCGATCACGGTTGCTACGGTCATCCGCTTGGCGGTTTTCCCCCGCATGGGGTCTATTCTGCCACAAGTAGCGGGCTGACGTCCACGCCCGGGCGGACTGTGGCCCAGCTCCTCACGCAGCTCGCATCCGGCGCCAGTCCCCCTTGTCGAGGGCGGCCGCCGCCCAGACCCCACCGGCGACCAGGACGAGGATGCCGGTGACCAGCACCAGATCAGCGGTCGCGCTTACGTGCAGCACCAGAGCGCCGCCTGCGACCGCGCCTCCCAACATGGCGAGGACCGACAAAAGACGCCGGCGTAGCGCCACGTGGCGCCAACCGCCGTGGCGAATGTCTGCGACGATCCCGGTGAGCGTCATGGTGAGGACCGTGGTGGTCAGGTCGGGAACGGCCAATCGCCGCACCACCGCGTTTTGGAGTCCCATTGCCAGGGCCAGCAGAATCGAAACGGTGTAGCGCCCAGGACCGGCCTGAAGGTCAGTTCCCGAAGCGGCGATGGCGAGCGCGGCGACGGAGAGTGCGATTTCCCCCAGGCAGGCGATCAGCAGCAGTCTGGCTCGATCGTCGGGGACGTGACCGGTGAGCCAGCCGCCTCCCGCGGCTCCGACCAGGAAGCCGATCAAGGCGAAAATCGAGGCACCTAGGGAAAAGCCCGGCGCTTTGACCAGCGCCAAGCCAATGAACACCACGTTGCCGGTCATATTGGCGACGAACACCCGCCCGAGGCTGAGCAGGCTCACCGCGTCAACCGCTCCGGTAACGACGGTGAGGGCTAGAAGCAGCCCGGGCAAGGGGCCGTGGGCAACCGTTCGCCACACCGCGTCCCTCGGGTGGGTGGGCGACGAAGCCTTATCCAGAGCCGGGTTCGGCGGCTGGGCGCTCATCCCATTCCCCCTCCGGGGGGCCGCCCCCGAAGCAGCCAGGCCAACTCCGCGGCGTTGTCAACCGCGTCCGAGCCCCAGCAGTTGTCCATGAGAACGTGCACCTCGTCAGTCGACGAGGCCAGCTGTTCCAACCGGCACACCCAGGTTCCCAGTTCTCCGGTCGAGTACCGGTACGGCGAGGGCCAGGTGTCGCCTTCCACCATCCGGCGTCCGACGAACCGCACTACGGCGACGTCGGCGGTGGCCGCGGCGACGGCTGGTGTCGATCGGACGCCGCCAGGCGGTCCGTCCACGCACGCCAGGACCAGGCCCCGGTCCTCCAGCCATTCCAAGGTGCCTTCACAGGCGTCATCCTCGAACCATTTCGGGCTGCGCAGTTCGACGGACACCCGATAGTCGGGGAGGCGCGTCCGGATATTCGCCAACTCGGCCCAGGTTTCGGGCCGGGGGGTGAACCAGCCCGGGTATTGGAAGTTCACGACGCCCAAGCGCCCGGCCGCGTGCAAGGGTCGCAAGGCGTGGTCGAACCGGGCCCAGCACTCTTCGAGCGCTTCCGGGGAGAGATGCGTGGCATACAGCCGGCGGACGTCCCGTGAGCGGTCGCGGACTTGATCCTGGAGGTCGGGCCACAACGAATCCGGAAGCGTCGGGGCTCCCGAGAGCAGAGACCAGGCCCGCACATCGATGGTGAAGCCGGGCGGAGTCCGCTCGACCCACTGTGCCGCCACCTCCGGAGTCGGAGGGAAGCGATACGTCGTGGCCACCTCCGCCAGAGGAAAGCGGGAGGCATAGAACTCGAGTCGGGCCCTTGCTGTCATGGTCCGACGGGGATAGAACGCCCCGCTGCTCACCAGGCTGCGGTCAGCCCAGGACGTGGTGCCGAAAAGCACCCGACCGCCAGCGGCCTCGATGAGTGCGGGCGAGGGTGTCGATCCGTCATCATCTGGAGCATGAACCGCTCCCAGCTCGTCTTCGGGCACTTTGACTGAGCGTAGGCGCAGCGCCCCGGCTACAGCGCGGGACCCGGACCTCTGGGGGCTGCTGCCCGGCTTTCGCGACGCTCAGGGTCGCTGGCGGGAAGTGCCGCCTTCGACCGCCGAGGCCATCCTGAGCGCGATGGGCGCCGATGCGGGCGGACCTCCCACCGCTCCGGTCGTGACCGTGCGGCTCGACCAACGGCATCAGGGTCTCCCGCGTGGACTGCTGACCCTCGAGGACGGGGCGACGGTCCGGGTGTCGGGGAGGCTGCCGCCGGGGACGCCGCCGGGCTACCACCTGCTCCAGCCCGACGAAGGCGCGCCGTTGACGGTGATCGCCAGCCCCGGTCGATGCCCGCTTCCCGCCCGGCCCAGCTGGGGGTTTTCGGCGCAGCTGTATGCGACCCGCTCGGCGAGCAGTTGGGGCTTCGGTGATCTCGCCGACCTGTCCCGGCTGGCCCGGTGGTCGGCCTCGCTCGGCGCCGGGTTTGTCGTCGTCAACCCACTTCACGCCACCGGCCCCACCCTGCCCCAGCAGCCGAGCCCCTATTTTCCCGGCAGTCGGTGCTTTCGTAATCCCCTGTACCTGTCCGTGGAAATGATCCCGGGCGCGGCCGAGCGGGCGGACCTGGAGGAAGCGGCTGCCGCCGGAAGGTCGCTCAACCGCGACCGTCATATCGACCGGGACCGTGTCTGGCAGCTGAAGTCGGGCGTGCTCGAGGAGTTGTATGGCAGCTTCGTTGGCGCCCCACAGTTCGACGACTACGTAGCCGACCGCGGGGGAACCCTGCAGGGCTTCGCTACCTTCTCGGCGCTGGCCGAGCGGCACGGGGCCGGATGGCAGAACTGGCCGTCCGAATTGCGAGACCCGAGGTCACCGGCCGTCAGGGCCTTTGCCGACTCGTCTATTGGCGTCTCTCGGGTGCGTTATCACTCCTGGCTGCAGTGGCTCCTCGACCGTCAGCTCGCCGAGGCGGCGTCTCCGGTCTCGGTTGTTTCGGACCTGGCCGTGGGGGTCGATCCGGGAGGAGCTGACGCCTGGCTGTGGCAGGAGGCCACCGTGTCGAGCATGCGCATAGGCGCCCCGCCGGACCTCTTCAACACCCGAGGGCAGGACTGGGCGCTACCTCCATTCGACCCCTGGCGACTGCGTGCCGCCAGGTACGAACCGTGGGTGCAGTCGCTGCGCGGCTCGCTCAGGGGCTGCCGCGGTCTCCGGCTCGACCACGTCATGGGCTTGTTCCGTCTCTACTGGATACCAGTCGGGGAGGCTCCCGCCCAAGGGGCATATGTGCGATATCCGCACGACGATCTTCTCGATATCGTGGCCCTCGAGGCCTATCGGGCGGGGGCGTTCGTGGTGGGTGAGGATCTCGGCACGGTCGAACCAGGGGTGCGAACCAGGCTTCGCGGGCGCGACGTCCTTTCGTACAAGGTGTGGTGGTTTCAACGCGACCGCCCTTCCCGGTGGCCGCTCAAGTCGCTCGGTTCCGTGACGACCCACGATCTGCCAACGGTTGCGGGCCTTCTCACGGGCAGCGATGTGGCTGCGCAACGTCGGCTCGGTATGGAGCCCAACGAGGCCGGCGAAGCTGAGCTCCGCCGGCGCCTCCTGGCCCGCACCGGTTCCGATGAATCGACGCCGGTCGCGACCGTGATCGAACGGGTGCACGCCGACCTGGCGAGCGCTTCTTGCCTCCTCCTCACCGCGACCCTGGACGATGCGCTGGCGGTCGAGGAGCGTCCCAACATGCCAACCACGGTGGACGAATGGCCCAACTGGCGGCTGGCGTTGCCGCGGCCGCTCGAGGAGATCGAAGAGATGGCGCTACCGAAGGCGCTGGCCTCACGACTGAATCGCGATGACGTCCCCTCCACCGCTCTCGGCGCGGGGAGCACACCCGGCACGTAGGATCGAGTGTTCGTGGATCTCCCCGTGATGCCGCCGGTCTCGCCGATGCTCGCGAAGCTGTCCCGCCAGCTGCCCCTGGGTGATGTTCGCTACGAGCCGAAGTGGGACGGCTTCAGGTGCATCGTGTTCCGTGATGGCGACGACGTGGAGCTTGGCAGCCGCAACGAGCGTCCCCTGACCCGCTACTTCCCGGAGGTCGTGGACGCGGTCCGCGAGCAATTTCCACCTCGCTGCGTCGTCGATGGTGAGTTGGTCATCACCGGAGCCAACGGCCTCGATTTCGACGGTCTTTCGCAGCGCATCCACCCCGCCGCGTCGCGGGTCAACCTGCTCGCTCGAGAGACGCCCGCTTCCTTCGTGGGCTTTGATCTGTTGGCGGTCGGCGACACGGATCTGCGCCAGGCTCCTTTCGTCGAGCGCAGAGGCGAACTGGAGGGCGCACTGCGGGACTCGCAGCCCCCGGTCCACCTCACGCCGATCACTGCGGACCCGGCCCGGGCCGAAGACTGGTTCGAACGTTTCGAGGGGGCTGGGCTGGACGGGGTCGTGGCCAAATCTGCGACCGGTGCCTACCTTGCCGGCCAGCGGGCTATGTGGAAGGTCAAGCACGAGCGGACCGGAGACTTCGTCGTGGCCGGTTTCCGCTGGTATCAAGCCAACCCGGAAGTGGTGGGTTCGTTGATGCTCGGCCTCTACGAAGGCGAGCTGTTGCAGCACGTCGGCGTCATCGGCGCCTTCCCGGCCGAGCAGCGCCGCCAGCTGGTCAGCGAGCTGGCTCCTTACCGCGACCCTGCGACCCATCCGTGGGGTGACTGGGCCGCCATGGCCGGCGATCTCGGCGAAGAGGGGCGGCGGCTCCCGGGCGCGGGCAGCCGCTGGAATGCGACCAAGGACTTGAGCTTCGTGCTGCTCCGACCGGAACTGGTGGTCGAGGCCGCCTACGAGCACCTGCAGGGCCGGCGGCTGCGTCACACGGCCCGCTTCCGACGGTGGCGCCCTGATCGGGACGCTACGACGTGTACCTACGAACAGTTGGATGTTGCCGTGCCCTCACTGCTCTCTGAGGTGTTCGGCGCCCGTGGGTGATGCCACCCCCCGATCGGTGGCGGCGGGCAAACTGGGTAGATGAGCGCAGGGACGAGCAGCGGGCGGCGTCAAAGTGCCGTACTGGTGCCTGTGCCGCAAGCCGACGCAGTCGTGGGTAGGTGGCGTCAGGAACACGACCCCGTGGCGGCTGCTGGTGTCCCGGCCCACATCACCTTGATCGTCCCGTGGCTGCCGCCCGACGAGATCGACGACGCTGACCTGGCCGAGCTGGACGAGACCGTTGAAGCGGTGGAGGCATTCGACTTCAAACTCGACCATGTCGACTGGTTCGGCCGGCGGGTGTTGTGGGTGGCTCCCCAACCGACCGCCCCCTTCCTGCACCTGACCGCGCTCCTGGCCGAGCGTTTCGGCACGCCGCCATGGGACGACGAGTTCGACGAAGTGGTGCCCCACCTCACCGTGGCTCACGCCAGCGATGGCGTGGAGCTGGTGCCGGTAGCCGCCGACCTTTCGGCTCGCCTGCCGGTCAGGTGCCGGGCCGAAGAAGTGTGGGTGATGGTGGGTGACGGGACCCGATGGTCCCTCCGCCACCGCACGAAGCTTTCCGGTTGACGGGACTCCTTCCCGAGGGCGGGTGACACCACCGCCAACTGTCGGCGGGCGCCCCACCTGTCGGGCCGACGCCCGACCCCGAGGCGACGGAGGTCTTGCCACCAGACGCTAGTGCGAGGTCGATTTGGATCGGTCCTGTGCCAGGATGGCTCACGTGAGTGACACCCCGAAGGCGCCGGCCGGGTGGTATCCCGACCCGACTGCGCCCGGCACGGTTCGTTGGTGGGACGGCGAAAAGTGGGATCCGCCCAACCGGCGCGTGGCCCACGACCCGGCGGCCCACAGGGGTGGCTACGGATCCGGCGCTAGCGGCACCCCCGGCGGATACGGCCCAGGTGGCACAGGCGGCCCGGGTGGTTCAGGCGGCCGGGGTGGGCCCGGCGGCGGCTGGGGGAGTGGGCCCTGGGCCGGAGGTGGCGGAGGGCCATGGGGAAGTGGCGGCTGGGGTCGCGGCGGCGGATGGAGCGGTAATGGCCGAGGACCAGGGGGCCAGAGCCCGGGCCAGGACACCGTACAGCGCCGCAACCGTTTCAGCCTGATCTCGATCGGGGTGTCTGCGCTCTATCTCGTCGTGGGTCTGCTTGCCCACTTCCTTTTGCTCGGCATACTTCCGCTGATAATGGCCGTCCGGGCCCGGCAGCGGCGAGAACCGCTGTCGCTCGTGGCGTTGGCGGTGGCCATCCTGGTGGTGGTCGTCAGCCTGGCGGCCCTCGCCCACCTCTAGGGCCCGAAGGCACCGGGACCGCTGAACACCCCGCGCCGCCAGCGCTGCGGAGTGGCGACGACGGCCCGCGGGTAATCCTCGAACATCCATCGGACGAACCGTCGGCGCGTCCATGCGCCGACATCCACCATGCGTAAGGCGCCATCCGCGCCCCTGGGGTGGGCGAGAACCCTCGAAAGTTGCCGGGCCAGC
Source organism: uncultured Acidimicrobiaceae bacterium (assembly GCA_963729695.1). Lineage (GTDB taxonomy): Bacteria > Actinomycetota > Acidimicrobiia > Acidimicrobiales > Palsa-688 > PALSA-693. Next base: position 613,045 of record CAVSOT010000007.1, read on the forward strand.
CGTTCGTCAACCGCCATTCCCCACCGGATCCGGCGTTCGTAGCGGGCGCGGGCATCGTCCGGGCGTAGCGGGCCCGCCGCGGCGACGGCCCGCGCCGCCTCCTCTCCGGTCTCCAGAGCCTGGGCGATGCCTTCGCCGGTCATGGGGTCGCACGCCCTGGCCGCGTCGCCGGCGAAAAGCACCCGCCCGCCGAGGCCGGTCAGGACGGTGCGACCGATGCGAGCCGGGATCGGCCATGCTTTCCACGGCCCCGATGCGACCGCTCCGCGGCCGAGGGCTTCCGCGATATGGGGGCGAGCCGCCAAGTCGATGCCCTGACCACGTAGCCCCGAGGTGGACCGCCCAGCTGGACGAGCGACTCCGTAGCCGACGTTCGCCGTGTTTCCCGGTAGGGGAAAGGACCAGGCGTAGCCCGGACGCATGTCCGGTTCGAACCACACCCACAGTTTCCGGGCCTCGGGACCGCAGCCGCTGAAGTATTGCCGGCCTGCGTGCCAGTCGCCGAGATACCCGCTCTGGCCCAGCCCGAGCGCCTTGCGTACGGGGGACCACATCCCGTCCGCGGCGATGGCGTACGGCGAACGAATGCGCCTGCCGTCATCCAGCTCGATGGTCACCGCGAAACTCGGGTCCGGGCCCGTGACCCCGGCCACTGCGTGCCCTTCGACGAGGACGGCGCCGGAAGCCACCGCCAGCCAAGCGAGGGCCGCGTCGAGATCGGCTCGGCGGGCGGACGCGGCGAACTGGCCTCGCCCTTCTGGAAACGGAAAGCTCACCTGGCGCGTACCCGGGACGGCGACCACGACCTCTCTCACGGGCTCCCAGGACGGTACCGAAGCGGGATCAAAACCGAGACCCTCCAGGCGTCGGAGGGCTGCCGTGGTCAGCCCGTCACCGCAGCACTTGTCTCGCGGGAACGTCGCCTTGTCGACGAGCACGACCTCGCGTCCCAGGCGGGCGAGCCTGATGGCCGCAGCCGCGCCGGCTGGGCCGGCGCCGATGACGGTGACGTCAGGCGTGTAGTCGAGATGCGCCGTGCCGGTCACCCTTCCAACCTAGGCTCCGTTTGGTGCCACCGCCTTCGCCGTCCCAGGTCGTGCGCGTGGTCGTGCTGGCGGACACGCACCTGCGCACCGCCAGCCCCGGGGCCCCCACGACCGCGAGGGGGTTGCCCGGGTCGGTGATCACCCGATTGCGTTCGGCGCAGTTCATCCTGCACGCGGGCGACGTCCTGGACGCTGGGATCCTTGAACTGCTGGGCGGTATCGCACCTCTCTACGCCGTGCTCGGCAACAACGACGTTTCTTTGGTGGGACGTCTACCCATCACCCGGATGGTCGAGATCGCCGGGGTGCGGATTGGGATGATCCACGACAGCGGCCCGGCGAAGGGACGGGCCGCTCGGCTGCATCGCCGCTTTCCCGATGCGCAGGTGGTCGTGTTCGGCCATAGCCACGCTCCTGTCAACGAGTCGGGACTAGGGGGCCAGCTGTTGTTCAATCCGGGCTCCCCCACCCAGAGACGGGCCCAGCCGGTCCACACCATCGGCGAGCTGGGCCTGGTCGCCGGCGAGGTCGTCGAACACCGGATCCTTGCCCTCGACAGTCCTCGTGAACCCCGCTGTCCGAAGGAGGCGTTCGGACCGTGCCACCACCGCGACTCCGCCCCCGGCCGACGCTTCGTGACGGGCTCCGTCAGCCGTCGTTCCTTGATGCCTCATTGGCTGCACGAGGGGGCTCAGCCTCGCAACGCGGCGTGAACTCATCCGCCGGCCCGCCGGTCCGCCGGTCAGGTCGTGTCTCGGGCAGCCGCCTCCCCGGCCCCGCTGACGGGGCTCTTGCCGTTGCCGCTGCCGTTTCCGTTGTTGAGCTGGTGCTGCAGCGGCTGGGTGATTCCCGAGAGGAGGCCTACCAACTCCGTGGGGATCACGAACTTCGTGGCGGCGGAGGCACCGAGCTTGTTGAGCGTTTCCAGGTACTGCAACGTCATGGTGTTGGCATCGAGGCCCGACGCCGCGTCGGAGATGCGCTGGAGGGCCAGCGCCAGCCCCTCGGCTCGCAGGATGGCGGATTGGCGCTCACCCTCTGCCGACAGGATCGATGACTGCTTGGAACCTTCGGCCACCGTGATGGCGGCCTCCTTGGTCCCGTCCGCCTCGGTGACCATAGCCCGGCGACTCCGCTCGGCGGACATCTGGCGGGTCATGGCCTCCTGCACCTGCGGCGGTGGGATGATCTCCCGAACTTCCACGTTGGTGACTTTTACTCCCCAACGTTCGGTGACGTCGTCCAACTTGACCCGGAGCACGCTGTTCATGTCCTCCCGCTTGGACAGCACGTCATCGAGGCTCAGGTCGCCCACGACGGATCGGAGGGTCGTCGAGGCGATATTCAGCGCTGCGCCGCGAAAATCGGAAACGGCCAGGACCGAGGTCATGGGGTCGATCACCTTGTAGAAGATGATGAAGTCGATCGAGATCGACGCATTGTCGGAGGTGATCCCAACCTGATGCGGGATTTCGAGGTACTGCTCACGGAGATCGACCCAGGTCACCCGGTCCGTGATCGGGTTGATCAGCACCAGCCCGGGGCCGCGTGCGCCGGACGAGCGACCGAGGCGGAACAGCACCACCCGCTGATACTCCCGCACGATCTTCACGCTGGCGGACAGACCGACCAACAGGACCACGACGACCACGATCAAAGCGATGATGACAGCAATCACTGCGGCTCCTCCTCATTTCCTAGGGTCCGTTCGTCGGGCACCGTGCCCGCATCGGACCAAACGGCGAGCCGTACCCCGTCGATCCCTGCCACGTGCACCGAGGTACCTGCGAGCAGCGGCCCGCTCAGCGAAACCGCGCTCCAACTCTCGCTGGCCACCTGAACCACGCCCTGCGGCGTCAGTGGGGTGAGCGCTCGGCCGGAGGCACCCCTCAGGCTGGGTGGTGGTCGTAAGGCTCCGGGGCGTGGTGAGCGCAGGGCGTTGACCCCGACCATGGCCCCGACACCTGCGACGGCAGCGCTCATCGCTACCAGCCACCAGGCCGCCCCGCCCCGAGACCCGGGCGCGGTGATCGCCCATATGACGGCGAGCACCAGTGCCGGTAAGGGCACCAACAGGGCGTGACCCCCCGCGTGGGCGCACACGAGCCAGGTGACGACCAGGAGGACAACGAGGATCATTCCGGTAACCCAGCGCAGGCTCGCGGGAGCGGCCACCGAGGCTGCGGCGAAGCCGATCGCACAGAGTGTTGCCAGGGAAGCCACCGCGGCGACCACCCAAGCTGCACGGCGTAGCCGGCCGACGCTCATGAGGTCCGACAACTCGGATGGGGTGGGGGCTGCTGTCATTCCCGTTTTTGTCGATGCCTCCTCTTACTGCCCTTATACACCCAACTCGCAGGTAAGCGTGAGCATGCGTGCCTTCCGTCTACCGCCGAACGAGAGGCTTGTAGCGGATCCGGTGCGGCTGGTCGGCTTCCGCTCCGAGGCGCTTGTGTCTGTCGGCCTCGTAGTCGGAGAAGTTCCCCTCCCACCACCGCACTTCCGAATCGCCCTCGAATGCCAGAATATGGGTAGCTACCCGATCCAGGAACCATCGGTCGTGGCTGATGATCACGGCGCATCCAGGAAAGGCCAGCACCGCTTCTTCCAACGCGCGCAGCGTGTCCACGTCGAGGTCGTTGGTCGGCTCGTCGAGCAGCAGTACGTTGCCGCCCGATCGGAGCACCTTGGCCAGCTGGACGCGGTTGCGCTCGCCGCCGGACAGGTCCCCAACCTTTTTCTGCTGGTCGCTGCCCTTGAACCCGAAACCGGCCACGTAGGCCCGGCCGTGCAACTCTCGGTGCCCGACCACAAGGTGATCCTGGCCGCCTGCAGCTTCCTCGAACACCGTCTTGTCGGGTGACAGCCCGTCGCGCGACTGGTCGACGTACGCCAGCTGCACCGTCTCGCCCAGGCGGAGCTCCCCGGCGTCTGGGGTCTCGGCCCCGACGATCATGCGAAAGAGGGTGGTCTTGCCTGCTCCGTTGGGTCCGATGACGCCCACGATGCCTCCGGGAGGCAGCAGGAACGACACGTCCTCCATCAGCAGCCTGTCCCCGTACCCTTTGGCGAGCCCCGATGCGTCGACCACCAGGTCACCGAGGCGGGGTCCGGCCGGGATGGTGATCTCGAGCTTGTCTGTCTGCCGCTCAGCGGCTTCCGCCTCGGCGACCAGCTTGTTGTAGGCCGTCACGCGCGCTTTGCCTTTGCTCTGGCGGGCTCTGGGCGACATGTGTACCCATTCCAACTCCCGCTCGAGCGTCCGCTGTCGGGCCCGGTCCGCTTTCTCCTCGGCGGCGAGTCGGGCCTGCTTCTGTTCCAGCCAGGAGCTGTAGTTGCCCTGCCACGGGATGCCGAATCCCCGATCCAGCTCCAGGATCCAGCCGGCCACGTTGTCGAGGAAGTAACGATCGTGGGTAATGGCCACCACCGTGCCGGGATATTCCTGCAACGTCCGTTCCAGCCAGGCCACCGATTCCGCGTCGAGGTGGTTGGTGGGCTCGTCCAGCAAGAGCAGGTCGGGACTGGATAGCAGCAGTCGGCACAGGGCCACGCGTCGTCGTTCACCGCCGGACAGGGTCTGTACCTCGGCCTGGGGGGGAGGAAGGCGCAGGGCATCCATGGCGATCTCGAGCTTGCGATCCAGATCCCACGCCCCGGCCGCGTCGATTCGGTCCTGCAGGGCCGCTTGCTCGGACAGCAGCTTGTCGAAGTCGGCGTCCGGTTCGCCCATCGCGGCACAGACCTCGTTGAACCGATCGACGAGCTCCCTGGTGGCTGCCACCCCGTCGGTGACGTTGCCGGCGACGTCCTTGTCGGGATCGAGTTGCGGTTCTTGGGTCAGAAATCCGACTGTGAATCCGGCGGTCAGCCGGGCTTCACCCGTGAAGCCGTCGTCGAGCCCGGCCATGATCCTCAGAAGGGAGGACTTCCCTGAGCCGTTGGGTCCGATCACCCCGATCTTGGCGCCGGGAAAAAACGAGAGGTTGATGCCTCGAAGGACTTCCCGGTCGGGCGGGTAGAAGCGCCTGAGGTCGCGCATGGTGAAGATGTACTGGGCCGGCATCTCACCAGTCTGCCCCGCCGATCCTGCCTGTTCGTCGGCGGGCGTCACTTCGCTCTCGGATCGCTCCGTGCTGGACCTACTCTGGCTGATGTGATGACGGACGACAGCAATAGCTCCGCCGGATCTTCAGCCGAGTCCCCGCAGGCGACCACGTTCGGAGCCAACGCCTGGTTGGTGGACGACATGTACGAGGAGTACCTCGAGGATCCCGAATCGGTCAGCGAGAGTTGGAGGGAGTTCTTTCAGGGATACCGCCCTGGCGGGGCGAACCTGGCCCGGCCCACGACGCCAGAGGTGAGCATCGACTCGGAGGATCTCGATGCGGACGGCGCCGGCCAGCTGGGTGCATCCGCGGCTCAGGTTGCCGTCCCTTCTACCGACGGCGCGCCATCGAGTGGGGCGGCCCCGGCGCCCCAGCCGCCCGAGCCGCCGGCCCGCGGCGCGCCTCCCCGCGGCGCGCCCGCCCCGGCCGGAGTGGCTGCGCCGGTCACACCCGAAGCGGCTGAGGCCGTCGCCCCCGAAACCGACGCGGCCCAGACCCCGCCGGCTGGGCGACCTGTCCCAACGGGCGACCGGTCAGCCGCGTCGACCGACGGGGCGGTTTCGGACCATGAGGACAAGCTGGTGCCGCTCCGGGGTGCGGCTGGGCGGGTCGTCGTCAACATGACTGCCAGCCTCCAAGTGCCGACCGCGACCAGCTTCCGGGTGGTGCCGGCTCGCCTCCTCGAGGTCAACCGCCGCATCCTCAACAACCAGCTGAGCCGGACGGGGAGTGCAGGCAAAGTCAGCTTCACCCATTTGATCGGCTACGCGGTCGTCGAGGCCCTTCAGGCCGTTCCGGCAATGAACTCCTCTTTCGTTCCCGCCGAACCTGGAGTGCCCAAAGCGGCGCCATCGGTGGTGCACCACGAGCACGTGGGGCTGGGTGTCGCGGTCGATATTGAGAAGCCGGACGGCAGCCGCTCCCTGCTCGTCCCGGTGATCAAGGCCGCTGATCAGCTGGACTTCCGGAGTTTCTGGGCCGCATACGAGGACCTGATCCGCAAGGTGCGGACCAGCAAGATCGGGGCCGACGACCTGGCCGGGGCGACGGTCACCCTGACCAACCCGGGCACGCTCGGCACGGTTCAGTCGGTGCCTCGACTCCTCCCGGGTCAGGGCGTCATCGTCGGAGTGGGAGCCATCGACTACCCGGGCGAGTGGCAGGCGGCCGATCCGAAAGTTCTGGCCGAGCTGGGCGTGTCCAAGGTGGTGACGATCACCTCGACGTACGACCATCGCATCATCCAGGGTGCCGAATCCGGACTGTTCCTGCAGCGGGTCCACCAGCTGCTCACGGGCGAGCACGGCTTCTACGAGCGGGTGTTCAAGGCCATGGGGATCCCCTACCGGCCGGTCCATCACCATCGCGATCACAACGACATCGGAGAAAGCACCGCCGTCGACTCCGTCCGCACCCAGAAGCAGATCGAGGTGGACACCCTTATCAACCTGTACCGGGTGCGCGGGCATCTCATCGCCCACTTGGATCCGCTGGATTGGACCGAGCCCCAGATGCATCCCGAGCTCGATCCAGCTACCCACGGCCTCACCGAGTGGGACCTCGACCGCGAGTTCTTCACTGCTGGGCTCGCCGGCACGGAGCGCATGCGCCTTGGCGACATCCTCGGCGTCCTGCGCGATGCCTACTGCAGGACCGTCGGCGTCGAGTACATGCACATTCAAGAGCCCGGGCAGAAGCGGTGGATCCAGGAACACACCGAAGGCGTCTCCCACCAGCTCAGCCCGGAGGAGCATCGCTGGATCCTCCAACGCCTGAACGCCGCCGAGGCGCTCGAGCAGTTCCTCAACACCAAGTACATCGGCCAGAAGCGATTCGGCCTGGAGGGTGGCGAGGCGGCCATTCCTTTGATCGACGCGGTGGTCGACGACGCAGCCGTGGCCGGGCAGGCCCAGGTCGTGATCGGCATGGCCCACCGGGGTCGCCTCAACGTCCTGATCAACATCGTGGGGAAGAGCTACGGCGACCTGTTCGAGGAGTTCGAAGGCAACATCGACCCCGGCACCGTGCAGGGGTCGGGAGATGTTAAGTACCACAAGGGCTTCCACGGGAAGTTCTCGGGGCGCTCGGGACGCACCATCGACGTGGTGCTCGCCTCCAACCCCTCCCACCTGGAGGCGGTGGACCCTGTCGTGGAGGGCATGGCGCGCGCCGAGCAGGATCAGCTGGACAAAGACCAGGGCCCGGGTTGCCACCCCGTACTGCCCCTGCTGATCCATGGGGACGCGGCTTTCGCCGGCCAGGGGGTGGTGGCCGAAACCCTCAACATGTCGGCGCTCCCCGGCTATGAAACGGGAGGAACGGTCCACCTGGTCATCAACAACCAGCTGGGCTTCACGACGAATCCGGCCTCGGCGCGGTCATCCGTCTACGCCACGGACGTGGCCAAGATGGTCCAGGCGCCGATCTTCCACGTCAACGGTGACGACCCTGAAGCCTGCGTTCGGGTCGGCCGGCTGGCGTTTGCCTTCCGGCAGGCCTTCCACAAGGACGTCGTGATCGACCTGGTCTGCTACCGCCGCTTCGGGCACAACGAACAGGACGATCCCAGCCTCACCCAACCCCTTCTCTACCAGCTCATCAAGGAACACCGCAGCGTCCGGAAGCTCTATACCGAGGCGCTCGTCCGGCGGGGCGATATCACTATCGTCGAGGCCGAGGACGCGCTACGTGACTTTTCGAGCCGGCTGCAAGCCGCCCTCGACGAGACTCGGGCATCCGCGCCTCCTGCGCCCGTCGTCCTCCCGCCACCGCCGTCTCCTGCTCCGGTCGCACCTCCGATCGAAACCGGAGTCGAACCGGCCGTCCTGCAAGAGGTGGTCGACAGCCTCCGGACGTTCCCTCCTGGCTTCACCGTCCACCCCAAGCTGGTGCGGGTTTTCGACGCCCGGGCGAAGCTGTGGGCTGGAGGCGAGGCGGACTGGGCCCTCGGTGAGGCATTGGCCTACGGGACCCTGTTGCTCGAGGGCCACGACGTGCGGCTGACCGGCCAGGACACTCGAAGGGGGACGTTCGGGCACCGCAATGCGGCGGTGGTCGACTACCTCACAGGGGCCGAATACGTCCCCCTGGCTGCACTCGGCGAGGGGCGGCTGTCGATCTACGACTCGCTCCTCTCCGAGTACGCCGCCTTGGGGTTCGAGTACGGGTACTCGTTGGTGGCCGGCGACGGATTGGTGGCCTGGGAGGCGCAGTTCGGCGATTTCGTCAACGGGGCCCAGATCGTGATCGACCAGTTCCTGGCCGCCGCCGAGATCAAGTGGGGCCAGACCTCAGGCCTCACCCTGCTGCTGCCTCACGGGTATGAGGGTCAGGGCGCCGAGCACTCCTCGGCCCGCATGGAGCGCTTCCTGGATCTTTGCGCGGAAGACAACATCCAGGTGGCCGACGTGACCACCGCCGCCCAGTTGTTCCACCTCTTGCGCCGCCAGGTGCTGCGATCGGTCCGCAAGCCGCTGGTCCTGCTGACTCCCAAGCGCTACCTCCGAGGCCGAGAGTCCTACAGCCCTGCCGCCGAGTTCGCAGCCGGCCATTTTCGCGAAGTTCTCGACGACTCGGGGGTGGCCGATGCCGAAGCCGTCCGCCGAGTGGTACTAGCCACCGGGAAGGTGGGGCTCGACGCCCTGTCGGCCAGGGATCGGACCGGACGCCACGACGTTGCTGTGGTCCGCGTCGAGCAGCTGTACCCGTGGCCGGCTGACCAGATCGCCTCGATCATCGCCGGCTACGAGCGGGCCGAGCAGATCGTGTGGCTGCAAGAGGAGCCGGAGAACATGGGGGCGTGGAACTTCGTCCGCGACCGGCTCGAGACCCTCCTCGGTCCCGACTATCGGTTGGAGCGCGTCAGCCGGGTGGCCTCGGGTTCGCCCGCTACTGGCAGCCATGCCATGCACGAACTGGAGCAGACCGACCTGTTGGCTCGCGCCCTGGGGTAGGCCCGCCATCGAAGGGGATTCCGCGGAAGGCATCGAAAACGGTTTCCGTCCGCTGCTAGTCCCGATGGCCACCGGCCGGTCGCAGAGGGAAGCCGAGAAGGGTTTCCAGCTCGTCGAGGGCCAGGCCGGGTTCGGTCACCTTGATGGTGCGCATCCCCATCGCCCGGGCGGGCTTGAGATTGATTCCGAGGTCGTCCAGGAAGACCGCCTCGGTCGGATCCACGCCGAGCAGGTCGAGGGCCATCCGGTAGATGTGGGGGTCGGGTTTGCGGTAGCCCGTCGAGGAGGACTCCAGAACGACATCGAAGTAGCTGAGCACCCGATCACGTCCCTCGGGGTCACGGGTTGGCTGGTTGGAAACGAAGTTGTTCGTCAGCAACGCCGTCTTCGTCCGTTCGTGGCAGCGCCGGACCGCCTCCACCATCTCGGGGCGGAGTCGGCTCGTCGTCAACTGGTCCAACACGTCGTGGCCGTCCAGAGCGGCTCCGGCGACCCGGGCCTCCTCCTCGAAACGGGTGGCAAATGTGTCCAGGTCGACGTGACCCCGCTCCAGAGCGGCCCATGCGTTGCGGTCCGGGTTGATGGCGTTGAGGTGACGAATGAAGCCACTCGGCAACCCGTGATCACGCTCGTACGCCGCGAAGGCATCGAAGGGGCTCGAGGTGATGACCCCCCCGAAGTCCCACAGGACAGCCCGCACGTGGCGGGTGCTCGATGCCACGGGCGGCATGTTAGGGGTATTCCCGCGGGCGCCGTGCGGGGGGTTCCATCGATGAGCCGCCTCGGGCTGCTTGACTCTACGGCGTCATGCCTTCTCGCCAAGTGATCGTCGACGGCTCGAATCTGGCCACTGAGGGACGTTCCCTTCCAAGCCTCGCCCAACTCGACCGGGCGGTCCGCGAGTACATAGCCGAGAACCCAGACGACGTAGTCACCGTGGTGGTCGACGCGTCCTTCGGGCACCGCATCGATCCCTCTGAGGTGCCTACGTTCGAGGCGGCGGAAGCTGCCGGCGAAGTCGTGTCACCGCCGGCAGGAGCGATCGGTCGAGGTGACGCCTTCCTGCTGCGAATCGCCGAGAAGACTGGTGCCACCGTCTTGTCCAACGACTCCTTTCAGGAGTTCCATGGCGAGCATTCTTGGCTGTTCGACAAGGGCCGCCTGATTGGCGGCAAGCCGGTGCCCGGGGTGGGTTGGATCTTCATGCCCCGGACTCCGGTTCGTGGCCAGAAGAGCCGAGAGGTGGTGAAGGAGGCCAAGCGCAAGAAGCGGACCGAGGTCGGGGGCAGCTCAGACCCGGTCGGTACCGGCTTGGACCTGGCCGCGTCCCGATCCAAGGGTCGGGCCAAGAAGGTCGACCGGGCCATTGCCAGGGCAACCGAGGAAGCGGTGGAGCCCAAGTCGGAGGCCCGCCGTCGACGGCGGACCGGTCAACCACCGGCCGACCCGGTCAACGAGCCACTGGCGTTCATCACGTTCATCGCCGCCCACTCCCTAGGAAGCGAGGTGACCGGCACCGTCACCGACTTCTCCTCGCATGGAGCCTTCGTGGATGCCGACGGCGCTCGGTGCTATCTGCCGCTCTCGGCCATGGCAGACCCACCGCCCCGCCGGGCCCGAGAGGTGGTCGCCAAGGGGGAGGAGCGCGCCTTCGTCGTGCAAGCCTTGGATCCGCCTCGAAGAGGAGTGGAACTGGCCCTTCCGGGCTTCGCCCGGGTGGCGGGCGGGCCCACGGAAGAGACGGTGGAAGCCGAGATCCATCCCGAACCGGCACCCCGTCCGAAGCGGCGCCGGCAACCGACCCCGGCGGAACCAGGGGATAACGACGACGGTCGGGTCGGCTCGCTCGTGGGCAATGGGGGGGCGCGGGCGACGCCCGTCCCGACTGCACGCAGGGCGTCGAGCGACACCTCACATCCGGACAAGGGAGCAGCCCGGTCCGGTCCGGTCGTCAGCCTGACACCCGCAGTAGCCGCCGCCAAGGGAACGGCCGCGGCGAAGAGCCGGAGCCGAGCCCCGACCCCGGCTCCGCAACTTCGGGCGAGTGCCGATAAGGCCGCCAAGGCCCCAGCGGTCACCGGCCGCACCCGGGGAGGAAAGCCACCAAGCCGGACGACGAGCGGGATGCCCAGCCCGTTCGGGCGGCCAAAACGCCCCCTGTCGTGCCGCCCGCGCCGGGAAAGAAGGCCGGCTCGTTTTCGGCCCCGAACGAGGCCGAGTCACAGGTGGATCGGGCGGCTTCGAGCCCGCCGTCCGTTGCGAAGACGGCGAAGGCTGCGAAGACGGCGAAGGCCGCCCCGGCCCGAGGTGCTTCGGCCGGTCGGCCGGCCAAGGCCCGGGCCGCCGCCCCGGCCGAGAAGACCGTCTCCGCGAGTGGATCCGGTGCCGTGGAGCCGGCGACGACCGAAGAGGCTCCTCGGCCCAAGAGATCAGCAGAGAAGACGGCGGTCGCGGCGCGCGCCGCGACCTCGAAGCGGCCCCCCCGCCGGGGATCAGAGGGCTCCGAAGGTCCGGCCGGGCCGGCTGCAGTGGGCCCGGAGACGGGGGCGACGCCGGCAGAGGCGTCAGGCGGGTCGGAGGAGCCGGGGCGTCCGGCACCTCCCGGGGCGGCTCGACCGGGGGCCACCACTCAGCCCGGGGCCAAGAAGGCGGCCCGGCCTCCGGCGGAGAAGGCGGCCCGCCCTCCGGTGGAGAAGGCGGCCCGGCCCGGATCAGAGAAGAAGGTGCCCGGATCAGACAAGAAGGTGCCCGGATCAGACAAGAAGGTGCCCGGATCAGACAAGAAGGTGGCAGAGAGGAAGGCGCCAGGCAAGAGGCCGTCTGACCGGGCAGCCGCCCAGTCGGCCGACGCCGCGGCCCAGCCCTCGGCGCAGACGACGACCCGAGCGACCGGGCGGAAGGTGAGCTCGGGCCCGGCCACCAGCCAGGCAGCGGAGGCTTCTGGCCCGGGCGAGACCGCAGGGGTGCAGCCGGCCACGACGACAACGACCTCCTCCGCCCGAACCGGAACGAGGGCCCGGGCGTCGTCGGCCAAGAAGTCCAGCAGCGCAGGGGTGCGGAAGGCCCGCTGACGCGGCACCAGGGCGTCCGTCCCCTGTCCTGGGACCGGGTCGCCCCAGGGCGCGAAACGCCCGAGTCCCGACGCCGCGACCAGAGAACGGCGGGCCGTCTACGAGCAGACGGCCCGCCGTTCTCTACCATGACCGGTGCATGCGTATTGCTACGTGGAACGTCAACTCGTTGAAGATCCGGCTCCCGCGCCTGGAGGAGTGGCTGGACTATGCCCACCCGGACGTCCTCTGCCTCCAGGAGACAAAGCTGGCCGACGCCGCCTTTCCGCACATGGCCTTTTCCACCCTGGGCTACGAGTCGGTCCACTACGGAGACGGCCGGTGGAACGGGGTGGCCATCCTGTCCCGGGTAGGCATCGACAACGTGCTGTCCGGGTTCGCCGAGCCGCTCGATCCGGACCCCGAAACGAGGATCATCACGGCGCGCTGCGGGGGGGTACAGGTCAGTAGCGTCTACGTCCCCAATGGGCGCAGCGTCGACTCTGACCACTACCGCTACAAGCTCGGCTGGATGGCGAAGCTCCGCCGCCATCTGGAGGTCACCGCCGACCCCGACGGGCAGGTTGCGGTGTGTGGCGACTTCAACATCGCCCCCGAGGACCGCGACGTGTGGGATCCCAAGGCGTTCGAGGGTGCGACCCACGTCAGCCAACCGGAGCGGGAGGCGCTCCGTGCGGTCGAGGAATGGGGATTGGTCGACGCGTTCCGGGCCCGCTACCCGGAGGACCGCCTGTTCAGTTATTGGGACTACCGAGCCGGCGATTTTCATGAGCACCGGGGTATGCGCATCGACCTCATCCTCCTGTCTCGCCCCCTGGCCAAGCACCTGTCGTGGGCCCTGGTCGATCGAAATGCCCGCAAGGGAAAGCTTCCGTCGGACCACGCTCCGGTGCTGGTCGACCTGGCCGACCAGTGAGCCGGCCCGACCCGGAGCCCACTGGTGTTCCCGCCGGACCGGAAGATGACGAGGAGCGCGGGATGTCCGGCGCCGACGTCCTGCGCGCCCGCCTGGCGTGGGCCAGCGAACAGCCCGTCGATGCGCGCCAGGCCGCCGCCCGGCAGGTTGGGGAGCTGGTCCGGGAAGTGATCGACCGGCTGACTGCGACGTCTGCGCCAGGGCCAATCCTCGAGGACGTCGCCGCCAAAGTGCAGGATGCCCTCACCTTGTTGGAGGGCTACCCGCCCAACCGCCGCTACGAAGGTTATCCGGAGGCATCGGGCGCCGCCCACGGTCGGGGGTACTTCGACTGGTCTCCCGTCCTCGGAGTAGCCAACCCGCTGGCGCCGCCGATCCGGATGGCCATCGAGGACGAACTCGTGGTGGGCCGGGCCCGCTTCGGGTCAGCCTACGAGGGTCCTCCGGGCTGCGTGCACGGGGGTTGGGTGGCGGCCGCCTTCGACGACTTCCTCGGGCTGGTGCAGACCGTGTCCGGTCATGTGGGGATGACCGGAACCCTGACCGTCCGGTACCGGCGGCCGACCCCGCTCCACACGGATGTCCGCTTCGAAGGAGCGCTCGACCGGGTCCGCGGCCGGACCGTAGTGGTTTCCGGAAGCCTGTTCGCCGAGGGCGAACTGACTGCGGAGGCCACCTGCGTGTTCGTCACGGTGTCGCCGGAGCGGTTTGCGGCCCTGACGGGCAACCGACCCAGCTGATCTCGTCACCACCCGACACCGCCAGAGGGCGATCGGGAGGACGACCGGCGCGGTCGTCCGGATCGCTGACCGCTCGCTACACCGCATCGTGCGGCGGCGGGAAGACGTCAGGCGGTGCGGCCGCGGGCGCTGGTACCGGCCAGGGTTGGCCGGGGCAGGCTGAGCGACGAAAGGGTGGCCAGCTCGTCCAAGCCCAGATCCCAGGGGAGGGGAAGGGCGGCGGAGCCGGATCCGATGAGAGGGCGGGGTCGGCGGGGGAACGGCGCCCCGGAGCTGCCGCCCCGGCCCTTGTACACGATCAGCCCGGTGAAAGGATCCGGTACCGCATCCAGGGCCGCCTGGACGCCGGGCAGGCTGGTGAACGCTTCCCACGCGGCCTCGTCGTCGAAGGAGACCTCGAACACGACACCCCAGGTGTGACGATGCCACGACCAGTCCGTCGCCCCATGGGTGAGAGCGGTCTCCATCAGGGAATCGCGGTACGCCTCGGCCCAGACCGACGCCGGAGAGGCCCCGTCAAACACTTCGATGGAATACCACGCGGCCACGGCCGACAGGGTACTCCTGATTCAGCAACGCGGCACCCCCGTGACAGAAATTTCTTGCGACCCGGCGGGTCGTAGGGCTCAGCCCGTGGCCGCCCGATCGGCCAACAGCGACAGCAGGGTCGGTCCGAAGCGCCCGGCCTTTACGGGCCCGAGCCCTGGCACCCTGAGCAGCTCCTCGGTCGTGCGCGGCGACAAGGATGCCAAGGCGGCAAGCGTCGCATCATGGAGGACGACGTAGGCCGGCACCCCTCCTGCCCGGGCGGTGTCCGCGCGCCAGGACTGCAGGGCCCGGACCAGGTCGCCATCCGGTTCGGGCCAACCCTCGGGCACCCGGACCCGACTGGTCCGCCGCCTGGAGCCGAACCCGTCGTGAAGTTGCCGACGCTGGTCCCGGAGCCGGCCCCGCCATTGGCCGGCATCGGAGGGACCATCAACTCCATCCGGCTGATCCGATCCCGCCGTGCGTATGGCTTCCAGCCATGGGGACGCTCGCCGGGGAACAGGTCGGCTGCCGAAGGTGCGTTGTCCGGCCCACGAGCAGAACAACTCCGCGCTCGGTCGGGTCAACGCCACATAGAGGAGGCGCCGTTCCTCGGCGTGGGCCGCCGCCGTGGCCGCTCTCCCGATCGGCACCAGCCCCTCCTCCAGGCCTGCCACCCACACCGCCTCCCACTCGAGGCCCTTGGCCCGATGGAAGCTGCACAGGGTCACCGCATCGTGGGGAGGCGGGGTACGGGGGTCGTCGGAGACGGCCGTGGGGAGCCACGCCAGCCACTGGGCCGCGGTGCTCTCCGGCTCCTGGCGGCAGAAGGTGCGGGCCAGCTCGGCCAGCGCGGTCAGCGTCCCGCTCCGGTCTTCACTTCCGAGCGAACGCTCCTCTGCGCTCGCGGCCAGGTCCGCGGCCACCATCTGCAGAGGGACGCCCGGCCGGGTTCGAACAGCCATCAGCACCTCGCGGGCGACTGGATCGTGCAGGAGTTCCCGTTGCGACGGCGACCAGTAGGGGACGCCCGCCGCCTCCAGCGCCTGCTGGATCGGGATCAGCTGCGCGTTGGTCCGGGTCAGGACGGCCAGGCTGCCCCATCGCCGGCCGTGGCCGTGGGCCCGCTGCACACCGGCCGCGATACCGGTCGCTTCGGCTGCTTCGGACGCGTAGGCGGTCACGGACGGTCGCGGTCCGTCAGCGGCGGTGGAGCGAAGCTGGCGGTCGGTCCGGTCGAGGACGGCGGCGGCGGCGGCCAGGATCTGAGGGCTGCACCGGTGGTTGTCCTCCAGGCGCACGACCTCGGCGGTCGGCCAGTGCCGCGGCATCCCGGTCAGCAGCTCGGGATCGGCACCGTTCCAGCTGTACACCGCCTGGTCGGGGTCCCCCACCACACAGAGGTCGGTCGACGGCCCGAGCCAGGCCAGTAAGAGCCGGTACTGCAGGGGGTTGACGTCCTGGAACTCGTCGACGAACAGGTGGCGCCACCGCCACCGCTGCGCCGCCGCGAAGGCCGGGTCGGACTCGATGGCTTCGGCGCAGCGAACCAGGAGATCGTCGAAATCGATCAGCCCCCGTCGTACTTTTTCGTGTTCGTAGCGGGCGTAGAGCCGGGCGACGGCCGCAGGGGGGAGGCCGGCGGGGAAGGTCCTGCTCGCGTCCCGCGCCCCCTCCTCGAAGGCATCCGGATCGATCAATCGGGCCTTCGCCCATTCGATGTGCCCGGCCAGCTCGGCCACTGGGACGTTGGCGAGGTGCGGGCGCGCGCCGCGGCGAGGGGGCCGAGAAGCCGCGACTTGCGTTCGAGCATTGCCGGGGCGGTCTGGCCCCGGTCAGCCCACCACCGGTGGAGTTGGGCAGCTGCCACCGAGTGAAAGGTCCCCGCGTTGACCTGATCCCTGAGGCCCAGCGCCCGGAGCCGGCTCTGCAGCTCTCCAGCCGCCTTCCGTGTGAAGGTGAGGGCCACGATGTGGTTGGGTGCGGCCGCGCCGGGTGCGCGCCCGGTAGGCGATCCGGCGGGTCAGCACGCGCGTCTTGCCGGCTCCGGCCGATGCCAGCACGCACAGCGGCGACGACGCAGAGGTCACGGCGACGCGTTGCGACGAGGTCAGGCCGGAAAGCAGATCTTCGGCGTCGACGGACGGCGTTTGCACGCCACCGACCCTACGAACGGGGTGTGACCGGCTGGTGGATGCTCGAAGGTGCCCTCCCGATCCCGCCCCTCGATCAGGTTCCCGCCCTTCGATCGAGGTCCGCCACTCGATCGAGGTCCCGGTTGCGCGCCTAGCGAACGATCCCCCCGAACCATCCAGCTGGCGCGGCAACCGGGAACCTGATGAGGGAGGAGTGTGCCTCCTGTCACGCTTCCCGTCAAGCCATCCCCAAGGAAGTGGCCTACCGTAGGGTGTCGATGAGGTTCCCAGGCCGGATGCTTACTCCCGGCGAGGAGGTCGTGCTCGACGTTCGGCCCCACTGGTGGTACCTCACCGCCCCGGTGGCGCTCCTCCTGATCGTGATTGTCGGATCGCTCTACGCGGCCTTTGCCGGGCCCTCGTGGACCGATTGGGTCGCGCTCGTGGTGCTGGTGCTGGCGGCCGCGTGGATGCTCCGCCGGTACATCCGATGGACGTCCACCCGGCTGGTCGTGACGACTGGCCGCCTGATCCGGCGCACGGGGGTTTTGGCGCGAAGTGGCCGGGAGATCCCGCTTGCCGCGTTGACCGACGTCAGCTATCGACAGACCCTCTGGGGGCGCTTCATCGGGGAGGGCGACCTTCTCCTGGAGTCGGCCGGTCGCGACGGACGTGAGGTGTTTCCCGACCTGCCGCATCCGGCCGAGATTCAACGGGAGATCGCCAGTCAGGTTGACCTGGCCCGGCGCCAGGTTGCCGGTCCATCGACTGCAGGGCCGCCGTCGTCCCTGTCGATTCCCGCCCAGATCGAGCAACTTGACGGCCTTCGTCGGCGGGGACTGATCACCGATGCCGAGTTCGAGGTCAAAAAGGTGCAACTTCTCGATCGGCTCTGATGCGTGACCTCGGATACGCCCGCGACTTCGACGGGAAGCCCGGCCGGACTGTCGTCGAGGGGCGTTGAGATGGGATGGCGCGTCGTCAGCCTGGTCCCTTCCGTGACCGAGACATTGCTCGCATGGGGTGTGACTCCCGTCGCGGTGACCCGCTTCTGCGAGGTGCCCGGGCTGCCCACGGTCGGCGGGACGAAAACACCCGACGTGGAGGCGATCGTCGCCTTCTCGCCGGACCTGGTTGTGATGGACACGGAGGAGAACCGGATCGTCGACGCGGAGACCCTCGAAGCCGCGGGCGTGGAGGTATTCGCCACCTCGGTCCGATCCGTCGCCGACGTTGGACCGACGCTGGCCGCGTTGGCTGCCGCGATGGGTTTGTCCTCGCTCGATGCGTCCGTTCTCAGCCCGCTCGGAGTCCCGCCCGCTCCCCGGCTTCGAGCGTGGGTGCCGATCTGGCGGCGGCCCTGGATGACGATCGGGGCTCGAACCTACGGATCGTCCCTCTTGGCCGCTGCGGGAGTTGCCAACGTGTTCGCCGGGGCAGCCGACCCTTACCCCACGCTCGAGATCGCAGAAGCCAGCCGGCTTCAACCCGACGTGGTGCTTGCCCCGTCCGAGCCGTACAAATTCTCCGAACGACACCGCCACGAGCTGGAGGTGGTGGCGCCGGTGACCTTCGTCGACGGGCGTGACCTGTTTTGGTGGGGAAGTCGAACCCCGCACGCGATCGACAGGTTGCGAGCGCTCGCCGCCAGGCTGGCCGGGTGATCAGCGGTCCAGCCTGGGCTCATGCTGTCAGTTGGGGTGCCGCCGCGCCGCCCTTCAGTCCAGATTGACGACCGGGCAGGTCAGGGTGCGGGTGATGCCCTCGATCAACTGGAGGCGGCTGACTGTCATACGGCCCAGATCGTCGAGCGAATCGGCCTCTGCTCGGACGATCACGTCGTAGGGCCCGGTGACGTCATCCGAGGCGATGACCCCGGGGATAGAGCGAACGTGCTCCGCCACGTAGGCGGCTTTCCCGACCTCGGTCTGAATCAGGACGTAGGCAGTGACGGCCACGGATTTTCTCCTCTCGACGTCGAGGACGATACCGCCAGCGGCTTTGGGTTGCGGGGACGGCTAGCCGAGTCGCTTCTCGAGCTCGGCGAGCTCGTCGAGCAATTCGGGAGGGAGCCGGTCGCCCAAGCTGTCGTAATGGTCGGCGATGGACTGCAGCTCCTTCCGCCACTCGTCCGCGTCGACCTCCAACAGCTCGGCCATGCCTTCGGGGGTGACGTTCAGCCCGTCGGTGGGGATGGCGTCACGGCCCGGCACGAGCCCGATAGGGGTGGGGACCGCGTCGGCTCGCCCGGCGCAGCGCTCGAATACCCATTCGAGGACCCTGCTGTTCTCCCCGTAGCCGGGCCACAGGAACTTGCCGTCCGCGCCTTTCCGGAACCAGTTCACATAGAAAAGACGGGGCAGGTTCGCGGCATCCGCCCGACGCCCGATGCTGAGCCAGTGGGCGAAGTAGTCGGCCATGTTGTAGCCGCAGAACGGCAGCATCGCGAACGGGTCGCGCCGCAGCTTTCCTACTGCACCGGCGGCCGCGGCAGTCGTCTCCGACGCCATGATCGAACCCAGGAAGACTCCGTGCTGCCAGTCGAACGCCTCGGTGATGAGGGGCACGACCGCCGAGCGCCGTCCACCGAAGAGGATGGCCGAGATCGGTACGCCAGCCGGATCCTCCCACTCGGGGGCGATGGCCGGATCCTGGGATGCAGGTGCGGTGAAGCGGGCGTTGGGGTGGGCCGCCGGCGTTTCGGAGGCGGGCGTCCAATCCTGTCCCTTCCAGTCGGTCAGGTGGGCCGGCTTCTCGGTAGTCATCCCCTCCCACCACACATCCCCGTCGTCGGTGAGGGCGGTGTTGGTGAAGATGCAGTTCGCCGACAGGGTGAGCATGGCGTTGAGGTTGGTGGTGTCGCTGGTCCCTGGCGCCACCCCGAAGAACCCGTGCTCCGGGTTGATGGCCCAGAGGCGGCCGTCGTTGCCGAACTTCATCCAGCAGATGTCGTCCCCGATGGTCTCGACCTTCCATCCCGGAAGGGTAGGGATCAGCATCGCCAGGTTGGTCTTGCCACACGCGGACGGGAACGCGCCGGTGACGTAGCGGGACTCACCTTCCGGCGAGGTCAGCTTGACGATGAGCATGTGCTCCGCGAGCCATCCGTCGTCGCGGGCCATGACCGAGGCGATGCGCAAGGCGAAGCACTTCTTGCCGAGCAGGGCATTTCCGCCGTAGCCCGACCCGTACGACCAGATCTCACGCGTTTCCGGGAAGTGAACGATGTACTTGTTGGTGGCGTCGCAGGGCCACGGCACGTCCGCCTGTCCGGGGGCGAGCGGCGCACCCACGGAGTGGACGCACGGGACGAACTCGCCGTCGGCGCCCAGCACCTCGAGGGCACCGATACCCATCCGGGTCATGATCCGCATGCTCACTGCGACGTACGCGGAGTCGGTCAGCTCGACCCCGATGTGGGCAATTGGCGAACCCAGGGGACCCATCGAGAAGGGCACCACATACATGGTGCGCCCCCGCATGCACCCGCGGTAAAGGTCGCGCATCGTCTGCTTCATCTCGGCGGGGTCGCGCCAGTTGTTGGTGGAGCCGGCGTCCTCCTGGTGCTCAGAGCAGATGAAGGTGCGATCCTCGACGCGGGCCACATCTCCAGCATCGGACCGGGCCCAATAGCTATTCGGCCGTTTGGCATCGGACAGGCGCTCAAAGGTGCCGGCCTCTACCAACCCGGCGCACAGGGCGTCGTACTCCTCTGCGCTGCCGTCGCACCAGACGACCTCGTCGGGTTCGGTGAGGGCAGCCCATTCGCCAACCCACTCCTGAAGGCGCGTGTGGTTGGTGAGGGGTGTGGTGGAGCTCACGGCTGGCTGGTTCTCCTTTTGACTGCATATTGATGCTTCACTGCCTACGCTCCCCCTTGTGGACGACGATAACGGATCGCTCCTTTTTCAGGCGAGTTTTCGATGAGAGAGGCCCAGTTTGGCAGTACCCAACGGCCGGTGGCCCTCACCATCGCCGGCTCCGATTCAGGGGGCGGTGCGGGCATCCAGGCCGACCTCAAGACGTTCGAAATGTTTGACGTGTGGGGAGCCAGTGCCCTGACGGCCGTGACCGCTCAAAACACCCTCGGCGTGCACGACGCTCTGGTCCTGCCACCACCGCTCGTTCGGGCCCAGATCGATGCGGTGGCCACCGATCTGCGGGTGGATGCCTGCAAGACGGGCATGCTGGGAACGGCGATGGTCATCGAGGCCGTCGTGGAGGCTATTGGGGCGTACCGGCTGGGCCCGGTCGTCGTCGATCCGGTGTTGGTTACCAGTCACGGCGAGCGCCTGCTCGACCTGGACGCCCTGGACGTCTTGCGCCGGGCCCTGCTGCCGCTGGCCACCCTGGTGACCCCGAACCTGCCCGAGGCGGAGGCCCTTCTCGACCGGCCGATCGCCGAACGGGCCGCTCTGCCCGAAGCCGCGGCAGAGCTGGCGGCCCTCGGCTCCGAAGCGGTGCTCCTCAAAGGCGGGCACTTGGCTGGTGACAGCTCTCCGGACCTGTTGTGGCTGGGGGGTGAGGCTCTTTGGCTCGAGGGACCCCGCCTTCCGGGACGCTTCAGCCATGGCACCGGGTGCACCCTGTCTGCCGCCGTCTGCGCCCAGCTGGCGTCTGGGGTGGACCTGGCCGAAGCCTGCCGGCGGGCCAAGACGTTCGTGGCCGGCGCCATCGCCAATGGGGCCGAGGTCGGGCGGGGCGTGGGACCCGTCGACCCCGGCTGGTCCCGGCGCTCCCGTTGAGTGCAACCGCGATACCTGCTGGGGCACCAGATGGCGCGTTTGGGGCCTGGGTCTGCGGGGGCCGGGGAAACGGGGGCCCGACGGCCTCAGCGCACCGCTTTGGTGATCTTGCCGGCCCGGATACACGACGTGCACACGTGGACCCGACGGGGCGTGCCATTGACGACGGCCCGCACCCGTTGGATGTTGGGGTTCCAGCGCCGCTTCGTACGACGGTGGGAGTGACTGATGCTCATGCCGAACGACGGCCGCTTGCCGCACACTTCACAGACTGCTGCCATCGGGGTTGAATACCTCATTCCTCTGGGGCCGGCCTAGCCCGTCACAACCGACTTACCAGGTTAGCATCCCGGCATGCGGACGCTGGAGCGGCTGAGTGCCGGCGACCTGGTCGCCGTGGTGACTGCGTATAGGGATACGCTCCGCGACCACCAGGTTCGTATCAACAGCCTCAACGTCTTCCCCGTCCCCGATGGCGATACGGGGACGAACATGGCCTTGACGGTGGAGTCCGTCGTGCAGGCGCTTCCCGTCCGAGACGACCCTGATCTCGGGGAGGTGGCGGAGGCCATCAGCCACGGGTCGCTGATGGGCGCGCGAGGGAATTCAGGGGTGATCCTGTCACAGCTGCTCCGGGGTCTCGCCGAGGCCATCAGCAGCTCTGGTCGAGTGGACGCCGGCGTGCTGATCGACGGCCTGGGGCGGGCCGCCGCCAGCGCCTACCAGGCCGTGCAGCACCCTGTCGAGGGGACGATCCTGACCGTCGCCAGGGCTGCGGCGGAGGCGGCTGCCGCCACGCCCGAGGGGGCCGGGCTGGTCGAAATGCTCGACACCGCCCGGCAGGGAGCGGACGAAGCCCTGGCTCGCACTCCCGAGCTGCTGCCGGTGCTCCGTACGGCTGGTGTCGTGGACGCGGGGGGCTCCGGGTTCCTGCTGCTGCTCGATGCGTTTCTCCACGTGGCTGCCGGCCGCCCGCTCCCGGAGGCGGCGCCCGCGACCGGTCCCAACGGGACTCCTCGCCCAGCGGGCGGCCGGCCGTGGAGCGATGCGCTCACCGGTTTGCGCTACGAGGTCATGTATCTGCTCGAGGCGCCCGACGAGTCCATTCCCCCGTTTCGCGAGGTGTGGGCGGGCCTCGGCGACTCGATCGTGGTCGTGGGAGGCGACGGTCTGTGGAACTGCCACATCCACACCGACGACATCGGTGCCGCCATCGAGGCTGCCATCGGCGCCGGTGTGCCGCGCAACATCCGGGTCTCCGACCTCTGGGAACAAGTAGAGGAGGAGAGATGGGTGCGCGACGCCGTTGCTCGGGACCCGTCGGCGTCTGACCCCGAGGCACCCGTCCGCTGCGCGGTGGTCGCGGTGTGCACGGGGGAGGGGATCCGCCGCATCTTCTGGTCGCTGGGAGTCCACCATGTGGTGAGCGGCGGCCAAACCATGAACCCTTCCACCGCCGACCTGTTGGACGCGGTGGCGGCCGCTCCGGGAGAGCAGGTCGTGCTGCTGCCCAACAACCGCAACATCGTCCCCGTTGCCGAGCAGGCCGCCCAGCAGGCAGACAAGCTGGTTCGGGTCATACCTACCCGCGGCATCCAGGAGGGGTTCGCCGCGCTGCTCGAGTACGACCCGGAAGGCGACGCCGATGCCAACGTCACGTTGATGTCGCGGAGCGCCTCTCGCGTGGTCGCGGGGGAAGTGACGAGGGCCGTGCGCGCCAGTGTCTGCGATGCGGGGCCCATCACGGAGGGCGACTACCTCGGTCTGTCCCGGGAGGGCATCGAGATCGTCGCCCGCGATTTGACCGAGGCGGCCATCGGATTGCTGCAGCATTTGATCGACGTCGACCATCACGAGATCGTGACGATCATCGCCGGGGAGGGGGCGGGGGCGGCCGAAACGCGCCGCATCACCGAGTGGCTCGACGAGCACCACCCTGGCGTCAGCGTGGAAGTACACAACGGGGGTCAACCGCTTTACGCCTACCTGTTCTCCATCGAGTGAGTGTGAGCGGCCAGCCCGGCCCATCGACGACTTCCCTTCCTCACCTCGCCGAAATCGGCGTCGAGCGGCTGAAGGGAGTCGGACCGAGGCACCAGGCCGCGCTCGAAGCGATGGGGATCATCTCTGTCCTGGATCTGATCACGCACTACCCGAGGAGGTACATCGACCGGACCAACGAGGCCGCGATCCCTGATCTGGTCGAGGGTCAGGAGGCGATGGTGCTGGCGACGGTTCGCCGGAGTTCCGTTCGCCGCACTCGGCAGGGGCGGGCGCTGGTGGAAGTCGTGCTCTTCGACGGCTCGAGCTACCTGTCGGTCACGTTCTTCAACCAGGCTTGGCGCGCCAAGCAGCTGCCCGAGGGCACGCAGGTCGTCGTGTTCGGCAAGGTCGAGCGCTTCCGCGGCCGCTTCCGGATGACCAACCCTGTCGTCGATCTCGTTGGAGACCGCACGGGGCGGATCGTTCCTGTGTATCCCCAGTCCGAGCGGGCGGGCCTCTCGAGTTGGGAGATCGGTGACTGGGTCGCCGAGGCGCTGCGCCGGGCCCGCACCTTCGTCGATCCGCTGCCCGAGGCCTGGCGTAGTCGCCTGGGGCTCGTCAGCCGGGACTGGGCGGTGCATCGGATCCACGCTCCAGAGTCGCTCAGCGACGGCCAGGCGGCGCGCCAGCGGCTGGCCTTCGACGAGTTGCTACGCCTTCAGGTCATCCTGGTGATGCGCAA
Organism: uncultured Acidimicrobiaceae bacterium; assembly: GCA_963729695.1. Taxonomy (GTDB): domain Bacteria; phylum Actinomycetota; class Acidimicrobiia; order Acidimicrobiales; family Palsa-688; genus PALSA-693. The sequence continues at coordinate 637,013 of CAVSOT010000007.1, forward strand.
GCGAGCGGTCGAGCAGGAAGCGACCGGAATCCGCCACCAGGTGGAGGGAAATCTGGTGCGCCGCTTCCAGGAGGGTCTTCCCTTTTCCCTGACAGATGCGCAACAGGCTGCGATCGAGGAGATACGCGCCGACATGGCGGGACCTCACCCGATGCACCGGCTGTTGCAGGGCGACGTCGGTGCCGGCAAGACGGTCGTCGCCGTTGCTGCCCTTCTCACGGCGGTGGAAGGCGGACATCAGGGGGTGCTCATGGCACCTACCGAGGTGCTGGCCGAGCAGCACCACACAGGCGTGAGCGCGCTGCTGGCTGACTTCAACCGTCCGAGCGAGCAGACGCTTCTCGGAGAGCGGCCTTTACTGGTCGCGCTATTGACCAACCGGACGCCGGCCCGGGAGCGGAGCCGACTCCATGCCGGGCTGATCGACGGCACGGTGGACATCCTGATCGGCACGCATGCGTTGCTGACCGACGCCGTAGCCTTCCGCTCGCTCGGGGCGGTGGTCATCGACGAACAGCACCGTTTCGGCGTTGAGCAGCGCGCCGCTCTGCGGGAGAAGGCGGGCGAGGTGGTCCCGGACGTCCTCGTCATGACCGCGACCCCCATCCCGCGCACCGCCGCCATGACCGTGTACGGCGACCTCGACACCACCGTTCTCGCCCAGCTTCCGCCCGGCCGTACCCCCGTCGCCACCCACTGGGCTCGCGGGCCACTCGAGGAGGCGGAGGCCTGGGAGCAGGTCCGCGCCGAGGTGGCCCACGGTCGGCAGGCGTTCGTCGTATGCCCCCTGGTGGAGGAGTCGGAGCGGGTTCAAGCCCGGTCCGCCGCCGAGGAGCTCGAACGCCTCGCGGCCGGGGAGCTGGCCGGCCTGCGTTTGGGCTTGCTCCACGGCCAGCTGCCGCCCAAGGACAAGGAACGAGCGATGGAGGAGTTCCGGGCCGGGTTAGTGGACGTCCTGGTCGCGACGACCGTCGTGGAGGTGGGGGTCGACGTGCCGAACGCCACGGTGATGATCATCGAGGATGCCGGTCGCTTCGGTATGGCGCAGCTCCACCAGCTGCGCGGCCGGGTCGGGCGAGGTGATCATCCCGGCTGGTGCTACCTGCTCGGCGAGGAGGCCAGTCCCGACGCGCGGGAGCGGCTGGCGGCTCTCGAACGAAGTACCGATGGCTTCGAGCTGGCTGAGGTGGACCTCGAGCTTCGAGGCGAGGGGACGATCCTGGGGGTCCGCCAGAAAGGCGCCACCGACCTCAAGCTGGCTTCGCTGCGACGCGACAAAGGCTTGGTCGCCAGCGCCCGGGAGGTGGCGTTCGACCTGGTCGACCACGACCCTGGTCTCGACAGCCATCCCGAGCTGGCGGAGGAGATTCGGCTACTGCTGGACGACGAAGATTTGCAGTTTCTCTTCAAGAGCTGATCACGCCGCTTGCGGCCATGGCGGTAGCGTGGGCCGGGTGCGAGTGGTGGCCGGGTCCGCCCGCGGGCGCACGTTGCGAGCGCCCGATGGCCGGACGACCCGACCTACCAGCGACCGGGTCCGGGAGGCCATGTTCTCCATGCTGGCGAGCCTGGACGCGGTGGAAGAGGCGGTCGTCCTCGATCTGTTCGCCGGGAGCGGCGCATTGGGCATTGAGGCCCTGTCCAGGGGGGCCTCGAAGGCCACTTTCGTCGATCTGGACCGGGCCGCGATCGCCACCATTCGAACCAACCTGGAGGTCCTCGGGCCGGCCGCCCGAGCCGCGTCGATCGTCTGCGCGGATGCAGTGCAGTATCTGTCCACCGCTCCGGTGGTCGACCTCGTGTTCGCGGATCCACCGTACGGGTTCGACGCCTGGGCCCGACTGCTGGCCGGCCTTCGCGACCGCACGACCTGGTTGGTTGCCGAGACCGGCCACGAGCTCTCCTTCGAGGGCCGGAACCTCTCTGTCGAGGGCCAGAACCTCTCCGTTGAGGGCCAGAACCTCTCCGTTGAGGGCCAGAACCTCTCCGTTGAGGGCCAGACCTCGGGCGCAGACTGGGAGACTGTGAAGGTGAGGCGGTACGGCGGTACCGTGGTGACGGTCGTGCAGGCCGCTGCCCGATCAAAGCCTCTCGTGCGTCAAGAAGGTGAGACTTGAGGACGGCCTTGTTCCCGGGATCATTCGATCCCTTTCACAACGGGCACTTGGAGATCGCGGAGATCGCCTCGAAGCTGTTCGACCTCGTCGTGGTGGCGCCGATGCGCAACACTCAGAAGGGCGAGCCTCTCTTCACCTTGGTGGAGCGCGAAGAGATGATCAAGGACTCGCTCGCCCACTTGCCGAACATCTCGGTGGCGTCGCTTTCGGTGCTGACCGTGGACCTGGCCGTGGAGATCGGGGCCGATGTCATCATCAAGGGCCTCCGGGTGGCCTCCGACGCCGAAGCCGAGCTGCAACAAGCGCAGATGAACCGGCGGGTGGCGGGCATCGAGACCCTGTTCATCCCGTCATCGTCTGAGTATTCGTTCATCGCCTCGAAATACGTGCGCGACTTCGCCCGCTTCGGAGGTGCCGAACGCATCGGGTCCACCGTCCCCGAACCGGTGCTCGTAAAGCTCAAGGAGAAGTTCACATGAGCGGCTCTGTGTCGAGGCTCCAGGGAATCGGGACGGTGCCATGAGTCTCCTGGAGGGTGGTGCCGGCGGGGACACTGAACCGCTCATCCGGCGGGTGATCGAGATCATCGAAGGAACCCGCACGCTCCCGCTCTCGTCGTCGGTGAAGCTGGACAACAAGGAAGAGGTCCTCGAGCTACTCGAGGAGGCCTCGCATCGCCTGCCAGAAGAGACGCGTCAGGCTCGCTGGATGCTCAAGGAGCGGGACGAGTTTCTGGCGAAGATGCAACGGGAGGGCGACGACATCGTCCAGGAGGCGCGGCTGCAAGCCGAGCGCATGGTGCAACGGACCGACATCGTGCGCGAGGCCCAACAGACGGCTCGGCGACTGGTCGAGGCCGGTCGGGACGAGGCCCGCCGGTTACGGCTCGAGGCCGAGGACTATTGCGACCAGAAGCTGGCGGCCTTCGAGGTCGTCCTCGACCGGACCATTAAGACGGTGGCGGCCGGCCGCGAGAAGCTGTCGAGCACTCCGACGCCTGTCGCGGATGATCGGGGCGCGACCATCGCAGGAGTCGGCTCCGAGGACGCCACCCTGGGGGGAGAGGACGCCTTCTTCGACCAGGACCGGGCCTGAGCGGGGGTCGCGTCCAGGAAGTGCTTCGATGACACCGAATCCATGGCTCGTCTCCGTGACGAATCTGCGGAAACAGCCGGGCCTGCGCCAGAAGGAGCACCGAACCGGCCACGTCGGTGAGCTGCGCGTGGCCGACAGCGTCGTGCCTGCCAGCGCCGAAGTGACGGCGGACGTCGTCCTGGATTCCGTGGTCGGTGGCATCGAGGTCACCGCCGTGGTCCGAGCCCCGTGGCAGGGGGAATGTCGGCGCTGCCTGCGCCCGCTCCAGGGGGAGCTGATTTGTGAGGTTCGCGAGCTGTACCGTCCTCGGTCCCGGCCAGATGAGGTCGATGAGGATACCTACCCGCTCGCCGGGGAGCAGCTCGACTTACAGCCCCTGGTGCGCGACGCCGTAATGCTCGAACTGCCGCTCGCCCCGCTCTGCCAGGAGGACTGTCTGGGTCTCTGCCCCCTCTGCGGGGCCGACCTCAACGCTGGGCCCTGTGGCTGTGGGCGGACCTCCGGCGATCCTCGGTGGGCAGCCCTCGACGTCCTGCGAGCTCCCCAGCCCGACGCCGAGTAGCGTCCGCGTGGCGGGCGTCGACGACCGCAGCACTGCCGGCCCGGCGCTTGCCCGCCCGGCGCTTGCCCCGGCCGCGGTTTCCGGCCTGACCGAAGATCCGGCGACCGGCCGAACTGATCTTGGCCTAAGCTGTCCCGGCCCTCTCTGAGGCTTGCCCGACCGCGTCCAGCGCTCCTCGAACAGAAAGCCCTGCCATGGCCGTCCCCAAGAAGAAGACCTCCAAGGCGAAGAGCCGCAGTCGCCGGGCGAGCGCCTGGGTACTCAACGCCCCGCCGCGGAGCGTCTGCCCGCAGTGCCACAACGCCAAGCTGCCCCACGTGGTGTGCCCGACGTGCGGGTGGTACAAGGGCCGCCAAGCCCTCGACCTTGGCTGAGCCCGGCTCCCGGCGGGGTGCCGGCAGTACCACGGGTGGCCCCCCGCCTCAGGGGACGTTCAGGGATGGAGGACCATTGGTGGCCGACCTGCCGGTAGCGGTCGACGCCATGGGCGGAGACCGGGCCCCTGGCGAGATCGTCGCCGGTGCGATACAGGCCGCCGAAGCCGGCTTCCCCGTCATCCTGGTGGGTGATCCCGATCAGATGGGTGACACGGGCGACCTCCCGATCCTGCCGGCACGGGAGACGATCGGGATGCACGAAGACCCCGGTCGTGCGGTTCGGGGCAAGAAGGACTCGTCCCTCGTCCGGGCCGCGGAAGCGGTTCGAGACGGTCGCGCGTCCGCGATGGTCAGCGCAGGCAACACCGGGGCCACCATGGCTAGCGCCCTGTTCCGCATGGGTCGCATTCGCGGCGTGGCCCGCCCGGCGATCGCCACGCCGATCCCGGTGCCGGGCACGACGCCGACGGTGCTGCTCGACGCCGGTGCCAATGCCGAGTGCACGGCCGCCTGGCTCGTGCAATTCGCCCAGATGGGGTCGGCGCTGGCCAAGCATCGCTTCGGGATCACGAGCCCCCGCGTCGGCCTGCTGTCGATCGGTGAGGAGCCCGGCAAGGGCAGTCCTCTCGTGAAAGAGACGTTCGGCCTGCTGGCAGGCGGGGAGGCGGGAGCAGATGTCCACTTCGTGGGCAACGTCGAGGGCCGGGACGTGATGACGGACACCGTCGACGTCGTGGTGACCGACGGCTTCACCGGCAACGTGGTCTTGAAAACGCTCGAGGGGGCGATGAAGTTCGCCTTCAATGCCGTGCTCGGCGCCCTGCCGCGGGACCCGGAGCGGGATCCGGCGACCACCGCCTTCCTCGAGGCGCTGATGCCGCTGGCGGCGGAGCTCGATCCCGACACGTACGGCGGCGCCGTGCTTCTCGGGGTAGACGGGGTTTGCATCATCAGCCACGGGTCCTCGTCCGCCCGGGCCGTGATGAGTGCCGTGCAGGTCGGCCATCAGGCGGTCGCGGGCGGTCTGGTCGACCAGTTACGGGCCGCAATTTCGGTTCCAACCGCCAGCCAACGCTGAGAGCAGGCGATAGCATCTCTAACTGCGATACGAGGAGACCCACGTTGCCCGCCGAGACTCACGTCGAACGCACCCCGCTGGACCGACAAGAGGTGTTTGAGCTGATCAGGAGCTGTCTGACCGACATCCTGGAGGTCAGTCCCGACAGCATCTCTGAGGGCGCGTCGTTCGGCGACGACCTGGGCGCCGACTCGCTTGCTCTCATCGAGCTGGTGGAGGCGCTGGAGGAAGAGCTGTCCGAGCGCACCGTAGGCTTCCGAATCGAGGACGACGACCTCGAGGATCTCAAGACGGTCCGCGACGCGGTGGACTACGTCGTAGCCAAGCTCCAGGCCTGAGGGCACGGACCCATCGCTCCGATCACGAAGACGCTGACCCTGACAGACGGATCCGGACCGGACCGATCCCCGTCCAGGGAGGAGCTCGCGGACCGACTCGGGTGGGAAGTCGACCAGCCCGAACTCCTGATCCAGTCGTTGTCGCACCGCTCGTGGTGTGCCGAGAACCCGGGTACCGGATCCAACGAACGGCTCGAGTTCCTGGGGGACGCCGTCCTGGGATTGGTCGTGACGGTGTACCTGTACCGCACCTACCCCGATATGCAGGAAGGGGAGTTAGCAAAGGTCCGGGCGTCCGTGGTCAACTCGGCCGCGTTGGCCGAGATGGCCGCAGAGCTGCGGATCGGCGACGCCCTGCTCCTGGGCAAAGGCGAGGACCAGTCCGGCGGGCGGGCCAAGCCGTCGATTCTCGCCGACGCCATGGAAGCCCTGATCGGTGCGGTGTACCTCGACCGGGGCTGGTCTGTCGCCGACTCCATGGTGATGCAGCTGCTGGGAGAGCGGATCGAGACCGCGGCCTCCGGTCCGGGCGGGCACGACTACAAGACCAGGCTTCAGGAGCTTTGCGCGCGGACGTTCGATCAGCTTCCCGTCTATACGGTCAGCGACGCCGGCCCGGACCATGCCAAGGAATTCCACGCCGTGGTGCACGTAGAGGGCCGTCCGAGTGGGTCCGGCAACGGACGCTCCAAGAAGCAGGCCGAGCAGGCGGCGGCCCGGGTCGCCTGGGAGTATCTGCTGGAAAACGGTGGTTCCGGCGGCCTTGGCGAGGCGGGCTCGAGGTAGTCGGCGATGCCTGAGCTGCCCGAGGTCGAGACCATCCGGCGGGACATCGACAAGGAGTTCGTGAGCAAGCGGATCAAGAAGGTGGACGTAACGGGCGCCCGCTCCGTGCGTCGGCACCAGGACGTCGGCGACTTCGTCGCTCGCACCGAGGGTCGGAAGCTGATCGGGACACGCAGGCGGGGGAAGTACCTGCTCATGCAGCTGGACAACAGCGACGTCGTGGTCGCCCACCTCGGGATGAGCGGCCAGCTGCTCCGAGCAAACCCCAAGGACCCCGTGGACAAGCACACCCACGTGGTGCTGTCGTTCGCCGGGGCGTCCCAGCTCCGCTTCGTCGATCCGAGGACCTTCGGGGAGCTGTTCGTCACCGCACCGGAACGACTCGAAGCCGAGGTGCCGGAGCTGGCCCACCTGGGCTTCGACCCCATCGACCACCAGATGGCCTGGACCCGCTTCGGGGCCATGCTGGCCACTCGGCGCACCAAGCTCAAGCCCCTGCTCATGGATCAGCGCTTCGTCGCCGGCATCGGCAATATCTACTCCGACGAGATCCTGTTCGGGGCCGGCCTCCGCCACGATCGCAACTCGGACAGCCTGACGCCGCAGGAGATCCGCCGCCTCTACCGCGCCGTCGTCGAAACGCTTCAGGATGCCATCAAGCACAGGGGATCCTCGCTGGCCGACGAACAGTACCGGGACCTTTTCGGGGATATCGGCGAGTTCCAGCGCCTTCACAACGTCTATGACCGCGAAGGCGAAGCCTGCCCGAGGTGCCGCAGCGTCATCGTTCGGATCAAGGCCAACGGACGGAGCAGCTACTTCTGTTCTCAGTGTCAAGTCTGAGGGTGTCTGACGGCGCCAAAACGCCCTCTCACTATCCCCAACGTCGGGATGCCGTCCCACTAGGTTGAACCACGAGTGTTCCTGAAGTCGCTGTCCCTCAAGGGTTTCAAGTCGTTTGCGGATCCGACCTCCCTGGAGTTCGAGCCAGGGGTCGCGGTCGTCGTCGGTCCCAACGGAAGCGGGAAATCCAACATCGTCGACGCGGTGGCTTGGGTGCTCGGTGCGCAGGGCCCGAGCACGGTGCGATCAGCGAAGATGGAGGACGTCATCTTTGCCGGGACGCCGCGCCGCGCCGCCCTTGGCCGGGCCCAGGTCGAGCTCACCATCGACAACAGCGCGGGGCTGCTGCCTATCGACTTCTCCGAGGTCACCATCACCCGGACCCTGTTCCGGACCGGTGATTCGGAATATGCCATCAATCAGGTGCCCTGCCGCCTGCTCGACATCCAGGAGCTGCTGTCGGATACCGGCGTCGGTCGCCAGCAACACGTGATCGTCTCGCAGGGCAACCTGGATGCCATCCTCAGCTCCCGACCGGAGGAACGCCGGTTGGTCATCGAGGAGGCCGCCGGGATCTTGAAGTTCCGCCGGCGCAAGGAGCGGTCCGAGCGACGACTCGAATCGACGGAAGCCAGCCTGGTGCGGCTTCAGGACCTCTTGCGGGAAGTGCGCCGGCAACTGCGTCCCCTCGAAAAGCAAGCCGAAGCCGCCCGCCGGCACGGTGGGTTGGTTGATGAGCTCACCGCCATTCGGCGCTACCTGCTGGGCCGCGAGCTGGGCAACGTGGAGGCCCGCCTGGCTGCAGCGGCCCGTAACCGGACGGACCTGGGGCGCAGCGAAGAGCTGCTCGGTCATGAGCTGGCGTCCCTCGACGGGGAGATCCTGTCGGCCGAAGCTCGGACAGAGGCGGCTCGAAGCGCCGAGTCCGAGGAGGACTTGGCCGACGCGCTTTCCCGGGCGGAGGGACTCCGGGCTCGCGCAGCCGGGCAGGTCGCACTTCTCGAGGAACGCCGCCGATCAGTCAATCGGGCCCTGGCTGCGTCCATTGATCGTGACGTGATCTCCGCTCTGGAAGCCGAGGCCGCTGAGCTCAACGACCGGCTGGCGACTGCCGATCAGGAAGCCGGTCGACTGCTGCCGCTGGCCGACGAGCTGGCCGACGCCGAGCGGACGCTCCGCGATGAAACCGCGGCAGTCGACGCCCAATGGGGCGCCGCCGTGCGGGCGGAAGCCCATCCGGCAGCCGAAGTGAAGGGCGAGCTGGTCGCGGTCCGTGCCGCCCTGAGCCGGTCCGGAAACGAAGTCACGCGGCTGGACGCACGGGTCGGTGGCATCGAGCGTCGCCTCGATCGGCTCCGGGCCGAGCGCGCCCGTCTGGGGCAGGCGATCAGTGAGAGCGATGGTGCGGACGGTCGCCTCAACGAGGCCGCCGAGACCGCCTTCGAGGCGGCCGCCGAGGCAGAACGCCTCATCGAGCAAGCCAGGGCTGCCCACCGTCAAGCCGAGGCGGAGCGCCATCGGTGGGTTGCGCGCCAGGAGGCGCTCGCTCAGGCGCTCGATCACGCTCGCGCCAAAGCGGGCGCCCAGCAGCTGAGTGAAGTGCCAGGCGTGTTGGGTACGTTGCTCGAGCTCGTCGAGGTGGACACAGGTTTCGAGAGGGCGTTCGAGGCGGCCGCCGGCCCGGCGCTGGCCGCGGTGGTCGTCGACGGGGTGAACTCCGCCCGCCGCAGCCTGGCCGAGTTGCAGCGGGTCCAGGTCTCCGGAGCGGTCGTTCCCCTGACCGGCCGCCTGGACCAGCGTCAGTCACAACCTCCAGCCAACGAGCCCGGGCGCTTCCCGGCGACGGTCCCACCGGGGCAGGAAGCGATGGGCTCGGCTACCGGCCCCGCCCCGCTGTCGTTCTTGCGCCGTCGGGTTCGAGCTGGCTCCCCGGGGGTAGCCGCGCTCCTCGACGACATCCTCCGCGATGCGGTCGTGGTGGATGACGGTTGGGAAGCCGCCGCGGACGTCGCGGTCGCCCATCCCCAGCTGGTGGTGGTGACCCGGGCCGGAGACCGCTTTCAGCGTGGCGTGTGGCGGGTCGGGGACGGGGGCGTGGTGGCGACCGGAGCGGCGCTGGAGGAGGCCGCTCACCACGCGGCGGCGTCGGTGGCAGAAGTGGCATCTGCCGACCAACAGTTCCGCGAGTCGCAAGACCGGGCGCACGCACAAGGTCGCGAACGCGACCGCGCTCGTCGGGCCCTGGAGGACAACCGAGCTCGGTACCGGATCGCCAGCGAAACCCTCCCACGTGTCGAGACCGAGCTGGAAGAGGCCAGCGTCGAGCAGGCCTCGGCGGCGGCCGAGCGGGAAGAGATGGTCGCCCGGCTGGAGCGCGATCGGGCCCGGGTCGCCGAGCTGGAAGCGGCCCTGCCGGGCCTCGAGGCCGAGGCCGAGGCCGAGGCCGAGCGGGTGGCGGCCGAGCGGATCGCCCGCAGCCGCTTGGCCCGCCTCGTCGCCGATACGGCGGCCCGCCGCAAGGATCTGGAGGTACGTGCCGCCGGCCTGGAGGAGCGGCGCTCGCTGACAGTGCGCCGGCTGCAGGAGGTGCAGGAACGGCTGCAGCGCAACCGGGCCGAACGAGACGGTGCCACGGCGAGGCGCCAGGGCCTAGAGCGGTCCTTGCGTGTGACCGACCGGCTCATGGCGCTCGTCCGTAACCGGCGCAGCGAGCTCGACGCCATCCACGAACGCCTGCACGCAGCCCGCCGCGCCGAGGTCGAGCGGGCCCGTCGGCATAGCGATCAACTCGAACAGCTACGGCGCAGGCGCAGCCATGCCGAACGTCAACTCGGTGAGGTCCGGCAAAACCTCGGTCGCGTTGAGGTCGAGGATGCCGAGGTACGCGTCCGGCTGGAGAGCCTCACCGAGACGGTCCGTCGGGACCTGGACTGTGAGCCGGAGGCCATCCGGGCCGCGGCGTGCCCTTCCCTGCCTCCGGGGACCAGCGCATCCAGTCGCCGTACCGAGCTGGAACGGGAGCTCAGGCTCATGGGTCCCATCAACCCCCTGGCCCTGGAGGAGCACGCCGCCCTGGTCGAGCGCCATCAGTTCCTCGAGGCTCAGCTGGAGGACGTGCGGCAGGCCAGACGGGAGCTGAGCAAGGTGATCCGGGCCATCGACGCCGAGATCACCGAGGTGTTCCGCGCCGCCTATGCGGACGTCGCCGACAACTTCGAGGCCCTTTTTGGGACCCTCTTCCCCGGCGGGCAGGGCCGGTTGCGGCTTACCGACCCTGATCACCTTCTGGAGACGGGAATCGAGGTGGAGGCCCGCCCTTCGGGGAAGAACGTCCGGCGTCTTTCGCTCCTCTCGGGTGGAGAGCGCAGCCTGACGGCCATGGCGTTCCTGTTCGCCGTGTTCCGGAGCCGACCTTCGCCCTTCTACCTCATGGACGAGGTGGAGGCCGCCCTCGATGACGTCAACCTGCACCGCTTTCTCGACCTGGTTCACCAGTTCCGCTCCGAGGCCCAGCTGCTGATCGTCACCCACCAGAAGCGCACGATGGAAGCGGCGGACTGCCTGTACGGGGTGACCATGGCGCCGGGCGGCTCCTCACGCGTGGTGAGCGAGCGGGTGAGGGTTCCGGCCGCCGGCTGACCCGCCGGCCTCTAGGCTCGGCCCACCATGCTCGCCCTGATCATCGTCCTCGTGGTGGTCGCCGTGATCGTCCTGGTCTCGGCCGGCTTTGTGATCACGTCGCGTCGTCGCCGTGGCCTCGAAGCGCCGCCCGAGGCGTCGACGCCGGTGCAACAGGCGCCGCCGGCGACTGCTCCTCCAGCAGCCCGCGCCCCGACGGCGCCGGCCGGAGTTCCCGCCGCCACCGCTCCGGCAGCTGCGCCGGAAGCCCCTGGCGCCACCGCTCCTCCGTCAGCGCGGGAAGCCCCCGCCGCGGTGGCTCCTCCGGCCGGGCCCGAAGCCACCGCGCCGGCCGATACCGCTCGGTCTGCCACGGTGCCCGCCGCCACCGCCCCGACGGCCACTCCTGGCACCGAGGCGCCTCCCCTCGAGGCGGCGCCTGTCGAGGCGGTACTGGCCGAGGCGGCACTAGCTGAGGCGGCACTCGCCGAGGCGCCCCCGGAGGAGGCTGCAGCACTTCCCGAGGAGGTGGCTGCCCCGCCGCAGCCGCCCCGTATCAGGGACCGCATCGGTCGGACTCGGGCCGTCTTCGCTGGCTACCTCACCGCCATGCGCAGTCGAGACCGCATCGACAGCGCCACGTGGGATGAGCTCGAGGAGGCGCTGATCCTGGCCGACGTCGGCGTCGGGCTGACCGAGCAGCTCCTCGACGACCTGAGGGCCAAGTGCAAGGAGGAGGGGATCAACTCGGCCGAAGGGTTGGTCACCGCCCTGAAGTCCGAGCTGGTGGCCACTCTGCAGGGAGACCAACGGTTGAACCTGACCCCCGGCGCCACCAACGTCTGGCTCTTCGTCGGGGTCAACGGCGTCGGCAAGACCACGACCATCGGGAAGGTGGCGATGCGCCTGGTGCGGGACGGCCACCGGGTGGTGATGGCCGCGGGCGATACCTTCCGCGCCGCGGCCGCCGACCAGCTGGAGCTTTGGGCCGATCGGGTGGGGGCCTCCTTCATCCGGGGAAACGAAGGGGGCGACCCCGGCGCCGTCGTCTTCGACGCGGTCCAGCATGCCGCGGCGCGCCACGCCGACCTGGTGCTGGCCGACACCGCCGGTCGGCTACACACCAAGACCAACCTGATGGAGGAGCTCAAGAAGGTCCGCCGGGTGGCCGAACGCCCGCCGGGACTGGTCAACGAGGTTCTCCTCGTGATCGACGCCACCACCGGGCAGAACGGACTCATCCAGGCCCGGGAGTTCGCCGCGGCCACCGGTGTCACCGGCGTGGTGCTCACCAAGCTGGATGGCACGGCCAAGGGCGGGATCGCGCTCGCCATCTGCGCCGAGCTCGGGATCCCCATCAAGCTGGTCGGCCTCGGAGAGCAGCCCGAGGACCTGGTCGATTTCGACCCCGTGGAGTTCGTGGACGCCCTCGTCGCCGCCTAGGCGGCGGCGCCGGCGGGCGCCGGCGGCGCGCTGGGCGGCGCTGGCCCGGACCCCGAGGTCCCCGGACCCTGCGCTCACAAATGGACATCTGTGCAGCCTGTGGCTGCTTGTTTGTCCAAAAGTGAGGTGGAGCGGCCCGGCGCCGGCGGGGTCTGCTTGCCGTGTGATGCGGGCGGTCGCCTCACAGCGGGAGCGCCGGCCCGGTAGGGCGGGGGCGCGGGCGAGCGCGGGTTTGGCGGCGCCGGGCGCCGCTGGCCGGACCCCCCGGGCCCCCGGACCCCCCGGGCCCCCGAACCCCCCGGGCCCCGAAACCTTGCGCTCACAAATGGACATCTGTGCAGCCTGTGGCTGCTTGTTTGTCCAAAAGTGAGGTGGGGCGCCCCGGCGGCGGCCGGGTCTGCCCCTCTGCCCCCTCTGCTTGCCGGCGGGGAGTGGGCGCCGGAGGACGTCCCTCGCTGACGATCTCCAGCGGCCGCGGAACCGCCGACGTCCGTTGATCCCGGCTTGACGCTGAGTTTCAGCTCGGCGACCGTTACGCCCGCGCCCTGACCACCACCCCACGGCGGGACCCCGAGGCGAGTCTCGCCAGTCAGGTGCTCTAGGCTGGTAGATCGCATGTTCGAGTCCCTGACCGACCGCTTCGATGCCGTCTTTAGCCGCCTGCGCGGACGAGGCCGGCTGAGCGAAGCCGACGTCGACGAGGCCCTGCGCGAGATCCGGCTGGCTCTCCTTCAGGCAGACGTCAACTTGCGCGTGGTTCGCGATTTCGTGGCCAGGGTCAAGGAGCAACTGGTCGGGATCGACCTGTCCCAGAGCCTCACCCCTGGCCAGCAAGTCGTAAAGGTGGTGCACGAGGAGCTCCGCAACATCCTGGGGGGCGAGACCCTCCGCCTCACGTATGCGTCGCGACCGCCAACGGTCGTGCTCCTGGCCGGCCTGCAGGGTTCGGGCAAGACGACGACGGCGGCGAAGCTGGCCTCCTGGTACAAGCGTCGCGAAGGTCGCAACCCGTTGCTCGTGGGCGCAGACCTCCAGCGCCCGGCTGCCGTCGAGCAGCTGCGTATCCTCGGCGAACAGGCCGGCGTCGGCGTCTTTTCTGAGCCGTCCGATCCGGTGACGGTGGCGAAGAAAGGACTCGAGGAGGCGGTTCGCCTCGGTCGCGACGTGCTCATCGTGGACACCGCCGGCCGGTTGGCGATCGACGCCGAGCTGATGGACGAGGTGCGGCGCATCTCCGAGACCGTCGAGCCCCACTACACCCTCCTGGTGATCGACGCCATGACCGGCCAGGATGCGGTGGCCACGGCGGAGGCGTTTCACCAGACGCTCGACCTCGATGGTGTCATCCTCACCAAGGTGGACGGAGACGCCCGAGGTGGGGCCGCTCTCTCGGTCAAAGAGGTGGTGGGTAGGCCGATCGTTTTCACCTCCACTGGTGAAAAACAAGGGGATTTCGAGCAGTTCCACCCCGACCGCATGGCGGACCGAATCCTCGGTATGGGCGACGTGATGACGCTCATCGAAAAGGCCGAGGCTACGGTCGACCAGGACCAGGCGTCCGAAACGGTCGCCCGGCTCCAGCAGGGACAGTTCACGCTCGAGGACTTCCTCGAGCAGATGCAACAGGTCAAGAAGATGGGGCCGCTGTCCGGTCTGGTGGGCATGCTCCCCGGGCTGCCCAAAGAGTTGCGCAAGGCCGAGATCGACGACGGGATGCTGGGGCCGATCGAGGCCATCATTCAGTCCATGACGCCCGAGGAGCGGCAAAAGCCGTCCATAATCAACGGGTCGCGAAAACTGCGCATCGCGAGAGGCAGCGGCACATCGACCACCGAGGTCAATGCGTTGCTCGACCGCTTCAGGGAAATGCAGGGCTACCTGCGCCAGATGGCTGGCATGCCGGGACTAGGCGGGCGGATGGCCCGCCGGGCTTCTTCGGCCGGTCAGAGACCTAGAAATCAGAAGTCCAACAAGAAGAAGCGCCGGGGCCGATAGGTCCAGCGAACGAGAGAAGAGAGCATTCCACAAATGGCCGTGAAGCTCCGCCTCATGCGGATGGGAAAAAAGAAGCAGCCTTTCTACAGGGTCGTCGCCGCAGACAGTCGTTCTCCGCGCGACGGAAGGTTCATTGAGATTCTCGGGACCTACGAACCTCGGGCCGAGCCCAGCCGGGTCGTCATCGACAACAGCAAGGCCGTGCGCTGGCTGAAGGTAGGCGCCCAGCCGACCGAAACCGTCGCCCGTCTCCTGACCCAGTCCGGTGCGATGGAGGAGTTCACCACCGGCGTTCGGCCCGGCGCATCGTGAGCACCGCCGGGGACGGCCAACTGGCCCCTCTCGGGGGAGAGGACGATTGGGACGACCACGGCCAGGTGGACGGTGGCCGCGCCAAGGCCGTTCTGTCCCTGGTTGCGACGCAGCTGGTCGATGATCCGAATGCCGTCGTGATCGACACAAGCGAGACTCGCCACGGCATCAAGTTGTCGCTACGGGTCGCTCCGGACGACATGGGCAAGGTCATCGGTAGGCGGGGCCGGGTCGCCCAGTCGATCCGGAGCGTGGTGCGTGCCGCCGGGGCGCGAGACGGTGTCGACGTCATTGTCGATATCGTCGACTGAGCCCCTGATTCTGGAGGTGGGTCGGGTCGTCCGGCCCCATGGCATCCACGGCCAGGTGGTGGTGGAGCTGTCGACCAACCGTGTCGAGCGGGTTGCGCCGGGCGCCCGGTTGCACAGCCCTCTCGGGGAGTTGGAGGTTCTTCGGAGTTCGCCTCGGGGGGCAGTGGGAGGCAAAGACCGCTGGGTCGTCGCCTTCGCCGGGGTCGAGACTCGCGAACAGGCCGAGGAGTTGCGCGATGTCGTGCTCTCGGCGGCGCCGATCGTCGACGGCGACGCTCTCTGGGTGCACGAGTTGATCGGCGCCGAGGTCGTCGATCTCTTGGGAGCCCCCCTCGGCGTCGTCGAGGCGGTCGAGGCCAATCCCGCCAGCGACCTGCTCGTGCTCTCGGGCGGCGGACTCGTGCCGCTGCGTTTCGTCGTCGACCGCCAGCCGGGACGTCTTACCGCCGACGTTCCGCAGGGGCTGCTGGACATCTGATCGAGCCCAGACCATCGCCCGTGCGTATCGACGTCTTCACCATTTTCCCGGATCTGGTCATCCCTTGGACGGCCGCCAGTCTCATCGGGCGGGCCGGTCGGGCCGGCCTCCTCGATCTGCGGGTTCACGATCTCCGCGCTGGTACGTCCGACCCGCATCGGTCGGTGGACGATGCCCCTTTTGGTGGTGGCGCGGGCATGGTGCTCGCCCCCGAGCCGCTGTTCGCGTCGGTCGAAGCGGCTGATCCTCCGCGCCCGCTCCTGCTGCTCGACCCTGGCGGGCGCCGTTTCGATCAGGCGAGCGCCGTCGAACTGTCCGCCACGGCCGGATTCTCGCTTCTGTGCGGGCGCTACGAGGGCGTGGATCAGCGAGTCGCCGACCACCTCGTGGACGGCGAGCTTTCCCTCGGTGACTTCATCGTGGCCGGCGGTGAAGTGGCCGCGATAGCGGTGATCGAAGCCGTCGCCCGGCTGGTGCCCGGTGTGATGGGCAACGACACATCGGCCGAGGAGGAAAGCTTCGGCGACGGGTTGCTCGAGTACCCCCAGTACACCCGGCCCGCCGACTTTCGGGGCTGGCTGGTCCCGGAGGTGTTGCGATCCGGGGACCACGCCCGGGTGGCGCGATGGCGGAAGGCGCAGGCACTGACTCGGACCCTCGATCGCCGACCCGACCTCATCGCCGCTCGGGGTGGGCTTTCGCCCGATGAGCGAGGCCTGCTGGATGAGTTCGGCATCGACCCGATATCCTGAGAGTTCCGCCCCGACGCCCGGCAGGAGTACCGCGCCATGAATCCGACCGACATCATAGATCGTGACAGCCTGCGCGACGGCATTCCCGATTTCGGCCCCGGCGACACCCTCAAGGTGCATGTCCGCGTGGTTGAGGGCAACCGGGAGCGCATCCAGGTGTTCCAGGGTGCGGTCATCCGCCGTCAAGGCTCCGGGTTACGGGAGACCTTCACCGTCCGCAAGATGAGCTTCGGGGTGGGTGTCGAGCGCACTTTCCCTGTGCACTCCCCGGTCATCGCCAAGATCGAAGTGATGGCACGCGGCGATGTCCGCCGGGCGAAGCTGTACTACCTCCGGGATCGGACCGGTAAAGCGGCCAAGATCAAGGAGAAGCGCCAACCTTCGATCTCGTCGAAGAAGTGAGGTAGCGCCGGCTCCTCGTCGGATTGACGGTGAGTTGCTGCCAGTTTGATCTGCTCGACGTCCCTGCGGATGGCTCGGCCACGGCTGATGCCGACGGCCCCGATACCGCAGTTACGGCGCCCACTCCATGGTCAAGCCCTAGGGTCCTGACGTGTTGCCACGTTGGCAGGCCGAAGTCGCCATGGTGGTCGTTACCACGATCGCCGTCGTTCTCGTCACACTCGATCTAACCAACCGCGGGATGCGTCGGTTCTGGGCCGCCCACGCGCTCACGACCGACACCGTCGCCGGGCTGCTGGTGCTGGGTCTGACGGTTCTCGTTGTCAACCAGCTGCTCATCCGCCGGCAGTACGCCGCCCGCTCACGTGTGGTCGCTGCTCAGGCGGGGTTCGTGCTGGCGCAAGCCAGGCGATCCGTGCAAGCAGTGCGGTCTTTTCAGAGCGGTGACGGCGACCGTGATGCCGCCGCCGACCAGGCCCGCTCGTACTCACTCATGCTGATGGTCGCCGCGCCGTTGCTTATCGACTCACCCGTGGCGCGAGCCTTCCTTGACCAAGCGCAGCGACTGGCCCGGGAGATCGCCCGCAGCGTCGCCCCGACGGGCGGGATGGCCGCGCCGTCGGCCCTCCCGCCAGCGGCCTCGAGGACGCCATCCAGCAGCTCCGGACCGCGGCAGCCCCCCTCCTGACCACCCTGACGTCAGGCGAGCGCTCCCTGGTCCAGGACGAAGCCGCCTGAAGCAGGAAGGCGGTGGCAACGGGAACTGATGATTGGCACCCCGCCGCGCCATCCTGTCACACCCCTGCGGGATGCTGGCGGTTATGAACATGTATATGACGCGATTTCCTGTTCTTCCTCGCCAATCGGCCGGGATCGCTAAGTGTGGCATCTGTTGGCCGTCCGGCGCGACCTACGATGGATCCTGATGAGTGCCGAAGACCTGGAGCGCTACGAGACGGAGATCGAGTTACAGCTCTACCAGGAGTACCGGGCGGTGCTCGCCATGTTCAAGTACGTGGTCGAGACCGAGCGACGCTTCTACCTCGCCAACGAGGTCAATATGGAGGCGAAAAACGAGGGCGATCGCACCTACTTCGAGATCGCGCTTCGAGACGCCTGGGTGTGGGACATGTACCGGCCGGCCCGATTCGTCTCGTCGGTTCGGGTGGTCACCTTTAAGGATGTCAACGTTGAGGAGCTCCCGGAGAAGGAGCTCTAACCATTCCTGGCTCGGCGGCGGTGCCAGACCGACGCGCCCTCGGTGCGCGCGGGGAGGCGCAAGCCATGGCGTGGTACGTCGCCCGCGGCTACGAGGTCCTGGACCGAAATTGGCGTTGTCGGGACGGTGAGCTGGATCTGGTCGTGCGGCGAGAGCGGGTCCTGGTGTTCTGTGAGGTCAAGACCCGATCGGGGACGTCGTTCGGGCTGCCCGCAGAGGCGGTGTCTCGGGTGAAGCAGGCGAGAATTCGCCGGTTGGCCGGCCGGTGGCTGTCCGAGCACCGGGACAGGCTGGCCGGACGACCGGCTGGTATCCGCTTCGACGTGGCCGCCATCCTTCGAGACCATCTGGAGCTTCTCGAGGGCGCGTTCTGAGCGGGAGCGAGGGCGGAGCCCGTCGGCTCGGCCCGGCCAGCGCCGTGGTTCATCTCGGGCGGGATGGGACCGCCGGGGGTCCGGTCAACCCGCCGGTGGTATTGGCCTCGACCTTTCACCAGGGCGGCCGCCTGATGTACGGCCGCGATGGCAACCCGACCTGGGAAGCGCTCGAGGAGGTCCTGGGGGCGCTCGAGGGTGGGTCTGCCCTGGTGTTCGCCTCAGGAATGGCTGCCATCGCCGCAGTGATGGAGACGCTGCCCGTGCCCGGGCGAGTCGTCGTCGCTGGGGATGCTTACAACGGAACCCGACGCTTCCTCGCCGATGTCTCCGGGCGAGGGCGATTGAGGTTTCGGACCGTGGATGTGGCCGACACTTCGGCCACGCTCACCGCGTGCGCAGAGGTGGTAGAGGCGCCGAGTCGACCATCGGGGGACGCCTACCAGTTCGGCGGCCGGGGGCTGCTGTGGTTGGAGTCGCCGAGCAACCCCCTGCTGGCCATCGCCGATCTGCAGGCGCTGACCGCGGGCGCCCACCGCCTCGGGATGGATGTCGCCGTCGACAACACCTTCGCCACCCCGCTGCTGCAGCGGCCGCTCGACTTCGGCGCGGATGTCGTCGTTCATAGCGCAACCAAGCTGCTGGCCGGCCATTCCGATGTCGTGCTCGGTGCAGCCATCACCCGGCGGGAGGACGTCGCCGGCCTGCTGAGCACCCGCCGCTCGTTGCACGGCGCCATCCCAGGTCCGTGGGAGGCGTGGCTGACGCTCCGGGGAATCAGGACGTTGGCGGTGCGCGTCGATCGGGCGCAGGCCAACGCGGCCGACCTGGCCGAGAGGCTGAGCACCCACGCCCAGGTCGAAGTCGTTCGCTATCCGGGGCTGCCGCAGCATCCCGGCCACGACCTCGCCTGCCGGCAGATGCGGGGATTCGGGACCGTGGTGGCCTTCGACGTGGTCGGTGGCGCCGAAGCCGCGGAGGAGGTCGCGGCGCGCGTCCGGCTGGCCACCGCGGCCACCAGCCTCGGGGGGGTCGAGACGCTGATCGAGCGACGCGGTCGTTGGGCCGGCGAAGGGGGGCTGCCGCCCGGGCTGTTGCGGTTGTCGGTTGGAATCGAGGACGTCGAGGATCTATGGCACGACCTGGACGCCGCCCTGCGGTCGGCCCCTGGTTGAAACGCGCTTCGCTCCGTCCTCTACGAGCCAGGGCGTCGGCGATGCCGGAATTCCCAGCAGGGCCGATGCCAGTGGCGGCGAAGCTCCGCGTTGCGTCGCGGCACTACCACCACGTGGCCGACGCCCTGAGGGATCTCCTGCTGGCAGCCCGGACAGAGATAGGACTTGCGCGCTTGAAACGGGTGCACCCGGCTGACCTCGACGTCGCCAGGCGGGCCGGACTCGGTACCCATGCGCTCAATTCTGGTCGACCCGGCGGCCATTCTGGTCGACGCGCCGGCAACTCCGTTCGACGCCGCGGCGTGTCCGATCACAGGGGTGATCTCGGAAGGCGAAGCCCGGTGTCGCCTTTCCGTGGAGGATCGCCTTCGCGTTTCGGCATCCCGCCTCTGGCCCGGTCAGGAAACCGTCCCACCCCGACGATAGGGTCGACGCCATCGCTCGGTGGCCGGCGATACGGCTCTTGTTCCCAATGTTCAACTGTGGAGGAGAGCCGTGTTGGCCACCGTATCGTCTGCCACCTTGACCGGGGTCGTCGGCCGTCCCGTATCGGTCGAGGTCCACGTCTCGAGCGGGATTCCCTCGTTCACGGTTGTGGGATTGCCCGACGCGTCCTGTCGCGAAGCGCGAGACCGAGTTCGCGCCGCCATCCTCTCGAGCGGCCTCAAATGGCCCCAGCAGCGGGTGACGGTCAACTTGGCCCCGACGGGCGTGCGCAAGGGTGGTGCTGGGCTCGACCTGCCGATTGCGGTCGCCTTGCTGGCGGCCGACGGTCAGGTGCCTGTCGGCGCGCTGGCCGAGTTGTCGTTCCTTGGCGAGCTGGGCCTCGATGGCAGCGTGCGCCGAGTGCCGGGAGTCCTGGCCCTGGTGGACGCTATGCCCGAGCCATCGGTGGTCGTTCCCGCGGCAGGAGCCCCGGAGGCGGCTCTGGTGCGAGGTCGGCACATACGAGTCGCGACCGGGTTGCGGCGGGTGGTGGACACCCTCAGAGGAGATGACGCTTGGCCGCCCGTTCCTGACGCGGCCAGCCCCTTGGTCGAAGTGGCGGGATCCGATCTGCGGGACGTCCGCGGCCAGCGCCTGGGTCGTTTGGCGGTGGAGGTAGCTGCTGCGGGCGGTCACCACATCCTGATGATCGGTCCGCCTGGGGCGGGCAAGACGATGCTTGCCGAGCGGTTGCCCGGCTTGCTTCCCCCGCTCGATACCGCCGAAGCCCTCGAGGTGACGAGGATCCATTCGGCCGCGGGGATTCCCCTGCCGCAAGGGGTGCTGATTCGGCGTCCGCCCTATCGAGCTCCGCACCACTCCGCGTCGATGGTCTCGCTCATCGGCGGCGGGGGCATACAGATGCGTCCGGGCGAATTGAGCTGTGCCCATCGCGGCGTGCTGTTTCTCGACGAGCTGGGGGAGTTTCCGGCCGACGTGCTCGACACGTTGCGCCAGCCCCTCGAAGAAGGGCGGGTGCGGGTGTGCCGGGCCCGGGCCAGCGTGGTCTTTCCGGCCCACGTGCTCCTCGTCGCGGCGATGAATCCGTGCCCGTGCGGGAGCGAGGGAGGTCCCGGATCGTGTCGTTGCCGGGAGGCGGCTCGGCATCGCTACGAGGGCCGGGTGTCGGGACCGTTGCTCGATCGCTTCGACCTTCGCGTCGTGGTCGCCAGGCCCGAGGTGGGCGAGCTCCTCGCCAGCGATGGAGCCCAGCCCCCTCCTATGGAGTCGACCGCCACGGTGGCGGCTCGGGTAGCCCAGGCTCGGGTCATGGCGGAGGAGCGAGGCGTGCCGTGCAACGCCGCCCTCCCGGCTCCCCGGCTCGAAGACGTGGTCCCTCTGGAGCCCGACGCCCGGCGGTTGCTCGAGGTTCGCCTTCGCCAAGGCCGGCTGTCGGCACGAGGGTTGCACCGGGTGCGTCGGGTCTCGCGAACGCTTGCTGACTTGGCCGGCCGAGCTGGCCCGGTGACTGCAGAGGACGTGTACGGGGCCTTGGCGTTGCGGGCCGACGTGTTCACCACCGGCGAAGGCGCGCGGTGAGGCCCGGCGCCGGCGGAAGCGGCGAGGACGCCTACGCCGCGGCCTTGACCGCGCTGCCGGGGATCGGCCCGGCGGCCCTCGTGAGCGTTCTCTCCGATTGGTCGCCGAGAGAAGCCTGGGCGCGAGTTCGGGCCGCGGCCCTGACTCCTCACCACGTCCGGGAGGAGAAACGTGCAGGTCCGCAACCGTCGACGGAGGCCGCCCCTCCGCTGTTCGGACCGGGCCGGCCATCCGGGCGTCGGACGCCCGATTGGGCCGGCGCGGCCCGGCGCATGGATCCGGAGCGTTCCTGGGCGTCGGTGGCCGAGCGTGGGATCCGGGTGACGTGGTGGGGCGCAGCGACGTACCCGGCCCCGTTGGCGCGCGATCCGCAGCCGCCGGGCGTCCTTTTCTGGCGGGGCGACCTCTGCTGGCTCGCCCGCCCGTGCGTTGCCATCGTGGGGACGCGCCGGGCTACCCCCGATGGCCGGACGGTGGCGTTCGAGCTCGGGCGGGATCTCGCCCGCGCCGGGGTGTGCGTGGTGTCCGGGCTTGCCCTTGGGATCGATGGCGCCGCCCATGGTGGAGCTTTGAGCGTCGAGGCGGATCGCGGTTCGGCGGGGCCCGTCGGCGTTGCCGCCAGCGGCGTCGACGTGCCCTATCCCCGGATCCACGCCACGTTGTGGGAGCAGGTGGCCGCCGCGGGGGCGATCATCTCGGAGAATTCGCCGGGACGGCCGGCGCAAGCGTGGCGCTTCCCGTCCCGCAATCGAGTGATCGCTGGCCTGGTGCGGATGGTGGTCGTGGTGGAGTCCCATGCGACCGGCGGGAGCTTGATCACCGCCGAGCAGGCCATCAGTCGCGGGATCGATGTCCGTGTTGTGCCCGGCCCGGTGCACAGTCCTGCGTGCGCCGGCAGCAATCAACTTCTCTACGACGGGCCAGGACCGGTCCGCGACGCCCGCGACGTGCTCGACGGTCTCGGCATCATCCTTCCCGCTGGCGCTGGGCCCGGGTGCACTACCTGGCCCGTCCAGTCGAGAAGCTCCCCTCCTGCCCCTGGTGCCGACCCTGGCCGGACGTTGGGCGAACCCGAGGCGGCCGTCCTCACCGTGGTCGGATGGCGTCCCACTTCGGTGGATCAGGCCGTCGAGCGCAGCGGCCTAGCGGTCGGCCGCGTCATGTCCTCGTTGGACGCCTTGGAGGCGAGAGGCTGGGTGGCGCGACACGGCGATTGGTGGGTCCGCTGCCGACGGGCTTGAGCGGTGACCCCGCCCACCTTCGGGCGGCTGGACCCTCGGGCGGCTGGACCCACGGCGGCCGAATCGCAGGCGCCGGACCGCGGTGCACCAAACTGCGGTGCGGCCGGACCGTCGGGCGGTTCGTGCTTGGGCTTTGGCCCGGGCGCAGCCCACGGCCAACCCGGTGCACCCCGCTTACGCTGGCCTTCTGCCCTCCCGCCCCACGGCCACTCGGGGGTCGGGATCGGCTGCGGGTCGGCTACCATGGAGATCTGTCCCGAACAGGCGGGGCACAAGCACACCTCGGTGCACCCACGGTCGCTACGGGCTTCTGTAGCGCGCGGACCGAGGACGTTTCGTTCAACCGATGGGAAGGGAGTTCACATGGCTGTCGTCACTATGAGGCAGTTGCTCGAGGCCGGAGTCCACTTCGGTCATCAGACCCGGCGCTGGAACCCGAAGATGAAGCGGTTCATTTTCGGCGAGCGCAACGGCATCTACATCATCGACCTCAACCAGACGCTGGAGCGTATCGACGTCGCCTATTCGTTCGTCAGGGATCTGGTCGCGGAAAACGGCAGCATCCTCTTCGTCGGGACCAAGAAGCAGACCCAGGATCCCGTTGCCCGGTACGCCGCGCAATGCGGTATGCCCTACATCAACGAGCGCTGGCTCGGTGGCATGCTCACCAACTTCAACACGATCGCCGGCCGGGTGAAGAAGATGCAGGAGTACGAGCGGATGCGCGCCGCCGGCGACTTCGAGGCCATGCCCAAGAAGGAAGCGCTGATCCTGACCCGAGAGTTGGACAAGCTCCAGCGCAACCTCGGCGGCATCAGGGACATGGCCAAGCTCCCCGAGGCCATCTTCGTGATCGATACCAAGAAGGAGCACATCGCCGTCACGGAGGCCAACAAGCTGGGCCTGCCGATCGTCGCCGTGGTCGACACCAACTGTGACCCGGACCTGATCACCTACGTCATCCCCGGTAACGACGACGCCATCCGGGCCGGGACCCTGATGTGCCGGGTGGTCGCCGACGCAGTCGAGGAGGGACGGTTCATCGCCTCCCGACGCGCCGCCCGGTCGGGCTCGCCGGCGGCCGCGGGACCTCCCCCGCTCGATCCAGAAGAGGAAGCCCGCCGCGCCGAGCAGCAGCGGGACGCCCGCCGGCAGGCCGCCCTGGCTCAAGCCGAACGCGAAGCCCGCTTGGCCGCGACTCGCCGAGACGCCGCCTCCGCGACTGCTGAGCCGGCGGTTGCTCCCAGCCCGAGCAGCGCACCGAGCGCCAGAGCCGACGCTCCGGCGGCACCGGTTGCGAGCGCGGTCGTGGCCGAGGCGCCGCCAGCGACGGGCCAGGCCGGATCGCCCGCGTCCGCGTCCGCCGAAGCGGCGCAGTCGACTGTGGCCGACGGAATCGCGACGACGGCCACCGAATCACCTAACGAGGAGTAGAAGTAGCGAGATGGCAGAGTTTTCCGCCAGAGATGTGAAGACCCTCCGGGATGCCACCGGAGCGGGGATGCTGGATGCCAAGAAGGCACTGACCGAGACCGACGGCGATTACGAGGCGGCCGTGGCCTGGCTGCGCGAGCGAGGTCTGGGCAAGGCCGCAGAGAGGGCCGATCGTGCCAACGCGGAAGGGGCGGTCGCCGTCGCCGTTGCCGGCAACGCGGCCGCGCTCGTCGAGCTCAAGTCCGAGAGCGACTTCGTGGCCAAGTCGCCTCGGTTCGTCGAGGTTGTCAACGCCCTGGCCGAGGCGGTCGCAGCCGATGGCGAGACCGCCGTCGATGCCCACAAAGGTGCGGTCGACGATCTCAAGCTGACGCTCAAGGAAAATATCGAGGTCGGCCGGGTCGTTCACTTTGCCGCCGAAGCGGGGCATGTCCTCGACACGTATCTGCACGTCCAAAATGGGCGCGGCGTCAACGGTGTGCTCGTCGAGCTGGCCGGAGGTACGCCCGAGTTGGCTCACGACATCGCCGTGCACATCGCCTTTGGCAGGCCGGGATATCTGCGCCGTGAGGACGTTCCCGCCGAGCAGGTGGAGAGCGAGCGGGCTGCTCTCGAAGCTCAGACCCGCAACGAGGGGAAGCCCGAACAGGCCATCCCGAAGATTGTCGACGGCAAGCTTAACGGCTGGTACAAGCGGGTGCCGGAAGGCGTCCTCCTCGAACAGCCCTACGCCCGGGACGACAAGCAGACCGTCAGCCAGGTTCTGGGGAGCGCCCAGGTGGTTCGCTTCGCCCAGGTGACCGTAGGCGATTGACCGTCGGATCTGGCGCCCTCTGGCTGGTTGGCCCGGGGCGCAACCACCAACCTGGGACCGACACCTAACCGGCCCAGCGACACCTAACCGGTCACGCTGGGCCGGCCGTCCTCGAGATGGCCGGCAAACCGGCGCAAGAATTGGGACAACCCGTCGATCGTCACCGTCAGGTCGTACCACCCTTCACTGGTCGCCAGGGGGTCGAGCGTCAACTCGATCTTGTCCTTGGCGGAGACGCTGATTCTGCCGAGGTCTGTTCCTGCGCTGATCCCGGCGGCGCCGCTGAGTCCGCCGTGCACGGCGGCGTGTCCCCCGTTGATGATGGTCAGGAGGAGCAGGGGGTGCGATGCTCGGCCGGTGAGGGTGACGGTCACCTCGACGCCGGCGGCGGTACTGGCCGCATCGCCTCGGAAGTTCCGGAGAAAACCGTTCGGTCCATGCACCCAGACGTCGTAGGTCGCCGGTCCCACGAGCGAGGTGGTGATCGAACCGTTGGCGGGGAGATCGATGAACTGTGGGGGGCTGCCCGTCTGGCCGGCCCACACGTTGAGTTGCAGACCCGCGGTTCCGGCGTTTTCCATCGCGACCATGAGGGAACTGGAGCCGGACGCACCGCCGCTCGCGTCCACATTGGCGAGCGCTTGATAGGGCAGGGGCCGGGCCTGGGCCGGCCCGGGATCTTGGGCGGGCACCTCCTGTCGCCCATCCGGCGGCGGTGTCGGCGCCGGGAGCTTGTTGTCGAGGCGGTCGATCAACGATTGGAACGCCTTGGCGCTCGGGAGAGCCGCAGGGCTGAAGGTGGGGTGGGCGAAGTCGAAACAGCCGGTGAGGTCGCCACAGATGGCCCGGCGCCAAGCCGAGATATTCGGCTCCCGTACGCCCGTCCAGGCCTCGAGGAAGCGCAGGACAGAGGTGTGGTCGTGGACTTGCGAGTTCACCCACCCGCCCCGGCTCCACGGGGACACGACCGTCATGGGGACGCGCGGTCCCAGCCCGATGGGCGCCGTGGGTTGGCCGGGAGTCGGGACCGTCCCCGTCAGCGACAGGCGCTCTTCGGGCGTACCGGGCGGGGCCAAGGGAGGCAGGATGTGGTCGAAAAGCCCGTCGTTCTCGTCGTAGTTGATGAACAGCACGGTCGATTCCCAAAGCCGCGGGTTCTCCCACAGCGCCTGGATGACCCGCTGTTGGTAGACCGCTCCGTCGGCCGGGCGGGCGGTGGGATGCTCGCACCATTGATAAGGGGCGACGATCCACGACACGTCGGGCAGGGTGCCGGCCTGGCAGTCGGAGATGAACTGCTGGAGCACATGATCGACGCGGTGGCCCAGCCCGGAGTTGGGGAGCCAATGCTTGATCACCGCGGCCCGCTCGGCGAGCTGACGAACCTTCGGGTCCGACGAGGCCAACGCCTGGTGGTAGGCCTCGAACAGCCAGAGCGGATTGTCGCCGAAGTCGCCTACCCAACCGTCCGCGCCACCCTGGTCGCCGACCTCGTGGTTGGCGTAGACCTGCCACGACACGCCCGCGGTCTGGAGCCGCTCGGGATAGGTTGGCCAGCTGTAGACGGGGTTGTAGTCCGCCGGGTTGAACGTTGCTGGTCCGCCCTGGGTGCCGTCCGGGTCGATCGTGCCCGTCCACAAGTACAGACGGTTCGGCGTCGTCGGCCCCTGGATCGAGCAGAAGTAGTTGTCGCAGATGGTGTACGCGCCGGCGAGCGCCCGTTGAAAAGGAATGTCGGACTCGTTGAAATGGGCCATGGTGGTCTCGGTCTTGGCCGGCACCCAGTCGTCCCACAGCCCGTTGTCTGCCGCCTGGTGGGTCGTCCCCCACGAGTGGTCCGTATCCGTCAGCTCCTCACCGTTTACTCTGCGAGTGTTGACGTGGAAGGGGAGGAGATAACCGCCGTCGGTGCGGGCCGGATCGGGCTGGAACAGGACCGTCCTTCCTGTCGGGAGCACGATGGCGGCCTTGTCCGAAAAGCCCCGGACACCACGCATGGTCCCGTGATAATGGTCGAACGACCGGTTCTCCTGCATGAGGATGACCACGTGCTCCACGTCGTCGAGGGTGCCCCGCCGGCGAGGCTCGGCCATCGCCTCGGAAAGACCTCGGGGAAATCCACCGATCGCGCTGGCCGCGATGGCAGTACTGGCAGCCGCACCCCCTAAAAAGGCCCGCCGGGTCCACATCTGATTCACGCCGCTCATGGGCGCGACCGTACGCGCACCTCACCTCGTTCCGGATGGGCGTGCAAATGAACTTCTCGCGAACAAACGCCCACAAATGCCGCGGGGCCAGAGGGCCGAGGAGACGAGATTCTCGGCTGGAGAAGGGACCGCCCTGGCGGTTCGGTCCGCCGTTCGCCCCACCTGGTCGGGACCGTCGGGGGGCGACAAACCGGCAGTAAACCGGCACTTCAGCGACGTTCCCGGCGAGGTTGGGCCAGGGTTCCCCCGGGCATGGGTGCCCTCCGCTAGGCTGGCGCTGCAGTGAACCTACCGCTGCCGTGGAGGCGCGTCGTGCTGAAGCTCTCCGGGGAGGCGTTTGCCAGTGGCGCCGCGGACGAGACGATCGACGGTGCCGTGGTTGAGCGCATCGCCAAGGAAATCGCCGAGGTCTGCGGCCAGCTTGGCACCGAGATGGCCGTCGTGGTGGGTGGCGGCAACATCTGGCGGGGCGCGACCGGATCGGCGACCGGAATGGACCGAGCCAGCGCCGACTACATGGGCATGCTCGCCACCGTCATCAACGCCCTGGCGCTGCAGGACGCCCTCGAGCGGCAGGGGCAGCCCACCCGGGTGCAAACCGCGATCGGGATGTCGCAGATCGCCGAGCCGTACATCAGGCTCCGCGCCGTCCGCCACCTCGAGAAGCACCGGGTGGTGGTGTTCGGCGCCGGCACCGGGAACCCCTTTTTCACCACCGACACGGCCGGGGCGCTGCGTGGGGTGGAGATCGAAGCCGATGTCCTGTTGAAAGGCACCCACGGGGGCGCGGACGGCGTGTACGACGACGATCCTCGCACCAATCCCGAGGCCCACCTGCTCGATCGGGTGACCTTCGACGAGGTCATCTCGAAGCAGCTCCGGGCCATGGACCTCACCGCCATTACCATGTGCAAGGAGTACAACCTGCCGATTCATGTCTTTTCGATCATGGAGCCTGGAAACCTGCGCCGGGTGCTGCAGGGAGACCCGATCGGTACGCTGATCTGCTGATGGACGAAGACAGCTACGTCGACGCCGTGCTGGACGACTGCCGGGAGAAGATGGCCAAGGCCATCGAGCACACCCGCGCCGAATTCTCCACCATCCGGACCGGCCGGGCCGCACCGGCGCTGGTCGAGAAGCTGCGGGTCGAGTACTACGGCTCCGAAGTGGCTTTGCAGCAGGTGGCAGGGATCCAGGTTCCCGAGGCCAAGCTGATGATCATCACCCCGTACGACAAGACCTCGCTCAAGGCCATCGAGCGGGCGATTCAGAACTCGGACCTCGGTGTCAACCCCAACAACGACGGTGCCATCATTCGCTTGTCGTTTCCGCCCCTCACAGAAGAGCGGCGCAAGCAGATGGTCAAGGTTGCGCACGTCAAGGCCGAAGAGGGCCGTGTCGCGATCCGCAACCTGCGCCGCTCCGCACGTAAGGACCTGGAGGCCTTCGAGAAGGACGGGGAGATCTCGAGTGATGAGCTCGAGCGGGCCGAAAAGGATCTCGAGCGTGTCACCCACGAGTTCGTCGCCGATGTCGATCGGGTGCTCCACCACAAAGAGGAGGAATTGCTCGCCGTCTGAGTTCCTCTTCACGGACGCGGGCACAGCCAAACCGAGGATGGAGGAGGATTGCGGTGAACGAGCGCAAGCGCCAGCCTGACGAGGAGGTGCAGCGTCGCCCGGCCGAAGGGGTTCGGATCATCCGGGCCGACGAGGCCCAGGCGGCTCTGGACGCCGGGGCAGCAACCGGCCGCCGGCCGGATGACGAACTGCGCTTCGGGGACGTTCCGCCCGTTCCGGAGGGCCCTCGCCCCGCGCACCGGTTTCCGTTGCCCACGTCGGTCGATCCCGCAGAGGCCGTCCCGCTCCCGCCTCTGGCCGCACCGGTACGCACGGCCGAGCCGCGGGTGGAAGATCGCAGAGCGCCCGAACGTCGCCCGGACCCGGACCAGGTAGCCGAATCACCGGACCAGGTTGACGAATCAGAGGACTCGGTCGAAGATCCGTTAGAGGACGACGAGGCCGGGGCTGGCTGGGCCGCGCTGGCCATGGCTTCCGGGGCGAGTGGAGGCGGAGCCGCCTCAGGGGCCGCAGGCTGGGGCATCGGGGAGCGCACCGCGGAGCTGGGGGTGGTCGGGTCGTCGAGCGGGGGTTTTGCCACTGCGAGCGGAGACTCGGAAGCGATGAGTGGCAAGGCCCTGACGAGCCAGCCGATGTCCGGGCCCATTGCCGACGCCGGGCCGGATCTGGGTCGGACCGGCGGGCCCCGCGCCGACCGTCCGGGCGCGGCGAGCTCGCTCGGGGCATGGGGGACGGCGAGTGCAAGTCCCAGCGGGGGGAATCAAGACCCGGTGGCTGGCCGCCACCCCGGCGGTCAGGATCCACTGATGAGCAGTACGAGTCCGCACGAGGCCGGTTCCGAAGGGGCGGGGCCGAGCCGGCCCGCCGACTCGGGCTCGCCGCCATCAAGCAGTTCGAGCCGGGGAGGTTCCGTCGAGCAACCCCCCTTGACCCCACCCCAGGAAGGCATCACCGTGACCGGAGGAACACCAGAATTGCCGCATTGGACCGATCCGCCCACCGGAGAAGTGCCCCGCATCCTGACCGATGATGCGTCGTTCGACGGGGAGCCAGACGACGATCTCGAGGCGTGGAATGCGCTGGGCTCGAGTGGAATACGCTGGCGTGACGAAGGAGATGATTGGGACGATGTGCAGGAGTTCTCGGACTTGGCGAGCGACGTCGAACCGGTAGGTGCCCTCGACCAGACCAGGACCGATCACTCCGACCTTTACTCCTTCGACGAGGAGTTCGAGCGAGTGGAGGCCGAGCGGACCGGTTCGGGTCCAGTCCTCGCCGACTTCGGTGAGGACGGCTACGACGACCTGGAGCCGGACCTGGTGAGAACCTCGTCGGCCGCGGCGGGCGCCCGGGCCCGGCGGGCCCGCTCCGGCGCGCACCGTTCCGGCTCCGGCGGGCGGCCAGGTGCGCCTGCGGGCCGGGCCGACGACGACCTGGGCAGCCGAGTAGTGGTCGGCGTGGCCTTCATCATCCTGCTCGCCATCGCGTACGCGATCGGTTCCAAGGCGCTGCTCGTCCTGGCGACAGCCGTCGTGGCGGCTGGCGCGGCGGAGGCCTACGGCATGCTGCAGCGTTCGGGATTTCGCCCCGCCACGCTGCTCGGGCTGGTCAGTGCCGTCGGGCTGATGCTCGGGGCGTATTGGAAGGGAATCGAAGCCCTGCCGTTGGCGGTAGTGCTCGTGTTTGCGGGCGCCATGGCCTGGTACCTGCTGCGCATCGTCGAGGCCAGACCGCTGGCCAACGTGGCGGTGACGACCATGGCCTTCGTCTGGGTCGCCCTTCTGGGTTCCTACGCGTCCCTGATGCTCAGATCCGATCACGGGAAAGGCCTCCTGCTGGGAGCCGTGATCGTGGCCGTGGCCGCCGACATTGCGGCCTTCGTGACAGGGAGATGGATCGGGTCACGGCCGATCGCCGCGAACATCAGTCCAGGCAAGACGATGGAGGGCTTCATCGGAGGACTGGTGGTCGCGCTGATCGCCGGTGCCATCATCGGCAAGGAAGTGACGCCATGGGGGGGAACGCGGCACGGGCTGCTCCTCGGCCTCATCATCGGCCTGGTCGCCCCCGCAGGCGACCTGTTCGAATCCATGATCAAACGGGACCTGGGTGTCAAGGACTCGGGAACCATCCTGCCCGGTCATGGCGGCCTCCTCGATCGTTTCGATTCCATGCTCCTGGTGCTGCCCGCCGCCTACTACCTCGCCTGGTTGCTCGGCATCGTCAAGTAGCCGGCCATGAAAACCGTGAGCCTGGTGGGCTCCACCGGTTCGATCGGCCGGCAGACCGTGGAGGTGATCGAGGCAGACCCGGGTGCGTACCGGGTGATTGCCTTGGGCGCGGCCACGTCAGTGGACGCTCTGGCGGACCAAGCCGAGCGGCTCCGTCCTGAGCGGGTCGCCCTGGTAGACGCGGGCCGGGCGGGGGAGCTGGCGGACCGGCTGCCACCGGGCGTCGAGCTACTGGTCGGCACCGACGCCCTCGTCGAGATTGCCAAAGGCGCCGATGTCGTCGTCAACGGCGTGGTCGGCTTCGCCGGACTACCTGTCACTCTGCAGGCGCTGCACTCCGGATCGCGCCTGGCGTTGGCCAACAAGGAGTCGTTGATCGCCGGCGGACCGGTTGTGCAGGCCGCCCGAGCGACGCCCGGGGCCGAGATCGTGCCGGTGGACTCCGAGCACTGTGCCATTCACCAGTGCCTCCGGGCCGTTCTTGGTGAGAAAGAAATGGCCTCCCTGCCGCAACCGCCCTCGAGCACGATCAGGCGGATCGTGCTGACCGCCAGCGGCGGTCCGTTCCGAGGGCGCCATCTGCGCTCTCTCGCGGAGGTTACGGTCGCGGACGCCCTCGCTCACCCCACGTGGAAGATGGGTCCGAAAATCACCATCGACTCGTCGACGCTTATGAACAAGGGACTCGAGGTGATCGAAGCCCACGAGCTCTTCGGGCTCGACTATGACGCCATCGACGTCGTGGTGCACCCCCAATCCATCGTCCACTCCATGATCGAGACGAGCGATGGGGCCACCCTGGCCCAGCTGTCCTTGCCGGACATGCGCCTGCCCATCGGTTACGCCCTCGCCTATCCCGACCGGTTGCGAGCCCCGTTCGGGGCCATCGATTGGAGCCGGATGGAGAAGCTCGAGTTCGAGCTCCCCGACCGGAACGCTTTCCCCTGCCTCGATCTGGCCTACCGGGCCGGACGCGCCGGCGGCGCTGCCCCCGCGTGGCTCAACGGAGCCAACGAGGTTGCGGTGGACGCCTTTCTCGAAGGAATGATCCGCTGGGTCGATATTTCCGAAGTAATTAGCGCCGCCCTTGACGAGTGTCGGGCCCCTGTCCCCAGTACCGTGGCCGATGTGCTGGAAGCGGATCGGTCGGGACGAGACCTGGCCCGGGCTGAAATCGCCCGACGCGCCAAGGGCCTGGCGTGACCTCGGTCCATCCCGCGATCAAGACGGTCCCGGATGCCGCTGATGCGCCGGAGGTTGAGCCGGCCGGCGGGTCTGCAAGCCCAACGGAGACCACCGGCCACGACGTCCACCCCGGCTGGCGGGAGGCGATCGAGGCCGATCCCCTCGGGCTGGCCACCCACCGCGAGTGGGAGGACGGGCCGGAGCTGACCCCCTCCGGCCAGCGCTGGGCGCTGCTGCGTCTGGTGGTGATCGTGGCTGCGATCGTGGCGCTCGGGTTCCTCGCCGGTGCGGGGGAAACGGTGATCCTGGTCCTGGTCCTGATCGGCTGCATCGTGGCCCATGAGTTCGGGCACTTCATCACGGCCAAAGCCGCCCACATCAAGGTGACGGAGTTCTTCGTTGGGTTCGGTCCACGCTTGTGGTCGATACGTCGCGGCGAGACCGAGTACGGCGTCAAAGCCCTGCCCCTGGGCGGATACTGCCGCATACTCGGCATGAACAACCTCGAGGAAGTCGACCCGGCAGACGAGGCGCGAACCTACCGGCAGGCACCCTTCTGGCGACGCATGTCGGTCGCCCTGGCCGGCTCCACGATGCACTTCATCATTGCCATCGTTGTGTTGTTCGGCCTGTTCTTTTGGGTGGGCGACAACGGCAACTACCTCAATTCCGC
Source organism: uncultured Acidimicrobiaceae bacterium (assembly GCA_963729695.1). Taxonomy (GTDB): domain Bacteria; phylum Actinomycetota; class Acidimicrobiia; order Acidimicrobiales; family Palsa-688; genus PALSA-693. Next base: position 669,681 of record CAVSOT010000007.1, read on the forward strand.
GTCGCAACTCCCTGCGGCGAATCCCATCGTGGCCATCGAAGGGCTCAGCTCCGGCGCCAGTCCTGCTCAGGAGGCCGGGTTCAAGCTGGGTGACCGGATTATGTCGGTCGACGGCCGCACCTTTCAAAGCTGGGCCCAGCTGAGCGCGTACATTCAGGCTCGGGCGGATCAGCGCCTCAACGTGGTGGTCGACCGCGATGGCACGCTTCTGCACCTCTATCCCGTCCCGGTCAACCGCAACGACGTGCAGCTGTCCAGCGGCGAAGGGAGTCTCCCCTCCGCGGCCAAGGGAGCAACTCCGGTCGGCTTCATCGGTGTCAGCCCCGACTCGACCATCCATTCCAGCTTCGGGCTGGCGCTGAGCCGGGCGGGCGGGGCGTGGGTCCACGTCTCGGCTCTCACGCTCGGGGCTTTCGGTCATCTGTTCACCCTCCACGGCGCCGACTCGTACTTCCACATGCTCAGCAGCCAGAAGGCCGCTGACAATCCCTCGACTGGGTCCGTACGCCTCGAATCGCCCGTGGGGATCGTGCGCCTCCTTCACCAGGCCGGCGAGAGCGGCCTCCCGACGGTCTTCTGGCTGATTGCGGTCATCAACCTGTCCATCGGGATCTTCAACCTTCTTCCGATCTTCCCCCTCGATGGTGGGCACGTCGCGGTGGCCATCTACGAGCGGGCTCGCAGCACCCGACGTCGGCGCTATCACGCGGACGTGGCCAAGCTCCTGCCGATCTTCTATGCCGGATTGGCGCTGATCGTGTTTCTGGGTGCCAGTGCCCTCTTCCTCGACTTGCGCGACCTGGTGACCTAGCCAGGCCCATGGTCGCCGGTCGGGGCCGGCCGCCGGTAGGCTCCAGCTATATGGCCGAGACCCGGTTTCCTCGGCGCCACACTCGCCAAGTAATGGTGGGGTCGGTGCCGGTCGGAGGTGGTGCACCCATCTCCGTACAGTCCATGACGATCACCAAGACCGCCGACGTCGAGGGAACCCTGGCCCAGATCTACGCCCTGACGGCGGCCGGAGCCGACATCGTGCGATGCACCTGCAACGAGCGGGAGGCCGCCGAAGGTTTGGCTCGCATCGTGCCCCGAAGCCCGGTCCCGATCGTGGCGGACATTCACTTCCACGTGGAGATGGCCTTGGCGGCAATCGAAGCGGGCGTCGACTGCCTGCGGCTGAACCCTGGAAATCTCCGCAAACCAGAGGAAATTAAGCTGGTCGCCCGGGAATGCAAAGACCGCGCCATTCCTGTTCGCATCGGCGTCAACGGCGGCTCTCTGGACCCCCGCCTGTACAAGAAGTACGGAGGCGCCACTCCTGAGGCCCTGGTGGAGTCCGCCCAGATCGAGTTGGGGCTCTTTGCCGAGGTTGGGTTCGACGACGTCAAGATCTCGGTCAAGGCCTCGAACGTGCCGCTGATGATCGAGGCCTACCGCCAGCTCTCCGAGGTCACCGACCATCCACTTCACCTAGGCGTGACCGAGGCTGGGCCTCCGCCGGCCGGCACCATCAAGGGGACGGCCGGGATCGGCACCCTGCTTTCCGAAGGGGTCGGCGACACGATCCGCTATTCGCTTACCGCCGACCCGGTCGAGGAGGCCAAGGCGGGCCGCGTCCTCCTCGAGTCGCTCGGTCTCCGCGAGCGCACCAACGTCGACCTCATCGCCTGTCCCGCATGCGGCCGGGCCGAGATCGACGTCTACAAGGTCGCCCAGGAAGCCCAGGCGGCCCTCGAGGGGAAGGAGATCCCTTTGCAGGTGGCCGTCATGGGCTGCGTCGTAAACGGTCCCGGTGAAGCCCGATCGGCCGACCTCGGCATCGCGGCCGGGCGACACCGTGGGCACCTCTTCATCCAGGGCCAGATCGTTCGGGTCGTCCCCGAGGACGAGATGGTGGCTGCGCTCGTCGCCGAAGCGGAGAAGCTCGTCAAGGAGGGGGTCGAGGCCCGACTGGCTGCGGCCGATTCCAACGCGCCTGCGGAAGCAGAAGCGGATCGCCGCGCTCTTCTGGACGCCAAAGGCGAGGACGCCAACCACAGCGAGACTCGGGTCGAGATGATCGACCGGCGACTCGCGCGAGGACCCGCCGTAACGGCCCCATGACGGCTGACGCTTCCCTCCCACCATCCCTTAAAACCACGTGCCGACCGGCATCAGAGGCGTCACACTGACGCTATGGATGTCGAGGTCCGAAAGTTGCGGGAGGGGGAGGAGGCGGCCTTTGTTGCGTCCGTGCGGGTGCCGTTCCTCGAACCCGTCAGCGACGATCCGGCGGAACGCCGGGCCGACGAGCGGTGGATGGCGACCCTCGAACCCGCCCGGGCCTGGGTCGTGGACGCAGGGGGTCGCTTTGCCGGCAACGCCTGCATCTACAGCATGGACCTGACCCTTCCGGCCGCCCCGGGGCGGCCCTGCCCCCGCGCTCGCATGGCCGGGGTCAGCGCGGTCGGGGTGCATCCGACTCACCGCCGCCGCGGCCTGCTGCGACGGCTCATGGCGGAGATGCTCTCTGACGCCCGCACCCGCGGCGAGCCGCTGGCCGGATTGCTCGCATCTGAATCGGTCATCTATGGCCGTTTCGGTTTCGGGCACGCAACCAGTGCCACGGAGGTGGCCATCGACAACCATCGATCTGCCTACCTCGTCCCCGCCCCCGACGTCGATCTGCGCCTCCTCGAAAAGGACGAGGCCGCCAAGTTCCTCCCGGAAGTGTTCGACCAGGTTCGCGACACGCGTGCTGGCGAGCCCAATCGGGTACCGGGCGTCTGGGAGAGTCTCCTCGAGGACCGGGCCAGCCAGCGGCACGGCGGCGAAGGGCTGTTCGTGGCGGCCTGCGACGGCGGGTACGTCCTCTATCGGGCCCACGACGAGAGCCTGCAACGAGGCACGCGGATTCCCGTCGTCATCGAAGAGCTGCGGGCCGTGACGCCTGACGTGGAGGCCGCCCTGTGGCGGTTCGTGTTCGATCTGGACCTGGTGGGTCGGGTTACGGCCAGGCGCCGACCAGTGGATGAACCTCTGCGGTGGCGTCTCGCCGACCCCCGCCACCTGCGCGCCGTGGAGCTGTTCGATCGGCTCTACATCCGGATCCTCGATGTTCCTGCGGCGCTGACTGCCCGCGGCTACCGGCGTGAAGGTCGGCTCGTCCTCGACGTGGCTCCGCCCGCCGACCGCCTCGACGCCCAGCCCGACCCGGCTCCGGGACGGTGGGTGCTGGAGGCTGGGCCGGACGGGGCCAGTTGCCGGGCCGCCCAGCGCGGTGAGGACGCCGAGCTTCGCCTCGGTGTTACCGAGCTCGGCTCGGTCTATCTCGGGGGATTTCCCCCCTCCGAGCTGGCGGCTGCCGATCGCATCGAGGAGCTCCGGCCGGGGAGCCTGGACCGGGCGGACGCCCTCTTCGCAACCACCCCCGCGCCGCTCACGGTCACCGGATTCTGATCTGGTCCCTCCGGTCTCGTACCTTCTGACGGTATGGCAACGCCACTAACTGCCCGGGCCACGGACTTTCCTCGCTGGTACCAGGACGTGATAACCCAAGCCGAGCTGGCTGACAACGGCCCCGTCCGGGGCACCATGGTCATCCGGCCGTGGGGGTACGCCATCTGGGAGCGGATGCAGGCCGAGCTTGACCTCCGGATAAAAGACGCGGGCGCTGAGAACGCCTACTTTCCCATCTTCATCCCGGAGTCGTATCTGCAGCGGGAGGCGGAGCACGTCGAAGGGTTCAGCCCGGAGCTGGCCGTCGTCACCCATGGTGGGGGAAAGGAGCTCGAAGAGCCGGTTGTCGTCCGACCGACGAGCGAGACCGTCATCAACAGCTTCTTCGCCAAGTGGGTGCAGAGCTACCGCGACCTGCCACTGCTCGTCAACCAGTGGGCCAACGTGGTGCGCTGGGAGCTGCGGCCCCGACTGTTTCTGCGGACGAGTGAGTTTCTCTGGCAGGAGGGCCATACCGCCCACGTCACGGAGACGGACGCTCGGGAGTACGCCCTGCGCATACTCCACGACGTATATCGCTCGACCATCGTCGACGTCCTCGGGGTCCCGGTGACCATCGGGCACAAGACCGCCCGCGAGCGCTTTGCCGGGGCCATCCGCACCTGGACCCTGGAAGCCATGATGGGTGACGGCAAAGCCCTTCAGATGGGCACCAGCCATGAGCTGGGCCAGAACTTTGCCAAGGCGTTCGGGATCCAATTCGCCTCGGAGACCGGTGGGCAGGAGTACGCGTGGCAGACATCGTGGGGCGCGTCGACGCGTCTGGTCGGCGCCCTGATCATGGTCCACGGGGATGACGCCGGCCTCCGCCTGCCCCCCCGGTTGTCGCCTGTGCACGTGGTGGTGCTGTTGGTGCGCGACGAAGAAGGGACCCGTCAGGCGGCCAACACGCTCGTCGACGAGCTGCGAGCGGCCGGGCATCGGGTGCGTCTCGACGACCGGGTGGGCACATCCTTCGGCCGGCGGAGCGTGGATTGGGAGCTCAAAGGCGTCCCCGTCCGGCTGGAGGTCGGTCCCAGGGATCTGGCCTCGGACCAGGTGACCCTGGTGCGGCGCGACACGCAGTCGAAGCGCGGCGTCCGCTTGGGCGGCGTGGTCGAGGAGGTGTCGCGGGACCTGGCCGCCGCTCAGGTCGCGCTGTATACGGAGGCCGAGACCCGCGCCGCTCGACACACCCAGCCGGTGGCGACCCTGGACGAGGCCGTGGAGGTGGCGTCCGACGGCTTCGCCGTGATCCCCTGGGACACCCTCGGCCTCGCGGGGGAAGCGGAGCTGGCGGCCGGTGGGTTCAGCGTGCGTTGCCTGCAACGATCCGGCGGCGCGTTGGCCGCAACGGATGACGAAGCCGGGCTGGTGGCCGTGGTGGCCAGGGCCTACTGACCGCGGCCGCTCAGCGGCCGCACGCCGCCATCGGACCCGACGCCGGCGGGGCGACAGGGAGACCGCTTGGTGCCGGGTGCCGGGCGGCCAACGGGGGTACCCGGGCTATACTTGGGGGGACCGCTCGGTTGGGTGGTAGCTGGCGTGGGCAGCACCTGCGTGGGCAGGGTGCCCACGCTTTTATTTTCGATTTTTGAGTCTGGAGGAGGTGAAGATGGCGTCGACCGAGAGCATCCGCGAGCTGGCCGAGCCGGTCCTCGCCTCGGCCGGGCTCGAGCTGTGGGACGTGGAACTGGCGCGGGACGTGGTTCGTATCATGGTGGACCGCCCTGGCGGCGTGGACCTCGACGCTCTTACCGCCGCGAGCGGCGCCCTTTCGCCGGTCCTGGAGGCCCATCCCGGAGCCGTGCCGGACGGTCGCTATCAGCTCGAAATCTCGAGCCCCGGAGCCGAGCGGTCGCTACGGACACCATCCCAGTACCGGCGGTATCTCGGCGAGGAGATCACCGTCAAGACCGACACCCCGATCGGGGGAACCCGCCGCCATACGGGCCGGCTCGTCGACGCCGCGGACGCCGCGGACGGCGGCATCGTCCTGGAGCCTGCCGACAGCCCGGGTGACAGCATCGAGCTGCCGTACGAGCGCATCGACCGGGCCCGTACCGTGCTGGTGTGGGGCGCCGATCGCCTGGCTCCAGCCAAAGGTCGCCGCGCCCAAAGCGGCCGTCCTCCGGCCCGCCGGGGCACAGACGTCCCTGGTCCGGCCGCCCCGAACCTCAAGGACACCACAGAATGAAAGACACCTTCGCCTTCCTCGACGCCCTCCAGCAGATCGCCAAGGACAAGGGCATCAGCGTGGACACCCTCCTCGACGCGCTCGCCAACGCGCTCGTGGCCGCGTACAAGCGTTTGCCAAATGCGGCCGAGGAGGCCGTGGTGACGGTCGATCCCGAGAACGGCGACATCCGGGTGTACGGCCAGGAGCTGGATGAGGACGGCAACGTGGTCCGGGAGTGGGACGACACGCCGAAGGACTTCGGGCGGATCGCCGCCCAAACCGCCAAGCAGGTGATGACCCAGCGCATCCGCGAAGCCGAGCGCGACCTCAAATACGAGGAGTACGCCGGTCGGGAGGGCGACATCGTCACCGGGATCATCCAGCAAAGTGACAATCGGTACACCTTGCTCGACCTCGGCAAGGTCGAGGCCTTGCTCCCGCAGGCCGAACAGGTGCCGTATGAGCGTTACGAGCACGGAGCCAGGCTCAAGGCCTACATCGTGGAGGTCCGCAAGACCACCAAGGGTCCGCAGATCGTGGTGAGTCGCACCCATCCAGGCTTGATCAAGCGGCTGTTCGAGCTCGAGGTGCCGGAGATCTCGAGCGGGGTGGTCGAGATCAAGGCGGCAGCTCGCGAACCCGGGCACCGGACCAAGATCGCGGTGTGGTCCAACGATCCCAACGTGGACCCGGTGGGCGCCTGTGTCGGAGCCCGAGGGGCGCGGGTCCGCATGGTCACCAACGAACTGCGCGGCGAAAAGGTCGACATCGTGCCGTTCTCTGACGAGCCTCGCGAGTTCGTCATGCGCGCCCTGCAGCCCGCGAAGGTCAAAGAGGTCCACCTCGACGATCTGACCGGCACGGCCACGGTGGTCGTTCACGACTTTCAGTTGTCGTTGGCGATCGGAAAGGAAGGCCAGAACGCCCGTCTCGCGGCCCGCCTCACCGGGTGGCGCATCGACATCAAGAGCGAAACCCAGATCGCAGAGGAGGAGGCCTACGCCAACCAGGAGTGGGCCGAGGGTGAGTGGGTGGAAAACGAGGCGGGCGAGATGGTCTGGCAGCCGGCCGAGGGCGGCGAAGCGGTCTCCGCTGAGCAGTGGTCGCTCGGTGACGCGGCCGAACCGGCGGAGGACGGGACCGTTGCCGACGGGACCGTTGCCGACGGGCCGGTGCAGCCGACACCAACGGCGAGGCGCCGGCCGCTGTCGAGGCCGCCGCCGCCGAGGTCCCACCTGGCAAGGAGGAACAGTCGTAGGCGGCCGGCGATTGGCCGAGCCCACCCGAACATGCATTGGGTGTCGAACCCGGGCGCCAGCCGGTACCCTGGCCAGACTGGCTCGCCGTGGCGACGGGTCACTGGTCGTCGACCGGGAAGCTCCCGGGCGCGGTGCCTGGCTGTGCCGGGAGCCGACAACGGGAGGGGTCAGCGTCCAGTGTCTGATCGTGGCGGCTCATCGGGACGCTTTTCGTAAAGCCTTCAGGACCGCCGTGACCCCGGAGTCCTGGAAGACGCTGCGAGAGCACACCGCGGAACGTGCGAACATGGTTACCGGCTCCACCACCCGGGAGGGCCGGCACGAGAAGGGAACAACGCAGCAACTTGCCGAATAGGAAGATCCGGGTCTACGAGCTGGGACGTGAGCTCGGCCTAACCAACAAAGAAGCGCTTGACCTCTGCCTTCAGCTTGGCATCGGGGTCAAGAGTCACTCCTCCAGCATCGAGGAGCAGCAGGCCGACCGCGTCCGTCGTAAGGCCGATCAGGAAGGTTTGCGCCGCCCGATCGAACCGGAACCCGCGCCGGCCCCCGAACCCGCACCGACCCCGGCAGCCGCCGCGCCAGTCCCGAGCGCCCCGGTCCCGGCCGCGCCGGCTCCCATTGCCCCGCCCAGCCGCATCACGACGCGCCGACCGGCCAGTGACGGGTCTACCGCAGACGGGCACCGCCCAACTGGCGTCGAGCAACCGTCCGTGAGCGGCGGCCCGAGCGAGGTGCCCGGGCCGTCCCCGGCGCCCGCTCCCGCACCGCGGCCCGCCGCGTCCCCCAGCCCGCGTCCGGCGACCCCGGCGCCGGGCCGGCCGATTCCGCCGCCCCCCTCTCGTTCCACCGTCCCGCCGGCGGGGCACCCGGCCCCGGGTAGTTCGAGGCCGGCCGGTCGCGAACAGCCCACCCAGACGGTCCTGCCGCCCGCGGCTCGAGCCCCATCGACGGGCGTCGGTCCGGCCGGGCCTCGTGAGCCCACGGCGCCTGGGCTGGGCGCACCGAGACCGCAGGCTCCGGCGGCCAATGCGCCGGCGACCAATGCGCCGGCGGCTGCGGCGACCCCGACGCCCTCCGTTGCCCCCGTGCCGCCATCCGCGGTTGCGCCTCCGGCTGCGGCCCCGTCGGCTCCCCGCTCCGCCCCTCCGCTTCCTCCCCCCTCGGGCGCCCGGCCCCCTACCGGCGGTTCCCCTACCACTTCGCGTCCTGGCGGTTCTGGGCCCCGGTCCCCGCAAGCTACGCCGCGTGGAGGGCCGCCCGGAGCGGGAGCGGCACCGACTGGTGGCGATGCGTCGGGTCCCGGCGGCGCCGGTGGACCGATGCTGTCGCAGTCGGGGAAGCCCATCCCCCCTCCTCCCGGTCTGCGCCGACCCCCGATGTCGGCTTCAGGCAAACCCATTCCCCCCCCGCCTGGGCGCGGGCCTGGTTCGCGCCCGGCGCCCGGCGGCCGGTCCTCCGGCGGCCCTGGCGGTGCCGGCGGTCGCCCGCCTGGCGCCGGCGGCGGAGGGTTCAGGACATCACGCCCGTCCACCGGGGGTCCCGGTGGTGGCGGCGGTGGAGGTGGGTATCGCGGTGGCCCTGGTGGGAGCCCAGGGGGTGGCTTCCGCGGGCCAAACGCCGGTCCCGGGACCGGCGGTGGAGCACCTGGCACGAGGAGTGGCCCGCCGTTCGGCAACCGGGGGCGGCCGGGCGGTCGCCGTCCGGCTCGTCGGCGCCGGCGCAACATGGAGGAGCTCGAGGCTCAGGAGATCACGCACTACACGCCCTCGAATGCACCCGTCCCGGACGGTGAGATCATCGTGGAGCGGGGCTCGACCGCACAGGAGCTGGGGCCGAAGCTCAACCGCTCCGGTGCCGACGTGGTGCGCTTTCTCTTCCAACAGGGAGAGATGGTCACCACTACCCAGTCGCTGTCCGACGACATGATCGAGCTGTTCGCCGCCGAACTGCACGCCAACGTCCGCCTGGTCGACCCGGGCGAGGAGAAGGAAGCGGAACTGCAGGCGAAGTACTTCGACTACGAGGAAGAGGACGATTCCCTGCTCCGGTCTCGGCCCCCAGTGGTCACGGTCATGGGGCATGTCGACCACGGCAAGACCCTGCTCCTCGACCGGATCCGCCAGACCAACGTGGTCGCCGGGGAAGCCGGCGGGATCACCCAGCACATCGGTGCCTACCAGGTCGAGTACCAGGACCAGCTGATCACTTTCATCGACACTCCGGGCCACGAGGCGTTCACCGCCATGCGCGCCAGGGGCGCCGAGGTCACCGACATCGTCATCCTGGTGGTTGCCGCAGACGACGGCGTGATGCCGCAGACCATCGAGGCTCTCAACCACGCCAAGGCCGCCGAGGTTCCGATCATCGTGGCGATCAACAAGATCGACCGCGACAACGCGGATCCCAACCGGGTGATGCAGCAGCTCTCCGAGCAAGGCCTGGTGCCGGAAAGCTGGGGCGGGGACACGATCATGGTCGAGCTTTCCGCGCTCCAGGACTTCGGCATCGACGATCTCCTCGACCAGGTCCTGGTGGTGGCAGAGGTCGAGGAGCTTATGGCCAACCCCGAAGGGCGAGGCCGGGGCACCGTCCTCGAAGCGAATTTGGACCCAGGCAAAGGCCCGGTCGCAACGGTGATCGTCCAGTCGGGCACCCTCCGCGTGGCGGATTCTGTCGTCGCCGGGGCGGCCTGGGGACGGGTGAAGGCCCTGCTCGACGATCGCGGGGACAATCTCAAGGAAGCCGCGCCGTCCACTCCGGTGCAGATTCTCGGCTTCGACGTCGTGCCGTCCGCGGGAGACGAGTTCCGGGTGACGGACAAGGCCAGGACGGCACACGACATAGCCGAACAGCGCGAGCAGCGGTACCGGGCCGCCGACCAGCGGCGTACCTCCTCCGCCACTGGAACGGGGGCCAAGCTCGAGGACATCTTCGAGCAGATCCAGCGGGGCGAGACGGCCACGCTCAACCTCGTCCTCAAAGCGGATACCCAGGGGTCGTTGGAAGCGGTCACCGAAAGCCTGCGCAAACTGGAGCGCGAAGAGGTCAAGCTGTCGTTCATCCACCGGGCCGTCGGCGGGATCACCGAAAATGATGTGACCTTTGCGGCCGCATCCAACGCCACCATCATCGGATTCAACGTCCGACCGGACCGAGGGGCGCGGGAGCTGGCCGAGGTCCACGACGTGGAGATTCGTACCTACGAGATCATCTACAAGCTGATCGAGGACATCGAGCACGCCATGGTCGGGATGCTCGCCCCGGAGGTCGAAGAGGTGATCACGGGCGAGGCCGAGGTGAGGGAGATCTTCCGGGTGCCGAGAGTCGGCGCCATCGCCGGGTGCTACGTGCGGCACGGTGTCATCACCCGAGGTTCCAAGGTGCGCTTCCTCCGGGACGGCGTCATCATCTGGAAGGGCGCGATCACCTCCCTCAAGCGCTTCAAGGACGACGCTCGCGAGGTCCACGAAGGGTTCGAATGCGGCATCGGTCTGTCCAACAACCAGGACCTGCGGCAGGGCGACGTCATCGAGACCTTCGACGAGCGGGAGATCCCGCGGGCGTAACGCCGTGGTCAGGTGACCCACGTGGCGTGTCTCACGCTGGAGCTGCACTTGCGCAACATCCATTCGCTCAAGGAGAAGCGGGCTGTGCTCCGACCCCTTCTCGAGGGGGCGCGCCGCCGCTACGCGGTGGCCGCCGCCGAGGTCGCCCACCAAGACCGGTGGCAGCGGGCCACGGTGGCCATGGCCACCGTGTCCGGCTCGGCCGGTCACGCCCGTCAGATCCTCGACGCCGCCGAGCGGTTCGTGTGGTCTTTCCCCGAAATCGAGGTGACCGACAGCTATCGGGACTGGCTCAGTGACGGAGATCGCTGAGGTGGTCCGCAGCGGTGGTCGTCAAGGGAAGTCCGGGACAGGGAGAAGGACCAGCGAATCGGCCCATCGCGGCTATCCGCGCACGGCTCGGCTCAACGAGAGCCTGCGAGAGGTCCTGGCCGACGCCCTGGAGCGGCTCGGTGATACGGACGAACGGCTGGCGATGGTCACCGTCACGGGCGTTGAATGCGATCCCGATCTGCGGCGCGCCCTCGTCCTGTTCTCCTCACTCGACGATCAGGAGGCCAGCGCGTTGGCTGAAGCCCGGGTCCGCCTGCAATCCGTGATCTCGGACCAGGTCCGGCTCAAGCGCACCCCGCTGCTGCGTTTTGCGCAGGATCCGGCCGTGTCGGCCGGGGCGAGAATCGAGGAGATCCTGCGGGACCTGCCTCGAACCGCCGAAGACCAGCCCCCGAGTGAGCCGCCACCTCCCAGCGCCTCGGGCGTGGACAAGTGATCGACGGACTGGTCATCATCGACAAGCCGGCCGGCATGACCAGCCACGACGTGGTCGCCCGCTGCCGCAAGGTCTTCGCCCAGAAAAAGGTCGGTCATGCGGGCACGCTCGACCCTGACGCGACCGGGGTTCTGGTCGTCGGGCTCGGTCGGGCTACGCGGCTGCTCCAGTTCCACAGCGGGCTCCCGAAGGCCTACACGGCCGAGGTGGTGCTTGGCGTGGCGACCAGCACGCTCGATGCTGCGGGCGAAGTGACCGGTCGCTGGGATCAGCGTCACGTGACGTTGGCCGATGCGCGCCAGGCCGCGGCTTCGCTCACCGGGACCATCCTGCAGACGCCCCCGATGGTGTCGGCCGTCAAAGTCGGCGGCCGCCGGCTGCACCAGCTGGCCCGCCAGGGCATCGAGGTGGAACGGGCGCCACGGGAAGTGACCGTCTCGAGGTTCTCCGTCGAGCCGCTTCCGCCCGACGCCCAGCCCGAAGCGGGTGACGGGACCGGCCCGGTGTTCTCGGTGCTCGTCGAATGCTCGGCCGGAACCTACGTTCGCTCGCTGGCCGCGGACCTGGGCGCCGCCCTCGGCGGGGGCGCCCATCTACGCCAGCTTCGCCGTACCGCGGTCGGGCCGTGGACGGAGGGCAACGCGACCGCGTTGAGCGCGGTCGCGCCGCAGGACGTCATACCTCCTGCCGCCGCGCTGCCCTGGCTGGGTCGGGTCGTGGTGGACCAGGTGCGTGCCGGCGAGGTCGTCAATGGGCGGGTCCTCGACCGGGACGTGCTGGCGCCCCTGGGTGCGACCGGTGACGGGCCGTGGTTGGTCATCGGACCCGAGGGCAATCTGCTAGCGGTGTACCAGCAGGGGAGTGCGGCCGGGCGGCTCAAGCCCGCCATGGTCCTGTCGCCGACCGGAGCGTGAGCCCCTCTTCTCAGATGGGTTCGACGCTTGTCACCCGTCGGTCATAACCTGCACCGGGAATGCGAGTGCTCCACTACCCCGGTGACGGCGTGACCGGTAGGGCCTGTGCCGTGACGATCGGAGCCTACGACGGGGTGCATCTCGGGCATCAACTGGTCGTCGAACGGGTCAGGGGAGTCGCCACCGAGCAGGGCCTGGCCTCCGCCGTCGTCACCTTCGATCAACACCCGGCCGCAGTGGTACGTCCAGAGTCGGCGCCCAGGCTCCTGACGGACCTGGAGCAAAAGCTCGAGCTGCTGGACGCGACCGGCCTCGACTTCGTCGTGGTGGTGCACTTCGACGAAGCCAGGTCCGAGGAATCCGCCGAGGACTTCGTCCGGGAGGTTCTCGTGGGCTGCGTCGACGCCCGGGCTGTCGTCGTCGGCCATGATTTCCACTTCGGGTACAAACGGCGCGGCGACGTCGGCCTGCTGCAGCGAATGGGGGCCGAGTACGGCTTCGATGTGACCGCCCTCCGCCTCTTCCCCGACGGGCTCGACGGCCTCCCGATCTCCTCCACCAGGATCAGGGAGCTGCTCGCCGCGGGGCGCGTGGACGCGGCCTCGGGCCTCCTCGGTCGCCCCCACCAGGTGCGGGGCATCGTCAAGCACGGCGATCATCGTGGTCGCGACCTGGGTTTCCCCACGGCCAACGTGGCGGTGCCCGAGTCCATCGCCCTGCCAACCGACGGCGTCTACGCCGGCTGGTATCGACGTCCTGACGGGGTGCGCCGCCCTGCCGCTCTGTCGCTCGGGCGCCGGCCGACCTTCTACGAGGACTCGGAGGTGCTGCTGGAGGCGTTCCTACTGGATTTCGACGGTGACCTCTATGGTGAGCCGGCCCGGGTCGAGTTCGTCGCCCATCTGCACGGGCAGGTGCGCTACGAGGCCATCGACGATCTGATCACCCAGATGGGTCGGGACGTCGACGCCACCCGGGCCATCTTGGGCGTGGCCGAGCTGTCCTGAGCCGGCCGGGCCGCGCCAACCTGGTCACGTCCGGGCCGATCAGAAGCTGTCGTCGGCGCTGGCTCCCGAACGGCGTTGCCGTTTTCGCTCGCTCTGACGACGCTTAGCCTCGAGCCGGCGGCGCTGGGAAGCCTTCGTCGGTTTGGTCTCCAGCCGGGGTGGGGTGACCCTGAGGGCGCTGGACAGCCGGGCGGTGAGCCGTTCCAACGCCAGGTTCCGGTTGCGGGTCTGTGAGCGGGAGTCGCTCGCGACCGCCGTCACCACCGGCCCTAGCCGGTCCACGATGCGCCGGCGGGCCCAGTCAGGCAGGCTCGGCGAGCCGGCCGCGTCGAAGCGGACCTCCGAACGGGTGTTGGAGGTGTTGACGTGCTGACCGCCGGGGCCGCCGGAGGTGGAGAACCTCCACGTCAGCTCCTTTTGGGGGATCCGCACACCGGGAGGCACGACCAGCGCCTCGGAGGCGGATGCTCCGTCGTCGGGCTCAGCCATCGGACCGCGGACCGGTCAACGGCCATGTGCCTGCTACCATTGAGCGCGGTGACCGGCACGACCGGCGCGCCTGGCTACGAGGTCCCACCGGGGTTTCAGGGTCGTTCACCGACGCGTGCTCCCCGCCGCGTGCCGTACTCAGCCCCACCCAGGAGCCCCATGGTCCTGATGTTCCGCAACCAGATTTTCCCTATCCCTATCCCTATCCCAATCCCTATGCACTCGGTTCGCCCGTGCTTCTTCCCCCTCTGAAGGAAACGCTGCGTTCATGCCAGACAAAGCCGCCACGATTGCGACCTACCGCACCCACGAGAGGGACACCGGCTCGCCTGAGGTACAAGTCGCCATCCTCAGCGAGCGTATCGCCCACCTCACCGAGCACCTGAAGATCCACAAGGGTGACCACCACACCCGCAGAGGACTCATGAAGCTGATCGGACGCCGGCGCCGGCTCCTCGACTACGTGCGGGACAACGACGTAGAGCGCTATCGAGAGCTGATCGCCAAACTGGGACTGCGCCGCTAGGCGGCGCGGCCCTTGACGGCCGGTCGGGCCGTCCCGCACGAGTCGGCGGCGGATCGGCGTCGGCGAGGCACCCTACGATCATTACCGGGCGGCGACCTTCGGTCAGCTGCCAGTCGAGAACTCCCAGGCTTCCTGGGGCTCCCCGACTGGGAACTGGCCCCGACGCCGCTCACCGGCCCCGGGGGACGACCCCGGGCAGCAGAAAGGAGCGAGCCGCATGGCCGCCAATCCCATTTCTTCCACCAAAGTCTCGGCACCTGTCAGCGGAACTGAGAAGACGCTCTCGCTGGAGACGGGACTGCTCGCCCAGCAGTCGCAAGGAGCCGTAGTGGCTCGGCTCGGCGAGACCGTGGTGCTGGCCACCGCCAACGCCGATTCCAGCGTGCGGGAGGGTATCGACTTCTTCCCGCTGACCGTCGATGTCGAGGAGCGGATGTACGCGGCGGGAAAGATTCCCGGCTCGTTCTTCCGCCGCGAGGGTCGCCCGTCGGACACCGCCATCCTCACCGCCCGGCTGATCGACCGGCCGCTGCGCCCGAGCTTTGCGGACGGGTATCGCAACGAGACCCAGGTCGTCGTCACCGTCCTCGGCGCGGACCAGGAAAACCCGCACGACGTGCTGGCCATCAACGCCGCCAGCGCCGCGCTGATGCTGTCGGGCATCCCTTTCGAAGGCCCGATCGGGGCGGTACGCCTGGCCTTCAATGGTGAAGGCGAGTGGGCTCCCCATCCCAGCTACCAGGACGGCGACGCCTCCGCCTTCGAGCTTGTCGTCGCCGGTCGCCAACTCGATGACGGCGACATCGCCATCATGATGGTCGAGGCCGGGGGCACGGAGGCGGCGTGGGACCTCTATCAGGCCGGCTCTCCCAAGGTGACCGAGGAGGCCATCGCCGAGGGTCTCGGGTCGGCCAAGACCTGGATCCGCGAGAGCGTGGAGCTGCAGCACCGGCTGGTCGCCGAGGCCGGCATCCGGTCCCCTTTGGCGTACGTACCGCAGGTCGACTACGGCGAAGACGTAGCCGCCCGGGTGGCCGAGGTGGGGACGGCCCAGGTTGAGAAGGTAACCACCATCACGGCCAAAGCCGACCGCGAGGCCGCCACCGCCGAGGTGACGGCCGCCATCCTGGACGAGCTCGCCACGGAGTTCAACGGCCGCGAAAGGGAGATCAAGGCTGCGGTGCGGTCGTTGACCAAGCGCTTGGTACGCGAGCGGATCGCCTCGTCCGGCGTCCGCATCGACGGCCGTGGGCCCACCGACATCCGGCCCCTCTCTGCTGCGGTCGGGATCATCCCGACCGCGCACGGCTCCGGGCTGTTTCAGCGAGGTGACACCCAGGTCCTCAACATCACCACCCTGGGAATGCCGCGGATGGACCAGACGCTCGACACCATCGGCATCGACGAGAAGAAGCGGTACATCCACCACTACAACATGCCGCCGTACGCCAACGGCGAGACCGGTCGGGTCGGTAGCCCGAAGCGGCGCGAGATCGGTCACGGGCTGCTCGCGGAGCGGGCGTTGCTCCCGGTCGTCCCGCCCGTCGAGGAGTTCCCCTACGCCCTCCGCCTGGTTTCGGAGGTGCTGTCCTCCAACGGTTCGACCTCGATGGCCTCCGTGTGCGCGTCGAGCCTTTCGCTGATGGACGCCGGAGTTCCCATCAAGGCGCCGGTCGGGGGGATCGCCATGGGCCTGGTGAAGGTAGACGACCGGTACATCACCCTCACCGACATTCTCGGCGCCGAGGATGCTTTTGGCGACATGGATTTCAAAGTGGCTGGCACCTCGGAGTTCGTCACCGCCCTACAGCTCGACACCAAGATCGACGGTCTTCCTGCAGACGTGCTGGCTTCTGCGCTGCGTCAGGCACGCGAGGCTCGCACCCAGATCCTGGGTGTCATGCATGACGCCATGCCGGCGCCGCGCCAGGACGTGCGGGACACCGCGCCGAAGATCGTCAGCCTCGAAATACCGATCGACAAGATCGGTGAAGTGATCGGGCCCAAGGGAAAGGTGATCAACGCCCTGCAGCAGGAGACGGGCACCGACATCGCAGTCGATGACGATGGGACCATCGGCACGGTCACCATCGGGGCCAAGGACAGTGGTGCGGTGGCGGAGGCCCGTCGCCGCATCGAGATGATCCTGGACCCGCCCAAGCCCGAGGTCGGCGCCGTCTACACCGGCAAGGTGGTCAACATCACCAAGTTCGGCGCCTTCGTCAACATCCTTCCGGGTCGAGACGGGCTCGTCCACATCTCGAAGCTCGGCCGCGGCAAGCGGATCGACAAGGTCGAGGATGTCGTGGATCTCGGCGACGAGATCGAGGTCCGGGTCGACGACATCGATCCGCAGGGCAAGGTCTCGTTGTCCCTGGCCGGTGAGGCGAACCCCGGCTCAGGCGGCGCCGCCAACGGGGCCGCCAGCTCCAACGACGACCTGCCGAGAGGCGTGCAGGATGCCGTCTCGTTCGAGGACACGTGGGAGTCGGAAGCGCAGGCGACCTTTGGGGACCTCGGACCGGCGCAGGCCGGAGCGGGGGCAGGGCGCGGTGGCGACGACGCCGATCGCGGGCCGCGCCGCAACCCTCGCCGCCGGCGGCCGTGACCCCCGGTCGCCACCAGGCATGATGCTGCGGTGACGCTGCGAAGCACCACCGTCGACGAAGGCCTTACCGTCGTCACCGAGCACATGCCCGACGTCCGCTCGGTGAGCGCCGGATTTTGGGTCGGCACCGGCTCGGTGGACGAGGCTCCGGCCCAGTCCGGGGCCTCCCACTTCCTCGAGCACCTGCTGTTCAAAGGCACACCAACGCGCACGGCCCGAGCCATCGCCGAATCCGTCGACGCGGTCGGCGGCGACCTCAACGCCTTTACGACCAAGGAGTACACCACCTTCTACGTCCGGGTCCTCGCCGACGATCAGGACCTGGGGCTGGACATCCTCTCCGACATCATGTGGTCCCCTGCCTTTCGGCCAGAGGAGTTCGAATCGGAGCGTCAGGTCATCCTGGAGGAGATCCTGATGCACGCGGACGAGCCTGCGGACCTGGTCCACGACGTCCTGGCCAGCGCCTTGTTCCCAGGTCATCCGCTCGGCCGCGAGGTGCTGGGCGAGCAAGTCACCGTCAGTGCGATGACCGTCGACCAGGTGGCCGCCTTCCACGCCGAGCACTACCGCCCGGGCAACATCGTCGTCGCCCTGGCGGGGCACGTGGACCACGACCGGGTGACCGACGCCATCGCGGCCCGGATGCCGAGGCGGGCCGGGGGACACCGGCCGCATCGGACGGCTCCCATGGCGCCCTCGCTCCGGAGAGTAGTGCTCCCTCGCCCGACGGAACAGACACATCTGTTGGTCGCCTCGCCGGCGCCCGACCGCGACGACGACGATCGCCACGTCATGACGATCGTTGAGCACGTCCTCGGGGGTGGCATGTCGAGCCGTCTTTTCCAGTCGATCCGCGAGGAGCGCGGCCTGGCCTACTCCGTGTACGCCTACCAGCTGGGCTTCGAAGGCGCCGGTGCGCTGGCAGTCTACGCCGGGACGTCGCCGAGCAATACCCAGGAAGTCCTCGACCTTATCGGCGCCGAGTTCGAGCGCATGGCGAGCCGGGGGGTGACGGCCGAGGAGATGGAGAGCGCAAGGAGCCACATCCGTGGTGCCATGGCGCTCGGTCTCGAGGACTCCGGCGCGCGTATGAGTCGCATCGGTCACAGCCAGGTGGTGCACGGGCGGGTACTCGGTCTGGACGAAGTCGAGGCCCGTCTGACCGACCTCACGCTCGAGCGGATCAACGATGTGGCCTCCCGGTGGTTGTCCCTACCGCGAACCGTGGCTTGTGTGGGTCCCTTCGAAGGCGACGACGACCGTCTCGTCAGCTCCCTCTGACCGCTTCAGGGCAAGCAGGTCGAACCCCGGCGTGCCGCGGCGCGCAGGCTACTGTCGGCCGGCGTGAGAGTAGGCGTGATCGGCGCTGCCGGGCGCATGGGTTCCACGGTCTGCGGGGCGGTGACTGCTGCCGACGACATGGACCTGGTTGCAGCCGTCGATCTCGCCGGCGCCGGCCGAACGGTGTCGGGCCATGCCGGCGGTGATGGAGAGGCACCCGGGATGCTCATCGCGTCCGACCTCGAAGCCCTGACCGACGGTGGCGCGGACGTGGCGGTCGATTTCACCGTGGCCGCGGCCGCGGCGGAGAATGCGAGCTGGTGCGCGGCGCATGGCATCCACACGGTCATCGGCACGACGGGTCTCGACCAACGAGCGTTGGCCGGGCTCGCCGACGCCTTTCCCTCCGAGGGCCGGCTCGGTTGTGTGGTGGCGCCCAACTTTGCCATCGGCGCCGTGCTCATGCTCCGCTTCGCCGAGATGGCGGCCCCTTGGTTTCCCACGGCAGAGATCATCGAGTTGCATCACGCCGCCAAGGCCGACGCCCCTTCCGGCACGGCCATGTTGACGGCGACTCGCATGGCAGCGGCGTCCGGCGAATGGGGCGAGGACCCCACCCGCACCGAGGTCGTCGCCGGCGCGCGCGGGGGCCTCGGCCCGGCCGGAATTCGGATCCACTCGGTCCGACTTGAGGGCCTGATCGCCCACCAGGAGGTCCTCCTGGGAGGAGCCGGGCAGTCGCTCACGATCCGCCACGATTCCTACGACCGCCAGTCGTTCATGCCGGGTGTGCTGCTCGCCGCCCGATCGGTGCCCCAGCGGCCGGGTCTGACGATTGGGCTGGATGCCCTGCTGGGCCTGTGACCTCAGCGGAGCCGGCGGCTGCGTGTCGAGGTCGCCGAGGGCTGGGCGGGCTGACCAGTAGGCTCTGTGCATGGCAGTGATGGCTCGGTTCGGAGCGGTGGGATGCGCCATGATCACGCCCTTTGCCCCCGACGGGGCGGTGGACGTGGACGGGGCGGTGGCCCTGGCCAGGTGGCTCTGCCAGCACGGCAACGACTTCGTGGTCGTGGCCGGCACCACTGGTGAGGCACCTGTTCTTTCCGACGAGGAAAAGGTGGACCTGTGGCGGGCCGTGGCCGCTGCGGTCACCGCGCCCGTCGTGGCCGGGACGAGTACCGCCGACACGGCGCACTCGGTGGAACTCACGAAAGCGGCCGTTGCTGCGGGAGTTGCCGGCATTCTGGCCGTGACCCCTTACTACAACCGGCCCTCGCAGGCGGGCATCGAGGCGCACGTGCGGGCCATCGCGGGGACAGCCGGCGGGCTCCCCGTCCTGCTCTACGACATTCCCGTCCGGACCGGTCGGAAGGTGGCGCCGGAGCTCATCGTGCGGCTGGCCGCGGAAGGCATCATCGTGGGCGTAAAGGACGCCACCGGCAGCCCGGCCGGTACCGCCACGCTGCTTGCAGCCGCGCCCAGCGGCTTCGAGGTGTACAGCGGCAACGACGCCGACACCCTCCCGCTCCTCGCAGTCGGCGCCGCAGGCACCATTTCGGTGGAGAGCCACTGGGCGGGCGACGAGGTGGCCGAGATGATCGCCGCCTTCGCCAAAGGGGACGTGGAGCACGCCCGGACGGTCAACGCCCGGCTGCTGCCCTCGCACCGGTTCCAGTCGACCGACGAGGCTCCCAACCCCGTTCCCGCCAAGGCCATGATGCGCACGCTCGGGCTCCCGGCCGGACCGTGCCGGTTACCGCTCGGACCGGATCCGGAAGGGCTGGAGGACACCGCGAGGGAGGTCTTTTCCCATCTCCGTGGCTGAAGACCCGGTACGGGTCGTCTTCCTGGGCGGGTTGGGGGAGATCGGGCGGAATTGCGCGTGCGTCGAGGTCGGCGGGAGGATCATGATCCTCGACTGCGGGCTGATGTTCCCGGACATCGAGATGCCCGGCGTCGATCTGGTGCTTCCGGACTTCACCTACCTGCGGGACAACGCCGCTCGGATCGAAGGCTGTGTCGTCACCCACGGCCACGAGGACCACTGCGGCGGGCTGAGCTTCCTGTTGCGGGAGATGTCGTTCCCGATCTATGGGTCCGCGCTCACTCTGGGTCTGGCTCGCAGCCGGCTCGAGGAAGCGGGCGTCCTCGGCCGGGCCGATCTCGTCCCGGTACGGGACGGGGAGCGGCGCCAGATCGGGCCCTTCGACGTCGAGTTCATCGCGGTCACCCACTCGGTCCCGCACGGCTTCGCCACCGCGTTCCACACCCCCAAAGGGGTGATCCTGCACTCCGGTGACTTCAAGATCGACCTGACCCCGGTGGACGGGCGGGCGACCGATCTGGCCCGGATCGGCGCGTTGGCCGACGGTCCCGGGGTGCGACTGCTCCTCTCTGACTCGACCAATGCAGAGGAGGAGGGTCACACCGAGAGCGAGCGTCGGGTGGGCGAGACCCTGTCGCGTTTGTTCGCTGCCTATCCCAAGCGTCGGATCATCGTCGCCTGCTTCGCCAGCCACATTCACCGCATCCAGCAGGTGGCGAACGCCGCCTTCGCCAACGGGCGGGTCCTCTCCACTCTGGGGCGTTCCATGGCCAAGAACGTCGCCCTCGCCCGCTCGATGGGGCTCCTGCACATTCCCGACGACCGACTGGTCGACATCGAACGGATCGGCGACTACGGCGGGGACCGGGTCTGCGTGCTGTCGACGGGGTCGCAAGGCGAGCCCATGTCGGCGCTGGCGCTGATGGCCGCGGCCGACAACAAGTGGATCTCGGTCGGCGACCAGGACCTGGTAGTGCTCTCCTCCCACGCCATCCCCGGTAACGAGACCAGCGTCGGCAAGGTCATCGACGGTCTGACCCGGCTCGGCGCCGAGGTGATCCATTCCGGCCTGGCCCCGGTGCACGTCAGCGGTCACGCCAAACGCGAGGAGCTGAAGACCTTGCTGTCGCTCGCCCGGCCCGAGTGCTTCATCCCCGTCCACGGAGAGTTCCGCCATTTGACCCACCACGCCCGCCTGGCCCAGGAGATGGGTGTCGATCCGGAAAAGGTGCTGCTCGCCGAGGACGGCGACGTGGTCGAGCTCAGCGACCACGGGATCGACTTCGTGGCCGAGGTCCCCGCCGGCTACCTGTACGTGGACGGCATCGTCGGCGATGTCGGCCGGGGCGTGCTTCGGGATCGCCGGGTGCTGGCCGAGGAGGGCGTCGTCGTGGTGATCGTCACCGTCGACGCCAAGTCGGGAGAGGTGCTCACCGGCCCGGAGATCATCACCCGGGGATGGGTGTACGCCCCCGAAGCGGAGGAACTGCTCGAAGAGGCCCGGGAGGCGGTGCGCCAGGCCCTCGAAGAAGCATCCGACTCGGGTTCGGTGGACTTCGAGACGCTCAAGAGGCGAGCTCGTTCGGCGCTCGGCCGCTTCGTGCAGGAGCGCACCCGCCGGCGGCCCATGATCGTCCCGGTGGTCATGGAGGTCTGAGCACCCCTGTCGGTGGCCGGGAGGCGGGTGCTGTCGGTGGCGGGGAGGCGGGTGCTCCCAGAACAAGAACGTGACACGCGTCTTTCACCCCGGGGTCACTCGTGTCACGTTGTGGTCGCATGTGACCAGAACGTGACACGAGTCCGCCCGCTCGGATCGACGCGTGTCACGAAGTTGTTCCTGGAGGGTCAGGGCCTGTCTCGCGCCTTCACGCCCTGCATTCCGAACGCCGAGGGTTCCAGCGGGCGCGAGTCCCCTGGCCGGTGGACCCTGGGCGACCTGGTGGCCTGTTGACGGAGTGGCTGCTGTTACTCTCGTTACTACTGTGGCTACTGCGACTCGCCGGCGGCGCCCGGCTCCGAAGCGAGCCACCCGACGGGTAGGAACCGGTCGGGGGGGTGGCCGATCCTCGGTTCGTCCCGCCCGGGGGGCCAGGTCGAGCGGGAGTCCGGCCTGGCGGACCGCACTCCGCCGGCTGCTGGGCCCCCAGTCGGAGGACGTGTGGGGCGTCGTCTTCCTTGTGCTGGCCGTGCTCTGCGCCCTGGGCATCTACAGCGACCTGGCCGGGCCGGTCGGGCGTGGGGTCAATCATGGCGCGGCCGACGTCTTCGGCTGGGCCAGGGGCTTCCTACCGCCGGCCCTGGCGGTGCTGGGATGGGTGCTCGTCCGGGGCAGTGGCGGGCCTGCGTCGCGTCGCCGCAGCCAGGTCCAAAGCCGCGGCGGTCGAGCGCCGCGCCAGCTGCCTGACGGGGAGGAAGTCCGGGGGGCCAAGGCTTCGATCCGGGTCGCCGTCGGCGGCCTGGTGTTCCTTGTGGCCGTTGCCGGCCTGATGCAGGAACTCAACGGCCCGTCGCACTGGCACGGAGGCGTCGCCCTGCTCCGGTCCGCGGGCGGGCTGGTCGGGGTCGCCGTGGGCATCCCCCTGCGCGAGGGCATCGGGGCTTGGGGAGCCGGCTTCGTGCTGTTCACCCTGGTCGCGCTGGCGTTGTTGATCCTGACCGCCACGCCGGCGCGCCAGGCGGCCCACTGGTTGAGTGCGGGCGTGGCCGCGGTGGCCCGGGCTATCGCAGATGTCGTTCGGTGGGCGGCCAACGCCCCGCATGGGGCGGAACGAAGGTCCGCTCTGGAGCGGCACCCCTCGGCTCCAGGCTCGGGCGGTGTGCGGGCTCGGCAGCCGTATGACGTCGAGGCGGACGAGGACGAGCCGGGCGCTCGGCGTTCGAGGAAGCAACGCCCTGTGGCCGGTCAGGACCCTGCCCAGGCCCCCGCCGGGCCTGACGGCCCTCCAGGCACCACCGCCTCCTCGAGCGCCGCCGGGGGAGTCCCAGACCAGGCGGCCCCAGACCGGGGGGCCCCGGACCGGGCCGAGGACGGGGCGGAACGATCGACCCCGTCCGTGCCCATCGAGACCGCCCTGCCTGAGCGCCCGGGCGATATCGAACAACTGGCGATCGCCCTCGGCCCGGCGGCTGAGCCGGGAACCTGGCGCCTGCCGCCACCAGCCCTGCTGAAGCGCTCGAAGGCGACCGAGATCGACCGCCGCCAGGTCGAACGCCTGGGCCACGTCCTCGAGGACGCGCTGGCGGCGCATGGGGTAGAGACCCGCTTGGTCGGCATGACCGTCGGCCCCACCGTGACCCGCTACGAGCTGGAGCTCGGCCCCGGGGTCAAGGTGGCGAAGGTGACCAACTTGCAGCGCGACATCGCCTACGCGATGGCGGCTGCGGACGTCCGCATCCTGGCGCCAATACCAGGCCGCTCGGCGATCGGTGTCGAGGTGCCCAACCAGCAACGTCAACTGGTCGCCGCGGGCGACATCCTGACGTCGGCGGAAGCCCACGCGGCCACCCACCCCCTCGAGGTCGCCTTGGGCCGTGATATCGCGGGGCGGCCCGTGCTCGAGAACCTGGCTTCCATGCCCCACATCCTCATCGCCGGCGCGACCGGCGCCGGGAAGTCCTCGTGCATCAACACCCTGGTGACCTCGGTGCTGCTGCGGGCCACTCCCGACCAGGTGCGCCTCATCCTCGTCGACCCCAAGCGGGTCGAGCTCGGCCAGTACAACGGGCTGCCCCACCTGCTGACCGCCGTGGTGACCGATCCCCGGAAGGCGGCCAACGCCCTCTCCTGGGCGGTCCAGGAGATGGAGCGCCGGTACGACCTGCTCGCCGAGGTCGGGGTCCGGGACATCACGGGCTACAACGCCGCCTACGACCGCGGTGAGCTCAACGAGGCGCCTGGGCTCGGGGAGCAGCCACGTACCTACGAGCGGCTGCCGTTCGTGCTCGTGGTGGTGGACGAGCTCAACGATCTCATGATGGTCGCCGCCCGCGACGTCGAGGACTCGATCTGCCGTATCGCCCAGATGGCCCGGGCCGTGGGGATCCACCTGGTGATCGCCACCCAGCGGCCGTCGGTCGACGTGATCACTGGCGTGATCAAGGCCAACATCCCCTCCCGGTTGGCCTTCGCCGTATCGTCGCTGGCGGACAGTCGGGTCATCTTGGATCAGCCGGGCGCGGAGCGGCTGATCGGCAAAGGCGACATGCTCCTCTTGACCGCATCCTCCAGCGTGGCGAGGCGGATCCAAGGGGCGTGGGTGGGGGAGGATGAGGTGCGGAAGGTGGTGGCCCACTGGCGCCGGCAGTCCGAGCCCCGCTACGTCCAAGGCGTCGAAGGGCGCGACGACCAGCCGGGAGGCTCCGCGCTCAGCGGCGATGAGCACGATGACCTCTTCGAGCCCGCCAAGGAGCTGGTCGTACGGTCCCAGCTCGGATCGACCTCGATGCTGCAGCGGAAACTGCGGGTCGGTTTCGCCCGGGCCGGCCGCTTGATGGACCTGCTGGAGCGGGGCGGGGTGGTCGGTCCGTCCGAGGGGTCGAAAGCCCGGGCCGTGCTCATGAGCGTCGAGGAGCTGGAGGCCAGCCGCGCCACGGCGGAGTGAGCGCCAGCCGATCGCGCTGGCCGGGCTGACCTTGTAGGCCCTACGGTCTGGCTCCCATGCGAGCACGCGCCCCGGCCTCCGCGGCCAATCTCGGTCCCGGCTTCGACGCCCTGGCCGTTGCGCTCACGTGCTACGTCGAGGTGGCGGTCGAGCCGTCGGCGCCGCCTGGAGGTGCGGACGTCCGGGCACGGGTCGGAGCTACCGGCCGATGCGAGCCACCTCGCGGCCCGGGTGGCGACCTCGGTCGCCGGCCACGATCGGCTGCGGATCGAGGTGCACTCGGAGATCCCGGTGGCGCGTGGCCTGGGCTCCTCTGCGGCGCTCGCCGTGGCGGCTGCGGCCGCGGCCGGAGCGGAGGATCCTTTCGCCTACGGCGTCTCGGTCGACGGGCATCCGGAGAACGCGGCGGCGGCCGCCTTCGGCGGGCTGGTCGTGGCCACCTTCGTCGACGGCCGGCCGGTGTGGCGCCCGCTGTCGCTCGATCCCGCCCTTCGCTTCGTCGTGGTGGTCCCCGATCGTGAGCTGGCCACCGCCAGCGCCCGGGAGGTTCTCGAGGCCAGCGTCTCGCACGCCGACGCCGCCTTCAACCTGGGCCGGATGGGGCTCCTCCTGGCCGGCCTGGCTGACCACGGCGCGCTGGTACCCGAGGCCGCTGAGGATCGCCTCCATCAGGACGCCAGGGCCGCCCTGTTCCCCGAAGCGCCCGCACTGCTGGCCGGTCTTCGGGCCGCCGGTGCCCTGGCCTCGTGCTGGTCCGGAGCCGGCCCGAGCCTTCTGGCCGTGTGCGACGAGGCCGGTTCCCCTCAGGTGGCGGCGGCCGCTTCCCGCCTTCTCGAGGACCAGGGAGTTGCGGGAGCAGTGCACCTCCTGGAGCCCGATCTGGCGGGCGTCCACTACTCCGGGCCTGAGTCTCTGTAGCGTGGTCGGGTCCCATCCGATACTCAGGAGGAACGGGCATGGCCGCCTACGAGGGCTACTGCGTCAAATGCAAAGAGAAGCGAACGTTCGAAGGCCAAGAAGTCACGCTGGCCAACGGACGCCCCGCCGCGCAGGGGACCTGCCCGGTGTGCGGGACCAAGATGAACCGAATGCTCGGGAGTAAGAAGTAGGGCCCGTTCTGGGCCTCCCGAAGCCATGGCCGGCGTGCCGGCCATGGCGAAGGCCCATCGTTGCGTCTGAGTAGGCTGGACCGATGCGGTACTGGCTGGAGACGCTCGGGTGCCCCAAGAACCAGGTGGACTCCGACAAGCTGGCCGGAACGCTCGAGGCTGAAGGGTACCTCCGGGCTGATCGAGCTCACGCGGCCGATCTGGTGGTGGTCAATACGTGCGCGTTCATCGAATCGGCCCGTCAGGAGTCGATCGATACTGTCCTCGCCTTGTCGGATGCCCGTCGCCATGGGTCGCGGCTGGTCGTCACCGGTTGCCTCGCCGAGCGTTACGGCTCGGAGTTGGCCGACGCCCTCCCGGAAGCCGACTTCGTCGCCGGTTTCGGGGTGCCCGTCACCCTGACGAGCAAGCAGGCGGGTCCGCCGGTTCCGTCGTTCGACCTGCTCAACCTGCCCCGACCACCGGTGCGGGCGCCGTGGGCGTATGTCAAGGTGGCCGAGGGGTGCGACCGCAAGTGCGGTTTCTGCGCCATCCCATCCTTTCGGGGCCGCCAGCGCTCCCGAGCCGCCGTGGACATCTTGGCCGAGGTCGAGTCGCTCGACGTGCAGGAGATCGTGCTGGTCGCCCAGGACCTGGCGTCCTACGGTCGGGACCTGGGCGAGCCCCGAGGAAACGGTGGGCGCCCGGTCATCGAGTCGCTCGTCGGTTCGATCAGCCGCGTGGTTCCCCGGACCCGGCTGCTGTATTTGTATCCATCTGAGCTCAGCGACGGTCTGATCGACGTCATGGGACACGCGCGCTGCCCGTACTTCGACCTGTCGCTGCAGCACGTGTCTCGCCCCCACCTGCGCCGAATGCGGCGTTGGGGCTCTGCGGAACGCTTCTTGGAGCGGATCGCCCGGATCCGGACCGTCCATCCTGACGCCGCGCTCCGTTCCTCCTTCATTGTCGGCTATCCCGGCGAGACGGAGGACGATCACGATCGGCTGCTGGCGTTCCTGGAGGAAGCGGAGCTCGATTGGGTGGGATTCTTCCCCTTTTCCCCAGAGGAAGGCACCTACGCGCTCGGCTTGGGCGACCAGGTCGCGACGGGCCTGGTGACCGATCGCCTGGCCGAGTGCAGCGAGCTCCAGGATGCCATCACGGCTCGGCGGCGACGGCAGCTCGTCGGCCGAACGGTGCGCGTGCTCGTTGACCGCCCCGGTGTGGGTCGCAGCCACCGCGAGGCCCCGGAGATCGACGGGATTATCCGGCTGCCGACCGACCTGGCGACCGGAGCATGGGCCGATGGGGTGATCACCGCCGCCGTCGGGCCTGACCTCGAGGCCGCCCTCCCGGCCCAGGGGGCGGCGTAGTGGCGACCAAGATCGCGGGGAAATTCCAGCCGTCGGCCCTCGCCACGCCTGCCAACGCCATTACCGCCATTCGGCTGCTGGCCACCGTCCCCGTCCTGGTGCTCATCGTGCAGCTCGGCGTTTCCTGGATTTCGGCCCTCGCCTGGGTGGCCATCGCCAGCACGGACTTCCTCGACGGATGGGTCGCCCGGCGCCAGGGCGCGACCACCTCGGGGGCCTTCCTCGACCCGCTCGCTGACAAGGTGCTCGTCCTCGGGGCCTTGGCCAGCCTGGCTGCAACGGGGCTGATCTCTTGGATCCCCGTGTTCCTCATCGCCGGTCGGGAGCTCGTCATCAGCGCCTACCGCTCCGTCGTCGCCCGGCAGGGGGTGTCGGTGCCCGCCAGGCCGGCCGCCAAGCTGAAGACCGCCGCCCAGGATCTCGCGGTGCTGCTGATCCTCTTGCCGATTACGGGTCGACATCCCTCCATCGGGCAGACGGTGCTGTGGGTGTCGGTTGGGCTGGCGTGGTTCAGCGGCGCCCAGTACCTGCTGGACAGTCGGCGGACGGCGACGCCGCCACGAGGGTCGCACCTCGAAGATCTCCCGCCGGCGTAGGGAACAGGCGGGAGGCGAGCGTCGCATGCGCTGTGAAGTCGTTGCCGTGGGCACCGAATTGCTGCTCGGCCAGGTGGTCGACACCAACTCGGCGTGGATCGGGGAACAGCTGGCCCTGGCCGGGATCGACTCGTACTTTCACGTCCAGGTCGGCGACAACCAGGAGCGCATCGTCTCCGCCATCCGACAGGCGTTGGCTCGCAGCGACGGGGTGATCTGCTGCGGGGGGCTGGGTCCGACTCAGGACGACATCACCCGGGACGCCATCGCCGAGGTGCTCGGTGTCCCGCTGGACCTCGACGAGAGCGTGGCTGCCCGCATCGAGGAGATGTTCGCCAGCCGGGGTCGAACGATGGCGCTCAACAACCTGCGCCAGGCCGAGGTACCACGCGGCGCCACGGTGATCCCACAGGTACGGGGAACGGCGCCTGGTCTCATCTGCCGCATCGGGGACAAGAGCATCTATGCCGTGCCTGGTGTGCCCGGCGAGATGCGCGAGATGATTGGTCGCGGCGTCATCCCGGACTTGGTGGAGCAGGCGGGCGAGCCGGCCACCATTGTCAGTCGCACCTTACGGACGTGGGGGCTGGCCGAATCGACCGTGGCCGAACTGCTCGCCGATCGGCTGTCCGCCCTCGACGAGGCGGGGAGCGGGGCTCCGACCATCGCCTTTCTGGCGAGCGGGATAGAAGGCATAAAGGTCCGAGTGACGGCGAAGGCTCCCACCCGGGCACAGGCCGAGGCCGTGCTGGACGACGAAGAGGCTGTCGTTCGGAAGCTGCTCGGTTCGTACGTCTTCGGCAGCGACGACGATGGAATGGAGGTCGCGGTCAGCCGGCTCCTCGTGGAGCGAGGTCTGACGCTCGGGATTGCCGAGTCGTTGACCGGCGGCTTGGTGGGGAGTCGACTCAGCAGCATCCCCGGGAGTTCGGACTGGTTCCGGGGTTCGATCGTGGCCTATGCCAGCGAGGTGAAGCGCACCTTGCTCGGTGTCGGCGACGGACCGGTGGTGAGCGAGTCCGCCGCCAAGCAGATGGCCGTCGGCGCGGCACGGACGCTGCTCGCCGATGTCGGCTTGTCCTTGACCGGCGTGGCCGGCCCGACTGAGCAGGACGATCAGCCGGTCGGCACCGTGTGGATCGGATTGGCGTCGGGCGGGGAAGTCGAGGGTCGCCTCGTGCACCTCCCCGGGGATCGGGAACAGATCCGCCAGATCGCCACCATCTCCGCCCTCGACCTGCTACGCCACCGCCTTCTCGGCGAGCCGCCCGCGGACTGGTAGACCTTCGTCGGTGCGCCGACTGTTCGTCGCGGTCTGGCCTCCTCCATCCCTGATCTCCGTGCTGGGCGGGTTGACCCGACCGCCACGGGACGGGTTGCGATGGACCACCGAAGACCAATGGCACGTGACGTTGCGGTTCCTTGGCTCCGTCGGTGCCGACCAGGAGGCTGAGGCGAGGTCGAGGCTGGGAGAGGTGGCGGCCCAGGTCGTTCCCGTCGCGGCCCGCGCCGGCCCGGCGCCCGGCCCGGTCGGCCGGACGATATGGGCCGTGCCGGTCGAGGGCTTGGATCCGCTGGCCGCGGCCATCGTGGCGGGAACGCGGCAGTTGGGGCAGCCTCCCTCCCACCGACGGTTCCGGGGGCACATCACCCTCGGCCGGGCTCGCCAGCCCCCCGCCCTGGTTGGCCTGCCCTCGCCACCGCTCGACGAACGGTGGACGGTCGGGGAGATCACGCTGGTTCGAAGCGATCTGCAACCCGACGGGGCCCGTTACGAGGTCATCGATCGGTGGCGCCTCGGGTTCCTATCCGGGTCCGAATAAGCGAGGACGACGGCCTTGGCGCCACCGGGCTATGGTCATAGCCGGGCAGAGCCTCTTCGCACTGTCGGATGTCGCAGGTTGGTCGGGTTGGCAAGGAGGGGTGGCGGTGCAGACCGCGAAGGCAGGGTCATGCGGCGGCGGAGAGGCTGGCGGACCGGCGGGCGTGATAGTGCTACGCGGCTGGCATGGTCATCAGCCGCCACCCGGCTGAGGTGTGAATCGCTGTACCAGCAGCGAACCGTCGATCGCCTTCCCATGTCCGTGACAGCACAACAGGAGGTTCGATGTTCCGTAGAAAAGCGGCAATGGGTGTTCTGGCGCTGCTAACCGGTGCGGGGTTGGTGGCCGCACTACCGGCTCTGCCGGCCGTCGCAAGTTCCACTCCGAACCCTCTCGTCATCCGACCCGGTGGCCTGATCATCGCTGGGGGAGCGGCCGCCCGGCCGGGCGTCTTCATGGTGTGCCCATCCGGTCAGGAGGTGAGCGTCATCATGACGCTCAACGAGACGGTCAACAACGGCCTGGCCAAGGGCCAGGGCTCTCGGCAAGTGGTGTGTACCGGCGTGCAGCAGCGAGTGCTCGTAAAGATGCCCGACAAGGGAGGGCACCCGTTCATCACGGGTCAGGCGTTCGCGGAGGCCAGTTTTTTCTATTGCACGGACGCCGGTTGCGTACAACCGACGGTGACGGGCCTCGTCCATCTGCACCCGCTGAGGCAGTAGCAATAACGTCGCCCCGGCCCGGCGGCTGCTCGTTGCTGTGGCGCACCCCGAGGGGCTTGTCGCATGGCGGAGGTTCGGCGCTATGGCAGCCGTCGGTCCTGGCAAGGTTGATGGCTCATCAGCCGACGTCCACATCGAACGTTCCTCCGCAGCGCCAGTAACACCCGTCTCGGCGATCCATGAATCCCTCGTCGACCAGATAGCGGCGGAGGGCGGCATGATCGGGGTGGAAGCGCCACAACACCTGGTTGACGGTGGCTTCGGGATAGATGCGGCCGGGCTCGAAGGCCTGAGCCAGCCAATCCAGTACCGCCAGGCGCTTGGCCCGCCGGGCCGGGATGGCGGCCAGCCGGCCGCCCGTGACGAAGCGACGGACGATCGCATCGCTGGTGGTGTCGGTCGCCACGGGTACCGCAGCCTATTCGTGAAGCTTCCGGCGCCTACGCCATTCCCGCATCCACCATCGAACAGGTGTTTGGGTCTAGTATTGATCCGAATCACAACGCTGTCACTCGCCGGCCAGAACCCCGTTGGTCAGAACCCCTGCCGGCATGACCGTCACACCCCGTCCGTAGGGTGAGCGCGGTACCGATCCAGAGCGACAAGAAGGGACTCCGGTGGAACGAGACAAGGCCCTCGATATGGCAATAGGACAGATCGAGAAGCAATTCGGCAAGGGGGCTGTCATGCGGATGGGGGAGAACCTCGGCTTGCAGATCGAGGCCATCCCGACGGGAGCCCTGGCGCTCGACATCGCCCTGGGGATCGGCGGGCTGCCCCGGGGCCGGGTCGTGGAGATCTTCGGACCGGAGTCGTCCGGGAAGTCCACGCTGGCGATGCACGTCGTCGCCGAAGCCCAGCGCAACGGAGGGATCTGTGCCTACGTCGACGCTGAGCACGCCATGGACCCGGTGTACGCCAGAGCCATCGGGGTCAACGTGGACGACCTGCTGATCTCCCAACCGGATACGGGCGAACAGGCTCTCGAGATCGCCGACATGCTGATCCGTTCCGGCGCCCTCGACGTGATCGTCATCGACTCCGTCGCCGCCCTGACCCCTCGGGCCGAGATCGAAGGGGATATGGGCGACACCCACGTCGGGTTGCAGGCCCGGCTCATGTCACAGGCCCTGCGGAAGCTGACCGCCACCCTCAACCGGTCCGACACCATCGCGGTCTTCATCAACCAGCTCAGGGAGAAGATCGGCGTCATGTACGGCTCGCCCGAGACCACTCCAGGCGGCCGGGCGCTCAAGTTCTACTCGTCGGTTCGTTTGGACATCCGCCGCGTCGAGTCCATCAAAAACGGAGCGGAGATCATCGGCAACCGGACCCGGGTCAAGGTGGTCAAAAACAAGGTGGCGGTGCCATTCAAATCCGCCGAGTTCGACATCATGTACGGCAAGGGGATCAGCCGGGAAGGCTCGCTCATCGACGTCGCAGTCGATCTTGGGATCGTCAAGAAGGCGGGCGCCTGGTACACCTACGAGGGCGAGCAGCTGGGCCAGGGTCGGGAAAATGCCAAGGCCTTTTTGGTGGAGAACCTCGAGGTGATGATCGAGATCTCGGAGAAGGTTCGCCAAGAGGTGGGCCTGGGGGAAGGCAGCGATGGGGCCGATATCCCGTTGGGTGCCGATCCGTCCGACGACGAGCCCATCTCGCTGGAGGACTGACCCGCATCCGCATCCATGCCGGGGCCGGACCGCCGCCAACGACCGCGGGCTAGAGGCTGCCGGCACCTAGACTTGTCGGTTGTGGCTTCTGACGCCCCACGCCGATACTTCATCCGGACCTTCGGTTGCCAGATGAACGAGCACGACTCGCGTCGCTTGGCCGGCATCCTCGAGGGAGACGGTCTGGTCGCCGCGGGCGACATCGACGAGGCCGACGTGGTGGTGTTGAACACGTGCTGCATCCGGGAGAACGCCGACAACAAGCTCTACGGCCACCTCGGGCAGCTCAAGGTAGCCAAGGACGCCCGCCCGGACCTGCAAATCGCCGTGGGCGGTTGCCTCGCCCAAAAGGATGGGGACCTCATCCAGCGCCGGGCCCCATGGGTGGACGCCGTGTGGGGCACCCACAATGTGACCCGGGCCGGAGAGCTGCTGGCCGCGGCCGGCGCGTCCGGCCGGTCGGTGATGGAGATCCTCGATGCGGCCGACCGCGACGACGGGTTCCCGTCTGCTTTGCCGGTGCGACCGGACCAGCCGTGGGCGGCGTGGGTCACCATCCAGATCGGATGCGACAACTCCTGTGCATTCTGCATCGTCCCGTCCGTACGCGGCCCGGAGATCAGCCGGCCGTTCGGCGAGGTGGTGCGGGAGGTCGGGGAGCTGGGGTCGAGGGGGACGGTAGAGGTGACCCTGCTCGGCCAGAACGTCAACTCCTATGGGCGCGACCTCACCACCCGGCTGCGGGGTCGGCCCGACTGGCGGACGTACGCCCACCAGACCGGGGCCGCCTGGGCCGACGACACCCGGCCCCGGGCCCGCCCGCTGTTTGCGGACCTGCTGGGCGCCGTGGCCCGCACCGAGGGGATTCGGCGGGTGCGCTACACCAGCCCCCATCCCAAGGACCTCCGCCCCGAGACCATCGAGGTCATGGCCCGGGAACCAGCGGTCTGCCCCCAGCTGCACCTTCCCCTCCAGGCCGGCAGCGACCGCGTCCTGGCGCTGATGCACCGCGGCTACACGGCCCAGCGCTACCTGGACCGCCTGGCCGAGGCCCGCGCCGCCATCGACGATCTGGCGGTAACCACGGACATCATCGTTGGCTTTCCGGGAGAAACCGAAACCGACTTCGACCGCACGCTCGAGGTGGTGGCCGAGGCCGCCTACGACAGCGCCTACACCTTCATCTACTCGCCGCGGCCGGGGACCGAGGCGGCGAACCGGGTCGATGAGATGATCCCCGCGGAAGTGGCCGCAGATCGCTTCGCCCGGCTGCGCGTGGTGGTCGAACGCAGCGCCCTCTCCCGGCATCAGGCCCGGGTCGGGCGCGTCGAGGAGATCCTGGTCGAAGGACCTTCCAAGCGCGACCCCAAGGTGACGAGCGGCCGGACCGGACAGGGCAAGCTCGTCCACGTTCCCGTCGAGTCGAGTCAGCTCCCGGCGGGCTCGTGGGCTCGCGTGCAGATCGTCCGGGCCGCCCCTCACTTCCTGACCGGGCACCTGGTGGAGGTCACCGATCGGCCATCCCACCGCGCCCGTATTCCCGTGGTGGCGGTCTGAGCCGCCTCGTCCTGGTTCCGCCCGGTCGCCTCGTCCCGGCTCCGCCCGACCCCTTCCCGATTTTGCGTACCGGGCCGGCGCCCCACCGGTCCGCCCCGGAGATGACGTCGCCGTGATCCGGCATTTGGCCCTGGTCGGTTGTACCGCCTCGGGAAAGTCGGCGCTCGCCTTGGAGCTGGCCCGCACCCTCGGCGACCTGGAGCTGGTCAGCGTGGACTCTATGCAGGTGTACCGGGGCATGGACATCGGCACGGCGAAGCCGACCCCCGAGGAGCGGGCAGAGGTTCCGCATCACCTCGTCGACATCGCGGATCCGGCGGAAGAATGGAGCGTGGCCCGGTGGGGCGGGGCCGCCCGTCGGGTGATCGCGGGTATCGAGGCCCGCCGCCACCGAGCGCTGTTAGTGGGCGGGACCGGGCTGTACTTTCGGGCGATCGTGGATGGTCTGGAGCCGCCGGGGCGGTACCCAACTGTCCGGGCCGAGCTCGAACGGGACCCGGACACGATGGCGTTGCACCGTCGGCTGCGCGCCATCGATCCGCTGGCCGCGTCGCGGATGGAGCCGACCAACCGCCGGCGGGTCGTGCGCGCCCTGGAGGTGACCCTCGGTAGCGGCCGGCCCTTCTCCAGTTACGGGCCCGGGGTGGCGCACTTCCCTCCGACGTCGTGGCGACTTGTCGGGCTGTGGTTGCCGAGAGACGTGATCCGGTCCCGGATCGCGGCGCGCCTGCACGGCATGATGGCCGCTGGACTCGTGGAGGAAGTGGATCGGCTGAGAACCGCGGCAGGAGGCTGGTCGCGTACCGCCCGGCAGGCGCTGGGATACCGGGAGGTCCTGGCTCACCTGGAGGATGGCGTGCCGTTGGTGAACGCCGTGGCCGAGGCCGAGCGGCGAACAAGGGAGTTCGCCCGGCGGCAGCGGGTCTGGTGGCGGCAGGATCCCCGCCTCCGCTGGTACGGATCCGCGGCAGATCCCTTGGCCGTGCTACCCCGATTGGTGGAGGAGTGGGGCATCCGGTGACACCCGAAAGCGAAGAAAATCGTTGGCCAGGCGCGCTCCGCTCGCGGATGCTGGGACAATGTCAGGTGCCGTGAGCCCGACGTCGCCCGCCTCCGCCCTCGAGCCGGCCCCGGCGCGCCCGGCCGGAGGGGAGCTGGTGCTCTCCAAGTGGCACGGTCTCGGCAACGATTTCCTCGTTCTCCTCGACGACCACCGCAGTCCGAGCTTGGCGACACCGGACGCGGCGATGGCGCGGCAAGTGTGCGATCGCCACACGGGTATCGGAGCTGATGGGTTGATCCACGGCGCTCGCTTGGACGGCGCCGGCGAGGATGGCCAGGATCGACCCCGCCTCCGTTTCCGATTGTGGAACGCCGATGGCAGCGAAGCGGAGATGAGCGGCAACGGCATCCGCTGCCTGGCGCATGCAGCCCTCGACGCAGGCTGGGTCCCCGATGGCGTCGCTTTCGGCGTGACGACGCCCGCCGGGTGCCGGACGGTGACGATCAGCTCCGGATCCCAGCCGGGGACGGCGTGGGGGTCCGTCGAAATGGGTCCGATCGCCATTCGTGGTGAGGTCGAACGCTGCAACGTCGGCCATGGACAGGTGTTCGTGGATGTCGGCAATCCACATCTGGTGGTGCTCGGTCCCGACCCGGCGACCGTCGACGTCGGCCGTCTGGGCCCAGAGCTCGAAAGTACGAACCCGGCTGGCGTCAACGTGGAGTTCGTCACCCTAGGTCCCGGACCCGACGAGCTCACCATGCGGGTGTGGGAGCGGGGAGTCGGCGAGACAGCGGCCTGCGGCACAGGTGCATGCGCGGCCGCGGCCGCCTTGCATCATTGGGGACGAGTGGGTCGGGCCGTCACTGTCCACCAGCCCGGTGGGGATGCGGTGGTCGCCCTGCAACCCGACGGCACAGCCACGCTGGCCGGGCCGAGCGTGCACATCGCCATCTGTGTGGTGCGGCCGTGAGCCTGATCGAGCGCGCCTTCCGGGAGAAGATCGTGCTGGTCGGGGTCACGGTTCCCCCCGAGCGCGCCGATGAGACCGAGCGCCATCTCGATGAGTTGGCCCTGCTCATCGACACGGCCGGCGCCGACGAGGCCGCTCGGGTCATCCAGGGTCGCGACCACCCCGACCCGGCCACCTACGTGGGACGGGGCAAGGCTGGGGAGCTGAGGGACCTGTCCGCCGCCGTCGATGCCGACACCGTCGTGTTCGACGACGAGCTCACCCCCGCCCAGTCGCGAAACCTGGAGAAGATCCTGGGTCGCACAGCCATCGATCGCACCGCGGTGATCCTCGACATCTTCGCCCAGAACGCCCACACCCAGGAAGGCAAATCCCAGGTGGAGCTGGCCCAATTGCGGTACCGGCTGCCCCGCCTGCGCGGTCGGGGACGGGAGCTGTCCCAGCAGGCTGGTGGCATCGGGACCAGGGGCCCAGGAGAGACGCAGCTGGAGGTGGATCGGCGCCGCGTCGTTCGCCGCATGACCCGTCTCGAGAGCGATCTGAGACGCCTCACCGAACAGCGACGCTTGCAGCGGAAAGCCCGCCGGCGCAGCCGGCTGGCCACCGTGTCGCTGGTGGGCTACACCAATGCCGGAAAGTCGACGCTCCTCAACCAGCTGACCGACGCCGGTGTCCTGGTGGAGGACAGGCTGTTCGCCACCCTGGATCCCCGTACCCGCCGCCTCACTCTGCCGGGGGGAGAGACGGTCCTGCTGTCCGACACCGTCGGTTTCGTGCGCAAGCTGCCGCATCAACTGGTCGAGGCGTTCCGGTCCACCCTGGAAGTGGTCACCGAATCGGATCTGCTCGTGCACGTGGTCGACAGCACCAGCCCGGACCCGGAGGGGCAGATCGATGCCGTTCGATCGGTGTTGGCCGAGATCGGGGCGGATTCCGTTCCCGAGTTGTTGGCTTTCAACAAAGGGGATGTCAGCCCCGAGGCCCGGCGACTGGCGGGGCGTCACCCGGGCTCGGTCACCGTCTCGGCGGTCACCGGGGAGGGCATCGACGACCTGCTGACCGCCATTGGCGACCGTCTGCGGTCGGCCGCTCAGGTGCTCGAGCTGGTGGTGCCGTACGCCCGAGGGGATATCCTGGCCGCCGTTCATCGGGAGGGCGAGGTGCTCACAGAGAGCCACGACGAGACCTCGGTCCGTTTGCGGGTCCGTATTGATGGCAAAGGCACATCCCGCTTCGACGAGTTCGCATCGGAATCGACGTGAACGCGGGCGGGCGCTGATGGGCGGCGGGTTCATCGTTCCGGCCTACCCCTACGACCGGCTCGACGAAGCCAAGGATGTGGCCGCCGGACGGCACGGTACGGTGGTCGACCTTTCCATCGGCACCCCCACCGATCCTCCACCTCAACTCGTCCTCGATGCCCTTACCGTCGCCCTCGGAGGCCCGGCCGCCCCTGACCCGTCCGGCAGCATGCGGGGCTATCCCGCATCCATCGGGAGCCTGGAGCTGCGGGGCGCTATCCAGCGGTGGGCCAAGGAGACCCTCGGGGCCGAGATCCCGCTCAACGGGGTGGCCGTGTGCGTGGGCACCAAGGAGTTCGTCGCCAGCGTGCCGCAGTTCCTCCACCTGCGCTCGCCGGAGCGGGATACCGTCCTCTACCCAGCGGTCGCCTACCCGACCTACGAGATGGGGGCCCGTCTGGCCGGCTTACGCCCCGTGCCCGTCCGTCTCGACGAGCAATGGCGTCTGGATCTCGACGCCGTGGACCCGCAGGACGCGGCCCGGGCCCTCCTGCTGTGGGTCAACACGCCCGGGAACCCCGCAGGTGGGTTGGACGATCTGGGCGCTGTCGCCCGCTGGGGATGCCAGCGGGGCATACCGGTCTTCAGCGACGAGTGCTACGCCGATTTCACCTGGGACGGGGCGCCGCAGACCGTGCTCGGCCACGGGGATGGTGTCGACGGCCTCGACGGCGTGGTCGCCGTGCATTCGCTGTCCAAGCGATCCAACCTGGCCGGGATGCGGGTGGGCTGGTACAGCGGGGACCCGGAACTGGTGACGTTCCTGCGCGAGGTCCGTAAGCACGCCGGGTTCATGGTCCCTGGGCCGCTTCAGCAGGCGGCGGTCGCGGCCCTGGGGGACGCCGGGCACGTCGAAAAGCAGCGGGTCCGTTATCACGAGCGGTTGCAACGGGCCCAGCAGATTCTGGCCGCCATAGGGGTGCGATGTGGGCTTCCGGGCGGTGGTTTCTATTTGTGGGCCCCGGCGCCGGGTGGGGACGGGTGGGCCTGGACCCGGTGGTTGGCCGAGCAGGGCGGAGTCCTGGTGTCACCGGGATCGTTCTACGGCGAGGCCGGAGCTGGCCATGCCCGGCTGGCTATGGTGGCTCCGCTCGATCAGTTGGATCTGGTGGCCCGCCGGCTCGGGGTGTGAACGGCTGCCTTGCTAGCGTCCCTGGGCAATGGCCGATCTTGAGTCGCAGATTCGTGAGCTGTGGGACCGTCGGGCCCATCTGAGCCCGACCGATCGTGAGGCGGCCGCCGTGGTCCATGCTGCGGTCGAGCTGCTCGACCGGGGCGAGGCCCGGGTGGCCGAGCTCGGCCCCGACGGGGAACCGGTGGTTCACGAGTGGCTCAAGCAGGCGGTGCTCCTGCTGTTCCAGGTGTCGGCCCTCTCGGTGAGCGAGGCGGGTCCGTTCGAATACCTGGACAAGCTCCCACTCAAGCGGGACTACGTGGCCTCCGGTGTCCGCGTGGTGCCGGGGGCGTCGGCCCGATGGGGCAGCTACCTGGAGCCCGGCGTGATCCTGATGCCGAGTTACGTCAACATCGGCGCCCGGGTTGGAGCCGGCACGATGGTCGATACGTGGGCTACCGTCGGCAGCTGTGCCCAGGTGGGTCGCAACACCCACCTTTCGGGCGGTGTCGGCATCGGCGGCGTCCTCGAACCGCCCCAGGCCACCCCGGTCTTCATCGGTGACGAGTGCATGATCGGCAGCCGGTGCATGGTGGTCGAGGGGGCCCGGGTGGGCGACGGGGTGGTGATGGGCACCGGCTGTGTGCTGAGCGCCACCATCCCGGTGATCGACGCTGATACCGGCGAGGAGCTGTCGCGGGGAGTGGTCCCGCACTGGTGCGTGGTTGTCCCGGCCACCCGCACCCGATCGTATCCAGGGGGTGACTTCGGGCTGGCGTGCGCGCTGGTGGTCCGGCGCTTGGAGCCAGGTGTTCGTCACGACAAGGCGCAGCTCAACGACATCCTGCGCCAGCATGGCGGCTCGCTCTGAGTGACCCCTGATCTGCTGGCGTTGACCGCCGAGCTGGTTGCTGTTCCGTCGGTCAGTCACGGGGAGGCCGTCCTGGCCGATCAGGTGGAGCACCGGTTACGCCGGACGTCGCCGCTTACGGTGTATCGGGTCGGGGCCAATGTGGTGGCCCGGACTGAGTTGGCTCGCCCGACGAGGGTCGTCTTGGCCGGTCATCTCGACACGGTGCCGGCCAACGGCAATGCCGCGCCGCGGATCGACGGTGACACCCTGTGGGGTCTCGGGAGCGCGGACATGAAGGGTGGGCTGGCCATCCTCCTCGAGTTGGCGGCCGCCCTGCGGCAGCCTCCGGTCGATGTCACGTTGGTGTTCTACTCCGGGGAAGAAGTGGCCCGCGAGCACAACGGCCTGCTGGCCATAGCCGCCGAGCGCCCGGAGTTGCTCGAAGGCCATGCCGCGATCCTGGGGGAGCCCACCAGCGCCCGGATCGAGGCCGGATGCCAGGGGGTGGTCAAGGCGGAGCTGGTGCTCGGCGGGGTCCGGGCCCACACGGCGCGGCCGTGGATGGGGCGCAATGCCATCCACCGACTGGCCCCTGTGCTCGATCGGATCGAGGCCTACGAGCCGCGGGAACCCGTGATCGACGGTTGCCGTTACCGCGAGTCGCTGCAGGCAGTCGAGGTCCAGGGCGGCATCGCCGGCAACGTCGTGCCCGATCGGGCGGCAGTGGTGTTCAGTCACCGCTTCGCCCCGGATCGAGACGCGAATGAGGCCGAGGCCAGCCTCCGGGCCTGGTTCGAACCCGTGCTGGATCCGTCGGCTGGCGACCAGATGTCCGTCCTCGAGACCTCGCCCGCAGCCGCTCCGTCCCTCGGGCACCCCGTGCTCGCCGCCCTGCTCGAGGCCACGGGCAGGCCACCCCGGGCCAAGCTCGGCTGGACCGACGCCGCCTTCTTCGCCGAACGGGGTATCCCCGCCGCCAACTTCGGTCCGGGCGATCCCGAGCTGGCCCACACCGAGGGGGAACGGGTCCGACGGCAGGACCTCGAGCACGTGTTCCAGGCTTTGTATCGGCTCCTGAGCCAGCCGCTCGGACAGGCGAGCTCCCCGAAAGAGGCGACCTCACCGAACTAGGGGTCGGTCAGTTGGCCAAGCGACGCAGGACCGTGACCACCTTTCCGTACAGGCTGACCTCGTCCGGAGCGAACACCATGGGGGTCATGGTCGGGTTGGCCGGGGTGAGGACGACCTTGGCTCCGCGCCGATGGTACGTCTTCACGGTGGCCTCGCCTCCGGGGATGCCAGCGACCACCACGTCGCCCTTTTGCGCCTCGGACTGTTGCCGGACGACGACGTAGTCGCCGTCGAGGATCCCCCGGTCGATCATGGAATCGCCCCGGACGCGAAGCATGAACACGGGCCCATCGCCCGTGAAGTCCTCCGGCAGGGGTTGGAGCTCCTCGATGTTCTGCTCGGCGAGAACGTCGGTCCCCGCCGCCACCTCGCCGACGAGCGGAACGTGGCGGGTGGGACGTCGATCGATGGCGATTCCGGAGTTGGTGTCGTACCGCACTTCGATCGCCCGGGGCTTGGTCGGATCGCGGCGCAGGTAGCCCTGGCGCTGCAACGTCGTCAGGTGCGTGTGCACGGTGGAGGAGGACGTTAGGCCGACCGCCTCCCCGATCTCTCTGACCGACGGCGGGTATCCCCTCTCGCGCAAT
Source organism: uncultured Acidimicrobiaceae bacterium (assembly GCA_963729695.1). Lineage (GTDB taxonomy): Bacteria > Actinomycetota > Acidimicrobiia > Acidimicrobiales > Palsa-688 > PALSA-693. Next base: position 709,985 of record CAVSOT010000007.1, read on the forward strand.
TGGGCGGCGATGAAGTCCAGGATCTCCCGGCGCTTCCCCGTGAGCTCGGTATCGATGGCGTTGACCTCCTGCGAGTGGATGCGATGCCCCTTCACGCACCCTCACGGTAGCCGATGTCCGCCGCCCATGCAAACATTTGTTCGAAAGAGACTCTTGACAGGGAACAGGCGTTCGTGATCCTATGGGGAACATGTGTTCGTCTCCTTCGGCGCAGAACGCCTGCGTCGCTACCGCATAGCCCCGGCCTGGGTTCCGATGTTTGCCGTACGTGTGGATCGCCCCACCAGCGAGCGGTCCCGTTCTCGCCGCCCACTGGTCCGAGGTCGTCGAGGCGCCACCCGACGCCCGGCCGCAGCCTGCGATTATCCGGTCCCGGCCCTCCGGACGACCGCCCATCCGGGCCGGCCGGACGGCATCGCCCTGCTGCATCGGGGCTTCGACGCCTCGCAACCGTGCCCGTTTGCCCTGCGACCCGGGCGGGAGGAATTCCTCGTCGGGCCCCCCGACTTCCCTGTCTCGACCGGACCCGTTCCGCGGCTGCCTGTCGTGGCGCCCAAGCCCACGATGGCGCGGCCGAGCCCCCAGACCGCCAGCCGCCCGAGCCTTCGAGCGGCCAGCCGCCCGAGTTCCCGCGTAGCCAGGCGCCCGAGCGCTCAGGTGGTGCGCCGGCGCCGCCTCGTCGTGGCGTTGTTCGTCGTCGTGGTGGCGACGGTCTCCTGGGTTGGCCTGCAGGCGGCCCTGGGACGCACCGGTGGTGGTCCCCTCGCCAGCATCGGTGCGCCCGGCGGTCCGCAACCTGCCGCCTTGCGAGTATGGACCGTGCGGCCGGGCGACACGTTGTGGACGATTGCCGAAGCGGTCCAACCACGCGGCGACGTACGACCGCTCGTCGATCGGATGGCCGCCGGCCTGGGTGGTACGACGCTCTATCCGGGAGAGGCAATCCCCATCCCGGGCACCTGAGCGAGCCTGGACCTCAACTACGAAGGCACGGGGGATACATTCGCACGAGTGCGTTGCCCTCGATGCGCCGGCATGGATGACAAGGTCGTCGACTCCCGCGCCGCCGACGATGGCGCAGCCATCCGTCGGCGCCGGGAGTGCCTGGCGTGCGGTAGACGGTTCACGACCTACGAGCGGGTCGAGGAGATTCCGTTCGTGGTGGTCAAGCGCTCAGGCCAGCGTGAGCCCTTCGAACGGTCCAAGGTCGTCGCCGGGCTCCAGGCCGCGGCCAAGAACCGACCGGTGAGCGCCCTGGACATGGAGCGTTTGGCGGGAGAGGTGGAGGAAGCGCTGCGGCTGGTGGGCCAGGAAGTCACCAGCCAGCAGGTGGGTGTCGCGGTTCTCGATCGGTTGCGATCTCTGGACGAGGTTGCCTACCTGCGGTTCGCCAGCGTGTACAAGGGGTTCTCTGGCGCGCTGGACTTCGAACGGGAGGCCATCCTGCTGACCAAAGAGACGGCGCCGAAGCGACACGGCCCGTCGCGGATGTGATCCCCAACCCATTAGCCGAGGGTAGCGTTCGGGCTGTCGGACACCACACGGCGGCCCGGCGCATGGGCGACCCGAGCGAGGAGGACCTGGATGAGAATTTGGTGTGCTCACCGGTGGAGGTGACTGTCCGGGGCTCAACGCGGTCATTCGCGCCGTCGTTCGCAAAGGGGAGGTCACCTATCACGACGAGTTCGTCGGTTTCCTCGACGGATGGCGGGGGGTGATCGAGGACCGCACCACTCCGCTCGACGTCGAACGCTGCCGCGGCATTCTGCCCCGGGGCGGGACGATTCTCGGCACGTCGCGTACCAACCCCTACAAGGTGGACGGGGGGGTAGCCAAGGCCCTGGACACGCTCCGCTCCGAGCGCATCGACGCCCTGGTCGCCATCGGGGGCGAGGACACGCTGGGTGTGGCCAACAAGTTGTGTGCGGAGGGGGTCTCGATCGTCGGGGTTCCGAAGACGATCGACAATGATCTCTCGGCGACCGAGGTGACCTTCGGTTTTCACACTGCAGTGCAGATCGCCACCGAGGCGATCGATCGGCTGCACACCACCGCGGAGTCCCACGACCGGGTGATCGTCTGCGAGGTGATGGGCCGTCACGCCGGATGGATCGCCACGTACGCGGGGATCGCCGGTGGGGCGGCCGAGGTCCTCGTTCCGGAGGAACCCTTCGACATCGACGAGGTATGCCGCAATCTCAAGGCGCGCCACGCCAAGGGTCGATTCGCCTCGATCGTGGTCGTCGCTGAGGGTGCGGCGCCAGTCGCGGGGACGATGGCGGTCATGTCCCGGGAGGTGGATCAGTTCGGCCACGTCCGTCTGGGTGGCATCTCGAACCAGCTGGCGGAGGAGATCGAAGCCCGGACGGGCTTCGAGACCCGAGTCACCATGCTGGGCCACGTGCAGCGAGGTGGCACCCCGACCGCTTTCGATCGGGTCCTCGCCACCCGCTTCGGTATCGCAGCCATCGACGCGGTGCACGATCGGGCGTTCGGTCACATGGTCGCTCTCCAAGCCGATCGGATCGTGCGGGTCCCCCTGGGCGACGCCCTGGCGACCTTGAAGACGGTCGATCCGGAGTTGCTCCACGGCGTCGCCGAGGTCTTCTACGGGTAACGGCTCACCAGAACCTTGGTTCCGACCCAGGCGGGGCGTCCATGGCCCCCGCCTCGTCGAGCAGCTGGCAAAACGGACCGAACAGCTCCGGCGTGGTGGCCACGATCAACCGACCCCGTAGGGCTTCGACCCGTCCCCCGGCCTCGGTGCAGATGAGCGCACCGGCGGCCAGGTCCCACGGGTTGAGCCCCCACTCGTAGTACGCGTCGTAGCGGCCTCCTGCCGTCCAGCACAGATCCAGGGCGGCCGACCCGAAGCGGCGGACGTCACGGACCCGGGGGACGACGTGCGCCGCGACCGCCCCCTGCCACGCTCGCCGGGCGGCCTGGTACCCGAAGCCCGTGGCGACGAGCGCGGTCGCCAACGAGGAGCGCCCGGAGGCCACCCGTACCGGGACGCCATTTCGCCTCGCTCCCCACCCGCGAACGGCCGCCCAGGTCTCTTGCCGGCCCGGATCCATGACGATTCCCACCAGGGTCGTATCCTCGACCTCCGCGGCAATCGAGACCCCGAAATGGGGAATCCCGAAGAGGTAATTGGTCGTTCCGTCCAGCGGGTCCACGACCCACCTGATGCCGGTCGATCCCGGCCGGCTGCTTCCTTCTTCTCCGAGGAGGCCGTCGTGGGGCCGACGGGCGGAGAGAACCTGGGCCACCGCGGTCTCCGCCCCGCGGTCGACCTCCGACACCATGTCCGTGGCGGACGTCTTGGTGTCCACCTTACGGTGGGCTGCCCCGAGACTCCCGACCAGCACCAACCTGGCGGCATCGGCGCACGCCAACGCCACCTCGGCCAGTTCGCCCAACAGCGGATCCTGGCCTCCTGGTGACGGCGGAAAGACCTGGGCCACGTCCGGTCCACCAACCGCGGCGGCATCCGAGGATGCGGAACTCGGGTCTGATGGGATCACGGGTCAGTTGTAGCCTACGGTGGCAGGGTGCTGGTCGACTTGCGGTCCGACACCGTCACCCGACCCACTCCGGAGATGCGCCGGGCCATGGCCGACGCGGAGGTCGGTGACGACCAGTACGGAGAGGATCCCACCGTCAATCTCCTGCAGGAGATGTTTGCCGACCTGACCGGCCATGAGGCGGCGCTGTTCGTTCCTTCCGGGACGATGGCCAACCAGATCGCGCTTCGCATCCTTACTCGGCCGGGCGACGCCGTAGTAGCCGGGGCCCGGCAGCACATCGTGCTCTATGAGGCAGGCGCCGGGCCCCGCAACGCCGGGATCACCTGGTTGACCGTGCCGGACGAGATCGGCAGCTTCGACGCGGCTGGGATCGAGGCAGCCGTGGCCGGTGGAGACCACCACTTGCCCCGGGTCACGGCGATTGCCATAGAGGACACGCATATGGCGGCGGGCGGCGCCGTATGGGAGGAGGCCCGACTGGACGCGGTCGGGGCCGCCGCTCGCCGCCACGGCCTGGGCGTGCACCTCGACGGAGCCCGCTTGTGGCATGCCGCCATCGCCAGCGGCATGTCGTTGCGGCGGCGAGCTTCGATGGCCACCACCGTGACCTGTTGCCTGTCGAAGGGCCTCGGCGCCCCGGTCGGATCAGTGCTGGCCGGTCCGGCAGACGTTATGACGGCCGCCGCGGTCGAGCGGAAGCGCCTGGGCGGGGCCATGCGCCAGGCGGGAGTGATCGCTGCCGCGGGCATCGTGGCCATTCGCCGGGGCGTCGATCGGTTGGTAGAGGACCACCACCGCGCCCAGCGCCTGGCGACGGCAGTCGCTGACCGCTGGTCCGACGCCGGCCTGGACCCCGGACGGGTGGCGACCAACATCGTGCTGTTTGCCCATCCGGATTCCCCCCGCCTGCTCGATTACTTCCGGGCGAGCGGCGTCCTGGCCGGTACGGTCGCGCCGGGGGTCGTGCGACTGGTCACGCACGCCGACCTCGACGACGAAGCGATCGAACACGCGTGCCAGGTGATCGCCCATACACCTGACAGATAACCCACACACCTGACAGATAACCCATACACCTGACGGATAATCAGCCCCGACCGATAACGGGATCTCCGCGCCGTCGCAGGCGGCCAGGGATCGAAGTCGAGGAAGGTGAGGCCGAGTAGGCTGGACGCGTGGCCGAGGTGGTCGATGAAACGCCGGCTGCGGTGCTGGCGATCTATGCCCACCCGGACGACCCTGACGTCTCGGCTGGAGGCACCCTCGCCCGGTGGGCGGCCCGAGGCGCCGATGTCCACGTCTGCATCTGCGCGGACGGTGACAAGGGCTCTTCGGATCCCGAGATGAAGCCGGCCGAGTTGGTAGCGCGACGAAAGCAGGAGGTTGACGAGGCCGGCGCCATTCTCGGCGTGAAGGTGCATCACTGGCTCGGCTTCCGCGACGGAGAGCTCGACGATGATCGGGCGCTTATCGCCCGGCTGGTGGTCCTGATCCGGGAGGTGCGTCCCGACGTGGTGGTGGCGCCCGACCCGACAGCCGTATTTTTCGGTCAGCACTACGTCAATCACCGGGACCATCGGGTCGTCGGATGGGCCGCCCTGGACGCGGTGTCGCCCTCAGCCGGAAACCCGCATTACTTTCCCGAGGCAGGGCCGGCCCACCAGGTCGGCCTGGTGTTCCTGTCAGGAACCCTCGAACCGGACGTCTGGGTAGACATCTCCGAGACGATCGACGTGAAGGCAGCCGCCATCGCCTGCCACCACAGTCAGCTGGGCGAAGGCGGCGAATGGTTGCGCACGGCAGTGCGTCAGCGAGCCGAGGAAGCGGGGCGAGAAGCCACGGTCCGATTCGCCGAGGGGTATCGCCGGGTGCAGTTGGCGTGAACGGGGCTGCCGCCCGGTCCTCCCTCGGCCAGACGCCAGGGGCGCGCCCGGCTGGGCCGGCGCAACGCATCCTGCACGTCGACATGGACGCGTTCTACGCGTCGGTCGAGGTCCTGGACGACCCGGCGCTAGCGGGAAAGCCGGTGATCGTGGGCGGAACCGATCGCCGTGGGGTCGTGGCGTCGTGCAGCTATGAGGCGCGGGCGTTCGGAGTTCGGTCGGCCATGCCCACCGCGCAGGCGCGGAGGCGCTGCCCCCACGCGGTGTTCCTACCCGGACGCCACGCCCGATACGCGGAGGTCAGCACTCAGATCCACGGCGTGTTCGAGCGTTACACCCCGCTCGTAGAGGGGATCTCGCTCGACGAAGCCTTCCTGGACGTCACCGGTTCGGAGCGCCTGTTCGGGCCCGCGGTGACCATCGCGGCCCGCATCCGCAGCCAGATCGCTACCGAGCTGCATCTGGCTTGTTCCGTCGGCGTGGCGCCGGTGAAGTTCCTGGCCAAGCTGGCCTCGGAAGCGGCGAAGCCGCGGGCCACCGGGAACGGGATCGACCCCGGGGCAGGCGTGGTCGTGGTGGAGCCTGGAGACGAGCTGCGGTTCCTCCACCCGCTTCCGATCGAGTCGCTGTGGGGGGTCGGCCCGGCCACGGGAGCTCGTCTGCACCGGCTGGGAATCACGACCATCGGCGAGCTGGCAGCCGTGCCTTCCGGTGCGCTCGAGGCCGCCCTGGGCCAGGCTCACGGCAGTCAACTCGCCCGGTTGGCTCGCGGCGTCGACGACCGGCACGTCGAGCCCAACCGGGAGCTCAAGTCGGTGAGCCACGAGGAGACCTACCCGGTCGACCTATACGCTCCGGACGACCTGAAGCGTGAGCTGCTCCGAATGGCCGAAGCAGTGGCGGCCCGGACGCGTCGAGCCCGCCTGCTCGGGCGCACCGTCACCCTGAAGGTCCGTTTCGGCGACTACGTGACCCGGACCCGTTCCCGCACGTTTCGCGCCGGGGTCTGCGACGGGCGTTCGATTGCCGAGACGGCCCACGATCTTCTCGACGGGGTCGATCTCTACACGGGCGTCCGGCTGCTTGGGGTCGGCCTGTCGAATCTCGTCTCCCACGACGAGCGCGATCCCACCTCCTGGGAGCAGATGCGCTTCGGGCTCGATGACGGGCAAAATCCGGAGATCCCTGGTTCTCTGGCCCCCGGGCAAGTGGAGCCTTCGGCGGCGCAGACAAGCGATGCGACCCGGGCGGCGGATGCCGTCCGAGCCCGCTACGGCGAAGCCGCCGTAGGTCCCGCGGCGCGACTGCTTTCGGGGGAATCGGCGGGGCTGCGAGCGAGCAGGAGCCCCTGGGGACCGAACCGGCTGGCGGACTACACAGAAGACCCCGAGCAGACGGCAGGGGCTGGCGCATAACATTACGTGGTGCGTTGCTGTAGGTTGCGGACGGACGCGATGATCAGGTCCACGGAGGGCGTGACGTGCCGCTAAACGAGAACGAAGAGCGCATACTTCACGAGATCGAGCGACGCTTCTACGACCACGATCCCGAGTCGGCGAAGCGGATCGATTCCACCACCCTGCCCAGGTACCTGGCTCGCAACTGCAAATGGGCCCTCCTGGGGTTTTTCGTGGGCCTGGTGGTCCTGCTCGTCGGCTTCGCCTCGAGTTGGGTGGTCGGGGTCTTTGGCTTCGTGGTGATGCTCGCTAGCGCCATTGTCCTGATCCACAATCTGCGACGTATGGGCCAGCACGGCCTCCAGCAGCTGAGCGCGTCCCTGAAGGGGCGGAAGTTCAACGAGGCCCTGGACGAGGCAGCCCGCCGCTTTCGCCGCCGTCTCGGCGGCGAGGATTCCTAAACCGAGTTCGTCTACCTGCGCCCAGCAAAATTGCTGGTCACGCCGTTCCTGCGCCGATCCGATCGCCGGCCCACGCTTCCTGCGGTGGACCGTTGCCCGGGCCGGTCGCTCCAGCGATCTGATCCCGTCGGGACGTGGCGCCGGCACTGGGGCGGGGCACGAGCAGCCAGGTCAGTCGTTGCCTCGACCCTGCGGAGCGGAGGAGCATCCGGCGTAACTCTTTGGCCACGGCCAGGGCATCGTCGCCAAGCTGCGGTCGCACCGTTGGCGCAAAGCTGGCTTCGGTGGCCATACGGGCCATCCGCTTGATTCGGCCCCCCTGGCTCCCGGAGGATTCTCGCAGTCGAAACGCCACCAGTTCGGCCGCCCGAGTGGCAAACTCCTCGTTGGTCTCGCCGGGGAAACGGTGGGCTCCGAGCCAGTTCAGCACCTCGGTGACCTCTTCCCACGCGGCGAGGGCCAGGCCGGCTTGGTCGTGACGGCACCTCCATCGGCGAATATGCCAGCGAGCCCGCCGTCCGCCAACGACGAACGCGACCCAGGCGATCAGCAGGAAGACCAGAGCGAGCACGACCAACCACGGCGCGTTGGAGTGCCGGTTCCTGGAGGTGCCACCGGAAGCCGCTCCGCTCGCAACCGTGGTGGGCGTCACCGGAGCGGCTCCGTTGGGGACCGTCGTGGCGGTGCCGCTCGGGTTGCGGGGGCTCTGGGTCCCGGCCGACGACTGCGGGCCGGTTGCGGATGAGGCGCCGGACGACGGTGCGTAGCCATGGGCCACGGGATCGCTGAAGCCCTTGGTCGGCTCGAACGGCAGCCAGCCGAGGGTGGGCCCGAAATACACCTCGGGCCAGGCGTGGGCGTCGGCGTCGGTCACCTGGTAGCTGTTGCCGGACTTGGTACCCGTGGAGAAGCCGACGGCGAGGCGGGTCGGAAGGCCGACGGCCCGGGCGAGAACGGCGTAGGCGCCCGCGAACTGCTGGCAGAACCCAGATTTCGTGGAAAACAGAAAGTTCACGAGGGAGCTGATTCCGTATCCGTCGTCGGGAGGGTTCAGGGAATAAGTGAATCCGGATGACGGGCTGATGAAGAAGTTCTGCAGCGCGAGGGCCTTCCCGTACTCCGAGGTCTGACCGGCGATGATTCGCTCGGCGAGCGCCTGCACGGATGCCGGAATATTCGTCGGTAGTTGGACGTAGCGTTCCAGGGCCGAGGTGATCGGCACGGCGGGAGCGTTCTCGAGCGTGGTGGCGTTCAATGCGGAGAGGTACTGATACGACTCAACGGTGTAGTCGAGGCCGTCAGAGGTCGACTTTGGGGTGATCAAACTGTCCGAGACCGGGTCGTAGCTGACGTGTTTGACCCCGGTCACCGACAAGGGAGTGAAGGCATCGGGGAGCCACACTGAAGCGAGCTCCTGGATCTGGAATTGCTCTTGCACCAGGCGGGTCCCGGTCGGCACCGCTTGCACGCCGGGGAGCCGGGCCCCGAAGCCTCGGTAGGAGTTGGTCGACACCCAATCCTGGCCGGTGAAGGTGTCGAGCGAAGTCAGGCGCCAGTAAGAAGGTACGGAGCTGTTGACAATGAAGACGGGTGTCTGGCTCTCGGTTATGAGCCGGGTGTGGAGGTCGACGACGGGGTTGGGAACCTGACGAGGACCCGATCCTCCGCCGAGCCCGTCATGCCATCCGAGGACGCCGCTACCTTCGCTGCGCCCCACGAGCGGCGTGACCACGAGGGCGGCGACGAGCGACACCACGCCGAGGAGGCACCCGACGGTCAAAGCCCATCCTGCGCTACCGGTCCGTTGATTGCCGAACCAGGCCAGCCCGGCCCGTCCGACGGTGACCCGATGAACTAGCAGGAAAACGAGCAACCCCACTACCTCGGCGACGACCGTCCAGGCTCGGTTTCGTCCCTGGCCAAACACACAGCAGGCCACGAAAAAGGCGAAAGGGGGCACGCTGGCCAGCAGCGGCCACCGCCACTGGAACGCGGCCCAGTCGGCGAGGACGGCAACCAACCCGACCGCGAGCACGGCAACGAGCTTGAACCCGGTGGCGTTGGCTGCGACCGGGCTCACCGCAGTGGCGAACTCGGTGTGGGCGTGGACGAGCTGCGCCCACATCTGGGAGGCGGAATCCCGGCCAGGGAAGCCGTACGCCGTCGAAGCGGGGACGACCGTCCATGCCGCCAGCACCCACACGGCCACCAGGTCGATGACGATCGCGGCGGGGCGGGCGATGTGCGTTCGCCGGGTGGCCCAACACACCACGTAGACCCCGGCCGCGGTCAGGAGGACGGGGGCGACCCAGGACCGACCGAGGAAAACCCGGAACAAGCCTCCTACCGACGCCGCTGTAAGGACCCATAAGGCCAGCGTCGCCCAGGCGAACCCGTCGGTGGTCGCCGGCCGGGGCCACGCCCATCGCCCGGGACGGTTGGCCTCCGGCTGGCGGCCAACTCGAGGGCTCGGCTTCGGGGCTACGTCGGTCAGCACGGTGAGGCCTCCCACGCGGCGGCGAAGGAGGCTCCGTCCCGAACGGCCACGACGCGACAGTGCGCGGACGGGCGATCGAGGCCGATACCGTCGCCGTTGGCGCCCCGTCGCTCGAAAGTGACAACCGTGGTCTGATTGCGACCGCAGGAGCGGACCAGACCGGCGAGCTCTGACTGTCGGGCGGATTGGGTGGTCACCAGGGCGAGCGGTCCGGTGCCCGGCCCGACCTTCAAATCGTCGACCAGTGTGCTCCCCGGTTTCAGCTCGGCTCCGGCCAGCACGTCGAGGAGCGCGGTGCCGTGACCGGCCGTGGAGCCAAAGCCCGTATCGGTGCCGCCCGTGGTGAGGAGGCGAACGTGGATGCGGCTCCGGATACCCGCCATCAAAATGCTGGCCGCGGCCGAGAGCGCAGCCTCCAGAGTGGTGCCGTCATGAACCGAAGCGCGAAGGTCGACGGCCACGGTGAGGCGACCCTGGAGCAGGTTCTCCGGTTGACGGATCATCAGCTGGTTGACCCGGGCCGTCGAAGCCCAGTGGACCCGGCGTAAGTCGTCGCCAACTTGATACTCCCGGAGTCCATAGAATTCGTCGCCCACCCGACCGACCACAGGGAGCGGTATTCGCGTGTCGGTATCCCGCTCCGCGGGCAGGTATCGAGACCTGATCGGCTCCACCTTGGGGTGGACGATGATCGTCGACGAGGGGCAGCCCACGGTCGCCAGGCAGGTGAAGCCGAAGGGATCCGATAGTTCGAGCTCGAGCGGCCCCAACGCGAAGACGCCTCGCTTGGAGGTCGGCAGGCTGTAGGCCGCCCAACGGACCTCGCCGGGAGCCAGGGGTGCGATGAGAAAGCGGGCCCAACGCTTGCCACCATCGAAGGGGTCGCGGGCTGCCAGCACCGGCGATCGGTGCCCATCCTGGCTGATGACCGCCAGCTCGACTCGCGGTGGGTGTTCCCGCGGCTACCCGCGAGGGCCGGACGTGGCGCACCACCCTGACGTGCCATCGCTGAGTGCCGATCCACACCCGGGCTGCGGCGACCACCACGAACGCGGCCGCGGCGAGCGGGTAGAGCTCTTTCACCCCAAAAAGGAACGCCGCGAGCAACAGGGTGACGCCCGCCGCCAGCAGGGCCCACCCTCTGGGCGTGAGGCCGGTTGCGCCGGCCGGCATCACATTCCCGAACGGGCCGACGGCACTGGCACGCTGCGGAGCACTTCGGCGACAACATCCGAGATGTCGACTCCGGCCACGACGCCTTCGGGGGCCAGCACGAGGCGATGCTCGAGCACCGGCCCGGCCAGGAACTTGATGTCGTCCGGTATGACGTACTGGCGTCCGATAGACGCGGCCAGCGCCCTGGCCGCGCGCTGGAGGGCGAGCGCCGACCGGGGTGACATCCCGAGCTCCAGCGCCGGATGGTTGCGCGTGGCCGTGGCCAGGTCGACGATGTACCCCTTGAGGGCCATGGCGACGTGGATCTGATCGGCCAGGGAGATCATGGTTGGGATGGCGTCGGGACCGGCGACCGGCGTTAGGTCGTCCACCGCGGTGCGGGGCTCGGCCCGCTCCAGCATGGCCATCTCGGCCGCCCGGTCCGGGTACCCCATGCGCACCCGCAGCAAGAAGCGGTCGAGCTGGCTCTCCGGAAGGGGGTAGGTCCCTTCGTGCTCGATCGGGTTCTGGGTGGCGATCACCAGGAACGGCGACGGCAACCGGTGGGTGACGTTGTCGACCGTGACCTGTCCCTCCTGCATCGCTTCGAGCAAGGCAGACTGGGTTTTCGGCGAGGCTCGGTTGATCTCGTCACCGAGCACGACGTTGGCGAACACACCTCCCGGACGGAAGGAAAACAACCCGGTGTCGCGGTCGTACACGCTCACCCCGGTGACGTCCGACGGCAGCAGGTCCGGCGTGAACTGGATGCGACGCCACTCCAGGTCGAAAGAGCGGGCCAGCGCCTTGGCCAGGCTCGTCTTTCCCACTCCCGGGACGTCCTCGAGGAGCAGATGCCCCTCTGCGGCCAGGCAGACCAGGGCCAACCGCGTCGGGTCCTCTTTACCCTTGAGGACCAGGCCCACATTGTCGACGACGGCTTCGAACATCTCAGCGAAAGCATCGACGGTCACTGCCCCCGCCGCCTGTTGTCTCGCCATCGGGCCTCCAGGGATTCTCTGGCGGTAGCGTACCGTCCTGGGAATGGTTCCATCAGCGGGCAGCCCCGGCGACGTGCGTGCCCTCGAGGCGATAGTGGCGATCGACATCGGGGGCACAAAGATGGCCGTTGGTGTGGTCGACCGCTCCGGTCGCATTGTCTGGTCGGGGCAGGTCCCGACACCAACCGGGGATGCCGACGCGTTGTGGGCCGCGGTGGAGGGTCTGGTTCGCGCCGCCCCGACCGCAGGGGCACTCGGATGCGGCATCGGGTGCGGAGGTCCGATGTCGTCAGGAGGTGAGCTCGTCTCACCGCTCAACATTCCGGGTTGGCGGGACTTCCCGCTGCGCTCGCGCGTCGCGCAACTCACGGGCCTGCCCACCTGGATCGACAACGATGCCAAGGCTCTGGCACTGGCGGATCGCTGGGTGGGCGAGGCCGCCGGCCAGCCCGATTACTTGTCGATGGTGGTATCGACCGGGATCGGTGGAGGCATCGTCCTCGACGGACGGCTCCTCGACGGTCGGTTGGGTAACGCCGGTCATGTCGGCCACGTGATCGTCGAGCCCAACGGTCGACGGTGCGTTTGTGGCGCTCGGGGATGCCTCGAGGCGGAAGCTTCCGGGGTCGCTATCGCTGCGATCACGGGTCGGCCTCCGGCGGAGGCCGGTCCCGATGTCGTCGATCGAACCGGGCGGCTGGTAGGTCGGGCCGTAGCCAGCGTGGCCAACCTGCTCGACCTCTCCTTGGCGTTGGTCAGCGGCTCGGTTGCCCTCGGGTTCGGCGAGCCCTTCTTCGAGGCGGCTCGAGTCGAGTTGAAGGAACGCGCCCGGTTGGACTTCTCGGCTGCCTGCCGAATCCAACCCAGCCGGCTCGGCTCGGTCGGTCCCCTGATCGGGGCGGCGGCGGTGGGTTGGCGAGGCTATGACTCCGCTTGACCGGGCCACGGTGGCTCGGATCGTCGTGTCCCTCGCCGTTCGACCCAGGCTGTGGCCAGTGGTCGCCCGCCTGGCCCCAACCGGCTGGTGGCGGGGCTGGCCGCCCCGGCCGTGGCCGCCACCTGAGTATCTCCGCTTTCGCACGGAAACCATGTACGGCGACGAGGAGAGTGGGCGATTGGCCGACGATCTCATTGCCTACCTCGAATGGTGTCGCCGGTCGGGGTACTGGGCGAGGTAACGTCTGGCGGTGCCCCGTCGACCACCAGCTGCAGAGAGCAGGGATTCGATCCCAGCGCTCCGGTGCCCCTCGGACCTGTAAGGAGACCGGCGGGGCGATGACACAGGCACTCGTGCTCAACGCCACCTACGAACCACTGTGCGTCGTGCCCAGCCGCCGGGCGATCATGCTCGTCCTCGATGAGAAAGCAGAGCTCCTTCACGCCACCGAGCGCCTGTTTCACGCCGAGCGCATCGCGTTGGCGGAGCCCTCCGTGGTCCGTCTCAGTTATTACGTGAAGGTGCCGTTCCAGGCTCGGGTCTCGCTCAACCGTCGAGCAGTGTTTGCGCGAGATGGTCATCGTTGCCAGTACTGCGGCGCGTCGGCGGAGAACATCGACCACGTGATCCCTCGCAGCAAAGGCGGTTTGCACGTCTGGGACAACGTGGTCGCCTCCTGCCGCCCGTGCAACACCCGGAAGCGGGATCGAATGCTCGAGGACAGCGGGATGCGGCTCCGGCGCCGACCGACTGCCCCCAAAGAGCGGAGCTGGATCATGGTGGCCACCGGTAGTGTCCGCTCCGATTGGGAGCCGTACCTCGGGCCCAAGCCCGCCAGCTTGTCTGCTTGAGCACCAGGACCGGCTCGGCGTGGCCGCTCGAGCGCCATCAGGGATCGGCTCAGCAACTTCACCTTGCTTCGGCCGCCAGGCTGGCCGAATCGTCGCTGGAGCGAACCGTCCGTCTCCTGCAGGTCACGCGGCCCGCCATCGTGCTCGGCAGTACCCAACCAGCTTCTGACGTCGACGAGGACGCGGCCGCGAGCCTGGGGGTGGAGGTGGCCCGTCGCCGGAGTGGTGGAGGCGCAGTGCTCGTCGATCCCGCCGCCCTCGTCTGGGTGGATCTGATCCTGCCCGTGCGAGACCCGTTGTGGGAGGCCGACATCGGTAAGGCACCGTGGTGGGTCGGCGCGGCCTGGGCGAGCGCCATCGACCGCATCGGCGCCGGTCCGGCGCACGTCTGGCGCGGACCCATGCAGTCCGGCGCCTGGTCGAGACGCATCTGCTTCGCCGGGCTGGGTTCGGGCGAGGTACTCGTCGGGGGGCGGAAGGTGGTCGGCGTGTCGCAGCGACGAACGCGCTACGGCGCCCTGTTCCAGACGGCGGCGCTCCTGCGATGGGATCCGTCCGAGTTGCTCGACTTGTTGCGACTTACGGCCGACGAGCGGGCGCAAGGGGAGCGAGAGCTCACCTCCGCAGCGGCTGGACTCGGCGCGGAAAGGGGCGACGAGCTCCTCGCTCACCTGCTCGCCGCCCTGCCGGCGTAGCTCCGCTTTCCGCTCTTCGGCTTTCCGCTCTTCGGCTTTCCGCTCTTCGGCGGCCCAAGGCCCCGCCCGCCGGGCGGCGCCTGGCTTGTCGCCCTCACAAATGGACATCCGTGCAGCCTGGGGCTGCTCAGATGTCCAGAAGTCGCGGGGCGACGGCGTTGCGGGCGGGCGTAGCGGGGGTTGAAGACGGGGGAGCTGCGAGCCGACGGTCGAGCCGGTGGCCACCAGGGTGTGACGCGCCGCAGCACCCAACCGTCCTGTCAAGACGCCCGCTTTTGTGGTCAGGTGGTTGACTGTGGAGGGAAAGAGCAATAGAGTGGCGGATAGTGGTGCGAAGGGGAGGGGCCCTACCGCACCACCAAGGATCGAGCGGAGTGAAGAGTGGTAACGCGATTCGTCGGGAGGCACGAGCACTCCCTGGACGCCAAAGGGAGGATCATCCTCCCGGCTCGTTACCGGGCCAACTTCGACACGCTCGCCTACGTGTCCAAGCACACCGAGCGGTGCTTGGCGTTGTGGACGCCGGAGGCCTTCGAACGGAAGCTCGACGAGATGGAGCAGCTCGTCGATCGCAGCCCCGCCGATCGGGCCATGGTGAGGGCTTGGGCGTCCGGTTCGGCGGAGGTGGAGCTGGACCGGCAGGGGCGGGTCGCGATCCCGGCCTATCTCCGCGAGTACGCCCGCCTCGAATCGGCCGTGCTGATTCATGGGGCCATCACCCACATCGAGCTGTGGGCCCCGGACGAGTGGGCCGTTCGAGGCGTCCCGGGCGACGAGGAACTGGCCGACCCGTCGGTACCGATTGCGGCATCTGCTGGTTCGATGCCGGCAAATCCCGAGTTGTCCCACAGCGGCCCGACAGGAGGGTGAGCTCTGGAACCGATGGCCGCCTGGCCGCACCCGTATCAGGTCAGCGCATGCGCAGCCTCTCGACTGGCAGGGTGGAAGTCCCCTTCTCCGCCCGCTTCCACTTGGCACGATCGGGGAGAAATCCCGACGGCAGGCTGGTCGAGGGGCTGCGGATGGGCTGGTCTCCGCGAGCACGCCGTGGGGTGGTGAACCAACCCGCCGCCATGACTGCTCCGTTCGCCCACCTTCCGGTCATGGTCGACGAGGTGGTGTCGTTGCTCGCGCCGAGCCCTCCAGGGGTGCTGCTCGACGCCACTCTGGGTGGTGCCGGCCACGCCCGGGCTGTGCTCGACGCGGCCCCCCAGCTGACGTTGGTGGGCCTGGACCAGGATCCCGACGCCCTGGCTGCGGCCAGGGCGGCGCTGGCTTCCTACGGAGAGCGGGTCGTGCTGGAACGGGCCCGATTCGACGCCATCGGGGAGGTGCTGCCCACCTTGGACGTCGACGGGGTCTCCGCGGTGCTGTTCGACCTCGGGGTGAGCTCGCCCCAACTCGATCGACCGGGCCGTGGGTTCAGCTATCGCTTCGACGGCCCGCTCGACATGCGCATGGATCCGGCTCGAGAGCGCACCGCGGGACAGGTGGTCAACGACTGGCCTGAGTCGGCGCTGGTGCAGTTGTTCCGGGACAACGGGGAAGCCCGCTTCGCCCGTCGCATCGCCCGAGCGGTGGTCGCAGCCCGCCCGCTTACCAGCACGGGGGAGCTGGCGGCCGTGGTTCGTGACGCCATACCGGCGGCCGCCCGCCGGACGGGGGGCCATCCCGCTCGCCGGGTCTTCCAAGCGGTGCGCATCGCCACCAATCAAGAGCTGGAGATCCTGCCGGCGGCGCTGGACGCCGCCCTACTCGCCCTGGTCCCGGGTGGGCGTGCCGTGGTTATCGCGTACCACTCAGGAGAGGACCGCATCGTCAAGGGCCGGCTTCGCTGGGCAGCCACCGGGGGTTGCCAGTGCCCGCCCGGTCTGCCCTGCGTGTGCGGCGCCCAGCCGATGGTTCGGCTGCTGTTCAGGGGAGCGATGCGGCCGACGGCCCAGGAGGTCCAAACCAACCGCCGCGCCGAAAGTGCCCGGTTGCGCGCTGCGGAGCGCCTGGCCCAGGAGCCCGATCGCAACCCCGAGCCAGGATCAGGAGGGCAGGCGTGAACCCACCGGCGCTGGCCAATGCCGAGACTCGCTCCCGCCGGCGCCCCGGAGACCCGGCGTCAAGGGAGACCACGGCGTGTGCCCCCCATTCTCGTTCTCATCAGGCGGAAACCCGAGGGCCGGCGTCTCGGGTTCCGGCGTCCCGGGTTCCGGCGTCTCGGGTTCCGGCGTCCGGCGTCCTCGACCGGGCCCGTCCCACCGCCGAGCGGGCGGCTGCGGCGGCCCTCCTGGTCGGAGCCGAGAGGACGCCGACCGCCGCCCGGGCTGGGTCAGCCGCTCTGGCGGCTCGACGCCGGGCGTTGCTTCAGCGCCGGGCTCTTCCGGGGGGCCCCGACCTCCGGAGCGGCCAAGTCGCCTCTCAGGGCCAGGCCGTCCTCGAGCAACAACCCGACCCGCACGGCCAGCCGGTCCGGTCGAGGCACCTCGGGGTCGTCCCGGCGCCGGCCCGTCGCCAGGCGCGCCGGCGGCGGACTCGGATGGTCTTGCTGGTCGCCGCCACGGTTGCGGTGGCGGTGTCGATGGGGCTCGTCTACCTCCACGTGGTCCTGGCCCAACGCCAGTTCGCCCTCGACCAGTTGACCGCAAAAGTGCAGGCCGAACAGACCACCTACCAGAATCTCCGCCTCCAGGTCGCCCAGCTGGCGTCCCCCGGGCACGTCATCTCGACGGCGGAAGGGCAGCTCGGGATGCTGCAGCCGGGGTCGGTGACGTACCTGACGCCCACGACCTCGATTGCGGGCGGGCAGCCCAGTCAGGCCACCGCGTCCGGGCCGAGAGCGGCAGCACCGGTCGGCGATGCGGACTGGCCGCAGATCAAGTCGCAGCTGGCAGGAAGCCCGTGACCCCACGGCCTCCCCGTGGGGGCCGTGCGCCAGGCGGAGCTCGTCGCTTCGGCCTTGACGCATCGGGCCGGCGGCGGGCTTTCGGCTTGCTGGTCCTGCTGGCCGGGTCGTTCCTTGCCATCGGCGCCAAGCTGGTGGTGGTCCAAGGGGTCAGCTCCAACCACTACTTGGCCGCCGGCGGCTCGGAGTGGCAGCAGACTGTCGTCCTACCCGGTCAACGTGGTGGCATCCTCGATCGAGATGGGCAAGAGCTCGCCATCTCGCTCCCGCAGGCGACGATCTACGCTGACCCCCACCAGGTGACCGACCCCCTCGGCGAGGCCGGCGCCCTTGGACCGGTGCTGAACATGTCGGTGGCCACCCTGCGCAACCTGCTCACCGAGGACAGTGGGTTCGTGTACCTGGCCCGCACCGTCGACAATGCCACTGCAGCCAAGGTCGCCAAGCTCAACCTGGCCGGGATCTACAGCCTCGAGGAACCGAAGCGCTTCTACCCCGCCGGGCAACTCGCCCAGCCGCTGCTCGGCTCTGTCGGAACGGAGGGCAGCGGGCTCGGCGGCCTCGAGTACAAGTACAACTCGTTGCTGGCGGGCCGGTCCGGCAAGTCGGTCGAGGAGATCGACCCGCAGGGCACCGTGATCCCTGGCGGCAACCGGCAGTATCAGGCGCCCGTGGCTGGTCAGGATCTCGTCCTCAGCCTGGACGAGCCGCTGCAATACGACGCCGAGCAGGCCCTGGCCCAGGCCATCGTGGCCGCCAAGGCGAGCCAGGGCATCGCCCTCCTGATGAACTCGAAGACCGGCGAAATCCTCGCCGACGCCCAGCTGACCATGCCCACCGCCGGGAGCACCCAGCCCGCCGCCGTCCCGGTCAGCATCGGCGCCGCCGCCGGGACCCCACAAGCCCAGCCGGTCGAAGCGCCTTCCGCGACCGCCTTCACCAACGTCTACGAGCCGGGCTCTGTCAACAAGCTCATCACCATCTCGGCGGCCTTGCAGACCGGGGTCATCCAACCGTCCGACGTGTTCACCATCCCCAACGGCTATCAGGTTGCCGACACCACCTACCACGACGCCGAGAACCACGCCACGGAGCACTGGACGGTCACGGATATCCTGGCCAACTCGTCGAACATCGGTACGATTCAGATCGCGCAGCGGCTGGGGAAGGACAACCTGCTTAAGTACGTCCACGACTACGGCCTGGGATCCGTCAGCGATGTCCAGTTCCCCGGGGAGTCCGCCGGACTCCTGCCCACGTACTGGTCGGGAACGTCGCTGGCCGACATGGCCATTGGACAGGGCATCGCAGTCACCGCCGTCCAGATGCTGTCCGCCTACAACACCATCGCCAATCACGGCGTCTACGTACCGCCGAAGCTGGTGGACGGCACCATCGACGCCAAGGGTCACTACCATCCCACCGCCTCGGCGTCGACCCACCGGGTGGTGTCGACCACGGTGGCCAACCAGATGACCACCATGCTCGAGCAGGTGGTGCAGGTCGGAACCGGGACCGCCGCCAATCTGAACCCCTACACGGTCGCGGGCAAAACGGGTACCGCCCTGGTGCCTTCCCCCGGAGGTGGCTACGAAGCCGGGCACTACGTGGCCAGCTTCGCCGGATTCGTGCCGGCCGAGGACCCCCAGATCACCGGGATGGTCGTGATCGACAACACCCCCGACTATGGCGCGGCCGCCTCGGCTCCTACCTTCGCGACCATTGCCAGAGACGCCCTGTCCGCTTTCAACATCCCCCCTTCAGCCAAGCAACCCCCCGCTGCGGGTGTGCCGCTGGCCACTACCGCGTCCGCCACGGGGGCGGGAGAGATTGCGGGCACGCCGCTGCCGGGACTGGCTACGCCACCGTCAGTGACGAAGCCGACCGCGCCGGCCTCTGGTGGGCAGCCCGCTTCCGCCCCGACGACCGCGGCGACGACGCCGACCGCGCCGGCCGGTGGCGGGCAGCCCGCTTCCCCCCCGACGACCGCGGCGACGACGCCGACCACCGAACCGAGTGTGCGGTCCCGATCCAGTCCCCCGACGGGCTGAGGGGCCCGTGCGTCTCGTGGGATTGGTTGCGGAGGCGAGGCTGCGGGAGCTCGGGATCCTGGTGGAACTGGTCGGCAACGAATCGACCGACGTGCGCGCCATCATCCTCGACTCACGACAGGTGGTTCCCGGTGCGCTCTTCGCGTGCGTGCCGGGTCAGACGCTCGACGGTCATCAGTTCGCGCCGGCCGCGGTGTCGGCCGGGGCCGTCGCGGTCGTCTGCGAGCGACGCCTCGACCTGCCCGTATCGCAGGTGGTCGTGTCGTCGGTGCGGCGGGCCCTGGGTCCGCTCGCGGACGCCCTGGCCGGTCATCCCTCGCGGGATCTGATCGTGGCCGGTGTTACCGGCACGAACGGCAAGACCACCACGTGTGCCTTCCTGCAGGGCGCGATGCAGGCGAATGGGTGGACGGCGGCCACGATCGGTACGCTCACTCAGCAGCGGACCACCCCCGAGGCGCCGGAACTGCAGCAGCTGCTGGCCCAATGGCGCGACCGCGGGGGCCGCGCCGTCGCCATGGAAGTCTCGTCCCACGCCCTCGCTCAGCACCGCGTCGACAGCCTCCGCTTCGCTGCCGGCGTGTTCACCAACCTGACCGAGGAGCATCTGGACTTCCACGGCAGCATGGACGCCTACTTCGAAGCCAAGGCGCTGCTCTTCCAACCCGAGCGCCTCGACCTGGCCGTCATCAACCGGTCGGACCCATGGGGGAGCCGGCTCCTGGCCCGGCTTGCGCCCTTCTCGATCCCAGTCGAGACCTTTGCGCCTGACGACGCCTCGGATCTCGATCTGTCGTCTGATCGGACCTCCTTCACCTGGGCTGGGTCCCGGTTTGCCATCCAGCTCGGCGGGCGGTTCAACGTGGTCAACGCCTTGGCGGCCGCAACCTGTGCCCGAGCCCTCGGGGTTCCGGTCGCCACCATCGCCGATGGCCTAGGTCAGGTCGCCGGCGTTCGCGGCCGGTTCGAGTCGGTCGACGCCGGGCAGCCATTCACCGTGCTCGTCGACTACGCCCATACCCCCGACGGCCTGGCCCAGGCGCTCCAGGGGGCCAGGGAGCTCACCGACGGCAAGCTGCTCGTGGTGTTCGGGGCCGGAGGCGATCGCGATCCGCGAGAAGCGGCCGCTGATGGGGTCGATCGCAGCTGAGCTAGCCGACCTGGCCGTGATCACCTCCGATAATCCTCGCTCCGAGGAGCCCGAAACCATCATCGAGGAGATCGCCGCAGGTGCCCCGACGGCGGGGAATGTCCTCATCGAGGTGGATCGGGCCCGAGCCATCGCCCTCGCCGTTCGGGAAGCTTCTCGAGGGGACCTGGTCCTGATCGCCGGCAAGGGACACGAGAAGGGCCAGGAAATCGGGGGCCGCATCGTGCCCTTCGACGACGTGCACACCGCCCGGGCGGCATGGCAAGAAATCGTGGCTTCTGGGCAGGAGATCGGATGACCGACCTGCTGCTGGCGGGAGGGATGGCCCTACTCCTGGCCATGCTCGGGACGCCGCTGCTCATCAACTGGCTGCGGGCCCAGGGCATCGGGCAGCAGATCCGCGAGGACGGGCCCCAGCGTCACCTGACCAAGGCGGGGACGCCCACCATGGGAGGGGTCGCCATCATCGGCGCCGCCGTGGTGGGTTATCTGTTCGAGCACATCGAGGGCACCTTCACCACCCGAGGCCTGGTCGCCGTCCTGGCCGTCTGCGCGTCGGCCGGGCTGGGAATGATCGACGACTGGATCAAGGTGCATCGGCAGCGGAGCCTCGGCCTCAACAAGCGGGCCAAGGCTGCCGGCCAGTTCGTCATCGCCATCACCTTCGCCGTGGTATGTGTCACCTGGCTGAGGGTCGACACCCACCTCTCCTTCACTCGCTACAACTCGTTAGGGATCGACCTCGGCAAGGTGGGTTGGGTGATCTTTGCCGTGGTGGTGATCGTCGGCTTCAGCAATGCGGTCAACCTCACCGATGGCCTGGACGGGCTGGCGGCCGGATCGTCCATCTTCAGTTTGGCGGCGTTCACGGTCATCGGCTTCTACCAACTCCGCCACTACGCCATCTACCGCAACCCTGCTCCCCTCGACGAAGCCGCCCTGGCCGCGGCCATGATCGGCGGGTGTGCCGGGTTCTTGTGGTTCAATGCCCCGCCAGCGCGGATCTTCATGGGGGACACCGGATCGCTTGGCATCGGTACTGCGATCGCCACGCTCGCACTGCTGGAGAACGTGGACCTCTTGCTGCTCGTCATTGGCGGGCTGTTCGTCGTGGAGACCTTGTCGGTGATCATTCAGGTAGCCAGCTTCCGTCTCTTCCGACGGCGGGTGTTCCGAATGGCCCCGATCCACCACCACTTCGAGCTACTGGGCTGGCCCGAAACGACCGTCATTATCCGGTTTTGGATCCTCGCCGGATTGTGCACCGCGGTGGCCCTGGGCTTGTTCTACGCCGATTTCCTGTCCAAGGGGGGCACCGGGTGACGGGCCGCCGCCCAGCAGGCGGTCGCCAGGTGGCCATCATGGGATTCGGCGTGACCGGCCGCGCCGTCGCCCGGGTGCTCCTTGAGCACGGCGACGAGGTGCTCGTCTTCGACGACGTGATCTCGCCCGAAAGTCGCTCCGTCGCTGCCGCGCTCGGGATCCCGATCGAATCGACGCCCGGAAAAGACCTGGCCGCCCGGCTCACCGGCTTCGATCTCCTGGTTCCCAGCCCGGGGGTACTCGTTCGACCACCCGATCTACGTCGCCGCGGCCGAAGCCGGAGTGCCGGTGCGAGCGGAGATCGAGCTGGCCGCACAGCTCTCGCGGGATGGCCGTGGCCCACGGGTGGCCGCCGTCACCGGCACGAACGGGAAGACCACCGTCACGACCCTCGTCACCGCCATGCTCGGCGCATCCGGCATCTCCAGCATCTCGGCCGGCAACATCGGGACCCCGATGATCGAAGCGGTCACCTCCCCGGTCGAGGTCGTGGTGGCGGAGGTTTCGTCGTTCCAGCTGCAGTTCACCGAGACCTTTCGGCCGGAGGTCAGCTGTTGGCTCAATCTGGCCCCCGACCATCTCGACTGGCATCCGACCTTCGCCCATTACGCCGAAGCCAAGTCCCGCATCTGGGCGCATCAGCAAGCGGGCGACACGGCCGTGTTCAACGTCGATGACCCGCTGGTGGTGAAAGCCTCCACCCGCGTGCCTGCGGGCGTCCGTCGCGTGGGTTTCTCCGGGAGTGCGGAGGCGTCCTTTGGCGTCGCGGGCGGCTGCTTGGTCGGTCCCGAGGGCGAGCCGCTGATCGAGATCGGCGAGTTACCCCGAGCGTTGCCACACGACGTAGCCAATTCCGTTGCCGCCGCGGCCGTGGCCTTGTCCTGCGGGGCGACCCGAGCCGGATGCCGTCGAGCCCTGACCACCACCCCGGTCCTTCCCCATCGGGTCGGCTTCGTGGCGGCCATTGATGGTGTTCGCTGGTTCGACGACTCCAAAGCGACCACCCCTGCTTCTGTGCTGGCCGCCGTGGCCGGGTTCGCCTCGGTCGTGCTGATCGCCGGCGGTCGCAATAAAGGCTTGGATCTCCGGTCGCTGGCGGCCACCACGCCACCGGTGCACGCCGTCGTCGCCATCGGCGAGGCGGCTCCCGAAGTGGAGGCGGTCTTCCACCGATCGGTACCAGTAGCGACCGCGGCGACCATGGAATCGGCTGTCGAGCTCGCGGCAGACATGGCCCGTCCGGGCGATGCGGTCCTGCTCTCGCCTGGTTGCGCCAGCTTCGACTGGTACCCGTCTTACGCCGCCCGGGGCGACCATTTCGCTGCGATTGTGACCCGCCGCCTGGCCCGAGAGGAGCATCGGTGCTGACTCGCGAACGTCCCGTCGTTTTCCCTGCTGAAGTGGCGAACGAGGAAGAGTCCCGTTCGTCGCGACCCGGGAGGCGGACGAAGGGAGGCAGCTTCTGGATGCTGGTGGTTCTGATCGCCATCCTCTGCCTCATCGGCGTCGTCATGGTGTTGTCGGCTTCGTCGATCGTGAGCCTTCACCAGTTCGGAACGCCCTGGTACTTCTTCACCCGCCAACTCATGTGGCTGGCGATCGGATCCCTCGGCTTCGCCATCGCCCTACGCGTGGACCCCCGACGCTGGCGCCGCCTAGCGGTTCCCGTCATGTACGCGACGGTCGGCCTGCTCTTTGTCGTCTTGGTGCCTGGGATAGGCGTGAGGACTGCGGGCGCGTCTCGCTGGCTCGGCAACTCGGCGCTCCAGGTGCAGCCTTCGGAGCTGGCCAAGCTGGCCCTCGTCCTGTTCGCGGCCGACATCCTCGATCGTCGAGCGGGGAAGCGCGATTGGCGCTACCAGATGGGGCCCGTCATCGCCGTGGTCGGGCTGCTCGTGATCCTTGTCATCGCCCAACCCGATATGGGCACGGCTCTGGTCCTGTCGTCCATTGCCATCGCCATGCTCATCATCGCCGGCATCCCGATGGCCCCATTGGGTGGGTTGCTCGGCGGTGGCGTGATGGCGTTCACCATCTTCGCTCTTGCCGCTCCGTACCGGTGGCAGCGGATGATCTCGTTCATCCATCCCCTCAAAGACGCGTCCAACACCGGCTACCAGGAGTTCCAAGCCTTGCTGGCGCTCAGCCATGGACACGTCTTGGGCGAAGGTCTGGGTGCGAGTATCGCCAGCTACGGCTACCTCCCCAATGCCCAGACCGACTTCATCTTCGCCGTGATCGGCGAGGAGACCGGCCTGCTCGGTGGCCTGGTCTTGAGCGGGCTGTTCCTGACCCTCGCCCTCGTGGGCACTCGGATCACCTGCCGTGCCCCTTCCCGCTATTCCGCCCTTCTTGCAGGAGGGATCACCGCCTGGATCGTTGGGCAGGCCGTGATCAATATTGGCGCGGTGGTAGGGCTCCTCCCGGTAACAGGTGTACCCCTTCCGTTCGTTTCGTTCGGTGGGTCCTCGCTTGTCGTCGCCATGATCGGGGCCGGAATGCTCGCCAATGTCGCCCGGCAGCGATGATCGCCATGGCCGCTCGGGGGCGTGGGCGGTCATAGCTGGTGGCGGCACCGGAGGTCATGTGGTGCCGGCGATTGCGATCGGGCAGGCCTTGGTCGAAGGTGGACACGCACGCGGGAGTATTCGTTTTGTCGGTTCGCGTTCGCGGCCTGGAGCGGAAGATGGTGCCTGCGGCCGGCTTCGAAGTGACCCTGCTGCCGGGACGGGGAATTGCCCGACGTCTCACATGGGACAACGTGGGTGCGGTGGCCGGCCTGGCTGCGGCCGCGGTGCGAGCCGTGTTCCTGGTAGGTCGTTGGCGTCCGTCGGTTGTAGTCGCCGTGGGCGGCTATGCCAGCGCCGCGTGCGCGTTTGCCGCGGTTGCGTGGCGAGTCCCGCTGGTGGTCGCGGAGCAAAATGCCGTGCCCGGCCGGGTCAATCAGCTGGCCGGTCGATTTGCGCGCGTGTGCGCCGTGTCGTTCCCCGGTACACCGCTGCCTCGAGCCGTCCTAACGGGCAACCCGGTCCGGAGCCAGGTGCTCACGGCCGACCGCTCCGAAGCAGGGCGATCTGCTGCCCGGGCCGCGCTGGGCCTGCCGATCGAGGGGATCGTCGTGGCCGTGGCCGGCGGATCACTCGGCTCCCGCAGCATCAACCGGGCCATGGCCGGCTTGGCTGCGGCGTGGGCCGGCCGAAAGGGGATCGCCCTCTACCACGTGACGGGGGAGCGCGACTTCGAGGAGATCTCGCGTTCCGTCACCGCGCCCTCCGGCGAGGGCGTGGTGTACCGGCTCGTGCCGTTCGAACAGCGCATGGAGCTCCTGCTCGCTGCCGCTGATGTGGTCGTGGCCCGGTCTGGCGCGAGCACGGTATCGGAGCTCACTGCGGTGGGGGTGCCGTCCATCCTCGTACCGCTTCCCGGCGCGCCCGGCGACCATCAAACCGCCAACGCGGCCCGCTTGGCTGACGCGGGCGCCGCGGTGATGATCCCGGACGCAGAGCTCGATGTCCAGCGGCTCCAGTCAGAGGTGAGTCGCCTGGTTGCCGACGCCACGGCTCGCCAGGCCATGGCCGACGCGGCCCGCAGCCTCGGTCGACCCGGCGCGGCCCAGGCGGTGGCCGCGCTGGTCGAGGAGCATTCCCGTGGCTGAGTGTGCGCCCGTGCCGGCTCCCCGGCCGGGGCCGGCCGTGAGCCGGTGGCGATCGCCGGCGGATCTGAGCCGGCCTCGCCGAGTCCATGTGGTGGGGGCGGGTGGCGCCGGTATGAGCGCCATCGCTTCGGTGCTGCTCAGCATGGGGCACCGGGTCAGCGGTAGTGATCAGGCCGACTCCGAAGCTCTCCGCCGGCTGGAGGCCCTGGGCGCGGACGTTCGAGTGGGTCACGATCCCGCGCAGCTCGGCGACGCGGAGGTTGTTGCAGTCTCCTCAGCCATCCGGGAGACCAATGTCGAAGTGGTCGAGGCGAACCGCCGCGGCCTGCCCGTGTGGCGACGTTCGGCACTGCTGGCGGCGATCTGCGCGCCCCGCCGGACTATTGCCGTCAGCGGGACGCACGGCAAGACCAGTACGTCGTCGATGTTGGCGCTTGTCTTGCGCCACGCCGGCCTCCATCCGTCGTACGTCATCGGCGGCGACATGTTGGGCGTCGGTCCAGGTGCGGCGTGGGACCCGGAGGGCGAGTGGCTGGTGGTAGAGGCCGACGAGAGCGATGGCACGTTTCTCGAGCTCGGCGCCGAGGCCGTGGTGGTCACGAGTGTCGAGCCTGACCACCTTGACTTCTACGGCGACGAATACAGGATGCGGGAGGCCTTCCGTACGTTTCTTGCCCAGGCGAGCGGACCTCGGGTCGTGTGTGCCGACGACCCCGGGGCTGCGTCGTTGGTGGCTGGTGCTTCTCCCGACGAGGCGATCATCACCTACGGGACTGCGGAGACCGCCGACGTTCGCATCGAAGATGTTGTGCTCGCTCGGGGGGACGCCCGGTTCGCCCTCCGCCACCACGGCCGCCGTCTCGGGCCCTTCCGGATCGAGGCGCCGGGCCTGCTGTACGTGCGTAACGCGGCGGCGGCCCTGACGACGGCCCACGCGATCGGCGTCGACTGGGCCCAGGCGGGCGTCGGGCTGGCCGTTTACCGCGGCGTCGCCCGTCGTTTTGAGCTTCGCGGTCAGCGGGACGGCGTGACCTACATCGATGACTACGGGCACCTGCCAACGGAGGTGGCCCAAACCCTTCGGGCCGCCGCGACCGGTGGCTGGACGCGATTGGTGGCGGTCTTCCAGCCCCATCGTTTTTCCCGCACCGCACTGCTCTGGCGCGACTTCGCCGACGCCTTCGTCGATGCCGACGTGCTGGTCGTCACGGACGTCTACCCGGCCGGCGAGCCGCCGTTACCCGGAGTCACCGGCCGTCTGGTCGTCGAAGCGGTCCTCGCCGCCCACCCGGGCGCGGACGTGCGCTACGCCCCCACGCTCGACGACGCCGCCTCCCAGTTAGGAGACATCCTGCGACCTGGTGACCTCTGTCTCACGCTCGGGGCCGGGGACCTGACCAACCTGCCGGGGCGGATGCTCGCAGGAGGGCCCGACGTGGGCGGGGGCTCGGATGGTTGACCGATCCGCTGGTCCGTCGTCGTCGGCTGGCTCGTCGTCGTCGGCCGCCAGGTTTCGGGCGGGTGAGACGGAGCTGCCGGCCCAACGGCACCCGTGGCCGGGGGGTGCCGACGCCGAGCACGTGCGGGCTGCCCTTATGGAGCTCGAGGCGCTGGGTGACCGGGTCACTCCGGCCGGAGCGCTCGGCGCGCTGACCACCTATCGGGTTGGCGGGCAGGCGGCGATTCTCGTGACGGTCAAGGACGAGCACGATCTTTCCCGGGTTGCTGCCGCGTCGGCGGCTTCCGACCTGCCGGTGCTCGTAGTGGGGCGCGGTTCTAACCTGCTCGTGGCGGACGCCGGTTTCGGCGGTATCGGGGTCGTGCTCGATCCGGACGCCTTCGGCGACACGCGGATCGAGGGCAGCACCGTGGCGGCAGGCGGTGCCGTGGCGCTGCCGGCGTTGGCCCGCCGAACCGTTGAGGCCGCCCTGACCGGTCTGGAGTGGGCAGTCGGCGTACCCGGCTCGGTCGGTGGGGGAGTGCGGATGAACGCCGGGGGTCACGGGTCGGACATCGCCCACACCCTGCAGTCGTGTCGGGTGGTCGATCTCGCCGACCCCGACGCCGCCTGTCGGTCGATGCAGCGGGCGGACCTCCACTACGGCTACCGCCGCTCGGCGATTGGGTCCAGCCAGGTGGTGGTCGAGGCCGAGTTCGGGTTGGCTGTCGGCGAGCCCGATCGAGGGCGCGACACCATCCGCGAGATCGTCCGCTGGCGGCGCGAACATCAACCAGGTGGGCAAAACGCCGGTTCGGTGTTCACCAACCCGCCTGGTCAGCCGCCCTCCAACTCGGCTGGCTGGTTGATCGAGCGGGCTGGGTGCAAAGGGCGGCGATACGGGAGCGCCATGGTTTCGACGAAGCACGCCAACTTCATCCAGGCCGACGCCGGTGGCTCCGCGGATGACGTCCGGACGCTGATGGGCATCATCCGGGACGAGGTGGGGCACGTGCACGGCGTCGAGCTGCGGGCTGAGGTGCACATGGTCGGTTTCTCGGACCAACTCTCAACGTCAAGTGGAGATTCATGAAATCGGCCCTTCCCCCTGGCGTAACGAAGCCTCCGTCCGAGGGCCCGGAGCGCACCGCACCGCGCCGCGATCCGGAGGAAACCTCGAGTCGGGAGGTGCCCCCTCGACTCCGGATGGATCCCCGGCTGGCCCAACGTTGGGTGGAGGTGCGCCGCCAGCAGGGCCGCCGCCGCCTGAGGATCCTCGTGCTGCTGGCCACTCCGGTCGTGCTGGTGGCCCTGGCCGCCGCCGCCCTGTACTCGCCTCTGCTACGGGTGCACCACGTGCGGGTGTCCGTGGCCGGCGCCCTCTCGGCTGCGCAGGTGCGCTCGGTGTCGGAGATGGTTCGCCGTGGCCCGATGCTCGACGTCAACACCTCGAGCATCGCCGCCGACCTCGACGCGGTCCCGAATCTGGGTGGGGCCCGGGTGGCGCGCTCGTGGCCGACCACGGTTCGGGTCCGGGTTGTGGTGCGCACGCCGGTTGCGGTGGTCGCTCGCCCGCCTGGGCAGCCAGGTGCAACCGGGTGGGACACCGTCGACGCCACCGGTCGGGTCCTGGCCGACGTGGCCGTCCCGACCGGCCTGCCGCAGCTGCAGGGCGCCAGCCCGGTGCCTCCGGTGGGCGGGTGGCTGGCCGGGTCCGCCGGACCCGGAGTCTCTCCTCCTGGGCCCCCTGGACGGACGCTCGCGGACCTCGATGCGGCCGCCGACAGCACCGCGGTTCCGCAGGGGACAGCCGCCGCCCTGGCGATCGCGGCTGCGCTGCCGGCCCCGTGGCGGGCGAGCGTCTCGGCCATCAGCGTCGTTCCCGGCGCCCGCCTGACGATGACCGTCGTCCCCGCCAACGCCGCATCCAGCTCGATCACTGTGGTTCTGGGCGATGCCTCCCAGCTCGCGGCCAAACTGACGGCCCTCGTCACCCTCTTGGGGCAGGCCAACCTCACCGGCGTGACACAGATCGATTTAACGGTGCCAAACCGGCCGGCAACCTTGACGGCGCGCCAAAGCCCGGGTACTCTCTCGACCCAATCCGGAGGTTGACATAACCCTCTACCTAAAGTCAAGGGTTAGGCCGCCGGGCGGCCGGAGGATCAACCCAATTGATCAACCGGCATGGCACCATTCAGTGCGGGCGGCACGCCAGTTCGTCCGATCACTACTTGCCCGACCACCACTTGACCGACTAGCCGCTCAACGATTTGTCAGCAACCCATAGCCAGCCGGCTGCCAGCCGGCCTGGTGTCGTGCCCCGGGAGGGTCTCCAAATGGCCGGTGCCGCCCAGAATTACATCGCCGTCATCAAGGTGCTCGGCATCGGAGGGGGTGGTGTCAACGCGGTCAACCGCATGATCGACGCCGGCCTGAAAGGCGTGGAGTTCATCGCCGTCAACACCGACGCCCAGGCCCTGTTGATGAGCGATGCCGACGTCAAATTGGACATCGGCAGGCAGTTGACGCGAGGACTGGGCGCCGGCAGCGATCCCGAGGTGGGCCGGGCCGCCGCCGAGGAGCACCGCGAGGAGATCGAGGAAGTCCTCAAGGGCGCCGACATGGTGTTCATCACTGCCGGCAAGGGCGGCGGAACGGGCACCGGAGGAGCCCCCGTGGTGGCGGAGATCTCCAAGTCGCTGGGTGCCCTCACCATCGGGGTGGTCACCCGGCCATTCGGTTTCGAGGGGCGGCGTCGCTCGGTGCAGGCCGAAGCGGGCATCCAGCGTCTCAAGGAGAAGGTGGACACGCTCATCGTGATCCCCAACGACCGTCTGCTCACGGTGTCCAACGACAAGACGTCGATGGTCAACGCTTTCAAGATGGCCGACGAGGTTCTCCTCCAAGGGGTGCAGGGCATCACCGATCTCATCACCACGCCTGGGCTCATCAACACCGACTTCGCCGACGTGAAGATGATCATGAACAACGCCGGCACCGCGATCATGGGCATCGGGACGGCGGCCGGCGACAACCGGGCGGTCACCGCCGCGAAGCTCGCCATCACGTCTCCGTTACTCGAAGCGTCGATCGAAGGGGCCCGAGGCATCCTCCTCAACATCGCCGGTGGGAGCGATCTCGGTCTCTTCGAAGTCAACGAGGCCGCCGAGATCATTCACGGCGTGGCCCACCCCGACGCCAACATCATTTTCGGCCAGGTGATCGACGATTCGATGGGCGACGAGGTCCGGGTCACGGTTATTGCTGCCGGCTTCGAGCACTGGGACAACCAGCAAGCGGGCCGAGAACGGAGCGCGGCTAGTGGCATCGGGCTGTTGGAGACAGAGCGCGAGCTGCGAGACGAAGAGGACCCGCTGGTCGGCGACGAGTTCGACGTTCCGGACTTCCTGAAGTAGCGATGGGGGCCCGTGTCGGCGTCCATCCGTCCGACTGGGAGCTCGCGGGGGCGGTCCGGGTTCGCAGTACGGGATGCGCCCAGGGGGACCTGGCCGGCGATGGACCAGCAGTGGAGCGCAGGCGGCGTTCGGTGGTCGACCTGCCGTGGACCGTTCTCGCTCAGGTCCATGGGTCGCGGGTGGTGACGGTTGACGGCCCGGGTGCGGCAGCAGGGGAGTCAGCAGACGCCTCCGTGGGTACGTCGCCGGGGGTGGCGTTGGCGGTGCTCACAGCCGACTGCGCGGCCGTCGGGTTCGGTAGCCCCGAAGGCGTGTTCGGTGTCGCCCATGCCGGATGGAAGGGCCTTCGGGCCGGGGTAATCGAGGCCACGGTCACCACCATGCGCCGGCTGGGTGCCACGCGGGTCGAGGCCGTTCTCGGCCCGTGCATCCATCCCTGCTGCTACCCGTTCGGTGTCGAGGACCTCGATCGGGTGGCCTCACGGCTCGGGCCCGAAGTGAGAGCGATCGATCGTCGAGGCCAGCCGGCCTTGGATTTGCCGGCAGGAGTACGGGTCGCCCTCCACGCGTCGGGCGCGGCCCTCGTCGGTGACGCCGCCACATGCACCAGCTGTTCGCCCGATTACTGGTCCTGGCGCCAGTCCGGGGCGGACCGACGCCAGGCCATGGTGGTATGGCGGCCGTGACGGCCGACCCGGTTGAGGGGCTTGCGGGACGGTTGTCCCAGATCCGGGACCGGGTGAAAGGCGCGGGTGGCGACCTGGACCGGATCCGGATCGTCGCGGTCACCAAAGGCTGGGGCCCTGAGACGGTCCGGGTGGCGTTCGCCGCCGGATTGCGCGACATCGGCGAGAACTACGCCCAGGAGCTGTTGACCAAGGCGGTTGCCGTCCCGGAACCGGTTCGGTGGCACTTCCTCGGGCCTGTGCAGCGCAACAAGGTGGCTCGGCTGGCGCCACTTGTTCACACCTGGCATGGCATCGATCGGCCCAAGGCTGCGGATGCAGTTGCGGCAGTCAGCCCCGGGGTCGAGGTCCTGGTTCAAGTGAATGTGACGGGTGCATCCGGCCGGCCCGGCTGCAGTCCGGAGCAGGTCGACGCCTTGGTCGGTTATTGCCGGGATCGCTCCGTCAGCTTGACCGGCCTTATGGCGGTTGGTCCGGCGGGTGACCTGCGAAAGGCCCGAGAGTGCTTTCGATGGTTAGCTCAGCGGGCGCGCCAGTTGGGTTTGCGAGAGCTTTCGATGGGCATGAGCGACGACTTCGAGATCGCCGTGGCGGAGGGGGCGACCACCCTCCGGCTGGGGCGGGTCTTGTTCGGTCCCCGATCGAGGATCGCGGCAGTGTAACGATAGGCTTGGCGAGTGGGAGGCATTTGATGGCATCGGGGATCGTGCGCAAGGCAATGGTGTACCTCGGTCTCACCGACGACGAGTACGAGGACTACGAGGTGTACGACGACACCAATTCGGCCCCGCCTCGCCGGATCGCGGAGCCGCCCGAGCCCGCAGGGGCGTCGGTCTCCGCGGTGCGACCGATGCGCGAGGCGTCAGAGCCGTCCAATGGCGTGACGGTGACACCCCGCCCGGCGCAGGTCCGACCGCTTCCGCAGGTGCAGAGCGCGAAGGTGCACGTGGTCGTGCCATCCAGGTTCGCCGACGCGCAGGAGATCGGGGATCGGTTCAAAAGCGGGCAGCCGGTCATCGTCAACCTTCAAGCCAACGACCCCCAGCTGTCGAGGCGGATGATCGACTTTTGCAGCGGCGTGACGTACGCGCTCGCCGGCAGCATGGACAAGGTGGCGGATCAGGTTTTCCTGCTCACCCCCTCCAATGTGGAAGTCTCCGCAGAGGAGAAGCGGCGCTTGCAAGAGCGCGGACTTTATCGGACCTAGTCGCCTTTCGTGCTGACCTTCCACGGGGGCAACTTCCTTTACGATCTGGGGCAGATCTACGTTCTGATCCTGTTCGCGCGCGCCATCCTCAGCTGGTTCCCCTATAGCTCGGACTCCCCGCTCAATCCGGTCCGTCGAATCGTCTTCGTCCTCACGGAGCCGGTGCTGGCCCCTTTCCGGCGGATCATCCCTCCGGTCGGGATGTTCGACCTGTCGTTCCTGGTCGCCTTCATCGTGGTGGAACTCATCGTCACCAACGTGCTCGGTCGGCTCCCGGTGTGACCGCCCGGAGGGGCTCCGTGGGGGAGATACCCGGGTGCGCCCCCGTGCCGAACTAGCATGCCCCTATGGACGTGTCGCCCAAGATGCTTCGCGACGTGGAATTCCGCGAGAAGATGCGGGGGTACCACCCCGAGGACGTGGACCAGTTCCTCGAGCAGGTGGCCGCAGGGGTCGAGGTGCTGCAGGACCGGTTGCGGCAAGCCGTCGAGCGCGCCCAGCGGGCCGAGGCGGCTGCCGCCGAGGCGGGCGACAGTGACGAGACCTTGCGAAAGACCCTCGTCCTGGCGCAACGGACAGCGGACCTGGCGGTGCAGGAAGCGCGCGAACAGGCGGCGCGAATCCTGGCCGGGGCCGAGCAACAAGCCCAAGCCATCATCGTCGAAGCCGATGAGCGCGGCCGACGTACCCACGAGGACGCCATCGCCGAGTGCCGGGCGGAGCTATCGCGCCTGGAGTCCGCTCGAGCCCAAGCCCAGCAAGACGTCGATACCCTCAACCGATGGCTGGACGAGCACAAAGCGCACCTGCACGAGGCCCTGAGCGACGCCATCGCCGCCGTAGATCGGGCTGGTGCCCTGTGGCCGGCGCCGACCACCCGGCCGCTGGACGTGCCGGGAGTGCCCGGCCCCGCCCGGCCGGCACCCAACCTCTCGGCCGCCGCGCCCCTGCCCCCCTCGTCCCCACCCGACCCGGCCGGAGGGCCCCCGACCGAAAGGTGGACGCCCTCCGACGGTGACCGGCTCGACGCCCTGCTGCCCGAAAGCGATACCTCGTTCCCAAGCTCGTCCGCGCCGCCGGACCCTCCAGACGTGGCTCCTCCGGCCAACGAGCCGCGATCGAAGGGGCCCGACGACCAAGCCCTGGACGACTTTTTCGAGGACAACGGGGACTTGTCCGACGAACGGCGTTTCGGTAGCCGGCTCCGCCGGCGCCGCTAGCCCCCGTCCACCACTCGCACCCCCCGCTTGCCGCTTCCGGCAGACGGGCCGGGTTCAGCCGTCGGCGCACTGGTTGCTCGGCGCTCCCCTTTTCTTCGGTGTCGTCGTAGGCGGTTGGGGCGGCGGGACGGCCGGGGGCGTTGCCGGCGATGACTGCGAGCGCCTCGGTGTCGAGACGAGTCCGTGGTGGCCGTTGGGGGCTGGCGGACGGCGGGCTGAAGATGGGATAACGTCGCTTAGCTATCCCTCGCGCCCCGGCGCCGCCGCCTCTTGACCCAGGCCACATGGGGCCGAACGCTCGAGGGTGCCTCCAGTTGGGCGGACAACGATGGCGACCGATTTCTTACATAGCGCCCGATATCGACTCAAGATCATGAAGTACAGCTCTCGTCGCTGGCCTGGACGATGCATGACCATCACTCGACGACTCCTTTGACCACGTGGGCAGCGCGCCAGAATGAACGAGCAGGGGTCCCTCGGAGACGGCGTTGAGGCGCTCAAAGCATTAGGCGTTCGGCTCGGGGCGTTTCAGGTGCGAGTTACCAGCTGATCGAAGGGACGGAGTTCTCGCTTCCGTTTGGCGTGTCGATGACGGTTTTGAGGCCGCCGGCCATTTCTGTTGTGCTCTCTGCTCCGAAGACGCGCCACGTTCTCCTTGTATCGCCGCAACCAGCCACCCGGTTCAGGACGATCGGGTCCGGACACAAGAGGGTCACTCACCTCTCTAGTGTGCGACGGCCTCACCCATGACACAATCGGCGGATCGCTCCCTCCGCAAGGAGATTCAGGTATGGGACGGAGTTGTACGGGAAAGGTTGCCGTCGTCACGGGCGCCAGCCGAGGCATCGGCCAAGCCATCGCCGTACGCCTGGCGGCGGAGGGCGCGCAGGTGGCGCTGCTCGGTCGGGAGCCAGTCTCCCGCCGCGCCGACCTGACCGGCTCCCTCGAAGAAGGCCTGGCGCGGGTCGCCGAGATCGGGGGAACGGCGATCGGGCTGCACTGCAACATCGACGACCCGGCCTCCGACAAGTCCGAGCTCGTCAGAGCCGTCGTTGACTCGTTCGGACGGTCTCCCGACATTCTGATCCACAGTGCGGCGGCGCCGCGGGAATGGGGCCAGGGCTGGTTGGTCCCGTTCGCCGAGCTGACACCCGATTGGTTCGTCCGCAGCGTGATGACCAACGTCTGGGGCGGCTGGAGCCTGGCCCAGGCCGTCATCCCCGGTATGCGGGTCCAGGGCGGGGGCAACATCGTGATGATCAGCTCGAGTGCCGCCGCCCCTGCGCCCCGACCGAGCCCGGAGGTGTACCAGGCCCGCATGGGCTCCGTTGGAGGCGCAGCTCTCTACGGGGGTACGAAAGCCTTTCTCGATCGTATTTGTACCGGCGCCGCCCTCGAGCTCTACCCGGACAACATCGCCGTCAACAACTTGGCCACCACTGGGGCCGTGGTGACCCCGCAACTGTCGTTATCGATGGGCACCCTATCGGGCGAGTCCGAACCCATGGAGGCCTTCGTAGAGGCGGCTCTCGCGCTGGCAACCGTCGAGCCGCGGACGTTCACCAGCCGTATCGTGCACAGCCTGCCGCTTCTCCACGAGCTGCAACGGCCGGTCTACACGCTCGACGGCACCCAGCTCTTCGAGGGCTGGCAACCCGATCGCGACGACCCGCGGCAGCTCATGGAGCACTATCTAAAGCCATCCGGGCATTAGCTCTCACCGGTACCGGTAGCCGCGCTCGTGGCGTCGACCGTCTCGGGCGGCACCAGGGCCTTCGCGATCACGGCAGGGCAGCCAGCTCCGGGGGCGGCTGTCTGGCCCGCTTCGAGATGCCGTGGGGACGGTCCCTGGCCCGGGCGGGTGACGACGAGAGGGCGCTGGCCGCCGGCCGGGCTGGCCTGGCCCACGCCCGCTAGGCCAGCGACGGCCCTGCCGTTCTCCAGGCCGCCTCGCTGGCCCGGCGGAAGCTCCGCCGGCGGCTCGGTCTTCGAAGCGTCGGCCAGCCTCGGCGGTTGCTACCCGACGGCAGATCAACCGAGGTGCCGGCAGCGCCAGCGACGGGCAGCTTCGACCTCGAAATGGGGGCGTTGAAAGGCACTCTCCGGGATGATCGAGCAACCGTTTTGGAGCAGAACAACGGTGCACTCATAGAGCGACTGGAACGTTCTCTGGGCGATTGAACCGCCGGGCGTGGCCCGGGCTCCCTCAGTCCCAGAAATGCCCTCTTGATGGCGTCCTCGGACAGCCGACGTTCCTTGAGCTCGCCCCGCCACGGAACCCGTATCCTTTGGCCATAGTTATCGATTTGGCGGGAGGTAAAAGCCCTGGTTTAGAGGCGTAGGTCCCGGTTGTGTCCCATCAGCGGGCGATCCCGTAAGAGCACACGCACGTGCTGACCCGTCGACCCCGAAACTTGACGTGCCCCCACCTGTCGGACATGCTGTCTAGCGAATAGAGAACTGTTTGTAGACCAACGGTCTCGTAGGGGGAACAAGTGCCAATACGTCAGGTAGCTCGGTGACGGAAGAGGCTGTTATCGGGCACGTGCGCTTTGGTGATCGTCGTGGCCGGAGCGGCCTGCTCGTCGAGTACTAAGAACTCCTCCAGCAGCAACACCACCTCGCCCAGTTCCAGTGCGTCCAGCACCGCTCAGTCGACCACTGGCTCGGTAACTGGACAGGCGACTGGCGCCCCCATCAAGGTTGGTCTGATCTGCGACTGTTCCGGCCAAGTGGGAACCATTTTTACGCCGGAGGCGGACGTCTACTCGGCCTGGGTGAAGACCGTCAACGCTGCGGGCGGCATCAACGGACACCTCATCGATCTGACCATCAAGGATGATGGCAGCAACCCGGGTACGTCGGCCTCCGATGCGCAAACCCTGATAGCAGATCACGTAGATGCTCTTGTCGAGGCCTCCATCAACACCGCGGCGTGGGCCACGGAGGCTCAGGCAGCTCACATCCCCGTGGTTGGCACGAACACCAGCGAACTCTATTTTTACACGAACCCGGACTTCTATGACCAGGCTCAGACCGAGGATTCGGCGGTCCAAGCGACCCTGGACACGGCCAAGGCGGCCGGCGCGACCAACCTGGCCCTGTACTACTGTGCGGAAGCGGCCACGTGCCATGAGCTCATCAACGCGGCGAGGACCTACGCCCAGAAGGTGGGCGTGCCGGTGGTCCAGACCCAGTCGATCTCGCTGACCGCACCCAACTACACGGCGCAATGCGTGGCCGCCCAGCAAGCGCACGTGAGTGGAATCTACATTGCCACCAGCGGTGAGATCATCCCGAAGATCGGAGCGGACTGCACCCAGCAGGGCTACGACCCGATTTGGATAACGCAGGGACAAGGGTTCTTCCCCACCCTTCTCACTGCCCCGGGAATAAAGGACAGCCTGTGGTCGGAATACAACGACCTGCCGTACTGGGCAAACACGCCCTCGATCCAGCAGATGAATGCGGCCGTCGACAAGTACTATCCCACTCTCCGCGGTAATCCGAATTCGTGGAATCAGGGTGCCGCCGAATCGTGGCCGGCTGGTCTGCTACTGGAAGACGCCGCAAAGGCTGGTGGCCTTGGCCCGAGCGACACTCCCTCGGCCGCAGAGATCACCAAGGGATTGGAGTCACTGCATGGTGACACCCTGCAGGGTTGGGCCCCACCACTTACCTTCCCCGCTGGCCAGCCCCACCCGATCGATTGCTGGTTTACCGCCCGCTTGCAGAACGGCGTTCCCTCTCTGACGAACGGTGGGAAAGTGACCTGCGCTAGCGGCAGTTCGTCGTAGCGTTCGGGTCAGCCTGCAGCGACTCGGCTCGACGGCTGGTTTTGAGCAGGGGGCGAGGCGAGAGGGAGTACGAGATCGGTGTGGGTGTTGCAGGTATCACCCTGCCGACGTCCGACCTCTGACACACGATATGGGAAATCCTTCACGAGTCCTGCGGGCTGACTACGTCGTCAGCGGGCGAGACGAGATCCTGACAGGTCAACTGTGTGTGGCATGCGGTTCGGCTGTGACAGAGGAGGTCTCTGTTCCAGTCGAGACGCCAGCGCTGGTGGAACATGTGCGAGTCCTGCGCCGCCACTTGGTGTGCCCGATGCCCGAATGGCTGGCCGCTTCTCTGGACGCGCTGTGATCACGCCCAAGGAGGGATGTGTCGGGATCCATCTGCTGTAGGTGGTGGTCTTCGTCGAGCTTCGAGGCATCCTTGGGTGGTCCGAGAGCAGCTTTTATGATCGAGGCATGCCTGGTCGCTGTCTCCCTCGAATTATTGTCGCCTTTGCCATCTCGGCGGTCGCCCTTGCCGCATGTGCGCAGAGTTCGCAGAGTTCAACGAAGGCAGTCACCGACTACCACGGCGAACCGGGAGGCGTCGAGACTTCTGCGCCCAACACAGGCGAAGCACCGTTCTCGGTCTGGCTGAAGGGTGGCGATCAGTTCACGGTGACGCTCGACGGCAGCTCGACCTGCCCCCCAGTGGCCACGCAGTTCACGCTGACCGGCCACAACCGCATCGCCCTCACCGTGCCGAATCCCAACGACAAGGGCAAGATCTGCACCATGGACCTGGTGCCGCACACCACCGTCTTCGCCACGCCGACGGCGATCGACCGCAACGCGGATGTGTCGATCACAGGTCAGGGGGCGACCTGGGTGCTGAAAGCACTCACGTCGGGGTAGCCGCCACTGCTCTCGTCGAGCTCCTGTTGATCTGTCCCCTTCTGGTCGGACCAGCCTTGCGAGAATGGCGGTCCTGGAGCTTGGAGTGCCGGCGGCAGGGCGTGGCGGAATCTTGGGCCTTCCCGATTACGGTCAGTTTGGCTCACTCTGCCAGCGCAAGATCCTCCGAACTGTCCCGCCCAGGATCGCCTTCTTCTCGCTGGCGCTCAGGTAGCTGGCGTCGAGCAGGTAGTGCAAGAGTCCTGACCACGTGGTTGGGTGGGATGACAAGCGCCGACTTTGGGTGTAGTCGCTTGCCCACATGATTCGGTCCGCCCCAAACGCTTCCAGCACGGCTCGAAGATGAGGGATCAGGTCATCGAATGGGTACCCGTCACTCGAAACCCGCTCAATGTGGGACCACTTCAAGGCCACGTTTGGATATGCCGCCAGTTCGATGATGTCCTTGAAACCCTCGTAGCGCTGAGGCCCTTTCACCGAGCTATCGGGAAAGGCAATGCCGCAATGGTCAACGATGATGCTCAGTTGTTGGTACCGCTCCAACCAGGGAGCGAGCACCTGTGGGCGTCCGGCGAGGCCCATAAATATGGCCACGCCATGTTCTGCCGCCAACTCGAAGAGCTTCTCATAGACCCCTGCTTGTACGCGCTCCACATCCGACCTCTGCGAGGTCAGCCGCAAGCCAATGCAGCCTGGCCGCTTCCGCAGCTCTGACATCAGCGTGGGCAGATCTGGATCGGTCTCGTCGACTCTTCCTACGAAGGCGAACCGTTCCGGGTACTGAGCCACGGCCTCCATGGCGAACGGACAATCCTGCCTCCAGGCACCGCCAGGACCGTAGTGGCCCGGAAGCAGATGACCCTCTTTATCGAACCCGGTCCACTCGTCAACGACGATGGCATCCACGCCAACGGCATCCATTGCGGCCAGGGCGGCTTTCACTGCCACATCGGGCGGGGCAGTGCGCCAACTCGGGCAGATCTGATTCGCATGAACCTGACTATCAACGATCTCCACCGTCGCACCCCACAGTCATCCAAAGAGCTGCTACTACCCGGTCCTGCTCCGCGCCATTCGTCCGCGTCACGGATTCAACAGACTCTCCCTAGTGATTTCGGGACTGTAGATCGGGTCCCGAAAGTTGTCAAGCAGCCAGAATGGGCTCCCGGCGGGTTCATCCTTCAGCGGCCAGGCCTTTGAGAATAAACTTCTTGTACCACTGTTGGATTTCGCGGGACGAGCGTCTACCTGTGGGCCGGTACCACCCTCGTGTGTTATTCATTAGGGAGAGGATGCTATTGGTTGCTACCGAGGTATCGAGCGTGGAATCGAAACTACCCTCCCTCATGCCTTGGGCCAGGATCTCCTTCAACATCAGGTGAATCTGCTGTCGGATGGCGGTGAGAGAAGCCTTCTGATCGGCATCAAGGAAGGTCACGTCGCGCGCCAAGATCGGAATGCCTTTGTAGCTGGTGTCGAGCTGGTACATGTACTGGTCAATAAAATGTAAGAGCCGGGGGATGGTCTCACCTTCACAGACGCCGGGGTCGTCTTGTAGGGCATGAAGATGTTTGGTGAGCGAGCGAGCGGAAATGTGATAGAAGACGTCGGCTTTGTTTTGGATGTAATAGTAGAGGCTGCCCTTGAGTAGGCCGACCCGGGAGGCGATCTCCTCTATGGTCGTGGCCTCGTAGCCGACTTCGCAGAACATCTGTTCGGCTGCGTCCAGGATCTCTGACCAGCGCGCTTCGTTGAGCGCCCCCTTGGTCAGGGCCACACGATCAGGTTGGTGATTGGGGCTAGTCACTCGTGGCGATCCTTGCATTCGGGCGGTTCCTACTGTACCGGCGGATGCGGCCCGGCTGGTATGGCGGTCGGCCGCGGCGCCACCCCCCTTGATCTGGACGCCGAAGTCGTTCTACCATCGTCAGATCAGACATTGTTTGATCTGACGATGGTAGAAAGGGTTAAGGTGCGGTCGATGGAGTCTCAGCTCATGTGGCTGGACAGAGATCGCTTGACCGGCGGTTACTCCTCGCGTTCGGCCGGGATCGACGCGACCCACGTGGTCGACCTGGCCGAGTTCGACGGCAAGTGGCCTCCGATTCTTGGCTACCGCCGTGACGGGAAGGGCATGGACGGTCACCATCGGGCCCAGGAGTTGTCGGCGTCTACGCCATTGGTCGGCGCGCTACTGAGATGAGCTTGAGAAGAGATTCAATCAAAAAGACGCAACAATGACTCGAAAGGGAGGTTGGGGGGATGGCAACGACCGGTAATTGGGGGCGGAAGAAGTGGGGCCCACTGTCTGGGGCAGTGGCGTTGACGGTGACACTCACGATGGGGGCGTGCTCGTCCAGTACTAAGAACGCGGCTACTGCTCCCAGTTCAAGCCCTGCGTCGAGTGGTAACTCGGCACCCGCGGCGGGCACGCCGATCCAGGTTGGCCTGATCTGCGGGTGCTCCGGACCGTTCGGGGGCTCCGCCGTGGGCGCAACCGACGTGTACAAAGCGTGGGTGAATACGGTCAACGGCGCCGGTGGGATCGACGGGCATCCCGTCAAGCTGATAACGAAAGACGATGCCGGTGTCCCTGGCACCTCGCTGGCGGACGCCCAGACCCTCATAAGTGACCATGTGGTCGCAATCGCGGATGCCTCCACCGTCGATGGGACCTGGTCAAAGACAGTCCAAGCTGCTGGTGTGCCAGTCATCGGCATCCTCACCCCCAGCGCCGAGTTCTTCTCCAACCCGGACTTTTATCCGGAAGGCCAAACTGATGACGACTCGGTTGTCTCAATAGTGGCTACCGCCAAAGCAGCCGGTGCGACGAACCTTGGCGTGGTGTACTGCGCCGAGGCCCCGATCTGCGCCGCGCTCGTTCCGTTGGTGAAGGCTGCCGGTCAGAAGCTTGGTCTTCCGGTCGTCTACAGCGCCTCGATCGCTATGACCTCGCCGAACTACACCGCCCAATGCGTGGCTGCCCAACAGGCACACGTCACCGCCATCTGGTTGGCTGACACCTCGAGTCCGAACGAGAGGTTCGGGGAGAACTGCGACACGCAGGGCTACGATCCGATCTACCTGTCAACGGGCACCGGGTTCAGCATGAATCAGGCCAAGACAGCCGGGCTGGAGAAGAACTTTTGGACGCCGTACCCCGATGTGCCGATCTGGGACAACACCCCCGCCGTCCAGGCGATGAACACCGCCGTGGACAAGTACTACCCCGGCCTTCGGAACAACGACAACGACTGGACGGAGGGATCGGCGCAGGCTTGGCCCTCAGCGATCCTGCTCGAGGATGCCCTCAAGGCCGGAGGTCTCACTGCCGGTAGCAGCGCAAGCGCCGCCGAGGTCATATCGGGCCTTCAGTCGCTGCACGGTGACACCCTGGACGGCTGGGCTCCCCCGTTGACCTTTACGGCCGGAAAGCTCCACTCCGTAGACTGCTGGTTCACCGGCCGGGTCCAAAACGGAACCCTCAGTCTCACCAACAACGGCCAGCTTACTTGCCAAAGTGCTAGCTAGCCGTATTCCGATCGAGGAGGTTGCGTCATGGAAAAGCGCATACTGGGTCGCCGCGGGCTAGAGGTCTCCGCCCTGGGCTTGGGCTGCATGCCCATGGAACGGACCGTCGGTCGACCCCCCGACGCCGATGAGCGGATCAAGCTGTATCGGACTGCAGTCGAGCGAGGCGTCACCTTCTTCGACACCGCCGAGGTCTACGGTCCCTATACGAGTGAAGAGATCCTGGGCGAAGCCCTCGAGCCGTTCAAGGGTGACGTGGTGATCTCGACCAAGTTCGGCTGGCGGCCGAAGACTGAAGGAGAAGTTCATTGGACTGGCCTCGATAGCCGTCCCGAGAACATCCGCCGGGTTGCCGATGGGTCGCTGAAGCGCCTGAGAGTCGACTGTCTGGACCTGTTCTACCAGCACCGGGTCGATCCCAACGTGCCCATCGAAGACGTCGCCGGCACGGTGAAGGAGCTGATCGATGCGGGCAAGGTCAAGCACTTCGGACTCTCCGAAGCGGGGGCGCAGACCATCCGGCGGGCCCACGCGGTCCAGCCCCTCACGGCCATTGAGAATGAGTATTCGCTGTGGACTCGGGAGCCCGAAGCCGAGATCCTGCCGACGGTCGAGGAACTCGGCATCGGATTCGTGGCCTACAGTCCGCTCGGGAAGGGATTCCTGACCGGGAAGTTTGACGAGAATACGCCCATCGAGAAGGGCGACCGCCGGGCGAACAGTCCCCGGTTCGCGCCGGAGGCCCGTCGAGCCAACCAGGTCTGGGTGCAGATGCTCGAACGGGTGGGCAAACGGACCGAGGTCACACCGGGCCAGATTGCTCTGGCGTGGGTCCTCGCCCAGAGGCCATGGATCGTCCCGATCCCCGGTACCCGGCGGCTCGAACGCCTGGACGAGA
Organism: uncultured Acidimicrobiaceae bacterium; assembly: GCA_963729695.1. Taxonomy (GTDB): domain Bacteria; phylum Actinomycetota; class Acidimicrobiia; order Acidimicrobiales; family Palsa-688; genus PALSA-693. The sequence goes on from CAVSOT010000007.1 coordinate 752,554, forward strand.
ACAATGCCGCGGCGACGATCGAACTGACGGCCGATGACCTCCACGAGATCGATTCCACCTTGTCGCAGATAACGGTCCAGGGCGGACGCTACTCCGAGGAAAGCGAAAAGATGACCGGTATCTGACCACGATAGCTGTGCCCAACCCGATTCGTGCCCCTGTCGATGTCCGGCGGGACGGCCGGGGTGAGTTCGTCACCGTTCAGGAAGTCCGGTCATATATCCAGGCATTGTGCTCCTTGTCGAAACCGAATATGAAATTATAGGGAATGCTTATGCACGTAGGACTTGGCCTCACAATGCAAAATATCGACGGGAAGATTACGGATCAGGAGGTCTATCGCGCCGAACTGCACCTGGCCGCGCTGGCCGAGGAGGCCGGCCTGGATTCCGTCTGGCTCTCCGAGCACCACTTCTCCGACTACCAGTTGACGGTGCAGTCGCCGATGTTGCTTTCCTGGCTGGCCGGGCGGACCAAGCGGATCAAGTTGGGGCAGATGGTGACGGTCCTGCCGTGGCACGACCCGATCCGGGTAGCCGAGAGCTACGCGGTGCTCGACCATCTCTCCGGGGGGCGGGCCATCGTGGGGCTCGGCCGGGGCCTGGGTCGAATCGAGTTCGACAACTTCCGGGTCGCTATGGGGGAGTCGCGCCGTCGTTTCGGCGAGTACAGCGAAGCGCTCCTCGAGGCGCTGGAGACGGGCTATATGGAGTACCACGGCGAACTGTACGAGCAGCCCCGCGCCGCTATCCGCCCCCGCCCGTTTTCCAGCTTCAAGGGCCGTACCTTTGCGGCCGCTGTTTCCCCGGCTTCGATGGAGTTGATGGCGCGCATGGGCGTGGGAATTCTGGTGATTGCCCAGAAGCCTTGGGCTACGGCCGAGGTAGAGCTCGAGGCTTACCGTCGGCGCTACCTCGAACTCAATGGGTACGAGGCCCCCAAGCCGGTCCTGGTTCTGCTCGTCGGCGTCAGCCATGACCTCAACCAGTCCCGGCGGATGCGCGAGGTATATCTCCAGCGATGGGCCCGGTCGACAGTCGAGCACTACGAGTTCGACAATCCCGGGTTCGCGGACATCGAGGGGTACGAGTACTACGGGGCCTTGGCCAGCAACATCGCTAAGTACGGCCTCGAGAAGTTCAACGGTTTCCTCGCTGACCTGCAGGTCTGGGGTTCGCCCGGCGAGGTCACCGAAAAGCTGCTCGATTCGGCCCGTCGATGCGATGCCGGCGCCCTTGTAGTCGTTCCGACCTTTGGCGCCATGCCCTACGACGAGGCTCGCGCCAGCTTCGATCTGTTCGTTGGCGAGGTACTCCCCGAACTCGCCCGCCATGACGTCGGAGGTGACATCGGTGTCCCGTACGGCGCCACCCGCCAACCGTAGCCTCCTCGGAGGATGTTGGATCTGGCCAGGTCCTCGGAGCAGCTTCGAGCTTCGACACTTCGGGACCTGCGAGTACGCAACGCACAATCACAAGGGACGGTAGTGATGGATGTCGACGCGAAGGCGCTGGTCGAACAACTTCAGAACCGCATAGACCGCCAGGAGTGGCCGGGCCTCACGAAGGAGGCGCCACTGGATCCCGAGCGCCGGATCATCGACGCCCACCACCACCTCTGGGACCTGGGCGGAGTGTCGAAGTACCTGGCCGAGGATCTGCTCCGAGACACACGGTCGGGCCATAACGTCACCGAGACGGTCTACGTCGAGTGCCATTCCTTCTACCGGAAGACGGGTCCGAAACCGTTGATGCCGGTCGGCGAGACCGAGTTCGCGGTCGAGCAGGCGCTCGCATCCGAGGGCCGGGGCACGCAAATCGCCGCTGGGATCGTGGCTTTTGCGGACCTCCGGCTGGGCGAAGCGGTGGAAGAGGTGCTCACCGCCCACGAAGCCGCCGGCGAGGGGCGGTTCCGGGGTATCCGGCAAGGCGCCACCTGGGACGCCGATCTCCGGGTTCGGCTCGGCTCTCGAACCAGCCCTGAGCTACTGGCCGAAGAGGGTTTTCGGCGCGGGGTGGCCTGTTTGGGCCACCATGGCTACTCCTTTGACGCCTGGCTCTACCATCCGCAACTCGCCCAACTGCCGGACCTGGCTCGAACCTGTGGGCAAACGACGATCGTGCTCAATCACATGGGCGGCCCCCTCGGGGTGGGCCCGTACCGCAATCGCGACGAGGTCAGATCCCATTGGCGGGCGGGCATGGCGACGGTGGCTGCCTGCCCGAACGTGTTCGTCAAGCTGGGCGGAATCGGCATGGACTACAAGTTCGGGACGGGCTGGTCGGACCGGGGCCGACCGCCGGGTTCCGACGAGGTAGCCCGATGGTGGGGCGAGGACATCCGCTGGTGCCTCGATACCTTCGGGCCGGACCGCTGCCTGTTTGCATCCAACTATCCCGTGGACCGGCAGTCGATGAGCTACTCCGTGCTCTGGAACGCCTTTAAGAAGATGGTGGCCGGGTATACCCCGGAGGAGCAGGACGCGGTGTTCGCGGGAACGGCGGGGCGGGTCTACCGGATTGGCAGGGCAACCCCAGCTAAGGTATTTCCATAGGAGGGAGACGCCAATGCTGACTGGTCAGCGGAGACAATGAGAACCATCGATACGCGAACGATTGATCAGTATCGTGTGATCGATTCCGACACGCACGTGATCGAGCCGCCCGATCTGTGGACCTCTCGCGTTTCGTCCAAGTGGGGTGATCTCCGGCCCCGTACCGCGTACAACCAGGATTGGGGGATGGACTGCTGGATTGTCGGCAAACAATGGCTGCATCCGGTGGCGTATTACAACTGGGCTGGATGGAAAGAAAACCTGCCTTCGTTTCCTCCGTCATTAGATGCATCCAACCCGGCGGGGTATGACGCCTCAGCTCGCCTGAGGGCCATGGATGAGTGTGGGATCTATGCCCAGATTCTGTATCCCAATGTCATTGGCTTCGAGACCCAGGCCTTCCTCCAACTGGGTGACCCCGAACTCGCGCTGGCGTGCGTGCGGGCGTACAATGATTTCCAGACCGACTTCGCCGGTGCCGCGCCCGAGCGCCTGATTCCGATCGCCGTGATCCCGTATTGGGATCTGGAGGCGAGCGTGGCGGAAATGAAGCGCTGCAGGGAGATGGGGCATCGAGGGGTGCTCTGGGCGGCCAAGCTCCACGGCCTCGGGCAGCCGCGGATTATTAGCCACCACTGGGACAACGTCTACGCGGCGGCTCAGGATCTTGAGTTGTCGCTCAATCTCCATGTCGGGGTTGGCGCATTCACCAACGACTCCATGAAGTTCCGCGAAGTCAACCGAGATAACTTCAAGGTCACTGCCTACGTGGTGGAATCGGCGACGTTCTTCTCCGGGATCATGGAGACGATCGGCTCACTCCTGGTGAGCGACGTGTTCGACCGCTTCCCCCACTTGCAGGTGGTGTCGGTCGAGAGCGGCTTCGGATTCCTGCCCTTTCTGCTGGAGTCACTCGACTGGCAGTGGAGCAATTCCTCTGGTCCGAAGAGGTATCCGGACCGGCGGCTGCCAAGCGAGAAGTTCTTCACGAACATGTACGCCACGTTCTGGTTCGAGAAGGGGACACTGGAGGTGCTCAATTTGAAGCCTGAGTTCGTCGACCGGTTGATGTACGAGACCGACTTCCCGCATGCGACCTCGGTCTACCCTGGGCCGGCGTCGAGCGCGCCGAGACCGGACGTGATGTTGGCAGAAACCATGGGCCCCTTGTCCGATGAGGCGGTTCAAAAGCTGCTGCACGGCAACGCCGCCCAGTTGTACCGGCTGGCCTAGGCGTCGAGCAGCGAGGTTTGCCCTTATCCGATAGGAGGCATGGCATGGGAGAGGTTTCGTTAACAGCCGCAGGCAGCATTGCCATCATCGAAATTCGGAACGTCGACAATGCGAATGCGTTGACCCCTGACATGTTTGGCGCTCTGGAGGCGGGATGGCAGTGGTTCGAGGGCTCGCCGGAACTTCGGGTTGCGGTCCTCACGGGAGCGGGCGATCGTCACTTCTGCGCCGGCGCGGACACTCGTTACCTGGCCGACCAGGCTCAGAGTGATGATCCCGGCGATCAGGACCGATCCCAGTGGTGGCCCAGTGCCACCGTATCGAAGCCCGTGGTGGCTGCGGTCAACGGGGCGGCCGTTGGCGCCGGGCTGGGTTTGGCGGTGGACTGCGACGTCCTGGTCGCCTCGACGAATGCCACCTTCTCCTCGCCGCATGTGAGCATGGGTATCCCGTGCGGGTTCGGGGTGTACCGTTTAGCAGCCAGGATCCCGCCCGCGGAGGCGGCCCGAGTGGCCCTCATGGGTAAGCACGGGAAGCTCTCCGCCGACCGAGCCCACGCGCTGGGTCTGGTGAGCGCCCTCACGGCCAGTCCCGAGGAAGCCAAGCAACTTGGTATCGAGGTCGCTTCCACCATTGCTGCCCAGGCTCCCGATGCCGTGGCGGCGACGTTGAAGCTGCTCCGCCGGGTGTCCTGGGACGATCACGAGGTCAGATTGATCGAGGAGGCCCAGGAGCAGCTATTCAATTGGAACGGGGCCGAGGCGATCCGGCGGACCCAGGAGGCAGACCGGCTTCGTCATCCGGATGATGCGTTCACGTCTGCGCCGGCTAGTCGGAGCGATTAGGAGACGGCGTGGATTTTTCTATGAGCGAAGACGATGAGGCGATCGCTGAGACGTTCGAGAGGTTCTTCGCCCAGGAGTCGCCTATGTCTGTCACCCACGCCGCTCCCGGTGGGTTTGACCGGGAGCTTTGGAAAAAGATCGGCAGACTCGGTGTGCCGGGTATCGCGGTGGGTGAGCGCGACGGCGGCGCCAGCATCGGTCAACTCGTCCTGGTGCTAGAGGCGGCGGGGAAGCATCTGGCCCCGGTGCCTCTCGCCGATTCATTGGCCTGCGTCCGTGCCCTATCTGGCTCGTCAGCTGACTGCTACGGGCCGCTCTGCTCGGGAGATCTCCTCGGCGGTATAGCCCTAGCTCCGCTCGATCGTGCCCCAACCCAGGAAGTACCGATCGGCGCCATTGCGGATGTCGTGATCGGGGTGTCTCACGACGAGCTTGTGCTGGCCCGTCGTGCTGACCATGAGCAGCGGTCGCATTCGGTGGTCCATGGTTCGGTTCCGATGGCGACATGGACAGTTGACGAGTCTCGCTTGCACTCTGTCGGCGGGGCCGAGCGGGCCGCCGTCGCGGTTGACCTGTGGAAGATCCTGACTGGGGCGGGCTTGGTGGGTCTGGCCCAGCAGGCGCTCGCCCTGGGCGCGGAGTACGCCAAGGAGCGCAAGGCCTTCGGGACCACGATTGCCAGTTTTCAAGCGGTGGCGCACCCCCTTGCCGACGCGGCAACGGCATGTGACGGGGCGCGGCTCCTCGTGCACAAGGCGGCGCGAAGCGCGCCGACCGACACGGGATCGATGGATAGACGGCTGGTATCGATGGCATTCGGGTTCGCGGTCGAGACGGCTCGCCAGTGCGCTCGTGTGAGCATGCATATCCATGGCGGCTACGGGGCCTCGACGGAAGTCGACGTGCAGCTCTACGACGCCGCTGCCACCGCCTGGCCGATCTGCGGGCCCAGCCCGGTAGCCGAATATCTCTCGGTCGGGCGTGATGTCCTTGAGGCAGTGGACAGGTCGTGAACTTCGAAGAGCCGGCTGAGCTGACCACTCTGAGGGCCGAAGTCCGGGAGTTCCTGGGGGAATACATCACCGACGACGTCCATGAGCGGACCCTCGCCACCGGCACCATGCACGACTGGCCGTTCTACCGGGCGCTCGGCGCTCGCGGCTGGATCGGGATCAACTGGCCGCTCGGCGCGCTCGGGGCGGGGCGGCCGTCGCGCCACCCATTGGCGGCGGCAATTCTGTTCGAGGAGGCCAACCGGGCGTGGGCGCCCTTGTACGGAATGAACACCACGGCTATCACTGCCAACGCCATCCTGCGCTGCGGATCGGAAGATCTCCGGGCAGCCGTGATCCCTAGGATGCTCGCGGGGGAGATCATTGTCGCGCTCGGATTCAGCGAAGCGGAGAGTGGGTCTGATGTCACGGCTTCGAAGACCACCGCCGCCAGGGCTGACGGCGGCTGGCTGATCAACGGCCAGAAGGTGTTTACCAGTTTGGCTGAGGAAGCCGAATACATCTTCCTGGTCGCCCGGAGTTCCCGAGAGTTGCCACCGAAGCAAGGTGGTCTCAGCACCTTCTTGGTACCGCGGCAGAGCGTGGGACTCGAAATACAGCCACTGATAACTGTCGCGGAACGGACCAATATCACCTTCTATCACGATGTATTTGTCCCGGATGCTCTCTGCATCGGTGCACCAGGCGAAGGGTGGGATGTACTGCGGGTCGCGTTGACGTTCGAGCGCGGCGGAAAGGGTTTTCACGGTCACCTGGTGCGGCTCGTCGAGGACGTCGTGGCCGGGTTGTCGGATGACGGAGCGCTTCGGGACGCCGGCTCACCGTCTGACGCCTTCCTTGCCGACCTCGGACGCGCGGTCGTCGAAACAGAAGTGGCGCGACTACTCGACCTGCGGACCGCGTGGATTGGAGCGAGTGGCGGGATGCCCACGGTAGAAGGCTCAATGGCGAAGCTCTACGGCACCGAGTCGCTGACGAATCTGGTCAATACGTTTATGGACCATCTCGGCCCCAAGAGCCTGCTGCCACCCGGGGAGCCCGGCGCGCTAGCCCACGGATGGATCGAGTACGCCCAGCGGTTCGCCATTCCGACGACGGTCTACGCCGGCGTGAGCGAAGTCCAGCGATCCCTTATCGCCGAGCGGCGACTCGGCTTCCCTCGTAGCCGATAGCCCGCCGCCGACCGCCTGACCCGGCGCCACTATCTTGAGGGGGCGGGTCTGGATCGACAAATCGGCGCGTCGAACCGGGCGAGCTCGGAGGTCGGTCGCCGGCACCATTCGTTCACGGCGTCGACGCCTCTCAGGACGCGGCCGAACCGCTGGACCCCCGGGACACGTGGCATCGCGCCGTCCTCAAAGGTTGAGGTCGGCGGCCACATTTTCCGCTTCGCGGTAGCAGGCGGATGTGGCGGCGAGTCGCAGGCCGCCGGCTGCAACGAGCTCGTCGACACCGCGGCGGAACGCGTCGATGTAGAAGGAACGCGACGGGTAAAGTCCACGCAACTCGTCCCGCGAGAACGGGCGGGCCCACCCGTAGATCATCGAAGCTCCCGATCGGTCCTCGTCACGTCCGCGGTACTCGGCGATCGGTGCGACGAGCTGGGGGAGTCGCACGCCACCTCGCCCGTTTCCGTGCTCGTCGCGCACGATGGCGCCATCAGTGTCGAGCTCGATGGGCGCGAACCGGGGCGGTTCGCTACCCTCGACAAGCCATCGGTGCATCGCACCATACGCCGCTGACAGAACCGGTCGGTACGACAGCAGGTTGTCGACCCGACCCGCCGGGTGCGGGTCGGGCGGGGGTGTCTGCGGCAACGTGTGGGGCGTGCCGGTGACCTCCCAGAAGCGGTAGCGGTCGCTATCGGCGCGCCGGGTCGGCCCGAAGGCGACGGTCTCCTGCTCACTGTTCACGACGAACACCGGCACGTCGAGGTCGTCTCGGTGACGGCCGTGGATGTGGCGGCGGCCAATGTCGAAGAGCGGCACGTCGGCTGGTACCGCCTGCAGCAAAGTGCCTCCGGCGGCGGTGATCGTCGGCATAAACGCGTCATACACCTGGGCGATCGGGTGTACTGCGTTGAGGTACGTGGTGAGGCGCCCACCCGATTGCGACGCACCGGTGGCGACCAGCCGCCCGATTTCGACCCCACCCGTGACCGCGCCGGAGCGGATCAGCGCGCCGGCCTGGGTAAACATGTCGTAGGAGAATTCGTCGCCCGGGTGCACGAGCGACCCGTAACGGTCCGGGTCCCACACTTTCAGCGGATCACCCGGGAGGCTGCGCCCGGAGTACTGCGGTGTGCCGGGCGGGCGCCCGTTGACGCCGACCTCCTGAGCGGACACGCCGACCCATACAAAACCCGAGAGCAGCTCCTCATCGTCGGCGCTGCCCTTCTCGTATCCAGCGGTGACGTTGAGCCAGTGCACCACGGCCGTGCCGTTGGCCGCCGCGGGGTCTGCGGGACGGACCACCAGCATCCGGGTGCGGAAGTGGGCGGATTGGTCCGTGACGACGTCCCACTTCCCGTCCTCGCCGAGCTCCACGCCTGGCGCGGGCGCGTACGAGGTCGCAGTACCCTCAAAGAAGAACTCTTCGGCGACGTAGCCCCTCACCGCCAGGTCGACCTCGGGCAGCGAGAACGCACTATCCCGGATGCCGCCGGTCACCGGTCCCTGGACGTCCGCAGTCATACGGTTGCCAATGCCGTCACGCTCGGATGCTGGGCCAACGATTCTCCGCGTCGCACGACGGCAGTGTGCTCAGACGCACGCCATCGTGTCAATATCGCTCGACAGCGAGCACCAACCGCATACGCACGCGAAAGACTGGTCCTTCGCCAGCCGAGGAAAGACTTGGGTGCGTCGGGCAAGGGATCCCTCTGAGGCGGGCATCTCCATTGCGAGAGGGTCCTGGTAACCGTCGCCAACAAAGTGCCGTCCGGTGGAGCCGCAGCAGACATCGCCGCCATAGTGGCAGAAGACGGGCCGGTCGGCGGCCTCCGGCTACCGTGTCTGGGCGGGCGAAGGGCGCGCTACGAGCCCGTTGGGCTTCCGCAGGTGACTTTCCCCCCGTTGGCGAGCGTGTTGACACCATTCTGCAAGTGGCCGGTGAACCAGCAGTCAACGTGGTGGACCTGGTTGGCCGCGAACGTGAGTGGTGGAGACACACCTTCTGCCGCCGAGATCGTGGCGGGGCTCGCATCGCTCAAGGGTGACACGCTTCAGGGGACGGCTCCGCCTCTGACCTTTGCGACCGGCCAGCCCCACAAGGTGGACTGTTGGTTCGCTGGTCGTGTCCAAGGCGGGGTGGCTCAGGTCGTCGACGGCGGCAAGGTGTCGTGCGAGAGTGGCTAGCGCCGTCCTGGTCGCTCGTTCGACGATGGCAGGGTGGACGGTCGCCAGATCCGCCCAGCGACCACGGTGACGCCGTGTGCCCGTCGGGTCGAACTGAATTACTCCACGCTGCCGAGGCGGTCACTGGCGTGGTGCGGTCCAGGAGGTTCCACGGAAACGTGGCCCGGCGTGCGCCGTCTTTACGGGTTTCGTTGTCGTTGGGTTTGGGCTCGGCCGGCGTCGGCGAAGGCGTTGGCGTCCCAGGCTGGTCCGGCGGCTACGTGGCGGGTTTCGAGGGCGAGGGCGGCGTTGAGGCTGAGATCGCAGCCTTGGTCGTAGAGGGAGAGGACTTGGGCGGCGGCGGGGGTGTCGGTGATTTGCTTTACCAGTTGCAGGGTGTGGGCCATGAGCTGGTCGTGGGCGACGACGTGGTTGGCGATGCCGATGCGTAGGGCTTCGGGGGCGTCGACGAAGCGGCCGGTGATGGACATCTCGCGGGCGTGGCGTAGCCCGACCGTCTTTGGGAGCAGGGCGGTGAGGCCCCAGGCGGGGACGACGTTGAGGCGGGCGTGGGTGTCGGCGAAGCGGGCTCGTTCGGAGGCCACCACGAAGGTGGCGCTGAGGGCGATTTCCAGTCCGCCCGACACGCAGGCGCCGTTGACGGCGCAGACCGCCGGCTTGGTCAGGGCTCGCAGGGCCCGGCCGGGGTTGACGGTGAACTGGCGTTGGCGGGCGTCGAAGGTGGGATCGATCTCTTTGAAGTCGACCCCGGCGGTGAACGCCGGGTCGGTCCCGGTGATGACCAGGGCGCGCAGGGTGGGATCTCGATCGACGGCGTCCACCAGGTCGCAGAACTGGCGGCGCATGGCCACCGTCAGGGCGTTTCGGGCTTCGGGGCGGTGGAAGGTGATGGTCCGGATCCCGTCGCTGTCGTCGACGAGCAGCTGGCTCATGTGGGGTCCTTGATCGACAGTCGACGGTTGTCCCAGGTCAGCAGGCGGGGGCCAGGAGTCAGGCGGAAGAAGGTGCGCGCCGCGTAGTGGTCGGCGGTCGCTTCGGGCATCTCGGTTCGGGCCGTGCGGAAGGCGGCGTACTTGGCGTCGAGGGCGGCGTCGATGCGCGCCTTGGTGGCGTCGTCGTCGATCTTTTCCACCTGACCGCTGAGATGCACCCCGCGCAGCTCGGCCCAGCGCTGTCCGGACTCGACCAGAAAGGCCGCCCGGGGGTCCTTGCCGATGCGGGCCACTTTCTTGGTCCGGCTCGGGGACAGAAAACAGATGGTTCGGTCCAGGGCCACGAACCACACCGGCAGGGTGATCGGCGAGCCGTCCGCCCGCAAGGTGGTCAGGATGCCGGTGTGCGACTGTTCCAGGACCTCCCAGGCCTCATCGGGGCTGAGACGAATACTCATCGACGTTCCATCCTCCTCGAAGCGAACCCGCTTCACCCTGGCCACCCGATCATAGGCACCCCGGCCCGAAAGCCACCGGGCCGGCGTCGGGCCCGCCGAAAGGCCCGCCCCACCCCGCCGCCCCCGGGTCCCACCAACCGGGCCCGTCGCCCCCGTCTACACTGCCCAACCGGCTCGACAGCGCTCCAAACTCGAACCCCGAAGTCACCCCCGAAGCTGAGAAAGTGCGACGATCCGCGGTTCCGCTACGTCAACTGGGCACTCTCTGAGTCGTGATGGTTGGCAATCAACGCATCAACGATCAGGTCGGTCGAGCAGCCCGCTTCGCATCAACTCCTCAAAGGCTGCTCGTCCGCTCTCGTCACAGAGCTCAATTCTTGTTTCGCCGGGTTTCGTGAGGTAGGCAAAGATCGCGGGATGCCCGTTTTCGTCTCGCATGCTCGCCTCGATGGTCCAGTGTTGAGACTCCGCCTGTGATAGGTCGGTGGCGAGGTGAGAGGACCAGTAGCCGATGTGGTGGAGGTAGGTCCCCGCCTTCCAGTCGTAGATCGTTCCGGGTGCCGACTCGAGCACCTCGATGTGGAGCGGCCCGTCGGCCGAGTAGGACACTCGGGGCGCGGGCTGAACCGGGCCATCGGGGGAGTAGTGCTGAACTGGGGGTCGCGGTAGCGCAACCCATTTCAAGCCGAGGAGAGCGGTAAGGGCCGACTGGACGTTCTCCGGCTCCACGGTGGCGATGCCCACATGGAAGGGGGCCGTCGGACTGACAACGGGAATGGACATTTGGCGTTCCGTCTGGCGGAGTAAGTGTGCACCGACCAATCTAAGGTTAGCACCCGAAGCTGGATACGAGTCTCGCATGGTCGGACGTCGGCCGGCTCCGGCGGCTCCCTGATCGGTCACGGTTGGACAGCCCAAATGCGCAAGTGTGCCGCCCCGGTGACGGGCCTTCACTCAGGCCAGGTTTCGAGGCGTTGGCCGTGGCTCGGACAGGCTCTGTCGGCTCGAAGCGCCAAGAAACGGGGGCGCTGACGGGTCGGTGCTACCCTCAGCCCTTCGGGCGGCCCTACAGTGAAAGGAAGGCGTCGGACGATGACCTGCCAAGACTCGCCCTTCCGGCGATTGCTCGAGCGGTTCGACCCGTTCGATGAAGAGTGTGGCGATCATTTCTTTGAAGTCGTCGACGCATTGCGCGAGCACTGTGCCGCGGTGCACAGCGACGCACACGGGGAATTCTGGGTCGTTACCAGGTTCGAAGACGTGCAGAAGGGCTTTGCTGACGAAAAGGGCCTATCCACCGTTCCCACTACTACGATCCCTTCAACCACCGGTGCGATCCCGTTGATTCCTCTGCAATGCGAGCCGGAGGTTCACGGCGACTTCCGACGATTACTCGATCCCTACTTCAGAGCAGGAGCGGTGGCGAAGTACGAGGGTCCAATCCGCACCATCGTTACTACCCTTATCGATGCGTTCATCGAGCGTGGACGTTGTGAGTTCATAGGGGAGTTCGCGCGGCCCCTGCCCGGTGCGGTGATCTTTCAGTTGTTTCTTGGGCTCCCGGCGTCCCAGCTGGACGAAGCATTCGGCCTGATCCTCGGGATCATGCACGACCTCGACAAGGACAAGGCGTCACTCGTGCACCGGGACTTCATGAGGCTTGTAGCGGAGCTATTAGAACAGCGTCGAGCCGAGGCGCCCCGAGACGATGTGGTGAACGCTCTGTTGCAAGGGACGGTCTCGGGCCGGCCCCTCACGCCGGATGAGATCCTTCGCACCCTCATGCACCTCATTGCCGCCGGCCTGGACACGACGTACCACTCGTTGGGAAACATCATTGTCACCCTCATACGACACCCAGACCTTTGCCGTCGACTTGAGGAAGATCCAGCGCTGATACCGGATGCGATTGAAGAGATCCTTCGCTGGGAGCCAGTTGCGGGTGGGTTGGTGCGGACGGCGAGGAAGGGCATGGTCCTCGGAAACGCCGAGATATCAGAAGGCGATCGAGTTCTACTCTTGGTGGCTTCTGCCAATCGCGATCCGCGGCAATTCGATGATCCGGCCGAGATCGATCTCACTCGTCAGGCGCGTAACCTGTCTTTCGGCTACGGAGCACATTACTGTCTTGGAGTTCATCTGGCCCGCCTAGAGTTGCGAGTGGCTCTCGAGGAGCTGTTGTCTCGGCTTCATGACTTGAAGCTCGAGGGGACGGGAGTGGCGTACGACTCTGGTTGCTCTCGGGGGCCTTCGGAAGTGCAGCTGTCTTTCCTTCCAGGTGTGGCTAGCACTGCGACGTAATCCGGCCCTGCGGCTGGCCCCATCGGGTCGACTGCGGTCCCTGGGCGACCAAAGCGGACTCATTCCGGTACCGAACTTCGATGGGGGACGATACGTATTAAGGCGCGTCAGGGCGTAGCGTCGTAGGTCACGCCTATGTCGCCGCCTACCGCGTGGCCGTGAAGCGCTGGGAGCACCTCGGTTGCGAACAGTTCGAAGCTGGCCCTGGCTTCGTCGTAGGGCAAGCCGCCGAAAGTTAGGGGGACGATCAGGGCTCCTGCATCACAACGCTTCGCGTACTCGAGTAGCTTTTCGGTCACTTCCTGCGGTGTGCCCCAGACCTGAAGGTCAGCCAGGAAGCCGTTGAAACGCTCCAAGCCATGTTTGGCGATATTCGCCGCTAAGCCCGAGTAGTACTCGTAGCCAGGGATATCGGCAAACCCTGGGTTCGAGAACTCGTAGTGCTCCACCGTCGAGCGGGCCCAGCGCTGCAGGTAGACGTCTCGCACGTGTTGTGCCTGGGCTTGGTCGGGTGTCACTGCGGCTACCACCACCAGAATGGGTTTCGGTGCCTCGAACCCGTTCAGTTTGAGGAATCGCTCCCGGTACTCATGTAGCTCTTGCTCGGCTGTCTCCCATGGCTTTTGGGCGATGACCATAATTCCGACACCAAGTCGGGCCATGATCTCCATGGACGCAGGCGAGACTGCTGCCGCGAACGTCCGCCCCCGAAAGCTGGCTAGAGGACGTGGTCGAAGCTCGGTACGGGGCTGCTGATAAAACTTGCCGTCGTATTCGATATATCCCGTTTCAAGGGCTTGCAAGATCGCTTCGGAGTACTCGGTGAAGCGCTGGCGCGATTCCCCCATATTCAGGCGGAATCCAGTGAATTCTCGGCGTCCCAAGCCTCGGCCCATGCCCAGCACCGCTCGCCCGCCCGAGAGGTGGTCGAGTGCCGAAAAGCTCTCGGCGACCCGCACAGGGTCATGCCACGGGAGCACGGTGACCATCGTGCCCAACTTGACTCGCTTGGTCTGCCCAGCGACCCAAGCGAGGAACATAAGCATCTGAGCCGTCAGTTGGTAGTCCGAGAAGTGGTGCTCAGATGACCACACCGAATCGAAACCGGCATCCTCGGCACGGGCAGCCAGTGCTAGCTCCTCGCGGCATACTACGGTGTCGTTACTACCATCAAGGCTCTGAAAGTTCAGTCCGAGTCCGACGTGCATGCCAATCTCCGATTCGCTTCCTCCGCATGTCCACGCGCTCGACTGGAGATCATTCGTTGTCGCGTCTAAGGGTAGGATACAAGCTGGGTGGGGGTGTTGTACACCCAGGGCGAGCGAGGTGTTCCGACCTTTCCGCGAGGAGGCGACGGGGTCCGTGTAGGTGCCGCACGAGTAGTCAGGGGTGTCCGTGGAAGCGAGGTTGGACGGCAAGGTCGCGGTGGTGACGCGTGTGGTCCCTTGATCTGACCGTCAACCCGTGCCCCTAGAGGAAACGAGGAAGACCGTGGCGTCTCCGAATATTGAAGCCTACGAACGAATGTGCGCGAACGCCGATTTCTCCGGCGATATCACGAGCGAACGATCGCGGCAGGCGATGTTGCAAGCGTTCACGTCTGACTTCGTCATCGTCGTACCGCCGTCACTTCCCCATGGTGGTGTCTGGAATGGTCGCGACGAGTGGCTGAAGATGAACCAGATGATGGCCTCGCTATGGGAGGCGAAGAACCTGCCGCAACGACTTTGGGACGTGCCCGAGGAGGACATCGTGGTTCTCTACTCTTATAAGGAGTGGACGGCGAGAGCGACGGGTACGAGGCTTCGCTTCCCGGCAGTGGAAGTCCTACATTTTCGCCAAACGAAGATATGCCGGGTTGAGATGTTCGTCCAGGACACGAAGGCGATCCTCGATGCCCTCAAACCTGAGGGGACCTAGGCTCGACACGAGCCCCGGCCCCGAGATGAATTCCTCGAGCAGGTCCACGGGAATGGACCTGCTCCGTCTCTTGTCAGAGCCGAAGCGGAGTGGCGACGGGAAGCCCTCTTCGCCTCAGGCGAACTGCTTTGTGGCCCACTCATGGACGATGGGAGCAAGTCGCGGCCAGTTTTGTGGCCACACACTGCTGTCGATGCGCGGTGAGTCCTCCCAGGGCAGCTCGGCCATCTCAGAGTGGGGGAGCAGCGCCGCCAATTCTTCGGACGTCTCGCGCAAGTGATACATGTCCTTTAGGCCGCTCCGGAACACGATCGCCGGACAACTTAGGTGTCTGACATCGGCGTTGGTGACGCCCGGAACGAGATCTTCGCAGGGGCAATATGCCTTGAGCCACCGCTGCATGGTCTCGCGGAAGATGAGCCGGTCCTGCGCAAGAATCTTGGGCCGGTTTTCGGAATTGCGCCGTATTGATTCCTGCCAATTACCCTGCGTCTGCTCGGGAATGTTGACGACGTCCTCCATGGTCCCGTTGAAGACCGCTTCGATGGATGCGTTGCAGTACCCGATGCCGATCGTCAACAGACCGTAAGCTCCGCCACTCACCATCCACACGGCCAGGGCTCGGGCGATCGCGGGGTGGCGAACGGCGGTGAGTAGGGAGACCCGTGCCCCTCCGGAGCCACCGAAGATGATCGTCGGCGTCATCTCAAGGTGCGAGAGGAGGGCGGCGAGCGCGTCGGCCTGCATTCCCGATTCGGTCACGCCGGTGAAGCAGACTTCCGACTCGCCGGTATTAGGTCGATCCCAGAGCAGCACCCGGTTGCCGAGATTTGCGAGCGAAGTCGCCAGCTCGCGAACCCCTGGACGGTCTTTGCTAAATCTTCCCCCCGGAGTCAGTACCCAGTAGGGCCCGGTATCCCCAACGATGTCGTAGGCGAGCGAGAGGACTTCAGTGTGCTCACCGTCGATGGTGACGGGGATGCGTGCAGTTGCCATCCGATCTCCTTCGAGTGCTCTGGGCAAAACCGCAGAAAGTACCGTTCGGCCAATCCGATCCTATCTGAGGAAGGTCAGGCGTATCGCTCCGAAAGTCGCCACGCAAGAAGAGACTTGGGCAGAGATGCCCGCAAGTGATGCCGTCGCCTCCTCGCGACCATTTCAAGCGGGCGTACTATTCAGAGGTGCCTGTCTTATCGCTGGCGCAGGCCGCTTTGGGATGGTATCGCCTCGTGCGTGTGTCGCCTGGGCACAACCCAACGCGGTCGGAGCCAGCGGCGCTGTCTATGCGGGTTGGAGAGTCGGGACTTCTAGTTCCGAAGGTGGATGCGAATGTGCGCGGAAGAGTGACGCTGGTAGCAGGCGCGTCGCTCGGTATCAGTCGCGCGCTCGCGCGGTTATAGGCGCGGCTGAAAATCGGTGATGCTGGTCGCCCGTTACGCCGATGACCTGGGATCCGTTCGTCGGGACATCGGGCCCGACGATGAAGCGGCGGCCTGGCGTGAGGCCGACGCCGGTGACGTCAACGAGGCTCCAATGCGTAGCGGGTCCAGGCCCGATCATAGTGGCAGTATCGTCATTGTCGTTGTCCTACGCGAAGCGATAGCTACCGAAGGGCGGCAGGACCGTCGAGATGGTTCTTCGATCGTCTGTAGGCCAACCAGCTCGGTGAGACGGCCGAGTCCCAGCTGCCACCTCGCGTGCCGATGGGTATCAAGACTCGACCTTGGCGTCTGCCGCACCCTGTAGGCACAGGCGCATCCACCGCCAAACTCTGTCCAACTGTGATTTCACGTGCAGTTGGACAGCTCGAATGGCAACGCAACATGCGCGGCGGGATGCGACGCGTGGCCGGAAGGCTGACCAGCGCGTTGTGTTCTGTATGGGATCGTTGTCCTGCCCGATTTGGGGCGACATCGCCGCGCCGGACGGGGTTGTGGCTGCCCGTGAGGGGATCTTGGCAGACAACACCTTGCACTAGGTCACTACCCGCTTGGAGTTGGCTGCGGATGCGGGCTTAGTGTGCAACCAGGTTCCTCTATGAAGCTGCGGCGTC
Organism: uncultured Acidimicrobiaceae bacterium; assembly: GCA_963729695.1. Taxonomy (GTDB): domain Bacteria; phylum Actinomycetota; class Acidimicrobiia; order Acidimicrobiales; family Palsa-688; genus PALSA-693. The sequence goes on from CAVSOT010000007.1 coordinate 769,219, forward strand.
CGAGCCAGCATCGTGTTTTGCAGGGGATGTATCGGCAGATCGGACGCTGCCTTGACAACCGGACAGCGCCGTGCCACCGTGTCGGAAACGCCCACGTCGGGCCGTTTTACTTGTCGTGCCGAGGGGCCCATCGAGGGCGCGGCGATAGGGGAGGAGACTGCTCAGGTGATTCCAGTGAAAAGATTCCTATGTGGTGTGGCGGCGTTGGCCGTCATGGCGGCCATCGCCGCCTGCTCTTCGAGCAGCGGCCACTCCAGCACCAATACGACATCGGCTAGCCAGCCCACCAGCGGCTCGTCGTCCGCCTCGACAGGTGCATCGTCGGGACAGGCGGCTGGAGCTCCCATAAAGGTAGCAGTCATATGTAGCTGTTCCGGACCGTTTGGCGCCAATATCGCTCCGTCAGAGGAGGTCTACAAGGCCTGGGTCGACTCGGTCAACGCATCGGGCGGGATCAATGGGCACCAGATCCAGCTATCCGCCGAGGACGATGGTAGCAACCCCGGCACCTCCGTATCGGATATGCAGACCATCCTGTCCCAACACCCAGACGCCATCGTGGACTTGTCTATTGACTCTGCCACGTGGGCGTCCACGGTCCAAGCCGCCAACATCCCGGTGATCGGCGGCAACAACAGCGAACCGGCATTTTATGGCAATCCGGACTTCTATCCGGTAGGAACAACCAACGATGCTTCCACCGCGGCAGCGGTATATACGGCCAAGGCTGCAGGCGCAACCAACATCTCATACTTCTACTGCGCAGAAGCTGCGGTGTGTGCGACGTCGATCCCGCTCTTCAAGTCCTATGGACAAAAGGCGGGGGTACCGAACGTGTTCAACGTGTCGATTTCGGCGACGGCGCCCAACTACACCGCCCAGTGCGTCGCTGCCAGCCAGGATCACGTCAGCTCAATCTTCATCGGTAGCACCTCGACGATTCTCGACCGGATCGGGTCGGACTGCGCCCGCCAGGGCTACCACCCCACCTATCTGCAACAGGGCGAGGGATTCGCGTCGAACGAATTGACTGCGTCTGGGCTCAACACCAACCTGTGGGAGGCCTTCAACGACCTTCCCTATTGGGACAATGTGCCGCCGGTACAGGCCATGAACACAGCGCTCGACAAGTACTATCCCGGCCTTCGCACCAATCAACTGGCCTTCAGTGAGCTCACCGCCATGGCCTGGCCTTCCGGATTGCTGTTGGAGGATGCAGTTAAGGCTGGAGGCTTGAGCGCTAGTGACACACCCAGCGCCGCCGAGATCGCGACTGGTCTGCACTCGCTTAAGGGAGATACTCTCGACGGCTGGGCTCCTCCGCTGACGTTCCCGGCCGGCCAGCCACACCCCGTCGATTGTTGGTTCATCGCCCGTATTCAAAACGGCACACCCAGCATGGTAAACAACAGCCAAACTACCTGCGTGCCGGGTGCGACGACGTAGCGTTAAACTCTTGGAGTCCTGAACCGACTCTAGTTCGTCAGCTATTTTTGACTCTGCTTCCCGCGGGGGCCACTTCACGGTGGCCCCCGCGGCGCGGTGACGGCCACGGTGCACGGTTCCGGGCGGTCATTCGTTCGACCAGGTCAGTTCCGGGTGGGCCTCCGCGCCGGATGCGGGAAGAGACCGTGTAACGGGCTGAACGTGGGCGCATGGGCGATGGAGAGTTCGGGTGATCTCGAGGGCTGGTATGGCGTAGATTGTTGGGGGATTGGGCCGAGTTTGGATCGAGGTGCAGGATGGATTTGTTGTTGCGTGGTGCCGTGTTGGTGGATGGGTCGGGTTCGCCGGGGCGGCGGGCGGATGTGGGGGTGGCTGGTGATCGGATTGTGGCGGTGCGGCCTGGGGGTGAGTTGAGGGCGGCGTCGGCGGGGCGGGTGGTTGATCTTGATGGTTTGACGTTGGCGCCTGGTTTTGTGGATGTGCATACTCATTACGACGCCCAGGTGTTGTGGGACGGCGATTTCACGCCGTCGAGTTGGCACGGGGTCACCACGGTGATCATGGGTAACTGCGGTTTTGGGGTGGCTCCTAATCGGCCTGAGCATCGGGATCTGATCGTGCGGCTGTTGGAGAATGTGGAGGGTATGTCGATGGACGCCCTCAATGCCGGGATCGACTGGTGTTTTCAGTCGTTCCCGGAGTATTTGGACGCGGTGGATCGGCGGGGTAAGCGGCTGAATGTGGGCGTCTACGTGGGTCATTCGGCGCTGCGTCTGTTCGTGCTGGGGGGGAGGAGCGGCCGGCCACCGGGGGGGAGGTGGTCCAGATGCAGGAGTTGTTGCGGGAGGCCATGTCGGCGGGGGCCATCGGGTTTTCCACGTCTAGGGCGCCGCAGCATCAGGGGGCTTATGGGCGGCCGGTGCCTAGCCGCTTCGCCGAGACCGACGAGGTGTACGCCTTGGCGGCGGTGCTGGGTGAGTTGGGCAAGGGGATCATCGAGGTGGCTATCGGGCCGGGGCTGTTCATCGAGCAGTTCTCGGAGCTGGCTGTGCGTCACGGTATCCCGATCACCTGGACGGCCCTGCTGGCCCGCGACGACCGGCCGGGGGCGGCGTTGCGGACGGTGGAGCGGGGGGCGGCGCTGCCGGGGGAGGTGTACCCGCAGTTGGCCTGCCGGGAGATCGTCATGCAGATCCACATGGCCGACCCCACCCCTTTGGCCGAGGTCGACGAGTGGAAAGAGGTGCTGGCCCGCCCTCGGGATCGGCGCGGTCGAGCTGTACCGCGACGCCGAGTGGCGCGATCGGGCCCGCCAGCCGACGCTGGAGAAGTGGCAGGCGCGCTGGCCGCGCATCGAGGTGCAAGAGACGGGCCGCCATCATGATCTGGTCGGGATCCCGTTGGATCAGCTGGCCCGGGCCCGGGATACCACGCCGTTCGACTTGCTGATCGATCTGGCCCTAAGCGACGACATGATGACCCGCTACCGGGTGGTGATGGATAACGCCGGCTACGACGAGCTGGCCGAGCTGCTCGGGGACAAGCGGACGCTTTTGGGCCTTTCCGATGCCGGGGCCCACGCCAGCCAGCTGTGCGACGCCTGCTTCTCCACCCACCTGCTCGGCCATTGGGTTCGTGAGCGCCAGGCGCTGTCGATCGAAGATGCGGTGTGGCGGCTGAGCGGCCATCCCCACCAGGCCTTCCGGCTGACCGATCGGGGCCTGGTCCGCCCAGGGTTCTACGCCGACCTGGTCGCCTTCGACGCCGACCGGGTCGGAACGACACCGGCCGAACGGGTCTACGACCAGCCCGGAGGCGCCGATCGCCTGATCGTGGGCAGCACCGGCGTGGAATGGGTCTGGATCAACGGCCAACCCGTCCGAGCCGCCGGACAGGACCTACCCGACGTCACATCCGGACGCCTGCTACGCAGCTGACGACGGTTCTGGTTGCTATCGGTGCCGCATCAGGTCTTGAACGTTCTCGTAACAGATTGGGTCGAGCGCGTCGGGCGGGGAGTTCCATGGTCGCCATGAGGTCGTTCGTGCTGCCGTGGTGGACATCGCCCTAGCGATAGGCTCTGCGATGCCGAGATCGATAGTTCCCGAGAGAACTCGGGGATAGGAGTTACTAATGGACTTGCTGTGGGCACACTCGGGTGATTCGCATTATTTGGAGCCGGGATCCAACCGACTGGGATCGACCGACCTGTGGGGGCAGATCCTGCCGGCGGACCTGGCCGAGCGGATGCCGCGCAGCGAGAAGATCAGCGACCACGAGGAGATCGTCCACGTCGACGGCAAGAGCTTCAAGCGCGACCTTCCCCGGGTTGCCACGAAGAAGGATCCGACGACCGGGCGGCCCATCATCGAGCTCAATATGCGCCCCCCCGGAGCCCACGACATGCGTGAGCGGCTGAAGGATCATGATGAGGAGGGAATCTGGGGCGAGGCCATGTACGGCTCGCTCGGACTGTGGGAGCACATGATCGAGGACCGCGAGCTCGTTCGGGTGGCGTCACACGCCGTCAACGAGTGGATCTTGAGCGACATCCAAAACGTGGCTCCGGACCGCTTCGTGCCCGGCGCATCGCTTCCGCTCCTCAATGTCCAGGATGCCGTCACCGAGCTGGAGCACGCCGCGTCCATCGGGCTGCATCTGGCCAGCCTCCCTACCGGCGTGCCCAACGGCATGCCGGATTGGAACGCGGACGACTGGGAGCCCCTGTGGGCCACCGCCGAGGATGCCGGCATGGTGTTGGGCTTCCACATCGGCACTGAGAGCGGCCCCGCCACCCCGTTCCGGGGGCCGGGCGGGGCGGTGCTCAACTACGTCGAGACCACCTACGGTGGCCAACGGGTGGCCAGCAAGCTGGTGGCCTCGGGCGCGCTCGACCGTCATCCCACGCTCAAGATCCTCATCTCCGAGGGCGGCGCCACCTGGGTGCCTTTCGCCGGGGACCGGATGAACGAGGGCTACCGGCAGCACGGCATGTTCGTCCGGCCCAGTCTTTCGACGCTGCCCAAGGAGATCCTGTACCGGCAGGTCTACGCCTCTTTCCAACACGACGAGACGGCGCCTGCAGCCCTGACCGCGATGGGATACCGGAACGCCATGTGGGGGAGTGACTACCCGCACATGGAGGGCACTTTCGGCCATACCCAGAAGACGCTCCACGAGCTGTTTGACGGTATCGATGCCGAGGCCAGCCACCGCATCCGCCTCGGAAGCTTCAAGGAGCTCTTCCCCCACGTGAGCGACCCGCCTGGATAGTCGGGGTCGTTCGGGGGCACTTCTGGTCGGTTGCTGCGCAGCTGACGACGGTTTTGCTCCCTATCGGTGCCGCATCAGGTCTTGAATGTTCTTGTGACAGATTAGGTCGAGCGCATCGGGCGAGAGTTTCATGGCGGCCAGCTCGTCGATGGGATAGGCGCGCCGAAAATGAGGGCTCCCCGAGTAGAAGTCCGTGCCCAGGATCAATCGCTCTGGACCACAGGAATCGACAAAAGCGTCTAACCCGTGGGCCACAGAAATCATGGCGCCGGTATCGAACCACACGTTCGGTACGTCCACAGCCCTCTCCCGTAACATGGCCGCTTGCGACGCGCTCGAGAAGCCGTCCAGGGCGATGAACCTGACTTCAGGAAATCGTCCCGCCAGCGACAGCAGTCGCCAGGCCGCCTCGAGGGTCGAATCAGAGATGATGTGGACGAAGACGCTCCGATCATGTTCGGCCGCCACCCTCAGGAGGTCGTCCATCCTTCGATCGTTGATCGTCATGCCCAAGAAGCGATGATGAAATGCCACCGCAGCCATCCCCAGGGTCGCGAACGCCCGCTCCATCTCCTGGCACCCGGCGCCGACCTCGGCAGGGTTTACGGTGGCCGCCACCGCTTCGACGACGGGTCCGGCCAACTCGGCATATTTCACCATGGAGTCGTTCATGCTGGCGTGATCCACGTTGCGAAATCCCCCGGCAGATCCAGGGGCCGGCAGAATCACAAAACGATCCACACTCATTCGATGCATGGACTGCAGGCGGACGTCGAGATCCTGTCGCGCCCAGTCCTCGTCGAAGCCCGGCTGCGCGAGGAGCCCGACGTGGTGGTGCGCGTCGATCACCAGGCGCTCGCTATCCGATCCGTCCAGCAATACAGCCTCCTATGCATGACGTCGGCGCGGCAAGCACGACCGTGAGTTGGTGCGGATGGGTAAGGACGTCTGGTCAGGATGTCGTTTCTTCTCGGGCGGACCCGTTAGCGGGAGGCATCCATGATGGTTCAGGATCCGGCGGTTGAGGGGGGACCTGGTTGACCCTTAGGCGGGTGAGATGTACCGACGTTATCCGCCATCGCCCGTCTTCGCCGCGTCGATACCGTTCGTGGTAGTGCCCGTATCCTTGCCACGCGCCTCCTCTTCCCGGGTCGTCGACCCAGTCGTTCATGGCCCAGATGCCGGTCGCATTGTCGTCGTCGATGAAGTCGATTTCGGGCATGTGCCCATGGTGTATGGTTACTTTGTCTGGGTGCGATCGGGAGAGGTAGTCGACGAGAGCATCGGCGCTGGTCCACGTCGGCGTGGCGGATTGGGGGACGCGGGAGTGGTCGTTGACGAAGACGAGGTCGTCTGCGAACACGCCACGGAAACCTTCCCAATCCCGGGTGTCCATGCAGCGAAAATACCGTGCCTTCAGCTTTTGGATTTCATATAAGTCTGCGAGTCGGTTGGCGTCCACGGGTAACCTCCCTGTCTATGTCGCGCTAGGCAATAGCTGCCGGAAGTCTGATTCGGTGTTCCCAGTCGGGGAGCCGGGGAAGATTCTAGCCTCGAAGCACGCCTTCATGTATGGTACGAATGGGCTTGGTGCACCCACGTGAGGTCAGGATGGCCCATCATGATTCGGAACTGGTCGGGTTCGATGCTGGGGTAATTGGGGGGACCCTGGGCGGAAGGCGTATGCCGTCCCCCGACTTTCCCGTCTCTTTGTCGACGGCGGAGTAGGAGAGTGGCTCCGGCGGGGGAGCTATGTCATATCGGCTGCTGGCTCGGAAACCAGCCAACAAAGTGAGGAGAACATCGTGACAAATGTGAATGAGGTCAAATTGGTGGCGGCGGTTGAGACCTCTGACGGCGTAGCCCGTTTTGTCGACGACTTGAAGCCTTTTGATTCCGGAACTGGGACGTCGGTCAAGCTGTGGCGCTTCGAGGGCGGTGCGTCAATTCCCGGCTCGGTGGGCGGGGTGCCGGCTGATACGCGCTTCACCGGTCCGGGCGGTGCGACGTTCCAGGCGATCTCGTTCCCTGCTCGCTTTATGGGGATCACCGCCCAGGAAATGCAGCGCACGAATCCGAGCATCAAACTGAGCGCGGGCGATGACCCTGGGATGCACTCGACGGACACGATCGACATGGGCTTCGTCGTCTCGGGTAAGGTCGACCTCAAACTCCCCGGAGGCGAGATCCGCACACTCGAGCCGGGCACGGCATTTGTCATTGCGGGTGCGCGCCATGCGTGGGCCAACCCGTATGATGAGCCTTGTCTGTTTTCCAACGTCATCGTAGGCGTAGACCGTCCCTCCTGATGTCGGCTATTCGGGACAGTCGCTTGTCGGAACCAAGGGTCGTGAGGCGGTCGAGCAAGGTACGGCCACTGGGACACCACGACGCCTGGCTGCGATCGGGTGTAGCCGGATGTGGCTCAGGCGGCGAAGCTCTTCGCCGCCGCTGTGGGACCAGCGCGGGGTGGGGACAGTCGTGACACACTGACGGAGTCGAGCGTATCGAAGGACAATGATTTAGGAAGTCTGAGACGTAAAGGAGGGTGTGCCATGGCCGTGGAAAGGGTTGCCGTAACGATCGACGGCGCAGAGTCCGTCGACCTTTCGATGGGATACGAAGTGGTGGGCGACGGTGGGCGCACGTGGGTCGTTACGCCGGGAGGCCGATTTGATCGAAACTATCCAGGTGTGCGTGAGCTGGCAATGGCGCTGGCAGAGTTGGGAAACCGAGTCCTCATCTATGACCGACCTAACACTGGCGAGTCCGACGTTTGCTTTATCGGGGAAACCGAGTCGGGAATGCAGGCGGATGCGCTTTCAGCCCTTGTGACGCATCTGGAACTCGCGCCGGCGGTAATGGTCGGCGGCTCGGGGGGTTCTCGAGTGTCGCTGCTAGCCGCAGCCCGGCATCCTCAGGTCGCGTCGGGTCTCGCCATGTGGATGATCAGTGGAGGGGCGTACGGCCTCTTGCACGTCGGCCTGGGATACTGCTCGCCGTCAATCGTCACCGCTTGGAATGGCGGCATGGACGCCGTCGTGAACCTGCCCGACGAACACGGCACCTGGGCCTCTGTCATCGAGCGGAACCCGTCCAACCGCCAACGGCTACTGGATCAAGACCCGAAGCAATTCATCACCACGATGCAGCGATGGCTGATGGCCTACTGTCCTTGCGGCAACGAAGTGGTCCCCGGCCTGTCGAACGCCGCCGTTGGGGCGATGGAAGCCCCCATACTGGTCTTCCGTAGCGGCGAGAGCGACCCGACCCACCTACGGGAAACCTCGGAGCACCTAGCCCGGGTGCTGCCACACGCTCGGCTCGTCGAACCCCCTTGGAAGGACACCGAGTGGCTCGATTCGAAGCCCGGCCGGCGGTTTGCGAACTGGCCGAGACTCGCCCCGATCCTCCACAACTGGGCCGAGGAGGCGATCGGATGACACTTCAGGGCGGAGATCAGGCCGTGTTGATCTCAGTTCTCGGTTGGCCCGAAGTGTGACCCCAGAGAACGGCTCAGGCACCATCTTGCGGTCAGGGGGTAACCTTCGGTGAAGAGCGTGTCCGAGTATCCACGCCGGAACGTTCTCAGGAACGTCTGGTCAGGAGCGAACACGTAGGAAGGCTGTCCAACTGCACTCGGCTGTCAGTTGGATCGGACCAGATCGACCAGGGGTCTTGGGCAAGTCCTGACCAGGTAACGCCCTGGTAGCATCACTCACAGACGTACGGAAGCAAATCTTCTCTATTCTCCCGCTCGTTCGGGCTGAGAGGTTGGTGAAGCATGACGGTCACTCACGCGACCTTGGGGAGCAAAAGGGCGTCGTCTACGGTTCCCGTGGCGGTGGTGTCTTCGGACAACCATGTCGGTCCGAGGTTGGTAGAGGACCTTCGCCCGTACTGCACGTCTGAACACCTTGAGGCGTTTGACGCGTTTGCTGCCGGCTACACGAAGCCGGAGGGCGGGACACACGTGCACGTGGACGTCGATGACTATCCCTATCCGGAAGCTGCTGACCGTGCCCGCCGGGCGGCCGAGAATGCGGCGATCCTCGGGCATCATGACATGCGGGCCCGCCTGGACGACATGGATCGCGACGGGGTCGCAGCCGAGGTGATCTATCACACGAGCCAGAACGGAGAGCCCTTTCCCTTTATCCCGGATTCGCTCGGGTATGTGCGCTTCGGTTCGAACGATCCCCGAGAGTTGGGCTTGGTGGCGGTCGGCCAGGAGATCTACAACCGGTGGCTCGTCGACGCCTGCGCAATGGCGCCGCATCGGCGGGTGGGTTTGGCCCACCTCCCACTATGGGACATTGACGCATCGTTAACGAAGTTGCGGGCGGCTCGCGAGGGCGGCCTACGGGGCGTGAACTTTCCGGCGACACCCCGCCCGGGCATCCTCGAGGTCGACTTCCCGGCGTGGGAGCCGTTCTGGTCCGCCTGCGAGGATCTCGGCATGACCCTAGTGACCCACTGCGGCGTAGCCAATCCCGAACAATGGGCCTCGACGCCGACGGGAGGTGTGGTCAAGTTTTTCGAGGGCGGGAGCTGGCTCAGTCGTCGAGCGTTACCGCGGTTCATTTTCAGCGGCGTCTTCGAGCGCCATCCCAGTTTGCGTCTCGTATACACGGAGTTGGCGAATCAGCCATCGACATGGTGGCCCAGCACCCTCGTGGAGTTTGACCAGGTGTGGGAGCGCCGCGGCTGGATGTTCAGCGAGAACTGTCCCCGTCCGCCCAGCGAGTACATCCAGTCGAACGTCTTTCTTGGCGCCAGTTTGTTGCACCGCTACGCGCCGGAGACGCACATCGCGATGAACCAAGGCTACGCCGCCAACGTGATGTGGGGCTCGGACTACCCGCATGTCGAAGGCACACTCCACCATCCCGCAGGTCCGTCGAGTACGCGTGTGGCCATGCAACTCTCGTTCGCAGGCATCCCCGAACGATGGGTGCGCCGCATGCTCGGCGGGACGGCCATCGAGGTCTTCGGCCTCGATGCCGACGCGCTTGCCGTGGTGGCTGAGCGGATCTCGGCTCCAACCCCTGCCGACCTTTCGACCCCCCCTCCACCCGACCTGATCCCTTCGTACTGGAGTGGCGCAGACTGACCGTGGGTCGAGCCCTATCTTGGCACGCCGGGCGCTCGGCAGGTGATAGTGCCGCCCGGCCACGAACCGTCCACCGAGCGGGGTGCGCCCGGCGCCGATCGTTGTGTCTCGTCGTCGATGACGTCCGAGCAGACGTCGGGACAAGGTGCGGCGAGCCGGGCTCAGGCCTCCATACGGTCGCCGATGGCGCGAAAGGCGTACATCACTGACGAGGAGGTGTCGAGTGCCGCCGACGGCGGCTGCGCCCCGGGCTTGGACCGCGCCTCGCGCATCGCTTTCATGGCGTCTTCGGGATCGATGTCGAACTCGTAGATCGCCAGGTACTGCTGGGGAGCCGTGTGGCCAGTCGCGCCCGGAACCGCTTCGAACCGCTGCGCGGCGACGATCCCCGGGACTGCGAGGAGCTCTGGGATGTGAACGCCGTTGTACCACTCGTGGTACTCGTCCTCCTGACCGGGCACCGACTGTGTCATCACCACCAACACGCCCTTTGGCATCGAGCCTCCCCGTTCGATGTTTCGACCAGCGCCGCCGAAACTAGCACGGCACCTCTTCCACCGCTCTTCCGGGTAACAGCCGGACCGCCAGCAGTCCCGCACCTCACGGTGTGCGGCCTTCCTGGGGCGGGGGTTGGAGACTTGTGATGCAGCAACTGGCGGGTCCTACGGGGTGCCCTTCAAGCATGTGACCTTGCCCCCGTTCACCAGGCTGGGCACTCCATTGTCAGTGCGGGTCGTGAACCAACAGTCCACGGGATGAACCTGGCCTGCGGTGAAGGTAAGCGGCGGGGCCATCCCGTCCATGGTGTCGCCCTTAAGCGAGTTCAGCCCTTGAATGATCTCCGACGCCGAAGGGGTTGCCTTCGCGGTGAGGCCCCCAGCCTTGACAGCCTGCTCGAGGAGCAACCCCGACACCCAGCTTTCCGTGGCCGATTCACCCCAGGCGCTCCCGTTGTTACGCAGGCCCGGGTAGTACTTGTCCACCGCGGCGTTCATGGTCTGGACTGCCGGGGTGTTCGCCCAGAAAGGGGCATCGTTGTACGGCGCCCAGAGGTCCTCACTCAGCCCCGGAGCGCTGAGGTCCTCTTTGTACATTCCTTCGCCTTGCAAGAGATAGGTGGGGTGATAGCCCTGCTGAGAGCAGTTGACCCCTATCGGCAAAGGCTCCGCCGAGCTGGCCGCACCCATAAAAATCGCCTGCACATGCGCCTGCTGAGCGGCCAGGCATTGGGCGGTGAAATTCGGAGCAGTGGTCGCGATGTCGGCGCTGTAGATCAGTGGAACTCCAACCCTCTTGCCGTCAGTCTTGAACATGGCGACACCCTCCTGGCAGGACGCTGCCTCCGCGGAGTAGAGATCCCCCAGATTCGCAGCACGAGCTACCTTCGCCGTTACCACGACGGCCAGGTTGGCCGCATCCTCCGTCGTCGCTTGGGCGTAGAAGTCAGGGTTGTCGAAGAACGGGACCTCGGTCTCAACGGGCATCCCGTCCAGCTACTATTTGAGGATGACGGGGGGGTTCCCGGCACGTCTGTCGTGGACGCTCACACGCTTATATCCGACCATGTGGACGCTATCGTTGACGATACCATTGCCGACGAGCCGTGGGCCTCGGTGGTTCAGTCGGCGAATATACCTGTGGTCGGTGCCAATGCCTTCCCCCCTGACGCGTTAACAGAGTTCAGCCATGCTTTGTACGTGTCCTCTGACGGAATGATGGCGGGGCCGATCGGCCCTGAGCAGGTGCAGACCATACCGACCTTGAGGGGAGCGGCGGTCGCCTTCGCAGATGCGGGCTTGCTGCTCGACGAGCACGCTCCGAAAGCCACCGCGCAAGCCAACGCGCAGACCCCGGCCAGAAACACACGTTTGGAACTCACCGGTCCCTCCCCCATGTTTTGTCTGACTACCAAATGAATTTCATACCACTTCGCCCCGAGAAAGTCGACCGGAAATCTTCCCTGGGTAAGGGATGTCGGCCGTACGACCCCTCGTTTCAGGGCGGCTGGTATGGGGGCGACGAGCACCCCATCCGGGACGGCTGTTTCGAGACCGTCGCAGCCATGTTGATGTTCTTGAAGTCCCGGTGGGTGAGCCCAATTATTTTATCGCCAAGGAACTTTGCCCAGATGGTCTCGGACGCTTGCGTAGATGGACTCAACCAAGCCCCACCGTCCAACTGAGAAAATGTATTAGTTGGACACGCCTTCAGCTAGAGCGCAGTGCCGTGATGTCGCCGGGCCAACACAGTCCGCAGGGTGTACCGTTTGGCCGGCCGCCGTACGTGCGGGTGGGGTCGTCGCGGTCGGATCCCAACAGTGGCACTTCGCGCCGGGGGACTCCAGCCCGCTGACAAGCCGAGCCACCTCGCTCGATCACCCACTGCGTGCTTGAAGGACCAGTGAAGTGCGCACCGCGAGGCGAAGGTGCTAAAAGTGATTCAGTATCTGGAGATGATCCACTACCAGGTCTAGCCCGATGAGACGGAGGTATCAAATGAACGAGCAGGAGATCCAGTGGGCAGTGGATGAACTGCAAATTCGAAATGTGATCGCTTCGCTCACCATCCTGTCCGACATGGGCGACATCGACGAGTGGGGCATGTTGTTCACCGAGGATGCCGACTACACGACAGCGCGGGGAGGCGCGCAGCATGGTCGGGCCGCAATCGTGGAGAGCGGGCGCCAGCGCCGGGCACACGGGACGCATGGCCCGGGCAGTACCAACCGCCATCTCAGCGGATCCGTATTGGTACGCTCCACCGGTCCAGACACAGCCGAGGCTCAGTCCTATCTCCTGATGTACAAGGACTTGCTTCCTGACGGCGACGAGGGTCCTGGTCAAGATGGAGAGGCGGAGAAGTCCCCGACGTTATTGGTCCTCGGCTATTACCATGACCGCTTTGTCCGCACGAGCGACGGGTGGAAAGTAGCTCACCGAGAATTTGGCACAAAGCAGCCACACACCCGAATGGCGTGCCATCATGAAGAGTTGGGGCTGAGGGTACCGAAAGGACAAGTCCAACGGTCGCAGCAATGATGCAAACGGGTGCGTCTAGGCATGCCAAGACGAGTAGTTTGCGACCGGAGAACTCGGTTTCACGCGGGCCCGAGCGGTCGACTCGGACGGTCCCAACCCGGACTTCGGATCCCTAGGTGACGAGGGCATAGGACGGGTCGGCGAACTCCTTGGGGCAGCCCCCAACGTTCATCAGAGGATCCTTGGGCGAAATGGTGAGTTCCGTCGGAGGGCGGCGGACCACTAGCCTTCGCGGGCTGCTGGCACGACCCGGATGACGTCGCGACGGTAGCGCCGATCGTCGATCCGCCACTCGCCGCCGCGACACGACCATATGTCGGAGTAGCGGCCATAGGTGACCACGTCGTTGCCGTCCATACGCCGGAACGCATGAATGTAGCTCTCGCTCGTGGCCCGGTCTCCGTCGACCTCGATGAGCACGTTGGTTACCTGGTGGGACCGACACTCGGTGTCCTTCCGCATGTTCTCCAGCACCCAGTCCATGAAGGCCTCGCCGGTCCCCTCGAAGAGGCCCTCGTAGTGGGCTAGCCCCCCTGGGTGCCACACCCTCGACCCGAGTTCCCGATCGATCAGGTCCACGGCATAGCAGTAGCGGTGGAGAACCTCGGTGATCGCTTGCTTGGCCGCGATCTCATCCAGCACGTGGGACAACTCCCACCCCCTACTTTCTGCTCGGCTAGTGGCAGGCCACCGTAGCGGGCTGGCCCACGCGACCGTCGATCTGGCGACGCGTGATCGCGTTTCCCAGGGTTAGGGTAGTTGGCCTATGGCTTCCCGCTTCGGGGTGGTGCTCAACGCCTTCTCACCCACCGACTCCGGCAGCTGGGAGTCCCTCCTCGCCCGCGGGCACCAAAACGGGCGGGGTTCGACTGACTCGCACTGGCGGCCGAGCACGCCGTCTCGGCGAGAACCTGAAAGCGTACGGCAGCCGCCAGAGTGACCCTAAGCTCTGGTCGCTCCGACTTACTCGAATAGCGTCTTGCGTGCTAGATGCGTGTCCTTATATTCGCGTTTCATGTCAACCTTGTCTCCCGCGAAGCGGAACAGCCAGCAGTACCGATTGGAATACTTCCTGCCATTGAGGCCGTCTCCGTTCGAGCTTCCGATTACGGCCACCATCGGTCCCTCCGAGATCACGTACTCGAACTCGAAGTGCATGCCGTCTTTGGTGAACTTCCTGTTGGCCCCTACCCCGAGGTTGAGATACTCCTCTCGAGTGAGCTTGGGTCCGAAGGTCTCGCCGGTCAACGGGTTGTGAACCGGCTCGTCCTCGATGTTTTCGAAGGTGAAGTCTGGAGCAAGCACCCCTTCGATGAACTCTCGGTCTCCGCGGTCCATCGCAAGTTGAAACTCGACACACAGCTTCTTCTGTGCCTCAGTGTCCATTATCTCCTCCTCGACATAGTCTTGTCCCTGTCACAGAGCGCCATGCCTCATCCTGCTCACGGGCCCGTACCGTCTCGATAAACGTATCGTCCTGGACGCAAGCCATGTACTCCGGCCGGGCTTTCGGTACCGTACCAGTGAAGGCCAGGCATGGCGAGAGCGTCGGAAAGCGGGACAGCTGAATATGGGACCACTCGACGGGAAGGTTGCTCTGGTCACCGGAGCAGCTCAGGGGCTAGGGCGGGCGTCGGCCTCGATTTTTGCGCGGGAGGGCGCACGCGTTGTCGTTGTTGACATCAACCGGGACGGCGGCGAGGAAACGGTCGCTATCATCAAGGAGGCGGGTGGTGACGCCACCTTCGTGGCAGCCGACGTTTCGAAGTCACCGGACATCCAGGCGATGGTGCAGGCTGCCGTCGATGCGTACGGCGGCCTCGATTGTGCCCATAACAACGCAGCGATCTCCCTACCTAGCCATCCCCTCGCCGAGGTGCCGGAGGAAGACTGGCAGCGGGGGATTGCAGTCGACCTGACGAGTGTGTTCCTCGGCATGAAGTACGAGGTTCCGGCAATGCTCCGACGCGGCGGCGGCGCGATAGTTAACACGGCGTCGGCCGGGGGGTTGGTGGCAACCCCGGGCAGCGCAAGCTATATAGCTGCGAAATACGGTATTATCGGCCTCACAAAAGTCGCTGCCCTCGACTACGGCGCGCTCGGGGTCAGGGTGAATGCCATCTCCCCAGGCGCCATGTGGACCCCGATGCTTCGCGCCCGAGCGGCGACCGAGCCTGACCACGTGAAGCACTTGACCGCCATGCATCCGATCGGCCGGCTAGCGGAACCCGAGGAGGTGGCAGAGGCGGCCGTATGGTTGTGCACCGACGCCGCATCATTCGTACTCGGCCACACCCTGTCCGTTGATGGAGGGTATGTCATCCATTAGTTCGCGGGCGTCTGGCCGAGGTCGAGGGCGCCAAAAGCTGGTGGGCTGCGGCGATCACTGGCCTCCGGCCCGGACAACTTCGCTGGGCTTAAGGAGTCGACCCGACTCCCCAGCAATACATAGCACGCCGCCCACGGGCTGAAACCATGCTGACAACTCGTCATTGACCACACGATTTATACTTGCGACGTCCCACTCGCCGATTCGCACGGACGCTTCGTAAAATCCGGGGTGTGACATGACGGACAACTCGGGCGGGTTCATGCGGAATACCTGCCCGGTGACGCCGCGCGCGTCATCGCTAAGAAGGTAGGCAATGAGTGGAGCCACCAAAGCTGGATTCCTCACGTCACCGGTTCCTGATCGACCAATGGGTGAAACCGCATTCACCCGAATGTTGCTGGAGGCCGCGTCCGCCGCCCATGAGTAGGTCAAGGATGCGACAGCTCCTTTGCTGGCTGAATAAGCAGCCATCTCCCGGAGTCCGCACTGCGAACCAGATACCACATTGACGATCACTCCCTCTTGCCTGAGGTTACGAAGATGAGCCATGAGGGCGATACCACAATGCATTGTCCCCAATACATTTATCTCGATCAGCCGAGCATACATCTCCGGACGGTCATCCCATGGCGCGCTGTGATAGTAGATTCCCGCGTTGTTGACTAGGCCGTCTATGCGGCCATATTCGCTGACGCATAGGGAGATAAGTGCTTGAGCAACATTCATCTCCGTGACCGATCCGACGTGGGCAATGCCTGAACCGCCGGAGGTAGTTATCTCTTCCGCGACCAAGGCCGCACGTTGGTCATCCACATCATTCACAACAACCTTGCAGCCCAAACCGGCCAGGTAAACCGCGTACGCCCTACCGAGGCCGGCTCCTGCGCCGGTCACGACGACCGCCTTTCCTCCAAGTGGCTCGTCCCTGATCATAAAACGACCTCCTAACGTTGAGAATAGAGGCGCTTGTCCTCTCCGACCCCGGTGCTTCTTTTTCCCGCTCCAAAGATGCTCAATAAGCTAACATTCGCTCCTCGGCCAGCTACCGTCTGTCGTGGACCTCCCGTTCGTCCGGAGTGTACTCTAGGTAGAGCGCCACGCCGCTCTTCCGCGATGGGCTCGACGTATCTGTCAGGCACGTCTATCGTGGCATGGAGGCGTGGTTGGGCGGCAACGGCCTGGTCGACGCCGCGACGGGGTCCGGGCTACACCGGTGCCGACGTCCCGGGCATCGTCGGCGCGTACCCGTCCCGGCTTTAGGAGACCGAGCTGGTCGACAGATCCATACCCACAGTATTTCTGAGACAAAGACTGACCTCTGGCTCCTTTCGCCGCTACGGAGCAATCAGCTTATGGGCGACCACTATGATGATGAGCACCGCGAGGCCATGGATGCGTCCAGTCGCGGATGTATCTAACGTGGTTTGGTGCCAGTGAGCTCGTACTGAGAGATCAGGAGATAAGCATCGTGAAAGGCGAGGTCGTTTGGATCGAGTTGAAGGCGCTCAGGTCTGGCGTTTCACCTCGACAGCACCGCTTGGACCGCGGTCACGTGGTTGCTCTGGCCGAACTCGAGGGGTGTTGGCCGCCGATCCTGGTGGGGCGCAACGGCCGGCGGGTCATCGATGGACACCATCGGGTGGCCGCGGCCCGAATGATGGGCTGGAACCACATTCCTGGGGTGATCTTCGACGGGACGGCGCAGGATGCCTTCGTAGAGGCGGTTCGCCGCAACGTAAAGCACGGACTCCCGTTGACTATCGAGGAGCGCAAGGCGGCTGCGCGTCGCCTACTGGGAGATCACCCCGAGTGGTCCGATCGTCGCATCGCCCAGGTGTGCGCTCTCACAGCTCACAGTATCGGGCGGCTGCGGGCCACCTGCGGGGCTGTGGAAGTGGAGTGCCGGGTCGGGAGGGATGGGCGTCGGCGCCCGGTGCACGCCGACTCCAACCGTGTGCGGATCCTGGAAGCCGTGCAGGCCAATCCAGAGGCGTCGTTGCGTGCTATCGCTCAGGCCGTTCGGGCATCCCCCGAGACGGTACGGCAGGTGCGGCAGGATCTGACACCCCAGAGCCAGAGGCCCCTCAGGGTCGATACCATTGGTTATGCCTCGCCGATGCTTCTCGGCGTCGTTGGCGGGGACCGTGAGCTGCTCGCGTCAGACGCTCGTTCCACCAGCATTACCGCGGTCAGCTCGGCCGCCTATAGCAAACAGTTCGCCAACTGGTTCGACCGCACGAAAGTCGGTTCTCACTGGCGCTCCCACGTAGTGGCCGTTCCTCTCAGCCGGGTTTACGAGGTCGCGGATGAGGCCCGCCAGCGGGCCCAAACATGGAGCGAGTTCGCTGAACTCGTCGAGCAGAGGGCCCACACCGGCCCTGCTCGCTAGATACCTGGCTCCTGGTGTTCGGGGATCGAACGCTTTCCGTGGGCGGCGCTAGGAAACTCGCTTAATGCCGGCTCTTCAGTTCATTCCTGTGACGTTCGCATGTGAGGTCCGCCCAGTGGCCGGACTCGGCCCTGCCCTTTCCCCACCCGCGATGGTGCTCGCCGCCCAACTTTTGCTGGCGTTGTCTGCCTTCTTGGAGAGAAGTAGCCTGCCCAAGAACGAAAGGATCTTTCGATGCCTCAGGTGACGAGTGCGGCGACGCCATCGGCGCGTATCCGTCGGCAGCTTGGGCATCCGGTGGTAGACGCGGACGGTCATGTCCTCGAGCCGGTGCCGATGTTCGCTGACTTCGTGCGTGAGCACGGCCGAGGCGATCTGATTGAGAGCGCGTCCACATTCCGACGCTCCGAGCAGCGCCGTTCGCTAAGTGGCGCTTCGGCAGACGAGAGGCGGCAGCGGGGGCTGTTGCCAATGTTTTGGGCGTCGGCCGTTGGGGAGGCCGACTACTTTGCGACGGTAACCGCGCCCGGGCGGTATTACGCCCGACTCGCCGAGGCCGGGATCGACTTCGCCGTGTTGTATCCGTCGATGGGGCTCGCCCTCGGTGGGCTGACCGAGGATGATCACCGCGTAACGCTGTGTCGGCTCTACAACGAGTTCATGGGGGGGCTGTACCGGCCGTATAGGGACCGGTTCACGATGGCAGCGGTTATTCCGATGTTTAATCCCGATGAAGCGATCGTGGAAATGATCCACGCGAAGGAGCTAGGCGCGAAGGTCGCGGTGATCCCGAGCTTTGTGCGCCGTCCACTGCCAGGGCAGGCGACGGTGGGAGCGCCGCGCGGCACGCTGGGAACCGGCGTCGGTGGGTGGATCGATACCTACGGACTCGATAGTGCCCACGACTACGACCCAGTCTGGGCCAAGGCGATCGAACTGGGTTTCCCATTGTCGGCGCACTCGGCTGCCATGGGCTTCACCGATCGGGCCTCGATTTCCAACTTTATGTACAACCACGCTGGGCATTTCGCGGCCGCGGCCGAAGCCCTCGCCAAGTCATTATTCTTCGGTGGCGTGACCCGGCGCTTTCCGGCTCTGCGCGTCGCGTTGCTCGAAGGCACCGTCGCAGTGGGGGTTCGTCTCTACATAGACCTCGTCGCTCGCTGGCGCAAGCGTGGCGGCCATGTCATCGATCGACTGAATCCAGCCAACATTGACCGTGAGCTCCTGATGAAGCTGCTCGCCGCCAGCGACCCCCGGCTGGCGCGCTACTCTGCGGACGACTTGATAGGCCACTATGCGAGCCCCGAGGAACGGCGCGACGACTTCGCCGACGCGGGAATCGGATCAGAGGAAGATATCCGCGACCGCTTCTGCCCGAACTTCTATTGGGGTTGCGAGGCTGATGATCCGTTAGTCGGCCTCGCTTTCGATTCTCGGGTCACGCCCTTGGGCGCACGCGTCCAGGCCATGATGGGCTCCGACATCGGCCACTGGGACGTACCCGAGTTCGACACACCCTTGGCGGAGGCGTACGAGCTCGTCGAGCATGGGATCCTTGACCTGGACGCATTTCGTGACTTTGTGTTCGCCAATCCAGTTCGATGTTATGGCGGCTCTAATCCTCGGTTCTTCGAAGGCACCGTCGTCGAAGACGAAACCGCCTCCGTGTTGATGGGCTGACTCCTATTTACCGCTGTGAGGATTCGTTGTCGATTATCGCGGAGGAGATCGCATGGCGTACAGTCAAGTCCAGATCGGTAACGTCTTAATCACGAGAGTGATCGAGCAACACACGTTGCTGTCACCGGAGGACTACTTTCCGACCGGTTCTATTAAGCGGTTGGCTGGTCATGGCTCGTGGTTGAAGCCGTGGGCACTCGACCAAGACGATCAGCTAAAGTTCGTGATCCAGGCGCTGTGCGTACAGGACGGTGACCAAAAGGTCATTGTCGATACCTGCGTCGGCCCACGCCAACTGCCTGAAGCCTATGCCTTCATCGTGAACGACGGCTCGTTCATCGACACTCTCACACAAGCCGGGTTTGGCCGGGACGAGGTCGACTTGGTCATCTGCACGCACCTGCACTTCGATCACGTCGGGTGGAACACGATTCTCGAGGATGGGAACTGGGTGCCGACATTCCGCCGCGCCCGCTATGTCGTGGCCCGACCGGAGTTTGAGCATTGGCAGGCGACAACGCCCGAATTCAAGGCATCGTCAAACGTCTTCAACCTGGACGACGCCACGATGCCACTGCTGCAGGCCGGAGTAATGGATATGGTCGAACCGGATCATCGAGTCACGAGAAGTCTGCAACTCGTCCCCACTCCTGGGCACACACCTGGACACGTATCAGTGCGTATCCGCTCGGCCGGACAAGATGGTTTCATCACCGGCGACTGCGCCCACCACCCAGTGCAGTTCGCGGAGACCGACTGGCACTCGCTGGCGGACATGGATGCGACAGGGTCCTCCGATACACGACGTTGGGTAGTGGAGCAGTTCAAGGACCGACCGGTGCTGATCGTCGGAACGCACTTCCCCCCGCCGAGCGCGGGACACCTGGTAACGACCGATTCCGGCGTCGAGTTCCGACCCGTGATCGAGTAGCTCCGGATCGCACAGTCTTCTTCGGGCTTGGGCCGATCAGAAGGCTGGTGTGAATCCGCAGATGACCCTTGGAGCGACCGGTGTCATAAGGATCGGTCGCCATCCCAGGTGTCCTCGTTCAGAGGGTCCACCCGCAGCGGCGGCTTCTTGATGCGCTGCATGGCCTCTGTTCGTTCCGGGTTCTCGAGATACTGGATGTAACGGGGCACCATGAATGCCGGCATCCGCGCCTTCAAGAACGCGTGCAGCTCGGCGTGGGGGAGGTTCTGTCTGTCGTGCAAGACCACACAGACCTTCACGTCGTCCTCGCCGTACTCCGATGGGACGCCGATGGCGGCGCACTCGGAGACGGCAGGATGCTGGTTGACATACTCCTCGATCTCTGCCGAAGAGATGTTCTCACCCCGCCGACGGACCGAGTCGGTGATCCGGTCCACGAAGTGGTAGCGGCCCTCCTTGTCTTGCGCGAAACCGTCGCCAGTGTGGAACCAGCCGTTGCGCCATGCGTCGGCCGTCTTTTCGGGCATCCCGAAATAGCCGGACATGAGCCGCCACGGCTGTGCGGTGCGGACGATCAGCTCGCCGACCTCACCCCGCGGCACCTCGTAATCGTGGTCGTCCACCACCCGCACTTCGAAGCCGCTTGCGATCCATTTGCCGCTCGAAGATCGATCGGCGGAGACATCCGGTCCGGCGTAGAGGGGCATCCCCACCTCGGTGGTACCGAAGACGCTGTTTTGCCGGACGCCGAAGCGCTTCTTGAACAGGTCAACCCGTGGCACGATGGGTGCCCCGCTCACGAGTCTCAAAGGGTTGTCCAGGTCGTCGTCGCGTGTTGGTTGGTCGAGGAGCCAGTTCATCATCGCCGGTATGAGAGCGGTTGCGGTGCATCCGAATCTGCGGACGTCGCTCCAGAACTGTTGGGTCTTAAACGAGTCGCGAAGTACGACCTGACCCCCGGGGAAGCCGAGCCAGGCTAACGGCAGGAGGCCGGCCATATGGAAGACGGGAAACGGGGAGTAGTAGACGTCATCGCCCGTAAGCTCGATCCAGGCCACGTCTGGCCACATGCGGCCCCAGGGAAGGAGCACACCTTTGGACGCACCGGTGGTACCCGAGGTGTAGGTGATGCAGGCAATTTCGTGACGCTGAGGCAACGGCAGGTCACCAGCCGCCGCGGCCTGATCCCAAAGCTCGTCCGACGAGATCAGCCGGACCGGGAAATCGGAAGGGACCTCGTCGTCGCGCCCATCAGCGACGATGACCAGCTCCAGCCCCGGCAAGTCCGCGGCGATCTCCGCCACCCGGTCGAGGAACTCCAGCCCGCAGATCATGTGACGCGCTCGGCAGTTCGTGAGAACGTACTTGAGCGAGTTGCCCCGGAAGTCGTTGTTGACACCGGTACGCACCGCCCGCAAAAGTCCCAGTCCCAGCCAGTGCTCCAGTGCACAGATCGAGGTCCGTACCATCACAGCCACGTTGTCGCCCGTTTCCACGCCGGCCCGGCGAAAGGCGTCGGCCCACCGAAGCGAGTCTCCATGCACCTGTCCGTAGGTTCGCGATAGCCCGTTCACCTCGTGGAGAAACGGTCGGTCGGGCTCACGCTCGGCCCACGACCTGATGACCCACGGAGCTGTTTCCGACGGAGCGTACGTCGCTTTCACATGGGGCCCCCGCGCATCAAGACCAAATAGTACACCGTGGGGTAGCGACGCCCGCCTTCCCGGCAGGGCACGGCGGTTTCAGGTTTCGGGCGCCACCCGGATGGTGTTCAAAACCATGGCCAGCATGGCGTAATTACCGACGGTAAATAGCAGATCAAGCAGCTGCTCCTGATCGAGATGCTGCTCCAATGCCTCCCACGTTGCGTCATCAATAGTGCTTTCGTAACGTAACTGTTCCACGGAGCGAAGGACTATGCGGTCGAAATTCGCCCATCCGGGCGCGTCGGCCCCGACCTTCGTCGCTTCCACCTCCTCGACAGATACGCCCCTGCGTCCGGCGTATCGGGCATGCGCGTTCCATTCGTAGTCGCAATTGTAGAGCCAGGCCGTCCGTAAGGTCACGAGGACCTGCAGCCTCTCCGGGAGGCTCGAAGCTCGCAAAACATGGTTGCCGAACGTGTTGTAGGCAATCGCCAAGTCCGGATAACGGGCTAGCGTCCGGACGATGTTTAGCTTGGAGAGGCTGGGCCCTCTCGGTCCGTCCACGCTATGGAAGAACTCTTCGACTTTTTCAGACTGCTCATCAGGTGAGATGGGCGCTATCCGCGGAGCCACCGATACGTCGGGTACCTTCTCTGCCATCTTATCTCCTGACCAAGAGGCTCGGCCACGACCTTATTCCAACAGTCGGCACTTGCGGGCCCAGCTCTTCACTCGCCTCGCACAGCGGTGGCGGGCGTTTGTCGGGCTCGTCGGGCACGACTACGCGGAGCCTTAGGGATGACCTTCAGTAGCGGAACGCCCACCAGGACCATCGGGCGAATCCGGGGCTGGTGCGAAGCCGGTGGCGGTGCCCAGGGGACGAGAAGGGCCCTAGAGCTTTAGCTCTTGTGCGTTGTGGTCGGTCAGGCTTACCGGCGAGTTGATCTCGAATGGATCGTGAATATCGAGTTCGGCTCCGATCTCGCGCACGGCTGGGAGGACCTCTTCACCTAGCAGCCGAATGCAGCTCATTGAATCCTCATGAGACACGTGTCCGTCGTTGCCCCAAAGGAGCAAAATCGATGCTCGGGTCATCTCCAGGAAGTGACGGATCTTCTCGATAGCCTGTTTTGGCGTGCCTGCGATCAGCCTTCCCTGCTCGAGACGCGACCTGAACAGATCGGGACGTGGGGCCCGTAGGGTGCTGCCGACCTTCATCCGGGCCAGTCTCGATTCAGGACTGCTGTAGCCCGCGGGCGAGACCAGCCACGGTTTGCTCATCCCGGTGAACTCGCCTTGCATCCACGTGAACTCCATGCCGTTCGCCAGGGCTCGGTCTTCGTCGGCTTGCACGTGGCACTGCACCAGATAGCCGCGCAGGTCCTCGCCAGCCTGGTAGCCGACTGCTTGGGCGGCGTCGCCGTAGACCTGCCAGATACGGTTCGTCTCGTCCAGCGTCGTGGTCAGGCAAATGTAGGGATAGCGGTGCTGGGCGGCCCAGACAATGCTTTCCACGCTGGTCACGCCCGGAACCCAAATACGCGGGTGAGGTTGTTGCACGGGTAGCGCCCAGGGATTGACGATCGGGACCTGATAGTGATTGCCTTCCCACCGAAACGGGCCTGGTTCCGTCCACGCCTTCACCATCAGGTCGTGGCCCTCTTCGAAACGCTCACGGTTAAAGGCCGGATTGGTGTTGTTGGCAAAATGTTCGTTTCCGCCGCCTCGAACCACACCTGCGACCAAGCGCCCGCCTGACATGCAGTCGATCATGGCCAGTTCCTCGGCCAGCTGGACCGGATTGTCCCAGGTTGGGATCCGGTTGCCGAGTTGCACGATCTTCACCCGTTCGGTAATACCCGCCAGCATGGCCGTCGTGATGTTGATCCGGGGCTGCATGCAAAACGGGGCGTAGTCGTGCTCGTTGGTCATGATCCCGTCGAAGCCGACTCGTTCAGCTTCCAGATACTCTTCCTTCCGCTCCGCGTAAAGCCGGGTCGCTTCCTTGGGATCGAAGAACCGGTTGGAAAGCAACAGCACGGTGTCACCGGCCTCCCTCGCCGGGTGATCAAAGGGATGGACGACCCGGGCCTCGTCCTCTGGATAAGCGGACATGGGCTGCTCGGTGAAGTACGCGATGAACATAGCTTTCTCTCCCTCCCACCACGGCCTCAGCAAGCCCGGTCGTGTCAATGATACTTACAATCCTTGTCGCGACGCTGGGGCTACACACCCGGTGTGACGCGTCGGTGCGCGCCAGCCTCGATAGGGTAAGGGCCACCGTGTCCAACTGATGTCCGATCGCAGTTGGACACCTTCACCCGGTGATCGGGCCACCGATCCGGAGTTCTTCGAGCTGGACAGGAGGATGTTCTGGCCCCGGGTGTGGCAGATGGCGGGCCGGCTGGCAGAGATCCCGAATCCCGGCGATTACGCCGAGTACGAGATTCGTGACCAGTCGATCGTCAGCGTGCGTGGCTACGACATGCAGCTTCGGGAGGATTTCACCGTTAGGACAAGTGGCACTTCTCGGGCGGCCGGCTTCGACCGCCACGTCAATGGTTGCCTTGTCGGGCTGCCCGACGAGAAGCTCTTGCTCGCGATCCGAATGACGAACATGGTGATTGACGTCCCGATCGCCGACCTTAATTTCTGAGGGATCGTCGCCCGTACCCTTCGACAAACTGTCCGCCGTGCTGGTCGAATTATGGTGTTCAGCTAACGGTGGGTGAGGACGACAATGGAGCGGAGGTGGACTGGTGCTAGCCGGTTTGGCTGGTGTGGGCCCGCTGCTCCACTAGCTCGGCGAACTCGCTCCATTCGCGCGCCCGCTGCCTCGCTTCGTCGGCGACCTCGTAGACCCGGCTGAGTGGCACGGCCGCCGCGTGGGAGCGCCAGTATGAACCGATATTGGTCCGGTCGAACCATTCGGCGAACTGCTTGCCGTCGGCCGTCGACACCACGGCCGGATCGGCGGTCGATCGTGAGCCGGGCGTGATCGTGCCCAGCTCGTGGCTGGCGATCTCGACAACGGTGGCTGAGGTCGGTTGGGTCGACCGGATGCCGTTCGGCCTCTGGTCGGGCTGTGGCAGTTCTTTCCGGATTCGCCGTACCGTCTCAGGGGAGGCGCCAACGGCCTGGGCGATAGTGCGCAACGAAGCCCTCGGATTTGCCCGCACGGCTTCGAGAATTCTTGAGCGATTAGCCTCCGGTTGTACCGGCCGACCCCTCCCGTCCCTGCCCACCCGGCATTCGATCTCTGCCGCCTCCGACATGGCCCGCAGCCGTCCTACCGTTGGGGCTGTCAGAGCGCAGACCTCGGCGATGCGGCGATCGGACCACTCGCCGCGTTCTGCGAGCAGCCGCTGGGCTGCCGCCTTTCGCTCATCAATAGTCAGAGGCAACCCGTGCTCCACATTGCGGCGAATCGCCTCCACGAACGCGTCAGCTGAGGCCCCATCAAACAGTAGGCCCGGCAGCCGGGTCCAGCCCATCATCCGGGCCGCCGCCACCCGATGGTGCCCATCAATCAGCCAGCCCTCATGGCGTCCCACCACGATGGGGGGCCAGCGCCCCTCGAGTTCAACCAAGGCGGCCACGTGGGCGCGGTCCAGCCGGCGCTGCCTGGGTGAAAGTCCAAACTTCAGCGTCTCCAGCTCCACCCATTCGACCTCCGCTTCCACCATGTTCGCCCTCCCCTGGGGTCCCGGTATGAGCTACCTTGTACCAAACCATGTTAGATGCATTCCCGACGGGATCGCACTACGGCCAAACCCGTACTCCGGTCATCGTACTTGCTGCTCAGACACCTGGTAAGGGACCTCGACGCGAGACGCTCTAGCGGCGCCGTGTCGCCAAAATAGTATAGGTAATGGTCATAGTCCGAATGCGCCGCGGGGGGCTGGATGCATCGGACGGTGACGGACAGAAGGGCGCAACATGGAGTAGTTGGTGCCCGTATCGGTTGAGTCGCTCCGGTTTCGGAGTGAAGCTTTGTCCCAGACCACAGAATCCACCGATAGAAACGGACGGTTCGAGCCCGCCGCTTGTCGCCTAAATAGTCAGGCGGCTATACTTGGGTGATGCCCACCAGGAGCGCCGCGCCGCTGACTCTGTCAAGCGAACAGCGCCAGGTCTTGGAATCTATGGCGCGCTCCACCCGTCTGCCACATCGAGTCGTCACCCAGTCTCACGCCCTGCTCTGGGCGGCGGACGGTATCTCTAACGAGGAGATCGCTCGCCGAAGTGGGGTAGCTAGCGACACGGTACGGCGCTGGAGAACCCGCTTTTCCGAGCGGGGAGTGGCAGCCGTCGGTCAAATCGACAAGGGCCGGGGCCGCAAGCCGAGGCTGGGCGAGGGGATTGCAGAAGAAGTGCTCCGAGTCACCCTGAGCGAGATACCCCCTGGCGGCGCCACCCACTGGACCACCCGGTCCATGGCGCAGCGAGTCGGCATCGGAAAGGACTCTGTCGCTCGGATCTGGGCCCAACACAGCATCGGGGCCCGACGGGCCCTCGACACTCCAGCCCAGCTGGACCTCGACGCCTCCGTGCAGCCCAAAGGGACTCTCAATGAGGCCCGTTGGTCAGAGATCCTCAAGGTGGCCGAGGAAGTCCTGTCCGAGAAGGGCTACAAGGACGCCACGGTCCAGGACATCGCCTCCCGTGTTGGTCTGCTCAAAGGCAGTCTCTACTATTACATCCAAAACAAGGAGGATCTCCTCTGCCAGGTGCTGCGTCGGGCCAACGCCCGCTACTTGCAGCGACTCCAAGAAGACCCCAGGATCAGCGAAGGCGATGCCGTCTGTCGGTTATCCCACTTTATTGACTGGCACATGCACCAGCTCGACCGCGACCGGCCCTGGAACGGCCTCGATGAACGCGACCACGTATTCCTCGACCCCGACCGCCTCGCTTCGATCAATGCCATCCGCCACCAAATCCAACTCGTGCTGAAAGGTATCCTGACCGACGGGATCGCTGAAGGCGCCTTCGAAGCCAACATGGACCCTTCGGTCACGGCCAACAGCATTATCTCTTTAATGAATACCACTCTGCGCTGGTATCGAACCGGCGGTCGTTACTCCATCCCAGAGATCGGGGAGTGGTACAAGCACTTCATCCTGAGGGGCCTGGTGCGGCCACAGATCCGCTGATTTTGGCAGGCCCGAACGACTTCAAGCCGCGTCGTCGGCTGAAAGCCGCGGCGACCTCGCCGTTCGTTCGACGGCCACCTCGTTGCGGAAGGTCCGCTCCGGGTTGGATAAGGCAACCGCTGGTGTGCGTTTGACAGCTCGCCACTGCTTATGCGGTGGCAGGCGTTCGAACTTGTACGCGGCCGCGATGGAGGCCACGAATGAACCAGGCATTTCCGTAATCCACATCTCCCAAGGTGTACTCGGGCGCCATACGGAGCAACCGCTCTAGGGCAACCCGGGCTTCGAGGCGCGCCAGCCATGCGCCTATGCACAGGTGAGGCCCGTATCCGAACCCGAGATGGGCCTTCTGCTCTCGCTGGATGTCGAATCGCAGCGGGTCAGCCCAGCGGGTGGGATCGCGATTGGCTGCGGCCGGCATGGTGCACAGTACCTGCCCCTTGGCCACGGGGGTTCCGGCCAGAACCGTGTCCTGCTCGGCCGTGCGCAGCACGCCATGCAGCACTCCCCACCATCGCAGAACCTCCTCGATAGCCGCCGGAACGAGGTCCGGGTTGTCAACCACCAAACGGCGCTGGTCGGGATGGCGTTCCAGGACCAGGAGACAGTTGGAGAGCAGCTTCGAGGTCGTGTCGTAACCGGCAAGAAGCAG
This sequence comes from uncultured Acidimicrobiaceae bacterium, assembly GCA_963729695.1. Taxonomy (GTDB): domain Bacteria; phylum Actinomycetota; class Acidimicrobiia; order Acidimicrobiales; family Palsa-688; genus PALSA-693. Next base: position 796,878 of record CAVSOT010000007.1, read on the forward strand.
GACCGAGATGGTCGAGCGGATCTCCGCTTCGCTCATGCCACTCTCGGGTGGGAGATCCAGCATGGCCGTCAGAATGTCGTCCGGCCGGTTCCTGCGGTGCCGGTCGAACTCCTCGTCGAGGTAGCGTCGCAGTTCGTCGCCCGCGGCCCGCATGGCGTCCCGGGTCGCCGGGTCCTCGAGGCCGTAGGTCACCGAACCAGCAATGGTGTGCGACCAGCGGCGAAAGTCTCCCCGGCGCTCCTTGGGGACACCGATCATTTCGGCCAAGACCACCGTCGGGATCAAGGCGAAGTCTTTGATGATGTCGTAGTCGCCGCTACCCGCGGCCAGCGGGGCGAGCAACTCGTCGGCCACCTCACCCACGCGTTGTTCCCAGCGGACGACGGCGCTACGAGTGAACAGGGGTGCGATCGGCTTCCGCAACCTGTGCTGTTCGGGCGGATCGACCATAACCATATTGAGGGCGTCGTACCACCAGACCTTCTCAGGATCTCGATAGATGGCGACGGAGAAGCGACTGGGGTCGCTCAGCACGGCCACGCAGTCCTCGAAGGCCGGCACCATCCAGGCGCCTAACAGCTCATTCCAGACCACCCGGCCGGCAGCCCGTATCTCCTCATAGAGGCCGAACGGATCTTCCACGACCGTTCGGTCAAAAAAGTTCACGTCCAAGCGGCTCTCACTCACGCGTACCCCTTTTCCGAACGAAGCCCAGTGCAATCGGCGACCGCGGCTTGGTCTCCGTGGCCGAGCACGATAGTAACCGGCCAACGTCGAAGACCTACACCGGCGGTGCAAGGCTGCTGGGTCGAAGAATGCCAGCCGAAGGCAACCCTTACTGACCACGTCTCCTGCGGCCCCGGCCTCAGTCAACTAGGTCGGCTGGCTGCGAGTCTCCTTGCTTGGCTGATGATCGTCAGTTGGGGCGGCGGTCGGGCTGGTCGAGGTGATAGAGCCTGGTGGCTGTGTACTGGAGGACGTTGCCGACGAGTTCGTCGGGGAGGCCGGCCAGCGACCGTTCCATCACCACTCGGGGGCTAGGCGATTCCGAAGCCGGTCCGGGCGACAAGCTGGTGGCGTGGGGGAAGTCGGTCTCGAACATCAAGTTGTCGGCCAGCTGGTCGATGACCGGCCGCAAGGCTTGATGCTCGAACCAATACATCCCGTAGATCTGGCGGCGCATGTACTCGCTCGGGAGCAGCCGGTCGGGATAGTCCTTGTGCGCCCCCACGTTGAGCCACTGCCAGTCCATGCTCTCGGCCAGGAAGGGCAGCCACCCGGCTCCGTTCTCGACCGAGACGAACTTGAGATCGGGATAGCGGTGACAGACGCCGCTCAGCACCACCTCGGCAATGTTTTGGGCGTTGCCCAGCAACGTCAACGAGCTCTCCCGGGTGAAATCGAGCTTCTTGGACTGATCCACCGCCCCCTTGAGATCGTCATCAGAGGCCAGGAACCCAACGTGGAAATTCATGGTCAGATCCATCTCCTGGGCCTGGCTCAAAAGCGGCTCCCAATAGTCGTCCATCAAACGGGGCAGGCCCACCTTGTCGTAGCGAGCGGCGAACAGCACGCCCTTATGACCCATATCGTAGGCCCGCTTCATCTCCGCCACCGAAGCCTCAATATCCCAAAACGGCATCATCATCATCGGGATCAGACGCTTGGGGTCAGCCGCACAGAACTCCGACAACCAATCGTTGTAAGCCCGCACACACTCCGTGGCCAGCTCGTGCGGCATCTGATTAAGAAACACGTGACTGTGGAAACCCAAGATGTTCGGGTACAGCACCGAGTAGTACACGCCGGCCTCATCCATGTACGCCAACCGCTCTTTCGGGTCCACCGCCGCCGGCAACGCCTCCTCCAGCTTCCGAGGATGCGAGGGAGGAAACTCCGGCCAGCCGGCCTGAGCAAACGCCCCCACCCCGTACAGCTTCCGAGACCCCACATACCACCAGTCCTCCTGGCGCCGCTCGTGGAAGATCACATGCGGCACCAACTCCCCCCACTTGGACGCCACCCGCGACGTCCACAGATCCGCCGGCTCGATGATGTGCGAGTCCACGTCAGCCACCGCGTAACGCTCACACAAAGCCACTCCGGGGGTACCCTCACCGGCCATGGTCCCCTCCTCCCTCTCGGTTTCCGATTGTCTCGAATACTCGTGTAGTGCAACCGAGCATAGCCGAGAGGCCGCGACCGGCGATGCGAGGCGAATCGCGGTTTGCCCGGGTAAATCTCATCTGGGCAAATGTTGACTACGCCGAGCTCACGATCCCGTTCGAGGAACGCGATCTCAACCGTTCATCGTCGAGCATCCATGCGGTACCCCGATCCCATTCCCGCGAAATGCCAGCGATTCTTGACTTCGGTGATCGGCCGGTCTAGACCCAGAAAGCCGATGCCCGTCGTACGTGTGGAGCCTTCAGGAGTCGAGTTGGAGCTGCTGCCGGGCGAGGCGGTCGCAGTGGGAGCATGGAGGCTTGGCTACTCGTGGCCCACCAGCTGTTGGGGACAGGCGGAGTGCATGCTCTGTCGTACGGTGGTCCTAGATGGCGACGAGTATGTCGTGCCACCCAGTGACGATGAGCTCGAAGCCTTACGGCTGCTGTTGCCAAGGTCCATTCGGCAACCGGGTCTCCGCCTCGGCTGTCGTTTGGTCGTGACGAGGGATGGGGTGACGGTGATGAAGAAGGGCTTGGGGCCGTCTTCATCATGACGGGACAACGGCCTCGTTGGGGGCAACGGCTAGGTTACCGTTCTCCGGGTTTCGGGGAGCAACGCCGAAAACTGAGGCTCGACGGCGCGGGGCGGATCAGGATAGAGGCGGTCGGGTGAGGGCGGTCAGTCCGCCTCTCGAACCCGTCACGTCGCCGGTCAGGAGTTCGGCGCCGGCCGAAGATACCGATCGAGCTCCTCGTGCATGTTGCTGATTGCCCGCTCCCATTCTGTCGCGAGCCGGTGGCCTCGGTAACTGACCGAATGGAGGCCGCGCTGCTCCCGCGCCAGGTTGCCGAAGTCCTGTCGGGGAATCAGGCCCCAGTTGTCCGCATCGTCCGGCGCAAAGCGACCCTTCAACTGGGCGCGGCCAGGCTCGTGGCCTTCGGGGTACATCGTCAGGGACCACACCTCGAAGCGGCACCACTCCGGGTCATCGTTGTATGGCCGGCTCCGGTATGCGAGCCCATTGCCGTACATGGGAAGGGTAAAGTAGTTAGGAAATAGGAATACCTCGCCAGACCATTGGCGGGCGGCCTCCGCAGTTGTGTTCAAGGGTATGCCAGCACCGGCCGCGTAGTCGTACAGTGTCCGTACCGCTGCTGTCGGGAAGTCTTCTGTGGCGGGAACTTGATGGCGCATCCCTTCGAACACCCGAATGTCGCGTTCCAGGACCATGGCATCCTGGCCCTCCCACAGAAGTCGTGAGCGGGCGATGAATTCGTCCGCAGTGCGCCCTTCCGAGATCCCTCCGGCATTCGGGTCGAACTTGCCCTGGAAACGGGCGTGGCCGTTGGCAAGCGGAATGTAGTCGGTCAGGTCGGACGGATAGTTCTCACCCAGACCAGACGTGAGTTGAGGGTGGGCTGCCATGACGTGGTAGCCCTCGTGAAACGCTTCTTGGGCTAGCTTCCAGTTGGCGTGGATGATGGCCTCTTTCCACCAACCACACGCGCATTTTGTCTACTCCGACGTCGTCGAGGGTTGCCGCAGCGGGAGACAGCGCTTCCTTCAAGGGCCGGGCGCTGGGGTCCATGTTGATCCAGACGCAGGCGCCCCAGATGCCAATCTGGCATTCCTGCAGGCGGATATCGTCCGGGTCAAGGCGGTCCTGTTCGAAACCGTGGCGCCCGTACACTAAAGGAATTGCTGCCGTCCAGGTTCCAGCGCCAGCCGTGGAACGGGCAGCGGATCTGCCCAGCCGGAAGATGCCCGCTGCCTTTGCACAGCTGAGTCCCCCGGTGACGACAGGTGTTGTGGAAGGCCTTCACGGCACGGTCTCGCTGGCGAACGACGATGACGGACTGATCGCAGATCTCATATTCCACGAAGTCGCCCGGCTCGGGTATCTCCTCCAGCCGGCACGCCATCTGCCACACCTTCGGCCATAGGTACTTCTTCTCGAGCTCGAAAAACTGGCGGTCGTAGTAGCGTTCCCTTGGCACGTACAGGGGGTCGTTCATGGCGTAGGGGACATCCATCGCCTCGCGCTCACGGCGTTCATCAGTCATTGCCATGGCGAGCGGTCTACACCGGCGTTCGCACCAGAGTCAAGATTCTCGGATAGCAAGAATCGTGCTGTTCCCGCAGAGCGCGTGAAGGGCTACGAATTGAGTCTGACCGAGTATCCCATCGGCATTAGGTGCCCGGGGGTGGCGACGAACCTGACGGCTCGAACCTCAGGGTGGCTACCCGGGCGCCTCAGGACATGTAGGATCGTGCGTGAAGCCCGAGACGCGCCTTATGCCCCAGAAAGACGCCGAGGCACCAGCTTCAACAGTGGTCGGGGCGCCAGTCGACAAGCGCGGGGGAGGATCCATGGATAGTCGCAGAATGGTTGTCGTATCCGTCGATTCACATGCGACGCCTCCCCCGGAGGCATGGGCCGATTATCTTGACCCCGAGTATCATCGGCTACTGCCGGGGGTACACGAGGACAACAAAAGGTTCCTGGAGTTGTTTGGGATGAGAAGTGCCTTCTCGTCGGAAGTGCTGGAGACTATTGACACAGAGGGTGCCTGGAGATCCGGCGGGTACCTCGGGGTATGGGATCCGGAACGGCGCCTGGCTGAAATGGACCGGGAGGGAGTGGCCGCAGAGGTTGTCTACAGCAACGACATGAGGGCTATTCCGCTGTTTGCTCCCTTGTACCGCCAGTACCCACAGGAGGTCATTGCCGCAGGCGCCCGAGCCTACGAGCGTTGGGTGGCGGAGGTGTTTGGTACGCACCCCGACCGTCTGCTCTTGGTCGGGGATCCCGGTGCCGGCGTGGATATGGACTCGATGCTGGGCGCGTTGCGGTGGACAGCAGATCACGGCTTCATCGCGGCCAGGTTGCCGGGTTCCATAGCCCGGCACGATTTGCCGCCCCTATATGACACCTACTTCGAGCCGTTCTGGTCCATGTGCGAGGACCTTGCCATGCCCGTCATCATTCACGCGGGCTACGGTCAGGAACAGTGCGAGGTCGTGACGAAGCACAACGAAGTGCTCCGGGATATGGAGGCGGCAGGACGCGGCGACCTCCAGGCTGAGATATTCAATAAGGCCGACTCGTTTGATTCATTCGTCCGAGCTCGGCGGGCCATGTGGCAGCTGATGTTGGGCGGGGTATTCGACCGCCATCCGAATCTCCGGTTGGTGCTGGCGGAGATCCGAGCTGACTGGCTACCGGCGACCCTTCAGTATTTGGATGCCGCCTACGACAGGGCTGGCGGGGATGTACCAGCTCGGCGACGCCCAAGTGAGTATTGGCTTTCGAACTGCCTGACCTGTCTGTCCTTCGTGCACCGAGCGGAGGTACCGATGCGCCACGAGATCGGCGTTCAGACCATTATGTTCGGTCGGGACTATCCCCACGCAGAGGGCACCTGGCCGAACACCGTCGACTGGGTAAGCGACGCATTCGCTGGCGTCGCCGAGGGTGAGCTAGCCCAAATGCTGGGCGAGAACGCAATACGACTCTTCGGTCTGGACCAGGTCCGTTTGGTCGAGATCGCCAACCGGGTTGGCCCGACGGTCGAAGTGATTAGGGCGCGGCCCCGCCCGACGTCTGGGATGATCGCATGCTGGCGGGACCGGGGCGGATACTTGAAAGCTCCTGAGCAGCTCGACGAGCCGGCCATGGACCGTCTCGTCAGAGAAGATCTCGCGGGCCTCATGACCTAGCCAGCGGATGACCTGGCGATAGGACGACATAGACTCGGGCCGAGCGCCACAGCAGCCTGGCCATGCCAGGAACGTCGACCTCTAACCTTTCGATCCAAGCATCAGGATAGGCACAGCGTGGTCCCGGCTACTGACGACATGTTTGCACCGCCCCTGGGTCATGGGCCGGCTATGCACAAAATGAGGGTCGCAAGATAGGTGGCGATCGAGGATCGTTCGCCTATCGAGACCCGATCGCCGAGGGTCGGAAATTGAAGACATGTTCGGCGTTGCCGCGAGTGATCTTTAGGATGTCTTCCTCCGGGAGGTGAGCCAGCTGCTCCTCGGCTACCTGCTGGCTGTTCGGCCAGGTGCTGTCGGAGTGCGGATAATCGACCTCTATCATGATCTGGTCGATACCTATGGCGTCGCGAAGCGTGATTCCCACTGGATCATCGATGAAGGAGGCGAAGACATGACCCTTCACATAGGTGGATGGCGGGTTCGGCAGCGGGTGCCCTGTCCACTCGCCGCTGACACGCCATTTCCAGTCGAGTCGGTGGAACACGTAGGGCATCCACCCGATTTCCCCCTCCGCCCAGAAGCACTTGAGATCGGGGAAGCGCTCGAAGTTGTCGGACATCAGCCAGTCCACGAGCGAATAGGAGCTGTTGCAAAAGAATAACGAGTGGGCGACAAGGACCGGCGCATCTGGAGCCACGTCGGGCATCGCCGATGACGAGCCCATGTGCATGGCTAAGGGCATACTGGTCTCCTGGACGACGCTAAAAAGGGGATCCCAGAAACGGTCTCTATTATGGATGGACGGCAAACCGAGAGGGAACGGGTTCTCCGGAAAGGCGACGGCCTTGGCACCCTTCCCTGCGCACCGTTCTGCCTCTTCGGCAGCTAGACGTCCGTCCCAGAGCGGAACCACGGTCATAGGTATATAGCGCCCAGGCGCGGCACCACACCACTCGTCCAGGACAAAATCGTTGTAGGCCTGGATGGAGGCCAGAGCCAACTCCTTGTCAGGGTGGAGAGACAGACGCTGTCCGGCAAACCCGAGGACCTCGGGGAAACACAGCTGCGCGAGCACCCCGTCCTTGTCCATGTCGGCTAGACGGGCAACCGGGTCGTAGGCGGCCGGCCGGATGTCTGCGTAGCGGGCGAGCAAGTGAAACCTCTCGGTACTGCGGGCCTGATCGATACCCTCATCAGATCTCGACCGGCCTTGCGCTGCGTACTTGGCCACCACGTCTGCCATACCCAGCGAGTCATGTACCTGGTCGCCGAACACCCAGACATCATGATCGTCGATTTGGGTGACGTGAGGGGCCAGGTCGCGGAACTTCCCGGGTACGCGCTTAATCCATAGGTCGGGTGGCTGTACAAGGTGGTCGTCCACCGACACGATCTGATATTCGGCCATCGGATCCCTCTTTCTCCCTGTTTCGTTCCCCACCTGCTCGGTCGACCGGGGGCAAGGTCAATCGGCGACCGACCGGAAGGCCCTCACTGGGCGCATGGGCGACTCCTTGGACGTGGCTCACGTACCTCGACGCTAGACCGCCAGAGCACGGTGCCAACCAGATCCTCTCGATGACCTCCGACTAGGAAGACGCCAGCCGTAACCGGGATAGCGTGACACAGGGTCGAGGCTGTTGGCGTGAAGGGCCATCAGGTACAAGGTATAGCACCGGCCGTTGGATATCTGACACCAGGCATTCAGTCTCGGCTCTCCGGGGAGCCCGACCGAAGAGGGGCGCCGCTCGACTCGGTGCGCCCGTTCTCCCCGCAGGCTAATTAGCCGCCTGGAGCGCTCGGCGAGCACATGACACGGACTGAGCCAAGAGCTGGGGGGAAGGTGGTGCATCGGACGTGAATTGCCGACCATAGGGTTGTCGCAACTACCTGGTGACTCTAACACCTCTGCCTCCAGGATGAAAGCCTTCGAGGCCTCGGGCATCTCAAACAACAAGCCTATTGAGCCTGATTTCGCGCCCGCCTGGCCTCCGCTCAGCAAGAGTGCCGACTCCTCCGGCTCAATAAGTTCGACTTTAGTCACCCACTGGGAGAACTGAGTTATATGCAGAAGAAATGGATAGTGTCTGCCGTCTGCTCCGTGACTCTTGTCATGACTATGGAGGCATGTTCGTCGAACAGCAAGTCGAACACCGGCTCCAACACAACCGCAAGCGGTAACGGGAGTCCGAATGGGTCCACTAGCGCCGGCCAAGCGAAGACAACCAGCGATCCCATCAAGGTCGGCGTGATCTGCACTTGCTCTGGGTCCTTGGGGGCTACCATCGGGCCGGGGGAGAAGGTCTATCGGGCCTGGGTGGATTCGGTGAACGCATCTGGCGGCATCGACGGACATCCTGTCCAGTTGATTTTGCAGGATGACGTCGGAGTACCCGGTACGTCTATCACCGATTTTCAAACTCTGGCCTCTGACCACGTCGACGCGGTCGTCGATTCTACGATTGCCGACGCGGGATGGGCGAATACCGCAGCCGCATCGGGCATCCCAGTGGTCGGTTTGCTGCCGTACTCTCCATCGTTCTACACCAGTCCCGATTTCTACGGAGAAGGCACTACTCTCGACGCGGGAAACCTGGCGGCCGTGGTAACCGCCAAGGACGCGGGCGCCTCAAACTTTGGGGACCTCTATTCGCGCGGAGGCGGCGGCCTGTGAGCAGGGCATTCCGATTTTCAGGTCTGCGGGTAAACAGGTAGGTGTTCCCCTTGTCTTCAACGCGTCAGTTTCGAGCACCGCACCGAACTACACCGCGCAATGCCTTGCGGCCCAGCAAGGACACGTCCAGGCTCTGTTCATCGGAGCGGCAACTTCCACCGAGCCGGTGAATATCGGAACGGATTGTGCGCGACAGGGCTACGATCCCATCTATATCCTGCAAGGCGGGGGTCTCTTCCAAGATGACCTCAGTGCACCAGGACTGAAGGAAAATCTTTGGGGCCCCATACAACGATATCCCCTGGTGGGCAAACAATCCTGGCGTTCAGACTATGAACACCGCAGTGGACAAGTACTACCCGGGCCTCCGTAGTGACGCGACCTCCTGGGGTGAGTCAGACGTGATGGCGTGGGTGTCGGGCTTACTACTGGAAGCGGGTATTAGAGCGGGAGGTCTCGCGGCGAGCTCAACTCCGACAGCAGCGGAGGTTGTCCAAGGACTGGATTCGCTCAAAGGTGACACGCTCGGAGGCATGGCTCCGCCGCTGACGTTTGCTGCAGGCAAGCCTCACCCGGTCGATTGCTGGTTCACCACCCGGCTGAAGAGCGGCGTTCCGAGTTTGGTCAATGGCGACAAGGCCACGTGCGAAAGTGGTGCGTCGTAGAAGGACCAGCAACTCCTGGTGCTTGGTGTCCTCTTTTTGGGGCTTCCAGGGGGCCCAGAGATCCAACGGCAGGTGAGGTTTAGACGTGGAAGCGCCCTCGTCCCCTCATACAACCTATAGGGGCCGGTGGGCGAATCACATAGCTAGTCGGTGTCGGCGATCTCCACATGATCGTAACCGCCGAGCTGGCCAGTGTCGGGCGCTCTCCCGGCGCGAGGATCGTTGCTCAGCAGTTCGTCGACCAGGACAATAGAAACCTCTCCTGTCCGTGCCGGGTCAACCAGCAAGGCGGTATCGGTCCGGCGCAAGGTGCCGATTCCGGCGTCATCGAGACTTTTTGCGCCGAGGCGAGGTTCGGCACGCCGAGGCCGAGCGCATGAATACGGGGGCGCGTGTGGGATACTCCCCATAGGGCCGAGCTCTCTGGACCCGGGAGGGGATAGAGGGCGAGAGTGCAGTCTGGAGTCACGAGCCCGATCGCGGGTTCGCCTGCCCCCTTACCGGACTGATGGAAGGACTCGCGCAACCCAAACAGAGGAGCAAAGTGATCGGCCCAGGCGGCCGGCTCGGACACGACGGCGCCCACAAAAGCGAGGCTTCGTACGTCGAGAAGAGGTTCCGTGCGGTATTCCGGGATCGCCGCTCCGCATCCGCGGGTCCTCTTTGACGGTGAAGTCGGACCATTCGAAGAGCAATCCCCCGGTCGTACGCGGATCGGTAAAGCAGAAGCCGTCCGCGGGGCGAACCCCTACCGTGACGCCACCCTCCACCAAGTGGCGTATCGTGGCGTCGAGGTCCACCACCTGGAAGGCGTAGGAATGCATACCGGGGCCGAACCGGTCGAGGAAGCGCTGCGCCGCGTGACCGTCAACGATGGGCTGAGCCACCTCGAGGGAGTTGTCACCTATCCAGGTCATGCCACCGCGGCGGCCGATACCCTCCGCTTCTCCGTATTCCAGAACGCGAAGACCCGCAATCCGGCCGAGCATCTCCACCGTGACGTCATAGTCGCTGACCATGCAGGTCGCATGGAAGGTGCGCAGGAGTCGGTGCCGAGACTTCATCCCCAGTGTCCCGACGTCGATATGGCGTGATCTGTGGTCACGTCGAAGACTATGCCAACTGCCCGACCATGGTCGATGCCGAAAGAGGATGCCACCAGCGCTTGGTAGCGGTGAAGGTCGCCGTTCGTCGCGTAGGCCGAATTGGCATCCAGCCGTCTGATTCGGTTACTCCCGTCGGAAGCGGATCCACCGCTTGCTTCGACGCCTTTGTGTGTCGCCGCCCGGAAGGCTGCGTCGACGCGATTGCCAGGCTGACATTCCGAACAACTGCGACCTGATCCAGCACCCATCGGGGTAAGGGAAGAGCGTGAGGACTCGCACGGGTCACCCCGGGCCGATTATTCTCGATATATGACGACGGCGAAGGTCTCCGCGAAAATTGATGCCACGGAATCGGTTGAAGTGAACATCAGCTACGAGTTACTGGGTGGAACCTCAGGTCGGCCCTGGATTGTCACACCGGGCGGGAGGTTTAGCAAAGACTATCCTGGCGTGCGAAAGTTCGCCCAAGCCCTGTCGGATTTGGGCAACCGTGTGCTAATTTGGGATCGGCCGAATACCGGTGAATCCGATGTGTGCTTCGTGGGATCGACAGAGTCCGCGATGCAGGCCGACGTCCTCGCCGCACTGATCGTGCATCTAGACATGTCGCCGGCGGTCATCATCGGAGGATCAGGGGGCTCTCGCGTATCACTACTCGCTGCCTCCCGACATCCAGAAGCGGCCTCAGGTCTAGCTGCGTGGTGGATCAGCGGTGGCATCTTCGGCCTAATGAACCTCTCAAGCTACTGTACCGCCTCGATCACAGCCGTCTGGGATGGTGGTATGCAAGCGGTCGTTGATATCCCGAAATCGACTCTCTACAACTGGCAAGACGTGCTGGAGAGCAACCCGTCGAACCGTCAGCGCTTCCTCGATCAAGATCCAGACGAGTTCCTGGCCACCATGGAGCGTTGGATGTTTGCTTATTGTCCCTGTGGAAACGCCACGGTCCCGGGACTGCCCGATGATGATATACGGAAGATGCAGCTTCCGGCCTTGGTGTTTCGGAGCGGGAAGAGTGATCTGTACCATCGGCGGGAGACCTCCGAAGCTGTAGCACGGTTGTTACCGAATGCTCGGCTCGAGGAACCACCATGGGGAGACAGGGAGTGGATGGATAGCAAAATCGGCTACCGATTTGTCAACTGGTACCTCCTCGCCCCGATCCTTGATGCGTGGGCGAACGAGACGCTGGCTTGAGCCTTCTTGGTATATGGAGCAGCGCTGCGCCGAGCGTACGACCGGTATAGGAGTTCCGCGTTGCGTCGCGGGTTCCGCCATGCGGCGCCGTTAGGGCCATGAGTGTCCAACTGCCAAGGGATTCACAGTTGGACAGCGGCGTCGACCTCTTCCGAGCCTTCCTGCCCCCCGTTCGAGCCAGGAGCGGAGTGGGTGAGTCCTCGCTCGAGCCGAGGGTGGCCCGACTGCGTCCGTCTCTACCCACCGTCTGCGCCTCTAACGGAGGCACAACTGACCAGAAGGGTAAAGGCGTGGAATAGTCTCTAGAGAGCCGTCATTTTGCCTAAGGGGATGAGGGTCTCCGAGACCGGGAATATCACGTCACAGTCAAAACGAACCACCCGCTCGGCGATCCGCCATTCACCGAGTCGCTTCTCGAAGCGATCTTCGTATCGAACCCAGAGTATCCAAACGCGTTCAGGGCCATCCTCGTCTCGACGGACGATATGCGTCGAGGTGCAATACGTCTCGACTTCTGCCACATCGGCAGTGATCTCGATCGATGGGGCGCCAAGATGATGATGCGTCGCCCTGAACCGGTCTTTGCTCCACAGCGTTGCGATGTAGCCTTCGGCGCTCCCTGAATAGGTCAGGTGCTCGTCGGTAGCATCTGGGTGATAACACGACCGAACGAGATCCCGATCCTTGCGATCTATGCCTCGAGCATATCGAGCCATGACCTGTCGGATCTCGTACTCAGCCTCTAGCTTCTCGAGCGACATCCTCACCTCGTTACCACTCGAAGACACCGTATAGCGAACGGGTCAGGACAATACTCCAGGAGGACTGGTTCTCATAAGGAAGCCACGGCAACCGCCTAGACGTGGGCTCGACAGAACGATGGACACGCATGGGGCTGATCGGGTCGTGTGCGATCGCCACCCCGTCACCGCACGGTCCGGGTTTCCCTCGCTCGCCATCTGGCGTCTCCGCTGCCGACCACGGAGGTTCTGGGCAGGCGTAGAGCCGCTTCAGGGGTGTAGTGAACCGCCCCCTCCTGCGTGCCTTCGAGCCCGCTCGCGTTTCAGAGGGCAACGGTGTCGTCACCTCCCGATTACGCGATTGATGGGCTCGGGATCATCAGCGGCGCAGGTCGGCGCCACTCGAGGCACCTGTCACCGTCGGGAATGCGGTGTAGGTCGTCCGAGAGCGATACTATTTCGGAAGTAGTTAGGAGTCGACTCGAGAACGAGTTGCTGCCGGCTACGCGTTGAAAGGGAGACGGACCAATGGTGAGGCTGGCTGACGAAGTTCGGGTGGTTGACGCCGATACCCACATGACCGAGCCGATGGATCTTTGGACCAAGCGGGCGCCGCGGGGCTACGAGGATCGGCTGCCACGGGTGGAGGAGGTCGACGGCCGGCCGATGTGGGTGCTGGACGGGAAGCCGTTTGGCTTTGCCGGCGGCGGCAGCACCATCGATCCGAAGGGCAAGAAGCACCCCTTCGCCGAGTCGCAGCCGGTGTGGCGACGTGAGCAAGCCCACCGGGCCGCCTATGACCCCCAGGCCCGGTTGGACATGATGGATGAATTTGGCATTTATGCCCAGGTGATCTACCCCAACTCGGTCGGTCTGGGTGGGCAAAACCTCAACAGCACAGTGGGTGACGACAAACTCAAGCAGTTGTGCGTGGAGATCTATAACGACTCCTTGGCGGAGTTGCAGGAGTGGTCCAATACTCGTCTCTTGCCGATGCCGATCATGCCGGCGTGGAGCATCGAGGCGTGCGTTCAGGAGGCCGAGCGGGTGGCCAGGCTCGGGCTTCGAGGCATCAATCTCACCTCAGATCCGCAAGACTTGGGAAGCCCTGACCTGGCCAATAAGGCGTGGGACCCGCTGTGGGAGGTGTGCGCCGACCTGGCCCTACCCGTGCACTTCCACATAGGGGCCAGTCTCACCTCTGCGGCATTCTACGGACAGTACTTCTGGGCCTCTCAGCACGATTATGTGAAGCCCGGCATTGGCGGGGCGTTGCACTTCATCAACAACGCCCGGCTGGTGATCAACACCATATACGCCGGGATCTTTGACCGTCACCCGAGATTGAAGATGGTTTCCGTGGAAAGCGGCATCGGGTGGATTCCATTCATGTTGGAGACCATGGATTGGGAGATTTGGGAGAACTCACCTCAGCAGGCGGCCGAGTTGTCTCGGAATCCTTCTGAGTACGTGAAGGATCATTGGTACGCAACTTTGTGGTTCGAAAACAACTTCGGGGATCTGCAAGGGTTGGTCGAACGCGTAGGTGAGGACAACGTCCTGTTCGAGACCGACTTCCCGCATCCCACCTGTATCTATCCTGATCCCGTGGGTTTCGTGGAGGAGCGGATGTCCACTTTGCGGCCGGAAACGCGGCGAAAAGTGATGGGCGACAACGCCTCCACCCTCTACAAGCTTTAGCTTGAGGGCCTGAAAAATAGTTCATGTACTCTCGCCTTAGAGAACACTCCAGCGGGCGAGAGCCAAGGTTGGGGTGACGGGCCTCAGAGGGGACCAGTTTCGTCGCCGCGCCGCATTGAGGAGAGTCAAGGATTTGGAACCGGAGAATACGGTAAAGGGTCCGACGATACGGGCAGAGCTGCTCACGGCATCGGACGCCGAGATTGACGACGCCATAGCGTTCACGGACGCGATGGCGCTGCGAGGACTCGTTTACCAGCTGACCGGCGACGATGAGCTGACATCGATCGGAGTCACACTCCAATCGGGGATCGACCCCGCGGTGTTTGTGGATGACGCCGATGTGGCTGTGGTACGTGCCAAGGCCGCCGCTTTCCTGAAGGCTTATCGCGACAGCGGTGCCGGTCCGATAGACATCGGACCTCTTGAACGGCTGTCCCGCAGCATGGCCCTGGCCGCGGGCGTCGAGCAGGTACCGCCTGAGGATCTCGACATCTGGTTTGAGGAACTGGCGCTCGACCCGTACGCCCGCGGCCTGCAGTGGAGCCGGCCACCTTCCCAGGAGCGGTTGCAGTCGTTCTCGGTTATCGTGATCGGCGCAGGGATGGGCGGCCTCAATGCTGCGGTGCTCTTGAAGCAGGCTGGCGTCGACTTCACCGTTGTGGAGAAGAACTCCGGAGTCGGCGGGACGTGGTTCGAGAACAACTATCCCGGGGCGCGCGTCGACTCACCAAGTCGTGCCTACACGCACATCTTCGGTGTCGATTTCGAATCGACGTACCCGTTCTGCGTGCGCGACGAGAACCAGCGCTACTTCAACTGGGTTGCCGACGAATACGGAGTTCGGGATCGCATCGCGTTCGATACCGAAGTGGTGTCGTTAAGCTGGGCGGAGCAAACCTCGACGTGGGAGGTCATCGCCAAAGGTCCCGAAGGCGAACGGCGATGGCGACCCAACGTAGTCATCAGCGCGGTCGGACTTCTGTCACGGCCCAGCCTGCCGCGGATCCAAGGTAGTGGAGACTTTCAAGGCCGGTCGTTTCATACTGCCCGTTGGCCGACTGACCTGAGTACGACCGAGAAGCGGGTAGCCGTCATCGGAACAGGCTGTTCGGGCGTTCAGATGGTCCCCGAGCTGGCCCTGCAGGCCGGCCACCTGTACGTGTTTCAGCGCAGCCCGGAGTGGCTGTTTGACCGAAAAGGGTACCGGGCGCCGTACCCGCCGCAGGTTAACTGGCTTGACCGAAACCTCCCCTTCTACACCAACTACATGCGGTTCCGAACCCATTGGCTCACGAGTCCGTACCTCTCCGGACCCTTGCGGGAAATCGATCCCACCTACGAGCACCCTCACGCTCGCAGTGCCGTCAATAATCGGTTACGCGATGAGCGGATCGCCTTCATCGAGCGGAAGTTCGCTGAGCGGCCGGAACTTATCGAGAAGATGATCCCGGTATACCCCCCCTGGTCCCGTCGCCCGGTGCAGGTCGATAGCGACTACTGCTATTACGATGCACTATTGCGCGATAACGTTACGCTGGTCACGGACGGTATTGAGCGGATCACCGCGACGGGCATCCAGACAACCGATGGTGCACACCGGGAGGTCGACGTGATCGCCTACGCCACTGGGTTTAAGGCGAACGAATGCCTGTGGCCGATGGAGGTGCGTGGGCGCGACGGCCAGTTGGTCGAGGCGTTGTGGGCCAAGGACGGCCCTCGCGCCTATATGGGCGTCATGGCGCCTGGATTTCCGAACTTCTTCATGATCTACGGACCGAACATGAATCCATACGGCGGCCTCGGAGTCATCAACCACGAGGAGATGGTGACTCGCTACGCACTACAGTGCATCGAGTACCTTATCGCCAACGACAAGCGGTCCATCGACGTCACTGAGAGCGCCTACTGGAGCTGGAACAGTGAGCTCGACGAGCGGGAGAAGACGAGGATCTACATGGACCGGCGGGCCAAGAGCTACTACCAAAACGAGTACGGTCGCTCGGCGACGAACTGCCCGTTCTATGGCACCGAGATGTGGCATTACCTTCGCACGCCAGATTTCCAGGGTCTCGTCGTACGCTAAGGCATGGTCGAGGCCATTTCACGGCCTGTGATGTAGTGAACAAAGCGTAGGGAGGGTGCAGGCCCGCCGCCACCACCCCGTCCTCGCAAGAGGCGCGCCAAGGTAGTGCAGTGACTGGGTGTCAGATCGTCATACGACCCGCACGACACGGCCCAAGGTAGCGTTCGACCCGGCGAGAGTGTGCACAATTCCAGACAACGAGATCATGCAAGGGAGCAAGGATCATGGCCGCGAGCGCAATGAGGGTGGACTTCTTCGATCCCAGGGTGAACGCCGATCCCTTCCCATACTACGAGGAGATCCGCGCTGCAGGACGAGTGGTCTGGAACGACGTCCTGCAGGCTTGGATGTTGTGCGGCTTCGACGATTGTCAGGCAGTGTTTGCAGACCCCGTCCGTTACTCCAATGCGCAATACCGCGACACCGCCCGGGTGTGGTGGTTCGACGCGCCGAACATGGTGGTCTCGGACCCATCGGAAACACAACCGCTTGCGTGCGCCGCTGGCACCGATGTTCACCCGAAGTGCGATCGCCAAGTGGGAGGCCCGGGTGGCCGAGATCGTCGACAATCTGCTCGAACCTCTTACTAGAGACGGAACGTTTGATATCGTCCACGACTTCACGATGATCCCCACCGTGATCGTGGCCGAGATGATGGGCGTGCCCGAGGATCGTCACGAGGATTTCCGACGGTGGTCACATACGATCGCTGGTTCGGCCACATATGGTCTCGAAGACCCCGACGTACGAGAGCGAATGCAGCGAGCTAGCCAAGAACTGAAGCACTATCTCGACGACGAGATCGAGCGACATCGTCGTCGATCGCCCCCCTGACGTCCTGACTGCGATGCTTGAGCAACCGGCTGGCTTGCGGATGAGCGACGCCGAAATCCGCTCGACAGTCGAGAACTTGCTGATCGCAGGGTACGACACAACCGCCAAGCTCCTTGGGAACTGCCTGGTTGAGCTCGAGCGCCATCCTGACCAACGCCGTCTCGTGGTCGACAACCCAAGCTTGGTGGGACCGGCGGTCGAAGAGGTGTTGCGTTGGTGTGGCGTCGTGCACGGGGTGCTGCGAACGGTCGAGGCTGACACTGAGTTTGCCGACACCCACCTCGCCAGAGGCGACCTGGTGTGCGCAATGACGATCGCTGCGAACCGTGATCCAGCCCGATGGAGCGACCCGCTCTGTTTCGACATCAAACGTACCCCGAAGGCGCATATCGGCTTCGGTTACGGTCCCCACCTGTGCATAGGGGCCCCGCTCGCCCGCCTCGAGACCAAGGTGGCGGTCGAACGCCTCCTCGCCCTGGCGCCCGAGTACCACGTACGGAATCTCGACTACGGCGACGCGTGGTACGTCCGAGGGCCGGCGACGGGGCTGCTCGATACGGTGGCAGTGCCAGATCCGGTCACCTGACATCCGCAGCTGCTCGGGCGCAACGAGGCATCAGGCGAGTGTCCCGGCCCGTGGTATCCGTCCCGGCGGTCAACGCCGGCGTATCGGTCGGCAGTGACGGGTACCGCCGCAATCGGGCGCCGACCTCGACGTGGCGTCGGCCCGACAGGCCCAAACGACGTCGATTGCCCTCACGCCGAGTCAGGTTTAAGTACCCGACTCGACAGGGGAAGCCTCGCCCCTCGAAGACCCCGCGGCTGCTTCTTTTGGGATCGTAGAAGGCGGGAACTGCGGTTCTGCCCACCCGCCGCCTTACTGGGGAATCATGACAAAAGAGGGATGATCTATGGGGTGGCCGACCTTGAGGTCAAAGCCGTCGCAGTCATGATTCGGCGCCCCAGTATAGCGAGCGTCGGAGGGGATATAGCAGACAGCAAAGGACCAGCGAGGGCGCTCTGTGGTGTTCGCACTGGCGCCGTGCACGGTCAGTCCGTGGTGCACGGTGGCGTCACCAGCCGACAGGTGAGCTGCAGTTGAGACCGAAAAGCGTTTCAGTTCTGGATATTCGTCAACCAAGTCGGTGTTGGGATCCGTCGTGTTTCTGCCCAGGAGTCCGCAGCGATGAGAACCGCTATAGAACTGCAAGGAGCCCTGGTCGGGTGTGATCTCATCGAGCGCGATCCAGACGGTCAGAGCGTTCCGGTCCACAGGAAAGTTTGGAGAGTCCTGATGCCAACCAGTCGGGATGCTGATCGCATCAGGAAGCTTGCACATGAAAATGTCGTGGTAGAGCCTCACCGGTTTGTCTCGCCCCAGCATGCGCTGCACGTTGCGTCCCATGTTCTTGGCCAGAGCGGCCCTGCTCAGCACCCGGTCACCTCCCCTACGGATGGGGTGGTACCAGCCGATCCATTTCCTGTTGTCGATAATCGAACCCTCTCCCGAAGCAAACGCGCTCATAGAGAGTCGCTTCTCCTCTTCACTTGAGAAGGCCTCGCTGCTACCACTCATCAGGTCGCGCAGGCGTGGTCTGCCGCGCTCCAGTATCGCCCGACACACACTGGCTGAGACCAGGTTCGGTAGCAGGACCCAGCCGTTCTCCTCGAAAAAAGCGACCTCTGCGTCCGTGACGGGTCGAACGTCATCCTGGGCACCGTCTTCCCTGTCAACTTCGGAGGAGACTGGGGGAGTGGGCATGGTACCTCCGACTGACATCGTGGGCCGTGGTCGTACTGCGCCGAACCCAGGGACTCGTCGAAGCGGACACGACTTGTGGCGAGGGGCAACCTCTAGTGGCGCTTGAAGTTGCCGTCGCACATTACCACCTCGTTCCCGGAGGGACCCCCTGGGTTGATTGAGGGACCAACGGGGCTGCGCTCTTGGCCAAGAGAAATCCCGGGTTCTGGACCCCGACAGGACCATCACCGGTTCCAAGCAGCTCCGAGAACCTCCTTTGAGTAGATAGCCATTCTCCAGTGCCGCAGTGCCCTCGACGGTATGCTCTGATCGATGACATTGAACTTCTATCTCACCTGTGGTTTTCAGCCGCCTCTGCAGACCGTGGAGATAGCGCGCCAAGCTGAGATGCTCGGATTTCACGGCGTAGCGCTGGCCGACCACCTGTTCTACCCGGTCGAACCTTCGACCCCCTACCCTTATACTGACAGTGGCAAGCCATTGTTCGCCCTGGACTCTCCGTTTCCTGACGTCGGGGTCCTAATGGGGGCTCTCGGCGCAGTCACAACTACGCTTCATTTTCGCACGAACGTATACATACTGCCTCTTCGCCATCCGTTGGTGGCGGCCAGAAGCATCGGCACTGCCGCCGCGATGGCGGAGGGCCGGGTCGAGCTCGGAATCGGTGTAGGGCACCTAAGAGACGAGTTTGACGCCTTGGGTGCGGACTTCCACACCCGAGGTCGGCGCACAGATGAAGCGATCCTGGCGCTCCGGTCGCTGCTGAAGTCGGGACCGGTCTCTCACCGTGGCGACTTCTGGGACATTCCCCCGATTTACCTTCATCCCGCGCCCGAGCTGCCCGTACCGATCTTCGTCGGGGGTGAGTCCAAAGCTGCCCTGGCCCGAGCCGCCCGCCTCGGGGACGGGTATGTCAGCGTTCCCCACACCTTGGAAGATCTCCGGTCCCTGGCCGCCGAGCTGCAAAAGCTTCGAGCGGAATTGGCACCTGACCTACCGCCCCTCCGTCTTCACATGCACGGCCTTGACTTACAAACCGCCGGAGACTATCAGAAGCTGGCCGATATCGGCGTAGAGGCGGCAACCATTGGGTTCTGGCGACGAGGACGAGAGCCGCTGCCTCTAGATGAACAACAAGACAGGATAAGCGAGTTCTCTGAATCGATAATTCGGAAGATGTGACCGCATACCAGGACCTCCAACCCGGCCGTCGGACACCGTGACGTCGAAGGTAGGCTTCGACCGGTGAACGAGTCGACCGAGCTACCCGCTTTTCGGGCAACAGTTCGTGAATGGTGCCGGGAGCACGTACCTACAGGATGGCGGCAGGAGCAGACGGAAGTCTCCGACGAACGGTTCGCTGCGTTCCAACGTGACTGGTTTCAGACACTAAGGAAGGCCGGTTATGCTGTTCCCCATTGGCCTCAGGAGTGGGGCGGGGGCATGACGGTAGCCGAGCAGATGGTGCTCTATCAAGAGTTGGCCGGGCACGACGCACCCCGGGTGATCCTCTCGTTCATGGCCATTCATCACGCCGCCGCTACCTTGTTGGAGGCGGGTACAGATGACCAACGGCGACGACACCTGCCCGCCATTCTCGATGGCGAAATCTGGGCTCAGGGCTTCTCCGAACCCGAGGCCGGATCCGACTTGGCGAGCTTGAAGACGACGGCGGCAAAGAAGGGCAACCAATACGTCGTCAACGGGCAGAAGCTCTGGGCAAGCGGAGCGGCACATGCCGACTGGTGCCTGCTGCTCGCTCGGACCGACCCGGACGCGGTGAAGCATCGTGGCATTTCCTACTTTCTATTGGACATGCAGACGGCCGGTATCGAGGTCCGCCCCATCCAGCAGGCAACAGGAGAATCCCATTTCTGCGAGATCTTCCTCAACGATGCTCGCGATCCCGTCGTCTCAGCTAGTCGGGGCTGAGAATGCAGGCTGGCGGGTCGCCCAAGCGACCCTCGGCGCCGAGCGGGGGATGGTGATGCTGGAGCTAGCAGAGCGATTGGGAAATGCCGCCTTCCGGTGGCTGCTCGAAGCGTGCAAGAAGATCCGACTCGGGCGGGTCGCCGATCGCCGACTCTCGGGTCCGTGACCGGTTGGCACAACTCGAGACGGAGATAACCGGATTGCAGGCACTCTGCCGACGACTTGTGTTAGCCCACGAGACAGGACAGGTCGGACCCGCCGACGCATCGGCCGTCAAGCTGTTCTACAGCGAACTGCTTCAGCGCCTCATGGACTTCGGGACCGAGATTGGCGGACTGCCAGTCCACACCGTCCTGCAGAAGCCGGCGTCGAGCGGTTGGGAGTCGGGGGCCTGGATGATCGACTTCATCGGGTCGTGGGAATGGACAATACCGGCCGGCACGAGCGAGATCCAACGGAACATCATCGGCGAGCGAGGGCTGGGCTTGCCGCGAGAACCACTAGTCGAGGAGAAACAGAAGTGAGCAATGACGGCTCGATCCACTGACGCGTTCATGTTCAGAGATCCTGAACACGCCGATGCGTTGAGGCGACGACTACGCCAGCTCGTAGCCGCTCACCTACCAGCGGGGTGGCTCGGACCATTTACAAATGATTCGGCCGATCTCGAGCTGAGCAACCGTTTCTGCGAGGTCCTCGCAGCCGAGAAGTTGCTGGTCCCAAACTGGCCAGCAGAGTACGGCGGTCAGGACGCGGACCTGGCCTCCTCCATAGTTATCCGTGAAGAGATGTGGGCACATTTCGAGCCTCGCGGTGCCCAGTATTACGGTCCAAACTGGGTAGGCCCATCGATATCCGACTACGGTACCGCCGAACAGAAGGCACTTCACCTTCCCATGATCGCGGCGGGGAAGTCGATTTGGTGCCAGGGCTTCAGCGAACCAGACGCGGGGTCCGATCTGGCAAATCTCCAGACGCGAGCTGTGCCCGATGGTGACGGCTTCAGGATCACCGGCCAGAAGACCTGGACATCCTGGGCCCGGTGGGCCAGCTGGTGCTACCTCCTGGCCCGCGTCGAAGGATTAGGTGACGACAAGCGGGCTGGGATCACGGTGTTCCTTATTCCGATGGACCGTGCTGGTATCACGGTGCGGGCCTTGGACGGCATTCCGGGTCCGCATCACCTCAATGAAGTGTTTCTGGACGGAGTCTGGGCCGACGGGAGCGAGGTCCTTGGAGGAGTAGGGAATGGCTGGCAAGTCATTCGCGATGCCCTCTCCAACGAACGCGTTGGTATCGCCCGTTACGCCCGGGGAGATCGCCTCCTCGCGGAGGTGCTCGGGAACGAAGAGTATGCGGCTGCGTTGCCGCCAAATCGATGGCTGCCGGCTCGAGTGCGTAACCGCATGGCTCGTCTGATGTGTCGACGGGCCCTATGGATTCAAGAAGAGGGCGGCTCCCACGATTTCATCGTATGTGCGGCCCGACTCGTTACCACCCGAGCTGACCTTCTGGTCGCCGACACGCTCAGCGAAGCGATTGGAGATGGCTTTTTCGAGCATCGGTATACGCCCCATGCGGCTATTGACGGCGCTATCGACTTCTACTGGCGTTACATGCAGGCTGGGACGATCGCCTCAGGGACGACAGAGATGCTGCAACGGCAACTCTCGCGGGCAATGTTCCGTGGAGAACGGATTCGGATCAGCCTCGAGGCCGAGGAGATCCGCCACGTCCTGGATCGGTTATTGGCCGCTCGAGGTGGGATTTCTATGGCCAGACGCGCTATGGAAGAGCCGTCCGCCCGAACTGGGCATTCCGACGCGGTGGGCGAAGTCATCGACTCACTGGATCCGCGTGAGGGGTATGCCGAAGGTCTGGCGGCTGCCGAGGTGTGCCGAGCCGCCGGACGGGCTGTACTTCCCTTGCCGATAGAGGCGATGCTCATGCGACGCCCTAGCGGCAGGCCCCTCGCCCTGATGTCCTCAGGCAGCCGCTTCGAGCATGGCGATCTGTTTCCCGAGTGGGACCTCGCCAGCGCCGGCGGCGAGGTCAGCTGTGGCTTCGGGATCACCGATTTGATCGGCTCGAAGGTCGGACCGTTCGTGAACCGGTCTGCGCCGCAGTTTTCCCACGAGGAGCCGCCCTTGTCTCTGGTAGAGGAGGCGCTTCTGTATGTTCTGCCCTCCTGGTACCTACTCGGCGGCGTTGAGCAGGCTCTAGACCTCGCTACCAGTTACGCCACCGAGCGAGTGGCCTTCGGTTCCCCGATTGCCTCCTATCAAGGGGTCGCTTTCCCACTCGCAGACGGCTGCGCCGAGCTTCAGGCTCTGTATGAACTAGCACTGCAGGCCCTGTGGAGCACCTACGAATCTCCCGGAACAACTGCCGTTGTTGATGCGCTCGCGTTCCGCTGGGCGGCTCTTGACATCGCCAGGCGGGTCCTGCGTATGTGTCACCAGGTGCTCGGAGCCGTCGGCCTGTGCGACGAGCACGACATGGCAATCATCACACTGGCCCTCCAGGGCCGGCTTCGACTTCCGCTCGATAGAGAGGCCACGCTGCGTGCTCTCGCCCTCCGCGTCGACTCGACAGGGTTCGACAGCCTCTTTACGCCGAGAAAGGTTGCCCTTGAGGCCCCGTGATCCGGGGCCGCTTTTGTGATGTGAACCGCCGCCAACAACCAGGTCAGTATTTTTGTGCGGGGCCGAGGTTCCCTGTACCGAGTCATAGGAGACGCCATGTCAGAACGTCGTCTAAACAAAGTGATCGAAAAGTTAGCCGCTGGAGACGTAGGTTGTGTCCTCGGGGCCGGTCCCCAATGGGAGCTTTGACTTGGCGGAAATGTATGGCGACTCAGACTTTGACATGGTTTGGTTTGAGATGGAACACTTCGGATTCGATTTTCTCGGTCTACGACAGTCGCTGCAAGCGCTCCTGAATCGACAACGTATCGCCGAGGATGGCGCCCGACCCTCCGTTGTCCCCATGGCGCGGATACCCTCGAACGCTCGTGAAAAGAATCAATGGATCATTAAACAAGTACTCGACACCGGGCTGTACGGTTTCATTGCCCCCTCCGTCGAAACCCCGGACCAGGCGTTGACGACCGTGAGCGCCGCCCGCTACCCAGAGCAGCGGCACCGCAGGGAACTAGGGGGCGGACAGCGGGGGTATTGGCCCCGGGTTGCCGCCCGCTATTGGGGCCTGAGCCAGCGAGACTACCTTGACAAGGCGGACGTGTGGCCGGTAAACCCCGACGGCGAGATCCTTATAATGGGGATCGTCGAAACTCGACTTGGAGTCGAAAATATCGAGCGTATCTTGGATGCCACCAACGGGCTGGGTGCTATCTGGCCCGGACACGGCGACTTGAGCTCCGATATGGGGCTTATCGGTCAGGCGCATCATCCAGAGGTGGAGGAGCAACTCCAATACGTGCTGAAGGTCTGTAGCGAACGCGGCGTACCTTGCGCGGTCAGCGCCACCAGTCCGGAGGAAGCCGTGCGGCGAGTCGAGGAGGGCTTCAAGATCATCTTTGCCTCACTCGAACGGGGCATCTCGTCAACCATTCGCGACGCCGGAAGGCAGGTCGCGGATAAGCGCTCACTCGATGAATAGGGACGGGGCCGAAAGGACCAGAGGTCAGATGAGATTCTTGTGTGTCTTTGACTTGTGCAATCGGCAGGGTGTGATCGGCGTCTCAGGAAGTCGAGTTGGGCAAGGTATCCGCACTCCAAGTGTGGAGGAGAGGCGCGAGGAGCGGCCACTTCTCGAACCGTCGCCCTGGCTTGCTGTCGACCGCCTCGCGGTCTCCCCATGGCGGCTCGACGAGACGTGCCTGGGGGAGTAGCCGCGCCATCTCTTCGGATGTCTTCCGCGTGTGAATAGGGTCGCTCGCTCCGTTGCGGAACACCAGTACCGGCAGGTTGATTCGCCGGGCATCTTCGTCGGGAAGTCCCGGCACGGTGGCACCACCGCACGGGCAGAATGCCAGCATCCACCGTTGCATAGTGGCCAGGAACTCCTCGGGGTCCTGCTCGAGCAGGCGCTGACGATTGTTGGGATTACGCTGCATAACCTCTTGCCAGTTGCCGAGCGTGGATTCCGGCAGGGCCACGACGGCTTGCATCCCCCCGTCCCATGCCGCGTTGATAGACGAGCCGCAGTAAGTGACGCCGAGATGCATGAGGCCATAGACGCCACCGCTGATCCACCATACGGCGAGGCCCGCCGTCACCTCGGGGTGGCGAGAGCCGGCAAGCAGTGACACTCGTGCCCCGCCTGAACCGCCGCTAAAGACCGCCGGCGCCAGGTCAAGGTGCGAGACCAATGCGGCCAGGATGTCGGCCTGCAGTGCCGACTCATTAGAACCCACAAAGCACACGTCGGACTCGCCGCAGTTGGGACGGTCCCAGATGAGGACACGGTGGCCGAGTTCGACGAGGGCCTGGGCCGTCTCACGCACATCTGGATAGTCCTTGCTGAAGCGGCCCCCAGGCGTGATCACCCAGGGTCGCCCCTTCTCTCCGAGCAACTCGTAGGCGATGGTTAGCTCGACGGTCTCGGTTCCATCGACTGTGGCGGTAAGTCTTGTGGTCGTCATTCCTGTGAGAGTATCGACAAGCAGGGTGGCATTGATGACGTGACCGCGCTTCCCCAGCAGCCAGACGATGCAACAAGGTCAATATCGTTCGTGCACAGGGGCAGAGTGGCTCAGATCTTCTCGATCACCGACTCCGAGAAGTCCTTCATCCGTTCGACAAGGCCTTGTCCGACAGGAGAACGGCGGCCGTGCAACCAGAAGGCGACTGTCACGGCCTCTGCGCCTGCGTCGGCCAAGCGTCGATAGTCACCCAATGTCCGAAGGTCGGAACCGTGGAGGTGGAATCGCAGTGGGGGACGTTCAGGAGCTAACGCTGCTCGCAGTCGCTTGAGTTCGGCCATCAGCGCCTCAAGGTCCTCCATAGAGTGGGGGATACTGATATAGCCGTCGCCAAGACGGGCGGTGCGCTCTAAGGCCGCCTTCGACTCCCCACCGACGAAGATCGGCACCGGCTGTTCGGGGGCAGGGTGGAGATATATAGGCCCGATGTTCCAGATCTTTCCGTGATGGGACACCGGGCCAGCCTTGAGCAATGATCGGAGGGCGCTGATGGACTCATCGATGCGTCGGCCACGGGTCTGGAAGTCAACATCGAGGGCGGTGAACTCGTCACCCAGGTGCCCGACTCCCACGCCCAACTCGATGCGCCCCTCTGCCATCGCCGCGGCGGTGCCCACGGCTCGGGCGACGATGAGAGGATGGCGGAGCGGGAGGACGTAGACGTTGGTCCGAAAGTGGAGCTTCGAAGTGGTAACCCCGATGGCCCCAGCCATCACCCAGACGTCGGGCCACGGCTTATCCAGCGAGAACGGCGGCTCACCACTCTCCGTGTAAGGATACCGGGTCGACGGTTTGATCGGATAGAAGAGGTGCTCGCCCGCCGCTAGCCCGTGGAACCCGAACTCCTCGGCGTGTCGTGCCATCTCGATTGTCTCCGCACTCGGTTGATAGGCGTACGTGAGGTAAAAGTCCAATTTCATGGACACCCGCTCGATTCTCTGTGGCTCCGTGTCTGCTGTACACCTTCGACGGGACGCTCCTCGTGTCTGGCCAGGTGGACCAGGACCTTGCCACCAAACTGGTTTCAGAGCCAGTGCTCGGCAACTAGGATATCCACGTTGGCTTGCGTGACTATCTGCATCTGGCATGACATCGCTGGTGGCGTCTCCCAACCGAAACCCGCGCCAGTCGCCGGCCCTCCACTCCCCCCATCTATCCTTTGCGCCTGGGCATCGCACGAATCGAGCTGTTACTGGCGCACAGTGCCGAGCCCGACCAAGGAGTTGAAATGACTACTGCCGATATCACGTCCGGATCGATTGCCGTCGATGCAGCCCAAGACGACGTGCGGGCCGTCACCGACATCGAGGTCGCCTTCTTCGAGCACAACGGGTGGGTGCTACTCCCGGGTCTAGTCTCACCCGAACTCTGCCGAGCCATCCTCGAGCGGGGCAAGCCCCGTCTGATCGAGTTGATGGCCGGTACTGACACCGACTTCGCCAGCCCTGAGGCCCGCCGCGAGCACATGACAATTTCTCAGTCTATGGATGGTATTGTCACCGACAATAAGAAATGGGTCGAGTGGCGGGGGGCGATCCGCAGTGCGCATGATCCGGTCTTCGGTCGGGCTGCGCTGGCTAAGACTATGGGCCGCAATGTTCAGCGACTCTTGGGACGCGATCGGGCGATGCGGGTCTATCACGATATTTTTATGTGCAAGCTGCCCGACAACGTTAGTCTGCGAACCGAGTGGCACCAGGACTCGGTCGCCTTCCCCGTGGACCGCAACGCCCTGACTGTTTGGATTGCGCTCGACGAGATCCAGCCCGATCAGGGGCCGGTCCAGTTCTATTCTGGTTCCCATCGATGCGGACTATTGGGCCGAGGTGCCCCCGATCGCAAGACCGACTTGCTTGACGAGTATCCTGAACTCGCCCGTTTTGCGCTGTCACCGCCCCACCACCTCCAACCTGGAGACGCCACCGTGCATCATGGCTTGGTCGTTCACGGCGCGGGTGCCAACAACACCACCCAGCAACGCTGGTCCTTCGCCGTGTGCTACATCCCCTCGGATGCCCGCTACTCGGGTGCTCCGAATCATGACTGCGATGGGTTCGGGCTACGGGTGGGCCAGCCCATCGACCACCCATCATTCACACTCGTGCCCAACTAGGGCTGCCGCCCACCTCGACTATGAGCGAAGGTGCGTCCGGTGCGTGAGTATCTGCAGCCCGAAGCACACTGCCTGTCGCTTCGAACAGTCAGCTAGTGGGCATCTGGTTGCCCATAATGACGTGGATAATCCCGCCATTCACCCCAGAAGCTTTTGGTTACCAGTCTTCGGCTGACTTAAGCGGCAAGCGATAAGTATTATCGAGGTTCTCAGCTCATGCTGGCTAGCGTCTCAGTGTCATGGAACGGTACGAAAGGAGAAACGGATGCCCAAGGAACCGCTGTATGAGGTCGTCGCCCCTGTCGTTGGGAGCTCCGACCCAAGCTCGCGTATAACCCCCAAACCGCAGAGCCTTTCCAACGGCAAGGTTGCATTTGTTTGGGACTATCTGTTCAACGGTCCGCTATTCTTCGCCGCAATTCGTGACCAAATCGAGGCTAGCTATGCAAACGTAGAGTTCGTGGATTATGAGAGGTTTGGAAACATCTCGACCATACCGCCGGCTCAGTTGGAGGAGGAACTCCCTACCCACCTTCGTGCGGCTGGCGTCGACGTCGCAGTAGTCGCGGTCGGCGCTTGAGGGAGTTGTATGTCCGCCGTGATGCGGGCGTCAGCGTTCATTGAGCAAGCCGGAATACCGGTCGTGGCGGTCGGCTCGGCTCCCTTTGAGCCCTTGGGACGAGCGGTGGCCGACTTGATGGGGGTCCCATCAATCCCCATAGTGAGCTATCCCGGTGTTCCCCTATCGGACACCTTTGAAGAATTCAATCTCAAGGTGACCACCATCGTGGCTCCTGCCGTCGTGGACGCTTTAACCACCGACGATTTCGACGATAGCCCCCCGCGGAGCGGTCGGCTAAAACTGCAGAGACGGCGTGGACGACGTCGTCTTTAGGGGCTCATTGGACGACGTCCACGAATATTTTATCGATCGCGACTGGACCGATGGTCTGCCGATAGTTCCACCAACCCGTCCGCGAGTAGATGCCTTCTTGCGAAGCACCGACCGCGAACCGGAGGAGGAGCTAGGCGTCCTATTGCCTGCCCGTCGAGCAGCGACGGTCTGGAACGTCGCCGTCAACGGCGTTATGGCGGGCTGCGCCCCAGAATACATGCCGATCTTGCTCGCCGCCGTCGAATGTATAGCCGACCCGTCCTTCCGGTTGGAGGATGCCGCATCCACAACTGGATGGGAGCCCATAACGATAATCAGCGGCGACCTCTTCGAGACGGTTGGGCTTCAATTCTGAAACGGGCGTCTTGCGCATAGGACGGCGAGCTAACAGCACTGTTGGACGTTTCCTGCGCCTGTACATGCGAAACGTCGCCGGATTACTCCCTGGCACCACTGACCAGGGTGCCATCGCCAGCAACTTCTTTGTGGCACTTGCGGAAAACGATGAGTACGTTCACTCCGAACTCGGATGGCCCTCCTACCGAGAGGATAATGGTTTCCGGCTCGAGGATACGGTAGTCGCTGTCCAGAGCGCCCTCAGCTCTGGCGTACCCATCTATTCCGCCGGAGATACAGCGGAGGAGCAGATGTGGTCGATCACACGAGGCTTCGCAGATGCTATGGGACTGTGGGCTGGCAAGGTCATGTTTTCGGGCGTCTTTTCGCCCCTTCTCATTCTTGGTCCTCCCGTCGCCAAAGCGCTCAAGGAGTTTGGGTGGTCGAAGGGTGACATTCGTCGCTACATCTGGGAGAATACCTGGGTGCGCGTCGCGGACGTGGAGCGTTCCGCCTACGGAACAGCCGGCGTCCGAAGTTCCTATGGAGGGTGGGCCTGGCAGCCGGATGAGGCGATTTCAGCGAAGCTCTTCCGCTCTGAGCCCGAGCCGATGATCAGGACGGTGTTGGATCCAGAGTCCATACAAATCGTGGTGGCCGGTAACCCCGGACGTAATCAGTCAAAGGCATTTCTACAGCTGGGCCACATTGGCGCACCGTCTCCACGGTTGGTCAACGCCACTCGCTTATGATTCTCGACATCGTGGAGAATCCGGTCTCCCATGGCGGTGACGGTACCGAGTGGCTGTGTCCGCTACGAAAATCGATCCTCGATCACCTCCGCTCGGCGAGGGCGTTCGGGAGTGCGCCACCCGGGACTGGGTAGCCTGACGCAGCCGGGGATGCCGCCGCGACGACGGGCCTGGCGGGAGGGTATGGACGTGCTGCTCGTGACGGTGGCGCTCGTCGTCGGCGTGGTCCTGCTGATCGCCGGTTCGGTCGAGGGGAACTTCCTCCTCATCGCCCTGTCCGTAGCGTGCGCAGCGACCGGAGGGGTCGTAGGGGTGCTAAGTGTCCGACAACGTCGCACCCGCGCCGAACGGTCGCTCGTTCGACTCGGCCCGGCCGAGCTCCGGGCCCGAGCGGCGTCGTTCGAGGGCGGGCTCGGCGACCAGACGCTGCTCACCCACGGTGCCATCGCGTCGCCGGATCCGGCCGGGCAGAAGGAGGCTGGCCCAGGTGCGGCCCCCTCCGATGCGCCCAGCGGCGAGCCGGCTACCCCGGACGCAGCCAGACCCAAGGTGGCCCCGGACGCACCCACGGCGGGCACAACCGGCGGGGACCATCGCCCTCAGCCGGGAGCATCGGGCGACGCTCCCGATCCTCCCCCTGACGGATCGCCTAGCGGGCGGCCACCCGAGTGACGCGTATCCAGACCTGAACATCGTCGGCCAGCGTCGCCTCGTGCCAGCCGTCGCCGTCAGGCTCGGCCGGGGCGACGAGCTCTGTGGCCAGAACCTGTTCGGCAATCCACCCCCGATGTTCCTGCACCGCCTTGAGGGCATCCGGGTCGCCGCCGACCTCGAGACGGATGCGGTCGCTCACGTCCAGCCCGAGCTCTCGGCGCCGCTGTTGCACCGCCCTCACCAGGTCGCGGGCCAGACCCTCGCGAACCAGGTCCTCGGTCAGCACCGTGTCGACGACGACCAACCCGGACTGGCCCGCCAGGGAACGGGTCGTCGCCGGGTCGAGAGGCTGGACCCGCATCTCGAACTCGCCGGGTTCGAGAATGCTCTCGCCAACCCTGGCCCGGCCCCCGTCGAGCAGCTCCCAGTCCCCCTTTTTGGCCGCCGCCGCGGTTGCCGGAGTGGCGGGTCCCAGCCGGGGGGCCGCCACCTTGAAGACGACGGTCAGGTGCCGGGACGCGAAGCGGTCCTCGTCTTCCGTCAACGTCACCGAACGGACATTGACCTCGTCCCCGATCAGGTCGCGATAGGCATCCAAGCGGGCGGCATCGACCGCCGCCACGGTCAGCCCGGCGAGGGGCAGCCGGGCGCGGAGGCCGTTGGCTTTTCGGATCGAATGGGCGGCCGAGCACACTTCCCGGACCAGGTCCATGTCGGAGACCAGGTCCGCATCCGCCGGGAGTGACGAGGCCTCTGGCCAATCAGCCAGGTGTACCGAGTGTGGGCTCCCGTCCGCCTCGACCGTCTGATCTCCGTCGGTGAGCCCCCTCCACACCTTCTCGCTCACCAAGGGCAGCAAGGGTGCCGCCACCCGGCAGAGCACCTCGAGCACGGTTCCGAGCGTGTCGAAGGCGTCCTGGGAGGCGTCCTCGTCGTTGTCGCCGGATCCCCAGAACCGGTCCCGGCTCCGGCGGATGTACCAGTTGGTGAGGACGTCGAGGTAGCTCTCGATCGCGCTGCACGCCCCCGAGAGGTCATAAGCGTTCAGGGCATCGGTCACCGTCTCGACCAGCTGACGGGTCTTGGCCAGCACGTACCGATCGAGGGTGCCCTTGGCATCGACCCGGCCGAGGACAGCCTTTCGCTCGTCGGCGTTGGCGTAAAGAGAGAAGAAGTACCACGCGTTCCACAACGGCAGCAGGGCGGTGCGAACGGCCTGGGTGATTCCCTTCTCGTCGGTGATCATGTCCCCACCGCGCAGCACCGGTGAGGCCATGAAAAACCACCGCATGGCATCGGCGCCGTGAACCGAGAACATGGCCTCAGGGTCGGGATAGTTGCGCAACCGCTTCGACATTTTCCGGCCGTCCTCACCGAGGAGGATCCCGTGCACGATGCAGTTCTTGAAGGCGGGACGGTCGAACAGAGCCACTGCCAGGACGTGCAGGGTGTAGAACCACCCGCGTGTCTGGGTGACGTACTCAACGATGAAGTCGCCGGGAAAGTGGTGGTCGAACCAATCTCGGTTTTCGAAGGGGTAGTGCACCTGCGCGAACGGCATGGAGCCTGACTCGAACCAGCAGTCGAGCACGTCGGTGACTCGGCGCATGGTGGACTGGCCCGTTGGGTCGTCGGGATTCGGGCGGGTCAGCTCGTCGATCGCCGGGCGGTGCAGATCGTTGGGCCGTACCCCGAAATCCCGCTCCAGCTCGTCCAGACTCCCGTACACGTCGAGGCGCGGATAGGACGGATCGTCGCTCCGCCAAACAGGGATTGGGGATCCCCAGAAACGGTTACGGGAGATCGACCAGTCGCGAGCGTTTGCGAGCCACTTCCCGAACGAGCCGTCGCGGACATGTTCAGGCACCCAGTTGATCTCTTGGTTGGCGGCCAGGAGTCGCTCTTTGATGGCAGTGACTTTCACGAACCACGACGTGACGGCCCGGTAGACCAGCGGCGTATCGGTTCGCCAGCAGTGGGGATAGGAGTGCACGTAGGAGTCGGAGCGCACCAGGACGCCTTGCTCCCTCAGGGCGCGGATCACCGGCTGGTTGGCCTCGAACACTTGCAAACCTTCGAAGTCGGGTACCTCGGAGGTGAACCGGCACCGATCGTCGACCGGGCAGACGACGGGAATGCCCGCTGCCGCGCATGCCACCTGGTCGTCCTCGCCGAAGCCGGGTGCCAGGTGCACGACGCCCGTTCCCTCTTCGGTCGTAACGAACTCCTCACCGAGAACGACGAACGCTTCCGGCGTATCGCTGAACCAGGGGAACAACGGGCGGTAGTGCCGGCCCACGAGATCGCGTCCCTCGACGGTCCCGATACGGGTTGCCCCCTCGAGCTGTGTCTCGTAGTTGCCGGTGGTGCTCTCCCCGAGCACGAAGTGCGATCCCTCCCGCTCGAACACCGCATAACTGACGTCGGGCCCGACTGCCAGCGCCAGATTGGAAGGGAGGGTCCACGGGGTGGTCGTCCACACCCAGAGTTGAAGCGGTCCGGCCACGACCTCGGGGACCGCATCGGAGGTGGGCTCGACAGCAAAGGCCACGGTGATCGCCGGGTCCTGTCGATCTCGGTAGGCGTCGTCCTGTCGGGTTTCCGAGTTGGACAGTGGTGTCTCGCACTCCCAGCAGTAGGGGAGGACCCGGTAGTCCTCGTAGAGGAGGTCCTTTTCCCACAGCTGCTTGAGCGCCCACATGACGCTCTCCATGTAGGAAAGATCCATCGTCTTGTAGTCATTGGCGAAATCGACCCAGCGAGCCTGGCGCGTGACGTAGCGCTCCCACTCCTGGGTGTAGCGCAGCACGGAGGTCCGGCAATGATCGTTAAAACGGTCGATCCCGTACTCGGTGATCGGCCCTCGACCGGACACGCCCAGCTCTTTTTCGGTCTCTGTCTCGGCGGGCAGCCCGTGACAGTCCCAGCCGAAGCGTCGCTCCACCCGCTGGCCCCGCATGGTGCGGTAGCGCGGGATGACGTCCTTGACGTAGCCGGTCAAAAGATGCCCGTAGTGCGGCAGCCCGTTGGCGAACGGTGGACCGTCGTAGAAGACGAACTCGTTGTCGATCGGGCGGCGGTCCACGGATCTCCCGAAGGCGTCGACGCCGGCCCACCACGCCAGGATCTCTTCCTCGATCTCGGCGAATCGAGGTGAGCCTGGGACATCGGGGTAATGCTGGTCAGGGCCGGCGGGCATTCCACCAAGATAAGCGTCCGCGAAAAAAGAACTTCGCAAATACCAAAAGATGCTCGGCTGTCGAACCACAAACCGGTCGTAACCGCGGCACTGGCGTGGCTGTCGCTGGCCTGCGGTCGGTCGAACCGAGATCCCGGGAGGCCGACGGCGGGTCGCCAAGGCCCCCCGCTGGAATTGGGCGTCGACCAGGGCATCCCCCCCTCGGCACCACCGTTCCGGGTCGGTCTTCACGGGTTCCGGGGAACAAGCAGCGGCCGTCAGGCGTTCCATGCACGACCAAGAAGTTGCCCATGGTAGGGTTCCTGGCTCCCCAGGCCCCGCTCGGGCGAACAGGACAGCCGCAGGGCAGGATGAGATGCTGAAAAAAGTGACGACTTCCTCCACTCCGAAGAACACGGAAACCACGACCCCCAAGGGCACTCCCCACCCCGCCAAGGCGGCCGCGCCCGTCAAGCCGAAGCCGGCCACCTCGCCGGCGAAGCCGAAGACCCCCACCAAGGCCACGTCGGCGAAAGACGCCGAGAAGGCCTCCGCGTCCACGGCCAAGGCCGCCTCACCGCACAAGTCGACATCCGGGGCAAAGACGGCAGCAGCCAAGAGCAAGCCGGCCTCCAAGGTGGTTGCCGCCAAGGGGAAGGGCGAACGAGCTGCCTTCCTCGCCAGCCAGCGGCAGCTCCTGCTCGACGAGCGGGTCAACTACCTCCGATCGGCCGACGTGCTGAAGGCCCAGGCCGACTCGCTGGCCCTCGAGCACGAACCCGGCGACGTGCAGTTTGATGAGGAGGGCGGCGAAGGCGGGACCTCCAACGTTGACCGCGAGCTGGATCTGGTTCTTTCGGCCCAGGCCCGGGCCGCAGCGCTGGAGATCGACCGAGCCCTGTCCAAGATCGACGCCGGTACGTACGGCTTCTGCGAGCAGTGCGGCCAGCCCATCCCCGAAGCCCGCCTCCAAGCGCTGCCGCAAGCTGCTCTCTGCGTGGCGTGCAAGAGTGGCGGGCTTTCCTCACGGCGCTGAGCTTTCTTGGCTCGCCAGCGAGCCGCCGCCTGCTGATCCCGGCGGTGGCGTTGCTCGTCATCGCTGCGGATCAAGCCAGCAAGACGTGGGCGCTGCACCATCTGTCGGACACCGGGCGCCACGTCGTCGGACCGCTCTGGTTCGTGCGTACCTTCAACAGGGGGGCGGCCTTCGGTCTCGGGCACGGGGCGACCCCGGTGGTCGAGGCGGTGGTCGTGGTCCTGGTGGCCTGGCTGCTCGCCTTCAGCGGTCGGGCCAGCCGAACGGCAAGTATCCCGGTCGCCGTGGGCCTCGGTCTGCTGCTCGGAGGAGCCGCCGGCAACCTGATCGACCGGATATTTCGTCACATTCCCGGCTATCCGGGCGCGGTGATCGACTTCATCGACGCGGTCCGGATCGGAACCCACGACTGGTGGCCTGTCTTCAACATCGCCGACGCTTCCATCGTCGTCGGGGTCGTCGTCCTGGTCGCTTCCTACGTTCGCCGGCCTGCCAAGCGCGATCCGGGCCGGGTGGGGGAGTCCCAGGACGAGTCAGGTGCTCATGGGTGACTCCTGGGAGGTACCAGGAGCCCTCGACGGAGAGCGCCTCGATCGGGCTCTCGCCCTGCTGACGGGGTTGAGCCGCCGGGAGGTCAACGAACAGCTCGACGCCGCCGCGGTGGCCGTGGGTGGGCGGATCGTGGCGTCGCACAGCCGTAGAGTCCGGGCGGGGGAACGGGTCTCCATCGAGCAGCCCTTCCAGTCCGCCGAACCGACCGTCCCCCGAGCGGATCCTCAGGTCGAGGTCACCGTCGTATGGAGCGACGAGGACCTGATCGTGGTGGACAAGCCCGCCGGCCTCGTCGTGCATCCGGGGGCGGGCAACTTGACGGGCACCCTCGTTCACGGGCTTCTGGCCCGCTTTCCGGACCTGCAGAACCTGGCCGACGTGGAGGGGACGAAATCTGCCGACCAGCGGCAGCGGCCCGGGATCGTGCAGCGGCTGGACAAGGGCACCTCGGGTTTGCTCGTGGTGGCCCGGACCGCAGCCGCCCGGGCCGGCCTGGTGGCGCAATTGTCCCACCGGCAGGTCGAACGCGAATACGTTGCCCTGGTGACCGGCGTTGTCGAGGCGGAAGCCGGCCTCATCGACGCCCCGCTCGGCCGGGCCGACCGCGATCCCACCCGGATCGCCATCCGGACGGGGGGACGGGTGGCTCGCACCCGTTACCAGGTCGAGCGCCGCTATGACCGCCCGGTGCCTGCCACTCTGCTGCGCTGCCACCTCGAAACAGGGCGTACCCACCAGATCCGGGTCCATCTGTCGTCGATCGGCCACCCCGTGGTCGGGGACGACCGTTACGGGCGCCAGAAAGTACCGCCTTGGCGGCCCCTGCCGGCGGGTCGGGTGTTCCTCCATGCTGCGGCCCTGGCCTTCGAGCATCCGGTGCGCGGCGGACGGCTGGCGTTCTCGTCGCCGCTGCCGCCGGATCTGACCCACGTGCTCGCCGAGATGGACCTGGGCTCGTCGCCCGAGTCTGGGTAGCGGGGGGTACAGGGAGGCCGCGGGGCCGGTGGAGCCTCAGGGAGCCCGGTCCCTCCGAGGTCGGCCTGCTGCGCCAAAAACGGTCAGGAAAAACGTGGCGTCCAGGTTTTACTGACCGTTCTTGATGAGGAATGAGCGTGGCTGGCCACGAAAACGGTCAGGAAAAATGTGCAGAGGGTGGGACGTGAGTTTTACTGACCGTTTTTGATGAAAACTGAGCGTGCCCGGCGACGAAAACGGTCAGGAAAAATCTGCGGAGCGGTTTTACTGACCGTTTTTGGCGGGCAACGCCCGGGGAAGACGAAACGAGGCAGATCGGTCCGGGACCTGGCGGGCGGCGGCCGGCACGGGCCGGGAGGAGACGACCGAGCGAGGCCGGCAGGCTCGAGTGGCCGAGCGGTGGCCTCGGTTAGGGGTCGGCCCCGAGCGAGGCCGGCGGGCTCGAGTGGCCGAGCAGCGGTGGCCCCGGCTTCGGGGTGGCTCCGGCTTCGGGCCGCAACGGCTTCGGGCCGCCCGGCTTCGTGCAGCCCCTGGCTCGAGCCGCCTGGCTGCGGCTCGGGCGGCCGGGCTTCGTGCGGCCCGGCTCAGGCGGCCCCGGCTTCGTGCAGCCCCTGGCCCAAGCCGCCTGGCTGCGGCTCGAGCAGCCCGGCCCTGACTCAGGCGGCCTGGCTCAGGCCGTTCGGCTCAGGCGGGCCAGGGCGTTGACGGCGGCCGCGGCAACCGGACTCCCGCCTCGTTCGCCGACGTTGGTGATGGCGATCGGCCCCAGCCCCGACGTCCACAGGGCCGCCTTGGCCTCGGCTGCGCCGACATACCCGACGGGCAGGCCGATGACCGCGGCCGGCCGCACCGCGCCTTCCTCCGCCAGCTCCAGGAGACGGCAGAGCGCCGTCGGCGCGCTGCCCACCACCCAGAGGGCTCCGACCGGATGGTCCTCGGCCGCGGCTTGCATCGCCGCCGCGCTGCGGGTCGTCCCGGGCGGCGCGGTCGGGACCCGGTCAAGGTAGCAGCGTGCATTCCGGACCGAGCTCAGACCGGCGAGCACCATGCGGACATCACAGATGACAGGCGCGTCCCGGCACAATGCGGCTATCGAGGCCTGGATGGCGTCGGCCCCGATCCTCGCCGACCGGGCGAACGAATCGTCCGCCGTGGCGTGCACCATGCGCGCCACCACGTCACGAGCACCGGTCGGCCAGCTGGACAGGTCGACCCGCTCGGCCATGAGCCGGTAGGAATAGGCCTCGATTGGATGGACGTCCGGGGTGCCGGCTGGGCCACCCCCGGCTGGGCCGTACCCATCTGGCCCGTACCCATCTGGCCCGCCCCCGACTGGCAGAGGCGGCAGAGGCGGCAGAGGCGACAGGGCCTCGTCGCGGCCCGGGTCAGGCAGAGGAGCCGCCCCTGCCGAGATCCACGATGTCGTAGGACCACAGCTCGCTGTGGGCGGCGACGGGCGGGTGGTCGTGGTCGCCGGTGGCGCCCCGGTGCCCGTGGGCGAAGGCGGGCGAGGCGACCCATTTTTCGAACGACTCCTGGTCCTTCCACCGGGTCACGACCAACCAGGTGTCCCGACCATCGACGGGGCGGAGCAGTTCGAATCCCTCGAACCCCGCGGCGCTGTCCACCGCACCGGCTCGCATCGCGAACCGCTTGGCCAGCTCGTCACCCTTCCCCTCGGATACTTGGATGGCATTGATGCGCACGATCGTCACGCCGTCATCTTCGCACGCGGGACTCACCCTCGGGGCCGGGCCACGCGCCGACCCCACCAGCACGATGGCATCCACCGGGCACACCTCGATGCAGGCCAGGCAGTCGATGCACCGGGGATCGTCCACCTCGGGTCGTTTGGGAGCCGCCGAGAGGGCTCTGGTCGGGCAGCTGCTCAAACACACCCCGCACGCGGTGCAGCCGGGCTCGATGCGGACCGTCACGGCGAGGTGGAGTACCCGCGTGGGGTCACCATGTGCGAGCCGATCCAACGGGTGGAAGTGGCACCCACCACCACCAGCGACAACATGCCAACGTCGGCCGGGTCCAGGTCCGCCAGGGTGGTGCGCACCACGCGGGCGCCGGGCCGGCCGATGTCGGTCAGCACCGCGGCGGGGGCGGTACTGGGTCGGTGGGCGGCCAGGATGGCCAGGGCCCGAGCCAGCTGGGTGCTGCGGCGGCGTGAACGGGGGTTGTAGAGGGATACGACGAAGTCACCTACGGCTGCCGCCTCGAGCCGCCGCCCGATCACCTCCCACGGCGTCAACAGATCGGACAGGGAGATGGCGGCGTGGTCGTGGCCGAGGGGAGCCCCCAGGACGGCCGCCGCGCTCGACGCAGCCGTGATGCCGGGGACGATCTCGACTGGCGGGTCGCCTCGACCCGGGGCGAGCTCGAGCACGAGCGAGGCCATGGCATAGACCCCGGCGTCGCCCGAACACACCAGCGCCACCCGCTCGCCCCGCGCCGCCCGGTCGAGGGCGTCGCAGCAGCGAACGCGTTCGGCCCCGATGGGGGAGCGGACGACGCGTTGCCGGGCCTCGACCAGGTCGCCGACCAGGTCGACGTAGCCGGCGTAGCCGATCACGGTGTCGGCTCCGCGAATGGCGGTGGTCGCCGCCGGGGTGCGAAGAGACGGATCCCCCGGCCCCAGACCCACCACCGCCAGCTGGCCCGGTGGGCGCGCCCGGCGGGCCAGTGCGACCGTCGAGTCTCGAGTGCGGCTCACCCGTTTGGCCGACACCAGGGTTGCGTCAGTTCCGGCGCCGAGGAGGGCGGCCGCCTCGGCCACTGAAGGGGTTTCCACCGCGGCCGCCACTACCGGGCTTGGGTTCGGCACCCGCCCGGCCGAGGCCACGGCCGCCAGATCTGGCGCCGCGAACGTGCGCAGGCCTACTCCCAGCCGCTGGGCCAACGCCACGATGGCAGGTTCCGCCGCCTTGCGGTCGAGCGTGCCGACTTCGGCCACCGCCGAAATATCGATCCCCGCCTCGGCCAGCGACACGGCGACCTCATCCCACAAGGCCTCCGTATCCGCCTTGGTGGCCGCGCCGACGCCGACGACGATCGACGCCGGCCGGAGCAGGACCTCGAGGGGCGCCGCGGGACGGCTCGAGTCGGTGACTGTGACGCGAGGTCCATGATCCGCTGGTTGCTCCCGGGCCTGGGTCGGGGCCCGGTTGCCGTCCAGTCCAGCCGGAAGTGGCCAGGCCAGGAGCCCGTCGTCGACATGAACGAGTGGACGGGTCCCGTCCAGCCACCGTCGGGTCACTCCGGCCACGTCGCCGCTGGCGCGGAGCCCGGGCAGGGCGTCCAGCCCCGGCAGTCCCATCCCATCCGTAGCCGTGGTGATCACCGGATCGGCCCCGAGAATGGCGGCGACTTCCCGGGCCAGGGCATTGCCGCCGCCGGCGTGACCGCCGACGAGGCACACGGCGAAGCGTCCGGCGTCGTCGACGCACACCACCGCCGGATCGGCGCCCTTGTCGGAAAGCAGGGGCGCCACGGCCCGCACGGCTATGCCCACGGCTCCGACCAGCACGAAAGCGTCGGCCTCGGCCCACTGCGACCGGACCGTCTCCACCAGTTGGCCGTGGTGATGCTCGTAAGGAAGCCGTCGGGCCACCTGCGCCCCGGCGGCGGTGACGGAGCAGGACAGGGTACGGCTCATTCTCCCGGTCCCCAGCAGACGAAAACCGGGTTCTCCGCCTGCAGCCGCAGAGCCCCTTCTTTCCCAACCGGAACCCCTCTGCTCACCGACACCTGCACGATGTGACCCAGAAGGGCGGCCGCCCCGCTGGCCCGGTCCAGTGCCGCGTAGGTCGCCACGATCGTCCCCTCCGGGCGCAGCCGGCTCAGCGCCGCTTCGACGAGCGGTAGGCCGCCACCGCCGACGAACGCCCGGTCGGGATCGGGCAAGTCGGCCAACGCCTCCGGGGCCTCACCGTGTATGACCGTCGCCGCGGTGGAAGCCAAGTTGGACCGGAGGCGGATGACATCGTCGGCCCGTCGTTCGATGGCGTACACGCGCAGACCGGGCACCAGCCGGGAACACTCGGCGGCCACCGACCCGGACCCGGCCCCGATGTCCCACAGCACGCCCACCGTCGGGAGACGCAGCTTTCCCAAGGCGATGGCCCGGACTTCGGCCTTGGTGATCATCCCGTGACGATGCTCATAGGTCCCGTCGGGGAGCCCCCAGGTCACTCCGGGACCCTCCGGACTGTCGAGCTGGGCCCCCGTGGCCGGGTTGCCCGGGGAAATGCAGATCACCACGGACATCGGGTCGAAGGTGCTATTGGCGAGGCCGACAAGATCGCCCGACCACACCGTCTCGCCAGGCTCCTCGAGCCGGGTGGCCACCACGACCTCCCTGGCTCCGCAGCCCGCGTCGAGGAGGCGCTCGCCCAACGCCTCGGGGGGGTAATCCGGCGCCGTGAGCACCGCCACCTTCGGTCGGGTCAGGATGGCCTCCACCGCGGGCCCGAGGGGACGCCCATGGGCCGACACGACGAGGGCGTCGTCCCAGGCCATCCCCAGCCGGGCAAACGCCAGGGCGACCGACGAGGGAGCGGGATGGACCTTTACCGCGTTCGGGCCCAGCCGGGCTCGGGCCAGCCGGGCGAGGCCGAAGAAGCCGGGGTCGCCCGAGGCCACCAGGCACACCTTGGCGCCCCGGTTTCGCCAGGCCAGCACCTCGTCGAGAACCTCGCCCAGGTCGGGCCGAAGGCGGACCCGATGCCCGGGCAGGTCCGGGGGCAGCCGGGACAGTTGGCGGTCCGATCCCATCAGCACGGTGGCCTCCCGGAGCGCCCGCTCTGCGGCGACGCCGAACCACTGCCCGCCATGCATCCCCACGAGGGTGATGTCACCCACGGCCGATCACCTCGTCACCGTCGAAATCGACCATGATCACGTGGACTTGCAGCGCCCCGCCGGTGAACTCCCGACAGGCCGAGGCGGCGCGGCGGCACAGTTCGGCGAGGGGCTCCAGCCGTCCGCTCGCCTGGCATTTCTCGGTGAAATGACGGGCCGTGGCGGTAGCAGTGGCCGCCGCCACCAGGTCGGGCCCCGCGCCGGTCGACCGCGCCACCTCGGCCAGCAGATCGACGTCAACTCGGGAGCGCCGGTAATGGGTCATGAGAATCCCCGCGGCCAGCTTGGTGATCTTGCCTGCCATGCCGACAAAGGTGACGGTCTTGATCCCCGTGACGACGGCCCGGCGGAGGGCGACCCCCGTGAAGTCACCCACCTCCACGAAGCACACCACCGGCAGCTCCGGGAGAAGGCGTTGAGCGGCGGCGTCGGTGCGGCCCCCGGTGGACAGCACCACGTGGTCCAGACCCTGGGCACCCGCCACGTCGATCTGCTGGACCACGCTCGCCCGCCACGCCGCAGTAGAGAACGGACGCACGATGCCTGTCGTGCCGAGGATCGATATCCCGCCGACGATGCCCAGGCGGGCGTTGGAGGTTTTGGCCGCCATGGCCTCCCCGCCCGGAACCGAGATGGTGACCGACACCGGCAGGTCGGTGACCTCGGCGATCGCAGCCCGGATCATGCGGGTCGGGACCGGATTTATCGCCGGGGCGCCGACCGGGAGGCCCAGGCCGGGAAGGGTGATGATGCCCACGCCGGCCCCGGCCAGCAGCTCGACGGCACCCGGACCGCGCTGGGCCGGAGCCCAGACCGCGTCAGCCGTGACCCGGGCGCCGTCGGTGACATCGGGGTCGTCTCCGGCGTCCTTGACCACCGCGGCGCGGCCGGGATGGCGGCGATCGACGTCGGTGACTACGAAGCGAACCCGTTGCCCGCGCGGGAGTCGCACTTCCACCTCTGAAGGCGGGGCGCCGCCCTGGAGGCCGATCACCGCCGCTTTCGCGGCCGCACTCGCGCAGGTGCCCGTGGTCCACCCGGTCCGCAGCCCCTTGGCGTTGGCCACTTCCGGGGCCAGGGGCGGCTCGTGTGGCGGTCGGGTCATCGCCTGCGCGCCGACGGCCTCCCGCCCGTGGAGCCCTCCGTGGAACGGAGCCGGTAGGCCGTGGTGTGGGTTGGTTGGTAGAGATGGGAGCGGCGAGCCACCGGGCCGACGGCCAGGGCGTCGCCGACGAGGACCAACACGGTGAGCGTTGTTCCGGTGGCTTTCAGGTCGGCGGCCAGGGAACCGACCGTGGTGGAGATGACCTGCTGATCCGGCCAGGTGGCCCGGATCACGATGGCGGCCGGCGTCTCCGGCCGGTAGCCGGAGCCGGGACTCAGTAGTTCGCTGGCCAGCTCATCGGGGCGGGCCGCCGAGAGGAACACCGCCATGGTGGCGCCTGCCGTCGCCAACGCCGCCACCGACTCGTTCACCGGCATAGAGGCCTTCGTTCGTCCCGCCAGGCGGGTGAGGACCACGCTCTGCGACACGCCTGGCTGGGTCAGCTCGCGGCCGAGGACCGCCGCGGCACCGGCCAGAGATGACACCCCGGGCACGATCTCCCAGGATCGGGTGTTGGCGCAGCACCAGTCGATCTGCTCACCGATGGCCCCATAGAGCGTGGGATCACCGGAGTGGAGGCGGACGATGGGCGTGGCCTCCGGGTATCCGCCGTAGACCTCCAGCACGTCCTCCAGCGTCATGACGGCCGAGTCGTGGATGGTGATGGACGGGGGGCAGTGCTGGAGCACAGCTTCGGGCACAAGCGAGGACGCCCAGATCACCACCTCCGCCTCACCGAGGCGCTTCGC
This sequence comes from uncultured Acidimicrobiaceae bacterium, assembly GCA_963729695.1. Classification (GTDB taxonomy): domain Bacteria; phylum Actinomycetota; class Acidimicrobiia; order Acidimicrobiales; family Palsa-688; genus PALSA-693. The sequence goes on from CAVSOT010000007.1 coordinate 839,350, forward strand.
TCCTCGCAGGGTGATCAGGTCGGGTGCGCCCGGGCCGGCGCCGACGAAGGAGATCATGAAGATGGCGCCTGCCCGCTGCGGGTCGGCAGCCGTGGGCGACCGCCCCGCCGAGAGGGCCCGTCGGGTTCCCGTCCGGCGTGGTGGGCTCCCACGTACGCTCTCAGGTTCGCGTCGTTCGCCGGCGTGTTCATCCTCTATCGCTCCTGCCCGCGGGGATGATCACCGTCGCCAGGTAGGACGCGGGCCCGCCGGCAGCCAGCTCTCGCAGCGACCCGATCCGCTCACCTGGCATGCCGATCAGCTCCCCGGCTATGGCATCAGCCGCCCGTCCCGCGGCAACCGCTCGATCCAGCAGCTCCGGCAGGCGCCGGCCGCCCTTGTACACCACCACGGCGGTGGCGGGGTCGGCCAGCTCGCAGGCCAGGTCCTCGTCGCCGAGGGCAGTACAAATGACCACCCGGCTCCGGTCTTCGGCGACGATCGTCCCAGTGCGCGAGGCCAGGGCCTGGAACGCCATGATCCCAGGCACGCAGACGACCTCGGTGGAGGGCCGCCGCTTCTGGACCCGCTCCGAAACAGCGGCGAACGTGGAATAGGTCAACGGGTCGCCGAGGGTGATCCAGGCCACCTCCTCGCCCGAGTCGAGGTGGGAGCTGACCAGCGCGGCGGCTTGCCCCAGCGACCGGTCCCGTGCCGCCCGCCCCGGTGCCATCGAGAAGGTGATCCGTTCGACCCTGACACCGGGCACCGCATCCCGGACGATGGCTTCGGCCCGGCCCACCGCGTCGACAGCGGTCGTCGGGGCCAGGATCCGGTCGGCCCGGCGCAGTGCGGCCACGGCGCGCCCGGTCAAGAGATCCGGTTCCCCTGGGCCGACACCGACACCGACCAGCCGGCCTGGAATGGGCGGGTCAGGGGGCATGCGAGCGCCGGGATCCGGCGGGACCTGCAAGGCGGCGTCGACGGCGTCTCTGATGAGCTGGGCTTCGGACCGCCCGGTTCGAGCCGCCCGGGCAGCGAGCGCGGCCTTCATGCGATCCGGGAGATAGAGGCTGCTCTTGCGCACTGGCCAGAGTCTAGGACCGATGTAGGGTACGACGTAGGGCACAGGTGGCGGCGAAGGCAGCGGTAGGAGCCGGGTCGCCCCCGGGGTGATGGTGGAGGAACGTCGCCAGCATGGTTTCGGTGGCCCAACCCTCGCGCCGTGCTCCCCACCTGCTGCTCAGATTGAGGGCGTCGCCAGCCGGTTCGACGGTCGAGTAGTGGAATTCGTGACCGCGGCAGTGAGGTGCCGACTCCCCCGATCGGGCCGGCCGAAGCGACAACCGCCTCCCGGTACCCGAGTGTCAGACGATCCGTCATCCTGGCCGCCGCAGGAATGACCCCGGCCAGGTCCCGCCCGTCGAGCGACGCCGAGAGGAGCAGCAATCCCCCGCACTCCGCCCAGGTCGGCAGGCCCCGGGCAACGCGGTCGTGCACATCGGCCAACATCGTGCGGTTGGCGGCGAGACCACCCACGTGCACCTCGGGAAAGCCCCCACCGATCAGCAACCCGTCGATGCCGGCCGGCAGGGCCGAGTCCTGGAGGGGGTCGAACGTAACGATCTCAGCCCCGGCCGCCTGGAGGGCTTCGAGGGTGTCAGTGTAGGTGAAGGTGAAGGCCGCGCCCCCGGCTACCGCGACCCGGATGGGCGGCCCCGTACCGGGCAGCCGGACCGGGCCAGCGGGGCGCGGCGGAGCAGAACGGGCCAGCGCGACCACCGCCTCGAGATCGATCCGACGACTGACGGCATCGGCCAAGCGATCCAGGGCCGCGCCGACCTCCGTCGGATGTTCGGCGACCGGTACCAGACCGAGGTGCCGGTCCCGCCACTGGAAAGCGTCGTCGCGGAACAGGGCGCCGAGGACGGGGATTCCGACCGGGGTGAGCGCCTCGCGCAGCATGGTCTCGTGTCCTTCCGAACCCACCCGGTTGAGGACCACGGCAGCCACGCGCACGCCCGGGCGCAGGGTGGCGAAGCCGTGGACGACGGCGGCGACCGACTCCGACATCGCCGACGCGTCCACCACCAGGAGCACCGGGGCGTCGAGCAGAACGGCCACGTCCGCTGTCGACGAGACCGTCCCGTCGCTGGCTCCGTCGAAGAGCCCCATGACGCCTTCGACGACCAGCACATCGCATCCGGCACCTGCCCGAGCCGCGAGGGGAACGACGGCGTCGGGACCACAGAGCCAGGCGTCGATGTTGCGCGGAGGACGACCGGACGCCAGCGCGTGGTAACCGGGGTCGATGAAGTCCGGTCCCACTTTGGCGGCGGCCGGCTGATACCCGGACCGGCGCAGGGCCGCGACCAACCCGGTGGCGACCGTCGTCTTGCCCACGCCAGAGTGGGTTCCTGCCACCACCAGGCGGGGGCCGAGGCCCGCGCTGCTCATACGATCAGGCTGCCAGGCGGATTACGGCTTGAGCGAGTCGGTTAGTTTGGACGGTTGATGGCCGTCGCCAGCGGGATCCCGATTCGCCCTACGTGGCACCACCCGCCGGCCCGGACGTTGGCCCCAGCTCCGGCGACCGAGGGGCTGCTGCTGGTTGCCCATGGATCGAGGTGCGCCCAGAGCCAGGCCGAGATGGAGGCCTTCGGCGAGCTCGTCGCGGTCGGCCTTGCGGGCGTGGCGGTTGAGGTCGGCTATCTGGAAATGACCGATCCGCCGGCCACTATCCAGGTGGACTGTCTGGTCGCCCGCGGGTGTCGTCGCATCGTCGTCCTGCCGTTGATGCTGCTCGGGGCGGGGCATGCCAAGAGTGACGTGCCCGCCATGATGATGGACGCCCGCCAGCGCCACCCCGGCGTCCAGTTCGTCTTGGGGTCGCCGCTTGGCGTCTCGCGTGCCCTGGTGGGGATGCTCGGCAACGCCGTGTTGACCTCCGGCGGGGGAGGACTTCCCCTCCTCGTGGTCGCCCGAGGCACTTCAGACCCCGATGCCAACGCGGACGCCTACAAGGCCGCCCGCCTCATCTCGGAGTGGGCCAAGGCCCCGTTCGTTTTCGTCGGTTTCAGCGGGGTGACCACCCCCTCGGTGGCCGAGGCGGCCACGGTGTTTGCCCGGCTGGGACATCGACGGATGGCCGTGGTCTGGTGGTATCTGTTCCACGGCCGGCTCGTCGAGGCCGGCCGGGCCGATCTGGCTCACTTCGCCGCGGTCACGGGCGTCGAGGTAGTGGACGCCGGCCACCTGGGACCGGATCCGGCTCTCGTCCCGCTGGTGGTCGAGCGGTACCGCGAGGGTGACGCGGGGCAGCCGGCGATGAATTGCGACACGTGCGCCTACCGGGCCCCGTGGCCGGGGCGCGAGTCGAGGGTCGGCCAGCCCATTGGCGTAGGGCATTCCTTGCTCGCCGAAGAGCACCGCCACCACCACTGAGTCACCCGAAAGACGAAATTGGACGAAACCGGCGGACGGGAAGCCCTCGTGCTCTCTCAGTGGGCCCCGGTCAGCTGTCAGGAGACGATCGCAGGCTCTTCCGCGATCTGGGCGCTCGACGCTCCCGTCCCAGTCGAGGGCGATCCACCCATGGCCCGGAGGGCCATCTCCGCCAGGGTGTAGGACTCGAGGTGGCGGCGCATGTGGGCCCCGACGTCCGCCCACACGGCCAGCAGCACACACTGCCCCTCGTGATCGCACGCCCCGTTCTGGTGGGGCTCACCGAAGTCGCCCGCCACGATCGGGCCCTCCACCGCGCTCACAATCTGGCTGAGGGTGATGGCCTCCGGGGCCCGGGCCAGCACGTAGCCTCCTCCGACGCCCCGCTTGGATCGCACCAGGCCGGCACCTTTCAATGCCAGCAGGATCTGCTCCAGGTAGGGCTGTGGCAGTCCCGTCCGTTCGGCGATGTCTCGCACCGACGTCGGCTGCGTCTGACCGGCGTGCAGGGCCAGAGAGAGAAGAGCCCTGCTGGCGTAGTCACCCCTGGTAGAGACCTTCACACGACCATGCTACCTCTAGGGTGGTCCTCGATGACTGTCCCTACGCCTGTCCTTCCATCTTACGACGGCGCCAACCTGGCCGGGCTTGTCCCCGGCCTGCTGGAGCCGCCCGGAAGACGACCGAAGTGGTTCCCTGAGGCCCTGGGCCGAGCCCCCCAGGTGCTCCTGTTGGTGGTGGACGGACTGGGCTGGATGCAACTCTGCGAGCGGCCCCACCTGGCCCCCAACCTGACCGGGCTGACCGGTGGCCCGATCACCTCGGTGGTGCCGTCGACGACCGCGACCGCGCTGACGTCCCTCACCGTCGGGGTGCCGCCGGCCGCCCACGGCATCGTCGGCTACCGGCTGGTCGTGCCGGGCCCCACGGGCCCTGAGGTGCTGAACGTCCTGCGCTGGCGGACGGTTTCGGGGGACGCCCGGGCGTTCGTGGAGCCGAGGGCCTTCCAGCCGCTCGAGCCGTTCCGCGGGCGGTCCGTGCCGGTAGTGAGCAAAGCCGAGTTTGCGGGCACCGGCTTTACCGAGGCGCACCAGCGCGACGTTCCCGTGGCCGGATGGGCGCAGGCGTCGAGCCTGGCGGTAGACGCCCGCCGGCTGCTGGTCGAGGGGGCCCCGCTCGTGTACGCCTATTACGAAGGGGTGGACAAGATCGCCCACCTACGCGGGTTCGGTCCGTATTACGACGCCGAGCTCGTCGCCTTGGATCGGCTGGTCGGCGACCTGCTCGAGATCCTGCCCCTGGGCGCGGCGCTGGCGGTGACTGCGGACCATGGGCAGGTCGAGGTGGGCTCGAACGCCGAGCCCATCGCCCCGCAGGTGATGGCCGAGGTGGCGATGCTGAGCGGGGAGGCCCGGTTCCGGTGGTTGCACGCGGCCGGGGACGGGGCTTCGGTCGGGCAGCTGGCGGCGACAGCGAGGGAGGTGCACGGCGGCGCGGCCTGGGTCGTCACGGCCGACCAGATGGAGCAGGAAGGCTGGTTCGGCGGATCGCTGCTTCCAGAGGTCCGGGCTCGTCTCGGCGATGTGGCTCTTATCCCTTTTGAGCCGATCGCCTATCTCGATCCTGCGGACGGCGGCGACGTGCGGCTGGTGTGTCGGCACGGATCGCTCACGCCCGAGGAGATGTTGGTGCCTCTGGTCGCCGGGGAGGGCAGACTGGGGGTGTGATGCCAGATCAGTCAGCACCAAACGAAGTATTCATCCTCCCCGCACCTGACGCGGAACAGGGCGAAGGCGGACCGGGACGTGAGTCCGTCGAGCAGCCGGCCAAAGTTATGCGGATCGGCTCCATGATCAAGCAACTGCTGGAGGAGGTCCGCCAGGCTCCCCTCGATGAGGCCAGCCGCTCCCGGCTCCGGGAGATCTACGACACCTCTGTGACCGAGCTGGCGGACGGCCTGTCGCCTGATCTGCGGGACGAGCTGTCGCGCATGGCTTCTCCGTTCGGGCCGGAGGAGGTGCCGAGCGAGAGCGAGCTTCGTATCGCCCAAGCCCAGCTGGTCGGGTGGCTGGAAGGACTGTTCCACGGCATCCAGGCCACGCTTTTTGCCCAGCAGATGGCCGCCCGGGCCCAACTGGAGCAGATGCGCCAGCGCAGCCTTCCCGCCAGGGCCGACGAACGACCGGCGACCCCTGGCACCTACCTATAGACCAGAGATCGGCCTGGACGCGACCCGGGCGAGGGTCGGCCGGTGTGCTCTGGACGACGGGCGGCGAACCCGGGCCTGGGTAACCGATCAGTGGGCCAATCCCTGCGATGGAACAGGGCGGGCCCGACGGAATCCGGTGGCCTCGGGAACCCGCGGGGACCCTATAGTTCGCTGCGTGCGATGTTGACCATTGCCTGAGTTCGCCCGTGGTCCACCGAGTCCGTCGGGGTTGCCGTTCATGATTCCGACGAGCTGAGGATAATGACCATGGATGACAACGGCCGAGTCGCGGTCCGCCCGATGTATGAGGACGACCTCGCCCTGGTTGGTGGTTGGCTGCGCGAACCGCACGTCAGCCGCTGGTGGCGGGACCCGCCGGACGAGGAGTTGGCGGCGATCCGGGGTCGGGTGCGCGCCGAGCTGGATGACGCCACGCGCATGCTGACGTTGACCGTTGACGAACGCGCCGTCGGTTGGGGGCAGTGGTACTGGTGGGACGACTACCCCGACGAGGCCACCGCGATCGAAGGCCGCTCCGGTGACGCCGGTATCGACTATGCCATCGGCGACCCGGCGGCGATCGGCCATGGCCTTGGCCGGCGATTGGTCGCCGCGCTGGTCAGGGAGATCCGTCGGGACCGGCCCCGCGCAGGCATCCTCGTCGCGCCGGAGGCCACCAACCTGGCGTCACGGGCGGTCCTTGAAGGCAACGCCTTCCACCTCGTCGACGTGCGCCCGCTGGCGACGGAACCGACCGACGCTCCCATGGCCATCTACCGGCTGGACCCTGACGAGACCCGGATTGCGACCTTGGTGGACGCCGAGGCGATCGGCGGCCTGCTCGACCGGTTCAACCGCGAGTTCGGCGAGCCCACCCCGGGACCCGAGGTGTTGTCGACGCGGATCGCGGAGCTGATCGGCAGCGGCGAAACCGACGTTGTCCTAGCCGGCGGAGGACCCGAGGGGCTGGCCGTGCTCCGCTTCCGGCCCTCGATCTGGACGCCCGGAAGCGAGTGCTACCTGGCCGAGATGTACGTCATCCCGGATCGGAGGGACCGCGGGCTCGGACGGGCAATCATGCACGCGGCGCTGGACCATGCTCGGCGACGCGGCGCCGACTGGATAAGCATCGAGGTCGACGAGCCCGACCTGGCGGCCCGCCACCTGTACGAGAGTCTCGGGTTCACCAACCGCGGCGATGGCCCGGACGGCCCGGTGATGTTCGTCTACGAGCGTGCGCTGTGACCCAGCCAGCCGAAGTCAGGACGCGGGGCGTGTCGCCCAGGAACCCCGTCTCGACGATGTGCATGTACAGCCTGCCAGCCTGGCCAGGCATTCCCTGCTCATTGGCGGTGCAGAACGCCATCATGAGCGCCCCATAGCGGGTCTCGAGCAGATACTGCTCGAACATCATCAAGACCGGGTCCGTTCCTTCGCCCGGGGACTCCATATTGGCGCCAGTGATCAGTGTGGCCTGATCGGAGACCTTGAGCGCCGTGTGGGACGACTTGATGGTCTGTTCCGAGCCAGGAACGCGAAAGTCCTCCTCTGATGGCGGCCCCTTGATCTGCTCGGCGAACACGACAGTCAGCGTCGCGAGGATCTGCCGCTCGGCCTCGGGCCCGTCCGACGGACGCAGCGCCCCGAGCAGCACGAGCCCGGCCGGTCCCGCCAATTGGCCGAGCTCGGCGGCGGCCCGGCCGATCACGGTGAGTGCCGTCTCTCCCGCGACCTGACGTTCCTCGGGTGAGTTTCTGCCGACCACGGCAACCACGGCAGGTCCCGCCTCGGCGACGCTCGGTAGGTGCACCAGCTCGACGTCGGAAGGGAGCCGGAACTGGAACACCAGCGGCTCGCCATCGGCTCTGGGGACTGACCAGCTGCGCGGCGGGCTCCATCCGCTCGCGTCGAACGGAAGCTTGGTCTCGCGGGGCCGAAAGCGGTGGAAGGGGTTGGGGGTCATCCGTTGTCCCAGGCAGGCCGCCCGGAGTCAGGAAGGGCGGCCTGCCCGCAGCGACGATATTCCGGGTCGGTGGCGACCCGCTGGATGCATCCCACCAGCCCCGCCGGGTTGGCGGGCGACGGGAGCCGGCGGGCAAGCGGCCCGCATCCGGAGCTGCACAGCCCCTGGCCCTCACCGGAGCGGTCGACCACGAAGGCGGCCAGATCACGACCCAGGCGGGTCCGGACCGCCTCGACGGCCGCCGTCCGCCACGATGCGCTCGCCGCCGCGCCCATCGACCGGTACGTCACGCCGGCCAGGCGCACGATTTCCGGGGCGTCCTCCCCGGACGCGCCACGAGCGGGCACAGGGCATTCTGCCCCGCCCGCCAAGGATCCCCCCGGAACGAGAAGGTGCCCGGCCCGCTGTCGCGGACCGGGCACCATCAACGCCGGGGGTGGGGACTGCTAGGAGGTCAGCAGCTGCTGGCGCCGAAGCAGCGCACCGTGTTGGACAGGGTGTCCTGATAAGGGGAGTACATCGCCAGAGGCTGGCTGGTGTACTTGTAATCGTTGTGACCGTTGACATAGCCGGTGCCGGTGTCGCTCCAGCCCATCATCCAGCCACCGCCGCTCGAGCCACCGGTCATCGGGTTGCCGATGCCGATCGGGGGGGAGCCGGCACCGCCGATGGAGGTGTCGAGCACAGCCGAGGCAGCCACATCGGTGATGAGCGTGTTGCCGTTGTAGGGGCTGGCGGCCGGGTAGCCGAAGGCGGTGAACTGCTGGTCGGTGCCATAGTTCCAGGCGAAGCCGGCCCAGCCGACCACGTTGCCGAGGGTCTGGCCATTGGCATTGGTGCCGACAGTAAAGGCGGCCTCGTCGTCACTGAGGTCGCGGTTGCTCGCCCAAGCGCTGGTGGTCTCGGCGGCGCCGGTCCAGGCGTACTCGCCGAACGGGTCCATCTTGGCGCCCTTCTTGGAGCCGTTGTACGCCGGGATGAACAGCAGGGAGCTGTCCCAGACGCCGGTGAGGGACTCGGTGTTGATGAGGCAGTGGCCGGCGGTCCAGACCTCGTTCTCGTTGCTCGACCCTGAGGCCGAAGGCACGACGGTGCCGGAACAGACGTAACCCACGCCGTCGTTGGTGAAGAAGATCTTCCCGTTCACCCGCCAGGGGTACTTGGTGTAGTCAGCGGCCGGAACCGTCCAACTGTCATAGGGGAAGGGGTAGCTGAAGGCGGTGGGGACCGTGGCGCTGTTGGTGCGGACGGCCGACGCCTGCGCCCCGCCCGGGAGACCACCCGCAACCGCGTGCGGCGTGCCAGTGTGCTTGGTGCTGACCGACTGGGTCGAAGGCGCGCCGGCGACGGTCAACACGTCGGCGTTCTTGGCCGCAGCCAGGCGGGCGGGGGTCCAATAGGAGAGAATGGAGGACTTGCTCACCTTGGCCTTGACACCAGCGGTTTGGGGCTGGGCCGAGGCTGACGCCGAAGCGACGGTCGATACTGCGGAAGGCCCGAACATCATCATCGTCAGTCCGACGGCGGAAGCCGTTGCGGACGCGCCGAGTAGGAAACGTTTCCGGATCATGACCCTTCTTTCTTTTCGCTAATGGGGTGCGAGGCGAGGATGGGAATGGTCCCTATCGACTCGTCGCTAGATAGATGCGTCGGTCCCCATCGGGGTACAGATTTTCCTGACGATCGCTCTCTTACCGGCGTACACCTGGGGTGACCCGCGAAGTCATCGGCCTGATGGCTCCGATCCAAGCAACGACCGGCGGGCTCCGCGTGGGAGGCCGCCGGTCGTCGGGAGAGCGATGGAAGGCGGAGTGTGGGTCGCGTGGAGGGCGCCGACCACTAGCAAGCGGTCAAATGGAGGCGGCATGCTTCGCTGGCGGCGGCGATGTCCTCGTCGTCGGGTGCGAGCGTGGCGGCCAGCTCCAGATCGGCCAGGGCCGAGGTCCACGATCCGGCCTTTTGGAAGGCGAAGGCGCGGTTGTACCGCAGCGAGGGCTCGTCGGGCTGGAGGGCTACGGCCCGATCCAGATCGGCGATGGCCGAGTCGAGCTCCCCGAGCTCGCAGGCCAGCTCGGCGCGGGCCGACCAGGCCGCAACCAGCTCGGGCGCGGCGGCCACGGCTCGGTCGTAGGCCTGCTTGGCTTCCTCGTACTCCTCCCGCGCGGCGTGGACCTGGCCTGACACGACGAGCAGATAGGCGTTTTCGGGGTCACGAGCGAGGCCGGCGACGGCGTCGGCACTTGCGCCGTCGAGGTCGCCCATTTCGAAGAAGATGCCGGCCCGATTGGCGTAGGCATCGACGAAATCGGGTTCGAGCTCGATCACGTAGGAGAAATCGTCGACCGCCGCGGCGATGTCGCCCGTCGTTGCTCGCAGGTCAGCCCGGTTGTAGAAGACCTCCGGGAAGGGCGGCGTCAAACGGATCGCGGTCTCGTAATCGGCGAAGGCGTCGTCGAAGCGACCAGCCCGTCGCAGTACATTTCCCCGCTCGAGATAGTGCTCCGCATGGTTGGGGTCCTCGGCGATGACCACCGCGTAGTCGGCCAGGCACTCCTCGAGCCGTCCGAGGGTGGAGTACACGCGCGCCCGGTTGTTCTTGAGAACGGACCGATGCAGCCGGTGCTCGTCGGGCGAGAGCTCCCGATCGAGGGAGGCGATGCAGTCGTCGACCAGTCGCAACGCTTCCGACGGCTCGCCGAGGTTGACCTCTACCAACGCCAGACCGTTTTTGTAGAACGCGCTCTGAAAGGCCCGGTCGCTCGGGTCAGGGATGAGCGACGCCGTTGCGATCGCCGAGTTCAGCCAGCGCTTGGCGATACGGTCGTTGCGGTCTTTGTCTGCGTGATGGCGGGTGTACAGCATGGCGGTCGAGTACGCCGCGGCCATGTGCACATCGGGAGATGTCGAAACCAGACGGGCTTGGTCGTAGAGGTTTTCGGCCTCGCCCGTCCGGGCCAGTACGGAGAAGGACAGGGCCAGCGCGGCCGTGACCCCCCACCAGAGGGTGGGCTGCCGCTGGGGGTCGATCAGGGCGACCGCCCGCCGACCGCAGTCGGCTGCGGCCGTATAGAAGCCCATGCACACGCAGTAGTCCTGAGCCGAGCGCAGGGCGTCTGCGCCCTTCCCTCGAGGATCGCTCCCTCGCTCGAGGTGGAAAGGGATGGCGCCGAGCCGGAGCGACGGCTGGTCGAGGTGTTCCAGCTCGGCCGCCCGCCGATCGTGGAGCTGGGCCCGCAGCTGGCATCGAGCAACTCGTAGGCGGCCCGAAGGCCCGGGCGGTCGCTGAGGCACTCGCCGGCCACGTAGGACCACGCGTCGGCCGTGGGGTCGCCATGGGCCGCCGGTCGGTCGGCGCATCGGGTGGCCGTCAGCTCGTGCACCACGGCGCGGGTCGACAGGACATCCAGCAGTTCGGCGCTGGCCAGTGCGTCGCTGGCCGAGCAGATCACCACCGTCAGGCGGGACGGGTCGGTCCGGCGGAGCAACGAGGCAAGGAACTCCAGGTCGGTTGCCTCGGCGTGCTCGACGTTGTCGAAAATCAGGGCTCGCCGGCCGTCGTCCGGCAGGGCGTCCCTGACCAGTTCGACCAGGCCGTTGGCGATCCGTCGGGTGCGGAGCGGAGCGTAGAACCGGGTCCGCTCCTTTGGAATCGCCATCGAGGTGAGGGTCTGGCGAGAGTTCGGCACGAGGGGGCCGAGCTCCGGCGCCACCGACAGCACCTCGATGTCGTGCCGGCGCACCCTTTCGGAGTCCGCAGGCACCACGGTGGGCACGAGCGACCGCACCACAGTGCCGGCTGCGGTGTAGGGGCCGCGCAGCCGTTGGTGGGCGTCGACGGAACCGACCAAACCGTCCGGTAGTCCGAGGGCGTCGAGCAGGGCGTGCCGGTCGGCTTGCGATCCTCCTTGGATCCAGAGGTGACTCGGGCGACGGTCCATCCTTAGTTCTCCTTCAGCGTTCAAGCGGCGGGTGAGTTGAGCGCGGTCGTGGGGATCGCTTCGAGCGACAGGGCGGCCGGCGCCGGGTCGGCCTGCTGCCGGGAACGGCTGTAACCACGAACCGCCAGGTAGCCGGCCAGCGCCAGTTCGCCGAAGTTCAATACGAGGAACACCAGCAGGTCGGCGACACCGAGAACGGAATGCTGGTCTCGCAGCTTGCGGATGACCATCTCGACTATCCGCACCGCGGTCGGGGCCATGACGGTCGCAATCACGTAACAGAGGAGCCCGTAGCCGGCCACCATGAGCCAGGAGTACCAGCGGGCTACCGCGAGGTCGCGCGGTGTCCAGGGATCAGTCGACGCCACCCGAGACCGGCGGCCGATCAGGATCTTCAATCGATTGGTCAGATGGACCCGTGACGCCCCCTGCAGGTCGTTGCAGCCGAGAACGGTGGTCGCCAGGAAGAACAGGTCGGTTCGGAGAAAGAAGTAGAACTGCCAAGCCAGGCGCATGACGACACCGAATGCCATCGACAGCAAAAGCTTGTACATCAGGGCGCCGAAGCCGGCAGTTGACGCCAGCGCGTCCGCAGCCAGGGTCAAGCCGGCCACCGTGATCACGTCGAGGAGCATCCCCGCCAGCATCGGCAGGTACCGCTTGCTCCTCGGAACTGCGACGAGCCCGTCGAGAGAGGTAACCAGAACGATGTAGTAGAAGCGGCGGCCAATCGCTGAGCTTGGAGTTGAGGCCGAGGCGCCGGCCGGCAAGGGCGTGGAAGGCTTCGTGCAACAGCATCCATGGGACCTGCCCGAGCACGATGCCGAGGGTCAGGATGGTGAGCGAGTTGCGGGTGAAAAAAAGATGTTGGTACCGGGGGACGAGGTGCGGGTTGCGCACCATCTCGGTGATGGCCGCCGCCAGCAGGGCGGCATAGCAGAACCAGGCCACCGGAGAAAAAAGGGCTCGGCCGAGGCGTTGCCACCCGACGACCGGGGCGACGACCGCCTCTTGGCCATCGGGAATGACGAAATCGAGCTCCTGCAGAACTTCGAGGAATTCGGCCACGTCGACCGTCTCGCCGTACTCCTGCTCATACCAGGCTGCCGCTTGGTTCGGAGAATATCCTTCGTCCATGCGCCGTACCAATGCCGCGCCATCAGGCGGAAATACGCCGTACGAATCAATGTCCGATCGGCCTACCGTTACATCCTCTCCATCCTCGAGAAAGGTGAGCGGATAGAGTCGAAGTGGCTCGTCGAGATTGGACTGCGTGTCGGTCATTTGTGCTCTCCCTACGATGGCGTGCGGTGCCGGCCGAGCCCGTGGCCGGCGGTGGCCGGCACCGCGCATGCACTCTGTGATGGCTGCGGATTTCCTTGCTACACCTGGGCAATGCCGTGGCAGTAGCAGGACGCCGCGGCCGAGGTAAGCCGGACCGTCCCCGTCTTGCGGACAGTAATCTTCTTCATGTTTCCTCCCTCCCCGTCTCTTGCTGGAGTGACGACGAGCATGGAAATCTCGACGTCGGATTGTTGGGGGTTAGATTGCTTCGAGGAGGGCGGGATACAGGTTTGCCGGACCTGGATTTAGGCGCGTTCTTCCCGGCGGCGACTCGCCGACTCGCACTGGTGATCCGGCGTGGCCTACGGGTCGAGACAGGTTCGGCTCAGAAAATGGGGCGCCTTGAGGCGCCTCCCAAGGCCTTGGCTAGACCTGGTTCACGACGGTGCCCAGGCCAGGAACGTGCAAGAGCCAGGGGGGATCGATCAGCCGGCGCTTCGCCTCGTTGGTGGTGATCGTCCGATTCAAGACCGTGGGGGCGGTCATGGTGAGCCGGGCGATGGCGCTGGCCACGATCGGACCGGCGAAGGATGTGCCGCTCCAGATGGCCCAGCCCCGGAAATTGAGGTCCGGCGGATCGTGCCAGGTGAAAAACGTACTCACCAGGTCGACCCCGGGTGCGCAGGCGCTGACCCAGGCGCCGAAGTTGGAAAATGACGCCGGACCGAAGGGACCGAGCGCCCCGACTCCAACTACGTTCGGGAGCGCGGCCGGGAAGACGGGCCGGCTCATGGCGTCGTTGCCGGCGGAGGCCACGACCACGACGCCTAGGGCCTGGATGTCGCTGACCACTTTGGCCAGGAGGTGTGGATGGTCGAGCACCGGAGCGCCGAACGACAGGCTGAGGATCGACTGCTTCGCCTCGTCGGGATTTGGATGGTGGGCCAGAGCCTGGGCCAGGTGGTGGATGCGCCTGGCAATGGTCCACTCGTCGCCTTCTCCGGTGTTTTCGAGAACCTTGCCGACCGAGACTCTGCACCCGGGCACGACCTGGTTGATGAGGCCGGCGATGAAGGTGCCATGGCCGGCTGCCGGCGCCAGGTACGGACTGGAGCCGGCCCGGGGGTGGTCGGTTGCATCGGACGGCCGCAGCGGCCTGATCGGGTTGGGTGCGGTGAACAGCGCGGCCAGGCGGGGCGAGATGGTGGCGGCGGCGGCCAGACCGGTGTCGAGCACGAAAATGCGAGCGCCCGGCTTGGCCGATTCGTCCAGGAGCGACCAGATGGAGTGGGTCGTGTGACCGGACTGCGCCGGAACGGCGGAGCTGGTGCTGGGGACGGCATCGGTGCTGTCCACCGGGCTGGCGTAGACGGGGCTGGCGTAGACGGGGCTGGCGTAGACGGGGCTGGCGTAGACGGGGCTGGCGTAGACGGGGCTGGCGTAGACGGGGCTGGCGTAGACGGGGCTGGCGTAGACGGGGCTGGCGTACACGGGACTCGCCGACAGCGAGGTGTCACTTGCCGACGCCCGGGCGTTCAACGGCCGAGGCGCGTGGCTGAAATAGACATAGTTGACCTGGGCGAGAATGCCGTGAAGCCGCAGCTCCATCACGGCCCGGAGGGGATCACGGACGCCGCGCACCAGGAAGAAGGGTCCATCGGACTCGGGGTCGGCTGTTGGATCGTCCGGATCCGGCTCCTCCTCACCCGGCTCGTACCATTTGGCGGCAACCGGCGTCTCGGCCTCGCTCGGTACCGCGTTCGGCTCGTCGCCGAGGTTGTCCTCTTCTCCGGGCTGGGCGTCGATCTTCTGGTACGAGAGGCCGGCCCCCGCTCCGCCGGGCTCGCCGGAGCCATTCCGGTCTCCGTTTCCGTCGAGCCGCCGCAGGATCTCGAGCGCCCGACGTACTTGAGTGGTGATGACTTGCCCGCGGCGGTAGGCGAAGGGTAGGCCGTCGTCCGTCGTGGAGTACAAGATGTCGTCGGCGGCAGGCTCATCCGTGGTGTCGTTCTCAGGCATGGTGGTCCTGTCCTTGGATGGAGGAATTGGATGCGGAAAATAGGTGTGCGACGAGGAAGGGAGTTTCTCCAGCTGTCTTCCGAGCCTACGATCTGGCCGCGTGGTGGCAACCAGCTCGGTTGAGCAGCTGGCCGAATTGGCTGAGCAACGGCATCGTGATCCCAACGCGGTGCTCAGCCGGGTTCGGGAGGTGTTGGCGAACGATGGTCCACCCGACGTGGTGGCGGCCGCCCGGTGGGTGACCGGTCTGGCCCTCCACGAGCTGGGCCGCGTGCCGGAGGCCGTGGAGAGCTATCGCCTGGCCGTGGAGTCGAGCCTGGAGCACGGCTTGCGGGATATTGAGGCCCAGGCGCGGGCCGGGCTGGCGATATCGCTGGTGAGCGCAGGTGAGGCCAAGGAGGCAACCGAGCAGATCACCACCGCCCGAGACGTCGCCACTGCGTCCACCCAAGGGGTGGTGGAGATGCTCTTCGGCCTGGTGCTCCAGCGCACCGGGCACCTGGCCGAGGCCCAAGCCACCTACTCGAGGGCACTGCGCCGGTTGCAGGAGACGGGCGACGCCACCTCCATCGCCCGACTCCGGCTGAACCGGGGAATCCTCCGGGCCTATCGCGGGGACTCTCGGGGGGCGGTGGAGGATCTGGTCGCTTCGGAACGACTCGCGGCCGAGCAGAAGCTTCCGGTCCTCACGGCCATGGCCGCGCACAATCTCGGGTTCGCCTACGGGCGACGCGGCGATCTGCCCCAAGCGCTGAGCGCATTCGGTCGGGCGGAGGATGCTTACACCGCGGCGGCCGCCCCGGGCTCGCTCCCGGCGGTGCTCCAGGCCGATCGGTGCGAGGTCCTTCTCCTCGCCGGGCTGGTGAGCGAGGCTCGCCAGGCGGCGCAGACGGCCGTGGCCGCGGTGGCCAACACCAGTGACGTGGCCTATTTGACCGAGTGCCGGTTGCTGCTCGCCCGGGCGTTCCTCGCCGGCGGCGCCTACGTCGATGCCAGCCGCCTGGCTTCCGCCGTCGCCGAAGATTTCCGGTCGGCCGGCCGCCTGCCGTGGGCGGCCCTTGCGAGCTATGTCGCCATCCAGGCCGAGGTCCTCGACCACCAGGAGGAGGTACCGCCGCCGGGTCTGCTGACGCGGTGCCGGCAGGTGGCCAATGAGCTGCAGCGCTGGGATTGGCGCCTGGAGGCGGGGCACGTCCGTACCTTCGTCGGGCGAATGGCGCTGGCGCTGCACCAGCCCGCCGTGGCCAGGGCCGAGCTGGCGAGCGCCGTTGCCTCCCGTCGGCGGGGCACGGCGGATGTCCGGGCCCAGTCCTGGTACGCGAGCGCCCTGTTGTGCGTGGCCGAAGGCGACCGTCGGGGCGCCCGCCAGGCCCTTTCGAGGGGGCTCCGGATCGTCGAGGAGCACATGGCGACGCTGGGAGCGACGGAGCTCCGGGCCCGAGCGGCCGGCCAGGGTACGGAGCTGGCCCGCCTCGGGGTCCGGTTGGCGATCGAGCAGCGACGACCGGGTGAGCTGTTCCGGTGGGCCGAGCGCTGGCGAGCGAGCTCCCTTCAGCATCCTCCGATCCAGCCACCCGATGACGACGAGTTGGTCGCCGCCCTGGCCGAGCTCCGGCGCATACGGTCTGCCATCCGCGAAGCGGCTCTGACGGGAGCCGCAACCGAGCAGCTCGAGCGGGAAGCGGTCTCGATCGAAGGGGCGATCCGGCGGCGGCTGCTCGAAGTGAGTGGGGACGCGGTGGTCACCCAGCGCTTCGACGCAGCCGAGGTCCGCCGGCTGATGCAGGGTCGAGTGCTCGTGGAGTACGTCGAGCTGGAGGGGCGGCTCTACGCGGTCGTGGTGACCAGAGCCCGCTCGCGCCTGGTCGAGCTGGGGCCGCTTGCTTCGGTCGAGCACGAGCAATCCCATCTCATGTTCGCCCTGCGGCGCTCCTTGCGGTCCGGCTCGAGATCCGGACCGGACGCGCTCGTCGACACCGGGGCCAGGCGCCTCGACCAGATCCTGATCCGGCCTCTTGGCCTCGAGCCGGGGACTCCCGTGATCGTCGTGCCGACGGGAATTCTGCACGGTCTGCCCTGGGGTCGGCTCCCCACCCTGGCGGCCTGCGATCTCACCGTGGCCCCCAGCGCCGCGCTGTGGGCGAGGGCGGCGACCACCACGCCTACGGTCGGCACCGGCGTCCTGCTCGTGGCCGGCCCTGGGCTGCCCGGCGCCGAGGAAGAGGTCCGCCAGCTCGGCGACTTGTACCCTCACGCCCGAGTGCTCGTCGGGCGAGAGGCGACCGTGTCGAACGTGCTCGAGGGGTTGAGCTCGGCGGGTCTGGTGCACCTCGCCGCCCATGGCACCTTCCGGGCGGACAGCCCCCTCTTCTCGTCGTTTCTGCTGGCTGATGGTCCGCTCACCGTTCACGATCTCGAGCGGGTGCCGCGGGCGGCCAGCACGGTCGTGCTCGCCGCCTGCAAGGCCGGGGTCAGCGGCGTCATAGGAGATGAGCTGATCGGTACCGCGGCCACGCTCCTGGCCCTGGGTGTCCGCTCCATCGCGGCTCCCGTGGTGTCGGTGCCCGACGCCTCGACGGCGAGGTTCATGGTCGCGCTTCACCGACGGCTGCAGGCTGGGTTGCCGATGGGCGCTGCCATGGCCCAGGTGAGGTCCGGGAGTGAGGCGGACGTGGCGTCGGTCTTTCTTTGTCTCGGTCGCGATGACCGAACTCAGCAGTGAAACCAGGAGGTCACGGTCATCTCCGAACCGCTGCCGATTCGTAGGCGGCAGAGCCCGGCGTCGACGTCGATGCGGAAGCGCCCGAGGTCGTCGGTACGAGCACTCCAGGTGCGACTCGATGCGGCCGCGCCTGGGCTGGCGGCGGTTTCGACCACCACCTCGGTGGCGGCGGGTGGTGAGATCAGCCCGATCGCATGAAGATCGCGATCGATTTCCAGCTCGACCGTCACCCGGGAAGAACGGAACGTCAATACCGTGCTGTCCAGCTCGTCGCGCAGGAGGACCCCTGCATCGGCCATGGAGTCGGCCACCAGCGCCGCCAGCTCGGCATCGGCATAGCCGATGTCGCAGGCTGCGACGGCGGCCTCCACGGCCCGCGGCGAGACCGGGTCCAGGTGGTCGATGGCGTCCGAGAGGACTGTGGCCAGGATCTCGTCCTCGGAGAGGTCGGGTCGTTTCATTGACGTGCTCCTTCCAGGAAAGGACGGAGCTCCGGAGTATGGCGAAGGTGCTCGAGGCATCGCTGCCGGTTGGGGCCGAGGCTGCCCCGGGCGATACCGGTGAGGGTGCTTATCTCGTCGTAGCTGAGCGGCGGGACAGTGGTCGTCAGTCGCAGGAGCTCCTGGCAGGGTCGACCGAGGCGAAGGAAGGCGGCCTGCAATGCGGATCGCAGCTCTCCGTCGAGCAGCCGATCGTCGATTGCGGTGCCCAGGACGGGTTCAAATGGCTCGACGACGTCGCGAGGCTCGAGCCGCTTCTTGGTGCGCATCAGCTGGCGTACTTCGTTGCGGGCGGTGGTGGCCAACCAACCTGGGAGTTTGGCCGGCTCTCGAATATCGTTCAGGCGTTCGAACAGCCGGAAGAACGTGGCCGCGAACACGTCCTGGCGATCCTCGTAGGACAACCCGGCATCCGCAGTGGCCCTCCACACGACCCCTTGCAGCCGCTGGACCAAGGTCTCCCACGCGCCGCGGTTACCTTGTCTGGCCAGCGCGACGAGGTCGATAAGAGTTTCTGACACCAGCGTGAGCGTATCCCCGTCGGCGCGAGGACGATTCCAGGCCCGGGGTGCTCCGACGTCTCGGGGCTCGAATTCATGGTCGGCCTGCTGGGCCACGTCGCACCTTTCCGCCGGTCGCACTCGGCCGGTCGCGTAATAGATGTGGCGGCGGTGGACCAGGTACCGGATTCTTCATCATCTCCGGCTCGCAACAATCCTGTATCCAGGCTCGTGCACCTGCGTCTTTTCCTCAAACGGGTGTGAACGGCAGCCGTGAACATCGAGCAGGGGCAGCTTCGAACCCGTCACGCTGCCGCTCCCGAGTCGGTCCACGCAACGGCGCGTGCTCCGGGTCGGGACGGCGGCGTGACGGACGAGGTCGGCAGGTCTCGAGGCTTTTGGCGGGAAGGAAGTCCGTCTTGGGCGGGTTGTTCCCTCTGTGACAGTACGAGCACTTTGGCACGACACCGTGTTGGCGGAGAGCGACGAGACGATCATCGTCGAGGGCAACCACTATTTCCCTCCGGATGCCGTCAATCGCGACTACCTGGTGGCCAGCCAAGCCCGGACCCATTGCCCCTGGAAGGGCGACGCCAGCTACTACAGCGTCCAGGTCGATGGAGCTGGCAACGACGACGCAGCCTGGTACTACCCGGAGCCGTACCCGGCGGCGGAATCCATTCGCGACTGGGTGGCGTTCTGGCGAGGGGTGCAGGTGACGGCCGAACCAGGCGAGGGCCGTCCGGGTCCGACTCCGCCTCGGCGCTGACTTCGCCTCCCATTCACCCGCCGGAGACCGCAGAGCCGGCGGGATCTCGGCCCCGGGTATTTCGGGCAATCTGCCCCAGCGGCCTGCGGGTAAGGTGAATCGACGATCGGCGCGGGAGCGAGAGGTGAGATGAAGCTCGGCTTGCATGTTTCCAAGTTCACGTGGCCGGGGGGACCGCAGACGCTGGCGGCGGATCTGGCCAGCATCGCGAGTACGGCGGAGAACCAGGGGTTCACCAAGGTGAGCGTGATGGACCACGTGTTCCAGATCTCCTCCATGGGCCCCCCCGAGCACGACATGCTCGAGGCCTATACCACCCTGGGCTATTTGGCGGCCAAGACCGAACGGGTCGAGCTCTTGGCCTGGGTCACCGCGGTGGTGTACCGGGACCCGGGCCTGCTCGCCAAGGAAGTCACTACCTTGGACGTCCTGTCCGGCGGTCGGGCCTGGCTCGGGATCGGCGCGGCTTGGAACGAAGAGGAGTCCCGAGGCTTAGGGCTGCTCTTTCCCCCTGTCGCCGAGCGCTTCGAGCGGTTGGAAGAGGCCCTGCAGATCTGCTTGCAGATGTGGAGCGGCGAGGACAAGCCGTTTGCGGGGAAGCATTACCAGCTGGAGCGGACGCTGAACTCGCCGCCGGCCCTCAGGCGGCCCCACCCGCCCATTCTCATCGGCGGGTCGGGCGAGCGAAAGACGCTGCGACTGGTTGCCCAATACGCGCAGGCCTGCAATCTGTTTCCTGGCCCGGAGCTCGAGCGCAAGCTCGACGTTCTTCGCGGCCACTGCGATGCCGTGGGCCGCGATTACGACGAGATCGACAAGACCGTGATCGGTACGCTCGATCCCGGCCCTGACGGCGAGAACGCGGCGAGCATCATCGCTTCGATGGAGGACCTGGGCCGCCTCGGCATCAGCCACTACCACGCCATGGTGCCGGACATGGAGTCGCTGAAGCCCATCGAGCTGTTGGGTCAACAGGTCATTCCCGAGATTGCCGGTTTCTGAGCCTCTTCGGGTCCGGCAGAGGACGGATCTCCTCGCCAGTCATCCAGCGCTGGGTTCGGCGCTTGGCCTTTCTCCTGAAGGAGGCGTCTGCGGCTCTGCCGCCTGCCAGCCGTACCAGGCGCTCGGCGTCAGGATGATCGTTCGCTCGATCGAGCCGGGCGCGGCGTAGACCGGGTAACGGGCCGCCAGAGCCCCTTGCCCGTCCGGGGACGGGACGGTGACGGTGGCGTGGGCATGAAGCCGCACCCACCACAGTTTTGACCAGTCCTCCTGGTACTGCTCGACGAGCAGGACGCAGCGGTCGTCGGTGGCAATGTTCTGAGCTCGGCGCAAGTCGCCGGGCCGCTTGGCCTTGACGGTATCGAGCGGAACCACGAGCTGCGAACCCACGAAGGCGAACACGACGGGAACCGCGTCGACGCCGCGGACGGGGTGCAAGGTGGCGAGCACTCCGTGGCGGGCGGCAGCCATCCGAACCTGGCACTGCTCCTCGTCGAGGTTCACTTGCCGCTCTGTCGGTCCGGCCAGGCGGCCGCTCCTGCGCGCCTCGGTGGCGGTGGCACCGTGATGCCCTCAGGACGATCGGAGCCGGTCGCGCAGGGATTCGATGGCTGCGGTGGAGACCCCGGCTGATTCGATCCACGGCGCAGCCCCTCCGTGCCGGTCCGAGAGCAACTGGAGAAAGCGGCGCATGGTATCCGCCGAGACGATCAGCCGTTCGGGAGGAGTCTGCGCCACCGCCGCCCCGTGCACAGGATCGCGGGCCAAGCGTTCGACGATCGAGGGGAGGGCGCGGCCGGTCAACGCGTAGTCGGAGGCGATGTCGTCGCCGTCGACCCCCAGAGCCGCCAATAGCAGGGCGGCGAGCACGCCGGTGCGGTCTTTCCCCGCGGTGCAATGGAAGACGACCGCGCCGCGCCCCGGCTCGGCGAGCACTTCGAACGCCTCGACGAAGGCCTTCTGACCCACTTCCAGATACCAGAGATACCGTTCCGCCAGATCGGGGCTGGTCGGAGCAGCCTGCGCCTCCCCCCTCGTTGACTGGAGGATCGGGGCCCACGCATAGTCGATGCCCTGGTCGGCTAGGCCTCCGCGGCCGACCGCCGCGACCTCCTCCGGGCTGCGCAGATCGATCACCCGATCGATGCCCAGCGCCATCAGGCGCTGCACGTCCTCGGCCGAGAGGTGGTGCAGGGCGTCGCTGCGAAAGACCGAGCCCCAGCGGATGGTGGCGCCGTCCCCGGCCCGGTACCCGCCGAGGTCGCGAAAGTTGAAGGCTCCGTCCAAAGGGACCCAGCGCGGGGGCCCACCCTCCTCGGCGGTCCGTGTCACACCCTCACTCTATGGTCGACGCCGCAAGTGCCCATCCGGACAAGGCGGCCGTGACGGGGGTGTCTGACCGGCCGATGGGAGGGCGTCCAAGGGAGGCACAGGGTGGCGTGGCGCGCTAGCCTCGGGTGCAGGAATCACAGGTCTGTAGTTCTCCACAGGGCTCTCCACAGCGCCTGTGGAGAGTGCACCTCGCAGGTCAGAGGCACAGGCCCGCAGGTCGGAAGAGAAGACCCGCAAGCCAGAGGAGAAGAAAGGAGGCGGAGCCGACAGTGGGCACCTCGTTCGCCCATTTGCACCAGCACACCGAGTTCTCGATGCTCGATGGCGCGGCCAGGGTGCCCGACGTCATCGCCAGGGTGGCCGCAGACGGCCAGCCGGCGGTCGGCATCACCGATCACGGGAACATGTACGGCGTTCTCGACTTCTACAAAGCGGCCCGGCTGGCCGGGGTCAAGCCCATCATCGGGATTGAGGCCTACCAGGCCGCGGAATCCCGCTTCGAGCGGCCCGTGCGAAGAGGCCGGATCGATGACGGAGGGGGCGATGCCGAGGCAGGGGAGAAGCTGTACTACCACTTGACCCTGCTCGCCGAAAACTTCCAGGGCTACCGCAACCTGATGAAGCTCTCCAGCGCCGCCTACCTCGAGGGCTACATGTACAAGCCCCGCGTGGACTGGGAACTGCTCGAGCGCCATCACGACGGGGTGATCGCCAGCACCGGCTGCCTCGGAGGAGTGGTCCTCCAGGCCCTCTTGCGGGGTGACACCGAGCGGGCTGCGACCTTGGCCGCCCGGCTCCAGGACATCTTCGGCCGGGAGTCCTTGTTCGTGGAGCTGCAGGACCATGGCCTGGAGGAGCAGCGACGGACCAACCCCGAATTGGTGCGGCTCGCCCGCCGCATCGGGGCCCCGCTGTTGGCCACCAACGACAGCCACTACGTGTCTCGTCACGACGCCACCGCCCATGACGCCTTGCTGTGTGTGCAGACCGGCTCGGTCAAGGACGACCCGAAACGGTTCAAGTTTCACAGCGACGAGCATTTTCTGAAGACAGCGGAGGAGATGCGGCATCTCTTCCGCGACTACCCGGACGCGTGCGACAACACCTTGTGGATCGCGGAGCGGGCCGATGTCGAGATCGAGTTCGGGAAGCCAAACCTCCCGTCGTTTCCCCGACCTGATGGCTTTGCCGACGCAGATTCCTATCTCCGTCACCTGACCCTCGAGGGTGCGGCGGAGCGCTACGGCCCGGTCGTGCCTGCGGACGTACACCAGCGGATCGAATTCGAGCTCGGGGTCATCTCCCAGATGGGGTTCTCGGACTACTTCCTGGTGGTGTGGGATCTCATCCGCCACGCCCGCCAACTGGGAATCCGGGTCGGTCCGGGCCGAGGGAGTGCGGCCGGGTGCTGCGTAGCGTACTGCCTGCGCATCGTGGATATCGATCCCATCCGCTACCGGCTGCTGTTCGAACGCTTCCTGAATCCCGGCCGCAAGCAGATGCCCGACATCGACATGGACTTCGACGAGCGCTATCGCTCGGAGATGATCCGCTACGCGGCCGAGCGCTACGGCTGGGACCGAGTCGCCCAGATCGTCACCTTCTCGACTATCAAGGCCCGGGCTGCGGTCCGGGACGCGTCCCGAGTGCTCGGTTACCCCTACAGTCTCGGTGATCGCATCGCCAAGGCGATGCCGCCGTTGGTGATGGGCCGGGACACTCCGCTGTGGGCCTGCTTCGAGGAGCATCCGAAGCACACCGATGGCTACAAGGCCGCGCTGGAGCTCCGCCAGATGGTCGCGACCGATGCAGACGTGGCCAAAGTCGTCGACGTGGCGCGAGGCCTCGAAGGGCTGCGCCGCCAGGATGGTATCCACGCCGCCGCCGTGGTTATCTCCGGCGAGCCGCTTACGGAGTACCTCCCTATCCAGCGAAAGCCGGAGCCGGGTGGGCGGCCCGAGGACGCCCCGATCGTCACTCAGTACGAAATGCACGGGGTCGAAGACCTGGGCCTGCTCAAAATGGACTTCCTGGGCCTGCGCAACCTATCGGTCATCGAGCGGACCCTTGACCTGGTCGAAGCGGCCACGGGGGAGCGCCCCGATATCGACAGAGTCCCCCTCGACGATCCTCTGGTCTACGAGATCCTGCAGCGGGGGGACACCATCGGAGTCTTCCAGCTGGAGGGCGGCCCGATGCGGAGCTTGCTGCGATCGTTGGCGCCCACCGAGTTCGAGGACATCGCCGCCGTCAACGCCTTGTACCGGCCGGGTCCCATGGCGGCCAACATGCACAACGACTACGCCGACCGCAAGAACGGGCGCAAGCGGGTCACCTATCAGCACCCGGACATGGAAGAGGTGCTGGGCGACACCTACGGGCTGTGCGTGTACCAGGAGCAGCTCATGCTCCTGGCCCAGAAGTTTGCCGGTTATTCCCTCGAGGAGGCCGACAACCTGCGCAAGGCGGCGGGCAAGAAAGTCCGCGAGATCATGGCGAAAGAGCGGGAAAAGTTCGAAGCCGGATGCGAGGCCACCGGCTATGGGCGGACGATCGGGAAGGTGCTGTTCGACATCATCGAACCCTTCGCCGATTACGGCTTCAACCGGAGTCACGCCTTCGGGTACGGGCTGGTTGGCTACCAGACCGCCTGGTTGAAGGCCCATTTCCCAGGCGAGTACCTGGCCGCGCTGTTGACCAGCGTCAAAGACGACAAGGACAAGACCGCGGTCTACCTGGCCGAGTGCCGGGCCCGGGGGCTCGAGGTGCTCGTTCCCGATATCAACGTGGCCAGTTCGGACTTCACCGCCGTCGTCCGGGACGGCCCCGCCGCCCCGGAGGCCTCCGGGGTCAACCCCGCGTCACCCGATCGGACGGTCATCCCCTTCGGCCTGTCGGCGATTCGCAACGTCGGCGAGGGCTTGGTGGAGCGGATCATCCTGGAGCGGGAACGGGGTGGCCCGTTCGCCGACTTCTACGACTTCTGCACCCGCGTCGACCCCGTGGTGCTCAACAAGCGGGCGGTCGAGTCGCTCGTCAAGGCCGGCGCCTTTGACAGCCTGGGCCATCCTCGCCAAGGCCTGTGCCTGGTCTTCGAGCAGATCGTCGACCGCACGCTCGCCCGCCGCCGAGAGGCGGACCAGGGGGTGATGAGCCTGTTTGGTGACCTCGGGGGTGGCAGCGAGCTGCTGTTCGACGACGCTCGAGTCCCGATTCCGGACCGTGAGTTCGACAAGACGGTCCGACTGGCGTTCGAGAAGGAGATGCTCGGCCTTTATCTCAGCGACCATCCCCTCAAGGGCGTGGAGTCTGCGCTGGCCCGGCACGCCGATATTGCGATCGGGGACCTCCGCGAGGCGGCCCGGGAAGGCGAGACCCACTGGGTTGGAGGCGTGGTCACCGGCCTGACCAGGAAGTACACCCGACGCGGCGAGCTGATGGCCACCTTCACCCTCGAGGACCTCGTCACATCTATCGAGGTATGGGTGTTCCCCCGGACCATGACGGACGTCGGCCACATGCTGGCGGACGATGCCATCGTCTGCGTGAAGGGTCGCCTCGACGTCCGCGAGGAACCCGCAAAGCTCATCTGCATGGAGGTCAGGCGTCCTGACCTCGGCGCCACCGACGAGGTGCTGCACGTGGATCTCCCGCTGACCGCGCTCACGGACGACCGGGTGGAGTCCCTGAAACGGCTGCTCAGCGAGCATCCCGGCCCGTCGCCGGTTCTGCTCCACGTCGGAGCCAAGAGCGTTCGGCTGGCCTCCCAATGGAGCGTGGACACCACCCGCGGCCTGCTCGCAGAGCTGCGGGTCCTGCTCGGGCCGGCGTGCTTGTCGAGGGCGAGCGTAGAGGCCTCGTGAGCGGCTGGTTGTTCCGCCCGGGTTGCGGTGACCCAGGCGCTAAACTGGCTGCTCACACGATGTGGTGAGGAGAGATCACGCGGAATGACGTTCGCTGTCGATACCAAAGACTGCACCGCCCTGGCTGACGGCGAGTTGGCCGATATGGCCGACATTGTCACTGATGGGCCCGCTGGCTTCGACATCGGTCTGCTGTCGAAGCAAGCCGAAGAGTGGGTCCTTATTACCCAGGTTCGTGACACGGGAAAGCTGGTGGGCTTCTCGTTCTGCACCCTCGAGCGCATCGGCGGAACTCCGTGCCTGTTGTGGGGATTGGCGTCCGTCAAGCGCAGTGGCAAGCGCGACCAGATCCTCAAAGCGCTGATCGCAGCTCAGTACCGGCGGGCCGTCCTGGCCTTCCCCGACGAGGACGTGCTCATCGGAACTCGCTTCATCGAAGCCGGCGCCTTCCAGGCCTTCAAGGGTCTCGAGGACATCTGCCCCCGACCGGGCCACAAGCCGACCGGCGAGGAGCGGGCGTGGGGCCGGCGACTGGCCAAACGCTTCGGCGCCGAAGGCCGGATCGATGATCGCGCCTTCATTGTGACCGGGGACGGTAACGGCCGAGGATGCTTCGACTTTGCCGCGGCCAAGCCGGAGACGATCCCCACCGACGTGGCCACGTTCTTCGAGCCGATCGACCAGGCGCGTGGCGACGTGCTGATCGCGTTTGGCTGGGCCATGGCCGAGGACCTCGCCACCAAGTACGCCCCCTAGGACGCACGCGCCCGGCCGCCCGCCTTGCTCATGGGCTAGACCAGGTCAAGCGCATGGCGCGCGTCGTGCAGGACGACTGGGAGGTGGCGCCGTGGCCCGCTGTACAGCGGTCCGGCCCCGTCGGTGAGCAGGACTCGGAGCATGGCCACGCCACGAGGGGCCACCAGGGCGGGCGATTCCAGCCGATCCGTTAGCGCCCGCACGTCTGCTTCGGCTTGCCGGATCCGGTCGGCGTCGATCCGAACCTTGGCCGGATACAACGGCCCGGGTTGTCGAGCGATGGCCGAAACGTGCTCGAGATCGTGGGCCAGCTGGCACCGGCTGGTCGGCGAAACCAGGTATTGAGCCCGGATGGCCAAGCCGACGGTGGATTCGGGCGCCTTGCCCCTGGCGAGGTCACGGTCCAATCGGTCCGATCGGCTCCGGGCGAGCACCCGGTCGAGGATCCGTACCCGGCGGGCGGTGAACCCGCCCATCCCGTTGTCGATCAAGACGAACATTTCGCGCCTCCATGACTACTAAAGGTCACTTTACCAGTCATGGCATGACCTGTAAACAGAGTTTAGGAGTCACTCGGCGCTAAAGTGCCGGTATGGACGTGGCCTCCCTGCCGGCCTGGGTCTCCGCCGAGGAGACGAAGCCGGCCCCGCCGCCGCTCCTGCTGGTGCAGGCTTTCGTCAACACCTGGGAGGGCGACACGGGAATCGATCTGCTGTCGGACCCCGAAACCGGCGAGCGGTGGCTCCGGCAGGCCGGGCTATGGGGCGCACCGTCGGTTCCCAGCCGGGCGCAACTGTTCACCCTCCGGGAGGTCAGAGAGGCCATCCGCTCATTGCTCGAGCGTCATTCGGGCCACGCCGATCGGGATGGCCGCACCGATCGGGATGGCCGCACCGATCGGGATGGCCGCACCTATCGGGATGGCCGCACCGATCGGGATAGTTGGCGCCTGACGCCACTCCGTGAGGCGGCGCGGCGGTCTGGCGCCCGGTTGTCGATCGACGTCGAGGGTCGCGTCGGTCTCGTTCCGGACACTACGGATGACCTCTCTCGTTGCCTGGGGACCCTGTTGTTGATTATCCGCGACGCCCAAGAAGATGGCACCTGGGCGCGGTTGAAGGCGTGCCACAACACCACCTGTCGCTGGGCGTTCTACGACCGGTCCCACACCCACCAGGGCAAGTGGTGCGACATGACCGTGTGCGGCAACCGCATCAAGAACCGCAACCTGCGCGCCCGGCAGCGCTGACCCCTTGTTCACCCGGCTGGGCCCCGACGGCCATGGGGCTAGGGCGGCGGGAGGATCGCCTCGACGACCTTGTGGCACCGACCGTCGATCGGGGGGTTGAGGGCGATCAGCAGCCGGTCGCCCTTCCCGGCCGTCATGCGGGTGCGGCCGGACCCGTCCATCTGAGCGGCCAGGCGACGGTCCAGGCACGGCAGCTCTCGTTGGTGGCCCGCCCACGGGAACCGGCACGCCAGGTAGGACCCTTCCCGCCACAACGTGATCGGCCCCTCGGGCTCGACGAGGGCGATCGAGGGGTGGTCGGGCCGGCGCTCCCAGAAGAGCACGAACGAGTTGGGGAGCCCGAGCAGGGGCTGGCCGGTCGGATGCAGGAGCGGCCGGAGCAGGCGGGCCACCCGCCGGCCCTGGAGATGGCGTACCGGCTCCGGAGGAGCGGCCAGCACGAGGGCCTCGGGTTGGCACGGGTCGGGGATGGCGTCGAGCCCGGAGCTCAGCTCGGCCAACGTCACCTGCACGACGTCGTAGGCGAGCAGGGGACGGCTGGGGGGAGATGGCGACCAGGCCCGGACCAAGGCCCCCGAGGCCAGATCCACCCCCGCACAGTGACCACCGTGGGACGCGAGGACCAGCAACTCGAGTGTGGCCCCGGCCGTGACGGTAACCCGGGGCAGGTCCTTGACGACGGGATGGAAGTCGGGCGCGGTACTAGCGGACACGGACATTCATAGTGGCGAGCTGGGCCCCCTGATCGGTGGATACCCCCTTTGGCGATGGTAACGGCTCACGCCTCGAGCTGCGAGCCCAACACCTCGGGATCGGACGTCGGCGCCTGGCACGTGTAGTTACGGCAGACGAAAGCCCGATCGGCCGCTTCGGGGCCCGTCCGGCCTTCCCACAGCGGTGACGGGAACGATTCGCCCCACGCCAATACCGCCGCCGGCAGGTACCGCCCGCGCACCACCCCGAGCAGGTCCGGCCGGTCGCCCGTGACCACGATCTCGGTGACGCCTTCGCGGTCCAGGTCCTCGGCCGCGACCAGCCCGGTGACCGCAATCGGGGCGACCGCCGCCGTCGGAGCGAAGGCGGTGATCACCGCCTGACCAGCACTCCGGTACCGAGCGGTGCCGGTCAGTTCCGCCAGGCGGAAAAGAGCGCCCGCGGCCACAGAGTTGGCCGACGGTACCGCTCCGTCCTGGGTGTCGATCGGTCTGGCGATAAGGCTTTCGGCGTCGTCACCGGTTGTAAGGAAGGCGCCTGACTCGGGGTCGGTGAACAGGTCCAGCAAGGCGTTGGCGGCGGAGCTCGCCTCCTGTACCCACTGCGCCCGACCCGTCGCCTCGTACAGCCGGGTGAACGCCTCGACGAGCCAGGCGTGGTCTGCGGCGTAGGCCAGGTGGCGGGCGCGACCGTCAACGGCTGGCGCGCCGATCCCTGCCGCGCCAGGGTGGTGCGAATCCTGTATTGGCCCGGTTGCCGCCGCCTGCCAGCTGCGTAGCCACCTACCGTCAGCCGGGCGCCGCAGGGCCTCGAGCAGGAAGGCTGCGATGCTCTCACCGGCTGCGACCCAATCAGGTCGGTCGAGAGCGGCGCCGGCCTCGGCGAGAGCGGCCACGGCCATGGCGTTCCATTCGGTGAGCACTTTGTCGTCGAGGCCCGGGCGAACCCGAGACTCCCGGCGGGCGAAGAGCGCCTGCCGGCCCCGTTCCACCTCCGGAGGCCGAAACAGCTGATCGTGAAGGGGACGGCGCAAGATGTTGCGACCTTCCCAGTTGCCCGCCTTGGTGGCGCCGTACCAGGCCACCGCATCCGGCCCGGCTACCTCCAGCATCTCGCGCTCGTCCCAGACGTAGAACCGCCCCTCCTCCCCCTCGCTGTCGGCGTCCTCGGCCGAGGCCAGGGCTCCCGCCGGCAAGCGGATGGGAGGCCGGAGAAGGTAGTCGAGGGTCTCGGTGACGACCTGCCGGTAGCGGTCCCAGCCCGTCAGCTGCCAGGCGTGGAGGTACACTCGGGCGAGCAGGGCATTGTCGTAGAGCATCTTCTCGAAGTGGGGGACGAGCCACTGCCGGTCGGTGGAATACCGGGCGAAACCACCACCCAGGTGGTCGTAGATGCCTCCGGCGGCCATGGCGTCGAGGGTCAGCGTGACCGCGTCCTTCACGTCGGCCCGTCGAGTGCGGACCGCCGCGACCAGGAGGAGCTCGAGCATGGTCGGCTGGGGGAACTTCGGGGCTCGACCAAACCCACCCCACTCCGGGTCTACCCGCGACACCAGGGCGTCCGCCGCGGCCTCGAGCGGCTCGCTGCCGTGGTTGCGGTGGTCGCTCCCATGCTCTCCCAGGTCGGGTAGGCCGGTACCTGACCGGACGGACTCGACCAGGTGGGCAGCCGCTTCGTCGATGTCGCCCCGCCGCTCCCGCCACAGTTGACTGACCTGCCCGAGCAGCTCGACGAAGCGCCCTCTCGGGAAATACGTGCCGCCCAGGAACGGCCGGCCGTCGGGCATGAGGAACACGGTCATGGGCCAGCCGCCTCCGCCGGTCACCGCCTGGACCGCGGCCATATAGATGGCGTCGACGTCCGGCCGTTCCTCCCGGTCGACCTTGACGCAGACGAACCCGGCGTTCATCACCGCCGCGGTGGCGGCATCCTCGAAGGACTCATGGGCCATCACGTGACACCAGTGGCAGGCGCTGTAGCCGATCGAGAGGAGAATGGGGACGTCCCGAAGCTTCGCCGCCGCGAAGGCGTCGGGTCCCCACGCATACCAGTCGACCGGGTTGGCCGCGTGCTGGCGCAGGTACGGGCTGGTCTCTTCGCCCAGTCGGTTCATGGCGCCAGGCTACGGCGGTCCTGTGGGGCGTCCTCACCCGGCCGTGGCGGAGAGGTGGGCCAACAGGGCCGGGGCGACCTCGACCGGGTAGGCGGACGGTAGCCAGTGGGTGGCCTCGTCAATAGGAACGAATCGAAACGGCCCGACCACGTGTCGCCCGCAACGCTCCGCAGCCACCCTGGTGATGAATCGATCTCCCCGGCCCCAAAGGTAGAGGGTCGGGACGGTGACGGGCTCCGCTCGCTCGCCCCGTTGCAGCGGAAGGGCTCGGTACCAGTTGAGCGCGCCGACTATGGAGCTGGGAGTGGCTGCCCGGGCGGCATACCGCCGAGCGGATGGCTGGTCGAGACCCGATCGCTCGAGCCGGGCGGCGAGCCGGTCGACCCCGACGAGGCGAAAGATTGCTTCCGGCGCCCACGGCAGTTGGAAGAACAGCATGTACCACGATCGAACCAGCTGGGGGCCGCGGACGGTCGCGTCCAGCAGGGCCCGGCTGTGGGGCACGGAGAGCGCAGTGAGGCTGCGCACCCGGTCCGGCCGGCTGCCCGCCAGGTGCCACGCCACTGCGGCACCCCAGTCGTGACCCACCAGGTCGAAGCGGTCGGCGCTCGCGCCGGCGGCGTCGGCCAAGGCCAGGACGTCGCCGGCCAGGAGGTCGAGGGTGTAATTGCGCCTGCCATGAGGGCGGGCGCCAGGGGAGTAGCCCCGCTGGTCCGGCGATAACACCCGGTAGCCGGCGCCGAGCAAAGGGGTGAGCAACGGATCCCAACAGCGACGGTCTTCGGGGAACCCGTGGAGCAGGATCACCACCCGTCCGTCGGCTGGGCCGTGGTCGGACACGTCGAAAGTGAGCCCGTCGTGGGTGTAGGTCTCCATTGCCGGTGGCTACCGATCGGGGAGGAGATCGCGCCGAACCTTGCCGAGCGCCGTCTTGGGTAGGACTTTTACCAGCACGAGCCGGCGGGGGGCGGCGAAGGGGGCGACGTGCTCGGCGACCACGGTTCGGAGCTCCGGGAGCGTCGGCGGTGACGACGACGCGGTCGGACGTACCCAGGCCACCACCTGTTGGCCCCACTCGGGATCGGGTCGGCCGGCCACCGCGACCTCGGCCACCCCGGGGTGGTGACGGAGGGCGGCTTCCACGACCGCGGGCCAGACGTTCTCCCCGCCGGTGATGATCATGTCCGCCATCCGACCGAAGACCCGAAGGCGGCCGTCGGGTTCGATCTGGCCGGAGTCGCCCGTAGCAAACCATCCGTCTTGATCGAGGGCGGGGGTTCCGTCGCGGTAGCCCCGGAGCAGCATCGGGCCGCGAAGGCGGATCTCCTGGGTTTGCCGGTCGAGGGCCACGTCCACGCCTGCCAGCGGGATGCCGTCGTAGACCACCCCGCTGCCGGTCTCGGTCAGCCCGTAGGTCGTGACCACGTTCGGCTCCAGGTCCGCCGGCGGCGTCGATCCCCCGAGCACGACGGTGTGGAACCGGGCCGCGCCGACGCGTCGCAGCGTGGTGGTGACCAGCGACACGAAGACATCCTGGCCGGCGGCCGCAAGCACCGCGTCGATGTCGAAGCGGGGCAGGATGGTAACGGGGGTCCCCGTAAGGAGGGCCCGGGTCACCACGGACAATCCCCCGACGTGATTCAAGGGCAGGCAGCCCAACCATCGGTGCCGGTGGGGATCGACGCCCAGCCGGGCCGTAGTCGCTTGCGCCGAGGCAGCCACCGCGTCGTGACTGAGCACCACTCCTTTGGCTTCCCCCGTCGTGCCGCTGGTCGCGACCACCAACGCATCCCCCGGCTCGACCGGCACGCCTCCGGACCGGCGAGACGAGCCTGCCGCTGTGACCACCCGCCCGGTCGGAGCCGGTCCAGCACCCCCTCGCGAGCCCGACCCGAGAGGCGCTGATCAACCGGCGCGGCCGCATCGCCGCGGTCCCACACGGCCTGCAGGGCAGCCGCCCACTGGGGGCCGCCTGGCAGGTCGATTGCCACCAGATCAGGCACGGCCGCTAGTTTCGCGGTTCCGATGAGTCTCCCGGCCAATCAGCTCCCTCGTCACCCGTGGTTGGCCGGGGCCCGGCCCAGGACCCTGCCCGCATCCGCGGTTCCGGTCGCAGTCGGTACCGGCGTGGCGATCGCCGTCGGGAGCGCGATCTGGTGGCGGGCGGTGACCGCGCTGGTGGTGGCGGTGGCGATGCAGGTCGGCACCAACTACGCCAACGACTACAGCGACGGAGTGCGAGGCACTGACACCAAGCGAGTCGGACCGGTGCGTCTCGTCGCGTCGGGGCTGGCCTCTCCGGGTGCGGTGAAGCGGGCGGCGATGCTCTCGTTCCTGATCGCGGCGGCGGGCGGCCTGGCGCTTGCCGCGGCCGCCGGCTGGTGGCTCATCCTGATCGGGGCGGCGTGCATCGCGGCCGGCTGGTTCTATACCGGCGGCCCCCGTCCCTACGGGTATGCGGGTTTTGGCGAGCTGTTCGTGTTCGTGTTCTTCGGGTTGGTGGCCACCGCTGGCACGGCCTACGTCCAGATCGAACGCCTGACCGGCTTGGCGGTATTGGCGTCCGTCCCTGTCGGGCTGATGGCCGTGGCCCTCCTGCTCGTCAACAATCTCCGGGACATCCCGGGCGACACCCGGAGCGGCAAACGCACCCTGGCTGTACGGGTAGGGGCCCCGACCACCCGCCTGTTCTACGCCTCGGCGGTGCTCCTACCCTTCGTGCTCGCCGCGGTGACGGCGGTGGCCCGACCCTGGGCCCTTCTCAGCCTGGTGGCCTTACCGCTTGCTGTCTCACCCGTCCGGCGGGTCCTGGCCGGGCAGGAGGGGAGAGACCTGATCCCCGTGCTCGTCGCCACCGCCCGGGTGCAGTTGGTGTTCGGCGTCTTGCTGGCGGTGGGCATCGCCCTGTGATCGATCCGCGAGGAACGGTTGCGCGGCCGCCAGGAAGGGGTCGGGCGCTTCGAGGTGGCAGGCGTGGCCGGCGTCGGGGATGACCGCCAGCGTCGCGTTGGGACCGATACTGCGGACCAGCCGTTGACCGTGGGCCACGTACGCCTGATCGCGTTCGCCCACCACCACCAGGACGGGAACCCGAATGCGGTCGAGGGAGGTCCACAGTGGCTCCTGGGTGCCTGTCCCTGCCAGCCGGAGACTCGACGCCAGGCCGGGTTCCGTGTTCGCCAGGCGGTCCTCGATCGCGGCCGCGGGTCGCGGCAGGGATGCGAACAGGGGCTGGGCCAGCCACCAGTCCACGAAGGCCGGTACTCCATCGGTCTCGATTCTGGAGGCCAGCGCCTCGTCCGAGGCCCGGCGACGGGTCCGATCAGCCGGGTCGTCCATGCCCCCGGTGGCGCTGACCAGCACCAGCCGGCGGACCAGGGCGGGATGGCGCAACGCCACGTGCAGAACGTACCGGCCCCCCATCGAGTAGCCGAGCCAGTCGGCCGGCTCATCGATCGTGTCGGCCATAAGGTCGGCGCCGCCGCACAGGTCGGTGGCCACGCCCGCCGACCGGCCATGACCGGGAGCGTCGACGGCAATGACGGCGTGCCCGGCGCCCAACGCCAGGCCTACCGGTCCCCACGACCGGGCCGATTGGGTGAAGCCGTGGACCAGTACGAGCGGCTCCCCCTTTCCCCACCGTTCAACGTGCAGCACGGCACGATCCTGGCATGACCGCTCCGCGCCCGCCTGACGTGCAGGCCGCCTTCTGCATGGTGCTCGTGGACGAGTGGGTCCGGAGCGGCGTGACCGATGCCGTGGTCGCCCCCGGCTCTCGCTCCACACCGCTGGTGCTCGCCCTCGACGCCGATTCCCGTCTCCGGGTCCACGTGGTCTTCGACGAACGCACGGCCGGCTTTGCCGCCCTCGGGATCGGGCTCGCCACCGGGCGTCCTGCGGTGGTGGCCACGACGAGCGGCACCGCCGCGGTCGAGTTGCATCCCGCCGTGGTGGAGGCTTCGCACGCGGGGGTCCCGCTCATCGCCGTGACGGCCGATCGCCCGGCGGAGCTGCACCAGGTGGGAGCCCCGCAGACCGTCGAGCAGGAAGGCCTCTATGGCGCAGCCGTCCGCTGGTTCGTGTCGCCTGGCGTGCCCGACCTGGTGGCCTCGGGGAGCTGGCGGTCGTTGGCCGCCCGTTCAGCGGCGGTCGCGGCGGGCGGCGGAACTGCTGCCGGTCCTGGACCGGTGCATATCAACCTGGCCTTTCGGGAGCCGCTGGTCGGGTCGCCGGCGGGCGTTCCCGTTCCCGCCGGTCGTGACGGCGGCCGCCCGTGGCACGAACAGGTCGGCGGCGCCGGTGGGCGATCCGGGCTGGGGTCGGTGGTGGCGCGGCTGATGGAGAACGCAGGTGGTCGAGGGTTGATCGTGGCTGGGGCCGGGGCCGGCGACCCGGCGAGTCTGGTAGCTGCCGCCCGGCGATTGGGCTGGCCGCTACTCGCTGAGCCCCGCTCCGGCTGCCGGATCCCGGCTCAGCCCGTTGTGGCGGCAGCCGACGCCCTCCTGCGGGTGCCAGAGGTCGCCGAGTGGCTCCCTGAGGTGGTTGTTCGGGTCGGGGCTCCGTGGGCGTCCAAGGTGCTGGGCCAGTGGCTGGCCGCCCTCGGCCCTGAGGTGCCCCAGATCCTGGTCGACCCGTGGGGGCGTTGGGCCGATCCGGACCGGACGGTGGGAGATGTGGTGGCCGCCGACCCCACCGCTGTGGCCACGGCCGTGCTGGACGAGGCGAACGGACACGATGCCGCTGGTTCGGAATGGCTCGGTCGCTGGGTCGAGGCCGAGGCCGCAGCCCAGGCCGCTCTGGACCACGAGTTGCGCCCGTCCGGCCCTCTCGCCATGTCGGAGCCGGCGGTCGCCAGAGCGGTGGCCGCCCGACTCACGGACGACGGCGTGCTGCTCGCTTCGTCATCGATGCCGGTCCGCGACGTGGAGTGGTACAGCGCCCCCCGCTGTGGGTCGACGGTCCTTTCCAACCGGGGGGCGAATGGGATCGACGGCGTGGTGTCGACCGCGGTGGGAGCTGCTCTCGGCAGCCGCCGGCCAGTGGTGGGCCTGATTGGCGATCTGGCGTTCCTGTACGACGCGGCCGGCCTGCTCGCCGGCCGCTCCGAGGTGGCGGTGACGATGATCGTGGTCGACAACGATGGCGGGGGGATCTTCTCGTTCCTCTCTCAGGCGCAGCAGCTTCCATCCGCCCAGTTCGAGCGGTACTGGGGAACCCCGCACGGTCTCGACGTGGCCGCGGTGGCGTCCGCCTACGGGGCGGATGTTCGTCTCCTCGAGGGCCGGGACGACCTGGACGGGCTTGTCGATGCAGCCGCAACCCCAGGGCTACGCGTCGGGGTCGTTCGCAGTGCCCGCCCGCACAACGTGGTGGTCCACGACCAGCTCCACCGGGCGGTGGCGGCCGCGGTGCGCGCCACCCTTTAAGAACCCGGGGCGT
This sequence comes from uncultured Acidimicrobiaceae bacterium, assembly GCA_963729695.1. GTDB lineage: Bacteria > Actinomycetota > Acidimicrobiia > Acidimicrobiales > Palsa-688 > PALSA-693. The sequence continues at coordinate 875,145 of CAVSOT010000007.1, forward strand.
GGTGGTGGCTGGGCGCTTGGCGCTTGGCGCTTGGCGCTTGGGGCTTGGGGCTTGGGGCTTGGCAGCTCGGGGCTTGCCGTCACGGTGGCCGGGGATGGCCTGTCCGTCGCGACTTCTGGACATCTGTGCAGCCTCAGGCTGTATGGATGTCCATTTGTGAGGGCCAGGCGCGCGGAGATGGGCGCGCCGGTTGCCGGCTGGGAGGCGTGGCGGCCTGGCGGCGCCCACTCGGCGGCCTGCCGGCGCTCCGTTACCGGCTGTCCGGGCCGGTCGGCCACCGCCTTTGAGCCTTCGCGAACGCCCGGACTCCCATTTCCCTTCGAGTTCTGAAACCACAGGCTCAGGCTGTACGGACATCCATCTGTGGAGACGTCGGCGAGTCGAGGGGATCCGGGTCGGGCGCAGATTCGTGCGGGGCGACGGCGGCGGAAAACACAAACGTGACACGCGTCAATGCACGAGGGGCCACCCGTGTCACGTTCTTTGTCATATAGAGCAACAACGTGACACGAGTGGCGATGACGACGGAGACGCGTGGCGCGTTGTTGCAGTGGAGGAGACGGCGGGCACCGACAGCGGCGCCCTGCTCCAGGGAAGAGGCGGCGGGCAGCGACAGCGGCCCCTGCTCCAGGAGAGAGACGGCGACGTCGGTCGTGTCGGCCGGGGAGCGCACAGTCGGCGGCCTCATGGCTGGGTGGGGGCCAGTTCCGCCTTCGGCCGGCTCGTGGCTGGGTGGGGGCCAGTTCTGCCTACGGCCGCACCATCGCCGCCAGGAGCGCCTGCAGTTTCAGCTGGGTCTCGGTCAGCTCGTCGGAAGGATCGGAGCCCTCCACCACCCCGTTACCGGCGAAGATGCGAGCGTGCGATCCGTCCACCTCGGCGCAGCGAATGCCCACGGCCCAGGCCCCGTCTCCCCGGGCGTCCATCCAACCCACTGGCCCAGCGTAGCGGCCGCGGTCGAATCCCTCCACGGTCTGGAGGTAGCGCACGGCGACCGCGGTCGGGTCGCCGCCGACGGCCGGGGTGGGATGCACTCGGGCCACCAGCTCCAGGGCCGTCTCGGGCGCGGCCCCGCCCAAACGACCGGTGATCTCGGTGGCCAAATGCGACACGTTGCGCAGGCTCATTACCGACGGCTCTGACGGCACGTCCAGCTCCGCGCACACAGGTGCGAGGGCCGTTCGCAAGGCGTCGACTACAACCTGGTGCTCGCGGCGAGCCTTGCCGGATGCCATCAGGCCGGCGACGAGGGCGGTGTCGGCGTGGGCATCACCGCTGCGGGCGACCGTGCCGGCCAGCGGATGGCTGCTGATGGTGGTTCCAGTCCGGGCGATCAGCAGCTCCGGGCTGGCGCCGATGAACCCTTCGATCGAGAACACCATGCAGGACGGGTAGAGGGCCACGAGCCTCGACAAGACGTCGCTGACCACGAACGGCCGGTTTCCTGAGATCTCCACTTGCCGGGCCAGCACGACCTTGCGGAACTCACCCGCAGTGATCCGCCCGACCGCTTCGGCCACCAGCGCCTTCCAAGCGCTTTGGGGAACCGACGGGATCAGGGTGAACTGGTCCGGGGGCTCGGGGTACTCGAGGGGCAAAGCCGACCGATCTCTTCCCTCGCTGCCGGCTGCTTTCCCATCCGCCGGGCCATCGCCCGGCAGGGAGGGCTCTGGTCGAAGGACCCCTGTATCCCCCCCCACCTCACGGCGCTGACCGTCGGGCTCGATCGTCGTCACCCAGGCTCGGTCGCCCAGACGACCCACCACCCGCTCGGGGACGACGAGCGAAGCGGGCGCGCCCCGATCGAACGGCAGCGCCCCCATGGCTACCGGACCGCAGCCCGGCAACCCGACCGCGTCGTCGCTGACGATGCTCCGCAGGGCTTCGCCCGCCCGGCGCACACCTTCGGCATCGGCCAGGCCGCCGGGCAGGTCGATGCGCACAGCCGTGCCGATGCCCACTAGGCCGCCCCGCTCGTCCCGCCACAGCAGGCCGTGTTCGCCGGCGACCTCCAGCAGGTCGGGCGGCTCCGCCAGCGGCACGGTCCGCGCCACCAGCAGGCCGGACAGCGTCCGGGCGGGGGTCTCGTCGCCGACCGCGGTCATACCCCGGCCCTTGTGGCAGTGATCAACTGGGTTATCCCTCCAGAGAGCAGCCGCCGCTCGACGGCGTCGAAGCCGGCTCCTCGAGCCAGGGCCGCCATCTCGGCGGGGGGTGGCAGGTAGGCCACCGACTTCGGTAGGTAACGGTACGCATCACGGTCCGACAGCAGGGCCCCGATCCGGGGGACCACGTGGCCGAAGTACACGGCGTGCCCGGCACGAAGCAAGGGGTGGACGGGGGTGGACACGTCGAGTAGGGCGATGCGCCCACCGGGCCGCAGAACCCGGGCCAACTCGACGAAGAGCGGCTCGAGAGCCACGAAGTTCCGGAGCGCGAACCCGCTCACGGCGCCGTCCACGACGGCCGAGGCGAGCGGCAGGCGCAGGGCGTCCCCGTGGACCAGCGGGGCCGCCGTCCGCAGCCGAGCCCGTTCCAGCATCCCTGCTGACAGATCCAGGCCGAACGGCTGGTAGCCGCGCCGGGTCAGCTCCTGGCACAGGTCGCCGGTCCCACACGCCACGTCGAGCACCCTGGCGCCGGCGGGGAGGCCGAGGGAGCCGACGGTGGCCTGGCGCCACCTGACGTCGAGGCCGAACGTCATGATCCGGTTGACCAGGTCGTAGCGGGGGGCGATGGTGTCGAACATGGCCCGGACGGCTCGAGCTTTCGCCTCGCCCTCAGGGAGCCGGTCGTCCCGGATGGCGGTCACCGAATCGTCGTCCAAGGCCGTCAGGAGTAGTAGCGGAACAGGATCTCCGCTACGCACACCGGCTTTGTCCCGCCCTCGATCTCGAACGTCGTCGACAGGACGACCTGCACTCCGCCGCCAACCTCTTCGGCCTCGGCCAAGACGACGCCGGCTCGGACTTTCGAACCGACGGGAACAGGGGCCGGAAAACGCACCTTGTTGAGGCCGTAGTTGATACCCATGGTCACGCCGCGGATCTCGACAGCCTCGACGATGAGCTGAGTGGCGAGCGAGAGGGTCAGGTATCCGTGGGCGATCGGGGCGCCAAACGGCCCGGCCTGGGCCCGCTCGACATCGACGTGGATCCACTGGTGGTCCCCGGTGGCATCGGCAAACAGGTTGACCTGTTGCTGGGTCACCTCGTGCCACTCGCTGTACCCCAGATGCTGGCCGATGCGCGCCTTGAGGTCGTCGATCCCCGCGATCGTGGTGGTCATGGATCGCAGGCTAGGCCGTGATGGCGTGATCTATCGAAACCAGGTCTTGCGGTAGGACCGGCTCTGCGGGTGCAGCAGGAGCGCGACCAGCGCCCCGTAGAAGAGCAGGTTGAGGAGCGCTCCAATCGAGAAGTACAGCAGGATGAACACGACCTCGAGCACCGCCAGCACGACGCCGAGCCAGTATCCCCACTTCTTCTCGTTGGCGATTCCCCAGCCGGCCGCAACCGGACCGATGACCAGCACGGTGCCGATCGGGATGTGAAAGGCCTCGCCGTCGATCACACCGAAGACGGCGTTCACGTACATGAGCACTGTTGCCATCATGAGTGTCTGCGGTTGGGTGCGGTCGAGCCACCGGTTGGACGGCATGGTCAACAGTCTGGCAGCCGCGTCGGCCTAGCGGTTGCCAGGCTCGAGACGGCGCGTGGCGCGGCAACGCGAGCAGCCAGCTGACCGCAGGCGGCGTCGATGGCCGTCCCGCGGTTGTGGCGGATGGTGGCGTTGACGCCGCGGACCTGCAGGGCGTGATGGAAACGCCTGACGTCCGCAGGCGACGAGCCCCGGACGGGGTAGCCAGGGGTCGGATTCAGAGGGATCAAGTTGACGTGCGCCCAGAGGGGATGGACCAGGGCGGCCAGCTCGTCGGCGTCCTGGGCGCGGTCGTTGACCCCGGCAATAAGGGCCCATTCGAAGCTCAGCCGTCTGCCTTTGGCCGCGAGGTAGTGCCGGCACGCTTCGACGAGGGCCGCGAGCGGATAGCGCCGGTTGAGCGGAACCAGGGTGTTGCGCAGCCGGTCGTTGGCGGCGTGCAGCGACACCGCCAGGTTGACGGGGAGCGACTCCCTCGCGAGGCGTCGGATGCCAGGGACCACACCGACGGTCGATACCGTGAGATGCCGGGCCGAGAGGCCGAGCTCGTCGTGGATCCGGATGATGGCGGCCCAGGTTCGGTCGTAGTTGGCCAGCGGTTCACCCATGCCCATGAACACCACGTTCGAGAGCCGGCTGGGCGCCGCCGCCTGGCGGGCCCGTACCACCTGCTCCACGATCTCACCTGCGCTCAGATGCCGGGTGAATCCGCCCTGTCCGGTCGCGCAAAAGGTGCACCCCATGGCGCATCCGGCTTGGCTCGAGACGCACACCGTAGCCCGGCCCGGATAGTGCATGAGCACGCTTTCGATCTGGGCCCCGTCGGCCAGGGACCACAACCACTTGACCGTCTTGCCGTCGTCCGAAACCGATTCGGTCACCATCTGTAAGGCCGGCGGCAAGGCCACCTCGATCCGTTCGCGAAGCGAGCGGGGCACGTTCGTCATCTGCGCCGGGTCCCGAGTCTCTTCGTACAAGCCCCGCCACACCTGATCGACCCGGTAGCCCGGTTGGTCGTGCAGGAGCTCCGCCAGGTCAGCCCGGCTGGCGTCGTAGCGTCCCGTCATCAGGGGGCCGGTGCGATGTCCCCGACGTAGGCCTGGTCGAGGTGGTTGACGATGAAGCCGAGGTCGACGTAGAGCTTCACCGCAGGCGCGTTGGTGGCGTCCACGTACAGCATGCCGACCGTGAGCCCCCGAGCGTGCAGGTGGTCCAGGCCGGCCAGCACCAGCTGCCTTCCGAGGCCCGGCGTCTTGTCCCGCCGAGCCGGGTCGGACGCGATGACATAGATCTCGCCGAGCGGCGGGTCCGTATCGGGGTGGATCTTCGTCCAGCAGAACCCGTCGAGGCGACCTTCGGCGTCGTCGTGGAGGAGGAATCCGTCGGGGTCGAACCACGGTTCGGACTCGCGTTGCTCGAGCGTGGCCCGGTCCCATCCTCCCTGTTCGGGGTGCCACTCGAAGGCCCGGTTGTTGACCTCCAGCCAGGTGTCTTCGTCGACCCCGACTCTGAACGGCCGGGTCACGATGGGGGCGCCGGGTCGCAGGGCTGGCTCGACCGGCAGGGTTCGGCGCATCTGGTAGAGCACCCGACCGGGTTTGAGGCCGATCGCCGCGGCGATGTGATCGTGTTCCGGTCGGGGCTGGTTCACCCACATGTGCACGTGCCCGCCCCCTTCGGCGGCGATCACGCGGGCGGCTTGGGTGACCAGGTCGAGCCCGATGGTGTTGCCGGGAAGGCGGTGATGGGGATCCACGACGAACTCCAACGCCCAGCTGCCCGATCCCCTCGAAACCTGGGCGTAGCCGACCGGGTGGGGATGGCCGTCGTCCCAGGCCACGAACCCGGCGAAACCCTCACGACCGCCCTGGACCAGGTCCAGCCAGGCGTGCTCGTCCAGGGCGGCGTGGGCATCCGCGGCAGTGGCCGCGTCGAGCAGGCTGCGGACCGCGCTCACGTCCCCCCGGCCCAGATGGGTCTTGACCTCGATGCGGTGCACCGCACGCAGGGTAGCGGTGAAACCGGTGCGGCCTGTCGGTGGCTTCGAGGCCGCGGCTGGTCCCGGCTGGTCCCGGCTGGTCCCGGCGTGTCGCTCCGGCCGGTCGGCGCCGGTCCATCGCCCCGCGCGCGCCGCTCCATCGCCCCGCCGCGCCGCTCCATCGCCCCGCGGCGCCGCTCCATCGCCCCGCCGCGCTGGTCCGCCGGCCTCCGCCGCCGCGCTGGTCCGCCGGCCGCGTCGCGGTGCAGCGCCGCCCAACTGCTGCCGACGGCCGCCGTACTCCGTACGCTGTCGGACGTGTCCCGACCCCGAACCCCGAAGGGCCGCGCTCGCGAGACCGCTTCCCGACTGGCCATCGAGTATCCCGGGAGCGCGCAGGAGTTGTGCGCGCTGGACTTCACCAAACCCTTCCAGCTGTTGGTGGCCACGGTGCTGTCGGCCCAGACAACAGACGAACGGGTCAACATGGTCACGCCAGCCGTCTTCGCCAGGTATCCAACTCCTGGAGATCTCGGGCGCGCCGACCCCGACGAGCTAGAGGCGCTGATCCATTCGACCGGATTTTTCCGGTCCAAGGCCCGGAGCCTCATCGGGTTGGGGCAGGCGCTCGACGAACGCTTCGGCGGCGAGGTCCCGCAGCCGATCGAGGAGCTCGTCACCGTGCCGGGCGTAGGTCGCAAGACGGCCAACGTGGTCCGGAGCGTGGGGTTCGATCTGCCCGGACTTCCGGTAGACACTCACGTGACCCGACTGACCCGTCTGCTCGGCCTCACCGAATCCACCGACGCGGTACGGATCGAGAGCGACGTGTGCGCCCTGCTCCCGGCGAGCTCGTGGGGTGCGTTCAGCCTGCGGCTCATTCTGCACGGACGTCGGGTGTGCATCGCTCGCCGTCCCCGTTGCGAGGACTGCGTGCTCGCTGATTTCTGCCCGTCCTCCCGAGTTCCCGTCCGCCCCCGGGCCGGCGCCGCGGTCGGATTGCGTGCGAGCGGTGGCCCGAAGGCAGTCGGCGCGGGAGGATGACGCCACCGTCTTTCCAGTCGTCGCGGGCCGGATCAAGGTCCGGCCGCGTCGACGATCCGGGTGAGGCGGCGGCGGGCGCCCCGGAGGGCCCGCTCGACCTCGAAGAGGTCGACCCCGACCACCTCCCGCTCATCACCGGTGAGGTTGTCGGCAATGCGCGTGATCCGGTCCAGCAGTTCGTCGAGGGTGGTGGCTACGGAACTCAATTCGGCGCGAGCGGACATACGGATACCATCATGGACCCGATGCCTCCTGGGCCTGCGACATCTGGGTTGACCCCACCGACCCCCCCGTCTTCGAGCCACCTGTCGCCGGGGACGCGGGTGGGCGGACTGACCTGGCTCGACCTCCGGGGCCAGACGGGGGACCTGCGCCCGTTCTTGCCGGTCCCGGAGTCTTCGGGAGAGGAGCCCACCGCGGCGGTGCGCGCCATCCTCGCCCGGGTGAAGTGCGAAGGAGACCGGGCGGTTCGCGACCTGACGCGCCAGTTCGACGGCGTGTCGGTCGACGACCTGCGCGTGCCCGCAGGCGAGATCGAGGCTGCGCTCGACACCGTGCCCGCCGAACTGCGCCGCGCCCTCGAAGCCGCCTACGACAATATCGTGACCTACCACCGAACGCAGCTGGCCCCGGACGGCTACCACGCCAGGGACGGCGTCGTCGTTCGGGAGATCGGCGTACCCGTCGACCGGGCCGGCCTGTACGTGCCGGGAGGGCGAGCTCCTCTGGCGTCCACCGTGCTCATGACAGCCGCGCCGGCCCACGTCGCCGGGGTGGGACAGGTGGCCCTGTGCTCGCCGCCGGGTGCCGACGGCCGGCTGGCGCCGTCCGTTCTGGCGGCCGCCGGAGTCGCAGGTGTCACGGAGGTCTACCGGGTGGGGGGAGCCCAAGCCGTCGGGGCGATGGCCTACGGCACCGAGAGCATTCCCGCAGTTGACGTGATCGCCGGTCCGGGCAACCGCTACGTGGCGATCGCACAGCGACTGGTGGCCGGTGAGGGCGCGGTCGGAGTGCCATCGGCGTTCGCCGGCCCGTCGGAAGTGGCGGTGGTCGCCGACGATTCGACGCCCGTCGCCTACGCCGCCGCCGATCTGATCGTCCAGGCCGAGCACGGACCCGACGGCTTGGCCTACCTCATCACCTGGTCCGAGCGGGCTGCGGTCGAGATCGCCGAGGAAGTCGCACGTCTCGCCGAGGCCTCGCCCCGGCGAGCGGAAATCGGGTCCAGCCTGCAGCGCGGCGGCTACGCCGTGCTCGTTGCCGGCCCGGAGCAGGCCATGGCGGTGGCCAATGCCATCGCGGCCGAGCACCTGGAACTCATGGCCGCCGACCCCGAATCGCTGGTGCCTCTGATCCGTAACGCCGGGGCGGTGTTCCTCGGACCGTGGGCGCCAGCCAGCGTCGGCGACTACATAGCGGGTCCCAATCACGTGCTGCCCACCGCCCGATCGGCCCGTTTCGGCAGTGCCCTCCGGGTCGACGACTTTCGCAAGCGCATTCACGTGGTCGATGTCGACCAGGCCGGGCTGTCCCGATTGGCCGGGCACGTAGTGGCCCTGGCGACCTCCGAAGGGCTGCCCGCCCACGCCGACTCGGTCCGAATGCGCGTCCATCCGGAGCGCCAGGCATGACCCTGCCCCAACCCCGGGACGAGTTGGGCTTGCGCGAGGGCTACCACTCCCCCCAGGCCGACGTGGCCATCCGGCTCAACACCAACGAATCGCCGCTGCCGCCGCCGGACGCCTGGCTGAAGGCGCTCAGCGAGGAGTTGCTGGAGATCTCCTGGAACCGTTACCCCGACCGCGAGGCCACTGCCCTGCGGGCCGCCCTCGGTGACCTGCACGGCGTCCCGGCCGAGCAGATCTTCTGCGCCAACGGTTCCAACGAAGTGCTCCAGAGCGTCTGCTTGGCCTACGGCGGATACGGCCGGTCGGCTGTTGTGTTCGAACCCACGTACGCCCTGCACTCGCACATCGCCCACCTGACGGGGACCGCGGTGGTGGAGGGGCAGCGCGGCTCCGATTTTTCCCTGGATAAAGACGGGGCCCGCCAGCTCTTGCGGGAGGCCCAGCCCGCCATCACGTTCCTGTGCTCACCCAACAACCCGACCGGCCAGGTGGACGACCCCTCGATCGTCCGGGAGCTGCTCGGGGAGGCACCCGGGCTGGTCGTGGTGGACGAGGCCTACGGGCAGTTCGCCGATTGGTCGGCGCTCAGCCTGGTCGACGACGAGGTGCCGCTGGTGGTGACTCGCACGTTCTCCAAGACGTGGTCGATGGCCGCGGCCCGGCTCGGTTACCTAGTCGGCCCGGCGGCCGTGGTTGCGGTCTTGGAGCGAGTGGCCCTGCCGTACCACCTCGATGCGTTGAAGCAGGCTGCCGGCCTGCTTGCCGTCAAGTTCGTCGGGGACATGGAGGAGCGGGTGGCGCTCGTGGTGCGTGAGCGGGCGCGGCTGGAGGCCGGTTTGGGTCGCCTCCCGGTGACGGTGTGGCCTTCGCAGGCCAACTTCATCCTGTTCCGCCCCAGCAGGCGCCCGGGCGACCAGGTGTGGCAGGACCTCCTCGATCGTTCGATCCTTGTGCGGAACATCGACTCCTGGCCCGGATTGGAAGACTGCCTACGGGTGACGGTCGGCACACCGGAGGAGAACGACGCCTTCCTCGGCGCCCTCGCTGAGGTGCTCGCATGACCACTCGCAGGGCCGCCGAGCGCCGGCGGGCGACCGCCGAAACGTCGATCGAGGTCCGCCTCGACCTCGATGGGTCGGGGGAGGTGGCGGTGACCACCGGCCTTCCGTTTTTCGACCACATGGTGGCGCAACTGGGCAAGCACGCCGGCTTCGACCTGTCGCTCGACGCCCGGGGCGATCTGCACGTCGACGCCCATCACACCGTCGAGGACGCGGGCATCCTCCTCGGCGAGTGCCTTCGGGAGGCCCTCGGGGACAAGGCCGGAGTGCGCCGGTTTGCGTCGATCGACGTGCCGCTCGACGAGGCGCTGATCGCCGTGGCCGTCGATCTGTCGGGCCGGCCCTACCTGGTGTACGAGGTCGACCCCGGCGCGGGTGGCGAGGCGTACCCGATCGGGACACCGCCGTTTGATCCCCAGCTCGCCGGAGAGTTCTGGAGGGCCTTCGTCAACGCCGCCGCGATCACCTTGCACCTGCGGATGGTGTCCGGTCGTAACACCCATCACATCCTCGAAGCATCGTTTAAGGGCGTGGCCCGAGCGCTTCGCGACGCGGTGCGCATCGAAGGCGTGGATGTGCCTTCCACCAAAGGGACCTTGTGACCGCGGCCGGCGGGGCGCCCGCCATCGCGGTGCTCGACTACGGGATCGGAAACCTGCGCTCGGCCGAAAAGGCGCTCCAATACCTTGGAGCCGACGCTGCCCTGGTGGCTGATCCCGACGTCGCATCGAAGGCGTCTGGTGTGGTCCTGCCGGGCGTAGGCCACTTCGGCCGGTGCATGGACGCCCTGCGGTCGAGCGGCCTCGACCGGGTGGCTTTGGGCGCGGCGGCCGCCGGTACGCCTTTCCTCGGCATCTGCGTCGGGATGCAGATGCTCTACGAGGCGTCCGAGGAATCGCCGGGTGTGGCTGGTTTGGGGATTCTTTCCGGGAAGGTCACGAGGTTGCCCGACGGAGTCAAGCGGCCGCAGATGCAGTGGAACCGGCTGCACCTCGATCGGCCGGAACACCCGCTCGTCGCCGGCCTGGGTCCCGACTCGTGGGTGTACTTCGTCCACTCGTACGCTCCTCCACCCGGTCCCGAGGTGGTGGCCAGCACGGACTACGGCGGGCCGGTCGTGGCCGCAATCGCGGTGGACAATGTATGGGCCACGCAGTTCCATCCCGAGAAGTCGGCCGCCGTCGGGCTGGGCCTTCTCGGGCGTTTCCTCGCCACGGTCAAGGCCGCGGCGACGAGCTGAGACCGCCCGTGGACCTGTACCCCGCCATCGACGTGCGGGGCGGCCGCTGCGTCCGGCTCGTCGGCGGTGATTTCTCCGCCGAGACCGTCTATGGCGAGGACCCGGTGGCGGTGGCCAGGACCTTCCAGGCCGCCGGGGCCCGTTGGATCCATGTCGTCGACCTGGACGCAGCGCGGACGTCTGAGCCGGTCAATCGACCCGTCGTGCTGCGGATCGTGGATGCGGTCCGAGGCGTGCGGATTCAGGCGGGCGGCGGCGTACGCACCTTAAACGACGCCCAGGAGCTGCTTTCTGCGGGGGTGGCGCGTGTGGTTGTCGGCACCGCGGCAGTCGAGCGCCCCGCGCTCGTGGCCGAGATCGCCGACCAGTGGCCCGGGCAGGTGGCCGTCGGCCTCGATCACCGAGCTGGGGTGGCGCAGGTGCGGGGCTGGACCGAAAGGGGCCGCCCGCTCGACGAGCTCGTTCCGGAGGTGGTCGCCGCCGGGGCGTCGGCCTTGATCGTCACCGACGTCGAGCGCGACGGTCGCCTTGTCGGCCCGGATCTCGGCGGCCTCTCCGAGCTGCTCGGCCTGACGACGGCTGCGATCATCGCCTCGGGAGGCGTGCGGACCATCGGCGACATCCGCGCCCTGGCTCGCCTGAAGGCGAAACGGCCGGGCCGGGATGCCGGCGATGCGGGCGCTGCCGCTACGGATCTGGATGCGGGCGCTGCCGCTCCGGGCCGGGGTGCCGGCGATGCCGCTTCGTCCCCCTTGGCAGCCGAGGGTTCCGGCCGGCCCGGATCCGGGCCGGTGATGCCGCCATCAATGGCGCCGGCGATCGCACCGGCCAGGCTCGCCGGCGTCATCGCCGGGACGGCGATCTACCGTGGACAGCTCGACGTGGCCGAGGCCGTGGCGGAATGCGCCAGTGGGGACGGCGGCGCATGAGAGCGGTCCGGGTGATCCCGTGCCTCGACGTCGATGCCGGGCGGGTGGTCAAGGGCGTGAAGTTCCGCGATCTCCGTGACGCTGGCGATCCGGTGGCTTTGGCGGCGCGCTACGACGAAGAGGGCGCGGACGAGTTGGTCTTCTACGACATCACCGCGTCCGCTCACGGGCGGGAGACGATGGTGGACGTGGTGGCCCGCACGGCGGAGGAGGTGTTCATTCCCCTGACGGTCGGTGGAGGCGTTCGCACCCTGGACGACGCCCGCCGGCTGTTGCGCGTCGGGGCGGACAAGGTGAGCGTCAACAGCGCGGCAGTGGCCGACCCCCAGCTGATCGACGAGCTGGCCGCCACCTTCGGCGGGCAGTGCGTGGTCGTCGGCATCGACGTCCGCCGATCCCCGTCGCGATTCGAGGTGTACATCCACGGCGGTCGGACACCCACCGGCATCGATGCCGTCGCCTGGGCGGCGGAGTGCGAGGGTCGGGGCGCGGGCGAGGTCGTGCTCAACTCGATGGACCGCGATGGCACAAGGGACGGCTTCGACCTCGAGCTGACCCGGCGAGTGGTGGAAGCGGTCGGCATCCCTGTCGTGGCCAGCGGCGGCGTCGGTCGTCTCGAGCATCTCGTCGAAGGGGCGCAGCTCGGGGGCGCAGACGCGGTGCTGGCGGCCTCTATTTTCCACTTCGGGGAAGCGACCGTGGCGGAGGCCAAAGCGGCGCTCGAGAGGGCCGGGGTCGTGGTTCGGCCCGGGCCGCGGCCGAAGGCTCCGCACGCGGGTTTTTCCAACAGCCTGTAGGGTGACCGCGATGGGTGACGAGGCCAAGCAGGCGATACAGATGCTGACCGATCGTGTCCTGGTCCAGATCCCACGCGCCGATGGGGAGCGCAAATCCAGGGCCGGGATCCTCATCCCGGCCACCGCGCAGATGGCCCGCCGGTTGGCCTGGGCGGAGGTGGTTGCTGCCGGGCCGCATGTGCGTTCGATTCGTCAAGGAGATCAGGTTCTTTTCAACCCCGAGGACCGTTACGAGGTCGAGGTCCAGGGCGAGGACTATCTCATCCTGCGCGAGCGCGACATCCACGCCGTCGCCTCCGAGCGCGTCGACGACGGCACGGGCCTTTACCTCTGAATCCGGAGGTGGGAGTCGGGCTTCGGCCCTACCATGGGGGCATGTCGGCCGCCACGCCTATCGCCGCCCGCCCCGAGGAGCTGGCCAACGTCCATTACAACGACGACGGGTTGGTGGCCGCCATCGTCCAGGAGCACGGCTCCGGCGCGGTCCTCATGATGGCCTGGATGAACGAGTCCACCCTGGCGGAGACGCTCGAGACGGGCCGCACCGTGTTCTGGTCCCGCAGCCGGAAGGAGCGCTGGCGCAAAGGGGACAGCTCCGGGGATCGCCAGTGGGTGCGGGCGGCCTACTACGACTGCGACGGCGACACCTTGCTCTTCGTGGTCGACCAGGACGGGGCCGGCGCCTGCCATACAGGCGAGCGCAGCTGCTTTTACCGGCCGTTCGGCGCCGAGCCTGCGGTCGAACCGACACCGTGACCGATCGATCCCCATGAACGGCCCGAGCCGGGACGAGTTCGCGTCACTGGCCAGCCGGTACACGGTCGTTCCGGTGTGGCGGGAGCTACTAGCTGACCTGACGACACCTGTTGCCGCCTTCGCCCGCCTGGCGGGGAGCGAACCAAGGGACCGAGCGTTTCTGCTCGAATCCGTCGAGCATGCGGAGCGCTGGGGGCGCTGGTCATTCGTCGGGCGCCACCCGTCCGCGACGCTGATCGGTCGGCAGGGCCGGCTTTCGGTCGAGGGGGACCTGCCGGAGGGCGTCCCGCTCAACCGGGGTGTCCTGGCTGCCGTCGAAGCCCTTCTCGGCAGCTACCGCTCTCCACCCATTCCCGAGTTGCCTCCGCTGCACGGCGGTCTCGTCGGGTACCTCGGTTACGACGTGGTGCGGGAAGTCGAACATCTTCCGGACGTCCCGCCCGACGAGGCCGGCTATCCCGACGCCATCCTCTCCGTCGTCGGACAGGTGGCCGCCTATGACTACTGGCGGCAACGCGTCACCCTCATCGAGTCCGTGCGGATCCCACCCGGCGCCGCCGAGCGGAGCCAGTTCGACGATCTTTACGACGACGCTATAGGGCGCCTCGACGTGCTCGCTGCCGACGGCGCTCGACCGGTGGACGAGCCTCTGCTCACCCCTCCGGACCGGCAAGACGAGCTACCGGACGTCCGGCGGCGCACCTCTCCGGAGCTGTACGCCAAAGCGGTCGAGGTCGCCAAGGAGTACATCCTGGCCGGCGACGTCTTCCAGGTGGTGCTGTCCCAGCGATTCGAGGTCCACCTCGAGGCCGATCCCTTCGATTTCTACCGATCGCTGCGCCAGGTCAACCCGAGCCCGTACATGTACTTCCTGCGGCATCCCGAACTGTGCGTGGTCGGATCGTCGCCGGAGCCCATGGTGCAGCTCCAGGATGGCCGGGTGATCTCCCGCCCCATCGCCGGCACCAGGCGCCGAGGCCGAACCGACGAGCACGATCGGCGGATGGCAGCCGAGCTCTCCGAGCACCCGAAGGAACGGGCCGAGCACGTCATGCTCGTCGATCTCGCCCGCAACGACGTCGGCCGGGTCGTGGAGTTCGGCACCGAGACCGTCGACGAGCTGATGACCCTCGAGCGCTACAGCCACGTGATGCACCTGACCTCGCAGGTGTCGGGTCGTCTGCGCGAGGGCCTGGGGCCGATCGACGTCCTGCGGGCCACCCTGCCGGCCGGCACCGTCTCCGGCGCGCCCAAAGTACGTGCCATGCAGATCATCGACGAGCTCGAACCGGCCAAAAGAGGGCCGTACGCCGGCGTCGTCGGCTACCTGGATTTCTCCGGCAATCTCGACACCGCCATCGCGATCCGCACCATGCTGGTCCGGCCCGACGGAACCGCCACCGTTCAGGCCGGGGCGGGGATCGTCGCCGACAGTGATCCGGCAGACGAGGACCTCGAATGCCGCAACAAGGCGGCCGCTCTGCTGGCCGCCGTTCCGGGAGCACGCCGCATCACCGCGGCTCGCCGCCACGGTGGTTCCGGTGCCTGACCGGTACGCGGCCTGGCTGGATCGGGACGTGGTCGCGGTCACGGGACCCGACGCCGGGTCGTTCCTGCAGGGGCAGATCAGCCAGGACGTCCTCGCCCTCGATGGCGACAAGGACACGGTGTGGTCGTGGGTCCTGTCACCGATGGGAAAGGTCGATGCCCTGGTGCGCGTCACCCGCCTCTCTCCTGATAGCTGGCTGCTCGACACGGATGGCGGGTGGGGGGAAGCTCTGGTCACCCGTCTGAATCGGTTCAAGCTGCGCACCAAGGTGGAGGTCGAGCTCCGGCCGTGGCTGGCGCTATTCCTCCGCGCCGACGGTACCGACGATACCGACGGTCTCGGTCCGCTCGGCGACGCCATCGAAAAGGCTCACGCCTGGCCCGGCCCAACCCTCGGCGGCGTCGTTCGGCTCGGGCCCGAACCGGCCGTACCCGACGGGTGGGCCGTCATGGCGGCCGACGATTACGAGGCCGAACGGATTGTCGCCGGCCTTCCCAAGATGGGCGCGGAGCTCACCGAAAAGACGATTCCTGCGGAGACAGGGGTGATCGAGCAGACGGTCAGCTTCACCAAGGGGTGCTACACGGGGCAGGAGCTGGTCGCCCGAATCGATTCGCGAGGAGGCCACGTACCGCGACAGCTCCGAGCGGTCGTGCTCCCGGTCGCCGTTCCGGTCGCCACAGACCTCATCGACGGAGAAGGCCATCCCGTCGGAGTGCTCACGAGCGTGGGCCACTCCCAGCGGCGGGGGTGGGTGGGGCTGGCCTACGTCCGGCGGGGTGCGACCGTTCCCGGCCGCCTGCGCGCCAGCGCCGATGGACCGGAAGTGGAGGTCCGGGAGCTCGATCGATGAGGTCGGGTGACAGGCGGGAGGCGCCCGGGCGCCGAGCGGGCCCGGAAACCCAAGGGGCGGCGGCCGACGCCGTCGCGGTCGAGACGGTCCGTTGAAGCCGGCGCCATGAGGCGACTGGGCGCGGGCCATCGACCGCGGGCCTTTGCGGGGAGAGGAGCGCTCGGGGCCGTCGTGCTGGTTTTGGTGCTGGCCGGGTGCAGCGGGGTGCAGACGCTGACCTACCCCGCGCCCCCTCACACCACGGTGGCGCCGGTGCCGAGCCCACCTACCTTGCCCGCCAACTTGCCCGGAGTCGCGGAGCTCGCCGTCCCTGGGGCGACGAGCACCGCACCCCCGGCCATCGGCCCGGGCGGTGCCACCCTCGACGGCACCGTGCTCGGTCCGAACGGTCCAGTGGCGGGTGCAACCGTCGAGGTGGACCGGCTCGTCGGTAGCCAGGCTGCGGTCACCGAGACCACCACCGCGGCGGACGGAAGCTGGCGCGTTGGCTCGGTGCTGGGTGGGCGTTACCGGGTGCGAGCCTGGCAGGCGCCGAGCTTGGCCGAGGTCACACCGCAGATCCTTTTCGTCGGGGCAACTCAGGACGAGACGGTGACTCTGCAGCTGACGACCTTCACCGGTCCGGACGTGACCTCGTCGTTCGCCCCGGACGATCCCATCGTGGGGGAGAACGACAACCTGGTGGTCCAGGTGACCAACCCGACCGTCGGCTCCGACGGAGTGGTCCGCAACCTGCCCGAGGTGGGGGTGAGTGTCACCCTCACCAACGGGCCCCAGTGGGTGGTCTACAACGGCAACCCGCAGCCGACCGCCTCCAATGGCCAAGTGCTGTTCCAAGTCAGTTGCCAGGCGGTGGGATCGCCCTCCATGAGCACCACCGTTGGCAACGGGGCGCCCGAGACGCTCCAACTCCCCACCTGCGGGGCCGCCCCGACCACGACCACGACCTCGACGACCACACCTTGCTCGAGTACGACGCTCGGTACGCCCGAACCGTCGAGTACCACCAGCTCGACGGTGTCGTTCGGCCTCTGTTGAAACCCAGTTCTGATGGCCTGCCCAGGTAGGCTCAGGACTGCATGGCCACCTACCTGGATCGCATACTGGCTGCTCATCGTGCGGCCGCAGCCAGCGACACCCGTGACCTTGCCGCCCTTGGCGAACAGGCCCGGGCGAGTGGTCGTGGCCGCCCGTTTGCGGCCGCCTTGCGAGCGTCGCCGGGAGCGGCGATGATCGCCGAGGTCAAGCGGGCCAGCCCCAGTCTGGGCCCGCTCGCCCCGGACCTGGATCCGGGCCGGCTGGCAACCGCCTACGAGCTCGGCGGAGCGGCCGCCCTGTCGGTGCTCACCGACGCCGAGTTCTTTCGGGGTTCGCCCGACGACCTCGCCGTGGCCCGGGCCGCCACGAACCTGCCGGTGTTACGCAAGGACTTCACCGTCGGGCCCGCCGACGTCTTCGACACCCGCTGCATGGGCGCCGACGCAGTCCTGCTCATCGCGGCCGCGCTCCGTCCAGCAGAGGTAGCCGAGTTGATCGGCCTCGCCGCCTCGGTCGGACTCGACGCCCTGGTAGAAGTCCACGACGAAGGCGAGGCCGAACTGGCGCTGGCCGCAGGCGCCACTTTGGTAGGGGTCAACCAGCGCGACCTCGTCACCTTCGAAGTCGATTCCGGTCGCGCCGCCCGGGTGGCCCGGACCCTGCCGGAGTCGGTGATCCGAGTGGCCGAGTCGGGGATACGCGACGCCGAGGACGTCCGTCGTCTGGCTGGGGCCGGTTTCGACGCCGTGCTCGTCGGTGAGGCGCTCGTACGGGCTGTGGATCCGGCAGCCGCCGTCCGTGAGATGTGTGGGCTGCCCGCAGGGCGAGATGGCTGCTGATGTTCGTCAAGGTGTGCGGCACGACGAGCGAAGACGATGCCCTCCTGGCGGTCGCTTTGGGGGCCGATGCGGTGGGCTTCATTTTCGCCCCGTCGCCTCGCCAGATCGCACCGCAGGTCGCCGGCGACATCGTCAAGCGACTCCCACCCGAGATCGTCACCGTGGGCGTCTTTCAGGACGAGCCCCCGGAACGGGTGCTCCGCATCGCACACCGAGCCGGACTCCGAGGGGTGCAGCTGCACGGCCACGAGCCGGTCGCCACGGCCCGCTGGCTCAGTCCCCGTCTGCCTCTGGTCATCCAGGCGTTTCCCGCCGGTGACGCCCGGGTGCGGAGTGCTCCCGAGTACTCCGCCCACGTGATCCTGCTCGACGCGCCGAGCCCGGGATCGGGCCGGGTGTTCGACTGGTCGCTCGCGTCCGAGCTCCCCGCTGGCGAGCGGCTGATGATCGCCGGTGGGCTCAACCCCTCCAACGTGGCGGCCGCCGTGGCCCAGGCCCGGCCGTGGGGCGTGGACGTGGTGTCGGGCGTGGAGCGGGCTCCGGGGCGCAAGGACCCGATCAAGATGCGGGCCTTCATTGCCGCCGCCCGCGCCGCCAGCGCCGAGCTCGAGGGTGAGCCGGTTGCTCATTCATCGGGTCACGTGTACGACTGGCAGGACGAGGGGTGACGCTTCCGGACGGGCCGCGACGCGAGCCCGGCGGTACCACCACCTCGGGCCCGGATTCACCCATTACCCGGGGACCGGTGTCTGACGTCCCCGCGCCTCTCGGTTCCGCCATGGCCGACCCGGGCCCGAAGGGCCGCTTCGGTCGCTTTGGGGGTCGCTTCGTCCCCGAGGCCCTCGTGCCCGCCTGCCTGGAGCTGGAGGCGGCCTTCCGGGCCGCCTGGTCTTCCCAGGCCTTCAGAGATCGCTATGCCGACCTGCTCCGCGACTACGCGGGCCGACCCACACCCGTGACCGAGTGCCATCGGCTCTCGGACCAGCTTGGCATCCGCATCCTGCTGAAGCGTGAGGATCTGACCCACACCGGATCCCACAAGATCAACAACGTCCTCGGCCAGGGCCTCCTGACCCTGGAGATGGGCAAGACCCGGATGCTGGCCGAGACGGGCGCGGGTCAGCACGGGGTGGCGACCGCCACCGCGGCCGCTCTTTTCGGGCTGGAGTGCGTGGTGTACATGGGTGAAGTCGACACCGAGCGCCAGGCCCTCAACGTGTTTCGCATGCGTCTGCTCGGCGCCGAGGTCTACCCGGTGCGGTCAGGAAGCCGCACGCTCAAGGACGCGGTCAACGAGGCCCTGCGGGACTGGGTCGCGACCGTGGACAACACCCACTATTGCCTTGGTTCGGTGATGGGTCCGCATCCGTACCCGTGGATGGTGCGGGAGTTCCAGCGCGTCGTCGGCGACGAAGCGCGCCAACAGTGCGAGGCCCTCCTCGGAGGTGAAGTGCCGGACATGGTAGTGGCGTGCGTCGGCGGTGGATCCAACGCCGCAGGAACCTTCGCCGGCTTCGTCGACACCCCCGCCCTTCTGATCGGCGTGGAGGCGGCCGGAGGATCTGCCGTCGGGCGGGGGATTCCCGGGGTGCTGCACGGCATGCACTCCTACCTGCTGCAGGATGAGTGGGGCCAGATCCTCGAAGCCGAGTCCATCTCCGCCGGCCTCGATTACCCGGGCATCGGGCCGGAGCACTCGCATCTGCACGATCTCGGGCGGGCCACCTACCGCACCGCTACCGACGACGAGGTGCTGGCCGCGCTCCAGCTGCTGTCGCGTACCGAAGGGATCGTTCCCGCCCTCGAGCCCGCCCACGCTCTGGCCTGGCTGGTACGGGCGGTCCGCTCCGGAGAGGTGGCTGCCGGTTCGACCGCGCTGATCACTCTCTCGGGGCGCGGTGACAAGGACGCCGAGCAGGTCATGCGGGTGCTGGGATGACGGACCGGGTGGGTCTGGGGCTGGCCGTCGAGAGCACGTTACGGGCCGGGCGCGACGCCGGGCGGAAGTTGCTCGTCACCTATGCCACCGGCGGCTTGGGCCCGGACTGGACCGATGCGTTGCGGGCCATGGTCGACAACGGGGCCGACCTGGTGGAGGTGGGCTTCCCCTTTTCCGATCCGGTCATGGACGGCCCGACGATTCAGGAGGCGTCGGTCCAGGCGTTGGCCGCCGGCGCCAACCCGGTCTCGATCCTCGACGCGGTCCAGCGGATCGAGGTGCCCGTGCCGCTGGTGGCCATGACCTACTACAACCTGGTGTTCCGGGCCGGACACTCCCGCTTCGCCCGCATGTTGGTCGAGAGCGGAGTCCGCGGCGCGCTCGGTGCCCGACCTGCCCCTCGACGAGTCCGCCGGGTGGGAGCAGGACGCCGCGGCCGAGGGCGTCGAGACGGTGCTGCTGGCCGCCCCCGTGACACCGGACGAGCGCCTGGCGGAGCTGTGCGCGCGGTCGCGTGGATTCATCTATGGCGTCAACCTGATGGGCGTCACTGGTGAGCGTTCGTCGTTGGCTCAATCGGCCGGGGTGCTGGCCAAGCGGCTCAAAGCCGTTACCGACAAGCCCGTCGTCATGGGGTTCGGCATATCCACGCCCGAGCAGGCCGTGGCCGCCGCCGAGTCCGCGGACGGCGTGGTGGTGGCCTCAGCGCTCATGCGACTCGTCCTCTCGGGCGGCGGGCCGGCCGACGTGGGGAGAGCCGTGGCCGCCCTTCGTCAGGCTCTCGATCGCGGCTGACCGCCTCGCCCGGACTCCGGTCCCCTCGATGGCTGGGCCCCGGCCCCTCGGCGGGCGGGGTCCCGACTCCTCGGCGGGTGGGGTCCCAGCTCCTCGGCGGGTGGGGTCCCAGCTCCTCGGCGGGTGGGGTCCCAGCTCCTCGGCGGGTGGGGTCCCAGCTCCTCGGCGGGTGGGGTCCCGGCTCCTCGGCGGGCGGCTTCCCACCCGCCCCGCTGACCAGCACCGCCGTCCCGAGTGGCAAGCTGGTCGCCGTGCCCCGTTGCCGGTCGACCCGCGAGCTGAACGCATGGTGATACCGGAAGGAGGGCGGTCCGAGGTGCTGGGGGCCGGTCGCCTGCTCGTTGCCAACCCGCTGCTGCCTGACCCGAACTTCGACCGCACGGTGGTGCTCTTGCTCGCCTACAGCGAAGAGGGCGCCTTTGGAGTGATCCTCAACCGTCCCAGCGACACCCAGCTGGCGACCCCGTTGCCGGGTTGGGAGCACCTGGCCGCCTCACCTGCCGTGGTCTTCATGGGCGGTCCGGTGCAGCAGCATCAGGCCGTGATCTGCCTGGCCCGAGCGTTGGGCCACCCGGCGGCGTCGGTTCCGCCGTCCGGCTGGAGTGCCGTGCTGCCCGAGGTGGGAACGCTGGACCTGGACCTGGATCCTCAGGGCCTCCACGCCGCCTTCAGCCAGGTCCGCGTGTTCGCCGGGTACGCGGGATGGAACAGCGGCCAGCTGGAGGCCGAGCTCGGGGCTGGGGCCTGGTGGACCCTCGACGCCCAGGCCGACGATCCCTTCTCCGACGAGCCCGGAGATCTGTGGAAGCGGGTCCTCCGCCGGCAGGGAGGTTCCCTCTCGTTGGTCGCCGCCTACCCGGACGATCCGATGTTCAACTGAGGGCAACTGAGGGCAGGTGGCCGTGATCGGGGTTCCGGAGGTGGCGCTCTCCACGACCCTTTATGGCCCTCCCCCCGGCCCGCAAGAGCACAAACGCGACACGGGTTGATTGGCGAAGGCGAACTCGTGTCACGTTGTGTGCCTTGTACGACAACAACGTGACACGAGTGGCCATAACCACGGACACGCGTGCCCCGTTGTGGTCAGGGACCCGGGGCGGCTGCTCGTAGCGCGTGGCCGTGGCCGTGGCCCGCCGCCCGCTGCTCGCTCCCCGCCCGCAGCCGCTGCTCGCTGCCCGCCCGCAGCCGCTGCTCGCTCCACGCAGCCGTTGCTCGCTGCCCCGCCCGCAGCCGCTGCTCGCTCCACGCAGCCGCTGCTCGCTGCCCGCCCGCAGCCGCTGCTCGCTCCACGCAGCCGCTGCTCGCTCCACGCAGCCGCTGCTCGCTGCCCGCCCGTAGGCCCGCTGCTCGCTGCCTGCCCGTAGCCCGCAGCCCGCTGCTCGCTGCCTGCCCGTAGCCCGCAGCCCGCTGCTCGCTGCTCGCCGGTAGCCAGCTGCCCGCTGCCACAAGCGCGCTTGCGCCGCCATGCCTGGCCCAGGACCCCAAGAGCGCCGAAGGGACGTGGCCTGATGAGCGGTGCTCAGCCCACTCGGGTGAGGGTGACGTTCACGTCCAGGGCCGCGGTGGGGCCGCCGTCGTAGATGCCCTTTATCGGCGGCACGTCGGCGTAGTCCCGGCCGCGGGCGACGAGGACGTGCCGCTCCCCGGTGGGTGCGCCGATGGTGGGATCGAGGGTGCGCCAGTCGCCGGTCCACACTTCGATCCAGGCATGGCTCTGCCCCTCATGGGACGGACCGACGGCCGCGTCGGGTTCCGGGTGCAGGTACCCCGAGCAGTACCGGGCCGGGACGCCCATTCCCCTGATCACCGCCAGGGCCAGGTGGGCGAAGTCCTGGCAGACCCCCTGGCCGCCGTCCCAGGCTTCGACCGCGGAGGTATGGACCCCGGTCGTCCCCGCCACATACCTGAGCGCGTCTGCCTACCCAGCCGATGGCCGCCCGCGTCGCCCCGTCGGGAGAGGCTCCAGTGCGCAGCTCATCGGCCACCGCCAGGATCCGCTCGTCGATGGGAACGTACCTCGTCGGAGCCAGCAACTCGGCGAAGTCGTCGCGTATCTCGTCGCCGTGCAGCTCCCCCCAACCCGGGCCGGTGTCCGCCAGGGCGGGGCCTTGGGTCTCCACCACCGACCGCCCGACGACCGTCATGGCCCGATGCGGCTGCTGGATGTCGAAGGCGTGCACGACCGTCCCCCAGTAGTCCAGGTACCGAAACGTCTGGTGGCCGGGTTCGACGTTGACCTGGGCGTCGAGAACCAGTTGCCAGGGGGTGCTCATCGGCGTGATGCGCGCTTCGTTGTAGGACGAGTAGACCAGCCCGGCGTACTCGTAGCGGCTGTGGTGCTCGACCTCGATGCGCCAACTCATGGCGCGGTGGCGTCGGAGGTCTCTTCGGTCCGGCCCGCGCCTTCCAGGATCCATTCGATGGAGGTCGTTTGCCGGAAGTAGCGGGTGGCGAGGGCCGCGTTGGCGGCTTCGCAGCCGGACTGCACGGAGCGGAGCTGCCCGGGGAGATCCTCGAGCAGGTCGTCGAGTCGATGGAACTCCAGGTTGGTCCGGAGGAGCCCGAGGATGCGGCGGGTCTCATCCGTCATCCCGGCCCGCTGGGCCCGGGGATCGAGCTCCGCCAGGCACGTTTCCGCCGTAGCCAGGGCGCAGAGCACCGACCGGGGGAACAGCCGGTCGATGAAAAGGAACTCGGCCGCCAGGCTCGGTTCCGGCTCCCGGCGGTAGGTCCGGAGGAAGGCTTCGTGGGCGGAGCATGACCCCAGCAGGAGGACCCAGTCCACCTCCGAGTCTCCGCCCCGCACGGCCGTGGACAGCAGCCGGGCGAGCATGTCCACCCGCTCGAGGCTGCGACCGAGCACCAAGAAGCGCCAGGCGTCGTCCCGGCTCATGGTGGAGTCGGTGAGCCCGGCCATGATGGCGGCGCGTTCCCTGACGAAGCGAAAGAAGGCGTGCGGACCGAACTGCCGCCCGAGGCTGACCTGGGCGGGCAGGGCGTTGTAGGTGGCGTTGAGCGCCTCCCACATCTCAGAGCTGATGGCCTCGCTCACCCCTCGGGCGTTAACTCGCGCCGCGGTCAGGGACGAGACGATGGAGCTCGGGTTGGTTTCGTCGAAGGCCAACAGCTCGGTGACCAGACGGGCGTCGGGGCCGTCCCCGTCGTCGACGTGGGCCGCCTTCGACTCCGGCCCCGAGCGAGGGCCGTCCGTGGGTACGACTCCCATGATGCCGAGCAGGTTCTGGCAGGTCTCGTGCTCGTTGCTGGCCGGCGAGCCGAGCAGGTGGTGAATGTGGACGTCGAGGATCCGGGCCGTGTCCTCGGCTCGTTCGATGTAGCGCCCGATCCAGAAGAGGCTCTCGGCGATCCGGCTCAGCATCGGCGTTCCGAATCAAGTGGCCGCGACTGGTGTCGGTGCGGCCACGGCTGCTCCAGCGGCTGCTGCTGTTGCTCCGGCGGCGCCTGCTGCTGCCCCGGCCACGGCTGCTGCTCCAGCGGCTGCTGCTGTTGCTCCGGCGGCGCCTGCTGCTGCCCCGGCCACTGCTGTTGCTCCGGCGGCGCCTGGCGGCTGCTGCTGGCTGCCGGCCACTGCGGTTGCTCCGGCGGCGCCTGCTGCTGTTGCTGTTGCTGCTGCTGTTGGCGCGTGCTGTCGTCCAGGCCTGGACCGGGCTCGGGCCGGCGCCCGGCATAGCTGTTTGCCGCGGGGGCCTCGGGGAATCCGGCCTTCTTCGAAGGACTCGCCACCCTGGCGCTCTGCGGTTGCCCGCCCCGCGGTGGCCGCTGGTGCCCGAGCGTGACCCAGGTGTCTTTCGACCCACCCCCTTGGCTGGAGTTGACGACGAGGCTGCCTTCCCGAAGCGCTACCCGGGTGAGCCCGCCTGGCAGCACCCACACGTTGCGCCCGTCGTTGACGGCGAACGGACGCAAGTCCAGATGCCGAGGGGCGAGGTGATGCCCCGAGCTGGTCGGCGCGGTGGACAGCGTCACCAGATCCTGGGCGATCCACGCCCGGGGCTCGGCCGCCACCGCCGCCCGGGCCTCCGCCAGTTCGCCGCTCGTCGGCTTGGGGGCCGATGAGGATGCCATAGCCGCCGGCACCAGCGACCGGCTTGAGAACCAGCTCGTCCAGATGGTCGAGGACGTGGGCGAGGTGGTCGGGGTCCTCCAACCGATAGGTCTCGACGTTCGGGAGGATCGGCTCTTCGTTGAGGTAGTACCGGATGATCTCGGGCACGTAGGTGTAGGTGAGCTTGTCGTCTGCCACCCCGTTGCCTACCGCGTTGGTGATGGTGACGTTGCCTGCTCTGGCCGCGTTCAATATGCCGGGACACCCGACGAGCGAGTCCGGACGGAAGTGCAGCGGATCCAGGAACTCGTCGTCCACGCGACGGTAGACGACGTCCACCCGTTGCTCGCCGGTCGAGGTTCGCATGAACACCGTCCCACCCCGGCAGATCAGATCTCGGCCCTCGACGAGCTCGACTCCCATCTGTCGGGCCAGGAAGGAGTGCTCGAAGTAGGCCGAGTTGTAGACCCCCGGGGTGAGGACGACGACGGTGGGGTCGGTAACGCCGGGCGGTGCGGCGGCCCGCAAGGCTTCGAGCAGCTTGGCCGGGTAGCCGTTGACGGGAAGGATCCGGTGGCTGGCGAACAGCTCCGGAAAGACCCGGGCCATCATGCGTCGGTTCTCCACCACGTACGAGACACCCGAAGGGCACCGGAGGTTGTCTTCGAGGACCCGGAAGCGGCCGTCTGGACCCCTCACCACGTCGATGCCGGCCACGTGCACCCGAACCCCGTTCGCCGGCTCGACCCCGAAGGCGGCCCGGTGGAAATGATCGGAGGTCGTCACCAGGTGGCGCGGGACGACCCCGTCATCAAGGATTTCCGCCCCGCTGTACACGTCGGCCAGGAACGCTTCCAGGGCTCTCACCCGCTGGGCGACCCCGGCGGACAACACCGCCCACTCCTCCTCGGCGATGACCCTGGGCACCAGGTCAAGCGGGAAAGGGCGTTCTTCCCCGGAGAGTTGAAAGGTGATGCCCCTGTCCTCGAACGCCCGGTCGCGCGCCGCGCTGCGAGCTTCGAACTCGTCGACCGAGAGGGCCTGCAGCGCGTCGTGGAGCGCCCGCACGGCTGCCCTCGGCAGCCCGGCCGGATCGAACATCTCGTCCCATGCCGTCACCCCGAACGCATCCGGCGGGGCGTAGCCGTCGAAAAGATCGCCCATGTCTGGGCCAGAGGTATAGCACCGCCATGTTGCCGGAACGTTACGGAGCACTCGACCTTGTCATTGCCGGTCCGGCCGGCGGTCCGTTGATCAGACTGATCAGACGCGAGCCGGCCGCTTGGCGGCCCGCTGCCGAGCTCGGGTGGCGGCGTCGAGATCGACCTTGCGCAGTCGAACGACCGTGGGGGTGACCTCGACGCATTCATCCTCGCGGATGAACTCCAGGGCCTGCTCGAGCGACAGCTGCAGCGACGGTACCAGCCGAACGGTCTCGTCGGACGCCGCGGCGCGCATGTTGGTGAGCTTCTTCTCTTTGGTGGGATTGACGTCCATATCGTCGGCTCTGGCGTTCTCGCCGACGATCATTCCCTCGTAGACCTCGACGGTGGGCCCAATGAACATGGCACCGCGCTCCTGCAGATTGACCAGGGCGTAGGTCGTGGTCAATCCCGAACGATCCGCGACCATGACCCCGTTGGGCCTGGTGCGCAGGTCGCCGTGCCAGGGCTCGTACCCCTCGAACACGTGGTGCAACTGCCCGGTGCCGCGTGTCTCGGTCAGGAACTCCGTGCGAAAGCCGATCAACCCGCGGGCGGGCACCAACCACTCCATGCGGCACCAGCCGGATTGGCCTTGATTGACGATGGACACCATTCGGCCTTTGCGCAGCGAGAGGAGCTGGGTCACCACGCCCATGAACTCTTCGGGAACGTCCACCGAAACCCGTTCGATTGGTTCGTGCACCTTTCCCTCGACGACCCGGGTCAGCACACGAGGTTTGCCGACGGTGAGCTCGAAGCCTTCTCGGCGCATCAGTTCCACCAGCACCGCGAGCGCCAGCTCGCCCCGCCCCTGTACCTCCCAGGCGTCGGGGCGCGTGGTCCCGTCAGCGGCGACGGCGGCCAGGACCCGGATGCTGACGTTGCCCACCACCTCCGCGTCGAGGCGGCTCTTGATCAATCGGGCCGTGAGCTTGTTGGACCCTTTGCCCACGGAGCCGCCCTTACCGGAAAGGGGGGAGCTGTTGATCCCGATGGTGATGCTCATGCTCGGGTCGTCGATGACGATCACCGGCAACGGACGGGGATCGTCCGCGTCCGCGAGGGTGTCGCCGATCATGATCTCGGGGATCCCGGCGATGGCGATGATGTCCCCCGGACCGGCGCCCTCGGGGGGGGCATCGACCCGGTCGAGGGCTTCGGTGACGTACACCTCCGCCAGGCGTACCCGGGCGATGCTGCCATCGTGGCGACACCAGGCCACCCAGTCGCCCTTCCTCACCCTGCCGTTGCGGATCCGGCAGAGCGCCAGGCGGCCCACGTAGGGGGAGGCGTCCAGGTTGGTCACCAGCGCCTGGAACGGGTGGCCCTCCTCGTAGGTCGGCGCCGGGATTTGCTCGACCAACAGATCGAACAGCACTTTCAGGTCAGGAGTGCGGGCCACGTCGGCCGGATCCATGGCCGCTTGTCCCGTTCGGGCGTTGCAGTAGACGATCGGGAAGTCGATCTGGTCCTCATCGGCGCCGAGGTCGATGAACAGCTCGTACACGGCATCGACGACCTCGGCCGGGCGGGCGTCAGAGCGGTCGACCTTGTTGATGACGCAGATGACCGGGAGGCGGGCCTCGAGGGCCTTGCGGAGCACGAACCGGGTCTGAGGCAGCGGTCCCTCGCTGGCATCGACCAGCAACAACACCCCGTCCACCATCGTCAGGCCCCGTTCGACCTCGCCGCCGAAGTCTGCGTGACCGGGCGTGTCGACGATGTTGATCTTCATGTTCCCGTAGTGGACGGCGGTGTTCTTGGCCAGGATGGTGATGCCCTTCTCCCGCTCGAGGTCCATGGAGTCGAGGATCCGGTCCGCGACTTCTCGGCCGGCCCGGAAGGCTCCGGACTGGCGCAGCATGGCGTCGACCAGCGTGGTTTTGCCGTGGTCGACGTGGGCCACGATGGCGACGTTACGGAGATCGGCGCGTTGCATGAGGATCCTGGGAAAAGGGGGGAGGCCAGACGCGGAAAGCGTCCCGCACCACCATTCTACCGGTAGCGGGTCAAGGAATGGCCCGAACATCACTGAGGTGTCGTCCGGAAGCACAGACAACCCCTCGCCGACGCCGGACCGGTCGCGGATTTGGGGACGGTCCGAACATGCGCGAGGTGTCGTCCGGAGGAACGGACAACCCCTCACCGACGCCGGACCCTCATCTCAGGGAGCGGCCGGGCGTAAAGGAGACGAAATGCCGGCAGTCACTTCCCGCCGTTCCGGCTCCTCGGCCAGCGCCGCACCCGATGAGAGGGGATCAGGAGCCACTGCGGTTGGTCTGTTCCTCCAGACCAACCGGAGTGCGCTTCTGGATCCCCGTCAGCGTGACCGACGATGCCGCCGGTGGTCCTCCATGCGCTTGCGTATCAGCTGCCGGCGATCCTGGAGATCCCGATACGTCATGCGCTCCACGTCGGGGGTCACTCCCAGCTGGGCCCGCATGCCGTCGAGGTCAACGGCGCGCTGGCGGGGATCGACACCGACCTCGGCGGCGATACGTTCGCCGTAGCGCTCGGTGAAATAGCCGGCGATGTGGGCGACCTCTGCGAACAGGTCGACGTCAGGAGCCAGCGTGGCCAGGGCCCCGTCGAGGAATAGCAGGTCCTTGACGTAGAGCATGAGCACCTTCGGGAAGCGGGCCCCATAGGCCAGCAGCTGCTTCATGATCTCCCGGATCTCCGCCAGCAGTTCCTCGGGTGCCATGGCGGTCGGGTCCTTGACGGGCTGGTCGATGCCCAGGTCGCGGATCACGGCATCCAGGTCGGTGTCGGCGGGGAGGGCGCCGAGGTCGCGGAGGGCGGCGAGTTGCATCTTCGGATCGTTGATGGTCCCGCCCATCAACAGGCGCAGGAACGCCACCCTGCGGTTCTCGTCGAGCCGGCCGGCGATGCCATAGTCGAGCAACGCCACCTTGCCGTCCGGGCAGACGAACAGGTTGCCGCCGTGCAGGTCACCGTGAAAGACCCCGAAGAGGGTCGCCCCCTCGAGGAACGAGATCATCAGCGCTCTGACCACGGCCGCGGTGTCGATCCCGGCGGCATGCATTCCGGCGACGTCATCAAAGGAGAAACCGCCGAGCCGCTCCATGACGAGCACTCGGCGGGTGACGAGCTTGGGGTGCGGCCTGGGCACGATCACCGATCGCTGGTTGGTGGCCGCGAGTACCCCGGCGATCTCGATCATGTTGTCGGCCTCGAGGCGGAAGTCGAGCTCCTCGACGATCGTCTCGGCGAACAGCTCGACCAGCGCCGGCGGGTTGGCCAGGGCGGATACCGGGATCCGGCCGATGAGGTGGGGGGCGATCCAGCTCATGGTGGCCAGATCGGTCCGTACGGTCGTGGCGACCGCCGGGCGCTGTACTTTCACCACGACCTCTTCGCCGGAGCGGAGGGTGGCTGCGTGTACCTGGGCGATGGAGGCGGCGGCCAGGGGTTCCCGGTCGAAGCGGCTGAAGAGCTCCTCCAGGGGCTGGCCGAGGTCGGTCTCCACGACGGAACGGACGACGTCGAACGGCTCCGGGGGTACCTGGTCGCGTAGGAGCCGGAACTGGCCGACCAGCTCAGGCGGGAACAGGCCCTCCCCCGCGGAGAGGATCTGCCCCAGCTTGATGTAGGTGGGGCCGAGGGTCTGGAAGGCCAGGCGCAGGCGGCGCGACAGGTCCGGCCCGCGACACTTCCGGTCGTGCCTCGCGCCGACCCTGTCGCCGTTCCACCAGATACCAGCCGCCGAGGGCCCTTCCGAGCTCCGCTGCGACCCGCAGGATCCGACCACCCGGTGGCAGGCGTCCCCGGCGTAGGAGACCGGGGACCTGCCGTGCCGTGGCGTTCCGCAACTCGTCCAGGCCGTGGCGCCACTGCAGCTCGTGAAGATCGATCACCCAAGGCGGGTTGCTGCTGAAGGCACCCACCAAGAGATCGGCGGGGGCGACCGACTCCATCCCCCGCAAGCTACCTCAGGTCGACGGGCTCGCAGCCGGGGCCGGGCCCTCCGTGGCCCTGGCCTCCGGTGACTGGTCCAGGAGGTAGTAGTACAGCAAGGCTCCGACCGCGCCGCCGACCAGCGGGGCGACGATGAACAGCCACACCTGGCTGAGCGCCTGGCCGCCTACGATGAGCGCCGGGCCCAGGCTTCGGGCCGGGTTTACGGAGGTGCCCGTCAGCGGGATCCCGATGAGGTGGACGAGGGCCAGCCCCAGGCCGATGACCAGGCCGGCGAAGCCCGGCGTGGCCAACCGGCTGGTCGCAGCCAGGACCACGAACACGAACATGAGCGTGAGGATCCCCTCGACCGCGAAGGCCCCAACCGCGTTGATGTGGACGTCGGACAGCGGGCCGAACCCGTCTGCGCCCAACCCCTGGATCTTGCGGGAGTAAAAGGGCGAGCCGGACATCACGCCCCAGAGCACCAGTGCGCCGGCGATTCCGCCCGCGAACTGGGCGATCCAGTAGCCGATGCCTTCGGTGATCGTCATCCGCCGGGAGATGACGAACCCGATGGTGACGGCCGGGTTGACATGGCACCCGGAGATGGGGCCGAGGGCGTAGGCGAGGACCAACAGCACGAAGCCGAACGCCAGCGCGGTGGTGACGACCCCGGCCGAGATGCTCGAGCCCGCGAACTTGAATCCGAAGCTCAGGGTGGCGACCCCGACTGCGAAGAAGACCAGTAAAAAGGTGCCGACGAACTCCGCCACCAGCTTGCGCGTGTGCACTACGACCTCCCAGAGGGAAATCTCCGCCTCCGCGCATCATGCCACAGCCGGTGTCGGCGGGTGGGGATTGTCGTGGCCGGGTTGGCTATGGTGGCCAGCGTGCTCAGCCCAGGGGACAAGGCTCCGTCGATCGCTCTTGCCGACCAGACCGGCAAGAAGGTCAAGCTGACCGACTTCAAAGGCCGGAAGGTCCTCGTCTACTTCTACCCCAAGGCGGACACCCCGGGCTGCACGACGCAGGCCTGCGGGCTGCGCGACATCCTGGGCGATATCGGCACCACCGCCGTGCTCGGGATAAGCCCTGACCCTCCGTCGCGGCAGGCCAAGTTCGACCAGAAATACGGGCTCGGTTTCCCGCTGCTGGCCGACGAAGACCACCTCGTGGCCGAGGCGTACGGGGTGTGGGCGGAGAAGTCCATGTACGGGCGCAAATACATGGGGATCGTGCGTTCTGCCTTCCTCATCGACGAGAAGGGCAAGCTGGAGGAGGCCTGGTACAAGATCTCGCCGAAGGACACTCCGAAGAACCTGCTGGCCGCCCTGGGGGCACCCGCCGCCTAACCGCTGGGGCCTCGCCGGCGGGGCTCAGGAACCGACGGGGGCCATCACCAGCGTGCCATTGTGGCCGCCGAAGCCGAAAGAGTTGGACAGCGCCGGCCCGGGCGCCCACGATCTCGGGTCGCCGGTCACGACATCGATCAGGATCTCCGGATCCTGCTCCGTGAGACCAACCGTGGGAGGGATGAGGCCCCGCTCGATGCTGAGTGCGAGGGCTACCGCTTCGAGGGAACCGGCTGCCGCCAGCGAGTGTCCCGTGATCCCTTTGATCGACGTCACCGGAGGGCCGGGCATGCCGAACACTTTGATGATGGCCTCGGATTCCGGTAGGTCGTTGGCGGGGGTCGAAGTCCCGTGGGCGTTGATGTGGGTGATCGACGCCGCCGTGATCCCGGCATCGATCAGGGCCAGCTCCATGCAGGCCACAGCACCCGAGCCGTGGGGCGAGGGCGCCGTGATGTGGTAGGCGTCCGCCGTGCTGGCCCCGCCCATGATCTCTGCGTAGATGTGGGCGCCGCGGGCCTGGGCTCGCCGGAGCTCCTCGAGGATCAGGATGGCCCCGCCCTCGCCGATCACGAAGCCGTCTCTTTTCTTGTCGAACGGCATCGAGACGCCGCTGCTCGAGAGGGCGGTCATGTTGGTGAACCCGGCAATTCCCGTCTGGGTCATGGCCGCCTCGGCCGATCCGGCGACCACGACGTCGCAGCGACCGGTCGCTACCAGGCGGGCGCCGTTGGCCACGCTGTGGGTACCTGCCGCGCACGCGGTCACCGTGGCCTCGCAAGGGCCCCGAAAGCCGTAGCGCATAGAGACGTCGGCGGCCGCCCGGTTGCCCATCATCATGGGTACGAGGAACGGGCTGACCCGGCGTGCCCCCTTGTCCCGGAACACGGCGATCTGCGTTTCCAGGGTTTCCAGCCCACCGACTCCCGTGCCGATGATCACCCCGATGCGATCCCGATCGGGGGCGAGGCCGTCGAGGCCGCCCGCGTCGGAAAGCGCTTCCTCGGCCGCCACCGCCGCGAACTGGGTGAACCGGTCGGCTCGCCGCACCTCCTTCGGGCCGTAGAGGGGGGTGGCGTCGAACTCGTCGCTGACCCGCCTCGGTCCGATCGGGGCCTCTCCGAGCAAGCCGGCCCAAAACGCGTCCCGTCCGATACCGCACGGCGCGACCACCCCCAGACCGGTCACGACCACCCGCCGCCCCTGGATGCCCTCCTGGTTGTCCGGCGAGGGGTGGACGACGAGCATCAGAGCTTGGACGACACCAGGTCGAACGCCTGGCCGACCGTCGAGACTCCTTCGAGCTCGGACTCGTCGACCGTGATGCCGAACTGCTCTTCAAGAGCCATGACCAACTCCACCAGATCCAGGCTGTCGGCGTCGAGATCGTCGGCGAAATTGGCTTCCGGGGTCACCTTTTCGGGTTCGACGTGGAGCACCTCGACGGCGCACTCCTTGAACTTTTCGAACGAGTCGTTGTCACCCATTGGATCCTCCATGTATGCGGCGGGCAGGACAATGAAATGTAGTGGCTGACTGGCGGGATGCCACACTCACCGGCCCCACTGCCAGACGGCCGAAGCCCAGGTCATCCCGGCGCCGAAGCCGGCGAGGAGGAGCAGGTCGCCGTCGCGGACCCGTCCCGCCTCGATGGCATCGACCAGAGCCAGGGGAATGGATGCAGAGCTGGTATTGCCGGTGCGGTCGATCACCGACGCGATCCGGTCGGGGGGCAGCCCGAGCCGGGCCGCCACCGCGTCCATGATCCGCAGGTTGGCTTGATGGGGCACGAACAGGGCGATGTCGTCGATGCTGACTTTCGCCCGTTCCATCGACAGGAGCGCGGAGTCCACCGTCATCCGCACCGCCTTGCGGAACACCTCGTGGCCGCGCATCGCCATGCCCGACCCGTGGTCGGCATAGAGCAACGGCACCTGGGTGCCGTCCACCCCGACGTCCCAGCCCAGCAGGGATCCGTCCCCGGGCACCGCCTCGATGACCACCGCGCCCGCCCCGTCGCCGAAAAGGAATGCGTTTGTGCGGTCGGCCCAGTTGGTGGCCCGGGTTAGCGTCTCGGCTCCGATCAGAAGCACCCGCTCCATCCCGGCGGCGACCAGCCCGGCGGCCGTGACCAACCCGTAGGTGAACCCGGCGCAGGCGGCGTTGACGTCCATGGCCCCGCCACCGATACCGAGCGCCGCAGACGCGGCCGCGGAGCTGGCGGGGATGAGCTGGTCGGGTGTCGTCGTGCAGAGCAGGAGCAACCCGACGTCCGAGGCTTCCACCTCCGCCCGTTGCAGGGCCATGCGACCGGCCTCGACGGCCAGGGTGGCGGTCGTGCCCAGCCCGTCCTCGGGATGGTGCGGCGGTGGCGGTTGGACGAAGGGGCCGGCTGCGGCCCTCCGGGTATGAATACCGCTCCGCTCCACGATCCATTCGTGGTTCGTGTCGAGGAGGGTGCTCAAGTCCTCGTTGGTTACGACCCTGGGTGGGAGGGCCTCGCCCCAGCCGGTGATCGCCGCTCCGGTCATGATGCGTGCAGCCAGACGATCGGCTGGCCGGTCTGGACCCGCTCGCCCGCCTGGGCCAGCGCCCCCTCGAGGCGTCCGGCGAAGGGTGACCTGACTTCGGAGCCCGCGACCGTCCCGAGCAGGGTGCCGACCTCGACGGGTGTCCCGGCTATCAACTCGAGGTTCGGATGGGGCTCGAAGATGCCTGGGCCCGGGCTGATGACCACTCGCTCGGACACGTACAGATGCTCACCCTGATGGCCCACGGCGTAGGCGTGAAGGGCACTGTTGCCCGAGACCGCGTCGACCAGCCGGTCGAGGTCTTCGGGCCGCGAGACGGCCACTGTCGTGACACTGGGCAGGGTGTCTCGCACCATCCGCGTCAACGCGTCCCCGGGCCCGACCTCCACGAACAGCCGCTCGGCATCCGTTCCCCGCTCCATCACCCCGCCGAGGCGCAGGATGCTCTGCCGCCAGCGGACTGGGCTCATCAGTTGGGCCGACAGCAGCCGCTCCCAATCGGTGGCGGCGGTGTGCTGCCGGGCGTCGACGTTCGCCACGATCGGGATCTCGGCCTCGTGGAAGGCGACGGTGGCCAGGATCTTCCGCAGCCGATCGCGAGCAGGCGCCATGAACGGGGTGTGGAAGGCCGCACTCACCTCGAGGGCCGACACCTTCCTCGCTCCGAGCTCGAGGGCGTGGGCGTTCGCCCGGGCGACCGCCTCGGCTTCGCCGGCGATCACCGTCTCGTCGGCGCTGTTGAAGTTGGCGATCCACACTTCGCCGTCGGCCAGCCGGCAGGCGATGTCGACGGTCTCGGCGTCGCATCCTACGACCACGCTCATCACGCCCACCTGGGCGTCGGCGGCGGCCTGCATGGCCGCGCCGCGCTCGCCGACCAGGCGTACGCCGTCCTCGAACCCGAGCGCCCCGCTCGCGGCCAGGGCGCTGTACTCGCCGAGGGAGTGCCCGGCGACACCGGTGGGCTCGATGCCCAGCCGCTCGATGGCGTCGAGCACCACGAGGTTCAAGGCGAACGTGGCCAGCTGGGCGTTCCCGGTCTGCACCAGCTTCTCGTGCGGGGCGTCCAAGAGGAGATAGGCGATGTCCCGATCCGCCGCCTCCGATGCGTCGTCGACCACCTCCCACGAGGGGTGGGAGGTCCATGGACGACCCATCCCCGGCCGCTGTGCCCCCTGGCCGGGAAAGACGAATGCAGGCATGTGTGGGGGGACCTCCTCGGGGCTCGATCAGGCACACGGGTAAACCACAACGCTATGCCGTTTGGTCTGACCATCGGGGGATTCAAGACGTAACAGCTACACTCCTCTGGCCCGCCCGGATGGCGGAACAGGTAGACGCGATGGTCTCAAACACCATTGTCCGAAAGGGCATGCGGGTTCGAATCCCGCTCCGGGCACAACCCCCTTGAAGCGTTTTAGCTGGTCAGGGCAGGGGATGGCGTAACCGGAATGGCACGAAATGCAGTCCATGGTCACAAGTTGGTCACAGGAGGCTTGCTCACTGCCTGCTCACTGCGGCGGTGCCACGTTTCATGTGGGGTGACTTCATGGCGAACTACGCCGTCGGCAGGAGACGCAGTGGGCCTGGTCGGACCGATCGGGATCGCGGCAGCGCCATTAGCAGACCTCACCGTTCTGGGCATGGTCACAAAAGTTGGACGACGCAGTCTGGTGCATAGCTGTGGGCCCGGCTTCGCCGCCAGCCAGCCGCAGCGAGGACCCGGGTCGTAATCGAGCCCAGCACCAGAGATGCATCTGGGCGAGCGGCCCGACCGGACGCTCGGCGGTCCACAAGTGCATTTCTACGCTTCTGGGTCATCCACCAATGCTGCCCCGGGCCATGATTTGCGCACCGTCCGAATCCCTGATTGCGGGCCTGCCCGCAAAGTCCTGTGGAACTGGGTCGGCAGTTCGTGCGGGACGTTGGACCGGTCGTCGGAGCGCCCTTTGAGTCCCAACCAGCCGGGAGTGTCAGCTGCCACCTGTTCCTACGGCGGGCATCCTTGCGGCAGGGCGAAGTCACGGATACCGGGGCAATACGGAACCACCTCCGGCGTTAGCTTCGGGTCCCGTCGACCATGGCGGCGACAGCTGAGGCAGCCTGCGAACCGGTGTCCTCGAAGAGGTGGCCATAACGGTCCTGGGTGAATGCCGCTGACGCGTGACCTAGCCGGCGGGCGATCGCCAGTGGTATCTCTTTCGCGGCGATCAGTGGGCGACGTGGGTGTGTCTCAGGTCGTGAAACCTGACTCGGGGCAGCCCTGAGCCGGCTACACGCCGATCGAACACCTTGGCGACCGACTCAGGATCGAGCGGGCTGCCGTCCGCCTGAGCGAACACCAGATCGTTGTCCCGATAGTCCCCGCCGACGAGCAGCCGGTTCTCGGCTTGGCGCGGCTTTAACCGTCCGCAGACTAGCCACGGTGGTCGCGTCGAGGTCGACCCCCGGCCGTGATCGGTCTTGGTCCGCTCGGAGAAGTAGAGAGCACCATCCAGGGTGAGGAGCTGCTGGCGAACCTCAAGCCGCCCCTTGCCGAGGTCGATGTCGGACCATCGCACCCCGCACACTTCGCCGCGGCGCATGCCGGTCATTGCTGCGAACCGAAACAACGGTCCGAGCGGTTCGTCCGCCGTGAAGTCCAGGAACGCCCAAAGTTGAAGCGGAGTCCACCAGGCCATCTCCGGAGCTCGGGTCGACTTGGCCGAGGGTGGCTTGGCCTTGGAGGCCACGTTCCGAGCCAGGAGGCCCTCGTCGACCGCGTCTGAGAGGGCCTTCTGGATGACAACGTGGACATAGCGGACCGAGCGAGGGGACAGGCCACCCTCCCGGAGACGCTTGCCCGTCTTGAGCAGCTCGGAGTAAAGGGCGTTGAGGTCGCCGACAGTGAGCTGGTCGAGGCGTCGCTGTCCGAGCTTCGGTCTCACATACAGGAGGCATCGCCGGTAGCCGTCTCGTCGACGGCCGCAGCCCGGCGGTAGGGAGACCGTCGAGCCACCGGTCAAAGTACTCGCTGACCGTCTTCGTCGGCGGCGCGGACGTAGGGGTTCGTCGCGCGGCCCGGCGCAGTCCTGTCCAGCTCCTCCTGTGCCGCCCTCTTGGTCGGGAATCCTCGGCGTTTGGCTTGCCGGCGCCGGCCGTCGGGGGCGGTCCCGATGTCGAGGACAAACGACCATGTGCCGGTCGCCTGGTCCTTGCGGGGTATGGCTGAGCCTGATCGGGTCATGGCGCACCTTTCGGGAAAGGCAGAGTCGGTGGTGTTTGGCTGAGGAGCGTTGTCTGTCGGGGACTAGTCGTTGCTTTTGTCGGCGTCGGGGATGGTGTCCGGCGCGGGGGTGGTGAGGTCGAGGGTCTAAGGTCGCCGGCTCGGATGCGGAGGTCTTTGAGTTGGTTGGCGAGGGAGCGGAGGGTGGTTTCTTTGTTGGCGATGTCGGAGAGGGCGTGGTGAATGAGGTTGGTGAGGCGTTCGCGGGTGTAGCTGGCGATGGGCGCTGTTGGGCGTCGGAGAGCAGTCCGGTGCGGGCGGGGAGGGCTTGGAGGAATCTGCTCATGCGGAGGGTGAGGATGTCGTGGTCGGCGGGGGTGCCGAAAATGAGGTCGAAGAGGCGGGCGATGGGTCTGACCCGGGGCGGGCGGGGCGGCGGTTTCGAGGTGGAGGGGGAGGTGGTCGGCCGTGGGGGGTGGGGGGAGGAAGAAATAGGTGATGGGCAGGTCGAAGGCTTGGGCGAAGGCGACGATTTCGTCGGCGTCGAAGTTGCGGACCCCCTTGGGTGGTGGTGTAGCGGAGCGCTCGGCGGCGGAGAAGGTTGGCTTTGGACCAGCGGGCCCCTAGGTAGGGTTCGAGGGCGGCGGCTTGGACTTGGGTGAGGCGGACGCAAGCTCGCGGGCTTGGGCCAGGTTGTAGGCGATGACCCGGGTGGGGGAGATGCCCCAGTAAGCGGGTTGGCCGGCCAGGGTCCGCAGAGGGAGTTCCACATCAACTTCCAGTTCGGGGGCGACGGCTGGGCCGCGCTTTCTAGGCCCAGCCACGTGCTGTGTGGTGTCCGCTGGTGCCGGCTGTTGTCCGCTGCTGGTATCTCCTAGGCATTGGTCTCGTGCTCCGCTTGACTTAATAGAGAGCATGAGTGGGATTACCGTCGGGGGTCTGATGGTGTCGTGGTGTTCGCAGTGATGGAGGGTGGTGGTGGGCGGTGTCGTTGGGGGAGCTGCCGGAGGTGTTGACGGTTGAGGAGGCGGCCACGGTGTTGCGGATCGGGCGCCCGCGGCCTATGCGCTGGCTCGGCGTTATCGGGTGACGGAGGGCCGTGGGATTGCCCGGTGGTGTCGTTGGGCCGGTCGCTGCGGGTGCCACGCGGCCTGGAGGCGATTTTGGCTGACCCCCGCCGCCTGTGGGGTTGGGGGCCGGGTTCGGGTTATGCCGCCTCGTGATTACTCCCCAGGGTCGAATGGCCAAGCATCGAATGGCCGGGCATCGAGTGGCCGGCCATAGAAGGAAGGCCCGAGGATGGACGGGTCGGGCGGTGGTGTTGGAAGTGGGCTCGGCCGATGCGGGCCCGGTTGGGCCCGACGGCGTGGCTGGTCCTGGAAGAGCTGCTGCTGCGTGGCGACGGTCGGGGCTGGGTGGGGGAGGGGGTGCGCGGCCTGGCCGCCGGCCTGGGCCTGGATAAGGACACGGTGGCCCGGGGGTTGCGCCGCTTGCGGGCCGCCGGGCTGGTCAGCCGTTGTTGTCCCGGTCGGCTATGTGGTCGAGATGTCGGCGTGCCATGGGATCAGTGTGACCTTCGCTGGTGACGCCGACGGGCCCGTCCCCATCGTGCCGACAGGCCAGGCAGCAGCCCTCCCCGTGGGTGCGACTGACGCCCCGGCGTTCGCCGGGCGCCGACGGGCGCAGGGCGGTCGAGCAGACGAGCCCGGACGGCCAGGGGCGGTGCCACCGTCGGCCAGGTCAGCCTGTTCGATTCCCAGGACGGCCACAGCCAAGGCTTTGGCCGGACGTGGGGTGAGTGGCGATGTTGCGGATCTCGAAGTTGACCGACGCCGAGTACGTGCTTGAGCAGGTGGCGGGCGGCCTGGAGGACTACTACCTGGGCTCGGGGGAGGCGCCGGGGGTGTGGGCCGGGCGGCTCGCCGACCAGCTGGGCTGGCCGGGGTGGTGACAGGCGACGAGCTGCGGGCCTTGATCGACCGGCGCGACCCGCAAGCGGGGAGCCGCTGGCGGTGGCGAAACGGCCGACGGTGCGGGCGATCGACGCCACCTTCTCGGCCCCCAAGAGCGTGTCGCTGTTGCGGGCCTTCGGACGGACCGGAGGCGGCGTGCGCGGTATCGATCGCCCATGTGGAAGCGGTCGCGGCCGCACTGCGAGTTCGTGAGGAGCAGCGGCGGTGACCCGCCGCCAGGTCGACGGGGTGCGGCGCACGGGCGGCCACATCGGGGTGGGCGGCGGCCACGTTCGTGCACCGCACCAGCCGGGAAGGCGATCCCCAACTCCACACCCACGCGGTGATCCCCAACCTGGTGCGCCGAGACGACGGCACATGGGTGGCGCTCGACGCCACCGCGCTGTACCGCTGGGCGAAAGCGGCCGGCTCCGTCTACCAGGAGCAGCTCCGACGCCGCCTCACCGAACGGCTGGGGGTGGCCTGGGGGCCGGACCGCAACGGCTGCCGGGAAATGGCCGGCATCCGAAGAGCAGCTGCGAGTGTTCTCCAAACGCACCCCCCAGATCGAAGCCCACCTCGCCGCACGGCGCAGCCCGTCGACCGCCAAGGCCCGGATGCAAGCCGACGAGGCGGCCAGCCTGGCCACCCGGCCGGCACAAGGACCGCCGCCTGACCCCCGCCATGCTGCCGGCCCGCTGGGATCTGGAAGCCGCCGCGGTCGGCCTGCCGACCGGCCAGGCCTGCTCAGCGGCGTCCGCCAGGCGGCCGGCCGCCGGCACCGCCCGCCGGCTAGATCGGGAGCTGTTCGACCGGCTGGTCGACCCCGAGATCGGGTTGTGCGCCCACGACTCCCGCTTCAGCGAAGCCCAGGTCGTCGAAGCGGTCGCCGCGCGGGGCCGGAACGTCACCGTCGACCGACATCACCGGCCTCACCCACCGCTTCCTGCAATCCGAACTGGTCGTACGCCTGTTCAACCCCGACCGCGTCGGGCCGGACCCCGCGCCAATGGTAGACCGTCGCCCACCGCCACATCGAGGACCACGTCCTCGACAACCTCGCGGACCTCGCAGCGGACCACCGCCGGCCGTCGACCCCACCGCGGTCAACGCCGCCATCGCCGACGCCCAAAGCTCGGGCGACGACCAGACCGAAGCAGTACGGCCCTGTGCCGGGCCCGGCCCAGCGCTGCGGGCGCTGATCGCCCCCGCCGGGCACGGCAAGACCACCACCCTGGCCGCCGCCGTCGACGCCGCCCGGCGGCGGGCCGGCCCGTGCTCGCCGTGTCAACCACCAACCAGGCCGTCGACCAGCTCCGCCAGGCCGGTATCCCCGCCGTCACCGTCGCCCGCTTCGCCCTCGACCGCACCCAGCTTGACCCCGGCACCGTCGTGATCTGTCGACGAGTTCTCCCAGCTGCCCACCCGGGAAGCCGACATCGTCCTCGCCGCCGTCGCCGCCTGCCCACGGGCAGGTCTGGATGGTCGGCGATCCCCACCAAGCCCAACCGGTCGGCGCCGGCGGACTCGCCCACTGGCTACCGCAGCGAAATCCGACGCCGGACCGCCCGCTGTCGCCGCCGAGCTAACCGAAAACCGCCGCCAGGCCGACCCCGCCGAGCGACCAGCCCTGGCCGCCTTCCGCGAGCCGGCGACATCGCCACAGCCAGACCTGCGCAGACGACCACGGCTGGGAGCACCACCACCCGACAGCGCCGACGCCCTCGCGGCCATGGCCGACGCCGTCGCGGCCGACATGGCCGTCCACGGCCCGAGCGGGTGGCGGCGCTGGCCGTCACCCACGCCGACTGCGAAGCGCTCGCCGACCGGATCCGCGCCCAGCTCACCGAGGGCGCAATCGCCGGACCGGACCTCGAAGGGCCCGGATGGGCCGCCCCCCGCCGCTACCAAGCCGGAGACCGAATACTGCTCCACGCCCACTCCGCCTTACCTCGACGACGGCAGCCGGCTCACCAACGGCACCATCGCCACCGTCCTCGACGTCAGTCCCGCCGGCCTCATCGTCCGCCCCGACGGCCAGACCAACCGTGACGTGCTCCCGCCGAGCTTCATCACGGCCACGCCCCGACGGCCGCCCCCAGATATCCCACGCCTGGGCCGAACCATCGACGGGGTGCAGGGAGGCACCTGGGACCAGGTCCACCTGTTGGCCACCCCCGCCCTCGACGGCTACCGCGGCTATGTCGGCCAGTCCCGCTCCATCCAACCAACCCACACCTGGAACACCATCCCCAACCGCCGACCACGATCACGGCGGCCGGCTCGTCGACCCACTCGGCACCCCCGCCGACCAGATCGCCGCCGCCCTAGCCCGAGCCCACCCAAGACCTTCGCCGCCGCTGACGACCCCTACCGGCCCGACCAGAAGCTGCGGGCCGAGCAAGACCGGCACCGCCAGCACTGGACCGCCGCCCGCCCGAAGTCACCGGCGACATCGACAAGGCTCGGGCCTCGCCGGCCCGAGCCCAACGCGACCTCGCCTACGGCCCGGCCCGGGCCCGCCACTGGCAACAAGAGCTCGCCGCCACCGCCGGCTGGCGGGGCCTCACCCGCGGCAGCCGCGACCGCCACGCCCGAGCCCGCAGCAACTTGGACGCCAACCAACGGGTGATCGACTACCACGCCGGGCCAGCTCGCCCAGCGCACCGCCGCCCTCCAAGGGTCTCCAGGCGGCCGCCGACCATGCCCAGCGGTTCCAGGAAGCCCACGCCTGGCGTCACACCCGCATCCACCAGCTCGAAACCCAACTCGGCGCCCACTGGGCCGCCGTGGTAGTG
This sequence comes from uncultured Acidimicrobiaceae bacterium, assembly GCA_963729695.1. Taxonomy (GTDB): domain Bacteria; phylum Actinomycetota; class Acidimicrobiia; order Acidimicrobiales; family Palsa-688; genus PALSA-693. Next base: position 916,281 of record CAVSOT010000007.1, read on the forward strand.
GCGGCGGCCCGAGCAGGCGATCCCTACGCCTACGGACCGCGCCCCCTCCAACACGCCCGCCAGCACCTCCACCAACAGCTCCAAGGCTCGGCCGTCCGGCCCAACCAGCAGCACCGGGGATCGGCGTCGGCCGTCGGGAAGGTCGCAGACGTCGATCACGCCCGCCACGCCCTCGCCGACCTCGACACCGCCATCGCCCAAGTCCGCCCGGCCCCCCGCCCGGGTTAGGCCGCCACCCGAGCCGGGTCCGACGACCGACATCCACACCTCCATCAGCATTACCAACAGATCGTCGAGCACACTCCCCAGCCCGGCATGCAACCCCAGCTGTAAGCGCCCCGGCCCACACCTCGATCGGGGTAACTCGCGGACATCGCTATAAGCCTGGCGGCGCCCCCGCGCTTGAATGGCCGGCGATCAGATCAGATGCGAGCGGATCTGGCCGACGAGCCGAGCCAGGTCGGGCCCTGTATCCGTGAACACCCGATCGGAGGAGATATCGCCGGGAAGGGCGTGAGCGAGCAGGTTCCGGTAGCCGGCCAGCTCTGCCCACGGTTCCACTCCGGCTGCTATGCCCGCTCGACCGGACAAACTCGGCAAGAATGCCCGCCGTGATCCACAGCCGCTCGGCCGCCATTTGCACCAGCCGCTGGCGGTCCCAGTCGGCCTTCCTATCGGGGAGGATCTCCTGGAGTTGCTCCAAGGTGGCCAGCAGGGCGCCGAGTGCCTCCTCGGCGGTCACAGCTCCCGAACGTCCGCAGCGCCGGGAACGTCGTCGGTAATGACGTGCACGTAGCGGCCGACAACATCTGAGGCGGCCGCCAGAGGCGGGTCACGGCCCGGTAGCCGATCTGGGGACTGCGGACGATCGCCGCCCCGTCGGCGCACACCCGGGGTTCGCCCAGGCCCAGCTCGGCCGCCAACCACGGATCGGGCGGACGATGTGCCACGACCTCATCCTGGTGGCCTTGCGGTCAGGACAGCGTCGAGCGTGGCACCCCAGAGCAGTTTATCCCCGAGCCGCAGACCGGACCCCCAGCCGAACAAACCGCCTGACACAGACAGCCCCGGGAGGCATGGCGCCCGTGACGAGCGGGCCGACGTGGGGGTCTCACCGTCAAAGACGCCAGCAACGGATCACCGTCACAGCTCCTAAACGCACACGCATCAAACGAACCGATCGTCCACCCTCAATCGCGTTACCGCACTCATCCAATCGCCAACCATCATCGCCCCGAACGACTGACTCGTCTGCCCTCAGACCATCACCAAAGAAATCACGAGCAGCAGACATTTGCCAGTGCGTCCAGCTGCGCTGGGCGCACGGTCGGAAAGGAGAACCGATCGTGTGAACCAGCCTGAAGTTCGTCGTTGCCAGCCGGTGGAAGTCCGGCCCGGGGAGACGCAGGGTCCCCGGTAGTGAAGTCCCCGGGCGTGGTCGAGAGGCCGGGTCCGAAGCGGGACGGGATCAACTGGCCGGTCCGCAGCATGAAGCGAAGCTTGCAGCGTCGTCAGTCTGCCCGCGAGCGGGACCAAGGGAGAGCCGAGCCGGTTGGCAAACGGTGAAGGCCATGGACGGCATCACAGAGCCTGGAGCGGATGCCCAAGAACTCCCCGGCGTAGAGGAGCGTGGAACGGTCAGAAGGTAGCGGCGGGAACTGGAGAGGCCCTCCTCGTCCCGGTCCCTGCGGGGGCCCGGAGCGTGCCTGGCTATAACCGGCGAACCCGGGAAGTGTCATGTGGGCGAGAGGGAGTCGGAGGGGGTCGTAGTAGTGACGACGGCCGGGACAACATAACCCGACCTGAGCGAAGGGCCCCTACTTCATCGACGCAACCTGGGGAGGGGAGGAACCCTGATGAGTGCCGAGACATCGGCTAGGTCGGTCAGACACGCCGAGGGCGTGGACAAGGTTCGAGCCCTTCAACGGGTGCTGTATCGCAGTGCCAAGCAGGACGGTTCGCGCCGCTTCTATGCCCTGTTCGACAAGGTCGCCCGCAGCGACATCCTGTTCAGGGCTTGGGGTGACGTGGCCGCCAACCGGGGTGCTCCGGGCGTCGACGGCATTTCCGTCGCCGACGTGGAGAGTTCCGGGGTGGGGGAGTTCCTCTCCCAGCTCGCCGTGGCGTTGCAGACCGGGACCTACCGGCCGGTTCCGCTTAGGCGGGTGTACATCCCCAAACCCGACGGGCGGCAACGCCCGCTGGGGATACCCACCGTTGGGGACCGGGTGGTCATGGCGGCAGCCAAGATCGTCCTCGAACCCATCTTCGAGGCCGACTTCCTGCCCGCGAGCTTCGGGTTTCGACCCAAGCGGTCGGCGCTGATGGCCTGTGAGGCCGTCAGGGTCGAGGCCAACCGGGGTGCCAACTGGGTGCTCGACGCTGACGTATCGGACTGTTTCGGGTCCATCTCCCACGACGCGCTGATGGCCTTGGTGGCCAAGCGAGTGTCGGATCGGAAGATGCTCAAGCTGATCCGGGCGTGGCTGCGAGTGGGGGTGCTGGAGGGGGCGCGGTCGCCGACACCATGTCGGGAACCCCGCAGGGCTCGCCCATCTCGCCGCTGTTGGCCAACGTGGCGCTCCACCAGCTGGACGCCGCCTGGATGAGAGCGGGAAGGAGCCTCGGGGTGCTGGTCCGCTACGCCGATGACTTCGTGGTCGTCTGCCCCACCCGGGAACGAGCCGAGCAGGCCCGCGCCCGGGCGGTCGAGATCCTGGCAACGCTGGGACTTGTCCTCCATCCCGACAAGACCAGGATCGTCTGTTTGACCCAGGGGCAGGACGGCTTCGACTTCTTGGGGTTCCATCACCACAAGGTGGAATCTTGGCGGCGGAGGCGAAACTGGTATCTGCAACGCTGGCCGTCGGAAAGGGCGATGCGCTCTATCCGGGCTCGCGTCAAAGCAGCTACCACCCGAAGTTACGTCGGTCTGTCGTTCGAGGTCGTGATCGGCCGTCTTAACCGCGTGCTGCGCGGTTGGGGTGCCTACTTCCGATTCGGGAACTCCGCCCGGAAGTTCGCGGCGATCGATAGCTACGTACACCAGCGCCTGGCGCGCTTCGCCAGCGACAAGCACGGACTGTCGGGGATCAACTGGCTCAACTGCTACAACGGCAGTTGGATCAAGACCCTTGGCGTGTACCGCCTGACCGGAACCGTGCGACACCAACCTGCGCATGCCCTGCGATGAACGATGTCGGAAAGCCGTGTGCGGGAGAACCGCATGCACGGTTTGAAAGGGGGCCGCTGGCGAGATCGACGCCCACGGCGCGGTGAACCAAGCACGGGCAAGGAAACACGCCCGACTGAGCACACCCGACCTAACAGCGACGACAAGCCAGCGGCCTACCTCACTCCCCTGCGGGGATAGGCACCGCCGGCGGCGCTACCCGGGCGGAACACTGAGGCAATATCGGTCTTTTGCAGTCTCATAGTGTGCCCGTCAGCCGGCGCTCCGTGGGTGAGCTTCGACATCTCACTCGGCGTGACGGCGACCCGGCCAATGGTCCGAGGTTTGGTCCTCTTGCTTGTCAGCTACTGGAGCTGGGCCCGGTCCTGGCGGGGTGCACTTCTGCTGGTCCGCACCGAACACAACACGGCTGGTCCATCGGGTCGGACGTCGGCCTTGCCCGGTTTGACGCCTGTGAGCGCCACCTGGGATGGTCGAGGCGACAAGGAGGCGAGCTTTATTGAGACCGGTCGGTGACGCCCTCCCGTACCCGACAGTCCGGATCCGGCCCCGCATGACGGGCGAGTCCCGGTATGGTCTGCGGGCGGTATTTACGGGAATGGTCGGCGACGCCCCTGGTCAGAGCCTCTCACGGGTGTCCGGTGACGGTTCGGTTCCTCATATGGGAATGCCCTCCGGTGGCAAGTAACACCGGATGCCCGAACGACTTACTCCGCTTGCTGGCAGCACTGTCAGACGTAGGGGGTCACGAGCGTGTCGCCTTGTCGGACTGGAGCAAGAAGTCCAAGGCGCAAGCGAAGACGCCGGCCAATTACACCGAGGAACTCGCCGGCCGCCCCGACGGCCAACAAGCCAAAATCGACTCCTTCTCGCGCCCTGGCGGGCGGAGAGCATCGCCAGTTACAGAGGATCAGCAGCATCAGCCACCGGCGCCAAACGCTCGGCAACGCCCGCCGCGACTCAGGCACTTGAACCAATCTGCCATCCTCATCCTGGAGCCTGACGCGGTCGGCGGCCAGCAGACAGGCTACTCATCAGCGGCTCGACGTGATACGGACCTGGGCAGGGCTGTGGAAAACGAGAGCAAGTCACAGGGTTGTACCTCTCGGTGCGCACAGGACCCGGCCCGTAGGCTGGTGACCCAAGGGAGTGGAGGTGAGATGGCCTACGAAATTCAGCTGAACGACCAAGGTCTTCTCCAGTGCCGAGTTTGTCTCGCGTAGGGCGTGGCCGTGGATATCCACGGCCACGACCTACCGTAGCGGAACCTCTCCGACCAATCGAACGACGTCGCAATGATGGCGTAGGCCCAGAAATGGGCGCCGTGTCGGCCCGTGCCGATCGTCGACTGGGCCTTGACAGAGCCTATACACCGTATAAACTTGCGTTGCCGTTGTCGTCGGCAGGGGGGCGCAGACTGCCTAGTCTTGGCGCGAGAAACGGTCGGCACCACGAGCTTGAGAGGTGATGTCATGGCGAGTGCCCCTGTGACGGCTGGTACGAGCGATCCGCTGTTCGATGCTCCGTACGTGGATATCGACGAATGGCAGGACGAACCGGTGCGGCATCGGTATGTTCATGGTGGTTTCAAGGGGACCGACGCCCGGTTCGCGATCCGCTTCCCGCCCGCGGAGCGATACGAGGGTCGGTTCTTCCATCCGATTTTCGCGGTGCCGGGTTCCGAGCACATGTTTGCGTTGCCCGGGTCGGTACTCCTTTCGGGTCTGGGTGGGTCGGTTGGTTTTGCCGTGGCGACCGGCGCGTACCTGGTGGAGTCGAATCAGGGCAGCCTGAATGGGTTCTCCAACGAGGACTGGACCGTGACGGGCTATCGCACTTCGGCGGCGGCTGCGAGGTATTCGCGGGTGTTGGCTGCCGAGATGTATGGCGAGCACCGCCCGTACGGTTATGTCTTCGGCGGCAGTGGGGGTGCCTACAAGACCATGAGCTGTTTCGAGAGCCTTCCTGGGCTGTGGGACGGAGCTGTCCCGTTCATGCACGGAACCCCGATGAGCGTGCCGAACAACTTCACGGTCCAAAACCACGCCATCCGGGTGTTGCGTGCCAAGTTCCCCGCGATCGTCGATGCCGTCGAACCAGGGGGTAGCGGTGACATGTTTGCCACCTTGACCGCCGAGGAGCGCGAAGCGCTCGCCGAGGTGACCCGGATGGGGTTCCCGCCGCGGTCCTGGTTCGACGCGGAGCGTATCGCCGACCACTACCACGGGGTGTGGGCATTTCTGATCGACAACGTGACCAAGTGGGACCCCGAGTACTTCGAGGACTTCTGGACTGTGCCGGGCTACCTTGGCGCCAACCCCCCGGAGTCGCTGAAGTCTGCCCGGGGCAGTACAAGGCCACGATCGCAAAGCCGCTCATGGCTGAGGAGGCCTCTACGTTGGGTGTGCCGCTCCCGACGTTGCAGAGCATTGGGGCTGACCCCGATGCGCCGGTCGCTCTGCGCATCGAGGGCTTGCCGAAAAAGAGCCTGCAGGGCGGGACGATCACGGTGTCGAGCGGGATCGCTTCGGGTCGATTGCTCCACGTCGTCGACGTGTTCGGCGATGTGGTGTTAACGGGATTCGGGCCCGGCCACCCCGAGGGGCTTCGCGGGGTGGTGGCGGGAGACGAGGTGCTCATCGACAACTCGGACTACCTCGCCTCCCAGAGCTATCACCGTCATCAGGTACACCCGGGCTTCCCCCAGTTCGACCAGTTCCGGTCTGGAGGACAAGCAATCTACCCCCAGCGGCCGAAACTGATGGGACCTCGCGCCGCTCGCTACAACTGCGGGTCGGTCCAGACCGGGCGCTTCGCCGGCAAGATGATCGTGGTCCAACACTTGATGGACGAGGCGGCTTACCCCAGCCAAGCTCATTTCTACCGCCAGATGGTGGAGGCGACCCTCGGACCCCAGGTAGACGACCACTATCGCTTGTGGTTCGTGGACCACGCCATGCACCACGCACCAGAGGTCGAGCCCGGGGAGCGCCCGGTACGAACGACCCGTGTGGTGAGCTACGTCGGTGTGATCCAGCAGGCCCTGCGGGATCTGGCCGACTGGGTGGAAAAGGGCTTGATCCCGCCGCCCAGCACCGACTACTCGTACCTGGACGGGCAAATCTTCGTCCCGACCAGCGCTCGGACGCGCCTGGGTGTCCAGCCGGTCGTGAGCCTCACGGCCAATGGCGGTCCGCGGGCAGATGTCGCAGTCGGCGAGGTGGTGGAGTTCCGGGGCGTGGCCGAAGTGCCACCCGGGGCCGGCACGATTGTTGCGGCGGAGTGGGACTTCGAGGGCGGTGGGGACTACCCATTCAGCCAACCGGGGTTCGAACAGGGAGGAGACCAATGGCGGATGAGCGTCGCCGCGTCCCACGCGTTTCCGGAGCCCGGGACGTACTATCCGGCCTTGCGCGTCACCTCACAACGCCAAGGTGACGCCGACACCTCCTACGGGCGCGTGCAGAACCTCGGCCGGGTTCGGGTCGTGGTGCAATAAAAGGACATAGCCGGGCTCGACAGCCAACAGATCGCGGGCCGGATGCGCTCGCTTGGCGCGCCGTGGCAGCTCGGCGTGACGCGCTCGTGCTTCTTTGCTCGAGCACATGGCTGCTGGTTGCCCGGTGCTATGTCGATGAGGCCGTCGCAGGTCAGCCCATGGCGGGACGAGCCGGCGGCATTTTCGGGGCAAGATGGACGGCTCTGTCGCAGTGAACCAGCGTTTTCGGTAGGGAGTTGACTCCCAGATATACATCGTATAAAATCTAAATGAGCTCGTTCGACCAGGGTGCTGGATGCTTGCCCCTGGAAGAGAGTTCGACTGAAGTCCAACTCTGGGTTCCAGACGAGCATTGAGATCGGGGGAGCATGACGACTGATACGTCGACTGAACCGGTAATCATAGTTTCAGCCGATACCCACGTTGGACCTCGGCTTGTTGAGGACCTTCGTGCGTATTGCCCGCCTAAGTACCTTGACGACTTCGACCGTTACACGGCAGACGACGCAGAGCGCAAGGCGGCACGGCAGAGGTTTCTTTCTACACTGGACGCCTTCGAGCATCCGAACATGCGCACCGCTGGGCACTACGACCACGAAGCCCGCATGGCAGACTACGACCGCGACGGTGTCGCGGCCGGCGTGATCTTCCATGGCAGTGAGAATGGTGAGCTGATCCCTTTCGAACGAAGGATTATGGGTCGACGACCGCTGCCGGAGTCAGCTCGCGACCTGGAACTTCTGGCGGTCGGCCGACAGATTTACAATCGATGGTTAGCTGACTTCGTATCGCAGGCTCCTGAGCGTCATGTCGGTTTGGCCCAGCTGCCGATCTGGGATGTCGAGTTGGCTCGAGCCGAATTGGTTCGGGCGGCTGACTCCGGGCTGCGTGGCGTGAACTTCCCGGTGATCCAGGATGGCATTCCTGGCTACAACTTGCCGGAATGGGAGTCGCTCTGGTCACTGTGTGAGGAGCGCCAGCTTCCGTTGGTGACACACGTCGGCGGGGGCGGCCGGGTAGGGCACGACAGCCCCGGGGGCTTGCTGATTGACATTGTCGAAGTTACGGGATGGCTGTCGCGGCGGGCGATTTGGTGGCTCATCTTGGCGGGCGTGTTCGAGCGTCATCCTGGTTTGAAACTGGTGGTCACCGAAACACCCGGGAACTGGTGGCCGGCCACCGTCCAAGAGTTGGAGTCGGTCTACGACCTGCGAGTTGATCGGCCGAAGTCGCAGTTCAAAGATCTCGTTCCCCGCCGGCCGACGGAGTACATGGCAAGAAATGTGTTCTTCGGGGCGAGCGGCGCCTCGGCATTTGAAGCCCAGGAAGCCATCGCGCACGGTGTCGAATCGAATCTGCTGTGGGGATCCGACTATCCCCACATCGAGGGAACGTTCCTGTACTGCGAGGATGCATCGATGCCTTCGGTGACAAAGCTCTCGCTACGAAACACCTTCGGTGCCATCGCGGAGGGACACACACGCCGGATGGTCGGCCTAAATGCCATCGAGGTGTACAACCTCGATCGCGACGTGCTGGCCCACATTGCTCGCCGGATCGACGCGCCGACGGCAACGGAACTGGCAACCCCGATCGACTCGATCCCCGAAGGGGCCGGATCGCTCGCGTTCCGCAGTTCAGGTACCTGGAGCTAAGAGACTACATCCAACCCGGCTTTGACGTCGTTTCCGAGGTCGAGACGCGGTGTTTGGGGTGTGGTCGGGACCCACGGTTTTGCGGTCCGTTGAGGCGAGAGGAAATAGTCGTGACTGCTGCCATTGTCCCGGTTGGAACGGGGGACGGGTTGTTTGACGCGCCGTTTGTGGATGGGGACGAGTGGCGGGATGGCCCGGTGCGTCATCGTTATGTGCATGGGGGTTTTGAGGGGACTGACGCCCGGTTCGCGTTTCATTTTCCACCGGCGGAGTGTTATGAGGGGCGGTTTTTCCAGCCGATTTTCGCGGTGCCGGGGAATGAGCATACGGCTAGTAGTGGGTTTATGCCGGGGACTTCGGGGTGGGTGGAGTTTGCGGTGGGGAGCGGGGCTTATTTTGTGGAGTCGAATCAGGGTCGTTTGAATTCTTTCCCGGCGGAGGATTGGACGGTGTCGGGTTATCGCACGTCCGTGGCGGTGGCCAAGTATTCGAGGGTGGTGGCGGCCGAGATGTACGGCGGGCACCGGCCCTTCGGGTATGTGTTCGGGGGCAGCGGCGGCGCCTACAAGACGATCAGCTCGTTTGAGAACGCCCCCGGCGTATGGGAAGGCACCCTCCCCTACATTCACACGACATCGACAAACGTTCCCAGTACCTTCACGGCGCAAAATTTTGCGATCCGCACACTCGGCGAGAAGTTTGCGGGGATCGTGGATGCGGTGGAGCCGGGGGGTGGTGGCGACATGTTTGTAGGGTTGTCGGTGGAGGAGCGGGAGGCGCTGGCGGAGGTGACCCGGATGGGGTTCCCGCCCCGGGCGTGGTTCGATTGGGAGCGTATCGCCAGCCAGTATCACGGGGTGTGGTCCATCTTGATCGACAACGTGATGCGGTGGGATCCGGAGTATTTCGAGGATTTCTGGGCCGTACCAGGCTATTTGGGTTTCGACCCGCCGGAGTCGTTGTCCAACGCGAGGGTGCAGGTGAAGGCCACGGTGATGGACACGATCACCGCGGCGGCGGCCGCCAAGTTGGGTTTGACGGTGCCGAGGCTGTTGACGGTGGGTGAGATGCCCGACGGCCGGTGGCGTTGCGTATCGGGGGGCTGCCGAAGAAGAGTTTGCAGGGGGCAATGCTGACGGTGGCCACCGGGACCGCTTCGGGTCAGGTAGTGCACGTTGTAGATGTGGTGGGTGACATCGTCGTGCCTGGCTATGGCCAGGACCACCCCCAGGGGCTGACCGGGGTGACGGCCGGGGACGAGGTCCTTATCGACAACTCGGTGTATTTGGCCTCTTTGACCTATCACCGCCATCAGGTCCATCCGGACTATCCGCAGTGGGACCAGTTCCGGGTTGGCGACCAAGCGGTCTACCCGCAGCGGCCCAGGTTGATCGGTCCCCGGTCGGCCCGGTGGAACTCGGGGTCGGTCCAGACGGGCCGGTTCACCGGGAAGATGATCGTGGTCCAGAACCTGATGGACGAGGCGGCCTACCCCAGCCAGGCCGACTTTTACCGCCACATGGTGGAGGCTGCCGTCGGCGGCGGTGTCGACGATCACTACCGGTTGTGGTTTGTGGATCATGCTATGCACGGCCAGCCGATAGCGTCGCCCGGTGATGCCCGGCCGGTGAGGACCACCAGGGTGGTCAGCTTCATCGGCGTGTTGCGACAGGCGTTGCGGGATCTGGCGGACTGGGTGGAGAAGGGGTTGAGCCCGCCGCCCGGCACCGAGTACCACGTGATCGACGGCCAGGTGGTGGTGCCAACCAGCGCCAGGGCCCGGAAGGGGATCCAGCCGGTGGTCACTCTGACCGCCAATGGGGGTGCCAAGGCGGTGGTGGGCGTCGGGGAGAGTGTGGTGTTCTATGGAGTGGCCGAGGTGCCGCCCGGGGCGGGAACCATCGTGGCCGCGGAGTGGGATTTCGAGGGTGGGGGTGACTACCCACGAAGCGAGGCCGGCATGGACGGCGACCTGGCCAGCGTCACCGTCACCACCTCCTACGCCTTTAGCCGGCCCGGCACCTACTTCCCGGCCCTCCGTGTTGCCTCTCAACGCCAAGGCGACCCCGACACCCCCCACACCCGGATCCATAACCTGGGCCGGACGCGAGTCGTCGTACGCGACGGAACCGGGTACACGGTTGCCTCTACCTCGGGTCCAGATACCTGAGTCTCAGTAACAACGGGGGAACAACCACAATGAATCCGCGCAGATATCTCGTAAGCCTTGTCAGCGTCATCCTGATAGTCCTGGCCCTGAACGCCTGCTCTTCGAGCGGCAATCCAGCATCTACAAGCGCCACAACAAGCCCGACGAGCGCGACCGGGGGCCCGACGGGGAACGGCCAGACGGCCACCTCTCTGTCGCCCACGCCAGCAGCCGGAGCTCCCATAAAGGTCGGCCTGATCTGCACCTGTACGAACAGCTCTTTCGGTCAAAATATCCTGCCCGGAGTAGACAACTACAAGGCCTGGGTCAGCACCGTAAATGCGTCGGGTGGGATCGACGGACATCCCATTGATCTAATAGTTAAAGATGACCAGGCTAATCCTGGCAGTTCACTTTTGTTCGCACAAACGCTCGTCAATTCGAATCACGTCGTAGCCATAGAAGACGACACAATTGTCGATCAATCCTGGTCGACCTTTGCTCAGTCGGCCAAGGTGCCAGTGATCGGACTGACCAACTACAATTCAGACTTTTATCCTGTCGCCCAGACGAATGATTCTGTCGTATCTTCCGTCGTCCAAACCGCGAAGGACGCGGGTGCAACCAACTTCGGTGCCCTGTATTGCGCCGAAGCGGCCGTCTGCCAGGAAAGCATTCCGCCTCTTAAAGCCGACGGACAGAAGCTGGGCGTACCTGATGTATTAAACAGCGAAGTTGCCGCCACGGCCCCTAACTACACCGCGCAATGCGTCGCCGCCCAGCAGGCCCATGTCCAGGCACTGTTCATCGGCGACAGCTCCAACGTCATCGAACGAGTTGCAGCCGACTGCGCCAAACAAGGGTACAACCCAATTTACGTCACCGAAGGTTTGGGGTTCAGCACGCTACTCGACCACGCCCCCGGCCTAACCAATCTTTGGTCTGAGTACCCGGCCCTGCCGTTCTGGGCGAACACGCCGGCAGTGCAAGCCATGAACAGCGCAATAGACAAGTACTATCCCGGTACGCGCGAGAGGGCAACGGTTTGGAGCGAGAACCCCACTCTGACCTGGCCAGGGGGACTACTTCTCGAGGACGCCGTGAAAGCCGGAGGTCTGGGACCGACCGCCACGCCCACCGCGGCCGAGGTTGTCACGGGACTGGAATCCCTCAAGGGCGACACCCTGGACGGCTGGTCTCCCCCGCTCACTTTCGTACCCGGACAGGTCCACGCCGTGGATTGCTGGTACACGGCCCGCGTCTTGAATGGCACCCCCACCCTGGTCAACAATGGAAAAGCCACCTGCCAAGCCAGCGCATAGTTCTTGAACCCCTACTAGCGAGCGAGAGGGAGGAGTCCGTGGCGAGTAGCGAAATGAACGCCCAGCTGGGCGCGAGGGACCCTGATTTTGATTCCGGGTTTGTTGACGTGGATGAATGGCGTGACGAACCGGTCCGGCACCGTTATGTGCACGGCGGGTTTGAGGGTACCGACACCCGCTTCGCTGTGCACTTTCCACCCGCCGAGCGCTACGAGGGCCGTTTCTTCCAGCCGGTCTACGCCGTTCCGGGCAACGAGCACACGGTCAGTGGCGGTTTCATGCCCGGGACCGACGGGTGGGTCCCCTTCGCCTTGACGAGTGGAGCGTACTTCGTCGAGTCAAACCAAGGTCGGCTCGAGCGTTTTCCGGGCGACGACTGGACAACCCCCGGTTACCGGGCATCCGCCGGGGTGGCCAGATACTCCCGGTACCTGGCGGCGGAAATGTACGGCGAGCACCGGGCCTATGGCTATATCTTCGGTGGCAGCGGCGGGGCCTACAGGACGATGAGCTGCGTGGAGAACGTCCCGGGCGTGTGGGACGGATCGGTCCCCTACATTCATGGCACGCCGATGAGCGTGCCGAACATGTTCACGGTGCAGTTTCACGCCATCCGGCTTCTTCGCCAGAGGTTTCCGGTGATGGTCGATGCGATCGAGCCGGGGGGCGGCGGGGACATGTCGCCGATTTGAACGCCGAGGAGCAAGAAGCGCTTGCAGAGGTCACCCGGATGGGGTTTCCGCCTCGGGCCTGGTTCGACGTAGAGCGCATCTCCAGCCAGTACCACACGGTGTGGTCCGACCTGATCGACAACGTCGTGAAGTGGGATCCGGAGTATTTCGAGGATTTCTGGTCGGTGCCGGGCTATCTGGGCTTCGACCCTCCCCAATCGCTGGCCCGAGCTCGGGTTCAGGTCAAGACCACGGTGACCAAGACCGTCACCGCCGACGAGGCCGCCGCGCTGGGCCTGCGCCTCCCCCGTTTTCATAGCATCGGCGTCAAGCCCGACATGCCGGTGGCTCTCCGTCTGGAAGGCCTGCCGGACCAGCCCTTGCAGGGGGCGAGGCTTACGGTGATCAGTGGCATGGCTGCTGGTCAGGTTTTGTCGGTTGTCGATGTGGTGGGTGACATCGTGGTGCCCGGCTTCGGCCCGGAGCACCGTGAGGGCATGAGCGGCATCTCTGCCGGAGACGAGGTGGTCGTCGATAACTCTGTCTATTTGGCCTCACTGACCTACCACCGCCATCAGGTCGACCCGGACTATCCGCAGTGGGATCAGTTCCGGGTTGGCAACCAGCCGATCTATCCGCAGCGGCCCAACTTGATCGGTCCCCGCTCGGCTCGTTGGTCGTGTGGGTCGGTGCAGACGGGGCGGTTCACGGGGAAGATGATCGTCGTCCAGAACTTGATGGACGAGGCCGCCTACCCCTGCCAGGCCGACTTTTACCGTCGCATGGTCCGGGCCACGGTGGGGGCGGGCCTGGACGACTGCTACCGATTGTGGTTTGTGGATCATGCCATGCATGGCCATCCGACGGTGCTGCCTGGCGATTCCCGCCCGGTGCGGACCACCCGGGTGGTCAGCTACCTGGGGGTGTTGCACCAGGCCTTGCGGGATCTGGCCGACTGGGTGGAGAAGGGGTTGGCCCCGCCGCCCAGCAACGACTACCAGGTGATCGACGGCCAGGTGGTGGTGCCGGCCGGCGCCAAGGCCCGCAAAGGGATCCAGCCGGTGGTGACGCTGACCGTCGACGGCGGGGAGAAGACGGTGGTGGGCGTCGGTGAGGTGGTGCAGTTCTGCGGGGTGGCCGAGGTGCCCCCGGGGGCGGGAACCATCGTGGCCGCCGAGTGGGACTTCGAAGGTGGGGGTGACTACCCCCGGGCCGAGCCAGGGATGGACGGCGACCTGGCCAAGGTCACCGTGACCACCTCCTACGCCTTTAGCCAGCCCGGCACGTACTTCCCGGCCCTGCGCATCACCTCACAACGACAGGGCGACCCCAACACGCCGCACACCCGCATCCTAAACCTCGCCCGAGCCCGAGTGATCGTTCGATAGCAAAGCAATGGAGCGGCATCCAATCGCAACCCACTCGACTGACGGGTCGGGCGGCACACAACGAATCGTCGTTTACAAACCAGGAAGGTGGAGATGTCTGACCGGTTGATGATTTTCTCGTGCGACGGCCACGTCGGAGGGCCGCCCCAAGCCTACAAGGACTACATAGACCCGCGCTACCGGAAGGCGCTCGAAGAACTTTCAGCAGAGAACGAGGAGTGGAGCAGCCACACTGTCCGCGGCGAAAGCTTCCGGCGAGAGCAGGGTCAAGGATATGGCACCTTCGACGCCAAACGGCTTCTCGAGGAGATGGACGCTGAGGGAGTGGCGGGACAGCTACTGTTGAACGGGCATAGTTTGGCCACCACGCCCTTCTTCTCTATAGCCAACGACGTCTACCCTCCGGAGTTGCGCGCCGCCGGCGCTAAGGCATTTCACCGATGGTTGGTGGATTTCGCGGCCGACGGAGATGGGAGGTTGGCCCCGGTGGCTGACCCGGGCCCGTGTCTCGATCTCGACGCCGCCGTGGAGGAGTTGAACGGCTTGGCCGAGGCGGGCTTCGTCGGAGTCTTCCTGCCAGGCACCGTGCAAGATCCTGCCCTTCCCGAGCTCTACGACCGGTACTTCGACCCCTTCTGGGCGGCCTGCGAAGAACAAAGCCTCGCCTTGATTATCCATGCCGCATTCGGGTCGCAGCAGGGACGCATTCTCGAGGCGGTCCGAAAGATGGACCGAATGAGGGACGATCTGCGCAAGAACGAGCGACTGAGGCAAGAACTCGCGGCCAAGAACCCGGAATTCGCGTCGCTCGATGTCGGCTCGCTGACCGCCCATGAGCTGCTCGAACTAGGAGGTGGTGCCCCCGACGCCATGACGGCACGCTTCGGTGCGACCGCCCTTCACGCCGGGCGCCGGGCTTTCGCCCATCTGATGCTGGGGGGCGTGTTCGATCGTTTCCCGAAGCTGAAGCTGCTGCTCATCGAGCTGCGTGCCGATTGGCTGCCAGCCACGCTCGCCCATCTCGACGCTCTCGTCCCGATAGCGGCCCCTTGGCTGGAGCTGAAACCCAGTGAGTACTTCCAGCACAACTGCTGGATCGCGCCGAGCTCACCGCGGCCGTCGGAGGTTGCCATGCGGCATGACATCGGGATCGACAGGTTTCTGTTCGCCACCGATTACCCGCATCCCGAGGGCACCTGGCCGCACACGTTCGAGTGGATGCGGGCCGTGTTTCGAGACGTGCCGGACAGTGAACTGCGACATATCCTCGGAGAGAATGCCAGCCGATGCCTCGCCCTCAACCGCACGAACCTGTTAGCCACCGCGGATCGCATTGGGCCGAAGGCAGTCGACATCCGGGACAGCCGCCGCGAGGTCGATCCCTCCCTCATCGATGTCTTCCACCGCCGCTCGGGGTTCAGCAATAGCGCCGAACGGGTAGATCTGACGGAGGTCGAGCGTTGGGTTGACAGTGCCCCAGTGAGACGAACTTTTTGTAAAGGGGGATCATGAGCGAGGCGGGCCGATTTGGCCTCACGGATCCGGTGTTCACGGAGCCGTTCGTCGACGTCGACGAGTGGCGTGACGAGCCGGTGCGGCACCGCTACGTCCATGGCGGGTTCGGCGGCACCGACTGCCGGTTCTCGATGTACTTTCCCGAGCCGCGGCGGTATCAGGGCCGGTTCTTTCAGCCGGTGAGCCCGGTACCGGGTTCGGAGCACGGGGCGACCGAGGGCGCCTTCACCGGTTACATCGAGTTCGCCGTCGCCAGCGGGGGCTATCTCGTCGAGTCGAACCTGGGCCGGTTCCGCCGGGCCCTGCGCGGTGAGGACTCCACCATCGCCGGCTACCGGGCCAGTGCGGCCGTGGCGACCTACTCGCGCGTCCTCGCGGCCGAGCAGTACGGCGAGCACCGCCCTTACGGGTACGTGTTCGGTGGCAGCGGGGGTGCCTACCGCACGATGGCCTGCTTCGAGAACGGCGACGGCGTGTGGGACGGCGCGGTGCCCTACATCCACGGGTCGATGATGAGCATGCCGAGCATGTACTCGGTGCAGGCGCACGCCTTCCGGGTGCTTCACGACAAGATCCCCCAGATCGTCGACGCGGTCGAACCCGGCGGAAGCGGCGACATGTACGCCGGACTGAACGGGGAGGAGCGCGACGCGCTGGCCGAGGTGACCCGGATGGGGTTCCCGCCCCAGGCCTGGTTCGACGCCGAGCGGGTCCGGCTCCAGTACACGACGGTGTGGGCGGGCCTGTTCGATCACTTCGCGACCTGGGATCCGACGTACTTCGACGACTTCTGGACGGTGCCCGGCTACCTCGGCCAGCACCCCACGGCCTCCCTGGTGGCGGCCAAGGTGGAGCACAAGACGAAGCATCGTCGAACTGGTCCTGCCGGCCCAGGCGGCGGAGCTCGGACTGCCGATCCCGATGGCGTTGCGGGGTCTGCACGTCGATGACGTGCCGGTCGCCTACCGGCTCGAAGAGGTGCCCGAGGCCGATCTTACGGGGGCCATGCTCCGCTTCACGACCGGGCGATGCGGCCGGCCACCACGTGTGGATCTCGGGCCGCCGCGGCGACCACCTGGCCACCGGGATCGGCCAGGAGGAGTTCGAGCACCTGCGGCGGGGTGGCGGTCGGCGACGACGTGCTCGTCGACAACACGCCCTATCTCGCCTTCCAGACCTACCACCGCCACCAGGTGCCGGACCCCGAGTATCCGGCCTGGGACCAGTTCCGGCGCGGTGGCCGACCGATCTATCCGCAGCGCCCCGAGCTCTTGGGTCCGCGCTTCGTGCGCAACAACGGCGCCGGGCTGATGAGCGGGCGATTCGGCGGGAAGATGATCGTGGTCCAGAGCCTCTTCGACGAGATCGCCTACCCCCAGCAGGCCGACTGGTACCGGCGCGCGGGTGGCGCGAGCGCTCGGCGACCGCATCGACGACCAGTACCGGGTCTGGTTCACCGACCACGCCATGCACCAGGATCCGGCGGTGATGCCGCGCGATCGACATCCAGCCGCACCGCGCTACCCGGATCGTCAATTACCGGGGCGTCCTCGAGCAGGCCCTGCGTGACCTGGCGGCCTGGGTCGAGCGGGGCATCGCCCCGCCGCCCAGCACCGCCTACGAGCTCGACGACGGGCAGATCCGTCTGCCGCCCACCGCTGCGGCCCGCCGCGGCATCCAGCCCGTCGTCGAGCTGCTGGCCAACGGTGCGCGTGCGGGCCGAGGTCGCTGTCGGGGAGCCGGTCAGCTTCTCGGCCCTGGTCGAGGTGCCGCCGGGCACGGGCACGATCATCGCCGCGGAGTGGGATTTCGAAGGCGGCGGCGACTTCCCGGTCTCCGAACCGTTCACCAACGAGGACCTGTCGTACGAGTCGATGCGGATCACCCGCGAGTACGCGTTCGCCGCACCCGGTACGTATTTCCCGGCGCTGCGCGTCACGGCGCACCGCCTCGGGCAGGTGGACAACCCCCACGGCCGGGTCATGAACCTCGGTCGCGTCCGCGTGGTCGTCGGGTAGCACAAAGGCAACCCCAATTTGTCGTCGAGTGGACAGATCGGTGTCCATCCTCTGCCTCGCCGATTTCAATGGTGACGTCCCCTGGGTGAAGCAATGTCTGGTTGCGCCGACACCGTCATCGCCCAGGGGACACGTCTGGTGATCAGATCAGCCGAGCGGCGATGAGGGTCTGCGCACTATTGCACCCATATCGTCATGACCGAGGAGTTGGTTGCCAAGCTTCCTGAGAGGCCGGCGCTCGACGCTGCCGCCCGCTGCGTGGCTTCGCGCCGTGTAGGAGGCTACTATGCTAAGTATAGATGCCTCTTCGGTTCAGGGGGTTTGTCGTAGGGACGTTGCCGTCAGGGGGGAAGTGTAGTAGTAGTCAGGCCGGATGATCCGTAATTGTGGTTCGGCAGATACCCACGTACGTCCTCGCCCAGTCGAGGCATACGGGCATATTGTCCTTCGAAGTACCTCGAAGAGTTCGACGCTTATGCGGTTAACGATGCCGTGGCGGGAATGTCCGTCGGGTGAGAACGACTCGGGTGGTGAGTGGGCCCGTAGGGATCCAGCCCGGTGGTGTCATTGACGGCGAACGGTGGGCAAAAAGCGGTGGTGGCCGTGGGTGGAGGCCGTGAAGTTTTCTGGGGGGTGGCGGAGGTTCCGCCTGGGGCGGGATTGGGGACCTACTTCCCGGCTCTGCGGGGTCACTTCCCAGCGCCAAGGCAACCCCTACATCCCCACACCCGCATCCACAACCTGCGTCATCGTCAGTAGAGAGCCACACGGAAAAGGGGGAAGACAAGGGCGTCGTAAAGGGAAACTTCTGCCAGCGGTCGGCGTGCTGACCGTGATGATAACCATTGGCGCCTGCTCGTCGACCAGCAAGAGCAACTCTTCGAGCCCGACATCGAGCGGTCAATCGACGAACTCTGCAGGCGCGGCACAGCCGACGGGGGCTCCGATCAAGGTCGGCTTGGTATGCGCCTGCACTGGCAATGCCTTTGGGGCCAGCATCGTACCCTCAGTCGACACCTACAAAGCTGGGTCAATTCGTAAACGCATCCGGGGGTATCAACGGCCATCCGATTCAACTCATCGTTAAGGATCATAAAGGGATGCCGGGACAGTCTGCCACCGACGTACAGACGCTGATCAGTTCCGATCACGTTGACGTCATCCAGGATAACACCACCTTTGACGAGGCCTGGGCGACAGCTGTCCAGTCCACCGGCGTGCCGGTGATAGCGTTGACGAACTACAACTCCGACTTCTACCCGGTCAGTCAGACCAACGACTCATCCAACTTCTCCGTAGTATCGACTGCCAAAGCGACGGGCGCGACCAAGTTCGGCGAGCTGTACTGTGCCGAGGCCGCCGTATGCCAGCAGAGCATTCCCCAAATTAAGTCAATAGCTGCCAAGCAGGGTGTACCGCTTGTTTACACGGCGGAAATTGCGGCGACCGCACGAAATTACACGGCTCAATGCCTTGCCGCCCAGCAAGCGCATATCTCGACACTATTTGTTGCCGATGGTCCAACCGTTTTAGAGAGAGTGGCGTCCAACTGCTCTCAGCAGGGCTACCACCCCACTTATGTGACCGAAGGTCTAGGATTCAGCACAGAACTGAATAATGCACCCGGGCTTACCAATATGTGGGACGAATACGGGAGCCTCCCATTTTGGGATACAGGTAGCACGGCGGTTCAAGCCATGAACACGGCGTTGGACAAATACTATCCCGGCCTCCGTCGAGAACGCGACGGTCTGGAGCGAGGAGACCGCTCTGGCCTGGCCGGAAGGCTTGCTCCTCGAGGACGCCGTGAAAGCGGGAGGTCTGACTGCAAACGGTACACCCACTGCGGCTGAGGTCGTGAAAGGTCTGGCATCGTTGAAGGGTGACACCCTGGATGGCTGGTCGCCGCCGTTGACGTTCGTCGCTGGCCAGGCGCACTCAGTTGACTGCTGGTATACGGGTCATTTGCTCAATGGGGTGAACAGCTTGGAGAATGGTGGGAAGGTGACCTGCGAGACCGGTTCGTGATCCTTGGCGATTATGACCCCGTAACGGGTGCGACTGTTCTCGTCGTGCCGGCCTGGGCGGTCCGCAGGAGGTGCTATTCCCGTCACCGGATACATCTTCTCGGACCAGCTATCCAGAAGCATCTAGAGGAGGAGTCCGAAGCTCCCACTAGGTCGGGCTGCGAATCGACTAAGGACCCTCGATCCGGCTCCCCGCGGTGGGAGTTCCGTACGGCAATATCAAGGGGAGATGACAGTGGCGAGTCAGGTGGTCGACGGCGGTCGGGATTCATTGTTTGACTCACCCTATGTGGATGTCGATGAATGGCGGGAGGAGCCGATCCCTCACCGGTACGTGCATGGAGGTTTTAACGGTACAGATGCCGATTGCGCTGCACTTTCCTCCCGCTGAGCGCTATGGGGGCCGGTTTTTTCAACCGGTTTACGCGGTTCCCGGCAATGAGCATACGGTCAGCGCTGGGTTTATGCCGGAGAACCAAAGGGTGGATACCCTTCGCGATGGCGAGCGGAGCGTATTGGGTGAATCCAATCAGGGACGGTTAAACCCGTTCCCGGGTCCGGATTGGGCCTACTCTGGGCTATCGAACCTCGGCTGCCGTGGCAGGGTACCGCGGACAGCTGGCCGCAGAGATGTACGGGGAGCATAGGGCGTACGGATATATCTTCGGTGGTAGCGGCGGCGCCTACCGAACATTCAGATTGTTTTGAGAACTGCGTCGGGGTGTGGGATGGCGCAGTCCCATACATCCATGGAACACCGATGAGCGTGCCGAATATGTTCATGGTGCAGAACCACGCCATCCGGCTCCTACGCCAAGAAGTTTCCCGCCATTGGGACGCAATCGAGCCCGGAGGCAGCGGCGACATGTTCCGAGGCCTGAACGCCGAGGAAAGGGACACGCTGGCCGAGGTAACCGAGAATGGGCTTTCCGCCCAGAGCCTGGTTCGATGTGGAACGACTTGCCCGGCAATACCACGGTGTGTGGACCCTCCTGATCGACAACGTGATGAAGTGGGACCCGGAGTATTTCGAAGATTTCTGGACCGTGCCCGGCTATTTGGGCTTCGACCCGCCCGAATCGCTCGCTCGATCCCGAGTTCAACTGAAGACCACGGTTACGAATCTGGTCATGCGTGACGAGGCGATGACCCTGGGCCTGCCGCTCCCACGGTTGTTGAACGTGGCCCCGCTCGCCGAGACGGCCGGTGGCCGTCCGTGTCCAGGGCCTATCAGCCACGAACTTGGACGGAGCGACCTTAACCGTTACCAGTGGCGCCGCCTCTGGGCGGGTGCTCTCTGTCGTCGACGTGGTGGATGGCGTCCTGGTAACAGGCTTTGGACCCGACAACTCACAAGGGCTGACCGGTGTCTCTACCGGAGATCACGTGACACTGGATAACGCCATCTTCCTGGCGTCTCAGACCTTTCATCGTCATCAGGTTGATCCTGACTATCCGCAGTGGGATCAGTTCCGGGCAGGGGACCGGTCCGTCTATCCGCAGCGGCCGAAGCTGATCGGACCCCGCTACGTTCGATACGGGTGCGGTTCGGTGCAGACGGGGCGTTTCGCGGGGAAGATGATCGTGGTCCAGAATCTGATGGACGAGGCGGCATATCCGAGCCAGGCGGACTTTTACCGAAAGATGGTGCAGAGGGTTTTGGGGGAACGGTTAGACGATCATTACCGGTTGTGGTTTGTGGATCATGCCATGCATGGTCATCCGACGGTGGCGGAGGGGGATGCCCGTCCCGTGAGAACGACTCGGGTGGTGAGTTATCTGGGGGTGTTACATCAGGCGCTCTTGGATGTGGCGGACTGGGTGGAGAAGGGTCTGGCCCCTCCGCCCAGCACCGACTACGAGGTGGTCGACGGGCAGGTGGTGGTTCCGCCTTCGGCCAAGGCCCGCAGGGGCATCCAACCGGTGGTGTCGTTGACGGCGAATGGTGGGCAAAAAGCGGTGGTGGCCGTGGGTGAGGCGGTGAGGTTTGTTGGGGTGGCGGAGGTTCCGGCTGGGGCGGGAACCATCGTGGCGGCGGAGTGGGATTTTGAAGGTAGTGGTGAGTACCCGCGGGTGGAGACGGGCATGGACGGCGACCTGGCGGCGGTGACCGTTACCGCCGCCTACGCCTTCGGCCAGCCAGGCACCTACTTCCCCGCTTTGCGGGTCACTTCCCAGCGTCAAGGCAACCCCCACACCCCCCACACCCGGATCCACAACCTGGCCAGAACCCGCGTCATCGTCCAAGCGGTAACGTAACTCGGTGGCAGGACTCGACATCCAACGAATCGCCGGGGCCAGCTTGGAAATTGTGGACCAACGTGGCCCAGAGGGATTGACCATTCGAGCGGTGGCAGAACGGCTCGGTGTAACACCCATGGCCCTCTACCACCACGTTGAGAACAAGGCCGCCCTGCTGGCACTGGTGGTTGAGACGGCCCTTAGCGAGCAACCATTACCTGTCCACGAAGGCAAGGAGTGGAAGGAAGACCTCTGGCGAGAAGCCAAGTGGGTATACGACACGATGAGTGCGCATCCCGCTGTTGCACTGCTCCGCATTCAATACAACGTCTGGACCCCAAGGGCATTGACACTTGGAGAACGCTGGTCGAAGCTATGGCTGCGGAGCGGACTGAGTGATCGAGCGGCCTCACAGGCGGCCCTTGCCAATCCGCGGGCCGTTGTAGGACTCGCACATCAAGAGATTCTTACCCGTGACCGCCAACCACCGAACGAACCAAGGCCGTCATGGGTTCCCAAACTGGGCTTCCTCTTCGAATCCGATCTGGCTCCAGCGGCCGGTTCGAATTGGTCGTCCGTGTGCTGATCGACGGCCTGTACGACCGTCTGTCCGGGTCAGCGCCGAAACCGCCAGAACGACCGGTCACGGACGGTGCGAAGAAGCAGAAGAGCTAGCGGATGGTTCGCGATGCTCCGCCGTCGACGAAGATCGTCTGGCCGGTGACCCAGCGGGAGTCCGGGCTCACCAGGTAGAGCGCTGTGGTGGCGACGTCGAAGGGGGTGCCGTCGCTCTGGAGCAACGACGAGGTGCGCCGGGATTCGAGATACTCCTCGCCGGCTGCGCCCATAGACGCCGCCCGGGCCACGATGTGGGGGGCTCGAACCTGGCCGATCACGAGCAGGTTGGCCCGGATGCCCTGGGGGCCGAGCGCCCCGGCCATCACCATCGTCAGTCCCTCGAGCGCCGCCTTCGACACGCCGTAGGCCAAGCGGCCGTCCCCATACCAGTGGCTGGCCATGGTGGTCCCGATGTAGACCACCGAGCCGCCTTGGCGGGAGAGGGCGGCGCCAGGGCCCGGGTGGAGAGCATGGCCCCAGTGACGTTGACCCGGAAGACCAGATCCCAGTCGTCGAGGTCGAGCTCCGCCAGTTCGCCGAGCACCCCTCCGGCGACCCGGGCAGCCATCCCGTGCCGCGACACCACACCGGCGGAGTTGACCAGGGCATCGACCTGTCCGAACTCGGCGTCGGCGCGGGCCGCGACCCGGTCGCAGTCCTCGACGCGGGTGACGTCAGCTTCGACGGCGATGGCCCGGCCACCCTCCTCGGTGATCTTGCTCACCACTGCCTCAGCCCGCTCCCCCACCCGGTCCACGCAGACGACCGCTGCGCCGTGCCGGGCGAAGGTCAATGCCATGGCCTGGCCGTTCCCCATGCCGTCCGCGGTGGCGGTGCCTGCTCCGGTTATGACCGCCACCTGGCCGGCCAACCGCTGATCCGTGGGCTGCTCCATGATCCCCTCCTGGTCCTCGAGTCCTTGCCAGCCTGCGCTACGAGTCCGGGAAGATTGCCTGCAGCGGGTGCCGGGAGGATTCGCCGATGGGAAGCACCTGCCCGTTGATGAACCGGCCCTCATCGGAGACCACGAACGCCACGTACCGGCCGATCCAGTCGACGTCGACGAGTGCGATGGGGGGCTCCGGAGGCGGCAGGGAAGGCGGGTTCTGGTCGGCCCGCTCCACGGCCCACTGGCGTAGGATTCGGTTCCGCTCTCCCTCGATCGCCCCCGGCGCCAGCACGTTGGCCCGGATCCCGTACTGACGGTTCTCCATGGCGGTTGTTTGCGTGAAGTTGATGATCGCCGCCTTGGTCGCCCCGTAGCTGGCCCGGTCCGGGAAGCCGCGGGTGCCGTTGACCGACGACACGTTGATGATCACCCCCGAGCGCTGCAGGATCATGGTCCGGAGCGCTGCCCGGGTCCCGTACATGACGCTGTCGAGGTTGGTGCGGATGGCCTTGTGCCAACGTTCCGTTGGCAGCTCGGCGATGGGGCCGGGAGGGTCGATCCAGGCCACGGTGTTGGCCACCACGTCGAGCCGGCCGAATGCCTCGACCGCCCGGGCGAAGAGATCTTCTACCTGCTCCTCTTCCGAGACGTCGCAGGGGATGCTGAGTACCTCGGCCCCCGCCGTCCGAGCCCGCTCGGCGGATGCCTCCAAGGCCTCGGCGTCGAGGTCGCACACGACCAGCTTCTCGCCCGGGCCGCTGAGGGCGGCGGCGATGCCGGCGCCCACCCCTCGGCCCGTCCCGGTGATCAGGCTGACCCGATCGCTCACCATGGCTCCACCTCACCTCTTGTCGTTCGACTCGTCCGAATCCGGGCCGCGCTCACGCACCGGCGTAGAAGTCACCGCCGCCGTAGGGCGGGTCGGGCAGCGCCTCGGTCTCGGTCACCACGTCGATCAACGCCGGTCGCCCACATCCCAGCGCATCCTTCAGGGCCGCCCCAAAGTCGTCGGGGGACTCCACCCGGAAGCCGGCGCAGCCGAGGGTCCCGGCCACCTTGGCCAGGTCGACCGGCTCGAACTTCCACATGCGATCGGCCCCGGCGGTGGGGTTCTCGTCCCACGCCCGCTGGAACACTCGCATGTCCTGGCTCAGCGATCGGTTGTCGTTGACCACGATGACGGCGTTGATCCCGTGGCGGGCCGCGGTCTCCAGCTCCGGCAGGTGGTAGTAGAGCCCCCCGTCTCCGGTGAAGCCGACCACCGGGCGGTCCGGGCTGGCGGCACGAGCGCCGATGGTCGCCGGCAGCGCCCATCCGAGCGAGCCGGCGCAGCGCAGATAGCGCTGCCCAGGTTGGAGGTCGATCATGCTGCCGGTCCAGATGCCGGAGTGCCCGGTGTCGGAAAGCAGGATGGCGTCATCGGGGAGGTGCTCGGTGAGCTCGGCGCACAGCCGCTCCGGGCGGATCGGCACCTGGGGCGAGCGAAGGTTGGGCGCGGCCGACTGGCGCCAGCTCGCCACGTGGCTGCGGGTGCGATCGAGCCACGCTTGCCGCTGCGGGCTCGGTGCGGTCGACCCGGCCGCCTCGATCATGGCCCGGAGGGTGACCTTGGCATCGCCGTGGATGGCCACGGCGTTGGGGTAGTTGCGGCCGAGCTCGACCGGGTCGATGTCCAGCTGCAGCACCCGGGTGCCCGGCCGGGGCAGGCGCCACTGGTCGGTCACCTGGCTGCCGGTGTGGCTCCCGACGAAAAACACCAGGTCCGCTTCGGACACCGTGCGGTTGGCGCTGGCTCGGGAGTAACTGCCGACCACCCCGACGGCCAAAGGGTCGGTCTCGGCGATGGATCCCTTGGCGTTCAACGACGTCGCCACCGGGATCCCGAGCAGCCGGGCCAGCTCGACCACTTCGGCGGCCGCTCCGGAGGTGGTCACCCCACCTCCGGCCACGATCGCCGGGCGCTCGGCGGCACCCAGCACGGCCAGGGCGGCGGCCACCACGTCGGGGTCGGGGCGTGGTCGGAAGGCTCCCGGTAGGAGGCGAACTGGGACTCGGCCGGCACCGCCGGCGGTGGTCGAGGTCAATATCACCGCGCGAGCACGTCGCCGCTCAGCCCCTGCAGCTCGCAGGTGGACCGGACCCGGATGCCCGGTCGTGGCCTCCCGGAAGGCCTGGCGCACCAGGTCGGGGAGCCGGCGCACGTCGTCGACGTAAGCGTTGAGCTTGGTCACCTGCTCGTAGAGCAGGGAAGTCCTCGATCTCCTGGTACACGTCGCCGGTACCGGGTGAGCAGGTAGTTGCCCCGGTGATGGCGATTGACCCCCGAGCCGGCCATGAAGCGGGTCGCGCAGCCCGGAGGCCAGGTTGGCGGCGGCCGATGGTCTGGGCCATGCAGATCCCCGGACCGCCGCGCACCGCGGGGCGTAGCCGTCGGCCATGTAGGCGGGCCGCCTTCTCGCTGTGGGCGGTGATCCCCTCTACCCCGATCTCGTCCATCTCGGCCAGCGCCCGCACGGCGATGGTCGGGACCATGAACACAGTGTGTCACGCCGTACCCGGCCAAAGCTTCAGCCAGGTACCGGTGATCCTGTCTGGGTCGGCGTCTTCTCCCCTGCCTCTGGCAGCCTTGCGACCAGCCGATTCATCCTCAAGCGGCCCGCCAAGAGGCGAGGACCTGCCTATGAGCTTCATGTGGTGCTCCTCAAGGGGGATTCGGTCCGACGTGGTCGATATCAGGATGCGACGTTCCCCCTCTCGACGGCCATGGTGCGTGCACGTCTCCTCGACGTCGTGTCCGCACCCCCTCCGGCCGGAAACCGAGGACAACTCGACGGCGGACCCTGGCGCTTCGGAGCGGAATTCGTCCGACTCATGTCCGGGCCGCGGGTGGCGACCCGGGTGGGCGAGGCCCGTCGGATTCGGCGTGGCTAGCGTCCCGCGTGGACATGGTTGTTCTGGGCGTCGGCCGACTATCGCCGCCCGTTGTCGTGATGTTCCCTGGCTGAGCCGACGTGTTGGCGCGAGGCTCCTTCTTCCGCTGGCATGGCAAGGACGATCCGAACCCCTAGTTGGCGGTATGGTGTGGAGGTTTTGCCTGTCGACGACCGGGCGGGCGATGACCGCATGTGGTTCGGGCCCACTCCGGGGGCCCCGGAAGGTGACTCCGATGCCATCGCTGTCCACCTTCGAGAATGCAAAGTCCTTCGGGTCAGTCGAAGCTGTCCGCGGTGTCGACCTGACCATTCGTTTTGGCGAGTCATGGCGTTCCTCGGCCCCAACGGGCAAGACATCGACGCTCGACATCATCTTGGGTCTGTTCCAACCGACCAGCCAGTGCAACCCAGTGCCGCTGGAACCGAACTAATCGGGAATCCGATCAAGCATCAGGACTGGTCACACCGTTAACGTAACGGGCTCCGATCAGTGTTCGTAGCGGACTGGCCAGCGATGGTTGCGGCCAGCATCGGTCATCTGGACGAGTTCCAACATGACGCCGTCCGGATCCCGGACAATCCCGATAGCGACTCCTTCCGACCTGGTCGCGGGTTCCCGTTCGGAACTGCCTCCACGAGCGACGGCCCGTTCCCACACGAGCACGGCGTCGCAAACCCGGAACACCAACCTGCCGAAACTATTGACGACAGGCGCGTCGTGGCCTCTGTGAACGCCGCTGGCCAGAACGAACTCCGACCAAGCAGCTGACCCGGCGTGCGGAGGATTACCTCGGTCACCCCCGGCGACTGGTACCGGTTGACTTCCACGAGCCCGAAGACTTCTGTGTAGAACGACACCGACCGGTCGATATCGGTGACGTTGATCCCCGTGCTCAGGACCACGGCAGCATCGTCGGTGCGGTCGCTGAAGTTGCTCATCAGTTATTAATCCTCCTGGCACAACACCTCCAGGTGCTGTTGCACGTGGATGCAGACGGCTCCGCACTCTAAGCTTGACATCGATTCGGATGGTTGGAGACAATAGTGTTTGGAACCTAGTGCCTGGGTCAGGATCTCCATCTTTAAGCCAGAGAGGAGAGACAATGAGTTCGCAGTCACCGGACGAGCCGATTGTCGTCGTTTCTATCGACACACATGTAGGACCGCGGCTAGTTGAGGACCTCCGACCGTACTGCCCATCGGGCCTCTCGACGATTTCGACCGGGTACGCAGCTGCAGTTGTCGCGAACCGGGCGGGCCGATGAGACAGAAGTTCATGACCAGCTTCACGTTCCTCGAGCCATCCCAATTTCAAGACGGCCACGGGACATTACGACCATGACGCACGGTATGGCCGACTACGACGGCGGAAACGGGATCACCGCCGGGGTCATTTTTCACGCCAGTGAAAACGGGGAGCCGATCCCGTTCGATCCGAAGGTGAGCGGGACGCCGACGCCGATGCCGTCGGTCGTGGACCTTGAGATGCTGGGTGTCGGGCCGGCAAATCTACAACCGGTGGGCTGGAGGACTTCGTGTCAAAACGCCCCGGAGCGCCATGCAGGCATGGCGCGGAGCTGCCGATGTGGGACGTCGACCAGGCCATTGCGGGAGAGTGTCACGTGCCACAGGATTCGGGGTTGAAGGGGGCCGAACTGCCGGTCATCCAAGACGGAATACCAGACTACAATCTGCAACAGAGTGGGAGCCGTTTTGGTCGTTTTGCGAGGAACGGCAATCTTCCCCTCGTCACCCATGTCGGTGTCGGAGGCCGTGTCTGAGCCATAACAGCCCCGGTGGGCCTTTTGATCGACTAAATATGGAGGTGACTGGCTGGTTGTCTTGGAGAAACGGGCAATTTGGTTGGCTGATGTTCTCGGGCGTGTTCGAACGTCACCCAGCCCTGAAACTGGTGACCTCACCGAAACGCCGGGCGACTGGTGGCCGGGGCGCCGTCCCGAGGGCTTCGTTCGAGTCGGTGTGGGACTTGCGGATTGCTCGCAGCCCGATTCACCGTTCAGGGCGCTCGGGATACCTCGGCGGCCAACCGAGTACATGGCCGCCAACGTTTATTTCGGAGCAACGGGGCACTTCCGCCTACGAGGCGGCCCAGGCCATGGAACGAGACATCGTTACGAACGTCATGTGGGGCTCGGATTACCCCCACATCGAAGGCACGGCTTCGTCTACTCGGAGGACCCAGCTATGCCTTCGGTAACCAAGCTGTCCCTGCGCAACTCGTTTTGCGCCATCCAGGAGGAACCCGCCCGCCGGATGCTAGGGCTCAACGCTTGCAATGTCTACAACCTCGACGTAGAGAAACTCGCCGATGTCGCTCGCCGTATAGGCGCCCTAACCCCAGCGGAACTCTCCACTCCAATCGATGCCATCCCCGAAAACGCCGGCTCACTAGCTTCCGCGGCGTCGGTACTTGGAGCTGACCAGCCGATCAGTATCGGTCGCAAATCAAATACGACTTCTTCGTCCCCGGCTGCGGCGCCCAGGGCGCAGCCAGCGTCACACGGCCCAAGGACGTGTTCGCCTTCTTCAAGCTGATCGATCTGCACAGTGCCAAACCTGGACGTCCACGTGACTTTGGAGGACTGGCGAATCACTCTCCACGCATCGGCTCAGCGCGGACGAGCACGTGACCAGGTCGCAAGGGTAGACCGTTACCGACCGTACGGCTACATGAGGCGCTTCGTGGTCACAGTCTGGTCACAAACTCCCGATGACGAAGTGGCACAGGACGATACGGCGTGGCCAAAACCCATCTCGGAAAGTACCTGCTCAACGGCACTGGCGGAGACTCGACGACACCGGGGTGACACCGGTCCGGCGGGAGTTCGAATCCCGCTCCGGGCACCCGAGTTCTGACGCGTACTCGCAGGTCAGTGACCCGGCCCGTCTGGGGAAGGCCTTGAGGTGCGGCTGGTAACCACTGCGTGACGACCACGCCGGCCGACCGACCAGGGTTTCGACCGCCGCTACCGCCCGGGCATCGGCGCGCCCGGGCAGGACAACACGGCTCGGTCTGCCCGGCTTGTGAAATCAGGTCTCGATCTCGATCTCCAGGTCGGGTGACGGATCCGGACCCCCGGGCGACTTGGCCCGCCGGAACTCCGCCATGTTCTTGATCTCCTTGACCTGGCCCCGCACGACCGTCACTTCGAGCGTCTGACCGGGTTTGGCCCTGATGGAGGCCTTGATCGCTTCGGCGATCGCCTGGTCGCAGGCTTTGGAGTCGATGTCTTTGCGGGCGAGAATGCTGGTCGGGAACCTCTCCTTCACGTACCGCTGGACGGAATCCCGGTTGGCGTAGTGTTCGGTGCCCGGATCCGTGGCCAAGTTCTTGATCTTCCTCTCCGAGTATTCGGTGAGATCCTTGATCAGGCCCTGCTTGGCCGCGCTCGGATTGGCGAGGACCTTTTTCGCGTCACTCTTCGTCCACATGACCTCGGCCACGCCGCCGGCGATGAGGTTGGCCAACGGATTGAGGTTCATCTTCGGGGTGACATCGACCGCGACACCTACGGGGATGACGGCGGGCGCCGCCACTCCCATGTTCAAGACGATCTTGCCTCCCTTGATCTGGAACCGGCCGGAAGATCCGACCAGATAGCCCGTGGTTACTCCGGCCTTTCCTTCTGCGGCTCGGAATTCCCGACCGGAGAGGCTGACGGAGGTGGCGCCCTTGGCGGAGAAGTCTGCCCCTGCCATCGCCCCGACCTTGTACTCCATGTTGATACCGTTCGCTGCGACCACGAAGGTTCCGGATGCTTCGGCTCCCAAGAGGACTTCGGCCTCGACGCCGCCTGTCGCCTCGATCTCCAGGTCGCCCAGCTCAATGGCGGCGGTGACCTCGGCCCCGGCACCGGCCTTGACCATGGCGCCGACGTCGCCACTGACCGCGGCCGATCGATTGGTTATGGCCGCCGATCCCCGGGCATGGGCATCGGCGATTGCCTCGGCGTGGACCTCCGCCTTACCTCTCACGCCAACCTGGTCGCTATAGGCGATCTTGCCTTCGGCCTGGGCCTTCGCCTTGGCTTCGGTACGGGCCACCGCCTCGCCCCTCGCGTACCCGGCGGTGGCGTTGCCCTTCTCGTCCCTGATGATGCCAGCCTCGCCTCGCGCCCGAGTCGGGCGCTGGCGTCTGCCTTTGCCTTCCCGGTGCCCTCGGCGTGAAGACCCTGTTGGTCTCCGAGCTGGCCGGTGACGTGGGCCTCGGCTGCGGCCTTCGCCTTCAGCTCTCCCCCTCTTTCCAACCGATCACCCTCCCGGACATTGATCTGGTTGCTTTCGACGCCGGCGTGGGCCGAGCCGCCGAGCTTCTCATCGCCCACCTTCGCCTGATGTTTCTCGACGTCGCCCTTCTTCTCGCTGTCGTCCCACAGCCCCTGCCCGAGCCGGGACGAGGGAGCGGTGAGAGAGGGAGCGGAAAGCTTCGGTGGCTTGGGGGGCACCGGTGGCTTCTGTTTCGGGGTGCCGGTGGCGGAGGTGGGTGTGGCGGAGGTGGGGGCGGTGGGGGTGGCGGTGGCGACGGTGGCGATCTTGGGTTTGGGGGGTAGGGGTTTTGGTTTCGGGGTGCCGGTGGCGGAGGGGGGTGTGGCGGAGGTGGGTGTGGCGGAGGTGGGTGTGGCGGAGGTGGGGGCGGTGGGGGTGGCGGTGGCGACGGTGGCGATCTTGGGTTTGGGGGGTAGGGGTTTTGGTTTCGGGGTGCCGGTGGCGGAGGGGGGTGTGGCGGAGGGGGGTGTGGCGGAGGTGGGGGCGGTGGGGGTGGCGGTAGAAACGGTGGCGATCTTGGGTTTGGGGGGTATGGGGGGTTTTTGCTGTGGCGTCGTGATCCCGGAGACGGCCCTGTCGGCCACAGCCCTGATGACTCTGTCTCGCACGGCGGGGTCGACGGCTTTCTCGACTTTCGGTTCCATCGTTGACATTGGGTCCTCTCGATCTATTCAGGCGTTGGACGCGAGCGTGGCCGTGACCTCATCAGCCACCATGGGCTCGAAGTTCGACTGCTTCCGGCATTGGGAAACGGCAGCACCGGTTACAGCTCGAGGGAGCCCGTGTCTGCGGCACTGGGCGTTCCTGCTCCGGTGTGCATTGGCCTGGGACGGGAGGTCGTCCGAAGCCCTCGATGGTTCAACTCGACAGCCGATCTCTGAGGATCTCCGTGTCGTCCTCCCGCATCGTGAAAAAGAGCACCGGGGTGCGGATCTCCCGTTCCTCTCGGTCCGGGCCGCACGTGGATCTCCTCGCCGCCATAGGTATCGCCCCTTCTGCCCGTCCCTGATGCAAGCCCAATTCTGTACTTTTGGTTCGAGCGATGCAAGAGTGGACGTTCGGTGGCCTGAACGTCTGCCCAAAAGGGAAATAGGGCAATTCGGGCGCGGACATGGCCCAGGCGGCCGGTCCCAACCTGTTTCGTTTTTGGTATCGAAACCGCGTAATACGCGGTTTAGATACCAAAAAAGGGGGACCCGACCCTCGACGATCACTTAGGACGCCCACCTAGGACGCCCACCTAGGACGCCCACCTAGGACGCCCACCGAGAGGGGTGGCCCGACAGATTACGACTACCTAGCGGGGCGGTTCCGATCTAGAATCACATGCGTACCGCGGTGGGGGGACCGTACGGGCAACCTCAACCCGGCATGATCTGGCCTGCGGGTTCCCCGCAGGTCGGGTGGGTCAGCGTGCCCGGCGCGCCGTCGGGCTCTTCCCCCCAGAGCCCAGGTCCTGGGCACGCTGACCGTAGGGCCGATACCGTATAGGACACCACCGGTGCGGGCGGTGTCACCCTTCACAGGATATTCTCAGGTTCTGTCGCGCGCCAGCCCGGCCCAGGACCATCTGAGAGGAGGGGGCTGCGACCCCCCAACGGGAGCAAATGGAAGAAAAGGTCGAAGGGGGGCCGCAGCCAGTCGCCAGGGTTGGCTCTCCCCAGCGGCTAAAGGACATACGTTCCATGCCTTCCGGTGGATTGGGTAGTCAATGCACGCGCCGTCACGTCCGAGTCGCTCCGGCCGCCTCCTTTTGCGCCGCTGGCGTCGTCCCTCACCCCGGTGGAAGCGTCGATGGCCAGGCCGGATAGCCGCGGGTTCGGAGCGCTACCGGGTGGTGGGCAGCGGCCCTGCCTGGCTCTCTGCCCCAGGTGCACGCAAGGATGCACTCCATGACCTCTATCTCGGCTCCTGCCGAGCGGGTTACGTGACGGCACGACCGCGTCCCCCCCTACGTCCAAATCACCCGGCCGGCGAGGTCGACGCCTCGCCCGGGCGCGCCCTGGGCCTCTCCGTGGCCACCGGCTTCGTGGGCGTCCTGCTCATCGGTGGGGGAGCCACGCTGGCCGGCACCCCGTTCGACGTGCATTCGCCGGGAGCATGGGTGTTCGGGATGGGCCACATAGGGATGTTCCGGCGCGTCGTCGGCCTCATCGGCGTCTTCGTGGGGATCGCCATGCTGCTCCTCGCGTGGTACCGGGTCATCATTCACCTCCGGCAACGACCGGAGTTTCCGGTCCGGACCGTCGTGCTCATATTCGGCTTGTGGGTCGCCCCTCTCCTGATCGCGCCGCCGCTTTTCAGCCAGGACGTCTACAGCTACGTCGCCCAGGGCACCATGCTCTCCCAAGGGGTGAACCCGTACGAGCACGGCCCGGCGGCGGTCGCGGCCACCGACCCCGGGGTGGTCCACCTCGTCGATCCTCTGTGGCTTCGGACCCCGGTGCCGTACGGTCCGCTGTTTGTCGGCCTGGAAGCCACGGCTGTGATCTCGAGCCATCACCACGAGGTCACCGCGGTCGAAGAGCTGCGAGTGCTCGCCTTGGTCGGGGTGCTACTGGCGGCGGCAGCACTCGTGCCGTTGGGCCGTCGCGCCGGAACGCCACCTGGACTCGTGGTCGCTCTCGTTCTTCTCAACCCCCTCACCCTCCTCGGATTGGTGTCACCGGGCCACAATGACGCCTTGCTCGCCGGCCTCATCCTCTGCGCCGTTGCGGTGCTGGCCCGGGGCCGACCGGCCCTGGCCGTGGTCATCTGCGCCCTCGCTGCCGCGGTCAAGTCGCCCGCCTTGGTCGCCACCGCCTTCGTGACCTGGCAGTGGGCGTACCGGGAAGACTCGTGGAGGCGTCGTCTCGGAGCGGTGGCCGCCAGCTTCGCCATAACGTTTCTGATCCTCGATGTCC
This sequence comes from uncultured Acidimicrobiaceae bacterium, assembly GCA_963729695.1. Classification (GTDB taxonomy): domain Bacteria; phylum Actinomycetota; class Acidimicrobiia; order Acidimicrobiales; family Palsa-688; genus PALSA-693. The sequence continues at coordinate 949,589 of CAVSOT010000007.1, forward strand.
TCGGTCGGGTCACCGGCGTGGGCTCGGGCTGGATCCGAACAGCCGGCACGCCCGGGCTGGTCCGGTCGGTGCTGACTCCGACCACCGACATGGCCGTGCTGGCCGGACACGTGGCTCGCGTGTTCCATCTCACTCCGACGTCAACAGCACTCCTCAGCACGTTCAGGACCCTCGGCTACCTCGCGGCGGCCGGGTTGATCTGTTGGTTCCTGTGGCGCAGCCGCGACCGTGAGGTGTTGCTCCCCCTCGGCCTCAGCCTGCTCGTCCTGGTCGCCCTCGGGCCGGTGTTCCAACCGTGGTATCTGGCCTGGGGAGTGTTCTGCCTGGCCCCCGTGGCGGCCGGCCGTTGGCGGCTGCTGCTCATCGCCGCATCCACGTTTGGGACCGTGGCGCTACTGCCGCGTTTCGAGCCCCTCGTCGGCTCGACCGGGTTGCTCGGCGATGTGTCCGGGATTGCCGCCGCCCTGGCGCTGGCGGCCCTCGCCGTCCCGAGTGTGGCCGAGCGGGCGGCCGTACGCCTCAATCGGATGATTCCGACCCTGTCGCAGTCACGGTGGATGCCACCACCTGACGAGCCGCTGGCCGTCACCCCGTTTGAGACCAGCAGCTCGGGACCCGTCGGACAGCCGCCACCGGCGTAGCGCGCCGGCGGAGCGGCCGCTTCAGTTCGGCTTCTGCGGAGGTGCCGCCTCGGCGTACGGGTTGGGAGTCACCTGGGCGTCGACCAACGGGAGCGATCCGTTGTCACCCGGCTTCGACTCCGGCGGCGGTGCCGTCTCGGTTGGCGTCGGTGCTGAGGGGGCCAGGCTGTCGACGCCGGGTTCCTGCTCCTGGACGATCGGCAGCTCCATATGCACCAAGGTGCCGCCGCCTGGTGGGCATGACACACTGATGCGACCGCCGTGGTCGGCGACGACCCGCTGGACGATGGCCAGACCCAGGCCCGAACCCGGCAGCGACCGGGCCGCTTCCGCCCGGTAGAAGCGTTCGAACACGTGAGGCAGGTCGTCGGCGGCGATGCCGGGGCCTTGATCGAGCACGTCCAGCGTCCAGCACCCGTTGCGTTGCAACCACACCCGAACGGTGCCGTCGGGGGGGCTCCATTTGGCGGCGTTGTCGAGGACGTTGAGGACCGCCCGCTCGAGCAGGGCCGGTTGGGCCCTGATGGAACCGGCGGTGCGATGCACTTCGAAGGTGACGCCGGGCGCGCGCCGGCGGGCCCGTTCGATGGCATGGTCGACAATGGGGTCGAATCGCACCTCTATCGGCTCCGACTGCCCCTCGTCTTCCCGAGCCAGTTCCACCAGGTCCCCGACCAGGATCGTCATCTCCTCGAGCTGGGCGTGCACGTCGGCCAGCAGGTCGGCCCGGTCGGGCTCCGGCAGGTCCCTGACGCGCAGCAGCACCTCGATGTTGGTGCGCAGGCTGGTGAGCGGAGTTCGCAGTTCGTGGCCGGCGTCGGAGATCAGCTGAGCCTGCTGACGGCGCGACGCTTCGAGGGCCGCCAGCATGGCGTTGAACGACCGGGCCAGTCGGGCCAGCTCGTCATCGCCCTCGACATCAATCCTGGCGTCGAGGTGCTGAGTGGCGGCCACGTGCTCCGCCGCGGCGGTGAGGCGCTCGACCGGACGGGCGGTCGCTCGCCCCACCAGGTACCCCAATCCGATGGCCAGGCCAATGCCCCCCAGGGTCGTGATCCACAGGATCAGCCGCAGATCGCTCAGGGTTCGCTGGATGTCGGCCAGCGGGCGGATGACCTGGACAGCGACTGCGATGTGATTGTTCTCGTCGACGATGCCGTCCCCCTCGGTCAGCACCCGGTAGTTGGCGCCTCGGTAGCTGACCGTGCTGAGGTTGGTCTGCGCCGTCTGGGCCAGGGCCAGGCTCGACTGGGCGTGACTGACGGGAAGGGAGATGACGTTGGACGCTCCACTGAACCGTGACCCCAAGGGCACGATCGACCCGTTGGTGGTGACGAGTTGCACCACATTGCCGTTGAACTGACTGGCGACCGCCGCGTCCGGCGCCGTTGAGAAGCCGTTGGCTTGGAGGACGGACATCTCGCTCTCCAGCGAGGAGTCCACCTGCTTGTAGAGCTGGTGGCGAATGGCGTAGTAGGACGCCACCGCGGCGAGCGCCACCGCTATCCCCGCGGCCACGGCGACCAGGGCTCCGAGGCGGGCCCGGAGGGTTCTCCTGCGCAGCCAGGCCGTCACCCGGTCACCCTTCGCTGGGCTGGCGCAGCACGTAACCCACGCCTCGCACCGTGTGGATCAGCCGAGGCTCACCGCCCGCTTCGGTCTTGCGCCGCAGGTATCCGATATACACCTCGAGGGAGTTCGAGTTGGCCCCAAAATCGTACCCCCAGACCCGATCGAAGATCAGCTCCCGGGGCAGCACCTGCCGGGCGTTGCGGAGCAGCAGCTCCAGGAGCAGGAACTCCGTTCTGGTCAGCTCCATGGATCGGTTGTTGCGCTTCACCTCTCTCGTGCCGGGATCGAGCGACAGGTCGGCGAAGCGCAGAACCTCGTCCTCTCCCGTCGGCGCGCTACGGCGGAGGAGCGCCCGGATCCGAGCCAGCAGCTCCTCCAGGGCGAAGGGCTTGACCAGGTAGTCGTCTGCGCCGGCGTCGAGCCCGGCCACCCGGTCGTTGACGGCGGCTCGGGCGGTGAGCATCAGAACGGGCGTGTGGTCGCCGGCATGCCGGAGCCGCCGGCACACCTCGAGCCCGTCCATCCTGGGCATGGCGACGTCGAGAACGATGGCGTCGGCGGGTCGTTCCGCATGGGCGCCGAGCGCAGCCGGTCCGTCGGCCGCCGTTTCGGTCTGGTAGCCCTCGAACCGCAAGGCACGATCAAGCGCTTGACGGACCGCGGGCTCGTCGTCGACCACCAGGACTCGCATTCCCTACAGTGTGACGGAATCAGATGAGAATGCGCTGAACAGCTCTGCAAACGTTCCAGTACGGCCAGCGCGACTGGCTCCGATAATGTTCCAGAACCATGTCGCGAGTGCTGCTCGAACGTCGGCTGTTTGACGTGTCCCAACGGCTGCGGCGGCGCGCGCGAGGAGTTGGCGCTGATCGACGACCAGCTGAGCGTGCTGTCGGACGCGGCCGACGAGGCCCGGATACGTTCGCTGGTCTCCGAGACGTCGCTCGCCCACCGCGAGTACACCGAAGCGCAGCGCCACGCGGACGCCATGGCCCGCACCCGCACGATGGTGGAGGCTGAGGTGGTCGAGTTGCAAGCGACTCAGGACGAGCTGCTCGATCGGTTGATCAGCAGCGACGGCCCCGCGTCGTGATGGTGGCCGGACGACTGCCCAGGTTCGGGGCTGACCCGGCGACCCTGGTTGATTCCCAAGGAGCGAAGTAGTGGCCGTACGCGTGGTGATCGCCGAGGACGAGGCGATTGTCCGGCTCGACCTCAAGGAGATCATGGAGGAGGAGGGGTACGAGATCGTCGGTGAGACCGGTCGCGGGGACGAAGCCGTCGAGCTGGTGCGGGCCCAGAGGCCCGATCTCGTCATCCTGGACATCAAGATGCCGGGAGCCGACGGCCTCACCGCGGCCCGGGAGATCAGCGCCGAACGCCTGTGTGCCGTCCTCATCCTCACCGCCTTCAGCCAGCGTGATCTCATCGAGCAGGCCCGCAATGCGGGTGCCCTCGCCTATCTGGTCAAGCCCTTCCAGAAGAGTGAGTTGCTGCCGGCGATCGAGATGGCGATCGGCCGTTTCAGCGAGATGAAGGCCCTCGACGAGCAGGTTCGCACCCTCGAGGAGCGTCTCGAAACCCGAACGGCCATCGACCGGGCCAAGGGGATCCTGATGGACGAGTTCGATTGGCGGGAGAACCGAGCGTTCACGTGGATCCGCAGCCGGGCCATGCACGATCGGGCCACCATGCTCGAAGTGGCCAACCGGGTGATCGAAGGGGACCTCCGTCCCGACCCGGGCGAGGCCTGAAACCAGCCGCCGTCGCTAGGCCGCGGATACGAAGAGTTGCTGGGCCAGCGCCGGCCCCAGGGCGATCGTCCCCGCCCCGACGTTCAAGATGAGCGTCCCGTCGGGGGCGCAGGAATCCACCCGGGCGGTGGTGCCGGGGAGGAAGCCGTGCGCCGAGAGGTAGGCCAACGAATCGAGGTCGATCTCCACCTGTTCGGTGACCCGCTCCAACCGAATGTGGTCACCGGAGTGCGACTCCGAGAGCGCCCTCAGGTGATGGTCCTCGCCGCCGGAGCCGGGGATCGGGTTGCCGTGCGGGCAGGTGGTCGGGTGGCCGAGAATCTCGATGAGGCGGACCTCCACCTCGTCGGAAATGACATGTTCCCACCGCCCGGCTTCGACGTGGGCCTTCTCCCACGGGAGGCCGATGATGTCGATCAGCAGGCGCTCGGCCAAGCGATGCTTGCGTACCACGCTCTCGGCTCGGGCCTTTCCCGCCGAGGTCAAGACCAACGACCGGCCCCGAAGTTCCACGAAGCCTTCGTCTTTGAGCCGTTTGATCATTTCGGAGACGGCCGGGGCCGAATGTCCGAGGCGTTCGGCCAGGCGCGCCTGGATGACCACCATTCCCTCTTCGCCCAACTCGTGGATGGCTTCGAGGTACTCCTCTAGGGGCGGATGGAATCCCTCTGGCATGGGCGACAGCCTACCCGCCGGGAAAGGTCTCACCCTCGGCCTAGGCTCGATGTCGATGGCCCGTCTCATGCTCATCGACGGCAACTCTTTGACCTACCGGGCGTTCTTCGCGCTCCCTACCGATATGGCCACGGCCTCCGGGCAGGTGACCAACGCGGTGTACGGCTTCACGTCGATGCTCGTCAACCTGCTCAAGGACCATCAGCCAGACCAGGTGATCGCCACCTTCGACCGGCCGGAGCCGACGTTCCGCCACGAGATGATCGCCGACTACAAGGCCGGGCGCGCCCAGGCCCCGGACATCCTCCGCCAGCAGATGGGGCTGGTGCGCCAGGTGATCGAGACGCTCCGCATTCCCCTGGTCGAGCTGGTCGGGTACGAGGCCGACGACTTGATCGCCACTCTCGCCACCCAGGCCGCGGCGCGGGGCGACGACGTGATCATCGTCACGGGCGACCGCGACACCTACCAGCTGGTCGAGGACCCGCACGTCAAGGTCCTCTACAACCGTCGGGGCGTGTCGGACTACGTCCTTTACGACGAAAAGGGGATCCAGGAGCGCACCGGGGTCACGCCCGCGGTCTACCCCGAATATGCGGCGCTGCGGGGCGACCCGTCCGACAACCTCCCCGGCGTGCCGGGAGTGGGGGAGAAGACCGCCGCCCGGTTGATCAACACCTACGGGGATCTGGACGGGATCTACGCCCACCTCGACGAGCTGACCCCGAAGCTGCGGCAGAGCCTGGCCGACGCCGAAGCGGTGGTCCGGGCCAACGCCACCGCCACCCCCCTCCGCCGGGACGTCCCGCTCGACATCGACTGGTCCGAAGCGGGCATCGGCGGGTGGGACCTGGAGGCCCTGCGGCGGCTTTTCGACTTCCTCGAGTTTCGAACCCTTTGGGACCGCTTCATCGAGGCCACGGATCAGGGGAAAGGGGCCGGGCCCAACGAGGCTCCCGCCGGCGCGGCCATCGAGGTCTCCGTGGAGGAGATTTCCGATCCCGCCGCGGCCGTGCAGCGAGCCACCGAATGGCAGTCCCGCGCCGTTCCTATGGGCCTGGCCGGAGGGTGGGAAGGCCGGGAAGGGCGTTCCCCCCTCCGGGGTCTGGCCTTCGCGCCACTGCCGCCCGCCGCCGGTCCGGTCCAGGTCGTCTGGTTCTCCGACTCGGTGCTCGAGGACGCCACGGCACGCGCCGCCTTGTCGGGGTTCCTCGGAGAAGACGGCGTCGAGGTGTCCGCCCACGACGCCAAAGCCTTGATGAGGGGCCTGGCCGTGATGGGCGTGGTCTTTTGCCATCTCCAACTCGACACCGCGATCGCCGCCTACCTGGTGGACCCGGCCGGCGATCAGTATCTGCTGGAGGACCTGGCCGCCCGCTACGCAGGCGTGGAGTTGCGCGCCCCGGACGCGCCGCCACCGGGCCAGCTCGACCTGACCGGCGGCGGAGCCGACATGAGCGGCCAGGCCGCGCGCCGGGCTGCCGCCGTGGCCCTCCTCGTCGAACCGCTCAGCGCCGCGGTCGCCGCCCGCGGGATGTCGAGGCTGTACGACGAGGTCGAGCGCCCGCTGGTGCAGGTCCTGGCCCGGATGGAAGACGCCGGCGTACGGGTGGACGTCGAGCGGCTGCGCCGGTTGGCGAGCGAGCTGGCTTCCGAGGCTCGGCGCTTGGAGCAGGAGATCCAGGACCTGGCCGGTACACCGTTTGTCGTCAACTCCACCCCGCAGCTTCGGGAGATCCTCTTCGACAAGCTCGGGTTGACGCCGCAGAAGAAGACCAAGACGGGATACTCGACCGACGCCCAAACCCTGGAAAAGCTGCGCGGGGAGCACCCGATCATCGAGGCGCTGCTGCGCTACCGGGAAGTGGAGAAGCTGCGTTCCACCTATGGGGAGTCGTTGCTGGCGGAGGTGAGCGCCGACGGACGGATCCACGCCACGTTCAACCAGACGGTGGCCCGCACCGGGCGGCTGAGCTCCGATCAGCCCAACCTCCACAACATTCCGGTGCGTACGGAGGAGGGCCGCCGGCTTCGGTCCTGCTTTGTTCCCTCGCCCGGATGCCGGTTCCTGGTCGCCGACTACAACCAGATCGAGCTACGGGTCATCGCCCACCTGGCCGAAGACCCCGGATTGATCGAAGCCTTCCGCGGCGGGACGGACATCCACAATGTCACCGCCTCGCGGATCTACGGGGTGGATGGCACCGACGTCACCCTGGCCATGCGCTCCAAAGCCAAGATGGTCTCCTACGGGCTGGCCTACGGCATGGAGTCCTACGGGCTGGCCCAACGACTGGGGATCCCGGTGGACGAGGCCGCCGCCATCCTGAAGGCCTATTTCGAGGGCTTTCCCAACGTGCGGGCCTACATGGACCGAGTGGTCGCCGAGGCCCGGGACCGCGGTTACACGGAGACCTTGTTCGGCCGGCGGCGCCTCATCCCCGAGCTGCAGTCCAACCGGTACCAGGTGCGCGCCGCCGGTGAACGCCAGGCCATGAACGCCGGGATCCAGGGCCTGGCCGCCGACATTTTCAAGGTGGCGCTGGTCCGCCTCGACGCTCGGCTCGACGCCGGTGTGGTCGCAGTCGGGGCGGTTCGTGTCGGGGCCGCCTCCCAACGCGCCGGCGCCGGAACCGACCGCGGACTGGCGAGCCGGCTGGTCCTGCAGGTCCACGACGAAGTGATCCTGGAGGTCCCACCGGACGAAGAGGAGGCCGCGGTGGAGGTGGTCACGGCGGCCATGACCGGGGCGGCCGATCTGCGCGTCCCGCTGACCATCAACCTGGCGTGGGGCGACACCTGGGCCGACGCCAAGGGGTAGGCCACGACCGTCGACTGCGGACGGCTCCAGGGCGAGCGCGGGTGCGATCCGGCTCATGGACCGCAGCGGACCGTCGTTGTTCGTCCCGACCGGGTATCCCTTCGATCGTAAGCGGCTCCGGGCCCAGCGTTGCTGCGACCCGGGCCATGGACCGTACCCTCGTGGCCCCCGGACCCCTCTGCCTTCGAGCGTTGCCGCCTGGCGCCCGTTGAGGTCGGACTTTGACCCGGGAACGCGCCGCGACTTTTGGACGTCTGTGCAGCCTGTGGCTGCTTGGATGTCCATTTGTCGCCGCCGGCAGCGGTCGGAACCCGTTCCTGCCCGGGCCCCAGGTCGGCGCTGCTGCGGTCCAGAGCAACGGACCGCACCAGCGTGGCCCCGGGCCGACGGTCTCCGTTCGATTTTGGGTGACGCGGGGCCAGATCGAATGCGAGCGTTTCGGCCGTCTGCAGGTAGGTGAGGACCGGGGTCTGGCCGTTGCGAGGCGCGTCCGTTCCTCCGGACGTGGGCCACAACGCGCTGTGATCCCGGTGTCGCCAACCTGACCTGCTTTAAGGCGGGGCGGCCCGGGCGCCCAAGGCGGCTAGCTGCGCTTCCCGGATGGCCCGGGTCTGGCCGAAGACGAGCAGGAACATGGCCTCCCGCAGCAGCCGGGCCGCATGCGAGCCGGACTCCACCGATCTTCCCCCGCCGGAGGCAACGAGCGCCTGGGCTGCCCGTACCGCCAGCAGCGAAGCCTCGGCCCGGGCGTTCACCACCGTCGCCCCCGAAGCGGTATCGAGCTCGGCGCGCGCCGCCGCGATCGACGAGTCGAGCGCCGACGGGCCGAGCAGGCGAGCGCAGCGGGCGGCTACCCCGATGGCCAGGTACCCGTTCAGCTGACGGCCGGCGGCGTCGCCGCGGACCCAGTCGTCGAAGGCTTCGACCGCTACGACGCCCGTTGGAGGCACCTCGTGCCCGGCCCACCGCAACGACACCGTGGCCGAGGCCTGAAGGGCATCCAGCCGGACCGGGCGCACCTCGGCGGTCGGGGACTCGACTGCGTCGAGGAGCACCCACACCACGTCCGAACCGGCCCGGGCGCCGGCGAGCAGCACGTTGATCCGGTCCCATCCCGTGACCCACGGGGCGTAGCCGTCCAACGCCCAGCCGTCGCGTCCGGAGGCGAGCGGGCGGGCGACGGCACTCGGAGGCCCGACCCGGCGCAGCGCCGCGTAGGCGATCCCGGCTCGTACCCGGCCCCGGCACAGCGCGGCCAGCCAGGGCTGCCGAACACTCGCCCTGGCCCCGGCCAGGGCCCGGACCACGCTGTGGTGCTGTATCCACACGAACGCGGTGGTGAGGCTGGCCCCGCCGAGCGCTTCGACCACCCGGCTGGCCGTGAGCGGATCGGCGTCGTAACCGCCGCAACCGACCGGACCGAACAGCCCGTAGAGACCGGCCTCCGCCAACGCATCGAGATAGCGCAGCGGCACCACTTCGGCGGCGTCGATCAGGGCCGCGTCCGGAAAGAGCAGATCCTCGGCGATGTCGAGCGCGACCGGGAGCGGATCCGGAACTGACGGCACCTCCTAGCGTGGCCCGGGCATGCCTGTGCGCCAACCCGACGACGCGACCGAGAGGTCGTCGACCGGTAGGGAGTTCGAGAGCTTGGCCGACCACGCCCGCCAGGCCTACCTCCGCTATTCGTTCACGTTCGGCACGGCTCAGGAAGTCGCCTTTCTGACCGAGACGCTCGACTTGCGCCCGGGCATGCGCGTGCTCGACGTGGGGTGCGGGCCGGGTCGTCACGCCCGCGCCCTCGCCGGGAGGGGGATCGAGGTCGTCGGCGTGGATATCGCGGCCGCGTTCTTGGCTGTCGCCGGCGAGGGCACTTGGGTCCGGGCCGATGCCCGGCAGCTCCCTGTTGCCCCGAGGGCATTCGACGCCGCCATCTCGTTGTGCCAGGGGGGATTCGGGTTGCTCAGGGGTGCGGGCGACGAAGTGGTGCTGTCGGAGATGGCGAAGGCGGTGAAGCGGGGAGGCCGGGTGGCCGTCTCGGCGTTCTCCGCCTACTTCGCCGTGCGCCACCTCGAGGCGGGTGACACTTTCGAGGCCGCCACTGGCGTCAACCACGAGCGAGCCGAGGTCAAGAACCCGGACGGTCAGTCCGCCACCTTCGATCTGTGGACCACGTGCTTCACTCCCCGCGAGCTCCGGCTCATGGCCGAGGCTGCGGGCCTGCGCATGACCGGGCTCTGGGCCGTGCGCCCAGGGGCCTACGCCTGTCGCCCACCCGACCTCGATCACCCGGAGTTTCTGCTGACGGCCGAGGTGTAGCATGGTTTCGCGGCGAATGGTTTGCTGCTACCTCCCCCCACGACCCTTTTCCGGGGGGTGGTCTTTGTCCGGAAAGAAGGCGACGAGTCCATGACCGACACCACGGCCGATACGAATCCAGCATCCTCCGTTGAGGGGATGGGCACCTTCGACGAAGAAGGTCAATACACGCCTCGGCAAGTGGTTGCTGACGATCTCGACGGCACGTCCCTCGAGGACGCCATTGCCGGCACCATCGTCGAATTCGAGGATGGCGACATCGTGTCGGGGACCGTCGTGAAGGTCGACAAGGACGAGGTCCTGCTCGACATCGGGTTCAAATCCGAAGGCGTCATCCCGGCCCGGGAGCTGTCCATCCGCCACGACGTGGACCCGCACGAGATCGTCAAGCTCGGCGATCGGATCGAATCCCTTGTGCTCCAAAAGGAGGACAAGGAGGGCCGCCTCATCCTGTCGAAGAAGCGAGCCCAGTACGAGCGGGCGTGGGGCACGATCGAGGAGATCAAGGAGCGCGACGGGGTCGTTTCCGGGCCCGTCATCGAAGTCGTCAAGGGCGGCCTCATCCTCGACATCGGACTGCGCGGCTTCCTGCCCGCCTCGCTCGTCGAGCTGCGCCGGGTACGCGACCTGCTCCCGTATGTCGGGCGCCACCTCGACGCCAAGATCATCGAGCTCGACAAGAACCGCAACAACGTGGTGCTGTCCCGGCGGGCCTGGCTCGAAGAGACCCAGAAGGAACAGCGGGACGAGTTCCTGACCAACCTCAAGCCCGGCGAGGTACGCCGCGGCGTGGTGTCGTCGGTCGTCAACTTCGGAGCGTTCGTCGACCTCGGTGGCATGGACGGCCTCATCCACGTGTCGGAGCTGTCGTGGAAGCACATCGACCATCCGTCCTCCGTCGTTGCCGTGGGCGACGAGGTGGAAGTCCGGGTGCTCGACGTCGACCTGGATCGGGAGCGGATCAGCCTGTCGCTGAAGGCGACCCAGTCCGACCCGTGGCAGGAGTTCGCCAACGCCCACCGCGTCGGTGAGCTGGTCTACGGCCGGGTCACCAAGCTCGTGCCCTTTGGCGCCTTTGTCCAGGTCGGCGAGGGCATCGAAGGGTTGGTGCACATCTCCGAGATGGCCAACCACCATGTCGACCTGCCCGAGCAGGTCGTCACCCCCAACGAGGAGCTGTGGGTCAAGATCATCGAGATCGATCTGCAGCGCCGGCGCATCAGCCTGTCCATCAAGCAGGCGGCTGAAGGCGGTGAGGTGGCAGCCGAGTACCGGGAGGCCTTCGGCGAGCACGCCTATGACGAGCAGGGCAACTACATCGGTGGGGCCGGCTTTGCCGGGTTCGAGCCCGAATCCGAGGCCCAGGCGGCTTGGGCCGAGTACCTCGACAGCGGGGGCGTGGCCTCGCCGGATGCCGAGGCCGACGGCGAGGTCGACAGCGACGTCAACGGCGAGGTCGACAGCGACCTCGACGGCGAGGTCGACAGCGACGTCAACGGCGAGGTCGACAGCGAGCTCGACGGCGTGGACTCCAGCCAACCCGAGTAGACCCGAGCGAGCCCGAGGGCTACGGCCTGACGGCGAGTCGGTCGGAGCCAGCGGGCCAGCGGCTCCCGGTTGCCCGGCCGCCGGTTTACCGCATCGCCAGCCTGGCGGCGAGACCTGAGGCCCGTCCCGTTAGGACAGCCAGCCGCTCACGGCGGCCAGACGCTCCACCCGGTCGGCTCGGCGCACGGTGCCGGGGACGATTACCCGGGCGTGACGGCCGCGAAAGCTGAACTGGCGGCCGACGCCCACGTTGACGAAGCGCAGGGCGTCGGCCCCGAAACGGGCCGCGAACTTGGCGCAACCCCGATGAGGCTTCGCCGTCATCTCGATCACCGCTCCGCCGATCCGCAACCAGGTGCCGATGGGCAGGCTGTCCTCACTCAGGTCCAGGTCGACGAACAGCTGGTCGCCGGCCAGCGCCGCCCGGGCCGTCGAGCCGGCGACCAGCTGGGCCACGCGCGCGTTCATCAGGGCCAGTTGGCCCTCGGGGTGGGGCGACCCGTCGGGCGTTGACGTGCTCGGTTTGTGTTGCCAGTTGTCGCCAACCAGACCAACGTGGAGATCGAGCTCGCCTTCCTCCAGGATCTCCCGGGCGTCGACCGCGGGCCGGCGCACGAGGAGTTCCAAGGTGCCCCTGTCTCGGGGCGACTCGAGGATGTGGTCCAGCCCGGCTTCGAGCGCCTCCGTGCTGAGGTGGGACGGAGCAGCCGTCTGCGTCACCGGACCAGTCTGCCCCAGCCGGCCTGCTTCTTCGGGACGGCGTCACCGTCACATCCGACCCGAGAGCCGATCCGCCAGCGTCGCCCAGCGAGACGTGCTGCGCTGCTCGGGGCGTCTTTGCTCGGCCCGGTCGGCCATGCGGTAGAGGCCGTACACCCCCCGCACACCGAGCCAGCGCAGCGGTTCAGGTTCCCAGTGACGGCTGGTGTGACCCACCCACGGCAATGCCGTCCGGTCCGTGGCCCGACCCAGGATGAGATCGGCCAGGGTGCGGCCGGCCAGGTGGGAAGTCGTGACGCCATCTCCCACATACCCACCGGCCCACGCCAACCCGCCCGCCGCCGACTGGGCCACCCCGACGCTCGGGCACCAGTCCCGGGCCACGCCGAGCGGGCCGCTCCACGTGTGGGTGATTGCCGGCTGGCCGAGGTCGGGAATGAGGGACTGCAGGGCCGCCGAGAGCTGCTCGGCTGTGGAGGCGGGCGTCCGCCCGTCCCGGTCGACCCGAGAACCGAACCGGTACGGAATGCCTCGCCCACCGATGGCCACCCGCCCGTCGGCGGTGCGCTGGGCGTAGACGTAGACGTGGGCGCCGTCGCGGATGGTCTCGTTCCCGATCCAGCCGACTCGTTGCCAGGTCTCGGCGGGAATCGGTTCGGTCACGATCATGGAACTGTTCAAGGGGAGAAGGGCCCGTCGGAGCCCGGTCATTTGGGCGGTGAACCCCTCGGTGGCGCGGACCACCCACGGGGCCCGGACGTCACCCCGGAGGGTACGCACCCGACCCGGGGTGGCGCCCACGGCCGGGGTGCGTTCGTAGATGGCAACGCCCCGGCGAGAGACTGCGTCGGCTAACCCGCGGGCCAGCTTGGCCGGCTGGATCCGGGCGCAGTGCGGACTGAACGTCCCGCCGATGGCATTCGCCACGGGAACGCGTGCGGTGACGTCTCCCGCGGAGAGTTCCCACTCGTCGTCCGGGGTGACACCCCACTGTTGATCCTCGGCCAACTCGGAGCGCAACCGGGCCCACTCGGCTGCCGTGGTGGCGACGGCCAACGTCCCGCCCCGATCCACATCCGCATCGATGCCCTCTTCGGTGCACGCCGCGACGACGTCGCCTACCGACCCGATCAGGTGACGCTGCAGGGCGATCACCCCCGCCTGGCCGCCTCCGATGCGCCCCTCCGACGCTCGGGCCAGCCGCGGCCGGTTCCCGGGCAAGAGGCCGGAAAGCCACCCGCCGTTGCGCCCGCTGGCGCCGAACCCGACGTGCTCGGCCTCGACGATGACGATGCGCAGCCCCGGATCGTGGCGAGCAAGGGCCCACGCCGTCCAGAGGCCCGTATAGCCCGCACCGACGATGCCCACGTCGGCATCGATGGACCCGTCGAGCTGCGGGCGCGTCGCCGGCGGGCCGAGCGAGACCTGCCAGAAACCGGTCTCGCCGTTGATCAGAGCTGGGACCAGGCCTCGCTCAGGACCGAACGGAGGATGTCGGCCATGAGATCGAAGTGCTCCTGCTCGCAAACCAGCGGGGGAGCCAACTGGATCACCGGGTCACCGCGATCATCGGCCCGGCAGATCAATCCGGCCTCGAACAAGGCGCCCGAGAGGAAGCCGCGAAGGAGTCGTTCGGATTCGTCGTCATCGAAGGTCTCCCGCGTGGCCTTGTCCTTGACCAGCTCGATGCCGAAGAAGTAGCCGTCCCCTCGGACGTCGCCCACGATCGGGAGATCCCGCAAGCTGTCCAGCGCGGCGCGGAACGCGTCGGACCGGGCTGCTACCCCGTCCACCAGGTCCTCTTTCTCCAAAAGATCCAGGTTGGCCAGCGCCACCGCAGTGGACACCGGATGCCCGCCGAAGGTGAACCCGTGGGCGAAGCTGGCCGTGCCCTGGAGGAATGGCTCCATGAGGCGGTCGTCGACCAGCAGCGCCCCCAGCGGGGAGTAGCCGCTCGTCATACCTTTGGCGCACGTGATCATGTCCGGCTGGTAGCCGTACCGCTGGGATCCGAACCAGGCGCCGAGCCGCCCGAAGGCGCAGATGACCTCGTCCGAGACGAGGAGCACGCCGTAGCGATCACAGATCTCGCGCACCCTCTGGAAATAGCCAGGCGGAGGCGGGAAGCAACCGCCCGAGTTCTGCACCGGCTCGAGGAACACGGCCGCGACCGACTCCGGTCCTTCCATCAGGATGTGACGCTCGATGTCGTCCGCGGCCCAACGACCGAACTCCACCGGATCGTCGGCGTGTTCGGGCGCCCGGTAGAAGTTCGTGTTGGCGACGCGTACCGAGCCCGGAACCAGCGGCTCGAACGGCTCCTTGATCGACGGCAGACCGGTGATCGACAGGGCGCCCATCGTGGTGCCGTGATAGGCGATGTAGCGAGAGAGCACCTTGTACCGACCGGGTTGGCCGGTGGCGCGGAAATACTGCCGGGCCAGTTTCCAAGCCGACTCCACCGCTTCACCGCCGCCCGTCGTGAAGAACACCCGGTTGATCGATCCGGGCGCCAGGGCGGCCAGCCGCTCGGACAGCTCGATAGCGTTGGGGTGGGCGTAGCTCCACAACGGGAAGTAGGCCAGCTGGCCGGCTTGGCGAGCGGCCGCCTCCGCCAGCTCGGACCGACCGTGCCCCACCTGAACGACGAACAGTCCCGACAACCCGTCGAAGTAACGCCGGCCCCGGCTGTCCCACACCCACGGTCCCTCCCCGCGGACCATGACCGGAACATCCTGTTCCTCGTAGGTGCTCATCCGGGTGAAGTGCATCCACAGGTGCCGGCGGGCGGCGCTCTGGAGCAGTTGATAGTCGGCCTCCAGCATGGGCTGCTGATCCGTCCGTGGCTGAGGCGGTTGGCTCATCGAGTCCCCCATTGGTAGGTCTCCTTGGCGACGTTGAGATAGACGAACGTTTCGGTGCTGTTGACTCCGGGGATGGCGCGCACGGATTCGTCGATGGTGCGCAACAGGTGGGCGTCGTCCTCGCAGATGAGCTCGACCAGCAGGTCGAACTGCCCGGCGCAGATCACCACGTATTCCGCTTCGGGCAGTCCGGAGAGCTTGTCCGCTACCGAGCGGATGCTCCCTTCGACTTTGATCCCGAGCAGGGCCATGCGGTGGAACCCAACCGCCGCCGCGTCGGTGACCGCCGCGATCTGGATGACCCGTTCGTCCAGCAGCCGCTGCACACGCTGGCGGGTGGCCGCTTCCGAGAGGCCTACCGCCCGGGCGATGGCTGCATACGAGCGCCGACCATCCTCCTGCAGCTGCTCGATGATGCGCTTGCTGAGCTGGTCGAGGCTACCTCTGCGGGTACCGGCCACCACCGCGGCGGTCGCCTCGTTGTCGCGGATCGCGGAATCGACCTCGCCCACGACGACGGATTCTAGCGAAATGGCCCGGTCGATGCAAAGGATTCCTTTGCATGGACGGCGGGATATGCCATGATGGCGTTCGTCGAGATGGAGATGACACACAACCCAGGGGGGAGTGCCCAATGACGGAACGGCTGCACAACTTCGTGGACGGGGCACCAGTCGAGGCCAAGGAGGGTCGCACCACGGCGGTGGTGGACCCGAGCACGGGTACGACCTATGCGGAGGCGCCGCTCTCCGGGCCAGAGGACGTGGACGCGGCGTGCCACGCGGCCGCGACCGCGTTCGGGGGCTGGCGGGACACCACTCCCTCTGAGCGGAGCAGCCTGCTGTGGCGGTTCGCCGACGCCATCGAGGCCAGGGCGGAGGATTTCGTGGAGGCCGAGGGACGCAACACCGGAAAGCCGTTGGCGCTCACCCGTTCGGAAGAGATCCCGCCCCTGCTCGATCAGATCCGGTTCTTCGCCGGCGCGGCGCGGGTCCTCGAGGGGCGCGCCGCGGGCGAGTACATGGCCAACCACACCTCCTGGGTTCGACGGGAGCCCATCGGAGTCGTGGCCCAGGTGACCCCCTGGAACTACCCACTGATGATGGCCATCTGGAAGATCGCCCCGGCCCTGGCGGCGGGGAACACCGTCGTGCTCAAGCCCTCGGACACCACCCCGGTGACCGCGGTGATGCTGGCCGAGGTGGCAGGCGAGATCTTTCCTCCAGGGGTGCTCAACGTGATCTGCGGTGACCGCGACACCGGCCGCGCCCTGGTAAGTCACCCGATTCCTCAGATGGTGGCGATCACGGGAAGCGTCCGGGCCGGCCGGGAGGTGGCGGCTGCTGCGGCCCAGGATCTCAAACGAGTCCACCTCGAACTGGGCGGCAAGGCGCCGGTGATCGTCTTCGATGACGCCGACGTGGAAAAGGCGGCGAGTGCGATCGCAATCGCCGGCTATTTCAACGCCGGTCAGGATTGCACCGCCGCCACCCGGGTGCTGGCCGGACCGGGCATCTACGGCGACATGGCGGACGCGCTGGCCGAGCAGGCCCGCGAGACCTCATACGGTGGGCTCGACCAGCCGGACGCGGACTTCGGTCCGCTCAACAACCTGGCCCAGCTAGAGCGCGTGAGTGGCATGGTGGCCCGGGCGCCCAGCCACGCCAAGGTGCTGGCGGGGGGAGAGGCGCCCGGGGGACCGGGTTTCTTTTTCCCGGCCACGGTGGTTTCGGGGGTGGAGCAGGGCGACGAACTCGCCCAGTCGGAGATCTTCGGGCCGGTCATCACCGTGCAGCGTTTCAGCGATGAGGAACAAGCAGTCGCCTGGGCCAACGGGGTGGAGTATGGGCTGGCGTCGAGCATCTGGACCCAGGACCACGGCCGGGCCATGCGGGTGTCGCGCCGGCTGGATTTCGGTTGCGTGTGGATCAACACCCATATCCCGCTGGTGGCGGAGATGCCCCACGGCGGTTTCAAGCACTCGGGTTACGGCAAGGACCTTTCCATGTACGGGCTGGAGGACTACACCCGCATAAAGCACGTGATGAGCAACATCGAGTAACGGGACGAATATCCAGTGAGGGGGGACTTTTAACCAATGACGACAGTCGTCGAAGAACACTCCGGCGCCTACGAACACGGCGAAGACGGCAAGGGCCTCAAGGCCGGAGCCATCGGGCTGTTGTCCAACACCGTGATCGCCATCGCCTCGGTGGCCCCTGCCTACAGCCTGGCTGCCGCGCTCGGCTTCGTAGTCCTCGCGGTCGGCCTCCAGTCGCCGATCGTGATGTTGCTGGCCTTCTTCCCCATGATGTTCATCGCCATCGGGTACCAGCAGCTCAACAAGCCGATGCCCGACTGCGGCACCACCTTCACGTGGGGGACGAAGGCCTTCGGCCCCTACGTGGGTTGGATGGGCGGGTGGGGGATCATCGCGGCCGACGTGATCGTCATGGCCAACCTGGCCCAGATCGCGGCCAGCTACATGTTCCAGTTGGTGGGGGCCTACGGCCTGGCGAGCAGCAAGTGGTGGACCCTGGGCGCCGGTATCGCCTGGATCGTGGTCATGGCCCTGATCTGCTACCTCGGTATCGAGATCAGTGCCCTCGTCCAGTACGGGCTATTGGCCATCGAGCTCACCATGCTGGTCGTGCTCAGCGTGACGGCTCTCTCGAAGGTGTACGCCGGCAGCGCGCCTGCCGGCTCGATCCACCCGGCGTGGTCGTGGTTCAACCCCTTCCATCTCTCGTTCGCGGCCCTGACGTCGGGGATGCTTTTTGCCATCTTCATCTACTGGGGCTGGGACACCGCAGTGTCCGTCAATGAGGAGACCCGCGACAAGAGCCGGGCGCCGGGGTACGCCGCGGTCATTTCTACCGTCGTATTGCTCGTGACGTACGTCCTGGTCACCGTCGGGGCGCAGGCCTTCGCCGGCGTCGGCACCAAAGGCATTGGGCTCGGCAACGCCGACAACTCCGGGGACGTGCTCTCGGTGCTCGGCAACTCGGTGTTCGGGGCACACGGGTTCGGCCACGTGCTGGCCAAGCTGCTCATCCTCATGGTGCTGAGCTCGGCTGCAGCCAGCACGCTGACCACCATCCTCCCGACGGCCCGCACGTCGTTGGCGATGGCGGCGTATCGGAGCATCCCGAGAAAGTTCAGCCGCATCCACTCGCGTTTCCTCACCCCCACCTGGTCGACGGTCGGCATGGCGCTGGTGTCGATCGGCTTCTACGTCCTCTTGACCATCTTGAGCGAGAACGTCCTGGCCGACACCATCTCCGCCATCGGCCTGCTGATCGCCTTCTACTACGGGCTGACCGGCTACGAGTGCGTGTGGTGGTTCCGGCGAGACCTGCTGAAGGGCTGGAAGGACTTCCTCCTCAAGGGCTTCCTTCCGCTGCTCGGGGCCGCCTCGCTGACGTACTTCTTCGCCAAGGGCGTGTGGGATTACTGGAACTACACCTACGGCTTCAGCTACTGGACGCTGCCGTTCTCGCCCCACTGGAAGATCGGCGGGGTGTTCCTGACCGGAGTTGGTTCCCTGGTGCTCGGCGTCATCCTGATGCTGATATACCGGGTGGTGAGCCCGCCCTTCTTCAAGGGCGAGGTGCTCAACAAGGAGACCCCGGTCCTGGTCCCCGACGACTAGCCACGAGGAGGCCGACGTGAAGGTAGGCGTACCTTCGGAGGTGAAAAACCACGAGTACCGGGTGGCCTGCACCCCTGCTGGAGTGCACGAGCTGACCCAGCACGGCCACCAGGTACTGGTCGAGCGGGGCGCAGGCGAAGGTTCGTCCATTCCCGACGCCGACTTCGTCCTCGCCGGCGCCGTGTTGCTGGACACCGCAGACCAGGTGTGGGGCGAGGCGGATCTGGTGTTGAAAGTAAAAGAGCCGGTGGAGGAGGAGTACCACCGTTTACGTAAGGATCTGGTGCTGTTCACCTACCTGCACCTGGCTGCGTCCCGGGCCTGTACCGAGGCGCTCCTGGCGGCTGGGACGACCGCCGTCGCCTACGAGACCGTGCAGCTCCCCGACGGCTCCCTCCCGCTGCTGGCTCCCATGTCAGAGGTCGCGGGCCGGATGGCGCCCCAGGCCGGCGCCCACCATCTCCAACGGGATGGGGGAGGCCGGGGCGTGCTCATGGGGGGCGTATCCGGTGTGTACGCCGCCAAGGTGGTTGTCATCGGGGCGGGAGTCTCGGGTATGAATGCGGCGGCCATCGCCCTCGGCATGCAGGCCGAGGTGCTCCTGCTCGACCGCAACGTCGCCAAGCTTCGTGAGGCGGATCGCATCTACCAGGGGCACTGCCAAACCGTTGCCTCCAACGCCTACGAAGTCCAGCGGGCCGTGCTCGACGCCGACCTGGTCATCGGGGCGGTGCTCGTGCCCGGAGCCAAGGCGCCCAAGCTGGTCAGCAACGAGCTGGTCTCCCGCATGAAGCCCGGATCGGTGCTGGTGGACATCGCCATCGACCAGGGCGGTTGTTTCGAGGACTCGCGTCCAACCACGCATGCCGATCCGGTGTACAAAGTGCACAACTCGCTCTTCTACTGCGTGGCCAACATGCCGGGGGCAGTGCCGCACACCTCCACCCACGCCCTGACCAACGTCACCCTGCCGTACGCCCTCGAGATCGCCAACCGGGGCTGGCGCGACGCCATGCGAGCCGACCCGGTGCTGGCCCATGGGCTCAACACTCACGACGGCGTCATCGTCTACCCGTCGGTCGCTGAGGCCCACGGACTACCGGTCGGTTCGCTCGAAGCCATGCTGGCCTAAGAAGGCCATCCGGGCGCCCCTCCCGGCTGCCCGACACCCCGGGTTGTCCGTCCTCGCCGGGTTGTCCGCCCCGGGGCTGTCCGCCCCCTCGGGTTGTCCGCCCCCTCGGGTTGTCCGCCCCCTCGGGTTGTCCGCCCCCTCGGGTTGTCCGCCCCCTCGGGTTGTCGGCCCCGCCGGGTTGTCCGCCCCCTCGGGTTGTCGGCCCTCGCCGGGTTGTCGGCCCTCGCCGGGTTGTCGGCCCTCGCCGGGTTGTCGGCCCTCGCCGGGTTGTCGGCCCTCGCCGGGTTGTCGGCCCTCGCCGGGTTGTCGGCCCTCGCCGGGTTGTCGGCCCTCGCCGGGTTGTCGGCCCTCGCCGGGTTGTCGGCCCTCGCCGGGTTGTCGGCCCTCGCCGGGTTGTCGGCCCCTCGCCGGGCTGTCGGCCCCCTCGGGCTGTCCGCCCCCTCGGGCTGTCCGCCCCCTCGGGCTGTCCGCCCCCTCGGGCTGTCGCCCCCTCGGGCTGTCGCCCCCTCGGGCTGTCGCCCCCTCGGGCTGTCCGCCCCCTCGGGCTGTCCGCCCCCTCGGGCTGTCGCCCCCTCGGGCTGTCGCCCCCTCGGGCTGTCGCCCCCGCCGCCTCTCGTTCCCGCGGGCCCCCTTCGGGGCATGGGCTCGAGAACACAAACGCGGCACGGGTCAGCGCGGGAGAGGCAACCCGTGTCACGTTGTTGCCACATACGAACACAACGTGACACGGGTGGCCAATTCCGTGTCCAACCGTGTCACGTTGTGGTTTTCTGGGTGCGGTCCGCTGGTCGGCGGCCGGGTCGCTACTTATCGGGCCGGTGCCGGATCGTACGGGACGATCTGGCCCCGAGCCCTGGGGTCGGCGCGGATCAAGGCCTCGATCCCCTCCGCCGGGTATCGACGGTGGCCGCCGGGCGTCCGTACCGACGGGATCTGGCCGCGCTTGGCCCACTCCGATACCGTCCGCTCGGAAACCTGGAACAGCGTCGCCACATCAGAGGTCCGCAAGAGCTGCCCCTCGAGCGCGTGAGGCACCTGGGATCCGAAAAGGATGCTCAACAGGTGGTGTCGATGGGTGTCCGGCGAATCGTCCTGCATCATGGGGGGGTACCTCGAATCCGCTCGAGATGTCTCAGCCCGTGTCCTGCCGCCTCGGGCTCATCTCCATGTCGAGCATCTCTGGCTGCGTCTGTTCTGGCAATGGCCCTGGCGGGCCATTGTGGGGCCCGATCGTGACTAGTCACCCTCGGTCGAGGCCAGGTGGAAGCGTGGCATCGGGGGGCGGTGGGGTCGGGCCGGGGCCCGAGTGAGCCCGAGTGAGCCCGAGTGGGCCCCGAGTCGGCCCCGAGTCGGCCCCGAGTCGGCCCCGAGTCGGCCCCGAGTCGGCCCCGAGTGGGCTCAGAGTGGGGGCTACCGTGGCAGGCCGTGTTGCTCGTGGGTCTCACCGGGGGTATCGGCTCGGGGAAGTCGACAGTTGCGGCCGGTTTGGCCCGTCGGGGCGCCGGCGTGGTCGACGCCGACGCCATCGCTCGGGAGATCCTGGAGCCGGAAGGGGCGGCGTACCAGCAGGTGGTGGACCATTTCGGGCCGGGGATCGTCGCCCCGGACGGACGCATCGACCGCCCGGCCCTCGCCCGGGCGGTCTTCCACGATCCCGGGGCGCTCGACGCGCTCAACCGGCTCACCCACCCGGTGATCGGCGCCATCATGGCCGAACGCATGGACGAGGCGGCCGCCGACCATGACGTCGTGGTGCTGGACATTCCGCTGCTGACCATCGCCACCAAGGACCGGTTCCAGTTCGGCGCCATTGTCGTGGTGGACACTCCCGAGGACGTCGCCGTCGCCCGCCTTATGGAGCAGCGCGGCTTCACCGAGGCGGATGCCTGGGCGCGCGTCCGGGCCCAGATCAGCCGGGAGGAACGCCGCGGCCTCGCCGATCAGGTGCTGGACAACCGAGCCGACCGGGAGGATCTGGAAGGAGAGATCGACCGGCTGTGGGCGTGGCTCCAGGACCGGGCCGCGAGTGCTGGGGCACGCGCCGAAACGACCGGCCCTGGGGTGGCCGGCCCTGGGGTGGCCGGCGCCGATTCGACCGGCCCTGGGGTCGCCGGCGCCGATTCGACCGGCCCTGGGGTGGCCGGCGCCGATTCGACCAGCCCTGGGGTGGCCGGTGCCGATTCGACCGGCCCTGGGGTGGCCGGTGCCGATGCGACCGGCCCAGACGAGGTCGGCCCAGACGAGGCTCGGGCCGATCTGGCTGGGACGGGCCGGTCGCCCATCGACGCCGCTGGCCCCGATGGGGCCGCCTCCCCGGACTGACCGTCTCAGGGCGCCGGTACCATCGAACCATGCCCGATGTGCAGCTGGCTCGGCAGTTCCAGGTCGTGTCCGACTTTGGCCCGGCGGGGGACCAGCCCACGGCGATCGTGCAGCTGTCCGAGGGCGTCACCCGAGGCGACCGCTTCCAGACTCTGCTCGGCATCACGGGCAGCGGCAAGAGCGCGACCATCGCCTGGACGATCGAGGCGGTGCAGCGCCCCACCCTCATCATCGCTCCCAACAAGTCGCTCGCCGCGCAGTTGGCCAACGAGATGCGGGAGTTCTTTCCCCGCAACCGGGTGGAGTATTTCGTCAGCTATTACGACTATTACCAGCCGGAGGCATACCTCCCTTCGAGCGACACGTATATCGAAAAGGACAGCTCCATCAACGACGAGATCGACCGGCTGCGGCACTCGGCGACCTCGGCGCTGCTGACCCGTCGGGACACCATCGTGGTGGCCTCGGTCAGCTGCATCTACGGCTTGGGCTCCCCCGAGGAGTACGCGGACCGGATCCTGCACGTGCAGCGGGGTGCGGAGCAGGATCAGCGGGCCATTCTCCGGCGCCTCGTCGACATGCAATACGAGCGCAACGACGCCAACCTGGTGCGAGGCAAGTTCCGCGTTCGCGGCGACACCATCGAGGTGCATCCGGCCTACGAGGAGCACGCCGTCAGGATCGAGCTGTTCGGCGACGAGATCGAGCGCATCAGCACGGTCGACACCCTGACGGGGGAGAAGCTGGCCGAACCCGAGGACCTGGTCATCTTCCCCGCCACCCACTACGTCGCCGGTGACGAGCGGATGCAGCGGGCCATAGGCGGCATCGAGCGCGAGCTCCAGGAGCGCCTGGCCTGGTTCGAAGCCGAAGGCAAGCTGCTCGAAGCCCAGCGGCTCCGGATGCGTACCTCCTACGACCTGGAGATGCTGGCGGAAGTGGGATCGTGCTCCGGCATCGAAAACTACAGCCGGCACATCGAGGGCCGGCAGGCCGGCAGTCCACCTCACACGCTCCTCGACTTCTTCCCCGACGATTACCTGCTGGTCATCGACGAGTCGCACCAGACGGTCCCGCAGCTGCACGGCCAATACGAAGGGGACCACTCACGCAAGGAGACCCTCATCGAGCACGGCTTCCGGTTGCCCTCGGCGGCGGACAACCGCCCGTTGCGTTTCGAAGAGTTCTACCAGCGGGTCAACCAGTGCATATTCCTCTCGGCTACGCCGTCTCCCTACGAGATCCAGCAGTCCACCCAGGTGGTCGAGCAGATCGTGCGCCCGACCGGGTTGGTAGACCCGGAAGTGACGGTGAAGCCGACCAAGGGCCAGATCGACGACCTGATCAGCCAGATCCGGTCCCGCACCGAGCGGGGCGACCGGGTGCTCGTGACGACGCTCACCAAGAAGATGGCGGAGGACCTGACCGACTACCTCCTGGAAATGGGGCTCCGCGTCCGCTACCTGCACTCCAACATCGACACCATCCAGCGCATTCAGATCCTGCGCGATCTGCGGCTGGGCGAATTCGACGTCCTGGTGGGCATCAATCTCCTCCGGGAGGGCCTCGACCTGCCGGAGGTGTCCCTCGTGGCCATCCTGGATGCCGACAAGGAGGGGTTCCTGCGGGGCGAGACGTCGCTCATCCAGACCATCGGGCGTGCCGCCCGCAACGTGGACGGCCAGGTGATCATGTACGCCGACCGGATGACCGACTCCATGCAGCGGGCCATATCGGAGACCCACCGTCGCCGGGCTGTTCAGCAGGCGTACAACGCCGAGCACGGCATCGATCCGCAGACGGTTCGCAAGGCGGTGACCGACATCCTGGTCATGCTGGGGTCACGGGACGGTACCTCGCCGGTCCCCGGCCAGGACCGGCGGAACCGGCGACGGGACCGGGCTCGCAGCGACCTCGCCGAGCTCCCCCACGACGAGCTGGCCCGGCTCATCTCGACCCTCGAAGAGGAGATGCGAGAGGCCGCCGCCGACCTTCGGTTCGAGTACGCGGCCCGCCTCCGGGACGAGATCCAGGACCTCAAAGGCGAGCTCAAGGAGCTCTCCTCCTCGCGCTAGCGGCCGGGCGAGGCGCAGGCCGCGGTGGGCACCCGGTCGAGGTGGTCGGATCTCGGAGACCGCGCCGGCCTCAAGGGTCAGGCTCGGTCGTGGCCGGTCGGGGTGGCCGAGCCGTCATCGAGGATGACTCGGGTGGCCCGGTCCCAGGTCGCATAGTTCCAGGCCCAGTTGAGCAGCACCACCGCCCGATTGCGGAAACCGATCAGGAAGAATAGGTGGACCCCGAGCCAGGCCAACCAGCCGAGCGTGCCGCGGAAGCGAAGCCCCCCGGGCAGCTCGGCGATGGCGGAGCGCCGCCCGACGGTGGCCATGATGCCGTGATTGTGGTAGCGGAACGGGCGGGTGGACTTGCCTTCCACGCGCCGCCGGACGTTGTCGGCCGCCCGTTTACCTCCCTGGATGGCGACCTGGGCGAGTTGTGGCAACTGCTGGCCATCGCGGCCGGAGCTGCTCGCCAGGTCACCGACGACGAACACCTCGCGATGGCCCGCCAGGCTCAGGTCCGGTTGGACCGCCACGGTGCCGCCGCGGCCTCGATCGCCGGGGATCACCTGGCCCAGCGGGTTGGCTCGTACCCCCGCGGTCCACACCACGGTGCGGGTCGCAACCGACGTGCCGTCCTCGAAGGTGACCCGGTCTGCGGCCACCTCGGCCAGCTTGCTGTGAAAGCGGACCTCGATGCCCTTGTGCCGCAGCGTGTCCAGGGCGGCCTGGCAGGAGGAGGGCGAGAAGCCGGGCAGGAGATGGTCGGTCATTTCGACCAGGATCACTCGGGCCTTGGTCAGGTCCAGGTGATGAAAGTCTCCAGCCAGATTGTGGCCGATGAGCTCCGAGAGGGCGCCGGCCATCTCCACCCCCGTCGGCCCTCCACCCACCAGCACGATGCAGAGGGAGCCCGGGTCGGGATGGGTCGGATCGGCCGAATCGGCCTGCTCGAACACGGTGAGCACGTGGTTGCGGAGGCGTACCGCGTCCGGCAGGGTCTTAAGCGGGAACGCATGCTCGTCGACGCCGCGGATACCGAAGTCGTTGGTCGACGACCCGGCGGCCAGAATCAGGAAGTCGTACTCCAGGACGGGACCGCCGTCGAGGACCACGGTGCGGCCGTCCAGATCGACACCGGAGACGGTCCCCAGGCGGACATTGATGTTCGGGTAGGCGGCATAGATGGAGCGGATCGGGTGGGCGATGTCGTCGGCCCCCAGGCCGGCGGTCGCCACCTGGTACAGCAGCGGCCAGAACCCGTGGTAGTTGTCCCGGTCGACGACGGTGATGTCGACGGGCGCCTTCGCCAGCCGTAGGGCCGCGTTGAGGCCGCCGAAGCCGCTACCGACGATGACGACGTGGGGGCGGACGGGCACGCCCCCGTTGTACCCCAGCGCCGACCCGGCACGCGCCGTTCGTCCCCGGGTAATGCTCCGTTCGAACACCTGTTCGCTGGTACCCTGATGTGATGCCGGAGAAGGTGGCAGCGCGGGTGGCCGGGCTGAAGTCGGACGGAAGCAAGCTCGTGGTGCGGGGCGCCCGCGAGCACAACCTCCGCAACGTCTCGCTCGACCTGCCCCGGGACCGTCTGATCGTGTTCACGGGCCTCTCGGGATCTGGGAAGAGTTCGCTGGCCTTCGACACCATCTACGCCGAGGGCCAGCGGCGCTACGTCGAGTCGCTCTCGAGTTACGCCCGGCAGTTCCTGGGCCAGATGGACAAACCCGATGTCGACTTCATCGAGGGCCTGTCGCCGGCGATCTCGATCGACCAGAAGTCCGCCTCGCGAAACCCCAGGTCGACGGTCGGAACGATCACCGAGATCTATGACTACCTGCGCCTCCTCTATGCCCGCGTCGGGATTCCGCACTGCCCGCAGGACGGCACCCTCGTCCAGCGCCAGACCCCCCAGCAGATCGTGGACCGGATTCTGGAGCTCCCCGACGGAACCCGTTTCCAGGTGCTCGCCCCGATCGTCCGCGGCCGCAAGGGTGAGTACCAGAGCCTGCTCGAGGAGCTGGCCGGCCAGGGGTACGCCCGGGCCCGCATCGATGGCGAGGTCCACGAACTGTCCGACCCGCCCAAGCTGGCCCGCTACGAGATTCACACCATCGAGGTGGTGGTCGACCGCCTGGTCAAGCGACCGGGGATCGAGCGTCGCCTCACCGACTCCCTGGAGACCGCGCTGCGACTGGCCGAAGGGGTGGCCGAAGTCCAGCTGGTGGCCCGGGACGACGAGCCTCCCCAGGACGACGACACGCTGACGTTCAGCCAGCACCTGGCCTGCCCGACGTGCGGGCTGTCGTTCGACGAATTGGCGCCCCGCAACTTCAGCTTCAACTCGCCCTACGGGGCCTGCCCGAACTGCGACGGCCTGGGCACCCGCTTCGAGGTCGACCCCGAGCTGGTCGTCCCGGACCCCGATCTGTCGATCGAGGAGGGAGCCATCACCCCTTGGGCCGGGGCCCGAGGCGAGTATTTCGGCCGGGTGCTGGAGGCGGTCGCCGCCGCCCAGGGGTTTTCGGTGCGCACCCCGTGGCGGAACCTCAAGAAGGCGGACCAAAAGGTCGTGCTGTACGGATCGGGGACGAAGCGGGTCCACGTCCAGTACCGCAACCGGTACGGGCGGGTGCGAAGCTACGAGACCCACTACGAGGGGGTCGTTCCGTGGCTGGCGCGGCGGCACTCCGAAGCGGATTCCGACCACACCCGCGAGGCCATCGAGGGCTACATGCGGGAGGTGCCCTGCCCCGAATGCGGCGGCGCTCGGCTCAAGCCCGAGAGCCTGGCGGTGACGGTGGCCGGGAGCAACATCTTCCAGCTGTGCGACCTCCCGCTGCGCGACGCCACCCGCATGATGAGCGTCCTCGAGCTCTCCGAGCGGGATCACCTGATCGCGGACCGGGTGCTCAAAGAGATCCAGGCGCGGATGCAGTTCCTGCTCGACGTGGGCCTCGACTACCTCAGCCTCAACCGCAATGCGGGCACCCTGGCTGGGGGCGAGGCCCAGCGGATCCGGCTGGCGTCGCAGATCGGCAGCGGCCTGGTCGGGGTGCTGTACGTCCTCGACGAGCCGTCGATCGGGTTGCACCAGCGGGACAACCACAAGCTGATAGAGACGCTCATTCGCCTCCGGGACCTCGGCAACACCGTGATCGTGGTGGAGCACGACGAGGACACCATTCGCGTCGCCGACCACGTGGTCGACATCGGACCGGGTGCGGGCGAGCGCGGCGGCAATATCGTCGTGTCCGGACCGGTCTCGGCGCTGCTGAAGTCCAAGGCCTCGCTCACCGGCCAGTACCTCACCCGCAAGAAGCAGATCCCGGTGCCGGCGATCCGGCGCGAGCCGAAAGGGATGCTGACCGTCCGCGGGGCCCGAGAGCACAACCTCAAAGACATCGACGTGGACTTCCCGCTCGGGTGCATGGTCGCGGTGACGGGAGTGTCCGGTTCCGGTAAATCGACGCTGGTCAACGACATCCTCCTCCGCGCCCTGATGCAGAAGATCTACCGATCCAAGGAGGTGCCTGGCCGCCACACCCGGGTGGAGGGGGTCGAGGCCCTCGACAAGGTCATCAGCATCGACCAGTCGCCCATCGGGCGGACCCCCCGATCCAACCCGGCCACCTATACCGGCGTGTTCGATCACATCCGCAAGCTGTTCAGTGCCACCACCGAGGCCAAGGTGCGGGGCTACCAGCCGGGCCGGTTTTCGTTCAATGTCAAAGGCGGCCGTTGTGAGGCGTGCGCCGGAGACGGGACCATCAAGATTGAGATGCACTTCCTGCCGGACGTGTACGTGCCGTGCGAGGTCTGCAAGGGGGCCCGCTACAACCGCGACACCCTCGACATCACGTTCAAGGGCCGCAACATCTCGGAAGTGCTGGAGATGCCGTGCGAGGAGGCCCTCGAGTTTTTCGCCAACCAGCCCAACATCGCCCGCCACATGCAGACCCTGGTCGATGTAGGCCTCGGGTACGTCCGGCTCGGTCAGCCGGCCCCGACCCTCTCCGGCGGGGAGGCGCAGCGCATCAAGCTGGCCAGCGAGCTGTCCAAGCGGTCGACCGGTCGAACCATCTACCTGCTGGATGAGCCGACGACCGGTCTGCACTTCGAGGACATCCGCAAGCTGCTGGCGGTGCTGTCCCGGCTGGTCGACCAGGGCAACACCGTGCTGGTGATCGAGCACAACCTGGACGTCATCAAGACGGCGGATTGGGTCATCGACCTCGGTCCCGAAGGCGGCGATGGCGGAGGGAGCGTGGTGGTCGAAGGGCCCCCCGAGACGGTGGCCAAGACGCCCGAGAGCCATACCGGCCGGTTCCTGGAGCCCCTCCTCAACGGCAAGCGCTGAAGCGCTGGCCACGGCCGCGCCCGGCCCGACCGCGATGAGCTCGACTTGCCCCCTTCGCCCCTCCTCTCTCGGGCGTTTTTGGTATATAAACCGCGGTATACGCGGTCTATATACCAAAAACGCGGCGGCGCCCTCGGGCCGGCCCCGCCGGCGGCCCCGGGCAGCGATCCTCCCAATATCCCGCCGCAAAACAACTTACGCGAAAGAGGAGGCGGCGACGACTGCCTCCTGCCCTCGCAGCCCTTGTAAGTCAAGCCTCTGTTAACAAACAGCAATCGTCGCCGCCTCCACTTTCTGACCAGGTTGTTTTGTGGCGGTCCCTAAGATCGCCGTCGTGCAGTTGGACGCCGAAGAAGGCCGGGTGATCGGGAGCCTCATAGAGAAGCAGCTCACGACGCCGCAGCAGTATCCCCTGACGCTCAACTCGCTGGTGCTGGCCTGCAACCAGTCCTCCAATCGGGATCCTGCAGTGTCCTACGAGGAGAGGACGGTGGAACAGACTCTGGCGGCGTTGAAGACCGCTGGTCTGGTCAGGTTTGTGCACCCCTCGCACGGTCGTTCGGTGATCCGCTATCGGCAGGTACTGGACGAGCGACTGGCCCTCGACGAGACCGAGCTGGCGTTGGTGGCCGTGCTGCTGCTGCGCGGGCCGCAGACGGTAGGGGAGTTGCGGATCCGGACCGAGCGGATGGCGACCTTCGATGGCATTACCGGGGTGGAAACAGAGCTCGGCCGCCTGCTCGCCCAACCAGAGCCTCTGGTGGCTCGCCTGCCCCGGCGACCCGGTCAAAAAGAGGAGCGGTGGATGCAGCTCCTCACGGCCGTGGCTGCAGACGGAGAGGTCGGGGACGACGAGGGAGCGGCTTCCGGGGCGGCGGCGACCTCCACCGTTGACGGCGGGTCCTGGCGCCCTGGGCCCCAGGCGGAGGGATCCCCGCGTCCCCACCCGTTCGGCGCAGCCCAGCCGGCGGCAGCCAGCCAGCTCTCGTCTCCCGCCGGGTCGTGGTCGCCGACGGCCCCGGACCAACCCGCCGTGGCCGACCACCCACCACGGCCATCGCTCGAAGCCCTCGCCCGGGAGGTCGCCGACCTGCGAGCGGAGGTGGTTCGCCTACGGGACGCCTTCGAGCACCTGCGGGAGCAACTGGGGGGCTGACCCGATGCCTTGCTGACCCGATGCCCTGGAGACCCCGTTGCCCTGGAGACCCCGTTGCCCTGGAGACCCCGTTGCCCTGGAGACCCCGTTGCCCTGGAGACCCCGTTGCCCTGGAGACCCCGTTGCCCTGGAGACCCGTTGCCCTGGAGACCCGTTGCCCTGGAGACCCGTTGCCCTGGAGACCCGTTGCCCTGGAGACCCGTTGCCCTGGAGACCCGTTGCCCGGAGACCAGTTCCCCTGGAGACCAGTTGCCCTAGGTGATGTCGAGCATGCGCTGGAGCGCCACCCGGGCCCATTCCGCCAGGTCGTCGTCCACCGTGATGCGGTTGACCACCCGGCCGGCGACCAGCTCCTCGAGAACCCAGCACAGGTGGGCGGCGTCGATGCGGAACATGGTCGAGCAGGGGCAGACGAGCGGATCGAGCGACGTGACGGTGAGGGCAGGGTGCTCGGCGGCCAGCCGGCTGATCAGGTGGATCTCGGTGGCGACGCCGATCACGGATCCGGCCGAGGCCCGATCGACCGCAGCGATGATGAAATCGGTCGACCCGACCTCATCCGCCAGCTCGACCACCTCGTGGCTGCACTCCGGATGGACGATGACCTTCCCGTCCGGGTGTTCGGCCCGGAACGCCTCCACGTGCTCGGGCCGAAACCGCTGGTGGACCGAGCAGTGGCCTTTCCAGAGGAGGAAACGAGACTCCTTTACGGTCCGCTCGTCCAGCCCTCCGAGGTCCCGCCGCGGATCCCAGACGGCCATGTCTGCCGCCGCGAAGCCGAGTTGGAACGCCGTATTACGGCCGAGGTGCTGATCGGGGAAGAAGAGCACCTTGATAGACGGGTTGTCGCCCCCACCGGGCCCCGACAGGCGTGTCGCATCCCACCCCTCACCACCTGCGCCGGAGGTGTGACGCCCGAGCGCCCACCTCAGGACCGCTTGGGCGTTGGAAGAGGTGCAGACCGCCCCGCCATGACGTCCGACAAAGGCCTTGAGCGCCGCCGAGGAGTTCATATAGGTGACAGGGACGACCGCGTCGATGTCAGTGACCTCGGCGATCTCCGCCCACGCTTCCTCGACGGATTCCAGATCGGCCATGTCCGCCATCGAGCACCCCGCGTTCAGGTCGGGGAGCAGGACCTGCTGATGGGGTGCCGTGAGGATGTCGGCCGATTCGGCCATGAAGTGGACGCCGCAGAACACCACGAACTCGGCGTCGGTGGCCTGGGCGGCCAGACGAGACAGCCCGAACGAGTCGCCTCGTGCGTCCGCCCAGCACATCACCTCGTCCCGCTGATAGTGGTGGCCCAGGATCAGCAGCCGGGATCCCAGCTCGGCTTTGGCGGCGGCGATGCGGCGCGCCAGATCCTCGCTGGTCGCTGTGGCATAGTCCTGTGCGAGGGGCTTCTGAAGCCGGAGCATGCGGTACACCTCCTGTGCGGAGCATCTCGAATACGGTCGGCGGGGACAGCCCGGTCGCCCGTCCGCGGGGATGTCGACCTCGAGATGGATATGTCGCCGGATACCGGGCCGGCGTGCAACTCAGCATAGTCAGCCCTGGCGGCAACGCGTCGATGATCTGTTCGCACCGCGAACCGACCAAGAGGCCCCCGGCCTGCGGCAAAGTGGAAGGGTGCTGCAGCGCCCGCCCAGCGGTTCCATCCCCGACGCTCCCGGCTCGTACCAGTTCCTGGACCGGGACGGGCGCGTCATCTACGTCGGGAAGGCCAAGTCGCTGCGCAGCCGGCTGTCCAACTACTTCCAGAACCCGGCCCACCTCCTGCCGCGCACCGCCCAGATGGTCGCCCAGGCAGAGAGCGTCGAGTGGATCCAGGTCCGCAACGACGTCGAGGCCATCATGCTGGAGTACAGCCTGATCAAGCAGCACAAACCGCGCTTCAACGTCCGGCTGAGGGACGACAAGAGCTACCCGTTCCTGGCGGTCACCATGAGCGACGAGTGGCCCCGCGCCATGGTCCGCCGGGGCACCAAGGACAAGGGAAGCCTCTATTTCGGCCCTTACGCCCACGCCTACGCCATCAGGGAGACCCTTGATT
Organism: uncultured Acidimicrobiaceae bacterium; assembly: GCA_963729695.1. Classification (GTDB taxonomy): domain Bacteria; phylum Actinomycetota; class Acidimicrobiia; order Acidimicrobiales; family Palsa-688; genus PALSA-693. Next base: position 981,238 of record CAVSOT010000007.1, read on the forward strand.
CGCTGCTCCGGACCTTTCCCATCCGGACCTGCAGCGACACCAAATTCCGGACCCATCAGCGACTCGGCAAGCCCTGTTTGCTCTACCACATCGAGAAGTGCTCCGGTCCGTGCGTCGAAGCGGTCGATCACGACACCTACGCCCGTCAGGTCGGCGAGCTGGTCGCCTTTCTCGACGGCGACACGCAACCGGTCGTCAAACGACTCGAAGCCGAGATGCACGAGGCGTCCGAGGCGCTCGAGTACGAGCGGGCCGGGCGGATCCGCGATCGCCTGACCGCGGTTCGCAAGGCCATCGAGAAACAGCAGATGGTCACCCAGCGGGCCGAGGACCTCGACTGCTTCGGCCTGGTCGAGGACGAGCTGGAAGCCGCCATCCAGGTCTTCTACGTCCGCCGCGGGCGGGTGGTGGGCCGCAAGGGATTCGTGGTCGACAAGGTCGAGGACCTGACCCGGGCGCAACTCGTGACCCAGGTGCTCGAACAGCACTACGCGGACGCCCCGCTCGGGGTGCCACCACTTGTCCTCGTTCCCGAGATGCCCGATGAGGAGGACTCCATCGCCGCCTGGCTGGCGCTCATCCGGTCGGCCCCTCATGCGCCTGCCGAGGCCGACGGCGCCGATACGGCCAATGGGGTCGCCGGGGGTCCTCGGGTGGCGTTCCGCCAGGTTGCCCTCGCGGAGGGGACGCTCACCGATCAGCCACCGGTGCTGGGCGAAGCGGCGACCTCCGGCGGGGAGGAACCGGGTGCGGGGATAACTGACGTGACGCCGGCCACCAACTCGGTCGATGCGGGCGGCCGTACCGGGTCCCGGTCGACCGGACGGTCCATGGGGGCGCTGGCCAACGTCGAGTGGTGGGCGGCCACCGGTCGCTACCGGGTGGAGCGGAGCGTCAACCCGGAAGCCCGCGCCGGTAACCGGGTCGAGATCCGAGCCCCCCAACGGGGCGAGAAGAAGGCCCTCGTGGAGATGGTGACGCGCAACGCGGGGGAGGAGTTCACCCGTCACCGGCTCAAGCGGGCCGCCGATCACAACGCCCGAGCCAGGGCGTTGACCGCGCTCCAGGACGCCCTGGATCTACCCGAGGCTCCGCTACGGATCGAGTGCTACGACATGAGCCATCTGCAGGGGACGGACTACGTCGGCAGCATGGTCGTCATGGAGGACGGTCTCCCCAAGCCCTCCGAGTACCGCCGGTTCAAGATCCGCACGGTCGAGCAGAACGACGACTTTGCCGCCATGAGCGAGGTTCTCACCCGTCGGCTCAACGCCTATCTGGCCGAACGGGACAAGCCGCTGGAGGATCGCCGGCGCCGCTTCGCCTACCCGCCCCAGCTCCTGCTCGTCGACGGTGGGCTGGGCCAGCTCGGCGTGGCCCTCCGGGTCCTCGAGGAGGTCGGCTTGGCGGACGACATCCCGGTGGCCGCACTGGCCAAGCATTTCGAGGAGGTCTACGTGCCGGGGCGGGCCGACCCCTTGCGGATCTCCCGGACCTCCGAGGCTCTGTACCTGCTGCAGCAGATCCGGGACGAGGCCCACCGTTTTGCCATCACTTACCACCGCAAGCTTCGGGGAAAGAGGATGACCGCTTCTGTCCTCGACGACATTCCTGGCCTCGGCCCCGGCCGTAAGAAGCGGCTCGTCCGCGAGCTGGGCGGCATCAGCGCCGTCAAGGGCGCATCCCGCGAGACGCTGGAGGAGCTGTCCTGGCTACCCGAGCGGGTGGCGGATGCGGTCTTCACCAAGCTGCACGGCCGTTGAGTCGCCGAGCGCACGAACCGTAACCGACACCCCGTCACCGGCTGACCCCGAGCGCTCTGATCCACCAGAGACCACGACCGCTAAGGTCGCCCGCATGGCCTCCGTCGCCGCCAATGGCATCACCATCGAGTACGAAACCACCGGCGACGTCTCCGACCCGCCGCTCCTGCTGATCATGGGGCTGGGAGGCCAGCTGATCTCCTGGCATCCCGAGTTCGTGCGGGCGCTGGTCGCCAAAGGCTTCTACGTCATCCGCTTCGACAACCGGGATTCCGGCCTGTCGACCTGGTTCGACGAGGCCGGCCCACCGGACCTGATCGCCGCCTTGAACGGCGAGGTCAACGCCCCGTATCTGCTGGCCGACATGGCCGATGACGCAGACGGCCTGCTCGGAGCGTTGGGCATCGAGTCGGCGCACGTGTTCGGCCTGTCGATGGGCGGCATGATCGCCCAGAGCTTGGCCATCCGCCACCCGCAGCGCGTCCGCACGTTGCTATCGGTCATGTCCACCACGGGTAACCGTGCCGTCGGCGAGCCCACCTCCGAAGCCGTCGCCATGTTGCTGACGCCGGCCCCGCCCGGCCGAGACGCCATCATCGAACGGGCCGTCGAGGACCGTCAGGTGCTCGGTTCGCCTGGCTTCCCACCGCACGACGACTACTTCCGCGCTCGGGCCGCCGCCGGCTACGACCGGGCCGAACACCCCTCGGGTACCCCCCGCCAGCTGTTGGCCATCCTGGCCTCGCCGGATCGGACCCCTGAGCTCAGGGCCCTGGACGTGCGAACGCTGGTGATCCATGGAGAGGACGACCAGCTGATCCAGGCCAGCGGGGGACAAGCGACTGCAGAGGCGATTCCGGGGGCCACCCTGTGGCTGGTTCCGGGCATGGGCCACGACCTTCCCATCGAGCTGTTCGAGGAGATCTCCGAGCGGGTCGCCGTCTTCTGCGGCCTATAAGGAGATCAACCCTTGTCCCACGGCGAGACTGCGGCCGCCAGTTCATCGGCATTGCCCGTCTCAAGTGCCGTCAGCAGACGGTTGTGGATCTGCTTTCCGTAACGGACCGCTTCGGTCGAACCTTGGCTCCGGAAGAAGCGCTCCACTGCTTGGTAGTCTTGGGTGCCCATGGAGCCGGCCAGCGAGGCGAGCAGAGCCCGATCCGGATCGAGGTTTATCCGGGCCACCAGATATCGTCCCTGAAGGTCATCGCTCGTGGCCGCCCTGATGGCCACCACCGCCCGAGGAACCGTCCGGGCCGGAGTGGGGCTGGCGAGGGGCGGCGCGGGCGAGGGCGAGGCCGAGAGCGTCTGGGCGGGCGAGGGCGAGGGGCCGGGTGAGGAGCCGGTCGGCTTCGGCGTCGTCAAGGTTGCTTCGCGCTGATCCTGGTTTTGACCCGGATCCTGGCACACCCAGCAGCTCGCCGCGTTATGAGAGCGACTGTGGAAATGGTTGTATTTGCGATAAGCCCGATAGAGGATTGACGGTATTCCCGGCAAATAGAACGGAGCGAGCACGCTGCGCCGGCCGTTAACATACCTATAACAGGCCGAGACAAGACTGATGAACGCCAGCGCGATCAAGAACCAGAGTGTGGCCACGGGAAGACCTAGCGGCCCAACTCGGTGGGCGGCCGCTCCAACGACTCCCGGTTAGTGACAGGAGAATTCTCTGACCCCACGTCAGTCCCAGACCTCTGACAGCGATCCATCAGCCACCAGGGTAGTGGATGCGATGTGACCGTTCCCGGCGGTTGACGCCCTCCTCGTCTAGATCACGGCATTTTGCGCTGTCAGAGCGGACGGTCCCCTGACGGACCATATGCGCTTCGGGGCGGTTTGCCGGTTTCCTCCGGGACGCAATCCCGCTGGACCATACGTAAGCGAAGGGTCCATAGCTTTCTGTATTGCCCCTGGGCGTTGCCGCCTTGGTCGATGTTGTAACCGGGGAGGGACTGACGCCGGATTCGACGTGTTCCGCACGCCGAGAATTGGTCGGGTGGATGATCTGGCGGCGCGCTTCTGCCCGGTCATCCGTGGGATCATCCGGTGGTCGACGGTTGGATCCCCTACCGTTCGTCTGGTGGCGTCGTCCGGCGCTGATCCTCCCGGCGAGCACTCCTGGCCGCCACACTGGGTGGCGTGTCCGACGATCGTTCCATGTGGGAAGACGTAGCCGCTTGGTGGCAGGAGGGTTTCACCGAAGGCGCCGACCCCGAGTACGAGGAACAGATCCTGCCCCTGCTGATGGCCCACCTGGCCGGATCGAGCCGGATACTCGACGTCGGGTGCGGGGAGGGCCAAGTCGGCCGGCGAGCCATGCAGCTCGACGGCGTCACCTTTGTCGCCGGCATCGATCCGACTTGGGCCCAGGTGCAGGTGGCGTCCCGCCGGGACGGCGGCGTGGAAGTGGTGCGCGGGGCGGCTGAAGGCCTCCCGTTCGCTGCCGCCTCCTTCGACGCCGCGGTGGCGTGCCTGGTGTTCGAGCACATCCACGAGATTGACCAGGCCGTCGCCGAGGTCGGTCGGGTGCTTCGGGCTGGAGGTCGGTTTCTCCTCCTGCTGAACCACCCGCTGTTGCAAACGCCTGGCTCGGGCTGGATCGACGACACCATCCTCGAGGAGCAGTACTGGCGGATCGGGCCGTACCTGGTCGAAGACGCCCGTCCCGAGGAGGTCGAGAAGGACGTGTGGATCCCGTTCATCCACCGCCCGCTCTCCCGGTACATCAACGCCATGGTCGACGCCGGGATGTTCGTCACCCGGATGGAGGAGCCGGCGCCCCCTCCTGGATTTCTGGGCCGGGCCGCGGAGTACCGGGATGCGGCCACCATCCCACGTCTGTTGGTCCTCCGGGCGGAGAAGCTGCGGTAGCCGCCTCCCTGCGTCCCTCCGTGCGGCTCGATGGACCGCCAACAACCTGATCCGGCCGGAGCTGGTGGCCACCAGAATCGGGGGGAAGCGGCGACCGATGGAAACGGTCAGCAAAAGCGGTGATGGCGTGTCGAGGGGCAACGCCCAACCCGAGCCCCCCGCCGGGCAACCCGCTGATGGGACAACCGCAAGCACCTGATAGGACAACCGCAAGCACCTGATAGGACAACCGCAAGCAATTGCGTCCATTGGGGCACAATGGGCCCAGTGCCGGAATTCCTCATCATCACCGGGATGTCCGGGGCGGGTCGGTCGCAGGCCGCCGCGACCCTCGAGGATCTCGGGTGGTTCGTCATCGACAACCTGCCCACCGCCCTGGTCACCAAGGTGGCCGAACTGGTTGCGGCCCCGGATTCCACCACGGACCAAGTGGTGCTCGTGGTCGGTAGGCGGGCCGAACAGTTCGACGAGCTGGCCGCGGCCGTCGGGCAGCTGCGATCCAGCGGGTCCAAGGTTCGCATCCTCTTTCTGGAGGCATCCGACGAGGTCCTCGTGCGCCGCTTCGAGGGCACCCGGCGCCGGCACCCGTTCGGCACCGAGGGCGTGACCGAGGCCATCGCCCTCGAGCGGCGGCGACTGGAGCCGATCCGGGCCCTGGCGGACGTGGTGGTCGACACCACGGATCTCAACGTCAACCAGTTGCGGGAACGCCTCATCGACCTCTTCACCGCTGACCAGGCCGAGCCCATGCAGATCTCGCTCATGTCGTTCGGCTTCCAGTACGGCCTGCCGCTCGACGTCGACACCGTCTTCGACGTGCGCTTTCTGCCCAATCCGCACTGGATAGAGGAGCTGCGTCCCCAGTCCGGACTGGACGCGCCGGTCCGGGAGTACGTCCTGGAACAGCCGGACGCGGTGGCGTTCCTCGGTCGGCTGGACGACCTGTTGGGGTTCTTGCTCCCGGCCTACGTCAAGGAGGGAAAGTCGTACCTCACGGTGGCTATCGGCTGTACCGGCGGTCGCCATCGTTCGGTGGCCCTCGTCGAGGAGCTGGAGTCACGGGTTCGGGCTCGTGGGTATGAGCCCCTCGTGTACCACCGGGATTTGAAGCGATGACGGCACCTGGCCTCCCGCAGCCGCCGCCGGGTTCCAATGACCGTCGCCCCCACGTGGTGGCGGTGGGTGGCGGGCACGGCCTGGCCAGCACCCTGCGAGCGGTGCGGCGTTACGCCGGGCGCGTCACCGCGGTCGTGTCGGTGGCCGACGACGGCGGCTCGAGTGGCCGGCTGCGCCAGATCGCCGGGATCCCCGCTCCTGGCGACTTGCGGCGTTGCCTGGTGGCGATGGCGGCCGAGGACTCGTTGTGGGCGGAGGCGTTCGAGTACCGCTTTCCGTCAGGAGACCTCGAGGGTCACGCCCTCGGCAACCTGGTAATCGCGGGTCTGGCCAACGTGACGGGGGACTTCGGTTCGGCGCTGGACGTGGCGGCCGCCCTCGTGGGGGCGGCCGGGCGGGTCCTCCCGGCGACGTCCGTGCCTGTGGTGCTCAAGGCTGACGTGGCCGGGACGGAAGTCGTCGGCCAGGTCAACGTCTCGGAGACGCCCGGGGTCATCTCGTCGGTGAGCATCGTCCCTCCCGACGCGCCGGTCCCGCCTGAGGTCACTTCAGCCCTCGCCAGCGCCGATCAGGTGGTGATCGGACCCGGCTCCCTGTTCACCAGCGTGTTGGCCGTGTGCGTCGTGCCGGGCATCCGCGACGCCCTGGTGGCCCGTCGGGGTGGGCGGGTGTACGTGTGCAACCTGCGGCCCCAGCCCCCCGAGACCGCGGGCTTCTCGGCTGAGGATCATCTCCGGGCTGTGCTGGCCCACGGCGTACCGGTCGACGTCATGGTCGTGGCCGAACCGCCGGGCCCCCCGCCCCAACGGGTCCTCGGCGTGCCGGTCGTCGCCGGCCCCCTGGCTCGCCCGGATGGGAGCGGCCACGATCCCGAACAGCTGGCCTCGATCCTGCAGCAGGTGACATAGTACGGCGCGGCATCGGCGTGCTCGGGGCACGACAACAAGGAGCTACCTATGACGGTTCGGGTCGGGATCAACGGGTTCGGGCGCATCGGGCGCAACTTCCTGCGCGCCGCCCTCCAGGATGCCGCCCGGGGGGACGAGCGGGCTTTGGAGGTCGTCGCCATCAACGACATCGTCCCCGCCGCGACCAACGCCCACCTTCTGAAGTACGACTCGGTGCACGGCATCCTGACCGAGCCGGTCAGCCATACCCAGACGAGCATTACCGCCGGTGAGCACACCTTCACCGTCTACGCGGAGCGAGATCCCAAGTCCTTGCCCTGGTCCGATCTCGGGGTGGACGTGGTGGTCGAGTCCAGCGGTGTGTTCACGTCCCGATCCGCCGCCGCCGCTCACCTGGAGGCGGGCACGCCGAGGGTGATTATCTCCGCCCCGGCATCGGACGCCGACGCCACCTTCGTGATCGGCGTAAACGACGACGCCTTCGACCCGGCCGCCCACACCATCGTTTCGAACGCGTCCTGCACCACTAATTGCTTCGTGCCCATGGTGAAGGTGCTCGACGATGCCTTCGGCGTCGAGAAGGGGCTGATGACCACCGTCCACGCCTACACCAACGACCAGAACCTGCAGGATCTGGCCCACCGCGACCTGCGCCGGGCCCGGGCGGCCGCGATCAACATCACGCCTGCCTCGACTGGGGCCGCTCGCGCCACCAGCCTGGTCCTGGCGTCGATGAAAGGAAAGCTCGACGGGACCGCATTGCGGGTGCCGATTCCGGACGGGTCCATCACCGACTTCACCGGCATACTGTCCCGAGAGGTCACCGTCGACGAGGTCAACGAGGCGTATCGCCAGGCCGCAGCCAAGGGCCCCCTCTCGAACGGCGTGCTGGTGTACACCGACGAGCAGATCGTCTCGTCCGACGTCGTCGGCAGCGCCGCGTCCTGCACGTTCGACTCCTTGCTGACGCTGACCATAGGGTCGATGGTAAAGGTGTTCGGCTGGTACGACAACGAGTGGGGTTATTCCAACCGCCTGGTGGACCTGGCCCGGCTGATCGGTGCGGCCAACCATCACCGCTGACCAATTCATCATGGAGAAAAGGGTCCCCATCCTCGAGGATCTACCTCCGGTCCGGGACGCCCACGTGTTGGTGCGGACCGATTACAACGTCCCCATGGCCGGCGGCTGCATCACCGACGACTTCAGGATCCGGCTGTCCCTGGAAACCTTGACCTGGTTGCTCGACCAGGGCGCCGCCCAGGTCACTACCGCCAGCCATCTGGGCCGGCCCAAAGGGCGGCGGGATCCCGCCTTTGCGATGGCCCCCGTCAGGCAACGACTGCACGAGCTGCTCGACGCCATCGACGCCGACGCCAGCCGGGTCGAGTTGACGGAAAACCTCCGCTTTGATCCCCGGGAAGAGGCCGGCGACCTGTCCTTCGCCGAGGACCTGGTCGTCGGCCAGGATCTCTTTGTCGACGACGCGTTCGGTGCCGCCCATCGGGCGCACGCCTCTGTCGTCGGCCCGCCCCGGCTGCTTCCGTCAGCCGCAGGCCGCACCATGGCTCGCGAGGTCGAGGTGCTTGGCGGCCTCTTGCATGGCCCCGCTCGCCCATTTGTCGCCATCCTCGGGGGGTCGAAGGTCAGCGACAAGCTCGGGGTGATCGAAGCGCTGCTGGAGCGGGTGGACACCTTGCTGATCGGCGGCGGGATGTGTTTCACCTTCTTGGCGGCCCAAGGCCACCGCGTCGGCGCCTCGCTCTACGAGCCCGACCACTTGGAGGCCTGTGCCCGTCTCCTCGAGTCCGGCCGGCAGATCGTGATCCCGACAGACCTCACCGTGCTCAGCCCAGGCGGAACGTTCGGCGCCGGGCGGGTCCGCAGCGGAGAGGTCCGCCAGGTGGGCGCCGACGTACCCGCCGATTGGAAGGGCCTCGACATCGGGCCCGGCACGGCGGCGGCCTTCGCCGATGTCATCGTCGGGGCGCGCACCGTCTTCTGGAACGGACCCATGGGAGTCTTCGAGGACCCCCGCTTCGCCTCCGGTACGGCCACCGTCGCCGAGGCCGTCGCCACCACCGATGGCTACACCGTCGTTGGCGGGGGCGACAGCGCCGCCGCGCTGGCCCAATTCGGTTTGGCCCGTCGCATCGACCACGTCTCGACGGGTGGAGGAGCCTCCCTCGAGTTCCTCGAGCACGGCGACCTGCCCGGCCTCGCCGCCCTTCGGGAAGGACAGCACCTTTGAGCTCGCCGAATCGGCAGCCCCTGATATCCGGCAACTGGAAGATGCATCTCACCCACCTCGAAGCCATCGCCGTGGTGCAGAAGCTGGCGTTCAGCCTGGGCCGTCAGCACGAAGGGCGCCCCGACGTGAGCGTGCACCCGCCGTTCACCGCCCTGCGATCGGTCCAGACCCTGATCGACGCCGACGGCCTTCCCCTCGCCCTGGGCGCCCAGGACGTCTACTGGCGGGAAAAAGGCCCTTTCACCGGGGAGATCAGCCCCGTCATGCTGGCCAAGCTCAACGTCTCCTACGTCATAGTCGGCCATTCCGAGCGTCGAGAGCACTTCGGCGAGACCGACGAGTCGGTCAACCAGAAGCTCGCCGCGGTCGTGGCGGCCGGGATGACCCCGATCCTGTGTGTGGGCGAGACGCTCGAGGAACGCGAAGCGGGGGCGACGGACGCCAGGGTGGACGCCCAGCTGCGGGCGGGCCTGGCCGGGCTCGACCCGGTGACGGTCGCCGGGCTGGTGGTCGCCTACGAGCCCATCTGGGCCATCGGCACGGGGCGTACCGCGACCCCGGAGGACGCGCAGGCGGTCTGCCGTCTCCTGCGGTCGACGGTCCGGTCCGACTTCGGCGCCGAGGCCGCCGATGGGCTACGGGTGCAGTACGGAGGGTCGGTGAAGGCGGCCAACATCGCCGCCTTGATGGGTCAGCCCGACATCGACGGAGCCCTGGTCGGGGGGGCCAGCCTGGATCCCGAGGAATTTCCCAAATAGTACTTTTCTCCCAGCCCTGATCAACTTCGGCTGGAACAGCTGTGACAAACCTGAGAGAGAGTTAACACAGCTGTCTCGCTTCTTACTACTAATCGCTGCTATCTTTCCATCGTCGCCTGAGAGTTCCCAGGTGAGACACAGGGAGGAGGAGGCGACGCCGCCTTGGCACTCACCATCATTGTCATCGTGATTCAGGTAGCAGTTTCCTTGGTGCTGATCGGCATGGTTCTGCTGCACAGCGGCAAGGGCGGTGGTCTGTCGGACATGTTCGGTGGGGGTATCGGTCAGTCGGCGGCCGGCTCCACGGTGGCGGAGCGCAACCTGGACCGGGCCACCGTGGCCTGTGCCATCGTCTTCTTCTTCACCACCATCATCCTGGGCATTCGCTTGCAGTGATGATCGCCGCGAGCCAAGGCGCGTAACAACGCGGCGGGCGACATAAGCGACCGGCATCGAGGCCGGTCAAAAGAGACGAGGAGGGTCTCATCAAAGTGAAAGGCATCAGACGAAGGACGTTGGTGTGGGGTGCGGGCGTTGCTGCCCTTGCGCTCGCCGGCGCAGCATGCGGAGGCGGCTCGAGCTCGTCCTCATCGGGTTCGGGGACGAGCTCGGGGGGTTCCAGCTCCGGCTTGGGACTGCAGATCGAAAACCCCAACACCTCCGGGACGCCCAAGACTGGCGGCACCCTGACCGTGCTCGGCAGCAGTGACGTCGATGACAACCTCGATCCCAACTATGGCTACTACACGCTGGACTACGTGGCCTACCAGATGTACGAGCGTCAGCTGTACACCTACCCGAGTGTCATGGGTAAGACGTTCACGCTGGCTCCCGATCTGGCGACGGCGATGCCTACCGTTTCCGACAATGGGCTCAAGTATGCGGTCACCATCCGCAAGGGTGCGATGTGGAACACGTCGCCGCCTCGCCAGGTGACCGCGGCCGACGTGGTGCGGGGCGTGAAGCGGAGCTGCAACCCGACCTTCCCGTGGGCCGGTCAGCCCGACATCAGCGACATCCTGGCCGGTTACGCCGCCTATTGCACCGCCTTCGGCCACGTGTCGAGCACCAACGAAGCCGCTCAAGAGACGTACATGTCGAGCCACAACATCTCGGGCGTCAGCGTCGACCCGTCCAATGATCTGACGGTGGACTTCACCCTGACCACACCGGCCAGCTACTTCCCCGGCACCCTCAACCTGTCGTGGGCCAACCCGGTGCCGCAGGAGTATCTGCAGTACCTGCCGGACACCCCCGCCCAGGCGGCGCACACCTACTCCGACGGCCCTTACGAGGTCCAGAGCTACACGCCGAACAAGTCGATCGTGTTGGTGCGCAACCCGGCCTGGCAGCAGTCCTCGGATCCCATCCGCAAGGCGTACGTCGACAAGATCGACATCACCGAGACGGGCAACCCCCAGTCGATCTATCAGCAGATCCTGACCAACACGCCGCAGGCCGACATGCAATGGGACGTGCACGTGCCGTCCAACGACGTGCCCAGCCTGATTGCGACCAAGAACCCGGACTTCCAGCTGGTGACCGAGGGATCGACCAATCCCTACATCGTGTTCAACACCATCTCGAAGAACAACACCGGCGCTCTCGGCAAGGTGCAGGTGCGGCAGGCTATTGAGTACGCCCTCGACCGCTTGGCCTTTGTCCAGAACGCCGGAGGGTCGGCAGTGGCGCCACCGCTGACCCACCTCATCGCTCCAGGTACCGACGGGTCGTCGCCAAACTTCGACGACTATCCGTACAACCCGACCAAGGCCAAGCAACTGCTGCAGCAGGCCGGCTACAGCCATCTGACGCTGAGCTGGCTCTATCGCCCGCAGCAGAGCGTGACCGCAGCCAAGGACTTCCAGACCGCCCAGGCGGAACTGGCCCAAGTCGGGATCACCCTCAAGGGCCTGGCCGTTTCCGGTAACGACTTCTACGGCAAGTACCTGACCCCCGGGACCGCGGCCAAGAACAGCGTGTGGGACCTGGCCGAAGCGGGCTGGGGGCCGGACTGGTACCCGACGGGTGGCAAGTCCTACTTCCTGCCGATCCTGGACGGCAACAACCTGCCGCCGGCGTCGAGCAACTTCGGGTTCTTCAACGACCCCAAGCTCAACACCATCATCGGCCAGGCCCTGGCGGCCACCAGTGATTCCGCCGCCACCACGGCGTGGCACCAGGCGGACGAGGAGGCCATGGCCCAGGCTGCGGTCATGCCGCTCGAGGATCCCAACGAGCCTTCCATCCACGGTTCGCAGGTCCACAACTGCGTCTTCATCGGCGCCATCCAGGACTGCGACCTGTCCAACATCTGGCTGAGCTAAGCGCAACGAGGGCATCGAGAGGGGTATGTAGTGGCAGAGGATCGCCCGGCGAGCAATCGCCGGGCGATCAGGCCTAAGCTGACTGCCCACCGAGGAAGGCCCCACAACTAAAGGCACGACATGGCGCTGCTCGAGGTACGCGATCTACACGTGTCGTTCCAGACCAATGACGGCCTGGTCCAAGCGGTTCGAGGCGTCTCGTTTTCGGTGGAACCCGGTCAAACGCTGGGAATCGTCGGCGAGTCCGGATCCGGAAAGAGCGTCTCCACCCAGACGATCATGCGCCTGACCCGAGGGGCGGAGATCTCCGGTCAGGCGCTCTTCGAGGGCGAGGATCTCCTGACCATGACCGAGGGTGAGCTGCGGCAAGTGCGCGGTCCCAAGATCGCCATGATCTTCCAGGATCCCCTCTCGAGCTTGCACCCGTACTACCGGGTGGGCTGGCAGATCGTCGAGATGATCCGGGCCCACGAGCCGCACACCTCGAAGGCCGCGGCACGCAAGCGGGCGATCGACCTGCTGCGGCTGGTCGGGATACCTCAGCCCGACAAGCGGGTAGACGACTTCCCTCACCAGTTTTCGGGCGGTATGCGCCAGCGGGCCATGATCGCCATGGCCATGGCCCTCAACCCGGCCCTCCTGATCGCGGACGAACCCACGACCGCTCTGGACGTGACGGTCCAGGCTCAGGTCTTGCGGGTTATCCAACGGCTGCAGCAGGAGTTCGGGACGGCCGTCATCCTGATCACCCACGACCTCGGGGTCATCGCCGAGGTCGCCGACGACGTGATCGTGATGTACGCCGGTCGGATCATGGAGGCCGCCCCCAGGGACCCTCTGTTCTACGAGTCCCATCATCCCTACACCGAAGGCCTCCTGCGATCGCTGCCGGCGTACGGAGGCGATCGAGGCCGGCTGCAGCCGATCGCCGGGTCAGCCTCCGAGCCTGATCAACCCGCCCCGGGGCTGCCCCTTCCACCCCCGTTGCGCCTACGTCATGGATCGGTGCCGGACGGAGGTACCGACCCTCGATCCAGTTGACGGCGATCCGCGGCATACGTCGTCGTGTTGGCTTCCCCACACGAAGGCGGAACGGGCTGGCTATCCGAGTTGAAGTCACGGGGGAGCCGGTGGCGTCGTGACCGCCGACCCGCTGATGACGGTCACCGACGTGGTCAAATGGTTTCCCGTCCAGTCGGGAGGCGTGCGTCGCAGCAAGGACTTCGTGCACGCGGTGGACGGGGTCAGCCTCGAGATGCGACGCGGCGAGACCCTGGGCCTGGTCGGTGAGACCGGATGCGGGAAGTCGACGCTGGCCCGCTGCATGACGCGGTTGTTCGAACTGACGTCCGGCCAGGTGATCTTCGACGGCACCGACATCAGCAAGCTCAGTCCGCGGAAGATGCGGCCGTTGCGCAGCAAGATGCAGATGATCTTCCAGGACCCGTATGGATCGTTGAACCCGAAGCGCCGGGTTGGCTCCATCATCGGCGATCCTTTCGCCATTCACGGCGTGGCCCGAGGCGCCGACCGCAAGCGGCGCGTCCAGGAGGTCATGGAGCTCGTCGGGCTCAACCCCGAGCATTTCAACCGCTTCCCGGCCGAGTTTTCGGGCGGTCAGCGCCAGCGGATCGGGGTGGCTCGGGCGCTGGCCCTCAAGCCGGAGCTCATCGTGTGCGACGAGCCGGTCTCCGCTCTCGACGTTTCCATCCAGGCCCAGATTCTCAATCTGCTCACCGATCTGCAGGACCAGCTGGGACTGACCTACATCTTCATCTCCCACGATCTCTCGGTCGTGCGCCACGTGAGCGACCGGGTGGCGCTGATGTACCTCGGCAAGATCGTGGAGCTGTCACCGTCGGAAGCACCTCTACCACCGGCCCCGCCACCCCTACGCCAACGCCCTGCTGTCTGCGGTGCCCGAGCCCGACCCGGCGCTGGCCGCCTCGCGGGAGCGGATCATTCTGGTGGGCGACGTCCCCTCGCCGGTCAACCCGCCGAGCGGATGCCGCTTCCACCCGCGCTGCCCGAAGGCGCAGCCCCGCTGCGTCGACGAGGTCCCGATCCTCGTTCCGAGGGAGGGCGACAGCCCGGAGCACGCCACCGCCTGCCATTTCCCCGTCGATTCGCCCGAGGAGATGGCTGCACGCTCGCCCGACTATCGCAGTCGAGGAGCGGATCGTCGAGCCGGAGGTGGTGAGCGCGGATGCCGTCGCGGAATTGAGTGAGCTGACGGAAAGGGGGACGCCATGAGCCTGAGCGGACTGGCGATCGACAGAATCGAACACGAAGGTGGAGAAGGGGTTGACGATGAAGCTGCCGCCAAGATCGAGGGCCGCAGCACCTGGCAACTGGCCTGGGCTCGCCTCAAGCACGATCGAGCTGCCATCATCTCCTTCTGCGTCATCGTCATCATCATCCTGGTGGCGATCTTCGCCCCGGTGTTCGCGGCGATCACTGGGCACGGGGTCAATCGAGCAGTTCCGCACCACCGGCCTCAGCCCGGACGGGTTGCCGGTGGCACCCGGCCGGACCTTCCTCCTGGGCACGGACGACCAGGGCCGAGACATCCTCGTGCGGCTCGCCTACGGCGCCCGTATCTCGCTGTTCGTCGGGGTGGTGGCCACCCTCGTTACCGTCGTGATCGGTGCGGTGCTGGGCTTGGTCGCCGGCTTCCTTGGGGGCATCGCCGACACCATCATCGCCCGCTTGGTGGATCTGGTGCTGTCGTTGCCGTACCTGCTCTTCGCCATCTGCCTGGTGTCGATCAGCCGGCCCAGCCTGCAGATTGTCATCATCGTGATCGCCCTGTTCGGGTGGGCGGCGGTGGCCAGGATCGTCCGGGGCCAGGTGCTGTCGATACGGGAAAAGGAATACGTCGAGGCGGCCCGCTCTCTGGGGCCGGCACCTGGCGGATCATGTTCATCGACGTCCTGCCCAACGTCACTGCCCAACTGATCGTGTACGCCACGCTGCTGATCCCGGTCTCCATCGTGGCCGAGGCCAGCCTGTCGTTCCTCGGCCTCGGGGTCCCACCGCCGACCGCCGACTGGGGCCAGATGCTGGCCGAGGCCGAGTCGGTGTACCAGCAGGCGTGGTGGTACCTGGTGTTTCCCGGCTTGGCGTTGGTGATCACCACCTTGGCCTTCAACATCTTCGGTGACGGCGTACGCGACGCCCTCGACCCCCGCTTCGATCGGCTGTAGGAGGCGGGCATGGCCAGATTTCTGATCCGGAGAATCGCTCTCGGGATTTTGGTGATGTGGATGGTCACCGTTCTGGTTTTCGGGATCTTCTTCGTCGGCTCCGGTCCCGAAGCGTGGCCCATCGCATCGCCGGGAAGAATGCCACTCCCCAGACGCTGGAATTGATCCGGGCCCGCCTCCATCTCAACCAGCCCGATCGTGGTGCAGTACTGGGACTTCCTCAAACAGCTGGTGTGGCACCACAACCTCGGGTACTCCTATTACCACCAGGAGCCGGTCAGCCACCGTCCTCAAGCAGGCGTTCCCCATCACCTTCTCACTGGCCATCGGCGCGGCCATCATCTGGCTGGTGATCGGGGTGCTGTCCGGGCGTGCTTTCCGCCGTGCGGCGAGGCCGTTCTGGGACCGGTCGGCGACCACGGTGGCGCTGTTCTTCTACTCGATGCCGACCTTCGTCCTCGGCCTGATTCTGCTCTGGATCTTCTACTACCAGTTCACCATCCATGGGCTCCATTGGTTCCCCGGCCAGGGGTATACCTACTTCACCCAGAGTCCGCTCGACTGGTTCCGCGGCCTGGTCCTGCCGTGGTTCACGCTGGCTCTGGTCTCGGCGGCCGCCTACACCCGGCTGACGCGCGGCTCGCTGCTGGAGGTGATGGGCGAGGACTACATCCGGACGGCCCGTTCGAAGGGGTTGACCGAGCGTCGGGTGATCTACCGGCACGGCCTTCGCTCCGCCCTCACGCCCGTCGTCAGCCAGTTCGGCATCGACCTCGGCGTACTGCTCGGCGGGGCCATCATCACCGAGCAGGTCTTCGGGCATGCCGGGGCTCGGTTGGACTGCGGTGAATGCCATCGAATCACAGGACCTGCCGGTGATCATCGGGATCGTGATCGTCGCCTGTCGGCCGTGGTGGTGAGCCAACATCCTGGTCGACGTGGCCTACGCCGTGCTCGACCCTCGGGTGCGCCTGCACTAGCCCCTTTTGGTGCTGTCATCGCTCGCGGCGTCGCCCCGACGCTGGCTCGCCCCGCGGGCACGTCCCACCCTTGCCGAGCAATCGTCCAGGGCGACCACTCGGGCCTAGTGTCGGAGCCGTGACCACCGGCAGCGAGTGTCCGCCCTGTTCGACCCATCGGCGTGGGAACCCGTCGAAGGATTCGATTTCACCGACATCACGTACCACCGGGCCCTCGAACAGGGCACCGTACGGGTGGCCTTCAACCGGCCGGAGGTCCGAAACGCCTTCCGGCCCCACACCGTCGATGAGCTGTACCTCGCCCTTGACCACGCCCGCCAGACCCCGACGTGGGGTGTGTGCTGCTGACCGGGAACGGGCCGTCTCCTCGTGACGGAGGTTGGGCGTTCTGCTCGGGCGGCGACCAACGCATCCGAGGCCGGGACGGCTACCAGTATGCGGAAGGCGATGGTGCCGATTCCATCAACCCGGCCCGGACCGGCCGCCTCCACATCCTTGAAGTGCAGCGGCTGATCCGGTTCATGCCGAAGGTGGTCGATCTGCGTGGTCCCTGGCTGGGCGGCAGGCGGAGGGCACAGCCTGCACGTAGTGTGCGATCTCACGCTCGCCAGCGCCGAGCACGCCCGCTTCAAGCAGACCGACACCGACGTGGCCAGCTTCGACGGCGGCTTCGGATCGGCCTACCTGGCCCGCCAGGTCGGCCAGAAGTTGGCCCGGGAGATCTTCTTCCTGGGTCGCACCTACGACGCGGACGAGATGCACGCCATGGGTGCCGTCAACGCGGTAGTTCCCCACGAGGATCTGGAACGGGTCGCCCTCGAGTGGGCCGCCGAGATCAACGGGAAGAGCCCTACTGCACAGCGCATGGTGAAGTTCGCGCTCAACCTGATCGACGACGGTCTCGTCGGTCAGCAGCTCTTCGCCGGCGAGGCCACCCGACTGGCCTACGGCTCGGACGAGGCGGTCGAAGGGCGGGACGCCTTCCTGGAGAAGCGTCCGCCCAACTGGGCGGCGTTCCCCTGGCACTACTGAGCCTGAGCCCTTGGTGTCGGATCAGGATGACGACCGGGCAGTGGGGCCGGGCCGGTGGGGCGTCGGTCCTCTGCCAGCGGCGACGCTCCTTGTTGCCCTGGCACTACTGAGCTTGGGCCCTTTGGTGTCGGTTCAGGATGACCGCTGGGTTATGGGGCCGGGCCGGTGGGGCGTCGGTCCTCTGCCCGCGGCGACGGTCCTTGTTGCCCTGGCCCTAGTGAGTCTGGGCCTTTTGGTGTCGGTTCAGGATGACCGCCGGGTCGTGGGGCCGGGCCGGTGGGGTGTCGGTCCTTTGCCGGCGGCGACGGTCCTTGTTGCCCTGGCCCTAGTGAGTCTGGGCCTTTTGGTGTCGGTTCAGGGTGACGACCGGGTCGTGGGGCCGGGCCGGTGGGGTGTCGGTCCTTTGCCGGCGGCGACGGTCCTTGTTGCCCTGGCCCTAGTGAGTCTGGGCCTTTTGGTGTCGGTTCAGGATGACCGCCGGGTCGTGGGGCCGGGCCGGTGGGGTGTCGGTCCTTTGCCGGCGGCGACGGTCCTTGTTGCCCTGGCCCTAGTGAGTCTGGGCCTTTTGGTGTCGGTTCAGGATGACCGCCGGGTCGTGGGGCCGGGCCGGTGGGGTGTCGGTCCTTTGCCGGCGGCGACGCTCCTTTTTTGGTATCTAAACCGCGTAATACGCGGTTTAGATACCAAAAACCAAAGCCGGCCTGCACTACCCTCCCGGCCGCAGTTCTACCCACCCTCGCCTTGGAGGGAAGGCACTAAGATCGCTCCCCGAGGTCGGCGAGCGCCGGCAGCCACGTCGGAGTGGCGGAATAGGCAGACGCGCTAGCTTGAGGGGCTAGTGTCCGCAAGGACGTGGGGGTTCAAGTCCCCCCTCCGACACGGTAAGAAAGCGCTGGTCAGGAGGGGTGTGGCCAGCCGATCGGGGTTATCGTCACAGCCCCCCTTGTAGGGTCGTGGACACAGGATTGGACACAAAGCGTCCAGGCCCGTGTCGCATGGACACGCAGAGGGTGAGGTTGGCATGGCCGAGAACGTGGGCAGGCGAGGAGACTCCTGGTTCTTCCGCATTGACCTGCCAGCCGGTGCCGACGGTAAGCGGCGCCAGAGACGGGCGAGCGGGTTCGCCAGCGAGCGCGCCGCCAGCCGCGCCCTGGCGCAGACGAAGGTGGATATCGACGCCGGCCGACTACGCCATGGGACTCGGCGGACAATGGCGGACCTGGCGGACGAGTGGTTGGAGGCGGTGCGCCTCAACCGGAAGGCCTCGACGTTCCGCAATTACGGCTGGCTGATGCGGGTCTATGTGGTGCCCCGCATCGGCTCGGTCCGGTTGGACCGTCTTTCGCCCGCGCACATCCAGAAGCTGTACTCCGACCTCAGCAAGTCTGGCGGCCGCGAGGGAGCAACCTTGTCCGGGACGCAGGTCCGCAACATTCACCGGGTCCTGCACAACGCCCTCAATTACGCGGTGCGCCTGGGCTACATCGCTCGCAACCCAACCGAGGCGATCGACAAGCCACGGGACGACACGGAGGAGCGAACGGTCTACACGCCTGATCAAACTCGGCGCTTCCTGCTGGCTATCGAAGGTGACCGCCTCGAGGCCATGTGGTACCTCGTGCTGTCGACCGGCTTGCGCCGGGCCGAACTTGCCGGTCTGCGATGGCGTGACGTCGGGCTGGATCGAGATCCACCGCTTCTCGCCGTGCGGACGACGCGGACGACCGCGGGGCACGTCGTGGTGGAACACGATCCCAAGAGCCGATCGAGCCGGCGGGTGCTTCACCTCGATACCGGGACGGCTGATGCTCTCCGGGCCCACCGGCAGGCCATGTCGGCCGAGGCCGAGCAGCGCGGTGAGTTTGCCGTACCCGAGTACGTCTTCGTTGACGAGTTCGGTGGCCCCTTCCATCCGGCTCGATTGACCCGAGACTTACACGCCTTGCAACGTCGAGCCGGTCTACCCGAAATCACCCTGCATGATCTGCGCCACACCGCGGCCACCATCGCCCTGCTCGCCGGGGTGCACCCGAAGGTGGTGAGTGAGCGCCACGGTCATGCGTCCACGCAGATAACCCTGGATCGGTACAGCCACGTGCTGGAGTCGATGCAAGAGGCGGCGGCGGACGCCATCGGACGGTTCCTACGGCCGGAATAGTACGAAGCTGACACCCGCGCTCCACAGGTTCAGGCCGCGTCGGCGCGTCCGCTCACGAGGCTTTGGCGCGGAACTCCTCGATTGCGTCGTCGGGAACGTGGGCGATTCCCTTGACCATCACGTAGCGAATTTTGCGTTCGTGGATAAGGCGGAGTACTTCCTTGGTCGGTATCCCGAGCCGGCGGGCTGCTTGGGAAGCTGTGAGGAGATCAGCGGCCATCTCCACCTCCAGTCGGACGGTCGAAGCCAAGCTTACGGCTCAGACGGGCGATCTCATGTTCGACTTGGGCGACGACGGCCAGGTGGTCGCTGTCAGCGAGGGCGTCTCGTGCGTCTTCGAGGGCGGCCAGGAGTTCGATCGACTCTTCCAGGTCATAGCTGATTTCGTCGGGCGGACCAGGCCCGGTCATCGGTTGCCTGGTCGGCGCTTTTGTCGGCGGTCCTTGTCGGCGTTTGTGGTCTCGGCCAGGTCTTCGGGCAGTTGCGGTAGACCCACGTAGTCACCGTCATTGAGTCGTTCGGCCACGAGCCCTCGAACGCCGACCTGCCGGAGGTGGTCGAAGAAGGTGCCGATTTCTTCGGCGGCGCGGTCGACGTCGTCGGTGTACTGGTCGAGGAGGGCGAGAAGGAGTTGTTTCCGTCGCTGGCGGTAGCTGGTTTGGCGGGCTGGGCTGGGTCGGCCGGTGAGGTTCTCTATGGTCTTGTCGACTTCGGTCGGCTCGTCGATGCCGAGTTGGCGGAGGCGGTCGTAGACGGGCTGGAGCTGGGTTTCGCGTCCGAAGACGATGCCGTAGAGCTCGCTGACGATGTTGGTGGTGTGGTGGAGGGTGCGGTGGTCGCCGGGTGGGGGCAGGAAGAACCAGACCAGGGGCAGGTCGAAGGCCAGGGCGAAGGCGAGGATTTCGTGGGCGTCGAACTCTCGATGGCGGTCGCCTTCGTAGGCTCGTTCCATGGCCGAGATGCTGGCTTGGGGGAGCCGCTGGCCTAGGAGCCGTTCCAGGGCTTGGGCGGTGTCTTCTTGGGTCCAGCCCCGGAGTTCTCGGGCGGCCCGGAAGTTGTAGGCGACGATCTCGTTGAGGTCGGCCTGGCCGGCAGGTCGGGTCAGGTCGGGGGGTTTGGCGTCCGTGGGTGTCCGTTTGCGTCCGACCATGCCCGTTACGTTAGCCATTGCGTGACGATTATTCGAGTATTTCACACAGACACTCTCGCGGTGCTATAATCGCACCGTTGTGATTCCACGTCCGGGAGGTGTTGTGGTGAGGACTGGAGAGGCGGCGTTCCTGCGGGTGCGTGAAGCCGCGTTGGTGTTGGGGATCTCGAACTCGGCGGCCTACGAGCTGGCCAACGCCTGGCTGGCCAGCGATGGTCGCACCGGGCTGCCGGCGGTGCGCATGGGCCGCCGCATCCTGATCCCTCGGGCGGCCATCGACCGTCTGGCCGCGGTGGGTAGCGACAAGGGCCAGTCGGTGGGGGCCGCTTCCCTGAGCTCGGTTTGATGCCGGGTGGCTGTTCCTGACGGCTTCGACGAGGCGGCGTTGCTCGTGTCGGCTGCCAGCCGCACGCTGCGCCGGCAACTGCGCGCTCTGGCCTGGATGACGCTGGAGGAAGTGGCTTTGGCTGCCGTCCCCGAGGGCGGCCGTCTGATCGCCCGAACCTCGGCTCGTCAGGTGGCCGAACGTCTCGCCATCGAACCGGAAACCGCGGCCGGGGCTCTGCGGGTGCTCCGGAGCCGTGGTCTACTGGCTCTCGAACCCGAGCACGGGCCGGCCAGCCGCTTCGGCCTGTCCGTCTACGTGCTCGGCTCGGTGGCCGGACTTACGGTCATTGCCCCGGGCTGTAGCTTTCCTCGGCACGGGCCCGCCGTGGTCCGGGATCCACGGCGTGGGTGGGCCACCTTCCTCTCCCTCTCTGCAGCGCCCCACCCACCAGGCGTTCGACCTCGGCACGGCGTCGTCGTGAGGACGCCCTGCAGTGCCTCCCCGGAGGGG
Organism: uncultured Acidimicrobiaceae bacterium; assembly: GCA_963729695.1. Taxonomy (GTDB): domain Bacteria; phylum Actinomycetota; class Acidimicrobiia; order Acidimicrobiales; family Palsa-688; genus PALSA-693. The sequence goes on from CAVSOT010000007.1 coordinate 1,002,596, forward strand.
TGGCAAGTGTCTGTGCCGGTTTGGATTGTTGCGGTTGAGGGGTGGATGGTTGGTGGGGTGATGGAGTTGGGGCTTGTGGCGGTTGGAAGGGTGGAGGGTGAGGGGGTTGGGGGTGAGGGGGTTGGGGGTGGGGGCTGGTGTTGACGGTGACGGGGTTGTCGAATGCGGAGTATTTGATTTCGTCGGTGGCGTTGAGTGTCGACGAGTATTACGCCGGGGTGGGGGAGTCGCCGGGGGTGTGGGGGGGCCGGTGGGCGGAGGGTTTGGGGTTGTCGGGGGTGGTGGAGGCCGACGAGTTGCGGGCCTTGGTCGACGGGAAGCATCCGTTCTCTGGCGTGGACTTGCTGGCGGGGTGTCGGTCTCGTTCGGTGTTGGCGTTCGATCTCACGTTCTCGGCGCCGAAGAGCGTGTCGCTGTTGTGGGCGTTGGGTTCGGAGCCGGCGGCGGCTGCGGTGGCGGCCGCTCACCGGGAGGCGGTGGGGGTGGCGTTGGGGTTTCTGGAGGAGCGGGCTGCGGTGGCTCGGGTGCAGTCGCAGGGGGTGCGCCGGCGGGTGACGACGGAGGGTTGGGTGGTGGCGGGTTTCGGGCATCGCACCAGCCGGGAGGGCGACCCTCAGTTGCACACGCACTGTCTGGTGCCGAATGTGGTGCAGCGGGCGGAGGACGGCCGCAGTGTGGCCTTCGATGCGGGTCCGTTGTTCGAGTGGGCCCGGGCGGCCGGGTCGGTCTACCAGAACCATCTGCAGCGCACCCTGGTGCGGGAGTTGGGGGTGGTGTGGGGGCCGGACCGGTACAACACCCGGGAGATGGAGGGCGTCACCCGGGCTCAGCTGCGGGCGTTCTCAAAGCGCAGCGCCCAGATCGAGGCCGAGCTCGAGGCCAAGGGGGCCATGTACGAGTCGGCGGCATTGCGGATGCGGGCCGATGATGAGGCGTCGTTGGCGACTAGGACGGCGAAGGACCATTCGCTGACCCCGTCGTTGCTGGCCGGGCGGTGGCAGACGCGAAGCGGAGCAAGTTGGGCTAGCCGCCGGCTCCGATCTGGACCGGGCGGTGTGTCAGGCCGATTCGCGGTTGGAGCCGCCTGGCTGGGACGAGATAACCACCACCTTGGTCGATTCGGAGGTGGGGTTGTGCTCCCGATCGGCTCGCTTCTCCGAGGCAAATGTGGTCGAGCACATCTGCGCCGTCTCGGCCGGCCGCCTCACCGTCGGGGAGATCACTGCCCTGGCCAACCGGTTCGTCGACTCGGATCTGGCGGTGCGTCTGACCCCCGACACTGAAACGGCCCGGCGCCGGCCACCTCAGTGGTCGACCGCTGCGCACCGGGCCCTGGAGGACCGCACGGTGGCCCTGATGGACACCCTGGCCGCCCGCCCCACTCCTTCTATTACCGGAGCCGCAGCGGAGGCTGCGCTGGGCGGCGCGCCGGCCCTGGGGGAGGATCAGGTGGCCGCCGTACGGACGCTGGCCGGCGAGGGCGCCAGCCTGCGGACCGTGCTTTCCCCAGCTGGTTATGGGAAGACGACGATGCTGAATGCCGCCGCCCAAGCGGCCGCGGCCGACGGCCGAACGGTAGTGGGAGTGGCCACCACGGCCAAGGCGGTGGCCGAGCTGGCCGGCGCCGGCCTGGACGCCAAGACGATCGCCAGACTGCGGATCGACCTGACCGACGGCCCGCTGGCCTCCGGGACGGTGGTGGTGTTGGACGAGATCTCCCAGACTCCCACCGCCGAGGTCGAGGCCGTCCTGGCCGCGGTGGACGCCTGCCCGGGTGGGTCGATATGGGTGCTGGGCGACCCCCGGCAATCCCAGCCGGTCGGGGCCGGCGGCGCCGCCGACCACATCGAACAGCTCGCCGCAGCCGGTCTGATCCCGTCGGCCCGGCTGACGGTCAACCGCCGCCAAGTGGACGCCGCCGACCGCGAAGCCCTCGATCTGCTCCGCCGCGGCGACTGCACTTCATCCCAGCAGTTGCGGGCCGATCAGGGATGGGAGCACGAGCACGCCGGGCCGGCCCAGACCCGGCAGGCCATGGCCCAGGCGGTCAGCGACGACATCGCTGAGTACGGGGCCGAACAAGTGGCGGCGCTGGTTGTGTCTCACACCGACGCCGAGGATCTCGCCGACCGAATCCGGGCCCGCCTGGCCGAAAGCGGCAAGCTCGCTGGCCCGGCGATGACCGGCCCCGGCTGGACCAGCGACCGGGAGTACCGGGCGGGGGACCGGGTGCTGCTGCACGCCCGCTTCGGTCCCTCTGGGAGCAGGCTGGTCAACGGCACCACCGCCACGGTCACGCGGGTCGAAGCCGAGGGTCTCACCCTCCGCCTCGACCGCAGCGGGGAGACGGCGGCCCTGCCGGCATCCTTCGTGGCCGGCACCCGCAAGGACGGCTCCCCGAACCTGTCACACGCGTGGGCCCGCACCGTCGACGGGGCGCAGGGCGGCACCTGGGAGGCCTGCCACCTTCTCGGCAGCAGCGCCTTGGACGCCTACCGGGGCTACACCGGCCAGTCCCGCTCCCGCCAGCCCACCCACACCTGGAACACCATCATGATCACCGCCGTCGACCACGGCGGGATCCTCGCCGACCGGCGGGACCCCGCCGAGGAGGTAGCCGACGCCCTCGCCCGGCGGCCCGACCCCACCTTGGCGGCACGAAGCGATCCGAGGACCCTCGACCGCCAGCTTCGCGACCGCATCGCCGAACACGAGCGGGTGCTTGCCGGCCGGCCTCCCGACCGCCAAGCGGACATCGCCACAGCCACAGACCAGCTGCGGCGGGCCGAAGCGTGGCTGGCAAACATGGACGCCATCGCCGCCGAGAGCACCCGACGGCTGCATGACCTCGGCACCTTGGCCGGGTTGAGCCGACACGGCCGCGCCGAGCGGCAGAGCCGGCAGGACAAACTGGCCGCCGAGACCGAACGCGCCGACGCTGCTCTCGACAGGCAGGATCAACTCGCCGCCCACGTCGAGGCGATCCGGCGGGAACAGGACGCGTTCGAGCAGTTCGAGATCACCGAAAGCTGGCGCTACGCCGAGCTGCCCCGCCTGCGCCACCGGCTCGATCAGCACTGGGCTGCAGTGGTAGCCGCATGCGTGCGAGCCGACGAACCCCTCGCCTATGGCATCGACAAGCTCCGCCACGCCCGCACCACCGTCGTGGCCGACCTGCAAAACCTCGATGCCGGTATGCCCGTGGATCGAAGCAAGGATTTCAACCAGGCCCTGGGTCAGCTGCCCACCGTCATCCAAGCGAAACACGATGCCGAGCAGTCGCTCGCAGATGCCCACTCCAGGCTCGAAGAGGTCGGCCGACGCCGCTGGGGACGTCAAGACCGAGAAGCGATCGCCAGGGCAAACGCCCAGGTGGCCGTCGCCGAGAAACGACTGGAGCAGGCGCTCGGCGTCGAGCGCGACCTCCGAGACCGTCTCGCTTTCCTCTCCCACCATCAGGAGAATCGTGGCCAGGCGATCGTCGACGAGCGCGCCGCGGCGAAAAGAGCTCGAGACCACTCTCGCCCAGGTCGACACCGCGCTCGAGCATCACCCGTCCTGAGCGGGCCCGCGCCCTCGCGCGAGGATCCGCCACCCTATCTGCTCAGCCTGCTCGGCCCGACGCCAAGCTCACCCGCCGGGCAGGCCGTGTGGTGCCACCACGCCCTGCGAATCGAAGCGTTCGTCGACCGCAACGACGCAACCAGCGCGCCGTCGACAGGGCGGAGCCAAGAGGCCGAGCGGGCGCGCCAAGAGATCGTTATCGCCGACCGGCTACTCGAAACCCGCGATCGTGCAGTCGACCCAGTCGAATGGGCCAACCTTGCCGGCCAAGCTGCCATCCTCCGCAAAGCGGCGCACCGGCAGCTTGCGGCGCAGAGAGCTCACGACTCCAGGATGTCACCATTCCCGCAGGCACGGTGGAGTCCCGAGATCGATAACTCTGCCGAACGCCGGGGTCCCGAGCTCAGCCTGTAGCCGGGAACCCCTACTGCAAACATGAACCGGTCGCGGGTCTATCGGCGTCAACGAGGAACTACTCCACCGATCAGATTTGGCCTCTTAAGCGCCCACGCTCACCGACTTCGACCCGAGGTCAGCCGTGGCTGCCTAATCGACCATCCGCGCATTTACCGCAGCCGATCTTCGAGGACGCGCTGGATGGGCGCGAGGCGGGAGCCCACGTGGCGGGTCGTTGGTATTCGGTATCCGCGACGTGCTGGCCCAGTCGGCCTTGCCCTCGAGGATGGCAAGGTGGGTCATGAAGTGGTCGGAGGCGGCTCCGCGTCAGCGGCATTCGTCGCCTGGGGTCACGACGAGGTCGCCTGAGCGGAGCGGAACGATGGGTTCGCCGCGGGACTGGCCGAGTCCCTCGCTCTCGGTGATGTAGAGCGTTGACAACACCACCAGGCACACCAAAAAGGCACCGCGGTGGAGCTCACCGCCAAGGAGTTCGAAGTGCTCTCCTACCTGGCTCGTCACGCCGGGCGCACCTGCACCCACCAGATGATCCTTTTGGCCGTCTGGGGCGACGGTTACAGCGGCGAAGCTCGATACGTGTACGCCCATGTGCACCGCCTACGACAGAAGCTCAACGACCTCTCCGGCGCCCTCATCCGAACCGCTCCCGGCGTCGGCTACAACCTGACCGTCGATCCCGATCTCGCCCCATAACAACCGCTGCATCTCACGTTGGTCAAGCAGACGACGCGTGACCATCACGAAAACCGACGCCGAGCACGCGCTCGCCACATCCCACCAGATGGTCGACGATCGGCCAGCCGCGATTACGGCGTCGCCGGAAAATCGACTCGGTCCAACCTTTCTGGCGGTCCTGGGATATAGAGGAAGACGCGGGTGTCACTCCCCAGCGCCGAACGCTACATCGCGTCGCAGACTGGCGAGCCGAACAGCTCGCGTTAGATCAGGCGCAAAACCTGTTCTCATGCCTACAAAGCGGCGACCGGGTTGAGCGACGCCGTCGGTCGCGGGATCTCGGTCACCGGTTTGGGCTGGGTGCCGGTACTCCTCAGTTGGTGGTCGGAGTGGAGAGCCGACCGTTGTGATGCTGGGCGGCCTGGCTCTTGAGGGCGGCGCCGGCTAGGTCTGACAGGGCGATGGCTGCCAACCTGCGGTCCTGGGAGAGCGGAACGCCAGGGGCAGGGCCGCGCAGGATGTAGGCGCCAAGCCAGCGGCCCTGGGATTCGACAGGCAGCGCGACGTCGCGGTCCGGGAGGCCGAGCGTGCTGACTGAGGTTGCCCAGAAATTGTGGACACGGTTTATGCGGCTTGTGGCTTGCTGCGGGCTAAGGCTAGTTCGTATTGGATCGGGCTTTGGTTGCCGGCCTTGGTGCATCGCCGTCGGTGGTTGTAGAAGTTGATGTAGAGGGCGACACCGGCCCGGAGTTCGTCGAGGTCGGTGAAGGTGTGCCGGTAGAAGTATTCGTGTTTGAAGATCGACCAGAAGCTTTCGGCGCTGGCGTGGTCGTAGCAGCTACCGGTCGCTCCCATGGATCGGACCAGATCGACTCGGTCACAGACTGCCACGACCTTTCGATCGCTGAACTGACTGCCCCTGTCGGTGTGAAACACCGTGCCGGCCACCTGCCCGAAACGGGCCGAGACCGCTTGGTCGAGGGCATCGAGAACGATTTCGGTACGCATGTGATCAGCCATGGCGTATCCCAGCACCCGCGACGATCCCTCGTCTCGGATGGCACACATGAACGCCTCGCCGTCGCCGACGGGCAGGTAGGTGATGTCCGAGGTCCACAGCTCGTCCACCCCCTTGGGATGGAACTCCCGCTGGACCAGGTCCGGCGGGTAGCTGGCGTCGGGGTCGACGGTGGTGGTGGTCACCTTGAACAGTCTCGGGCTGACTCCGACAATGCCCAGATCGGCCATCCGCCCAGCGACGGTGTTGCGGCTCACTCGCTCGCCGGCCTGGTGCAGGTCGGTGGTGATCCGCGGCGAGCCGTAGGTCCCCTTCGACGCCTGGTGGAAGCCGATGATCTTGGCGTCCAGATCGGCCCGGCGGACCTCGCTGGGCAAAAGATCACGGTCCTGGGCCGCTCGCCAGCGGTAATAGCCCGAAGCCGACACCTCGAGCAGGCGGGCCATCCGGGTGATCTCAAAGGTCGCGCACTCCGCCGCCATCAACGCAAATCTCTCGGCTTTGGTGGACTCGAAGCGAAGTACGCGGCAGCTTTTCCCAAGAAGGCCAGGTCCTTGTCCTGCTCAGCCACCTGGCGGCGCAACCTCAACAACTCCGTACGCTCCGCCGCGCTCAACGGCTCATCCGAACTGCCCGCCACCGCCTCCAACCGGCGTCGCTCATCGCGTACCCACCGGGCCAACGAGCTATCCACCACCGACAGCTCAGCCGCCACCTCCGCAACCGACCGGCCCGTATCGATCACACGATGCGCAGCCTCAGTCTTGAACTCCAACGTGAACTTCCGCCTCATAGTTCCCATGATCAGACATCCTCCCAGCCGACCCCAAGGTCAGCCTCTCAGGTGTCCACAAAAACTGGGGAACCTCAGACGGTCCAGTCCAGCTGGCCGTATTGCAGCTCGCCGCCCCGGTCTAGCAGGGGAAGTTTGCTGTGGTCGACGAACTCGTCGAATCGGCAGTCGACCAGGAAGAGCAACTCTTTCACCTGTTCTGCCACCAGTGCTACTACCTGTGCGGCTGCGGTTCCGTTGGCCAGCATCTCGGCGATGACGTAAAGGCTGAGCACCTCGTCGTGGGCTGTTCTGCTATCCGTCCGAGCCTGACGGCGCCGGACGGCGATCTCGCCAATGAGGACCCCCACCATCGCCAACAGCACCGTTGTCTGGATGTCGGCGCTGCGCTGGATGGAGAACCTCTCGTAGGGCCGGGTGAGACCAGAAGTCGAACCACACCCCGGCAGAGACGCCGGCGACCAAGGCCGCCATTCTCCACCCGGGCAGGACCACCAGAGCGACCGCTACAACCATGGCCAAGGCCAGATCGGTGTTGGGGACGTGGCCACGCAGCGGCACCATGAGCGCGGCAGCGGCCAGCGGTCCAAGCAGTGCCAGCCACAAGGGATAGCTACGGTTCGCAACGGGAAGACTGGCTCTGCCGTTCATGAGACACCTCCCGATCGGAATTCGAGCAACTGTCGCCGACCAGCCTTCCCAGCATGCCACCGCGAGACTATCAGTGCCTGCCACTCTGGTCTGCCGTTTCAGCGGTAGTCCCCTCCCCGATCGGCCACACGCTTGATTATCTCTCCCTCGATCTTGGTCGGGCCGAGAGGAGCCAACCCCATCCAGCAGCCTCAGAGGGCCCCGTGGTGTCAGGAGCGACAGCACAGCGGGCAGTGGCTGACGGTTCCACGGGATACGCGGAGGTCTGGGAGGGCGGGTGCCGTCGATAAACTAGCGTTGTTGTGGTCGCGGCCAGGGGGATCAGGCGCTTGGCATCGTGACCGTGCTGAGCCATGGTGTCGGGCTGTCAATGACGCCACGCTCCGTAAGATCGACCCGATGGGGGTCACGAACCAGTCAAGCGCCAGTCGAGGAGGGCCAATTGTCGATAACACTCGGATTGCTAGTCACACTTGAGGCGAAGCCAGGCAAGGGACCCGAACTCGGCGCGTTCCTTGAGAAAGGCCGTGCGATCGCGGCAGCCGAGTCCGGCACCGTAACCTGGTATGCGTTCAGGATCAGCGAAACTACCTACGGGATCTTCGACACCTTTGACACGGTCGAAGGACGTCAGGCCCACCTCGACGGCGAGATACCGCAAGCTTTAGCCCGGGTCGGCTCCGAACTCCTGGCTGGTGACCCGGACATCCGTTTGGTGGATGTCTTGGCGGTCAAATAGCCACCGAATCACGCTCGGCGGACGGCGTTGCGTTTGTTAACGGATGACTGTGGAGCTCCGGTCTCGGCCGGTCCGGCCCAGGACCGTCCGTTCTCGGTGGCGTTGTCAGCGCCATTCACCATCGAACGCCACCCCGGAGGCGTTTGCACCGGCCGTCGGCAACGCCCATGCCTCGACCAAGACGAATTGAAGAGGAGCCAAGTGCCGGTATCCGCCGATCTCCGCTACCCCGAGAGGTACCACGAGGTGCTCGGCTCCCGAATGGCGTACGTCGAATACGGCACGGGCGACCCGATCGTTTTCCTGCACGGCAATCCGACCTCGTCCTACTTTTGGCGGAATGTGATGCCCTACCTGGAGGGAGTCGGCCGGCTCGTCGCCCCCGATCTGATCGGGATGGGCGACTCCAGCAAATTCCCGGATTCCGGTCCTAACCGCTACACCTTCGTCGAACACCGCCGCTACCTCGATGCCTTGCTGAGCGATATCGGCGTCGAGCAGAACGTCACGCTGGTGATGCACGATTGGGGCTCCGCCTTGGGTTTCGACTGGGCGAACCGGCATCGCCAGTCGATCCGCGGCCTCGTCTACATGGAGGCCATCGTGCGGCCCGTGACCTGGGACGACTGGCCTGAAGCGGCCCGCCGCGTCTTTCAGGGCTTTCGTTCCCCTGCCGGGGAATCGATGGTGCTCGACAAGAACGTCTTTGTCGAACGGGTGCTGCCAGGATCGGTGCTATTCCGACTAGACGACGCGGAGATGGAGCACTACCGTCGGCCCTACTTGAGCCCGGGCGAGGATCGCCGACCCACACTCACCTGGCCCCGGCAGATCCCCATCGAGGGGGAGCCCGCCGATGTGACCGCCGTCGTGGCCGATTATGCCGAATTTCTGATGGCGAGTCCGGTCCCCAAGCTGTTCGTCAACGCTGACCCGGGAGCCATCCTCACCGGCCGGCAACGTGATTTCTGCCGGTCTTGGCCCACCAGCAGGAGGTCACGGTGGCGGGGAACCACTTCCTGCAGGAAGACTCCCCCGACCAGATCGGCACGGCCATCGCTGTCTGGTACCGACAGACCGTAGCTCGACGCTAGAACCCCCGTTGCGGTACGCGGCCGTCGACGCGACCGGTCGCCGCTCGATACGTGGCTGCCGGTTCTTTCACAGTGGCATCCCCGTCGGCTGCATTAGCGCGCTCTTTGGGGCGAAATAGCTGTTGGGGGATCTGGTCGAGGTGGCCAAAGGCGGAGTGGACCCGACAGGTAAGACGCTACTGGTCGGCCGCCACTTACTGCCATGACCGGCTCGGAGCCCGCCGCCCGGCCTCCGACTTCGAAACTCGGGTGGCTGGGACTCCGGCCGCTCGCCAACACACCTGTGTAATGAAAGGAAACCCGTGCCCCTCCTGAATCCTGGCGACAAGTTCCCCGACCTCGAGGTCAACCCTGCTGGCTCTTCGCCCATTCGACTTCCCGGCGCGTTCGAAGGACAGTTCGCAGTGGTGCTGTTCTTCCGGGGATCGTGGTGCCCCTACTGCAACGCCCAGCTGGGGGCCTTCCAGCGGGCGCATGGCAGCCTCCACGCCGTAGGAGCGTCGGTAGCCGCGCTGTCGGTCGACGACGAGCCGACCACCAAGGAGCTGGTCGACAAGCTGGGCCTGGAGTTCCCGGTCGGCACCAGCGCCGACCCCGACGCCGTCTCGGCGGCGACGGGGGCGTTCGTGAACCCGGACCCCCGCTACCTTCAGTCGACAGGCTTTGTGCTGGCGCCCGACGGCACGGTCGTCGTAAGCGTTTACTCCTCGGGGGCGATCGGCCGCCTCGTCCCCGAGGACGTGGTGGGGCTGATCAAGTACATCCAGGATCACTCGGCTTCGGCGTGATTCGGCCCGAGCTACGCCGAGGGGCTGCCTTGGCCTGGCCGATGGGCATCGCCGCCACCGGGGCGGCGACCTGCTCGGGCGCGGATGCGGGCGGGGTGACGGTAGCATGCGGTGATGGTGCCGATCGAACGGCGCGCCCTGTACGGAACGCGTGGTAGGCACCGCACGCCGATGGTCGTGGACGCCGAGTCGGCCGAGTGGCTCCGGGCGCTGCAGGGTCCCGAAAAGGACAAGGCTGCGGCGGAGCTTCATGAACTGCTGCTCAGGATCGCCCGGCGAGAGGTGCACCGCCGCGACACGGCAGGCCAGGTCACCGGTCCCGAACTGGGCGACGTCGCTCACCAGGCCGCGGCAGACGCCCTCATGCTGGTAATGAAGAAGCTGCAGCAATTCCGAGGTGACAGCCGTTTCACGACTTGGGCGTACAAGTTTGTGATGTTTGAGGTTTCCACCAAACTCGCCCGTCATTTCTGGCGGAGCTCACGCTCTTCGGACCACGATACTGAATGGGACCGCCTGCCGGACCGCTTCGGTATCGTGCCGGCCGAGCAGGCCGAAACCCGTGAGCTGCTCGCGGCGTTGCGGCGGGCCGTCGAGAGGTCGTTGACAGATCGGCAGCGGCAAGTCTTTGTGGCCATCATCGTCGAAGGGATGCCCCTCGACGCCTTGGTCGCCGAGATGGGCACCAACCGCAACGCGGTGTACAAGATCATGTTCGACGCCCGCCGCAAGTTGCGCAACGAGCTGATCGCATCAGGGCACCTCGACCCAACTTCGGGCGGTCTGCCTTGACCGGCCGGGAGAACATCGAGCGGTTCCTCGCCACCGATCCCCGCGATGTGGGCTGCGCAGAAGCCATGGAGATCCTGCACGTGTACGCCGAGCTGGCGACCTCCGGACGCAAGCCCGAGGAGCTATATCCCGGCGTCGCCGCCCATCTCAGGGCCTGCGGCCCCTGCGCCGAAGACCTCGAAGGGCTTCTTTCCGCCCTGGAGGCGGATTCGTAAGATCAACGGCCACCCCGACGCTCACAAGGACATAGGTCGACGTAAGGGTCGACCGCTGTGACCGAGGAGTTTCGGACATGACGATCGCTTCGAGGGTAGCGGCCATGGCAGCCCAACCAGCAGATCCGGCATCGGCGCCGATTCGGGCCGTTTTCGCCGCCGAACAGGCCGGTCTGGCCGCCGCCGGCACACCACCCGGTGTTGCCCCAGCCGGCTTCCGGCTGTCTGATGTCACCCTCCTCGACCCGTTGGGCGTCCCAACCACTCTGTCTGGCGCGCTGGCCGGCCAGCTCGGCGTAGTGGTGCTCTATCGAGGCGGGTGGTGCCCGTACTGCAATCTGGCTCTACAGACCTACGAATCGGAGCTGCTACCCCGCCTCGAGCAACACAACGCGGTGTTGATAGCGGTGAGCCCCCAGCGCCCGGATGGGTCGCTGCCAGTCCAGCAAAAGCACGACCTTCACTATTCCGTCCTGTCAGATCCGGGCAACCAGATCGCCTCTCAGCTGGGCGTGGTGACCGGTCCATCCCCCGAAGCGCGCGACACCCAGCTGCGACTCGGCTTGGACTTGGCGGCCGTCAACGCCGACGGGACGGCCGCCCTTCCCATGCCCACGACGGTCATCGTCGACGAGACCCTCAAGCTGCTGTGGGTCGATGTCCATCCGGACTACTCCACCCGGTCCGAACCCCACCATATTCTGGCCGCGCTGGCCGCGCTGGCCGCGCTGGCCGCCGCGACGCGATGACGTCGCCGTTCGATGATCGCGTCGCCCTCGTCACCGGCGGCGGGCGGGGCATCGGCCGAGCGGTGGCGGTCAGTCTCGCCGCCGCCGGAGCCCGGGTCGCGGTCGCGGCCCCTGCCGTCAGCGAGGTGGACGCCGTGGCCGCCTCGATCGCCAACCGCGGCGGAGCGGCGCTGGCCGTCCCGGTCGACCTGGGCCGCCCGGCCCAAGTCGACCTGGCCTTGCGCCGGGTGCGCCGGGTGCTCGGCGAAGTTGAGATCCTCATCAACAACGCCGCCGTCGTAGCTCCTCTGGGGCCAACACCGACAATCCAGCCCGAAGAAGTACTCAACTCTCTTCTGCTGAACGTCCCCGCCCCCATACAGTTGGCCGCCGCGGTAGTGCCTTCCATGCTCGAGAACGGGTGGGGCCGCATCGTGAACGTGTCGAGCGCCATCGCGGCCAACCCCGCAGCGATGATCGGGGGAAACATCTACGCAACGACCAAGACAGCCCTCGAAGCTCACACCCTGAACTTGGCCGCGGAGCTGGCCGGAACTGGAATCGTGGTAAACGTCTTCAGATCAGGTTCGGTCGATACCGCCATGCAAGCGTGGATCCGAGGTCAACAGGCGGATCGGATCGGTGCTGCTCTGCACGACCGCTTCGTGCACGCCTACCAGCGAGGGGAGCTGATCTCTCCCGAGAAGTCAGCGGATGAACTCATCGCACTGCTCCCCAATTCGAGTTCCGGGCAGATCTGGGACGTCACCCAGATGCGCGCCAACCGCGCCCGGGCCAGTTCACAGCCGTACTTCCAAGCCGGCACGGTCCAGGTTGATGGTTTCGCTGGCCGCGCTGGTCGATGCGCTGTGGAATAACCCGCCGCGGGGCGCCACCAGGATGGTGCGCAACCAGGCCCTTAATTGATTAAGAATTCGTCAGCATGGCGGCCCGGGCGGCGCCCGCAGGCCGGCCAGCGCCTGGCGATCGAGGTCCGGGCGGGTCTGCTCGACAAGGCCAGGCGACCCATGCTGGGCCACGGATGCCGCCGCGAACTCCACCAGACCTTGGCGCGGGAAGAGCCCCCAGTCGGCCTCATCCGCCGCGAAGCATCGTGGGCAGCTCGCCCGATCTACGTCACCGACCTGCGGCTGGGCTCGGTGAAATATCGGGCAGCAGGCTATGTGTTGGTCGGACCGGTCCAGGCTCCTCGACACTGAGAGGGCTGCTACGAAATGCAAGACGATGCCTCTGAGTCACGACAGCCACCGCCCCGCCTACAGTTGCACACAGCGGATTGGTGGAGGCGCCGGGCACCGTGGTCGTGGGTGACGCGACCGGATGGTGGGACGAGCCGCAACCGACAGGGCCACATGGCCCTGTCGCAACCGACAGGGCCACATGGCCCTGTGTCGACTGCTCACCGAGCGCCAGTGATTCTCAACTTCTCCCGACCACGCTTGCCAACGCCCCCCGATTGACGGTGGTGCGCTACGTCGCCAGGGGCGACCACCGGCGCTGGGGTGCCCCAGAGCGTGAGCGCATCTTCCGGCAAACTGCCCCAGGCCGCCGGCCGGGAGAGACTTATCCCTGACTCGATTGGCGGCCGAGGAAACCCATCCAGACCGCCACGGTCTCGGGCTCTCCATCGTCCAAGCAATCGTCGCCGCCCTCAGCGCGAAAGGCCAACGCAGCGGAGGCCTCCAAATCGAGGTGCGGTTCCCGGCCCCAACCCGGTGTCGAGTAATGGCCAAGGACACGGGGAGGAAGTGTGTGAGGTAGGCCGCTGGCTGTTCTGCCGCGGCAAGTCGGACGGGCTCCGTCCCTGCGGTTTCCCGTCGGGGTGCGTGTTCCGCCTCGCGGTGGGTGCCGGCGCCGTCCTTGATGACCGCGTCGACGAAGGTGTCGAGCACGTCCATCGCCTGCTCGCATCCCACGTCCCGCGGGTCGGTCCGCAGGGACTGGTGCGAGGCTTTGCGATCCGGTCGTGGCTTCCTCGGGATGTTCGTCATCCAGGTATCCGTGAGCGACCAGGAGCGCGCGGATCTTTCGCCGCTCCTCGAACATCGTCATCTTGAGCGGGTTGCCCACGTGGTAAAGCGGCTGTTGTCGCGGACGGGTCCGGGCCCTGTACTCGGCCACCTTGTCCACCCTCGGAGAAACCCCCAGGTTCACGGGGCCTCGTTCGGCTTTCATCTGCTTCCACTTCGCCCGGATCCACCTTTTGGTAGTTGGACTCAGTGCTGTCGTGACGGGGAAACGGGCGGGGCGGCTGGAGGGCCACATGGGGCCCAACCGTCGCCCCGCCCGCTAGCGAGGTGCTGTGGTAGAACGGATATGATTGTTGGCTATCCGTTAGCCGGGTGTTGCTTCGCCTACCGGGGCGGGAACTGTGAGTTGGGTGCGTTCGGCGCGAGGGCCATGGTCGGGGCTGTAGCGGTGTAGCCGAGCACCGCGCAGTTGATGTCGACTCCCACCGAGCCGTACGGCTGGGCGGCACCGGTGGCCGGGTTGACACCGGTCAGCAGGTCGGGTCGGTCAGCGGCGAGGTTCAACACGGTGTTCTCGTCGGTCTGACGGGTGTTGAGGCCTTCGCGGACCGCCTTGGGAGTCCACAGACCGAGCTGGGCGTCCCAGAGCGGGCTGTAGGCGTCGGCGTGGCGAGGGGTGTTCAAGGTCGGGAAGTCTCCGAAGACGTTGAGGAGATCGCCTCCCTGGCGCAAGGCGTTGATCATGGGGAGATTGCCGGCCGAGGCGTCATCGCCCACGAAACCGTCGAGCGCCAGATGCTGGAATCCCTGGGCCTCCGGGTTGTCGGCACCGGTCCCCCCATTGATGAACCCGAAGAGGCGCTCACGGGCGGAGCCGAGGAAGTCGTCGCCCCCGTTGAACGATACGTCGTTGAGGGCCGGGACGTAGGTGGAGCGTTCCAGGACGGCGGTGAGGGGCTGGCCGGCGTCAGTGCTCAGATAGACGATGGGCTCACCAGAGTCGAAGCCCTTGACGAACAACATGTCGGCCCACGAATCGAAGAACTGACCCTGAGGCGCCGCACCAGGAGATCCAGCAGGCGGGGCGATGTGGATGCCGAGGACCCGGTCGCCGGTGTTGGTGTGATGGACCACGTCGAACGGCCCGTTCCCGGTAGCGACGATCGGCGCGTTGTAGACGACCGGGGATCCATCGATTTGGATGAACGGGCTATATCCCGGGCCGGCTACTGCGCCGGGTTGGAACTTGGCGAGCGGGAACCCTTGGGGTCCGGGCACCGCAATGCGGGTCGGGCTGAAGTCGGGGGCTCCCTGGAAATTGATGTTGGCCGTCCCGAACGGGTTCTCGGCAGGTGTCGGGTTGGTGAGGGTCACATGCTGCACGCAGGCAGCACACTGAATGGGCATGTCGGCCAGCTTGGGCGCGTAGTTCACGCCTAGATCGTCAGCCAGTCCGGAGTCGGAGGCGTCGAGCAGGAGATACCACACCGTTTCAGCCTGCGGTGTCCCGGCGTAGGCGGTGCCTTGATAAATGGGGAGGCGCGCGGTCTCGTTGCTGAGGTTGATATCGATGGCGCTGCCCAGGGTGAACTTATCCGGTGAGAGGAAACCCTTCAGCTGCCCGAGACCCTTGGCGGATCCGGCACGACTCCCGGAGGCGTGAGTTGTTGACGCGAAGGCGACCTGATCCAGTAGCAGGCCTGACGCGGCGGCGACTGATGCCGCGATGGCTACCCCGCCGGCGACGACCCGACGCGAGCGCAAAGCCGGTAGTTTCATAAATTCTTCTCCCCTGATCCCGGCCGGGTGATTCCCGGCTTCACCAGATCAGTGTCACTGACGATGACGATCTCACCGCCAGACATCGAATTTCTTCACCCTGATTGAGCCGCGTCGCCTAGCGAGAATCGGAGGCCGGGCTTTGAACCTTGGTGTAAAGGCGTGATGTGACAGTCGTCGGCTGCGGCCAAGGACCAACGATGCTGACAACTGATGACGGCCAATTGATCGCAGCAAGAGGACTGAGGGGGTTGCGATCCGGGGGGTTTGCCGGGGGGCACCAGCCACGGATTACTGGTATGAGGTCGACGCGCTCGGCTCAACCGCGGAGTCTGCGTCGAGCGTGGAGGCGTCATTCTCTCCCGTCACGGCGCCGACGTCAGTCCACACTCCAGATCTGGCCGTCATCTTGCGGCGAGCTCGTCCGGCTCGACACAGAGCGCCAAATGAAAAGGCGACGGGGGGTGGAAATGGCGGATATCTCCTCGGCGTCGTCATGGAATACCCGACTTCGTCGGCGGGGATCTCCTCGCGCAAGCTCTCCCCTCGAACGAGCCCGAGCAGACACACAGCTGTTCGACACCTTCCCAAGCTCACGGATGCTGCCGCTTCGCTCGTCATGGGCCCCAAAAACGTGTGAGGGCCGGGAGCAAAATTGCTCCCGGCCCTCGCACAATGGGGAAAGCTTTCGACTAGAAGCGGCCGAACCCGGTAGTCACGATGCCAGCGGGCGTAGCGCCGGCCGGGAGCGCCACAGGCGAGCTCGGGAGCTCCGTGAGAGTCCCGCCATTGTTGATGGCGAAGGCGCCCACAGTGTCGACTCGACTCTCGTTCACATACAACGTGCGTCCGTCAGGGCTCACGCTCGGGTCAGTTGCGCCAACCCCGGCGGTGTTGCTGACAACGGTGCTGCCGATGAGCGCCAGGGACCCGTTGGGTGCGATCTGGTAGCTAGAGATCTCACCCGATCCCGTGTTCACCGCGAACAGGTACCTGCCGTCGGGGCTGATGGCGACCCAGCAAGGCGCCGTCTGGTCGTCTGGGACCGGACTGGCTCCAATAGAGGTCAGTGACCCGTTGAAGGCGACGCCGTAAGCGGACACCGTCCCAAGACCAGCTCCGTTGTGGGCGTTGGAGACGAAGAGCTGCTGGGGATTGGTCGGCCGAAACTCACTACCGAAGGGCCCAAGCCCCTGAGCGGTGAAGGGCGCGCCAGGAGCCTCGGTCAGAAGCCCGTTTCTCCCAACGGCGAAGCTGTCGATCTCCGAGGCTCCCACCCGGGTCCCGACCAGGTTGGTACCGGTCGAGTTAAAGAGGACATCGCCAGGCTGCGAGCCATTCGGCAGAGAGACAGTCGAGTTGGCCAGCGGCCGGAGCTGCCCGAAGGGGGACAGCGTGAACCCGGAGTAGTTCGGTCCAACGGCAGCCGCGTTGGCGACGTAGACGAGACCGTCATGCACCGCGACGCTGACCGGTGTCGGACCATCCGAGGAGACCACTCCATTGTGCACCAATTGCAGCCTGCCGTCGAAGTTGATTCGCAGGACCGACAACTGGTTGCTGCCCGCATCCACCGCAATCAGAAAGCGACCATCGTTGGTCACCTGGACAGCGCCCTGCGATGCGAGCCCAGCACCTGTGCCTGCGCCGCCAGCGACGAAGGGAGACCCCGCAAGCGGAGTGAGAGAACCGTCGAGGTGGCGGTCGAAACCGCTGATCGTATTTGTGCCGACTGTGTTGTCATCGAGATAGACATGGCCGATCACCGGAGTCGCACCGGGCCCGAACGCCGGTGCGGCCGCTGCTCCGGCTGCACCAACGCCAACGGCTCCGAGAAGTCCGACGCTACCGAGCGTGGCAACGCCGAGCGCCAGGCGCACGGCCTTGTGTGGTCGCTTTCGCATGATGATCCTTACCTCCACTGATCTCGCAGGGTCGAGTTACCCCACACAATCACTGTCCTGGCAGAGGGCTCAGCGTTACGACAGTCCCCGGACGGACTGAACCGACAAGCTCAATCGGACGCACGCACAACGTTACGAAACAGGGAGATCCTCGACCTCCATGAGAGTCCAGATCCAACCAAAGCCCTCTTACCTCGCCCCTGAACGAGTTACCGGCTCGGTCAACCTGCACGATGCCCAAGAGCATGCGGTGAAGTGAGGAGGAGTGCATAACTCCACTGGCAGCGCGGCCGATCTCGTGGAGTCGGTCCCCCGGAAACGGGGAGGACGCACAGCGGTCTGCCTCGACCGTGACTTCGGCGGCCGTGGTTGGGGTCGAGGCCTCCTCGGCCACGTAGCTAGCGCTACAACTTCTCCGATTCCCATCGCTGCCGCAGCGCCGACGACCGAAACCTCACTTGGGTACCGGCGCGAAGCGTGGCGGGTTGGGAATTCTCGTCCTCCAAAGCGAATTGCGCCACGGGCACTTCATGTTCAAGGAACAGCGCACCGGTCGTCGATGCGCGCTCCGCTCAGGCTGGGTAGTCGCCACACAGACCAGACGTCGCCGGTATGCGTGTTATCGGTGCAAACCAGGCATTTCACGTCTCGCAGGCGATCGCCTCTGTGGCTGAAGGAGCGCGGTAAGACGTAGACCAACATCGCCGCTAACCATCCGTGATCGTTTGCCTTCACCGCGACATCGGGCTGGTCGCCGGACTCGTGCCGCGGCCAGATGGAGGCGCCTCTTGAATCATGAACTGGGAAATTGGTCACGCCTGCGCATTCGTGGGCTCGGCCCGATCGTTGGCCTCCACGACATAAATCAGCACAAAGGATTGCCTATGGATCTGCCGCTCCCAAGGGGCCCGTTCCCGTCGTTTCGTTTGGCGTCATCTGACACCGTGTTAACCGTTCGGGTCATTGATCTCCCACCGGACGATGTCATCGGTCTCGTCCGACACCTGCGCAAGAACACCGGTGACTAGTGGGTAGACCGCGGAAGCCTGCTGGCGATGATGAGCTTCTGGAAGGCCTAAGAGCAGGTGACGAGGAGGCCTTCGTCGCCCTCGTTGGGCGCCACAACCATGCTCTGTTCTATGTGGCCCGCTCGCTTGTGCCAAGCGATGCCATCGCTGAAGAGGTAGTCCAAGACACCTGGATGGCGGTCGTGCGAGGCTTAAGCAAATTTGAGGGTCGTTGCTCGATCAAGACTTGGCTCGTGAGAATTGCCGTCAACCGGGCGCGCTCGACCGGAACACGGGAAAGCCGCGTTCGCCCTCTGAGCAGTTCCGAAGCTGCGGTCGACCCGAACCGATTCGACACGAACGGTCACTGGATGATTCCGCCAGAGTACTTTATTGAAGACACCGAGGACCGAGTGGCCGCCGGGTTGCTGTCGGAGAGTATCCGTTCGTCGCTCGAGAACCTTCCCGAAAGTCAGCGCCAAGTCGTAACGCTACGAGATGTCGAGGGACTTGACAGCAGGGAAGTATGTCAACTGCTGGAAATTTCTGAGGTCAACCAGAGGGTCCTCTTGCATCGGGGTCGAAGCCGACTCCGTCAGGATCTGGAAACCAAGTTCGGAAGGGTCCAATGATGTTCCGGCGTGAGAGGGAACTCGTCTGTCAACAAGCAGTAGAGCTCGTTACGGATTACATCGAAGGCTCCATGTCGCGCGCTGATCGTCGCCGGTTCGAAGCTCACCTCTCCTCGTGTCCGCACTGCAGGGCCTACCTCGCCCAGATGCGGACCACGATTCAGCTCACCGGACCGCTCAGATCGGAAGAGTTGCCGTCCGCAGTAAGAGACGAGCTCGTAGGGCTCTACCGTCAATGGCTCAGCGGCTCAGGTTGACGACGATCGTTTTTGCCGATGTTTAGTTTAGTTACCCGAGAATGATCGCTCCGACGGGCCGGGCAGTCCGTGTCGCCTGCCAGCGGCATGGGACCACTTTGAGGTGAGTTCCGCCAGCAGCATGGGACCACCCTTCCGCCAGTTATGGGACCACTGTCCCGCCAGTTATGGACCACCCTGGGGTCCACCAGTGGCGGTGCCGCTGCCGGTCAAGTTGCCATCCGGCCGTCAGCGCCGAAGCCGATTTTCGGGGACGCGCTGGATGGGCGCGAGGCGGGAGCCGACGTGGCGGGTGGTAAGCATTCAGCATCCACGACGTGCTGGCCCAGTCGGCCTTGCCCTCGCTGATGGCAAGGTGGGTCATGAACTGGTCGGGGGCGGCTTCGTGCCAGTGGCATTCGTCGCCTCGGGAGACTACGAGGTCGCCTGAGCGGAGCGGGACGATGGGGTTCGCCGTGGGACTGGACGAGTCCCTCGCTCTCGGTGATGTAGTGCGTCTGGCCAACTGGGGGACACCCCGAACTGTCATCCCACGTGCCCGCTACTGGTCCGCGGTGGGTGGAGGGTCGGAGTCGCCGAATATTTTGGGGGCATCCCCCTTGGTTGGTTTGAGTGATTGGGTGGTATTTCGATTTCGGGGGGCGGCGACGTGGTGGCTCTGGCGTGTCAAAGAACCGTGCATAGCGGATCGGCTGTCTGTTTCGTCGGTCGGTCGGGGTGGGTCTGGGTTGGTCGGGGTGGGGGCGAGCAGGTTGATGCGGTCGCCGGGGGTGAGGATGACGCTGGGGTCGGCGTCGCGGAGGGTGTGGTTGTCCAGGACGGATACCGGCACGTAGTTTGGCGGCCAGGTGGTCTCGCCGAGCGGGTGGCCGGCGGCTGGCGAGTCGGCGTCGATGGTGACCTCGACGATCTGGTAGCCGTGCAGGGGGGTCGGCGCATGGTGTGGGTCTGCCGCCGGGTGGAGGGCGCTGTCGGTGGCAACCTGGGCGGCGGCGCGGTGCCGATGTGGTCTGCGATGGCTTGCAGCACGTTTTGGCTGGTGATCCAGCCCTGCAGTTGTTGTCCGTCGGTGGAGAGTACCGGCAGGCCGTCGCGGCCGTAGAGGACCAGTTGGCGCAGCGCCTGGGTGAGGGACTCGTTGGCGAAGAGAACCTGAAGGTCGCGTTGGTGGGTGACCGGCCCGGGTAGCCCGGCTTGGTCCTGGACTTGTCTTGGTCTGGACCGGCGGGCTGGTTCTGCGGCGGGGGCTGGGTGGTGAGTGGGGGTCGGAAGGGGCGCATGGCGTCGGCGGCGGTGAGCTTTTCGAAGGGGTCAGCGGAGGGGGCGCGGTCGATGTCGGTGCCGCGGCGTAGCAGCTTGGTGGTGTAGATGGTGCCGTAGCTGAGGGACCGGGAGACGAGGGTGGCGATGGCCACGGCCAGCATCACCGGCAGGGTGAGGGTGAAGTCGCCGGTCATCTCGACCACGCTGGCCAGCGAGGTGAGGGGCGCTCGGGCGGCGGAGGCGAACACCGCGCCCATGGCCACCACGGCATACAGGGCGGGCTGGCCGGCGCCGGGACCGAGGGCATGGTTGGCGGTCACCCCGAAGGCCATGCCGGCGGTGGCCCCGATGAACAGCGACGGTGCGAATACCCCGCCGGAGCCGCCGATGCCGATGGTCAGGCTGGTGGCGATCATTTTGGTCACGGCCAGGACGATCAGAAACCACAGGGCGTAGCTGCCGGCCACGGCCTTGTACATGACCGGGTAGCCGACCCCGTACATTTGCGGCACGGCCAGCAGCAGCAGACCCAGGGCGACCCCGCCCACCGCGGGTCGGGCCCATTCCGGGCGGTGCTTCCAGACCCGGTCGCACAGGTCCTCGGTTTTGTACAGGACGTTCTTGAACCCAAGGCCGAGCAGGGCGGCGATCACGGCCAGCAGGGCCACGAGCAGGTAATTGCGGGCGTGGTCCAAGGCGATCCCCGGGGGGAAGCCGGACAGGAACGGGGCGGCGCCCAGGAACTGGCGGCTGATCACGTCGGCCACCATGGCCGAGAGCATCACGGTGAAGATGGCCTCGATGGAGAACGCTCGCAAGATGATCTCGACCCCGAAGAACACCCCGGTGATGGGGGCGTTGAAGGTGGCCGCGATACCGCCGGCGGCGCCGCAGGCGACTAGGACCCGCAGCCGGTTCTCGGGCATGCGGATCCACTGCCCCACGCTGGAGGCCATGGCGGAGCCGATCTGCACGATGGGGCCCTCCCGGCCCACCGAGCCGCCCGCCCCGATGCACAGCGCCGAGGCCAGGGCCTTGACCCCGGCCACCTGGGGCCGGATCCGGCCGCCGTTGTCGGCCACTGCGATCATCACCTCGGGGACGCCGTGTCCGCGGGCCTCCCGGGCGAAGCGGAAGATGAGCGGACCGTAAAGCAGCCCGCCGACGACCGGGATGACCACGAAGAACCCCAGGCCGAGCCAGGGGAAATGGCCGCTGGGGACCCGGCCCTGCTGGCCGAACTGGACATGACCGGTGGCCAGCCAGGTGAAAAAGTAGATCAGATACCGGAACCCGACCGCCCCCAGCCCGGAGCCGGCGCCCACCACCAGGGCGATGGCGAACAGCCCGCCCCGCGACCGCCGCAGCCAATCGCCCGTCGAGATCAAAGCCCCCGCCGCCGGGTGCGTTCCCGATGTCTTGCCGGTCGTGACCACCCCGCCGCGCCTTTGACGGGAACTGGCCGTCACGTCATCGCTGCGGATGACGCCGACACCACGGCGGCCGGACCGCTCGGCCACTGGCTGTCGGGGATCTCCCCGGCCGCGGCCGCGAACGCCCGCAGGGCGTCGGCCACCGCCGCCTGCTGGCGGGCCGACAGCTTCGCCAAAATGCCGGCCAGCAGGGCGCGGCGGCGGGCCGTCGCCTCATCCACCACCCGCCTGCCCGCCTCCGTGATCGAAACCTTCACCGCTCGGCGATCGGCGCGGACCCGTTGCCTGCGGATCAGACCCTTGCGCACCAGCCGATCACACATCCGGCCCGCCGTCGACGGCGCCACATCGAGCGCCCCAGCCAGATCCGCCATCCGCTGCGGGCCCCGAGAAGCAAGCACCACCAGGGCCCGATACTGAGCGATCGTGATGTCCTCCGCCGCCGCGCCCAGCGATGCCGTGGCCACCGCCACCAGAGTCCGGCTGGCCGTCAGCACCGCGTCCACCGCCCCTTCGTCGGCCACCTGATCAGCCATGGACCAAACACCTCCATGTATTTGCGTACTACAATAAGTGCATAGTACTACTATTAGCGGCGTCGCACTCCGGAAGTCTTCGGGTCGGGGTGGCACCGGTCGTTCTCATTCGGCTTCGCGGCCCAGCGAGAACGGCTCGGACCGCGGGCGGGGTGAGGCGGCAAGAAGAGCCGCGGCGTACTACGACGGGTAAACGATCCCGGCGGCGATGCCGCCTGACCCCAGGCGCAATGGCGCCATCGGGGGGTGCCCGCTTGCCCGCTTCGGTGGCGCTGCCGTCGTCAGTCGAGCCACGTGCGGCCCGGGTAACCTCGTGCTCGGAGAGCCGGGAAGCCTGGTCGGCGCAGTGTTTGTTCGCGCTGAGGAGCTGAGGTACTGACATGGACCACCCGGACTGTCTCTTGCCAGGGACCGTCGCCGCTGCAGACCGGAACTGGTCCAGGGTGGCGTCGGAGACGGCCCAAATCGGATGACCGCCGGGACTTCCATGGCCGCTTTCGCGTTGGGTGCGGGGGTCTCCCTGGTCACCAGTTGGGTGCTCGTGTCCCGCCTGGAGCGGGTCGGCGAGCGCGTTGGGCTCTCCGAGGCGCTGTTGGGCATGGTCGCTGCCCTAGCTGCCGACGCGCCCGAGATCACGGCCTCGGTGACTGCCCTGGTCCATCACCGACGTGCCGTTGGGGCCGGGGTGACGATCGGCTCGAACGTATTCAATTTGGCGGCCTTGCTCGGCTTGGGAGCCGTGGCGGCCGGCCGGATCAGGCTGCATCGAAAGGTCGTCGTCCTCGGCGGGACCGTGGCGCTGGTGATCGCCGGTATCTGTTTGCTGGCCGTGGCCGGGGTCATGACAGCGGGGGTAGGGCTCGCCCTGGTGCTCATGGCGCTCGTTCCCTACACCTTCCTGTTGAGCGTACGGCGTTCGACCATCGACCGGCTGGGTCTGCCTAGACGGTGGGCCGGGTGGCTCGCCGAGGCCGTCGTCGAGGAGGAAAGTGAGCTCGAAGAGGCGATCCGCCCTCGGCGGGGCCGTCCCATCGACGCCTTGGTCGCCGTCGGTGCGCTGGCGGTGGTGGTGGTGGCCAGCGTGGTCATGGAGCAGGGCGCCTCGGCGCTGGGCGTCCGCTACGGGATCGCAGACATCGTGATCGGGGCCCTCGTGCTGGCCGCGGTGACGAGTCTGCCCAACGCGGTGGCGGCCGTGTACCTGGCCCGCAGGGGCAGAGGGGCTGCTACCTTCAGCACCGCCCTAAACTTCAACGCCTTCAACGTCACCGCCGGACTGTTGATCCCGGCCACCATCGTCGGCTTGAGCCAAGCATCAGGCGCGGGCCTCCTCGTCGCCGGTTGGTACCTCGGTCTTACCGCAGTGACCTTGCTCCTCGCCTACGCCTTTCGGGGCCTGGACCGCAGCTCCGGTTGGACGATCATCGTGCTCTACGCGCTATTCGTCGGCGCCCTCCTGGTTACCGCATAGTCAGCTACTCGACGACTCGCGCCACGCCAAACCTCCTCGCCGGTCGGCCGTTCACCACGGCGATTAGTGCATGGTCCGGAGCGGTCGAACGCGGTCGCCCGTTCGGTTGATCGCGGGCCAGCCGACGGCAGCGATGCGGCGGAAGGCCCCTTCGATCACCGCTACCAGTACGTCTTCGAGGACGTCACCAAGCGCCCAGCCGCCCTCCGGCAATTGCTGTCGCGGAATACACGGCGAAGCATCGGTGAGGATCGAGGTCGCACCGTAGAAGCGCTCGACCAGTTGTGTCCCGAGTACTAGCCAACGATAACCACCATCGCCCCGGTGCCGGCGTTATGTCACAGCCGGCTCGCGGGAAGTTGGGACAATTTATTGAGCATTCTGGGCTATCCCTCCGCGCTACTTGGCCCGGAGGGGAACCGCTAGGTGTCGAGGAAGTCCCACTCGCTACCGAGCACCTAGCGGAGGGCCGAGAGGTTTCCGTTAAGCATTCCGCACTCGAAGTGGTCGGATGGCCCGAGCTCCTGCACCCCACCGAACTTCTTTTCTACTCGACGCCTCTCCGGGCGGGCGATGACCCGATAGCATTCCAGGTCCTCCTGGTCACCGCGTTTTTGGTACTGATGGTCCAGATTAAGGGGACCGCTGATACGAGATCCGGTCGAAGAGATCTTGCTCAGCTTCTTGTATCTCATCCAACCGCCGAGGATCCTCTCGGAAGTCGGGCTCTTCGAGAAGCTCGCGATATTCATCTCCGAAATGCTCACTGAGCGGATTCTCGAGTTCTTCACCACACGCTTCCCGAGGGGTCAACCATGAAAAAAGGCCGCCCCCGCCGACGCCGGCTCGTCACCGTCGCCGAATACCCTCTTGAGCTTGGTCATCGAGCCGCGCCGCACCGGTTGCATCGTAAGCGGCGCAGCACCCCCTTTCGTCTTCACGGTTTCGGGTTCATCAGGTACTGTGGGATCCCTGATGTGCGCGGCTGGTGGTCTTTGACCCCGGACCGCCGGCACTTGCTGAAGGATCTGTCCGAGTGCATCGAGAGACGAGGACGAGTGCCCATCAAGCGCGCTGCGCAGCCCGAGGAGGACTTGGTCCGCCTCTATCTGACCGATATCGGTAAGTACGCCCTGCTGACCAAGGACGCCGAGGCCCGGCTGGCTCAGGCCGTCGAGGCCGGCCGGCAGGCGCGAGGCGAGCTGGCCGAGGCCAAGGGCATCAGCCCGTCCCGCCAGCGGCAGCTGCGCCGCCTGATCCGCGACGGCGACCAGGCCACCGAGGTCTTCGTCACGGCCAACCTGCGCCTGGTGGTCTCTATCGCCAAGAAGTATCAGGCCGCCGGGCTGCCGCTGCTGGACCTGGTCCAGGAAGGCAACCTGGGTCTGATCCACGCGGTGGAGAAGTTCGATTGGCGTAAGGGCTTCAAGTTCTCCACCTATGCCACCTGGTGGATCCGCCAGGCCATCACCCGCGGTATGGCCAACAGCGGTCGCACGGTACGGCTCCCGGTTCACGCCGGCGACCTGCTGAACCAGGTCATAAAGGCCCGGGGCCGGCTCGAGGGGCAGCTGGGCCGGCGCCCGACGGTGGCGGAGCTGGCCGCCGACCTCGAGATCCCGGAGGGACGGGTTACCGACATCCTGCGCCATGTCGCCGAGCCGCTGTCGCTGTCCGAGCCGCTCGGCGAGGACGGCGACGCCCAATTGGGTGACGTGGTCGAAGACCGTGCCGCGGTGTCCCCCTTCGATGCTGCGGCCGTGGCCCTGCTCGGCGACGAGGTCAACAAGATGTTGATAGCCCTCGACGAGCGGGAGCGGGATATCCTCCGGCTGCGCTTCGGCCTGGACCGGGGCCAGCCCCGCACCCTGGACGAGGTCGGCGAGGTTTTCAGCCTGACCCGGGAGCGGATCCGCCAGATCGAGGCTCGGGCCATGTCCAAGCTGCGCCACCCTTCGCTCGACCGCGACGCCCGCGAGTTGCTCAACGGCTAACGCCATCACGGGGCTGGAGATCGTCCCCCGCCGAAACTGCCCGCACTACGACTGGCATTTCGTGCACCTGAACACTTCGTGCATCCTGAGCCGGGGTGCGGTCACGTCAGGCTGCAAAGGGTGACTGCCGTCCCGGGCCCAAACATGAGGGGACCATTTGGATCTTCCCTGTGAAGGACCGGTAGCCGAGCCGGCTGTACCGCACCGGTGCCTCCCCGGTAGCGGTATTCCAGGCGGACCGGCTCCCCGTAGCGGACCTCGACTGGAATGACCGCTGTAGGGCCTTCGACGGCAAATGATCTCGGTGGCCACGATAAACCCGTCAGCCGTCCCGATCGCCCTCCCACATTTGTCGGATCTCGTCGAGGCCGACGACCGGCTCCTCGTACGGCGCGTGTAGGTACATGCGTCGGCGATGAAGATTCGGGCCAAACCATTCGCCGGTCGAGGTCGTAGCCGGCCACCCATAACCTTACCGTTGCCTGGTTCGTCACCTCTCTCTTCACGCCAGGGTCCTCCGCCCCGGCCAAGCCGCTGGTACTCCACTGCCCCGTCGGGCCAGGGAGTTCTTTGCGCCAGCGGTCGCGGCCTCTGATCCCTCGGAGGTCAGTGATCCACAACCGGTCATCTGGTTTGCCCTTTGGGCGCCACGCTCTAGTAAGCGCGACTGACCCTACGCCGCGCGTCCGGGCCTCATCTCCCGCCGGTGTCGCTGGGCGAGCGCCCCCGTACCACTCGGCAGGTCTCAGGCGGGGGACCGCCACTCGAACTTCCACCCCGGCCGGGACAATCTCGTTGCGTCGGCCCCCATGAGGATCTCGCCGTGCTCCCAGTTCCAATCCCAGGCCGCGCCAGCTGCAATCTGGCCATGATGGCCTTCGCAAACAGCAGCCTCCAACAACAGGGCGCCGCCCGGCTTGTTGACCTGGAGCACATGCGCTGCCGGCTCGACGCATCGCAGCACTGAACATTCGGCCATTCCAGGAAGGCTAGCGAGAGGGGGCCTATGCGACGGCCCGTCTGCCCGTTCGGACCACTCGGCGTTCCCGCTGGGTGAGCCCCCGTCAACGGCTCAGCCGGGCCGTCCTTGTCAGCGGGCATCATCAGGTGTACCGTCTGAGCCGACACGGAACGCGTACCCGCGCCGTGTTGGACTCTGCCGGTGACGCCGGCACCCTCCCGGGCGCGTTGCTCCGGACCCTGGAAGCGCAGCAAGCGAATGCGTTCACCGATCAGGGAGGCCGCCGCATGGCGCTCACGATGCTTCCCCCATCAACGGACACCGTGCAGCGCGCCGTCCGAGGTGCGGTCACGTCCCCGGTCGTGCATACAGAAGGGACGCACACCGTTGTCACCCTACGCGGCCAAGCGGACGTGTCCACCAGGCCCGCCCTGGCCGACGTGTTGTCCCGGGTGATCGCCCACGGGGCCGGGGATGTTGTCGTCGATCTCAGCCCGGTGACGTTCATCGACACCGCCATCGTCCGCGCCTTGGCCACCGGTCAGCAGCTACTGGATCGCACCGGACGGGCGCTGACCTTCCGGTCGCCGTCGAGGCTGGCCGTCCGGGTGCTCGACCTGTTCGGGCTCACCGATCACATCGAGAGCCGCCCAGTTCCACAATCTTGAAGGGCGCAGAGCGACAGATCCAGGGCAGAGCCAGCGGAGACTGTCGATGAGCTTGACCGGCTGGGCCAATGCACACGCGTGCATTTGCCACTCCGTTGTTCGTGGTCTGATCCGAGGGGAGGGACTCGGTAGTCCGTTACCGGGATCTGGAGCAACGATGACCCTGCCGACTGGGCCCGCCACAGCGAAACCGGAACTGTTGATCACCCCGGTACCAGCGGCGGTGGTGCGCTCCGAACCCGAGCCCGTCGTAAAGGACCGACCGGCACCCGGTTGCCCTTGACCGGCGAAGGTGCAGACTGACAGCTACTGCGTGTCGCGCCAGCCGATTGGCGCTCGATCTAGACCCCGTCGCGGCGTCCTCCGTTGCCGGGTGCCGGGCCGGCCGGGCCGCGTCGACTGGCAGTGGCCTAAAGTGTTGCTCCACCGGTAGGCGGTGAGGTGATCCACCTCTATCTCGCGGTCAGCGGGAGCTCCTCGGTCAGCCGGTCTGGGTGTACCGCTCGAAACTGTCCGGGTCGGGTGGGAGGAGCGCCTTGCCCCCGGCGACGGCAAGGCCGACGACTTCGCGGCCGCCGTCGTCGCCCTGGGTGAGAGCCCAGACGACAATGGGGTACGTGCCCTGCGTGGTCTCCATCTTGGCGCCGTGCAGAGCGGGCACGATCTGCAGAATCTTCATAGCCACCACGGTAAGGGCCGCGGGCCGTGGCGGTGATGGTAGACGGGCACGGCCCGATGTCGGGCTGTGTCCGCTCACGACCGCCCCGTGCCGAGCGCTCACGAACCATGCCCGTGCGGCCCGATCGCGTCAGCGCTTGGTTGTGCGCTGGCCTGTCGCGTGCCCTCCGACCAGACCGGTTCGCGGTCTGGTCAGGCGGCCAGTTCCCGGTCTGAGCAGGCTGCCGGTTTGTCCCTGGTGGCACCGACCCGAGCACCGGGCCTGATGGGACACGCCGGTTCCTCTAGGACCTTCCCGTCGGTCACAGCGGTTCACGTCGAAGCGGGCAAGGCGACGGGTATTGTCGCCCTCGGGCGGCGCGCCGGCGAGCACGATGGCGCGCAGCTGCTTGTGTCCCCGCCGCCCGTCTTCACGCTCCCGCCGCCGCTCTCGGTCGCCCGCCAGTTTTGGATGCCGGCAAGCGTTGGACGGTAGACGATTCAACTGGTCCCGAAAGCGCTGCTCGACGTGGCGTACCAGGTCGCCGTCTGATACCCGAGGCGTCCTCGGCCCTGGCCCGGCACACGAACTCGACCACCTCGACGGAGGCCTTCAGCACCCTTTGCGTCCCCGCTCGCCCTGAGTGAGCCCGGCGATGTCCCGAGCTTGGAAGGCCAGCCGCAGCCTGGAGAACGTCTGTCGGCTCACCCGAAGCTCTCGCCCTGGGCTCAGGCTCGCAGCATCACCTAGCCGACCTGGGGACGGTCATCGGCGTCGAAGAGCACCGGGTGCGGAACGGCTCGGCGGGCACGGCGCCGCCCGGTGATGGAGGGCTCCCTGCGCCCGCCGCGCTTGACGCTTCTCTGCGATGGGCCTGTCCGTGACGGTAATCACCCCGCCTCGTATGTCACGCCTTGCCCGTCGCTCAGGTCCACTCCACCGTCTGCGTACTCCATGACGGGCCGGAGTTTCTGACCGCTCCCGGGCGGATCGGCCCGTCTCATCTCGGACGCGACTAGGGACGTGACCCGCTGGCCGGGGCGCCACCGCCGCCGGGGCTTTCGGGGTCCGGTCCCTGTTGGGGCGGTCTTGGCGTTTGTGAAGCTGAGGTAGCGGTTGATCGACGTCAGGTGCTCGCTCAGCGGCTGGGCCGGGCGGGAACGTCCTCGGACCAGCATTGGTGGTGGGCCATGTCCAGGCAGAGCCAGCCGAGCTGGCGGCGCAGGTTGTTGATGGCCCCGAGCAGCTCGTTGGCCCGCTTGGGGTTGGTGCGGCGTCGGAGGCGCCCTTCGTCGTCGAACAGAAGGCGCTCCAGATGGTTCACCTGCGCGATGGCGGCAACCTTGTCGGACCCGGACAGCACCATCGGGGACCGGACCATCCCTCTCGAGGTGTTCTCGGTCGGAAATGGCGGTCTTGCACCCGGCGGGGCTGGCATCGCGGTAACGAGTCTATTTGGGGCGTATGCATACAACGCGGCATGGCGACAAGGGCCGTGACCTGGGGATCTCCGAAGTGTGAGGTGACCGCACGGAGGCCCTCCGCCAGGACCACTGCTGGAGCGCGCCGGTGACACCCTGCGCCGACCGAGGACATGAGCCTTGCACGGCGCCGACTGGTGGGGCCTGTCTCTCGGTGGTTTCATCACCAAGGAGATCCGCCGCGTTCTTGAATGATGTCGTGGTAGCTCTGGGACACCGCCGAACGCGCCCGATCATCCGTCCGATCTGCGGCGTTGCCGGCAGCGCCGGCCAGCAGCACCAGGGCGTCCGTGCCGGCTTTGGAGCGGACGTTGGGGATGATCCAGGAGAGCGCGGGCGGAGTGCGCCCTCCACTGGCGGCACGCGGCGGTGCATTCGCTGATGAGATGGAGGTCGGGCCTGACCCCCGGTTGTAGCCTCCGCCCATGCGGATCTTGTTCGTTCCGACGTTTACCAATGGCCGCGTCAGGGGCGAGGTCGATGCTGCCAGTGACGCGGTGGGCTACGGGATCACCGCCGCCGCGGTGCTGGTCGAACAGTTGGGTGTTCTCGGGCATGCTGTTGACACCATCGACATTGCTGCGAGCGATCGGCAGCGCTGGTACGGCGAGTGCCTGGAGACGATCGCGGCCCGCCTCCGCTCGGGTCGCTACGACGTCATCTTCTGCTTCCACTCGTTCTGGCCTTTCGCGTCCGAGGTTCGAAGGATCGTTGACGACGCCCGGCGATCCGTTCCGATAGTCGCCTACAACCATGGGAGCCACTGGGACCCGACCGACGCCTTCCGCCAGGAGCGCTACCCGGCGCTGCGGTGGGCCGATCTGGGCAACCTTCTGGCCGTTGATGCGGTGCTGCTGGTCAGCGACTACATGCGGGCGACGTTGCTGCGCGAGGTCGGTGGCGCCAGCGCGGAGGCAGCCGCCCAGCTGGCCGCCAGGCTGTGGGTGGTGGGCCTACCCATCGACACCGGGTTGTTGGACGCCTGCGCAACGGAGAAGGAGCAAGCGCCCACGGTTGTTTTCAACCATTCCTTCTCGGAGGGTAAGCGGCCCGGGGCCTTCCTCGAGGTGGCGGAGGAAGTCCTCGAACGTCGGCCGGCGCGCATCGTAATTACCCGTGGGGCGCCGGTGGACTCGCCCCATCGTGGCCGCCTGTCCCGGCTGGCGGAACGGTTCGGCTCCCGCGTCACCGTCGGCGAGACCCTCGCCATACCAGACTACTTCCGGGCCCTGTGGGGCTCGCACGTGCAGGTGAGCACCGCCACTCATGAGAGCCTGGGGATCGCCACCCTGGAGGCCATGTACGCCCGCAACTACTGCCTGCTACCCGACCTGGGGGCCTACCCCGAGGTGGTGGGACCGGTTCGAGAAGCGCTCTACGATCCGAAGGAAGAGCGCCTCGCCGATCGAATCGTCGGGGCGCTCGACGACCCGGAGGGGCGTGTCGGCGTGGCCGATCGGCTCGCGGAGCGGGCCGGCCGCTACCGCCCAGACGTCATCGGGCGCGAGGTGGAGAAGGTCCTCCAGTCGGTGTGCCTCGGCCCGTGATCCTCGCCCCTACACGGGCCCCCAGAACGCTCGAACAGTTATGGGCACCGTTCACCACCGGTCTGGCTTCGTTCCCCCCTCCCATACGCCTCGACAGGAGGGCCGCCGGCCTCTCCGACCCTGTCCCGTTCGGTCAGATCACCGGCGACGTCGGTCCCTGTGCCCAGCCGTATCCGCCTGACGGGTGGAGGCCAGGCCCGATCTGGGCCCCGGGGCCGACCCGACACCTCTACGACCACCCAGATGTCGTCGGGAGGCTCGGGCGTTGGGGGCGAGCCGGCGCTAGCGGCACGCCCGACTCGACGGCGGCGGCCTGCTGCGGCGAAGGGGGTGCCGCCTGGAGCGGTGCGGGAGCCGACACATGAGCCGTGATCCGTTCGTGTCGTACGCGCAGAACCGGGAGGATGTGGTACTGGCCCGGGCGCTACGCCCCGACGACCGGCGGGGCTTCTGGGTGGACGTCGGTGCCGGTGATCCCATATTGGATTCGGTCACTGCGGCCTTCGCCGAGCGGGGATGGCGGGGCGTGAACGTGGAACCGCTCCCCCGCGAACACCAACGGCTGTGCGCGGCACGGCCCGCTGACACGAATCTGCGGGTGGCGCTCGGGGCCAGGGCCGGGCTGGGGGAGCTGTTCGTGGAGCCGACCGAGAAGCCGCCGGGGCCGGACCCCGATGCTCCCATCGACCGGGGCGCCTCCACCATGGTGGCCGAGCTGGCGGCGCGCTACCGGGTCGACGGCCAGGAGTTCACTCCAATCGAGGTGCCCATCTCGACGCTGGCGCAGGTCGTGGCCGACCACGTTCGGGAACCCGTCGACTTCCTCAAGGTGGACGTCGAGGGTTTCGAGGCAGAGGTGCTGGCCGGGGCCGACTGGTCCAGGTTCCGCCCCCGGGTCGTGGTCATGGAGGCCACCGTGCCAAAGTCCGACGAACCGGCCCACCAGGCCTGGGAGCCGATGCTCGTCGAAGCCGGTTACCGGTTCGCCATGTTCGACGGCCTGAATCGCTTCTATGCGCACGCTGACGAGCCCGCGCTGCTGTCGGCGCTCGCCATCCCCGCCAACGTGTTCGACGATTTCGTCCCGTACGCCTGGACGCACCAGGTCGACCAGGCACAACAGCGGGCGTACCGCCTGGGGCACGCGCTCACCGAGGCGCAACAAGAGCTCGACCAGCTTCACGAGGATGTGACCGGCGCCCGCGCAGCCGCCCGATACCACCGCCACCAGGCTGCCGTCGCCGCCGACAGTACCGCCCGAGCGCTAGCAGAGGCTCGCCGGGTTCGCGCAGAACTGGACGCGCTGAAGGCCACCCGCACCGTCAAGTGCACCGCGTCGCTGCGAAATGTCTACGCCACCCTGCGTCGCGTGTTGAGCGATCTCGCACAGTGAGACCGGCTGCGCCCGAAGGGGAGCACAACAGATGGAACCCTGCAGCTGAACCTCCGTTGGCTGGGCTCGCACTGTGAAGGTGTACCCGCTGCGGTCGCGTTCCCCGCAACTGCCAGCGTTCGCCTGTTCTCGAAGGAAACCTGGTGACGTCGTTGCGAAAAGCGGAATCGCCTTTGAGATCGTCAGGGACAGGAAATCGCAACCACCGACCCTGGGGGTGTTAGGCGCGGGACGATGACGGGCCATAAAGAAGCCATTAACGACAGAAAGGCGACGCTAGAAGGTCGCCTTTTTTGTCTGTAAAAGGCTCAAATTTGCAGCGGAAAGAGATGGGGCGCTTCCCCGAAACTCACCCCGGACATTGACGGAATCTGGGCCCGTCGTCGACTTCGGCCTCTTCATGGTGGCGCTGACCGCGATCACGCTCTACCTCCACCCGGCCCCGGCCCGAACGGAACACGATGCCCTGCTCGTATTGGCGGATGACGCCGGAACCCGAACATGTCGGGCCTTCCTTCCTGCGGCGCGCGGTAGGCGCCAGCAATGTGATCCCGGGTGACGCGTCGGATGCGGGTGTGTTCCTATCGCCTCGGCTCCCGCCGCCAAGGCTGACCCGGTGAGCCGGTGCTCTGGGATGGCGGGAGCGGTAACGTTGTCGGCGAGAGGCTCGATGCCTCGGCCTTGGGCGCCCGTTCGATCCAGTCCCCGTTGACGCTCTCCCTGGTGAAGTCAAGGAGGCAGGTGATGGACGGTCAGGGTGGTGCGGTGATCTGGAGGTCGCCGCCTGGTTTGAGCTGGACTGGAGGCGCCTGAATGGCCGGCGACCGACTGCGGCGCATCTTGGCCGAGCTGCCGGCCGGTGAGGACGGCCGGTCCTCGGCTCGTCTATGTGAGGTGAGCGCCGGGATCGT
The DNA here is from genome assembly GCA_963729695.1 of uncultured Acidimicrobiaceae bacterium. Taxonomy (GTDB): domain Bacteria; phylum Actinomycetota; class Acidimicrobiia; order Acidimicrobiales; family Palsa-688; genus PALSA-693. The sequence continues at coordinate 1,035,956 of CAVSOT010000007.1, forward strand.
CGGAGTGAGCGGGGCGGGGATAATGTTGATGTCGGGCGACGTGCCCCAGGGGTCGGTGTGCTCCACCGACGAGGTCAGCGCGCTGATCGAGGACTTGCAGTACGGGCTGGGCGAGGGGCCGTGTGTGGACGCCTTCCACCAGGACCGGGTGGTGGCCGAACCCGACCTGGCCGCTCCGGCCACCACCCGGTGGTTCGGATTTACGCCACCGGCGGTCGAGGCGGGCGTGCGGGCCGTGTTCGGGTTCCCCCTGCGGGTGGGCACGGTCCGCCTCGGCGCCCTCAACCTGTACCGGCACCGGCCGGGACCCCTCAGCGACGACCAGCACGCCGATGCGCTGGTGATGGCCGACGTGGCCGCCCGCTGGGTGCTGGAGGTGCAGGCCCACGCGCCTGCAGGCGTCCTGGCCGACGAGTTGGAAGTGGGCGCCGACTTCCACTTCGTGGTGCAGAACGCGGCTGGGATGGTGTCGGTGCAGCTCGGGGTGAGCGTGACCGAAGCGCTCATCCGCCTGCGGGCCTACGCCTTTGGCCACGACCGCCTGCTCGGCGACGTCGCCCGAGAGGTCGTGGCCCACACGCTGCGCCTCGACTGACAGGACTTCTGGTACCAAACCTGGGGGGAGTATCATCAGAGTCCATCCGGCTTCGAGCGGGCGCCCAGCGACCGGGACCCTGTCGCCTCCGGCGTTTTGAGTAGGGAGGTGGGCGATGTCTCGAGAGGAGTCCCTGGTCCGGTCCCTGGTGGAGATGGCCGACACCCTTGTCGACGATTACGACGTGGTCGACTTGTTGACCGGCCTGGCCGACCGGTGCGTGGACCTGCTCGGCGTCGCCGCCGCCGGCGTGATGCTGGCCTCCCCCGATGGTGAGCTGCGCCTGGTGGCCTCGTCAAGCGAAGCAATGCGCGTGCTGGAGGTCTTCGAGCTGCAAACCCAAGAAGGGCCCTGCTTGGACGCCTACCGCACTGGCGAGCGGGTCGAGCACGAGCACCTACGCGCCGGCGCAGGGCGCTGGCCGCGGTTTGCCACCGTCGCGCTGGAGGCGGGCTTCCGCTCCGTGTTCGCGTTGCCGCTGCGGCTGCGGGACAAGACGATCGGCGCCATGAACCTATTCCACGCCGAGCAGAGCCCGATGGACGAACGCGACGTGATCGTGGCCCGCGCCTTCGCCGATCTGGCCGCCATCAGCGTCCTGCAGCACCGTGCCGCGACCGAGACCCAACGCATCAACGAGCAGCTCGCCGGGGCGCTGTCCAGCCGGGTCGTGATCGAACAAGCCAAAGGCATCATCTCCGAACGTGACGGCGTCGACCTGGCCGAGGCGTTCAACCAGCTACGCAACCACGCTCGCAAGAACAACCTGCGCCTCACCGCCGTCGCCCAAGCCGCCATCGCCGGCACCCTCTTAGCTCCAAAAGACAGCCATCGCCGACTTGCCCCCTAGCACGCGGCGCGCGCCGGCCCGACGCGCCCTTGAAGTGCCGCACCGGGTACAGCAACTCCGGCAAGCACCCTCCCTCAGGGGTAAGCGTCTCCCGACCGGCGGTAGGTGATAGGTAGCGAGCGGCGTGATGGTCTTCACTCGGTCCTGAAACGCGGCAGAGATGTAAGCCGCTCCAGGCAACGATGTGTTGATAAGAGAAGGACTGAGCTCCCCTCCTCGGTGGACGCATATTCCCGACTTCTTTCGGGGTCGGCTCATCGGGATCGATCCCGCAGTTGCGTAAATCTCGGCGCACCCGACCACAACACCTCGCTGTCTACTGTCTCCGACGGGTCCGCCATGACCCCAGCTCCGCCCGAGCCGCGGAATCGAGCAAGCCCGGCTCAAGGAGGGGCGGGCACCCGACAGTTCGTTAATTCCAACGCAATAGCGGTTACTGACCTGCTGACAGCTCGACGACCAGGCCAGCCTGGCTAGCTAGGGGCTTGCTCCGGCAGGCACACGGTCGCGATCATGTCGCCGCGTGGGAGCCGGGGGGCCGGCGATTACGCTCGTGGACCGTGCCCCGCCGCGAACACGACCACCGTGCGCCCGATCCCGATCGAATCGACCACCGGTCGTCGTGGGCGATCGTCGAGTACGCAGCAACCCGACGGTTCAGTGCCCGCGCTCGAAGAGCACGCCTCGCCCCTGCGCCCCCCGCGCTGCGGCATCCGCATCGGTGACCGTCGGTATCGAAGCCCGCAAATGACCCTCGTATCGAACCGCTCGTCGTGGCAGGAGGCGTTAGCGGTTTACGCCCAGCCTCGTCTCAGGCGCGGGTTGCTCGACATCATCACCTCCGCAGTGCCGTACCTGGCGCTGTGCGTGGCAATGTACCTATTGCTGCGCGTCTCGCCATTGATGGCCGTGGCCCTCGTGATCCCCACGGCCGGATTCCTGGTCCGGGTGTTCGTCGTGTTTCACGACTGCACGCACGATTCGCTGCTTCCCTCCCGGCGCGCGAACAGATGGGCGGGCAGGGTCCTCGGGCTGCTCGTGCTCACGCCGTTTCGGCCATGGCGCCACGAGCACGCCCGGCACCACGCGACCTCAGGGGATCTCGACCGGCGCGGCGAAGGCGACGTCGAGACGTTGACGGTCGCCGAGTATCAGGCCCGTCTGTGGCGGGGTCGGCTTGCCTACCGGCTGTTTCGTCACCCGCTGGTGATGTTCGGGCTCGGCCCAGTGTTCGCCATGCTCATCGAACCGCGGCTGGTGCGTCGTGGTACACGATCCCGGCTGCGCAACAGCGTGCTCGGCACCGACGCCGCGTTGGCCGTCGTCGTCGCCGGGTTGTGCTGGCTCATCGGCTGGGAGGACCTGCTTATCGTGTGGGCACCACCGGCGCTGTTGGCGGGCTCTGTCGGCATCTGGCTGTTCTACGTCCAGCACCAGTTTGAGAACGTCAACTGGCAGCGCCACGATGAGTGGAGCTATGCCGACGCGGCGCTGCGTGGCAGCTCGTATCTGAAGCTCCCGAAGCTGGGGCAGTTCTTCACCGCCAACATCGGTTTGCATCATGTCCATCACCTCAACAGTCGGATCCCGAACTACAACCTGCAGCGCGCCCACGACACCAACGGGGTCTTCGCCGGCGTCCCGACGGTCTCGATCCGAGACGGTCTCCGGGCCGTCAACCTCAAGCTCTGGGATGAAGATGCCGGCCAACTCGTGACCTTCACCCAAGCCAACCTCCACCCCCAACGTGTGCTCACGTAACCCCGCTCAAGCGCCCAACAAGCGCACAGAGTGGTCCGCCTGATCCGGGAGGGGCGCAAGCCCCGCCCGCCGGCAGCTCCGACGTATCACGAGGGCTCTAGGCCGTTGGAACCATCCCGGCGGAACTGAACGCTGCCGACGGTCAGCCGCCGGCGACGAAAGCCACGACTACATAGGCGGCGTGGCGGTCGAAGTCCTGACGTCGCCGGTCATACACGGTGGTCGTTCTGGGATCGGAGTGCCTGGCAGCGACCTGGACCTCCCGCAGTGGTACGCCAGCATCCAGGGCGGCCATGATCAACGCCGCTCGGAGCATGTGCGGATGCACTAGCCCGATCCCGGCCCGTTTGCCGATCGAGCGGACCCAGCGATGCGCGGTCCGGCGGCCCAGGCGTTCTCCGTCGTGGCGGACCAGGATCGGGCCGCCGCGTCGTTCGCCTACGGCGAGGTCGATCGTGCGGGCCGTGCGCGGCACCAGAGGGATGAGCGCCGGCTTGTTGCCCTTACCGACGATTCGCAGGACCCGATGCCCCCGCTCGAAGACCATGTCCTCGACGTTGGCGCCGCATGCTTCGCTGACCCGCAGCCCGTTCAACCCCAGCAGCACGGCCAGGGCGGCGTGGGCGTGGTCGAACCGCTCGGTGGCGAACAGGAACCGACCCAGCTCTTCACGGTCCAGGCCGCGCCGCTCCGTCGGGTGCACCGTCGGGCGGCGCACGTACTGGGCGGGGTTGGACGAGATCCGGCCGTCGATGTGCGCGAAGCGGTAGAACCCACAGGCGGTGGACAGACGCCGGTCGATCGTCGAAGGGGCCAGTCCTCGCTCCTCCATCGAGGCTCGACACAGCTCCAGGTGAACTCGGGGTGCTTCCAATAGAGCCAGGCCATGATCGGCGGCCCACTGGAACAGGTTGCGCAGGTCGTGACGGTAAGCGTCCAGGGTTCGGCCGCTGTAGCGGGCCAGGAACGCCACCGCCGCCATCTGGGCCTCGGCCAACGGAGACGGCTCGGAGATCCCGGCGATCGTCCGCCCGACTGAATCGTCACTGATCATGGTTCCCTCCTTGTAGGTGGAGAAAACCAGCCAACACCGACCCACAGCCGGAGCCTCGACGCGACCGCTTCCCACTACTCCCGAGAACTGGATAGCGCCCCAACTGCCAATCGCCGACCCGGCGATTAGTGATAGGTCTGGGCATCAGGGTCGCCGATGTTCGGGGACGTTGGCGCTGGTGTTATGGGCGAGGTCTGCCTGTCGAATGGTCACCGCCGACTCGCCAGAGGCGTCGTTCGGCATCATCCGCGGAGATGTTTTCCCGGTCGGACCGTCGGAGCCGATCGACGGGGAGCGACGTGGCATCCGGCGCTGGCCTGGCCATCGGCTTAGGGGGTCAGGGCACTACAGGTTCGGCGGTCGGCCCACACCGCCTCATCGGAGGCCGCCGCCGATGCCGTCTCGGGCCGGGGGATACCGTGCACGATCCGGGCGGGAACCCATTCGTAGCTGTCCACGTGACGTCCAGTAGCAGTGACGAGCAGTATGCCGCTGCTGCCGGATTCGCCGTCCTCTCGGAAGTAGACAAAGTTGCCCAAGCCGTAGGCGACGAGCGCCTGGCCGAAATGGCCGGCACCGAACACCCGGTGGGCGTGGCTCCCGACGATGATGTCCGCGCCGGCGGCGATCAGAGCCTGGGCCAGGCTGTGCTGCTCGGGCGAAGCGCAGTGGGTCGTCTCGATACCCCAATGTAGGAAGACCACAAGGGTGTCCACCTCGGGGCGTGCGGAGCGGACAGCGGCGAGGAGCCGGGTCGGGTCGATACAGAACGCCAGTCCCGGCCGGGTGTCCGACGCAGTCCATTGTGACACCAGTGCCGGCTCGAGCCAGTCGGTCGCGGCGAAGAGGGCGACCCGCTGGTCGCCGATCGTGGTGAGATAAGGCCGGAAGGCCTCGGCTGCGTCGTGGCCGATCCCGAGCACGGGCATCCCCGAAGCGGCGATGGCGTCAAAGGTGTCGGCCATTCCGAGAGGGCCGTAGTCCAAGGCGTGGTTGTTGGCCATTCCGACCACGTCGACCCCGGCCGCTTTGAGAGCCTCGAAGGCTAATGCCGACGACCGGAAGTGGTAGGCCTTGCCCTCGGCCGGTTCGCCCCGATCGGTTATGGCCGTCTCCAGGTTGACCATGGTGACGTCAGCCCGGGCGAACACCGGCGCCACCGACGACAACAGACGTTCGGGGTTGGCCCGCAGCTGGGCGGCCAAGGTCGGCACGCCGGCATATGTGAGCCCGCCCTCGGTGTCCCACTCGTCGACGAAGTGGGTGTCACCCGCAAACGCGAACGTGACGGAACGGCGACTTGGCCTCGCCACCGTGGTCGTCGATGAGGAGGTCGAGGTGGAAGGACTCGACAAGGCGGAAGCGGGCGCCCGCCTGGCCCCATTTGTGCAGCCCGCCGCGAGTGACAGGGCCAGAGCAGGAACGCCAAGCCCGGCCGCCCGCAGTATCTCCCGTCGAGTGAATTCGCGTGGGCTCACCTTGAACCGGAACCTTAGACCCATAGCCTCGAGTTGGTGCGCGACCTGGGCCCATCAGCCGAGGAGCCATACTCACCTTTGCGGACAAGGCCGGCCTCGACAGGGTTGTGTTCGCTTCGGCGGTCCATCCGACACCAAGCCTGGGAAGGATACGGAATGACGCCGGGACGCTCTGGTGTCCAGCAGCGTGACGTTGTCCCGCTCCATACCGAGCTCTGCACGGTGCTGATCCGTCGGGCGCTGGGCATGGCTCGGATGCCCAACAGCCGGCGACAAAGTGGCACCTCGAGGGCGAGGGCTCGAGGGTTATGGGATGACCTTCATCTCCTCGAGGCTTTCATTTCTCGGGCTTCGCCACGTGAGGAGATATCGGAACATCGCAACGCGCCGGAACTGCCGCCCGGGCGAGGCGAGCTCGGTGAGGCGTCGCAGCAGTCCGTACGAGTGTGGCGGAGGCCAGACCTTCGGCGCCGGGGTCTCCCAGCAACCATTATTAAGCTTCTGCGCTCGGGCGGCTGCCTGTCGGCCTCCACGTCGAGATGGTGCAGGGAAGCGCTGTCACCGCGTCGAACGATCCCGGTTGGAACGGCCAGGTGACGAAGTCACCCTGGAGGTACCGGACGCCCTCCGGCGGATCTGAAGCGCACGCGGCCGCTATGGAACCCATCACGATCGATGCCTACTACATGGGCACTCGGTGCCTCAGCTCGCGGACCCACCAACCCTCGCCACAGCCGATGTCAAGGCATCCCGGGCGCCCATCGGAACGAGCCTGATCAGTTGCCGGCCGCGGTGGATGTTGTGGTTCCAGCGTTCCGTCACGACGAGTCCGATGTTCCACGACAGCGCCGCTATCGCCATCGGCCCATCGCTCCCTCCCGTTAGGTGGGGCGCAGGTCGGAACGTCCTGGGGGCAGGATATAAGGTAGGTGCTGGCTAAGGATCACCGTGCCGGGCCCGATCCGCTCGGTGGCGTCGCGTACAGCGGGCCCACCGTGGGGGGCACCCCTATATCCCGTGGGGATCGGATTCGACCGCCGGCCTCGGCCCACCAACTTCCCACGCTGACGGCCCGTGGCCCCTGTAGGGTGGCCGTGTCGTTCGTCTCGACCGACAGCCGCCCTCGGCATCGAGGGCAGATCGGCGGTTTCCTAATGGAAGCCCCAACCACATCGGCAATTCAGCCGTGACCATGATCGCCCCCAAGCGCGCCGTCATGATCCACAATCTGGCCCGGGCGATAAACGACTCCGCTGATATCTCGCCAGAGGACCTAGTCCACCCCTCGCTGGCGTCCCACCCTCAGCCCGGACAAAAAACGCGGACCAGGTCCCTGTCAGCCGATCGGCCGGCCCACGAATCCGCGCCGATCACCTGCTCCACTTGTCGGATGACCTACCTGCCGACCGCCGTACCCGCGGCTTCGGCTCCCCCCGAAGACTGGCTCTGCGACGGCTGCCAACAGAGTCTGGTCTGAGCGCCGACAAAGCCAAGCCCGGATCCCCCGAGCCGTTGAGGGTGATCTGACGGGCCATCCGCGGGAAACGGCGGGGCCCCGCCGCACGGCCGCCTTCGAGTTGTACAGGACGGCAGTTCGCTGGGGCTCGGGTGGATTTGACGGTCCGATCGGGTATGGTGCAGCCCCTCTCCCCACTCGGCCACCCACGCGATCTGTACTCCCCCTGAAGCGGCGTCAATCAGGGAAATGGGCAGGTCGTCGCTGGAGGACGCTTGCAGGCCTGCGGTACGGTGGATTGAGGTCCTGCTCCACCAAGACCAGCACCGCCTGTCGACGGGTATGACATGTCCGAACCCGCGAAGGAGGCCGGCCGTGTGCCAGCGGGCTGTAGCACTGCTGGAGTGCAACCCAATGTCAGTCAGGGAGAGCCGGTCGTTCGTGTCAATCGTCAGATACGGCGTCGGACACGAATCAGCTCAGGGGCTTCGCCGAATGCTTACCTCGAACTGCCGGGAGATGTGAAGGAGCCCCGGTAGGGACCTGGGGGCGGTCTGGGAGGCCTAGGGGCACAGTACCTGATCCGGCTGGGGTGCTAACCGGATGGCGGTCGTCGTTTCGGGGCGTTACCGCTTGAAGCGGAGTTGCCGGGAGATGACCCTGGCGGCGAGGTGGGCCACGGTGGTGTTGTCGGCCATGGCCCGGGCCCGCAGGCGGACCAGGGCCTCGCCGACGGTTACGTCGAGTTGCACCGAGACCATCCCGGAGGCCTGATGAACCTCGGCCCGGTAGCCGCCATTGCGTAGCTCGTCGGCGAGGGCACCGTCGGGAACCCCCGACTGCATGGCCAGGAAGGCCAGGGTGACGATCTCGGCCATGACCAGGCTGTCGCCGTAGGTGTCGTCGCCGAGCGGTCCGGCCCGGTCTTCATGGAGGGTAAGCGCTCCCATGCGGGCCGCGCCGACTTGGAGCGGGAAGGCGAACACGGCCCGAGTCCCCGCGTCGACGGCCGGTCCGGTGAACCCCGAGCCAACGGGCGGGGGGACGAGCTACCAGGTCGCTCTCGATGATCGGAACCCCCTGCCGGTAGGCGTCGAAGCCGGGGCCGACCCCGAGCATGAACTGGAGCTCCTCGAGGATCTCGGCTTGAACGCTCGAAGTGTAGGTCGCCAAAGGCGTACCGTCGTCGTCCATCAGCACGAGGCCCGCACCGCCCACGGCCAGGACCTCCGCGCAGGCCGTGCACAATCCCATCGGAGTGGGCGCCGTGCCCGGGCGGGCGGCTAAGGCCGTCGTGACACGCAACCAGCGTTCCTGCCCTACCTCCACGGCTACCTCGGCGATCCGGCGGCGTCCGTACCCGTCTCGCTACCAGGGGCCGGAGCAGCTGCGACTCGCCCGCCCGACGACCGGGACCATCGACGACGGGCGACGCTTCGAGCATACCGCCACCGAGGAATAGGCCCACCGGAACCGGCGAGCATCTAATCGAGCCAACGAATCGGTGAGGATCACCCACCGTTTCACCGCCAGACCGCAGGGCGGACTGCCTCCGCTACCCGGGTCCGGCCTGGCGGCCAGATCGACTCAGCTGGGCGAGGACCCCATCGGGCAGTGACCTCGTCACGACCCCCGTCGCCACGTCGGTCAGCTTGAGGTTGTGGTGGCGGGCGTAGCCCCGCAGCCGGGAGAACGCCTCATCGGTGCCAATCTGGGCCCGCTCTGCGATCGCCCCTTTGGCCTGCTCAATGGTGACCCGGCTGTTCAGCGCGCCCTGCAGTTGCCCGGTCAGGCGCTGCGAGTCCAGCGCAGCCTCGTTTTGCAGCAGGGCCAGGGTGGCCGCGTGGGCGAGCGCCTGCGCGACCTCGACATCCGGGCCCGACAGCGGCCGCGACGTGGCCATGAACAGGTTGAGGGTCCCCAGCACCCGAGTGCGGACCCGCATCGGAAACGCGTGCACCGACGGCAGCCCGGCGGTCATGGCCATGTCCGCGAAGCGGACCCAGGGGCTGCCCGCTCCCAGGTTGGCGTGGACGACCGGCTGGCCAGAGCGGAATGCGTCCAGGCACGGGCCTTGCTCGTTTTGAATCTGGAAGAGCTCCAACAGGTTGGCATCCTCGCTCGATGCGGCCATCACTTGCAGATCGCCGCGGACGTTGACGACCATGATCCCCGTCGCCGCCGCGTCGAGTAGTTCTACGCAGCGATCGCTCAGCATGGTCAACAGCTCAACCACGTCGAAGTCCTCGACCAGGGTGTCAGCCAGCTGCAGGAACGTGGCGGCCAGCAGTTGTTCTCGGGTGGCCATGGTCCACCCCCTTCCGGCCACACATTCTACGACTCCCGCGACCCAGCCGATTACCCGCGACCGCAGCCAACGCCCCGAGCGAGCCAAAGTCCAGCTCGGAGACCCTGAGCTCCGAGGCACACCCTGCTGTTGCCGTGTCGACGCCGGGATCACGCTCCCCCCGGGCCCGGCTGAGCCGGTGTTGACGCCGGGCATGACCACGGTGGCAATTGAGCCGGCGCGCCGGGAGTGGACGGCCGGGCGGAGGAGCTGACCAAGCAGTCTTGGCAGTATCGAGGTCGCTCCCGATACAGAACGCTCGGATCACGCTTTGAGCCCGGGCCAGGTCAGGTCGGGCCACGGTCGGGAAGAGGTGGTGCTGATCTGGGAGTTGAGACCGCCGAGCGTGAGGTCGGTGAACCGGCCGCCGGTGACGTCGCGAGCGGTGATGATCTGGAGCTGGGCGAAGCTCATCTTGCTATCGGCCTCGATAATGGGCATCCGCTTTGTGCTTGGGCGCGAAGCTGCGCCTCGGGTATAAGGAGAAGACGGCTTGCTGGACGGCGGCAAAGCCGCTGCGAGAAGCCACCGGCCGGGAACGAGGTATCGGTGAGGTCCTAGACGTACTCCTCGACAACAACACCCCCGAACCAGCCCACCGGTGAACCTACGGGACGTTTGCATCGCAGCCAAAACCCGTTGAAAGAAGTGTGTCCTAACGTTCTTCTCCCCATCCACCCCAACACCAGCAAGGATCGAAACATGACCACCTGGGAGTACCTGATCATAGAGCTACCCGCCTTCGAGGTGGCCACCCACACGCCGGGCGCGTCGGCCGCAGTCCAGGCCCTCAACGAGGAAGGCGAACGGGGGTGGGAGGCCGTCGGGATGACCCCCCTTTCTGACACGAGAATCGCCGTACTTCTCAAAAGACCCCAACCGCAGTAACGCCGACTGGAAAACGCCGCCGGACAGGGCGTCTGGATCGCCAGGCTGACCCCACCAAGGAAGGGTCAAGATAATAAACGTCCGGCCGAATGGACGACCGGTGGCTGGAGACGGCACCTCCCGGCCTCTACTGGGACCGCCATAATGACGGCCGCTTCTTCAGCCGCGGTACGCTAATGCGATCCTGCGCCGGCTCCAGGGCACGCACCTTTCCGGCCGCCCTTGCACGAAGGCAGCGGTCCCTCTCCGCCCCGCTCGGGCCACGGTGAAGTCCCTGGGCGGGCGCCCTCCCTTTGCGGAGCGTCGTTGAGGAGGGTTGGTGTGGGCGATCACCGAACTTCGCCGTTCTGTGATCATCGGATGTCGCGATTTACGATCAGCGAAAGTCGCGTTCTGCGATCAGCGGAGTACGCGTTGAGCTGAGGTTCTGGGTCCTCCGGTCGGGCATCCGCGCGATCGGTGAGTGGCCCCTCCAACGTGCTGGGCGACCAAGCACCAGTCGTTGGAGGGACCGGACACATGTTGACCCAGGAGGAGTTCATGGACATATTGGCGATGCGCCGCCAGGGCCTGTCGATCAGTGAGATCGCCAAGGAGACGGGCTATCACGCGGCGACGATCTCGAAGTGGGTGAAAGCGGGCGGACCACCGGCGGCCCGGGCGGCCACGACCCCTGCCGCGGTCGACGAGCGTTGGTCGGCTCGGATCGACGAGCTGTTGCGCAAGGCGCCGTTGTTGTTGGCCACCAGCGTGTTCGAGATCATCAAGACCGAGGGCTACACCGGCTCGTATCCTTCGGTGTCCCGGGAGCTACGAGCCCGAAGAGGGCCACGGTTTCAGGGGCGGGCGGCGGTGTCAATCCGGATCGAGACCCCACCGGGCGAGGAGGCCCAGTTCGACTTCTCCGATGCCACCGCTTGGGGTGATGACTGGGGGATTGCGGGCTTGCAGTGTTTCTCGGCCATCTTGTCGTGGTCGAGGTGGCGGCTTTGGTGGTTCACCACCTCAGTCGACCGGGAGCACACCTTCGAAGGGCTCATCCGCTTCTTCGAAGCGGCCGGCGGTGTCCCCAAGGTGTTGCGCACCGACCGGATGGGCGCCCTGGGTTCGTCGCAGGGACGCCGGTTCAAGCTGCACCCGCCTGCTCAAGAGTTCGCCCGGTTCCACGGCACCGAGATCCGGGCCTGCCAGGCTGCTGACGCGAAGCGGAAAGGGAAGGTGGAACGACCGTTTCGGAGCTTGAAGGAGACCTTCCTCGAGGAGCAACGCCTGACCCCGCCGGGGTCGGTGGGAGAGTTGAACGCCAGGGTGGGGCCGTGGCTGGCCGCCCGGGTCCATGGCCGAGCGAACCGGACCACCGGAATCAGTCCTGACGACCGCCTGGGCAAAGAACAAGAGCTTTTGGGGGCACTGCCTCGCCGGCGTTTCGACACCGCCTACGTGGAGGTCCGACGGGTTCATGTGGCCGTCCCCCAGATCGAATGGCGAGGCGTGCGCTGGTCGGTCCCACCAGCCTGTGTCGGCCAGCGGGTGGAGGTCCGCCACGAAGTCGACACCACCACCGTGGAAATCCGCTGGGCCGGACAACTGGTCCGCCGTCACCGCCTCCCCGCTGCGGGAGTGCGCGAGGTGTGGGACGGTGACGATTGGGCCGCCGCCCAAGCCGCGGCCATGGGTGAACGACCCCGACTGGCTGTCGTCGGCCAATCCCAGCCGGAACCTCAGCGTCAATATCGGATCGAACTGGCTGGCGACTACGACGTGGACACCGTCGACCTGTCCCGCTACGACCTCGAGGGCGGAGCCGCCCGATGACCGCCAACGGACCTTATGAGCAGCTCAAAGACGACCTCGGCTACCTGCAGTTGGGACGAGCCGCGGAATGCTTCGCCACCCTGGCCGAACACGCCGGCCGCGACGGCTGGTCGCACGTCGAATACCTGGCCCGGGTGATCGCCGAGCAAACCTCGGCCACCACCAACCGGCGCCTAGCCGCCAGGCTGCGCTACGCCCGCTTCCCGTTCCGGCGCAGCGTCGAAGACTTCGACTTCGACTTCCAACCCTCCATCGACCGCAAACTGGTCACCGACCTGACCACCTTGCGCTTCATCGGCGAGAACCGACCCATCCTGTTCCTCGGCCAGCCCGGCTGCGGAAAGACCCACTGTGAGACTGCATCCGCCGGTCCGGAGCGGTTTGCGGTCAGGGTCGGTGCTGGTGACGAGACGTGACCCGAAGACTCACTGCCCTGACGTGTTCGTCGGTTGGCCTTGCTTTGGATATGTCCGCCAACTCACCGGTGCCGGCCCGGATCCCGCACATGTTGGCCTGATCAGAAGCCTGTCCGCCCTGGGGCGTGACCCATCACAGTCCTGCCACGCGGTTCCTGCCCGGACCGGCACCACCCTCACCCTGCCACATCACCAAGGAAGGAATCCGCTCCATGCGTCTCGGCGACCAGGTCGATGTCATCATCGGTGTCGACACCCACAAACACTCCCATACCCTCGGCCTGGTTGACGGCGCCGGCACCGACGTTGCCGATGTCACCGTGCCCACCGACGCCTTCGGGTATCGACGAATGTTGGCGTGGGCCGACCAGCATTGCAGCGTGGCCTCCCGGCGCTGCTGGGCCATAGAAGGCACCGGAAGCTTCGGCGCCGGCCTCACTACCTACCTGCTCGAACAGGGTGAATGGGTCGTCGAGATCGACCGACCCGCCCGCCCGCCCCGGCGTAATGGCGCCAAGTCCGACACCCTCGACGCCTATCGGGCCGCCCACGAAGCCCTGGCACGCCACCACCTGGCCCAGCCCCGTCAGCGGGGCCTCCGGGAAGCAATCCGGGTGCTGCTGAGCACCCGAGAAGGCGCCGTGCGGTCACGGACCCGAGCCATGTGCCACCTCCATGCGCTCATCGTCAGTGCTCCCGCCCAGCTGCGCGACCAGCTCAGAAGAGACAACCTCGAAACGCAAATCCAGCGGTGCGCCCGGCTGCGGATCTCCGCCTCCCACACCATCGAGCATCAAGCCACTATCCGGGTGCTGCGCTGCACCGCACGACGGATCCAGATCCTCAGCGCCGAAGCCGACGACCTCGAAGCCGAACTCGAGCTCCTGGTCACCCAGGCCGCCCCGGAGCTGCTCGCCGAGCCCGGCGTCGGCACCATCTCGGCCGCCCAGATCCTCAACACCTGGTCCCACCCCGGACGGATCCGATCCGAAGCCGCGTTCGCCATGATCTCCGGCAGCGCCCCAATCCCCGCGTCGTCAGGTCAGACCGTCCGGCACCGCCTCAACCGGGGAGGCGACCGCCAACTCAACCGGGCGCTGCACACCATCGTGCTCTCCCGCATGCGATTCCATCCCGAGACCAAGGCATACGCCGCCCGCCGCGACGCCGAAGGCCTCACCCCCCGCGAAATCAAACGATGCTTGAAGCGATACCTCGCCCGCCGCCTCTTCCGCCTCCTCGAGACCCAAACCCGCCAGCCACCCATCCAACAGGCGGCTTGACAGCCATAGAAGCATCCTCGCTGTCGCGCTCGCCACCCGGGCCGTCGAAGCCGGATATCGCGGCTACTTCACTACCGCCGATGACCTGGCCACCACCTTGGTCCAAGCCCGACGGGAAGGAACCTGGACCTCCCGGCTACGCACCTACACCGCCCCCACCGTCCTCGTCATCGACGACGTCGGACTCCTACCCACCGACCAGAAAGGAGCTGCCGCCTTCTTCCACGTCATCAACACCCGCTACGAACGCGGCCACCCCACCCTCGTCACCACCAACAGAGGACTCCCCGAATGGGGCGAAGTCTTCGGCGACGCCGTCGTCGCCTCCGCCATCTTGGACCGACTCATGCACAACGCCATCGTCTTCAACATCAAAGGCCCCAGCTGGCGCATGCGCGAACACCACGCCCTCCAAACCGCCACCAGCCACTAACGTCTCCAACCAGGAACCACGACCCCAGCCAACGCGAACTTCGCTGACCACCCATCGCGACTTTCACTGATCGCAAAACGCGAGCCCAGGTGACCTCCCACAGTTGGAGCGAGACGTCACCGCGGATGTTACAACGGACGGCGCTCGGCCTCGTGTTGGGTGACTTCGGCGTGACGGGAGCGATCATCCGTCGATGCGGCGGCCTTGGCCACTCACACCATCAATCACAACCCCACTTCCATGCACCACTCCATGGCCACGACCGCCAGACGGCCTCCCGATAAGAGTCCATTGCAGACCATCCAATTAGAAGGAGGTGTGCACGATCAGCAGGTGGCAGGGGCAGTGGTGGGAGACCTTGTTGGGGACCCCGCCCAGCAGGAACCGCTTGCTCCGGTCTGCACCCTGATTGCCGACGACGACGAGATCGGCGTTGACCTCGTCGGCTACGTCAAGGATCACCGACGCGGGGTGGCCCAGGCGGGCGTAGGTCTGAGAGGGAACGCCTGCCTCGTCGGCGCGGTCGGCAGCGGCGCCGAGCATCGACCTGACGACGTAGGCCTCGTCGACCTCGCCCCGTTTCTCGGGGGCCAGGCCCCGCTGGTGCTGGTAGATCTCTTCGGGCGTCAGCGGTCGGTAAGCCGTGACGATGTGCAGGCGGGCGGTCGCCTGGACGGCGAGATGAATGGCGTGATCGACTGCGTGCAACGCCGCCGTAGATCCGTCCGTGCCGACGAGGATCTCTCGGTACACCGCTCCCGTCCTAACCGTCGTCTACGACAAGCCAGATTAGGTCGATTCTCGCGACGATGACCCGTTGGGTTGCATCAACCTCCAGTGGGACCACGACCTCCACTCCTTGGGGTGACGATCACCACGTCCACCGGTCGCCACGCCTCCCCGCCGTCGCGGGTCCGCAGGGGACGGGAACTCAGAGGGCGCAGACACCTTTGAAACCCATTCTTGACGCTTGGAGGATTGTCTTGCCGCGGATCCTCGGGTGACGAGACGCTCAGCGGGGTGTACCGTGATCATGACACGGTAGAAGTCCCAGTCGTGTTGGGCCAACTTCGGCTGGCCGGGGAGCGATGCTCCGGACCCTGGTAGCGCGCCATTGATGCGCCCGATTCCAGGAGAGTGCTATGGGTCCAGTCGAGGTCTCGCCCGAGAGTGTCTGGCATCGACGCCCAGCGCTGTTGTCGAGGTGCGACTCCGATCACGGGGTGATCTGGCTTCGAGGCGCTCACGACGCATCTACCGCGGTGGCGCTGTGCATAACCGTGGCTCGGACGATCGACGTTGACGACACACACCTGATCATCGATCTGAGCGAGGTGACGTTCATGGATACAGCGACGGTCGAAGTGATTATCCGGGCCGAGGCGTTCCTCCAAGAGCGGTCGCGGTCCTTGACACTGCGGTCCCCATCGACCCCCGCTTTGCGCATCCTCAGCGTGAGCGGTTTGGCCGATCTTGTCGACCCCGGGGCAACGTCCGCTCCGGGGTGTAGATAAAAATGGTGCGCCTCAAGGAATGTCTTATCCAACACACCGGCGGTCGGCGGTTGATGCATGACAGTGGACAACACCAACGCCGAGTGGCGGACGTTGGAACGCTTCGACTGGCGTGACGGCGTCAGGTGCTGCGCGTCAGGGCTGTTGCTCGCCACATGCACCGCGATTGGCGTGCTCGCCGGGGGTCCTCTTGGGCGGGGCGCTCGGCAGATAGGACGGTCGCGTAGGCGAGTTAGACGGCGAGTCAAGGTATCATTGTTAACCTAAATCGCTCTTGTTCGTGCGCCGGCCAACCGCCCTTCGGCCGGCGCACTCGGGCTGCGGCCCCCGAATCACGTCCACCCGCCAGGACGTCGGGGGCTGCAGCCCACATTCGACGGCGTATCAGGACACAACGAACGACGCTCTTAGTCCGGCGCGGCGGCTTGTTCTCTCATTCGGCCGACGCGCGACGCGGCCCCGACGCAGCACGACCCGCCTGCGTCGGGGCCGCACCTCTCAGAATGAGGTTGCCCAGAAATTGTGGACACGGTTTATGCGGCTTGTGGCTTGCTGCGGGCTAAGGCTAGTTCGTATTGGATCGGGCTTTGGTTGCCGGCCTTGGTGCATCGCCGTCGGTGGTTGTAGAAGTTGATGTAGAGGGCGACACCGGCCCGGAGTTCGTCGAGGTCGGTGAAGGTGTGCCGGTAGAAGTATTCGTGTTTGAAGATCGACCAGAAGCTTTCGGCGCTGGCGTGGTCGTAGCAGCTACCGGTCGCTCCCATGGATCGGACCAGATCGACTCGGTCACAGACTGCCACGACCTTTCGATCGCTGAACTGACTGCCCCTGTCGGTGTGAAACACCGTGCCGGCCACCTGCCCGAAACGGGCCGAGACCGCTTGGTCGAGGGCATCGAGAACGATTTCGGTACGCATGTGATCAGCCATGGCGTATCCCAGCACCCGCGACGATCCCTCGTCTCGGATGGCACACATGAACGCCTCGCCGTCGCCGACGGGCAGGTAGGTGATGTCCGAGGTCCACAGCTCGTCCACCCCCTTGGGATGGAACTCCCGCTGGACCAGGTCCGGCGGGTAGCTGGCGTCGGGGTCGACGGTGGTGGTGGTCACCTTGAACAGTCTCGGGCTGACTCCGACAATGCCCAGATCGGCCATCCGCCCAGCGACGGTGTTGCGGCTCACTCGCTCGCCGGCCTGGTGCAGGTCGGTGGTGATCCGCGGCGAGCCGTAGGTCCCCTTCGACGCCTGGTGGAAGCCGATGATCTTGGCGTCCAGATCGGCCCGGCGGACCTCGCTGGGCAAAAGATCACGGTCCTGGGCCGCTCGCCAGCGGTAATAGCCCGAAGCCGACACCTCGAGCAGGCGGGCCATCCGGGTGATCTCAAAGGTCGCGCACTCCGCCGCCATCAACGCAAATCTCTCGGCTTTGGTGGACTCGAAGCGAAGTACGCGGCAGCTTTTCCCAAGAAGGCCAGGTCCTTGTCCTGCTCAGCCACCTGGCGGCGCAACCTCAACAACTCCGTACGCTCCGCCGCGCTCAACGGCTCATCCGAACTGCCCGCCACCGCCTCCAACCGGCGTCGCTCATCGCGTACCCACCGGGCCAACGAGCTATCCACCACCGACAGCTCAGCCGCCACCTCCGCAACCGACCGGCCCGTATCGATCACACGATGCGCAGCCTCAGTCTTGAACTCCAACGTGAACTTCCGCCTCATAGTTCCCATGATCAGACATCCTCCCAGCCGACCCCAAGGTCAGCCTCTCAGGTGTCCACAAAAACTGGGGAACCTCAGAATGCGAGGGCGGTGTGGACGCCGATCTCGGATGTGCCCTGTCAGCTGGAGCTCTGACCCTCAAGGCAGCTGTCTGGCTGGACAACG
Source organism: uncultured Acidimicrobiaceae bacterium (assembly GCA_963729695.1). Taxonomy (GTDB): domain Bacteria; phylum Actinomycetota; class Acidimicrobiia; order Acidimicrobiales; family Palsa-688; genus PALSA-693. The sequence continues at coordinate 1,053,731 of CAVSOT010000007.1, forward strand.
TTTCGTTGTTCACAGCCTGAACCTTCTCCCCCTCGGTTTGGATGCTTTTTCTGGCGCGCACCCTGAGTCGTTGCAGACCGTCGCGAGTCCTCCAACGTATGCAAGCGACCCGAGGCCCACTATGAGCGGAAGCCCAAAGGTGGCAACGGCTCCGGCCCCCGCGATCGCTCCGGCTGCGCCCAGGCCCGCGATACTGAGCAGACACTTGAAGTTCAGCCGAAGATCCGGGTCGGGCCACTCTCCGCTCTGCAAAAGAAGGCGCTTCTGCTGGAGTGTTTGCTGTTCCTCGGGGCATTGCTGGTCTATGGAAGTACACACGTTGATCACGAAGGACTTGAGGCCGACCTGGTCTCGGAGCCAGATGAGAGCCGTCGTTTCTTCGTTTTCGGTGTCCGGGGAGTCACCGAGGTCGTCGGTCGCCTGTACCGCTTCGAGGTTCAGGCGGTCGAGGCCGGCGGCAATCACTTCGTCGCTCTGACCATCCAGGGCGGTTCGAATGTCAATGGCGGCGAGAGCCGATTCCTCTATGCCTAGGCTCATTCGCCGAGCGATCTCGAGTAGCCCGCTGGGGTCTAAACGGCCCAAGCTGGCTTCCCCGTAGGTGAGGTAGGTGGACCAGAGGTAGTCGAGTTGGAGGAGTTGGTCAATGGTGGACAAGGCGACCTGAAGGGACATCTCCTCAGTCAGGGAGAGTCGTTGTGCGCCGACGGGGGGTTCTCGTGTGGCCATGAGTTGTTACCTTAAGAGGTTTCTCGCAACCGCGAATTCTCGTTTTGGTTGTTCTCGGGTATGGAAATGTCGAACCGGGAATCCCGCCGTCGAAGGGTTCGAAAACGGGGACGGACCGGGGAGACCCCCAACCGGATCCGTCCCCGTCTCGTTTCGCGCAGGCCGGCGCCGCTTCAAGGTGGCGGGACATGCCGGCCTTCGGCTCAGCCAAGGGATCAGCGACCTCGGCTGAGTCCGTTAACGCAAATCAGAAGAGGATGCTCGTCACCGCGCCCTGCGGGGCGGAAAACCCGGTGCCGGATGCGATCGCCAGCGACTGGCCGTAACCCAACAGGAACGCCACGTACGCGTACACCTGCAGCCTGATATGCAAAGTCCCGCTCGGGACTTCTGGAAGGACTCTCGTTCTCATCTCGGATTCGAAGAGCCAGGCGTCGTCCCACACGCAGCCGAGAGCGATGTCCTGGGCCGACCCGGACCCGGCGGTGTCGGCCGTGGTGATGTTGGCGTCGTGATAAATCGACGGGCCACACGGCATGCGGGCGACGAGACCCTCGGCAGGGACGGCGTCCTGTTCAAGGGCGGCCACGTTGAACGGCCCGAGACCGCGGGATTCGACGAGCGGGCGGTTGTTCGAATCGACCCCGGAGATGTACCACATCGCCCTGCGTGGATGGCACACATAGGCGAGCGAACTCAGGGTGAACCGGTTCTTCGCCACCTGGGATGCCATCGCACCGAAAACGCTGAACATGTGCCAGGCGGCAGGGCTACCGGTGGTGTACGTGACCGTGTTGTAGCCAGTCCACGGCGACGCGCCGGCACTCGAGTACAGGCCGACGATCTGGCCGCCCGCCGGCTGACCCTGCTGACCCGACACCGAACCAGATCCAGCGATGACCTGCAGGTCGAGCTGAGCTGGGCAAGATGGAATCTGGAGAGAAGCTCGCCGAACTGCTCCGTCGAATTAAGGGAGTCTTCGATGTCCCCAAGGTCCATTTTCAGGTGTCCGTCGCTGACGAGGCATCGCGACATTTAAATTTAGGTGGGATTCTGGATCGCAACGAGTTCACAGTTCTTTTTATCAAGTGTTCGAACACCCGCCGACAAACTGAAGGTGGCTCAGGAGATTTCTTCGACGACGGAAGTTCATGGGGAGTTACGACGATGTGAGAACAGTCTGGATCCTCAGCGGAAGTATACCACGCGAGATCATCAGGCTGGCAGACGTAGTCCTCGAGGCCCGAACGAGCCATGGGCAGTGGTATCGGGCCGCTCTGGCTCTGGCTGCACGTGAGGCATGGGAAGTGGACAAGGATTTTGCTCGTAGCTCGTACGACTTCGCCAGCGGAAGAGAGGGCGAGCGACTTCTCATCTGCCGAAACGTTATTCGCAGGCTTGAATCCTGGGAACAGCCTTCGCAACCGACATTTCTTGACGATTGGACTCCGGCCGACGTCTCATCGGCATGGACGAACTTCTTTTTGGAGACGTATCGTCGCCTGCTCGTTCGGTTGACGATTGCGCAGACGGTGAAGAGTGTCCGGATGGGTGCTCGTCAAGAAGTCGAATTGCGAGATGCGGCGATAGGTGCGGCGAGCTCCGCGGAACTTGGGCGGGATACGCTGTTGTCGGTGCTCAGTTACCTCGGCATTCCCGGTCCCGTCAGTGGAGAATGACGACCTCATCTGTTCGGCCAACGCACTCGGCTGCATAGATAGTCACCGTTTTTCTGCACACTGATCCCGTGATCGAAGGACAGAGGCTCGCCGAGGTAGGTGTCATCGTCATCGGGCTCTTCGTCGCTCGGTTGCTCGCCGTTGGGTGTGGTACCTGTAGTGGGTTGAGACAACATTCGACTCCTGCCCTGTGTTCACCGATGTCACCGGGCAGGGGTCACGTGTGAACAACCGTTGAGGCAATCCGGGCGGGTCCAAGACGGCGCCCCCGCAACTGTCGGCGCCTCGTAGAATCCGCTGAGCGAGATTCGTCGATGCGACTGGAGACCGGGCACAATGACGATGGGGTCGTTGGAGACCGACTACCTCGTCGTGGGCGGGGGCGCGATGGGCATGGCCTTCACGGACGCGCTGATCGATCATGCGGATGTGCACGTCACGGTTGTCGACCGTCGCCACGCGGCCGGCGGGCATTGGCTGGACGCGTATCCATTCGTTCAGCTGCATCAGGCGTCGTTGTTCTACGGCGTCGCGTCGACCGTGCTTGGTCGCGGTGCCGTGCAACAGAGCGGCCCGGAGGCCGGGCTCCAGGAGCGGGCCCGTCTATCGGAGATCCAGACCTACTACGACGACGTCCTGCATCGCCGCTTCCTCGGCTCGGGCCGCGTCACGTTCCTCGGGGGAAGCGAATATCACACCGAAGGCTCCTCCCATCTCGTGACGTCCCGGATATCGGGCGAGACCGTGGAGGTCGGTGTGCGACGGCGCGTCGTCGACGCTGCCTATCTATCTCCGACGATCCCAGCGACGACACTCCCACCCTTCGGTGTCGCTGACGACGTCCCGGTCATCGCCATCAACGAGCTCGCAAGGTTGGCTGTGGCGCCAAACAGTTACGTGATCGTCGGTTCCGGCAAGACCGCCACCGACGGGATCGTATGGCTGTTGGCGAACGGCGTGCAGCCAGACCGCATCGTCTGGGTACGCCCGCGCGACCCCTGGATGCTCAACCGCGCTGTCGTCCAGCCCGACCCGGCTGTGGCGCTCGGGCTTGCTGGAGACACCCTCGCGGCGGCCGCCGAAGCCGAATCGCTCGACGATCTCTTCCTGCGCCTCGAAGCAGCCGGCGTGATGCTTCGGATCGACAGGGACGTCATGCCGACCATGGCCAAGACCCCTACCCTCGGCATCGTGGGAGCTCGATCTGCTCCGAACCATCGACAACGTCGTCCACCTGGGCCATATCAAGCACATAACCCGCCGCGAGATCGCCCTCGACGACGGTTTGGTCCCCCTGGCGCCCGGCACGCTCGTGGTCCACTGCGCCGCCTCCGGCCTGCAGTACCCGCCATTAGTCCCCGTCTGGGGACCCGACAAGATCCGACTTCAGACAATCCGGGTCGGCTTCCCATGCTTCTGCGCGGCTCTGGCCGGCTACGTGGAGGCAACGCGCGACGACGACCGGGAGCGCAACCGGTTGTGTCCCCCCAACACCCTCCCAGACAGCCTTACCGACTGGGCGCGGATGCAGGTTCGTGGAACTGTCGCAGCGCGCAACTATGGCGCCGAGCCGGACATCGCCGCGTGGGCCGACGGCTGCGCCCTGAATCCCGCCCGTATCGAACCGTCAAAACGCAACGATCCCGCGGTGCAGGCCGCCGCCGCACGCCTGGCTGACCATGTCGAGCACGGGCTCGCTCGGATGGCGGAACTCGCTCACGAGCCACTGGCGAGCGTCGACAGGAATTGAGAGTGAGAGATGCGCGATCGGTGATCCGAAACAACGCGATGGCCGGAGCGGATCCGGTACCACCGGGCGGACAGGCCGCACCTGTCGGTGAACACCATGACCGAAGTCAGGTACCAACTTGCAAACACTTGTCCCTCGACAGCTCAAGGTCCCGGTATCCCTTACCGCTCGCCGTCGCCATATGCCGGGGCCAGAGACAAGTGCCGATCAAGGGCTGCCAGAACAACCAAGCAGAACATCCTGGTCGAGGCGGTTGCCGGCGCCGCCCGATCGACGGTGACGCGCTCGCCTGACCTCGCGGGAGCATCGCTCCCGGCCGCCCGAACGCTCGTCCGGATCGTGCCCCGAGACGGTGGGCGTTCGGGCTCGGCGCCGACCAAGCCGAGGGTGACCAGCAGGGGTGCGCGATCCTGCCGAGTCTGGCGCGATCGTTGACGCGGCAACCGAACCGTACGAGCCGATATTCTGCGTTCGCACCGCGGTCGGGAGGATCGCAGATGAGGATCCGCAACAAGGAAGATGCCATCGCTGCCTACATGACGCACCGTGGCGGCAGCATTCCGAGAGGGCTACTACGTCGACGCCACCTGCGTCGTAGATCTCAGTTGGCATTTCCCCGACGATTCGGGTCTTTGGAGGGTTCTGGAGATCCCTTACGACGAAAATGACCGGATTATTCCAGGGACGACAACGATCGTCGGCCCGGACGGAAAGGCTTGGACGCACACGGCGAATCCCAACTTCTACGACGACGAGATCGTAGAGACGGCACTATACCTTCTGTACTTCGAGGGTCTGGCAGATCTCGTTGACCCTGAAGCGTTATTCGAACGGGTCGAGGCCATTACTACACAAAGGAACCACGCAATCTACGCGCTCCCAGATGCCGCTCGACGCGGAGACCTGCGCAAGGCGCCAGAGGAGGACCGACACAACACCTCGACCTGACCGATCCGACGATCCGAACGCCGTTCCTACGTTGTCCTTCCGCGACTCCGGCGGCTTCGAGCTGGGCGTCGAGCTTGGCTTGGACCTGCGCCAGGGTGCGAAATGGCGGTCTGGCTCGATGGATCTCCCGCTCATGGGGCGCAATAGACGTGACCGTCTCACCCGAAGCCACCAGCTGATACTGATCTTCTGTCGGCCAGCCTCCGGTTTGAATCATCATCTCGATCAACCCAGGCAGGATTCGGCCAGCAAGGTCATCCACCTATCCATCATGTCGGAGCCCGAAGGGTGGCGCCCTGCTTCGGCAGCGACCGGGAAAGCGCACCGAACAATTCATCTGCGACCATCAGTTGGTCGGGCGCCGCGCTCCATCGGTGCACGCAGATCGACGGCTCGGCTCGCAGTCTCCGCCCCCGGGGGAACTGCGGCTCGAGTGCCGAACAGCGGCGCAGAACCTTCCGGCGCCATTCGGCGGTGGCGGAGCGGCCGGCGAGCACCTGGCCGCGACCGACACCATCTCGGCCAGCCCTCCCCTTGCACAGGGTGGAGTTCAGGTCGCTTGCACTCGCAAGAGCCGGTAACGTCCGACGGCGCTCGACAACTGCTATCGGCGCCTGACGACGAGTCGAAGTAGAGCGGTCTGCAACAGGGCGCGAACTAGGCCGCTGGACGGACAACGCGATGGACAAGACCGCACGTCAAAGGCTTGGAGGAGATCGCCTGGAGACCGATCAGTACTTTGCCAAGGTGGATGTCTTCCGCACCCGACTAGGAGAGGTCGGGGTGTCGCGGTGACTCGCACCCGCACACGATTCCCCGTCCGCCGAGCCCTCGAGGGTGCGCTTGGACACGGATTTGGACACAAAACGGTCTGGAACAGGTCGGAAACGGGCCAACCCGGCGGAGCGGGTGGAATCAAAGCTGCTGGTCAGGGGCATAGGGACCAACAGGCACCAAAGCCCTGGACGGCCCCGGTCAACTTGAGGGGCTAGTGTCCGCAAGGACGTGGGGGTTCAAGTCCCCCCTCCGACACCCCTTCTGACCAGGGATTTTGCTGCGAGTGGAAGCCTAGATCCGGATCCGAACCGGGTGCCATCCCGAGTTCATCCCGAGTTTTCCGCTGAGGTGCCTTCTCCATCTCGAGAACTGCGGCGCAGAACGGCATGGATCTTCTCGGACGCCTGCCGGTTCCGCCGAGGTGTGGAGCGGGCGTAGACGCCAGCGGTGGTGGTGTAGCGGGTATGGCCGAAGCGGACCTGGGCCGTCTTGGGACCGACGCCCTGGGCCACCATGATCGAAGCGTTCACGGAGCGCAGGTCATGGAAGCCCAGATACCGGCCCCCTCGCCGCTCTGCCAAGCCGACCTGGCGGAGTGCAGGTAGCCAGACTCTCAACCGCCAGCTTGAGTAGATCAGGGGACGGCCTCCCCTGTTGACGAACAGAGGTGAGTCGCCATCGGTAGCGGTCAAGCCTCGATGGGCCAGATGGGCGGCGAAGTCGTCCGCCAGGTCCCGGTCCACGATGGTGCGCTTGCCTGCGCTGGTCTTGGGTTCGTCCAGAAGCCGATCCTGGGCGTAGGTGCTACGTCGGGTACTACTTCCTCCTTTCCGGCCCGCTCCCGGACGCACACAGGCGGCTGGCGGGTACCAGCGGCTGGCACACCGGTGTTTCTCCCGACCAGCTCGGCTGACCGTCCCGGCCACCCAACCCTTTTAGCCGAACACTTTCTACGCCTGGTAGTGCGACTTCAACAGGGGAACGCTGAACGAGAAGAAGAGCACCGGGGGAGGATCCGGTGCCCCTCTTGCTCTCTGCTCACCCCTATGGCGGGGGAGATCTATTTGGGCCACGACACCAAGAGTCAGGCCCTTCCGCTTCGTACCCCTGGCTGCCCGCAACCTCCCGTGACTTTGTGCGGGCGTCAGCTTCGTGGCCACGGCGCTCTTGGAGTCTCAGGCATCGGCTGTTACTGGGATCCTGCGTACCCCAGGCCCTGCTCAAACGAGTTGTTGTTGGCCTGCTGCTGGGCTTGCTGCTGCTCCTGCTCCTGCTGGTTCTGCGCTTGGGCCTGGTCGATCTGGTTTTGGATATCCTGCTGCGTGGCAGGATTCTCGACACAGGTGGGGTTCGGAGTGTCGGGTACGAATCCCACTGGGCAGTACGGCAGTTCGGAGGAGCTGGAGCCGCCGCTGGAGGCGCTGTTGCTGCCACCACCACTGCTGGAATGACCGGCGCTTGCGATGCCAATCAACAGGATAAGGGCAGCTATTCCAACCAGGATCCTTCGCTTCCAGGACTTGTTGGCCCAGTTCCAGAACGACCGGAGAGGGTTCTTCTTGGCAGGCGGTTGAGGCGCATCCCCCTGGCTACCCCCAAGCGGCGGGTACCACTTGCCGTCATTTGCTTGCCACCAACCAGACCCAGTTTGTGTTGTGTCGGTTTCCATTGGTTCCTCCCCAATAGTTGCGGGCGGGTTGCCCGTCGATCTACATCCATTGTCGGGGAGTAGGTGGTCAAAAATCTCGACCGTTAGCGACAGACTTTTACCATCTGGCGACAATGGCGGAAGAGGGAGAACCCATCCTACATTTGCCCACCTGGCTTGATCGTCGCTACTCGCCCAGCGGCTGGGTTGGCAGGTCGAGCCTGAAGGGAGTCTGTGGGCGTCGGAGATCAGTGAGGAGCACCGCCAGCGATACCTGGGGTATGCGGACTCTGCCTTCTGGCGAGTTGAGCCGAGGGATCGGTCTAAGGAACAAAATCACCTGGAAGTCAATGGCCGGGTATCAGGTATATGACCACATAGATGTGCACGCTTTAAGATAAATAGAGACCGGGATCGCTGGCTCAACCAGCCTTAATGCGGCCCTCGTCGGTGAGATAAACTGGCTTGCAATAAAACGACGTGAAGGCAAACTCCTCCTCGAAATAGAGGTCGAGCAGGAGTGCGCTTGACCGGACCTAGTCAGAAGAGGTGCCGGGAACATGGCAACCATAGCCAACCGAGGGATCGGAAGAGAGACCGAGCCGGTCGAACTCCGGCTGGACGAGGTGGTCGAATTGCCCGGGGACAAAGATCCTGCGGGCGGGCAGGACCTGTGAGCGAACCTCGGCCAGGCCAGTAGGAGCAGATCTCATCCCGAGTTCATCCCGATTTTTCCCGAGAACCCTGGCGAACCTGGGGGAGTACCGACGTTCAGGACAAGCCTGTGATCAGGACTTTTAGGGTACCGAAGGGTAACAGACGGTACATGAGATGCAGCTTGACTTGGTTGAGGGGCTAGTGTCCGCAAGGACGTGGGGTTCAAGTCGGAAACAGAGGCCGAGAAGTTGTGGCGGCCGAACGCCTCCGTTCCCTTGGCCAGCAACTTCGACCGAGTCTTTCCGAGTAGTCCCGGACGTTCGAGCAGCCAGGGTCCTTCCCGAACGCCGATCCAGAATCCGGCTATCGAACCGAACATCCAGGCGATCATGGCTGTTACAAGCACGACTCCTAGGCTGAGGCGGCCTTCTCCCGCCGCCGTGCCTGCGGCGATGAGGGCGGCGTCACCTGGCCCTGGGGTGCCTGCTCCCATAGTCGCGACGAGCACAAACAGACCGATGCAGTCGGACAGGTTCAGACGGCAGAGTCTGCACGAATCCGCTTCCCGTTCTCGCTCCTCCCGTTAACCTTCTTGGCGCTCATTCGGACATAGCCGTGTCCATCGCGGGGGTGCTTGTAGGTGACGCCTTGGTACGTGCGGCCGGGGTAGAGGGGCTGGTTGGAGAGAACCTCACCACAGGTGCTACAGGGCAGGCGTCCATCCGCGATGGCTGGAAGGGCCTCTTCACCAGTCACCGAAGCTTCAAGTAGGTAGGCCAGAGCTTGCTGGTCCCGTTGTCGCTACTCGCCGAGGATCTTGGCCTTTTGGGCCGTGAACTCCGCCTCGGTGAGGATCCCCTGATCCTTGAGGGCGGCCAGTTCCTTCAACTGCTCGATGGCTTCCTGGCTGGGTCCAGCTGTAGTCGCAGCTTGCGGAGCCGCCTCGGGGGGAGGGGCAGCTTGCTCGGCCTGGGCGTTTTCGGCCCCGGCCTCTTGGCGGCGGCGGACGTTGCCGCTGACCGCCGTGGCGGTGCCAACGACCACGGCAGTACGAGCCATTTCCCGACCGATGGGTCGTCGCATCATGACAGCAGCTCCTTGCTCAGGTGGTGGAAGAGCTGGCCGAGGCAACCTCGGACAGGGCCTGCTCGATGAGGTCGTGGGGGATCCTGGCCCCTTCGATAATGACCCCGTTGGCGTTGCGGATGGCCTGGGCCAACTCGGTCGCCCAGGTATCCTCCCAGACCAGCAGAGCAGCCGAAGAGTTCGGCTTCAGGCCCGCCCCCGCGTAGGCGATGTCGTCCTTGCTGAGCACACCCCCAGCCTCGCCGTCCAAGGCCGCGAAGGGGGCCAACTCATCGAGTTGATCGAACTCCAGCGTCGTCGCGGTCCCGTCTGCGCCTTTGTTGATGAAGACCAGGTCGATGATGCGGACGGTTTTGTTTTCGATCAGTCGGCCCAGGGCGGGGACGATCTCCCCCGTGAACCGGTTGCCGGGGAACTCGATGAGAATGTACTCAGCCGGGCCGATGGTCACCTCGGCACCTCCTCGGGGTTCGTTTTGGGGAAAATCCGCCGTTGTCTGCTTCGTCACAGTAGCAAGGCGTGAGATTTTGTTTCGCCAGTCGCCGTCGAACGATGCTTCGGGTGCCTCTGGCAGTGAAAAAAAAACCTTAGAGGATTGCGCCTCCCAGACGAGCTTGGTCACTGCTTGCTGAGCCACACCTCGGCCTCGTCCGTGAGTGGGCCTGGCTAGTCGGGGGGCCGTTCGCCGACATCTGGTTGCCCCTCGCCCGGAGGCAGGCGTCGATCATCGCGATCAGGGTGACCAACTCCAGAATGCCCACCATAATCAGCAGCACCAGCACGGACGCGCCAGGTTATCCGGTTCCACCTCGATCTGGAGTGGAACCCTGTAGGGCATGAACACGACTCCCGGATCAGTGGACAAGGAGCCCCAGGCGGATCCTGACGACCCCAGTGGTCGGCTCGGCGCCTATATGGCCAAGACCCAAACCGCCCTCGACGTCGTCGCGCTCCTGACCTTGTGGCTGGTGATCGTTCCTCCCGGTGACTTCGGGACGACCCACGACGCCTACAACATCGCTCTGACCGCCCGGCTGGCCCTGTCGGGCCTCTACGGAATCGACATGACGATTCGAGCCGTGCTGGCCAGACGACACTTCCGTTACTTGTGGACCCACCCCCTGGGTCTCCTCGCCGTGGCGTACCCACCCGTACGCCTGGTCTTCAGCCTGCGACTGGTCAGATCCCTCTTCCGACGAGGTCACCTCGAACGCTTCCTGATCGCTGCGTCCGCCCTGGTACTCAACGGCGCCATCATTGTGTGGCTCTGCGAGCGCCACGCCACCGGCAGCAACATTCACACTCTGGGTGAATCGGTGTGGTGGTCGGTGGTCACCGTCACCACGGTCGGCTACGGCGACTTCTATCCCGTCACCACCGGCGGCCGAGTGGCGGCTGCGTTCATCATGGCCATCGGGATCTTGACCCTGGCCGTCGTCACCGCCCAGGTGTCCTCAACCTTCATCGAGCAAGCCACCCGCAGGCGAGCCAGTATGGCCAGGGCAGAACCCGGCGGGGAGGTGACGCTAGCTGACCTGGCTGGGCGCCTGGCTCGAATCGAGGAGCTTCTTGTCGCCCGCTCAAGCGAATCGGAGTGACGTCCCGTTGGAGATCCTCGCAGGCTCGCCGGGCGCTTCGGGCTACTGCTGGCGGAGACCGTCGATGACTTCTTCATGAACCTGGAGCCGTTCCTCGTGGAGGTAGCTCCCACCGTCATCCTCTGTCTGACGATGACGAGGTTGTGGTAGCTGCGCGGTCGCCAGCATTTTCGTTGAAACACCTCGGCGGACGCCCGCCCGCTCGAGAGCAGGAACTCAACCCTGCAGGCTGCCCTGGGCGCCTCGCTTGCGGTTGTCGCAATCGCCCGCCACGAGCGCAAGCACCTCGCCGAGCAAGTCAAGGCGCGAGCGACTCCGGGGCCGCGGCGGTCGGTTCGCCCGCGGGCAACATTGTCCCCCTCAACTAGGCCAGTTCGGCAGAAAGATGACGGGCCAGGCAAAGATTGGAGGCCACGCACAGCGACGAAAGCGACACCCACTAACGGCACTCCGAACTAGGGCAAGCCCAGTCGGCCACAGTGGCGGCTGCTGAAGACAAAGAAATGTTCTGGCGCCCTATCGCCTTGTCATCGGGTGGTCTGCTCGATCTCCGGGTCGGTGGCGCCGTTCGTGGTGTTGGCGGCCGTGTTGGCTGCTCCGCGTATGGCGCTGAGGATCGCTGCGGCCTGCGCGCCCAACTCGGCCACGACGTGGTTGTAGCCGGAGGCGCCGTCGAGGATGGTGACATTGGCGTTGGCGAGCCCTGCGGCCAGGTTCTGGCTGATCTGGGGCAACATCGAGATCAGCTGCTGGTCAAGCGCCACCCGTCCGTTCGCGTCGGCCGCCTCTGCTGCGAAGGTGGTGGAATCGGCGGTCGCCCTGGCGATGGTGCGGATCCGCTCTGCCTCCGCTTCGGCCGGCGCTGCCACTTCGGCGACCAGCTGCTGTCTCCGAAGCTCGGCGTTCTTCTCCGCCACCTTCGCCTGCTCGGCGAGGACCTCCTGTTGTGCCTGAGCTGCGGCCAGCGGGCCGGCCTGGGCGGACTTCGCCTGCGCTTGATCGATCTCCGCTTTGTACTGTGCCTGCGCGATGGAGGTCCGGCGGAGGTAGTCGGCCTGGTTGCGCTCGCTCTCCTGATGCGCCTCCGCGGCCGCCTGGTCTGCCTGCGCTTGCGCAATCGACGCGGTGCGGTTGACCGCGGCGACGTGCGGCTGGGACAGCGCCTTGATGTACCCGGAGCCCTGATCGTCGATGCTCTCTATCTGGAGCGAGTCGACTACTAAGCCCAGCTTGGCCATCTCCGGCTTCGATGCGTCGAGGATCTCCTCGGCCAGCTTCTGCCGTTCCCGAATGAGATCCTCGACGGTCATCGAGCCCACAATCGAGCGCAGATGGCCGGCGAATATCCGGCCGGTGAGACGGGGCATCTGGTCCTCGTCGGCCAGGAAGCGGCGGGCCGCGTTGACGATCGAGGCACTGTCGTCGCCCACCTTGAACGCGATCACTGCCTTCACCATCAAAGTGATCCCCTGCTGAGTCACACACGGTTCCTGGACCTCGGCCTCCTGCATCGACAGGGAGAGGAACGACACCTTGGAACGGAGCGGATTGACGAACTTCCCGTGTCCGGTCACGATGCGAAACGGGGTGCCGTCGTCGCCGCGCGCTTTGGCACCGCTGACGATCATGGCTTCATCTGGATCGGGAATGCGGTATCCGAACATGGTTTACTCCTTCTGTCCGGCGTTGTTCGCCGGCCTCGTCAATCTTGTCAGAGAGATTGGGGTAGGAGGCCCGCTTCCGGAAAAGGAATGACGTCGACGGCGCGGTCGCCACGACTCCGGTATACGAGGACGGTCTCATTCCGTTGGATCTCCTCCTCGGCGTAGGCGATGAAACTCTCCGTGCCGCCACGCATCGCCACCCTTACCTCGCCGGGCCGGTCGCCGCCGCGAATCCGCGTCGTCACCGTCCCCGACCTGCCCGTCACCTCCTCATCACTCATACTCATCGACCTCCATGGTGCCCGATGCCGGACAGCATCGACTCGCGCCCGGTGCCAATCCACGTCCTGCGGATAGCGCCGCTCCCACAGCACCCCTGCGGCTGGCGGTGTGACGGGCGAGTCTCAGGTTGCGTCGGGAGGGTGCGGGCGGTCTTCGTGCTCTGGAAACTGGCTCGGGCAAGATCACGGCGTTTGGTGTCGCCGACATCGTTGGTAGTGGCGACCGCCCTTGGGGTCGACGTCGGGGTAGCATTGCTCCAGGTGTTTTGTTCTTTAGAAGAGGGCTTCTGATGGCTTATACGACGCTTCCATCTGCGGCACCGTTTGAGATCCCCGAATGCTTTGATGGTGAGCCGTTCTCGGATGCTGAGCTGACGGCCCTGGCGTTGGCTGCCGATCCTGACCAGCCGCTAGACCCAGGAGCGGTGCCCCTCGACCTCCAGCCCGTCGCGTTCGCCGGTGCCCTGCCGGCCTGGTACATGCCGCCGGCCACAGCCAGAGCGTCCACACCCTGGCGGACGCCGGTCGTATTGGCGATCGTCGCGGCATTCCTGCTCATCGACGCCTTTGGGCTGTGCATCACCTACGGACAGTTGATCGCCGCCTAGTCGGTCAGATACTGGCCGTTAACCTCCCGCCCGTAGGCGCCGTAGGACCCGGGTCACCGCCTACGACCGGCAGTGCGGACTCCCGGTCGGGTGGGAGTAACCCTACGTAGGGAGGCGGTTCCCAACGGGTGGAGCACAGGCGCCTCGTCAGCCCCTTCGGTGGTGTCAAGGGAAGCGGATTGGCCGGGGTTCGGCGCCGAGGACTCGCACCGTACCGGGCGATCCAGTCGATCTACCTCGGCGTCTGACACTCCAGCCAGCTGCCCGCCGGATCGTCCCGGCCGACGCTCGAAGCTGCAAGGAGATGCTGTCGGCGCCAAGGCACGGATCTTGAACTAGCCCAGGTGAACTTGAGGCGTCAGTCGATCGAAGCCCGGTGGTGGCCAACAAGACCCCACCGGCGAGATGAGCCGGGAAACCTACGTCGGTTACGAGGAAGAGCAGCACATCGTGAACCCCACCCTGACCAAGAACGCCCTCGCGGTGTACCAACTCCCGTCGTCGGTCCCCCTCGGCGGGCTGGCGCGGTCGGGGGGTCTACGCCCACCACGACTATCCAGGTCGCCGGGGTGCCCAAGCTGTACACCTTGTTCCAGGCCTCGTCGCCAGCCACGGGCGACCTGTCGCTCTCTGTCCCTCCTGGCCTTCAAGCCTACGACTTCACTTTCGGGTAGGCGCCGGCGCCACCGACGGCACTGGTGACGACCCCGGGTGTTCGCCGACGGTGCCGACCGAGCGACGGCCGCCATCCGGCTGCTCAAGTCGCTCCGAGCTCCTTCCGTCAATCAGCCTGCAGAAATGAGCCTCCGGGGCGGAAAACTCCTCAGATATCAGCCTGCCGGTGTCGGACACGAGCCGCCCACGCCAGCAGCACTACGCCGACGATGACCACTGCCGCACCGAGCACGGCGAACTGTCCGTGACCCGACATGCCCGAGCCGTTCATGGCGCCCGAGCCTTGCGCGATCCAGACCGCACCCAGAGCGCAAAGGACGACGCCAGCTATCCCACGAATCCACAACGTCCTCTCCGATCTGATCCAGCAACTCAAGCCCGGGATATTTTCCGTCACTTTGAATACGGATTTCTAGGCCCAACAGATTGCCCGTCAACCTGAGAGGCCGCGGCGCCTTCGGGGCGGGATGCCGAGTCGATGCGGCCACAAGGCCTCCTCGGGATCCACTTGAACACCCAATACGCATTTCCCGCGGAGATACCCGACGTGCTATCGCCCGAAGAGCGTTACGCCGTCGACGGCCTGGCCCTCTACAACGGCGATCTCGGCGGGTCGAGTCACCTCCAGGGCACGAAGCCGGAAACCGTCGGATTTGCTCTGGCGGACTCCCCAACTGGTCAGGCGGCCTGGATCTACGAAAAGTTTCAATCCAAGACGGACAATCGGGGGCTTGCCGAAGACGCTCTCAGCATCGATGACATGCTGGACGCGATCTCGCTCTACTGGTACACCAACAGCGCCGCCTCGTCCGCCCGAATCTACTGGGAGAACAGGTCGGCCAGTTTCGCCGGCCCGAAGCTAACGCTGCCGGTCGCCGTGACGGTATTCCCTGGCGACATCCCACGCCTGCCACGAAGCTGGATCGAAGACACCTACACCAACTTGATTCACTACGGCGAGGCCGATCGAGGCGGACACTTCGCAGCTCTCGAGCAGCCCGAGGTCTTGATCAGCGAAATCCGCGCCGGGTTGAGGGGACTCCGCCGATTGGACTACGGCCCGCCTTGAAGTGGTGACAGGGGAGCCATGCGGAACGGCCTGGAAGGCGACTGCGTCCTCACGGGCCGGCAGCGCGAGAAGCCACGCCTAGCTCCCCTGATGATGGTTATCAGGCGAGGCTGACGCCGAGGGTGAAGTCATAGTTCGCCACGCCGTTGCGTGCGAGGCCCACGACCAGCAGGGCCGCCCCCTCCAGCCCGCGCGCCATCCCCAGGCCACCGACATCCAGCGGACTCAGCCCGAGGCTCTCGATGAACGCTGAGACGCTCGCCTTGGCCTGCGCGTCGTCGCCGGCGAAGGGCGCGTCGAGCTGGCTGCGAATTTGACCCGTCCGGCCACGGTGAGGTCATCTCGTAGTGGGGCGCCATGAGCGGGTATGCCTCCGGAAGACGTGGCCGGCTCGGAGAAACGTTCGTCGTCCGCCCCCCACACACCGCAGAAACGGGGTTCGCATTGGGCGTGCTAATGAAATTCTGGTCGAACGATGGCCGCCGCCCGACCACCCAGGTAGGGAAGAACGTCCCTATTTGGGTAGGATAGCGACTCTGGACGCAGAAAACGGGGTCCGCTAAGATTGCAAAAGGTACCTGTCGCCCTGGACCTTGGCGACCGTCACGATTCGTGAGGTTATTGAGGATGTCGAGCGACCGCCTATCCTCGCGGGAGGCCCGGGGGCCCCTCCTCGCCGCGAGGCGAATTTGTCAGCGGAGCAGGCGGCCTGCGCCATGCGGGACCTGGACCGTCTGATGCGGATGGTCTCCAGCCATGGAGAGGCCATAGACGACCCGGCTCAGCTTGCTATAGGAGATTTCACGTTCTATGCTACGAGAGGCGGAGCGGGGTTTGGACGCGGAAAACTCGGCGACCCTGGGGGCGATTCAGGCGGTCGAGCCGTGGTCCCCGACAACAAAACAATCACGAATTTCGCGGGCCCGCAGGTTCGGCGGCGGACGTCGACGGGCGCCTGTATCGATATTCACAACGGATGCTTGCCCACCTCCTTTGCATTGAGCCCAGGCTCTGGGACGGGTCAGAGCTTCGCACGAAGGAAGGGATAGGCGGATGAACCCTCGGTTTCGCGACCTGCCGGCTGATGATCGCCCCTCTGGCGAGGAAGACCGGGCCCGACGACAACGACTGCACGGTCGGCTGCTCACCTCGCTTGTCGCCGCTCTCAGGCTGACGCTGTTCCTACCGTTCATCAACCGCGTGGTCCCGGCGGGCGCGGCCACCCCGGCCGCAAAGCGCACCCGAGCTAGCCGCCATCCCCGCCCACAGCCATTCCGCCTGTCCTTCGCCCTGAAGGCCATGGCCGCCGGTATCTTCCTGACCGTCGGCACCTTCAGCACCACGGCGGCGGCCACCACCTCGACCTCCTCGACCTCCTCGACCTCCTCGACCTCCTCGATCTCCTCGACCACCTCGACGACGGGCACCACCTCGACCACGTCGACGACGAGCACCACCTCGACCACCTCGACGACGGGCACCACCTCGACCACCTCGACGACGAGCCCGTCCCAGCCGAAGACCGCTGGCCCCACGCAAGAGGCCGCACCCCTTGCCGCTGATCCCACCATCAACGTGCACGCTGGGGGGGTCCGCGTCGGCAACACGACGACGGTCGGTGCTCTCCCCGCTGGGGCGGACTTTGTGGCCACCTCAGTGAATGGTGCGCCCAGCCAAGTCTCGTGCACGACGACGATCACAGGGACCTGCACCATCGACAATCTGCCGGTCGGCCGACAGTGGGATGTGACGGAAACCAGCCCGCCGCCCGGCTACTACCTGAACCCCCAGCTCGACTCGGGGACCAGCTCGGCCGTCAGCAACTTCCCGTATACCTTCCGCACGGCAACGTTGAACGGCACCACGACCGTCGACGTGCCCGGTGCCGTGCCGACTAACACGTACACGTCCAACGGCCAGACATTCAGCGGTCTCCTGGCGACATCGCTCAACGACCCACCAGGGCTCGCGAAATGCGGCTTGAACATCGCCCTCGTACTCGACCAGTCGGGCTCGATGGCGTTGAGCGGGAAGCAGGCCACGTTGGTCGCTGCCGCCAACGACACGATCACGGCCCTGACCGGGACTCCCTCCACGGTGGCGATCTACACCTTCAATCAGACCACCGGGGTCAGCATTGCCAAGACGTCCACCATCAACGCCGCTAGCGCGGCGCCGCTTCACAACTTCATCAACACTCTGCCGACCCCCGCGGCCGGCACCAACTGGGACCAAGGGCTGGCCCAGGTCCCGAGCGGGTTCGACGAGGTCATCTTCCTGACCGACGGGGCCCCCACTGGATCGAGAATCCGCACCAACAACTTCGCGCAAAGCCTCTTTACCGATACCGAGCAGGGGATCTTCTCCGCCAACGGCATCAAGGCCGCGGGGACGAGGATCGTGGGCGTCGGCATTGGGCTAAACGGGGGGGAGGACAACCTGAGGGCCGTCTCCGGACCCACAGTGAATCAGGACTACTTTCTCGGTTCGAACACTGGCTTCGGGGACATCCTCAAGCAGCTGGCTACCGGCTCCTGTAACAACCAGCTCACGATCACCAAGCAGATCCAGGGCCCCACCGGCGCCCTGATCAGCCCGACCCCGGCTGACGCCAACGGGTGGACGTTCGCAAACACTATTTCGGCCGGCAGCACGATCGCCTCGCCGGCGACTTCCGGTGTGGTCAACGGCGCCAATGGTGTCGGGTCAGCCGCGGTGACCATTCCGGCCGGTGCGACTCCCACGGTCACCGTCACGGAGACACTGAAGGCCGGATACACCTTCGTCAGCGCCCAATGCTCCGTCGGGGGTGCTGCCGTTACGACCAGCGTGACCGGCACCACCGCGACGTTCACAGGCGCAGCCGCGCAGGCTATGGCGTGCACGTTCACCAACAAACGACCGGGGCTGACGATCGCGACCGGGCCCTCAGCGGGCGGGCCGGTCGGCACGTCCGTCCATGACACGGCGACCCTGACCGGCGGGGTCACCCCCACCGGCAACGTCACTTTCCAGCTGTTCGCGCCTGGCGACTCGACCTGCATCGCGCCGCCGGTCTTCGTCTCCACCAATCCGCTGAGCGGGAGCCCGCTCGGTGCCACCTCGGGCTCCTTCCCGACCGCGGCGGTGGGCACCTACCACTGGGTGGCCACCTACAACGGCGACGCCGATAACGCGGCGGTCAGCTCGGGCTGCGCGGCCGAGCCGGTGACCATTACCCAGGCGACTCCGGCCATCGCGACCACGGCCTCGGCGGGCGGGCCGATCGGCACGTCTGTCAGCGACACGGCGTCGGTGAGCGGTGGCTTCAGCCCGACCGGCACGGTGACCTTCAAGCTGTTCGCGCCGGCGGACACCACCTGTGCTGGGCCGCCGGTGTTCACCTCCCCACCCAGTTCGCTTAGCGGGGGGAGCGCCAGCTCTGGCAACTTCACGCCCACCGCGGTGGGCACCTACCGTTGGGTGGCCACCTACAACGGCGACGCCAACAACACCACGGTCAGCTCGGGCTGCGCGGCCGAGCCGGTGACCATTACCCAGGCGACTCCGGCCATCGCGACCACGGCGTCGGCGGGCGGGCCGATCGGCACGTCTGTCAGCGACACGGCGTCGGTGAGCGGTGGCTTCAGCCCGACCGGCACGGTGACCTTCAAGCTGTTCGCGCCGGCGGACACCACCTGTGCTGGGCCGCCGGTGTTCACCTCCCCACCCAGTTCGCTTAGCGGGGGGAGCGCCAGCTCTGGCAACTTCACGCCCACCGCGGTGGGCACCTACCGTTGGGTGGCCACCTACAACGGCGACGCCAACAACACCACGGTCAGCTCGGGCTGCGCGGCCGAGCCGGTGACCATTACCCAGGCGACTCCGGCCATCGCGACCACGGCGTCGGCGGGCGGGCCGATCGGCACGTCTGTCAGCGACACGGCGTCGGTGAGCGGTGGCTTCAGCCCGACCGGCACGGTGACCTTCCAGCTGTTCGCGCCGGCGGACACCACCTGTGCTGGGCCGCCGGTCTTCACCTCCCCGAACAATCCGCTCAGCGGGGGCAGCGCCCACTCCGCTCCCCCCTTCACGCCTGCGGCGGTAGGCACCTACCGTTGGGTGGCGACCTATGGCGGTGACGCCAACAACCGCGTGGTCAGTTCGGGCTGCGGGGCCGAGCCGGTGACCATTACCCAGGCCACCCCGACCATCTCGACCACCCCCTCGGCGGGCGGGCCGGTCGGGACGTCTATCTTTGACATGGCGACGATAACCAGCGGGGTCAACCCGACGGGCACGGTCACCTTCAACCTGTTCGGGCCTGGTGATGCGACCTGCACGGCGCCACCGGTGTTCACGTCCAACGTGTCGGTGTTGACCCGCCAGATCGTCGTGACCTCGGGATCCTTCACGCCCGCCGCGGCGGGCACCTACCAGTGGGTGGCCACCTACAACGGTGACGCCAACGACGCCGCGGTCAGCTCCGCCTGCGGGGACGAGCCGGTCGTCATCGGGGTGGCGTCGTCTGCGGTTATCACCACTGTGCCCTCGCCCGGCGTCACAGTCGGCGGATCGATCAGCGACACGGCGACAGTGACCGGTGGCTTCGACCCGACCGGCACGGTTACCTTCGACTTGTTCGCACCCAGTGACGCCACCTGCGCGGCGAGCCCGGTGTTCACGTCCACCAACCCGCTGGGTGGCAGCCCGCTCAGTGCCACCTCGGACTCTTTCGCGACCGCCAGTGCGGGCGTCTTCCACTGGGTGGCGACCTACAACGGTGACGCCAACAATGCGGCGGTCAGCTCCGCCTGTGGGGACGAGCCGGTGATCATTGGTCACGCCAGCCCGACGATCATCACCAGCGCTTCGGCGGGAGGAGTGGTCGGCATCTCCGTCTCGGACGCAGCGACGGTGAGCGGTGGCTTCAACCCCACCGGCTCGGTCACTTTCCAGCTGTTCGCCCAGGCGGACGCCACCTGCATCGCGCCCCCAGTCTTCGTCTCCACCAATCCGCTGAGTGGGAGCCCGCTCGGTGCCACCTCGGGTAGTTTCTCAACTGCCGCGGTCGGCACCTACCACTGGGTGGCCACCTACAGCGGTGACGGCAACAACACCACGGTCAGCTCCGGCTGTCAGGCCGAGCCGGTGACCATCACCCAGGCCACCCCGACCATCGCGACCACCCCCTCGGCGGGCGGGCCGGTCGGTATCTCGATCTCGGACATGGCCACGGTGAGCGGCGGCTTCAACCCCACCGGCGCGGTCACCTTCCAGCTCTTCGCGCCGGGCGATACCGCCTGCAGCGGGCCCCCGCTCATCACCTTTCCCGACAATCCGCTCAGCGGGGGCAGCGCCACCTCGGGCTCCATCACGGCCGTCGCCCCGGGCACCTACCAGTGGGTGGCCACCTACAGCGGTGACGGCAACAACACCACCGTCAGCTCCGGCTGTCAGGCCGAGCCGGTGACCATCACTCAGGCCGCCCCGACCATCGCGACCACCCCTTCGGCGGGTGGTGTGGTCGGTATCTCGATCTCGGATACGGCGACGGTGAGCGGTGGCTTCAGCCCCACCGGCGCGGTCACCTTCGAGCTGTTCGCGCCGAGCGACTCGACCTGCATCGCGCCCCCGGTCTTCACCTCCACCAATCCGCTGAGCGGGAGTCCGCTCAGTGCCACCTCGGACTCCTTCACGACGGCCGCGGTGGGCATCTATCACTGGGTGGCCACCTACAACGGTGACGCCAACAACACCACGGTCAGCTCGGGCTGCACGACCGAGCCGGTGACCACCGGTCAGGCCACCCCGACCATCGCCACCACGCCTTCGGCGGCGGGCCCGGTCGGCACGCCTGTCTTTGACACGGCGACGGTGAGCGGTGGCTTCAATCCGACCGGCACGGTCACCTTCCAGCTGTTCCCGCCGAGCGACTCGACCTGCGCCGCGCCCCCTGTCTTCGTTTCCGCCAACCCACTCAGTGGGAGCCCGCTCAGTGCCACCTCGGGCTCTTTCCCGACCGCCGCGGTGGGCACCTACCACTGGTCTGCCACCTACAGCGGCGACGCCAACAACACCACCGCCAGCTCGGGTTGCGCGGCCGAGCCGGTGACCATTACCCAGGCCACCCCGACCATCGCGACCATGCCTTCGGCGGGCGGGCCGATCGGCACGTCGGTCATTGACACGGCGACGATCAATGGTGGCTTCAACCCGACCGGCACGGTCACCTTCGAGCTGTTCGCGCCGGGGGACACCACCTGTGCTGGACCCCCGGTCTTCACCTCCCCAACCAATCCGCTCATTGGGGTCAGCGCCAGCTCGACCCCTCCCTTCGCGACCGCCGCGGTGGGCACCTACCAGTGGGTGGCGACCTATAACGGTGACGCCAACAACACCGCGGTCACCTCGGGCTGTGCGGCCGAGCCGACGACCATTACCCAGGCGGCCCCGACCATCGTGACCACGCCCTCGGCGGGCGGGCCGGTCGGCACGTCTGATCTCGGACACGGCGACGGTGAGCGGCGGCTTCAACCCGACCGGCGCGGTCACCTTCCAGCTGTTCGGGCCGGGGGACACCACCTGCACGGCGGCCCCGGTCTTCACCTCCCCAGCCAATCCGCTCAGCGGGGGCAGCGCCACCTCCGCCCCCCCTTCGCGACCGCCGAGGTGGGCACCTACCAGTGGGTGGCGACCTACGACGGTGACGTCAACAACAGTGTGGTCAGCTCGCCCTGCGGCGCCGAGCCGGTGACCATAGGTCAAGCCGCCCCGACGATCGATACCACGCCTTCGGCGGGCGGGACGGTCGGCACCTCCATCTTTGACACGGCGACGATCAGCGGGGCGGTCAACCCCACGGGTACGGTCACCTTCGACCTGTTCGGGCCTGGTGATGCGACCTGCACGGCGCCGCCGGTGTTCACTTCCGACGTGGGGTTGCCGGCCCGCCAGGTCGTCGTGACCTCGGGCCCCTTCACGCCCGCCGCGGCGGGCACCTACCAGTGGGTGGCCACCTACAACGGTGACGCCAACAACGCCGCGGTCAGCTCCGCCTGCGGGGCCGAGCCGGTCGTCATGGGGGTGGCGTCGTCTGCGGTTATCACCACCGTGCCCTCGCCCGGCGTCACAGTCGGCGGCTCGATCAGCGACACGGCGACGGTGACGGGTGGATTCAACCCGACCGGCACGGTTACCTTCGACTTGTTCGCCCCCAGTGACGCCACCTGCGCAGCGAGCCCGGTGTTCACCTCCACCAACCCGCTCGGCGGGACCCCGCTCGGTGCCACCTCGGACTCTTTCACGACCGCCACTACGGGCGTCTTCCACTGGGTGGCGACCTACAACGGTGATGCCAACAACGCCGCGGTCAGTTCCGCCTGTGCGGACGAGCCGGTGGACATCACTCAGGCCGCCCCGACGATCACCACCACCGCCTCGGCGGGTGGAGTGGTCGGCATCTCTGTCTCGGACACGGCGACGGTGAACGGTGGTTTCAACCCCACCGGCGTGGTCACCTTCCAGCTGTTCGCGCCGATGGACACGACCTGCAGCGCGCCCCCGTCCTGGTGTCGACCAACCCGCTGAGTGGGAGCCCGCTCAGTGCCTCCTCGGACTCTTTCTCACCGCCACTGCGGGCACCTACCACTGGGTGGCCACCTACAACGGTGACGCCAACAACACCACCGTCAGTTCCGGCTGTGCGGACGAGCCGGTGACCGTTACCCAGGCCACCCCGACCATCTCGACCACCCCCTCGGCGGGCGGGCCGGTCGGCACCTCCATCTCGGACACGGCGACGGTGAGCGGAGGGGTCAACCCCACCGGCGCGGTCAGCTTCGAACTGTTCGGGCCCGACGACACCACTTGCAGCGGGACCCCGGAATTCGCTTTCCCGAACAATCCGCTCTCCGGGGGCAGCGCCACCTCGGGCACCATCACGACCATCGCGGTGGGCACCTACCATTGGGTAGCCACCTACAACGGTGACGCCAACAACTTGGCCGTCAGCTCCGCCTGCGCGGACGAGTCGGTGACCATTACTCAGGCCGCCCCGACCGATCGCGACCACGCCTTCGGCGGGCGGATCGGTCGGCACGTCGATCTCGGACACGGCGACGATAAGCGGCGGCTTCATCCCCACCGGCACGGTCACTTTCGATCTGTTCGCGCCCAGTGACGCCACCTGCGCGGCCAGCCCGGTGTTCACCTCCACCAACCCCCTCGGCGGGACCCCGCTCAGCGCCTCCTCGGGCTCCTTCACGGCCACCGCGGTGGGCACCTACCACTGGGTAGCCACCTACAACGGTGACGACAACAACGCCGCCGTCAGCTCGGCCTGTGCGGACGAGCCGGTGACCATCGGTCAGGCCACCCCGACCATCGCCACGACGCCCTCTGCCGGCGGGCCCCTTGGCACCTCCATCAGCGACACGGCGGCGGTGAGCGGCGGTGACAACCCCACCGGCAACGTGACCTTCACGCTGTTCCCGCCGGGGAACACCACCTGCACCGAGCCTCCGGTCTTCACCTCCCCAGACCATCCGCTCAGCGGGGGTAGTGCGACCTCGGGCTCGTTCACCACCGCCGCGGTGGGCACCTACCACTGGGTGGCCACCTACAACGGTGACGCCGACAACATCACCGTCAGCTCCGGTTGCACGGACGAGCCGGTGATCATTGGCGGGGCTCCGCAGCCGGTGGTGACGAAGGTCGTGATGTCCAACACGCAGAATCCCAATGGCACCTGGACCATCGTCTACGACGTCGCGGTGACGAACGCGGATGCGTCGATCGAGACGTCCTTTACGTTGACCGACGCCCTGGCCTTCGGCCACAACATCGACGTCAACCTGGCGAAAGTCACGGGAGCAGGCGCCAGCGCGGCGTGGAACGGCACGACCGACACGACCATCGTGGCGGGCGCGCCGCTCGGCCCCGGAGCCACCGAGCACTACACCGTGACCGTGAACGCCTCAGTGCTCGCCGACGCCACCGCGAGTGACCGGACCTGCGCGGCCGGGGGAGGGTTCCTCAACACGGCCCAGGTGGCACTGCCGACGGTGCCCAACACGCAAGCCGCCTCGACGGGGCTGATCGCGTCAGCTGCCGCCGACCCGCAGGCCTCCGCCTGCGCCGACCCCGTTTCGCCTACGGTCACCAAGAAGGTCCTGTCGGTGGTGGCCGGTTCCACCCCGGGCCAGTGGATTGTCACCTATCAGGTAGTGGCCGCCAACGGTACCGGCACGGAGGTCTCGTACTCCCTCCAGGACCAGCTGGGATTCCCCACCGGGATCATTGTCACGTCGACCTCGGCCAGCCGGGTGCACTCTGCCCTTGACGGCAGCGGGGCAACCGCCTCAGAGCCGATTCCCGGCTGGACCGGAACCGGTTCCAGCGCCGCGCTGGCCTCCAATCAGCTGCTCTCCGCCCAGTCGAAGGACACCTTCACGATCGTCGTCGGCGCAACGGTGACGGGCAGCCTGGCCGCAGCCGCCACCGCGTGCAACGCGACCGGGCCGGCACACGGCTACTTCAACTCTGCCGTCCTGACTTCCGGCTCGGACCAGTTCAGCGCTCAGGCGTGCGCTCCCATCACCCCTTTGCCGGTCCTGACTTCCTCACCACCCCCTCCGAACCCTTCAGGGCCGCTAGCCATTACCGGCCTGGCGCTGAGCCACGAGCCCCTCTTCGGGGCCGCTCTGTTCGGCATGGGTGCTGCTCTCGTCCTCGTTTCAAGGCGCAGGCGGACACCGCGTGGACCCTAGGGGATCCACACCCAAAGAACGGGAACCGGGACCAGCATGTCGCCCCTCGCCCCTGTCGACACAAGCGTCCAGCCATCGCTAGCGGCTTCGTTCAGCGCAGCCTCCCAGGTTTCCGGCTGATCCCGGTTCCTGAACGGGATCACCTTGTGCTCCGATATCGCCGCGGACGGCGAGCCTATGCGGGGCCTGAAACTGCACGCCGTTTCCGAGCCCATCGCGCCCGGATCGCCTCCGTGATGCCGGGCTACTCTACTCCCAGAGCTCCACCGTGCCGCGCGAGAATCGACGCATGCCCGATAGCCCCCTGCGAGGCATGACGATCGGCGTGACCGCGGAGCGTCGAGCCGCACAACAGGCCCAACTACTCATCAAGCGGGGCGCTGCGGTCCTCCGCGGGCCCACTCTGAGGGTGTTCTCATTAGACGACGACCCGACGTTGAGGTCAAAGACCAACGAGGTAGTCGCCCGCCCCCCAGATTTTCTGCTCGCTTCGACCGGCTTCGGCATGCGCACCTGGCTAGCCGCGGCCGACTCGTGGGGTCTTCGCGACACGCTGTTAAAGGCGCTCCGCCCAGCTCGGGTCGCCAACCGGGGGGCCAAAGCAGCCTCGGCGAATCAAGCCGTCGGCCTGGCAGAGTGGTACCGGGCTCCTCACGAGCGCCTCGACGAACTGGTCGAGCGCCTGTTGGCCGAACCCTTGGCCGGCCGCCGAGTGGTGCTCCAGCTCCACGGCGTCGCCGACCCAGACGCGATCGCAGCTCTAGTAGCAGCCGGGGCCGAGGTCATCGAGATCGACGCCTACCGGCTGAGCCTCCCCGATGATCGCACCCCAGCCCAGGACCTCATAAAAGCGGCCTGCGCCGGAGAGCTGGTGGCTATCACATTCGTGATCGCGCCCGCCGTCCACAACCTCTTCGTCCTCGCGGCCGAGATCGGCCTCGACGCCGAGCTCCGCCGAGTCCTCAACGGCACCGTCGTTGCAGCTTGCGTGGGACCGGTGTGCGCCGAAGGGGCGCTCGACGAAGGCGTGCTCGAGCCGCTTGTGCCCTCGCGTCCCCGGCTCGTCCCCATGATCCAAGACCTCACCGACCGTCTCCATAAGGCCCGCTCGGCCTGAACCCGGCGGCAGCTGCTTATCGTCCGACCAGCGCTCGTTCCACAGCGGTGAGCGGCGCAGAAAGCCGTCGACCTACGCCGGTCCCCGATGGCAGCCGGTGGTTCCACTACTCGGACAGAACGGCGACGCACAGGGAAGTCCTGAGTCGTTCGGGGTCTTGCCGATAGGGCCGAGCCGAGCGTTCTAATCGAGGGGGATGCCTTTTTCGGGCGTATCCGATCGTCGTGAATTCGCCCCGGTGCGTGCGGGCAGCGGTGCTCCCAAGCCGGGAGCGGCTGGTCGATGTGGTGCCGCGGCCGCTCTCTGCAAGGTCACGATGATGATCACCGAGCGATGATTCGGTGGTAGTTTGGATTACGTGACCCGAGGCTGTCGTTAAGTTCCGCCCCTGGTCGGTAGTGTGGAGGCCTGCTCCGGACCCCGGCGGTATCTTCGATGATGCGGAAGGTTCCGTTTGGTTGGGCCACGATCGGCAGTCACAATTCCTTGGCCACTACAACGTGACCGGCGGCGACGTACGCCTGGTCTCCACAGTCTCGGGCCCGCAAACAGTTCAGCTTGGCGGCGTGGCGGCCACCCTCGCCGGCCGACGATGGCTACCCACCCGCAGACTCCGAGCCGGGCAGGTGGAGACCATGTCACCACGTCCGACGCTTACGACGCCAGAAAGCACGAGATGCTGCGGTTCCTAGGATCTGACCTGAGTCTCGAGGTCGATGAAGTACTACAGGACTGGGATGGCCCGAGGCTGTTTGCCGCCCATGACGAATCGGGCCAGTTGTGGCTGGTCGCGGAGATCTGGCGGAGTGCGGTCAACGCCCGGTGGCTGTGCGCGCCCCAGTCAGCCCGGGCGCTTGAGTATGTTCGCTCCGGGCGGGCCCCGATCAGAGACGCCCTGAGACACTCCATGGACGGCACCGTGGTACTGGTAACCGCGGAGCGGGCCATGATGGTGGGCGACCACGTGCTGTTGTGCGCCGAGCTCCTGGACGACCTACTACCCGCCCCCGACTGGCGTCTGGTTCCTACTCAGCTTTGAGCCTGGCCTCGGCGCCGCCTCACATCAACAACGTCCAACCCTTGAAGCCAGGCCGGCGGATCGTTCTCTGGACGGATGGCGGTCAGCCGATTTCTGAGTCAGACCAAGCCTGAAGCAGCCAGTCCGTAAGTCGCCAGCACTCCCCAGTTGTTAGGACCCAAGCAACGCACGATCAGGCCCAGCTACATGATCTCTGCCGGTTATTCAGCGGGGCGTTGGCAAGTCAGCAATCTCTGCCAAGGAGCGGGGGAGTCAGGCCGGGTTGTCCGGCTGGATGACCCTCAGGCGGCGGGCGATGGCTACCGCCTCAGTGCGACTCCGGGCATCGAGCTTGGAGAGGATGTTCGAAACATGCACGCTGGCGGTTTTGGCGCTGATATAGAGCTGTTCGGCGATCTCTCGATTGGACCTTCCGACTGAGACCAGTCTCAGGACCTCCAGCTCACGGGCCGTGAGAGGTTGGGGGCCCTGGCTGGTCGGGTCGGATCCGCTGGCGGGCGGGCTGCCGAGCTCTCGGAGCAGCGGATGGGCGCCGAACAGGAGGGCGGCGGCCTCGGCTTCGGCGCGCACTTCGGCGGCAGTCTTGTTCCTGACCCGCCGCGTGCAGAGCGGCGGCGAACCTCGCCTGGCTGCGAGCGGTCTCGAAGCGATGGCCGAGACGTGCGAATCGGTCGGTCACCGCTCGCCAAGCGCCAACCATGTCGGCGGGGGAGGGGATGTCGATTCCGCTCTGCCACCGGAGGCGGAGGTGCTCCGCCGATGACTCGCTGCGCCCAGGCGTGCGCTTCGGGTCCGACGTAGCGCTGCATCGACCGGGAGTACTGGGTAGCCTCCTCGGCGGCTTCGGCCAGGGTGGTGCCCGCATCGACCAGGTCTTTTCGGGACTCGCCCGGGTGTGCGTGCGGCATCGGTCGCCAGCTGCCCGATGAGTAGCGCGCTGAGTCGCACCCGAGCGTCGAACGTCGGTACCTGCCAGAGGCCGGTGACCGATCCACTGCCTCGTCATGAGCCGTGAGCGCGCTCGCGATATCACCCCGGTCGCCGTAGAGGTCGATGGCGGCCGCTCCGACGAGAATGGCGATCAGGCCGTCTTTGTCGGACCAGGCCTGCAACGATGCGACGGATCTCGAGCCCGGTACCCTCACCCCGAGCGGCCAGCACAGCCAGGTGCACCGACCGCAGTAGCATCTCCGGGAACTCGGGGGGCGATTCCCCAGCCGGTGGAGGTGATTCGCTCCACGTCGGACCAGTCACCTCGCATGTAGTAGACGATGGCGGCCATGGCTCGAGCGGCGATGGCGTATGGGGTCCAGGGCAGGCGAAGCTGTCCCGACCGGGTGAGCGTCTGTTGATAGGCGCTCAGAGCCTCGGTCAGACGGCCGGCCTCGAAATTGAGCGAACCCACACCGAACATGGCCCGAAGTTCGGCGTCGTGTTCTCCTGTCGTACGGGCCTCGGCGGCCGCCTCGGCCAAGTGCATCGCCGACACCTCGAGATCCTCGTCGCCCTGTTGCGCCCGAGCCAGCGTCGTGGCTGCTCTCCGCGGCGACCTCGGGCAGGTCGAGACGGCGGGCCAGCTCGAGCGCCTCTGCTGGCCAGAGGAATCACGTCCCGGCGATCAAAGTCCAGCTGCGCCTGGGCCAGGAATCCGAGCAACTCGGCCCGCAGGGCCGATGGCGGATCGGTAGGGACCAGGCTGAGCGCCTCGGAGGCGAGGGCCCGGACATCCAAGCCGGAATCAACTACCAAAGCCGCTCCGGCCAGTGCCCGCAACAAGCGGGCCCGCGCCTCGGGAGGAGATACTCCCTCGAGGGCGGAGAGCTCGTCCTCCAGCAGTGCGAGCGCCCGGATGGGTTGGCCAGCGACCATCGCCGCATTACTGGCGCGGACGGTCGAGGTCGATCGGGTCGATGCCCGTAGTCGCTGAAGCAGCCGGGCCGATCTCGGCGAGGATGCCGATCGCGGCTTCGTACTGGCCGAGCGCCTCATCGGGCGCGGCCAGCGTGCTCGCCTGCATCTCCCGCCCAGACGCTGGCCTTGGCGGCAGTGATCGGATCGTGAGCCCCTCGGGCGTGGCGGGCCAGGTCAGCGGCCGTTCCGGAGGTCGGATCGTCGGCCATGGCGCGCGGCGTAGGTGGCGTGCAGGCGTACCCGCTCCCCGGTAACAGGTCGCCGTAGACCGCTTCGGAGAGAAGTGCGTGACGGAACGCGTACGCTGTCTCCGTCGGTGGCCACGATGACCTTGGCGTCGACGGCGGCGCGCAGGCCGGCCTCGAGAGCTGGTGTCGTCGACGCCCGCCACCGTGGCGAGCAGTTGGTGCGAGACCTCTCGGCCAGCCACCGACGCCGCCTTCACCACCCGGCGGGCTGTCGTCTCCAAGGCTATCGATTCGAATCAGCAGCAGATCCGACAGATCGGCCGGGAGCGGTCGGTCCCGCCGGTTGTCGGCACCGACCAGCTCCTCGACGAAGAACGGATTGCCCTCGGCCCTGGACACAATGGTGGCCACGTCGTCTTCACGCAGGGGAGATCGTTGCAGGGCTCGAACCATCCCCCGGACATCGGACTCGTCGAGAGGCGGGACCGTGATCCGCTCGACGCCGGGCAGGCGGCCCCACTCGGCGAGCACGGGCCGCAGCGGGTGGCGTCGATGCAGATCGTCGAGGCGATAGGTCAAGATCAACGTCGCCCGGTTGGTCGGCGGATGCGACAGCAGGTAGGTGATCATCTCCCGGGTCGAACGATCGGCCCAGTGGACGTCCTCCACCACCCACAGCAGGCGGTCGGGAGGCGCCAAGATGGTCAAAGATCGCCGCCACGGCTTCGAACAGGTTGGACCGGTCGGTCGCCGTGACCTGGGCGGCTCTCCTCCGCCCCGCTTCCGGTTGCAGGCATCAGCCGGCGGAGGGCCGGGCGCCGGAGCACCATCGCCTCGGCCTCGAGCCGGCGACTCGGCGCTGAGCCGGCCCAGGATCTGCGGTGAACGGAAGGTAAGGCACGAGGGCTGTCGCCAAGGTCCACGCAGTGCCCGATGCTGGCCTGGTAGTCCGAGCCGGTGACCCTGCGGATCAGCTCGGTGATCAGCCGGCTCTTGCCGACCCCGGCGTCGCCTCCTACCAGCACGGCCGCCGACGGCCGCTCGGACGGGCCGAGACCGAGGAGCGAGCCGAGGTGCTCCAGCTCCGCTGATCTTCCGATGAAGGGGGTCGCGGGCACCGCCTCCATCATCGCCTCCCAGGGGCCATGATGGCGGCCTGGGTGGTCAGAACCGGACGCTGATCCGCCGTTTACGGTCGACCAGCGGTCGGTACCGCTCGCTTCGATTCCGCCCGAACGCCCCAAAGGCGCCCGATTCCCCGTCCGGCGAGCGGCAGCTCTGAGTGGGCGACCCAGAGACCGGAGCTCGGCGATGTGCTCCCGGTTGGCCTGTTCTGCGATCCACGGATGCATCTCCCACCTCCGGGTTGTCGTTAACGGGTACAGCCTCGGCCTCTAAGGCACCCCCGGGCATCGGGAGAATCCCTTATCTGGAGGTGGGCGGGGGCCTTAGACCGCGACTGCCCGCCTGCATGGGGACCTCTCTATCGAAGGGTCCCAGGCTCACCTTGCTCGTAACAAGAAGGCACGGTCGGGGTGCGGCGGGCGGTTCCGCCCACGCAGCCCGACGTGAGCCCAATGCCGGTGAAGTGATCCTGAGGGCCCTTCGTCACCGTCGGCGTGCGGGTGTACAGTCGGTGATCCAACGAGAGCGTGCGCTCTCGGTGTTGCTCTAGACCTCGGTGACGCTCCTAGGACGGGATACCACCGTGGGAGATTCTGTTTCGTCGAGCCACCATCGGGAGCGCCACCTGGAGTACCCCGGTTTGGCTGAACAAGGTGGCGATGGCGGGCCTTTCGCAGGCCTTGGTAACGCCGGACGCCAGCAAACCTCCCGGTTCCACCGGATCAACGCGCTGGCGGGGCCCCCCGGATGATGATGCGTCACAAGAAACCAGGATCTCCCTCTACCCTGCGTCGTCCGGTGGGGATGGGAGACATGGTCACCAGGCCCAGGCCGTCCGGGAGCACCGGGGCAGACCGGGCGCCGGCGCGCCAACGGGCCGCCGGTCGTCAGGCGGTGGCCAGGGTGGCCGCCAAAGCGTTGCCGAACCTGGTGATCGCCGCGGCCGTCCCCGCCGTGTGCTTCCTGGTCGGTCGACGCCTCTGGGGGCTCAACGGGGCCATCGGCCTGGCGCTGGTGTGGAACGGCTCTTGTCAGGCCGCCCGCCGTCTGCTGGGCAAGCCCTTCTCCGGTTTGCTGGTCATCGGTTCGATTGGGCTCGTCTTGCGGGCATCGATCGCCCTCGCCCTCAGCTCCGCCCACGTGTTCTTCATCGTCCCCGCCATCGCCACCGCCATCACCGGCACCATGTACGTCGCCTCTGGGTTCAAATCCAGCCGGCTCCTGGCCCTGGTGGTGGCGGACCTTGTGCCCGAGTCGACCCTCGACGTAACCGACGCCCGCGTGGCGCGCCTGATGCGCATCGGCTCGGTCCTTTATGGCGCCGAGCAGTTGCTGATCGCCTTGGTGTCCATCGTGATGGTCATCAACCTCTCGACAACAGCCTATGTCGCCTTGCATCCGCTGGTCTCCTGGGCGGTCCTGGCGCTGGTAATAGGCGCCGCCCTCCCGTTTTTCCAGCAGGAGTTGAAGCGAGACACCGGCCGACGTCTATTGCCCGGGGTCTCGCTTCAAGCGCCTCACCGTGAGTGACGCTCGGGCGGACGGGGCGGTGGGGCACGACACCTCCAGTTCGGGGCGTCGTTTGCTCGAAGCACCCACCCTGCGCCGCCAGGGGCGGGACGGTAAAACTAGTAGCAAACTCCACGGAATATGGCACTATTGTCGGAATAGGCAAGTGAGGTATATGTAGTTAACACGACGGTGTTCGTGCGTTGCCTTCAGGCTAATGACCCGCGGGCGTCTCTGGATCTGGCCATCGCGCTCGACGTCACGGAACGCCGAGTCTTAAGCGCATCGGCGCGGACCAGCCCGGCTGGTGACGCAGCGTTCACGGCAACGGAAACCGCAGCGGGGCGGATTGGCCTTGACGGTTGCCGCCGGCGGTCCGTCTTCGTTTCGGACCCACGGCGGCGACGACGACTATCGGGGCCGCCAGAAGGTGTAAGTTGGGAGCAGTCCAGTTCGGACCATTGCGCCTTCGCTCAATCGAGGGCAGATCGGGGGGCTTCCAATGAGAGCCCCATCTCAGATCTCTACGACGTTCGATACGGCGAATCCAGAAGAGGACGGCCTCGGCGAGTCGGTTGCCTCTGGGCCTTTGGCTGAGATCGATGCAGTCCTGGTGGAAATGAGGCAGAATTCCCGGCTATCGGCAAGCCATCTTTCCGAACGAGCCGCGCACGAGCGCGACGTGCGGCAACAGTTTTTGGACGACTTCACAAGCACATGCGAGCAGAACGTACGTCCAGTGATGCAAGAGGTTCGGGAGCGACTCCAGCGCAACGGCGGTGGCGCCATAATCGACGGACGCTCCGATGGCGACGGTCCGACGCCCAATCCGCGTCTGACAATGTGGATGTCACTCGAGGGCGACATTCTCGAGGGCCCTCACCCCGACCAACATTCCTACCTCCGATTCGAAGCCGACGTCGCCCGAACGCAGGTTCACATTTCTGAATCAGGCACGAGGTCCGGCGCCGGCTCCGACAACGGGGACCTCAAACTCACGTGGCAACTTTCCGAGGTCACTCGCGACCGGGTGGTGCATGAGCTCCTCGCCATCCTGCGGCGATCCGGCGACTGCTTCTCGGGAACTGACCGGGGGACGTGACGTCAGGCGGCTGCCAAGCGGAGCGGCACTCACACTCTCACGCGTGCTCCCGGTGACAAACTGCTCCGAGGCGACAGTGGAGCAGCCGGGCGTGGAAACGACTCTGGCCGCCCGGTGCCCTCCAACCAGTTGTTTACGGGACGCGTGGAGGGTGCCGACCCGCATCAGCGAACTCGAGCTGGTCAATACACCGGGCAGTGCTCGAGGCGCGACGGGTTGTCGGTGCTCACCCTGCTTGCCCGCGCGCTTCCTTCCGCATGACGGCGAACGCCATGTCGCCCCTCGCCCCAGTCGATACAAGCGTCCAGCCTTCCCTTGCGGCCTCGTTAAGCGCAGCCTCCCAGGTTTCCGGCTGATCCCGGTTCCTGAACGGGACCACCTTGTATTCCGACGTTGCCATCGAAGGCAAGCCTAGTCGGGGCCGGAAACTGGACGCCGTTTGCGCAGCCATCGCCCACGGATCGCCCACGTGATGCGGGGGCCATTCGACGGGCTGACTCGCAAGGAGCGACTGCCTGTTGGTCGCACTCAACCTCGCCGACGGAGTCGCAAGCCGGCCCGGGAGTTGAGGTTCGGTTCCGGCCGGAGTCGGTCGATTCCATCATCGCCCGAGCATCCGCGTCGCACCCCCCATGGCGAAGCGAACCTCTTCTATACCTCGCTTCCGTCCAAGAGCGGACGGCGGCGCCATGAAGCTCTAATCGGCGCCCCAAATGTCGTCGAAATTAGCTATTTTGCGTTCTGCAAGAAGTGCAAAGAAGTGCTATGCTAGAAAACAGAGAGGAGGGCGATGTGAATACACAGAGCTCATCCGTTGAGGTTGGCCCGCCTGACTGAGTTGGACCTTGGAGGTAATCACGTCAGGTGATTACCGCTGGGGTCCGAGACCGAACGTCATCAGTACCAGTTCGTCGACTAGAACCGGCCCAATGTCCGGGGTGCGCCAAGGTGTACGCCTGAGACGAGGCGGTCCCACCCGTGCGAGCGGAACCGGGATGATGACGAGCTAAGAGAAAAGTGTTAACGACAAGAAGGCGACCTTATGGGGTTGTCTTTTTGTCGTCAGGGACCAAGTTGCTGCGGACAGTTGGGCTGGCTTTCGCCGGGTTGTAACGGTGGAGGTGTAGGGTAGGTGTGTCGGCCATTTTGGACGGCGGCGCCTCGCAGTGCGAGTCAGATCGGCGGTTCCTGTGGGAACTCGAACTATGTCGGCCGCCTCCGCCGACCCAGCGTTGCCTCAAATGTCGACTTCGATGTGCGAGTGGTAGTGATCGACGATCGCCACGATCGCCGTCAGCTTATGAGTTACGTGGTGGAGCAAGCTGGTGACGACGTGAGCGTGGTTGGCTACGCAGACGGCCCCGTCAGTGCGGTGGACGCTGTTGACCGGCTCGGAGCAAACGTCGTTGTCCCTGAGATTCAACTCCCCGTCGCTCAGGGACTGGACACGATCAGCGCCCGAGGCCCAGATGCTCCCCCATGTGGTAGGCAGGTACGTGAGCGAAACGGGAGACTGGGAAGCCTCATGACTGACACTGACATCGACGAACTGGGTCCGGTCGACTATCTGGTCGTCGAGTTCCCCCCGGGCCGCTCCCATTTCACGGGGGAGATGGCGGCCGAGATCGGCCGACTGGTCGACGCCAAGCTGATCCGAGTGTTGGACCTGCTCGTCCTGCAGAAGGCCGAGGACGGCAGCATCGAAGCCATGGAGATCGATGATCTCGAGGTAGTCGATGAGCTGCGCGCAGCCGAGGGCCAACTAGCCGAATTGCTCGCCGAGGAAGACGTGGCGCACCTGGCTGCTGCCATGGAACCCGGAACGACCGCTGGCGTGCTGGTCTGGGAGAACGCCTGGGCGGCGCCGTTTGCCTCGGCCGCTCGCCGGGCAGGTGGCCAGCTGATTGCCAGTGGCCGCATCCCCATTCAAGCTATCCTCGCCTCGCTGGAGGCCGACGAATCCATCGAAGGAGACTGATATGCCACTCCGGCCTGTACGTCGGGCACGCCGCGGCGTCATTGGCGCCCCCGTGGCGCGCACCGCGGCCGTTGTCGGGACCGCCGCCGTCGTATCTCACGGCGTGAACCGGCGCCAGGATCGCCGCGAGGACCGCCGCGATCGGCGCTGATCCGGCTCAGGACCAAAGGAAATCTAGCGAGCACTTCCGCAACTGTGCGCTACGGGTCCACCTGGCCCGGCAGTCAACGCCGACGACCACGTCAGCATCGACGACGGCAACATCTCGACAACCCGAAGCGCGACGCCAGCGCTTGTAGAGGGTGGTGGCTGGGAGAAGGCCGCCGTCCTCGGCGGGCAACAGCGGGGGGTCGGGGTCGTGGTGGAGCTTGAGGTGCGCGGGTGGTTGCCCGCGTACCCGTTGGCTCTGGAGCCGTCGAGTGGTGCGAGCACTACTGGCCGGGTGTACGGTGGTGTTGACACGGTGTGATCCCGGTCGTGTTGGGTCAGCTTCGGTTGACCGGGGAGCGATGCTCCGGACCCTGGTAGCGCGTGATTGGTTGCGCCCAAACGCCAGGAGAGTCCTATGCCCGCAGTCGAGTCGTCGCCCGCGAGGGTCTGGCGTCGAGGGCCGGCGGTGTTCTCGGAGTGCGACGCTCATCCCAATGTTGTCTGGGTTCGAGGCACGCAGTACGCGTCCACCAGGGTGGCGCTGTGGACGACTGTCGGTCGGGCGATCGCATTTGACGATACCGACGGGGTTATCGATTCCAGCCAGGTGAACTGATGACAACCGGGGGCATGCTGGGGACCTGTCTGACGGTGTCCACCAGCTATAGAGCCGACCAACGTGGCGAGGGTTTGCCGCCGCAGCCCTGCCGCGCCGCGGACCTTACCGCGAGACCTCTCCAAGGGGCGGGGCATGGTCGGACGCTAACCACAGGGCAGAAAAACCCCACGAGCGTGATCGGTCGAGGAGACATGGAAGAGTTGGCATCGCAGAACGGCAACATCACCGCAGCGCCTCGCCCTCCGACGGCTCACGACTCGGCCGTGCTAGCGACGATCGCGGCTGCCTACGACGTGGCTGCCGGCTCAGGGTCGATCAGCCTTCGGTCTCATGACCTTCTACGCCGGCTGCACCGCAGCGCCAGCGTGCTGCGAGAGGCGACGGCACGCGTGGAGAACGAGGCGCGAACCCACCCTAATTCCGTCGCCGCCCGCGATGCGCTCGCGCTGCTCCACGAGGTCCGTCGGCTCGGACTCTTTTACGAAGGATCCGTCTAATGCACTGATCTCCCGGCGGGATGAAGGCCGGCGACCGTCAGGGTCTTCATGCCTCCACTCCGACGACCAAATGGTGGTAACCGGGTGACTGTCACATACGCGGGTACCCTGAGGTCATGGCGCCAGTGAAGTTGTTCCACTACACGAGTTGGCTTAACTGCGTCGGGATCATGGACTCCGGGGAGATCCGGAGAACTGAGTCCCACATTGGCTCGGCCGATCCAAAGATGCTCCCATGTGGCGAGCACGTCGGCCCCGACGTCGTGTGGTTAACCACGAAGTCGACCGCGACGGCCAACGGGGTGGATCGTTTGCTGGTAACCCTGAAACAGAAATCTGCGCAACTCGGGTGCCCGATGATCGCACTCGATAAAACGCAGGTTCGCCTTACGGTAGAGATTCCAGACGACGAAGTGCACAGTTGGCCAGAATGGGCGAAGGCCCACGGGATCCATGGCCGTTGGCAGATGGCGCGTGAGAAGAACCAGGCACCGTGGTGTTGGCGGATCGCGGAGCGGGCCGTCCGTTCCGATGAGATCATTGACACTCGAATGACACCGGAACTCGCCGCGTCCATTAAGTCCGGCCGAAGCTGACCGTCGGCGCAGTTGGCTGCGAGTCACCTTTGACCCGTGGCCCGGCTGCGCTTTGACTGAAAAGGCCGGCGTCTACCGGGCGTCTTGAAGCTTCACGCCCTGGCCGACCTCACCCTGGGTCTGGAGCCAGAACTCACAATTACGTGTGGGATGGTAGGTCGAAGACCGCCATCGGATGGTCGGGGAGGTCGAGGGCGCGGAGGTCGGTTCTGAGCGCGGGTTGGGCTCGGCGTTCGTGAAGATGAGCGGTCGCCCGAGGATCGCCAAGGTTGTCAGGATCGGGTCGACTGTCGTGCGGCCCTTGATCGGGGTTTGCTCGTTGGGCTCGTCCGTGCTCGGATTTCGTAGGCGCAGACGTGGGCGCCGGCGACCTTGTGGATGACCCGAGTTATGGCCGCGTCCGGGATGACCTCTTGTATGAACTCGAGTTCGGTGGTGCAGGCTAGGCCGTAGTGGGAGGCAACCGGCCAGATGGCACAGCTGTGGAGGGTTAGTCGGAAGCTGCCGTCTGGAAGGACGTCGACGTTGGCCATGTATCCCTCGGCGTCGAGGATCGTGGCCAGTCCGGCCACCGTGTCAGCGAAGGTTTCGCCGGCGAGCTTCTCTCGGCACTGTTCGACACGGAGGCGCCGGCGGCGCTGGAACACGCGTGGGACGAGCTCGGGGTCTTCGTCTTCGATGTGGCCGAGCAACTCGACGGAGAGGTCACTGGTGGTAGGTGCGGCGAAGAGGGACTCGCCTAGTTCGGTGCTGTGGTACAAGTCCGCCGGTCTGCCGGGTCGGCCTCGCACCTGACGGCATGCGACCAAGCCGCCGGTTCTGAGAGTGGTTAGATGTTGGCGGACTGCGCTGGCCGTGATCCCTAACATCTCGGCCACGTCGTCCGCTGACGCTTCCCCGCGACGCTTCACGGCGATGAGGACCTGTCGTTGGGCTGATGACAAGTTGGTCGTGGTCCCAACAGGACTGTCCACGAACAGAAGGCTAGTGATCTGACCCCCGTTACCGCTAGTATCGTAAGAAACAACTTGTAGAAGTGTTGTCTGTATCCAGGAGCCGAGCTGGCCCTGCGCTGGCGATGGACTCGGGAGAGGCAGGAGATGGCGATGATCGTCGTTACGACGAGCGGAGGTCGGAGGATGGTCGACGCCGGAACGAGGCCGTCGGCTTCGGCTCTGTTGGCTTTGGCCAGACTGCCGGCTGGTTCCGCAGGAAGCGCCGCGTATTCGTCTGGGGTGCCTTCGAATCTGTCGGGGGCCGTCGAGCCGTGGGGCGGCGGACATGACCGGCGTGTCTGACGAGGTGCTGGCGTTCGCTCGCCAGGAGTATCAGTACGGTTTCTCGACCGACCTCGATACCGAATCGGTACCCAAGGGGCTGAGCGAGGATGTCATCAGGCTGATCTCGGCGAAAAAGGGCGAGCCTGATTGGCTTGTCGAGTGGCGTTTGCGCGCCTACCGGTACTGGATCACGCTGGAGGAGCCGCAGTGGCAGAACGTGCACTACGGGCCGATCGACTATCAGGACATCGTCTACTACGCCGCCCCGAAACCCAAGGCGGAGCTGGCCAGCCTGGACGAGGTTGACCCCGAGGTTCGGGCCATGTTCGACAAGCTGGGTATCTCCTTGGCGGAGCAGGAACGTCTGAGCGGCGTGGCGGTCGACGCCATCGTCGACTCGGTGTCGGTGGCCACTACCTTCAAGAAGAAGCTGGCCGAGGTGGGCGTGATCTTCTGTTCGTTCTCTGAAGCGGTGCGGGACCACCCTGACCTGGTGCGCCGCTACCTGGGGTCGGTGGTGCCCTACCGGGACAACTTCTTCGCGACCCTCAACTCCGCGGTGTTCACCGACGGGTCGTTCTGCTTCATCCCCAAGGGCGTGCACTGCCCCATGGAGCTCTCTACCTACTTCCGGATCAACGCGGCCGGGACCGGCCAATTCGAACGGACCCTCATCGTCGCCGAAGAGGGTGCCGACGTCAGCTACCTGGAGGGTTGCACGGCGCCGAGGCGCGACGAAAACCAGCTCCACGCCGCGGTGGTCGAGCTGGTGGCGCTGGAAGGAGCCCGGATCAAGTACTCGACGGTCCAGAACTGGTATCCGGGGGATGCCGACGGTCATGGCGGTATCTACAATTTCGTGACTAAGCGAGGAAAATGCGCCGGGGCGGGCTCCAAGATCTCTTGGACTCAGGTCGAGACCGGTTCTGCGATCACCTGGAAGTACCCAGGGGTGATCCTGCAGGGCGACAACTCAGTGGGGGAGTTCTACTCGGTGGCCCTCACCGCCAACCGCCAACAGGCTGACACGGGAACCAAGATGATCCATATCGGCAAGAACACGCGCAGCAGCATCGTCTCCAAGGCGATCTCCGCCGGGCACGGCCAGAACACTTACCGCGGCCTGGTCAAGGTGCTGCGCTCGGCCGAGGGATCCAGGAACCACACTCGCTGCGATTCGTTGCTGCTAGGCAACGACAGCGGCGCCCACACGTTCCCGTATATCGAGGTGAAGCACCCCAGCGCTCAGGTGGAGCACGAGGCGTCTACGTCCAAGGTGAGCGAGGACCAGCTGTTCTACTGCCGCCAGAGGGGCATCTCCGAGGAAGACGCAGTGGCCATGATCGTCAACGGCTTCTGCCGCGAAGTGTTCAAGGAGCTGCCGATGGAGTTCGCAGTAGAAGCGCAACGGCTGCTGAACGTCAGTCTGGAAGGCAGCGTCGGATGATGCTGCATATCGCCGACCTTCATGCCCGCATCGGCGAGCATGAGATTCTCCGCGGCGTCGATCTCGATGTCGCCGCTGGTGAAGTGCACGCCATCATGGGGCCAAACGGGTCGGGTAAAACCACCCTGGCCAACATCGTGGCCGGACACGACGCTTACCAGGTCACCGGAAGCGTGACCTTCCAGGGCGAGAATCTGCTGGCCCTGTCGCCGGAGGACCGCGCCGCCGCCGGTGTCTTTTTGGCCTTCCAGCACCCCGTCGAGATTCCCGGGGTCGGCAACCTTTACTTTCTACGTACCGCCCTCAACTCGCTGCGCCGCCGCCGGGGGCTGGACCCGCTCGATGTCACGGAATTCCTTCGCCTGGCCGAGCAACGGATGAAGCTGGTCGAAATGGACCGCAGTTTCATGAGCCGGTCAGTCAATGAGGGGTTCTCCGGCGGAGAGAAAAAGCGCAACGAGACGCTGCAGATGGCGATTCTCGAACCGACGCTGGCCATTCTGGACGAGAGCGACTCCGGCCTGGATATCGACGCCCTGCGCGTCGTGGCCGGCGGAGTAAACGCCCAGCGCCGTCCCGACCGGGCCATGATCGTCATCACCCACCACCAACGGCTCCTCGACTACATCGTCCCCGACCGCGTTCACGTCATGGCCGGCGGCCGAATCGTGCGCTCGGGAGGCAAGGACGTAGCGCTCGACCTCGAAGCGCACGGCTACGGCGCCGCCGCCCAGGAGACACCATCTCCTTGGATGGCGACACCGTGACCTCACTCACGTCCTCACCGCCAGCTGCTCCCCCGACGACCCCCACTGTCGCCCGACTGCTCTCCGACCTCGCCCTGCCCCCCGGCGGCAGCGCCCCGGACTGGCTGACCCAGTCCCGGCAGGCCGCAGCCGAGTGGGCCACACGACGGGGATTTCCGACGCGGAAGGACGAAGACTGGAGGTACACGCCTTTGGCGGCGCTGCTCGACATCTCGTTCGAGCGCTCCGATGCCGCCGCGGGCCGGCGGATCTCACCGGCGGACATCGACCGATCGAGCATCGACGCGCCGATTGCCCGCCTGACCTTTGTCAATGGGTTCTTCGCCTCGCACCTGTCGTCGCTGGCCGGCTTACCGACAGGGGTGACGGTGACGAACCTGGCGTCGGCCCTCGCCGGCGGGGGCGTCGGCCTCGAGGCGTTCTTCTCTCCTGCCCCAGGCGAGCATGGGCATGCCTTCGATGCGATCAACACCTCCCTGGCTGAGGACGGAGCCCTCATTTACGTCGCACCCGGAACGGTCGTCAGCGGGCTGATCGAGCTGTTCTTCTATTCCATCGGCCGCGGAACCCCGGTCATGTCCAACCCGCGGTCGATGATCGTGGCCGGTCCGGGCAGCCGGCTAGCACTGCTGGAAACCTTCGCCGGCCCGGTTGGTACACCCACATGTACCAACGCCGTGACCCGGGTGATCGTCGGAGCGGGAGCGACCGTCGAGCACTACCAGATCCAAGACGAAGATGACGCGGGATTCCATCTTGGGCTGCTCGACGTCCGACAAGGTGCCGACAGCCGGTTCTCGTCGCTTTCGCTGGCGCTGGGGGCGAGGATTGGCCGCCACGAGGTGCGGGTGCGCCTCGAAGGCGAGGGCGCTCACACCGCGATCAACGGCTTGTACCTGCCCGGAGGCGACAGCCACCACGACAACCCGGTACTGATCGTGCACGCCGCTCCCCGCTGCACCAGCCGTCAGCTCTACAAGGGCATCGCCGCCGACCGCGGTCACGGCGTGTTCAACGGACGCATCGTGGTCCTGCCAGGAGCGCCGGGGACCGACGCCAGCCAGACCAACAAGAATCTGCTGCTCTCTGACCACGCCGAGATCGACACTCGCCCCCGACTGGAGATCCTCACCGACGACGTGAAATGCACCCACGGCGCCGCCGTTGGGGCGCTCGACGCCGACGCCATCTTCTACTTACGCTCGCGTGGAGTGCCCCTCGAGCAGGCCAAGGCCATGCTGACCGCCGGCTTCGCAGCCGAGATACTCGACGCCACCGAAGCTGAAGCGGTGCGCACCCATCTCGAAACCCTGGTCGCCGCCCATCTCACCACCCATCCCACGACCGACGGGTCGCCGGGCTCGCCCGGCCTGGCGCCCGTTGGCGACACGCCGTCGAACGGCGACAGCAATCGGACCGATCGGCCATGAGCCCCGGCCAGACCGGGGGCGTCGAACTGGAACAGGACTGCGATGTCACCCTCATTCCGAGCGGACGGACGACGACGCTGCGGGCCGGAGACAAGATCGTGGTGACCCAGGCGCTCGGCGGCACCATCACCGTGCAGACCGCATCCGGTCAACTGGCCCGGATCTCCTCAGAAGACGCCCGCCTACTCGGACTCACTGTCGAACCTGGCGGCCACGACCTGTCCCCGTGGGGCCCCTTCGACTACGAGCAGGTCATTGCCCAACTAAAGACGGTCTTCGACCCGGAGATCCCGGTCAACATCGTCGACCTCGGACTGATCTACGCGTGCGACGCTCGCGTCCAAGCCGACGGCAGCTACCGGGTAGACATAAAGATGTCGATGACCGCCCCAGGGTGCGGAATGGGAGACGTTCTCAAAGATGACGTGCGCTCCCGGATCCAGACAGTGCCCGGCGTAAGCGCGGTCGACGTCGAAGTTGTCTGGGACCCCCCCTGGGACCAAAGCCGCCTCACCGACGCCGCCCGCCTCGAACTCGGACTCTACTGACCCCCCGAAATCGGGTCAGTTACGCCAGCCAAGGAGAACAGCTCACCATGAAGGTCTGGATCGATCAAGATCTCTGCACCGGCGACGGGCTATGCGAAGAGATCGCCCCCGCCGTCTTCACCCTGCTCGATGACGGCCTCGCCTACGTCAAAGAGGCCGCAGAGGTGAAATCAGACCCTGGTGGCGCCGCAGGAATGGCCCAGGTTCCCTCCGACTTGGAGAGTGCTGTCACCGAAGCCTCCGAGGAATGCCCAGGCGAATGCATCTTCATCGAGCCATAGCGCGAGTCAGGTCGCGCCCGATTCCCGTGGCTCCGGGGCTACCCACCCGACCTCGGCGATCCCGCACCGTGTCCGACAGACCGCCCTTCCGAAATGACCTCTCCTCCAAGGCGGTCACGTTCTCGTATCTAGTATCCAAAGAGGCTCTATGAGCACCACCCAGAGCGACGGGACAAGGTTGCGGGCACTCCCTCAGCTGACCTGACGTCGGACCCCCTCCAAACCGACATCTACCGGCCCAGGCGCCCGGGTGTCCAGAGGGCCCTCTCGACTTATCGATAGGCGGTCACCCGTTCCGTGTTGCCGTTGGGGGTCGGAATGGGGGGTTGGGCGAGGATCCAGTCGAGGGCGTCATTGACGGCGGGGAGGGCTTTCTGGTCGAAGGCGTGGCCCATGCCAGGCACCAGATCGAGGTGGCGGTATGGGGAGTTGCAGGCTTGATAAATAGCCTGGGCATCGCTCGTCGGGATGTACCGGTCTCGGTCGCCGTGGACTATGGCGAGGGGAACCACGATGCCACGGACCAGCTCGGACGGGAATGCCGGGGCATTCCACGTTGGGGCGATACGAACGTGGAGATGATGTTTGGCGATTTGGCGGCCGATGCGGGTGCGGGCGAGGCCGATCACCAGGGCCCCAGGGCCCGAAAGGGGAGTCCGAAATGTCGCCGGGGCGCTGATACTGACCACACCCGCCAACTCGTCGTCGCCTCCGGCGGCATAACGCAAGGCAGCCACAGCGCCCATCGAGGCCCCCACCAATATCACATCGAGGCCGATCCGCTTGGCCCTGGCCACGGCGGCGGCGATGTCGTACGACTCGAGATCGCCCAGCGCGCATTGGCCTTCGGAACGGCCGTGGCCTCGGGAGTCGTACGACACCACCGCGAATCCGGCGGAGCGGAGGGCCTCGGCTTGGCGCACGACTGCGACGTTGTCGCAGGAGCCAGCGAAGCCATGCGCGAGTACGACTACGGCGCGTGCCGTTTCTGTCGACCAATAGCGGCCGTGCAACTTGACGCCGTCTGCCGTC
The DNA here is from genome assembly GCA_963729695.1 of uncultured Acidimicrobiaceae bacterium. Classification (GTDB taxonomy): domain Bacteria; phylum Actinomycetota; class Acidimicrobiia; order Acidimicrobiales; family Palsa-688; genus PALSA-693. The sequence goes on from CAVSOT010000007.1 coordinate 1,097,265, forward strand.
ACGAGACCCTCGCTCGAATCTCGATCTTCTGCCGGGCCGGGCCACGCCTGGGTGAGCACCGGATGGCCGGCCTTTTGAGAGGCGCCGTTTCCGACGTCACGTTCGCTCATGGCCGGGTTATCACCTTGACCTCCAAGCACTCGTCCGCGAATCGTGCCTGGAGATAGGGCCGGTCGAAGTCCGCCGGGGTCTGGGGCGGCACGAAACAACTACTGCCACTATCTCAGATCGAATGGTCCTGCGCAACCGCAGAGAGCGTTCAAACGTCGAGGTGGAGCCGCCTCGGCCATCGTGGTAGACCCCCCTGTGCTGACACGGCGCGGAACCGCCAGGGCGCCCGGCGGATTCTGACTCGCTACCAGGCGTGGTTGTTCTTTCCCCTCCTGCTGGAAGGCGTTGGATTGCATGTCTCTGGGGTGGACGACCTCCTCCGGCGACGGGAGCGTTCCGCCGCCGTCGAGGGGATGCTGCCCGGCCTGCACGCGGTCCTTTGCGTGACCGCCGTCGTCTGGGTCCTGTCGCCGCTTCGGGCCGTGGCTTTCGTGGCCGTCCAGCAGGGCCTCTTAGGCCTTTACCTGGGGTGCACCTTCGCCCCCAACCACAAGGGCATGCCCGTGTTGGTCGACGATGCCGACTTGGGATTTGTCCGCCGCCAGATCATCACCAGCCGCAACGTGACTGGTGGCCCCTTGATCGCCTACCTGTTCGGCGGGCTCAACTATCAGATCGAATATCACCTTTTCCCGCGATGTCTCGCCCCCACCTGCCGAGAGCCCGGGCGATCGTCCAGGCGTTCTGCGCTGACTACGACATCGCCTACCACCAGTCCAGCGTCATCGGTTCCTACCGCCAGGCGCTGAGCAACCTCAACATGGTGGGTGCGGACTAGACAACGTTGACGGCCGCGTCCGAACTCGCCGGCGGGGGCACGCTGACAGTTTGGACTAGCGCACAAGTATCGGTGGAGCCTCGTTGATGAAATAGATAGTGCCTTGGCGGCTGCGAATCCTTCTGGATGAGGGGGCGAAATTCACACCATGTAGGTGTTGGCTACGCTGGCGATGCATGCCAAAGATAGATGATTCGATCCGTCCTTGTCGAGCATGGACCTGCCCCAAAGTGAGTACAAAAGGAGACAATAGCGATGGCCGTAGCAACGATCGCGCACCCGAGTGTCGAGGAACGCCGGCTGATGGGCAAGGCCGGCCGCGAGCGGTCGCCTCTCCCGGCCCATGGCGGATGGGAACCGGCTGGTGATCGGCCCGACCCGGTGGCGCTACTGGAGGCGCAGAATCTGACCCGGGAACCGGATCTGATTCCCGTTCGCCACGGTCGGATGATGGTGTCACCGTTCACGTTCTATCGGGGCGCGGCCAAGATCATGGCCACCGACCTCAAGGACATACCGACCGCTGGTCTGCAGGTCCAACTGTGCGGTGACGCCCACCTGTCGAACTTCGGGGTGTTCGCCTCCCCGGAGCGGGTGCTGCTGTTCGATCTAAACGACTTCGACGAGACGCTGCCGGGACCGTTCGAATACGACGTCATTCGCATGGCCGCCAGTTTCACCATAGCGGCCCGTAACAATGGCTTCACCAAGGCCGATACCCGGGCCGCGACCGTGGCCGCGGTGACGGCCTACCGGGAGGCCATGGCCGGCTTCGCCGAGATGGGCAACATGGAGATCTGGTATGCCCACCTCTCGGAGCAGGACCTCATGAACGCCATCAGCTCGGTGGCCGCCGGGGCGCGGACCAAGAAGGAGACGGCTCAGGCCAAGCTCGGCGAGAAGACCGCCCGGAAGACCGCGCAGAAGGCGCACGCGAGCGACAGCCTGCTGGCGTTGTCCAAGCTGGGCGAGCTGGTCGATGGTCGCTACCGGATCGTGAGCCAGCCACCTGTTGTCGTCCCGGCCCGCGACATCGAGGCCATGTACGGGTACTCGGCCGACCAGCTCCAGGACGCCGTCCACCAGCAGTTCCGGGCGTATCGGATGACCCTGCAAGAGGATCGCCGCCACCTGCTGGAGCGCTTCGAGATCATCGACATGGCTCGCAAGGTGGTGGGTGTGGGCAGCGTCGGCACCCGGGCCTTCATCGTGTTGCTGCAAGGCCGGGATGAGCGAGACCCGCTGTTCTTGCAGGTCAAGGAGGCCACTGCCTCGGTCCTGGAGGACCACCTGCCCAAGAGCCGGTTCAAGCAGCCCGGCGAGCGGGTGGTTCAGGGGCAGCGGATGATGCAGGCGGCCAGCGACATCTACTTGGGATGGACCAAAGGGGTCGAGGCCGACCGGTGGCTGTATTGGCGTCAGCTGCGCGATATGAAGGGCTCAGCCGTGGTGGAGTCGATGACCCCCGTCGGACTGCGATTCTACGGTGGCATCTGCGGCTGGACCTTGGCCCGGGCCCACGCCAGGTCGGGTGACCCCATCGCGCTGGCCGAGTACCTCGGCAAGAGCGACAAATTCGACCGGTCGATCACCGACTTCTCCGCGCGCTACGCCGATCAGAATGAGAGCGACTACCAGGCGTTCGGGCAGGCCATCCAGTCCGGACGGCTCCAAGCGATCGAAGGCGTGTGAAGTCGGCGGTTCCTCGGCTACGTCGGGTTAGCAAAGGATTGTCACTCGGGCCCTACGATGCTTTCTCGGCCTCGATAAGTTGGGACACAGCCTCGATGAGGGCCAGGTGGGTGAAGGCTTGCGGGTAGTTCCCGAGGTGCTCGCCGCTGGTGGTGTCGATCTCCTCGGCGTACAGCTCTAAAGGTCCGGCGAAGGTCAGCAGCTTCTGGCACAGGTTCCGGGCCCGAGCGGTCTCGCCGATCATGGCCAGGGCCGTCACCAACCAGAACGAGCAGATGGTGAAGGTGCCCTCCTCACCGGCGAATCCGGTGTCAGTGCTCTCGACTCGATAGCGCAGGACAAGGTCATCCTGGGTCAACTCGTCGGCGATGGCCAGGACTGTCGTTTTGACCCGAGCGTCGTCGGGGGGCAGGAACCCCAGAATGGGAATGAGCAGCAATGACGCATCGAGCTCATCATTGGCGAAATGCTGGCGGAAGCGGCCCTGCTTGTTAACACCCTTGTCGAGTATCTCGGCTTTCATCTCATCGGCCGCTTTGTGCCAGCGCTCAGCCCGTTCGGTGTCGCCCCGTTCGCGGGCCAGGTCGGTGCCCCTATCGGCGGCCACCCAGCACAAGACCTTTGACGCGGTTGGCCACGACCTCGACTCGCCCGCCGATGCACGTGGCCACCCGGACCAGAGTCCCCGTTGCGGCCGCGTCGTTGGGAGCCCGGCGATAGTCAGGGCGCCGTTCGTCGTCATTGTCGACGGGACGGATGACCAGAAAGTCCTGCACCACCAGCCATCCCGTCGGGGTGTGCCAGGTCGTCTCGAGCGCCATCGTTCCCGGCACGTACTTGCGCTGGTGAGGCACGTGGATGTTGGACGGCCCGAATCGGAATGACCCGGCGGAGCGGTCCAATAATGCGCCGAACACGCTGGACGAGTCGGGGCGCGGGAGGCACAGCCACTCCACCGATCCGTCGGGGGCGATGAGGCAGCTGTCCTCGCAGTCGGACAGGAATCCGTAGTCGGCGATGGGCGGAAAGTCGCTGATCACGCTCGGCCCCTGAGGACTGGGAATGGGCTGGTCGGTCACTCTGATCCTCCCCAACGGCGCCTTACGGCAAGCGGTGTCAATGCCAACCTAAGCTCCGACGCGACACCAGTCGTCACCCACAGCGGATGATCTCCAATCGGACGGCGCCGCGCCTACGCCCTGTTCGGACGGCAAGTTGACAAGTAATCCGCAGGACGGCTTTCGCATCCGTCCAGGCGGATCAGTTGAACGGGTCACCCTGTTGGAGGGATGTCTCCGTCAAGGCAGCCTTTACAATGACTCCATATCAACGAAGAAATCGAACGGAGTGGTCATGAGTGAGGTCACGGAGCAACAACTCGAAGACATGGAAGCACTGTTCGTGCAGACCGCGGCGAGGATGACCAGCGGCGGGGGACGTATCACGTTAGAAGGCCTATCCCCATCGACGCTGTACTTCGCCGATCGTCCCAAGCGCGAGGTCGGACACATGCCGTCACGGCAGTTCGTCGACGTTTGGGGGGAAGGGGACAACAGCTTCGCCGCGAACCCCCCGAACGCGGTGTTGTCCTTCGCGGAGCCAGGCGACCGACTTCCCGAGGATGCCGTCGTGGTGATTCAGGACCCACAGCTGAATGGGGATGTGCTCAGCTACAGGATCGAGCTCCTTGACGGCAGCGTGCCGAGTACCACCGGTCCATGCGCCCTGTTTATCGACCCGTTTGGTCGTCCGCTGTCACCGGTGTCCGCGGCTGGCATGCACCGACGGGAGCGGCGCCGGATGCGCTGAAGAATCTGACGGGACGACCGATTTCGCATAGAAGACGGTGTTCCGGTCGTCCTCCATGCCCATGACCGTTCAGCCCGATTCTTTGGCCTTGGCCAAGGCGGTCTCGGCGCCGCTCGTGTAAGCGAACTCCGTTAATCGTGGGAGAGCAGGCCCAGTTCGTGCATGCGCGTGACGGCGTCGCGCCGCGAGGAGACTCCGAACTTGCGGTATACCGATGTCGCCTGGGTCTTCACGGTGTTTCGCGATACGTACAGGCGCTGACTTATCTCCTTGAGGGTGAGATGGGTGGACAGCAGGGGCAGTAACCGTAGCTCGGCGGTCGTGAGCGAGGAGACCCCGCCTGGCCCTGGGGTGACGGTGAGCTGAGCTCGCAATTCGGCGGCCTGATCGGGTAGAACGCCGAGGTCAGGTCGCTGCTGGAAGATCTCTCGAGTTTGACGCAGCACCGCTCGGACGCCGCTGGGGTCGCCCAGGGCCAGGAAGGCTCGTCCCAGCTCGAGCAGGGCTTGCGCCGAAACGACCGGCAGGGCGTACGTGAGCAGGGGCCGCAGGCGGGCCGCTTGGGTGACATGCTGACGGGCCTGAGCGACGTTGCCGCGGTGGGCGGCCATCCGGGCGGCCCGAGCGTAGACCAGGGCGCTGGTCCAGTAGTCGTCGAAGTGACCGTCACGTACGATGGTGAGCGCTTGTTCGGCGAACGCCTGGGCCGCAGGCCAGTCGGCCCGTTCGCCCGCGGCGATACTGCGCTCGGCGAGGATCAGAGTGACCAAGGGGGCCGCAGAGGCCGCGGTGGCGACCTCGAAGGCGTGGGCGAGGATCGGGTCGGCCTGGTCAGCATCGGCCTCCAGCAGGTAGGAGACGCCTTCGGTGTGCCGCATAGCCGCCCGATACGGGCTCGCTGGGCTAAGCCCCTTCCAGGCCGTCTGAGAGTCCCGGCGCATCTCGGCGACACCGCGACGGCAGAGCAAAGCCCGCAGGTAGGCCAGCAACCCGTCAGTGGTGTCTCCGTCGGGAAGAGTGCCGCCGGATGGGGTCCGTTCGGCCGCCGCGGCAACAGCGTTCGGCCGCTCCGGGCCGGCCGAGTAGGGCGAGGATGAGTGCGCCGTGGACGGCGATGGCCGAATAATGCTCGACCCAGGTTTTGTCCTCGAGCCACTCTGTCCAAGCGAGGACGGTGTCGACGCGCCCGCTGGCCCACACCGGTTGCATCCACTCCAGCACGAGCCGGGCGACGCGCTCCGCGTCGTCGGCGGCCTGGGCGTGTTCGATGGCGGTTTCCGGCCTGTCGTTCGTCTCGAACCAGGCGGCTGCCCGGGCATGCAGCGCCGAAATGGTTTCGGGTTCGCGCCGGGTCAGCTCGGCGTGCAGCAGCTGTCGGAACAGCTGGTGGTAGCGGTACCAGCCGCGATGACGGTCGAGGGGGACCACCAACAGGTTGTGGCTGTCGAGCCGGTCGAGTACCCGGCCGGATCCCTTGGTGTCAAGGGTGGCGTCGCAGAGCGGACCGGACAGGCGGTCGAGGATCGAAGTACGGGTGAGGAACGACACCTCGGCGCGCGACACCCGGTCGAGGATCTCGGAGCGGAGATAGTCCCCCATGTAACGGTCGTCGCCAGTGAAGGAGAACACCGCTTCGGCCCGGGGGCTGCCAGCATTCATGGCCAGCGCGGCCAGGTACAACCCGGCCGGCCATCCTTCCGTGTGGTCTACCAGGACGTGCAGCTCCTCACCTCCCAGCTCGATTCCCGCCCCGCTCAGCAGCTTGGAAGCCTCGCCGTCGCCCATGGCCAGCTCGCGGGGTCCGACTTCGACGATGCCACCTTCGGCCCGTAGGCGGGCCGAAGGCAGCGGCAGAACGTCGCGGGAGGCGATGGCGAGCTGTGAGCCTGATGGGACGGACAGGGCCAGTTCGGCGATGGCGTCGAGAGACTCCCGATTGGTGACCGCCTCGGCGTGGTCGATCACGATGGATACGGGCTGGCTCATTGACCCGAGCGCGGAGATCAAGAGGGGGAGGACGGTTTGGCCCGCGCTCGGTGAGGCCAGGGCGCTGAACACCGCCGCGTTGATCCGCTCCACTCGGTCCAGAGCCACGGCCAGGTAGGTGAGCAGGACGGTGGGGTCGTTGTCGGCCCGGTCGGCGGACAGCCAGGCCAGGCGGGGCTGTCTCGCCTCGGCCCACTGGGCCAACAGCGTGGTCTTGCCATAGCCGGCCGGCGCCACTACGGAAATCACTCCGGGCCCGCCCACCCCGGTCAGACGCTCGACCAGCACCTTACGGGCCACTATCCCGGGGCGGACCACAGGCGGGCGAAGCTTCGACTCTGATACGTGAAACGAAGGCTCGACGCGGACATACCGCCCCGACTTCAGGGGCGGACCCAGCGGGGCCCGTGCCGTCACAGGCCAGAGCCTACCCGCCTGTGTGCTTGTAGGCGGGGCATCCTGATTTCGCAACGCCACCCCGATAGTGAGGCGCGGCGCCGACCGCGTTCCGATCTCTACAGGAGGCCGACGAGACCGTCGATGACCTGCCAGACGCCGAGAACAGCCAGAACGTAGACCAGCAAGGTGCGCCCGTTTCGTTCGAGCCATCCGTTGAACGCCTGTAGCTTTGGGATCGTCCAACCCGGCGCGACGAAGTACAGCACGATCGGAACCTCTATGGTGATGAGGACCAATAGCACGACGATCACGACCCAGGAGGCGGTTGCGGCCGAAGACATCTTGGTGCTGCCGACGACGTCGAGGGCGGCCAGATAGGTGGGCGACGGGGTGTACATGGCCAGACCCACCACGAACACGGCGAGAAGCCCGGAGCCGCCGACGGCCTTGGACACTCGTGATGGCTGGGCGTCGGCGGTCTTGGGCTTGGGGGGACGGTGAGCCAGCACCAAAGCGCCTACCAGAAAGAGGATGCCGAAAGCCAGCCGTAGCGCGTAGCGCGGCGTTGAGTTGCTGCTCTGGTTGAGTCCTGCTCCCCGCAGCACGAACACGAATATGAAGCCGACTGCGAGAAGGCATGCCGCGGCTCCGATCAGGAAGATTCCCGAGCGGGCCCGGGGCCGGGTGGCACCAAAGAGCAGCAGCAATGCCACCAGCCCGAACGGATACAGGCTGGAAAGGAGCGCCAGGGGAATGGCCTGGGTTGGCATTGGATATCTCCTGAGTCCCGGGTGCAACTGTCGGCGCCTCCGGGCCGCCCAGTCTGAAACTCTTACATCAAAGGTTGGTCATGATGTCGTCTGCATAGCCCGCTATTGGATGGCGGTGGCCACGCGCATGAGCTCGTCCGGGGTGATGAGGTGGTCATGGTTGTCGTCACCTATATCGAGCTGGACCCAGCGCACGGTGCCAGTGAAACGGCTGGCATCGCCGGAATAGTCCTCACTGACCGGGGTGCCGGTGTCACAGCCGACGTCGCAGGTCTCGTCCCCGGAGTAGATCATGGGGACGGTAGCGCCGATGTGCCCCTCGCCGGTGGGTTTGCCGTCGATGTAGACCGACACCATTCCGCCCTTGGCGAGGCCGCCGCCGTCGTAGGCGAATTCCATGCGGACCTGGTGGGTCCCCGGGGGGACGGGTTCGGTGCCTTCCACGTAGAAGCGCGTGAGCCCGGCCAGGTTGTGGCAGTACTTGGGTTTGCCCTGGTGGAGGTAGAAGCTCCAGCCGGCGAAGGCCCCGCCCTGGGCGATGATCACCCCGCCGCCTCCCCCGTCGGGGACGTCCACCTCGGCGGTCACGGAGTGGGACTTGTTCTTCAAATTGAGGACCGAGTTCTCGCTCAGGCGGATCATTCCGCCGTGGAGAAGCTGGGTCTTGCCTTTGACCAAGACGGGCCGGCCCGCGATATCGGAGTTGAATCGTTCGATGCGGCGGTCGTCCAGAGGCAGCACGTTGTACTTGACCGCTTCGATCAGCCACAGCCGCTGCAACTGGTTGAGCTTGTCGGGGTGCTCGGCCGCGATGTCGCGGGCCTGGGACCAGTCGGTGTTGGTGTCGTAGAGCTCCCAGACGTCATCGTCGAGAGCGGGCAGCTCGGCCCCGAACGCCCACGGCGTGCTATGCCGGGTGACTGCCGTCCACCCCTCGTGGTAGATACCCCGGTTGCAGGCCACCTCGAAGTATTGGGTCTTGCGAGCCTCCGGGGCATCCGCATGGTCGAAGGCATAGCGCATCGACACTCCGTGCAACGGCATCTGCTGGATCCCATTGACGAAGGTCGGCTCGGGGATGTCCGTCACATCCAAGACGGTGGCCGCCACGTCGATGACGTGATGGAACTGGCTGCGCACCTCGCCTCGTGCTTGAAAGCCTTTCGGCCAATGGACGACGGCCCCGTTGCGGGTACCCCCGAAGTGGGAGGCCACCTGCTTGGTCCACTGGTAGGGGGTGTCCATGGCGTGAGCCCAACCCACCGCATAGTGGTTGTAGGCCGCCGGGGTCCCGAACTGATCGATGCGTTGGGCCATGAACTCGGTGGTCTCGAAGGCGGCTGCCCCGTTAAGCGAGATGATTTCGTTGAATGTGCCGTTCGGGGTCCCCTCGGCGCTGGCCCCGTTGTCGCCGATGATCAAATAGACAAGAGTGTTATCGAGTACGTCCAGCTCCGTGAGGGCGTCAATCAGCCGGCCGATATGGTGATCGGTGTGCTCCAAGAACCCGGCGTAGACCTCCATCTGACGGGCTAGCACCGGCTTGAGATCCGCCGGGACGTCGTCCCAGGCCTGAATCTCCGTGGGTCGGGCCGACATCTCGGTGTCAGGGGGCACCACGCCCAGCTGCTTCTGGCGGGCCAGGGTCTCGTCGCGAAGGGCATCCCAGCCGGCATCGAACCGGCCCTTGTACTTGTCGGCCCATGCGGACGGCACGTGGTGGGGCGCATGGGTCGCGCCGGGTGCGAAGTACATGAAGAACTGCTTATCGGGCATCAGCGACCTCTGCTGACGGACCCACGAGATGGCCCGGTCGGTCATATCCTCGGTGAAGTGATACCCCTCCTCCGGTGTCTTGGCCGGCTCTACCGGAGTGATCCCGTCATAGAGCGCCGGGTTCCACTGGTTCGTCTCCGCGCCGACAAAGCCGTAGAAGTGCTCGAAGCCGCTGCCGGTAGGCCATTGGGTGAAGGGCCCCATGGGGCTCGTTTCCCACACTGGCACCTCATGGCATTTGCCGAAGGCGGCGGTGGAGAATCCGTTCAGCCGCAGGATCTCTGCCACGGGCGCGGCCGTGTCGGGCCGGACGGAATCGTAGCCGGGGGCCGAGGTGGCGATCTCGGTGATGCCACCCATTCCGACGGCATGATGGTTGCGGCCCGTCAACAGCGCCTGGCGGGTCGGCGAGCACAATGCCGTGGTATGAAACCGGTTGAACCGCAGACCGCCGTCAGCCAGACGTTGAGCGTTGGGCGTGTGGCACGGGCCGCCGAAGACACTCGACGCGCCGAACCCGGCATCGTCGATCATCACCACCACCACATTGGGCGCACTGGGGGGGGCCGCAGGGCTTCGATCGGCGGGAATGACGTCGCGGGATCCTTGGCGTCAAAGGTAGTCAGACCAACGTGCTGGCGCCTCGGGATCGGCAAATGCGTCCTGGAAATATCAGCCATCTGTCTCCTTGGGCGGGCCCACGTGTCATGTCGAGCGAGAAGCGACGATCATCGAGCGTGGGGCCGATAGTGGATCACCCGCACCACCTGAATGGGGTGATACGCCATCCGTCTTGCCTGGTGGAGGGCCACATCGAGCGAATCATCTCCGGCTCGCGAAGGGCGAGCATCATTTCGGCTCGTGGCTTGCCTCATGTCATTGGCGCGTGAGCTGTCCCACGGCAATCGACGCCACAGGAGGTCAGTTCAGGATCATCCCTAATGGGTGATGACCAACCCCGTTCGTCGTGAAATTCTGGCTGCGTAGAGCCATAAAAGCTCGCGGCGAAAACGTGATGGGAGTGTCGTAAACATTGTTAGGTGGACGCCCCGATAGGCCATGCGACGAAAAGCCAATCCGGGCGTTTCACCTGGAGGAAGCGAGCGTCTTCGCCAATAAACTGGCAACACGCCTCGCGGGCTGACCGTCATGCGCCGGCTCGTAGCACCTGATCAGGGTGATCTCAACACCCACCAGACCAACGGCAAGGAAACCCCGTGGGCCGACCGCCAGCGATGGTCGCGATGCAGACGGTTGGCGCGGGAGAACCGCCAAGTAGCCGCTCGCCCGCCGTCTGTCGTCAGCGCCGTGCCGCGCCGGTCCGGTCCCATCGACCCTCGACTTCTCCGCTATACCCGAGGCACAAGGCGGTACCTGGTGGCCACGGTGCTGCTGGGAGGCGTCACCGCCGGTCTAGTGGTGGCGCAGGCTTGGCTCATCGCCAACGTGGTGTCTCGTGTCGTAGTTGGCCACGAGGCGCGGCGCACAGGTCAGGACGCTCGCCGCGCTGCTGTTAGCAGCCGATCGTCTGTCGGGCGACGGTGGGCTGGCTCGGGGAGCGGATGGCCGATCGGGCCTCGGCAGCGGCGAAGTCGGACCTGCGCAGCGCGCCTGGTGGAGCGGATCGCGCTTCTCGGGCCGGCCGGTATCGAGAGGGAACGCTCGGGCAGCCTGGTGGTGTTGGCCACCAGCGGGGTGGACGCCCTGGACAGCTTCTTCGCCCGGTATCTCCCCCAACTGTTCCTGGCGGTCATCGTCCCGGTCACGGTGATCGTGGTGGTGTTGGGTTCCGATTGGATCTCGGCGGTGATCATCGCCGTGACCGTCCCGCTGATCCCGTTGTTCATGGCGCTGGTAGGGGCGTCGACGAAGGCGCGGATGCAGCGTCAGGCCCGGCTGCTCGAACGGCTGGCCGGACACTTTCTCGACGTGGTCGCCGGACTCCCGACGCTCAAGGTCTTCGGACGGGCCAAGGCCCAGGTGGCTGCCGATCCGCGACATCACCGACCGGTACCGCACGGCGACGATGGCCACCCTCAAGGTGGCGTTCTTGTCGTCGCTGATTCTCGAGCTTCTGGCCACTTTCTCCGTCGCCCTCGTGGCGGTGGCCGTCGGACTGCGCCTGTTGGGCGGTCATCTGACGTTGGCTGCGGCCCTATTCGTGCTCATTCTCGCCCCCGAGGCGTACCTTCCCTCTCCGCTCTCTAGGCGCCAACTATCACGCCAGTGCCGAAGGGATGAAGGCGGCCGAGGACGTCTTCGAGGTGCTCGAGCGACCTCTTCCCAGCCGGGGCGCCCGCCGCCAGGTACCCGACCCCTCCCGGACGGCTCTGCAAGTCGACCAGCTCGAGGTCCGCTACCCGGGGAGGGTGCTGCCGGCCCTCCAGCCGGTGACCCTCGCGGTGCAGCCGGGTGAGGTTGTGGCCATCGCCGGGCCGAGCGGTTGCGGAAAATCGACCCTACTGAGCGTTCTGCTCGGGCTCGCCCCCATTTTCGACGGCTCGGTCCGGATAGGAGAGGCCGACCTGGCCGACCTCGACCCCGACGCCTGGCGGGCCCAGGCTGGCCTGGGTCCCCCAGCGACCCCATCTGTTCGCCCGCTCGATCGCCGACAACGTTCGGCTCGGCCGTCCCGACGCCACCGATGACCAGGTGCGGGCGGCGATGACCGACGCCGGTCTCGACGGAGTCGTCGCTCGGCTCCCCGACGGGATCCTGACCACGCTGGGGCCCGACGGGGCCGGACTCTCCGCTGGGGAACGCCAACGGGTGGCCCTCGCTCGGGCGTTCGTGCGCGACGCACCCCTGCTTCTCCTCGACGAGCCCACCGCCAATCTCGACGGCCGGACCGAGCAGGCGCTGCTGGCCGCGGTGCGGCGACTTATGGCTGGTCGCACGGTGGTGATCGTCGCCCACCGGCCCTCCTTGCTGGCGCTGGCCGACCGGGTGATCCACCTCTCTGCGGCCGGGGCGACGGCGCGTGGCCTCATGACATCCGACCGCAACGGCCGTACGGGTGTGGAACGCCAGGTGGCCCCATTGCGCCGGACCCTCGGTCTGATCCGACCGGCATCCGGTCGGGTGGCGCTGGCGACACTTCTGGCCGCGGGCGCCGTGGCCGCCGATATCGGACTCATCGGCACCGCGGCGTGGCTCATCTCGAGGGCCGCCCAGCACCCCAACGAGGCTGCTCTGGCCCTGGCCATTGTCGCCGTGCAGTTCTTCGGGCTGTCTCGCGGCTTCTTCCGCTACGGGGAGCGGCTGGTCGGCCACGATGCCGCCTTCCGGCTGCTCGCTGATCTCAGGGTGCAGGTGTACAAGCGGCTCGAGCGGCTGACGCCCGCCGGCCTGCCGTCGTTCCGGCGCGGCGACCTGCTGACGCGGATAGTTCGGGATGTCGACTTGCAACAGGATCTGGTCATCCGGGTCATCCCCCCGTTCGGCACCTCGGTGGTTGTCGGTTTCTGACGGTGGCCGTCATGTGGTGGATGCTGCCGGGCGCCGCCATCATCCTGGCCGTGGCCTTGGTGCTGGCCGCCACCGTCGTGCCCTGGCTCACCGGGTTCCTGGCCCGGCGCCGGGAGTCGCGCTTCGCCGCGGTGCGAGGCGACCTGGGTGCGGCCATGGTCGACCTCACCGAGGGCGCCGCCGAGCTCATCGCCTTCGGGGCCGCCGGCGCCCAGGTCGCGACCATTCGGGAGCGCGACGCCGAGTTGACCGCTATCGGCGCCGCTTCGGCCGGGACCGCCGGTATCGGGCTGGCCCTGACCACCCTTCTGGCCGGGCTGGCCTGCTGGGGCAGCCTGCTGGTCGGCATCCCGGCGGTCCTATCGGGGCGGATGCCCGGCACCGAGCTGGCGGTCATCACCTTGATCCCCCTGGCCGCCTTCGAGCTGGTCGTCGGCCTGCCCGTCGCCGCCCAGGCCCTGCAACGTGTGCGCCAAGCCGCCGCCCGAGTGTTCGAGGTGACCGACGCGCCCGTGCCGGTGATCGAGCCCGAGTCACCGGCGCCGCTGCCCGGCGGCCCCTACCGCCTGGAGGTCAGCCTCGGTTTGGGCTGGCTACCCGGGCGGGGCGGGTCCTGCGCTCCGGGGTGTCGACCTGTCGCTGGCCGCCGGGCGGCGGGTGGCCATCGTCGGGCCCAGCGGCGCCGGCAAGTCGACTCTGGCCGCTGTCCTCCTGCGCTTCTTGGCCGGCTCGGGCCGGGTCGATCACCTTGGGCGGCACACCCATCGATCGACTCACCGGCGCCGACCTCGCGCACGGTCATCGGTCTGGTCGGCCAGGACGCCTACCTCTTCGATGCCACCATCGCCGAGAACCTGGCCGTCGGCAAACGCGACGCCACCGACGACGAACTGCGCCACGTCCTCGAGCCGGGTCGGGTTGGCCAGCTGGCTCGACGACCTGCCCCGGGGTCTGGGCACCCAGGTCGGCCGGCATGGTGCCCATCTCTCGGGCGGCCAGCGCCAGCGGATCGCGAGTGGCCCGCGCCCTGCTCGCCGACTTCCCGGTGCTGATCCTCGACGAGCCCGCCGAGCATCTCGATCCTCTGGCCGCCGACGCCCTCACCGCCGACGTGCTCGACGTAACCGACGGTCGCTCCCTCGTCCTCATCACCCACCGCCTGGCCGGACTCGAGGCCGTCGACGAGATCCTGGTGATGGACGCGGGCCGGGTGGTCGAGCACGGCACTCACGACGAGCTGCTCGAGCCGGGGCGGACGGTACTCCAACCTGTGGTGGGAGGAGATGCGCACCGAGCGCTGCGGCCTCGATCACCCGACGATCCACTGCTGTCCGCACCACCAGACACCGCCGATGGCACCACAGCCGAGGGCATTTCGAGCGACGGGATTTTCATCTCATGAGTACTGATCTGGCCCGATGGCAGTTCGCGACCACGTCCATCTACCACTTTCTGTTCGTGCCGGTCACCATCGGCTTGGCCTTTCTGGTGGCGGTGTTGCAGACCACCTGGTACCGCCACGACGATCCGGCGTTCCGGCGGCTGACCCGGTTCTTCGGGACGCTCTTGCTGATCAACGTGGCCGTCGGGGTGGTGACCGGGCTGGTGCAGGAGTTCGAGTTCGGGATGAACTGGTCCAACTACTCCCGTCTCGTCGGGAACGTCTTCGGGGGGCCGCTGGCCATGGAGGGTCTGCTGGCCTTCTTCGTGGAGTCCGTGTTTCTGGGTCTTTGGATCTTCGGTTGGGATCGCCTGTCGAAGAGGGTGCATCTGACCTGCATCTGGCTGGTGGCGGGGGCGTCCTTGCTGTCGGGGGCGTTCATCATGGCCGCCAACTCGTGGATGCAGCATCCGGTCGGGTATGTCATGAACGCTCAGGGCCAGCCCGTCCTCAATGACATCGGGGCCCTGTTCACCAACCCGGTCTTCCTGTGGGCCTACCCGCACGTGGTGCTGGCCTCGCTGGTGACCGGAGCCATCGTCATGCTGGCCGTCTCCGCCTGGCATCTGCGGCGCAAGAATTCCGTCCCGGCCTTCCGCCGGACGGCGGCCATCTCGTCTGATCGTGCTGGCCCCGGCGGTGTTCTTGAACATGTTCATCGGCAGCGAACTGGGCGTGGTCGAAGGCAAGTACCAGCCGATGAAGATCGCCGCCGCCGAGGCGCTATGGACCACCTGCCCGTCGCACTGCCCCTTCTCGCTGTTCCAGATCCAAGGCGGCAACAACGACGAGACCCCCACCCAGATCTGGGAAGTTCCCGACCTGCTGTCCATCCTGGCCACCAACCACGTCGACGGCGAGGTGCAAGGGCCTCAACAACCTGCAGGCGCAATACCAGCAGCAGTACGGCCCCGGCAACTACATCCCCAACGTCTTTCTCCAGTACTGGGGCATGCGGGTGATGGCCTATCTGGCCGCCCTGATCCTGCTGTTCGGGCTGTGGGGACTGTGGCTGCTCCGCCGCAAGACCCTGGAGAAAGCCAGATGGTTCCTGTGGGTCGCCCCCTGGGTGGTCATCCTGCCGTTCTTCATGAACACGGCCGGGTGGATACTGACCGAGAGCGGCCGGCAACCCTGGATCGTCCAGGGCCTGATGAAGACCTCCCAGGCCGCGTCCCCCTCGACCACGACCACCGACATCTGGATCAGCCTGACCGTCTTCGTGCTGCTGTACGTGGCGCTGGGGGTGGCCGACGCCTACCTGATGGTCCGCTACGGCCGCAGGAGCCTCGACCCGGGCGACGACGAGGCCGACTGCGGTAGGGGTGACGGCAGGTGGAGAACCTTCGACCGACGAATCCGAAGACACCGGGCCGCGGCCCTCATCTACTAGAGGACGGCAACCGTGCAACTCGACAACATCTGGTTCGTGATCGTGGCCATCTTCTGGGTGGGGTTCTTCATCCTGGAGGGATTCGATTTCGGGGTAGGAATGCTGCACTCCTTCGTCGGGCGCAACGACGTCGAGCGGCGCATCGCCGTCAACTCCATCGGTCCCAACTGGGACGGCAACGAGATGTGGCTGGTCATCGCGGCGGCGGCCACCTTTGCCGCTTTCCCCTCCTGGTACGCCACCATGTTCTCCAGCCTTGTACCTGGTCCTGCTGATCGTCCTGGTAGCCCTGATCGGGAGGGGAGTCTCCTTCGAGTTCCAGCGCAAGACCGACAACCCCCGATGGCGAGCCACGTGGCGATGGTCGCTCACCATCGGCAGCTTCCTCATCCCCCTGCTGCTGGGCACGGCGCTGGGCGACCTCCTCCACGGGCTGCCCATCAACTCCGACCACAACTACACCGGCAGCTTCTGGGGCCTGCTCGTCCCCTACGGCCTCTACACCGGCTGTCACCCTCACGGTGCTATCGCTGTTCCTCGGGGCCACCTACCTCACCCTCAAGACCGAGGGCGAACTGCACGAACGCTGCGCCCGCCTCTCCGGCCGGCTCGGCTGGCTCGCCGCCGCCGTCGCCTTCGGCTGGCTGACCTGGAGCCACGTCGGTCTCGGCGTGGGCTTCGTCCCCAACCCCATCGACGCCCTGGCCTTGATCGCCATCATCGCGGCGGCCTGGCTGGCCGAGTCCCGCTCCCAGGGCTGGGCCTTCACCGCCGCCGCCATCGCCATCGGCAGCATCGTCGGGTCGATCTTCTTCGAGCTGTTCCCTCGGGTCATGGTGTCGAGCACCAACACCAGCTACAACCTCACCATCGCCAACTCGGTCAGCCCCTCCTACACCCTCACGGTCATGACCGTGGTCGCCGCCATCGCCGTGCCCGTAGTGCTCGCCTACCAGGCCTGGAGCTTCTGGGTGTTCCGCAAACGGCTCAGCTCCCCCCAAGCGCCGCGACCCCTCCTCCCGGGCCGCCCAGCGAACCCGATCGCTCCGGAGCAATAGACCTCAAATCCCAGCAGGCCTGACCGCGGCCACACCGCCGGGCCGGGCTGCTCCCTCCACGACGTGAGCGCCGTTGCCCTGAGCCCTAGTCGCCGGAACGGCTCGGCGCTGACTCGACCCGGCTGACCCGCACCGCAGCGCTGAACGGAAAAATTGTCGGGCCCACCGGGCGACCTCTGTGTGCGGCCCGTCACGATGATGGCAGCGCAGTCTCCGACGCCGGGGTGACCCGGTCCCATATGCGTTTTTGGGTGACGAGCATGATCATCCCGACGGCGATCAGGATCGCCACGTTGAGAAGAAGTTGGAGTAGCGAACCGCGACCTTCGGACCACGACCCGTAGCTCAGCGACAGGCCGATGTCCGAGGCAGCCGGGATTGTGGTCACCGAAATGAACACCCCGATGAGGGTGCTGGCCCGCGATTCGGTGAGCGAGAGGATCCCAACGATCCCCGCCAATGCGGCGACGATGACCGAGAACACGTTCGGCGTGTTGATCAGGTCCGACACGGGCCGCACGCCGAGCTCGAAGGCTCGCGGAGTGATCCCCGCGGCCCGGATGACCCCGCCCAGAGCCAGAGCAGCAACAACTGCAGCTGTGAATCCCACCAAGAGCGCCCGGAGTCCCTTCCTTGCCGTTCGCCCATCGCGGCGTGTCCCGGCTCGGGCGACGCTGATTATGGCTCCGTACTCGGGTCCGACGACCATGGCCGCCACGACCAGGATCTGCGAAATTGGTAAGGATTCCTATGGCGCCGATGACACCTGCGATAACGAGAAGCAGGTACCAACTCGGCGGGTAGACACCGTCGTTTCGGATCCGGGCGTCGACGAGCTCCCATACCGGGGTAAGCGCCTCGAAGCGAGACTGCTTGGTCTCTGCCACGAGGGCAGTGTCGGACAACCAGGTGTCTACCGTCTCGGCAACGACGGCTCCGTGCTTTACGATGCCGCGCTCTCGCAGCAGGGCGAACACGGCGTTGGCCGCGCCGGTCAGGACATCGAACTGCAGCACGTCTCCAACCGGATGGCGGGACGCCGCCGCCATCACCACCAAGTTCAGAACAGCGTCATTGCCTTCGAGGGCCGAGATCACTTCGGGGGTCTGCTCAGGCGGGCTCACGACGCGCAGGTGGATCATTAGTGTTCTCCTCCTTCCGGCTATGTGACGAGACAGACAGTGTGGCCGGTTCGGCTCGGTTCGGTGTCGGATGGCCCCGTGCTCTTCTGACCGGCCTGGAGTTCTTCCGGCCACCGGTCCGGCGCCCCGGGCAGGGAGAAGTCATCTCCGACGCTCAGCCCAGGCCGAGCTGCGGCAACGGCGAGTACCCTCCGTCGTGACGGGACCTGGTCGCCGACTTCGCACCCTTCTCGGTGCCTTCCGCCCTTGGTGCCTACAGCCATTCGGGGGACGAGACTGTGGTGCTACCGCCGGCTGGCGCCGCCGACACGTGTGGCCCGGCGGTCCAGTACGAGCTTGAGGGCGATCGCCTGGAGGACGAGCCCCACCGCGGCAATGATCGGCCACCTGGTGAAGGTCGCGAACATCACCGCCATGCCAACCGCGAACAGCAGCATCACCGAGATGGCCTCAACTCGACGGGCGCCGAGTCGAGCGCACCATGGGAGCGAGCCAACTGTCAGCGACCGGGCCAGTTTCGGGTCCGAACGACCGGCCCGGTCCTCGAGGTCGGCCAGGATCCGGCGCTCCTGACTGGTCAAAGGGATCTTGTCTCTCGATGTGTCCATGCTCCGGGCTCCTATTCGCAGGCTCGATGAGCGGGTCTCGTCGATAAACCGGCCAGCCCTTCGGATACGACAACCGATGGTCGGGTCGGGTGGCGCCTCTCGATCGTCCGGTTCGGTTGCCCCGCGGGGGAGGCCTGGACGGGTTCGATCACCCCGACTAGGCCTCTTGGCAGCGTTCGAGGATCCGCGGCCGTAGCGACGGCGCCTCGGATTCGAGGGCGGCGACCGCCTCCTCGGAGCCGGCCGCGACAGTCACGATCCGGTCGACGCCTGTCATGCTCAGGAGGCGCACGAGGGTAGGACGGTTGCAGGCCAAGACAACGTGTCCACCATGATCACGCACGCGGCGGATTCCTCCAACCAGCGCGCCCAATCCGGCGGAGTCCACAAACGAGACGCCGGACAAGTCGATCACTAGCCGGCGACTCGTCGACAGGCGGGCCAGGCTGTCCCGAAACTGGCCGACAGTGAACGCCTCAAGCTCACCGAAGGCCCGGCAAATGGTACAGCCGTTGGTTCTGCCATCTTCGTCGATCGTCAACATGAGATCCCTCCTGCTGCCTGGCGGCCGAACCGGCCTATACACCACGAGTCGCGCCGACGGCCGCCGGGACGGTATGGCCGGGTCGCGGGGCTGCTACCGCCTCTTATTAGCAAGCGATCAGTTCGACGACATCCTCCACAGTGGATGAGATGAGCTTCTCGATTCGGTCCGGGTGCGCCGGAGGAAACCGACACTTCTCACCAGCGACTGAGCTGTCCACCTTCGTGAGGGCGGCTTCGAAATCCAGCCCCACTCCGGCGACATCGCCGCAGTCGGCCAGGAGGTCACCGGATCCGCCCGTCTCCGGCTCCGCTGAAGGCGTGGCAGGATGGGGTCGATCAGTCGACTGGGAAGGGAGTCACGGTGGGGTTGCACAACCGGGAGCAGGTGCGGGATCGGCTATATGAGTGCGTGTTCGCGTCGGCGGCATTGGCTACCGAGCTGCCCAAGTATCGGTTTCCTGAGGCGGAGACACTGCCGGACCTTGCCTTTCAAGTCATCCACGACGAGTTGTTGCTGGACGGCAATGCCCGCCAGAACCTGGCCACGTTTTGCCAGACGTGGGAGGAGCCTCAGGTCCACGCCTTGATGGACTTGGCGATCGACAAGAACTTGATCGACGAGGACGAGTATCCCCAGTCGGCCGAGATCGAACGTCGATGCGTGCACATGATGGCGGACTTGTGGAACGCCCCGGACGCGGCCAACACCATCGGGACGTCGGCCATCGGCTCCTCGGAGGCGTGCATGCTGGGGGGGATGGCGGCCAAGTGGCGGTGGCGGGCGAGGCGGCAGGAGGAGGGTCGTTCGACGGACCGCCCGAACATGGTGTGCGGGCCGGTTCAGGTCGTGTGGCACAAGTTCGCCCGGTACTGGGACGTGGAAATGCGCGAGGTGCCTATGGCCCCGGGGCGCTACATGATGGACCCCGAGCAGATGCTCGAGCGTGTCGATGAGAACACGATTTTTGTGGTGCCCACCTTCGGCGTCACCTACACGGGCGCCTATGAGCCGGTGGCCGAGCTGGCCGCCGCTCTTGATGATCTCGAGGCGCGCACCGGCTTGGATGTGGACATCCACGTGGATGGGGCCAGCGGTGGCTTCCTGGCCCCGTTTTGCGCCCCGGAGATTCTTTTCGACTTTCGCCTGCCCAGGGTCAAGTCGATCAGCACGTCCGGGCACAAGTTCGGTCTGGCCCCCCTGGGGGTGGGCTGGGTCATCTGGCGTGACACGGCGGAGCTGCCGGAGGGTTTGGTGTTTCACGTCAACTATCTGGGTGGCGACATGCCGGATTTTCATATCAACTTCTCCCGCCCGGCCGGGCAGGTCATCGCCCAGTACTACGACTTCATCCGCCTGGGGCGCGAGGGGTACGGACGGGTTCATCAGGCGTGCTATGACACCGGCGCTTACCTGGCCGAGCAGATCCCTCAGCTGGGTCCCTTCGAGTTGCTATGCTCCTCCGACCCGGCCACTGGTATCCCGGCCGTGACCTGGCGTATCAAGGCAGGCGAAGAACCCGGTTACACGCTGTTCGACCTGGCCGATCGGCTCCGTAATCGGGGCTGGCAGGTGCCGGCCTACACGCTGACCGGATCGGCCTCTGACATCGCTGTTCAGCGTATACTGGTGCGCCAAGGCGTCGACCGCGATCTGGTCTCCCTCCTCCTGGATGACTTCGCCGCATCGGTCACCCACTTCGATAAGCATCCGGTCTCGGTGGCCATGAGCCGCGAAGAAGCCGGGGGCTTCAGCCACCTCTAGCGCCGGGCAGCAGGACGACCGTGAACCGGGATGACGACGGCGAACCCGCTGCTGCGGGCGGTAGGGCGGTGCTCAGGCGCCACCGGCCTCTTGGGTAGCGGCCGCCGTTCGTCTGCCAAGTCGATGCGGCCGCATTAAGTTCATTTGAACCATGTACACCGACCCGGGCAGACAATCCCCCATAAGCCCAGCCGAGTTCGACGAGCTGTACCGGCGCCTGAAGGGGAAAGCCAACTGGGGGGCATCCGACCGGCGGGGCGCGCTCAACCACATCACCTCAGCGCAGGTGCTGGCCGCGGCCAGGGAAATCCGATCGGGTCGCACGGTGACTCTCGCGGCGCCAATGGAAACGGAGTCGTCGTGCGACAACCCCGAACCCACCGAGCACAGTATGACTGGAGTCCCAAACAGTCAGCCGATTGCGACCGGGCTGCACTTCGCCATGGACCGCATCGCTATCAACATTCACGGGAACGCTGATAGCCATATCGACGCCCTCTGTCACGTCATTTATGACGGCAATCTGTACAACGGGGTACCCGCCAAAACCATCACATCCACAGGCGCGACGACGCTGTCCATCGACGAGGCCCGCCACGGAATAGTCAGTCGCGGCATCCTGCTCGACATTCCGCGGCTGCGCCAGGTGTCATGGCTGGAACCAGGCGATCACGTGAGGGCCGATGACCTCTCCGCCGCGGAGCAGGCAGAGGGACTCCGGGTCAGTCAAGGCGACCTCCTTTTTGTGCGGGTCGGCCATCGCCGGCGCCGCAATGAGCTCGGACCGTGGAAAGTCGCTGACGCTCGGGCCGGGTTACACCCCACCGCGCTGGAGTTCCTGGCGGAACGGCAGGTGGCCCTGCTCGGCAGTGACGGCAACAACGACACGGCTCCCAGCACGACCGTGGACGTCCAGTTCCCGGTTCACACCCTGGCTATCAACGCCATGGGACTGTACTTGTTGGACTACCTGCAGTTCGAAGATCTTGTCCCGGTATGCGAAGAAGAGAGGCGGTGGTCTTTCCTCTGCGTGATCGCCCCACTACGGCTACCAGCGGCAACCGGTTCACCTGTCAACCCGATCGCAATCCTCTGACCCTCCTCTACCTTCGCCACTCCAAGCCAGGCCACCACCCGGTTGGCATCGGGACGAAATCATCCGAACGGGGTGAGGACCTTTACCCGCCGGCGGTGGCACCATGTGGCGGTGATCGTCCCTACTGCAGACATCGCCCTCGCGTCGATGGCTGCGGCGGCGGTGTCTATCTACGTCCATCGTGTCGCGAGTGGCCGACTCTCCAAGAAGAGCCCCCTCACGCCCACCGGGCCCCGGGTGTATCGGCGCCGACCAGCATGAAGGGCCGGAAACTCGGGCCTGGGCAAATACCACGGGCGAGCGAGCTTCGAGCCGCTCACCAACGCCAGCGGCATCACCTACTGCAGCGCCAAGCTCGACCCTGGGGTTATGTGTCCGCCCTATTCTGAGCACGAGGCTTCTGCGGGATCATCGCCAAGGTGATGCCGGACCTTTGAATCGCTGGACGGGCGCGCTATGTGGTTACGAACTTATCGACGGTGTTTCTCTAAGATCTGCTGAACGAACGGAAGGAGTTTCCAATGGGATTTAGGCGACGCACGAGGCGGCGGGCGCTCATTGCTGGAGCGGCGGTTGGTGGAGCGGTGGCGCACCACGCGGCTACGTCCGGGGGCCAGGACCAGCCCGCTGATCAGGCTCCTGCGGGCGACGTTCAGGACCAGGCGCAGTATGCGCCTCCGCCGGTGGACACCGCCGACGAGATCGAACACCTGGCCCAGTTGCACGCTTCGGGCGTGCTGACCGACGAGGAGTTCGCGTCGGCCAAGGCGAAGGCCCTCGGGTCGTGAGCGCACGTCGGATTGCCGGCAGATGTTGCCCGGATCGATTCCCGACAGGAATAGGAGACTGAGATGAGTGGATCGCGCAAGGAGGTGCTGGCGGAGGCGCTCGAGGCTGAGGTCGGCGGCGAACCGGTGGACGTGGGGTCCCTGTTCACCGATGACGTCGTCGGCTGGTCGCCGTACGCCACGGTGTCAGGCCTGAAGGCACTCGCGGAGCTTGCCGCCCTCCGTGAGATAGCGTTCTCCAACGTCGTCATCCTGTTGCGAGGACTCGACGAAGTGGGTAACAGGGCGTACGCCGAATGGCTCGTCGAAGCCGATCACACGGGCCCGCTCGTGCTCGGCGAGGATGCCGTGTTGGAGGCGACGGGACGGCACGTCCGGTTGCCCGGCGTCACCGTGGCCGATTTCCGCCAGGGCAAGATCCGGTCGTACCGGACGTACTTCGACGACATTTCGCTGATCGAGCAGATCGTCGGCGTCTGACGAGTCGGCACGGTGGAGTTCTCCGTCGAGGATCGTCCAGACCCGGGCGATATCGAAGTCCTGGAAACCCAGATCCGTCATGAGGCGTCTGCCGCCATGGGACTCGGCGACGAAGTCGATCTGGCGATCTTCGTGCGTGACGCGGGCACTGTCGTAGCCGGCATTAGCGGATGGACTTGGGGCGATTGCTGCGAGCTGCAGAACCTCTGGGTGGAGCCGAGTCTGCGTGGGCGCGGGCTGGCTACTCGGCTCATCGCCGCCGCGGAAGCCGAGGCCGCGTCACGCGGCTGCTCACAGACCGTCCACTTCACCTACGACTTCCAGGCCCGAGCTCTCTATGAGCGGAACGGCTACGAACTGGTCGGTCGAGTCCGGAACTTCCCGTCAGGGACGGACGTGCTGTGGTATCGCAAGAGCCTTGAGCGGCCGGTAGATATGCGCTGAACCTGGCCCGCCAGCTCAGTTCCCAGACGGCTCAGCCATCGATCTCCTCCCAGACGGCCTGCTCGTCGTGCTCCTCCCAGTCGGCGCCTGGCAGCGCGATAGCCCAGTTCGTCCAGGTCCCAATCGGCCGGGCTGGCGCCGTCGTCACTCTGGCCTGGACCGACATGCCGGGTGTGAGCTCTACCGCCGAGCGCAGCGGGGCTGTGGTCATCCCCCAATGGGTCGGCGGGTCACCGGGTCCGATGGAGAGCGAGACGCCGGGCGCCAGCTCGGCGCTGAACCACAGGGCCAGGGCGTTGGCTGTACCGTGGTCGCCGACGACGAGCCGCGTTTCGGCTTCGTGAGCCGCCTGCGCCTGCTCAATCGGGATCAGCTCCGCGTCAGTGGTCCACAGCCAACCCGGCTCGGAGCGCATGTCACCTGCCTCGAGATGACGGAAGGTTCCGGAATAGACGATTTCGTTGACGGTCTTCTCGATTAGGTCGTCGAACCTGACGCCGTAAGGATTGGCCCGCAGGAACTCCACTGTTTCCTCGAGATAGCGATCGTGCACCAACGCCGTCCACGCCTTGACCAGGCGGGGGATCATGACCCCTCCCGGCTTGAGCCAGCGGTCGCGGGCGACGATGACCGGGGGGAGCATCCCTTCGTCGACCCCGAACCCACCGAGCCACTCCGAAACGATCACATCGACACCTTCCGGCAGCTCGACGTCCATGACATCGCCGTGGATCACCCGGACGACGTCCCCGGTCCCGTTCGCCGCGGCAAGCTCCTGCGCCAGGACGGCGACCGACGTCCGCTCCACGGCGTAGACCCGCCCAGCACCCGCCCGCGCCGCGAACACGCTCAGGATGCCGCTTCCCGCCCCGACGTCGAGGACGACGTCGCCGGGGCGGACCACCGACTCGATCGCACGCCGGAAAGCCCCGGTGCGAACCCGATCGCAGATCATCGACCGATGCACCTCAAACTCCGCGTACATCGGGTCTGGAGGGTTCCTGATTGGCGTCCGCACCTCCACCTCCAAGTGTTGACCGTGGGGACCCTCACATCCCTTGTCAGGATCCCCGCAAGAGTCCACGAACTGCCGTGAGGATATGTGTCGCGACCTCGCTCATGAGGACCCCTCGGCTGCGGCCTCGATGTGGAATCATCGTGAAGGTGAGGGCGTGATCGGCACATCACTCGATCCGGATGAGATTCGCCGAATAAGGCGAGGCTGATCTGCTCGACCCGGTACAGAGCCACTACCGGGTAAGCGAGCAGACTGGCCGGATTTTGGCGTGAACGCTTTTTTCACCCGGTGTGGGGGGAGACAGGTAGTCGACCCAGAGTGAAGAATCGGGATGGGTGGCCAAGATTCCGCCATCTCAGGGAGCCGGCTCATGCGCGACCAATCTGTTGTCCTCGCCGTCGCCTCCTACCACTCTGGGGCGAGTGCCGAGGTTGACTTCCGTGCGGTGTGGGGCCACAAGCGTCAGGGCCGAGACGACAAAGTAGCCGTCGCCGTGGTGGAGAAGGGTGCTAACGGTTGGCTCGAGATCACCCGTCACCACACCACGGCCATACCCCCGGCGTGGGGGGTTGCCCTCCTTGGCAGCGCTATCCTCGTGGTGGCGGCCCCGCTGGGTATCACCTTCCTGGCATCCGTGTTGGCGACCAGAGCCGAGTGGGAGGGAGTCGCCGCCATTGTCGGTCGCTTCTGGCACGAAGTCCCAAGAGAGCGGCTCCGCGCCATGGGCAATCTGCTGGAAGCCAGACAGACCGGCCTGCTCGTTGTGGCCGTCGATCACCGCGCCGAGCACATAACCCCGCTCCTGTCCAACGCTACCACCAAGATCGTGACCGACTACATCCGAGCCGATCTCGAGGCCGACTTTGGGTTGGGCATCAACGAAGTCACGGCCGCATCACCCACATCTTCACCCTCCGTGGACGATGCCGGCCGACGACCACCGCAGCTATGAATACCGTTGGGCTCTGATCGAGGTAGCCCACCACGCTCCTCTCACTGACAAACCCGCCCGACAAGCCAGCACGGTCGGGTGAGTGCCGCGAGAGCGCGGTCGTCGTGAATGGTCAGCCGTACTGGAGGGTTTCGATGCAGCCGTTGAGCGGGACGAAACGTCGGGTGACAGGCGTGCTTGCGCCGGTGGGGCCGGGCTGTTGGGTGCCGGACGTGCCCCCGCATTTTGTACGCCGGGAAAACTTCGAAGCCCGGCTGAACCAGGCGGTTGGGCTGCCGCTGACAGTGGTCGCGGCCGGGCCGGGCGCTGGAAAGTCGGTGTCGTTGGCGGGCTGGGCCCGAAGTCGGGGGGCGGGTACAACGGCCTGGCTGGGGTTGGAGTCAGCCGACAACGACCCAGCTCGGTTCTGGCACCGGTTGGTCAGGGCGCTGCAAGTCGTTGACCCCGACGTGAGTGACCATGCCCTGAGGGCCCTGCCGGCAGGAGTGACCGACAGCCGGGTGGCGGACGTGTTGGTGGGTGAATTTACGGTCGCGAAACCGGTCGTGGTCGTGCTGGACGACCTTCACCGGCTCATTCGGTCCGAGCTCGTTCACGCCGTGGTGCATATGGCGGGTCGCCTGCCGTCACATGTTCATCTGATCGTCACCACCCGGCAATCTTGCGGTATGGGGTTCCACCGGCTGCGGATGAGCGGCGTCCTGGCCGAGATCGACCAGGACGAACTGCGTTTCGATGCAGAGGAGGCCGGCCGGATGCTCTCATCAGTGACGGGGCATCCGGTATCGACTGGGGAACTCGAGGTCCTGATGGCCCAGACCGAAGGTTGGGCTGCAGGTCTGCGTCTCGCTGGCCTGACCCTGGCAGACCAACAAGAGGGACACGGGCCGGTCGCCAAGTTCAACGGTGATTCCCGTCTAGTCGTTGAATACTTCCAGCACGAGGTGCTCGACGGCCTGCCGCACCAGACGGTGCGGTTCATGATGGAAACGTCGGGACTGGAGACGATAACGGCGGGCCTGTGTCATGAGGTAACTGATCGACCCGATGCCGGGGCCATCCTGGAGGACCTGGTCGACCGGCACCTGCTCACGCTTTGCGTGGACGCTAGCGGTCCTGGGTATCGGTACCCGCATCTCCTCTCCGAATTCCTCCGGCATCGCTTGGCCGCACAAGATCCCGACCGGGCCCGAGAAGCCCGTCGGCGGACGGCCTGCTGTTTGGAGCGGAACGGACACCATCGCGCCGCTTTCGACCTTCTTGTCGAAGGCCGTGACTATAACCGGGCCTTGGCGCTGGCGGCGGCCGGCCTCGTGCGCCGAATTGGGGGCAGCCAACTCATCGACAACGACCGTCTGTTGCCCGGGGAACTTCCCCAGAACTATCTGGAGGGGGACCCGTGGCGTATGTACCTCGTCGCCGCCGCCCTGTTGGGCCAACTGCGCACCGCCGACGCGGCTGGGTGGCTACGTAGGCTGACACGGTCGCTGGCCGACACGCCCGAAGCGGCGACGCTGCGAGCCCGGGCCGAGATGCTGTGGACCATTCACGATGGCCAGCGATGGGACGCGGTCGGCTCGCTCGCGCACTACGAACGGGTCCAGGACCACCTCAGCGGACGGTCCTCTCTCGATGTTCCACCGGCTGTGGCTGAGGGCCACGAATGGGTGGGATCTCTCGACGCGGCCGTCGCTGATCGACTACCGCTGATCGCGGCCTGGGCGCACCTGTGGTTGGGTCAGCTCGACCAGGTTCGTACCTACTTGCGAGATGGCGCCGAGCGCAACAGCTTGGTCGACGATGTCGCATCCGTGGCCTTGAGGGCCGCTCTCGCCCATCGGGATGGCCGGCTACGAGACGCCTTTGCTCTGGCCCGAACCGCGCTCGACGAAGCAACTCGTGACCAGGGCGCCGACGCCTTGAGCGCTCTGGCCCCCCGCTTGATTCTGGCGGCGGTCCTCCGCGAGCGTAATGAGCTTGACGCCGCCCAGCGGCTGTTGACCGCGGGCCTCGACACCTCTCAGCAGAAGGGTCAGGCCCGCTGGGCTGCGGCGTTTGGCTGCGAGCTGATCCAAGTGCTCATGGCTCGAGGCCGCCACCTCGACGGATTGAACCATCTCGGCCAACTCCGTCACCTCGACGCCGATGACCCGTTGCCGGACAGCCTTCGGCGCAAACTTGATCAGATGGAGATCCGCTGCCGGTTGCGGTTGGCTGACCTCGAAGGTGCCCTTCTCATCTTGAACTCGGTCCCGGCTCCGTTCCTTAGTGACGAAATACTGGCTCGCGTCGATCTGTGCGCGGGGCGCCCGAATCGAGCGGAGCAGCGCCTGACTGCTGCCGCCGACCGAGCCAGGCCGATGCGGTCCGAAATCGAGAGGCTGGTCCTGCTGACATGGACGCACCTCCAACTAGGAAAGACATCAGAGGCGGTCGACTCCCTCCGCCGGGCCCTCGAACGGGGCCGGCCTGATCGCTACATCAGGGTGTTTCTCGACGACGCCGACCACCTGACGGTCCTGCTTCGAGGTATCGCGGGCCGCTATCCGGATACCTACCTGTCCGAGTTGGTCGACGGAGCCCAAGCAGCCCCACCCGGGTCGAACGGCGAGGCCTCTCTCCAGATCGTCGAACCGCTCAGCGGGCGCGAACGGGAGGTCCTCCAGCACCTTCCCACCCATCTCAACCACCGGGAGATTGCGGCCACCATGTACGTATCCATCAACACCGTCAAGTCTCACACCAAAGCCGTTTACCGGAAACTCGGTGTCGGCTCCCGCTCACAAGCAGTCCAAACCGCACGACTGCACGGTCTCCTATGACGCCCGAGCAAGGGCCCTTCCTGCATGATTCCTGCGATCCGACCCGCGCCTACCGTGATCCGGCAGCTCCATAGGCACGGTCTACGAGGAAGACCCGTTCTCGCACGTCACTTGACCGTTGTTCATCAAGCTGGTGACCCCGTTGCGGACTCGGGCGGTGAACCAGCAGTCGATAGGGTGCGGTTCGCCGGCCGGGAATGTCAGCGGTGGGGCCAACCCTTCCAAGGTGTCGCCCTTGAGCGACTCGAGCCCTTTCACGATCTCCGCCGCGCTGGGAATGTCAGTGGGGCTCAGGCCGCCGGCTTTGACCGCGTCCGCCAGAAGTAGTCCCGAAGGCCATCCTAGCGTCGCCCCTTGATACCATGTATTGGCGTTATCACGCAGGCCCGGATAGTACCTATCCACGGCCGTATTCATAGCTTGGATAGGCGGCGTATTGGCAAAGAATGGAAGGGTGCCATATTCGGACCACAGATTCTTATCTATCCCTGGGCTACTGGCGAGAATCATACTGAAACTCGTTCCCTCGGTGACGTAGACGGGGTCGTAACCCTGTTGGTTGCAGTCCCCTCCGAGTCGGGCGATAGGTTGGGCCTGATCGAATATAGCCAGGGCGGTAACCTTCGCCTGCTGAAAGGCCACGCATTGAGCGAGGTAATTGGGCGCGGTTGCGGCAATCGATTGGGTGGCGTCGACGGGGACGCCCACCTTCTGCGCGTTCCTCTTGACTTGTGGAACGAGTTGTTGGCAGACCGGTGCTTCGGTGCAGTAGACGACCCCGAGGTCGGTCGCTCCCGCGGCCTTGGCCGTGGTCGCGATGGCATAGGTGGAGGAGTCATCGGTTTGACCTTCGGAATAGAAGTCCCGGTTCGTGTAAAACGGCACATTTGGGATGGCTAAGCCTACGACTGGGATGTCGGCCGCTTCGACAATAGACGACCAAGAAGAGTCCACATCCGTGTCGTCTGCGATGGCGTCCACGTGGTCAGCTACTAGGGATTGAATGTCCGAGACGGAGGTACCTGGGAGGCTGCCGTCATCCATCGTTATTAGGTGAACCGGATGGCCGTTGATGCCACCGGATGCGTTGACGGTCCTGACCCAGGCCGTGTAGACGTCTGATAAGGGGATGGAGTTGGGTCCGTTCGGACCGCTACAACTGCAAATCAGACCGACCTTGATCGGGATCGCCGGCGCCTGCGCAGTCGGCGAATTGCTGCTCGACGTAGGACGCGGCGAGGCCCTGTTCGTGCTGGAAGAGCACGCATCGATCAGCAGAACCAGACTCAGTGCGCCCACCGCGAACCAAAACTTCAGCCTCGATTTCACCTTGATGATTGACTATCCCCTGTACGATGACCTCGTCTCCCGGCAGACGTCGCCGGCACGAGCCTACAGTGCTTGGTGACGTTCTTGTCCTTGGCGGCATCGCCGCGGACGAGGATGGGATACGTGTGTGGACTCGATGGAGATTGGACCTCGAGTTCTTCGCCGGTGACATCCTTCCCCGACGGGTGTTCCGAAGATCTGGGCCGCGGCAGACACTCCGGGCAGCCACTCGCTCGCTCATCGTCACCGTCCACGACGAACCTGGATTCCAGCTTGACGGGTTGATGTCCGCAAGGACGTGGGAGTTCAAGTCCTACGAGGGAATTATGTGATAGCGTGAGCGTCAGCTCAATGCGAGCGATTGCGCCCTCGTTACACGGGGGAAGATTGGGGGTTCCGATGGGAACCCGTCTACTGAGGTCCCGCGCCGCGGACGAGGTTGCCGTACCCGAGGACTCGCCGCCCATCGACCAAGTAGCTGTCGAGACTGCATCACCGGCGGCGGCTTCGAGCACGATTCCCTCGACTCGGGCCAGTAGGACATGGACGCGAGTCCTTCCGGTCCTATTCCTGTTTGCTGCGATCTTGTTGTTCGTGTTGCAGAATCTCCACAATGCGAAGGTGAGCTTCGTGTCTCTATCAGGGACGCTGCCGCTAGGGGTCGCACTACTTGCTGCGGTCGCCCTTGGGGCTCTGCTGGTACTGGCGTTGGGATCGGTCCGCATTCTGCAGCTCCGCAAGCTGGTCCGCCGTAACCAGCGTGGGGCCCAGGCGGGTGAGCGACCATGAGTCTCGACGTTGACGAGCCGATCGGAGTGGACAACCTGGTCCCGGAGCGCCATTGTGGCCGTTGCCAGCGGGCTTTCCCCGGCGACCCGTCGTTGTTCTTTCAGACCGATTGGGCCCTGTGCCCGACCTGCGAGTCCATCCTTCTGCCTGGCCGGCCGGCGTCGTCGGCCCCGGGAACATGGCCCCGGGTCGGTCGCAGCGATAGCAACGCCGGCTAGGGCGCGCTCAAGCCACCCTCCGGCACCCACCGCCGGCCGCCAGAGAATCTCGTCGGCGACCGGGTCAACGCCGGCTCCACAAGAACCGTTGAGTCATAGGTCAGACCTGCCATCCCACGGCCTTCAAACGTGTCAAGAACGTCGATTCATTTACTGGCGGCGGCGACGGAATGGCGACGCCATCGGATCCAGATGACGTACGTCAGCACTCCGCAGAGGATCGGAAGGAAGTAGGTTGTGAGCCGCCAGACGAGGTCCGCCGTCAACGCCTCGGAGGAACTTGCCCCGAACGTCGTCATCACGCTTATGAAGGCAGCATCTAGGGTGCCGAGGCCACCCGGAGTGATCGGTATGGCACCGGCGAGGCGGGCTACGGCGAACGATGTAAGGACCGCGGCAAACGTGACTTCACCCGCCGTAATGCCCACCGCCCGAACGATGATCAGGACGAGAACGAACCCGGCCGTCTGATTGGCCATTGTCGCCGCGGTGAGAAGCCAACCTCGCCGACGCACGGTATGCACGGTCTGGCTGCCGAAGTGGACCAGAGAGCGCTCAATCCGGTCGGTAGGTGACTTCTGGAAGAAATGGCCCGCCCAGTTGACCACCCGGTCACCGAGACGGCCGAGCCCGCGTGCGCCCGCCTCAGATCGGAACACCAGCCACGCCGACACCCCCAGGACGACCAGCGCCACCACGCCGGTAACGGCGGCTCCCACGACCCGAGTTGTTGGATGAGCAGTGATGGTCAGTAACGCGATGGCCGCCACCGGTAAGACGAATTTGGCCGCCAGGTTCCAGATGCCTGTCGTCACTACAGCTGAGGAGATGACGACGTCGGCGAAGCCGAAGGAGGAGAACATTCTGTAGGTCATGCCGATTGCGACAGCTCCGCCGGCGGGCACGGTGTTCGAGATGGCGGTGGCCGTCTCGATCTGGAGGAGGCCGTGCCGAAAGCGCAGTCCCGGCATGGCCGCCTGGTAGGGCCAGATCCCCGAGATTTGGTTGACCGTGGCGGCTGCCGTGATCGCCACCCACCACCATTTGTCGACATGTGTGATTCGGGTCCAGGTGCTCGAATAGTTGGCGAACTGAGGGATCACCCCGACCACAATGAGGATCAAGAGGACCAGGCTCGCGACAGGACCAAGCGCCCTCCGCCAGCGGCGTGTCGATCTGTGCGGCGTCGGTTCGCCGGTTGACATGTCGTCTTCTATTCGATTTCCAATCGACGAAACCCGGTTCAGCGTGTGCCGACGCGGGCGTGGATTAGGGCGCCGCCGCGCAGGAGCAGCGCGGCCTGGCGGGGTGCTGTAGGTTTCGACTTTGGTAGGACGCCGTAATTGTCATCCACACCATCTTCCTCGGGTGGCAGGGAGGGCTCGTGTGCTTAAACCATTGGACGGAACGGATTGCCACCCGACGGCAACCTATCTCCGATCAGAACACCGTGCGTCGCGATCACAACAGGCCGGCCGCCGCGATTGTCATTTCCGAAGGTCAATCGACGGGCCAAGGCCCGGTGACGTCGAGCGAGGAGTCGCCGAGCAGATAGCGAGGCCGACTACCGAAGCGGCGCGCGCCGTCCTCGGTGTCGTAGAGCTGGCATCGGCAATCACTCCCAGTCGCGCTGATCGGGTGTCGGCCCGGTGGGGGAGCGACTTGAGTGCTTCGCCGATCTCTTCGAGAGACAGTCCGACGCGTTGGGCCACGTGAACGCACGCCACCGTACGAGCGTCCTGGCTTCCGCTGTCGCGGTCAACCAGGACACCCACCGGGTGAAGTACACCGTGGCCTGTCTGGAAGCCAAAGCCGACGACCCGGCAGCAGCAGACCCGTCTATCTGGCCGCGGCCGCCACCTCAATGCTTGGAAGCCCGCCCCGAGGACCACGACTTGGCGTAGCCAACCTTTACGACCACTGCAAATGCCTCGTCAGTGGCAGGTGGACGTTCAGTCCTTTTGGAGGACCGCTTCGACCTCGAGGGTGATCTTGATCTTGTCTCCGACGACCACGCCGCCACCATCAAGGGGCATGTTGAACTCGATCCCGAAGTCGGCCCGGCTGATCTCGGTACCGGCCGAGAACCCAGCCCGGGTGCCGCCCCAGGGATCCGGGGATACGCCGTTGAACTCTAGGCCCAGCTCGACCGGGCGAGTGACGCCGTGGATGGTCAAGTCGCCGGTCACCTCATAGTCGCTGCCTCCGGCGGGGCGCACCGAGGTGGACACGAAAGTGATCTGGGGGTGGGACTCCACTTCAAAGAAGTCCGCGGACCGCAGGTGGTTGTCCCGGTTCTCGTCGCGGGTGTCGACCGAGGCGGCGTCGATGTGCGCTTCGACCTTGGAGTCGAGCGGGTTCTCGCCAATGGTAATAGTGCCGTCAAAGGTCTTGAAAGTGCCCTTGACCTTGCTGACCATCAAATGCCGGACGCTGAAGCCGACCTCCGAGTGAACCGGGTCGATATTCCAGGTACCTGCGACCAGGCCGGGTACCTCGACAGTGGGTGTGCTCATGGAAAAGACCTCCCTGGGATGGCCACTCGATTGACTGGTCAACACGGTTGACGTGTCAACGATGAGTCTAAGTCCTCCTGGTAGATATGTCAACCATTAGACTGGACAGCGTGGAACCGACCCGCTGGCTGACCCCGAGCGAAGACCGGGCCTGGCGCGCCTGGCTGGCGATGACAGAACGCTTGCGGACCCAGATCGCCCGCGACCTGCTCCTGGATTCGGGCCTGTCCGATCCCGACTACATGGTGCTGGTCCATCTCTCCGAGGCCGAAGGCTGCCGCATCCGCATGAGCGACCTGGCCGCACGGCTCAACTGGTCCAAGAGCCGCCTCTCCCACCAGCTGGCCCGAATGCAAGCCCGGGGATTGGTGCAGCGCGAAGAGTGCCCGTCGGACGCCCGGGGCGCTTTCGCCGTGCTGACGGCGTGTGGCCTGGGCGCAATCGAGAGGGCCGCCCCCAACCACGTCGGAAGTGTGCGCCGTCACTTCATCGACGTGCTCGACGCCGAGCAGCTCAGCCAGCTCTCCGCCATCGCCGAACTCGTCGCCCGGCACCTCCGCACCGAGAGCGCGTGCCCCGCGGCCCTCGAAGAATCAGGGGCCCAGGAATCATGTGGCCTCAGCGCACCAGGGGCAAAGGCGCTGGAGGGCGAGGTCCGGCCCTAGCCCGACCCGGCCGGGCACCTCGGCGCCCCGCCGACGGTCGACCTAACCGCGGACACCCCCCCGACAGCAATCGCCGCCCCCAGCCGGCGATCGACTACCACCCGCCAGCCCGGGCGCCACAGGCCGGGACCTCGGATTCGGGGATACCCTCTGCGCTGACGGTCATGCTGCAGCGAGGGGAGTCACGATGGCAGAGACGCACGACGATCGTGACTCGAGCACTGGAGCATCGAGGAGGAAAGACATGGCAGTGGGCACTTCGACTGCGGTGTATGACCGGACCGCTTCGCATCAGCCCGGTGGAAGAAATGATCGCTCACCGACCAATCCCGCTTCGAGTGACGACCATCTGAGACAGGTCAAGGCCTCGGTCGGGGGGCCGATGCTCGAGTGGGTGCCTGGGCCGCGGCGCGAGCGAACGGTCGGGCGGTGACCAGCTATCTCGCCGCCGAGGACCGCTACCGGTCGATGGCCTATCGGCGGTGCGGGCGAAGCGGGCTGCTGCTGCCAGCGGTGTCGCTCGGGCTATGGCAGAACTTCGGCGACGACCGGCCCATCGAAACCCAGCGCGCCATCCTGCGCCGAGCCTTCGATTTGGGCATCACCCATTTCGATTTGGCCAATAACTACGGACCTCCTTATGGCAGCGCGGAAACCAATTTCGCCCGGATTCTCCACGATGACTTCCGCCGGCACCGTGATGAGCTGGTCATCTCCACCAAGGCGGGGTGGGACATGTGGCCGGGACCCTACGGGGATTTGGGCTCCCGCAAATACCTTCTGGCCAGCCTCGACCAGAGTCTGCGGCGGCTTGGGCTCGACTACGTCGACATTTTCTACCACCATCATTACGACCCCCAAACGCCCCTGGAGGAAACGCTCGGCGCCCTCCATACCGCCGTCACCTCTGGCCGAGCCCTGTATGTCGGGATTTCCTCTTACTCCGACCAGCGCACGGCCGAGGCCGTGGCCATCCTGCGCGGGTTGGGCACCCCTTTGCTCATCCACCAGCCCTCGTACTCGATGCTCAACCGCTGGATCGAAGACCGACTTCTCGAGGTCCTCGCCCGCGAAGGTGTCGGCTGCATCGCTTTCTCGGCCTTGGCGCAGGGTCTGCTCACCGACCGGTACCTCGACGGTATTCCGCCCGGTTCCCGTGCCTCTGGAGGCGGCTCGCTCACTCTCAACATGCTCAACGACGACAACCTTGCCCGCATCCGGGCGCTCCATGCCATCGCGCTGGGACGAAGTCAGTCCCTCGCCCAGATGGCCATCGCGTGGGCGTTGCGCGACCCGCGAGTCACTTCGGTGCTGATCGGAGCGAGCGGCGTGGCCCAACTGGAGCAGAACGTCGCCTCCCTCGATCACCTCGATTTCACCCCCGAGGAACTTGCCGACATTGACCGCTACGCCGTCGACGGCAACATCGACCTGTGGCGCGGCCCGGCCACCGCCTGAGCCGGTCTGGGGCGGGAACCGCCGTGCGATGGGTCTTCGACGAGCCGCTCGAGGTCGTGGCGAGCGGCGGGGCCGGCGCCTCGACCATGAGGGGATTTGAACGGTGGTGTTGTTGCGGCTACTTGACAGGAGTCCGGGGGTGGACAGTCCCTGAGTCGAGCCTTGTCAGGAGAAGGTGGCGGATGCCAGGGTGGCACCGGTGGAGGTCACGAGCTGGGCGCTCCCGAGCTGACCGACGTCCACTCCTATGGTTTTGGACCACTGGCCGGTACCGTCACGAACGTAGAACGCGCCGGTCGTCAGGGTCGAGCCGTCTGTGGCGTGGAGCCGGCAGGTGACCGGACCGTCATAGCTCGAGCCCTTGACGACCATGAACACCCACGAAGGGTTCCCGTCGTAGACGACGATCTGGCCCACGTTCTGGCTGGCGGCGTCTTCGAAGGTGCCCGTGCGCAACTCCTGCCCTGGTGGCAGCGGCAGGGCAGCGCGCGTCGACGCCGGACGATCGATGTTCTCCGTGGCGGCCACGGTCGCTCCCACCAGTGCCAGCCCGGCGGCGACCGACACCAGGGCGATGCGGCCCCGGGGCCTGGG
This sequence comes from uncultured Acidimicrobiaceae bacterium, assembly GCA_963729695.1. Classification (GTDB taxonomy): domain Bacteria; phylum Actinomycetota; class Acidimicrobiia; order Acidimicrobiales; family Palsa-688; genus PALSA-693. The sequence goes on from CAVSOT010000007.1 coordinate 1,133,173, forward strand.
GCGCACCATGGGGACGACCTGAGCGGTCCCGGCCTGGTCCGCCAGCTCCTGCTGGAGGCGCGAGACGAACTGTGGGTCAGGGGCGGCCTCATCGGACCGGGCTGTGGCCAACTCGATAGCGGTGCGCAGGACGGCGGCGTCGTCGGGCGTGGCCCGAAAGCCACGGGGGCGGCGTCCCGTCGCCAGCGCGTCAAGGAATGCGGAGATCTTTCGTCGGCTCACTGGTCCAGCTCCAGTCCGATCTTCGTGGCCATCTGCAGGGCTCGGTGTTGGAGAACCTTGGCGTTGCTGACACTGATATCCATGGTGTGGGCGGCCTCCTTGATCGAGGACGCCTCCAGGAATCGGAGTTCGAGGATCCGGCGGTAGCGATCGGGCAGGCCGGCCAGTATGCGGGCCACCCGGTTTGGGGCCTCACTGGACTGTTCAGGGCCCGCCGGGTCGGCCAAGAAGACCAGGTCCGAGTCCGGGTCGATGGACGTCACCGGCGTACCTAGGCGGCGCCGCCAATGCGAAGCCAGGACCGTCCTGGCCGTAGCCAGCAGATAGGAGCGCACCTCTCCCTTCGACGATGCCAGGCGTAACGGGCCGAGGGCGGTCCTGAACACCTCTGAGGTGAGGTCCTCGGCGTCGGGGCGGTTACCCACCCGCGCGTACATCAACCGGTACAGGCGGTCCACGTTGTCGCGGTACACCGACTCCCAATCGGAGTACACATCGGTGTCTACCACGTGCAGGTGGACGACTCGGCCGTCGCCTGCTTCGGGTCGTTCACCGGCCATCCTTGTCGAGGGTGTAGACGCGGACAACATAGCTTGCGTATAGATAGGCGCACGGGTTACACCAGCTGGTTACCAGGGGCCTTCTCACCCTGCCGCCGGAACGCGGAAGCCGAAGAAATGGTCTCTGACCTGCATCGCAGCGTTTGATAGGTCCTAACGGTCGATGGGACAAAACTCATCGAGATCTGCCTTCGAAGTCGTCGATTCGTCAGACTATGACGACCGCGAGACCGGCTTAGACCCCTTCGACCCTTCGCTGCCGACGACCGCGGCGAGCCGAGCTGGTCCAGGCCGTCGTGGTGGGCGACCCGTCGAGCGGTACCGCGCCTTTCGGCGCCGGGCCGAAGGGTTACCGGATGACGACCCGGCGACGACGGCGTACCCCGATCTCTCACCCTGCGGTAGGTCCATCGAGGAGGATCTCGTAAATGGGGTTGAGCATCGAGAGTCCGCCGGAGTGGGAGGCGACCGTTGCGTCGACAGATACGGCGGTTCCGGCCTGAATTCCAGCAATTTGGTGACGATCCGGCCGTGTGTAACCCCCCCGGTTATTTCATCGCAAACTACTTGGGCGGAGCGGTCTCGCCGCCCCTCGAGACCCCACCAAGCTCTCGGGCTCGGGCCGCCCAAGTAGTTTTCCACCAGGCTCGGACACTAACGGTGGGGTCGTCGAGAACTACGCAAAGAAGGGCCCAGCAGCCAACAATGCCAGTGCCGCGTCTCGTGAATCGCAGTCCTGCATGTGCACCACTTTCTCGCCGGCAGCCCCGAAGGTGAACACCTTGAACACTTCTACCGTCCCCGACCAGTCGGGCTGGGAGATCGTCAGACCGACCGCAACGGCTGGACCCCTCTCAACCGCTTCGCTCACCTGAAAGCGCCGCCCGTTCTCGTGGAGCATCGATAGGCGGTCCACGACCTCCTGCCGGTTGCCTCAGGTGGGGGTTTCCGGGACGTCCACCCGGTCGGCGGCACACCAGACGACCCTGGGTCGAGCAACCTGTTCCACGCATCAAGGTCGCCCCGCCCGAGCGCGTCGTATGCGTCGCGCAGCTGTGCCAGACGCTCGTTCATGCCGGAGACTGTAGTCCTCCACGTCATCGGTTCAACCCACGACCGGCAGGCTCGTCGCGCTTGTCGTGAACGTCGTAGATCGTCCCGCCTTCGTTCCGCGTCCGCTCCCATTCGTCGTAGTCCGCGAGGGCCAATCTCCGGCCTGACCAGCACTTTCCTGCTCGCCGGATTTGGCCCGGTCTCTAATGGAAAAGCCGAGACTCGGCCAAGGAGCGCCCGCTGATCGCGACGAGGGGCGTCGCTTTTAGCTGGCTGCGTCGGCCCCTTGGCGGTGGGTCTGGTATCGGATTGGCGGCGGAGCAGGAACGAAGTCGAAGATACGCTCTGCGTTTGCCCGCAGGACTTTCCTGCGGGACTCGTTGTCGAGGTGCGCCGTATCCCGCAGTGCTATCTCGCGTGAATTCGGGAAGCTGCAGTCGGGGTGGGGGTAGTCGGTCTCGATCATGATGTTGTCAATAGGCAGGTGGCCGAGCAGCTCGAGGCCGATGGGGTCGTCGATGAAGCAGCCGTAGACGTGGTCCTTGAACAGTTCGTAGGGATCGATGAAGGTACGGGCCATAAGCTCATCACTGACGTCGGCCGGTTTGGCCACGAGACCCGAGAGCACATCGGTGATGGATAGGCCCGAAGCCTCCAGCTTCAGCAGGACCTGCGCTTGCATGGCAATGACTCGCTCGGCGCGCTGGAGATACAAGGGGATCCACCCGATACCTCCTTCTGAGAGGCAAAGCTTCAAGGACGGAAACCGCTGGAAGTTTCCCGAGAACATCCAGTCGGCGAGGCACGACATCGAGTTGACGATAGGCAGCGTCGGCGTGATGACTGGCGGCATGTCATCAGAGGTCGTTGTCATCCGAGACGATGACCCGAGGTGGGCGGCCAGAGGCAGTCCCGCGTCGCTGACGGCTGCGAAGATCGGGTCCCAATAGTGGTCCTTGTTGTGAATGGACGGGAAGCCGAGGGGCGCCGGATTCTCCGAAAAGGCGACGGCCTTTGCGCCTAGCTTTGCGCAGCGGGCAATCTCCCTTGCCGCCAGTTGCGGATCCCAGAAAGGAATGATGATCAGGGGGATGTAGCGGCCCGGAACCGACTGGCACCAGTCATCGACCATCCAGTCGTTGTACGCCTGGATGCATGCGAACCCCAGATCCCTGTCGTGGCCCTCTGAGAACACCTGGCCACAAAATCGGGGAAAGGATGGGAACATCATCGAGCCCAACACACCGTCGGTGAGCATGTCGTGCTCACGAGCCACAGGGTCGTAGGCCCCACGGGGCATGTCATCGAAGGTGACCGGCCCCGCTGTCCACTCGCTCGGCGGTTTACCGGCTACCCCCCACATACCGCTGATCGGAAAAGTACCACCCTCATAGACCCAGGCCAACCCGCGTTCCAGCGCCACGACCTGCGGCGCTTCGTCCTTGAATCTTGCCGAGACTCGTGACTGCCACACGTCGGGCGGTTCGACCACGTGGTCATCGACCGAAATCATCCAAACCTCGTCGTCCATCCGAACCTCGTCATCCATCCGAAACTCCAGTCACATCAAGGACCATCGACAGGTACTGGGGGCTGGAGTCGCCTTCCTGGCGCCACACCGGGCTGATCTTGTCCGCCCGAACGCACCAACACTCCGTTCACCCACACATACTCGATACCGACACTGTGCACCACGACGCGCTCGGCATTGCCGGGAAAGTCGCGTACCCGCTCCTCGGCACCAGGGCCGACCCGGGTTGCGTCGAACGCCACCAGGTCGGCGGCTGCCCCCACGGCTAAGCGACCCCGGTCATGGAGCCCGAAGATCGCCGCCGGTTGGCCCGTGAGACGCCAGACCGCCAACTCGAGCGGCAGCGCCTTGCGCTCGCGCACCCACTCGCCCAGAAGCATGGTGGCGTACTGCGCGTCGCAGTGCTGGGTGATGTGCGCTCCCGCGTCCCCCAACCCGATCAGGCAGCGGCGGTCGGCGAGCAGCGCCGTGATGACATCCTGGTCGGTGTTCGCCACCGCAATGGCGAAGCGGGTGGCCAATCCTTCGGCGATAGACAGGTTGACCAGCTCCTCGAAGGGCGTGGAGCCGTCCTCGGCCGCCAGGGTTCCCAACGTCGGGCCTTTGACAAGTCGCGAGTGCACAACACTCTCCGCGATAGTGGTGTCTGCCAGCCGCCGCCAGGATGCTGCGCTTATGAGCTCCTGTGTGCGCCGGCGCCAGCCCTCATCGTGGTAGAGCTCCATTCGCCTGTCAGCTTCGACGGCCAGCACGTCGAGGAAGCCGTCGCTCACCGAGCGCAACGGGAAGGGATCCTGCAGGTTCACCTGGGCGATGATCGGATGGCATGCGAACTGGGGGAACACGGAGAGCCCCGCAGGGCTGGTCGCTTCCACCGACGCCTTGGCCTCGCCCAGACGACCCTCGCCTGCGATCGGCATCAGCCGATCGCCCGACCACGTCAACGGCCTTCCTGCGGAGCGGGCGATGCGAACGACGTCCTCGATGTCGTAGCCGTCATGAATCACCATCTCGATGGTGCCCGTGCCGGTCTCGCCGACAGCGGCCGCTATCCGCAACAGTTCCTCGGCGCTGGCCGCCCGACTCGGTACCGGCTTCCCAAAGGCGCCGACGTGCGTGTGCTGCGAGGTGGAGAACCCGATCGCACCGGTCCGGATCGCCTCCTTCACCAATTCACACATCCGGGCGACCTCCTCGTCGGAGGCCTTCCGATCGGGAGCGTCGTCACCCAGCACGAACCACCGCAGAGCCGTATGGCCGATCATGCACGCCACATTCAGGCGTTTATCGAGTGAATCGACCTCCTGGAGATACTCCGGGAAAGACTCGAACGACCACTGAACGCCCGCCTGCAGAGCCGCCAGCGGCATCCCTTCCACGTTCTGGAGCGTCCGCACGATCACGTCCCTGTGACTGGGACGAGTCGGTGCCAGCGTGAAACCGCAGTTCCCGGTCACGACCGTGGTGATCCCGTGCCAACTCGACGGCGTGAAGTCGGGGTCCCAGAAGACCTGGGCGTCGTAGTGCGTGTGCGGATCGATGAACCCCGGGCTCAACACCAGACCCGTCAGGTCAATCTCGGGCCCATCGAACCGCAGGTTCGGACCGACGCCCACGATGCGACCGCCTTCGATGGCCACGTCGGCCCGCCGCGACGGATCGCCGGTGCCATCGATCACCTGCGCCCCCCGAAGCACCGCTTGGCGCGGAACCTCTGAGCTCGCCCGACGTTGAGGACCTGCCATCAATCGCCCCTTGTCTCAATCGGGGCGGCAGCCGCCCCGATCGCTAGGGTTGGATCCACTTTCGGATCCCAATCATAGTGCGACCATAACCAGGCGAGGGACGACGGTCAACCGGGATGGTCGCTCAGCCGGGTTCGACAAGGGGAGCTGGGGCTCGCCAGACGGTCGTGGTTGATGATCCGCATTCGGGTAGTCTCTCCTGCGGACCGGACCGCCCGGGGTATAGGAGTGGTCGTCGTGGCGGAGCGTTACACAGGAAGCGCCGTCAGACGGACCGAGGACGCTCGGATTTTGACGGGGCGGGGATGTTACGTCGATGATGTTCGCCTGCCGGGCATGGTCCACGCCGCCTTCGTGCGCAGCCCGTTCCCGCACGCCCACATTGTGAATATCGACGTCACCGCGGCACGAGCCGCACCGGGGGTGGTGGGGGTCTACACCGCTGCCGACTTGGAGCCGTTCATCAGCCACGGCACGTTCGGCGTCGCGGCCGCGATGGGCGTGACCCGTCCCGCCTATACGGCGTTGGCGACCGACAGAGTACGTCTCGTGGGGGATCTGGTGGCGTTGGTGATCGCGGAGACCCGCGGTCTTGGCGAGGACGCGTGTGATCTCGTCGACGTGGAGTATGAGGAGCTACCCGTCGTGGCGACCGCGGCCCACGCCCTCGATGCGTCTCGCCTCGCGGTTTTCGAGGAGCTTGGCACGAACGTGGCGGTCGGACCGGAGCTCAACGTCTATGGCGATGTCGAGGGCGTGTTCGCCCGGGCTGATCGGGTGATCCGGGCCAGGTTGCACACCCATCGACAACAGAACGTGCCGATGGAGTGTCGGGGAAGCGTGACCCGCTTTGACGCGGCAACCGGCGAATTGGCGGCGTGGTCCGCATCCCAGGGCGTCCACATGGTCCGCGTTGGGCTGGCGGAGCGGCTTGGGATCCCCTTTGAGAAGATTCGCGTGCGCTCCGGCGATGTCGGAGGCTCGTTCGGGCAGAAGGTCGGTGCATCCCGTGAGGATGTGGCGTGTGCTGTGGCGGCGATGCTCCTCGACCGGCCGGTGAAATGGATCGAGGACCGCAACGAGAACCTCATGGCGTCGAGCCATGCCCGCGACGACACCCTCGAGGTCGAAGCTGCGGTGTCCGACGGCGGCGACCTCTTGGGTCTGAAGGTGGAGATGCTCATCGACACCGGCGCCTACCCCGGGCGGGGAAACTCGCTCGGGTCGAAGGTCGAGGGACTGATCCCCGGGCCCTACCAGGTTCGCGCCCTGTCGTTCGAGAGCACCGCGATCATCACCAACAAAGCCACGTATGGCGCCTACCGAGGACCGTGGGCGAGCGAAACATGGGTGCGTGAACGCCTGATGGATCTCATCGCCCGCGAAGTCGGCATGGACCCGATCGAGCTGCGACTGCGCAACCTGGCTGACGCCGGTGCTGCGCCAGCGACCATGATCACAGGCGTCAGCCTTGCCGGCACGACGACCCGCCAGTCACTCGAACGGATTCGCGACATCGTCGACATCCCGGCGTTCCGCCGCCGCCAGGAGGTAGCACGAGCCGAGGGCCGATACCTCGGTCTGGGTGTGGCCACCTTCCTCGAACCTGCACCTGGGTTCAAACCCCGAGCGGCGCCGCCCGAGCGCATCCGCATGGAGCTGACCGATAGCGGCGCGCTCGTGGTCTATACCGGCCAGATGCCGCACGGACAAGGCCACGAAACGACGATCGCGCAAGTCGCCGCGGACGAGGTCGGTGTTCGTTTCGAAGACGTCAAGGTCGTCGTGGGAGACTCTGCCGTCGTGCCGCCGGGGCTCACCGGGGGCAGTCGGGCCGCACCGATGGCGGGCGGCGCTGCGCTCACCGCCGGACGAGCCCTACGCGTCAAGCTGCTCCAGGTCGCCAGTCACCTCTTCGAGGCGAGCGTCGACGACCTCGAGATAGGGCGAGGCGTCGTGTCGGTGCGCGGCGTTCCTGGCCGCCCTATGCAGCTGGCCCAGGTCGTCACCGCGGCCCGCCAGCCCCGCGCTCTGCCCCGAGAAATCGATACGAACCTCCAGGTCGATCTGGCCTACGACGGCGGGACAGGCGGGTGGTCAGGTGGAACGCACTGCGCGATCGTCGAGGTCGACCTCGAAACCGGCTTCGTCCGGTTCGATCGTTACCTGGTCGTCGAGGACTGCGGCGTGCTCATCAACCCCGCCATCGTCGAGGGGCAGATCCGGGGCGGCGTCGCCCAAGGGATCGGCGCCGTCCTCCTCGAACGCGCCACCTACGACGAAGATGGCCAATACTTGGCGGGGACGTTCATGGACTATCTCCTCCCGACGGCAACCGACATCCCCCGAGTCGAGATCCACCACCTCGAAACCAACCCACTCGATCCTGACGTCAACTTCCGAGGAGTCGGTGAAGGAGGGATGATCGTTGCCCCCGTCACCGTGGTCAATGCCATCGAGGACGCGCTGAGCCCTCTCGGCGTACAGATCCTCGAACAACACCTCCCGCCCGCGCGATCCTTGAACTGGCAGGCGTCATCCCCGCCTCGTGACGGGAGCGGTGGCTCGGGAGAAGTAACGGGTAGCTCGCGTGCGTCGAGTATCACCCTCCCCCAGGGGGAGATACCAGCCGCGATTTCGGTATTGCTCCTCCGGTGGAGGGAGGCCTGAGACTGGATTCCGTGGGTCGGATGACCCCATGCAGAAAGGATCCAGACCATGGCTGCCGAGCTTCCTCCCGTCATCGCCGATCACGTTGCCTCAATCAACGCCGCCGACATCGACGCATTGATCGCCACGTTTGCTGCCGACGCCGTCTACTTCAGCACTCGTGCCGAGGCCCACGGCATCGGGGCCGTCCGATCCGTACTCATGAAGGAATACATCGACGACCGCGTCACTCTGGAGATTCGTGACGTAGTCGACCACCACGGCGACTTCATCGTGCGGGCCAAGTACGACGGCACCTATGACAAGACCAACCTGCCTGATCCCCTGATTATGACGACCTATTACTCCCTGCGAGACGGGCAGATTATCTCGCTGGCCGTCATCTTCACTCCGCCCACTGGTGAAGACTACAGGCCATGACCGATCCTGGCGGCGCGTGGTAGTTGGGCGGTCACGGGGTGAACGTCCGTCTGTCGGTAAAACTCAGCGGACTCCGGCGGCCGGGTCGGTATCAGCGCTCTCCTCGTCGACGTCGGCTCGCACTGTCTCCCGCAGGTGGGCCACCCAGCTGGTCGAGGACGAGCCCGTCATGATGATGATCCCGGTGTTGGCTAGCGATTGTTCCCGCACGTAGCTGGCCGGGAGGTTGACCGCGCGCGACGCCGCCCACACCCGGATGGCGCCACCGTGGCTGACCAGTACGGCCGTCCCGTCGCCGACCCGGCCTTCGGTCTCCGCCACGACCGCGTCGAACTCGGCGAGCATGTGGGCGCCGTCTCGCGGGCTCCCGGGCATTTGCACGGCTTCGGCTCCAACAGCCCAGGCGAACATCGTGTCGCGGTAGATATTTACCGCCGCGTCGGTAGCGGGGCCTTCCAGCGCGCCGGCAGGGATCTCGCGTATGCCGGCCCGTACGAGCACCTCAACCCCGTGGTCGGCCGCTACCGGCGCGGCTGTCTGCTGGGTGCGGATGAGGGTCGAAGCCACGATCGCTTCAACCTTCTCGCCGGACAGCGTGTCAACCAGAGCGAGCGCCTGCTGTTGACCGATCTCGCTGAGCCCCGGACCCGGAACATTGGTATCGAGCAGGTGGAGCACGTTCGAAGGTGTCTGTCCGTGACGGACGAGGAGCAGTCGCACGCCTGCGAGTATGGCCGACCTGCGACCATCCTCCAACCGGCCGCCGGTGGCCGCTCGCGGATTATTTGGCTGGAATCCCAACTGGATCCCCCTAAGAGAAGGGAACGCCTCACAGATCGCAGAATCGGTGAGAGGATCGTGGTCCCGGTTGGGCAAAGGGTGGAGCCCCGGCCTCTATCGTCGTCGTGAGTTGGGCCGAGGTTGCATTGAAGACGAGGAGGGAGAATGACATGACCGACGCTGAGGGTATGGCGCAGTGGAACGTGGCCGAGTGGCAAGGCAAGATGCTCTTCGATCGCGATGGCGAGAAGATCGGCAAGTTGCAGGACGTCTACGTTGATGTGGAGACCGACGAGCCGCAGTTCGCCACCGTGAAAGAGGGCTTCATCGGCCGCCACCTGACGTTCGTGCCGCTGGGCGGGATACAGATCAGCCCGGATGGGCTGCAGGTGGCAGTAACCAAAGAGCAGGTTCGGTCTGCGCCCAACATCGAGTTGCAGGGCGACGAGCTCTCGCAGGCCGACGAGTCGACGCTGTATCACCACTTCGAGTTGAACTACACGGCCATCAATACAGAGAGTGGCCGTCGTCTGGCTCGCCGTTGAGTCCTCGGCGGGGCCCCAAGCCTGCGGCACGGGGCAGGCGGGTGTTCGTGACCCAAGGCCGGCTGGCCCCGCACCGAGCGCTCCTCATCTGCAGCGTCACCCGAGCACGAACCGCAACCCGCGGGGCAATTCAGACGGGTCTGGGCGTGGAGGACTTGCAGGGAGCGTAGGAATTCTTAGTCTGCCAGAAAGCCTCCCGACTGGTGTTCCCACAATGTCCTGTACGTGCCGACCCGGCCGGCGAGGAGCAGCTCGCGGTGGGTGCCGGTCTCAACGATCCGGCCGTCCTCGACGACGATGATGCGGTCCAGGTGGGCGATGGTTGACAGGCGGTGGGCGACGACCAGCGATGTCGAGCCGGACATGAGCCGCCACAGCGCTTCTTGGACGTACTTCTCGGACTCGGAATCGAGCGAGCTGGTGGCCTCGTCGAGGATCAGTACCGGTGCGTTCTTGAGCATGGCTTGGGCAATGGCGACCCGCTGACGTTGGCCCCCGGAGAGCTTCAGCCCCCGCTCGCCAACGACGGTGTCATATCCGTCGGGCAGGTCCTTGACAAACTGGTCCACGAAGGCCGCGGCGGCGACCTGTCGTATTCGGCCGAGGTCGGGCGGGCCCGGCTGGCCGTACCAGATGTTGTCGGCGATGCTCCTGTGCAGCATCTGCGGGTCCTGGGGCACATAGGAGACGGCCCGGCGGACGCTCGACTGCGTGCATTGCGCGATGTCCTGCCCGTCGATGAGGACGCGCCCGGCGTCGAGGTCCATGAGGCGAAGTACCAGGCGGGTCAGCGTGGACTTCCCGCTGCCCGACGGGCCGACCACGCCGACGTGCTCGCCCGGGCGCAGCTCCAGGTCGAAGTCGCGGAGCAGCGGCTGATCCGGGCGGTACGAGAAGCGGACGCGCTCGAAGCGGACTGCCCCGACCGTGACCGCCAGGTCGGGAGCTCCCGGTTGGTCGACGACTTCGGGCGGCGTGGAAACCAGGTGGACCAGCTTCCCAGCCCGTCCGAGCCCACGGACCAGGTTGCGGATTTCCTGAAAACTGGTGAGCAGCTCGCTCGACACCGTCGACGCGTAGAAGAGCACGAGGTACACCACCCCCGCCTTGATGTTGCCGTTGACGGCGAGAAGTATCCCCACGAACAACGCCGCCCAGGTCATGGCGGAGATGGTTCCGCCCATCCATACCCGGGTGACCGTGAAGGTCCGCCGGGCGCGCAGGTCGGCGGCGACCACTGCGTCGAGGAGCTCCCGAACCCGGTCTGACTCCGCGGCCTCTCCCGCACCGACCAGCACGGTGGAAATGTTGCGGATCACGTCCGCCGCCGTGCCTTCGGCCCGGCTGTGCGCCCGCGAGAACTCCCGGGAAGCCTCCGTCACCGGTCTCGACCGCAGGACCACGACCCAGGCGAACGCGACCGTCAAGACCACCAGTACCACCGACACGGGCCACGCCACCACGGCCAGCACCGCTATCGCGGACAGAACGATCACGACGATCCGCAGAATGCTCCACTCCAGGGTGTCGATTCCGTCCACCAAGGCCCACGCGAACGCACTGAGCGCCGACGCCACCTCCCCGGACGGGTGATCGACGTGCCATCGGTAGCCCAGATCGAGGAGGCGCTCGAAACTGCGATGGATGCCGTTAGTGAAGGTCTTCAAAGACCCTTCCCACTCCATCCACCCAGTCATCCTCATCAGGACCTGCCCGAGGACGAGCAGAACTGCGTAGGCGACGATCAGCGGGCCGAACTCGGCCGACATCGACTCCCCTTGACGCAGGGTCGCGATGCGGTCAAGGACTGCGGCGAACACCAGCGGGGATGCGACGTCCTGGACCACGACCGCCAGCACGAGCGTCACTGCCGCTCCGATCAAAAGCCGACGATAGGGTTGCGCGAGCTGGGCGCAGTACGCGATGGTCTCCCTCGTCGAGGCGGCCTCGCCGTGGCCGTCGTCCACGTCAACTCCTCGGTCGTCGCCAGCAGCGCCGTTGCCCCTGGCCCTCGATTATTGCTCAACGCTTCCGCCGAGGGCCAATTGATTAACTGCCGGTGCCCCCGCCGAGTGCCGGTCTACGTCCTCAAGATCGCCGGCCAGAAAGAGAAGAAGTGCTACTCGACAACCTCGATCTCGTCGACCACCACCCAACTTCAACCTGCTCGTATTTGGCCCCAGGACGGCTAATCGACCGTCTCGCAGATCTCGGCCGACCCTTGATCGAGGGCGGACCGGAAGGCCCGGTGTAAGTGTTGGGGTGCGGGTTCGTTGCGGCCGAAGACCACAGCCTTGAGGAACCCGGTTCGCAAACCCGGTTCGGTCCGGCCCGCGACCCAGAAGTCCTCGCCGTCGTTCACCGTTTCGCATATCCACGGGGCCATGTCCACTGCCTTGGAGTGCTCCTCGTCCGACAGGCCGGGGCGGAGGTAGGCGGTGTGGATCACCTCGCATGACATCTCGTCGACGGGGTGTATCTGCCATAGCTCGATATGCCTGGCGTCGAAGGACACGCAGGTGTTCGGGAAGAGCTGGTACTGGAGGCTGATGTGCTGCGACACGTCCTCCCACTTCTCCTCGGGTGTTTGGCGCAACGCGTCGATGGTGCGGATTGCCGTCGCGTTGCGCAGGTGGGGTCCAAACGGGTTGAAGGTGAGGACCCCTCCGTACGCGTACTGAGCGAGGGTGGTTCTGTGTAGGTGATTGAAGTGGTAGTTCTCCCGGAAGGTGTCGAGCGCAACCTTCCAGTTGGCGCCGACGTGGTGGACGTGGGGTTCTCGGAATGGTTCCCAGCTGGCGAAGTCCAACGTTGCCAACTCGTCGGCGAGACCGGGGCCAAGGTAGCCTCTGACGTCCAGTGGTGGACCGGGCCGGAGCCGGCCGATGATGAGCCCACACCCTTCGGCCACGGGTAGCTCGACCAGGCCCTTGTTCTCGCGGCACATGCCTTCGAAAGCCTCACCTGTGGGAACCCCGACCAGCTTCCCTGCCAGGTCGTAGACCCAGGCATGGAAGGGGCAGGTGAAACGCCGGGCTTTGCCGGCGCCGTCCACGACCCGGACGCCCCGATGAGAGCACACGTTCCCGAAGGCATGTACCTGGCCGTCGGCGTCCCTGGTCACTAGCACTGGCGTGCCGCACACGTCGACCGTCCGGTAGGTTGCCGGCCCGGGCAGCGCCCCAGAGAGGCAGAGGACGAGAGGGGACCCGAGGAAGAGGATCTTCAGTTCTTCGTCGAGGTGGGCTCGAGACGTGTATGCCTCTGCCGCAACTTCCAGGACTTCTTCGGCCATGTCGGTCGTGTTGTGTTCCAGATGGTCCAGGAGCCGACGGACCAGATCGTGCTCAAGCGCTTCCCTGTCCACCCGGCTCCCTTGTCCCGAAGTTCGAAACAGAGTATCTCTCCTCACTGTCACCCTACTTCACGGGCCGCCGGTGGGACCAGCGGCGGCCCGACCTACTCGACCACCATTGGGGGGTTAGGGGCAGTCTTTAGTGGGGCGGGGTTTCACCGCAGCCTTGATGCGAAGGCACTCTTTTCGTCGGAAGTTCGAGCTCGCCGCGATCGGCACCCTCATCGCCCCAATCTTTCGGAGGCAGCAAGATGACTGAACCTGCAACCAAACTCGACACCCGCTTCAGCCAGCCCGGATCGTTCGCCACCACTTGGACCGATACACAGCGGGTTGTCGAGAGCGCAGAACTGTTCTGGATCACGACGGTGCGAGCAGATGGGCGCCCTCATGTCAGCCCCTGGTCGCGGTATGGCTTGACGACGCGCTCTACTTTTCCACCGGCGGCACGGAACAAAAGGCCCTGAACCTGCGTGCCAACCCGAACGTGATCCTCACCACAGGCTGTGACAACTGGGACCGCGGATTGGACATCGTGGTCGAAGGCGCGGCTACACAGGTAACCGACGACGCCCTGCTGGCGCGGCTGGCGACCGCGTGGTCGGAGAAGTGGGACGGGCGATGGCACTACGAAGCCCACGGCGGGCTATACCATCATCCCGAAGGTGGCGACGTCCTCGTCTTCGCAGTCCGCCCGAACAAGATCCTCTCCTTCGGGAAAGGGACGTTCACCCACACCTCGCATCGCTTCTAAGTGCATCTCCCGTGGAGTTACGACCCATTCTGACTGGCGCTTCCGCGTCCCGCCTCCTGTGCGCCCGATCCGTCGGGTTCGGCATTCCTCAGACGGCCCTTCTGCCGCTTCAGCGGCCGGACTCAGATGAGTCGTTTTGGTGCTGGACGGCCCGAAGATTCTGCCTGCTGTGATCGGCGACGGTCCTTGACCGAGGTCGAAGGCTAGGAATCGGTCGGGGTGAAACGCTCGACCATCCCGCCTCCGACCTCGGCGGCCAGCCTCAGGAGCCGGTAGCTCTCTTCTTGAGTAAGGGCGTCATCGGGCGTGCACCCGTAGGCACAGGGCATGGACTCGGTGGCTCCCCATAGTCGGCATATGGTCGGGCGGTCGTCGTAGACGGAGCAGCGTCCTTCGATCAGGGCCGGGCAGTAGTAGTCCTCTCCCTTTTCCAGAGCAGCTATCGCCTCGGCCATGGGCGGAATGTTGATGCCTTGAGCCAGCAACTTCCCTTGCTCCTGCCTGGACATCGATATCGGCCCGCACGACTCCAGGCACTGGCCCCGGCAGTCCACTGGCGGGATCTGGCGGTACACGTCGTCCAACGACAGCCTCCGACGGCGCAGCATGAATTCGAGGATAGACGGCTGCGACAGGCTCCAAAGCGGAAGTCGGAGAAGGAGTCCGACGGCCACACGCCGTCGTAAGGTGGGGCACGAGCCCCAACCAGTGGAGGTGCAAGTGGCCGAACCCCCGCAGCCCGCAAACCGCATGATAGTGGCCTATTTCATCGTCTCCGACGATGTCGAGCGCTCCAGGCGCTTCTACACCGAGGTACTCGGCGGCACGGTGGTCTTCGGTCCAGAGCCGACCAATATCGCACTCGCGAACAGCTTCATTGTCATCAACGCAGGTGGAGGCCCCACCGACGACAAACCCACAGTCACCCTTGAGACGCCAAGCGATCCCGACCGGGTCAGCAGCTTCCTGAATATCCGGGTCACGGACATCGACGCCGTGTACGCCGAATGGAGCGCCCGGGGCGCGCAGTTCCTGACGCCGCCGAAGCCGCACCGATACGAGACCCGTTGCTACATCCGAGATCCCGACGGTTACATCATCGAGGTCGGGCAGACCACCGACCCACAGGGAGACTGGTGGCCCGCAGACTGGCCACTGCCCAACCCTGGCGGGCGATCCGAGTGAACCCGTTTCCTCGATGTCACGAATTCGGACCTATGGGCACGTAGTCGGCGACTGGCTCGCCGGGTCCGGCCGTGGGATTCTATCCTCCGAGGACCAGCAGTTCTCGAGGCACTCGTAGCGGCTTTGATGTTCGCGCCGCTGGACCGGGCTCTCAGCCCCGCCGAGGTGCTCCGTCATGCTCGGGTCGCCCATTAGTCGCTCGCGCCGCGGCAGATCGCCGGTGCCCCAGGGGTCAAGGCGAACGGCGGCGCTCACTCCTCGCAGTCTAGTTATAGTGACCGTCCCATCGCCTCGCCTCTTTGACCGGTGCCACACGTCCATCAGCGGTACTGATGACAAAACAAGAGGCGTCGGCGCCGAAGAACCCCAAATAGGACCACCTCACGGCCACGCGGCCCGTCGCCTGACGCAGAAGGCCCCCGGTCCGGTGGCGGGTCCCGCGGACCGGGGGCTTTCAATGCCGGCCGATGTGAACAGCGGTTGGGGGGCTGACCCCTGCGCTTCAGCCGGGCAGTCCGAAGGATAGAGAACGTTCGCTTAAAGTTCCCTGAGAGGCGGGACGGAGCCGCCGACATCGACAAGCGTGGCTCATTCGGAGCCAGGCCCTCGATGACCGGGGATATCTGGCGCAGCCGATCCTGACGGTCGTACTGCACGAGGGGGGTGTCTCGACGGGCCGATCGCGCCGGATCCACCTGATGCACTCGCAGAGCATCTACAGCTACTACCGCAAGCATCGGGCGACGGGACGACGGCGGGCGACGCTGCCCTTGGCGTGGGCGGCGCTCCGGCTCCGGGCGGAGATCGTCGCGCTGCACGATCGCATCCGGGCGTCCCACTACCGGTATCGCGCCCCATAAAGGCGGAAGTCTCGTCAGGGTTCATGCACCCGCCGTACAGCAGCAAGACGACAGAGCGGGCTCTTGACCTCTACGACGAGGAGCCCAACACAGCCGAGTGGAGCGGGATGCCCGCCAAGGATCCGAGCCGAATACTCCGCCAGCCGGTCCGCGGCCACGGATCCTCGAGTTGGGCGGCGCCTACGCCGATGTGCGAGCCGCCCCGGGAATCACCGAAGCGGTATGGCTCACTCGAGCCGGTAGAGCCGCTTGGCGTTTTCGCCCATCACTTTGCGCTGCGTCTCCGGGCGCAACGCGCTGATCTTCTCCGTGACCAGGTTGATGGGATCCGGGTGCAGGCACGTCGGGTGAGGGAAGTCGGTCTCGAACATGATGTTGTCCTCGCCGACGGTGTCGATGAGGTGCCGCAAATCCCCGCGCCCCTCCTCGAACCAGAACGTTGCGTACCAGTTGTCGCGGAAGTACTCCGACGGCGCCTTCTTTAGCATCCGCGCATGCTTGGGCGCGTTCTCCTCGAGCTCATAGTCCATCGCCTCGAGCATGAACGGCACCCATCCGATGCCACTTTCGACCGACACCATCTTCAGGGCGGGGTGCCGGTCGAAGATGCCCGAGTACGCGCTGTTGAGCAGAACTCGCGAGTTGTTCTGGAAGAGCGAGGCCCCGCCGATCGCCGTCCAGACGTATGGGTCCTGGCTCGGCCAGTACGTGGTCCCGCAGTAGGCCAGCGCCGTCTGGCTTGCGCCGATGTGAAAGTGGACGGGCAGCGAAAGCTCTTCGCAGGCGTCCCATAGCGCGTCCCAGTCGCGGTGGCCGAGGTCCGGCGACCCGGAGTCCTGCGGATCGGAGGTCATGTTGACGCCTCGGTAGCCCAATGCGGCGCACCGACGAGCCTCCCTGACGCAGCCTGAGGGGTCCCAGGCTGGCATGATCGGCATCGGGAGCAACCGGTTGCCCGACTGTTCCTGTACTTCGGCCATGGAGTCGTTGTAGAGCTCGACGCAGAGCAGGCTCAAGACCGGGTCTTTTAGCGTGTTGATGAGGTTTTGGCCGCCGATGCCGATGGCGTTCGGGTAGATCACTTGGTAATCGATGCCTAGCTCGTCGATGAGCTTGAGGCGCTCGATGGCGTCATACGCCGCCGGATGGCCGTCGTAGATGGTCCACGAGCCGCCCTGCGATTCACGGTGAGGGTGCTTTTTGCCCTCGGGGTCAATGGTGCCACCCGAGCCGGCCTTGCCGAACGTGTACCCGTCGATGACCCACATGGGCATGCCGTCGATGCGCTCGACGTGTGGTACCCGATCCTGGTAGCCCTCCGGTGCCCGCGCCGTGAACAGGTCGTGGCGTTCGGTCATGTGGGCGTCAGCGTCGACAATGATCATGCCCTCTGCGAGCTTGTTCATCGGGCTCTCCTTAATGGGCTGGCGGCGTGCTCGGTCGACGCGCTGTTCATGGTGCTAGTCCGCCTCGCCGAGGCGGGGTCATCCTCACACTTTATGCTGTCCGGGTTGATGAGCGTGCCCCGCGTCACGATGGCCTGAGAGAGCAAATTTCCGCATGGGCCCACCACTGGAACACCGTCCCAGATGACGTCGCGGATTTTGCCCAAGAGTGTCAGTCCCCCGACGAGCGGTGCATCGAAATCGGCCGGGATCCGGAGGAGATCACCCGTTCGGCACAGCTGATTATCCCCGCCATCGGGATGCCAGTTTCGAGCAAGCACCCGCGTTGTTCGCCGCGGGCGCGGATATGGTGATCCTCGCCCTCGACGCGCCGTAGCCGCCCGGCCGTTAGAGCAGATGGCTAGGGCGGCTAGCACACTCGCAGACCTCACCAATTGCAGACCGGTATCCTCTGGTAAAGTCACCGAAGCGCGGACCTACAGCACGTACGAGTAATCGAGTGCTCGCATTCGGGAGGGTAACAATGGTGAAGTTGGCCGATGAGGTTCGTGTGGTGGACGCTGATGCTCATTTGACCGAGACCCACGATCTGTGGGTCAAGCGGGCGCCAAAAGGGTACGAGGACAGGGTCCCCAGGGTAGAGGACGTGAACGGGTCGCCGACCTGGATCTTGGACGGTCAACCGTTCGGGTGGGCTGGCGGCGGGGGTGTCGTCGACCATGACGGGGTCAAGCATCCTTACCTTGAGTCGCAAAGGAAATGGGGCATCGAGAAGGTTCACCCGGCCGCCTACGACCCGGTCCAGCGTTTGGCAATTTTGGACGACTGCGGCATCTATGCCCAGGTGCTCTATCCGAACGCGATCGGGATCGGTGGCCAGGAGATGACCAAGGTGGTGGCTGACCCTGTCCTTCGGCGATTGTGTGTGATGTTGTACAACGACGCGATGGCGGAGATACAGGCCGAATCGCACCAGCGACTGCTCCCCATGCCGATCATGCCGGCTTGGAGCATCGAGGAGTCAGTCGAAGAGGCCACGCGGGTGGCTGCCTTGGACTTGCGCGGGATTGTGATGACCCCGGATCCCCACGACCTGGGTTCACCCGATCTGGCCAACCGAGCCTGGGATCCCTTTTGGGAGGTGTGTGCTGATCTCAACCTCCCGATCCATTTCCATATCTCATCAAGCCTCACTGATTCGGCGTTTTTCGGGAAGTACTATTGGCCTTCGCAGGATGACCGTGTCAAACCGCCCATTGGCGGCACCATGCTGTTCATCGGTAACGCCCGGGTGCTTATCAACACCATAATGTCCGGTGTCTTCGACCGGCACCCCAAGCTGAAGATGGTCTCGGTGGAGAGCGGCATGGGCTGGATCCCTTTTATCCTCGAGACATTGGATCATGAGGTCCGCGAGAACGCCCCAGGGCCCGCTGCCGAGATGGCGAGGTCTCCATTCCAGTATTTCAAAGACCACTGGTACGGCACATTCTGGTACGAAGAGGCCCTCGGTGATATACAGCACACCATCGATGCCGTGGGCGAGGACAACATCCTTTTCGAGACAGATTTTCCTCACCCAACGTGTCTCTACCCAGACCCGCTCGGTGAGGTGGAAAAGAAGATGTCAACCTTGCGACCAGAGACACGGCGGAAGATCATGGGTGATAACTCGGCTGCGCTCTATCGCCTCGGCTAGCGCGCTGATAGATGCGTCGAATGAGGCGTCCCGACTAGCGGAGAAGTTCGTCAACGTATCCGAAGCACAAGTTGTCCAGTGTCGTAAGCCTGGGCTAGCTAAGAGTGTGCTTGGCCCAGTCGTGCAGGACCGGTGCTAGGAGCGGCCAAGCATCACATCTCCGACCAGTCTTACTATCGACCCACACCGTATCTGGCCACGGCGGGTCGACAATCTGACCATTGGGCAGTAACGCCGCTAAATGTTCTGAGGAGATTCGACGATGATTCGGGTCACTGGCGCCGCTGCGGAAGACGAGTGCTGGGATCGAGAGGTTCTCGACCACGGTATTGGGCAGGCTAGGGATGAGCTGGTCGTCGCGGGGATAGTACGTCAGCATCCACCGCTCCATGGTTTCGATGAACTGCTGGGGGTCTTGATCAAGGAACCGCTGTCGGTTGGACGGGTTGCCCTCCAGGGACGGTCCCCAGTGATACATTGCGGTCTCGGGCAGGTCGACAACGGCCTGCATACCTCCGTTGAAGGCGGCCAGGTAGGAGGCGCCGTTGTAGATGTCGGCCAGGCTCATGAGCCCGTATGCTCCCCCGGTGATCCACCACAGCGCGACCGCCTTGGCGGACTCGGGGTGGTGAGCCGCTGTGAGCAGGGCCACCCGAGATCCGCCCGAACCCCCGGCGAGTACCGCCGGCGCTAAGTCAAGATGTGAAAGCAGCGCAGCCATGAAGTCCGCCTGCAGAGCCGATTCAGTCGAACCGACGAAGCACACCTCCGACTGGCCGACGTTCGGCCGATCCCAGATCACGACGCGATTTCCGAGCTCAGCCAACGCCGTACCGAACTCTCGGACCCCCGGATAGTCTTTGCCGAACCTGCCCCCCGGAGTTATGATCCACGGCTGACCCTGGTCGCCGATAACCTCATAAGCGATCGCAAGTTCGACCTCTTCTTTGTCATCGACCTTGGTTGTAATCTTGGAGATCGTCATACGCAAAGAATATCAGTGCGGGCTCGGTAGATCCATCTTGGGTCGAACGCCACGGGGGTGTGCGCGAGAAATAGGTAAGGCGACCCGCGGTTGCGGGCTCCGCAGGGCGCTGATGGAAATGGACATGACGGTCCAAGGATGCTACGAGGGCTGCCGCGGTCGGATGGACCGATGGGAGGACAGGATGGCAGATTCGGATCGAGCTCAGGGCCATTCGCTAGAAATATGAAGCGTTGGAGGCCAAATCCCCGTCCAGGCCGACGTCCTAGGTCGGCAGGCGGAGCTCGACGGGTTTGACGGCATAAGCTTCGAAGACATACAGTGCATAAACGCTGACCCCTACGTGGGTCTGGCGGCCGTCGCGGCGGTGACACAGCATCCCAGGCTCGAAGTAGGTGTTACCAATCCCGTCACGCGACATGCAGCGGTGACAGCATGTGCTGCTGCCAGCTTCCATACACAGTCAGGAGGGCGGGCGATCCTCGGTATGGGCCGGGGCGACTCCGCCGTCCACCAGTTGGGCTTGCCAGCGGCGACAGTAGAAGAGTTTGAGCGATTATTCGGCAGCGTCGATAACTGGTGGGGATTCCGCCGCCGACGCTCGGGCAGCACTACTACGAAGTCCTGGGCGATGTCGGGGGCCTCGACGACGACACCATCCCGGGCCCCGAGGCCGACGGAGTGATCGTTCAGCGTTTGGCCAGCGTCCCCATCGAAGACCTGGTCGAGTAGGGGCGTTGTCGTATATGGAAGAGTGAAGCCATGGATACCGAAGCGTTGAATCGCCCATCCGGGGCTCCGAGCCCGGTGGTGGTGGCGATGAACGAGGGAATGTGGTTGGCCGCCTCTGAGGGTCGGCTCGACTTGCAACGGTGCACCAGTTGTGGGATCCACCGCTATCCCCCCGCCGTCACCTGCCTGAAGTGCCACTCGATCGAGTGGGAATGGTCGACATTGCCCGGAACGGGGACCGTCTTTACCTACAGCTGGGTTCCGGATCGGAAACGGTCGGCAGAGCAGGAGAGCGAGGTCCTTTACAATGTGGCCGTCATCGAATTGGATGGCGTCGAGGGCGGACCGGTGCGGATGATGAGCAACGTCGTCGATGCGTGGGAGCGGGGCGATCTCGATGTCGGCCAGGCGGTCGAGGTGGTCGGGGTCCGAGTGGACGGCGACGTCACCCTGCCGTGTTTCCGGCGGGTCCGCTGATGGCCGGCTTCCAGGTGGACCGGGCCTGTGTCGTCGGCGTCGGCCGATCGGCGTGGGGTACGAGAGGGGAGTTGGCCCCATTCGGAAAGACTCGACTAGCGGTCGATGCCATCACCGATGCCTGCACTGACGCTGGCGTCGACCCTAAGGACGTCGACGGATTTGCGGGATGGTGTGACGATCCGAGCTGGCCGTCGGAAATGGCGCTGTCCCTTCAGACCCGCAACCTCAGCTACTGCGGCATGGTGTGGGGCGGACGCGGGTCCGGTCTGCCGGGGGCAGTCCTCAATGCCTACGCGGCGGTGGCCACGGGAGCGGCCAAGTACGTCGCCGTGGTGCGCTCGGTCGTGCAGACCATGCGTCTCGGGCAGTCGATCGCGGCCGGCGTCGGCCCGGGCCAGCCGCTGCCCGTCAGCGCATCGTATACGGCCCCCTTCGGGTCGACCCTTCCCGCCCTGGGGTATGCCCTGCGGTTTCGCCGCCACATGGCACGCTACGGTACGACCATCGACCACTTGGGTGAGATCAGCATCAACGCTCGCCGCAACGCGGCAAACAACCCGAACGCCCGTTTTCGTGGCCAGATCACCATGGAGGACCACCACAACTCGCGGATCATCGCTGATCCGATCCGCCTGCTGGACTGCTGTATGGAGTCTGACGGGGCCGGAGCCGTCCTGGTGACGACACCCCTGCGGGCCCGGGACCTGCGCCAGCCGGCGGTCACCATCCGGGCCGCGTCGACCAGCCATGAGCCCGAGTGGGACCGGCTGTGGAACGTCGATGACCGCGAGCTGGCCAGCACTGGCCACCGGCCGGGAGCGCGAGAGCTTTATGCCCGGGCCGGACTGGGTCCGAGCGACGTGGACGTGGCGGTGATCTACGACGGGTTTACCCCGTCAGTGCTCATGAGCCTGGAGGACTGGGGCTTCTGTCCCATCGGTGAGGGCGGCCCGTTCGTGGCCGACGGAAATATCCGTCGCGAGGGCACCATCCCGTTGAATACCCATGGCGGCAACCTGGCCGAGGTCTACCTCCAGGGCATCTCCCACCTGATGGAAGGCGTGCGCCAACTCCGAGGCAGCTCATGCAACCAGATCCCCGGGGCGGACGTGGCGCTCTACGCGTCGGGTGCCGGCGCCTCGCCTGGGGGAGGGGTGTTGCTCACCCGGGCCTGACGGCCCCCCGAAGACTCGTCGGGGCGCGTTAGCAAACCTGGCTAGGTTCCGTCGAGATTGAGACGCCGCGACCCATTCAGGCAAACGGCGGTTCAGAGAAGTAGCAGCCCACAGTCGACAGGTATCGATGCGCCTGTCACGTAGCGGGAAGAATCGGACAGCAGCCATAAGACAGCCTCGGAGATATCTTGTGGTTCGACCAGATCGACACCCCTCACGTTTGTCATAAACCCGGGCGGAGCATCGCTAATATCCTTCGCGAAGAACTCGTTCTCGATCATCGGAGTGCGTACACCCATCGGGTGTACCGCGTTGACCCGAATCTTGTCTGGGCCGAGCCCCATCGCAAAGCTCCTCATGATTCCCACCAGACCGTGCTTTGCGGCGTGATAGCCCACTCGCCCGGGCCCGAGCAGCTGCGACTTGTAGGCCGCGGCTCTGAGGCCCGCGGTCGAGTTGGTGATTACCATGCTACCGCCCCGTCCCGCCTCCAACATCGGCTTAGAAGCGGCGTAAAGGGTGTAGTAGACGCCCGAAAGCATGGTGTCAATAGCGGACTGCCAAGCATCGATCTGCTCTGCGGGGTCGCCCGTGGTTGGCATAATGCCCGCATTGGCAACTACGGAGTCCAATCGGCCGAATCGTTCCAAACCTCGCCTCAGGGCGTCTTCGATGTCGTAGAGCCGTCGAACATCACCCTGGATCCCCAGAGCGGAACGACCCTCAGCCTCTACGAGTTCTACGGCTGTTGCCAGATCGTCCGGCGTTGACATCGAGTATTCGACGGAAGGAATCTGCTGGCAGATATCCAGTATGATCACGTCGGTGCCATGGCGAGCCAGATTTATCGCGTGCGACCGCCCTTGCCCCCGGGCGCCGCCTGTTATGAATGCGACCTTGCCATCAAATGCTCCCACCCATGCCCTCCACTTCATATCGGCGGCTCACCGATTGTGGTTTCAGTGTATTTCCGACATTCCACCAGTGTCAAGGGACCCATAAAGTCATCCAATCGGGCGGCGAAGCAAAGGATCGCGAGGGGGGCGTAGGATACGGGGATGGACTTCGGAATTGCCTACTTTCCCACCCACAATGCGATGGGGCCGGACGCCATGGCTCGTTTGGTAGAGGATCGGGGGTATGACTCCCTCTTCTTTTCAGAGCACACGCATATTCCAGCCAGCCGGCAGACGCCCTACCCCGCGCCGGTCCCGCTACCCGAGAAGTATGTGCGGACCTACGATCTGTTCGTCGCCCTGACCGCGGCGGCGCTGGCTACGACCCGGCTCCGGGTGGGCAGCGGCATCTGTCTCCTGGTCGAGCGCGATCCGATCACTACCGCCAAGGAAGTGGCCAGCGTGGACGCGCTGAGCGGAGGCCGTCTCGAGTTCGGGATCGGCGGCGGCTGGGACCGCGAGGAAATGGCCAATCATGGGACTGACCCGCGGTTTCGGATGAAAGTCCTACGGGAGCGGGTCGAGGCCATGAAGCAGATCTGGACTCAGGACGAAGCCTCGTACGAGGGCGAGTACGTGTCGTTCGATCGCATATGGTCGTGGCCGAAGCCGTCGCAGCGACCGTATCCGCCGATCCTCGTTGGCGGGTACGGCCCGGGGGTTGTCGATCGGGTCCTGGCCTATGGCGATGGGTGGCTCGCTGTCCACGCCGATGACGTGATCGAGCGCGCCAACGACATGTGCGCACGTGCTGACCGTCCTATATCGAAAATGGTGATGGGTGTCCCGCCGGAGCCGAGATTGTTCGAGGCGTACGCGGAAGGTGGATTTCCGCGAATTAGTCCGTGGGTTGAGTCTGACCACCGGAGCGCGATCGAAAAGGAATTGGATGTCTACGAGTCGGCAATTAGCGACTTCTACGGTTCGCTCTCACGGGACTGACGTGGGTCAAGCGTGCTTGCTGAGGATCGCATCGTACCCGCGGTGCGGCCACCGATAGCATCCAACCTTTGCATTTCCGGGCGGGGAAAGTAGGGTGGGCGCAGTTAGGGTCACCGTGCCAACGAAGAACCGTTCGACTCATCTCGAGGAGGGACCATGAAGACTCGCGCCGCAGTCCTTTTTGAGCAGCCCGGGAAGTGGGAGGTGATCGAGGCCGATCTCGATGGGCCGCAGGATCATGAGGTGCTGGTCAGGATGGTGGCGTCGGGTTTGTGCCACTCGGATGATCACTTCGCCACCGGGGACATCCCGCTCCCGAGCTTCCCGTACTGTGGCGGCCACGAAGCCGCCGGCGTGATTGAGGCGGTGGGATTGGGCATCCGATCCCTCGAGGTGGGCGACCATATCGTGACCTCGTTCATCCCGGCGTGCGGGCACTGCCGGTGGTGCGCCAGCGGGATGCAGAACCTGTGCGACAACGGAGCGTTGATCGCCAGCGGACAGATGCTCGATGGCACCCACCGGATGCACTACCAGGGCATGGACGTGAACCGCTGTGCTCTGATCGGCGGCTTCGCCGACTACGGCGTCTTGCCGGAGTGGTCGTGTATCAAGATCCCCCAGCACGTCTCGTTGCTGGCGGCGTCGCTGCTGGGCTGCGGGGTGCCGACCGGCTGGGGCTCCGCGGTCAACGCCGCCCAGGTCGAGCCCGGTGACGTCGTGATCGTGGTCGGCATCGGCGGGATCGGGATCAACGCCGTGCAGGGCGCCGCCCACGCCGGGGCCACCCGGATCATCGCGGTGGACCCGGTAGCCTTCAAGCGGGAGGCGGCCCTACGCTTCGGCGCCACCGATGCGGTCGAATCCATGGCCGAAGCGGCCGACCTGGCCCGCTCGCTGACCAACGGCCAGGGCGCCGACTCCGCCATCATCACCATCGGAGTCGTTCGCGGCCAGCACATCGCGGCCGGGATCGAGGCCATCCGCAAGGCCGGCACCGTGGTGGTGACCGGAGTGTCGCCCGCCGCCGAGGTCGGAATCCCCGAGATCTCTCTCATCTCCATGGGGATGTACCAAAAGCGCATCCAGGGCGTCCTGTACGGCACCATGTCACCAGCCAAGGACGTCCCCCGCCTGCTTCGCATGTACGAACAAGGTCAACTCAAGCTCGACGAGCTCATCACCCGCACCTACACCCTGGACGAGATCAACACCGGCTACGCCGACATGCACGCCGGCGTCAACCTCCGCGGCGTCCTCGAGTTCGTCTAGCAACTTGGGTGCCAGAGTGCCGACCTACGTCCCAGATCACCAAGTAAAGCCGGGCACGTCAACCTCGGTGGCCTCGACCCATCCGTCGGTCATCTTCGCCGGATCACCTTTGGGCGGCGGCGCCACCGAGCAGATATAGAGGGTCTTCATCTCGGGGCCGCCCAGCGCGCAGGCCAGGGCCCATTTGCGATCGGTGAGGCGGACCCGGTCGACGATCTCGCCGTTGACGAAGCGTTGCACCTCGTGGCCGAACGAGGCCCCCACCCACAGCCCGCCTTCGGCGTCGAAGCACAGGCCGTCACCCGAGCCGCGGGCGATCGTGCCAACCAATCGCTCATCCGAGAGGGACCCGTCATCGGCGACGGTGTAGCCCAGCAGGCGGGCGCCTTCCCGTGACCCGCCAGGACCCATGGACTCGCCGACCACGAGGGTCCGTCCATCGGGAGAAATTGCAATGCCGTTTGCGCTCAAGATCCCCTCCGCGACCACCTGAGGCTCGGCATCGGATTTGACCAACAGGATCCGGCTGTCGTTCTTCCAGACTCCGAACTTCGCAGGCTCTCCGCCCGGAGCGGCCGCCGCGTCGATGTATGCCCACCCATGACGATCGATAATCATGTCATTGAGGCTCTTGGCGATCGCCGAGTAGTCCCGGCTCTGGATCACGACCCCGTCTTGCAAGGTGCGCAGCGTGGCCTTGTTGCCGTCCACGACGAGCATGGTCCCATCTGGAAGGAACCCAAGTGACGAGGGGCGGTCGAAGCTCGCTACCACCTCCACCGTGCCGTCGGTCAACTTGTTGACGTTCCCGCGCAACATGTCCACGAACCACAGGGATCCGTCATGCCACCTCGGACCTTCGGGTAGGCGGAACCCGTCTGCCACCGTTGTTATCATTCTGTCAGCCATTCGCTTCTCCCAGGTCTCGCGGCCCAAAGGACGAAAACCTAGGCCATCGATCGCTTCACGCACAATCGTAACCACCGATGAATCATCAAATTCGGTGGCGCCGTCTTCCTTGCAGTGACCAATCAGCCAGCTGATTGGGCCCTTTGTGCCTACCCGGTGCGACCGCGCTCGTCAGCGCAGAGATTGTCTGGACCCACCTCCGGAGCCACACCCACTGGCCTTGACCATGCTCAATGAGATGTTCAACTTTGGACAACTCGCGAGAGATTGCCGGGACGACGGTGTGTAGGAGTTCTTTTCTCGGGAATCGGTCCAAAAGTCAGCCAGTCCGTCGGTTCGCCGATCACCCCCGTCGCCATCAAATAGGTAGACGGAACGAATCCTGCTTATCCGCCCGATCGCCGAAGCCGTGAGGCCGACGGGTTCTGGACCCCCCCGCGTGGCCGCCTTGCGGGATGGTCTGCCGCCAGAGCTGATTTTGGGTGTCCAAGTCCCAACTTTCCCGAGTTGGTCGGGGAGAGGGGACAGCTTTGGGATTAACGCCCCACGGATCGTCGCCGAAGGTGCTAGTGGCCGCGGCAGCCTGGTAAAGCGTCCCGCCTTCAAGCAGATTGTAGGATGCGGTCGTGAGCGCAAAGCCAGAGCCCTACATCATCTCGGTAGATGACCATCTGGTCGAACCGGCCTCGTTGTGGGAGTCCCGTCTGAGTTCGAAGTTGAGGTCACGCGGTCCGCGGGCGATCGAAACATCGGAGGGCCCGTTCTGGGAACTTGATGGTGAGCGGTTTCCCTTATCAGGTCTGGCTGGCTCGGCCGGGAAGCCGCTTGAGGACCGGGGGGACGTGGCTCTCAGTGGCCCAATACAGGGAAGATTCTAGAAGAGCAGCTACTTTGTCATCTCTCGGCGGAGCAGAAGCTGAAGGTATTGCGGACCAATGCTGAGAAACTATTCTACCTAAAGCTATTGACCCGGTAACGAGCCTTATCGCGAGGGGCAGCCGAGACGCGGCCCAATGCGGGAGGGAGTGTCGTTTGAGAGGCGTCCGGCCGGACCTCTCGAGTACGACGACGGATACCGCTTATTGCGCAACTCCTGGAATGTCGACCTCGACCGTCTCGATCCACGCCTCTTGGAAGGCGTTGTAATCCCAGCCACCAGGAAATATGTGTGGGTCGCCCTTCGGAGGCGAGGCGGCGGTGCAGACGAACAAAGTACGGTGATCAGGGCCGCCCAACGCACAGGCCAATGCCCATTTCTGGTCCGGAAATGCAACCCGGTCGACGACGTGGCCCCCTATTATGCGCTGCGCCTCGTTCCCGGACGCGGTGCAGACCCAGAGTCCGCCTTCCGCGTCGAAGCACAGGCCGTCGCCGCTGCCTCGATCGATGGTTGCGACGACGCGCCGATTGGAGAGCGAGCCGTCCTCCTCTATGTCGAAGCCGAAGAGTCGTGCACCCGTCAGCGCACCGTTGGGGCCCCACGACTCCGCCACGACGAGGGTGCGCCCATCCGGTGAGACACCGATGCCGTTGGCGGCCAGGATGTGCTCGGCAACGATGCGGGGCTCTCCACTCGGTGGAACGAGCAGGACGTGGCCGGCCGGTCTAAAACCGTCGAGTTGACCACCGTCGATATAGGCGCGGCCAGACGGGTCGATCGCCATATCGTTCAGCCGGTAGTCTAACTTCAGGCTGTCGGCGAGCTCTCCGTTGCGGTAGGTGTACAGGGTTGAGGTACTCGCGTCGACGATGAGCATTTCGCCGTTCGGCCGAAAGCCGAGGGAAGAGGGGCGACCGAAGCTGGCAAACTGCTCCACAAAGCCGTCGGTAAGTCGGTGCACATTGCCCAAGAGCATGTCGACGAACCAGAGCGAACCGTCATGCCAACGGGCCCCCTCTGGGAGACGGAATCCCCCGGCGATGATGGTGATGGAGTGTTTCGCCACGTGCAGTCTCCCTCCTGCTAGCGCCTCGTCGACCACATCTCGAGCCCACGCAGAGTACTCGGTATCTGCGTGGTACAAACCGTGACTCAATCTCGCGGCTGCTCATAGGTGGTACGGGCGTAGACCAGTGACGCTAGTGATCGGTTCTTGGGTTCCCCCCCCGTGCGGTCAGGACAGCGATCAGTCGACGCGACTCCCCGCGGCGACACCTGTGGGCAGTATGCCAATAACGCCCGCGGTTTCGAGATGCAGGATGGCAGCATCGTCGAGGCCGGCGACGTCGCGTAGAACCTGGTGGTTGTGCTGGCCGAGGGTTGGCGCGGAAGCGTGCCACCACCGGTCGATGCTTGCGAAGCGGAAAGGAATTGCTCCCACGGCGAGCCGGCCGGCGACCGGATGATCGACTTCCTCATAAACACCACGCGCTTCGAACTGCGGGTGGAGGCGGCCCAGGCGCGGGTCGGTCAAGCTTCCTGCGGCGACGCCGCGGGCGACGAGGCTTTCGACGACTTGGGCCAGGTCCTGGCCGGCCGCCCACGCTCCCAGCTCACGATCGATGGTGTCGTGACCGGCGCGGCGCCCTTCGAGATCGCCGAAGGCGGGATCTTCCGCCCACGCCGGACTGCCCATCACTTCCTTAAGAGCCTCCCAGTCGGCGTCGGCGACAATGGTGACGGCGAGCCACTGCTCGAAGCCGCGGCACCGATACAAGCCTTGGGGCGCGGCGGCCGCGGTCCGGTTCCCGTTGCGTTGCATAAGGCGTCCGTACGCCGAGTACTCGACCATCGGCTCCGCCGCCGAGTTGAGGCACGTCTCCACCATCGCCACCTCGGCCAACGCGCCTTCACCGGTCTGGTCACGGTGCTCGAGCGCCAACAGGGCGGCGAAGGCACCATGCGATCCGGCCAGAGGGTCACATGGCCCGGCCGGCTGGTACGGCGGTTCATCGGGAAAGCCGGTCACCCAAGCCATGCCTGTGCTCTGTTCCATGGTCTCGCCGAAACCGACCCGGTCGCGCCACGGACCGTCGACCCCGAACGCAGGCATCCGCACGAAGCTAACCCTCGGGTTGATCCGGCGCATCTCTTCCCAACCGAGGTCGAAGTTTTTGTCGAAGACCCGCGGGGAGTAGTTCTCGAGAACGAGATCACACCCAGCGATGACGCGCCGAAGGACATCAAGCCCCTCCGGGCGCCTCAGATCTATCGCCAGGCTGCGCTTGTCCGTATTCGCGTGATTGAAGATCAAGGCGTGTTCCCACCAGTCACCGTCGTTGGTGGCCGTATTTGTGCGGCCACCGTCTAAGCGCACATGCGACTCGAGATGGATCACCTCCGCTCCCAAGGCGGCGAGGAGTTGGCCTCCTACCGGGCCGGCGTACCACTGGGTGGCGTCCAGGACGCGCACCCCTTTGAGCGGTCGGGACACCGGCCCGCCACCCGCGTTGACGGCCCCGGCTGAATGGGCTCGGGTCGACAGAGCGGTGTCGTTGGGCCCGCCGAGCCGAGGGGCCGGTCCGTGGAGCGCAAGGCGTTGGCCGTTGATGCGGATCGGCGGGCGGGGGGCGACGAAGGAGCCGTCGTCACAAGCGCCGAGAGACCCACGCTGGAGGAACGGATCGAAGGTCGCCACGGTGCGACCATCGTTGATTGGCGCTGAGGGGATCCGAAACAGCGACGCCAACTCGAGGATCTCGGCCGTGCTGTGTTCGCGGGTCCACTGGTGGACGATCGCGTTCCACTCGTCCATGTGCTCGAACCGGTATCGGAGGGTCGCCCAATCGTTGTTGCCGACCAGATCGGTTCGGTCGATCATCACCAGGAAATCGTCGAACTGCTGGCGACTCATCAAGGTGAGCCCCACCCATCCGTCGGCCGTTGGCTCGACGCCAGGAACCTCCAACCACCGCGCTGGCTGCGTGACCAGCGGACGGCCCAGCAACTCGTGACCCATCGGCTGCAAAGCCGTTGCCGCCACGTTGGCGGTCTCCGCAACAGAAAGGTCAACGTGCTCTCCAACACCTACCGCACGCGCCCGGCGCAGCGCAGCTAGACCCGCTGCGGCCGCATACGCACCAGCGATGTACTCCGTGATCCGGACTCCCATACGAACCGGGGTTCCATCCGTGCGGCCCAAAGTCCCGATCGCGCCACCTTCGGCATCGACAGTGAAGTCCGACGACGCCCGGTCGGCCCATGGACCTGTCCGTCCGAACGGCGTCACCGATACGACCACGAGAGCTGGGGAACGCCGCCGCAGCGCCGCCACATCCAGCCCGGCCGGGACGAACGATTCCACGACAATGTCCGCGTCCGCTGTAAGCGCATCAGTTGCGGCCTCGGTCGGACGGCCGACCGTCCCTAACTTTCCCTCGTTGAGGAAACGGAACATCGCCGAATCCTCACCGTTCCCCAAGTCGGCACCGCTGGCCGACCAACGCCGCATCGGGTCACCTTCACCCGATTCGACCTTGATCACCTCAGCGCCCGCTGCGGCTAACAGCCGGGTGCAATACGGTCCGGCCAAGCCCGTCGAAAAGTCGACGACCCGGCAGCCTTCCAATAACCGGCGTGGTGCCGAACCGTTGACGGTCGCTTCGTTCATCGCCTGATCGATCCCGCAACGTGCGGCCACCGATCGAGGCCGCTGGTTCTCATGACAGAAACCCGGGGACGTCGACCTCGATCGTCTCTATCCACCCGTCCGTGAACTTGCCCGGGTCGCCTCCAGGAGGACGGGCTGTCGTACAGACGAACATGGTCTTCAACTCGGGTCCACCCAACGCACACGCCAACGCCCATCGACGTTCCGCGACCTCGAAACGATCGACCACCTCGCCGTCGATGAACCGTTGCACCTCGTGCCCGAACGAGGTGCCGACCCACACTGCACCTTCGGCATCGAAGCACAATCCGTCGCCGCTCCCCCGAGCGACCGTCCCCGCCAGGCGCTCGTTCGATAACGAGCCGTCCTCCGCGACGTCGTATCCAAGCAGGCGCGCCCCGTTCGGCGCCCCGCCCGGCCCCATCGACTCACCCACTACCAGCGTTCGCCCATCCGGTGAGATCGCTATGCCATTTGGGCTGAGCAAACCCTCAGCCACCACCCGGCCCGAACCGTCCGGAAGTACCAGCAGGATCCTTCCGTGGGACTGCCAACCATCCTTGAAAGGGTCGCCGCCACCTGTGTCGTCAATGTAGGCGCGGCCATAACGGTCCACTGTCATGTCGTTGATATGACCGTTGGCCAACCACCCGAGGTCCAGGCTGCCCACCACTTCGTCATCTCGCAACGTGTGCAACAGCCGCTTCATTGAATCAGTGACCAGTAAGTCCCCATTCGGCCGAAAACCCACTGAGTTCGGATGATCGAAGCTCACGACCCTCTGCACCGTGCTACCAGTCAGACGGTTCACGTTGCCCCGCAACATGTCAACGAACCACAACGATCCGTCATGCCAACGCGGGCCCTCCGGCAACAAGAAACCCCCGGCCACAGTCGTCGTCTTGCCAACCACCATTGCGACTAACCCCGTTTCCTCAGAAACACAGCCTAGTCAGATCCTAGGCCCATCAGGAACGCGCATGTGTCAGCGAGGATGCCGAAGCCCTCCCACCTATCGAAACCTAGCACCGCCGGGCATTAGCCCGCTCTGGGACGCGAACTACGCCATTCATTTCCGTGAACGGCGGTCCGAGATCGCCAAGCTATCCCTGGCGCGAGCCGAAGGCCGACCACGTCATGCTCCCTCCCGTCCGCGGCCCAAGCCCCACCGGGCCTGAACTTCGGCTGTCACCGTAGCCGTTCAATCTTCCCCGCGGCGATAATCGCAGCCGCTGAATCGGCGACACCGCCCACGGCGGAGTCGCATACCGGCCATCCATCCGGGATAAGACCGCTTTAATCGGGCTTGATGACCGTTCCCTCCAGGTCAGCACCGGCAGTGGTGGGTATCACGAAGTTCGTCAGGTTTCGTACTTCGTCCAGGTGTTCAGCTATAAGTTCGGGACTGCGCGGGGTATCAGGGTCGAGCTGCCAGCCCGTACCGCGGCCGATAAAGATGCGGGCGTAGCGTCCCGCCCCTGCTCCGATAACCTCGTGGGTGATCGTGCACTGCTCCGAGGCCAGGTAGATGACCAGGTCGGTGACAAACTCCGGCGGTAGCTGGGAAGCTACCTCAGAGAAGTAGTCTGCGTTCATACGGGTGTAGGCGACGGGGGCGACCGCGTTGGCCAGGACGTTGTAGGCCGATCCTTCGATTGCCAGGGAGTTCATTAACCCTATGACGCCAGCTTTCGCCGCGTTGTAGCCGGGTGAGTCAGGTCGCCCGAACAGACCTGAGGTCGACGTCGTGAACACCACCCGCCCATAGCGGCGTTGTTTCATTATCCGGTACGCCGCCTGCGTCACCCAGAAGGAGCCCTTCAGGTGTACCTCCAAGATGTCGTGCATGTCCTGCTCGTCGTAGTCTTCGTACGAATTGTTACGCTGGATCCCCGCGTTGGCCACGACCACGTCGACACTGCCAAACGCTTCCATCGCCTGGTCGACGGTGGCGACCGCACCGGCTTTGACCGCGATCGAGTCATAGTTGGCGACGGCCCGACCGCCCTTTGCTTCAATCTCCTCTACCACGACGTCTGCTGCGCGTGACGACCCGCGACCATAGACGTTCGCTCCCGTATCGTTGACCACCACGGCGGCACCTCGCCCGGCAAGACCGAGCGCGTGAGCTCGTCCAAGTCCAGTACCTGCACCGGTGACGATCGCCACTCGGTCGACCAAGGTTATTCCTGCCAATGTGCCACTCTCTCTTGCCGGTTCGTGAAAGAACACGGCTCCATCGGCATTTGTGCGTCAAAACAAATCATGTGTTCCCTCTTTCGTGACCTCGCGATCAGCGAATGCCGTACCAAGCGTAATTGGTTGCTAGCCGAAGATCGGACCGGTCCGCGAGAGCCTCTTTCAAAAGCTGGGGACCGAGCTCAGGGTTCCATCCCTGTCCAGCCGTGAGGAGCGCCGATCGTTCGGTGTCCCGCCCAGCCGTCAGGTGTCGGTTGTGCTCAAGGAATCACCGATATCGCCAGGAGCCGCGGTGAGGAGCCGAGCTCGGGGCGTCGATGCCCTCGATCACCACGTTCACGTCCGTGCGCCTCCGGTAGCACAGACTGTGCGCCATGGAAAGTCATCTGATCACCGCGGACGGTTCCGAGCCCCAGGTCACCCCGGAGAACGTCAAGCGCCTCATAGATTCCTCTGCCCGCTTTTGGTTGGACCTGGCCGGCCTGGACGAAGACAGCGCTACGGCCCTGCTCCGCGATACCTTCGGTTTTCACCCGCTGGCAGTCAGAGACGCCGAA
This sequence comes from uncultured Acidimicrobiaceae bacterium, assembly GCA_963729695.1. GTDB lineage: Bacteria > Actinomycetota > Acidimicrobiia > Acidimicrobiales > Palsa-688 > PALSA-693. The sequence continues at coordinate 1,166,715 of CAVSOT010000007.1, forward strand.
CACTTCGGCCAACGCCCCAAGATCGATTCCTACGACGACTACGCGCTGCTCGTGATCTACGGGGCCACGCCGGCGGGAGAACTGGTCGAGGTGCACTGCTTCTACACCGCGAACTATCTGGTCACTGTCCACCGCTCCCCCTACCCAGACGTGGCCGCGGTGGCCGATCGAGTTCGCCAACACGCCGGCCCCCGGCCGGACCACGTCATGCTGCTGTACCGGGTATTGGAGGCCGTGGTGGACAGCTATTTCCCGATCCTGGCCAGCCTGGACGACCAGATCGATGAGCTGGAGGACCAGATCCTGCAGCGTCCCACCGAAGCCCAGCTTGGGCAGCTGTTCGATATGAAACGATCCCTCATCGCGCTCCGGAAGGTGGTCACGCCCGAACGGGACATGTTCGGCACCCTGCTTGACGGCGGGGACCAAATTCCCGGTATGACCCCGGACGCCGAGCGCTACTTTCGCGACCTCTATGACCACCTGATCAGGATCAGCGACCTCGTCGACAGCTACCGCGATCTGACCAGCGGAGCGCTCGACACTCACTTGTCCACGGTCTCCAACCGACTGAACGTGGTCATGAAGCAGCTCACCATCATCGCCACCATTTTCCTGCCGATGAGCTTCTTGACGGGGTTCTTCGGTCAGAACTTCGGATGGATGGTAAGTCGCCTCGGCAGCCTGTCCGTCTTTCTCGTGGTTGGCGTAGGACTACAGCTGGTCACGGCAGTCGCACTCCTTATCATGTTCCGCCGCCGTGGCTGGCTGTCATCCGACGGGACCGTGGCGCCCGCCACCCCGGCGATACGACCCCGGGTGGCGCGCGAACAACGCTGGTACCTCATCCAGCCTCCGAAACGGTCGCAAGCGCCCCAGGTGCCCTAGCGATTCCTACTGACGGATCAAGGACGTTGTCGGACTCCACCTCGCGGGAGTTCAGGCGCCGATTGTGGTCGCGGTCTAGAAGGTGATGGCGTCGAGCGCAGCCTCGCCGGCGGCAGCCGTCAGGAACCGCTCGGCCGACTACATGGTGTGGAGGGAGTCGTGGATGAGCATGAACCGCAACGACCAAAACCCCGGTCGCGGCTCGGGTACCTCGTGCCGGGCCCACAACAACCCGGTCAATGTGACAGCAGCGACGGCGAGCCACACGATCACCCCGGCAGCCAGGACCCACGGCGTGGACCCAGACGACAAGACGATGACGCCTGCGATGACGACCGCCAGCGCCAGGTACCCCACGCGCAGGGCCCAGACTGCCATCCGCCAGTGCCCATTGCGCTGCAGCTCAGCCGGCTCGTCCACTCCAGATATTGTGCGCACAGAGTTGCCCGAGCATCGCACCCGAGGCGTTGCAGGTTTCCTTACGACTCAAGAGGCACCGGGGAGGCCCTCTATCTCTCGGCGCAGTATCGCCACCATTTCGGCGTCGCCGACGCCGAGGTCGCGCATTTGGCGGAGGAAGTCGCGGGCTATATGGACCGCCTTCCGCCGCTGCTCCGAAGGCTTGCCGGCCACGGTGCTTCCGTGCCTGCCGTCTGTCTCTATCAAGCCCGCCAACTCCAGCTCACGGTAGGCCCTTGCCACCGTGTTCACCGCCAGACCGAGTTCACCCGCCAAGCGCCGTATCGGGGGTAGACGTTCCTCGGTGGGCAAGCCGCCGGTCTCAATCAAATGCGCAATCTGGCGCCTGACCTGCTCATAAGGCGGGAACTCCGATGTGGGATCGACCACCAGCAAATCCACGTTGGGATTGTATCGGGTGTTGTCTCAACCTATTCGGCCTCCCGCTCGGACAAAGGTGAAGCCCGTCTCACTGAGGCTGCCCAAACCACGCGAGCAGTCGAGCTCAAACGGCGGCCGCGGGGCACGCGGCCTGGCTCAAAATCCGGCCATCCCGACCACCGGCCTGGTCAGGTGGATGGCGCCAGTCGAGCCAAGGAACGGAGCCTGGCCGAAGGCGAAGACGCCCCCGTCAGAGGCCACCAGCCAGTAGCCGGCCCCATGGGGAACAGGGGCCATGCCCACGACAGGCTGCACCAGGTGGACGGCACCCGTCGAGCCATAGAAGTGGGCGTCGCCAAAGGCGAAGATCCCCCCGTCGGACGCCACTAGCCAGTACCCGCCGCCGTCCGGGGTGGGGGCCATGCCCACCCCGGGCTGGTTGAGGCGGACGTTGCCGGTGGACCCGAAGAAGCGGGCGTCGCCAAAGGCGAAGATCCCCCCGTCGGACGCCACTAGCCAGTACCCGCCGCCGTCCGGGGTGGGGGCCATGCCCACCACGGGCTGGTTGAGGCGGACGTTGCCGGTGGACCCGAAGAAGCGGGCGTCACCGAAAGTGAAGATCCCCCCGTCGGACGCCACCAGCCAGTACCCCTTGCCGTCTGGCGTGGGTGCCATGCCCACCACGGGCCTGTTCAAGACGATGTTGCCGGTGGAGCCGAAGAAGCGGGCGTCGCCAAAGGCGAAGATCCCCCCATCAGAAGCGACTAGCCAGTAGCCGCCGGCATCACCCGTGGCCGCCATACCGACGACAGGCCTGTTCAAGATGATGTTGCCGGTCGATCCACAGAAGGGCAGATTCCCGAAGGTGAAGATCCCGCCGTCCGAGGCCGCCAGCCAGTACCCCCGCGGCGCGCTGAGCGGCCGTTTGCACGGCACCGCGACGATCGGAGGAGGTGTGCCGGCATCGCCGGTGAGTTGCGGGTCGTGATGGAACATGGACCAGGAGCCGGCTTCGCCGACCAGGCCGCCATTGCTGCCTGGGATCTCGAAGTGAGTGACCACCCCCTGGTTGAGGCCGTTGTAGCCGGCGATGGTGATACCGACCGTTCCGTCAGCGTCGTGGGTGACCAACGGAACGTTCTGCAGGGCCATCGACGAATTCTCGGCCAGCACGTGGCCATTCTGACCGTCGAGGATCTCCACTCCTCCGGTGGTGCCAACCACCAGGTCCTGGTGGCCCCCACCGAGATTGACCGTGGAGATGCCGCCGATGACCGCGCCGAGGGCCGGGACGTGCCAAAGGGCGCGGCCGGTCGCGCCGTCGAGGAGCCATACCGATCCGGCATTCAGTCGGTGGCCGATGTCGGTGCCTTCGGCCACCTGCAACTGCCCATTGCCGAGCGCGTCAGCGAGCGCCGGACTGCTCTCGGTAGTGCCGTCAAGCGTGCTGGCCCAGGCCAGCCCGCAGCCGTTGGTGAGCCCGAGAACCTGGTTTGTGTTCGATTCGGACAGGCTGTACTCGAAGCCCGTCCCGATGGCGATCCCGACCCCACCTCCAGAAAGAAACTGGCCTACCGCCGGCGAGGACTCGACCGTCTGGTTGGTGTTGTACTCGCACAGGAGTGTGCCGCTCTGACTGAGAACCCGAACGTGCCCGCCGTTCGTGTAGGTGACCCCTTCTGCGATGCCGGCCGTGGAGTCGCCACCCTCGACGATCTCGTTCGCCTCGTTTCGGTACAGATCAGCCACTGCCGGCGAGCTGAACACGTCGTCGGCCGTGAAGTAGGGCCACCCGGGGAGCGGCAGTCCCGACGCGGTGTTCAAAGCGTCTTCGAGCTGACCGAGGGCGCCGCCCACTACCGAGACGGCGCCTTGGAGGACACCGACGGCCAGTGACGACTGGATTGGGGCGTCGCGCGACGGGCTCGGTAGCGTGCTCACTGTCTGGAACCACCGCCTCGTTCCGTTCGCGGCCAGCGACTCGTAGCCACCCGGTGTGCCGCTGTTGACGCTGAAGCCGTCGCCGACACCCACGAACACGTTAGAGCCGAGGGACGAGGGACTGGAGTCCACCGGCGCACCCACGCTGGCGGGCCAGCCCGGCACCAGGACACCAACGGGGTTCGTAGTGTTCAGCTCGAAGGCGTAGATCTGCCCGGACCGGTCGCCGACGAGTACGTCCGGCCCGGCCGGGCTCAGCGTGGCCGTGGTCGGCGAGGACTCGGCGATGGGATGGCCGGTATCCGGGAGCGTCCGGGACCAGACCTGGTGGAGAGAGACCGCCGCCGACGTCGCCGCCGATGCGACTCCCGACCCCTTACCTAACCCGGAAGTTCCGAGGGCCACCACTGCGGCCACGGCTGCGATGCCGCACCCACTCCGCCATGTTCGGTGCATCCGTCACCTCCCCAACCGTCGCCAGGTTACGACCGACCGGGAGGGAGGCCGGAACCTCGCGGCCGTACTTCCGCCGAGCCCCGAAGGGTGCGAGACTGGCAGCATGCCGGTACAGGCCTCATTCAGTCGCCAAACCACCTATCGGGCCTATGGCATCAACGGAGATCAGCTGGCAACGGAGGACCTGGGGTCCGACGAGGAGGCCGTGGCATGGGTCCGGCAGCTCATCAGGAACGGCCTGGCCGTGGGACGCCTGAGTCGAGACATAAGCCCCGGCTTCGGGATCGACGTTCCGCTTCCATGACGCGACAGATCCGGTCACGCCATGGAGGATTTTGCACCTGCTCGAGGAGGCCAGCACCGTGTATTTCATTGCCTTGGGTGCGATCCTGGTCGTTTTGCTTCAGTCGCCAGGCCCGCCAATGACCTGGTTCTGCCGTGCCTTTCGCTCCCGCTCGTAGTCGTCGATGGCGCGTTGACTGGCGGCGGCCGACTTTTCCATGAGTTCGGGGCGCAGCTGTCGTGCCCAGCCTTCGGCGACGTGAAGCCGCTCCGTTGAGCGACTGATCGCCGGGCGTACCTCGGACGCGATGAGTTCGAGTGAACGTCGAGTATCGTCCGGCGAGGCCCAGTCGTTGGCCCAAACCAGGAAGGTACCAAACCCGCCGGTCTGATCCTCGAGGCGCCGAAGCTGTTGGACAGCATCGTCCGGGCTTCCGATGACGGCGAATCCGGAGTCCACCAGATGATTGATCGTCTCGCCGAGATCATCCATTTCTGAGATCCACGGGATGGTGCCGCTTTCGCGAAAGTGTCCAGCCCAGTAGGAGAGTCCACGGGCCACGGCTCGCCGCGCTTCTTTGCGTGTCTCAGCCACAAACATTGGACCGGCCAGCCTCCAATTCGTTCGGGAGACGGTGCGCTCGTGCAACCCGGCCTCCTCCTCCACAATCGCCCACTGGGCGGACAGGGCCTCGAAGTCCGCGCCTGCTGTTGCGTTGAAGCTCAAGAGCGATGTGCCCAACCGCCCGGCCAGCCGAGGCCCGTTCGGGGACCGAATCGTCGCGACTGCCACCTCGAGATGTGGCTTGGTGAAACTCCCAAGCTGTACGTAGGCGTCCCGGAGCACGAACCAATCCGTCTCGCGAGTCACCTGCTCGCCGGCGAGCAGGGCCAGCACGCACTCCAGGCTTTCCTCCATCATGCGCCGGGCTTGCGCGGGCTCGATACCCATGGCCCGGGTGTCGGTCGGAAAGGCGCCTGGTCCCGTGCCCATCATTACTCGTCCGGCCGAAAGATGGTCTAAGAGGGTGATCCGCTCGGCCACGTTAAGGGGGTGATGGTACGGTAGCGATATCACACCGGTGCCGAGACGGATCCGACCTGTTCGAGAGATGAGGTTGGCAATAAAGACTTCGGGTGAGCCTATGTACTCCCAGCCAGTCGACCGATGCTCACCGATCCATGCTTCGTCGAAACCCAGGCGATCAGCCGTCTCAATGAGCTGGATGTCACGGCTGAGGGCCCAGGTAGGATCCAGGTGGGGGGAATGAACGGGAGATACGAAGATTCCCAATCCCAGCTCTCGATTGCCTGACATTCTGACGGCTCCATTCTTCACAAGAGCGTCGACGTTGCCTGGACGCCCTACGAAACGGTTGTTAAACCTGACGTTGTCGTTCGTGAGCGTACTGGCGGATGATCAAGCGATACGGAGATAGGATCGAGTGGGCAGACTCGTAGGGGGGGCGCGGTCTCGTTCCGAGATGGTCAGATAATGATGAGGTGATACCCGTCACGAATCTATTTTGGTGTCTGCGGGATCGGCAGGAGCATCATCGATGAGGCTTGGCGTGCATACGCCTGTCGTCCGGCTGTTCTCAGGCCGTTACGGCCCGTGGGAACCTCACGGGACCATCGAGGACATCGCCGGGGTGGCGCAGGCCGCGGAGCAGCTCGGCTACGAGTACCTGACGTGTAGCGAGCACGTGGCCATCCCGGCCGACTCATTGGAAGGTCGCGGGCCGTGCTACTGGGATCCGCTAGCGACCTTCGGCTATCTGGCGGCACGCACCTCCCGTATCCGCTTCGTCACTCTTGTCCTGGTGCTCCCGTATCACCATCCGCTCGAGATCGCCAAGCGCTACGGGACGCTCGATCGCATCTGCGATGGTCGACTCACGCTTGGGCTTGGGGTGGGTTATCTCAAACCAGAGTTCGACGTACTCGGGGTCCCGTTCGCGGACCGCAACGATCGCAGCGACGACGCCATCCGGGCGCTGCGGGCGGCCTTCGGGCGCCAGCAGCCGGCCTATCGGGGGCCATTCTACCAATTTGACGACATGATCGTGGACCCTTGCGGGGTGCAGACGGACGTGCCGCTGTGGATCGGGGGGCAAAGCCGACGTTCGCTGCGACGGGCCGTCGAGCTGGGTGACGGGTGGTGTCCCTTCGGTCTGACGTCTCGGGAAGTTGCCTCCTGGCTGGCCCAGGCCCAAACTACGGACGTGTGGCAAGACCGCGAGCAGCCTCTTGAGATCGCGGTCGGCGCCACCGTCGATCCGCTGGGCCAACCCGAGGCGGCTGCCGTCGTAGCCGCCGAGTTCCGTGATGCCGGGGTGACGATGTTGACGCTCCGCGTTGTCGCCCAGTCCGTTGAACATCACATCGAACAGCTGGAGGCGATGACGAACATCGTCGCGTCACTGCAGGAGTTTTAGGCTGGAGGTTGGCCTTTTGCTCGACGGTAATCAGGAGGAATCCTGGCGACAAGGAAGGAGTCCGATGCCCAGCACGGCTGAAGTACCGACCAAGGACGGCCTAATGCTGTTGTACGACGCCGAGCCGGAAGCTACGCCCAGGGCAGCGATCGTCGTCTTTCAAGAAGCCTTCGGTGTGACCGACCACATCGAGGACGTGACCCGTCGCTTCGCGGCCGCTGGTTATCGCGCGGTGGCGCCCCACCTGTTCCACCGAAGCGGTGACCCGGCGCTGTCGTATGACGATGTCTCCAAGGTGACGCCGTATACCCAGGCGCTCACCCAACCCGGGCTGCTCGATGACTTCGACGCCACCCTCTCCTACTTAGCCGACGCCGGTTTCCGAGTAGACCAGGTGGGGAGCGTCGGCTTCTGCATGGGCGGATCAGTCTCTTTCCACATGGCCGTTCGATACGGGCTCGGAGCCAGCGTCAGCTTCTATGGCGGCGGCATCGCGACCGGTCGGTTTGGCTTTCCCGCCATGCTCGAGCTGGTGCCAGACCTGCAAGCCCCCTGGTTGGGCTTGTTCGGTGACCAGGACCCGGTCATACCGATCGAAGAGGTCGAATCCCTGCGCCTCGCTCTTTCCCAGGCCCGGGTACCCGTTGAGCTGGTGCGCTACCCCGATGCCGGACACGGGTTCAACTGCGATGTTCGGCCGTCATACCATGCGCCCTCGGCCCAGGACGGGTGGCGGCGCACCCTTGAGTGGTTTGAGCGACATCTCTGACGGGACAGGTCCGCAGGGGCCACGATTGGGCCCGTCCCCATCCAGAATTGGCGGGGCTCCCCTTGTCCTCAGAGTTTGATAGCGCGACCATCAGATCAAGCACGAGGCTAGGAGGGCAGGCCGTGAAGTTTGTACTGGAATACTCGGAGCGGGCCAGCGGAAGCGTGGCCGACAACCTCGCCGCCGCGGAGTCGGCCCAAAAGCTCTTGTCGAGCTGGGCGCCAAATCCAGCAGCCACAATCCATCAATGGGTGCAGCGTTGCGACGGGGGTGGAGGGTTCGCGGTTCTTGAAACCGACGATGCTGGCGCGCTGTACAAAGATCTCGCCACGTGGTCGCCGTGGCTGGGCTTCCAGGTCCACCCTGTCCTGGACATTTTGGACGCGACCCCGCTCACCAATGAAGCTCTAGCCACAGCCCGGTCAGTCATCTAGACCCTTCGATCGTGGGTGGGGGCGTCGCAAACGACACGCCCGTCCGGCTCACACGCGAAATCTGTCGTCGCTGCGGGGCACAGATGTACGGCGCTCTGTCCGCCCGGCCGCGCCCTCTCGCGGTGTACGATTCTCCCCACGTAGCCCTTCACAGAGGAGCTGGAATGACAATCCTCGACAGGCGGCCGTACGTGGAGCCCGAGCACACCGAGGCACCGCTCGAGCTCCCGCCGATGCCCGTGCCGTTCGCGATGAGCCGCACCGACCGGGTGCCGGCCCAGCGCTACTACGACCCCGAGTTCTACGCCATGGAAAACGAGCTGCTCTGGCCGAGGGTCTGGCAGATGGCGTGCTATCTGGCGGAGATTCCCAACCCCGGCGACTACGTCACCTACGAGATCCTGGACAAGTCGATCATCGTCCTGCGGATCGACGCCACGACCGTGCGAGCCTTCCACAACTCCTGTCGCCACCGGGGCGTGGAGGTCGTGGCCGAAGGCAACGGCAACGTCTCGAGGGGCGGCTTCACCTGCCCCTTCCACGGCTGGTGCTATGGCCTCGACGGGGCGAACACGTTCCTGTACCAGCCCGATCTGTTCGAGGAGTCCAACCGCCGGCCCGAGGACCTCGCCTTGGTCCCTTGCCGGGTCGAGACCTGGGGCGGATCGGCGTGGATCAACCTCGACGACAACGCCCCGCCGCTGCTCGAGAGCAACGCCGAGTACGCCACCTTCATGGACGCCTGGAAGGTGGAGAGTCTCTGGCCAGAGTGGTGGCTCTCGTGTCGTATGCCGACCAACTGGAAGCTGGCCATGGAGGCGTTCATGGAGGGCTACCACGTCATGGAGACGCACCCGCAGCTCTATCCCAAGTCGCGTAGCCGGACGTTCTACCGAGACGTCAGCCAAGCCAAGTCCTCCCCTGAGCTTCGCGCCAAGCAGCGCTCGATGGGTCTCGGCCGGAGCGGTGAATTCGACCCGCGCGAGTTCATCGAAGCGCAGATCCATTTCATGCGCTTGAACAGCGTCGGGATGGCCGGCATGACGCACGAGAAGGACGTCCGGATCGCCGAGGGGCTCCGCAGCCTCGAGCTGCCAACCGACTTTGGCACGGCTGTCGGCGTCTGGACGAGTACCCTCAACGACGCGATCGTGGCCTGGAACCAAAACCAGGGCATCGATACGCCGGACCTCAACCACATCATGGCCAACGGGCAGTGGTCGTCTGTCAACTTCTGCTTCCCGAACTACTTCCTCCTGCCGATGCTGTCTAGCTCGTCGGCGTACCGCATCCGCCCGCTCGGACCGGAGGAGTGCCTCTTCGAGCTGTGGTCGCTCACCCGCTACCCCCCGGGCCAAGAGCCGCCTGCGCCGCCCCGGCCCACCCCGATGGCACCCGACGATCCGCGCTGGCCCCCAATCCCGACGCAGGACTTCTCCAACCTGCCGCGCCAGCAGCGAGGGCTGCACGCCAAGGGTTTTGACTATATGCGGCTCTCGAACGTGGTAGAGGGAGTGATCGGCAACTACCACCGTCTGCTTGACGGTTACCTGGCCGGTCTGCCCGACAGCCAACTCGTGCCGGCAAACCAGCATGTCGGTCGGTTCGAGATCGAAACACGGGACATAGGGATCTAGTCCCGCTGCCGCTCAGTGTCAGGTCCGGACTCGGACCTCCGCTCGGCCCGGGCCGCCGGCCCGGACTGTCCGGCCTGATGCCGGAACCGCCGTCGCGTTGAGCCCTCCAAGCCTCTAGAGCTGAGGCTCTCGGGAGCACATTCCTGAGGTTGGAGGCCAGCGTCGATACTGGTGGTGCGAATCGGGGTAGTTAGGTCCTGACGTTTCCGATGAAAGAAGACCCTTTGCCGTCCAACGGGTTCGCTGCGTGTCCAGGCTCGACGTGTGAGTGAGCCGTGACGGACCCCGGTATTCGGATCGCGACGTTCGCCCCGGCCATTTCGAGCGTCCGAGCGGTGCGAGTGTTCGTGGGAGAGTCGTTGTCGGATTGGGGTCTTGACAGCCTGCGCACCGACTCGTCGTTGTGCGCATCGGAGCTGGCCGCCAATGCCGTGCTCCACAGCCGGAAGCCGTTCACGGTCGTCGTGCTCCCCATCGGCGACGGCATTCGGATTGAGGCCATCGACAGCCGTCCCGATCTCCTGCCGTACCTGATCCCCACAACGGGCTCGGCTGCCGACCTGACTGCCGCCGGTGGGATGGGCCGGGGCCTGCTGGTCATCGCGACCGTCGCGGCCAGATGGGGAGCGTCAACCGCTGCGGATTCCAAGGATGTCTGGGCAGAGATCACCCCGCAAGCCACCCATGCGATTTCGCCACCCGTCCTGCAGTTGGGCGATCACCAGCGGGAGCGGCGCGACCTGGCGGAGGTCACGCTCCTCGGTCTTCCCGTCCGTAGTGCTGTGGCCAGCGGTCTGCAGCTGGCAGAGATCACGAGGGAGGCACAACTCGACCCTGCCTTCCTGGCCTCGCTCAACGAAGGTGGCTCCGATCTGTTTGACCTTGTCGACCGCGGCGCCCCTGTGTACCTGGCCGCCTGGCACGCCGCCCTGCGGGCGGCGGCAGCGGACGCTGAGCGGTTCGACCTTCAGCTATCCACGGTTACCGACGCCTGGGTCGCTGTGGCGTCGTTGCGAGCAATCCTGCGCGGTTTCGCCGAGCGGTCCTCTCACCGGACCGCATGGATGCCGGCGGGGGTCGAGGGCTTCCGCTATTGGCTGGAGACCGAGGCGGAACGCCAGCTCGAGGGTGAGTCGCCGAGCCACTGCTCACTTGACAGTTGAGTGCTGCCCAGGGAAGCGATTCGGCGCGCCAGCGGCTTGGGCGACATACTGTCGGGGTGGTACCGCCGCCTGGCTCCCTGACGCTCAGTTCTGCGCTGCACGGGGACAAGGCGACGATGGTGGCCGAAGGTGAGATGGACCTGTCCAGCCGGCGCCAGCTGCAGGACGAACTGAGCCGGCTCGTGGGCGCAGGCGCCTCAGGCATCGAGATCGACATGTCGCAAGTGACGTTCATCGACTCGGCGGGTCTGGGTGCGCTTCTCGGGGTTCGCCGCCTCGGCGCCGCATTAAGGATCAAGGATCCGTCGGAGCGGGTGCGCCGGGTGCTCGACATGGTGCTGGTCCAGGGTGTCGAAGGGATCGAGGTCTATTGACAGGCGGCCGCCCATGCGCACGGGACATACTTTCGACTGCCAGGTAGCAAAAGTCCCGGCTCCGGCCCGCCCTCGATCGGGACGGCGCGGCGCGGCGTCACCAACGTCCTGCTCGGTACTTTGTCATCCATGGTCTTGAGAGATCAGGGCTGGATGGCGGAGCTATCGTCGGCTCGGGTCTCACCGGGAGCGAGCGAAGGGTTCGATCGGATTGCGGCGCTGGCGTCGCGGCTCCTGGGCTACGAGGTCGGGCTCGTCTCCGGGATTGGCTTGGCGCCCGACTAACCGGAGCGGTCGTCTTCGACGTCGAGGTTGTAGAAGATCGGCGGCCCTTCCGCAAAGCCCATCATTTTCTTCGATAACGCGTCGGTCTCCGGTAGCGCGGAGTTCTGAACCGCGTCGTCGTGGGAATCAAAGAACACAACCTCGAAGTACCGATCCGTGTTGTCCCTGTCGTGGCAGAGGATCCGCCGCGCCGTCTTCCGTTTGCCCTTAGTGGCCTGTTCCCACTCGTCTTCCACTTTGCGCATCTCGCCTAGACGTGAGGTGCGGAACTCGATTATCTGCACAAAGGCCATGTCGATTCTCCTTCACGTTGACCTCTACCCGAACATCCGGTTGTACGTGCGGGGTGCAAAGCGCGTGAAAACCGTGTGGAGAGGATCTGCTGCGCTCGTGGGCGACTCGCTCCGCGCAAGCGGCGGCACGGAAGGACCCGCGCCGCCGCTGCGAGGCTACGTTGGCCGCTAGGAGACGGCGATCCCTTGGCCGCCGGCGGCGTTGGCGACGATGATGGGGGAGTTGATGGGTGTGAGCGATCCATCGGCATTGACCTGGAAGGTGTCGAGCGCGCCGTTAAGTCCGGTCTGGACGTACAAGTAGGTGCCATCAGGAGTGGCGGCGGCGTCAATGGTGCCGGGATCGGTAGCGGTGTTGCCGAGGTCGGTGAGCGCGCCGGATCGAGTGGCACTGATGCTGGTCAGCGTTGCGCTGCCGGCGTTGGAGACGTACCAGTGCCGACCTGCTTGGGCTATCCAGCAGCTGGCCTGCTGGTTGGTAGGCAGGGAATCCACTGGCCGCAGGTTGCCGAACTCGTCGAGGGTGAAGCTGGCCACGTCTCCGGCGGCTTCTACCACGAGCAGTCGGTTCGGCGAGACGAACGACGTGGAGAATGGAGTGTTGCCGACGGGATTGACCACTGGATTGGCGTCGAGAGCTCCGCTCTTGTTGACGTGAAAGACCAGCACGCTCTGGCCCAGAGCCTTGGTGGTGACCAAGAGCTGGCTGCCGTCGGGGGAGAAGGACACCTGTCCAGGGGTGTGAGTGAACTCGGTTGTGTCGGTCACCGGGGTGAAGCCGAGCTCGATGGTGGAGCCGTGGATCGGGGCCAGCCGAGACCCCACGACGCGATAGCCGGTGACGCGGCCGCCGCCTCGAGCGTTAAGGGCATAGACGATATTGCCGTGGTCGGCGACGCTGACCGGGAAGTCACCGCCGGAGCTGATCACCTGGCGCAACTCCAGGTTGGCGCCGCGCACCGAGAAGACAGATATGGTGTCGCTGCCGGCATTGGTGGCGAAGAGCAATTGGTTCGCGGCGTCGTAGTCGAGCGCCCCTTGGGAGGCTTGATGATCGACGACGGATCCGTTGAGCTGCCCCCCGAGGCCCTGGCTTTGGTAGGTGGCGTACAGCGTAAGCGTGCCACCCGGTCCCCGAGTATAGGAGGCAACCTGATTGCCGGCCGGGTTGTCCGTTTCCACGAACACTGCGTGGCCATTTGGCGAATTGGGCGTTGCGGCCGACGCCGCCCCGGGGACGACGCCTGCGGCCAGCGCCGTGGCGCCAGCCAGTAGCACGCCTACCGCGGCGATCTTCGAGAACGGTCTCATGGGTGGGTTTCCTCCAGGTCGTACAACTCTGCAGGTACAGTCCGCCCAGGCGGGTCGCCGTTACAGCTTTCGTGACATCAGGCCGGTGACGGGTCTGACTCGGGTGGAGGTTGACGTAGCTCCTCGGCAGATCCCTCAACGGTCGTGGGAGTCGTCGTCCACGGCCGCAGCGCCAGGGCTACGGCTGGGAAGATGACGACGGAGAGTAGTGCTGCGCCGATGAGCGCGGCGGCAGTGGCCTGGTCGAGCAGGTCGAGGGAGAGACCAACCTCGGCGACAACCACCGGAAAGGTCAGTGTTGCCGATTGCAGAAAGGCGATGGCGATGGCGCCGCGAGTGCCGACCCGGGTCCGGTACAGGAGCGCGGGAGTGCCTCGGACGACGAGGATGGCGATGACTAGAAGAGGTACCAGCTCGAGCGCGGAGCTGTGCGAAAAGAGGGCATCGACGTTGAAATGGACGCCGGTCACGACGAAGAACACGGGGATGAGGAAGCCGAATCCGATGGCGTCGAGCTTGGCTTGGAATACTTCGATGTGGGGGCGGTCGTCCCGGTCAGCGACACGAAGGACAACGCCGGCCACGAAAGCACCCAGAAGCGAGTCGACTCCAAAGCCGTGGGCCAGCCCGGCAAAGATCAACAGAATGACGAACGCACCCCGAACCCGGAGCTGCGAGGCGCTGTCGTCGAGGGTCGTGAAGACCCTGGCCATCCTGCCCGAACGCCACAGCGCGTAGAGCCCGAGTCCGGTGAATGCGGCGGCGACACCCATGATGGCCACGTACAGGATCTGTTCAGGGGTCGACTTCGCGTCGGCGGAGAAGAGAATGGTGAGCAGCAGCAGGGACGCGAACTCGCCCACCGTGCCCGCCATGACAGTGAGCTGCCCGAAGTCGCTGTTGATCTCGCCGGCGTCGCGTACGACCGGGACGAGGATGCCGAGAGAGCTGGAAGTCAGGGAGAGTGCGATCAGGCGGAGGTCGGCGGATCCGGACACCAGCGAGGTGAGCCCCAGGGCCACTGGGAAAGCGACCGCGAGCGAGATGACGTAGGCCTTGCTCGTTACGCCCACCATGGGGTCCGAGAAGTGCTTGGGGTCGATGTCCTGACCGGCTAGAAAGAGCAGGAATCCGAGTCCCATGAGGTACAGGAGTTGGACCGCTCCCTGGGGCTTCACCCAGCCCAGGCCTTGTGGGCCAACCGCAACGCCGAGCAGGACTTCGAGGACGACGGCGGGCATGAGCCGCCCAGGGACAAGTCCGGCCAGTAAGGGAGCCAGGAACGCCACCACCGCGACGACCAACAGCCCGGTGAAGTCGAACGTGACCATTCAGATGGGAAGCCCAACACCGGGCGTTGGCATCGGGTGGTCCACGTCTTCTTTGTCGATGAGAATGCACACCCGGGCGTGATGGCGCAGCGAATATGTTCCGACCATGGGGCTGCGCCGCCTCTGACTCACCTCGCCATGATGCTCGATCATGTTCGAGAGGTGGCGGAACCGGGAAACGAGCGAGCCAGATCCAGCTATTACGGAGCCTCGAACCCCCCGGAATCGTCAAGGCCGCAAGGCCTCGTCAGCGTCCCTTCGGGGATTTACGACGGTACGCGCCCACTGGCTGCTTCATGGGCGGTACGGTGCGCGTTGCCGTGTCTTTCCGCAACCGTCGACTGCTGGGCTCGCGAGGCTCCAGGACCTGGGTGCCCTTGGTCGTGGTGCTTGGCGCCGCGGCAGTTGTCGTGGTCGTTGCCCTGGGCGGGTTCTGGACCTCGTCGAGCCGGGCGGCGAGCGAGGCGCAGAAGTCGACCCCAACGGCGGCTTTGCCGACGTCGACGACTACCTCGCCGGCGCCGGCGCCGGCTGATGTCGACGCAGCCCGGGCCTGCGCCGCGTTCAACAGCTACCTGTCGCAGGCCGGCCAGGGACGTGTACCCAAAGCCACGGGTGAGGCGCTGACCAACGACGCCTATCATTTGCTTGCTGGCGCATCCCAGGACCAGGCGTCAGGCCAGCCGCTGCCGAAGTGGACGAATCTCGGGGAGTACCTCATCGCCGCAGCCGACGACGTGGTCCATAAGGACAGCAGCGCCTTGTCCAAGGACGGGACCGCCGCTGCCGACGCCTGCCAAACCATTCCCGAATCGGCGCGCGTCGCCGGAGGGTATGTCGCCACTTCGAGTCCCTCGACCAGCACGCCGTCGAACCAGACCTAGGACGTGGCGCTGACCTTCAGTCGGCTTTCTGAGCCTCGGGCCGCGATCAGCCGCTGCTAGTGAAAGCGGGTGGCGCCGCGCCGGGCTACCTTCCGACCCCGCGACTGAAACTGGCGGCGCTCCATCCTCTGGCGGGCCTCAATGCGTCGTTGTCGGGTCCGCCGAATCATGAGGGGAATGGCGACGACGATCAGGACGACGCTCATTATGGCCAGCCAGTAAAGGACCGAGGCGACGACCGGCCAGCTGGTCTTGGAAAGAGTGAAGCCGGGGAGGACCTGGTCAAGTTGGGCGGCTTCTGCGGCGGCCAGGGTCGTGGCCGTACTGGTTGCCTTCGACTGACTGCCGACGAGGCCTACGAAGGCAACGACCTGGGCGCGGTCCACGTGGTAGACCACCGTCACGACCGGTGGTCCGTTCTTCGACGACTGGTAGACAGCGGCTTGCGCCCCTGGGACCGACGGCACTGCGACGTTACCGACCAACGTGTAGTTCTCAGTCTTGAAGCTCTGGGAGCCGAGGTACTGGCTGGCGGCTTGGGACTGGACCTTCGCTGCATCGGCAGCGGATGGCAGGAGTGACACCAGCAGCCACGCCGAGTCGTTGGAAGAAGCGGGGTTGTTCCACTGGATGGAGTACGCGCCGGTCGAGTTTGGTGCGGTCTTGCCTGCAGTCTTGACCGCCGCGAAGGGGCTCGACGACGCCGGGACCGCCGTCGAGCTGGCTGGCTTTTTCGTGAACCCGCTAGGAGGCGTGGTGACCACCAACGTGGCCAGCCGCTGACGCTCGATCTGCGTGAGGGGTATCAAACGCACGTAACCGACCGCGGCGGCGGCGACCACAACCACTATGGCCACGGGAACGAGCCGGCGCCAGGTCATCTCGGATAGTCAATCACGCGAACCTTAACGAATCTTGAGAGCTGGATTTGACGACGCCAAAAAGGATCGGGCCGGGCGCCAAAGAATATCGCCCAATCTTAGGGAAGCCCTGTCGGGCCAGTCCGTCAGTGGCTTCTCGGAAGGGTGGGTAATGGCTCGCGCCACCGCCCTCCGGCTGGGATCGCTGCCGCGTCTGGCCTGACGCAGTACCCCAGCTGGAGGGCGGCTGTTTCACGTATCAGGTCAACGTCTTATGAGGATGACGCTCCGTTCTCGCAGCTCACCTGGTTGCCGCCCACGACGGTTTTCACTCCGTTCACGATCTTGGAGGTGAACCAGCAGCTGATCGGGTGCGGTTGGCCGGCCGCGAAGGTCAAAGGCGGGGCCATTCCCTCGAGGGTGTCCCCCTTGAGGGATTCGAGCCCCTTCACGATCTCGGCCGACGACGGGGTGTCGCTCGTCGTGAGACCGCCGGCTTTCACCGCGTCCCGCAGCAGGTACCCAGACACCCACGAATAGAAGGCGAGCTCGTTCCAGGTCAGGGTGTTGTTGAGGAGACCCGGGTAGTACTTCTCCACTGCCGCGTCCATGGCCTGGATGGGAGCCAGGTTCGCATACCACGGAATGTCGTTGAAGCTGGCCCACAGGTTCTTCGAGATCGCCCCGGTGAACAGCTGCGGGCTCTGTCCCTCACCTTCCTCGATCCAGATCGGGTAATAGCCCTGCTGGGCGCAGTCGTTGGCGATTCTGGCGAGGATGCTGGAGCTGTCGCCGATCTCGATGGCAGTGACATGATCCTGCTTGGCCGCCAGGCACTGGGCCGTATAGTTCGGTGCGGACATGGCCACTTCGGCGCTGTAGACGAACGGTATGCCGACCTTCGGGGCGGCCGACTTGATCAGATTGCTCGTCTCCGCGCAAGAAATGGATTCCGAGCAGTACAGGACGCCGATATTGGTGGCCCCGGCCTGCTTTGCCACCGCGACATCAGCAAAGCTTCCAGAGTCGCTGGTCTCGCCTTCCGGATAAAAGTCAGGGTTTTGGAAGAAGGGGTCCTCGGTGACATCCATCCCAACTACGGGGATAGCGGCTTTCTGTACCGTTGCCGCCCATGGCTCGTCAACGATGGACATGTCCGCAATGGCGTCCACCCCAGAGGAGATCAACTTGTTTACGTCAGACACCGACGTGCCCGGGGTGGCCGCATCGTCCTCGACGGTGAGCTGCACGGGATGGCCTTCGAGGCCGCCCGAGGCATTTACCGACTTGACCCAGGCCTGGTACACGTCCCTCACGGGGATGATGTTGGCCCCGAATGGTCCTGAGCAGCTGCAGACCATCCCGATCTTGATCGGAGCCCCGGTCGCCTGCGCCGACGATGAGGCGCTAGTGGAGCCGGTAGTGGTCGCGCTGCTGCCGGCCGCAGTGGTGGTATTGCTGGTCGTGTGGTTGCTGCTGGATGAGCATGCGGCTACCAGCAGGACAGTCGCCAAAGCAGACGCACCGTACGAAAGCTTCTTTCGCCTAATCAACTATTTCCCCCTTTTTGCCAATTGCGTGGCGGCAATTGATTTAACGTGACGATATCACGACCCCCTTGTGCGGCGCGGTCACAGGAATCCTCGAGAGGGCGCATGTGTACACAACGGTCGGTCTTTGTCGAAATAGCCCGATATCGGTAAACGGCGTGGCATCCTGTCGGCCACGTCGCCCTGCTGGTTCGGCTCTACGGGGACGCCGGAACGTCACGTCTGCCAGCTGCCCGGTCGGCGAGCTGGGACGCTCTGCCCTTGGCTCGGGGCCACTCTGCGTGCTGGCCAACCCGCCCCTCGGTCACGTGGTCTGGGCCGCGAGCATCACGGCCCCGTGACGAAGATCGTGCTTATTGAGCGCGTCACGATGTATCTCATGTCAGATGCCCCTCCACCCCAGCGGTGGGAGACCAGCCGGCCGTGATACATCCAGAACCCGGCCTGGTCCGGCGTTTCGTCCCGGTGCCCGTCCTTCGCTGGTAGGGGGCTTGACTTGTGGCCCCGCCTTGCAGAAAGCTTTGGCTAGTCGGTGGACCTCCACGCATCGGCGTTTATGACAGACGGGGGCGATGAGTGCAGGCTCTTTCGCTACTGCTCGCAGCCATAATCTCGACGGTGCTGGCGCCGTTCGGGGGTGCTGCGGGCATATCAAGCAAACTGGAAGCCAGGTCGCCGGTGGCGCAGACCGCCGGCCGCACGACGGCCCACCGCGCCGAACTGACCGCGTTCTTCGGCGGGCTGCCCACAGTTCCTCACCGAGCCGAACTCAACACAAGCGTTCTGTGACACCCTCGGCACCCCGGACCACGTGGCGGGCACCCGGACGGGCGCCTTGAACGGAGTCCTGTGGGGTGTCAGCCGCATCACTGGCGCCAACACGGCCGCCGATCTGAACATCGACCCATGGGCGAACAGCGAGCAGGATCAGTGCGGCAAGACGGTCCAGGTCAACAACACGGATGACATCAATATGTGCGACGGTCAGCTGGTTGAGTCTGCCAACGACTCGGGCTCGCAGACGGTCCTCGCCATGTATCCGCGGCAGCCCTTCAACTTCGCCGGGCGCACCGGGGTGGTCGAGTTCAACGTGTCGGACAACTCGGAGTCCTCCCACACCGCCTGGCCGACGTTTGCGATCACGGACCAGCCCATCCCCGACCCTGACATGTCCACTCAGGTGGGATTCGACGGGAACAACCCGCGTAACGGGATCGAGGTCGATTTCTTCGGAAACGCATCCAGCAACCCGCATTGCGTGTACGCCAACATCGCCGCGGTGCAGAACTATCAACAGATGAACGTTCCTCAGAACGACTCTGGCTGCGTGCGGGCCGCCCCGAACAAGGTCTTGATCCCCACCACGCTCGATGGCAATGGGGACAACAACGGTGGTGCCTCCTCGGGTGTGGGGGAGATGAACCACGTCGAGATCCAGGTGTCGCCCACCGGGATCCAGGTCTACATGTCGGATGCGGGCACCTTGAACATGCATCTGGTGACGACGGCCAACTTCACCCTCCCGCTCACCCAGGGGTTGGTGTGGATGGAGGATCAGCACTACAACGGCGACAAGTTCGCGGAGAACCAGCAGACCGACACGTTCGCCTGGTCGGACATCGCATTCGACGGTCCCGTCAAGCCCCGTGACCTCGGTTTCGATGTGCTCGACAACACCACCCGGGCGTCATCGGCCGCCATCAACGGGTTGGCGCAGACGGTGCTCGCGTATGGTCAGGAGCCGTCTTGCTGCTGGCCCGCTTCGACCACGACAGCGACCATGAAGACGGCCACCGGACCTACCGCCGCCGAGATATCAGCGGCATCCGGTGCGATATTGGTCCTCGACGCCATGCAGGGTCCGGCGAACGGCACTATCACCTACACGATCAACGGGCACGCCAACACGTACACGATTCCGGCCTCGGGGCAGATGACGATGGCGCTTCCCGTACCGCTGTCCGAAGTGGTGCCCGGAATCAACACGATCGCCCTGTCGGAACCGGACGCCCAGATGGGCTACTCGAACATCGACCTGATCTTGCAGGGGGCCGGGGGGAGCGGGACCGCACCGCCTCCGCCGCCGCCACCTCCCCCTCCGCCACCCACTTCGTCGTGCCCCTCCGCCGCGGGCGGCGCCCTCGCTGGGGCGGTAGGTATCGCCTCGGTGACGATGGGTGGATGCGACGGCTACTACGTCGTGGACAGCTCCGGGCGCGTAGCCGCCTTCGGTGCGGCCAAGTGGCGGGGCGATCTTTCCGGCGTGCACCTCGCGGCCCCCATCATTGGCATGGGGACCACGACTGACGGGCTCGGCTATTGGCTGCTCGGGGCCGACGGCGGTGTCTTCACTTTCGGGGACGCCCACTTCTACGGTTCCACTGGCAACGTCAAACTCAACGCCCCGGTAGTCGGTGTGGCGGTCACGCCTGACAACAAGGGCTACTGGATGGTGGCCAAGGATGGCGGCGTCTTCACGTTCGGTGATGCCACGTTCCACGGTTCGACCGGCAACGTGCGACTCAACCAGCCGGTCGACGGCATCGCCGTGGCGCCGAAGGGCAACGGCTACTGGCTCGTGGCCAGCGACGGGGGCGTGTTCACCTTCACCCCTGACGGGTTCTACGGATCGTTGGGAGCGATCAAACTCAACAAACCGATCGTCGGGATGAGCGGCACCCCCAGCGGTAGGGGCTACACCCTGGTTGGCTCCGATGGAGGCGTCTTCACCTTTGGGGATGCCCACTTCTACGGGTCCCTCGGGGCCAACCCGCCAGCCAACCCCATCGTGGACCTTTCCCCGGCACCAGGCGGCAACGGCTATTACCTCGTGAGCAGCACGGGCGCCGTCTACCCCTTCGGACCGGGGACCAAGGGCTTCAGCCCATAAGCGACAAGAGCACGTAGTAGCTCGTCGTTGAAAGCCCGCCCCGCTTGACCACCAAACATATGTTCGGTATACTGACGTAGTGAGTCAGTGAGTGCCTCGAGGCTGGGCCTGACAGCCTCCTCCTAGTAGATGTCGCGTGTGGAGGAGGTGTCGTGTCGGTTTCGCTGCTCTCGGCAGCTGCGTCGTTTCGGGAAATTCTGGCTGGGTTCGACCCCCACGTACTCTCCGGCAGCGACTGCGCCCGGGTAGCCGAAGACCTCGCCGTCACGGAGAAGGCATGTGCCGCGGCCCGACTGCTGGCCTCTGCCCGCGCCGTTGCCGCCGGCGCTCATCGCGATCGAGGTTTCAGGGACGGCGCTGCTTGGCTCTCCCAACAGTCAGGCACAACCGGGACAGCCGCCCGTCAGGCCCTGGAGACGGCCGATCGACTCGACGACTGTTCCGCCACGAGAGAAGCCCTTCTGTCGGGCGAGATCTCCTTGGCGCAGGCCGGCGAGATCGTCCGTACCGAAACGGAGACTCCCGGCGCGGAGGCCGCGCTGCTCGACGTGGCCCGCCACTCGGATCTGTCGCAGCTACGAGAGCAGGTCCGGGACCACCGCCAATCGCATACCGACGTGGAAGACCTTCATACCCGGCAGCACCAGGCCAGGTACTTCCGGCACTGGCGCGACCAGTTGGGGATGGTCTGTTTCACCGGTTCCCTACCTCCGGAGACCGGGTTGCCCTTTATCCGTCGTATCGAGCTCGCAGCCATCCGGGCCCGACGGCTGGCCCGCCGCGCCGGCCAGGATCAGCAACGCTTCGAAGCCCATGCCGCAGATGCGTTGACCGATCTCGTCGCCGGAGAGACGATCGGCCGTCGCCCAGACCGGGCCGAGTTGGTCATCGTCTGTGACTTGTTCGCCTGGCGGCGTGGACACGCCAACCCCGGCGAGGTCTGCCACATCATCGACGGCGGTCCCATCCCCATCGACGTGGCCAAGGAACTTTCCGCTGACGCCTTCCTCGCCGCGGTGCTCCACGACGGCGTAAACATCCAAATGGTGAAACGGTTCGGCCGGTACCAGCCCGCCGAGCTGCGCAGCGCCCTGGACCTGGGCCCGGTTCCTGGGTTCACCGGCCGGGCGTGCGCCGATTGCGGCTTACGCTGGGGCCTCGAGTACGACCACATTGACCCAGTGGCCCACCGTGGCCTGACGAGTCATGACAACATCCAGGCCCGCTGTTATCACTGCCACCAGGTGAAAACTGAGCGCGACCACCAAGCCCGGCTGCTCGGCGCCGGGGCGCCCCGCCCACCCAACACGTCGTGACGCAACGAATGCAGGTTCTCCTCCAGGGAAACGACACCCCGTAGTCCGTTCCTGCTGCGTCCGCTCGTGGGCTCGTCGCAGCGGTGCACCCTGATGAGGACCAGTCCAGCGCCAGTCTCTGCAATCCACCTTCTTGCCGACATGCTTGCCGACGGTCCTGGAGCCCGCCCTCCATGCCGCTATTCCAATGCAAAACTTTGAAACTTGCCCGGCTTTTGCACCGCATCTCGTTGTGGTCATTAGGTGTTCATCGCCGCGTACTTCCCGATTGCCAGGAGCGTTGACCCTCGTTAACCCTCGTTGCCCCTCGGTTGAGCGTCGGCTACCTTGTCGGGCGCCAAGGGAGGAGCCAGGCATGGGGCAGTTCCGAGGAGCAGCTTTGTTCCGTAGGTTGGGCGCGGTCGGGACGACGCTGCTGGTCGCAACCACGATCGCGCCTGTCGCCGCTCGGGCCGATGGAGGAGCGCCGCCTCCTAGCGGAGCCATCACTCGTCTGTCGGGGATGCAGCCGGCACCACTTAGCCGGTCGGCCGCCCGGGTCGAGGGTGCTGCCAACAGCCAGAAGGTGGTCCAGTTGCGGCTCTACTTCGCTTCCCCTGAGGAGTCGGAGTTGCAGGCTAAGGCCAAGTCCATCGCGGATCCATCGTCACCCGACCACCGCCAGTACTTGACGGTAAGCCAGTTCCGAGCCTCATTTGCCCCGTCGGCTGCGACCACGGCCGCGGTGAACTCCTACCTCACGAGCTTTGGCGTCACGGTCGGGCCGCTCGATACCAACGGCATGTCCGAGCCCGTATCGGGCCGAGTCGTTCAACTCAATGCCGCGCTGCACACGACCATGCAGCAGGTCCACACGGTCGGTGGTGCCCTGGTCGTGGGTTCGACCGAAGCCCCAGCCGTCCCGGCCGACTTGGTCTCCTCGATCAGCTACATCGACGGCTTGACCCCGTGGGTGCAGGCGCACGACAACATATCTAGGGCGCCCGGGCCCGCTGTGGCCAAGGCGGGATCGGGAGGGGATAGCCCAGCCGCCTCGAAGGCGGGCATCTCCGCGGCCCAGGAGTGTCCTCAGCTGAGCGGACTGGGGGCGGGTTCGTCGCCGCCGGCCCTGGATGCGGCTGACCTCTCCTCTGCGTACAAGCTGTCGGGTTTCTATGCCAAGGGTGACACGGGACGCGGGACAACCGTCGGCCTGATCGAGTATGACGCCTTCGACCAGCCCGCGGTCGAAACCTGGGAGCAGTGCCTCGGGATCTCTCCGACGATTTATGTAAATGCCGACTCCGAGAATCCCCCTCCGACCGCTCCCCAGACGCTCGAAGCGACTGCCGATGTCGAAACGGTCATGGACGTGGCCCCGTCAGCGAATATAGCGGTGTACGAGACGGCCAACGTTGACAGCATCAATCTCGATCCTTGGACGGCGGCTATCGGCGGGATCAGCGGCATACCACTTCCCGCCGTGATCTCGTCCTCGTGGGGGCTCTGCGAGTCGGAAGCGGTTGCGTCGCCGGGAGGAAGCGGCTTGTACGCCGCCGAGTCAACCTTGTTCTCAGAAGCGGCAACCCAGGGCCAAACCGTCTTTGTGGCTTCGGGCGACGACGGGTCGGAAGGGTGCTATGACGCCGCCGCCCCATCGCCCAACGAGGCGCTTGCTGTGAGCGATCCGGCATCGAATCCGCTGGTGACGAGCGTGGGGGGTACCAACACGGCGACGGTCACCGGCTCGCAATACGTATGGAACACGCCGATGACCTCAGCGGATTGCGGATCCAACCCCTCCGATTGCATTATCGGTGCCTCGGGTGGTGGGCTCAGCAGCGAGTGGGATCAGCCCACCTACCAGCCCGCCAACGCCACGCTGCAGACCGGGTGCGTGTCGGGCGGAGGGTCTGACGGAGCCTACGGTGGCACCACGACAGGCGGGTGTCGCGAGGTCCCGGACGTCTCCGCCCTGGCGGGCTACTCCTATATCGAGATGTGCACGAACTCGGTATTCGTTCCCCCGTGCGACCTCGGGAACGTGGGTCCAGGCGAGTTTTTCATTGGCCTAGGTGGAACGAGCTTGGCCGCTCCCTCGTGGGCCGGAACGGTGGCTCTGGCCGACGCCAGCTGCCCCACGAAGGTCGGTTTCCTGAACCCGCTGCTCTACCGCTACGCCGGCGACGGCAACACCATCGTGGGCGCCGTGCGTAGCGGAAACAACGACTTCACCGGTACGAACGGCCAGCTCTACGGGGCTATGTCCAACGGCAGCCAGAGCCTGGCGACCGGACTCGGCTATTTGGGTGGAGTCGACCTCTCCTCCGGTGCCCTCTGCCAGCAACCGGGTGCGCCGGCCCCGCCGACGGTGTCCTCTGGCAACGGGTCGATCACGGTGTCGTGGACACCGCCGAAGTATGAAGGTGCCTCGGGCATCACCGGGTATACGGCCACTGTCACTCCCGGCGGGGCTACCTGCACCTCCTCGACCACCTCCTGCGTGGTGTCGGGGCTGACCAATGGGAGTCCGTACCGGGTAGCCGTGACCGCCACCGACAGCAGCGGCCCGGGTCCTGCCTCTGTCCTCTCGTGGTGGGTGACGCCGGCACCTCAGGTGACCGTTCCTGGCTTCGGTCGGATTCCTGGTTTTGCTACCTCTATCAGCGAGGGAGCCAACGGATCCGTGTGGGCTATTGGCACCAACCCGGTAGCTGGCGGCTACGGCATCTTCCAGCGGACTGCAACCGGCTGGGCCGAGCGGGCCGGGGGCGCAGTTGCCATTGCCGTCGGGCCGACTGGTCTGCCCTGGGTGGTCAACAGCGGTCACAAGATCTTCCAGCTGACCAGCGCCGGATGGAAGCTCGAACCGGGTGCCGCGGTCGCCATCAGCATCGGGGCCAATGGGTCCGTATGGGTGCTTGGCACCAATGCTGTGGCCGGTGGCTACGGCGTTTTCCAATGGACTGGCACCGCCTGGGCTGAGCGGACGGGTGGCGCCGTCGCCATTGCGGTCGGCCCCACCGGATCACCTTGGGTGGTCAATAACGGCGACCATGTCTTCCAGTGGAACGGGAACGGGTGGAATCTGCAGTCCGGCTGGGCTGCCGGCATCGGCGAGGGCGCCGACGGGGCCGTGTGGGCCCTGGGCGGGGCTAACGTCGCCGGTGGACACCCGTTGTTCCTGTGGAATGGCACGGGATGGATCCAGGAGCCCGGTGGAGCGGTTCATCTCGGGGTCGGCCCCACGGGCTTGCCGTGGGTGACCAATAACGCCGACCTGATCTTCGAGACTGTCTGACTGATCCCCAGCTGACTGATCCCCAGCTGACTGATCGTGGGTATCCGCCCTCGGCCGGTATCGCTGCTGCCCTGATCCCCGTTGTGGCCTCTCACAGGGGTTAGAGGGTGAAGGGGCCGCCCGTCGAGCTGCCAGCTCACCCCTACCGGGCAAGTCGGGTCGGAGCCGCGCCACGCCCCCGATGGATGCGCCCCCGATGAACACGCCCCCGATGAACACGCCCCGTACCGCGTGAAACCGCCCCGCACAGATCGGGGGGCACAGCGTGTCGCTTGCTCACTGTCGGAGGGGGGCAGGGGGACCGCGAGTGTGGTTGCGCTGGGAGGGGATCCGTGTTTTACTGACTGATCAGATTGTTTTACTGACTGATCAGACGAATGGCTCGGAGATCCATTCTGGAGGGGGTTGGGTTGGGTTGAGTTCGACGGCAAGTTCGGCGAGCGCGTGGCTGGGGCCGGTAGCGGGTGATCGGTTGGGCCCAGCGGGCGTAGTGGTCGAGGTGGCGTTGGCGGAGTTGCAGTTGGGGCGGTCCCCGCGACTGGGCGGGGTCGATGACGACCACGTGGGGGTATTGGTAGAGCAGGACGGGGATTGGCCGCCGATCGTGATCACCCGGCGGGAGCGGGTGATCGTGGACGGACTGCACCGGTTTCGGGCCGCCCAGCGGTTGGGATGGGCGTCGATGGCGTGCGTGGTGTCGGAGGCGCCGGAAAGCGAGGCGTTCGTCGAGTCGGTGCGGTGGAACCTGCACAACGGTTTGCCGTTGACGCTGCGGGATCGGAAGTACGCGGCTCGGGTGGTGTTGGAGTCGCACGGGGAGTGGTCGGATCGGCGGGTCGCCGCCCTCTGCGGGATCGACCACGGCACGGTGGCGGCGTTACGGCGCAGTCCAAGTGATCAGAATCACCAGTTGGACACGCGATTGGCTCAGGAGGGGCAGCTGGGTCAGGTGGGGCAGCTGGGTCAGGATGTGCGGCTGGGTCAGGATGTGCGGCTGGGTCAGGATGTGCGGCTGGGTCGGGACGGGCGGCGCCGCCCGGTAGATCGGGCGGGGGCCCGGGCGCGGGTCGTGCAGGCCCTGCGGGAGGAGCCCGAGGCCTCGTTGCGGAAGATCGCCCGCTTGGCGGGGGTGTCGCCCGAAACCGTGCGCACCGTCCGAAGTGAGCAGCGGGCCAAGTTTGGCGCCCCGCCCGGAGGGGTAACGACGGGCTCAGGCTGGCCGGCCGGGTCGGTTCGCTCACCGGAATCGGAGGGCTCACCAGAGTCGGAGGGCTCATCAGAGTCGGAGGGCTCATCAGAGTCGGCGGGCTACCCGGAGTGTGAGCCGCCAGCCGGGCTCACGGCCCTGTCGATGGGTTCGGGACGCACTCCCACCATGGGGACGTCGTCGACCACCACAGAGGACCCCGCTGGGTGCGAGGGCCTGGCCCAGCCCTCGCGCCTGTCGACAGCGTGGCCTCCCGACCGGGCGCGGGCCGCCTCGTCCGCAGCCGAGTCCAGGGCCAGGTGGGACGCGGATCGGGCTATGCGGTCGTCCGCCGAGTGTGAGGCGTTCTTGGACTGGCTCTCGCAGACTGCGATGGGGGAGAGCTGGCAACGGTGGGTGGAGACCGTGCCGCTGAGCCGGGTCTACGAGATCGCCGACGAGGCTCGCAGCCGGGCCGACGCCTGGGTGTCGTTCGCCAGAGCGCTGGAACACCGCACCCGCCCGGCCGCGGCCACGCATGCCTGACCCAACCACCCTCCTGCCTGCGGCCACGAGCAGGACTGTCTATCTCCACGAGCAGGGGAATCTCGACGAGCACGACTGTCTATCTCGATAAGAGCAACCAGCAACAGACAAATAGCAACAAGAGGAGAAACCTAGCTGGCGCCATACGGCCCGACAATTTCGGCGCCAATGTCCGCTCTTGTGGGTAATCCCAGGAGTAATGATCAGTGGGATTGTCTAGTCCAAGTGCCGATAGCTCGGGTACGGAATAGTCGCTCGTCCGGACTATGACCCACGTCAATGCACACTGCTATACCCAGGACAAAGCTTCACACGAGTCCCCCGAGCCAGGAAACTCGGAACGAAACCTCTGCCTGACGATCATCCAGTCCTACTCCCGTATAAGGTACGTTCCAGTTGGTAAGGTGCGTCCCGCCATAGGTAATGTGCGTGGGCGTTCGCAGCAGAGGGCATCAACAAATCCCATGAACCAGCGGGGGAGTTAACCAAATGATTCGGAGACGTCACGTGATCCGGGGCGCGGGTGTAAGTTTGGCCTTGTTGCTGGTTGCGGGGTGCAGTTCGAGCAGCAATCACAGCGCCACCAATTCCACGGGCACCGGGGGATCCGCCAGTACTCCGGCTGCGGGTTCAGCCAGTAGCTCAGGTGCAGGTCAAGCCACTGGTGCACCCATGAAGGTCGGGGTTATTTGTAGTTGTTCGGGGGCCTTCGGAGCCCCCCTTGTGGCGGCTGAAGACGTCTACAAGGCGTGGGCCAATGCCACCAACGCGACCGGCGGGATTCAGGGTCACCCGGTCCAGTTGGTGACCATGAACGACGGCGGCACACCCGGCACGGCGATCACCGACATCAACAGCATGATCTCGCAGCACGTCGTGGCCATAGCGGACATGTCGGACGCAGACGACGCATGGGAGTCGATCGCCCAGCAGGCCCAGGTGCCGGTTGTGGGCGTGGAAACGACCGACGCTCCTTTCTATAAGAATCCCGACTTCTATCCCGAGGCCCAGACCGGCGATTCGCTGATTTACGCCAGTGCGGATGTGGCCAAGGTCGCGGGGGCGAAGAGTTTGGAGTTCTTCTACTGTGCCGAGTCCCCGAGCTGCGGAGCCGACGTCCCCCTCGTCAAGTCGGCCGGCCAGCAACTGGGACTGTCGACCAGCTCGGCCGCGGTCTCGCTTACCGCACCGAACTACACGGCCCAATGCGTGGCCGCTGATCAGGCCCATGTCGATGCCCTTCTGCTCGCCACGGGTGCCCCCCAAATCGTCAGGTTCGGGTCCAACTGTTCGCAGCAGGGCTATAACCCCACCTATGTGGTAGAGGGACCTGTCTTCAACGAGGATCTCTTCGACAATGCTGCCGGGCTGAAGGGGAGCCTGTGGGCTCCGTTCAGCACTCTGCCGTATTTCTCGACCGAACCGGAGGTCACGGCGATGACGGACGCGGTCAACAAGTACTACCCGGGCCTCATTCAGAACTCAAACGTCTGGGTTGAGAACTCGGTGCTGTCCTGGGTGTCGGGCGTCCTTCTCCAGCACGGGGCCCAGGCCGGGGGTCTCACGGCAACCGACACGCCCAGCGCAGCCGAGGTGGTCAAGGGACTCGAGTCGCTCCACGGCGACACGCTCAACGGCTGGTCGCCGCCCTTGACCTTCACCGCCGGCCAACCGCACTCCGTCGACTGCTGGTTCACCCTGCAGGTCAAGAATGGCAATGCCAGCCTGATCGATGGGGGCAAAACCACCTGCGAATCAAGCACTTCCTCGTAACTTCATGGTGAGCAGGTACGCCGATCTGTCGCCCCCGCTTCCTCGGGCCCACTGCCTGTCGGGGGGAGCAGGGTGGTGTCCAGTCTGCGCCCAAACGCCGCGCGTGACAAATACCAGGCATCA
The DNA here is from genome assembly GCA_963729695.1 of uncultured Acidimicrobiaceae bacterium. Classification (GTDB taxonomy): domain Bacteria; phylum Actinomycetota; class Acidimicrobiia; order Acidimicrobiales; family Palsa-688; genus PALSA-693. The sequence continues at coordinate 1,195,565 of CAVSOT010000007.1, forward strand.
CTGCCCAGCGTGACCATGGTGCCGCGCTGGTAGGCCGGCTCGTCAGGCGGAGCAGGGACTCCAATTTCCCGAGCCGACAGAGAGTCTCTTCGTCGAGATCTTTGTAATAAGCTCAGCCGGCGCGCCGAGAAGAAGGTGACATATGGTTGTATTCGACCTCGTGGTGAAAGGCGGAAAACTGGTCGACGGGACCGGCTCGCCACCACGACGGGCGGATGTGGGCATCCGCGACGGACGGGTTGCCGCGATCGGGGAGCTCGATGTCCATGACGGCGGTTCTGTCATTGACGCCGACGGACTCGCGGTTGCGCCGGGGGTCGTCGACATTCACACCCACTATGACGCCCAGGTGCTGTGGGATCCGGCGTGCACCCCTTCTTCGCTGCACGGCGTCACCACGGTGGTCAGCGGCAACTGTGGCTTCACCCTGGCCCCTATTGAGCAGTCCGAGATCGATTACTTGGTGCGGATGCTCGCCCGGGTCGAGGGCATGCCGCTGGACTCGCTGTACGCCGGGGTGGACTTTTCCTGGAAGAGCTTCGGGGAATACCTGGATCGCCTCGAGGGCGCCGTCGGGGTGAACATCGGTTTCCTGGCCGGGCACTCCGCCATCCGCCGGGTGGTGATGGGGGCCCGGGCGATGGGCTACGAGACGACCGACGCAGATATCGAGGCCATGGGCCAACTCCTGCGGGATTCGTTGGCTGCTGGCGCCCTGGGCTTCTCGTCTTCGCAGTCGGTGATCCACAACGACTACGAGGGCAATCCAGTGCCTTCGCGTTTCGCCGGCCCCGACGAGCTGGTGAGGCTGGCGAGGATCGTCGGGGAGTATCCCGGCACGGTCTTGGAGTACATCGCACCGAGCTTGATCCCGCTCACCGACGAGTACTTGGACCTGATGGCCGAGATGTCCCTGGCGGCGGGCCGCTCGCTCAACTGGAACAACCTCGCCGCCAGATCCGATTTCGCGGATGCCGTGGCCCGGACCCTGCGAAGCCACGAGCGCATTTGGGCCAAAGGGGCGGATGTCGTTCCGCTCACGTATCCAGCCGCCAGTACTTTTTATTTCACCTTGGCCAGCAGTGCGCCATTCGGGGGACTTCCTGGGTGGGGGCCGCTGATCGGAATGACCAACGAGGAGCGCATAGCCATCTTTTCCGACGGCAACCAACGACGCCGCTTGGCGGCGGGGGCGCAATCGGAGGGAGCCGGCGTGCTCCGAGGGATGATTGCGTCGTGGAGCACCCATTCCGTGGTGGGTGCGTTCTCTCCCGAGAACAAGCCGTACGAGGGCCGAACCGTCGGCGACGTTGCCCTCGAACTCGGCCAGGATCCTTTCGATGTGATGCTCGACATTGCTTTGCGTGACGATCTGCGGACGGTGTTCAAGTCGGCCGACTACGGCGATGACGACGCCAGCTGGGCGTTACGGCGCCGGATCTGGCGGGAGGGTAAGGTCGTAATCGGCGCTTCGGACGCGGGGGCCCACGTCGACAATATGGTTGCCTTCAGCTACCCGACGAAAATGCTGGCCGCCTGCCGGGACCTTCAACTGATCCCTCTGGAAGAAGCGGTCCACCTGATCACCGACGTGCAGGCTCAGTTCTATGGAATTACACGGAGAGGGCGCGTCAGCGAAGGCTATTTTGCCGACCTCATGATCTTCGACCCCGACGTTGTGCGATCGGGGCCGGCCCAGTGGCGTGAAGATTTTCCCGCCGGCGCAGGCCGGCTCTACGCTGAGGCGGAAGGGATCGAGCACGTCCTTGTCAATGGTGTGCAAATCGTCCGCGACAACGAGCTCACGGGTGCCACGCCCGGACGGGTCCTCCGGAGCGGGCGGGACACCGCCACCCCTGCCGGGCGAGGTCAGTAGCTCGGGATTCCCTTCCTTTTGGCGAGAGAGCGTGTTGTGTCGGCAAGCGAGATTGTTGTGTTGGAAAGAGATTGTGGTGCTGGGGAGAGATTGTGGTGAAGGAGAGAGAGTTTCAGTGAAGGAGATAAATGGGAAGCGGTCGTAGCTATCAGGTCATTTCGGGGGACGGGCACCTCGAGATATCGCCGGAACCTTGGATCAAGCACGTTCCGGAGAAGTACAAAGACCGAGCGCCGAAGTTGATCCCACTGGAAGACGGCGGTGAGGCCTGGCTCACAGAAGGTCTTCCGTTGATGCACAACGGGGTGAATATTACCGGTGGGGATCCGATCAAATTCTCCAACGAGTCGTATTGGTATGCCGACGGCCATCCCCGGCCGGGGACGGGCACCCCGCAACAGCGTCTGGCCGAGCAAGACCGCGACGGCATCGACGCCGAGGTCCTGTACCCGCCGGTCTTCGCCAGCCGCTTCATCGAAAGGATCGGCGATCAGCGCGTCTATCTGGCGCTGCTTCGCGCCTATAACGACTTCGTGGCCGACTATTGCTCGGTTGCGCCCGATCGCTTGATCGGCAATGGCATCATCCCCGTTACCGGTATCGACGACGCCCTCTCGGAGTTGAAGCGGTGCCATGACCTGGGTCTCAAGGCCGTTGCCCCGAGCAAGTTCCCGAATGGCGCCGACAGGCTACGTCCGGAAGAAGACGATCGTTTTTGGGAGCTCGCCCTCGAGCTCAACATGCCGATTTCGCCGCACTTCACTGTCGGGCAGCGGATGGCGCCAGCCATCGACTTGAATCTGACCACGTCCGGCGGGCGATCCTTCCGGCCGCTGGATGAGATCCTCGCCGGCCACACCCTTGGCCCGATGTGGGCGATCTCGCAGTTCATCGCTTCGGGTACCCTCGACCGCTTCCCCGAGTTGCAGGTCTATTTCGCCGAAACCGACGCCAGCTGGATGCCCGGCATATTGTTCGCCCTCGACGATAAGTGGGAGCGGCAGGCCCATCTGTATCCAGACCAGCAGTTGAAGATGAAGCCGACGGAGTACATTCAGCGGCACTTCCTCTTCGGGATCGTCCGTGATCCCCTGGCCTTGAAGTTCCGTGACGATCTGCCGGCGGAGAACCTCATGTGGGGATCGGATTTCCCCCATTCGGTGGGATCGTTCCCGGAGTCCCGGAAGTGGATCGAGATCATCTTCGACGGCGTGCCGAGCCAGTTGCGCCGTCAGATCCTGGCGGAGAACCCGGCCCGCTTTTTCCACCTGAACATGGACTCCGAGATCACCCCCACCCCGGCGGCCAGCCCTAGTGGGTGATGCTGCCCTGGCCGGGGCTGGACTCTGCCTGGTCCCGGCGCGGGGAGAGCCCGTCCTCCTTGGCGTCCGCTCTCGGGTGTTCAGCAGGAGTAGCGAGGGGTTGTAGTTAGGCAGGAAAGTGGAAGAGGTTTCGGGCGTTGTCTTCGACGATTTGTTTGACTTCGTGGTCGGGGATGTCGGCGAGGGCTTTGGCGGCGTCGGTGCGGGTGGTGGGCCAGTGGGAGTCGTCGTGGGGGAAGTCGGCTTCGAACATGATTTTGTCGATGCCGATGTCGTGGCGAAGGCGGAGGCCGACATTGTCGTCGATGAAGCACCCCCAGACGTGGCGTTGGAATAGCTCGGAGGGGGGGATGTCGGGGTTGATGCGCTGTTTGAGTTTGCCGGTGGCCCGGTAGAAGCGGTAGCGGCCCCAGATGTGGTCCATGCGCTCTACGTGGAAGGGCATCCAGCCGATCTGGCCTTCGGAGTAGACGATCTTGAGGTTGGGGTGGCTGTGCAGGGTGGGGGAGAAGATGAGCTCGACCATGGAGTGGGCCAGGGTGGAACCCAACAGGGAGGTGGACGCGGCCATGGGGGCGTCGGCGGACAGCCCGGTTTTGACGGTGCCGCTACCGAAGTGCATGCACACGGGCAGGTCGGCCTCCTCTGCCACCGACCACAGCCGGTCCCAGTGGTCGGTCTGGAACGAGGGCAATCCCAGGTGGGCCGGGTTGTCGGGGAAACTGAAGGCCTTGGCCCCCTTGGCCGCGCCGCGTTGAAGTTCGGCCACCGCCGCGTCGAGATCCCAAAACGGGGTGACCACCAGGGGGATGAACCGCTGCGGGTCGGTGGGGCACCACTCCTCCAAGGTGAAATCGTTGAAGGCCCGCACACAGGCGATACCCAGCTCGTGGTCCTGGGCCGAGCGGAACCGGCCCCCGGCGAAACCGGCCCAGTTGGGGAAACACAACTGGGCCCACACCCCTTCGGCGTCCATGTCCAAAAGCCGGGCCTTGGGGTCATAACAACCCGGCCGCATGGCCCCGAAATGGGTGGGCTGATGGCCCCGCTCCCGCAACGGCGTGCCCGCCGCCGCCGAGAACATGCTGTGGCCGTCCAGGTCGCCCTCGAACACCCACTGCTGCATGGGCTCGGTCGACCCCTCCCGCACCGGATGATCCAACGGGATGTCCACCACCCGCGGCGCCGCCTCCGCCCACTTCGAGGGCAAACGATCCAGCCACACCCGAGGATGCTCCACAATATGGTCATCCACCGAAATCAACCGGTGATCATCACACAACACAACCGACCCTCCTCACACCCAAGACTGCAACTACAGCCAACACCTGCAATCTACTTGTACCCCACCACGCCCGCTAAGAAAGACACCCTGTTCTTGGTCCGTGATTGAGATACTCCCCGATAGGCCGTGATTCTCCCACCGAGTGCTCACGGGGTATAGATTCGTCGTGCGTGCCGCCAGCACTTCTCAGGCCAGGCACCAGCGGATCTCTGCGCCCCTAAGGCGGTGTGAAAGATGGAGGAGGGGACGGCTATGGATCGCCGCCAACTGGACGTTGACGTCTTTGATCCACGCGACAAGGAGGATCCCTACCGGCTCTATGAGGAGATCCGGGCCGTGGGCAACGTGGTGTGGAACGACTCGTTGGCCGGCTGGGCTGTGGTCGGCTTCGACGAGGCGCTCTCAGTGCTCACCAATCACCGCGGCGGCTTTGCCCAAATGGCCGGTGACCCCGAGCTCTATCCGTGGTTTCAAGCTCCGAACATGATCACGGTTGACGGTGCGTATCACCAGCGATTGCGAGGCGCGTTGACGCCGTTGTTCACGAGGAGCGCCATCGCCAAGTGGGAGAGGCGGGTCGGCGAGGTGGTCGAGCGCATGCTGGCCCCGCTGGTCGCCGGCCGCGACGACTTCGATCTCATCCACGATTTCACCATGTTGCCCACGGTCATCGTCGCTGACATGCTCGGGGTGCCTCCGGAGCGCTACGACGACTTCCGGCGCTGGTCGCACGTCATCGTCACCAATCATTCCTGGGGTTTCGAGGACGAGCAGACGCGCACCATGTTGCGCCAGACGGCAACGGAGATCAACGACTACCTGCGTCAGGAAATCGAACGGCACCGACGCGAGCAACCGGACGACCTGCTCACGTACATGCTGCAACCCTCTGGGGACAAGGCCCTGAGCGACGAGGAGATCCTCTCGACGTCGGTGCTCTTGCTGACGGCGGGGTACGACACCACGGCGAAAGCCATGTCCAATTGTCTCATCGCCCTGGAGCGCAATCCCGATCAACGGCGTGAAGTGGCGGCGGACCCCTCCTTGGTACCGGCCGCCATCGAGGAAGGTATGCGTTGGTTCGGGCCGGTCCAGTTCGTGGCCCATAAGGCGGCACGGGACACGGTCTTGGACGGAATGCCCGTTGCCGCCGGCGACGTCGTGTACGTGACGATCGCCGCCGCCAACCGGGATCCCCGCCGCTGGTCTCACCCGGACCGCTTCGAGGTTTCTCGAGAGTCCAAGTCCCATCTCGCCTTTGGTTACGGTCCGCACCTGTGCCTGGGGGCGCCGCTCGCCCGGCTGGAGATGAAGGTGGCCATCGAACAGTTGTTGCGGCTAGCGCCGGAGTACCGGCTGCGGAACATCGCCTTCAGCGACTCGATATCTGTTCGTGGGCCCCAAAGCGGTGTCGTCGAGGTGCGCTCGTAGTCAGTTACACATCCCCAGTAAGTCAGTCAGTCAGTCCTGGTAGATGAAGGTCACCGGAAGCGTGTTGAGGCCGCGGGTAAAGCCGGTGCGGTAATGCAGCCGGCGTCCTTCGACGAGGCGAATGTCGTACAGGCGGTCGAGCAATTCGGCTAGGGCGACGACAATCTGCTTACGGGCCAGGTTCGAACCGATGCACCGATGCGGCCGACGACGTCTCGGGTCAAGAGGCGCTTCAACGCTCGCCGGTACTGGCGATGGAGCGGCGGGTCGTACTCACCGGGTATCTGTGACACCGCGTTGTGGGCGCGAGGAATCATGATGCCTTGGGTCGACGTGAAGCGGTGCCAATCCTGGGCCACGTCCCATACCCCCTCGTAGCGGGTCACCACGTAGGCCCCGCCGTGGGCATCGGTATGGGCGACGGGACAGTGCTCGCGCAGCCACCCGATGACCGCTTCGAGGGAACCGTCCTCGGCCAACGCCGGGGCGTGGGGATCGAAGTTGTCACAAAGGGGGGCAATATCCACTGGTCACTCTCCTTTAGCTGGCGGGGACAGTTACTCTGTGGTGGGAGTGATACTCGGTGTTGGGAGTGCTACTCGGTGGCAGGAGAGCAATGGTTAGTTGCAGGAGTAAGAGCGTCACAGCCATGCACTAGCGTCTCCAGGGATCGAACCCAGGAGATGGAACGGACACAGGAGGAGCCATGGCGCTCGCTATTTCCGACGTTGTCGAGATCACTCAGCTCTACGCCAAGTACAGCCTAGCTGTCGACGAAGGGGACGCTGACGCCTTCATTGCCTGCTTTACGCCCGACGGTGTACTGGCCGCAGACGTCGAGCCCATCGTGGGGCATGATGCCCTCCACGCGTTCAGCAAGGAGGTGCCGACCCGGGTGCCGGGCGTCCGACACATGCCAGTCAACGTCGCCGTCGACGGCGATAGCGATGCCGCGACCGGCCGGTGTTATGTCATGCTCGTCATTGGCAGCGCCGAGCCCAAACTCATCGGAACCGGTCAATATCGGGACATCCTGCGGCGGGTCAACGGCAAATGGGCATTCGCCAGGCGGGACTACACCGCAGATCGCTAGGAAAGGGTCACACGAATGTCGGTAGCGTCGCCCAGCCGCGCGTCTTGGTTTCCGCCAACCGGGCGTTGTCCAGGTCGACTTCCCATACCGGGAAACGATTCAGAACCTCGTCCAGGGCGACGCGACCCTCGAGGCGGGCCAGCGCCGCGCCCAGGCAGAAGTGGACGCCGTAACTGAAGGTGAGGTGGTGGTCGATCCGACGGTGGATATCGAACCGATCGCCATTCGGAAAATGACGGTCATCTCGGTTGGCCGATGCGATCAGGGCAAACATGATGCTGCCTTCGGGAACGGACTGTCCGTACAGCTCGAGGTCACGCATCACGTACCTCGTCAGGTGGAGGACCGGCGGCTGGTAGCGCAGCAGTTCCTCGATGGCGTTCGGGATCAACGACCGGTCGTCGGCTAGTTGGCGGCGCTGATCCGGATGCTCGTCGAGAACCTTGCCGATCCAGCCGATGAGCCGGTTGGTGGTCTCGTTGCCCGCCCCCGCGATCACGTTGACACAGGTGACGATCTCCTCTCGCGTGAGGCGTCGGCGGGTGCCGGTTTCGTCCTCGAACTCGGCGCGCAGCAACTCGGTCATCAGGTCGTCCGACGGATTGCCCGCTCGCCAGGCGATGTAGTCGTTGAAGAAGGTCGGATCCGCGAACGGCCGCTTCGAGAAATCTCGGGGGGCGCCGTCGATGCGGACCGTCTCGCCCACGATGTCACGGATCGCCTCTTGATCCCGCTCGGGTATGCCGAGGAGCATGCCGATGACCCGCATCGGCAGCTGCATCCCGAGATCCGCCACGAAATCGAATCGGCCGGTGCCGACGATTGGATCCAGGGCGGCCGCGCACAACTGGCGGGTGATGGACTCGAGTCCGGCCATCTTCTTCGGGGTGAATACCCGTGACACCAGGCCGCGGTGCGCCGTGTGGACGGGAGGGTCCTCGAAGATGATGCTCCCCGGCGGAATGCGGACATTTCCCTTCATGAAATCGAAGCTCGTCCCCCGAGCCGAACTGTACGTGCGGTAGTCGGCGAAGACCCGCTCTACGTCGTCGAACCTGCTCACCGCGAAGAAGTCGTGCTGTTGGTTGTAATAGAGCGGACGCTCGTCACGGAGCCGCTTGAACCTCGCAAACGGGTCGGTATTGATAGACAGGTCATAAGGGTCGAAGCTGATGTCGGTCCCCGTCGAAGTCACGGCCTGATGCTAGCTGTCCCCGTTTACCCGACTTCAGCCGACAGAGACCCCTGCGGTCGTGGTTCGGCGGCGAGGGCGCGTACCGTCTCACCCAGAGGCAGGAAAGCGCGCACCTGATCTTCCGTTGCTACTTTCATCCTGGCGGTGTTACCCGGCGACGACGGCTTCCGTCTAGGGCGCCGCCGGCACGGCAGAGGCGAAGTCGGCGAGCGTCCGATACAGGACGTCGTCGCGTGAGGGCTTTCCTCGGGTCGTTTCGGGCCCGAACTCCCACGTGGAGGAGACGGTATCCTGCCGGCTCCAGTCGAACGCACACACCCGGTGGGCGATCTTCCACGGCCCGTCGCGGCGCTCGATCCGATCCAGGTAACGCAGCCAGATGTAGACGTCCGTCGCCGGCCGGTCCTCGACCGCGCTCCGCCGGAAAAAGGCCACGCAGTAGGTCTCCGCGTGGGCTGTTTCCCCATCGATCTCGATCAGCTGGTTGCCGAGAAAGTGCATCGACCGCTCGGACCCGCCCGGGTTTTGGCTCAGGTAGGCGATGAAGCCCTCGACGTCGCCGTGGTAGGACCCGTGGTCGTCGATGGCATCCTGGTGATAGCACGATCGGACCAGATCGAAGTCGCGGCGGTCGATCCCGCGCGCATAACGAAAGATGAGATCCCGGATCGCCAGTTGGTCGACGACGCGTCGCAACTCGGCATCGGTAGGAACGTTGCCCTCGGTGGGCTCCATTTCTGACGTGCCTCCTCAGTGGATGATCGGCCCCGACGTTACGATCCTACCGGGTTGACCTCAATCGGGCACCGCGCTGCGGCGGGCTCAGGCCCGGTCGGCGCCGATGATCGGCACCATCGACAGATAGCTGGTGGCGAGGACCCCACCATCCACCGGCAGGGTCACGCCCGTGATCCAGCGAGCCCGCTCAGACGCCAGGAACTCGACGGCCCACGCCACATCCCAGGCCGTTCCCTCGGTGCCAAGTGGTGACGCGGCCTGCCGCAGGCGGTCGTCCTGCTGACCCTGGGAAACCCGGGCGAGGTGTGGGGTGCGCAAGTGACCGGGCGCGATGGCGTTGACGCGGATACCCGCTCGTCCATGCGCCACCGACATATCGCGGGTCAATGCTTCCAGACCGCCTTTGGCTGCCGTGTAGGCGGCATTTTGATAGCCCCGACTCCCGCAAATAGACGAGATGTTGACGATCGATCCGCCGCCGTGGGCCTCCATGACCGGCACCACGTGCCGCGACATTCGCGCTGCGCCCATCAAGGTCACGGCCAGCACCTGGGCCCAGTCCTCGTCACTCAGCGAGGTGACGGTCCCGATTTTTGCCACCGCGGCATTGTTGACGAGTACGTCGATGGTCCCGAACGCCTCGAGCGCGGCCGCCACGATTCGAGCGCAGTCGGTGTCCGAGCTCACGTCCCCCTGGCAGACGATGGCCTCCGACCTCTCGGCCGCGACCAAGGCGGCCGTTGCATCCGCCCGTTGATCGTCCAGGTCGATCAGCACCAGTTTTGCCTTTTGGCGAGCGAGGGCGATGGAGATCGCCCGGCCCACGCCGATGCCGTCACCGAGGGTGCCAGCGCCCGTGACGACCGCGACCCTCCCGGCGAGCGAGGCCGGGTCTGATAACAGGTTGGCTTTACCTGAGAGATCAACTTGGCCAGCTGTGGCCATCATGCCTCCTCTGGCTCGACGTAATCGATGTGGTGAAGGTGAGCAGCGTAGTCACCGAAAAGATGAGGCGAGGCCTGGCGGGCCCGCTTCGGATTTTCGCTTTGGCCCCGGGCGAGCCGGCTTTAAGCTCGCCGAGTGACGAACGACCCGACCGTGTCCGAGACCGACTTGCGGGAACTCGCACGCGCCCTGGCCGCGGTATTTCGAGAGGTGCATACCCTCGCCGAGGACCAAGCGGGAGAGTCCTTGACGGAACGCCTGGCCGCCCACGTAGGGGTCGATCCGGGTGGGCTACCGGTATTGAGTCACGAGTTCCCGCCTTACCAGCTCGTTGATGTGCACATCGCGCTGGAGGCCTGGACGGAGATAGGCCCTGGGCGTTCGTTCGAGTTGGTTGGCGTCGCCGGTGAGCGCCGTCGCTACCACCCACTCAGCGAGTTGCTCGTCGGTCGCTCCTCGGGGGTGGGACCGGTGGAGTACGTGGACCTGGCGGACGCGCCTGACTCGACCCGCTGTTGCGTGCGGTTCGGGATCTTCTTGCTCACCGATGGGGACCATCGAGCGGCGGTCCTCTTGAGAGGTGAGGATCCGCATGGGCCCTTGCAGAGCGCCATGTTGGAGATCCTCGACTCCGACCAAGACGCGGCCCGCGGATTGCTAACGGAGCTGCGTCGCCTGGCCATCGAGCGCAGCGTGGTGCGGCGACAGGTCCTCGCCTTGGGCCCGGGCGAGGGCCACCAATACGGCCACATGCGCTTCCTTCCCCGGCCGAGCCTCACTCGTGATGGGTTGGTGCTCCCTGACGACACCCTGGCCCAGATCGAGCGTCACGTTCTCGGCATTGCCCGTCACGGGCCCCGCCTGCGGGCGGCCGGGCAGCACCTGAAGAGAGGCGTGCTGCTGTACGGCCCGCCTGGAACAGGGAAAACGCACACCGTCCGCTACCTCTTGTCCCGGATGACCGACACGACCGTCCTGGTGCTATCCGGCCAATCGCTCGGCGCCATCGGTCAAGCGTGCGCCCTGGCCCGGCTCTTCCAGCCATCCATGGTCATTATGGAAGACGTCGATTTGATCGCCAGTGACCGTTCCTTCGGTCCCATTGGCGGGAACCCCCTCCTGTTCGAGGTGCTCAACCAGATCGACGGGCTCGGTGATGACGTCGACGTGACGTTCCTGCTCACCACCAACAGGGTCGACATCCTCGAGCAAGCTTTGGCCGAACGGCCAGGACGGGTCGACGCCGCCGTCGAGATTGCCCCGCCGGATCCGGAATGCCGCCGTCAACTTTTACGGCTCTACGGCGGATCCCTTGGCCTCGCCTCCTTCACCGATGGCCAGCTGGCCGAAGCGGTGGCCGCAACCGAGGGCCGCACTGCCACCTACCTGCGAGAGGTCGTACGACGGGCGGCTCTGCTGGCTGCGGACCGCCAGACCAGCGGCGAGCTCTCTGTCGACAGCCAACTCCTCGCCCAAGCGGCCAACGACCTGCTCGATGATCGCTCAGCGTTGACGAGAGCACTGCTTGGCGGGGCCGACGAACCAGACGCCGAACCGCCCTTTGCGTCCCCGGGTCCCATGAACACCCTGGTCCGTCACGTCGGCTTTGGCCCGCCCATATTCCACGGGGGGACATTTCTGCACGGTCGGCCATTCTCAGGAGGTCAGCCTCCTCCGTTTGCTCCCGATGAAGGTCGCCCCTAACCACCGCCGGGTGGCGATCGACCCGCGACTGCCGGGGCGCTCACAAATGGACAACGAAGCAGCCTCAGGCTGCACAGATGTCCAAAGGTGGAGCGGCGGCCAGGCCATCACCCCTGCGTCGCGTTGTCGCCGGTTCGCGGACTTCCCTACGGGCCCGACCAGCTCATCGAGACCCGGCCGCCGCGAATTCGGCGAGCGTGCGGTAGAGGACATCATCGCCCGATGGCTTTCCCCGGGTCGTGGCCGGCGCAAACTCCCACGTCGTCGACACCGGGTCCTCCCGGCTCCAGTCGAAGGCGCACACCCGGTGGGCGATCTTCCACGTGCCGTGGCGGCGCTCGATGCGGTCGATATACCGAAGCCAGATGTACACATCGGCCGCCGGTCGGTCGTCCGCAGCAGCCCGCCGGTGAAAGGCGACGCAGTAGGACTCGGCGTGGGCGACGTCCCCCTCGACCTCGATCAGCTGGTTGCCCAGAAAGTGCATGGTCCGCTCGAACGTGCCCCGGTTGCGATCGAGGTGAGCGATGAAGCCGTCGACATCGCCGTTGTAGGACCCATGTTCGTCGATCGCATCCGGGTGGTAGCACGATCGGACCAGATCGAGATCACGCCGATCGATTCCCCGCGCGTACCGCAGCAGGAGGTCGCGAATGGCCAGCTGGTCGACGACACGCCGCACCTCGGCGGGACTCGGCATTTCGCCCGGCACCATCTCCATGCTCACGTACCTCCTTGAAATCCAGGATCAGGCGCCGGCTTCGACCGGCTCCCAGCTGGCGCCGCGATTCGAAGTGCGCATTTGCTCGAAACTCTCCAGGAGGCTGGGCGTCTGGTCGTACAGGCCGTACCGAGCGATGGTGACGCGCTGCAGGGTGCGATGGCCCGGCATCGTGATGGCCCGGCGAGCGTGCTGCACTGCCAGGTTGTCCCAGATCACGATGTCGCCCTGGCTCCAGGTGTGCTCATAGATGTTGTCATCCGAGTAGAAGTGGGAAAAGAGCTCATCCAGGAGATCGTCGCTATCCGCTTCGGGCAGGCCGATGATGCTGGCCGTCATTTCCTCGTTGACGAACAGGTATCGCCTCCCGGTGGCCACCTGCTTCGGTGCCACCGAATGCACGGCGGCCGGGTCGCCCGAGACGAGATCCGTCAGACGGGTGCGTCGAAGATCGGCCCGGTCCATCACCTGGATCGCATTCAGCCGATCGACGCGCGCCTGGAGCTCAGCGGGCAGGTGGGCGTAGGCCAGGTAGCCGCTGGCGAACCGGGTAGCGCTGACGCCTTCGTCCACCTCCACGGCATGAAGCGATCCGGCCGGGTAGGGGAGCGGGACAAACGGGATGTCGTTGTGGAACTTCAGCTCCTGGGTGCCGAGCAGGCCGTCCGGCAGGACATTGGAAACCAGGTAGTTTTCCACGTGCCCGAGGGGCAGGGTGGGGCCGAACCCGCTGCACAACCGGATCTGATCCTCCATCGTGAGCCGGAGACCGCGAAACAGGATGAGACCCTCTTGCTCGAAGAGCCTGCGGAGCTCCGGCTGTACCTCCGGATCGAGCGCCTCGTCAAAGTCGACGTGCACCTCGATCCCGAACGGCTCCAGCGGGTGGTGATCAACACGTGCGCTCATAGGACCTTCTCCCTGCGTACGAGACCGAGACGCAACTACCAACCCAGACGAACTCGCCAGAGGCCGGGCCCAGTCACCAACGTCAGAGCGTAGCAAAGGGACAAGCCCAACGATCGGAAGCCGCTCCCGCCCCAGGGCAGATGGGCGGGTAGCGAGAACGCCGGCAGGCGGGGGCGAGAGTATGCTCGGCCCGGTCTCGGGTAGTGAGGAACCGTTCGGGGGGATGACAGGTGCCCAGCATTGAGATCAACGGTGGCCGCGTCGAATACGAGTTCTTAGGCGACGTGGGGGCGCCAGTGATCGTGGTCACGCCGGGTGGTCGATTCAGTAAGGAGGAGCCTGGGATCCGGGCCTTCGCCACCGCGCTCGCCGCAGGTGGGCCGCGCGTGCTGTTGTGGGACCGCCCGAACACCGGGCAGTCGGACGTACAGTTTTACGGCGAGACCGAGTCGCACATGCGGGCGGCCACGCTGCACGGGCTGCTGACCGGTCTGGACGTCGCCCCGTGCGTTATCGCCGGCGGCTCCGGCGGCGCTAGAGACTCCATGCTGACGGTGATCCTTTATCCCGAGCTGGCTACCAAGCTGATCGTTTGGAGCATCGTCGGAGGGGTCTATGGGACGGTATCCCTGACCCACAACGTGCTACCGAACATCTCGGCGCTCCAGCAGAGGGGCCTGGAAGGCTTGCTGAGTATTCAACCGTGGACCGGGCTGATCGAGCGGAATCCGCGCAACCGAGATCGGATGGTCGCCCTGGGCGCGGAGGAGCTCGAGCGGGTGATGTTGCGGTGGCTGAATGCGTTCGTACCGAAGCCGGGACAGACGATCCCCGGAGTGGGGGATGAGCTGTTTGATCGGATCAAGGTTCCGGCGCTGATCGTTCGCGGCGGCGCCAAGGATCTCCACCATCCCAAACGGACATCATTGGAAGTGAGCTGCCTCATCGAGGGTTCGCAACTCGTCGAGCCTCCGTGGCGCGAAGATGCCTGGGAGCACGAGACCCACCTGCGGTCGGAGGGCAAAGCCAACATCTTCGACTACTGGGTGGAGGGAGTGCCGTTGATGCTCGACTTCGTCGGATCGAGGTAGGGCTCCCGGGTGGCGAGCCGGTACCGTGCCAAACTAGGGCGGTGAGTATCCAGGACCGGCCGACTCCGATGGGCTCGCCCACCGAGTCGCCCGAGCCCGTCGATGCCGACCGGCTCGCAGCTGCAAACGGGGGAGGCCAAGGGCGATCACCCGCCCACCGGCGCCGTGGGGCTCGCTCCGGATGGATCGGCCGACTCGGCGGCGTACCCGTCGTAGCCGGGGTGGCGGTCGTGCTGCTGGTCGTTCCCATGTTGTTCCTGATCATCCCGCTGCTCACCTACCACGGCGTCTTCTCCAACTGGGGGGATAACGCCGCCACCGAGCTCTCCGTACAGAATGCGGTCGGGCTGCATCAAACGGTCGGTCCTTACGACAGGTTCGGTTGGTATCACCCCGGCCCGATGTACTTCTATCTGCTCGCCATCCCGTACGTGGCGATGAGCTGGAGCGGTGCCGCCCTACCGGTAGGGGCCACGCTGATCAATCTGGCTGCCGTCATCGGCATCGTGGTGCTGGTCGCTCGGCGTCTCGGGAGCACGGCAGCCGTCGCTACGGCTGCGCTCGTGTGCGGGTTCGAGGTGCTGATGCAGCCGTACTACCTCACCAACGCCTGGGGCCCCATCATCATCCTGTTGCCTACGGCCTTCTTCTTGGTCCTGTGCGCGGATCTGGCGGCAGGCGGCGTGTGGTCCCTTGTCGGGGCCGGGGTGGTCGGAACCTTCGTGGTGCAAACCAATGTGTCGAGTGCGCCGGCCGTGGGCGTGGCCCTGATACTCGCCCTCGTCGCCCGGGTAATCGTGTGGAGGAGAGCCCACGTACTGCGGGAATCGCTACGTGAGCATTGGCTGCCCGGTGTGGTTGCGGTGGTTGTCACCGGGCTGCTCTGGGTGCCGCCCGTCTGGCAGCAGCTCACCCACCACCCCGGCAACCTCGGACAGCTCATCAATTTCTTCTTGCACAACCGGGGTGACCATTCTGCCGGTCAGGCCTGGTCCGCCTTGGCCAATGGCATCTTCCAGCGGAACATGACGTCGAATTTCGACGTGCTGGTCGGATCCGTTCACCATTACGACGTCTACCTCGTTGTCTGGTTCGTGGCCATGGCCGCGGTGGCTGCCCTCTGTTGGCGGCGGCAGCAGTGGCTCGCCATGGGGTTGGCCGCCGGCATCATTCCTGTGGCCGGCGCCATTTTCCTGAGCCTGATGCGTGTGGTCGGACCGCTCTACGGCTACCTGGTGCTTTGGTGCGGAGCACTGGCGCTCTGTTCTGGCCTGGCCGTGGTGCTCTGCCTCTTCGGTCCGGGCGGAGTCTTCAGTCCCGGCGAGCTGTTTACTTCTCGGCGAGGGGCTACCTCTGGTCTGGGGGTTGCTTCTGGTCTAGGGGCTGCTTCTGATCTAGGGGCTGCTTCTGATCTAGGGGCTACTTCTGGTAAGGGGGTTACTTCTGGTCAAGGGGTTACTACTGGTCCAGGGCCTACTTCTGGTCCAGGGCCTACTTCTGGTAGGGGGGCACGGCCGGCGCACTCCCGGCGTAGTCGGGTCGACCTGGTCGTTCGGGTTGCGCTCGTTGGCTGTCTGCTTCTGGCGAGCGGCCAACTCGCCGACCGGGCGTTCCACTACGGTGCCGCGGGCACCTATCCGAATGTGACGGCCGCCTCGGCGGCGCTGGAGCGGGCGCTACCCCCGCAGGCTCACCGTCTGTTGGTGTGCGTGACGTCCGACGCGGCCTGGCCGACCTCGGCCGGCGTGGTGGCGAACCTGAGGAAGGACGGGTATGACGCTCGGGTCAATGCGCCCTGGCTCCACATCTTCGGGCAGCAGTTGGCCGCGTCTGGCCAGGAGACCGAAGCCATATTTCTGGTGTCTCCCGGCCAAAAGCCGCCCGCTCTGACGGTGGCGCCCGTACGCCGGACATCCGGAGGGGACCTCGTCATTGACGTCTACTCTCCTGGATCGGGGTTTGTTCCCGCCAGCGTCTGCCCGCCTGTTACTTGAGCATTGGCCCTGTCGTCGCAATCAAACGCCACCCCGTCGGGTCCGGGGCCCTCGTCTCGCCGCCTGGTGCGCACTGGCCTGCGGCTGCTGTCGAGCCGGGGGGTGGCGTGGACGGTGGCGGCGCTGGGCTTGATCGTGGCGGTGACCGTGCTGGTGATCCCTTCCGGGGCGAAGCATGCGTCGCCAACGGCGGCTCCTTTCGACGGGCTTCCCCAAGTAGGAGCCCTGTTTCGGGGCGGATCGGACGCCGGCCCGCCGTTCTGCACGGCCAGCGTGGTCGACGCTCCGACCGGTGATCTCATCGCGACGGCCGCCCATTGCCTCACTGGTCCACCCGAGGGCTGGGTCTTTGTCCCGATGTATCACGACGGCCAGGATCCCTACGGGATCTGGTCCGTGCAAGCCGCCTATCTCACTTCTGCCTGGATGAAAAACCAGAGCCCGCAGGACGATTTCGCCTTTCTGGACGTGGCCTCGCAGCGCCGCGACGGCCATGAGCGCACGCTCGAGAGCGTGGTCGGCGCCGATCGGTTGGTCACCGGCATCCAGCCTCCCGAATGGACGGTTGTCGTCGGCTATCCGGCCCGGGCCGAGATCTCGCCGATCATCTGCCTCAACCAGACCTTTCCCCGGCGCGGCTACGCCGCGTTTCGCTGCGGTGGTTTTGTCGACGGCGTGAGTGGAGGGCCCTGGCTGGCCAACTACAACATCCAGAGTGGGCGAGGTGACATCTACGGGGTGACGGGCGGACGTCACCAGGGCGGGTGCGTGAACTTCGTTTCGTTCACCTCAGCCTTCGGCGCCGACGTCACCGCGCTCTATCAGCAAGCGTTGTCAGGTGACGACCCGGTAGCGACCTCGGTGCCCAGTGCCCAGTCGTGCTGACCACTACCCTTCTCTCTGGCTCGAGGGGTTCCGGCAAGAAAGACGAACCTGATGGACTTTTCGATCGTGGCGGGCTGGTTCCCGTTTGTACTTTTCTGGCTGACCGTCATCGTGTGCGTGGTTGCCGTAGTGCTACGCAGAGACATCCTGATGGAGTTCGCCATCGGGATCCCGATCGGGCTCATCCTGATCGCCGGTCTCTTCCTGTATCTGCATTTCGACAACTCCGTGCCCACGGGGGCGCCGCGCTCGTTGTACCTGTGGCTAGCCGGGGCCTGCTTGCTCACCGGCCTGGTGATCGCAGGCTGGCATCACGCCCATTGGCCCCGACGGGCCTTCGGGATGGTGGCCATCGCCTTGGCCGTGGTGTCGGCTGGCAGCTCCGTCAATCAGACGTTCCAGTACTATCCCACGCTCGATCGACTGTTCGGCAAGGAGGCCGACAACTTTCTCAGCAACTCGGCCCTCGACTCCCTGCGGCAACAGGTGGCCAAGACCGGCCAGCTGCCCACTCATGGCGTCACGGTGAGCGTGCCCATTCCGGACCCCAACCTGAAGTACTCGCCTCGTCAGGCCTTCGTCTGGGTCCCGCCGGCTTGGTTCGCGCCGAATCGGCCCAAGCTGCCGGTTATCGAGCTGCTTCACGGCACGCCGGGGGAACCCTCGGACTGGACCCGGGCCGACTATGCCGATTCCACCGCCCTGGCCTTCGCCGAGAAGCATGGCGGGCAGGCGCCCATCCTGGTCATGCCGGACGTCAACGGATCGTTCGGCGGTGACACCGAATGCGTCGACAGCAAGATGTACGGGGATGTCGAGAACTATCTGACCAAGGTCGTGCCGGCGTACATGGAGAAAAACTTCAACGCCAAGACGACTCCCGGGTCGCTGGCCATGGCCGGCCTGTCGGAGGGTGGCACCTGTGCCGTCATGCTGGCGCTCAACAACCCCAAGATGTACCCGACGTTCGCGTCCTACTCCGGCTTCGAATCCCCGACCTACCAGAGCGACAACGCCCAGCAGACCATCGCCGCCCTGTTCGGCGGGTCCCAGGCCGACTACGACGCCCACAATCCTGAGTATCTTCTCGGGCACGCGCGCTATGCCGGCATGGCCGGCTGGTTCGAATCCGGTCTGCAGGACACGCCGAGCCTGGACGCGGCTCGCACCCTGCAGGCCCTGGCGGCCAAGGCCGGCATCGACACCTGCTTCGCCGATCCACCAGGCGGGCATGACTTCGATTTCTGGAAGCAGGCGTTCTCCGACTCCCTGCCGTGGCTGTCGTGGCGGGTCGGCCTCACCCCCGAGCCCCAGAACATACCAGCCCACTGTGTTTCTGGTAGCGGCTAAGGGGCGTCCTTGGCAGCCGACCGGGCCCTCCCGGCAGCTCGCAACCCTCGGTTCGATCCCCGCGCAGGCGCTGCTCTACTATGTCTGCTCAGCGCGCCCCTAGCTCAACGGTAGAGCAACGGACTCTTAATCTGGAGGTTGGGTGGTTCGACTCCCCCGGGGCGCACGGGCTGGCTCACTTTTTGAGGGAGCCAGTTACAGGTCTTCTGGAGAGCCAGTTACAGGCTCGGGGGTTCGGCGGCGTCGAGGGAGAGCGACTCGACGACGTCCTCCAGGCCCAGGCCCGGATCCACTCGCGTGTCGACCCGGGTCGGCGCTCCTCGATGCAGGAGGAAGGGCGTACCCACGATCACGAGCATCCCGAAGGCCATTACCGCCACGTAGGCGACCGTGCCGGATACTGATAGATGGGTGGCGGGAATGAACCCCAGGATGAAGGCGAAGACCCCGCCGACGATCCCGGCGCCGACGACCATGTAGAGCCCTACCTTCCCACCCGGGATCTTGAACGGCCTGGGCATGTCCGGGCTGGTGATACGCAGCCGCACCACGGCCACGTACATGAGGAAGTACATGATCAAGAAGGTTTGCGCCACCAGCGCGGTCAGCATCCAGTAGTAGGTGTTGATGTTGTTGACGAAGACCAACAACAGCGTCAGCAACGATCCCAGAGAGGCCTGCAGGATCAGCACGGACTTCGGCGCTCCCCGGCTGTTGGTGCGACCCCACCAGGGATTGAGGTGCCCGTCGGCCGCCACCCGGCGCATCCCCTCGGCCGGTCCCATGCTCCACGACGCCAGACCGCACAGCACCCCGATGATCACCAGCACGCCGAACGGTTTCAGGAGGGACTCGATCCCGAGCTTGGTGAAGAAGATCTGTACGGCCTGCATGATCCCGCCCGCGAGCTCGATCTGTTGATGAGGGACCACCATGGCGATCGACACGCTGCCCAGGATCGAAAGCGACGCCACCACGACGGCCGCGACCAGGACTGCGGTGGGGTAGGTGCGCTTCACGTTCCTGGTGACATGCGAGTAGAACCCGCCGATCTCCATGCCGGCGAACGCGACCACGATCCCGGCCGCATAGACGAGGCTGGTCAGGCCGTGCCAGGCGGGCACGATGTTGTGGGCGTGGAAGGGGATCTCCGACTTCTTGCCGCTGCCCGTCCACCACAAGCCGAGGCCGATGATGAGCAAGGTGGGGACCGCAGTCCCGATGACGACCCCGATACCCGTCCAGCGGGCGGACTTCAGGGCGCCGAAGAGCGACGAAAGGGTGACGGCCCAGAAGATCACCAGCATGATGGGTACGAGGAAGGCCTTGTTCTGCGAGAGGTCAGGGTTGATCACATAGGCCAACGTGGTGGCCAGGAAGACCAGCACGGTAGGGAACCACACGATGTTCTCGGACCAGTCACACCACACGGCCAGAAAGCCCCACCGCGAGCCGAACGCTTCACGCACCCAGCGGTACACCCCGCCGCCCACCGTGGTGGCGAGCTCAGCCGAGCAGAGGGCAACGGGCACCAGGTAGGTCAGCACGGCGATGGTGTAGAAGAAGATGGCCGACCAACCGAACGTAGCGGTCGTCGGCAGGTTGCGGATGCTGTCCATGGCGGAGATGAGGACGAGCGCCAAACCGACCACGCCCAGCCGCCGGGCGGTCAGGCCGCCAACGTGCGCCTGGGTCACGGGCAGGGCTGGGTCCCTGACGGTCGCCGTGCTCGGCCCTCCGGGACTCGCGTTCGGCACTGGCTCCTTGCTCGGGGCCGTCAAACCGTCCTCGACGTGATGCCCCCGAGTCAGGAGCCAGTGCCGGATGGTCACGGAACCCGTTCCGGAGCCTGGGCGACGGGCGTCTTCGGCTTCATCAGTTTGCCCACCAGCGGAAGCTCCGACACCGACTCGGCCCGAGCTATCGCCAGTCCGGCTCTGGGCAAATGCGCCCGGTCGTCGGCCACCGAATAGCGCGGCCGCCATTCCGGGTCGTACTTCTTGTTGAAGTTCCACAGAGACTCGATCTGCATGCTGTCGCTGAAGCGATGCAGCAGGGACTTCTCCATCGACCGCCAGGGTCCCTGAGGATCTTCGTCCGCGACCACCGATCGCATGGTCGCGAAGTTGAGGCCGAGGCCTATCAGGCCGTGCTCCGCCATCCAATTGATGGTCTCGATGATGACAAAGTCGGTGAGGCCGTTCGGTGCATCGGGATCGCTCGTACGGCGCATGACATCGAGCGAGTATCCGGTGACATGGCTGGCCGGTACGTACTGGTTGAAGGCCACGGGCTTGTCGTCCGGGTCGAGGCAGACCGCCAACAAGAGGCCCTGATCGCGCTCGTCGAACATTCGGCTCAGCGTCATGGAGAAGCCTCGCTCCACTTCGCCCTGGCGGGTCTCCGTGGCCAGGTCCTCGAGTTGCTGGCGGAGGTGCTCGTCCGCCTCGATGGAGGGCATGATGGCCACGTGATAGCCGGACTTGCTCACCCGGTTGTAGGCCCCCCGCAGTGACTTCATCGACTTGCCCTTCAGCGAGAAGGTCTGGCAGTCGACAATGGCCTCGTCGCCGATATAGACCTCGCTGAGCCCGGCCGCCCGGTAGATCGGTAGCCACGGAGCGGTCGCACCCAGCACGCAGATGTACCAACCGTTCGTATCGGCGAGGTCCATGGCGTCGGACCAGGCGTCGAGCCGCTCGCCGACGGGGCCGATCGGATCCGGTGAGACCAGCATGATCCGGTTGATGACGGAGTACGCCACCAGCGTCTCGCCGCTGAACAGCCACGACTTGTCGTCCCGCAGGGCGAAATAGTCGAGCGTGTCGCCCCCGTAGCGATCGAAGATGTCCCGGGCTCGCTCGAACGCTCGGGCCCGTTCGTCGCCGGTGCGGCGGTGTTCCCGCCCTGGGAGCGCCGTCGCCAACACGAGGATGGCGGTGCCCAGGATGGCCACGACCACGATGTCTCTCGCCTCCCGCCCGCCGCCCTGGTAGTTGGCATCGATGCCGGCCGCCACCGCGATGGCTACCAACGCGCCCATGACCACCCATCCGAGCACCCGCCGGGGTCCAGGCGGGCTGACCCGGAAATGTCGGTGTTCGAGCAGCAGCCATACCCCGAATAGGCAAGCGATGGCCGAGCCTTCCAGCCCCACGTCGTGCACCAGCCGGTTTACCGTGCTGACTAGCAGGATGATCAGTGCCGCGATCCAGGCTCGGCGGTAGCCGCTGCGTACGCCGCGCGCCACACCTGCCAGGGCCAGACCGCCGATGACGGCGGTCACGCCGCCCACGGGATGAATGCCGAATGGCAGCCAATGGTTGACGGGACGGGTCCAGTGGATGGGCCAGAGAACGGCGAAGAGCACGTTCAGCAAACCGGCCAGCAGGAGCGTGAACGCGGCCACCCGCCGAACCCGACGACGCCGCACCCACGGCAGCAGCGAACGCTCGTCGATCGGCCAGGTCGCGCCGTCTGGCAGGTGTCCGACGACCTGCATCGTGTCGGGACGGGCCGGCTCCGGGGCCGATACGAGGCGCTCGAGGGCCGCCAGCTGACCGATGGGCCGCTCCTCCAACGAGAGGGAGACCGACACGACCTGGGCGGCCTTCAGCTCGACCATTGACAACCGCCGTACCGCGACAAAGGGTCGGGGCAGGCCGAAGCGGGCCTTCCGGCTGCGGACCACCTCGGTTCCGCATCCACTGTTGGCGTAGAACCCGGCGCCGACCTGGCTGATCTCGGGCTCGTGGGTATGGCCCGTCACCAGCCCGGCGTAGCCGGCCCCGATCAGACGAGCGGCCTCCGTGCGGGCCGCGGCGTTGGACGATGCCGCGCTGCCTCGCTCGCTTATGGATGCGTCCTGCAGAGCTCGGTTGACCCTGAGCATGGTTGCTATCCCGACCACGACCGCAACCAGGGCGATGGCGACGATGAGCACTCCCAAGGAGACCAACCACCGCTCGCTGTGGTGATGGAGAAGGGGCTTGGCCGTGCGATCGAAGGAAAGGAACCGCAGGATCACGGCGGCGGCGAACGGCACGCCCAACCACCACAGCCGGCCCACGACTTTGCGGTAGATGAGTCGGGAGCCGAGAAAATCGGTGGGATCACCATCGAGCCATTGGATTCCCTCGAGCAGCGATCCTGGACCCTGTCGGCGGATCAGCGTCGGCAGGACCTGCCGCACGATGTGATGCCCAAAGGGGGTGTCGACGGGTGACCGGGGATCCTCGAACGCGTTGTACGGATCCAGCTGGTTGCCATGGACGATCTGCACCCGCTGGGGGCCGTCGCCCGTGTCCAGCGTCACGTCGCACGCCAAGCCGACATCCGTCACCCCGAGGCGTGATCGCAGGGCGTCGACGGAAACCTCGTCCCACGCCAGCTGCCCGTCGTGATTACCAGGAAGCAGGACGACGCCATGATCGGGATGGCCGGCGAACTCCTTGACGGCGGTCGTGAACTGCGGGTGGGCGTCGAGGATCCGATCGATCGCTGGAGGGGCCGCCAGCATCTCGAAGCCGTCACCCGCGATAACGAGCAATCCCGGCTCCTGGAACTGAGTCAGGACCTCCGCCAGCTCGTCAGCTGCCCGAGTGGAGACCTCGGTCGCAACCGGGCCCAGGTGGATATCGCTCACCACGAGCACCCGGCCGCCCCGGCTGACGCTCAGCTCGATGCGATCGGGTACCAGGACGGAGGCGGGATCCTGGGTGTCTATGGTGCCCGGAGCACCATTTCGCGAGACGATGGTTGCGACGCCGGTGTCAAGCGAGCTCTCGAGCATGACAGGTCAACCCCTCAATGCGGGCTCGAGCAGGAGTCTCATGGCGGGTGTTGCCCCGGTCTGGGTCATGGAAGCGCCTCGGGTCGCATGATCGGGAAAAGAATGACGTCGCGGATAGCGGGCACCTCGGCCAACAGCATGATCAGGCGGTCGATACCCAGACCGATGCCCGACGTCGGCGGCAACCCGTACTCGAGGGCGCGCACGAACGCGGCATCGGCGGGATGGGCCTCGAGATCGCCGCTGGCCGCGGCCGCCGCTTCAGCTCGGAAGCGGTCGGCTTGCTCGTCTGGGTCGTTGAGCTCGCTGTAGCCGTTGGCCAGCTCTCGTCCGCCCACCACCAGTTCGAATCGGTCGGTGACCATCGGGTCGTCCAGGCTGTGCCGGGCGAGCGGGGAAACCTCGGTCGGGTAGTGGAACACGAAGACCGGGCCAACCGTGTTGGTCATGAGGACTTTGTCGTAGAGCTCGAAGACCAGCTTTCCGGAGCCCCAGACCGGCAGGTAGGGGACGTCGTTGGCCTCGCATACCGAGCGCAA
The DNA here is from genome assembly GCA_963729695.1 of uncultured Acidimicrobiaceae bacterium. Classification (GTDB taxonomy): domain Bacteria; phylum Actinomycetota; class Acidimicrobiia; order Acidimicrobiales; family Palsa-688; genus PALSA-693. The sequence continues at coordinate 1,219,435 of CAVSOT010000007.1, forward strand.
CTCCGCGACCGGCGTGGAGGGGTGAACCCGTCGTCCCAGCCGTTCCTCCAGCAGGTCGAGCAGGTCCCGCCTCGGCCATGGTGGGGTGAGGTCGATCTTCTGACCGGACATGTCGAACTCGAGGCGGCCCACCGCAGCGCGAGCGGCTTCCACGATGAGGTGCTCGGTGAGGTCCATGCCGTCGGTGAAGTCGCCGAAAGCGCGGTAGGCCTCGAGCGAAGTGAACTCGGGGCTGTGGCGGGTGTCGATGCCCTCGTTGCGGAAGTTGCGGGCGATCTCGAAGACGCGCTCGAGTCCGCCGACCACGAGTCGCTTGAGGTAGAGCTCGGGTGCGATGCGAAGGCTGAAGTCCGTGTCCAGCGCATTGGCGTGGGTCATGAACGGCCGGGCGATGGCACCCCCCGCTTGCGGCTGGAGAATGGGAGTCTCGACCTCCACGAAGCTGAGCGCCTGTAGCTGCTCCCGCAGGATGGAGAGAGTCTTGAAGCGGATCTCGAAGACCCGCCGGCTGTCGGCGTTGGCCAGCAGATCCACTTCGCGCTGGCGGTACCTCGTCTCGGCCTCGCTCACCCCCCGCCACTTGTCGGGTAGCGGTCGCAGCGCCTTCGACAGCACTTCGAGACCGCTCACGTCGACGGTCAGCTCGCCGCGCCGGGTGGTGATCAGCTCACCGGTGACTCCGACCCAGTCGCCCACGTCGACCAGCGCCTCAATGGCGACCACATCCTCCGCTAAATGGTCGGCTTGAAACATGAGCTGGATGGCGCCGCTCGAATCCTCCATCGTCGCGAACCGCAGCCGGCCATGGCCCCGGATGGCGGTGATCCGACCGGCAATACGGACCTCCTCACCCGTGTGGGTATCGGGCTGGAGGTCGGTGTGCTTGGCCCGCAATTCCGCCAATGTGGCCGTGCGGTCGAACCGGGTCGGATAGGGATTTAGCCCCCTTGCTTTCAGCCCGTCCCGCTTGGCGCGACGAGCTGCAGTCTGAGCAGCCAGGCCGCCTGCCGCCGCGGGCGCCGTGGACTCTCCTTGGTCAGGTTGCAAGCCTGATCCTTTCTCTGTGCCTGCTGCCGACGCCCAAAGACAAGCTCGCCAGTGCCCCAGTTGGACTCTGTTACAGTAGCGCGGCTGGTCCGCCGCTCGCTCGATCCACTGAGGAGGGTGTCTCAATGGAAGCGATCAGCCGCCCGATCGTTTCCGTTGATTCTTCTCTCTGTCCGATCGTTGACGATTTGACGCATGGCTGATCGCACAGCACAGACGCTTCCTCTATCCAGCGCGCCGCCGAGTATCAGGGGCTGACGCTACGTGGCTGCCGCTCTCATTTTTGCCGCGCTGTCGGCCCTGTCGAACGCGTGCAGCGCCGTGCTCCAGCGCCTGGCTGCAGTACAGCAATCGACCACCGGCAAGTCCATGTGGAAGTCCGCGATCGATCTGGTGCGACAGCCCATCTGGCTGCTCGGCGCCCTTTTCCTGGTGGGGACCTTCGCTTTCTCTGCATTGGCGCTCTACTTCGGCCCCTTGGCGGTCGTGCAGCCCGTGCTCGTCCTGGAGCTGATCTTCACCCTGGGCCTCCGGGTCTTTTTTCTGCACGACAGCATTGCGGCACGCACCTGGTTCGCCGCGCTCTTCATCTGCGTGGGACTGGGTGCCTTTCTTGTGGTGGCCTCGCCTACCGAGGGCAGCCACGTTCCCACCGCCGCCCAATGGATCGTGGCGGTGACGACCCGGAGCGCGGCCGTGGCCGTGCTCCTGCTGTTCAGCCGACGGGGGTCGCCTGCCGCTCGCGCTGCGTTCTTCGGTGCCGCAACGGCCGTCGTGTGGTCGCTCGACGCCGCCTTCGTGAAGGAGACCGTGGACCAGCTGGCCCGAAGCGGACTGTGGGATTTGGTCCTGCACTGGCCCCTCTACGCCATGATCGCCACCGGTGTGATCGGCACGATCCTGCTCCAAGGGGCCTTCCGGGTGGGTCCGCTCGCCGCCTCTCAGGCCACCATGCTGATCGTCGACCCGCTTACCAGCATCGGCCTCGGCATCGAGCTCTTCCATGAGCAGCTGAACACCGGACCGGGCGACGTGGCCGGGGCCGTGCTCTCGCTGGCGGTACTCGCCGGTGGGGTGATCGCGCTCTCCGTGTGGGCGCCTCCGGTGATGACTGCTGATGAGCTGGCTCAGTTGCGAGGCCATCCCGTGGGTACGGAGCAGTCCGGAGCCAACGAAGGCCCTGACTGATGGGCCCCCGGGTGGCCTGGCGCAGGCATCCACCTCGCTCGGAGAGGACAGCCTAGGTCGGCTCTTTGGTGAAACCACCTCCCGGCCCCTGGTCGATCGCTCCGTTAGGGGTTTGGGTCGTTCGCGGGCTAGGCGGGGGGAGCAGCGTGTCGGTCCCATCCGTAGTGGCCAGTAGCGGTGGCTGGAGACCGGGCGCCAGCTCTGGCCGCTCGGGCCCCTCGGGTCGATGCTCGGTGGGCAACGCCGGGGCGGCCGCGGAGGGGAGCGGGATCCGACCCAGCAGTACTCTCGCCAGCATGGGGTAGATGAGAACCGAGAGCATCCCGGCCGACACCAGGGCCGCTGCGTTTACCGGCAGCATCCGTCCTTCCTCCACCCCGATCGTCGTGATCACCACCACGAGGGGCAGCGCCGTCGCGGAGAACAGCGCCAGCGGGGCCAAGTGGCCTTTCTCGACGTCCCGGCGGTAGAGGAGGAACGCCGGCGCGCCGCGGATGACGAGGAACAACACCAGGAACAGCGGTACGCGTAAAAGGTCGATGGGCCGCGACGTGAGGGCGGTGAGGTCGAACTGGACGCCACTCACGATGAAGAAGATCGGGATCAGAAAGCCGAAGCCGATGGCTTCGAGCTTCCCTTTGATGATGGGCGCGTCCTCGCCGCGTATCAGGAGCCGAACGACGATCCCGGCCGCGAACGCCCCGAGCAGCACGTCGAGGCCCAACCGGAACGCCAGGTAGACCAGCCCCAGCACCAGCACCACGGATACCCGGACGGGCAGTTGCGCGCTCGGACTGGAGATGTCGATGCAGGAGGGCGATGAACTTGGGCGGATAGGGGCGGGCGGCCACGATCGCGGCCGCGGCGGCCACGGCGATGAACAGCAGGACGAGCACGCCGGTTACGGCGGCGTTGCGCTTGTCGAGGAGGATGGCGACCGCCAGGATGGGGCCGAACTCCCCGACGCTGCCTATGGCCATGATGCGAACGCCAAAAGGCCCGCCCAAGACCCCCGTGTCCCGCAGGATAGGCAGCAAGGTGCCCAGGGCGGTGGTGGTGAGGGCCAGTCCGACGACGACCGCATCCAACACCGTGCCCAGCGTCACCAGCGCCAGCGCGGTCAACAGGGCCATTCCCAGCGAGATCATCCAACCGAGGGTGGCCAGCCGCAGGGGTCGGCCGCGAACGCGGGCCAGATCCAGCTCGAAACCGGCCAGGAACATGAGAAAGGAAAGCCCCATTTGGCTGAGGGCCGAGATCACGCTGTCCACGTGGGCGATATTGAGAAGCGAGGGGCCGATGACGATCCCGAGGCCGATCTCGAACACCACGTCGGGGATGGCGAACCGTCCGGTGATCTCGCTCAGGACCGGCGAGACCACGGCTACCAGGGCGATGAACAGCAAGGTCGAGACCGTCGACAGCGTCACGGACTCCACTCCCTCGTATCAGGGATCGACCCAGCGGCAGTCGAAGACTCGGTGCCGGCGCACTCGATGAAACGCATCCGAGCGTCGGGCATGACGATCAGCGTAGAGGTCTCTGCCGATGCTGTCTTCGTGCGGCCATAGAGACTTCTCACCCCCATTAATTACTGCTAACTCCTCTTAGCGACCACAACTCCCCTTAGATACCGTAACTGCTAGCCGGCATAGACACCCACCGCGAATAGGAGTAGCCATACGGCCCCGAGTATCTGCAAGGGACGGTCGCTGAACACCAGCTCTTCCGGTTTGGCGCCCTTGCCTTTCTCGATCAAGAAGGTGTAGCGCAAGAGGGCGATGATAATCGGCACGATCGACAGCTGATACCAGATGGGATCGCCATGATGGGTCAGGACCGTTTGCAGGCTGAACGCCCAGAGGCAGTAGCCGATGATGGCCCCGCCGGCCGAGATGGCGAGCACCGTACGCAGGAAGGTCGGGGTGTACGCATCGAGGGCAGGTCGGTGGTTGCCCCGATTGGGTCCCAACTCGGCGTGCTCGGCGAGTCGTTTGCCGGTCACCATCAACAAGCTCCCGAAGGTGGCCACGATGAGAAACCACTCGGAGACGGGCACGGGCACGGCGACCGCACCGGCGATCGCCCGTAGCACGAACCCGGCCGCCACGGCCACCAGGTCGAAAATGGGTTCGTGCTTCAGGTACCAGGTGTACGCCAGTTGGAGGACGACGTAGATGGCCAGCACCACGCCGAGCCGCCAGGCCATAGCTGTGCCCGCACCGATGCCGATCGCCATCAGTCCGGCCCCGACTGCGATGGCGAGGTTCCTGTTGAGGAGCCCGGATGCGATAGGTCTCCGACGCTTGCTCGGATGGTGCCGATCGGCTTCGGCATCGACGGCGTCGTTGATGAAATAGGTGCCCGAAGCGACCACACAGAAGAGGGCGAAAGCCAGAAGCGATCGGACCAATGGAGTGGCATGCGTCAGGACGCCGGCGGCGCCGGGTGCGGCGAATACCAATAGGTTCTTCGGCCACTGGCGGATCCGGGCCGTGCGCAGCATCGCCAAGAGCACGGCCGAAGCGCGGGGGATCGAGTCCGCTGGTGTCGTCTCCGGGACCGCCTTCCTCACGGGGCCACCTCTCTCACGGGCGCGATCGTACCTGGGCCCCCTCTCTCAGGCCTACACCATCGCCCGGTCAGCGAAACCCGGGGGCGGCCAGGTGCGCCTCGCTTTCCCGCTGGTGGACGCGCTCGTCGTGGTCGCTCTGGACCCCTCTTTCGCGGGGCCGGGAGGCCCTGACCAATCGGCGTCGGAACTGTGGGCCGCGACCAAGTCCACGACGGGAAGGTCCGTCAAGCCAAGCGAGGACCAGGTCGCCGACCGATCACCGGGGAGGGACCAGGCGGTACACCGCTCCGGCCTGGTCGTCGGTCACGTACAGCGCGCCGTCGGGTCCGGGCCCGGCGTCGACCGGCCGGCCCCACCGGGAACCGTTGGCGTCCTGGAATCCGGAGATCAACGTGACCGCGGGCTCCAGGGTATGGTGGGCGGGGTCCCACGCCATCCACAGCACGGCTGGGGGGCGGGGCGGTTGCCGGTCCCACGATCCGTGCACGGCCACGACCGCTCCGCTCGACCACGGAGCAGGGACCGAGCTGTTTTCCAGGAATGACATGCCGAGGGGCGCATCGTGGGTGGCCAGGCCCACCTCGATCGGTGGCAAGGCCGCGCAATTCAGACGGATGCTACCCGGATTGGTCTGCGAATTGGCGACCAGAGGAATATCGGCCAGAGAGCCCGTGGGACGGTTCTCGTCTTGATCGGGGTCGCAGTACGGCCAGCCCAGATCCCGCCCGGCCGTGACCGGCACCACCTCGTCAGGCGGGTGTTCGTTGACATAGTCCTGGATCACCTTCCCGAAGGCGTCCGCGTGTCCGGCATAAGCGGAATGGAAGGGAAAGGGGATGTTGTCGCGGTTGTTGACCGCAGTCCATACCGAGCCGTCGGGGGCCACGGCCAGTCCCTCCCCGTTGCGCACGCCGGTCTCCACCACCCGCAAGTCGCTGCCGTCGGGGTTCATGGCCATGATCACGGCGCGTGGCGGGTTCATGGTGCGATCGTCGGGGTTGGCGTTCGACGAGCTGCCGACGTTGAAGTAGATGGTCCCGTTGGGGGCGACCACCACGTCCTTCGGCCGGTGCACGTCGTCGCCGGATCCGTCCAGGTCGGGGAGGTCCGGCGCGATGACGGTGCGCGCCCCCGCACCGGCCCCGGCGTTCCAGGGATAACGGTCGATCTGGTCCGACTCGCCGACGTAGAGGACCCATTGCCCGGCCACCTCGGCGAACGCCAAGCCTTGCGGAGAGGTCAACCCGGAGAGCACGGTTCGCGGCGATCCGCCGCCATCTGACCCCGGTGTCAGCTCGACGACCCGACCCCGGTCAGGTTCGCTCACGAGCAGGTCGCCCTCTGGGGTCCACGCCTCCATCCGGGCGTCGGGCACCCGAGCCCACACCTCGGCGCTCCAGCCGAGCGGCACGGTGAGGGTCCTGGGCTTGGAGAAGGCCCCGCCGCCGTCGCCGGGGGCGACCGACAGCGTGACGGTCGCGGTGCGCAGTGCGGGCGCGGTCGTGCCGGATTTTCCGTTCGTCGTCCCACCAGCGGCCGACGTCGCCGGGCTCGAAGGCGTGGCGTTGGCCGGCCCTCCCGCCTGAGCCGACCCGCCACAGGCTGCCGCGACCAGAGCCACCGCCGCGACCAGCGGGACGATCAGGCGTGATCTTCTCCGCCTGTGCTTGTTGGTCGCACCGTACGCCGTAGGTTCACGTTAGCGACGAGCCACCGCTGCTACACCGCGCCCCGTTCCTGCTCCGCCCGTTCGGGGTCGAGGCGTCTGGAGCCGACTTCCTCAGGCCGGTCGGCGACGGAAGATCGTCCAGACGATTCGGGCGGCCAGCGCCAGCAGCCCCACGACGAGCAGGAAAAGGACGAGCCCGCCGGAGAAGGCCACGATGCTTTCGAGGCCGTGGGTGAAGCTATGGCGGGCGTGCGCCCAGGCCTGGCTGACGCCGCTCGCCGGTCGGGGCGATCCGCGGGCTGGGACCGCCTCGACGATGTGTGTGGTCAGGGTCGAGTAGCTCGATTGGTCGTCAAGGACCTTGAGCTGACCTTGGAGCTGTTCGATCTGAGTCTGCAAGGTGCTGATCTGTTGCTCGACGGCCAGGATGTCGCCAATGGACTGGGCCTTGGTCAGTATCTGCTGGAACTGCGAGCGGGCGTCTTGAAGAGATTGGATCCGGGCCTGGAGGTCGACGTACTGGCCGGTGACGTCTTGACCTGAGGTGCTGACCGACGTCGCCCGACCCAGATGCTCGACGTCGGCCAGCAATGAATTGAACGATTGGACCGGGACCCGAAGGGTGATGTCGCCGGAGGCTGGCGCCCCCGTGGTCGAGGTGTTGGTGGTGGAGTTGGCCACGAACCCGCCCAGACCGGTGGACTCGTTGCTCATGTCGCTGATGGTGGTCAGGAGATGGCCCGTCGGAACCTGCAGGTCGAGCGAACCGGTCTTGATGACCCGGCTCGGCAGCGCCGGCACGGCGCTCGGCTGGCTGGCACTCTCGCCATTCGGTTGACCTCCCGCCGTAGCGGTCGAGGCTCCAGCCCTTCCTGGGGAAGCAGCGACGGCCCCTCCCGACGACGCCGCCGCGGTCCCGCCGACGGTCGGTGAGTGGCTGGGTGAGGACGCCGGGCCCAACGATGCCGACCCCGTTGTCGTGGCGACCCCCGTCGTCGTTACCGGTGGGCCGGCCCGGGCGGCCGACTGCTGAGAACCTTGTCCGCCACGCAACCCGCCGACGATTCCGACAGCGCCAAGGACCGCCAAGACCGCGACGGCACTTGTCAGCCATGGACGGCGACCGATCCACCCCCCGATTGCTCGAAAGGGGCGGATACCCGGTGTGAACGACGCGTCGGGCCAGCCGTCAGGGCTGCCGTTCCCACCAGCTGCCGCCGCAAGCGCCCCTTCGTCGGCGCCCCTCGACTCGTCTGCATCGGCGATGCCAAGCCCCGCGTGTGCGCGCTCGGCGTCCCATAACTCGTCTGGCACCTCTTCGTCCCTCCCTGGTGAGCTAGGTCGATCGCGTCTTTGGACGACGCCGGCGAGGGAAAAGTTCTCCGATGGTGAGAAAGTTCGGCCCTGCCGGTCGGCGAGGAGGGAGGCAGTCAGCCAAGGATCACCGCATGGCGTTCGCCGCCACGATCACCGCCGTTTGACCCGTCCCGCCGATTGCCGCGGACCCGACCCTCGTCAGGCCGTCCCTGCATTCATCGCCCTTTCGGGGCCGTTCGCGATAGACCTGACGGGATGCTACGCCTCGGAATCTCCATCGGAACCACCTTTCCGGTCGATGGCTCTGACGGGCAACGGGAAGGGCCACGGACCGTGATTGCTCAGGCGCGTGCCGCCGCCAGGGCCGGGCTCGACAGCCTGACCGTCGGGGATCACCACGCCACTGGGCCAAGCGGCTACGTCCAGAATGTTCCCATCGTCGGCCGGATTCTCGCCGAGTGGGTCGGTCGCCAGAGCGGCTGTTTGTTCCTGGTGCCGTTGTGGCACCCGGTATTGATGGCGGAGCAGATCGGGACTCTGGCGGCGATGGCAGACGGGCCGTTCATCGTGCAAGCCGGAATCGGCGCCGGCCGGCAACAGTTCCGGGCCATGGGAGCGGACCTGAGCCGGCGAGCCCCGGTCTTCGAGGAGAACGTCAGGATCGCTCAGGCGCTCCTTCGCGGCGAGACGGTGGGAAGTGAGATGCTCGGAATCGAAGGGGCGTCCATCGCCCCCACCCCACCCGAGGGGGCCGAGTGGTGGATCGGGGGCGGGGTGCCGAGATCTATCGACCGGGCGGCTCGCCTCGGCGATTGTTGGTACGGCAACGCCGACCTCACTCCTGAGACCGCCGGCCGTGACATTGCCATTTACCGGGAGGCCTGCGCCAGGTACGGGCGCGAACCGGCCCGGATCCCGATACGCAAGGACGTATTGGTGTGCGAGAGTCGGTCGGAAGCCGAGAAGACCGGGGACGACCTGATAGCCGCGGGCTATCGGGGGTTCGATGGCGCGGCCGTGGTTTACGGTGATCCTTTGCGTGTTGCCGAGCAGCTATCCGGCTACGGCGACCTCGGTTTCACCGACATCATTATCCGCATCATGGCGCCGCTTCCCAGAGCGTTGGGCCCAGACGCAGTCGTCCGCTCCGTCGAGCTCGCCGGCGAGGTCCGGGCCCTCCTGGCCTGAGCACGGGGCCACGAGGGCAGTCCGGTCCGGCTCGAGTCCAACTACGAAGCTTCATCCCAGAGACTCCTCCACGGCGTTTGCTCTATCTGTGTTGTCCGCCCTGGAGGTGGGACGTTACAGATTTGCTCCTTGTCGATACGCTGCAGCCCGTGGCCGAAGAAGCAGACCTCGTCCAGCGGCTGAGGGCCGGCGACGAGATCGCCTTCGAGGAACTGATCAGCCGCTACCACACCAGGCTGGTCCGCTTCGCGCGCGCGCCTTCGTAGCCAACGCCCAGAGCGCAGAAGATGTCGTCCAAGACACGTGGGTGGCCGTCGTCCGAGGAATCGAGCGCTTTGAAGGACGCTCGTCGTTGCAGACCTGGCTGTATCGGATCTGCGCCAACCGGGCCCGCAGCCGGGGACTGGCAGACCAGCGTTCCAACTCCGCAGGCTCTGGTCGACCCTCCGTCGATCCCGACCGGTTTGCCGACAGCGGCGCGTGGGCCGAGCCGCTCGAACCGTGGAGCGATGCCGATGACCGGCTCTTCGCCCAAGCAGTCGCCCCCCTTGTGATGAAAGAGATCGAACACCTGCCGGAAGGGCAGCGACTCGTCGTAACGTTGCGGGATCTCGATGGACTGACGAGCAAAGAGACATGCGACCTCCTTGGCATCACCGAGACCCACCAAAGGGTGCTGCTCCACCGGGCCCGGGCGCGTCTCCGCGCCGCCATCGAGGCCACACAGGGACATCGTTGACATGCGCCTGCTGACGCCTGACCTGGTCTGCCGCGACGCCGTCGAGCTGGTGACCGATTACCTCGAAGGACGCCTGTCGCGTCGCAACCGGCGGCGCTTCGAAGCCCACATCGCCGCCTGCCCCAATTGCCGGGCCTACTTCGAACAGATTCGAATCACGATCGCCGTGACCGGGGACATACGGCCGGATGATCTGGCTCCCGAAGCTCGCGACGAGCTCATGGATCTGTTTCGCCGCTATCGGGGCGAGGGCCCGCCAGATCCCCTTCCGTAATGATCAGGACAGCGTGTGCCGGTACAGGCGGCAGGCGTTTTCGTAGGTCACCATTTCGACTTGCCGGGGGCTCAGCCCCCGCAGCTGTCCGGCCCAGCTGCTCTGGACGCTGGGCCAGGTGGTGTCGGGGTGGGGGTAATCGGTCTCCAGCATGATCCGATCGGCCCCGATCCGGTCGATCAGTCCCCACATCGACGGATCGTAGAAGCTGGCGAAGGAAAAATTGCGCTGCAGCACCTCGGACCGGGTGAAGTTCGCGTCCTTCCAGTCTCGCGTGCGCGGGCGGTCCTGGAGGTAGTCGAGCCGATCCAACAGCATTGGAACCCAACCGATACCGCCCTCCGACAGGACGATTTTCAGCTCGGGAAAGCGGGACGGAATTCCGGAGTACAACCAGTCCACGGTGGCCAAAATGGAATTGATGGCGAACAGGGCGCTGATCGACTCACCGGGGCCGTCACTTGAGGGATGGGCCACCGACGAGGACGACCCCACGTGGAGGTTCACCACCGTGCCGGTTTCCTGGCATGCAGCCAGGAACGGATCCCAGTATCCGGTGTGAATCGACGGAAGGCCCAGTTTCTCGGGATTCTCGGAGAACGCCACGCTCTGGCAGCCTCGGGCGGCGTTCGCCACAATCTCCTTGGTGGCGACGGCGACATCGAGAAGCCACGGGATCTGTGAAGAAATCAACCGGGCCGGATAGGCCGCGCACCACTCGCCGATGACCCAGTCGTTGTAGGCCCGCACGCAGGCCAACCCCAGGTCGGCATCCTGCATCCGCATGAACCGTTGACCGCAAAAGCCGAAGACCATGGAAGGAAAACCCAGCGAGGCCACCACACCCACCAGGTCCATGTCCTTGATCCGGTCGTGGACGTTCCACGTACCCGGGCGCATCTCGTCGAAGCGCATCGACATGCCGCCAATGGGAGCGTTCGGTCCCTGGGAAACGGAGGCATTCCCTCCGACGTTGAGCTCGCGGCGGGAGTCGATGAGCCAGTACTCCCTGCCGTCATCCGCCTCGATCACCTTCGGCGCCGCGTCCTGCATCTTCTTCGGCAGGCGCTTGGAGAACAGATCTGGTGGCTCTACCAGGTGGTCGTCGACGGAGACGATCCGGTACCGAACCGCCTCGGCGGCCGGTTCTGGTTCCAGTGAGAACCGCGGCGGCCCATCGCCTCGCTGCCACGATCCCAGGTTCCCGATCTGCTCGATCGTGTCCATCCCCCGCTCGCTTTCTCCGGCTACGGAAGCGAGGCTAGTTGAGATGGGGAAACGCTCCCTGCCGGGGGACCACGCCTGCCAGCTCGAGGATCCGCGCCGGTGGTAAGTGCTGTTCGTAGACGAATCCGCCCAGAGGAGCGAGCGCATCCTCGATGGCGTTGCACACCGTCACCGGGGATACGATCATCCCGCCCTCACCCACGCCCCGAAAGTTGACGTCGGGGTCGAGCGCGATGGTCTCCAGGTGCCTAACCTCGATTCTGGGCACGTCGACCGTGGTCGGGAGGAGGTAGTCCATCATGGTGGCGCTGAGACAGTTGCCCTCCGGGTCGTAGACGGATCGCTCGAGCAACACGGCGCCGATGCCCTGGGCCACGCCTCCGCGAATCTGGCCGGTCACCACGGCCGGGTTGATGAGCACCCCGCAGTCGTGCACCACCAAGTACCGGACGACCTGCACCAGGCCCGTGCCGATGTCGATGTCGACCACCGCGCAGTGGGTCCCGCCCGACCATCCCCCCGCCCCGCCGTCGTAGTCGAGGTCGACCCACAGGCCGGTCGACGGACCACCCGCCGCTGCCGCGTCTCCGGGCAGGGAAGCCACGACCTCGGCGAGCGACATGGCCCGGGCCGGCACGCCGGAGACCGAAATCCGACCCTGCTCGAGCCGCAGGTCCTCCACGCTGGCCTCGAACACGTCAGCTGCTGCCTCCAGCACCTTGCGCTTCAGGGCTCGGGCGCTGTGCAGCGCCGCGCCGCCGGCCATCGCCGCGCTCCGGCTCGCCCCCGTGTGGGCCGACGGAACGATGTCGCTGTCGCCGTACACCACACGCACCTGGTCGAACGGCACTCCCATCTCGTCTGCCGCGACCTGCGCGAGTGTCGTTTCATGGCTCTGGCCGTGTGGCATCTGGCCGGTAACGATCACGACCGTACCGGTGGGGTCGACATACATCTGCATAGGCTCGGAACCGAGCGGCTGGTCGCCGTTTCTCGGTCCCGGCGCAGCTTCGATGTACGAGGCCATCCCAATACCCAGGTAGCGACCTTTTGCCCGCGCCGCCGCCTGCGCGGTCCGAAAGTCGTCGAGGTCGATCTGCTCCGCGATCCGGTCCAGCGACGCATCCACGGTGATGCCGCGCAAGGTCCGTCCCGTGATCATCGACGCCGGCTGGTCCTCGGCCTTCACCACATTCATCCGTCGGATCTCCAAGGGTTCACGACCCAGATCCCTGGCCAGCAGGTCGATGATCCGCTCGCGCACAAAGGTCTCCGCCGCCCACGGGCCGCGATAGGGGACGTAGCTGGCTTTGTTGGTGACCACACACGTGAACTCGAAACGGTAGGCGGCGAGTCGGTAGGGGCCGGGAAGCATGGCCTCGATGAAATAGGGGAGTCCGGTGCCGATCCCTGGGTACGAGCCCGTATCCATGACCATCGTCGCCTTGATGCCCAGCATCCGACCCTCGTTGGTGTAGGCCACTTCGACGTCGAACGACTCTTCCCGGGCCTGGCCAGATGCGGTGAGGTGCTCGTAGCGGTCCTCGATGTACTTCACCGGGAGGCCCAGTCGGGTCGACGCAAAGGCGACCGCCACATCTTCGCGAGATGCCCCGGTTTTCAGCCCGAACGAACCCCCGATGTCCCCGGCGCGCACCCGGATGCACGCGGGTGGCATCCCGAGCCGGCTGGCCAGGCTGTCGCGCTGGTAACGGACGCTCTGGTTGCTCGACCACACCTCGAGCCGCTGGGTGGCATGGTCGTAGTGGGCGACGCATCCCCGCGTCTCCATGGGCATGTTCTGGATCCGGTGCTGCTGCAACGAGGCTCGCAGGATCCGGTCTGCTGCGGCGAACACCCCTTCGACATCGCCGTAGCTGCTCACCTGGGGCGACACCAGGACGTTGGATCCCATGCTCGCGAATATGTGCGGGCTGCCCGGATCGAGCGCCTGGGACGATTGGGTGACCGGAGGCAGAATCTCGTAGTCCACGTCGATCAGCTCGACTGCGTCCTCCGCGCCGTACCGGTTCTCGGCCACCACCATGGCGATCGGATCGCCCACCATTCGGACCTTGTCGGTCGCCAGGCAGGGGTGAAGGGGGGGTCCGGGCGGGACGAGGATGGCAGTGTGGTACGGGCCCGGTGTCAGGTGCGGCTCGACGTCCGTCCCGACGTACACCGCGACGACGCCAGGACCCCGTCGCGCCGCCTCGGTGTCGATCCGTACGACTCTGGCGTGGGCCACCGGGCTGCGGAGGAAGGCGGCGTGCAGCATGGCCGGCAGCTCGATATCCCCGACGTAGCACCCCCTGCCGCTCAGGATGCGGGGGTCCTCGGTCCGCCGCACGGATGCGCCGGTGCACCGCTCGCCGACCGTATCCACGCCGTTCGTTTCGGCCCTCCGCCTACTGCTCACGAGGGATCACGTTCGCTATCTTCGCAGTCAAGGCCCTTGGCTCTCACGCCACCCGACGGAAAGCGACAGAAAATGGATATGCGCATGGTCGCCACGCCGTTGCTTGACATCGGCTACCTCGAAGCCGGCGACCCGGACGGGCCGGTCGCCGTCCTCATGCACGGATTTCCTTATGACGCGCACGCCTGCATCGATGCGGGCGAGCAGCTGGCAGCTGAGGGCTGGCACGTGCTGGCCCCGTGGCTGCGCGGCTACGGCCCGACCCGGTTGCGCTCGCCTGACACCGTGCGAAGCGGTGAGCAGGCGGCACTGGGTTCCGACCTGCTGGCCTTTCTCGACGCGCTCGATGTGGACCGGGCAACCGTCGCGGGTTACGACTGGGGGGGCCGGGCGGCCTGCGTCGTGTCGGCGCTCTGGCCCGAACGGGTTGCCGGTCTGATCACCGGCAACGGATACAACCTCTTTTCCACCGAGCTGATGCTGGAGCCCGAACCACCCGAGCAGGAGTGGCACTACTGGTACGGCTTCTACCTCCACTCGCCGCGCGGGGAGGCCGGTCTGCGAAGGTACACGCGGCCCTTCACCCGACTGCTCTGGGAGCAATGGTCGCCGAATTGGCAGTTCGACGACGCCACGTTCGAGCGCTCGGCCGTTGCGTTCGACAATCCGGACTTCGTCCCGGTCGTGGTCCACAGCTATCGCCACCGGTACGGCCTGGTACCCGGCGATCCGCGATATGCCGAGATGGAGACCCGACTGTCGTCGCGACCCGCTCTCGACGTCCCCACGGTGGTGATGATCAGCCAAAGCGGGTTGCGGCGGGACTTCGCGCCCGACACCAGCCGCCTGCCGCGCCTCGTGGCGGAGTTACGCGTCGACGGCGGGCATAACCTGATCCAGGAGAACCCCGCGGAGGTGGTCGAGGCGTTCCGGCGGCTGAAGTGAACCGTCCTGGTATCCGAAGAGCTGCTGTGGCAGCTGGTCCTGGTGTCCCGAAGAGCTGCTGTCGCCGGTGGTCCTGGTGTCCGGAAGAGCTCGTCTCGCCGGTGCCTTCGTCAGCGGGGCGGCTGGACCGGGACGCGGACGCCCACCGTCACCGTGATCGAGTCCGGGAACCAATGGGCTCCGCCGGGATAGAAGGGCGCTCCGCAGGTGGTCTGCAGATATCGCATCTCCACCCCGATCCCCGACAGGTAGTCGTGCAACCCGAACCCGTACGCGTCCCGGATGACGTACGTGAGCTCGCCGACGTAGTCGCCTCCGATGGCTGCCAGCGCCCCAGAAACGTCCAAGCCCTGGGTGCCCCGGAAGCCCCAGTAGAGATCCGGGATCGACTGATCGGTGAATCCGATAGGAGCGAGGAGATCCTGGCCCTGGTCGAGATCGACGGCCGCGACCCCGTCGTCCAGCCGGCTTTCGACGTAACTCCGCACCCGCTGGTCCTGCTGTTGGAAGGGGACGCTGCGCCCTGCTTCTGACGCTACCGCCGACCCGGCGTCAAAGTCGACCGGCGCTCCGGTCCCACCGAGGAAATGATTGAGGAGCGTGGCGGCCGTCGGCAGGCCGCCGACCTGGAACGAGGTGGCGATCACGGAGCCGCGCTCCCGGTCGCTTTCGAAGGTGGCCGGGTTGCACGTTCTCGCCAGGGAGGAGGTGCCCTCGGCCTGGTCCTCGTCGTTGGGTCCGGGAACCGCGAGATGACCGGTGACGGAAAACGTAGTACGAGCCCAGGACTGCGCCGCTCGAGCCCTGTCACTGGAGACGTGGGCGGTCGACCGGCCGGCCCCGACCACGATGGCGACCGAGTGGACGCTCGTGGGCCCGCACCATCCGGTCCCGGCCGGATCCAGAGGTCCTGTCCCTACGTAGCGTCCGGGCGCCTGGCTCGTCACCTGGATCGGACCGGCGTCGGGAGCGCAGCGGCTGGCGAAGAGCACCGTGCCTCGGTAGGTGCCCGGCCCCGTGCGTTCGAAGGCCAACACGTCCCCATTGGTCGCGACCCACGTGCCTTGAAGAGAACCGTTGTCGCTGGCCACGATCGGAGCTGGTACCGCCAGGCCACCGGCCGATGATCGCCCTCCGGTGTCTACGCCTCCACCGGCACCAGCCTGGTGGGCCGCGTCGGACGAACCGGACTCGGCTGCCGGCCCGGACCGGGACCCCGCTGCGCACGCCCCGGCCACGAGCGCGGCGCCCGCCAGGAGCATCGCACCGAGGCCCAAGGTGGCGCGCCGGGATCGTCTGCTGCCGCCCCCCGTCTGCACGACCGCAGACTATCGGCCCAGGCCTGGCCAAGACCGGGCAGCCCTCCCCTCAAAGGTGGCCCAGGGCGGTGGCCAACGGCTCGAGCACGCCGGGATCCAGCGGTGGGCGCAGATAGATAACGCCCAGTTCGACGCCTACCTGCGCCAGTCCGGCGGCCTGCTCCGCCGTCGCCTCGGGCTCGCCGGTGAAGATGACGTGGCTGGACAGAAGGATCTCTTTCGGGTCGCGGTCGACGTCCTCGCAGTGCTGATGCAGGATGTCGCGCTTGCGGGCGAAGTCCTCCGGGGTCCCGCCCACAAAGTTCCAGTGCTGGGCGAAACGGGCGGCCGTGCGGAGCGTCCTTTTCTCACCACTGCCGCCGATACAGATGGGGGGGTGAGGGCGCTGCACCGGTTTGGGCTCGTTGCGGGCGTTGCTGACCTGGTAGTACCGACCCTCGAACGTCGTCGTCTCCTGAGAAAGGAGGCCGACGATCACCTCGCACGCCTCCTCGAAGCGGTCGCTGCGCTCGCGTGGGGTGCCCAACTCGATGCCGTAGGCCCCGGATTCCTCCTCGTTCCATCCCGCCCCGATCCCGAGCTCGAGACGACCCCCGGAGACGATGTCGAGCGTGGTGGCCATGTTGGCCAGGATGGCCGGGTGGCGGTAGTGGATGCCGGTCACCAGCGTCCCCATCCGAAGCCGGGTGGTGGCTTGAGCCAGCGCCGTCAGCGTGATCCAGCCCTCCATGCAGGGCCCGGTGCTATCGGAGAAGATTGGATAGAAGTGGTCAAAGGTCCAACCCGACTCGAACAGGTCGATGTCGTCGGCGGCCTTCCACACGGCGAGCATGTCGGCCCAGGTCGTATCCTGCGGCGAGGTCTTGAAAGCGAAGCGCATGGAGTGCACGCTACGGCACGGGTTTGCGACCCGGCGCGTCTCCCCGCGTCAGGTTGGAATCGACGCTCTTGGCGCCCGGTCCTCGACGGGCGCGAGGCGATGCGGTAACAGTTGGGAGCATGGCTACTGGTCCTCCCCGGCTGTATCACCACTGGATGAGTTCGGAAGCTCCCGCCCTCCGCCGGCTGGCGGTCGGTGGCGCGATCTGGGTCGTATTCGGACTCGCCGTCTCCCCGTTTGTCACCTGGCCGATGGCGATCCTCGTCGGGTGGGACTGCAGCGCGGCGACCTTTCTTGTCACCGTCTTACCCGTCATCACTCGTTCCGATGGTCCACGAACCAAGACGATCGCGACGCTGCGAAGACGAGACCCGCGACATGGCCCGGCTCCTCGTGCAGCTGTCCTGTGGCGCCAGCCTGGTTGCTGTCGCCTTTGCCCTCGGATTGGCCAAGGACGAGTCCGGCGCCCGACGGGCGTTGGTCGTCGCCATCTCCCTGCTGACCGTGATTCTGTCGTGGATCGTGGTGAATACTGTCTTCACCCTGCGTTACGCCGACCTCTATTACAAATCGTCCACCGCCGCCGTCGATTTCGGCGGCGCCAGCGCCACGGACGTGCCCGATTATCGGGACTTCGCCTACTTGGCCTTCACCATAGGCATGACCTACCAGGTGTCGGACACGGCGTTACTCAGCCGGGTCCTGCGCCGCACCGCGCTCTACCACGCTTTCTTGTCCTATTTCTTCGGCGTGGTGATCATCGCCACCGGCGTCAATGTCGTCGCCGGACTGGTGGGCTGAGGGAGGGGCATTCCTCGCCGTAGCCGGTCGGGGCAGAACACGGCAGTGGAGGTGCTCTGGTATGTTCAGGCCATCGACGGCGGCCGCCGCCGACGCGCCGTACCGACCAAGCCATCGAGCCCGACGAAAGACCGTCCTGGATGCCGTTACGTCAGACCGTAAATCGGGTGGACCACGTGGTGATGATGGTGCGACCCGAAAACCTGGAGGCGTGTGTCGAGCGCCTCACCAATGTGCTCGGAGCGGAGTTCGAGTACTTTCTCTACGAGCCCCAGGGTCTGCGGGGCGCGATCTCCCTCGAATCGGGACTGGAGATCATCACCCCGTTGCAGGAGGACTCGTCGCTGGCGAGGCAGTTGGCCGCGCATGGAGAGGGCGTTCACTGGATCGTGTACGGCGTGCGTGACGCCGACGAGGCCAAGGCGCGGGCGGAAAGCCACGGTATGCCGACGTACCGCATTCACGATGTGCTCGGCTCGGGTATGTCCGAGTTCGCAGCAGAACACTTTCAAGTGCTCCGCGAATGCCACTTTCGGAAGCCGATTTTTGGGGCGCGAATCGTCGCCTCTCAACTCGAGCCTCGCCCGATCTAGGGCCTCAGCGGGGCTGGTACCGAAGCGTCCGCCAGAGCTCTCAGAAGCGACTCGGCCTTAGCGATCGCCACCTCGTCGGTGACGTACCCGTCGATCCCGATCATCCCTGAGGTGACCGGGACAGAGGCGCATGCGCCGTCGACAATGCGGGCATGGGCGTAGCCCAGGACGGTGCGGAGCTCGGCGTGGCCTCCTTCCGCACCTCTGGAGGAGGTGTTCACCCAGCCGACGGGCTTGTTGTAGATGGATCGGGGGTCGGGGTCGCCGATGCACCAGTCCAGGAGGTTCTTGAGCGAGCCCGGTAGCGCCCCGGCGTACTCGGGCGTCGAGAAAAGGATGGCGTCGGCCCCGTGGATCTGCTCGCGGAGGTGGGCGACCTCGGGGTCGAGCGGTGCGCCGTCGTCATCAGGGTTGAAGGCCGGCAATCGACCCAGGCCTTCGTACAGGTGACATTCGAGCCCCTGGGACGGGCGGGAGGCGGCGCTTCGCAACAACGCCGTGTTGGTGGATGCTCGACGGAGGCTTCCGGACACGAGAAGAACCGATGGGGTCACCATCTGGTCAGCATGCCGATGGACCGGGTGTATTCCCCTCGAGGGACTGTGGTCGGGCTACACCGGCGGGTAGGCGATGGTTTTCACTTCCAGGTAGGCCTCGAGCCCCTCGGGTCCGAGCTCCCGGCCGAGTCCAGACTCCTTGAAGCCGCCGAAGGGGGTGCGGGGCTGCGGCGCCAGCCCTCCGTTGACGGTGAGGTTGCCCGCCCGTAGCCTCCGGGCCACGGCCATGGCGCGATCCTGGTCACTGCTCCACACCCCGCCGGCCAAGCCGTAGCTGGTGTCGTTGGCGATCGAGATTGCCTCCTCCTCGTCACTGAACGGGATGAACGACAGCACGGGCCCGAAGATCTCTTCCCGAGCCACCCGCATGCCGTTGTTGACGCCGGCCAGGACCGTCGGCTCGACGTACCAGCCCTTCTCCATATGGGCGGGACGCTTGCCGCCGGTGACGACCTTGGCCCCCTCGTCGGCTGCGATCTGGATGTACCCGAGCACGCGATCCTGTTGGCGCTTGGCGACGAGAGGCCCGATGACCGTCTCGGGGTCATGAGGGTCTCCGATGGTGAAGGTCGCGGCCGTGGCGGCAGCCAGCTCCACCGCGTCGTCGTACTGGTCGCGTTGAACCAGGACCCGGCTCTGCATGGCGCAGACCTGCCCGGAGTTGTGTATGGCACCCCTGACGAAGCGGGGCATCACCGTGTCCAGATCGGTGTCGGCCAGGAAGATGACTGCCGATTTACCGCCCAGTTCGAGCGACACCCGCTTCACTTGATTGCCGCACAGGGACATGATCCGCTTTCCGGCAGCGGTGGACCCGGTGAAAGCGATCTTGTCGGTGCCCGGGTGGGTGACGAGATGCTCGCCGACCTCCCGCCCGCCGGGAACGATGTTGACCACCCCGGCCGGTACACCGGCCTCGTCGAACACTTCGGCGAGTACGAGTGGGCTGAGAGGCGATTCCGGCGGGGGCTTGAGCACCACGGTGCACCCGGCAGCCAAGGCCGGTCCGATCTTCCAGATCGACAACACGGTCGGGCCATTCCAGGGAGTGATCGCCCCCACCACGCCGACCGGGTCCCTGACCACGGCGGCCACCGACGAGCCGATCACCTCGTCGCGCTCGAACGCATAGGACGTGGCCAGGTCGGCGTAGTAGTCGAGTACCGGGGGCAAAATCGAGCACTGGCCCCGAGCCGACGAGACCGGGATTCCCATCTCGTCGACCTGCACACCGATGAGGTCCGCTTCCCGCTTCCGCAGCTGTTCGGCTGCCGCACCGAGGACCGCACCACGGTCGGCCCGAGACATTCTCGCCCACGGGCCTTCGAAGGCGCGCCGGGCGGCAGCCACGGCGCGGTCGATGTCTTCGTTGACGGCGACAGGCACGCCCCCGACCACCTGTTCGCTAGACGGCGAGACGATGTCGAGGTGTTCGGTCCCCGCCGGACCCATCCAGCCACCGTCGACATAGAACTCGTTGCGATACATCAAGCGGTCGTCCATCTGTCCTCCACTCGTTCGACCTCGGATGACGCTTACCGATATTCCGGCTTGGGCCGAGGCTCCGCTAGTCTCGGCGAGACTACCGCAGCGATCCGGTCCTTCAAGAGGCGCTGGAGTCGACCGCGTCGACGGACCGGCTCAGCTGAAGATCACGACTGCCTTGCTTAGCTGAAGACCACGACTGCCTTGCTTAGCTGAAGACCACGACTGATCTCGCCACGGAACCGTCGGTGATGGCCTCGTATCCCTCGTTGATCTCTTCGAGGGTGATCCGGTTGGAGACCAGTTCGTCGAGCTTCAGCCGGCCGGACCGGTACAGGTCGAGGAAGTAGGGGACATCCTGGCGGAAGCGCACCGAACCCATCAGGCTGCCCTGCAGCCGGCGTTCGCGCAGGAAGTCGCCGGTTGGCAGCTCGAGCTTTCCTGCCGGAGGGACACCGATCAGGGTGGCGGTGCCCCCGGGGCGCAACAGGGCGAAGGCCAGCTCACAGGTGGCCTTGGTGCCGATGGCCTCGAAGGCGTAGTCCACTCCGCCGCTGCCGCCGAGTAGTTCCCCGATCTGCTGGTCGGCGTCACCGGAGCTGTTGTTGATGGTGTCGGTGGCGCCGAAGGTCCGGGCCCGAGCCAGCTTGCCGTCGTTGATATCGATGGCCACCACCCGGCTGGCCCCGGCGATCACCGCACCCTGGATGCAGTTGAGCCCGACGCCTCCACACCCGATGACGGCGACGGTGGCGCCCGGCGGCACTTTGGCCGTACGGATCACCGCTCCCACTCCTGTCGGCACGGCACAACCGACGATGGCGGCGCGGTCGAGAGGCATGTCCGGGTCGATCTTGACCATCGCGTTCTCGTGAACCAGCATCTCCTCGGCGAAGGTCGCCAGCCCGACGAATTGCTCACACCGTTCTCCCCCCGAGAGTCGCAGCCGTGGTTCGTCGTCGCTGGACCGCTGCAGTCCTTGTTGGCCGCACAGAGTCGGACGCCCAGCCAGGCACCACTCGCACTGACCGCAAAAGCCAGTGGGAAAGGTGATGACGTGGTCGCCCGGTCGAACGTAGGTGACGTCGGACCCGACGGCTTCGACGACACCCGCACCCTCGTGGCCCAGGACGGTCGGACCCTTGAGTGGAGCGGGGCGTTCGAGGTAGTGAAGATCACTATGACAAAGGCCGGTGGCTCCCACCCGGATCAACACCTCGCGGGGCCGGGGTCGGTCTATCCGCACCTCCTCGATCGACAACTTTCCGGGGCTCTCGAACAGCACCGCAGCCTTCATCGGCTTTCCTTTACTCGACCGGACGGCATCACCCTAACTCCGCCGGCGTTGGCGCGTTCCGAGAGGCGCGGCCGCTGTCAGGCCGCCAGCCCGCATCGGTTTTTGGTATCTAAACCGCGTAATACGCGGTTTAGATACCAAAAAAGGTTGGAGGCTGCCGGGCGCTGCCCACCAGAGCCACGAGAGCCACGAGAGCCACCAGAGCCACGAGAGCCACGAGAGCCACGAGAGCCACGAGAGCCACGAGAGCCGCGGTAGCCACGAGAGCCGAGGTAGCCGCACGGGCCGGTCCCGTCACCTCCTCGGTTATTGCGGGCGGGACCTCGATGCGAAGGCGATGGGGACACTGAGCGGCATCCGGTTGTAGGCCACGTGGAACGGAACGGGCTCGCGCGCGCATCTTGGAGCCGCATGTCGTCGAGTCGGTCGACGACGAGTTGTATCGCTACCCTCAAGTTGAGACGGGCCACATTGGATCCGACGCAGCGATGGGGTCCGGCGCCGAAGGTGAGATGGCGTTTCTTCGGTCGGTGAGGGTCGAAGGTCTCCGGCGAGGGAAACTCGGCGTTGTCCCAATTTGCAGACGCCCACGAGACCAGGACCTTGTCGCCCGGCTCGATGCGCTGCCCACCGATCTCGGTCTCGGTGGTGGCGGTCCGGCCGATACAGAGGAAGGGCGTGTCGAGGCGCAATAGCTCCTCCACGGCCTCCGGGATGAGCTCGGGCTCGGCGCGCAACAATGCCGGCATCGAGGGGTCGGCACAGAAACGGAGCATCGCCATCCCGAGCGCCCCCGAGGTTGTCTCCAGGCCGCCTTCGATGAGCTGCTGCAGGATCCCGATGACTTCCTGCTGCGCGATTGGGCGCCCCTCGATCTCGCACCCGATGACGGCGTCGACGATGTCCTCTCTGGGTGATTGGTTGCGCCGCTCGGTGACGAAGTTGTCGATCCAGTCGGTGAACTCCTCCCAGCTCTCGCGGTGCCTCGGGTGCGTCGGGGTTGTCGCCGCGGCGGCGACCTGTTGGAGCCAGGGAATGGCGTCACGGGGCGCGTGCAGGGCGAAATCGAAGAAGGTCAACGCCGGGAACGGTGTGGCGAAATCCGCCATGAAATCGCACGTGCCTGCGTCCACGAAGCGGTCAATGAGGCCGTTCGCCACCTCGCGGGTTGGTGCTTCCCACTCTGCGACGGCTGCCGGGCTCAGATAAGGATTTATCACGCGGCGGTACAGTCGCTGCAACGGCGGATCGATCTCTCCAGGCAGGTGGCGGAATACCGGATTGGTCGGAGGCACGGTAAGGCCTTCAGCCGAGGTGAACGTCTCCCAGTCCTGCAGCACCGTGAGCACGTCTTCGTACCTGGTGACGAACCAGAAGCCTCCGTGCCGGTCACTGTGCGCGACCGGACAGGACGCCCGCATCCGGGTCATGGTCTCGTCCAGCTCCATCGCCAGGCGGGGAGCCAACGGATCGAAGTGTTGGGCGAACCATTCTCCCTGCGCCGGCTCCTCAGTCGACGACTGCCTACTGGTCGTATCCATGGGACCTCCCGACTAGGAGTGGGCGGGACCCAACGATACAACGGCGACCCACGCGGATTTGGCCGCCCGGCCGAGCTCAGCAATCCAGGGCAGCCAGGATGACGGATCCGACCTGTTGGGCTTCGAGCAGGAATCCGTCATGGCCGTGCAGAGAACGGATGACCGCCACCCGGGGACGATCGGGCAGGAACTCGGCGATCTCGTCTTGGAGGCGGGGCGGATAGAGCCGGTCGGAATCGATCGCCGCCACCGTCGACCTGGCCCGCACCAGAGCCAGCGCCCGCTCGGCTCCGCCGCGACCCCGCCCGACGTCGTGGTGGTCCATCGCCCGGCTGAGCACCAGATAGCTGTTGGCGTCGAAGCGCCGGCCCAGCTTGCTGGCGTGGTGGTCAAGATAACTCTCGATCGCGTACCGGCCGCCGTCGAGAGGATCCTCACCGTCCTGCACGTGCCGCCCGAAGCGAGCGGCGAGCTCGAGCTCCGATCGGTAACTGATCTGGCCGATCCGCCGAGCCAACCCCAGCCCGCGTTGGGGCCCGTCGCCGGATTCTCCGTCGTAGTAGTCGCCCCCATTGAAGTCGGGATCGAGCCGGATGGCCTGCGCCTGCACCGCGCCCAGCCCGATCTGCTCTGCGCTCGCGGCTGTTCCACAAGCCAGCACGATCAGCCGTTCCACCCGCTCTGGGAAGGTGACTGCCCACTCGAGGGCTCGCATTCCGCCCATTGATCCCCCGACCACCGCGGCCCACCGCCCGATACCCAGCGCGTCGGCCAGCGCCGCCTCGACGGACACCTGATCTTTGATGGTGACGACCGGGAAACGCGATCCCCATGGGGAGCCATCGGGAGCCGGTGACACCGGTCCCGTCGTACCTTGGCATCCACCGAGCGTATTTGGGCAAATCACCCACCACCGATTCGTATCGATGGGTGCTCCAGGTCCAATCAGAGAATCCCACCACCCGGTGCCAATATGTCCCGGACCTGCGGGCCCGGCGGCATGGCTGTCCCCGGTGAGGGCGTGTTCGACCAGCACCGCGTTGTCGCCGTTGGGCGAACGGTTGCCCCACGTCTCGTAGGCCACGGTGACCGGAGCGATCGAGCCGCCTCCCTCGAGCTTCAGCGGCTCGTCCGAGAACAACGTCACTAACCGGCGCTGCCCTGGTTCGTCTCCCGGCCACCAGACGCCACTCATGGCGGCAGGGCGAACCCTGGCGGCGCTCATCGCCGGACGCCCGTCAACGGGTCCATCGCTCCGGGGTGCGCCAGCGCCCACCTTGGCCGCCCAACTGACTCAAGGAGATGTCACCAGTTTGCTCCATCTGCGCAGATAGCTGACCTTGGGGGTCGAGTTTCTATGCTAGCGTCCCCTCGGGGCCCGAGCCGTGCTCGGACTGTGAGGTGCACCAGATCCGGAGGTGACAGGATGGCCAGTACCGCGACTCCCGTGGACAACGGGGTCAATGTCGAGTTTCTCCTAACGGCCCGCAACATGCTCGCTGAGCAACCTGAAGGCGCCAACTTCAAATGGCGCGCCAGCAATACGTGGGTGAACGGGACGCACAGCCAGAGCAGCGTGACCGGATTCTTCGGCCTGGGCGAAGAGCACAGTCACCGCAGCGAGTTCACCTTCGAAGGCGATCATCCCGAGGTGTTCTCCTCAGAGGATCAGGGCCCGACACCCGTCGAGTTGCTCCTCGTCAGCCTGGTCAGCTGTCTCACGGCAGGGGTCGCGGCCGTGGCCCAAAACCGGGAGATCCAGCTGCGGTCCGTGACCGCCACGCTCGAGGGGGACATGGATATCCGAGGCATCCTGGGGGTGGACCCCGAAGTCCGTAACGGTTTCAGCCAGATCAAGGTGAGTTACAAGATCGACGCGGACGCGTCGCCCGACGACATCAAGGCCCTCGTGGCCCAGTCTCAGAAGCGCTCTGCGGTCTACGACATCGTCACCAATCCGACCAGCGTCACCGTCGAGGTCCAGTAACCCCATTTCCTGACGGCAGAGCCAGGTTCTCGTGCAGCGCGCCGCCGTCGTCATCGTTGGGGCTGGCCAGTCCGGTCTGGCCATGAGCCACTATCTGACTGAGCGGGCGATAGACCACGTCCTGCTCGAGCGGGGCGAGATCGCCAACTCCTGGCGCTGCGAGCGATGGGATTCGCTGCGGTTGCTGACTCCCAACTGGCTCAACCGACTGCCGGGTTACCGGTACGAAGGTGACGAACCAGATGGCTACATGGCGCTACCGGAGATTGTCGACTACATCACGGGTTACGCCGGGGTCATCAACGCTCCGGTGGAGCCGCATGCCGAGGTCACGTCGGTCGAAGTCGGGCCCGACGGCTTCTCCGTGATCACCACCCGCGGTGAATGGCGGGCCAAGGCGGTTGTTGTCGCCAGCGGCCCGTACCATCGGCCGGACATCCCGGGCTTCGCGACAGCCATCCCGCCGGCAGTGACCCGGCTGGCCGCGGCCGAGTACCGAAACCCGGACCAGCTCGAGCCGGGTGGCGTCCTGGTCGTGGGCGCGGCATCGACGGGAGTACAGCTCGCCGACGAGCTGCACAGGTCGGGCCGTCCGGTCACCCTGGCCGTCGGGGGCCATGTGCGCGTGCCTCGGCTCTATCGAGGCATGGACATCATGTGGTGGCTCGACGCTGCCGGCGTTCTCGACGAGCGCTTCGACCAGGTGGACGACGTCGTCCGGGCCCGACACGTGTCGTCATTCCAGCTGGTCGGTTCGCCGGGCCGGCTGACGGTCGACCTCAACGCCCTGCAACGGATCGGGGTTCGACTGGTCGGCCGCCTGGCTGGAGTGACGGAGGACGGAACGGCGCAGTTCTCGGGTTCACTGCCCAATCAGTGCGCGCTCGCCGACCTCAAGCTCGGCCGGCTGCTCGGCTCCCTCGACGACTGGGCCCTCGAGCACGGCGTCGACGCCGAGACTGATCCGCCCGAACGGTTTGCACCGACCGAGGTGCCCCCCGCTCCGCCGCTCCTGCTCCCGCTTCGGAAGGGTGCGATCAAGACGGTCATCTGGGCGACGGGCTACCGGCCGGAGTATCCCTGGCTGCGCATCCCGGTCCTCGATCCCAAAGGAGCGGCTGTCCACGTGGGCGGCGTCACGCCCGTGCCCGGCCTGTACGTGATGGGTACCACCTTCCTCCGGCGGCGAAAGTCGACCCTGATCGACGGGGCGGGAGATGACGCCCGCGACTTGAGTGCCCACCTTTGCGGTTACCTCGACCACGTCGCCCACGTCACCTAGCGGGCCGTCGCCAGCGGCCCTTTTCGCCAAGTCTCGATAACATCCCTCTGTGCAGGATCACCAATGGGGCTTTCGGACAAGGGCCATCCACGCCGGCAACCGGCCCGACGCCACCACCGGAGCTCGAGCCGTCCCGATCTACCAGACCACCGCATTCGTCTTCGAGGATGCTGCGGACGCCGCCGACCTTTTCGCCCTCCAGAAGTACGGCAACATTTACACCCGGATTGCCAATCCGACAGTGGCCGCGTTCGAGGAGCGCATGGCGAGCCTGGAAGGCGGGATCGGCGCCGTCGCCACCTCGAGCGGCCAGGCCGCGGAAACCCTTCTCTTCACCGGGGTGGCTGCCGCCGGTGATCACATCGTGTCCAGTGCTGCCCTCTACGGCGGTACCCACACGCTGCTGGACGTCTCGCTCCGGCGCCTCGGGATCGATACCACGTTCGTCGCGCCCGACGACCCCGACGCCTTCGCCGCGGCCGCCCGCCCGGAGACGAAGGCCTTCTATACGGAGATCGTCGCCAATCCCTCCGGCGTGGTGGCGGACCTCGAGAGGCTGGCGGAGGCGGCCCACTCGGTACAGGTGCCGCTCGTCGTGGACTCGACCCTGGCCACCCCGTACCTGTGTCGCCCGTTCGAGCATGGGGCGGACGTGGTCCTGCATTCGGCCACCAAATTCATCGGGGGCCACGGCACGTCGATGGGAGGGGTGGTCGTGGAGAGCGGGCGCTTCGACTGGGCGAACGGGCGTTTCCCGCGAATGACGGAGCCGGTGCCCAGCTACGGTGGCTTGCGGTACTGGGACAACTTCGCCGAGTACGGCTTCTGCACGCAGCTACGCGTCGAGCAGCTTCGCGATTTCGGAGCCGCCCTGGCGCCGCTCAACGCCTTCCTTCTGATGCAGGGATTGGAGACCCTGCCGCTACGTATGGAGGCTCACGTGGCCAATGCCGTCGGCCTGGCGGAGTATCTGTCGGGTCACCCTGCGGTGGCTTGGGTCGGCTACGCCGGGCTGCCCACCTCTCCCTACTACGCCCTGGCTCGCCGGTACCTGCCGCAAGGTGCCGGGGCGGTGTTCTCGTTTGGCATCAAAGGTGGTCGCCAGGCCGGCCAGGCCTTTGTCGAGGCCGGCGAGCTGGCCAGCCACCTCGCCAACATCGGCGACACCAGGACGCTCGTGATCCATCCCGCTTCGACCACCCACCGCCAGCTTTCCGACGAAGCCCTGGCCGCCGCCGGCGTGGGCGCCGATCTCGTGCGGGTCTCGGTCGGCATCGAGGATCTCGACGACATCGTCTGGGATTTCGATCGGGCGCTCTCCATCGCCGCGAAGGTGGGGAAATGACCTCCCCGGAACGGGGCCAGCCGACCGCGGTCGCGCCCGATCCGTGGCGGTCTCCGACCGCCCGGGAGCGGCTGGAGATCCTCAACGGAACCCGGTCAATTGCGATCGTTGGCGCGTCGGCCAACCCGGCGCCGCGCCAGCCACTTCGTCGCCACCTACCTGTTGAGCTCGAGTACCGACTTCGAGGTGTGGTTCGTCAACCCGCGCCAGACGTCCATCCTCGGTCACCCGGTCTACCCGACCCTGGCCGACCTCCCCGAAGCCCCCGATCTGGTGGACGCCTTCCGTCGCGTCGAGGACCTCCCTGGAGTGGCCGCGGACGCCATCGCGGTCGGAGCGCGAACCTTGTGGATCCAGCTCGGACTGTGGAGCGACGAGGCGGCCGAGCTGGCCCACTCGGCTGGGCTTTCGGTGGTCATGAACCGCTGCATCAAGATCGAACACGCCCGGTTTGCGGGCGGCCTGCATCTGGCCGGCTTCGATACCGGTGTGATCAGCTCCAAGCGGCCCGGGCGAAGGGGTCCGCCCTCGTAGCGGCGGGCGATCCGTCGTTGGCGGCTTCGCCGCCGTCGGGTGGTCCGAGCCCCCGGCCGTGATCGTTGCTAGGCCGGGTTGGCCGTCGCGGTCGGTTGGTCTATGGGGAGCCACACCCTGAGCCAGGTGTCGCCGGGCTGAGAGTCGACCCGTATGTCGCCGTGGTGGCGACGGACTACGATCCGGTAGCTGATGTCGAGGCCGAGGCCCGTACCCTTCCCGACCTCTTTGGTCGTGAAGAACGGGTCGAAGATGCGGCGCTGCAGCTCCGGCGGGATTCCTGTGCCGGTATCGCCGATCTCGATCAGAAGGCAGTCCTTGTCACGGCTGGTGCGGATGGTGAGCGTGCCCTGTCCATCCATGGCGTCGAGGGCATTGTCGATGATGTTGGTCCACACCTGGTTGAGCTCGCCGCCCTGGGCGCATATCTCGGGCAGGGTGCGGTCGTAATCCCGCACGACGGTCACACCCTTCTTCCACTTGTGCTTCAAGATGAGCAGGGTGTTGTCGATCCCATCGTGAATATTGACTCTCTCGAATGGGCCCATGTCCAGATGGCTGTAGTCCTTCATGGCGGCCACCAGTTCAGAGATCCTCCCAGCGGAGTTACGGATCTCGCCGACAAGGCTCTCCATATCCAGGCCGGCGGCGAGCCAGCGAAGGGCATCAGGAGCGTGTCGACCAGCTACGGCCACGACCTCATCCAGCCACGCCTCGTCGAGTCCTGAGGAGGCAAACACGGGCGCCAAGTCCCAGGCGTTGTCCACGCCCACTGCTTCGAGGCGGCCGGCAAATATGTCCTCGAGGTCGCCTGCTTCCAGCGTCGACAGGGTGGGCGCGCTGCGAACTCGCTCCAGGGCCGTGTTGAGCAGCCCGAGCAGCGCGGGCAGCTCGTCCTTGCTGGCTTCGGGCGCTACTTTCACCATGGCCGAGCGGGCATCGTGGATGCGAGCGCTCAGGGATTCGGCGGCTCGTACTTCGGCGGCGGCCGGGTTGTTGAGCTCGTGGGCGAGGCCGGCCGAAAGGGCGCCGAGGGCAATCAGCTTTTCCCGCTGGCCGAGGAGGGCGTCCGCGTTCGTCAGGCCCAGAAACATCCCGTCGAGCAGGTGCACCGCCATGGCGAACCACTTCTGCAGGAGGTAGGTGAAGTCGTCCGCCCGCATTTTGAACAAACGCGAGTCCTGAACGGTGCGGAGGCTGGATGCCCAGGACTGGGTCCCTGACACAGTGATGAACGCCCGCATGACCCCCGCATAGGAGCCTGGTTGGGAGGTGGTGTTCAACACCACATCCGTGCCGTCCATCCGCTTCACCAGTTCGATCTCGCCGTCGAGCAGCACGTAGAAGGCGTCGGCCGAATCGCCCTGGGTGTACACGATGACGCCGGCCGGATGACGTTCGACGGTCCCGTGCTCGACCAGCCAGTCGAGCTGCTCGTCGGTCAGGCTCTCAAACAGGAAGGTGCTTCGGAGCTCCTCTTTGAGCTCGGTGGACTCGGTCATAGCTGCTCCAGGTAACGGTGAACGAACGTGACGGCCATAGCTCCCTCACCCACGGCCGAAGCCACCCGTTTGACGGACTGCCCCCGTACATCGCCGGCGGCAAAGATTCCCGGAACGCTCGTCTCCAGGAAATAGGGCTGCCGTTCCAGGGGCCAGTCAGGGGGAAGTTGTCCGTCCTGCAGGAGGTCGGGTCCCGTCAGCACGAATCCGTTCTCGTCGCGCCGGACCGCTCGGCCGAGCCAATCGGTGCAGGGGGCCGCGCCGATGAAGACGAACAGCCACGACGCATCGACCTTTTCCTCGACGCCCGTTTCGCGATTGGCGATTCGCAGCCATTCCAGGTGATCTGTCCCGCCCGCCTCCACGACAGTGCTGTCGGTCTCTACTCGCACGTTCGGCAGCTGGCGAATCTGCTGGATGAGGTAGTGGGACATCGAGCGCTCGAGGTTTGGACCTCGCACCAGGATGGTGACGCTGCGGGCTGCCCTGGAGAAGTAGACGGCGGCCTGACCGGCGGAGTTGGCCCCGCCGACGATGTAGATGTCCTCCCCGCGGACCGACTGCGCCTCCGTGGCCGTCGCCCCGTAATAGATGCCGGCTCCGGTCAGGGCGTCGACGCCGGGCGCGCTCAGCCGCTGGTAGGCGGCTCCCGTCGTCAAGAGCACCGCCTGCGCCGAGAGCTCCTCGCCGCTGCCCAGGCGCACCACGCGGGCCGATCCGCACACCTCGAGGCCCGTCACCTCGCACGCCAGCAGCATCTCCGCACCGAACCGGCGAGCCTGGGCGGTCGCTCTTCTGGCCAGATCGCCGCCGCCGATTCCGGAAGGGAACCCGAGATAGTTTTCGATCCGCGAGCTCTGCCCGGCTTGACCGCCGATCGCTTCCTGTTCGACCAGCACGGTACGCAGACCTTCCGACGCCCCGTACACCGCTGCTCCGAGGCCGGCGGGCCCGCCTCCGATGACGACGAGATCGTAGAAGGGGAGCGAGGGCGCCGACGCCAACCCGAGGGTGCGGGCCACCTCGCTGGTCGTCGGGGCCTGCAGGGCTTGGCCGGTGTCGGTGACGAGGAGCGGGAGCTGGCTCTGGTCGCCGCCATGGGCCTCCAACAGCCGGGCTGCTTCGAGGTCGCGCTCGAGCTCCAACCACTTGAAGGGGACCTGATTGCGCGTCAGAAAGTCTTTGATCTCATGCGACAGGGCCGACCACCTGTGCCCGACGACCCGAACGCCTTCGCCAGCTTTGAGTCGGTCCTGCATCCTCCAGTCCTCGAGCAGGTCGTCGAGGACCGGGTACAGCTTCTCCTGGGGCGGATCCCAGGGCTTGAGGAGGTAGTAGTCCACGTCGGCCTGGTTGATGGCCGCGATGGCGGCATCCGTATCGGCATAGGCCGTGAGCAGGACCCGGCGGGCCTTGGGGTAGAGGTTCCTGGATTGCTCGAGGAACTCGACCCCGCTGATGCCGGGCATCCGTTGGTCGGCCAGCAGGAGCCCGACCTGTTCGTCCCTGAGTTTCAACTCCTTGAGCGCATCGAGGGCCGCCGAGCCCGATTCGGCTCGGCGGATGCGGTACTCCTCGCCATAGTGCTGGCGCAGGTCGCGGGCCAACGACCGTGACACCTCAGGGTCGTCGTCGACGGTCAGGAGGATCGGCGTCGGCATCCCGCCATTTTCGCATGCAAAACCGGGTTAGCGGTCGGGGCCGTCTTCAGCGTGCGGCCAGGCGGGGGAGGGGCTCGAGGTCGCGGTCCGACCAGCGGCGTGCCCGGTGGGCTCGACCGACGGAGGCGGGGCAGCCAGTTCCGCTGAGCCGGTGATCCCGAGCTTGCGGCGCGTCCGCTCGTAGAACGTCGTTGCCCCCAGCCGGACCACCCGGGCGGCATCCGGGCGAGTCGTCACCCTGATGGTGTCACCAGGTACCACATAGGTCGTGACCTGGCCATCTACCTCGACGGCCAGGCGGCCAGCGGAGGGCAGGACCCGCAGGTCGAGGGATTGCGACGGGTCCACGATGATCGAGCGGTTGAAGACCGAGTGCGGTGCCGCCGGGGTCACTACGATCCCCCGGATCAAAGGGTCGATGATGGGTCCACCGGCGGAGAAGTTGTAGGCGGTCGACCCCGTCGGCGTCGCCACGATGACGGCATCAGCTGCGTAGTTGACGAAGTGCCGCCCTTCAACCCCGAGCTCCACGTCCGCGTTGCCTTCCCCGGGCACGCGGACCACGACGATGTCGTTGAAGGCGGTGAACCGCTGGTCGCCGAGGACGGCGTCGAGAGCGGACCGGCCCTCGACCGCGTAGCCGTGGTCGGCAATTGCCGTCAGGGCTGGGGCCAGGTCCTGGATATCGACCTCGGCCAGGAATCCGAGCTTTCCCAGGTTGACCCCCAGCACCGGCAGGGTATGGCGGTCGGCGAGACGCAGGGCGCGCAGAACCGTGCCGTCCCCGCCGAGCGCGACCAGCAGATCGGCCCGTTCGCCTATCTCGCGGTCGGACACGGCTATGGCCCGGCAATTGAGCCGCCCGATCTCTGCACCCAAGCCGACCACGGTGACCTGATGTGCTGCCGCCCAGGACATGATCGTCTCGACCGCATCGGCTGCATCGCGTCGCGGGTGCAAGACCATTCCCACGGTGCGCAGTAACGTCATCTCCTACTCCGCTCCTTTCGAGGGGAAGCGTGGATTCCCCCGGCCCCTCCATTGTTGCCCTCCCCGTTTCGTCGGGCCGTATCCTGGGGGGGCATGCTGGAGGACCTTCCTGCGGACCTGGCCGAGGCCGCCCAGCTGGCGGGGGAGATGGGGAATCGGTTTGCCGCCTATGACTGGGCCTCGCACCCCCTCGGCCCACCGAGATCCTGGTCACCGGAGACGAGGGCGATCGTGGCCATGGCGCTCACGTCCCGCTTCCCGATCGTACTCTGGCTGGGGGAGCCGCTCTTTCTGATCTACAACGACGCCTACCTTCCCATGCTCGGGAAGAAGCATCCCGCCGCCTTGGGAAGTGCCGGACATCAGGTGTGGGAGGAGCTGTGGGGCGTGATCGGGCCGATGCTCGACGGCGTGATGGCATCCGGGGTGGCCACGTGGTCCGACGACCTGATGCTTCCCATTGTCACCGACGGTCAGCCGCAGGAACGATATTTCACCTTCACCTACAGCCCGATACTGGACGGCGCCGGCACGGTCGCCGGGATCTTCTGTGCGGTCACGGAGACCACCGAACGGGTGCTTGGTGAGCGGCGCCTTCGCGTCCTCAACGCGCTGGCCGCTGAATTGCTGGACACCGACTCGGAGGAAGGAGCGGTTGAAGCGACGCTGCTCGTCTGCGCCGCCAATCCCGCCGACCTGCCGTTCGTGGCCATCTATCTGACCGATTCGTCGGATCTCCACCCGGGTCGGCTATCGGGAGCCACTTTACCGGTCAGAGGGATCGTCGCAGCCGCCTGCCCGACGTTGCCCTCATGGGGGGAGCTGAGCCACCCCGCGGCGGCGTCTGTGGTCAGTGGGATACCCGCACGACTGCCGGGAGTGGATCACCTGTTGGGCGACGCGGCCCCCGACCGCGCGCTGGTGGTACCGGTGCCAGGGCCCCTCCCCGGGCACGATCGCGGGTCATTGGTCGTGGGGCTCAATCCGCGGCGTCCTCTCGACGACCAGTATTTGGGGTTCTGCGAGCGACTGGCCGGTCAGTTTGCTGCAGCGCTCTCTAGCGCCGGCGCCTACGAGCACGAACGGCAGCGCGCCGAGGCGCTGGCCCAGGTCGACCAGGCGAAGACCGTCTTCTTGACCAACGTGAGCCACGAGTTTCGTACCCCACTCACCTTGATGCTCGGTCCCCTCGAAGACGCCATCGCCGGAACCCGGGACCCGGCGTTGGCGGCGCGCTTGGAGATGGTGCACCGAAACGGCCGCCGGTTGCTGAGAATGGTCAATTCATTGCTCGACTTCGCTCGCTTGGAAGCGGGCCGGTCGGAACCCCGATTGGTGGTCACGGACGTCGGTCAGCGCACCGCCGAAACGGTTTCGTCATTTGCCGAAGTGTGCCAACGGGCCGGGATCGAACTGGTGGTCGACTGCGACCCGGCCAGGGCGGCCGTCGATCTCGAGATGTGGGAGACCATAGTGCTCAACCTCGTCTCGAATGCTTTCAAGTTCACTCTGGTCGGCTCGATCACGGTGCGCGTCACTCGTAACGAGTCCGACGAGATCCTTCTCACCGTCACCGACACCGGAACCGGTATTCCGGCGGAAGATCTCGATCGGCTCTTCGACCGCTTTTACCGTCCGGCGACGACCTCGGGGCGCAGCGCGGAGGGCAGTGGGATCGGCTTGGCTCTGGTGCGAGGTTTGGTCCAGCTGCATGGTGGGACGATCACCCTCGCCAGCGAGCCGCGGGTGGGGACGACGGTCGCGGTACGGTTACCGGCGCCCGCAGGCTCGACCACGCTGCCGGATCATGCGCCGGCAGTGGGTAGTCCGGTGGATCAGAACTCCTTCGTGGTGGAGGCCCTCGGTTGGCTCAACGAAGAAGACGTCACTACGAGCCGGCCCCAGCGTCGGCCGGGTCGACCACTCGTGCTAATAGCCGATGACAACGCCGACATGCGCCAGCAGCTTCAGCGAATATTGAGCGTCGACTACGAGGTGGTGGCGGCGGCCGACGGAGAGGGCGCCCTGGAGCTGGCCCGGCGGTTCGGCCCGGATCTCATTGTCACCGACGTGATGATGCCGAAACTCGATGGCTTTGGACTGGTGGCCGCGCTGCTGTCCGATGCGGACCTGGCGTTGATCCCGGTGCTGATGCTCTCGGCTCGCGCCGGGATGGAGGCCTCCGGGGAAGGGCTCCTGGCCGGTGCAGACGATTACCTGGTGAAGCCTTTCCGCTCACGCGATCTGCTCAACCGGGTGGCGGCGCGCCTCGACGCCGCCGCCCGAACCCGGTCCCGGCACGACGAGGAAGCGGTGGCGGCCGGTCGGTCCGCCGCCCACGCCGAGTTGGCGGCGGTGTTGTCCGCGGCGTTGTCGGTCAAAGAAGTGGTCGAGGCCGTGGCCGCCTCTCGAACCAGTACCCTCGGGGCTCTCGAGCGCGTCCATCGGCATCGTTGACCGTTCAAGCGCTTTGATCAGGATCGAATACGCAGGTGGGGTAGGACCGTCGTTCGCCAGCCGGGCCCTGACCGTGGCCCTCGGCGCGCCTGTGCCGGTCGCCGAAGCCATCCGGGAGAACCGCACCGTGGTGCTCCCCGATCAACGAGGCTTGGCCGGCGCCTACCGACCCGAAGTCCGGTGGGCGACGCCATCCCAGGGGGGGAGCGTCACGGTTCCTCTGCACGGCCATCAAGGTTCGGCCATCGGATGTCTTACCCTCGTGTGGTCCGATTCCGGGACGCCGGACGCCAACGACATCGGGTTCATCGAGGAGACCGCATCGCTGGTTGGTGGTGCGATTGAGCGCCTCGTGACCGCCGAACGCGAGCACCGCATGGCGACCGAGCTTCAGGACCGACTCCTCGACCTCGACCGTCGGACCACGGCGGCCGTGGTGTCGGCCGTCTACCAGTCTGCAAGCGACGCGCTGCGAGTGGGTGGTGATTGGTATACGGCCACGACGATAGATTCCGATCGCATCGGCATCTCGGTGGGTGACGTCGTCGGCCACGGGCTGCCGGCAGTTGCCGCCATGAGCCAGCTCCGTAGCGCCGTCGAGGCTGTGGCCCTCACCTCCGAGGATCCCCGTCACGTAATC
This sequence comes from uncultured Acidimicrobiaceae bacterium, assembly GCA_963729695.1. Taxonomy (GTDB): domain Bacteria; phylum Actinomycetota; class Acidimicrobiia; order Acidimicrobiales; family Palsa-688; genus PALSA-693. Next base: position 1,254,894 of record CAVSOT010000007.1, read on the forward strand.
AACGTCATCGAGCGCTACGCCGAGACGCTCCCGGGCGCCATGGGGGCCACCATTGGCTACGCCGTGGTCGACCGTAGGTCGGGCACGCTGCGGTATGCCTGCGCCGGGCATCCCTACCCGTTGCTCGTGCGGCCGGACGGGACTACCCGTTTCCTGGAAGACGGCCGCCGACCGGCGCTCGGCCTTGCCGGTCTGGCGTCGACGTCGCCTCCCGGGCAAGTGCAAGTGTCCCCAGGTTCTCTCTTGATCCTTTACACCGACGGGTTGGTCGAGCGGCGGGGAGAATCATTGGATGCCGGCCTTCTACGTCTGGCCGACACGGCCTCCGGGCTCGTCCACCGCCCTGCCGGCGAAGCGGCGACGGCACTCCTCCACAAAATGGCTCCCGACGGCGGGTTCAGCGACGATGTAGCCCTGGTCGCATTGCGTCCGGCCGGGTCAAATCCCAGCAGCTTCGTCGAGATCGTGCCGGCTCAGGTGGGAGAGCTCGGTCCTCTTCGTCAGCGCCTGCGGCTCTGGCTGGAATCGCTCGGTTTGGCCGAAGACACGCTCAATGACGTTCTCCTCGGCGTCGGCGAGGCCACCAGCAATGCCATCGAGCACGGGAGCGGCTTTGACCCCCGACGTCGGGTCAGCCTCGAGGCGTTCGCAGACGAGCACGTCGTGTCGGTCAGCGTCTCCGACACCGGCCGATGGAATCGAGACTCGGCGAAAGACCACCGCGAGCCCCACCAAGGTCTTGGTCTCACCCTCATCCATGAGGTGGCCGCTGACGTGGTGACAGTCTGTACGGGCTCAGAGACGCGGGTATCCATGAGCTACCGGCGAAGCCCGAGCTGACCGAAACCAGTCTTTTGTCATTGGCTTCGTGACGCCCATCCGGTCTCCGGATCACGGCCGGCTGCGAGCTCTCGCTCTCGTGTTTTGTGGTGTTCCCCGGGGATGGCGTCGCGATGGCCTAGAGGTACCCCGGGCTCGTTCGCACAATCGCGCTGGGCGGGCGGTGGCAATCGGGGGCCAATCGGGCGACGCCCGTCACGGTCGCCAAAACGGTTCGGGGCTGGGTAACGCCTCGCCGTCACCCTCCGTCGTTGTTTGCCGTTAACCACCTCGGAGAGTGGTGCACCGGCGAGCTTTCTTCTAGCGGCCCTTGCCGCACCGGGCGCTTTGGCCTATTTTTGTTCCCGATTCGGGAACCTCGTTGATCAAAATAGTCATCTAATCCATAAACCCGGACCACGGACAACTTGCAGACAAGGTATTGGCAGCCCAAAAACCGGGAAACGGTCGCCACTTGGCGAGCTCACCGGGCAGGGTCAGGCTCAATAGTTGGTCGGGCGGCCCGGGCGCGGCCTTGGTTGGATGATTGTGAACAAAAAATATTGGGTCTTGACGCTGGCCTAATCGGTAGTTATTTTACGCGCGGCGTTCTCGCCGGTTAAAGGGGCCGGGCAACGGGACGTACATAGGAAGGGCGGAGTATGAGAGGCCTATCCAGATTAATGGTGCTCGCCGCGGTAGCGGTGACACCCCTATCGGTACTAGCCGCGGTCGGTAGCCCGTCGGCCCAGGCCCAGCCAGCGAGGACCAGCTCGGTGGCGAGTCCTCACGTGAACGCTGGGAACACCACACCCGGGACCATCGAGGTCTGCAAGTCGAGCAAGAACGGGATGGCTGGAAGCACGTTTCTGTTCGACGTCAGCGGCCTCCAGAGCACCTCGAATCCCATCTCGGTCACAGGGGGGACGTGCAGCGCACCCCTGACGGTCGCGTCCGGCCACCAGACGATTACCGAAGAGGCGACCGGCCTCCCGGCCGGTGACACCGTCAGCAACATCACCGTGGCCCCGAAGACTGACCACGTCAGCAAGAACCTGGCCAATCGCACGGCCACCATCAACGTGCGTTCGGGATCTACCAGCAACAACGAGACGGTGGTGACGTTCACCAACAAGGTCCTGCTGGCTCAGATAAAGATCTGTAAGGTGGCGGGCGACCAGAGCCTGTTGAATCAACCCTTCACCTTCACCGAAAATAGTGGCGCCCCGTTCAGCGTGATCGCAGGATCGGCCTCGAACCCCGGCTGCAGCAGCCTCAGGAAGTTCAAGGTCGGCACCGTGGTCAACGTGGCCGAGCAGCCCACGCCCAACACCGTGGTTTCGTCCATCGACGTCAACCCGGCCAGTGAGGGCAGCAACGTCAATACCGCCAACGGCACGGTCACGGTGACCCTGCAGCCGGGCGTAACGGTAGTTACGTATACGAACACCGTGCCCCCGCCTCCGAGCAACGGTTTGCTGGAGGTCTGCAAGCAAGCGTCCGACCAGTACGTGACGGGTACCTTCACCTTCACCATCACGGACTCCACCGGGTTCTCGCAGACGACCCAGCCCATCGGCGTCAACCAGTGCACACCTGCACTCACGGTGGCGGCCGGCAACGTGACGGTGACGGAGACGCCACAAGCGCCGTACTTCGTGGGCGACATCTACACCACCCCGAGTCAGGACCTGGTCAGCCAAAATGACGCCAACGGGTCGGCAGTCGTCAGCGTGGTCAAGAGCACCACGTCCGAGACGCAGGTCTTCTTCGTCAACGACACCCGGACGTCGACGGTGAAGATCTGCAAGACACTGACGCCCAACAGCTCGGCGCTAGCCGGCACGACCTTCTGGTTCGACATCAGCAGTGCCGATGGCAGCAGCACGGAAGGCATCGTGGCCGGAGCGGCCGGGACCACCGTCTGCCAGCTGGTCACCGACCAGTTCGGTGATATCGAGAACCTCCCGGTCGGCAGTACCGTGCAGATCAGCGAGGAGAGCCAACCGTTCGTCCTGAACACGAGCGTGGTGGTTACGCCATCCTCACAGGACAATGGCAGCGCCCCGCCGACCGCCAACCTGACGGTGGGTGCGGGGATCGTCACCCAGGCCACCTTCACCAACCAGGCTCAGGGTCAGATCGAGTTGTGCAAGGCGGTCACGGCGTACGCACCGACCAAAGAGAGCTTCTCGATGACGATCACGGACAACGGTGTCTCGATCACGAAGTCGGTGGCGGCTAACAGCTGCACCCAGCCGATCACCGTTCCTGCCGGCACGGCCACGGTGACGGAGACCGAGTTGCCGAACTTCGTGCTCCAGGGCATCAGTGTGAGCGGCAGCGGGTCAGAGGTGAGCTCGAGCGGGACATCCGTGACGGTGACCGTGCCGTTCTCCGGTGACACGACAGTCCAGTTCACTAATACGGTGGCGACGGGCCAGTTCAAGGTCTGCAAGGCCGACACTGATCCGATCCTCAATGGAATACCGTTCACCTTCGCCTGGTCTTACACGGCCAACGGCAACCCGGTTACGGGTAGCGCCAACGTGGTGCCGGGCGCCTGCAGCCTGGTCCAGGGCAACATCCCGGTGATCGACCAGAACGGCAACCCCACCCAGATCACCGTCACTGAGGCGCCGACCCTCTTCTCCTTCGTGGCCAGCATCTCGGTGAGCAATGGCTCCGTGGTCTCGAGCAGCACGACCGCAGGGACAGTGGTATTCACCCTGTTGCCGAATCCCACCAACGGGACGACATCGACCACCTTCACCAACAGTCCCAATCCGATAATGCCATGAGGAAGTCGGGAGAGGCGGATCGCAGCTCACGAAGCGCAAGCTGACTGGGGTTCGATCCCGGACACAAGGAGGGCTCCCGGTTGCGGGGGCCCTCCTTGTTGCACCCGTCGCGTTTCGGAGGGCAAGCGAGCTCCGCGATCCGGTGGCGCGTACAGACAGATGTGACTTCGAGACGACCCACGTCACGAAGGGGCCATGAAAGGCGTTGATGATGAGAGTGTGGCGGTTGTACTCCGTCCTGGCGGTTGCGGCCGCTCTGCTGGTAGGCCTCTCAGGGGTAGCTTCGGCGAGCTCGTCTGCGGCCAGTCCCTTGGCGGTCGCCCGTCGGGTGACGATCCACGTGCCAACCAATGCGCCGACCATCCAGGCGGCTATTGACGCTGCCTCTGATGGCGACATTGTTGTCGTCGCTCCCGGGAGTTATGTGGGCGACATCGACTTCTTGGGCAAGGCGATCACGGTGCGGAGTGCTAAGGGCCCAAAGAAGACGACCATTGTCGGACAAGCGGACGGGCCGGCTGTGTCCTTTCACACGAATGAGGGGGCCTCATCGGTGTTGAAAGGCTTTACCGTCACTGGAGGAGCGGCTTCCTTCGGCGGGGGTATTTACGTCTTTTCGGCCTCCCCGATGATCCAGAACGACGTGGTTTCCGCCGACCAGGCCTGTTATGGCGGGGCGGGCGTGTACCTCGACGGTGGCGCCGCAGTGCTATCTGGCGACACGGTGTCGGGCAACGCACAGGAAGCGCGGTGCACGTCCGGAAATGGCGGGGGCGGCATCGAAGTGACCGACACCGTCGGGGCCCAGATTACGCACACCACTGTGGAGAACAACGCGTGGACTGGCTCAGGCCCGGGCGGAGTCAGCTTCTTTCAGCCGGGGACGGTCACCATGCTTGACAGCACCATTGAGGGCAATTCTCCCGGGGGTATCACCCTCTTCAACGACAACACGGCCACGGTTGTCCAGAATCTGATTACCGGCAACCCCGGCGGGCCGGGCATCCTCGTCTCGGCGCCGGGGAAGTCGGAGGGACCCATCTTTACCAACAACACCGTGGTGGCCGGCAAGAACCAAGGTGCCCTGGGCGTCACCGGAGTCGACTCAGGCGTCGAGCTCTACAACAACATCTTCGTCTCGGGAGCAGCTACCCAGCCGGCAGTCACTTGTTCAACGGCGTCGTCGCCGACACCGCCCCACTTCGTTACCGATCTGGCCTGGTCGGGAGGGGGGCAGGCGGTGTTGGGAAGTTGCGTCTCCTCGTTTCTCAACCACGGCAACCTGACCGCCAATCCGGAGTTTGCCAACCCGTCGATCAACGACTATCAGCTGATGCCCGGCTCGCCTGCCATCAACGCAGGCACGAATGGTGCACCGGCGGTTCCGAGCACGGACTTCCTGGGCAACCCGAGGATCGTTGGCGGCGTCATCGATCTAGGCGTCTACGAGTCGCTGTAGCCGGCCGGGCGAGAGGCGTAGGGTGCGACGAAGGGTCGGGTAAAGGGGACCCGACCCCTCGCCGCTGCTCGTGACCGGGAGAGGCCTTCCGGACCCGAGCGAGCCACCAGTCTGGACGTGATCCACGGTCGTCGTCAACGCATGGACCGAGCGGAGACGGTCGGGGCCCGCCGCGACGAACCGGCGGACCTCCTTCAGGAATCGTCGTCCTGGTAGAGGGACTCGGAGGCGTCGTCGAGGTAGACGAACTCGCTGGTCGGGAAGGTCTCGGTCGGGGATGAGACAAACTGCCTGGAGTCGTTGGCGATCGCGATCTCGCCGCCGGGCCCGTACCGGCGCTCGGTGAAGTCCTCCGGGGTTCCGAAGCTGATCAGGCTCACCCCATCCCATTGCCCCGCGCCGGGCGTGAGGCTCTCGTCGAAGATGAGCTGCTCGTAGTGCCGGGTACCGGGAGAGGACTCCACGTGGACCCGAGAGTGGACGTCCCGCCAATGCTCATTGAACTGCTCATGGTCGATAGGGCCGGCCCGGTTGACGAGGAAGACGCGGGTGAAGCCGGCGGAGCGGGCTCCGTTCCTTCCGCGGGTCCGGGCCTTGATCACCCGTCGTCGAACCCCGTAGATGGCGTCAGCGGCGGGCAGATCCGATCTCGCCACCCCGGACATCAGCAGCGCGGCCCGGTATCGAGAGTCGCCCGGGTCGGTACCAGGAGGCGCACCGACACTCCCGTCGTCGACGAAGGCCACGACGGTGGACGATCCCGGCCTCCCGGCCAGGTCGGCAGCCGTGGCGCGAAGCCGCGCCCCGAACGCCTCGGGGCTCTCTTCGGCCGGGCGGGAGAACAGAGCGAAGTAGGTGTTGCCCATGGCCCCACGGTAGCTTCCCCGCCTTCTGGTCCTCGATCCCGAGGCGTGGGCGTTCGCCTGACCGTGTGTCTGGGAGAATGGGTCGTGGCTCGGGCTTCGGATGTGTACGCCCATGGTCACGGGGAAGCGGCGCTCCGCTCCCACCGTTGGCGTACCGCTCAGAATTCGGCTGCGTACCTGCTCGCCGATCTCCACCCCGGAGACCGCCTGCTCGACGTGGGTTGTGGTCCGGGAACGCTGACGGCAGATCTGGCCCGGTTGGTGTCTCCCGGCGAAGTGGTGGCGGTCGACATCGCCGAGTCGGTGATCGCGGAGGCCACCGCTTGCGTGGCCGACAATGGCCTGACGAATGTCGCTTTCAGGCTGGGCGACTTTCGTGAGGTCGACCTCGGATCTGGCCGCTTCGATGTCGTCCATGCCCACCAGGTCCTTCAGCACCTGGGCGACCCGGTGGGCGCCCTCGCCGCCATGGCGCACCTCACCCGACCGGGCGGCATCATCGCGGTCCGGGACGCAGATTACGGGGCGTTCATCTGGGCGCCGGCCGACGAGCGATTGGACCGATGGCGGGAGGTGTACTCGGCCGTAGCCCGTCGCCATGGAGCCGAGCCCGACGCCGGTCGCCACCTGCTCGGTTGGGCCCAGGCGGCTGGGCTGTCGAGCGTGACCTACAGCTCCTCGACCTGGACGTTCGCCACGCCGGCGGGTCGCACCTGGTGGTCCGGGCTATGGGCCGAGCGGTGCATCTCGCCCTGGTTCGAGCAGCAAGCTCGCGACTACGGCGTTTCCGACCACACCGAACTGGCGGCTTTGGCGGAGGGGTGGCGGCAATGGGCGCAGCACCCGGACGCGGTGTTCGTCGTGCCGCACGGCGAACTGCTTATTCGACCTTGACCGCCTTCGAACGCGCCTAATCGCCAAAAGGCAGGCGGCCCGCGGCGGGCATAACAGGCAACCCGCATTTTATCGATCGGCAGTCGAACATGGCCTTGTGCACTTCGGAGTGGAGGGCGTGTGGAGACCATGTGGAAACCCGTCACCGGCTGGCTGCACGCCAACATCTGACGGATATTGTCGCCCAGGTGGCGGCGGCGGTGCGGAGCTCCATCAGGGATTCACCCTTCGGTCCTCCCGCGACATTCGTCGCTGAGGTGTTTCGAACCCGTCTGGTGTCGATGCTCGATGCCCGCTTCGATCAGGTGGTCACCACCATCGTGGCCGGAGCCGGTTTCGGGAAGACAACGCTTCTGGCTCAGGCCATGCGCCGTAATCTGGCTGCGCCGCTCGGAATCGACGGCTGGGTGTCCTGCCAGCCGGATTACCAGGATCCGGCGTCGTTCGCCGCCGCCTGTTGTCGAGCGGCTGGCGGCGACTCGGTGGGTGCTGCAGGACGGGCGGCCGACGTCCTGGCGGCCATGCGGGACGTGTCTCCTATCGACGTTTGCCTGCTTGTCGATGACGTCCACAAACTCATCGGGTCGGAATCTGAGGGTCTCCTCGCCGAGGTGACTCGCCGCCTGCCCGGAAATGGGCACTTGCTCCTCTGTGGACGTGAGCCGGTTGCCGTTCCGCTCGCCCGTCTACGCGCCAGCGGACGTTGCCTCGACCTGGATCAACGGGATTTGGTATTCACCCCGGATGAGGAGCAGGAACTGGCCAGTCTTTTCGAGGTGACTGCTCCTGGTGCAAAGTTGGCCGGATGGCCCGCTCTCACTCAGCTGGCGTTGACGTCACGCCCAGTCGCCCCCTACGAGTTCTTGTGGGAGGAGGTCGTTAGCGGCCTGCCGCCGATTATACACCGAGCCCTACTGGCTCTGGCGCTCGTTGGGTGGGCGGATGCGTCGACAATATCGACGATTTGTGGCCAGTCCATTGACATTGCCAAGCTGGCGGCGAGGGTCCCGCTGGTGAGTGTGACCGAGGCAGGTATTTTGCGCGCTCACGACTTGTGGGCGGACTCTCTCGACCGTCTCTATTCGCCGGCAGAGATTGGCGAGGTGCTGCCCAGGATCTGCGATGTGCTGCAGGCCCGCCACGACTCCAACCGGCTGGCAGACGTCGCCGGCCGCTTTGGGGACCTTCCCGCCATTCGGATCGCAGCACGCGAACTGGTCCGCCACACCCTGGCGTCCTTACCTGTTCGACGCGCCCAGGGACTGCTTGCCGCCGCGGACGGCGATGAGGGCAGCCCCGAGTTGCTGCTCTTGCAAGCGGCGCTCGCCCACGCCGTGGCGGTCGACGACCCCAGGATCGACGCGTTGGTGGAAACAGCCTCGGCGTCGTTCGCCGCTTCGGGTGACGCCCGGGGGGAGACCGCGGCGTTGGTGCTGGCCGGTCAGGTCGCTAATTCGCGCGGCGCCTATGCCGACTTCCTTCGGATCGCTTTGAGAGTTGCGGAGCTCCCGGGCGCATGCAATGACCTCACGCTGCACGTGGTGTCGCAACTCGTCGCAGCCACCCTGGCCGAGATGAAAGGGGACGTTCGCGGCGCCCTGGACGCCATGGGCAAGCTGCCTCCCTTCGAGGTGAACTATCCCATGAGAGAGGTCGCGGCACGATTGCAGGTCTACCTGCTCGGGCTTGCCGGTCGAGCTGACGAGGCCATCCCGATCGCCGAAGCTGTTCTTTCCCAATCGGCTCAGGCCCACCTGCGCAATGTGGCGCCGTTCGTGCGCTGGTCGGCGGGTGATCCGTCGGATATCGACTTGTTCCGCGATACGGGTGCAGCGGTCCCCGATGCCAACGTGCGGGATCGTTTCTTCTCCGCCGCGTTCACGACCCACATTCACGCCTCGATCGGCGATGCCGTGAGGCTGCATGCCCTCGCGGACCAGCTGGATGCCATGTCGCTCAACCGAACCGACATCCGCGACGCGTCGATGCTTACCGCCGCAGCCGCGGCGCGTCTGGTTGCGCTGCACGACGAGGAGGGCGCCCGCAAGCTACTCGCCGACCACCTCGAGCGGTATCCAGTCACCGATCCTCGTTGCGAAATCCACCTCCGACGCGGTCTCGCAACCGTATATGTGTGCGCACCGGCTGTCCGGCCAGTCTGGGATTCCCTTCCACTCGGTCGCTGCCACCGGGGCATGCGCACCGTGGCCCTGGCGCTCCTTCAGGCCCGCCAGGCCAGCGCGGTTGGGGCACCTCGGTCCGAGCAGAGCAGCGACGCGATCTCGATGGCGCTGGAGGACACTGATGCGTTGATCACCATCCTCCCGCTGCCATTCGCGGTCGAAATGGCAGCTCGAGCCCATGGGCTCGGTCTTTCCGCCGGAGCGCGTGCCCTGGAGCTGCTCGGCCATCGTCTGGGCGAGCCTGCCACCTCCGAAATGCGGTGGCAGCATGCACATGGGGACGAGATCGTACGCCACGCCGTGGCTGACCTGGTCCACGTCCGTCGAGAGGACGAAGCACCCCGAATCACCATCGAGGTCCTGGGACCAGCGCGCATCAGCCTCCAGGGTAGGCCGGCCGAGAACGCCTCGGCCCGTCGCACCCGGGTGCGTCAGCTCCTGGCTCTCCTTGTCGTGGAACCCCGCTTGCGGCGCGAGCGGGCCATGACGCTCTTGTGGCCTGATCTCGACCAAACGGCAGCGTCTCGCAACCTGCGCGTCACGCTCACCTACCTCCGGCGGCTGTTTCGGGAACCCGGCCTGGGTTTCTCGGATGGATCACCACATGCTGAACGCTTCGTGCTCGTGGACTCGTCTTCCATCCGACTGGTGGCCTATCCCGGCCTCGAGGTTGATCTGTGGCAGCTCGACGCCAACCTGGCCATGGCGGCCCGGGCCCGCGCCGCGGGGGATCTGACTACCCACTCCGCCGCCCTCACCGCCATCGTGGGGCTCTGGCAAGGCGAGCCTCTGATCGATCTCGCCGGCCTCGAGGACCTGGCCGGAGAGGTTACCCGGGTGCGCACCGCGCTAATCGACTCGACCCTTGCCCTTGGGGAGATACGGCTCACAGAGGGTCGGGGTGCCGAATCGGTCCAGCATGCTCAGACCGTGCTGGCGGCCGACCCGTTCGTCGAACGGGCGCACCGCTTGGCCATCGCCGCCCAGCTCCAGCTGGGTGACTACCGGGCGGCCCGGGATGCAGCCCAGCGCATGGGCGAGGCGCTCGCCGAGATCGGAGCCGTCCCCACGGACGCGACGAAGATCCTGCTCCGACGAGTCGCCGCCCTCACCCCTTCTCCGGCCAGGCCGGGCGGCCAGCGCTCCGCTAACGATGCTGGCCGACGGTGATGGTGACGAGCTATCTCCGCCGAGAGGGACCGGCCCGCCGGAGCTACCAGTCCCTAAGCGGTCGGGTTGCCTTTGTACTCGGCGGGCGGACCGTCCTGGGGCCCGAGCACCGGCTCGAACTGGGCTGCATAGCGGGCGAAGTGGGTCGGCCAGCCGTCGCCCGGTGTGGCTGCGCCCACCAGCCGGTCGAGGCATTCCTCCCAGCCCGCGGCGTTCCTGGCCGCCGCGCTCGGGGGCAGTTCGTCGAGCAGCACCAGGTCGGTCCCGCCGTCGGTCGCCATACTCAACTCGAAGCGAAGCGTCTCCTCACCCCACGTGTAGGCGAGCAGAAACGGCTCCTCGACGTGGAGCACCTGGCCGGTGAGGGTCATATCGATGACGTCGGGGTCGAAAGGAAAGGCGAGCGTGGCGCCGACAACCCAGGCGCCACCGTTCACGACCACATCGCAGGGAAACCACCGTCGCAATTGCGCCCGTTCCGTCAGGGCCTTCCAGACCACCGCCGGGGGATCGGAGAGGTGGCGTTGTAACCGGACGGCCGGTCGGGAGCCATTGGTGAGCAGCGAGCCTTCACTCATATCGGTCCTTTCGCTGTTGTTCGAGGTGAGCCTCCAGGCGGTCGAGATGGCGGATCCAGAGCTCTCGATAGGGTTCGAGCCAGGCGTCGACCTCAGTGAGCGGCTCCGGTCGCACCCGATAGAGACGCCGCTGCGCGTCGGACCGCACTTCCACCAGCCCCGCGTCCTTGAGCACCCGAAGGTGCTTGGACACGGCGGGCTGGCTGGTGCCGAGCGCCTCCACCAGATCACCCACGGGTCGCTCTCGCCCCCGGAGCAACTCCAGGATCTCCAGTCGCCGGGGTTCACCCAACACCTGGAAAACGGGAGCCAGCGCGATCGCCATCAGCTCTGAGTATACGAAGTGAGTTATATACCTGTCAAGGAATGTAGTGGGGTGATCTGGCTGGGTTCAGGAGGCGAGCACGGACCCGAACAGGTTCTCCATGGCCTGCCAGTGACGCTCGGCGGCCGCTTGGTCGTAAGTGGGATTGTCGGGCACGGCGAAGCCGTGGTGCGCTGGATAGGTTTCGATCGTGTGGGCGACGCCAGCCTCGGTCAGGCTCTTTTCGAGGAGGTCCTTCTGCTCGTCGGGAAAGGACTGGTCCTCGATGGCGCCGGCGACGTACACCGTGGCCTTGATGGCGCCGGCCTTCTGGTGCGGGCTATTGGGGTCGTCGTCCTTGGCGATGTTGCCACCATGGAAAGAGGCGGCTGCCCCGATCCGCTCACCGAGGTTGCCGGCCGCCATGAGCGAGAGCCGCCCGCCCATGCAGTACCCGGTTGTCCCGACACCGCCGGGCTTCTTCTCCGGCAGGGCGTCGAGATAGTCCACGAACGCCTGGGCGTCACGTACCACCTTGTCTGCGGTGTAGCCGCCCATCATCGTCATGATGCGCTCCGCCGTCTCCTTGTCCGCAAACGCGGTGCGCATGTCAACCGGCTCGTACGGCCCGTTCCGGTAATAGAAGTCAGGCACCAGGACCACGTAACCCAGTCCGGACAGCCGTTCTCCCATCTGCCGGATGGTGTCGCGCATCCCACCGGCGTCGGCGAACATGATCACCGCGGGCCAGGGTCCCTCGCCGTCCGGAATGCTCAGGGCCGAAGGGCACGTCCCATCTGCCGTCTGGACCTCCACCGTGCGTTGCGTCATCGGGCCTCCGTTCCTCGAAATGTCGTTGCGACCCTACAACCCGGAAGCGCCCCTGCTCAGCCGGCCCGTTGCCTCTCCTTTTCTGCCGATGCGAACACGTGTTCGAGAGGTTGGATAGAGTACGGATGTGCAGACGGCGCCCACACCAGCCTGGTCTATGGGACTCGATGATGACCAGCGAGCGGCGGTGGAAGCGCAGACCAACGCCCTCCTGATCGTGGCCGGCGCCGGCACGGGCAAGACGCGCACCCTCGTGGCCCGCCTGGCCAGGCTCATCGGAGAGGGGGTGGCTCCGGATCGGATCCTGCTCGTGACCTTCACCCGACGGGCAGCCGAGGAGATGATCCGGCGGTTGGGTCCGCTGGTCGGGGTCGAGATGTCCCGTCGGGTTGCCGCCGGCACGTTCCATTCCATGGCCCACCGCTTTCTCCATCAACACGGCGAGGCCCTGGGTCTGGCCGGGGGCTTCTCCGTCATCGACCAGGGCGACGCCTTGGACCTCATGCAGCTGGCCCGTCAGGCCGGGCGCGCCGAACCGGGTCGTGAGTCGCCAGCTGGTACCGATAGGGGTGCTCCCGCGAACCGTCGTTTCCCGCGCAAGGAGACCCTCGTGGCGGTGTACTCGCGAGTGGCCAACGCCCAGGCATCGCTTCATGTCGTCCTCCGGGAAGGCTTTCCCTGGATCCAGGAGCACGAGTCAGCTATTGGAGATGTGTTCCGGTGGTACGTCGCCCGGAAGCGGGCTGACTGCCTTCTCGATTTCGACGACCTCCTCCTTTACTGGAGGGCGGCCACCATGGATCCGGCGGCCGGGCCGGCCTTGGCCAAGGCCTTCGACCACGTGCTCATCGACGAATATCAGGACACAAACCTGTTGCAGGTGGACGTGGTGCGGTCGCTCCAGTCCGGCGGCTGTTCGGTCACCGCGGTCGGGGACGACGCCCAGGCCATCTACGCATTTCGCGCTGCGACGGTCGATCACATGCTCGCCTTCTCGGAGCACTTTCCGGGCGGGCGGATCGTCAGGCTCCAACGAAACTACCGGTCTACCCAGCCCATACTCGATCTGGCCAACGCCGTATTGGCCGAGGCGCAAGAGGGGTACGGCAAGCAGCTGTGGACGGACCGGCACCAAGGCGCCCGGCCTGAGCTGGCCATCTGTCCGGATGAGGCGTCGGAGGCGACAGCCGTGGCCGAGTTGGTGCTCGAGCACCACGAACGCGGGCTGGCGCTTAAGGACCAGGTGGTTCTGTTTCGCGCCTCACACCACAGTGGGCTGCTCGAGATGGAGTTGCGCCGCCGGGCGATCCCTTTCGTCAAGTACGGCGGACTCCGGTTCTTGGAGGCGGCCCACGTGCGGGATCTGATGGCGGCGTTGCGGGTCCTGGACAACCCCATCGACGAACTCGCCTGGTTCCGGCTCCTGCAATTGCTCGAAGGCGTCGGGCCGGCCACCGCCCGGCGGATCATGGGTGCTATCGGGGTTCCGGGACAGGTCAGCGGCGCGGAGGCATCGGGCCGGCAACGGGCCGCGCCGCCGATGCCGGGGTCCGATCCGGTATCGGCCCTGGCCGGGCCCTTCAGCTGCGTCCCGGCTTCGGCCCGGGCCGAAGCGGCCGAGCTGGGCCTGGCTTTGATCGATTGTCGGTCCGAAGCGCTCGCGTCGTTGCCGGGAGCCCAGATCGACCGGCTCCGGGATGCCTTGGAGCCGCTGATGCGCCGCCGCTACGACGACTGCGAGCCCCGCTTACGCGACCTGGATGCCCTCGCCCGGGTCGCCGCCGCCTACCGGTCCCGGACCCGGATGACCGCCGACCTGATCCTCGATCCGCCGGTGTCAACCGGCGATCTGGCCGGTCCTCCGCACCTCGACGACGACTTCCTGGTCCTCTCGACCGTCCATTCCGCCAAGGGCGGGGAGTGGCGGGCGGTACACGTAATCCACGTCTCGGACGGGTGCTTCCCGTCTGACATGGCGACCGGCAGCCGCAAAGAGATAGAGGAGGAACGGCGTCTCTTCTACGTGGCGCTGACGAGGGCGAAACAACACCTTCACCTCTACGCGCCCCTCCGCTTTCATCTTGGGAGTTCAGCCACGGGCGCGGACCGGCACTCCTACAGCCAGCGCAGCCGGTTTCTTCCCCCTGCAGTCGACGGGTTGCTTGATCGCCGGCCGGTCCGGTCCCAATCCGAGGACGTGGCCCTGGCTGGCATCCGGGCCCAGCTGCACGACGCCGTGTCCGCTTCCCTCGACGCCCTGTGGTGACGGACCGCTCGGAGCTACCGCCGGGGAACCAGTCCATGTTGGTAGGCGTACACGACGGCGTGGACCCGGTCGCGAAGGCCGAGCTTGTTGAGTATCCGACCGAGATGGGTCTTGACCGTGGCCTCGGCCACATAGAGCTTGGCGGCAATCTCGCTGTTGGAGAGGCCCAGCGCTACCTCGACGAGGATCTCCCGCTCCCGTTCTGTCAGGCCCGCCAGCGGATCGGCGTCGACTGACGGGTTGCGCAGCTCTGGCAGGCGGTCGGCATAGGCGTCGAGCAACCGCCGAGTGACGCTGGGTGCGACGACCGCGTCCCCCGGGCGATATGGCCAATGGCGGCGATCAGCTGGGCGGATGGGACATCCTTGAGGAGGAAGCCGCTGGCGCCATAGCGCAAAGCGGTGAAGGCGTATTCGTCGAGGTCGAAGGTGGTGAGGATCAGGACCCGGCACCGGGCCCCAGACGCCGTGATCCGTCGGGTGGCGTCGACTCCGTCGGTCCGGGGCATCCGCACGTCCATCACGACCACGTCGGGATCGGTGGCGGCGACCACCTCGATCGCCTGCTCCCCGTCGGCCGCTTCCCCGACGATCACCATGTCGGGCTGCTCTTCCAGGACCATCCGGAGCCCGGCGCGCACCAGCTCCTGGTCGTCGACGAGCACCACCCGGATCGGGGCCGGATGGCTGCTGTCAGTGAGCATTGCGGGCCGGATCGATGAGTGTCGCCGAGACCTGCCAGCCGCCCTCCGGTCGAGGCCCCGAAACCAGGGTGCCACCATAGAGGGCGACCCGTTCTCGCATACCGACGATCCCATGACCGCCGGGATCGGACCGACCTGACGGCGACCGTTCCAACTCCGGTCGCGCCGGTGCGGGCCGACCATCGTCGCTCGCGTCCACCCGGACGACCGGGCAGGCGTACGTGAGCCGGGCCTCGAATCGGGTGGTGCCTTGGGCGTGCTTGAGCGTGTTGGTGGCCGCTTCCTGCAGGAGGCGGTACACGGTCAGCTCCGCCGCGGGAGCGAGTGGGAAAGGGTGGCCCGAGACCGTGAGGGTCGCCTCGAGGCCGGTGGCGTTCAGCTGGTTGATCAGCCCCTCCAGCTGGTCCAATCCCGGCTGGGGACTCATCTCCGCGCTCGATTGTTGTTCGCGGAGTACACCGAGCAGCCGGCGGGTGTCACCCAGCGCGTCTCGGCCAACCTGAGCGATCGAACGAATGGCAACTGCGGCCCGGTCGGGGTTCCGAGGGAGCTTGGCCGCGGCACCGTCAGCCAACGTGACGATCACCGCCAGGCTGTGGGCGATGACGTCGTGCATCTCCCGGGCGATTCGAGTCCGCTCGGCCGCCACCGCGATCCGGGCCTGCTGATCGCGCTCGAGCTCCAAGCGGGCGGCCCTTTCGGTCAACTGGACCAGGTGGGCCTGGCGGATCTGCAAGGCCGCGCCCGCCAGGACGGCGGCGGCTACCAGTCCGGTCAACCCCACCACCGAGGTCAGCCAGCTGTCGGTCAAGGACCACCTGACGCTCGCCAGAACGACACCGACGAGCAGTCCGGCGGCCGCGACCAACGCGGTGCGGACCGGTAGATACAGGGCGACGGTAAACAGAGCCACCAGCAGCGATCCGTCGGCCAGCAGCGGCACACTCACGAACCATTGCACCAGGGCCACGGCACCGAGCGCGTAGAAGACGGCCAAGGGGTTTCGCCGCCGCCATATCAACGGCAACACCAAAGCCACCTGAAAGGTCCATTCCATCGCGCCATGCGCGGTGTGAAGGATCATCCACGGGACGCTGACCGCCATCCAGGCCAGGGCGGCCAGGGCATCGATCGCCGTCGGGTGGCGCCGGTCATAATCTACCCCGCGACTCCACATGGTCTGGATGAAGGCGGCACCCCCCGGCGCGCTGGCTGAGTTGACCACTGTCATCATTCTGCCGTTTCGAGGTCAAGACTGGCTGGTCGGGCGGCGGTCAACGGCTGGTTTCATCTCCGGGTCGTAGACGGCGTCATACCGCGGTCGTACCGCGGCGCCGGGAAAATCATCCCGTGGCGGACCGCCCGGACCGGCTGATCTTCGTAGCCTTGGAGGCGAGATGGGACGGTCTCTAGAAATGATCGGGGCAGGCGACGCAGCCGGGGTCGAGAAGGTCCAGGCGTTCTGATGCACGCGACCCTTGCCATCCTCGACCCCACTGGATTGGTGTCCTCATGGGGCTACCTCGCCATATTTCTGTTGTCGGTGCTGCAGTCGTGTTGCGTCCCGACGTCATCCGAGCTGACCCTGGGTTTCGGAGGCGTGCTGGCCGCCCAGGGAACCTTGAGCCTCCCCGGGGTCATCGTCGCGGGCGTAGCCGGCGAGGTCGTCGGTGCGTATATCGCATGGGGGATCGGTAAAGCCGGGGGGCGCCCGCTTGTGGAGCGCTACGGGCGACACGTGCTCCTCTCGCCTCGCGACTTGGATCGAGCGGAGGCCTGGTATGGACGTCATGAACGGTGGGGCGTGTTCGGCACCCGCCTGCTTCCCGTAATTCGCAATTTCGTGGCCGTGCCCGCCGGGGTGGCCCGAGTGCCGGCCCTGCGCTTCGGAGTCCTGACCGCACTCGGCTCGCTGATATGGGTCAGTGCGATGGCGGGTATCGGCTATGCCATCGGCGCCCAGTGGAAGACGGTCATGAACCGCTTCAGCGACGCCGGTTATCTCCTGGGCGCGCTGGCGGTCTTCGCTCTTTTTGTCCTGGTCTGGCATCGCTGGCGCAGCTATCACGCCGAGACCTGGTCGCCTCGAGGACGGCACTTCGCCACTGAGCCAGCCGCGCCCGGCTCAGGGCTCATCGACCCCCTCGACCCGCGAACCGCCCACCCCGCGGGCAGCGGATCGACCTTCAGAAGTCCGGCCGATCGTTTTCGAGCGTTGGCCACCCGGGTTCCACAGTCGATCAAGGTGCCCTTACGGATCACCTTCGTGTTCTGGGCCATAAAACTCCTCGGCACGGCCATGGGGGAGTCGGTATCCGACGCCCTGGTGCACGGGATCAATCAGTATCTGGCGGTCGTCCTTGGTTTCTCGGCGTTCGTCGTCGCCATGGTCCTGCAGCTGAGAGCGCCTCGCTACCAGCCCTGGACGTACTGGTTCGCGGTCTCGATGGTCGCGGTCTTCGGGACCATGGCAGCCGACGTTCTCCACATCGGATTGCACATTCCCTACATTGTCTCCAGTCTCTTCTACCTGGTCTGCCTCACGGTGGTCTTCGTGCTGTGGCACCGGGTCGAAGGCACCCTGTCGATCCACAGCATCCGCACCCGCCGTCGGGAGCTGTTCTACTGGGCGGCCGTCTTGGCCACCTTTGCCCTGGGGACTGCCGTCGGTGATCTCACCGCCACCACCTTCCACCTCGGCTATCTGGGCTCAGCGATCATGTTCTGCGTGCTCTTCGCGCTGCCGGGCCTGGCCTACGCGGTCACGCGCTCCCACGACGTGCTGTGGTTCTGGAGTGCCTACATCCTGACCCGACCACTCGGCGCGTCCTTCGCGGACTGGTTCGGCTTCCCGCCCTCCCAAGGAGGTCTCGGACTGGGCCATGTCCTCACCGCCGTCATCTTTGCCATTCCCATCGTGGCCCTCGTCGCCTACGTCGCCTCGAGCCACATCGACGATCCCGCCAGCGCAGACGACTGAGCGGGCCGTCACGCAGGAGTCACCATCGTTCCCACTTGATGACGTCGTCAAGGCGGCGCCGGCCGGTCGCCAAGGTGGGCTCAGAGCGCTGCCCGGGGGTCGGGTAGCCGAGTGCGATAGCGCCGATGGGCCGATACCCGCTGGGCACGCCCAACCCATCCATCAGCGCTTTCTCCCCCTGGAATATGGCGAAGAATAACCCACCCAGGCCTAGATCGACCGCGGTGAGCAGGATCAGCATGACGCCGAAGCCGGCGTCGATGTCCCAGTACGGCGCGGGCCAGTGCTCCTCGCGGGACAGCGGCGTGTGAGCCTTGTCGGGTAGGGCGTAGCGGTCGAGATAGGCCTGCTTATGGGCCAACGGGAGGATCACCACCGGAGCGCGGGTTAACGGGATGGACTCGGATTCGCCTCGCCACTCCGGCCCGCTGGTCGTCTCCCAAAACAGGCGACGCTGCTCCGGTTCCGTCAGGACGACGAACGCAAACCCCTGGCTGAAGCCAGCCGACGGGGTGCGCGTGGCGTTGGCCACGAGCTGTTCGATGAGCGGACGTTCGACGGGCTGGTCGGAGAAATCCCGGACCATGCGGCGGCGCTGTATGACGTCCTGAAACTCCATGCGTTCACCGTAGCGACCAACTGATCGCGCTCGGCGGACGGGTTGGTCAGGTGGCGCGCCGGTACGCTCGCACCGCCAAGGGGACGAAGATGGCCACGATGCCGATGAGCCACAGTGCGCTCTGCCAGGCGTGGAGGCCAAGCGGACCACCCAACGCGAGGGCCCGCATCTCGTCGATCACCGTGGTCACGGGCTGGTTCTTGGCGAATCCCTGAAGCCATCCGGGCATAGACAGGACAGGAACGAAGGCAGCACTGATGAAGGTGATGGGAAAGAGCCAGACCAAGCCGAACGAACCTACGGATTCTTCGTCCTTGAGGGCCAAGCCGACAAACGCGCTCACCGTGCAGATCACGACACCGAACACCACGCCGAGCACGACCATCAGGACGGCCGGGACGAAGCCGTTGTGGAATCGGAAACCGACGGCGTAGCCGACGGCCAGGATGATCAGGACGGTGACGGTGAGCCGCAGCGTGTCGGCGGCCAGCCGGCCCAACAGCACCGCGGACCGGGCCATCGGCATGGCTCGGAAACGGTCGATCACACCCTTCTGTAACTGCCGGGCCAGAGCGATTGCCGTTCCGAAGGAGGCGAACGCAGCCGTTTGGGCGATGATGCCCGGCATCAGAAAGTTGACGTACCCGCCCGGCACGTTTACCGGAATGGCCCCTCCGAAAACGTAGCGGAAGAGCAGCACAAAGATCACAGGCTGGATGATGGTGAAGAAGATGAAGGCGGGATTGCGCAACCAGACGAGCAGGTCCCGGCGGGTGAGGGTAATCGTGTCTTCCAGGCCGAGCCGCAGGCGCGTGAACGTCGGAGGTCGGGGGATGTCGAGGGCGACGAGGGTCGACGACAGAGAGGAGGTGGCCGTGCTCATGGGTCGACTATCCGCCTCCTCGGGCCGTCCGGTGGCGGCCCCTGGAGAACCGAGCCTCGGTCTCCTCCGCGCCGCGTCCGGTCAGAGCGAGGAAGACGTCGTCAAGCGACGGCCGGCGCACGGTCAGCCCGTCAGTGCTGATCCCGAGTGCGTCGAGACGGCGCACGGTCTCCACGATGGAGTACGACCCGCGGTTTCCCACCCGTAGGCTCACCCGGGCGGTGTCGGCGTCGACGCCGGGTTCACCGTCCGACAGAGGAGCCACGGCCTCCACTGCCTCACCGAGGCGCGAGCGTTCGATGACCTCGAACTCGACAACGTCGCCACCGACCCGGTTCTTGAGCTCTTGGGCGGTGCCGGCCGCGATCACCCGGCCGTGATCGATGACCACGATCTCGTCCGCCAGTTCGTCGGCCTCCTCGAGGTACTGGGTGGTGAGCAGCAGCGTGGTCCCGCTCGACACGAGCTCCCGGATCACCTGCCACATCCCCAGGCGGCTGCGGGGGTCGAGCCCGGTGGTCGGCTCGTCGAGGAAGAGTACCGCCGGGTCGGACACCAGGCTGAGGGCGAGATCGAGCCGGCGTTGCATCCCACCCGAGTACCCCTTGGTGGGGCGATCTGCGGCGTCGACGAGGTCGAAGCGTTCGAGGAGGTCGATCGTTCGCTCCTGCCGGGTTGGTGCGTCGAGATGGTACAGCCGGCCCATGATCTCCAGGTTTTCTCGACCGGTGAGCTCCTCCTGGATGGCTGTCGACTGACCGGCGAGCCCGATGATCTCCCGCACCGCCGCTGACGAACGCACGACGTCACGGCCTTCGACAATGGCTCGGCCCCGGTCCGGCAGCAGCAGGGTGGTCAAGATCTTGACCGCAGTGGTCTTGCCTGCGCCGTTGGGCCCCAACAGGCCGAGCACCCTACCGCGCTCGACGACCAGATCGATTCCGCAGAGGGCGCGAACCTCGCCGAAAGACTTGTGTACGTCCTCGACGAATACCGCCGGGCCGTCCCATGCTGGCGTGTCGCTCGAGCTTCTCAACCCTCCTCCAATCGCTGCCTGGCCCGATGCGCCAAGGGCGTCGAGCCACACTCCTCATCGAGGCGGTGAGCCCAGGGTGGTTGGGCCCTTGACCCCGCCGGGTGAGGATCGCTCCGACGCGGCTCAGGTTACCGAGCCTCCCTCGCTATCTGCGAGCGAATATCGGTCGTGCCACGAGGTCTCTCAGGGTCGTGATGGGGGGTCATACACCTCCGCCCGAGCTACCAGCGACTACGTCGGGCGAACAGCCAGAGCACGGCGGCGATGACGATAATCCAGAGGATGGGATGCACCACCAATCCCAGGATGGCCGCAATGACGACGATGACAATTGCGATGAGCAGGTCGATGAGCACGGCTGCTGTAGTACCCCGGACCGGAGGGAAATATCGTCGTCATCCGAGGTTGCCCGCAGGCGCGACCCGGCCTATTCCCCGAGAACCGTTTGCAGGTCGCGCACGTGTTCCTGCGTCTGCTCGAGGAGCGGCCGGAGGGCCTCGGCCACGTCGGCGAGACCCAGTTCGGTGGCCTGGGTGAATCGCTCTCGGTACCGTTCCAGCTGGCGCCTCTCCAGTCGCAGATCTGCAACCAGTGCCGCTCGACTGTCACTCGCAGGTTCGACCGGTGCGACTTCGGTGGTGGGCGAACCACCAAGGAATGACACCTGTTCAGCCAGAATCTGCGCGTGCGTCAGCTCTTGTTGCAGGTGGACCTTCAATTCATCGATCACGCTCAGGTATTCGGCTCCCGAGATGGTGGCCACGTGATTGACATATTGGATCAGGGATTGGTACTCGGTCTGGAGATCCTCGTTGAGCGCGGCTACGAAGCTCGCGGTGTCCATGTCAACCTCCCGTTAGGCGGCCTTTGTGCTACCCCGAGAAGTCACTGGCAAACCACCGGGGAGCACATTCGGGGGTGACACCAACCGGGGTCGGCGGGGTACGGGTAGGAACGCCGCCTCTACAATCCAAAGGTGCGCCGTGGGGTCCTCCGGGTTCAAGGGTTCGGCCCAACAGCAATCACACGACGCCGTACGAGCGGCAGGAAGGGGTGCCGATGCGCCAGATATCGGGTCGAGTAGCAGTTGTCACCGGGGCCGCGTCGGGAATCGGTCTCGGACTGGCCCGGGCTTTTGCCGGCGCGGGCATGCGGCTGGTCCTGGCGGACGTGCGCGACTCTGCGCTGCAAGAGGCGGCGGCGGAGGTCCGGGAGGCCGGCGCCGAGGTGGTCGCGGTGCCAACCGACGTGACCCGCCCTGATCACGTCGAGGCGCTCGCCCAGGCCGCGCTCGATGCCTTCGGACGGGTCAACATCCTGTGCAACAACGCCGGGGTCAGCGGGTACGCGTCGATCGCGGACACCAGTCTCGACGAGTGGCGCTGGATGCTCGACATCGACCTTTGGGGTCCCATTCACGGGGTCCAGACGTTCCTTCCCATCATCGAGCGAGAAGACGAGGGCCATATCAGTTCGACGTCATCGATGTCGGGTCTGTTGGCCGGGCCTCATCTCGGGGCGTACAACGTGGCCAAGCACGGTGTCGTGGCCCTGATGGCGACGCTCGAGCGTGAGCTGCGGGCCCGCCGCTCGCCCGTTCGGACCTCGGTGCTCTGCCCGGAGTTCGTCAACACGTCGATCCTGGCCCACAGCGCGGATAGCCGCCGCCGGACCACCGGCGGGGGTAGCGACGACACGAGCTCCCTCGGACCCTTCGTGGACGGGATCGATCCTGACGAGGTCGGCCGCCTGGTGCTCGACGCCATCCGCACCGACCGCTTCTGGGTGTTCACCTCCGAGGACCTCCTACCCTCCATCGAGCGCCAGGTCGCGGCTATGCGCTCCGATGGCAGCCTCAGCCGGCTCCGACCTTCTTCGGCGCCGCCTACCGAAGACGATTGGCCGCCCCTCCGCGTCCCCGAGCGACTGATCCCGGTGCCGGTGTCGATCAGCGAAGGTGCTCGCCGTTTCCTGGTCTCGCAGCGATTCCCGGCCCAGGTCCACCCGCCGGTTGACGATCGGGCCGCCTGGCTGGCCAGGCGCAAGGTGATGGACCTGTTGATGCTCGACGGCTTACGCCAGGTCACGGCCGGTGTCGATGTAGAGGTCATCGAGCGGGAGGTGGCCGGGACGCGCGTGTTCCAGATCGTCCCGCCGGGCGCGGGCGGGCGGCGCGTGTACGTGGACATTCACGGGGGAGGGATGACCATGGGAGGGGGCGAGTGTTGCCGGTTGTTCGGAGTTCAGAAGGCGGCGATGGTCGGTGAGGTCGTGTGGGCCATCGATTACCGCATGCCGCCCGAGGAGCCGTACCCGGCGGCGCTCGACGATTGTGTAGGGGTGTACAAGGCGTTGCTCGAGGATCACCAACCGGAGGACATCGCCTTCGATGGGGGGTCAGCGGGCGGCAACCTGGCTGCAGCCACCATTCTGCGCGCCCGGGACGAGTCGCTGCCTTTGCCGGCGGCGGCTGTGCTCGTCAGCCCTGAGGTGGATCTGACCGAGTCGGGCGACTCGTTTCACACCAACCTCGGCGTCGACACGGTCTTGGCCGAGCCCCTGATGCGAGCGAACCTGCTCTACGCCAACGGCCGGGATCTCACCGATCCTTACCTGTCGCCACTCTTCGGCGACTTCACCATGGGGTTCAGCCCGACCCTCATCGTGTCGGGGACGCGGGATCTGTTCTTGTCCAATGCCGTGCGGATGCACCGCGCCCTCTGCCAGGCGGGCATCCCCGCCGAGCTGCATGTGTTCGAAGCCGCCCCGCATGGCATGCCGCTCCGGGTCGGCACGCCGGAGCAAGCCGACCTCCGACGCCAGATCCTGAGGTTTCTCTCCAACCATTGGGGCTGACAGCCCCGCCCGCCAGTAGGTCGTCCGCCGCCGTCGGTCGGTATATGCAGAACGGGCCCACAGCCACACGGCTGTAGGCCCGTTCTCGGTGATCGATCCGGAGGGCCGGGTGGCTCTCCGCTCGTCAGCTTCCTGGAGTTACGACGACGAACTGGGCAGGCAGCTGGTCTGACCGTTGTCGGCTATGGCGGACACGTGATTCTGCGTCCGACCGGTATACCAGCAGTTGATCGGATGATTCTGGCCGGCCGGGAAGGTCAACGGCGGGGCCGTACCTTCCAACGTGTCCCCCTTCAGGGAGTGGAGACCTGACGCGACCTCCGCCGCCGTGGGCGTTCCGCCCGGGGTCAGGCCGCCCGCCTTCACCGCGTCCGCCAACAGCATCCCTGAATACCAGGCAAAGGAGTTCAGCGCACTCCATTGCTGCGCATTGTTGCGGAGACCGGGGTAGTACTTGTCGACCGCGGCGTTCATCGCCTGGACAGCCGCATTGGAGGTGTCGTAGTACGGCAGGTTGTTGAAGGGAGCCGACAGGTTGGCGCCTGCGGCCGCCGAGGGGGCGAGGTAGAGATTGCTGTAACCCAGACCCTCGGCGACGTAGATGGGTTTGTAGCCCTGCGTATTGCAGTCGTTGGACACGCGTATGACGAGTTGCGAGCTGTCGAATATGAGGACCGCGCCGGCGTGCGCCTGTTCGGCCGCCACGCACTGGGCCGTATACGCAGGGGCGCTCATGGCGATCGACGCCTGATAGACGACCGGGGTACCCAGCTGGGCGGCATCCGACTTCACCGCGTTGGCACTCTCTACGCACGAGGGAGACTCGGTGCAGTAGATGACAGCAAGGTTATGGGCTCCCGCAGCCTTGGCTGCCGCAGCAAGCGAGTAGGTGACGGCGTTGTTCGTTTGTCCCTCTGGGTAGAAATCCGGATTCGTGTAGAACGGGACGTTGATTTGATCCATGCCGACGACCGGAATATTGGCTTTCTCGATGGTGGTCGCCCAGGTTGTGTCGACCAGTGACATGTCCACGACGGCGATGACTTTGGAGGAAATCAGCGACTGGATGTCCGATATGGAGTTGCCCGGAGTGCCCGCATCGTCCTTGGTGATGAGGTCGATCGTGTGACCATTTATGCCCCCGGATGCATTAACCGTGTTAACCCATGCCTTGTAGGTCTCTTCGACCGGCGTGGTGTTTCCTCCGAACGGTCCCGAGCAGGTGCAGATGAAGCCCACCTTGAGCGGTGCCCCTGTCGCCTGCGGCGCAGCACCACCTGTGGTCGGACTCGACGGGCTCGACGCGCTCGTCGTGGCCGTACTGTTCGAGGACTTGCTGCTTGAACTGCAGGCGGCCACGGCCACGACCGCCGCGACCGCAAACGCGGCAGAGACAAGTTTCCGACTAGGAATCACTTATTCCACACTCACTTTCTTCACACCCCCGTACGGTTCCGGAGGAGAACGACATCGACCGGATGACCCATCGTGACTGTAGCACGCGAGGCAATGCGGTAGGTGGCGGCCCAACACGGGGAGTGCGCGCCGGATGATAGATGTGACCGGCGCTCACCTCAAAGGCGGCTGACGACCATGTGCTCGACCGCGTCGGGCCGATCCCGGCCGACGACTACACGGCTCTCGGGGTCGTTTCTTTGCGACGGTGATTGAGAGTGAGTGGTCACCCGGCCACGCACCGTGATAGAGCGACAAGTGAGGGGGCTGTGACAGGTGGAAAGAGGACGTGAACAGCCCCTCGATCGCCGCCTGTCGAGCCGCCTCCCAGTTCTTCGTCGATTGCGTGGTGGCGGTGGCTCGGGCTCGCTACCTGGAGGAGGGGTCGGCCGAATGGCGCGTCCTCGACCTCATTGGCCATGGCCATCGGGCCAATGTCCCAGGCGTCGAGTACCACCTTCGACCGGTCCCTACGGCCGGACCGGACTACCTGCTCCCCGAGCACATGGCAGCGCGCGGGCGCCGAGCCGTCGAGATGACTTGGGGAACCTGAGACGGGTCGCCCGGGCGCGCCCGCGACTGAGGGTGACGGACGGATCCGGCGAGCCCCCGGTGGTGCTACGAGTAGTAGATGAAGCTCGGCGTCTCCCAGATCCGCTCGGCCAGGTAGCCCTGGACCTTCTGGATGTAACCGATGGCTCCGGAGTCGTACCACCGCCCCGAGTACCAGAGCCCCACGCAACCCCACAGGTCACCCGCTTTGTAGGGTTTTCCGGGGCTGTACTGGTTCAACCACTGGTCGTTGCCGTCGAAGCAGTTCCGCCACGCCGCGTAGGTGTAGTCGAGGTTGTACGCGGTCGAGACGGCGGCATCGTTGTCCGTCGCGAACGCAGTGCCCTGATACGGGTAGCGGACCTGCATGATGCCGATCGATTGCGGGCACTCTCCGGGCTGGCCGTCCGCTCCGAGCGTCTTGTGCCCGGGCACGCACGTCGAGGTGTCCGTGGAGAAGTCGCCCCCGTTGCGCTGGAACCAATAGGTCTCCACCGCCGCCTGGGCGCGAATCACATCCTCGTCGATTCCCCACTTGCAGGCGGCCCACTGGATGATCTCGTCAGTCGTCCCGACGTAGTCGCCCGTGACTCGGGGGTAGGCGGAGTTGCCGCCGGCGCCTCTGGTGTGGTTGGCGGTATGGTTGGAAGGGCGAATTTCGGGGGCGGGCCTGACCTCGCTGGCGCAGGTGGCGTCAGAGGGCAGGGCCGCTCCGACGGGAAGCGTCGAGAAATGGCTGGGCCGTCTGGTGGCTGACGTGGCCGCACCGGGGCTGGACGGGACGCTCGATGCGGTGCTCGGCGTGGAGGTTGCCGCGGCCGAGGAGGGCGCTGACTTGGCTGAACTGTTGCAGCCCGCCGCCAGGACAGCGGCGGTTGCCAGCACAACACCAACGATCGCACGCTTCCTCACGGCGGTTCCCTCCTCCGCGGAGAATGAGGCGGCAGCCGAGGCCGGTGATACGAAAGCGGGCCCCGTTCCGGCAGAAATTGGGGCAGATCGGGCGCTGCCACCTGTACCCGGCCGGACGACCGTCGAGGATG
Organism: uncultured Acidimicrobiaceae bacterium; assembly: GCA_963729695.1. Taxonomy (GTDB): domain Bacteria; phylum Actinomycetota; class Acidimicrobiia; order Acidimicrobiales; family Palsa-688; genus PALSA-693. The sequence goes on from CAVSOT010000007.1 coordinate 1,281,192, forward strand.
ACGGTCTTGGTCTCCAGGAAGGGCAGGAGCCCCCTGGGTCACCACGATGCGGGTGAGCGACGAGCACACCTGGCCGGGTGAATCTGCAGTCCGAAGCGGCGAGGACTTCCGCCGCGGAGATGTCCGCATCGTTGCTGCTGCTCGGCTCACCAAACGTCAAGCCTCGTTCTTTTTCGGGGCCGAGCCTCCTTCCATGTGTTGCGGCGGGGCGAGCGTCATGACGGTCGGCAGTTCGTCGAGGAGTCCCCTTACCGTGTCCAGGAACGGGTACGGGGCGAGGAAGATACTCCATGAGAGCAGAACCCAGAGGGCCCCGAGCCACCACCCGACGAAGATGAACCATACGGCCCGGGCGAACGGCCCGACCGGGCGGCCCCGCCGGTCGAGGATGCCTGGAGGGGAATACGGTCTGATCCGTTCCGCGATTGACGGCTTGTGCTCTTCCTGATTGCGCGAGTCGAGCTTCTCCTTGCCCGGGGGATCCTGACCAAATGTTGAAATCCAAATCCCCAGTTGGTTGGCTCTTCTCGCTACCGGGGCACCGACGAGGGTCAGATACACGGCATAGCTGCTGAGGAAGACCACGAGCGGAAGGATGGTGCCAAAGGACATGAACCAGGCGTAGCCTGCCCAAGTCCTGATCGAGGCGCGCGCCCGGCCGGGCTGGGCGGCCGCTGGCTGGATGGCCGCTGGCAGGGGGCTCTGGTGCGCCCCCGACGTCGCACCGGCTCGGTCGGCGACGCCGACTTCGTCCTGGTCAGGTCGATCGGTGGCCGAGAACCCCGATCCAGAACTGTCCTTCATGGTGTCGCCCCGGGCCGTTGGTCGAAGGAATAGTCACAGGCTTCGTTGGTCGTGCCCTTTGGGCGGGGGCCAACCATGAGCAAGCCACAGCGGTAGCGTAATCGCGAACGCTGGGGTGGGACGAGGCAGAGCTCGGCGGCCTCCCGGGCGGGCCTGTCATGCATCCAGGAGGTAACCTTGGTTGGGCGGCGACACGCGATCCGCGTTCTCGTCGGTTGCCTCGCCTTCGCCCGCAACGGGTGGCCCCGACAGCCCAGCCCGACGGTTAAGCCGGGGCTATGGCGCCGCCTTGTGCCACGTCTCCACCTTGAGACGTCCGGCATGGTCCTTTACCACCTTGCCCCACTGCACGATCTTGTCGCGAGGAATGCGGGACGGGATGGCGTACTCCCCTTCGCCGTGCATCAGGTTGCCCCGATAGCCCCCAGGGGTGCGTACCCGTCCCTGTAGGGCCCGGTTGACATCCCAGGTCGGAACTCCCTCTATCTTGTAGACGTAGCCGCCCTCATCGGCCCAATACGCAGCCCCCCGTCCGGCACCATCGGACACGATGTTGGTCGAGCCCCTAAAGGCCGAGTCTGGATGTCCCTCAGAGTGCTCGAGCAGGCGTCGTTCCTTGCCCCGGGCAGGGAACCCATCCTTGAGGACGAATTCTGGCTCCTCTGTCGTACCGTAGTAACCGCCGCTGTAGGAGTCAGGGGGCAGGACCTTGCCGTCGGGCAGGATGGCTTCGGTCACCATCTCGTCGACCGCTGCCTCGGCCAGGGGGGACTCCTCCCCGGCCACCTTTATGGCCGCGGTGAGCTCCTCGTCCGCGGCCACTTCGGCCAGCACGGTTTGCGTCCCGCGAATCGCACTGATCGCTTCTACCCCAGCACCGGCAAGCTCGACGGCTCCCGCAGTGACCATAGCGAGGACGTAGTTCAGCAACAGATAGCCGAGCACGTGGCCCTGAAAATGAACGGCCCGGAACTCGTTCGGGTCGTTCCATTTCGTCTCGAAATCGGCGAAGCGATCAGCCAAGTGCCCGAAAAATGTCCCCACATCTTCCTTCCGGAGTCGTTTCACCCAGTCATAGACCTGCATGATGATGTCGTCGGCCGAGATCAGGGCGACCAGCTTCATCAGATCGACGCCGAGGCGGCGGAGGTCGTTGAGGGCGGCGAGGACCCCCTCCTGGACTCCCACACCAAACTGGGTGATCAAGTCGCCGGCAGCTTCGAACCAGCCGGAGACGGTCTCGCGGCGACTACCGCTACTGACAACGCCGCGTAGCCCCTCGGCGTAGCTCACGCTCGGTATCCAGATGTAATAGTTGGCTCTGGTCTGGACCGCCTTCCAGTCGTCACTTTCGGGCTTGGCTCTATATATCCCTTTGTTATGGTCGACATCGCCCCCGTTCGCATGGACCAGGACGTTGACGTAGAAGCGCAGATCTTGCTCCTCTTTGACGTGGTCCTGGTAATAGCTCTGGGCGACCCCGATTGCAGACTGGTTGGACTCGACGAAATGGAGCTGCGCCTCGGCGTCCGGTGGACGGACGAAAACTTTCTTCTTCCAGACGAAACCCCTCTTGCCATTGGCCGTCTCGACCAGGTACCAGTCGCCAGGGACCTGGGCCAGAATGAAGAGGCGATCCCTGAACGCCAGATGAGCAAGCACGGCGCCATCCGGCCGCGGCGAGTCGTGGAGCGACAGGTAGGGACTGACCTTCATCACCCGTCCATAGGTCATCATGGCCGAGGAGCCGACGGGGACGGTCTCCCCGGCCCCCTTTGACGGCGATTGCGGCGGGGCAGGCGGGCCCTCCCGTTGGACCAGTCTGGTCACCGCTCTGTTGCCCGCGAGACGCTGCCAGGTGGCCATGTCGAACTGGGAAGGGCCCGGCCTGGATCGTGCGTCAATCGTCGCCCTGGCGACGCCGGTCTTTTTCGGCGGCTGATGTTGGCGGGTCGGTCCCATGACTCGATGGCAGGCGTTCGGCGTCGGAGGGTGCGCTGCGAATCACCCCCGTCCTCGGGCACGATACCGAGAGCCCACCTGGGCTGCATTCGAGCAGACCCCGATACCCGCCATCATTGGGGTTCCCAGGGCAATCCTCACCCCCGCTCCACGTCGCCTCCATCCCGTCTCCACGCGTCGGCCGCCGCCGGGGTGAGGTGACGTCGGAATGCCGGGGACTCCTCGGCCGGACTCGACAGGGGTTGCGCGGCTTAGGGCAGGCTAGATTCTCCGGTGACGAGAGAGAAAGGGTCTGACATGGCGGCAGATGACAAGGTGGTGATCGGCCAAACCCACGGATCCGACGACGCGGAAGCGGTGCTGATCGGCTATCTCCTCGGCGTCGAGGCCCTCCGCGCCGGGAAAGAAGTCGTCATGTGGCTCACCAAGGACGGTACGTATGTGGCCACAGAGGGGTACGCCGAACAGCTCTCGGTAGCCGGAGCACCGTCGATCAAAGAGCTTCACGCCGAGTACATAGGGCGGGGAGGCCGCTTCTTCGCCTGTCCGGTGTGCGTGAAGACCCGCAACCTGGAATCGGCCAAGTGGGTCCAAGGTGCCGAGGTAAAAGGAGCGCCCTCACTCTTCGAGTTCACCGAGGGCGGCGCCCTGACGTTCAACTACTGACATCCGAGGACTCGTGCTGAACCTAGCCCCTGGAGAGAGTGGATGAGAATCGTCGACCTCGAAGTCGTGCCCTTCTCGGTGTACGTCGACAGGCACTGGTTCGGTCATTTCGAACCCGATCACCGGGTAGTGCAAACAGTGACGACGGTCCATACGGATGAAGGCGTCGCCGGGTACTGCTTCGGCGGCCACTTCCATGGCGATCAGGACGGCTTGTCGTCTGATCATCGCGCTGCGCTCGTTGAGGTCATCGCCCCCATGCTCAAGGGTCTCGACCCGTTGGATCGTGAATACATCTGGGGCCAGATGTGGGCCGCGAAGGTGCCGGAGAACATACTCAGTGTGGTCGACATGGCCTTGTGGGACCTGGCCGGGCGGTACACCGGACTACCGATCCACAAGCTGCTGGGCGGCTCGCGGCGGCGGGTCAAGGCTTACGCCAGCACCTTCGGCAACATGGGATCGCCGGACGTGTATGCCGCCCATGCGCTCGAGTGCCGGCGCCAGGGCTTCCGGGGGTACAAGATTCACGGGTACCATCGATGGAATCCGGCAACCGGGGAGGCGGCCCCGCCCCGGACGTCTTTTGTCGACGCGGATATCGCCATATGTCGAGCCGTACGCGACGCCGTCGGCGACGACATGGTGCTGATGCTCGATCCCTGGGGTACGTACCAGACCTACACCGACGCCCTCCGCGTGGGCCGCGAGCTCGAACGTCTGGGTTTTTACTGGTATGAGCATCCGCTGCCGGAGCATTGGCTCGACCTCTACGTCCGCCTCGCCAACGAGCTCACCATTCCGATCTGCGGCCCGGAACTCGTCGCCGGAAGCTTCTATACCCGAGCGGATTGGGTCCAGCGTCGGGCCTCGGATATGAGTCGCATCGACGTTCTCCACGGTGGCATTACTGGCGCCATGAAGATGGCGGCGATCTGTGACGCCTTCGGTGTGCAGTGCGAGCTCCACATGAGTGGGTTCGGAAATCTGCAGGTACTCGGGGCCACTTCCGAGACCGTCTGTGAGTACTACGAGTGTGGCCTGCTCGGACCGGGAGCCCGGTATCACCGTACCCCGCACTACCTCACGAACCCGTGCGACATCGTCGATATCGACGGTTTCGTCACGGTGCCTGATGGACCGGGCCTGGGCTATGAGATCGACTGGGAGTACATCCGTGAGCACCGGGTGGGCGAGGCCGGGGAGGCGGTGGTGTCCATGTTGCCGCGCTGAAGGGCGGCCCCATTCGTGGGCTCGTCTGCGCCGCCACATTCCGGACCGGGACGGGCGGCGAGCTACGCCTTCTTGGTGAACGTCACGGGCAGCGCATTGAGACCGCGGCTGAACCCCGAGTGGAAGTGCAACTCGTGTCGAGGCAGCAGCCGGATGTCGTCCAGGCGGTCGAGTACTTCTCCCAGGGCGACCAGGATCTGTCCACGAGCGAGGTTCGACCCGAGGCAGCGGTGAGGGCCGGCGCCGAAGACCAAGTGGCGGTTGACGTCGCGGTCGATGTCGATCGTCTCCGCGTGGTCGAACTCACGAGGATCCCGGTTGGCGCCGGCGAAGTACATGAGGACCTTCTCGCCCGCAGCCACCGGGGTGTCGTTGATCTCGGCATCGCGAGTTGCGGTGCGAGCCATCACGATGGTGATGGTGTCGAAACGGAGGAGCTCCTCGATGGCTCGGGGGAGGAGGGCTCGGTCGGTGCGGAGGCGCTGTTGAAGATCAGGCTGCTCGGCCAGTCTGCGAATGATGTTGGCCAGCGCCGCTGAGGTGGTACCGAGACCGCCGAACGTCAGCTGCATGAGTGACCGGACCGCTTCGTCCTTGGTGATAGGCCGACCTTCGATCCGGGCGGTCAGGACACCGTCGAGGAGATCCCCGCGGGGTTTCTCCGTCTCCCTGCGGTCACACATCATCGTCATATAGGCGGTGAAGTCGGCCCACGCTTGGGCGGCCGCCTCGGAGCTCTTGGGTTCCTTGATGGCGAAGACATAGCCGAGGACCTCGGGCATCTCCTCGGCCGGGACGCCGAGCACGTGGCGGAAAAAGGTGAGCCGGGGGTATGGGTCGGTGAACGCTGGGACGATGTCGACCTCCCCCAATCCCTCGAAGCCGTCTAGCAGGTAGCGGGCCTCCGCACGCATACCCGGTACGTATCGTTCGACTACCTCACGCGTTAGCAGAGGATTCAGGGCGCGCCGATAGTGTCGTTGGAGGGGCAGGTCATACTCACCGGGGATCATGGGAACCGCGTTCTCGACGCGCGGCACCATGATCCCGTCGGTCGACGTGAACGTCTGCCAGTCCTGGGCCACGCGTAACACGTCTTCATAGCGAGTGACCACGTAGGCGCCGCCATGGGCGGTGGTGTGGGCGACCGGGCAGCGCTCACGGAGCTCGGCCATCGTGGCCTCGAGCGACCCGTCCTCGCCGAACCCAGGATCGTGTGGGTCGAGGTCCTCGATCAGGTGTTGGGTTTCCATGGCGTGGTTCCGACCAGACTCTTCGGCCGCCATCGACATTAGCATCGAGTAGCCGGACACCCTCCGCCGGCTTCGGCCGGTATGGTCCGGGCTCCTCCTAGTGCCCAGGAGTGCGGTCAGGACGCCGTACGCCTCAGAGCCGACCGAGCCTTGACGTGTAGGACCACGACGGTCAGGGCTGAGGCCAAGACCACAACTCCGACCGCAATGAGCCCCACCTCCCAGATGGCCACACCTCCCTGGTGTGCGGTCGCGCTAGGGACGTTCAGGGGCGCCGCTTGCGACGAGCCGCTCTCGTCGACGGGGAGGAGCCGCACGGCGTAGGCGGCAGGGGAGATGGCGAAAACGGCGACCATTGAAGCGAACAGGCTGGCCATGATGATGGTAATGGTGCGAATGCGGTTGACGACTGGACCTAGGGTGCGAGGTCGAGGCACGGCGGTTGTCCTTTCGGCTCGGGTGTTCGAGAACAACCGTAAATTCCAGGCCGCCATGCGACATCGGTGGCCACCACCCAGATTGGCTCCGTCAGGTACCTATTTTTCCTCGATGAGCGCCAGTCGGACTGCTTCCCGCCGGGCTTCTGCCCGCCCAGCGACTCCGAGCTTCCGGAGTATGGAGGCCACATGGTGCTCGACTGTGCGCTCGGACAAGAAGAGCCGCTGGGCGATCTCCTGGTTGCGCAGACTGCCCGACAGCAGGGCCAGGACCTCGAGCTCGCGCCGGGTGAGTTGGGCGGAATTGACGAGCGTGCTGCTACGCGGCCCCCGAGCCAGTCCCCGAGCGCCGCGCTGCCGAAGACGTCGGGTCACGCGAGCTGCGCCCGGCTTGGCGCCCAGATGCTGCAGGGAGGCGAGTCCCTCGCGGAGAGCGCCCTCGTCGTCGGCGTGCGACAGGGCGATCGCCGCCTCGTAGGGAGCATCGAGCGCCTGCCACTGGGCGGCGGCGGCGTTCCAATCGCCCCTCAGCTCGCTGCCAAAGGGTTCGCAGACGTCGGTCAGGGTGTCGCCGAGGGCGCCGGCCCGGTTGCGCCAGAGGAGCATCTCACCCACTACCCAATCGGCTTGGCGGCTCCGGGCCACTTCAAGGGTGGCCGAGGTGGCGTCGAGGACCTCTTGATTGCGGTTCTCCAGCCAATAGGCCTCGGCTCGGGCGAGCGCCGCGGGCTCCATCCGCTGCAGTTCCCCCGTCGGGCTGGCCAACGCCCAGGCCTCATCGAGGGGTTCCCAGACACCTGATTCGCCTCGACGAGCTCGCAGCAACCCCAGCATGCTCAGGGCGACGATCTTGGGGACCGGTGATGTTCTCGCGTGGCGCAGGATGGTGGTTGTCAGACCGAGGGCCTCGTCCCAGCGGCCCCGGTCGAGCTGGGCACGAGCCCGATAGGCGAGGAGATAGCTGTGCCAGAGGTCCAGCCCCCGCTCTCGGGTGTAGCGCAGTCCGGGATCGTAGAACTCGTCGACCCGGGCGTAGGTTCGCCTTCGGGGAGACCACCATGTGAGGTTCACGTACGCTCGGCCGGCGTGCTCCTCGAAGCCGTGGTCGAGGGCGAGCCGCAGAGTGTCCTGGAGATGCTCGACCGCGTCGAGCCGGCCTTCGATAAATTCGACCGAGCCCACGTTGATGGCGGCGTAAATAGTGGCCTCCGTGTCCTGTAGGTCGTGCGCCAGGCGAACGGCCTCGGTCGCCAGGGCCCGCGCCTGATCTCCATCCTCTGCAGCCGTGGCCAGATGGGAGAGGTTGCAGTAGGCGAGGGCCAACTCGTGACTGTCCGGGACGGTCCGCAGCAGACTCAGCGCCTCGTGCCCGACGGCCCAGGCCTGGGTCAGATCGCCTTCGTAGCGGAGGAGCAACGACAGTAGGCGGGCGGCCTGACCGAGGCGCAGTTTGTCACCGGCCCGGCGATGGTGGTCGACCGCCTGACGTTGGGCATCGAGGGCTGCGGGAAAGTCGCCCGAGAGGTAGCAGGCGTACGCTCGCCGGTCGTACAGGTCGCCCACGACCTCGGTGAGGCCGCGGTCTGTGAAGTGGATGGCGTGCTGGTAGTGCGCGGCCGCTTCTCGATGGGCGCCCAGGGCCGCCGCCCGGGCCCCGGCCTCGGGCGCGTAACGCGCCACTGCGGCTGCGTCGGAGGCGGCGACCGCGTGGTGGACCAGCCGGGCCGGGTCGGGAGCTGGAGCGGCGCGAAGCGCCTCGAGGGTGCGTTGGTGGAGGCGAAGCGACCTGGATGGGAGCAACTCCTGCTCTATGGTCAACCTGGCCAGCTCGTGACGAAAACGGACACGGGACGTGTCGGCCACGAGCACGCCCGAGGCCAGGCAGGTGTCGAGATGGTCGATCTCGGCTTCGGTGACTCGCTCCAGTAGCCAGTACTCACAACCCAACGGCACGACGGCTACGGAGTCCAGCAGGGCGCGCGCTCCCGCATCGAGACGGCTAACTCTGGCGATCACGGCGTCCCTGACGTTCAGGGGAATCGCCTCCGAGGGAGCGGCGAGTACTTCGGTGACGAAGAAGGGGTTGCCATTTGTTCGCCGGTACAGGCTCTCCACGTCGAAGGACCCGGTTCCGGCCATGGCCGACACGCCGGCGAGCGACAGGGACTGCAAGCGGATACGGCCGACCGCAGGATTGGTGGCGAGCTCGCCAACGACCATCCGCAATGGATGGCCCGGGCCGAGCTCGTCGTCGCGATAGGTGGCGACCACGAGCGCCGGGACTCCGTCCATGCGGCGGGACAGGATGCTCACCACGTCCAGGGTCGCCTCGTCTGCCCAGTGCAGGTCTTCGAGGACCAGGATCGTCGGGACCGGGCTGAGCTCCTTCCGCAGCGCCTCCGCCACCTGGTATGGACGAACTCCCTGCCCAGCCAGATCCGCCAAAGTCCCTCCCGCCGCACTGGCGACATCTAGCAGGGGGCCGAGCGGTCGAGGGGTGAAGAGGGCGTCGCACGCGCCGCGCCAGATGCGCACCGCCCCCGCGTGATGATCGCAGAAGTCGCCGACCAGGACGCTCTTGCCGATGCCTGCTTCCCCGGAAACGAAGACCAGCTGTCCCGAATGGCGAAGGGCTGCCTCTAGAGCGCGCTTCAGCTCGGTGGTCTCTTGCGCTCGCTCCAACAGCTCCATCAGTACCCCTGGTCCTCACCAGACAACGGCGGACACGAAGAGACGAAACTATAGGACGGACGCCCGCTGGCGTTCCGATCGTGCGTGGTGCTTGCTACCCGCCGAACTCCGCTCCGTCCAGGGAGGTGAAGCATTGGGCGTTGGTGAACGGGTCGCCGTTCTGTTGTTGCCCGGAGACGACCCCGCTCGGATGGATGATCAGGCGGCCGTTGGTGGCGTTGCCCACGTCAACCGGGACGTAGACGGTCATGGCCGATCGGAGTCCAGCCGGAAGATGGAACGGAACGGTGTTGGTGCCCTACCAAGACGCCCACAATCCCCAGGGAACATAATCCGATACGACGGAGTCCTTTCACGCCTATTCCTCCTCAGTGACGGAGATGGTCGGGGCTCATTCGGCGTCGGTAAAGGCTCGCATGCCCGGTTGAACACGACGAAGTCAGGACTCCGCCCCACGAGCCGCACTCGTGAAACTCTGCTGTTGTCTTTCGCCTCCTGAACCCCGCATTGAGGCGGATCGATCTTGCCCCGATCGGCGAGCCGACGTGGGGAATCCGCGGCGCGTACTGAAATGACGATCGGTGACGCCGATGTGGAGACGATGTGGCGCGTATGGAGAACTCGCCAAGCGAGGAGCGGATGTAGGGGCACGGGTCCGCTAGGGTCCGGGCGTGCGATTTGCCTTCAAAACCTTTCAGCATTCGACCACCTGGACGGACCTCATCGAAACGTGGAGGGCAGGTGATGAGCTGGAGATATTCGAATCGGGCTGGATATTCGACCACTACTACCGAGTGGCCTCAGGGCCCGATGGGCAGCCGAGGACCGATCCGACGAGCCCTTGCTTCGAGACGTGGACCACGTTGGCCGCGTTGGCGGCCTGTACTCGCCGGCTCAGGCTCGGCGTGATCGTGACGGGAGTCGTCAACCACAACATCGGCGTCCTGGCCAAGATGGCGGCCACCGTCGACCACATATCTGCGGGCCGCCTGGAGCTGAGTTTGGGCGCGGGCTCTATGGAGGACGAGAAGGCCAGCTACGGCATGGAGCTCGGCTCACCGAAGGAGCGCCTCGACCGCCTCGAGGAGGCGATCCCTGTGGTGTTGAGCCTGTTCACTCAGGAACTGACGAACTTCGATGGAACGTATGTGCACATGCACGACGCCCGCCTCGTTCCGAAGCCGGTACAGCAGCCCTACCCCCCGATCACGATTGGCGGAACTGGAGCCAACCGCACCTTGCGGCTGGCGGCCCGCTGGGCCAGCCACTGGAACACGGTCGGTTACGACGCCGATGATTACGCCCGCAAGTGTCAAGCCCTCGATCAGCGTTGCCTGGAGATCGGGCGGGATCCCAAGGCGATCACCCGCTCGGCTCAGCTCATCATCCCGGCCGGCCCGGACGGGCTCGCGGTGGTGGAACGAGCTCCTGCCCTGTTCTCAGCCGGGGCGGATGTGGTGATCCTCGCCCTCGACCCTCCTTACTCCCCGGGCCGACTGGAGCGGGTCGCCCAACTGGCCAGTGCCCTCGCGGCGTAGCCGTCGTCCCAATCCGTAGGGACGGTGCAGTCAGGCCGCGTCCCCGCTGTCTGGCAGCACGCGCCGGTCGACGAGCTCCCGGATCACTTCTTCACCCACAGCTCGGGCGTCGGCCAGGCGGCATTGTGAGGCCCGCCTCTGGTCGCCGGCGACGATGGCGTCGACCACGGCCGCCTGGGCCCGGACGACCTCCTCGTGGCTGCGGTGGTCGCTGAGACGGGCCGCCCATTCGAGAAAGCCACTGAAGCCGCGCAGCTCGGCCCGGAGGCGGGGCGTGGCCCCGGCTCGGTGCTGCACCCGGAGCAGCTCGGTGGCGAGCTCCTGGCGTCGGGCCAAGGCGTCGGCCGGGGCGGCCTCCAACTCCTGCAGGATGCCCCGGAGCTCGTCGGTCACCAGCGGGTCGCGGTCTTTGGCGACTCGAGCCGCGGCCACTCCACTCAACACACCGAGGACGTGAAAGTCGGCTCGAAGGGTGCGTGCGTCGAAGTGCTCGACGAAGGCAGCCCGGTGGACCCGGGTGGAAATCACGCCGTCCCGTTCGAGGAGGACCAGGGCCTCCCGAACCGGGGTGGGGCTGATCCCGAGCGTGGCGCTGATGTGCTCGACGTCGATCCGGTCGCCGGGCCGGAGCCGACCCTCGAAAATTTCGCCGTGCACGTACTCCAGGACCGCCCGGCTCGTCTTGGCTCGTTTCAGGACGGGAGTAGCCACGGAGACATCGTCGCGGCTCCGCACTCTGATGTCCAGCAATAAAAAATTGAAAATTGAAAATTCGATCCCGGGTGAGAGGACCAGCTACACTGCGTCAGGAGCGCGAGGACCGACGTAACGCGCAGAAAGGACAACCATGGTGAAGCTGGCCGAAGGCCTCCGGGTCATCGATGCGGATGCCCACATGACGGAACGGCACGACCTGTTCACGGAGCGGGCCCCGAAGGGGTACGAGGACAAGGTTCCCCACGTCGAGCACATCGATGGCTTGGACATGTGGGTCATCGAGGGCAAGACGTTCGGCAAGGCCGGCTCGGGGGGCACCATCGACCGAGACAACAAGAAGCACCCGTTCCGCGACTCACAGGGTGGATCGTGGGGCATCGGCGACGCCCACATCGCCACGTGGGATCCCAAAGAGCGACTCCGCATGATGGACGAGCTCGGCATCAACACCCAGGTGCTCTATCCGAATTCCATCGGCATCGGCGGACAAAACCTGTTCAACTCCGTGGAAGACAAGGTCGTCGTCCGGCTCTGCGTGGAGCTTTATAACGACGCCATGGCCGAGATACAAGAGCAGTCCGGCAACCGGCTCCTGCCTATGCCGATCATGCCTGCGTGGGATATCGAGGCGTGTGTGCGCGAGGCCCAGCGCTGCGCCGAGATGGGATATCGGGGCGTCAACATGACGGCCGACCCGCAGGACTCGGGCTCCCCGGACCTCGGCAACCGGGCCTGGGATCCCTTCTGGGAGGTGTGCGCCGGCATGAACCTGCCGGTGCACTTCCACATCGGCGCCAGCCAGACCTCGCTCGCCTATTTCGGCACCACCTTCTGGCCCAGCCAGGACGACTACGTGAAGCCGGCCATTGGGGGGGCGTCGCTCTTTCAGAACAACTCTCGGATGCTCATCAACAGCGCCTACTCCGGGATGTTCGACCGCCACCCCAACTTGAAGATGGTCTCGGTGGAGAGCGGCATCGGTTGGGTGCCGTTCATGCTCGAGGCCATGGACTACGAGCTGGAAGAGAACGCGCCGGAGTGGTTCAACAAGCTCCAGAAGCTCCCATCGGAGTACTTCCGGGACAACTGGTACGCCACCTTCTGGTTCGAGAAGGGTCGCGGCGATCTGCAGCATCTCATCGACATCGTCGGTGAGGACAACGTCATGTTCGAGACAGACTTCCCCCACCCGACCTGCCTGCATCCAAATCCGCTGGAGTCGGTGGGCGAGAAGGTCGCCTCGCTACGGCCGGAGACCCAGCGCAAGGTCATGGGTGAAAACGCGGCCAAGCTCTACCGGGTGTAGGCCCTAGGGGCGTTCGACGACGTCCGAGTGCCAGACCGGCCCCGTCCGATTACTCATCGGGCGGGGCCGTCTGACGTCCGGTCGGCCACGGCCCAAATGGCGAATCGCTCAGAGTCGTTCGATGATCGTTCCGGTCCCGAGCCCTCCGCCGCAGCACATCGAGACCACCCCGTAGCGTCCGTTCCTGCGCTCGAGCTCGTTGACCAGTTTGGTGATCAGGATCGCTCCCGTCGCCCCGAGAGGGTGCCCCAGGGCGATGGCACCGCCATTTACGTTGACCCGTTCGGGGTCGGCGCCGAGCTCCTTCTGCCAGGCCAGCACGACGGATGCGAAGGCTTCGTTGACCTCGAAGAGATCGATGTCGCCGAGGCTCAGCCCGCTGCGGGCCAGGGTGGCCCGGGTGGCGGGCATCGGACCGGTCAGCATGAGTACCGGATCGGAACCGACCAGCACTGAGTCCACCAGGCGGGCCCGGGGCCGTAACCCGAGCTCCCCGGCTTTGGCCGCAGACATGAGGAGGACCGCGGCGGCGGCGTCGGAGATCTGGGACGAGGTTCCGGCCGTGTGCAGAGACGGCCGATCGGCTTGGCGGGGGTTGGTGCGGAGCCCAGCCAGTCCCTCCAGGGTGGTTGCTCGGAGTCCCTCGTCGCGATGGAACGTCTTGGTGCCAACGACGACGCCGTTGTCGTCGGTGACAGGAACCTCGAGTGGCACGACCTGGGTGTCAAATCGGCCCTCGTCCCAGGCCTGGGCCGCCCGGTCCTGCGAGCGCTTCCCGAAGGCGTCGATCTCGTCGCGGGTGATGCCCCATTGCTCGGCGATACGCTCCGCCGCTTCGAACTGGGTGGTCACCTCGTACAGGTCGAGGAACCGGCCACCACGAGGCTGGCCGTAGTCAGGGTCCTGGGGAGTGTTTGCCATCGGTGGGATGCGCGTCATCGTCTCGACCCCGCAGGCGATAACGATGTCGACCAAGCCGCTGGCGACCAGCCCATGGGCCACGGTCACCGCTTCCTGGCTGGAACCGCACTGGGCGGTGACGGTCACGGCCGGAACCTCCAGGGGCAGGCCGGCCATCAGCCAGGCATTTCGGGTGACGTTGCTCGACTGCGAACCGACCTGCGTCACCGCGCCGCCTATGACATGGCCGACCGCAGCCGGATCCACGCCGGACCGCTCGATGAGCGCATTGAGCACGTCCGCCAGGAGCTCGGGGGCGGGTATCGCAGCCAGGGCCCCGTTTCGCTTGCCCACTGCCGAACGAATGGCCTCGACGACCACTACCTCGTTGTTCGCGTCCATGCCTTGCCTCCTCGCGAGACCGCCGATGCTATCCCTAGCGAGCGCCATACCGGGTCGCCGCAGGGCGGGCCGCTACCCGACGAGGACGTTCAAAACGAGTTCGCCCAGGTGTCGGAGAACTTGCTGCCGATGGGGTTGAGCGCGGACACGGACGCCAGGGCATAGGACAGCGTTCCGTCGATCATAGTGATGGCCTCGTTGGGGAACTTGGTGATGCCACCGCTCGTCGGGCCGGCGGTGGCCTTGGCGCCGGTCAGGACCCACGAGCGGAAGGGCGCCAGTGGAAACAAGCCCACCTGGCCACCGGGCCGTTCGGCGATCCATTCCGCACTGGCCCGGGAGCACGTCTGCCCGGCGCCGCAGACCTGCGTCTCTGAGAAGGAGCCGGTCACGGTGGTCGCATCGCTGATCTGCAGGGTGAATTGACCGTTCGTGAACGACACCGAGGCGGTGATCTTGTCGCCCGGGAGCACCGGAGCTACCGCGGTCACGGCGTTGGTGGGATACATCTCCCACCACGAGAAGTAGAAGGGCGTTCCGTGAAAGCACCAGGCGTAGGTGCCAACCTGCTCCACCGTGGTCGTGGTGAGCCCGTCGAGCCCGACCCAGAACACGGAGAAACGGTCCTCTGAGGTGCAGGTTACCTTCGGCTCTCTCCAGGTACCGATTACCTTCGTGTAGGTATTCCCCGTGCTGTTGTCGGCCGCATAGCCGGACCAGTTGTAATAGGCCACGGCGCTCGTGGCTCCGACCCCTCGACGCGGGCTCGACGCTCGTTGGCCGGGTCCGACCAACGGGCGGAGACCGGCCAAGGCGGCCTCGGACGCGGCCCAAGCAGCTGTGGCCCCGGACGATCCGGGACGAGCGGATCCGGTCGCTGTCGCCACGTTGCCCGAGGCTGCGGACGTCAGGCCCACCCCGGCGAGACCCGCCAGGGTGGCGAGGACGGAGCATACCGCTACGGCCCGAATCGATCTTGTCATGTGCCCCTCCTGTCGACCTCGCCGCCATACCCGCGTGGTGAGCCCATCGTGAATCGGGCGAATGGCGCTGTCAAGGGTTCGCTGACGGGCGTGGTGGACAACGGGATCCGTCCTTCTTGGCATCCGGACGGCCACTGGCGCGAAGATCAAGGTTGTTCACGACGCAGGGAGGGACGATGGCTGGGCGTATGCAGGACAAAGTCGCAGTGGTCACTGGTGCAGGCTCCGGGCAAGGACGGGCGACGGCAATCCTTTTCGCCAAAGAGGGCGCCAAGGTGGTTGCTGGAGACGTGAGCGGCGAAGAGGAATCCACCGCCACCGAAGGCGGTCCGAATATCACGCCGATCCATTGCGATGTCTCGCAACCCGATCAGGTGAAGGCCATGATCGACCGAGCCGTACAACTGCACGGCCGCCTCGATGCGTTGTGCAACGTGGCGGGCATCGCCCTCAACAACAACACGCTGATCGCTGACGAGGACGTCGCCGACTGGGACCACGTCCAGGGTGTCAACCTAAAGGGCGTCTTCCTCGGAATGAAATACGCTCTGCCGGTCATTATCGCCAGTGGGGGTGGATCGGTGGTCAACTGGGGATCGATCGGCGGTCTCGTCGCGTCCGGGATGGTTCCCACCTACTCTGCGTCGAAAGCTGGGGTCATCCATCTCACGCGGAACGCCGCCGTGCAGTACGGCCCATTTGGCGTCCGGGTGAACTGTATCTGTCCAGGGTTCATCTTGACCCCGATGTTCGAAAAGGGCTTCGGTTCACAACCCCCGGAGGCGCGGGAACAGGCCCTGACGGTGATGAAGGCCAAGGCGGTCCTGGGTCGTGAGGGTACTGCGGAGGAAATCGCCGAAGCGGCCCTCTGGTTGTGCTCGCCTGGCGCATCGTTCGTGACCGGAGTCGCACTCCCGGTCGACGGTGGCTGGTCGATCCGGGCGTTCTAGGCCGCCGAATGGGACCTTCTCGTTCAATGTTCTCGGGCCAAGCGGTTGGCGTATGCCTGGCGACGTTGCTTCCCGATCCAATGGCCACGTGTGAGGCCGCGGACCTGCGGCAGACGGTGGAGGCGGCAGCCGGTGCCGGATTCACCCAGGCATCCGTGTGGGAGTGGCACGCGGCGAAGACCGGGGTCGAGGCCACTCGAGGCATGGTCGACGCGGCCGGCCTTAAGGTCCGGGCCCTCGAGACGGCCATTCCCTGGTCGGCCGGACCGGAAACCGCGATGCGCAAATCGGAGCGACCGTTGGATATCGCCGAAGCGCTGGGGGCGGATATCTTGCTCGCCTCGGCCAACCCGTCGCCGCTCGACGTCGGGCTCGCTTCGGAGGGCTTCGCCGCCCTCTGCGAACGAGCCAACGGACGCGGGATGACGGTCGTGGTGGAATTCATCCCGTTCCGAACGATCGGCGACCTGGCCACCACATGGGCCATCATCGAAGCAGCAGGCGCTCCAAATGGGGGCATCTTGCTGGACATGATGCACTGGCAGTATCAAACAGGCGGCCCCGACCTGCGCCTTTTGGAGACGATTCCCGGAGCACACGTACCCTACGTACAAGTTTGCGACGCGCCGCCGGGTCTCGACGAGGATTCTTACATGACGGCGGCAGTGAGCGCTCGTCCGTTGCCTGGTGAGGGCGTTGTCGATATCGGGTCGCTGCTCGACGTGCTGGCCCGGATCGGGGCCGATCCGTATTTTGCCTTCGAGGGGTTCAGCGCCGAGCTGCTCAACCAGGGACCGGCTGTCATGGCTGCGCGGCTGCGTGCCGCGGCCCAGACCCTCTTCGCCTGAACGGGTGTCGAGCTAGGCTCGACGGGTGCGTTCTCCTGATCGACCTCGAAGCCGCGACCCTGCGTCCGCTCGTGCAGGGCTATGGCGGGGCCGTCGTCGCCGGCCATCCGGCTGCTGCGATGGTCGGGCTCGACGTCCTCCGTGGCGGCGGCAATGCGGTCGACGCCGGGGTGGCGACCGGCCTGGCCATGAACGTGCTGCTGAGTAACGAATGCGGTTTCCTCGGCGTGGCGCCCACGCTGATATACGACGCGGACAGTGGCCACGTCGTCAACTTCGACGGGACCGGCGTCTGGCCGATGGCGATATCGCTCGACATGTTCACGGCGACCTCGGAACCGTTGGACAAACTCGATATCTGGCACACGGTCACGCCTGGAACTCCGGATGCGTGGATCACCGCCCTGGCCCGCTTTGGCACCCGGAGCTTTGCCGAGACCGCCGGGCCGGCCATCACCCTGGCGGAACAGGGATTCCCGATGTACGGTTATCTTCACCGGGTCCTTTCCGAGCAGCCCAGCAACTATCGGCGGTGGCCGGGTAGCGCGGCAGTGTATTTTCCCCAAGCAACGGTGCCGCCCGTCGGCGAGCGATTCCTCCAGAGGGATCTGGCGGCCACCCTTCGGACCGTCTGCAACGCCGAGGACGCCGCCCTGGGGCGAGGTCGAGCCGCGGCCCTGCGGGCCGCGAGGGACTGCATCTACAAGGGCGAGGTGGCCAGAAGGTACGTGGAGTACTGCCGCAGCGAAGGCGGCGTGCTCACCCTCGACGACATGGCGCAGTACGAGGGACGCACCGAGGAGCCGGCGCACGTGAGTTATCGAGGACTCGACGTCTATTCCACCGGCCTGTGGGGGCAAGGGGCCGTGTTCCCACAGGCCTTGAAGATCCTGGAAGGGTTCGACCTTGACGCCATGGGCCACAACTCCACTGGGTACGTGCACACGGTCAATCAGGCCCTCAACCTCGCCTTTGCCGACCGGGAAGCGTATATGGGTGATCCCCGCTTCACCGGCAACCAATTGGAGCCTCTCTTGGCTGAGGGTTATCTAGCGCTCCGGCGGAGCCTCATCGATGCCGAGCGGGCCTGGCCGCATATGCCACCGCCCGGGGATCCGACCGGGCTGGCCGCCATTGCGGCTCAGCAGAGCACCGGGGCATCGACCCGCCCGGCCGCTGGGGAGGGACGATCAGAATCCGGTACCGCATACCTCGGCGTGGTCGACGCCAGGGGCAATATCTTCTCGTGCATCGCCAGCGACGGCGCCAGGAACTCTCCCATCATTCCCGGTGCGGGGGTGGGCCTGAGCTTCCGAGGGACGCAGTGCAAGCTCGAAGCCGGGCACGGGGCGGCACCAGCGCCGGGAAAGCGACCGCGGCTCACACCTGCACCGGCGCTGGTACTGCAGCGCGGTCGCCCCCTGATGGCTCTTGGAGGTTTCGGTGGCGACATGATTCCCCAGGCCGTGTTGCAGATCTTTCTCAACGCGACCCACTTCGGGTTCGATCCACAGGCCGCGGTGGAGGCGGCCCGCTTCTACAGCTTCAACTTCCCCAGTTCCAGCTATCAACCGACGTACCTCCCAGGGGTGGTGCGGGTGGAGGCGCGTCTGGCGGCCGACGTCCTCGATGGTCTGGCGGCCAAGGGCCATTCGGTGCAACTGCTCCCTGAATGGTGGGAACAGGGGGCCTGCCTTTATGGCCTGATCCGGGTAGACCCCGATACCGGTCTGGTTCAGGCGGGCGCGGATCCTCGCGGTGGCACGTTCGCCCTGGCGTGTTGAGGCCGGGTCCGCCGGAGTCGGGCTATCCTATAGTACGGCTACGACCGCATCCGAATCGAAGCGCCAATCGACAGCGGAGGAGTCCTGATGGCTGAGCACCAACCCTCCTACAACGTCGACTTCAACCATCCGGACCTCATCCTCGACCCTTTTCTGGCTTATGAAGAAATCAGAGGTCGGGGCCGGGCCGTGTGGAACGATTACCTCGACGGCTGGATGGTGACGGGTTACGAAGACGTCATCGCGGCACATGCCGCTATCCCCCAGATGTCGTCAGCCTTGCAGCAGTCGTCGTTTTTCGAGGCGCCGACGATGATCGGTAGCGACCCGCCCGAGCACACTCGGTTGCGCGCCGTAGCCAAGCAGGCCTTCACCAAGCGGTCGGTGCTGACGATGCGTGCCGCGGTCGAGCGGGTGGTCGACGAACGACTGGCCTCTGAGAGGGTGGCTGATTCGCTGCGGACGGGGGCTTCGTTCGACTTCGCGGAGGAGGTTTCCGGGCATGTCCCTACCCTGGTGATCGCCGATATTCTCGGCGTGTCCCGAGCGGACCGGGCGGTATTCCGGCAATGGTCGATCGATCTGGTCCAGACTGTCGACTACGGATTGGGCACCTCCGCTGAAGAACACCGCCGGAAAGCGGCCGAGACAGCCGCTCTGGTCAACGGTTATTTCCGGGAGGAGATCGCAGCCCGGCGCGTTCGACCTCGTGATGATCTCATGACGGATCTGGTAGCCGCCAACGAGGACGAGCAGTTGAGCACGGCCGAACTGGGCTCGATCTGCATGCTGCTGTTGCTTGCGGGCAACGACACCACCAACAAGATGATTTCGGGCATGTTCATGTTGCTCGGCCAGCACCCCGACGAACGCCGTCGAGTGGGAGACGACCCGTCGCTGGTGGATTCTGCGGTGGAGGAGACCTTGCGGATGATGGCCCTCGGGCAGGCGACGCCTCGCCGGGTGCGAATCGATCTCGATTTGGCCGGGAGGGACTTCCGCGACGGTGAGACGGTATGGATGATGAAGGCCGCCGCGAACCGCGACCCGTCCCAATTCTTTGACCCCAACCGGTTCGACGTGGCCCGGACCCCAAACCATCATCTCGCTTTCGGGTGGGGCATCCATCTGTGCTTGGGGATTCACCTGGCGCGAATGGAGCTCCAGGCGACGCTCAGTCACCTGCTTCCTTATATGCGAGATTTCGAGGTCCTCGATTTTCGCTACGAGCCCTCGTACCACGTGCGCGGCCTCGAGCGCCTAGTCGTGGCGCCGATACCTGCGCCCGCTCGGCTCTGACGCGGGCGCGAGTGCCTCCGTACGGCCGGGCCGGGCGGAGAAGACGTCAATCCGACAGCACGAGGGCGCGGAGTCGGTTCACAACCGGGATGAGTTCCTCGCACTGGCGGGGGTAGGTGGGGCCCCGCTCCGGGGAGAGGATGAGGCAGTCGCACCCCGAACCGAGGTACGGCGCGAGGAGCTCGACCAGCTGCTCCGCGGTGCCGTGCAGCACGTAGCGCTCACCGGTGGGCTGAGGAGTCCGAGAGATTCGCACGCGCAACAGCATTCCGTAGGAGAAGGGCGTCGTCTGTCCCGCGGCTTGGCGGAGGGCGGCGATCTCGGTCCGCAAGGCGGCGAAGCCGGTCGCCGAGTGGAGCTGGCCGATCCATCCGTCGCCTAGCGTGGCGGCTCGGAGGAGGGCCGCGGGTCGACGCCCACCAAAGACGACGGGAACGGGATCGTCGGGACGGGGCTCGATCGCCAGCGGACCATCTTCCGCGAGCAGCCGCTGCACCTCGGCGACCGCGGCCGACGTCCGCGCCCCCCGTTCTTTGACGGGGACGCCTACGAGGTCCCACTCCGGTGGATACTCGCCCCCGACTCCTACGCCCACCACCAGCCGGCCCGGAGCGAACGCCGCCAGGGTGCTCAACTGCTTGGCAACCTCCAAGGGTGACCGCAGCGCGATCAGCATCACCGCCACTCCAAGGCGAACCCGGTGGGTGCACGCGGCGAGGGCGGCCAGCGTCACCACGGATTCGAGCAGCGGCTCGGGATGGAGCAGGTGATCCCCCGTCCAGACTGAGTCATAGCCAGCCGCCTCCGCTTGTTGCGCCGCCCGGATGAGGACCCTGGGGTTTGGGAGCTGACCTGCCGCGGTGAAGGGAAGGGATAGGCCGAGTTGCAGTGGCACGTGGTCGACCCTATGCCGGCGAGCCCCGACCACCCCGGATGGCGCCGTCGGGAGCCGGCCGGAACATGGGGAGCCAGGCCTGCCCGTCGATCTGCTCGAAAGCGACGTCCACCGGCATACCCACGCGTACGTCGTCCGGATCGCAGTGCGTGAGGTTGCTGAGCATGTGCCAGCCTTCGCTGAGCTGCACGACAAGCACGATGTAGGGGACGGAGAAGGCCGGCTGCTGGGGACGCCACACCACTGAGTAGCTATGGACCGTGCCGTGTCCCGTGCTCTCGACCCACTCGAGGTCCTCGGACAGGCATGACGTGCAATTGGGTTCAGGGGGGAACACGTAGCTTCCGCAGTCCGAGCAGCGCTGAACCAGGAGGTGCCCGTGCCGGCATCCTTCCCAGTGCGGAGCGGAGAGAGGAGTGGGGTGGGGGAGCGGTCTGGCGGGCGCGGCCGGGCTGGTGGTGTGGTCCGGCCTGTCGGTGGACTCGGCACTCATGGACGGCTCCGGGAGAGAACGACGACGCCGCGGGCGCTATGACCGGAACCCGACGCCAATGCCACCTCGGCATTTGGGACCTGGCGATTGTTGGCTGCGCCGCGCAACTGGCGTACTGCGGCGATGACAGGTTGCATCGTCTGGCCGGCGCCACAATGGCCAAACGACATGGTTCCGCCATCCGTCGTGATCGGGTATTGACCGCCGGGGCGTATCCGGCCGTCCATCACAAAGGGGCCACCCTCACCCTTGGGACAGAACCCGAAGGCCTCGAACTGATGGATGATCTCGAACGAGAAGGGATCGTAGAGCTCACAGACGTCGACGTCGGCCGGGCTGCAATTGGCCATCTCGAAAGAGCTCTTGGCTGCGTGCTCTCCGAGCCAGCCGAACTCGTCCCACACGACCGGTCGGGAATAGGGGTACCCCCCGCGATACTCACCGGCGGCGCCCAACACGTACACCGGCAGGGTCGGCAGGTCGAGGCTCCGCTCGACGCTGGTCAGGATCACGGCGCATGCCCCCTCGCTCGTCGTGGCGCAATCCAGCAGGTGGAACGGGTCGGCGATCAGGCGGGACGCCAGCACGTCCTCCGGCGATACTTCTCCTCGTCCGTGATAGACGGCGTCGGGGTTGAGGTGGCCATTGGTGCGGATCGTCGATGCCACCTCGGCGAGCTGCTCCGGTTCGGTACCGAACAGCGACATGTGGCGGCGAGCGAGCAGAGCGAACTGCACGGCTGTGAACATTCCCCAGCACTCGACGAACTCGTTGCTGGGACGGGTCCAAGGGGCGGTGGCCGCATGCTCCCGATAGTCCCCCGCCTGGCCGGAAGCAACCAGCGCGGTCTGGCATTGTCCGGTGGCCACGGCCATAGCCGCCTCAATAAAGGCGTACATGCCCGGAACCGCGGACCCCATCCAGCAGGGCCGCCCGGCGAAGAGCTCTGCGGGATACGCTCGACGGGAGTTCGATGAGTTCGGAGACCAGGATCCGAACGTCACCGTCGCCCCATCAACGTCGTTGAGCGCCAGTCCCGCGTCCGCCAAGGCGCCGCGGACCGCTTGCATGACGATCTGCCGGGACGTCACACCCTCGAGCCGACGGGCCTGCCGAGTTGTGTGGATCCCCACCACGGCCACATCATGGAACGGATGCTGACCCACCTTCCCCAACCTCCCTCGCGACCGCCGGGCCATCGATCGTATCCTTCTGCGTGCGCGGCCGGCAACCTGAGGTAAATGGGATTGTCCAGCTCATCGGCCAAAAACATGGGCCGCCAATCGCTTTATCACGGCCCCGAGGTTGATCTCGACCGCGACGGGCAAGTGGGGTAACCGAGCCATGGGGCCCCTGTCGGACGTTCGCGTTGTTGACATTTCGAGCGGCATCGCAGGCGGCTACTGTGCCAAGCTGTTCGCCGACTTCGGCGCCGACCTGGTGAAGGTCGAACCCCCGGGAGGCGATCCGCTGCGGAGGTGGTCGGCGACGGCATCCTCGCTCGGAGAGCGATCTGGAGCGTTGTTCCGGCACCTGTACGCCGGGGCGCGTTCGGTCATCGCGGAGCCCGACGATGAGCAGTTCGGAGAGTTGTTGCAGGGGGCGGACATTCTGGTGGAGTCCTTCCAGCCCGCCCGCTTGGATATCGCGGCGATCCGCGCCACCCACCCGCGGTTGGTGGTCGTGTCCGTTACCCCGTTCGGGCGCACCGGGCCGTTCGCGGCGCGACCGGCCAACGAGTTTCTCGCTCAGGCGGAGGCCGGAGCTATTGCCTCGAGAGGCCCGGTCGATCGGCCCCCGATCTATGCGGGTGGTCGCATCATGGAATGGCTTTCCGGTGTGTTCGCCGCGGTTGCTGCCCTCGCCGCAGTTCGGGGTGCGGGCCGTTCAGGACAGGGGGTCCATGTCGACCTCTCCATCGCAGAGGTAGCCGAGGTGGCGGGATCGGGCAAGGTCGACCTTCTCCACCTCCTGGCCGGTCGACCGCCCATCACTGCCCCGGCCCGGGTGATCGAGACGCCGTCGGTCGAGCCCACGGCTGATGGGTTGGTGGGTTTTATGACCATGACCCGGCACCACTTCGAGAACTTTCTGCTCCTTATCGATCGGCCGGACCTGGTGGAGAGCAAGGAATGGACCAACGCGGAGGACCGTATCGCCCGAAACGAGGAATGGAACCAGGTGGTGCGGTCCTGGACCCGACGGCACACCACCGAGGAGATCATCGCCCTCGGCCGGGATCTACACGTCCCGGTGGCCGATGTCAACAACGGTCGCACGGTGTGCGAGCAAGAGCAGTTCGTCGCCCGCGGGTTGTTCGCCACCCATCCTGATGGTGACTTCCTGCAGCCCCTGCCGGCATTTGTCATCGACGGTGAGCGAGCCGCACCGCAGGGCCGGTCACCGCTTCTCGGCGAGCACGACGGCTTGATCGAGATGCGTACCCATCCTCGCCCGACCGGAATCCCGGTAGGCCGCCCGCTGGAGGGGCTGCGCATCCTGGACGCCACCCTCTTCTGGGCTGGACCGGCGTCGACTCAACTGCTGGCAGCACTGGGTGCCGAGGTCGTTCACGTCGAGGCGACCAAGCGTATCGACGGCTACCGGCTGAGCGGATCGGCCCGCACGGACGGCGATTGGTGGGAGCGCAACCTCTTCTTCAGCGCCAACACCGACAAGCTCGATGTGACGCTCGATCTTGATACCGACACCGGCAGAGACCTGTTTTTCCGGCTGGCTGCTCACGTGGATCTGATCGTGGAAAATTACTCGCCCCGAGTGTTCGACCACTTCGGGATCACATGGGATCTGGTCTCGGCGGCCAACCCGAATGTGGTCATGGTGCGGATGCCCGCGTTCGGTCTCGACGGACCGTGGCGGGACAATCTGGGCTTTGCCCAGACGATGGAGCAGACCACGGGACTGGCCTGGATCACCGGGTATCGCGACGAACCGCCGCGGATCATGAGGGGACCATGCGACCCTCTGGCGGGTATCCATGCCGCCTTGGCCATGCTGGTCGGCTTGCGCGAGCGGGATCGACGCGGCCACGGGGTCCTGGTGGAGGTGGCGATGGCAGAAACCGCTCTGGCTGCCGCGGCCGAGCAGATCGTGGAATGGTCCGCCTATGGGGCCCTGATGGAGAGGGATGGCAACCGAGGTCCGGAGGCCGCGCCGCAAGGCGTCTATGCCTGTCGGGGGTGCGAGGAATGGCTCGCCATTGCGGTAATGACCGATGAGCAATGGGACGCGCTCGGAGAGGTACTGGGTCGGCCAACTTGGGCGACGGAGGCGGCATTGAGCGACGCCGGTGGTCGGCGACGGGCGCACGACCACATTGACGAGCAGCTCTCGCATTGGGCCGCCCAACGCGACCTCGAAGCGGCTGTCGCCGCCCTCGTGGCCCACGGCGTGCCGGCGGCGCGAGTGGTCGATCCCCGCCATGTCGACGTCCATCCGCAGTTCGCCCACCGGAACTTCTTCGAGACCTTGGACCATCCCGTCGTCGGGCCACATCCGATCGGGGCCGTCCCGTTTCGCTTGGAAGGGATTCCCTCATGGCACCGGCGGCGTGCTCCCTTGCTGGGCGAACACAACAGGGAGGTTTTGGGCGGCTGGCTCGGCCTCGATGACGACGAGCTGACGCGCCTGGCCACGCTGGGAGTGATCGGTACCCGTCCCAAGGGGGTTTAAGGGGGAGGAGGCTGCCTTCCGTCGGCCGCCCCGCTGTGCTGTTCGTCCCCGTAATCCTTGGCTCAGCTGCGGTCGTCTTGGGATCGAGCCTGGTCGATGAGGTGCTCGATGCCTCGGCGGGCCAGATGAGCGGCTGCTACCGGGTCCATGGCTGCGGTCGCCGGCGAGATGACCTCGGGTCCGATCCATCGCAAGGCGCCCCGCTGATCCAGGGCGGCGAGAAGGTGAAGAAGATCGAGGGAGCCGTCCCCGGGCATGAGCCGGTTGAACGTGTCCTCGAGCAGGCTGCCCTTGACCTGAGGAGCGGCGTCTGACACCTGGATGGCGAAGATCCGATCACCCGGCACCTGTTCCAGAGTGGCGAAATCGGACCCGCCTCGATAAAAGTGCCACGTATCCAGGAGGATCCCGCCGTTTGGGCGGTCTGCCCCCGAGACGATCGACCAGGCCGCGGCCAGGTCGCGGACGGCCAGCATGGGCATGAATTCGAGATGCACTTGGGCTCCGAAGCCGGCGGCCTGGTCGCAGAGCGTGCCAAACGGGTCCACCATCGCGTCCATCGGGACGTCGCTCTCCGGGTGACTGAGTGCGGTCATGGACACGACACCGAGGGCCTCTGACATCCTCAGGACCTCGTCTGGACCGATCTCCGACAGCTCGTCTCGCCCCTTGGTGCGAAACGGCCACACGGCCCCCTTGGTGTCGTACCAGTTGATGACCGCATCCATCACGATCTCCAGGCCGAAGTCCCGAAAGTAGCGACCCAGTTCGGCGGCGGTCCCGCCGTCCCTGGTGGCGCGTTTCACATCGATCGGGTTGACGGAGAATCGGGTGTAACCCGCGGCTCTGGCGGCCTCGATTCGCGCCGACAACGGGCTGGCCAGACCGATATGGCCGGACCAGAGGACCCATCCGATGTCGTCGAAGCGGTGTGGTTGCGCCTGTGGCATCTGCCCCCTCCTTATCCGGGCCGGCTCCCTCAACGTAGTCACGTCACATCCATCGTTTCCGGCATCGTGGTGGTCCTTTCCCCGTACGGCCTCGCCCTTATCGGAACGACTAGCCTCGACCGGAGCTTGTGGGAGGGGCTGCGGCCGGTTGCCAGCCGGCTTCCCATCCCGGTCGACAGGAGGACGTCGTGATCAAACGTATCCGTTTCGCCACGCGGAAGGCCGATGTGACGCCCGAGGTCTTCGCCGCCGCATGGCGCGATGCAGTAGCCGCTGCCGTCGAAGCTCCCGCAGATGTTCGCCCCCTCCGTGTTGTGGTGTGCACGGCGATGCCTGAGGTGACACCCGATCCCAAGCACGATGGAATCGGGCTCGAGTGGTTTACCGATGCTGGGCATGTCGAGCGCTACGAGTCCTGGGTGGGAGCCTCGAAGGTGAGCGATCTCTTGGACCAGGCGGTCGACGTGACGAGGAGCCCGACCGTCCTGGCCGACGAGCACGTCAGGCGGGGTGGCGACTGGCTCGACCAGAGGTGGCGGGATGGCGGTGAGAAGCTCAAGCACATGGCCATCGCCCGCCGGGCGCAGGGCTTGACGCTGACCGAATTCTTCCAGCTCTGGCAGACCCGGGCAGGCAAGGTCGGAACGGTCGTGATTCCCGACGAGGCACGCGGCCTGGCGTACATTCAAAACTGGCCCCAAGACGGCGCGGTCGAATGGGAATACGACGCTCTCAACGAGGTGTACTTCGACGACCTGAATGGTCTGAGGACCCGGATCGCCTATTTTGCGGAAACTCTCGGTGACCAGACCGAGGATGATCTCGTCCGCGAGTCGTGGTTCCTCGCCGCTCGGGAAGAGCTGTTGTTCGATCGGGCCTCGGATCCGGTAGGGACGTGACGGAGCCTTTTCTGGCCTAGTCGACGGCTTTTCTGGGCTAGTCGACGAGAAACTCGGCCCCAGGCTGTCCGACGCCTCCGGTCACCTCGACGCGGGACTGGAGGGCAGCCGGCACGCTGGTCGCCACAGATCGGCCGAGGACGAGGCTGACCACCATCGTCAGCAGGGCTATGCCCGCAGCCAACCCCATGGCGACGGTGAACCCGGCCCGCTCCGGTAGGGTCTGCCCGGCGGGCGTGAAGGCGGCCAGCACGCACGCCGACACGGCACTCCCGAAAGCAAAGCCCACGTAGCGAGCCACCTGATAGAAGCCGAGGGCACTGCCGGTCTCCTTCGACGGGACGGACCGAACGATCAGTCCGGGCATGGCGGCATAGCTGAACCCGATGCCGATTCCGGCGATCCCCATCACGAGGAACGCCTCCCAGAGCTTGGTGTTGGCCACGCTGAACAGACCGGCCGCCACCACCACGAAGACCGCTCCCACCGGCACGATCTTCTCGGCTCCGAAGCGGCGCCCGAAGGCCGCCGACACCCGGCTCATGGACGTCGTGAGGATGGAGAAGGGTAGGAGCATGAGGCCCACTACGATGACCGATGCGCCGAACCCGTATCCGGCCGATGGGGGCGTCTGGACGAAGTCGGCCAACAACGGGACAAAGATGTAGAGGCTCATGCCGATGAGCAGGGCGGCGCAGTTGGTCATCAGCACGGCGGGATGCCGCAGCAGCCGCAGCTCCACCAGCGGGTATTGCGTGCGACGCTCGCGCCCGATCCAGGCCAGAAGCCCCATGGCACCCACGAGGAACAAAGCGATGACCCCAGGCGAGGTCCAACCCAGCGGCTGGCCCTCGGTGACCGCGACCAGTATCCCGATCAGGGCCAACCCGAGCAGGAATGCACCCCAGGTGTCGAGGGGCTGTCGTTGGGCCAGGGTCTTCCTCGGCAGGACCACCACGCTCAACGCGAGCGCGACACCCGCGACCACCGTGCCGAACCAGAACGTGGCGTGCAGCCCCAGGGTTTCGTCCAAGACGCCGGTGATGGGGTAGCCGAGCCCCACTGCCGCAGTCGTGCATACCGAGAGGACTGCGATCGCGGGAGCAGCCCGGAGGGGTGGCAGATTCTCGCGGGCGACGGCCATGGTCAGCGGCACCAGGGCCAAGCCCACACCCTGCATCCCCCGGCCGACAAGGAGCAGAGCAAAGCTGTTGACCGGCACCGCGACCACCGCACTGCCGACCAGGACCACGCTCAGGCTGATCAAAATGACCCGACGGCGCGCCGGTCCGTCGCCCAAACGGCCGAGCACGGGGGACGCCACCGCACCAACCAGCAGCGTGACGGTGAGCGACCACTGTGCGTCACTCAGTGAGACGTGGTCGATCCTGGCGATCGTCGGGAGAAGCGGCGCCCCCAGGCTGCTGATGACGGAGCTGACGGTAGCGATCAGGACCAGGATCGGCACGAGGGCTCGGCCCGATCCGCCCTCCCGACCCTGCACGTCCACAACAGCACTTTACGTCGATCCCCTCCGGGCCCTCATGCTCGGCTGCGCTGGCAATCGCTAAGGTGGACGTCGACGCCGTCCGCTACCGGACCCGCATGGACGGACCGTGCGGAGCCGACAGGCGGGTCGGAATTGCCTGACGACGTGCGCAGCCAGGTGGGCCCTGGATGCGATGAGAGGTGGAGTAATGGACGCAGTGCCGTTTCACATTGGCATCGCCACCAACGACATCGACGCCTCGATGCCCGAGCTGGCAGCCGGCCTCGGCGTGTCGTGGACGACGCCAACCCAGCCAGGAGGTTTGGTTGGCACCATCGACGGCGCCCAGCACCGTCGGCCCCGGTCGTGCATTTCCCGGGAGGGTCCGATCCATATCGATCTCATGCAGGGGGATCCGGGAACCGTCTGGGAATCGAGCGGTCCGCGGCTCCACCATTTCGCCTATTGGACCGATGACGTGGCCGGCGACGTAGCCCGATTGGCTAAAGACGGGTGGCGCTTGGAGATGACGCAGCTCGACGCCAAGGGCGAGCCGACCGTCTTCGCCTATCTCGTCGACGACCGGGGGTTCCGGCTCGAGCTGATCGACGACGCCGGACGAGACGACTATGCGGCCCGCATCGCCAACTCGGACTAGGGACCTCGGTACGACATCAAGGAGTCAGGCATGAGCGCAATCGACGACAAGCCCGCTGGGTTTCGGAGGGTGAATCTCTTTTCTTTGCCGTTGAACACGGGAGACGCCCATGGTGGTAGTGGAACTTTGCGCTGGGCCCTCGTGGCGTCACCCGATCAGGTGGCCGCCGCCTGCCACGCCATCCACTACGCCGAGCTGTCTCCCGAGGCATCGATCGGCGAGCACCCGCACCAGCACGACAGCGAGGAGTACTACCTGATCCTTTCGGGATCGGGCCGGCTGCGCCTTGGTGACGAGACCCTCGATGTCACGGCGGGCGACCTCATCCGAAACGATCCCGGGCAAACCCACGGTCTGGTCAACACCGGCCCGGAGCCGTTGCGTTTCTTCGTCTTCGATGCCGAGACCCGCTCGTCCTGAGCGCGAGGGCGACCAGGTCGCCTAGCGGCCAGCACTCCAGAACGCCGACCACGTGGGAAAGACATCCGGTAGGAGTCCAGCGGCGAGCGGATCGGCCCCTGAAATTCACCCCGGCGCCGTGCGACGGCCGGGCCAGCGCATCCACCAGGTACCACCGCCGGAAGCGGCGGCGCACGAAGCACCACTCGCCGTCGATGCGCTGGTATTCGTCCCAGTATTGGAGCATCCCCTGCTGCCATTCCCCCGTCGCAGGACGCTCGAGCTCGTCGTGGCAGTACACGATGCCTCGAGCATGGTCGGCGTCGTCGAAGTCGATGACATGGTTGCCGACAAAGTGCACGGAAACGCGCATCTCCCGCAGAATCTGGTCGAACCAGTCCCTGAGCGCGTCACGACCGTGAAGGTCCTTGCCCACGCGCACCGTGGGTACGAACAGGGCGACCAGAGCATCGAGGTCACGGGAATCGATGGCCACTCCATAGCGGAACGGCAACTGCTGGATGGCGGCCAGCGACTCCATGCGATCGAGCCTTTCTTCACCGGTCGGCGACCAGGGACCGAGACGGGAAGTTGCAGGCCGGTGTTCT
The DNA here is from genome assembly GCA_963729695.1 of uncultured Acidimicrobiaceae bacterium. Classification (GTDB taxonomy): domain Bacteria; phylum Actinomycetota; class Acidimicrobiia; order Acidimicrobiales; family Palsa-688; genus PALSA-693. Next base: position 1,311,049 of record CAVSOT010000007.1, read on the forward strand.
TGGTTGGAGATCGCCACGGCGACGAGTATGGCACTATCACCTGATGAACGTCGGCCTGTACTTCGATCTGCGCAACCCGCCGGAATGGCACGTTGACTGGAACGAGCTGTACGGCTTCACCTTGGAGATGTGCGAGGAGGCCGACCGTCTCGGATGCCATTCGGTCTGGTTCACCGAGCATCACCTCTTCGACGACGGCTACCTGCCCCAACCGTTGCTGTTCGCTGCTGCCGTGGCGGCGCGCACGCGACAGCTCCGAATCGGAACCGGGATCGTGATCGCCCCGCTCCATCACCCAGTCGAGCTCGCCGAGCAGGCGGCAATCGTCGACATACTGAGCGGGGGACGAATGGAGCTCGGCCTAGGCGCCGGGTACCGTCTGCCCGAGTTCGACCTGTACGGGGCGGATGTGGCGAAGCGGTACACCACGACAGATGACCGGGCTCGTGAGCTGCGCCGCCTCTGGTCACCCGGTGGCGTGACGCCGCTTCCTGTCCAGCCCCGGCTGCCGATCTGGATGGGGTATCAGGGGCCGCGAGGCGCCCGGCGCGCCGGCCTCCTCGGCGAGGGGCTCCTGAGTTTCACCCCGGACCTGTGGCCTGTCTATCGGGACGCCTTGGCAGAAGCCGGCCATGACCCCGGCCTGGCGCGCATGGCCGGCGGCGTACAGGGCTGGGTCTCCGGCAACCCTGATGGCGATTGGCCGGTCGTGGCCCGGCATCTGTCGCACCAGCTGGATTCGTACCGACGGCTCATGGTCGAAGGGACCGACCAGCCGATTCCTCGGCCGGTGGATCCCGACAAGCTGCGCGGCCGTGAACCGAGGGCGCCGCTTTCGTATTTCGCCTATGGCACCCCCGAGGAGATGGCGGCCTGGGTGCGCGAGCACACCGCGGGCGCGCCGGTGGAGACCGTGTACCTCTGGGCTTCGATCTCCGGAATGCCGCAGTCGATGGTGGCGGAGCACGTACGGGTCGTCTGCACGCAGCTCGCACCCCTCTTGGCCGATTACCACCCGCAGGGGGCGCCTTGATGCCGGCGAACGAAAAAGTGATCGATTAGTGCGGCTGGGGTAGGGGATACGGTGACGGCGCCTTGTGCGGGACCTGATCGGTGCGAAGCCTGGTGAGGTGCACGGACGAGATTCGCCACTGACCGTCGGGACAGCGAACGTAGCGCTCGTGATAGTGCCCGAAGCCTTGCCATGCCGCCCCCCGGGCCGGATCGTCGACCCAGTCGTACATGGCCCATATTCCGGTGGCCGTATTGTCGTCGAGAAACGCAATCTCGGGCATATGCCCTTGATGGACGGAAATTCGATCCGGGTGGGACTTTCTCAAATTGTCAATCAGGGCGTCGGGTCCCCGCCAGCTGGGCGTCTCCGACTGAGGGGTACGGGTATTTTCCATAAAGAAGGTCAGGTCGTCCGTGAAGACGTCCCTAAACTCGTCCCACTGCATGGTGTCGAGCAGGCGAAAGTAACGGGCCTTTAGCGAGTAAATCTCCACCAAATCGGACAGCTGCTGCGAACTCATAGTCATGAGACCCTCCAGGCGGGGTACGTACGGAACCGTCGAGTTGAAGCTGGACAGCCAGACACAATGATGCCCGGAGCCGATCCGTACTCTATACCGGTGTGGTGCTCCGAGATTGTGACCGCTCAGTAGGGTATACGGGCGTGAAGAGGGGTATCGACTTGTCGTCGTCCGCCAGACCTAGGCGCGTCACCCGGGAAATAATGCGCTCAGGGATCGACAACCGGTCGGGGTAGGCCCTCTCGGGGGAGATGGCAAGAGAGGTACCAGCAGCGACGACACCTGACAGCCGAGGCGTTGGTGGGCACCAGCTTGCATCTCTCCACGGCGACGGCACCGAGGGATCGGACGACGGGCCGGGCGTTGGCCGTGAGTGGTCGGACCGAGGCCATGGTCAAGCCAGACCCTCCGGCGCGGTCATAACCGTTTCGGGGCTGACCAAGCGCTACGGCGAAGTGGGGGCTGTGCGGGGCATCGACTTCGAAGTGGTGAGAGGCGAGACGTTCGGATTCCTCGGACCCAACGGGGCGGGCAAGACGACGACCATCAAGATCCTCTGCACCCTGGCGCTGCCTTCGTCGGGCACCGCCCGGGTCGCCGGGCACGACACGAGCACAGATCAGGACCAAGTCCGCCGCAATATCGGGCTGGTATTCCAGGACACCACCTTGGACACGTACCTGACAGCAGAGCAGAACTTGCGGTTCCACGCCGCGCTCTACGCCGTCCCCAAACCGGCAATCGAGCCGAGGCTCCGTCAAGTGCTGCAGATGGTTGGTCTCTGGGATCGGAAAGACAACCGGGTCAGTACCTTCTCCGGCGGCATGCGGCGCCGGCTGGAGATAGCGCGCGGTCTCCTGCACGCGCCGCATGTCCTGTTCCTGGACGAGCCCACTGTCGGCCTCGATCCCCAGACCCGGTCGTCTATCTGGAGCTACATCAACGAGCTCAAGCGCAACGAGGACATCACTATCTTCCTCACCACGCACTACATGGACGAGGCCGAACACTGCGACCGGATCGCCATCATCGACCACGGCAAGATCGTCGCTATCGACACGCCCGAGGCGTTGAAGGCGAGCGTTGGTAAGGATCGGGTTCAGATTCACACGGCCGACGACGCGACCGCGATCGCCGCGCTGGCGGACCGTTTCGGCCTTGAAGCCGCGGTTCACGACGGAGCCGTCACGTTCTCGGTTGCGTCGGGGGAGGAGTTCGTGCCGCGGCTGTTCGCCGAACTGGGCGTGCCGATGCGGTCGGTGAGCGTGGCCCGGCCTTCGCTCGACGACGTCTTTATGTCGTATACCGGCACCACGATTCGGGACGCGGAGGCAACGGCCAACGACGCCATGCGTCAAATGGCGGCGCGCTTTCGGGGAGGAAGGCACTGAGCATGGCGTCACAGGTCACCGAGCCCCGCTGGACGCGCCGACCGAGGCGGCTCTCATCAGCGAGATCACGGTTGCCGTCCCCGAACCGGGCTGGCGCCACGATCTCCGGGCGCTCTCGATCGTCTGGCGGCGAGAGCTGATCCGCTTCCGTACGGACCGGCTCCAAGGCCGTGACCTCGCTCGTCCAGCCCTTTCTGTTCCTGTTCATTCTCGGGACTGGACTGTCCAACCTGGCCGGGCACTCGCTGCCGTCGGGAATCGACTTCAAAACCTTCATTTATCCCGGCGTCCTGGCCATGTCGGTGCTCTTCACATCCGTGTTCTCCGCCGGGTCGATCGTGTGGGACCGGGAGTTCGGCTTCCTCCGCGAGATGCTGGTGGCGCCGGTGCGGCGCGGTGCGCTCGTCGTGGGCAAGTGCCTGGGTGGAGCCACTATCGCCACCTTCCAGGGCATCGTCTTCCTCGCCCTCGCCGGGTTCGCCCATGTGCCGTACAACCCGGTGCTCCTCTTGACGTTGATCGGGATGCTGTTACTGCTCTCCTTCACCCTGACCGCCTTCGGGGTGATGATGGCGGCTCGGATCACCCAGTTCCAGTCCTTCATGGCGCTGACGCAGATGCTGGTGATGCCGCTGTTCTTCCTTTCCGGCGCGCTCTACCCGCTCAACGGGTTGCCCGCCTGGCTGAGCGTTTTGACCCGGCTCGACCCGCTCACCTACATCGTCGGTCCGATGCGTCACGCCGTGTTCAGCTACTTGGATATTCCCTCCGCGTCGATTGAGAAATTAGCGCCGGGAGTCACGTGGGGAGGCTGGGTCGTCCCGGTCGGCGTCTCACTCGGCATCGTGGCGCTGATGGGCCTGACGATGATGGTCGTGGCCATTGCGGAGTTCGGCAAGACCGAATAGGGTTGCCATGAAAAGCTATGTCGGGATACGTAGCAGGTGCCCATCTTCCGGTCTCCCAACGGCGCACACGCTCGTCAGCGTGCGGGAACCTGATCAAGCGCTCATCCGTCGTCGCTGCTCGGCCCGCGGCCGGCGCGGCCTGCTCGCCGGTCAACCACAGGTGGGTGGGTGCGGGCGGTCGGGGCTGAGACCTGACGGGCGAATCACCTGGTAAGGGTGATCATCACCCCTTAGGAGCGGACACTAACGTTCTCCCCAAGAAATCTGCCCGGATGACGCGTGGCGCCGCCAAGGAGAAGCCCTATGAATTCGCATAGTCCTCGTCGCCGGCCATGGTGGATCTGGGCTGTCGGGGCGGTGGTCATCCTGGCGGTGGGTGGGGTGATCGGGGGGCTTATCGCGTCCAACACGCAGTCCTCCTCGTCATCGGATGCGAATGTGTGCTCGGCCACGACGGTTGCCAACAACACCCTGCCGTCTGTGGTCACCATTTCGGCCCGGAACGGGTCCTCCGGCGGAACAGGGTCTGGTGAGGTCATCCGTAGCGACGGTTATATCTTGACCAACAACCACGTGATCTCCGTGGCCGCTAATGGGGGAACGGTGGAAGTCCTGTTCAGCGACGGCACCTCTGAGCCGGCCACGATCACCGGTCGGGATCCCCAGGCCGACCTGGCTGTGATCAAGGTCAATACTTCGAAATCGCTGCCGGTCATCCCGTTTGGGTCTTCGAGCAATGTGGCGGTCGGTCAGCCGGTCGTCGTGCTGGGGGCGCCGCTTGGATTGTCCGACACGGTGACGAGTGGGATCGTCAGTGCTCTCGACCGCACGATCGAGGTTCCGAGTGACAACGGCACGACCGCGTTGCTGGTCTCGGCGGTGCAGACCGACGCCGCCATAAATCCGGGCAACAGCGGAGGCGCCATGACCAACTGCTCCGGTCAGCTGATCGGAGTGCCCTCGGCCGGCGCCCAGGTGCCGAACGAGTCCGGTGGGTCCAGCGCCGGGAGCGTCGGCCTCGGATTCGCGATCCCCGTGGACTTGGCCGAGGCGGTGTCCAACGAGATCATCGCTACCGGCACCGTGACCCACGCCTACTTCGGTATCGAAGTGATCGCCATACCTGCCTCGGCGGCCCAGAAGGCCGGGACCAGTCAGGGGCTGTTTGTCGCTGGGGTCGTGCCCGGTGGACCGGCCGCCCAAGCCGGCCTGCAACAGGGCGACATCATCACGGAGATCAATGGCAAACCGGCCACCGACCCGAACCAACTGCAGTCCCTGACGATCACCGAGCGAGCAGGCAATACGGTCTCGATCACCTACGAGCGCGACGGGCAGTCGCACAACACCACCATCACGCTCGGTAGTGCGCCCTGAGATCGTCAGGGGCACGGTGAGACGTCAGGTCAAACGCTTGAGCTCGAACGTGATGTTGCGTAACTCGGTGGTGCCGACGTTCTCCAGCGAATGCGGCGGCAGGGCGTCGCCCCACACGCTGGACCCCACAGGAGGCTGCGAGGACGATCCTCGGGTGTCGAAAAGCACCTCGCCGGCAGGGTTCCGCCTGACGAAATCGCTTACGCCGAGGATGTAGAGCACCCCCGGCCAGCAGTGGGTATGCACGGGGACCGTCTCTCCGGGGCCCACATGGGCGTTCAGCACCCGGACGTGCTCGTTTTCGAAGAGCAGGGTGTGGTGCTCCGGCGCCGCGGTCATTGCGTCCAGCTCGGCCGGCCACGGCCATGGCTTCTTATCGCTCGTGTCCTCACCCAACTGAGCCCCACCTCCCTTGGCGTGTTGCGTCCGGATTCTACCGTGTGGGTGGGACACCCAACCTGCGGGCGTGGAGGTGCCCGCCCGGTCGCCGGGGCGCACGGCTGCTCGGACGCCACGTCGGGTCACCGACCCGCTCGCTCCGGTGCTGCCCGCCGCTGGGGTGCCGCCCGCCGGGGCACCGCCCGCTCGGTCACCACGCCCCTCGCCCCAGCGCCGCCCGCGGGTCACCGTGCCGCCCGCCCGGGTGCCGCTCGCGCCCGTGCCGCCCCCATGGCCCGGCATTGGCCACCCGTCTGCCCGCACCGCATCGGCCGCTCGAGGGCCGGGCCTTCCGTACGCCCCCCCGGCTGGCATGGCCGCCGGAACACAAACGCGGCACACGTGAATTCGTGAAGGCGGACTCGTGTCACGTTGTTGTCATATATGACACACAACGTGACACGGATCGCCGCCTGACAAAACACCCGTGCCGCGAAAGTGTTCCCGGTCCGAAATCCTGCCCTTGGCCGGCGCCCCGCCGCTTGCGCCGTCACGGCGCGAGGTGTGGGCCGACCGGCGAGCGACAGGACGGGCAGTCACCAGCGTGTCGACCGCAACTCCGACCAGGGAATCAGGCGGCGACAGGCCGGTCGTAGCATTTTGCCGTGGCCTACGACAAGGACCTTGCCGAGCGCATCCGCGAGCTGGTGGCCGACGAAGCGGGGCTGACAGAGCAGAAGATGTTCGGCGGGCTGGGCTTTCTCATCGGTGGCAACCTGGCCGTGACTGCGAGTGGGCATGGCGGGATCATGGTCCGGGTCGATCCGGCCCAGTCGGACGCCATAGTGGCATCGACGACCGCCTGCGTGGCCGTGATGCGGGGCCGACCGATGGCGGGCTGGCTGCGGGTCGCTCCGGAGCACCTCCGCACCAAGCGGCAGCTGGCCAAGTGGGTCCAGATCGGCGCCCGGGCGGCCCGGTCCCTCCCCGCGAAGCGCTAGTGCTCAATCGACGCCACCGTCCGCTCGGCCCGAGCTGTGCGACCTGCCGCGACCATTGCCAGCCCAGGGGAAGCAGAATGGAACGATGAAGGAAACCGACCGACTGGAAGCAGCCATTGCGGAGTGCAAAGAACTGATCCGCGAGGCGCACGCGGCGACGAAGGACCTCAGGACGACGTTGCGGGAAGCCAAGGACGAGATGCAGTCCTTTGCCAGCGAGCATTTGACCTCGACCATGGAGGGCGAGGTCACCCGGCAGCTCGAAGAGCTGGGCAAACGGACACAAGAGGCCATCGGGGCGGCCACGGACAAGGTCCTACTCGAGTTCGACCGCTTCGGAGAATCGCTCCTCGGCAAGCAGACATATTGGGAGAAGGTCAGCGGACGGCGGGCGGCCAAGCGCCCGGACACCGATGTTCTGTCGATGGAGCCGCCGGAGGACGGGGGGAGTGGCGCCGGGCCCGGGCCGGGTTAGAGCGGACGGGGCTAGAGCGGGCTCGGCGACAGCGGGCCGGGCCTGCCTGGGCCGGGCCAGCGCGCGGACGGGGTTAGAGCGGACGGGGCTAGAGCGGTCAGCGATAGCGGGCCGGGCAGGCGCGGATGGGCCTGAGGCCCCGGGCATGGAGGGCGTAGCTACTGGTCGGTAGCATCGGGCCGATGGCCGCCGTGTACGGCTTTGCCGAGCCCGGATTCGAACCGGTTCGCGACGTGTTCCTCGCCAACTTCGAGCAGGGTCGGGAGGTAGGTGCGGCGTTCACCGCCTACCACCGGGGTCGCCGGGTCGTCGACCTGTGGGGAGGCGTGGCCGACGTGACTGAGGACCGCCCTTGGTCAGAGGACACCATCGTGCTCGTCTTTTCCGCGACCAAAGGGGCGACTGCGCTGTGCGCCAACATCCTCGTCGAGCGAGGACTGCTCGACGTCGACCTCCCGGTCGCCGAGTACTGGCCCGAGTTTGCCCAGGCGGCGAAGGGGCGGATGCCGGTGAGCTACCTCCTCTCGCACCAGGCCGGCCTGGCCTGGATCGACGGCGAGCTGACCCTCGAGGAGGCGCTGTCGTGGGACCCCGTGGTGGCGGCCCTGGCCGAGCAGGAGCCCCATTGGGAACCGGGAACCCAGCACGGCTACCACGCCACGACCTATGGGTGGCTGGTCGGCGAAGTGATCCGGAGGGTCTCGGGGAGAAGCGTCGGAACCTTCTTCCGGGAGGAAGTTGCCCAACCGCTGGGGCTCGACTTCTGGATAGGTCTGCCCGAATCGGAGGAGCCGAGGGTTGCACCCTTGGTGGCGTTCGAGCTTCCGGATGGACACGACCTGTTCACGGCGCTGGACTCGTTCCTAGGGCCGGGCAATGAGCTGGGACTGGCTCTGATGGCACCCGGAGGGGCGTTCCGTGACCAGGACATATGGAACAGCAGGGCCGTGCGAGCCGCGGAGGTCCCGTCCGCCAACGGCGTCACGGACGCCCGTTCCCTGGCGCACATGTACGCGGCCATGGTCGGGGAGGTGGACGGCGTTCGGGTGCTCGGGCCAAGTCAGTTGGCGACGGCCGTTGTCCCCCGCACCAGCGGACCGAACCGGACGCTGATGGGCTTGGACATTCAGTTCGGACTTGGGTTCATGGTGCGCTCCGCGTATGTGGACCTGGGCGGGGCGCGCGGCTTCGGGCATTTCGGCGCGGGCGGCTCGGTGGGCTGGGCCGACCCCGACGAGCAGCTGGCGTTCGGGTACGTGATGAACAGACTCGACCTCGGCGTGACCGGAGACAGCCGCAGCGGCAGCCTGATTCAGGCCGTCTACCGCGCCATCGCCTGATCCGCACCTCGCCACCAGTCGCAGGGGAGCGCGCTACTCGTCGGTCGGTTCGCCGATTTCCGCTAGCGCGGTGGCGAGTAACGCGCGCACCCGCCGCGCCGTCGCAGGGGACAGATGGGCCGAAAACCCGGCCCCCGGCCGGCCTGCTTCCTCCAAGGTCAGCTCGATCCGCAGGTCGCCACACTCGTCGCAGTCGTCCATGGCCACCACGGACCAGGCCAGTTGGGCCTTCTCCGGGTCGTCCTCGGGGTGGTCGTCGCGGCCATATCCGGCGAGCCTTTTCATGCCGAGCAGTCAATCAGGTCCGACCTCGCCGGTCGGTAGCCTGCCTGATCCGTCCGACCACCGGTCCGCCCCCGGACGGCGGGGAACTACTGGGCGGGGCCGGGTGCCAGGGTCACGGTCGCCTGGTGGGCCTGACCGGAAGGATCTGTCCAACCTACCTGTACCTGATCCCCGGGCCGGTACTTCAGAATCAGATCGGTGAGCGTGGATGGTGAGCTGATCCCCTGGCCGGCCAGGGACGTGATGGTGTCGCCGGAAGCGAGGCCGGCTTTGGCCGCCGGCCCGCCGGGCACGGCGCTGGCCAGGGTGGCGCCCGAATGGCTTGTCGCCGGATCGACCAGCACCCCGAGGAAGGCTGTGGGCCCGACATGCACGGATCCCGTCGACTGGCCGCCTTGGATCTGGTGGACGATCGAAAGGGCCTGATTGATGGGAATGGCGAAGCCCTGGCTGCCGGAGGTCTGGAACGAGAACCCGGCGGATGCGGCCGTATCGACGCCGATGACCTGGCCTTGGTCGTTGGACAGAGCCCCGCCCGAGTCGCCGGGCTGGATGTTGGCGTTGATCTCGATCAAACCGCCGAGCTGCTCGCTGGAATCGTCCGCCTCGTCGCTCGCGGTGATGGACTGATCGAGAGCGGTAACTGATCCGCCTGCGGCAGAGGGGCTGCCTCCGAGTCCCCCGGCGTTGCCGAGGCCGACCACCGCATCGCCCACAGAGACGTTCGACGAATCGCCCAGGTCGGCGGTCTTCAGGTTGGTGGCGTGCTCGAGCTGCACCACGGCGATGTCGTGGGTGTGGTCGTACCCGACGACGACGGCGGTGTAGGTCTGGCCGTTGCCGATGTCGGTGGCCTTGATCTGGGTGGCCTCCGAGATGACGTGGTTGTTGGTGAGGATCAGACCGCTCGACGACAGGACGATCCCCGTCCCGGCCGCTTCCCCATTTTCGTAACTGAGATCGGTGTCGATGTCGACGAGGCTCGGGGCCACTTTGGCGGCGATGCCGCTGACGTCAGCCGGCGCCCCACTTGGGGACGATCCGCCGTTGCCCGAGCTGCCGTTGCCGCTGTTGCCGCTGTTGCCGCTGTTGCCGCTGAATGGGTTGAAGATCCCGCCGTTGTTGTTGGATCCATTGTCGCCGGCCTGTGACGACGAGCTGCTCGAACGCCACACGCCGTGGCCGAGGGCCAGCCCCACGAGCACGGCCACGGCCAACAACAGGGCCGTGATGGCGCCCGGGAGGGTGTGGCGCGGGCGGGCGGGTTCACGCGGGCCCCACGGTGGGGGCCAACCAGAGGGGCCCTGAGGTCCCGGACCCCCGGCTTCGCTCGACCAACCGCCGCCAGCCACCCCCGACCACGGGTCAGGTCCCGAGGCCCAGGTGTCGCCGGGGCTCGCACCCCATCCGCCGCCGTAGTTCCACCCTCCGGGTGCCGACGCCCGGTCTGGTGCGCCCACAGGAGGATCCTGGGGCGACGGGGATCCCTCGCCAGCTTGCGTTCCAGGCGGCTCGTGAGGGCTTCCTGGGTCCGCGGCCCCGCCCGCCGGACTCGCAGGGGCGCCGTAGGCCGGACCCGGTGGGGGCGGCCAGGCCGCCCCCCAGGAGGAGGGTGGTGGTGGCGGCGCCCACGGACTGCTCACGCCCCCGTCGGATCCGGAGGGAGGCGCGGACGACCACCCGCCTGGGCCTGCCGCGTCGGCGGACCGGTTGGCCCAAGGCGAGGTCGAAGAAGGCGCCTTCGGCGGATCCTCCGGTTGGTTGGGTTGTTCTTGTGCGTCTTCCATGTCGCTCTGACGGCCCCGAGGCCACCACACAGTCCTTTCCTCCGCCAGTAAACGACTCCTAACTGAGCATTGTATGAGACCTGGGCAGAATCCTCGGCTGGAGTTCCGACCCCGGCGCTTCGTCGGTCGTATTCTCCGGCCGACCTGACGTGGTTGCCTCCCGGCTCGGGTGCGAATACCGTCGCACGCGTGGACAGAACTGCCGGTCGAGACGGCGGCCGTGCGGCGAGGGGCGGTGTCGGACGGCATCGGCCTGATCCTCCACCGCGGGGAGTGGTGCGAAGGCTGGGCCGGTCGGGTCGTGCCTGATCCTCGACGCACGAGCTACCGCCATCAGGTCCGCTACCTCGAGACCGATCAGCAGGGCGTCGTGTTCAACATGTGGTACCTGGGGTACTTCGACGAAGCCATGGCCGCGTTCCTCGAGGAAGGGGGTCTCCGCTATCAGGACCTGCTCGCTGCCGGGTTCGACGTGCAGTTGGTACGAAGCGAGATCGACTGGCGGGCCGCGCTGCGTTGGCCCGGCACGGTCGAAGTGGAGGTGACGTTGGCGGCCACTGGGACCACGTCTTTTACCCTCGCCTTCGAGGTAGGCACAAGCGGAGCGAACGTCGCGAACGGCCGTACCGTGTATGTCGTGATCGCGACCGACGGCTCGGGTAAGCGTCCCATCCCGGACATGCTTCGCGCCGCGCTGGGCCCCGGCTCGCGACCCGTATGAACGACGCCGCGCCGCCTGCGATGGCGACAGCAGACGAGGCCGGCATTCTGGAGGCCGAGCAGCTGGCCGCATCCCTGCTGGTCGAGGCGGATACCCGGCGAGGTTGGGCCGAGCGGACCAGAGCGGCCCGAGTCGACCGGATGCTCCGCACCCCAGACGGTCTCGGCCTGGTGCTGGCCCTGACCGACGAGGTGCTGCGCATCCGCGACCCCGATCGAGCCTCCGCCGTGCTCAACGGTCTGGTTGCCGACGGGACCGGGCAGGACGGGCTGGCTCCGCTTGACCGACTGGCGTTGAAAGCTGCGGCCCCGGTCGGCGCCCGGTGGCCCAAACTCGTGCTGCCAGCGGTGCGGGCGAGGGTTCAGTCGGAGATGGCGGGCGTGATCCTGCCCGACACCCCCAGGTCCCTGCACCGGCATGCCGCCCACCGGCAGACCCAGGGCATTCGCCTCAACGTCAACGTGCTCGGAGAAGCGGTCCTGGGCGAGGAGGAGGCGGCGCGGCGCCTGAGCCGGGTCTTGAGCGTGCTCGACCACCCGTCGGTCGACTACGTGTCCGTCAAGATCTCGTCGATCTGCTCTCAACTGGACGTGCTTCGATTCGACCACGAGGTCGAGCGCATCGCGACCCGACTCCGCCGCCTCTACGCAGCCGCCGACGGGTACCGGCCGGCCAAGTTCGTCAACCTCGACATGGAGGAATACCGGGACTTGGAGCTGACGCTGGCCGTGTTCCGTCGGGTCCTCGACGAGCCAGCGTTCCGGCAAACCAGGGCGGGGATCGTCCTGCAGGCCTACTTGCCGGATTCCCTGCCGGCCTTGGAGGATTTGTGTGCCTGGGCCCGCCGGCGCCGGGACCAAGGGGGCGAGTGGATCAAGGTTCGTCTGGTAAAAGGGGCGAACCTGGCGATGGAGCAGGTCGACGCGGAGATTCACGGGTGGTCGGCCGCACCTTTCTCGACCAAAGCGGAAACGGACGCCAACTACAAGCGATTGCTCGACGTGGCCCTCGACCCGGCCAACCACGGGGCGGTTCGAGTAGGGGTCGCCAGTCACAATCTGTTCGAGATCGGCTGGGCCATCGGCGAGGCCGGCCGGCGCCATGCCGGCGACCGAGTCGAGATCGAGATGCTGGAAGGGATGGCGCCGGCCGTGGCCCAGGCGACCGCCGCCTACGTGGGGGGCCTCTTGCTCTACGCCCCACTCGTCGGTCGCGGGGACCTGGAGTCGGCGATCGCCTACCTGGTCCGGCGCCTAGACGAGAACTCGGGGCCAGACAACTTTCTGACCCATATGTTCGGCCTGTCTGCCGGATCACCCGAATGGAGGGCGGAAGCAGCCCGTTTCCGCACTGCGGTCGAGGACCGGCACCTTCCCGTAGTCGCCACCCGCAGGGTGCAGCGCCGCCAGACCGAGACCACGCGAGCCGCTGCTGGAGCCACGTTCACCAACGAACCGGACACCGACTTTTCCATCCCGGCCAACCGTCGCTGGATCGCCGCCCAACTCGACGCATTCCGGCGTGGAGGGGTCCGCGAGTTCCACCCCGTGGTGGGTGGCCGGACCCGCAACGCCCCGGCCACCGAGGTCGGGATCGACCCCAGTGCGCCGGGTGAGCCCCTCTACAGGTGGAGTTCTGCAGACGAGGCCCTGGTTCGTGAGGCCCTGGCCGCCGCCGGGGACGCGGCACCAGCGTGGGCGGCCAACCCGGCCCTCCGACGAAAGGTGCTCGAAGGGGCGGCGGATGCGTTGGCCCGACGACGAGGCGAGCTGATCGCGGTCATGGCCTTCGACGCGGCCAAGACGGTCCGGGAGGGCGACCCGGAGGTGTCCGAGGCCATCGATTTCGCGGCCTACTACGCCCGGCACGTTCCGAGCCTGGACGAGGGCTTCCAGCCGCACGGGACGGTCGTGGTGGCCTCACCGTGGAATTTTCCGCTCTCCATCCCGGCCGGCGGCGTGCTCGCCGCTCTGGCGGCGGGGAACGCGGTGATCCTCAAACCGGCACCGGAGTCGGTGGCGACGGCAGCGGTGCTGGCCGAGGCGCTGTGGGAGGGCGGAGTTCCGACTTCGGTGTTGCAGTTCGTCCCGGTCGTGGACGGTGACGCCAGCCGGTTGCTGATCACCGAGCCCGAGGTCGACGCCGTGGTGCTGACCGGTGCGTGGGAGACCGCTCGCCGGTTCCTGGAGTGGCGCCCGGAGTTGCACCTGCACGCCGAGACGAGTGGCAAGAACGCCATGATCGTGACCGCCACCGCCGACCTGGACGAGGCCATCGCCGACCTGGTGAATTCGGCCTTCGGCCACGCCGGGCAGAAGTGTTCTGCGGCCAGCCTGGCCATCGTCGAAGCGTCGGTTCTCGACGACACCCGTTTCCTGGACCGGCTGGCCGACGCCGTGCGTAGCTTGCGGGTGGGTCCCGCCTGGGACCCGGTCACGACGATGGGGCCCCTCATCCGCCCACCAGACGGGCCGCTGCTGGAGGCGTTGACGAAGCTGGACCGAGGGGAGCGTTGGTTGGTTCGCCCCACCGCCCTCGATGAGTCCCGCTACCTATGGTCGCCCGGAGTCAAGGTCGGCGTGGGCCCCGGTTCGATGTTTCATCTCACCGAGTGCTTCGGACCGGTGCTCGGGGTCATGCGCGCCGCCGATCTCGACGAGGCCATCCGGTGGCAAAACGAGCCTGCCTACGGGCTGACCGCCGGCTTGCACGCCCTGGATCCTGCAGAGATCGACAAATGGCGGGAGGAGACCCACGCCGGGAACCTGTACGTCAACAGAGGCACGACCGGTGCCATCGTTCGCAGGCAGCCGTTCGGGGGTTGGAAGCATTCCGTGGTCGGCCCCGGCGCCAAGGCGGGCGGGCCCAACTACGTCGCCAGCCTTGGCACCTGGCCTCGGGTGCTGCCACCCGGGCCTGCCTCGGTCGAGGACGATGGTGCGTTGCCCGCTTTCGAGGCCGAGTGCCAGAAGGCATGGACCGACATGAGCGTCCCGGAGGATCCGTCCCATCTCGTGGTGGAGGCGAACTCCTTCCGGTACCGGCCCCTCCGCTCCGTGTTCCTGTATTGCGGCGACGGTGCCGCCGGCCCCGAGGTCGAACGAGCGTTGGCCGCGGCCGCGGCGATAGGAGTCGCCGTCGAGGTGGGGCGGGAACCAGCCGCCCTGCGCTGGGTTGGCGAGGCCGGAGTCGACAAAGTGCGCTTACTGGGCGACGTCCCTCTGGAGGTGAGGCGGGCCGCGATCGACGCCGGGTGGTGGATAGACGACACCCCGGTGGCCGCCGATCCGCGTCGAGAGCTGCTTCGTTGGGTGCGCGAGCAGGCGGTGAGCGAGCGCCTGGACCGCCACGGGGACGTCACCGGCCGCCGGCCGGGCCTGCCCCGCAGGCTCAGTGGCAATGGCGACATCTGACGCGCCGGGCGGCAAGCCATCGGGGCGAGGGAACCGCAGCCAGGAGGGCCAGAGGGGCTACGGCACCCAGGGTGGTCAGAGCGGTCGAGGCGGTCGGGCCGCCCAAGGCGGTCGGGGCCGCGCCCGCGGGGAGGCGGCCGCCCAGGCGCTCGTGGCCAGGGTCCGGAACGACGTGTGGCGGTTGCACCCCGACAGCGGGCGCGAGGCGAGGGCGCGGGACCGCATCCTGGTGGCCATGGGACGGCTCCCCCAGCCGTTCGATCAGCAGGCCGACCCTACCCATATCACGGGTTCAGCCCTCATTCTCGGGCCCCGAGGGGTGCTCCTGCATCGCCACAAGCGGCTCAAGATGTGGTTGCAACCAGGCGGCCACCTGGAGGCCAGGGAGACTCCCTGGCAGGCCGCCCTGCGGGAAGCGGGGGAGGAGACCGGCCTGCAACTCGAGTGGGCGGAGGTGGCCGCTGACGGGCTGCCCGGGCTCGCTCACGTCGACGTGCACGATGGCGGGCGGGGCCATACCCACCTGGATCTTCGCTACCTCCTGGCTGTCGTCGGATCGGACGTGCCGGCGCCCCAGGCGGGGGAGAGCCAGGAGGTCCGCTGGTTCGGCTGGGACGAGGCGCTGGCCATCGCCGATCCGGGGCTGATCGGATTCCTGATGCGGTACCGGGATAGCGGCGCCGGATCCAGATAAGGGACCCGGAGTGGTGGCCATGGGCGCCCCCCGAATGGGACTCGCCCCCCGATGGGAGTCGCCCCCGATTGGAGTCGCCTTCGGCCAATCCGCCCAATCCGCCTAATCCGCCCAATCCGGACCAGACCGACCCGACCCGGCCGGCACCGTCCTCGACAAATGGACATCTGTACAGCCTGAGGCTGCACAGACGTCCAGAAGTGATGTCGCAGCCGGCCCCCTGGGCTGGTCGCGACGGTCAGGAGTGGTTTGCGGCTCGCATGCGGCGGGTTCGGACAGTCGACGGTCGGTGCGGTTCGTTCATCCGGCAGTCGGTGGGGTTCGTCCCGCCGACAGTCGGTGGGGTTCGTTCATCCGGCAGTCGGTGGGGTCCGTCCAGGCAGCCGGAGGTGGGGGCTCGGGCAGCCAGCAATCGAGGGGCTGCGTCAACGAAAGACTGCGCAGTCGATGGGCTGGGCAATCGATGGGCTGGGCAATCGAGGGGCTGGGCAATCGGTGGGCTGGGCAATCGGTGGGCTGCGTAGGCGAAGGGCTGGGCAATGGATGGGCTGGGCAATCGGTGGGCTGCGTAGGCGAAGGGCTGGGCAATGGATGGGCTGGGCAATGGATGGGCTGGGCAGCCGTCAGCGCTTCGAGGATCGTCCCCGGGATACCCGGCCGTTGACCATGGCGACCCCCTCGGCGGTCAATCGCCTGGCGTGTTCCGCTTCGTGTCCGGGCACCAGTCGCCCGCTGGCGGTAACCACCCGCCACCAGGGCAGCTCGGGTCCCGAGTCAGGGGATGCGAGTATCCGCCCCACCGCCCGAGCGGCTCCGGGGCGGCCCGCCTCGGCGGCCACATCTCCGTAGGAGACCACCTCACCGGGCGCCAACGCGGCAAGGACGGCCTCGACCCGGTCCCGGAAACCACCTGCGGTAAGGGCATCTCCCGCCGGCCCGTCCTTCCAGAGCTCCGTGATGCTGACGCCGAGCTGGCCCAGAAGCCGGCGTAGAACGGACATGGACAGCCCGGCGACCGTCCCGCAGTTGCCTTCGATGGCGTCAACCCACGGGGCGCCGAAGCCTTCCATGGTGAACCCGCCAGCGACGTGCAGCGGTTCCCCGGTGGCCACGTAGGCCGCGATCTCCTCGTCGGTCGGGTTCCCGAAATGGACCACGGCGGTGTCGGTCGCGGCGGCCTCGGCGCCGGACCGGCAATCGATCACACAGTGACCCGTGTGCAGGGATCCGTGGTGTGAGCGCAACCGACGCCAGAGGTTGGTGGCCGCCGTGGCCGAGCCCGGCTTGCCATGTGCCCGCCCGTCGACCTCCAGCAGGGAGTCGCAGGCAATGACCAGCGCGCCCGATGACGCGGTGAGGCGCCCGGCCACGGCCTGGGCCTTACGTCGGGCCAACACGAGCACGGCGTCGACCGGCGCCCGATCCTCCACCCCGCCCTCGTCCACGCCGCTGACCACCACTTCGGCGCTCAGGCCGGCGTCGTCGAGGACTCGCCGGCGAGCCGGCGAGGCCGAGGCCAGGATCAGGCGGCGGGGAGCGACTGCGACAGCCGTTTGATCCGGCCGACCGTGGCGACCCGGCCGACCGTGGCGACCCGGCCGAGCCGGCTCACTCTGGCGCTCCGGCGACCGACGGCCGTCAGTGGAGATCAGCCCGCCAGTCCGAGGGCGGCGGAGCAGGCCGGCCAGGGTGCCCAGCCGTCTTCCGCCTGCAGCTTCATGGCGGCCTGGTCTTGCACTGCCGGCGGCGCCGAACTCGGCAGACCCGAGAGGCCGAGGCCGTTCCAGGTTTGTTGGCTGAACTGGTAGGCCCCGTAGAAGCCGTTACCAGTGTTCTCGGCGTAGTTGTCGCCAGATTCGCACGTCCGTAGCTGCAGCCACACACCGCCCGACACCGAGCCGCCCGAGGCCCCCGGGCTGGGGGCAGGGGCAAGCAGCGAGGGGGCAGGCGAGGGTTGAGCCGGAGCGGGGGCCGGTTGGGCAGGCGCCACTTCGTTTTGGACCGTACGAACCAGACCGTTGTTGACCGGCAGGCCCTGGATGTGGGATTGGGCCGCCCGTTGGGCGGCTTGGCGGGCGGCCGCCTGAGCCTGGGCCTCTGCCTGGGCATGGGCCGCTGCGGCCCGGGCGGCCGCTACTGCGGCCGCGGTCACCAGCTGGTTCAGTTGGCCCTGGAGGTGGTCCAGCTGGGCTTGCTCGGACGCAGCCGTGGTCAGGGCTTCCTGCCGGGCCGCCTCTGCTTTGGCGGCGGCGGCTTGGCTCTCGCGTTCTTGGACGACCAGGGTGGCCTCGCTGCTGGCCAGCAGCCGCTGGTTGGTCTGGTAGGCGTCGACGGCCTCGTTGATGTCGCCGGTGGCGATCTGGAGATACTCGGAGCGGATGGCCGGATCACCGGAACCGGTGGGCGTCACCGGTGGGTTGTTGGCCGCACCGGTGTAGCTCAGCAAGGCGTCCCGACGCAGGACACTCTGACTGTGCTGGGCCGCCGCTTGCAGCTTGGCTATCTGGGTCTGATCGGCACTGACCTGCTGGGCCAGGTTGATGGCGGCGACGTTGGCCTGATCGAAGGAAAGGGTGAGCTGGTGGAGGTGGGCCGCGCCCGCGTTGATCGCGGACTCCACGCCGGTGATCTGGGCCCGCGTCGCCCCGATCTGGTCGGCGGCGGCGCCCCGAACGAGCGGCACCAGCGACGCGCCGAACAAGACAACGGCGACAGTGATGCCCGCCATCGTCCGCTTCGCGACCCAGGTGCGCCGGCCGCCGCTCGGCACTCCTCGTCGTTGGAGCTGCGCGATGTGCTGCAAGACGGAGTCCGACCCTAAGCGGACCGGAGCCGTCGACGCAACAGGAGATGGGAAAATACCACGTAGAGTGGTACGCACCCAATCTTTAGGGGGTCACGGTTCCGGCTGGACTTGCTTCCGGTGGGGATGGTGGCCTACGCCTCAGGACATGAACGGACGCACCCCGGGCCGGGTTCCCTTCCTTTCGGCCAGACTGCAGGGTCTCGGCACGACCGTGTTCGCCGAAATGTCCGCTTTGGCCGAACAGACCGCCTCGATCAATCTGGGCCAGGGGTTCCCCGACCACAACGGCCCGGTCGAGGTGATCGAAACCGCAGTGGACGCTATGCGGGCCGGCCGCAACCAGTACCCGCCCGGACCGGGGATCCCCGAGCTCCGGGCTGCCATCGCCGAGCACCAGGCCCGGTTCTACGGGGTAGCGGTCGACCCGGAAGCGGAAGTCCTCGTGACCACGGGCGCCACCGAGGCCCTGACGGCCGCCATCATCGCCCTGTGCGAGACCGGTGACGAGGTGGTCGTGTTCGAGCCGTTCTACGACTCGTACGGGGCGGCCATCGCTATGGCCGGTGCCCAGCGGCGAGTGGTGCCGTTGGAGCCCCCCGAGTGGACTTTCGACCCCGACCGGCTCGCCGCCGCGGTCAGCCCACGCACCCGGCTGATCCTGCTCAACAGCCCCCACAACCCCACCGGGAAGGTGTTTTCCCCAGCCGAGCTGGACGCCATTGCCCAGGTGTGTTGCGCCCAGGATCTCCTGGCGTTGACCGACGAAGTGTACGAGCACCTCATCTTTGAGGGTCGCCACGTCCCCCTATGCACTCGACCGGGGATGGCCGAACGCACGCTCACCGTGTCCAGCGCCGGCAAGACCTTCGCCTTGACGGGTTGGAAGGTCGGCTGGGTATGCGGGCCCGGCGAGTTGGTGGCCGCGGTGCGCACGGCCAAGCAGTTCCTCACCTATGTAAGCGGAGCGCCGTTTCAACCGGCGGTGGCGGTGGGTCTGGCGCTGCCGGACGCCTACTTTCACGAGGCCGCGACCTCGTTGCAGCGAGGCCGCGACCGCCTGTGCGCCGGGCTAGTGCAGGCCGGGTTCGAGGTCTATCAGCCGCACGCCACGTACTTCACGATCGTGGGCGTGGAGCGGCTCGGCTCCCATGACGGGGCGTCGTTCTGCGCCGAGCTGCCGTACCGGTGCGGGGTGGTGGCCGTCCCGGCGGCGGCGTTCTACGACGACCCACGCCAAGCCCAGCCGCTGGTGCGGTTTGCCTTTTGCAAACAGCCCGATGTCCTCGACGAGGCGGTTCGCCGTCTCCTCGAGCTATCGGCGACGAACCCCGGGTAGCGCCCGGCGGCCCTGGTCTGGGCTCCCGGTGACCCTCGTGGGCGCCAGCGAACGAGCCCTCAGCCGGACACCCACGCGTCCGGATTCTCGGTCAGGTCCGTCACGTTGGTCGGCAGGGGGCCGTTGATCAGCTCCTCGAGCGACACGTGTTCGATGACCCGCCGCATGCTCACCCGCAGCGCCAGCCACACGTCGGCCAGAGGTTCGGCCGAGCCCTCATAGTGGACGAGCTCGGGTCGTTCGCCCCGAACCGCCGCCAAGGGGCCGTCTACGGCACGCAAGATGTCCGCCACGCTGATGTCCGCGGGGGCCCGAGCCAGGCGGTAGCCACCTTCTGCGCCGCGCTGGCTCAGCACCAGGCTCCGCTGTCGCAGCTGGAGGAGGATGTTCTGCAGGAAGCGGGGCGGAATGTCCTGGGCCGCGGCCAGGTCGGCCACGGTGAGGGGGCCCCCGCCGGCGTTGGCCAGCTCGGCCAGCGCCCGAACCGCGTACTCGGACCGGGCGGAGATCTCCACGCCGCCAGTATGGTCGAGGCGGCCTGGTCAATGGATCCGGTGGTACGCCTCCACGCTGGCGAAGGCGATGGCGCCGGCCAGGAGCGCGATCATGAGCAGGGCAAAGATCAAGTCGGCTTTCCGGGTCACCAAGCCGTAGATGCCGACCAGCTGTGCAGCCACCAAGCAGGCGCCTGCCAGATAGAAGAGGTTCACGCCTGGGCGGGCCCGGCCAGAGCAGGAAACATTCGCGTCGAGGTTAGTCGGCGCGGTCTGTGGGATCGGGACGCGTGGGCGGCCAATGGCCGGACTCGGCCGCCTCGATAGCCATCCATTCCCGCTGGCCGGCGCGGGCGCCACTGGACGAGATGCTGGCATGCCGGGGCTCCAAATCGAGCACCATGGAACCCGCGGGGAGGTCACCGATGAGCTGATAGGGCGGACGGACTACCAAGAGCAGCCGGGGCAGGCCGGCGACGGCTGCGTCCCGAGCCCCGGACGACCCTGCGTACCAGCTTGGATCCACGATCTGCAGCCACTTGTCCGCCCCGACTACTACCGCGTCGTACCCGGCCGCCACGTCGGCGATGAGCTGGGCGTCGGTGAGCCGCACACCCAGCCAGGGCCGGCTCGAGGCGATCGTCTGGAGGACAGCCATCCGGTCATCGAGCGTTGGCCGGTCGACGTCCTTGCCATACGGCCTCCTCGAGACGACCAGGTCCACCCGGTCGAGGCCGCCCTGCCGCCATGCTGTTTCGGCGATGGCGAGGTGGGCGACGGTCGGAGGATTGAAGGTGCCCGGATAGGCCCCCACCCCCGGCACTTAGTAGCGGTAGTGCTCGGACTTGTACGGACCGCCGAGGTCGACGCCAAGGTAGTCCGCCTGCTTCTCGGTCATCTGGCTGAGCCTGACCCCGAGCTTGCCGAGGTGGAGGCGTGCCACCTTCTCGTCCAGATGCCGGGGCAGCACGTACACCCCGATCGGATAGGACTCGGTGCGGGTGAACAGCTCGATCTGGGCCAGCACCTGGTTGGTGAAGCTCGACGACATCACGAAGCTGGGGTGCCCGGTGGCGCAGCCCAGGTTCACCAGGCGGCCCTCCGCCAGGATGAGCACGGAATGGCCATCGGGAAAGTCCCAGGCGTCGACTTGCGGCTTGATGTTGGTCTTCGCGATTCCCGGTATTCGAGCCAGCCCGGCCATGTCGATCTCGTTGTCGAAGTGGCCGATGTTGCAGACGA
Source organism: uncultured Acidimicrobiaceae bacterium (assembly GCA_963729695.1). Lineage (GTDB taxonomy): Bacteria > Actinomycetota > Acidimicrobiia > Acidimicrobiales > Palsa-688 > PALSA-693. The sequence goes on from CAVSOT010000007.1 coordinate 1,332,232, forward strand.
TGGCGTTGTGCTTCATCCTGGCCATGTCCTCGGCGGTGATGATGTCCCGGTTCCCGGTCGCGGTCACGAAGATGTCCGCGGTTTCGACGACGTCGTCGAGAGTCAGCACCTGGTAGCCCTCCATGGCGGCTTGCAGGGCGCAGATGGGGTCGATCTCGGTCACGATCACCCGGGCTCCCTGGCCCCGCAACGACTGGGCGCAGCCCTTGCCTACGTCGCCGAAGCCGAACACGACCGCGACCTTCCCGCCGATCATGACGTCCGTGGCCCGGTTGATCCCGTCGATGAGCGAGTGGCGGCATCCGTAAAGGTTGTCGAACTTGGATTTGGTCACCGAGTCGTTGACGTTGATGGCGGGGAAGAGCAGGGCGCCCCGCTCGAAGCGCTGATAGAGGCGGTGGACACCGGTGGTGGTCTCCTCGGTGACCCCCTTGATCCCCTGCGCCATCCGGGTCCACAGCTGGCCGTCCTCGCGAAGCGTCCGGTTCAGCGTGGCCAGGATCAGGCCGTACTCCTCTGAATCCTCGGGGCCGAGCTCGGGGGTCTTGGCGTCACGTTCGCATTCGGCTCCGAGGTGCACCAGCAGGGTTGCATCCCCGCCATCGTCGAGGATCATGTTGGGGCCGTTGCCGTCCGGCCAACGGAGGGCGCGCTCCGTGCACCACCAGTACTCCTCCAGGGTCTCGCCTTTCCAGGCGTAGACCGGGATGCCGGCCGCGGCGACGGCCGCGGCGGCATGGTCCTGAGTGGAGAAAATGTTGCACGACGCCCAACGCACCTCTGCGCCCAGGTGAACCAGCGTCTCGATGAGCACTGCCGTTTGCACCGTCATGTGCAGCGAGCCGGTGATGCGGGCCCCGGCGAGAGGGCGGGTGTCGCCGTACTCCGAGCGCAGCGACATGAGTCCGGGCATTTCCACCTCGGCCAGGTCGATTTCGCGCCGACCGAAGTCGGCCAAAGCCAGGTCGGCGACCTTGAACGGGGGAACAGTGGTTTCGACCACGTGAACGCTCCTTGAGAATTCGGGAAGGGCAGGATGATCCGATGTCGCCGGCTGGCCCATGGCGCGCCGGCAACGGCACCCAGGCCGGGGCCCTCAGGCCCTTCCCGTCTGGTCAGCCCGGACTCATACCATCATAGCTCCGGGGTTCGGCCCGACGGCCGGCCTGCGATACGGTCCTCGGCGTGGCTCCTTCGATCGACGTTCCCGAACGTATCCTGACCGTCACCGCTCATCCGGACGATGTCGACTTCGGGGCCGCAGGTTCGGTGGCCACCTGGACCCAGTCCGGAGCCACCGTGACCTACTGCGTGGTGACCGACGGGGAAGCGGGCGGATTCGACCCCAGCGTGCCCCGAACCCAGATCCCGGCTATCCGCCGAGCCGAGCAGACGGCGGCCGCGGCCGAGGTGGGAGTGAAGGATCTGGTGTTCCTCGGCTACCCGGACGGCCGGCTCCAGGCGACGCTCGAGCTGCGCCGGGATGTCAGCCGGGTCATTCGCGAGGTGCGGCCCCAGTGGGTTGTCTGCCAGAGCCCCGAGCGGATCTGGGACCGGCTCTTCGCCAGCCACCCCGACCACCTGGCCGCCGGTGAGGCGACCATTTGCGCCGTGTATCCGGACGCCCGCAACCCTTTCGCCTTCCCCGAGCTGCTGGCCGAGGGACTGGAACCGTACGAGGTCGAAGAGCTCTGGATCATGGCCGCCCCTGGGGTGGACACGTATGTCGACGTCACCGACACCTTTCCCGCCAAGGTGGCGGCGCTCCGTGCTCATGTCAGCCAGGAGACCGACCGAGGGGGCCAGCTGGAGACGCGTCTCCGGGGTTGGCTGGCCGAAAACGCCAGCCGGGCGGGTTGGGATGAGGGCCGTCTCGCCGAGGCCTTCCGCCGGATCCTCACCAAATAGGCCGGCCCGGAGGCCGCCCCGTCAGAGTGGGGACCGGCGGGCGAGAGCCTGGCCTGGCGCGGAGGAGAGCCCTGGCCTACCGGCGGGCGAGAGCCCTGGCCTACCGGCGGGCGAGAGCCCTGGCCTACCGGCGGGCGAGAACCCCGGCCTACGGGCCGTCCGTGCTACCGCCCGTCACCGAAGCCGTGGCCTGCATGGGACAGCAACCGGGAGGGCAGGGGAAGCGTGCCGAGCCGAGAACACCGAGGGAGGCTGGTGGCGCCGTACTGGCGGCCTCCGCGACCAGGTCGCAGATCATGCCGGTAAACCCCGGATGCCCACCTGGGGTCGCCGACCGGACCAGCCGGAGTCCCCGATTGGCAGCGATGCCGGTGGCCGTGCGATCGAGGTCGTACACCACCTCCATGTGATCCGACACGAAGCCAAGAGGGACGACGATCACCGAGCCGAGCCCGGCCGGTAAGGCGCCCAGGACGTCATTGACGTCAGGTCCGAGCCAGGGCTGCGTCGGCGGCCCGGATCGGCTCTGGAAGACCAACGACCACCCGTCGGTCGGTCCGCCCGCCGCCTCGGACACCAGTCTCGCCGTTTCGCGTAATTGGCGTTCGTAGTCGCAGGTCGCGGCCATCTCGGCCGGGATGCTGTGGGCGCTCATGCAGAACCGGCGCATCCGGACCGGCCTCGGCTCGAGCCGAGATCAGCCCGCTCGCGAAGGCCTCGATGAAGCCCGGATGGTTGAAGTAGGGGCGGAGCTTGACCACGGCAGGCGCCCCTGCTCCCACGGCCAATCGGGCTCGTTCGATGTCCTCGAGGTACTGGCGGCAGCTGCTGTAGGACGAGTAGGCCGACGTGACGAAGGCGGCCGCGCTCCGGACTCCGTCCGCGGCCATGGCCCGGACGGTGTCCTCCAGGAACGGGTGCCAGTTGCGGTTGCCCCAGTACACGGGCAGATCCATCGACCGTGCCATTAGCTCATCGTCCAGGGCTTCCACCAGCGCCCGGTTGTGCCCGTTGAGCGGGCTTATGCCGCCAAGCTCGAGGTAGCGGGCGGCCACCTGGTGCACCCGTTCCGGGGGCACGCGCCGACCCCGGAGCACGTTGCCGAGGAAGGGCTCCACGTCATCCGGTCCCTCTGGGCCGCCGAAGCTGACCACCAGGATGGCGTCAAACGTCATCGCGTCCAGCCTAAGAGGTCCCGAGCGCCAGGGATCGGAAACCTCTGAGGTGGCCGCCCCGGCGTCAGCGGGCCCGGCGTCACCCGCCCGCTGACACTGATGTCAGCCGTTTGGCTGGGCGTCACCCGTCCGGCTGGCGGGGCACCAGCCGGACGGCTCGACCGGTCCGTCCGTCAGCTCTGGATCCAGACCTGCTCGGTCTCGACTCCCCAGGCCGCGCACTGGCTGAAGGAAGGTTCCCAGATGTCCAGCCGATGCCCCTTGATGGCCCCACCGGTGTCCTCCGCAATACGCGAGCCGACGCCCGAGATGTAGATGCGGGTCCCCAGCGGAATGACGGAAGGATCCACGGCGACGGTGGACGGGCCCACCGGCGCCCCGGAGGCCGTCCGGCCCGGGAGGTCGTAGCAGGTGACGACGAAGGACCCGGCGGGCCGTCCGTTCGGCCCTGCCGCGCTGGCGGCGGCCTGCTCCCCGGCAGGCGAGGCCGCCGAAGCGGGTGGGGGGGCCGGCGCGCTGGCCAGCCAGTACCCATCTGCGGCCCGGTCGGCGGCGAGGGCCACGACCCGGGTCGTGGTTGGCTCAGGCGAGAGCGACCCGTGGAAGTGGGCGTCGCCGTAGGTGAAGATGCCGCCGTCGGAACCGACGAGCCAGTAGCCGCCGCCGTCGCGGGTGGCGGCGATGCCGGTGATGGGGGCGGCGAGGTGGACGGCCCCGGCGGAGCCGTGGAAGGCGGCGTTGCCGTAGGTGAAGATGCCGCCGTCCGTGCCGGCGAGCCAGTAGCCGCCGCCGTCGGGGGTGGCGGCGATGCCGGTGATGGGGGCGGCGAGGTGGACGGCCCCGGCGGAGCCGTGGAAGGCGGCGTTGCCGTAGGTCAGGATGCCGCCGTCCGTGCCGGCGAGCCAGTAGCCGCCGCCGTCGGGGGTGGCGGCGATGCCGGTGATGGGGGCGGAGAGATGGAGGGCGCTGGCGGAGCCGTGGAAGCGAGCGTCACCGAATGTGAACACACCCCCATCCGCGGCTACCAGCCAGTAGCCGCCGCCGTCGGGGGTGGCGGCAATGCCGGTGATGGGGGCGGAGAGGTGGAGGGGGCTGGCCGAACCGAAGAAGCGGGCGTCGCCATACGTGAAGACACCACCGTCAGCGGCGACGATCCAGTAGCCCCGGCCCGTGGGGGTCGGCGCCATGCCGACGATCGGTTTCGTGATGGCGGCACCGGGCCCGCCATCGCTGCGAGCCGCGCCGAAGCCCACGACCTGCCCGGGCGTCTTGGCCGCGGTAACGACCGAAGCAGTGGCGACAGGAGCGGAGGCAGGAAGCGCGGCGGCCGGGGCCTGGGCGGATGCGGCGCCGGCGGCCGCCCCGGCGAGCACCGCCAACGGGACCGTGGCCGCCGCGGTTAATGGTCTCGGGAGTCGGCCCGGGCGCCGGCGGCGCCATTTTGCCGACCGCGCTGTACGCGGGCCGGGAACGGGTACGGGGGTAGTAACAGGTTGAGGCACAGTAAAAGGAAAAACCCTTTCGTCAGCGCGCCAGGCACACAGCTCCGCAAAGGGGGAAGGGGGGAGACGGACCAGCGCGGGCCTCCGCCGGGAAAGGGAAAAGGGCGGAGGTTGGCTTTACGGCGCCCTGTCGGCGGTCTCTCGGACGGTCACCCGGGCACCTTGTCGTTTCTCGCCGGACGACCATAACGGACCCGCTTCGCCGTCAAAAGACCAGGAGTATGTGACATGTGTCACTATCTCTCGCCGGCGGGCGTCGGCCTGCCTATAGTTCGCGCTACGGGCGTCGGGGCGGCGTCTCAGCGGAGGTTACACTCGTGAAATTCTTGCTCGGCTGCTCTGGGCTCTGCCCTCGTCGTGGCCCCTCTGTCCCTCTCCTGCCGCTTGTGCCCGCCAACAGACGTCACCACGGAGCCACCATGATCGCGTCCCCCGGGAACCTTCCAGATGCCTAGCCGCGGCGGGCCGGGCTCCGTGCTCCTGGCCGGGATTCCCCGGTGCGGGAGCACGTGGGTGGCCAACGTTTTGGCCAAGGCCAGCGCCACCAAGACGGTCTATGAGCCGGATGGTCCCATTTCCGACCTGCTCGGCGCCATGGTTGCCACTCGACTCGGACCGTTCCCGGTCCTCCAGCCCGGAGAGAGCAGCGGCTGGTACCGGCTGGTGTGGGATTTGGCGTTCGCCGGCGGGTGGCCATGGGCGAGGGTGGAGGTGGCCCGATCCGCCGGACGCAGCCTGGTCAAGGTCCCGCCGTCGGTACGCGATGGGATCATTGCCGTCCTGGCGGCCGGCACGGCCCGGATCCAGCCTGGCCGGGAGCACGTGGTCGTCAAATCGGTCAACTCTGCGTTTTCCCTCGAATGGGTCGCCGAGCGGTATCAGCCCCAGGTGGCCGTCTTGCGGCGCAACCCCCTCAACGTGGTGTCCAGTTGGCTGGTCCTGGACATGGCCGACCGGTGGCCGGTCAGTGACGACCCGTGGGTGCGGAGGCACTACCTCGACCCGATGGGGCTCACCCCGCCGCGGGCGGGCTCCTCGGTGGTCTCGCGAATCGCCTGGGACGTGGGCGTGCTCACCCTGGCCTTGAAACGGACGACCGAGCGCCACCCCGATTGGCTGCAGGTCTCGTACGACGAGCTCAGCGCCGACCCGCTGCCGGGCTGCCAGGCCCTCTTCGACCAGCTCGGTCTGCGGTGGACCGAAGATGCAGCCGAGTTCCTCCGGGAAGCGGACGATCCGAACTTTGTGGTCGTCGGGGGCCATCCCAAGACTCATCCCAACGCCATTACGGCCACCGAGGCGACCAGTCGGCGGGCGCAGCAAGGATCGCAGTACAAGCGGCGCCTGAGCGACGACCAGATCTCCGAGGCCCAGGGCGTGCTCGAAAAGTTCGACCTCGGCGCTTGGGGCCCGTCCTAGCCGGAGGACGCGCTGGCGGGCGCAATGGCGCTCGACCCGTCCGCGGATCGCGACTCTGCTCGCGCCAGCCGCCGAAACTTGACGAAGAGGCAGGCGAAGCCGGTCGACCGGTCGAACTCGCTATCGGTCCGCTCCTGGAAGGTTCGGGCGAAGACCGGTCCCCTGCGCAGCACCCATTTGGAGACGTGGAGGTTCCAGGACGCCGCGATCTCCCACCAGCCGCCCTTGACCTCGACCTTGGAGACCACCATGGCGGCTCCCCGAGCCAGCGCCTCGACGTCACCCACGCGGTAGTGACGGTGGCCGATCGGTAGGTGGAGCGGGTCGAACACCGTGCTGCGCACGGAGCCGTACGGCGTCGACAGATAGAAGGCCCCGTTGTCGCGAAGTACCCGACCGACCTCGGCGAACATGGTCGGTTCGCTCTGCTTGGGTAGGTGTTCCATCACTTCCCAGCAGACGACCGTGTCGAACGTGGCGTCGGGGAACGGCAGGCGCAGCGCACTCCCCAGCTGGAACTGCACGTTGGGGGCCACCACGTACTTCCGGGCGGTGGAAAGATCCCCGTCGGTGGGCTCCACGCCCGTCAGCCGGCCCACGCCGCGCGGCAGGGCGTTGAGCGCGAACCACCCGAACCCGCAACCGATCTCCAGGACGTCCTTCTCCTGCAGGTCCGCATCACCCACGAATCGCATCGTGTACGCATTGCGCCCGTGCAGGTCCACTGTGGGCTTGTCGTCCAGGATGTTTCGCACGGGGCACCTCTCGTCGCGGCTGGGAGGCCGCAATTATGACCGGGCCGGGAAGACGGTCAATCACGGAGAGCGATGGCATCCCATGTGGTCTTCTTCACGGAGCATCCGCGGCCAGGAGTACCCCGGGATTGAGGATCCCCGCGGGATCGAAGGCCGCCTTGATCGTCCGCATAGCGGCCAACTCTGCCCGGGACCGCGACAGCGGCAGCCACCGTACCTTGGCCCGGCCGATGCCGTGCTCGGCGCTGATCGATCCGTCCATGGCGGCCACCAGGTGCAACACCGCGTCATCGACCCGCTCGTCGTCGGGAGGAGGCCCGACCACGTTGACGTGCAGGTTGCCGTCCCCCACGTGCCCGAAGATGACCACCGTGGCGTCCGGTGCGGACGTCGCCACGACCTGGCGCACCTCGACCGCGAACTCGGCCAGGCGGGACTGGGGCAGCGTCACGTCCAGCTTGTGGGGAACGCCGAGGCTGGAAATGGCCTCCGTGTGCCGCTCGCGGTAGGCCCACAGGCGAGCCCGACCGGCGGGCTCGGTGGCGACCGCGCTGGCCGCTTCCGGCCAGTCCAGATCGGCCAGCACCTGATAGAGGCTGTCGCCCGGGTTGTGCTTGGCCGCGCACTCGAGGAGCACGTACGCAGGCCACGCCGCGGGCAGCGGACGGCTCAGGTGGGCGTGGGCGCACACCAGCTCCAATCCGTCGTCGAAGAAGAGCTCGGCGGCCTGCAGGCCCTCGACCCGGCGTCGCATGACCTCGACCACTTCCAGGGCCTGCGCCGCGCTGGACAGCCCCAGCAGGGCGACCACCCGCTCCTCCTCGGACGCGATCAGCCGGAGCCGGACCGCCGTCACGATCCCCAACGTTCCCTCCGAGCCCACCAGGAGCTGCGAAAGGTCGTAGCCGGTGTTGTCCTTGAGCAGCCCGGCGAGCCGCGACACGACGCTCCCGTCGGCCAGCACCGCCTCCACCCCGAGCACCTGGGCTCGCATCGGGCCGTACCGGAGCACATGCAGCCCACCCGCATTGGTGGCCACCATCCCGCCTACCGTCGCGGTATCCCGGGCGGCTAGGTCCACCGCAAAGGCCAACCCGGCGTCGTTCGCCGCCTTCTGCACCCGGCTGAGCGGGACTCCGGCCCCGGCGGTCACCTGGGCGGCGGCCAAGTCGACCGGGTCCAGCCGGTCGAGGCGGACAGTGGTCAGGATGACGACCGGCTGCCCACCGGCAGGGCCCCCCGGGCTCGCCAGGGTCGACGGCGACGGCGAGCCCGGCGACAACGAGGGCGAGGGGACGCCGCCTCCCACCAGCCCGGTGTTGCCCCCCTGGACCACGATGCCGACGCCTCTGGCGGCGCAGGCGCGGACAGTGTCCGAGACCTCCTCGGCCGTTCCCGGTCGGACCACGAGCAGCGCCGAACCCGAGAATCGACGGGTCCAATCGGTCTCGAAGGGCGCCCGCAACTCGGGGTCGATGAGAACGTGGGCCGGGCCGACGATGGCGGACAGATCGCCGGCCAGACCGAGGCCTGGGTCGATCGCAGGAGAGGAGGGAGACGAACGGGGGACCGGCATCAGCCCATCCTTACGCAGGTGGGCCCGATCGCCGACGCAGGCGGGCCGACTGAGCGGGCGGGTCGACTGGCGGGGCGGGCCGATTGAGCGGGCGGCCCGACTGACCGGGCGGCCCGAACCGTAGATTGGCCCCAGGAGGACGTGGAGGAAAGTGCATGCCGTCTGAGTCGCCGCCGCCTCGGGTCACCGTCTCCATCGAGTCCAGCATCGCTGACGTCCGACTCAACCGGCCTGAGAAGCTCAACGCCTTGGACCTGGCCATGTTCGACGCCCTGGTCGAAACGGGTGAGCGGCTCGGGAGCGACCCCTCGATCCGGGCCGTCGTGCTTTCCGGGGAGGGGCGGGGCTTCAGCGCCGGTCTGGATGTCGCCCTGTTCGCCGCCTTGTCGGGCGGGGACGGCGCCGACGCGGTCCGGCGGCTCGGCGCCCGGAGTGAGGACCGCGCCACCACCCACGCGCAGCAGGCGGCCTTCGTCTGGTCCCAGTTGCCCGTGCCGGTCATTGCCGCCGTGCACGGAGTGGCCTTCGGGGCCGGCTTCCAGATCGCGCTGGCCGCGGATCTGAGAATCGTGGCCCCCGACGCCCAGCTTTCCGTCCTCGAGATTCGCTGGGGGCTGGTCCCGGACATGACCGGTACCCACACGCTCGCCCGATTGGTGCCGCTCGACGTGGCCAAAGAGCTGACCTGGACGGGACGAACCGTGTCCGGGGCCGAGGCGGTGTCCCTCGGCTTGGCGACGAAGCTCAGCGACGAGCCCTACCGCGATGCGCTGGCCCTGGCGACCGATGTGGCCAGCCGGAGCCCGGAAGCCATTCGGGGGGCCAAGAGGCTGCTCGACCAGTCCGGTCTCGTCAGCCAGGAGCAACAGTTCCGGGCCGAGTCCGAGGTCATCGGGTCGCTCCTCGGCTCGCCCAACCAGCGGGAGGCCGTAGCGGCCTACGTGGAGCATCGGCCGGCCACATTCGCGGATCCGGCCGAATTCCTGCAGACCGCCACCGAAGAAGGGTCGTAAAGGCTTTAGGCTGTTTGGTGTGACCGACGCACGCGAAGCCCCCACCCAGTTGGACGAGACGCCGCAGCTGGATGAGATGGACGGGTTCGACCAGACCGAGTTGCTGCTCGCCGAGTTCCGCCGGCAACTCGAGGGGCAGGTGTCGGTCCCTGCGTCCCTCGTGCAGGACCTCCTGCTCGACCTGTGGGCCCATCTGCCCGAGGGCGACAGCCGGACAGAGGTGGAGCGCTGGCTGACCGAGACGCTCGAGCGGCAGCTGTATTCGGCCGCGGACGTCGATGCCCGCCTGACCAGCGTCCTGCCGAGGAGCTGAGGCACCGCCTTCCGTCCGCGCTCGGGCGCTACCTTGCTCGGGTGTTTGCGAGCCTCGATGCGAGGTCTGAGGGAAGGAGTCCAGCATGGCCGAAACCGGCAATTCCCGTCAGAACGTCACATTCCCGAGCAACGGCGCCCGGGCCCATGGGTATCTGGCCCTGCCCCCGTCCGGCTCAGGCCCTGGGCTGGTCGTCATCCAGGAGTGGTGGGGCCTGACCGGGCACATCGCCAGCATCACCGATCGCTTTGCCGCCGCCGGCTTCGTTTCGTTGGCTCCCGACCTCTATGGGGGAGCCACGACCCACGACGCCGATGAGGCCGGTCGCCTCATGGCGCAGCTTCCGGTCGCCCGAGCGGCCCGGGACCTGGCCGGCGCGGTCGACTTCCTGCTGGCCAGAGATGACGTGACCGGAGACGGGGTTGGCGCGGTCGGCTTTTGTATGGGTGGCTCGTTCGTCCTGGCCCTGGCGAGCCAGGAGGGCGGGAAGGTCGGAGCCGCGGTGGCCTTCTATCCCGTGGGTGAGCTCCCCGACGACTACTCGGGCCTGCAGGCCCCGGTCCTGGCCCACTTCGGCGAGAACGACGCCTTCATTCCGATCGAGGCGGCCGACCAGCTGTCGGCCCAGATCTCGGCCGGGACTGGGCGATCGCCGACCATCGAGCGCTACCCCGCCGGCCACGCCTTCGTCAACGACGACAATCTCCTGGGCACCTATGACCAGGCCCAGGCGGCCGCCGCCTGGGCGCGCACGGTGGCGTTCCTCCACGAGCATCTGGGGTAGGGCTGGCCCCACCGGAAGCAGTAGCGGAACCGGCTTCAGCGGGCCCGGGAGCTCCAGCGGCCCTCGGCGTGGGTCAGGATAAGGTCCAGGCCGAACGTCTCGGTCAGCGCGTCTGCGGTCAACGCGTCCGGGATCGGCCCGGCGGCCACGACCCGTCCGCCCCGGAGCAGCAGCACGTGGGTGAATCCGACCGGTATCTCCTCCACGTGGTGGGTGATCATGACGATCGGCAGGTCCGGCGCGGTGCGCGCCAGGCTGCCGAGCCGGCCGACCAGTCGTTCCCGGCCGCCCATATCGAGCCCGGCGGCCGGTTCGTCGAGCAACAACAGGGCCGGCTCGCTCATCAGCGCTCGGGCCAGGAGCACCTGCTGTCGTTCACCGTCGGAAAGGACACCGAAGCTGCGATCTGCGATCGACCCGAAGCCTGCCTCGGTGAGCAGTCCCCTGGCCCGGGCCCGCTCCTCGTCGGCGTACTGATGCCACCACGGCTCGAGGGCCCCGTGGCGAGCGGCGACGACCACGTCCGTGGCGGAGATCTGGGGAACCAGCTTCTTGGCGATGGCGGTGGACACCAGGCCAATGTGCTCGCGTAGCCGCCGGACATCGACCCGCCCCAGGCGGTGGCCCAGGATGTCGACCGAACCTCGGGTCGGGTGGAGGTAGCCGGCGGCCAGCTCGAACATCGTGGTCTTACCGGAGCCGTTGGGGCCGAGCACCACCCAACGGTCCGCCCGGCCGACCTCCCAATCGACGTGGTGGAGCACCGGCGTGCTCATTCGATCGAGGTCCACCGCGTCGAAGCGGAGGGCCGGTGACGCGCGGTCGGCCATGACGGCCCGGCACGGTAGCGGGCCGCCGGCGGGTCGCGCCCGTGGGGGGTGCAAAACGAATGGGTTTCCCTTTCCCCTTCGCCGCGGGCGACCATGGAGGCATGGCCGCCCTGCACGACATTCTCGGCGAGCGCCTCCAGCGGGCGTTCGACACCCTTGAGCCGGGGGCCGACCCGGTGCTGCGACCCTCGAACCGACCCGGTATCGACTTTCAGGCCAATGGCGCCCTGGCCCTGGGCAAGCGCATTGGGGCGCCGCCGGCGGAGGTGGCCGCCAAGGTCGCCGGCGCCGCCCAGCTCGGCGGCCTGTGCGCTCGCGTGGAGGTGGCTCCGCAAGGATTCATCAACCTCACGCTCGACGACGGGTTCATCGCCCACCAGGTCCAGGCCATCGGGGCCGATCCGAGGCTTGGGGTGGACCCGGTCCCGAATCCGTTGTCGGTCGTCGTGGACTACTCCTCGCCCAACGTGGCCAAGGAGATGCACGCCGGCATTCTCCGCACCACCATCATCGGCGACGCCCTGTGCCGGATGCTGGCCTTCGCCGGCCACTCCGTGATCAGGGAGAACCACGTCGGCGACTGGGGGACGCCCTTCGGCATGCTCATCGAGCACCTGGTCGACATCGGCGAGGAGGCGGGAGCCCATGAGCTCTCGGTCGGTGACTTGGACGGGTTTTACAAGGAGGCCCGCACCGCCTTCGACCGAAGCCCTGACTTCCAGGAACGCAGCCGGCGGAGGGTGGTCGAGCTCCAATCCGGGGACCCCGAGACCCTCCGGCTCTGGCGCATCCTGGTCAATGAGAGCGTGAGGTATTTCGAGGACGTCTACGCCAAGCTTGGCGTCCTCCTGACGCGCCACGACGTCGTCGGCGAGAGCTTCTACAACGACCTCCTTCCCGTCGTCGTCGACGAACTGGCCGCGGCCGGCCTCCTAGTCGAAAGCGACGGAGCGCAGTGCGTCTTCCCGCAGGGCTACACGAATCGAGAGGGGTTGCCGCTCCCCCTCATCATCCAGAAGTCGGACGGCGGCTACACCTACGGAGCTTCCGATCTCGCCGCCCTGCGGGACCGGTTCGGGCGGGTGGGCGCCGACCTGGCCCTCTACGTGGTGGGCATGCCTCAGGCCCAGCACCTGTCGATGTGCTTTGCGGTGGCGGACGCGGTCGGATGGCTACCCAGCCCCTCGGCCGCGGTGCATGTCGGCTTCGGAAGCGTGCTGGGCGAAGACCGCAAGATGTTCAAGTCCAGGTCGGGGGAGTCCGTCAAGCTGGTCGACCTGCTCGACGAGGCCATAGCCCGGGCCGCTGCCGCGGTAGCGGCCAAGAACCCCACCCTCTCGGCGGACGAGCGCGACGCCGTGGCCAGGATGGTCGGCATCGGGGCGGTCAAATACGCCGACCTGTCGACGGATCGGATAAAGGACTACGTCTTCGACTGGGACCGAATGCTGGCCTTCGACGGCGACACCGCTCCCTACCTCCAGTACGCCCACGTGCGGTGCCTGTCGATCTTTCGGCGAGGCGGGATGGACCCCGCCCCCTACCGACACGGGGCGGTGCCGGTGATCCTTGGAGCACCCGGCGAGCGCCAACTGGCGCTGGCTCTGTTGGGCTTCGGGGCCGCGGTGGAGTCGGTGCTCGAGACGTGGAGCCCGCACAAGCTGTGCGGCTACCTGTTCGACTTGGCCGGGAAGTTCACCACCTTCTTCGAGACCTGCCCGGTGCTCACCGCCTCCGACCCTGCCACCCGAGACAGCCGGCTGGCCCTGTGCGCCGTCACCGCCTCGATCCTCGATAGGGGACTCGGCGTCCTCGGCATCGAGGCCCCGGAGCGCATGTAGGCCGACTGGGTCACGACCGTCCGGCCGCCCGAACGCCGTCCTGGTCGGCTCAGCCGGGCGTCGGGCCCTCAATCGGTCGCCGCCCGGTGGTCGCCCCGTCCCTAGGATCGGCGCATGGCTGCTCCCCGGGTCGCTGTCGGTCCTACGAGTGCTGCGTTCGCCGTGGACGCGGTGCGAGCGGGGGGAGGGCTGCCGGTCGAGCTCGGAAAGCCCGCCGATGCCCTCGTCTGGCTGGCTGCACGCGACCTCGACGGCTTGCGTGTTGCCATCGCGGCCCAGCCGGACTTCCGATGGGTCCAACTACCTTTCGCGGGTGTCGAGAACGCAGCAGCCGCCGGGATCATCGATCACGCCCGAACCTGGACGTCCGCCAAGGGTTCGTACGCCAAGCCGGTCGCCGAGCACGCCCTACTGCTAGCGCTGGCCGGGCTTCGGATGCTGCCCGAGCGCATCCGGGCCCACTCGTGGGGCACTCCGGCGGGCACCACCCTGTACGACGCTCCCGTCACCGTGGTCGGCGGCGGTGGTATCGCCGAGGAGCTTCTACGGTTGCTGGCTCCTTTCCAGGTGAGCGCCACCGTGGTTCGCCGGCAGGCCGAGCCCGTACCGGGCGCCACCCGTACGGTCACCACCGCCGATCTTGACGAGGCGCTGGCCGGCGCCCTGGTGGTCGTGCTGGCGCTGGCCCTGACGCCAGAGACGGAACGGATGATCGGGCCTCGCCAGCTGGCTGCCATGGGTGAGCGGGCCTGGTTGGTCAACATCGCTCGAGGCGGCCTCGTCGATACCGACGCGCTCGGTGACCGCGCTCCGGGATGGAACGCTCGGCGGCGCCGCCCTCGACGTGACCGACCCGGAACCGCTGCCTGATGGGCACCCCTTGTGGTCATGCCCCAACTGCATCATTACGCCCCACACCGCGGACACGTGGGAGATGATCATGCCCCTGCTGGCCGCCCGGATCACGGCCAACGTGGCCCACTTTGCCGCGGGGGAGCCGCTGGTTGGTCTGGTCGACCCGGCTGCTGGGTACTGACGCCCATGGGTCCCGACCGCTGGCGGCGGGTGTGCCGGCGCTGCGGCCGGATAGACGATCTCACCGCGACCGGCTGGGCCTGCCGGTGCGGCGGTCTGGTCGATCTCACCGGCCCGCCGGCCGATCCCGTGGCCGATCTCGACCTGACCGACGGACCGTGGTCGCTGTGGCGGTACGGGAGGGTGCTTCCCTGGGTCGGAAACGTCTGTTCATGGGAAAGGGTCACCCTTGGTGAGGGCATGACCCCGTTGATCCCCGTCCGTCCGGGCCTGTGGTGCAAGCTGGATTACGTCACGCCGACGGGGTCGTTCAAGGATCGGGGCGCAGCGGTGATGCTGAGCCTGGCCGTCGGGCTGGGAGTCCGCACGGCGGTGGTCGACAGCAGCGGGAACGCCGGTAAGGCGGTGGCCGCCTACTCGGCCCGGGCGGGAATCACGACGACGGTGTTCGTTCCGGCGGGTACCTCGCCCGCCGCGGGCCAAGCCGTGGAGTCGTACGGCGCCCGGTTGGTGGAGGTCGCCGGCGGCCGGACGGCGGCCGCCGACGCGGCCCGCGAGGCCGCCGAGTCCGGGGGGGCCTGGTACGCCAGTCACGTCTATCGGCCGGAGTTCGCCCACGGCGTCAAGACCCTGGCCTTCGAGCTGTGGGAACAGCTCGGCGGTCGGGCGCCCGGCGCCGTGGTCGTCCCCGCCGGCAACGGCACGCTGGTGCTAGGGGCGTGGATCGGGTTTCGGGAGCTCCTGGCCGCCGGCCGGATCGCCCGGCTACCGCGGATCTTCGCCGTCCAGGCGGAGAACTGCGCGCCCCTCGCCGGCCTCCGGCCGGTCGGCTCGACCCTGGCCAAGGGGATCGCCATCGCCCAGCCGCCCCGAGCGGGCGAGGTTCGGCGCCGCGATCGTGGCCAGTGGTGGGCAAGTGCTGACCGTCACCGAGCTGGACCTGGACCGAGCCCGTCGCAGCCTGGCCGAGATGGGGATGGGCGTCGAACTCACCTCGGCATCGGTGTGGGCCGCCTGGGGGATGGGGAAGGGACCGGCCGCCGGCGTGGGCTCCGCGGGCGCCCCGGTCGTGCTGGTGCTGACCGGCGCGGCGTAGTCCCTCCGCTCGTTATCCGGTCCGAGTGGTGGTCTTCAGGGGCGAAGGGAACGGGCGTCGAGGCGAGCAGTGGCGATGCCCCAGGGCCGCAGGGCGAACCCACCGTCCCACTCCTCGACGCGCCGGCCCCGAAGGTCCACCAGCGCGCCCCGGTGTCCTGGGATCTCGACTCGGGTCGGGACGTCTCGCGGGTTCCACACCCGCAGCTCGATCTCTCCGTCGACCCGGTGCAAGGCGGACACCTCGGCGCCCCGGACGGTGAGCCAGCTGCCCCTGCGCCGCCAGGGATCCGCCCCCAGGAGCGGAGACGACGGACAGCGGCAGCCAGGCCAGGTCGGCCAGACGCCACGGGTCTGAGACCCCCACGGCCACCCCGTAGCGCACCTGGTGAGGGCCGACCAGCTGCGGACCTTGCAGGTGATCCGCCGGGCCGGCCCGGTTGGGTCGGCTCGCCGGGGCCGGCCGCGACAGCATGCCGGTGGCGCGGAGCAGGGTGAGCGCCAGCGCCTGCCCATCGTCGACCAGCTCGTACTCGAGGAGGCCCTCGTGGGTCAGGGTCAGGCCGCCGGCCGACACGAACCGGCGTGGACGGGAAGGTAGCTTGGGGAAGCTCCCGCTCGCTGCCCTCGGGCCGGCCTCGGGTTATCGTGGCGAAGGCGCATTCGGCGACGCTGCGCTCGGCGGGATGGGGGAGCGGAAAGCAGGCCCGGAGCCGGTGGTCGCGGCTCGGGTTGTCGAATCGGGTCGTCACCCGGACCAGCTGCTCACCGGCCCGGAGCTCGAGCGTGGTCACGACCTCCACGACCTTCCGCCCGACCCTGCGCCCGCCGGCCACGCCGGCCGGCCACGAGAAGCGCCGCCGGACACGCAGTCGGCCCCTGACCGGTCCGGCTTCGAGCACCTCGACCTCCGCCGACTCGGGGCGGTGGACGAGCTCGTCCCGGGTCCGGGCGGCGAATAGGTGTAGGTGTCGCCCTCGTCGCCGCCGTCGACGAGCCGGTCCAAGCCGGCCAGACCGTTGACGGAGAACGTTCCCGAGTCTCCGGTCCACCTCCAGCCGGACGAGGGAGTTCTCGCAGCCAGCCCGCTCCGGCGCTGACCTCCGATACCCTCGGGCAGGGCGGGATCGAGCGACGCCCAGCCATAGCCCGGTACGCCACGCACCAGGGCGGCGACCCGCTGCGACGCTCGCCGCTCGCACCCGGACGAGCAGGGGATCGTGGCGGTGGGCGCCGGCCTGCGCCCAGGCCTCGGCTATCACCGACCCCATCGCAGTCGCAGGCTGGCGGGACTCGTCCGACTCGAGATGCACCTCGACGCCATCACCGGTTCCCTCCGACCGTGGCGGCGACGCCGCGACCGGCGGACAGCCACCCTTCGCCCGCCAGCTCGGCGAGGATCCGACCCAGGTCGCTTCCCGTGCCCCATCGTTCCTCGACCGCGGCCTCGGTCACCGAAAGCACCTGCGTCCCAGGGATCCGCTCGTGGCCGCCCAGTACCGCCTCGACGACGCCGTCGACCTCCATAGGGCTCGGGTTGACCACCACCGTTCCAGGGGCGGCAGCTGGCCGCCGCGGCGGCCTCGAGGGCGTGTTCGACCACGTCCTCAGCGAGCGACACGGCGACGTCGTAGCGATGCTGGACCGCTCGGACCACCCGGTCCGAGGAGCACGCGCAGATCGAATCATGGGCCGAGTTGTGGATCATGGCCAGCCACGCCTCGTCGAGCTCGCCCGACGGCCAGCGGTCCTCGGGCAGCCAGAGGGTGGCCAGCGGTTCGGCGAGCCGTTCGAGAGTGCGCTCCGCCACTGCGGCTGCCATCTTGATGTCGACGCGGTTGGACAGCACGCTCATCAGCACGTTGGCTCTGGCGCCGCTGCGAAGCTCACCGGCCCACTCGGGCAGGTTCTCGGTGGGGGCGGCGGCCAGGTGTTCAGCTAGTGATGCCTGGCGTAGTTCGAAGTGGTCCTGGATGGCGTTGGTGGCCGACAGCAGGGCGGGCATCTGAAGCTGGGCGGGCTGGTGATCGTTGCCGTTCATGAGCAAGAGCGGCGTGCTCGACCCGTCCAAAAACGAGAGGACCTCCGCCTCGTGCGCCTCGAGGCGCCGCAGCAGCGCATCGGAATCCCCCGGCAGGTAGCCGCCGTTGGCGTAGCCGACGGGAAGATACTCCGCCCGGAGGGTGCTGCCGTCAGGTGCGTGCCACCAGAACCCGGTGCGGTCGATCGCAGCCGGGACGCCTCTCCAGACGACGGTGTGCTCGAAACCGGCGAGCCGAAGCACCTGCGGCATCTGGGCGATGTGGCCGAACATGTCGGGCAGGTAGCCCACCGTCATGGGGTGTGCGAACTCGTCGGCCCGGCCGAGGCCCCGCTGAAGGTTGCGGATGATCGTCTCGCCCGAGACGCAGAATTCGTCCATCAGCACGTACCACGGGCCCATCGTCAGGCGGCCTTCCGCAGCCAGCCGCCGGATCCGGCTCGCCGCCTCCGGCCGCACCCCGAGGTAGTCGTCGATCATGGCCATCTGCCCGTCCAGGAGGAACTGCCGGAACGAGGGATCTTCGTCCATCCCGGCCAGCAGCGCGTCCAGCACGCCCGTCAGCCGACTGCGGAAATGCTCGAACGGGGCGTACCACTCGCGGTCCCAGTGGGTATGGGCGACGACGTCGACCTGACGGGCCATGGGCCCAGGCTAGGACGAAGGGCGAGCAGCATCGGGACTCGCGTGCTACGTTCTCGATTTTGAGGGTGCAGCATCGATTTAGAGCAGATCCCTCCCGGCATTAGTCCGGAGGCCGCCGGGCCCTGTGTGAGGTCCGGTCCGGCCAAGAAAGGAGGGATTGCGAGTGGCGACAGGGACCGTGAAATGGTTCAACTCGGAGAAGGGGTACGGCTTCATCTCCCAGGAGACCGGCCCCGACGTCTTCGTGCACTTCAGTGCGATCGAGGGCAACGGATACAGGAACCTGGAGGAGAATGAGAAGGTCGAGTTCGAAGTGAACCAAGGACCGAAGGGCCTCCAGGCCGCAAATGTGAAGCGCCTCGGGTAATCCAGCCCGGCGCTTATCGCGCGGTCCGGCCGCACCCGTCTCCTTCCAGTGGACAGGGTCGGCCTCCGGACGCTGACGACTCCGGCGACCGTCACTCCGAGACGGTCGCCGGCTGTACTGCGGGGCTCGACGGAACCGGCCCGGCGGCGATGTCCCCACCCCGCCGCGCGCCCGTCCTGCAGCGTCTCGACCCTGATCCGATCAACGGCGAAGCGGAT
Source organism: uncultured Acidimicrobiaceae bacterium (assembly GCA_963729695.1). Lineage (GTDB taxonomy): Bacteria > Actinomycetota > Acidimicrobiia > Acidimicrobiales > Palsa-688 > PALSA-693. Next base: position 1,350,749 of record CAVSOT010000007.1, read on the forward strand.
TCGATCAACGACGAGACGGGCCCGAGCCAGGACGAGCAGCACCGAGCAGGCCGGCCACCAGAAGCCGGCTCCATGCCCGCCCGTTTCCTGGCCGGCAGCCCAGGCGGGGACGGTGGGCCGACCAGCTGATCGACCGCGTGGCGCCGGTTGCTACCGGCGCGGCCGAAGCCGGACCAGAGCCCCAACCGGGCTCCCCGACCTGGCGCGCCAGGGGGTCCCGCCCTCCCGTCCAGCCGCGCTCCCGCCCCACCGCGGCCTGAGCATGACCAGCTGCGGAAAACGATGCTGGTGCCCTGGAGCGGCGTGGCAGGCTGAGCCGGTGCCATCACTGTTCGAAGACCTGAGCTGGCGGGGCCTCGTGCACCAGCTCACGGATCAGACCGTCCTTCCCCGCCGTCTCGACCAGGAGCAGCTGGTCCTCTACATCGGCTTTGATCCGACCGCGCCGAGCCTGCACGTCGGGCAGCCTCCAGCAGCTGTGCCTCCTCCAGCGGTTCGAGGCCGCCGGGCACCGTCCGATCGCGTTGATCGGTGGTGGCACCGGCATGATCGGCGACCCGAGCGAGAAGAGCGAGGAGCGCAATCTGCTGGGGGCTGATGAGCTGGAGGCCAACCGGGTTGCCATCACGAACCAGGTGGCCCACATCCTCAACGCCAGTCCGGGTTTGGGGGTGGCGCCGGGACGAATCGGGCTCACCGACAACCTCGACTGGTTAGGAAGCACCGGACTCCTCGAGTTCCTTCGGGACGTGGGCAAGCTCTTCAGTGTCAACGAGATGGTGCGCAAGGAATCGGTTCGCGGCCGGCTCGAAGGACGAGAGCAGAGCTTGTCGTTCACCGAGTTCAGCTACATGCTCCTCCAGGCCTGGGATTTCCTGCAGCTCTACGACCGCCACCACTGCGAGCTGCAGCTCGGTGGCAGCGACCAGTGGGGCAACATCACCGAAGGGATCGACCTCATCCGGCGTCGGCGCGGCGCGCCCGCCTACGGGCTCACTTCGCCACTCGTCACCAAAGCGGACGGCTCGAAGTTCGGCAAAACCGAGGCCGGCAGCGTCTGGTTGGATCCGAACCGGACGAGCCCTTACGAGTTCTTCCAGTTCTGGCTGCGGACCGGCGACCCGGAGGTCGGTTCGTACCTGCGCCGGTTCACGTTCCTGGCCAGGGACCGGATAGAGGAGCTGGAGGCGGCCACGGCGACGGCCCCTGAACGGCGCCAGGCGCAACGGGCGCTGGCGGTGGAGCTCACAACCATGGTGCATGGCGCAGATGAGGCCCGCCGAGCGGAGCAGGCCGCCGCCGTGCTCTTCACCGCGGACATCGCCTCCTTGGACCCCGTCACCCTCGAGAAGGCGTTGGCCGACGCGCCCACCACCTCGATCCTGGCCACGGAGCTCGACGGGGCCGTCCTGACGGTGTTCGAGGCTCTGCTCCGGACCGGCCTCGCCGAGTCCCGTACCGCGGCCAGACGGCTGCTCAAGGACGGCTCGGTTTATGTCAACGGCGTCCGGGTGAGCGAAGACCGACCCCTGGAGAGGGAAGACGCGCTGCACGGGCGGTGGATCGTGCTGCGGCGGGGGCGCTCCACCCAGCAGGTACTCGCCATAGGTCGGTGACCCGGCACCATTCGCCCAGGCTTCCGGCTCAGGCCAGGTAGCGCTTGAATCCCTCATGGCTGGCCACGAAGCCATGCCGCTCGTAGAAGCGGTGGGCGTCCAGCCGGGCTTTGTTGCTGGTCAGCTGTACCCGGTAGCAGCCCGCCGCGCCGGCTCGTTCGACTGCGGCCTCCAGCAATAGGCCGCCGATTCCCGACGACCGCCGCCCGGCCTCGACGTGCATCGACTCGACCTCGGCGCAGCGGCCGCCCCGCTCCTGCAGGTGCCTGAACACGATGAGCTGGCACATCCCCACCACCTCCCCCTGGACCTCGGCGACCAGGACGGATTGGCCGGGAGTGGCGTCGATCTCCTCCAGCGCGGCCTGGTAGCTGTCGGTGTCAGCCGGGTCTTCGTTCCCTCGGAGCGATCCCCCTGCCAGTAGGCCGGCCAGTTTCGGGGCGTCCTCGGCCCGGGCCAGGCGGATCGTCACCGTCCCGTCCCGGCTGATCATGGGACCACCTGCTCCATCGGGTCCGGCCGGGGCAGGGCGGCGCGCAGCTCGCTCGCTACCGCCTCGGCTGCCGCCGCATCCGGGTAGCGGGTCCGGGGCCAGAAGAAGCCGCGCAGGCCGTCGCCCCGTCGGCGGGGGACGACGTGGAGGTGCACGTGGGGGACGCTCTGGCTGATGACGTCGTTGAGGGCGAAGAACGTCCCGGCCGCGCCCAGTGCGACGCGCTGGGCCGCGGCCACCCGCCGACCGGCGTCCAGTAGGGGGCCGAGCTGCGCGGCCGGCAGCTCGGCGATGGTGCCGGCGTGCCGACGGGGGATGACCAGGGTGTGACCCACGAAAACGGGCCGGTGATCCAGGAAGGCCAGGAAGTCCGGCTCGTCGAGCACCACATGTGCGGGCCGGGCTCCAGAGGCGATCTCGTCGAAGATGCACACCGGTGGGCTCACGACCCGCCAGCGTCGCGCGACGATGCTGGCCATGGCCAACGATCCGTCCGTCCCGTTCACTGCTGGGCCCCCCGAGACGGTGCTGCCTGCGCCGCCACCCGACGCCGAGGCCGGCGTTGGCGGCCGCGCTGGCGAGACCCGTCGAGGAGCGGCGGGCGGCCGTCGCCGCGGTGGTCGCTGCCCATCCGGCCTACCTGGACGCGTGGGCCCACCTGTCGAACCTGGCCCGCGACGAGGTCGAGGCGTACGCCTACGCCCGGGTCGGGCTACCACCGGGGCCTCGACGCCCTGCGCGGCGCGGGGTGGCGCGGGTCGGGGTACGTCCGCTGGCAACAACCCACCAATCGCGGGTTCCTGCGGTCCCTGGAGGCCCTGCGGGCCTCGGCCCTGGCCCTCGGTGAGACTCCGAGGCGGAACGGTGCGCACTCTTCCTGCGCCAGCTCGACCCGGAGTGGGACTCGTCCGTCGCCCACTGAACCTGGCTGGGCTCGGTCCTAAGAGCCGCGCCAGCGCCCGGTCGGTGCCACCGGGTGCTGCCGTCGGTCGAGATCCGGCCCGTCGCGCCGCGCAGCCACCGGGGCGGGCTGGTCGCCGCCGCGCTAGCCACCGGGGCGGGCTGGTCGCCGCCCCCGCTAGCCTCGGCGTGGTGGCCGGTGATTCTCGTCTGGCAGGCCCCATTCCAGCGGGCGTCGAGGCCGACACCTACGACCGGCAGCGCCGCCGGATCCTGTGGTCGATGCCGAGCGGCCTGTACGTGCTCGGGACCCGAGGCGCGACCCGACGCAACCTCATGACGCTCAACTGGGCTACCCAGGTCGCCGTCGAACCGAAGCTGGTCGCCGTCAGCGTCGAGGCCGCAGCCGTCAGCCACGAGCTTCTGCACGAGGGCGGCGTCTTTTCCCTCAATATCCTGCGCACGGGAGCAGCGGGCGCTCGTGCGCAAGTTCGTCAAGCCGCTCGACGACGCCGGCGAGCCACAGACACTGGCTGGGTTCGCCCTTCGGGACGAGTCCACCGGCGTGCCGGTGCTCGCCGACGCGGCGGCCTGGCTGGATGTGAGCGTCCGCCACGAGCTGCCATGCGGCAGCCACACCCTGTTCGTTGGCGAGGTGGTCGATTGCGGTGGGGAGCTTGCAGACGGCTTCGAGCCCTTGCGCATGGAGGACACCCGGATGAGCTACGGCGGGTGATCACCCGACGTAGGAGGATCCGCATGGAGCCCTGCGTGACCGGCGCCGCCGACCTCGACGGGCTGGTCGATCGGCTGCTTGCCGCCGATCGCTTCGCGCTCGACACCGAGTTCCACCGGGAGCGCACCTACTGGCCCCATCTCGCCCTGGTGCAGGTGGCCTGGCCGGCGGGCGACCTCGGCCCGGCCGGGGTCGCGCTGGTCGACCCGCTTGCCGTCGACCTGAGCCCCGATGGCCAAGGTCCTGGCCGGCCCCGGCCTGATGGTGGCCCACGCGGCCGAGCAGGACCTCGAGGTGCTGCTGCGGGCGTGCGGCCTGGGTCCGGGCCGACTGTTCGACACGCAGGTGGCGGCCGGCTTCGTCGGGCACGGCTCGTCGAGCCTGGCCGTCGCTCTCCCAAGTCTTCCTCGGGGTTGACCGTCGCCAAGGGCGACCGCCTCACCGACTGGCGCCGCCGGCCCCTGACCGACTCGCAGCTGGCGTACGCCGCCGCCGACGTGGAGAACCTGCTGGATCTGGCCGACGCCATCGGGGCCGCGCTGGTGTCCGACGGCCGGCCTGGAGTGGGCGCGAGGAGGAGTGCGCAGGCCCTGCTGGCCCGCTCACTGGCGCCCGCCGATCCTGACCCGGTCCTGGTGGAAGCTCCGCGACGCCAGGCAGCTGCGGGGCGCGTCGCGCGGCGTGGCCCAGGAGGTGGCGGCGTGGAGGGAGCGGCGGGCCCAGGTCCTGGACCTGCCCATCCGCACGGTGCTGCCCGATCTGGCCCTGCAGGCGATCGCCCACCGGCCTCCACCCAACGACGATGCGCTGCACCACATGCGGGGCCTGGACGGCCGCCGCCTGCGCGCCGACGTGGCGGCACGAGGTCCTCGACGCGGTCGCCCGGGGTCTGGCGCCTGCCCGCCGGAGGAGCTGCACCTGCCGCCGGCCGACGAGGTTCCGAAGGACCTCCGGGCCGCCGTGGCCCTGGTCATGGCCTGGGTCGCCCAGCTGGCGAGAGATGAGCGCATCGACGCCGCCCTGCTGGCGACCCGGGCCGATGTGGCGTCCTATCTCCGCGGGGATCCGGACGCCAGGCTGGCTCGCGGGCTGGCGTTCGGCCATGGTGGCGGAACCGGTCGAGGCTCTGGTCGAGGGCCGGGCGGTGCTGGCTTCGACGGCGCCGGTCGCCTGGTGCTCGAGGAGCGGACAGGGCGGCCGTACCCGCGGTGCCGATCCCCAGCCCGGGCCCGACGCGTAACGACCGGTCAGGCGGCGGGTCGGCGCGGCTCCGTGTCTGCCCGGGGTTGGCGGTCAGCCGGGCCCGGAAGGCGTGGTCAGCCCGGCCGGCTCGGGCTTCGGCCGGAGGTCCACGGTCAGGGTCAGCACGCCGTCCTCGAGCCGGGCGATGGCGTCGCCGATCATGGCGTAGTCCTGAAAATCGAGCCGGGCCTGATCCATGAAGCGTTTCCGCTCCGCCCCCTCGACGGGAGGCAGGGCCCGCTGGCGCACGGCCCGCGCCCGGGCCTGGAAGCGCTGGATCATGGCATCGACGTCGAACTCGTCCGCGATGGCGAAACTGTACCCGGAGAGCCGGGAACACCGCGCCATGCCTCGGGCGCGGTAGCTCCCGTTGAGCGGCGCTCGCGTCGGCTCCGAACCGCCGCTGACGGGGCGTAGGTGGCCCCGGCTACCCTGGGGCGGGCGATACACTGGAGGGGGTCACGACCTGTCTCGACCACCCGCAAGACCACTGGAGCGACACGTGAAAAAGGGACGGCATCGGCGCTTCGAAGAGGCGCGCGCACTGAAGCGTTCTACTGAAGAGATCGTGGAGCCCTGTGCCGAATGCGGCGCGGAGCCCGGAGCTGATCATGCGTCGTGGTGCCTGGCCATGGAGGACGACGACGAGGAGGAGTTCTCGGACCCGGGGCCTCGCCGGGCCTAGTCGCAGCCGCCCGGCGCGGGCCGGCTTCTGGCGGGCACTTCCGCCCCGGCGTCCTACGGCGGGGCGGCCGAACGACCGGGTGAGGGAGGGCGACCGGCGCCGATTGCCGGGCTTTCAGGTACGCCACCAGGCGCTCGTAGATCGGGCTGCCCACCATGGCGATCAGCTCCGGGGCCATGGTCTCGTAGACGGCCTTGGCCGCGCTGAACGCTTCGGGTGCCTCGGTGCACCACCAGTGGAACTCGTCGCCGCCCGCGCCCCAGTGACGGCGGTCCCACTGGGTGACCGTCGACGTGACCCACCCGGCATCGTCGGTCGTGTCCTCCCGGCGGAGCGGGAGCTGCCAGCACACGTCCGGCTTGAGCTCGAGGGGTGCCAGCCTCCCGGCCAGCGCGGCCCGGTGCAGGGCGCAGCCGGGCCCGCCCGGAAAGCCCGGCCGGTTGAGGAAGATGCACGCCCCGTCGACCATCCGGGTGATGCGAGTCCCGTCTGACTGGGTGCGGACGACGCCCCCGCGGCGTCCTCGAGGCGGCGAACTGCCACTCGTCGTCCGCAAGGCTCTTGGCGGCCGCCTTGACCCGGTCCACGTCGTCGTCGTCGGTGAAATGGGCCCCGTACGAGCAGCAACCCTGCGACCAGCTCCTCGGCCGGACCGGTCAGAACGCCCTGGCAGCCGCGCCCGAAGATGCACTGCCAGCGGGACAGCAGGAAAGTGACGTCGAACACCCAGGTCCGCGCCTCTTCCGGGTCCTCGAAGCTCACCCACTCGTGGGCTTCCGCGGGTACCGCCCCGAAGGCGTCCGCGTCCTCCCGTTTCGACCCTCGGTTCAGTCGCCGGGCCATTCCTGGGCTCCCAGCTCGATAGGAGTTCCCCGGCAGCCACCAGCCCCTTCCAGAACTGGCTCATGACCATTCGCTCGTTGGGGGCATGGATGCGGTCGCCCGGGAGGCCCACTCCGAGGAAGAGGACCGGAGCGTGCGAGCAGCCGTCCGAGCGCCTCCTCGGGGCCGCTGCCGCCCTCTCGGGTGTAGAGGGGCGCCTGGCCCCACACCGAAGCGATGGCCCGCGCCAGCGCGTGCATGGCCGGCTGGTCGATGGCGGTCAGGGCGGGGGCGACCGCCCCCTCAGCGGTGACGTCGAGCGTGACGCCCGGCGGGCACTCGCTCGGCCAACCAGGTCCGGAAGGCGGCGTCGACCTCCTCGGGCCGCTGGTCGGGGACCAGCCGGAAGGCCACTTTGAACCCGGCCGTCGCCGGCACGATGGTCTTGATGCCGGGACCGCTGTAGCCCCCGTGCACGCCGACCACCTCGGCCGTCGGTCGGACGCCGACCCGCTCCAGCGGGGTGTAGCCCTGCTTCGCCCTCGAGGAACCGCGACCCCTCCCGCCGCGGCCCGGAAGGCCGCTTCGTCGAACGGCTGGGCGGCCAGCGAGGCCTTCTCCTCCGGGCTGAGCTCCCGAACCCTGTCGTAGAAGCCGGGCAGGGTGACCCGCCCCTCGGCGTCGTGGAGCGAGGCGGCGAGCCGGGCGGCCAGACGGGCGGCATTGGGGACGGCCCCGCCCCACATCCCGCTGTGGAGGTCGATCGCGGCCGTCCGAAGGGACACGTCGAAGGCGACGAGCCCGCGCATCCCAACGGTGGTCGAGGGCACGTCGGGCGCGACCATCCCGGTATCGGACACCACGATGACGTCGCAACGAAAGCGCTCCGCCTCGCCGACCAGGAGGGCTTCGAAGTGAGGGCTGCCGACTTCCTCTTCGCCTTCGATGAGCAGCTTGAGGTTGACCGGAAGCGCGCCCGTGCTCGGTGAGCAGGCCCCGGGCCGCTTCGATCTGGTAGAGCGCCTGGCCCTTGTCGTCGATGGCGCCTCGCGCCAGGCACTCACCGTCGACGATGGCCGGATCGAACGGGGGGGAAGCCCATTCGTCCAGCGGGTCCACCGGCTGGACGTCGTGGTGGCCGTACACGAGCACGATCGGCGCACCTGGCGGTGCGTGCAGCCAGTCGGCGTACACCGCCGGTCCGCCGCCGGTCTCGAGCACCGTGACGTGTTCCAAGCCCGCGTCACGGAGCAGCCCGGCGCAGAACTCCGCCGAGGCCCGGACGTCGGCGGCGCGCTGCGGATCGGCGGAGACGGACGGGATCCGAAGCCAGGAAAAGAGCGTCCCCAGGATCCGCTCGCGCTCGCGCCTCGGAGTAGCTCCGACAGCGCCAAATCGGTCATCCCTGCACCGTACTGCACGGCTGGTGGCGGTAGCCTCGCCCGCCATGGCCGAACCCCGACGGCGGTCTGCCGCCGTGGTGGCGGTGGCCGCAACCATGGCGTTGTTGGGAGCGGCGTGCAGCGGTGGTGGAGGTCGTTCGGCGGCGCCCACCACCTCTACGTCGCCCACTACCTCGGCGTCGTCGAGCCCCTCGGCGCCGCCCTCGTCGAGCGCGACCCCGACCGTCTCCACGGTCAGCTGGTCGGCGTGTACGGGCAGCGAGGGACCTTCGGGCTACCAGTGCGCAACCGTGCCCGTACCGCGCAACCCTGCCCACCCGGATGGAGCCACTATCGGCATGGCCATCGACCGGCATCCGGCGACGGGTCAGAAGATCGGCTCGCTGCTCGTGAACCCCGGCGGTCCGGGCGCGTCGGGGGTCGACGCCCTCCCGGGCCTGGTGAGCCAGATGCCATCCGACCTGCTGGCCCATTTCGACATCGTCGGCTTCGACCCTCCTGGCGTGGGGCGCACCGCCCCGATCACCTGCCTGGACAGCGAGGGGCTGTACCAGTACTTCCACACCGATCCCGAACCGGTGACCGCCAGTGGGTTCACAGCCCTGGTGGCCGCGGACCGAACTTTCGCCGAGGGATGCGAGGCGCAGAGCGGAGCCGAACTTCCCTACGTCAGCACAGTCGACGCGGCGAGGGATATGGACGTGCTCCGGGCCGCCCTCGGCGACCCCCAGCTCACCTATCTCGGCTTCTCGTACGGCACGCTGCTGGGCGCGACCTACGCCGGGCTGTTCCCCACCCACGTCCGGGCGATGGTGCTGGACGGGGCCCTCGACCCCGCCCTTCCGGTCGTTTCCCAGCTCGACCAGCAGTCGGCCAGCCTCGATCAACAGCTGCAGCAGTATTTCGCCAGCTGCACCCATAGCGCTTCCTGTCCCTGGAAGCCGGGACCGAACCCCACTGCCACCTACGAAGCACTCCTGGCCCGGGTGCGGGCCCACCCCCTGCCCGCGGCCGGGACCTCCCGGACGGTTGGGCCGTCCGAGGTGCTCTACGGCACCGCCGTCACCCTGTACTCCACGACCACCTGGGACGATCTGTCCTACGCCCTGGCCCAGGCCAGTCAGGGGAAAGGGACGGACTTCCTCAACCTGTTCGACGCCTACACCGGCCGGAGCGCGAACGGCAGCTACAGCAACCTCTTCGAGGCCAACGCCGCCGTCAACTGCCTCGACAGCCCGGCCCCGACTCTGGCCCAGCTGCAGGCCGCGGCGCCGGCCGCCGAAGCGGCTGCGCCCATCTTCGGGCTGCAGAACCTGTACAGCGAGGCCGGGTGCTCGGTGTGGCCGGTGCCAGCGACCGGACGGGTGGCCGCGATCCGGGCGGTTGGTTCGCCGAAAATCGTCGTCGTGGGCAGCACAGGGGACCCGATCACTCCCTACCGATGGGCTCAGGCGCTCGCCTCGCAACTGGCCAACGGGGTGTTGCTCACCCGGGTCGGTGACGGGCACACCGCCTACGACGCCAGCTCGTGCATCCGGTCCGACGTGGACCGCTATCTCATCGACCGGACCGCGCCGTCATCGGGGACCTCCTGCCCGAGCAACTGACGCTCGTGGTACTCATCCGGGTCAACGCGAGCTCTGGCCGCGCCCGGGGCCGACCGCCACGATCGCGGAGGTTGCCTCCGGGCGGTGGTTGGGCGGCCCGGATGGGCCAGACTAGGAGCGATGCTCGCGTCCGACGCCGCCACCAGTGCCTTGATCGAGGCCCTTCAGGGCGTCCTCGGGGTGGACCGCGTGCGGGCTGAGCCGACCGAATTGAGCCTGTACCGCCGGGACGCTTCCATGATCACTGGGGAACCCGGGGTGGTGTGCTTCCCCACTGACACCGCGGAGGTCGCCGACGCGGTGCGGGTGTGCTGCGACTTCGGTCGGCCCTTTGTGCCGAGAGGGTCCGGGACTGGTTTGGCGGGCGGCGCCACCCCCGCGGGAGAGGTGCCGCCCGTGGTGATCGTCACCACCAAGATGAACCACATCCTCGAGGTGGACGCCGAGCAGCGGCTGGCGTGGGTGCAGCCGGGGGTGCTCAACCTGGACCTGTCTCGGGCGGTTGCCCCTTTCGGGCTGCACTTCGCTCCCGACCCTTCGAGCCAGCAGTCCTGCTCCGTGGGGGGCAACCTGGCCAACAATTCCGGGGGACCGCATTGCCTCCTGTATGGCGTGACGAGCGCCCACATCCTGGCGGTCGAGGTGGTCCTGCCCGACGGGACGGTGACGATGCTCGGAGGCCTCGACCCGGATCCTGACGGCCTCGACTTGCGGGGCACGTTTGTGGGCAGCGAGGGCACCATGGGGATAGCAACCCGCATCGCGGTGCGGCTGACCCCGCTCCCGCCCGCGGTGGCGACCCTCCTGGCCGACTTTCCCGACATGTCTGGCGCCGCCGCCGCAGTGACCGGCATCATCGCCGCCGGGATCGTCCCGGCTGCGCTGGAGATGATGGACGCGACCATCGTGGAAGTGGTCGAAGCGTACGTGCATGCCGGATTTCCGACCGATGCGGCAGCCGTGCTGTTGGTAGAGGTGGACGGCCTGCCGGGCGGCCTCGAGGTGCAAACCGACCGGATCCGCGAGGTCCTGGTGGCCCACGGCGCTCGGGGTGTCCGCGTCGCCTCAGGATCGACGGAGCGGGCGCTGTGGTGGAAAGGCCGAAAGTCGGCGTTCGGGGCAATCGCCCGGATCGCCCCCAACTACTACCTGCACGATTGCGTCGTGCCGCGCACCCGCCTGGTCGAGGTCCTGGAGGAGGTGAGCCGCATCGCGGTGCGGCATGGGTTGATCCTCGGCAACGTCTTCCACGCCGGCGACGGCAACCTGCACCCGTTGATCGTCTTCGATCGCCGGGCGCCCGGTGTCCTGGAAAAGGTGCACGCGGCCGGGCAGGAGATCATCGAGGCGTGCGTGGCGGCGGGCGGCAGCCTGTCCGGCGAGCACGGCATCGGCTTGGAGAAGCGCGACGCCATGCCGTTGGTGTTCTCCGCTGCCGACCTGGAAGCGCAGAGCTGGCTGCGGGACGCGTTCGACCCCACTGGTCGCTGCAACCCCGAAAAGGTCCTGCCGATCGGCGGGTCTCGCTGCGGGGATCTGGCGGCCCTTCCGGAGGGCGCGTGGGTGTGACCATTGCCCTCGACGCCTTTGCGGCCGAGGTGGGGACGACGGGGACGGTGCGGGTCGTGGGAGGTCGGACCCAATGGGGAGTGGGAGGCGCGCCGCCTCCTGACGTCCGTGAGGTCACCGCACCCGCCGGTGTGGTCAGCCACGAGCCGGCGGAGATGGTGGTCCGGGTGGGGGCGGCCACGACGCTCGAGGAGCTGCGCCGGGTGGTGCGCGCCGGAGGGCAGGACGTGGCCCTGGAGTCTGACTTCCCGGCTGCGGCCACGGTCGGCGGCATCTTGGCGGTGGGACGCAGCGGGTATCGGCGCCTGGGGCTAGGGCCCGTTCGCGACGCAGTCCTGGAGGTGACCGCCGTGACCGCCAAGGGCGAGCTGGTCCGGGCCGGAGCACCGCTCGTGAAGAACGTGACGGGCTTCGACCTGTGCCGCCTGCTGGTTGGGTCGCTCGGGACCCTCGCCCTTATCGGCGAGGTCGTTCTCCGGTGCCGCCCGCAACCGCAGATGGAGGGGTGGTGGGCGTCCCAGACCGCCGACCCGTTCCGGGTGGCCAAGGAGCTGTACCGACCGCTTTCGGTGCTGTGGAACGGAACGACCACGTGGGTCGGCCTCGCCGGCTACGAACCCGACGTGGTGGGCCAGGCGGACACCGTGCTCGGGGCGCCGTTCGTGGCCGTGGCCGGCCCGCCGGCACCGCCGGGTGGGCCCCTGGCCCAGCGCAGGTCGCTGGCCCCGGCGGCCCTCGCCGGTCTGCCCGCGATTGTCGGTCGGGAGAGGCCCGCCGGCCTGGCCGGCGTCGACGGACGGGGCGGGACCTGGCTGGCCGAGGTCGGCGTCGGCGTGGTGCACCTTGCGCCCGAGGTGGGGGACCGGTTGCCCGCGACCACGCCGCCGGCTCCAGCCCTGGTCGCGCTCCACCAGCGGCTCAAGGAGCGATTCGACCCCAACGGGCGGTTCAACCCAGGCCGCTCACCGCTCATCGGCGCGCCGCGATGACGGCAGGACGGGCGGAGGTCACGGACGCCCCTGGCCGCCTGCCGATCGACCCCGACGATCTGGCCCAGTGTGTCGCGTGCGGCCTGTGCCTGGCTCACTGCCCGACCTACCGGGTGACCGGTGAGGAAGGCCTCTCCCCTCGGGGTCGGATCTCTGCCATGCGGACCGTGGTCGCGGGCGGCGACATCGACAGCACCTTCGATCACCTGATGCAGACCTGCGTGCAGTGCCGGGCCTGCGAGACGGCCTGCCCCTCGTCGGTTCCGTTCGGGCGGCTGATGGAAGGTACCCGCCAGGCCCTGGCGGGGCGCACCGTGCCGTGGTGGCAACGGGCGGGTTACCGGTTGCTCGGGCACCATCGCACCCTGGAGGCGCTGACTACCGCCGGTGCAGTGGTGCAGCGGCTCGGGGTGCTGCCCGACCAGTTGGCCAAGCGGCTGTCGCTGCCCCGGCTGCCGATGCGCCAGGCCCCCTTGGTGCCCACCGGCGTGGACGTCTGGCTGTTCACTGGGTGCGTGATGGACGCGCTGGCAGCGTCGGGTCCACCGGGCGGCCATTGCCGTGATCGGCGCCTGCGGGGCAGGGGTGGCGTTGCCAGCCAGGGGAGCGGACTGTTGTGGAGCCCTCCACGTGCACGCCGGCCTGCACGACGAGGCCATCCGGCTGGCCCGGCGCACCATGGCCGCCTTCCCGGGTGCGGCGCCGATCCTGGTGGATTCGGCCGGCTGCGGGGCGGCCCTCAAGGAGTACGGCCATCTGCTCGGCACTCCCGCCGCCCACCGCTTCGCCGGGCGGGTGCTCGATGTCCACGAATGGTTGGCCGAACGGGCCGATCTGCTGCCCCCGCCGGAGGCCCACGCCGGTGTCGCTGGGCGACGCCTGCGTATCGCGGTGCAGGACCCCTGCCACCTTCGGCACGTCCAGCGCCGTGAGTCGTGTGTTCGCACGGTTCTGGAGCGATACGGGGACCTTGCGGAGCTCGACGACGACGGTCGTTGCTGTGGGGCGGGTGGGGCGTACAGCGCCCTGCAACCCGAGCTGGCGGGTCGGATCCGGACTCAGAAGATCGCCGCCATCGCCACGACCCGGTCCGACGTGGTGGCCAGTGCCAATCCGGGGTGCGAGTTGTGGCTGGCCGCGGCCGGCGTCCCGACCCGCCACCCCCTCGAGATCGTGGCTGACGAAGCCGGTTTGGGGCCGGCGGGACGCGACCGTGGCGGCTGAGTCGGGAGGTGTCGGTGGCCGGTGAGTTCGAGGACATCCGGCGCCGCTTGCAGGCCATCTCCGAGGAGCTGGCCGACCTGGCCATGGACCGCCTCCGGGAATCCATCGACGCCGGCGGGGTGGAGTTGCCGGTGGACGAGCGTCGTTTGACCAGGGCCCGCCGGGCAGTCGAACGGGCTGCTGCGATTCTGGCCGAGCCGGACGACCCCGACCGCTTCGAGTAACCGACCGCCGGCGGGCGGCGGGGCGGGAGCCGGCGGGAGGCGGCGGGCGGCGGTTCGGCAACCGGTCTTGTTTTGAGTGGTCGTTGGACGACAAATGGACATCTGTGCAGCCTCAGGCTGCTTGGATGTCCATTTGTGGCGGCGGGGCCGCGGTCAGGGCGTGTCGGGCGTGTCGGGCCCGGCCGGGCCGGCACTCCACCCGCCCGGGCCGGCACTCCACCCGCCCGGGCCGGCACTCCACCCGCCCGGGCCGGCACTCCACCCGCCCGGGCCGGCACTCCAACCCGCCCGGGCCGGCACTCCACCCGCCCGGGCCGGCACTCCACCCGCCCGGGCCGGCACTCCACCCGTCCGGGCCGGCACTCCACCCGTCCGGGCCGGCACTCCACCCGTCCGGGCCGGCACTGCACCGGACCGGCGAGCCGCGGATTCGCCGGGCCCGAGCCTCGCGACTCGTTCCCGCGACAGCGACGATGCCCCCTCATGGACCGGGGACGCCTACTCGGCGTCGCGCCCGACCGGACTGTGGTAGCCGTACCTGGCCAGGTAGTCCAGCAATTCGGTCGCCGCCCTTTTCGCATCGATCGGGGGGGTGATGCGGGGAGGTTCCCGCTCCACCAGGGCGCCGGTCAGTGCCAGCACCCGCTGCCGGGCGTCTCCTATGGGGGGTGCTATTGGCCGGGTTCGCGGCCGGTAGGGGCGCGGGTTGCCCGCGTGCACGCCGGCCCAAACCGGCTCAACCGTAGGCGCGGCCACGGTCGGAACGGGCTGCTCGGAGGCGGCCAGGATGGCAGGCAGCGAGCTGCGCCGGAGCCGGACACCGGCGGCCTCGACCGAACACACCGACGGCCGAGTGATGCGCAGCCGCTGGCGCCAGCCACCGTCGAGGCGACGTTCCCCGATCGCCGCCTCCCCTTCGAAGCGCAACGACACCAGCCCAAGCGCTTGGCCCGCCCCGAGATGGTGGGCCAGCAGGGCGGGTACGGCAGCGGTTCCCGACCGCGCCGACCGATCGCCGCAGATCACGAGGGCCGGTCGACCGATGCGGGAGATGGCACCGGCCAGCGCCGCGGCCGTCGCTTGGGGCGTCCCGACCAGGTCGGAGCCATCCAGCGTGATCGGTCCGGCCCGCGCCTCGACCGGTGTCTCCCGATCGGCCGGGATAGGCGACCCGCAGGGCGCGGGCGCCGACGGAGATAGCCGCCCGCAGCACCCCGTCGATGCCGGCCGGTCCGGCGGCCACCGCCAGCACCCGCGCCCCCCAGGCGTCCCCGGCCCGGAGGGCGAGCTCGAGGGCGGCGGCGTCGGAGGCGGTCAGGTCGGCTCGGCGGGGATCGGCTCGCACCTCTCCGGTGAGCGGGTTGACCTCCGGGCGGAGGTCGGCAGGGGCCAGGCAGGCGACCACCAGCGGCGTCTCCCGGTCGTCGCGGCGGGGCGTCGCCGGGCCCGACGACGCGGTCCCGCTAGCCACGGCGGAACACCACGCCCTGACCGCCGTCGGGGTAGGTCCAGGTGAGCGCCCCTTCGTGGTTGCAGACCAGGTAGCAGGTGCCGCACTCGAAGCACTGCTCGTAGTTGAAGAGGATGCCTCCATCAGACGTCGGGGCGAACAGATTGGCGGGGCAGGCGGTGACGCACGCCTTGGTGGTGCAGGACCGGCACACGTCCGAGTCGACGGTGATGTGGGCCCGCTCGCCGACGCGGAACTCGACGGTGGCCATGCGCTCCTCGAACGACACCGCCGCCCACCGGTCGGTCCCGACCGGCTGCCCACTCCCGAGGGTCCGGCCACTCGCCACGGGGGCACCCTGGGCGACGTCGGTCATCGGAACACCCGGATGGTCTCGAGGCCGTCCCGGGCCAGGTCCCGCCAGCGGACGCCGCTGGGCCTTGACGCGTCCGGACGAACAGCCGGGCCAGGCCGGGTTTGGGTTCGGGGTTCACCACGGTGAAGACCTGCTCCGCCAGATCGCACATCAGCTGCGGGTACTGGCCCTGCATGCGCTCGGAGAGGACCAGGTGGGCGCGCGCGCGCAGACGCTTGTGGTCCTGCAGCACGAAGTTGGCTTCGAGGGTCGTCCGGTAGCTGGCCAGACCCGCCTGCGCTCACGTCCCCGGAAACGATGGCCGGCCGCGGCCGTCCGCCCGGCAGCCAGGCCCGAACCGATGGCGAAGTTGACGCCTTCCAGCCAGATCCCGGCGGCCAGCGTCATGCCGGCCGCGTCCCCCGCGACCAGCAGCCCGTCGACGGCCAGCGCCGGCATGGCGTCGTAGCCTCCCTCAGGGATGAGGTGGGCGGCGTACTCCTTCACCGTCGCCCCCTTGAGCGAGCGGGGCGATCGCGGGGTGGGCCTTGAAGTCGGCGATCAGATCTTCGGGCCGCACACCTGACGCCGCCAGCCCGGTGACCGACACCACCACGCCGACGCTGACGCTGTCGCGGTTGGTGTAGAGGAATCCGCCGCCCGGGATGCCCCGGGTGCAGCCGACCACCTCGATGTCGACTCCCTCTCCGGGCCCGACGCCGAAGCGCTCCTCGATGACCTCGGCGGGCAGCGACAGCACCTCCTTGACCCCCAGGGTGTGATGGGCGGCGTCGGCGGCAGGCAGCAGGCCCGCCTCCTTGGCCAGGAAGGAGTTCACGCCGTCGCAGGCGATCACCACCCGGGCGGGCAGATCGCCATCGGGCCGGTCCGTGCGGACACCGGCCACCCGTCCGGCGCGGTCGCGCAGCAGCCCGGTGGCCACGGTGGAAGTGATCAGCCGGGCACCGGCTGCCACCGCTTCTCCGGCCAGCCAGCTGTCGAAGTCGGCCCGATAGGTGGTCATCCCGTTGTAGGGGGCTTCGCCCCATGCCTGGGTGCGCAGGTCCACGGTCAGCGCCTGGGTGGGGGTCATCACCATGGTGGCGCGCCGCACCACCCAGCGCTGCACCGGGGCTCGCTCCCACCAGCGGGGCAGGACCTGATCGAGGACCCGCCCGTAGACCACCCCGCCGTAGACGTTCTTCGAGCCGGGGAAAGGCCCGCGCTCGAGCAGGACCACGGAACGCCCGGCCCGGGCCAGGGCCAGCGCAGCGGCCGAACCGGCCGGACCGGCTCCGACCACGACCGCCTCGAACGGCTCGGACGGCTCCGACGGCTCGGTGGGCTCGGACGGCTCGGACGGCTCGGACGGCTCAGGCATGGTGCTCGGCGGGGGAAGTGGAGGCGAGCAAGTCCTCGAGCCCGGGTGGCACGTCCACGCCGAGGTGGTCGGCCAGGTCGAGGAGCAGGTCGGGGGCGTCGGCGACCAGGCCGAGGTTCGCCATGGCGGTCATGGGGCAGGCCGGGTCGGTGTTGACGCTGACCACGTGGCTGGGGGCTCCCAGCCCGCCGGTGTGCTGCGCCGCTCCGGAAACCCCAAAGGCCACGTAGAGGTCGGGGTCGATCGCCACCCCGGTCGTCCCGATCTGCCGCTCGGGCCCGGTCCACCCGGCATCGGTCGCGACTCGGGTGGCGCCCATCGACGCCCCCAGGGTGGCGGCGACGGCGGCGAGGAGCTGAAAAAGGGCTCGGGCCTGAGGCGTCGCTGGCGTTCCTGGGAACCAGCCCGGCGCCGCCGGCGAGCACCCGGGTGGCGTCGGCCAGATCCATGGTCGCCGGGTCCGGTTCGATCATGGCCAGCACCTCCGGGTCGGGTCCGCCCGGTGCCGCCGATGGGAGGTCCGCGGGGGTCTGCTGGGCACTCCATGGCAGATCGTTGGGCCCTACCACGGGGATGATCACCGGCTCAAAGATGTCGACCGGCGCAGCGCGCCCGCCCAGGGCCAGCGTGGCCACCACCGGGCGGCGGCATTCGACGGGGACGACCACCTGGCCGTCGACCCGCAAGAGCTCGGCCCGGATCAGGCAGCCTGCGCTCCCGGCTGGCGCGGCCGATAGCGGCGCCCCACTCTCGCCATCCCCGACCCGCTCCACCTTGGCGGGCCCACCCGCGGCGGCTTCCCACCCCACCTCGACCCCGACCTCCGCCTCGCCCTCGGCCTCGACCTCAGCCTCGACCTCCGCCTCGACCTCCACCAGCACGGCCTCGGCGAGCAGCGGTCGCTCCATCTTCGCCGCCAGTCGGGGCGCCAGGTCCCTGCCGTCGGGCGATGCGGGCAGCAGCACCAGCGCCACCCCATCGAGCACCGGGGCCAAGAGGTCGCTCAACCGACCGGGCCCCGGGTCGAGCTCCAACGTCCAGACCTTGGCCGCGGCGGGCACGGCGACCGCCGCCGACGATGCGCCGGTGCCGACGAGGACCGCCAGCCCACCGGCCTCGGCCACCGCCTCTCCCGTACCGGCTGGAAGCCGCCCGTCGTGCACGACCACGACGGCGACTGCTGATCCGGCCGGTCGGTCGGTCGGTGTGGTCATATGGCGATCGCCACCCGATGGCCTTCGACCACCGCGGCGTGGGCGCGCCGGGGGGCGAGGCAGTCGCCGACGCGGTACACGGCGAACTCGCTGCCACGGAGCTCGTGCCACAGAGCGTCCTCGGGTTGCTGGTGAAGGGCGCAGACCACCCAGTCGCACGTTCGGTCCCGGTCCTCGCCCGTCGGGTGGTGCTGCAGGTGAAGCACCAGATGGGTGCCCGGCGTACTGGTCGGGTCGTCAGTCCCGGAGCTGGCGATCCCCAGCGGGACCAGGTCAGTGGCTTGCCGGATGCCCTTGGCGATGGGCCGAGCGTTCCACATCTCCAGGTCCAGGGTGATCCCCAGGTCCTGGCCGACGACCATGCCGTTGGTCACGATCTCGACCTGGCAGCCCCGGTCGGCCAGGAGCTCGGCCACGGACGTGGCCTGGTGGAACCCCAGCTCGTCGACGACCACCACGGTTCCGTCGAGGATCCGCACGTCCCTCCAGCACGTCGCGGACGTCTACCACCCTCGAGTGGTCGCCAGCCCACCACGGCCGAGCTGGCCGGGCGCCGGTCGCCAGCACCACGACGTCGGGCTTGGCGGCGCGGATCGAGGCGGCGTCCAGTTCGACGCCCGTGCGGATGGCCACTCCCAGCCGCCGGACGTCGGCCACGAGGTTGCGGGTGATGTCGAGCAGCTCGGCCCGGCTCGGCACGCTGGCCGCCGCCGCAATCTGCCCGCCCAGGCGCTGGGCCCGCTCGTAGAGCACGACATGGTGGCCCCGTTCGGTGGCGGTCACCGCGGCCTGCAGGCCCGCAGGCCCTCCGCCGACGACGATGACCTTGCGTCGGAACCCCGAGGCGGTCGTCGGGGGCCGGACCATCGCCTCCCGCCCGGTGCGGGGGTTCTCGATGCACCCCAGCCAGCGGTTGAGGCCCATCCGGCCCACGCACTCCTGGTTGCACGACAAGCAGGTGCGGATGTCGGCGGCATGTCCGGCCCGGGCTTTGGCCGCGAAGTCGGCGTCCGCGATTTGGCCCCGTACCACACCGACCAGGTCGCACGACCCGGCTTGCAGGGCCCGGTCCGCCTGCAGAGGATCCTTGAAGCGGCCCACGCCGACGACCGGCAGGCGTACCGCCTGGCGGATGGCGCTGGGGATGAACATGGCGTAGCCAGGTGGGATCTGCATGCTGGCTTCGATCATGTACAGCGTGGCCGTCGCCACCCCGATCGACGTGTTGATGTAATCGACCTGGCCGGTGGCCTCGACCAGGCGGGCCACCTCGACGGCGTCGCCGATGGTCGTGCCGCCTTCGATGAGCTCGTCGCCGCACAGGCGCACGCCGAGCGCGGCGCCCGGACCGATGGCCGCTCGCACCGCAGCCGACGATCTCCAGCAACAAGCGGGCCCGGTTCGCCAAGCTCCCGCCGTACCCGTCGGGGCGGTCGATTGGTGGCCGGGGAGAGGAAGCCCCGCACGATCGACGAGTGCGAGCATTGCAGCTCGACCCCGTCGAAACCGCCCTGCATGCAGTGTTGGGCGACCAGCGCGTAGCCGGCGACGATCTCGGCGATCTCGTGCGCCTCGACGGCCTTCGGTACCTCGCGAAAGAGCGGATCGGGTACCGGGCTCGGCGCCCAGACGGGGAGACGGGTGTACATGCTGGACGCCTGCCCGCCGTTGTGGTTGATCTGGGCCAGGATCGGCACGCCGTGGGCGTGCACCGCGTCGGTGATGCGCCGGTACCCGGGGATGACCTCGGGCCGGAAACCGTGGATGAGCTTCTCGTAAGGCCAGTCGGTGGGGTGGGTCGAGTGCTCCTCGGTGATGATGAGCCCGGCACCGCCGGCGGCCCGGGCGGCGTAGTAGGCGGCGTGCTGCTCGCTCGGGAGCCCGTCCTCGGTGGCGTAGTTGGTCAGGTGGGCTGAGAAGACGATCCGGTTGGCCACGGTGAGCGGACCCACCCGTAAGGGCGTGAACAGGTGCCGGTAGTCGCTGCCGGCGCTCATTCGATCACTCCCGCGGGGATGGGTGCTCGGGCGCTCTGGAGGGCGAGGGCAACGCGCCGACCTTCGAGAATGGCCTCGTGAACGGTGCGGGGCGCCACGCAGTCGCCGGCTCGCGGGATGCGCAGATCGCCGAGAGTTGGATACAGAGCCCGTCTTCAGGGAGGCGATGCCCGCAATCCACGACGACCGCTGCAGGGAGGGAGAACGGTTCGCCGGTCCACACGTCGATTCCGTGGACCTGCCCCTCGGCCACAGCCGTGAGGCGAGCGCGCAGCCGGCGGGCGACCCCGGCTCGCTGCAGCCGGACGTTGGCGTCCGCCAGGTCGCCCGTCCGGGCTAGCAGCGTCCCCGCCACCGGATCGCCGGTCACCAGCGTCACGGACACGTCCGTGGTTTCGGCCAGCCATTCTGCGATGCCCACCCCGACGGCGTCTCCCACCGGGTCGTCGATGACGACGGGGCCGCCGAGGCCGCTGCGTTCCCGCCCCGAGCAGGTTGAGCGCGTCGATGACCTCAGCCCGGGCCAGCATCGGGATAGCGATCGGGAAAAGGACGAGATCCCGTGGCCAGGACCACCTCCCATCCGTCCCGCCGGGCCGCCCGTACCGCGTCGGCGTCGATATCGCGGCCCACCTGCAATCTTCACCCCGGCGCGGGCGCATTCGCTCTCGAGCCAGTCGGTGATGCGGCGGAGGCGTACCCGCCCGGGGCCCACCGCGGCCTGAGCCAGCGCCCCACCGAGCCGGTCGCTCCGTTCGGCGACCACGACCTGTCGGCCCTGCCCGGCCAGCACTCGGGCGCATTCCAGCCCGGCCGGCCCTCCACCCACGATCAGCACCGGTGGGAGGTCGACGCCGGCCGGGCCGCTGCCGTTGCCGATCCCGGCATCAAGCTCGAGGTCGGGGTCGGGGTCCGGGTCGGTCAGCTCGTGGCCGGACCTCGGGTCACCCACGCAGGTGACAAGGGGGTTGCGGTTGTCACGGACGCGGCACGTCTGATTGCACAGCAAGCAAGGGCGAATCCGGTCCGGGTGACCGGCCCGCAGCAGGCCAACCAACCGGGCGTCGGCAATCTGGGCCCGCGTCATCTCGACCAGGTCGGCGGTGCCGTCCGTGAGCGCCGCTTCGGCCATCTCGGCGTCCACCACGCTGCCTTGCAGGACGACGGCTGTCCGCCCCGCGGCCGCGGCACGCATGGCGCGGCACAACTCGAGATTGGTGGCCGCCGGCGTGTGGCCGTCCGGGCGGTAGGCGCTGGGCGCGAAGGGCCCGGTGCGCACGACGGTCAGGAGGTCCACCGCCCCGGCCAGATCGGCCACCGCGGCCGCTCCCTGCTCGGGGGTGATCCCGGCCCAGGGGGCGAGCTCGTCGCAGGAGAGCCGCAGGGCCAGGACCCGCCCAGACCCGATGGCTCCCCGCACTGCGGTCAGGATCTCTCTGGTGAGGCGCAACCGGTCTTCGCCGTAGCGGTCAGTGCGGAGGTTGGTCAGCCCCGAGTGGAATTGTCGCAGCAGGGAAAAGGCCCCGACGTCGATCTCGACCCCGTCGAGGCCCGCACGCGATGCCACCCGGGCGGCGGACGCGAAGGCGGCCACGACGGTTGCTATCCCTTCCTCGTCCAGTTCCGCCGGTGGCTCGCGTGACACCACGTCTGCCACACCGCGACGGGGCCCACATGACGGACTGGGAGTAGGCGCTCGAACCCTGGCCACCGGCGTGGCCGAGGCCGGCAAGCACGAGAGTGCCGTACGGTTTGCAGGCTTCGGCGACGGCCCGCCATCCCGGTCCACACGCCTCGGCCAACGGCGCCCGCTCGTAGGGCCAGTCGTCGGCTGTCACGGAAGCCGGCTCCGTGATGAGCACGCCCGACCCTCCCGCCGCCCGCCGGGCGTAGTACGCCGTATGACGGTTGCTCAGGGCCCGGCCGCGACCGAGATTGGTTTCGTGTGGCCCGAACACCACGCGTGCGGGCGCTTCCCTTTCCCCGATGCGGGCGGTCTCGGTCAGTCGCACGATCGAGGCAGGGCGCCGACGACGATGGGCGGGGGCGCGCTGGGGAGGGCGTTGAGGGCATCGATCAGCTCGCGCAACCGGGAGTACGAGATGCGGTCGAAGCGCAGCGCGACTCGAGGCCAGCTCGGGGAAGTCGTCGTTGCGTCGCTCCGCCGGAAGTGGTGCATCCAGGACCCGGATCGGACCGCGGATGGCGTCGGCGAAGCGGTCGGACAGGTCGACCGCCTCCAGTTCGGTCGGCCTCGACTCCAGTCGTATGACCAGGGTGTCGCCCACCCAGCGGAGTGAGTGGTAGTTGCGGTAGAAGCCGAGGATCTCCTCGGCTGCGTCCTCCACCCGCTCCACGATCCGGTACAGGGCCGACGTCGCCCGGGCTGACCAGATCCCGCGTCACCACCTCCTCAGCGAGGAAGCGCTCCCAACCCTTCCAGTAGCTGCTGCCCGGCATCTCCAGGAGCACCACCGGCGCCGGCTCGGCCTTCCCGGTTTGGATCAGGGTGAGCAGTTCGAACGCTTCGTCGAGGGTCCCGAAGCCTCCGGGCAGGACGGCATACCCGAACGATTCCTTGATGAGCAGGAGCTTGCGGGTGAAGAAGTACTTCATCGAGACCAGCTTGGGATCCGCAGCGATGAATTGGTTAGCTCCCTGTTCGAAGGGCAGCCGGATGTTGATGCCAAAGGCGTGATCCGGCCCGGCCCCTTCGAGGCCGGCGGCCATGATGCCCGGACCTGCGCCTGTCACGGTGGACCACCCGTGCCGGGCCAAGAGGGCGGCCAGGTCGCGCGCTTGGGCGTAGAGCGGGTCGCTCGGCAACGTCCTGGCCGACCCGAACATGGTGACCTTGCGCACGTGACGGTACGGGGCGAAGACCTCGAACCCTTCGCACATCTCCTTCAGCGCCGCGTTGGCGATCTTCAGATCCAAGCGGTCCGTGCCGACGGCCGCCAGCCGGACGACGGTCTCGAGAATCTCCAGCAGCTGGTCCCGGTTGGCAGTGACGCCGATGGCGTCGAGGAGAGCGGTGAGCTGATCCCGGGGGATCTCGAGGTTGCTCATCCGGCTACCGGGGCGCGGCTTCCCGGTCCACCAGCCAGATGACCTCGTCAGCGGTCACTCGCCCGGCCGGCAGGTCGGCGCCGTCCACGAGCAACTCCATGGTGGCGCGCATGGCGGTTCCGGCGACGGTGAAGACGACCAAGCGCGAGCGGGCGATCCCCGAGAGGGTGAGCGTCATGCGGGCATAGGGATGGCATCCCGACGGGTCATCGTTGAACGCCACCATCTGCCCGGGATCGGCATCGAGGGCGGGTGAGTCGGGAAAGAGCGAGGCGGTGTGGCCATCCTCGCCCAATCCAAGGTGGATGACATCGAGCTTTCCCATCTCCCCGAGACGTAGCTGGTAGGCGTCCGGACCTTCCTCACAGATCATGGGGTACACGGCGTTGGCCACGC
Organism: uncultured Acidimicrobiaceae bacterium; assembly: GCA_963729695.1. GTDB lineage: Bacteria > Actinomycetota > Acidimicrobiia > Acidimicrobiales > Palsa-688 > PALSA-693. The sequence goes on from CAVSOT010000007.1 coordinate 1,374,121, forward strand.
CGACCCGTTCGAGGAGGGCTTGGCGGCCCAGCAACTGGTTGGACTCGGGATGGTCCGGCGGGACGCAGCGCTCGTCCCCCCAGTAGATGTTGACGGAGAGCCAGTCGATGGTGTCTGCGCTGTCGGCGGCGAGCTGCTCGTAGCACGGCCGGGCGGTGTCGCCCCCACACAGGGCGAACCCGAACAGCTCGTCCGGCCGGCCTTCGTAGGCCGAGATGACATGGGCGGCGAACGCCGCGGGCAGGTCGTCGACGACGATCAGCTCTCCGTTCACGCCCGAGACACTAAGCGGCACAGACGGAGCAGTCAGAACATTCCCGGTGACGCGGAGCTGTGATGGTCCGGTGTCGGTCGCTCGGTTCGGCGCGCCGGCTCGCGACTCGGGTGCCGGCGGGATCTGGCCATGAACACAAACGCGGCACGGGTTGTTTGCCGGGAGGCCACTCGTGTCCCGTTGTGGTCACATGTAACCACAACGGGACACGGGTAGCCCTGTCCGCCGGCAGCCGTGTCACGTTTGTGTTCCGGGGTGGGGCTGGCGCCGCAACCGCTGCTACCCCGGACACGGCCGGCGCGCCGCAACCAAAGGCCACCTCGGACCGGCCGGCGCGCCGCAACTAACGCCACCCCCGGACCGGCCGGCGCCGGGCCCACAGCAGCCCGAGGCCTCCAGGCCCCCCGGTCCGTCAGCCGGTGGGCAGGGTGGTGGCGGCCGAGAGGGCCCGCTCCCAGACCGGGTCGGGTTCGAGGTGGGTGAGGGCGTCGGCCAACGAGGTCGCCAGCGGGTCCTGCGCCAGCGCGATCGACTGAGGTGCAGCCCGCTCCGGCGCCCCTGGTTCAGACCCGGCGGGGATCACCGCCCGGGCGGCGACGGTGCGTTGCGGTTCACCCCGGCCGACCTCGAAGAGGGCGGTCTGCCCGTTCTGCCGGCATAGCACCCGGATTTCCACGTGCCGCGCGTCGACCAGATGAACCTGGTGCGGCAGGAGCTGGAGCTGGGCGGTGAGCCACCCGCCGAGCAGGCGGCGCGGCCCGATCTTCCCGGTGATCTCCACCGACTCGATCGCGCTCAGCCACTTGCGATGCCCGGCCGGTTCGAACAACCCGCTCAGCAGCTCCCGCCAAGGTCCGAGACGGATCCACGACAAATCGACGACGGTACGGCGGCGGGCCAGCTCCAAGAGGGCCCGCAGCTGGCCGCTGCCGGCGGCGTCGCGGCTGTCGATGAGGACGGTGGTGGCCACGGACAAAAGGGGGTCGGCCGGGTCGGGGACGTCGCCGACGTACCAGACCGGCACCGGCAGGTCGGCCAGCGTGAACGTCTCGACGAGGGAGTCCAGATGGTTGGCGGCCTGGCCGCCGACCATAAGGGTGACCTCCTCGAAATTGACCTGGTGGCCCTCGACCTCTACGGCGAAGAGGGCCGCTCTTCCGTCCAGGGTGGCCACCTGGTCGGGATCAGGGCGAAGGAGCACGATGCGGGCCGGGTGGTGGCGGCCCAGGAAGCGCAAGGCTCGGATGGCCGCGTAGGCCTGCTCGTCCGCGGGCATGACGGCCACCAAGGTCATGACGGCCGTGCGGATGGCGTTCTTGCTTATCGCCTGGTGCCGCAGGTCGGCGAGGGCCTCGACGATGTCGGTCAGCCGGACGCCCTGCGCATCCCAGCAGTCGACCTCTACGGGGTTCGCCATTGTCGCCCGTCGCGCTCGATGAGCTGATCGGCTTGGCGGGGACCCCAGGTCCCCGCCGCGTAGCCGGCCAGCGGGGTGGGGCGGTCGGCCCAGGCGGTGAGCAGCGGCTGCACGATCTGCCAGGCCTGGTCGACCTCGTCGCTGCGGATGAACAGGGTCGGGTCGCCGACCATGGCGTCGAGCAGGAGGCGCTCGTAGGCGTCAGGTGGCTCTTCGAGGAAGGCGGTGCCGTAGGACATGTCCATCAACACGTCGCGGACCCTGAAAGCCTGACCAGGGACTTTCGCCCCGAAGCGGAGCGCGACCCCCTCGTCGGGTTGGATGCGGAGGACCAGGGCGTTGGGGCGCAGGTCGCGGCTCTCGGCCGCAGTGAACGCCAAATGGGGGACGCCCTGGAACTGCAACGCCACCTCGGTGATCCGCTTCGGCAGGCGCTTGCCGGTCCGGATATAGATCGGCACCCCCGCCCACCGCCAGTTGTCGACATACAGCTTCATGGCGACGTAGGTCTCGGTCTGGCTCTTCGGGTCGACGTCGGGCTCCTGGCGGTAGGCGGGCACGGCCACGCCTTCGCTCCACCCGCTGTCGTACTGGGCCCGGACCACGTCCGTGAGGACCTGCTCCGGGGTGGGGATTACCACCGACCGCAGCGCCTTGACCTTTTCGTCGCGGATGCCCTGGGCGTCGATCGACCCGGGGGGTTCCATCAGAGTCAGGGAAAGGACCTGCATGACGTGGTTCTGCACGATGTCGCGGAGGGCGCCGGCCCGCTCGTAGAACCCGCCCCGTTTTTCGACTCCCAGCGACTCAGCGACGGTTATCTGTACGTGATCGATGTAGCTGCGATTCCACAGCGGCTCGAAGATGGCGTTGGCGAAGCGCAGCGCCAGCACGTTCTGAACGGTCTCTTTTCCGAGGTAGTGGTCGATCCGGTAGATCTGCGATTCGGCGAAGTTGCGGTGCAGGGCGGCGTCGAGCTCGCGGGCACTCTCCAGATCGCGACCGAAGGGTTTCTCGATGACCAGACGGACCGCGGCTCCCGGCTGGCTGGGTCGGTTGAGGCCCTGCCAGCCGAGCCGGTCGGAGACCTCCTGGAACACCGCCGGGACGGTCGCCAGGTAGAAGGTCCGGTTGCCGGGGAGGCCGAGCTCGGCATCGAGGTCGTCGAGCTGCTCGTGGAGTCGGGTGAAAGTGGATAGGTCGTCGTAGTCGCCGGCCACGTAGCGGCTGTGCTTCACCACTTCCTCCCAGCCCGGACCGCTCTCCGGCACCGAGGAGAGCATGAGCTGGCGGAACCCTTCGTCGTCGAGGGGCGTGCGGGCCACTCCGACGACCGCGAACCCGTCCTGCAGCAGGCGCCGGCGCGAGAGGCTCTCGAGGGCCGGAAGCAGCTTGCGGGAGGTCAGGTCCCCGGAAGCCCCGAACACGACCAGCAGCCCAGGCGGCGCTCGACGGACGGCCTGGATGCCCTCCGAGAGCGGGTTGGGAGGGAGCGGCTCGACGGCCGGGGCAGGCGCCGCGCCCGCGACGGCTGCCGCTGGTCCTCCCTCCAGTGGTGCGTCCCCCGCTTCGCTCGCGGCTGCCTCGGTCATTTTGCTTTGAGAGCGCTGGCCTTGTCGTGGAGCGCCTGTAGCAGCTCGTCGTAGCTCTTGGTGAAGGCGGCGACGCCCTCCTCTTCCAGGACCCGCGTGACGTCGGCCAGGTCGACCCCCACCTGGCTGAGGGCGTCGATGTGCGCCCGGGCCCCGTCGTAATCGGTGTCGATGGTGCGAGCCACGGTGCCGTGGTCCAAGAAGGCGGCCACGGTGCCATCGGGCATGGTGTTGACCGTGTGGGGGCCGATCAGGTTGTCGACGTACAGCAGATCGGGGTAGGCCGGGTTCTTGGTCGACGTCGACGCCCACAGGGGCCGCTGCACATGGGCGCCCTTGGCCGCCAGGGCCTCCCACCTCGGCCCGGAAAACCGCTGTTCGAACTGCTCGTAGGCCAGCTGGGCCTGGGCGACGGCGGCGCGACCCAGCAGGTCAGAGTCGTGATGCCCGCCGGCCTCCAGCCTGCGGTCCACCTCGGTATCGACCCGGCTCACGAAGAATGACGCCACGCTGTGGACTCCACCCAGTTCGCCCCCGGACGAGGCCAAGGTTTCCAGCCCGCTGAGATAGGCCTCGATGACCTCGTCGTAGCGCGGCAGGCTGAAAATCAACGTCACATTGATGTTGCGTCCCTCGGCGATCATCTGCCGGATGGCGGGCACGCCCTCTTCAGTAGCCGGGATCTTCACGAACAGGTTGGGGAGCTGAATGCGCTGGTGCAGGTCCCGGGCCGCGGCGATGGTGGCGTCGGTGTCGTTGGCCAGGACGGGCGATACTTCCAGCGACACGAAGCCGTCGATGCCCTTGCTGGCGTCGAAGACCGGCCGCAGGATGCCGCAGGCGGCCTTGATGTCGTCGATGGCCATGTCCCAGAAGGCCTGTTCGACGGACACCCGGTCGATGAGGCTGCTGAACTCCTCGTCGTAGGCGCTCGATCCGGTCATGGCCCTTTGGAAGATGGTGGGGTTCGAGGTGACCCCGCGGATGCCGTCATCGACCAGCTTCTGCAGTCCTCCTTCGAGGATGCTTGGGCGGCTGACATTGTCGATCCAGGGGCTTTGACCCTGGATGGCGTACAGGTCGTGTAGTCGAGTCATCTAGCTGTCCTCCTCCGTATCGTCGAACTCCGCAGAGTCGAAGGACTCCAGGTCGTCGAGCAGGGCACGCGCCCGGTCGGCGACGTTGTCGGCGGTGAAGCCGAAGGCCTCCAGTACCTGCGCTCCCGGCGCCGACGCCCCGAAGTGGTCGATGGCCACCGAGTCGTCGGCCCAACGCGACCAGCCGAACGAGGCGGCCGCTTCGACCGACAGGACCGGTGCCGGGGCGCCGAGCACCTCGTCCTGGTAGTCGTCGTCCTGCTCGTCGAACAGATCCCAGCTCGGCATAGATACCACGCGCGCCGCGATGCCCTCGGCGGCGAGTTGCTCGGCGGCGGCGACGCACACCGAGACTTCGGAGCCGGTGCCGATGAGCACGATGTCGGGGTCTTCGCCCCCCTCCACCAAGGGGTACGCGCCTCGCTCGACGTTGGCGGCGAGCGTGTCGGTGCCTTGCAGCACGGGGATGTTCTGCCGGCTGAGGATCAGCGCCGTCGGTCCGCCCCGCTCGATGGCGATGCGCAGCGCGTGCGCCGACTCGTTAGCGTCGGCCGGGCGGATCACCCGCAGGCCTGGCATGGCCCGCATGGCGGCCAGCTGCTCGATGGGTTGGTGGGTCGGACCGTCCTCGCCGAGCCCCACCGAGTCGTGGGACCAGAAGAAGATCACCTTGGCCTCCGAGATGGCGGAGAGCCGGACCGCGCCGCGCATGTAGTCGCTGAACACGAAGAAGGTGCCGCCGATCGGGATGGTGCCCCCGTGCAGGCTGAGCCCGTTGAGAATGCCGCCCATGCCGTGCTCCCGGACGCCGAAGGCCAACGCTCTGCCCTCGGGGTGTTCCCTGCTCTGGAGCTCGGTCCCCTCCAGCTTGGTGCCGGTGTTGCCGGTGAGGTCGGCACCACCTGATACCAGTCCGGGCACCTCGTCCTTGAGGGCGTTGAGGGCCGCATTGATGGAATGGCGGGTGGCCACCTGCTCGCCGGGTTTCGTCCAGGTCGGCAGCTTCGCCTGCCATCCGGGGCGACCGGTGCCCGCCCACACGTTGTCCCACTCTTCGCGGTCGCCGGTCCAGTCCGACAGCCGCTTGGCCCAGGTTTGGCGGGCCGCTTGCCCGCGCCGGATCGCCTCTCGGTACATCTGGAGCACGTCGTCCGGTACCCAGAAGGTTTCTTTGGGCGGCAGCCCGAGCAGCTCCTTGGTCGCTTCCACCTCCTCGACGCCGAGGGGGGAGCCGTGCGCCTTGGGGTTGTCGGTCATATCCGGCGCCGGCCAGGCGATGTGGCTCCGCAGGATCAACAGGCTGGGTCGATCCTCCTCGGCCATGGCGCCGCGCAGCGCCTTTTCCAAGGCGTCGGTGTCGTTGGCCATCTCGCCGAGTCGGTCGACATGCCATCCGTAGGCTTCGAAGCGCTTGCCGGCGTCGTCGTTGAGGGCGATCTCGGTCCGGCCGTCGATGGTGATGTGATTGTCGTCGTAGACGTAGATCAGCCGCCCGAGGCCCAGGTGCCCGGCCAGTGAGGCGGCCTCGTGGCTGATGCCCTCCATCAGGTCGCCATCGCTGCAGATCACGAAGGTGTAGTGATCCACCAGGTTGGAGCCGAACCGGGATCGCAGGATCCGCTCGGCCAGCCCGAGCCCCACCCCGTTGGCGACGCCCTGGCCGAGGGGCCCGGTCGTCACCTCTATGCCCGGCAGCTCGTGCCGCTCCGGGTGGCCGGGGGTGCGGCTGTGGAGTTGGCGGAACTGGCGTAAGTCCTCGAGCTCCACGCCGTACCCGGTCAGGTACAGCATCGAGTAGAGCAGGATGCACGCATGGCCGCAGGACAGGACGAACCGGTCCCGGTCGGGCCACTCCGGTTCGCTCGGATCGTAGGTCATCACCCGGGTCCACAGCACGTGGGCGAGCGGTGCGAGGGCCATAGCCGTACCGGGGTGCCCGGAGTTGGCTTTTTGGGGGGCGTCCATGGCGAGGCCCCGGATGACGTTGATACCCAGCTGTTCCAGGTCGTGATCCGTCATGAGCCCAACCCTACCCACGTCCCCGGCGCCCACTTGCCACGCGCCGGAATCGGGTGCCAGTTGGCTCAGATTGGAGGCAACAGGGTCAGTGGTACGACGGTGGGCGGTCCGTCGGGAAGGAGCCGGCAATGCGCTTCAATGGTGTTGAATTCGGCGTATTCGAGCTCGCCCCTGACGAGGCGGTAGGTGAATTTTCCCGGCTCGACCGTGAACGGCGAGACGTTGCGGGCCACCTGTTCGCCCTGCTCGTCTCGGAACACCACCTCCAGGATTCCCTGTCCGTCCTCGTCGGCCCGGCACCGGACCAGGACGATGAGGTGCGGAGTGACGGTTACCGGTGGGGGAGACGGAGCCGGCATCGAGAACATGATCCCGAGCAGGTCGATACGAGTGGACGGCCCAGGCACGGGACGTAGATCGATGTTCTCGGCAAAAAGGGCGGAGACGATGTCCATACGGGCCGCCCTCCTTACTGATTGCTGAGGGCAGCCGCGGGTGCTTGCTCCGCGCTCGGGATGATCCGGGGTGCCGAATGACGGACGCTCAGCCAGCGCAGCTTGCGGGCGACGGCGATGGTCCACCACCCGGGATCGATCTCCCGCCGCCGGAACGAGAGCCGGGCCGACGTAGGCGCGGCGTGATGGTTGCTGTGCAGGCCTTCTCCGGCGGTGAGCCAGGCCAGCCACTGGCTGTTCGCCGCCCACCCGGTGAACGGTCGGCGGCCGAAACTATGGCCGACCGCGTTGACTGCGGAGTTGAGCGCGAGATAGCTGACGACGTGGGTGCCCGCCGCGATGAGCGCCAGTTGCCAGTTACCGAGGAAGATCAAGAACAGCAGCGCCACGCCGACGGCAAGGCCGACATACCCCCGATCGAACAGCACCCTGTCCCACCGGTCAGGAGCGAGGTCCTTGGCGTACTTTTCCACCGTGAGCGGGTCCCGGGCCACCCGCCGGTACAGCACCACGTTGCCGATCTGCACGGTGGCGAACCCTTCGAGCAGCGGCGAGTGCGGATCGCCTCGGACGTCGGTGTAGGCGTGATGTTTCCGATGAACCGCAACCCACTCACGGGGCTTTATGCCGGTCATGACCCAGGTGAGGACACGGCAGGTGAAGCGGAGACTCGGGCGCATGGTGATGGCTCGGTGCGACAGCGTCCGGTGCAGGAAAACCGTCGTCAGGAACAGCGAGACCTGGCAGACGATCAGTCCCGCCACCACTGCGATGAGAATTCCAGGCATTGCGCCACGGTACCCTGTAGGACCTGCCAGGCGGTGCCGTCGCCACGGTTGCGTCTGCGGCCGCTACCTTCGGGGCATGCCCGATGGGATTCCGCATCGGCCGGCGTTTATCCGCCAGTGAGGCGCCGAGCCCGCTGGCCGTGGTTGGTGGCTGTCGCGGTGGCGGCGAGCGCGACGGTCCTCCCGGTGGGAGCCCTGCCGGCGATCGGGGAAACGCCCCCAAGCACCACCGGCGACACGCAGGCGGGTCTCACGGCCACGCCGATCCTGTCGCTGCGCCGGGTGCCGGGGTGGGTGGCGGAAACCTCCGCCTCCCAACGCCTGCATCAGAACTTGGCGAAGATCCTGGCCCAGCCGACACTCGGCCCGGCCGCTCAGACCAGCTGCCTGGTCGTCAGCCAGGGGACCGAGCCGCTGTATTCCGCCAATCCCCTCGAGCCCTTGCTCCCTGCCTCCAACCAGAAGCTGCTCACCGCCACCGCGGTGGTCGACCGGCTGGGCGCCCAAGGCCGTATCGTTACCAAAGTGGCTGCGGCTCGCCCGGTTGGAGGCGTTATCCCCGGCAACCTGTACCTGGTCGGTGGGGGGGATCCGCTGCTGCGCACGGCCGCCTACGCGGCCGCGCTCGCCCCCCAGCAGACGCTCTACACGTCGCTCGACGCCCTGGCCCAACAGGTTCGGGCTGCGGGGGTCACGGAGATCTCGGGGTCGGTCGTGGGCGACTCCAGCCGTTATGACCCGCTGCTGTCGGTGCCGACTTGGCTGCCCGTCTACACCGAGGAGGGCGACTCCGGGCCGCTCAGCGCCCTCGATGTCAACGACGGGTTTACCGTGGCCGACCCGACCGCTCCCCAAGCGTGGAACCCCGCCGTGCAGGCTGCCGCCACCTTCGCCGACCTGCTGCACGACGATGGCGTCAAGGTGGACGGTCAGCCGACAGCCGGCCCGACGCCGGCGGGCACCCCGCTCCTCACCCAGATCGCCAGCGCCCCGGTCGCCCAAGAGGTGGACAACATGCTGACGGTGAGCGACGACACGGCGGCGGAGCTCTTCACCAAGGAATTGGGCTATCGGGCGACCGGCCAAGGTTCGACCGCGGCCGGGGTGGCGGCGGTCCGGGCCGATCTGGCCGCCGACGGCCTCCCGGTGGCGGAGATGAACGCCGAGGACGGCTCGGGACTCGATCGGGGTGACCGGGTCACGTGCAACCTGATTCATGCCGATCTGCAGCACGTGGGTCCGGCGAGCGTGGTCGGCCAGGGCCTGCCCGTGGCCGGCCGCACCGGCACCCTGATCAACCGGATGAAGGGCACGCCGGCCGCCGGACGGCTCAAGGCCAAGACCGGCACCCTCGACGATGTCATTGCCCTCAGCGGCTTCGTCATGCCGGGTCCAGGGCCGACCGTCGCCGGGTCGCAGCTCGGCCAACCCATCGTCTTTTCCCTCATCCTCAACAACGTGGCGGACACCGCTGGCGACGCCCTCGCCGACCAGATCGGCGTGGCGCTCGCCAGCTACCCGCAGCTGCCCAAGCTCTCGTCCATCGAACCGCTGCCATGACCCGCCTCCTGCCGATCTTCCCTCTGGGGACCGTGCTCGTGCCGACCCAGGTGCTGCCCCTCCACATCTTCGAGCCCCGCTATCGCATGCTCATGGACCGGCTGACCGCCCCGGACGCGGTACCCGAGCTCGGTGTGGTGCTGATCGAGCGCGGTCACGAGGTCGGCGGTGGCGACCAGCGGGTGAGCACCGGCACCATCGCCCGGGTGGTCCGGGCCCAGCAGTTCGGTGACGGGCGGTGGCTGGCCGCGGTGGTGGGGACGACCCGGTTCCGCGTCCTGCAATGGCATGCCGACGACCCCTACCCGCAAGCCGAAGTGGAGGACCTCACCGAACCCGAGTGGGATCCCCTCGACGACGATCTGTTGACGGCGGCGGAAACGGTGGTCCGGGAGGCGCTGGCGCTGGCCGCCGAACTGGATGCCGCCGCGGTGCCCGCCGGCTTCGAGCTTTCCACCGACCCGACGTTGCGGGTCTGGCAGCTCTGTGCCGTGGCACCCCTCGGACCGCTGGACCGCCAAGAGCTCCTGGAGCAGGCGCGGTCCGCTCGCCTCTCCCGCCTCGTCGAGGCAGCCCACGACGCCAAACGAATGCTTGCGTTCCGCCTCGGCGCCGGATAAAGATCGGTCCTTCATGACCGCACCAGAGGGCCAGCGCGGCGGCGGGAAGTCCTTTGGGACGCTCGCCAACGAGCTGGTCGCGCTGATCATCACCTACGTAAAGCAGGAGTTGGTCGATCCGCTCCGATCCCTCGGACGCTACGTGGTGTTCGGGTTCCTCGGCGCCCTCATGTTTGCGGTCGGGGGTGGGCTGCTGGCGCTGGCGGCGATCCGGGCCGTGCAGTCGGCGACAGGACGGCATCTCACGGGGGACCTTTCGTGGGTGCCCTACGTCGGCGGGTTGATCGTTACCGCGGTGGGTGCCGCATGGGCGGTCAGCCGTATCGGGAAGCGGGCCAAGGGAGGCGCTCACAAGTGAACAAGCGGACGAAGCGGTCGCCGTGAGCCAGAGCATCCGTGGCATCAAGCTCCGCACCACCTCAGGCAGCGGCCCCGGTGGCGCCGTACAGATCGGTGACATCCGGGCCAAGCTCAACGAGATCCAGGGCGAGGTCGACGAGACCGCCGAACGGGCCCGGCCCTACGCCCTGTACGCCGAGGTCGGGGGGGCGGTCCTGCTCATCGTCCTGGCCTTCATCCTCGGCCGTCGGCGGGGTCGCAACAAGTCCACCTGGGTGGAGATCCGGCGGCTGTGAGCGCGCTCATCGAAAAGCTGCTCGGATTCGGCATGCGCAGAGGCTTCGAGCGGGGCCTGCTCGACGGCGAGCGGCTCTGGCTGATCGTCGGCGCCCTCGCCCTCCTGGCCCACCTGGCGGGCCGAGAGATGCACCGGGAGTCGGTGGTGGTGTTCTCCGAAAAGCTGGTCGCAGGGGAGTCGCTGGAGATTTCCCACGAGGAGCGCGACTGACGGCTGGGCCGCCGGGGCCACAATGGAGGGGTGAAGGTCGTGTTGCGCAACCCCCGTCGCCAGATCGACGTGTCCGGTCCCCTCGGCGTGCAGTCGTTGCTGGACCGGCTGGAGCTCAATCGTGAGTCCGTCCTCGTGATCGTGGACGGCACGCTCGTAACCGGCGACGCCACCCTCAACGACGCATCCACCGTGGAGGTGCGTCCCGTGATATCAGGAGGGGTATGACCTGCGCCGTGCGCCGTGGACCCCCTGTGATGATGGCAGGCTTCCGAAGGTGAAGTGCCACGCTTGCAGGCAGCCCGCGGTGGTCGAGGTTCGCCGCCACAACGCCGCCTTCTGCCAGCCCTGCTTCTTCCGTCACTGCCAGGAGCAGGTGGCGCGCACCATCAAGTCGTTCGACATGGTGCGGCCCGGGGAGAGGGTCCTGGTCGCGGTGTCAGGGGGCAAGGACTCGCTGGCCCTTTGGGATCTGCTCCTCGAGGCGGGCTACGACGTCGACGGCCTCTATCTCGGCCTCGGAATCGACGACTACAGCGACGAGTCCGGCCGCTGTGCCCGGGCCTACGCCGCCGGCAAGGGGGCCCGCCTGGTGGAGATCGACCTGCCCCGGGACTACGGCTACGACATCCCGGCCGGCGCCGCGGCCGCCCGCCGGGCGCCCTGCTCGGCGTGCGGGCTGTCCAAGCGGCACCTTTTCAACCAGGCGGCCCTGGACGGCGGCTACGACGTGGTGGCGACCGGCCACAACCTCGACGACGAGGCCGCGGTGCTGTTCGGCAACGTGCTGCACTGGGATCTGGCCTACCTCGGGCGCCAGTACCCGGTCCTGCCCGCCGGCGACGGCTTCGTCCGCAAGGTCAAGCCCCTGGTCCGCCTGGGCGAGCGGGAGATGGCGGCGTACTGCGTCCTGCGCAACATCGACTACATCGTGGAGGAGTGCCCCATGGCGGCCGGCAATCGGCACCTGGGCTACAAGGACGCCCTCAACCGCATCGAGGTCACCTCGCCAGGCTCCAAAGCGGCCTTCTACTTCGGATTTTTGGAAAAGGTAGCCCCTCTGGTGCAGCCGACCGCCGAGGCGGAACGCGCCGGGCTGCGACCGTGTGCGACATGCGGCTCGCCCACGGTCAACGACGTGTGCGCCTTCTGCCTGCTCGTAGGAAAAGCGGGCGGAACGCCCGTGACGCTGCGGTGAGCCGGCGCTTCGAAGCCGGTGAACAGGTCCTGCTCTTCGACACCAAGGGCCGCAGATACCTCGTCAAGCTGGCCGAGGGCGGGGAGTTCCACACCCACTCCGGGCCGGTGCCGCATGACGAGCTCATCGGGCGGGAGGAGGGGATCGTGGTCCGCTCCTCGCGGGGTTCCCGCTACACGGCCGTCCGCCCGACCCTGGCGGACGTCATCCTGAAAATGCCACGCGGGGCCCAAGTGATCTATCCCAAGGACCTGGGCCCCATCCTCATCCGGGCCGATGTCTTCCCCGGGTGCCCGCGTGTTCGAGTCCGGTCTCGGATCTGGGGCCCTGTCGATGGCTCTGCTCCGGGCCGGGGCCGATATCACCGGATACGAGATCCGCCCCGATTTCGCGGCCCGAGCCCAGGCCAACGTGGCCGCCTTCCTCGGAACTGGGATCCTGGCCCACTATCACGTCGAGATCCGGGACGCCTACGACGGCATCGAGGAGATGGGGCTCGACCGGGTGGTGCTAGACCTCCCCGAGCCGTGGCGGATGCTGAAATCCGCGGAGGAAGCCCTCCGCCCTGGCGGGATCCTGTTGTCCTATCTACCGACCATCGGCCAGGTCGACGCGCGCTGCGGGACGCGCTCGATCGCAGCGCCTTCGGCCTGGCGGAGACCGTCGAGGTGCTGGAACGCGGCTGGCACGTCGACGGCAGATCCGTCCGGCCCGACCATCGCATGGTGGCCCACACCGGCTTCCTCACCTCGGCCCGCCTCCTCGACGTAGTGCAGGCGGCAGGCCGCTAGGAGCCGCGCCGTGGATCTCCTCGACCTGATCGTGATCGCCGTCGCGGTGATCGCGGCGCTGGGCGGCTACCGCTTGGGGCTGCTCGGTCGCCTCGTGTCGTGGATAGGGCTGGGTCTGGGGTTCTACGTGGCGGTTCGCGTGCTCCCCTCGGTGATCAACGACCTGCGGTCGTCCACCCCCGGGGTGCAGTTGACCGTGGCCATCCTGCTGCTCGTCGGCGGGGCCATGATCGGCCAGGCCATCGGTCTGCTCATCGGAGCCCGCCTGCAGCGGGCGCTGCCCTTGGGGCCGGTCCGCCAGACCGACCGGCTGCTCGGCGCCGGGCTCGGAATCGTGGTGGTCGTCGCGGTGTGGTGGTTGCTGCTGCCGTCGGTGGGGTCGTTTCCTGGGTGGGCGGCTCGAGAGACGGCCGGTTCGTCGATCTCCCGGTGGGTCTCGCGTACGCTGCCGACCCCGCCGCCGGCCGTGCAGGTGGTGCGCCGCCTGCTCAGCCAGGACGCCCCGCAGGTCTTTGCCGTCCTCAACTCGGACGTCCCGGCCGGGCCGGCCCCATCGACCAGTCCGCTCAGCCCGTCCGTCACCGCCGCGGTCGAGGCGTCCACGGTCAAGGTAGAGGGCGAGGCCTGCAACCTGCTGTACGAGGGGAGTGGGTTCGCGGTCGCGCCGGGCCTGGTGGTGACCAACGCTCACGTGGTGGCAGGCGAGCCGGCCGGGCATACGTCCGTCCTGCTGCCTTCGGGGCGCCAGCTGGCCGCGACGGTGGTCATGTTCGACCCCAAGATCGACATCGCCCTGCTTCAGGTCGGCTCGCTTGGTGAGACGCCGCTCTCGCTGCTGGTGGCCCACGCCGGCGCCACCGGGGCGGTGTTCGGCCACCCCAACGGGCAGAACCAGATCGACATCGTTCCCGCCCGGGTGGCCGTCGAGGAGGAGGCCACCGGTCTCGACCTCTACGACACGGCCACCACCCGTCGCGACGTGCTCGTGCTGGCCGCCCACCTGGCCCACGGCGACTCGGGCGGTCCGTTGGTCGACAGCGTCGGTCGGGTCATCGGGGTGGCGTTCGCCATCTCCTCGACGCAGTCGGGCACCTCGTATGCGTTGAGCACCACTGAGCTCGAGCTGGCCCTGGGGGAGAGCCGCTCCGCCAGCGGGGTGTCGACCGGGCCCTGCCTGAGCGGGTAAGCCGAGAGGCCAATGCCTCAGACGAGGGGCAACCCGACCGGCCCGTTACCGGCCACGCCGGACCGAGCGGTCCCGAATGGCGCTCCCCCAAGGGTGAGGAAGTGTTATTCCTCGATGAAGATGCACTCCCCGGGGCACTCTTCAGCAGCCTCTCGGGTGGCGTCTTCCATGCCGTCGGGAACCACGGCCAATCCCTCGTGGCCGGCGGGGTTATCGAACACCTTGTCGCCCTCTTTGACGTAGGACAGGCCATCGTCGAGCAGCGTGAACACCGCAGGCGCGATCTCCTCGCAGAGACCGTCCCCGGTGCAGAGATCCTGATCGATCCAGACCTTCATCGCTTCGCCTTCGTCTCCCAGTGCAGGTGTTTCAGCCGGAATCCTAGCCGACGACCGTACCCAGGGCCGCTTCCTACTGTCAATTATCGCGATGGTGACCGCGAAAAACCGAACGCATACTGCCGCGATATCTTCGCGAATGGGGGTAAGTTCGGGTCCGCAAGCCAGGGATCGAACGAGGTGCTCCTGTGAGTGACGCCAAACCCGACTCCCGGGTCGCTGCCTACGAGCGTGAGGTGGCAGAACTCCGGGACCAGACCAAGGTCCTCGAAGACGAAGTGCTGGGCCTGCGGCGGCGCATGCAGGACGCCCCGAAGCGGGTCCGCACCTTGGAGGAGAAGCTCCTGGAGACGAAGGGCCAGCTCCAGCAGGCCATCTCCCAGAACGAACGACTGACCTTCACCCTCCGCGAGGCTCGCGAGCACATCGCCGCCCTGCGCGAGGAGGTGGACAAGCTCACCCAGCCGCCCGCCGCTTACGGGACCTTCCTGGCCCGCAACGACGACGGCACCGTGGACGTGTTCTCCGGTGGTCGCAAGATGCGGGTGGCCCTTCATCCGGAGCTGGCCGAATCCGCCGCATCCGACCTCCAGCGGGGCGCAGAAGTGGTGCTCAACGAGTCGCTCAACGTGGTGCTGGCCCGCACCGCAGAGCAGTCCGGCGACGTGGTGACCCTCAAGGAGGTCCTCGACGACGGCCGGGCGATCATCGTCGGCCGGGCCGACGACGAGCGGGTGGTCGAGCTGGCCGAGAGCCTGAAGGGCGTCAAGATCCGGGCGGGCGATTCGGTCCTCATGGATTCGCGCACCGGCCTTCTTCTCGAGAAGCTGCCCCGCCCCGAGGTCGAGGAGTTGGTCCTCGAAGAGGTGCCGGACATCTCCTACGCGGATGTCGGCGGCCTCGACAATCAGATCGAAGCCATCACGGATGCGGTGGAGCTGCCCTTCCTCTACCGGGAGCTATTTGTCGAGCACAGGCTCCCGGCCCCCAAGGGGATCCTGCTCTACGGTCCCCCTGGTTGCGGAAAGACGCTGATCGCCAAGGCGGTCGCCAACTCCCTCGCCCACAAGGTGTCGGAGGTATCTGGCGACAAGGCCGCTCGCAGCTACTTCCTCAACATCAAGGGCCCTGAGCTGCTCAACAAGTACGTGGGCGAGACCGAACGGCAGATCCGCCTCGTCTTCCAGCGGGCTCGGGAGAAAAGCGAAGAGGGCGTCCCGGTGATCGTGTTCTTCGACGAGATGGACTCGCTCTTCCGGACCCGCGGCACCGGTATCAGCTCCGACATGGAGTCGACGATCGTGCCGCAGCTGCTCGCCGAGATCGACGGCGTCGAAACTCTGCGCAACGTCATCGTCATCGGTGCGTCCAACCGGGAGGACCTCATCGACCCGGCGATCCTCCGACCCGGCCGTCTGGACGTCAAGATCAAGATCGAGCGGCCCGACCAGGACGCCGCGGCCCAGATCTTCGCCCGGTACCTGACGCCGGACCTTCCCCTCGACGAGGACGATGTCGGCAACCTCGGAGGTGGTGACCGAGGCAAGGCCGTGCAGGCCATAATCGAGCGGACGGTCGACGAGATGTACCGGGCCGACGAGGAGAATCAGTTCCTCGAGGTCACCTACCAAAACGGCGACAAGGAAGTCATGTACTACAAGGACTTCGCGTCGGGCGCCATGATCGAGAACATCGTCCGCCGAGCCAAGAAGCTGGCCATCAAGCGGGTGATCGCAGGCCAGGGCCGGGGCATCCGCACCCAGGACATGATCGACTCGATCAAGCAGGAATACAAGGAGCACGAGGACCTGCCCAACACCACGAACCCCGACGACTGGGCCAAGATCTCGGGCAAGAAGGGCGAGCGGATCGTCTACATCCGGACGATCATGGCCCAAGGCGACCAGACCACCGGCGGGCGGTCGATCGAGCGGGTCGCGACCGGCCAGTACCTCTGATACCTGGGCCGTCGGGGATCGTTCTGGGGTGGCCGAGACGAAGGCTCCCGCGCAAGCGGCCCTCAGGGGGATAACGTCGATCCGTGGCCATCGTCAAAGTGCTCGGCATGGAGACCGAGTACGGCATCATCATTCGAGGCGCTGCCGACCCGAACCCCATCGCGGCCTCCTCGACCCTGATCAATGCGTACGTGGCCGAGCTCAGCCGGAAAGTCGACTGGGACTTCGAGGACGAGACTCCGGGGCGGGACGCCCGGGGGTTCGCTCGCGAGGGCTCGATGCCGCCCGAGGTCGAGACCCACTTGGTCAACGCCGTGCTGACCAACGGGGCGCGCTACTACGTCGACCACGCCCACCCCGAGTACTCCACCCCTGAGTGTTCCAACGCCCTGGAGGCCATCCGCTACGACAAGGCCGGTGAGGTGATTCTGGCCAGGTCGGTGGCCGCGGCGGCCCGGTTGCTGCCGCCCGGGCAGAGCGTCCTGGTGCTGAAGAACAACTCGGACGGCAAGGGAAATTCCTATGGGGCCCACGAAAACTACTTGATGGACCGGACCGTGCCGTTCGCCCGGATCGTCAGCCATGTGATGCCGCACTTCGTTTCCCGGCAGATCTTCACCGGGGCCGGCAAGGTGGGCACGGAGGCCACGTCCTCGTCGAGCCAGGACATCCACTTCCAACTCACCCAGCGCGCCGACTTCTTTGAGGAGGAGGTCGGGCTCGAAACCACCCTCAAGCGACCGATCGTCAACACGAGAGACGAACCGCACTGCGATTCGCAGAAGTACCGCCGGCTGCATGTCATCGTCGGCGACGCCAACATGTCAGAAGTGGCCAACTTCCTCAAGGTCGGGACCACGTCGATCGTGCTATCCATGATCGAGGATGACTGGTTCGCCCGGGCCAACCGGGAGTTCGCCTTGCACTCGCCAGTGGCGGCCATGCGCAAGGTGTCCTACGACCTGGGGCTGTCCCAACCCCTCGAACTGGCGGACGGCCGGACCATGACCGCTCTCGAGCTGCAATGGGAGCACCTGGACCTGGCCCGCAAGTACGCCGAGGATCGGGGCTTGGACTCGGTGGGCGGAGCCGAGATCGGCGACGAGATCCTCCGCCGGTGGGAGGGGGTCCTTTGCGGCCTGGAATCGGATCCGATGACCCTCGCCACCCAGTTGGACTGGGTCGCCAAGTACCGGGTGGTCGACGGCTACCGGCTCCGCCACGGCCTCAGCTGGACGGATCCCAAGCTGGCGGCCATGGATCTCCAGTATCACGATGTGACCCCGCGCCGGTCGCTTCACGCTCGGCTGGGGATGGAACACATGCTCGACCCAGAGTCCGTCATCGAGGCCACCACGGAGCCTCCGGAAACTACGAGGGCCTACTTCAGAGGCAAATGCCTCCAGCGGTGGTCCTCATCGATCGCAGCCGCCAACTGGGACTCGTTGGTGTTCGACCTGGGGGCAGATCCCTTGCGTCGAGTACCCATGATGGAGCCCCTCAGAGGAACAAAAGCGCACGTCGACGAATTGCTAACTAGCGTGTCCAGCCCCTCCGAGCTCCTCGAGAGGCTGGGCTCGTAGGAGAGAGAAGCAGAGGCAAATCCCATGGCAGAACGAGAACAGATCAGGAAGCAGCCACCCGCCCGGACCGAAGAGGAGACCGTCGAAGAAGTCCCCGCCAGCAGCAAGAAAGGCGAGGAGTTGAAGGCCGAACTGGACGACCTGTTGGACGAGATCGACGAAGTGCTCGAGGAGAACGCCGAGGAATTCGTGCGAAGCTACGTCCAGAAAGGCGGTGAGTAACCCTAGAAGGCGCCCGCATGCCGCGTGATCAGTCGAAGGAGGCTGAAGAGCAGGCGCTCCTATCCAAGTTGGGTGGTCGAGCGCGGGTAGGGTGCGGGGGCTTATGAGCCTTCCCATGTTCAGCCCCAACGACGAGCCGGGCCCCAGCTTCACCGACGTGTTGCGGCGTGTCGGCCTCGACCCCTTTCCCGTCCTGTCGACCGGCGCCGACCCTCCGCCGTTCGTGGTTCCCCACGGCACCACCATCGCCGCCATCCGCTACGCGGACGGCGTCGTGATGGTGGGGGACCGCAGAGCCACCGCCGGCTCATCGATCGCCCACCGCCATATGGAGAAGGTCCACGCGGCCGACCGGCACAGCGGGGTAGCCATCGCCGGCGCGGCTGGCCCGGCGATGGAGATGGTTCGCCTCTTCCAGCTGCAACTGGAGCACTACGAGAAGGTCGAGGGTGCCCCGATCAGCCTCGAGGGAAAGGCCAATCAACTGTCACAGATGGTGCGGTCGAACCTGGCCCTGGCCATGCAGGGGTTCGTGGTGGTCCCGCTGTTCGCCGGGTTCGACGTGCGCAGGGGGGTTGGCCGGATCTATACCTACGATCCAACCGGGGGCCGATACGAGGAGACGGACTTTCATGCAGACGGTTCCGGCGGTCGTGACGCCCGGACCACGATCAAGCTGGGCTGGAGACCGGATCTGAGCCGGGCGGACGCCATTGCCCTTTCGGTTCGGGCCCTCTGGCAGGCGGCCGACGAGGACTCGGCGACGGGCGGCCCCGACGTGGTCCGGGGGATCTATCCCACGGTGGCAACGATTACGGAGGCGGGCTTCGCCCGGGCGGACGAGGCTGAGGTCGCCGAGCGCTTCGCCGCCGTGGTGGCCGAGGAGGGGGCGCTGCGATGAGCATGCCCTTCTACGTCGCACCCGAGCAGTTCATGAAGGACAAGGCCGATTTCGCCCGTAAGAACATCGCTCGGGGCCGGCCGCTGGTGGCCACCGTGTATTCGGAAGGCATCTTGATCTGCGCCGAAAACCAGTCCAAGTCGCTGCACAAGGTCAGCGAGATCTACGACCGGATCGCCTTTGCCGGCGTTGGCCGCTACAACGAGTTCGACTCCCTCCGGCGGGCCGGGGTGCAACACGCCGACGTGAAGGGCTACCAGTTCAGCCGCGAGGACGTCGACGCCAGGTCCCTCGCCAACCTGTACGCCCAGTACATGGGCAATGTCTTCACCCACGAACAGAAACCCCTCGAGGTGGAGATCCTCGTCGCCGAGGTCGGGACCGTACCCGGCGGCGACCAGCTGTTCCACATCCTCTACGACGGGTCGGTCGTAGACGAAGACCATTACTCGGTGCTCGGAGGTGAGGCCGAGGCCATCGCCGCCCGGCTGGAGAGCAGCTTCGATGCCGGATGGGACCTGGCCGGGGCCCTTCTGGCCGCGGCCCGGGCGCTGGCCGGCCCGGACCGGACCGAGGTAGCCGCCGATCTGGAGGTCGCGGTGCTGGCCCGCGAGAACGGGCGACGAGCGTTCCAACGGCTCGGCGACGACGAGGTGGCGGCCGCCCTGGCCGTCGCCGGCGGCTCGGCCCCCGAGCTGGATGAGGGGTCCGACCCGGTCATTCCCTGAGCGGAGGGCGACGCTCCCAACCACGCAAACACGACACGAGTAATTTTCGATAGGGCAACTCGTGTCACGTTGTTGTCCCAGGTGACAGCCAAAGGGACACGAGTTGCCTCCGGGCGATAAACCCGTGTCCCGTTGATGTTTCCGCGGCGGCAGGGGGCCGAAGAGACGTCCTCTAGTGCCACCCGCGATCGAAAGAGAGAAGACGGGTCCGGGCCGCGCTGGGCTCGGTCTGTTCCTCCAGAGCGAGCCCACGTCGGGCTTGGGCCGCTCACACTCCTACTCGGCGTGGCCGAAGGCTTTGATCTCCTTCGAGCTCCTCGGGCGTGAGCTCGCGGGGTGTGTCGCCGCGGGCGACCTTCGCCGATTGGACCTGGTGCCGGATCTCGTCGACGACCTCGGGGTTGGCCAGGGTGCTGACATCGCCTACGTCGGTGAAGTTGGAGACGCCGGCGATGACCCGGCGCATGATCTTCCCGGACCGGGTCTTCGGCATGTCGGGCACGATCCACACGTTCTTCGGTCGGGCCACCTTGCCGATCTCCGCTCGATGGCGGCATCCACCTGGGCAGTCACGTCCGCCCCGGCGGCTACCTCAGGCTTGAGCGAGATGTACATCTCGACCGCCCGCCCGCGCAGGTCGTCCACGACCGGTACCGCGGCGGCCTCGGCGACCTCGTCGACGGTGAGGGCGGCGGACTCGAGCTCCTTGGTGCCGAGGCGGTGCCCGGCGACGTTGATCACGTCGTCGACCCGCCCGAGGATCCGGAAGTAGCCGTCGGCGGCTTGCATGGCGCCGTCGTTGGCGAAGTAGGGCCAGTCGTGCCAATCCGTGCTGTTCGTGTCGCGGCAGTACTTCTGCGTAGTAGGTGGACACGAAGCGGTCCGGGTCGCCCCAGATGGTCTGGAAGATCCCCGGCCAGGGGTTACGGATGCAGATGTTCCCGGCCCGGCCGCTGCCCGCCTCCACCTCTTCGCCCTCTTCGTCGTAGATGGCGGGGATAGATGCCGAGGGCGGCCGGACCGCAGCTCCCCGGCTTCATCGGATTGAGGGCCGGCAGGGTGCTGCCGAGAAATCCGCCGTTCTCGGTCTGCCACCAGGTGTCGACGATGACCGCCTTACCCTTGCCGACCACGTCGTGATACCAGCGCCACACCTCCGGCTCGATGGGTTCGCCCACGGTGGTCATGTGTTTGAAGTGGTAGTCGTACTTGGCCGGCTCGTCCGGCCCGGCCTTGCGCAGCATGCGGATGGTGGTCGGGGCGGTGTGGAAGATGTTGACCCCGAGGCGCTCGGCGATCCGCCAGGGTCGTCCCGGCGTCGGGGTAGGTCGGCACGCCCTCGTACATCACGCTGGTCGTCCCGAGCGCCAACGGGCCGTACACGATGTAGGAGTGGCCGGTGATCCAGCCGATGTCGGCGAAGCACCAGTAGGTGTCGCCCGGGTGGATGTCCTGGTAGTACTTGGAGGTGCCGGCCACGTACGACAGGTAGCCGCCCGTGGAGTGCTGGCACCCCTTCGGGCGGCCGGTCGTGCCGCTCGAGTACATGATGAACAGGGGGGCCTCGGCGGGCATCGAGACCGGCTCGACACGTCGCCCCGCGGTAGTCCGGCAGCAGCTCGTCGACGAAGAAGTCCCGGCCGTCGACCATCGGGCTCTCGGACGCGTACTGTCCCGGATGCCGCCGCCACACCAGCACCTTCTCGACCTCGACGCCCTCCTCCCGGGCCCGCTCCACCGCCTCGTCGGCCTTGACCTTGTGGTCGATCAGCTGGCCGTTGCGGTAGTAGCCGTCCATGGTGACCAGGATCCGGCTCTGCGAGTCGGCGATCCGGCCCCCGCAGGCGGCACCGCTGAAGCCACCGAACACTTGCGAGTGGATGGCGCCCATCCGGGCGCAGGCGAGCATGGACACGGGCAGCTCAGGGACCATCGGCAGATGGAAGGTGACCCGGTCGCCGGTTTGGACGCCGGCGAAGTCCTGTAACAGGGCGGCGAACTCGTTGACCCGGCGGTAGAGCTCCCGGTAGGTGAGGACCTCTGTGTCTTCCGACTCCGGCTCGGGCACCCAGATGAACGCAGCCTGGTTGGGCCGGGTCGCCAGGTGGCGGTCGACGCAGTTGTAACAGGCGTTCAGCCGCCCGCCGACGAACCACTTCCAGAAGGGGGCGTGGCTCGTATCCAGCGTGGTGTGCCAGTAGTGATCCCAGCTGAGGAGGTCGGCGTACTCCTTGAAGCACTCGGGAAAGCGATCCTCGCCGAAGCGGGCCAGGATGGCGGGATCCGAGGCGTTGGCCTGCCCGATGAAGCTGGCCGGAGGGTAAAAGTACTCCTCCTCGCGCCAGTGCACCGCGATCTGGGCTTCGGACACCTCGCCCGACTGCAGCTGGGAAATCGGCAGCTCATTGTCCACCGTCATGGCAAACCTCCTCTGAGGCGATCAATCTCGTACGACGCTGGGAGGGACCGCCTGGGCGGCGCCTCACGGGATCAGGCGGCCGGCCACGATCGCCGCCACCAACACCGCCAGGGCGATAGCGGCCAGGACCCGACGGGTGCTCCACCACGGGCGTGTCCTGCCGTTCCCGACCGGATTCTCCCAGCCTTCGGGAGGGTCCTCGAAGGCGGCTTCGAGCTCGTCGGCGAGCAGCAGCTCGGAGGCCACCGGCTCGTCTTGGGGGTCCACCCATACCGACACCGACCCGATCGGGTAGGGCCCCCCGACGGCCCCGCGCAGCTCCGTCAGGATCCCGTCGGCGCCGAGTCGGGCGGCGATGACCCGGGCGTGAAAGGCGTCAGGAACCGTGCGGAGATGTACCATCGGCCCTGGTCGGGGCCACCGCGACGGGGTGGCGGTCATTGGCCTGCACGGTAGCGCACCCCGGCGAATCGCCCTAAGTGCTTCAGATGCGAAGGACTAAGGCGGGCTGGGCACTAGCGTGCGGCCCAGATATGGACCGCCGCATATTCGGCCTCGAAAACGAATACGGAGTGACCTGCACCCTTCGGGGACAGCGCCGGCTGAGCCCCGACGAGGTGGCCCGCTACCTTTTCCGGCGGGTGGTGAGCTGGGGTCGCTCTTCGAACGTCTTCCTGGAGAACGGCGCCCGTCTCTACCTGGACGTGGGGAGCCACCCCGAGTACGCCACGCCCGAGTGCGACTCCATCCACGACCTGGTGGTGCACGACAAGGCGGGAGAGCGGATCCTCGAGCACCTGGTCAACTCGGCGGAAGCCCGCTTGCGGGAGGAGGGCATCCGGGGGGTGGTGTTCCTGTTCAAAAACAACACCGACTCGGCGGGTAACTCCTACGGCTGTCACGAAAACTACCTGACGAGCCGCCGGGACGACTTCGGGCACTACGCCGAGGTGCTCATTCCCTTCCTGGTGTCGCGCCAGATCTACGCCGGGTCGGGGAAGGTGCTCCAGACCGCTCGGGGCGCCATGTACTGCGTCAGCCAGCGCGCCGAGCACATCTGGGAAGGGGTGTCGTCGGCCACGACCCGCAGCCGGCCCATCATCAACACCCGCGACGAACCGCATGCCGACGCCGAACGTTTCCGCCGGCTCCACGTGATCGTCGGGGACTCCAACATGAGCGAGTACGCCACCTTCCTCAAGGTGGGAGCCACCAGCATCTTGCTGCGAATGCTCGAGGACCCGAGTGTGGTGTTGCGGGACATGACGCTGGAGAACCCCATCCGGGCGATCCGGGAGATCAGCCACGACACCACCCTTCGCCGGCGGGTGCGCCTGGCCAACGGCCGGGAAGCCAGCGCACTGGACATCCAGGGCGAGTACTTCAACCGGGCCAAGCGCTACCAGGAGACCCACGGTCTGTCGCCTCTCGAGGACCAGGCGTTGGCCATGTGGGAGCACTGCCTCAAAGGCCTCGAAAGCGACCCCTGGTCCCTCGATCGCGAGTGCGACTGGGTGATCAAGCACCGTCTGATCGAGCAGTACCGCAATCGGGAAGGCGTCCCGCTTACCCACCCGAAAGTCGCGTTGATCGACCTGCAATATCACGACGTGAGCCGGGAGAGGGGACTCTTTTACAAGATGCAGCAGCACGGACTCGTCGAGCGCATCTGCACCGACGAGGAGATCGAGCTCGCGGTCGATCAGCCGCCGCAAACCACCCGGGCCAAGCTTCGCGGCGAATTCATCCGCCGGGCGAAGGAACGTCGCCGCGATTTCACCGTCGACTGGGTCCACCTGAAGCTCAACGATCAGGCCCAGCGCACGGTGCTGTGCAAGGACCCGTTCAAGTCCCGCGACGAACGGGTCGAGAAGCTCATCGCCTCGCTTTGACGTGGATCGTCTGGAACGCCTCGTCAACCTGGTCGCCGCCCTGATCGACACCAGCTTCCCGCTGAGCAGGGAGCAGATCCGCCAGCGAATCGACGGGTACTCGGACGATCCCGAAGCGTTCCGCCGCAATTTCGAGCGGGACAAGGAACTGTTGCGCCAGATGGGGTTGCCGCTCGCCACCGAGGCGGTTGACCCCAATCATCCGGAGGAGGTGGGCTATCGCATCCGGAGGGAGGAGTACGAGCTGCCCGACCCGGGCCTGGACGAACACGAGCTGGCGGCCCTGCGCCTGGCTTCTGCGGCGGTGCAGGTGGAGGGGACCTGGGGTCGCGAGGCCACCACCCGGGCGCTGCGCAAGCTGGGTGGGGCCGCTTCGGGATCCGGCGCGGGCCGGGGGGATGGGGACGAACCGAAGAGCCCAGGCTGGGCGGCGCTGCCCGGGGGAGAGACGGTAGCGGCTGCCTTCGGGGCCATCGCGGCTCGCCACCGGGTCCGTTTCGGCTACCGGGGCGAGTCGCGCCTGGTGGACCCCTGGAGGCTCTCGTTCCGGCGCGGGCAGTGGTATCTGGCCGGCCTTGATCACACCCGGGGCGAGGAGCGATTGTTCCGACTGGACCGCATGCAAGGGCCCCTGGCCGTGGAAGGCCCGCCGGGGGCGTTTGCCCGTCCCCCGGCGGGCGCCGGCCATCCACCGCCGGCGTGGCGGCTGGGCGACGACGAGGAGGTGCGGACGGCGTTGCTGGTCGACGCCGAGCAGGCCCGTTGGGCGCTCGACGCGCTCGGCGAGGATGCGGTCGCGGGTCGCCGTCCGGATGGAGCGATCGTCTTTCATGTCGGGGTGATCAACGCCCCGGCCTTCCGGTCCTTCGTCCTCGGGTTCCTCGACCACGCCGAGATCATCGGCCCACCGGCGGCCCGGGCGGACATGGTGGCCTGGCTGGAGGCGCTGGCGGGTTCCGCAGCAGGCAGCGACCATGCCTAAGCCTCCGGCGGAGGATCGTCTGGGCCGGCTGCTGGCCATCGTGCCCTGGGTCGCCGCCCATGACGGCCCGGAAGTAGCCGAGGTCTGCCAACGCTTCGGGGTGGCGGAAAAGGAGCTACTGGAGGACCTGGAGCTCCTGTTCATGTGCGGGATCCATCCCTTCACCCCCGACGTCTTGATCGACGTGGACGTGGCGGAGGGACGGGTGTGGATCCGCATGGCCGACTATTTCCGCCGGCCCCTACGATTGAGCCCGCAGGAGGGGCTTGCCCTCGTGTCTGCCGGTTCGGCCTTGCTCTCTGTTCCGGGGGCCGACCCCGACGGGGCCCTCGCCACCGCCCTGGCCAAGCTGGAGATGGTGCTGGGGGTCGGCGCGGACGACACCGTCGACGTCGAGCTGGCGCCGGTCACCCCCAACCTATTGGGCGCCGTTCGGCAGGCCGCCGACACCCACCGGAAGGTCGAGCTCGACTACTACTCCTTCGGCCGGGACCACCACAGCACCGCGGGTCGTGCACCCGTGGCGGGTTTTCAATCACAGCGGGCAGTGGTACCTGGCCGGGTGGTGCGAATCCGCCGGGGGCGAGCGGCTCTTCCGGGTCGATCGCATCGCTCGGGCTGAGGTGCTCGAAGCCAACTTCGAGCCGCCACCCGGGCCGGCGTCTGAGGGAATGGCCCTCTACCATCCCGGCCCCGAGGATCCCCGGATCGTCCTGGACCTCGATCCGCCCGCTCATTGGATCGCCGAGCAATACCCCAATGAAGGGGTGGAACTGCGCCCCGGTTCGGTGATCCGGGTGACGCTTCGCAGCGGTCAGAGAGCCTGGTTGGAAAGGGTCTTTTTGCGGGGCGGTCCGGCGGTGCGGGTGGTCGCCGGCGACGTGGCCACGGGCCCGGAAGCCGCGAATCGGATCCTGACCCGGTACCGGCAGTCGGAGCCGGTTCACTAACGTCTTGCGTCGTGTCCGTTCCCCTCCCCGCCGAACCGACCGAGCGCGACGCCCCCCCGGCGCCGGAACCGGCGAGGAAGGGACGATCCCGTTCGAGGGCGCGAATTTTCATCGAGTGGGGGATCATCCTGGCGGTCGCCGTGCTGGCCGCCGTGCTCATCCGCACCTTCATCGTGCAGCCGTTCTACATCCCGTCGGGATCCATGGAACCCACCCTCAACGTCGGGGACCGGCTGCTCGTCAACAAGCTCAGCTACCACTTTCACAGTCCGCGCCGCGGGGACATCGTGGTCTTCAAAAAGCCTGCGGACGACACCACCCCAGGTATCACCGACCTCGTGAAGCGGGTCGTCGGGTTGCCGGGGGAGACGATCTCGGCACGCGACGGACAGGTCTACATCAACGGCCGCCTGCTCCCGGAGCCGTGGCTACCCCGGGTCGACCAGGGGGTGACGACGTTCCCGAGCTCGATACCCGGTTGCTTACCGGCATCCGGCAACGGTTGTCGGATCCCTGCCGGCGAGTACTTCATGATGGGTGACAACCGCACCGATTCGTCGGACTCCCGGGTGATCGGACCGGTCCCGTCCAAGCTGTTCATCGGTCGCGCCTTCGTGCGGGTCTGGCCCCTCTCCCGCCTCGGATTCCTCTGACCCGCAGAGCGGGGTACGGGGCGGACGTTGGGCGGGGGTCCGGGGCGGGTTTCAGGCGGCGGCTCCGGGGGGCGGGCGGCGCTAAGTCCCACCTCCCGACCACTCCCGGATCGAGTCCATCATCCGGTCGACGTGGTCGGAGTACACCGCGTCCACCCCGAGCTGCAGCAGCCCACTGAGCTGGCCCCGGGTTTGGGCGTCCCAACCGAAGGCGGCCAGGCCGGCTCCGTGCACCGCTTCGACGCCGGCCCGGGTCCATTCGCGACGGTGCAGGTTGACGGCGTCGAGGCCCCCCGCCCGCAGGTCAGCAACACCGGCCTCGAGCCCTCCGGCAAACTGGTTCAGTCGGGTCGACACCACCAGCTTGACGTCCGCCGCGGATGCCCTCCACCGCTCCAGGATCTTCCTGCTGGGATGGCACAGCCACAAGCGGGACCGGGCGCCGGCAGTGGTGACCGCCGCCAGGATAGGACTCAACGCGGCCGGGTCCTTGACGTCGAGCGACAGCTCGAAGTCGGTGCCGCCAGCCTGGTAGAGCTCGGTCAAGGTGGGCACGTGACCCGGTAGTTGCGCCCGGGCCTGTCCCGAGATGGGCCGGCGCCGCCACCGCCCTCCGGTAACCCCGTCGTGATCGAGGACGACCTCGCCATCGGCGGTGACCCAGGCATCGCTCTCGAGTCCGGTGGCCCCGAGCTCGAGGGCGCGGAGGAAGGCCTCGATGGTGTTCTCCCGGCGTTCCGAGCGGGCTCCCCGATGGGCAAAACCGATGGGCTGCGGCGGCCGGGGCCACGAAGGTTCCACCCGCCCATAGTGGGTGATGGACTAGACCAGAGAGGGCAGACCGTTCGCAGGCGCTCGGACAGGAGCCCGACAACCCGGCAGGGAGGCAGCGATGAGCAGGCTGGCGTCGACGGGCAGGGAGGCAGCGACGGCCCGGCCCCGCTGCCCATGACGGCTGTTTGGCTGGTCCCCCTGGGGATCGCCGCGGTGGCGCTCGTCCCGCTGGCGGTAGCCGCCAGTCGGCTGGCCGGCCGGGTCGAGCTGCTTCGCCGCCGGGCCGAGGCCTATCGCACCGATCGGGCCGTCGCGCTGGCTTTGCAGGCGGATGCGGCCAACGAGGGAGGCGACCCGGCGGAGGGTGGTCGTACCCGTTCCTCATAAGAGGCCGATCCCGCTACACTCGGCCTTGATGCTCAACCTGAGCCCCGAGAAGCTGCTTCTCGTCGGCATGATCGCCCTGGTGGTTCTGGGCCCACATCGGTTGCCCCAGGCGGCGCGCACCCTCGGACGGTTGGTGGCCGAGCTCCGCCGCATGTCGTCGGGGTTCGAGCGGGAGGTCCGGGGCGCCTTGGCCGAGCCGACTGAGGCGTTCAAGTCGGCGGTGGGGGAGTTCCGTCCGCCCGACCTGGGTCGATCGGTACGCGACGCGGTGAGCAGCACGTTCACTCCGTCGCCATCATCAGCACCCGTCTCGCCCGTCTCGCCCGTCCCGCCCGCCTCGCTGCCCACGTACACGGCCGCCCCAGGCGACGGTTCCGGCATGCCCGCCACCCCCGACGACCCGTCGCTCAACTGAGGAGTCCTACGGTGGCGGTCACGGACGAGCGGCTGGACCCGTCCAAGGAGCCTGACGGCCAACAGGGCCAGATGACTCTGTTCGAGCACTTGGCCGAGCTGCGCACCCGGCTGCTCATCTGCATCGTGGCGGTGATCGTCGGCACGATCGTGGCCTGGTTCTTCTACGACAGCATCATCCGTTTCATGGAGCACCCCTACCGCACCTACGTGCTGCATCACCCGCACAAGAGCCTTTCGCCGACGAATCCTGGCGCCCTGGTGACCAACGGCCCGCTCGAAGGCGTGACCACCCGTCTCAAGGTGAGCGCCTATGTCGGCATCGTGCTGGCGGCGCCCGTCTTGATCTGGGAGCTGTGGCGGTTCATCACGCCGGGCCTGTACCGAAACGAGAAGCGCTACGTGCTGCCGTTTGTCGCCGGGGCGATCCTGCTGTTCGCCATGGGCGTCACCACGGCCATTCTGGTATTTCCCAGGGCGCTCACCTGGTTGATCAATGTAAGCGGCGACGGCATCCTGCCCCTGTTCTCTCCCTCCAAGTACTTCTCCCTGTACACGGCAATGTGCCTGATCTTCGGGGCCATTTTCCTGTACCCCCTGATCGTGGTTTTCCTGCAATTGGTCGGCTTGGTACCGAGCGCGACGTGGCGGCGTTGGCGGAGGCCGGCGATCGTGGTGATCTGCCTGATCGCCGCGGTGATCACGCCGAGCAGTGATCCCTTCTCGTTCCTGGCCATGGCCGTACCGATGCTGGTGTTCTACGAGTTGTCGATCGTCGTCGGCCGCCTCCTCCACAAGTAGCCTGCGCGTGAGCAGGGCGCGTTTCGAGGCCCAGCTCGGCTTCGAGCTCGACGACTATCAGCGCAAGGCGCTCGACGCCCTCGATGCCGGGGGCTCCGTGGTGGTGGCTGCGCCAACCGGCTCGGGCAAGACGGTCGTTGCTCAGTACGCAGTCGACCGAGCCCTCGAGGCCCGGGGAAAAGCGTTCTACACCACCCCCCTGAAGGCCCTTTCCAATCAGAAATACGCCGAGCTCGTACGCCGGCATGGGCCGGAATCGGTGGGGCTGCTGACGGGGGACAATTCCATCAACGGTGACGCACCCGTGGTCGTCATGACCACAGAAGTGTTACGGAACATGGTGTACGCCTCGTCTCGCGCCCTCAACGGGTTGCGCTATGTCGTCCTGGACGAGGTGCATTATCTCCAGAACGCCTACCGCGGGCCGGTATGGGAAGAGGTCATCATCCACGCACCCGCGGGTGTCAACCTGGTGTGCCTGTCCGCGACGGTCTCCAACGCCGAAGAGCTGGCTGACTGGATCCGAACCGTCCGAGGCCAGACCGAGGCCGTCATCGAGGAACGCCGGCCGGTTGTCCTGCATGACCTCTATCTCCTAGGGGACAGGGGTTCAGAGCGGCTGTTGCTGTTGCCGACCCTCGTGGACGGCAGGCCCAATCCCGAGGCCGCCGGTCTCGACGCCAAGACCCTCAGGCGCCCGTGGGTGAAGGGCCGGCCGCGGGGCCGGCCCTTCACCCCTCGCCGGGTCGAAGTCCTCGAACTGCTCGAGGACAACCACATGCTTCCCGCCATCTACTTCATCTTCAGCCGGGCCGCGTGCGACGACGCCGTTCAGCAGTGCGCCAGGGAGGGCCAGCGACTGACCACCTCGGAGGAACGACGCCAGATTCGGGCCATCGCTGAGGGCCACGTCGATCCGCTGTCCGACGAGGACCTGGCCGTCCTGGACTACGCCACGTGGCTGAACGGCCTGGAGGCTGGCTACGCCGCCCACCACGCCGGGCTGGTACCGCCGTTCAAGGAGGCGGTGGAAACCTGTTTCGCGGCCGGCTTGGTCAAGGTGGTATTCGCCACCGAGACCCTGGCGCTCGGGATCAACATGCCCGCCAGGTCGGTGGTCATTGAGAAGCTCACCAAGTTCGGCGGGGAGCGTCACGAGTTCCTGACTCCCGGCGAGTACACGCAGCTCACCGGTCGGGCCGGCCGGCGGGGTATCGACGATGTCGGATACGCGGTGGTGCTCTGGTCGCCGTTCGTACCGTTCGATCAGGTGGCCGGGCTGGCCGGCGCCCGCACCTACGCGCTGACGAGCAGCTTTCGGCCGACCTACAACATGGCCGCCAACCTGGTCCGTCGGTATCCCGCCGACCTGGCGCACCACCTGCTGAACCTCTCCTTCGCCCAGTACCGGGCGGACAGTGACGTCGTCCGCCTGGAGACGCAGCTCGAACGGACCACGGACGCCCTGGCCGACGCCGTCGCCGCCGCCCGCTGCGATCGTGGCGATGTCGAGGAGTACCGCAGTCTGCTGCGCCGCGCCGAGGAATCCGCCCGGCCCGCGTCCGCCCCCGTTGGGGAAATCGCGGCGGCCTTGGCCCGGGTCAGACCGGGCGACGTGTTGATCGTTCCGGGCGGCAAGTCCGGGGGCCGGGTGGCGGTCGTCTCGACGTCGCGTCGGCGGGGGGGCGATATCCGCGGTTCGCGCCATCACTCCCGAACGACGGCTGATTTCGCTCGGCCCGCGTGATTTCTCTGATCCGCCCGAGGTGGTGGCCCGGATCGGGGTGCCGAGCCCCTACGCGCCCCGGAACGTGGGGTTCCAGCGCCAGCTGGCTTCGGCCCTGATCGCGGTCCGGGTCGTGAACGGGGGCAACGGTCTGCGGGCCCCCCGTGCGCTCCCACCCGAGGAGAGTGACGCGGCCGGGGAGGCAGCCGACCTGGCGGCGAACCTGGCCGGCCACTCGGTGGCCGGCTGTCCGGACGTTCGGACCCACCTGCGGGCGCTGGAGCGAGCCGATCGGCTGGCGCGTGACGCAGAGCGCTTGCAGCGTCGGGTGAAGAGCCGTACCGAGTCCCTCGCTCGCCAGTTCGATCGGGTGCTGCGGGTGCTGGAGGCGTGGGGGTACGTAGACGGGTGGTCCTTGACCGGGTCCGGAGAGCGCCTGGCCCGCCTGTACCACGAATCGGACCTGCTCGTCGCCGAGTGCGTGGGCCAGGGCCTGTTGGCCGGTTTGGATGTACCCGAGCTGGCGGGGATCGTCTCGGTGTTCACCTTCGAAAGTCGGGGGCCAGGCGATGCCACCAGTTGGTTTCCCACGCCCCGGATTCGGCGGCGCTGGGCGGCCATCGACGAACTGGCCCGAGAGCTCAACGCGGCCGAGGAGGAGGCGGGCCTACCGCTGACCCGCCGCCCCGATCCTGGGTTTGTCGGCCTGGCTCACGCCTGGGCCGCGGGCGAGGATCTGGCCGAGGTAATTGCGGACGAGGATGTGTCCGGGGGCGACTTCGTCCGCAACGTCAAGCAGCTGATCGACCTGCTCCGTCAGCTGGGTGATCAGAACGTCGACCCGGCGGAGGCCCGGTCGGCCCGGGCCGCCGCGGATGCCATGTACCGGGGCGTGATCGCCGCCTCCTCGGTGCTCGGCGGGTGAGGTAGCCGGTGGGACGACCCCGGCGACGGGTGACGAGGCGCAGATCCCCCACGTGATCGGTACCCCCCCTTAGGCTGGGCCACCTCCATGGGGATCCGAGAGACGGGCATCTACGCGGTCGAGGAATGGACCGACGACGAGGCGGAGATCCTGCGCCGCTATTTCACCGATCTCGAGGGCCCGGTGTTCGCCCTGGTCAATCTGCCCGAGGTCGTCAAGGGCGCCCTGTTTGCTCGATACTCCCGCACGGCCAAGAGCTTGCGGCGCCTCTTCCTCGACGAGTTCGTCGGAGACCTCGACATCAGCGGGGACCACGGCGTCGACGCCACCGTCGGTCTCGCTCGAGCGGAGCAACTCTACGACCGGGTGTTTTTCGAGTACGGCGACGACTCGGTGGCCCAGCTCGGGGGCGTGCATCTGGCCTGCGAGCAGGCGTCGAACCTCCTGACCAAAGTGCTGGAGCGGGGGCGGCTGATGTCGTACATGGAGAAGTCGACCCGGTACGTGGCCTACGACACCCGGCTCCCGAATGGGCGTTTTCGCTACTTTCGCGCCCCGCAGATACTCGAATCGCCCCTCGGCGCCCGCTACGTGGGGGACATGGACCGGCTGTTTGACGCCTACGCCGAGCTCCTGCCCGTGCTCCAGTCCTGGTTTGCGGCTCGGTATCCCAAGGCCGACTCCGACTCGGACTTCGTGTGGCGGCAGTCCGTTCGGGCCAAGGCCTTCGACGCCCTGCGCGGCATGTTGCCCGCGGCGGCCATGTCGAATCTCGGCATCTACGCCAGCGGACAGGCCTACGAAGCCCTCCTGATCCGCATGCGGGCCCACCCGCTACCAGAAGCCCGATCCTACGCGGACATGATGCTGACCCAGCTGCGCAAGGTGATCCCGTCCTGGGTCAAGCGGGTGGACGTCGAAGACCGTGGCGCCGCCCACTCCACGTATCTGGAGCACAACGAGCGGGCGATGCAGGAGCTGGCCGAGGGCCTGTTCGCGGGCGAGGAGGTTGGCGCCGACGCTGGCCCGGGGGGTGACCCTGAGGTCACCTTGGTGGGCTGGGACCCGGACGCCGAAGTGAAGCTGCTGGCCGCCATGCTGTACCCGTACACCCATCTCCCCGAGCACCGGATTCAGGCTCGCGTCGACGGGCTGTCGCACGAGGAGCGCCAGGAGATCGTCCGCCGGTACGTCGGTGACCGGACCAATCGGCGGCATCGGCCCGGCCGGGCGTTGGAGCGGGCCGACTATCGCTTCGACGTGGTCTCGGACTACGGCGCCTTTCGGGACCTGCAGCGCCACCGGCTGCTGACCATCGAATGGCAGGACCTCACTCCGGCGCACGGCTTCACCATGCCTCGCTCGGTCAGTGCGGCCGGGGGAGAGGACGTCTACGTGCGGGCCATGGGGCGGTCGGCCGCCCTGCACGAGGCCCTGGCGGCGCGCTTCTCGCTGACCGAAGCGGCCTACGCGGTGGCGCTGGCGTACCGGATCCGCTACGTCATGCAGTTCAACGCTCGGGAGGCGATGCATCTCATCGAGTTGCGAACCGGGCCACAGGGGCATCCGGAGTACCGGAAGGTCTGTCAGCAGATGCATCGCCTGATCCTCGAGAAAGCGGGCCACCGATCGGTGGCCGCCTTGATGGGTTTTGTCGACGAGGCCGACTACGAGGAAGAGGGCTTGGAACGCTTGGCAGGGGAGCGGCGGGCCCAGGACCGCCGTCAACAACCCCAACTCTAACCCGTATGTATAACGCTATAGTTGAGGTTGACCCGACCGAATCCAGTGGATTATGTTGAAAGAGGGGTTGCTGAGGCTGCTGTTGATATTGTAGGTTTACCCGGCGCGGGCGGAGGGATCGGACCTCTTTATACTCATGCGCCGTCATTTCCGTTTGACCGCCGTGGTGCTCAGCCTCGGGTTGCTGATCGCCGCCGGCGCCGCCGGTTTTGTCACGTCCAGCGTGCACGTCGTGCAGCCAGGCGACACCCTGTGGGCGATATCCCGGGCCAACGGCCTCACCGTGGCCCAGCTGGCTGCCGCCAACAACATGGGGGAAAATGACCTGCTCCTCATCGGCCGCCACCTGTACATCCCCTTGTCCGGTAGCGGCTCTACCAGTTCGGCTGCCGTCTCCACCGCGTCGAGCAGCACCGGGTCGTCGAGTAGCGGGTCATCGAGCGCGAGCAACCCGTCGACCTTCTGTTCGACTTTCAGTGAAAGTGGGGGTCCGTGGGGGGTCCTGCCGAGCCTGCTCCAGGAGTCGCCATCGCGCCTGGCCTTGCAGCCCCTGTTCATCCATTGGGCCTCGTACTACGGGTTGTCCCTGCCCCTCCTGGAGGCGATCGCCTGGCAGGAGTCCGGGTGGCAGCAAGGGGTGACCTCGTCGGTCGGGGCCGTCGGGACCGGACAGATCATGCCCGCCACCGCCACCTTCATCAGTGGATCCCTCATCGGGATGCCGATGAACATCAACTCGGTGTCGGACAACATCCGGATGTCGGCGGCCTTCCTCGCCTATCTGGCGGATATCGAAGGCAACAATCGTTGCCGGACGATCGCCGCCTACTACGAGGGTCCGGTCAACCTGAGCACCTACGGCGTCTTCCCCGAGTCCCAGGTGTACGTGGCCAGCGTCGAAGCCCTCATCCCCAGGTTCGAGTAGGGGCGCCGGCGATGGCTCCTCACGTGCCGTGGTCGCTTGGCTGGGCTCGGCAAGTTGGCGCGGCAGGCGCCCGACGGCACGTGAGGGCCCCGGCGATTTTTTTCCAGGGTGCTGACCTGGACTGACGCGCAAAACTGCAGGTCAGAGGGCTGTCACCGCGCTTGACGGGCCGGGCGGATGCGGCCAACATCGCGGACGCATCAAGAGGTGGTACCCCCAAATCGGCGGGGCGACCGCCAGGGCAGGGTGGCCAGAAAACCAAGTAGACAACGTCTGTGTGAAGCCGTGGCCCGCAAGCCGGGGGGTGAACTGGACCAGACGGCACCAACGGTCCACTGGCCACCCCGCCCCTGGTGCTGGCCAGGCGCCACGACCCCGGGAATATCAAGCGCCCGCTTCCCGTTGTGGCGTTGGCTGATCGGGGCTGGATGAGGTCTAGTATCCGCCCGCCGGAGCAGCCGAAGCCCACCCCAACCGCATCGCACTGACCACGTGTGAAGGACGCAGCACCATGCCGACAGACGACCTAGATGACGATCTCCTCGACGAGCAGGCGGACCTGCCCGAGGACCTCGACGAAGCCGACCTCGAGGACCTGGAGGAGGACGACGACGGCGAGGTCATCGATGACGAGGTCATCGATGACGACAGCCTCGACGAGGACACCCTCGAGGACGACGTCGACACTCCCCCCGAAGTAGAGGCCAAGGTCGCACGCGATGACGACGAGGAGGAGGAGGACGACGACGACGAGGACTCCGACGACGTAGAGGCAAGTCTCGACGTCATCCTCAAGGAGAGACTTGTCGTCGCAGACGACGAGGACGAAGACGACGACGAGGAGATAGGCGATCCCGACGAGCGGGGTGACAGCCCGCAGCGCGGTCCTACCCAAGCAGCCGGGCGAGTTCGTGTGTCAGTCCTGCTTCCTGGTCAAGCACCCCAGCCAGCTCGCCGATCCGGCCCGGACGTTGTGCCGGGACTGCGTGTGACATGGGCGCCGACCGCTTGGGAGCCGAGGACGATTCCGTGATGGAGTCCCGGTCGCGCCTGGAACCGATCTTCGATCTGTTCTTCTACATCCCGGTGGGCTTGGCCGTCACGGCCGCCGAAGAGCTGCCCAAGCTGGCCGCCCGGGGGAG
The DNA here is from genome assembly GCA_963729695.1 of uncultured Acidimicrobiaceae bacterium. GTDB lineage: Bacteria > Actinomycetota > Acidimicrobiia > Acidimicrobiales > Palsa-688 > PALSA-693. The sequence continues at coordinate 1,409,428 of CAVSOT010000007.1, forward strand.
AGCCGAGATCAGCGGTCGGGTGACCAGGGCCCGGATGATCGGCCGGGTGGCCGCTGGCAGGGGGCGTCGCGAGCACATCCGCCGCAGCGTGCCCGCCCGGGGCGCCCGGTCCGGGGGAATGGGCGTGGCTGCGCAACCTGGGGGCGATCCCGAGCGCCCCGAGGGCACCGGCAGCGGGCTCTCAGGTTCCCCAGAGGCCCCAGGTGCCGTAGAGGTTTCAGGAGGTGCCCCAGAGGACACGGCCTCGACCTCACTGGCGCCATCGTCGAGCCTGGCGGCCCCGCCGGCAGCCGCGGTGCCTCCTCCGCCTTCGGCGTCACCCGCTGCAGGTGCGCCCGAGGCCAGCCGGGCTGTCGCCCCCGAGGCCAGCGGGGCTGTCGCCCCCGAGTCCATCACGACTCTCCCGAGTCCGGACACGCTGGCCATCCCTGGGTACGACTCCCTAGCGGCCTCTCAAGTGGTGCCCCGTCTTGCCGGGCTCACCAGTGAGGAGCTGGCGGCCGTGGGCGACTACGAGGCCGCCCACCGCCGGCGGACCACGATCCTGACCCGGATCCGCCAGTTGCAAGGCGACTGAGTCCGGCGTCGCCCGTGGAGCACGCCTGGCCGGCGACCCTCGCCGATATCCCGACCCTCGAACGCTTGTGGGAGCTGGCCGACGAGGAGCTCGCCGGTCAGCGGGGCGGGGCGCTGTTGGCCGGCACCCTGGTTGCTGCTGGTTCGCCGGCCGAATCTGTGGCCAGGGCGTTGGCCGACCCGGATCGCTTGGTGCTGTTGGGCTCCACTGAGGGCGTCGAGGTGGGGTTTGCCTGCGTCCGCTGCGACCAGATCGGGCGGCAACGCATCGGCGCCATCGAGGCGATCTACGTCGAGCCCTCGGCCCGCCTCGTCGGCGTGGGCGAGGCCATCCTGGATCGGGCTCGCCAGTGGTGTGTCGAACGCGGCTGTGGGGGCGTCGACGCTCCTGCCTTGCCGGGCAATCGGGCGGCCAAGGCGTTTTTCGAGGATCACGGATTCGTGGCCCGCCTGCTGGTGATGCACCAGGTTCTGACCTCGCCGTCGGGTGACAATGAACGCTGATTCGCATCCCGAGTTGTGCGTGGGCGCCATCGCGGTTGAAGGGGAGCGCATCCTCTTGATCCGACGCGGCCACGAACCGGCTCGGGGGTCGTGGTCGATCCCAGGCGGCCGGGTTGAGCTCGGGGAGACGCTGGCCGAGGCCGTGGTCCGGGAGTTGGCCGAGGAGACGGGACTAGAGGGAGTGTGCGAGAACCTGGTCGGCTGGGCCGAGCGGATCAGCGAGCGCCACCACTTCGTCATCCTGGACTTTGCCGTGACGATACTGAGCGTCCACCCGCCGATAGCGGCCAGCGACGCAGACGAGGCGGCGTGGATACCCCTCGATCACCTGGCCGATCTAACGCTCACCGAGGGGCTCGCCGAGTTCCTCCACCAGCACGGGATCATCCTGAGCTTCGGGTAGATCCAGGGCGTCGGCACCCTGAACGCCCGTGGGGCCGGGAACGTCGGTGGCCCCAGCGTCGGGGCCCCGGCGCGGGACGTCGGTGGCGGCGGGAGCTTCGAGCGGTGGCGACGGAGCTCGCGCGACTGCTCCACTCCTGGGGGCACGACCGCTTCGGCCGGTGGCAGGGTCTCGTCTTCGGCGAACGCCAATTGCGGTTCGGCCAGCAGCGGCTCCTCGTCACCGGCCCCGCCACCAGTGGACTCGGCGGTCCGCAAGTCGCCGGCACCTGATGCCGCAGCCTGGGGAGGTCGACTCCGGCGGCGGCTGGTCGCGGCGACCGGAGGGGGTGGGATGGTAACCCCCAACATGGCGGCCAGCGCCGGAATCCGCCCTGACTGTTGGTGGGCCGCCTTGCGCAACTCCGGGCTGGGATCGCTCGGCAAGCCGGCTGGCTTGACCGACCGGCGGACCGGCGAAGCCGCCACCGCGTCGAGCAGGGCCAACCAGCGGTCCGAGGGCGTGTCAGGGGACATCGCTTGCCCGGCGGCGTCGTTGAGCCGTTCGGTGAGCTCCGGGTCGAGGCGCGCGGCCGGCTCGGGCGGACGGGCCGCCAAGCGGAGGGCCCGCACCACCCGGTTGTCGTCGAGATGCTTGGCGATCTCCTGGGACCACGCCTGGCGCATTTCCTCTACCCGGCGGGCGAGGGCGTCGCGGAGCGTGGCCGCCAGGGCTCGGGTTTCGTCGTCTCGGGCTGCGTCGGCGGCCGCAACCACCGATCGGAGGTCCCGCAGGGAGATCTCGTCGACGTCCTTGGCTGCCGCCTCGGCCCGGTCGTGCCACTCAGCCGCCTTCAGCCGGGGGAGAAGCGACTCGGCCATGGCGATCAATTGGTCGGTGTTGGGCGCCGGCCTGCCGGCCGCCACCGCTTTTTCCCTCTCCAGGTGCAGCGCCGTGCGCACCGCCGGAATGCCGCCCCGCAGCACCTGTTCGGCGATGGGCTGTTGCTCCGGGGGGAGCGATGCCATAACTGCCTGGCGATGGGCGTGGCCAGGGTTGAAGCGGCGGGGGCGCCGTCCCGCATCGTCTGGGCGGTGCCCGTCTCTGCCATCCCGACCGTCTCTGCCATCCCGACCATCTCTGCCATCCCGACCGTCCCTCCCATCCCGACCGTGGCCGTCTCGACCGGCTGGGCGACGGCCCGAGCGTTCGGCCCGGACGGGGGCGGGCGCGTCGCCTCGCTCAACTCCCGACCCGGTCTCGTCGCCGCGATCTGTCGAGCCGGCTGGCCGCTGGCGGCGGTTTCTGCTCTCGGGCCGAGCCGGACGACCCCGGCGCGCCCCGGTCTGGCCCTGCGCCCCGTCCCCGCCATCGCCGGCTTCCTTGACCTCCTCGTCGGCGGCTGGGGCATCTCGACGCGGGCGACTGGTCCCGGGGCCGCTTACCGTCCGGCGTCCATCTCGTTCTCGGCGAGACCGGGCGTCGTCGCGCTCGTGTCGTGGCCGCCCGTCGTCGCGATCCCCTCGCCGCTCGGGCGATCCGGGGCGCCGACCGGAGCGTCCAACCAGTTGCGTCGTCACGCCCGGATTATCCGGTCGGCCGGAGCCGAGGATCTCGATGCGCTGAGCTTCCTGCCGGTTGGTCTCCTTGGGTGCCAGCACCGAGACGATGGTGATGCCCTCGATCTCGAACTCGGCCTCCGCTCTGAGCACGTCGCCCGCTTTGGCTCCCGCGTGGAGAAGCTCCCCGTCGAGAACGCCCCGTGGTTGGCGGGCGCCCGCGGCGCGCCACGTCCACGAGCCGTCCGGCCGGGCACTGGTTAGCTCGATCTCGATGCGGCGGGCCACGTGACCACGCTACTGGAGCGCTGAGGGGCGGGCGCCACCGAATGCCCCTGGGGCTAGCCTCGCCTCGTGCCTGATGCTCCAGTGCTGCTCGTGCACGGGTTTGCGTCGTCCTTTGTTCGAAATTGGCGCCAGCCCGGATGGGTCGACCTTCTTGAAGAAGAAGGCCGGCACGTGATCGGCGTCGACCTCCTCGGCCACGGCACGGCCGAGAAGCCCCACGACCCTGACGCCTATGCCGCGTTGGGGCGAGAGGTGGCGGCGGCGCTGCCGGCGAGCGGCCTGGTGGACGCGATCGGCTTCTCGCTCGGCGCTCGCCTCTTGCTGGATGTCGTCATCGAGGTGCCCGATCGGTTTCGCCGGGTGGTGGTCGCCGGGGTGGGAGAGAACCTTTTCCGGGACGTCGACCACGAGCCCTCGGCGCGGGCGATCGAGGCGGGGGTTGCCCAAGAGGGCGACCCCGTGACGGCGCAGGCGTTCGCTCGCTTCGGCCGGGCTCCGGGCAACGACCCGGCTGCCCTGGCCGCCTGTTTGCGCCGCCGGATACGACCCCTCGATCCCCGTACCCTGAGCGCCGTGGTTTGCCCGGTGCTGGTGGTCCTCGGCGATCGGGACTACGCGGCGCCGGCCGATCGTCTCCTTGACGCCCTGCCGGACGCCAAGCTGCTCACGCTCCGGGGTACCGATCATTTCGGTACCCCACGAGATTTCCGTTTCCTCGAAGCCGCCCTCGGGTTCCTCCGGAACTGAGCTCGCTTCTCCTGCTAACCTGCTCCGCCCATGGGTCGTGGAGCTCGGTCAACGGTGCGCTGGAAGCACGACAGGATTCGTCGCAAGAAGGCGCGCGACGCACGCGTACGCACCGCCAAGGGCGACGCACGCAAGTCGCCGGCATAGCGCCAACGGCACGGGCCTAGTCAGGCTGACGAACACGAACGCCGGGTTGACGCCGGTTGCTGATGCACTGTCGCGCTTGCCGAGGTCCGAGTGGTGACCGGCTATACGGCCGCGTCGAGTTGCATGCGCTCGTACTCCGCCCCGGTGTCCTCCCAGTTTTCGTACTCGAGGACGCCCAGCTGGCCGAATTTCTCCCGTAGCCAGCCGTCGCCGGCGTCGAGGAGGCCCAGCTTCTTCAGATTGGGCACGATCTTGGAGAAGAGCACTTTGCGGAATTCCAGCTGTACCGGGTTGTGCAGCACGATCTGGCAGCACTCCTTCACGGGCAGGCCGACGGCTTCCCAGACCTCCTGGTTGAGGAACCGATCGCGCATGCGCACGGCGGCCTCGTAGCAGAACTCCTGCCGCTCTCGGATCTCTGCGCCACTGAGCTCTCGGTAGGCCTCTTGGAGAGAAAGAACGCCGAAGGCGACGTGCCGGGCCTCGTCGGACATGACGTACCGGGTGATCTGCTTCAGGAGCGGGTCGGGGCTGAATTGGTACTGGAAACCGAAGGCGGCGAGGGCCAGGCCCTCGACCATGATCTGCATGCCCAAGTAGGTGAAATCCCAGCGGGAGTCAGACAGAACGTTGTCGAGCAGCTCCCGCAGGTGGATGTTGACCGGGAACTCCCACTCCAGCTTGTCGCGCAGGTACTTGGCGTAGACCTCCACGTGGCGGGCCTCGTCCATCACCTGGGTGGCGGCGTAGTACTTGGCGTCCACCCACGGCACCGCGTCGACGATTTTTGCCGTGCACAGGAGCGCCCCCTGCTCGCCGTGCATGAACTGGCTCAGCGTCCAGGCCATGCCCGCGTGGCCCAGTGTGGCTCGCTCCTCGGCGTTGAGCTTCCCGAAGGGCCCTTCGTCGGTGCGCGACATGGTGTTGAGCGGGTTGTTCGGATCGCGGGCCATCTCGATCTGCCCGCCGATGGACCAATCGATATCCGTCTCGGCGTTCCACTGCGAGACCTTGGCCTTCTCGTAGAGCTTGTTGAGCGCGGGGCGCTGTCCTTTTTCGTAGTCCCACGTGAAAAGGGAGTCGAAGCTGGTCCCTACCGAACGGACGAGGGCCAATTGGTCCTGGCTCGACACCGTCCGGGCCAGATCATCGATCGTCCCACTCTGGATGGCGGTTTCGGTCATCTCGGCCACAGGTACCTCCCGGGAGGTGAGGTGGGCGATTGCTAACACTGATAAGTGTGGACCCTGGGCGGCCGGACGTCAACGCGATTCCGGCCGCAGCCCGGAAATGCCCGGAAATGTTTGTGTAGTCCCGGCGTCTGGTTGCTCGGAAGACAGCGCACCTCGATCCGACGCCAGAGCAGACGCCGGCGTTCTCCCACCTGTCGGCGGCGTTTCGGGCGTTCGCTATCCTCGCCATTTTGATGCCCCCTTGTCGTTGCCTACGTTGATGAGCTCGTCGCTTGCGGTCGTCGACCCCGAGAAGATTCCAGAGCTGTCTGGGCGGTTCGAACCGATCTCAACCGAGATCAACGCCGGGGACCTCTCGGTTGAAGGCGAACTGCCCCGGGCTTTGAGGGGGGCCTACCTTCGCAACGGACCGAACCCCAGATTCACGCCGCTCGGCAGCTACACGTATCCCCTCGAAGGCGACGGGATGGTGCACGGCGTCTGGCTGGAGGACGGCCGGGCGCGCTACGCCAACCGCTGGGTGCGAACCAACGGGATGGCAGCCGAGGAGCGGGCTGGGCGCGCCATCTACGGGGGCCTGCTCACTCCCGCCTTTGTGGACATGGCCCTTCTCGGTGCGGACCCCGACCCGGGTTGGCCATTTCGTCTGGATCCATTCATCAACGTGGTCCGCCACGCCGGTCGCTACCTCGCCCTGGAAGAGGGAACGCCGCCGTACGAAATCACTCCGGACCTCGGGACCGTCGGTCTGTACGACTTCGGCGGCTCGCTGCCGGCGGGCATCTGCGCCCATCCCAAGATCGACCCGGCGAGCGGCGAGATGGTGGTGTTCCGCTACGACGTGGAGGAGCCGTATCTCACGTGGGCCGTCGTCGGGGTCGACGGCATCGTTACCCGCCCGCCGACCCCTGTTGCCGGGGTTGACCGTGGCTACATGATCCACGACTTCGCCATTACCGAGCACTACGTGGTGTTGTTCATCGGCCCTGCGGTATTCGATGTGGAAGCCATGCTCGGCGGAGGCGATGCCCTGCAATGGCGCCCGGAGCTCGGGACCCGAGTTGCACTCATTCCGAGGGCCGGCTCGGCGCGGCCAACATGGCTGGACACTGAGGCCTTTTGGGTCTGGCATTTCGCCAATGCCTATGAAACAGGTGATGGGAAAGAGCTCCGCGTCGTGGTCGATTTCCCTTGGTGGAGTGACATCGGATTCGCGGCCAATCACGACCGAGCGGTACGGGGTGCATTGGTCAGGGCGTCACTGGACCCCGGGCGCGGGCGCATGGAGCTCACGCAGGTAGAGGAACGCGCCACGGAGTTCCCTCGCATCGACGATCGGTTGGTGGGCCGTCCCCACCGCTACCTCACCGTGGGGGGGAGCTCCGGCCGCCCCGAGCTGGTGCGCGGCGAACACGATCAGCTCGTGCGCTACGACATGGCCTCTGGGAGGTCGGAGACCTACGACTGCGAGGCGGTCCTCAGCGAGGTGGTCTTCGCCCCCCGACCAGACGCCACCGAGGAGATCGATGGGTACTACATGGCGTTGGCTACGACCTTTGGCGCCGACCGGTCCGCCCGGTTCCTCGTTTGGGATGCGGCCGCCTTCCCCGCTCCTCCTATGGCCGAGGTGTTGATTCCCCAACGCGTGCCCAATGGCCTGCACGCCAACTGGTTCGGGGCTGGTTGATGACGAACGGGTGGCGCCGCTGTCGGCGCGCCTCGCGTCCCTCGCATTGCGGTGCCCAGATCTGTCCGGCGGCGGTCGACGGCTACTCTCGACGTGACGAGGCGATCGAGGGCCCTCTCGTGGAGGCACAGGCGGTGGGACATGATTGAAGTGGCGCGGGCTCGACTCGCCGCACGTACATCCGGCCGGGTGTGGACCCCGACCGCGGCCGACCACGCCGGCTACGACGAGGAACGCACCGGGTTCAATCTGGCACTCGACCATCGACCGGACGTCGTGCTGGCGGCGGCCACCTCCGCCGACGTCGTCGAAGGGATCCGCTTCGCGGCTGAAGAGAACCTCCCGGTTGACGTGCAGGCGACTGGGCACGGCGCCCACAAAGCGATGGATGGCGGCCTCTTGATCACGACCCGGCGGCACGCCGACGTGCAGGTCGATGCAGTCCGACAGGTAGCCCGTATCCCGGCTGGGGCCACATCGGGGGAGGTCATCGCTGCGGCCGCCCCGCACGGGCTGGCCGCACCGGTTGGTGCCGCCCCCGGCGTCGGTTACCTGGCGTACACGATCGGGGGAGGTTTGGGGCCGATGGGTCGGGCCCACGGGTATGCGGCCGACTGCGTCCGCCGTCTCGATGTGGTGGCCGCAGATGGCCGCGAACTTATCGTCACCCCGGAACAACACGAGGACCTGTTTTGGGCGCTCCGCGGGGGAGGGGGCAATCTGGCCGCGGTCACGTCGATCGAAATCGACCTGCTACCCGTTGCGGAGATCTTTGGCGGAGGGCTCTTCTTCAATGGTGATCAGGCTCCCGAACTGCTCGATGGTTTCCGCCGCACGATCGCGACCGCAACTCCGGAGATGAGCCTGTCATTGGCCTTCGTCGCCTTCCCGGACCTCCCCGGCGTCCCGCCGCCCCTACAGGGGCGGTTCTGCGGTCACGTCCGCGTCGGCTACCTGGGCGCGCCCGCGACAGGTGATGACATCATCGCCCCGCTGCGGGCGGCCGGACCGTTTCTGGACACCGTCCGCGTTCTCCGGATGACCGAGATCGGGAGTATCCACGCCGATCCCGTCGGCCCGATGTCCGTCAGTACGAACAGCCTTGCCCTCGTCAGCGACGATCTCCTCGACGACCTGGCCCCCGTGCTTCAGCCAGACGCACCGTTCATGCTGGAGCTGCGACATCTGGGTGGTGCGCTGGCCGGCCCGCCCCGGATGGCATCCGCGGTCGGTCATCGAGACGCGGTCCTCAACCTGTTCACCTCCGCGTACCCCGGTAGCCCGCCGACTGCTGCCGACGCTCAGCAACAGGTTTGCGACACGCTCGCCAGCTCGAGTGCGGGCGGTCCGCTTCGGAACTTTCTGCCGCAGCAGTACCCCGATGCCACGGACTGCTACGAAGCCGCCACTGCGGCCCGACTGGCCCAACTGAAGGCGACGTGGGATCCCACCGACATGTTCCGGTTCACTCCTGGGGTCCGTACCGGTCAGACCAACTGAGCGTCGGACCTGGCCAATGGCGGCGCTGGTGGGCGCTGATTGGCGCAGCTGGGCGCAGCCGAATAAAAACGGTCAGCAAACCAGGACCCGCCCGTTTTACTGACCGTTTTTGAAATTTTCCCCGTACGACTGGCAACGAAAACGGTCAACAAACCAGGTTGCCTCCTTTTTACTGACCGTTTTTGCCATTTCTTCCGTACGACCGGCGACGAAAACGGTCAGCAAAACCAAGTTGCCCCGTTTTTGCTGACCGTTTTCGAGTCTTGCGCTAGATCGTTTTCGGGTAATACTGGCCCTCGTCCAGCAGCTCCACGTCGGAGGTGAAATCCGAAAGGAACGGCCAATCGTCTTCTTCGCCCTGAAGCGGACCTTGGACGAACAAGCCGAACTCACCGCTGACCCGCTCGTTGCCGATCAGAGACCACGCCTGGCGCTTGTACGTCCAATTGTCCGGCTGAAGGCGATGGGACTCCCTGAAGTGGGCGATCGCCGATTGTCTCCGGCCCGCCCGCCACAGGTGATCGGCCAGCTCGAAGTTGGCGGCGGCGGCGGAGGTATCGTGCGAGCGGGGCTGCGCTCGGGCCACAACCTCGTCTGGCGTCAGGACGTACTCGCTGACTTGGCCTTGGTCGGCCCACTCGCGTAGTGCAGCTGCGTAGGTTGGTCGGTCCTGGCCTGAGTTGATCAGGGCGATCATGTCCGGGGCCTGCTCCCTCGGTGGGGGTGCGGTCGTGGCCCGGCCGACTCGTCCCAACGACTCTTGTAAGGAGTCCATGACGTTTGGTGGTAACCACTGGCGCTCGTCGGGCCACCCCGGCTCTGCCGGACGGACGATCATGCCCCGTTCGTCGATCCACACCACATTCGGGATGTTGATGACGCCGAACAGGGCGTCCATGCGGTGCTCGATATCCACCAGGCTGGGGTGCTCTGGCCGAGCGGCCTCGATGAATGGTCGCGAGGTCTCTGGACCGTTCAAGTCCAGAGAGACGGTGACGATCTCAACGCCTTTGGGATGAAGCTCGCTGCGCAATGCCTGCCACCCGGGCAGGTCGTAGCGACAGCCTCAATAGGGCGCCCAGGCGACGAGAACGACTTTCTGCCCTCGCAGGGTCGACAGCCGAAACTCGTTCCCCTCCAGATCCGGCAGGACCAGCTCGGGAGCCTCCGCTGACACCAGCGCTCGGTTACCGAGCGACTCGGGGCCGAATGCCCAAAGACCAGCCTCTTGGTCCTCGACCACCGCCATTCCCAGCCGGTCGGCGACGGCCACGGGATCGAAGCGTGATAACCCCCCGATTGGCACGCACACCTCGGCTTTGCACGCCCCTTCAGGCTTGATTTCCCAGCCTGTCGCGGCAGCGAATTCCCTCCGTGCTCATATCCAGCCGGTCGACGATCACGACCTCGAGCGTAGTCCGGCCAGGTCCGTGCTCCTTCCGCAAGGTTTTCCGAGAGGAGGAGGGCGTCGTAGCCGGCGGTCCACCCAGTTTCAGTTATGGGTTCGGCGAGTCAAGTGCATCTCGGGGACCTACTGACCCCCGTAGCACCACGAAGGGGAGGCGTGGGCCGGAGCCAGTCGTCCCGCTCGAAATCGCCGTGTGGAACCGAAGTGAACTGGACTTTCAGGGTTTTAGCCGGGAAACTGGTCAACGGAGATGCGAGGCGGCTGGACTCGCCGATGAGGCGGGGATCGCTGTGGCGGACGGTCGAGGCGTCGTCTCTGGTAGTGAGTGGCTGGGTCACGTCAAAAGGGTCAGGGGAAACGGTATGGCAAAACGACCGGAGGATCTGGATAGTTCGGAGTTGCGGCGAGCCGTCGTGCAGGCCGTTGCCGCCAAAGTCGCTCAGGTTGCCAACCAGGCCCTGAGCCAGGCCGGCGCTCCCGCTGCCAACACTCCACCGCCGTTGCCGCCTCGCCCTGCTTCGGCGGCACCTGGGGTGGCGCCGCAACTTGGCGGGGCTGCCCCTGCCGTTGGGGCCGCGCCGCCGTTGCCGCCGCGGCCAGGTCGTGGCAGTACGCCGCCGTTGTTGCCGCCGCGTCCGGGTCCGGGTGGGCCGACCGATGGTGGGTCTGCACCGACAGCCCCGCCGTTGCCGCCGCGGCCAGGTCGTGGCAGTACGCCGCCGCCGTTGCCGCCCCGTCCGGGTGGGCCGTCGGATGGTGGGTCTGCGCCGACGCCGCCGCCGTTGCCGCCGCGTCCGGGTGGGCCTTCGGGCGGCGGTCACGCCGCCGCCGTTGCCGCCGCGGCCAGGTCGTGGCAGTACGCCGCCGCCGCCGTTGCCGCCCCGTCCGGGTCCGGCTGGGCCGACCGATGGTGGGTCTGCGCCGACGCCGCCGCCGTTGCCGCCGCGGGCGGGTCGTGGCAGTACGCCGCCGCCGTCGTTGCCGCCCCGTCCGGGTCCGGCTGGGCCGACCGATGGTGGGTCCGCGCCGACGCCGTCGCCGTTGCCGCCGCGTCCGGGTCCGGCTGGGCCGACCGATGGTGGGGCTGCGCCGACGCCGTCGCCGTTGCCGCCGCGTCCGGGTCCGGCTGGGCCGTCCGATGGTGGGGCTGCGTCGACGCCGTCGCCGTTGCCGCCCCGTCCGGGTGGGCCGTCGGATAGTGGGGCTGCGCCGACGCCGCCGCCGTTGCCGCCTGGTCCGGCTGGGCCGACCGATGGTGGGTCTGCGCCGACGCCGCCGCTGTTGCCGCCGCGTCCTGGTCCGGCTGGGCCGACCGATGGTGGGTCTGCGGGTGCTGGTGGGTCGGGTAGTGCGGGTGCCGGCGCGGGGGGTTCTGGTGGCGGGGCCGCTCCAGGGGGTGGTGGCGGTTCGGCGGCGGGTGGCGGCGCGTCTTCCGGTGCGGCTGGTGGTTCTGCTGGAGGTGCTGGCCCGTCGGGTAGCGCGGGTGCGGGCGGATCTGCGGGTGGTGGGGCTGCTTCTGGCGGCGCGGGCGGGGGTGCTGGGGGTGGGGCGTCGGGTGTTGGAGGCGGGGCGTCCGGTGCTGGAGGTGCGGGTGCCGCTGGTGGCGGGGCGTCCGGGGCCGGAGGTGCTGGCTCGTCGGGTGGCGCTGGTGCGGGTGGATCTGCGGGTGGTGGGGCTGCTTCTGGCGGCGCGGGCGGGGGTGCTGGAGGTGGGGCGTCTGGTGCTGGAGGTGCGGGTGCCGCTGGTGGCGGGGCGTCCGGGGCCGGAGGTGCTGGCTCGTCGGGTGGCGCGGGTGCGGGCGGATCTGCGGGTGGTGGCCCTGCTTCTGGCGGCGCGGGCGGGGGTGCTGGGGGTGGGGCGTCCGGTGTTGGAGGCGGGGCGTCTGGTGCTGGAGGTGCGGGTGCCGTTGGTGGCGGGGCGTCCGGGGCCGGAGCGTCCGGGGCCGGAGGTGCGGGTGCCGCGGGTGGCGGGGCGTCCGGGGCCGGAGGTGCTGGCTCGTCGGGTGGCGCGGGTGCGGGCGGATCTGCGGGTGGTGGGGCTGTTTCTGGTGGCGCGGGCGGGGGTGCTGGTGGTGGGGCTGTTCGGGGCTGGGGGTGCTGGGGGTGGGGCGTCGGGTGCTGGAGGTGGGGCGTCCGGTGCTGGAGGTGCGGGTGCCGCTGGTGGCGGGGCGTCCGGGGCTGGAGGTGCTGGCTCGTCGGGTGGCGCGGGTGCGGGCGGATCTGCGGGTGGCGGGGCTGCTTCTGGCGGCGCGGGCGGGGGTGTTGGTGGCGGGGCGTCTGGTGCTGGAGGTGCGGGTGCCGCTGGTGGCGGGGCGTCCGGGGCCGGAGGTGCTGGCTCGTCGGGTAGCGCGGGTGCGGGTGCCGCTGGTGGTGGTGGGGGGGCTGGTGGCGGGGCGTCCGGGGCTGGAGGTGCGGGTGCCGCTGGTGGCGGGGCGTCCGGGGCTGGAGGTGCTGGCTCGTCGGGTGGCGCGGGTGCGGGCGGATCTGCGGGTGCGGGTGCCGCTGGTGGTGGTGGGGGGGCTGGTGGCGGGGCGTCCGGTGCTGGAGGTGGGGCGTCCGGTGCTGGAGGTGGGGCGTCCGGTGCTGGAGGTGCGGGTGCCGCTGGTGGCGGGGCGTCCGGGGCCGGAGGTGCTGGCTCGTCGGGTGGCGCGGGTGCGGGCGGAGCTGCGGGCGGTGGGGCTGCTTCTGGCGGCGCGGGCGGGGGTGCTGGAGGTGGGGCGTCCGGGGCTGGAGGTGCGGGTGCCGCTGGTGGCGGGGGTGCTGGAGGTGGGGCGTCCGGGGCTGGAGGTGCTGGCTCGTCGGGTAGCGCGGGTGCGGGTGCCGCTGGTGGTGGTGCGGCGGGTGCTGGCGGATCTGCGGATGCTGGTGCGGCGGGTGCTGGTGACGCTGGTGGTGGTGCGGCTGGTGGTGGTGCGGCTGGTGGTGGTGCGGCTGGTGGTGGTGCGGCTGGTGGTGGTGCGGCTGGTGGTGGTGCGGCTGGTGGTGGTGCGGCTGGTGGTGGTGCGGCTGGTGGTGGTGCGGCTGGTGGTGGTGCGGCTGGTGGTGGTGCGGCTGGTGGTGGTGCGGCTGGTGGTGGTGCGGCTGGTGGTGGTGCGGCTGGTGGTGGTGCGGCTGGTGGTGGTGCGGCTGGTGGTGGTGCGGCTGGTGGTGGTGCGGCTGGTGGTGGTGCGGCTGGTGGTGGTGCGGCTGGTGGTGGTGCCGGGGCTGGAGGCGGGGCGTCCGGTGCGGGAGCGTCCGGGACTGGAGGTGCTGGTACCGGGGGTGGCACCGCGGGTAGTGGCACCGCGGGTGGTGGCACCGCAGGCACTGGTACCGCGGGCGCGGGTGGTGGCGGGGGCGATGGAGGCGGGGCGTCCGGGGCCGGAGGGGGTGGTGCTGCCGGTGGCGCTGGCGAGGCGGCATCCGCTGGTGCGGGGACGGAACCTCCAGAGTCGTCAGGTGGAGGAGGTGGCGGGGCGGAAGATGCGGGGTAAGCACCGGCTCGTTCGAGGTAGCTATTCGGGCGCCTGTCGACCGGGTAAAACCTGTCGAAGGTCAAAGAACAACGCGCCGAACGGCCTTGCTCGCCGACAGGGGTCGACACGGCTTCGACGTACTATCCCCTGGACGACAGGGATGGGGTTCGTGACAGAACACTGGGCCAGACAATCGTCATGAGGGCCGTACCGGTACATCCCGGCCTCGTAGGCGGTCCCGTGTACTTGGACTACAACGCCACGACTCCTGTCGACCCGCGCGTGGTCGGAGCGCTGGTGCCGTTCCTCGCTGACCACTTCGGAAATCCCTCCAGCACGCACTGGTACGGCGACCGACCGCGCCAAGCGCTGCACCAGGCGCGAGAACAAGTGGCTGCCTTGATTGGCGCCCGTCCGGAGGAGATCGTGTTCACCGGTTCCGGATCGGAGGCCGATCTGCTGGCCCTCCGGGGTGTGGTGCTCGCATCGGGTCGCTCTCGCCCGCATGTCATAACGCAGGCGACCGAACATCCGGCCGTATTGGAGACAAGTAGTGCCCTGCAGCGGCTTCACGGGATCAGGGTGACGGTCCTGCCCGTTGACCCCCAAGGGCGGGTGGATCCCGCCAGGCTTGCCGCGGTCATCGATACAGACACCGTCCTCGTCTCCGTGATGGCTGCCAACAATGAAACCGGCACGCTCCAGCCCGTGACCGAGCTGGCATCTATCGCCCATCAATACGGTGCTTTTTTCCACTGTGATGCAGCCCAAGCCGCGGGAAAGATTCCGATCGACGTCGGGTCCTGGGGAGTCGACCTCCTTACCGTCGTTGGTCACAAGATGTACGCCCCCAAGGGAATCGCCGCCCTCTTCGTGCGTCAGGGAACGCAGCTCGAAGCGGTGGTTTATGGGGGGAACCAGGAACACGGCCTGCGAGCCGGCACGGAGAACACCGCCCTCGCGGTCGCTCTGGGGGTTGCGGCCCGACTGGCTGCTGACGACCTTGCGGATGACACCCCCCTCTGGCTTGCGTCGTTCCGCGACGACCTCCACCATCGAATGGCCGCCGCGCTTCCCGGCCGAGTCCACCTCAACGGCCATCCAACCCACCGGTTGCCCAATACGTTGAATGTCAGTATCGACCGGACCGTGGGTAACGATGTCCTGGCCGCGCTGCCCGAGATCGCCGCGTCCACCGGATCGGCCTGCCACAGCGGCACGCACACCCCGTCGCCGGTACTGACGGCCATGGGCATGGCCCCCGACCGAGCGCTCGCTGCGCTACGGCTAACCCTTGGCCGTTGGACCACGCCGGTCGATATCGCCACCGCAGCCGACGCCATCGTTAAATTGGCGGCCCACTGAGCCCAACCGGTCGGCGATCGGGCGACCTCGGACCCGAACGGAAGGTTCGGACCCTCCTGCCCGCATCCCGAGCGAGATGGGGCAGTCTGTGTTCATGACAAGCCGCCCGAATACGCCGCCGGTCCGCTTCGAAGGGAACGTGGCGAATATCTGGCGCGACTGGTCCATAAGCGTCACCTCTGCACCTCCGGGGCCACCCCGGCGGGTCGACGGGTACACCATTGGAGTGATCCCCAACATCGAAGGCCCGGGACCGCATGGTGGTGAGGTCCACCCCGATGGTGACGAGTTCCTCTACGTCGTGAGCGGAACTATGGAATTGCTCCTCGACAACGGTGATAAACGAGAGGTCGGCGAGGAGACGAGAGTGGTCCTGCAGGCGGGAGACGCGTACATCGTCCCCCGCGGGATCTGGCACCGCCTCGAACCGATCGAGCGGAGTTACCTCGTGTACGTCACGCCCGGGCCCAATGGGGACCACCGACCTCGTCCTCCAGCCCCGGGCTGACCGCTTCGCACGGCCTCCAAACCGTGGTCGCTATCTTTAGTGACCGTCGCTACGGACCTTTACCTTTCGACGGGGACTACCCGGGTAAGCCTCACCCGTGACCAGGGTGCCGGCTAACCAGCAGCGGGCCCGAACGCCCTCCCGTTGTCACCGACCAGATCGCCATGGGTAGTCCGCCGGCTGGTGGTGACATCGTCATACGAAGTCTCCCGTCGAGCGCGAGGGTCCGTCGCCCTATTGACCTGATGCGCCTGATGGCGGCGCTTGCGGTCCTATTGGGCGCGCAGCTGCTGGCGGCTTTGGCCCATGTGGGTGTACGCAACAGCGAACGAGCACTGCTGGACTCGGTGATCACTCTGCCCCCACTGCTACGGGACGCCCTCACCGGAGCAGCGCAGCTGACTTTGATCCTGGTGCCGGTTGCTCTCGTCATCACCATGGCCGCGGGGCGGCGGTTCGCCCTGGTCGGTCACATACTCCTGGCCGGTGCTCTGGGAGTCGCGCTGGGCACTCTCGACACTCACCTGCTGCTGGGGCATTCTCATCCCGAAGCCTGGCCCGAACTGCTCAACGGTCGTACCGGCGTGTTCGCCGTCACGTTCCCTCCTGTGGCCTGGTTGTCCGGGACCGCAGCGGTCCTCACCGTGTGCGGCCCTGAGGTCGCACGACGCTGGCGGTCGGGCCTGTGGTGGTTGATCGGCAGCGCCGCGGTGATCGAGGTGATCGTCGGCGCGTTCCTCCCCGTCGATGGGGTCGCGGCCTTGGCCTTGGGCGTCGCGTCCGGGTCGCTGATCTTGCTGGCATTGGGGGAGGCGGCCAGTCGACCGGCGGCCACTCAGGTGGTGGCCGCCCTGGGGGAGTGTGGAGTGCAATTGACCTCGCTCGTCGAGGTGCCTCCAGCGCCGCATGGGCCGGCCACGTTTGCTGCCACGATGATAGATGGCGGGGTCCTGACCGTACGCGTCTACGCAACAGACGATAGAGATCGCGACCGCCTGGCCCGGTTATACCGATGGTTGACGGTACGACGTCCTGAAGACGATCGGGCTGGAACCACGGTCGAATCGGCAGCCGAGCACGAGCTGCTTGCTATGGTGGCCGCAGATCGAGCAGGCGCGCGAGTTCCCGAGCCTGTCGTGGCCTACCCCGTACAGGGCCGCGGTCCGGAGGGCGCACTCGTCACCTGGGTGAACGTCGGTGGGCGCCGATTGGATCTCTTTGCCTCGGAAGAGATTTCGGACGTCGCTCTCACCGATCTGTGGCACAGCGTCGGGCAGCTCGGCCAGCACCGACTCGCCCATCGCCTGCTGCGCAGCGACCACATTTTCATCGACAGCAGCGACCAGGCCTGGCTCACGGGTTTTGTGCTGGCCGAGTTGGGTGCCTCCGATCAACAGCTTCACACCGATATCGCGGAGCTCCTGTCCTCTATCGCAGTCCAGGTCGGTCCGGAACGGGCGATCGCATCGGCGATGGCGGGTGTGGGCGGACCGGCGGTCGGAGCCGCGACCGCATTGCTCCAGCCCTTGGCCTTGACGGGCCCCACTCGGGCCAAGCTCCGGGCTTACGACCGGGCCAGGTTGACCGCCCTCTCACCTGGGCGGACGAGGCGGGGATTGCGACCGGGCGGCCGTCCCGACCTGCTGGAGGACCTCAGAACAGAGGTGGCTCGCGTCACCGGCCGGTCGGCCGAGAAGCTGCAACCCCTCTCGCGCTTCACTTGGAAGCGGACGCTGGGTCTCCTGGGTGCCTTCGTCGTGGTGTACCTGGTACTGCCGCAACTGGCCAATGCGGGGGCGGCCCTCCGCGCCCTGCGCAGCGCGGACTGGTGGTGGGTACTCGCCGCCCTGCCCGCCATCTTTGTGGCCCAAGCCTTTTCTACCCTGCTCCTCAAGGGCGTGATTCCGGCGAAGTTGCCGTTCGGGCCTACCTACCTGGTGCAGTTTGGGGCGTCCTTTCTCAACCGGGTCACCCCCAACAACGTCGGGGGCATGGCCCTCAATTTCCGCTATCTGCAAAAGGCTGGCGTCGACTCGGGATCTGCCACCGGTTCGGTTGGCCTGCTGACCCTCACCGGAACCGTGGCCAACCTGGCGCTGGTCGCGGTCTTCTTCGCCGCAACCGGCCGGCATTCGGTCGTGCACTTCCACGTCCACAACCGCCAATGGCTCTTTGTGGGGCTCGTCGTGGTTCTCGTCGCAGCTGCCCTGCTCGGACTCACCCCCCGAGGTCGTCGCTTCTTCCGCGAGAAGATTTGGGGATTCGTGCGATCGGCAGGAACGACCATCGCTCAAGTGGCAAAGAGCCCTCGTCAGGTCGCCCTCATTTTGATCGGAGCCTTCGGGGGGCCGTTGGTCCAAGTGGCCGCCTTGTCGTTGTGCGTCCACGCCCTCGGCGGCCAGCTGCCGTTCGTGCAGGTCGCGGCGGTGTATCTCGGAGGTCACCTGGTCGCCAGCGCCGCCCCGGTCCCGGGGGCTGGGCGCGCTGGAGGCCGCCCTCATCGCCGGACTCTCGGCGCTGGGTATGCCCGTCGGCGCCGCCGCCTCAGCCGTCTTGATCTACCGATTGCTCACCTACTGGATGACGATCCCGGTCGGATGGACCGCTCTCAAGATCGCGGAAGGGCGTGACTATGTGTAAACGGTGGGACCGGAGTCCGCCATCCAGGTGTCGCAGCCTTCGTCGGTTTAGCTGTCCTGGAAGAGCGGCCCTTCGGTGAGGCTCTCCCACAGGGCACCGTTCTCGTCGATGGCCGCTTGGGCTTCCTCCAGACGCGCCGGCTGGTTGCGAGCGAAGATCGTCGTGTAGCCGAGCTTGGCGTCGGCGTTGTGCCGAATCTCCAGCACCTCGATGCCCTCGGATCCGGCGGTGTACATGTAGGGCGCCATGCTGGGCACGAAGAAGGAGTCTCCCGCCCGCAGGACCTGGCTGCCCATGACTGCCGATCCGGAGATGATGAAGTACATGCAGTCGTCCTCGTGCCGGTGCCGGAAGAGGGGAAAGTTGGGCTTGAAGAAGAATTAGGCCAGGGAGAAACCCCCCTCGTCGGACTCCTGGTTCACGAGGAGCCGATTGCAGCGGACCTTGCCAAGCGCGGCTGCGATGGTCCTCAGCTCTTCGTGCTCGCTGTAGTCCGTCCTGGACCCAAATTCGGTCTCCGCCAGCGTAGGGGCGTCGGACGCTTTGTAGATGCGTACCCCGGACGGGTGCGAGTTGTTCGTCATGGCTGGTTGGGTGGACCTTTCTCGTCGAATGCCGAACTTCAGATGATGAAGGGTTGTGCGGACCGGTCTAGCACCTTCATGACGACAGCCTCACCGCCAGCCGGGCCGCTATCCGCCGTCGCCGCCCTCCGGTAGCAGGATCGCCTTCCCGCCGGCGCGACCGCTTTCGCCGGGTTGCCCCAACCTGTCCTGGCGCACGGCCCGCATGGTTTCTTTCGGCACTACTGCAACCCGCTGGCTCGTCGCGATGGCCTGGTGGTCTTCTGAGGACGGCTTCGCATGGCTGATGGCCCACGCGACATGGAGAGATTGGCGGCCGTATTGACCAGGGCTACATGCGAGAAGGCTTGCGGAAAGTTGCCGAGCATTCGGCGGGCTCCGGGGTCGTACTCTTCCGACAGCAGGCCCACGTCGTTTTGCAGACCTCGCAGTCGTTCGAAGATCTCGGCCGCTTCGTCCGGCTTGCCCATAAGGACGAGGTTGTCGGCCAGCCAGAAGGTGGTCATCAAAAATGCCCCTTCGTTTCCCGGGAGGCCGTCGACATCGCCGGCGGCGGTCTGGTAGCGGCGGACGAAGCCATCCTCGACCAGTTCTTTCTGAATCGCCGCGACCGTACCGACGAGACGAGGATCGTCTGGGGGCAGGAATCCGACGGGGGCGAGCATCAGCAGGCTGGCGTCGAGCAGCTTCGACCCGTAGAACTGCGTAAACGAGTTGAGCTCAGTGTCGAAACCGTTTGTACACACGTCGGCGTGAATGGTCTCGCGAAGCTGTGTCCAGTGAGGAACCCGATCACTGTGCAACATCTGGTGGTCCGTGGCCAGTCGGATCGCCCGGTCAAACGCGACCCAGGCCATGACCTTGGAGTGGGTGAATTGGCGCCGGGGCCCACGGACCTCCCAGATCCCGTCGTCAGGTTGGTCCCACACCTGTTCGAGATGCCTCAGGATCGCCTGGAGCAGGTCCGAACGCCAGATCACCTCGTCGGTGAGGGCGTTGTTGGCCGAGGTCAGCGCCGAGTCCAGCACTTCGCCGAACACGTCCAGCTGAAACTGGGTGGAGGCCTCATTTCCCACGCGCACGGGCTTGGACCCCTCGTAACCGGGAAGATGGGGCAGTTCGAATTCGGTGAGTCGTCGTTCGCCGCCGACGCCATACATGATCTGCAGCTGGCCTGGACTTCCGGCCACGGCCCGCCTGAGCCAATGGGCCCAGTTGGCCGCCTCGTCGGAGTAACCGGAGACGAGCAATGCCTGGAGGGTGAACGTCGCGTCTCGGAGCCATGAGTATCGGTAGTCCCAGTTGCGCACCCCGCCGAGCGACTCGGGCAGCGAGGTGGTGGCGGCTGCGCACACCGCCCCCGTGGGTTCGTAGGTGAGAGCCTTGAGGGTGATCAACGAACGGACCACATCGTCGCGCCAGTCGCCCTCGTACGTGCATTGGCTTACCCATTGGCGCCACCACCGTCGGGCGTGGGTGCGTGCCGCCAGGCTGTCCAGCGGAAATGGGGCCGGGTCGGTCGATGCGAACCAGGTCAGAGAGAAGGATCGACGAGTGTCGGACTCGACGGTGAAGGAGGCGACCGTGGTGTCGTCTCGTCCCGTGAGCGGGACCGGGCTGTGGAACCGCAGGCCGTCGCTCCCCGCCACCATCAGCAAGCCGTCACCTGTAGCCGTCACCCAGGGAGTGATCGAGCCATACCCGAAGCGAACGATCAGCTCCACCTGCATTTCCACCGTCCCCTCTCGGCCTTCGACGATCCGGTGGATGGTCGGGTCCGTGTGGTACGGCGGCATGAAGTCGGTCACGGTCACGCTCCCGGTGGCCGTCTCGAACACCGTTTCCAGGACCAGCGTGTCGGGCTCGTATCGGCGCGACACCGACTTGACCCCAGTCGTGTCCTTCGGGGCGATCGACCAGTGGCCGTTCTTGCGGGTGCCGAGCAGGGCTGCGAACGCGGCTCCCGAGTCGATGCGAGGCACGCACCACCAGGCAATGTCGCCCTGGCGGTCCACCAGAGCAACCGTTCTGGTGTCACCGATAATGGCGTAGTCCTCGATCTTCGGTGGCATAGGGTCGCTCCTGGGCCGACTGCCCTGATTGTCGGTGGTCGAATAAGGGTCCGGCGTCGGGGCCTTTCCCGCCCGAAGGATATCCTGAGGCTACAGTTCGTCTGGGTCCCTGATCAGGGGCGCACAGAGAGGATGTCCCGCGGAGGTGGGTGGCACACGTGGATGCTTCGGTGAAAACGACGACGATCATCCAACTCGAGGCCATCACCACCGACATCGGCGTGACGATGGAGGGTCTCGATCTCTCGCGCCGGCAAAGCGCCGACACCGCCGCTCATCTGCGAGCCCTGCTGCACGATCATGGTCTTCTGGTCTGTCAGGCCCAAGCCTTGGACGACGACATTCAGAAGCGATTTGCCGAAAATTTCGGTGAACTTCACGTCTACCCGTACACCGACCACTGGGCGGATCGGCACGTCGCCGTGGTCAACTCCGATACCACCCCAGCCCATGACTACCGGATCGATCGCTGGCACACGGATGCCACCTTTGAACAATGCCCGCCCAGCGCTTCGGTCATGCGGTGCTCAATCCTGCCAACCTCAGGCGGCGACACCTTGTGGGCTTCCATGTACGCCGCCTATGAATCGCTCTCGTCCAAACTTCAGCGCCTACTCGACGGGTTGGAGGCTGTGCATTCGAGCGCGGCCGTCATGGCCAAGCTTCCAACCAATCGTTCCGGATCGGTCATGACCGGCCAAACGATGTCTGCCATCCATCCGGTCGTGATCGTGGATCCGGTGACGGGACGGCGAGCGGTGTATGTCAATTCCAATTACACGACAGAGATCCTTGGGTTCAAAGAGTCCGAGAGCACCCGCATCCTCGAACTTCTCTTTGACGTAATAGCGAACCCCGATATCCAGGTCCGTCTCAAATGGACGGCGGGGACCCTCGTGGTCTGGGAAGAGCGCATCACGCAACATCGCGCGGTCGGTCGCCACGTCGGCCGACGAGAGGTCCGCCGGGTGACCGTCCGAGGGGACCAGCCAATCGGAATCGGCTCTCGACCCTGACTCGAATGTCGCTAGGGAACAGACCCTCACCCTCGCGGCCGCTCGGGCAGATCCGATAGTCGTATGAGGGGTCGTGGGTGTCGGTGCGGTCTACGCCGAAGACCTCGCCCAGCACCAACCGAAGTTTGGCGAGGTGTTTGCGCGTCCTGGCCAGCTTGCCCCTTCCCGGCCACCGGCACCAGGCAGAAACTCAGTGAGGTGGACGCTTCCGCGGTCGGTGGCAGTGCCCTGGAGCGAACCGTTTCGTGCCTCCTTGCGTACCCGCGACTGAACGCGAGTGTTGAAAGGACGATCTGATGACCAACGAGACGATAACGCCGTCCGTCTGCACGATCATTGGCGCCGGTGCGGTCGCCTTGAGCTGGCAAAGGTGCGTCGGTTGACAGCCGTTCGGGAGGAGGTACTGGCCGCAGCCGACTTGCTGGCTCCCGAGTTCCGGGCCAGGGCGGCGGAGGGAGAGGCAAACCGGACGATGCCGGCCAACCTGGCGGCCAGGGTCAAACAGGCGGGCCTCTTCCGGCTGTCGCTTCCCGCCGCCTTGGGCGGATGGGAAGCCGACCCGATGACCATCTTCGAGGTAATCGAGCGGTTGTCGTATGCGGACGGGTCGGGAGGGTGGACGGTGCTGATCGGCTGCAGCCCGACGTTCATGGCCTGGCTGGATCCGGTCGTTGCGACCAAGGTTCTCAACGGCAACCCCAACATCTGCACAACCGGCGTATTCGCGCCCCTCGGTCGGGCCGTTCCGGATGGCACCGGATCGTTCAGGGTTGACGGGCGCTGGCCGTACAACAGCGGCTGCCCGCACAGCGAATGGTTCGTGACCGGGGTGCTGGTCATGGACGGCGACCACCCCCGGATAATTCCGTCCGGGCGGCCGGACTGGCGATTCGTCTGGTTCCCGTCCACCGACGGGCAGATCATCGAGAACTGGGATGCGGCCGGTCTTCGGGGTACCGGCAGCCACGATGTGGTCGCCCGAGGGATCAGCGTTCCCGAAGAGCTGACCTGCGCCCCGTTGTTTGACCCGGCCCGCCACGACCGGCCGCTGTACCGGCTGTCGTTCTTCAACCTCCTGTCGGCCCACATCTCGGGCTTCTCCGCGGGTGTTGGTCGGCGGGCGATCGACGAGTTTGTCGCCTTGGCCGAGCGCAAGCACAGAGGTCCGTTGGCAGCCTCGGTCGCCGATGACCCTGTTGTGCAGTACAGGTTGGCCGTGGCCGACGGGGACCTGCGGGCTGCCCGGGCCTTTTTCGCCGCTGCCCTTGGCGAGGCGTGGGAGACGGTCACTAGTGGCGCGGCCTGCAACCTTCAGCAGCGGGCCAGGGTCATGTCCGCCAGCCAGGCCCTCCAGCGTTCAGCGCTCGCCGCAGTGGATGCCCTCCTCCCTCTGGCCGGAGCGAGCGCCGTGTACGCCGATCACCCCATTCAGCGGTGCTCCCGCGACCTGCATGCGGCCTCGCAACACATCTTCTTTGGCAGCGATTGTGCTCAAAGATCTCGGACAAGTCGCCCTCGGGCGAACACCGGACTCTCCCCGGTTCTGACACCCCTCAGCGAGGGGTTCCCTGCCAACGATTGCCTCCGCCCGACGAGATAATCTGCACCCGCTCTTGAACCATGGTCTCCAGCGGAGGTGCGTCGTGGCCGAGCGTGTCCTGTGGGCCTGAGCGCAAGAGGGGGACTGAGCCGACGGGACCTGCTTCGCCTCGGCGCGGCAGGGGTGGCCGGCCTGGTGGTCGCCGGGTGCTCGTCCTCACGCCACTCGGCTGGGCCGACCACCAGCGCCAGCCCGACTAGCACCGCTACAACATCGGCTGAGACCTCTACCACGGGCGTGGTCGACTCCGATTGGGCCACCTTCGCCAGCTCACTGACGGGCCGTTTGGTACGCCCTTCTGATCCGGGCTACCTCACGGACCTGCAGCTGTACGACTCGCGGTTCGACTCGGTCCGGCCGATGGCGATTGCCTACTGCAGCTCACAGACGGACGTTCAGCGCTCGATCGAGTTCGCCCGGAGCCACGGTTTGCCCTTCACCGCCCGAAGTGGGGGTCACAGCTACGCCGGCTACTCGACATCGACCGGCCTGATCATCGACGTAACTGCTATGGCCTCGGTCACCCAGGGCTCTGGTAGGGCCACGATCGGCTCGGGTGCTCGTCTCATCGACGTGTACACCCCGCTCAACAACGCAGGTGTGTCTATCCCCGGCGGGTCGTGCCCGACGGTCGGTATCGCAGGGTTGACGCTCGGCGGCGGCGTCGGCGTCGTCGACCGGGCCTACGGCCTGACGTGCGACGCCCTGTCGTCGGTCGTGGTTGTGACCGCGGACTCGAGGGTCGTCACCGCCGACGCCGCCACCAACTCCGACCTGTACTGGGCCTGCCGCGGTGGTGGCGGCGGCAATTTCGGCATTGCCACCAGCTTCACGTACAACACGTTTCCGACCTCGCCGTTGACACTCGTCTTCCTGACCTGGCCGTGGGCGGCCGCTTCGGACGTCGTTCCCGCCTGGCTGTCGTGGGCTCCCGGCGCGCCCGACCAGCTGTGGTCCAACCTTCTGTTGATGGCCGACCCGACAGGAGGGTCACCGAAGCTGCAAGTAGGTGTGGTCTGGATGGGCCCAGCCTCAGGTGTGGAGGCTCCACTTTCTCGCCTTTTCAGCGCAGTCGGTTCGCCGCCCTCGGCGCGGCCGACCGAGACCGTACCCTTCGGCCACGCCATGTACGTCGAAGGCGGATGCGCGTCGTTCAGCCAGGCCGCCTGTCACCTGCCTTCCCAGACGGCCGGGGGAGCCCTGTCGCGCCAGCCCAGCCTGGCGAAGTCCGGCTATTTCAGCGCCCCGCTCACCGACGCGGGGGTTGCCGCCTTGATTGCTGGGATCGCCGGCCGGCAATCGGCAGGGGGGCAGGGTGCCGTCGGGATCGACGCCTACGGCGGCGCCATCAATCGGGTCGGTCCCGCGGCGACGGCGTTCGTGCACCGTTCAGAGCTGGCCTCCGCCCAGTACAACGTCCCGTTCGACCCCGGTACCCCAACCGCTCAGCTGGTGGCCAGCCAGGCGTGGCTCGATTCCTGGTACAACACCATGGTTCCCCATATGGACGGATCCGCCTACCAGAACTACATCGATCCAGCCCTGCCCGACTGGGCCCGTGCCTATTACGGGGCCAACCTACCCCGCCTGATGCAGGTCAAGAGGACGTGGGATCCGGACAACGCCTTCCGCTTCGCCCAGAGCATTCCGCCGGCGTAACCGCACCAATCGGCACGTTGCCGTTTTGCCATCTGGGCCGCGGGCCCCCGGGGGACTCACTCTCCGTAGAGGAGCTGCATGTTTTCAAAGGCGAAGATCAGGGTGTCATTGGGGTAGTCGATGGCCCCTTCCTGGTCGACGATCTCGTCCCAGTGGTCGAGCACGTCTTCGGCCGTCGGCTGCCCCTTGGCGGGCGCGACCCATCCCTTGGCTGTGGTGATGGTGTTCCGGGCGAACCGTCCGCCCCAGGCCCCCAGGATCTCGCCGTTGCCAGGGCAGTCCCGGTGGGCGAGCACGGCGACCATGGGGCTGACCTTCTCAGGCAGGAAGTTGTCCCGGATGTCGTCGCCGTTGACGCCGGGGATCTCGTACATGAATGGAGCCGTCTGCCCGTTGATGAGTGCCCCAGGGCTGAGCAGGTTGGCCTTGATGCCGAATTCCTCGCCCTCCAGCGCCATCGTGCGGAAGAACCCAATGAGCCCGGAGTTCGCCGCCGCGTAGTTCACCTGGGTGCGCATGCCCTGGAGTCCCGCCCCCGAGGTGACACCGACCAGACGGCCGCCACCGTGGTCCTTCATGTAGAGGTAGGCGGGGTGGAACACGAAGAACGCCGCCCTCAGCTTGACGTCGAGTACGGCGTCGAAGTCCTCGAGTGTCATCTCGTGGAAGGGCTTCATCAAGTAGATGGTGGCGTTGGTGACCACTGCGTCGAGCCGTCCCCATGTGTCGACGGCCAGGTCGATGACGGCCTGCCCGCCTTCGGGCGTGGCGACGGAGTGGGTGTCGACGACGGCCTCGCCACCACCGCTGATGATCTCGTCGGCGATCTCCTGGGCGCCATTGATGTCGTTGACGACCAGCTTGGCCCCCCGGCGGGCGAGTTCCAGCGCGTGCGTCCGGCCCATGCCGCGCCCGGCGCCGGTGACGACCGCGACCTCTCCGTCGAACCGCAGTTGTTCAGCCATGGGCCCTCCCTCTCTTCGGTCTCGGGAGAGAAGTTAGCGAAGGTCTCCGGTCGTCGGGAACTTCGACTGTTCAGCGAGGGCCTCTCTGCCTGCACCGAGCTGCAGACCATCAGCTTGGCTCCCCTCCGGATGAGCTCGGCTGTCGGGCCGAGACGCCCGACGGGCAGGCCAGGGGACCTCCAGCCGATCTCTAGCCGACCGAGGGGCGGGAACTTAGGAGGAGGTGAGCCGACGCTCGGTGTGATCGGCCGCGGACACGTCTCCAGCGGAGTTGCGGGCCCGGAGCCGGTCGATGACCGCCTCGCGATGGCTGCGATCGACGTTGCCTCCATACTTGACCTTGGCGGCCACCTCCTCAATCGACAGCACGACGGCTCGGATGGCATCCAGCTTTTCGGCATGAGCGACCAGCGGATCGGCGATGGCCACGGACGGCTGGAAGACTGCTAGTTGACGGCGAAGGACGTCGGCTATGTCCGCGGGATCGTCCTTGACCTTGGCGTAGCCCTTCAGCTGCACCGCCGCGTAGTAGGTCGTCGGAATCCCCAGCGCGGGGTCCTCGCTCCCGATGGCCTTCCACTCCGACGGTATGAAAGCCCAGTCGCCCGCGACTGACAGCATCGCTCGGGGGTTGGCGAGCAGCGCCTCGAGGATCGGATTCGGGCGGGCGAAGTGGACCAGGACCTCGGAATCGTCCAGGACGAACTGCGTGGGCGCGACAACCGGATACTCCAACCCGACGCCGGTAGCGATGAGGTGCCCGAATGCTTGCTTGGCGACGAATGGGCGCCACTCGCGTTCACCCAACGTCCGATCCGGCGCAGCGATGTACATGAGAAGGACGCTACGTCGAGTTCGAGGCCGGCACCGCGACTCGCCGACACCTCTGGTTCGGGTTCAGGTTCGATCCGAGCTCGAGCCGGGGTGGGCAAAGGTTTGCCGGAAGGTGAGCGGGGACACGCCGAGGTGGGCGTTGAAGTGGTGTCGCAGGTTGGCCGCGGTGCCCATGCCTGACCGTTCGGCGACCCGATCCACGGAGATCGTCGTGGACTCCAGGAGGTCTTGGGCCCGGAGCAGCCGCTGACGTAGCAGCCATTGCTGGGGTGAGATCCCCATGGTGTCGTGGAAGCGTCGGATCAGGGTCCGCCGGCTGATGTGGGCCCGTCGGTGAGGTCGTCGACGGTGATGCCATGGTCGAGGTGAGTCTGGGCCCACTGGAGGGCTTCGGTCAGGTCTTGATCGGGTTCGGCGGGCATCGGCCATCGGAGGTATTGGGCTTGGCCGCCATCGCGGTGGGGAGGGATGACCATCCGTCGGGCCACGTCGTTGGCGGCGGCCGGGCCGAAATCCTGGCGGACCAACTCCAGGCTCAGATCGATGGCGGCCGCGGTGCCGGCTGAGGTGAAGACGCCCCGGTCCTCGACGTAGAGCACAGAGGGGTCGAGTGCCACGCTGGGAAATCGGGCGCGGAAGTCGTGAATGTGCATCCAGTGGGTGGTGGCCCGATGATGGTCGAGCAGCCCGGCATGCGCGAGTACGAATGCGCCGGAGCAGATTCCCACGATACGACGGTGCTCCCGGTGGGCGGTCCGCACGGCTTCGATGAGTTGATGTGGCGGCTCGGTCTCGATGTTTGCCGATCCGATAATGATCACGGTGTCGGCGGTCGCCAGGTCGCGCATGGTACCGGGCTGGTCGGCGATGAAGCCGCTCGCCACTCGGGCCGCCCGACTGGTCGGGCAGACCTGAAAGTCGTACCAGGGATCGTGAATATCGGTGCGATCAATTCCGAACACCTCGCACGGCACGGATAGCTCGAAGATGGGCGCGCCGGGCTGAACGGCCATCGCCACCCGATGTTTGGCGACCTGTTTGCGCATCCTGGCCAGCTTGCCACTACCGCGAGACTGGCAACAGGCGGAAACTGGTGACGTGGCCCAGTCGCGTGGGGAGGTGGATTCGCGAGAACCGCGTCCTAAGTCGATGCGTACCCCCATAACGGGATACAGGTTGGAAAGGACGATCTAATGACCACCGAGACGGAGAGGCCGCCCGTGTACACACTGGGAACAAACCCAGCGGAGCAGGCCCGCCTGCAGGGGCAAGCCGACGACTTGGCGGCCCACACCGTAGCCCTGCTCGACCGCGTCGATGTGCCGGTCGGCAGCCGGGTACTCGAAGTCGGCTGTGGGCCGGCCGGGTCGATCGCGCTTCTGGCGGAGCGCGTCGGCCCCTCTGGATCGGTCACTGCTATCGATATCAACCCGGCCCACGTGGCGCTGGCTCGACAGTTTGTCGCCGACCGCGAGCTGGGCAACGTCGAGGTGCTCTGTGGGGACGCCCGGGCCACGGCCCTGCCCTCTGGATGGTTCGATCTGGTGCACGCCCGACTGCTGCTGGTCAACATTCCTTGGCCACAGCAGGTTGTTATCGAGATGGCGCGCCTCGTCAAGCCCGGGGGTTGGGTTATTACTGACGAAGCCGACGGCGGGGCGCGATTGTGCTACCCGCCCCTCGAAGCTTGGGATCAACTCGCCTCGATCCTCCAGGCCACCTATGGTTCAGATAGCGCTGACCTGCTGATTGGCCGGAAGCTGACCGAGCTGCTGCGCAACGCCGGCCTGGTGGAGGTCGGCGCAGACGCCCGGGCCGATGTTCATCCGGCTGGGCATCCCCGGCGGACCCTCCTGCCAGACCTCGTCCGCAGCATGCACGAGAAAATCGTCGAGCGGGGGATCGCCTCGGCCGACGAGCTGGACCGCCTCGATCGACAGGTCCGCGACCACCTGGCCGATCCGCAGACGCTGATCATGACCTGCCTGTACTTCCTGGCCTGGGGTCGGAGGCCGCAGGGGACCCCTCAGTGACCAGTGGCGGTCAGATAGGTGGCTTGCCGGGTCCTGGGATCTTCTGCTGAAGGCTGCCAGCCCTCAAAGAGACGCTTGCCATCCAGGTGGTAGACCGAGCGGTCGAGTTCCGCCAGTAGGGGCAGGCTCTTCACGATGCGGCTCGTCAGCTCTCGGGGATCACCAGAACACAGGGCCAAGGCCGCCTCAGCGAAGGTTTCTATCGGTTCCGTCGCCGTCCCATTGAAGGGGTCCACGATCGTAGTCCCATGGGTGTTTGCGGAGAGGGGCGTTTCAATGTGGCTGGTCGGCGTGAGGGTGTTCACTGCGATGTTGTCGCGGTAAAGCTCCTGTGCCGCGCCGGTCGTCATTCGGTCGAGAAACGCTTTCGAGCCTCCGTAGAGACACCCCCCGCCGAGACGGTGCATCGAGTCCGGAATACCGTCCGGTCTGGGCCTGGGTGACGCCTGTATCGAGGACAGGCTCAGAATCCAACCCGACCCTCTTGTTCGCATACCTGGCACCGCGTGCTTGGCGAGATCCCACGCGCCCCAGACGTTCACCGAGATCGTCCGGTAGAAAAACTCCCTCGGCATCTCGGCAAAGGGGACCAACCCGTCGGCACCAAATTCCCTGGTGGCGGCGGCGTTGTTCACCAAAATGTCCACTGGAGCTCCGAAGGCGCGCTCGGCATCCTGGAATAGCTGGCCCTTGTCGAAGTCGAGGTCTTCAAGATCAAGATGACCGGAAATGGCTTCGCCACCCGCGTCCTCTATCAGCGACAAGGTCTCGCCGAGTGATCCGGGCAGCACCTTGTTTCTGGTGGCCTCGGGTCTGGCCGCCGCGACCACTTTGGCTCCCTCAGCGGCGAAACGCACCGCAATCCCTTGCCCGATGCCTCGGCTGGCGCCAGTAATCAGGGCCACGTGGCCCTCCAACGCTCGACTCACAGCCTCTCCCTCATAAAGCTCTGTGGCGCGCATGGTACACGTCACTGATGCCTGCGACGTCCCGCTTCCCGATGTGCACCCGAAGTGGCGACAGAGGCAAGCTCTTCAAGATGAGCGATCGCTCCGCCCATGTGCGTGCTACCTCACCAACGGGTTCCGCCCCCGTCTCCCAGGCGTCGGACTTCGCCTGCGCCTACGAGGTCACTATCGTCCCCGGCGACAAGCGATCGGCGGACGGTTGACCAACCGAACCGCGCCTCACGCGCGATTGTTCAGGAACCTGGGTAGAACTTTAACGTGTGCCCTCTGGACGGCACTCATCGCCCAGGCGAGCAGACCGAACTTTTGGTCGAGGATGAACTGGTCTGGGGGAGCGCGTGCGCCAAACGGTGATGGGCGGTCGTCTCCTCGCCCAGTTTCTCCTATCCCGATCTGCGACTACCGGGGAATCGAGCCTGGTGGGAGGAGAGGACCGATGGCGACGACCCTACAACTGGTCAGAGAAGGTTCCATCATGGAGCTTCGACGGGGCTCGTTCCGCGTCGTACTCGATGGCAACGACGTCGGATCGATTGAATCGCACCAGATGATCGAGCTGCCAATCGAGCCAGGGCACCACACCTTGCAAGTCAAGGCCGGCCGCTACACCAGCCCACGAAGGCCATTCGACACAGCGGACGGAGAGATCGTGAACTTCCGCTGCTACGGCGGTCGGATCTGGCCTGTCTATCTAGCGTCCATCGTCAAGCCCGATCTGGCGCTCATGCTCAAGCAACAGTGAGACGGAGCAGTTCGCCGAACTCCGTTCTTCCCTGGGGGAATCGGACCTGACCTAGGCTCGATGTTCCGTTCCCAGGCGAAAGAGGGGCTGGAGGTGTGCGGGTGAAAGACCTTGACTGGATCGTTTCCGCCGATGATCATGTGGTGGAGCCACCCCAGGTGTGGACGGACCGTCTCCCGGCCAAGTTTTTGGACCGAGCGCCGCGATTTATTCGTGATGGCGAGCAGGAGTACTGGCTATTCGACGGGAAGGCCACTCCGATCCGGGGTCTCGAGGTCACGGCGGGGAAGCGGCGCGAGGACTACTCCCCAGAACCTGTCACGCGGGGAGAGATGCGGACCGGGTGCTACGACCCGAAGGCGCGGATCGAGGACATGGACCGAGGAGGGATACTCGCCTCGATCACGTTTCCCACCTTCCCCCAATTTCGCGGGACAGGTCTTCAGCGCCGTTGCCGACCATGACCTGGGTGCTTGCTGCATTGCGGCGTACAACGATTGGATGATCGAGGAGTGGTGTGGATACGCCCCCGGACGGCTGATCCCGATGATCATGATCCCCCTCTGGGATCCGATGCGAGCGGCGATAGAAATAGAACGATGCGCCTCGAAAGGGGCTCGGTGCATCACCTTCCCCGAGAACCCCACACCACTGGGATGGCCTTCGCTTCACGACCCAGGCCACTACTGGGACGCGGTCTTCGCAGCCTGCGCCGAGGCCGGCCTGGTTGTCAACGTGCACGGCGGGTCGTCGTCCGCTGTTTCGACGACGTCGGACGACATGCCGTTTATTCAACTGCTGGTGTGGAACATGATGTCCCTACCACCGGGCTCATGTTTGGACTTCATCTTCAGTGATATCTTCGCTCGGCACCCGGACCTCAAGGTGTGCTTCGCCGAAGGTGGCATCGGCTGGATGCCGACCATGCTCGAGCGCTGCGAGCGGGTCTACGACCGCCACCGATTCTGGGCCAACCGCTATCGACTCAAGAGCGATGGCGTGGCCAAGACGGTCGAGCGACTGGACGTCGTCCGCGACTTGGACGGAATGCAGCCACTGCAGCTGTTCAAGAAGCACATCTTCGGGTGCTTCTTCGAGGACTTCTCGGGCGTCCGGGAGATGCAACACCTCGGACTTCTTGACAACATCCTGATGGAAACGGACTACCCGCACTCCGATACCACCTGGCCTGACTGTATCGCTACCGCTCAGAGGCAACTGTCTGACCTGTCGTTCGACGAGGCCCAGCGGGTCATGGTCGGCAACGCCTGTGAGCTCTACCGGTTTCAGCCGAACCGGCCACCGAGGGCAATCAAGCACGAACCCTAACCAGGAGGGGAGTGGAGGACGTTCGCGGCGAGGCTTGTCCTTGGCTCCTCGAATTAGGGATTTCCCTGATGCGCGGGTGCAGCGGACGGATGCAGAATCCGCGACCGTCTGCGCTGATTCGTGTTCCTCAAGCGACGGCGCTCCCTGTGCATCAGCAAGGAGGATCCACATGAAACTGCTCGCACGCTCCGGGATGATCATCGTCGGCGCCGTGTTGCTGATCTTCGCCGCAGTCCTACCCTCGACCCCGTCGGCTTCATCGATCCACCGTTTGCTGTAGATGGGTCGAGTCACTTTCCCATTTTCATCTTCGACAACTCCGAATCCGCCGGGCAACTCGGGACGAGGCTGCCAGGCCTGTACCGCTACCAGCTGACCATGAAAGACTCGTCGGGGAATGGCTGGAACATCACGGCATTCTTTGTGGTCCTATGAGAGGGCCATGAGGACGCCCCTCGAAGTGGTTTGGCCGCCAGTTACGGATAACTGTGATTATCCGGAATATGGTTGGATCCGTCCCCCCAGTCGCCCGACAGCGCTGGCCGTCCGGGCGGACCGGAGTTCCACCTTTGGACATCTGAGCAGCCTGAGGCTGTACAGATGACCATTTGTGGCGGGACGGCGTGGAGCCATAGGCGCTGCGCTCTGAGCATCTGGGAGCGTTGGAATCTGCCCCGGGTGCACGGCTAGCTGCGGCTTGAGCGCATGCTCAGTTGGTCTCCAAGGAGGCCGCTGGCGCCGGGATCCGACAGAATGTCGGAGCAGTCGAACGTGACTTCAGCAGCGGAAGGAGTGGTTCGGTGGCCAGCATTGTTGAAACGAGGACCGTCTCCGTTGGGGCCGGCCGAGACGTCTGTCTGGAGATGGGCGGCCAGCCCGGCGGCGTACCGATCCTGGTCCATGGCGGCACGCCCAACTCCCGCCACCTCTACGGTCCCTGGGTCACCGATGCCCGGGCGAAAGGCATCTGGCTCATCAGCTATGACCGGCCCGGATACGGCGGGTCGACGCCATTTCCGGGTCATACCGTGGCGTCGGGGGCGGAGGATGTTCGGGCCATCGCTCAGGCGCTCGGCCTCGAACGGCTCGGTGTGTGGGGCATATCGGGAGGGGGGCCCTATGCGGTGGCGTCTGCGGCGCGCTTGCCCGACCTGGTTGTCGCCGTAGGAGTGCTTGCGTCGTTGGCTCCCTACGGGAAGGGTGACCTCGACTACTACTCCGGCATGGGTGAACGCAACGAGGAGGACATCAGGCTGTTCTTCTCCGATCGCGACGCTGCCCGGCGGAAGGGATACGAAGACTGGAAGGAATTCGTGGCGGCGTCGCCGGCCCAACTTGCCGAAGGCATGCAGAGCCTTCTCTCCCCCGTCGATGCCCGCATTCTCACCGGAGAGCTGGCGGAATGGATCGCCTCGAGCGCGCATGACGGGTTGGCGGCTGGCGACCAGGGTTGGTGGGACGATGGCGTATCGCATCTCACCGATTGGGGTTTTGAGCTGGCCGAAATCCGGGTCCCTGTCCGGATATGGCACGGCCGTCAGGACCAATTCGTCCCAGTACAGCATGGTGAGTGGCTGGCGGCGAACATCCCCCATGCAGAGATCGAGATCAGCGACGACGGCCATCTGAGCCTCATACCTCGTGTCGGGGAAGTCCATGACTGGCTGCTTCGGCACTTCTAATCGGAGTCTCGGATACGAGCGTCAGTGATCTTCCCGTCTGTGGACGAGTCTTCACAGGGGAGGCCGGAGCGGTACTGGTTGGGGTGTGGAGGAGTCTTCACGGAAGAGGCGGGAGCGGCGTGGAGGAGTGTCTACTTCTCCGGGTTGCAGTGATAGGACCAGGCCCTGGGGTTGCCGCCGGGTCGTCACCCTCCCCCAGTTTTCTCCCGCTTCTGCTAAAGGGGCCAGACGTACGCTGGGGAACGGCTGAGGGCCTGGCGCTCGGGGTTGCTGTTGGCGTCG
Source organism: uncultured Acidimicrobiaceae bacterium (assembly GCA_963729695.1). GTDB lineage: Bacteria > Actinomycetota > Acidimicrobiia > Acidimicrobiales > Palsa-688 > PALSA-693. The sequence continues at coordinate 1,443,152 of CAVSOT010000007.1, forward strand.
AGGGGTTGGCGTTGCCCACGGTGGCGGTCGCCGGTCCGTTGAGCCTGGCGAGCGCATCGCGAGCGAGGCGTTGGGCCAGTTTTCGGTTTCTTCAGGAGAGAGCTTGTTCTCTTCTGACGCTGTGTCTCCGGCTTGCATGTGATCTCGATCATCTCGGCTTTATGGCCCTGCATGGTGGGCCTAGAGCGGAGCCAGGTACTGGTGCTCCTTCTCCCGTAGGAACCCCGCGTCTTCATGGGGTGCTCCTGTCATCGACGCCCACCGGGTTCGGGTGTCCCGTGCCGCACCCATGGTTCCTTGTCCACTGAACCACTGGAAATCGCTCCCGCAGAAAGGACCTTATCGAAAGAGGCCCGATCGCCAACGACGTCCTGAGAAACGCGCCGCCCGGCGGAGCAAGGCAAGCCGGACCGTGACGCGCGCCATGCCCTCTTCGAGGCGTAGATCGAGTCGAGTCATGTTTGCCCGACCGCCCACCAGGGTATATGTGTGCTACACACATAGGAGGTGACCTGATGAAGGCAGTGGGAACGTTCGAGCTGAAGTCGTGGCACGAGGAGACCTACGAACAGCTTCCCGGTGGAGCCAAGCTCACCCGAGCCGAGGTCAGCCAGTCATTCGACGGTGACATCACGGGGAAAGGGACCGTGCAGTGGCTCATGGTGTACCGGCCTGATGGCACCGCGCATTTCGTCGGGCTGCAGCGCATCGACGGCAAGGTGGGGGACCGCCGGGGGACGATCGTGCTCGAGACCTCTGGCGACTTCGACGGCCAGTTGGCGAGGTGGGGTGCTGAGATCGTCCCGGGCGCCGCCACCGGAGATCTGGAAGGCATCACCGGGCGCGGCCGCTTCGGTGCGCCGCAGGGCCCTCGGGCCACCTTCGAGTTTGACTACCGGTTGGCGTGATCGGCAGTGGCCGGCCGCGGTCGGGTTGACCCACATCTCACAAACACGGTTGCGGCTCTAGCCGTGGCCCTCTCCGACGCGATTCGCGCCGCCACCGACGCGGCGGCCGGCCACACCGCGGCCGTACCTGCGGCATTGGTGGCCTTGCGGGAGTTCCTCAGTGGGGGCTCGATGGACCAGCTTCGCCAGGTCATCGGGCTGAGCCACTCCGGTGCAGTTCGATTGATCGATCGCTTGGTGGCCGACGGGCTGGTCGAGCGCCGGGCTGGTTCCGATGGTCGCTCTGTGGCCTTGGTTCTCACCCCGGAGGGCCAGGCGGCCGCGTCCAAGGTGCAGGCGGCCCGGGCCGCAGCGGTCGAGGAGGTGCTCGGGTGCCTGGCCGAGGACGAACGAGGATGCCTTGGACCCGTCGCTGACCACCTCCTGTCGGCTCTCACCGAGCACCGTCTGGTGGATCGAGCTCGAGGAAACATCCCGTCAGGGGGATGGCTGTGCCGGCTGTGCGATTTCTCCGCCTGCGGACGGTCGCTTGGGGCCTGCCCCGCCGCCACTGTCGCCCAGCGCTAGCGGGAAGAGACCACTCCCCCTCCCGAGTCCCGCTCTGCCGTCTGGTGAGTGCGGAGCCTGCGGGACATCACTCCGATCACGGCCAGAACGATGGCGGCAGCCAACACGACGAGGCTGACTTTCCGGAGGTTGGCGCGGACCCGCCCCACCCCGGCCTGGGCCTTTTCCGCCGCGACCAGCATTTTGTGAACGTCGTCAAGGACGGCCTGGACCTTGTCGAGGCGGTCTTCGGCAAGTTGCAGGCGAGTCTCGTTCTCGCTCATGGGTTCACTCCCCCTGGATCTAGGTGGCCATTCTGCCAGAGCGAAGATCCTCCGAAAAGAGCCAGATCTAACCCCCTGAACTCCACCTCCCTCCGGCCCCCGTGTAACCCCTTCACGTATTCGTAGGTGTCGATTTCGAAAAGGAGAACACAGTGAAACACGCAAGGATGTTCGCTGCCGGGGCCTTGGCATTGGCCGTGGTCGGAGGCGGCATATCCGCGGCCGCGGTCACCGGCGGGTCATCGTCTAAAGCGGCAGCCGCGCCGACATCCACTACAACCGTTCACGTCGCAACCGCGACGGTCAATGGTATGAACGAACAGGTGCTGGTCGACGCCCATTCGATGCCCCTCTACACGTATGCAGGCGACTCCCCGACCAGGTCGGCCGTGACGGGCGGACTGGCGGCGCTTTGGCCGCCGGTGACCGCTGACTCCCCCACCGAAACGGGGGCGACCGGAAAGCTGACGGTTATCCACGATTCCAACGGCGCTCAGGTGCAATACAACGGGCACTTTCTCTACACCTTCGTCGAAGATCGCCCTGACCACGTGACCGGTCAGGGCGTGCAGAACTTCTTCGTCGCCACGCCTGGGTCGGCCGCCACGCCCGTGCCGGCCGCCACGCCCGGCCCGCCGGCACCCGTCGGCCAGCCCGCCTCCGGGGTATACGGCTCCTCGGGGTCGTCCGCCTCCTCCGGCTACTAGAGCTCCCCTCCCCCGGCGGAACGGGCCGTCCACCCCAGCGGTGGGCGGCCCGTTCGTCGCGAGCGGCCCGTCCTTCCCCAAGAGGACACGGGCGAACTCCTCATCTACATTCGGACCATCTCTCAGATGACGACGGCGCTGCGGCAGGTCGGACGGTCCGCCGTCCGCATCGATCGCGCCCAGGTAACCGTGGATGTGGCGGTGCGGGCCACCATCGGGGTCGTCCTGCCGCTGATCGTGTTCAGCCTTGCCGACCATCCCCAGGTGGGGGCGGCCGCATCGGTTGGAGCCCTCCAGGGTGGTTTCGCCTCGTTCCAGGGCAGCTATCGCAGCCGGGCCGGAGTCGTGGTGGCCACCTGCGTGGGCATGTCCCTGTCGGTCTTCGTGGGCGCCACGGTGGGCCATGTCGTCGGGATCGACATCGTCGTGGTCGGAGCGGCGGGTTTCCTGGCCGGCATGCTGGTGTCCCTCGGTCAGTCTGCCGCCACCGTTGGCCTGCAGTCGGTCGTCTTGCTCATGGTCTACTCGCAGTTCAAGCTGACTCCTGCCGCGGCCGCTCGGGAGGCCGGCATCGTGTTCCTTGGCGGCCTGCTCCAGATCCTGCTGATCGTCGTGGTTTGGCCGTTCCGACGTTATCCGGCCGAACGACGGGCCCTTGGCAACGTCTATGCCCAGCTGGCCGAAAACGCCCGCCGCATCGCCTTGGATCAGACCGATTTTTGGGCTCCGACCGCCCTGGCCGGCCTCGGTCCGATCCTCTCCGATCCACAACCGTTCGGCCGGACAGTCGAAATGGCGGCTCACAACGCGCTGGCCAACCAGGCGGACCGCATCCATCTGGAGCTGACCGCCTTGGCCCGAGCCAAGCAACGTTTGTACGACTCGGGGAACGCGACGCAGCTGCGGCCGTCAACGAGATGGCGAGCGTGTCCGCCACCGCGCTGGACGAGGTGTCCGGCTCCCTCCGTGAGGCGCGAAGCCCCACGCAACTGGCGGCCTATCGAGATCGGTTCGAGGCGGCCTTGCACCAGATCGAGCCGCAACCCGGGGATCGCTCGAGTCAATCGGGTCGAGCCTTCTGGGCGGCCACCGCTCGCCAGGAGGCGTACGACCGGGCCCAGGCGCTCGCCGGCCAGCTGCGAACTGCGCTCAGGGTTGCCGCGGTCCCGGCCGGCGGCGATCCCACGGCGGTCGAAAATCTGGCGGCGACCGGCAGGGCGAGTCCGCCCTCGAGGCCAAGTGAGCTCGATTGGGCCCACGAACAGCTCGCCACCGTGAGCGCCAACCTGACGCTCTCTTCTCAGGCCTGCCGCCACGCGGTGAGACTCGCGGTCGCGCTCGCGGTAGCCGTCGGCCTCGGTCATCTGATCGGCTTGCCCCACGAGTACTGGCTGCCGTTGACCGTGATGATCGTGTTGAAGCCCGATTTCTCGTCCACTTTCACGCGGGGCGTGAGCCGGGTCGTGGGAACCTTGCTGGGAGCGGGAGTCGTCACGATCGCTATCGCCGAGCTGCGGCCGAAAGAAGCCGGACTGACGATCCTCGTCGCCATCTTCGCCTTCGGGGTGTACAGCTTCCTGTTCGCCAACTACGCCATCTACAGCGTCTGCATTGCCTCGCTGGTAGTAACCCTGCTGGCGTTTGCGGGGGCGCCGGCCCCGTCGGTGGCAGGTGACCGGGTCGTGTATACCTTCGTCGGCGCCGCGCTGGCCCTCGTGGCCTACGCCGTGTGGCCGACATGGGAAAAGACGGTCCTGCCGGAGGGCCTGGCCAGGCTGGTGGACGTCGATGCGACCTATGGCCAGGCGGTGCTCGAGGTGTGGATCGACCCGGCGGGGGCGGATCGGCAGAGCCTGTCGCAGAAACGGTTGGCGGCCCGCTTGGCTCGCTCGAACACCGACGCCGCTGCCGCCCGGTGGATCGCCGAACCGGTACGCGACAACGCACTCAGTCAGGAGACGGTCCTCGGCCTCCTGGCCGGCGCGGCAACGTTTGCGCGTCGGCGTCGTGACGCTGCATGCCCAGCTGCCGGGGTCGGGACCGCCCCGACCCGAGCTGGCACCCCTCGCCGAGAAACTGTATGAGGCCATGAACGTGGTGGCTGAGACGCTTCGCTCGGGACGGCCGGTCGGCCGCCTACCCTTGTTACGTAACCAGCAGCTTGACCTGGCCCATCACCTCGGCTACTTCCTGGAATCGCCGGGGAAGGGACTGGATGACAAGGCCACCCCGGCGGCGAGCGAATCGGCCCGAGACGGGAACGAAGGCAACTCCTACGGGCACGCGGAGGCCTCGCTGGTCCTCGTCACCGAAACCGATCTGATGGTGAACTCCGTTGACACCCTGGGTCACCTCGTCGGCTTGGAACCGGTCGTCGTGAACGTCGCCGGCTATCAGGTCTCGGGGTCGGCCAGGATAGGCGTCTACGGCCCGCAACCCGAGCCGACTACCACCTGATTCGAGACGGTCACGTCGGTTGCGGGCCCGGCGATGAGGCCCGGTCCGCCGTACGAGGTCACGCCATCTATCGAGATGTTGCCGGTCGGCCCGGTGAGGTACCACGCCGGGTCGCATCGTCGTTCGTGCCCACCAGGGCTGTAATTCTCACCGATCAGCGTGGACGCATAGTCCTGATAGAGACCGAGATAGTTGCCGTGAATGGTGATCTCGCGAAGAGAAGCATCCCGTTGACAAGAGACATTCTCCGAGGAATTACTCGATGCGTCCGTCACCCGAGCCGGAGACGCTCCGGCTGCACTCGGGCCGGCCACAACGCCTGCTGACACCAGCACCACGGCGAGGCTCCACACCGCGGTCAAGACCCTCGCCGCCAGGGTCCGCACGACCGCAATGTTACCACTCACGGCGTTCAGACCACCATCGATAGAGCTTGAAGGGCCACGAATAGTTGCCGCCCCGCCCCGGGTTGAAGGGGGGACCGTCAGCTAGGCGGGCAGGGCCTCCCCGTCGACGGTGATCTGCACCCGGTCGGGATAGAAGGACAGCAATCCCTGGATCCCGACCGCGGCCGGGATCGGCGTTTCATAACTCCAGGCGATGCCATCGTGGCTCCTGCCGTCGACGTCGACCGACCAGTAGGAGGCCTCACCCTTGAAGGGGCAGGTGGTATGGAACGAGGTGGGGCGCAGGCGGCTGACCTGGACATCGTGGGGAGGGAGGTAGTAGCGGGTAGGAAGGCCGGTCTCATCGAGGAGCACCGGATGGGTGGTCGCGGCCAGGAGCTCACCCTCGAGGCGAACCTCGACCCGTGCGTCGCTCGGTGTGATCGTGATGGTATGGCCCGCAGTCATGTTGGCTACAACGGCGGTCGAGGCCCGGGCTATTCCGGGCCCGGGCCCGGCCCCGTCACTGCCACCAGGGCGAGCCAGCGCCCGCCCGCGGTAGCAAAGGAGCCGTCGAGGGTCGCTCCCGTGGCGACCACTTCGGCCTGGAAGTGCGACCCAACGATGCGTACGCGCACGTCGTGATGCTCCAGCATGCCCCCACCGAGGCCGCTCCACGCCTTGTAGGCCGCTTCCTTCAAGGTGAAGGCCAGATGCGCGTCCAGCCCCGCTTCATCGGCCCTGAGGATCACCGCCGCCATGTCATGGTCAAGGGGGTCAACCGGCTCGACATCGACGCCGATGGAGCGGAAGTCCCTGCGGCTTCCGACGGCGGCGACCACGAAGCGCTCGTCGTGGGCCAGCGATCCACACACGCCCGCCGGCAGGATCGGCGCCCGATCGCGGCCAACCGGGATGGCCAGGTCCACCCCTATCAGGTCGCGTAGGAGCGCTCGCCCGGTCGCGAACTCGCGTCGTCGACGCGGGGCGGCGGCAGCCACCTGGACGCGCTCCACCTCGAACATAGGCCACTCACCGATCAGGCGAACCCCGACGGAGACCTGCGGCGGGGCCAGCGCACGGAGGGCCGTCAGGAGGGGCTGGGTCGGGTCCCCGGGCATCGAGCGAACACGGCGCCTGACGGTGGCGGTATCAAAGCTCCGACCTTTGTCTCCGGATTTGGTGATTCGGGGCGAATTGGTAGGTCAGGCGGTATGACGGACAACTTAGAAGAACCGAGGGGCATTGCCGGGGCGTAGTGACGACGGCGCGTCGTTCCCCCTGACGTACGGGCAGCAGGCGATGTGGCTCTTCGAGCGCCTGCATCCGGGCTCGACCGCCCACCATCTGGCGTACGCCCTTCGCATCCTTGAACCCCTCGATGTCCCCGCCCTGGCCGCCGCCACGCAGCTCGTCGTCGATCGCCATCCGATGCTGCGCGCCACCTTTGACGAGATCGACGGCATTCCGGTTCAGACCGTGCATCCGCGCCAGGTCGTCCAGTGCTCCGTGGGGTCCGCCGCCGGCTGGGATGACGACCACATCTCCGCCCGTCTGAGTAGCGAAGCGGCCCGGTCTTTCGACCTCCGTACCGGCCCCCTCGTCCGGTTCACCATCTTGACCCGATCCCCCGCCGAGCACGTGTTGCTGGTGTGCATGCACCACCTCGTCGGGGACATGTGGTCGATGGCGCTGATCGCCGATGACCTGACGAAGCTCTACGAGGAAGTGCGAAAGGGTTGTTCCGTCCGTCTCCCCGCGCCGAGGGACCGTTTCGAGAACTTTGTTCGGGCCGAGCAGAAGCTGGTCAGGGCCGAAGCCGGCGCCGGACACGCGGCCTTCTGGCGGGATCAGTTGAGGGACGCCCCGCCGGAACTCGGGCTGCGCCGGGATCAGACCACCCGGACACCGACCGATCGGGTCGCCTCCCACACCATCACCTTCGACGGGGAGCTGACCTCCGCCCTGCGGCGGCTGGCCTCCGACACGAGGGCCAGTCTCCACGATGTCGTCCTGGCCGCCTTCGTGACGCTGCTCCATCGACACGCCGCCCAGGACGACGTGGTCGTCGGCGTCCTGAAGGCGAACCGGTCCGTGCGGTCGGGACGGGTCGTCGGCTGCTTCGTGAACCCGGTTCCCGTGCGTAGCCGTCTGGACGACGATCCGTCCTTCTTGGCCCTCGTGTCGCGCCTCCATCGCACCATGAGCGAGGCCGTCCCTCACGGCGCCTATCCGTTCCAGAAGTTGGCGCAGGAGCTCCAGCTCGGGTCGGGAATGGCCGGGCGGCCGTATCTCCAGGCCCTGTTCTCGTGGGATCGAACGACCCGCGCCATTGACGCTGATCTCACGGTTGCGGCGGCCCACGGCACCGCCGGAACCGCGACATCCGTCAACGGTCTGCGCTGCGCCCCGGTGCCGATGCCGTGGCGGGCCGGTCCCAACGAGATCACGTTGCGCGCCGGCGAGATAGGCAACCAGCTGGTAGCCACCCTCGAGTATCAGGTCGACGTCTACGAGGCGGCCACCATCGCCCGTCTCATGAACCACCTCGAACAGATCCTGGTCGGGGCGGTGGTTGATGGTGGGTGTGGGGTGGGGGTGTTGCCGTTGTTGTCGGGTGGGGAGTTGGTGGAGTTGGAGGGGTGGGCTGGTTCGGTTGATGTGGGTGTGGGTGGGGGGCGGTTGGGGGTGGGTGGGTTGTTTGAGGATCGGGTGGGGCGGGGGCCTGATGGGGTGGCGGTGTGGTTTGAGGGTGAGGGGTTGACGTTTGGGGAGTTGAACGTGCGGGCGAATCGGTTGGCTCGTCATTTGGTGGCGTCGGGGGTGGGGGCGGGCGATGTGGTGGGGGTGTGGTTGGAGCGGTCGTTGGAGATGGTGGTGGCGGTGTTGGCGGTGTTGAAGTCGGGTGGGGCGTTTGTGCCGTTGGATCCGGCGTTTCCGCCGGATCGTTTGGCGTTTATGGTGTCGGATTCGGGGGCTCGGCTGGTGGTGACGGATTCGGTGTTGTTGGCGGGTGGTGGGTTGCCGGCGGGGTTGGATTGTGTGTGTGTGGATGGTGATGCGGCGGTGATTGGGGGGTATTCGGGTGAGAACTTGGGTGTGGGTGGGTCGGGGGCTGATCTGGCGTATGTGATTTATACGTCGGGGTCGACGGGGCGGCCGAAGGGGGTTCAGGTCGAGCAGGGCAGTTTGGTGAATTTGTTGGGGGCGATGGCGAAGCGGCCGGGGTTGGGGGCGGGCGATGTGGTGTTGTCGGTGACGACGTTGTCGTTTGATCCGGCGTTTTTGGAGTTGTTGTTGCCGTTGGTGGTGGGTGCGCAGGTGGTGGTGGTGCGTCGTCAGGTGGCGGCGGATGGGGCGGCGTTGGTTGCGGAGTTGGGTCGGTCGGGGGCGACGGTGATGCAGGCCACGCCTTCGACGTGGCGGATGTTGATGGAGGCGGGTTGGCGGGGTGATGGCCGGTTGAAGGCGTTGTGTGGTGGGGAGGCCATGTCGCGGCGAGTTGGCTGATGCGCTGTTGGCTCGGTGCGGGTCGGTGTGGAACATGTATGGGCCGACGGAGACCACGGTGTGGTCGGCGGTGGCGGAGGTGTCGGCGGGTGAGGGGCCGGTGTTGATCGGGGCGCCGATCGATAACACCTGTTTGTATGTGTTGGACGGTCGGGGCCAGTTGGTGCCGGTGGGGGTGCCGGGTGAGTTGTGTATCGGCGGTGCGGGGGTGGCTCGCGGGTATTTGGGCCGGCCGGAGCTGGCGGGAGCGGTTTCTGCCCGATCCGTTCCGGGCGGAGCCGGGGGCCCGTATGTACCGCACCGGGGATCTGGTGTGTCGCGGGCCTGGCGGTGGGATCGAGTTCCTCGGTCGGTTGGATACCCAGTTGAAGGTGCGGGGTTACCGCATCGAGCCGGGCGAGATCGAGTCGCTGTTGGTGGAGTTGCCCGAGGTGGCCCAGGCGGTGGTGGTCGACCTATGAGCACGGCCCGGGCGATACTCGCCTGACGGCCTACGTGGTCCGGCCGTCGATCCGGGGTGGCTGGGCCCACGGCTGAGCGTGTTGCGGGGGCATTTGCGGCGTCACCTGCCCGAGTACATGGTCCCTGCCGCCTACATGACGTTTGGCCGGGCTGCCGACCACGCCCAACCAGAAAATCGATCGGGCTCGACTCCCTAAACCCGACACCCGCCGGCTCCCCCATCGTCGGATCCCCCCGGCCCGGGCTGGAAACCCAACTGGCCCGCATCTGGCAAGACGTCCTCGGCGTCGAAACCATCAACCGCCACGACAACTTCTTCGACCTCGGCGGCCACTCCCTCCTCGCCACCCAGATCGTGTCCCGCGATGCGGGGATCACTTGGCGTCGAGATTCCGGTGGCCAGCGTCTTCGACCACCCGACCGTGGCCGAGCTCGCCCAGCGCGGTCGGCGCCGGCGACCTCCCGTCGTCACTCGGCCAACCGCATGGCTCGATCCCGGCGACCGGCCGAGACGGCACATTCCCACTCTCGTTCTCGCAGGAGCGGATGTGGTTCGTCCATCAGCTGCATCCGAACGGATCGGCCTACAACCTCTGCGGTGCGCTCCGGCTGCGAGGGACCGCTCGACGTGCGGGCCCTGCGAGTGGTCCTTGAACCATCTGGTGGCCCGCCACGAGTCGCTTCGCACCGCTTTCGTTGCGGTCGACGGAGCCCCGCGTCAACGGATCCTTCCCGAGCTGTCCATCGAGCTGCCGGTCGTCGACTGTCGACTGGCTACCCTGCCGAGGATAGGTGGAGCCCGAGTGGAGGATCGACCATCGAGCCGATGGGGTCGACGCCCTTCGACCTGGAGCACCCCCCGCTGCTCCGCGTTGAAGCTCTACCAGCTGGACGAGGCCGGAGTACGTGCTGGCGCTCTCGGTGCACCACATCATCTCGGACAACTGGTCGTACGGGGTGATGAGCCGGGAGGTGTCCGCCTTCTACCACGCCGGCTCCGGACCGGCCAGTCCCCGGACCTGGCCGGAGCTCGAACTCCAACACGTGGACTTCGTGCGGTTGGCACCGGGATTGGGTTGCCGGCCAACAGGTCGCTGGCGCAGCTCGACTATTGGAGGGCCAAGCTCGACGATCTTCCCGTCACCGAGCTGCCGACCGACCGACCCGCGCCCGCCGGTGCAGACCGACGCCGGCGCCACCCTCATGACGCCCGATCCCGGACCACGTGGCGGACGGCATGCGCGCGCTGTGCCGGGAGCGGGAGCGTGTCGCCGTTCATGGTCATGCTCGCCGCGTTCGATGCCCTGCTCCACCGGTACACCGGATCCGAGGACATCGTCGTCGGCGTCCCGATCGCCAACCGCAACTGGCTGCGCAGCGAGGCGCTCATCGCCTCATTCGTCAACACGCTGGTGATGCGGGTCGATCTCTCCGGTGAGCCCGTCTTTCGCGAGCTGGTCGACCGGGTGCGGCCGATCGCCCTCGAGGCCGTGCCAATCAGGACGTGCCCTTCGAGCGGCTGGTCGAGGAGATCCGCCCGCAGCGGGACCTGAGTCGGTCGCCGCTGTTCCAGATCCTCTTCAACGTGCAGAACGCGCCCTCTGTCCCTTCCCGACCTGGGGGCCGTCGACGCTGAAGTCTGCCGGTGCGCCCGCCAGGCGGCCCAGTTCGATCTGTCTTTCTCCGTGGATTGGGCGGTCACTCGCGCCAGGTACGGTCGAGTACAATGTGGATTTTTTCGGTGTGGGGCGGATGGAGCGGTTTTTGGCGCATTATTGGGGGTTGTTGAGGGGGCGGTGGCTGATCGGGGTGTCGGGTGGGGGCGTTGCCGTTGTTGTCGGGGGGGAGTTGGTGGAGTTGGAGGGGTGGGCTGGTTCGGTTGGTGGTGGGTGAGGGTGCGTTGGGTGTGGTGGGTTTGTTTGAGGATCGGGTGGGGGGTGGCCGGTGGCGGTGGCGGTTCGGTTTGAGGATGAGGTGTGTGTCGTTTGGTGAGTTGAATGAGCGGGCTAATCGGTTGGCTCGTCATTTGGTGGGTTTGGGGGTGGGGGCGGGTTATTTGGTGGGGGTTTGGTTGGAGCGGTCTTTGGACATGGTGGTGGCGGTGTTGGCGGTGTAGAAGGCGGGTGGGGCGTTCGTGCCGTTGGATCCGGCGTTCCCGCCGGATCGGTTGGAGTTCATGGTGTCCGATTCGGGGGCGCGGGTGGTGGTGACCAGGCGGGGTTGTTGGCTGAGGGGGATTTGGGGCGGGGCCGGAGTATGTGTGTGTGGATCGGTGACGCGGCGCTGATCGGGGGGTACTCGGGTGAGGATCTGGGGGTCGGGTGGTTCGGGTGACGATGTGGCGTATGTGATTTATACGTCGGGTTCGACGGGGCGACCGAAGGGGGTTCAGGTCGGGCAGCGCAGTCTGGTGAACTTGTTGGAGGCGATGGCGAAGCGGCCGGGGTTGGGGGCGGGTGATGTGGTGTTGTCGGTGACGACGTTGTCGTTTGATACGGCGTTTTTGGAGCTGTTGTTGCCGTTGGTGGTGGGGGCGAGGTGGTGGTGGTGCGCCGTCAGGTGGCGGCGGACGGGGTGGCTTTGGCTGAGGAGTTGGATCGTGGTCGGGGGCGACGATGATGCAGGCCACGCCTTCGACGTGGCGGATGCTGATGGAGGCGGGCTGGACGGGTGATGGCCGGTTGAAGGCGTTGTGTGGGGGGGAGGCGATGTCTCGGCGATCTGGCCGATCAGCTGTTGGCTCGGTGCGGGTCGGTGTGGAACATGTATGGGCCGACGGAGACGACGATGTGGTCGGCGGTGGCGGAGGTCGTCGGCGGGGGAGGGGCCGGTGCCGATCGGGGCGCCGATCGACAACACCCGGTTGTATGTGTTGGACGGTCGGCGGCCAGTTGGTGCCGGTGGGGGTGCCGGGTGAGTTGTTATCGGCGGGGACGGGGGTGGCTCGGGGGTATTTGGGCCGGCCGGAGCTGGCGGGAGCGGTTCTGGCCTGATCCGTTCCGGGACGGTGCCGGGGGCTCGGATGTACCGCACCGGGGATCTGGTGTGTCGGCGGGCCGGCGGTGGGATCGAGTTCCTGGGTCGGTTGGACACCCAGCTGAAGGTGCGGGGTTACCGGATCGAGCCGGGCGAGATCGAGTCGGTGTTGGTGGAGTTGCCCGACGTGGCCCAGGCGGTGGTGTCGACCTATGAGCACGGGCCGGGCGGTACTGCGCTTGATGGCCTACGTGGTGGCCGCCCGATGCCGGGGGCTGGGCCCGCGGCTGAGAGTTGCGGGGGTCATTTGCGGCGCCACCTGCCCGAGTACATGGTCCCGGCCGCCTACATGACGCTTGGCCGGGCTGCCCGACCACGCCCAACCACAAAATCGATCGGGCCCGACTCCCCAAACCCGACACCCGCCGGCTCGACCCCCTCGATCGGAGCCCCCCGGCCCGGGCTGGAAACCCAACTGGCCCGCATCTGGCAAGACGTCCTCGGCGTCGAGAACCATCAACCGCCACGACAACTTCTTCGACCTCGGCGGCCACTCCCTACTGGCCTTGCGTCTGTTCGCCCGGGTGGAGGACCTCACCGGCGAGCGACCGCCACTGTCGACCCTGTTCCGGGCGCCGACCGTCGCCGAGCTGGCCGCCTGGTTGGGCCAGGACGAGGACCGTCCGCCGTGGACGTCGCTCGTACCCCTCCAGACCGGTGCCGGCCGTCAGCCCTTCTTCTATGTCTCCCCCTACCTGATCACGGCGCTCAGCTTCGCGGACCTCGGCCGGCACCTCGGTCCGGATCAGCCGCTGTACGTCCTGCAACCCCAGGGGATGGAGCACGACGAGCCGTACCACGACTCCGTCGACGAGATGGCAGCCCACTACGTGCGGGAGATGAAGGACGTGCAGCCCCACGGGCCGTACTGGCTGGGAGGGCACTGTGCCGGGAGCTAGGTCGCCTTCGAGATGGCCCGTCAGCTGCAGGACCAGGGTGAGGAGGTCGGCTTCCTGGCCCTCGTGGACTCCGAGCCGCCCGGCATGACGCCCCCGTCCAGTGGCGGCCCTCGGTACCTGATGACCCGGATGGCCCAGTTCTGGCGGGATGGCCGGTTGCGGGACGCCGCCAGGTGGAAGCTTCGGGTGGCGTGCGAAGGAATCGTGAGCCGTCGGGTGGGCGCCAGGTCGCGCCGCCGCCTGGCGGAACTGCGGGCCGTCCACGCCCGGGCCCACCGGGTCTACCGGCCCGCCATCGTGCGGGGCGACGCCCTGCTCATCCGCAGCTCGGAGTATGCGCAGCTGCGCTCGAGAGATTGGCATCTCCGGTGGGCCGAGCTCCTCAGCGGTGAGCTCAAGGTGACGGTCGTGGCCAGCACGCACGCCGGGCTGTCACTCGACGGAGCGGCCATCGCCAAAGCCATCCGGGCCGAGATGGACGCCGCGGCCGGGGTGCCGGGCCGGGGGGAGGGCGACCCGGCACCCCCGGTGGGCGGGTTAGGCGGCGAGGGAGGCGTGGTAATCCGAGGCGTCAGCTTTGATCGACGGGCTCGACGTCCCGTCGATCCCAGCTGGGACCTCGCCGACGACGGTGATGCGATCCACCGTGCTGCGCTCTAGGCCGTAATCGGCCACGACTACCCGCACTCAGCAGACCGAGGCTCGAGGGCCCGACCCCGGGAAGTCGTGGGCGCCGGACCGGTCGCAGCCGGGGCGCGGGTTGAACTTGGGGTGGCTACGACCCGACCGTCATCACCGGGCCGCCCCGCTGTCGGGAAAACCACGCCCCCACCAACAGGCTCGGCAAGCCGGCGATAACTATGATCATCGCCGCGTAGGGCGCGGCCGCCCCGTAGGCGGTGTTGGTCTGGTAGGCCCAAAACTGGGTCGCCAGTGTCTGGGCGCCGGTCGGGATGAGGACCAGGGTGGCGGTCAGCTCGGTGATGGCCGACAGGAGCACCAGGCAGAACGACGCCACCAGCCCGGGCGCGATGATCGGCAGCGTTACCCGGAAGAAGGTCGACAAGGGCCCGGCCCCGAGGGAGCGCCCCATCTCGGTCAGCCGGGGCGAGGCTTGCACCGCGGAAGCTCGAACGCATACCAGGGCCATCGGAAAGAACAGCAAGGCATACGCCAGCACGAGCAGAGTGCTCGTCTGGTAGAGCGAGAAGACAAACCTCACCGCGAAGTAGACCAGGCTCAGGGCGACGACGACCCCGGGGACGGACTGCACGAGGTACGTGCTGCGCTCCAGGACGGTGGCCAGACGCCCTGAACGCTGGGCCGCGAGCAGGGCCACCGGCGTGGCCGCGGCCGTAGCCACCACGGCCGCCTCCGCCGAATAGCGGAGACTGGTGAACGTGGCGGACAGGAGGGTTGTGCTCTGCGGCAGGGTGGTGTGGGCGGACGCCGTCAACCAATAGATGATGGTGCCGACGGGGAGCCCGAGGGCCAGCCCAACCAGCACCGTCAACCCCAATAGGACCGGGATCAGCCATCTGCCCAACGACATCCGCGTCGGGGGGCGGGCGGCTTGCGGGCTGGCCCGACTGACCCGACCTTTCCCGCTGGCCAGAGCCTCGATGACGAGCACCAGGATGCCGAGTGCCACCAGGATCAGGGAGAGCCCGGCGGCGGCGGCCCGGTCGACCTGGAGCTCGGTGAAGATCTCGGTGGTGAACGTGCGGAAGTCGAGGATCTCGAAGGCGCCGAACTCCGCCAGCAAAGCCAGCATCACGAGCAGGCTGCCGCCCAAGATAGCAGCGCGGATCTGCGGCACGACCACACGCGCATGAAGGTGCGCCACGGCCCCACGCCGAGTGCTCGCGACGCCTCCTCCAGGGCCGGATCGGTCCGCCGCAACGCGGCGGCAACGGGGAGGAAGACAAACGGGTAGAGGTCGAGGGTCATGACGACCCACGCGGCCCGAAGACCTACGAAACCCGGCCGGATCGAATGCCAGGCGTAGCCGACCACGAAGTCGGGAATCGCCACCGGGAGCACCAACAGGAAGGCCCACATCCGGCGTAGCGGCAGAGCAGTGCGCTCGACGCACCACGCCGCCGCCGTGCCGATAACCACGGTTGCAGCCGTGACCAGGACGGCCAGCTCGACCGTGTTGCGCAACAGTTCGGCCGACAGGGGACGCAGCAAGACCCGGTGCAGCTCGGGCCAGCCCACGTCGCTCGCCTGCAGGAGGAGGAAGATCTCCGGCAGCAACAGCCCGGCCGCGATCAGCATGCTCGCCAGGTACAGCGCGACCCGTCGCGGGCGCGGCCGCCGGCCGCCGGGAGCCGGGCGGCCGGCGGCGACCTGCGGGTCGTCCGCTCTCGGGAGGGTGTCGGTGGTGGCCGTTAGAGCAGCCCTGCCTGTTGCAACAGCTTCACAGCGGTAGACCCGTCGCCGATCTGGTCCAAGCTGAAGGGCTTCGGCTGCAGACTGGAGAACGGCGGCAGCGCCGGGTTCGTCACGCCCGACCCGATCGGGTACTCCCAGCTGTCGCTGTGGGCCATGACCTCCTGGCCCGGCCTGCTCACCAGGAAGGCGACCAAGGCCTGCGCCGCCTGTTGATGCTTGCTCGACTTCAAGACCGCTGCGCCAGAGACGTCGAGAAGGTACCCGTCATCCTGGGGCGCAAAGTAGGCCAGGGCCGAGTGCATGCCGCCGTTGCCGAGCTCGTCTCGCAGCCGGTACCAGTAGTAGTGGTTGATCACGCCGAGCTCGGTGATGCCCTTGTTGACGTTGGCGACGAGCGTCTCGTTGTCGGGATCCTGGTGGTTGCCCGCATTGGCCTTCAAGCCCTCGAGCCACTTCACCGTGGCCGCGTCGCCGATGTCGGCGGCAACCGAGGTCACTATCGGTTGGAAGTCGGTCTCGGAGGGGGCGATGTCGAGCTTGCCTTTCCACTCGGGATTGGCCAGGTCGAGGACAGACTTCGGGAGCTGGCTGGGCGTGAGGTCGTGGGTGTTGTAGACCAACAGGCTGACCCGAGCCGAAACGCCCACCCAGTCGTGGTCACCGGCGCTGTACTTGCTCGGCACCGAGGCCAACGCGGTGGCGTCGATGGGCGCCAGCAGGCCTCGTTCGTCCAACGCCACCAACGGTGGGCTGTTCTCTGTGTAGAAGACGTCCGCCGGCGACCTGCTCCCCTCCTGCTCGATCTGCTGGGCCAGCACATCCTCGTCGTCGCTGCGCACTTTGACATGCACACCTGTCTGCTTCTCGAACGCCGAAACCAGGGCGTCCGTCGTTTGCTCGTGCTGCCCGTTGTAGAGCGTGATCGTCTGGCCAGCCAGGGAACCGGTCGTGGTCGGGTCGGCTGTGGCGGAGGTTGGCGACGATCCGCTCGACGCCGCGTCGGTCCCGCTGCTGCAGGCGGCCAGGATGACCGAACCCAGGCAGATGGACGTGAACCACAGTGGGCGGAACGAGCGGCGCATTCGCGACAGCCTCCAGTATCGAGTGTGTAAGGGCGATGTAACCTCAGATGATAGGCACGCTTAAGTATGGCGGGGCCAGCCGCCCCGATGGTCCAGGACGAATCTCTGGCCCGCCGCCCCGCCCGTCCGCCTGAGGTGGCTCCGGTGACGCCCGACCTGGCCCCCACCGGATCCTGCCGGGCCAGGCCACGTGGTCCCGATGGAGGCGAGGACAGCGTCGACGGGTTCGGGGCTACTTCACCGATATGCCGGCGTCGACCGCCAGGACCTGGCCAGTGATGTAACGGGCCTCGTCCGAGGCCAGGAACAGCAGGGCATTCGAGATGTCGATCGCTTCAACCCATGGCACCGGCAGCATCGACATCTGCATGAATACCGGCCGGACGTCGTCCTGGCCCGGATTCTCGAGCTCGGGACGGTAGGCCTTGTAGAGGCCCGGATTCATGAGCATCTCGGTGTTCACCGAGCCGGGAGCGATGACATTGACACGAATGTTGTGGGGCGCCACTTCGTGGGCCAAGGTCCGCGCCAGCCCGATCACTGCGAACTTGGACGAGCAGTAATCTGACAGCCCATAGATCCCCTTGATCCCGGCTCCCGATGAAGTGATTACTATGCTTCCCCCTCGCTCCCCCTCGATCATTTTTGGCACGACCGCCTTGACCGTGTTTCTCACCCCAAAGAGATTGACATCCAGGACATCTCGCCACTGGCGGTCATCATTGAGCCACGTCTCCGGGCCAAAGGGCGCGATTCCCGCATTGGCGCTGACGATGTCGATGGGCCCGAACTTGTCGATCCCCTCCTCGATGGCGGCTTCCAGGCTGGTGATGTCGCGTACATCGCCTTCCCGAGCGACCACGCCGCGGCCGGTCGCTTCGACCCGGCGGGCCGTTTCGGCCAGATCTTCCCGGGTCGCGATCGGGTAGGACAACCAGGGGTAGGCGTCGGCCCCGCCGACCGAGTCGACCAGGATGATATGGGCTCCTTCCTGGGCGAGTCGTACCGCATGTGATCGGCCCTGGCCTCTGGCCCCACCGGTGATCAAGGCGACCTTTCCTTCCAACCTGGTCATTTTCGGTTCCTCCAATGTTTGTGTGGGAGACGTAGGTCCCATCCGGTAGACGGCCGAGCATCTCCATCATGTGATAATCATCCGCGTCGGCTGTAGATCGGAAAATCTAGCGTCACTAAGGCCGGCGTTCTGGAGGTCCTCATGAGAAGCAAAGCGGCGAGTGTCGTCCAGTACATCGCCGAGCAACCGAGCGAGTGGCAGCCGACACTGAAGAAGCTGCGGGCGGCCTGCCGCAAGCAACTGACCGGCTACGCCGAGACGATGAGCTATGGAATGCCCTCGTACCGGCGCGGCCAGCCGATCGAAGTCGGCTTCGCCCAGCAGGCCCACTATCTCTCGCTGTACATCTTGAAACAGCCTGTTTTCGAAGCCCACCGATCCGAACTCGAGGGGCTCAGCCTGGGCAAGGGCTGGATACGGTACCGGCGGCCCGATCAGATCGATTGGGACGTGGTGACCAGCCTGCTGGCGGACACCCGAGCCGGCCCGGATCCGGTCTGCTGACCCGGGCGGCGCTGGGGTGAGGCCGTCTGATGAAAAAATAGCGGCTGCTATTTAAATAGATAGTGCTATGGTTATCACACGAACCCACGGTGCGGCGCTTCGGGCCAGGTCGGTTCCGACGGCTGCGCTTCTCATGCAAGAGGAAGTCCTTCAGTAAGGAGGAGGTCATGTCCACTGCGATCGTGACGGGGGCGTCCAGAGGATTGGGTCTGGCGCTGTCCGAGGGCCTGGTGCGGAAAGGGTGGTCGCTCGTGATCGACGGGCGGGACGGAGCGGCCCTGGCGGCGGCGGCCGGGCATCTGCACCACTTGACGCCGAACGCCATCGTGCGAGCCGTGCCAGGGGATATCACCGACGCATCCCATCGGCGCCGGCTGGTCGAGGTGGCCGAAGAGCTCGGCGGTCTCGAGCTCCTGGTCAACAACGCCAGCACCTTGGGACCCAGCCCCCTCCCCCCAACCACGAGCTTTCCGCTCGACGGACTGCGCTACACCTTGGAAACCAACGTGGTCGCCCCGCTGGCCCTTATCCAGGGGTCCGCCGCGCTGTTGCACGCCGCCGAGAGGCCGCGGATCCTGAACGTCACCTCGGACGCGTCGGTCGAGCCCTACCCGGGTTGGGCCGGCTACGGATCGAGCAAGGCCGCCCTCGACCAGGTGAGCGCCGTGCTCGCGGCCGAGCGGCCTCGTTGGCGGGTATGGGCGGTGGATCCGGGCGACCTGCGTACCCGGATGCACCAAAAGGCCTTCCCAGGCGAGGACATCTCCGACCGGCCGGAACCGGCGTCGGTCGTACCGGTGCTCCTGGACCTCATCGAGTCCGAGCAGTCCTCTGCCCGCCTGCGGGTGGCGGACCTGGTGGTGGCAGGGAGCGGACAATGAGCGCCGCTGCCATCGCCGACGCGGCGGCCCGGCTACCGACGGGCGGGCCGGTCGAAAAGTGGCCCGCCGACCGATCGGACCCCCACGCTGGCGCGCCCTTCGACATGCGCCATTTTCGCCTCCCCCCTGAGCTGGAAGCGGCTGCTCCGCCCGAGGCGCGAGGCACCCGCCGGGACGAGGTGCGGCTGCTCGTGGCCCGCCGCCAGGAGGGCGCCCTCTCGCATCGTCGTTTTTCCGAGCTGGCCGACCTCCTGGAGGCCGGTGACGTGCTCGTGGTGAACACCTCCGCCACCCTTCCGGCCAGCCTCGACGCCCGAGCCACGGCCGGCCAGCCGGCGAGCCTGCAGCTGTCGAGCCGGCTGCCGGGCGGATTGTGGGTGGTCGAGCTCCGGCACCGCGGGCCCGGGGCCGCCGCTGATCCGAACGCCCGTCATCCCGCCAGTGATGAGGGCCGCCGCCTCGCCGGCCGGCCACCGGAATCGGTCCCGACCACGCCCTGGCTGGACGCCGAATCGGGGATGGTCATATCCCTTCCCGCCGGTGGGCAAGCCGAGCTGCGCCTACCCGCTTCTGCGGCGCTCGGCAGCGGACAGCCGGTCCGCCTCTGGGTGGCGACGCTGCGATTGCCGGAGCCCCTGCTCCCCTACCTCGCCCGGCACGGTCGACCTATCCGGTACGGCTATGTGAGGAAGCCCTGGCCGATCTCCTGCTATCAGACCGTCTTCGCCGAGATCCCCGGCAGCGCCGAGATGCCGAGCGCGGCGCGGCCGTTCAGCACCGAGCTGATCACCAGGCTGGTCGCGCGAG
This sequence comes from uncultured Acidimicrobiaceae bacterium, assembly GCA_963729695.1. Classification (GTDB taxonomy): domain Bacteria; phylum Actinomycetota; class Acidimicrobiia; order Acidimicrobiales; family Palsa-688; genus PALSA-693. The sequence continues at coordinate 1,463,093 of CAVSOT010000007.1, forward strand.
GGGTCGTGATCGCTCCCTTCGTCCTGCACTGCGGGGTGTCTTCTCCAGAAGACCACGAGCCGCCCGCGGCCGAGTGGTTTCGGGTGCCGACGACCACGGCCAATCAGATCAACGGCGCCCGCTCGCTCGGTCGTCGAGTGATCGCCGTCGGGACCACTGCGGTGCGTGCACTGGAGACCGTCACCGACGACAGCGGCACGGTCCACCCCGGTGAGGGCTGGACCGAGCTGGTGGTCACTGCCGACCGCCAGATGCGGGCCGTCGACGCCCTGCTGACCGGCTGGCACGAACCGGGCGCGTCGCATCTGGCGATGCTGGAGGCGATCGCCGGGCCCGAGCTCGTGTCGGCGTCCTACGAAGAGGCGTTGACCCAGGGGTACCTTTGGCACGAGTTCGGCGATAGTCACCTGGTGCTGCCATGAATGCCCGACCCCCGCACGACAACCCCGGCTTCAGTGACCCATCGCGCCCGTCGTTCGCCGACGCACCGTTGTACGGTGCGGGGTCTTCGGGGCCGGTCGAGATGGCCCCGACCGAGGCCGCCGGGCGGGCCACCGCCTTGGCCGGCCTGCCGAGTGGGCGGCGGGCGGTCCTGACCCGTCTCAAGACGTGGGGTGAGGCGACCGCCGACCGGCTGGCGGAGGACCTCGACGTCACGGTCGGGGCGGTGCGCCAGCAGCTGGCACCCCTCAGCGAGGAGGGTCTGGTGGCCCACCGAGACGAGCGCCTGGGGCCCGGCCGGCCCCGACGCTGGTACTGCCTCACCCCCGCCGCGGAGTCTCTGTTCCCAAAGCGCTACGGGCAGCTGACCAATCAGCTGCTCGGCTACATCGAAGAGGCCAATCCCCTGGCCGTCATCGCCGCCTTCGAGCAGCGCGGCGAGGCCCGACAGCAGTGGGCTGCCGCTCGTCTGGCCGGTCGTTCCTTTGATGATCAGGTCAAGGAGTTGGCCCGCATCCTCGACGAGGATGGCTATCTCGCCGACTGCGAGCCCATCGAGGGCGGTTGGCTGATCGTCGAGCGCAACTGCGCCATCCTTGACGTCGCTCGCCATCACCGGGTGGCCTGTGGCACTGAGTTGGCGTTCCTGCGGGCCGTGCTCCCCGATGCGACCGTGGAACGGGTCTCGCACATCCTGGCCGGCAGCCACGTCTGCGCCTACGAGGTGCGGCCGATCCGGGTGTACCGGTCAGAAGAGCCGCTGCTGTCGGACTCCCCCGCCTGAGCCGGTGCTGTCGGACTCCGCCGCCTGAGCGGGTGCTGTCGGACTCTCCCGCCTGAGCGGGTGCTGTCGGACTCTCCCGCCTGAGCCGGTACCCTCGACGGCACCGTGAAGCGCCCGTCGCCTGCCGTGGTCCCGCGGCGCAAGCTGACCGCCGCCTCCCGTCTGACCGACGCGGTCGACGCCTGGCTCGTCAACCTGGGCGCGGCCAAGCCCTCACCTGCCACCCTGGTCGCCTACCGACGGGATGTGGAGGGCATCGGAGCCCGAATGGCGGCTCTGGAAGACGTCGGGGAGCTGTCCGACCTGTCTCTTTCCCACCTCGACGGGCCCGCGCTCCCGCGCCGCCTTCGCGTCCTGGGCCGCCGATCACGCGGCTGCCTCGGTCCGGCGGGCGCACTCTGCCTGGGCCAACCTGTTCGATTTTCTGGTGGCCGATGGGGTTCTCAGCGGGAACCCGATGGCGGCCGTGCCCAAGCCCAAGACGCCGGTGGTTCTGCCCCGGTCCATCCGGAGCCGGGACGCCGTGGCCCGCCTGTTGCGGGCCGCGTCGGAGCCCGACCCCCGGTCCCGGCGTCCCTGGCCGGCGAGGGACCTGGCCGTAGCGGCCACCTTCTGCGTGACCGGCATCCGGGAGGCGGAGGCCGTAGGCCTCGACATTGGATCGCTGAGCGGGGAAGATGGCGCCCGCCGCCTCGAGGTGCGGGGGAAGGGCGGCAAAGCCAGGCCCATCCCGATCGATCCGCTGCTCGAACAGGTCATCGCCGAGTACCAGCGCGAGCGGGCGGCCCGCTTCCCGAACCACGACCTCGGCCATCCTGCCACCCCCCTGTTCGTCGACGTCCGCGGTCGGCGCCTGAGTGTCGACCAGGTCCGCTATCTCATTGACCGGTTGTACGTCCGGGCCGGCGTCCGGGCGCAGGTGCCGCCAGGCGCGCTGGTGCACGCCTTGCGTCACACCTTTGCCACCGCGGCGTTGGAGGCCGGCGCGGACGTGGTCGAGTTACAAGAACTACTCGGCCACGCCAGCCTGGAAACCACCCGTCGCTACCTGTCGGCAACCGCCCAAGGACTGCGTCACGTCATCCAAGGCCACCCCAATCAGGCCGCCCTGCGAGCATCGGTCGCGGGGGACGATCGTTCCGCCGAACCGGCGCGCTGAGATTTCCCGCTGTCTACGAAATTCCTCCACGACGCGACCACCCATTGGGTCCAGTCGTGGGTACTCTCCGAACTATGAGCGGCGCAGCGCTGCTGGCGCTCATCGTGGTCGGGCTTGGCATCGTGGTCGCGGCGACGCGCCGCCGATGGGACGCGTCTCGCCGGGCCCAGGTACACCACCGCGCCCTCGAGACCATTGGACGGTTGGCGGCGCAGCAGTCCCCGTCCCACCCCGATAGAACCCTCCCCGATGGGCACGGGCCGCAGGCCCACGTCCGCCTCGTCGCGGGCGAGCCGACGCAACCACCACCGACGCCGCGCCTTCGTTCCCGCTCGCTCCGCTGGCCGGCCGCCTACGAACGGGTCGCGAGTGATCGAGAAGAAGGCGTCTATCACGAGGTTCCTTCCGACCTCGAGCTGCCGGCCGTCACCATCATCAGCGGCTCGGCGGTCCCCGAGCGAGGTCCAGCGGTCACGGAGACGGGTCCGGCGGTCCCGGAAGCCGGTCGGGCGGTCGCCGAAACGGGTCCGGTGGTGGCCGAAACGGGCCCGGTGGTCGCCGAAACCGGTCGGGTGGTCCCCCAGACCCGGCCCTCCGTCGCCCCCGAGACCCGGCCGGCGGTCGTGTCCGCCTCTCCGGGTCCGAAGGAGGAGCAGCCGATTGCGGCGGGTCAGCCGGCCGACTCAGAGCAGGCGGACGAAGCCCCGGTCCCCGTCCGGAGCCGGCTCGATCCGGTTGTCGACAGCCTCCCCGTCCCGGCTGTCGCCGAGGCGGAAACGGTCCGGGCCGATGCCCTTCGTGGGCCCAGCGCAGGCCAAGGCGGGCCCGTCGAACGAGCGCCACAGTCCGCACCAGGCCCGGACGTCGCCACGGGTCTGCCGGAGACGCCGGAGCCGATGCTGTTCTTTGACGACGCGGCCGACCCGGTGCCGCGCCGGCCTCCGACGTGGCGTGAAGCCGGAACCACGAGCGGACCGCGCCGCCGGCGGTCATCGAGTCGCCCGCCGCGGACGCTTGCCTCGTCGCGGTCGCGTCGCCCCAACGCCATGCGCGCTGCCGTCGCCGCCGCAGCAGTGCTCGTCGTGGCTGCAGCCGTGACCTTGGCAATCGTGCTGCCGCGCAGTCACCACACCCGTCCGCCGGTCAGCTCACCGCCCACCACTGCGGCCCAACAGCAAGGCCCGCCTACGACGGCGGTCGCACCGGCGCCCGCGTCCACGGGCCCCATCCTGGTCACCACGACCTCCGGGTATTCCGAGTACCGGACCGCGGCGCCGGCCACCATCGTGCTGGCGGGCACGGGGCGCTGCTGGGTGGAGATCCGTCAGTCCAGCTCGAACGGGCAGGTGCTGTACGAGGGCATCCTCGTCGCCGGCGAGTCTCGTACCATCGCCGGCTCGGTGTGGGTGCGCCTCGGCAACCCTACCGAGGTCGTTCTGACCGTCAATGGACAGGCCCTGGCTCCGCCGTCGCTGATCCCGGGCGAGCCCTACAACCTCGAGTTCGAGTAGCCCACCGGCCGCCGCGACCCGAGTCGACCGAAACCCGGGGAGCCGGGACCCCCCGGGGAGCCGGTCTAGCCCTCCACTAATGGACATCTGAGCAGCCTCAGGCTGCACAGATGTCCATAAGTCGCAGGTCGGCCGAGTACAGAAAACGCCCGAGACGACCAGTCGGGCGGGGCCACGGGACCAGGACCCTTCCGGCGGCGGCGTACTCCCAGGCGGCCCGAGACGGGCTGAGGCGGTTCGGGCCCGTCGGGCCGGTGCTCCCAGGCGCCCCGGAGAGGGGCTGAGGCGGGTTCGGGCCCCCTCGTGGCCCCCAACCGCGCCCAGCCCCGCCCACCGCCAGGCAGGCCGCAGACAGGAACGGCTCAGCGGCTGTCCAACTCGAGGACGGCGTCCCAGGTGGGCAGCAAGGTCCGCGCCGCCCGAGCCTCGTCCACCCGGCCCACAGGGGTGGTGCGGGGGGCCAGGGCCGACACCCCGGGCGGGTCGTCCGCAATAGCAATGAGGGCGTCGGCGAGGGCGGCGACGGTTTGGGGGCTCTCGGTCTCGGTCGGTTCGATCATCAGGGCTTCCTCCACGATCAGGGGGAAGTAGATGGTCGGGGCGTGGAAACCCTCCTCGAGCAGCCGCTTGCCGACGTCGAGGGCCCGGATTCCCTTGGCCTTCTTGAGGCCGGCCGCCGAGGCCACGAACTCGTGCATGCTGGGGCGGTCGTAGGGCAGGTCGTACACCCCGCGCAGCCGGTGGCGCAGCCAGTTGGCGTTGAGTACCGCCCCTTCGGCGACGCGGCGCAGGCCGTCGCTCCCGTTGGTCAGTATGTACGACCAGGCCCGGGCCAACGCCAGGGCGTTGCCGTGCCAGCTGTGCATCCGGCCGATGCTCCTCGCTGGCGTGGACCAGCCGAAGGTCCCGTCGTCCAGCCGCTCGGGGATGGGGCCGGGCAGGAAGTCGGCCAACCCGGCGGATACCGCAACCGGACCGGCTCCAGGGCCGCCACCACCGTGGGGAACTGCAAAGGTCTTGTGGAGGTTGAGGTGCACGATGTCGAACCCCATGTCGCCCGGACGGGTCACGCCCAGGATGGCGTTGAGGTTGGCTCCGTCGTAGTAGAGCAAGCCGCCGGTCTCGTGCACGTGGGCGGCGATCTCGGCGATGTCCTCCTCGAACAACCCCAGGGTGTTGGGGTTGGTGAGCATGATGCCGGCCACGTCGGAGTCGAGCCGGGCGCGCAAGGCGGCCAGGTCGACCAACCCCCGGCGATCCGACGGTACGGTCACCGTCTGGAAGCCGCCGAGGGTGACCGACGCCGGGTTCGTTCCGTGGGCCGAGTCCGGGATGATGACCTTCGTCCGGGTCTCGCCGTGGGCCTCGTGGTAGGCCCGCATCAGCAGCAGCCCGGTCAACTCCCCTGCCGCACCTGCAGGCGGCTGGAGGGTGGCGCCCGCCATGCCGGTGATCCGGCACAGGGCGTCCGAGAGAGACCAGAGCAGCTCCAGCCACCCCTGGACGACCGACGCCGGCGCAGCCGGATGGGCCCCCGAGAGCCCGGGCAGGGCGGCGGCGTCGTCGCAGAGCTTCGGGTTGTACTTCATGGTGCACGACCCGAGGGGATAGCCGCCGAGGTCGACAGAGTACTGACGATGGCTGAGGCGGGTGACGTGGGCGACCAGGTCGCGCTCGGACACCTCGGTCAGGGCGATCGGCTCGGGCCGGAGCCATCCGGCCGGCACCAGCTCCTCGGCCGACCACTCCGGAACGCCCGTGGCCCGGAACGACCAGGCGTCGCGCCCCGGGCTCGACAGCTCGAAGATCGTCGGCTCGTGGGCTCGGCCCATGAGCGGAGCACTGGTAGCCCGTCCGCCGGGGGCGGGGGCCGGGGAGCCACCCTGGCTCGGAGTGGAGGCGGGGCCGGCCATCAGCGCACCACCTTTTCCAATGAGGAAGCGAAGGCGTCGATCTGATCCCGGGTGCGCCGTTCGGTCACGGCGATAAGCAGCCCGTCGCCGTCGGCCTGGACCACGCCGCTTTCCAGCCCTACGGGCACCCCGGCCAGGAACCCCTCGTCGGCCATGCGGGCCACCACCTTGTCGGCCGGTACCGGGAGCCGTACGGCGAACTCCCGCAGGGTCGGGGCCGGGCTCAGGAGCGAGACCCCCGGGATGGCCAGCACGGCCTCCCGGGCGTACCGGGTACCCCGGGCGCAGCGCAGCGCCAGCTCTCGCAGGCCTCGGGTCCCCAGCCAGGACAGTTGGATCATGGCGGCCACGGCGATCAACGTCTGGTTGGTGCAGACGTTGGACGCGGCCTTCTCCCGTCGGATGTCCTGTTCTCTGGCCCGGAGGGTGGTCACGTAGGCGGGTCGACCTTCGGTGTCGACCGTCTGACCCACCAGCCGGCCGGGGAGGCGGCGGACCTGTTCCATGCGGCAGGAGAACAGTCCGAGATAGGGACCACCAAAGGACAATGGCGTGCCGAGGGGCTGGCCCTCCCCCACCACCACGTCGGCGCCGGCCTCGCCTGGGGCTCGCAGCAGCCCGGCGGACACCGGATCGAAACCGACCACGAGCAGGGCACCCAGGGCGTCGGCGGCGCGGCGGGCAGCGGTGACATCTTCCAGGGCGCCGAGGTAGTTGGGGCAGCTGACCACCAGGACAGCCGGAGGCTCGCCTGATGCCGTTGACGGCGTCTGGCCCGAGAGAGCCGAATCCCAGTCGGTGACCCCATCCCGGAGGGGGACGTCCACCAGATGGTGGTCGGTGCCGCGAGCGAAGGTGGCGAGGACCTGCCGCCAGTGAGGATGCAGGCCGCCGCTCAGCCAGACGGAACGTCGGCCGGTGGCCGCGGCAGCCAGGTTGACGGCCTCGACCGTGGCGCTGGCCCCGTCGTAGAGCGATGCATTGGCGACCGGCAGTCCGGCCAGGCGAGCGATGAGCGTCTGGTACTCGAAGAGGGCCTGCAGTACCCCTTGGGCCACCTCGGGTTGGTACGGGGTGTAGGCGGTCACGAACTCGGAACGGAAGGTCAGGTGGCGCGTGGCCGAGGGGACCTCGTGGTCGTAGGCGCCTGCCCCCGCGAAGCACACCAGATCGGCGCCGGTCCGGTTGCGCGCCGCCAGCCGTTCCATCTCCGCCAGGGTGTCGGCTTCGGACAGCCCGGCCGCCAGGCTCAAGCCGCCGGCGAGGCGGAGAGCCTCGGGGACGACCTCGAAGAGCTGCTCCACCGAGTCCAACCCGATGTCCGCGAGCATGGCCGACACCTCGGCGTCGGTGTGGGGAACGAAATGGCCCACGTCCTACCCTTTCTTTCCGACGAACGGCAGACGGACCACCTGGGCCGGGACGTGACGGCCTCTCAGATCCATCTCGACTGCAGCCCCCGCGGTGATATCCGGGGGAACGAACGCCAGGGCGATCCCGTGCCCGAGCACGGGCGAGAAATTGCCGCTGGTCACCTCGCCGACGGCGGTCCCCTCGCGAAGCACGGCGGCGCCGCTGCGAGGAGGTTGCCGCCCCTCGGTGGCCAGGCCGGCGAGCAGGCGGGCCACGCCGCTGGTCTTCTCCCGTTCGAGGGCGGCCCGACCTTGGAACCCCTCGGGCTTGGACCACGACACGACCCATTCGAGCCCGGCCTGCAACGGAGTGATGCCCGGCCCGAGCTCGTGTCCGTGCAAGGGCAATGCGGCCTCCAGGCGGAGCGTGTCGCGAGCACCGAGTCCGGCCGGTTGCACCCCGATGGCCAGGATCGACTCCCAGAAGGAGGCGGCGATCTCGGCGGGTACGGCGCACTCGATCCCGTCCTCCCCGGTGTAGCCGGTACCTGCGGCCACGCAGGGCTGGCCTCCCCAGGTGAACTGGTTGACCCGAAAGCGACCCACGGCTGCGGCCTCGGGAGCCACTTCGGACATCAGCTCTCGCGCCGTCGGGCCCTGGATCGCCACGATGGCTCGTTCGACGGTGACGTCCACGCCGCCGAGGGCGCCGCGCACCCGGGCGGTGTTCGACGCATTCGGCATGACGTCGAAACGCTCGTCATCCACCCACCAGACGATGATGTCGTCGAGTACCGACGCGTCGGCGGCGTCGAGCAGGTGGGTGTACTGGGCCCGGCCTGGTTGGATCTTGGCCAGGTCATTGGTCAGGGTCGCCTGCAGGGTGGCCCAGGCGGCGGGACCGGTGAGACGGACCGTCCCCAGGTGGCTCACGTCGAACGCCACCGCCCCGCGGCGACACGCCAGATGCTCGGCGATCGTGCCACTCGGGTACGACAACGGCATCTCCCAACCCCCGAACGGCACCATCTTGGCCCCCAAGGCCCGGTGCGCGGCATCGAGAGGCGAGTGCCGCAAGGTGGATTCCGACTCGTTCACTCCAGGCAGCCTAGAGCGTGGGTCGTCGAAACCAGCGAGGGCTCAGGCGCCCGACGCCGTCCGTCGAGCCACGCTGCGCCCTGGGGTGGTGGGGGCGTCGGAGGGTCCGGCGGGCTCCCTGGACGCGGGTACCGACAGGCCCAGGTCGGTGATGGCGGCCGCCAACTCGGACACCACCCCACCGAGGGGAACGATGTTGAGCACGGTCTGGCCGCCCTGCAGGAGATCGATGATCTCCTCGCCCGAGTGAGCCAGGACCGAGCGGCGGTCGTCGATCACCAGGTTGGCGGTCGTAAGGTCGTCGCCGGTGGAGCGCAGGCAGTCGATGGCCTTGCGAGCGGCGTGGAGGGACACGTCGGCGTCGAGCAGCCGCTTGATGACCTTCAGCTGCACCAGGTCGGTATACGAGTAGCGGCGCTGCGAGCCGCTGCCCTTCGCCTCGCTGATCGAGGGAAGCATGAGGCCGGTCCGGGCCCAGTAGTCGAGCTGCCGGTAGGTGATGCCCACGATCGAGCAGACCTGCGGGCCCCGGTATCCGATCTCCCCGGTATCGACGTCGCCAGCTTCCACCCCAGCTGCCATCTCCGCCTCCTCGAGGATCACAGACAAGTAGTTACGACAGTGTGGTCGATGCCGGGGCGGAATGCAACAGCCCGTCCGAGAGGCCTGCGGCTCAGGACTCGAAGTCCTCCGGCCGGACCCCCTCGATGAACTCGCGGAACTCCGACACCAGCTCGTCGGCCTCGGGGGGCTCGGCTTCCTCGTCGGGGAGGATCACGCCCTCGGCGTCGAGCAGCTCTTCTTCGGCGTAGATGGTCGTGTCCACCCGAACGGCGAGGGCCACCGCGTCGGAGGGCCGGGCGGAGACGATGTGGCGCCGACCGCCGAGGCGGAGACGGATCTCGGCGTAGAAAGTCCGCTCCCGCAGCTCGGTGATCACGATGCACTCGACCGTGGCGCCGAGCTCTTCCAGGATGTCGCGCATGAGATCGTGGGTCATCGGGCGGGGCGTGTCCACGCCTTGCTGGGCGAAGGCGATGGATTGGGCCTCGGCCGGGCCGATGTAGATCGGCAGTGTCCGCTGGGCCCCTTGGGCTTCCTGTAGGAGGAGGATCGGGGTGTTGCTCGGCAACTCGACCCGGACCGCATTGAGGTGCATCTCCACCATGAGAAAGCAACATAGTGCGGGTGAGCCACCAACCTGAGGCGGAATGGTTCCGACGCGTCGCGGTCCAGGCGGTCGCCAAAACCGGCGCGAGGGACAGGTCCGGTCTTCGCCGGGGTTCGTGATCCTATGAAGGTGGATGAGATGGCAGGCGAACGGCCGCCCTCTTGCTCCCAGGATTCGTTTTTTTGTCAGCCTGCCTCAGCGAATTTGGCGGAGCGCTTGATCGAGCAGGGCCTTGCGCAGGTTTCCGCCGAGCGAGGCCAACTCGGCCAGGGTTGACGCCGCCTGCTGGCGGGCCTGCGGATTGCGCTGCCGCAACATCGGCATGATGACCTGTTCGAACAGGCCCGCTTCCCTGTCGGCCGAGCTGCGCCACGCCCGCAGGTGGCGGGCCTCGACGCCGTGTCTGGCGAACCCGGCCGCGGCCCGGACGATCTCCAGCGCCCCGGCGTCGAAGTACGGCATCCCGCCGACGAGGACCCGCGGGCTGATCAGCCCGTACTGTTGCAGCTCGGTCACCATCGCCGGAGTCCCTCCTGCGGCATGGGCGAGTTCCTCCGCGCTGAACGTCTCGGCGTCTTCTCCCAGGGCCAGCTGGGCGGACGGGGCCAGGCGGGCGGACTCTCCGTCGGGATCCTCCGCGTCCCGGGCGGCCGAGACTGCCGCGGCGGTCGGTCGGCTCGGGGTCACCCCGGGTCGGGCCCGATCCGGGCCCGCGGGATGGGAGTCCGGCGCCCGTCCGGGTCCCGTCATCGGCCTGGCCGCAACCCCGCCGTTGTCCGGTGGACCGCTGGGTCCGGGAGCGGACGCGGGGGACGCCGCGGGAGCGGCGGACGCGGCGGGCGCACTGGACGTGGGCGGCGCGGCGGGTGCCGCGACGGGCAAGGCCGTTCCTAGGAGGGTGCCGTCGGTTTGCGGGGCGGATGCCGGTCCGGGCCTCTCTATGGCCGCATCGGTCGGCGCCGCCGCCACCGCGGCTCCGGCCGCATCCGGATCTCCTCCCTCTGGGCCGGTCTCGTCGAACTCGTCAGTCTGTTCGGTAAGGCGGCCGCGGATGATCTTGAGCGGGAGAAAGTTCTCCCGCTGCTGACGCAGGATCCAGCGCAGGCGATCGACGTCGTGGTCGTAGAACTTCCGGTATCCCGAGGGCGTCCGCTCGGGATCGACCAGACCTTGGCTCTCCAGGAACCGGATTTTGGAGATCGTTACGTCGGGGAACTCTTCTCGTAAGAGGGAGAGCACCTCCCCGATGGACAGATGGGATCGCTCTGCCACCGCTCACCCGCCTTGCATATCGTGAAGGAAAACCAACCTGAACTTCCCGATCTGGAGCTCGTCCCCGTTCTGCAGCTTCGCCGTTTCGATGCGCTCCCGGTTGAGATAGGTGCCGTTGAGGCTACCGACGTCCCGGACGGTGAACCCATCCCCGTCGACGCTGACCTCAGCATGCCGGCGTGACACCGTGACGTCATCCAGGAAGATATCGCTGTCGGGATGACGCCCTATGGTCGTCTGACCCGTCTCCAGGGTGAAGCGGGAGCCGGCGTTGGGTCCCCGCTTCACGACCAGGAGGCCGGCTCCCGACGGCAGATCGCCGACGGCGACGGTCAGCTCCTCGTCTCCCACCTCCCCCGCCGCTTCCACGGGGGCAAAGGTGATGGTGGTGACGGCCGGGTCGGACCCGCTGGGGCGTTCGAGGACGGCACCGCAGGACGAGCAGAAGTTCGAGCCCTCCGGATTGCGGTGACCGCAGCGGTTGCAGAAGATCGGCGTCACCCCACCCTGCTAGCTCTCGATGAGCTTTCGGTATCCGTCCGCGTCCAGCAGCGAACCCACCGCGCCCGTGTCGTCAGGCTGCAGGATGCAGAGCCACCCCTCACCGTAGGGGTCGTCGTTGAGCTTTTGGGGGGAGTCCGACAGCTCGGCGTTGACCTCGACCACTTTTCCACTGACGGGGGCGTAGACGTCGGACACGGACTTGGTCGACTCCACTTCAGCAAAAGACTCCCCCGCGCCGACGCTGGCCCCCGGCGCCGGCAGTTGCACGAAGACGACGTCGCCGAGCGCATCCTGGGCGTAATCCGTGATCCCGATGCGAATCTGCTCACCCTCGGAGCGGGCCCACTCGTGATCGGATGTGTAGCGGAGGTCGTCGGGGACGTTCATGGCCCCGGAATGTACTGGACGCGCCCCGAGCGTGCCGCCGCGATCCGCCTCGCTGTCGGTGCGCTGTTCGTCAAGATCGCAGCAGGTTGCGTATCCGTCGAGCGTACTCCTGGGCGCGGGCCCGGGCGTCGGCATCGGTCGGCGCCTCGGACCACACGTGGGTCAGAGGTTCTTCGGGGTCGGGAAAGACGAGCGCCCACCCGTCGTCATGAACCACCTTTACGCCGTCCACCAGTAGCAGCTCGTGATCCTTGGCCCACTCCATCATCATCCGCATCACCAGACCCTTCTTCTCCCAGGGCGTCGCCACTGCTTCATGGGCCACTCGCACAGTCGGTAGCTGGCTCACCACCCGGGACAGGCGTACGCCGGTCGGCGCGAGCAGGGCCAGAGTTTCCACCAGGGTGGCGACGGCATCGTAGGCGGGAAGAAAGCCCGGAAAGATGTAACCACCCTCCTGGCTGGCCGCGAAGCGCACGCCGGGCCCGGACGCCACCTCCATGAGGTGGGGCGTGGAGAGCTTCGTCCACAGCAGGGTCGCACCGGCGTCTTCGCACATGGCTTCCACCGCCCGGCCGACGGATACCGGGAGGGCGACGGTTGGCGGCGGCCCTCCTTTGCGGTCGGCCTCTGCGAGCACCAGGTGCAGCAGCGCCATGAGCCCCTGGTCGTCACTCAGGATGTGGCCGTTGTCGTCCACGAGCGTGATGTACTCGCCGTCGGTGTCGATAACGGCGCCGAGGTGGGCTCCTGATGCCCGCACCAGTTCCGAGACCTGGGCCGCGTGCTCCCAGCGGTCGAAGGTGAGGGACTGTCGAGTGGAGGCGTACGGGTTGACCGAGAGTACGTCGGCGCCCAACTTCGACAGGACGTTCGGCATCACGAAGCTGGCCGCGCCGTAGGCGTAGTCGAGGACGACCTTGAACTGGGCCGACCGAACCGCCTCGACGTCGACATCCTCCATCAGCAGCGCGGTGTAGAACTCGGCCGTACGGACCGGGAACCGCAAGTCCCCGATCTCGCCCGCGAGCGAACGACGGAAATCCTCCCGGTAGAACATGCGCTCGATTTTCTTCTGGGTGGTCTCGGATATGTCGATGCCGACGGAGTCGAAGAATCGGATGACGACGGACTGGGGATCATCGGACGCCAGCCGAACGGACAGGCCTCCGTCGGCTCCCTCGATGCGTACACCGAAGCGGGTCACGGGCACGGTGGCGACCTCCAGGTCGTCCACGTCGACGCCGGTGGCGTTGAGGCCGACCATCAGCGCTCGCTTCAGTACCCTGGCCGCCCGGCTGGTGTCCCTCGACGCCACGACCTTCGCGCCCTTCTTCATCGTGGTGCCGTAGGCCATGGCCAGTCGAACTGCCAGCTCGGGCGAGATGTCCACGTTGGCCAGACCGGCCACCCCGAGCCGCCCGAAGAGATTGCGAGCTCCTCGAGATTCCCACACGATCGAGGAGTTCACGATGGCGCCGTGCTCGACCGTCTTGAAGGGGTACACCTTGACCCCCGGATTGATGACGGCGTGCTCGCCGACGAAGGACTCGTCGCCCAGGACGACGCCTTCCTCCAGGCGGGCGCCCCGGCGCAGGTCGCCGGAGCGGCCCACGATCGCCCCGCGCAGGCGCACGCCTGGGCCGAGGTAGACGTTGTCGTGTACTACCGACCGCTCGATGAAGGCGTCCGCCCCGACCCGCACGTTCGAACCGAGCACGGTGTACTCGGCGAGCCGGGCGCCGGCATCGACCCGGCTGTAGTCACCGATGATGGCCGGGCCGTCCACGTTCGCCCGAGGATCGATCTCTGAACCCTCCCCGAGCCAGATGCCGTCACCCAGCCGGAAGCCGGGGATGTCGACGACGACCTGGGCGTCGAGCACGTCCTGGTGCACCTTTATGTAGGCCTCGAGGGTCCCGACGTCCTCCCAGTACCCCTCGGCCACGTAGCCGTACATCGGGACGCCGTCTTCCAGTAGCTGGGGAAAGACGTCGGCCGAGAAGTCGACCGGTTTCTCCGGCGGGATGTACTCGAAGATGTCGGGCTCGAGCACGTAGATGCCAGTGTTGATGGTGTCGGAAAAAACCTGTCCCCAGGTGGGTTTCTCCAGGAACCGCTCGATCGAGCCATCCTCCCGGGTGATGACGATGCCGAACTCCAGCGGGTTCTCCATGGCCTTCAGGCCGATGGTCACGACGGCCTTCTTTTCCCGGTGAAACTCGACGATGCCGGCCAGGTCGATGTCCGTGAGGACGTCGCCCGAGATGACGAGGAACGGTTCGTTCAGCTCGTCCATGGCGTTGCGGACGGATCCAGCCGTGCCGAGCGGGTTCTCTTCGGTGGCGTAGACCATCCGCACCCCGAACTCCGAACCGTTGCCGAAGTAGGTTCTGATGGCGTTGGCCTGAAAGGCCACGGTGACGACGATGTCCTCGAACCCGTGCTTCTTCAGGAGATGCACGATGTGCTCCATCATGGGCCGGTTGGCGATGGGCATCATCGGCTTGGGTTGGTTGGACGTGAGGGGGCGCAGCCGGGTGCCCTCCCCGCCTGCCATGATGACCGCCTTCATATCGAAGCCTCCTCGTGCCGGTCACCGTCTTTGGACAGCGCGGCCCGCGCCATGGGGACATACGTGAACGCCGCGTACCAGCCGAGCACCAGCGCCGGGATTACGGCTACCCACGCCAGCACTTCAGCCACGGAGTGCCAGTCGTCGTTGGCGTGCCCCACCAGGAAGAGAGGCAGGGCGATCATCAGCCCGAAGGTGCCCGCTTTGCCCGCCCACTGGACGTCCACTCGGCGGCCGCCGGCTGCGGCCACCGCCAGGAACCCCACCGCGACCAGGACTTCGCGGCTGATGGCCACGACTGCGACCCACGTCGGGATGGCGTGGACCACGACAATCGTGATGGCGGCCACCGCCAGCAGCAGCCGGTCGGCCGTGGGGTCGAGCACCTTGCCGAGCTTGGACACCTGGTTGAAGTGACGAGCGATGTAGCCGTCCAGTCCGTCGGTCGCGCCGAGGACGCCGAGCAGGATCGCCGCCGGGTACCAACCCGCCCGATCCGGGCGGGCCATCAGCCACACGAACAGCGGAATGCAGCACAGGCGAACCAGGGTCAGCCCGTTCGGCACCGTCAGCAGGCGGTCCTCCCCCTGCCTGCGCGTGATGCCCATACGAGAAGTCTAGGAGTGCGCGGCTCCGGAATCCGGGGTGAGCCGAGACGGTGCTGCCGAACCCTAAAACCTGACGTTGACGTTAGAGTCTGATAATGTCGAGCGCAGCATGCGGCGAGCGTTCTCATCCGGACCGAGTTCAGGGGCCGGCCCGACTTCAGGTTCTTTGGCCCCGAGCGGGCCCAGGGCCGACTCGCGTTACAAGTGGATCGCCCTCTCCAACACGACGCTCGGCGTTTTGATGGTGACCGTCAACTCGTCCATCCTGCTGATCTCGCTGCCGGAGATCTTCCGCGGCATCGGACTCGATCCGCTGCAACCGGCCAATACTTCCTATCTGCTGTGGATGCTGCTCGGGTTCCTGCTGGTCACCGCGGTCCTCGTGGTGAGCTTCGGGCGGGTCGGCGACATGTACGGCCGGGTCCGCATGTACAACCTGGGTTTCGCGGTGTTCACCGTGGCGTCGATACTGCTTTCGGCGACGTGGCTGACCGGCGTGGGGGCCGCCTTGTGGATCATCGGCGTCCGCGTCATCCAGGGGGTGGGAGGGGCGCTCATCTACGCCAACTCGAGCGCCATCGTGACCGACGCTTTTCCCGTCGAAGAGCGGGGGAAGGCGATGGGGATCAACAGCATGGCCGCGGTGTCCGGGTCGTTCATCGGCCTGATGCTGGGCGGGATCCTGGGACCCGTCGACTGGCGCCTGGTCTTCCTGGTGTCGGTGCCCTTCGGGGTGACCGGCACGGTGTGGGCCTATCTCATGCTGAAGGACAACGGGGTCCGGACCCGATCGAAGATCGACTGGGCAGGCAACGTCACCTTCGCGGCCGGGTTGATCGCTCTGCTCGCGGGCATGGTGTACGCCATCGAGCCGTATCACCATCACACCATGGGATGGACCAACCCTGCGGTCGATGTCGCCATTTTGGGCGGCATCGCCGTCCTCGGGCTGTTCGTGTGGATCGAGTTGCGGGTGAGGGATCCCATGTTCAGGTTGGGTCTGTTCCGGATTCGCGCCTTCAGCGCCGGCACCTTCGCCTCCTTGCTGGCGGCCATGGGACGGGGCGGCATCCAGTTCGTGCTGATCCTCTGGCTACAGGGCATTTGGTTGCCGTTACACGGGTACAGCTTCGAACAAACGCCCCTCTGGGCAGGTATCTATCTGATCCCGCTGACCCTCGGGAGCCTGATCGCCGCCCCGGTCTGCGGGGCGCTGTCGGACCGTTTCGGCGCCAGACCGTTCGCCACCGCTGGGCTGCTGATCTGCGCCGCCGCCTTCCTCTTGCTGAATGCCATCCCGATCGACTTCGGGTATCCCGTCTTCGCCCTGCTGATCATCGTGTGGTCGATGGGGGCCAGCATGTTCATGTCGCCCAACGCCGCCGGCGTCATGAACAGCCTGCCCACCGACCAACGGGGCGCGGGCGCGGGCATGCTCATGACGTTCCAGAACTCTGCAACGGTCCTGTCCATGGCAGTGTTCTTCTCGGTGATCGCCATTGGGCTGTCCTCCAGCCTGCCGACCCATCTGTACTCAGGGTTGGTTGCCCAAGGGGTGCCGGCCAACGCTGCTCACGCGGTGGCCGGGCTACCGCCCGCCGGCACGCTCTTCGCCTCGTTCCTCGGGGGCAACCCTATCCAGGTCGAACTGGCTCGGTTCGGGGCCCTTGGTTCCCTGTCGCACACCCAGGTCACCTACCTCACCGGCCGGGAATTCTTCCCTCGTCTGCTCTCTGCCCCCTTCGCGGACGGCCTCCATCTGGCCATGTACTTCGCCGCCCTGACCTCGATCATCGCGGCCGTGGCGTCGTTGCTGCGGGGCGGCAAGTACGCGGCTGCGGCCGAGCTGCGGGTCGTGGGAAACTCGGAGCCGGTTACGGAGACGGCACCGGTTCTGACCGCCGACGGGCTGGCCCGGGCCGAGGTGGCGCCATGAAGCGGGCACCGGAGGCGGCGGTCGAGTCGCAGAGCCCGTTGCTCGGGATCGGCAGCGCAGCGAGAGAATGCGGCGTCTCCGAGCGGTCGCTCCGGTACTACCAGGAGATCGGACTGTTGACCCCGTCGGCCCGAACGCCCGGCGGGCTGCGACGGTACTCCGAGGCCGATGTGGCCCGCGTGCGCCGCATCCGGGAACTGCAGACGCTCCTCGGGCTCAACCTCGACGAGATCCGGGTCGTCATCGACAACGACGACCGGTTGGCCAGGGTGCGCCAGGAGTTTCGGGCCACGCCGACCAGCGAGGCCCGCCGTCGGGAGCTGCTCCAAGAGGTGCTGGCTATCCACCAGGCCACCGCGGCCACCATCGACGCCAAGCTGACCGGCCTCCAGCGGTACCGGACCGAAGTCGAACGCTCGGCCCAACGGGTCCGCGAGTTGCTCGCCGAGCTGGACACTCCCTCCCCCGAGCCAGTCGGCTGACCGCGGCTGGGGCCGCGTCCTCCGCTCCTCGGCCGGGCTCCGTTTCTTGCCGCCCGCCCGCCCGCCCGTTCGTCGCCGGCCGCCCGCCCGCCCGTTCGGTTGCCGCCCGCCCGCCCGTTCGTTGCCGCCCGCCCGCCCGTTCGTTGCTGTTCGCCCGCCCGCCGGCCCGTTCGTTGCCGCCCGCCCGCCCGTTCTTGCTGTTCGCCCGCCCGCCGGCCCGTTTGTTTGCCGCCCGATCCCGGCCGCCAAAACGGTCAGCAAAAATCGCGGTCCGGCGTTCGTCGCTGGCCGCCTGTTCAAATCTCTGAGCGTGGATCCGGCCGCCAAAAACGGTCAATAAAAGATGGCGCCCGGCCGATGCCTGGTTTTACTGACCGCTTTTGCAAATTTCTGAGCGTGCGCGGCCGCAAAAACGGTCAGTAAAAACTTCCAGCCCGCCGGTGCCTGGTTTTACGGACCGCTTTGGGCCGAAAAATGGTGGATGGCGAAATGGCCTTGACGGTGGTGGTCAGCCGCCGGGTTGGCCCATCTGCCAGCTCAGGTGACCCCTTCCGTCCGTCTCTTCCACGTGAATGACCTGGCTCGAGCCGCTCGCTTGGATGGTGCAGGAAAACTGCAAGCCTGATCGGACGGGTTCCGTCGCCGGGCAGGTGACGTTGGGAGGGGTGTGCGATCCGTTCTGCGCCTGGATGGCCAGTGCCAACTGCTGGGCCACGTCGGTACCGTGCAATCCGGACGTGGTGCGGTGGTCGAGATCGCCGGCGCCGAGAGCCAGGCCGATTCCGAGCAACGCGGCCATGGCAATGACCCCCGGGATCACGTAGCCCCGATGGCCGCCTGACCGGCGTCTGGCCGGGCAGGCTGATGGCCGGCTCGGCTCGACCGGACCGCGCACCGTCGCCGGGCTGGCCTCGACCCCATACGACGCCGGGCAGCCGGCCGGGCCGGCCTGGTTCCAGGCGGGTCCGGAGCCACTCCCTGCGCTCGTCGCCGTGCGGCGCGCCCCTATCGCAGGGCACCCTGATCCCTCGTCGCTCGAGCCGAAGACGCCAGCCTCGACCTCACTCGAAGCTCCGGATGGACTGGCGTCGGTCGAACCCATCGCTTCGTAGGGTACTGGTCGATGAGGGATGGGGAAACGCCGGCTATGGGCCAGCTGCGGGCGGAGCCCTGGTGGCCGTCACCGTCGCCAGGCTCCCGTCCGACACCTTTGGACGTCTGTACAGCCTGAGGGTGCTCAGATGTCCAAAGGTCGACCGCCGCCGGCGGCGGCTCCCGCCAACCGCCGCCGGCCCCGCCAACCTCCGCCGACCACCGGCGACCACCGGCGACCACCGACGACCACCGCCACTAGCCGCCCATCTACCTCTGCCGCCGGGGTCAACTGCCGCCAGCAAGGGCCGGCCCCCGCCCAAAGCTGTGTCTAGGGGGCCAGCAGATCCAGCTGGTTGGTGGCATCGTCGACGAAGTACAAGCCATCGCCGCCTGGCCTCACCGCCAGACCGAAGAGGGCGCCGGCACCGCGAGGCATTCCACTGGTATCGAGGAACCGGGATGCGACCCGTAGCCCGGCCGGCGTGGTCTCCACGACCCGGCCGTTGCCGCCGTTGACGGTCAAGACGTCACCATTGGGGGCGATCGTCAGTCCGAGTGGTGAGTTGAGGAGGGATCGCTGTCCAGGCTGGGGTGACACGAGGGTCCCGGTGCCGGCATCGCTGAAGCGGAACAGCGCATCGGGAATCGCCCGGATGGCATTTCCGACCGTGTCGGCCACGTAGAGCGTCCCGTCACTTCCGAGGCCCACTCCGGTGGGCCCGACCACCAGGGCGGCGGGGTCTGTCCGTTCGCCGAAGCCGGAGGCGATGACCGTGTTGGCGAGCACCGTCGGCGTGGGGGTCGAGCAATTGACGATGAGCCGTACCACCGTGCCCATGTCCACCGTGTTCGGGCTGGCCGCGACCGTGCCATTGAGCACGTTCGTCACGAAGATCTCGGCGAAGGGCCCGAACGACACGCTGGTCAGATCCCAAGGGCCGTTGATGTCCCCCCCGGAGATGGTCTCGACCAGCCGCCCCTCGGCGTTGAGGAACAACAGGGCACCTCGCGTCGCCGTGGCCGACAAACCATTTTTGGTGGGAAGGCTGCCGACCACCACGTCGCCAGACGGCAGGACGGCCAGCGCCGTGGTCAGGCCCGTGCCTCCCCGCAGCTCAGGGAGCCGGGCGAAGGTGCGAACCGACCCGTTGGGGGCCACCTCGACGATCGTCCGGCCCGTGCCCTGCAGGTTGGCGGCGTTGTTGAAGTTGCTGACCAGCACGTCGCCGGCCACCAGATCCCCGACCGTGGTCGGCACGACCACCGTCCCGTACGGATTGACGTCACCGTCGCCGGGTCGGGGCGTCGGACTGGTGGGAACGGTCGAGGCCACGGTCTGGATCTGCTGCAGGCCGCCCAGAAACGTTCGGGGCGAGCCCGCCGCGCCCGCACCCGCACCCGCAGTCGCACCCGAAGCCGGACCGATGCCGGCGCCCATGACGCCCACCAGCGCGGCGCACGCGGTGATAGCCACTGTCAGGGCTGGACCGGGTCGTCGTCTCGGAGGACGTACGGCAATGACGGGAACGTGGCGCATGTCACACCTCCTGTGCCCTGAGTCGGTCCCAGGCCGACTGGTGTGCATACGACGAATGGAGCTGCAGGGATTGCCCAAAGAGCTGGCAGAATGGAAACGGAGGTACATGATGCTGAGTGATGACGAACGAGCCCAACGCCTGGCCAACCTCAACGAGCTGATCGACCTCATCCGGCCGGCGGTCCAGGCCGATGGTGGCGACCTGCTGCTGCTGAAGGCCGACGTTGACACGGGCGAGATCGAGGTGCAGCTCCAGGGGTCCTGTAGCTCGTGCGCCATCAGCTCGACCACCTTGCAGGCGGGCGTCGAGCGCATCCTCAAGGAGCGTCTCGACTGGATCACCGAGGTCCTCGGCAGCGTGGACGAAGAGATCGACTACGAGACCAGCGCGGCCATGGGCCGCGGCGGGTACACACCCAACTGGTAACCATCGGCTCGGCCCGGAGCCGAGGCGTCCAAAGCCAGCCGCCAGGGTGGGTCAGCCGCCGGCCAGGTCTGGCCGCAGGGAGAGACCTATCGGGCATCCACAGGGAGGTTCTGGCCAGGAAATTCCTGACCAGCGCCTCACTCTGTCGGGCGGGCGAGACTTGAACTCGCGACCCCCAGACCCCCAGTCTGGTGCGCTACCAAACTGCGCCACCGCCCGGTGGGCCACCGACCCTAGTACGCCCGGGCTCCGATCGGAGCCGAGCCGAAACGGAGCTCCCGCAGATCTTCAGGTGCCCGGCCCGGCCGACGGCTGGCGAGCGCCGACGGCGGCTGACGGGGGCGGCTGGCGAACGCGGACGGGCGGCTGGCGAGCGCGGACGGGCAGCTGACGGTGGCGGCTGATGGGGGCGGCTGGCGAGCGCGGACGGACAGCTGACGGTGGCGGCTGACGGGGGCGGCTGGCGAGCGCGGACGGGCGGCTGGCGGGCGCCCGACGGCGGCTGGCGAGCGCCCGACGGGGGGCTGATGGGGGCGGCTGATGGGAGTGCGGACGGGCGGCTGGCCAGCGCTAACGGGCGGCTGGCCACCGCCGATCAAAGGCCAGGCGCCGGTGCGGCCCGCTCACATGTGCTTCGGTAGCCACTCCGCCAGCCAATAGATGCGGTACACGAGGTACACGGCCAGAGCGACCAGCATCAGCTTGAAATGCCAGGGTACTCCTCGTCGGCGGGTGGCCAGCACCTTGCCGCAGGTCGGGCATTCGCCCGCCGGTCCCATGCTGGGTGGGTTCCAGAATTTGCTGCAGTCATCGCACCAGGGCACGGCCGGTCACACCCGCCGGACCGCGAGGATGGCGACGTCGTCGGTCAGTGGTTCTGCGGCGAAGTCCCGGGCGGCCTCGAGGAGGGTCTTGCACAGGATGGTGGCGTCCTGGCCCGGGTCCCGGCGAACGATCCCGGCGACTCGGTCTTCCCCGAAGATGTGCCCACCGGAGCGAGCTTCGGTCAGCCCGTCCGTGTACAGGAGGAGCAGGTCTCCCGAGGTGAGCGGCAGCTCTCGGGAGAAGTAGCTGGCCGTGGGGTCCAGGGTGAGGAGGGGGCCGGTCGAGCGCAGCGACCACATTTCCGAGTCCTGCCACAGCCAGGCCGCGGGATGCCCGGCGGAGGCGTGGCGCAGGGTGCCCGCTGCCGTGTCGAAGATGACGACGCA
Source organism: uncultured Acidimicrobiaceae bacterium (assembly GCA_963729695.1). Lineage (GTDB taxonomy): Bacteria > Actinomycetota > Acidimicrobiia > Acidimicrobiales > Palsa-688 > PALSA-693. The sequence continues at coordinate 1,484,556 of CAVSOT010000007.1, forward strand.
CACGGATACCAGGTCCTCGGGTCGGCCGCTCGTGGAAAGGACCTGGTTGAGCTCTTCCAGCGCCTGGGCCGGATCCCGGTAGGTGCGCAGGAAGGTACGCAGCAGATACTTGACCTGGAAGGCGGTGATGGACGGTTCGATCCCATGGCCGGCGACGTCGCCGATCACACAGGCGATCCGGTCGTGGGCGGTCACGAACACGTCGTAGAAATCGCCGGCCATCATCCCCGTGCCGGGCTCGTAGACCCGACCCAGCTCGAACCCTTCGACATGGGGCAGGTCCTCCGGGGCCAGCCGATCCGCCCAGCGGCGCGGGGCCAGCTCCTCCTGGGCGAGGACTTCCTCGGCCCGTCGTTCCAGCATGGCCCGGTTCTCGGCCAGTCGGGCCTCGTCGAAGAACCGGGGGGCGTACCGGATCGACACGACGACGGGGATGGTGACCGCCAGCAACGGCAGCTCATACCAGATAGAGCGGGAGATGGAGGCGATGGCCAGGCCGATGGTCAGCAGGCTGTAGAGCAGGGCGGTGTGCAGGTCCTTGTCGAAGGCGGCCCGGGCCAGCTCGGTGGCGTCACGACCGTGGGAGGACGAGGCGGTTTCTGCCTCGATGCGCCGGGCGGCTCTTCCGAGCCGAGCCGCGGCCCGGCCCCATAGGGCGGCCGCGATGGCGCAGAAGACGGCTGCGGCGGCCAGCCACGGCTGGCTCAACATGGAAAGAACGCTACTAGAGCCCCGTCAGGAACCGTTTTCGATATCCCCTCAGGAGCTGCGCCGGCGAACGCGGAACACCAGGGGCGTCGGCCCCAGGTCGAAGTGCTCCCGGATGCGTCGCTCGAGATAGCGGAGGTAGGGCGCCGGGATGGACTTGGTCGCGAACATGGTGAACGTGGGCGGGTCGGTGGCCCCTTGGGTGGCGTAGAGGACGCGCCCTCCCGGCGAGCGGTGGGCGGCCTGCGCTTCCGCCAGCACCCGGTTGAGCTCCCCGGTCGGCACCCGGCGCTGGGTGGCCGACAACGTGGTCCGCAGGGCGGGGAGCAGCTTGTGCACCGCGAGCCCGGTACGGGCGCTGATCTTCACCACCGGCGCGTAGGCCAGGAAACCGAGCTGGTCGTGCAAGTCGGCGGTGACCCTCGCCCGGCCGTCGGCGTCCAGCAGCTCCCACTTGTTGAGCACGATCACCACCGTGCAGCCCGCGGCATCAACGCGCTCCGCCAGCCGCTGGTCCTGGCGGGTGATGCCCTCGGTGGCGTCGATCACCAACAGGGCCGCCTGGGCCCGGTCGAGCGACTGGAGGGCTCGCACCATGGAATAGAACTCCGCCCCTTCCGCCTCCCGGGCCCGCCGCCGCATGCCGGCCGTGTCCACGAAGCGGATGTCGCCGTCGGGGGTCGAGACGAGGGTGTCGATGCTGTCCCTCGTCGTGCCCGGCAGGTCGTGCACCACGGAGCGGTGGTCACCGATGAGCCGGTTGAACAGCGTGGACTTGCCCACGTTCGGCCGGCCCACGATGGCGACGGAGGGGACGAGGTCCGTTTCGGCGCTCGCCGCGTCGGCGCCGGGTGTGGCCGGCAGGAGGGCGACGACGTCGTCGAGGAGATCGCCGGTGCCGCGCCCGTGCAGGGCGCTGACCGGTCGCGGATCCCCGAGTCCGAGCCGGGCGAACACCCAGGCGTCGGTGTCGCGGCTGTCGCCGTCCACCTTGTTGGCGACCACCAGGGTGGGTCGGCCCAGCTTGCGGAGAAGGGCGGCGACGCGGGCGTCCTCTTCCGTCACGCCCACCGACGCGTCGACGACCAGCAGGACCACGTCGGCGCCGGCGAGAGCGCGTTCGGTCTGGGCGCTGACGGCGCGATCCAGCGTGCCCCCGCCGGCGACCCAGCCGCCCGTGTCGACGATGGTGAACTCGTGGCCGGCCCAGTCGGCGGCCAGCAGCTTCCGGTCTCGGGTGACTCCGGGGCGTTCCTCCACGATGGCCTCGCGGTGGCCAACGATGCGGTTGACCAGTGTGCTCTTGCCGACGTTGGGTCGACCGACGACGGCCACTGTGGGTCGGGACGCAGATGGATCTACTGGGGTGGCTGACATCTAACGGGAGGAGGTCCGGGGTCGCAGCGCAGCACGCAGGGCGGCGCCGTCTGCGGGGATCACTTCGACCGCTCGCGGGAGATCGTCCACGGCCAGGCCGTCGAGGAATCGGCCCCCGGACAGGCAGACGTCCGGGAGGAGGTAACGCCGGTTGGGGGGTGCTCCGGTCAGCGCAGCCGTCACGTCTGCACCGGTGAGAAGCCCGGCGACCCCGATGTTGCCGCCGAAGAAGCGGTTGGGGACCGCGAGGACCTCGGCGTCCGGGGCGGTCCTCGCCACGAGGGGTTGGATCACCGCCGCACCATAGGTGCCGGTCAGGACGGTGACGGGGGCGTCGGGCCGGGGCCGGATGGTGACCTGGTCGGGGTGGCGAATGGATCGGTAGCCCGCTGCGGGTGCGCCGTCAACGGACTGGAAGAACCCGCCGGGACCTCCCTCGGGGGCGTCGTCGCGGCCCTCGAACCGAGCTTCGAAGGCCCGGACCATGCCGACGCCGTTGTCGTGCTGGGCGACGGGACCGTAGGTGTCGAGGAGGGGAAAGGGCCGGCCGGCGAGGAGGTAGTACTCGTCCGCCGCGTACACGAGGCGGCGTCCGAGGGCCTCACAGAACACCTGCTGCCAGCCCTCAACGGTTTCCACGACGAGGTTGGCTTCTGCTGCGGTGTGGGGCCGCATGCTGGTCTCGACGTTGTAACGGCTCACCCCGAGGGGTACGCAGGCGACGCTGGCGAGCTCCGGGTAGCGGTCGAGGACGCCGGCGAGGGTATCGTCGAGCACCTCCCCGTCGTTGACGTCCGGGCAGACCACCACTTGACCGTGCACCTCGATGCCGTGGTCGAGCAACGCCCGCAACCACCGGAGGCTGGTTGCGCCCCTGCGATTTCGCAGCATCCTGGCTCGCACCTGCGGGTCGGTGGCGTGGATGCTGACCCACAGCGGCGAGAGACCCTCGGTCACCACGCGCTCCAGGTCGGCTTCGGTGAAGCGGGTGAGGGTGGTGAAGTTGCCGTAGAGGAACGACAAGCGGTAGTCGTCGTCACGGGTGTAGAGGCTCCGGCGCAGCCCTTTCGGCAGTTGGTGGATGAAACAGAACTCGCAGTGGTTGTCGCACGTCCGGACTCGGTCGAACAGGGGGGCGTCCACCTCGATGCCCAGCGGCTCTCCGCCCGCCCTGGACACGGTGAGCGATCGCTCGAGCCCGCCTTGGCGCACGTCGAGCTCCAGCTCGGCCTGGTCGGCGAGCAGCTGGTACTCGATGATGTCTCGGGGGAGCTGGCCGTCCATGGCGACGATCTCGTCGCCGGGCTGAAGGCCGGCCCGGGCGGCCGGCGACCCCGCGGCCACCGCCACCACGCGGGGCAGTGACATACTCCGGCCAGGATAGGCCCCGATCGAGATAAGCATGGACCAGCCCCTTCGCCCCGCCGGTGGGTCCGCTATCCCGGTCGGCTGCTGTAGTGGAGCGGACCGGGACGTTGTCCCCGAGGCCGCCCGTCCCGGTACCCTCGGGAGCGTGGACGTGGACCGAGTGCTGCTCGCCTCACCGCGGGGGTTTTGTGCGGGGGTGGAGATGGCGATCAAGGCCCTCGCCTGGATGACGCGGGTGTTCGAACCGCCGGTGTACTGCTACCACGAGATCGTGCACAACCAGGTGGTGGTCGAGCGGTTCCGCCGGCTCGGTGTGATGTTCGTCGACGACGTGACCGAGGTGCCGGAGGGCATGCCGCTGATGCTGTCGGCCCACGGGTCGCCCCCCGAGGTGGTGGCGGCCGCCCAGGCCCGGGGAGGGACCGTCGTCAACGCCGTGTGTCCGCTGGTGAAGAAGGTCCACCACGAGGTCAAGGTGCGAGCCGGCAAGGGGTACACCATCGTGTACGTCGGTCACGCCGGCCATCAGGAGGCCGTCGGAACCGCGGCGGTCGCCCCCGAGGCGGTGCATCGCGTCGAGCGTCTCGAGGAGCTGGACGCCATTCCGGATCCGGACGGGCCGGTGGCGTTCCTGGCCCAGACCACCCTGGCGGTGGACGAGTGGCAGGCTCTCCTCGCCGCCGCCCGGGCCCGATGGCCGGAGATCTGGACCCCGGGTACCTCGGACCTGTGCTTCGCGACCACCAACCGCCAGTCGGCCCTAAAGGCGATCGCCGGGCGTTGCGATGCCATGGTGGTGATCGGCTCGGCGAACTCCTCGAACACCCGCGCCCTCGAGCGCACGGCCGCGACCGCCGGCTGTGCTCGGGTCCTGCGGGTCAATGGCGCCGACGAGCTGCCCGGCGACCTGTCGGGAACGGTGGGCGTCATCGCCGGCGCCTCGGCGCCAGAGGAGCTGGTCGAAGCGGTGGTTGTTCGCCTTGACCCTCACGAAGGCGTACAGGAGGTCCGGGCCGTCGACGAGGACGAGTACTTCCCGCTGCCGCGGGACCTCCGCGACGCGGCCCGACACCTGGCTGCGGCCGCCGCCATCGCTGGTTTGGCCCCCGGGGGGGACCCGACCGCTGGGGGGGCACCTTTCCCCGATGATCGAGAGATGTCGGCCGCCGTAGCCCTGTCCGGGCTGACCCGCTAGTCCGGCGGTTCAGGCCCGACCCGCGGCGTCCAGCGCTTCGTCGAAGAGGGCCTGCAATTGGTCATGCAGGGCGTCCGAGGTCCGCGAAACCGCCCGCCGGGATAGCCGCCCACCCTCCCCTCGGTGAGGAGGCGGAAGGGGTGGTCCTACGACCAACACCACTTTGACGGGGTGGATCCACTTGTCACCTTTCCGCATGGCCCACTCGCTGCCGCCGATGCCGACGGGCACGATCGGCACGCTCGCCCGACCGGCCACGAAGGCGGCACCCTCGAACAGGGGTTGAACCGTGGACCCGGATTGACGGGTGCCCTCAGGGAAAAGGACCACCGGCTCACCTGAGCGCACCGCCTCCTCGCAGACCCGCAGGGCCTCACGGTCAGGAGTTCCCCGGTGAACCGGGAACCCGCCGAGCGAGCTGAACAACGCCCCCGACCAGCGGTACTTCCAGAGGCTGTCCTTCCCCATGAACCGGATGCGGCGGTGGGTGAGGCAACCGGCCAGCAGCGTGTCGACGTTCGAGCGGTGGACCGGCGCGATCACGTAGGCGCCCTCGGCGGGGATGTGGTCTCGGCCGCGGACCTCGACCCGGAAGTAGGCCCGGCAGAAGCACTCCACCAATCCCCGCGCCACCGCGTACCACGCCAGCAGGGTCTTCGATGCGGGCATCTAGGTCGGTTCCCGTCCGGATGGCAGGTCGGCGGTCGCGCCCCGTTCTGTGGCCAGGGCGAGCACCCGGTCGACGACGGCATCGATGTCGGAGCCGGTGGTGTCGATCCGGACGGCGTCGTCGGCGACGCTGAGAGGGGATGCATGCCGGGTGGAGTCGATGTGATCCCTCCGGGCGATGTCGGCCGCGACCTGGTCGTAGTGCAGGTCGAGCATCTCTTTGCTCCGCCGGCCGGCCCGCTCCTGGTCGTCGGCGGTCAGGTACACCTTCAACTTCGCCGAGGGAAAGACCACCGTGCCGATGTCCCGACCTTCGACCACTGCGCCCCCTTGGGCGGCAACCCACTCCCGCTGGCGGGCCACCAGCTCTTTGCGCACCGCGGGGTTGGCGGCGACGGTGCTGACCGCCCGGGTGACCTCGGGGCTGCGGATCTCGATGGTGGCGTCCACGCCATCGACGACGACGTGGTCGCCCACGTGGAGCTCCACGTCGCGGGCCAGGGCGGCGACCGGCTCGGCGTCGGCCGGGTCGATGTTGCGGCGCATGGCCGCGAAAGCGATCGCCCGGTACATGGCGCCCGTGTCGAGGTAGGCGAGCCCCAGGCGGCCAGCGACCGCCTTGGCCACGGTCGATTTCCCGGATCCGGCGGGGCCGTCGATGGCTATGACACGCACCGCTGGTAGTCCTCCTCGAACGTCGGATAGCTGGTTGCGACGGCCTCCCAACCGGTGATCTCGCACGGGTTCGGTAGCGATCAGCGCGGCCACCGCCATGGCCATGGCCACCCGGTGGTCGCCGCCCGAGTCGACGGGCCCGCCGCGGAGGGGGCTGCCCGCCTGGCCGTGGACGACCAGACCGTCGGGGTAGCCCTCGGACCGCGCCCCGACCGAAGTGAGGGCGCTGACGACAGTCGCGATGCGGTCACTTTCCTTCACCCGTAGCTCGGCCGCGTCGGCGAAGACGGTGTCCCCCTCGGCGGCCGCGGCCGCCACCGCGAGGACGGGGACCTCGTCGATGAGAGACGGGACCTCTGGACCGCTCACTTCCGTAGCCTGCAGCGGGGCGTAGCGAGCGGAAATGTCGGCCGTGGACGCGACCGGGTCGATCGCCGACAGCTCGACCGCCGCGCCCATCCGGCGCAGCACGTCGATAAACCCGGCCCGACCGCTGCCCACGTACACGTGCTCGACCGTGAGCTGGCTGCCTGGTGTGATGCAGGCGGCCACGATCCAGAACGCGGCCTGGGACGGATCGCCCGGGATCCGCAGGTCGAAGGGATGCAACGACGAGGGCCGCACGGTGACTGCACCCGGCGTCGGGTCGATGTCGGCGCCGCAGAGCTGCAACAGCTCCTCGGTGTGGGCCCTGGTCGGTACCCGCTCGCGCACCGTGGTCGGCCCCGAGGCCGCCAGGCCGGCGAGGAGAACCGCTCCCTTGACCTGGGCGCTCGGTACCGGGGGCGAGTAGTCGATCCCGTGTAACCCACCCCCGCGGACGACGAGCGGAGCGAAGCGGCCCCCGTCGCGGCCGTCGATGATCGCGCCCATTTGGCGGAGCGGCTCCGCCACGCGGTCCATCGGGCGTCGCGCCACCGAGGCGTCTCCGGCCAGCACCGTCAGCCCGTCGATGGCGGTCGCCCAACCGGACAGGAGCCGGATCCCGGTTCCCGAATTGCCGACGTCGATGACGACCGAGGGCTCTCGCAGCCGCTGGCGACCGCCGTCCACCACGATTTCCCCGGGCGCCCGCTCGATCCCGGCGCCGAAGCTCCCGATGGCCTCGAGGGTGTGGGCCACGTCTTCGCCGTTGGACAGGCCACGCAGGCGGGACCGGCCTTCTGCCTTCGCCGCCAGCAGGAGCGCCCGGTGGGAAATGGACTTGTCCCCTGGTACCCGCAGGCGTCCCTGGAGCGCCGGTCCGGCCGGACCGGCCACGAACGCGCTCATTTCATGATCTCCGGTTTCAAGATCTCCGGGCCGTCCGGTCCGTCCGTCATGGCCCTAACCGTCGGACCGAGCAGCGGTAGCCGCGGTCCAGCAGGGCCTGGCGTACTGATTCGGCGGCTACCGCGTCGACCACCAGCACCAGCACGCCCCGGTCCCCCTCGGCGCTGTGGGCGATCTCCAGGTCGTGGATGTTGATCGCCATCTCACCGAGAAGCGTGGTGACCTCCGCCAGCACGCCGGGCCGGTCCGGGACGGGGACCCGCACCTCTGCCGTCGTTTCGGGGGAAGGCGTTCCGGCCGGCAGGTTGATCCGGGCCTCGCGGGCCCGTTCCAACAGGGTGAGCATCTCGCTTCGCGAACCCGACGCCACGATGTCCCTGACCTGGCTAAGGGCTCCCACCAGCCGGTCGAGCCCATCCAGGATGGCGGCCCGGTTGTCGACGCACACGTCCGGCCAGATCGCCGGCTCTCCCGCCGCGATCCTGGTCATGTCCCGGAATCCGCCTGCCGCGAGTCGCAACAGGGTGGCGTGCTCGAGGGCGGTGTCGGCGGCCAGGTTCATCAACGTGGCCGCCGTCAGGTGCGGGACGTGCGACACCAGCGCTACCAGGTCGTCGTGGCGGGCCACGGGCAGCTCGACCACGTTGGCGCCGAGGGTGACCACGGCGGATCGCACCGTGGCGAACGCGGACGGGTCGGTGTTGGCGGCCGGGGTGAGGACCCAGGTCGCCCCCTCGAACATGTCGGGGTCGGCGCCCTCGACGCCGTCCTGTTCGGAGCCGGCCATCGGGTGACCACCGATGAAGCGGGGGTGGTCCACCTTGGCCAGTATGGGGCCCTTTATGCCGGCCACGTCGGTGACGACTCCAGACCGCTCGAGGGCGGCCGCGGCCTCCTCCGCGACTGCGCCGGCGGGTGTGGCGATGAAGGTGACCAGGGCGCCCGGATCGGTTCCGATTTCGTCGACGACGCCGAGTTCGAGCGCCCGGGCCTCGCGAGCAGGGTCCAGATCCCGGCCCGTCACTCGCCACCCTTGCCGGCGCAGGCCGCGGCCAATCGACCCGCCGATGAGGCCGGTTCCGACGATTTGGGCTCGCGACGGCCCCGGGTGGGGGCTCGACGCGGCCATCAGGGGCACGAACAAGGGACGCGAGGCACGAGCGCAGATTAACGAGGTCGGCGAATCTCTCCACCGCGAAGGGTGACGGCCCGCTCCAGGGCCCGGACTTCGCCCTGCGAGAGCTCCCGCCACTCGCCCGGGGGCAGGGTGCCGATCCGGATCGGACCGATGCGCGTTCGTACCAGCCTCCGGACGGGGTGCCCGACCGCCTCGCACATGCGCCGCACCTGCCGGTTACGCCCCTCGTGGATGGTGATACGCAACCCGTCGACGCCCACCAGGCTGACCCGGGCCGGGGCGGTCCACCCATCATCGAGCTCCACACCGTCCCGCAGCTTTCGCAGGGCGCCAGGCTTCGGCTTGCCTTGCACCGCGACGAGGTACTCCTTTTCCACCCCGAAGCTCGGGTGGGTGAGACGGAAGGTGAGCTCGCCATCGTTGGTGAGCAGCAGCAAACCCTCGCTGGCGACGTCCAGCCGGCCTACGGAGTGGACTCTCGGCGTCGAGGGCACCAGCCCGGTGACGGTCGGTCGGCCTTCCGGGTCAGCCGCCGAGCTGACGACGCCTGCCGGTTTGTTCAGCGCGTAGTAGACCAGCCCCGGGCGGACGGCGACCGGCACACCGTCGACGGTCACCGCGTCCGACGCTGCGTCGATGCGCCGGCCCAGCACCGCAACTGTGCCGTTGACGAGGACCTTCCCAGCCGCGATCAGCTCTTCGCACGACCGCCGGCTGCCGACGCCGGCTTGAGCCAGCACTTTCTGCAGGCGCTCGCCGTCGTCCCCGGCCGCTCGGGCCGCGCTCACCCGGCGTCTGGCTCGGCCGTTCCCGACTCCCAGTCGTCCGGAGATGGCTCGAGCCTGGCGCTGCTCTCCCCTCCCCGTTGGGATCGGCCGTCCCCGCCCGACCGGAGACTCTGCTCGAGGACGTCCATGATCTCGGCACCGGGCACGAAATCAGCCAACGGCGGCAGATCCTCGATGCGGTCCAGCCCGAGGCGTTCGACGAGCAGGGCGGTGGTGCCGTAGAGCACCGCCTGGCCCGGACCGGGATCCCGGCCGACCTCGGCGACAAAACCCCGGGCCTGAAGGGTGCGCAGGGCCCCTTCCGCGCTCACACCCCGGATGGACGCGATCTGGGCTCTGGATACCGGCTGCTTGTACGCCACGATGGCCAGCGTCTCCAGCGCCGCGGCCGAGAGGCGGGCGGTCTGGCCTTCGAGCACGAACCGCTCGACGTAGGGCGCCAGATCCTCGTGGCTCTGGAAGCGGTACCCGCCGGCGATGCGCACCAGCTCGAAGCCCCGGTCCTCGTCGCGATACGACGCCTCCAACTCGGCGCAGAGCTCCTCGATACGGCCAGGCGACACCTCGAGCAGCTGGGCCAGCATGCTCGGCTCGACCGGCGCTTCGGCCACCATGATGATCGCCTCTATGGCTCGATGGGTCTCCGACGCCATGGCTGCTAGCCCTGGTACTCCTCGACGTCGAATCCCGGCTCGGCATCCACGCCGTCCGGGCCCAGCCAGCACACCCGCAGTTCGGCAAACGACGAGGCCTGTTCGAGGTCGACCCGTCCTTGCTTGCACAGCTCCAGGACAGCCAGGAAGCGCACGATCACCTGGAGGCGCTCCGGCAGATGTCTCGTCAACTCGAAAAAGGTGATGCGCCCGACGCGGGGCAGCTCCACCAACAGCTCGTCCACTGCGTCGCGCACGCTGACTCGCACCGGCGCCACGTGATCGAGCAGCAACTGGGTCCCCGGTTTCGGAGCCAGCAGGGCTTGCATCGTGTCCCGGAGCTGCTCGGGGGAAACGGTGCCCAACAGATCGGGTTCGAGCCCTCGATAGCGGTCATCGACGCCGGCCGTCCGGGGCCAATGCCGCCCGGCCGCGTCCATGAGCCGGTGCATGGCCCCAGACGCATCCTTGAACGTCTTGCACTCGAGCAGCCGGGCCAGCAGGAGGTCGCGTTCCTCCCAGCGGGCCAACTCCTCCTCCATGTCGACGTTGTCCGGTCCCGGCAGGAGACGGCGGGCCTTCAGCTCCAGAAGCACGGCCGCGATCAAGAGGAACTCGGTGGCGACTTCCAGATCGAGGGCGGCCTGCATGGCTTCCAAGGTGGCGACGTAGGCGTCGACGATGTCGGAGAGGGAAACTTCCCACAGATCGACCTGCTCTCGGGTGACGAGGTGCAAGAGCAAATCGAGCGGGCCCTCGAAGACCGGGGTGCTCACCGTGTAGGGCACGCCGGCCACAATACCTGTGGGGCCCCCAGTGACCGGGGCATACCATGAGCGGATGGCCAGAGTGTTCTCGGGTATCAAACCCACAGGTGAACCGCATCTCGGCAACCTCCTCGGTGCCGTGCGGTGGTGGGTCGAGGACCAGCGGCAGGGAGAGACCTTCTATTGCGTGGTGGACCTGCACGCGCTGACCGATCCCGGCCCTCCCGCCGAGCTCCACCAGGCGACACTGACTATGGCCACCTTGCTTCTGGCGGCGGGCCTGGACCCTGAGGTCTGCACCCTGTTCATCCAGAGTCACGTTCCGGCCCATACCCAGCTGGCCTGGTTGCTGGAGTGCACCGCCAGCATGGGAGAGCTCGGGCGTATGACCCAGTTCAAGGACAAGGCGGGGCGCGGCGGGGAAGAATCCGCTCGGGTGGGTCTTTTCACCTACCCGGTGTTGATGGCCGCCGACATTCTCCTCTACCAGGCCGACCAGGTTCCCGTCGGTGACGACCAGCGACAGCACCTGGAGCTCGCCCGGGAGTTGGCCCGCCGGTTCAACAGCCGCTATGGCGACACCTTCGTCGTGCCCGAGGCGGTCATCCCGCCAGCGGGTCGCGGCAACCGGATCATGGACCTGCAGGACCCGGCCAAGAAGATGTCCAAATCCAGCGTGAGCCCACAAGGCACGATCGACCTGTTGGACGACCTGAAGACCATCGAACGCAAGATCAAGCGGGCGGTAACCGACACCGATGACGGCCCGGATGCGGTGCGGTACGACCCGGTCGCCAAGCCGGGCGTATCGAATCTGCTGGAGCTGCTGGGTAGCGTGCAGGGCCGCCGGCCCGAGGACGTGGCTGACAGCTACACCCGGTACGGGCCACTGAAGGCGGACCTCGCCGCGGCCGTCGTCGCTCTCATCGAGCCGATCCAGGCTGCGTACCGAGCCTGGATGCACGAGCCCGAGGCGGTGATGAAGGTTCTCCAGGCGGGCGCGGAGCGCGCCGACGAGGTGGCTCGGCCCACCCTGCGCCAGGCGTACGAGGCGGTTGGGTTGGTGCTACCTCCCGCCTAGGGCAAGTCCTGGCCTCCCGCCTAGGGCACGTCCTGGCCTCCCGCCTAGGGCAATGAGTGCGGTCGGCGCTCGGGCACCCGCCGCGCCACCAGGCGCTCAGTCGTCGTCGGCGGCCTTCAGGGCGTGGCCGAGATTGGCATCGACGCTCCACCGTTGTTCGGGGAGGTGGTGCTCTCCGGCCCAGGCGACGGTGAAGGGATCGCTGCCCGCCTCGGTAAGGAGTCGGGCGCCGATCTCGTCGTGGCGCACGTACCGACCCGCCCGGGCCCGCCAACCCTTCTCCTGGTCCCCCCATGCAGCGACCCGAACCCGTCCGGCCGCCATCGCCACCACGGTGGCTCCGACCCGTCCGAACGTGCCCAGGGCCGCGTCCACTTTCCCGGAGTCGTGGAGCAGGGCGGCGGCGATGAACTCCCGGGGCACTCCCGCTCCGTCGGCGTTCCCCAGGTCGGACGCGGCCCGGTGCGCCACCCCCACCGCGTGCCGACGATCGGGCCCCGACATGCTCGCCCACACGTCGGCCTCGCCAGAGATCAACCAACGACGCGCCCACGCCTCGCCGGCCGGGGACGGACCCGCAGGCCACAGCGAGCCGAAGAAACGGCGGGCCAGGTGGCTGGCCGACCCGAACCCGCTCGAATGAGGCATAACGCCGACGCTAGCCAACCCAGAGGCGCTCCGCTCGGCGCCAGGCGCCCACGACGCGGGTGGCGAAGGCCAAAGACCCGGGTGCCGAATGCCAACGACCTGGGTAGTAAAGAATGATCCCATGCCGCAACTTCCAGGCCCGCTCGTGGATGGGCGCTGGCTGGCCGGCCACCTCGACGAGGTCCACGTGGCCGATGTCCGGTGGTACCTCGACGGTCGTTCCGGGCGATCTGCATACGACGCGGGCCACTTGCCGACCGCGGTGTGGGTGGATCTCGACCACGATCTGGCCGGGCCCCCGTCACCGACTCAGGGGCGGCACCCCCTACCGGATCCGGAGGGATTCGCCCGGTCGCTCGGGCGCCTGGGCCTTTCGGACGCCCGACCGGTCGTGGCCTACGACGATGCGGGTGGATCGATTGCGGCCCGTCTGTGGTGGATGCTGCACGTGACCGGCCAGCCCGCTGCGGTGCTCGATGGCGGTCTCGCCTCGTGGGTGGGCCCGCTCGAAACCGGTCCCGGCCCTCAGGTGCCGGTGGCCCGATCGGTGAGACCCTGGCCGCCGGACCTCGTGGTCGGTACCGACGAAGTGGCGGCTGCGGTCCGGGAACCCGACATCGTCCTGCTCGACGCCCGCAGCCCAGCCCGGTACCAGGGCCTCGAAGAACCGGTCGACGCCCGTCGCGGTCACATTCCCGGCGCCCGCAATCTGCCCTGGATGGCGAACGTGGGAGACGACGGCAGGTTTCTCCCGGCCGAGCGGCTGCGGCGGCACTACGAGGAAGCGGGCGTGGACTCGGCCCGGCGGGTCATCGCCTCGTGCGGATCCGGCGTCACCGCCTGCCACGACCTGCTCGCCATGGAAGTGGCGGGACTTCGGGCGGGGACGCTCTATCCGGGCTCCTGGTCGGCTTGGGCGGCTACTCCGGGTCTGGACGCGGCCACGGGGCCCATTTCTGGTATCTAAACCGCGATATACGCGGTTTAGATACCAAAAAAGGGTTCCAATAGGGCGGGCGGGCCTCACTGCTGAGCGGCGGGCTGCAACTACCCCGGCGCGGCCGGTCCGCGCCGGGCCTCCTTGTCGCTCAACCGGAGAGCAAGCGGGCCCAGGCCCGTTCGGCCGGCCCGAAGACGTGGGCCAGGAAGTTACCCGGGTCGATCAGCACCACGAGCAGCAAGCCGAGCATGGCGTAGCGCTGAAAGTCGTACCAGGCCGGCAGGGCGGAGCGGGGCAGGAGGCGAGCCACCACCGCGGATCCGTCGAGAGGAGGAATGGGGAGGGCGTTGAATACGGCCAAGGTGACGTTCACGAAACCGAGCAGGTAGAGCAGCTGGTTGGTCAGGTCCAGCGATCCCAGCCCGAACGTGGACACGGCGTCCGAGACCATCTGAGCCGTCCCGGGCGGCCGAAAGAAGCGCAACAGCACGACCGACAGACCAGCGATGGCGAGGTTGGTCGCGGGCCCGGCCAGGCTGACGATGAGCGCATCATTGCGGGGATGGCGCATCCGGGCCGGGTTGATCGGCACCGGCTTGGCGTAGCCGAAAACCCCGAGCCCCGCCAGGGCCAACAAGCCCGGGAGGACCAGCGTGCCCAGGGGATCGACGTGCCGCACGGGATTGAGGCTGAGCCGCCCGGCCTTGCGGGCCGTATCGTCCCCGAAGGCGAACGCCACCGCCCCGTGGGCCAGTTCGTGAAGGATGATGGAGGGCACCACCACCACGAACACCAGCAGTGTGGTCGAGCTGAAGGTGTGACGAACCGCGTAGAGGGCGATCAGGATGAGGCCGATGGCGACCCAGGTCTGCGGGTGACCTAGGCGGCTCGGTCGCGGGCGACCGGCGCCGGGTCGGAAGGCCGGAGGCCGGTTATCGCCGGTTGGCGGGGGCGGCGGCGCAGTCAATGCAAAGCCGGGCTTCCGGCTTGGCCTCCAAGCGGGCGGCGGCTATCGGCCGGCCGCAGCGCTCGCACGTTCCGTAGGTGTCGTTGGCGAACTTCTCCAGGGCGTGCTCGACGTCGTGGAGGGTCTCGGCCAGCTTGTTGACGAGCGCTTCGTTCTCGCCCCGCTCGGCGGTGACCTGGCTCGTATCAGCAAAGTTCGGGTCGTAGTCCAACCCTTTGGCGCCGTACCCGAGCTCGACAAGCTGTGCTCGCAAAGAGCTGCGCTCGTCTTCGAGCATCACCCGAAGCCCCTGGATCGTCGCGTCGGTTGCCATCATGCAAGTGTAGACCCGAAGGTCATCCAGGGGAGAACGGCCTTTCTTCGGTCATTCGGTGCCATGAGGTGAGCGTCAGGCCGATGATGGACTTGGCGTCGACGATCGCTCCGGACGCGATGAGCCGGGGAGCCGCAGCCAGAGGGATCTCCTCGATGGTCATGTGCTGCTCCTCGGCTCCTTGGCGATCATGGGCCACGGGCGTGAGATCTCGAGCCAGGTATATCCAGGAGAGCTCGTCGGAAAACCCGGGCGAGTTGTAGAAGCGGGCGAGCAGCTCCAGCCGACCGGCTTGTCGACCGATCTCCTCGGCGAGCTCCCGGGCAGCGGTCACCTCGGTGGGTTCGTCGTGGACATCGCGTTTGCCGGCGGGGAGCTCCAGGAGCTCCCCGCCGACCGCGGCCCGGAACTGCCGAACCATGATCACAGTGTCGTCGGGAGTGAGGGGCACCATGACCACCGCACCCGGGTGGTGCACGATGTCCCGGTTGAACTGTTCGCCGTCCGGTCCCTCGAAACGGGCCGAGGCGATCCGCAGCAGCGAGGTCTGGAGGAGCTCGGTTTCGTCGAGCTTACGGAACAGCGGCAAGGTCGTCGACGTCGAGCAGTCGCGGTGCTCGTCCTTCGTTGCGCTGCAGCGCAGCCAAGACGAACGCGGCGAAGAGCGGATGGGGGTTGTCGGGACGGCTCTTGAACTCCGGGTGCGCCTGGGTCCCGACCCAGAACGGATGGCTCGGTAATTCGATGAACTCGACCAGGCGGTCGTCCAGCGAGCTGCCGGAACTCACCAGGCCCGCCTCTTCGAGGCGGTAGCGGTACTGCGGGTTGACCTCGAAGCGGTGTCGGTGGCGTTCATACACCAGCTCCGTCTGGTACGCCTTGGACACCACCGACCCGGGGACGAGTTTGGCCGGATAGACCCCCAGGCGCATCGTCCCCCCTTTGTCGACGACTTCCCGCTGCTCGTCCATCAAGTCGATGACGAGGTGGCGGGAGGCGGCGTCGAACTCGCGCGAGTTGGCGCCGGCCAGCCCGACGACGTGGCGGGCGTAATCGATCACCATGACGTGGAGCCCGAGGCACAGACCGAGGCACGGGATCTCGCTTTCCCGGGCGAAGGTCGCCGCCGCGATCTTCCCCTCGATGCCTCGCTCGCCGAATCCGCCTGGTATGACGATCCCGTCGAGCCCTTGGAGGCGCCCGGCGCCGAGCAGTCCCTCCACTTCCTCGGCTTGGATCCACTCCAGGTCGATCTTGGCTCCGTGGGCGTAGCCGCCGTGACGGAGCGCTTCGACGACCGACAGGTAGGCGTCGGGAAGGTTTACGTACTTGCCGATCAGGCCGATCCGAACCGGTTTGTTGGCCGCCTCCACCCGGTCGACGAGCGCTTCCCAGGCGGACAGGTTGAGGGCGTGGCCGGGCGTCCCTTCCGTGACCGGTTCGAAGCCCAAGAGACGACAGACGTAGCTGTCGAGGCCTTCCTCGTGCAGGGCCAGCGGGATCTCGTACAGATTGGGCGCGTCGACGCAGGACACGATGGCCTCCATCGGGACGTCGCTGAGCAACGAGATCTTGCGCTTCACGGCGGAGGAGATGGTGCGGTCGCTGCGGCAGATGATCACGTCGGGCTGGATGCCCCGGCTGCGTAGCTCGGTGACGGAGTGCTGGGTCGGCTTGGTCTTCTGCTCGCCTGATGGACCGAGGTAGGGCACCAGGGTGACGTGCATGTAGCAGACGTTGTCCCGTCCCACGTCTTTGCGGAACTGCCGGATGGCCTCGAGGAACGGCAGGATCTCGATGTCGCCTACGGTTCCTCCGATCTCGGTGATGACGACGTCGAAGGCGTCGGTGGCGAGGCGCTTGATCCGGTCCTTGATCTCATCAGTGATGTGGGGGATGACCTGGACGGTCTTGCCGAGGAAGTCGCCGCGTCGTTCCTTGGCGATCACGCTCTGGTAGATGGACCCGGTGGTGGCGTTGGATTCCCGATGGAGATTTTCGTCGATGAACCGCTCGTAGTGGCCGAGGTCGAGGTCGGTTTCGCCCCCGTCCTCGGTGACAAAGACCTCGCCATGCTCAAAGGGATTCATCGTCCCCGGGTCGACGTTGATATAGGGGTCGAGCTTTTGCATCGTCACGCGCAGGCCTCGGCTCTTCAGCAGGCGACCGAGCGACGATGCGGTCAGCCCTTTGCCGAGCGAGCTCGTGACGCCACCAGTGACGAAGATGTGTTTCGCCAAGACGCTCCTCCACGCGAGTCGTTACCTTGCGGCTCTCGGTGGGTCCACCGGTCGGCCACGTCACCCTACCTCGCCGGCGAGTCCTTTCCAGGGATGGAATGGGGAGCCTGGAAGGCGGGCCATTCAGACGGAGCCGGCCCCTCTCTGGGCGAGCAGCTCCGCGGCGTGGCGTCGAGCGGTGGGGCTGTTGGGTCGCCCCGAGAGCATGCGTGACAGCTCCACAACCCGAGCCGATCCTTCCACGATCTCCACGGAGGCGGACGTACGATGCGACTCGGACTGCTTCCGCACGACGAGATGATGGTCGGCGAAGGCAGCCACTTGTGGCAGGTGGGTGACGACCAGTACCTGATGCTGATCGGCGAGGGCCGCCAAGGCCCGGCCGACCGCCACGGCCGCCTCGCCGCCGATGCCTGCGTCGATCTCATCGAAGACGAGCGTGGGCGGATCCTCGACACCGGCGTCGTCGTCGGCCGCCGCGGCATCTCTTCCCCCACTCCCGGTGCGGGCCCGGCGCTGGCTGAGCACCAACCGCACGGCGAGCATGGTGCGCGCCAGCTCTCCCCCAGAGGCCACCTTCGCCAACGGGAGCATCGCCTCTCCGGGGTTGGCGCCGAGCAGCCAGGTGACGTCGTCGCCCGCCCGGTCCGCTCCGATACCCACGGAGAAACGAGCCCGGGGCATGGCCAGGTCGTGCAGGATCGATTCGACGGCGTGGCTGAAGCCCTTCGCCGCGGCCCGGCGGGCCGTGCCGATCTGCACCTCCATTTGCTGCTGCTCGGCCTCGGCGAGCGACCGTTGCCGCTCGAGATCGGCGGCCCGTTCGTCGTGCGCTTCCAGTTCGGCGATGCGAGCCCGGGCCTGCTCCCCGAAGACGATCACCTCGGAGATGCTGTCGCCGTACTTCCGGCGCAACTCGCTCAGCACCTGGCGCCGGGCGCCGACGGCGGCCAGCCGGTCCGGGTCGTCCACGAAGATCTCGGTGGCGGACCGGGCGTCGCTCGCTACGTCCGACAGCTCGGCTTGGACAGCGAGCAGTCGCTCGTGCAGGTCGGACAGTGGTGGCGGCCCTTGGAGGGTGGCCACCAGTGCTCCCAGCCGGTCGATCAATCCGTCATCGCTGGCGAGTCCGTCCGCCGTACCGGCTGCCGCATCCCGCCAGGCCGAAGCTTCGGACAGCCTCGCTTCCTCGAAGCGAAGGTCCTCATCCTCGGTGGGCGAAAGTGGGCCGGCGGCCTCGATCTCCGCAACCTGGAAGCGGAGGAGGTCGAGCTCGTGAGCCCGAGCTCTCTGGTCTCCACCGAGCTTCGCCTGGTCCGCTCGCAGGTCCCTCACCCGGCGCCGGGCCCGGATGAGCGCAGTCACGTCGATGCGGCCGCTGGCATCGAGTCCGGCGCGCTGGGCGGCGGGATGTAGGAGGGACTGGTGGGCGTGCTGACCATGGAGGTCGACGAGTCGGGCCCCGAGGTCGCTCAACTGCTGCACACCGGCCATCCGTCCGTCGACGTACGCCCTGGCCCGCCCGGACGCAGGGATCATTCGGGCGAGGACCAGCTCGCCGTCCGGCTCGACACCGAAGTTCCCGACGAAACGGCCCTCGACCACAGCCTCGTTGGCTCCCGGCCGAACCAGCATGGGGTCGGCCCGCCCGCCGAGAAGAAGGGAGATGGCGTCCACGATCAGCGTCTTGCCGGCCCCGGTTTCGCCGGTGAGCACGGTCATCCCGGGTTCGAGCACGACGGCGAGCTCCTCGATCACTCCCAGTTGGGCGACCCGCAGCTCCGCCAGCATCGAGGTCAGCGATCCGCGAGGTTGAACTTGCGCTTGAGGATGCGGTGGAAGTCCCGCTCGCCAAACGTCACGAGCAAGGCGTCGCGCTCGCCTTTTCGACAGTGCAGCGTTTCACCGGTTCGGACCGTGGCCGTGAGCCAGCCGTCGACGACCAGGTCGGCCGCCTCGCCGGGGGCGAGGGAAAACGCGATCACGTCGTCGGCGTCGAGCACCAGCGACCGGTCGAACAGCATGTGTGGGGCGACCGGGGTCAGGATCTGTACCCGGGCGCGAGGGGACACGATCGGGCCACGAGCGGACAGGTTGTAAGCGGTCGAGCCGGTCGGGGTGGCGACGATCAGCGAGTCGGCCTCGAAGGTCAGGAACGGCTCGTTGTTGACCGACACCTCTGCCCGCACCGTGTGGCCTCCGGCGCGTCGTTGGAGCACGAGGTCGTTGAGCGCGCTTCGGTGGAGGACGGTGCGAGCCCTTTGGCCGCCGTCGTCGGTAAGGGAGACGTCAAGGGTCAGGCGGGCTTCGATCTGGTAGTCCCCGGCCAGAAAGCGCCGCAAGGCGTCCTCCAGCCCGTCCGGCTCCACCACCGTCAGGTAGCCGAGATGGCCCAGGTTTACTCCCAGCACCGGCACCCCAGCCGGGCTGACCAGGTCGACGGTGCGCAACATGGTCCCGTCCCCCCCGAGACTCACGGCCAGATCCAGTGGAACCGGGGCCGGGTCATCGGCGCCGCGTCTCGGGCTGCCGTCGACTCCTGGGTCGAGAAATTCGACCTTGTGCCCTTGATCGCGCAGCCAACGGGCGGTCTCGTCGGCGAGCCGGCGGGCCCGCTCCCTCTGATTGTGGGTAACGAACCCGATCGTGGCCACGGTCACTCCTCTGGCGCCTCGATTCCTGCGGTGGTCCGGCCGACGGGGTCGGCGGTCGGGCCGACAACCCTGGCCGTCGGGCCGCCAGCCCTGGCCGTCGCCACGACCACCTCGATGGCGGGGCTGGGATCAACCGGAGGGTTGCCTGCTCCGGCGCGGAGATGAGCAAGGAACTCGACGTTGCCGTCGGCGCCCCGCAACGGCGAGACCATGACGCCCATCATGGTCGCTCCGGCGGCCTGAAGCGCGGCAATCACCTCCCGTAGGGTCCGTTCCCAGACCATGGGATCGCGGATGACTCCCCTACCTTTGGCTACTTCTTGCCGGCCGGCTTCGAACTGGGGCTTGATCAGCACGACCAGGTCTCCGCCTGGTCTGGTCCATTGGACGAGCCGGTCGGCGACCGCCCGCAACGAGATGAACGACAGGTCCGCGACCGCAATGTCGAACGGCTCCCCGCCGAGGTCGTCGAGGGCGGCGGTGCGGATGTTGATCCCTTCCAGGGCCACGACCCGGGCGTCCTGCCGGAGCCGCTCGTGCAGCTGGGCCCGGCCCACGTCGACCGCGACTACTCGCCTGGCGCCCCGCTGCAGTAGGCAATCGGTGAACCCCCCGGTCGAAGCCCCGGCGTCAAGGGCGAGGGCGCGGCGCGCATCGACGGAGAACCGGTCGAGCGCGGCCTCCAGTTTGGTGCCACCCCGACCGACGAAGCGGGGCGGGGGGCCCTGTACCGTGACCGGCTCGCCGGGTGCGACCAGCCGGGAGGACCGGTCGGCCACCGTCCCGCTGACCAGCACCTGGCCGGCGTCGATCATGGCCGCGGCCTGGTTCCTGGTGGCAGCCAGCTGCCGTCGGACCAGCTCCACGTCGAGACGCCGGCGGGGGCTCAGCCCTCCGGCACCGCCTGATCGGTGGCCGGCGCCGGCGTGGGGGCGTCCGCTCGAGCGGGGCTCTCTCGCCGCGGGGCGGCCTTCGCCGGCGCCGAAGAAATGGACGAGGCGCGGCCGGCTGTCTTTTTGGCGGCGGCGCCCGCGGCGGGTGCCTTCTTGGGGCCAGCCGCCTTCTTGCCGGCTGTCTTTTTGGCGGCGGCGCCCGCGGCGGGTGCCTTCTTGGGGCCAGCCGCCTTCTTGCCGGGTGCCTTCTTGGGGCCAGCCGCCTTCTCGCCGGGTGCCTTCTTGGCCGTCGCCTTCCTAGCCGTCGCCTTCTGGCCCGGCGTCTTCTTGGCTGCTGCCGCCTTCAGGGCAGGTGCCGGCTCGGCCACCGCCTTCTCGGTTGCCGTCGTCTGGTCAGGCGGGCCCGGGGGGGTCTCCCCCGAGGAGCCCCGATGGCGCTCGGCCGCGTTCTCGCCGCCTGGTCTCGTAGTCGCCGGTTCCCCGCCTGCCCGGCTGCTCGATTCGCCGGGCGCGGCCCTGCTGGCCGGTTGTTCCGGGGCCGGTTGGTCGTTGGCCCGAGCGGCGGGGTCGGCCGGCTCCCCGGTCCGGCGCCAGGTCATGGGCCCGGGCGGAAACCCGACGAATCGGCGCACGAGGGTCTCGAGATCCACCTCCGGCGAAAACCCGAACTGCGCCAGCTGGGCGCTGACCTCTTTGGACAGAAAGCCCAGCAGCAGTTCGGTGCTCTTGCGGCCGCCGTCGATTAGCTCGTCGAAGGCGCCCTGAGCCTGACGTTGGGTGGTGTCGCTCTTGGCGGCCAGCTCCCGCAGGAATTCCTGGCCCGGGCCCGAGCCTCCTCGAGCAGCCCGACAGTGACGGCCTGGCATTTTCTGCGCGAATCGTCAGTTGCCATGGCTCATGGTACACCTGCGGACCTCGCTGCTTGCAGGAGTTTGCACTGCGTGCGTCGCTAACGTGCGATGAACTCAGCCGGCCAGCCGGTTGGTGACCACCGCGGCCAGATCAGGTTCGACCAGGGCGGGTGGAGGCGACACCGGCAGGTCGCCTTGGCCGGTCACTCCGGACAGCACCAGGGCGAAGGGAACCCCGAGCCGGGTGGCGAAGGCGCCGTCGGTGTCGGGCCGGTCGCCGACGACCAGACCCGGCGTCCCGAACCGGGATCGCACCAGATCGGCAGCGGCCGGGTTGGGTTTGCCGGCCACCACTGGGGCGATCCCTGAACCGACCTGGAGGTAGGCGACGAGCGCGCCCGCCCCCGGCTCGAGCCCGTGGGCGGTCGGATAGGTGGCGTCGGTGTTCGTGGCCACGAACCGGGCTCCCTCCCGGATGGCCTTGGCCGCCGCGGCCAGGGAGTCGAAGTCCAGGTCCAGGGTGCGGCCCACGACCACTGCGGCCGGTTGATCGTCGGCCGCCACCACGTCGATGCCCCGGGCTTTGAGGGCCTCGGTGACCCCGGGTCCGCCCACTGCGGTGGCCCGCGTCCCAGGTTCGAGCAGGGAGGCAGCCGCCTGGGCCGACGTGACCAGTTCGTCCTCGTCGACGGCGATGCCGGCCCGATCCAGCATGCCGACATAGTCCGAGAGCGTCGGGCCGGAGTTGTTGGTCACGAAGGTCACGGTCTCCCCCGCGTCGTGAAGCCGGCTTACTGCGTCCGCCGAACCTCGGATGGCCTTTCCGGCCAACCAGACGACGCCGTCGAGGTCGAGTACCCAAAGCATCCCGCCAGTCTGCTACGCAATGCGGTCGTGCCCCGATTCCAACCTTTTCCCGGCCTGCGCTACTCACGTTCCCACGTGACCTCCCTCGAGGACGTGGTGTGCCCGCCCTACGACGTCATCTCCGAGTCTGAGCGCAGCGCCCTCGAAGCCCGCAGCCCCATGAACATCGTCCGCCTCGAGCTACCCCGCGAAGACGACGCCAGTGCGACGCGGGATGAGGGCGGGGAACGGAGCTTCGGCAAGGACCGCTACGAGCGGGCCGCCGCCCTCCTCGATGCCTGGCGAGACGGCGGCATCCTCCACCGGGACCGGGCGGCCGGGTTTTACGGCTACCGGATGCGCTTTGGGGAGCTGGACGGTCCGCCTCGACAGACCGTGGGTGTCATCGGTGCGCTCGGCGTGGAGCTTCCCGGCGGGGGGATCCTCCCCCACGAGGAAACCACGCCCAAAGCGAAGAGCGATCGCTTGCAGCTGTTGCGGGCCACCCGGGCCAACATCTCCCCCATCTGGGGCCTGTCACCCAACTCGGGGTTGAGCGCCCTCCTCGGGGGGCCCGAACATCCAGCCGAGCATGCCATCGACCCGGACCGGGTGCGGCACGAGGTGTGGCCGATCACCGATCCTGGCCAAGTCGCGGCGATCCAGGCTGCGGTGGAGGCCCACCCGGTGTTGATCGCCGACGGCCACCACCGCTACGAAACCGCGCTCACCTACCGGGACGAACGCCAACGACAGGGCGTGGCCGATACCGACGACGACTTCGTCATGGCTCTCGTCGTCGAGCTGGCCCCCGACCAGATCACGGTCGGGGCCATCCACCGGCTGATCGACGGGCTGCCGCCGGGATTCGACGTACTCGGGGCGCTCGCCCCCTGGTTCGACATCACCCCGACCGGCCCGGTCGATCGCACCATCAGCAGCCGCATGCTCGAGGCGGAAGCGCTCGCCATCCTCACCCGGGAGGGGGCCTGGCTGGCCCGGCCCCGCCCTGAGCTCACCGCCTCGGCTCGCCACGACCTGGACAGCAGCCGCCTCGACGTCGCCGTAAACGACCTCCCACCCCACCAGCTGGTGTACCAGCACGGCTGGGCGCACGCCGCCGCCGCGGTGGCCAGCGGCCACGCCCAGGCGGCCGTTCTGCTCCGACCCGCGACAATCGACCAGATCGCCGCGGTCGGTCAAGGCGGGACCCGTATGCCGCCCAAGACCACCTATTTCTGGCCGAAACCCCGGACCGGTTTGGTGGTCAGGGAGCTGCTGGCCTGACGACGAGCCGCCGCGGCACCGACCGGCAACGAGCCCGGGCACGCGAGTGAGCTGCCATCAAATGACCGCATACGACAGGACGAGGGCATCCCAGTCCCTTGTCCGTTGCCGACTTTCTCAGGTAAATTCTCAGCCAACTCAGACTTCGGTAGTGAATACTGAGAGAGCGACTTCGGCTTGGTACCTCCTCTGCCCAGCCGGAAGCCAGGGCCGTCGTCGTCTTCGTGCGGCGACGGCCCTGACGCGTCACTCGGCCGTGACTGGTCATCCTGACGGGCGCCGGGGCGGCGGCGCCTGGTCCCATCGGGCAGGTGGCGTTCCGGCCTGGTTGCGGGAGGTGCGGGTCGGCGACAGCAGGTTGGGAGCTGCGGGTCGGAGGATCAGCCGTCGCGAGCGGGCCGGACGCCGGTCATCGCCCACTCCGCCCCGGGCGGGAAAAAGTTTCGGTAGGTGGTGCGGGCGTGGCCCGGTGGCGTGATGGCGGCGCTGCCGCGCAACACGTGCTGGTTGACCATGAACTTGCCGTTGTACTCCCCTACTGCTCCCGGCGCGGGCTGGAAGCCCGGGTAGGGCAGGTAGGCGCTGGCCGTCCACTGCCAGGCTGAGCCGTAGAGCTGGCGGACCCGTCCGGGCTCCGGGTGAGCCGCCTCGGGGTGGAGGACGACCGCCGGTGCGGCCGGTCCTGGGGCGGCGGACGCGGCCAGCTCCCATTCCGCTTCGGTGGGCAGGCGGGCACCGCTCCAGTGGCAATAGGCGTCCGCCTCGTAGTAGCTCACGTGCACAACGGGCAGGGCGGGATCAGCCGGGGCCGCCCCGTACAGGGTGTAGATCGACCAGCCAGAGCCGTCGCGGGTCCAGTACAGCGGCGCTTCCTGCCCGCTCGCCTGGAGGGCGGCCCACCCGTCCGAAAGCCACAGCTCGGGGCGTCGGTACCCCCCGTCCTCCATGAAGGTGAGCCACTCGCCGACCGTCACCAACCGGTCAGCCAGCTGGAACGGATCAACCCAGACCCGATGGCGGGGTGATTCGTTGTCGAAGGCGAACGATTCTGCGGGGTCCGCCCCGATCTCCACCAGGCCCCCCTCGTTGCCGATCCATCCCATCGCTCCGGGGTCCTCGGCGGCGGGTGGGCGGGTGAGCCGATACGCCGGGTGGAGCGGGTTGGTGCCGAGGACGTGCTTGATGTCCATCAGCAGCAGTTCCTGGTGCTGCTGTTCGTGATGCAGTCCGAGCTCGATCCGGTCCAGGACCTCTTCGGGAAGCTCCCGACACAGCAGATCTTCGATGGCCTCGTTGATGGTGTCCCGGTAGGCCGTCACCTCGCCCACTCCCGGCCGGCTGAGCAGCCCGCGCTCGGACCTGGGATGGCGGGGGCCGGCCCCCTCGTAGTAAGAGTTCCACAAGTAGAGGTAGCGCTCGTCGACCGCCCGGTAGCCGGGCCGGAACGGCAACAGCACGAACCGCTCGAAGAACCAGGTGACGTGGGCCCGGTGCCATTTGGTGGGGCTGACATCGGGCATGGTTTGCACGGTCTGGTCTTCGGGCGACAGGGGGGCGGCGAGGGCTTCGGTGGCGGCCCGGACGGCCCGGTAGTCCTCGATCACCGGCTCGGGCGCAGGTACCCCGAGGCTCGGGGTCACCAGCCGGATGGCGGCCGGGTCCGACGCCGCCTCGGCGGTTGATCGCTGGGCCAGGACCACGGCGAAGTCGGCGCAGGAATCGGTCCACCACCCCATCGGGACGAACCCGGCCTCGGCCAACTCGAAGCTGATCCCCTCTTTCCGGAACTTGGCGCTGAACTCGGTGCCGATCTCTTCGCCTTCAGCCAGGCTGATCGTCAGGTCCAAGGCGCCCACCGTGACCGTCTGGGCGACGAGGGACCGCACGCCCATGCTGATCCGGGCGGCGGCGCTCTCCCACCGGGCCACGTACGCGAAGCGGTCGAGGTCGAAGTTCGCCCCGAGGGAGGAGTTGATCACGTCCAGCACGTTCAGCTCGAAGCGGGCCGTCACCCCGAGGTGGTCGTCGTAGGCGGCCAGCAGGCGGGCCGGGTCCTTGACCAGGTCGATCCCGAGCAGCAGCCCCTCACCCGGCTCGAGCTGTTCGGCCATGGTGGTGAGGAATCGGGTTCGTTCCTCGACCGTGAGGTTCCCGATGGTGCTTCCCAGGAAGGCGACCAGCCGGCCGCCCCCTCCGGGCAGGCGGTCGAGATGCACGGCGAAGTCGCCCACCACGCCGCTGATCTCGACCTCCGGGTAGGCCTCGGCCAGGCTGGTGACGGCTGCGCTCAGGGTGGGCTCGGCCACATCGAACGCCACGAAACGCCGGAGCGTGCCGGCCTCCTGGAGGGCGTCCAGCAGGCTGACCGTCTTGTCCGACGTACCCGATCCCAGCTCGATCAGGGTCGACGCCCCGCATCGAGCGGCGATCTCCGGGCCGTGGACGGACAGGATCTCACGCTCGGCTCGGGTCAGGTAGTACTCGGGCAGCGCGGTGATCTGCTCAAAAAGATCGCATCCCTTGGGGTCGTACAACCACCGGGGCGGGATGCGCTTGGGCGACGAGGTCAGGCCGCGGCGTACGTCCTCGGCCAGCGAGGCGACCGCGTCCGCGCCGGTGAGGTGGACCGTGACGGAAACCGGGGAAGAGGGCATGATCGACCAGGAGGAACCTTACCCACCGCGTTGGTTTTTGCCTCGAAAAGATCGAGAACTTCAGATCGGCGATCGGTGGCTCGATCGAGGAGACGCCCGGCCGGTGGCCTCTACCTTCAACCTCAGCTAACGGTCCAGGTCGAGCCGGAGGTGAGCAGCGCGGCCAGATCGCCAGGCCCCTTGCGCTCGGCCGCCACCACCAGCTGCTGGTTGACGAGGGCACCGTAGTCGGGGCGCTCGACGTCCCGGAAGACGCCGATGGGCGTCGGCGAGGTCGGCCCGCTCGCCAGCCGGGAGAGGGCGAACGCCAGGCTGGGGTCCTCACGACGCTCGTCGTGGACCCCCAAGCGGTCCTCGCCCACTTCGGCCACCTTCACCACCTTGGCGGTGCCGTCCTCGAAGACCACGCCGAACTCGCCCTCTGGGCCGAAGCGGATCGGCTCCCCGTGGGCCAGGGAGATGAGCATGTTGGGCCGGGCATCCTTGGCCAGGATGGCGTCGAAGGCGCCGTCGTTGAAGACGTTGCAGTTTTGGTAGACCTCGACCAGAGAGGCGCCCTGGTGGGCGTAGGCCCGGCGGAACGTCTCCATCATGTGCTTTCGGTCCATGTCGTGGGTCCGGGCCACGAAGCTGGCCTCGGCCCCGAGGGCCAGAGAGACCGGATTGTACGGGTGGTCGAGCGATCCGAACGGCGTCGACTTGGTGACCTTGCCCGTTTCGGAGGTCGGCGAGTACTGGCCCTTGGTCAGGCCGTAGATCTGGTTGTTGAACAGGATGATCGTCAGATTGACGTTGCGCCGCAGGGCGTGCAACAGGTGGTTGCCGCCGATCGACAGGGCATCACCGTCGCCGGTGATCACCCACACGTGGAGATCCGGGCGGCTCACGGCGACGCCCGTGGCCAGCGCCGGGGCTCGACCGTGGATGGAATGGACCCCGTAGGTATTCATGTAATAGGGGAACCGAGAGCTGCACCCGATGCCCGAGACGAACACGGTGTCCTCGCGACGGGCACCGAGCTCGGGCATCAGCATCTGCACAGCCATCAAAATCGAGTAGTCCCCACAACCCGGACACCAGCGGATCTCCTGATCGCTGGTCCAGTCCTTCTTGGTCGTTTCGGGAACGACGACATCAGTCATGTCCGCATGCTCACTTTCTCAGGAACTCGCCTCGGGCAGGAGCTCGAGAATGGCCTGCTCGATCTCTTCGGCCCGGAAGGGCTGCCCTTGCATCTTGTTGAGGCCCTTGGCGTCGACGAGGAAGTCCGTTCGCAGGAGCTTCACCAGCTGGCCCAGGTTCATCTCGGGAACCAATACCTTCGGGTACGCCCGGACCACGTCGCCCAGGTTGGACGGGAACGGATTGAGGTGGCGTACGTGGGCGTGCGCCACCGCCAGCCCCCGGGCCCGCACCCGGCGCACGGCCGCCTGGATGGCGCCGTAGGTAGAACCCCAGCCCACGAGCAGCACCTCGGCCGGATGCCCTTCCTCCCGGCCGGGGTCGTCGACGTCGACCAGCGGGATGTCGGCCGCGATCCCGGCCACCTTGGCCACCCGCAGCTTGGTCATCCGCTCATGGTTGGCCGGGTCGTACGACACCGAGCCGGAGCCGTCTTCTTTTTCCAGACCGCCGATGCGATGGGTCAAGCCGGTCGTCCCCGGAATCGCCCACGGACGGGCCAGGGTGACGCTGTCCCGGAGGTAGGGCCAGAACTCGGGCGTCCCGTCTTCGGCCACGTGGTTGGGCTCGGTGGCGAACGGCACGCTGATATCCGGCAGGGTCGACACCTCGGGGATCCGCCACGGCTCGGCTCCATTGGCCAGGTAGCCGTCGGAGAGGAGCATGACGGGGGTCCGGTACTTGATGGCGAGGCGAGCCGCCTCGATGGCGGCGAAGAAGCAATCGCCAGGTGTGGACGGAGCCACGATCGGTACCGGCGACTCGCCGTGGCGGCCGAACATGGCCTGAAGCAGGTCGGCCTGCTCGGTCTTGGTGGGCAGACCGGTCGAGGGGCCTCCCCGCTGGATGTCGATGACCAGCAGCGGGAGCTCGAGGCTGATGGCGAGGCCGATCGTCTCGGCCTTGAGGTCGATGCCCGGACCGCTCGTGGTGGTGATGCCCAACGACCCGGCGTAGGCGGCCCCGAGTGCGGCGCCGATCCCGGCGATCTCGTCCTCGGCTTGGAGGGTACGAACCCCGAAGTTTTTGTGCTTGGACAGCTCGTGCAGGATGTCCGAGGCCGGGGTGATCGGGTAGCTGCCCAGGAACAAGGGCAGCTTGGCCAGCTCCCCAGCTGCGATCAGGCCCCAGGCCAGGGCGGTGTTGCCGGAGATGTTGGTGTACAGGCCGGGCTCGAGCGCAGCCGGCTTCACCTCGTAGGTAGCCGGGAAAAGCTCCGCCGTCTCGCCGAAGTTCCAGCCGGCTTTGAACGCCAGGGTGTTGGCCTCGGCCACCATCGCCGTCTTGGCAAAGCGATCCTGAATCCAGTGCAAGGTCGGTTCGGTCGGCCGGGAGTACAACCAGGAGATGAGACCCAAGGCGAAGAAGTTCTTGGACCGCTCGGCGTCGCGCGGCTTGGTGCCCGAGGGCTTGACGGCCTCGAGCGTGATCGACGTCATCGGGACCTCGTACACGGTGTAGGCGTTGAGGCTGCCGTCGGTCAGCGGGTTGGACGCGTAGCCGGCCTTGGCGAGCGCCCGCTCGTCGAACGCATCGCTGTTGATGATGAGCATTCCGGATTCGATGACGTCGCGCAGGTTGGCTTTGAGGGCGGCGGGGTTCATGGCAACCAGGACGCTCGGGTGGTCGCCCGGTGTGAGGATGTCGTGGTCGGAGATGTGGACCTGGAAGGCGGACACCCCCGCGAGCGTCCCTGCAGGCGCCCGGATCTCCGCCGGGAAGTCCGGCAGAGTGGCGAGGTCGTTGCCGAACAATGCCGATGAATTGGTGAAGCGATCCCCGGTGAGCTGCATTCCATCGCCGGAGTCGCCGGCGAAACGAATTACCGCCCGGTCGATGTCGAGGACGGGTCGCTCACGAGAAGCGGTGTCGGTCATGGCGTTCCCTTCAGATCTGACATGGTCAGTCTAGGGCGCGAGGCATGCTGCGCTCAGGTTACTGCCGGTAGACCCGGAGCAACCGCGTGCTTTGCCCTGGTCGGCTGGCTGATACCTGTGCTGGCCCAGCCAGGGGAAACGGGGGCGGTCCGCCGGTACCCTGACGCCGGTGGCCGAACACGGGTGCGGAGGGGCAGGAGGCGGCCAGCAGCCGACGACCCAACGAGCAGGGGCCCTACCGGTCCGACTGGTAGCCACCGACCTGGACGGCACGCTCCTGTCCCCTGAAGGCCGAGTGACCGCCAGAGCCGCCCGAGCGGTCGCCGCGGCACGGGCCGCCGGCATCCACGTGGTACCGGTGACCGGACGACCGCCACAGGCCACGTGGGACCTGGCCGCGGCGGCCGGCTTGGGGCCGCTGGGGGTCTGCGCCAACGGGGCGGCCATCGTGGACCTCGAGCGCGGCGAAGTCATCGAGGTCGAAACCATGGCGGGCGAGATCAGTACCGGATTGGTCGACCTCCTCCGGGTCGCCGTCCCCGGCATCCTCCTGGCCACCGACGATCTGGAGTGCTTCAGCTACGAGCGGGGGTTCTTCACGGGGCCGGTCGACTGGGACGAGAAGCTGGAAGAGGTAGACGACATCCGGCCCGTGGTGGCCACCGGATGCATCAAGCTGATCGCCCGGACCGAAGTAACCACTGCCATCGAGCTGATCAAGCTGCTCGAAGTGGCGATCGGCGAAGAGGGTCACGTCACCACTTCGGGGCTCGACTGGGTCGACATCGGCGCCCCGCAAGTGTCCAAGGCCTTCGCCCTCGAGCGGGTGTGTGACCGCCTCGGCGTGAGGACGAGCGAGGTGGTCGCGGTCGGCGACAACCATAACGACCTGTCCGTCCTGGCCTGGGCCGGTACGGCCATGGCCCCGGCCAACGCCATCGACGAGGTCCGCGCCCTGGCCAGTCGCATTCTGCCGGCGAACGCCAAGGACGGGGTCGCCCACCTGCTCGAAGAGCTCGCCGCCGGCACGATCGACCTCGGCTAGGCCGGTGGCCTCTAGGGGAGCGATCCGACCGCGGTCGCCGTACGCCGGGGCCGCGGTCGTCGTGAGATTGGGCCGGTGCCGCCCTCGACGTCGGGGCGGTCAGGCGCCGAGGGCAGTTGCGGCGGCGTCGACCACCGCCCCCGCCGCGGCCATGGCCGCCCTGGCTCGTTTGGTGTCGGTGGCGCGGACCACCCGATCGGCGACCACTTCGGTCCGGCTCTGGGTGATCCCACCGGCCTTGAAGAAGCGGCGGCGCACGCGCCCTACGACCACCACCTCTGCCCCTTGATCCAGGCTGCTGGCCCAGGCCGGCGCCTCGAACCAGGCGACGGGTAGCGACTCGGCCGGCCCCTCGGCGGGCCGGACGGTGACCTCCAGGGTCAACAGACGGCTTCCCGACGGAAGTTCACGGTCCTGGGCGGGCTTGGCCAGCAGACCCTCTACCACCACGAGGTTCATCATCGTTTCCTTCACTTCCTCCGCCTTCGTCGGGGCGGGCCCGGATCTCGTCTGAGAAGGCCGGCAGCTGCCGACGAGACGGGGCGCGTGGCGCTCGCCGAGGCGAGCCTACGGCGAGGGTGAGACGGTCTCCCCCCGGTGGGCCCTGACTCCGGTCGTCCTGGGGGCCGATCAGTGGGACGGTCCGCTGATCGGAATGGGAAGCGGGAGCGGGGCTGACGCCCTCACTTTGGTGAAAATCGGGAGCGGTCCCTGACGAAAGCGGTCAGTAAAACCGGTCCTGCCAGTTGTGCTGACCTCTTTTGAAAAATCAGGAGGCTCGGGCGCAAAAACGGTCGGCAACCGTTGGTCGGAATGGGTCGGCCGCTTTTACTGACCCTTTTGCGGTGAGCGGGCACTGCTGGTCGGCCTCCGATCGAACTATGGCCGCGCCACATTATTTCCTTCTGGCCGGAATATGCGCCGCTCGGGCCCGGCCATCGCTGGCCCGGACCGTCGGAGGGGCGAGTGGCGGAGCCAAGGGTCAGCGCAGGGCCCGGAGGCGTTGGCGAACGTCGAACGCGTCGGGATCGACCGCTTGGATCCGGGTGAACAACTCCCGGGCTCTCGGCAAGTTGCCGGCTCGCTCGTACAGGTCCGCCAAGGCGTACCACTGGCGCAGGTGGCGGCTCTGGGGGTGGCGGACCTGACGGGCGGACCGTTCGAGGAGGGCGATGGCACCGGCCAGGTCGCCTTGGTCGGCCCGGCATCCGGCGGCCACGATACGGCCTTCGGCCACCACATCCCCGCGCGGCGACGCGTCTTTGAGCTCTTCCCAGATGGCCTCGGCCTCGTCATAGCGACGGA
The DNA here is from genome assembly GCA_963729695.1 of uncultured Acidimicrobiaceae bacterium. Lineage (GTDB taxonomy): Bacteria > Actinomycetota > Acidimicrobiia > Acidimicrobiales > Palsa-688 > PALSA-693. The sequence goes on from CAVSOT010000007.1 coordinate 1,515,949, forward strand.
GGGCCCGGTAGCAGTCGGCGAGGACCGGGTGCTGATCGAACGACCCGCTCAGCTGGCGGTACTTTTCCAGCTGAGTGACGGCATCGCGCCATTGCCCGGTGCGGTACAAGACGAGACCGTAGAGCTCCCGTACCGCAGGCGAGTCGGGTACCTCGGTGGTGAGGGCGCGCAGGATGCGGCGGGCGTCCTGATAACGCTCGCGTTCGTAGGCGTACGTCGCATCCGCCATGCGGGCGGCCAGCTTGGGGCCACGTCCCGGAGCGGCCACCGCGCCGAGCTCGTCGACGACCGGGCGAGGAACGTTGCGGCGACGAGCCCCAGGGGCGGCGATCCCCTCCCGGCCGGTCGCCACGTCCCGTAGCACGGGGTACTCACCTGCCGGCTCCGGTCCCCGGGAGCGCGATGGAGCGTCGTCCTCTGGCGAGGGTTCGAGGGTCCAGACCTCTTCCGGGACCCAGTGCGCCCGGGCGTCCTCGAAGTCGGCGTCGCGGCCGGAACTGGCTACCGCCTCGCGCCACACCTCAGAAGCCGAAGGTCCCTCCCTGGTGGGCTGGACCAGGGACCGGGCACCCCGCCGGGCCACGCTGCCCCATCGGGCGTTCGTCGTTGCGCCTGGCTCTCGCGCCGAGGCCCTCGACCGAGACGCCGGTGGAGTTCGACCGTCTCCTGTGTCTCGGGGGGCCCGAGGGTCCCGACGGTCTCGGGGGACTCGACGATCCGAACGGTCCCAATCGCCTCGGGGATCTCGATTGTCACGACGCTCCCGCCCGTCCCGCGGGACTCCACGATCCGAACGGTCCCAATTGTCTCGACGATCCCGTCCGTCTCGGGGGTCTCGAGCATCCCGACCGTCACGAAAGGTACGCGACGAAACCTGGCGTTGGTCGCGGTCACCGTTCAGCCGGTCGTCGCGGTCACCGTTCAGTCGGTCGTCGCGGTCACCACCGGCCGATCGGCGGGGTCGGTCTCGTCCGTAGCCTGACGACGTGCCTCCGGTTCGGCCCGACCGGTAGGTCGACCCTTCTCGGCCGGAGCCCGGAGGGGACTGGCGGAAGTTTGGCCCCCCTCCACGGAAGTTTGGCCCCCGTCCATAGGTACCCGCCGCCGTTCGTGTTCGCGGGGTCGGGTTGGCCGTGCCTTCCCGCAGGCGAGCGGGACCCGCGTCTCGAGGGGCCCGGGGGGCACCACCCGAGGTACGGCCTCGACCCTCCGGGTAGCGGTTGGGTCGGGGACCGCCGCTTGCTGAGCTGCCGCGACGACCCTGGGCTCCCGCCGGGGATGGCCCGTTCGGGCCGCCCCAGTTGTCAGCCGAACGTCCCGAGGCGCGACCTTGCGACCCGCGGGCTTGGGGACCCGAAGACCGGGGGGCTTGGGGGTTGGAGGACCGTCGCGCTTGGGAACTCGAGGACCGGCGGGCTTGGGGGTTGGAGGACCCACGGGTCGGGGGGCTCGAAGATCGGCGGGCCTGGGGGTCGGAGGCGCCACGCGCTTGCCGGTTGGTGGAGCCCCGCGTGGGCCCGTCGCTGGAGCTGCCCGTTTGGCGGCTGGAGGAGCCACGCCCCTGCGGGCTGGACGAGGAGCGTCGCGGTGCGCTGGACGAGCCACTGTCGCCGCCCCAGGCGCCATCCCGGCGGACGGGGCGGCCCCCCGCGGACGAACGACGACGGTCGGGTGCGGGAGACACGACCTCGAATGGTACCGGCCCGGCGCCGTGATTCCCGGCCATACGCGACAAGCCCCGCCTCCAATGGGAGGCGGGGCTTGCTCTCACGATTATTCCGGCGACGTCCTACTCTCCCAGGGAGAATCCCCCCAAGTACCATCGGCGCTGGCGGGCTTAACTTCCGTGTTCGGGATGGGAACGGGTGTGACTCCGCCGCTATGGCCACCGGAAAACGTGCTCATTGAGATGCGCCGCCAACCACGACGGCCTTCCCTGTGAGCGTTCCATAGCGAGCACGAACGTAAATGTTCCCAAGCCCTCGGCCGATTAGTACCGGTCGGCTGAACACATTGCTGTGCGTACACCTCCGGCCTATCAACGTGGTCGTCTACCACGGGCCTTACCTGGTTGACCCAGTGGGAAATCTCATCTTGGAACGAGCTTCGCACTTAGATGCTTTCAGCGCTTATCCCTTCCGCAGGTCGCTAACCAGCCGTGCCCTTGGCAGGACAACTGGCACACGAGAGCTGCGTCCGTCCCGGTCCTCTCGTACTAGGGACAGCCTTCCTCAGATTTCCTACGGCTACACCGGATAGGGACCGAACTGTCTCACGACGTTCTAAACCCAGCTCGCGTACCGCTTTAATGGGCGAACAGCCCAACCCTTGGGACCTACTTCAGCCCCAGGATGCGACGAGCCGACATCGAGGTGCCAAACCTTCCCGTCGATATGGACTCTTGGGGAAGATGAGCCTGTTATCCCCGGGGTACCTTTTATCCGTTGAGCGACGGCGCTTCCACACGCAACCGCCGGATCACTATGCCCTGCTTTCGCACCTGCTCGACCTGTAGGTCTCGCAGTCAAGCTCCCTTGTGCCATTGCACTCGACGGCTGATTGCCAACCAGCCTGAGGGAACCTTTGGGCGCCTCCGTTACCTTTTAGGAGGCGACCGCCCCAGTCAAACTACCCACCTGACGCTGTCCCCCATCCGGATCACGGACGTGGGTTAGATTCCCGTCACATGCAGGGTGGTATTTCAACGTTGACTCCACCCCAGCTGGCGCTGAAGCTTCCAAGTCTCCCACCTATCCTACACAACATGTAACAAAAACCAACATCAAGCTATAGTGAAGGTCCACGGGGTCTTTCCGTCCTGGTGCAGCTAACGAGCATCTTTACTCGTACTTCAATTTCGCCGAGTCTGTGGTTGAGACAGTAGGAAAGTCGTTACGCCATTCGTGCAGGTCGGAACTTACCCGACAAGGAATTTCGCTACCTTAGGCACGTTGTTACTCACCGACAGCATTTAGCCGTCGGCGGGCCAGGGCATTTCTGCCTGGCTCTGCATGTCGCCATGCAGGTCGGACTGTATCTTCTCCCTCCTTGATGGAGGGGCCTGGCGTGCAGTCTCTGAGGATCCTGCCAGTACATATTCGAGGCTACGGCTCCGCTGCTTACCGTTGGCGTTCATGCCGTAGGCAAGCCGAACAAGCCGCTCGAACCCGTCCTCGGTCAAGTGCTTCTTCTGTCGCATCGCTCTGACAATCAGAGTGAACGACGCAAAGTCACGGTGCTTGACGCGAAGTGGGTGTTGCTCGAAGAACGGGATCACCAACTCGTCCAGTTGCTGCAAGTTGTAGACGGAGTACGTGAACACACTGCTGCTCGGTCCTTTCGGGCGAATGAATCCGCATCCGAAGAATCCGGCCAGCTCCTCGAGCACCAATCGATGATCCTGATGTTGATACACCTGGAAGGTTGGCGAGATCTGCCATCCTCTGGTGCGTCGAACAAAGGGATTACGGTGCACGCTGACGGAAAAGCAACCTTCCCCATCAACGAACCCTACGACCCAGGATGCATCGATTGTTCGCCTCGACAAGGCAGTTTCCTGCTGATTGTCCCCACCCGACACATTGTCACTGTTCACCTATCACATGGTAAATCCATGGTGTGACAGGCGAACGAGTAGTGCGGGATACTGGGATGTTCCAGCATATAGCCAGGTTTTGCAACGGCCGGGTTGACCGTTATAGTTACGGCCGCCGTTTACCGGGGCTTAGGTTCAGAGCTTCGCCCTTGCGGACTAACCCTTCCCCGTAACCTTCCGGCACCGGGCAGGCGTCACAGCGTATACATCGTCTTACGACTTCGCACGCTGCTGTGTTTTTAGTAAACAGTCGCTTTCCCCTGGTCTCTGCGACCCCATCGAGCTCGGGGCGCAAGGCCCTTCACCCTACCGAGGTCCTCCTTCTCCCGAAGTTACGGAGGTATTTTGCCGAGTTCCTTAACCACAGTTCTCTCGATCGCCTTGGTATTCTCTACCCGCCCACCTGAGTTGGTTTGGGGTACGGGCACCGTGCCAACTAACGACGACGCTTTTCTTGGCAGCTTGGGATCAGTGACTTCGCCTGAAGCGGCTCGGTATCGCGTCTCGGGATATATGAGGCCCGGATTTGCCTGGTCCTCTCCCTACCCGCTTGCCCCCAGTCAACCAACGCTGGGGTTCACCTACCCTCCTGCGTCCCGCCTTCGCTGCCCTCCTCGGGTCTGTCGGTTCGCCCGAAGGCAGCCCCTTAGTACCCCGACTTGGGATTGGCGCGGACACGGTGGTACCGGAATATCAACCGGTTGTGCATCGACTACGCCTTTCGGCCTCGCCTTAGCTCCCGACTCACCCTGGGAGGATTAGCCTTCCCCAGGAACCCTTGGGCTTTCGGCGGAGGGGTTTCTCACCCCTCTCTCGCTACTCATGCCAGCATTCTCACTCGATCGCGCTCCACAACGGCTCCCGCCGGTGCTTCTCTGCAGGATCGACGCTCCCCTACCACCCCTGCTTGCGCAGAGGTCCGCGGCTTCGGCTCGGAACTTGAGCCCCGTTACATTGTCCGCGCAGGATCACTCGACCAGTGAGCTATTACGCACTCTTTAAAGGGTGGCTGCTTCTGAGCCAACCTCCTGGCTGTCTATGCGATCCCACATCGTTTACCACTTAGTTCCGAATTAGGGGCCTTAGCCGGCGATCTGGGCTGTTTCCCTTTCGACCAACGAAGCTCATCCCTCGTGGTCTCACTGCCGGACTCTGGAGCATCGGCATTCGGAGTTTGGTTGGGGTCAGTAAGCTTGTAGGCCCCCTAGCCCATCCAGTGCTCTACCTCCGATGCTGAACGTCCGACGCTGCACCTAAATGCATTTCGGGGAGAACCAGCTATCACCGAGTTTGCTTGGCCTTTCACCCCTATCCACAGGTCATCCCCCCTGTTTTCAACCAGGGTGGGTTCGGCCCTCCACGGGGTCTTACCCCCGCTTCAGCCTGCCCATGGATAGATCACTCGGCTTCGGGTCTACCGCACGCGACTGAACGCCCTGTTCAGACTCGCTTTCGCTCCGGCTCCCCCTCACGGGTTAACCTTGCCACGCACGGTAACTCGCTGGCTCATTCTTCAAAAGGCACGCCATCGCGGCCCACACACGCGGTGTGGACGACGCTTTGACTGTTTGTAAACCAACGGTTTCAGGTACTATTTCACTCCCCTCCCGGGGTGCTTTTCACCTTTCCCTCACGGTACTAGTTCACTATCGGTCGCCTGTGAGTACTTAGCCTTACGAAGTGGTCTTCGCAGATTCACGCCGACTTTCACGGTTCCGGCGCTACTCGGGTGCCGAGACGGAGGCTGCATACCTTTCGCATACGGGACTCTTACCCCCTATGGTGCGACGTTCCAAAACGCTTCTGCTAGGTAGCAGCTTTGTAACTCCGTGGAGAGTCTGGTGCCTCTCCTTCTCGGTCCCACGACCCCGTACCGGCAACGCCACCAGGCTTTGACACCGGCACGGTTTAGGCTCTTCCCGTTTCGCTCGCCGCTACTCAGGGAGTCGCTGTTGCTTTCTTTTCCTCGGGGTACTGAGATGTTTCAATTCCCCCGGTTCCCTCTACCGGTCCTATGTGTTCAGACCGGAGTACCGCAGTCATGCTGCGGTGGGTTTCCCCATTCGGACATCCACGGATCAAAGCTTGGTAGGCAGCTCCCCGTGGCTTATCGCAGCCACCCACGTCCTTCATCGGCTTCAGGCGCCAAGGCATCCACCGTTGGCTCTTTGTAGCTTGGAGAACAAAGATGCTCGTGCTCGCTATGGAATTCTCAAGGGGCCGACGAAGCGCAGCCGAAGCTGCCTGACGTCATCGGAAAGAGCAAGAGGTCGGCCCCTGAGGGCCGACGTAGCCTTTCCGTGCTGGAAGCACTGCGTGCTCCCAGAAAACGGAACAGAGGTTGCCCGACCGTCCAGCTCCTGCTCTCCGAGGCCCAATCCGTCAGAGACGGAATGGTGAATCCTGCCAAGAGAGCCATCGCGGGAAGGTCGAATAGCTAGTGATCAACTGGGAGTGGCTGCGTCGTAATGACACAGCAAATACTCCTTAGAAAGGAGGTGATCCAGCCGCACCTTCCGGTACGGCTACCTTGTTACGACTTCACCCCAATCACCGACCCCACCTTCGACGGCTCCCTCCTTGCGGTTGGGCCACCGGCTTCGGGTGTTGCCGACTTTCGTGGTGTGACGGGCGGTGTGTACAAGGCCCGGGAACGTATTCACCCCGGCGTTGCTGATCCGGGATTACTAGCGACTCCGACTTCACGCAGTCGAGTTGCAGACTGCGATCCGAACTGAGACCGGCTTTTTGGGATTCGCTCACCCTCGCGGGATAGCAGCCCTTTGTACCGGCCATTGTAGCATGTGTGCAGCCCTGGGCGTAAGGGGCATGATGACTTGACGTCATCCCCACCTTCCTCCGAGTTGACCCCGGCAGTCTCCTACGAGTCCCCGGCATTACCCGCTGGCAACATAGGACAAGGGTTGCGCTCGTTGCGGGACTTAACCCAACATCTCACGACACGAGCTGACGACAGCCATGCACCACCTATCGCAGGCCCTTGCGGACACCGTATCTCTACGGCTTTTCCTGCGTAGTTCAACCCAGGTAAGGTTCTTCGCGTTGCCTCGAATTAAGCCACATGCTCCGCCGCTTGTGCGGGCCCCCGTCAATTCCTTTGAGTTTTAGCCTTGCGGCCGTACTCCCCAGGCGGGGCACTTAATGCGTTAGCTACGGCACGGAACCCGTTGATAAGGTCCCACACCTAGTGCCCAACGTTTACGGCGTGGACTACCAGGGTATCTAATCCTGTTCGCTCCCCACGCTTTCGCTCCTCAGCGTCAGTGCCGGCCCAGCCCACCGCCTTCGCCACCGGTGTTCTTCCTGATATCTGCGCATTTCACCGCTACACCAGGAGTTCCGTGGGCCCCTACCGGACTCTAGCCATGACAGTATCGGATGGCGACTCCAAGTTGAGCCTGGAGGTTTCACATCCGACTTATCAAGCCGCCTACGAGCTCTTTACGCCCAATGAATCCGGACAACGCTCGCTCCCTACGTATTACCGCGGCTGCTGGCACGTAGTTGGCCGGAGCTTCTTCTGCAGGTACCGTCATTATCGTCCCTGCTCGAAAGAGGTTTACAACCCGAAGGCCGTCATCCCTCACGCGGCGTTGCTGCGTCAGGCTTTCGCCCATTGCGCAAGATTCCCCACTGCTGCCTCCCGTAGGAGTCTGGGCCGTGTCTCAGTCCCAGTGTGGCTGATCGTCCTCTCAGACCAGCTACCCGTCGTCGCCTTGGTGGGCCGTTACCCCACCAACAAGCTGATAGGCCGCGAGCCCCTCCCGAAGCGGAATCCATTTCCTCATCAGGTCATGCGATCCGATGGGGACATCCGGTATTAGCAGCAGTTTCCCGCTGTTATCCCGGTCTTCGGGGCAGGTTGCTCACGTGTTACTCACCCGTTCGCCACTAGATCTTCACCAGTGTTGCCACCGGTTGGATCTCGTTCGACTTGCATGTGTTAAGCACGCCGCCAGCGTTCGTCCTGAGCCAGGATCAAACTCTCCATCGAGATCTGCGGACTACCCGGAGGCAGCCCGAAAATCTGAGAGCCGGGCGGGGTCTGGCGACCGATCGCCCGATCTGGCACAAGACGGATTGTTGTCCGTCTAATGCTGTACGAGGTTGACAACGCCGACGTAAGTACTGCGCGCCGACGATGTCCGCACTAGCTTTTGACTTTCCTCTGTTCCGTTTTCAAGGAGCACTGCTCAGGGCGCACACAACCCGATTAGGGGGTGGAGGTGCGACCTTGCTTATCTGGATCCCGCAGCGTGAGCCGCAACATCCAGCGGGCCCTGGCCGGTCGAAACGGCCATTTCCAGGGCGGCTTGTTAGATTACCCGGAGGAATCTTCTCTGTCAAGCCCCCGTGATCGGGGGTAGCCGAGGGTCTCTCCCTACATTGGGGTTACCCTCGACGGCGAAGCGCCATGGTACCTCCGCTGCGACCGAAAGGCCGACGCGGCCGGTGATTTTTGGCTCGGCGGGAGATTCGGTCCCGTCGTCCGCCAGCCAGACCGGCGCATCAGGGGCCGTCAAGTCCAACCCGTCGAAGGTCCGATCGATTCCTAGCGCCTGGCAGAGCCGCCCCGGCCCCCGGCACAGATCGCGGTCCGCTTGGGAGCGCTGGCCGTTCCAGCGAGCTTGGCGCATGAGGGGGAGGCCGGAGACCGGTTGGAGGGCCCGAAGGAGCACCGCCTGGGCCTGGCCGACCGGACCGCAGACCACGTTGGCGCACCAATGCACGCCGTAGCTGAAGTACACGTAGAGAAATCCGCCCGGGCCGTACATGACGCGGTTGCGGGCCGTCGGACCTCGGTAGGCGTGGCTGGCCGGATCGTCCTCCCCGTGGTACGCCTCCACCTCCACGATGCGTCCGGCCCGACCGTCGGCCGTAACCACCAGCTTGTTGAGCAGCTGGGGGGCCAGCTTGACCGCATCGTCGCCGTACCACGTCCGGCGTAGACGGCTACGGCGGGCCATCTCGCCGGGGTCCGTTCCGGGCCCGCTCGTGCTCCAGATGGCGGGCGAAGCGCTCCAGTTGCACCGCCACCGGGCCGGGCCCAGCTCCTCCGGGGCTGGTGCGCCGGGTCACGGCCACACCAGGGGAAAGCAGATCCACGGCTTCGACACCAAGGGACGGATGGGCAGCCACCAGTTCGGCCAGCGGCACGTGGCGTTCGATGGCGTCGTGCACGAGGCTGGCCACCACGTGGTGGGCCTGCCGGAACGGCATGCCCCGCTCGACCAGCCACTCGGCCAAGTCCACCGCCGCCGCGAACGGACTATCGGCGGCTTCGCGCATGCGCACCGTGTTCCAGGTCGCGGTGGCCAGCAGACCGGTCAGCGCCCGGAGGCCGCCACTGACCTGGCTCAGGGCGTCGAACAACGGCTCCTTGTCCTCCTGGAGGTCCCGGTTGTACGCCAGCGGCAGCCCCTTGAGCATGGCCAGGACGCCGGTCAGGTGCCCGATCAGCCGTCCAGACCGGCCCCGCGCCAACTCGGCGATGTCCGGGTTCTTCTTCTGCGGCAGCATCGAGCTGCCCGTGGCGTAGGCGTCGGCCAGCTGGATGAAGCCGAACTCGTCGCTCGACCACAGGACGATCTCCTCGCCGAGCCGCGACAGGTGGACGCCGATCAGCGCCAGATCGAACAAGGCTTCGGCCACGAAGTCCCGGTCGGAAACGGCGTCCAGGGAGTTCTCGAAGCGGGCGGAGAAGCCCAGCTCCGCCGCGACCAGATCGGGGTCGAGGGGCAGCGACGTCCCGGCCAGCGCCCCCGCTCCGAGCGGGGAGACGTCGAGCCGGCGGCGGGTATCGAGCAAACGGTCGACATCACGGGCCAGCGCCCACCCGTGGGCGAGCAAGTGGTGGGCCAGTAGCACGGGTTGGGCCCGTTGCAGATGCGTGTAGCCGGGCAGGTAGGCATCCTCGGCTTTTCGAGCCCGCTCGAGGAGGACCCGCTGGAGCTGTTCGATGCGCTCGGCCACGAGGAGGAGCTCCCGCTTGGCAAACAGCCGCAGGTCGGTGGCGATCTGATCGTTACGGCTGCGGCCGGTGTGCAGGCGAGCGCCGACGTCTCCCGCGATCTCGGTAACCCGGCGCTCGATGGCGGTGTGCACGTCCTCGTCGCTGGGCTTGAAGGCCAGCGTCCCTGACGTCAGCTCGTCGTCCACCCGGTCGAGGGCTGCCAGGAGGATCTTGCTGTCGTCCTGCGTCAGGATCCCGGCGGCCGCCAACCCCCGCACGTGGGCCCGGGACCCGGCCACGTCGTCGGCGGCCAGGCGCTGGTCGTAGGCGAGGCTGACCGTATAGTCCAGTAGCTCCTCAGCCGGACCTTCCGACCCGAACCGACCTTCCCAAAGGGTCATCGGTCCGGGGGCCGGGCGTCACCCTCTGATGGGGACGCCCGGTTGACTTGCCGGGCCGCCCAGGTCGCCACCCCGAGACCCCAGAGTCGCACGAACCCCTCCGCATCCTGGTGGCGGAACCGATCGGCGGCCTCGTACGTGGCCAGGGAGTAGTCGTACAGGCCCACCTGGCTGCGCCGCCCGGCCACGATGCAACGACCCGGCAGCTCGCACCGCAGCCGCACGTCCCCCGTGACGAACCGTTGGCTCTCGTCGACGAACGCATCCAGCGCGCCCTTGAGTGGGGAGAACCACAACCCGTCGTAAACCAGCTCGGCGTAGCGGCCCTCCAGCCGGGCCTTCTCGTGGGCGACGTCCCGCTCCAGGGTGAGATCCTCGAGGTCGGCGTGGGCCATCAACAACGCCAGCGCGCCGGGGCACTCGTACACCTCCCGGCTCTTGATTCCGACCCGGCGGTTTTCGATCATGTCGATACGTCCCCAGCCGTAGGAGCCGACCAGGCGATCGACCTCGCCGATCAGGGAGGAAAGAGCCATCCTGGTGCCATCGAGCGCCACCGGGAGCCCTTGCTCGAAGCTGATCACCAGTTCGATGGGCTCGGTGGCGGTCGGCGTGGTCAGCTCGTACACCTCTTCGGGGGGCTGCTCCCAGGGGTCCTCCAGGATGCCGCACTCGATCGTCCGGCCCCAGAGGTTCTGGTCGATGCTGTACGGGCTCGAGCTGGTGACGGTAATCGGGATTCCCCAGGTCTCGGCGTATTCGATGGATTGCTGTCGGGTCAGCCCCCAGCCCCGGACGGGAGCGATGACCTCCAGGTCGGGGGCCAGGGCGGCCGCCGAGACCTCGAAACGGACCTGGTCGTTGCCCTTGCCAGTGCAGCCGTGGCCGATGGCGTCAGCTCCGTGCTGCCGCGCTGCGGCAACCATGTGCTTCACGATCACCGGACGCGACAACGACGAGATGAGTGGGTACTTGCCCTCGTACTTGGCGTTGGCCTTGAGGGCGGGCGCCACGAAGTCGTTGGCGAACTCCTCTCGCACGTCCACGACGATGGCCTCCACCGCGCCCGCCGCCAGGGCCCGAGCCTTGATGGTGTCCCAGTCGCCGCCCTGCCCGACGTCGGCGGCCAGGGCGATCACGTCTACCTTGAGTTCTTCGGTCATCCACCGGACGGCTACGGAGGTGTCCAATCCGCCGCTGTATGCCAGCACGACTCGCTTGGCCACTATGGAACTTCCCTTTCTCTCTCGCTGCAGATCGACTGCAGCGCAGCTCAAAGCCCGGCTAGGCCGGCCAGCCGGCGGGCCAGCTTGGCCCCGCCCACCCGTTCAGATGCCACCACCATGATGGTGTCGTCGCCAGCCACCGTACCGACGATCTCCGCCAGCGACGCTCGATCGAGGGCGGAGGCCACCACGTGGGCCGAGCCGGGCGGGGTGCGCACGACCACCAGATTGCCTGACGAGCCCACCTCGACGACCCAGTCGCCAAGGACGCGCCGCAGGTGTTCCTCGGGCGCCACCCGTTCTTTCGGGAGCTCGGGCACGGCGTAGACGGACGCCCCTCCGGCGGCGCGGACCTTGACTGCGCCGATCTCCTCCAGATCCCGTGACACCGTCGCCTGGGTCGCCCGCACGCCGCCTTCGGCGAGATGCTCTACCAGCTGGGCCTGGCTGGTGACGGCCTGGTGTTCGAGGATCTGGATGATCCGGTGCTGCCGCTGGTTCTTGGAGATGCTCACGCTGGAGATCCGTCCCCGACCAGCCACAGAAAGAGTCCCCGCGCCGCGTGCATGCGGTTCTCCGCCTGCTCCCAGACGACGCTGGCCGGGCCGTCGATCACTTCCGCGCTCACCTCCTGCCCGCGGTGGGCGGGCAGGCAGTGCAGGAAGACCGCATCCTTCGCCGCGCCGCCCATTAAGGCCCGGTCAACCTGATATCCGGCAAAGCTGTCGTGGCGTCGCAGCTGCTCGTCCTCCTGCCCCATGGAGACCCACACGTCGGTGCAGACCGCATTGGCCCCGTCGACCGCTTCCGCCGGGTCGGTCGTGAGGGTGACGTCGACGCCCCGAGCCCGAACCGCGGCGACGGCCCCGGGGTCCAACTCATACCCCGGGGGGGATCCGAGTCGTACGTTGACCCCCGCCAGCCCGCACGCCAGGGCCAGGCTGCGGGCGACGTTGTTGCCGTCGCCGATCCAGGCCAGCGTGGAGCCCTCGAGCGACCCCCAATGCCGGCGGAGGGTGAGGAGGTCGGCCAGCGCCTGGCAGGGGTGGGCTAGGTCGGACAGCAGGTTCACCACCGGAACCTCGTTCACCGCCGCCATGGCCTCGAGGACGGCGTGATCGAAGACGCGGGCCCCGACGATCCGGTGATAGCGGGCCAGGACCCGAGTGATGTCCTCCACGCTCTCGCGCTCGCCGATGCCGATTTCTTCTCCCCGAATGGCGATGGGATGGCCGCCGAGCTGTACGACCGCCATCTCGGTGGCGTTGCGAGTCCGGTTCGACGGCTTCTCGAATACCAGCGCCACCCCGAGCCCTTCGAGAACCGACGGTGGTTTCTCCAGCTCGGCCAGGTCGAGGACGGTGACGAGCTCGGCTGCGTCGAGATCGTCGATCTCCAGGAAATGGCGCATCAGCCGCCACCCGTGTCGGCGAGGACACGACCGAGGATGGCGACGGCGCCATCGATCTCCTCGTCGGTCACCAGCAATGAGGGGGCCAGCCGCAGGGCCGTCGGCGTGACGGCGTTGACGACCAAGCCCGCATCGAGGGCGGCGGTGGCCACCAGGCCGGCGTCTTTGCCCTGGACCAACTCGGCGGCGATCAACAGTCCGAGGCCCCGCACCCCGGCCACTCCCGGCAGCTGCTCGAGCGCATCGGTCAGGTACCGCCCGGCCGTGCGGGCCCGGGCCGGCACGTCTTCGGCCTCCATCACGGCCAGGACGGCCCGGGCGGCCGCCGCGGCAAGAGGCTGCCCACCGAAGGTCGTGGCGTGGTCACCCGGGCGGAACACCTCCGCCACGTCGTCGCGCGCCCGAGCACGCCCCGATAGGAACGCCGTTTCCGAGGGCCTTGGCCACCGTGACCACGTCCGGTTCGATGCCGTAGTGCTGGAATCCGAACCATGCGCCCGTCCGGCCCAGTCCCGTCTGGACCTCGTCGACGATCAGCAGCAGGCCTCGTTCGTCGCATAGGCCCCGGACGGCCTGGAAGTACTCGCGCCCCCGGGGTTCACGCCGCCCTCCCCCTGGACCGGCTCGAGCAGCACCGCCGCGACCGACGGGTCGAGGGCCGCCTCCAGCTCGCCGATGTCCCGCCAGGCCACATGGCGAAACCCCTCCGGCAGCGGCTGGAAGGGCTCGTGCTTGGCCGGCTGGCCGGTGGCGTGCAGGGTCGCCAGCGTCCGGCCGTGGAACGAGCCGTAGGCGCTGACCACCACGTGGCGGCCCCTGCCTCCCCAGCGACGGGCCAGCTTGAGGGCGCACTCGTTGGCCTCGGCCCCGCTGTTGCAGAAGAACACCCGCCCGGGCCTGGAGTCGATCAGGCGATCCAGGGTGGCCGCCACCTCCCGCTGGGGCTGCGTGCCGTACAGGTTCGAGACGTGCAACAGGGTCTGGGCCTGGGCGCACAGAGCCTCGGCCACCTTGGGGTGGGCATGGCCGAGCGAAGTGACCGCCAACCCCGAGAGGAAATCCAGATACTCACGGCCGCGGTCGTCCCACAGGCGGGCGCCCTCGCCCCGGACGAAGATGACCGGAGCCGGATCGTAGGTCTCCATCAGGCGCGTGTCGTGAAGCGACGTCATTCCGGTCCTTTCTCAGTGGCGACGAGCCGGTCGGTGACCATGGTGCCGACCCCTTCACGGGTGAAGATCTCGAGGAGCACGGCGTGGGGCTGGCGTCCATCGAGGATGTGGGCCTGACGGACGCCGCCCCGGACGGCGTGCAGGCACGACCGGACCTTGGGGATCATGCCGCCCTGGATACTCCCGTCTTCCAACATCGCGTCCAGGTCGGCGGCGGCCGCCGAGGAGACCCGGGTGGCGGGGTCCTTGCGGTCGCGCCGGATCCCGTCCACGTCGGTCAGGTACACCAGCTTGGCGGCCGAAACCGCCTCCGCGATGGCGCCGGCGGCCGTGTCCGCGTTGATGTTGTACGCCTGCCCCGAGGAATCGCTGCCGATGGTGGCCACCACGGGGATCAGATTTTCGGCCAGCAACCGGGTCAGAAGGTCCGGGTTCACGGAAGTGACGTCGCCCACGAAGCCCAGCTGCGGGTGGCGTGGCGTGGCGCCGATCAGGCCGGCATCCTCGCCCGAGAGGCCCACGGCTAGAGGGGCGTGCACGTTGATGGCCGAGACGATGTCGCGGTTGACCTTGCCGACGAGCACCATGCGGGCGATGTCCAGGGTGTCGGCGTCGGTCACCCGAAGCCCGTCGATGAACTCGGGCACCTTGCCCAGCCGGGCCATGAGGGCACCGATCTGCGGGCCTCCTCCATGCACCACCAGCGGGCGCATGCCAACCGAGCGCATGAGGACGACGTCGGTCGCGAAGGAGGCCAGGGCGGCACGCGTGCCGTCATCCGCGGGCTGACTCAGGGCGGGAGGCGTATCGCTCGACGGGTGATCGCCGGAGAGCAGGGCGGGGTCGAGTGAGGGACCGGCGCCGTTTCTGTCGCCGTTTCTGTCGCCGTTTCCGAGCCGGTCTGCGCCGACCTTGCCTGCCGGCGCCTCGGGCGCGGCCAGGGCGTTACCGCCGTACTTGACGACGACCACCTCGCCCCAGAACCGCCGAATGTATGGGAGAGCCTCGACGAGGATGGCCGCTTTGGTGGCGACATCGACCTCGGCCGGGATCACGGGTACACCCCCGTGACCGGCAAACCCATCGTCTCCGGCAGCCCGCACGCCAGGTTGGCGCATTGCACCGCCTGGCCAGCCGCCCCCTTGGTCAGGTTGTCGATGGCGGCGATGGCCAGGATCCATCCGGTGCGGGAGTCGTACCGAGCGGTCAGGTGGGCGCAGTTGGAACCCAGGGTCGCTTTGGTGGATGGTGATCGATCGCTGACGACGATGAAGGGGGCCTCCGTGTAGAAACGCTGGAGTTCGGCGAGTGGGTCCGCCCCGCCCAAGTCGGTCAAACCGTCAGCGGGCCGGGCATAACAGGTGGCGAGGATGCCGCGGTTCATCGGGGCCAGATGGGGGGTGAAGAGCACCTCCGCGCCGATGGCCTGCTCGATTTCGGGGGTGTGGCGGTGGTCGAGCAGGCCGTAGGCGGTGAAATCCTCGTCCACCGTGTTGAAATGGGTGTGCGCTTTGGGGACACGGCCTGCTCCCGAGACGCCACTGGCCGCGTCCACGATGATCCCCTCTCGCTGAACGAGTCCGGCCCGGATGAGCGGGGCCAGGGCTAACGCCGCCGCGGTCGGATAGCAGCCGGCTGCCGCGACCAGGTGAGCGCCGGGGAGGGATTCCCCGAACAACTCGGGAATGCCGGTCACTGCCTCAGCCAACAGCTGCGGGGAGCGGTGCTCGGAGCCGTACCACTTTGGGTACAACTCGGCGTCCCGAAGCCGGAAGTCGGCCGCCAGGTCCACCACGGTCCCGACCTTGGCCTGCAGGTCCGGGACCAGTTCCTGCGATACCCCATGCGGCAGGGCCAGGAAGACCACGTCCAGGCCGTCCGCGTCGACCGGGTCCGGGCGGCCGAGGATCAGATCCGGGTAGGCCCCGGCCAGGCTCGGGTAGAGGTCCGCGGCCCGGCCCCCCGCCTGGCTGTCCGCCGTGGCCAGGACGACGTTGAACGCCGGATGACCGGCGATCAGGCGCAGCAGCTCGGCGCCGGCGTACCCCGACGCGCCGAAGACCCCTACTTGTAGCGTCCCGTTCACCGCCATCACTATACACACGTCTGCATATGCATGCACCACGTTGACGCGGCTCTCCGTGTGCGGTGCCCGGAGGAACGGCGCCCCCACCTCGACGCCCCGCACCCTTCTTCGGCATCCTCGGGGAGGGGAGGCAAAAACGGTCAGCAAAACGTGTTGCGGCTGTTTTACTGACCGTTTTCCCCAAGATTCCCGTAGGACCTGACGCAAAAACGGTCAACGAAATTTCTTCCCGCCGTTTTTACTGACCGTTTTCGAGACAACCCTCCCGACTCGACCAGATTCTCCCGTTCTCCGGCCCGGCGGACGTGTCGCGGGTGGACGAGGGCCGGGACGCGGGGCGATGAGATGACGCCGTACCTCATCCCGGCCGAGGGCTGAGGCCGACACCGAACGGCCGGCGAGGCCGGGTGAGGGGTGGCGGTGGACTCTCCGTCCGGCCCAGCCCTGGCTGCGACGAGTGGATATCGGCGCCGCGTGGGGCTGCCGTGCTGAGATGTCCAAAGGTGGGTGGGGTGGAAGCGCCACCGCACCCGCCTCCCGCGACGTCGGGCCCTACGGCTCGAGGAGGATCGCTTCGAGCCGGGTCGCCGCCTCCGGATGGCCGAGCCGCGCCGCGTACGCCTGGAAGGACCCGTGGGCGGCCCGGAACTGCTCGAGGAAGGCCGCCATGGTTTCCGGTTCGGCCGACAGGATGGCGGCCGCACTGGTCTCCAGCTCGCTCGAGTCACCGTACTGTTCCTTCAGCCACTCGAGCAGGTGCTGCATGGCGACGGTGCTGAGGGCGTAATCGGCAGCGATGTCCTCGTCAGCCACGCCCAACAGACCAAGCACCAGTGCCGTCAGCACGCCCGTGCGGTCCTTGCCGGCGAAGCAGTGGTACACGAGCGGATAGGACGCCTCCTCGCAAACCAGGCCGAGGAAGCCGGCCACGCTGGAGCTCGCCCCTTCCATCATGCCCAGGTACTGTCGGGCCGCCTCAGACGGGGTGGCCCAACGGTCGTAGGCGTCGCGGGGCGGGAGGACGTCGATGACCGGTACGTGGTGCCAGGCGATGACGTCGAAGTCGGCGGCAATGCGGCCCTTGGCCACTTCGTCCGGAGTCCGCAGATCGATCACCGTGCGCATACCGAGACCGTCAAGGTGAGCCAGGTCCGCCTCGGTCAGCCGGTGGAGGCTGTCGGCGCGAAAGAGCCGCCGCCACCGGAGGCGCCGACCGTCCCGACCGGCGTACCCACCGAGGTCCCGGAAGTTCCATGCTCCTTCGAGGGGGACGTGCCGGGATGTCGCCCTGGGGTCCGCCGCTCTCGGGTCCGCCGCCCTGGGGTCCGCCGCCCTGGGGTCCGCCGCCCTGGGGTCCGCCGCTCTCGAGTCCGCCGCTCTCGAGTTCACCGCCCTCGAGTTCACCGCCGGAGAGGTTCCGCTCGGCGCGCCCCGGAACGCCGAGCGCTCAGGTTCCTCGCCGGTCGGGGCCGACAGGCTGGTCACGTTCGCAGCTCCGCCCCGTGGACGTCCGCCGCCGCCGTGATGGCGGCCTGGCGCGCCGTCGCCAGCTCGCCGTCGTCGAGGGTGTGGTCGACGGCGCGGAACCGCAGCCGGAAGGCCAGGCTGCGCCGGCCCTCGCCTACCTGTCCCCCGCGGTACACGTCGAAGAGCCACACGTCCTCGAGCAGTTCGCCCCCCGCCTCTTTAAGGGTGGTCCGTAGTGACGCGGCGGGGACCGACTCGTCGGTCAGGAAGGCCAGGTCCACGTCGCTGGCCGGGTACCGGCTCACTTCTTGGGCGGTCAGTGGCCGGCGAGGTTGGTCCAGAAGGGCGTCAACGTCCACCGTCAGATACCCGATCCGCTGATGCAGCCCGTAGGCGCGGACGACGTCCGGGTCGATCTCTCCCACCGTCCCGAGGGGGTCGCCGGTCGGGCCGAGCACGCGCGCCGCCCGCGTCGGGTGCCAGCCCGGCATCTCGGCCGCGTCCAACGTCGTCGGCTGCAGGCGCAGGGCGTCGGCCAGGTAGTGCCAGGTTCGCACCGCGGCAGCCACCGCGGCCGTCGAGCCGTCAGCCCCTGCTGGCCCCGCCTCCGGGCCCGGGGCGACGACGACACCGAGCCGCTCGGTCTCCTCGGGTGTCACCATCTGGGCGGCCGGAAGGCCGAAGACGTGCCCGATCTCGAACAGGCACACGTCCCTGGCTTGCCGGTCCACGTTGGACTTGACCGCCTTCAGCAGGCCCGGAAGGATCTCGGTGCGCAGGATGGACTCCGACCGGTCGAGGGGGTTTTCCACCTCCACGGCGGATGGGTCGAGACCGGCCCGCTCCAGGTCGCCGGGCGCCAGGAAGGTCGTCGTCCAGGCTTCGTCGAAGCCGGCGCCGCTGAGGATGTCCCGGATCCGTCGGAGCTGCCGCTGGCGATCCGTCAGTCCTCCGGCGCCGCCCGGTGCGCCGGGCGGGATGGTCCGTTCGATCCGCCGGTAGCCCCACATACGGCCGACTTCTTCGATGAGGTCAATCTCGCGTTCCACGTCGAGCCGCCAGCTGGGAACCTGGACCTCGTGCACGCCCGCCTCGATCGGGGCGGCATGAAACCCGATCGGCTGGAGCAGTCGGGTGATCTGCGGGCCGTCGAGCTGGACGCCCAGAATGGCATTGGTCCGCTCGGTACGCAGCCGGAGGGTCCCGCCCTTCGGGAGGGTGGGGTCGACGTGATCCTCGGTCGGCCCACGCCGCAACGAAGGTGCCCCGTCCTGCCCGCCGATCGCGGCCAGCAACGACACGAAGCGTTCCACCGCCGCCCGGGTCACCTGGGGGTCGACGCCTCGCTCGAAGCGGACGCGCGCCTCAGAGTGCAGGCCCAGGCGTACGCCCGTCCGGGCGATGGCCATCGGGAGGAACCAGGCCGCTTCCAGCAACACCCGCCGGGTGGCCGGGTTGATCTCGGACTCGGTGCCGCCCATGATGCCCCCGACGCCGACGGGCGCACCGGTCGCGTCGCAGATGACACAGTCGCCGGGCTCCAGCCGCCGCGCTACCCCGTCGAGGGTGACGAGCTCCTCGCCCGGAATCCCCCGCCGGATGAGTAGCCCACCCCCGCCCAGGCGATCGAGGTCGTAGGTGTGATTGGGCTGACCCAGGTCGAGCATCACGTAGTTGGACACGTCGACGACGGCGCTGATGGGCCGCATCCCGGCGAGGGTGAGGCGACGAGCCAACCAGGCCGGCGAGGGACCGGTCGGCACCCCCTCGAGGATCGTGCCCGTGAATCGGGGGCACAGATCGGTCGCCTCGACCACTAGGGGGGCGACCCCCACGCCGGGGTCGACGGCAACGGACGCGGCCGGTGGGGGTTCGGCCCACGGTTCGCCCAGGGCGGCCGCCAGGTCGCGGGCGACGCCCGCCATGCAGAGAGCGTCGGGCCGGTTGGGACTGATGTCGAGGTCGAAGACCACCTCCGGCAGCTGCAGGGCCTCGACGAGCGGCGCGCCAGCCGGCGCCAAACCGGGAGGGAGGATGAGGAGACCTAGCCCGTCACCGGTGCCGTCGGGCATACCCAACTCGGGCGCCGAGCACAGCATGCCGTTCGACCACTCCCCCCGCATCTTTTGCCGGGAGATCTTGAATCCCCCTGGGAGCTCCGTCCCCGCAGGGGCCAGCGGGACCAGGTCGCCGACGGCGAAGTTCCACGCCCCGCACACGATCTGCAGGGCCTGCCCGTCGCCGGCGTCCACGTCGACCAGTCGGATCCGGTCGGCGTTGGGGTGCGGCCGGATCTCCCGCACTTCGGCCACCACCACCCCACCGAGACCTTCACCGAGGCGTTGGACCCCGTCGACCACCAGTCCGAGATTCGACAGGGCGTCAGCCAGATCGCCGACGTCGGCGGCCAACGGGGCGTAGTCACGGAGCCAGGAGAGAGGGGCGCGCATGAGGCGTTCCTAGAACTGGGCGAGGAAGCGGACGTCGTTGTCGAGCAGGCTGCGCATGTCCGGCAGGCCCACCAGGACTTGGGACAACCGGTCGATGCCGAAGCCGAACGCGAAGCCGTTGTAGGTCTCCGGGTCGATGCCCACGGCTGCGAACACGTTGGGGTCGACCATGCCACAGCCACCGAGCTCGATCCAACCCGATCCGCTGCACGTGCGGCAACCGTCCCCGGCGCAGATCGGGCAGGTGACCTCGAACTCGGCAGAGGGCTCGGTGAACGGAAAGTAGGAAGGGCGGAGGCGCGAGTGCATACCGGGCCCGAAGAACGCGGCGGTGAACGCCTCGATCGTGCCCGCTAGGTCGCCGAACGTGATGCCCCGATCGACCACGAGCCCTTCGATCTGGTGAAAGACAGGAAGGTGGCGCGCATCCGGGGTGTCGCGTCGGTAGCACCTTCCGGGCATGACCGCGTGGATCGGAGGCTTCTGGGACTCCATCAACCTGATCTGCACGGGTGAGGTATGGGTTCGCAGCAGCACCGTGCCTGGTGGACCCAGCCGCAGGTACAGGGTGTCCCACATGCCCCGGGCCGGATGGGCCGGCGGCATGTTGAGCGCCTCGAAGTTGTACCAGTCCGTTTCTGCCTCGGGCCCTTCCGCTACCGCGAACCCCATGGCTACGAAGGTGTCCTCCAGCCGGATCCGAGTCTGGGTGACCAGATGGAGGTGGCCCCGGCCCCGGTCGATCGGCGCCAACGGGGCACGGAGGGGGGCGCTGGTGAACTCGGTGAGGTCCAGTCGTTCGGCTGCAACTTGGGAGCGACGCTCGTCTTCGCGGAGGGCTTCGCTTCTCGCGGCCGCCAGGTCCTGGAGCCTTCCCCGGGCGGCGTTGATCGACGCCCCGACGGCTTTGCGCTCCTCCGGTTGGAGGCGCCCGAGACGGGTGTGCAGGCGCGCCAGAGGTGAACGTTTGCCGAGCGCCTCGCGCTCCACGTCCTGCAGTACGGCGAGCGCGCTTGCCCCTTCGATCAGGGCCACAGCCTCGGCTTCGATCGAGTCGAGCGCTTTCGCCAGGGTGGCGGCGTCTTCCGTCTTCGCGTTGTCCAGGGAAGTGTCGTCGGTCACGGCTCGTGCGTGCTCTCCAAATCGATCTTGGGCAGGGTAAACCGAAATGTCGTTCCGGCACCGGGATTTGACTCCGCGACCAGAGTGCCGCCGTGCGCTTCGACGATGCCCCGGCTGATCCACAGCCCCAACCCCGACCCGGTCGGCTGGTCGGTGGAGCGGCGGAACGACTTGGCGAACACCTGCCGCAAGTCGGCAGCCGGGATACCCTCGCCGCGGTCGATCACGGCCACCGAAACGAAGCCTTCTCCGTCGACCCCTTCGACGCGCAAGCCCTCCGGCGACCCGTATTTGCACGCGTTCTCGACCAGGTTGATGAGGATCTGCTCGACCTTGTCGGGGTCGATGTAGAGCTTGGGGAACGACTCGGCAAAGGCCGTCTCCGCCTTCATCGACGGATGTTCGAGGCGGACCTTGTCCACCACACTGGCCGCCAACCGGGGCAGGTCGACGAGTTGCGGGTGCAGGACCGGCCGGCCGCATTCGAGGCGACTGGCAACGAGCAGTTCGTTGATCAACCGGCTCACGCGGGCGGCGTCGCGGTTGATCTGCTCGAGCAACACGTGCCGTTGATCGTCCGGCATGTGCCCCCAACGCTTGAGCAGCAGGCCGGTGTAGCCCTTCAAGGAGGTGAGCGGTGACCGCAGCTCGTGGCTGACGGTGGAGACGATCTCGATCCCGCTGGGATCGGCCGGGAAGCGCCGGCTGGCGTCGCGAAGGCAGAGCAGCGCGCCAGACAGAGCTCCGTCGACGCCACGCAGGTAGGTCCCGGTGACGCAGACCGCCGCGTCGTGGCCGTCGCCGCAGCGGATGGTGATCGTCTGCTCGGCGAGTCGGGTCACCGACCGCAGGTGGGCGGAACGAGGCCAGCCCCCCGCCCACAAAGGCTCCCCGTCCCGATCCCGGGGATGCAGCCGATCGATGCAGCGTTCGCCCACCAGGTCGCGGCGATCCCTCCCGGCCAGCCGGCAGGCGGCTCCGTTGACGGCCGTGATCCGCAGCCGGCTGTCGACGGCGACCACCCCGTCGGGTAGCAGTTCCATCCCGGCGCCCGGGTCGAGGGTCAGCTGCGGGAGGGTAAGCGGTGGGGTGCTCATCGACCGCACTCAGCTCGCGACCGCTCGACGTTGCCGAGCCGCTTCGAAACAGATCACCGACGCCGCGCTGGCCACGTTGATCGACTCGGCCCCGGCCGTCATGGGGATGGTGAGCGTTCCATCCAGCCGGCGGGAGGTGGCCTCGCCCAGACCGTGCGCCTCATTGCCGAAGACCAGAGCTACCGGGCTGGTCAGGTCGGCCCGGGTGTAGTCACACTCGCCCCTCGCGTCCGCCCCCCAGCGGCAGAGTCCCCAGCGTCCTATTTCGTCGAGCGCCTCGCGCTCGTCGGGACCGGCGACGACCGGCACCCGAAAGAGCATGCCCGCCGACGCCCGCACCGTCTTCGGGTTGTAGACATCGACCGACCCGGCGCAGCACACCACGGCTCCGGCGCCCGCCGCGGTCGCGCTGCGGACGATCGTTCCCAGGTTGCCGGGATCGCGCACCGCGGCGCAGACGACCACGAGGGTCGGCTGAAGGACAGCGACATCGTCGAGGCTCACGTCCATCATGCCGACGGTGGCGGCGATCGGTTGTGGCGTGACGGTGGCGCTGACTCGAGTCAGGACTCCCGGCTGGAGACGACGCACCCGGGCGCCCGCCTTCTCGCACGCCTCGGCCAATTCCCAATCGGCCCGGTCTGCCGCGTCGTCGTCGATGAACACCGACTCGATCACCGCTCCGGCCGACAACGCTTCATCGAGCAGGCTGGCTCCCTCGACCACGAAGACGCCCGCGCTGTGCCGGGCACTTCGGCGCTCGACCAGCCGACGCAGCTGCCGGACCGCATCGTGACGGAAGGAGAGCCCGCTCAGCAGCGTCTTTCCGGGTCAGGCACTGGCCGCTTCGACCTCGGCTGGAGAGGCCCCGTTGGTAGCCTCCCGCGCCACTTCCACCAATGCGGCGAAGGCGGCGTCGTCGCGGACCGCCAGGTCGGCCAGCATCTTGCGGTCGACATCGACTCCCGCCGTTCGGAGACCGGCGATGAGGCGGCTGTAGCTCATGCCGTGCACGCGCGCCCCGGCGTTGATGCGCTGGATCCAGAGCTGCCGGAAGTCCCCTTTGCGGGCTCGCCGGTCCCGGTACGAGTACTGGAGCGAGTGCATGACCTGCTCGTGGGCGGCACGGTAGCTGCGGCTTTTGTTGCCGAAATACCCCTGCGCCTGCTCGAGCACGGATCGGCGATGCTTCTTGCTGTGGACGGCACGCTTTACCCGGGCCATTGGGGGCTCCTTTCAGCCATGGAGAACAGGGAATTCGGTTGTCGCTCAGCGAGGGCTGGGCGATCATCGTCGAAGGTCGAGGGGAAGCCGGCGGTGCGCTCGGCCCTGGATCAGATGCCGAGCAGCCGCTTCATCGCCTTGCGGTCGGCAGGGGCCACGTCGACCTCGCGGCCCAAGCGCCGGGTGCGGGTCGAGGTCTTCTTCTCGAGGAGGTGGGAACGAAACGCCTGGCGGCGACGCAGCTTCCCGCTCCCGGTGATCTTGAAGCGCTTGGCGGCGCCCCGGTCGGTTTTCATCTTCGGCACGTTGTCAGTACTCCTCGGTGTCAGGGGGCGGCCGGGAGGCCATGGTGGTCTTGGCGGCTCGATCCGGCACCAGCGGTCGCGGCCGCAGGCTCGGCGGCGTCCGCGGCGGGCGCCGGAGCGTCCGTCGTCGGTGCGTCCGTCGTCGGTGCGCTCACCGAGGCGGTCACCGCCCGCTCGGCGAGTGCATTGCGTGCGTCAGACGAAGTGGCCGATCGCTGGTTGGCGTCGCCCCGGGCGGCGCCGTTGGGTGAGGGTTTGCGTCCCTGGGCCCGACGGTCGGGCGCGAGCACCATGACCATGTTCCGGCCGTCAAGTTTGGGCGATGATTCTACTTTGGCGATCCCGGCCACTGTCTCGGCGACCTGATCCAGAATTTTCTTGCCTAACTCGGGATGACTCATCTCCCGGCCCCGGAACATGATCGTGATCTTGACCTTGTGGCCTTCGTTGAGGAAGCGGGCCACCTGCCGGGTCTTGGTGTCGAAATCGCCGACCCCGATCTTGGGGCGGTATTTCATTTCCTTGATACCGGTGGTCGTCGCCTTTCGGCGGGATTCCTTCGCCCGCTGCGCCGCCTCGTATTTGAAGCGGTTGTAGTCCATGATCCGACAGACCGGAGGGTTGGCTTCTGCCGCCACCTCCACCAAGTCGAGATCCAACTGTCGGGCGATGTTGAGCGCCTCCGGCAGCGGCTTCACTCCGAGCTGCTTCCCATCGGGGTCGATGAGCAGCACCTCTCGGGCTCTGATCCGATCGTTCGTGCGGTGCTCGTTCTGGTCAGGTGCAGCGGCTATGCGGCATCACTCCTTGATCTCATGATCCCCGTTCGCAACGAAAAAGGACGGACGTCAGAAAGCAACGCCCGTCGTGCGGTCGATCAACCTGGGCGCACAAACCTCCCTGACGGGCGCAGTGGCCAGGTGGGGGTTCTACACCCCGCTTCCTGTATGCAGTTTCCACCTAGGGTAGCGCAATGAGCACCTTGTGGACGCCCGGGGGCGAGCGACCCATCCGTCGGGACCCCCCAGAGTCAGCCGTACGCCCTGGTGAACCCCCTTCGTCGGGTCCGCCAGGGGGCGCCGGGGGACCCGGCCGACCAGGCGGGGGGCCGGACCGGGAACCGACTCCGGAGGAGGTGCGGGCCCAGATGGAGGAGCTGCGGGATCAGCTGGCCCGCACTCCCGCCGAGGTGGTCGTGGCCAACCACGCCTTCGGGCTGTTCGAGCTGGCCGCCCTGCATCTCTCGCTGCAACCTCCCCAACTCGACCAGGCCCGGCTCGCCATCGACGCCCTGGCGGCGTTGGTCGATGCGCTCGGCCCCCGTCTGGGTGAACCCGGCAAGCAGCTGTCGGACGGGTTGAGCCAGCTGCGCATGGCCTATGTCGAGATCCACCGAATCGTCGACGCCGGCTCAGGGGGTTCCAGCGGGGAGACCCAAGCGGGCACCGAAGGTCCGCCGACGGGAGAGGAACCGCCCGCAGGGGGGTAACCCAACGGAGGGCACCTCGGCTCAGGCGCGCCCAGGCGACCCGGTGGCAGGAACCGGTTGGAGGTCAGCAGCCTCCCATTGGCCATCCCGTCCCGGCAGCAGTCGAAAGCTGACGACCGCTCCGGCCTCGATCCGGCGGGTGCCGTCGGCGATCTGGGTGCAATGGAACCGGTAGCGGGTCGCTTGCGGCCGCCCGACCAGGTGGCCCTCGTGACCTGGCTCGGCGGCGGGCTCCACCTCCCCCAGGCCGACCTCCGCATCGAACGCGGTGACCATCCCGACTAGCTGACGTCCCACCGTCACGGCCCCGCTTCCGCGCCCGTCACGGGACGATCTTGGCGATCGGCAGCTCGATGATGTCGGTGGCGCCGTGGTCCTTGAGCGCCGGGATCAACGTGTTGATGGTGTGCTTGGGGACCACCGCCTCGACGGCGAACCCGTCCTCCCCGTACAGCTGCGACACGGTCGGGGACTTCATGGCCGGCAACAGCTCGATCACCCCACCCAGGTCGGGTCCGGCCACGTTGAGCTTGACCAGCACCCGCGCCCGGGCGATCAGCGTCCCGTTGAGGAGGGTGAGAAGCTGCTCCATGGCGTGGCGCCGGGTGTCGTCGGCGTATGAGGCGGGGTTGGCGATCAGCTCGGTATAGGACTCGAGGATGGTGTCGACGATTCGCAGGCCCGCGGCTCGGAGCGCCCGCCCCGTCTCGGTGATCTCGACCACGGCGTCGGCGATGTCGGGAATCTTGGCTTCGGTGGCTCCGTGGGACGGTCGGATCTCCGCGTCGACGCCCCGAGCGGTGAGAAAGCGGCGGGTGAGACTCGGGTACTCGGTCGACACCCGGGATTTGGGGGGCAGCTCTTCCACCGTGCGCACTGGAGAGTCCTCGGCGACCGCGAGCACGACGCGGATCGGCCGGGACGTGGCCTTGCTGTAGCGCAGCTCGCCGAGCGACGTCACCTCGCTGGCGGTTTCCTCGATCCAGTCCCGGCCGGTCACGCCGAGGTCGAAGAGGCCCTCCGCGACGTACTCGGGGATCTCCTGCGGGCGCAGGATGCGTACTTCGGAGACCCGGGGGTCGTCGATCGTGGCCCGGTAGTCGACATCCGACCCTCGCAGCACTGCGAGATCGGCCGCCTCGAAGAGATCGAGGGTGGCCCGCTCGAGGGACCCTTTGGGGAGGACGAGGCGAAGCACGGCGCAGAACCTAGCGGGTGGAAGCTGGGCGGGAAATCGGGTTCCAGCAGGCGGCCGAGCTATTTCGGCAGCTGGGCCAGCAGATTGGCCATCTCGATAGCGGCCGACGCGGCCTCGAAGCCCTTGTTGCCAGCCTTGGTGCCCGACCGTTCGACCGCCTGTTCGATGGTGTCGGTCGTGAGCACACCGAAGACGACCGGGACCCCGGAATCCAATTGGGCCCGCTGCACGCCCGCCGCACACTGCCCGGCCACCAGGTCGTAGTGCCCAGTGGCGCCGCGGATGACCGCGCCGAGGGTTATCACCGCGTCGTAGACCCCGCTCCCCGCCAAGCGGGCCGCCACGAGGGGGAGCTCGAAAGCTCCCGGAACCCAGGCCACGTCGACGGCTTCGGCGTCGACCCCGTGCCGGCGCAGCCCGTCCGCGGCTCCCTCTACCAGCCGGGTGACGATGGCTTCGTTGAATCGGCTGGCCACGATGGCGACCCGCAGACCGTTGCCGACGAGGTGGCCCTCGAAGGTGGTCACGACGACACCCCCCCATGCGGCGGGAGGAGGTGACCGAGGCGCTCCCGTTTGGTTCGCAAGTAGTGGATGTTCTCCTCGTTGGGGGTGGTGTGCAACGGGATCCGCTCGACGATCTGCAAGCCGAACCCTTCCAGGCCGCCGCGCTTGGCCGGGTTGTTGGTCATCAGGCGCATGGTCGTGATGCCCAGGTCGACCAGGATCTGGGCGCCGATCCCGTACTCCCGGCTGTCCACCGGGAGCCCCAGCTCCACGTTGGCGTCCACCGTGTCGAGGCCGCCGTCCTGCAGTTCATAGGCCTGCAGCTTGTGGGCGATCCCGATACCCCGACCCTCGTGGCCGCGCAGGTAGACCACGACACCCGTCCCGGCTGCGGCGATCGTCCGGAGGGCGGCGTGAAGCTGTTCGCCGCAATCGCAGCGACGGGATGCGAACACGTCCCCGGTCAGGCACTCGCTGTGCACGCGCACCAGCACGTTGTCCTGCCCGTCCGGCTCCCCCATCACGAAGGCCAGGTGGGTCTCGTGGTCGATCACACTCTCGTAGGCGATACAACGGAACTCTCCGAACTCCGTGGGCACCCGGGCCGAGCCGTTGCGGCGCACCAATCGTTCCGTCAGGCGGCGGTGGCGGATGAGATCGGCGATGGTGACCAGCGGCAGGTCGTGACGGGTTGCGAACGCTTCCAACTCGGGCAGTCGAGCCATGCCGAGCCCGTCGTCGGTGACCACTTCGCACAGCACTCCCGCCGGCCACAATCCAGCCATGCGGGTCAGGTCGACGGCCGCCTCGGTGTGCCCGGCGCGTCTGAAGCACCCCACCTTCGCGTGCCCGCAGCACGTGCAAATGGCCCGGCCGGGCCAGATCCTCGGGACGAGTCGTGGGGTTGATCAGCGCTTGGGCGGTGATCGAGCGGTCCGTGGCGGAGATACCGGTTGTGGTCCCGATCCGGTAGTCGACGGTCACAGTGAAGGCCGTGCGCTGCGACTCCGTGTTGCGGGTGACCATAAGGGGCAGGTCGAGCTCGTCGGCGCGGTCGGGCGTGACCGACGCACAGATCAGACCGGAGGTGTGGCGTACGAAGAAGGCCATCACCTCGGGAGTGGCGTGCTCGGCGGCGACGATCAGGTCGCCTTCGTTCTCCCGATCCTCGTCGTCGACCACGACGATCATCCCGCCCGCCGCGAGGGCGGCGGTGGCCTCCTCGATGCTGGCGATGGGCACGGTTTCAGACCTCCCCGGTGAGGGCCCGGTAGGGCGAATCTGCGCCGGCGTGCAAAAGCCGCTCGGCATACTTGGCGATCACGTCGACCTCCACGTTGACCGGGTCGCCCGGCACCTTGCGACCGATCGTGGTGACGGCGAGCGTGTGCGGAATCACCGCCACCGTGAAGGAATCGCTCCCGACAGAGACGACGGTGAGGCTGATTCCGTCCACGGTCACGGAACCTTTCTCGACGAGGTACGGCACCAGGTGCTCGGGAACCGCGACCTCCAGTTCCGGCGCCGCGCCCACGATCGTCCCGACCGCATCCACGTGACCCTGCACCAGATGACCTCCGAGTCGATCACCGACCGACACCGGCCGCTCCAGGTTGACCGGGTCGCCAGCCTGCAACGCACCCAGGTTGGTGCGGCGCAGGGTTTCGGTCACCGCGTCGGCTGCCCACCAGCCCGGCCCGAGGTCGACGACCGTGAGGCAGCAGCCGTTGACCGCGATCGAGTCGCCGATGCTGGAGCCGCCCGTGACCGTCCGGGCCGAGAAGACGAGGCGGGCTCCTGCGCCGTCCGCGGCGGCCTCGGCCGACGCGAGCGTCCCGAGCTCCTCGACGATCCCGGTGAACATGACGCTCACGGTACGGCACCGTCGCCCGTTGCAGCCACCAGATCGATCCGTAGATCGGGGCCGAGCCGGCGAACCTCGGTGATTTTGCCCCTCCAGACGTCGGCGATGGTCGTCGCACCGGGGCCGGTGAACAGCGGCACCCCGTCCTCGCCTCCGAACAGCGCTGGAGCCAGGTAGATGACGTACTGGTCCACCAAGCCGCTCTGGTGAAAAGACGCAGCCACCTTCGACCCGCCTTCGACGAGCAGCTGCAGCATGCCGCGCTGGCCCAAGTCCTCGAGGAGTGGCTGGAGCTCGCCATCGTGGACGAGCGCCGGGAGCACTCTGGCTTTCTCGGGCGGGTGGCCGAGCACCACCCGCAGAGGGTCCCGCCCCGGCACATCTCGTACCGTGAGGGTCGGGTTGTCCGCTCTCACCGTGCCGGCGCCCACCAGGATGGCGTCGCTCTCGGCCCGGAGCTGCTGGGCGTCGATGCGAGCCTGCGGTCCGGTGATCCACTGGCTCGACCCATCGGGCGCGGCGATGCGACCGTCGAGGGTGGCAGCCAGCTTGAGCACGACCCACGGGCGGCCGCGTAGCCGCTGGGCCAGATAGGGGCGCAGCGACGTCGCCACCTCTTCCTCACCCACGCCGACATCGACCCGGATCCCGGCCTCCCGGAGGCGGGCCACGCCTCGTCCGGAGACGCGAGGGTCCGGATCCAGGATGCCGACGACCACCCGCCGGACGCCCGCCGCCACCAGGGCGTCGGCGCACGGCGGCGTTCGCCCGTGGTGCGAACACGGCTCGAGGGTGACGTACACCGTGGCGTTCCGGGCGGTCTCCCCGGCGAGCTCGAGCGCCACGGCCTCGGCATGCGGGCCCCCGGGCGGGCACGTGGCCCCCTCGGCCACCGGATCCTCCGAGGTCGGCACGATCACGGCGCCCACCCACGGGTTGGGTGAAGTGCTGGTCCGGACGCCGCGTCCGAGCGCGATGGCTTCGGCCATCCAGGCCGCGTCCTCTGCGGAAATCGACGCGTCCGGGCGGTCGGAACCAGTCCCCGGCTCAGGGATGTCGGGTGGGCTGATCACCGAGGAGGTCCAGGGCGTGGGGAAGCACGTCGAGGACCGCCTGGAGGCACTCGACCGCACCGGTCGGTGAACCGGGGGTGTTGAGGATGATGCTGTGGCCGCGGATCCCGGCCACCCCACGCGACAGCCGCCCGAGTGGGCTGACCAGGCGCATGGCTTCCGCCAGCCCGGGCGCATCTCGTTCGATGATCTCCCGCGTCCCCTCTGGGGTCTGGTCCCTCGGGGCGAACCCGGTCCCCCCCGTGGTGATCACCAGTCCGCTGAACCCGGCGCTGACTTTGGTGAGCTCGCCCGCTACGGACGCCACCCCATCGGCGATCACCGAACGTTGGTCGACCACGAACCCCGCTCCCTCAAGAGCGGTGGCCAGCGCCGCGCCAGAGCGGTCCTCCCGGGTGCCCTCCATGACGCCGTCGGAGACCGTGACCACCTTGGCGTGCCGTACGGGGCGCGCTTCCTCGGCGGGTTGGGCCGCGTCACCCGAGCTGCTCATCGATCTCGCCTGAGCCGGGCGCCGGCGCGGCAACGACGACTGGTGCGGATCGGAACGGCTACCACGAGTCGGACCACGGCGCTCACCCTACCTGTGGGCGAAATCGGCCGCTGCCCTCGCCCGCCCGAACAGCGTCACCTGCACCTGTCGGCCTTCGGCTCCTCAGCGGGGACCCGCAGCGCCAGCAGGAACATCCCGTCCGTGCCGGCAGCCTGCGGTAGCAGCAGGGCACCCCGCCCCCACGGCCGCCACGGTGCGCCCGGTGGCGGGAGGGGGATCAGCTCCGGCGCGGTGCGGGCCAACCAGGCGTCGACGTGGCCGGTCTCCTGGGCGGTCAGCGTGCACACGCTGTAGACCAGGGTCCCACCGGGCCGCACCAAGCGGAGGGATTCGGTGAGGAGGCTCCGCTGCAAACCTGACAGGCGGGCCACGTCCTCGGGCTGCACCCGCCAGCGGGCGTCGGGGCGTCGATGCAGCACACCGAGTCCCGAGCAGGGGGCGTCGACGAGGACCCGGTCGAAGCAACCCGGCCGCCAGGGCGGCCGCAAACCGTCGGCGAGCACAGGAACGACCCCCTGAGCGTGCACCCGGCCCACGTTGCTGGCGAGCACTCGCATCCGCTCGTCCGACCGGTCCGCCGCGACCAGGAGGGCGGGCCGGTTGAGGGCCATGGCGGTGGCCTTGCCGCCAGGTGCCGCGCACACGTCGAGGACGAGGTCGCCCGAATGGACCCCCACGTGGGCTGCGACCAGCTGGCTGGCTCGGTCCTGGACGTAGCCGTCGCTGCGCCTGGTGGGTCGGCCCGCCTCGTTCATGGCGACCAGGGCTTGGCGGGCGTCGCCCGGTCCGAGGTCGCGGGCGAACCGCTCCACGATCCAGTCTGGATAGCTGAGCTCGGTGGCTGGATCGGGCCAGTAGACAGGCCCGGCAGACACCTGAGCGGCGACCCGGCGCAGGACGGCGTTCACCACGGTCCGTCCTCGGCCGCGCACCTCCTCGACCGTGGCCGAGACGGCGGCGTGAGGCGGGATCCGCATCCAACCCAGCTGGTAGGTGCCCAGGCGAAGGGCGCAGCGCACCTCGACGTCGAGACGCCCCCGGGTGTGGACGTCGATCAACCAGTCGCACGCTCGGCGCATGCGGCACGTCCCGTACACCAGCTCGGTTACGAGGGCCCTGTCTCGGGGGTCGAGCTGACTGGCGGCCAATAGGGCCGCCACCGTGGCGTTCGCGGTCGCCCCGTCCTCGACCGCCATGAGGGCCTCGAGGGCGACGCGTCGAGCGCTCTGCGGGCCGCCGCGTAGCTGTTCCGCCTGGGGGCTTCGCCTCTGGGCGCTCGCGCCTCGCTTTTCTTTACCGGGCGTTCGGCCCTCGCCGGCCGCGGTTCGCCTTTCCTTACCGGGCGTTCGGCCCTCGCCGGCCGCGCTTCGCCTTTCCTTACCGGGCGTTCGGCCCTCGCCGGCCGCGCTTCGCCTTTCCTTACCGGGCGTTCGGCCCTCAGCGGCCGCGCTTCGCTTTTCCTTGGCGGGCGTTCCCCCCTCGCCGTCGACGCTTCGCCTCTCGTTGCTGCCCCTTCGCTCCTCCCCGCCGGGAGTTCTGGCCCGCTTCTCCCGCCGGTTGCCGGTCGGGTGACCTGTCCCTTGGTCGCGCCGATCAGGTGAAGCTGAGCTTTCGGCCGGAGGCCGGCCGCCAGAGGAGGTCCCGCTCATGTGCCGAGCGTTTCGCCCGGGCCCGGTCGCGCGCCGCGAAGCCAGGCCGCAGCCGTCAAAGGTTGGCGGCCCTCCGGCTGCACCGAGACCAGCCGCAGTGATCCTTCCCCCGTGACGACCTCGTCCCCCCGAAGCGACCCCGGCTGGTCCGCGTTGCGGGCCTCGGGGATGACGCGCGCCTCGAGAACGAGTAGCCGTCGGCCCCTCCAGGTCGTCCAGGCTCGTCCCAGACGAACGACCCGGTGTAACTGGATAGCCGGGCGGGCCCAGTCGAGGAACAGGTCGGCGGGCTCGATCTTGCCGGCGTAGGTGGGTGTGCCTTCTTGGGCCACCGGTGTACCCAGACCGGTGTCGAGCCGGCTGAGCAGCAGGGAAGCACCCAGCGACGCCAGACGCTCCCGCAACTCGCCGGCAGATTCCTCGGCTCCGATGTTCAGCGCTTCGCAGGTGTAGACCGGACCGGTGTCGAGCCCCTCGTCGATCGCCATGAGGCACACGCCCGTGGTGCTGTCTCCGGCCAGGATCGCTCGTTCGACGGGCGCCGCGCCCCGCCATCGCGGCAACAGGGAGAAGTGGACGTTGACGAGGTTGAGGCGGTCGAGCACATCTCGTTTGATGATGCGCCCATAGGCGACCACGACCCCGAGCTCGGCCCCGACGGTGAGCGCTTCTTCCGGTCGCTCGCCGACGGTCAGCCCGAGATCCAGGGCGACCGACTTGACCGGGCTCGGTTGCGGGGGCTCTCGCCTCCCGCGCCGCTTGTCGGGTCGGGATACCACGATGGCCACATCGTGGCCGGCGTCGACGACGGCCCGCAGAACGACCGCCGCCGCATCAGGCGTGCCGAGAAAGGCGAGGCGCAGACCTAGCTCCCGACCGCCTCAGCCCGCCGACGCAGCTCTCGCATGGCCTCTTTGCGCTGGGTCTTGTCGAGCTTGGCGATGAGGAGCTGGCCGTCCAGATGGTCGAGCTCGTGCTGGAAGCAGCGAGCTTCGAGTTCGTCGGCCTCGATGGACACCTCGTTGCCGTTGATGTCCCATCCGGTCAAGTGGACCTCTTTGGGCCGCACAATGGAGAAGTACAACCCTGGGATCGACAGGCACCCCTCCTCGTACTCCCACTCGCCGCGGGTCTCCGCGATGACCGGGTTGACGATGGCCACCGGGTCCCGCTCGTCCAGTTGGTAGACGAAGAGCCGCTTCTGGATCCCGATCTGGGGGGCGGCGAGTCCCATCCCCCGCGCCTCGTACATGGTCTCGACCATGTCGTCCACGAGCTGGGCCAGGCTCCCGTCGAGGTCGGCGACCTCGGTGGAGCGCTGGGTGAGAACGGGATCGCCAAAGTACCGGATCTGGTAGGCAGCCACCTCCTCATGGTACCGATAGCGTTCTTGTCGGGATGCCCGGCGGCCACTACTTCGACGCCCGACCAGCCGTACCGTCCCAACCAGCCGAGGTGGTCCTGTCCCTGCCGGACTGGCACGCCCGGCTGCGGGTGGACAGGGGCGTGTTCTCGGCCCGCGGGGTCGACCCCGGAACCGTCGAACTCCTGCGCGCCACGCCGGCCCCGCCTGACGGGGGGAATCTCCTCGACCTCGGGTGCGGCTACGGGCCCATCGCATGCACCCTCGCCCATCGGGCACCGGGGGCGGTGGTGTGGGCTGTCGACGTCAACGAGCGCGCCCTGGCTTTGACCGCGGCGAACGCCGAGCGGCTCGGGTTAAGGTCCGTGCGGGCGGTCAGCCCGGAGGCGGTGCCGGCGTCGGTTCAGTTCGCAGGTATCTGGTCGAACCCACCGATCCGCATTGGGAAGGCCACCTTGCACGAGCTACTCGGGACCTGGCTCTCCCGGCTGCAGGACGGGAGTGACGCCTGGCTGGTCGTCCAGCGCCACTTGGGAGCTGACTCCCTGGCGGGCTGGCTGGAAAGGGAGGGTTGGCGGGCCAGGCGGGCGGCGTCCAAACG
Source organism: uncultured Acidimicrobiaceae bacterium (assembly GCA_963729695.1). Lineage (GTDB taxonomy): Bacteria > Actinomycetota > Acidimicrobiia > Acidimicrobiales > Palsa-688 > PALSA-693. Next base: position 1,549,775 of record CAVSOT010000007.1, read on the forward strand.
CGGCTACCGGATCCTCCAGGTTCGCCGGCCGTGAACCAACTCGGCCCGGCGGACCTCGAACGCCTCGCCCGGGCATGGAATCTCCGGACGGCCGGCCGGGTGGCGCTCCTGCTGGACGGCATCGAGCGCCCATCCAACGTGGCCGCGATCGTGCACGCCGCCGCCGCCTTTCGGGTCGATCACCTCTATTTCGCAGACGGGGGTGTTGTCCCGTCCCACCCCGAGGTGGACCGGTTGTCGAACGGGGCGGGGCGGCTCCTGTCGTGGTCGTCGTTCGCCCGGAGCCCGGATGCGGCGGACGCGGCCCGGGAGGACAGCTACGCCGTGGTCGGGCTGGAACTGGCCGACGATGCCATTCCCCTGCACCAGCTCCGGGCTGGACCCGACGTCTGCCTGGCGATCGGGCACGAAGATCGTGGCCTGGGCCCCGAGACGCTGGCGGCGTGTGACAGCGTGGCTTTCATCCCCCAACTGGGGCGAGGCGTCTCCAGCCTGGGCGTGGTCACGGCCGCGGGCATCGCCCTCTACGAGCTCCGCCGGCAACGCTGGGTCTGAGCGGGAGTCGGGCCTCGGCGGAGTCGCCGGCGGTCCCTCGAGCTCACCAGCGGACAGGATCAACGGCGATCCGGAGTCGCCCGGCGGGCCGAGGGACGGCGGCGAGGCCGTCGGCCAACGCGCCGGCGTCGGGCGCCTTCACCAACCACTGATCGCCGTCCGGACCGAGGCTACGCAGAGGCCCGCCCGGCAGGGCGGCCAGCCCCTCGACGTACGCACCCGCGGCGGGCCCGGAGACCAGGGCGACGGCCGTGACCGGCGGCAGTTCCAGCGACGTCCTGATCTCCAGGTCCGGCCCGTTGAGCACGTCGGCATCGGCGAGGAGAGCCGCCCTGATGGCGGGGTGCTCAGGCGCCCGGGTCTGGACCAGGACGCGCCCCTTCCGCCCTCCGACGAGGCGGGAGGCGGCCGCGAGGAGCGACAAGGCCTCGGCAGGAGCCCGGATGCGGGGGGCGAGGAGCTCCTGGTCGAACTCCAGGAAGGCGACGGCGTCGGTGTGGTTGACCCGCCGCAGCACCGCTTCCGTGCCGACCAGTACGTCGGCTGCCGGCAGGTCAGTGGTTTGCCCGGTCACTTCCCCGACTGCTCGACCGGCGAGCGCCTCCAGCTCCTCTCGCGCCCGCGACACGCCGACCCTGAGGTAGCGCAGGGCGGTGGACCCACACGTGGCGCACACTTGAGGCCGGTCCAGGCCGCAGCGCGGGCAGGAGAGTTGCCACGGCACCTCCCCACCCGCCCGCTGGACCAGCGCCGCTTCGCATCGCTCGCAGCGGGCCAGGTCGGAGCAGGCTGCGCACGCCAGGAGGCGGGCCCGCCCGGTGCGGTTGAGCACACACACCACCGTGGCTTCGGTCCGCAGTAAGGCCACCAGCCGCTCGGAGTAGAGCCCGAGTCGCGGATCATCGTGACGCCGATCGACTACTTCCAGCGGGGCCCAGCCGGCCCGCTCGACGGCTCGGTCCGGGATGCGGACATGACAGGCGGCGGTGAGTTCCACGGTCGGGCAGGGACTCAGCACGACGCACGGGACGCCGGCCCGCCGAGCGCGCTCTGCGGCGACGATGAAGGCGTGCCAGGTCGGGGCCTGTTCCTGGCCGAGGGCTTCGTCGTGGCCGTCGACGACCACGACTGCCGCCAGACCGGGGCAGGGTGCCCAGGCGGTGCGCCGCGTCCCGACGACCACGCCCGCTCCGGCCCTCGCTTGCGACCAGCCCGTGGGCATGAGGGCTACATCTCCTCCGGCCCGCCGCAGTCGGCCGGCGAGCACCCCGGCCCGCTCGATGGTCGGCACGATGGCGAGGGTCGGACCGAGCTGGGCTAGTTCCGCCACTACCGGCGTGGCGTCGAGCGCCGGCGCCAGGCGCCAGAGGGTGGGCCGATCGATTGGAAGGTCGTGGGCCTGGCCGAATCCTGCGGGTCCGTTGGAAGGAGGGGCCGGCGGGCGCCGGGCGGGGGGAGGGAGCGCGGTGACCGCACCTGGCGGCGACGCCGCCGCCAGGAACGCCGATCGCCGTCCGGCCCAGCGCCACGTGGCCCATTCGGCTAGGTCGACCAGGTCCGGCTCCGGTCCCCAACCTCGGAGCTTGGCCAGCGTTCGCAAGGGGAGGCCCGGTTGCGGGTCGACGTCGAGGGCGACGATCCAGCCGCCTACCCGGCGCCCGGAGAGGTCGATCCGGACCTGGGCGCCGACCTCCACGGTGGCGGCCAGTTCGGCCGGGACCAGGTAGTCGAATTCCTTTTCGAGGCCGGCGACGTCGCTCAGAACGCGGGCAACCAGAGCCTCGGGTGCGGGCAGGACGGCGGGTCGGGCGCGTCGACGCCCGCCCTCTTTCACCGGATGGTTAGCGTCCCAGCGCCGAGCTGAAGTCGTCCAGCCGGCTGAGCTGTTCCCAGCTGAACTCCTTGTCCGAGCGGCCGAAGTGGCCGTACGCGGCGGTCTTGCGGTAGATCGGGCGGCGGAGGTCGAGGTCGCGGATGATGGCGGCGGGGCGCAGGTCGAAGATCTCGTCAATGGCCTTTTCGATCCGGGCCGGGTCGACGGTGGCGGTACCGAAGGTTTCGACGAGCAGGGAGACCGGGCGGGCGACGCCGATGGCGTAGGCCACCTGGATCTCGCAGCGGGTCGCGGCTCCGGCGGCCACCACGTGCTTGGCCAGCCAGCGCGCCGCGTAGGCGGCCGAACGGTCGACCTTGGAGGGGTCCTTGCCGGAGAAGGCGCCGCCGCCGTGGCGGGCTGCCCCGCCATAGGTGTCGACGATGATCTTCCGGCCGGTCAGCCCGGCGTCGGCGTGGGGGCCACCCATCTCGAACTTGCCGGTCGGGTTGGCCAGCACCTGGTAGCCGTCACCGGCGAACTGCGCCGGCACGAGCGGGGCGATCACGTGGTCGCGGAGATCCGGCAGGAGGAGGGTATGGAGGTCGATGTTCGGGCTGTGCTGGGTGGAGATGAGGACGGTCTTGAGCCGGACGGGGCGACCGTCTTCGTACTCGAAGGTCACCTGGGTCTTGCCGTCGGGCCGGAGGTATGGCAGCACCCCGGCCTTGCGGACCTGGGCCAGCCGCTGGGCCAGGCGATGGGCCAACCAGATCGGCATGGGCATGAGGTCCTCGGTCTCGTCGCACGCGTAGCCGAACATCATTCCCTGGTCCCCGGCGCCCTGGGCGTTCAAGATGTCTTCACCGCTCGTGCCCGAGCGCACCTCCAGGGCGGTGTCCACCCCCTGGGCGATGTCGGGGGATTGGGCTCCAATAGAGATCGTCACGCCGCACGTCCGGCCGTCGAAGCCCATGTCCGAGCTGGTGTAGCCGATGTCGGTGACCACCTTGCGGACGAGGGTCGGGATGTCCACGTACCCCTTGGTGGTGATCTCGCCGGCCACTACCACCAGCCCGGTGGTCAGCAGCGTCTCACACGCAACGCGGGACATGGGGTCCTCGAGCAAGAGGGCGTCGAGGACGGAATCGGATATCTGGTCGGCCATCTTGTCGGGGTGACCTTCGGTCACCGACTCGGACGTAAACGTCCAACGAGTCATGGTCTCTCCTGGTTGTCACGGATACGAACGCGCCAGACGCGCGCGACAGCGTCTACGACCGCCGCGGCGATGACGGCTTTGCTGGATAGGGGGATCTCGGCTTCATAACCGTCGGCGCCCACGATGAGCACTGCATTGGTGTCATAGGCGAAGCCGACGTCGGGGGCCGACACGTCGTTGGCCACGATGAGGTCGACGCCCTTGGCCTCGAGCTTCTGCCTGGCGTACTGCCGGAGGCCGCCTTCCCCGTTTGGCTCCCCCGCTGTCTCTGCCGCAAATCCGACGACCACCTGTTGGGGTCGCCTGTGGGCGGTCACGGCCGCCAGGATGTCCGGTGTCGGTTCGAGCACCAGGTCCGGAATGCCCGTGGCGCGCTTGAGCTTGCCGGCGGCGATCTCCTTGGGGCGGAAATCAGCGACCGCTGCCGCCATCACCACCACGTCGGCGTGTCGGGCCCGGTCCATGACCGCGGCTTCCATCTCCGCCGCCGTGTCGATCCGGACCACTTCGACGGCGGCCGGGGCGGGGCGGTCCACGGTGGTGATCAGGGTTACCGCTGCCCCGCGGGCCGCCAACGCGGCCGCCACGGCATATCCCTGCTTGCCGGAGGAGCGGTTGCCGATATAACGAACCGGATCGATGGGCTCGCGAGTGCCACCCGCGGTGACGATCGCGGTGGCTCCGGCCATATCGTGCGCCCCCGATCCACCTTCGGGTGGCGGTGGCGCCGGGAGGGTGGCGCCTGACAGCACCGTCGCGGCCGCGGCGACGATGTCCGCCGGTAGGGGCAGGCGCCCCCGACCAACGTCACCCCCAGCCAGCCGACCTGCCGCGGGCTCGAGGACGTGGACGCCGCGCCGGCGCAGCCGCGCCACGTTGTCCACCACCGCGGGGTGCTCCCACATCTCGGTGTGCATGGCGGGACATACCAGCACCGGCGCTCGGGTGGCGAGGAGGGTCGCGGTCAGGAGGTCGGAGGATATTCCGGCGGCGTAGCTGCCGATCAGCCGGGCGGTGGCGGGCACCACCATGATCAGGTCGCTGTTCTGTCCCAGGTGGGTGTGAGGAATGGGCTCGGGTTCGTCCCAAAGGGAGGTGCGGACGGGTTCGGACGCCAGCGCCGAAAACGTCACCGCCCCGACAAACCGGGTGGCGCCGCGCGTCAGCACCGGGCGGACCCAGGCGCCGGCATCGATGAGGAGGCGGCAGACCTCCACGGCTTTGTAGGCCGCAATCCCGCCGCACACCCCGAGAACGACTCTTCGGCCCTCCAGGACCGAAGCGGGAGGGGCTATGACTCGGCCTCCGCCTCCGGGTCCTCCTCGGGCCCGGGGTCGGGTCGGGTGTAGGTGATCTTGCCGGCTGCGATCTCCTCGAGCGCGATCGATAACGGCTTGCGCGAGATCGAGGTGACCTGAGGCGGCACCACCGTGCCGAGGCCTTCACCCAGCTGGTTGAAGTACGAGTTGATCTGGCGGCCTCGCTGGGCCGCCAGGCTCACCAGCGTGAACTTGGAATCGACCCGGTCGAGTAGCTCCTCGACAGGGGGCTCCATCATGGTGGGGTGGCGGTCAGGCATCAGACGAGAGCTTTCCTGGAGGGTCGGGCGCCAGTCGGGCGCCGAAACGGGGGTAGGGACCTGTGTCGGGTCCGCAGTAGTCGGGGAAGGCACCGGCAGGGCAACCCGGCCGGGATGCACCGCTTACGGACCGGAGTGGTGCGATCGCAGTATATCCGCGACCTCGCGCGCCGCCCGGTCTACGTCGTCGTTGATCACCACGTGGTCAGCCATCCGACGGCCGACCCGTTCCTCGTCCGCCCCCACCTTCAAGCGGCGGCGCACGTTGGCCTCGTTGTCGCCCCGCCCTCGCAGGCGTTCGGCCTGGACCTCGAAACTGGGGGCGACGATCAGGACGAGCACGGCATCGGGATAACGACGCTTGACCTGCTGGTAGCCGTCCAGCTCGATCTCCAAGATGACGTCCTTGCCCTCGCTGGCGTCGACGTCGAGTGTGGGGGTGCCGTAGAGGTGCCCGGTGCCGGGGAACTCGGTCCATTCGACGAAGCCGCCGGCTGCGATGCGTTCCTCGAACGCCGGGCGGGTGACGAACTCGTAGGCGTCAGCCGCCTCCCCGGGCCGCCTGTCCCTGGTGGTCCACGAGCGCGACAGGCACACTCTCGGGTCCAGGGCCAGAAGTCGGGAGACCACGCTCCCTTTGCCCACCCCTCCGGGGCCTGCGACGACGAAGATCATGGTGGCGACGAGGCGGGCGACGCTTCCCGCCCGCCCCTATCGCATCCGCCAGGATCTCTCAGCCGTTGAGCTTCTCGAACAGTTTCTTGCGTTGCTGGTCGCCGAGTCCGTGGAGGCGCCGGGTTTCGCTGATACCTACTTCCTCCATCAACCGGCGGGCTTTGACCTTGCCCAACCCGGGCAAGGATTCGAGCACGGAGAGAACTTTCATCTTGCCGACAATTTCGTCAGTGTCCGCCTGGCGCAGCAGATCGGTCAAGGAGATAGATCCCATCTTGAGCTTCTCTTTGAGCTCGGCCCGCAAGCGGCGGGCAACCGCGGCTTTTTCCAGAGCGGCCTGGCGTTGGTCGGCTGACAGCGCGGGCGGCAAGGGCATGCCGCGCACCATAGCGCGGCGGCGAGCCCGGCCGCGGCTCCGATCAGCCGAACGTGGCGGCGAGGGCGGCGGCGGCCGCCTCGCGATCCTCGGCGGCCGTCACCGCCCGACCCACCACCAGGATGTCGGCGCCGGCTGCGATAGCGGCTTCAGGGGTGGCCGCCCGCACCTGGTCGTGGACGGGCGTGCCCGCCGGACGAATCCCCGGAACGACCGTCAGCATCCGCGGCGCCCACAGCTTCGTTTCCCGCACGTCCGACGCGGCGCAGACCAACCCATCGCAACGGGCTTCCACCGCGAAGGCGAGCCGGCGGCGCAGGATGTGAGGAGGGGCGTCCGCGTCGCTTGTCAGGATGGTGACGGCCAGGGCGTGAGGCGGAGGGAGGCCGGCCTTGTCCGCTCCCTCCAACAGCCCTTCCACACCGGCCCGCAGGATCGTCGGGCCGGTGAAGGCGTGCAGGCTGAGGTAGGTGACACCCAGGGCTCCCAGGGCGCGGGCGGCCCGGTGCACGGTCGTGGGAATGTCGGCCAGCTTCAGGTCGCAAAAGACCTCGTATCCGTCGTCGATCAGGAGCTGGATGACCTCGGGACCAGCTGCGGTGAACAGCTCCAGGCCGACCTTCGCGATGCCGAACCAGGGGCGGAGCTCCCTAGCCAGCCGCGACGCGGCGACTTCATCGTCGACATCGAGGGCCAGCGCCAGTCGGCGCCGGGCCGATTCGGGCGCCGGGTCAGGCCGGACCATGCGCACGTCCTTTCAGGTCGTTGAGATGCGAGATGCCTTGGTGGGCGCACCAGTCTTCCAGTTCCGACAGGACCCGGAGAGGGGCCCTGGGGTCGGCGAAGATGGCGGTACCGACCTGCACGGCGTCCGCTCCCGCAGCCAGCAGCTCGGCTGCGTCTTCGCCGCGGGCGACACCTCCCACTCCGATGATCGGGATCTCCGGGAGCGCGGCCCGACATTCGAAGACGGCTCGTACCGCGACGGGGTGGATCGCCGGTCCGGAAAGCCCTCCCCCGCCGTTTCCCAGGCGGGGCCGGCCGGTTGCGGGATCCACAGCCAGACCCATGACCGTGTTGATCAGGGTGAGCGCTTCGGCTCCCGCCCCCACGGCGACGCGGCCGAGGCCCGGCAGGTCGGTCACGTTGGGGCTGAGCTTGGCCCATAACGGAAGGCATCCGTTCAGACCGCCTGCGGCGGCGCCGATGGCGTCGCCTACCCCTTGCGCGCTGTGGGCGAACATGCGCCTGCGGTCCTCGACATTGGGGCAGGAAATGTTGGCTTCTACTGCAACCACGGCCTCCGTACCGTCCCCCCCGCAAGCGACGGCGGCCCGGAGGGCTTCGGCGGCGGTGCGGTAGTCGTCGGGACTGCAGCCCCAGATGCTCGCCACCACGGTCGCCCCTCGGGCGGCCAGCGCCGGCAGGTCTGAGGTCAGCCACCGCTCGACGCCCGGATTCTGGAGGCCGACGCTGTTGAGCAGGCCGGCGCCGAGCGGGTGCATTCGGGGGGCCGGATTGCCGGCCCATGGGAAACTCGACACCGATTTGACCACCACGGCGCCGAGGCGGCCCAGGTCGAAGTAGGCGCTCAGCTCGGCTCCGTGGCCAGAGGTCCCGGAGGCTGTCATCACCGGGTTGCGCAGGGCGACCCGGCCGACCTGGGTCCGGAGGTCGACCGTGGTGACCGATTCCTGACCGGGCGGCGACCCTCCCGATCCTCGTGCCAGCGACGCTCGCCACCCCCGCAGGGCAGGTGCCCTCATGAGAGGGGGAGCTGTTGCGACTCGTGGTACTCCTGCAGGCTGCGGACTTCGAGCGGATGAGCACCGCGGTCCGCAATACCGGCGGCGGCCGCCCGGGCCGCCGCCACCGTGGTCAAGCAGGCCACCCGGTGTTGGTTGGCCGCCATGCGGATGTACGCCCCGTCCGCTCTGGGGCCGCGACCTCTGGGCGTGTTGACGACCAGGTCCACCTTGCCGTCCCGCAGGAGCGTCACCGCGTCGGTCCCGGGCGCCGCTGGCTCCTCTCCGTCGGCGCTGACCTTGGCCACGACCGTCTCAACCGGGATGCCGTCCGCCTCGAAATGGGCGGCCGTCCCGGCCGTGGCCGCGATCGAGAAGCCCAGTTGGACGAAGCGCCGGGCCACGGCCGTGCCCGAGACCTTGTCCCGGTCCGCGAGGGAAAAGAAAACCGTCCCTTGCGCCGGCAGGACATCGCCGGCGGCGGCCTGGCTCTTGGCGAAGGCCAGCCCGAAACGGCGGTCGATCCCCATGACCTCTCCCGTGGAGCGCATCTCCGGCCCGAGAAGGGTGTCCGCGTCAGGGAAGCGGCTGAAGGGAAGGACGGCCTCTTTAACGCTGACATGCCCGCCGGTGACCGGCGGCCGCAGGAGACCTTCGGCGCGGAGTCCCTCCAGAGTGGCGCCCGCCATCACCCGGGCGGCCACCTTGGCCAGCGCCACTCCGGTGGCCTTCGACACGAACGGGACGGTCCGGCTGGCCCGCGGGTTGGCTTCGATGACAAAGACCTGGGTCCCCCCTCCCCCGGGTCCGCCGAGATGCTTCACCGCGAACTGGACGTTGAGCGGCCCGATCACTTGGAGCGCCGCCGCGATGTCACGGGTGTAGCCCTCGATCACCCGCAGGGTGGCCGGTTCGAGGGTCGGAGGGGGAATGACGCACGCGCTGTCGCCAGAGTGAACCCCGGCCTCCTCGACGTGCTCCATCACCGCGCCGATCACGACCTCACCGGTGGCGTCGCGGACCGCGTCCACGTCGACTTCGATGGCGTCCTCGAGAAAACGGTCGACGAGCACGGGCCGTTCGGCGGACAGGCCGCCCTCCCGGCCGAGCGAGCCGAAGCCCGCCAGTTCGCCCATCGCCCGGCGCAGGTCGTCGTCGCCGTAGACGATCTCCATGGCCCGTCCCCCGAGGACGTAGCTCGGCCGCACCAGGGCCGGATAACCAATCCGCTCCACGATGGCTCGAGCCTGCTCGAACGTCACGGCCGTACCGCCGGCGGGCTGGGGGATCTCCAGCTGCGCGCACAGGGCGTTCCACCGCTCCCGGTCCTCGGCCAGGTCGATGGAATCCGGCGAGGTACCCAACACCAGCCCGTCCGGCAGGAGACCGGCCAGCTTGAGCGGTGTCTGCCCGCCGAGCGAGACGATCACCCCGGCGACGTCGCCCGTGGCCGATTCGACCTCGATGATGTTGGTCACGTCCTCCCAGGTCACCGGCTCGAAATAGAGCCGATCGCTGGTGTCGTAGTCAGTGGAGACGGTCTCCGGATTGCAGTTCACCATCACCGTCTCAAAGCCCGCGTCATGCAGGGCGAAGCTGGCCTGCACGCAGCAGTAGTCGAACTCGACCCCCTGGCCGATGCGATTGGGCCCGGAACCGATGATGATGATCTTGGGTCGGTCGCTCGGCCCGACCTCGTCGTCGTCTTCGTACGTCGAATAGTGGTACGGGGTATGGGCCTCGAACTCGGCGGCGCAGGTGTCCACCGTTTTCATGGTGGCTCGGACCCCGGCCCGGAGGCGACTGGACCGGACCGCGGTCTCGTCGACCGACCACAGCCAGGCCATCTGGGCGTCGGAGAAGCCCACCCGCTTGGCCCGGCGCCAGTCGGACCTGCTGAGCTCGGCCGGACCGGCGAAGCGGGCCAGGCGGCCTCGTTGGTTGACGACGAGCCGGATCTGGTCCAGGAACCAGGGATCCACGCCGGTCGCTTCGTGGACGCGCTCGGTCGAGATGCCCCGACGGATCGCCGCTTCGAGGTGAAAGGGGCGATCTGGTGTGGCCACCGCAGCCCGCCGCACCAGTTCGTCGTCGGGCCAGGCCTCGTACAGCCGTTCTCCGGCGTCGCAGTTCAATCCGAGGCGGCCCCGCTCCAGGGAACGGAGGCCCTTCTGCAATGACTCGGGGAAGGTGCGCCCGATCGCCATGGCCTCCCCGACGGACTGCATCCGGGTGCCGAGGGCATCCGACAGGCCGGGGAATTTCTCGAACGCCCATCGGGGGACCTTGGTGACCACGTAGTCGATGGTCGGCTCGAAGCAGGCCGGAGTCTTGCCGGTGATGTCGTTGAGGATCTCGTCGAGGGTGTAGCCCACCGCCAACCGGGCCGCGATCTTTGCAATAGGAAAGCCGGTGGCCTTGGAGGCCAGCGCACTCGAGCGGCTGACCCGGGGGTTCATCTCGATCACCACCTGGCGACCGCTGACGGGGTCCACCGCGAACTGGATGTTCGAGCCTCCCGTCTCGACTCCGATGCGGCGGATGCAGGCGAAGGCGGCGTCGCGCATCCGCTGGTACTCGGGGTCGGAAAGGGTCTGGGCTGGAGCGACCGTGATGGAGTCGCCCGTATGGACGCCCATGGGATCGAGGTTCTCGATGCTGCAGATCACCACACAGTTGTCGGCGCGGTCCCGCATGACCTCGAGCTCGTACTCCTTCCAGCCCGCGATCGACCGCTCGATGAGGATCTCCGAAATGGGGCTGGTGGCCAACCCGGTCGCGGCGACGCGGGCGAGCTCCTCCTCGTCGTTGGCCACACCGGTTCCTGCGCCGCCCAGGATGTACGACGGGCGCACGATCAACGGGTAGCCGATCCGCGAGCCGACCTCGAGGGCGTCGGCCAGGGTGTAGGCAAACCCCGAGTCAGGGACGGCCAGGCCGATCTCGGTCATCGCCATTTTGAAGCGTTCCCGGTTTTCGGCGGTGGCGATGGCCTCGGCACTGGCGCCGATCATCTCCACCCCGAATCGTTGAAAGACGCCCCGCTCGTCGAGGGTCACGGCCAGGTTGAGGGCGGTTTGCCCACCGAGGGTCGGCAGGACGGCATCCGGCTGCTCCCGCGCCACAATCGCTTCCAGCACCTCCGGAGTCAGCGGTTCGATGTAGGTCCGATCGGCGAACTCGGGGTCGGTCATGATGGTGGCCGGATTGGAGTTGGCCAGGATGACCCGGTACCCCTCGGCGGCCAGCACCCGGCAGGCCTGCGTCCCGGAGTAGTCGAACTCGCATGCCTGGCCGATCACGATCGGGCCGCTGCCGATCACCAGGATGCTGTGCAGGTCGGTGCGGCGCGGCATCAGCGGGCCTCGGTCATAAGGGCGCGGAACGCTTCGAACAGGTAACTGGCGTCGTGGGGTCCCGGTCCCGCTTCGGGGTGGTACTGGACACCGAAAGCCGGCACATCCCGGCAGGCCAGCCCCTCGACCACGCCGTCGTTGAGGTTGACGTGGGTGACCTCGACGCCGGCCAGCGTGGCGTCGGCCACCGCGTAGTTGTGATTCTGGCTGGTGATCTCGACCGCCCCGGTAGCAACCCGGCGGACCGGGTGGTTGCCCCCGTGATGCCCGAACGGCAACTTGAAGGTCTGGCCCCCGAGCGCGGTAGCGAGCAGCTGGTGGCCGAGGCAGATCCCGAAGATGGGGACGGCCCCGACGAGCTCCTTGATGGCCTCGACCGCGTAGGGAACGGCGGCGGGGTCCCCGGGTCCGTTCGACAGGAAGACCCCGTCGGGCTGGCGGGCCAGGACCTCGGAGGCGGCTGTCGAGGCGGGAACCACCTCGACCGTGGCCCAATGTCCGAGAGCGCGAAGGATCGCCCGTTTGATCCCGAAGTCGTAGGCGACGACGCGGCAGGGGCCCTTCCCCCGTCACGTACGGCGCCCGGGTGGTGACCTCTGCGGCCAGATCCACCCCGTCGGTGCCCGGCTCCGCTTGCGCCGCCTTGAGGAGCGCCGCTTCGTCCAGCGCACTGGGGCCGCTCACGGGACCGAAGGCGCCCGGCATCGACCCGGCGGCTCGGATGTGTCGGGTCAGTCGGCGGGTGTCGATGCCCGTCAGTCCGGGCAACCGTTCTTGCCGGAGGAAGTCGCTGAGACTCTGCTCCGACCTCCAGCTGCTCGGGCGGGCCGTCAGCTCTCTGACGATGAGGCCCCGGCAGAACGCCCGGCGGCTCTCGTTGTCCGCCGGGGTGATGCCGTAGTTACCGATGTGCGGGTAGGTGAAGCAGACGATCTGCCCGGCGTAGGACGGGTCCGTCAGCACTTCCTGATAGCCGATGAGCGTGGTGTTGAACACCACCTCCCCGGTGGCGGGCACCAGGTCATCGGGGTCCCACCAGCCGATGGCTTCCCCCTCGAAGATGGTGCCGTCGGCCAGGACCAGCGCCGCCTCCGTTGGTGTTGTTTGCGGGTCCTCGGGCTCGGCGACGCTCATCGCTGGGCCTCTCCGTCGATCACTACGGGCTCGCCGCGGAGGAGGGTGTGGCGGTTGCGGCCCACTAACTGCCGACCGCGGTACGGGGTGTTCCGGCTGCGGCTGGCCAGCCCGGCCGGGTCGACGGTCCAGGTGGCCGTTGGGTCGATGACGCACAGGTTGGCCGGGCGGCCAGGGGCTACCGGCCCTCCGTGCTCGCCGGAGAGCCCGGCGATGGCCGCCGGCTGCCAGGACAGCAGCGCCAGCACCCGCTCGAGCGGCAGGTCAAGTTCCGTGAGGGCCAAGCTCAGGGCCGTCTCCAGACCCAGCATGCCGGGCGGAGCCTCGTCGAACGGCGCTTCCTTGGTCTCCTGGGCGTGGGGCGCATGGTCGGTGGCGATGGCGTCGACGACCCCCTCCGCGAGAGCGGACTTCACCGCCGCCACATCGGCGCCGCTGCGGAGCGGTGGCATCACTTTGAAGACCGGGTCGTAGGTCGCGATTTCGGCGTCGGTCAGGGTGAAATGGTGGGGCGCCACCTCGGCCGTGACGGGCAGACCTGATGCCTTGGCCCTCTTGATCATGGCCAGGGAACCGGCGGTCGAGAGGTGGAGGAAGTGCATCGGGGCTCCCGTCAACCGGATGAGCGCCAGGTCGCGCATGACCATCAGCTCCTCCGCTTCGGCAGGCTGGCCCGCGATTCCGAGGCGGCTCGACCACTCCCCCTCGTGCATGTGCCCGCCGCCGGCGAGGGACGCGTCCTCGCAGTGTTGGGCCAGGACGACCCCCAGGGCTGAGGCGTACTCCAGAGCTCGCCGCATGAGCCGGGCGTCCTGCACGCCGGTGCCGTCGTCGGTGAAGAGTCGCACACCAAGGCCGGCCATTTCCGCCATCGGGGCCAGCTGTCGTCCCTGTCGCCCGACGGTGATCGCCCCGGCGACTCGGACGTCGGCGCAGGAGCCCCGCCCGAGGTCGAGCACTTCCCGGGCCACGGCCGCCGTGTCGATGGGGGGATCGGTGTTAGGCATGGCAACGACCGCCGTGAACCCGCCGAGGGCTGCGGCCCGGGCTCCGCTGGCCACGGTTTCGGCTTCCTCCCGACCGGGCTCACGCAGATGGGTGTGCAGGTCCACCAGACCGGGCGCCACGACGCAGCCGGTGGCGTCGAGGACCACCGTGCCGGCGGGGACCGAGCCGATCTTGGAACCGACGGAGGCGACGACCCCGTCCTGGATCAGCACGTCGGCGGGGCGCTGGCCGGTGGCGTCGAGGACGGTCCCGCCCCGAATGACGACTGCAGTGGCACTAGGCGGCGACAAGGTCCACCCCCGCTCCGAGCAGGAGGTACAGCACCGCCATGCGCACGGCTACCCCGTTGGCGACCTGCCGGGTGATGACCGACGAGTCGTTATCGACGACCTCCGCGGCCACCTCCACCCCCCGGTTGACGGGACCGGGATGCATGATGAGCGCTTCGTCACGGAGCAGGCGGGCCCGTTCTCGGGTCAGACCGTAGGTGGCCGTGTACTCCCGCAGCGAGGGGAGCAGGGCCTCAGTCATGCGCTCCTGCTGCAGGCGGAGCAGGTACACCACATCGATTTTGGGCAGGACCGCGTCCAGGTCGTACGACACGTCCACCGGCCACCCGACCAGCGACGGCGGGAGGAGGGTCGGTGGGGCGACCAGCGTCACGTGGGCGCCGAGGGCGCTGAACGCCAGGACGTCCGAGCGGGCCACCCGGCTGTGGCGGATGTCCCCGACGATGGCAATCTGGAGACCGTCGAGCGAGGGACCACCCTGATCCGCCTGTGGGAGCCCCCTCTGCTGACGGGCCTGGCGGATGGTGTAACAGTCGAGCAGCGCCTGGGTGGGGTGCTCGTGCCAGCCGTCGCCGCGCGTTGATGACGGCGGGACCGTGCAGCCAGCGGGCCACCTGCCAGGGCACTCCCGAGGCGGAATGCCGGATCACCATGGCGTCGATGCCCATGGCCTCGATGGTCTCGACGGTGTCCCGGATCGACTCCCCCTTCTTGACCGACGAACCGGGTACCGAGAAGGTCATCACGTCTGCGGAGAGACGGCGAGCCGCCGTCTCGAAGCTGAGCCGGGTGCGAGTCGAGTCTTCGAAGAAGAGCGACACCACCGTCTTGCCCCGCAGGGCGGGCACCCTCGGTATGGTTCGGGCGCTGACCTCGACGAAGCTATCGGTCAGGCGCAGGATCTCGTCGATTCCTTCCCTGCCCAGGTCCTCTACTGACAGCAGGTGCTGGGTCATGGGGCCGGCACCCCTGCGTCGCTGCCGAGCGGGCCGTTTCTCCCGAGCGGGCCGTTTCTCCCGAGCGGGCCGTTTCTCCCGAGCGGGCCGTCATCGGGGCTTCACATCCCCGATGACGACCCCCGCCTCGGTGACATCCACCATCTCGTCCCGCCGGGTGGGAAGGTTGCGCCCCACGTAGTCCGGCCTGATGGGCAGCTCGCGGTGGCCCCGGTCGACCATCACGGCCAGCTGCACGGCCCGGGCCCGGCCGTAATCGGTGAGCGCGCCCAGCGCCGCTCGAATGGTGCGGCCGGTGAAAAGCACGTCGTCCACCAGCACCACTGTCCGGTTGCTCAGGTCCACCGGGATGTCCGTGGCCGCCTCGGGGAGCACCGGTCGGAGCCCGAAATCGTCGCGGTAGAAGGCCACGTCCAGGGTGCCCATGACCACCTCCTGACCGGTGACTTCGCCGACGACCTGGGCCAGACGGGCGGCGATCCACACCCCACCGGTCTGCAGGCCGACCAGGACCAGCTCGGCCATCTCCCGGTTGTGCTCGATGATCTCGTGGGCCATCCTCCAGGTGGCCCGG
Source organism: uncultured Acidimicrobiaceae bacterium (assembly GCA_963729695.1). GTDB lineage: Bacteria > Actinomycetota > Acidimicrobiia > Acidimicrobiales > Palsa-688 > PALSA-693. The sequence goes on from CAVSOT010000007.1 coordinate 1,565,058, forward strand.
CGCACGTCGTCCGCCTCCATCACCGTCGTGCGGGCAACAAAAACGCCCCCGTAGGGGGGCGCCAGAGCACGCTCGCGTTCAGCCAACTCAACCTCCAGGTTCCGTGCCGGCCTCGCTGAACCGGCTTCACGGTTACGAGCAGTCTAGTGCCGGGGTGGGCGCTCGTGGCGACCGAACGAGGTGGCCCCACTGAGTCGCACCCCCACTGCTCGCTACTTCTCGCTCGGATCCTTTTTTGGTATCTAAACCGCGTATTACGCGGTTTAGATACCAAAAAGCAATTCCGCCAAGCCGGCGGGTTGGCCCCGCGCCTTGATCTCGGTGGTCTGGCCCGCCTCCACTGCCGCCGACGCCCGCGCCCACGTCCCCTTACGGGCGCTCCGGACCCCGGAGCAACCCGGCGATCGTGCCCAACACCCCGTTGACGAAACGGCCCGATTCGTCGGTGGAGTACTCGGTCGCCAGCTCGACCGCTTCTGAGATGACCACCCCGGTGGGGACGTCGGGCCGGGCCAGCAGCTCGTAGGTCGCCATTCGCAGCAGCGCCCGGTCGACCACCGGCATGCGATCCATGCTCCAGTCGATGGCGTGGTCGGAGATCAGCCGGTCGATGCGCGCCTGTTCGGCTTCGACCCCGAGGACGACGTCGATCACGAATCGGTCCGGGGCGACCGGCAGCTCCTCGAGCACTCGTGACGGCGGGATCTGCTTGGAATCCGCCTCGTAGAGGAGCGAAAGGGCCCGCTCGCGCGCCTCACGGCGCGTTCCGGGCAGCATGACGAAAGGCTCAGTACCGAGTGCCGACGGGTGGGCCGCTCAGGCGCCGACTCGGGTGAGGTATTCCCCGGTTCGAGTGTCCACCTTCACCTTGTCGCCGGTATTGACGAACAGCGGCACCTGGAGGGAGATCCCGGTCTCGAGCACCGCCGGCTTGCGCGCCCCGGATACCCGGTCGCCTTGGATACCCGGCTCCGTCTCGGTGACCGTCAGCTCGACGGCGGCGGGGAGATCGACACCGACGATCTCGTCGTCGTACATCTGCAGGACGGCCGAATCGCCCTCCTTGAGGTACTGGGCCGACGAGCCGAGGCTGGCTTTGGATGCGTGGAGCTGCTCGTAGTCCGTGGTGTCCATGAACACGTAGTCGGCGCCGTCGAGGTAGAGGAACTGCATCTCGCGCTTGTCGATGACCGCTTGATCCAGCTTCTCGTCCGCTCGGTACGTCCGTTCGATCACCGCGCCGGTGCGGACGTTCTTCAGCTTGGTGCGCACGAAGGCCCCGCCTTTTCCGGGCTTTACGTGCTGGAACTCCACGACGGAGAACAGACCCTCCGTCAGGTTGAGCGACATTCCGTTTTTCAGATCGTTGGTCGAGACAGCAGGCATCAGGGCAAGTCCTTGGGGGTACGGTTCAGAGTGCGGCAGCCGTCCTCGGTCACCACCACGGTGTCCTCGATCCGGACACCTCCGAGGCCCGCAACATACACCCCAGGCTCCACGGTGACGACGTGACCTACCTCGAGGGTATCAGTCGAGGTGGCCGCGACCGAAGGGGCCTCGTGGATGTCGAGTCCTACGCCGTGGCCGGTGCCGTGCACGAAGTTGTCCCCCCAACCGGCCGCGACGACGACGTCCCGGCACGCCCGGTCCACGGCCGCGCACTCCACGCCGGGGCCGACCGCGGCCACGCCGGCGGCCTGGCTGGCCAGGACCACATCGACCATGCGTCGGAGTTCTGGGTCGGCCACCTCGTCCACCCAGACCGTCCGCGTCATGTCGGAGCAGTAGCCGTCGCAGAGCGCCCCGAAGTCCACCACCACCGTCTCACCGGCCTGGATGCGACGCGGGCCCGGGCGATGATGCGGCTTCGCCGCGTTGGGACCGCTGGCGACGATGGTCTCGAACGACGGGCCGGACCGCGCCGAGCATCCGCATCTCGAAATCGAGGGCGCGGCCGAACTCCTCTTCCGTCGGTTCGAACGCCAGCCGGCCCCGGACCCGGTCGAGAGCGTCGTCGGCGATGCGGGCGGCTTCGGCCAGGCGGGAGAGCTCACCGGGGTCCTTTATCCGGCGCAGCTGCTCGACCAGTCCCACCGTCGGGAGCAGTTCGATCCCCGAAAACCAGTGGGATGCCAGCGCCTGTTGCCGAGCCCAGCTGACGTGGGCGGCCTCCAGCCCCAGCTTCGCCACCTCCGCCGCGGCGACGATCCCCCGGCCGGGCCCCGCCTGGTCTCCGGCGGAGGAGATCACCAGGCGGGCGGCCACGCCGACCGCTTCCAGCTGCTCGGCGGCCTGGATGCGGTAGCGACCGTCGGTCAGCAGGACCAGTTCCTCCGGCAGGACGAACAACATGCCGGCCGAACCGGTGAAGCCGCTGAGGTAGCGGATGTTGGTGAGGCTGGTCACGAGCAGGGCGTCCGGTTGGCCCTCGGCCGCGTGCAGCTGGGCGCGCAGTCGCCTGAGCCGGGTGTCGACCTCCATGGGATCCAGCACGGTGCTCCAGCGTACCGGCGTCAGCCGTTCCGCTTGCCCTGCCGGCGGCCGGGCCGCGATCAGTCCGGCGGGCTCACGAGGGCGGCCACGGCCTGCACCGCCAGTCGGTACCCGTGGCCGCCCATGCCGGCGATGACGCCGGTGGCGACCGGGGCGATCACCGACACGGACCGCCAGCTCTCGCGGCGGGCGGGATTGGAGAGGTGCAGCTCGACGACAGGCCCCTCGAACGCCGCCAGGGCGTCGTGCAGGGCCCAGGCGTAATGGGTGAACGCGCCGGCATTGATGATGATGGCCTGGGCCCGGCCGCGGGCGGCATGGATGGCGTCGACGAGGGTGCCCTCGTGGTTGGACTGGTGGTGCTCGATGACCAGCCCGTGCCGTCCGGCCTCGTCCTCGGCCGTGGCGACGTGATCGGCGAGGGTCGCAGTCCCGTAGATATCGGGCTCCCGGTCACCGAGGAGGTTGAGGTTTGGTCCGGAAAGCAGGAGCACCAGCGGTCGGTGGGCGGTCAGGACGCCAACTCCACCATCGTGCTACGCACGAGCTCTGGGTCGATGCCGGGTACGACGGCCAGGCCCGAGGGGCCGTCGAGCACGAAGGTGAGCTGGCCTCCCGCGGCTTTCTTGTCCCGGCGCATCACGGTCATCAGCTGGCCGGGGTCGGCGTCGGGTGGCAGCCGGGTCGGCAGATCATAGGAGGCAACCAGGCGCGAGTGTTCGGCCACGCGCTCCTCGTCGATCCGGCCCAGCCGCCAGGCCAGGCGGGCGGCGAACACCAAGCCGATGCCGACCGCTTCACCGTGGCGCAGGTCGTAGCGACCGACGGTCTCGAGGGCGTGGGCCAGGGTATGGCCGTAGTTGAGCAGCGCTCTCCGCCCTGATTCGCGCTCGTCGGCCCCGACGATCTCGGCTTTGCAGACCACGCACGCCGCCACCGCGTCGTCCAGCGAGATATCCCGGAGCCGGTCCACGCCGAGGAAGGCGTACTTGGCCATCTCACCGAGACCGCTTCGGTACTCCCGAGGCGGGAGCGTCGTGAGGGTCTCCGTGTCGCATAGCACGGCCGAGGGCTGCCAGAACGCCCCGACCAGGTTCTTGCCCTCGGGAAGATTGACGCCCGTCTTGCCGCCAATAGCGGCGTCGACCTGACCCAGCAGGGTGGTGGGGACGTGTACCACCCGCACGCCGCGGTGGTAGACCGCGGCCGCGAATCCGGCCGTGTCGGTGACGACTCCCCCACCGACCGCCACGACCAGATCGCTTCTCGCCAGCTCCCAGGAGGCGAAGGATCGGCAGAGCTGCTCGACCGATTCGATGTTCTTGGCCTCCTCGCCGTCGTCCAGATAGAAGACGTGTTGCTCGATGCCGGAATCCACCGTCCAGGGGATGGCTTCCTGGGTGACGATCGCCACCTTGGCCACTCCCGTCGGGTACACCTCCCCCAATCGGTGACGGGCGCCCGCGCCGACGACGACCGGGTAGGAGCGATCGCCAAGGTCCACTTCGATCTCACGCATCTCCGCCGACCAACTCCCGGGCTCGGAGCACGTCGACGATGCGATCGACGACGGCGGCGGGTGAGAGCCGATCGACGTCGAAGGCCACGTCCGCCAGGCCCTCGTAGATCGGGGCCCGGACCGTCGCCAACCGTTCCAGGGCCTCGCTCGGGCCGGGCTCGAGTAAGGGCCGGCCGGCGCCGCTGCCCACCCGCTTCGCCAGCACCGACACGTCGCAGCGCAGCCACACGACCAGGCCCGCCCGGGCGATCCTGGCCCGGCTGTCGGGATCGAGGACGGCGCCGCCGGCTACGCCGATCACGGCGGGGCCGTCCGATGTCGTCGCCTCGGCGAGCACCCGGGCCTCCTCGGCCCGGAAGGCCGCCTCTCCCTCCGCTTTCCATATTTCGGGAATGGTTTTCCCCGTCTGGCGCTGCACCTCCTCGTCGCTGTCTAGGTACGGCCATCCCAGCCGCCGGGCCAGCAGGTGCCCGGTCGTCGACTTGCCGGCGCCCATCATCCCGATGAGGAGTACCCGGGGCGGACCGCTCACGTCCTCACTTCCTCACGTCCGGCGAAGGCTGTGGAGGTAGCTGGCGTGGTTGCGCATCACTTCGGACACGGAATCGCCACCGAACTTGCGCAGCGCCTCACCGGCCAGGACGAGCGCCATCATGGTCTCGGCGACCACGCCCATCGCCGGCACGGCGGTCACGTCGGTGCGCTCCTTGAACGACAAAGTGGCTTCCTTGCTCACCACGTCCACCGTTCCCAGGACCGGTCGGTTGAGGGTGGCGAGCGGCTTCATCGCCACCCGGGCGACGACTGGCTCACCGTTGGACATGCCGCCCTCGATGCCGCCGCTCCAATTACTGGCCCGGCGGTAGGTCTGGTGCAGCTCATCCCACTCGATCGGGTCGTGGGCCTCCGATCCCCGCCGGCCGGAGACGTCCATGGCTTCGCCGATCTCCACCCCCTTCACCGCCTGGATGCTCATCAGCGCCTGCGCCAGGAGCCCGTCGAGGCGCCGATCCCAGTGCACGTGGCTGCCGAGGCCGACCGGGACGCCGTACCCGATCACCTCGACCACCCCGCCGAGCGAATCGCCCACCTTGGCGGCCGCCTTCACCTCCGCCACCATGGCCGCTTCGGCGTCCGGGTCGAAGCAGCGGACCTGCGAAGCGTCGACCTGCGGCAGGTGCGCCGGGCGAGGCCGTTCGCTCGCCTTGGCCACGACCGGACCCATCTGCACCACGTGGCTGATGACGTCGATGCCGAGCTCGGCCAGCAGTTGTTTGGCGACCGCCCCGGCGGCTACCCGGGCTGCCGTTTCCCGCGCTGACGCTCGCTCGAGGACGTCGCGGCGCGTCGCTGAACCCGTACTTCTGCATGCCCGGGAGATCGGCGTGGCCGGGCCGGGGCTGCGTCAGTGGCTTCTCCGTGCGGCCGGGAGCCGGCGACATCTCCTGTTCCCATTTCGGCCACTCGGTGTTGGCGATCTCGATGGCGACGGGTGAACCCAGGGTCCGCCCGTGCCGCACGCCGCCGATGAGCGTGAGCCGGTCCTGCTCGAAGCGCATCCTCGGCCCCCGCCCGAAGCCGAGCCGGCGTCGGGCCAGTTCGTCCTGGATCTGGTCCTCCGTCACGGGGAGGCCGGCAGGGAGACCTTCGACGATGACGACGAGGCCCTGACCGTGGGACTCTCCCGCGGTGAGGAAGCGCAGCACAAAGAGAATCCTACTTTGCCCGGCGGATCCGCCTGGCCGAACCCAGTGGCTTAGGTGATGAAGTGACGCGAGTACCACACGATGATCGGTCCCCCGGTCAACAGGGCGAACACGCAGCCTGCGCCGAGGAACGTCCCGTATGGGAGTGGTGTCGACCGGGTGGCTCTGCCCATCATCATCAGGGCGAGTGCCAGCCCGACCCCGGCGACGTTGGCGGCGAGCAGGCCGATCAGCAGGTACCAGGGGCTCATCCAGCCGAGCGCCAACCCGAGGAGGGCGGCCAGGCGGACGTCGCCGAAGCCCAGCCAGGCCGGGCGGATGACATGCAGCAGGAAGAAGAGGCCGAACAGCCCGGCGCCGCAGGCGCCCGCCCGGCCCAGCCGAGCCCACTGCCCGGTGGCGCCGGCCGCCACCAGAAGCCCGGCGAGCACGAGCGCGAGGGTGGGATAGAGGATGGCGCGTGGCAACAGGTAACGGTCGAGGTCCACGGCGCCCAGGGCGACGACGCCACCGACGAAGGCCAGCTCGGCCGGAAGGGACCAGCCGGCCCCGACCCGGACGGCGGTCAGGGCGAACAGCAGGGCGGTAAGGCCTTCGACGATGGGATAGCGGACGGCCTGACGTCCTCGGCACTGTGGGCATCGTCCGCCGAGCAGGAGCCAGGACAGCAGCGGGATGCGGGTTCGGGCGGCGGCACCCCGTTCGCATCCGGGGCAGACGGGCGGCCGGGCCGGTACCGACTCACCTGGCCGCACCGCCTCTGCTGGCCGCCCCGCTTCTGCTGGCCGCCCCGCTTCTGCTGGCCGCCCCGCCTCTGCTGGCCGCACCCGGGAGACGATCACCGTCAGCCAGGCGCCAACCGCCAGGCCCAGCAGCCCGCATAGGACGGCGTACAGGACAGGCACTTCCGTCTCCTTTGATTACCAAAGGGATGTCCGGGTTGCGGCCGACGGGCACCGCGCAGGGACCGTGAAGGGGTCCCTCCGCCTCAGGGGCTGGTCGGCAAGGTGGTCAAGCTGGTCGACGTGGTCGACGTCGACGAGGTGTCGTCGGTGGAGGAGGTGGTCGACGTCGTCGTGGATTCGTCCGGCAGGGTCGTGGTGGACGTGCTCGACGAGTCCGTCGAGGTGGTGGTCGTGTCCGGGACCGTCGTGGTCGACGACGGCGGCACGGTAGTGCTGTCGGCGCTGCCAGGGGGCGGGGTCTCGGCGAACACGTCGATCGGTGTGGTCGATCCGGGCTTCGGGACCCAGCCCGGAGGAGGTTTCGTCTGGGACGGGACCGGTCCGGCGGTCGGGACGACTACCGGCGTGGCGGGCTGCTGGGCCGTGGGTGCCGGGTGCAGCGGGACCGGGGTGCCCGCGGCGTGGACCCGCCCGAACCCGGCCAGATCGGACCACCAGATCGAGCTGACCTGGACGACGGTGCCGGTGTGGGGCGCGTTGATCATCAGCCCGTCACCGATGTAGATGCCGACATGGTGAATGTCGGTCTGCCCGAAGAACACGAGATCGCCCGGGAGCAGCTGGGAAAGAGGCACGGGGATGGTCCACGAATACTGATCGGCCGCCACTCGTGGGATCTGGACCCCCGCCTGGCGCCAGACGTACTGGGTGAGGCCGGAGCAGTCGAAGCTGTTGGGCCCCGTCCCGCCCCAGAGATACGGCTTGCCGAGCTCGGCAAACGCCCACGCCAGCGCCACGTTGGTCGTGGACAGCGGCGCCGGCAGCGAAGAGTTCGGGGAAAACTGGAGGCTGGTGGCCGAGAGCAGCTCGGCCCCGGCCTGCGCCGCGAGTTCGGCATGATCGGCCACGACCTGCTTCGCCGATGCGCTGGACATTGACGACAGCTCGGCGACCAAGCGGTTTCTCTCCGAGGATTCCGCGGCCAGGGCTTTGGCCGCCTTGGCCCGGGCGGTATCGGCCGCCTTCTGGGCCTTTTCCGCGGCGGCGAGGGCGTGGCTCTCCTGCTCCAGATCGGCGTGGCGGAGGTCGAGCAGGCCGTTGGGGGTGAGCGTGGTATCGGCGTAGGTGATGGCATACGCCAGGGCGTTGCCGGCGGTGGGACTGACGGTCAGGGAGGTCGGCCCCGAGGTGTACATGAACAGCACGGCCGCCTTGAGGGCTCCGGCCAGGCTCTGGTAGGCGTGCGCGGCTCGACTCGCCTCGTGCCGCGCCGTCGTGGCCTGCTTGTCCGCCTTCTGAGCCGCCTGGCTCATCTTCGTGGCGGTCACGGCGTCCTGGTCTAGGGTTTGCTGGGTGGTGGCGACGGCTGCTTGGACCGCACTCGAATCGACGCCGACCGACGCCAGCGAAACGGCAGTGGAAAACAGGGTGGCCGCGCTCTGACCGTCGGTGACGCTGAGCGGTACCGACGGGAGCGCTGGCAGGGACGTGGAGATGGCTGCCGCCGGTGCGGAGGCTGCGGAGTTCCCGGTGGCGGCGTTCGCCGTGGCCACGGCGCTGGGAAGCCAGCCGGCGACCAGAGCGAACGTCGCGACTCCCGCCGCCTGGACGACGCGCCGCCGCTTGCGCATCGAGTGCAAGTCCATCGGCCCAAGAGCATTGCATACCGCGAGGAGATGGGGGCCCAACTTGACTCGGCTGGAGGCGATTTGTTCAGTCGTTCAGGTGACGTTAACCGAATGGTAAGTCGGCGGCGCCCTCAGGCGGCGCGTACGGCAGTGACCAACTTGGCTAATGAGTCTTTGGCGTCGCCGAACAGCAGGACCGTCCGCGGGTCGTACAGGAGAAGGTTCTCCACCCCGGAAAAGCCCGGTCGCATGCTGCGTTTCAAGAAGACGACGTGCTCGGCTTGGTCTGCATTCAGGATCGGCATGCCGTACAGGGGGCTGGTGGGATCCTCTCGCGCCGCCGGGTTCACCACGTCATTGGCTCCCACCACCAGCGCCACGTCGGCGGAGGAGAACTTGGCATTGGCGGCGTCGAGATCGTCGAGGCTCTCGTACGGCACGCTGGCCTCGGCCAGCAGGACATTCATGTGACCGGGCATCCGCCCGGCCACCGGATGGATGGCGTACGAGACCTCGACCCCCCGCTCTTCCAGGGCCTTCGCCAACTCCACCACCGTGTGCTGCGCCTGGGCCACGGCCAGGCCGTAGCCGGGGACGACGAGCACCCGGCGCGAGTAGGCCAGGAGCGTTCCGATGTCGGTCGCATCGGCCGAGCGCACCGCCCGGCCGGCGGTCCCCCCGACGACCTCGGTGGACCCCGCACTCGGCAGGCCGCCGAGGATGATGTTGGGCAGGGATCGGCCCATGGCGTCGCTCATCATCTTCGTGAGCAAGGCGCCGGAGGTCCCCACCAGGGTGCCGGCCACCACCAGGATCAGGTTGTTGAGGGCAAACCCGTCGGCCGCCACGGCCAAGCCCGTGAGCGAGTTCAAGAGGGAGATGAGCACCGGGGTGTCCGCCCCGCCGACGGGCAGGCAGATTCCGGCTCCGAGACCGAGGGATACGACGGCCAGGATCACCAGGCCCGCGAGGTGGGGCGAGAAGATCGTCCAAATGCCAACCCCCACGATCACTACGGCGGCGACGGCGTGCACGAAGCGCTGGCCCGGATAGGTGATCGGCCGGCCGGTGAGCAGCTCTTGCAGCTTGGCAAAGGCGATCCCGCTGCCGGCGAACGACAACGATCCGATCACCACCCCGAAGACCATGTACAGGACGTGCAGCTTGCCCGGGTGGCCTGGGAGCTGGCGGAGGAACTCGACAGAGGAGACCAGCGCGGCGGCGCCGCCGCCGACACCGTTGAAGATGGCCACCAGCTGGGGCATGGCGGTCATTCGGACCAGCCGGGCGGTCGGCACGGCGATGAACGCACCGACCACCATCCCGATCGGGATGATCCCGTACGGGCCGCCGTGGGCGTCGACCAGGGTCAAGGCCACGGCGATGACCATTCCCCCGACGCCGATCAGATTTCCCCAGCGGGCTCTCCTCGGAGAGCTGAGCGCCTTGAGCGCCACGATGAAGCACACCGCTGAGGCCAGGTACGCCCCGACGAGGGCGTTGTTGGGGATGGTGGCAGCGGTCAATCCTGGCGACCCCGATCCCCGGCGCCGGGAGTGGCGCCTCCGGCCGACGAGGCTTCAGGCGGTGCAGGCCGTTCCCGGCCCTTGAACATCTCGAGCATCCGGTCGGTGACGACCACCCCTCCGACGATGTTGAGGGTGGCCAGGATCACGGCCGCCAGGGCCAGGCCGATCTGCAATCCGCCGTGGGCCTCGTCGGCGATGATCATGCTGCCGACCAGGATGACGCCGTGAATGGCGTTGCTGCCTGACATCAGGGGGGTGTGCAGGATGCTCGGCACCTTGGAGATGACCTCGTAGCCGAGGAAGGCGGCGAGGACGAATACGACGAGGATGTCGAGGTCAGAGGGCAGCACGGCGTACCTCCGTCCGGACGGGGTGGTTGAGGTGGGGGGGTCCAAAGGCTCGGGATCGGGTTCGGCGAGGGATGTCCGGGATTGGGGTCACGCCTCGCCACCCTGCAGCATTTCGCGTGTGTGAATGTGCCGCACTTCCCGGGCCGTGGTCACGCACATGGCGGCCACGATGTCGTCGTCGAAGTTGGGGGCAATCTCTCCATCTTTGACCAAAAGCGGCATGAGGTTGCTGACGTTACGGGCATAAAGGGAACTGGCCGTCGTGGCCACTTTGGAGGGCAGGTCGCTGTCGCCGATGACGAGCACCCCGCCGCGGTCCACTTCCTCGCCGTCGATGCTGGGTTCGACGTTCCCCCCGGACGCGGCGGCCAGGTCGACGATCACCGAGCCCGCCCGCATGCGGTCGATGGTAGCGGTGCTCACCAACCGCGGCGCCGGGCGTCCGGGGATGGCGGCGGTGGTGATCACCAGGTCCGAACCGGCGACGACGTCCGCGATGAGGGCCTGCTGCCGGGCCAGGAAGTCGGAGCTCTGCTCGGCGGCGTACCCTCCTTCTCCGACCTGGGCCTCGAGGGCCAGGTCCAAGAAGCTGGCGCCAAGGCTGCGAACCTCTTCGGCCGCCTCCGGCCGGACGTCGTAGGCGCTGACGGAGCCGCCCAGCCGCCTGGCGGTGGCAATCGCCTGCAGGCCGGCGACCCCGGCACCCATGACGAGCACCCGGGCCGGGGGAATGGTCCCGGCCGGCGTCATCATCATGGGTATCGCCCGCCCCACCCGGTCGGCCGCGAGCAGCACGGCCTGATAGCCGGAAAGGCTGGCTTGGGAGCTCAGGGCGTCCATCGCCTGCGCCCGGCTGATGCGCGGGACCAGATCGAAGGAAAACGCGGTGATCTCCCTGTCCCGCAGCTTGCCGATGAGATCGAGGTTGGTGGCCGGCGGGAGGAAGCTGACCACGGTCAAACCCTGGCGCAGCTCAGCCGCCTCGTCGACGGTGGGTGGGGACACGGCGACCACCATCTCCGCCCCCGCCAGGGCCTGGCTGCGGGTGGGGACGACGACGGTTCGTTCCAGGGCGGCGTAGGCGTCGTCGAGGAACCCGGATCGCTGACCGGCGCCGGCCTCGATCACGACGTCCAGTCCGAGGGCCGTCAGCTTGGGGATCTCGGCCGGGACGATCGCCACCCGATTCTCCCGGCGCCGGAGCTCACGAAGGACAGCCAGCACGGTCACGGAGCAGTCATCCTGTCACGTCCCATACCCGGACAGGGGTTACTCCGCTCGGGTGCGACGGCCGAGGGCCGATACCGCCGCCGCGGACATGATTTCCAGCGGCGCCGGCCGACCGGTCCAGATGGCGACCTGCCGGGCGGCCTGATGGATCAGCATGCCCAGCCCGTTCGCCGTGGTCGCGCCTCTCTGGCGGGCCGCGCTGAGCAGCGCCGTGCTCGCCGGTGCGTAGATCAGGTCCACGACGAACGAATCGGCGCTCAGGCCGGCGGGATCCAGGTCGAAGGGCAGTCCATCGCTTGGCGCCATGCCCACGGGCGTGGCATTCACGATCAGATCGGCCCGGGCGACGGCGCTGGCTGTGGCCCCTGGTGTGGCGGCCGGCACCACCGCTCCAGCCCGTCCGGCGAGCTCGGCGCACGCTTCGGCCAGGTCAGTTCGACGGGCGAGCACGTCGACGGCAGACGCGCCGGACTCGGCCAGGGCCAAGGTGACGGCGCGCGCCGCACCCCCGGAACCGAGCACCAGGCAGCGGCGGCCGGCCGGGTCGAAGCCGTCGTCGCCGCGGAGGGCGTCGATGAACCCGGGTCCGTCGGTCGTGTCACCCTCCAGCTCCCACCCGTCCGCCGTGGGCTTCCGGCTGACCGTGTTGACGACCCCGAGGCGGGCCGCGGTCGGGCCCAGTCGGTCGACCTCGGCCGCCACCGCAGCCTTGTGCGGCATCGTGACCGACAGGCCGGCCAGGCCGAGTGTGCGCATGGCGGCGACGGCCGCGCCCCCGTGACCGGCATCGACGGGGAAGGCCACGTACACCCAGTCCAGGTCGAGCGCAGCGAAGGCGGCGTTGTGCAGTGCGGGGGAAAGAGAGTGGTGGACGGGGTCGCCGATGACCCCTGCCACTTTCGTCGCCGCCGATGGACTGCGGGTGCGGCCCGTCAACAGAGCTTCGCGGCGGCGCACTTGGCCTGCAGGGCGGCGAAGCCGGCCTGGTCCGAGGCGTACCCGAGCTGGCCGTCCGCGTTTACCTCCACGAAGTACAGGTAGTTGGTGTTCGCCGGGTGCATGGCCGCCCGCAGCGACGCCAGACCGGGATTGGCGATCGGGGTCGGCGGTAGGCCCTTGTTGAGCCGGGTGTTGTACGGGCTGGGCTCGTTCAGCTGGCTGACACTCGGGTCCAGGCCTGGCTGCTGCAAGCGCAGGTAGTACGTCTGGGTGGAATCCGCGCCGAGGGGCATGCCGGCCCGGAGCCGGTTGTAGATCACGCTGGCGACGAGCGGCCGGTCCCGAGGAAGCTTGGCTTCTCGTTCCACGATCGAGGCGACCGTGACCACCTGGTACACCGTCATGTGCAACTGGGCGGCGGCGGCGCTGAGACCGATGGACTGGGCCTGGTCGTTGAAGGCGCCAACCAGGTCCTCGAGCACCTGGATCTCGCTGTCCCCCTGCTGGACCTGGTAGGTGGCCGGGAACAACAACCCCTCCAGGTTGTCGACCCCGGAGGGCTCGTACGGGCTGCGTACTTCCCCGCTGGTGGCGGCGGACTCGAATTTGGCCGCCGACAGGTGCAGCTGTGGGAGACCCCCCACCTCGGCGGCGATCTGCCGGACCGTGAAGCCTTCCGGGATGGTCAGCCGATCGATCACCAGGTGCGGCCCGGTTTTCAAGGCGGCGATCACCGACCCGTAGCTGGAGTTCTTGTCCAGGGAGTACGAGCCGGGCAGGAGCGACGTGTCCCCCTTGATCCTGGCGTAGAGGGTGAACAGGGTGGCGTCGTGGATAACGCCCGCCTTGTCGAGGATGGATCCGATACGGGATGTGGTTGCGCCAGTCGGGATGTCGACCGCTACCGCCGGGCCGCGATGGCCGCCCGGGTTGATCTGCCCGTCTGCCCACAGGAACCCGCCGACCCCCACGACCAGAATGACCGCGACGATGATCGCCAGCGCGATCAGCACTGGGTGACGCCTGCGCCGCGGGCCGTCCTGGGCCGGCTCGGGCTCGTACACCGGTTCGGAGTCGGCGTACCCGGGAGGAAGGATGCCTTGCTGATCGCTCACGCTCGTCCCCCCTTGCCCGTTCGGCGGCTGTCCACCCAGGTTTGCAGAAGTTCAGCCGCCGCCGCTTGATCGACCAATCCCTGCCGTTCGCGTTGGCGGCGTCCCGTCTTTGCCATCCCAGCCGTGGCGCTGACCGTCGTGAAGCGCTCGTCTACCGTCGAAACCTCGACATCGAGCGCGCCGCGGATCTCGCCGACCTCCTCCAGCACGGCCCGGGCGGCGGGACCGAGATCTCCTGACAGCGAGACAGGCAGGCCGACGACAACCTGCACCGCTTCGTAGTCGGCGACCAGGCGGGCCAGCGCAGTGTGGTCGGCGCAGCGGTCGCCGGAGCGTCGCACCGTGGCGACACCCGTGGCGACCCGCTGGGCCGAGTCGGTCACGGCGACGCCGATTCGCCGGGAGCCCAAATCGACGCCAAGGACCCTTCCCTGGGCGGTCATGGACCGAGCCGGGCGCGAACCTGATCGAGGGCCTCGTCCAACCGGCTGGCGTCTTTGCCTCCGGCGGTGGCCCGTTCGGGATCCTTGCCGCCGCCGCCGCCGCCCACGGTTCGGGCCGCCTCCGAGATCAGCTCCGGCGCGGTGGCCGCGCCCCCCTTGGCGGCCAGCGCCACTAGGGCCACGCGTGATCCGTCCGGGCTTCCCCCGAGCACGACCGTCTGGAGGCCGCCGATCTGACGGACCTGGTTGGCCAGCTCCTGCAGTTGCTGGGCGTTCAGGTTGTCCGCTCTGGCCACCACCCACCCGTCCACCGCGCCGTCGGCCAGGGCACGCGCCGTGCCGGACAGGGCGGCCTGCTGGGCGCTGCGGAGGCGGCCCTCCGTGTCGCGAAGCTCGCCCAGCTTTCGTTCGACCGCGGTCGTCAGTTCGTCCGGGCGAGCCCGGAGAAGGCGGGCCGTATCGGCCACCTGGCGCTCGGCTTCGCGGAACCGGGCCAGGGTGGCCGTCCCCGTGGTGGCGAAGATCCGGCGCAGGTTGGAGCCGATCGATCCCTCTGAAGCGATGGCAAAGGGACCGATCTCCCCGAGCCGGGCGACGTGCGTGCCGCCGCAAAGCTCCAGGGACTCGAGGCCGGCGCCGATGACCCTTACCTCGTCGCCGTACTTGTCCTCGAAGAAGGCGATGGCACCAGCCGCGTCGGCGTCCTGCTTGGGCATCACCGTGATGCTCACCTCGTCGTCCGCCAGGATCTGGGCGTTGACCAGGTCCTCGACCTGGGCGGTCTCTTCGGGCGTGAGCGGGCCGTAGTGGGTGAAGTCGAAGCGGAGCCGGTCGGGTGCGACCAGGGAGCCCTGCTGCTTGACGTGCTCGCCCAGGACATGGCGGAGAGCCCAGTGCAGCAGATGGGTACCCGTGTGGTTGCGCCGGATGGCCGCTCGCCGGTCGGCGTCGATGCTTGCGGTGGCCACCTGGCCGGGGTGGATCTCGCCCTCCTCGACCACGGCGAGGTGCCGGGTCAGGCCTGGCCGGGCCGGTGTCGTGTCGAGAACCCGAGCCCGTCCGGAGTCGGTTTCGATGATCCCGGTATCGCCGACCTGACCGCCCCCTTCGGCGTAGAAGGGGGTCACGTCGAGGAAGATCTCGACCCTGGTCGAACCATCACCCTCCCCGCCGGCCAATGGCGCCGTCTCGGAGGCGTCGCCGCCGTCAGGTTCGGCCTGCGACGCGACCGGAAGCACCTCGAGCACGCGGGCGGTGCTGATGGTGTCGCGGTAACCGACGAACCGGGTGGGGCCATTGGCGTCGAGCACGACGCGATAGGCCTCGAGCCGGTCGGTCGCCGTCCCGCCGCCGCCTCGGCCCGCTTGCTTGGATTGCTCTCGCTGCTGGCGCATGGCCGCCTCGAAGCCGGCCTCGTCCACCTCGGCCCCCCGCTCGGCCGCGATCTCCCGAGTCAGCTCGATGGGGAAGCCGTGCGTGTCGTGCAGCCGGAAGGCCACTGGTCCAGATACCAGCCCCGACCCCTCGTGCAGCTCGGTCTCCAGCATGGTGAGCCCGGCGCGCAAGGTCGCCCGAAAGCGGTTCTCTTCCCGAGCTGCCGCCCCGGCGATGAAATCGTGATTGCGGACGAGGTCGGGATAGGCGTCGCCCATGACGGCGACCGTCGCCGAGACCATTTCCTCGATCATGGGTCGCTCGACGCCGATCAGGTAGGCGTGGCGCACCGCCCGGCGCAACAGACGTCGCAGCACGTAGCCGCGGTCCTCGTTGCTCGGAAAGACTCCGTCGTTGATGAGAAAGGACACCGACCGCGAGTGATCGGCCAGGATCCGCAGGGTCACGTCGACCTCCGGATCAGCCCCGTAGGTCCGCCCCGTCAGGGTCTCGGCCGCGGCGATGACGGGGCGCAGCACGTCCGTCTCCCACACCGACGGGACGTCTTGCAGGACCATGAGGACCCGTTCCAACCCAGCTCCGGTGTCGATGTTGGGCTTTGGTAGGGGCACCAGCTTCCCGTCCGGTTGCCGGTCGAACTGCATGAAGACCAGGTTCCAGATCTCGACGAAGCGCTCCTCGCCTCCCCCGCCGCCGGGACCCCCGTCCGGTCCCCATTGCGGCCCCCGGTCGTAATAGATCTCCGACGAGGGCCCGCACGGGCCGGTGTCGCCCATCTCCCAGAAATTGTCCACGTCCAGCCGCTGGATGCGGTCGGCAGGCACGCCCACCACGTCGTGCCAGAGGTCGGCTGCGTCGTCATCGTCCTTGTACACGCTGACCCACATCCGGTCGCCATCTAATCCGAGGCGCCCGGTCAGCAGCTCCCAGGCGAAGGGAATCGCCGCCTCCTTGAAGTAGTCGCCGAAGCTGAAGTTGCCCAGCATCTCGAAGAAGGTCAGATGACGCGTGGTCCGCCCGATGAGGTCGATGTCGTCGTGCTTGCCCCGGATCCGGACGCACTTCTGCACGCTGGTGGCCCGGGGGTACGGGGGCCGTTCCTCGCCGGTGAAGTAGGGGATGAACTGGTTCATCCCGGCGTTGGTGAACAAAGGAGCCATCGGGTGGTGCGGGATGAGCCCGGCAGATGGGACCGCGGTGTGGCCGCGCTCGACAAAAATTGGGTAAAGGCGCTACGCAGCGCGGCGGCATCCATGCGGCTATCCAGACTAGTGATCAGCGGGGAGAACTTCAGAGGGGGTCAGCGGGGCTCGCCCCGGCGCCGGGATTCATGGCTGGGGGCTGTGCTCGAGCTCGCCTCGCAGCTCCGCCTCGCGCTGGCGCATGGTCGCCTTGCCCTCTTCCAGGGCCGCCCGCACCTCGGCCGGCCAGGTCCGCGCCTTGTCCATGGCGCCGTTGGCCAGGCGGGCGGGCCGGTACCTGTCGGAGGCCGCCTTCAGCTTGCGCTGGGCCCACCATGACGTGCCGAGGCCCACGGCCACCCCCGCGGCCGCCCACCGGATCCGCACGAACACCTAACCCACTCCTTTCAGCCGGCGGCCGGCTCGAGCGGTACCGGCCCGAAACGCCATCACCTTGATGAGCGGCCGGCTGACCGCTACCTGCGCCAGTCGCGAGGCTGACCCCACCGTATTGGTGATGGCCTCGGCCGACCCCACCAGGTCATCGACCCGGCGCAGCTCGGCGCGTGCTTCCACCGTGGCACTCTCGGCGTCGGCCAGGATACGGCCCGCATGGTCGGTCAGCTCCTCGACCAAGGCGTGCATCTGGCGGGCCGAGCGCAGCAGGGACACGGCGCAGCAGAAAAGGGTTATCACCACCACGGTGGCGACGACGCTCACTGCAACGGCGACCGCGTCGGATGCGGTGATGGTGCCGATCAAGACCCCGAATCCTAGTGCCCGTCTCTTGCGGCAACCGTCATACCCGGAGCGGCACCAGGCCGTCGCCGGCGCCCCTGGTCCAGGGCGGACGGTCGCCGAACGGCCCGTCTACGGCAACCGCTGCCGGACCACATCGATGGCGTCGGCCCGGGCCACGGTGACCTGATCACTCTCGCCCAACAGGTCCTTGACGCCCACCGTCCCGTTGGCGGCCTCGTCAGGGCCGACGATGAGCGCCACCCGAGCCCCGGAACGGTCCGCCGCTTTGAACTGGGCCTTGGGAGAGCGCCCGTCGAAGGCTCGATCGGCCCGCAGGCCGGCCGCCCGCAGCGCGGCGGTGAGATCCCGGCCTGCGTCGCCTCCGGCGAAGTCGACGACGAACACGTCGAGGCCCGGTCCGGCCGCCACCCCGGCGGCATCCCCCTCGGCTTGGATGGCCAAGAGGATCCGCTCGACCCCCAGCGCGAAACCGACGCCCGGCGTCTCCGGTCCGCCCATGGCGCCGACCAGCCCGTCGTAGCGACCGCCGCCTCCGAGGGCGTTCTGGGCGGACTGCAGGGCCAGGCCGGCGTACTCGAAGGTCGTGCGGGTGTAGTAGTCCAGCCCCCTGACCAGGCGCGAGACGATGGTGTAGGGGATGTGCAAGGCGTCCAGCCCTGCAGTGACGCGGGCGAAGTGCGCGGCGCAGTCGTCGCAGAGATGGTCCAGCTGTCGGGGAGCCCCGGCCACAACCTTCTGGCAGGCCGGCCGCTTGCAGTCGAGGATCCGCAGAGGGTTGTCCCCGAGGCGCGCCCGGTGCTCCTCGCACAACTCGGTCTGGTGCGACTCCAGGTAGGCGAGCAGCAGCGCGCGATAGGCCGGCCGGCAGGTCCCGTCACCGAGGGAGTTGACCAGCAGCTCCCTGCGTTGGATCCCGACCGCGGCATAGAACTCCCAGCCCAACGCCATCACCTCGACGTCGAGGTCGGGGTCGGCGCTGCCGAAGGCCTCGATTCCGACTTGGTGGAACTCCCGGTACCGACCCGCTTGGGGCCGCTCGTAGCGGAAGTTGGAGCCCCCGTACCAGCACTTCCAGGGAAGTGGGGGCCGATGCTCGATGAACGCCCGGGCCACCGACGCCGTCATCTCCGGGCGAAGGGCGAGCCGGCGTCCACCCTTGTCGTCGAACTCGTACATCTCCTTCTGGACGACGTCGGTCGAGTCCCCCAACCGGTGGAAGACGCCGACGTCCTCGAAGGTCGGGGTGATGATCAACCCGTACCCGGCAGCCTCCACCACCCGGGCAAACACGGCCACCAGCCTCTCCCAGCGGGGAGACTCGGAGGGAAGGACGTCAAAGGTCCCGACCGGGTGACGTAGCTCGGGCACAACGTGCCAGGGTACCCGCCGGGGTGGCGCCGGCCCGTGCGACGTTCCGGCCGAGGCCAGCACCACGCCCGCACCCACGGCCGGCACCCCGTACCCTGCTGGACAATGCCTCCTCGTAAGGCTGCCGCCACGAACCCGCCTGGTGGCGACCTCTTCGACGCCGCTCTGCAGGAACGACTGGCCCAGAAGGCCCCCCTGGCCGCTCGCATGCGGCCCCGCAGCCTGGATGAAGTCGTCGGCCAGCGTCACCTGCTCGGCCCCGGCGCGCCGTTGCGGGCGCTCATAGAGACCGATCGCCTGTCGTCCATCATCCTCTGGGGGCCGCCCGGTACCGGAAAGACGACCCTGGCGAATGTGGTCGCCGACCGGACCGACCGGGAGTTCGTGTCGTTGTCGGCGGTCACTGCTGGTGTGAAAGACGTCCGGGAGGTGATCGAAGCCGCCCGCCGGCGGTTGGCCGAGGCTGGCAAGGGCACCATCCTCTTCCTGGATGAGGCGCACCGGTTCAACAAGGCTCAGCAGGATGCGCTGTTGCCCGCGGTCGAGGCCGGGATCGTCACGCTGATCGGGGCCACCACCGAGAATCCGTTCTTCGAGATGAACGCCCCGCTGCTCAGTCGCTCGACCATCTTCCGCCTGCTACCGCTGTCAGAACCGGATCTGGCCGCCGTCGTCGAACGGGCGCTCGCCACCGAACACGCCACCCTGACCCCGGATGGGCTCGCCCACCTGGTGGACATGGCCGGCGGGGATGCCCGGGCGGCGCTCACGACTCTGGAGGTGGCTTTGGCGCTCGCCGGCGCGGACCGGCGGACCGAGGTGACCCTCGATGACGTCGAACGGGCCCGGCAGGCCCGCGTCCTCCGCTACGGGGAAGACGACCACTACGACATCATCTCCGCCTTCATCAAGTCCATCCGGGGCTCGGATCCCGACGCCGGTTTGTACTGGTTGGCGAGAATGCTGGAAGCGGGTGAGGACGCCCGCTTCATCGCCCGCCGGCTGGTGATCCTGGCCTCGGAGGACGTGGGGATGGCCGACTCGATGGGGCTGGTGGTCGCCGACGCCGCCGCCCGAGCGGTGGAGTTCGTCGGCCTTCCCGAGGCCGGCCTCAACCTCGCCCACGCTGTGATCTTCCTGGCCACCGCGCCCAAATCGAACAGCGTGATGTCCGCCCTGGCCCGGGCCAACGAGGACGTGCACGGGCAGCCCGAGGGGGCGGTGCCCGTTCCCCTCCGGTCGGTCCACCCCTACCAGCGCAACAAGCTCAAGGAGGGCGGCGGCTACGTCTATCCGCACAACGACCCTTCCGGTTTCGTGGTCCAGGAGTACCGGCCGGCCGAGGTGGCGGGTGAGGTCGGTTCGCCCGAACGGCGGGTGTACTACCGGCCGTCCTCGCATGGGGAGGAGGGGGATGTGGCCCGGCGGCTGCGGGCCTGGTGGGGGGATGCGCCGTACGACTCGGAGCCGTGGTGGGAGTTCGAGAAGTTTCGGGACCCCCGGCGATAAGTGGATCCGGAGACCGCCGCCGCGGTCCCCTTTCCCAAAACGGCCCCTCTTCCTGGTATTCAGTGAAAGTGTTGCGCTTGAGTTTTACTGACCGTTTTTGTGTCCGTTCACGCTCGGGATTTTTCGAAAACGGTCAGTAAAAATGGTGGACGGGCCGGTAGCCGTTTTTACTGACCGTTTTTGCGTGGGATCACGCTCAGGATTCCTCGAAAACGGTCAGTAAAAGTGGCGGGCCGGGTTTTGCTGACCGTTTTTGGGCCGCAGCCAGGGTCAGGGGGCGAATCGCCCGCTAGTTGCCCCGGTTGGGCAGGACCCGGTAGGCGTCGTAGACGCTGTCGATGCGCTTGAGCGAGTTGATGAGCGACTCCAGGTGGGCGGGGTCGGCCAGCTCGAACTCGAAGCGCATCCGGCTGACCCGATCCGACCCGGTGATGGAGTCGCTGCGGAGGATGTTGAGGTGGTTGTCGGAGATCACCTTCCACACGTCCACCCCGAGGCGGGTGCGGTCCAGGGCCTTGAGCTCGACCGCGGCGACGAAGCTCCCAGAACTCCCCCGGTCCCACTCGACCTCGATCATCCGCCCGACCTCGCCCGCCGACAGGGTGGCCGCATTGGCGCAGTCGCTGCGGTGCACGCTCACTCCTCGCCCCCGGGTCACAAAACCGATGATCTCGTCGCCGGGTACTGGGGTGCAGCACCGGGAAAGACGGACCATCACGTCATCGAGGCCCTCGACGTGGACGCTGACGCCTTGGCGCTGGGTGACCCGGCGGGGCTGGCGCGCCGTGCTGGGCAGCAGCACCTCGTGCTCTCCGCCGCGCAGCTCGCGCGCCACCCGTTGGGCAATCGAGCGGGCCGACACGTGGTTCTCGCCGATAGCGGCGTGGAGGGCGTCGAGATCGGCGTAGTTCATGGTCTCGGCGATGGCCAGCACTTGCGAGTTGGTCACCTTCTGGACCGGCAGGCCTTCCTTGCGGAGCGCCTTGGTCAGCTCCTCGCGGCCCGCCTCCATGGCATCTTCACGGCGCTCCCGGCTGAACCACTGGCGGATCTTGTTGCGAGCCCGCGGGCTCACGACGATCTTGAGCCAGTCGCGGCTGGGACTCGCCGAGGGAACCTTGGAGGTGAAGATCTCGACGCTGTCGCCCGAGGTCAGCTGGGAGTCCAACGGCACCAACCGCCCGTTGACCCGGGCGCCGATGCAACGGTGGCCCACCTCGGTGTGGATGGCGTAGGCGAAGTCGATGGGGGTCGAGTGCAGGGGAAGGGAGATCACGTCGCCCTTCGGCGTGAAGACGAAGACCTCGTCGGTCTCGAGGTCCAGCTTCAGGGTCTCGAGGAATTCGGCGGGGTCCGTGCTTTCGGCCGACCAGTCGACGATGCGCTGCAGCCAGGCCACGTCGGCGGGCGTCGCCTTCTCCTTGTAGCCCCAGTGGGCGGCGATGCCCCATTCGGCCCGGTTGTGCATCTCGATGGTCCGGATCTGGGCCTCGATGGCTTTGCCCTGGGGTCCGACGACCGTGGTGTGCAACGACTGGTACAGGTTGAACTTCGGCGTGTTGATGTAGTCCTTGAACCGCCCCTGCACGGGGGTCCAGGCCCCGTGGATGGCGCCCAGGGCAGCCCAGCAGTCCTTGACCGAGGCGACCAGGACCCGCACCCCGACGAGGTCGTAGATCTCGTCGAACTCCTTGCCCTTGACGATCATCTTCTCGTAGATGGAGTAGAGGTGCTTCGGCCGCCCGGTGACCTGAGCGTCGATGCGGGCGGCGATCAGGCGGTCGCTGACGTTGTCGATCACCTGGGCGAGGTAGATGTCGCGCTCAGGTGCGCGCGTGGCGACCATCTGCTCGATCTCGGCGTAACGACGGGGGTGGAGGGCAGCGAAGGCCAGATCCTCCAGCTGCCACTTGATGTCCTGGATCCCGAAGCGGTGGGCCAGGGGCGCGTAGATGTCCAGGGTTTCCTGAGCGCTGCGCTTTTGCTTCCACTCTGGCATCGCCGCGATGGTCTGCATGTTGTGCAGTCGGTCGGCCAGCTTGATCAGCAGGACCCGGGGGTCCTTGGCCATGGCCACGAGCATCTTCCGCATGGTGGCGGCCTGCTGCGCCTGGCGTGAATCGAACCGGACCCGGTCCAGCTTTGTCACCCCGTCGACAATGGCCGCAACCTCGGGGCCGAAATCCTTCTCGATCTCCACCAGCCCCACGCCGGTATCTTCCACGGCGTCGTGGAGCAGGGCGGCGGCAATGGTGACGTCGTCGAGGCCGAGCCCGGCGAGGATCGTGGCTACCGCCAACGGGTGGGAGATATAGGCCTCGCCCGAGCTTCGCAGCTGGCCCTCGTGGGCGGCGGCGGCGGCCTCGTAGGCGCGGACGATCAGAGCCGTCTCATCCCGGGGGTGGCGGGCCCGGAACGAGCTGAGCAGCGGTTGCAGGGCGTCCGCGAACTGCACCTGACGGCGCCAAGGCAGGACCCGTTCGACCGTGGCCACGGCCCGGGCCCGGCCCGTGCTCTCGCTGCGGTACATCATCGTCGCGGATTACTCATAGCTGAGTAGGGAAACGCTGTCGAGGTCGTCGAGCTTCCCCCGCCCGCCGAGGAACGCCAGCTCGATGATGCAGCCGAAGCCGGCCACGTGGGCCCCCAGAGCCCGGGCCAGGCGGGCGGTGGCCGCAGCCGTGCCCCCGGTCGCCAGGACGTCATCGATAATCAATACCCGCTCACCGGCCTGTAACGCATCCTGGTGGATTTCGAGCGAGTCGGTTCCGTACTCGAGGCTGTACGGCTCGGCATTGGTCTGCCAGGGCAACTTGCCGGCCTTGCGAACCGGGACAAAACCGGCGCCCAGGTGCACGGCAACCGGGGCGGCGACGATGAATCCCCGGGCCTCGATGCCGATCACCTTGTCCACCGGGTGTTCGGAGAAGGCGTCGGCCAAGGTCCGGACACACCAGCCGAGGCCTTCACCGTTGGCCAGCAAAGGGGTGATGTCCTTGAAGACGACGCCCGGCTGAGGAAAGTCAGGAATATCCCGAATCAGATCTTTTAGCCACCCGGGCGAGCCCTCCATACCTCCACCGTATCGGTTCGCCGCAGTCGCACCGGGCCACCCGGTCCCGGGCTGCCGCGCCGGCCGCCTCCCGCCGACCGCCGACCGCCGACCGCAGGGCGTGAGCTCCAGGGGGCGGAGCAGGCGACGGCCACCCTGACCAGGCCCGGCCCCCTCACTTTTGGACATCTGAGCAGCCTCAGGCTGCATGGATGTCCATTTGTGGCGACGGGCCCGGGGTTGGGCGGCCAGCAGAGGCCAGCGCAATCCAAGTGCGGTGGCGGGCAGCACTCTGCCGCCCGCCCGACCCGATCGGCCTGACCGACCCGACCCACCCGATCGACCCGGAAGCGGCCGGGAAGGGGCCCGTTAGCGCCGGCGGCCCTTTTTCCTGGGGCGGGGTGGTGGGCGGTTCCCACGCGGCGGCACCGGCGTTTGGCCCAGCTGGGCGGGCTGTGGCGGCGTCCCGTTGGCGTCGCCGGAGTCCTGGTAGGAAGGCGAGGCGTCGATGTCGCCGTTTGCCCTTCCTTCGGCGGTCCCGTCGTCGAACGACTCCGCCGGCTCCGCCCGAGAGCGCGGCGACGGGCGGACGTCGGTTGCCGTGCTGCCCGCCGAGGCCATGGCGAGCGATCCGGTGAGGTCGCCGGTGGCGGCCGCCGCGGGGGTGATCCTCCGTCCTCCGCTGGCGTTGGTCAACCGGCGGCGGATCTCCGCGTAGCGGGGCTCGCGCTCTTTGAGGAGGGCCAGGGTCGGCGAGGCGATGAAAATGGAGGAATACGCCCCGGTCGTGAGGCCGATGAAGAGGGCCAGGCCGAAATCCTCCAGCGCCGTGGCCCCGAGGACCCAGGCCCCGATCACCAGGATCGACAGGATCGGCAGGATGGCGACGAGGGACGTGTTGATCGAACGGGCCAGCACCTGGTTCACGGACAGGTTGACGACGTCGCTGTAGGTGAGGCGGTTGGTGGACGCCAACCCCCGGGTGTTTTCCTGTATCCGGTCGAACACCACGATGGTGTCGTAGAGCGAGTAGCCGAGGACGGTGAGGAAGGCAATGACGGTGTCCGGGCTGACCTGAAAGCCCGACAGCGAATAGATGCCCACCGTGAGCAGGATGTCGTGGATCAAGGCGATGAGGGCGGCGATCGCCATCTTGCCTTCGAAGCGCAGCCAGATGTAGCCGGCGACGACGATCAAGAAGACGATCACCGCCTCGATGGCCTTGTGGGTGATGTCAGAACCCCATGAGGGGCCGACGTCGTTGAGGGTGACGTCGTTGACAGGGACTCCGGCCATCTTGGCCAGGGCGTCCTGCACGGCCTCGACCTGGCTCTGGTCGCCCGTGATCTTCGCCGGCGCCGACACCTCAATCGTCCGTTTGCCTGTTTGGGAGTTGGTGAGGATCACGACGGTCGCCTGGCCGAAACCGGGCACGGCCTTCGATACCACATCCCGGGCTTCGCTCACCGACGCGTTCGAAGGGACTTGCCAGACGGTCCCGCCTTTGAACTCGATGGAGAAGTTGAGGCCGCGGGTGGCGAGCGATATCAGCCCGATGATGATGATGACCCCGGAGATGGCGAACCATCGCCGCCATTTCCCTACGAAATCGAAAGAGGTTTCGCCTCGCGCCAGTCGCTGGTAGACGTTGTGGTGGGCGGCCATCTAGGGGTCCCCCGCCGTGTCCCGGGCGTTGACGCCGCGGTTGATGCCGAGGTGGCGGGCCTCGGTGAACACCCGTTTTCGCCCGACCAGGATG
Organism: uncultured Acidimicrobiaceae bacterium; assembly: GCA_963729695.1. GTDB lineage: Bacteria > Actinomycetota > Acidimicrobiia > Acidimicrobiales > Palsa-688 > PALSA-693. The sequence continues at coordinate 1,589,941 of CAVSOT010000007.1, forward strand.
ACCATGGGGCGGATGAAAAGGTAGGCCGTGACGACGTCCAGGATGGTGGACAACCCGAGCATGAAGGCGAAGCCCCGGACGTCGCTCACGGTGAGTATGTAGAGGATGAGCGCGGCCAGGAAGGCCACGAAGTCGGCGGTCAGCACCGTCCGAAACGCTCGGGCGAAGGCGCGGTCCACCGACTGGCGGACGGTTCTGCCGGCGCGGACCTCGTCTTTGAGTCGCTCGAAGTAGACCACGTAGGAGTCGACGGTGATGCCGATCGAAACGATGAGTCCGGTCACGCCGGAAAGGGTCAGGGCCAGGCCTTTGTTCTGGCTGAGCCAGGTGATGATGGAGTAAAGGAGGGCGCCTTCCACCAGCAAACCGAGCAGCACCACGAACCCGAGGGCGCGGTAGTAGTAGATCATGTAGAGCAGGACCAGGATGAGACCACCGAAGCCGGCGGCCAGCCCGGCCTTGAGCGAATCCTTGCCGATGGTGGCGGAGACCGTCTGGGTGGATTGCGGGGTGAAGCGCACCGGGAGCGAGCCGTACTTGAGCTGAACCGCCAGGTTGTTGGCTTGCGAGGCGCTGAAGGGCTGGGCCGTCGATCCGCTGATGACCGCGGTGTTGCCGAAGTTGGGAGCCTGCATGGTGGGGGCGGACTCGACGACCCCGTCCAGCTCGAAGGCCTCCAGGCTCTGGACGGGCGGGTTGGTGGGGTTCTGCTGGTAGTAGGGGTATCGCACCGCCGCGATCTTGTTGAACTCCGTCGCGCCTTTGTTGGTGAACGTCACCGTGACCTCGTACTGGCCGGCTGCGGAGAGGCTTACCACCGCATTGGAGACGCCGCTTCCCGTCATGTCTGCCGGCCCGAGGATGTAGCGGACGCTGTTGTCGTAGTACGGGAAGATGCCGTAGATCCCGCCGGTGTCTTTGTTCACCTGGGTGGAGGGCACTTCGGAGGAGTTGGATGCAGAGCACGCCGCCTCGGCCTGGGCCTGGGTCGTGGGCGCCACGAGGGGAACGGTTCCACCGGACGCCGCGGTGGGCGCGGTGGCGGGCACCGTGGTCGCCGATGTCGGGGTCGTGGCCGGCGTGGTCGTGGCCGACCCCGCAGCCGGCAGGATCGCCGATGTCAGCTTGATGTTCGACGCGGGAGAGCCGAGGGCATGAGGGGTCGTGGCCGGGCTTGCCCGGTGAGGCGCGACCGTGGTTGGCGTAGGCGTCGGCGCGCTGTAGGGCGGTACCTGGCAGAGCACGGGCCGGAAGTACAGGATCGCGGTGGTGCCGAGCAGCTGGAGGGCGCTGCGGGCGTCCTTGATGCCGGGCAGGTCGATCACCACGTTGTGACCCTGTCGGGACACGCTCGAGTTGGCGACCCCGAGTCCGTTGACCCGGCGGTCGATGATCGAGACGGCCTCCGAGAGGGTGGCGTCGTTGGCGGTTCCCTGGGGCTGGAGCACCACCTGCAGGCCGCCCCGGAGGTCGAGGCCCAACAGCGGGCTGTTGCCGGACGCCACTGTCACCCCAAAAAAGATGACCGAGACGCCAATAAAGAAGACCAATGACCAGACGAGGCCGCGGCGCATAGTCAGGAACGCTGGTCGGGCTGCTCGCCGGGTCGGTCCTGCTGACCGGTGTCTGAGTTGCGGTCCTGGAGTCCGCCGGCGTCGGAGTTATTGACCGTCGGCGGCGTGGTGGGCGGTGGGGCGTCGAGCTCGTCCTCAGGCACCGACCACGTCTCCGTCGCCGGGCTGGGCGAGTTCGGGCGGGGCGCGCTGGTGCGGGGCGCGCTCGTACCGAGATTGCCGGTGCGGGTGTTGTCGGTCCGGGGGTTGATCGCCCGGCGCTGGAACGTGAGCACGACCCCGGGCGCAACTTCGACCTCGGCCACGTCGGAGTCGAGGGCCACGACCGTGCCCTGAATCCCTCCGGCGCTGACCACGGTGTCGCCGATCGACAATTCCCGAGCGTCCCGCTGCTGCGCCTTCATGCGCTGTTGGCGGGGCCGAATGAACAGCATGTACACGCCGGCGAAGAGGATCAGGATGACCAAGAAGGTGATCGTGCTCGACGAGCTCGACGACTTCTTCTTGGCGGTGGTGGTCGCAGTTACTGCGAGTGTGGTGAGAATAAGATGCATGAGAAGGCGTTCAGGAAGACCAGCGCCTCCCCTTGGAAGCGACCGAGCGAGTCTAGCGCAGGGGCTCCGGGGTCCAGTTGGCAGCTACCTCGGTTCGGATCTGGGCCAAGCCGCCGGTCCGGACCGCCTCGCGGGCCCGGCCGACCAGGCCGAGCAGCCAGGCCAGGTTGTGCATGCTGAGCAGGCGTCCCGCCGTCGGCTCCCCGACGACGAACAGGTGACGCAGGTACCCCCGGCTGTAGCGGCCACACACCGGGCAGGGGCAGACGGGGTCGAGGGGGCCGTCGTCGGTGGCGTGCCTGGCGGCACGCAGCTGGAAGCGGCCGGCACCGGTCAGTGCGGTGCCATGCCGGGCCAGCCGGGTGGGTAGCACGCAGTCGAACATGTCCACCCCCAGTGCGATGGCGTCGAGCAACGAGACCGGATCACCAACACCCATCAGGTAGCGAGGCCGGTCGGCCGGCAACTCGGATAGCGCCGCGGCCAGGGCCGGCAGCATCTCCTCCCTCGGTTCGCCGACCGAAAGTCCACCGATGCCATAGCCGTCGAAATCCAACGCGGCCGTCTCCGCCGCGTGCTCGGCTCGCAGGTCCACCGAGACCCCGCCCTGGACGATCCCGAAGAGCCACTGGTCCGAGCGTCGGTGGGCGGCCCGGGCTCGGGTCGCCCACGCCAACGTGCGCTTCGCCGCCATCCGGATCTCCTCCTCCGGGGCAGGCAGGCCCGTACAGATATCGAGCACCATCTGGATGTCCGCGCCGAGCTGCTCCTGAATGGCCACCGCCCGCTCTGGGGTGAGCCGGTGGATGGACCCGTCGTAGGTAGAACGGAACGTCACCCCGTCGTCATCGACGCGAGGTCCCAGGGAGAAGACCTGGAAACCCCCGGAATCGGTCAGGAGATGGCCATTCCAGCCCATGAATCGATGGAGCCCGCCGAGGCCGGCGACCACATCAGCGCCGGGCCGGAGCATCAGGTGGTAGGTGTTGGCCAGCACGACTTGCGGGGTGAGCGCATCCAGATCTGCGCCGTCGAGCAGGCGCACCGCGCCTCGAGTGCCGACCGGCATGAAGCACGGGGTGGAGAACGATCCGCGGGAGGTCGACACTTCACCGGCCCGGGCCGCCCCGTCGACTGCGATCACCCGTAGGCGGGCCGGGGTCACGCGCCAGTCCGGGTCCGGGCGACGATCATGGCGTCACCGAAGGAAAGAAACCGGTAACCCCGCCCCAGGGCTTCCTCGTACAGGTCCCGCCACCGCGGCCCGCAGAAGGCCTCGAGCAGCACCAGGAGCGTTGACCGGGGCAGATGGAAGTTGGTCATCAGGACGTCGACGACGGCAAACTCGAACCCTTCGCGGATGAAGAGTTGGCTTTCCCCTGCCAGCTCACCGGTGTGGGCGGCGGTCTCCAGGGCCCGGACCGCCGTGGTCCCGACGGCGACCACTCGAGCCGCGTCCCGGCAGGCCGCCATGGTCTCGGCGGGAACCCGGTACCGCTCCCGGTGCATGACGTGCTCCTCGAGACGCGGGCCGGCGAGCGGACGGAAGGTGGCCAGGCCGATAGCGAGGTCGAGGCCCCGGATCTCTGCCCCGCGCTCCCGGCAGCGGGACAGGACCTCGGTCGTCAGGTGCAACCCGGCTGTGGGCGCGGCTACCGAGCCCGGCGTGTCGGCGTAGACGGTTTGGTACCGCTCGGGGTCGGCGACCGGCTCCCGTATGTACGGAGGGAGGGCCACGGTGCCGCAGGCGGCCAGGATGGCCCCCGGGTCGTCGAGGAGGCGGACCCGGCGTTGGCCGTCGTCGAGTCGTTCCCCGATCTCGACCGCGGCGCGTCCCCCTGCGGTCGGGCTGAGAAGGGTTCCCGGCGCCAGTCGTCGCCCGGGCCGCACCAGGGCCTTCCAGACGCGCGGCCCCGCCTCGCGTTCGGGCTCGAGCAGCAATACCTCGGCGGCGCCTCCCGACGCCTTGACCAGGGCCAGCCGGGCGGGGATGACCCTGGAGGTGTTGACCACGAGGACGTCACCGGCCCCGACGAGGTCGGGCAGGTCGCGCACCGTACGGTGCCGGACGGTGCCGCCGGGATCGGTGGCGTCGAGCAGGCGGGCCGCGTCACGGGGCTCAACGGGGGTCTGGGCGATGGCGCCGTCCGGCAGGGCGTACTCGGGAACGTCCACTGGCTACGGTTTAGCCCAATGCGGGTTCTGGGCCGGTCCGGTTCAGGCCGAGAAGAGATCGGGAGCAACCTCGGCGGCCAGAGGAGGTATCGATGGCGGGGGCGCCAGGCCCAGGTGCTGCCAGGCGCCCGGCAGGGCGACCCGCCCTCGTGGGGTGCGCATCAACAGCCCGAGCTGGAGCAGGTAGGGCTCGTACACGTCCTCGACCGTTTCGGTCTCCTCCCCCACGCTCACGGCCAGGGTAGAGAGGCCGACCGGGCCCCCGCCGAAACGCTCGCAGAGCGCCGACAGGATGGTCCGGTCCACCTTGTCCAGCCCCAGCTCGTCGACCCCGAACAGCTCCAGCCCTCGCCGGGCGACGTCCCGGTCGATGCCTCCGTCGCCGCGGACCTCGGCGAAATCCCGAACCCGCTTGAGCAGGCGGTTGGCGATCCGGGGCGTCCCGCGAGACCGGCGGGCGATCTCGGCTGCCCCATCGGCGTCGAGGCGGACGTCGAGGATGGATGCGGACCGCCGGATGATGGCGTCGAGGTCGGCGACGTCGTAGTAGTCCAGGCGGGCCACGAAGCCGAACCGGTCCCGTAACGGGCCGGTGATGAGCCCGGTCCTGGTGGTGGCCCCCACCAGCGTGAAGCGGGGCAGGTCCAGGCGGATGGTCCTGGCGCTCGGGCCCTTGCCGAGGACGATGTCCAGCTGGAAGTCCTCCATCGCCGGGTACAGGATCTCCTCGACCGCCCGGCCCAAGCGGTGGATCTCGTCGACGAAGAGGATGTCGCCCTCCGCCAGGTTGGTCAGGATGGCGGCCAGATCTCCGGCCCGTACCAAGGCCGGTCCCGAAGTGACCCGAAATCCCGCGCTCATCTCGGTAGCGACGATCCCGGCCATGGAGGTCTTGCCGAGTCCGGGCGGGCCGGCGAACAACAGGTGATCGACGGGCTGGCCGCGCCGGCGGGCCGCCTCGAGCATGATGCCCAGATGCTCCTTGAGCTGGTCCTGGCCGACGAACTCGGACAGCAGGCGGGGCCGGAGGGTGACCTCCTCAACGGCTTCCAACGGGTCGGCCGCGGGGGTGACGGGACTGCTCCAGGCCTCCTCTCTCACCGGGTCGCCCCGCCCGAGCTCCCCCGGGTGTTCATCGGATGCCGGCCAGCTCGCGCAAGGCCAGCCTGATGTGGTCCTCCAGCGGACCCTCGGCCGGAAGTCGAGCCAGCGCCTGACGGATCTCGTCCGAGCCGTACCCCAACCCGAGGAGGGCGGCGCGCACGTCGGCCCGGGTCTCCACGACGTGACGGGTGCCGTCGGTGCTGGGCGGTGGTGCGAGCGCATCCACCCCGCCGTCGCCATCGAGGCGTAGGCCCAGGCCGTCGAGGTCGACCTCCAGCTTGGTCTTGAGCTCCAGCAGCAGGCGGCTCGCCGTCTTCCGGCCAATCCCCGGGACGAGCATGAGGGCGTCGACGTCGTCCGAGAGAACCGCTCGTTGGAGCGCGGCCGGGCTGTGGACCGAAAGCAGGGCGAGCGCCACGGCCGGTCCGACGCCGTGAGCGCTGATGAGCACCTCGAAGCAGTACCGCTCGGCCCGGCTGGGGAACCCGTACAGGACGATGGCGTCTTCCCGCACATGGGTGTGCACGTGCAGGAAAGCGGACGTGCCCGGGCCAGTGATCTGGCCGACGGACCCCGACGGCACGACGACCCGATAACCGACGCCGCCGACTTCGAGCAGGACCTCGGCGGCCTGCCCCGCCATGACCGTGCGGTCGAGGACCGTACCCCGGAGCGAGCCGATCACGCCGGGTTCTCCACCGCGGCGCGCAGCCCGGCTCCCGAGAGGTGGCAGATGGCCAGCGCCAGGGCGTCCGCCCGGTCCGCCGGGCGGGGTGGGGCATCCAGCTGCAGCAGCACCTGGACCATGCGCTGCACCTGTTGCTTGGTGGCCGATCCGTACCCGGCGACGGCCTGTTTGACCTCGTTGGGGCTGTACTGCGCCACGGGGCAGCCCGCCAGCGACGCCGCCGTCAGGGCCAAGCCGCTGGCCTGGCCCACGGACATCGCCGTCCGGGCGTTGACCTGGAACAGGACCCGTTCCACCACCACGACGTCGGGCTGAAGGTCCCCGAGCAGCCGGACCAGATCACCCCACAGGATGGCCAGTCGCCGGCTGAGGGGCTCGGCGGTCGGCGTGGTGAGATGTCCGCATGCCACCGCGGCGAGCTGTCCTCGCTCCGATCGCACGGCGCCGTACCCGCAGCGCGACAGCCCGGGATCGATACCTAGGGCGAACACTCGTTCGAATCTAGCAAGGCCCTGAGCGCCGGTGGTGGACGTCTCGCTTGGGCGTGGCGACGACGGGCTAGGCCTCGGCGGATCGGATGGCTGCGATCAGCTGCTTTGTGTGCACGTAGGTGAGGTTGCTGAGCGACCGCCGCACGAAGCGGATGATGCCGGCGCGATCGATCACGAAGACCGAGCGGCGATAGAAGCCCAGCGGCCCGAGGATCCCGTACGCCCGCCCGACCGACTTGTTGGTGTCGGAGAGCAGCGGGAGCCGCAACGTCTGGGCCGTGGCGAAGGCCTCGTGGCTGGCGACGTCCTGGGGGCTCAGGCAGAGCACGGCCGCGCCGAGCTGTTCGAACTCGTTGAGATCCTCCGAATAGGACCGCAGCTGTTGGGTGCAAACCGGTGAGTTGTCCGCCGGGTAGAACACCAACAGGACCGGCTCGCCGGCGTGATCGCGGAGGCAGTATTCCCGCCCGCCGGTGCCCGGCAAGCAGAAGCCGGGCGCCGGATCTCCCACTCCGGGGCTCGATGCTCTCCCGCCTGCGCCGCCCGCTCCGGGGGCGGCCGCATCGTCCGTGGTCGCCACGGTCAGGCCTCGACGAGATCCAGGATGGCGTCAGGAATGTCGAAGTTGGCGTAGACGGTCTGCACGTCGTCGTGGTCTTCGAGCAGATCGACCAGGTGCAGCACCTTCTTGGCGTCCGACTCGTTCTCCAGTGGGACCGTGGTGCTCGCCACCATGGTGACCTCCGCCGAGTCCATCGCGGTGCCGGCGGTTTCGAGGGCGGAGCGGACCGCAGGCAGCTCGGCCGGAGGGGTGGTCACCTGCCAGTGGTCGCCTGCGTCGGTGATGTCCTCGGCGCCGGCCTCGAGGGCCGTCAGCATGAGGTCGTCCTCGCTCACGCTGCCGTCGCTCGGTTTGGCAACGAGAATCACCCCTTTGCGTTCGAACTGCCACGCCACTGACCCGGGTTCGGCCATCGACCCACCGTTCTTGGAGAAGGTGGAACGGATATCCGCGCCTGTCCGGTTGCGGTTGTCGGTGAGGCATTCGACGATGACCGCGACTCCGCTTGGGGCGTACCCTTCGTAGGACACCTGTTCGTAGCGGACGCCTTCCAACTCACCGGTTCCCCGTTTGATGGCCCGCTCGATGGTGTCGAGCGGCACGGAGGCTTCCCTGGCCTTCTGGAACATGGTGCGAAGCGTGGGATTCGCTTCGGGGTCGCCGCCGCCCTCCCGGGCGGCGACCTCCACTTGCCGAATGAGCTTGGCGAACAGCTTGCCGCGAGCCTTGTCCGCGGCCCCCTTCTTGTGCTTGATCGTGGCCCACTTGCTGTGTCCGGACATTGACTTATCCCTCCTCTTGGCTGACCGCGCTGGGCGTGAGGGTCATTCGGGCTCGCTCCAGGAATGCCGCGTGCAGACGCAGATCGTGCGACAGCTCGGGGTGGAACGCGGTGACCAGGACTGCACCCTGGCGGCAGACCACCGGTCTGGCCACGCCGTCGAGTCCGGTCACGCGGGCCAGCACTTCGACGTCCGGGCCGGTCCGGACCACGACTGGAGCCCGAATGAACACCGCGTGCAGGGAGTCGCCGAGATCGGTTACCTCCAGCTCGGTTTCGAACGAGTCGATCTGACGGCCGAACGCGTTGCGCCGGACGCTGATGTCGATAGCGCCGAAGCGCCGCTGGTCGGGACGCCCATCGACGATGTCTGCGGAAAGAAGGATCATCCCGGCACAGGTCCCGAACGCAGGCATCCCGTCGCGAAGTCGTTTGGCCAGAGGATCCGCCAGCCCGGACGACTCGAGCAGGAGTGACATGGTGGTCGACTCCCCGCCGGGCAGGACGACGGTGTCAACCTCGGCGAGATCGCCGGCCGAACGAACCTCGAGCGGGTCCGCGCCAAGCTCAGCGAGGGCCCGGACGTGCTCCCGGACGTCGCCTTGGAGCGCCAACACGCCCACGCGCAGAGATGCGCAGGCCGGCGGCACCTGGCGGGATCCTTTCCATACCCTCAGTGTAGCCCGGCCAGCCTCACCAGCCTCGATCCGCGAGGCGGGTCTCGACCGAGCCGGACTCCTGCCCGCGCATGGCTTGTCCGAGGCCGCGACTCACCTTGGCCACGATCTCCGAGTCCTTGTAGTGGGTCGTCGCCTCGACGATCGCCCGGGCGAAACGGGACGGATCCGAGCTCTTGAAGATCCCGCTCCCGACGAAACAGGCTTCCGCGCCCAACTGCATGACGAGGGCGGCGTCGGCGGGCGTGGCGATGCCGCCGGCGCAGAACAGGGGCACGGGAAGACGTCCTCGCTGGGCAATCTCCTGCACGAGGGAAACCGGAGCCTGCAACTGCTTGGCCCAGCCGTACAGCTCGGCGGAATCGGCCTGGGTGATGTTCCGGATGTCAGAGGTGATCGACCGCAAGTGCCGGACGGCTTCCTTGACGTCGCCAGTGCCGGCCTCGCCTTTCGAGCGGATCATGGCCGCTCCCTCGGAGATGCGACGCAGCGCCTCCCCCAGGTCGTTGGCTCCACACACGAACGGGACGGTGAAGGGCCACTTGTCGATGTGATGGGACTCGTCGGCGGGCGTGAGCACCTCGCTCTCGTCGATGTAGTCGACGCCGAGGGTCTCGAGCACCTGCGCCTCGGCGAAGTGGCCGATCCGGGCTTTGGCCATCACGGGAATCGTCACTGCGACCTTGATCGCCTCGATGAGCGCAGGGTCGCTCATGCGGGCCACTCCTCCGTCCCGGCGGATGTCGGCCGGAACCCGTTCCAGGGCCATGACGGCGACAGCACCGGCGTCCTCGGCGATCCTTGCCTGTTCGGCGGTGACGACGTCCATGATCACCCCGCCTCGCAGCATCTCCGCTAAGCCCCTCTTCACCAGGTCAGTGCCGGTGCGACGGGTAGGAGCGCCGGTTTGTGCATCGCTCGAAGCCATACGACCAGTCTACGGATCGGCATCCCTTGGCCCGGCGAATAACCTCGCCCGGCTGGCCGTCGTCAGCGGTCGGATCTGGTCCGGTTCCTCGCCCGGGCGGGCGGTGCTCAGGGCCCGATGGAGGGAATCGTCCCCACCGGGGCCAGCTCCACCCAAGTTCGGCCGGGCGTGAAACGCACCGGCACACCTGAGCCGTCCCGGTACGACGTGATCGCGGTCAGGCTGCTCCGGGACCACGTTCCCTTCACGACCTGCCCGTTGCTGAAGTACCAGCCCACTCCGGTCCCGACCATGTTGCCGGCCGGTATCGGGGCCGGGGCTACTCCTTCGCCGGTCGCAGTCAACGAGGTGGTGTAGGGGATGAACTCGATGATGACATTGGCCGCACTCAATTGGGTTCCGGTCCGGACGACATCGGGCGTGCCGTTTTGCGAGCGCAGCCACACGTGCAGGCCGGCGTCCCAGTCCCAGGCGACGGAAGCACTGGGAAAGGCGATGCCGACGTGGCTTGCCGGAGTGATGCCGGTCCCGTTGAAGGCGGCCCCGGCCGCCGTAAAGTCGAAGAGTCGCGGCGGCGGGGTGTGGTGGGTCGACGCTGCCTCCAGGTCGACCACGTTGGCGTACAAGTTGTCGGGGCTGGCGGCGTAGTCGGTCCGGTAGAACTGGTTGGGCGCATTGTCGTCGTTGAGGGCCGTGGTCGGTTGGGACTGGAGGATCGGGAGGAACACTCCATTGGTCCCGGAGTAGGCGAAGACGGGGTAGTTGAGATCGTCGGCAATACCCTCGTCGGTCAGTCGGCCGGAGCGTACCGGGCCGACGACCGTCGGATCCTGCGACTGAAACACCGCCGCCAGCCGGGTCAGGCCTCCTTCCACCAGCTCCTCGTACACCACGTCGGCTTCGTCGACACCGCTCTGAGGGCGGGCCGCGAGTACGTTGTCGATCTTCACCACGACCGCCGGGGCGTCGAGCTGGGTCCGGCTGGCCTCGGGTAGGCCGGTCAAGGGGGCGGTCGACGGCGGCACGGTCGTCGAAGTGGTCGAGGACGACGGAGTCGTCGGCGGGAGCGTGGTGGTCGAAAGTGTCGGGGGCGGGGTGGCGGCCGTGGCGTGGTGACTGCCGCACCCTCCGAGCAGGCCCGCCGCCACGACCAGCGCCAGCGGCGGGGCCCGACGCCCGAGGGCCCGACACGACGGCAGCCGGGCGACTGCTGGGTCCAAAAGTCTCACAGCTCCCGCAGGGCCTCGATGCGCTCGGGGAGCGGTAGCCGGCCGCGTCCCCGGCGGGGCGGGCTGTTCGGGTCGGCCAGCCAGAGGTGCGACATGTACCCCGGCTGGCCCGAGATCGACGCGCCCTTGGCGTCGAGCTTCTCCAGGGCGGACGCCAGGGCGGGTGGATATCTGGTGAGCGTCAACGCGGCCTGATCCGACATCACGTCGCGATCGGCAGGAAGGGCCACGGCGCGGCCCAGCCCAAAGGTGGCCGCCAGGACGGTGCCCGGCACCGTCTCCCGCCGACGGATCTGCATGAGCTCTTCGGCGAGCACGGCCTCCAGTTCGACCCGATCGAGCTCCGACAGCAAGGCGGACGTGACGCCGAGTACGGCCCGATTCGGGCCGGTCCCCGCGGCAATGGCGTTGAGACCAGGGCCATCGAGCACCAGGAGCCGGGGCTGGCGCAGTCCGGCTCCGATGCTCAGGCCTTCGACCAGGTTGACCAGGCGGGCGTGCTCGGTCGGGTCGGCGTCCCGGCCCCGGATCGCGGCCAACACCCGGCGCTCGCCCCCGAATCGGGCCCAGATGGCGGCAACTACAGCGACCACGGCCAGCACCACCAGGCCGGCGACCACCCCGCCGGCCGCCCAGCTGATGGCACCGAGGATCAACGCCGGCAGCGCGGCGAACAGCACGACCACGGTGGTGGCTCGGGCGGTTGGTGTCACTCGATGGGGCCTGCCATGCGGGTCGCCATCGTAGGGCAGAGCTCGCGAGGGTCGGGGGCGGTCATCGGCTGGGGCATCTCGAGGACGAACGGGGGCGATGAACCCGGGGCGACGGGCGGGGGACGGGCCGGGGAGCGGCGGGGGACGGGCGGGGATGGGCGCGGCCTGGCGCGGCCGGGCGCGGACCGGCCAGAGGGTGCTCTCAGGCCCGGCTTCGAGCCTGCTCGTAGAGGTCCAGGTAGCGGACGGCCAGGCTCTCGAGGGAGAAACTGGCGGCCCGCTCGAGTCCGCTCTCGACCAGGGCCTCCACCTTTGGACCGCCCTCGAGGGCAACGCTCAAAGCCCACGCCAGCGCCTGGGAATCCCCCGGCGGCGTAAGGAGGGCATCCTGGTCCGGTCGGGCCACGTGCCGGTAGCCGGCCAGGTCGCTGGCGACCACCGGGGTTCCGGCCGCCATGCCTTCGAGGAGGATGACGCCGAAGCTCTCACCGTGCAGGGACGGCACGCACAACACGCTGGCCCCCCGGATGCGCTGCACCTTTTCCTGCTCGCTGATCATTCCGAGCCATTCGATCCGCTCGTCGTTCTGCGTCTCCTGGCGCAGCCGGGGCGTCTCCGGGCCCTCGGAGGCGATCCAGAGATGCACGTCGGGCGGCAGGTACTCGAGGGCATCGATCAACACGGCCAGACCCTTGCGCGGCTCGTGTCGGCCGAGGAAGAGGATGGTCGAACCCGGCGCCGGCCATGGCGGCATGTCGGCGTAGACGCGGACGTCGATACCGTTCCACAGCACTTCGAAGCGGCCGGCGACCAGTCGGGCGACGGCGGCTCGGGCCTCGTCGGATACAGCCACGCGGACCGCCAAATGACTGAGGGCCCAGCTACTGAGCGGGCGGAAGGAGCGGACCCAGGCGCTCTCTCCGGAGCGGTGGAAGGTGCCCACCGTCGGCCCCGAGGCGAACACCAGCGCGGTCAGGGTCGGGCCCGGGGCCAGCGGCTCGTGGAGGTGGACCACGTCGAAGCGCTCGTCGCGGAGGGCCCGGATCGTTCGCAAGGATGCGGAGAGATCGGGCGCGATGGCCGCCATGGAGCCGTTGCTCGCCGTCGGAATGGAATTCCCGAGCGGGGTGACGGAGGTGTCGGGTGGTGGTCCGTCACACGGGCCGAGTACCCGGGCGTCCACCCCCAGGTCCCGGAGGGCCCGACCCAGACCGAGCACTTGTCCCTGGACCCCGCCTGGCAGGCTCAAGCTGTAGGGGCACACCAGGCCTACCCGCACGGCGGCACGCTACCTGGCTCGGTCCCGCCGGAGTCGGATCGGCGAGAGGCGCGTTCGGGGTCACCGGGCGGGTCAGCCGGCCTCAAGCGGGGCCGGCTCGCTGACCAGCGGGAACACGAGGAAGTTGGCTCTGCTCTGCCCGTTCGTCTCATACCAGGGGCCCCAGCCTGACACCGATGTTCGGTCGCCCGGTTACCGGCGTGGGTGACGAGGGTTGGGTCACCAGCGCAACCCGGTGGCCGTTTCGGCGCTGCGGATCGGGCGGCTCGCCAGCCCGACCCGGCCGGCTGGATGAACTCGGAGGTGGCAGAGGTAGTCAAAAGGTAACGATTGCCAGGAAGGTGTAGCACGGGTTACATTCAGCCTCGCCAACCGGGTTAGGGGCTCTGCCCCTACGAAGACGCCAACCCGGTTGGCCTCGAAGGCCCCTCGGTCCGGCACCACCCGCCGCGGGACCGAGGGCCTTCCCCTTTCGGGCCACGCGGGGCGGCGGGGCCCGGCAGGGCGCCGGATGAGGATCGGGTCGGCCCGGGTCACGAGGAAGCGTTGGCCTGCGGTCCGGTGTCACTGGGCCAGTTGGGCTGCAGCAAATGCCACTGCGTGGGGGCGCGGCGGATCAGCAGCTCGAGCTCGCCCGCCAGCATCTGGGTTCCCGCTTGCACGTCCTGGCGGAGCCGGCCTTGCCGGGCCAGAGTGAGAGGCGGCCGGACGAAGGCGCGATGGCTCCCCGATCGTGGCGCGAAGTAGACCGCGCAGGGAAGCAGGGCCGCCCCGGTCCGCATCGCCAGCGTGACCGGCCCGGCGGGCAGCAGGGTGCGCTCTCCGAAGAAGTCCACTTCGACACCGGACGCTCCCCCCACCAGCCGGTCGCAGAGCAGGCAGAGGAGGTGGTTGTCTGCCAGGGCGCGCCGACAGGCGGTCGTGGCTCCCGGCCCGGTGGCTATCACCTCCATGCCCAACCGCTGGCGAAAGGCGACGAACCACTCGTACACCTCGGGCGGGTCGAGCATTTCCACCACCACAGACACGTGGTGCCCGCTGCTGGCGAGGTGGGCACCGGCCCACTCCCACCCACCGAGGTGAGGGAGAGCGAGGATCGTGCCTCGCCCGGCGGCCTCGCCGGCCTCGATGTGCTCGTACCCCTCGTAGGTGATGCCGGCTGCGATCCGCTCCGGCGAAAGACTGGGCAGGCGCAGGCTTTCGGCCCAGTACCGGCCGTAAGAGGCGAACGCCCCGTCGACCCGCCGGGTCAGCTGCGCCGGCGGCAACGACGGGCCGTACACCCGGCGCAGGTGGCGGGCCGCCACCTCCCGCCTACGGGTGATCCCCTCCGGGGCGAGCGGGGCCCGGGCGGCGAGGATTCCGACCCCCTCGGCCAGGCCGCGACCTACCGAGGCGGGCAGCACCGCGGCCGCCGCCACGCCGGCTCGATAGGCCGTGACAAATCGCGAATGACGGTGGGTGGTCATCCTGGGTGAGAGTCGACCGGCCCGAGCCCGGTTCCGGCCTCGGGCGGCCCCGATCGATAGCAACCGGCGGTCAGGGTCGCCGGGAGCTGTAGCGACGCCGGCGGCGCTGGCGCGTCGGTCGACTCATCGTCGCCAGCCAGCCGGGCCAGGCGGGCCTGGCGCCGTTCTTGCCACCGAGCGCCCGCTCGGCTGGGCAGGGACCCGCTGCCGTACCGGGCGGAACGGGGCACCCATCCGTTGGCTTCGCGCCACGCCCGCCAGCGGAGGGCCACCGCAGGGGGCTCTCCTCGGGCGAAGCCGGGTCGGCGGGTAAAGGGCGGCCGGGCGGGCTGGGGCCCCTGGCCGGCGGCGGTAGCCCGGCGCCACACCATGACGAACCGTTGGATGGCGGTGAAGATGGTCAGGGCCAGCATGGCCCAGAGCAGCGGGACCATCACGAAGCTGAACGCCAGCGCCGCGCACAGGACCACCACCCGCTCGGCGCGCTCCATGAGCCCACCCTTGGCCTGGAAGCCGAGCGACTCGGCTTTGGCCCGCTCGTAGGAGATCAGGAAGGACGCGCCGAGTATCGCCATCGGCAGCAAGGCCACCTGGCTGTGATAGCGATCGAGCAGGTACCAGGCCATGCCGCCGAGCACAAGGGTGTCGCTGACCCGGTCGGACACCGAATCGAAGAACGCTCCCCTGGCGCTCGACTGGCCGGATGCCTTGGCCACGGCCCCGTCGAAGACGTCCGGCAGCGCGGACGCAATGAGCAGCCCGAGGCCGAGACCCAGATAGCCGACGCCGATCGCCCAGGCGGTGGGGATCGCCAGGATCAGACCGACGGCGGTGAGCTGGTCGGGCGAGAGACCGGTCCGCTTGAGGGCCCCGCCAATGGGCCTGACCGCTCGGTCCATACTCGAGCGGAAACGTCCGTCGAACACTGGTGAAAGAACTCCTCGTGCCAACCCGTGTTCTGGCGAGGCGCCGGTGACCGGAATTGGCCTGTCAGTTACGCTCAACGGTACCACCAGCGGCCGTTACTCTGGGGGATAGCTGCATACAACCGTACGGGGGGACCGGGCGCCGGCTCGGGACCGGGGAAGGAGGACCATTGAAGGGCTACCCACCAGCGGCGGTCCGCAACGTCGCGCTGGTCGGACACGGCGGGGCCGGAAAGACCACCCTGACCGAGGCCCTCCTGTTTCTGTCCGGTGCGATTGGGCGCCCGGGCCGGGTCGAGGACGCCTCCACCGTGACCGACTTCGAACCTGAGGAGCAGAAGCGGGGGCTATCGGTCTCTGCGGCGCTGGCGCCCATCGAGTGGGAGGGCCACAAGATCAACCTGATCGACTGCCCTGGTTACGCCGACTTCGCCCAGGAGGCGGTGGCCGCGCTGCGGGTCGCCGATCTCGCCGTCTTCGTCGTCAGCGCCGTCGAGGGCGTCGAGGTGCAGACGGAGCACATGTGGAGGATCGCGGCCGACCTCGGGCTGCCCCGCCTGATCTTCGTCAACAAGCTCGATCGGGAGCGCGCCTCGTTCGAACGGACCCTCGAGGGGCTCCACGCCACGTTCGGGGCGGGAGTGGCCCCTCTGGAGCTGCCGATCGGAGAGGAGTCCGCGTTCCGGGGGGTCGCCGATCTCCTGTCGGACACTGCGATCGTCTACGAGGGCGGGAAACCGACGAGCGGCCCGATACCCGACGACATGGCCGGGCAGGAGCACTCGGTGCACGACGCGCTCATCGAGGGGATCGTCGTCGCCGATGACGACCTCATGGAGCGCTACCTAGAGGGGGAGACGCCGAGCGTCAAGCAGCTCGAGGAGACGCTGGCCCGGGGCGTGGGGTCCGGCCAGGTCTTTCCGGTGGTCTGCGGGTCGGCCACCAAACAGATCGGCATTGATCGGCTGGCCACCTTCATCTGCGAGATCGGGCCTTCCCCGCTCGACCGGCCGCCGATCCAGGTTACGGCCGGCGACACGCTGGGCGAAGTGGCGCCCGACCCCAACGGACCACCGCTGGCCTGGGTCTGGAAGACGGTGGTCGACCGCCACGTGGGCAAGATCAGCCTGTTCAAGGTGGTCTCGGGGCGCATCAAGCCCGACGACACGCTGGTCAACGCCCGCACCCACTCCGACGAGCGGATCCACGCCCCGTTCACCTTGCGCGGCAAAGAGCAGGTGCCGGTCTCCGAGCTTCAGGTCGGCGATCTCGGTGCCATCTCCAAGTTGGCGGACGTCGTTACCGGGGACACGCTGGCGCCGAAGGGCACTCCCGTGCAGGTCCCCCCGCTGCCACCGGTGGAACCGGCCCTGCGGATCGGCATCCGCCCTCGGTCCAAGGGCGACGAGGACAAGCTCATGACCGCTCTGCACCGGCTGCAGGAGGAGGACCCCGCCCTCTCGGTCGAGCGCAACGACGAGACCCATCAGACCCTTCTCGGCGGCATGGGCGAAACCCACCTGGCCATCGTGACCGAACGGCTGTCCCGCAAGTTCGGCGTCGAGGTGGAGAGCGAGGCAGTGGTCGTTCCCTATCGCGAGACCATCACCAACGAGGCGGAGGCCGAGGGTAAGTACAAGAAGCAGACGGGCGGCCACGGGCAGTTCGGGGTGGCGTTCGTGCGGATCGAGCCCCTCGATCGCGGGACCGGATTCGAGTTCGTCGATCAGATCGTCGGCGGCGCGATCCCTCGCCAGTTCATCCCTGCCGTGCAGAAGGGCGTCGAGGAGGCGATGTCCAACGGGGGCACCTACGGCTGGCCTGTCGTCGACGTCAAGGTGATCTGTTTCGACGGGAAATACCACTCCGTGGACTCATCGGAGATGAGCTTCAAGATGGCGGGGGCCCTCGGTTTCCGGGAGGCCATGGAGAAAGCCGGGCCGATCCTCCTGGAGCCGGTCTCGAAGTTGGAGGTCACCGTGCCGGCCGCCTATCAGGGCGATGTCATGGGCGATCTCAACTCCCGGCGGGGTCGGGTGCAGGGTACCGAAACCGGATCGGACGGTGAGTCGATCGTCACGGCCCTCGTCCCGACATCGGAGATCCTCCGCTACGCCACGGATCTGCGATCCATGACCGGCGGGCGGGGCAGCTTCGTGGCGGACCACGACCACTACGACCCCCTGCCCCACAACCTCTGGGGCCACGTCAGCCGTGAGCACAATGGGAGCTGACCGGTGACCGCGCCGCTGATGGGCCAGATTGGCGACGGGGGCGCTGTCGCCTTCGACGAGGGGTTCGACGACGGACCGCTGAGCGACGAGGAGCTGACGGCCCTGGCCCTGGCCGCCGACCCCGACCAGCCGGTCGATGCGGACGCGGTCCCCTGGGACTTGTACCCGCAGCCATCGGTCGGCGCCTTGCCGCGGTGCTACCTGCCGCTGGTGATGGCCGGAGCGTCGAAGGGCTGGCGCACGCCGGTTGTGATGGCGATCATCGCCGCGCTCGTCGTGGTCGACCTGTTCGGCCTGTGCATCACCTTCGGCCAGCTGGTGGCCGCCTAACGGTCGTCTGGCATCCGGACGGTGGGCCGCCCTCAGCTCGAGCGGGATCCGTCGTCCGGTGATGGCGGCCAGGCGGCCCGGATCTTCTCGGCGCTGACCGAGAGCGCCTCGGGCAGCACCCGGGCGTTGGCGATCGAGGTCATGAAGTTGGTATCGCCGTGCCAGCGGGGTACCACGTGCACGTGGAAGTGCTCCGGGACGCCCGCCCCCGCTGAGCGGCCCAGGTTGGCTCCCACATTCAACCCATCGGGGTCATAGGCGTGCTTGAGGGCCCGGACGCCGTCGCGTACGCCTGACCAGACGGCCGATTCCTCGGCCGGTCCGAGCGCTTCGATCTCCCCGGCATGGCGCACCGGCATCACCAAAAGGTGGCCGGTGGCGTAGGGGAAGGCGTTGAGGATGGCTATGGCGTCACCGCCGGGATGGCGCCACACGATGTACGTCTCCTCGTCGGGAAGGCCGCTGGCGAGAATGGAACAGAAGACGCACCCACTCTCGGTCGATCGGGTGACCCGTTCGATGTACTCGCTGCGCCATCCCGCCCACAGCTGTTCCAGCGAGCTCACCCGGCGGCGAGCGGCGAGGCGTGCGTGTCGATCTCGGTCCGCAGGGCCGCGGCGAACTGATCGACGGGCACGCCGCGCTCCGGCCGGTCGTGGCCCCGGGTGTTGACCCCGACGGTCCTGGCGGTCACATCGTCGTCGCCGACGACCAGGATGTAGGGCAGCTTCTCCAGCTTTCCCTTGCGAACCCGGGCCCCCAGCGGCTCGTCCGCGTCCGCCACGTCGACTCTGACACCGGCGGCCCGCAGCGTGTCGGCCACCTGGGCGGCGTACTGCTCGTGGTCGGCGCGCACCGGCAGGACCCGGACCTGCATGGGCGACAGCCAGGTCGGGAAGGCGCCGGCGTAGTGCTCGACGAGGATGCCGAAGAAGCGCTCGATCGAACCGAACAGGGCCCGATGGATCATGTGCGGACGGTGCCGGTTGTTGTCGGCGCCGACGTACTCGAGGCCGAACAACTGCGGGTTCTGGAAGTCGACTTGCAGAGTCGACACCTGCCAGCGCCGGCCGATGGCGTCGCGAACGTGTACATCGATCTTCGGCGCATAGAACGATCCCTCCCCCTCTGCTACCACGAACGGGATCGCAGCCGCGTCCAGGGCCTGGCGCAGGGCAGTGGTGGCGATGTCCCACTGCTCCGGCTCGCCGACGAATTTGTCCGGACGGGTCGCCAGCTCGGCCTCGAACTCCTCCAGTCCGAACGCGCGCAGGATCCGCAGCACGAAGGCCAGCAGCCGGGCCAGCTCGGGCGCCAGTTGCTCGGGGGTGCAGAAGATGTGCGAATCGTCCTGGGTGATGCCGCGGACCCGCAACAGCCCGTTGAGGACGCCCGATCGTTCGAAGCGGTACACCGTTCCGAACTCGAACAGGCGGACCGGGAGCTCCCGGTAGGAGCGCTGCCGCGACCGGTAGATCAAGATGTGCATCGGGCAGTTCATCGGCTTGAGGTAGTACGCAGCTCCCTCCATTTCCATAGGAGGGAACATCCCCTCGGAGTACCACTGCAGGTGCTTGGACGTCTGGAAGAGCGTCGACTTGGCCACATGAGGCGTCCACACGAAGTCGTAGCCCGCCCGTTCGTGCTCGGCGCGGAGTAGTCCTCCATGAGCTTGCGGATCAGTCCGCCTTTGGGGTGGAAGACGGGCAGACCGCTGCCGATCTCCGGTGGGAAGTGGAACAGGTCGAGCTCTGCGCCGAGCCGCCTGTGGTCCCGGCGTTCGGCTTCTTCGAGGCGGTGCAGGTGCTCCTCGAGCGCAGCTTTCGACTCCCATGCGGTGCCGTAGATGCGCTGCAGCTGAGGGCGGTGCTCGTCGCCTCGCCAGTAGGCCGCCGCCACCTTCATCAACTTGAATGCTCCGAGGCGGCCGGTGGAGGGAACGTGGGGGCCCCGACACAGGTCGACGAACGCATCGTTGTTGCGATAGACGCTCACTCCCCCGCCGCCGACGCCCTCGGCTGCATCGCCGGCGTCCACCCGCCGGATGATCTCCACCTTGAACGGTTGCTTGGCGAACAGGGCCAGACCTTCCGCGGTGGTGTGGTCCTCGCGGACGAACGGCTGGTTCTCGGCGACGATCTCGCGCATCCGTTTCTCGATGCGGGCCAGGTCGTCCTCGCTGAAGTGTTGCCCCCCGGGCAGCTCGAAGTCGTAGTAGAAGCCGTCTTCGATCGGAGGGCCGATGGCGTAGAGGGCACCGGGCCACAGGTCGGTGACGGCTTGCGCCAGCACATGGGCCGTCGAGTGGCGCAGGATGTGCCGCCCGGCGTCGGTCGAGGCGGTGATCAGCTCGACCTGAGATCCATCCGGGAGGGGGGTCGTGAGGTCACGTGGCGTGCCGTCGATGTCGACAGCAATGGCTGCTTTGGCGAGGCTGCGTCCGATGGACGCGGCCAGGTCGGCCCCGTTCGAGCCGGGCGCCAGCTCGAACGGGGTGCCATCCGGGAGGTGAACCGTGATCTGTGTGGCCATCGCTGCAAGAGACTACGGGAGAGCGGCGCCGACCCAGTCGCTGTTGTGTGTTCGTTCGACCTCCACCCGGCTGGCCGCAGGCGGCTGCCCCCGATCAGGCCACGCCGAGCAAGGCGACCGCCTCCGACACGCCCCGTCCCTCACTCGCGGCCCGGTCGATGGCAGCCAGGGCGGCCGGCGTGTCGAGATCATCGTCCAGCGCCCGGCCCACCTCGTCGAGGGCGCCATCGCCTCTCCCGGCGGCTCGCCAGGCGGACAGTCGGGCGAGCGCCTCGGGCATCAGCCGGTCGTGCCAGTCCCAGTCCGAGCGGTAGTGGTGGGCGAGCACGGCCAGGCGGATGGCGCCGCCCTCCCACTCCTTGAGCAGGTCGTGCACGAACACCAGGTTTCCTAGGGACTTCGACATCTTGACGCCGTCCAGGCGGACCATGCCCGCATGCATCCAGTGCCGGACGAAGGTGGCGCCGGTCGTGGCCTCGGACTGCGCCGCCTCGCATTCGTGGTGCGGGAAGATCAGGTCGGAGCCGCCGCCGTGCAGGTCGATGGTCTCGCCGAGCTCCCGCAGGGCCAGTGCGGAGCATTCGATGTGCCAGCCCGGACGGCCGGGACCCCAGAGCGATTCCCAGCTCGGCTCGTCGGGGGCAGACGGCTGCCACAGCACGAAGTCGAGGGGATCTCGCTTGTAGGGATCTTGCGGGTTACCCCCTCGCTCTCGGGCCAGCTCGAGCATGGTCGCCCGGTCCAGGTGGCTGAGCTGGCCGAACCGGGCGAACGACGACACGTCGAAGTACACCCCGCCGCCGGCCTGATAGGCGTGCCCCGAGTCGAGCACCATGCCGATGAACCCGAGGATGTCCGGGATGGCCGAGGTGGCCCGCGGCTCCGAAAAGGCCGGGAGAAGACCGAGCGCGGCCATGTCGGCATCGAAGCGGGCCACCTCCTCCGCCGCCAGATCCAGATAGTGCACGCCGAGCTGGCGCGCTTTCCTGAGGATGTCATCGTCGACGTCGGTCACGTTCCGGACGCACTGGGTGTCGTGGCCGAGGTCACGCAGACGCCGTTGCAGCACGTCGTAGCTGAGGTAGGTCGCGGCGTGGCCGAGATGGGCCGAATCGTACGGCGTGATCCCGCACGTGTACATCTTCACCAGTGGCCCTGGCGCAAAGTCGGTGACGGTCCGGGTCGCAGTGTTGTAGAGGCGCACCGAGGGTCAGTCTCCTCCCCGATCAGGCAGTCCCGTCACCCGAATCGCGGCATGGGTCTTGTAGCGCCTGTTGATCTCCAGCAGGGCGGGCGTCAGGGCCTCTATGGCCAGGGCGCTGGAGAGGCTGCCGCAGTCCACGCCGCGCAGACCGGGGAGGCGGTCTATCAGGGCCACGACCTCCTCGGTCGCCATCGGGTCGTCCGAGCAGACCATCACATCGGCGTCGAGGGGATGGTCCAAGTCGCCCCAGGCCCGGGCCGGCAAGTGGTGGAAGGCGCCGACCACCCGAGCGCGTGGAAGGGCCCGGGCCACCGCCGCGGTAACCGAACCAGTCGGTGGCACCAGCGGCACCATCTCCGTGCCCCAACGGGTCAGCGCGTTGGCCATGGAGATCACGATCTTCCCGTCGAGGCGCGCCGCACTGGCCGCCACGGTGGCGAGCACGCCCTCCCACGGGGTGGCGACGACGACCAGTTCCGCGGCGGCCGCTTCGTCGTTGACGCCCGGCAGCAGGCGCAGGTCGCGTCCGGGCCATTTGTCGAGAAGGCCCGCGACGGCGTCGGTGGCCCGCTCTTCAGAGCGCGACCCGACGATCACGTCTATTCCGATTCCGGCCAGCTGCACTGCGACGGCCTGGCCGGCTGGACCGGTGCATCCCATAACTCCAATTTGCACGCTCCGCAGACTTGCACGCGGGGGCACCCGGGGTCGACCCGGCCCCCCGGACCGCCGTGACCGTGGGCCGGCAATGAGGGACGGGACGGCCGGTCGGGCGCTGATACGTTCGGGGCGTGGGCATCCCGGATCGGTGGCGCCGTCTGGTGCGGCGGCCTCGGGCCGCTCGCCCGGCCCGGACAACCGGACCGCCCCCGCGCCCGACTCGAGTGGGCGCGCCCGCAATCAGCATCCGCGGCAGCACGCCTGACGGCGCCGACGCCGAGATCGTCCTGGACGACCGCAGTTCGGTCGTGCTGTTCTTCTTGACCAGCAGCTGTTACGGGTGCCGCCCGCTCTGGGCCGGCTTCGCTTCCCGGTGGGACCCTTCTGCTCATGGCCGCGTCGTGCTGGTGACGCCGAGCCCGTCGACGGAGAGTGCCCGGATGGTGGGCGAGCTGGCGCCTGGTGGCCTCGACGTTGTCATGTCGAGCGACGCCTGGCACGCCTACCAGGTGACCGCGGCGCCCTGGTTCGTGGCGGTTGGCGGTGGCGTGGTGGTCGAGGATCGACCGGCGCCGACGACGTGGGACTCGGTCACCGAGCTCGTCGCCCAGGCCGGCTGACGACGTTCGCTCGTCGCGCCGGGCGGGGAACGTCGGTCCGCGCTGGCCGTCGCGTCAGTGGCGGCCGCCATGTCAGCGCTGGCCGTCGCGCCGCTGGTCGACGGCCGCCACGATGTCGGCGAACACCCGCTCCACCGGCTGCTCGCCGTCGATGTCGACGACGAGGTGCCTCCCGGCGTAGAATTCGAGCAAGGGCGCCGTCTCGGCGTCGTAGACCTCCAGCCGGTGGATGATGATCGGCAGGTTGTCGTCGTCGCGGTCCTCGGTCCGCGCCCGGGCCTGCAGGCGCCGGAGGAGCTCGTCTCTGCCGACTCGGAGATGGACGACCGCCTGCAATTCGATACCCTCGATGCGCTTCGCCACCGTGTACGCCTCTTCGGCCTGGACCAGGGTCCGGGGGAAGCCGTCGAGGACGTACCCCCCGTGCTGGGCCGCTTCGAGGAGGGGACCGGTGAGCACGGCGAGAACGACCTCGTCGGGAACCAGATCCCCTCGCTCCAGGTAGGCGGCCACGGTGTGGCCGATTACCGTGCCGGCGGCCACCTCCTGGCGCAGCAGGTCACCGCTGGCCAGGTGGGCTATCTGGTAATGGGCGGCCAGCCGTTTGGCCTGTGTCCCCTTGCCCGAGCCCGGCGGGGCCACCATCAGCAGGCGCATTCCGGTAAACCTACCGCCCGGTTCCCGTCCGGCTTCCAGACCTGTGGTCGGGCCGGACGGGGCGGATCACGCGGGCTGCGCCCCGCTCCGGACGACCCCCTCGATGCTCGGGCCGTCGAGCGACGCCAGCTCGACGTGTCGGGCGGCCATGCGGGCGGCCAGCATGCGGGCCAAGCCGAGGCGGGGCGCTCCTCGCCCGGCACCGACGCCCTCGGCGTCGATCACCACGGCGTCGACGCCGGCCCGGCGGGCCCGGTCCGCTGCCGCGGTCGCCGCCTCCAAGGGGTCGGTCCCGGCGGGGGCGGAGGTGGCCCGGCCGTCAGTGATGAGCACCAACAACGGGCGGTGCGTGCCGGCTCGCGCCGGCGCCGTGGCCAGGTTTACGGCGGCAGTGATGCCTGCCGCAAGCGGTGTTCTCCCGCCAGTCGGTAGGTCCTCGAGGCGGGCCCGCGCCACCTCCACGCTACTCGTGGGGCGCAGCAGCACGTGCGCCTCGTCGCCGCCGAAGGCCACCAACGCGACCAGATCGCGGTGCTGGTAGGCGTCGGTGAGCAGCCCCAGTACGGCGCCCTTGGCCGCGGCCATCCGCTGTTCACTCCCCATCGAACCGGAGGCGTCGACGGCCACCACGATGAGGTTGGCGGTGCGCTGGACGCGGACCGCCTCCCGGACGTCGTCCGGATGCACCAGGGGTGCGGCCTCGCCCGGAGCCTCGGCCCCGTCCGGGTCGGCTGCACCTCGGCGGGCTGCGGCCCGGCGAACGGTAGCCCCGACCGCGACGGAGTCCACCGGACCTTCCGGGGCCCGATCCCCGATGAGCCGGCCGCGCCGGCCCTGGTCGGGTGTGCGCCGCCCCGGTGCCTGCCCGGTGGGCCGCTGAGGTCGGGTTCCGCTGGGTGGCATCGATGCCCACCGGGCCGGACCCGGTGCGACCGGTTGTTGGTCAGGGGCCTGGCGCCTCTCGTCATCGGGGTCTGAGGAACCGGCCGCCTCGGCTGACGGCGGAGCCACATCCACATCCGACGGCCCGACATCCAACTCCGACGGGCCGACATCCGACTCCGACGGGCCGACATCCAACTCCGACCGGCCGACATCCAACTCCGGCGGGCCGACATCCAACTCCGGGGGGGCAGGGTCGTCGTGGGAAATTCCTTGGTCGGGGTCCGGATCCGACAGGTGGCGATCGAGCGCGTCGGTCAGGCGGGACTGGTCCAGTCCGGTCGGTTCGAGCGGGTCACGCCGGGCCCGATGGGCCAGCGCCAGCGGCGCCACCCGGCGTACATCGGCTGGGCTCGCCTCGGCGCGTCCTTCCCAGCCGGCCAGCGCCGCCGCGGCCCGGCAGATGGACAGGTCGGCTCGCAACCCCTGGGCCTCGACCGAAATGCACAGCGCCGCGACCGCTGCAACCAGATCGCCCGGGAGGGCTGCGGGGACCGCCGCCAGGAGGCGTTCCCGCAGCGCGTCCTCTGCGCCGGCCAGCTCCGATATGACCCGGTCCGCATCGTCGTCGAAGGCCAGGCGGCGGCGGAGCGCCTCGGCTCGCTGGCCCGGGTCGCTCGGCCCCCGGACGTCCACGGCCAGGCCGAAGCGGTCCAACAGCTGCGGCCGCAGCTCTCCCTCCTCGGGGTTCATCGACCCCACCAACAAGAACCGACTCGGATGGGTGTTGGAGATGCTTTCGCGCTCCACCCGGTTGACGCCGCTGGCGGCCACGTCGAGGAGCACGTCGACGAGGTGGTCGGGGAGGAGGTTGATCTCGTCCACATAGAGCACGCCCCCGTCGGCGGCAGCCAGAAGGCCAGGGTCGAAGCGCTGACCACCTCCGGTGAGCGCGACCGTCAGGTTCAGCGTCCCGACCACCCGGTCCTCGGTAGCACCGATGGGAAGCTCCACGAACGGGGCCCGGCCGGGGAGAAGGGCGGCGAGCCCCCTGGCCAGCGTGGTTTTGGCGCTGCCCTTCTCGCCGCGCAGCAGCACACCGCCAACCCGCCGGTCAATGGCGTTGAGGATCAGGGCCAGCTTCGCCTCTTCCTGCCCGACGACCGCCGAGAACGGCAGCTGGGGGACGCGGTCGCTCATCGGGACTCCTCCCATCCTTCCGCTTCCAGGAGCGCGGCCCGCAAGGTCCGGCGAGCGTCGTCGGACGCCGCCCACATTCCCCGCTCGGCCGCCTCCAGCAGGCGTTCGGCCATCGACCGGAGGGCCCAGGGGTTGGATGCCTCCAGGAACTTGCGGATGGCCGGGTCGGCGACATACGCCTCGGTCACCCGTTCGTACATCCAGTCCTCGACCACCTGGGCGGTGGCGTCGTAGCCGAAGAGGTAGTCGACCGTCGCGGCCAGCTCGAACCCGCCCTTGTACCCGTGGCGGGTCATCGCCGCAATCCACTTCGGGTTGAGCACCCGGGTGCGCACCACCCTGGCGGTTTCCTCGGCCAGGCTCCGGACCCGGGGGTGGGCCGGGTTGGCGGTGTCGCCGAAGATGGCCCGGGGCGCCCGGCCGGTGAGGTACCGGACGGTGGCGATCATGCCGCCGTGATCCTGCAAGTAGTCGTCGGAGTCGAAGATGTCGTGCTCGCGGTTGTCCTGGTTCTTGGCTGCCACCTCGATGGCCGCGAAGCGCCGGCGCATAGCATCCGCGGCAGGGACCCCCATGCCACCCCGCCCGTAGCTGTAGCCGCTCCAGGCCAGGTACACCGCGGCCAGATCCTCGTCCCGCCGCCAGTCCCGGCTCTCGAGCAGGGGCAGGATGCCGGACCCGTACGCGCCGGGTTTGGCTCCGAAGATGCGAGGGTCGCCGTCGCCGAACCCGGCCAGGGCGATGGCGTCGTCGAGGAGGGTGATCACGTGGGGAAACGCGTCCCGGAAGAAGCCGGAGATCCGCAGCACCACATCCACCCGGGGCCGTCCGAGCGCCGCCGGGTCGATGAGCTCGACCCCGGTCACCCGTCCGGATTCTTCCTGCCAGACCGGCCGGACCCCGAGCAGGGCCAGGGCCTCGGCCACATCGTCACCCCCGGTTCGCATGGCCGACGTACCCCAGACGACGAGGCCGACGGTCTGCGGATAGCGACCCTCGTCGGCGAGGTGCCGTTCGAGCAGCCGGTCGGCCAGGGCTTGCCCGACTTCCCACGCCAGCGGGGTAGGGAGGGCCTTCGGGTCCATCGAGTAGAAGTTGCGCCCGGTGGGAAGGACGTGGGCCATCCCCCGGGTGGGGGCGCCGCTCGGGCCGGGCGGCACCCACCGGCCGTCGAGCGCAGCCAGCACCGATCCGATCTCGTCGGGGGTGCGATCGAGAGCCGGACCGAGGACTTCCGTCACCCAGGCCAGCACGGCGGCCTCCTCCGCGCTGGGCGGCGCCTCACCTTCCAGCAGCCGGCGGCATTCGGCTTCCACCGCGTCGACCGCGGCCCGGCCGGCGCCCTCTCCGATGGCCAGTGCCATCCGGTCGGCGACGACCTGCCGGAGCGACGGCACCCGGCCTTGGGGCAAGCGGGTCAACGCCAGGGTCAGGTCGAGCCGAGCCTCGCCGGCGGGGACCTGACCGAGCGTGTGGAGGCCGCCGCGGATCTGGGCGTCCTTGAGCTCGCACAAGTATCCGTCGACGTGATTGACCAGCTCGTCGAACGCGTCGCCCTCCGGGGCGTTGACCACCCCGAGGTCCCGGTGAAGCTCGGCGGAGACCAGAAGGTCCCAAACTTTTCCCCTGATCGAAGGCAACTTCGAAGGGTCCAGCGCCGCCACCCGGGCGTGCTCGTCGAGCAGCTGTTCCAGCCGGGCCACGTCGTCGTAGCTGTCCGCCCGGGTCATGGGCGGCAGCAAATGGTCGACGATGACTGCGTGGGCCCGCCGTTTGGCCTGGGTGCCTTCGCCCGGGTCGTTGACCACGAACGGGTACACGAGCGGCACGTCGCCGAGGGCAAGGTCGGGAAAACAGGCCGCGGTGAGGCCCACCCCCTTGCCGGGCAGCCATTCGAGCGTGCCGTGCTTGCCCACGTGCACCAGGGCGTGGGCCCCCCACTGCCTGTCCAACCAACGGTAGAAGCCCAGGTAGTGGTGGGTCGGGGGGAGGTCCGGAGAGTGGTACACGGCGACGGGTTGTTCGCCGAAGCCGCGGGGCGGCTGCACGGCGACGAAGACCCCGCCGAGGTCGATCCCCGTGAACACCAGGTCGCCGGTGGCCGGATCGCGCCAGACGTCCCCGGGGGCCACTCCCCACGCCCTCTCGACGAGGGCTCGAGCCTCCAGGTCTGCCTCGGCCCACCAGCTGGCATAGTCAGCCGCCGGGAGCCGTCCGGCCGCGGCGGCCAGTTGCGACCCGGTCAACGTGTCGAGCTCGTACGCGAACCCGTCGGCCAGCTCGGCCATCAAGGCGTCGCCGTCCTCGGGGATCCGGTCCACCCGGTAGCCGGCTGCGGCCAGCGCATGGAGGAGGGCGATCACCGACGCCGGGGTGTCGAGGGCCACCGCGTTGCCGATCCGGCTGCGCTTGGTCGGGTAGGCGGATAGGACCACGGCGATCCGGCGGTCGGCCGGGGGGCAGGCGCGGAGGCGGGCCAGCCGGCTGGCGGTGCCCGCGACCCGGGCCACCCGATCAGGAACCGTCCGGTAGGCGCTGACCGGGACGCCAAGGGTATCGCCGTCGTCGACCTCTTCGTGGTGGGAGAAGGGAACCGACACGATCCGCCCGTCGAACTCCGGGAGGGCCACGCGCATGGCCACGTCCAGGGGAAAAAGCCCCGCGGGGGTGGCTTCGGCCTCCGCCCTGGAGGTGGTCGCGGTGATGGCTTGCACGACCGGGACGCCGAGCGCGCCCAGCGCGGAGGCATCCCAGGCCAAGCCGTCGTCGGCGGAGCTGCCCGACACCAACACCGTGGTGACGACTGCGTCCGGGTGGGCCGCGTCCAGCAGATCGAGGGCTGCGACCCGCCCATCCGGGCCCGGCCGCAGGCTGTAGCACCACAACGCAGTCACGGCGACGCCCCGTCGCTCCAAGGCGTCGCACAGCTCGTCGACGAAGAGGGTGTTGCCGGCCACCAGATGGGCCCGGTAGAAGACGACGGCAACCCGGGGCCGGCCCCCGCCTGGGGATCCAGGTGCACCTGGGGTCGACGTGGCCCGGTACACCCCTTCCGCGGGTATGGCGGCGGGTGGATCGAAGCCGAAGCCGGTCATGCCCACGGTGTCCGACACGAAGCGCAGGAGGTGCTCGAGATTGCCCAGACCACCGTGGACCAGGTACTCAAAAGCGGCGGCGACGGTGGCACTCGGTACGGTCGACGCCGCCGTGAGTTCCGCGTCAGGAGCGGCCTCACCCCCGAACGCGAGCAGCGGGATCCCCCGTTCGACGCAGGCTCGGCGCAGGTCGGCAAACGGACCGGGCCAAGCGGTGGCGCCGCCGAGCAGACGGACCAACACGATCTCGGGCGACCCCAGGTCGGGCAACGCCGAACCGGACGCGGCCGCTGCTCGCACCGGGGGGAAGCCGTCCGGAAGTCCTTCGACGAGGGCGCGCAGGGCGAGGAGCTCGCTTGGTGCGTTGGTGAGGTAGAGGATCATGATGGCGCCGCCTGACGGACAGTGGAGGGGTGAGCAAGGGCGATGAGCCGCTCCAGGGCGGCCATGTCGAGGTGGGCCTCCAGGGCGTCCGCCAGGCGGTCGAACCGGGCGGCGCGCTCGGCAGCGAACGACACCCCGCTCGGGCCCCAGGACCGCCCCGCCCGCTCGGCCACCTCGCGGAGCAGGGCTTCCCGGAAGGCGTCCGCCTCGAGGAGCCCGTGCAGGCTGGTCCCCAGGACGCGGCCGTCCGGTGACCGGGTGCCCTCACCCCGCCGGCCTCCCCGTCCGGGTTCCACCGGATCGAGGTCGATCCAGGGCCGGGCCGCCCGGGTGCGACCGTGGTGGATCTGGTAGCCGTACAGGGGCCGCCCGAGAGCGGTTCCGGTCCGGAGGCGAACCACCTTCTCTGGGGCGAACACGGTCTCGGTCGGGAGGAGGCCCAGACCGGGGACCACCTCGGCGGGGCGGGATTCGATGGGGTCGTCGATCCGCCTTCCCAGCATCTGGTAGCCGCCGCAAATACCCAGGACCGTGGTCCGGCTCCGCGGATCGGTGGCGACGTCGATGATGGCCGCCGCCAGGCCCGTGCGCCGCAGCCAGTCCAGGTCGGACACGGTCGACTTGGTGCCCGGCAGGATCACCAGGTCGGGTCGGCCCAGGGTCGTGCTGCGTTCGACCAGCCGGACCGACACCCCGGGTTCGAGGGCGAGGGCGTCGAGGTCGGTGAAGTTGGAGAGGCGTGGGAACCGGATAGCGGCCACATCCAGCGGCCCGCCTGCCTGGTGGTCGCGGCGGCCGGGGCGGGACAGGTGCGGCGCCGGCCACCCGGCTCCTAGGGCGAGCGAGTCCTCGCCGTCGATCGCCAGGCCGTCCAACCAGGGGATCACCCCGAGAGTCGGTACCCCGCAGCGGCGGGCCAGTTCTTCCGGCCCGCCCGCCAGCAGCGCCGGGTCGCCCCGGAACTTGTTGATGACAAAGCCGCGAACGGTGGCGCGCTGAGCCTCAGGGAGGAGGCAGACCGTGCCGTACATGGCCGCGAAGACGCCGCCCCGATCGATGTCCCCCACGACGATGGCGGGCAAGCCGGCTCGAACGGCCAGGCTCAGGTTGGCGATGTCGCCGTCGAGCAGGTTGATCTCGGCCGGGCTACCCGCCCCCTCGCAGAGGACCACGTCGAACCGGGCCCGGAGATCGCCCAGCTGGTCGCTGACCAGCTGGGCGAGGTCGGCCTTGGCGCGCTGGTAGGCGACCGCGTCGAGGGTGCGCCACGGTCGACCCATGACGATCACCTGGCTGGTGCGATCCGACTCGGGCTTGAGCAGGATCGGATTCATGGCCGCCTCGGGCGTGACACCGGCGGCCTGGGCCTGCGCGGCCTGGGCCCGACCGATCTCGTGCCCGGCCGGCGTGACCGCAGAGTTGAGCGCCATGTTCTGGGCCTTGAACGGAGCGACCGCCACACCCCGGCGGGCCAGCAGCCGGCACAGGCCCGTCACCAGGGTGGTCTTGCCGGCGTCGCTCGTGGTGCCGCAGACCATCAACCCGCCACGGAGCGACGGTAGGTTACCGGTCACAAGGCGGCCTCCAGTCGGGCGAGCCCGGCGGCGTTGGGCACGGCCATTCGGATCGTCCCGGGCATGCCGAAGCTGCTGCAGTCCCGAACCAGGATGGCCCGGGTGGCGAGATGCTCCCGAAGGCCGGGGGCGTCCACCAACAGCCAGTTGGCGTCCGACGGCCGCACCGCGTGCCCGGCCCGCCGGAGAAGACGGGCCAACGACTCCCGAAGGGCTGCGACGGCCGCCGCCCAGCCCTCGAGATCGACCGACTCGAGCAGGTCCGGGAGTGCCGTCGCGGCCAACCCGTTAAGTGCCCACTGGGCCTGGCGCCGGCCGATACGGCGCGCATAGTCGGCGTCCGGGCACAGCACGTAGCCGACACGCAGGCCCGGGCAGGCGAGCAGCTTGGTCAACGAGCCGATAGCGACCGCCCCGTGGGCCGTGTCACCGCGGGTCCACGTCCCGGTTGCCAGGGGCCAGAACGCCTCGTCCCACACCGCGGCCTCGTCGCTGAGCGGCGCGAGCAGTCCGGTCGGATTGTGGGGGTTCGACCGCCAGCGGCCGGCGGCCGGGTCGAGGACCGGCAGGTGCCGGCGGTACAGGGAGAAGTCGGGTTCGTCGACCCATCCCGTTCTTTGTTCCGACGCGACGAGGGCGATAGCCTCCGCGCCGCCGTTGGTGAGCACCAGCCGTTGGGTGTCGACACCCATCCGCCGGGCCAGGGCCGAGGTGGCCGGGCGGCTGTCGGGGTAGCGCCCTATGGCGTCGAGGTGGCGGGCGACGACGGGGCCGGGATCCGGAGCCACGGGGTTCAGGCTGGCAGAGAGATCGAGGACCTCCCACGGGGCGATGCCGAGTGCCTGCGCCAGCAGGTGCCCGTCACCACCATGCTCTCCTGCGGCGGGGAGCCGCAGCCCGGGCGGCCGGGCGGTCATCTCCACCACCTCAATGCCGGCCGGGCCAGTCCGGCCAGGACGAGGGCGGCGCTGACATGCCGGCTGAGCCGAACGGCTCGAGCGATGTCGGCCGCCGTCGGCGGCGGGCCCCACCCGAGCGCGGGGCGGCGTTCGAGCCGGCCTCCGTACTGGTTGACACCACCGAGGCGGACCCCCAAGGCGGCGGCGAAGGCCGCTTCCGCCACGCCGGCATTCGGGGACGGATGGGCGCCGGCCTGGCGCCGTACTGCTTGCCACACCGCCGCCGCCCGGCCAGGGCGCACCGCGGCCACGAGGACGGCTGCCAACCGGGCGGGCACCCACGCGGCGACGTCGTCCGCCAGGGCCGAACCCCAGCCGAAGCGGGCGTACCGGGGGGTCGGGTGGCCGACCATGGCGTCGAGCGTGTTGATCGCTCGGTAGGCCAGGACGGCCGCCGGACCGCCCGCGGCCGCCCAGAAGACCGGGGCCACGATGGCATCGACGGTGTTCTCCGCCACGGACTCGACGACAGCTCTGGCGATCTCATCGGGGCCGAGGTCTTTCGGATCCCGGCCCACGAGAGCTGGTAGGTGGCGCCGGGCGGCCTCGAGGTCGCCGGCTTGCAGCGCCTCGGCGACGCCCCCGGCGGCCGCACCCAGCGCCCTTCCGGCCACGGTCACGTACGTGGCGAGCGCCAGACTGGCGAACGCCCCGAGCCGGTCGGCAGCCACCGCGGCGGCCGGGCTGGTCGAGCTTCCCCGGGTCGGGCCGAGGGTGGCACCCAGGGCCCGGGCCAGCTGGTCCAACCCCACCCCTACGCCCGCGGCCAACCCGGTCCCGAGGGCGGCGTAGGCCAGGCCCCGCACTTGCGAATCGGTGTACGAACGCTGCTCCAGCCAGGTCATTGCCTGCCCGAACCCCGCCACCGGATGCCAGCGCGCCGGTGGCTCTCCGAACAGCCAGTCGGCGACCACGCCCGCGGCGACGGCGGAGGTCACCACCGGGCCGCAGCCACGATCAGGCCGGCCGTCTCCGCCAGGACGCCGCAGGCCCCGAGGACATCACCGGTGTACCCGCCGAGGCGCCGGCGGGCCAGCACGACGACGGCGCCGGCGGCGACGAGGGCCGCGGCCCCGGCGGCCGCTCCGGCTGCGGGCCGCCACCACACGAGCAGTCCGGCGGCCAGCACCACGCCGGCGCCGAGTGGGACCCACCGCCGGGCCGCAACCGAGGCGCCCGGTCGGGCCGGCGCCAGGAACGCCCGGGCCAAGCCGTCCTCGCCCCGTGCGTACGGCTGGGTCCGGGCCACGATGGCCATGACCGTGCGCGACAGACACCAGAGTCCACCCAGCAGCAGTACTCCTGGGCGGAGGGCGCTCAGAGCGGCGAAGCGGGCTATCAGCAACGACACTCCCGCCCCTACACCAAAGGCGCCGACATCGGGCCGGGCCATCACCTCCAATCGGCGCTCCCGTCCCATCGGCGGCAGGAGCCCGTCCGCACTGTCCACCAGGCCGTCGAAGTGGAGCATGCCGGTCGCGGCCAGGTCCCCCACCACGACGATGGCGGCCGCGACCGATGCCGTCCAGGCCTGGCTGGTTGCCCACCACAGGCCGCCGAGGGCCAAGCCGATCAGGACGCCCACCGCAGGGAACCAGTTGAGGGTCCCCGGGGTGGGCGCCCGGGCGCCACCGAACGGGGTGAGAAAGGCGACGGCGGCCCGCACCGTCAAGCGCTCGGGACCGAAGCGGGTAGGACCGGCCGACTGAGCGGGAGGACCCGACCGGCCACGACGAGCAGCACCTCGCCGGCGACGTCGGCAACCGCCTGATTGACGGCCCCGAGCACGTCCCGGAACCGTCCGCCGACCTCCGTAGGGGGATGCACGCTGAGACCCACCTCGTCGGAGACCACCAGGGTGGCCGCGGTCCGCGATCTCAAGACCGCGCACAATCCGGCGATGTCGACATCGAACCCCGGGGTGGCGGCCACCCAGGTGCCCAGGGCGTCGACCAGGACCCGGCCGGGGACGCGACCGAGCGCTCCCACCAAATCCGCACCCGCTTCGACCGTCCGCCACTCCGCCGGCCGGCGCCGGCGATGGGCCTCGATGCGAGCGGCGAACGCCGGGTCGGGATGCCGGTCGTCGAGCACCCCGGTGGCGATGTAGGTCACCGGTTCCGCGGCCGCGCTCATCAGCTCGGCCAGCTCCGACTTGCCGCTGGCGGCCCCGCCGAGAAGCAGGGTGATGTATGGGGATCCTGCTACGTCCACGCGTGCCTCCGAACGACCGGGGGTAGGCAGGTTTCCTGGCTCCCGGATCCACTTCCCTCCGGCCTTCCCGCCCCGAGGGGCCGTGGCCATCGCTGGGGGGTCGCTCCCCGGTCACAGTTGCGGGACAGCCCCGGATTCGCACCGGGTTCCCCACGCTACGCCGCGGATGGTAGCCGCTCGTGGGCGGGGCAATCTATGGTCAGCGCCATGGCCAGAGCCGATTCGATCATCCTGCTCAACACCGGTCACGGGAAAGGAAAATCGTCGGCCGCGTTCGGGGTCATGGCCAGGGGGTGGGCCCGAGGCTGGCGCGTGGGCGTGGTGCAGTTCGTCAAGGGGGGGAAGTGGAAGACGGGCGAACGAAAGCTGGCCGACCACCTCGGGATCGAGTGGCACACCCTGGGGGACGGATTCACCTGGGAGTCGACCGATCTGGACGAGACCGCGGCCAAAGGCCGCCACGCCTGGACGGTCGCCGCCGCCAAGCTGGCTTCGGGGGACTACGACCTGCTGATCCTGGACGAACTGACCTATGCGGTCACCTACGGCTGGGTGCCGATCGAGGGTGTGATTGCGGCCCTGCGCCATCGGGCGTCGACCACCAACGTGGTCATCACCGGGCGCGACGCCGCGCCCGAGCTGATCGAGATCGCCGACACGGTCACCGAGATGCGGAAGGTGAAGCACGTCTACGACCGTGGGGTCACGGCCAAGAAGGGCATCGAGTATTGACGGGGAACCCCACCGACGCCGGGCTCCCCCACTTGCGCCCCGCCGCAGACGAGGACGCCTGGGCGTTGATCGCCCTGGTCGGGGCCTGCTGGTCCGAGTATCCGGGGTGCGTCATGGACGTCCACGGCGAATGCCCCGACCTGCTCGCCCCGGCCAGCGCCTACGGCCGGCAAGGCGGCGAGTTCTGGGTAGCCGCCGACGCGTGTGGGACCGTGGTGGCGAGCGTCGGCTGGCGACCCCTGCCCGAACGCGTAGTCGAGCTGGAGCGGCTCTACGTCAGCCCGAGGTGGCGACGCCGGGGTCTGGGCGTCCGCTTGGCGGACCTGGTCGAGCAGGCGGCGCGGGAACGCCAGGCCGCTCGGGTCGAGCTCTGGAGTGACACCCGCTTTGTCGACGCCCACCGGTTGTACGAACGGATCGGCTTTGTCCCGACCGGCCAGGAGCGGGAGCTCTCCGATCTGAGCAGCACACGCGAGCGGGGCTACCGCAAGGTCCTCAGGTAATCGGCCTCGACCGGACGACAGCCTCGGCTTCGACCTCGACCCGCCAGCGCGGGTCGAGCAGGGCGGCCACGATGACCATGGTGGCGGCCGGACGGATGGTCCGGAAGATCTCGGCGTGAACCGCCCCCACCACGGCGGCGTCGTCGGGGGACGTCAGGTACATGCGGGTTCGCACCACGTCGGCCGCCTCGGCCCCGGTGTCGGCGAGGGCCGTCAGGATGATCTCGAAGCAGCGGCGGGCCTGCAGGCCGATGTCGGCGGGGCAGGAGCCGTCCGGCCAGACGGGCGCCGTACCTGACACGACGACGCGGTCTCCAGTTCGCACGGCGCGGCTGAACCCGATGGCTCCCTCGAACGGCGACTCCGAGCTGGCCCGGGTCCGGTCCGACATCCGCTCAGATCGGGCTGATCGGTAGGTCGATGCCCGAGGGATGGTCCGGGTCGTGAAACACCTCGATCTCGGAGGCGACCAGCGTGGCCGCCGTGGCCAGTCGCTCGCCTGTCCCCGGGTTACGGGCGAAAAGGGGATGGGCCCCACTCGAGACCTGGAGCCGCAGCCGATGGTCTTGGCGAAAGGTGATGGCCGTGGGCCACATGTCGACGCGGATCCGACGACTCCCGTCCTGTCCGGGCCCGATGCTTCGAGGGTCGATCCGGAGGATGCCGTCGCTCACGTTGGTCGACCGGCCGACCGGGTCGACGTCGCACAGCCGGACGAAGACGTCGATGTTGGGTCGGCTAGAGCGCACCCAGATCTCGGCGGCCAGCGGGCCGGCCACCGTGAGATCGTGGCCGAGCGGTGCGGTCGTGTAGCAGAGCACGTCCGGGCGGGCTTCCCGGGTCAGCTGATCCCGACTCCCCGCGTTGGCGGGGTTCAGGGTGGCCCCACCCACCCCGGGCGTGGGATCGGAGGGGTCGTAGCGGTATGAGTCCGGCGGGGTCGGAGGCGCGGCGCCCGCCTCGAGGCGGCCGCCGGGCTGGAGCTGCCATCGCTGCACGCGAGCCGCTGGCGGCCAGTCAGGTACGTCGACCCACCGATCACTCCCCATCACGTAGAGCCGGGCCAGGCCGGCCCAGGGCTCGGGCGGGTCGCCCCGGAGGTGGACGGAGAACCAGTCGAAGGCGTCCCGGACGGCCCACGCCGCACCCCGCGGGCTCTGGTGGGTCCAGGGTCCAATGGTGAGGCGGACCGGCCGGCCCTCGTCCCGGAGCCGGGTGTAGTCCCGGACCTGCTCGGCCAGGAAGATGTCATACCACCCGCCCACCAGGGACGCAGCGGGCACCCGGTCCAGTCGCTGCGAGAAGTCGACGGGATCCCACCACCCATCGCCCGGGAGCTCGTGGGCCAACCAGTCCTGGTAGTACGGAACCCGGTGGCCGACGGTCCGCACGTCGGCGTCTCGGAGCGGCAGGCACCGGAACGCCGGCGAGATGCGCTTGGTCGCTGACACCATCCGCCGGAATCGCTGCCTGAGGGCGAGCTCCTGTCCTTCGACGAAATCGACCCACGACGCCCCGGTCTCGAGTGAGAACGAGCCGGACGGGTAGACGACCGCGTCGCGCACGGACGAAGCCGTGACCGACAGTGCCAGTGCCTTGAGGTAGTCCGGCGGGTCGGCGGCAACCGCCCACTGGGCGATCCCGAGATAGCTGGGGCCGAACATGCCGACCGATCCGGTGAACCAGGGCTGCGACGCCAACCAGTCGAGGGTGGCCAGGCCGTCGACGCGCTCATGATGAAACGGATCGAAGGTGCCGTCGGATCCGAACGTTCCCCGACAGCTCTGGATCACGACCTGGTAACGGTGCGCCGCGAATATCCGTCCCAGAAACCCCAGCTGCTTGCGACCGTACGGAGATCGGACCAGCACGATCGGAGCCGACGCCACCGTGTCGGGAGCGAACCAGCGGTCCGCGAGCAAGATGGCGCCGTCGGGCATTTTGACTTCGAGGTCCCGCTCGACCACGACCGCGTGGCTCTCGGCCGCAGGCAGCCCAGCCGCTCGCGCCACCGCCCGGCTCACGATCGACATGGCACGTCCATAACCAGACGGTACCCGGCGTCACCCCGGTCAACGACCGCACCCGCGCACGCGGGCGAGGCCTCGTCGGAACGGTAGAGTCTCCTCGGTTCGCGGATATGGAAGGCCGCCTGAAATACGACGGCATCGATCACGGTGCCGGACCTGACCGCCTTGTGCGGTCCCTTTCGCTGGCCATATTCCTCCAGTGGCTCGGGGCCAGCGCCATCCTGCCCCTGCTGCCCTTGTACCTCCGGGACAAGGGTGGCTCCGACAACCTCGTGGGAGCGGTGATGGCCGCCTATTTCGTGGCTGCTGTCCTGTTCCAATACCCCGCCGGCCGGCTGGCCGATCGAGCCGGCCGGCGCCCGGTCCTGGTCGGTGGCCTGGTGACCTACGCCGCCGCGACCGTGGGATTCGTCATCGGGCTCGGTCCGGTGGCCGACATCGGGCTGCGGGCGCTCCAGGGCTGTGGGGCCGGAGCAGCCGAGGTGGCGGCGCTGGCCATGGTGGCGGAGGCGGTGCCGCTCGAACGGCGAGGCCGGGCCTTCGGCTCGATCTATCGGGGGCAGCTCGGCGGGATGGCCGTCGGGCCCCTCGTGGGCAGCTTCATCGGGGTGGCGTCGATGAACTTGGTCTTCATCGGGGCCGCAGCGGTGTCGCTGGTCGCCTGTCTTTCCGTGGTCACGTCCTCCGAGCTAAACCGCTATGGGTGTCGGCCCGCCGAATCCGGTCCGGATCCGGGCCGCAGCTTTCCTCGCTTGGGACGGGCGGCCATCGGGGCTCTGCTCGCCGGGATCGCTCTCGGCCTCACCGTCGGCGTCTACGAGACCACCTGGACCCTGCTGCTGCACCAACGCGGCGCGGCCACCTGGCAGGTGGGCCTGTCATGGACGCTCTTTGCCCTGCCGTTCGCGCTGGCGGCCCGTCCAGGCGGTTGGATCGCAGATCATTTCGACCGCAGGGTCCTCGTCGTGGCCACGGTGCTCACCACCTTGGGGTTTTGCGCCACCTACCCGTTCTTGACCGAGATCGCCTGGCTGCTCGGCCTGGGCGCGGCCGAGGCGATAGGGGTGGCGATCGCCCTCCCGTCGATCCAGTCGCTGCTGACCCAGGACGCCGATCCGGCCGCCCTCGGGCGGGTCCAGGGCGCCTTCGCCACGGCCGAGACGGCGGCGATCGCGGTGGCCGCGGCCGCCAGCGGTGCGCTCTTCGGGGCGGCGGCCTGGGCGCCCTTCGTCAGTGCAGCCGTGCTCGGCGGCCTGCTGGTGGCCGTGCTCCCCATGGTCTGGGCGCCGGTCGCCGGCCGGGTGGCGCACGTGTCCGCGCCGTCTGCGTCGCCCTAGGCGCTATCCGTCACCGAGCGGGAACCCGGGAGCAGGGGTTTGTATCTCCCGCCGCGATGCGGGCTCTCTCAATGCGTTGAGGGGGTGTAGGTATGTTGGTCCAACCGCTGTCCCATCCATCAAGAGCTCGAGGGCGCCGCAAGCGATCTCCCGATTCGCGGCCGTTGCTGCGGTCCTCCGCTCGGCTGGCGGCCCTGCCGTCTGTCGACAGCTCGATGGCCACGGTGACGTGCTCCTCGAGCGACGACGGATCGCCGTTCGTGGTGTGCTGCACCCACTGCGGGATCGTGCGGGCCTACGGGATCCAGGACCACGCGGAGGCGATCCAAATCCTGGTCCGGCACCGGTCCATGCACATGGCCGGTTTGTCGTAGCCGGAACGGACCGTCGCTCACCACGTCACCCGGGGAGCATTCGGTGGGCGCTAGAGGACTCGAACCTCCGACCTCAGCCGTGTGAAGGCTGCGCTCTAACCAACTGAGCTAAGCGCCCGAAAGCGCCCCTGACCAGCGGAAATGGTCCGGTTGTCCCGCGACGGGGGTTCTGGCACCGCTGGCCGAACGGCCCCTCACCATACCGCGTGCTCGGTGGCCCCGTCTCGGACCCCGCAGGCATTCGGTGGGTCGAGCCCCGACGGGGCCGGACGCTCCGAATTGCACCCCTGCACGCTGCTCCTATCGCCTATTCTGGCCGGCACGGCAAGGGCCAGTGGCGTCCCTTCACGAGCGAACCAGTCGGACACACGTTCCCCGGAAGGACGCGCAATGGGTTCAAACCCGCCCATAGGTCTCTACCGCCCCGAGTTCGAACACGACGCGTGCGGGGTCTCCTTCGTCGTGGACATGCACGGCCGGCGGCGGCACGAGATCGTCCGGATGGGACTCGACAGCCTTTGCCACCTCGAGCACCGGGGCGCGTCGGGAGCGGAGGTCAACACCGGCGACGGGGCCGGCATCCTCCTGCAAATCCCCGACCGCTTCTACCGGGCCGTGGCCGGTATCGACCTGCCCGAACTGGGGGCCTATGCCACAGGCATCGCCTTTCTTCCCGCCGACGCCGCCGCCGCCGGTGCGGCCCGGACGCGCATCGAGGAGCTGGCGCGCCACGAGCAGCTGTTGGTCATCGGGTGGAGAGAGGTGCCCACCGATCCCTCGCCGATCGGGAGCATTGCCCGCGGCGCCATGCCGTCCTTCCATCAGGTGTTCGTCGCCGGGGGGCCGACCCTCGATTCGCAGCCTCGCGACCTGGACCTGGAACGGCGGGTTTACATCCTGCGCAAGCGCATCGAACACGAGCTCAATGGCATCTACTTCCCCTCACTGTCGGCGCGGACCGTGATCTACAAAGGAATGCTGACGGCGCCGCAGGTGCAGGCCTTTTTCCCGGACCTCGATGACGAGCGTCTGGACAGCGCCCTGGCCCTGGTCCATTCCCGCTTTTCCACCAATACCTTCCCGAGCTGGCCTCTCGCCCACCCGTACCGTTACCTGGCCCACAACGGTGAGATCAACACCCTGCAAGGCAACCGCAACTGGATGCGCGCCCGGGAGGCGCTGCTCGCCAGTGACCTGTTCCCGGGCGACCTGGAGCGGATCTTCCCGATCATCACGCCCGGAGCCAGCGACTCGGCCAGCTTCGACGAGGTGCTCGAGCTGGTCCACCTCGGTGGCCGTTCGCTCCCGCACGCAGTGCTGATGATGATCCCGGAGGCGTGGGAGCAGCACCGCCATATGGACCCGGCCCGGCGGGCCTTCTACCGGTTCCACGCCGCCGTCATGGAGCCTTGGGACGGCCCGGCCTCGATCGCCTTCACCGACGGCACCGTCATCGGGGCCGTTCTCGATCGCAACGGGCTGCGGCCCAGCCGCTACTGGGTCACCGATGACGGGCTGGTCGTCATGGCCTCAGAGGTGGGAGTTCTCGACATCGAGCCGGGACGGGTCGTGCAGCGAGGGCGACTGCAGCCGGGCCGCATGTTCCTCGTCGACACCGCTCAGGGCCGCATCGTCGCTGACGACGAGATCAAGGCCACCCTGGCCGCCGAGCACCCGTACGCGGACTGGCTGGCGAAAAAGCAGATCTATTTCGACGACCTGCCGCCCCGCTTCACGCTGACGCCCCAGCACGCGTCGATCGTCGCCCACCAACGGCTCTTCGGGTACACCGCGGAGGAACTCAAGGTCCTCCTCGGTCCCATGGCCAAGGCCGGCGCCGAACCGCTGGGATCGATGGGCACCGACACGCCTTTAGCCGTGCTCTCGGATCGGCCCCGGATGCTGTACGACTATTTCCAGCAGCTGTTCGCTCAGGTGACCAACCCGCCGCTCGACGCCATCCGGGAAGAGCTGGTCACGTCGTTGTCAGGCAGCATCGGGCCGGAGCGAAACCTGCTCGCCCCCGAGCCGGACAGCTGCAACCAGATCGTCATGCCCCGGCCGCTGCTGACCAACGAGGAGCTGGCGAAGCTCCTGTACATCAACGAGGACGGCACCCAACCGGGCTGGCGCGCCTTCGCCGTTGACGGTCTCTTTCCCGTCAAGTCGGCCCAGCCGGGCCAGGCCTTGCGCCGGGCGATCGACGAGGTGTGTCAAAAGGTCGATGTCGCCGTGGCGGACGGGGCGAAAGTGATCGTCCTTTCCGACCGTCATTCTTCGGGCGAGCTGGCGCCGATCCCGGCCCTGCTCCTCGTCGAGCGCGGTACACCACCATCTGATCCACAACAAGACCAGGACACGCGTCGGTCTCGTCATCGAGACGGGGGAAGCGCGCGAGGTGCACCACATGGCGCTGCTGCTCGGATACGGGGCCGCCGCCATCAACCCCTATCTGGCCTTCGACACCATCACCGATCTCATCGAGGACGGCATCCTCACCGGGGTGACGCCCCGGCACGCCATCCACAACTACGTCAAGGGATGCGGGAAGAGCGTGCTCAAGATCATGTCCAAGATGGGCATCTCGACCGTGGCGTCCTACACCGGGGCCCAGGTGTTCGAGGCCATCGGACTGGCTTCCGACGTGGTGGATGAGTACTTCACCGGCACCGTCAGCCGCATCGGTGGTATCGGTCTCGACGAGATCGCCGCCGAGGTGCTCGTCCGGCACGAGCGGGCCTATCCCGCTCGCCCGAGCGAGCTGGCCCACCGGGATCTCGACGCCGGGGGCGAGTACCAGTGGCGCCGGGAAGGCGAGTTCCACCTCTTCAACCCCACCACCGTCCACAAGCTGCAGCACGCCACCCGGACCAGGCGGTACGACATCTTCAAGCAGTACACGCAAGCCGTCGACGATCAGTCAGCCCACATCGGGACCCTGCGTGGCCTGTTCCGGGTTCGGACCGCGGCCGAGCTCGGCCGGGAGCCGATCCCGATCGACGAAGTGGAGCCCGTGGCCTCGATCGTGCGGCGTTTCTCGACGGGCGCCATGTCGTACGGCTCCATCTCCGCCGAAGCCCACGAGACGCTGGCCATCGCCATGAACCGGATCGGGGGCCGGTCGAACACGGGCGAGGGCGGCGAGGATGCCGATCGCTTTGTCCCCGATCCCAACGGGGATCTGCGCCGCAGCGCCATCAAGCAGGTGGCCTCCGGGCGTTTCGGCGTGACGAGCGAATACCTGGTGAACGCCGACGACCTGCAGATCAAGATGGCCCAGGGGGCCAAGCCCGGCGAGGGCGGCCAGCTACCGGGCCACAAGGTGTATCCGTGGATCGCCAAAACCCGCTACTCCACGCCGGGAGTCGGGCTGA
The DNA here is from genome assembly GCA_963729695.1 of uncultured Acidimicrobiaceae bacterium. GTDB lineage: Bacteria > Actinomycetota > Acidimicrobiia > Acidimicrobiales > Palsa-688 > PALSA-693. Next base: position 1,631,986 of record CAVSOT010000007.1, read on the forward strand.
TCTCCCCGCCCCCCCATCACGACATCTACTCCATCGAAGACTTGGCCCAGCTCATCTATGACCTCAAGAACGCCAACGACGCGGCGCGCATTCACGTCAAGCTGGTCGCCGAGGTCGGGGTCGGGACGGTGGCGGCCGGCGTGTCCAAAGCCCACGCTGACGTGGTGCTCATCTCGGGTCACGATGGTGGGACCGGCGCCTCACCGCTGAACTCCATCAAGCACGCCGGCGCCCCATGGGAGCTGGGCCTGGCCGAGACCCAGCAGACCCTGATGCGCAACCGCTTGCGCGACCGCATCGTGGTGCAAGTCGACGGCCAGCTGAAGACCGGACGGGACGTGATGATCGCCGCCCTCCTCGGCGCGGAGGAGTACGGCTTTGCCAGCGCCCCGCTTGTGGTCAGCGGCTGCATCATGATGCGCGTCTGCCACCTGGACACCTGCCCGGTGGGCATCGCCACGCAAAACCCGGAGCTACGCAAGCGCTTCACCGGTCGGCCCGAGTTCGTGGTCAACTTCTTCGAGTACATCGCCGAGGAGGTCCGGGAGCAGCTGGCCGCGATGGGTGTGCGATCCCTCGACGAGGTCATCGGTCATCCTGAGCTGATCGACATCACCGAAGCGGTAGGCCATTGGAAGGCCCATGGGCTTGACCTCTCCCCCATCCTCGAGGTGCCCGACGCGCCCCTTTCCGAGGCCCGCCACTGCGTACGCCCCCAGGATCACGGCCTGGAGCGGGCGCTCGACCGCACGCTGATCGCCAGCTGCCGGTCGGCCCTGGAGGACGCCGCTCCGGTGCGGTTGTCGATGCCGGTGCGCAACGGCAACCGCACCGTCGGGACCCTGCTCGGCGCCGAGGTGACCCGCCGCTACGGCGGCGCCGGCCTGCCCGAGGGCACCATCGATATTTCCTTCACCGGGTCTGCCGGTCAGAGCTTCGGCGCCTTCCTTCCCCGCGGCATCACCCTCCGCCTCGAGGGTGACGCCAATGACTACCTCGGCAAGGGCCTCTCGGGCGGGCGGCTGGTGGTGCGCCCCTCCTTGGCTGCTCCGGAGGGCTTCGTTGCCGAAGAACACATCATCGCCGGCAACGTGATCCTGTACGGCGCCACCGGAGGCGAAGCCCTGATCCGGGGCGTCGTCGGCGAGCGCTTCGCGGTTCGCAACTCCGGCGCGGTAGCGGTCGTGGAGGGCGTCGGCGACCACGGGTGCGAGTACATGACCGGAGGGCGGGTCGTGGTCCTCGGCCCGACGGGCCGAAACTTCGGAGCTGGCATGTCGGGTGGGGTGGCATTCGTGTGGGACCCGACCGGCGGCTTCCCGGCGCTCCTCAACCCGGAGATGGTCGACCTCGAGGACTGCGACGACGAGGATGCGACCTGGCTGCAGGAGCTGTTGACCCGCCATGGCGAGGAGACCGGCTCCGCGGTGGCCACCCGCATCCTGGCCGGTTGGCCCCGGGCGGTGACCCGGTTCGTGAAGGTGATGCCGCGGGACTACAAGCGGGTGCTCGAAGCCATGCGGGCGGCAGAGCAGTCCGGCCGGCCGGCCGAGGAAGCCATCATGGCCGCGGCCCATGGGTAAAATCACCGGCTTCCTCGAGTCCGGACGCGAGCTCCCGGCCCGGCGGCCGGTGCCCGTCCGGCTCCGGGACTGGAGGGAGGTCTACGAGCCGTTCCCCACCGAGCGGCTGCGCACCCAGGCGTCGCGGTGCATGGACTGCGGGATCCCGTTCTGCAACGACGGCTGCCCCCTCGGAAACCTGATCCCGGACTGGAACGACCTCGTCTTTCGGGACCACTGGCACGCCGCCATCGAGCGCCTCCACGCCACCAACAACTTTCCCGAGTTCACCGGACGGCTCTGCCCGGCACCCTGCGAGTCGGCCTGCGTCCTCGGGATCAACTCCGATCCGGTCACGATCAAGCAGGTCGAGGTCACCATCATCGACCGGGCCTGGGAAGAGGGATGGGTGACGCCCGTCCTGCCGTCCCGCCAGACCGGGCGCCGGGTTGCCGTAGTGGGGTCCGGCCCGGCCGGACTGGCCGCGGCCCAGCAGCTGACACGCGCCGGCCACACGGTGGCGGTGTACGAGCGCGACGACCAGCCGGGCGGGCTCCTCCGGTATGGGATCCCCGAGTTCAAGCTGGAGAAGCGCTTCCTTGATCGCCGGCTCGAACAGATGCGGGCCGAAGGAACGACGTTCGTCTGCAACGTCAACGTCGGGGCGGCAGCGGTCGCCGCCGGCGCCGGCGTCGGCGACGGTTCGGCGGGGGTGGCGGCAGAAGTTGCTGGCGCTTCGGCGGGGGTGGCGGCAGAAGTTGCTGGCGCTTTGTCGGGGGCGGCCGCCGACATCCGGGTCTCCCATGACGCCGTCGTCCTGGCGGTGGGCGCCACCGTGCCCCGCGACCTCGTCGTCCCCGGTCGCGAGCTCCAGGGGATCCACCAGGCCATGGAGTTCCTGCCCCTGGCCAACCGGGTGGTGTCGTCGGATGACCCGCCGCACTCGTCTCCCATCAGCGCGGCCGGCAAGCGGGTCGTGATCATCGGGGGCGGCGACACCGGGGCCGACTGCCTCGGCACCGTGCACCGCCAGGGAGCCCTCTCGGTGCACCAGTTCGAAATCATGCCCCGGCCCCCGGACGACCGGGATCCGTCGACGCCGTGGCCCACGTGGCCATTGATGTTCCGGACCTCCTCGGCCCACGAGGAGGGTGGAGAACGGGTCTTCTCGGTCAACACCATGGAGTTCCTCGGCGACGACGCAGGTCAGCTCCGGAGCCTCCGCGGGTGCGAGGTGGAGATGGCCGTCGTCGACGGGCGGCCCCGCTTCGAGCCGGTGGCCAAGACCGAGTTCGAGCTGCCATGCGAGCTGGTCCTCCTGGCCCTCGGGTTTTCCGGGCCGGAGCCGGCGCTGGCCGACGCCTTCGGGGCGTCGCTCACGCCACGCGGCGCCATTGCCCGTTCCCCGTCGTATGAGACCTCCACGCCGGGTGTTTTCGTCTGCGGTGACGCCGGCCGGGGGCAGAGTTTGATCGTGTGGGCCATTGCGGAGGGTCGTTCGGCTGCCGCAGCCGTCGACCGGTACCTGGCGGGGGAGACGCTGCTGCCCTCGCCGCTCCCTGTCGCCTAGCAACGGGTCCGGGAGCCCCGGGTCGCCCGCCCCGGCGGCGGGGGCGGCCGCTTCCTAGGTGGCCGGTGGTCCCTCGGTAGCCGGTAGTCCCCTGGGTAGCCGGTGGGTCTCCTCCATGGCCGGCCACCACGTCGGTGGTCGGCTGACTCGTTGGTGGTCGGCTGACTCGTTGGTGGTCGGCTGACTCGTTGGTGGTCGGCTGACTCGTTGGTGGTCGGCTGACTCGTTGGTGGTCGGCTGACTCGTTGGTGGCCGGCTGACTCGTTGGTGGCCGGCTGACTCGTGGGTGGCCGGCTGACTCGTTGGTGGCCGGCTGACTCGTTGGTGGCCGGCTGACTCGTGGGTGGCCGGCTGACTCGTTGGTGGCCGGCTAACTCGTTGGTGGCCGGCTGACTCGTGGGTGGCCGGCCCACTCGTGGGTGGTCGGATCTCTCCCCAATGGCCTGGCCGTCTGGCGGGTCTGTCCCACGCCGGCGCCGCCGGGCGCCCCTGACTCGGTCCGGGAGGGCCATCCTCACCCTGGCGTAGGGCTGCGAGGGGTCGACGGCAAGCTGCGCCGGGGACCCGTCGGTCGATTGGAGCGCTACCTTGGAGTTGTGGCTGACGACCGTGACAAGCCGGACTCACCCTCGGGGCCGGAGCTCTCACTGGTCCCCTCAGACGATCATTCCGACGAGCACGCTCTGCAGGCGGACGACGAGGTCCTCGCCGACGATCTTGACGTGGACGTGTTCGGCCTCGACCCTGACGATGAGGACGGAGAGGAGCCGGCCGACGAGGCCGACTCCGGTCGCACGGCCCTCCCGCCGAAGGTGGAGGCCTGGCGCCGCCGCAGCGCCACCGGTGCGATCCTGACCGGATTCGCCATGGGCCTGCAGCAGGTGTTCGAGAAGGAAAAGCAAGAGCCGGCCATCGTCATGCAAACGTCCGGCGACCCGCCGAGCGATCTTCCCGTCGAGGCCGAGGTGGAACGGGCTCGGCCCCGCCAGAGCGTGGTCAACATTCGGCCGTGGCTGCTCGGAGGCAACGGGACGGCCGACGCCACCAGTTCCAACCGCAATCCGGCCCCGAGCGACCGGGCTGGCGACGACCCCGCGACCTCTGACCCGGCTGGTTCTGGCCCCGGGGCCGCCGGCCAGGCCGACTCCGTGGCCGAAGAGGACCCGGAGGACAGCTGAATTGTTTCGCTGGGCACGCCCTGGCGCCGGGCCGACCGAAGACGATATCGACGATGCCGACGAGCCCAACGACAGCACTTCGTCGGACGTAGTCACCCCCGACACAGAGCCGGACGAGGACCTGAGCCTCAAGCCTTCAGCCATGCGGGGCCAGGAGACGATGTACGGCTACCTGATCGCCCTCGAGCTGATCGCCGTCTCCATCCTCAACTTGGCCGACACCCACGGTGCCGGCGCTCCGACCGGGCCGCAAAAGATATTCGGGGCGAGCCTCACCTCCCGTCAGCTGTCGGTGTTCGGGCTGATCGTCTCTATCGCCCTCCTCGGCGTCGTCTACAAGGTCCGGCACCGCTTCGTGGTGGCGTTCGCCGGGATCATCGCGGCCTTTTTCGTGACGTTGCCGAAAGTCCCCAACTCTTTGACGGCGACCCATCTCATCGCTCTCGTCATACCGGTCGTCTACGCCTTCATCCTCACCCAGCGCCAACGCAAGGCCGCCCTGGCCCAGTCCCAGGCTCGCCAGCGGGGCGGATCGACCGGCTCTGGCCGGACCGCACCGGCAGACCGGAGGGCTGAGCCCTCGGAGCGCCGGCGCAACCGCCGAAAAGGAGCCGAGCCGACCGGGCCGAGGGCCAATCGGCGCTATACGCCACCGAAGCCGAAGCGTCGCCGAGCCTGATCGGATCGCTGAATGGCCCGTCGCCGGGTCGCACTGAGCGGTCCCCGCTGGGACCGCGCCAAAAACGGACAGTAAAACTTATGGGGGCGAGTTTTGGTGACCGTTTTTGAAAATATTCGTACGGGGATCCGACCGAAAACGGTCAGTAAAACGGGCGGAGGGGCGGATGACCGGTTTTACTGACCGTTTTTGAAAATTTTCCTACGGGGGTCGGACCAAAAACGGTTAGTAAAACGGGCGAGGTCGACTTGCTTTGCGGCCCCGGTGATGCAGTGTCTCGTTTTGGACCCGGCGTCGTACCTTGTCCAAGCAGCGGTTACCGACTCTGACGACATGGAACGGGTCGGCCACTCGGGTGGCGTGAACCAGATGTGGAGACAGCCCGGCCCTATAGGACTCGGCTAGGTCGGTGGTGACCGTGGTGATCCCGGCCAGCCACACGGAGTCCCGGGTCTCGAGCCAGTTTCGCAGGTCTGTGCTGGTGTTTCCCCGGATCATGTCGATGATGATCCCGGCGTCGAGATCGACCATCCCGGTCGCGTACAGGGTCCGATGGGCCCGGTTGGCCTTCAGCCACGACGTCTCGTCCACCCCCAGCTTCTCGGTCGGCCCGACCCGGGCCGGGTCGTCGACCAGCGGCCTGCCGTGCTCGATCACCGCCCCCATCACCGTCCACCAGCACACCCCGAACTCCTCGGCCAGCTCGCTCACCGGCCGGGCGTTCTCCCCGACCTGACGGCACGCCTCAGCCCTTTCTTGACCGTTTTCGGCCCACGACCACCAGCCTGGGACGGCGCCACAACAACCAGCGTGTGGCTGGGCTGTGGTGGCTGGGGGGCGGGGGGCCGTGGTGGGGGGTGTCCCCATGTTGTTGTCAAGGCCTTCGGGGAGGTTTCTGGTCGGGTCAGGCGGCTTTTGCGATTTCGGGTTGGGCTGGGCTGGTCTGGTAGCGCTGGTGGGTGCGGAGCATGGCCAGGATGACGTTGCAGCGCCGGCGGGCCAGGCAGATGACCGCGGCGTTGTGGCGTTTGCCTTCGGCTCGTTTTCGGTCGTAGAACGCTTTGGACTCCGGGGCGCGCAACGAGGCGAAGGCGGCCAGGAACATGGCGTTTTTGAGCCGGTGGTTTCCTCTTCTGCTCTTCGATTCGCCGTTGATCGACTTGCCGGACTGGCGTGTCACCGGGGCCAGCCCGGCGTAGGAGGCCAGCTTGTCGCCGTCCACGAAACGGGTGCCGTCGCCGATCTCGGCCAGGATCCTCGACCCGGTCCGCGGACCTATCCCGGGCATGGACGAGAGCAGCTCATCGAAAGGGTGGGCCAGGAATGCCTCCTCGATCTCGGCGGCGAGGGCGTCGCGGCGGGTGAAGATCCGGTCGAGTTCGCCGGCTAGCTCGGCGATCACCCGGCCGATGGTCGTCTCGGCCGGCACCGTGACTGTCTGGGCGTCGAGTGCGCCCAAGACCGCGTCGACGATCTTGACGGCCAGGCGGAGGGAGCGGACCTTGACTGTCCGGGAGATCCGGCTCCTGCCCGCGGCTCGCAGGGCGCTGAGAGTCGGGTATTTGGCCAGCAGGTCCCGCACGCCGGCCTGGTGCAGGCGGACACCCAACGCTCGTTCCAAGGCCGGGGAGACGCTCGTCAGCGCATCGCGGCACCGGTTGGTGAGTCGGGTCTGATCGGCGGCTAGGTCGATGTCGAAACCGTTGAGGACCCGGAGACGGTCGAGGAGCTCGTCGGAGCCGGCGTCGAGCCAGTGCACTTGTTTGCGTCGGGTCCGGCCGGTGTCGGCGATGACATAGGCGTCGCGTTTGTCGGTCTTGGCTTCGCCCGGGTACAGGCGGCGGCCCGGCGCATGACCAGCCCTGGCACGTACGCCACTGGCACCCCTCGGCTTCGAGCCACGGCCAAGGCGAGCTGAGCGATCGAGCCGGGCTGGTCGATGACCAATCCGGGCACGCCGTGCTCGACAGCCCGCTCCAGCAACGCCTCAAGGGCGGTTTGGTCGTTGACCAAGCTGCGGGCGAAGATCCGCTCGCCTTGGTCGTCGAGGACTTCGGCGTAGTGCTCTTCCTTGCCGACGTCCAGCCCGACCCACACGTCCACCTCGTCCGGCATGGCCACCTGCTTGGTCTCCCTTCCTCGTTTCCGGTCTCAACCTGCTCGGGAAGGCCGTCCATGGTGCGCTCGCCGTCATCCACCTTACGAACCAGCGATCAAGCCGCATGTCCCCATCAGAGGTTCACGCACCGACCGTGTCGGCGGCAACACCCCCCAGGCCATCAACCGCTGCAGGGGGCAATGAGCCATACCGACACTGCCGGACTTCCCGGAGCCCAGTCTGCTTGTCTGGGCCCACTGAAAAAGGTAAGGGGGCCGGGCGGGAGGGAAGGGCGGGTCTGGTCGGGTCGACTGCCGGTCCCAGGGTGGTGTGTGCCGGTTTTGCCCTTCTCTCCCCTTTCCATCGTGGGGGTTGAGGGGCGGTGAGGGGGGTCGGCGTCAAGCGCCGGTCGCACCTGGCCGGGGTGGGGGGCGGGCGGGGGTGGTTGCTTCTTGACCGCTTGACCCCGACCCGGATGGGCAGAGCGAGAGGAGGACCTCCGCGGCAACCGTTGCATCACCACATCCCGGCCGTTAGCCCAAGGAGGTACCCGATGGGCGGGGTATGCGGGTCGGGTTGCATCAGGGTCAAGGTCACCTTCGACCGATTGGTGCTCGACACCGGGGAGGTGCGTCGGGGCCGGATCTGCTCGCCAGGTAGAGAGCGGTCGTCGAAAGGGGCGGAGTAGCCCGCACCGCAGTCAGCGGGGCAGCAGCGCTGATCGGAGAAACGACAGCAGCTCCGAGCGCCGGCGTACCAGGGAACGGGCAGTCGGTTCGACCCCAAGCGCCCGAACCACTTCGACTTCGGTCGCCACTCCGATAACAGTCGAATAGGTGGTCAGCAAGAGGAGCTGGGCGTCCTGCCGCCGGAACTCGCCGGACTCCATGCCCTCCTCGAGGAACCTGGTCGCCCGCTGGATGAAAGGCCCGAGCATCTCGCCGAAACGAGTCGCCCCCGGCGGCCCGAGCCGGCTGACTTCGCGCAGCAGGCCCAGCAGCTCAGGGCGCCGAGCCGCCAGGCGGAACACCGAGTGCACGACGGACTCCACCCGCAGCCATCCCTCCCTGGCCCCCGATACGGCATTGGAGAGAACCGCGATGAGCTCCGATCCGGCCTCGTCGATCACCGCGTCGAGCAGGGCTTCCTTGGAAGAGAAGTGGTAGAGGATGGTCTGCTTGCGGACCCCGAGCTCGGTGGCCAGGGCGTCGAGGGAGGTAGCCTCGTACCCCCGGGTGCCGAAGGCGGTGAGGGCGGCGTCGATGGTACGGCTCTTCGTGCTCGCTCCTGTCGTTGCCCTGGCCACTTACCAGATGGTAGACAATCACAATGCTCCGTGACGTCCTCGGGGGCCGGCGCATCGCCATCACCGGCGGGACCGGTTTCCTCGGCACTGCGTTAGCGGAACGGCTCCTCCGGACCGTTCCCGACTGCGAGGTGGCGTTGCTCGTCCGGCCGGGCCGGCGGGGCGCAGCCGAGCGGGTCCGCCGTGAGATCCTGCGGAACAACTGCTTCGGCCGCCTGCGGGGTGAGCTCGGCGACCGATTCGAGGCGGAGATGGACCGCCGGGTACTGGTCATGTCGGGCGACGTGGGTGTCGACGGTCTCGGCCTCGACGCCATGGGCGAGGAACTGCTGGCGTCCTGTCATACGGTGATCCATTCCGCGGCCACCGTCAGCTTCGATTCCCCTCTGGACTCGGCGGTCGAGATCAATCTGTTGGGCCCGGTGCGTATGGCCGCTTCCCTGAATCGGCTCCACACCGCCCCGACCGCCGCGCCCGAGTCACCACCGCCGCCCCGGTCGCCCGCCTCCCTCCCCCATCTCATCGCGGTATCGACGGCCTATGTCGCCGGCAGCCGTCGGGGTCCGGCGCCCGAGGCCAACCTGGCTGTCACGCCCTGGTCAACCGACGTGCCCTGGCGACCCGAGGTCGAAGCGGCCCGCCGAGCGCGCATCCAGGCGGAAGACGACAGCCGGGATCCCAAGATGCTGGTCCGCTTCCAGCGTCAATCTCGCCAGGAGCTTGGCGCGGCGGGCACCCCGCTGCTCGCAGCCAAGTGCGAACGACTCCGCGAGGACTGGGTCAAGAACCGCCTCGTCGAGATGGGGCGGTCGCGCGCCCAAGGGCTGGGGTGGCCGGACGCCTACGCCTACAGCAAGTCCCTCGGCGAGCGGGCCCTGCTCGAGACCCGCGGCGTGCTCCCGGTCACCATCGTGCGACCGTCGATCATCGAGGCGGCGCTGTCCGAACCGGTGGCCGGGTGGATCCGCGGTTTTCGTATGGCCGACCCGGTGATCATCTCCTACGCCAAGGGCCTCCTCAGCCAGTTCCCTGGCGTGCCGGAAGGGATCATCGACGTCATCCCGGTCGACCTGGTGGTGGCGGCCATCCTGGCGGTGGCGGCACGCGGTCCCGAGCCCGAGCCCGACGTGTTCCAGGTGGCATCCGGGGCGCGGAACCCGTTGCGCTACCAGCATCTGGTCGACCTGGTCCAGGCCTGGTTCATCGAGCATCCGCTGGCGGACAGCCGGGATCAGCCGATTGCCGTGGCGGAGTGGTCTTTCCCCGGTCGGAACCGGGTGCAGCGCCAGCTCCGTCAGGCCAACAAGGTGCTGGGCACCGCGGAGAAAGCCCTTCAGTCGCTGCCGCTTCGGGGCCGCCAAGCCGAACTGAGCGCCCGCCTCGAGGAACGACGAGTCGAAGCCGAGCACGCCCTCTCCTACGTCGAGCTGTACGGTGCCTACGCCGAGACCGAAGCCGTCTTCTCGGTGGACCGCCTCCTGGAGCTGTTCACCACCCTTGACCCGGCGGATCAGCGGGACTTCTGCTTCGATCCGGCCGTCATCGACTGGCAGCATTTCTGCCACGACGTGTACCTGCCGTCGGTGGTCGCTCACGCCCGGGTCCGGATGGCGCCCGTCGCTTCAGGTGGTCGGCCGGCCCGGGTCGCCAAGGGCCCGGCCGGTATGAGCCGGTACGAACGGGGCCGGCGAGCCGTGCTCGCCCCCGAGCGGCATCTCGCCGTCTTCGACCTGGAGAACACCCTGATCGCCTCCAACGTGGTCGACAGCTACGCCTGGTTGGCCACGCGGCACCAGGACGACCCGGCCCGAGTGCGATTCGTGCTCCGGACCTTGAGAGAAGCCCCCCGCCTCCTCTCCCTCGATCGCACCGACCGAGGCGATTTCCTGCGGTACTTCTACCGCCGTTACGCGGGTGCCCCCGTCGACCGGTTGACTCAGGACAGCTGGGAGATGTTCAGTGATCTACTCCTCACCAAGTCGTTTCCCGCCGGAATCCGCCGGGTCCGTGAGCATCGGGCCATGGGCCACAAAACCCTGCTGATCACCGGCGCGCTGGATGTGGTGATCGAGCCCTTGCGACCACTGTTCGACGAGGTGATCTGTGCGTCACTCAGGGAAAAGAGCGGCCGTTTCACCGGCGAGCTCCTCACTGCCCCTCCAACCGGCGAGGCCAGGGCCCTGATCATGGCCGAGTACACCCAGGCCCATCACCTCGACCTCCAGCAGAGTGTCGCCTACGCGGATTCCGCCAGCGACCTGCCGATGCTCGAGGCGGTCGGGCATCCCGTTGCCATCAACCCGGAAACCAAGCTGGCCGCCATCGCCCGAAAGCGCGGCTGGCACGTCGAGCAGTGGCCCAAGGCGCCGGACGGGCCCCGGCCCCTTCTCCCGCTCGGTCCGCGGCCCACCTCGGCGGAGGCGCAACGGTGAAAGCGCTGCAGATGGACAGATCCATGGCCCGGTTCGCCGCCGCCCGGCTGGCGTCCGGTTGGAAGGCGGGCAGCAGTGGCAAGGCCGGCCCACTCCGGCTGGTCGACATCGATCCGCCCGACTTGCCGGGCCCCGAGTGGCAGGTCATCCGCCCCCGGCTGTCGGGGATCTGCGGGAGCGACCTGGCCACCGTCGAAGGGCGGTCGTCGCGATGGTTCGAGCCCATCGTGAGCTTCCCGTTCGTGCCGGGTCACGAGGTGGTGGGTGACGCCGCGGACGGTCGGCGGGTGGTGATCGAACCGGTCCTCCACTGTCGCATTCGGGGACTCGACCCCCCGTGTCCGCCTTGCTCGCTGGGCCAGACGAACCACTGCGAGCGTCTCACGGGCGGCCACCTCCAGCCCGGCCTGCAAACCGGTTACTGCGCCGACACGGGTGGAGGGTGGTCCCTCTCGCTCGTCGCCCATGGCCTGCAGCTCCACGAGGTGCCGGCCGGCTGGCCGGACGAGGCCGCACTCATGGTCGAGCCGACGGCATGCGCGGTGCACGGCGCGCTGGCCGCTCAACCGGAGCGGCCGGGACAGGAGACCACGGCTGCAGTGATCGGCGCGGGAACCCTCGGATTGACCACCATCGCGGCCATCCGTCGTTTCCGGCCCGACATCTCTCGACTGGTAGCGGTGGCCAAGTATCCAGAGCAGCGCCGCCTCGCCCGCATCCTCGGGGCGACCACGGTGGTGGAGTCGGATGGCCTGCGCCGGGCGGTGCGACGAATGACGGGTTCGTGGATGCTCGATCAGGGCCAGCTCACCGGCGGGGTGAACGTGGTCTTCGACTGTGTCGGCAGCGCGGCTTCGATCGCCGATGCGCTGGCGGTTACCGCGCCGGGTGGAAGCGTGGTCCTGCTGGGCATGCCGGGCCACGTCGGGATCGACCTCACCGCCCTGTGGCAGCGGGAGATCCGGCTGATTGGCGCCTACGCCTACGGTCCCGAGCCGGCCGCCGGCGACCGCCACAGCTTCCCGCTGGCCATGGAACTGGTCGAAGAGGCGGGGCTCGATCGTCTGGTGGAAGCCACCTACCCCCTCGACCGGTTTGCCGACGCGATCGAGCACGCCGCCACCGCAGGAAGTCGGGGGGCCGTCAAGGTGGCCTTCGACCTGCGCGGTGAGAAGCGAAGATAGGAAGCAGGAAGCCATGCCTCGCCCCGGTTTTGTTCTCGCTGTCGACCGCTCGACCCCGCCGATCCTGACGTGGCACGGCGAAGGGTTCCGGCTCGAGCGCCTCCCCCCGGGACGTGCCCGGGTCATTTACGCACCCGAACCACTCTCGCCACTCGAGGATCCGGACGACGCCATCCAGGACGCCCTGTTGCACCCGCTCGGCGATTGCCAGCCCTTACCGGAACTGCTGTTTCCCGGCATGCGGCTGACCATCGCCTTCGACGACATCTCCCTGCCGTTGCCGCCGATGCAGCGACCCGACAATCGCCAGCGGGTGATCGAGTCGGTACTCGACATGGCTGCCGCAGCCGGCGTCGACGATGTCGTCCTCATTTGTGCCCTCGCCCTGCACCGGAGGATGACGGAGGCCGAGCTCCGGCACGCCATCGGGGACCGGGTGTACGACGCGTTCGCGCCGAATGGCCGGCTGGTCCAGCACGACGCCGAGGATCCCGAAGGTCTGGTGCACCTCGGTCGTACCGATCAGGGTGAGGATGTGGAGATCAACAAGCGGGCCGCCGAGTCCGATCTCCTCGTCTACGTCAACATCAATCTGGTTGCCATGGACGGAGGCCACAAGAGCGTCGCCACCGGCCTGGCCAGCTATCGCAGCCTCCGCCACCACCACAACGTGCGGACCATGCGGCACTCCCGTTCCTTCATGGACCAGGAGCGCTCCGAGCTGCATTCGTCCAACTGGCGCATGGGCCGCCTGATCGCGAGAAGCGGCGTAAAGGTCTTCCAGATCGAGACGACACTCAACAACGACACCTTTCCCTCGCAAATGGCGTTCCTCCAGCGGAGGGAATGGGAATGGTCGGCGCGGGATCGGGCCACCTATATGGCCGTGACTCGAGGATTGGCCATGACCCCCCCGCGGGTGGGGCGTTCGATCTTCCAGTCGATAAAAGCCCCGCATCGCATGACCAGTGTGCACGCGGGCGAAGTAGAGGCCGTGCACGCCGCCACCACGTCAATGGTCTACCGCCAGCAGCTCGTCGATGTCGAGGGTCAGAGCGACATCGCCGTCTTCGGACTGCCCCACCTCTGCCCGTACAACGTGAACTCGATCATGAACCCGATCTTGGTCATGTGCATGGGACTCGGTTATCTGTTCAACCTGTACCGGGGGCGGCCGGTGGTACGGGAGGGAGGCGTGGCCATCCTTTCGCATCCGACGCCTTGGGCCTTCCACCCGGTGCACCATCCCTCCTATATCGACTTCTTCGAGGAGGTTCTGTCGGACACCACCGACCCGGTCGAAATAGAGAAGACCTACGAGGAGCGTTTTGCCACGGACGAGTGGTACCGGCACCTTTACCGCACCAGCCACGCCTACCACGGTGTGCATCCGTTCTACATGTGGTACTGGGGCGCCCACGCCCTCGAACATCTCGGGCGGGTGATCATCGTCGGTGGCGATCCGGCCGCGGTTCGCCGCCTGGGCTTCTCGCCCGCGTCCACGTTGGCCGATGCGCTGGAGATGGCGTCCGACACGGTAGGGCGCGATCCGACCATCACCCACCTCCATTGCCCGCCGATCATGCTCGCGGACGTTCATTGATGCCTGCCCCAGAAGGCAACGAGCCCTTCCGGGAAGCGGTTTTCGAACCTCCAGCCGACCAGGCTCTCTCGTGGGAGGGGGCGGCGGCATCTCTGGGCCTGGCCGGATCGACCAAGCCACGACGGCGCCTGCCGGTCACGCCGGGGTCGGGAAATCCGGCGGCTGTTTTTTCGCGCCTGCGTGCTGCCCGCCTTCCGTCTGCGTTCCCGCTGGCGGCCCCGCATTGGCCGTCGTCAGTGCCCCGGCCCCCGGCGGACCACGGACTGGGAATGGACTACGACACGGAGTGGGCCCGGCGCTACCCGACCCGCCTGGCCCGGGTGCTCGTGTCCGAGTTGGTGGCCCGGCCGGCCGTGCAGGTGCTCGCTTCCCCCCGGGTAGCAGGCTTGGATCGCATCGCCCATCTCGACGAGCCGGTCATCTTTGCGGCCAATCACTACAGCCATCTGGATGCTCCGCTGCTCTTGTCCGTCATCCCCGAGCGCTGGCGGCACCGCATGTTCGTTGCGGGGGCCGCGGACTACTTCTTCGACACCAGAGCCAAGGCCGTGACGTTCTCGTTCCTGCTCAACGCCGTGCCGATCGAACGACAACGAGTGAGCCGAGACTCCCTCAGGCGGGTGGCGTCACTGCTGACCGACGGCTGGAGCCTCCTGATCTTCCCCGAAGGTGGGCGCAGCCCCGACGGATGGGGCCAACCGCACCACGCTGGCACCGGCTTGCTGGCCGTCCGTACGGGCCGCCCGATCGTCCCGGTGCACATCGAAGGGACCCGCCAGATCCTGGCGAAGGGTTCGTCCCGGCTCACTCCGGGTACGACGCACGTCACCTTTGGCCGCCCGTTGCGGCCGCAGCCGGGCGACGATCCGAGGGAGCTGGCGGCCGCCCTGGAACGCGCCGTGGCCACGCTCGCCGACGAACAAACGACCGACTGGTGGACGGCCCGCAAGCGAGCGGCTGCTCGGTCGACCCCTGCCCTGACGGGGCCGGATACCGGGGCGTGGCGGCGCACCTGGGCGCTCGGTAAGAAACCGACCTCCCGCTGGCGAGCGGCGGGGAGATCGGCCGCCTCGGGACGGGGGTGGCCGCGCGCCTGACCGGCCGCTAGCCCTCACCCAGATGGTCTTAGGGGCCGCGGCGAAGAACGCCAGGCCGTCCTATTGGTGTATTCGACCGGTCTCCTTGAGTGCCCACCACGCGGTGGCCGCGGCAATCGGCAGGACCGCCAGGTACCCGATGAAACCGGAGAAGGCGGCATCTACCCCATTGCCGAACGTGGTCAGCTCGACGAGGAAGCCGATGAAGGCGGACAGGCCGACGATGCACGCCGCCAGGAACAGCCCGACGGGCAGCAGTCCGGCGGTATCCGACTGTTTGGCCGCGGCTGGTTCGAGATGATGGCCCATGGAGAGGAGGGTTACCGCCACCACGATGGCCACGGCCCAGAGGATGGAGCCCGGATTGAAGAAGTCGAGGACCCGATCGCGGCCCGGCAGACCAGGGGCGTGCCGGAAGGCGCTGATGATGCTGGCGAGCCACGCCACCACAAACGCCACCAGGATGGCGCCGGACGTGAGGATCCACGGCGAGTGATGGTCCGCATCCGCCGTGGCTGCCTTGGCCAAGCCGGTTACCCCGCCCAGGACCGACCGCCGCCCCGTAGGTCCGGCGGAGGACGCGTCGCCTCCGGCTGGGGGCTGGGACCCTGATGACGGGGGTGCCTCGTTTGCGGCCTGGGAAGCCGACGCGCCCACACCGGCAGCCGTCGCCGCCGCGGCCGGGGGAGCTGCGCCGGGGGCGCCAGGGGATCCCGAGTCGGCCTTGGCGGCGTCGCTTTTCGGCTCGGCGGGCCGACCGGCCTCTGTAGTCGCGGTCGCAGCCTGGATTGGTTCCGTACTTGGCGCACCACCAACCGGCCCGTCGTCTGGAGGGGCCGCGGCTTCAGTGATCTCCGGGACGACCGGTTCTCGGGTCGGGCCGCCGGCGGTGGGCGCGGATCCTGCGCCGCCGGGGGGCTCGGCCGCCATCGGCTGGGGCAAGGGGACACCCGCAACCGTCGGGGGCTCGGCTGATCCCGCCGCCGAGGCTTGACCGGACGGCGGCGCCGGTGTCTCCGCGTCACCCGGCTTCGCTGGCCTTCCGGACGGGGAAGTGGCTCCCGAGTCGGACGTACCAGGCTGAGGATGGGCCGCCGGGGACTCCATGGTGACCGTCGGCTCGGCGCCCGAGGCCGTGCTGACGGGAGGGGTCGGGGCTGCCGGAGGCGAGGCCGGCGCCGGTTCGGCGGCCCGGGTGACCGGAATGGCGGTGGTCGGCGCCGAGGCGGCACCCGCCTCGGGGCGCATGGGCCCCGGTGCTGGCCCAGCGGTGGATGGGGTGGGGGCGGTGGATGCAGCCGGTGCGGTGGATGCGGAAGATGCAGGGGGCGCAACCGGCGTGGGGGGCGCCGGGAAGGTGGTGGGTGCGACCGGGGTGGTGGTTGCGACCGGGGTCGTGGGTGCGACCGGGGTGGCGGGTGCGACCGGGGTGGTGGGTGGGACGGACGACTCCGGCGAGCCAGTCGACGCCGGCGAGCCAGGCGACCGCGGGGGCGGCGCCGCAGGCGCAGCCGGCGGCGGGCCGGGCTCCTGACCGGATTCCGGGACGGTGTTCAGGACCTGCGTGGGGGGATCGGAGGCGGCCTCCATGGACCCCGGCGGAGGCGGGGGCGGCGGAGCGATCATCCAGGGGGCGGTCTCTTCCGCCTCGTCGTCGCGGCCGCGCCGCTCGGCGTCACTCATCGCTCGGCCTTCCGCTCGGGTGAGGTCGACAACAGCGGGCCCGGTTGGCCCGAGGCCAAGATCCGTCGTACGTGCGTCCGAGTGGGCATCTGGTCAGGAACAACCCCCATTATGCGCTCCATGTCGGCGTACAACTCCATACCCGTCTTGGCGCGGCATAGACACGAAGGCGACGCTAGCGCCCAAGGGGTGGCGTACAGGGGGATGCCCCGCCGAGAACGCAACCACCCGCAGTGACTGGGAATCCCCTGCGGATCTGCCCCAACGTTTCCGGACTCCTGTGGTATCTCTTATGTTGATGGACTTTCGGCAGTTGCAGGCACTCATCGCCATCGCGGACAACGGCAGCTTCTCGGCGGCCGCGACTGCACTCGACACGGTGCAATCGAACGTTTCCAGCCACATCGCCCGCCTCGAACGAGAGCTCGGGGTCCAGCTCGTCGACCGGAACGGGGGCCAGTTGACCGAAGAGGGCCGGGCGGTGGTCGAACGCGGTCGGCGTGTGGCCGCCGAGCTGGAGGCCGCCGTAGCGGACGTGGCTGCCCTCCGCCATGAGGTCACCGGCACGGCCCGGATCGGGATGATCGGGACCACGGCCCGCTGGCTGGCCCCGCTCGTCCTGGACGGGATGGCGGAAGCCCATCCGAATGTCCGCCTGGTCATCGGCGAGGGCACCTCGGCGACGCTCGAACCGCACCTGGCCTCAGGCTCGCTGGACGCGGCCATCGTGAACCTTCCCCTCAGCAACCCGGATCTGATCGAACGGCCGTTGTTCGACGAGGACCTGGTGCTGGTGACACCGATCGACCACGACCTGGCCCAACGAGGCGAGGTCCCGCTCACGGAGCTCGACGACTTCGAGCTGCTGCTGCCCGCTCCGGGGACGGTGTTCCGGCTCGAGATCGATGGCGCCTGCCGCACCGCGGGTGTCTCGCTGCGACCCCGGGCCGAACTCGATGGCGTGCGACTGATCGCCTCGCTCACCATGCAGGGCTATGGGCCGGCCATCCTTCCGGCCACCGGGTTGGGAGACGGGCACGGCGGCCTGACCCAGGTCAACGTCACGGGACTTCCTCGACGGCGAGTCGGCGTGGTTCTCCGCCGGCGGAGCCGGCCGAGTGCTCCGGCGCGTGCGCTCCTGGAGACGCTCGACGCGGTGGTGGCTGCCAACCTGGATCCGGCTCGTGGTCTCCACCCGCCCACGGCGTCCTGACCACTGATGGACATCTGTGCAGCCTGAGCCTGCATAGATGTCCAAAGGCCGCTGGGAAGTTGCCGGAGCGTCAGCTGTCGCGAAGCTGACGCAGCACGTAGAGGAGGATCCCCCCGTGGCGGTAGTACTCCGCCTCCTTGGGGGTGTCGATGCGGAGGGTGACGACGAACGACCGCCCGTCCGCCTGCACTGTCAGCTCCCGAGGTAAGGGCGCATCGGCTGCCAGGCCCTCCAAGCCGGTGATATCGAACACCTCGCTGCCGGTCAGGCCCAACGACTCGGCGCTATCCCCCTCCTTGAACTGCAGAGGCAGGACGCCCATGCCGACGAGGTTGCTGCGGTGGATCCGCTCGAAGCTCTCGGCCAACACGGCTCGCACCCCGAGCAGAGCCGTCCCTTTGGCGGCCCAGTCCCGTGAGGAGCCCGACCCGTACTCCTTGCCGGCCAGGATGAGGAGCGGCACGTCCTCCTGTTCGTAGCGCTTGGCCGCGTCGTAAATGGACATCTCCTGCCCGTCCGGGAGGTGGCGGGTGACCCCGCCCTCCGTGCCGGGCGCGAGGCGGTTGCGCAAACGGATGTTGGCAAAGGTGCCCCGGATCATGACCTCGTGATTGCCTCGCCGGGCCCCGTAGGAGTTGAACTCGCTCGGATCCACTCCCCCGTCGACCAGCCAGCTTCCCGCGGGCCCGTCCTTGCGGATGTTGCCCGCCGGCGAGATGTGGTCGGTGGTGACGCTGTCGCCGAGCAGAGCGAGCACGCGGGCGCCTCGTACGTCGCGGGAGCGGCGGCGGTGTCATGGTGATCCCGTCGAAGTACGGCGGCTTGCGCACGTAGGTCGAGGTGTTGTCCCACGCATAGGCGTCCCCGGTGGGCACGGGCAGGCCCTGCCACCGTTGGTCGCCGTCGTAGACCGAGTCGTAGGAGCTGGTGAACATCTTGGATTCCACCGACGACTCGATCACTGCGGCCACCTCGGCCGGTGACGGCCAGATGTCGCGGAGGTAGACGGGCGAGCCGTCTGGGCCGGTCCCCAACGGCGAGTTGACCAGGTCCAGGTCGATAGAACCGGCCAGGGCGTAGGCCACCACCAGCGGCGGGGAGGCCAGGTAGTTCATCCGGCAGTCGGGACTGATGCGGCCCTCGAAATTCCGGTTTCCGGAGAGGACCGATACCACCACCAGGTCGCCGGCTGAAACCGCGTCGGAGATGGGGCCGAGCAGCGGCCCGCTGTTGCCGATGCACGTCGTGCAGCCGAAGCCGACCAGGTCAAAGCCCAGTTTCTCGAGATAGGGGACCAGTCCGGCCCGTTCGTAGTAGTCCATGACCACTTTGGAGCCCGGGGCCAGCGACGTTTTCACCCACGGCTTGGTGGTGAGGCCGCGCTCGACGGCATTGCGAGCGAGCAAACCGGCGGCGATCATCACCGACGGGTTGGAGGTGTTGGTGCACGACGTGATGGCGGCGATGACGACCTGGCCGTGGTCGAGGTCGAAGCTCGTGCCGTCATCCAGCGTGACCGGCGTGGGGTTGGTGGGCGGCGCGTCGGCGGTTCCTTTCCCCAACATCTTCACGACTGCGGATCGGTAGCCGGACCGGGCCTGATCGAGGGGAACGCGGTCCTGCGGGCGGGCCGGGCCGGCGAGGGACGGGACCACGGTCGACAGGTCGAGGGAGAGTCGCTCCGAGTAGTCGGGCTGGTGGGTTGGGTCGTGCCAGAGGCCCTGCTCCTTGGCGTACGCCTCCACCAGCTCGATGCGCTCGGCCGAGCGGCCCGTGAGCGCCAGATAGCGCAGGGTCTCCTCGTCGATGGGGAAAATGGCGCACGTCGATCCGTACTCGGGCGACATGTTGCCGATGGTGGCCCGGTTGGCCAGCGGGACCTTGGCGACCCCTTCGCCGTAGAACTCCACGAACTTCCCGACGACGCCGTGGTGGCGCAGCATCTCCGTCACCGTCAGCACCAGGTCCGTGGCGGTCGAGCCGTCGGGCAAGGACCCGGTCAGCTGGAAGCCCACCACTTTCGGGATCAGCATCGACACGGGCTGGCCCAGCATGGCCGCTTCGGCTTCGATGCCGCCGACGCCCCATCCGAGGACGCCGAGGCCGTTGATCATGGTGGTGTGGGAGTCGGTCCCGAGCAGGGTGTCGGGGTAGGCCTGGCCGTCGTCGGTGTCGAACACCACGCGAGCCAGGTACTCGAGGTTCACCTGGTGGCAAATGCCGGTGTCCGGCGGTACGACTCGCAGCGTCTCGAACGCGCCTTGGCCCCACCGAAGGAAGCGGTACCGCTCCTCGTTGCGCTGGAACTCCAGCTCGGCGTTGCGGGCGAAGGCGTCCCTGGTGCCGTACACGTCGGCGATGACGGAGTGATCGATCACCAGCTCTGCGGGGATGAGGGGATTGACCCTGCCCGCGTCGCCCCCAAGGGTCACCATGGCGTCCCGCATGGCCGCCAGGTCGACCACGGCCGGCACGCCGGTGAAGTCCTGGAGCAGGATCCGGGCCGGGGCGAAGGCGATCTCCTTGCTCGGCTCGGCGTCGGCATCCCACCCGGCGAGCGACTCGATGTCCCCGGCGTGGACAGTGAGGTCGTCTTCGTGGCGGAGCATGTTCTCGAGGAGAACCTTCAGCGAGTACGGCAAGCGGGCCGCGCCCGGCAGGGCGTCGAGCCGGAAGACCTCATAGGAACGCCCGCCGGCCCGGAGGTCCGCCCGGGCTCCGAAACTGTTGCGGCTGTTGCTTCCCATGGCGCACTCCTGGCTCGACGATTTCGTACCGTCTGTCAGTTTGGCGCACTGAGGTCTCCCGCGGGAAAAGAGGGACCCAGCTGGGGACGGTCGCCGTCCCGATGCAGTCGGGGTCGACGAAATCTTGACCGGGGGCGGTAGGCGAGCGGGGTAGCCTGCTCGGTCGTCATGGAGCACAGCCCACCCCTTGCTGTCAATCGGTACCGCGATACCCGGGCCGGGTGGCTGCGAGCGGAGGACGTGGGCCGTGCCGTGCTGCTGGCGGGGTGGGTGGCGGCCAAGCGGGACCACGGCGGCTTGCTGTTCGTCGACCTTCGTGACGCTGGTGGTGTCGAGCCCAGCGGTTTGGTGCAGTTGGTGGCCCATCCGGACCGCCCCGCCTTCGAGGTGCTCTCGCACCTGCGTCTGGAAAGCGTCGTGACCGTCACGGGTCAGGTGGCGGCTCGGCCGCCCGAGACTGCAAATCCGCGGCTGGCGACCGGTGCCATCGAAGTGGTCGTGGACGAGGTGGAGGTGCTGTCCACTGCCGAGGTGCTGCCGTTCCCTGTGGAGCGCGACAGCGACGTCGGCGAAGAGGCCCGTCTGCGCTACCGGTACCTGGATCTGCGTCGAGGCCCGTTGGCCGAGCGCCTGGCGGCTCGGGCCCGGCTGGCCCAGGTGGTCCGCTCCCATCTCGTGGATCGCGGCTTCCTGGAGGTCCAGACGCCGGTGCTGACCGTGTCCTCTCCGGAGGGCGCCCGAGACTTCCTGGTGCCGAGCCGCCTCTATCCCGGCGAGTTCTACGCCCTTCCGCAGGCGCCTCAGCAGTTCAAGCAGCTCCTCATGGTCGGAGGGGTGGAGCGGTATTTCCAGATCGCCCCCTGCTTCCGGGACGAGGCGTCCCGGGCTGCTCGTAGTCCGGGCGAGTTCTACCAGATCGACCTCGAGATGGCGTTCGCGACCCAGGAGGACGTGTTCGCCGAAGTCGAGCTGCTCGTAAGGCGGGTCGTGAAGGAGTGCTCCGACAAGCGGTCGGCGGAGTCGTTCCCGCGGTTGACGTTCGCGGAGGCCATCGACCGCTTCGGGACCGACAAGCCCGATCTTCGTTTCGAGCTGGAGATCGCCGACGTGACCGCGGCGCTGGGCGGAACCACGGAGCTGCCCATGTTCACCGACGCGCTTGAGCGTGGCCACGTGATCCGAGTGCTGCGAGCCCCCGAATCGGCCGGGCGGCCGCGTAAGTGGTTCGACGAGTTCGCCGAATCAGGGCGCCAGGTGGGCGTGGCGGGTAGCTGGCTGCAGCTCGATCCTGGAGGCGAGGTGCGGGGCTCGATTGCCAGGAAACTGACGCCGGACGAGGCCAGCGTGCTGGCGTCGGCGTGCGGGGCCGGCCCTGGCGACGCCGTGCTGTGCGCAGTGGGGCCTCGCGCCGCGGTGGCGTCGGTTCTCGGGGAGCGGCGCAACTGGCTCGGCCAGGAGCTTCGGCTGGCGGATCCGGACACGTTGGCCTGGTGCTGGGTGGTCGATTTCCCCATGTACGAGCGCAATGAGGAAACCGGAGGGTGGGACTTCTCGCACAACCCGTTCTCCATGCCCCAAGGGGGCCTCGAGGCCCTCCAGTCGAGCGATCCGGGCGACATCCTGGCCCACCAGTACGACCTGGTATGCAACGGGGTCGAGGTGTCCTCGGGGGCGGTGCGGAACCACTTGCCCGCGGTGATGGAGGCCGCGTTTGCCATCGCCGGGTACGGCCCGGAGCGGGTGCACGAGTCCTTCCCGGCCCTATGGAACGCGTTCCATTACGGGCCGCCGCCGCACGCCGGTATCGCGCCGGGCTTCGACGTCATCCTCATGCTCCTGGAGGGGCAGGCGAACCTGCGAGAGGTGATCGCCTTTCCGCTCAATCAGGCAGCACGGGATCTGCTCATGGGCGCGCCCAGTCCGGTGCTCGACAGCCAGCTGGCCGAGTTGCACCTGCGGGTGGTTGCCCCGCGCCGCTGATCCGCTGGGCGCGGTTCTAGCCAGTCGGGGCGGGAACCCGGCCTAACCGCGGGCGGAACTGCCCCGCCCGCGTTCGACCTCGACGGCGGCTCGGTCCGGATCGAACTGCTCTTTGAGAAGGTCGCAGTCGGTTGCTAGCGTGCTGGTCGGCCCGCGGTGCGCTCAGCCCGCCGCTCGGGGTTTCGGCCCACCCCCACAAATGCCCATGGCAGTGGAGGTGGATGATGGACTGGCAACGTCTGCCCGACGTCTTGCTGGAAGTGTTTGGCGATGTGGTCGCGGCGCAAGGCCAGCCGACCTGGGTTCGGATACTCGGTCCCCGGGAAGGCGCCGAGCCCGACGATCTGATGGTGGCCTTCTCGGCCCAACCCGACGCCCTGCTCGGCTGGGTGGCGACGTCCGACTGCGATGCGGTCGGAGTCCTGGCGACCGGCCGCCTCCGGCTCCTGGCCAGCGGCTCGTCGCCAGCGGAGCACCTCGCAGGCCACAGGATCCGCATCGCCTGCATCGTGGCCCGAACCGGTGCGACGACTTCGAAGGTGGTGTTGCCGGACGGGACGACGGTCGACCAGGCACCCACCGAGGGCCGAATGCTGGATTGCTTGCGCCGCTGTTTCGGTTTGCCCACCCCGCCGCCGGTCGCGAGCGCGTCTCGGCTGCAGATCGTGGCCTGGTTGGCGGCCATCATGGAGCGAGCGGAAGCAGCCCGGCGCCCGCTCAACTGGTCGGACGTGGCCAAGCTCCACCCGGTGGCCCGGGTGATCGGGAGCGATCTGGACCGATCCTGCTGGCAGCCGTGGCTGCCGGGACTGGTGCGGGCGGCGGGATCGGCCTGGTCCTGGGAGAGCTTTCGCCTTCAGGCCGCCGGGGGTGAGGGACTCCGGGACCTGGTCGAGCCCAGCCTGGCCGGCTGGATGGACGACGGCATGTTCGCCCGCTGGGTGCTCGACGGTCTCCCCTCTCCCGACGAGATGCTGACGGCCGTGCGGCCGCAGCTGTCCCCTTCGGCTGCCCGACGACTCGGGCACGCCATCCATGCGGCCGACCAGCCCGTGACCGCCGACACGGGCGGGTGACGCCCACCGCCCGAGCCGGGACCGGCCCGCGGCGGCTGGGCACCCGTGACCGCCGACACGGCCGGGCCGCGGCGGCCGGCTCAGCCCGGCCGGGCTCGCCCCCGGCCACCTGCCTTCCGGCCGGGCGGGGGCCGCCGGTATCCTCCGGCGGCGATGCAGCACACTGGTCGGGTGGTCCCTGAGCGGGACGCCCGGGCGTCCGAATCCCCCAACACCCCTCCTCGGGGGTCCCGGCCGGGGCGGCCCCGGCGACCGGGCCGGACCTGGCGCGACCGCCATCCCGGGTGGGTGTACCTCTTCCTTGCGCTCGGAGTGCTCGCGGTGGCCGTGGTGCTCATCCCGTTTCTTTTCTTCCACGTGATAGAAGGGTCCGCACCCGGCAAGCTCCACCTGCCCGCCTCGGGTCCGGGGAGCGGTCCCATCGTGCCTGGGCCGGTGAGCGGCACCTGGACCGTGTCGACGGGCTCGGAGGCGGGGTACCGGGTCGACGAGATCCTTTTCGGACAGCACCACACCGCCGTGGGCCGGACCACGAAGGTGAGTGGCAGCCTGATCATCTCCGGCGATGTCGTCGCCGCAGGTGCCTTCAGTGTCGATATGGCGAGCGTGAAGTCCGATCAAATCTCCCGGGACGTGCAGTTCCGCGACTACATCCTGTCCACCGACAAATATCCGCACGCCACGTTCCGCCTCACCCGTCCCATCGACTTGGGGTCCATCCCGGCCCCGGGCCAGGTCCTGACGGCCACTGCAACCGGCGATCTCACCCTCCGGGGAGTGACCCGTCCCATCACCTTTCCGGTGCATGCCGAGCGGACCGCCACGGGTATCGACGTGAACGCCGAGATCCCGGTCACCTTCTCGACGTGGCACATTCCCAATCCCAGTTTCGTCATCACCAAGGTCGCCAATAGCGGCCTTCTCGAGGTGTTGCTCGACCTGCGCCAGAGCGCCACCCACTGACCGGGCCAGACGACGATCTAATGCCAGACGAGGACCGGCTGCCGGACGACGATCGGCTGCCGGACGACGATCGGCTGCCGGACGACGATCGGCTAAGGGAGCAGCGGGCTTTCTATCGGGCCCGGGCACCGGAGTACGACGAATGGTGGCAACGCCTGGGCCGCTTCGACACCGGCCCGAGATCGAGAGAGGAATGGGCCCGGCAGGTCACCGTCGTGGAAGACGCCCTGACCGCCTTCGCCGTCGGCGGGCGGGTGTTGGAGCTGGCGGGTGGAACGGGATGGTGGACCGAGCGGTTGGCCGTGGTTGCCGATCAACTGACCGTGGTCGACGCCTCCCCCGAGACGCTAGCCCTGAATCGCCGGCGGGTTGGCCGGTCGGACATCAACTACGTCGTCGGGGACGTCTTCTCTTGGCAACCTACGACGGTCTACGACGTGGTCTTCTTCTCCTTCTGGCTCTCGCACGTGCCGAGGGCCCGCTTCGACCAGTTCTGGACCATGGTGCGGCGGTGCCTGGCGCCTGGGGGGCGGGTGTTTTTCATCGACAGCCACGACGACCCCAACGAGACCTTGCCCGTCAAAGACCCGAACGTGGTCCAGTACGGCCCGGATCTCCAGCTCCGGCGCCTGGGTGACGGATCGCAGTACCAGGTCGTAAAGGTGATGTACGAGCCCGTCGAGCTTCGAACCCTGCTCGACGACCGGGACTGGGTTGCCCACGTTGATGCGACGGGCTGGTTCTTGTGGGGTTCCGCCAAGCCGAAGGCGCCCTCACCGTGAGCCCGATAACCGCCTCGCGCCTGATGGTCACGTCCGGTATGGACGCCCGGTAATGGCCGCCCCACCCCCAATTTTAGGGGGGACAAAACAGCCCATTAACGGGCTGTACGACGACCGGGATATGGGTACCTTCAGTACCGGCAGGATTCATCTTTAGCGGTGCAACAGAAAGGCATGCGGGGCGAAATCCAATAGAACCGTCGGCTTGTCGCGGGTGGTTGCGATCCAACGATCGAGACGCCGTTCCTGAGGGTGCTCTCACGGCACCGTGATCGGGAGGCGAGATGTCGTGGCCTCCACCACGGGCCGCGCTGGTTCGTATCCGGAAGGAGAGGTCACCTTCCTCGGTTTGTTCGGCGCGCGACCGAGGCCATGAACGCGCGAGCGCAGTGGGCGGACGCTGCCGCCGCGCAGGGCCCGGCTGGCGCAGGGGCCGCCGGCCGGGCCCGCTACTGGCCCATGCGTGCTCGGCAGGTATCAGCCGACGCCTACGCCACGAATGCCGACCGATCGAGTAAGGTTTCGGGATGGGCCTGCCGCGTTGGCCACGCCGGTGTGCTGGCCGGGCGGGAAAGCGATGATCACCTTCGATCACGTCACCAAGCGGTACCCGGACGGGACCGTGGCCGTCGATGACCTGTCGTTCGAGTGCGCCGACGGCGAGGTAACGGTCCTGGTCGGGACGTCTGGTTGCGGCAAGACCACCACCTTGCGGATGATCAACCGCCTGGTTGACCCGACCTCAGGGACCATCCGGCTGGACGGCAAGGACGTCACCCGGTCCGACCCAGCCGAGCTGCGGCGGTCCATGGGCTACGTCATCCAGCAAGGCGGTCTCTTCCCCCACCGCACCATCATCGACAACATCGCCACCGTGCCCCGCCTACTCGGTACGTCTCGCGCCAAGGCCCGGACGCGGGCCTACGAACTGCTGGCCCAGGTCGGCCTGGACAAATCGATGGCCAAGCGCTACCCGTACCAGCTGTCGGGGGGCCAGCAGCAGCGGGTCGGGGTGGCCCGGGCCCTGGCCGCCGACCCCCCCGTCCTGCTCATGGACGAGCCGTTCAGCGCCGTCGATCCGGTCGTGCGCGGAGAGTTGCAGCGGGAGCTGCAGCGCCTGCAGTCGGAGCTGCACAAGACGATCGTGTTCGTCACTCACGACATCGACGAGGCGGTCAAGCTCGGAGACCGGATCGCGGTGATGCAGGTGGGCGGCCACATAGTGCAATTTGATACGCCAGAGCGCATACTGGCCCACCCCGAGAACCCGTTCGTCGAGAGCTTCGTCGGCATCGATCGGGGCATCCGCTGGCTGTCGTTCTTCAAAGCCGATCGGCTGGCGCTGCGAGCTCCGGCGGCGGTGCCGACCACGGCCTCGGTCGAGGAAGCGCGCAAGGTGGCCGCCGACGCAGGAACCGAGTGGTTGCTGGCTCTGGACCCGGATCGGCGCCCAGTGGGTTGGCTCCAGGCCGGACAGCTCAACGGGCGGTCATCGATCGATATGGCCGCCCTCCGCTCGCTGGGCCACACCTTCAAACCGACCGAGGACTCGCTCCGGGCCGCTCTCGACGCGCCCGGTCCTCTCCCCGGCCGGCGTGGCGGTGGCGGTGGACGACGGCGGTGCGCTGCTGGGCGTGGTCGACGCCGACCAGATCAGCGAGGCCATCCGGGCCGCGTCGGAGAGGGCCTGACGTGATCGGGCTGCCGGTGGTCCGGGCCGTGACCTACAACTTCACGTTCCACAAGGTGGGCAACTGGCAGTGGCTCGGGGATCACATCGCGCTACTTCTGGCAGCTGTCCAAGACCACGCTCTATATCGCCCTGGTCTCGGTGTTGATTGGCCTGCTTCTTGCCCTTCCGATCGGCGTCATGGGCTCCCGCTTTCCCAAGACCTACGGACCGATACTCGCCATTACTATCGTGTTCTATTCGCTCCCCTCACTGGCGGTCCTCGCCATACTGGTGAGCATTACCGGGTTGACCGACAACACGGTCATCATCCCCCTGTCGGTTTACGCGCTGGCCGTGCTGGTCCGCAGCGTCACCGAGGGTCTCAACAACGTGCCGGACGAAGTCCGGATTGCGGCCACGGCCATGGGCTATCGCAGCAACCGGCGTCTCCTGTCGATCGAGCTGCCCGCCGCCCTTCCGGTGATCATCGCCGGGCTGCGGGTGGCGACGGTGGCGAGCATCAGCCTGGTCGCGGTGGGTTCGCTGATCGGGATCGGGGGCCTCGGTCAGCTCTTCATTGCGGGCGAAAATGCCAACTTCATCACCGAGATCATCGCGGGAATCGTCGTGGTCGCGATGTGGGCCCTGATCTGCGACGGGATCCTGCTGGCGGCCGGTCGGGTCCTGTCGCCGTGGGCCCGGAGACCGGCATGATGGCGACGGCCGGCACGTCGGCGAGCGACGTGTTCTCCTATCTCACCACGGCCTCCAACTGGCACGGATCGAGCGGCATCCCCGACCGCATCCTCCAGCACCTGGGCTACTCGGTGGAAGCGCTTCTGATCACGTGCGCGATCGCGCTGCCGCTCGGTTTGCTGAGCGGCCACACCGGTCGGGGCGGGGCATTCCTGTCCCTGGTGAGCAATGCCTCTCGCGCCCTGCCGACAATCGGTCTGGTGGCGCTGTTCGCCATCCTGATCGGGGTGGGCTTCCAGGCCGCCTTGATCCCGCTCGTGCTGCTGGCGGTACCTTCCATCCTGGTCAACACCTACGTGGGGATCCGCGACGTCGACCGATCGGTGGTCGACGCGGCGCGCGGCACCGGCATGCAGGGATGGCAGGTGCTGTTTCGGGTCGAGGTGCCCGTGGCTCTGCCCCTGATCTTCCTCGGCCTGCGCCTCGCCGCCATCCAGATCGTCTCGACGGCCACCATCGCCGCGTACATAGGCCTGGGCGGGCTCGGGCGCTACATCATCGACGGCCAGGCCAGCCAGAACTACGCCGAGCTCGGGGCCGGCGCGCTGCTGGTGTGCGTCTTCGCCATCATCATCGAGGCCTTCTTCCTGATCTGCCAGCGGCTCCTGGTGTCCCCCGGTGTACGGGCTCGGACGAGGACCGCGTGACCACCAACCCATCCGGACGCCGGCAGGGCGTCTCTCGACCCAAAGGACCCTACATGCGCCGTCTCTTCTCCCCGATCCTCGCTGTCGTCGTGCTCGTCGCCGGCCTGGCCGCGTGCAGTAGCAGCAGCAAGTCGACCTCGTCGGCGACGACCGCCGCCACTTCATCGGCCACCACCGGCGGCAGCTCGGCGTCATCGACCGCCACCGGCAATCCGGCCGTGGTGATCGGCTCGGCCAACTTCCCCGAGAACGAGATCCTCGCCGACATCTACGCCGACGTGCTGAAGGCGAAGGGCGTGCCGGTCACGACCAAGCTCGACATCGGTAGCCGGGAGGTCTACTTCAAGGAGATGGAGAACGGGACCCTCAACGTCTTCCCGGAGTACAACGGGGCGCTGCTCGACTACCTCCAGCCGTCCGCAACCGCCTCGACCACCCAGGCGGTAGACGCAGCCCTGGCCCAGGCCCTGCCGTCGAGCCTGGAAGCCCTCCAATCCTCATCGGCCCAGGACAAGGACTCCGTCACCGTGACCTCGGCCTTCGCCACGGCGCACAACCTGTCGAGCATCTCCGATCTCAAGGCCCTCGGGTACCATCACGTTCGGCGGGCCGCCGGAGTGGAAGACCCGCGAGCAGGGTCTCCTCGGCCTGGAGAAGGTGTACGGCCTGACCGTCAACTTCAAAGCCCTCGACGAGTCCGGCCCGCTCACCATCGCGGCCCTCAACGACGGGACCGTCCAGGCGGGCGACATCTTCACCACCGATCCCTCGGTGACGAAGTACCACTTCGTCGCCCTGTCCGACCCCAAGGACCTGTTCTCGGCCCAGAACGTGATCCCGATCATCAACAAGTCGGTGGCCACGTCCACGGTCACGAACGCGCTCGAACTCGGTTTCGGCCGCGCTCACCACGTCGGATCTGGTGCAGCTCGTCGGGGCGGTGGTCAACGACCACGTCGACGCGTCGACCGTGGCTTCCCAGTTCGTGCAACAGGCGAAGCTGGGCTGATCACACCCGCCCGGGTGCCATCCGGCTCAAGGGCTGGAAAGCACCCGAGCCAGTTGCTGGGACGTCATCGGAGGGTGGAGTGCGGATCGCCCACTCGGCCGGAAGCCGTCCAGGGCCAGGTCCAAGAACCGGTCGGAAGTACCAGGAGCCTGGGCATCGCACAAATCAGCCAAGGCTCGGACCGACATCAAGGTCACCATGAGGTCGGTCGGGACGACGTCCTCACGAACGCTCCCCGCCTGCTGGCTGAGGGCCAGGATCCGTCCGATCGCCGGCAGCACTTCGGCCACGGCCCGGTCGGCGCTGCGCCCCGCTCCACGGTCGCCGTGACGTCACGGCCCGCCAACAGGTAGGCGTCGCCACGCAGCGCCTGATGAACTCGAAGACGCCGTCGGCAGGGGCGACCTCGGCCAGCACCTCGTTGGCGATCTGACAGGTCCGCGCCGTCGCGGCGTCCACGACTGCGGCCAAGAGGTCTGCCTTGTTGGGGAATCTCCGGTACAAAGTCCCGATCCCCACCTCGGCCCGAGTGGCGATCTGCTCCATCGAGGCCTCGTACCCGAACTCGGCGAACACCTCGCGAGCCGCGACCAGGATGCGGGCCAGATTGAGCTCGGCGTCGCGGCGTAACGGCCGGTTGTCGGGAGTGGCTGCAGCTTCGATGTCGGTGGTCCCTCTCGTCACTTCACTTCACTCCTTGGGACACTCCCCAGGGCGCCCAACACCACCTCGGCTTCCGGATTGAGTACAGAGGGAGACGGGCTCGGCGACACCGAGGGACGACCAGTGGGGATCCTGAACGCAGCGATCCCGGCCACGACCATGGCGACGGTGCAGGCGGCGAAGGCCAAGACGTAACCGTGTTCCTTGGGCAGACCGCCACCTATGACGCCGTTGACGATGAGGGAGGTAGTGACCGCACTCCCCACCGCCGCACCGACGACGCGGATGTTGGAGTTCATACCTGTAGCCACGCCGGTCTGGCTCGGGGGAACGGCCTCGACGATCAGATTCGACATCGACGCGTACCCGAAGGCGGTACCGATTCCCAGTAGCCCCGAGGCTACGTAGAGATCCCAAGGGTGGCTATGAGCGACGGTCAAAAGCCCGTAACATGCGGCGGCAAAAAATGCGCCCACGATCAGGATGCGCTTGGCATCGAATACCGCGCTCAGCCGACCCGTCAGGGGGGCCAGGAACAACATGGCGACCGAAAACGGCACCAGGTACAACCCGGACTGGGTCACCGACGCCCCGAAGCCGTAGCCGACCCGAGCAGGCGTCTCGGCAAACCCGGGCACGATGATGAAGATGGAGAACATGCCGACGCCGAACAACAAGGCCACCAGATTGGTGGTCGCCACCGCGGGGATGCGCATCATCTTCATGTCGACCAAAGGGGAATCCGACGTTGACTCCGAGCGGATCCAAGCCGCGAGCAGCACGACGGTGACCGCGAACAAGCCAAGTACCGAGCGGCTCCTCCAGCCCCACGTCGGTCCGTAGGAGACGGCCAGCAGGCCGGTAACCAGCCAGCCGGCCATGAGCGACGCACCCATCCAGTTGACCCTCCCTGGAGCCCGCACGGGGGACTCGGGGACGAAAAGGAAACTGCTGGTGGTGGCGACCAGGCAGAGGACCAGCGGGATCCAGAACAACCAGTGGTAGGACAGGTTCTCGATAATGGGACCGGCGAGCACGACGCCGACGCCGGATCCCACTCCGAGCATGGCCGCGAGCGACCCAATGGCCCCGGCGACCCTGGGCCCGGGGAACTCGTCGCGGATGATCCCGAACGACAGGGGGAACACCGCGCCCCCCGCACCCTGTATGACCCGGCCGGCCAGCATCACCGGGAACGTGACCGAGACGGCGCTTATCAGCGTGCCGACCGAAGTCACGGCCAGCACCACGACCAACATCTTCTCCTTGCCGACGATGTCACCGATCCGGCCCAGGATCGGCGTGGCAATCGCCGCGCACAACAGCGACCCGGTCAACAGCCAACTGGCGCCGTTGTCGGAGGTGTGCAAGGTGTGCTCGAGCGAGGGTAGGGCCGGAATGACCAGCGCCTGGAGGAGGCTGACGGTGAACGCGGCTGTGGCGAGGACGGCGAACGTGGCCCGATAGTGAAGGCGCTTCCCCATCCGTCGCCGGCCTCTCCGTCCCGGAAGCGTGGTCTCCGATTCCGCCGCTGACGTTACCCTATCCGGAACACCTCCTTCCACATCGGGTCGAGGGCAGTTTCCCCGCAACCGTCGCACGTCGCGGCGTCCGTCCTTGTCGAGGGTGGAAAGGTGGTCGGTGCGGCTGCCTTCTCTCAAACGCGTCAGCAGCACGGCGCGGCCGGGGTGTACCGGGAAATAGCAGGAACGTTCTCGTGACTGGCGCTTCCGACGGCCTCGGCACCCTCGCGGTTGGCTGCACTACCATTCGTGGGTGCGGGTAGCCATGCCGCTGCCCGGCACCTGTTGAAGATGCGATGAATAGAGGAGCGTGCGATGCGACTGGTTGAGCAGGGCAAGATCATCATCAAGGTCGGCTGCAACGAGTTCGCCCTCAAGGAAGACAACCCGAATGTCCCGTATTCGCCGGAGGAGGTTGCGGCCGATGCGGCCGAGTGCGCCGCTGCCGGCGCCGCGGTGGTTCATTTCCATTCCCGCTTCGACGACGGGCGTCAAGCCACCGAGGACGATTCCAACGGTGCGAATATCTACCGGCGCGGGATCGAACTTACGGGGAAGGTGTCCGACGTTATCATTTACCCGACGGGCCATTATCGGGGCGGCGACCCGCTGACTTCGGCCGATCTTCCTCCTGTATTCGCCCTCATAAATGATCCGCCGGCGGGCGCGCCCCTCGAGCTGGCACCGGTGGACGGCTACCGTTTCGAACGGGACAACCTCTACCCATTTTCCTATCCGGGTCTGGATCCGGTTACGGGTAACCTCCTGCCCACTCCTTCAGGAGCAATGGGCGATCAGTACGTTACGGATCGCCAGGTGCCCAGGTATGAGACGACCGAAGTCATCAGGGAGATCGTGGAAGCCGGGGTGGTTCCGGTCTTTTCCCCGTTCGACCTGACCCAGTTTCGCCTTGTCTATCATCTCGCTCGTGAGGGACAGGTTCCGCAGCCGGCCTTTACCCAGATAATGCTGTATGGGGACCGAATCTGGGGTCCTTCCGCTCGCCCGAGTGCGTTTGACACCTACCTCAGCGAGTGGTCAGAGGACGTGGAAGCCGAGCATTTCTACATGCCCGTATGCATGTCGGACGCGGCGACGCACAAGCAGCTGATCGAGGCCGCCTTGGACCGTGGGCTGAACATCCGGGTGGGCCTGGGCGACAATCCCAAGCTGTCGCGAGGCCAAAAGAATGCGGATTTGGTCCACGAAGTGGTGGCTGCCGCGGCAAAGCGGGGGCTTACGCCGGCCACCCCGGCTGAGGTGAGGACCCGCTTCAATCTCAAACCACGACCGTGAATCGGGTGCCAGCGACTTCGTCGGACGGGCAGGCACCTGCGCCTGTCGGCCCGGGGTGCGAGTCGCCTATCCGGAGGTAGCGGGCCAAGTACCTGGCGGCGTCCGGCTGCGAATGCCGCCGCGTTCACCGTGCGCCAACCATTGACTTCTTCGGCGCCACCAGCATTTACGTAGTCGAGGCGTGACTACCACGTGCGCTAGAGTCACGGTATGGCATCGGTTGTCTCGTCGTTACGCGGTCGTGGCCGCTTCCCGTCAGCTGTGCTCGTATTGCTGGGAGTGATGCTTGTGGCTGCGGCGTGCAGCAGTTCGAGCAAGTCGACGGCGCCAACCACGACAGCACCCCCCTCGACCTCGGCGCCCTCCGCGACCCCCACGGGCTCGGGTCCGGTGGACGTCTTGTACGCCGGGTCACTGGTCGACCTCATGACCAAGACCATTGGGCCTGGTTTCCACACCGCCACCGGGTACACCTTCAACGGGACCTCGGGCGACTCGGGCACCCTGGCCAACGAGATACGGGGCAAGAC
The DNA here is from genome assembly GCA_963729695.1 of uncultured Acidimicrobiaceae bacterium. Lineage (GTDB taxonomy): Bacteria > Actinomycetota > Acidimicrobiia > Acidimicrobiales > Palsa-688 > PALSA-693. The sequence goes on from CAVSOT010000007.1 coordinate 1,665,235, forward strand.
CATCGTGGGCGACGTCTTCATAAGTGCCAATCCCTCGAAGAACATTGGCCTCGAAGGCGCTTCCAACGGTAACTGGGTGTCGTGGTACGCCCTGTTCGGCACATCTCCTCTGGTGCTGGGCTACAACCCCAACAGCAAGTTCGCCCAAGACCTCAAGACCATGCCCTGGTACCAGGTGCTGGCCCAGCCCGGAATCCTCGTAGGCCGCACCGACCCGGCTACCGACCCCAAAGGGGTGCTGACGGTCACCGCCTTGCAGGACGCGGCCAAGACCTATAACTTGCCGGCGCTGAATACCCTGGCCACCGAGTCCTCCAACGTCTACCCGGAGAACACGCTGGTCGGCCGGCTCCAATCTGGACAACTCGACGTCGGCTTCTTCTACTCGGTGGAAGCGGCTGCGGCCAGCATCGCCACCGTCCCCCTTACCGGCGTTCCAACCTTGGAGGCCGAGTACACCGTCACCGCCCTCAACAACGCCCCGCACATGGCGGGGGCCAACGCCTTCGTCGAGTACCTCCTCGGCTCCGAGGGGTCGGCGGCGCTGACCAAAGCGGGCCTGACCCTCGTGAAACCACCGTCGGTCACGGGCACGCCTCCCGCCAGCCTCCAAGGCGTACTCTCCGGCGGGTGAGGTCACGGTTGGCTCTCGGCTACGTCGAACCTCGGGGCCCTAAGCCTGTCGTGGCAGCTCTGGTTTCCTACGCGTCAGGGTCTGTTGCTGAGCGGTGAGCTGATGGTCTCCGTACCCAACCTTGGGCGGCCATCTGGATGGCGTCCCAGGGTGAGCCCAAGGGTGGGGTGTACGATAGGTCCAGATCGTTGAGGGCGTTGACGGTCATGCCGTGGTAAATGGCAGTGGCATAGATATCGACGCGTTTGGCGATCTCCGTGCCGAGCCGGCCCACCAGCTGGGCGCCTAACAGCCGCCCGGTGCTGATGTCTCCGGTGACGCGGATGGTGATGGGGTGGGCGCTTGGGTAGTACGCCTTGTGGTCGTCGGGGCTGCTGTAGCTGGTGGCCGGGATGAAACCGGCTGGCCCCGCTTCGTACTCCCGGACCCCGGTACGGGCCGCGACCAGATCGAACACTTTGACGACCTGGGTGCCCAGACTCCCGGCGAACCGGGCTTCGCCGCCCACCGCGTTCTCGCCGGCCACCCGGCCCTGCTTGTGGGCGGTGGTGCCGAGGGGCAGGTAGGTGGTGCCGAGGAGCCGGTGATGGGTGACCACGCAGTCGCCGGCCGCGTAGATGTCGGGCAGGCCGGTGCGCATGTGCTCGTCGACCGCGATGGCTCCCCGGGGCCCGGTCTGGGCGCCGGCCGCCACCAGCAGGTCGGTGTCGGGCCGAACCCCGACCGAGACCAGGACCAGGTCCACCTGGCGCTGGAAGGGCCGCCCGTCGGGAGCGGCGCCCTCCACCTGGAGACGGCCCCGCGCCTCGGCGGGAGCCCGGCTGATCCGGGTGACGGTCGCCGAGGTGGTGACGTCCACCTGGTGGACGGCGAGCTCCGCACGCACTAACCTTCCCAGTTCAGGGTCCACCGTGGGGAGTACCTCGGGAAGCGCCTCCACCTCGATGACCCGCAGGCCGCGAACAGTGAGTGCCTCGGCCATCTCCAAGCCCACATAGCCGGCCCCGACAATCAAGGCGCTTGCCGGCTGGTCCTCCTCGAGGCCGCGCTGTAAGGCGAAGGTGTCGCCCATGGAATGCAGCAGGTGCACTCCGTCCTCCGGGCCAAGAGCGCCGAGACCATTCAATCCGGCGATGGGCGGTCGGACCGGCAGAGCACCGGTACCCACCACCAGCCGGTCATAGGCCAAGGTTTCATCCGTGCCGTTGGGGCTGCGCAGCTGCAGCCGGTGGCCAGCCGGGTCGATGCCGGTTACCAGCGTGTCCAGCCGCAGATCTATCCCGGTCGCTTCCAGATCGGCGTAGGTACGGTGAGCCAGGTTGCGCCAGTGGGTCACCTCTCCAGAGATGTAATACGGGATGCCGCAGATGGAAAAGTTGGGGTAGGCATCGGCCACCACCACGGTTACCTCGACTCCGGGGTCGAGTTCCCGAGCTCGTAGGGCGGCCGAGATGCCCGCGTCCGATCCACCGATGGCGACCAGGTGCATGGGCCTGCTCATAGCTCTGTCGGGGGTGGAGACGATCCGGACCGGTCCGGGGGATCCACGCGGGAGGGTGCGATTCTCCCAGCCGAACCGTTGGTGGGTGGGTAACCCATCTCGGGCGGCGAGGCGTGCGGTATCACCACGGTGGCCGCTTGCGCAGGAGTGACGTCGGGATACAAGAGTCGAATGAGCCCGAATGCCACCAGCCCGCCCACGACCTGGGCGGCCACGAAGGAGGGCACCGACGAGGGCGCGATACCTGCGAAGGTGTTGGAGAACATCCGGCCCACCGTGATGGCCGGGTTGGCGAAGCTGGTGGAACTGGTGAACCAGTAGGCCGCGCCGATGTACGCGCCCACGGCCGCGGCGGCCAGGTGGGATCGACCCGAGCGGGCCAGGGCGAAGATGATCAGCATCAAGCCTGCGGTGGCGACCACCTCGGAGAGGAAGTGCGGTCCGCTGGCCCGGTGCTTGGTGGAGATGCTCACCGCGGCCAGCCCGAACATGGCGTTGGCCAGGATGACGCCGCTGATGCAGCCGGCTACCTGAGTAGGCAGGTAGACGATCGCTTGCCTCCAGGACAGGCCACCGAAGGCGGCGTCGACGAAGGACACCACGGGGTTGAAGTGGGCGCCCGAGACGGCCCCGAACATCAGAATGAGGGCGAAGAGCCCGGCGGCGGTGGCCGCCGCGTTCTCGAACAGCTGCAGGCCGGTCTGGCCTGGTGACAGGCGCTGGGCGGCGATACCCGAGCCGATTACCACCGCCGCAAGCAATGCGCTGCCTAGATACTCGGCCAGTAGCCTCCGCCAGAGCGCCGTCGCGGCCAACTGACCTTGCCTAACAACAGGAGCGGCCCGGGCCGCCCAAGGTCACCGTGACCGCTTCGGGTGCGCACGCCTCGGTCGAACATCCCAGTCCCGTCTCGGCGGGGGCGTCAGCCAGGACGGTGTACACCTCCCACGGGGCGCCGTCTGGGTCGTCCACCCAGGCCTTATCCTGGACTGCGTAGCAGCAGGTGGTCGAATCCTGCACCTCGGGATCAAGGCCTTCGCCCGCCAGACGAGCGGTCGACGCCCGCACCTGTTCGGGGGTCTCTGCTTCGACACCCAGGTGGTTCAACGCCCCGGCAACTCCATACCCACGGCCCTCGGAATGCTCGATCAACACCAGCTTCAATGGCGGATCCGCCACCGCAAAGTTGGCGTAGCCCGGCCGACGCTTGGCTGGGGCCACGTCGAACAACCTCGAGTAGAACTCGACCGCCAGATCGAGATCGGCCACATTCAGCGCCAGCTGCACTCGAGACACACGACAACCCCCTGCTAACATCAACGCTTGTCAATGCATTGATGATGGTTGATTGAATCATAGTTGTCAATGGGAGAGTGCCATGGCCAGACGAAGCCCGGCAGCCGAGATGATCGAAGTGGTCGAGTGCTGCCCTTCGGTTCTGACGGCTCCCCTCGATGCCCTCGACGCCCAGCACCTCGCTCAGGCCTTCGCCGCTCTCGGCGACCCGGTCCGACTACAGATCCTCTCCATGCTGGCCGCTGCCCTCGAAGGGGAGATCTGCGTCTGCAATTTCGTCGAGCCCATCGGAAAGACGCAGGGCACCATCTCCCACCACCTGAGAATCCTGACCGAGGCCGGGCTCGTTCACGGGGACCGGCGCGGCAAGTGGGTCTGGTACTCCCTCGATCGCGACCGCCTCGCCGCCCTTCGCCGCGCCATCAGCAGTTAGGTCCGTGGCTCGCCGCTGAGCAACCAAAGTCCTGACCGCCCGCAGGTCGGCGACGACGCGCAGGAGTGGACCCACAGATGATGACTAGGAGTACGTGTGCCGCGTCGACACGTGGAACTGGACCCACCCCGGCTGCGCTTCGGCAGCGGCGACCGCCTCCTCGGTCGTGCCGTACGGGCCGAGCTCGCTGGTGAACAGCGCGGCCCGAACGCCGTCCGCGGCGATCGGCAGGTACCCGTCCGCCTTCGCCCAGTACTGGACGTCGCTCATCTGTAGCCCTCCTCCACCGGCTGAACGTCGAGAGACCAACCCATGTGGTGCTCTCAGGCCGGGGTCCGGGGCCCAGGCTCGGCGCCCGATTCGACGCAGATCCGCTGAGGTGGACCCTAAGCCTGCGTGTCGATGCCCGTCAAGGCACAGGTCACATTCTCTACTCCCTGAAATCGAGGCAGTCCCTTCAGCCGCCGGTCGCGGAGCGAAAGGACACGAGCCGGGCTAGCGGTAGAGCACCTGGCGCAGCCAGCCTCGGGTGTCAGAGCCGACCCCGTTCAGGAATCCGCAGGTCAAGACGGTGGGCGCAGAGGGAGTCGAACCCCCGACCTCATGCGCGTCATGCACATCGGGGCACATATCGCTACCTGGGGATAACCCCAAAACCGCTGGTAGACACCTATTTCCTCGTCCCTTCTGGTACCGGCTGATACTCCCCGATCTCGGTTCGTTCGCGCACGGATCGCGCACGACATTTAGACAAGCGAAGCATCTTGGCCGACACCCGGTGAGGGCGCGAGACGCAATGACATCCCGCGGGCCGTCGTAGGGACCATCGATGTCTTGGTCCCCTTGGACCCTCGCGCTTCCTGGAATTGCTACGCCGCCAACGGCACATTATGGCGTAATGCCCCACTTGGATATCACCCGCGGTATGAGGCAGCAGATAGCGGAGCTCGGCCACCGATCACGTCGCGTCCGTTGAACACCCCGGTTTCGGAATTCAAATCGGACGGGATTTACGGGAACGGCTCGCGGCGGTGCTGTTCAGGGACGTGATCGGATGTCCGGAGAAGG
>CAVSOT010000008.1:0-165385 GCA_963729695.1 uncultured Acidimicrobiaceae bacterium
TCCCGTCGTCCGCTCCAAGCAAAACCGCAGGCCAGGGGTTATTTTCGAAGTCCGTATCTCGGCGCCACCGAAGTAGATTTCGGCCAGCGTGCGCGCTGACGTGCGCGAAGTGCTCCGTTTCGCCTCGGCAATGGGCACTGGGACCGCACCTCCATCGGCCAGCCTGCCGAGAGCGTCAGCTAGTGCCCGATCCCGGTCCTCGGTGGCGTGCTGGTAGCGCAGAGCCGCCCGTGGGTTGGAGTGACCACCACGACGCATCAACTCCGCGGTCGACGGCGCGACGTCAGCTCGGCGGCGTGAAGGTCGGTCGCCTCGTTCGACATCGGCGGGCGGATGTCCGCGCCTACTTGGAATCCCGAGCCGTAGGTGCGCTGGGGAATTGCTGAGGAAAGGCCTGGAAGATCTCTCATCCGCATTCACTTTCTGAGAGCCTTACAAAGCGTCGGGGAGTCGATGCGGGAGGGTTGTGGGCAACCTGGGCATGTACCGTGTGCCGGCCCCGGAAAGGTCGGGATCGTCTCTCAGTTCAAACGTTCCTTCTCCCCGATACGGCCCTCCGAGGTATCGAACACACGTGTTCGACATGAACCGGTCCGGTCGAACGTGTGCCAGTTCGTCTTTTCGGGCAGGCCCATTACTGGAAGGGCTCGCAAGTCAAATCCGGCACCATGTCGAATGCACCAACGTATCCGTTGTACCGGCCTAGTCGCTTAGTTTGGCGCAGTATTTGATCCGATCCTAATTACTCTGCGGCTGCATTTATCCGAGCCTTTCGAGGGTTCACCCGGATTGCCGGGAGGGTGACGGAACATTCTTTGCGTCGCTCTGTATTGTTTCTCGACAGGGCCGTTAGACGCCCGTCCTAATAGCCCGGAAAGTGGGGATTTCGGTGCATTTAGTGAATTATATAATGCCGCGCCATCGGCGCCTAGCCGGCGCCGTTGCACTGGCGGCCGTGGCGACCATGGTCGCGGCGGCGTGCAGCTCAAGCAGCAAGTCGGCATCGAGTCCAACCTCCAGTAGCCCGACGAGCAGCCAGTCGAGCAGCTCGGCGTCCAGCGCCCCGACAGGGGCGCAGGCGACTGGGGCTCCGCTCAAGGTCGGTTTCGTCTGCACCTGCTCGGGGCCGTTCGGGGCCGACATCGTGCCTGTCATGGAGGTCTACAAGGCCTGGGTCAACAGCGTGAACGCGTCCGGGGGCATCAACGGCCATCCGATCCAGCTCACCGTCAAGGACGATATGGCCACCCCGGGCACGTCGGTTTCGGACGTCAACTCGCTTCTCTCCGCCCATGTCGACGCCATCGTGGACATGTCCATCGTCGACGAGCCGTGGGCTTCTACGGTGCAGGCGGCCGGTGTCCCGGTGGTCGGCGTAGATGTGACCGAAGACCCCTTCTTCCAAAACTCTGACTTTTATCCTGAGGGCGGCACCACCGACTCTGGCGCCATTGCCGACAACGCGGGTCGCGAAGCAGGCCGGCGCCACCAACATCGGCACCTTGTACTGCTCCGAAGCCGCATCGTGCGCCCAGTCCGCCAGCGAGATCAAAACGGCCGCCCCGAAAGTCGGCATACCCTTCGTGTACGAAGCCCAGATTGCCATGAGCGCACCCAACTACACGGCGCAGTGCTTGGCGGCCAAGCAGGATCATGTGACCTCCATCGAGATCGGGGACAGCTCCTCCATCCTGGCCAGAGTCGCTAACGACTGCGCCCTGCAGGGCTACAACCCGATCTGGATTGAAGAAGGCGAGGGACAAGGCCCGCAGCTGTTCACCGGGGCCATCTCGAAGAATCTCTGGGCCGAATTCAACGACATTCCCTGGTATGCGAACATCCCGGCCGTCCAGGCCATGAACGCGGCGGTGGAGAAGTACTACCCAGGCCTGCTCAACAACACCGCGACGTGGAACGAGCTGGCCGCCTACTCCTGGCCGTCAGGGATCCTTCTGGAGGACGCCGTGAAAGCGGGCGGTCTCACCGCCAGCGACACCCCGTCCGCCGCGGAGATCGTGAAGGGCCTCGAATCCCTCCACGGGGACACCTTGCAGGGCATGGCCCCGCCGCTCACCTTCGCCGCCGGCAAACCCCATCCTGTCGACTGCTGGTTCACTTCCAAAATCGTGAACGGAGTGAAAACCATCGTGAACAACGGCCAGGTCTCCTGCGAGAACGGGGCGTCCTCCTGATCGCACGATGACGGGATGCCATCGACGTTGGCATCCCGTGATTCAAGCCAATCCGCTCTCAGCTAGCGTTCGGCGCGACTCTTCGGGATCAGTTGCCGTCCCCGCGGCCATGGCAGCTGTTTCTGCCCCACCTGCATCTATGTATGAACGTTATTTCAGAAATGGATGGCACTAGTCTTTTCAAGGCCGGCCGGGGGTCTTGACACCACGGGTGGGACCAGGGCCCGCTCTATCCAGGCCGCGTTCCAGTTGTATCAGCAAGCGGTCGATGTGGGCCTGGTCGAGCTGGCGCCGCGTACGAGAGTGCCGGCCCGTTCGGCGGCGAACACCATGCTGCGAGCGCTCTGGCTGCTGGTCGACCGTTTGGCGACCTACGCCTCTCCCGTCTCACGTGGCAAGACATTGAAGCGCTCTACGCGTCAATGCGGGCGACTGGCACGGAGCGGCATGGATTCGACGTTGCGCGACCGTGTTGAACCGGACATTGGAGTTGGCTCGCAAGCGCGGGTTCATTGACGGCTAGGGATGGCGCTCGGCCTCGGTTGACGCGGACCAAGCCTTTTGCGCCAAGCGCCGAGGAGGTTCGGGAGCTGCTTGGACGGGTCCACCGCGTCGACCCTGAGCTGGCAGACATCGTGACGGTGCTGGGGAGCACAGGAATGCGGCTGGGCGAGCTACTTGGACTCTGGTGGAAAGACGTGAGCCTGCCCGCCGCCGAGGTGCATGTGGCGTGGGCGATCACCGACGGTGGGCCAGGGGTGCGCATCGTGCGAAAGCCGACGAAGCGCGCTGATTGGCGGGATGTGCCGTTGACGGCCGCGGCGGTTGCGGCCTCCCATAACCAGTGGGCTCGCCGGTGCCAGCTGCTTCGTGCTGAGCCGGTCGGTGACTCGTACGTCTTCCCCGGAGGCATCGATCCTGTGATTCCGATGCGCCCGGAGCGAATGCAAAGCCGATGGATCGCGGCCCGAGGGCCGTCTCGGGTCACCCTCGGTCACCTCCGGCACTACGCGGCGACGGCCATGCTCAACGCCGGCGAGTCATACCGAACGGTCGCTGACGTCCTGGGCAACAGCGAGGCCACACTTCGCCTTCACTACGAGGGCCGCACGGATGTCGGCAAGCGTAAGGTGATCGCTGCCTTGGAGCTGGAAATCGTCAGCGCTTGACGGCTGAGAAGGATGACGTCCACTCGGTCGGAGATACACTTGGTTCTCGACTCACGTACACGGCGGGATTGTGGATGGGCGCGGTGCAAGCTTATGGCTTAATCGGGCGATCTCATGTTCGACTTGGGCGACGACGGCCAGGTGATCGCTGTCGGCGAGGATGGGTGGCGAAGGCCGGGGAAGTCGCTTCGCCGGGTCCGAGTGCGAGCAGGCCAAGAGTCGAAGACCTCGGCGACTGACTGGACCGAAACAATAACTGTAACCGCGAAACTACCGCAGCCGTGGTCAGCCTGTAGATGAACTGGCGGATCGGCGCCGTCCTGGCAAGGTCGTTCTCCGGTGTCGCCCGTGAGGAGAGGCGAAGAGCGTCTGCGACCCGACTTGTGCCCGGCCTGCGGGTCTTCTACCTTCCCCCTGCCGTAAATCGCGGCGGGATAGAAGGGGCAGTGGTGAAAGCATTTCCTCGTTTGGTGGCCGCGGGCGCGGCCGTGGGGGTGACCGCGTTGGTTTCGGCGCCGGTAGTGGCTGCGGGTGCGTCGCCGAGTGCGACGCCGGTTAACGGGGAGATCGCCCGAGCCATGACGATGCTGCACGCGGGGATGGTTCGCGCTGCCGCCAACGCTGTCTATACGGCCACCGCGGAGACCATCACCCAGCCCGGCGCCCCAACGGACGTCAACGATAACCCGGTCAACGAGCCGAGGGCGGCGATCGTGTCGTCTACCGCCGACTACACGACGTCCACCCTGTCGCTCTCGCTGACGCCGGCCGAGTGGACCAATCCGCTTACCGATCCCAACTGGCAGACCAACCCTGCGAACACCGGCTTCGGTTTCGTGTTGCTGTCTTCGCAGTCAGCCCAGACGGGGTACGTCGTCACCTCCGTGACCAGCGGTGGGCGGGTCGGCGCCGAGCTTGTCAGCGCCAACCTCCAGCAGAACACCGCTACCCCTGTGTCCTGCCCGGGTCTGACCGTCAATCTCGGTCAGACGTCCCACAGTTATGGCGTGACCGTTCCGGATTCCTGCATCGGGACCCCGGCGCAGCTGACCTGGATCGCCGCCCTTGGCTATGACCCGGTGGCCAACGACACGAGCGGCGCCTTCGCCGACTCGGATCTCGCCCCTGATGATGGCAACTTCTTGGTGGTCACGCCTACCGGGACACCGGCGACCCACGGTTACTGGGAGTTTGCCCGGGACGGCGGCGTGTTCACCGAAGGCAACGCCCCGTTCTACGGCTCGCTCGGGGCCGTGCACCTCAACCAGCCCATCGTGGCGGCGGCCGCCACCCCGGCCACGCCGGGCTACGTCATGGCTGCGTCCGACGGCGGGGTGTTCGACTTCGGGTCGGCCCACTTCTACGGTTCGACGGGTAACGTCCGCCTCGCCCAACCGATCGTGGCCCTGGCCGAGATGCCCAAGGACGACGGCTACTGGTTGTTTGCCCGCGACGGGGGTGTGTTCAGCTTCGGGTCGGCGAAGTTCCACGGTTCGCTCGGCAATGTCCACCTCACCGCCCCGATCGTGGCCGGGTTCGCGGCGCCGGGCGGGACCGGCTACACGCTGGTGGCATCGGACGGCGGGGTCTTCACGTTCGGCACGGCCCCCTTCCACGGGTCCCTAGGGGGTGTACATCTCGCCCAGCCGATCGTGGCGGCCGCCCCCACTCCCTCGGGGAACGGATACTGGCTGTTCGCCCGGGACGGCGGGGTATTCACCTTTGGTGACGCCAACTTCCTTGGCAGCTTGGGCGGGGTTGCGCTGACAGCTCCGATCGTCGGGGCTTCGGCCGCCGGGACGGGCTACCGATTGGTGGCCTCGGACGGTGGCGTCTTTTCTTTCGGTGCGCCATTCGAGGGCTCCCAAGGTGGCCACCCGCTCGCCCAGCCGATCGTGGCCATGGCCACCTCGGACTGAGAGGGCCGATAGCAGCGCCTTGAGGGAGAACTGCGGCTAGCCGAGCTCGCCGGGCTAGATCTCCAGCGTCTCGGCGGTGTCGATCGTCGAATCCGGGCCGGGTTCGGAAAACGACGGGGCATGACCACACGTTCGTCTCTCGAGGTATTACACTCTGCGATGTGCTCACGCTACTTTGCGTGGTCGGTCTCCCGATGTGGCTGGGAGCGACGATGCTGATCGAGGGCTGGACGCGCTACCGACGGGGTCGGGATCTGGCGGAACGGCTGTTGCGATTCCAGACTCGATCGGTCGCCGACGAAGCGGAGGAGTGGCTCGGCAGTCGACGGTGACACTGAGCCGACCCGGGTCGCCGTGGCCCTGGTGGCTACGTCGCTCTGGCCCCTCCATTGTACTGGGTTACAATAGAACCCGGTCTCAAGCCATCAAAGGGCAGCGAAAATTCCGGCGGCCGCCCCGCCTGACGTCCTCCCGGCTGATCGCGCTGCGGGTCTCGGGTCGCGGCTCCCCGCTCGTCTCGCCACAAATGGTCATCTGTACAGCCTCAGGCTGCTCAGATGTCCAAAGGTGGAGGCCGGCGCGCTCGGAGGAGCCCGCCGTGGCGGCAGGCGGCCCGGTCTCGCCGGCGTGGCGGCAGGCGGCCCGGTCTCGCCGGCGTGGCGGCAGGCGGCCCGGTCTCGCCGGCGTGGCGGCAGGCTCGTTCATAGCCGCTCGAGAGAAGCGGTACCGCTGAAGTTCGACGAACAAACGCCCACCCGCAGCGCGGGCCCGGTTGCGGGGGATGGAACCCCTCGACCTAGTCCTCGCGTGGACCGGTCGGCAGCGGATCCTTGGACTCCGCCCCGTTGTCGGAGACGCTTTCGGTCCAAGTGGTCCCATCCCAGTAGCGGAACTGGTGACGGCCGCTTGGATCGGCGGCCCACGTCGGCGGTGGTGTCGGGGGGTTCTGCCCAACCTCGGACGCCCGCTCGTCGGAGCCGGTGGCCGCCGGGCCCTCTCTTACCGGGGTGGGGGCAGGCGGATCGGATACCGGTTGGATCGGGTTGGGTTGGGTGGATGCGTCGAGTTGGGCGAGTTCGTCCTGAAGCTCTTTGATGGTCTCGGCTGCCTCGCCGCGGAAGACGGCCACCGCCACGGTCAGGGCCAACCGAACTGGCTCCCAGGAGGTCACACCGGGGTAGACGATGCCGGACGTCTTCTGGCGGTTGGACACCTGGATTGCGGTGGCGGGGTGCTCGGCGTCGTGGACGATGCCGATCAACTTGGAGTACTCCCACTCCCGCGTGTACTTGCTGCCCTGGAAGACGACGCGCTGGGAGGTGATGCTGGCGTTTCCCGAATCGATAACGGTAGGCGTTTCGGTTCCTTGCTCGTAGGTTCCTGCTGATTTCCCAAGCCGGACCCGGATCCCCATAATCCCGGTCGGGACCGAGACCCCGGCCGACCGGCCTTCCCAGTGTCCCGCACCACGGCGTGGTTCGTAGAGACCGCAACCTTGGATGGTCGAAAACAACCGCTCTCCTGATCTCACCACAAGGGGCCAATCCGGGTCCGTCCCACCTTGGCCTTGGGCCAGGGCGATCAGGCTTACGACGGCGGCTCGAACCTCCGCTTGCGCCTCCTCCCGCCGCTCCTCTTCCTTCTGCTCACGGCGCCTTCTACCGAACATACGAACCTCCCTACGCTGTTGACACTAAAGCGGAGGGAATCCGCGACGCGCCGACGGTACCTTTCGGATTCGGCCCTGCTATCCTGCCGGGATGATTGAAGGGGAGGCGAAAGCCTAAAACGCAAAGCCGGCCGACCTCGGGCAGTAGTTCTGACTGAACCTGGTTGACGTGCGACCAATCACCAAGGGGGGAAATCTGATGATTTCGTTACGCAGTGGCCTGTGCGGTGCAGCCGTATTGACGTTGGCCCTGACCACGGCGGCCTGCTCGTCGAGCAGCAAGAACACGGCCAGTCCGACCACGGGCAGCCAGCCAACGAGTAGCCAGTCGACGGGCAGCGCGTCCACCGCGCCGGCCGGGAGCACCCAGGCCGCCGGGACACCGATCAAGGTCGGCGTGATCTGCAGCTGTTCGGGACCATTCGGTGCCACCATCCTGCCCGGCCAAGACGTATATCGGTCCTGGGTCAACACCGTCAACGCTTCCGGGGGGCTCAACGGGCATCCCGTCCAACTCGTACTCAAGGACGACACAGCCACTCCAGGAACGTCGGTATCGGACGTCCAGACGCTCATCTCTGACCACGTCGTCGCCATCTTCGACGAGTCCCTCGTCGATGAGCCGTGGGCGGCGACGGTCGAGGCCTCGGGCATTCCGGTGGTGGGTGGCAACCTTTCCGAGGCCACGTTCTACACCAACCCCGACTTCTACCCGGAGGGGCAGACCAACGACTCCATCACCTTGTCTGCCGTCCAAACCGCCAAAACTGCCGGAGGCACCAACCTCGGCATTTTGTACTGCGTGGAGGCACCTACCTGTCTCGAGGGCGCCAATGAGGCCAAGGGCCTGGCCTCGAAGGCTGGCATATCCGATATCTACAACGCGTCGATCGCCTTTACCGCGCCCAACTACACCGCCCAATGTGTCGCCGCCCAGCAGGACCACGTCAGCTCGGTACTCATCCTGCACAGCAATACGGTCGTGGCCAGAATAGGGACCAACTGCTCGCAGCAGGGCTACAACCCCATCTATGTCACCGAGGGCGAGGGCTTCGGGTTGAACCTCACGACGGCCCCGGGTATCAAGGACAACTTGTGGTCCGAGTTCAATAACATTCCGTTCTACGCCAACATCCCGGCTATGCAGCAAATGAACGCCGCGGTCGACAAGTATTACCCGGGCCTGCGCAAGAACGACCAGATCTGGACCGAATTCGCCGTGAATGGATGGGACTCGGGCATTCTCCTCGAGGACGCGGTGAAGGCGTCGGGCTCCGGCTCCGGCAGCCCGGTCACGGCCGCGGACATCGTGAAAGGGCTGGAATCGTTGAACGGTGACACGCTGCAAGGCACCGCCCCACCCCTCACCTTCGCCGCGGGCAAGACGCATTCCGTCTCGTGCTGGTTCACCGCCCACATGAGCGGTGGCGTTCCTGCCTTGACCAACGGCGGCAAGGTGACCTGTGCCAATGGCACCTCGTCGTAACCTTCCCAGCTGCTGAGCCGTCGCCCACCCAAGGGAGCGGGGCCAGCGTCACCCGCCCGGAGCAACCTCTCGGGGCGGGTGACGGGCCGGGTGGGAGCGCTCGATCGCGGCTGCGAGCCGACGGAGGAGTGATCCCAGGGCTCAGGTGGTCGTCGCAGTAGGATCGGCCGGCCGCGCCGCGGGTCGCGGGTCACAGCCCGGTTCTCGGAGATGAGGGTTATGCAGGCCATACTGCCCAACTCCATGGTGCCCTTTTGGCCCTGAACCACCGGCACGCGCCATCATCGACGAGCATCCCAGGGAGAACACAGGCTGTCGATGACTGACCCTCAGCCGGGGGCCCCTCAGCCCGCGGCATCGGCGCAGATATCGACCATGGCCCGAGTGGCCGGCTTCGTCCCCGTGGCCCGATGGCTGCCTCGGTACCAGTGGTCGAATCTGCCGTTCGACGCCATCGCGGGGGCCACCATCTGGGGTTTGCTGATTCCGGAGATGATCGCCTACGCCGGCCTCGCCGGCCTGCCCCCGCAGGCCGGCTTGTACACCCTCCTGGCCTCGCTGGGGTTGTACGCCATGTTCGGCACCAGCCGGCAGCTGGTGGTAGCGGGGACTTCGGCGTCAGCCGTGCTGGTCTTTTCCGCGGTCACCGCCCTGGGCGCCCACGATGCCCACCAATACATGGTGGTGGCGTCCGGCTTTGTCGTGATCACCGGCGGCATCTTCGTGGTCGCGGGCCTGCTCCGCCTGGGTTTCATCACCGCGTTCCTGTCTCGACCGGTTATGGAAGGTTTCGTGTTCGGCCTGGCCATCTTTGTGACCATCAGCCAGCTGCCGAAGCTGTTCGGTTTGAAAAAAGGCGAAGGCGACAGCATCCAGCAGTTGGCCCACGTCATCGCCAACCTGGGCCACACCAGTCTGACCACCTTCGTGGTGGGGGCACTGTCGTTGCTGTCCCTGTTCGTGTTGGAACGCTACGTGCCGCGGATTCCCGGCGGGCTGGTGTTGCTGGTGGCGGGGATTGCGATCAGCGCGGCAGCGAACCTGTCCGACCACGGGGTGGACACCGTGGGCAAGATCCCGTCCGGGTTGCCATCGATCGTCAGCGAGCACATCACGGTGTCCCAGCTGTGGGTGCTCCTGCCGAGCGCGGTGGGGATGATGCTGGTGATCTTCAGCGAAGCCCTGGGAGCGGGCCAGAACTTCGCCGACAAACATGGGTATCGGTTGGACAGCAGCCAGGAGATGATCGCCCTGGGACTGGCCAACATCGGCTCGGGGTTTCTCGGGGGGCTGGCGTGTGGTGGCAGCCTCTCCCAAACGGCGGTCAACGACGGTGCCGGGGCTCGCTCCGAGCTCTCGGCTGTGGTTGCGGCCATCTTGAGTCTCATCACGGTTATCGCATTGACGCCGTTATTCAAGGATCTGCCAGAAGCGGTCCTGGCCGCCTTGATCATCCACGCCGTATCCCACCTCATGAAGGTGGGGGAGATGCGCCGCTACTACCGGCTGGTCCCCAGGGAGTTCTGGCTCGGCATGCTGACGCTCGCAGGTGTGGTCGTGCTGGACGTGCTACCGGGTCTGATCATCGGAGTTGTGTTGTCCATCCTGCTGGTCGTCTACCGGGACAGCCGGATCCGGCTTTCGGTACTGGGTGCCGATCCCGCCGTCCCCGGCGGGTACGTAGACCACGAGCGCCACCCGGACGCCCAGCAGGTACCGGGCGTGCTGGCCGTGCGGCCCGACGGCACGGTCTATTACGTGAACGCCCAATCGGTACAGGACACGATCGAGTCACTGTTGCAGTCTTCAGCGGAGCCGGTTCGCTGCGTTGTCATCGACCTCGACGCCAACGACGACCTCGACATCACCAGCAGCGAGAAGCTGGGCAAGTTGGTCCACGATCTCCTGGACCACGGCATTCAGGTCGCCTTCGCCCACTTTCACGAGCCGGCGCTGGACATGGCCCGCCGGGCCGGTGTGCTCGACGAGCTGGACGCGGCCCCGGTCTTCGAGACGATGGCCGAGGCTGTGGGCTGGGCCACGTCCGTGGCCCGGAATGGCGGCAGTGGCTAGAGTCGTTCGGAACAATCTCGGCTTCGGCCGAGACAGCAGCTGCTGAAGGGGGCTCATGGCTCTAGCGGAGGACACTCGGGAAGGTTCGTTTCCCGTTGAAAAGCGGTGGTACGCCCTCAAGCCAGAGGACGTGGCGGCCGCCCAGGGGGTCGCCGTCGCGTCGGGTCTGGCCGCCTCTGAAGCTCGCGTCCGACTGGAGCGGGACGGCCCGAACGCCCTGCCGGTGGAGCAGCCGCCAACCGCGCTCCACCGGTTGCTCGGCCAGTACACGAGCTACATGCAGCTGATCCTGGTGGGGGCCTCGATCGTGTCCTTCGCCATCAAGCAGTGGACCACGGCGGCGGCGTTGCTCGTGATCTCCTTGTTCAACGCCGTAGTGGGGCTGCGCCAAGAGGGCAAGGCCGAGAGCGCCATGAACGCCCTGCAGTCGATGATGAAAGCCACCGCTCGAGTCCGGCGGGACGGTGTAGAAGCCGAGATCCCCGCAGAACAGTTGGTGGCGGGCGACGTGGTCCTGCTCGCCGCGGGCGACGAGGTGCCGGCGGACGGGCGCATCATGACCTCCAGTGCCTTGCAGATCGACGAGTCGGCGTTGACGGGCGAGAGCGTTCCGGCCGCCAAGGACGCGTCCACGCTGCCGGGAGACCAGATCGGCCCGGGCGAGCAGTCCAACATGGCTTTCATGCACACCCCCGTGACCCACGGCAGCGCCGTGATGGTCGTTACCGGGACCGGGAGCGCAACCGAGGTCGGGAAGATCGCCCACATGCTCTCCACCACGGCGCGGGAGGAGACGCCGCTCACCAAGCAGATGAACACGCTCACCCTTTGGATTGTGAGCGCGGCAGCCGTGACGATGATCATCATGTTTGCCCTCGGTCTGAGCCGGGGACAGTCGTGGACGACGCTGTTCAATACCGCGGTGGCATTGGCGATCGCCGCCATCCCGCTGGCCCTGCCCATGGTCGTTCAAGTGGTGCTGTCGCTCGGCAGCGTCGAGTTGGCCAAACAGAAGGCCATCGTCAAGGACCTGCCATCGGTCGAGACGCTCGGGTTCACCTCGGCGATCAACTCCGACAAGACCGGCACGCTGACGATGAACCAGATGACCGCGGTGGAAGTCGTCGATCCGACGGACCGATACGCGATCACTGGCTCGGGCTACGGCCTGGAAGGCACGATCAGTCATCAGGCCGGCCAGAGCGACAGCCTCGAGGCCGCCATCCTGCCGTACGTGATCGCCAGTGACACCCGGCTGGTCGACGGCAAAGTAGTGGGCGACCCAACCGAGGGTGCCCTCCTCGTGCTGGCCCACAAGGCCGGCGTGTACATCGACGCCACCAGGGACGAGTTTCCGCGCCTGGCCACCCTGCCGTTCGATCCCAGCTACAAGCTCATGGCCACGTTCAACCGGACCACCAACGCAACGGGCGCCGAGGTGGTCCGGTGTTTTGTCAAGGGTGCGGCCCCCGCCGTGCTCGATCGGGCCGCCACGGCGCTGGCCAACGGCACGAGCGTGGCGTGGGGCGACGAGCTTCGCCAACGGGCGCAACAGCACGTGCAGCGCATGGGCGAGTCGGGTCTGCGGGTCATGGCCGGGGCCTATCGGGACATCGATGCGGCCGCGTTCGATCCCAACGGCGACCTGCTGGCTCTGGTCGACTCCTTGGAGATGACCAGCCTGGTGGGTATGGTCGATCCGCCCAGGGAGGAGTCAAAGGCGGCGGTGCGTGACGCCCAAGCAGCCCACATCGAGGTGCGAATGGTGACCGGAGACGACGTGGTCACCGGTGCGGCCATTGCGGCACAGCTCGGCATTCCCGGTGAGGCGATCCTCGGTGCCGATTTCGCCGCCCTCTCCGAACCGGAACGGTTGGAACGCATCGACCGCATTGGGGTGGTGGGCCGAGTCGCCCCCGAACACAAGGTGCTACTGGCCGATACCCTCAAAAAAAAGGGCCACGTGGTGGCCATGACGGGAGACGGGGTTAACGACGCCCCGGCGATCAAGGCGGCGGATATCGGCGTGGCCATGGGGAGCGGCACGGAAGTGGCCAAGAACGCGGGCCGCATGATCCTGTCCGACGACAACTTCGCCACCATCGTGTACGCGGTCGAGCAGGGTCGCAAGCTGTACGACAACCTCAACAAGTACATCCGCTTCGTCCTGCTCGAGCTGGTGGCCTTCATCCTCACCTTCCTTGGCGCCACCTTGATCGATCTCGCGGCGGGGCAGCCTTTTACCCCGGCCCAGATCCTGTGGATCAACTTCTTGGTGAATGCCCCCTTCGGGGTGGCGCTCGGTTTCGACCTCGAAACCCCTGGCTTGATGAGTCGCCGGCCGCGCCCGAGAGGCGACACCATCCTGACCAAGGGCGTGATGATCACCTCCGGATTGGTGGGGCTGTACATTGCAGCCGCCAACCTGGTCCTCATCGCCACCGGCACCAATCACTACGGCAATCTCGCCACTGGTCGATCCATGGGACTCGTGGGCTTCTCGCTCATGCTGGTGGTCGCCGGCTTTGAGGCGCGCAGTGAGACGGAGACCGTCTTCACCGTCGATGCGTTGAACAGCTCGAAGATGAACCTGATCGCCCTCGCCGAAGTGGCCGGCGCCTTCCTTATCACCCAGGCGGACTTCCTGAACCGGCTGCTCGGAACCACGGCGCTATCGGCCCGCCAATGGGGAACGGCGCTCCTCTCTGCCGTGGTCCTGTTGGCCGGCTGGGAGGCTGGTAAGTGGATGGCCCGGTGGACGAAGTCCCATTCGAGGTAGATGCCATGTCCAACAAGCACGATCCACGTCCCAAGCAGCCGCAGCCCGTTACGTCGACCTCTGTACCCGACGGCGGGGCCACGGCGGCGACGGGGAAGCCGGCGAAGATGAAACGCAAACAATACGAGCAGCAAATGAAGCTCCTCCACGGTGAGCTGGTCGCGGTTCAGGAGTGGGTCAAGGCCTCCGGCGCCAAGATCTGCATTGTCTTCGAAGGTCGCGACACCGCAGGCAAGGGAGGCACCATCAAGCGGATCACCGAGCGGGTGAGCCCGCGGGTCTTCCGGGTCGTCGCCCTACCCGCGCCCACGGAGCGGGAGAAGTCCCAGATGTATTTGCAACGCTACGTCCCCCACCTGCCCGCGGCCGGCGAGGTCGTGATCTTCGACCGCAGCTGGTACAACCGCGCCGGCGTGGAACGGGTGATGGGCTTCTGCTCGCCGGAAGAAACCGACCGTTTTCTGAGCCAAACCCCCCTTGTCGAAAAAGCCATGGTCGACTCCGGGATTCTCCTTTTGAAGTACTGGCTCGAAGTGAGCGCGAGCGAGCAGACCCGCCGCCTCGAGAGCCGCATACGCGATCCTCGCAAGACCTGGAAACTCTCGGACATGGACCTCAAGTCCTACCGCCGCTGGTATGACTACTCGAGAGCTCGTGACGCCATGTTCGCCGCGACCGACACCGCCTGGGCGCCGTGGTACATCGCCAACACCGACGACAAGCAACGCGGCCGGCTCAACATCATCAGCCACCTCCTCAGCCAGATCCCCTACCAACCTCTGGAACGGCCCGACGTCACCCTGCCCAAGCGCCAAGCGCCCGGCAACTATGAGGAGTCGGAGCTGGTCCTGCGGCACATACCAACGCGGTTTTGAGACCCGCCGCCACGCTCAGGCGTTCTGCGCCGGCCAGGCGTACGCACAGATGACCGGTGTGTCGGCGATATCGATGCCCAGTCCGACCCCTGTCGTCACCGGCCTCCCATTGACACGAATTGCGCACGAATTGGACTGCGGATACGGCCCGACGACTTCCACCCGCAAGACGACCACTTGGGCCGCCGGTATCGACCAGGACTCGTGCCATATCGCCGGAGCCGGGATTACGGACTCCACCCCGGTGGTGGGGTCGGTGTAGACAATGCTGGCGTGGTCGCTGGGCGACGACCGGCTCGATTCGGAATAGGTCACCGTGACCTTGGCGCTGGCTGCGACCCCCGCGCCTTTACCGAGCGCCGCCGGCGCGTGGGAGCTGGTGGTGCACGCAGCCAGCGCTACTCCGAGAATCAGGCCGATGAACAATGTCGAGAAAAGACGCCTGGGCACGGCTCCCTGAATTTCACCGTTTCGGTGAGGACAACCGGTCAGGCCGGAGCCCGCGCGCCGACCTCGAGCAATTCCTCGTTCCGGGCCTCGGATGAACAGGGCGTCGCCAAAATCGACGTCCCTGAGGCGGTACTCAGGGGCTACCCGGAGCAGCTGCTCGATAGCCACTTTGGTCTCCAAACGGGCGAGGGGCGCGCCGAGGCACAGGTGCGGCCCGTAGCCGAAAGCCAGATGGGACTTCACCTCCCGGTGGACGTCGAAACGCTCCGGATCCACCCAGCGCCGGGGATCGCGGTTTGCGGCCGCAGGGAAGGCGTAAATGAGCTGACCGGCAGACATCTGGGTCCCAGCGAGAGTGGTATCCCTGAGGACCTTGCGGGGTCCCCAGTGGACCGGCCCGTACAGGCGGAGCCCTTCCTCGATGGCGGCCGACACGAGAGAGGGGTCGGCGGCTACCAGGCGCCGCTGCTCGGGATTGCGCTCCAGCGCAATGAGGCAATTCGACATGGTTTTGGCCGTGGTGTCGTAGCCGGCGACGAGCAGCAGAACCGAGGTGGAAAGGATCTCGCCCTCCGTCATGGCCTGGTCCCCCGTGAGGTTCAGCATAAACGTCAACAGGTCGTCCGGCTGCTCGCGACGGTGACGGTCGATCTCATCCCGCAAGTAGCCGTTGATCTCCGTGGCGGTTCGGCGCAACAGCTCCTGGCTCTCCGCATCCTCGAACCCGAACGAGATATGGGTGACGATGTTGTGGGACCAGCGCTGGAAGTCGTCGTAGCGCTCGGATGGCACCCCCAGCATGTCGGCCACGATCACGGTGGGCAGTATGGTGAAATCGCTGATGAGGTCGAAGCTGTCGTGGCCGGCCACGAGCGGTGCCAGCATGGCCTCGACCACTTCGCGCACCCGCTTCTCCCACTTGGCGATGGCACTGCGGGTGAACAACGGGGAGAGGGCGCCTCGCAGCCGTCGATGCTCTGGCCCGTCGACCGTGATCATGTTCTGGGCTTCGAACCACGGCGTGAGCGACAGGTCTCCGATCACCTGCCCGAAGCGCTGACCGGGATCGGTGCGTACGGGCATGGCCTCGTCATAGCCCACGATCATCCACCCGGGTAGTAGCTCGTTCCACACCACGTTGCCAACGGCGCGGATCTCCTCGTAGAGCGGATAGGGATTGTCCCCCTTGAAAGCGGGGCCGAAAAAGTCCACATCTAGACCAAGGCGATCCAACTTCCCCTCTCTTTCCTCGGGGTCGCTCGCGGCTCCGTCACCAGCGACCTCGACCTACGTAGCGACCCAACTGTACTGCTCCCCGGCTATGACGCCTTCAGTCTGACACGAATCAATAGGGTTCGAGGGACGGCCGTCGCGCCTGAAGAGCTCTCGAAGTGGCGTCGGGTCGGTGAACGCTTCAGTCGCTCAGGGACGCGGGTTGTTGCGCGGAAGCCGGTTCGGATGGTCCCGGCGTGGAGGAAGGCCCGGGGCTCCGACGCTGTATACGGGCCTGGCGCATAAGGCTTCGATCACAGACGGTGATCAAGATGGCAACCACGCTGACCACGATCAAGGAAAGGGCGATGGTATGCAACCCGTGGACGCTTACCCGTTCCTTGAAGGCGACGCCGATGATGGCGGTAGAAACGATGGAGCCGATGAACCCAAACGTACGGAGAAGACCCGCAGCGGTACCGATCTGGGCCGCCGCGGCCTGGCTGTAGAGCGTCGTCTGGTTGCCGCTGGCCGTGGTACCGAGCGTCACCCCGAAGATGAGGGTGATCACGATGATCCAGACGATGGGTGTCCGATTGGTGAGAAGGAGCATGCCGGCGGAGCCGATCAGGGACGACACGGCGGCGACGACCAGTGGCAGACGGACCAGGTTGCGCGCCGAGATGGGACCGACGACGACCGCCGAGACGATGCACATGGGCACTACCAGCAGCCCGGCTTCCTCCGAGGAGACGTCGCGGCCAGCCTCGAGCCACTGGGTCAGGCCGTAGAGCACGGCGTAGACGGCCAGGGCGACCAGGGCGAAGCGTATGTAGGTACGGGTTAGCGCCAGGTCGGTGGCGAGGAGGCGCACGTCGAAGAACGGCCGCGAGGCGCGCAGTTCCCAGGCGACCAGGGCGCCAGCGGCGAGGAGTCCGATGCCGAGGGATATCCAGTCGGGGTGAGGAAGGGACAACAGGAAGACCAGAAGTGCGGCCAAGGTCGCACCAAACCCGACGATGCCGGCCGCATCGATGCGGGAGGCCACCTCCCGGACCGTGGTCCGCTCGATCGGCGAATCCCTGGGAATCCAGCGCAGGGCGATGGAGAAGGCGGCCAGGGCGAACGGGATGTTGATCAGAAAAGTGGTGCGCCAACCCCATACGCCGACGAGCACCCCACCCAGAGGAAGTCCGACGGAGATCGTGGCCGTCCCGGCGACGACCAGGAGGCCGAGCACGGCCCCAGGCGGCTCGGCCAGTCCGACCGCCTCGGCTCGTCGCCGGATCAACAACATGGCTGACGGGTACCCCGTTGCCGTCCCCACGCCGATGAGTGCCCTCGCCACCACGAGGGCGATCAGATTGCTCCCCAACCCGCCGACAATCCCGCCGACGAGCATGATGACGATGCCACCCAGAAACACCCGTCGCGGCCCGAACTCCTCGCCCAGCTTGCCCGCGGTCGGTTGGGAAATGGCGCACGCCAGATAGAGAGCGGAGACGATGACCGCCGTTCGGCCGACCGAAACGTGGATGCCGTGAGCGATCGGGACCAGGGCGGTCGCGATCAGCGAGCTGTTGATCGGGTTCATCATGGCGCCCACGAGCAGAGGCGAGACGAACCGCCAGGAGAAGGCGTTCTGAGGCTTTACGCCGGCCGCCTGGGCGTCCTCAGACATCACTGATCCTGAACGGAGACATCAGGGGGCCGGGCCGGACGGCCCCCGCAGCAGTTTGGCGAGCTTCGCTCAACTGGAAGCGCTCGCGCGGACGTCAACAATGCCCCGCTCGGGGCCGCGAATGAACAATGATTCGCCGAAGTCGATGTCACGGAGCCGGTAGTCGGGAGCGACCGCCAACAGCTGCTCGACGGCCACCTTGGTCTCCAGCCGGGCCAACGGGGCGCCGAGGCACAGGTGGGCGCCGTAGCCGAAGCCCAGGTGCGACTTGATCTCCCGGGCCACGTCGAAGCGCTCGGGCAGCACCCATCGGCGTGGATCCCGATTCGCCGCCGCAACAAGCACATACACGAGCTCCCCAGCTCGCAGCGGCGTGCCCGCCACTACGGTGTCCTTCAGTACTCGCCGAGGCGCTCGCTGCACCGGCCCGAACCAGCGCAGGCCTTCCTCGACCGCAGCCGGCACCAGGGAAGGATCGGCGGTCACCGCTCGGCGTTCGTCTGGGTTGCGTTCGAGGGCGATGAGACAGTTCGACATCGTTTTAGCCGTGGTGTCATACCCGGCGACCAGTAACAAGACCGCGGTGGACAGGATCTCCTCGTCGGTCATGGCGTGGTCGCCGGTGAGGTTGAGCATGAACGTCAGCAGATCGTCGCCCGGCTGACGCCGGTGTCGCTCGATCTCCTCGCGCAGGTACCCGTTGATCTCCTGGGCCGTGCGGGCCAGCAACGCCTGACTTTCCTCGTCCTCGAACCCGAATGACAAGTGGGTGACGATGACGTGGGACCAGCGCCGGAAGTCCTCGTAGCGCTCCGCCGGTACACCGAGCATGTCGGCGACGATCACGGTTGGTAGCAGCGTGAAATCGGCAATCAGGTCGAAGCTGTCATTGCCGGCCACCAGCGGCGCCAACAACTCCCGGACGACGTCCCGTACCCGCACTTCCCACTTGGCAATGGCGCTTCGCGTGAAGAGCGGCGAGAGGGCGGCGCGCAGCCGTCGGTGCTCGGCCCCGTCGAGCGTGATCATGTTCGGCGCCTCGAACCAGGGCGTCAGCTGGGGCTCACCGGCCAGCTGGGCGAACCGGCCCGTGTGGTCGCTGAGCACGGACACGGCCGCCTCGAAGCCCACCACCATCCACCCGGGCAGGCGGTCGTTCCACACCACGTGGCCGGCCCGGCGAACCTCCTCGTAGACCGAATACGGGTCCGCCATGTACTCCGGACCGAAGAAGTTCACGTCCGATCGCACGCGGTCCATCTCGTCCCCCCTCCTCACGTCGACGGGCCGTCGACCGGGCCCTCTGCGACGACGCGGGCCCGAGTGCCGCCCCGCCGGGTGCGACCGTGACCGCCGTTACCGTGTGCCTGACCGATAATCGTGCCGACAGTATTGCATGCGATCGCCGCGGATTCCTGAGGCTGGCGAACTACCGACGGGTCCGTCGGCCAGACCGACCGGTGATCGCCGGCGGGTCAGGCCCAGGATCTGGGTGCCCGCCGGACGGTCCGGGCAGGTGCATCGCGATCGGGTTCAGGCCGCCTGAGCCAGCCACAGGCGCAGCCCCGGCGACCCGGGCGCCGGGTGGCCACCTCGGTTCGGGGTGGCGTCGCTCTGGGCGCACGGGCCACCTGGCGCCGGGCGAAACCGGGCGCTAGGACCGGTGCCGAGGGTGTCGGCGTGGTCGGCGCAGGCGTCGACCGCCCACCAGCATCCAGCACGATCCCGCCACCAGCCATTCGTCACGGTCTGGCCGGGGCAGCGCATAGGACGTCCTATGTCGTCGCGGTACACCCAACGGAAGCACCGGCCCCGGTCCGTGGAGAACGCATTGCCGAACAACCTCACGACTCTGACCATATCGTCGACACATGATGGAGTACGTCGCTTCCTCTTTCCCTCGTAGCCCTACGGCGCTACGGCGGCGACCCGCCGGGTCCTCACTTTCGGTGGTCACTTGACAGCAACCCGTCACCATCCAGAGCCGCGGAGGCCGCTGCTGATACAGAAGGTCGACTTCGGATGCGGAGCTTCCCGCGGACGCAGGCCGGGTCTGTCCTGTCGACTGGGGATTGGCGAATAGTCGTGTCGTATGGTCCGGACCAGGGCGGCCCGTTCGATGGTGCGTGCAGGCATCCCTGAGGCGGTGGGGCACCACCCCGGCGGCTACCCGGGCGGAACCGTCCGGGTGGTCTTCGCCTAACGTGCCCTCGAAAACAGTGGGTGAAAAGGAGTGACGGTGCTGCGCGACGAGCAGAAGTTGATCTCGGTCGACGACCACATCATCGAGCACCCCCGGGTGTGGCTCGATCGCCTCCCGAAACGGTTCGCCGAGGCGGCGCCGCGGGTGGTGAACGTTCCGCTGGGCCACCAATTGCGGGACGGGTCAGAGGCACCGATGCAGCAGTGGCTGTTCGAGGGAGAGATCGCGGGCGATAGCCGCCTCTCGTGCGCGGCAGGCACGGACTGGCGAGATCGCGGATCCGAGCCGCCGCATTTCGACACGATCCGCCGGGGCTGCATCGATCCCGTGGCCCGGCTGGCGGATATGGACGCGGAAGGCGTCTGGGCGGAGACCAACTTCCCCAACTGGGCCGGATTCGCGGGTGGTCGCTTTCGCCAGGCCAAGGATCCGGAACTGGCGGTGGCCTGTGTCACCGCCTATAACGATTTCGTGCTGGACGAGTGGGTGGCCGCCGCACCCGACCGGTATATCCCGATGGTGATCGTCCCCTTTTGGGATATCAGGGCCGCGGTCGCCGAGCTCGAGCGCTGCGCCGCCAAAGGAGCACGCACCTTCAGCTTTCCGGATAATCCCGCCCACCTGGGATATCCCACACTGCAGACCGAACACTGGGACCCGTTGTGGTCGGTAGGGGAGGACGCCGAGATGCCGGTGTGCATGCATTTCGGGAGTGGAGGGGTCAAACACGCTTTGTCTGATGAAGCGCCGGCCGCGGCCTCGACCTCGGTGATGGGATCGACGTTGTCGCATTCGATGGTCGAGATCTGCTTCTCGCCCGTGTTCCACATGCACCCGAGACTGAAGGTGCTGTATTCTGAGGGCCAGATCGGCTGGATCCCATTCTTCGTCCAGCGCATGGACCAGGTCTGGGACCGGTACCGTTGGTTTCACCCGACGGGTAAGCACGCCCGGCGCTTCAATGCGGACATCCCGCCTTCGGAGCTGTTCCGGCGCCATATCTGGGGCTGTTTCATCGACGACCCGGTGGGCGTCAAGAACCGCTACGACATCGGCGTCGACAAGATCCTCTTCGAAGCCGACTACCCGCATGACGACTCCCATTGGCCCAACACCCGGTCGGACATGGCCCAACAGCTCAAAGACGTCCCGGACGAAGAGGTCAAACTGATAGTGGAAGATAACGCCCGGTCCCTGTTCCGCTTCCCCGAGTAGGTCCCGCGGCCCCGGTCGACCGGTCCGGGCCCGACCCCGACGGGGCAGCTCTTCCAGGTGGTTCAGACGCGGGCCGGGACGCCGAAGCGGAGCCCGTCAAGCAGCAGGCGAAGAAGCCGGTCGGACCGGTCCTGCCAGTCTTCGCCCTCGCTCACCATGCAGATGCCGCCGAGGGCTCGGAGAATGTCCTCTACCTCGACGTCGGCCCGAAGGGTGCCCTCGTCGGCGGCAGCCTTGGACAGCTCGCCGATCGTCTCGAGCAACTGGTTCCGAACCTCCGCGAACAGGTGGGGATTCGACTCCGACATGGCCTTCAAGGCGCCCCGCATGCCCCGCTTGGTCGCGGCATGGATGACGAACCTCCGCATCCAGGCGGCGAGGGCCTCGTAGGCGGGCAACGTCCGGGCCAGCTCTGCGGCCCCGTCGATCAGTTGGGCGACGTCGCGGCGATACACCGCCAGGACGAGGGCGTCGCGGTTGGGAAAGTGCCGGTACAGGGTGCCGATACCGAGGCCGGCCCGCCTGGCGATCTCTTCCAGCGGGACATCGCCGTCCTCGGCGAACGCCCGCGTCGCCGCCTCAATGAGGGCGTCGTTGTTGCGCCGGGCGTCGGCCCGACGGCGCAACTGCCCGGTTGCGGTGTCGATCTCGGTTGCGGTGGGCGATGGTGGCAAAGGACGGCCCTCTTTCACCTTGCAGAACCGGAGGTTTCCTCCGTATGATGTGGAAGCCACCCTCCGTTTCTTAGCGTAGCCTACCGGTAGCCCCCCATGCCGATCCTCTCGCGCTCGACCCTCGTCCTCCTCGCCATCCTGACCTGCCAGTTGATGGTCGTCCTCGACGCGACCGTCGTCAACATCGCCCTGCCGCACCTCGAGTCGGCGCTGGGTTTCTCGACGACCGACCTGTCGTGGGTGCTCAACGCCTACACGCTCGCCTTCGGCGGGTTCCTGCTTCTCGGGGCCCGAGCCGGTGACCTGCTGGGCCGGAGGCGGGTGCTCATGATCGGCATCGGCGTTTTCACGGTGGCGTCGCTGGTCGCCGGACTGGCCACTTCGGCGGGGATGTTGCTGGTCGCCCGGGCGGTTCAGGGCTTTGGAGGAGCCTTGGCGTCCCCCTCGGCCCTCGCCCTGCTCACGGTTTTCTTCAAGGAGGGACGCGAACGCATGCGGGCCCTGGCCTGGTACACGGCGGTGGTGATCGGTGGATCAGCCGTGGGCCTGATCGTCGGCGGCACGCTCGTCGAGTGGCTGTCGTGGCGGTGGATCTTCTTCATCAATCTGCCGATCGGCGTCGCCCTCCTCCTCGTCGCTCCGCGTGTCCTCCCGGAGACCGAGAAGCAGCGAGGCGCCATCGACGTCATCGGGGCTCTGACCTCGACGCTCGGCATGTTGGCCATCGTGTACGGACTGGTCGGAGCGGCGTCGCACGGGTGGGGCGACCAGGCGACCATCGCTTCCCTGGCCATAGGGGTGGTGTTCATCGCCCTGTTCATCCTGACTGAGACCAAAGCTTCGACGCCGATCACCCCGCTGCGCCTCTTCGCCTCCAGGCTACGCTCTGCGTCGTATGTCGTCCGCCTGCTGCTGGTGGCCGGGATGATGGGGATGTTCTTTTTCTTGAGCCAGTTCCTGCAGGACGTGCTGCACTACAGCGCCATCCGGACGGGCCTGGCCTTCGTGCCGCTGACGGTCGCCTTGTTCGCCGGGTCGCAACTGAGCGTCAGCGACTGGGGCCGCCGGGCGCCGGACAAGGTCAGAATGATCCTCGGGCTGCTGCTGTCCGCCGGAGGCTTGCTCTACCTCACCCAGCTGTCGGAGAGCAGTAGCTACCTGGCGTTGCTGACGTCGTTGATGTTGTTCGGCTTCGGCAACGGCGTGGCTTTCGTGCCGCTGACCAACCTCTCCCTCATGGGGGTGGAGCATCGCGATGCGGGGGCGGCGTCAGGCCTCGTGAACGCCTCCCAGCAACTCGGCGGGTCGCTCGGTCTGGCCGTCATGGTCACCGTGTTTGGGGCGTCGACCCGAGCGGAGGCGCACCGTTTGCCCCCGGGTTTGAGTGCGGCCGAGCGCGCCAGCCGGATCTTCGTCTACGGGGCCGACCGCGCCTTCGCAGTGGCTGCCTTCCTGGTGTTCACGGCGATGCTCGTCGTTTGCACCATGAAGATGCCGAAGCCGGCCGGCGCCCAGGCGGTCGAAGAGCGGGCGGTGGCAGCCGAGCTCCGTCCGGGTGACCTCCCCCAGCCCGAGCGCGTCGCCCCCACGACCTGAAGCTCGCCTCGACCGAGCCGCCGGTGAAAAGACAGGTCCCGCCTGCCCACGCCCGCGACGCGGCTAGGCGTCCCCTCGTTTCCGGAGCATCTTTTCCATTTCTGCGATGTCCAGCTGTTCGCTTCTGAGCATCTGCCGGGCCAGCTCCTCGAGCGACACGCTCCGGCCCTCGGTCAGTTGCAGCAGCTCCTGCCACAAGGCGACACCGTGCCGTTCGTGGATCAGCATCTCCTCGAGCATCTGGTCGACGCTGTCGTGGTGCGTTCCGACCAGTTCGCCGATGCCCAACGACACCTTGCCCCCCAGGGCGGTCACCTCCTCGCCGGCCTCTACCGCGTGGGCCAAGGACTGCTGGGCCTGCTCGCGCATCCAGCTCATGATGGGAATCCGAGCGTGGCCGAACACCATCAAGGAGTACTGGGTGAAACGCACCGCACCCGACAACTCCAGCTCGACCAGGCGGTTCAACGTGTTGACGACTCGGTCGCGATCCAACTCCACCAGCCACCTCCCGCTCGCTCAATGAAGATCAATCGTCGGAGTGTCGCACACGCGGCGGGCGGGGTCCACCGCCGGCCGCCTACCCTGGAGTTCGCCATGCCAGGGCCCTCCTCCACGATAGGTAGCGACGACACCGGGCAGGTCAGGGGGGTCAGCACCAAGGCGGCCGACCCCGGGTTCGTGCTCCTGATCGTCGCCGGCCTCGCCGTGCTCGTCCTGCTGGGGCTGGCCGGGGCCACCACCGTGTCCGCCGCCAACCAGAACTCCAACCTGGACATGTTGCGCCAGCACGGGGTGCCGGTTCAGGCCACGGTCACCGGTTGCGAGGGGATCGGCTCCGGGATCGGTATGGGGATCACGTACTACGACTGCCGGGCCAACTACACGCTGGACGGGCAGAGCTACAACGAGATCATCGGCGGCAGCCGCAGCCAGCTGCCCGTAGGCCAGGTGGTCTCGGCCGTGGCCGTACCTGGGCATCCTTCCCTCCTGTCGACCACGTCGGCTGTCCAGAAACAGCCGTCCCACGTGGGCCGGTATGTCACGTCGATCATCCTCTGGGTCGTCGCCGTCTTGGGCGGACTCGGGGTGTTCGGGTGGTGGAGGCGGCTCCGCCGGCGCGACGCGAACCGGCCTCCGTCCCGCCCGACGACCTCAGGTGGCGCCCCCGGGGAGGGCCGGACGGCCTGACCCGTCGGGCCATCGGTTTTCGGTCACCGGTCTTCGGTCACCGGTCCGCGGCCACCGGTCCGCGCTCAGCCGTTCCCCGCTTCTTTGCGCTTTCGCCGCTTCCCGGCGTGCATGGCTTGGACGCGGGCGAGGGGAATGGCGTTTCCTTCTTCGATGAGCGCTGGGCTCAGTCGCTGCGGCTTCGGCATCTGCGCAGCCCACGGGTCGGTGTCGCCCAGCTGCCGGATGGCGGTGTGCACGGTGAAATCGCCCGGGGAGAGGGCCTCGAGGTCATCCCAACCGACGGGAAATGACACCGGAACCCCGGTTCGTACCCGCGGGCTGAACGCGGCGACCACCGTGGCGCCGCCCGACCGCGTGGAGTCCACGAAGACTTTGCCCCCTCGGTCGTTCTTGGCGAACGCGGTCGTGGCGATGCTCGGATCGAGGGCCTCGGCTCGGGCCGCGATGGCCCTCGTCGCCGCGGCGGAATCCTCGGGATGGGCTTCGTCGTCGATAGGAACGAACACGTGGAGACCTTTGGCCCCGCTCGTCTTGACCGCGCCGTGGAGGCCTACGTCGATCAGAGCCTGACGGACCAGCCGGGCCACACGCACCGCCATCTGGAAGGCCTCGGCGTTGGGTGGGTCAAGGTCGAGCACCAGGTGCGTAACCCAATCGGGGCGATCGACCCGGACCAGGGCCGGGTGATATTCCACGGCCCGTTGGTTGGCAAACCACAGCAACGTCCGGCGATCGTTGCACAAGGCGTACGACACTTCCCGCTTGGACGCCTCCGCCCAGATCCGTACGGTGCGGACCCACGGGGGGGTGTAGTTCGGCACGTTCTTTTGCATGAAGGCTTCCTGCCCCCTGTGCACCCGTATGACGGACAGTGGCCGATCTTCGAGCACCGGGATGATCCGATTGCGGACCTGATCGAGGTACTCCACCAGGTCCCGCTTGGTGGCGCCGGCTCCGTCGAAAAGCGGTTGGTCGAGGTTGGTCAACGCCACCCCGTCGCGCTCGTCCTCGCCGCTCTTCCCGCTCACCAGAGTAAGGACAGTACTGCGCAGCCAGTCGTCTGGTCGCGCCGCGAAGGTGGGCCGTCACTCCTGGGGGCGGCCCTCCACCAGGTACGGAAGAACGCGGCGGAAGTCCTGTGCTGTTGGGTCATTTGGCCACCAGAGGGAAATGATCGTCCACATAGTGGGCGGAAATGGTGGGCAGGAGGCCGATGCAAAGCCAAACCAGAAGCCCGGCCAGATAAAGGGAAAACACGGCCATGATGACCGACTCCGGCGCCGCTCTCCCCGGCCTCTCGCTGGAAGACCGAAGTCGACACCCTGGGTCTGCGCGGGGGGAAAGAGGCGGAGGATGGGTGGGCCCGACTAAGGTTCGCAGCCGGGCCCGTAATCGGCCTGGCGTCGCCGACGGATCATCCCCATTGTGGGAGCCAAGGTCGGTGCCGTCCAGGCCCTATCATCGGTCGGCCGGATCTCCTGCTCTGGGGACGGCAACGAAAGGAGCGGTCAGCAGTGCGACCCTGTGCGAAGACAGAGTTCCAGGAGGTATCGGCGTGAGTGTCGGACCGGTTGAGTACATCCTGCTGGCCTTCCCTGGAAACCAGTTCAAGGGAGAGATCGTGCCGGCGCTGGCCCGGCTGATCGATAGCAATACCGTCCGGATCATCGACCTGGTCTTCATCGGCAAGGATGCCGACGGCAATGTCGTGATGTTCGAGTTCGACCAGCTCGACGAGCTGGCGCCCTTCGCCGAGCTGCAGGGCGAAGCGGGTGGATTCGTCAGCGAGGAGGACGTCGCCTACGCGGCGGCCGGATTGGACCCGAACACGTCGGCCGCTCTGATCGTCTGGGAGGACACCTGGGCGACCGAGTTCGCCGAGGCCGTGTGGAACGCCAATGGGGTGGTCCTCGAGGGCGGCCGGATCCCCCACGAGCTCGTACTCGAAGCCATGGCCGAGCTGGGCTCGGCCGACTGACCAGAACTGACAAGGAGATCTTGAACCATGATCAGACGACCTATTGCCCGTACGGTCGGTCGGACCGCGGTTATCGCCGGCACGGCCACTGCGGTGAGCGGCCGGGTAGCGCGCCGCCAGGAGGAGAAGACCGCGCCGGTCTATGCGTCCGCCGAAGCGCCCCCCGAACCGGAGGCTGCGCCCGCGGCCGGGCCGAGCCAGGATGCCATCGAGCAGCTCAAGCAGCTCGCCGCCCTCAAGGATCAAGGCATCTTGACCGAAGAGGAGTTCGCCGCGCAGAAGGCCAAGATCCTCGGCAGCTGAGCAAACCGCTAAATCCTCGTAAAGGATGACCGGCCCGGCCCGGTCATGAGACGTCGTCGGCCTGGGGTCGGACCGTTGGCACGTGGGTGAGCGTAGGCGGCACGCAAACATCAACCGGCAGAAGGAGACCACCCCGGTGCTTGCAGACGTGACCAGTAATGGCTATATCGGCCTCTGGGCGATTCTCTATCTGGCGCTCATGATCTTCCTGGGTATCACTGCCCTCCGAAAGGGGCATTGGGTGATGTTCGTGATCGGGATCTTCATCCCGCTGTTCTGGCTGATCGGCGCCCTCCTACCGAGACGGGTGCTGTGACGGGCCGCCGCCTTGGCGGCCCCCCGGACGGGGTGCGCCGGCCACCTGCACCGCTGCGTGCGCGCTGACCAGCCTGGTCCCTAGCTCGCCGAGGTACTGCCGGAGCTCGGGAGGATCTACCACCTCGAATTCGAACCCGTAGCCGACCAGGCGGCCGGCGATCCACTCCAGGTCGTCGGCCCCGAGGGTGAGGACGCTGGCGTCCGGGCCGTCCGCTCTGACGATGCCGATGTCCGCGGGGACGCGGCGGGTGAGCGCGTCTGCAGACGTGGCGACTCGGATGGTGGCCTTTACCAGGTAGGGCGCCACCGCAATCGACTCGGCGACCAACCGGGCCGCGTCGTCCAGCTGCCTCGGTTGGAACCCGTGGCCGGTAACCCGGATGTCGGACATGCGGTCGACCCGAAACGTGCGCCAATCGTGGCGATCGAGGTCGTGCGCGACCAGGTACCACCGGCGGTCGGTGGCGACGAGGCGATGGGGCTCCACCCTCCGTTCCCGCTCGACCCCTTGGCGGGTCCGGTAGTGAAAGACCGCCCGCTGGCAGGCCTCGCACGCCCCGGCCAGGAGGACCAGATGCTCGGGGGGAATCACGGTGGGCGGGGACATGAGCGCCACCGTGGCGGCCCGCAGCGATCCCAGTTGGGCACGGAGCCTCGGCGGGAGAAGCCGGTCGATCCGGGACAGGGTGGCCAGGGCGGCTCGCTCGATTCCTGGGATGGCCGCGCCGGCCGATACGCCGAGCACGACGGCCACCGCCATGGCTTCCTCGTCGTCGAGCAGGAGCGGGGGCAATTCGGTGCCGACGCCGAGGCGGTACCCGCCGCCGGGACCGGGAGTGGACTCCACGGGATAGCCGAGACTGCGGAGTCGTTCGGCGTCCCGGCGCAGCGTCCGGACACCCACGTCCAGCCGGGCCGCCAGCTCGGCGCCAGTCCACTCGGGACGGCGCTGGAGCAGACCGAGGAGCCGGAGCAGCCGGGCGGCGGTTTCTGCCACGGACCGAGATTATTGGGAGTAGGTGACGGAAGCTGACCGCATCTCTTCGTAGGTTCGGGTCATGACGCACCCGGGGATGCTTCAGCAAGTCGCCCACTCCCGTCAGGACGAGCTCCGCCACTTCGGCGCCCGCCGGGCTGTGGACTCGCTCCTTCTTCGCCGATTCGTCGGCGGGTCGGTCGCCGCCCGGCGGGCCCGAACCGCCGCGAAGCCCAGGCCCCCGGCCGGCCCCGGTGTCCCTCAGCTGACCGGCGTCAAGGTCGTCGTCCGGGCGTAGCGGGGTGCAGACCACACCGACCAGCCGCGGCCCCGACGGGAGGGACCGGTTGAGCAGCTCCGACGGGTTCGCTACCGTGCGGTCATGTCCGGATGGCCAGGAGTCTCGTACGAGGAATGGCGCGACACGTGCGACACGCTGCACGCCCACAGCCAGGTGCTGGGCAAGCTGTCGGCGAAACTGGCGCCCCCCGAGCCTCAGCTGCAGCACGCTGCCCTGCGGCTCACCGCACGGGGCTGGGAATCGGCCCCCTTACCGTCACCAGATGGATCGGGGTCCCTCGTCGTCGGGTTGGATCTACGGACCCACGAAGCGATCGTCGAGCACAGCAGCGGACGGGCGGCGCGAGTGGCGCTGACCCCCGACCGGCCCGTCGGCGCGGTAACGCGGGAGGTGCTGGCCACGGTGCGGGAATTCGGCGGTCCGGTGGACATCGATCCCACCCCCCAGGAGGTCACCTGGACCGTGCCCCTCGATGAGGACGAGGAGCACTGGCGCTACGACCGCACCCGGGTGGAGGACTATTTCACCGCGGCGACCCAGGCGGCCTTCGTCCTCGGGGCCTTCCGGGCCCCGTTCCGAGGACGGTCGACGCCGGTCAACGCTTGGTGGGGTTCCTTTGATCTGGCCGTGAACCTGTTCTCTGGGCTACCGGCCGCACCTCCGTCCCACGACTTCATCATGCGCAACGCCATGGACGCGCAGGAGGTGGCGATCGGCTGGTGGCCGGGCGATGCCCGATACGACAAGGCGGCGTTTTACGCCTATGCCCACCCGGCGCCGGAAGGGTTCGCGTCCGTCTCGCTCGACCCACCCCAGACCCGTTGGGACGGCCAGCTGGGGGAGTACGTCCTGGACTGGGACGACGTGCGCACGAGTCCAGATCCCCACGGCACCGGGCTGGCCTTTGCCCGGTCGGTGTTTCGCCATGCCTGCCTGGTGTGCGACTGGGATCCCGCCCTCGCCGCCACTGCCGAGGGGAAACCACCGCCCGTCGTGTGAGATCACCGATGTGGGGGGGAGACGCGGCGCTGCGGGACGTTCAGAGCTGATCATGGAATTCGATACTGTTCCGGTCATGCCGGAGCGGGCCCTTTCCAGTCTTTCCTGTCACGTGCCAAACAGCGGCTTTCCAGGTCGGGCGCGATGACCGCCGTAGACGGGACCCCCCTCTACGACCTCGATGTCGACCTTTCCCGGCACCTTGACGACCTGGAGCTGGACGACACCGACGACGACGACGAACCCGTACTGCGGTGGAAGGATGGCCGGCTGGTCGATACCTGGCGGGAGGGCTATCCCTATCCAGAGCGCATGCCCCGGCCCGAGTACGAGGTGATCAAGCGGCTCCTGCAGATCGAATTGCTGAAGCTGCAGAACTGGATAAAAGACACTGACCGCCGCATCGTGATCCTCTTCGAAGGTCGGGACGCGGCCGGCAAGGGCGGGACCATCAAGCGGTTCACGGAGCACCTCAACCCGAGGGGCGCCGACGTGATCGCTCTCGAAAAACCGTCGCCCCGTGAGCAGGGAGAGTGGTATTTCCAACGCTACGTCGCCCACCTGCCTTCGGCCGGGGAAATCGTACTGTTCGACCGGTCCTGGTACAACCGGGCCGGCGTCGAGCGGGTGATGGGATATTGCACCGAGGAGCAGTACCAGACCTTCGTCGTTCAGGCACCCGAATTCGAGCGATTGCTCATTGGCGACGGTACCGCCCTGATCAAGTTGTGGTTCTCGGTCTCGCGAGCTGAGCAGCGGACGCGCTTTTTGATCCGGCGCATCGACCCGGTGCGCCAGTGGAAGCTCTCGCCGACGGATTTGGCTTCGCTCGACCGTTGGGACGAGTACACCGCGGCCAAGGAAGCCATGTTCGCCCTCACCGATACGGCCGACGCACCCTGGACCGTGGTGAAAAGCAATGACAAAAAACGGGCCCGCATCAACGCCATGCGGTACGTACTGCAGCAATTCGACTATCCGCGACGAGACGCCTCCGTCGTCGGTTCTCCCGACCCGCTAATTGTCGGGCCGGCATCCGAGGTGTACGAGCACGGAGAGAATCCGAGTGCGGTCGTCGCCCGGTCCAGCGCGTAATCCGTACCTCCTGAGTAACCGTTCACCCGTGGCCGTACCGCGGCCCGGGCCGCCCAGACCAGCCTGCCGGGAGTTTTCAGGTAGGTCTCATTAAGTTCACAGCGATAAGTCGTCTACTGGAGAGGACATATACCACTTATCGAAGGGCTTGGAAGGGCACGTGAGAGATTTCCCCTATACCTCTCGAGCGCTGCAACCGGCACAGGCCGGCCCAGTCGCTCAGCGATATCACCGGCACGAGGCGGAGCAGGTCCGATGACGTCCGACGCCAGCTGGATGGAATACGGCTCCTGCCGGGAGCACCCACCCAATGTGTTTTTCCCCGTCGACGGCGTCGGCGTGGAAGTGGCCAAACGGATCTGCGCCAAGTGCCCCGTACGCGAGCAATGCCTCGAATACGCGGTGGACAACCGCATCGAGCACGGCGTGTGGGGCGGCACATCCGAGCGCGGTCGGCGCCGGATCGCCCAGGCCAGACGACGCGAATCTGAGGTGGTCACCCATTCGGCTTACTGAGAGGAGGAGCCCGCCCGAACACGGCGCGGGCTCCTCTTCGCGTGGCGGCGCCCATCCCTAGTCCGGCGGCAGCACCTGGCGGCAACCGATGCGCTTACCGGCGGCGATGGCGCGTCAGGCGACGATATCGATAGGGCTCCCCGCCGGGACGGGTCGCAGCGCTTGCAGGTCTGTTTCGTGCATGCGGACGCATCCGTGCGACACGGCCGCCCCGGTCGTGCCGATCTCTGCGTCCGAACCGAGGGGGCCGTGGATAGCGATCATGGCGTCGCCCGAGCTTTCCCAATCGGTGATGGTGTTGGAATGGGCCGAGGTCACCATGACGAACGCCCCATACCCGGGGCTCGGCGGGGCGGCCAGCAAGGCCAGGAAATACTGCCCGGTCGGGGTGGGATCGGTGGGCGTGCCGATGCCTACCGGCGCGGATAGGACCAGCTGGTTATCCCGGTACAGCTGCAGATGGGTCGTCGCCAGATTGATGACGATGCGATACGGGGACGCCTCAAGTGAGACGTCGCTGGCCAGCACCCATGCGGTGGACTCGTTGGGGCGTTGGGCCAGGCGAACTTCGTACCAGCCCGGGCGGCTGGCGATCACCGGGAGGGTGGAGGGGGCGCCATGCCAGCTTGCCGGCACGGTCCCGACCCTGGAACCTCCGGGGACGCTGAACCGGGGGATGTCACCGTGCGTGGTGGCCACCAGGGTCCAACCGGCGGGGGCCTGCGGGGCGGTTGCCGGCGGCCCCGTGGTCGGGGCGGCCGGTGGAGCGGTGCTGGCGGTCTGCGTACTCGCCGCCGGGATGGCGGGGGTCGCCTGATGACTGCTGTGCCCACAGGAGGCCAGGAGAAGGGCCGTCACCGCCAGGACCACGGCGAGGATGGCGGCCGGCAGCGGCCGGGCTCCGGGACGCGGGCCTCGGTTGGTCACGTGGACAGGCTCTGTCGGATCACGCAGGTCAGGTTCTTGACTCCTGGTGCTGCTCCTGTGGCCGACCATTTTGCCGACTGGTGGGGCGGCAGCGTGGGCACGTTGACCACCTTGGTGGCCATGACGGTGTCACCGGGAACGGTGATGAAGTCCACGGCGATCGAGTAGCCCCTCGGGGTCGACCCCGAATTCGTTACCGTTCCCGACAGCGACCATCCTTTGGAACCCCCGTCGACGCAGGCGCCGGCGACCACGTCCTGCCGGGCGTTCTTGGCCGGGTTGTAGGGCGGCACGCTCACCGTGGTTTGCGGGGCGGGCACGGTTGACGTCGACGATGACGCTTGGGGCTTCCCTCCGCCGCACGCGGCCAGCATGAGCATGGCGACGCTCAGCAGACCAACCCCTGTGGCGCGCCGTCCCGCAACGGTACGTCGGATCACGAGCATCAGCCTGTCACCGGTAGGGTCTCGGGTGTAACCGGGCTTGGGGGCGCCGGTGGTGGGGTAGGTGTCGGCGTCTTCGAGGTCACCGGGATGGTCACGGTCGCGCTCGTTGATTGCACGGTCGACCCGGCCGGGTCGCCGGCTGTCGCGGTGGCCGTGTTGGTGAGCTCACTCTTCACCAGGTCCGCCGAGGTGACGGTGTAGGTCGCCGTGCAGATCATGGACGCGGCTGGAGCCAGGGTGGCCGCGGGGCACGTGACAGGCGAGAGCCCAGCCATGGGATCTGTGACCGACACGTGGTTCAGGGTGACGTTGCCCGAGTTGCTCACTTTGAAGCTGTAGGTGACGACGGTCCCGGCGGTCGAGACGCTGCTGACGCTGGCCGTCTTGACCAGGGTGATCGCCGGGTTCATGTCGTCGGGGATCGTGGCCGTGGACGTCGACGTCACCGTCGATCCGGCTGGCAGCGTCCCCGACGCGGTGGCCGTGTTCGACAGGCTGCCCCGGTCCACGTCGGCTTGCGTTGTCGTGTACTGGGCAGTGCAGGTCACCGAGGCGCCGAGAGCCAGGGTGGAGACCCCGTTGCAACTGATGGGGGAGAGCCCGGTCATCCGGTCGGCGACGGTCACGTGGGTCAGGGGGACCCGGCCCGTGTTGGTCACTTTGTAGCTGTAAATCACGCGCTGGCCGGGCGCGTTGTACGTGGTCAGGCTGGCCGACTTCACCAGCTGGATCGCTCCGGCCAGGACGATGGCGTGGGCGCTCGCCGTCACGGGTGGATCAGCCGGTGGATCGCCGGTGGCCGTGCCCGTGTTGGTGATCTGACCGACCTGGACGTCGGCCTGGGTCGTGAGGTAGGTGGCGCTGCACGTCTCGGTCCCCGCCGGGGCGAGCGACGAGACCGGGCAGGTGATCCGCGACAGTCCGACCATAGGGTCGGTCACCGTTACCGGATCGAGGGTCACGTTGCCGGTGTTGGTCACGCCGTAGCGGTAGGTGATCGTGGTGCCGGGCTTTGAGAAGTCCGGCGGGCTGGGCGACTTGGTGAGGGCGATCGCCGGGGTCTGGTTGGCCTGAACGGTGGCTTGGGCCGAGTCATCGACCGTCTCGCCTTCCGGCGTGGCGCCCTGGGCGGTGGCGGTGTTCGTCACGCGGCCGGCGTCCACATCGGCCTGGGTCGTGGTGTAGGTGCCGGTGCAGGTGATCTCGTCGCCCGGGTCCAGCGGGGTGGTGGGCGTCAGGTCGGGACAGGAGGGTCCGGAGAGGTGCGGCATGGGATCAGTGACCTGCAACTGGTTCAGCGTCACATCCCCGGTGTTGGTGACCTGGTAGGTGTACATGATCACCGTGCCGGCCTGGGCGAAGGACGTGGGGTCGGCCGTCTTTGACAGCCCAATCGCGGGCGTCTGGTGAGCGGGAACGGTGAGCGTGGAGGAGTCCGTGACGGGGGGTCCGGTGGGCGGCGTGCCGGTGGCGGTTCCGGTGTTGCTAACCCCGTCGCTGTCGAGGTCCCCCTGGGTGGTGACGTACGTGGCGTGGCACTGCTCTGAAGCAAGCGGGTCGAGCGAGGTGTCGGGGCAGGAGACCGGCGACAGGTTCGGCATGGGATCGGTCACGACGACCGGATCGAGCGTGACGTTGCCGGCGTTGGTGACGTCGTAGGTGTAGGTGATGGTGGTGCCGACTTGCGAGAAGCTGGTCGGGTCGGCCGACTTGGCGATGGTGATGGCGGGCGACGCGATGGCCGGGACGCCGAGGGTGGCGGAGTCGACAACCGCCGGTCCGGTGAGAGGAGTTCCGGTGGCGGTACCGACGTTCGAGACGCCGCCGGCATTTACGTCGGTCTGGCTGGTGGTGTAGGTGGCGGTGCAGGTCTCGACGCCGCCCGGGGCCAGGGAGGAGTCAGGGCAGGAGACGGGCGACAGGTTCGGCATGGGATCGGTAACGACGACCGGATCCAGGGTGACATTGCCGCCGTTGGTCACCTGGTAGCGGTACGTGATCAGGGTCCCCGCGGCGGCGAAGTCCGCCACGCTGGCGGACTTGGCCAGAGTGATCGAGGGGGTCTGGGCCGCAGGAATCGTGACCGACGAGGTGTCGGTGACCTGGGTGCCGGCCGGGGCCGTGCCGGTCGCGGTGCCCGTGTTGGTGATCGAGCCCCGATCCACGTCGGCCTGGGTCGTCGTATAGGTGGCCGTGCAGGTTCCTCCCGCCCCGGGCGCGAGCTGCGTGAAGGGGCACGCGATGGCCGACAGCCCGGACATCGGGTCGGTCACGGTCACCGGGTTCAAGGTGACGTTGCCGGTGTTGGTCACCTGGTAGCTGTAGGTCGTTTCGGCCCCTGGCGCCGAGAACGTCGGGATGCTGGCCGTCTTGGTGATGGAGATGGTCGGGGTCTGGACAGCATCGACCGTCAACGTGTCGCCGGCGCTGACTGGCGGTCCGGTGGGGGGATCGGCGGTGGCGGTGGCGGAGTTGGTGAGGTGTCCCACGTCGACGTCCGCCTGGGTGGTCGTGTAGGTGGCCGTGCACGTCTCTGAGGCCCCTGGAGCCAGGGTGGAAGCGCCGTTGCAATTGATCGCCGACAGGCCCGGCATGGGGTCGACCATCGCTACTGACGTGAGACTCACGTTCCCGACGTTTTGCGCCAGGTAGCTGTAGGTCAACAGGGTGCCCGGAGCAGCGAAGGTGTTAGGGCTGGCGGACTTGGTGACGGATATCCCGGGCGTTTGGGTCGCGGGAACGGTTACCGACGACGTGGCCGTCACCGCAGACCCGCTGGGCAGAGTGCCGTGAGCGGTGCCCATGTTGGATACCCCGCCGGCGTCGACGTCAGCCTGCGAGGTCACGTACGTCGCCGTACAGCTTTCGAAGGCGGCCGGCGCCAGCGCCGGGTCAGGGCAGGTTACGGCGGACAGGTTCGGCATCGGATCGGTCACGGTCACCGGATCGAGGGTCACGTTGCCCGTGTTGGTCACCAGGTACGTATAGGTGATGGACGTGCCGGGCGCCGCGAAGCTCTGAGCGCTCGCTGATTTCATCATGCTGATCGAGGGGCTCTGCACCGCCGTCACCGTGGCCGACGATTGATCGCTGACCGCAGGCCCGGTGGGTGGCAGACCCGAGGCGGTAGCGGTGTTGCTGATGCTGCCCCGATCGACGTCAGCCTGGGTGGTCGTGTAGGTGGCGGTGCACGTCTCCGTACCGGGCGGAACCCCAGGAGACCCGGGCGCCAAGGTGGTGCTGGTGCAGCTGTCGATCGGGGAAAGGCCGGGCATGGGGTCGGTGACCAAGACCCCGCTCAGGGTCACGTTGCCGGTGTTGGTGACCTGGTAGGTGTAGGTGATTTGCGTGCCGGGCGCCGAGAACGACGTCGGACTGGCGGACTTCAGGATGGAGATGGCCGGCACGGCGGCGGCGGGGATCGTGACCGACGAGGTCGCAGTCACCTCGGCACCGGTGGGCGGGGTGCCATGGGCGGTGCCGGTGTTGGCCACACTGCCGCGATCGACATCGACCTGTACCGTCGTATAGGTAGCGGTGCAGGTCTCGGAGCCGCTGGGCGCCAATGAATCGTCTGGGCAGGTTACGGCGGACAGGTTCGGCATCGGGTCGGTCACGGTCACCGGATCGAGCGTGACATTGCCAGTGTTGGTGACCAGGTAGCTGTAGGTGATTGGCGTCATGGCCGTATCAAAAGAGCTGATGCTGGCCGACTTCTGCAGGGTGATGGCCGGGGTCGGAAGCGCGGTCGAGGGTGACGGAGGACGTGGCCACCACCGCGGCCCCCGTGGGCGGCGTGCCGGAGGCGGTGCCCGTGTTGGTGATCGACCCGTGGTCCATGTCAGCCTGGGTGGTCGTGTAGGTCGCCGTGCACGTTTCGGCGCCACCGGGGGCCAGGACGTTGGTGGAGCAGGTGATAGCGGAGAGCCCGGGCATCGGGTCCGTCACGGTCACCGGGTCGAGGGTCACATTGCCGGTGTTGGTCACTTGGTAGTCGTAGGTGACTGGGGTGCCCGCGGCCGAGTAGGTGGTCAGGCTGGCCGTCTTCGTCAGGGAGATGTTCGGTTGTTGGGACGCCGGGATGGTGATGGTGGCCGAATCGGTCACCGGGGGCCCAGCGGGAGGGACGCCTGTCGCAGTCCCGGTGTTGGTGACGCCTCCGGCGTCGACGTCAGCCTGGGTCGTGGTGTAGGAAGCCGTACAGGTCATAAGGCCATCGGGGGCCAGCTGGGTACTGGGACAGGAGATCGGCGACAGGCCCGGCAGCGGATCGTTCACGGTCACCGGGTTCAAGGTGACATTGCCGGTGTTGGTGACGACGTACGAGTAGTCGATCGTCGAGCCGGCCGCCGAGAAGCCGCTCGGGTTGCCGGCTTTCTTGATGGTGATCCCCGGAGTCTGCGTCGCCGGGATTGTCACCGACGACGGACCGCTGATGGGGGGCGGCCCGAGGGGGGCGGTCCCGGTGGCGGTAGCGGTGTTGCTGATGCTGCCCCGATCGACGTCCGCCTGGGTGGTGGTGTAGGTGGCGGTGCAGGTGGTCGAGGCGGCCGGGGCCAGGGGAGCGATCGAACAGGAGATCGGCGACAGGTTGGGCATGGCGTCGTCCACGTGGACCGAAGTGAGGGTCACGTTGCCCGTGTTGGTTACCAGGTAGCTATAGGTGACGGTGGTTGCCGGCGCCGAGAAGCTGGCGATGTTGGCCGACTTGACCATGGTGATGCCCGGGCTCTGGGCCCCTGGTATGACCAGCGTCGCCGAGTCGGTCACCGTGGGTCCCGAAGGGGGGTCGCCCGACGCCGTACCCGTGTTGGTGATGCTGGCCCGGTCGACGTCGGTCTGGGTGGTCGTGTAGGTCGCGGAACAGGTTTCCGACGCGCCCGGCGCCAGGGTCGAATCCGGGCAGCTGACCGCTGACAATCCGGCCATGGGATCGGCCACGGTCACCGAATGGAGGGTGACGTTGCCGGCGTTGGTCACCAGGTAGCTGTAGGTGACTGCGGTGTTGGGCGCGGAGTACGTGGTGATGTTGGCTGATTTGGCGATGGCAATCGTCGGTGCTTGCGACAGGGTGATCGTCAACGTCGACGAGTCGGTCACCGCGGGGCCCGACGGGGGATCGCCTGACGCAGTGCCGGTATTGGTGATCTGACCGGCGTCGACATCGGCTTGGCGGATGGTGTAGCTGGCGGTGCAGCTCTCCGAGGCGCCCGGGGCCAGGCTGGAGGTCGGGCAGTTGATCGCGGAGAGGCCGGACATGGGGTCGGTGACGTCCACCGCTGCGAGGGTCACGTTCCCGGTGTTGGTGACGAGGTAGTTGTAGATGACCTGCGTCCCGGCATTCGAGAACGTGCTCAGGTCAGAGGACTTGACAAGCGAGAGGCCAGGCGAGGTCGCCGCCGGGATCGTCACCGTCGACCGTGCCGTCGCGATCGTTCCGTCGGGCGTGGTCCCGGCGGCCGTCCCCGTGTTGGTGATCGTGCCCCGATCGAGGTCCCCCTGGGTCGTGTTGTAGGTGGCGGTACAGCTCGTCGACGCGCCGGGGGCGAGGGTGGTCCCGAGGCACGAGATGGGCGACAGACCCGACATCGGGTCGGTCACCGACACCGGGGAGAGGGTGACGTTCCCGGTGTTGGTGACGAGGTACGTGTAGGTCACCG
The DNA here is from genome assembly GCA_963729695.1 of uncultured Acidimicrobiaceae bacterium. GTDB lineage: Bacteria > Actinomycetota > Acidimicrobiia > Acidimicrobiales > Palsa-688 > PALSA-693. Next base: position 37,907 of record CAVSOT010000008.1, read on the forward strand.
TCGTGTTCGGCGCCGAGAAGCTGGTGATGTTGGCGGTCTTGGTCAGGGTGATGATCGGCGTTTGTTGCGCCAGGATGGTTGCCGATGCGCTGCGCGGTCGGCGCTCGGGCCGACCGGCGGCGTCCCGGAAGCGGTTCCGGTGTTGATGATCGAAGCCGTCGATCCAGGTCGCCTGGGTGGTCGTGTAGGTGGCCGTGCAAGTCACTGAGCCGCCTGGGGTCAAGCGCTCGTGACGCCCTGGCAGTTGATGCTGAGAGGCCCGGCATCGGGTCGGTCACTCGGATGCGATGTCAGGGTCACATTGCCGGCGTTCGTGACCGTGTAGTGTAGGTCACGACGGTTCCCACCGCCGAGAAACTGGTGACGCTCGGCAGCCTTGACGAGTGCTGATCGCCGGAATCTGTGCCGCCAAGACCGTGGCGTTTGATTGCTGGACCAAATCGGGCCCGGAGGGCGGCGTGGCCGTGACCGTGCCCGTGTTGATGACCCGGCCCCGGTCCACGTCGGCCTGGGTCGTGGAGTACGTGGCGGTGCACGTCACCGAATCGCCGGGAGTCAGGCTGGTGACGCCCTTGCAGTCGATGGTGGACAGATTGGTCATGGGGTCGGTGACGACGACCGGGTCGAGGGTGACGTTGCCGGTATTGGTGACCGCATAGCTGTAGGTGATCACCGTGCCGACGGCCGAGAAGCTCGTCGGGTTCGCCGACTTGGTCAGCGTCACGGCCGGGTTCTGTAGGGCCGGCACGGTCAGCGTGGATGTGTCGGTCACGTGGAGAGCCCGGGGACGGAGGCGTCCCGGTGGCGGTGCCGGTGTTGGTCACACCCCCGGCGTCGACGTCGGCCTGGGTGGTGGTGTACGTCGGCGGTGCAGGTCTCGGATGCGCCGGTCAGCCAGCGTGGTGGTGGGGCAGGAGATGGTCGAGAGGTTGGGCATCGGGTCGGTCACGCCGACCGCGTCAGGGTCACGTTGCCGCTGTTGGTGACCTGGTAGCTGTAGGTGATCACGGTGCCGGGCGCAGTGAAGTTGGGCACGCTGGCCGTCTTCGACCAGGCCGATCGTCGGAGCCTGCTGAGCGGTGATCTGCAACGATAGAGGTCGCGGTGACGGCCGGACCGCTCGGCGGCGTGCCGGTCGCCGTGCGCGGTATTGGCGATCTTGCCCGCGTCGACGTCGGCCTGGGTGGTGGTGTAGGTGGCGGTGCAGACCTCGAACGCCCCGGGAGCCAAGGTCCCGTGTCGGGCAGCTGACCGAGGACAGGCCGGGCATGGGATCGGTCACGCCCACCGACGCGAGGGTCAGGTTGCCGGTATTGGTGACCAGTGTAGCTGTAGGTGACCGGCGTCCCGGCCGCCGAGAAGGTGTCGATGCTGGCCGACTTCACCAGGGAGATCGCCGGGCTCGGTATGGGCCGGCACCGGTCAGCTTGGCCTGGTCGGTCACCGGCGTCCCGGAGGGAACTGAGTCCCGAGACCGGTTGCGATGTTGACCAGACTGCCCCGGTCGACGTCGGCCTGGGTGGTGGTGTAGGTGGCCGTGCAGGTCTCCGACGCGGTCGGGGCGAGTGTCGCGGTGGGGCAGGTGATCGTCGAGAGCCCGGCCATCGGGTCGGTCACCGCGATCCCGTGGAGGGTCACGTTGCCGGAGTTGATGACGGTGTAGCTGTAGGTGATCAGGGTGCCGGCCGAGGCGTAGTCGGGCGGGTTGGACGACTTGGCCAGCTCGATCGCCGGATGTGAGCACGGCGGGGACGGTGACGGTGGAGATAGCGCTGACCGGCTGGGCCGCTGGGCGGGGTGCCGGCGGCGGTGCCGGTGTTGGTGATGCTCCCGCGATCCACGTCGGCCTGGGTGGTGGTGTAGGTGGCGGTGCAGGTCTCCTGAGTCTCCGGGGGACAGGGTGACGGACGGGCAGGTGATGGCCGACAGACCTGTCATAGGGTCGGTAACCGTCACCGGGGTGAGGGTGACGTTGCCGGTATTGGTGACCAGGTAGCCGTAGTTGATGTCCGTCCCTGGCGCCGAGAAGCTGGGACGCTGGCGGTCTTTTTGACAGGTCAAGCGCGGGGGCCTGCGCGGCCGGGATGGTCAGGGTCGAGTGGTCGGTAACGTCCGGGCCCGCTGGGCGGCGTGCCGGTGGCGGTGCCGGTGTTGGTGATCTTGCCGGCGTCGACGTCGGCCTGGGTGGTGGTGTAGGTGGCGGTGCACTGCTCCGTTTGCCGCCGGGCTGAGGGTGGGATCCGGGCAGCTGACGGCAGACAGGCCGGGCATCGGGTCGGTCACGGTCACCCCGGTAAGGGTGTCATTGCCGATGTTGCGTGACCTGGTAGCTGTAGGTGATGAGGACACCAGGGCCGTCGAAGCTGGTGACGTTGGCCGACTTCACCACGCCGATGGCTGGAGCCGAGATGGCGGGTACCGTCGCCGACGACTGGGCCGTGACGGCTGCGCCGGACGGAGGGGTGCCGGTGGCGGTGCCGGTGTTGGTGATCGACCCGGCGTCGACGTCGGCCTGGGTGGTGGTGTAGGTGGCGTTGCAGGTCTCGAAGGCGCCGGGGGCCAGCGCTGATCAGGGCACGCGATGGCCGAGAGGTCCGGCATGGGGTCGGTGACGGTGACCGGGTCGAGGGTGACGTTGCCGGTGTTGGTGACCCGGTAGCGGTAGGTGACCAGGGTGCCCGCGGCATCGAAGCTGGGGGTGTCCGCGGTCTTCACCAGTCCGATCGCCGGTGTCTGGACCGCCGGCACGGTGACGCGAGTCCACCGCGGTGATCACGTAGCCCTTGGGCACGGTGCCCGTGGCGGTGCCGGTGTTGGTGACTCCGCCTGCGTCGACGTCGGCCTGGGTGGTGGTGTAGGTCGCGGTGCACGTCTCCAGATCCGCCCGCCGGGCAGCGTGGCCGGTCCGGCAGCTGATCGCCGACAGGCCCGGCAGCGGGTCGGTGACCGTGACCGCGGTGCAGCGCCACGTTGCCGGTGTTGGTGATCCGGTAGCTGTAGGTGATCACGGTTCCCGCCGCCGAGAAACTGGTCACGTTGGCGGTCTTTTGCAGCCCGATGGCCGGGCTCTGGACAGCCGGGATCAGACAGTGTGGATGAGCTCGTCACCGCCGGCCCGGAAGGTGGGGTCCCCGCTGGCCGTGCCGGTGTTGGTGATCTGTCCGGCCGTGAGGTCCGCGGCCGTGGTGGTGTAGGTGGCGGTGCAGGTTTCGGTGGCACCCGGGGCGAGGGTGGTGAGCCGGGCAGCTGATCGCCGACAGGCCGCTCATGGGGTCGGTCACGCCCGACCGGCGTGAGGGTGACGTTGCCGGTGTTGGTCACGTCGTAGCTGTAGGTGATCACCGTGCCCGGTGCGGCGAAGCTGCACGACGTCGGCACTCTTGACCAGGGTGATGCCTGGTGACTGCGTGGCCGGAATGGTCACCGAGCATCGTCGCCGTTGATCGCCGGACCGGTCGGAGGGGTGCCGGTCGCAGTGCCGGTGTTGGTGATACTGCCTTGATCCACGTCGGCCTGGGTGGTGGTGTAGGTGGCGGTGCAGGTCTCGGATGCCGCCGGGGTCAGGGTGGAGTCCGGGCAGCTGATCGACGACAGGCCGGTCATGGGGTCGGTCACGCCCACCGGGTCGAGGGTGACGTTGCCGGTATTGGTCACCAGGTAGCTGTAGGTGATTGACGTGCCCGCCGCCGAGAAGCTGGTGACGCTGGCGGACTTGACCAGCGTGATGGCCGGCGTCTGGGTGGCGGGAATGGTGACCGACGAGGTGGCGCTGACGTTGGGGCCAGCTCGGGGGGAGCCGGTGGCGGTGCCCGTGTTGTGGATCGAGCCGGCGTCGACGTCGTCCTGGGTGGTGGTGTAGGTGGCGGTGCAGGTGATCGAGGCGCCGGGGCCCAGGTCGGTGACGCCGCCGCAGCTGATCGTCGACAGGCCGCTCATGGGGTCGGTGACGCCGACCGAGGTGAGGGTCACGTTGCCGGTGTTGGTCACCTTGTAGCTGTAGGTGATCGGGCGCCCAGGGGCGGAGAAGCTGGAGACGTTGGCCGTCTTCAGCAGGGTGATCGCAGGATGCTGGATGGCGGGAATGTTGAGCGATGATTGAGACGCTCACGGCCGACCCGGTCGGGGGGAGTGCCGCGAGCCGTGCCGGTATTGGTGATGCTGCCCGTTGTCCACGTTCGCCTGGGTGGTGGTGTAGGTGGCCGTGCAGGTCTCCGACGCACCGGGGCGAGGGTGGAGCTGGTGCAGGTCACCGCGGACAGGCCGCTCATCGGGTCGGTGACGCTCGACCGAGTGCAGCGTCACGTTGCCGGTGTTCGTCACCTGGTAGCTGTAGGTGACGGGTGTACCGGGCGCCGAGAAGCTGGTGATGCTGGCCGACTTGACGACCGAGATGGCGGGAGTTTGGGTCGCGGGCACGGTCACCGACGAGGTGGCGGTGACTTTCGACGCAAGAGGGTGTGGTACCGGTCGCGGTGCCGGTGTTGTGGATGGAGCCGGCGTCAAGGTCGGCCTGGGTGGTGCGTGTAGGTGGCGGTGCAGGTTACGGACGCGCCGGGAGCCAGCGTCGTCAGCCGTGGCAGTTGATCGCCGACAAGCCGGTCATCGGGTCGGTCACCCCCACGGACGTGAGAGTCTGGTTGCCGCTGTTGACCACCTGGTAGCTGTAGGTGATCACCGTGCCGGCCGCCGAGAAGCTGGTGACGCTGGCGGACTTCACCAGGCCGATGGCGGGGGTCGTGGAAGCCTGGATCGTCAGACTGGACTGGGCGGTGACCGCGGCGCCCTGGGTGGCAGTCCGCTCGCGGTGCCGGTGTTGCTGATGCTGCCCCGGTCGATGTCGGCCTGGGTGGTGGTGTAGGTGGCCGTGCACGTCTCCGACGCGTTCGGGGCCAGGGTCGAGCTCGGGCAGCTGACCGACGACAGGCCGGTCATGGGGTCGGTCACCCCCACCGAGTGAAGGGTGACGTTGCCGGTGTTGGTCACCTGGTAGCTGTAGGTGATCACCACGCCGGGAGCGGCGGGCGGTGCAAAGGCCGGGATGTCGGAGGACTTCACCAGAGTGATGGCCGGCGAATGGGTGGCCGGGATCGTCACCGAGGACGTGGCCGTCACCGCCGTTCCGCTCGGCGGCGTGCCCGAGGCGGTGCCGGTGTTGTGGATGGAGCCGGCGTCGACGTCGGCCTGGGTGGTGGTGTAGGTGGCCGTGCAGGTCTGGGAGACGGCCGGTGCCAGGGAGCTGCTGGGACAGGTGACCGCCGACAGTCCCGGCATCGGGTCGGTCACGCCGACCGGGTTGAGGGTCACGTTGCCGGTGTTGGTCACCTTGTAGCTGTAGGTCACCGCCGTGCCGGAGCCGGAGAAGCTGGCGATGCTGGCCGTCTTCACCAGCGTGATCGCTGGGGGTCTGGGTGGCGGGGATGGTGAGCGATGAGGCTGCGGTGACCTTGGTGCCGTTGGGCGCCGTTCCGGTCGCGGTGCCGGTGTTGGAGATGCTCCCGTTATCCACGTTGGCCTGGGTGGTGGTGTAGGTGGCGGTGCAGGTCTCCGAGGCGCCAGGGGCCAGGGTGCGAGCTGGGGCAGGTGACCGCGGACAGCCCGGACATGGGGTCGGTCACGCCGACCGACGTGAGGGTCACGTTGCCGGTGTTGGTGACCTTGTAGCTGTAAGTCACGGCCGTGCTCGGCTTGTTGAAACTGCTGATGTTCGCCGACTTGACGATCGAGATGGTGGGGTTCTGGACCACCGGGATCGTCAACGAGGAGGTTGCAGTCACTGCCGACCCCGACGGTGGGGTCCCACTCGCGGTACCCGTGTTGGAGATGCTGCCCCGATTGACGTCGGCCTGGGTGGTGGTGTAGGTGGCCGTACAGGTCGTCGAGACCCCTGCGGCCAGCTCCGATGCGGGGCAGTTGATCGCCGAAAGACCGCTCATCGGGTCGGTCACGCCCACGTGGTTGAGGACCGTGGTGGTGCCGGAGTTGGTGACCAGGTAGCTGTAGGTGATCACCGTTCCGGGGGCGCTGACGCTGGTGACGTTGGCCGACTTGACCAGCGTGATGGCCGGGGTGGTGCAGGTCTGGACCGAGGAGGTGTTGTTGGCTGAGTTGGGGTCGACCTCGTTGCCGGTCACCGTGGCCGAGTTGGTGAAGCAGGTCCCGTTGGTGGACGGTGCCGTGCCGTTCAAGGTGATGGTAAAGGTGCCGCCATTGGCAAGGCCCCTTCGGAGCACAGCACCGAGTTGCCGGTGACCTTGCACCCGCTCGTTGGCGAGGTCACGTTGGTCACCCCGGACGGGACGGTGTCGCTGACGGCGAAGCCGGAGCTGTTGCCCGGTCCGGTGTTGGTGACCGTCAGCGTCCAGGTGATGGTCCCGTTGGGCGCTACCAGGGCCGGGCCGGTCTTGGTGATGCCGAGGTCGACGGTCAGGGGGGCGACGCAGGCGGCCCCGTCGTTGCTGGTGCCGGCGACCGGCCCCGTGTAACTGGACACCAACGCGAAGGTCGGCGTGCCCGAGGGGTTGGCGATCGAGATCTGGTAGATGGCGCCGGTGTTGTTGTTGGAGAACCCGACGTTGCCGTTGCTGAAGGTCCAGGCGGCACCGAAGTTGCCGCTTGCCACCCCGCTCGGAGCGGCAAACGTCGACACGGTTCCGCTGCTCAGATTCAGCCGGTAGATCGTGGTGCCGGACAGTCCCCACATGAACCCGCTGGCGTAGGTGAAGTCGATCGGTTGCCACGCCTGACTGAGCGAGAGGGTGGCGATCACCTTGAGAGTGGAGACGTTGATCTCGTAGGCGGTCGTCGAGCCGTTGCCGCCGGTCACCCAGAAGTTGTTGGAAGCGTCGAAGGCGCCGTTCGACGGGGTATTGCTCGCCGTGGGGAGGCCGCTGACCGCACCCAGACTGGTGACTCCGCCGTTGGCGTCGATCTGCAGGAGGGTGTTCCCGCCGAGGGTGATGGCGTAGAGATAGTTGTTGCCGGCGTCGTAGCCCAAGGCGTTGTAGGTGGTGGTGTAGGCCGAGCCGAGCGTCGTGTAGGTCACCGACCCGGCCCCATAGGCCGAGAAGAACAGCTGGGTGTTCGGTGCCCTGGGAGAGAAAGCTGGTGGGGGTCGTACAGGTGAAGGCCGGTCCCACGGCTGCCGGGGCGGCCGAGGCGGCAGGGAGCGTCGAGGAGGTTGACGGCGATGAGGTGCTCGTCGTCGCAGCGGGTGGGGCTCTGGCCGCGGACGTGGCGGGCGTGGTCGTGGACGGTGAGGGAAGCGTCGTCGACGCCGAGTTGGTGGTGGAGGCCGTGGCGGTCGCCGTGGTGTCCGGGGCCGTCCCGGCCTCTCCTGTCTTGGAAGCCTTGTCCGTCCCGTTCTCGCTGGCGGCCGTGGTGGCGGTGGGCCCGACGGTGGTGCTCGTCGTCGCCGCGGTGGTGGAGCTGGTCGAGGTGGGGGCCGCGGCCGCAATGGAGACCATATTGGGGATGGCCAAAGCCGCCACCGCGGCGACCACACCTGCCCCCTTCCGTAGGGCACCCCGTTGCCACCCAGCCCGATTCCCGCCGCCGTGCTGGGCCACGTTCAGCGGGGCTCTCTCGTCCCGCGAAGGGACACCAGCTGGTGAGGCTCTAATCCGCGGAAAATAGTCGGGCGAGCCCGGGTCAGGAGCAAATATCGCATAAAAGACGCCGCCGCGGATCCGACCACCCCGGACACACCCCAGGCGTCACCCTTATGGGGTGATTGTAAACTTCCAGGACCAGCGTCACAAATCCAGGGGTGGTCGTACCCCGTGCGACCGCCCGCGACCCTGGCCCAACCGGTGCCGAGCGCCGTCAATGGCTCGGGTCGGGTCGTTCGCGGGCCAGGCGGCGAACGCGTGCGGCGAATGGAGGGGGAACGAAGACCACCAGCCGGTCGACACCGAGCCCGCCAAGGCGATCGACTGCCGCCGCGTTCAAGGCGGACGACGCGGTGACAATCAGGTCCGTCGGGTCACGTCCCGCCGACGAGCGGGCGTTCCTCGCCACCTCGAGCAGACGTTCCACCCCGGGTCCGTTGCCGACGTTGATGCCGTCCGCCACCCGCCCGGCCAGCTCGGCCATTTTGGGAGCAAACGCCCCGAGGATGACCGGAGGCTGCGGATTTGGTCGGAGAAAACCCGATACCCCCTTGACCGTCCCTGTCCAGATGGACTGAACCGTCTCGACGGCGGCGGCCACGGCGGCCCGCCGCCGGACGTCGTTTTCGACCACCCGTCCCAGTGCCAGCTGCTCCGCCGCGTAGGGAGTGCGACGGCCGCCACCCGCCCCCATACCGAGGATCAGACGACCTCCGCTCACCTCTTGCAGGGTGGCTGCCATCACCGCCAGAGTGCCTGGGTCCCGATTGGCCACGTTGAGGACCATGGGTCCGATGACCAGGCGCGGGGTCACGGTCGCGATCGCTGTCAATATCGTCCAGCACTCCAGAACCCGGCTTTGACCGTGGACCGACCCAGCCAAGTGGTCATAAAGCCAGATCCCGTCGAAGCCTTCTCCTTCGGCCGCGACGGCTCCCTCTCGAATATCGCTCCAGGTCGTCCCGAACGGGTCAAAAAGCAGATCGAACTGCACCCTGCGATCCTGCCGCGTGTACTCGTTTGGGCCAAATCCGTTCAGGACCCTCAGCGGATCGGGCGGAAATCGGTGAGCGCCGGCGCGTCGCGAGGCGGCCGAAATGGAAGTGCGCACACTCGCTGTCGTATCGGCGGTATTCTTGCTACCCATGCGTAGCAGTGACAGTCCAGATGGTGAAACTAAGTGGAACCCCGCCGAAGTGCGCGCCTGGGCGCGTGAGCGGGGATTTGGGGTCGGGGAGCGCGGTCGAATTCCCGAGCCAGTAATCGAGCTCTATCTGGCGCAACCTGCCACCGTTCGTAAATGGGCCAGCTCCCAAGGGATCGAGGTCAGCGAGCGGGGTCGGCTTCCCGCCGATGTCGTGGAGCGCTATCTGTCACGCCCCGCAGCCGTTCGGGCCTGGGCCCGGCGTCAGGGCATCGAGATCGGCGACCGGGGTCGCATTCCGGAGGACCTGGTCAGCCGTTTCCTGGATAGGTTCCGGCAGCTGGAGACCAAGGCCGCCTAAATCTTCGGGGGCTTGGTTCTGACCGCCCCCAACGCTTTCCGACCTTCTTGGGTTCTCAGGCGGGCCTACCGTAGGGTGGCGCGGCCGTGACAAAAGTCACGTCGACAGGACCGAGCGAAGAGGGGCAGAAGCGAGAATGCTCAGCTGGTGAAGACCAACGCACCGGCCGGAGGTTCGCGATGAGACGCCGATCAGGACACGTGCCATCGGTGGGACCCGCCGTATTTGTGGGCCTCGCCGGCGCGGTAGCCGCCCTTGTGATTGCCGTTGGGATCGGCATTGCGGCCGTGCGCTGGGCGCACCATCTCAGTGCGTTCGCCGAGATCGCCGCCCTGGTAATCGTCGGCTTGCTCGTCCTGGCCATCGTCACCCATCGGCTGGTACCTGGCGTTCGGCGCCGCACGATTCTCGAGCTCGACCTGGAAGTGCCGCTCAGGGAAGAACGGGCCGCTGGTCCGGCGTCCGCACTCGGCCTCCTGGACGGACGCGGCCCGACGTTGCGAGAGGCGGTCGATACGATCGAGCGGGCGGCACGCGACCGGCGGGTGTCCGCCTTGTTCGCCCGCATCGGTCAAGCCTCGGGTCTCGGCCAGGTTCAGGAGTTGAGAGACGCGGTGGCGACCTTTCGGGCCAGCGGCAAACCGACCATCGCGTTCAGCGAGACGTTCGGCGAGTTCTCGGCCGGCAACGGCTCCTACTACCTGGCTACGGCCTTCGACGAGATCGCCCTGCAGCCTTCGGGCGACGTCAACCTCACGGGCTTGATGGCGAGCGTCACGTTCGTGCGCGGCGCCCTCGACAAGGTGGGGGTCGTGCCGCGCTTAGGCCATCGACGCGAGTACAAGACCGCCATGAACGTGCTCACCGAGACGGGTTTTACTCCGGCCCACCGCGAGAGCCTGGCTTCGGTCGTTGACTCCCAGTTCGACCAGATCGTCCAAGGCGTCTCCGAGCAGCGCCGAATGACCAAGGACGCGGTTCGAGGCCTCATCGATGCCGGCCCTTTCTCCGCAACGGCAGGTCTCGACGCGGGCCTGGTGGATCGGGTGGCCTACCGAGACGAAGTCATCGCCGACCTCAAGGAGCGGGTTGGCGAAGGAGCCGTCTTGCTGGACGGAGGTGGCTATACCAAACGCAGCCGGCCGCGCCGCTCGAAAGGCGACTCCGTCGCGCTCATCCTCGGTGTCGGATCGATCCGCCGCGGCCGGAGCGGCGGGTTCAACCCCCTGGACCGGAGGAGATCCATGGGCAGCGACACGATTGCGTCCGCATTCCGGGCGGCGATCGACGACAAGCGGGTAAAGGCCATCCTTTTTCGGATCGACAGCCCCGGGGGTTCCTATGTGGCGTCGGACACCATATGGCGGGAAACCGTCCGGGCCCGGCACGCAGGCAAGCCCGTCATCGTCTCGATGGGCAACGTCGCCGGATCGGGCGGGTACTTCGTCGCCATGGCGGCCGACAAGATCGTCGCCCAACCGGGAACCATCACCGGTTCGATAGGCGTCTTTGCCGGCAAGCCGGTGACCGCGGAGCTCCGGACCAAGCTCGGACTGGCGACCGAAGAGGTTCACAGTGGCGCCCACGCCACCATGTGGAGCGACGCCCTCGACTATTCGCCCGCCGCGTGGGACCGGGTGCAGAGCTTCCTCGACCGCGCCTATGAGGACTTCACGGACAAGGCTGCCGCGCGGGCGCGGTCTCACCCGAGAGCACGTCGAGGAGGTGGCCCGAGGCCGGATCTGGACCGGCGCAGAGGCGCAGCAGATCGGCCTGGTCGACGAGCTGGGCGGCTACGCTACTGCGTTACGTCTGGTACGCGAGGCGATAGGTCGCCCGCCGGACGCGGCATTGCGTATCAAGTCGTTCCCCCGGTCGACGAATCCGCTCGACCGCCTTCGTCGCATGCAACCTGCCGCCAGCGGCGCCGTATCCGGCTCCGCCGCCATGACCACCGTGGCCGAGGTAGCCAGTTGGATCGGCCCAATGGCGCGTTTCGCCAGTGATCCCGGTTGGGCGGACCTGGGCATTCTGGCCATGCCGCCCTTCGATATCACGATGTGAGCCGTTGCCCTCACGGCCAGCGGAGAAGCCGGGAATTTCAGCCGGGCAAGCGCTGAGGCCGAGTCTCCGGCGAGCGGGCGCGTCCGTCGCCTCGCTCTTCCGACGTTGGGATCAGTGAGGGTACGTCGGAGATCTCGCGCACCATGACGCGATGGCCCTTGCGGCGGACCTCGGCGGCGATCTCCTCGGCTTCGCGGCGGTCCTCGACCATCAGCAGGATCCCGTCCAGGCTGGTCGGTCTCGAGGACAGCGAGACCGCAAAACATGGCACCTAGGCATCTCCCTTCGGGTTCGGCCTCTGGAGGCCTTGTGATCGTGTGCGGCTTTGTTCCGTGAGAACACGCCAGGGGCCGACCGGGTCGCCAACGCGACAGCTGCGGTCGATGGCGTCGTCCATGCGTGTAGGCGTGGGCACCGAAATCAGGCGGGGCTGCGCAGCTGTTCGAGGCGGCGCGTCACGTTGACCGCGTGATCGCCGAGACGTTCGAAGTACCGGGCCACCAAGCCCATCTCGATGGCCACGGGTATCGAGACACCGCCTGCGGCCAACTCGGCGGTCAGGCTGACGTGAAGGTCGTCGATCTCGTCATCGCGCACCCGGAGCAAATCGGCCGCGGTGGCATCGCTTCTGGCATAGGCAGCAGCCGCCATTTCCCACATTTCCAGACCGAGCGCGCCCATTTGGGCCACGAGGGTGAGTGCCCGCGGCGTCAGCCAACGGGCCAAGCCCTGGGCGGCGTGGGACGCGATGTGCTCGGCCAGGTCGCCGCTCCGCTCCAGTTCGGGGAGGATGCGCAACATGACCAGGAGGCGACGGTGCCGTTCCGGGTCGTCGAGGCTGGGGCGGATGAGCTCGTTGATCACGTCCTGCTCGACGTTCGCGATGGAGGGCGTCGATGAGCTGCTCCCGGGTGAGAAGGGCGCGGGCTTCCTCCCGATCCGGCGCCAGGAAGATCTGGGTGGCGCCGGCCAGCGCCTCACGGACAAGAGAGAAGAGCTGGAGGACGGCATCGTCGAGCTCCTCCAGGCCCACCGGGCGCGCCGATGCGGGCGCGGTGGCGTTGATGGCGCTCACCGCGGTCACCGGGCGTCTCGCCGATCGAGCCGGCACCAGCCCCAGGAGCTGTGCCGTGACCGGATGCTGCGATAGGGCTTCGTCACTACCTGCCTCCTCGACGACGCCGAACGATCCACTCCGATTGTGGGTGAAGTTGACCGGGCGCGGAAGAGGACAACCTGGGGACTTCCCTGGGGATGTTGCCGAGTCCATCCTGCGTTCAACGCCTGTTTACCCAGCAGAGGGATGAGGGCTCCTCTTGAAGGGGCAACCGACGATGTGGTCGTCCACCACGCCCACCGCTTGAAGAAAGCTGTAGACGATCGTCGACCCGACGAAGCTGAAGCCCCGCCGTTTCAGGTCCTTGGAGATGCGGTCGGACAGTTCGTCGCGCCCCGCCAGATCGCCCAAGGTGGTGGGGCGGTGGACAATCGGTGATCCGTCCACCCACCCCCACACGTAGGCGGCAAATGAACCGAACTCGTGGCGTACAGCCAGCACCCCCCGGGCGTTGGCGACGGTGGCCCGTACTTTCAGGCGATTGCGCACGATCCCGGGGTCCTGGAGAAGGGCCTCGACGGTGGCGTCGTCGAAGGTGGCTACCCGATCCGCGTCGAATCCGGCGAACGCCCTGCGGTAGTTCTCCCGCTTGGCCAGGATCGTCGACCAGGACAGCCCGGCCTGGGCCCCTTCGAGGATGAGCATCTCGAAGAGGTGCGCCTCATCGCGGGAGGGAACCCCCCACTCTTCGTCGTGGTAGGCGCGCATGGCGTCGGAGGTCTCCGCCCAGGAGCAGCGCCCCCCGGTGGGCCGCGCCGTTCGGCGGCTGTCGGACTGTCGGTCGACCACCCCGGCATGATCGCGCGGGCATGCTGGTAGGCGATGCATCTCGACTTCCACACCGTCGGTGACTGGCTCAAGAACGGTCTGCTGCCGACGGTCTTGCTCCTCCTGGGCGCGGTCCTCATCTCCCGGGCGGTGCGCTGGGTCGGGGAACGCTACCGGGAGTCGCTGGATCGGCAGGTGCGCGACCTGATCGAGTCGGGGAAGGTGGTACCTGAAGGGACGAAACGGGCTCGGGCGGTCGCCCAAGCGGTCGAGTGGACCGTCCTCTCGCTGCTCTATTTCGTCGCCGGCCTCCTTGGCCTGCGCGAGCTGGGTATCCCGCTCACCAGCCTGATCGCCCCGGCCACGGTAGCGGGCGTGGCCATCGGGTTCGGCGCTCAGCAGGTCGTCGGTGACCTCCTGGCCGGCTTCTTCCTCTTCACGGAGCATCAGTTCGGGGTGGGCGACCAGGTCCGCCTGTCGACGCCCGGGCAGTTGACCGGCATCAGCGGGACGGTGGAGGAGCTGACGCTCCGGGTGACCAAGCTGCGGACGCAGCAGGGCGAGGTCATCGTGGTTCCCAACAGCGCCCTGCGCCAGGTGACGAACCTCTCGAAGGACTGGTCTCGAGTCGTCCTGGACGTGCCCATCCCGGTGGAGGAGGACCTCCAGCACGTCATCTCGGTGATCGGTGACGTGGCCAAGGACATGGCGGCCGAGGAGGCTTGGCGTAACCAGATCATCGGCGATCCGGTCATGGCCGGGGTGGAAACCATCGAGGTCGGCTACGTGCAGCTGCGCCTTCTCGTCCGCACGTTGCCGGGTCGGCAGTTCGACGTGGGGAGGGAGCTGCGCCTCCGCGTGTCGCGGTGGCGTTACGGGATGCGGAGATCCGCACCACCGTGGCGCCTGCGACTGCGACCACATGAAACCCGCCGCCATCGTCGCCGGCCTCCGCCGACCGCTTTCGGCCCGGCTTCGAGTCCGTCGATCGACCGTTCTCATGGTGGTGCTGTTCATCGGGCTGGGCATCCTGTGGCTCGAAGTGCGAAGCACCACGAGCACGGTGTCGGTCCACGGGTACAAGGTGCAGACCCCCGCAGGCAGTTTTATCATCACGCCGAGCCCCACCACTACGGTCCCCCGGACCACCACGACCGTGGTGCCCACCACCACCCAACCGGGGGCAGGCACGACGGCACCGAAGCGGCCATCGCCGACCACGTCCCCGGTCCCCACCTCGACTCCGGAGGGGACCAGCCCCGATCGGACGACGTCCACTACTTCTCCGCCCAACGCCCAACAGGCCACGACCACCGTCACCACGGCGCCGTCGTCGTCGTCCACCTCGACGTCTCCTACTGGGTGATCTGCCGTGGTGAGCGGGGCCAGACTGCCCGGTCGAGCTGTTGAAACGCCCATCGTCTGGCGTAGGGTGTTTGGACCCGTAATGACCGGCGCTCGCGACCGGTGAGGAGGCGACATGGGCCGGCAGGTCCCGCTGGTTGACTACCTGGTGCTCGGCGATCAGCCTCATCTGACGGCCGGGCAGTGCGACCGGTGCGGAGCCCGGTTCTTCGACCGCAGAAACGCCTGCGCCGCCTGCGGTGGGACGGACTTCAGCTCCGTCGACGTGGCCACCGAGGGCGAGCTGCAGACGTTCACCATCGTGGCCCACGCCGCGCCAGGCGTGCCGGTTCCGTTCGCGGCCGGGGTGGTTGATTGCAACGGCACCAGCGTGCGAGCCAACTTGATCAACGTGCCGCCAGACCCGGAGCACGTCCACACCGGAATGAAGGTTCGCCTGGCGACCTTTGTCCTCGGCCCGGACGACGAGGGCACCGAGGCGGTGGGCTTCGGCTTCGAACCAGTGGAAGGAAACGCAGATGGCCAGTGATGACGTCTGGATTCTCGGCATCTACATGACGAAATTCGGGAAGCACCCCGACCTCGACACGGTCGATCTGGCCGCCGAAGCCACCATGCACGCCCTTTCGGACGCCCAGGCCTCGATCAAAGACGTCGGCGTCATGGCGGTCGGCAACCTCATGAACGCCTCCGCTGGGACGGGCCAACTGCTGCAGAAGCAGATCGGCCAAACCGGCATCCCGGTCTACAACGTGGCCAACGCATGCGCCACGGGGGCCACGGCGCTGCGGACCGCGATCATGTCGATCAAGGCCGGCGAGTGCGACATGGGTCTGGCGGTCGGGGTGGAGAAGCTGGCCGGGGCGGGGCTCCTCGGCGGCGGCGGCCAGGCCAAGTCGGACGCCAATGTCTACAAGCCGAGCGGGCGTTACGGTGCGGTAATCCCGCTCGACGGGCGGGTCGGGACGGAGACCATGCCCGGCGTGTTCGCCCAGATTGGTATGGAATACGGCCACCGCTACGGGGGTGCGTCGTTCGAGCTGTTCGCCCGGATCAGCGAAAAGAACCACGCCCACTCGACGTTGAATCCGCTGGCCGCCTACACCAAGCGCTTCACGCTCGAGGAGATCATGGGCGACGTCATGATCGCCTACCCCAACACCCGGCCCATGTGCTCGGCCAACTGCGACGGGGCGGCCGCGGCGGTGGTCGTATCGGGCGCCAAGCTCAAGACTCTCGCCCCGGACCAGCGGCGCCGGGCCGTGAAGGTTGCCGCGTCGATTCTGACGACGGACCCCTGGGAGGAAGCGTGCCAGGTGCTGCCCAACGTCAACACGTTGACCCGTAACGCGGCCGAGCAGGCCTACTCGCAGTCCGGGGTGGCTCCGGAGGATCTCGACCTGGTCGAGCTGCACGACTGCTTCGCCACGGCCGAACTGGTCCATTACGACAACCTGATGCTGTGCCGGCCCGGGGAGGCCGTCCCCTTCTTCGAGTCGGGAGCCCCCTGGCGGGATGGATCCACACCGGTGAACGTCTCGGGCGGTCTCCAGTCCAAGGGGCATCCCATCTCCGCCACGGGTATCGCCAACATCTGGGAGATCTGCCATCACCTTCGGGGAGAGGCCGGCGACCGGCAGATCCCCCAGGCCAAGGTGGGACTCGCCCATGTCATCGGGCTGGGATCCGCGTGCGGCGTGCACATCCTGGAGCGAGCGGCCGCCTAGGCGAGTCTCCGGCTGCGGAAATCCCCGTCGCGGTCCGACCCGGCTCCTAATATCAGGACATGGACGAAGCCCAAGGCCGTAAGCCAAGCCTGGACGATACGGCGGCGTTCCAACGCTTTTACGCCGGGGCCCCGGACGCCAAGCCGCCCGCTCGGCACGGTCTTCTGTATCGAGTATTCGTGGGGTGGTGGCACGACCGCGCCTGAGCGTGGCGCTTCGGCCGCGAGGACGGGCGGGTGGTTCTTTGCCTGTCCCGTCCGCCGCGACCCGTCTCCATCTTTGGACATCTGAGCAGCGTCAGGCTGTACAGATGTCCATTAGTGGCGGGGGTGCCATCGGCGCGGGGGCCGGGGTCAGCGGCGGGGCGCCGCGGTGGCGGGAGGACGGCGGCCCCGGCGGAGCCGGGCACAACGGCCGCCCCGGCCGAGCCGGGCACAACGGGTTGGCCGAGGCGCCGGCTTCGACCGGCTATCAGGTCCAGAGGTGCTGGGTGTACTGGCAACTGTCCCGGAAATCCGTACCGGGGTCGTCCAGCCGTTCATAGCTCGATTGGAGGCCGACCCGGCCGGGCCCCCATATCCGTAGCCACATGTAGCGGTTACCCCAGGTGCGCCATAGCTGCACCCCGGCGCCGGGAAACTCGACGTGCAGCTGGTAGCCCACGGAGGGATCCTTGAAGAGCAGGGCCGGCGGTTTGACGAGGATCGGACTCGCCTTCGGCCAGGTCGCGGACGAAGGCGTTGCCCGCCGCACTGGACGAACACGACACCGGGCTCGGTCGCCAGCGGTGAAGCGGTCGACCTAGCGACCGAGCGGGTAGATGCCATCGGATCTCGTCGGCGCGCCGCTCGTCTCGGTCGTCGGTGTCGAGTCCGGCCAGGTCCAGGCCCATCTTCAGCAGGCCCGACGCCGCCGCTTCGGCTCGCGCTCGCCGTTCCCCGAGGTGCTGAACCAGATCCCGCTGTCGTACCAGTCGTAGCCCACGCCTCGAGTGGCGACCACCAGCTGGTGCTCCCGGACGTCGACCGCAGCGCCCGGCTGCAGCGGGATGGCCACCATCTCGCCGGCGGCATCGTGAGAGAAGGAGATGGTCCCCGGGCCCGGTCGCCTCCAGCATGACGACCGGCAGGCCGGCTCGCATGCGATCCCAGCCGCGACCGCAGCGACATGGCGCGTCACCGCGACGGCCGGCTCCTGCCACAGCAGGTTGTGCTGTGGGAAGTAGACGCCGTCGTCCGGCAGCCAGCCGCAGGTCGGCCGCCGGGGCCAGCTTGCCCATGATCTGGGCCGACGACTGGCCGATCTGGAGGCGGGTCATGTCGGGAATGGCCGGCAGCTCCGTCCAGCCCGACGTGGTCGTGCGCCGGGCCACGTCCACGGGGGCGCCGCAGTTGGGGCAGCGTCGTGCCGGCGCCGGTCGAGAGCGATCCGGCAGTACGGGACAGTGATAGGTCGGTGCGTGGCGTCGGACATCAGGCCGACCCGTGGTCCATGTACATCGACTGGATGCCGACCCGCCCGGGCCGCGTGAGCCGCATCAGCGTGAGTCCCGGTCCGGTCAGCACCCCGGATGCGGTCTGCATCACGTTGCCCGACAGGATGCCATTCGAGGCCCTCCTTGCGCAGGGCTTTGGCGGCCTTCAGGCCGGCCAGGCCCCGACTGGCCAGGCTCTTGGCGCCCTGGACCGACCCCGGATCCTGCCGACCCGCTGCCGTGAGCTTGTGGGTCACCGTCTCGATCTGCGACCGAGGCGTCCTTGTACAGGAAGCCGCCCGGTTCGACCTGGATGGTCTCTCCCTCGGCGAGCGTCCGCTCGAGCACGTTGCCGTAGCCGTGGAGGAGCAAGCAGCCCTGGCCCGCTGTCGGCATCGAAACCGGTCGAGGTACATGCCGCTTCCCACCGCCAGGGTGGCCTTCAGGTCCCCGGCAGCTTCTCGAAGCTGTAGGTCAGCCCGGCGGTGGCGACGATCATGGCGTGCTCGCGCACGTCGAGCTTCGACGCCGGGATCGATCGGCAGGATGACCAGCTCACCCGGGGAATCCCGGGAAAAGGACACCCGTCCCGGGCCTCGAGCCACGCTCAGCACGAACGGGAGGTGGCCAGCAGCCGTTTCATGCCGCCCGGGGCGAGCTCATGACCGACATGGCGACGTCTTCGTCCTTCCACAGCATGACGTGATGCTCGAAGAAGACCGACTCGCCCGGCCCCGAGGTTGACATCGGCGACGGGAACGACCGTGCCGTCGATCTGGAATACGCTGCTCCCGAAGGCGACCTCGGTGAGATCGCGCAGCGCGGGGCGCCTGCCGCCAGCCCGAGTCGGTCACCGCGTCCGCGCACGTCGAGGGGCGCCCCGCACCGCTCGCAGGTGCGGGCCGACGCCGGACTCTGGGCCCGGCACCAGCGGCAGGCCAGGCGTTGGTCGACGTCGGTCACACCGACACCAAGTAAACGGCGCGGCCCGGTCGAGGTCGGACGGACTTCAGGCGGGTAGCGGCGGAGGTCGGACCTCCGCTCAGCCGCCCGGCACGGGGGCGGGCAGTCTGGCGCTCGGGCTCGTCGTTCGACTCCCTGCGACTCGCCTCGAATGGCCAGAACCTGGACGCGGCGAACGATGGTGGCGGCCGCGTCGGCGTCGCTGACGGTGAGGGCGCAAGCGGCTGCCACCAAGGCGAGTGGCAGCCGCCGCCAGAAAGGCGGCGTGGTAGGCGGTCAGGTTGGGACGGGATGACCGTCGCGACCACGTGACGGGACCGACTCGGCCACGACGGTGCTCAACAGGGCGACGCCAACCGCCGAGCCCAACTGGCGCAGGGCGTTGAACAGGGTCGAGGCCCGGCCGGTCGCGGCCGACGAGATGGTGGCGAAGCCAGCCGCCTGGGACGGCACGAACACGTGGGCCATCGCGTAGCCGGCAAGGAACATGAGGATCCGCACCCACCAGAGGTTGGTGGTGGTGTCGACCAGCGCCAGCAGGCTCATCCACGACCGCCAGCAGAGCAGCCCGCCGAACATGATCCGGCGCGGTCCGAGCGACGGGATACGAGAACCCGGGTCACCACCTGGGCGCCAGCCATGACTCCGATGGCCTCGGGAAAGGTGTTCAGCCCGGATTGCAGGGCGGATAGCCCAAGGCCGTCCTGGAAGAACAGAGCCACGAGAAACAGCGTGCCGATGAAGGCGCCTGACGCCGATGGCCATTACCGCGCTCGGCACTGCGGAACAGCCGGTCGGAGAAGAGCCGGATGTCGATAAGTGGGTGGGTGCGGCGCTTCTCCACCAACACGAGCGTCAGCAGCAGCACCAGCCCGACGATGACGGTGGCCAGGATGAGCGGGCTGCCCCAACCGTCGAAGGGCCCCTCCGACACGCCGTACATGATCAGGCCGAGTCCGGCCGCGGCCAGCAGGAATCCGCCCAGGTCGAACGGTCCGGGGCGGGGTGTCTCCTGCGCTGGTCCCAGGAAGATCAGGACCGAAGGTCAACGCGGCGGTCGCCGATCGGAATGTTGACGTAGAACACCCAGCGCCAGGAGACGTCGGTCACGAACAGGCCGCCGATGACGGGGCCGAGAGCCGGGGCGATGGCCGTCGGGATGATCAGGATGCTCGAGGCGCGGACCCGCTCCGACGGCGGAAAGGTCCGAAAGAGCATCGCCATGCCGACCGGCACCATCAGTCCGCCGCCGGCGCCCTGCACGACCCGGAAGAAGACCAGTTGACCGAGGCTGGTGGACAACCCCGCACAGCGCGGATGCCCCGGTGAACAGGACCATGGAGATGAGCAGGATGCGCTCGGCCGCCGAAGCGGTCGCCGAGCCATCCGGACGGCGGAATGAAGACCGCCAGGCTGACCAGATAGGCGATGGCGACCGTGTCCACCGAGTCGGGCCGGACGTGGAACTCCCGGCCGATCGTCGGCAGGGCCACGTTGACGATCGTCACGTCCATGATGTTCATGAACATGGCGGCCACGAAGACGGCGCCGACGGCGACTTTTTGGTTCATGGGGCGGATGGGCACGGTGTGACAGCTCCGTGACGAGACCGGTGGAGGACGGGAGACGACCTCGTTACTGAGGCTACCGAACGACCGGATAGGACCGGTGAGGTGCGACCGCCGGGCAGACCGGCATCAGCTGAGTGAGGAGCGCGCAGCGCAGGCGGCCCGGAGGCGGCATGCTCTACGGTGGCCCGGTGGAGAAGGTCATGTACGTCCTCATCGGCGAGCCGGACACCGGCGGCCGCGTGCTGAGCCAGGCCCTGTGCACCGAGTCGGCCGACGCCCTGCGGCGGCGAGGCGCCCGCCAGATCCAGGTCAACGTGGCCGATCCCGTCCTGGGACACCCGTTCGGCGTGGCCCCGGAGGCCGGCTCCACCCAGCTCGCGGCCGTGGTGTCCATGTGGGTGGACACGGCCGAAGGCTTCGACGCCCTCTCCGAGCTGCCGGACTGTGGGCGCAGAGCCGCGTGGTCGGGCTACCTCGTCACCGAATCGGAGCCGTTGCCCAACATCGTCCCAACCGATCGGGGTGGCCGCGTCCCCGGTTTTGCGCAAATGGTCCTGGTGGGGCGCAAAGAGGGGTTGACCTGGGGGGAATGGCGGCGCATCTGGCAGGGCAACCACACGCCAGTGGCGCTGGCCACCCAGGCCAGCTTCCGCTATGTACAGAACGTGATCTTCCGGGCCTTGACGGCCGGCGCCCCGACCTACGCGGCGATCTCCGAGGAGTGTTTCCCGTTGGAAGCGGCCTCCGACCTGCACGTCTTCTTCGACGCAGAAGGGGACGAGTCGAGGCTGGCTCGCCACATGGCGGCGGTGTCCGAGAGCTGCGACCGCTTCATGGACGGAGCGTCGCCGGTGGCCTGGACCACCGAGTACGTGCTGCCCGACCTCGCCTGATCAACCTGGCCCGACCTGCTCTGATCAACCGGGCCTGACCTGCTCTGATCAACCGAGCCTGACCTCTCTGATCGATCGGGCCCGACCTCCCCTGATCGGCTGCGCCCCCCGCCGTATGCTGCACGACCATGCTGCTCGAGAGGTTCTCGGTTCTCGGCAAGGCGGCCATCGTCACGGGCGCCAGCCGGGGAATCGGGGCCGCTATCTCGATGGCCCTGGCCCAGGCGGGCGCGGACCTGGTCGTGTCATCCAGGAACGCCACCGCCCTGGACGAGCTGGCCGGCACCATCGCGGACGGAACCGGTCGGCGGGTGGTCGCCGTCCCCGCGGACCTCGCGGACCTGGACGCCCTGCCCGCGTTGACCGATGCGGCCGATTCGAACTTCGGCCGGGTTGATATCGTCATCAACAATGTCGGCGGTGCCATGCCTCGGCCGTTCATGGAAACGAGTCCCCGTTACCTCGAGGCCGCCTTTCACTTCAACGTCACCGTGGCGTTTGCGCTGACGCGCCTCGCCGTCCCGCCCATGCTCGAGGTCGGTGGAGGGTCGGTCGTGAACATCAGTTCCCGTCTGGGGGGACTGGCCGATCGGGGCTACCTGGCGTACGGCACGGCCAAAGCCGCCCTGGTGCACATGTCCCGACTTGCCGCCGCCGACCTCTCTCCTGCGATCAGGGTCAACGTGATCGCACCGGGCGTGATCGAAACCGACGCCTTGGCGACCGTCCTGGACGAAGAGCGACGGGCCACCGTCCTGGCCCGAACCCCGGCCCATCGGCTGGGTACCACGGACGACGTGGCCGCGGCGGCGGTCTATCTGGCGTCCGATGCGGCGGCCTTTGTGACCGGGAAGGTGCTGGAGATCGACGGGGGGATCGAAGGACCGTACCTACCGCTCGGACTACCGGACCTGGCATGAGAGCGGTCCGCCTATGAGCCTGGAGCCTGAAACCTTATGAACTTCGAACAGGGTGAGTTTCGCGCCGTCCTCGGCCACTTCGCGAGTGGCGTGGTCGTGGTCACCGCCATGCACCGCGGCCACCCGACGGGATTCACCTGCCAATCTTTCTTCAGCCTGTCGCTCGACCCGCCGCTCATCGCCATTGGACCGGGACGGACGTCCACCACCTGGCCGAGGGTGGCCGAAACGGGCGAGTTCTGCGCCAATATCCTGGCCTCCGATCAGGAGTCCCTCGCCCGGGCGTTCGCCAACAGCGGGACGGACAAGTTCGCAGGGGTGGGCTGGTCCCCCGCACCTTCCGGCACCCCCCGGCTGCACGGCGCCCTCGCCTGGGTGGACTGCAGGATCGCCACGACCTACGACGCCGGCGACCATTACCTGGTCATCGCGTCCGTAGTGGGTCTCGAGACTGGATCGGGACGGCCCCTTCTCTTCTACCGAGGTGGTTTCGGCGGGTTCGACTCCTGACGGGCCGTCGGCGGAGGGGGCGGCAGACCTGGAGCCCCCTACAACTCTCAGCCATCTCCACACCATGCCTCAGCTGACCTTCACATCCAGGGTCTTGGATCAGTCCAGGCAACGAACAAGGAGAGCCAAGGTGAGCCAGGACCAATCTTCCTTCCAGATGACCGTGAGCCGAAAGGACGGGTGGACCGTTTCGCTGGCCGGGGAGCTCGACGCGTCCGCCGGCGTCGCCCTACGGTCCTTCACCAGCTTGCTGGCTACGTCCCCGGCCCGGGTCGACTTCGACCTCTCCGGGGTGCAGTTCATCGATACCGCGGGCTGGGCCAGCGTGTGTGCGGCCAGGGCCGCCCTCGAAGCGGCCGGGGTCAAGGGCCGGATCGTCAGCCCCAGCCGTTCCGTTCGGCACCTGACCGATGTCATGGCGCGCACCCACGGTCCGCGCCGCCAGTCGTCCAGCCGGCCCGTGTTGGCATTGGTGGGATCTGAAGCGGGCTGACCTCGGTACCCTTCGCTCCTCGCTGCACTGGGCCCAGTTGACCAGCGGTCGCAACCGGGGGGCCACGACAGCCGGGGTGACGTCGCCGTGGGGCGCCGGCGTCGCCCAGATCCCGGTCGTCTACGGTGGACTTTTTGCTCGTGCAATCGGACGGCTCGAGGAGCGTGACCCAACTGCAGACCAGCTCGACCGGCATGATCTGTGAGGGTCGGGTAGTCCTGGTCACCGGAGGAGGCCGGGGCCTAGGCCGAGCTTATGCGTTGGAATTCGCTCGGCAGGGCGCCTCCGTCGTCGTCAACGACATCGGAGTGAACCTCCACGGACGGGGCCGCTCTGTCCGTCCGGCCGCGGCGGTCGCCGACGAGATCAGCGCTCTTGGGGGCGAGGCCATCGTCAACCATGATGATGCTTCCGATTGGCACGGGGCCCAGCGGATGATCGCGGCCGCGGTCGAGACGTTCGGCCGGCTCGACGTCGTCGTCAACAACGCCGGTTTCCTGCGCGACCGGATGTTCGTGAACGCCGCCGAAGACGAGTGGGAGGCGTTGTTTCGCGTTCATGCCAAGGGCCACTTCTGCGTGACCCGATGGTCCGCCAGTTATTGGCGGGAGCAGGCGAAGGCCGGTAGGACCAACGACGCCCGCGTCATCAACACCACCTCCGACGCCGGCTTGTTCGGCCGCGTCGGCCAGGCCGCCTATGCCGCGGCCAAGGGTGCCGTCCTCTCTCTCACCCTGGTGCAGGCCGCCGAGCTCGCGCCCTACGGGGTCACGGTCAATGCCGTCGCGCCCAATGCCCGGACCCGGATGACGGAGGAGGTGTTCGCGGCGGTGAGGCCCCGACCAGCAGGCGGTGGGTTCGATGCCATGGCCCCGGACAACGTGGCGCCTCTCGTGGTCTGGTTGGGCTCACCCGATTCGGCCGGCGTGAGCGGCCGGGTCTTCGCGGTGGAGGGCGGCCGGATCGGCGTGGCCGAGGGTTGGCGGCCCGGACCGAGCGTTGACAAAGGGGCTCGGTGGGATCCCCGCGAGATCGGGCCCGCCGTGCGGGATCTGCTGGTTTCCAGCCCGCGGCCGCCTACGGCGTACGGGGCGCAGCCGCCAGGCGCATCCGTGTAAACAGTTGGCATGCGAATCGGCGTGGTTTTTCCCCAGACCGAGATCGGCCCGGATGTGGGCGCGGTACGTGCCTACCTGGAAGCGGCCGAGAGCCTGGGCTTCTCCCACCTGTTGGCCTATGACCACGTAGTTGGCGCCGACCCGGCCGCCTACCCCGGCTGGGCGGGGGCCTACGACGTCGACAGCACCTTCCACGAGCCCTTGGTCCTGTTCGGCTTCATGGCCGGGTTGACCTCGCTGGAGCTGGTCACGGGCATCATCATCGGGCCGCAGCGACAGACCGTGCTCCTGGCCAAACAGGCAGCGGAGGTCGACTTGCTGAGTCAAGGGCGCTTCCGCCTCGGGATCGGCCTGGGTTGGAACGAGGTGGAGTACGAGGCTCTGGGTCGGTCGTTCCACGATCGGGGGCGCCGCGTCGAGGAGCAGGTCCCCCTCCTTCGCCGCCTGTGGACCGAGCGGTCGGTGACGCACGCCGGCCCGTCCGAGCGGGTGACCGCCGCCGGCCTGGCGCCCCTCCCGCCGCAGCGGCCGATCCCGATCTGGTTCGGGGGTCTTTCCCAAACCGCCTTCCGGCGCGCCGGTCGGTTGGGCGATGGGTGGTTCCCGGTGGTAGCACCTGGTCCGAAGCTCGATGAGGCGCGCGCCGCGGTCGACGCCGGCGCCCTCGAGGTCGGACGCGATCCGAAGACCATCGGCATGGAGGGACGGGTCAACTGGACTGACGAAGGAGCGGAGGCCGTCGCTTCCGACATCGCCCTGTGGCGGGATGCGGGCGCCTCGCACGTGACCATCAACACCATGCGAGCCGGGCTCGGCGGGGTGGATGGACATCTCGGGGCCCTGACCAAGGTGGCGACCGCGCTGGGGCCACCGTCCAGCTGATCCAAGGGGGCGGGGCCGCTACTTGCCCCATTAAAATGTCGGTCTCTACGCTGCGGGTGCGACAACGTGATCTCACCTTTGCCGATCTGAGGATCGCAGTGCGGGGGAAGTTATGACAGTGCCGGCGCTTCCCGAGGGCTTTGATATCACCGACCCTGACTTGATCGAGCAGCGAGTCCCGCTCGAGGAGTTCGCCGAGCTGCGCCGGATCGCCCCGGTGTGGTGGAACGCCAGCGAACCCGGATACGGCTTCGACGACGGTGGGTTCTGGGTCGTGTCGCGACACGCGGACGTCAAGGACGTGTCGACCAAACCGGAGATCTTCTCCAACTGGGCCAACGGGGCGGTCGTCCGGTTCACGAAGGGCATCTCCCGCGAGGAGATCGACATGCAGCGGGTGATGCTGCTGAATCAGGACCCCCCGGATCACACCAAGCTGCGGCGCATCCTGTCTCGTGGGTTCACCCCGAGGGCCATACGCATGATCGAGGTCGCTCTGGCTCGGCGGGCGGAGCGGATCGCCGTCGACGCCCAGGAAGCCGGAACCGGCGACTTCGTCGCCCAGGTCGCGAGCGAACTCCCGCTCCAGGCCATCGCCGAGCTCATCGGGGTCCCGCAGGAGGAGCGATCCCGGATCTTTTCGTGGTCCAACCAGATGCTCGCCTACGACGACCCCGAGTTGTCCGCGGATCCCGCCACTGCGGCGGCCGAGATCATCGGCTACGCCGCCGAGCTCGGCCAGGCGCGCCTGGCGGAACCGAAGGACGACATCGTGACCATGCTCGTCTCCGCCGACGTCGACGGACGGGGCTTGACCGCCGAAGAGTTCGCGTTTTTCGTGATCCTGCTCGCCGTTGCTGGCAACGAGACCACCCGCAACGCCATTACCAACGGGATGATCGCCTTCCTGGATTTCCCCGATCAATGGGAGCGGTACCGAGCCGAGCGGCCGGCCACGGCAGTGGACGAGATCGTGCGATGGTCTACACCGGTCATGATGTTCCAGAGGACCGCGCTCCAGGACACGGCGGTTGGCGGGGTAGACGTCAAGGCCGGTCAGCGACTCGGCCTCTGCTACAGCTCGGCCAATTTCGACCCTGACGCGTTCGACCACCCCGAGCGCTTCGATATCGGCAGAGATCCCAATCCCCATGTGGGTTTCGGCGGCGGCGGCCCCCACTATTGCCTGGGGGCCAATTTGGCCAAGGTGGAGATGAGCCTCATGTTCAATGCCATCGCCGATCACCTGCCGGATGTGGCACGCACGGGCCCGGCCCGACGGTTGCGGTCCAGCTGGATCAACGGGATAAAAGCTCTCCCTGTCCGGTACGGCCCGGCGCCGACGGCCAGCGGCTGAGGACGGCAGGTATCACCGTCGGTGACGCCCGAGCGGTGAGAGATTGTCGAACGGGCCGCTCGGGAACTCTCCGGTATGCGCGCCAGTAGGGCCTGAGCTGCGCTAGAATGTTGTCCTGGGGAAGGTACCTGGAGACGAGGTGTGGGCTCGTGGACCACGGCGAGGCGTAGGTCCGGGGCTAGCTGAGTGCAGCCGGGGAATGGAAGCAAACCCCAGGACGTTGAGCTGAAAGGGAGTCCTGAGACGGAATCAGGGTCTCCGGGTGGTTGTCGAGGGGCCGAGCGGGTCGGAGGTTTACGGGCCCAGGAGAATCGCGGAGCGCACGAGTGGCGCAACCACAAGTGAGAGTGGAGAAAAAGCTGGACCGATTCGGTTTTGAAGCAGCGGTGGTCGCTGATGCGGGCGGCTGGGCGTCGGACGCCGAGCGTGCCGTTTTGACCGCCGATCCTCTGGCGTGGGCCGCCGCAGTCCGGCGGCTCATCCACGAGACCGACGACGGGATTCAGAGCGCAGCCGGCCTGACCGGTGACCTGCGCACCATCGTCTTGTCAGACCTGATGGACGAGCGCGCTCGTCTGTCTGCGGTTCTGCTGCGTTTGACCGGGGACGAAATTCGACGCGCCGCAGTCGGCGTCGCTGGACCACGGAAATGCCCCCGGCATCGGAGCGACGACGACGGGATCCGCCAACGGGTCAGCCGCACCCAGCGGTTCCACCCCGGCCGCCAGCGCCTTGCCCGGTTCGCCCGGTTCGTCGGGTTCAGCCTACGGGGCGGGTGAAGTGCTACTCCAGGCGTCGTGGGCGGAAGGCCGCATCGTCGTGTGGGCGGGCGGTCCCGGCGTGGATGCATCCGCCGACGATCTGGCTCAGCTCCTGGAAAAGGCCGATGCGACCAGCATCGCGTGGGACCGCCACACCGCGGTTCCCATTCCGGGCCGCGCCCGCGGCCGAGGCCCGATCTGCGCCTATCGCCCAAACGTTGGGCTGGCTCGTCGGGGTGGGAGCCGGGTTGGCCGGCGATCGCATCGGGCCCAGCCTTCGGTGGGCCGGTGAGATCGCCCGATGGGGGACGGAACTGGTGGCGGAAGGCCGCATGGTTCCGGTCCTTCGGGGCACGGGCTCGAACGGCGCAAGTAGTCGGCAGGGGCTGGGACGCCAGCGGGTGCGGTGGGTTCCGGCGCTGGTGGGCCGAGACCGGCTGCACGACCTGGTGACCCGGATGCCGACGTCCGTGGTGGCCTTGCAGCCTGCGGCGCAGGCCGATGCCGTCTGCCGCTCGGTGCTCGCCGCAGTGGTCGACGCCATCTCCCGCGCCGGTGCCGCCCGGCTGGTTGCGCCGGCGACCGCGCTGGAGGCCAACACCAGGACGGAAATCGCCGAGGCCGTTCTGTCGGGCCTGGAAGGCCGTCCGTTCATGGCGGACGCCGACCTGGCCGGTCGGGTCGGGGAAGACCTCAAGCGATGGGCTGCTCCCGTGACCGCCAACCATCGGGTTGGGTTGACGGTGAAGCTCGATCCGCCTCACGCGGACGGTGGCTGGCTGGTGACCGTGGAGGCCACGGGCGTGGACAAGCACCCGATGCCGGTGGAGCATGCCCTCGTGGTGGCATCAGGAACGAAGTCCCAGCAGGTCGAGGCTCAGCTGCGGCGGCTGGAACGGCTGTTGCCCGTGCTCCGCCGGCCCAGTACCCGCCGGGGTCAGGTAGTCCTCGATGATGACGAGGCGGCAGACCTGATGTTCACCACCGGGGCCAGCTTTGGTGGCTGCCGGGTTCGAGACCATGCTCCCGGTCGTGTCGAAGCGTCGGCCCCGACCGCAGCTGCGGCTCTTCACCGAAGCGGTCGGGCCGTCGCAGGTTGGCGTGCAGCAGCTGGCCAACGTGAAGTGGTCGGTGTTCTTCGACGACCTGGAGCTCGACGCGGCCGGGATCGCGGCCCTGGTCAAGGAGGCCACCCCGCTCGTCCAGGTACGCGGGCGGTGGGTGCATATCGACCGGGCCGACCTCGCGGCCGCGGCCTCGGCCCTCGCCGAGCGGGCCAGCATCAGCCAACTCACCGGGGCCGCGGTCCTCCGCCACGCCGTAGGGCTCGAGGGAGGCGCCCTCTCCGGTGCTGTCCGGGTGGAAGGCACCGGTTGGGCCGCCGACCTGCTCCGGGGTGCGACCACCCACCCGCCCGCCCCGATCGACACCCCCGACGGCTTTGCCGGTCAGCTGCGCAGCTACCAGGCCGAAGCGGCCGGCTGGCTGGGCTTCCTCGACCGGGCCGGCCTGGGCGGATGCCTGGCCATGGACATGGGCCTCGGCAAGACGCCGACGATGCTTGCTCACCTCCTGCTCGATCGTGGTCATGGGCCCAGCCTCGTCATCTGCCCGCCCGCGGTCCTCAGCAACTGGGCCAGCGAGGCCAATCGCTTCACGAGAGGGTTGAAGACCACGGTGCACCACGGCCCCCGCCGGGCCGAAGGCGACGCCGCCGTGGCCCGCCTGGCTGCCACGTCGGACGTCGTGCTCACCACCTACGCCACGGCCGTACGCGACATCGGGCCGCTGTCCGCTGTCGCCTGGCGCCGGGTGGTGGTCGACGAGGCCCAGGTCATCAAGAACCACCAGAGCGACACCGCCCAGGAGCTGCGCCGCCTCAATGCGCACTCACGGATAGCCCTCACCGGTACCCCGGTCGAAAACGGCCTCGGCGACCTGTGGGCCATCCTGGACTTCACCAATCCGGGCCTGGTGGGCGCCCGCAACGCCTTCATCGAGCACCTCTCCCGCGGGGCCGAGCCGGCGCCCGATCTGGTGGCTGCCGGGCCCGGGTCGACGGGTCGCGCCGACGCCGGCCCAGCCGGTGCCGCAGCCTCGCCCACGACCACGGCGGCCATGCGATCCGAGGAGAGCGCCCTCCGGGCCCTCAACGGCCTGCTCATCTTCCGACGGACCAAGACCGAGCCGGAGATCGCCGCCGAACTGCCCGACAAGGTGGACAAGCTCGACCACTGCAGCATGACGGCCGAGCAGATCGGCCTGTACCAGGCAGTCGTCAACCGCCTGCTCGACGGCGGCCTGGATGGCGACGCCAACAAACGAAAGGGAGCGGTACTGGCGGCCATCACCGCCCTCAAGCAGATCTGCGATCACCCGACCGCCTACCTCAAAGGCGACGACGAGGACCAGACCGGCCTAGCTGGCCGATCGGGCAAGCTGGCCCGCCTGGAGGAGATCGTCGCCGATGTGTTCGCCGCCGGAGAGCGAATCCTGATTTTCACCCACTTCGCCAAATGGGGCGAAGTGCTGGCCCGCCACCTGAGCGAGAAGACCGGGCAGAAGGTGGGCTGTTATCACGGCGGCCTCACGCGGGGCGTCCGGGACCAGCTCATCGCGGACTTCCAGGGCGGCACCGGGCCAGGGGCGCTGGTGCTGTCGATCAAGGCGGGCGGCTCAGGCCTCAACCTGACTGCGGCCAATCATGTCGTGCTCTACGACCGATGGTGGAATCCCGCAGTCGAGGATCAGGCCAGAGACCGGGCCTGGCGGATCGGGCAGACCTCGACGGTCATGTGCCACCGTCTGGTCTGTCCCGGCACCGTCGACGAACGAGTCGAGGAGATCGTGGCGGGCAAACGAAGGGTGGCCGGCATGGTGCTTCCGGCTCGCAGCAGTCTCGGCGATCTGGATGCCGAACAGCTGCGCGTAGCACTGGGCCTGCGCGACGACGAGCTCGTCGAGGACGAGCCCACCCAGGAGGATGCCGGCCAGGAAGAGGCGGCGTGAACCGCCCCGCGCCGATGGCCGAACCCGCTGATCGCATGCCGGCGCGGCACCGGGGTGGGCCCGTATGAGCAAGCGTCGCCGCCCAGGAGCCAGTCGCCGGGTCGCCGAGCAGCGCTTCTGGGGTCAGCGCGCCCACCTCGCCACTCCCGGTCCGCTCCATCCGCCCGGCCAACGATCCGGGGGCAGTGGTCCGCTCGCTCGGGCCGCCCCCTCTGGCCGTGGACCCCGCGGTGGCTGAGCGTCACCTCACTGCGGTGTACGAGGAGGCAGTCCGGGCGGCCACCGCTTTGGCCGCCGCAAATGGCCTGCTCGCAGAGGAAGAAGGAGAGGGCCCGGACTGAGGTCCTCGGTCCCCGGCCCCGTCGACGCGTGCCGCGACAGCGGCTACTTGTAGCGGTAGGTGATGCGACCCCTAGTCAGGTCGTAAGGGCTGATCTCGACCTGAACCTTGTCACCGGGCAGTACCCGGATGCGGTTCATGCGCATCTTGCCCGAGTTATGGGCCAAGACCTCATGGCCGTTGGCCAGCTCGACCTTGAACATGGCATTCTTCAGGGCTTCGCTCACCGTGCCTTCGAGCACGATTGCGTCTTCTTTCCCCTGGGGCAGGGTGGCTCCTCTCGTCAGTACCAGCGGCGGACGGGCCCGCAGCGGCTCCTCCCCAGTGTACGGGCTCGACCGTGACCAGGCGGGGGGCGGCCCTCTTTGCGCTGATGTCGGTCGTGTGGGGGCTGCCGTACATGCTGATCAAAGTGGCGGTGCGGGATCTCTCCCCGGCGATGGTCGTCGAGGGCCGCACGGCCATTGCGGCCCTCGTCCTACTGCCCTTCGCTATCCGCCAAGGGCAGCTTCGTCCCTTGGCCCACTTTTGGCGGCCCCTGTTGGCCTACACCGTGGCGGAGCTGGCCATCCCCTGGTACCTCTTGTCCGACGCGGAGCGACGCCTGCCGAGCTCCCTGTCCGGCCTGCTGATCGCTACCGTCCCGCTCATCGCCCTGGTGCTGGCGTTGCTGACCAACCAGGGCAACCGTTTCGACCGGCGAGGCCTGCTGGGCGTGGTCATCGGCCTCATCGGCGTCGGCGCCCTCCTGGGCCTCGATATCGGACCCGGTGACCTGGCTCCCGCCGCGGAGGTGGGGTTGGTGGCAGTGGGCTACGCGACCGGTCCGCTGCTGGCCGCTCGATACCTGGGCGGCCTGTCGAGCCTGGCTCTGAGCGCCGTGTCGTTGCTGCTGGTCGCCGTCGCCTACCTCCCGATCGCCGCGTGGGACCACCCGACGCGGGTTCCGCCCGGGTCGGTCATCGCCTCCGTGGTCGTCCTCGGGCTGGTGTGCACGGCCCTGGCCTTCGTGGCCTTCTTCGAGTTGATCAAAGAGATCGGCCCCACCCGGGCCACGGTCATCACGTACGTCAATCCGGCCGTGGCCGTCACCCTGGGGGTGGTGTGGTTGGGGGAACCGTTCACCGCAGGAACGGGTCTCGGCTTCGTCCTGATCCTGGTCGGTTCCTGGTTGGCCACCGCGCCACGGGGTAGGCTCCTCCGCCAATCGAGCTACTCGGCTCGTACCGCCACCGCGGGCGCAACGGGGGAGTCGCCTGGATGACCAACCGACACCAATCCGGACTCCCGGCCGTTTTCGCGTGGCCTCGTGGGTACGTTGCGTGGTGGTGACCAGCACGCAACGTGGTGGTACGGCGCCACTCCCGCGCCGTAGGCTGGGGCCGTTATGACCGTGTTGCTGGCGTTGGCCTCGTCGGTGTTCTTTGGGGCCGGCGTGGCGCTGCAGCAGCGCCCGGCCTCGAGCGTGCCCGCCAAGTACGCAGCCCGCCCCGGCCTCTTGGTCCGCGTCGCCCAGAACCCGGCCTGGCTGGCAGGGATCGGGCTGGAGATCGCCGCCTTTGCCGTCTTGATCGCCGCCCTCCGGCACGGGTCGCTGGTCGTGGTCCAACCGTTGCTGACGCTGTCGTTGCTGTTCACCATCTCTCTAGCCAGCCTGTGGACCCGCCAACCCATGCGCGCCTCGGATTGGGCTGCGGTGATCGCCGTCGTCGGTGGTTTGGTGGTCTTCCTGATGGTCGCCCACCCGAGCGAGCGCAGCTCGGGCATGGCGGACCGCGGCGCGTGGATCCTCACCGTGGTCTCCATCGGGGCCGCCATCGTCGTCCTGGTTGGTCTGGGCCTGCGTGGCTCCAGTCGTCACCGAGCCGCCGCCCTGGGGTTGGCCGCGGGACTCGGCGACGCCATGATGGCGGTGCTGACCAAGGCCTTCGCCCACACCAGCGAGCACGGACTGAGCGCGATTTTGACGTCCTGGATCACCTATGCGCTGTGCCTGGCGGGCATCGTCTCGCTCCTGCTGACCCAGACCGCCTACCAGGCCGGGCAACCGAAGGTCTCGTTGCCGATCATCACGGTCACCGATCCGTTGGTCAGCTGCGCCATCGGCGTCGCCTTGTTCGGTGAAGTTCTCCACCTGGGCGGGCTGCGGGCCCCGGCTGTGCTCCTCGCCATTGCGGCGATGGGTGCCGGACTGGTGGTGCTCGGTCGGACCAGTAACGCGGACGCCGCCGCGGAGCCTGCTCCCAGCACGTGAGCGACTCCCCGATACCTGCGGCTCGGGTCGTCTTCAGCGCGGACGACCGCCGGGAAATACTGGATCTGATCGACAGAGCGTTG
The DNA here is from genome assembly GCA_963729695.1 of uncultured Acidimicrobiaceae bacterium. Lineage (GTDB taxonomy): Bacteria > Actinomycetota > Acidimicrobiia > Acidimicrobiales > Palsa-688 > PALSA-693. The sequence continues at coordinate 70,688 of CAVSOT010000008.1, forward strand.
GTCTCCGGCCAGCTCACCCTGGGCCCGTTGACCGAAGAGCTGGAGCGATCGTTCTCCGCCCGGCACGGTGGCCTGTCGGCCGTGGCGACCAGCTCCGGAACGAGTGCTCTGGAGATCGCCCTGCGCGGCGTCGGCGTCGGCGGTCGGGAAGCCGCCGGTTCGGGGGGCGAACGCCCCGAGGTCATCGTCCCGGCGAACACATTCTTCGCCACGGCGGCGGCGGTGCTGCACGCCGGGAGCCACACCCCGCTTCGCCGACATCGATCCGGCCACCTTGTCGCTGTCGGCCCAAAGCGTGGAGGCGGCGCTGACCCCTCAGGTGGTGGCGGTGATCCACGTGCACATCGGGGGCACCATCAGCCCCGAAGTGGCGGCCATCCAGCAGTTGTGCGAGACCCGAGGGTTGACGCTGATCGAGGACGCCGCCCACGCCCACGGTTCTTCCTGGAACGACCAGAGCGCGGGATCCTGGTCGCGGGCAGCCGCCTTCTCCTTTTACCCGACCAAGGTGGTGAGCGGGGCGGAGGGCGGGATGATCCTCACCTCCGACCCTCACCTCCGCGATGAGGCCATGGTGTTCCGCGACCAGGGGAAGGCCAGCTTCCTCGCCGGGAGTCACGTGCGACTCGGCGCCGCCTGGCGGCTGAGCGAGGTCCAGGCGGCGGTCGCCCTGGTGCATCTGCGGCGCCTCGACGAGTTCATCGCCGTACGGCGCCGGGTGGCGGCGAGCTACGACAAGGGCTTCGCCGATTGCGCCCAGGTGGAGACGCTCACCGAGCCGGTCGGCTCCTGCAGCAACTACTACAAGTACCCGGTCCTCCTCGCTCCCGGCATCGACCGGGCCATAGTGAAAGCGGAGCTGCGTAGCCGATTCGGCGTCTCGCTCAGCGGCGAGGTCTATGCGACACCGCTGCATCGAGAGCCCGTATTCGCGGCGTTTGTCGACGGACCGCTACCCGTCGCCGAGGACCTGTGCGCCCGCCAGATCTGCCTGCCTGTTCACTCCGATATGACTGATCGGGAGACGGACCGCGTGGTGGACGCGCTGCGCTCGACTCTGGCCGGGATGGCCGGGATGGCCAAGGTGAGCCGGACGGCCCGGATGGCTCGGTGACCGGCGGGCGGGGGAAGCTCACCCGGGCGCTCTTCATCTCCGGTTCCCTCGGAAAGGGTCACGACGTCCTGGCCGAGGCGTGCACGGACGCGTTGACCGGGCACGGCGTCGAGTGCGAGATCGTCGACGCCATGCGGCTGCTGGGGAAGGGTGCCGGCGCGGCGGGGGACTGGGTCTTTCGCCGGCTGCTGTCCATCGACGCCCTCTACGACGCCTTCCATTTCTCGCAGCTACGCGACGACGGGCGCCTGGCCCGCACGCTCGACCGCCTGGCTGTGGAGCGGATGCTTCCCCATCTGCGCGTCGCGGTCGACCGTTTCCAACCGCAGCTGGTGGTGTCGGTCTTCGCCACCGGGGCCGGCGCGGCCGCCCAACTGAAGGCGGCCGGCTACGACATCGTGTCCGTCGTGGCCATGACCGACTCGTTCGCCCATCGGTTCTGGGTGCACGAAAGGACCGACCTCTTCCTCGTTACCTCCGCCGCCGCCAGCGAGTCCGTGCGCCGGTACTGGCCCGAAGCTGCAGTGGGCGTGATCACCGCCCCGGTGCGCCCAGAGTTCTACTTCGCCCCGAGCCGGCCTGAGGCGAGAGAGCGCCTCGGGGTGCCACCGGATGCGGTGTGCGTGTTGTTGATGTCCGGGGCGTGGGGCCTGGGGCCTCTGGCTCCGGCGGCGACGGAGCTGGCGGAGAGTGGCATCTGGGTTCTCGCCGTGGCCGGTACGAATGCCGTGATGGAACGCAAGCTGCGCGATGCGGCCGCTGGCTGCTCGCGCATCATCCCGTTCGGCTACACCGATCGGGTGCCGGAGCTGATGGCGGCCAGCGACGTCGTCGTCACCAGCTCAGGTGACACCTGCCGGGAGGCCCGGACCTTGGGCCGGGGCATCGTGCTGCTGGACGTGGTCCCTGGGCATGGCCGCGAGAACTTGATGCACGAGCTCGAACTCGGGGGTGCGACCGCGTGCATGCCGACGCCGGCATCGATCGCCCGGGCGGTGCGGGCCTTCGTGGCCGACAAGGACCGCAGCCAGGTTCCTCCCGAGCCGGACGGCAAGCTGGCCAAGGAGGAGTTCGTGGACAGGGTGCGGGACCTGGGCTTCGACCTGTAAACACCCGGGTGGTCTTCCGCCCCCTGACGGGGGCACGCTCTCGGAAACCGGTCAGCCCAGCGCCCGCCGGCCCGGCACCACCGTTTTTACTGACCGTTTTCGTCACCAGGCCTACGGGACACTTTTCGAAAACGGTCAGCAAGACCGGTACAGGCCGTTTTACTGACCGTTTTCATGACCCAGGTCAGGTCCGGCCGGTCGTGGGGGCCTCCGGCGGAAGGGGGCCCGGCGGTGGGGCCCCGGCGGTGAGGCCCCGGGCGGTGAGGCCCCGGGCGGTGAGGCCCCGGGCGGTGAGGCCCGATGGCGACGCCCGGCGGCGAGGCCCGACTTCCTGAGGGCCCTCCCGACGGCCAGGCCGCGCCCTCAGCCGGCGAGGAAGCTGAGCCGCACCTGGCGCTCGGTGTTGTCCACGTTGGTGTCCACCAGGCAGATCGACTGCCACGTGCCCACCTGGAGCCGGCCGTCGAGCACCGGGACCGTGAGCGACGGTGCCACGATCGCCGGCAAGACGTGGTCACGCCCGTGGCCCGGGGACCCGTGCCGATGGCGCCAGTGCGTATCGGTAGGAGCCAGGCGTTCGAGCCAGCGCAGCAGGTCCGTTTCGGACCCGGCGCCGGTCTCGATGATCGCCAGGCCGGCAGTGGCGTGCGGGACGAACACCGAGAGCAGCCCGTCACCCGACCGGGCCACGAAGCGCTCGCATTCGCCCGTCAGATCGTGTACCCCCGCCGATGCCCCGGTCCGTACCCGGATCACGTCGCTGCGCACGGCCGGCTGCTCAGCGGCTGGGCCGCCCCACCTTGGGTAGCGGCGCCAGCCGGGCTGCCCTGGTGGTCAGGCCCCAACCGAAATGCCAGATCGGCCGGGAGCTGTCGTGGATGGCGTCCATGACGCGGCGGAAGGCATCGAGGAACTTGGTCGCGTCGTCGCTCGTGACGGTGAGCGGGGGGAGGAGCTTGAGCACGTCCATGTGATCGCTGGCGGTCTGGGTGAGGATGCGGTGATCCTCGAACAAGGCGCCGACCACCATCTGGGTGAACAGGCCCCGCCTGGCCAGCGTCAGCGGCCCCCACCGGGTACGCAGGCGGCGGGACTTGGGCCGCCCGAACTCGATCCCGATCAGCAACCCCCGGCCGCGGACATCCGCGATCAGCTCGTACTGTTGTGCCGCGTGCCGGAGGCCTTGGCTGAGCTGCTCGCCGATGGCGGCCGCATTGGCTATCAGGCCCTCGTCGTCGATCACCGACAGGGTGGCCAACCCGGCAGCCATGGCCAGGTTGTTGGTACCGAAGGTGCTGTCGTGCACCAGCATCCGGTCCATCGACGAGTACACCCGTTGAAAGACCGCCGAGGTGCCAAGGGTCGCGCCGACCGGGACGAACCCTCCTGAGAGCGTCTTCGCCACCGTCACCAGATCGGGCTGCACGCCGTCGTGCTGGTAGCTGAAGAACCTCCCCGTGCGCCCGAGACCACTCTGGACCTCGTCACAAATGAGCAGGGCCCCGTGGCGGTGGAGCAGGCTGGCCGCGGCGGCCAGGAAGCCGTCGGGGACCACCTGGACGCCTTTGCCTTGCACGGGTTCGATGATCAAGGCCGCCACGTCGCCGACCGCCAGCTCTCGGCGGAGGGCATCGAGGTCACCAAAGGGCACCCGACCCCCCGGAAGCAGCGGGCCGAACCCTTTGCGGAAGTCCCTGGCGCCGTTGACCGACAGCGAGCCGGCAGTCAGCCCGTGAAAGGCGTGGTCGCAATACAGGACCCGCGGCCGGCCGGTGGTGTAGCGCGCGAACTTCAGGGCCGCTTCGACCGCCTCTGTCCCGCTGTTGCACATGTACACCCGGTCCAGGTCGGGCATCCGCTCGATGAGCGCCTCGCCGAGCAGCCCGGCCAGCAGGGGTGTGTCCATCTGCACCAGGTCGGCCAGCTCCGCGTCCAGGACGTCATGCAGGGCCTGACGTACGACCGGGTGGGCCCGGCCCACCCCGAACACGCCGAAACCCGACAGGAAGTCGAGGTAGGCGTGGCCTGCGTCGTCATAGAGATAACAGCCCTGCGCGTGCTCCCACCGTCGGTCGAATCCGAGGGACTGCAGCACCCGAGCCGTCTGCGGATTGAGGTAGCGGCCCCAAAGCGCCGAGCCTTCCCCGGCCCGGCTCCGGAGCTGGCTGAGGATGTCGAATCCCATCCGTTACGACCCTATCGCGGCTCGCAGGGACTGGCGGAGGGATCCGGTGGTGGCGAGCACCGCGCTCGGCTCGTACCCGCAGTGGGCCATACAGTTGGCGCACCGAGGATCCTTGCCCCGGCCGTACTTCGACCAGTCGGTGGTGTCGAGCAGCTCTTGGTAGGTCTCGGTGTAGCCGTCCGCCATCAGGTAGCAGGGCCGTTGCCAGCCGAGCACCGAGTAGCTCGGGATGCCCCAGGGGGTGCACTCGAAGTCGACCTTCCCTTCCAGGAAGTCGAGGAACAGGGGACTGTGGTTGAGCCTCCACCGCTTGCGGCGCCCATCGGCGAACGCTTGGGCAAAGAGGTCTGTCGAGCGCTTGGTGCTGAGGAAGTGCACCTGATCGGGGGCCTTTTCGTAGGCGTAGCCGGGGGAGATCATCATCTGGTCCACCCCGAGCTCGTCGTTGAGAAAGTCGAGGACGTCTTCGATCGTCTTCGGCGAGTCCGTGTCGAAGAAGGTGGTGTTCGAGGTGACCCTGAAACCCTTGTCCTTGGCCGCTCGGATGGCGGCCACGGCTTTGTCGAAGGTGCCCTCGCGGTTGACCGACTCGTCGTGGCGTTCCCGGAGACCGTCGATGTGCACGACCCAGCTGAACCTGGTGTGCGGGGTGAAGCGATCGAGCTTGCGCTCGAGCAGCAGGGCGTTGGTGCACAGGTACACGTACCGCCCTCGATCGAGGAGGGCCTGCGTCATGCGGTCGATCTCCGGGTGTAGCAGCGGCTCGCCGCCCGCGATGGAGACCATCGGTGCACGCGACTCTTCGATGGCGGCCACGGCCTGTTCGACGCTCAGGCGTTGGCGCAGGATTTCCGTGGGGTACTGGATCTTGCCGCAGCCACTGCAGGAGAGGTTGCAGGCGAAGAGCGGCTCGAGCTCGACGATGAGCGGGAACTTGTCGCGTCGGGCCAGCTTCTGGCGAGCCAGGTAGCTGCCGATCTTCAGGCTCTGTCGGAGGGGGACACCCATTTGGTTAGCGGACCTCCACAGGTAGGGGGAACTTTACGTGCTCGCCGCGGACGGCTCGCTCGGTAATCGACAGCGGGCCGAGCCCGGCGAGGGCGGCCAGGACTCGATCGATCAGGACCGGCGGGGCGGACGCTCCGGCCGTGAGTCCGATGGTCGAAACGGCTGTGAGCCATTCGAGGCGCAGCTCGGATTCGTCTTCGATCAGCTCTGCTCCGCATCCGGCCCGGCCGGCGACTTCCACCAGCCGGGCGGAGTTGGACGAGTTGGACGAACCGACCACCAGCAGCAGGTCACACGAGCCGGCGATGGCCCGCACCGCGTCTTGGCGGTTTTGGGTGGCGTAACAGATGTCGGCCGCGTGCGGGCCGACGATGGCGGGGAAGCGATCGGAAAGCGCCCCGACCAGGTCGACGACGTCGTCTGAGGACAGGGTGGTCTGCGTGACGTAGGCGATGCGTTCGGGGTCGTCGACGTGGATGGCGGCCACGTCCGCTGGGTGCTCGACGAGGGTGATGTCCTCCGCCTCGCCCAGGGTGCCGTCGGTCTCGTCGTGGCCTTCGTGCCCGATCAGGACGACCTGGTACCCGCGGGAGCGGAACCGCTGCACTTCGTGGTGCACCTTGGCCACCAGCGGGCAGGTGGCGTCGATGACTTGCAAGCCTCTGGCCTCGGCGTCACCGCGCACCGACGGGGCCACCCCATGCGCCGAGAAGACGACCGTGGCGCCGTCCGGCACGTCGGCCAGCTCCTGGACGAACACTGCGCCCCGGGCCTCGAGGGACGACACCACGTGCTTGTTGTGGACAATCTGGCGGCGCACGTAGACCGGGGCACCGTAACGGTCGATGACGCGCTCGACCGTGTCGATAGCCCGCTCGACGCCGGCGCAGAACGACCGGGGCCCGGCCAGCAGCACGTCCCGGGGCTGCACCGAGGCGGCCCACTGTTCGAGTACCGGCGCGGTGGCGCGGAGAGCCCGCAGGGCCCGCCAGCCTCCCCGGATAATGGCCGGGGACAACAGCTCCCGGGTCGAACGATCAGAGATGGCCCGGACGACCGCTAGGGGCCCGTCCGGGCGCACGGCCACGAGGGGGGCCGTCTCCATGTCGACGGCGAGTGCCCCTTCGCGGGCGAGCCGAGCCCGATGGTCGGGGTCTTTCACCAACGTGTCCGTCGACACCACCGCCCCTACCCGGACCGCCAACCCCTGACGCCGTAGAGCCGCTGCCAGCAACGGCGCCGATTGGAGTTGGGCGGTCACCGGTTGGCCGCGGCCGTCGAGGATCCGGTCGGCCACCACCAGCGTTCCGGTCTCCAGTCCGTCGTCCAGGGCGCCGGCCACTCCGGCGATGGCGACCCCGGCCACCCCATCGGTGCGGGGGTCGCGTTGCAGACGCTGAGCGGCAGCCGCCGCCCGGCTGGGTCCCATTCCCGTGCGGACGACCCAGGTGTCAGGGGCGCCCGTAGTGAGGGCCCTGGCCTCGACCCGCAAGGGGGCCAGCAGCAGCAGCCCACCCTTCGGCGTGGCTGTGCGGGGGCGGGCCGCGCTCACGGCACCGCTGTCCGGGCGTGGAGGTACCGGCCCAGGGCCGAGAGCGGCCACACCAGGCGGTACAGGTGGTAGTTGATCGAGAAGTCCCACGGGAAGCCGGTGCCGGTGAACCACGGTTCGTCCCACGTCCCCTCGGCCAGTTGGCTGCCGACCAACCAGTCGACGCCTGCCCGGGTCGCCGGGTGGACGGCCTCGCCCGCGGCGATAAGGGCCAGCAGCGCCCAGGCGGTCTGCGACGCGGTCGACGCACCCCGGCCGCGCCAGCTCTCGTCCACGTAGGACCGGAGGTCCTCGCCCCAGCCTCCGTCGACGTTCTGGTGCTCGACGAGCCAGGCCACGGCGCCGCGAATGCGCGGATCTCCCGGCTCCACCCCGGCGGCGATGAGGGCCGGGACGGCGGCGCCGGTCCCGTAGATGTAATTGACGCCCCAGCGCCCGAACCACGAACCATCCGGTTCCTGCTGGTCGGAGAGCCAGCCGACCCCCCGATGGAGCGAGGCTCGCACGGCCGGGCCCTCTTCAGCCAGCATCTCGACCATGTGGGCGGTGACGTCGGCCGAGGGGGGATCGGTGACCTCCCCGAAGTCGCAGAACGGCAGGGATGCGACGAGCGGGCTGTCGTTGTCGGCGTCGAATGCTCCCCACCCTCCGCCCCGGCTCTGCATGCCTGCGGACCACGCCACCGCCCGGGCGCAGGCCGCCCGGGCGTCGGGGCCGAGGGCGGATTCGATGCGGCGCAGGGCCAAGACGACCTCGGCGGTGTCGTCGACGTCGGGGTAGTTGTCGTTTTCGAACTCGAAGGCCCAGCCCCCAGGAGCCAGGCCGGGTCGGCGCACCGCCCAGTCCCCGGTGGCGGTGACTTCCTGTTCGATCAGCCAACGACCGGCGGCCACCATGGCGGGATCGTCGGGCTTCATCCCGCCATCGTGGAGGGCCACGACGGCCAGGGCCGTGTCCCAGATGGGGGACTGGCAGGCTTCCAGCCGGCGGCCGAGGTGGTCCTCGATGACGAAGTCCTCCAAGCCGTCGAGCGCCGCCCGTACCACCGGATGGTCGAGCGGGTAGCCCAGTAGGTCGAGAGCAATGATCGAATACACCACGGGCGGTTGGATCCCGCCCCACAGCCCGTCCTTTTCCTGCCGACGGATGATCCATTGCTCGGCCCGGCGCAAGGCGCTGCGGCGGAGCAGACGGCGGGGAACGACTCGATCAGGAAGCCGTTCATAGCGGTGCAGCAACCGGTCCAGGGCGAAGAAGCGGCCGTCGACGGTGCGCAACGCCGCCAGCCTCCTCTGCCAGCCGGCCTGCGGCGCGGCGTCGGGGGTCGAGCTCGTCGAGGGGCTCCCCGCGCTGTCGTCGGCCCGCAGCTCGTCGACCCCGAACGGCAGCGGCCGGGCCGGCCGGTGCGCCATCACCACCGTCAGGGCCACGACGGTCTGTCGGGCCCAACACCCGAAGTCATAGATGTTGAGAGGCGCCCAGGACGGCAGGAACATGATCTCGGCCGGCAGTACGGGCAACTCCTCCCAGTCCCAGCGCCCGAGCATGGCCAGCCAGATTCGGGTGAAGGTGCGGCTGCCCTCGATCCCGCCGTGTGCTCGGACCCAGGCGGCCGCGGCCCGCATGTGGGGTGCGTCGGGTTCGTCACCGGCGAGGCGGAGGCCGACGTAGGCCTCGATGGTCGTGGACAGATCGGAAGGCGCCCCGTGGAAGGTGCCCCACGTCCCGTCCGGACGTTGGTTGAGCCGGATCCAGCGGGCGGCTGCCTCCGCCAGCTCCGGCTCCAGGATCCCCAGGAAGTGGCGGAGCATCAGGTCCTCCGCATCCATGGTGACGTTGGTTTCCAGCTCCGCCTTCCACCAGCCGTCGGAATGCTGCAACCCGAGCAGGTGATCGCGTGCGGCGCGAAGCGCGCCCGACACCTGCTCGAGATGATCGATTCCGGGGGTGGAGGCGACTGCGGTCACGACTCTCGCTCCACCACGTACACGGCGAGATCGGCGAGCTCCCGGTGGGAGATGGGCGAGAGGCGCACCCGGGCCAGGGCTCCGAGGGCGGCGTCGAGGTTGGATTTGGCTCGCACTGCAGTCCATTCGCGACCGCCGCAGGCCTCGACCAGGTACGTGGCCCGTTGGATCTGGTCCGCGTCGAGCGGTTCGAGCACGGGATCGGTCCCGTTGGACTGAGGGGGCCCGAGGATGAGCGTCCGAAGCTCGTCGGCTTCCTCACCGCCGGCGGCCAGCGCCGACACGACGGGCATGGACTTTTTCCGCTGGCGCAGGTCGCTGCCCGCCGGCTTCCCCGTTCGGGCCGGGTCGCCCCAGATCCCGAGCAGATCGTCGACCGCCTGGAACGCCAGGCCCAGGTGCCGTCCGTAGTCCTGGAGGGCTCCGACGGTGGCATCCGGCGCGCCCGCCAGGATGGCCCCAATCGACGCGGCGCAGCCGAGGAGAGCCCCGGTCTTGGCGGCGGACATGGCGGTGCACTGCTCGACCGTCACGTCCCGCCGCTTCTCGAAGGCGATGTCGTCGGCCTGGCCGGCGATCATGGCCGCGGTGGCCTCCGCCAACGCCGCCGAGGCGTCGGCGCCGCGTCCGGTGGAGCTCTCGAGGAGCACCTGATGGGCCAGGATCTGCAGCGCATCGCCGGCCACGATGGCCGGGCCGATGCCGTAGAGCGACCAGACGGTGGGGCGGTGGTGGCGTTCGGTGTCGGCGTCGATGATGTCGTCGTGAATCAGCGAGAAGTTGTGGACCAGCTCGACGGCCACTCCTCCGGGCACCCCGACGCTGGCGTCCGCCCAGGCCGCTTCGGCGGCGAGGACGGCCAGGGCCGGGCGGATGCCCTTGCCGCCGGGAGAGTCCACCGGGTTACCGGCGGGATCGGTCCAGCCCAGGTGATAGGCCGTGACGCGTCGGATCTCTGGGGTGAGCCGTTCGACGGCTTCGGCCAGGGCCGGGGTGACGGCCGCGCGGGCGCGGGCCAGGATGTCGGAGACTCCGATGGTCGGGGTCAAGCCACCTCCTCGGTGTGATGTGTAGGGGGTTGGGGGGCGCCGGCTCTGGCCGGCGCCAAGCCGTTTCGGGCGTGGGGGGGATGGCCGGCGGAGCCGCAATCGGCCAGGCAGACCCGGGCCGCGGCGGTACCGCTTCGGACTGCGCCTTCCATGGTGGCGGGCCACCCGGTGTCGGTCCACGCCCCGGCTACGGCCAGCCCGGGCAGCTCGGTACGCGGCCCGGGGCGCAGGCGGGCCGAACCGGGAGCGGCCCGGAACGTGGCGTGGCGTTCCTTGGTCACGAGGGAGTCGAGGACTCGGGCCTCAGCCGCTTGAGGCAGGAGCCGGGCCAGCTCGGTCACGATCCACGGGGTCAGCTCGTCGGGATGCCGCCCGACCTGGGCATCGGCGGCAGACAGCGACACGGCGACGTACTGCTCGCCCCGTCCAGGTTCGAGACCGGAGGACCCCGTTCGATCGAATACCCATTGCACGGGGGAGCGCACCCCGGCGAGGAGCGGCCAGGGGGTCACGGGGCGATCGAAGACCAGGTGGACGTCGACTATGGCGGAGCTGCCCAGCTCAGCCAGTCGTTGCTGGCCGGGGACGGAGCCCGGTGGCAGCATCGCCCCGGCGGCTTCGTGGGGGATGGCGACGATGACCCCGTCGGCGGCCACGGTCCCGTCGGGTGTGCGGACCGCGAAGCCCGCATGGACCCCTGCCTCCGATGCGGGACCTATGGCGCCCACCTGGGTGCCAAGGTGCACCTCGACGCCGGCTCGGTCCAGCGCGGCCGTGGCCCGCTCGCCGTGGAGGCGCCCAAGGGGCACTCGGCTCCAACCCACGTCCGCAGCCCGGGCATTCGTCAGCAGTCCGGTCTGGAAGACCTTCGCCGCCATGGCAAGGGAGGCCTCGGATGCGGGCAGGTTGACGGTCGGCACGGTGATCAGGTCCCACAGCCCAACGACCGCGTCGGTGGACTGGCCGTGGCGGGCCAGCCAGGCCCCGAAGGATTCGTCGTCGAGGGCGGGATCCTGCAGATCGAGCTGCCGGAGGGCCAGTACCGCCGGCCCCAAGGCCAGGCGGTCCCGGGCGGAGAGGTGCCGATAGCGCAGCAGGGCGCCGGCCAGGTGGAACGGGGCCGGCAGATTGGTGCGCCGCAGGCGTTGGACCCGGGGAGCCTCACCAGCCCGGCCGGCCGGGGCCACCACCGGGATGTCGAGACGGTCGGGGAGCTGCACGTCGGATCCAGCGCCGATGCGCTCCAGGAACGCAAGGTATTCGTCGCAGCAGCGCAGGAACACGTGTTGGCCGTTGTCGATCCACCGTCCCGCATGCTGGAAGGACCAGGTCAACCCGCCGAGCCGGTTGCGCCGTTCGAACAGGGACACTTGAGCGCCGCGGTCCGCGCAGGACAGGGCCGCCGCCAACCCGGCCAGCCCACCGCCGATGACGGCCACGTGAGGACGGCCATGCCCCGGCGCGAGGGGGCGATTCATGCCGCGCCCCTCACCAAGGCACGCAACGCCACCGTGGCCTTCTCCCGGGCGGGGAGGGACACCCGACCGCGCAACACCGAGCCGGGGTCGCGCTGGATGCGCACGAGGAGCCGCCGGTAGATGCCGGCCATCGCCGCTGTGCAGGCCCGCGACCTCCAGTCGAGGAGCGGCAACAACGCCAGACCCTGCTCGTACCAGGCTTCGGCCCGGGTCGCTTCGAAGCTGATGAGGGCCAGCATGCCGTCGTAAGGATCGCGCAGGTCGGGACCCACTCCGAACCGCTCGCGGTCCTCGGCGGGCAGGTAGACCCGGCCCATCTGGTCGCGGTCCTCGACGATGTCGCGGAGGATGTTGGTGATCTGCAGGGCAACCCCCAGCGAGTCGGCGAGAGGTTCCGCTCGATCCGGGTCGCTGGCCCCGTAGATCCCGAGGCTGAGGCGCCCGACGCTGCCGGCCACCCGGTGGCAGTAGCCGACCAGCTCGTCGAAGCTGGTGTAGCTCGTGCCGTGCACGTCCATTTCGCACCCGTCGACCAGGTCGTCCAAGGCGGACATGGGGATCGGAAAGCGGCCGGCGACGTCCGCCAGTGCGGTCAGGACCGGATCGTCCTCGGCGCCGCGCCCACCGACAGCCGCGGCGGCGAGATCCTTGCGCACCCGGGCCAGGGCGGCCAGCTTCTCGGGCCCTGACGCGTCGCCGTCGCCGATGTCATCGATACGGCGGGCCATGGCGTACAAAGCCGACATGGCCTGCCGCTTGGCGACCGGCAGGAGCCGAATCCCATAGGAAAAGTTGCGGGCCTCGGTGCGAGTGATCTCCTCGCAACGGAGGTACGCCTGCTCCAGGTTCATCTGGGCCCGTTTGCGGCGATCGAGCCTCTGAGGACGGCGGTCAGCCGGACGGCAACCCGCACAGGCCGGGGTCGGGGCGCGCCATACAAGGGATCGAAGCCCCGCCCGGCCACGGCGTCGAGCGCGGCCTGGCCCCCGGCCCAAAAGCCGGCCACGGCCCAACGGGCCCGGCCACCGAGGGAGGCGACCAGCGGGGCACCCTCGTCGAGGACCCGGCGGGCCCGAGCCACTTCGAAGGCCATCAGCCCGCGCAAGGCCGGCGGTGCCGGCGGCGGCGCCGACAGCCGGCCAACGTCGACACCGAAGCGTTCGAGGTCCTCGGCCGGCAGGTACACCCGGCCGGCGGAGGCGTCCTCGAGCACGTCCTGCCAATGTTCGGCCAACTGCAGTCCGGTGCAGATGGCGTCGGACCAGGCCACCCGCTCCGGGGTCGTGGCCCCGAACGCAGCGAGCACGAGGCGTCCCACCGGGTTGGCCGAGAGGCGGCAGTAGCCCACGAGACTGTCGAAGGTGTCGTAGCGGGTGACGACCTGATCCTGCCGGTTGGCCGCGATGAGATCCGTCAACGCACTCGGGTCGGCGTCGACCGCCCGCACTGCGGCCGCGGCTCGAGCGACGAGCGGGTGGGCGCTGGGGCCAGCAGGGTCGCTGAGCGCCGCGCCGGTCTGGGCCTGCAGCCAGTCGAGAGCGGCCAGGCGGTCACCTGGATAGTCGTCACCCAGGTAGTCCACCAGCCGAGCGAAGCCGTAGAACGCCAGCAGGTGCTGGCGGGTGGCTTTCGGCAGGAGGCAGGATGCCACCTTGAAGTTTTCCGTGCTGGCTCGGTCCAGGATGTCCTGCTCTGTTGCCATTCCCAAGGGCGCCAGTCCCGAGCGCGTCAAGCCGACGGGCGCGCCACCACTGCGGCCCGCCTGGGTCGATGGCGTGGCGTTCTCCGAGAGGGTGTAAGAGGCTGACCGCGTGGTCACCACTTGTACGCGCTCCAGCCGCCCATGTCAAGGACCCTCGACGAGAGGGTGGGCGAGCTGACCCCTTTCAGGCCGGGCTCAGCCCCTCGGCCGGCCCTTGATCTGGTGGCCAGTCCGGACCGACCGCCCACGCCAGCACCGTCGCAAACGCCGACTCGATGATCGACAGCCCGGCCTGGATGGCCACGTCTGGCTCGGCCTCCTGGCCGGCGAACGGCCGGCCCCCGGCCTCCGCCAGGGTCCGCAGCACGCGCCGGGCCAGATCGGCACTGGGCTCGTGGCCCTTGGCCGCCCGGGCGCCGAGCTCAAGCAGCATCGGGAGCACGCCGACCACCAGATGGGCGAAGACCATGGCCGTCTTGTCCGGATCGTCGGTCAGGCCAGCGGGACCTCCGAGCGCCGCCACCGCGGAGGCAAACTGGGTTTGGGTGTCCGCCAGGAGGGTTTCGATGCCCGCCGTGAGCAGGTCTTCCTTGGAGGCAAAATGCCGGTACACCGTGCCCTTGGCCAGACCGGCCGCCTCGGCGATGTCGCTCACGGTGACCTCGCTATAGCTCCGGGTCTGGAACGCCTTGATCGCGGCAGTCACGATCCGGGCGCGGCACTCCGGAGAATCCGCGGCTGCTTGGGCCCGGATGCGCAACAGCGCCTCGAGATGGCTCTCGTCGTACCCGAAGCGATTGGCCGCTTCGCGTACTGGAGGCGGAATGAGTCCCGCCCGCCGGTAATGGTGGATCGTGCTCGCGGGCACCCCGCTCCTCGTCACCAGCTCCGAGAGCGACATGCGTTCACCGGGCGTCGGCGCCGCCTCCGTGACCATGCTCAAAAGACCTTGCGCAGGAGCCGCCGCTTCCAGCTGGTGTACGGCGGATACGTCAAGGCGGGATCCAGCTTGGTGGGCCGCTGCAGGATTGATTTGTGGTGCGTGAACGTATCGAACCCCGCCTTTCCGTGGTAGGCGCCCATGCCGCTGTGACCAACGCCGCCGAATGGTAGTCCCGTGACGGCTAAATGGAGCAAGGTGACGTTGACGCCCACGCCACCGGAGGACGTCTCCGAGACGACGCGTTCGATCACCTGCTGCTCCTCGGCGAAGACGTAGAGGGCCAACGGCTTGTGGTGACCATTGACGATCTCGATCGCCTCGCCCACATCTTCGACCGACAGGACGGGCAATATCGGGCCGAAAATCTCCTCCTGCATGACCCGCTGGTGCCATGAGGCGTTCCGCAGGATGGTTGGAGCCAGGTACCGCGAGGACCGATCCCCGTCGCCCCCGACGACCAGGTCAGCCGGGTCCTGGTCAGCAAGGAGCCCTTGGAGCCGGTCCCAATGGCGTTCGTTGATGATCCTGCCGTAGTCTGGGCTGGACCGCGGGTCATCGCCGTAGAAGACCCGCACCGCGGTAGCAAGGGCATCGACCAGCGGGGGCTCGACGGTTCGGTCGACCAGGACGTAGTCCGGCGCCACGCAGGTCTGGCCGGCATTGACGAACTTCCCCCAGACGACCCGCTTGGCGGCGACTTCGAGGTTGGCCGTTCGGTCCACGATCACCGGGCTCTTGCCCCCGAGCTCCAGGGTTACCGGGGTCAGGTGGTCGGCCGCGGCCGACATGACGGTGCGGCCGGTCTGCCCGTTGCCGGTATAGAAGATGTGATCCCACGGTGCGCTCAGCAACGAAGTCACTACGTCTGCGTCGCCCTCCACGATGCCCACCGCGTCGGAATCGAGGTACTCCGGTACCCAGCGGGCCATGGCCGCAGAGCTCGCCGAGGCGACCTCCGACGGTTTGCCGACGACGCAGTTGCCGCCCGCGAGGGCGTAGGCCATGGGCAGCAGGGTCAGGTGGACGGGGTAGTTCCAGGGCGCGATCACCAGGACCACTCCCAAGGGTTCAGCCACGATAGTGGCGCGGGCCGGTCGCAGCATGGTGCGCACGCCGACTCGGCCAGGCCTGTTCCACGCTTCGAGGTGGCGCAGGATGTGGGAGATCTCGTTGGCGACGTGCTCCAGTTCGGTCATCCACCCCTCGAGAGGCGGTTTGCCGAGGTCGGCCCGAAGCGCCTCGAGCAACTCGGGTTCCCGCTCGGTCAGCATCCGGCGGAGTGCTTCGAGCTGTTGGCGGCGCCAGGCGAGGGGACGGGTAGCACCGCCGTGGAAGTGATGCCGCAGCGCCGCGACCAACCGGCCGGCGTCGAGCGCACCGGCCGACGGGGGCGACTGTCGGTCGGTACGCGTCATGCCATCAGTTTGTCCGGTTTGTCGGCCTAAGGGTCACTCGGCTATCGACTGAGCCGGGATGGTGCCCATGCGCCCCTTCTGGAAGTCTTCGAAGGCTTGGGCCAGCTCGGCCTGGGTGTTCATCACGAATGGGCCGTAGTGGGCGACGGGCTCGCCGATAGGGCGCCCTCCGAGCACCAGCACCTCCAGGCTGGGGGAGCGGGACTCCTGGAGGGAGTCCGCCTCGACGCTCACCGTGTCACCCGGCCCGAGGACCGCGATCTGGCCGCCGGCGATGGGCCGGTGCTCTGGACCAACGCGACCCTGACCGGCCAGGACATAGACCAGGGCGTTGTGGGCCTGCTCCCAGGGCAGCACCAGACGGGCGCCGGCTGCCACGGTCGCGTGCACCATGGTGATGGGCGTGTAGGTGTCCCCCGGCCCTCGGTGTCGGCCCACGTGCCCGGCGATGACCCGCACCAGGGCGCCACCGTCGGGCGATGACAGAAGGGTCACCCGGCCGCGGCCGATGTCCTGGTAGCGGGGCGGTACCCACTTGTCCGCCGCCGGGAGGTTCACCCACAGCTGGATCCCATGAAAGAGTCCGCCGCTGGCGACCAGGTCCTCCGGCGGCCGTTCGATGTGCAGGATCCCCGAACCAGCGGTCATCCACTGGGTGTCGCCGTTGGTGATAAGGCCGCCCCCACCGGTCGAGTCGCGGTGCTGGAAGGTCCCGTCGATCATGTAGGTGACGGTCTCGAAGCCCCGGTGTGGATGCCAGGGCGTCCCCTTGGGTTCGCCCGGCGCGTACTCCACCTCGCCCATCTCATCCATGTGCACGAACGGATCCAGACGGTCCAGGGGCACGCCGGCAAACGCCCGCTTTACCGGAAAGCCCTCGCCTTCGAAGCCGCGGGGCGCCGTCGTGATGCTCTCCACCGCCCGATCCCTCATCGGGCTCGCCCCGTCGTCGGGCGTCACGTCGATCCGGGGTAGGGACAAGATGTCGTCAACAGTCACCGCTGGCATCAGAACCTCCTTGACTCAACCACGCCAACGTTGTTGTGGGCGCAACTATTCCGACGGATGCCGGCCCACGCACCCGGTTCCGTACCATGTGGGCCATGGCTGACCGCTTGTATTTCCGCCAGTTGCTTTCCGGTCGGGACTTCGCCGCCACGGATCAGCTCGCGGCCCAAATGGTCAACTTCTCCTATCTGATCGGGGACCGCGAACGCGGCGAAGCCCTGCTCGTCGACCCGGCGTACGGCGTAGGGGAGCTGCTCGACATTGCCGCCGCGGACGGGATCACGGTCGTGGGCGCACTGGTGACCCATCATCATCCGGATCACGTTGGCGGAGCCATGATGGGGTATCGAATCGAGGGCGTGGCCGAGCTGCTCTCGCAGCGGGCTATGCCGATTCACGCCCATCGGGACGAGGCCCCACTGGTCGCCAAGGCGACCGGGCTGCAGTCGACCGACGTCGTCGCGCACGACAGCGGCGATCGGGTCACTGTCGGCGCCGTCGACGTCGAGCTGCTCCACACTCCCGGGCACACGCCGGGCAGCCAGTGCTTCCTGGTGGGCGGCATGCTCGTGGCGGGTGACACGCTCTTCCTGGAGGGGTGCGGCCGGACCGACCTTCCAGGCAGCGATCCTGATGCCATGTACGAAAGCCTTCAGCGGCTGGCCAGCCTCCCGGACAGCACCGTGGTGTATCCGGGCCACCGCTACTCGGCGCCCTCAACCGCCACGCTGGCCGCGGTGAAGGAGATCAACATGGTGTTCAAGCCTCCGACCAAGCAGGCGTGGCTGTCCGTGTTCGGGAGATAGGAAGGGCGGCGCTAGTCCAGGAGGCCGAGGTCCACCAGGCGGGATCGCATGGCGCTCTCGTCCCGTTCAAACACCCGTCCCAGGGCCAGTACGTCCTCCCGGCGGACGGTAATGACCTTCCCGTTGAAGTCGCCGCGCTGAATCTGGATCATGCTGACGTAGCGGCGAAGGATCTCTTTCTCCGGCGCCTCGAGGGCAGCCAGTCGAAGAAGATCGATGGTAACTGGCGAATCCGCCATGGTCGGGCGTTGGCCGTTGCTCGAAGGCAGGCCCTCTGTCTCCGGTCCCGGCGGTCGGGGCAGGAGTTGATCGACCGGCACCCCGTAGAGCTGGGCCAGCCGCTGCAATCGCAGGACCGAGATGATGCGCTCACCTCGTTCGTAGGCGCCGAGCACGGACGCTTTGAACTCGCGTCCTGATGCCTCCTCGACCGCGAGCAGCGACAAGCTTTGCTGGCGCCGAAGGTTCCTCAGCCGATCACCTACCGCCCTGGCGTACGACAGCGGCATGTCTTCGGACACCGCGCACCTCCTTTCGTACATGGTAGCCGTGAGCCGGCGGTGAGGCCCAGCCACCTGGCCGGGTCAACGTGATACGCCCCCCGTCGATCCGGCCGGCCCGTCCAACGGTGCGATCGACTCGAGGACCAGTAAACGATGGCCCGATACCCGCAGTACTCCGCGGGCCGGTCGCCGGGCCGGCGGCGGCCCGTTTCCCCGCTCGGCCATCCCTTCTCCCCCGTCGGTATCAAGCACAACCTCCCACATTGGTGTCCACCGGGCCTCCGGTAGCGTGAAGTCGATCTCTTGATCCCACCCGTTGAACACCAGATAAAACGAATCATCGACGACGAGTCGTCCGTGGATGTCGGGATCACGGATGGCCGTTCCGTTGAGAAATACCCCGAGCGACTTGGCGTAGCCGACGTCCCAGTCCGCGTCGGTCATGGGGCGTCCGTCGGGGCGAAACCACCCGATGTCCGGAAGCTGATCGGCTGAACCGGCTCCCCGTAGCGGGAGACCCTGGAAGAACCGGCGGCGACGGAACACCGGATGGGCCCGGCGCAAGGCGATGACCCGCCGGGTCCAGGTTAGGAGATCGTCGTCGACGTCATTCCAGTCGTACCAGGAGACGGGCCCATCCTGGCAGTAGGCATTGTTGTTGCCCCGCTGGGTACGCCCGAGCTCATCGCCTCCGAGCAGCATCGGGACGCCCTGGCTGAGGAACAGGGTGGCCAGGAAATTGCGCACCTGCCGGCGCCGGAGAGCACCGATATCGGCGTCGTCGGTAGGGCCTTCGACGCCGCAGTTCCACGAGCGGTTGTCGTCGGTGCCGTCGCGGCCCTGCTCTCCGTTGGTCTCGTTGTGCTTGCTGTTGTAAGAAACCAGGTCGCGGAGGGTGAATCCGTCGTGGCACGTGACGAAGTTGATGCTGGCAAACGGCCGTCGACCTGTCGCTTCGTAGAGGTCGGAGCTGCCGGTCAGGCGCTCTGCGAGATCGCCAATGTGCGCCCCGCCTTGCCTCCAGTAGTCGCGGACGCTGTCGCGGTACTTGCCGTTCCATTCGGACCACAGAGGGGGAAAGTTGCCCACCTGGTATCCGCCGTCCCCGACATCCCACGGTTCTGCGATGAGCTTGACCTGACTGATGAGAGGATCCTGCTGGATGATGTCGAAGAACGCCGACAAGCGGTCCACCTCGTGGAACTGCCGGGCCAGGCTGGCCGCCAGGTCGAACCGGAAACCATCCACGTGCATGTCCACGATCCAGTAGCGCAGCGAATCCATCACCAGTTGCAGCACGTGCGGATTGCGCACGTTGAGGGAATTGCCGGTACCTGTCGAGTCGTTGTAGAAGCGAGGCTCACCATCGACGAGCCGGTAGTAGCTGGGATTGTCGATGCCCCGGAAGGCCAACGTCGGGCCCAAGTGCCCGCCTTCTGCCGTGTGGTTGTAGACCACGTCGAGAATGACTTCGATGTGGGCGGCGTGGAGCGCCCGCACCATGGCCTTGAACTCGTTGACGGCCCGGTGGCCTCCTCGCGACGAGTACCCGTTATGAGGCGCCAGGTAGGCGATGGAGTTGTAGCCCCAGTAGTTCCGCAAGCCCAGATCGGCGAGCCGGGCGTCGTGCACGAAGTGGTGGATAGGCATCAGTTCCACGGCCGTGATGCCGAGCTTCGTGAGGTGGTCGATGATGGCCGGGTGGGCCACCGCGGCGTAGGTGCCACGCACCTGGTCCGGAATATCCGGATGTCTCCAGGTCAGCCCTTTGACGTGGGTCTCATAGATGACCGTGTCGGCCCAGAGCGTCCGCGGTGGCCGGTCGGGGCCCCAATCGAAGGCCGGGTCGACCACGATGGCCTTCGGCATCGAGACGGCAGAGTCGCTCGTATCGATGGTGAGGTCGTCCGCCTCACGGTCGAAGGCGAACGGGGCCTGACCCCATCTGACCTCGCCGTCCACCGCCTTGGCGTAGGGGTCGAGGAGGAGCTTCGCCGGGTTGAAGCGCCAGCCGGCCTCCGGGGCATACGGGCCGTGGACCCGGTACCCGTAGCGCGTACCCGGCTCCACGCCCTCGAGGTATTCGTGCCAGCAGTAGGCGTCGACTTCCGACAGCTGATGGCGGGTCTCCACGCCGTTGTCGAACAGGCAGAGCTCGACGGCCTCCGCTGCCTGGGAGAAGAGCGAGAAGTTGGTGCCGAGTCCGTCGAACGTGGCCCCGAGGGGAAAGGGGCTACCCGGTGACGCGGCGAGGACCATGAGCCGTCAAGCTAGCTACTTGACTGTGTTTCCCGGGACTGGGTGTTGCATCTGTCACCCCCACCAGAACGCCGAGACGATGATCACGTACAACGCGACCAGAGCTACGCCTTCGATCCAGGAGTACTCACCGTCATAAATAATCAAGGCGACGACGAGCGCGGTGGAAGCCAGCGCCGCCACCATCAGCGGCG
The DNA here is from genome assembly GCA_963729695.1 of uncultured Acidimicrobiaceae bacterium. Lineage (GTDB taxonomy): Bacteria > Actinomycetota > Acidimicrobiia > Acidimicrobiales > Palsa-688 > PALSA-693. Next base: position 90,980 of record CAVSOT010000008.1, read on the forward strand.
GGAAGACCAGCGTGAGTTGTGACGGACCCACCACGGGGCTGAGGAGCACCAACAGTGGGGTCAAGAGGAGCGCCACCTGTAAGGGGCTGTTGAGGGTGAGGCTGATGACGTATTCGGGCTTCCCCCGCAGGGCCAGGCGCACGCCCGCCGCGTGCTCGACGGCGTTCGAAGCGATGGCCACGATCACCAGGCCGGTGAACGTCTCCGACAAGCCCAGGCTGTGGATGGCGGGCAGAAGTGGCTGGACGAACCAGTCGGCCGCCAGGGCTGCGCCCAGGCTTCCCACGGCGAGCAATCCAACCGAAAGGGCCAACGGCCATGGGGGCCGGTCGGGCTCCTCGGCCTCCTGGAGTGGCCCACCGCCGGCCGAGGTTCGCCGGCGTAGGTAGAACGGTACGCTTGCCGCGTACACCAGCAGCAGTACGATCGCGCACGTCTTCGATAGCGCGGTCGCGTGGGATGCAGCCGGCGTGCCCAGCCGGTCAGCGAGGGTGGGTACGAGCAGGGCGGAGACCACGAGCAACAACAACGAGGCGTTCACCCTCGGCTCCTCCGGGTCGAATCGCTGGGTGCCGTGGCGGAGGCCTCCCGCCACGAACGCGCACCCGAGCACCAGGGCGACGTTGGCCAGGATGGAGCCGACCAGGGAAGCCTGCACCACGGTGGTCAGCCCCTCGCGCAGGGCGAACAGCCCGACGAACAGCTCGGGAAGGTTGCCCAGCGTGGACTGGAGCACTGCCGTCGGGCCGGGACCGAGACGGGCTCCCACCTGCTCGATGGTCGACCCGACGACGGCCGCCAGGGCGGCCAGCGCCAGCCCTGCCACCACGAAGCGAGCCACGTCCCCCGCGCCTACGGCCTTGGTCACCCCGGCCGCCACGGTCAGCCCGACCGCGGCACCAAGCGTCACCCGTTCCCGGAGGTCGAGTAGTCGTAGGTTCAGGGAGGAGAGCATCGCCGCCCGCCGAAGGTAGCCGTCCTGCTACGGGCGGCGGGCCGGCGAGTAGAGTTGTCGGTCTGCACCGCCAGGCGGCGTGGCCGAGTGGTTTAGGCAAGGGCCTGCAAAGCCTTGTACAGCGGTTCGATTCCGCTCGCCGCCTCCAGACAAAGTGCAGGTAGAGGCGTATTTCTACTGCAATGGTAAAGATTGGTGTCCGATTCGTGGGCGCACCGTGGGCGCAATAGCGCCAGAAAAAATCCCGTCGTCAGCAAGGGGTTGAGTCGTACGTTCTGAAGAGCGGGGCGAAGCGGTGGATGGCCCGGTGGTACGACCCTGACGGCACGGAACGCAAGAAGCGCGGCTTCCTCACCCAGGACGAGGCCGACCACTATCGAACCAGGGCCAAGAAAAATACCCAGGACGGTCTGGTCACCGATCCGCCGAAGGCGAGACCCTGTTAGGAGACTTCGCCTGGCATCACCTGGAGGTCCATACCTCTAGTGGCCGACCGCTGTCAGCCAAGACTCTGGGGCCGATGCGCGGACTGCTCAACCGCAACATCATCGGGGACGCCACCCACCGCAAGCGCCACCACCTGGGCGGCTACCGCTGAGCAAGATCAGCGTCGAGGTGATCGACAACTGGTCCGCCCAGGTGATCAAGGACGCCGGTCAAGACCAAGCCGCCAAGTCCTACAAGCTGCTCAAGACCATCCTCAACCGAGCGGTGCGCTACCGGTGGATCCCGTTCAACCCCTGCCAGATCGAAGGCGGTAGCCAGGAGCATCCTGCCGAGCGGCCCATACCCGAGGATGATGACATCGTCCAGGATCTAGCCGACGCTATGAGCCACATCGATCACGGCGACCGCTACCAGGCCATGGTGCTGGTCAACGGGTTCGGGGCGGCGCTACGTACCGAGGAGTTGGTGGGCATCCGCCGTCGGCACGTCAAGAAGCACAACCGCTCCGTCAAGATCATGGGCACCAAGAACGACGAGGCCGACCGCACCATCTACTTAACAGATCGAGCCTGGGCGGCGTTGATGGAGCATATGGACCGCTACACCGGTCCTGACCCCGACGACTGGGTGTTCACCTCGCCTCGGGGCGGAGTGGTGCATCCGCAACGGTTCTCCGAGATCTGGGTGAAGGCGAAACAAAAGGTCGGTGTCGATCCCGACCTCGGCCTCTACGACCTCCGCCACTATTCGGGCACGGTCATGGCCCAAGAGGGCGTCACCACCAAGGAGACTATGGCCCACATGCACCCACGACTATCGCTCCGGCTCCCGCACAGACAACCAAGGATGTGTTCTCTCCGTGGTCCGGGCCAGTTCTCAGTTCAGGTATCCATGTGGTCGCAGACCTCACCGGTTACTGCTGGACCGACTCCGAAGCCGTCCCTGGGGCTTACCGTTGCATGACTGAAAGCAACGAGATACTCGACCCGTGCTTCGCTCCCACCGAATCCACAAACCAGGTGGGCTGCGCTCAGACACCTTGGTCAGGAGTCGAGATGCTGGCCCTCACCCAGCCCTTGCCAGCCTTGTCGAATAGTGGCGGCACCATAAACGACGCCGACCCTTGGGCGATACAACTCACTAACGAACAACGCTGCGCCCTGTTGACAGGAATGGGGAACTCGGCCGGAGGAGTCACCCTGTCTTATGGCTGCGGATCAGATCACAGCGAAACAAGCGCGGTATACCATCACGGCGTGAGCAGCGACGAGCGCACCACCGTGGGACTACGGGAACTGCGCCAAGGAATGCCTCGGAGCTGGTGCGCCGGGTCGCGGGCGGCGAGGAGATCGACATCACCGTGTCGGGTCGGCTGGCCTCTCGCCTGGTGCCTTCGGCCCCCCGGCCCTGGCAGTCCTGGGACAGCATTGCCGACCTGTTCGCCGGAACGGCAGACCCGGACTGGGAGAAGGATTGAGACCTGGTTGATCAGTCCGTGGCTGAGCTATGACTGATCCGATCGCGAAGAAGCTTCCGCTGCGCCATCCCGCAGAGATCCCGCTGTTCGTTTTGATGGTGGTGCTGAATGTCGCGATCGCGGCCGTTCTCATCGTTTTCCTGGTATCGGAGGCATTGATTCCTACTGCGTTGCGCGGTACAAACTGGGAGCCGACGTGGCGTGCGGTGGCGATCGTGATACTGCTGTCGGCTCCGGGGCTCCTGGTCGTGCGCCAGGTTCAGCGAGCGTCGGTCCGCGGCACGGCCGTGCGGCTGTCGCGAACTCAGTTCCCGGACCTGTATGCCTCCATGGATGACTTCGCCTCCACCTTGCGGGTGAAGCCCACCCCCTCGGTGTATCTCAGTAACGGCAATGGCACAATCAATGCGTTCGCCGCTCAAAGCGGATGGACCAACAACTACGTCGTGCTGTCCAACGAACTGTTCGCGAATCTCCGTAATGACAACCGCGAAGGAACGCGGTTCATCCTCGGCCACGAGATCGGGCACATCCGGCTCCATCACGTGGCGCTGTGGTACAACCTCGTGATCTGTTATTCGCAACTGATTCCGATCTTGGGACCGACGCTGTCCCGATTGCGGGAGTATTCCTGCGACCGCAACGGCGCAGCACTTGAGCCGAAGGGCGAGTTGGGACTGATCTTGCTGACCGCCGGGAGGTACGCGGCGGATAACGTCCAGGCCAGCGAACTGGTCGACCAGGGACGCGACCTCGGCGGTTTTTGGGTGGGCATCTCTCAGCTTCCTCGATCGCACCCCTGGACTGTGCGACGGATCTGGCGGCTGCACCAGCTAGGCCTGTTCGGCCCTGCAAGCACCCTCGACCAACCCGCACCACGCTGACAATGATCTACAGCTAGTGCGCCGTGTGCGGTGCCGCGGTGTACCGCTACAGCCAAGACCGCCCCCGCAAAGGCGAGATGGGCAACCCCGGCCAGGACTGCTGGGCCGTGGAAGGGACGCATCTCGAAGACCACCTTCCGACGTGGAGCGAGCCATGAGCAGGCCCAACGACGCCGGATCCCAGAAGGTCCATTGATGACAGATGACGAAATAGACCAACTCGACGCCAGGGTCAGCGAGGCCCTGAAAGGCGTCGTAGCCATCGTCACTGAGGCAGGCGGCGATGTCGAGTACGTGGACCTGACGATCTCAGGCGTGGATCATGCAACCCGTCGGCCGTTCAACATTCATATTGAAGCGAGCGCCGATCCTCAACCCCCGGCAACTGAACGATGAAGGCGATTCTGGACACGTCCGTCGTCATTGCTACTGACGCTGGACCTTGCCACTGGGCCGGATCATCGAGCTTGTCGGTCATGTCGAACCTCCTTGGAGTGCCGATCGCGGCCTTGGTCAGTCCTTGTATCGGGCCTGGAGCCAGGAGTCCACGACCTGCCGGGAGTCGAAACCAGTCACTTCGGCGACTCGTTGGGTCATGGCCGCGGCCATCCACATCAACGCGCTGAAGGCTTCGATGGGGTCGGTGCCGGTGAGGGCGTGAAGCATCCCGCCGATGTAATCGTCCACATCACCGTCAATCCCGTCGAGCAGCGCGCGCAAACAAGTTCGGCCACACGGTGGTCGTAGCCGATATCCGGTGTCGTCATCGTTGGTCCCTTCGCTGTAATAGGTCGCCCCCGGTGTGAGGACGGTGTACATGGGAACGCCCACCACGGCGCGTTCGGCGACTACCTGGCCATGCTCTCCTGGGGTGGGGCGGAGCGGGCCAGACGGCGACCAGACGACGGACGGGACGGCTCAGGTGAGGGAGCAGGCAGTGGAGGAGCAGGCACGGGAGCCTGCGCCCGGAGCGCGACGACGTACTCGTGCAAGTCGGTTACCGATACGACCTTGCGACCCTCACCGGTGGACAAGACGGGAAGTAGGCCCTCGGAGATGATCCTCCGGAGCGTCGTCACGCCAATATCCAGCCTCCGGGCCGCTTCCTTCATCCCCACCGTCTCCATGGTGTCGGCGGCAACCTGGGAGGGCGGGATGGTGGCGATGGCTGCTTCCACGACCTCCTTCACATCAGGGAGAAGCTGACGGAACAGGTTGGCGACGGTGTCGCCCAGGACGTCACCAAGAGCTTCGTAAGGATCCGGCGGGTGCCGCAGGGTGGGGACGGCGGCGGGACGAGTTGTGACCATGCGCCGCATGATGCGCCGCTGCGGTGGCCTCAGATGAGGCTCTGCGGAAAGTTCCTGGCGAAGTTTGAGGAAAATCGTTAGAGCATTTAAGGGTCTCTCGATGGTCCTGATATTTTCAGGGTTTGTCACCGGAGGTGGGTGAACTCACGGAGAGTTGCAGGGAGCCCCAGAGACTAGAGACGAGTCCCGGCGGGGTAGGGGAGTGCGAACCACGTCGCTACAGGGAGAGGTCTCCCAGGTGGGTCTGAAAATAATCACCGTGTAGTTCGCGACTTTATGCTTTCCCGCCGTGAACGCCTGGTGGACGCCAGAGGTTTGTATCGTCCTGCATCGTCATGCATCGCCGACTCGTGGATAACCCTCTGACCAGCACATACGTGTCTATAGGCGCAACATGGAGTTGCATAAGAATGCATAGGTAAGGGCCTGCAAAGCCTTGTACAGCGGTTCGATTCCGCTCGCCGCCTCATGAGCGTTATCGCAGATCAAGGCCTCTTTTTGGACTTTGACCAACGACGCGACGAATTCGGAAGACCCGCGGAAAACCGCTGTAATCGCTCTCAATGACAGCGGACCCAGGTGCGGGAGGATATTCCGGGCGAGGAGCCTCTCGTACCGGTAGCGAGTTGACGGTGACAGTGGCCTACCCTTCACCACTCGAGCTGTCAGCCATTCGGCGGCGTACATCGAGAGGGTCACTTTCCCAGCCCTCGGATCGGTGACGAACCCAACGAGCTCGTCGCCTTCGACTTTGGCCTCGTAGGCGTCGGCGTCCTTGCGGCGGACGAAGCGCTTGGATCGTTCCCCTTCGCCGGGTGCGCTAGCGGCCTTCGTATCGCCATGCGCCTATGGCTGTCGATAGTCGTTTGATGTGTGCCATCTCTCTGCTCCTCTCGAGACCTCTTCCTCCATCGGCCCGGGCCAAACCAGCCTAGGAAGCGACTGGGACAGCCGAACCCTGCTTCTGCTGGCAGTTCTGGCGGTCGAGCGGGTCGGACGGGTTAGCCGCCAATCGGCAGCCGGCGGATCCGAGCGTGTCCCGGTATGAGACTCACAGCGGCGCCCTCGCCCAACGGCCCCCTCGAGCTCCACCAGTGCCGAGATCGATAGGGCCGCCTGGCCGTCGAGGCCGTGAGGGGCACGGCGCAGCACCACCACGCTGGGAGCCCGAATGATCCGATAATCCACAGCGATCCTCTCGAACGCCACCTTCAGATCATGCCTCCACAGCCGATACCACCCACCAACATCACCACCGATAAACACCACCCCCGCAGACCACCAACCCCGCAGACCACCAACCCGATTCAGTTCACCACTCCACCGTCCTCCGTCAACAGCAAGAATCACAAGCAGCAGATATTTGCCACTGGGTTCCCCGGAGGGGACGAGAAGGGGCGCGGTACAGGACGGTCTCTGTTGCGCCTTCCGGGCGAAGGTCTGCAACCGGCAACGTCGATCGGAATGGGTCTGGAAGACAAGGAAGGCTCTGGCGAACAGGAATGCCCCGACGTCGCCAACGACCCTGCGACTACGCCTGAGTGCGGCATCTACTACTTCGCTCATGTCTTCGTCTCCCGATGGGAGCGGCATGCCCCTCATCGTCGAGGCCCGTGTCGGTACCCACAAACCCGCGGCTGGGAACACCCCAATCGGTACCACCTGATATCGCTCGACCTCCTGCCCTGCCATATTGCGACGGGGTGTCCGTCAAACCGAGTCAGGTCCAGTCGAACTGTCGGCGCGTTCCGGTGGCGTCCAGCCCGGTCGCGGTATCGAGGATCTTCGGTATTTGAGTGTCGGCAACAGTCACGAGAGGTCTCCCTTCAGAGGTTGTGAAACGTGCCACCGAGGACGCCGCCGTATTCCACCGCCAGGCAGTCCCTCAGTCGTATGCGACACGCCCACCAAGATCGCGATGGTTCATCTGAACTAGGAACTAGTTGCTCGATTAGATCGAGCCGACTAAAAAGAGGCCAGCTTCACCTTCGAACGAAGGTCCTAGCCAAGGAGGGGGTAGAAGAATGAGTTCACAAGCGCTGCCATGGCCTCAGCATCGAGCCAGATGGGGACCAGCCTGCGGGTTGGTGTTCGTAGTGCTACTGGTAGTGGGATTCCTTATCACCAGTCCACCGAACACCAACAAGTCTCCGGCCTACCTCCTGGCCTGGTACAACAACAGCAGCCATAAGAGAAACCTGACCATCTCTCTCCTGCTGATTGATATTGGCATCGTGTTCGGGATCTTCTGGTTTGGCTACCTACGGGATCGCTGGGGTCGCACCGACATCGGAGCCAGGCTGGCCCCGATCATGCTGGTGGGAGCCGGAATATTCGCCGCCGGGGGAGCGATTTTCAACGGGGCCGAGATCGCCTTGATCGATTCGCCCAAGCACATGACCCCCGACACCGCTCAGACCCTGAACTTCCTGCAGTCCGACATCGGGGCCGCGGCGGTGTTCGTCGGGGTGTCGATCCTGATGTTCGCGGCGGGGTTCATTATCCTGAAGACCAGGATCGTGCCGGTCTGGCTGGCCTGGGTCAGCTTCCTGCTAGCGGTGGTGTCTCTGGCTGGGCCGATCGGGTTCTTCGCCTTCTTCGCTATGGGTATCTGGATCCTCATCGTGGCCTTCTTCATGTGGCGGTTTGAGGGATCACTCCCGGCATCGGAGGACGGGCTCGAACGTCCATCCCCGGTTGCCCAAGCGGTACCCCTGGATAGCCCAGAAGCCTCCCCTGCCTAATCACTGAGAGGCCCCGCCGCCAGCGCTCTTGGAGATCATCAACGGGCACCCGGGCATCAGGGTTGATGGTCGGGCGCCCGCCTCGGTCCATCTGTTCGAGTTTGGCTTCGCGGCACAGGCTGATGGCGGCCCACGCACCTATGCCCGGGACGGCGCTCAGCAGGTCGGTGGGTATCTTCAGGGCGATGGAGTCGACGCCGACAGGGGCTCGAGGACGGCGAGCCGTACTAATCGGGTCTTGCGACGGCATCCTCGGGCGGGGAGCGGCGCTGCCCGGGTGTAGGGTGGAGGTGACACGGTAAAGATCCCGGTCGTGTCGAGCTTGTTTCGGTTGGCTCGGGAGCGATGCTCCGGACCCTGGTAGCGCGTCATTTGCAGCGCCGGACGCCAGGAGAGTGTCATGGCTCCAATCGAGTTTTCGCCCGGGAGTGTTTCTGGTCGCCGGGCGGCGGTGTTGCCGGGGTGCGAGGCTGATCGCGCTGTGGTCTGGTTGCGGGGCGCGCATGACGCATCCACCGTGGTGCAGTTGTGCACGATCATGGCTCGGGCGATCGCGTTTGACGAAGCCGACGTGGTCGTCGACTTGAGCGAGGTGACGTTCATGGGTGCCGCTACGGTTGGGGTGATCCTCCGGGCCGAAGCGTTCCTCCTAGAGCGGTCGCGGTCTTTGATGCTGCGATCTCCGTCCACCTGCTCCCGGCGTATCCTCGGCCTGTGCGGTTGGGGGGATCTCATCGATCCCCGGTGTGCAGACGCCGCGGGTGTGACACGAAGGTCAGGTGCGGTCGGTACCGGGGTGGCGACACGAACAACCGATCGGGCTGATTGCCGCGCCCCGGATTCGGTCCTGGCGGGCGGCGTCACCGCCCCGAGGGAGGGGTGGTGGGTGGACGCCCATCGTGCCGGGGAAGAGCGCACCAGCAGTTTGGCCGGCCGGGGCAGGCCTTGAGGTGGCCGGCGAACGGCGCCTACGCATCCTGACCCGGCTTGTCGGCGGCACTGCCCCGAAGGGGGAGACCAAGCGGCTGTGCGAGGTGTGCGCAGAGGTGACTGGTATGAGCGGGGCGGGGATCATGCTGATGTCCGGTGACGTGGCCCGAGGCTCGGTGTGCACCACCAATACGGTGAGCGCGCTCATCGAGGAGTTGCAGTACACCCTCGGCGAGGGCCCTTGCGTGGACGCCTACGGCCAGGATCGGCCCGTACTCGAACCTGATCTGGCTCATCCGGCCACGCCCCGATGGCTGGCCTTCACCGTCGCGGCCGTGGAGGCTGGGGTGCGGGCCGTGTTCGGCTTCCCCCTCCAGGTGGGAGCGGTCCGGCTCGGGGCTCTCAACTTGTACCGCGACCAGCCCGGGCCCCTCAGCGACGACCAGCACGCCGACGCCCTGGTCATGGCCGACGTCGCTGCCCAGGCAATCCTGGTGCTGCAGGCCAACGCCCCGCCTGGCCGGCTCGCCGCGGAACTGGAGGCGGGCGCCGACTTCCACTATGCGGTGCACCAAGCCTCCGGCATGGTCGCCGCCCAGCTTGAGGTCACCGTCGCCCAGGCCCTGATCCGGCTGCGGGCCTACGCCTTCGCCAACGACCGACCCCTCGCCGCGGTAGCCGATGACGTGGTCGGCCGAACGCTCCGATTCGATGACCGATACGGAGACATGGCCCCACTGCCATGAGGTTCACTTGCGCCCGCAGCCCGGGTCCACGGTATACCATCAGGTGGTCTGGCTGCGGCCCTGGGACGGCCCAATGGCCGAGCCGGTGGTGATGGGAGGTCAGATGCCCAGAGAAGCAGTGCTCGCCAGGACCTTCGTGGAGTTGGCCGACACGCTGGTGGCCGACTTCGATGTCATCGAGTTACTGACCCTGCTGGCGGACCGTTGCGTGGATGTGCTCGAAGTCGACGCCGCCGGTCTGATGCTGGTTGCGCCCGACGGGGACTTGCGGGTGATGGCCTCCTCCAGCGAGACCATGCGCATGCTGGAGTTGTTCGAACTGCAATCCCAGGAAGGCCCCTGCCTGGACTGCTATCGCGGCGGGCTGCCCGTCGTCAATCAGGACCTGGCCGCGGTCAACAGCCGCTGGCCCCGATTCGCGGCCGAAGCTCTGGCCGCAGGGTTTCAGTCGGTGCACGCCCTGCCCCTGCGACTGCGCGGCGCCGTGATCGGCGCCCTCAACCTGTTCCACGTCGAGGCGGGGCAGATGCGACAAGACGATGTCGACGCGGCCCAAGCCCTCGCCGATGTGGCCACCATCGCCATCCTGCAGCACCGAGCCGCCCTCGAGGCACAGGCTGTGAACGAACAGCTCAGCCACGCCCTCAACAGTCGCATCGTCATCGAGCAAGCCAAAGGGATGGTGGCCAGTCGGGAGGGCCTCGACATGGAACAGGCGTTCTCGACACTGCGCAACTACGCCCGAAACCACAACCTCCGCCTGTCAGACGTCGCCCGCGACGTCATCGACGGCACCCTCGCCGCCTCGGCCCTCGGTCGGCCGGCGCCTTCGAAACCAGCCTGAGCAGCCGGCACCTACCCAACCCGGCTACTCCGCTTCCCGACTGGGCAGCCTTGACGAGGGCCGATCCCGTCGATCCGGCGTAACACAGGTCAGCCGCGGAAAGGCGAAGGTAGTGATCGACACGATTGAGGCTGTGAGCGGCGACACGGCGCTTATTGGACCGGCCGGGGCGGTCTGACGTTTGGCCCGCGGGAGCGTCCCGGGTGGGCCAGAGACCTCCAACTGCCGGTCGGATGACAGTGTCTTGCTGTCCGCGGTCTGGGGGTGCTGCCACCGACGTACCGTTCCAGGCGGTAGCGTGGTTTATGCCGGGATATGGAGGGGTTGGTCCGGCCGTCGATCCTGCGTCATTGGGGGCGACGACCGAGGGGGCGTCGCAGCGGGCTATCGAGCATCACTATGACGTCGGGCGGGACTTCTACGACCTGTGGCTCGACGCTCGCCGGGTTTACTCCTGCGGGTATTGGCCGGGGCCGCTTGATGATGATCTGGATGCCGCGCAGATGGCGAAATTGGCATGGCACGCCACCGCGGCAGGAGCCGATGGGGCGTCACGCGTGCTCGACGTCGGCTGCGGCTGGGGAGCCTTGCTCGGGTATCTGACCGCAGAGCGAGGGGTTGCCCACGTCACCGGGCTCACCCTCAGCACCGATCAGGCCGCTGCCGCTGAGGCCGTTGCCGGCGGGGCCGAGGTCCGCTTGGAGGACTGGCGGGACCACCAGCCCGCGGCCGGCTATGACGCCATTATCTGCGTTGGCGCCTTCGAGCATTTCGCCCGGGCAGACCTCGACCGCGAGGCCCGTCGGGCGGTCTACCAGGCGTTCTTCGAGCGCTGCGCCGCCTGGCTGCCTGCTGCGGGTCGCCTGTCCCTGCAGACCATCGGCTACGAGGATTTCGATCCCGCCCGGGCGACGGTGTCGACGTTTTTCACCGAGGACATCTTTCCGGACTCGGGCCTGCCGTGGCTGAGCGACATTGTGGCGGCTTCGGAGGGCACCTTCCGGGTGCGGGCGCTGCGCAGCGACGCGAACCACTACGAGCACACCCTCCACTTGTGGCAGCGGCGCCTGCAGGTCAACGAGGTCGCGGCCCTGGCCGTGGTGGACCGGGTCGTCTACCGCCGCTATTTGCGGTACCTGCGAGTGTCGCGGGCCATGTTCGACCGCGGCGTCTGCACCCTGTACCGCATCGTGTTGGAGCGCCGGCCTCCGAAGGGTCACCGCCGGTGACGCCGCCCGGGTTCGCGCTCTCGGAGCGCCTGGAGGCTTGCGCCCGGACCCTGCTCGCCCGTCACTTGGAGCGCAGCCGGGAGTGGTTTCCCCACCAGCTGGTCCCCTGGCATCTCGGCCGCGACACCGCATCTGACATCGACGAAGCTAGAACCGGAGTACCGGAGTGCGCCGGGGTGCGCAGCGCCCTGCTGGTCAACCTGTTGACCGAGGACAACCTTCCTCACTACTTCCACCAGATCGCCCAGGCCTTTCCCGGCGACTCGGCGATGAACGAGTGGGCCCGCAGGTGGGCGGCGGAGGAGCAGCGGCATTCGACGGTGTTACACGACTGGATCTGCGTGACCGGCCAGCTGGATCTGGTGGCGCTGGAGCGAGCTCGGATGGAGCAGGTGAGCACCGGCTTCAGCCCCGGCGTACGGGCCGAGAGCGTATGCGACGGACTGGTATATCTGGCCCTCCAAGAGCTGGCCACGCGCGTGTCGTACCGCAACACTGGCCGGCAACTGGTCGACCGAGGTGGCGCCGCGATCATGAACAGGGTGGCCGCCGACGAGAACCTGCACTTCCTCTTCTACCGGGACATGGCGTCGGCCGCCATGGACGAGAACCCCTCCGCGGGCATGGTGGCACTCGACCGGCAGGTGACCCATTTCGAGATGCCGGGGACCACCGTCGCCGGCTTCGCTGTCCACGCCGCCGCCATCGCCGCTGCCGGCATCTACAACTACGGCGTGCACTACGAGCAGATCCTCGATCCCCTCATCCACCGACATTGGAAGGTGGACTCGATGTGCGGCCTGGACGAGCCCGCTGAGGCCGCCCGCAATCATCTCCTAGCTTGGATGGCCCGTCTACGCCGAGTAGCGGACCGGCTTCAGCACCAGAATTCCCCATCCGCCTTCTGAAAGTCACCGCAAAGGCCGGTCGGCGACCTAACCGCCAGGGTATGACCGCGGGCAGACGCGCGGACGAGGTTGAGGGTTGGCCGTCACCGGCATACGCCGGCGCTGTACCACGCATTGCACCGACAACGATATAGCAAAACCCTCCGGATTTCAGTGGCCCGGGACGTTACCTGCCGTCTGCTGCGACCAGGCGCTCGACGAGCTCGTCGACATTGCCCGTCTTGGGCAGTCCGCGCTTGGCCAGTAGCTCGCTGAGCTCGGCCTTGGTCAGGCTCTCGTAGCGCTCGACGGCCTTTTCGTGGGCCTGCCTGGCCCGCTGACGATCAAGCTTGCGAGCCTCTCGTTCCAGGTCCTTCTCGGCCTCCTCGGCCTTCTGGGCTTGGGCCTGGGCGACTCCACGAGCGACGTCAACCTCGTCGCGCACGAGCGCGCCCACCGACTCCACTTGTTTGCCGGACGCATCCGACAGCGTCTTGGCCGCATCCAGCCAGGTGATGGTCGCCTCGCGGTTGATGCCGACGGTCCGCTGCACAAAGTCGAAATACCGCTCGGCCGCCGGGACGAGGTCGATCTGGAGCATCTTGGGGAAGCGTCGCGTCTGCTCGCTGAAGCTCAGCGCACCCTGCTTCCACAACTCGGTCGACCGGGCCACCGAGCTTCGGACCCGGCCGCCTGCCTCGCTCGAATGCTTCGCGGCTGTACTCAGTGCGCTCATAAAACTCTCCGCCTCGTCTTTCTCACTAGGAAATAACTATAGCAAGCATATGCTCACTGGAGCGAGCATTTGTGAAAGGTCGTCTGTCGGACCCAGCCACAACTGGCCTTCCAACGGATCACTAGGGGGTGGCGCAGCTAACCAGATGGCCTTGCGCACCGAAGCAGGCATGGTCCGCGACCAGAAGGGGCCTTGGGTGTCGTTCGCCCGGGCTCGAACCCGAAACGCCAGAAAACGGAAAAGCAAGGTCGTTGGGGTGACGAACCCTTCGACGAAACCCGTCGTCGAAGAGTCCGTTCCGACCCGTGGGCCGAAGGCCTGAACTTCACGACGCCAGGGCGTCGGCCTCAATCGTGGTCCGGTCCAACTCCGCTACCAGCGATAGAAGTGACCGCGGCCGGCGTTCTCGCCTCTTCCGATGGCAAGGCCGATCAGCCAGGCCACAAACAGCACGATCGCTAGTATCCACAGAGCATGCAACGCAAAGCCGAGCCCGAAAAACAACAACACCAACAGCAATCCTAATAGGATTAACATCGCGAGTCCTTTCTGTCTGACTCCATCCTTCCCCGCGTGGGCCTGATGAAACCAAAATGCGAAGAATGTCGGGCCGTATTGGTTCACAGGGCAAAGCTGAACACCGGGTGAGGTCGTTGGCGACGATTAGGGTCGACGCGTCCTGGAACTCTTAGCCCTCCCGCCATGCGCCGTTGACGGTGTGGCAGCCTGAACGCTGGGAGTAGCGCTCTATAAAGAGAGGTCATTTTGGCCCGAAACCCCTTTAGACCAGGCGGTCGGTGAGCGGACACGGGCGCGAACCAGCAAAACTTGCTGCTGAATTCGCAGCGCAAATTCGGATCACCTATAGCCGGTCCTCCCGGCCAGCCGATTTTGGACTAAACCATGGGCCGGCGGCTGGCCGACATGACGGTCGCAAAATTCTGATCGCGGGAAATGGCGTTCTGGCCCCGCTCCGGGTAAGCCTCACGTGCACCAGCGTCCTTCACGGCGGGAGATTTGCGGTAGGGCCCGTCTCCGCTGCGAATGCTATTCCGGCAGCAAATGGGTCCGGCAGCAAATGGGCGACCGCCGCCTATGGCGGGGAGGCGCGGGTGTCCGGCATGGGTCCGGGGGATCGGACTTAGTGGCATAGGGTTCGGGGTCCACACCTTCCGCCTGGTCAACGCGGCCGGGAACACGTCGCTGGTGAAATTCCACTGGAAGCCGGTGGCTGGCGAGGCGTCGCTGGTCTGGGAGGAAGCACAGAAGCTCGGCGGGATCGACCCGGATTTCCACCGACGGGACCTGTGGGAAACTATCGGAGCCGGATCGTTCCCGGAGTGGGATTTCGGGATTCGGGTCTTCCCTGACAACGACGACCAAACCTTCGAAGGCATCGACCTGCTCGACGCCACCAAGCTCGTCCCTGAGGAACTTGCCCCCGTCCAGATCATCGGGCGGCTGACCCTGAACCGTAACCCGGCCAACTACTTCGCCGAAACCGAACAGGTCGCGTTCTGCACCTCGCACGTGCCCCCGGGGATCGACTTCACGGACGACCCCCTCCTTCAGACCCGGAACTTCTCCTAGTCGCGACCTAGGCCAGGCCAGAATCGGAACAGTTGCCTTCATCAGATTGACAGTGGGGGTGTTATGGGAGTATCACCGTCAGTAAGAAAGCTAGGTGTCGTATGAAGTTCAAACTCTCAGAGATCCGAAGAAATCCGTTCCACCATCCCGAGGCCTATCCCGTCAAGCTGGACGAGGGGACGGCCGTTGTGGCCGCCATCGAACAGATCGGCTTCTGGGACGACGTGATTGGCCGTTTCGGACCTGATGGGAAGCCGGAAATCGCCTACGGCCACCATCGTGTAGACTTGGCCCGCAAGGCATTAGGACCCGACGCCTTGATCGATCTCATCGTCAAGGATCTCGATGACGAGTCCATGATCAAGATGATGGCCAACGACAACAGGAATGAATGGGGCACTTCCGCCGTCGTTGAGCAGCAGACGGTGCGGGCCGTGGTGGAGGCCTACGCCGACGACAAGATCAAGCTGAAAGCCCCCGCGAAGAAGACAAACTGGCGTTACGCACCGAACTACCTGGTGGGATCTGTGCCGCCCGGGGGGAAACACCACCCGTATACAGCGCTCGAAGTCGCCCATTTCTTGGAATGGACAAGGAAGGACGGCACAGAGGCTCAGCCCAAGGTCGTTCACACGCTGGCCGCCCTGGCTTTGATCGAGGAGGAGCTCCTGAGAGCGCAGGACTTCTCCGAGCTTGGAACCGCGCAGGCTGAAGCCGTCATCCAACAGACCTGCAAGCGGCGTACCGCGGCGGAGTACGAGTCACCCGCAGAGGCTGATCGGGCGGCCGCCAGGGTCGGTTTTGGCGTGGCCGAGAGGCTCCGGAGCGGCTATTCCTCGATCAAAGATGAGTCTTACGCGGCCGTCGCCGACGTCACGTTGTATTAGCGGGAAGGCCTGGTCTGCGCTGGCCGATCGACGAGGGGTCAGGAGGCCGGGGGGCACAGGTCCGGGCTCACGTCAGACGCGGCCCTCCAGAGCCGGCGAAGCCGACGACGCTCGTGTTCGTCGTAGCCGCCCCAGACACCGAACTCTTGGTTGGTGGCCAAGGCGAACCGCAAGCAGGGCAGCTGGACCGGGCAGTAGGTACACACCGCTTTCGCTCGCTCAGTTCCGGGTCCAGTCCCAGCGGCCGGGCCGGACGGGAAGAACAATTCTTGGTCAACTTTCTGGCACGCCGCCGCGTGGCGCCACGCCTGGTTGTCAAGACGAGCGACCTGGCGCCTCCCCAGCCTGGGTGACGCAGGGTGGATCCTGGCGCCTTGGGGCACGCCACGGATATTGCTCAGAGTGCTTCGCTTCTGGCCGACGGACGGCGCGCCGCTCCAAGCGGTCGCTTCGCGCCCGCCAGACTCCGGTGCCGATCTTGTCATCGTCGCTCCTCGTCAGACGTTGAACGTCACCGGGGACTGGAGCGACAACTAGGTGTGCTGCACTACGAACCAGGTGCAGCGGGCACGAGGTTTTTTATCACCCGCTTCGCAAACTTTACAGGGACTTCGGATTTCAGCTGGCATGGCCTGGTGGCCACCGTGGAGTGATGGAATGCTGGTGTGGCCGTCTCGGGCGCGGCCACCGCCCCCTCTGTGAGCTCATCGAACTCGTATTCAGCTTGGTGCGGGGTCCCGGGGATCGTGGATTGTTGCCAAGAGCACGAACCCCAGTATCCGTTTCATTCAGGTCCCTCCCCGAGACGGCATCGAGTTGGTGTGAGAGAGGGAGGAGCAGGTGGAGACGATCAGGGATCGAGTAGCGGGACTGGACGTCCATCGCGACACGGTGGTGGCCTGCGGCCGGCTTGTGGTCAACCGCAGAGTCAAGGTGGTGAAGGGCACCTTCTCGACCATGTCGTCGGGGATCCTCGCGTTGGGCGAGTGGCTGATGGATAATCAGATCTCGACCGCTGTGATGGAGTCCACCGGCGTCTATTGGAAGCCGGTCTATTACGGGCTCGAAGGGACCATCGAAGAGCTGTGGCTGGTGAACGCAGCACACGTCAAGCGGGTGCCGGGTCGAAAGACTGATGTGTCTGACGCCGAGTGGCTGGCCGATGTCGCTGCGCATGGAATGGTCCGGGCCAGTTATGTGCCGCCACAGCCGATCCGGGAACTGCGAGAGCTGACCCGCTATCGCAAGACCCAGATCGAAGCTCGCACCCGCGAGATCCAGCGCCTCGAGAAGGTGCTTCAAGATGCCGGGATCAAGCTCAGTTCGGTGGCATCGAGCGTGTGGTCGAAGTCCGCCAAGATCATGATCGAGGCCCTTATCGCCGGAGAGCGTGACCCTGAGCGACTCGCCGACATGTCGCTCAGCGTGATGCGAGCGAAGAAGGACCGACTGTCGGCGGCGTTCACCGGGGCCAGTTTCGCGGACCACCACGGGGTTGTCGCCCGCCAGATCATGGACCACATCATGTTCTTGGACGCTTCGATCGCCCGACTGACCGATGAGATCGTCGAGCGCTGCGCCCCTTTTGAAGTGGCGATCTCTTTGCTGTGCGAGATCCCCGGATGGGGACGCAAGACGGCCGAGGTGTTCATAGCCGAGACCGGTGGAGACATGAGCGTCTTCGCCACGGCCGGTCAACTGGCATCGTGGGCGGGAGTCGCTCCCGGCACCCACGAGTCAGCCGGCAAACGGCACCGTGTCGCCTCCGTCACCGGCAATCGGTGGCTGGGCAAGGCACTGATCGAATCGGCCCGATCGGCGGCCAGGAAGAAGGACACTTACCTGGCGGCCCAATATCGGCGGCTCGCTTCCAGACGCGGACCGAACAAGGCCACCGTTGCCGTCGCTCACAGCATGGTCGTGTCCGCTTGGAACATGCTCAGCACCGGAGAGCATTACCACGAGCTGGGTGGCGACTACTTCATCCAACGACACGAACCGGAACGCCAGGCCCGGCGCCTCACCCGTCAACTCGAGCAACTCGGGTTCAACGTCGCCATCACCCCAGCTGCGTAGAGCGTCGCGGCTGCAGGGGCATTCCACCCCAGCGGGGTTTGATCGTGGCGAGCAGCGCCCAGTCGGGCTTCCCGGCGTGGAGCAGTGACCGGATCCGGTAGTTGCGGAACGACGTGAAGCCGAAGGCGGCCCGCTTGACCCGCTTGAGCAAGTTGTTGACTGCTTCGGTGGGACCGTTGGTGACGTGAGCGGTGTGCCAGGCGACGATCTGGTGCTTCCATCGCTTGAGGGTCCGGCCGAGAGACCGCACCTCGATCGGGTTGTCGGTGTCGCCCATGTCATCGCAGAGACGCCCCAACCACTCGAGCGCGAGTTCGGCATCGGTGTGGGTGTAGAGCTCGCGGACGGCCTCTTTGGCATGCCAGGTGGTGGTCACCTCGCCTCGGGGATCGCCGGCCCGCAGGAGCCCGAGGAGCTTCTCCTTCCCTTTCTCATCGATGCGTTCGTCGGCCTTGGTGAGCAGGCGCCTGCAGCGATAGAGGGGGTCGGACTTGTGGCCACGATGTTTGATATGCGGGTGATCCACCACTCGATGGTCGGTAACGGGAAGCCTGTGAGGATGGAGGGCGAGAGGGTGTTCGTCCCGCAGCTGGAGCGCCGGGTTGACGAGGACGGCCAGGTAGTTTTCACACTCGGGGATCCGCTGGTGGACGACTATCTGGGCTTCGTTGCTGCCCGAGCCCGGTGGAACACGCTGCTGGCGGTGACGTCGGACCTGAAGGTGTTCTTCTCGGCAGTCGGCAAGCGACCGGATGAGATCGGCTCGAAGGACGTGTTCGGGTTTCTCCAGCATCAACGTCGACCGCGTGGGGGACCGAGCGTCGTGCGCCTCGAGGATGGCGAGAGAGGCCTGTCCGCCCGGACCATCAGGCGTCGGCTGTCGAGTGTCTCTGGGCTGTTCGCCTATCTGGCCGTCCGCGACGACGTAGCCGTGGGGGCGAACCCGGTGCCGAGGGGACTGGCGACGCGATGGTCGCGGGCGGGCCGCCGGGCCCGGACAGTGCCGCTTATCCGCACTCCGCGAACCTTGCCGAGGGTGTGTTCACCAGCCGAGGTGGACGCGTTGATGGGAGCGTTGCGGAGCGATCGCGACAGGGCCATGGTCGAAGCGATGCTGCTCGGCGGTCTGCGTCGCTGCGAAGTGCTCGGTCTGGGGTTGAGCGATGTGCGTGTCGGAGAATGCAGAGTGTTCGTGGCCGACGGCAAGGGAGGTGCCCAGCGGATCGTTCCGGTCTCTTCCCGGTTCTTCGCCAGTTTGGGCCGCTATCTGGAGCGGGAGCGGCCGGCGGACTCGCCGACTGATCGGGTGTTCGTCGTCTTGAAGGGACCGCGGCGCGGTCGGCCTCTGAGTTCCGCGGGGCTGGACGAGATCATCGACGGAGCGCGCCGGCGGGCGGGCATCGATAGGCTCACCTGCCATCAGCTGCGCCATACGTGTTTCACCCGTCTACGTGAAGCCGGTATGGCGCTCGAGGCCATCCAGGCGCAGGCCGGGCACCGGTCGATCGAATCGACCCGGATATATCTCCATCTGGCCAACGACTGGCTGGCCGGCGAGTACTTGCGGGCGGTCAGCGTGATCGACGCCGGGGTTTCGCAGTGACCGACCTGTCATCGCTGCCCCTCGAGAACCTGGCCGAGTCCTATCTGCACGCGCTCGAGACGGCCGGAATGTACGTGGGTCCGCCGGTGATCTCAGTGACTCGCACCTTTTTCGACCGGATCGGGGCTGACGGCTGGGCGGCCATGCCACTAGCGGAGCAGTGCCAGCTCCCGGCGAAATATCGGCGGACGGTTGGATGGTTGATCGCCACCACCCGAGTTACAGTCAGCCCGGAGTATCTGGTCCGGGTTCCGGCGTATCTGGGCGGGATCTGCAAGTGGGTTTATCCCGCTGAGTTCGCGGCCTTCACCTCTATGACTGCCGGTCTGGGCTTCTGGGGTAAGTCTCTGATTATGCAGTGGTCGGCTATGGCCAAGGCGGCGGGGATCCACGGCGTCAGACCAGACGCGCTGACAGCGGATCAGTTGCTCGAAGCCCGAGACCGCCTGCTGGGCGCTATGGCCACGTCTCCTGGCACCTGTCGAGCTGAGACAGCGTTGTCTCGCGACTTCTATCAAGCCAGCACCACGGCCTTCCACCTGGGCTGGATCGAGTGTCCGCTGGCGCGCCGGGCGTGGAATCGTCGATCCGAACGACAGGCGATATGGGACTCCGTCCCACCGCGACTGGCCTGCACCTTGCTGGATTACATCGACCAAGTGCGCCTGTCTTTGCGCCCGTCGACGGTCGAGTCGATCGAGCGGGCGCTGCGGGAACTCGTGATCTTCCTGGCTGAGTTCGACCCCGATGTCGCCTGCGTCGCAGATATCCGCAGGCGTCACATCGAAGGGTTCAAGCTGCACCTGGCCCGAAGGCCGTCAGCCAAGGGAGGATCCCTCAACCGTCATACCATCGCGCAGCATCTCGGTGCGTTGCGCACTTGCTTCGAACGGCTCAGTGAATGGGACGGCGATGACGTCCCTTGCGGAGTTCTCGTCTTCGCCGGCGACTTCCCAATCCGGGACCAGCCGCTGCCCCGGTTCATCGACGACGGTGCCGCCGCCCGTCTCCTCACCGCCGCCCGAGCCCACCCAGACCTGTTCACCCGCCTCAGCGTCGAGTTCCTCGCCCGCACCGGGATGCGTCGGGGTGAGTTCATGGCTCTCACCGTCGACTCGGTCGTGCAGATCGGGTCCAGTTTCTGGTTGCGCGTACCCCTCGGCAAGCTTCACAGCGATCGATACATCCCGCTGCACCCGCAGCTCAAAGCACTGCTCGACGAGTGGATATACCAGCGGCCAGCCGGAATCCGCAGCGACTACCTCTTCATCCGCAACGGCAGACGCATCGGCGAGGCCACCCTGGAGAAGGCTCTCACTGACGTCTGCCAAGCCGCGGGGATCGCCCGGGTCACCGCCCACCAGCTCCGCCACACCTTGGCCACCCAAGCCATCAACCGTGGGATGTCCCTCGAAGCCATCGCCGCCCTTCTTGGTCACCGATCCATGCGGATGACCATGGTCTACGCCCGCATCGCAGACCGCACCGTGGCCGACGAATACTTCTCGGTCAGCGAGAAAGTCGAAGCCCTCTACAACGCCCCCCGGCAACTGCCAGCCGACGCCGAGGGGACCGAGATGGCCAAGCTCCGACGCGAGATGCACCAGCGGATGCTCGGAAACGGATACTGCGCTCGCCCCGTCGAGCTCGACTGCCACTTCGAATCGATCTGCGAGTCCTGCACCTTCTTCGTTACCACCATCGAGTTCAAGCCCACACTGCAACGCCAACGCGACGACGCCGCCAGCAAGGGCCAACTCGGACGCCAGAAGATCTTCGACGGCCTCCTCGAACGACTCGACACCCAAGCCAGCTGACCGGTGTCGGTAATCCGGTCTTGACAAGATCACCTGCATAATGGCCCATGGTCTCGTTCTGGACTCGCCGTCGGCACTCGTCGAGCTTGGTGTTGGCGAGTTTCACGACGTGGAATGGATCAGCCACCTGGGTGGCGCCGGGCAACTTCTCGTCGAACACCGCTCGGTAGGGACCGGAGAGGTCGAGCGTCGCCCATCTGACGTCATCCCGCCAATCCTTCGCTTTCGCCTCCAGCCACTCCTTGGGCTTGTCACCACTGCGACCTGGAACGACGTCGAGCAGCTGGCCTGCGTTCACGTCGACGATCTGGGTGGAGAACTCCTGACGGTGCCATGGACCGATCCGGGCGAAGAGCCTCGTCGAGACCGAGGGTCTCCACCGTTCCGAACCGGTCTTTGTGTTCCACCAGGGCGGTGCCGTAGGCGACGACGGTGTCGTTGATGGTGTGCCAGTCACAACCGAGCTCGACAGCGATCTCGTTCACGGTCCTGGCGTGACGGCCGACCTGTTCGGTGACCCACCGTCCGGCCCGATCCGACAGCATCAGTCGCTTGGCTGCGATGCTCGGCTCGTCCTCGGTCCAGCTGCCGCCCGGACAGGTCGGCTCCGCGCAGTGCCACCGGAACTTGTGCCACACGAGGCGGGTGGGACGGCCGAACGCGGCAAGATCGACAAGGGTGACCACCGGACGGTCCTTCACCCGGGCGAGCACGCCGCACTCCGAGCATCCCGGACGTCGAGCACGAGTTTCGACATGGATGGACAACGGGGCGCCCACCTCGTCTTCGAGGCCGAGCACGGTCACCTCAGGCAAACCGACAAGCAGCTCGCACATGCGCGTAGGGTCTGTCACCACGGGGTCCTCCGTCTGCGGTCGTCGAGAAACCTCAGACTGGTGGACCCCCGCTACGCGCTCGCGGATCCCTCCCGTCCGGCTACACCCCGCTCGCCCCCGCTCGATTCGGAAGTGTCACTAGAATGACGCAGTGAACCCGACTCCCAGGACCGACGAGATTGTCAATCGGGGTGATGTCTGGATGGCAGCGTTCGATCACCTTCGCCCAGTGGTCGTGCTCTCCAGACTCGACAATGACGATCTTCGGTGCGTGGTCGCTGTCGAGCCAGCCAACGAAGACATCTCGGGTGTGGCCGTGGAAGTTGACCTCGGACTCAATGGCCATGTCGTCCGAGTAGCACTGCCCAGACCGGGACAGATCAACTGCACGTGGGTTCTCACCTCGTCGCAAGAGGATCTGATTGAAAAGGCGGGGACATTGAGTTCCGCCAAGCTAAACGAAGTCGAGAATCTGATCCTTATGGGCGATCAGGTATCAAAGTGAGCGTTGCAGGTACTCGGGAGTTGATCCCGCTGGGCCGGGGAGTCCGTAACTGAGCGCTACGACAGGTATCTCGATTGAATGCCCGTCCGGTATCCCATAACCGCCAAGTTATACCTGATGCTCACAATCGCGATCGCCGTACCCCGCTCATTTCCGAAGTGCCACTTTACACCCCTCGAAGATATCCGCACAACATGACTTAGACGAGACGCAGAGATGTCCATTCGGGGTCGGCCTGCTTCGCCCAACCGGCGTAGTTAAGCGGTCGTCTCGGATGCGGTCGAACACCTCGGCGGCCTTTCTAAACACCGGGCCAGAGGGCCGCGGCTGCAAGTTCGGATGGGAGCGGAACCGCCGCTTAAATGACAGAAGGAGCCTCGGGTCTTGACTTGTTGCGCTCCAAGGTGCAGACACGGGGGCGGGAGTGACCGCCATTTCCGAAATGTACGCACCCTCCTACTGGCGATGCCGCGAAGTCAAACAACCGACGGCAACCAGCGGACGTTCGCTGCGGGCTCTTGGTAGGTCGGGCGCCGGGGTGGGCCCAACGGTGAATTGATCCCCAGCTCCGGCTTTGGGTGTCCGCCAGTCAGCCGGCGCGTCGGAGTAAGCGGTGTTCATCCCGTTTTGCCCGGGCCCGAAGTCGTCCCTTTGCCCGACACCTTGATGGTGAAGTTTTGGCCGTTGATGGTGCCGGTGGAGGTGGCCGCGGCCTTTGCGGTGGTTGCGGGGGTGAAGAAGTAGGTGATCTGACACGATGCTCCGGGGGCCAGGGTGACACCCTCGCAGTTCTGGAAGTCCGAGAACGGGCCCGAGGAGAAGCCCCCACCGGCCATGGCGACCACGCTGGAGGCACCCCACACGTTGGTCACGTTGACCACCTGGTTCGGGCTCTGGGTGCCGATGGCCAGATTGCCGAACTGCAGGGTCGTGGGCGAGATGAGCAATTGGTGAGAGCCGACGGCGCCGGCCGGGGGGGAGAGGACCGCGACGGCGCCCAGGGCCACGAGAACAACCGCAAAGGCCGCTCGCAGGCGCCCCGCCCGATGAGAGGGTGAACCGGGTGGTATTTCAGCCTGCAGTACGGATCGCATCGTTCGGTGCCCCTTTCTGCTTGCGCTTGTCAGTTAGGGGCGAGTGTACGAGGCCGGCCGGGAAAGGGCGAGGGAACGGAACTCGGCGACGATCTCCGCAGCGCTGGGTGTGTCGCTCGGTCCCAGGCCCCCAGCCTTCACCGCCTCTCTGAGGAGCAAGCCCGATACCCACGCCCCGGCCGATTGTTCGCTGAAGGTATTCGGGTTGGTGCGCAAGCTTGAATGCGCCGGAGGCGCCCCTGGTTGGCCAGGCCTGGAGTGGAGCGGTATAGGAACCCACCAAGCCATCAAGCCGAGCAGCCATGACTTTTGGCGGCACGGAGTTGGTGATATCGAGCAAAGAGGGGTTTTCGGTCGGAACCGCAACTTTCGTGACGGATTTGGCAAGACCTAGCTCACCGAAGTGATGGTCGGCCCACACCTACACGTCGCCTTCAGCGTCATGGGCTAGAGCATCACCGTTGGTAGGGTAGTTGCCACCCGCGACTCAAATTAAGTGTTTTCTGGTTGGGGTGTCGTCGTGTGGCCCATTGGCGACGACGTTCGTCGGCTGCCGTTGGATTCGGTGGAGGAGACCGTGGCCGGGTTGGCGTCCTGCTGGCCGTGGGCCCGATTCGTCGGGCTGAAGACGTGCGTCGGGTGAGGGCGCGTCGGTGATCTCGTTCCACTGGTTTCTGCCGACATCCGGGGATAGTCGACAAATTGTCGGAGGTGGCCACGGGGCTCCCCAGGGCCACGTCATGGGTCGGCGCGACCCCACTATTGCCTACCTCGGGCAAATCGCCGTGGCTGCCGAGCAACTCGGCTTCGAGGCGGTCCTCACGCCGACGGGCGCACTCCGTGAGGATGCCTGGGTAACCACCGCCATGCTTTGCGAGCGTACAGAGCGGCTCAAGTTCCTGGTCGCATTCAGGCCCGGGTTCTATTCGCCAACATTGGCCGCCCAGATGGGCTCGACCTTTTAACGTCTGTCCAAAGGAAAATTGCTGATCAACGTGGTGACCGGCGGCGAAAGCGGCGAACAGCGCGGATATGGCGATTTCCTCGATAAAGAGGCTCGCTATGCCAGGACTGACGAGTTCCTTGCCATTGTCACTGGGTTGTGGGCCGGCAAGCGCGTTGATTTCACCGGGACCCACCTGTCGGTCGAAGGGGCCCAGCTCGTCGCCGTGCCTGACCCGCCACCGGCCATTTACTTCGGCGGTTCTTCCGCCGCCGCCATCGAGGTCGCGGCCCGCCACGCCGACACCTACCTGACCTGGGGCGAGCCGCCCGAGCAGGTCGCACCGAAGCTGGAGATGGTACGGGACCAGGCGGCCCACGCCGGGCGGGACGTGCGTTTCGGGATCCGCCTGCACGTCATCTCCCGTGACCGCTCTGCTGACGCCTGGTCTCATGCTGCCCGCCTCCTGCAGGATCTCGATCCCGTTCAGATCGCGGCGGCTCAGGCCGGCCTGGCCTCCAGCGAATCGGAGGGGCAACGGCGAATGCGCGAGCTGCATGGCGGCACAACCGGCAACCTGGAAGTCAGCCCCAACCTGTGGGCGGGCGTCGGTCTGGTCCGTGGTGGCGCAGGCACCGCTCTCGTCGGCAGCCATCGCCAGGTCGCAGATCGAATCCTTGAGTGCCACGATCTAGGCATCGACGAGTTCGTCATGTCCGGGTACCCGAACTTGGAAGAGGCGTACTGGTTCGGCGAAGGCGTCCTGCCCCTCTTGGAGGAAGCCGGCACGTGGCGACACCCGGCGGTTGAGGGGAGCGAGGAAGCGGAATGCGGCCCGCCAAGCGACCGTGATCCGCCGGTCTGAGCGGTCAGGCCGCGTAACGGTTGGCCGGCCGGGGCCGCCCGAGCAAGCCACGAAGGGTTGAGTTCTCGCAGCGGGTGCGGAAGCCGCCCCGGCGCGGCAGCTCGGGAACGATGAAGGAAGTGATGGCCTGGTGTTGACCCGTCGCCACGTCGCCACGTCGCCGCTCTCGACCATCGAGCCGTCCTTCATGACCAGCACCCGGTCGCAGACCTGGCGATGGCTGCCACGTCGTGCGAGATGAAGAGGGGGGCGACGCCGGTCCGGGCGGTTGACCCACGCGGGTGGAGTGACACGGGCAACGCCGAGACACGAGGTCGGCCCGCTGCCCGCCTCCGTCCGCCGCCGGCTGCGGGCGGGGGAGGGAAAGCCGCAGCCGGCGGGAACGTTCGATAGAGCGACCTGCAGGTCTGCCCTTCGCGGCCACCCCCTCATGGTCGCCGCGGCCGGGTTGGTGCCTGAGCGAGCCATGAGCCAATGAGGTGGATGCACCCAATGTAGCCTGCAAATGTTGATTAAACAAGTCATATTTGTAGGCTATAGACTCGGGAGGATGACTTGGACGCCGGGAATGCACGCGTTCCTCCTTCGCCCCTTCATCCGGGACGAGAATGCTGGCATGCACATTCCCGCCAAGGTCGATTACGCCATGCGTGCCCTGCTCGAACTCTCGCAGCAGCGCGAACAGGCCACGACCGAGACCCTGGCTGAAGCGCAAGACCTCCCACCCAAATTCTTGACCTCGATCCTCAATGACCTGCGGAGGGCCGGGCTGGTCAACAGCCGGCGCGGAATTGACGGCGGCTACCGACTGTCCCGCCCTCCTAACCAGATCACAGTGGCCGATGTGATGCGCGCCATCGACGGCCCGCTCGCCGAAGTCCAGGGTCTCCGACCAGAGATGACCAACTACCGGGGCGCCGCCCAACACCTACAGGAAGTATGGGTTGCCACCCGAGCCAGCCTTCGCGCCGTGCTCGAGAGCACCACCCTCGACCACATCACCAAAGGGCAGCTTCCAAGGTCGGTAGCCAAGCTGGTCGCAAACCCCGACGCCTGGCTGCCCAGAAGTCTGGAGCGAACGCATCCCTCGGCGTGAACGCTTCGGGCGTACCAACCGATCCGGGGCTCCGTTAACCGCGCCCCGGGTCACGCCGAGGGCGGAATCCTTGCGGTATCGAGCCGACCTCGGCGCCCTCCAGGCGATCACCGGCTCCGGCCAGAACGTCGCCCAGATGGCGCCCATAAGCAGGCTTGGTGTCGTACATGGCCCCAAGCCGAACGACCGAGTCCGTCAGCTCTGCAGCTGGACCTCGTCCAGCCGACCGGTCTTCACGTCGTAGACGAAGCCCCTGATGTTTTTGCTGGGCAGGAACGGGCTGGCCTGGATACGAGCCGCGGTATGGCGCACATCGTCCGCTGCTCGGGGGAAGGCCTCGAGCGCGAAGGAGGGGCGGATGCCCGTGTCGGCCAGGACTTGGTCCTTCACTTCGTCGTCCCGGAATGTCTCCATACCGCAATCGGTGTGATGAATGAGGATGATCTCCTCCGTGCCGAGCAGCCTCTGGGAGATGAGCAGGCTGCGAATGGCGTCGTCGGTGGCCACGCCCCCCGCGTTGCGGATGACGTGGGCGTCGCCCTCTTCGAGACCGAGGACCCGGCCAGGGTCCAGCCGGGCGTCCATGCAAGCCAGGATGGCTACCTTCTTCGCTGGGGGGAGCGGTAACTCGCTCTTCTCGAATCCTTGGGCGTATCGCTCGTTGTTGGCGAGGAGCTGATCGGTCGAGCTCACGGGCGGTTCTCTTTTCGGTCTTGACGGGTCATGGGCCTTTAAAGCCTACTCAGTCAATCAGATTTACGGAGTAGGGTGAAGCGGTGGACCAATCGCGCCGAGAAGCGAACCGTCTGGGTTGACGACCGCGTCGGCAGTAAACGCCTTGTCCAGATGGACATGAGGCTCGACCAGTGAGGGCAGCAGCAGGAAACCATCGAGACGGAGCACCCCATCCGGCCCGCCGATGTCGAGGCCCGGGTCCGCTATGGAAGTTATCCGGCCATCGCCCAGGCCTACCTCCACTATGCGCCCGTCACCCAACGTCACCCCGGTCAACGCTCGAGGAGTCTGTAGGCCAGCGGTTGGGGATGGAGAGGCCTCGGAACTAGCAGTTGAGCGCACGAACACCACGCTAATCTATATTTTCGACCTGACAGGTCGAGAATGGCGGTAGAAAGGCCGCCTGATGATCCGGTCCACAGTGGTGTGCTCCGGGCTCCGGGCGGCAGATCGTTGTAGATGAACCGATCGGCCGGTCCCGCTCCCTCACATCGTGCCCGCCTCCACCTTTGACCATACGTTTGCGCACTCTCGGCAAACTGCTTCGGGGACCAAGCCAAGTTTGATGAGCACCGGGAACGCCCGGCAAGCCAGGCACACCCCGAAGAGCGTTTCCAAGCCGGCCGCGACGATCAGTACCCCCAGTAGTCGGTAGGCGACCCGCTTGCGACCAAAGCCGTAGTAACAAAGCGTTGCGGTGGCCGAGAGTGCCAGGCCCACACCCTGAGCGAGACGCTTGGGAGCCCCAGGCGAGTACTTATGACGCGTGTCAAGGCGAGGCGTGATCACCCTGGTTGCTAATTGACCAAGAGGGCTGAGGGTGGGTCCCGTGGCGACTCGAGCCGCGAAGCCATAAGTGAGCGGAAAGAGGATCCACGGTTCATCCAGGAGCACCGTCATCGACGCCATAGCTAGCACTCCGCCCACGACCAGACGGGCGGCCGTCTCGTTGACCGGATTCGGAAATCGAAACAGGGCTGAACTGAACATCGGTGGACAACTCCTCGTCGTGTGAACCAGTTGCTCGGCAAGTGACCAGCTCGCTTTGCCGCGTTGGTGCTGTAGAGCAAGGACGGATTGATAACTAATCACATTGGTTTTATCGTAATAGTTTTCGCCCGTCTCTGCCGCCGGGAAGCGAAGCTTTTCTACACCCGCAGATACGATAATTCGGTCATGGATCGTCGCCGTTGGACGTCAGTGGGGGTCCTGCTCTGAGCGAACTGAACTTCGACCGGCCCGAGTGGGCCGCCCTAACCAGGGAGGCGCCAGTCGACCCCCAACGCCGGATCATCGACCCTCATCATCACCTTTGGGCTGAAAGTAGCTGGACCTATCTGCTAGATGATCTACTGGGCGACACCGGAGCCACGCACAACGTTACGGACACGGTCTTCATGGAGTGCAGATCGTCGTACCGAGAAGTGGGATCCGACGAGCTGCGACCGGTAGGCGAAACGGAGTTCGCCGCCGTTCAGGCGCAGGCTTCCGAAGGTAGCGGGACGAGGATTGCGGGGATCGTCGGCTTCGCAGACCTAACCCTCGGCGTCGGCGTCGAAGCTGTCTTGCAAGCTCACGAGATCGCCGGCCAAGGCCGCTTCAGAGGCATTCGCCACATCACGTCCTGGGACCCCAGCCCGCGCCTCCAGCTGGGTCGGAAGAACAATCCCGACCTGATGAGCGACCCCGCGTTCAGGCGCGGCCTCGTGCGACTGGGCGAGTTGAACTACACCTTCGATGCCTGGGTGTACCACCCACAACTTCCTCAGATGGTGGACTTGGCCCGGGCAGCCGAGGAGACGACGATCGTTCTCGATCACCTCGGCGGGCCCCTCGGCGTCGACCCCTATACCAATCGGGACGCCGTGCGGTCGCAATGGCGAAGCAGCATGAGGGCTCTAGGAGACTGCCCCAACGTCGTTGTCAAGCTGGGCGGTGTCGGCATGGACAGCGTGTTCGGGATGGGGTGGTCGACCCGCGAGCGTCCCCCTGGATCTGACGAAGTGGTTCAGTGGTGGGGAGATGACATCCGATGGTGCATCGATACCTTCGGGCCAGCCCGATGCATGTTCGAGTCCAACTACCCGGTGGACCGAATGTCGCTCGGCTACGGCGTGATATGGAACGCCTTCCAGAAGATCGCATCGTCATATACAAGCGACGAGCAGGAAGATCTCTTCGTCGATACCGCGGCGCGTGTCTATCGCATTTCCGAATGAGAGGGGCTTCGAGCGGGACAGCGAGCTCAGCGCCCCGATCCTCAGTTTTTTGCCTGTCGGCGCCGCTTTGGGTAACGAGCGACGCCGACAGGGCCAGCAACCGAACCCCGGCGGGAGGCAAGCTGATCGCTAGGACGATGAACCGTTCTCGCAGGTGGTCTGGCCGCCGTTAGCCAGGCTGGGCACGCCGTTTTTGATCTGTTCCGTGAACCAGCAGTCGACATGATGATCTTGGCCTGCCGCGAAGGTGAGCGGCGGGGACCACCCATCGAGCGTGTCCCCCTTCAACGACTCCAGGCCCTTCGTGATCTCCGCCGAAGTGGGAGTTTCACTGGGGGTAAGACCCCCAGCCTTGACCGCGTCGTTCAGCAGCAATCCGGAGATCCAGCCCATCGCCGAGTATTCACTGAAGACGTCGACGTTCTTCCGCAGGCCGGGATAGTACTTGTCCACCGCGGTGTTCATCGCCTGGACCTCGGGTGCGGTCGAGGTGAACGGAAGATTGTTGAACTGCTCCCACACGTTCTTGCTGAGGGCGGAGGAGCTGAGTACGACGTTGGTATAGCCCAAGCCCTCCTCGAGGTAGGTCGGGTCGTAGCCTTGCTGGGCGCAGTTCGATGCGACTTTCGCCAGAATCGTGGCGCTATCGAGGATGAGGATCGACTGCACATGGTTCTGTTGGGCCGCCAGGCATTGCGCGGTATAGGTCGGCTGGGTGAAGGCGATCTCCGCGTTGTAGATATCCGGCACACCGAGCTGCTTACCGGCCGCCTTGACCGGGGGGACAACGGCCGCGCACGACGCAGCTTCGGCGCAGTAGAAGCTGGCGATATTGGTCGCACCTGCCGTCTTGGCCGTAACAACGTCCGAATAGGTCACGGAATCATTCGTCTGACCCTCGGGGTAGAAGCCCGGATTGTTTTCAAAAGTATCGTTCGAGAGGTTGGCGCCGACTACCGGAATGTTGGCCGCCTGGACGGCAGATGCCCATGGCGCGTCGACGTCGGATAGATCAGCGATGGCAACCACGTGGTCGGAGATAAGGGTCTGGACATCGCTTACCGAGGTTCCAGGGGTCCCGCCATCGTCCTCGGTTACGAGCTGAATCGGATGTCCCTCGAGTCCGCCCGAGGCATTGACGGTGTTGGCCCAGGACTTGTAGACCTCCTCGACCGGCAGAACGGTAGAGCCGAAATTTCCCGAGCAGGTACAAACCACACCGACCTTGATCGGGGTTGCTGTGGCCGGGGCGCTGTTCGTTCCGCTGGCCGACGTGGGCGTCGTCGCCGCCGGCTTGCTGCTCGAACTACACGCAGCCGCGACCATGGTCACCGCGGCTGCCACCCCGATCAGGCCGGCCAGACTCCGACGCCGTGGCTCCAGGCCACTCAGCAAACTCACCGATATCCCCCTCTGTTGTTGGACCAAAGGGCAGGTCCCCTTCGGATGGGTCCGGTGATAGTACAGATTTTCGGCGGCGACGTTCTGTCGGGTGCTTCACGCCCCCGCCCGCAGGAGACGGCCCGGCCGGGCACCAGTCGGCTGGCCGTCGACGAGGGTCATCGTTCCCTGCACGATGGTGGCCTTGATGCCGGTGGCCCGTTGCACCAGCCGTCTGGCACCGCCCGGCAAGTCGTCGGCCACCACGGGCATCTCGGGGGCAACGGTCTCGGGATCGAGGACGTTGAGGTCGGCGACGAATCCCTCTCTGACGAGACCCCGGTCCGCAAGGCCCCACGCGGTCGCCGGGGCGCGGGTCAGCATGCGGACGGCCTCGGCCAAGGTGAAGGCTTGGCGCCGGCGGACCCAATAGGCCAGCAGGTGGGTCTGGATGGACGAGTCCATGACCCGGCTGACGTGGGCTCCCGAGTCTGAGAACGTCATCACCATGCGAGGGTGGCGCAGGTGGGCGAGTACCGGCTCGGGATCGAAGGTGGTCGCCGGCAGGGCGAAAAGCTGCTTCATCTCGGACTCGGCGGCCAGATCGATCATGGCCGCGACGGGGTGCAGTCTCCGGCGCCGGGCCACGTCGACCAGGGGTTCGTGGGGGCCGACGGGGTCCACTACCACCCGCAGCCTTTCGTAGTCGGGCTGACCTCGATGGGTGCGGGACCGGTCCGCGGAACCGACCAGTCGAGCTCGCACATCCTCGTCGAGGAGTTGCCCGGCTTGGTCCGCCAACGGGAGCCGCCTCAGCTCCATCCACTCCGGGACGTCCTCGAAGGGAAGGACGGTCTCGAAGGAGTACAGCCCAGATACCCCTCGGCTGTGGCTCTGACCGAAGGCCCGACCACCGGCGCGGCAGATGTCGTCGATCAGCCCGATCAGCGGATTGAGCCTCCCCTCCATGGGCGCGACGCCGAAGGTGAAGGGCACCCCCGTTTCGACGGCGAGCGACAGCAGCGGCTCGAAGATCGACTCCCTGACCTCGGCGCTGTCTGTTCTCACCTCCGGGCCGTACTCGCTTTGGAACATCCCGGACCCGAGCCGGCTCATACGCCGGACCAGAAACCTGATCTCGTCCCAGGAAGCGAGGCGGGACGCCACCGGACGGTCGTCGGCGGTCTCATGCAGCGGGCTGCGAGAGGTGGACAGGCCGATGGCGCCGGCTCGCAGCGCCCGCTCGAGCTCGTCGCCCATGGCCTCCAGCTCCTGGTCGTCGGCGGGGCGTTCGAAGGCCTGCTCGCCCATCACGTACGTCCGCAGCGACGAGTGGCCGATCTGGGCGACGTAGTTGATGGCTTTTGGCAGACGGTCGACGGCGTCGAGATAGCCGGCAAACGGCCCCCACTCCCACCTGATCCCGGCCTCCATGGCCGGGCCCGGGATGTCCTCGGCCCGCTCCAGGTTCCGGACCACCAAGCCACGCTGCTCGGGATCGGCGGGGGCCAGACTGAAGCCACAGTTGCCCATCACCACCGTCGTCACGCCATGCCAGCAGGAGCAGCTGCCGATCTCGTCCCAGAAGACCTGGGCGTCCATATGGGTGTGGCCGTCGATGAAGCCAGGGGTGACGACCAGGCCCTCCGCGGCGATCTCCTGGTGGCCGCGAGCCACGATGCGCCCGATTTCCGCGATACGGCCGTCCACGACGCCAACGTCAGCGTGGTGGGGTGGACGGCCCGTGCCGTCAACCACGACGCCGTCGCGGATCACCAGGTCATAGGCCATTCGTCTGCTCCATGGGGCGGGTCCGACAGGTGGCGTTCCCCTGATTCCTTCCGGATCGGTCGGCCCGGCTCGGGCCAGAACGGCCCGGCCCAGGCCGGCAGAACCGCCCGGAACCCGGTTGGTCGCCGCGGCGAGCGTACGCCTGATCGCACTCTATTGTCGACGCTCGATCGCGTGTGTGTAGTCTTTCCCTTGGCTGGGCCAGGCCAGATCGGGGGTCTTCGTGGGGAGTTCCGCCGGCTACCCCCGGCGTGGCAACAACCTCGACCGATTGGAGAAGTGGATGTCTGTCGACGTAGCGGGCGCGCCGGGCTCGCGGGCCGTGTCGGACGAGGAGCCCTACCTGGTGGTGTCGTGCGATAGCCACGCTGGTCCCTCTCTGGAACGCAGCCTGCGACCCTACTGCCCGGAGAAGTACCTGGACGATTTCGACGGCTACGCGAAGGTCCAGCGCGAGTACCTGGGGCCCGAACTGTACTTCGGCGACCAGGCCAAGTACGCCAACACCCTCAACTGCGAGGGTCACGACGATGCGTCCGCCCGCCTCCGTGACATGGACGCCTGCGGAATCGCAGCCGCGGTGATCTTCGGAGGCGGCCAGAACCACGAGGCCGTCCCCTTTCTCGGCTTCGGCTTCGACGCCGGAAGCCCGGCCATGTCGAAGGAGCTGAAGCGGGTCGGCGAGCGGATCTAGAACGAGTGGCTCTGCGATCACGTGGCGGCTGCGCCCTCACGCCTTTACGGCGTGATGCAGGCACCGCTCTGGGACGTGGCCTACGCGGTCAAGGAGATCGAGACCTACCACGACCGGGGTCTGAAGGCGGTGAACTTCCCGAGCCCCCGCAGTGACTTTCCGGCCTACAACGACCTCAGCTATGAACCCATTTGGACTATTTGTGAAGAACAGGACATCCCGCTCGTGAGCCATAGCGGCGGGGGAGAGCGCCCGCTTGGTTGCGAGGGCCCGGGCGGCATGGCGATCACCTTCGCGGAGACCCAGTGGCTCTGCCGCCGGCATCTGCCCGAACTGATATTCGGCGGGGTGTTCGAGCGGCATCCCCGGCTCAAGGTGGTGTTCACCGAGCAGCGGGTCGAGTGGGTGTCCTACACGCTGAAGGAGTACGACTCGATCTACTACAGCGACATGGCGAATCCCGACTGGCGCGTCCCGTGGCCCAAGCTGCCCAGCGACTACTGGAAGGAGAACTGCTACCTGGCCGGAAGCTTCCTCGCCCCCTTCGAGGTGGCCCTGCGGGACCAGGTGGGCGTTCGGAGCCTCATGTGGGGGGACGATTACCCGCACGTCGAAGGGACCTGGCCGGACACGATGCTCTGCCTCCGGGACACCTTTGCCGGCGTTCCCGAGAAGGATACGCGCCTGATCCTCGGTGAGAACGCTCTGGACGTCTACGGATTCGACCGGGCCACGCTCAAGGAGATCTCGACCCGGATCGGGCCCCTGCCCTCGACCCTCTCGGAGCCGGTCGAGCCGGCACAAGTCCCGGCTCACCCATCCCTCACCTTCCGCAGACGTGGCCCCTGGTCCTAACCGGGGCCGTGGGCTTGGTTCGGTCCACACGCCACGGGGTCGGACCGGGCGCTGTACCCTGCCCGCAAAGCTACGGCCCGGTATCTCGGCGGTAGACGCCGCCGGACTCAGTTCCTTCCATCCTGGAGACGACACGCATGTCCGAGACGAGGGAGTTCACCGGCTTCATCGACGGTTCGGTCCACATCCACCCCGACGATCTTCCTTGGGCCACCGACGGACCATCGTCGATGCGCATCCTGCAATACCGTCCCGCAGACCATCTCCTCGTCGCCAACATGCGGTCGCCGGCTGGGGCGATGAGCCGCCTACACCGTCACCTGGCGCCGGCCATCACCTACACCCTGTCGGGGACGTGGAGCCACCGCCCCGACGAGATGGACTACCGCCCCGGCACCTACGAGTACGAGCCAGAGGGTGCGGTACACCGCTGGTACAACGGGCCGGCCGTCGTCGAGCGAATGACCATCAGCTTCGGCGGAACGGAGGGGATCGATGACAACGGCGAGAGCACGGGTGCCGGAACCCTGGAGGGAATCGTCGAGCGTTACATGACGCTCTGCGAGGACCAGGGTCTGCCACGACCGAAGATCCTGGGCTAGGTACCGAACTCACCATGGAGGGCCCATGAAGCAAGCTACGGGTTTCGAATGAACTCCTCGGCGACGCCCGTGAACTACAGCAGCTGCTCGACGTCGAGGGCTACGTCTTCTTCCGCGACGTAATCGATCACGACCTCATTCAACAAACCAAACACGCGGTAATGGCGTGGTTCGAGGCCCGTGGCCTGGGACCAATAAGCAGGAATACGTCCACCAGATCTCCTCGGCCGGATCACCTCGAACGGGGCCTGACGCCCCGGATGGGGCCCGGTCAGGGGCGGCTGCGGGTCACGGAGCCTGAGCGGCCGGCACATCTGGAGCGGCGGTCATGTCTGGACCGGTCGGCACATCGGGAGCGGCCGACCACAGTTCGTCGCCCCCGCCAGCAGGGCGCGCCGCGTGGCCATATCGGCTGGCCGTCCGCAAGGCGGACCGACTGGTGGACGCCAGCCCGATCACCAGGATCAGCGCCCCACCGCCAGCCAGAATCCCCCACGCGGCATGGCTCGACGAGGTGAAACCGGGCCCGCCGGTCGAGTAGACGATCGACCCGCAGACAGCCACGCCTACCGCGAAACCGAACTGCCGACAGGTGGAGAGCACACCTCCGGCCGTCCCCGCCTGGTCTGGGGGCATTCCGGAGACAGCCATGTTGGTCACCGGGACCGTGGCCAGTCCGAACCCGGCGCCGAGGATGACATACGCCGTCGTCAGATACCAGACCGACGTTTGGGGGGTCAGCGACACGAGGAGCATGGGGCCGGTAACAAGTAGTACACCGGCGAGCAGGAGGGGCAGTCGGGGGCCCGTGGTCGCGAGCAATCGCCCGGAGACGATGGAGAAGACCGCGAACATAAGCGCCATCGGAATGGTGTGGAGGCCGGCGCCGAGCGCCGACTCGCCCCGTACTTCCTGCAGATACAGCGTGTTGAGAAAGAGGAATCCTCCGAGGATGGCCGGCGAGGTGACCGCGACAACCGTTGCTCCCGAATAGGGAACGCTCCGAAAGAGGCGAAGGTCTATGAGCGGATGACGGACCCGAAGCTCCACCACGATCAGGGCGACGAGCAGAGCGGCGGCAACTGAGATCAAGGTTACGATCACCGGCGATCCCCAGCCCTGACGGGGGCCTTCGATGATCACCGTCGCAGTTGATGCCAGCACGGAGGCGACGAGGACCTCGCCGACCAGGTCCAGCCGGTGGACCCGGGCAGCCTTTGACTCTGGCACAAACCGCTGGGTCAGGACCACCGCGCCGACCCCGATAGGGACATTGATCCAGAAGATCGATCTCCACCCGAGACCACTGACCAGGATCCCCCCGATCACCGGCCCGGTGGCGATGCTAAGCCCAGCGACCGATGCCCATATGCCAGTTGCCCGGGCTTTCCCGAGGCGGTCGGGAAAGACGGTGACAATGATGGAGATGGCGACGGGGTTGAGAAGTGACCCTCCCACCGCCTGGACGGCCCGGAAGGCGATCAACCAACCCAACCCTGGGGCGAGCCCGCAGAGGAGTGAACCGGCCGAGAAGACCACCAGACCCACCTGGAAGGCTCGCCGTCTTCCAAATCGGTCGGCCAGTGAACCGGCGAGGATCAAGAGGGAAGCAATGGTCAAGGAGTAGGCGTCCACGGTCCATTGCAGATCGGTCACCGAAGCGCCCAGGGCCCGCTGGATGGATGGCAGGGCCACGTTTACGACCGATAGGTCGGTGCCGACGATGAACACGCTCGTACAGCAGATGGCGAGAACCAGGTTCCGCCTCACCCTGTCGCCATCTGCTCCCGCATCCACCCGCATCGACCGACCTTACGAGGCCGTGGCCCCGACGAGTGGAGCACTGGCGTCGGACCGCGCCCCACTCGTACTGACGGCGGCCAAGATCAGGGTCGCGACGCCGTGCTGTGCTTCCATAGCTGCTCGGCAACTTCCCTGGGGGAGAACGTACCGGTGCGCGTGTTTGGGATGAGGCTGTCGCCGGCCTCGAACCGACTCCGAAACAAGCGGCAGGAAGCAGTCAGAGCGACCAGCTCGTCGCGGATCCAGCCCTCTCGCGATCAGGTTTGCGCCGGGTCGGTCGGCGGGACGGGGCCAAAAGCGTCCTTGATGGCGGCGGCGACCCGCTTGGCGATCCCGAGCTCGTTGATCATTCTCGTGATGACGAGACCCCCGCCGTGGACACGGAACGTAGTGCTAGTGCCATCCTCGCTAAGCCGGACGTTGGCCAAGGCCGTGGCTGATTGCTTGACCCTCAAGGCCTCTTGGGTACCAGTTCCGTGGGTGGTCACCTGGTAGCGGTCACCGAGCTTCTCCTGCAGCACGGCAGCCGCCTCGTTGATGGTCACGGCCCTATCGATGACGACAGTTGGCATGTGTCCTCCTTGGAATATGGGCGATGGACAGCGGTCTCCTGCTGCTGCGCACTGCGACGGACCAGGAGGTCCTTCGGGTCCATTGTCGCTGCTCGGCCGCCAGAACACGAGGAGGCACCCCACATCTCGTCGCTCGGAGGACCGATCGCCGGCCGGGCCCAGTTGGCGCCCTGATCGACAAGGGACCGACCCGTCCATGTGGACCGGATAGGGTTCCCGGTTAGATGCGAGTGGGGATGCAAGAGCGCACGTACACGCGAGTTTGATGCTAAGGTCCCCTGGGGCGCCCGGCCGACCGTGATCGGGTCCGGGCCATACGTCACGCGTCGGGTCTGACGCGGGGGAGGAAGTAGGTAGTGATCGGAAGTAAGAAGCTGTTGTCCGGAGTGAGCGCTCTGGCTGCAGTGGTAGCGGTCGCGGCCTGCTCGTCGAGCAGCAAGAGCCCGTCGAGCAGTCCGAGCACCTCGAACAGCGGGCAGTCGGCCACCACGACAGCAGCAGCCCAGACCAGCGCCGCCCCCATCAAGGTCGGCCTCATCTGCAGCTGTTCCGGTGCAGTGGGAGCGATCCTCCTCCCGGAGGCCGAGGTGTACAAGGCCTGGGTGAACACGGTGAACGCTTCTGGTGGGATCAACGGTCACCAGATTCACCTGACCACCGAGGACGACGCCAGCAATCCCGGCACCTCCGCCTCTGAGGCGCAGACGCTGGTGTCCGACGGCGTGGATGCCATCGCGGACGACACCGTCTTCGACCAAACGTGGGCAGCCACGGTGCAGAAGGCCAATATTCCGGTCGTGGGTGAGGATGCCAGCGAGGCGCCGTTCTATACCAACCCGGACTTCTACCCTGAGGCCCAGACCAACGACTCGTCGGTTCCCGCCGTAGTGGCCACTGCGAAGCTGGCCGGAGCCACGAATCTCGCCACCTTCTACTGTGCCGAGGCGCCCTCCTGCCAGGAACTCGTGGGCGCCATGAAGACCGACGCCCAGACGCAGGGCGTACCCGTGTTGCTGAGTGAGGAGATCGCCCTCTCCGCACCGAACTTCACCGCTCAATGCGTGGCCGCCCAGCAAAAGCATGTCAGCGCAGTGGCCGTTTTCGACGCGTCCCCGCCGATCGCCAGGGTGGGCCAGGACTGCGACCGGCAAGGCTATGACCCGATCTACCTCACCGAGGGCGAGGGCTTTTACCCTGTGCTGTTCACGGCTCCGGGGATCAAGAAGAACCTGTGGTCGGAGTACAACGATCTGCCTTACTGGGTCACGAGCAACCCGTCGGTCCAGGCCATGGACGCCGCGGTCGACAAGTACTACCCCGGTCTCCGCAACAACGTCAACGAATGGAATGAAGGAGCCGCAGAGGGTTGGCCTTCAGGACTGCTGCTGGAGGATGCCGTGAAGGCCGGAGGCCTCACGGCGAGCGACACCCCGAGCGCGGCGGAGGTCGTCAAGGGACTGGAGTCCTTGAAGGGTGACACGTTGGACGGGTGGGCTCCACCGTTGACCTACGCCGCCGGCAAAACCCACTCCATCGACTGCTGGTTCACCGCTCGTGTCCAGAACGGAACGCCCAGTCTGGAAAACGGGGGCAAGGTCAGCTGCTCGAGCGGCACCGCCTCCTAGGTAGGCGGTGACGAGCCGCTCTTCCCCGGAGAGAGCTCGTCAGATGGGCTCGGGACCCAAGCGTCGATCAGCGTTACGACCGGCGCGGCGGTCGGCGGGGGCGCAGAACGGGCGTGACGAGCAAGGGCCGAGCCGGCGTTTCAACCCGTCTGTTTGATGATCCAGCCGGCGGCGTCGCTGATCGCCTCATCCGCTTCGGGCAAAATCCCGGCCATCTGCTGATGGACGTGAAACGCCTCGGGCCATTCGCGAAGCTCGACCTCCACACCAGCCTGCTCGGCCTTGTTCGCGAATCTGGCGGAATCGTCGTAGATCACTTCGGCCTCGCCGATGTGTATGAGCAGGGGAGGGAGCCCCGACAGTTCGGCATACACCGGGCTGATAAGGGGCTGGCGAGGATCACCGTCGGCGACATACCACGTGGCGGCATCCATGATGGACGGGACCACGACGACGGGATCGATGTCCGCTCTGGAGACGAGCGACTCGCTCGTCCCGGCCAGGTCCGTCCAGGGCGACATGGCAAAACCTCCCGCAGGAAGCGGGTCACCGGCGTCTCGCAAGGCAACCAGGGTCGCCAACACCAGGCCCCCTCCGGCGGAGTCGCCCGCAATGATCACCTGATCCGGACGGGACCCACCCCCGCCGATCAGCCAGCGGTACGCGGCCAAGGCGTCGTCGAGGGCCGCCGGGAAGGGATGCTCCGGAGCCAGGCGATAGCCGATATTGAGCCCCCGCATACCCGTGGCCACGCAAAGGTTGGCCAGCAACCTGCGGTGGCTGGCGATCGACCCCTGCCGGTAGGCGCCGCCGTGAAAATAGAGGATCGTCCCGCGCTCCTCAATGCCGTCGAGGAACGTCCACTCGGCCGTCACCCCGCCCGCTTCGTCGTCCCCCGCGGGCTGGTTTCTGGCGCCCGGGACCGGTGGCATGCTGGCAAATGCCTCATCGGTTCGGGCCCGCATCTCGGCCAGCGAGGGCGGGGCGGTACCCGCGGCCTGCTGGCGTTGGGCGAACATGATCTCCTTCAATTCCTGCATTTGCGGGCTGGCCATAGGTGCAAAAGTACTCGCCTCCGTTCCTCGCCGCCCGAGGGCCCCCGCCACGGTCGACCCAGCACCCAGCCCGTCGCCGCGACCGCCTTCCATGGGCGGACCTCCATGGGCGGGACTCGATGGGCGGGACTCGATGGGCGCGGGACCTCGATGGGCGGGACTCGATGGGCGGGACTCGATGATCGAGGCGCACTTGCAGGGGCGGACTCCACAAATGGACATCTGAGCAGCCTGAGGCTGCACGGATGTCCAAAGAACGCAACCGGGTCACCGGATAGGGAAGGGTGGTGACTGCCGGGCGCCGGGGACCGACTCAGGTCGTGAGCAGGGCCTTCGTCTTGGCGTCCCAGGTGTTGTCGTTGAGCGGCTTGAGCCGCAGCGGGGGCTTCTTTATCCGCTTCATGGCTTCGGTGCGCTCGGGATCGACTACGAATTCGATGTACCGGGGGAGCATGAACGTAGGCATACGAGCGGCGAGGAAGTCGTACAGCTCGACGTGGGTGACACCCTCGTCGTCGTGCAGGACCACGCATACCTTGACTTCGTCTTCGCCATACTCAGCGGGCACGCCGATAGCGGCTGACTCGGAGACGGCGGGGTGCTCGTGGACGTAGGCCTCCACGTCCATGGACGAGATGTTCTCGCCTCGCCGGCGCATGGAGTCCTTGATCCGATCGACGAAGTGGTAGCGACCGTTCTCGTCCTCGACGACCGCGTCACCAGTGTGGAACCAACCATTTCGCCACGCCTCGGCGGTCTTCTCCGGCATCTCGAAGTAGCCGGCCATCATGCGCCACGGCTGGCTGGTGCGCACGAGGAGCTCACCGGCCTCGCCACGCGGGACGGCATAGTCGTACTCGTCTGCCACTCGCACCTCGTAGCCGGGCGTCACCCACTTTCCTGTAGAGGCCCGATCCGCGGAGACGTCTGGGCCGGCATACAACGGCACACCCACCTCCGTGGTGCCGAAGTTGGTGCGCATCTTCACGCCGAAACGAGCCTTGAACTCCTCGATTCTCGGCACCACGGGTGCCCCGGCGACGTACCGCAGCCTGTTGTCCGCATCCTCGGGGCGAGGGGGTTGGTCGAGCAGCCAGTTCATCATGGCGGGGATCAGGGCGGCGACCGTGCAGTCGAAGGTGCGGACGTCGTCCCAGAAGAATTGCGTCTTGAACGACTCTCTGAGGACGACCTGCCCCCCGGGAAACCCGAACCACGCCAGAGGCGACAACGCGGACACGTGGAAGACGGGGAACGGACAGTAGAAGATGTCCTCGCCGGTCATATCGATGAACAGCGGGTCCGGCCACAACCGGCCCCACGGCATGAGCACCCCCTTGGACGCCCCCGTCGTGCCCGAGGTGTAGCAAATGCAGGCGATCTCGTGGCGCTGCGGGAGGGACAGATCGAGGGCGGGCTTGGCTTCCTCCCACAACTCCGCCGCGCTGACAAGCGGCACCGGAAAGTCGCTGGGCACATCCCCTGGCTGGGCATCCGCCACGATGACGAGCTTCAGCAGGTCCAACCCAGGGGCCACCTCGCTTATCCGGTCGAGGAACTCGACACCGCAGATCATGCGCTCGGCCTTGCAGTTTGACAGCACGTACTCCAGGCTGCGGCCCCGGAAATCGGTGTTCACGCCGGTGCGCACGGCCCGCAGCCAGCCCATGCCCAACCAGTGCTCCTCCGCCGCAATCGACGTGCGGACCATCGCCGGCACGTTGTCGCCGGGGGAAATCCCGGCTCGGCGGAAGGCGTCGGCCCACCGCAGGGCGCCCTGATGGAACTCTGCGTAGGTTCGCTCGCCACCTCCCACCTCCCGCAAGAAGGGCCGATCGGGCTCGCGTTCGGCCCAGTCCCGGATGGCCCGTGGCAGGGTCTCGGACGGATCGAACGTGGGCTCTGGGCTGGTCGGCATGGGGCCAACCTATAGGACTTTCACCACGCCTCTCATATGGGCTGTTCGGCCTGTCAACGACCTCGGTCAGCCGTCATCAACATGGCCCCGGCCGATGGACCGGTGGCGTTGGTCCACACCGCCACCTCGGCATCGGGCACCTGTCGGGGCCCGCATTCGCCCCGCAATTGGCGTATGGCTTCGATGCAGAAGTTGGCGCCGTGGCGCCTTCCGACGTTGCACGCCCCGCCGTCGGTGTTCACCGGCAGTCGGGCCCCGAGGCGGGTGTTCCCGGCTTCGACGAAGGGGCCGGCCTCTCCGATCCCGCAGAAACCGAGGGCCTCCAGCCAGTGGAAGACGATGATGGTGAAGCCGTCGTAGAGCTGGGCGCAGTCAACGTCGGCGGTGGTGAGGTCGGTCCGGGCCCAGAGCTGACGCGACGCGTGGTGGGGGGCGTCCTCGACCATGTCGATCAGTTCAAATGAGGTCATCGACCCGATCGACGAGTAGGCCATGCTGTTGACCCAGACCGCAGGCTTGGCCCAGTCACGAGCCCGGTCACCGGCCGTATAGATGATGGCTGACGCGCTGTCAACGGGATAATCACAGTCGAGCAGGTGGATTGGTTTGGCGATGTAACGAGACGCCAGATAGTCCTCCATGCTGAGCGGCTCTCGGAAAATGGCGTCGTCATTGATGGTGGCGTGTTGTCGCTGGGCCAGGACGTGGGCCCCGAACTGCTCCTCCGTCGTCCCGAAGAGATCCATGTGCCGCTGGGCCGGCATGGCGGCGATCGAGGGGATGAGCCCGCTGACGAAGAAGCCGTAGGGAGCGGTGAAGGCGTGGTCTCCACCGATCGGCTGGGGTTGGCCATTCGTGGCGAGCAGCCGCATCTCCTCTGCCGAGGACAGCCGCTGCTGGATGATGCGCAGGGTGAGGACCGTGTGGGCCAAGCCCGCCTTGATGGCCGTGACCGCCTGGACGGCCGGTCCGATGTAGGCCGGTCCGGCCGTGCCGTAGTAATTGAGCGGATTTATACCGAGGACGTGGCCGAGTCCCATGGGGTCGACTTCTTCCAAACCGGCGGGCGCAGGGCCAGCCACTCCCCACATCAATGTGATGCCATCGATGTCCGAAGGTGCCATTCCCGCGTCGGCGATCGCCGCTTTGGCTGCTTGAATCGCCAGCTGCCATGACGTCAGCCCGGTGCGTCGTCCAGTGGTCGAGTAGCCGACGCCGACTGCGGCCACGTCGTCGCTACCTTTCACCTTCACCTCCCGCTGTTCGTACGCAGCTCGTTCTCGTCGACCAGGCGGCCGTCGTCGGCGGCGGCGATCAGCCGGGTGATGAGGTCGTCGCCAGGGTTTTGCCGCCGGCGGTCGAGCAAACCGGCCACGTAGGCCTGCATGCGTCGATTGGCCTCGATACGTTCGTCGACCGAGACGTCGGCATCGACTGCCCGACCGAGTGCGTAGCCCAGGTCGAGCAACTCCTGCCGCTCTTCTGTCGGCACGTTCATCATCCCGCAGATGACGAAGATCGGCAGCATGGAGGAAAACTGCGACACCACGTCCACCGACGGCCCATCGAAGTCGTCGATCAGGTTGTCGACGAAGTCGATGACCATGGCCCGGCTGGCCTCGACGGTAGGCGCGGTGAAGGCTCGGTTGATCAGCGACCGCAGGCGAGTGTGGTCGGGCGGGTCGGTCTCCAGGAGTGACCGGCTCCTGCGGCTCTCCTCGAGCTGTCGTTGCCGTTCGACCGGGTCCGACGACAACCCGCGTTCGAAGCTGGTGGACCTGGTCGTGTCATCACTCAACGCCGGCGTTCGCAAAAGGGTAAAGCAATCCGCGTATCGGGTGAAGTACCAGATGCCTTCGGGCGACAACCAGCAGGGCGCCTCCTCACGCATGCGGCGGTAGGTCGGGTACGGACCGCAGCGCAGCTCAGGATCGCTCGGATCGAACAAGATGGTGGCGCCGGTCATGAGATTTCGATCGTCACAGGGGAGGTCTCCCGACCAGTGGGTAGCCGTCGACGCCGAAGAGGCTACGAGATCCCCATCTGTACCGCCACCTTCTGGTCGCGCCGGTCGGCCATCACCGTCGCTTTTCGCCAACCTCGTTAACGTAAACGGGCGTGGTCGGGA
Organism: uncultured Acidimicrobiaceae bacterium; assembly: GCA_963729695.1. Classification (GTDB taxonomy): domain Bacteria; phylum Actinomycetota; class Acidimicrobiia; order Acidimicrobiales; family Palsa-688; genus PALSA-693. The sequence continues at coordinate 134,858 of CAVSOT010000008.1, forward strand.
CCAACGTTCGATACAGAGACGCCCGTTCCCGGCCGGCCGTGACGATGGCCGGTGACAGGCCGGCACTGTTGCGACGCCTCGCCGCCCTGATAGCCATAACCGGTCTAGTGGGGGCGCTCGTCGCAGCCGGCGTTGCCGTGATTCGCGGTGACGCCTGGAGGGTGCCGTTGGTGATCGTGGCGGCGGCTGTTGCCGTGGTCGGTCTCTGGTACGCCTTATCGCGCCGCGGCGTCGTCAGCGTGGTCGGTGCGGCGTTGGCGGTGGCCGGGCTATTGGCCGTGATCCTCGTGATCGTGACGACCGATCATCGAGGTCTGCCGTTCGTCGTGGCCAGCGTGTTGATGCTCGTGTCGGCCGCCACTGCCCGGTACGCGCTCGGCCGTGACCGCCAGAGCCTGCGAACCGGGAAAGTCCGTGGGACCGCCACGCCGCGCCCCAGCCATCCGGTCTTGATCATGAACCCGAAGTCAGGTGGAGGCAAGGTCCAAGGATTCGGGTTGGTGGACGAGTGTCGCGCCAGGGGGATCGAGCCTGTCCTACTCCACCCGGGTGACGATCTGCTCGAGCTGGCTCGCCTCGCCATTGCCGACGGCGCAGACGTGGTCGGCATGGCCGGTGGCGACGGCTCCCAGGCCCTGGTGGCTTCGGTCGCGGCAGCCCATGACGTGCCCCATGTGTGTGTCCCGGCCGGCACCCGAAACCACTTTGCCCTCGACCTCGGCCTCGATCGGGATGACGTCGTAGGCGCGCTGGACGCCTTCGTAGACGGGGTGGAACGTCGGGTAGACCTGGCCCGGGTCAACGGCCGGGTGTTCGTGAACAACGCCTCCATGGGGCTGTACGCCAAGATCGTCCAGTCGCCGGAGTACAGAGATGCCAAGCTGAAGACCGTGGCGGACATGCTGCCTGATCTGATCGGCCCAGACGCAGAGCCTTTTGACCTTCGCTTCGCGGTTCCCGACGGCGTCAGTTGGCCGAATGCCCACCTGCTCCTGGTGTCCAACAACCCTTACGAGCTGGACCACCTCGCCGGACGCGGTAGCCGGACATCCATGGACCTCGGGACGCTCGGAGTGGTGGCTGCTCGGATTGCCGGCCCGATGGACATGATGTCGTTGGTGGGCTTGGAGGCCGCCGGAAGGATCCGGAGCTTCCCGGGTTGGCTGGAGTGGGAGACCCCACAATTCCGTATCGACTCGGGCGCCCCGGTCGAGATCGGTCTCGATGGAGAAGCTCTGCAAATGGAACCACCGCTCGTCTTCGAGTCGGTGCCGGGCGCCTTGCGGGTGCGAATCCCCAAGCACGCGCCGGGGGTGGCTCCTGCTTCGATCGCGCTGCAGCTCAGCGGCTCGACGCTCGCCGAACTCGTCCTGACCGTAGTCGGGCGGCCGCTGTCGGCCGCTCAGGACGAGCCCTAAGGATGCCTTGATGAAGCCCCGACCGGATCAACCCGTCATTTACGAGATCAACACTGCGGTCTGGTTGGACGAGCTCTCCCGCCGGAGCGGGCAACGCCTGACGCTGGCCGATGTGCCGCCCGCGGGATGGGACGCCGCAACTCCGGCGGGGGTGGACGCGGTGTGGCTGATGGGCGTCTGGGAGCGAAGCCCGCTCGGGCTGGAGGTCGCCAACCATAACGAGGAGTTGCTGCACTCGTTCGGCCGGGCGCTTCCCGATGTGCGTCCTTCCGACATCATCGGTTCTCCCTATTGCGTGCGCCGATATATCGTCGATCCCCTTTTTGGGGGGCCCGAAGGGCTGCGCCGAGCCCGCGAGTCGCTCGCCGCCAGGGGAGTGCGGCTCCTGCTCGATTACGTGCCCAACCACGTTGCCCCCGATCACCCCTGGACGCGGGCCCACCCCGAACGCTTTATCCGGGGTGATCAGCGCGACCTGGAGATGGATCCGGCGGCCTGGACAAAGGTGTGGGACCAGGTGATCGTGGCGCGCGGCCGCGACCCGTACTTCCCGCCGTGGCCGGACGTGGTCCAGCTGAACGCGTTCTCTGAGGACCTCCGCACTGCGACCGCTCGCACCTTGTCGGATATCTCGGACCAGTGCGACGGAATTCGCTGTGACATGGCCATGCTCATGACCAACGAGGTGTTCCAAAGGACCTGGGGTCATCGGAGCGGACCGCCACCGGAGCAGGACTTCTGGCCCCTGATCATCGGCGAACTCCGCGTGGGGCATCCCGAAACCTGGCTGATCGCCGAGGCCTACTGGGACATGGAATGGGAGCTCCAGCACCAAGGCTTTGATTTTTGTTATGACAAGCGCCTGTACGACCGGGTCCTGGCCTGTGACGCCCGGTCGATCCGGGCCCACCTCCAGGCGGACCTCGCCTACCAGGCCCGGCTGGTGCGCTTCCTCGAGAACCACGACGAACCTCGCGTCGCCGAGCGCCTCGAACCCGACGCCGAACGATCCGCTGCGGTGGTGATCGCCACCCTGCCCGGCGCCCCCCTGTGGCACGAAGGGCAGTTCGAAGGGCGTCGGGTCCGCCCCCCCGTCTTCCTGGGCCGACGCCCGGACGAGACGCCGGATCACGAACTGGCGGCGTGGTACCGGTCTCTGATCGCCACGGTGGCGGCGTCTGGGATGCGGGCCGGAACCTGGCGGATGCTTGACGTCAGAGAATGGCCGGACAACCACTCGGGGGCCAATATCTTGGCGTGGGCTTGGGCCGCTAACGGCACCGGCGGCCGGCACGTGGTGGTCGTCAACCTTTCCGGCGCCCCTGCCCAAGCCAGGATTCCCCTCGAGTGGACCGACCTGGGAGGCCGTCAGGTACAGCTTCGCGACCTGCTCGAGGGCACCCGCTTCGGGCGAGACGGCCATGACCTTGTCGATCCGGGTCTGTTCGTCGACCTGGGGCCGTGGCAGTACCACGTGCTGTCCGTGGGCGCCGCCGTCGAGTGAGTCGCAGTCGGTGAGCGGAGCGGGATCGCTAATCCGTCTGCGTCGCCTGCCGGTCGGAGTGGCCGAGATCTCGGGTCGGCGCCACCCGATCCCGAACCAAGCGCTTGACCTCCGTCGGTTCCGGGAAACCTTGGCGGCTCCGATCCCACACGACCTCGTCACCGACCCGCACCACGAAGACCCCACCCCGTCCCGGCACGAGGGCCACCTCGGCCACGTCGCCGTCGAAGCTGCTGAGGAGCTCCTGCGCCATCCAAGCCGCCCGGGGTAACCAGCGGCATTGGGTGCAGTACTCGATCACGATCCGGGGCTTCGGCGGGTTGGTTGCCGCGGGCTTGCTCACCGTCGAAGAAGGCTAGCCAGCCAGCCGGTTCGGGCCAGCCAGTGGGTTCGGGCCAGCCAGTGGGTTCGGGCCAGCCAGTGGGTTCGGGCCAGCCAGTGGGTTCGGGCCAGCCAGTGGGTTCGGGCCAGCCAGTGGGTTCGGGCCAGCCAGTGGGTTCGGGCCAGCCAGTGGGTTCGGGCCAGCCAGTGGGTTCGGGCCAGCCAGTGGGTTCGGGCCGACATCCTGTTTTCGTTTTTGGTATCTAAACCGCGTATTACGCGGTTTAGATACCAAAAAAGGACGGCCATCGAGACCATCTTCGGCACGGTGGCGCCGGTCGACCTGACCGTCGGTTAAGGGGTGTCCAGCGCATCCGGTCCGGCGGGCTCGGGCCAACCAGCCGGTTCGGGCCAAGCGGCCGGTTCGGACCAAGCGGCCGGTTCGGACCAAGCGGCCGGTTCGGACCAAGCAGCGGTCCGGGCCAACGGGCGGCTTCGGGACCCGGTTCAACCTCTCAGCTGGCTCTAGGCGGAATTTCAGGTGGACCCCGTATGGTCAGCGGTCCGATAGCTGGAGGTGTCGAGACCGTGACCGACGAGAACATCCCATTCGAACCTGTATATGGTCCACCCGCCCCCTCCCCCCGCCGGAAGCCTTGGCATTTCGGCCGCCTGCCCCGAGCGGCATTGGCAGGCGGGGTGGCGGTGGGACTGGCGGTCGGTGGGGCCGGGATTGCCTACGCGGCTAGTTCGACCGGGTCGAGTACAACCACGCCTGGCTCGAGCACTTCCACCCCACCGGCCTCGAAGCCCACACCACCCGGCGGGAAGGGCTTTCGGGGGTTCGGACCCGGTGGGCTTGGCGGCCTGGGCGGGCTGGGTCGGTTCGGCTCCGTCCTGCACGGCCAGTTCACCGTTCCTGCCTCCGGTAGCGGCTACCAGACGCTTGACGTGCAGGTCGGCACGGTCACCTCGGTGAGCACCACCTCGATAACCGTCAAAAGCACCGACGGGTTCAGCCAGAGCTACGTCGTCGCTTCTTCCACCCTGGTGGACTCCCAGCGAGACGGGATCGGGTCCGTCGCCAAACAGGATCAGGTCGAGGTGGTGGCGAAGGTGTCCGGCGGGACGGCCACGGCGACGAGCATCGTCGACCAGACCAAGGTGAAGAGCAGCCGGTCCGGTTTCGGCTTCCCGTTTGGGGGCCGCAGAGGCGGGCCGCCGCCGGCCCAAGGTGGCGGCAGCGGTAGCAGCGCATCGACTGCCGGCGCAGTCGACTGACCGGCCACCCCGCCGGCAGCACGGCGTGGCCTCGAGCCCCGGCCCACTTCGTCGCCGACCCGCGGCCGGCCATCGACGGAGGCGCTGACCCGAGATCGGCCGCTGGTGCAGCCTTCGGGCCTAACGGGCCCGGGGATCAGGCGACGGCCGGCACAGGCTCCGGGGCTGGCGGACCAACGTAATGGGCTGCGGGCCTGATGAGCCGTCGTTCGTCTGCTTGCTCGGCGATGTTGGCGCACCAGCCGATCATCCTGCTCACCGCGAATGTAGGGGTGAACAGGTCCCTCGGTAGCCCGCAACGATCCATGACCACCCCGGCGTAGTACTCGACGTTGGCATACAGCGCTTGTTCCGGCTTCAGCTCGGCGAGCACTTCCAGGATCGTGCGCTCGACGTCGACGGCCAGCTCCACCAGGTCACCGCCAAGTGAGAGGGCCACGTGCGCGCAGCATGGCCGAGCGGGGATCCTCGGTCCGGTACACGGCATGTCCGAATCCCATGATCCGCTCGCCGCCCCCGACCGCGTCCCGGATGTAGCCGTCCGCCCGGTCGGCGGTGCCGATGGCGTCGAGGGTGTCCAGCGCTCGACTGGGCGCACCCCCGTGCAGGGGGCCGGAAAGGGCACCGATGGCCCCGACGACCGCGCTGGCCGCGTCGGCTCCCGTCGATGCGATGACCCGAGCAGTGAAGGTCGACGAGTTGAAGCCGTGGTCGACGCGTAAGGATCAGGTACTGCTCGAGCGCACGGGCCAGGGACGGCTCGGGCCGGCGACCCGGTGACCATCCACAGGTAGTTGGCGGCGTGACCCAGGTCGGGGTCGGGGTCTACCGGCTCGCTACCGCTCTCCAAGCGGTAGAGGGCGGCCACGAGGGTCGGGGTGACGGCCGCCAGCCGAACCAGGTCACCTCGCCGGGTGGCGGGGTCCACGTCCCACAGGGGTCGCATCCCAACGGCGGAGCCGAAGGCCGACAGGGCCGTGCGGAGCCCGAACAGTGAACCAGGAGGCTGGGTCGTGGCCGCGATACCTGGGAGCAGATCACGCACCTTCGCCGGGAGGGGACGGGCGGCCCGGACCTCTGCGGCGAAGGTCGCTCCCGTTGTGGCGTCGGGGGGCAGGCTCCCGTCGAACAGAAGCTGCCAGACGTCCTCCAGGCTCCGCCGCTCGGCTAGCTCGGTCGCGGAGTACTGGCGGTAGTGGTAGAAGCCCTCCGGGCCCCGAACGTCGCCGATGGTGGTGTCCGTGACGCTCACGCCCTTGAGGCCGGGGGGCACCGAAGGCGGGGTTGCTGTCGATTGGGTGGTGGGCATGCTCCAATATTGACATTGGTAACGACATGAATCAATCTTGATCAATGATCAACAGGCGATTGACCTCCGCGGAAGCGGCAGCGCGGCTAGGCGTGAAGCCGGCCACCCTGTATGCCTACGTGAGCCGGGGGCTGCTCTCCCGCGAGCGCACCCCCGCGGGGAGCACGTTCGATGCCCAGGAGATCGAGCGCCTGGCCCGATCGTCGCGCCATCCCTACGGTGCGCCGCCTCGAGGGGAGCTCCCGAGGGGCGGCCGGCTCGGCGCGCGGGGCGGCAGCGCCGGATCGACCGATCCGGTATTCGTGACCGAACTGACCTTGATCGAGAGACGGTCGGTTCTTCTACCGGGGCCTCGATGCCGTCGAGCTGAGCCGGATCGCGCCCATTCGAAGAGGTGGCCGGCTGGTTGTGGAGCGGCGAGTGGAACTCGGACCGGGCCCCATGGCGGGCGCCTCCGACGTGCCGCAGACGCGGTGACCGCGGTCCTGCGCTCGGTCGGGGCCGAAGCACGCCGGTAGAGCGCTTCGCCCTCGCGGTCGTCGCCGCCGCGCTCACCGACGAGCTGCGCCACGATCTCAGCCGGGCAGCGGTTCGCATCACCGGCAAGCGTCTGCTCGCGGTCCTCGTCGACTCCATGCCACTTCTGGCCGGCGCGGCCCCGGGCCCGACAAACCGACGAGTCATCGATCAGCGAGCGGCTCTGGCCCCGATTGAGCCGCGCTGCCGCTCGACGCAGACCGCCAGGCCATCCTCGAGGCTGCACTGGTGCTTTCCGCTGACCACGAGCTGGCGCCGTCGACCCTGGCTGCCCGGGTGGCTGCCGCGTTTCGGGCCGATCCCTACGCGGTCGTCGCCACCGGCTTGGGTCCGGCCGGCGGCAGCTGGTTCAGCGGGAGCACCGGTGCCCCGGGCGAGGTGGAGGACCTTCTGGCCGAGGCTCTGGCCAGCGACCCCGAGCGGGCCATCGGAGAGCGATTGCGACGGAACGGCTCGCCTGTACCGGGATTCGGGATGCCCCTGTATCCCGCGGGCGATCCGCGCGGTCGCGAGCTGCTGCGGCGTTTGGCGGGCGTTGGTGGGCGTCCCGAGCGCCAGGCCCTGGTCGAGCGGGTGGCCGCGATCGGCGAGCAGAGGGGCTTCCCTGCCGCCGAATGTCGACCTCGGGCTCGGTGGCCTGGCTTTCTGTGCCGAGATGATCCCTGGCGCGGCTCACGCCATCGCCACGATAGGAAAGGTGGCCGGCTGGCTGGCCCACGCCATGGAGGAGTACGACGATCCGACCCGCTTCCGGACCCGAGCGGCCTACGTCGGAACCCCTCCGGCGTCAACCGACGAGGTAGCCCCTCCTGCGTCCGGATAGCCCTGGGCGCCCACCCCGTCGCCGGGCACGCCCGGGCCGGCAGGCTCCTCAGCGTGCACCGAGGGCAGGGGATCGCCGGCGCATTCGTCGCCTGCGCCCGCCCGGCCCCGAGTGAGCAGCACCACGGTCGACACCACGAATACCAGGATGCTGATCCAGTCGTTGAGGCGGAGACCGAAGAAGCGGTGGGCGTTGTCGATGCGGAGATACTCCGTCCAGAAGCGGCCGAAGGTGTAGAAGGACGCGTAGGCGAAGATCAGATAGCCCCGCCGGATACGGAATCGGCGCTCCACCCAGATCACCAGGGCGAGCACGATCAGGTCCCAGATGCACTCGTAGAGAAATGTCGGTTGGAAGGTGGTTCCCGGCGGGTAGAGGTGGCCGGGCACGACCGGGTTGTCGATCTTCACCGCCCAGGGCAGGTGGGACACCCGGCCGTACAGCTCCTGGTTGAAGTAGTTGCCCCAGCGCCCGATGGCCTGGCCCAAGGCGAAGGCCGGAGCCACGCAGTCGATGAGGGGCCGGAAGGGCAGATGGTGTCGACGGGCGCCGACCGCTCCGAGGGCGATGCCTCCGATGACGCCGCCCCAGATGCCGAGGCCGCCTCGCCAGATCTCGAAGGCCCAGTACCAGTGGCCGCTGGTGTCCGACGCCCCAGCTGGTGATCAAGCTGTAGAGCCGGGCCCCGATAAGCCCGCCGGGCACCCCCCACAGGGCGAGCGTCGGCCATCGTTCCCTTGGCGCCGCCGATCTGCTCCCAGCGGCGTTGCGACAGCCAGATGGCGGCGCCGATACCGAGTGCGATCAGCAGGCCATACACGTGCAGCCGAACGGGCCCGATGCTGATGCCGTTGGCCGGCGGACTGGGGATGTAGGCGAGCAACGACGGGGTCATCTCCTGAGCAGCGTAGATGCCGCTGTTCGCCTGAACCCGGCGCGTCACCCGTGGTAGCGTGCACGCCCGCACCGAGGGCGCATAGCTCAGCTGGTTAGAGCGCATGCATGACGCGCATGAGGTCGGGGGTTCGACTCCCTCTGCGCCCACCCATCTGACCAGCACTTTCACCGGTCTGCCGGAGTTTATGGCCTGTGGATTACTGTCGGCGTGCGCGCTACGTGCGCGAAGCGTCTGAGTTCACGCCCGCCAGGAGCGCCTCCATGCGAGTCGCCGCGTCGGCCACCGGGCGCACTTTGTGGCGGTAATGGCGGTAGAGCGTGCGGGGGTCGTCGCCGAGCAAATCAGCGACTTCTTCGATGCTGGCGCCGCTGTCGAGAAGGAGTGAGACGGCCGTGTGCCGGAGGAGATACGGAAAGGTGGCGTCGGTGATTCCGGCCCGCTTGGCAATGCGGGTGAAGGTCCGCCGTACCCTTGAGGGGTCGAGGGGGGTACCTACTTGCGACGGGAAGACGAGCCCGCCCTCAATCCACTCAGAACCGGCGGCGAGTCGCTCCTCGAGCTGTCGCTTGTGGTGGGCCTTGAGTGCCTCGACTGCGATCGGGGGGAGGGCGATCGTGCGGCGGCCGTCTTTCGACCGCTTGACCTGTCCTCGCTTCACCCGTCCGTGCGGGCCTCGCTTCATGGCGCCCGAGACCGTGATTGTCGGTGGCCTGGCTTCGAGGTCGAGATCAGCCGCTAGGAGCCCAGTGAGCTCGCCGGGGCGGAGTCCCACGGTCAGCCCGACGACCACCATTGCTTCCAGGCGCTCCCCTTTGGCTGCTTGCAAGAGCGCTCGGGCCTCGTCGGGCGTCAGTGACCGCCGTTCTGCTGGCGGCTTCGTCCTCGGCATGACCGCGAGGGCCCCTGCGTTACGGGCGACCAGGCCTCGTCGCTCGGCGTGGCGGAGGGCGTCGGCGAGGATCGTCCGCATTCGGGACACGTGGGTTCGAGCGAGCCCGGTCTTCGCCTTGGAGGCCAGGAACTGATCGACCATCTCGGCGGTGAGCTTGTCCAGTTTGATGGCGCCAAGAGCCGGTTCGATGTGGACCCGGACGATCTGGGCATAGTTGCTACGGGTGTTGTCGGACTCAACCCGACCGTCGACGACCGTGGCGAGCCAATGCTGCAGCCACTCCCCAACGGTGACCTTGGCGCCGGCAGGGTCGAGCCAGGTGCCTCGAGCGATGTCCGTCTCGATGCTGGACAACCACGCCTGGGCGTCTCCTTTGGTCCTGAAGGTGCTCGGCGCCAGGTAGTGGCGGTCCTTGTGCCAATACGACGTTTGGAAGCGCCCGGACGGGAGTTTCCGGATGCTCCCAAAGTGGCGGCGGTGTGAACTCGGCATGTGGCATTACTCCGTAGCTTTGGGATGGCCGACGAAAGCGTCGGTCATCCACACGATCCGCTGGATGAGGTCGGGGCAGTACCAGACCCGGCCGGCACCGGTGACTTCGTACTGCCACTGTTCGAGTTCTCTCTCGCCAACGATGCGGTGTCCGAGCTTGTCTCGAAGGGGGTGTTGGCGTTTGTCACGCCGCAAAGGGTCGGTCCGAAGCTGTTGCCAGCAGTCCTCGGTCGGTCCGGGCGCTTGTCGGCCGAGCTGCTCCCATCCGTCAGCGGCATCGCCCGTTGCGAACACCACGTCCCATTCCCCCTTGGCTGGTGGGGGAGCGACTCGCTCACCTCGCCGCTGCGGCGTTCGCTTTCTTGTTGTCACGGCGCCGGGACGCGCATACCCAATGGCTTGGTGACGGGCCGGCTGAGCCGGTCGGCCAGCTCGGGATCGGCCATAACGGCCGCGGTGCTACGCCAGCTGGCGATAAACGTCTCCAAAGGAGCGAAGGTGCCAAGGTCCTCGCAGTCCTGGATCACGGCCGGCAACTCAGTCACGAACTCCTTACGGCCTTCCTCGCTGAGGTAGCTGGTCCACGGCAGTGCTTCGCCGACGGTGTTGGCAAGGTCCCCGGCGGGGACGTGCTTGACCATCTGGGCGAGGAGCCTGGCGAAACCTGCAAGCTCCGACAAGTCGCTGGCTCGGCTGAGGACCAGGTCGGGAGCGTTTCGCCGGTGGAGAACGATGCGACCCCGTTTCTCTACGGCCGACGCTACGAGGGTGGGCTGCTGGAGCAGATCTGAAAACGAGAACTCATCGACGGATGCCATGGTCAACATGGTAGCGGACCTTTGAAGTACTTCAGAACTAGGGACCCTGGTCTGGCTAGGAGCATTTCTGCTTCCCTCGGTCTTCGGCCGGTTTCTGCTGGGCTTGCTCCCATTCGGCGACGCTCTCTTCGAAGAACTTCTCGTTGGCGTCGGCGATTCGGTTGCCTTTGGCGATGTTGGCTCGCATGGCTTCGAGACGGCGGATGTGTTCGTCTTCGTCGAGGTTGGCGAGGATCTCGTGTTTCTCGACGTCGAATACCAGGTCGGCGAGAGAGCGGAGGGTGTCTTGCAGCTCTTCCAGGCTGCCTTTGAAGTGTTTGCGGATGAGATGGTGGGCGCGAATGAGCGCGATTTCTCCGGCGATGGCGCGGAGCTTCTCCCGCCGCTGCTGCGAGAGGGGGAACGGGAGCTCCTCGTCGGCGGTGAAGTTCCACTCGTCGAGGATGCTTTCCCATTCGGAGAGGTTGTCGAGCCGTCCGAGGACGGCTTCGAGCATGGTCATGGTGTCGATCCGGGAGCCGGGGACGTGGACGAAGATGCCGGTGGGGGACGGGGTGAGGAAGTACAGGACGGGAACGTCGAAGGCCCGGGCCAGGGTGACGAGGTCGTCGGCGGTGAACTCGCGGACCCGGTTGCCGGTGACGGAACGCTCCGCGTGGGCGACCATCGCTTCGCTCCACTCCTTGCCGGCGACGGAGGAGAGGAGTCGGGCGACTTCGGCTTGGGTGAGCCCGCGGCGCTGGCGTAGCCGGACGAGGTTGCCGGCTACAACCTGGTTCGGGGTCCAGGTGGACTGGGCGGCCTCGGGTTTGCGTCTTGGCATCGGTCTCCCTGTCGCAAACAGATGACAGCAGGGGATGGTCACACGGTTGTGATTCGCTCTCCCGATGGCATACTATACGCAAGCTTAGTTTGCGTCAATGGTCAGCAACGGTCATCACCGGTTGGTGGTGGTCGCCTGCGGTTGGTTCCGGTTCGTCTCGGTCACGGGAGGGTGCGATGGCGTTGGTGGATGCCCCCGATTTCCTCACCATGGAGGAGGCCGCCGCGATCTTGCGGATCGGCCGTAACCAGGTGTACGAGCTGGCCCGGGTGGCGGGCGACCGGTGGGGAGCGCGGTGTGCCGGTGGTCGAGCTCGGCCGGTTGCTGCGGGTGCCCAAGGTCGCGTTGATGCGTTTGGCCGGGCTGGCCGAGCCGCCGGAGGTCGATCGTGCCAGCTGAGCCGGACAACTACCGGCTCGGACTGGATTACCGGGCAGTCGGCCTTGGCTATCGTCACGGGTCCGACACGTTGTTGGTCCTGCTCGACCTGGCGGCTCACGCGACCGACTCGCGGGAGGGGATCGTGGTGACCGCCAGCTACCGGGAAATAGCGCGCCGCCTTGGCGTTTCCAAGGACACGGTCGGACGACGGATGGCCCTGCTGCGCGGAGTCGGTGTGGTGGTCGAGCTTGGCGAGAAGTCGGTTGATCGTTTCGAGACCCATTCCTACCGGCTTTATCTCGACTTCGCCGGAGTGACCCGCGAGTCGCCGCAGTTGCCGGTATGAAACAACCGGACGGTGACAACCCTGGATCGGGCTCCGGCGTGGTGTTGCTGTCGGGGGAGTGCCGGCCAATGCGGCTGGCCCTGCGGCCGCTGGTATGGGTGGTCCTCGAGGAGGTCGCGCTCGACGCGGTGGTCGAGGACGGCAGCCTGGTAGCGCGCACCTCGGCCCGCCATGTCGCTGAACGTCTCGGAGTCAACCCGAGCACCGCGGCGGAAGCGCTGCGGGTGCTGGGCCGGCGCGGTCTCGTCGGTCTCGAGCGCGAGAAGGGTCCGGCCGGCCGTTTCGGTCTGTCGGTCTACCAGTTCCGCCCGCCGACCGGGCTGTGTGTCGTCCAACCATGTACGGCGGAGCCATTCACGGTGGCACCGTCCATGGTGGAGCCGAACACGGCTGGACCCCTGGTGGCTTCGCCGTGTGTGGCCGAATCAAATGTGGAATCGTCGAGGTTAGAGACCACCGCACCTGGTCGGGCCAGCCCCCCGGCCGTTGGAGAGCCCGGTCCGACGTCCGATCACGACAGCTCCGACGCCACCCACGGACAAGGTTCGCCCGGTCGTCCGGGCTCCACGGCCCCGCCCGGTTCGTCTCGGCATCGCCCGGGGCAGACGGCGCTGGATCTCGGGTTGGGGTCGTCGTGACAGCGCCGGCGGTTGCCTCGTCGAAGACGTGGCAGGTGTCTGTCGTGGGTCGTGCTTGTGGGGGAGACGGGATAGTGGTCGGTGGGGTGATGGAGGTGGGGATAGGGGTCATGGCGGTGGATGGGGATGGGATGGTGGATGCGGATGGGAGTGGTGGGGGATGCTGACGGTGACGCGGTTGACGAACGCGGAGTATTTGATGTCGTCGGTGGCGCTCAGCATCGACGAGTACTACGCCGGCGTGGGCGAGTCGCCCGGGGTGTGGACCGGCCGGTGGTCCGAGAAGCTGGGCCTAGCCGGGGTGGTGGAGGCCGACGAGTTGCGCGTTCTGGTCGAGGGGAAGCACCCGGTGACCGGCGAGGATCTACTGGCGGGATCGCGGCCGCGGAAGGTGAGAGCGTTCGATTTGACTTTCTCGGCGCCGAAGAGCGTGTCGTTGTTGTGGGCGTTCGCCTCTGAGCCGGTGGCGAGGCGGGGGCCGCCCACGCGAGGCGGTGGAAGCCGCGTTGGGCCTCTTGGAGGAGAACGCGGCGGTAGCCCGGGTCCAGTCGCAAGGGGTTCGCCGACGGGTCGCCACGCAGGGCTGGGTGGTAGCCGGGTTCACCCACAGAACGAGCCGGGAAGGCGATCCCCAACTGCACACGCACTGTTTGGTCTCCAACCTGGTGCAGCGCACCAGCGACGGCCGGCACGTGGGCTTGGACGCCGGCCCGCTGTTCGAGTGGGCCCGGGCGGCCGGCACTGTGTACCAGAACGAACTGCAGCGGACGTTGTCGTTGCGCCTGGGGGTGTGCTGGGGCCCGGACCATCACAACACCCGGGAGATCGAAGGTTTCTCCCGGGCCCAGCTGCGAGCGTTCTCCAAGCGCAGCGCCCAGATCGAGGCGGAACTGGAGGCCAAAGGCGCCCTGTATGAATCGTCGGCGCTTCGCATGCAAGCAGACGACGAAGCATCCTTGGCCACCCGGACCGGGAAGGACCACTCGCTGACCCCGAGCCTGCTGGCCGGCCGGTGGAGGAAGGAGGCGGGCGAGGTCGACCTGGCGGTCGGGGCCGAGTTGGAGCGGGCGGTGTGCTTTGCCAACCCCGACTTGCAGGGGCCGGCCTGGGAGGAGATTACCGAGGCGCTGACCGATCCCGAGGTCGGCCTGTGCGCCCATTCGGCCCGGTTCACCCACGCCGACGTGATCGAGCATATCTGCGCCCTGTCCAGCGGCCGGCTCGACCTCGACCAGATCACGGCCATGGCCGATGGATTCCTCGCATCAGATCTGGCCGTGCGCCTCACCCCCGGCGACCAGCTCGGCCGGCGTAAGGCGCCGCAGTGGTCGACCGCCGCGCACCGGGCCACCGAGGACCGCACCCTGGCCGTGGCGGACACCCTGGCTGCCCGAACCGTCCCCACGGTTAGCGCCGCGGCGGTGATCGAAGCGCTGCGGGCTGAGCCGGGCCTGGGTCGAGATCAGGTGGCGGCGATCATGATGTTGAGCGATGAGGGCCCGGGGATGCGCTGTGTGCTGGCACCGGCCGGTTACGGCAAGACGACCATGCTGCATACCGCGGCGCAGGCCGCCACGGCCGACGGGCGGCCGGTGGTCGCCGTGGCGACCACCGCCAAGGCGGTCGCCGAACTGGCCGGCGCTGGCCTCGACGCTCGCACCATCGCCCGGCTGCGCATCGACCTGACCGATGGGCCTCTGGCCGCCGGGACGATCGTGGTGTTGGACGAGATCTCCCAAACCCCGACCCGGGAAGTCGAGGTAGTGCTGGCCGCCGTGGACGCCTGCCCGGGCGGGAGCATCTGGATCCTCGGTGACCCTCGCCAGTCGCAGCCGGTCGGGGCGGGCGGGATGGCCGACCACATCGAAACCCTCGCCACCTCCGGCCGCATTCCCTCCGCCCTGCTGACGACAAACCGCCGTCAGGTCGACCCGACCGACCGCCAGGCTCTCAGCCTGCTCCACCGCGGCGAGGCCACCTTGTCGCAGAAGTTGCGGGCCGAGCAGGGCTGGGAGCACGAGCACGCCCGCCCGGGCGAAGCCCGCCAGGCCATGGCCTTCGCGGTATGCGACGACATTGCCACCTATGGCGTCGAGCAGGTGGCGGCGCTGGTGGTGTCGCACACGGACGCCGAGGACCTCGCCGATCGCATCCGGGCGTCCCTGGCCGAGGCTGCCGTGATCGGCGGGCCGATCATGACCGGGCCGGGATGGACCACCGACCGTGACTATCAGGCCGGCGACCGGATCCTTCTGCATGCCCGCTGCGGCCCTTCGGGCAGCCGGCTCGTCAATGGCACCACCGCGACGGTTGTCCGCGTCGATGAGACCGGGCTGACCGTCCGTGTCGACCGCGCGGGCGACGAGGCGGTGTTGCCGGCGAGCTTCGTGCAGGGCACCCGCAGGGACGACTCGCCGAACGTTTCGCACGCCTGGGCGCGCACGATCGATGGAGCTCAGGGCGGAACCTGGGAGGCGTGTCATCTGCTGGGCAGCCCGGCCCTGGACGCCTACCGGGGTTACACCGGCCAGTCCCGGTCCTGCCAGCCCACCCACACCTGGAACACCACACAACTCGTCTCCGTCGACTACGGAGGGATTCTGGCCGACCAGCGCTACCCCGCCGAGGTGGTCACTCAAGCTTTGGCCCGCCAGCCCGATCCCACCCTGGCCGCCCGGTCCGATCCGTGGACCATAGACCGGCAACTACGCCACCAGATCGCCGAACACGAACAGGTCCTCGCCGGCCGTTCAGCTGATCCCAGCGAAGAGCTGGCGGCGGCCATCGAGCAGCTGCGCCCATCTGAGTCCTGGCTGGAGGCCATGGAAACTCTCGCCGCAGGTGCCGCCAGGCAGCTCGACGATCTCGGAGCGTTCTCCGGGTTCAGCCGGCGGGGCCGAGACCAGCGCCGCCACCTCGAGGACAGGCTCGCCGCCGACCGCCACCAGGCGGCGGCCGCCCGGCAGGCACGTGACGACATCGCCTCCCGCGTCCAGGCGCTCCAGCGCGACCAGATCGCCTTCGACCGCTTCGAGAAGACCCACCGGTGGCGCAAAGAAGAACTGGTCGGGCTTCGCGACCGGCTCGATGACCACTGGGCCCAAACAGTGGCCGCCTGCGTTCGTGCCGATGATCCGCTCGCCTTCGGGATCGCCAAGCTCCGCCACGCCCGCGCCACCACCGCCACCCGCATCGACCAGCTCGACGCCTCCCTGCCCCCCGACCGGGCCAGCGAATGGCAAGACACCCGAGCCCAGCTCCCCCAGGTCCTTAGGGCTCGACACGACGCCGAGCGGGCGCTAGGCGACGGCCAGGCCAGGCTCGATGAAGCGAGCCGGCGCCACTGGGGACGCCACAACCGCGACGCCATCGCCGCCGCCCAAGGAAGGGTCGCCTACAACGAACAGCGCTTGGAGGAGGCCCAAAAGGCCGAACGCGACCTCCGCGATCGCTTCGCTTGCATCTCGACCTATCAGCAGGAACGTCGGCAGGCGATCACGAACAGCGCCCCGGGACGCCAGGAGCTCGCATCCAGCCTCGCTCAACTCGACGCCGCGCTCGACTACACCCGACCGCAACGAGTCCACGGGCTGGTGTCGGACCCCTCACCCGATCTGGTCAAGCGTCTCGGCGATGCACCGGCATCAGCCGCAGGCCGGGCCGTGTGGTGCCATCACGCCCTCCCCGTCGAAGCTGCCCTCGACCGCAACGACGGCGTCAACCCGCCGTGGACAGCCTGGAGCCGACAGACCGACCGGGCGCGCCGCGAGATCAAGATCGCCGACCAACTCCTGCAAGTCGAGTCGGACGGCGTCAACCCCGCCGACTGGGCCGAAGTGGCCCAGTCGGCTGGCACGATCCGCGAGCAAGACCTCAGAGACCTCAGAGTCCGGAACGCGTACGAGCAAACAATGACGCCAACCCACGAGGCCGAGCACCACCTCGGTATCGATCTCTCAGCGGGCCCCCGAGGCCCTGAAATCGGCCTATAGGACGAAGGCCGCTTCCTGCGGTCCTAATAACGCTCCGGTTGCTTGCTCGGCGCAAGCAACCGGCGGGATCAGGCGGCTGATAGGAGTCGCCGACCCGCCGATCGGTGACGCGAGAGTCTCGAATATACGAAGTTCTATTGGGACAGGCGCTGCCTGCGTGTTCGCAGAATCGAGGGCTGGGACTGGATCTCGCCGCGGGGACGACGAAGGCATAGAGACCTTCTAGCGTGTCTGTCTCGTGGAGAACTGCATCTTCTGCGCCATCGTGTCCGGTGCCATGTCATCCGAGAAGGTGTACGAGGATGATCAGACTGTCGCCTTCATGGATATCAACCCGGCCAGTCTCGGTCACTCGCTTGTGATCCCCAAGCAACACGTCTGCGACCTCACCGACGTGGACGTCGAGGACCTGAAGGCCATGGCGTCTACGGCCCAACGGGTCGGCAAGGCGCTCGTTGGCGGCCTAGGTGCCGCGGGCGTCAACCTGATGCTTTCCAGTGGACGTGCCGCCTTTCAGTCCGTCTTCCACATCCACTTCCACGTCATTCCCCGATATCCCGACGACCACATCCGGTTGCCTTGGATACCGGCACCGGGCGATCCGAAAGTCATAGCCGACGCTGGATGGTCGTTGAGATCCGCGCTGGCCCAAGACTGAGCCGACGGATCGCTCTGGGTTCCAGCCAAAGCTTGACGTCCACTACGGGCTGAGGCTGTCGCCCTGCCGGCGGTAGACGATAGTGAGCGACTGACTAATTGGGCTATCCGTTCTGGGACGAGGTTGACGTTTCCACGAGGGAAGGAGGCTTTTGCAAAGGCGCGGCGTTATCCAGGTTCCGCCGCGCGCCTTGTCAGAACTCGCAGTTCAACAATCATCTTCCTCAGTGTGCGCGCGCCGAGAGTATGCCTCGCCCGAATGGGGCAGCGAATCCAAGCGCCTCCTGGTCATTCCTTCGAACCCGAACATCACGTCCCGCAGAAGGTGTGGTACGGGCCGAAGTCCTTCGGGGCAGTGGCGGCGTAGCGCTCCAGGCCAGGGCGCTCCTGGTAGGGGGCGGTCACCGCGTCCAGGAGCTGATCGAGCGGATCCAGGTCGCCCTCGGTCGCGGCGGCGAGAGCCTGCTCGACGAGGTGGTTGCGGGGGATGTAGACAGGGTTGACCCGGTCCATCAAGTCGGCGTCCGGGCCCAAGGCACGCCAGCGCTTCGCCCAGGCGTCGAACGCCGCAAAGTCGACGAACAGGCCGGGCGTGGGCCGGGCGGCGCCGCGGGCGGTCGCCCCGAGGGCACGGTAGAACGACGTGTGATCGACCTGGCTCTCCTGGAGCAAGGTGAGCAGCTCGTCGACCAGCGGCACCGTCACCGCGTCGTCGAGGCCGTCGGACAGCCCGAGCTTGGCTCGCATGCCGGCCGACCAGGCGGCGCTGTACTGCTGGCGGAACGCACCCAGTGACTCCACCGCCAGGGCGACCGCCTGCTCCTGGTCGTCGTGCAAGAGGGGCAGGAGGGCCTCGGCGAGCCGGGCGAGGTTCCACTCGGCCACGACCGGCTGGTTGCCGTAGGCGTAGCGCCCGCCCGCGTCGATCGAGCTGTAGACCGTGGCCGGGTCGAATGCCTCCATGAACGCGCACGGCCCGTAGTCGATGGTCTCGCCTGAGATCGTCATGTTGTCGGTGTTCATGACCCCGTGGACGAACCCCACCAGCATCCACTGAGCTACCAGCGACGCCTGGGCGGAGATCACCGCCTCGAACAGAGCGACATAGGGGTGCGCGGCCTCCGCGGCGCCAGGGTAGTGGCGGGAGATGGCGTGGTCGGCGAGGCGGCGAAGGAGGTTGACATTGCCCGTGGCCCGGGCGTACTCGAAGCTGCCCACCCGCAGATGGCTGCTCGCGACCCGGGTCAGCACAGCTCCGGGCAACACCGTCTCGCGGCGCACCGAGCGCCCCGTCGCCACCACGGCCAGGGAGCGGGTCGTGGGAATGCCCAGCGCGTGCATCGCCTCACTCACGACGTACTCGCGCAGCATCGGACCGACCGCGGCCAGGCCGTCGCCGCCGCGCGCGAACGGCGTGGGCCCCGAGCCCTTGAGGTGGACGTCGCGAAGGCGGCCGTCAGCGTCGACGACCTCTCCCAGCAGGAGGGCGCGCCCGTCGCCGAGACGCGGGGCGAACTGGCCGAACTGGTGTCCGGCGTAGGCCTGCGCCACCGGAGTGGCGCTGCTGGGTACGAGGTTGCCGACCAGCAGGCGCAGGCCATCGAAGCCCCGCAGCCAGGCGGGGTCGAGGCCCAACTCGGTCGCCAGCGGCTCGTTGAGCACCAGCAGTCGCGGGTCGAGAACCTCCTCCGCCTGCCAGGGCACGGGCCATCTCCGTTAGTTCGCGGGCGAAGTGATCGCCAAGGATGACAGTCCGCGGGAATGCGACGCTCACACCATCCAGAGTACGCCGCCCACTTCGACCAGCGCAGCAGCCGCCACGCCTCGCCTGGTACGGGATCCTTCATGACACGCCGAGCATCCGCTCGTGGTTCGTCTGCCGGAACCGCAACCTCGCAGGGTGCACCCCTCCGAGCGTTGTCCCGCAAGCGACAGGCAGCACCTTCGTCCGCAGGGCCTTGATAGCGCGTCACCAGGCCGGCGGTCGGGGCAGGGCTGCCGAAAGATCCTGGGCGGACGATATGGGACAGGTGCCGGCTCCAGGCCGCCGCTCGGGCGAGGGCCGACCCGTCGTCGGAGGGCTTCCGGTTTTGCGCGGTCCGTGCCGAGAGGCGCTCAGATCGAATCTATGCGCGCGCATGTGGCGCAACGTGCGAGTGTGGACGGCTGTGAGCGACGCCCGACTGCTTCTGACCTGCGGTTTGCCGGCCGCCGGGAAGACCACACTCGCAAGGCAGTTGGCTGCTGGCCGGAGGGCCCTACGCCTCACACAGGACGAATGGCTTATCGCCCTCGGCTCTAGCCCGTGGGACGCGTTCGACCCGGGAGAGAGTCGATCACGAACTCTGGCGTCTCGCCCAAGAGGTCCTGCGCCTCGGCCTCAGCGTCGTTCTCGATTTTGGGCTGTGGGCGAGGGTCGAACGCGACGAGATGGGATCCGTGGGTCGCGGTCTTGGTGTCGGTGTCGAACTGCACTATCTCAAGGTGCCTACTGGCGAACTCTGGCGGCGGATCGAAGCGAGGAACTTGGAGCCACCCTGGAAGAGCTACCCGATCGCCCGCGCCGACTTCGACGAGTGGCTACGCGTCTTTCAGGCTCCTGATGCTGCCGAGCTGGCGTTGTTCGATCCGCCGCCGGAGCGAAACTGAACCTTCCGGTGTGCCTTCGCTGTCGATGCGAAGGTTGACGGGCTCCCGTCCGGTTCCGGTGCACGGCCACACTCTGTCGGCTCTCTGCGCTGTCCGGTGAGGCTGCCGGAGCTCTCGCGACCAAGCGCGGAATATCGCCCGAGGCGGCGAGTTGGGGACACATAGGAACTGGAATATCGGGACGGTTCCGGGCGGGTTTCCCTTGCAGTCACTGGCGAATTCGGGCGGGCCGGTCACCAGGCCCGGATTTTGGCTGGCTGCGATTACCTGCGGCCGCCAGACTCGGGGTGTGGGATCACTCCTGGTTATCACTGGACCGCCCGGGGCCGGAAAGTCAACCGTGGCGAAGGCTCTGGCTGCTGCAGCCGACCGCAGCGTCCTGGTTGAGGGCGACGCCTTCTTCGGCTTTTTGGCCAACGGGAGGATCGACCCGTGGCTCGCCGGCTCCAACGAGCAGAACACGATCGTGACCGAAGCGGCCGCTGCCGCCGCTGGCAGGTTCGCCCTGGGCGGCTATGCCACGATCTACGATGGGGTCATCGGTCCGTGGTTCCTGGAAACTTTCGCCACAGCGACCGGGCTCGAGTCCCTGGAGTACGTGATCCTGCTGCCGTCCGTCGAGCGTTGCGTGAAGCAAGTGGCCGAGAGGACCGCCCACGGTTTCACAGACGAGGCCGCCACCCGAAAGATGCATAAGGAGTTCGCAGAGGCCGCCATCGCGGAACGCCACGTCCTCGGCGATCCGTTCGGTTCTGTGGAGGCGGTTGTCGATCGGCTCTCAGCGGCCCTCGACCGTGGCGACCTGCGATACCGGGTGAGGCCAAACTGACTGACCCTGTGCCGGCGGTCGGAGACGAGCCGCCAGCGCGGATCGGGGACACTTGGCGACGGGATTATGGGCCCATCTTCGGCGCTCGCAGCGGACGGCGGCGACGAGCATAACACCGTCGATCTGCTCGGCTTATGAGGTTGCCCGCAGCTTTGACGCAGTGAGCGCAGATGAGTTGTTCGGGTACCTCGACGCTTAGCCGATCGTTTCGACTCCCATCGCCTGTCCAGTGGTGGCGTTATACGGCGCAACGACGGTCATCCCGCAGGGACCGTAGGCAGTCTTTACTCCGTCGCCTTGGATGAGCCATGTCGGTACGCCGTGGTACTGGTGGGTTGTCGACCCGTCGGGATTGATGGTTGCTGGCGTCTGTGCTGAGTAGCTGCCGAAGTAGATGCTCCAATCGAGCGCCCCAGCGAAGCCACCTGCACCGAAATTGTGGAAAAGACTTGCCCATACCGAGGCGGCACTTACCTTCGGTCGGACATCCAGTGGCTCAGGCAGCATTTGGGCGTCGTCACCTTGAATGACCATTGGAGCCGTGAGTCGACTCGGCGTCGGCATCGCGGGCGGAGTGGGATCTGGCGCCGGGCAGCGCCCCAAGACTGGACTGTCGGCGGCAGCCCCGCGATAGGTGATGGAGTCGAGGATCTGTCGCTCTATGCCGGGATCCGGCCCGATGCCGATTTCGATCGTGACGTTGTGGTACCAGACGGCCACGGATGACTGAGACGCAATGGTGGAGAGGTAGACCACCTGGCCGCCGGGCAGCGTGGTGGGAGTTTCCTGGGGAGGCTTCGCTCCTCCAGGCTCCATCCACACTCCGTCCGCGGGTGGCGGGCTCCTGAGGTTGCCCAGAAATTGTGGACACGGTTTATGCGGCTTGTGGCTTGCTGCGGGCTAAGGCTAGTTCGTATTGGATCGGGCTTTGGTTGCCGGCCTTGGTGCATCGCCGTCGGTGGTTGTAGAAGTTGATGTAGAGGGCGACACCGGCCCGGAGTTCGTCGAGGTCGGTGAAGGTGTGCCGGTAGAAGTATTCGTGTTTGAAGATCGACCAGAAGCTTTCGGCGCTGGCGTGGTCGTAGCAGCTACCGGTCGCTCCCATGGATCGGACCAGATCGACTCGGTCACAGACTGCCACGACCTTTCGATCGCTGAACTGACTGCCCCTGTCGGTGTGAAACACCGTGCCGGCCACCTGCCCGAAACGGGCCGAGACCGCTTGGTCGAGGGCATCGAGAACGATTTCGGTACGCATGTGATCAGCCATGGCGTATCCCAGCACCCGCGACGATCCCTCGTCTCGGATGGCACACATGAACGCCTCGCCGTCGCCGACGGGCAGGTAGGTGATGTCCGAGGTCCACAGCTCGTCCACCCCCTTGGGATGGAACTCCCGCTGGACCAGGTCCGGCGGGTAGCTGGCGTCGGGGTCGACGGTGGTGGTGGTCACCTTGAACAGTCTCGGGCTGACTCCGACAATGCCCAGATCGGCCATCCGCCCAGCGACGGTGTTGCGGCTCACTCGCTCGCCGGCCTGGTGCAGGTCGGTGGTGATCCGCGGCGAGCCGTAGGTCCCCTTCGACGCCTGGTGGAAGCCGATGATCTTGGCGTCCAGATCGGCCCGGCGGACCTCGCTGGGCAAAAGATCACGGTCCTGGGCCGCTCGCCAGCGGTAATAGCCCGAAGCCGACACCTCGAGCAGGCGGGCCATCCGGGTGATCTCAAAGGTCGCGGACTCCGCCGCCATCAACGCAAATCTCTCGGCTTTGGTGGACTCGAAGCGAAGTACGCGGCAGCTTTTCCCAAGAAGGCCAGATCCTTGTCCTGCTCAGCCACCTGGCGGCGCAACCTCAACAACTCCGTACGCTCCGCCGCGCTCAACGGCTCATCCGAACTGCCCGCCACCGCCTCCAACCGGCGTCGCTCATCGCGTACCCACCGGGCCAACGAGCTATCCACCACCGACAGCTCAGCCGCCACCTCCGCAACCGACCGGCCCGTATCGATCACACGATGCGCAGCCTCAGTCTTGAACTCCAACGTGAACTTCCGCCTCATAGTTCCCATGATCAGACATCCTCCCAGCCGACCCCAAGGTCAGCCTCTCAGGTGTCCACAAAAACTGGGGAACCTCATCCAGTTCGTGCCGTGGGCAGGGCAGGACGGAGCACCTTGGTAGCTGGCCCCCAGAAAAGCCTGATCATCCTGCCCGTCGAAGGTGGAGGAGCATCCGTGGCCGAAGTGCGCTCCGTCGATGACCGGCCACGCCGTCGGGACGTCTACACCGACCGACTGGTACCAGATCGGTTTGCTCGGTGCAGCCACTGCGTCCACGGAGCTCTTCGCGGTGATCGCCGCCGAAGTCGACGAGGCAGTGGCAGTGGAGCTGGGAGAACGGTTCGATCCGCACGCCGTGAGTAACGCTCCAAGGGCTAGCCCGCAGATGATGGGCCGAGGCACAATCACTTAGACGCTTGACAGCCCGTTTCGGTTCCTTCGAAGCAGGGATTCGTGAAGCCCCGGCTGCATAACATTCTGATCCACACCCCAAGTCGAGCACTCGCCGTCGGCGGGGGTCGTGCCCGATTCGACAGGGAGCATCGATCGGCTCGTTCCGGCTACCGTTCCTGGCAGTCAATGGTGACCAAAGAGCGTTCGCCTGTGACAACCTCCGCCGTGGTCGGCGGTACGGACAGGCAGTCCTGCGCACCGCTCTGATAGAGCGAGCTGCGACCGGTGACGCTGTATGCGCCAGCGGGAAGCTCAGTAGAGAAGGTCCCATCGGAGCTGGCCACGGCCGTCACAGTCTTGCCTGCATGATCCGTGATTATCACCATCCCCGAGAGGGGCCTTGGCGTCCCTGGCGTGGGTCCCCCGACGGCTTGGAGAACTCCCATCAGGGCTCCAGAGGTAGAACCCGGGGTCGATAAAGTCGGCCTGGATGTTGGGGCAGCCGACCTCGACGACGAGGCGCACGCCGACCCCAGCCAGACCAGAGCAACGCAGGTCACGGCTGGCCAGACTCGCTCAAGTCTCATGACCCATTAGACGCTCCAAGCTGCCACTGGGTTCCGGAGCCTGGTTTCCAGACCAAGCGCAAAACATTCCCTATTGCTTGCCGAAACGAGTCAGTGGGGCTACAGGCGCCCGCTCGTATTCGGCGATCCCGGGTGCCGGCCCGCCGGCGTCGGTCACCTTGAGGCTGCGCCAGAACGCTCTGCGGGGTCCCGAGAGATGTGGCGTACGTTATGGCGCCGGACGGCGATAACCCCGGGGCGGCGAATGGCGACCCGTCGCTATGCGCTGGTCCCTCGGCAAGCCCACGGTGGGCCTGTAGCGCATATGAGACAATATGAGTTCGTGGTCGTGGACGAGGACAGGTTGCCTGGCGGCAGGCTACAGGGACCACCGCCAGGCCCGAGACGCACCGTCGGGAACCTGATGGCTGCCGCTGGGTTCTTTGGCGGCATCGTGGCAATCGCCGGCAGCTTCCTTCCATGGATGCACAGCCACGTCGGGGACGACTCGCCGGTGGCCGTGCGTGGTGTCGACGGCGGCGACTTGGGGTTCTGGTTGATCGCAGTGGGCGTCTGCCTCGTCATCGGCGGATTGTTCGCTGGGATGCTCGTAGGGCGCGCTCGAGGGGTCCTCGTCAGTGTCCCGTCAGTCGGTGGCGTGATCGTCTGTATCGCGGCCTGGCACAAACCCGTCGACGTGGGCGGAGGCAACATCGAGTCCGGCCACCCTGGGATCGGACTCATCCTGACCTTCGTTGCCATGGTGGCCACCCTCGCAGCGTCCGCCATCCTGCTGGTGCTCGACCTGACTGTCCGCGAGCGCGCCTCGACAACGACAGAATGATCGATGGCACCTAGCAGGGATCGCAGACGCCCCGACGCCGAGTCGGATCCCGGGTGCCGGCCCGTCGGCGTCGGTCACCTCGAGACTGCCTCAGAACGCTCAGAGGGGTCCTGAGAGATGTGGGCCGACGTTATTGGCGCCGGGCGGCGATGACCCGGTCTGGGGCGACGAGCGCCGACCCGTCGATCGGATCGAGGGTCGGCCATATCGTGGGTGGGGCGTGTCCTCGCGTCGATGAACCGATCTGGTCGACTTTGCCAGCAAGTGTCACCCGTCGCGCGCCGCGGCGGCATCATCACAGTTGTGACGGTCGACGGCCTCTACCTCGACGGCGACGCCGGGGAGGTTTATGTCCGATGCCGAGGAGCTGCTGAGGTTCGCAACAGGGCTGGTCGGGCCGTGGGATGCTGCTGATGTCGTCTCCGAAGCCATGTCGAGCTGTCTTCGGACTCGACGGTGGACCAAAGTCCGCGACCATCGCGCCTATCTATACCGTGCAGTGCTCAATGAAGCCCGTCAATGGGCGCGATCACGAACACGGCGAAGAGCGCGAGAGGCCCTCTTCGCCAGGCAGAAGCAAGCTCCGGCAGAAGTCGAACTGAGGCCAGAGGTGTGGGCCGCCGTACGGCAATTGAGCGTTCGACAGCGCGCGGTCATCGTCTTGACTACTGGGAGGATCTGACCCCTGCGCAAAGCGCTGCCCGCCTGGGTTTGAGCGAGGGGGCGGTTCGGCGCCACCTGGCACGCGCCAGGGAGCATCTACGAAAGGTGTTGAGCGATGACTGACCTCGATGATCGCATCCGGAGTCTGGTAGACGAACTTGTCCAGTCGGCTCCGCTGCCCCCTCCTCTCCCGAACGCAGCTGGACACGCGCGAGCATCCCGGCAGCGGATCCTCCTGATCGCGCTTATGACAGCGCTGGCGGTCGCCGCCATTTCTGGCCTATGGCTGGGCCTTGGGCGACATCGAGCCGCCGACGTTGCTACTAGTCAATCTCCCAGGAGCGCCTCAACGGAAAACCTGAGCCACGTTGAACAGCTGTTCTTGAACCAACTCGAAACAGGCAGCGTTCGCTACGTAACCGGCGATGGTGTGACGGCGTCCAAAGTCACCGTAATGCAGGTCAAGGAGGTGGGATGGTCCGAACTCGTCGATAACAGCACCGTTCCCAACCAGCTTCGAGTCCCCGACCCCGTTCCCGATCAGATCGTCTACGTCGAGGTCGCCGTCGGAAATTTCGATGTGCTCGGCTCGAATGTGCCCTGCGCCATTGTCGTCCGGCAGATCCAAGCTCCATACCGGCCAATACTGGTGACTGGCACGTCTGACCGGACAATACCAACGTGGTTCCTCTCGTTGAGAGGGATGCATTCCCGCCTCCGGGATCCAGCTCCAAACCCTGTGCTCCTGCGCCCTGCCAGAACATGCGCTCCTACAGTTCCTGCTTTTGCACGGCTGGGGGCCGCGGATTCGATCTGTACTACTAGCGGATCCGGCCGACCCAGCCGCCCGGCGATGCAAATTGTCACCGGATGGGGATCGGCGTACGGTGAGCAGCGGCCGCGTGGCGGAGCCGGCACCATCGCCCATTGGCCACGATCAACTTCTCGCCAGGCGATCCTTTCCTGCAACACCATGGGAGCCAGGAGAAGTCGGCCCGGTAGGGACGATGGCGAGGGCGTAGCATGGATACGGTGACCTCCGAGCCTCCGGGTCTGTCGCCAGACGGGCATCCGGCGTCGGGCGCCAGGGCGCAGACTTTGGCTCTGCAGGGGCTGGTGAACCGGATCGTCCGGGGGCTGCTGCGCACGCCGCTGTTGTGCCGCGTCGTGGGCAACCGCCTGATCACCGTGTATGTCGTAGGTCGCAAATCTGGCCGGCACTATGCTGTCCCGGTCGCGTACACCCGCCACGACGGGATCCTGCTAGTCGGTACGTCGTTCGCGTGGGGGCGCAACCTGCGCACCGGTGAGCCGGTGGATATTCGGCTGAGGGGCAAGCGGGGCGCGGCGGATGTCGAGGTCCTCGTCGACGAGGATGGCGTCGTGGAGTACTACGGCGTCATGGCGCGCGACAACCACAACTTCGCCAAGTTCAACAAGATCGGCTTTGACCCGGTCGGCAACCCGAGTCCCGCAGACCTTCGCCTGGCGTGGGCCGCAGGCGCCCGAGTTCTCCGACTGACGCCGAGCTGATCCAAGGACCCGGGTACTGGGAACTCAGCCGTTGCGATGTCACCTCATGCCCGCTCAAGGTAATCGCGGGCGACCCCATCGGCCGGACTGTGGGAAGCATGGTTCGCCGCCTGGGGGTGTGTCATAAACGGGTCCTTGGTGATGGAGGAACCATCGACGGGGTCGAGATCGTCGAGCAACCGGCTTGGCAGACCCGTCTTTCGTGGCGAATGGGCTAGGGGGAGTCTCGAAGGAGGCTCTTGCCCTCCAGGTCGAGGTCGGAGGGGTTGTTGCGGCTGGGGTCCACTCGTCTGAGTGTCAGGACGCGCTCGGCGTGTCGTTCTTCTTCGAGGAGTTTGTGCCGGGCTTGGAGGAGGTCGAAGTTGGTGATGAGGCCGTCCAGGTGGTGAGGATGGGCCCGGTCCACGACCGGTAGGACGCCTAGGCCCATGGCGGCCATGCGGTCGGCGACGGCGCGGAGGATCTCATCGGGATGGGCGACGGTGAGTGAGGTGATCATGGCGTCGCGTACGGGTGTGGCGGGCTGGTCCCTGTTGGCGAGCACGGTCGACCAGGGGACGACGCCGACGAGTCCGGTGTCGGGGTCGATGACGGGGTAGAGGCGTTGCCGTCGTTGGGGTGATCCTTCGGGTAGCGATCGATAGATGTCGGCCAGGGTTCGTTCTGGTTCGAGGGTGTAGATGTCGGTGTCCATGACTTCGCGGACGAAGGTGGCTTCGAGGGGGTCGACGGCGTATTCGCGCATGACGTGGAAGCCGCGTCGGGCCACTTTTTCGGTCAGGATGGATCGTCGTAGCACCAGCACGCTGACCAGGTGGGCGACGGTGGCCGCTACCAGCAGGGCCAGCAGGCTGTTCTGGTCGTGGGTGAGCTCGAAGGCGAACACGATGGCGGTGAACGGTGATCGGGTGACCCCGCCGATGGCCCCGGCCAGGCCGAGCAGGGCCCACACCCCGGGCGTGGTGCCGGGCAGGACATGGCCGAGGATGCCGCCTATGGCTGCGCCCATCATCATGATCGGGGCCAGAATGCCGCCGCTGGTCCCGCCGCCGAGCGCACCGGACCAGATGACGAGCTTGACCACGAGCAGCAGGGTCAGGGCGCCGACGGCGAGCTGGCCGAGCAGTTCGGCGTGGATGGTGTCGTAGCCGACCCCGAGGGTCCGGGGGTCGATGAGCCCGCCGATGCCGATGAGCAGGCCGCCGATCATGGGCCACCACATCCAGTGCAGGTGTCCGGTCAGCTTCTTGAACAGATCCTCGAAGCGGTAGACGGCCTGGGTCATGACCCAGGCGCCCAGACCGGTGGCGATCCCGACGACGGCGGCGCCGAGGAGGACGACACCGCCGAGCGGGGCGTGGTCCGGGACGGGGAAGATGGGTTGGGAGGCGACCAGCCCGGCGTTGGCCATGGTCATGCGCAGCCCGTCCGCGGTGGCGGCGGCCAGGCCGATCAGGACCATGGAGCGGGGCCGGAATTCGAAGGCCAGCAGTTCGACGCCGAAGAGGGTGGCGGCCACCGGCGTCCCGAACACCGCGCTCATCCCTGCCGCGGCGCCGGCTACCAGTAGGGCCCGGCGTTCGGCGGCGGTGAGCCGGAACAGCTGACCGACGATGGAGCCCACCGCCCCGCCGGTCAGGATGATGGGCCCTTCGGCCCCGAACGGCCCGCCGGTGCCGATACTGACCGCGCTGGAGATGGGTTTGAGCACGGCCAGGCGGGGCTGGACCCGGCTGCCGTTGATCAGGATCCGCTCCATGGCCTCGGGGATGCCGTGGCCACGGATCTGCTCGGAGCCGAAGCGGGCCATCAACCCCACCACCAGCCCGCCCCCGATGGGGATGACGATGGCCAGGGCGCCGAGGGTGTTGGCCGCCGGTGACACCAGGTCCACGCTGAGGCGCTGGTAGTAGAAAAGGTTGGTGAAGAACCCGATCATGTCCAGCAGAGCCAGGGAGATCCCCGCCCCCAAGCCACCCAGGACAATGGCCAGGGGCACCAGCCGCAAGATCGCCGGGCGGGTGGTGAAATCACCCAGAGACCGCTCCGTCGTGTCGGCCGGGCGATGGTCCACCCCCAGAAAGGCCTCCGGTTCCTCGACCCGTTGGCCAGCCGCTGTCGCGGCCAGGACGGATGCGCTCTTCGCCGTCGCTCGCCAATGTCTCCCAGTCGTCGGCGGCTCCTGGTCGGTCGGAGCAGGCGACGGACCCATCTCGTTCATCTCGGCCCTCGCCGGGTCTGGGACAGGAGGCGGCGAGCGGTGGCGCCGGACTGGGCCGGCCCGGCGGGCGTATCCATCGTGGCAAGAGGGTATCGTGTGACGATGAACCTGTCGGACGAGGACTACGCACGACTGTTGGCCCTGCGGACCGGGTTACGTCACTTTCAGCGCTGGAGCGAGCAGCAGGCCCAAAACGCCGGGCTCACACCGGCCCAACACCAGCTGCTCCTGGCCATCCGCGGCCATCCTGATAGGCGCGGACCGACCGTCGGGGAGGTGGCCGACTATCTGCTGTTACGCCACCACAGCACCGTCGAGCTGGCAGACCGAGCCGACAGTGCCGGACTGGTCCGGCGAAACCGCGACCCCGACGACCGTCGGATCGTCCGACTGCAGCTCACGGAGCTGGGGGCAGAGACACTCGAGGGTCTGTCCGCCCTCCACGTGGAAGAACTGGAACGACTCGGCTCTTCGACTCCCCTCCATCTGGGAAGGGCTAACGCCCGTACGGCAGATCCACGGTATGCGGGCGGCATCAGAGAGCGTCCCCGCAAAAATCGACCTGGCCCGGGTCTACGACCACTCCCCACGAGCCGGAGGACAGGCGGTCCTCGTCGACCGGCTCTGGCCGCGAGGCATCAAGAAAGCTGACGCACCGTTCGACCTGTGGCTGAAAGACGTGGCGCCCAGCACCAGGCTGCGAACCTGGTACGGCCACGATCCCCAACGCTTCGACCAGTTCGCTGACCGCTATCGCCAAGAGCTGGCCGAAAGCCCAGCCCGATCCGCTTTGGCGCACTTGCGAGAACTGGCTCGACCACGACAACGTGGTCCTGGTTACCGCCACCAAGGATATCGACCGCTCCGCCGGCGCCGTACTGCGCGATGTGCTGGTCAACACCTGATCGGACTTAGCCCCCCCGGCTGCTCCGCGACGGTAGGCACAGCAGCTTCATTCACGGGACTACCCAGCGACGCGAACCGCCTCCGGCGATGATGTCTTCAGACCGCCAAGCTCACGCCGACGGGTTAAGGGATCAAGAGCAAGGGGTGACGTATACATCGGAGTACGATATGATTAGGCCGTGAGTCGTGAACAGGATGGGGGCCCAGGGTGGTGACAGGAATGCAACCGGTTCCATCGCCAAAGGTGGGTGGCCGCGTAGGAGCCAACGGTGCCGCTCGTTTCCGGCCGACTATCGAAGGGAACGGGCGTCGGCGCCTTTGCGCTAGCTGTGTCCGGGCTGGTGTACGAATAGGAGACTGACATGATGGCTTTGGAAGTACTCGCCGCAGTGGTCCTGCTCGTGCTGGCAGCTGCTGCCACGTGGATGGCCGTGGTGGGGCTGCTGGGGGCGGTCGGCGCACTGCGCTTGCGACGTTGCCGGTCTTGCCGGCATCTCCGTCCGAGCTGGTCGCCGCAGCAGGCAGGGGTTTGCCCCTACTGCCGCCACCCCTGGGTGGTCCGTCACGTCATGCCGGTCCATCTCCGCCACTTGCTGCCCGGAGAGATGGAGCCTATCGGCCGATCCGCTCCTGCGGGTCACCCGCCCCGAGTCCGGGCCCAATGATTCACTCTGGCTTCGCCCCTACTGCTGGAGCACCTGAAGCCCCTCGTGTGAAACTGGAACGCCGGAAC
>CAVSOT010000009.1:0-302283 GCA_963729695.1 uncultured Acidimicrobiaceae bacterium
GGTCGAACGGGTGGCGGAGCTACCGAGGGTGTGGTTCGCCCGAGACCGCAAGGAAGGCCGATGAGCGCACCCGAGACCGGCGCCTCGGCTGGGGTCGGAGTTGTCCGTAGCAGTCGTCAACCTCCTCAAGGGGCCGATTTACCGGGACACCCACGAGCGGCCCTGGGCCCTGCTGCTCGCCCTTCGCAACCAGGTGGCCGACTACGTCGCCGTGCTCGGCCTCGGAGGTAGGCGTGGACGAGGCCGAGGGGTACGCCTACCTGCGCAGCACGCCTGACGATGACGGCCGGACGACATACCCCGGCTGGTCGCTCGCCGCCCGCTCTCCTTTCAGGTCAGCATGCTTCTGCGCTCTCTGCGCAAGCGGCTGGCCGAGTTCGACGCCACCAGCTCCGACACCCGGCTGGTGCTCAGCCGGGACCAGGTCGTCGAGATGCTCCGCCTCTACCTTCCGAGTCGACCAACGAGGCCCGGCTGGTAGACAGCATCGAGACCCACATCAACCGGGTGGTGGAGATCGGCTTCCTCCGCAAAGCTACGCGGTCAAGAGGACCTGTACGAGGTGCGACGGATCATAAAGGCTTACGTGGACGGCCAATGGCTGTCCGATTTCGACGCCCGGCTCGAGGAGTACGTGGCCGAGCTCGGCGAGCCGGGGAGCAGGCTGATGTCATCGGCCCTGTTCAGCCTGATGGACCTGGAACGGCTCCAGCCAGAACGGCTCCCTGGTAGCCGTCTCCGGCGGCTCGAGGTCTACAACTGGGGCACGTTCGACAAGAGCGTGTGGGCCTTCAACGTCAGTGGCCGTAACGCCCTGCTCACCGGGAGATATCGGTTCAGGCAAGTCGACTCTGGTCGACGCCATCACCACTCTGCTCCTTCCCGCCCACAAGATCTCGTACAACCGGGCGGCCGGGGCTGACACCCGGGAAAGGGATTTGCGGTCCTATGTGGAAGGGCACTACAAGTCCGAGCGCAACGAAACCACGGGCGCGTCCAGGCCGGTGGGACTGCGCGACGGGCGCCATTTCTCTGTGATCCTGGGGATCTTTGCCAACGTGGACTTCCCCACCACGGTCACCCTGGCCCAGGTTTTTCGCACCGCGCGACACCGGACAGCCCGAGCGGTTCTACGCCGTAGCCGACGCCGAGCTGTCGATCACGGCCAACTTCTCTGACTTCGGGACCGGACCTGGCCGCCCTGCGGCGCCGCTTGCGCGACGTCGGGGCTCGTACCTACGACTCTTTCCCCGAGTACGGCAAGGACTTCCGCCGTCGGCTCGGCATAGAGTCGGAACAGGCGATGGAGCTGTTCCATCAAACCGTGTCGATGAAAGCGGTCGACAACCTCAATGACTTCGTCCGCAGCCACATGCTCGAGCCCTTCGACAGCAAAGCTCAAATTGACACGCTGGTGGAGCACTTCGAAAACCTGACCCGGGCCCACGACGCCGTTGTGCGTGCCCGGGACCAGCTCGAGCTGCTCGGCCCGCTGGTGGAGATGCTCGACGAGTTCGACCAGCTCGGTGCCACGGCGGCGGAGATCCGCCTGCAGCAAGAGGCAGTACCCTACTACTTCGCCAAGCTGGCGAAATCGCTTTACTGCGCCAGGCTGAAGGAGCTGTCGGCCCGGCTGGAGCACGTGAGCGCAACAACGCACGCCCGTGGCGCCGAGCTCACCGAACTGCAGGGAAAAGGAGACCGGTCTCCGGGTTGAGATCGCCGGTCACGGCGGTGACAGGTTGACCGTCATCGACCGGGACGTCTCCCGCTTGGAGCGGGAAAGACCACTCCGGCAGGCAAAGTTAGGCCGCTTCAACGACCTCATGGCTATGGCGCAACTCGAGCCGGTCACGACGGTCCTGCAATTCGGCGCGGCCAAGGATGCGGCCCGTTCCCGTCGCGACGAGCGTCGAGCATGAGCAGGCCAACGCCCAGAACGATCAGATCGAAGTGGAGGTCGCCAAGCGCAAGCTCGAGGAGGAAGCCGATGCCGTAAACGCCGAGTTGCGCAGCCTCCAGTCCCATCCCTCGAACATCCCGAGCAACGGTCTTCAACTCCGCACCCAGTTGTGCTCGGACCTCGGCATCGATGCAGACGCCTTGCCCTTCGCGGGCGAGCTGGTGCAGGTGCGTAGCGACGCGACCGATTGGGAAGGGGCGGCCGAGCGGGTACTTCACAACTTCGCCCTGTCTCTATTGGTCCCTTCCCGCTATTACGACGCAGTGGCCGTATGGGTGGACCAGCGCCACCTCGGGGCGCGACTCATCTATTACCGGGTGCCGGCCGGCGTGGCCGGCCCCGCCGCCGCCCGATCGCCAGGGCGGCCACCCATTGCTTCTAGACATGCTGGAAATCAAAGCAGAGTGCGGTTTCGATGCCTGGCTGTTGGCAGAACTCTCCCGGCGAGCCAACCACGCCTGCGTCGAAAGCATTGCTGACTTCCGGACGGCGGCAAAAGCTGTTACCCGGCCGGGGCAGGTTAAGGACCGGGAGCGCCACGAAAAGGACGACCGCCGGTCCATTGGTGACCGGCGCGAGTACGTGCTCGGATGGAGCAACCAGCAAAAGATCGAAGCCGTAATCGCCCACGCCGGCACTCTGCACCGCCGCCAGGCTCAAATGGCCGACGAGTTGCATAAATGGGCAAACCAAGCCGCCAAGGCGGGCGAGCGGCTCCGGTACCTCGCCAGCCTGGACGAGTACCCAGCGTGGGAAGACCTCGACTGGGAAGCGATCGTCAATGAGATCACTGCCCTGAACGACGAGCGAGACCGTATCCTCTCCGCTGTCAAACCACCTGGCCGCCCTCACCGCTGAAGCTTCTCACGTCACCGGTTCGATCAATGCAAGGGACCAGGAGGTGAAGGGCCTGGAACGCGAACGGGGTGGCCTCGAGCGAGATCAGGAGGCCGCCCGAGAGGCGGTGCAGGTGGCCGAAAGAACTGTGCTCGGCCGCTCCGCGTGGGGCCGAATCCGAGCCGTGCCGGGGCGTTGGAGGCCACTGTCGCGGCGCATCGAAAGGCGAGGCCCTCGAGCTGCGCCCGTTGGCTCCCCTCGAACAGTCGACGCGAGAGGCTGCTCGAGCGGGACCGGAGCCGGGCGGCACAGCGCCAAAACAGCATGGCCCAGCGGGCCATCGGCGCCATGAGCGATTTCCGCTCCCACTACCCGCACGAGACGGTCGACTTCGACGTGTCGATCGCCTCGGCCGGGGAGTACCGGGAGCTACACCGCCGGGTGGCGGATGACGACCTTCCCCGTTTTGAAAAGGAGTTCAAGGACTACCTGAACCAGAACACGATCCGCGACATCGCCAGCTTCGCCGCCCAGCTCAACAAGCAGGAAAAGCTCATCCGCGAGCGGATCGAGAGCATCAACCGTTCGCTTGTGGATATCGATTACAACGAGGGCCGTTTCATCACCCTGGTGCCGAGCCCACCCCGAACACCGACGTCCGGGAGTTCCGGGCCGAGCTTCGAGCATGTACCGACGACGTGATCGGAGCCGGTCGAGGTGACCAGTACTCCGAGCAGAAGTTCCTGCAGGTGAAGAGGATCATCGACCGGTTCAGGGGCCGTGAAGGTATGACCGACCTGGACCGTACCTGGACCCGCCGAGTGACGGACGTCCGCCAATGGTTCCTGTTCTCGGCCTCCGAACGGTGGCGGGAGGACGAGACCGAGTACGAGCACTACACCGACTCGGCCGGAAAGTCAGGCGGCCAGAAGGAGAAGTTAGCCTACACTATCCTGGCCGCGTCGCTGGCATACCAGTTCAAGCTGATTGGGGGGCGGCCCGGTCGAAGGCGTTCCGCTTCGTGGTCATCGACGAAGCGTTCGGGCGAGGGTCGGAGGTGTCGACCCAGTACGCGTTGACGCTATTCACCCGGCTCGGACTCCAGCTCCTGATCGTCACGCCGCTGCAGAAGATCCACGTCATCGAGCCGTACGTCTCCGCCGTCGGGTTCGTCGACAACCCCACCGGTAGCTATTCGCGGCTGCAGACGTTGACCATCGCCGAGTACAAGCGCCGGCGGCAGGAGCGCCTGGCCATCCTGTCCGGGGAGGGTTCCTCGGGCCGAGTGACGGGGCCGGGCTGGACCACAGGGGCCGAAGCGGTTAGCGGTTCTCCGCCGGCGCTGGGACTCCGGGCGGTATCTGGCCGCGTATGCTCGCGGCGATGCTTGGGAGCCGATCGTGGTCCCGGTCAAGGGACCGACCGGCGAAGAGCTGCTGCACCGCTTCGAGGAGGTGCGCAAGTGGGCGGCCGCTTTCGAAGCGGGGGCGGACCGGTCGTTGGAGATCGAGTACCGGACGGTGGCCGGCGGCCACGTCGGGGCCAACCGGATCCGGCCCGGGTGCGGGTCGCCGACTTTGTGAGCCTGGTCTCGGTGCTTGGGCGGCCGGCGAGGTCCGGGAAGTGGACCGTTGCTGGCCAGGACCCGGTGCGGATGCCGTCGTTGGCGGCCTGGGCTGCCGCCCACCCGCTGGTGGTGCTTGACCACCAGGACGTGTGGTACCGGGTGCTGGCAACAGTCAAGTGGATCGCCGGCCGGGATACCCGGCGCACATACGTCCGCCAGATCGACGTCGAAGGGGTGGATACCAAGTTCGTGGAGCGCCACCAAAGGCTGCTCTCCGCACTGCTGCCGCTCGTGCTGTCGCGTTAACGGATCTCTCCCTAGAGATGGAGTTCGCCCGCAGATTCCGTTTCCTCAACAAGCCGCTCTACACCCGGCTCCGAATCCTCGACCCAGGTTGTCGCCGTTCCCTTCCGGTGTCAGCGAGGTGTCGCTGCGCAGCGACGAATGGCCGGTATCGACGTGGGCGCGTCCACGGTGTTCGTCGTGGAAAACGAGGTGACCTACCTGGCCCTCCCTCCCGTCCCCCGCGCCGTCGCCGTGTTCGGTGGCGGGTCCGCGTCGGCCGGACTGGCCGGCCTGCCGTGGCTGTCGGGATCGGGAGGTCGTCTACTGGGGAGACATCGACAGCTACGGCTTCGACATCCTCAGCCGCCTACGCAATCACCTGCCACAGGTTCGGTCCGTGCTCATGGGACCGCGAGACGCTGCTGTTCCACCGGGAGCACTGGACCAACGAGAGCAGCCCCACCCGCCGGCCCCTCGCCCATCTCACCGACGCCGAGCAGTCTCTCTACCAGGACTGATCAGCGACGTATACGGCATGGGGGTACGGCTGGAACAAGAGCGGGTGAGGTTCTCGCGGGTCCAAGACGCCCTGATGCCATGGACCGGGGATACACCCGTCAGCCCAGCTCGCGGGTGCCTTTGGGCTGACCCTTCGGCGAAACGGCGTCCCCACGATGCGGACTCGGCGATGGGCTGTTTCCTTAATCGCACCGAGGGGGCCCACCCGCCCCACCCCGGTGCAGGGATTCGGGAAATCCAACCGGGCGGGATTCAACGTGGGTACGGCGCTCATCTCAGAGCCAAAACGCCGAGAGTTAGCGCCTCCAAAACGTCCACCTGCTCCACCACGAGCTCTGGTAAGTAGCCCAAGGCCAGCTCTTCCATCCGTCACCCAAAGGTGACCCGCTAGCGGGGAAAGTGAAACCGCTATGAGTGGGACGCGGCAGACCTGAAAATCAGAATGCGCCGTAACCAGGACGTTTCTCCAAACGAACGCCAGTGGAACTACTGAGTGCAGCGTGCAACGGCTCGTGCACACCCGAACGAAGCGACCGGAGAACCGCCATCTACCAGCGCTTTTCGTGCCAGATCGATTGGCACGGAGCGGTCTTTCGGGGGCTCCAGCGGTCTTGAGCGGTCATCTCGAAACCAGCCTTGACCTGCGGAAACATCGCTTTGAGCTGGTGGGGCTAGGTGGAATCGAACCACCGACCTCAGCATTATCAGTGCTGCGCTCTAACCGGCTGAGCTATAGCCCCGTGGCGTGGCTCGTCGAGTCTAGACGGCCACGACGGACGGTCTACCGGAGCCATCCCGGACCAGGGGGGAACGGATATCCGCCCAGGTGCTCCACGGTCCGGAAGCACGACCATCGAGCAAGCGTCGAACGGGAGGGGGTCCTCCCCGCCATCACCTCCGACGGTTCGGTGCGGATCCCTCGAGCGGGGTGCTGGGAGCAGCGTTCCCGACGGGCCAGAAGAGGCGGGGAAGACCGATCCTCCGCTCGCAACCAGCGCTTTCGAGTGTCCGACAGGGTGTTCAGCAGGGCATCCGCAATAGAGTGACCTCGAGTCCCAAGGAGGCCTAGCCCAACATGAGCCCCGATGCGAGCGCCTTAACTCCCCTCCCCCCCGTGGAACAGGTACGGCCAGGTATTTGGAGCATTCCTGTGCCCATACCTAGCAGCTCGCTGCGTTACGTGTTCGTCTATGTTTTCGAGACCGATGCCGGACCGTACATCGTCGACACCGGCTGGAACACCGAAGAGGCGTTCTCGACCCTCTCGAACGGCCTCCGGTCGATCGGAACCTCCGTCAGTGACGTGCAAGGTGTACTGGTGACCCACATCCATCCGGACCACTACGGGCTCGCCGGGCGGGTGCGAGAGGTCTCGGGGGCGTGGGTGGCGCTGCACCCCGCCGATGCCGCGCTGATCCGTGATCGCTACCAAGACCCCACGTCGCTACTGGATCGGATGGGAACCATGTTGCGCCGTATGGGCGCCCCAGCCGATGAGGTCGAGTCCCTGCGCAACGCCTCCATGCCTCTGATGTCCCTGGTGTCGACCGTGATGCCGGACGTGCTGCTGGAGGACGGCGACAAGCCGGAAGTGGGCAGCTGGGACCTGCTGAGCATCTGGACCCCGGGCCACTCCCCCGGCCACCTGTGTTTCTGGGAGATGAGCAACAGCTTGATGCTCTCCGGGGACCACGTGTTGCCCCGCATCACGCCCAACATTCCGTTCCATCCGCAGGCGGCTGACGACCCGCTGAGCGACTTTCTCCGCTCGCTCGACCGCCTGGAGGACTACGACGCCGACGAGGTCCTGCCGGCACACGAGCACCGCTTCGTCAGCCTGAACCTCAGGCTGGAGCAGCTCCGGGCCCATCACGAGCGGCGCTTCGCCGAAGTAGTCCAGGCCATTCGGGACGGCTGCACCACGGCCTGGGAGATCGCCGCCCGGATGCGTTGGTCCCGCCCCTGGGACCGCATCGAGGGATTCATGAGGCGGGCCGCGGTGAGCGAGGCCATGTCGCACCTCCGGGCCCTCGAGACGCGCGGTGTGGTGCACGAGGTCCTCGGAGAGCCGTCCCACTTCGAACTGGTCTCGACGGAGTAGCACCCGCAAAAACGGTCAGCCAATGTCGCTCATCAGGTTTTGCTGACCGTTTTTGAAAAAACTGAGCGTCATTCTTTGCGAAAACGGTCAGCAAAACGATCGTCGGTGGTTCAGAACGAGGTTCACTGACCGTTTTCGGGCCTTATTCAATCGGGCATCAGGTCCCCCATCAGACCGTCCAGACTGGTCCCGTGATGAGTGCACCGGTTCGGACGGGCTCATTCTTTGCGGGGAAGCTCTCCCGATCCGACCACCGCCCGCTAGCCAGCCGGCGCTTTCACCGCCGCTCACAACGGCAAAACGGATGGCACCTCCGAGTTCGGGCCCGCCGCCAGGGAAGTCCTCGCTGCCGGGAAAGGACCTCGCCGCCGGCAACCGAAGGCGACGAGGTCTGAGGCGACGTGGCGGCTCCTCTCCGTTTTTGGTATCTAAACCGCGTATTACGCGGTTTAGATACCAAAAAAGGAACGGGCCCATCCGAGCCAACCGGCCATCCACCTCGCCCTGCCGGCGAGACGGGCGCCCGACCTACTTGACCGGCTTGAGCACCCTGAATCGCACCCCACCGACCAGGTCGCTGATCAGGTTGTAGGTGATGGCAATGAGGATGTTGGCGATGGTCCCGACGATGGCGATGAGCGCACCGCCCATGGCGCTGTACTTGGCCACCTCGCTGGGGTGGAGGGTGAACTTGCTCAGGTCGAAGAGCGTCTTGACCGACTTCTCTATCGACGTGACGGCTCCAAAGGCGTCGGCCACGTACCACAACATCACCGACGCCACGACCACCGCCATCAGGAACAGCGCATAGAACACCACTGATACCTTGGCCACCGACCACACGTTGAGGTGCCGGACGGTGTGCTCGGACTGGACCCATTGCGCTCGCCGAGCCTTCCGCGACCGGTTGGCCGCCGGGGCGGACTTGGCTGCGGTGGACTTGGCTGCGGTGGACTTGGCCGCGGCGGGACCGCCAGGCGCGCCCGGACCCACACCCGGAGCTCCCGGACCCACACCGGGACCTCCCGGACCTCCCGGACCACCAGGACCAATCGGGGCGATCACACCAGCCCCCGCCGCCCCGGCGACTCCTACGGCTCCCACCACACGCGGGTCGGGCCGCCCGGTTGGTCGGGTCACCCCAGGCGTGGCCGTTCGGGCCGCTGACCCCGCCGCGGGCGGGGGCGACGCAGAACGGCCCGAGGCGCGCCCCGGTGCCACACCCGACGACGCCCCGTCCACGGCTGCGGCCGCTACCGCTGCGGAGCCCGCCGGCCCCGAACCGTTACGAGTCGCAGAACGGCCATCGGCCGACGGAGTGGCCGCGATCACCCCGTCGGCCGCGGTTGGATCCAGGGCCGCCGGGTCATCGGCGGGCCGGGGCCTGCGGAACCGACCCCGACCGGTGAGCCGCGGCCGCTCCACCGTCGGCTGGTCCAGGGTGGGCGACTCGTCCGCCAGGGGGGGCAGGAAGGTCGTCAAGGAGCCGTACTCCGCCGGCATCGGCGAACCCCATCCCGTCTCGTCCGCCCCGGGATCACCGCCGCGACGAGCCGGGTGATCGGCCATTAGTCGCTTTCCTCCATGGCCAGGACGGGAGCGACGGAGGCGACGACCTGGCCGGAGTCGAGCGAGACCACCCGGACGCCGGTGGCGTCGCGCCCTTGGCTGGAGATCTCACGAACGGCCATGCGTACCAACACCCCCGCTGAGGAGGTCACCAGGATCTCGTCGTCCAACCCCACCATGAAAGCCGAAACGACCCGGCCGCGCTGCGCGGTCAGCTTGATACCCCGAACCCCGAGACCCCCGCGGCCCTGCCGGTTGAAATGATGCAGCTGCGTACGCTTCCCATAGCCGGCCTCGGTAACCATCAGAATACTAGTGTCGTCCCTGGCGGGATCGATGGATACCACCTCGTCACCGCGGCGAAGTTGCATACCCCGCACGCCAGCCGCGTCACGGCCCATCGGCCTGACGTCCGTCTCTGAGAAGCGGATCGCCATCCCCATACGCGAGACCATGAACAGGTCGTCGCCGCCACTGGTAGTGATGACGCCGACCAGTTCGTCGCCGTCCCGAAGGTTGATGGCGATGAACCCCTCCCGGCGGGACTTGTCGTACTCGGAGAACGTGGTCTTCTTGACCTGTCCCGAACGGGTCGCGAACAGCAGATACCGGTCGGTGGAGAACTCCCTGGTGTCGATGAGGGCCTGGATCTTCTCGTCCGGCTCCAGCGGCAGGAGATTGACGATGGCCGTACCCCGGGCGGTGCGCTCCTTGACGGGCACTTCGAAGGCCCGCAAGCGGTACACCTTGCCTCGATTGGAGAAGAACAGGAGATAGGCGTGGGCGCTCGTATGGATGATGCGGGTGATGAGGTCCTCGTCCTTGAGCCGGGCGCCCTGGACGCCTCGACCGCCGCGACCCTGGGTCCGGAACTGCGACGCCGGCACCGCCTTTACGTACCCCGCCTTGGTCATCGTTATGACCAGCTCTTCGTCGGTGATCAGATCCTCGGCCGACATGTCGCCGTCGTCGAAGGTGATGATGGTGCGGCGCTCGTTGGCGAACTCGTCCCGGATGGCGCCGATCTCGGTCTTGATCACCCCCCGGAGGACCCCTTCGTCCGCCAGGATGGCCTCGAGCTCGGCGATGCGCAGCCGCAACGCCGCCATCTCCTCTTCGAGGTTGGCCCGGCCCAGGCGGGTCAACTGCGAAAGGCGCATGTCCACGATGTGCGTGGCCTGGATGTCGCTGAATATGAACGGCTCCGCTTGCAGGGTGGCGATGGCCCCCTGCCGGTCCTCCGACGCCCGGATGGCCGCGATGATGGCGTCGATCATGTCGAGGGCCTTGATCAGCCCCTCGATGATGTGGGCCCGCTCCCTGGCCTTCTTGAGCAGGTGCTCGGAACGGCGCCGAATGACCTCGATCTGATGGGCGACGTAGGCGCTCAGGGCCTGGAGCAGGTTGAGGGTCCTGGGCACCCCGTCGACGAGCGCCACCATATTGGCGCCGAAGCTCGTCTGGAGGGGCGTGTGCTTGTACAGGTTGTTGAGGACGACGTTGGCGTTGGCGTCGCGCTTCAGCTCGATCTCGATGCGGGTGAGACCCTTGGCGGAGGCGTCGTTGGCATCCCGGATCCCGTCGAGCTCCCGGGCGTCGACCAGCTCCTTGATGCGGGTCAGCACCGAGCGGGGGCTGACCTGGTACGGGAGTTCGGTGACCACGATGGCCTGGCCGCCCCGTTTGGTCTCGACGATCTCGGCCTTGGCCCGCATCTTGATGGAGCCGCGCCCGGTCCGGTAGGCGTCCATGATCCCTTGCCGGCCGAGGATGTACCCCCCGGTAGGAAAGTCCGGGGCCTTGACGAACTGCATGAGGTCGTCGGCCGTGGCGTCGGGATGGTCGATCAGATGGATGGTGGCGTCGATGACCTCGCGCAGGTTGTGCGGCGGGATATTGGTGGCCATCGCCACCGCGATGCCCTGGCTGCCATTGACCAGCAGGTTGGGGAACCGGGCCGGCAGAACTGCCGGGACCTGGTACTCGCCCGAGTAGTTGTCCTCGAAGTCGACCGTGTCCTGGTCGATGCCGTCGAGCAGGTGGGTGGCGATGGGAGCGAGGCGACATTCCGTGTAGCGGGCGGCGGCGGGACCGTCATCGAGCGACCCGAAGTTGCCGTGGCCGTCCACCAGGGGATGGCGGAGGCTGAAGCTTTGCGCCATCCGCACCAGTGCGTCGTAGAGGGCGAGATCGCCGTGCGGGTGATATTTCCCCATGACATCGCCGGTGACCCGAGCGCACTTCAGGTGGGGCCGATCCGGGCGGGCACCCA
Source organism: uncultured Acidimicrobiaceae bacterium (assembly GCA_963729695.1). Lineage (GTDB taxonomy): Bacteria > Actinomycetota > Acidimicrobiia > Acidimicrobiales > Palsa-688 > PALSA-693. Next base: position 11,114 of record CAVSOT010000009.1, read on the forward strand.
TGTCGTGCATGCCGAACAGCAACCGGCGGTGCACCGGCTTCAGACCGTCCCGGACGTCGGGCAAGGCCCGCGACACGATGACGGACATGGCGTAGTCCAGGAAGGAACGCTCCATCTCCTCCTGGATTTCGATGGGCTGGATCCCTACGAGGGTGCCGCCGCCACCGTCCTCACCGTCGGCACCATCGTCCGGACCCCATCCGTCGCCACCTGCCGGCGGCGTCGTGTCACTCATCGGGCGTCACCTGGGAACAGAGCCGTCATATATCGAGGAACCTGACATCTTTGGCGTTGGACTGGATGAAGTGCTTGCGCAGCTCGACGTCGTCACCCATGAGGATCGCCGTGACCTCGTCGGCAATGGCGGCCTGCTCGACCGAGATCTGCAGAAGCGTCCGCGACGCCGGATCCATGGTGGTCGGACCGAGCTCGTCGGCGTCCATCTCGCCCAAACCCTTGAGCCGGTTGAACTCGTTTTTGTGATTGGGATACTGGGCGAGGAAGGCCGCCTTGGCCGCCTCGTCCTTGAGGTATCGCTTCTCCTTGCCGACCAGCGTGGAATACAGGGGAGGCTGACAGATGTACACGTAGCCCGCTTCGACCAAGGGGCGCATCTGGCGGAAGAAGAACGTGAGCAACAAGGTCCGGATGTGACTGCCATCCACGTCGGCGTCGGCCATGATGCACACCTTGTGGTACCGGGCCTTGGAGGCGTCGAATTCCTCGCCCACGCCTGCCCCGATGGCAGTAATCAGCGCTTGCACCTCGTTATTTTTGAGCATCTTGTCGAGCCGGGCCCGCTCCACGTTGAGGATCTTGCCCCTGATGGGCAGGATCGCCTGGGTGGCGGGATTGCGGGCCTGGGTGGACGAGCCACCCGCGGAGTCTCCTTCCACGATGAACAACTCGGCGTCTTCCGCCGACGTCCCCCGGGCGCAGTCCCGCAACTTGTCCGGCATGCCCGCGCCTTCCAGCGCCGACTTGCGGCGCGTGGCGTCCCTCGCCTGTCGAGCCGCCACCCGGGCTCGGGATGCAGCCACCGACTTGTTAACAATCTGACGCGCTTCGGTGGGGTGCTCCTCGAGCCACTCGGCCAGCTTCTCGTTGGTGGCCCGCTCGACCAGCGAACGGATGGGCACGTTGCCGAGTTTCGCCTTGGTCTGACCCTCGAATTGGGGGTCGCGCAACTTGACCGACACAATCGACGTCAATCCTTCACGGATGTCCTCGCCCAGAAGGTTCTCGTCTTTGTCTTTGAGCTGACCACCCGCCCGGGCGTATTTGTTGACCACGGCCGTGAGGGCCTTCTTGAATCCCTCGACGTGGGTACCGCCTTCCATGGTGGCGATGCCGTTGGCGAACCCGTGGATGCCTTCGTAGTAGCCGGTGTTCCACTGCAAGGCGACCTCTACCTCACCGTCGTCTTCGCTGACCTTGTAGTAAGCGACCCGCTTGAAGAGGGCCTCCTTGGACGCGTTGACATGCCGGACGAAGTCGATAATGCCGCCGGGATACTGGTACTGGACCGTGCCCGAAGTGGCACCCGGCCGCTCGTCGGTGAAGCGAATCTCCAGGCCGGCGTTGAGGAAGGCATATTCCTGCAGGCGTTCGAGGATCGTCTCGGCGCGGAATTCGACTTCGTCGAAGATCTTCGGGTCCGGCCAGAACATGATCGTGGTGCCGGTCCGACCCCCCGGCGACGGTCCCACCACTTCCAGCTTGGTGCGGGGCTGACCGCCGTCGGCGAACTCCATGCGATGGCGCTTGCCATCACGGTCGACTTCGGCGATCAGTCGATACGACAAGGCGTTCACGACCGAGACGCCAACGCCGTGCAGCCCGCCGGAGACCTTGTACCCGCTGCCTCCGAACTTGGCGCCGCCATGCAGCCTGGTGAGCGCGATCTCCACTCCGGTCTGCTTGTACTGCGGGTTGACGTCGGTTGGGATCCCTCGTCCGTCGTCGACCACCCGGCAGCCGCCGTCTGCCAGGATGGTGACGTCGATCCGGGTGCAGTACCCGGCCATGGCTTCGTCGACCGAGTTGTCCACGACCTCCCACACCAGGTGGTGGAGGCCCTTGGGGCCGGTCGATCCGATGTACATACCGGGCCGCTTGCGGACCGGGTCCAAACCCTCCAAGACGGCCATGTCGCGAGCGCTGTAGCGACCGGGACGATTGGACTTCGCTTCGTCCTCTACGCTCACTTGCATCGCCATGGACGCGACCTTTCAAACTGGGGGGCAAAGGGAAACCGCAGGACCGCCGCCAAAGAGCGAAACCGCTGGTCAGCAGCCTGAATTTCGATAACTTCATTCTACCAGAGGGGGGTGACGGACCACGGCCCAACCGTGGTATTTCGCGCCCGTCACGAAGTGCGCTTTGCCCCCCACTTTCGGGCCAGCGGGGTGTCTACCGTGATGCGTATCTCGCAGACCTCCTCCGCCGCCGTTTCCGCTTGGATACGGGCCAGCAGGTCGGACGCCAAGTAGCGCAACTGGGTCGCCCACGCCGGTTGATCGGCACTCACCACGAGCACCCCGCGCCGCAGGGACCGGGGTTGGGCGTGGGCGGCGATCTCTGGGCCGACGAGACGGGGCCAGTGGGCGAACACGGTCGAGAGCACCTGCGCCCGGGGGGCGCCGAGGTCGCTGGTAACGGCATCGAGAAGATCGCGGATCGGCCGGGGATCGCGCTCGGCCGCGCCGGGATACAACGAGCGCCACGTCGTCATGTCAGCAGCTTCCCGCTGTCGACGCGGACCCGGGCCACGGCGTCTGCACCCGCTGGCAACTCGCCAGCGGTGGTCACGATGGCCTGACCGGGAGGAAGGCACGCCAAGAGGGCTCGGGCTCGCATGGGATCCAGCTCGGAGAACACGTCATCGAGCAGCAAGATGGGTGAGCTTTGCAGCCGCTCGGTCACCAGCTGATGGCCGGCGAGGCGAAGCGCCAGCGCCACGCACCGTTGTTCGCCCTGGGATGCGTGACTCCGAGCGGGCAATCCGTTGACGCCAAGGGCCACGTCGTCGTGATGGGGCCCGATGGTCGTGACGCCTCGGCGGAGGTCGTCGCCACGAGCTGCTTCGAGGGCGGCCCGCAAGCCGCCTTCCCAACTGCGTCGATAGGTCAGCGTCACGGTGGCGGCCCCGGCCAGCGAAGTCCCGCCCAGCGAAGTCCCAGCCAGCGAAGTCCCAGCCAGCGAAGTCCCAGCCACGTCCCGGTAGGCCCGTTCGACCCCGACCGCCAGCGCTTCGGCCAGGGCTTCTCGGGCACTCGCCAGCGCCTCGCCGGCCTCGGCCAGCTTGGTGTCCCAGACGTCGAGCGTGCTGATCACGTCGGGAGCCAACGACCGCCCGCCACCAGACGAACCTGCAGCCGACTTGAGCAAGGCGTTGCGTTGCTTGATGACCCGCTCGACCTCGGTGATGGTCGCCTCGTGCCGGGGATGCAACGACCCAAGGAGACCGTCGAGATACTCCCGTCGATGCTGCGGCCCGCTCTTTACCAACGCCAGGTCGTCTGGCGTGAACACGGTGACGCAGAAACCGTCGGGAAGGTCACGAGACCGGCGGAGCGGCTGCCGGTTGATCTGCGCCCGGGCCCGTCCCGCGCTGGTAACTTCGGCTTCCACCAGGAGACGCCGACTCTCACGCACGCCTTCGGCTCGCACCACGGCCCGACCATCAGGTGCACCCACCCGCACCAACGCATCCGTGGGACTGCCGCGAAACGATCGCAGGGTCGCCAGAAATCCCACCGCCTCGAGCAGGTTGGTCTTGCCTTCCCCGTTGCCGCCGCTCACCAGGGTGATCCCCTGCGCCGCCGGCTCGAACTCCGCGTCCTGGTAACTACGGAAGTCGGTCAGCCACAAACGTTGCAGGTACACCGCAACTCCCCATCATCTGCGTCATCCAAACTCGCCCGGGCTCCGTATTACGCAACACGAGGGGCAGCAACGGCGCGAGGGGTGGGTCCACGACGGAGGACCTGCCCCTGTCCCGCTACGGCCCGAGGACCACCAAAGCCGTTCACGAGACCCGCACGGGCATCAGGAGGTACAGGTAGTCGCTGCCCTCGATTGGTCGCAGGGTGGCCGGTTTGAGCGCATCCAGGGTGTCCAGAGCCACCTCGTCGCCCGTCACCGCCTCAACCCCCTCGATGAGGTAGTTGGGATTGAACGCCACCGTCATCTCGGCCCCTTCGTACTTGGCATCCATGTCCTCGGTGGCGGTGCCCCAATCGGTGGTGATGACGGTCAACTCGATGCCGTTGGGCCGCAGCGCGATCCGGACCGGCGTGGTCGCGTCACGAGCCAGGAGCTTGACCCGGCGGATGGCGTCCAACAGCGGCTCGCGACCGACGATCAGCCGGTTGGGGTACGAGCTGGGAATCAGCTGCCGGTAGTTGGGGAACTCGCCTTCGATGAGGCGGGTGGTGAGCGCAACCGGGCCGACGCTGAACGTGGCGTCGTGGGCTCCGAGCCGAAGCGCCACCTCCGTGCCCGAAGAACCGAGCAACCGCATCAATTCCGTCAGCGCCCGGGACGGCACCAGCACCCGCTGACCTTCGGCCAGGACGCCCGCACCTCGCAGATCCCGCACGGCCAAGCGGTAGGAGTCGGTAGCCACCAGCCGCAAGGCGCCGTCCTCGGCCGCCATGAGCACGCCCGTCAAGATCGGCCGTGAATCCTCGTTGGACGCGGCCCGGGTTACTTGCCGCAACGCTTCGCTCAAACCCTCGGCCGGCAGGGTGACCGTATCGCCCGTCGGCACGGGAAGGCGGGGAAAGTCGCCGGCCGGATGGGTCCTCACCGTGAAATGCGAACGACCCGAGGCGATCCGCAACTCCTCCTCATCCGCTTCCAGGGTCACGGCACCAGGTTCGAGGGCCCGGACGATGTCCGTCAGGAGTCGCCCAGGCGCAACCACCACTCCGTCGACCGCGCCGTTGACCGTGGTCTCGACCGTGATGGTCAGATCCAGGTCCGTCCCCGTCACCTCCAGAACGTCGCGAGCAACCGACAGGCGAACCCCGCCCAACACGGGGAGCGCCCCACTGCGACCGGCCACGGCCCTCCCGGCTGTGCTGAGAGCTTCGACGAGGACGTCACGCTCGCATCGCAACTTCACGGCATTGCCTTTCCTACGTTACTTAAATTCAATTTTTTGTAGAAGCAGCAGTAGTGCTGTGAATTGGGGACAAGTGCACGTTTCACCTGGTGGCGCTGCATATGGTTTTCCCGAGTGCCTCCCAGCATCCCACAGGGGTGTGACGATGAGGGAGACCCCCTGTGGATGGCGGACGCGATGTCCCCCCAAATCACATCGTCCCGACACATCACATCCAGATGCTGGTCCCCAGTCACTCAGCCACCGCCTTTGATGTTGTGGATGAGCTCGGTGACCTGGTCGTAGATCTGGCGTCGTTCTTTCATGAGCCCCGACACCTTCTCGACCGCGTGGATCACGGTGGTGTGGTCGCGGCCGCCGAACTCGCGGGCGATGGCCGGATAGCTGAAGTCGGTCAGCTCTCGAAAGACGTACATGCCGATCTGGCGGGCGCTCACGAGCGGCCGCCGGCGGCTGGTGCCGCAGAGATCCTCCACGCTGAACCCGAACGTCTCCGAGACGGCTTCCATGATCAATTGAGGCGTGATCTGCCGGGGTCGATCCGCTTCGAGGATGTCCGACAGGATGCGCTCGGCCATTTCGCGGGTGGGTGGTTCGCGGTTGAGGCTGGCGAACGCCGAGACCCGGATCAGGGCACCTTCGAGTTCGCGGATGTTGTCTCGGACGTGAGTGGCGATGAGCTCGAGGACCTCACCGGGAATCGGGACCCGCTCCGCGTCGGCCTTCTTGCGGAGGATGGCCAGCCGGGTCTCCAGCTCCGGCGGTTGCACGTCGGTAATGAGGCCCCATTCGAACCGGCTGCGAAGGCGGTCCTCCAGGGTGGCGATAGATCGGGGATGCCGATCAGACGACAGCACGATCTGTTTGGCGCCTTCGTAGAGCCAGTTGAAGGTGTGAAAGAACTCCTCCTGGAGGCCCTCTTTGCCCTCCATGAACTGGATGTCGTCCACCAACAGGACATCGCACTCTCGATACCGCCGTTTGAAGATGTTCTGGCTGTTGTTGCGGATGGCGTCCACGAAGTCGTTCATAAACGTCTCTGTCGAGACGTAGCGAATCCGCATGGCGGGGAAGTTCTCGACCCCGTAGTGCCCGATGGCATGCAGCAGATGGGTCTTGCCCAAGCCGGAATCGCCGTAGATGAACAGCGGGTTGTAGCTCGCCGCAGGAGTTTCGGCGACCCGTTGGGCGGCCGCGTGAGCGAAACGGTTGGAGGAACCGATGACAAAGGCGTCGAAGGTGTAGCGCGGGTTGAGCGACGGGGGTTCGAGCCGCTTCGGCCCGGCCGCGCTGGGCGTGCCGTTGGCTACAGGGACGGGTTGTACGTCGGGATCCGCGGTGTTGGTGATGGACGGTTGTTGGAGCGAGACGTCGTCCGTAATCCCTCCCGGTGCCGGCCGCACGACGATGCTCGCCCGCAACGCTCGTCCCGCCGCCTGGGCCACGGTTTTTTCCAACAGTGGTGCGTAGCGCTCCTCCAACCGGTCGCGGACCAGGGAGCTAGGAGCCGAGAGTACTAGGAGGTTTTCGCGGCATTCGACCGGTTCGACCGAATCGAACCAAGTACGCCAAATGGCCTCGGAAACCTCCTGCCTCAGCAGCGATGCGCATGTTGTCCACAACTCTCCGGCTTGGGTCACTTGGTATTTAAGCCTTCCACCCGACTGTCATCCACAAGGTGATCCACATGTTGTGGAGAACTCGGCCATGTGACGCCTCTCTGGATGGGCTGACGCCGCCGGGAAGCAGCCGATCTCCGGCGCCGCGAGCACACGATGCAGTTCGCTGACGCTACCACCCGGTAGGACCACCGATTTCCCCGAGTACCCCTCATGCGCCCAAGCGGAACAACAAGGTTCCGAACAACTCTGGATATCCCAAGCCGTTGATCATACGGGAGTACGCACGGGGCGCCCACCGGATCGACGGCGGGAAGTAGGTCTCGAACATCCCGGCCTGCTCGAGGACTCGGAACTCCGCCGATTGGAACCCGGCGGCCAGTGCAGTGTCGCGAATCCGACGGACCGAGTTGAGCCGGTAGCGCACCGACGAGTGGTACGCCTCGATGAGCTCGGCCGGGCGCACGTGGCGCAGCAGCCAATCTTCCACGCCGATCCGGGCAGTCGTGGCGCTCACCAGGCCGAAGTAGTGCCAGAGATTCGGCGTCACCCCGAAGCACGATCCCCCCGGTTGCAGCCTCGAGCGGATCGCCTCCAGGAAAGGACCGGGCGCCTCGACGTGCTCGGCGACGTACATGCAGAGGGCGACATCGAAGCGCTCGTCGCCGAACGGGGCGTACTCCTCAACGAGCATCTGATGGGATTCGTCCAACCATGGTCGTTGCAGGATGCCCGGATCGGGATCGACGCCGACGATGCGCCGAGCTTGGGACCGTAGTCCCGCCGGGAAGTCGTAGAAGCCGCCCCCACCGCCGACATCCAGCACCGAGATGGTTCCCGGGTACGCGGTTTGGATCCACTCCCGCATCTCGTGGAACTGTTGGGTGTGCGGGGAAAGACGGATGACCGACGCGCCCTGGGGCGGCGACCGCCGATGGCCCGTCGCGGTCGGTCGGTCGGCAGGCGCGGTGGGGTCGGCCGGGTCAGTCATACCCGAGCCATGTTGGCGAACCGGGTGTAGTGGTCGAGGAAGGCCAGCTGACATTTGCCGGTGGGCCCGTTGCGATGCTTGGCCACGATGACCTCCGCGGTGCCCCGGTCGGCCGACTCAGGGTTGTACATCTCGTCCCGGTATAGGAACAGCACCACGTCGGCGTCCTGCTCCAGCGATCCCGACTCTCGAAGGTCGGCGAGCTGCGGTCGCTTATCGGCTCGCATCTCGAGGTTGCGGGACAGCTGCGACAGCGCCACCACCGGCACCTCCAGCTCGCGAGCCAGGATCTTGAGCCCGCGGCTGATGCTCGACACCTCGATCTGGCGGTTTTCGACCGCGCTGCGGCTCGACATCAGCTGGAGGTAGTCGACGATGATGAGGCCGAGTGAACCCTCCCGGGCCTTGAGCCGGCGGGCCTTGGCTCGCATCTCCATGACGGTGAGGTTGGGGTTGTCGTCGATGAACAGCGGCGCATCCCCCAGGCGGGCGATGGCCTGGCTGATCTTGGGCCAGTCCGCTTCCGCCAGCCGGCCGTTGCGGATGCGCCCGGCATCCACCCTGGCCTCGGCGACCAAGAGGCGCTGGGTGAGCTCTTCGTGGGACATTTCCAGGGAAAAGACGAGCGTCGGCGCCCTCGCCACCACCGCCGCGTGGGCCGCCATCCCCAAGGCGAACGCCGTCTTGCCCATAGCGGGTCTGGCTCCGACGATCACCAGGGAAGAGGGCTGGAGCCCGTACAAGCGCTCGTCGAGATCGACGTAACCGGTGGGAACGCCGGTGATCGCCTCTCCCCGGTCGAAGAGCCGCTCGAGTCGGTCGAGGGTGTCGACGAGCAGGTTTTGCAGCGGCTTGAGGCTGTCGGTCACCCGTCGTTCGGCCACGTCGAACACGAGGGCCTCGGCCCGGTCGACGACGGCGGCCACGTCATCGGGGACGCTGTAGCCCATCTCGGCGATTTCCCCGGCCACGGCGATCATCCGCCGGAGTAGGGCATGCTCCTCCACGATGCGGGCGTAGCGGGACGCGTTGGTCGTGGCCGGCGTGTCCGCCTGCAGGGAGATGAGCGCCGAAAGCCCGCCGATCGCTTCCAGGAGGCCGGCGCGACCGAGCTCGTCGGCGACCGTGACCGGGTCCGCCGGCTCCCCCCTGCTGTACAGGGTGGTGATGGCGTCGAAGACGTGCCCGTGGGCGGGCTTGTAGAAGTCGTCTGTGCCGCACGTCTCGAGCGCCGCCGCGATCGCATCCCGAGCCAGCAGCATGGCTCCCAGCAGCGATTGCTCGGCATCGAGGTTGTGCGGCGGGATCCGAGCCGAACCTGAGGAGGGCCCGGGACGGACCCGCTGTCGAACGTCGCCGATTGCTTGCACCATTGCGGGCTTCACGTAACTCGCACTTCCCTGTGGGGAACCAGTCCCTTTCCGCTGTGGCTTTCATGTGGATAGGGGGTCCGAGCTTGGGGGAAACGTTGGACTGGACCCTCGATCGTCATACGGTCAAACATACGTTCCGGGTGAGACGCCCTGGCGTGACCGCTCGGGGACGCCGGGTGGCTGACCCTTGCTGGTGGTTCTCGCGGCCAACATGGTTCTCACGGCCAAACGCCGCGACAAATGGACATCTGTACAGCCACAGGCTGCACGGATGTCCAGAAGTGGGGTGTCGACGACCGCACCGTCAGCCGCGCCGCCCGTCGCCGGCCCAAAGATTTTGGGCGTTACCAGCAACGAAAACGGTCAATAGACGTGGCGCGGACGGTTTCTTGGCTCTTTTTATAAAACTGAGCGTTGTTTTCGCGAAAACGGTCAGCAATACGGTTGATTGCGGGGGCTGGGGCGGTTTTACTAACCGTTTTGCGTCATGCCGACCGTGGTTTTCGCTCCGAGAGACCGCTCCAAGCGCCCTGGCTGTTGTTGTCCGCCCGCCGCCAGCCGCCCTCGCTGCGCACACTGACCTCGCTGGGCGCCGCCGCCATAGGGCCGGTCCGACGCACCCTGCCCGGCCGGTCACCAGCCGCGACTCACCACCGGCCGCCAGCCTGGGTCACGTTGCCCGTCGGCAACGCCTGGCCGCCCCGACCGCCAACAGCCTCTGGCCGTCCTCAGTGGACGACGGAGGGCACCATCCGGCGGTAGGGGCGGCGATAGGGGTACTAGCCGGAGACGACTTCCACGGTGACGGGGAACTCGACGTCGGCGTGCAGCTTGACCGGGATCTCGTGGGTGCCGAGTGACTTGATGGGCTCTTCCATCTGGAGTCGCCGGCGGTCCAGGGAAACCTTGGCCTGGGCGGCGACGGCGTCGGCCACATCCGCGGCGGTCACCGATCCGAAGAGCTTGCCGCCGGGCCCGGAGCGAGCGGGGATGCGAATGACCATCGGAACGAGGGTCCGGGCCACCAGCTCAGCGGACTCCCGGTCTCTGGCGTCCCTGAGGTCCCGAGCCCGTCGCATGGCGCTGGCCTGGGCGGTGACGCCGTTGCTGGCGAGGATGGCGTGGCCCTTCGGGAGTAGATAGTTGCGGGCATACCCGTCGGCCACGTCGATCATGTCGCCGCGCTTGCCCAGTTTGTCGACGTCGGAGCGCAAGACAACTCGCATTTAGGCGTCCACCGTGTCTATCGAAGCTTCCTGCTGGGTGCCGTCGGTCCCTTCGTCGCCCTCGTCCTCATCGCCGTCCAGGTCCTCGTTACCGAGTTCCAACTCGGTATCGACGGCCGCGTCTTCCGATCGGGCGCCGTCTCGGCGAGGGCCACCGCGACCCGGGGGTCGGCCGGGGCCTCGCTCGTTGACGGTGCGCTGGGTGTACGGCAGGAGGGCGAGCTCCCGGGCCGTCTTGATGGCGACCTGGACGTCCCGCTGATGCTGGGAACAGTTGCCGGTGACCCGGCGGGCCCGGATCTTGCCCCGGTCGCTCATGAACCGGCGGAGCAGGTTGACGTCCTTGTAGTCCACCCAGTTGGCCCGGTCCTTGCAGAAAATGCAGACCTTCTTCTTGCCTCGAGGCCGGGTGTCTTTGATCGCCCGTTTCGTCCCTCGGTCTCTGTCGTTGTTGCGGGCCATGTCTTAGAACGGCTCCTCGTCGTAGTGGTAGCCGTCGGACGCCTCGTTGGTCACGGGCCGGCTTGCGGCGGCCACGGCCGCTGGTGCTCCGACCGAGGCGTCGGGGCCGCGGCGCTCGTTTTTGGTGATGACTGCGGTGGCCCACCGCAAGCTCGGAGCCACTTCGTCTGCGGTGATCTCGATCTTGGAACGACGTTCCCGCTCCGCGGTCTCCCAGCTGCGCTGGTCCAATCGACCGCTGACGAGCACTCGAAGTCCCTTGGTAAGGGTCTGCGCGGTGTTCTCCGCCAGTTGACCCCAGCACACGACGTCGAAGAACGACGTGGCTTCTTCCCATTCCTGCGACTGTCGATTTTGCCAGCGACGGTTCACGGCCAAGCCGAAACTGGCCGTGGCCTGACCGGACGGCGTGAAGCGCAGTTCCGGGTCGCGGGTGAGGTTGCCGACAATGCTTACATGGTTACCGTTTGACATATCAGGATTCTCCGTTCGCGTTCGCATCCGCAGGCGAGCTCTCCGGGCTGGACGATCGGGTAGCCCTCACGAGAGGTTTGTCGGGCAGCCGGATCACCTTGTGGCGGATGACGTCATCAGCGAGTCCGAGCATCCGGTCCACGGCGGCGAGCGCATTGGGCTCGGCGGTGGTCTCGATCAGGACGTAGTAGCCCTCGCTCCGATGGTGCACCTCGTAGGCGAAGCGCCGCTTCCCCCAGCGGTCGACCTTACCGACGGTGCCACCTGCGTTGACGATGAGCTGCGTCGCTCGATCGATGATGGACCGGATGCCGTCCTCTTCTAGGCCGGCATCCAGAATCACCATGACTTCGTAGTGCCGCATCAGCGGCTCACCTCCCTATGGACCCAGCCATCCGGCTCGGGGCTCCGGACGGTCCGGAGCAGGGTTGAAGAACACGTCATGGTACTCGAACCTCGGCGAGATGGTCTCCACAGGCCCGGCCGGCGAGCCGACCAAGGCGATCAGGTTGATGTTTCCAGTTTGCCAGGCGCCTGTGACAATGACGAGGTTCTTTGGCCCGCACGAGGTGCGTCCTCTGCCCGGTCGGGACCGCTCACGCCCTGACGGACAACAACGTCAAGGTGCGCTGCGGCGCCTCTTTGTCCGCAAGTTCAGGCCGGGGCAGGAGCCGTCGTGAGATCCCCGGTGAGGTGGTAGGCCTCAGCATCGGAGGGGAAAGCACCACTCCGCACGTCCGACGCCCACGCTCGGAGCCCGACCACGGCATCGCGCTTCAGGGCGGCGTAGCGCCGGACAAACTTCGGCTGCGTCCGGTCTTCGAGGCCCAGCACGTCGTGGAAGACCAACACCTGCCCGTCGCAGTGTCGCCCGGCTCCGATGCCGATGGTGGGAACCGGAACCGACTCCGTGATCAGCTGCGCCACCACGTCCGGAATCCCCTCCAGGACGATGGCGAAACAACCTGTTTCGGCCAGGGCGTGGGCATCATCGACGAGGGCCTTGGCCGCATCCATGTTCTTGCCCTGTACCCGGAACCCGCCCATGGCATGGACCGACTGCGGGGTGAGGCCCAGATGACCCATCACCGGGATCTCTGCGTCGATGACGGCTTCGATCACTGGCACGCGCTTGCGGCCACCCTCCAGCTTCACGGATTGGGCCCCCGCCCGGATGAGGCGGGCGGCGTTCCGCACGGCGTCGGCCCGGCCGGTGTGATAGCTCATCCAGGGCAGGTCGGCCACGATCATCGGGTGCGGCCGGGCGCGCCAGACCGCCGCGGTGTGATGGACCAGGTCGTCGACCGTCACGTGCAGCGTGTCGTCGTAGCCGAGAACGACCATGGCGACCGAATCTCCGACCAGAATCAGGTCGACCTCGGCCTCGTCGGCGATGCGGGCGGTAGGCGCGTCGTAGGCCGTGACCATCACCAAAGGCCGGTCGGAGCCTTTTCGGGCGCGGACCGCTGGCGCGGTCATACAAGCAGACATCACTGGACCTCCTTTTCCGTCCAGCGCCCCATCGGCTGCCGGCGGTACGCCCAAGCCTAACTGTGACACCGAGTGTCGCACCAGCGGGGGCTGTGCCGCCGACCGGGTCGGGGGTGTCGCCGATGAGGGCTGGGGAGTCGTCGACCAGGGGCCGAGCGGGGAGAGGGACCGCCAGCCGGCGGCGAGGGACCGCCAGCCGGCGCCGGGCAGTCACGCGCCCGGCAGTAGCCCCCGATCTGGGCCGCCTGTCTCGGCGCTCGGGTGCCCGTTGGGAGGGCGTCCGGCTGACCACCCGCTATGGAGAGCTTGCGGTGGCGGCTGGACGGGCCGCGGCGCTGGTGGGCGGCGTGGTGTGCGGCGGGGCGGTGACGGGCGGGAGCGTGGTGGTCGGGTGCGCCACCGGCGTTGTTGGCGTTGGGGTCGCGGCGGTCGTGGGGGTGGCGACACTGGTCGGTGTCGTCGTGCTGCTCGGAGTGGTGGTGGTCGTGGTGGGAGGGGCGGTGGTCGTAGTGGTCCCGAGACCGAGGGGGAACAGAACGCTTCCGGAGGCTGGGGGCGTCAACGTCGCGCCCGCGAGGTAGTAGACGATCGGGAACGACCCCTGGTACTGGGGTTCCGACGCCAGGGCCGCGACCATGTAGTTGTGCCACAGCTGAGCGGGGATCCCTCCGCCTTGGACGCCGTTCATCGGCTGGGCGCTGTTGGCGTAGCCCATCCACACGGCGGTCGTCAGGTTGGGGGTGTAGCCGATGAACCAGGCGTCGGTGGAGTGCTCGGTCGTCCCGGTCTTCCCCGCGATCTCCGAACCGACGTCCCCTGCCGCGGTTCCGGTCCCTCTCAGCACGACCTGCTGGAGGACGTAGGTCTCCTCAGCCGCTTGCGCCGCGGTGAGCACGACCCGGCTCTGAGGTTCCACCGGAAGCGGCAGAGGGGTCCTGTCGGCCGTGGTCACCTTCGTGATCAGCATCGGGGCGTGGTACACGCCCCCATCGGCGAAAGTGGCGTAGGCGGCGGCCATCTCGAGCGGTGAGACGTCCGCCGTACCGAGCACTTGCGAGAGGTAGGCCCCGGCGAGCTCGGACGGGTTGATGCCGAGCGCCTCGGCCATGGTGTCGAGGTTGGCGGCGCCTATCCGGTCGACCACCTGGGCGTAAACCGTGTTGACGGACAGTGCCGTGGCGTCCACCAGGCTCATCTCAGGGGGAACCGTCTCGTCCTCGAAGTTGGTTACGGTCCAGGGCGTGCCGTCGGCGTTGCCGCCCGGCAGCTCCACCTCCGGCGGGGCGGGAAAGACCGAATACGGCGTGTACCCGTCCTTGATGACCTCCGCCAGCATGAACGCTTTGAAGGTCGAACCCGCCTGCCTGCCACTCCCCCCGCCTGCCTTGCCTAGGGCCAGGTCGACATGGCCTTGGCCCTCCTGGCCGCCGACGAGCGCCTTCACCGCTCCGTTGTCGTCCATCGACACCAGGGCGCCGGACGGGCCGCCCGCCGCCGGGTTCAGGGCGTCAGGGCTGGTCCCGTAGACCGCGTTGTAAGCCTCCGCTTGGAGCTTCGGGTCCAAGGTGGTCGTGACCCGGAGTCCTCCGCTGTCCACCATTTCCCGGCCGTACTTGGCGACGAGCTCCTGCTGGACGGCTTCGAGGAAGTAGGCCTCTCCGTTGGTGTCGGGTTCCGAGGTGCTGGAGGTGGTCCGAGGGATCACATACTTGGCGTACGGGAGAGCTTCGACGCTGGTGGCCTGGGTGGCGGTGATGTGATGGTCGCGAACAAGCGCCTTCAGGGTGTCTCCCTGGTTGGTGCGGGCCAGCGTCGGGTTGACGGCGGGATCTGCCCCGTCCGGATCTCGGATCAGCCCGGCGAGCAACGACGCTTCGGGCAGGGTCAACTGGCTGACGTCCATGCCGAAGTACGCCTGCGATGCGGCTTGCACCCCGTAGGCTCCCCTGCCCCAGTAGATGGTGTTCAGGTAGTTCTGCAGGATCTCCTGCTTGGATTCGGTTTCGGCGAGACGGATCGCCAGCTCGGCCTCCTTGAGCTTGCGGGTGAGGGTTCGCTGAGGGGTGAGGTAGGCCTGCTTGACGTACTGCTGGGTGATGGTGGAGGCACCCTGGAGGCTCCCGGCGTTTCGGATGTCGGAAAAGAACGCCCGCACAATGCCGACCGGGTCGATGGCGCCCTCAGTGAAGAAATGCCGGTCCTCGGTGGAAACGACCGCGTCGATCACTACCTGGGGGACCTGGTTGAGCGAGACGGTCACTCTGTTCTGCTCGGAGAACGTCGTCAGTAGGTGACCCTGAGCGTCGTAGACGAAGGTCGTCTGCTCGAGCGGTGCCGCCGACGGGAGCGGCTGTCGGGAGACGTAGTAGAGCCCGCTGGCCACGAGCGCGAATCCGATGAGGGCGATGGCGAACCACCACCGCCGCCACCTCCACAGCCGCCCGCCGGGCGCCCGCCGGGCTTTCTTCTTCCGCCGGGCGCGGCCTACGTCCGGCCCAGCAGGGCGCGCCGCAGCACGACGCGGAGGAGGGGTGGCGGAAGGCGCCATGCCGGGGGGAGGTTACCTCGCTTGAGCTGGGAGAACTCCCCGGCCGACCCGATGGGAGCTCCCGGCTGACCCGATGGGAGGTCCCCGGGCGACCCGATGGGAAGTCCCGGTGACCTCAGGGTCCTCCGGCCCCGCGGTCGAGCGTCAGCGGGCGCGTGAGCCGACGCCGAAGCTGCGGCTCAGGTGGTTCCACGAACAGTTGGGGCAGACCTCTACCACGTAGCAGGTGAGCTGGCGGCCCTTGGCGAGTTTGGTCAGCTCCCGTGTGGAGGCGACGCAGGTACCCGAAGCCGGGAGCCGGCTGCCGAAGGCGTAGGACACCAGCCGCAACTTGGACGCTTCGCAGATCGGACAGTCCTCCCGGACCTCCTCGCCGATGTTGGCCGCAGCCCGCAACAGCTCCGGGTGGGCGTCGCAGACGTCCTGCCGCGACAGTCGACCCTTGCGGAACTCGCTGACCACCAGGTTCCGGCTCAAGCGGTAGTCGACCTGACCAGCGATCTCCGGTCCCGCGCCAGCGCGGCGCTGGGCGAGGGAACGGGGACTCAACACGTCCCGCACCCTACCGCTCCCACGGAGAAGCAGTTTGCGGGGAAAGTTTCTTACGTTCGATATATCGCTGCGATACATCGATGCGCTAAAGTAGCCGACGTGTTGGAGCTGGCGATCCTCGGGCTGCTCAAGGAGCAGGATCTGCACGGCTACGAGCTGAAGAAGCGGCTGTCGGATCGGCTGGGGTTCGCCAGCGGCGTGTCGTTCGGGTCGCTCTACCCCGCGCTGCGTCGCCTGGAGCGGGCCGGAGCCGTCAAGGTGGTCGACCCGGGGGAAGCGGCGGGGGCGATGATCCCCCTAACCGGCTCGCTTGGTGGCGAGTTGGCGGCCTACCGGGCCCGCAAAGCCGCGGTGCGTGGCAGTCGCGGCAAGAAGGTGTACGGGCTGACCGCCCAGGGTGAGACGCTGTTCGAGGAGCTGCTCGCGGCCGAGCACAACTCAGGCGAGGACGATCGGGTGTTCAACCTGCGCCTCGCCTTCGCTCGTTACCTCGCTCCCGACGCTCGTCTGGGCCTGCTCGAACGGCGCCGGGCCCACCTGGTTGCCCGGTTGACGCAGCTGCGAGCCCGGCTCAAGGCCGGCCGCGAACGAGCCGACGGGTACACCCACAGTCTCATCGAGCACGACCGCGAGACCGTCGAGCACGACCTTTCGTGGATCGAGCGCCTCATCGCCACGGAACGCGCCGATGCCAGCGGTGCCGGCCGTCCGGAGGGTTCCCGGCCCGTCGTCGGACCCTTGCTTCCCCTGACCACCACCGGCGTCCTACCCAGGTACGACGAATCGCAGCCGGCGCAGCCGGCCATCACCACCGGGGCCTATAGCCCCTCGATCTCGGGGCTACGCCCTGTTACACCCCAGGAGGGAACCACTCCATGACTGCCAAGATCCGTGTCGCCATCGCTGGAGTAGGCAACTGCGCCAGCGCCCTGGTCCAGGGCATCGAGTACTACCGGGGCGCCGATCCGGACGACACGGTGCCCGGCCTGATGCACGTCGTCCTTGGTGGTTACCACGTTGGCGACGTCGAGTTCGTGGCTGCCTTTGATGTCGACGCCGCCAAGGTGGGGCTCGACCTCGGGAAGGCGATCTTCGCCGGGCAGAACAACACGATCCGGTTTGCGCCCGTGGGCGACCAGGGGATCACCGTGCAACGGGGACCGACGCTCGATGGGCTGGGGAAGTACTACCGCCAGACCATCGAGGAGTCGCCGCTCGAGGCGGTGGACGTGACTCGCGTGCTCCAGGACACCCGCGCCGATGTACTGGTGTCGTATCTTCCGGTTGGCAGCGAAGCCGCCCAGAAGCACTACGCCCAGGCCTGTCTCGACGCCAAGGTGGCGTTCGTGAATGCCATTCCGGTCTTCATCGCCAGTGACCCGGTGTGGGCGCAGAAGTTCACCGACGCCGGCGTGGCGATCATCGGGGATGACATCAAGAGCCAGGTGGGTGCCACCATCGTGCACCGCATCCTGGCCCGGCTGTTCGAGGATCGGGGCCTGGTCCTCGACCGTACGTATCAGCTCAACGTGGGCGGCAACATGGACTTCAAGAACATGCTGGAGCGCGAACGGCTGGAGTCGAAGAAGATTTCAAAGACGCAATCGGTGACCAGCCAGCTTGATCACGGCATTGAAGCCGACGACGTGCACATCGGTCCTTCTGACCACGTTCCGTGGTTGGATGACCGCAAGTGGGCTTACATCCGGCTGGAGGGCCGTAACTTCGGCGACGTCCCCCTCAACGTGGAGCTGAAGCTCGAAGTGTGGGACTCGCCCAACTCCGCCGGGGTGATCATCGACGCCCTGCGCTGCGCCAAGCTGGCCCAGGACCGGGGCCTTGGCGGTCCGCTGGAGGGACCATCGGCGTACTTCATGAAATCGCCGCCGGTCCAGTTCCACGACGACGAAGCCCACCGAATGGTTGAGAAGTTCGCCGCTGGCTGAGCCCGTGAACTCAGCCCGCCGGCGAGCAGTCCACACCATTCGTCCGGCGCTAACTTGATCTATCGGGGCGACGCCTAGCCCGCCGGTAGGTCGCGCCTGCGGCAGGATAGGGCATGCCCTATGACCTCGTGACCGCCTGGGATCGTCACTCTGCCGCATACCAGGATGCGGCCAAGCTGTCGACGAACGTCGCTCATTACGGACCTGACGTGCCGACCGAGGCCGAGTTGCGCCTTCTTGGTGATCTCAAAGGCAAAAAGGTCCTGGAGCTCGGGTGCGGCGGGGCCCAGTGCTCGATCGCCTTCGCCAAGCAGGGCGCCACCGCCATCGGGGTGGATTTCTCGTCCGCCCAACTCGCCCACGCCCGCCGGCTCTGCGAACTCGAGGAGGTTCGCCTCGAGCTCCGCCAGGGCGACTTGGCCGACCTGGCCTTTCTGCAGGCCGATTCCATCGATCTGGTCTTCTCCGCGTACGCCTTCGGGTACGTGGAAGATCTCAACCGGGTCTTCCGTCAGGTTCACCGGGTGCTGAAGGTCGGCGCCCCACTGGTCTTCAGCCTCACCCATCCTGCGTACGACATTGTTGATGATGACGCCGAACTGGCCCTCCTTATACGTCGTTCGTATTTTGACCATTCACCGATCGATTTTGAATGGGATGGCATTCCATTTACGGCCTATCACCACACTCTTTCTGAGTTGTACATGGGACTGACGCGAGCGAGTTATCGGGTCGACCTGATCCTCGAACCGGAGCCCATCGAAGGTGCTCCTCACAGCCATGCCTGGCGGGACACGTTCCTGTACTTGCCGAGAACACTGATCATCAGGGCTCGAAAGGAAGGCAACTAGACGGGCGATCGTAACGTGGAAAAACACCGGACCGAGCACGGGCCGCCGGCCTGACCTGAGGCCTGGCTGAGAGTGAAGCGGCGTCAACTATTCGCGCGGAGCGCGCGTGGGACTCTCCCGGAGATTGGCGTGTCCCCTCGTCGTGTTGGCGGCTTCAAATGTCGGCAGGGCGGTTGTTTGAATGCGCTGGCAACCAGTACTGTTGCTAGGTGCAGGTTCTAACAGCCAGATCCCCGATCATGGCGAGAGGGGGTGAGCTAAACATGACTCTGCGTGGTCACGAGTGGGAGTAATGAAGAAGGGGCGCTGAGGACGGTTAAGTCGGAGAAAGGTCAGTACGGCACGAGCCAACGATCTCCGGTGTTCGGGTTGACGTGGATGGTCTCCCCGTCTGGTCTTGACGCGCTCGAAATTTCATTCTGTCCTGACAACCAAGGCGATCGCGAGAGGGATGTCCCATGGCGCGTAAGGCGTCCCTCGGCGGGCCTTTTTGGCATTTGTTCACGGCTTCAGCCGTCTCGGCTTTGGGGGACGGACTTGTCATTGTCGGCTTTCCGCTACTCGCGCTCACCCTCACGACCAACCCGCTGCTGATCGCAGGGGTTGCCGTGGCCGGTCGGGTGCCGGCCTTTTTGTTTTCGATTCCTGTTGGCGCCCTGGCGGACCGAGTCGATCGCCGGAACATGATGGTGGCCGTCAACTGGATCAGGGCGCTGATCCTGGCCTTCTTCTCCGTGGCCGTGGTCGAGGGGCACGACAGCCTGGCGGCCCTCTACATCACGGTGTTCCTGTTGGGAGCCGGGGCGATGGCCTTCGACGTGGCCGCTCAGGCCTGCCTGCCGGCGATGGTGCCACCAGCAGACCTGCCCCGAGCCAACGGGTACCTCTTCACCGCCGAGGTCAGCGGGGAACAGGTCGCCGGTCCCGGTTTGGCCGGCCTGGCGTTCGCAATTGGGCGGTCGCTGCCCTTCATCGGCGATGCCATCTCTTTCGCCCTGTCGGCCTTGTTGGTTCGTTCCTCGTTGCCGAGCACTCCGCCGCGGCGAGAGCACCCACCATTCCTGCAGGACATCCGCGACGGGCTCAGCTGGTTTTTCTCCAACCGTCTCATGCGGCTGTTGGGCCTGGTGGTTGCCTCCTTGGCGTTCTGCCAGGCCATGGTCTTCTCGGAACTGGTTCTGTATGGGACGCGCCAGCTGGGACTGGGTCATGTCGGGTATGGCCTCTTCTTCGCGGGAGCTTGTACCGGCGACGTGGTGGGTTCGCTGAGCGCGTATCGCATCTACGGACGGCTCGGACCGGCGCGGAGCCTGATGGGCGCCGCCGCCCTCGCCGGCTCGGCTTACCTCGTTCTGTCCGGTACCCATAGCGTGGCCCTGGCCATGGCGGTGCTCTTCTTGGAAGCAGTCGGCGTGGCCGTCGGCAACGTCACCACGCTGTCGCTACGTCAACGCATCACCCCCCCGTACCTGCTGGGCCGGGTCGCCAGTACCTTTCGGCTGCTCATCTGGGGCCTCATCCCCTTTGGGGCGCTCGCCGGTGGGCTTCTGACCTCGCACGTGGGTATTCAGTGGGCGTTCCGGATCTCAGGTCTCGTGCAGCTGGTGGTGGTTGCCATGGCTGCACCGGCATTAATAGTGCGCATCCACAAAGCCGAGCAGCCGGGCGGGACCCCTCAAGTGACCGGCGCCCACTGAGCCGCGTGACCACGATGGAGTCGCTCTCATTGGCGTGGCCCACCACCTCGCCAAGTAGTCGTATCATTGCTGTCCGTAGGGCAGCGACGTGGACGGGCGTGAGGATGGAGTCGTGAGCACGGATGTGCAGCGCTGGCTAGGACGCTGGCGACGAAGCGAGGTTCGACCTGCCTCCGCGTCGGTGTGGGCCTTCATTGCCGCCATGGCGGCTGTCGCCGGTTCTGCGTGGGTGGCGATACTCCTCGACCTCGGCACGTCCCCCATCCACCAGGGGTTGTCCTGGCTAGCGGTCTCTGCCGCCCTGGTTGGAGCTTCCTTGCTGGCCGTGACGATCCCGGTTCGCGGCGACGGCATTCGGGTGGGGCTTCCCGAGGTTCCCCTCGTGGTCGGGGTGGTCTATCTCAGCCCGCTCGGCCTATTGCTGGCGGTGGTGGTGGCGCAGGTGATCGTCGGTGTGCTGAAGCGGCGCCCCCCGTCCAAAGCCATTTTCAATGTCTTGAGCTTCGCCTGCGCCGCGGCCGCGGCGCTGGCCACGTATCACTGGATCCTAGGAGCCAGTTCGCCGGTGTCGTTACGGGGCTGGGCGGCACTAACTGCCGCCGCCATCGTGGCCGCAGCGGTGATGGATGTCGCCGTCGACGCAGTCATCACTGTCAGCACCCGGAGGTGGGCCCGGACGGACGCTTTGGCGTCGCTGCGGAATGCCATCGCAGCCGTACCAATTGCGGTTGTGTTGGTGCTGTTGGCAGTCAGTGCCATCTGGGCCAGCCGGACGGCCGGGCTTCTCTTCGTGGTGGTGGGCGTCATGGCCCTGGTTGGGCAGCGCTCCAGCACCGAGCTCCGTCGGCGCTACGCCAACCTGGAGCGGCTGTATCGCTTCGCCGAACGCACGAGCGGGCTCTCCGAAGTCGACGAGGTGGTCAACTCGGTCCTGCGCCATGCTCGGGAGGTGATGGGGGCGGGAGTGGCCGAGGTGGTACTCCCCGACATCGACGGCTACGCGTGTTACTGCCTCGACGTCGACAACCAACCGGTGCAGAGCTCTCGCGACTACGAGGGCGGCTTGGAGCAGCTGGTCGAGGCGTCAGGGGCGGGCATCCTGGCTACGTTCGAGGATCCCCGACCCGAGATCCGAGACGCGCTGGTCGAGCGACACCTGCGCAACGCTCTCGCCGCGCCCATCGCCTTCGGCGACGACTTGAAGGGCGTTCTCATCGTCGGGGACCGCCAGGGGCCGGTCACCTTCGACGGCGAGGACCTCCGTCTCTTCGAGGTCCTCGCCTCCCACAGCGGGGTGGCCATCCGGGGCGGCCGGCTATTGGACCGGCTGCGACGGGAGGTGACGGCTCGAGAGCACGAGGCCCTCCACGACAGCCTGACCGGTCTGGCCAACCGCTCGCTGTTCGACAAGTTCCTGAGAGAAGCCCTGGTCGAACGGCAAGTGGGCCGCATGGTGGCGGTGATGCTCATGGACCTCGACGGGTTCAAGGAGATCAACGACACCATGGGCCACCACGTGGGCGACTCCGTGCTGCGGGAGCTCGCTGACCGGCTGATCGGCATCGTGGAAGACCAGGGTGTGGTTGCCCGCCTTGGCGGCGACGAGTTCGGCTTCGTCCTCCCCGACCTGGCCGACGTGGAGCGGGTTGGCGACGTGGCGAACGCGGTCCTGGCCGCCTTGGAGCGACCCGTCGTGGTGGACGCCGTCGCCCTCGACCTGCGGGCCAGCATCGGGGTGAGCATCGCCCCTGAGCACGGCGAGGACCGTTCCCTGCTGCTGCGGCGGGCGGACGTCGCCATGTACGCAGCCAAGGACGCCGGGGGTTGCGTCGAGGTCTACGACGCCAGCGTCGATCGCCACAGCACCCGGCGGCTCTTGCTGGCCACCGAGTTGCGTGCCGCCCCGCAGAGCGACGCCATCGAGGTCTGGTATCAGCCGGTGGCCCAGCTGGCCACCGGAAAGGTGGTGGGGTGCGAGGCCCTGCTGCGTTGGACGCATCCCCTCCACGGGCTGATCCCGCCAGAGGAGTTCATTCCGATCGCCGAGCAGTCGGGGCTCATCAGCGAGCTGACGTGGCGGGTCCTCGAGACGGCGATCGCCCAGGCCCGGAGCTGGCACGACCGCAACCTGGAGCTGGGCGTGTCGGTCAACGTGTCCGCGCGCACCCTCCTCGAGGTTGACCTTCTGGACCGGCTGGCCCGCATGCTGACGGCGGCGGATCTCGACCCCCACTGGTTGACGCTCGAGCTCACCGAGTCGTCGATCATGTCCGATCCGGTCAGATCCGAACGAACCCTCGCCGCCCTCGGTCAGTTGGGCTTGCGCATCGCCATCGACGATTTCGGAACCGGGTTCTCCTCTCTCACCCGCCTCAAGCAGCTGCCCATCCACGTCGTGAAGATCGACAAGTCGTTCGTGATGGCGATGAGCGTCGATGAGGGTGACGCCGCCATCGTTCGCTCCACCATCGAGCTGAGCTCGAAACCTCGGCCATACCGTCGTCGCCGAGGGCGTCGAAGATCAGGCGACGTGGAACCAACTGGCGGCGTTCGGCTGTGACCAGGTTCAGGGGTACTACCTGGCCAGGCCCATGACGGCCGCGACCTTTGATCTGTGGGTCCACCAGCGCCGGCGGGGCCGCCTGTCGGTCGTCTCCAACGACACCCCTTCGGGCGAGGCGTTCGGCGCCTGAGCGGGCGCTCGGCCTAGGCGTCGGAGCGGGTGCGGCGCCCCGCCCACCAGGCATCGAGGCGCCGGCTCGCCTCTTCGCGGCCGAGCGGACCCTCCTCGAGGCGCAGCTCGAGCAGGAAGGTCAGCGCCTCCCCCACCACCGGCCCAGGCCGGAGGCCCAGTTGCGCCATCACCTCGTTGCCGTCCAGATCAGGTCGGAGGGCGGCCAGCTCCTCCCTGGCCTGCAGATCCGCGATGCGCGCCTCGAGGTCGTCCATGCGTCGAGCCAGGGCCTGCGCCTTGGCCGGGTTGCGGGTGGTGCAGTCGCACCGGGTCAGCTCGTTGAGCCGGTCCAGCAGCGGCCCGGCGTCGCGGACGTAGCGGCGCACGGCGCTGTCGGTCCAGCCCATCCGGTAGGTGTGGAAGCGCAGGTGCAGGTCGACCAGCCGACTAACCGTTTCGACGTCTTCCGCTGAATAGCGCAGGGCTCGCATGCGATCGCGGGTCATGCGGGCGCCGACGACCTCGTGGTGGTGGAACATCACCGTCCCGCGTGGCCCGAACGACCGGGTCTTCGGCTTGCCCACGTCATGGAACAAGGCCGCCAATCGCAGCAGGCGCTCGGGCGAGGTGTTTTCGACCACCGCGATGGTGTGGGCGAGGACGTCCTTGTGGCGGTGGATGGGGTCCTGCTCCAGCGCCAAAGCCGGAAGCTCGGGAAGAAACTCCTCCGCCAGCCCGGTGCGAACCAGGAACCACAGGCCCTCTCCGGGCCTGGTCACCACCATGAGCTTGTCGAGCTCGTCGCGGATCCGCTCGTCGGAGACGATCTCGAGGCGGGAGCGCAGCAACACGACGGCGTCGACCAGCGCTTGGTCAGGCTCCAGGCCGTAGCCGGCGATGAAGCGGGCCGCCCGCAGCATTCGCAGGGGGTCGTCGTTGAAGGATTCCTCCGGGGCGAGCGGAGTACGGAGCCGGCGCGCCGCCAGGTCCGCGACCCCGTCGAACGGATCGATCAACGTCAGGTCGGGGAGCGAGAGCGCCATGGCGTTGACCGTGAAATCCCGCCTGGAGAGGTCGGCCTCGACGCCGTCGGCGAACGCCACCTCGGGTTTGCGGCTGTCAGGGCGGTACGCCTCGGCTCGGTGGGTGGTGATCTCCATGCGACGCCCGTGGTGACGGAATCCGATCGTGCCGAACCGCCGCCCCTGGTCCCAGATGGCGTCGGCCCAGCCGGTCAGGAGGGCCTCGGTCTGCTCAGGCCGAGCATCGGTCGTGAAGTCGAGGTCCGCGTCGTCCCGCAGCCGCCCCAGGACCGCGTCGCGGACGACCCCGCCGACCAGGTACAGCCGGAATCCCTCGTCGGCGAAGCGCGCCGCGAGTTCAGCGGTCTCCTCGACCAGCGGACGCAAGCGCTCCGGAATCACGGCCGACCAGCGTACCGGCGGGAACCCCCACCGCCTGAGGGATATACCGGACGACTCCATCGGGGCGACTCGAGGACCGGCAGACCGTGCCGGGTTTGGATGGTGGCCACGCAGTAGCGTAGGGCCGCCGTGAGCGAGTTGGAGACGCGAGTCCGCCCATCGTGGCCGCCCTCGATGATGGCATCTCGTATCAGCGACGGGACGGCCACCGTCACGTCTCGCCACCCGGCGCGCCACGTCCACCCTCGAGGTGGCCCGGCCCGAGCACCTCGGCGGGGGGCGCGATGAAGACGGCGACTCCCGGCGTGTTGAGGTGGGGTCGAGAACGCGCCCGCACGGGTCCCTGGCGGGGCGAGGACGATGTCGCTCTCCTTACCCCTGTGCCGAACGCCCCGCCGCCGTCTGCCGAGTTCCTGCATCGCTGCCTCGAGACGCTGGCGGCGCGCGGGTATCAACGGGTCGTCACTGGGGCTTTGTCCCCGCTCGAACAGACCGGGTTCTTGGCCGCCGGGTTCGACGTCGAAGAACGCCTGCACCTCCTCGCCATCGATCTCGTCACGGCCCTACCTCCCGTGCCTCCGGGATATCGCCTGCGGAGGGTCGGGAGGCGGCGCCGGGCCGGCGTTCTCGCCGTCGATCGAGCCGCCTTCTCCGGCTTCTGGCAGTTCGACGACGCCGGGTTGACGGACGCCCTGCGCGCCACCCCCTCGGTTCGGTTCCGGGTGGCGCTGGCCGCGACGGACGCCGTGGCCGGCTACGCCATCTGTGGCCGATCAGGATGGCGGGGTTTCGTGCAGCGCCTCGCCGTCCACCCCGACCACCAGCGAACGGGGACCGGCCGGCGGCTACTGCTCGACGGCCTCACGTGGCTGAAGGGGCACGGCGCCACCAGAGCGGTGGTCAACACCCAGATCGGCAACGAGGCCGCGCTGAAGCTGTACGTACAAACAGGCTTCCAGGAGGAACCTGTCGGGCTGTCGGTCCTGTCGGCCGGCCTCCGGTGAGCTCGGAACGGGCCGGCGGCCAGTCGGCGGCATGGTCGCGCTGTCGGAAGGCGCTCTCGACGATGGCGGCACTGATCGTCGCCCTCGGCACGGGCTGGATGCTGCCCGCCGAGGCCGCCCAGGCCGCGTCCTCGACGTCGGCAAGTGGCGCCTCGTCTTCTGCCGCCGGCCCGGTGGCCTCGACGTCCGGGGTGCAAACCGGCAACGACCAAGTCACCCTGCTGGGCCAATCGTCGGCCGTCGGCCCTGGGCAGACGTTCCACCTGCGCCTGCAAGTCGACGCCCGAGATCCTGCCCACGAGTTTCTCGCGGTCCAGCAGTACAGCCTGTTGGCCGATCGCAGCTACTTCGACGAGGCCCTCTCCGGCCACATGACCGGATACGCTGAGGGCCCTCCGGCTACCTACAAGCTCACCGGCTTGACGAACGACCCCGCCGGCGGTGTGGACATCGACCTTCCGGTCCGTACCTCCGGCAGCCCGGACGGCACCCCGGAGCTAGAAGTGGCGAACCAGAGTGGCGTGTACCCGATCCAGATCGGGCTGTACTCCGACGACAACGTGCTGCAAGGGCAGATGCTCACCACCTTCCTCGTGTACGCCGAAGGGACGGAGGCGGAAACCCAACAGCCAGCGCTTTCTGTCGCCCTGATCGTGCCGGTCCACACGGCTCCCGGCGTGAGTGCCAAGGGCAACTTGCAGCCGCTCAGCTCGGCCGCCTCGGCGCAGCTCGAGAGCCAGATCGACACGCTGGGCGACTACCCGGGCGTGTCGTTGAGTCTGGCCGCGACGCCTCAGACGGTCGATGCCCTGGCCGGCGGATCAGCGGTCGACCGCTCGACGCTGGCCGCCCTGGAACAGCTGGTGCAGACCTCACACGATCAGGTCCTGCCGTCGTCGTATGTCGAGGTTCCCTATATCGGTTGGACCAGTGCAGGCCTCGAAGCGGAGCTCAGCCAGCAGCTGGCTGCCGGCACGTCTGCCTTGGAGAAAGACCTCGGTACGACGCTGTCCCAGGCCACCTGGGTGGTGAACGGTCCGCTCGACGACCCCACTTTGGGGGCGTTGGCGGCTCAGGGCGCCAAACAACTGATAATTCCTGACAGTGAGCTCAGCCCGCTCCCGGCGGCCGCCACGGTCACGACCTACGCTTGGCCGACCGAACTGGTCGGATCCGGCGGGGCCCAGCTCCCGGTGTATGGCGCGGACGTGGGTCTCACTGCCGACTTCTCCAACAGCGGCGGGGCGGTGCTGGCCGCCAACCAGCTCCTGGCAGAGCTGGCGATGATCCAGTCGGAGACCCCTCACTACACCAGAGGGGTCGCAGTCATGCCGCCGAGCGGCTGGAGCGAGAATTCGACCTTTCTCGCCGCCCTCCTCGCTGGCCTCGAACGGAACCCGCTCCTGCGCTCGGTGACGGCCTCGGGGTTGTTCACCCAGGTGCCTTTCTCGGCCGTTCCGACCACAGCCGCTCGGGAGATACAGCGATCGCTCGTCGTTCCGAAGGCGGCCCCGACGGCTTCGTTGTCGACCCCGGCCGGGGCGTCTTCTTCGGATTCGTCGTCCGGCTCGTCGTCTGGGTCGTCCTCGCTCGGCTCGTCGTCCGGCTCGTCGTCCGGGTCGTCTGGAACGGCCGACTCCTCGGCCGCTTCATCGTCGACGACCGTCCCGGCCTCGCCATCCACCCTCTCTGACCAGCAGGCCCTGACTTCGGCCAGGCAGCTCTCCTCGGATGCCGCTGCCATTCGGAGTGCTCGCACCGAGATCAACGGCTTCGCCACCGTGTTTCCAACCGATACCCAGGTCGGCGGGATGGGTCAAGACGTGTTGATCGCCGAGTCGAGCGACGTGACCGAAGCCGAGCGCCACAGTTTGCTTGGCGCCGTGTCCGGTGCGATCGGGCAGAAGCTGAAACTGATCACGTTGCCCCTGGAGTCGTCCATAACGCTGACCTCGACGAAGGGTCAGATCCCGTTGACGGTTCTGGCCTCGCCGTCGTTGCACGCCCGAGTCGAGCTGCGGCTGACCAGCGAGCGGCTCATCTTCCGGCCTTTCTCGACCGCTGGGGCTGCGTGCCAGGTTCCGACGCCTACCAGCGAAGTGTGTGAGCTCACTTTGACGGCGGAGAACACGACCTTGAAGGTGCCGGTCGAGACGCCGCGCGTCGGGCGTCTTTCCCCTGACCGTGGCCCTCTGGAGCCCGGATGGTGGCTACCACATAACCCAGAACATCGACACGGTGCGGAGCACGGCCGTGTCTGGAGTGGGTGTGATCCTGATCATCTTCGCCGGCC
This sequence comes from uncultured Acidimicrobiaceae bacterium, assembly GCA_963729695.1. GTDB lineage: Bacteria > Actinomycetota > Acidimicrobiia > Acidimicrobiales > Palsa-688 > PALSA-693. The sequence goes on from CAVSOT010000009.1 coordinate 38,870, forward strand.
TGTTCTTGGGGATCTGGTGGGTGCGTGACCTTCGCCACGGACGCCGCGCCCGACGCCTGGTACCCGCTCCACTCGACGACCCGGCCGACGAGGACGCCGCCGAGGCGAGAGGATCGACCAGCTCGGGTGACGTCCCGGACGCGACGAGCCTCGACCCCTCGGAGGGATTCGATCCGTTCGTGCGGGACTTTTTCTCGACTCCCCCACCCGACTACGAGCAGCCCCGTGCTCCCCGTCCGAGGTAACAGATTGTCACCAACGCAATTGCAGTACGGTCCAAGATGCGTACCGGGGACGGCCCCGAGCAGACTCCACGAGGGGGGAATATGCCTGGCGTCCGAGTGGTCACCGACAGTGCTTGCGACCTACCCGACGAGCTGTTGACGGAGCTGGGGGTCGGCCTGGTCTCCTTGCGGATCCGGTTCGGCGCCGAGGAGTTGGTGGATCGCTCGGAGCTGTCGACCAAGGAGTTCTGGTCTCGCTGCGCCAGCTTCGACGGCCTACCGGAGACCTCCGCTCCCTCGCCCGGGCACTTCAAACAGGCGTTCGAGAGCATGGCGGCTCAGGGCGCGGATGGCGTGGTGTGCGTCAACCTCTCGTCCAAGTTGTCGGCGACCATCGAGGCGGCCCGCCAGGCGGCCAGGACGTTGGAGGGCTCATTTCCCGTTCGCGTCGTGGACTCCCTGAGCGTCACGATGGGGCAGGGCCTGGTCGTTACCGAGGCAGCCCGAGCGCGCCAGCGAAGGCGCCGCCATCGACGAGGTCGCCTCGGCCGCCGAAACCGCGGCCGGCCGAATAAAGGTCTACGGAGCCATCGACACCCTCGAGAATCTCAAGAAAGGTGGGCGGATCGGTGGGGCACGCGCTTTGCTCGGATCGATGTTGTCCATCAAGCCGGTGATCCAGGTCACCAACGGCGTGGTCGAGGAGGAGTCCAAGCAGCGCACTCGGGGCCGCTCGCTCCGCTACCTGGTGGACAAGGTCCGAGACGCCGGGCCTATTGTTCGGTTGGCCGCCTTCAGCGCGGATGCCCCCGACATGGACGTCTTTCTCGAGATGCTGCACCAGGTCTACCCCTCCGAGAAGCTGATCACCGGTGACGTCGGACCGGTGATCGGTACCCACTGCGGACCGGGGGCGATTGGCGTCGCGTGGATACCGGCCTGAGCGGCGCGCGCCGCCGTGCTGGTTCGCCGGCACTGACCCAGAGCCGCTGGGGTCCAGCGGTAGCCTGAGGCTCCGTGGCTGTCCCCGACGTTCCCGCCCGCATCGAGGCCGGTCGCCTGCTCGGGGGACGGTACCGGCTCGTGCAGCGGATTGCCCGGGGCGGTATGGCTGAGGTGTGGGAGGGCTACGACGAGGTATTGAGCCGGCCCGTGGCCGTGAAGGCGCTCCACGGGTACCTGGCCGAGGACGGGGTGTTCCTCGAACGCTTCCGCCGGGAGGCGGTCACCGCCGCCCGGCTGGCTCACCCGGGCGTGGTGTCCACCTTCGACACGGGCTTCGACGACGGCACCGCCTACATCGTCATGGAGTTGGTCCGCGGCCAGACGCTGCGGCAACTCCTCAACGAGCAGGGCCGGCTCCAACCCTGGTTGGCGGTGGCGATATCCCGGCAGGTCGCCGACACGTTGGTCTACGCCCACCAGGTCGGTCTCGTTCACCGGGATATCAAGCCCGCCAACATCCTGCTCACCGACGACGAATGGGGTGGGCTCCGGGTCAAGGTCACCGACTTCGGGATCGCCAAGGCGAGCACTGGCTTCGCGGGGGACCTGACCCGGACCGGAACGGTGCTCGGAACGCCCAAGTATCTGAGTCCCGAGCAGATCAGGGGTGAGGAGCCGGACGCCAGAGCCGATCTCTACGCCGAGGGAGTCGTTCTCTTCGAGATGCTGACCGGCACGCCGCCGTTCGTTGGCAGCAACGACATGACGACGGCGCTGGCGCACATCAACAATCCACCGCCGCGTCCGTCCTCCCGGTGCAGAGAGGTCCCCGCTCCCCTGGATCGGCTGGTAGCCGACCTGCTGGTCAAGGACCCGCAGCGCCGGGTCCCTTCAGCGGTTGCCCTTCGGCAGCGGCTCGATGCCATCAATCTCGACACGTCGGCGGACACACCGACCGGCAACCGGAAGATGGGCCGCCGTCAGCGGGACGCCACCCGCGCCCTGGGGACGGTTCCGGCTGGGCCGGCCGGAACGGCATCGACCCGAACCGCCTCGACGACGTCCATCGCGTCGCCGACCGCGGTACTCGCCGGCGAGGACCGTTCGACGTCGCGGAGCGGGTCGACCACTCCACCATCCGGAAATGGACAAACGGGGCTTCGGGCCGGCCCGGCCGGTGATGGGCGTGCCCCTGAGCCCCCCCGTCGGCCCCTGCCCCGGAGAATGCGAACGCCCGGGTTGATCGTGCTGGCCCTGGTCGTGGTCGCGGCGGTGGTGGCGGGCTTGCTCCTCCGCGGCGGAGGCCGCCACCACACCGCAGACGGATCGAGCGGTTCCTCGGGCGCCACTACCGCGGTCCGGATCATCGGCGTGACTCCCTTCATGGTGAATGGTCGGCCGCCCGACAATCCCCAGGCGCTGGTGAACACCTTCGACGGGAATCCCGCCACCTACTGGTCCAGTGACGAGTACCGGGACGCCACCTTCGGCAACCTGTATCCCGGCATGGGGCTGGCGATCGAGCTGTCCGACCCGGCGACCGTCCATCACCTGGCCGTGTCCTCACCGACGAACGGTTGGTCGGCACAGACGTTCGTCGCTACTGATCCCGTACCGAGCGGCCGCCCAGTCTCGGCGTGGGGGACCGCGACAGATACCCACACCGCGATCCCCGGTGCCGCGACGTTCAGTCTCGGCGGGCACCACGGCCGTTGGGTGCTCCTCTGGCTGACCCGGCTCGGGAGTTCGGGCTCCTTTTTCCAGGTTCGGATCAACCAGCTGACCGTGAGCTGAGCTATCAGCCACCCGGGTTAGCCAGTCGGCCGGCGGCTAGGCTGCCTCTATGGCTGACCAAGCCCCCGTGTCGACGGCGGACAGGGACTGGACCGTCGAGGTCACCGACCGGATCGAGACCGTGGTCGGGGCTGTTCGCGACAAGACCACCGAGCCGGTTCTCAACGTCGCCGATACGGCGGTCTTCGGGCTGGTTGCCGCCCTCCTCGGATTCCTCGCCTTCATCCTCTTCGTGGTGGCGCTCCTCCGGGTGCTGTACGTGTATGTCCCCATCCATCCGGTCTCACGGCGGGTCTGGATCGTCGATGCCGGGGTGTCGGCAATAATGCTGGCGGTTGGAGCGTTTCTCTGGCGGAGGAGAAACCCCAGACGCCTCGAGGAGTAAGCCGTGAGCGATACGGCCACCGCCAGTCCCAACGATCAGAGTTCGCTGCGTGATGTCATCATCATCGGTTCCGGCCCGGCTGGCCTGACCGCGGCCATCTACGCGGCCCGAGCCAACCTCTTTCCCCTCGTGATCGAGGGCGAACCGTCCTCGACGAGCGACCAGCCGGGCGGTCAGCTGATGCTCACGACGGAGATCGAGAACTTCCCCGGGTTCGTCGAAGGCCTGACCGGGCCCACCCTGATGGGCAACATGCGGGCCCAGGCGGCTCGCTTCGGTGCGGAGTTCCTGACGACGAAGGCGACGCGGGTCGACTTGTCGGCGCAACCGTTTCGGGTGTGGGCCCCGGATCCTTCGTCGGGCGAGGAGGTGGAGCACCGTTCTCGCAGCGTGATCGTGTCGACCGGGGCGCGATCGCTGATGTTGGGTCTGGAGGCAGAAGAGCGGCTGCTCAGCCGGGGAGTCTCGACGTGCGCGACCTGCGACGGGTTCTTCTTCCGGGGCCAGGAGATCGTGGTGGTGGGAGGAGGCGACTCCGCCCTGGAGGAGGCCATGTTCCTCACCAAGTTCGGCGAGTCCGTCACCGTCATCCATCGTCGCAAGCACCTGCGAGCGTCCAAGATCATGCAGGACCGGGCCTTCAAGAACCCCAAGATCCACTTCATCTGGGACAGCGTGGTCACCCACATCCGGGGTGAAACGAAGGTGGAGGGCGTCGAGCTGCACAACATCGTCACCGGAGAGGACTCCTTCCTCCCCGCCACGGGCGTCTTCGTGGCCATCGGCCACGCTCCGAACACGGATGTGTTCGGAGGGCAGCTCGAGATGGACGAGGCCGGCTATCTGATCACCGCCGCCGAGTCGACCGAGACCAACGTGCCGGGCGTGTTCGCCTGCGGTGACGTCCAGGATCACACCTACCGGCAGGCCATCACGGCGGCCGGTACCGGCTGCATGGCTGCCATCGACGCCGAACGGTGGCTGGAAGCCACCTCCGCGTCCTGACCTGGGCCTTTTCTGACCGCCGGCCGGAATGGAGACCGGCGTCGGCGCTGTTACACATGTCGATCCACCGAGAAGGTCCCGGTGGCATGGAAGAAGGCGAATACCGTGGCGCAACAAGAGTTGACCCTCACCGACGCGACGTTCGACGAGGAAATCAAGTCGGCGTCGGAGCCAGTGTTGGTGGACTTCTGGGCGGAGTGGTGCGGGCCGTGCAAGATGGTGGCCCCCGTGCTCGACGAGATCGCCGCTGACAACGTGGGCAAGCTCCGGATCGGGAAGATCAACATCGACGAAAACCTGGAGCTGGCCCGTCGGTTTGACGTGATGAGCATCCCCACCATGATCCTGTTCAAGGACGGGGAGCCTCAGGTCCGGATCATCGGGGCCAAGGGCAAGGGCCAGCTGCTCCAGGAGCTGCACCCGTACCTGTGAGCCCGTGAGGGGCGCCGAGGGCGCGGCGGCCCGGCGCCAGGGCGGCAGACGCATCCACCCAGGTCGGCTCACCTCTGGCAACCAGCGGGGCTAGTTGCTGCTCCCGTCCTCGCGACCTTTGGACATTTGAACAGCCTGAGCCTGCTCAGATGTCCATTTGTCGCGTCCGGGCCTCGTCGCCTCACCTTTGGCAGCCAGCGGGGCTAGTTGCTGCTCCCGTCCTCGCGACCTTTGGACATTTGAACAGCCTGAGGCTGCTCAGATGTCCATTTGTCGCGTCGTCGCGTCGTCGCGTCTCGCGTCAGCGCCTCGTCGCCTCGTCGCCTCGTCCAGTGGTTGGGCCCTACCGGCGGCCGCGCCCACGCCCACGCCAAAGGGGCGCGACTCCCGGCGCTCTCCCCCACTGACGCCTGTAGCGGCTAGCCCAGCAGTTCGATGATGGTGGCGTTGGCCAGGCCGCCGCCCTCGCACATGGTCTGGAGGCCGAAGCGCTTCCCCGTGCGCTCGAGCTCGTTGACCAGAGTGGTCATGAGCTTGGCCCCCGAGCTTCCGAGCGGGTGACCAAGAGCGATGGCGCCGCCGTTGACGTTCACCCGGGCCATGTCGGGCCGGTGCTCCTTTTCCCAGGCGAGCACGACCGACGCGAAGGCTTCGTTGATCTCGATCAGGTCGATGTCATCCAGCGTCAGCTTGGCCCGCTCCAGCACCTTGGTGGTCGCCGGGATCGGACCCGTCAGCATCGTCACCGGGTCGACGCCTGCCAGCGCAAAAGAATGGAAGCGGGCCCGGGGCGTGAGCCCCAAGGCCGACGCTCTTTCCTCACTCATGATCAGGACAGCTGCCGCGCCGTCGGTGATTTGCGAACTGTTGCCTGCCGTCACCTTTCCGTCGGGCTTGAAGGCGGGCTTGAGCTTCGACAGGGTCTCGACCGTGGTTTCGGGTCGGATCCCCTCGTCGGCGGTGACCAGGTCACCGGATTCGGTGATCTTCCCCGTCTCCTTGTCCTTGAGCTTGGTGGTCACCGGCACGATCTCTCGCTCGAAGCGACCCTCTCGGGCGGCTCGAGCTGCGTTCTGCTGGCTCCGTGCGCTGAAGCGATCCAGGTCCTCGCGGGTCAACCCCCACTTGTCGGCGATCATCTCCGCGGAAATGCCCTGCGGAACCAACCCCCCGATCGGTTCGTAGCGCTTCTCCACCATCGGGCCGAAGGGGAAGCCCACCCCTTGGCCGACGCTGGCCCCCATGGGGACGAGGCTCATGACCTCGACTCCCGCCGCGATCACGACGTCGTACTGGCCGGCCATCACGCCCTGGGCCCCGAAGTGGAGCGCCTGCTGCGACGAGCCGCACTGGCGATCGATCGTCGTCGCGGGTACGGACTCCGGGAACCCGGCAGCGAGCACCGCGTTGCGCCCGATGTTGACCCCCTGGGCGCCGACCTGCATGACGCAACCCATGATGACGTCGTCGATCTCCGCCGGATCCAGGTCGTTGCGTAGCGCTACCGCCTTGAGTACCTCGGCGGCGAGGTCAACCGGGTGCCAACCGGACAGCTTTCCGTGCCGCTTTCCCCCGGCCGTGCGGACCGCATCGACGATTACAGCACTCGGCATACTTACTCCTCGGTAGCTCGCATCATTCCCCAGCAAACTACCGTCCGCGTTCGCTTCGCGGACGACACGCAGGGAGATTTTCCCCCTCGACGAGGGCGTTGGACTCGCCCGTTTGGCTGCTGGGGGTACCCAACCGGGAGGCGCTTGGCGAGGGATCCGGAGGCGCGGTACCATTGCTCCCCGTGCCAGCGGGCCGCGTGGCCGACGCGTCCGCCCCTTCGCTCGGGAGTACCGGCGAGGTTAGCTCTGCCGGGACCGAGGAGGCGATGAGTGAAGCGAACATTTCAACCAAACAACCGCAAACGGGCCAAGCGGCACGGATTTCGTCATCGAATGTCGACCCGGGCCGGGCAAGCGATCCTCAAGGCTCGGCGACTGAAGGGCCGCCAGCGCCTGTCGGCTTGATCTGGCGCGTTGAGCGGCGCGACACGTTCGAGGCATTGCGCGGTGGACGACGTTGTCGGCAGGGCCCGCTCAGCGTGGCCTGGGTGCCCGGCGATCCGTCCGAGCCTCCACGCGTCGCCTACGCCATCGGGCGCAAGGTCGGCGGAGCTGTCGACCGCAATCGGTTACGCAGGCGGCTCCGAACAGTGATACGGGAGCTGCGCGACACGTTGCGACCCGGCGCCTACCTCATCGGTGCCGGCCCGTCGGCCCTAGCATTGAGTTACCCGCAGCTACGCACGGTAGCCCTTAAGGCACTTATATGCATCAACAAGCCATGAACCACACGGTGGAGGCACCACGCGGGCTGACGGCGCGTGTGCTGGTGGGCGGCATCCGCACGTACCAGTTGGCCCGCAGCGGCCGGGTCTCGCCGTGCCGCTTCACGCCGACGTGTAGTCAGTTCGCCGTCGAAGCCGTGAGGCGCCACGGAGCCCGCCGCGGGTCGACGATGGCGTTGCGCCGGCTGATGCGCTGTCGCCCGGGCGGCCCGAGTGGCTTCGATCCCGTTCCGGAGACTTTTTGAGGCCCGAGTGAGAGACCTGTGATGATGCACCTGGCCACCCTGCTCGCCAGTTCGACGACATCGACCACGACGGCCGCGGCCCACAAGTCGGGTACCAGCCTGCTCGATCCCATCGCCAAGCCCATCGCCTGGGTGCTGGCGCTGATCTACTCGGTCATCCCGAACTACGGGGTGTCGATCATCGCCTTGAGCATCATCTGGATGGCGATCATCTCGCCGCTGACGCTCAAGAGCACCCGCTCGATGCTGGCCATGCAGAAGCTGCAGCCGCAGCTCAAGAAGTTGCAGGAGCAGCACAAGAACGACAAACAGGCGTTCGCCCAGGCCCAGATGGACCTCTTCCGGGAGCACCAGGTCAGCCCGTTCGGGTCCTGCCTGCCGATGCTGCTCCCCCTCCCGGTCTTCTTTGCCCTGTTCCGGGTCCTCGAAGGGCTAGGCCGCACGACGCCGAAGTACTTGTCGCCCAACACCCGGATGTACAAGGACATCGTCGCCTCTCACGGCAACCTGTACGCCTTCGGCATGAACCTGTCGAAGAACGCGTTCAGTCCCCATTCCAGCGTGTGGGCCGCGCTGCCCTACTGGATTCTGGTCGTGGTCATGGGCGTCACCGGCTATCTCCAGTCGGCCCAGATGATGTCCCGGAACCCCAACGCCGCCCAGAACCCGCAGATGCGGATGATGAAGTACCTGCCGTTGGCGTTCACCGTCATCTTCATTCGTTTCCCTGCGGGTGTGTTGCTGTACTACGCCACGTCGAACATCTGCCGGATCGTCCAGCAGGACCTGATGTACCGTTTCGACCCCAAGGTGAAGGCTCTGGTCGCCCAGGAAGTGATCGAGGTAGAGGAGCTCACCGAGGAGATCGACCAGCAGCAGGCCGACCGGCAACGGGGCGGTCGACGCGGCCCGTCGAAGCCTGTCGAGAGTCCGCCCGCTTCATCGGGCGGGTCGACGAGTGGGCGAAGTCGTTTCCGCGACATCTTGGCCCAGGCCACCGAACAACAGAAGAAACCGCCACCACCGAAACCGCCACCACCGAAGCCGGCCGCCACCGGCCCACCTGGAGGGCAGGCGGCGGAGGGGACTTCGCCGTCGAACGGCTCGGGCACCGGTAGCACCAGCTCCAACGGGACGCCCAGCGATGCGCCGGCTACGAACGGGCAAGCGGGCGGGGGTCGGACGGGGGCATCGCCCAACGGCCAGCGCCGAGCGCGCAAGCCGCCCCCGAAGTCGACCCCTGGAGGACATAAAACCAATCGGAAGCGGCGGGGGAGATAGAGGATCAACGTGGAATGGGTTGAAACAACCGGTCGAACTGTGCAGGAAGCCAAGGAGGCCGCGCTGGATGAGCTCGGCGTCGACGAGACGGACGCCGAGTTCGACGTCGTGGCGGAGCCGGGCGCCGGACTGTTCGGGCGCCTCCGGAGTGAGGCTCGGGTCCGGGCCAGGGTCCGACCGACGGCGCCGAGAGCTAAGGACGATCGGCGAGATCGAAGGCGCCGGGACCGGACCAACAGCGCCTCGGCCGATGCCGGGGCCCGGCCAACGGACAGCTCACCGGAGGAGGCTGCCGAGCCCATCTCGTCGGCCGTAGTGACATCGACCGACGCCGACGGCTCGGATACGACCTCGGCCGAGGACCCGCCCGCGGCCGACCGGAAGCGTACGACCAGCGCCCCGCAGAACGGCAGACGGGAAGGCACCTACACCGACGTGCCGCTCGACGAGCAGGGTCAGGTGGGCCAGGCCTTTCTGCGCCAGCTGGTGGACGAGTTCGGGTTGGCGGCCGACGTGACCATCACGCGTCCCAACGACGAGACGGTTGACCTTCATGTGGACGGTTCGGATCTCGGTTTGCTGATAGGTCCGAAGGGCGCCACCCTCCTGGCCATTCAGGATCTCACCCGGACCGTGGTCCATCATCGGACCGGAGCTAACAACGGTCGCCTGCACGTGGATGTCGGGGGGTACCGCCAACGCCGGGCCGAAGCGCTCGCCCGATTCGCCGTTCAGGTCGCTACGACCGTACGGCAGAGTGGCGTGCGCACCGCGCTCGAGCCCATGAGTGCAGCCGATCGCAAGGTGGTCCACGATGCCATCACGGAGGTGGACGGAGTGTCCACCATCTCGGAGGGCGAGGACCCGAATCGTCGGGTGATCGTGCTTCCAGCGGCTCCCTGACCGATCGGAACGGCGCGGGGGCGGGGCGGGCCGATCGCGTTTCGGGGATCTTACAAGTCGCGCCGAGTGGTGACGTCGTGGGGCCTTCCGCCAACCGCCCGAACCTGCTGGATTCGTCGCAGCGCCTCGCGCTGGAGGCGGTTCTGCTCGATGGGCAGCAACGAGGGCTGATCGGTCCTGGTCCCGTCGGGCCGCACATCGATCGGGCCCTGGATATCGGTGGCGTGCTCGCCGCACCACCGCAAACCGCGCTCGATCTCGGCAGCGGTGGCGGCTTGCCCGGCCTCCCCTTGGCGCTGGCGTGGCCCGCTACCCGATGGCTGCTCCTCGAAGGTCGGGACGTGCGGGCCGAGTTTCTTCGGCACACGGTGAGGACGCTCGGGCTGGATCGGCGGGTCTCGGTCGTCGGCCAACGGGCGGAAACGGCCGGGCGAGGGGAGTTGCGGGCCTCCGTCGACGTGGTGGTCGCCCGGAGTTTCGGGCCTCCGGCCGTGACTGCCGAGTGCGCGGCCCCGTTCCTGCGACGTGGCGGGTGGCTCCTCGTCGCCGAGCCGCCCTCCGACCTCGATAGATGGCCGGACGAAGGCTTGGCCCAGCTCGGCATGCGGCGAGGCCTGCGAGCGGCCGCACCGAGTTCGGTGCAAGTGATCGTTCAGGATGGATTGTGTCCGGCGCGCTATCCGCGCCGAGTCGGCGTCCCGAGTAAGCGTCCGCTCTTCTAGGAGCGGCGAAGTACGGTAGCGTTCACCTGTCTGGACGCCGAGAGCTGGGCCCGTCCAACGATGGACCCGAGTCGGTGTTTCACGTGGAACGTTACCGTTGGGTCCCTGTGGGGCGAGGGGGGTGGCGGCGGGTCGGCCTGCGAGTCGGCCTGCGAGTCGGCCTGCGAGTCGGCCCGGAGTTGGCGGCGAGTTGGCGGCGAGTCGGCGGCCTGGCCGCACTCCACTTTTGGACATCTGAGCAGTCTGAGGCTGTACAGATGACCATTTGTCGCCAGACCGTTTCCATGCCGCCGAGATCGGTGGTGGCCCCAAGCCCCCACGACGAGGGCTCGAGTTCTACTGGAGGGAAAGATTTTTGGTCTTTCCGCCCTCCAGAACGGTCTGCATCCTTGCATCTGCCCTAGCGGATCGCCAATGATGAGGACTAGTGAGTCAGTCCGATCAGCATCCGGACCGAACGGCAGGGCTGTTTGCCCGACTTCGATCGGGGCGGTCACCCACCTCCAGCACCTCGGAAGAGGCATCTGCATCACCCGACGAGCACGCCGATCCCGACGATCAGCGGATTGGCGCGACCTCGACCTCGGCCCCGACACCCAGCCTGGATGGCCCATTCTCAGTCGATTCGCCCGGTGACCAGGCCGAGGACGATGACCGCCGCGGGGACCGAGCCTCCGCTCCGATGGAGGATCAGCGCCGAGACGAAGAGGTGCCGGATCGACCCGACGGGCCCGACGATGCGGGAGCCTTTTCGGTCTCGCCTCTTGACCGCAGCGAAGCGGAGCCTCAGGAAGCGGGCTCGTCCGGTTTGTCTGGCCTGTCCGGCGCATCGGGCCCGTCCGGCGCATCCGGGCCCGTTCGGCCCGTCCGGCGCATCCGGCGTATCGGGCCCGTCCGGTGCGGACGTCTCGGCACCGACCTCCGCGCCAACCCGCAAGCTGACGCCGACCTTCTCCCTACCAGGATCGGGTCTGCTGATTGGCGCGGGTCCGGGGCCTCAGGCGCCGTTCGGCGCAGACTCGCGGGCACAACCCGCATCAGTCGGGCCGGATCCGGAGTCCCCGCCCGCCCGTCATGACGCGGAGACGCCGACCGTCAGCCAGGACATTGGCTCCCCGGAGGATCCTCGCTCGCTCACCCACGACGAACTCCCCAGCCACTGGGGGTCAGGTGTCGACCCACCCGGGCCGGCGGCCATGGCGCATGTATCCCGCCCTCCAGAGTCGGGTCTCCAAGGGCGCCGCCATCCCGCGGCAGTGAGCCACTCGCTGCCCAGGCGGCTGGCCGTGGCCAATCAGAAGGGTGGCGTGGGTAAAACGACGACCGCCGTGAACCTGGGTGCAGCCTTGGCCGAGCTGGACTATCGGGTGCTCGTGGTGGATCTCGACCCCCAAGGCAACGCCACGACCGGCCTCGGCATCAACGGGCGCAACCTCGACGCTTCGGTCTACGACGTGATGCTGCACGACGTGCCGGTGGAAGACGTTATCGAACCGACCAGCATTCGCAACCTCTTCGGCGTCCCGGCGACGATCGACCTCGCCGGCGCGGAGATCGAACTGGTCCCTGCCTTCAGCCGTGAACTTCGCCTCCGGCGGGCCCTGGAGACGGTCGAGGCCGACTTCGACTTCGTGTTCATCGATTGTCCGCCTTCTCTTGGTCTGCTCACGGTCAACGGCTTGGCCGCCGCGGGCGAGGTGGTCGTACCGATCCAGTGCGAGTACTACGCCCTCGAGGGTTTGGGCCAGCTGCTGCGGAACGTCAACCTGGTGCAGGCCAACCTCAACCAAGGACTTGAGCTCAGCACCATCATCCTCACCATGTACGACGCCCGGACCAGGTTGGCCGCCCAAGTCGTCGAGGAAGTCCGCCAGCACTTCGGTGACAAGGTCTGCCTCAACGTCGTGCCCAGATCGGTACGCCTTTCCGAAGCACCGTCGTTTGGGCAGCCGATAACGGTCTTCGATCCGGCGTCGCGAGGAGCGATCGTCTATCGGGAACTCGCCAAGGAGGTAAGCGGTGGCGCGCCGCAGCGGATTAGGTAAGGGACTGGGAGCACTCATCCCGAACGAGGTCGTGGGGGACCGGTCCTCCGCGCTCTTGGACATCCCCGTAACCGCCATCCAGCCCAACCCGTTCCAGCCCAGAACATCCTTCGACGAGGACACCCTCGCCGCGCTCACCTCGTCGATCCGCGCCGTCGGGGTGCTCCAGCCGGTACTGGTGAGGCCCACGTCCGATGGCGGTTACCAGCTCATAGCGGGGGAGCGCAGGTGGCGGGCTGCCAAGCGCGCCGGCCTGCCTACCATTCCGGCCATCGTCAGAGACGTCTCCGACATGCCGAGCATCGAGCACGCGCTCATCGAGAACCTGCATCGCCAGGATCTCAACCCGCTCGAGGAGGCGGGGGCCTATCAACAACTGATCGAGGATTTCGGCCTTACCCATGAGCAGCTCTCCACCCGGGTGGGGAAGAGCCGAGCGGCCATCACCAACACACTGCGCCTGTTTCAGCTTCCACCCTCTGTCCAGAAAATGGTGAGTGAGGGGGCACTGAGCGCCGGGCACGCCCGAGCGCTCCTCGGCACTCCGGACCGGGCGTTTCAAGAGCATTGGGCTCGGCGGGCCGTCGCCGACCAGCTGTCGGTCCGCGCCATCGAGGAAGCGGTCCGCGAGCGCAACGAGCTCGGAGGGGCAGAAGCCTACGACCGGGTAGAGCCCCAAGCCCGGCTTCGTCCTCCCGGAATCCTGGAGCTCGAGGAGCTGCTGTCCACCCACCTCGACACTCGAGTGAAGGTCAATCTCGGGGCTCGGCGGGGTCGAGTGCTGATCGAGTTTGCCAGCCTCGAAGACCTTGAACGCATCTATCGGGCCATGACCGAAGCCCAAGATCGGTCGTAGTCTCAAGTAGACGGGCCCCGAAGCTTCAATCTTTGCTTTCAGGAATGCCTGCTTGACCTCATCCACAGACTGTGGTTAAAGATGTGGACAGCCTTAGCAGCGATAGCGTTGCGGGAGCTTTCCCCGCCGCTCGGTGCGACGAAAGTCGCCTGGCTTCCCGGTCTGCTGCTGCCTCTCGAGCCCACCTTGACGGTTGGGTAGGTCGGACCTCGGGCCCATCATGCTCACGCAGAGTGGTCGACGTCGGGCCCTGATGCCGACCGATGGACCAGCCGCTTGTCCATGCAGTTCGCTCTGCGCACCCGGAGCGGGCGAGGCGCGAGCGCTCCAGGCTTTTTCCCCAACCTGGGGATAACACTGGGGAGTGTCACATCTCTGTAACTTCTCGTCGCTGTCCGTTCACCTGCTTGCCCCCGGCAGTCCAGGGCCGCGAGTGACCCAGATCCGGCCGGCCCCGCTAGTGGTAGCGGGTAGCCGCAATGAATCCGGCCACGATAAGCCCCAGTCCGATGAACAGATACCAGTTCGATGGCTGGCCGGGCAGCACGTGTATAGGGAGATAGTTCAGCAGGATGACTAGGATCCCGATGCCGAAAAAGGCCAACATCATGGCCGGAACCCACCACGGGCTGCTGCGGTATTCGGAGGGGATGGGCGCCGTGTAGCGCCCGCTGCCCGTGGCGGCAGGAGTGGGACCACCTCTCCCCGCAGCGCCGCCGCGTTTGGCCGGTCCTCCCTTTGGGGTAACCCGACCAGGCGCGTCTTTGGTCTTCCTCGGCATGGGACCAGATGTTACGACAGCTACCCTGGCTGCGTGGCTCGGATCCTCGTTGTGGATAACTTCGATTCGTTCGTCTACAACCTGGTGCAGTACGTCGGGGAGCTCGGCGCCGAACCCCTGGTGTACCGCAACGATGCCATCGACGTGGCGTCGGCCCGGTCGCTGCGCCCCGACGGGTTGCTCGTCTCACCGGGTCCCGGACGGCCGGATATGGCAGGTGTCAGCAGTGAGCTGATCGCCGCCCTGGCTGGTTCCGTACCCGTGCTCGGGGTGTGCCTCGGACACCAGTGCATCGGCGAGGTATTCGGAGGGCGGGTCGTGCGGACGGGGGTAATGCACGGAAAGACCTCCTCGATCAGCCACGATGGTCGGGGTGTGTTCGTCGATCTGCCCGACCCGCTGACCGCGACCCGTTACCACTCGCTGGCCGTCGATCCGGCCAGCGTTCCCGAAACCCTCGAGGTCACGGCCTGGGCCGAGGACGGCACCATCATGGGATTGCGCCACCGGACCGCTCCCGTCGAGGGAATCCAGTTTCACCCTGAATCGATCCTGACGGTTGGAGGGCACCGGCTGCTGGCCAACTGGCTGGCGATGTGCGGCCAACCCGAGGCGTTGACCGCGGCCGCGTCGTTGTCTGGAGCGCCGGTCGATTCCTGATGGCCTCTCGGCGTCCGGCGTATTCGTCGTTGCTCCAAAAACGGTTAGTAAAAACTGCCGCGCCGGTTTTTGCTGACCGTTTTCGCCTGGCTTCACGCTCAGTTTTCGGCAAGAACGGTTAGCAAAAAGTGCCTCGCTGGTTTTGCTGACCGTTTTGGCGCGACCTCACGCTCAGTTTTTGGTGAAAACGGTTAGTAAAAACGGATTTCGTGCTCCCGACCCGTTTTATTGACCTTTTTCGCATCGGGTGCCACGGCCGGGACTCGGTAGCGGTGCGGTGCGGTCCGGTGCGGTGCCGTGCCGCCGGCGTGGGCGTCCCGGACGTGGGTAACCCGGACGCGGCCTGTAGGGCGGCGGGTGACCGGACGGCGGGCGACCCGGTGGTGAGGCCGCGGCGGGCGATCCGGAGGGCGCTAGGACCGGGCGACCGGGCGACCGGGCGGCGGACTCTGGGGCGGCGGATAACGGGCGTCGGGCAAAGGGGAGCGGGCGACCCGGAGGGCTATGGGGCGGACGGCTGCCGAGCGGACGCTGCGAGTGGTGGGCCACCTGGCTGCGGGGCGGACGGGCTGCGGGGCGGACGGGCTGCGGGGCGGACGCTGCAGGTGGTGGGCCACCCGGCTGCGGGGCGGACGCTACTGGGGTGGTCGGCCACCCGGCTGGGGGGCGGTGGGCCACCCGGCTATATGGGGCGGTTGGCTGCCTGGCTGCGGGGCGGACGGGCTACCCGGCCGGGGCTACCTGGCCACGGCCACCCGCAGCGGGCGAGCCCGCTACCGCCACCCGCGGTGGGCGAGCCCGGCACCGCCACCCGCAGCGGGCGAGCCCGGCACCGCCACCCCACGCCGTGTACCCAGGCCGCCCGCCCACCATCGCCCTAGGTGGTCGACGTGGTGGACGGTGTGGTGGTTGGACTGGAGGTGGTAGGCGTGCTGGTGCTGGTACTGGTGCTGGTGAACGACCCGAGCACCACGTTCACCGTCGAGCCCTTGGCCAGGGTCGCATTGGCCGCAGGGTTCTGACTGATAACCAGGCCATCTTGGGTGGGGTCGGTCACGGGTTGGGTGGTGAAGTTCCCGACCAGGCCGACCGCTTTCAAGGCGGTCTGGGCCTCGGCCTTGGTGTCCTGACCCAGGTTCGGAACGGAGACCTGTTGCGGCCCGGTCGACACGTAGACCGTTACCGACGAGCCGACCGGCACGGAGGTCCCGGCCGTCGGAGAGGTTCTGGTCACCTCGCCGAACGGCACCGTAGCCGACGGTTCGTCGATCTGGCTGGCCACGGTCAGCCCGTGGGCTCCAAGGACCTGGCCTGCGGCGCTGGGGGTCTGCCCGGTCAGTGAGGGAATCGTCACCACCGGCTTCCCGGTCGACACCACCAGCTGGACCGCTGAACCGGGCGTCTGTTTGGTGCCCGGGAGCGGATTGGTGGTGATCACGTTGCCGGACGGGACCGTGGAAGACGTGGCGTTGGTGACGTTGACGACGAAGCCGTCCTTCTGCAGGGCGGCCGTGGCCGCCGCCTGGGTTTGGCCGACCACGCTCGGTATGGCGACCGGCGCCGGCCCGCTGCTGACGAGGAGGACGATCGGGGTCGAGGTGGCTTGCGACGACCCGGGCGGCGGCCGGCTGCCGACGACCAGGCCCGTCCGGTACTGCGAGCTGGCCTGGGGCTGGATGCTGATGTGGGTGAACCCCTTCTGCTGGAGTTCGCTTCTTGCCGCCGCCGAGGGCTGGCCGACGATGTTCGTCGGTATCGTCACGTGCTTCGTCGAGTCCCACCAACCCAGGGAGCGTCCGATGAAGAAGAGGAGGACGCCGAGCACCACGAGCAGGAGGACGAGCAGGCCGGCCAGGAGCCAACCCCGAGACCGCTCGGGTGGCGGCGTAGCCGGAGGGCCTCCGGCTCCGGTGGGCGGCAACGCCGTGGTCCGGGCCGGTTCTTGCACCCGGGTGGCGGCCAACCCGCCGAGGGCGGCGGCTGCAGCCGCGCCTCCGACTGCCGTGGCCACCCGGGTCGGCTCCATGGCCCCGGCCACCGGTTGGCCCAGGGTGAAACGCACCAGGTCGGCCCGCAGCGCCTCTGCGCTCTGGTAGCGGTCGGCGGGATCCTTGGCCATGGCCTTCATGACGATGGCTTCGAAGCCGGCTGGCACGGCCGGGTCGATCGTGCTCGGGGGAGCGGGCTGTTCTTTGACGTGCTTGTAGGCGATCGACACCGGGCTGTCCCCCGAGAACGGCGGCTTTCCGGTGACCATCTCGTACAGCACGACACCGAGGGAGTACACGTCGCTGCGCGCGTCCACCGGGTAACCCTGGGCCTGCTCGGGGGAGAAGTAGGTGGCCGTGCCCATCACGGAACCGGTCTGGGTCAAGTCCTCCGCCGCGCCGGCGCCGATGGCCCGGGCGATACCGAAGTCCGCCACCTTGACCTGACCAGAAGTGTTGATCAGAACGTTGCCGGGCTTGACGTCGCGATGGATCACGCCCCGCCGATGGGCGAAGTCGAGGGCGGCGGCCACATCCGCACCGATGGCGGCGGCCCGGGCCGGTGGGATGGGCTCGTCCTTGAGCATCGATGACAGGGTGCGCCCGTCGACGTACTCCATCACGATGAAGTACGTGCGCTCGCCCTGCCCCCAGTCGTAGATCGACACGATGTTGGGGTGGGCGAGGTTGGCGGCCGCCTTCGCCTCCCGCCGAAATCGCTCGACGAAGGCCCGGTCCACGGACAGCTCGGGGAAAAGAACCTTCAGGGCCACCGGTCGATCGAGGAGGAGATCCCTGGCCAGGTAGACCTGAGCCATCCCGCCGCGGGCGATGTGGTTGACCATCTCGTACCGGTCACTGAAGACCTGTTGGGTGGACATCTCGTTCGAAAGCCTAGGAGGAGGGGGACAAGGTCAAGGTGCAGTGCCTCCAAGCAGGTATGCCTCGATCATGGCCTTGGCGATGGGCGCGGCGACCGTTCCGCCCTGGAACTCGTTGGCCGCCGGCTGGTCGGGAAGAACAACGGCCACCGCGATCGTCGGGTGTTTGGGCCGGGGCGAACGCCACGAACCAGTCATCGGTCTTCCCGGTTCCGGTTTGGGCGGTGCCCGTCTTGCCGGCCACCTGGATTCCCGGTATCTGAGCGGCAACGCCGGTTCCGTTGGGGGAATTGACGACCGAGATCATCAGTTGTTTCACCTGCGCGGCGGTGGCTGCGCTGGTGGCCTGCAGCCAGGGCTTCGGTTGGTAGGTGCTCACGATCTGGTTCTGGGAGTTGGTGATATGCGACAGCACGTGCGGGGTCATGATCGTCCCACCATCGGCGACGGCTCCGGCGACCAGCGCCATTTGCAACGGCGTGGCCTGGACGCTCTGCTGACCGATGGCCGAAAAGGCCAGGCCAGGTAGGTCCTGGGTAAAGCTGGCGGCGGGAGGGAACGTCGACTGAGCCGCGTAGGGGAGATCGATGGGGGGAGTCTGATTGAAGCCGTAGTCGTAGGCCTCCTGATAAAGAGCGTTGGGCCCCAGGTCCAGACCGAGCTGAGCAAAACCGGTGTCGCACGACACGGTGAACAGATCCGCCAGCGCCCCGCCGCAGGCTCTCCCCCCCGAAGTTGTGCAACAGGTTCGTGGTCTGGGGGAGCGGCAAGGCGGACAGAGTCGGCAGGACGGTCGTGGCCAGCGACGGCTGATGGTCGTACACGGCCGAGGCGGTGATGATCTTGAACGTCGAGCCCGGGGAACCACCGTTGCCGATAACCGCCGGGTGAGAAGATGCCCGGTGTGGCGCTGAGGGCCTTGTAGTTGGCCTGGACCACCGCCTGGTCGTGCCCCGAGAGCAGGTTCGGATCGAAGGTCGGGTTGGAGTACATGGACAGGATGTCGCCGTTCCTAGGATCGAGGGCGACGACCGAACCCTCCCTGCCGGCCAGCTGGGCTTCGGCGACCTTCTGGAGATTGTCGACCACGGTGAGCGTGACGTTCTGGCTTTGGTTGTGATTGGCAAGGAGATTTCGCAGTTGGCTGAGGCTGGTCGGCAGCTTGAACGGACTGCTGGCCCCCGTGAGGACCTTGTCGTACTGCGCTCCACCCCGTCCGAGCCGTAGGTGAAGGAGAAATACCCCGTGATCTGCTCGAACAACGAACCGGTCGGGTATCGCCGCAGGTACTTGAGCTCGTCGTTGGTCGGAACGGACTCGGCCAGCGTGGTGCCGTCGGCCGAAATGATGTTGCCTCGGGGCGAGCTGTACTCCTTGACGACCGCTCGGGTGTTGAGGGGGTTGGCTTCCAAGGCAGGGGCGTGCACGATCTGCACCCAGTTCAGCTGTAAGAAGAGGGCGACGAAGAGCACCATGATCCCCAGGCCGACCAGCCTGATCTGCCTGTTCATACGCCCATCCCGGCCACGGCCCCCACAGCCGGTTCGTACGGTGCGGACGAAGTTTCGGAGTCGTGGGAAATACGCAGCAGCAGTGCCAGCAGGATGTAGTTGGCGATCAAGGACGACCCGCCATAGGACACAAAGGGGAGGGTGATGCCGGTCAAGGGGATCAACCGGATCACCCCGCCGACTATGACGAAAGTCTGGACTCCGATGATGAGCGACAGACCGGTGGCGAGCAACTTCTCGAAGGGCCGATTACAACGAACGGCCACCCGCAGCCCGCTGCCTACCATGAGGAGGTATCCGAACAGGAGGGCAGAGGCACCGACCAGCCCCAGTTCGTCGGCGATGACCGCGAAGATCAAGTCGGTGGATGCTTCGGGTATGTGAGCCGCATTGCTCTGGCCGGGTCCCTCTCCGAACAGACCCCCCGCGGCAATGGCAAACCAGCCCTGGATGGTCTGATAGCCGAACGACGACGAATGCGGCCACGGGTTGAGCCAGCTTTCCACGCGAGTCTTTGCGTGCCCAATGACTTTCAATACAAAGAAGGAGCTCAGCCCGAACAACGCCGCACCCAAGGCCAGGTAATAGGCCCGGCCCGTGGCCACCCAGAGCATGCCAATGAACAGGGCGAAGAACAGGAACGACGAGCCCAGGTCGTCCTCGGCCAACAGGATCAATAGCGACAGGCCCCAGGCCGCGATGATGGGGGCCAGGTACCTCGGGTCGAGGACCAGAAACCGGCCGATCCGACGAGTGCGCTGGCTGAGCAGATCCGCCCGTTCGACCATGACCGAGGCGAAGAAGATGGCGAGGGCCAGCTTGGCCAACTCGCCGGGTTGGAAGTTGAACGATCCCACATGGATCCACAGACGGGCGCCGTTGATGTTTTCGCCGAGGTGCGGGACGAGGGGAAGGAGCAGCAGGCCGATGCCGACGAAGGCGAAGGTGTAGCGGAAGCGTTCGAGATCACGGGCGCGGCGAACGACGACGAGGGTGGCCACGAAGGCAGCGATTCCCAGCGCTGTCCACACCGCCTGGAGCCGGGCCTCCTGGGTGGATAGCCGGGCGATGAACACGTAACCGATCCCGTTGAGCAGCGCCGCGCTCGGCAGCAGGATCGGATCTGCATTGGCTGCCCAACGGCGCATGGCCAGGTGGGCCACCAGTAACAAGGCAAAGATGATGGCCAGGAACGGACCGATGTTGGCCGGCAGGTTGCCGGCCTTGCCGAGTCCGGCCAAGGCGTAGAGACCTCCGGTCAGCAGGACGGCCAGGATGATCAGGCCCAGTTCGGTCCGCCGCCGGGCCGGGGCCCTGGTCACGAGGCTTGCGACGTTCATGCGGTAGCCGTGGTGGTGGTCCTTGCCGGTCCTGGCTGCGAAGGCCGCGTCGACGGCGGAGTTTTGGGAGTGTTCGGGCGGGTGGCTGCTTGGGCCGCTTTCCTCTCGGCGACCATGCTGTTGACGAACTGACGAGCGGCCTCCAACGAGGGCTCCTCCTGGCCGCCCGTGAGGGCGACAAGGTGGTACGACTCGACCTGGTCGGTGGTCACTGAGGTGGTGGCCGCCACCGTGGGGCGGAACCACAGCACGCCGCCCGGGCGGCCCCGGTAGATGACGATCTGGTTGCCCTTCAAGCCCACGAAATACCCGTCGCGGGCGTACCAGGCCACCCCTCCGACCGCGGCGGCCAGCAGCGCGATGAGGAGACCGACGAAGACGATGACGCGGGGCGTGAGGAGGCGGCTCTTGGTGCGACGCTTCTGCTGGCGTCGTTCCCGGCGACTCATTGACCGGGCTTCAGCCTGGTCCTCTTCCTCTTGGGCCGCTTCCTCGCTTGCTCTCTGGAGGGGGACGGCGGTCGTCAGGGTGGGGTCTTTCCCCTCGTCTGCAACGATGTCGACGACGACGACCGTGATGTTGTCGTTGCCCCCTTGGCGCTTGGCTTCCTCGACCAGTTGGTGCGCCGCCTCGTCCGGGTCGGCGACCCGTTGCAGGAGCGAGGCGATCTCCTCGTCGCTCAGCTCCCGGGGCAGGCCGTCGCTGCAGAGCAGGAACCGGTCACCTGGGCTGCCCTCGATCAAGAAGTCGTCGACGGGCACGTCCGGGTCGACCCCCAAGGCCCGGGTCATGATGTTGCGCCGCGGATGGAACTCCGCCTCTTCTTTGGACAGCCGCCCCTCGGCGACCAGCTCGGCCACCAGGTTGTGATCGGAGGTGATCTGCCGCAGTTCGCCGGCGCGCAGCAGGTATAGGCGGGAGTCGCCCACGTTGATCGCCGCCAGCTGCTCGTTGTTGACCAGCGCCAGGGCGACGAGGGTGGTTCCCATGCCCCGCATTTCGGGATTGGCCTCGGCTTGCTCCCACACGGCTCGGTTGGCCGCGTGGGCTGCCTGGACCAGGTGGTCGGGTGTGGGCTTCCCTGCGGCGACGAAGGCCTCGTACAGACCCCGGATGGCGGTCGCCGAAGCCACCTCTCCTGCCGCCGCCCCTCCCATGCCGTCCGCCACGGCGAAGAGGGGAGCGGCGACCAGCAGCTCGTCCTCGTTCTTGGCGCGCACCAGCCCAACGTCGGTGGCGGACCCGACCCGGAGTTCGGTCATCGGCGGACCTCCAGGACGGTTTGGCCGACGCGCAGCTTGTCCCCTTTACGGATGGGAACCGCCGCGGTCACCTTCTTCTTGTTGAGGTAGGTCCCGTTGGTCGACCCGAGATCCTCCACGTACAGGTCCCCATCTCGTCGGAATACCCTGGCGTGGAGCTGGGAGACGAAATTGTCGTCGGGCAGGGCCAGTCCGCAGTCGGTCGCCCGGCCGAGGGTGAGATCGCCGCCGAGCGGGTACTCCTGGTCCTTGCGGCCGGGCGGTTCGAGGATGATCAGTCGTTCGTCCCCTTTGTTCCGGCGGCGACCCCTGCCGTTGGTCTGCGGAGCAGGCGGGATCGATGGGGGCAAGGGCGGCAAGGGCGGCTCTGGTACCACTGCCGTCGCCACGTCCGGGCCGGATCGGGCGACTCCCGGCTTGGGTTCCCGGAGCTCGACCCACACGGCACGCAGGACCCGCAGGAAAAAGAGGTAGAGAACGGCAAGGAAGATGTACTTGAGGAACGTTAGAAGCTGATCGGACACGAGCCGCCGGTGAACCTGCTAGGACCGCTCGAACCGGATGGTGGTGACCCCCACGGTGACCGTGTCGCCGTCGTGGAGGACTTGGGCCCCTCCGATGCGGATGCCGTTGACCTTGGTGCCGTTGGTGCTTCCCATGTCCGCCACCTCGAACTGGACCGACCTGGACGACTCCTCGTCGCCGCCTTGGGCCGGACGGAACTCGGCGTGATAGCGACTCACGTTGGGGTCGTTGAGCACCAGCCCGGAATCCGGGAGTCGGCCGACGACGAGCGGCTTCGAGCCCAACTCGATGGCCGTGCCGTCGGGCAGCAGGAGCCGGTTGGTCTTGACGTCGGGCGATCTGACCATTTCCCCGGAGACCAGGACCATCCCGGTAGTGAGATCCTCGTCGGTCTCCATGGTGACGGTGACCGGGCCGAGGAAGACGTAGCGCTCGGTGCCGGCGTGGTCGTTGGCCACCGCGATCAGTTCGCTCACCAGCTCGTCCTCGATGGGGGCAAACCTGGCCCGGTCGGTGGGGGAGAGGACGACGGTGAAGTCGTTGGGCACGATGGCCCCTCTGGGCGCGATCGTCCGGCGGAGGTCCATCTCCCGCGTCAGGCGGCGGCCGATCTCGACCGGCTGGAGGCCGCTCCGGAACGCCTTGGCGAAGACGCTCTCGACCATGCGCTCCAAGCGCCGTTCAAACTGCTGGAGTCCCATCCACGGTCTCCGGGATCGAGGTGGCTCGGAACTGGATGACGCGGCCCGACCGCGCTGGTCGCGCGGTGAACCGATCTGCGCTCGGTCCCCGAACAGGGGTACCTCGTCGAGGTGCTGTGCGGGAGGTCATCGGCGTCCATCGAGGTTACTCGGGAGAGGTGAGCGGACGGCGGCGCGCCGCTACAGTGATGGGTCCACTCGGGCGAGTGGCGGAATTGGCAGACGCGCAGGATTCAGGTTCCTGTGTCCGAAAGGATGTGGGGGTTCAAGTCCCCCCTCGCCCACTCCCCTGACCAGCACCTTTGCTGCGCCGGCCGGCGGAGGCGCCCAGCCCCTGATGACGGTTCGCTCACTCGGGGAGTTCGGTCCCGTGCTGTTCGGCCACCATGAAGGCCGCGTACCAGGCCGGCCAGTCGGGATCGGCCTTCCCGATGCGCTTCTCATGCTCCCCATGGGCGCGCTCGGCCCGGGCCATCGCAGCCGCCAAGTCGCTCGCGGAGCTGAAGGACGTGGCGGCGGTATCGACCCGTCCGGGCAGTCGGGTGGTCACTTCCTGTAGCACCCACGCGTTGTCGTCCGGGTCACTGAACGAGACGAAGGATCCATAGCTGGCGTTCCCTGGCGCCTGCCCGGAGACCCGTTCGTACAATCCGTCGCCGTCCCGAAACCGGCACGCCGCCCCCTGAGCGCAATGGTAAACGTCGGTGACCTGGACGCCTCGATCGACCAGGTCGCCGCGTGCCACGTCAATGTCGGACACGATCAGAAACAGGGCATTGTCGGACCCGGGAGTGGCCGAGGTGAGGTTCGTGCCGAACTGGATCGAGCAACCGGACCCGGGCAGGGTGAATTGGATCAGCCGGAAGTCGTCGCCCGCAGCCACGTCGGCGTCGAGTCGCCACCCGAGCCCCCCGTAGAAGTCCTTGGCCCGATCGACATCCGAGACGGCGATGACAACGATCTCCAGCTTCATGTCGGCGCGTGCGGCATCCGGCCGCTTGCCCGTGCCGCTGCTCTGGTCGCCGGTGGTGCTGTCCATGTGAGCCTCCCTGGTCGTGGCCCTGTCGAGTGTCGCACGTTCGCCGCCCCATCCAGTCCGGTGGGTGGGAAGGTCGAGGCCGCCCCTGCGGGGCTCATCCTTCGACGAGTTGTTGGCCGCCGTCGATGTCGTACGTCGCCCCGGTAACCGCAGTGTTGGTCATCAGAAAGACGGCCAGCATGGCGATGTCCGCCGGGCCGATGACGCGGCGGACTGGCAGCGTGGTTCGGAGTTGCTCGCGGCGGGCGTCGATCTCGTCGCCCAGCAGCGATGCCGACAACGGGGTGTCGACGAATCCCGCCGCGATCAGGTTCACCCGGATGGGTGCCAGCTCGAGGGCGAGGTTTTTCGTGAGCGCCGAGCTGGCCGCCGTGAGGGAGGCGATCAACGTGAAGCCCACCGACGTGGCCCGGCCTCCTGTCCCACTCATGAAGACGAGACTTCCTCCTGGGCGAACCTTGGCCGACGCGTTGCGGGCTACCTCGATCGGCAGGAACAGGTGGGCGTCGACGTCTCGGCGGGCTCTTTCGAGGTCCAGCTCGGCCAACGGGGCGTAGTACGGACCTGGTCCCGTCACCATCACGTGGTCGATCGGGCCCGACAGCCCGTCGAAGAACTTTTTCAGCTCGTCGAAATTGGTGGCGTCGAAGGCGGCGGTGCGTTGGGCGTCGATCTCGTGGGCGGCGTGGTCGAGCCGGTCGGCATTGCGGCCGGTGAGGATCACCTCCGCGCCGTCGGCTCGAGCCAGTCGGGCCGTCTCCAGCCCGATGCCCGCGCTGCCGCCGATCACCACCACGGTCTGTCCGACCAGTCCGGGTTGACCCTGATTGGAATTCGGAGCGGTTGCGCTGGTCATGACTCCTCCGATCTGTGGGGCTGGCCGGTCATCGCGTCGCCGATGCCCGGCCGGGTGCGGGTGCACGTTGACGTTCACCCTTCTGCCGCGTGTCGGCCCGTCCGTCTGTCCGGCGGCGGCCGGTCCGCCATTCCCATGGGCTCGCCATCATCGCCGCATCGTAGAACCCGACTCAGTGGCCTGCGTCCCGGGCTACGGACCACGCCCAACGGGCGTCAGGCTGTCGGACCTCTACTCGCTCCGTCTCGACCGACCGGGCCTGTCCCACTTGGCCTGTCCCACTTGGCCTGTCCCACTTGGCCTGTCCCACTTGGCCTGTCCCACTTGGCCTGTCCCACCGGTCCTCACCCTCCACTCGCCCGTCCGGTCCGACCTGCGCCCTTGCGGGCCCGCCCTGATCGGCCCACCCCTCGTATTGTTCCATACACTCTCAGTGCATCCAGATACCTGGTGGGAGGGCACACCGGTCGATGGTTTGCCGATGGGCGCCACCCCTTCAAAAACGGTTAGTAAAACCGGCCGGGCCGCGTTTTGCTGACCGTTTTCCCAAATTTCTACGTAGGGCACCTCGCAAAAACGGTTAGTAAACGGACAGTCAACGTTTTGCTGACCGTTTTCTGGAAATTTTACGTAGGGCACCTCGCAAAAACGGTTAGTAAAACCGGCCGGGCCGCGTTTTGCTGACCGTTTTTGCGACCTGAGGTGGATGGGCCGATCCATCCATAGGCCCCCGGACCGGAGTGCGCGTGCACGGACTGCACACGCTCGTTTCGGAACCGGTTCTCGGCGGTCCGAAGGTGCCGCAAAGACCACCAGCCTGGAATCGCCGGAGCCCGGGACACCGCGTTAGCGTACGTCGACCGCGCAGGTGGCCCAGGCACCTTCGCATCTCGACTTCACGACTGTCCGAGCTAATGGAGGCTGCTGGTGGCTATCGACACGTTTTTCGCGTACTACGGCACGTACGCCGATGTTGACGACGCGCTGGAGGACTACCGGTTGGTGCACGCCCTTCACACCGAAGCCGGCCTCATCGACGCGTACGACGCCGCGGTCGTCGAGCGCAAGGAGAACGGCAAGGTCAAGATCGTCAAGAAGCACGAAACCCCGACCCGGGTCGGTGGGGTGCTGGGCGGAGGAGTCGGATTGGCCACGGGACTGGTTATCGCCCTGTTCCCGGCAGCCGCTATCGGAGGCGGTCTGCTGCTGACCACGACTGCTGGCGGCGCCCTGTTGGGGTCGATCGCCGGTCATGCCGCCGCCGGCATGAGCCGCAGCGACCTCAAAGAGGTCGGCGAAACTCTCGACGCCGGTCAGGCCGGACTGGTCGTGGTGGCCGTGTCCGATATGCAAGCCAAGATCGAGTCGGCGATGAAGCATGCCCAGAAGGTGGAAGCCAAGCAGCTCAAGGCTGATCAGAAGGAGCTGGAGGACGAGGCCAAGGAGGCGGGCGAAGCCAAAGCGGGCTGAGGCGAAGCGCCTCGCCTCGCCTCACTGCATCGCTTGCACAGCGGCGGCCAGCTCGTCTTCCTCCCACCAGTTGGTGAAGAAGTGGTGGTTGGGCTCGATCATCATGTCGTGGTACCACCACAACAGGTAGATGCCGAATGAGAAGATCGTGGCCACGACGCGAAGCACGTAGCGATGTGGTCGCTTCACCCGGTTGGGCTCGGGATAGCCGAGCGGGTAGCCGAGTCGCCCGTAGATGAGAGCGAGTTCGTATTCGACGCCTACTTCCGCGCGATCGTGGGCGACCAGATCCTGGTCGAGCAGTACGAATGCCACCAGGTGAACGATCCAACCGGCCACTATCGACAACAGCAGCCACACCACGGGTTCACGGAAGTTCCGCGTCATCCTCCTGAGCACCCCAAGGTGTGAGGCGGCTCGTTGGAACGAGGGGGTCAGCTCCTGCTGCAGCCCTCGCTTCCCGGCTTCGTCCCAGCCGAACGTCACGGCGGCGTCGAGGAACTCCAGCCGGCGGGCATTGTGGTCTCGCATCCGTCGTACCATTTGATAGAAGACATAGAACCCGTAGATGCCAAGGGTCAGGATCGTCCAGCCCAGTGCCGTCCAGAAGTCGAAGAGGTAGTCCGAGTAGCCCCGCCCTTGCCAGGTAACTCGGATCCGATCAGCGGCGGGCGGGATCGGCATATAAGGCGGCGGGCTCCCGACGTAAGGTCCTCCGCCCGACGGGTCCGGCCCTGATGTTGCGTGAGAACCGCTGGTTGGCTCGCTGTGGCCGGCTGACCCCCACGCCGGTCCGCTCTGGGCGGTTCCGGGCTGGGTTACGAATCCATCGGGCTCCCATGACCCTGGAGCGGCGGCGGGGCCCGCTGTTCCGTCTGGCGGCGACCCGGCGGGCGGCGACCCACTCGGCGGCGACCCACTCGGCGGCGACCCACTGGGCGGTGACGCGGCGGGCGGCGAGGCGCTGGGCGGCGAGGCGCTGGGCGTACCCCACGCACCCGGTTGCGGTCCGCCCGGTTGCGGTCCACTAGGCGGCGACGCGGCGGGCGGCGAGGCGCTGGGCGTACCCCACCCACCCGGTTGTGGTCCACCCGGTTGCGGTCCGCCCGGTGCACCCCATCCCGCCGGCGGTACACCATCCGGTCGGGCCCCGCTCCCGCCAGGTCCGCCCCCCTCTGGTCCAAGAGGTTCCGACGAGGTGGTATCAACTACGGGGTCTGCCGGTTGTTCCGGCCACTCCTCCGGGTGATCACTCAACTGAGCCTCCTGGCGCCGGCCGGCGACGAGCAGCAACTTACCTGGGTCGTCGGCCACGGAGGACCGAGGCCACCAAGGCCGCCACGGTCAGCACGGGCAGGGTAACCCAGGCGGCGGTGCTCGACACCTCTTTGGCGAGGAGCGCCGTGATCCCGAGGATCACCACGACGGCGACGAACAGCTCCGGGGTGTCTCCTATCAGGAAGTCCCACCAGAAGTGCCCGAACGCCTTGGCCCATCGCAACGGGGTCAGTCGTTCAGACCAGCTGGGCACGCCTCCCTTTCTCCGAGGCGCGCATCTTCTGGATTCGCAGGGTCCGCACCATGAGAAAGGCGGCCAGGCCGTAGACGCCCACCAGAACGGGAATGGCGGCGTCGGCGCCCGGCCAGTGCACCCCTATCCCTTCACCGGTCCAGAAGCTGCCGAAGCTGACCAACATCAACCCTACGCACATCTTGATGGCGTTCTCCGGCACCCCGGCGAGCTGCTTGGCCACCACGATGCCGACACCACCCACGAGGAGGGCAGCCGCGCCGGCGGCCAGCCCGGCCAGACCGAGGTGGTGGCCGGCGGCGCCCAGAGTCAGCACGATGATCGCCACCTCCAGACCCTCGAGAAAGACGCCCTTGAACGCCACGGTGAAGCCGGCCTGGTCAAACCCAGCCGACCGGGGGGCGTCCTCGAACTGCCGGACCTGATCGGCGAAGATGGCGTTCTCGTCGTGTTTCGCCTTGTAGCCGGTCGCGCGCAGGATCGCCTTGCGCAGCCACTGCAAACCGAAGATCAGCAGAACGGCTCCGATCACGACCCGAAGGGCGTTGAGCGGGATCAGATGGATCAGTGCTGGTCCGAGGGCCACCACGAGGACTGCGAGCACCAGGACGGCCGCGCCGGCGCCCTCGAGTGCCGAGCGCCAACCCCGGCTGATACCTGCGGCGACGACGATGGTGAGCGCTTCCACCATCTCCACCGCGCTGGCGAGAAAGACGGCAATCAGCAGCACGATGACGCTGGAGTTGCCGTTCACGCCGAACACGCTAGGCCTTGCCAACGAGCCGGAGGCGACGGGCTGACGGCCGCCCGGTCCCGACGTCCCCCGCAGGAGGATCCGCCTGGTCAGGTACTCCCCGTGGTCGTTTCCATCGCCACGCCTCTGCCCCGTAGCTCGGCGAAGGTGGCAGCAGAGTCGGCGGTGGCGACGTCGGCGACGAGGGTCTCGAGGACCCTGGTGGCGAAGCCGAGCCGGGTCGCGTCGAGGGCCGTAGCCCGCACGCAGTAGCTGGTAGCGACACCGGCGATGTCGACTCCGGCGACGCCGGCGTTCCGGAGGATGTCCGCCAAGCGACGCCCGTGCTCGTCGCGACCTTCGAAGCCGCTGTAGGCGGCCTCGCGCTCGCCTTTGGAGACCACGATGGCGCCCTCCGGAAGATGCAGGTTGGGGTGCCATTGCGCCCCGATCGTTCCGGCGACGCAATGACGGGGCCAGCTGTCTCGAAAATCGGGTTCCCTCTCGGGCTCGGCGAAGTGCGGCCCCGGATCGACGTGCCAGTCCCGCGTGGCGACAACCAACCGGTACCTCGACGCCCACGCCCGGGCCAGGAAATCGCTGATCGCTCCGGCTACTTCCGCCCCGCCCGGCACGGGTAGGGAGCCGTCCTCGCAGAAGTCTCGCTGCACGTCCACCACGAGCAGGGCGGTCACGCCGGGCTCGAAAGCTGCCACAGGCAGAAACGTAGCGGTTCGAACGCGCCTACCCTCGGACCGGAGGTGATGTGTGGTGCAGGACGTAGGGGAGGCAGTTCGGAACGAAGTGCAGCAGGGGCGCGCCGCGATCCTCGCCCGAGTCGTCGACGTCAAGGGTTTTTCCACCTTGCCGGGCGACGGACTGGTGGCCATCGACTCGAACGGTGGACTGCACGGGGACATCCTCGGCCGTCCGGGCGCGTCCCGGCTCCAGGAGGCCGCCACGTCCATGTTCGCCCAAACGACCCCCAGCCTGGACACCCTCACCATCTCCATCCACGGCAAGGAGATCGACGAGATCGGGCTCTCGTGTGGCGGCCAGGCCGCGGTGCTGCTCCAGCCGGTCGGGTGCATCCCCGACGTGCTGTGGGATCTGCTCGCGTCGCGAACCCCTGTGGCCCTGGTCACCAGGATCGAGGGCGCCGGCGCCGGTCCGGCCTCGATGGTCGTCGACGGTGCCGGTCGCTCCTGGGGGTCGGTGGGCGAGGTCGATGACGGGATCCGCCTTCAGGCCCAGGCCCTGGTCTCAGCGGGCCGGTCGGCGACTCGTCGTATCGAAGCCGCCGAAGGGCTCTTCCTGGTTGAAGCGTGGGTCCCTTCCCCTCGCCTTGTCGTGGTGGGATCCGGGGACCTGGTCACCGCGATCAGCGCCCAGGCGGGTCTGCTCGGCTGGGACACCAAGGACACCGACCGGGCCGACGACGTGGAGGGCCTCCTCGATTGGGCCGGCACCGCCGCGGCGCTGATTGTGCTGAGCCACAATCCGCACGTTGACACGCCGGCTCTGACCGTCGGCTTGGACCGTGACGTTCGGTACGTGGGCGCCCTTGGTTCGCGTGCCACCCAATCCCGGCGGCTCGATCGTCTTCGCGCCGCAGGCCTGGA
Source organism: uncultured Acidimicrobiaceae bacterium (assembly GCA_963729695.1). GTDB lineage: Bacteria > Actinomycetota > Acidimicrobiia > Acidimicrobiales > Palsa-688 > PALSA-693. Next base: position 68,945 of record CAVSOT010000009.1, read on the forward strand.
CGCCACCGTGCTGGACCGGATCCATTCCCCGATCGGGCTGGACCTCGGCGGCCGTCGGGCGCCAGAGGTCGCCTTGTCGATCATGGCGGAGATCCTGGCGGTGCATTGTGGCCGGGATGCCCGCCCTCTGCGTTACGCCACCGGCCCTATCAACGACCGACCTCTCGCCGTCCCAACCGCCTAGCCCCCCCGGCGCCGGTGGGTCGACCGTCTGCCGTCAATCCCCAGCCGTCAGCCGCCAGTCGCCGGCCGGCGGCCCCCCGCGTGCGTTGCCACCGCTCGGCGCGATAGGGGTCAGTGAGCGGGAGCAGACCCGACAAACCTGCTGCTAGGAGCACAACCCGGCCGCGGCCAGGATCCCACGCGGAGGCGCTACCCAGAGCAGGCTCACGAACCCACAAACCAGCACCAGCACGGCGTCCGCCAGCAGGATCGTGCGGAAAACGATCCACCCGGCGAAGAGGCGCATGCTTTCCTTCTCGAGATCTCGTCGCCGACTTGTCTGGGCAGCCGACGACAGGACCTGCTCACCAGGCTAGTGGGGCCCGCCCCCCGCCGACCGCCGACCGCCTCCCGCCGCCGACCGCCGACCGCCGTCGCCGACCGCCGTCGCCGACCGCCGACCGACCGCTAGTACCGCCGCAGCCCGAAAATCCGCCCCAGCCTTCCGCTGGCCGGTCGGTATCGTCAAACGGTGATCCGCCGGGTGCTGATGTGGGACGTCGACGGAACCCTGGTGCGGGCGGGGGAGCTCGGCGCCGCCGTGTTCGACGTCGCCCTCGAGGCTGTCCTGGGCCAGCGTCCGTCGGTCAGAGTCCGCATGAGTGGAAAGACAGACCCTGAAATCGTACGAGAGTACCTCACTGCTATGGAGGTACCCGCCACCGACGCCGTGCTCCTGGAGATCCTGGCCCGGGCCGAAGGCCACCTGGCGGCGGCCGCCGCCGCGGGTGAGCTCGTCGCCGGAGGATCTGCGTGTCCGGGGGTCACGGAGGTGCTCACCCGCCTGGCCTCGGATCCCCGGGTCGTGTCGACCTTGCTGACCGGCAACATCGCTCAGAACGCCCGGGCCAAGGTGGCCGCGTTCGGACTGGACCAGTGGCTCGACCTCCGGGTGGGGGGCTACGGGAGCGACGAGGAGGACCGCAACTTGCTGGTGCCGGTGGTCTTGGGACGGCTAGCCACGGAGCTGGGCGTCCTACTCGGGCCGGCCGACGCCTGGGTGATCGGCGACACCCCTCGTGATCTGGAGTGCGCCCAGACCGCAGGCGTGCGCTGCCTGTTGGTGGCGACGGGCCGGTACACGGCAGGTGAGCTCAAGGACTTGGGGCCGGACGCCGTGCTCGACGATTGCTCCGATGTACCGGCGGTGGTCGAGCTGCTCACTGGCGACCTATAGCTCGGAGGGCATCCCCCCGACCGGACGATCGGCGGGACCCGACCGCCCGATCGACGACCCGACCGCCCGATCGCCGACCCGATCGACGACCCCATCGACCGTGGCGCCTGTCACACCATTCGGGTCGACGTCCGGTTGAGGTGGAGGGCCGCTGCTTGGCGCCGGTGTTTGCTGACTATCGTTATCGCGCTATGGCGCTGGCCAGCCGTTCTGCTCGTCGCAGCGGCGCAGGGAGCCGGTGGCTGCTCATCGGGGTGGTGATCACCCTGTTCGTGCTGCTCATTAACGCATCCCTGCAGTCGCGATCCCCTGGTCCGAGCCAGCAGCTCGCAACCGGGGCATGGCTGGATCGAGCCATGCCGATCATCACCACCTCGACCGAGGAAGGTCAGCAGCTGGCCGCTATCTGGGCGAACGGACTGAAGATGCCGGCCGCCACGCTCGACGCCCAGTTGAACCAGCTGGCCAACGGTTCGGCGTCCGCCTACCAGCAGCTCGTGAACCTGCGCCCACCCACCAACGTTGCCGGAGCCGCCGGGCTCCTGGACGCGTCCCTCTTGGTTCGTAGCCAGGCCGCGGCCACCCTCCGCAACACCCTGCATCCCGTCCTCGTCAGTGCCGGTCCGGCGGCGTCGGCATCGACCGCGGCCGAACCGGCGAACCTCACTGCCATCCAGACCGCCGGCAACGACATGGAGGTCGGCGACCAGGCCTACCGCCTCTTTGCCCAGAGTCTGCCGAAGGTCGGGGTCACCATGCCGCAGTCGGTGTGGGTCAGCAATCCGGCGCCGTACCAGCCCGCGCAGGCGACGGTCTTTCTCAGCAGTCTCCAGAGCGCCATGAGCGCCACCCCGATCCACCAGATCAAGATCTATGCGTTGGGCACGTCACCAAGCCCGGAATCCAGCGCCGGCACGGTCGAGGTGCTACCCGACAGTCGAGCGTTGGCCGTCACCGTCGTGCTGGCAGACGTCGGTAATCAGGCGGAAAACAACCTCACGGTCACGGCTTCGATCGCTCCCGGAGGGGTCTCGTCATCGGTGAGGGACTTTCTCAGCCTGGTCCCCGGTCAAGCCCAAACCATCGCCGGGATGGGGCCCCTGACACCGCCTCAGGGCGTCAATGTGACCCTCACCGTCACCGTGACGTCATCGTCCGACGCCACGACCGCCCCGTTGGCGACCAGCACCGTGGTGTTCATGATGCCGGCGCCCCCGCCGCCAACCGCGGCCACCACGCCAACCGCGGCCACCACGCCAACCGCGGCCACCACGCCCGGCGCTCCTACCACCGTCGCCCCAGGCGGCTAGCGGACTCGGCCGTATCCCATCGGGATGCCGTCCCAGTCGACCGCTTCGACTCGGACCACGGTGCCCGGCTGGTCCGCCGTCACCACCTGGCCCCCGCCGATGTAGATGGTCACGTGTCCGGGCTGGGCCCCGTCGTCGTTGTCGTAGAAGAGCAGGTCACCAGGCTCCAACTGACTGGCCGAGATCCGCTCGGTGTCCTCGTACTGCGCCACCGAGTAGTGGGGGAGGGCGACGCCCGCCTGCTCCCACGCGTACATGACCAGCCCGGAACAGTCGAAGCTGTTGGGCCCGGCCCCCCCGAACACGTAGGGCTTGCCGACTTGGGCCAGCGCAGCTCGGACGGCCGTCGCCGCCGCGCTCAGGGGAGCCGACGTGGGAGCGGGACGGGGTGCCGGGGTGGGCTCCGATGTCGGTGCCGGAGCCGCGGCTTGGCCGCTCGTGCCGCTGATGGTGAGAACCTCGCCCGCGAAGATGAGGTTGGGGTTGGCCAGGTGGTTGAGGGCGGCCAGGTTGGCGGCGGTGGTGCCGAAGCGGGCAGCGATGGCGCTCAGGGTGTCGCCGGCCACCACCCGGTAGGTGGTCCCCGATGCGGCGGGGGCCCTGGTCGTGGCGGTGGATCCCCCAGTGCCGGCCGGGCCCGCATTACCCGTGCCGCCGCCGGCAGCACTACCGCTGATGGTGAGCACTTGGCCGGCGAAGATGAGGTTGGGGTTGGCCAGGTGGTTGATGGCGGCCAGGCTGGCGACGGTGGTGCCGAAGCGGGCAGCGATGGCGCTCAGGGTGTCGCCGGCCACCACCCGGTAGGTGGTCGCCGATGCGGCGGGGGCCCTGGTCGTGGCGGTGGATCCCCCAGTGCCGGCCGGGCCCGCATTACCCGTGCCGCCGCCACCAGCACTACCGCTGATGGTGAGCACTTGGCCGGCGAAGATGAGGTTGGGGTTGCTCAGGTGGTTGATGGCGGCCAGGCTGGCGACGGTGGTGCCGAAGCGGGCAGCGATGGCGCTCAGGGTGTCGCCGGCCACCACGCGGTACGTGCTGGTGGGCCCGTTCACCAGGCCCGGGCCGGCCAGAATGCCGATACTGGCAGGCGGTGAGGCGGCCGAGGCGGTTGTGGCGGTGCCGGCGACGGCGGCGACGGTGCCGACCGCGGTGACGCTCGCCGTGGTGGCGGCCGAGATCGCCAGGGTGCGGAGCGACTGGTCGGCCAGTCGGGCCTGGGCGGCCTTGATGTTGGCCAGCCACCGTTGCCCGGTGCTGTCCTGCGGCGTCTCGCCGAGCAGGAGGGTGAGGGCGAAAACGACCGGGGCCAGCAGCCAGCCGGCCAGGTTGGCCAGTCCGAACCTGGCCAGGGCCCAGAGTTCCCTCATGATGCGCATCGGTTCGGAGCTGGTCGTCGGCCCTTGGGCCCGGTGGGACGGGCTGCTAGCCAATCTCACGTCGCTCCACCGGGAAAGATCGACGCTGGAGGAATCGAACATGGCCGCGAACTCTCGTTCGATCCGCACCCGGCCCAGACGCCGCACCAGGGCCAGGTAGGCGCATCCCAGGGCGATGATGCACAACGCCACCCACCAGGCCGCGGCGGCCCCCGATTCGATCGCAGCCAGGAGCGCAATGGCGGCCAGAACGCCCAACCCCAGCACGATCTGCCGACGGCGGACGGCGGCGGAGTGCCGACGACCGGCAGCGCCCTCCTGCCCCACCGGTCGGCTCAACCGGACGGCGGAACGACCGCCCAACTCTCGATCGAGCCCGATTTCTCGGACGGCAACCTGCTGCACTGGCACGGTCTGACCTCCTACCCGGGCCCCAGGCCGCGACAAGTTCACGACCCTGGGACTCCGCCCTCGGTATCCGGTAGAAGTCCGACCATAGCCCGGCGATCCGGCTGGGTAAACCTTGCCAGCGAATTCCTGGGCCGGTGCCGGCAGGCTCAGACGGCTGCGGCGGCGAGGCTGGCGCTGGTCACTCGCTGGGCGCCCGCGATCTCCAGTTTACCGGCACCGGCGTATCGGGTCTGGGCCTCTTCCCTCCCGAAGTGCACCACGTCCGCGAAACCGTGACTGCGCAGGACTGCGTCGATTTCCCCTGAACGGAAGAGACTGACGTACGGCTCACCCCAGGAGGTCGCCAGCTTGCGTACCGCGGTCGTGATCTCCGCGTCTCGCCGGTTGAGGACGTCGACGGGCTGGTTGTAGGTCGACACGAGGCAGGTCCCACCCGTTCCCTCGGCCACGGTCGACAGCACGGCGTCGATCGCCGCTCGGGAGAGGTAGAGCGTCACCCCTATCCAGGAGAACACCGCTCGGCGTCCGAAATCGAACCCGGCCCGCTCGAGGGCGTCGCGCAGCGTTTCTCGTTCGAAGTCTGCCGCCGCAAAGACCAGGTTCTCCGGAATGGCGACCCCGAGGTCGGAGAGGCGGTCACGTTTCCACGACTGCGTGGCGGGATGGTCGACCTCGAAAACGTGGAGGCGGGCGGACAGGTCACCTCGGCGGTAGGCGAAGGTGTCCAGTCCCGCTCCCAGAATCACGTATTGGTCGACACCTGAAGCGGCCTTCTGCTCCACGATGTCTTCGGTGAACCGGGCCCGGGCGCAGGTCCATCTGCTGAAGGCCAGCAGGTCGGGAGGGGGGATCTCGTCTGACAATCCCGCCTTCAGTTGCTCGCCTGCCGCGCCGGCGAGGGGCAGCGCCAGGTAGTCGTCGAAGATCCAGGGCGGAGGCTCGTCCCGGTGCACCGCTCGGGTGACCGCGGTCAGGAGGGCCGTTCGGCTCGGTCCCCCGCCGAAGTCAGCCGGCAGCCTCTTCCTCTTCGAAGTCTTCGAACTCTTCGAACTCTTCGAACTCTTCGAACTCGTCCGTCTCGTCAGTGTCGTCCGTCTCGTCGCCGGTTTCGTCCTGTCGCTGCACGAAGAGGCCCTGCGCGGTGGGTTCCTCTTCCATCTCCGTCTCTTCGCCTTCGTCCTCCTGCCGCTGGACCGCCGGCGCGGAGGCTGTGACGCGATCCGCATTGGCTTCTGCGGCCCGCTCGAAGCGGTCGTTCGGGTCCGACAGTGCGATGCCACCCGTCGCGGGCGTGCCCTCGACTGGCCCTGAGCGTTGCTGCAGGACGTGGGTCAGTTCGTGCGCCAGCATCCGCTCACCCCCCCGCGTACCCGGTTCGTAGGAGCCTGGAGCGAAGGCGATCTCGTTACCGACCGTGTAGGCGCGAGCCTGGACCGCCTCCGCCGACGCGGCCGCCTTCGGCCCGACGTGCACTCGAACGTCGGCGAAGTCTGCTCCGAGGGCCTTCTCCATGCGCGCCCTGACCGCGGGCATCAGAGGTTCACCGCCGCCTCTGCCGACGACGTCCAGCACGGGGGAGCGCTCCTGGTCATCGGATTGCCCGGGGTTGATCAGCCGGGCCACGGCGGCGTTGCCGGCGACCCGTTGCAGGCCGAGCACGGCGTTGGGCGCGGCCAAACGGCTCGCCACGAGGGGAGCGGGGACGGCGGCGTCCTCCCGCCGGTTCGACGGGGTGACCCCCTTGTGACCCCGCTCTGTGTCGCTGAACTCCTCGTAAGATCGCACGTTCGACCTCCCTCGTTCGAGACTGATTGTCGCACACCCGGATCAGCCTGGCGACCGTCGATCATGCTCTCGCCGTTGCCCGAACGGGCAACTACGACCAAGTGGTCTACCCGTGGCGGGATACACCACCTGCGCTACCATCCAGGCCCTATGAGACTGGGCATTATTACACCGGTTCTCTCACGGTTTCCGGGAGCGCACGGTGCTTGGGAAACCGACGGGACGATCGACGACGTCGTGGCCATCGCCAAAGCCGCCGAAGGTCTGGGCTACGAGTGCCTCACCTGCCCGGAGCACGTGTGCATTCCGGCGGAGGTAGGCGAGGGGGAAATCACACCGGGGAGTGCCTATTGGGACCCTCTGGCGACATTTGGCTATCTCGCCGCTCATACTTCCCGGATTCGGTTGGCCGCGATCGTCATCCCACTTCCGTACCATCATCCCCTGGACATCGCCAAGCGGTTTGGCACGCTGGACCGCATTTGCGGCGGGCGGGTCATTTTGGGTGTCGGCGTGGGCTACCTGAAACCCGAGTTCGCCGTCCTCGGGGTCCCATTTGAAGGGCGCAACGAACGCAGCGATGACGCTATCCGCGCCCTGCGGGCCTCGTTTGCCAAATCCCGGCCAGAGTACGAGGGCCCGTACTTCTCCTTCCGCGACATGATCATCGAGCCGTGCGGTGTGCAGGCCCGAGTACCGATTTGGGTCGGTGGTCGCACCCGGCGGTCCTTGCTGCGCGCCGTCGAGCTGGGTGATGCCTGGTATCCGTTCGCCGTTTCACCGGAGCAAGTGTCGAGTTGGATCGCCGACGCGAAGAGCACAGAGTCCTGGCAGCTACGGGACCAGCCCCTGGAGGTGGTGCTGGGCGCCCGGGTCGATCCGTTGGGTGCGCCAGACGATACGGTCGCGACTGCGACGCAACTCCGGGACGCGGGAGCCGACTTGCTCCTCGTTCGTTTTGTCCACGACACGCTCGACCAGTACTACGCCCAGCTCGAGGCCATGACGAAGCTGGTCGGCTCGCTCTGATCGGTCCTACCCGCGCCCTGTGCTGGTGGGTGAGGGTAGACGCCATCTCCTCCTCCCCCTAGTATCGGGCCATGGTGGTTGGGGGTAATGGGGATATGGCGACGGAATTGGCTGCCTTGCGCGACGAGCAGGCCATTCTCGACACGCTCTACCGGTATTCGCACTGCATCGACTACGGGCGCGAAGAAGAGTGGGTGGACTGCTTCACCGACGACGGTGTGTGGGATTCCCGACGCAGTCCGATCGCGGCGCGCGGCGTGCCGGGACGGCCCGGACAATCCTGGGTGGTGCAGGGCCGGGAACAGTTGGCGAAGTTCGTGGCCTCCCACACCCGGCCTCCTCAAGCTTGGCACAAGCACCTGCTGTCCGAGCCCCTGGTGGAGTTGTTGGGCGATAGAGCCGAGGTGGACAGCTATTTCGTTCGGATCGACGTCGACCCGACCGGATCGTTCATCCGGGCCTTCGGTCGCTATCGGGACAGCCTGGTTCGGTGTCCAGATGGGCGCTGGCGCATAAACCACCGGATCGCCGAGATCGATGGGACGCATCCTCTGGCCGAGCCCACGGTTGGGCCGGATGTTTCTCAAGCTTTGGCGATCGAGGAGATAAAGCGTCTCAAGGCGCGTTATTGCCGGATGCTCGACCTCAAGCAGTGGGATGACTGGGGGATGCTCTTTACCGAAGACGCCCAGATGTGGGTCGGGCCGGGCGATGACGACGTCGTCGACGGCCGCGCCGCCATCGTCGAACGCGTGCGCCTTGGGCTAGAGGATGTGGTGACCGTCCACCAGGTGGCCATGCCGGATATCGAGATCACCCAAGCCGCCAGTGCCGCCAAGGTGACCATGCCGGACAAGGAGCACATCCGGGCGAGCACGGCCCGCGGGGTGTGGGGAGTCAATGACCAGGCCAGTCCGTCGTCTTCGTCCGCATCCTCCTCATCGGATGGCACGAGGCGGCGGTGGGGCTTTTACGAGGACGAGTACGACCTCTGCGCCGACGGCGCCTGGAGGATTCGTTCGCTTCGGCTCATACCGCTCCGCGTAGAAGAAGGGTGAGAGCGGCGCCGGCGGCGCCTGGCGGGACGAGATCGCTCCTGCACGCGGCGGCAGATGTCCAGAAGTGGGTGTCGATGACGGCAACGACCGCGGGTGCTCTTTCGGCTGCTGGCCGCGTTGTGTGACCGCCGGCACCCGGCGCACCGGGGTCCTCAGGCCCACCCGGTCAGTCTCGTCCGGCGAACTCCAGGGGCATGGACATCAGGCTCCGAGCCTGCTGACTCACATATTCAAAGGTGGCGTTCTCCGGTAGCCAGAACGGGCTGAGCCGGGACACCAACTGCTCCATAGCGATACGGATCTGCAGGCGGGCCAGGTTGGAGCCGATGCAGCGGTGGGGACCGGCGGAGAAGGTCAGGTGGCGATAGTGCGGGCGATCGATGTCGACGCGCTCAGGTTGCTCGAACACGGCAGGGTCCCGGTTGGCCGCCGCGAAGAACAGCGCCACCCAGTCACCCTGTCGCAGCTGTTGCCCGGCTACCTCGACGTCGTGTCGAACCCGCCGAAACATCAACGGTATAGGCGGCTCGATCCGCAATGTCTCCTCGACCAGGGCGGGGATGAGCCCAGGGTGGGCTCGAACGCGGTCCTGCAGCTTGCGGTCCTCGGCCAGTATGCGCATGGCTGCGCCGATGACACTTGCCGAGGTGCCTATCCCTCCCGAGGCGAGGATCGCTAAACCCGATTGGTATTCGTTTTCGGCGATCGGCTGGCCTGAGCTTCCGATGCGCAGCACCGCGCTGGCGATGTCCTGCAGATCGGGCTCTTTCGCCCGGGTGTCCAGGACCTTTGCCGCCCACGCTCGCATTCTGGCCTGGCCCTCGGCCCGTTTCTGCTGGTCCGACTCGAAACTGACCGCCCGCGCCGCGGGCTCGACCGAACGAAAGTCGTCGTCGCCGCAGTGGACGATGAGCCGGAAGAAGACGGTGCCGGGGAACACCCGCGCGAACTCCGTGATGATGTCGCAGGAGCCGCGCTCGACGAAGGCGTCGATCAGTTCGTCCGCGATGGCCCGGATCTGTTGCTCGTGAGCGGAGACCTCTTTGGGCGTGAGGCAGGGATTGACTTGTTTCCTGTAGGCGGTGTGACGCGGCGGATCGAAGTCGATCGGCATGAGATAGGGCATGAGCTCAGGGCTCGGGCGCGGGTAGGCAACTCCCTCGGACGAGGTGAACGTATGCCAGTCCTGGGCGATCTGTACCACCAGTTCGTGCGAGGTGGCCGCCCAGAATCCGCCGCAACTGTCTACCCAGACCAGCGGGCCACGACGTTGCAGTTCTCGTAACGCGTCCCAGAACTGGGGCCCAGCCATTTCAGGGGCCGTGTGATCGAATACCACGGGGCCGTTATCCACGACCCGGCCGTTGGTCATTCCCATGGAGCGTAGTGAGAGCTGAGGGCAACCGCTACCTACAACGCCCCCCAGACACTTCTGCTCCGGAACCTAGATCGTCATCCGGGGTCGAAGCACCCTTCTGCCCCTGCTCAAGAGGCGGCAGCCGACCGACGGTGTACGCTGCCCAGGCTGCATCTTGATCCACTAGCGATCTCGGGGGAGAGAAAGCGATGGCAGAACACAGCAGTGAGGCAAGGGGTCGGGTCGCGATCGTCACTGGAGCCGGACGCGGGATCGGGCGGGGCTATGCCGTGGGTCTGGCCGAGCACGGCTATCGGATCGTTGTCGCCGATTTGGACGGGGACAACGCCGCCGCGGTGGCCGGCGAGATCACCGCGCAAGGCGGTGAGGCGATCTCCACCAAGACCGATGTGTCCGACCGTTCGAGCGTCGAGGCGATGGTCGCAGCGACGATGGACGAGTTCGGCGCCGTGCACATCATCGTCAACAACGCCGGCCTTTTCGGAGCGGACGTAGCCTCGTTCAACCCGCTCACCTGGGATCCGGTGGACGGTCCCATGGAGCAGTGGGACCAGGTCATGGCGGTGAACGTGACCGGGATCGTGCTCTGCAGCCGGGCGGTCGCCCCGATCATGCGCTCGCAGAGGTGGGGGCGGATCATCAATCAGTCCTCTGGTGGCGTGTACTTCGACATTGGCACCCTGTACACGATCAGCAAGATCGCAGTGAACGGCGTCACCCGTCTTTTCGCCCGTGCCCTCGCCAGGGATGGCATCACGGTCAACGCCATCGCACCTGGCCTGACGGTGACCGAGGCCCACTACAACCGGTACGACACCCGGGAAGAAGCCGAAGCGACGTTGCAGGCCATGGCCGAGCGGGACATACCCATCGGCCGGCCAGGTCGGCCCGCCGATCTGGTCGGATCGCTACTGTTCCTGGCGTCGGACGCCAGCGAATACATGACGGGGCACACCCTCTCGGTCGACGGCGGGTGGTTCAGCCGGCTCTGACCGGCGGGGGGTGTGAGCCAGCGTGTGTCCCTGGAGTGGTTGGTACGCTGACGGGCCCACCCGTTCGAGGTTCGCTCGCCTCAGGCCGGTGCGGGTCTCGCGCTAACGTGGTCGATCGCCTGTTGGGGACAAACCGCTGGTGAGAAGCCTGAAATCGGCGCTCGTAGCCCGACGGATAGAGCATCCAACTACGGACTAGGTCGGGCTAAGCGGTGTGCAGTCGAGCGGGCGACGCGCCTTGTTCGAGAGCGAAACCGATCGAATCAGATTCTCTAACGAGCCATCTCGTAGGTCTGCGGTCGGTCAGGATGGGCGGCGGCTGAGCAGCCATGCCAAACGTCGGAGGAGGCCTCTAGAGAGCAAGGCCGGGTGCCGTGCCGCGACGCAGTCGATTATAGGGTTGGGGTGCCGGCTCTGTTCTGGCTGGGCGGCCCGGTCACGAAAGCCTTCTCGCTCTGCATATCGAGACCTCCTTGACGGTCATCCCCGAGGCCGTGATCGATGAGTTCCTTCGGCGCACCGAGACCACCACCGGGCGCCACGCAGTGTGACCTCGTCGCGCTGCCTGATCGTACCCAGCCGCCCAGATCGATGCTCCCTGCCGTTCCTGAAGAAGCGCCTCATGTCAAGAGCCTTCGATGGAGTCGATGTCGATTTTGGTGTGGCGGTTGTCGGTCGCGGGTTGAATTCGGGGCGCGCGTGAGCAACCGGCTGGGGGTTCCCGAGGTGGTTGCCGGGTGGGAGGGGCGGTCAAGGCCGGCCTGTTAGGGCCGCCCGGAGGGGGAGCCTTGACGGCCCCGGTGGTTGAGTTGTCGCCAGCCACCCTGGAATCGGATCGCCGGTAGGCGGTCCTGGTTGCCAGGGTGGTGGACACAGCGGACCTCACCATTGCGCTCGTTTGAGCTGGGCGACCGAGAGCTCGGCGACCGGCCATTCCTTTGCGCTGGTTCGCATGGTGTGTTACGGCCACAGCCAGACGGGCTCACTCAAATACTCGGTCTCGCCACCAGGGTGGGGGCCACGGCAGGGATCGAGCTCGCGTCCTGGCTGTGTCCGAGCTGGCTCACCCGGCCTGCCGATACAGGCAGCGGATCTCTCCGTCCCTGAGCCCGTAGTAGACCAGCGTGAGCAATTTTCTGGCCGCCGCCACCCGGGCGATCTTGTTGCCGCGCCGCTCGGCGATACGCTGATAGGCGGGGGCGATGGGCTCGCCGCCGTGGTGGCCGACGACCGTTTCGACCGCCGCCCATCGAACGATGGTGCTGCCCTGTTTATCTGTGGGCCCGCTCCGCGTCAAGGGGTGTTTCCGGCTGTTGTTGGTTGGTCAGAAAGGGGAACGTTAGGTGCTGGCAGGTGGCGTTGAATTGCAGGCCGGGCGCCGGGAGGGGAGGGCGGTCAAGGCCGGGCCGGAGGCCCGCCCGTAGGGGCAGCCTTGACGGCCCGGTCAGCTGCTGGGTGCACACTGGTTTGAGAAGCCCCTCAGGGCTTCGTGGCTGCCTGGTGTTTGGTCTGGAGCCCCTTTCGTTTGTGGGGCCTGGGCTCGAAGTCCCGGCGCGACGGGCGTCCCTGCTTATCTCGGCGCTCGGCGATGGCCGGCTGCAAGATGGCGTTCGGGGTGTCCCGACGAACGTGGTGCGGCCGCTCGTTCTTGGTCGGCTGTCCAGGCAGGCTGGCAGCAACAGGGTTGCGGGAGCTGGTCGCAGATCATCGACTGGTTGGACGCGCCGTGGCCGGGTTCGGGCTCAGGCGGCAGCTGGGTAGGCGACGTCGCCGGCGTTGCGAAGGGTGTGATAGCAGCGGCGGGCTAGTTTGCGGGCGATAGTGATCAAGGCAAGGTGCGCCTCGAGCACCACCTCCGGGTCGGGGCCGGCCTCCGCCAAAGCCATCGACAACGACAGCGGGTCATTGTCGATCTTCGAGACTCCAAGTACCTCACCGGCGTCGTTCATCCGCACGATCACCGACCGGCGCCGATGCAAATCGATTCCGACATACTGTTGTTCGCGTTCCACCAGGGTCTCCTTCCGTCGTCTACGGGTTGGTGTGGAAACCCCGAGTTTGCTCTGCACGCTCGGTTCCCGTCGACGGGAGGAGCTCTGGCGGTTCACAACAGACCTGGCCACGAAGAAACTCTCTTATCCAGCTCGGCGCCCCAGCCCGCACCACCGGGGCCGATCACGCAAAAGCGACGCTGCGCTTCTTCATGACATCAAATCGGTGCGGGTGAGGCAGCCGGGATCGGCATTCGCGCTCGCGTCGTTCGGGCACGCCTCTGAACCGGCGAAGCGAACCGAAACCTGATGTTCCTTTATGACCGGCCCAGGGGCGACGTCAGCAGCCTGTCGCTGAGCGTCGCCCCTGACGGCCGGTACAACCGACAAATAGTTCTCAGAAGGAGATAGGACCGTGGGCGGCGATGCGGGTCACCGTCGAGAAGGGCTCACCGAAACCGCACGTGCCGTTCGGCTTGCGCGGCAACACACCGGTGACGCGGGCAACATAGGTCCCGGAGCCCTTGATCCCCTGGTACCTTCCGTAGCCATTGTTGATGGTGTACGCGCCCGTGATGGTGAACGTTGCCAGGCAGGTTTTGGGATTGATAGTGGGCGGCGTCTGGGTGCCTCCGGGATGGTGGATCGTGAACGCCCCGTCGGCGAACACCTCCAGGCTGGTGTTGTTCTTCGAGTAGTCGATCCCGCTGGCGGTGAAGACCCCCCGTGCCAGGATGGCACCCGGACTGTTGTTCACCTCTGTCAACTGGAAATGCTCGGTGCCGCTGGTGGCGCTGGCAGAAGCCACCGCCGGAGCGACAACAAGGCCAGCGAACGCGACGAAGGCGCAAGCTAACAGGCGTTTCATAGTTCTCCCCTTCCGGTTGCACACCCCAATGATCGCAACCGGCCGCAAAGTTAACGGGTCCTCGTCCAGCACGCAACACTCTGCCCCGGCCTACGGGATGTCGCCCCTAATAGACCCGGGTGGCGGGCCGGGACAGAATGTCGGACCGAATGCCGACACCGCTCACCACAGCGACCATTGGCCGATCGACGACTATTGGGCGGCCCTCGCCGCCGATCGGCTGACCGAGGGGAGAAGTTCGGCCCTGACTAGAGACCGGTGCGTCGAGCTTCGCGTCGTCCGCGGCGGCGGCGGTGACGGCGCATGACGCCCAAGCCGACCCATACCAGCGCCCCGAATACGGCCGTAAGGATCGTGTACCACCACAACGGCCAAGAGAAGGTCCACACCAAGAAGTGCAGTTTTATGTCACCGGTGTTCTGGAGGATGAAGATAAGGAGGAGGCCGCCTCCGACAAGAGAGATGATCGCACCGCTGCTCAGCATCCGGTTCTTGCTGTTGCCACTCGGATCCTGCTGGACCATCCTGACCCCCTTTTCGGACCTCTGGCCCGGAACAACCCGCCCTGGGCGACCACCCGAGCTTGTCACATGTGCCACCGTGGTCCACGGTTCATCGCATTTTTTCCAGAGGAGCGAGATCCACGGCCGGCAATCCGCTAGTTGTGACGACCACGGACGTTGTCCCTGGCGGAATGGTGTGGGTGGTCCACCACTGAGGTGAGCCCTCCAAGCGAGTCTGTGGTTCTTCCACAACTCACGATTCGCAAGGAGGGCTCGTGGTTCACGCTGGAAGCCAGCACCCCAACGCGGTGTTAACCCCGGAGGGTCGCCGTCGGATGGTCAGCTTGGTCATCGATGACGGCTGGACGATCGAGGCCACCGCGGAGCAGTTCCAAATCGACGCCAAGACGGTCCGCAAGTGGCGCGACCGGTATGTGAGCGAAGGTCCAAACGGGCTCATGGACCGCTCGAACTCCCCACGGCGCCGAAGTTCACCAACTCGGCTGCCGAGAGCACCCTCTGCCGGGAAAGACGACAAACCGGAACCCTCACATTCCTTTTGGGGGGGACAAAGAATCGGAATGCTGGCCCTGACCCTTTGTCCGATACCACTCTTTGCGCAATCACTGGGCGGGCATGGGTGAACTCGGGCGCGATGTCGGCCTCGAACCACCCGGACCCTCCTTACTCGCCGCAGCCAACGAGCACAGACGGCACCCGTACAACAGCCCAACGCACCGAGCGTGATGTCTGCGACGAGACGACCGAGGCATAAATCTTCGCCACATAACAGATAATCTCGCCCTATTGCCTGAGCGTTCCTGGATCGTTATGCTCCGTGCAGGGCCATGATTGGTTTCTAACTTTCGGGAGGGAACCGGCACTAAGACGGGGTCCAATCCGCGCGGTCCCGGTAGCGGAAAGGCCTGCACGGCCTGCTGCTTTCCGGGGGCGAGGAACTCCCCCATGGCTCCGCCAGCGCTCGATTAGGGAGGGGAAGACCTAGTGAAAGCCATGCGCTACAAGGTGGCAGTGCTGCTCTCGCTGGTATCGCTTTCGGCGATGCTTCTCGCGGCCAACGTGGGATCGGCGGCAGCAGGTTCCACCGCCGCAACTGCCGGCGCTGGGACGCAGGCGGTGACGACAAAGAGCCTCGGCGTATACCAGCCGACCTTTGTCGGCCCGGCCGCCACAGGGTGCGCCGTTAACTGCAACTTGCTGAGCGGCCCGGTTAACACACCATCCACCGGGGCAGCCGCACCCGGCCAGGCGGTGGCCCCTGCGAGTTTGGGGAAGCGCGACCAGGCCCATGCCATGCCGTCGCCGGATCTGGCGGCTGAGCGACAGATCCACGTTTCCGCAGCTCAGCGGGGCCAGCTCGACGCCAACAGCCCCTCCAACCCTCTACCGTCGGTGAGTTGCCAGCCGCTGGGCCCGGGCTGTGACCGCATCAGCACGTCGGCCGGTGGCGCCACCGGCGTGAAGGGGCTGAAGGCGGTCGACAGCGCCTCGCTGCCCACTAACCCCCTCGGCGACATCGAGCCCCCGGACCAGGGCCTGTGCGCCGGCAACGGCTTCGTGGTCGAGACCAACAACATCGGGGAGATCCTGGTCTTTAATACCGCCCTGAAGCGACTCTCGGCGCCGATCCCATTCGACACGCTCATGGGGCTCACCGGCCTGGGGTACAGCAGCGCCGGGGATCCCTCCTGCGTGTACGACTCCTCCAATGGCGGGCACTTCTTCTTCACCGAGATCGTCTCGGCCACCAGTGAGGCAAGCGGCGGTGCCTTCAGCGGCTGCTTCGCCGGCGCGGCCAACACCTGCTACGAGGGCATTGCGGTAACCGACGGCAACAGCCCGTTCGGCCCCTACCACGTGTACTTCTCCAACGGCGACTACAACCCGGCTGAGCCGGGCTACCCCTCCCTGCTCAACGACTTCGCGAAGATCTCGGTGACCAGGGACGCCTTCCTCCTGTTCTACGACGAGTTCCCGCTCCTCCCGTCGACTTTGCCGGGCTTTGGCGGCGGTTTCTTCAACGGGGCCCAGGAGTTCGCGTTCGGGAAGAGCGCGCTGGAGCAGGGCCTGCCCACCGTTCTGAAAAACGGGAAGCCGAACCCCGCAGTCACGGTGGCGAGGGTGAACATGGGATTGATCAGCACCCCGGACGGAACCTGCGCCAGTGATAAGGTGCTGCACGAGGGCGGTATCACCTGCTGGGTAGCGGTGATCCCGGCCCAGCCGGTGGGGGGCCAGTTCGACAACAGCAATGGTGGCACCGGCTTCTTGCTGGGCTCGCTGGACTTCTACGGGTTTGCCGCGATCTCGCCGACCTCCGGAGACAACCGGATCGCGGCGTGGGCCTGGACCGGGCTGTCCGCCCTCAACAGCAAAGGCTGCGCCGCCTGTAAGGCCGGCATCCGGTTCACCGGCCAGCTCTTCTCTGGCGTGGATCGCTACTACGATCCCGAACTGACATCTAACGGTTTCGCGGGCTCCGCCGGCGCCCAGCGGAACGGCCCGATACCGCTGGGTGACGAGTGCGGAGCGGCTGGCCTGAGCGAGTTGACCTCCTGCCCCGAGGGCGGGATCCAAACCAACGGCGACAACCTGACGCAGGTCTCGCAGGCCCAAGGCCAGCTGTGGGCAGCCACCGCCACCCAGATCGCGCAGACATACACCAGGGCCAACGCGGAGATCCACCAGGGCGCGGTGTACTGGGTGCTCGGCACCAGTTCGTTCGACACGACGGGCAAGTTCACCCTGACCAGCCAGGGGTACGTGGCGGCAACACACGAGGACCTGTCAATGCCGGCCATGGCCGCAACCCCCACCACCGGAGGCAAGGCGATCATGCTGTTCACGCTGAGCGGCAACGGCGGGCTGACCGGGGCCGATCACGGCGGCTTCTACCCGAGCACCGCCTTCGGCCGGCTGACCAGCACCTCCGGCGGGCTGCTCAACTCCACCATCAACATCGCGGACATCGGGCAGTCCCCTCAGGACGGCTTCTCCGAGTACCAGGGCTACCCGGGCCCGACCCGTCCCCGGTGGGGCGACTACAGCTGGGGATTCTTCCTGCCGGGCACTGGCGGGCGGATCTACTTCGCGAACGAGTACATCCAGTACGCGAACTGCACCGGATCCTCGTTCACCCTGACGATCGGGACCTGCGGCGGAACCAGAGATGGCTTCGCCAACTGGGGGACCTCAGTCAATTACGTCACCCCGTAACAACAATCCGCGGCAAATATCGGATGCCGCACCTCGGAAGCGACCTCGAGGTGCGGCATCCTGAGCCCGGAGACCTGAGGGCTTTACCGGCCGGGCCGGGCGCACCGCAGCGCGGTCATAACCGCTTTTCGAAGGGGTAACGACGTTCGGCTGGCCTGTGGGGACTTTCGCTGGCCACCAGCGGGGACTTCAAGATGGCCCTTGACATCACCCTGCCGTCCGCAACATCAAAGCGGCCCGGCCCAAACATTTGTGCGATTTTGCCGGGATCTGTCGCCTCGGGCGCACACTAGAGAGGTGAGTGACCCTCTCGTGTTCGGACCCGATCGTCCCGAACCGGGTGAGTGGTCTCGCCGATACAAGGCGAACGTGGCGCGTCTCCGGAGCAGAGACCCGAAGCAGGTCGCCGAGGCCCTAGAGATACTGCGCCATCGAGAGGCGCGGTACGGCCTATCCCAAGGCGAGAAACGAATGCTCGATCGGGCTCTCCAGATATTTGACGAACTTGGGTCGGGTGCATAACGTCGCGCGACGACCCGGGCGCGTCGGTGCTGACACGGCGATAGCTGGGTGCGCCGGTGTTCCGCGCTCGGCTTACCTGGCACTCTGGTCCTCTCAAGATTCCAGGAAACGACGCTCGGCGCACACTCTCGACGCCATCGACTTGATCAGTTCGGCCGCACCGGCCGCCTCTGTCGCCTCCTCCGTTCGTTCAAACAGATGATCTACGACGAAACCCTTGGCATCCTGGGCGTAGACCGACCCCGTAGCACTAACTACCTCAGGTCCGATCCACACAACGAGCTCCCACGCAACTTGTGTCCCGTCCGGCCGTGGCACCGAAAAGGACAGAAGTACGTGCGAGGCCGTCTCGACATTGTGTGTGCGGAGATCCAGATTCACCTTGGGCTTCAGATCGGGCCAGCGGAGGGTCGCGTGGACGTACAGCTTGTTGAACGAGGTCCACTGGGCCTCAGCGAGGGCACGAAACACACCGGCGACGCCACCAAGATCTTCCGAACTCACACGTACACAGTTACTCATCCGCGTCGTGAGCGCTGCTGTGCGGCCACGGCCGTCGGACCCGCCCCGATCGACGTCAGTTACGTATGCGGTTCCATTGATGGCCCTTTGGTCCTTGCGCCGGTGTGAGTGATGATCGGCCATTGGCGGGCGGTCTCTACTGTCGCCCGTCGGCAGTTCTGGTGGCCGCCCGCCCTCAATGCACTACTTAGATCTCGATCCCAGGCGAGCGCGATGGCGACGGCTGATGCTCGGCTGCTCGGGCGAAGCCGTCAAATTGTTCCGTTCGCATGGCAGCTCGGCGGACCTGGGCGGCGGACGGGAGGGCGTCGCGGTGGTCGCGTTCGGTGCCAACGCGCTGGGCGAGGTTCCTGGCGTGCCGCTGCTGTTCGAGCCCGTGGTCAATGACGGCTCGACACACGGCCTGCCGATGCTCGAACCGCTCGGCCCCCCGGTCGAGGCAGGCTCGGTGGAGGGCGATCGCCTCGTCGAGCCGGTTGATGGTGGGAGCGACGTGGGTTTCCCACTGCTGTTGGGCGTCGACCTCCTGCTGCGCCCACACCTCAGTTTCTTTTCGTGCTGCACGGCGGTCCCGCCAACGGGCGCTTTGATCGCTGGCCCAGTCGGCCTGTTGGCGTGCGTGGCGGGCCTGGGTGAGGTCACGGACGGCTCGACCGGCCTCCGTGGTCTGCCAGACACCCGTGCCGGTTTCCAAGTCGTTCCGGATCTGTTGGGCGTTGGCCAGAGCGGCTTCGGCATGACCCAAGGTGGCGGCTCGATTCGGCAGGCGGACGCCGACGATGGCGTCGCCGGCGATGGCGGTCTCGGCGTGGAGGAGGGCGGCGAAGCAGGCCTGCTGGTCGGGCGGGAGGGTTTGAACGTGATCCCGGGTGAGGGTGGCTCGGTGGGGCAGGGCGGTATCGATGGCCCAGGTGGGGGTGCGCCGGGTGGACCAGTCCCGGCGCAGGTCGTCGACGGCCTGGGGCAGATCATCGGCTACGGTCCATACGTGGGTCGACTGGCGGGCCCGAGACATGGCCACGTAGGCGAGTTCCCGGCCTCCGCCGTCGGCGAAGAGGTGGGCCCGCTCGGTGGTCGATCCTTGGCCGCGATGAACGGTGGTGGCGTACCCGTAGTCGAGGCGGTCTGACCCTGCTTGGTCTTTACTGAGGTGCACGTGGTGGCCGTTGTCGGTCCGCAGGGTCAGGGTCTGTTCGGCCAGATCGACGGCCGCGACGACTGCTCGCTGGGAGGTGACCAGCCGGCCGGCCGGCGCCGGGGGCCAGGGTGACGACGTGGTCGCCGGCCCGGTAGTGACCGCCGCCGGGGCAGACCAGCTCCGGTCCGGACAGCCGGCCGGTGGCTTGCATCCACTCCCGGGCCTGCTGGTTGAGGGCGGCCACGTTGGCCCGCCGCCAGGCGTACAGGCCGGTGGGATGTCCGGCCCCCGTGTCGGCCGCCCAGGCTTGCACCGTCTGGTGGAGGGCGTCGTCTCGGTCGGGCGCCGCGTGCACGCGGCCCTGGCTCGTGTACCAGGTGACCGCGTCGGCCACACGGCCATCCCGGAGCTCGGCCAGGGCGCGGCGTTCGGCGGGATCGTGCTGTCGCCGGTTCTCGCCCAGCTGGTGGACGACGTCGGGGTGGCGTCGGACTAGGGCGGCCAGCGCCCCGCCGGGGCCGACCGCCCCCAGCTGGTGGTGGTCGCCGACGAGCATGAGCTTGGCCCCGGCGGCCTCGATGCGGGCGGTCAGGGCAACCAGGTGGGCGTCGTCGGTCATGCCGACCTCGTCGAGGATGACCACGGTGCGCTCATCGAGGGTTAGGCGCTGGTGATCGAGCCGCCACAGCAGGCTGGCCAGGGTCCGGGACTCGCCCACGGCCGCCGCTGTGCCCAGGGTGCGGGCCGCTTGGCCGGAGGTGGCGGTCCCCAGCACCCGGCAGCCGGCGGCCTCGAACGCGGCCGACACTACCTGGAGCAGGGTGGTCTTGTCGTCGCCGGCTACGCCCACGATGAGCTCGGCGCCGTGTCCTGAGCTACCGATGCGCTCGGCCGCCTGCCGCTGTTCGGCGGACAGGGCGGCGCCGATTGCTTTCTCCGCCAAGGTGATCGCCTCTGCCATCCCAGTAGAAGGGACGACGGGGGCGTCGGTGCGGTCCAGCTGGCGGCCGATGGCCAGGGCGATGGCGGCCTCGGTGGCCAGCACTGATGCCAGCGCCTGGGGTTGTTCCCGGGCGCCGGAAACCCCGACCAGGGGGATCACTTCGGGATCGTGCAGGGCCCGCTCGACGAGCAGGTCGACCGTCCGGGGGTCCTGGCCGAAGAGATGCGGGGCCAACTCCACCACCAGATGGCGGCGCGAAAAGACCTTCCGTCGCGCTAGCTCACCGTCCGCCGAGAGCACATCGCCGAGCATCCGGCGGGCGCTTTTCAACGTCAGTTTCGGGGGCGGCCCCACTTCCCGAGCGGCGCCGTCAATCGCCGCAGTGAGCTGCGGTACCGGCCATCCGATGGACGCCAACTCTTCTCGCCAGCGGGCCACCAGCTCGCCCTCCACCCCGTGCGGTTTGGCTTGGCGGGTGGTCCGCGCCGCCACCGCCCGGGCCTGCGAAGAGTGCTCGCCTCGGCGTTGGCATTCGGCGTCGATCTCGGCCGCCCGCTTCGAATGCAACTCCATCACCTCGCCGGGAACCCCGGCGATTCGCCAGTGCCGCAGCCGCCCCGACGGGCCCGCATCGGCCTCGATGGCGTAGCCCAACTCGACCGCCACCCGCGCCGAGGCGACCCGGCCGACCATGGTGGCCGCGTGCAGATGCTCCCGCCACAGAGCGGTGTCGGCCGCCTTCCACCCGCCCCTGTCATCTCGCATTTGGACCACGTTGGCCAGCAGCACATGATCGTGCGGACAGGGATCTCCCGCCCGGGAGGTGGCATGACGGGTGTGGGCATAGACCAGTCCGGCGGTAGCCGTCGCCGTGGCGGATCGTCCTCGCCGGCCGCCCACCTCGCGAGTGACCTGGTCGAGGTAGTGAGGGTGGCGTCGCGCTCGGCGTCCATGATCGCATGCATGTCCTCGGCCCGGCCGATCACCCCCAGCTCGGCCACGCTCTTATGCGCCGAGATCACCAGCTCCATGCCCGGCCGGCGGGCAGCCACCAGCCGCTCCCCGCTGCCGGGATGGCGAGCGCCGCCCGGCCCGAAGATCGCCTCGTAGGCCTCGGTGCCGACCGGACCGTCCAGCCCCAGGGTCTCAGCGCCGGCGCCGCCCCAGCGCAGCGGCGTCTCCCCCTTGGACGCGTAATAGGCCAGTGCCATGCCCGGATAGTCGTCGCCCCGCTCGAGCACGGTGGCCCGGTGGTAGGCGACCGACTCCGCCCCCATCATCCGCATCCACGCCGCCGGCCTCACCTCCTCCCTGTCACGCTCTCTGCCCGTCGGCAACCCCTCGTGGTTGCAACCGTGTTGTTTCGCTTTTGGTTGTTATATCAGAGATGGTGGTCTTGTTAACGAGGTATTTGGTGAGAGGGAGGTAGAGGTAAGTAAGGGGTTAAATAGGAGAGAGAGTCTGGGGAGGGTTCGGATGGTAAGGAAGATTGTTTGGGACGATTGGAGGTTGGAACTCTTAGGAAATTTCTTCTTGGCGAACTAGCCGGGACAGAACGAGACTAGATGATACGTAACGGTACTCAGCGGACGTCCACGGACACATACGGAAAATGACTCTGGATTTATCAGCGCTATATCTCCTGCATAGTCGTCACCATCTCGTGGCATCATTGGTGGCATGGCAGAGCGCAGTACAGCCAGACGCCCGGACGGGCCGTGGCCAGCGCAGTAGTGTCCGAGTCCAGCCGGCCTTGGCGGCGTCTGCTGGGCGCCTGGCCTGGGCCGCCCTGGAGGAACTGGCCCTCAATGCGCGTCCCGATGACCAGGGATGGGCGTCAGTCGTTGGAGTTCGCGCCCTCGCTGTCGGTATCGGGACCACCGAAGAGGCAGCCTTACGCGCCCTCGCCGCCCTAACTCGAGCTGGGCTGGTCGCCATTGAGTCGGTCACTGATGCCGATGGTGGCCGCCGCTGCGGCTACCGGCTGTATCTTCCCGACGGGATCGCGTTGTGCTCTTGTCTGGTCGACGAGGACGCTGCGCAACAGGTTCCCGTCCGAGGCGGGCGCGACCGTGACGCCGGCTCTTTGAGCACGGACCAAGTTCCTCGGGACGGCCGAAGCCCTCAGCGCTGTCCCACCGATCGAGACCGCTTACCCGTTACCCGGCCGCCCGATTCCGAGCAACGATGCGCCTCACTGGGTCCCAAGGAGCAGCTATGAGCGTCGGCCAACCCACACCCGCAGAACGCCGCCTGCGGGCCCGCGCCGCCGCCTACCGGCTGCACAGCCTTTACGACAGCCGGGAGTTGACGGCGAAGGCCCGGGCCGCCTTCGGGGAGCGCTTCGCCCGCCAAGTCGATCCCGACGGCAGTTTGCCCGATGCTGAACGGCAGCGGCGAGCCGAGTGCGCCCGCAAGGCCTACTACAGCGCCCTGGCCGCCAAATCGGCCAAGGCCCGCCGCTTACGGCGGGGAACTACCTCATCGTGAACTGCGTGTCGGCTCAGCGGCGGCGCCGGACGCGTAGGACGGCTGCGTAGGGGACGGACTCGTCCACCAGATAGACCACCTCGAAGCCGGAGCGAAGTTCGTCTTCGAACAGCTCGGCGCCGGCCACGTCTCGACGGTTCCTCCTCGGTGGGCCGGCCTCGACCCACTCCATCAGTTCGGCAGAGATCGACGCCCGGTCCGCGTCGTCGAGCCTCTCCAGATCCGGCGCGGCTTGGTTGAGGAGTATCCGCCAACTCACCCTGGCCGGTTGGCCCGGCTGCGCAGGTAGGCCAGCAAGCTGTCCCGGTCGCTGAACGACGGGATCAGGCCGGCGTCGGCGGCGCGTCGGGTCTCTGCCGCGACGCGGGCGATCTCACCGTCTCCGACCTCGGCGCGCCACTCGTCGAGCAGGCTGGATCGAGAGCTGGCTGACTGTTCCGAAGGTGGGTAATCGTCGGCCATGACCGCAGTGTAGGGCCCGGGCCCCGGCGGCCCGGTGATCAAGGAGTGCCCGTCATAGCCGGTCTCCCGGCGACAGCCGCCGGTGGGCCTCTCGGGCGCGCTCGTCGGCCACGGATGCGCCGTAGCGACGAAGCATGTCAGAGGATCGCCACCCGGCCAGCCTCATCAAATCTCCTTCACTGCCGCCGTTGGCCAGGAAGGCGTGGGCGAACGAGTGACGAAACTGGTGCGGGTGTACGTGGCCCAACCCGGCGGCGCGGGCGCGCCGGTCGAGCATCTGGCTGATGCCCGACGCACGCAGCCGACCCTTCTTTCCCAGCCACAGCCATGGTTCGTCGCCGTGGGGGTGCTTCCGCCGTTCGCGTAGGTAGCGGTCGACGGCCTTGACCGTCCTCCGCCCGATCGGCACCAGCCGGGGCCGGCCGCCCTTGCCGTGCACCACGATGGCGGCCTGGTCGAGGTCCACATCGCAGGCGTGGGGGTCGCGCTCGACCCAGGCCAGGTTGGTGGCCTCCGCCAGCCGTCCGCCGGTGTCGTAGAGCAGCAGGATGATGGCGGTGTCGCGCAGGGCTTCGAAGGTCCTGGCCGAGCAGGTGGCCAGGATGGCTCTCACCTGGTCCTCCGTCAACACCGGCACCGGTTTGTCGGGCACCTTGGGCGGGCGCATCTTGTCCATGGGTGAGCGGGGGATCTCCTCGTCGTCCTCCAGCCACCGGAAGAGCTGTTGCAGGCTGCGGTAGCGGTTGGCCACCGTGCTGGGGGAGCGCCCGGCTTCCAAGAGGTGTTCCAGGAAGGCCTCGACGTGCTCGCGGGTCAGCTTGGTCACCGTCGTCGGCATGCCGCGGTCGAGGAGGAAGGCGGAGAACTGCTCGGCCGCCTCGGTGTAGGACTGGACGGTGCGCGGCGACTTGTTCTCGGCCCGCAGGTGGCGCCGCCAGGAGGGGAGCAGCCCGGTCAGCTCCTCGCCTAGAGTGGGAGCGCCTCTGACCGCCTTACGCACAGTCAGACAGGATAGACGAATCAGATCCTGTTCGGGCGGTGTGCTAAGCTAGCCAGGAGTCCAGCGGCGATAAAACCGCTGGTCAGAAGCCAATAACTCTGCGCTCGTAGCCCAACGGATAGAGCATCTGACTACGGATCAGAAGGTTGGGGGTTCGAATCCCTCCGAGCGCGCGAAAGTGCTGGTCACAGGCTTGCTGGTCCCCGTGTGATTTTTGGCCTGGCCAAATTTGGCACACACGTTGGCGTGGACCTGGCAGATTCACGGGCGCGACGTGCCCACGTGCCTACGCCCGGGGAAGCGGGCGAAGCGCAGCCGGGCGGCCAGGGGCCGGTTTGCGGGTGGTGGTGGTCTGGGCGGCGATGACCTGGGCCAGGCATACCACCGGCGGCCAGTCCTCGGTCATGGCCTGCTCCGACAGGGCGGCGAACCACTCGGCAGCGGCGTCGAGCCCGAGTAGCCGAGATCGCTCTGGTAGACGGTCTTCATTTGACGGTCTCTCGTTGTCACAGCGATCACCCATGCCCGTCGCCGCGGTGGGTCGTATTCGGGCCGTCTTTCCACTCTCGATACGCATCGGGCATGCATACCGAGCATGGCCGATAGCCGGCCTTCCGGGCAGTCTCCGTATCGGCAAAGAACACGCGATGGCGGACATGGCCGCCACGTGCGACAGCCCGCAGCGCGGTGGGGCAGCCGAGACGACCGAAAATCTTTGTTCTCCGGTGCCCACCGAGCGTCGCCTTCTCGGCGCTGGAATAGGGCTTCCCGTCGGCACCGATCAAGGTGTAGGTCTTCCGTCCCGACGCCATCAGGGGGCGTCGTGGAAGAGGATGCCCAGGGTGTAGCGCCTCCCGGTCCTCAGAACCGACACGCCATGGCGCACCGGCGCGGCCGACCAGCCGCGCTGAGTTGGGATCGGCCGATCCCGAGTGGTGAACACCATGCCCTGGAGATACGGGAGCGTCATCGACGTTCCCCTGGACTGCGCCCGTGGACGTTGCTCCGTAAGAAGGAACTCGCCGCCGGTGTAGTCCTTGCCGGGCTCGGTCAAGTTGATGACCACCTGGAGCGGGAACACGAGCTCGCCGTAGAGGTCGCGATGCAGTGCGTTCCAGTCGCCCGGGCCGTATTTCAAAATGAGCGGAGTCGGTCTGGTCTGTCCGGCCCTGTGGCACTCGTCCAGCCACTCGTCGAGGGTGTCGGGCCATGGGGTAGGCCGGCCGAGTTTGGTGTACCAGTCCCGGGCGATCGGGAGCAGGTGGGGGTAGAGGGCGTGTCGTAGCTCGTCGATCGCTTCGGGCAGAGGGTTCGCGAGGTAGCGGTACTCGCCCTCGCCGAACTGATGTCGTCCCATGACGACGGTAGAGCGGAAGGCTTCGTCTCGGTCGTAGAGCTTGATCAGTTCCCGAGCATCGGCAGCGGTGAGCAGTCGCGGGAGCAGGGCGCAGCCGAGGTCATCGAGCTCCTCGGTGGCTGCCTCCCAGACGGCGCTGTCGACCCGCCGCCGGTAAGCAGAGGTCATATGTATGGCCTGGTCGGTCATCGGTGGGCCTCCATGTCCAGCAGCTGATGCTTCATCTCGGGGCCGCCGAGGTAGGCGCCGAGCTGTCCGTCGGAGCGGATGACCCGATGGCAGGGGATGACAACTGGCAAGGGGTTGGTGGCGCACGCCGTACCGACCGCCCGCACGGCCTTCGGATTTTGTACTGCGACGGCCACGGACTGATAGCTGGCGGTCTCTCCGTATCCAATGGTCGGCAGATGGGACAACACCGAGCGACGGAAACCGGCCGAGAGGCGAAGGTCAATCGGCAGATCGAAGCTAGTGCGCCGGCCGTCGAAGTATTCCTCGAGCTGGCGGTCGACCTCATCGAGCCGTCGGGGAGTTTCGAGAATCCTGGGACTGATCTTGCCCGCCAGACTTCGCAGCACCGCATCGAGATCTTCACGCTCGTAGGCGATGCGCACCAGACCGGTTGAAGTGGCGGCCAGGAGCAACCTGCCAACGGGAGTGTCGAGCGTGCGATAGGCGACATCGAGCAGTCCATCCTCGTCGGCCTGGGCCGCGAGCCTCGCATAGAGCGAGGCGATCTCATCATCTCCAGGGGGAGAGCCGAACAGTTCGGCGAAGTCGTGGTCGGGTTCCATGGTCATGGTCATTGCACCGTGCCCTTAGTTTCAAGTGGGCGCGCCCTTCGCGCCCAGTCTTTTCGGAGTTTGGCGATCCCGTCTGCCGCGGCTCGGCGGACGGCCTCAGGAGTGCCGCCGATGACTCCAGCGACCTCCGCGTAGGGCAGGTCACCGAGGTAGTGGTAGACCACAGCCAGCCGCTGTCGCTCTGGAAGCTGCGCTAAGACCTTCGCCAGATCGAAGTCCACGCCGTCGAAGTTGCCCTCCGTGGCTTCAGCGGGGACCTCTGACACTGGTGTCGCGGCGCGCTCGAGACCTGCGAACGAGGTCAATCACCTTCCGGTGGGCGATCGTCACCAGCCACGCCTCGACGTTGGCATCAGCGGGCAGCTTCGGATACGCCCGAAGAGCCGACTGGAACGTCTCGGACCACGCGTCGTCGGCGTCCACTGGACCGACCATGGCCCGGCATACCCGCAGCACGGTCGGGCCATGGAGGTACACGACCTCGGAGAAGGGTTGCTTGTCGGTCACGGTCTATAAACTCGAACTCCTGCCGGTCGCCAGCGAGGTACTCGCCGATCTGGTCGCGCCGCCGGGCGTCGAAGCCGGCATCGCTGAATGTCCCGAAGGTGGACGAGTCAGGGCGATACCAGTGGCCCGGAAAGTACAGCCCGACCACAGTTCCCTCGCGGGCCACGACAGTCAGGTCGCCCAGTTTGGAGGTAATCGTCGAGTGCGTCACCGGTCCCATTCCTACCGACCTTTGGTCAACGGTCAACATCCAGCTCCTCCTGGTTCGCGAATCACACGCCGTAGACGTCGGGAGCGGGGGAAACGTGAGGTTCAACCCTGCCAAGCACCTTTCGCGAGACGGTCGAAAAGCGGCCACACGATGGTCTACCTGAATGGGGAGCCGGCGGATCGACCAGCTAGCAGGCGTGCCAACCGAAGGTTAAGAGCGGTCGCACACGCGTCCACCAGACGGCTAGAGGCGAGATCCAAAAACCCTCCTCACGAACCGGCCTGTCGCAGCGTCTTCCGGGTGACGGTCCGAACGGGGCTGCGCAGACCACACGGAGGGCGTACATGTCCGTCGAAGAGAACAAGGCGGTCGTTGGCCGCTGGTTCACCGAATTTTGGGGAGAGCGTTCAATCCGGGCGTCACGATGCTGAAGCAGGCCAACCTAACCGCCCAGTCGTAGCCGGTGGACAACTACGACTGAAGATGCCGTCCGAACCGATGCCCTCCGCCACCACGGCCGCTGCCGTCGGGTCCCCAGCCTCGCGTTGTCCGGAGCGGCGTCCAGGCCGCCTACCTGGACGGCTCGACGGGGACGCCGGCAGCCTGAAGCGCCCAGACCAGACGTAGCGGATCACCCTTAGTTGCGACAGCAACGGATCGACGGTCGCCACTCGTGGGAGCTAGCACTACCCAGACCCGAGGCTGATAGCCAACAGAAGGGATGCCTGAAACCCGGGCCACCGCCTCCGAAGCATTGAAGTACCGCTCGGTGCCCAGCACAGTCCGCGCCAGGCCATTCGCCAACACCAGAGCGACAACGCCATCTTGGACAACAACCTCCATGCCCCTCGATACCCTGGTCGGCCACCGACCCGAGGACAGCATGAACTTCGCAATCACCCGTTCGCGGTAGATAACTGGTCGAGATGCAAGATCCGCTCGGACGGATCGCTCCCTTCGCCGCCGAAACTGGGTATCGAAGAGCGCGACGAGCAACAGCGCCCCGCCGATGAACAAGATCCAGCGGTTCGCCCCCACCTAGACCGCCGAAATGCCAGGAGCAGCGCCGGCCGCGAGCCAGCTCACGTTCTGGCGACGTGTCACCTTCGCCATCATGGCCAACGGACCGATCCTCGTAGCATCACTCAACATCTTGCCCGAGCCGGAGCGAAGTCGCGCAGCGGTCACAGCGTGATATTCGGCGTCGGGCTAACCCCATCCCCCACGCGGTTGAACGCTACGACCTCGGCGAGCAGCTCCAACCCCGCTACCGAAGCGCCGTGTCGGACACCGAGGCAGCCCAGCTTGCCGCCACCGTGCAGGCGAAGCAGGGCGAACTCGACGGCGACCGTGTGGGTGCTACCGGGGCCGACCGCCGATCAGGGGGGTTGCGGCACGCTGACGACTGAAATCGATGCGGCCAATCTGTCGGTAGTAAGACCGGGGGCGGTTGATCCTTCGGCGTCTCGAGGTCGATGCGGCCGCTCGGGAGGCCTTGGAACGTGACCGGATGGTCCCGCACGGGTCGGTCCAGGTCACCGTGGCGGACGGGTGGGTCACGTTGACCGGAGAGGTCCGCCACCACTTCCAGCGCCAGGCCGCCCAGCACGCGGTCGGGCGGGTGCCCGGAGTCTTGGGAGTCATGAACGGGATCACCCTGACCGAGGAGCCCATCCCTCCCGAAGTGGCCGCCCGCATCGAGAAAGCCTTCAATCGAAACGCCGTCATCGATGACTCGGTGATCCAGGTCACCAACCGTGGTCACACCATCTATCTCGACGGAATTGTCAACTCCTGGGACGCCATGGACACCGCGCTTGACACCACCTGGGCTGCTCCCGGAGTCAACGAAGTGGTCAACAACCTCACCCTCATCGACTGAGCATCGCCTACGCCGTCGTGGCCAGTGCTCCAGCGGTCGACACCGAGTTCGAGCGACGTAATAATCGGACTGCCGGTGAGGACGTTGACCCTGCAATGAGGACATCCCTGGACAGTGACAGTTGATTGCGTTTACTGTGCGGGTACAGCCCGCCGGGCCAGCTTCGAGCGGGGAAGCTAAAGGGGTAACAGACAGTGAAGAAGACGTCGGGTATCTTGGCGGCTGCTTGTGCCGCCAGTCTGGCCGCCGGATTGGCGTTCGTTTCCGGGCACTCGATTGCGACGCCGCACGAGGGCCCCGCCTTCCGGGCCGCCGCGCTCAAGGCCTTGGAGGGCCAGATGGTCGAGCGGTCGGCGCCCATGAAGGTGGCCCGCGGCGCTCATCTTGCGCATGTCGCCAATGTGTCTAGCGTCGGCTCGTTCAACTGGTCGGGCTACGCGGACACGAGCACCACTACGGGCGAGTTCACCTCGGTGTCGGCCAGTTGGGTCGTACCCAAAGTGACCTGCACCACCGAGGACCGCATCGCCTCGGACTGGGTTGGCTTGGACGGTGCGAACAACTCGACGGTGGAGCAGGACGGGACGGTCAGCCAGTGCTATGAGGGCTCAGCGGTCTACTACACCTGGTATGAAATGTTCCCCGCCAGCGAGGTCATCGTCGGAACCGGGGTCAAGGCCGGCGACCATATCACGGCCTCGGTCAAGCGCAGCGGGACGAGTTACACCCTCACGGTCACTGACGCCACTACGGCCGGAAACAACGTCTCGACGACGGCGACGTGTCCCGCCTCGACGTGCCTCGACGAGAGCGCGGAGTGGATCGCAGAGCGCCCGGCGTTCACCAACACTGGGGTGGTGCCGCTGGTGCAGTTCGCCAAGACAACCTTCAAGGCGGCCAAGGCGACCGGGGGCGGGACATCCGGCGTGATTAGCACGTTCACCCCAACCGATCAGATCTCGATGATCGACTCGACCCAGGCCTACACACTCGACGCCACGTCGGCGCTCAACACCGCGGGCAATTCCTTCTCCGAGACCTGGCAAGACTCGTACTGATCCGACGCCGAACTGGGCCCTCTCGAGTGGAGATCCCAGTTCGGTTTTGCCGTCGTCAGCAGACGAAGTCCCCAACGTGCCGATCAGGGGTCAGGCGGCCCCGGAAGTCTGAGGTGGCGGCCATGCCGACGGCGGGTTTGTTGAGTTTGATGTTGCCGGTGGACCCGTAGAACGGGGCGTTGCAGGTAAACGCGCCGCCGTCGCCGCCGAGCAGGAAGCCCGGGGGCGGCTGAGGCTCGAGGCCCACGGTGACGAGCGGACCCGGCGAAAGGTGGGGCTGGAGTAGACGGACCAACTATGAGGGCGGGAAAGGCGACTTGGTATGGTCGGTCGATGACCGAGCTGTCCGGTCCGTTTGACGGGGGTGGGTTTGTCGGCCGGTCTGTCGAGCTTGGCGCAGCTCGCGCCGTGATAGCTGAGGCCGCCGCCCAGGGTGCCGGGGTGGTTTGGATCGAGGGGGAGACGGGGGTGGGAAAAACTGCCCTGGTTACCAAGATCACGGCTGAGCTCGGCGCGACGGCTTCGGTGTTACGGATGGCAGGCGACGAGCACAGTGCGGACCGTCCTTTTTTTGTAGTCGGGCAGGTCGGCGTGGACGGCGTCGACGGGCCGTTCGCTGCTGGTCTGGCGCTGATCGGTCGGTTCGGGCAGACCGAGGGTTCTGGGCCGACGGTGGTTGTGGTCGAGGATTTGCACTGGGCGGATCGGGAGTCTCGCCTGGCGCTGCTGACCGCGGCGCAGCGCCTGGATAGCGATGCCGTGGTCATGGTGGTGACCTCCCGGCCGGACACCGGGTGCGATGACGGGTGGGATCGGTTCTGCGTCGATAGCTCTCGATGTCGGCGGTTGGTGTTGGGTGGTTTGGGAACGGAGGATGTGGCGGAGATGGGCCGTCACGCCGGCGTGTCGTTGACCCGAGGGGCGGCGGAGCGGCTCCACAGCCATACCGGCGGCCATCCGTTGTATGTTCGCACTCTGCTTCGGGAGGTTGCCCCGGCGCGACTGCTCGCGTATGACGGGGAGCTGCCGGTGCCGCGCAGTCTGGAGGCCACCATCGTGGCCCGGCTGGCTGAGCTGCCGCCCGAGGCACGCAACCTCGCCGAGGCGCTGAGCGTGATCGGCGAGCCGGTCCCGTTGTCGGTGGCCGGGCGGGTGGCCAGAGTGGGTCGGCCGGCTGAGGCGCTCGACGGTCTGCTCGCTACTGGATGGGTCACCTGGACGCCCGACGACCCGCAGGCGCCCATCGCGTTCGGCCATCCCCTGTATCGCACTGCCCTCTATCGGGACTTGTCATCGGCCAGGCGGCGAAGTCTGCATGCCGAGGCTGCCCAGATGCTCGATGCCGGATCGAGCCTGGCGCACCGGGTCGCGGCCGCCGACGGCCTCGACGACAGCCTGGCCGCCGAGCTAGCGGACCGGGCTGGGCGCGAACAGCGCAGAGGGGCTCGCAACCTTGCGGCCCGATACCTGATATGGGCGTCATCTCTGGGGTCCGACCGTCCCACCGCCGAACATCGTCTGCTCGAAGCGGGCCGTCTTTTCATCGCCGATGGGCAGGTCTCCCGGGCGGCAGCGTTCCGCGACCGGCTGGAGCGCTGCGAGGAAAGCCCGCTCCGAAGCCTGGTGCTGGGCATGCTGGCATGGGAGCGAGGGGAGAGCGCCCCAGCCGAGGAGTGGCTGCTCGAAGCGGCCTCCGGTCTTGATGTCGGCGAAACGGACGACCCGGTAGCGGTGGCGGCCCTCACTCAGCTGGGAGCAATCTACTGTACGAAGGGTCGGGCCACGCAGGCCATCGAGGCGGGCCGATTGGCGCTTTCTCTGCGACCAGCTGACCCCGAGAGCGAGCGGGCGGCGTGGTTTGCGCTGGCGGTGGGAGAAGCAACCGCCCATGGGGCGCCGGCAGGCCTGGCCCGGCTGGCCGAACGGCTGCCGCAACCGGCCGAGGCGGTCGCCGCGGCCGACACCGACCTGCTCATCGTGCGGGGAACGCTCGGCTTTTACGCCGGCCGCATCGCTGCCGCTATCGCCGACATGCGGGTGGCTATCCGCCTGGCTCGGCAGGGCGCCGCGGCCGCCCAGCTGCCACGCGCTCACCTGCAGCTGGCTCAGCTGCTGCTCAACGCCGGCGACTGGGACGATGCGATGATCCATGCCGACCTCGCCCTGTCGTTGGTGTCAGACCAGCAGCGAATTTGGATGGAGGCGCAGGCGCACGCCGCACTGGGCCGTCTATTCGCCGACCGAGGCCAGTGGGCGCTAGCCACCGAGCACGTGGTTGTGGCCAACACCGCGGCGGCCAGCTTGGGAACGGCGGAGGCGGTCTTCACGGCTCGTATCGCCGAGGCGGCCGTGGGCCGGGCTGCGGACAACCCAGCCCGGGTCGTGAGCGCCCTGGGCCCGCTGGTGGGAGACGATCGGGTCATACCGATGGCCACGTCGCTCGCTTGGTGGCCCACCTTGATCTCGGCCCTGATCGACTGTGGACACCTCGACGAAGCTGCCACCCACATCGGGCGGCTCGAGCGGGCCGCCCACGAACGCGGCCTGGACCTGACCGCCCGTATTATCGGGGTGCGCGCCCAGCTCTGCCTGGCCAACGGCGATGCCGAGCGCGGCGGCCACCGGTCTAGCCGAATCCGTGGGGCTACTAGGCGGCGACGACCCTCTCCTTGATCGGGCCGGTCTGCACCACGCCCTGGGTCGGGTCCTGCTGGCCCGAGGACAGCGGCGGCCCGCACTGGACGCCTTGCACGCCGCCCACGACCTTCTGGCAGCGGTCGGCGCCGACCCGTTCCTGCGCCGGGTCGAAGCCGATCTGGCGGCCGCCGGTATTACCACCACCTCGCAGGAGTCCCGCTCTCCGCTCGACCTCACAGAACACGGAACGCGACGTGGTGGCCTTGGTGGCCAAAGGTTTGACCAACCGGGAAGTGGCCGCCGAGTTGTACATCGGCGACAAGACCGTCGAATATCACCTGCGCAACGTGTTCGCCAAGCTCGGTGTCACCTCCCGACGTCAACTGCGAAACTATCTGTCCAACCGATGACTAGGGATTATCCCTGGGGAAACCCGGTGATCGCTACCGCATGCTGGGCGGCATGGAGATCATCGTCGACATCACCCGATCACCCCAAGGACAACTGGCGGGGACCGTCCGACCGGCCGGCAGCGTCAACGGGCGCGACTTCTACGGAGTCATGGAGTTGCTGGCCTGCCTCGAGCGGATCATCGATGTCGACGCCTCCATCTTGGCAGTCACCACAACCACAAAGGGAGAACAGACCATGACCGACCCCATCGAGTTCTCGTCGCTTCCCCAAGCCGACCAGGACGTCATCACCACTAATCTTCTGGCCCTCTCTTCAGGCTTCAAAGCTCGTGACGTCAACCAGCTGACCGACGTCTACAGCGCCGACGCCGACTGGGTTAACGCCTTCGGAACGGTCAAAAGAGGGAGCGACCAGATTCTTGCCTACCTCCAGGGACTTTTCGCCGACGAGAACTTCAACGCCGGCACCCTAGAAGCGCCCCCCGAGGTGGCCATCCGCGTCCTCACTCGCGAGGTGGTACTGGTCTCCGCTCACCTTCGAGTCGCCGGCCAGAAGCTCGTTGGCGGCGGTGAGATCCCCGAACGGGATAACCGCTCCTTGCGAGTCCTGCACCGCCAGGCCGACGGCACGTGGCCCATCGTTTCCGAAATGTACAACGACGCCAATCGGGAAGTGACGTACACCCCTTCCACATAATTGCCCGCCGCACGGGCCGACGAGCCGTTGGGAGACTCGTGCCCGTGTCAGGCCCGAACGGACCGCCGGACGGGTGCTGCCGGTGACCTTCTCGTGTTCGGCGCGGCGAGCGGTTGATCTTCTCCAGATCAATGGCAGTGCTGGCGCAAGGGTCGGGCCTGTTGCTCAGCGGGTCCTGAGCGACACAGGGCCCGGCGCACGACCGGAATTGATGTCGGTCCGCGACTCCCGGCGAAGCCCGCGCCACCAACACCTACCAGGCTATTTGCTGTCCGAGAACCCAGTCCACCCGGCCACCGGCTCCGGCGCAACCAGCCCAGGACCCAACGAACCCGACGAGCGCCCCCAATCCCAAGGTGGCGCTCCTCACAGCCCCGGCCCTGGCGGGTCACCCACCCAACATCCAGAACCGCAGCTGACGGAGATCCTCCACCTGCTCTTCAGCGTGCCGTTCGACGTGCGCCCCGACCACTTGCCTTCTCGAGCCGGCGCGGATCGTGGGACCCTACGGTAACTAGGGAATTTCCCTGGGGTGTGTCCGACACAGATGGCTGATCATCAGTTCGTCCTACCGCTACCATAGAAAGACGACGGACTGATGAAGAATCGGATCACAACTGAGGACACCCTCATCGGCGTAAACGAGTGCGAGGGCGCGGAGCCGAATGACAAGCGACGCGGGGGGGCTGCTGTCGGGCGGCGAAGGCTGGGCCGGTCAGGGCTACTCGCCGGCATAGCCGGACTTGGACTGGCCGCCACCATGCTCGGTGCCACCGCCGCTCACGCCGACACCCTGAGCAATAGCTCGACGATCCAGCTGGGCAACTATCCCGTGCCGGCGAGCCCGGCGGCGGGGTTTCCCGGCGGCAACGCCATCCCGCAAAACATGGGCACCTTAGGCAACCCCACCGAACTGTTCGTCAACGGACAAGGCACCGCCAACCAGGTGTTGAGCGTCCCCGGTGGCTCGGCTAGCTGGGGCACCCCCGTCGCAACCGAGCCGGACAGCGGTGATCCTAGCCAGGTCTGGCGATTCCAGCTTGTGGGCTACATCGATGTGACGACACCCGACGCGGCAGCCAACTATTACTCGATCGCCACCCCCGGCAAACCACCGGTCAATAATGTTCTCGAACAGGCCCCCGTCTACAAGGTCATAAACTACAACAACGGGACGCACACCTGCCTGGACGCCTACGGCGGGGGCGGAGCCGCCTACACCACGATCGACTCCTACGGTTGCGACGCCAACCAGATAAACCAAACCAATCAGCTGTGGGTGATGGCCACGCCTGGTGGTCTCGAAGGAACCCTCACGGGTCCCGAGGGGACATTGTCCTCCGAGACGATGGAGAACGAGTATTTCATGACCGGTCAGAACCCCTCGACCTTCAAGTTGGCCCAGATGTACAGCACTACTCTCCAAGCGTCGCATGTCGGGACCGGCATCAGCGCTGGAGAAGACACCGTGCTCGAGAACGTCGCTTCCCTAGCGGCGAACGGTTGGAATACCGGCACCGCTCCGGTCCTATCTGCCACCGTGACCAACATGTTGGGCACCAACTCACAGGTAATGCTCAACGGTCAGACCACCTGGCCGGTGAACGCGGCCACCTCGACCTGGGCGGTCTACGACACGACGCCCGGTGGGAACGTGGAGCAACCCGTCCCGGGTTCCTCGGACGGCACAACTCCGGGAGGACCACCCCCAGCCTGCTTCATATACCAGTGCCTGGTCAGCGGAGAAGGAGACTGATGGTCCCGTACGGCTGTCACCGTCATGGCAGGTTATTCAGCTAGCCAAATCGAGGAAGACAACCGGGGGTCGCCCACCAAGGTGGGCGACCCCTTTCTTACGGTATACCTGTGGGTCGTGTCAGGCAGCGATGACCGGCGATACCCTGCCCTCGGGCGAATGCCAGTGGTGTAAACAGATCCAGATCATCGAGCGGGCGAAGACGGAAGGCCGGTTTGCTCGGGATACGCGGACATCGGATGGCCGCCGAAAAACGTGATGAGCGCGTCGTCTCCCTGGCTCCGACAATTTGGTCAGCTTTGCTCCACGTGCAGCTCCGTTACGCGCAACGAACGGATTCGCCAACGGCCGTCCGGACCACGCGCGTAGTCGTCGTCATGGCGGCCCCAGCGCCGCTCGCACGTGCCTGTGCCGCCGTCGACATCGACGGAGGTGATGCAGAACGTGCCCCAGCTCGCCCGCGCCTTCGTCGGACCCGTTGCCCCCGGGCTCATTCGCTGCCTCGCGTCCCATCCCAGTGCGGCGCCGTCCGACAAGTGGTCGATCTCGATGTCGGGCATCACGACCTGATGCACAGTCCTGGCATCGGCGAGCACGCGCTGCATGCGGTCGACGATCGCCGTTCGACCGGACACGGCATCGTCGCCGTCACGCGGGTCCAGCCGCAACTGCCCGTCCTCAGTGAAGAGCTCGGCCCAGTCCAACCAACGTTTCGCGTCGAGGAGATGGCAGTACCTCGCCTTGAGTCGCTTGAGCTCCTCGGTCACCAATGAATCCGACACGTCCGGGCCGACGAGCGGCTCGGCGAGGGGATGGGTCCCGCTGACCTCACACAGCCGCTCCTCGAACCGCCATCGGCCGTCCGGGCATCGAACGAGCCGATCGCGGAAGCGGCCGAAGGCGAGGATGAACGGGCCGGTGGGATGAACCGCGGGTGTCATGAAGTAGCTGTGGGCCACAGAGCGATCACCGTCGACCTCGATCTGCGGTGTCATGACGACGTGCTTCGTCAAAGCGTGCTCGAAGCTGGCGAACAACTCCGCCAACGCGGCGCGGCCCTGGAACCTGCGCTCGGGGAAACCGGCGGCGGCCTGCCCGTCCCGGCGGGTCGCCCAGACGCCGTCGTCGGTGAAGCAGTCAAGCCAGTCCTTGGCCGGCGCGTCGTCGATCGTGTGCGCGTAGCGGTGCAACGTGTCGAGAATGGCCAACTCGTCCTCACGATGCGCCATCCGCTCTTCGCCTGCAGTGCTCATGTCGAACTCCCTCGTCGATCTGCTTGCGGCCTGACACTAGGCCTGCTGTCGATTCCACCACCTGGCCAGGACCAGGGCCGGCCGAACCCGTCGGCGAGGGCTTCGAGTCGTCGCTGGACGGTTACCAGCCCGACTGGCAAGAATAACGGGGGCATCTAGGAGGTCGACAGCGATGAAACGCAGTACCGAGTTCCGCCCGACGAGCGAGTGGGCGCGCCTCGCTTTCGCAAGACCACTGGTAGGGCGCTGGGCTCACGCACGCGTTGCTCGGTGGCGGTGCCGGTGATGGACATGGAGCTGACCGGCAAGGTGGCCATCGTGACGGGCGGGGGCGCGGGCATCGGTCGCGCCTACGTCCTAGCTCTGGCGGGCGAGGGCGCGACGGTGGTTGCCGCCGCCCGTCGACGCGGAGACGACAATGCGCCAGAGCGCAACACGCTCGCCGAGGTCGTGCAGGCCGCCGCCGGGCTACCAGGATCCGTTCACGCCCGCCAATGCGACGTCTCCGACGAGCAACAGGTCGTACGCCTGATCGCCGACACGGCGCGCGATTTCGGTCGCATCGATGTGGTCGTCAACAACGCGGCGCGCATGATCCCCCACGACACCTTCGCAATCACGGCCGACGAGTGGAACGACGTCCTCGACGTCAACCTGCGCGCCGCATACCTGATGACGCGTGAGGTGGCGCCGATCATGATCGAGCAGCGGTCGGGCAGCATCATCAACATCACGGCGGGTGGGGCGCAGCCGTCACCCAAGGGCCAGAAGACCCGCGGCACACTTCCCTACGTGGTCAGCAAGGCTGGTCTCAATCGTCTCACGCAGTTCATGGCCGAGGAGCTCCGGGAGTACGGGATCGCCGTCAACGCGCTGAGTCCCGGCATCGTCGACACCGACCAGGCGCTCGCGAGCCGCAAGCCCGGTCTATCGAGCGGCAAACCGCCAACCCCGGAGGTGCTCGGACCGCCCGTCCTCTTCCTCGCCCGGCAGACGGCCGACTCGATGAGCGGCGACATCGTCCACACAGACGAGTTCAGGAAGTCGTGGCCATGATGTCGATGGTGACGCGATGAGCGAGGCCGCCGAGCTCATGAACCGACTCGCGGCCGCCCTGGAAGGCGGCGAGATAGACACCCTGGTTGCGTGCTGGCATCCCGACGCGGAAGCGATCCACATCCTGCGACCGGACCGCAGCTGGCAGGGACGCGACTTCTACCGAAAGGTCATGGGGCGGACCAACCCGACCGGCCAACGCAACCGGGTCGAGGTCAAGGATCGCGGCCTCGGCGTGACGGGCGACCGCTTCTACCTCGAGACCCTGGTCCACCAGGACGACGGCGTCCCCGTGCCCTGCGTTGCCATCTACATCATGAAGGACGGACTCGTTCGCTGGGCTCGCGTATTCACGGACAAGCCGAAGCACGACGGCCAGACGATGGCCGACTGGGCACTGAAGGACGCAGAGGAGAGCACTCGACAGGAGTGAGGCGATGACCGAGCGCGCTCCTCCGCGCAGCAGTCCCGTCCCGGCAGAATGGCCTCGTGGATCTCGGACTGGGCGACAGGGTGTACTTGGTCACAGGAGGGAGCCGCGGTCTTGGGTTCGCGGCCGCGGAAGCACTCGTCGCCGACGGCGCCCGAGTGGTGCTCAGTGCCCCACACGAGGCCACGGCGTCGTCGGCTGCGGCGCGCCTGAGACAGAACTCTGCGTCGCCCGACGCGGTGGCCTGGGTCGTCGCAGATAACGCTGACCCGGGTGCGGCCGATCGGCTGATTGCTGCAGCCAAGGAACGTTTCGGAGCCCTGGACGGTGCGCTCATCAGCGTGGGCGGATCGCCGCCAGGGACCGTGGCCATGACAACGGACGAAGCCTGGCGGTCGGCGTTCGAGAGCGTCTTCCTCGGCGCCGTCCGGCTGGCCCGGACGCTGGCGGCCGACGTGGGCAATGGCGCGGGCGGTGACCACGGCGGACTTGGTGGCTCCGAGGCCGGGACCGGCGTCCGTGGTGGACTTGGTAGCTCCATGGCCGGGACCGGTGTCTCGATTGTGTTCGTCCTGGCCTCCTCGGTTCGGGTGCCTCTCCCTGAGCTGGCCATCTCGAACGGTCTGTTTCCGGGCTTGGCCGGCGTGGTCAAGACGCTCGCTGGCGAACTCGGCCCAGACGGGATCCGAGTCAACGGGGTGCTGCCGGTCCGTGTCGCTACTGACAGGGTCCGCGAACTTGATGCCCTGCGCGGCGATCCCGACGAAGTGCGGGCCCGCCTGTCTGAGGGCATCCCACTGCGGAGATATGGCGAACCCGAAGAGTTCGGCCGAGCCGCCGCGTTCTTGCTGTCGCCGGCCGCGTCCTACATCACCGGAGCGATGATTCCCGTAGATGGCGGCGCCATCAGGTCGATCTGATGTTTCGTCGCGGGGGAGCGATCACTCGGCCGGCTAGAGATGGCAATCGCCTGCACCCATCGTCCCCGCCAAAAGCCCATCTAGTCCGCGAACGTGCTGGGAGTGACAGGGCGGCCCGCACGACGCCGCCCCGCACGACGCGACCCGGCTCGCCTGTCGCCTGTCGGCGGACGGCGCCATGCGGCTGGTTCCGAGTACGAGACCGGATGGGGCGCCGGTGATCAGCGGGCGAGGTGTAACTCCGCCGCGATCACGACGGGCAGGTTGAGTGGCAACGCCACCACTCCGATCGCCGTTCGGGCGTGCGCACCAATCTCGGGGCCAAACACGCCGATTACCACCTCTGAGAACGCATTGAGCACGGCGGTGGTCTGTGAGTAGCCCGGCTCTGCCTGGACGAAGCCGCTCACGCTGACCCAGGCGTCAAGGTGATCCAGGTCCCCGACGGCCCGCTCGACATTGGCGATCACAGACGCGGCCGCAAGCCTCGCCGATTGCTGCGCCTGCTCCAAGTCAACTTGATCCGGACACGCCCAAACGGCCCCGCTGGCGCGCCGTCCGCCGTCACCGGGCCGTGGCCGCTGACGAGCACTCGCTGTCCCAAAACGCGTATCCAACTGAAGGTGTTGACCACCGAGGGCGGCAGGGACACGGCAGCTGGCACGGCCAAGCCGAGCGCGTCGAGACGGCTGCAGAGATCCATCACGAGAGTCTGCCAGCACCCACCGGGTATGGCGGCTAGCGGTCCGCCCTGCCGCGGGCAAGAGGGATTCCCGAGAGAGTCGAGGACCAGCTGGCCAACTCACGGCGACAGCGTTCAAGCCGTCTGGAGCAGCAACATCGCCCACAGAGGTCGGGAAAGAGCGCCCACCGAGACTGGGGGCCGCAATCACCCGCCGGGCGGGTGATGCACCACCTGGCGCCGGCGGTGATGATGGGGCACGAGGAGGTCGGCGTCGGTCACTGTCACCGCGCCGGCTCTCCTATGTTCGGGTGGGCCCAGAGGGCTCCTCTAGGAGGCAAGCATGCGGTACCAGATCACCTTCGAAGGCGAGTCGAGCGCCACCGCGGTCGGCGCATTCGAGGAGTTCGAGCTGCATTCGAGTCAGGGAGTGACCACCTTGGTCGCCGATCACCCGGATCAGGCCGCGGTCCACGGCCTCATCAACCGGGTCGGGGCGTTGGGCCTCGGGCTGATCGACTTCCATCGCGTCGATGTAGTGGTCGACGAATCAGGGGATTGGTCCTGACGCCATGGGTCGGGACGAGTTATCCGGAGGATTCTCATGATCCTCGATGTGATCCTGATCGGCCTGGCTATCTCGTTGGACCCGCTCCCGCTCACCTCGTTCTTCGTGCTGCTGCCGTCAAAGCGGGGAGTGGTGAAAGGGGCGGCCTTCGTGGTCGGCTGGATCATCTCTCTCGCGATCGTCGTGGCCATTACCGTGGCTGCGACCGGGAACGAGCCGCCCAAGCCCAGCACCGCCCCGTCACTTGCCGCCTTGGCGGTCAAGATTGCCATCGGCGCGGTTCTGGTCGCCATTGCGGTGCGGCAGAGGCGACGCATGGGCCGGCCCAAGAAGCCGAAGAAGCCGCCCAAATGGCAGAGCAGCGTCGACACCATGTCACCGTGGTTTGCCGGGGCCATCGCTCCATTGGTCCAGCCCTGGGGCCTGATCGCCGCCGGGGCCGCGACTATCACGCAGGCCAAGGTTTCCAGCTTTGAAAGCGCTCTGGTGCTGGTGCTCTTCTGCCTCCTGGCGAGCGCATCACTGTTGACTCTCGAATTGCTGATCGTGTTTCAACCGGAGAAGGGTAAGCAGTTTCTGACTGGGGTGCGGACCTGGATGGACACGCATACCGACCAGGTCATCGTCATCGGGTGCCTGGTGCTTGGCTTCTGGTTGATCGGCCACGATATTTACCTGCTGGTCGTCGGGGAGTAGCGGCAGAAGCCAGCGGGAGGAGAGCAGGAGCTCCTCGATGCGGGCCAGCCACTGGGCCACGTCGGCCAGCGTGGGTGCGTCGAGGCTGCTGTCGGTCGTTCGGTTGGGCGTCACCGGGGGAGCGGCGTCGGCGAGGCGGCGTCGGGTCTCCTGGTCGATGAAGCCAGACGCCATCTGGGTCGTGACCACGGCCAAGGTCAGGATGCCGACGACCATGATGAACGCCGCCCCGATCTGTCCCAGGCCGGTCACCGGGTAGTACCCGCCATAGCCGACGGTGCTCACGGTGGTCACCGACCACCAGATGACTGGCCGAGGGTATGGATGTTGCTTCCGGTGGCGTGCCGTTCGAACAAGCAGACGACGTGGCCCCGTTGAGGAGCAGCAGCCCGGCAGCCAGAAGGAAGCGGCTCAAATGGCCTCGTTGGAACATCGATCTGATGAGGCGCAGGCTGAAAATGATCCGCAGCGGTGGAAACACGACCACCAACAGCCTC
Organism: uncultured Acidimicrobiaceae bacterium; assembly: GCA_963729695.1. Lineage (GTDB taxonomy): Bacteria > Actinomycetota > Acidimicrobiia > Acidimicrobiales > Palsa-688 > PALSA-693. Next base: position 110,782 of record CAVSOT010000009.1, read on the forward strand.
AGGCAGTGGACGAGGACGTAGTGCCAATGGGGGCTGGACATCCGGGCCCAGATGAAGAGTTCGACGGCGTAGATGCCTGACAGCAGGAGGCACACGATGATCGCCGGCGGGCCCTGGGGTGGCCGGCGGGTGCACCCGGGTCGCCGGTGTGCACTGGGGTGGCCGGCGTGGACTGGGGTGGCCGGTGTGGACTGGGGTGGCGGTGTGGACTGGGGTGGCCGGTGTGGACTGGGGTCGCCGGCGGGCACCGGGCTCGCCGCTGGGTGCCTGACCGATTGCCTGGCTTCTGGCTGACCGGCTGGCTTCTGGCTGACCGGCTGGCTTCTGGCTGATCGGCTGGCTTCTGGCTGACGGCTGGCTTCTGGCTGACGGCCTGGCTTCTGGCTGACCGGCTGGCTTCTGGCTGACCGGCTGGCTTCTGGCTGACCGCCTGGTTTTTGGCTGACGGCCTGGTTTCTGGGTGGGGCCTCCGGCCTGTGGGGTCGTGTGTAACGCGGGTGGGGGTTCGTGGCTTGGTCTGTTGAGTGTTGGTGCCGGGGTGGGGGTCTAGGCTGCGTTGGGGTGGTGGGTCAGATCGCGGTCGTTGGCGGCTCGGAGGTGGCGCCTTTTACGGCGGGGGTGGCCGAGGTGGTGGGCGCCGGGTTGGCGGCGGCGGGGGCGGTGGTGGTGTGTGGCGGGTTGGGCGGGGTCATGGAGGCGGCGTGCCGGGGGGCTAAGTCGGCGGGTGGGCTTACGGTGGGTTTTCTGCCTGGTTTGGATCCGAGGGCGGCGAACCGGTGGGTCGACGTGGTTATTCCGACCGGGTTGGGCGAGGCTCGCAATCTTCTGGTGGTGCGTTCGGCGGCGGTGGTGGTCGCCGTCGGCGGGGGGTATGGGACGCTGTCTGAGATCGCGTTTGCGCTGCGGGTGGGCAGGCCGGTGGTGGGGGTGGGGACGTGGGTGCTCACTCGACCTGACGGAGTGGAGGATGGCGGGATGGTGGCGGTCGGCGATGCGGGGGGTGCGGTGGCTGTGGCCTTGGAGTTGGCCGCGGCTGACGGGGCGGGTTTTGTCTAGGCGCTGGGGGTGGGTGAAAACGGTCAGTAAAAGGCGGGCTTCGGGGTTTTTGTTGTCCGTTTTTGGCTGCTGTGGTGGGGGGGATTTTTCGGAAACGGTCAGCAAAACGTGGTCGGGGTCCTGGCGGCGGTTTTGTTGTCCGTTTTCGGGCGGGGTCGTAGGGGAAATTTCGTGAAAACGGTCAGCAAAACTGGCGTCGTCGGTTTTGCTGACCGTTTTGGAGGGCGACGGCCTCTCTCGCCATGCCGCCGACTGGGTCCGGTCGCCCGCGGGCGGCCGGGTCAGCGGGATAAGCGCCAGCGGGCCAGGCGTGCAGACCCGCCCGCCCGGCGGCCGGCGCCCCGCGCCCAGCCACTCGCCCGGCGCCCACGGCCCGACGCCCAGCCACTCGCCCGGCGCCCACGGCCCGGCGCCTACGGCCCGACCCCCGGCACCCACGGCCCAACCCCCACGGCCCAACCCCCGGCACCCACGGCCCAACCCCCACGGCCCAACCCCCGCCGCCCGCTCGACGCCGTCACGACCACGGGCTCAACGCGACACGTAGGGCGCTAGCAGCCATGACCCAAAGTGTTGCCGCGAACCGGTCCTTAGCTCGAACGCTTGCGCCCCACCAGATGAACGATACGGCTCAGCTGGCGATAGGCGACCGAGGGTTCTCCGTCGCCGCCCCCGGGTTTCCTTCCCCGCCATGAATTAACGTCGACAGGCGACCTTCCCGAGGGTGAGGCCATGGATCTCAACCGATATACCTTTCGCACCGTGTGGCAGCTGCAAGCGAGAGACGACGTGGTGTTCGAGGTCTTGGCCGAGCTGGAGAGCTACCCCCAGTGGTGGCCGGAAGTCCGGGGCGCGGAACGGTTGAATGACACCACCTCTCGCGTGTCAGTTCGGTCCTTGTTGCCCTACGACCTGGTCTTCCTGTCCACGCAGACGCGTCGGGACCGTATGGCAGGAGTATTGGAGGCCAGCATGCGGGGCGATCTCGAGGGTTTCTCCCGCTGGACGCTCACCACTATGGGTACGCATTGCACCGCCGTTTTCGACGAGGAGGTGATTGTCCACAAGGCGCTGCTCCGGCGTCTGGCGCCCGTGGCCCGTCCGGCGTTCAAGGCCAACCACCAGCTGATGATGCGCCACGGCCAATCTGGGCTTCAGACCTATCTATCCGGGTACGTCACCGCGCTGGGGCGACACCGGTCATAGGCTCCGGTGGCCGCCGCCGCGGAGAGGGGCAGGGAGTGGAGCCATCGAGTTCATTCGGGTACCCGTTCCAAGTCGAGGGCCGCGAGGGTCTCCGGATCGCCCAGAAGCTCGATACCCACCACCCGGCCGTGCCGGACGGTGAACCCGAACACCACTCGGGGTTGGCGACCGACTGACCACACCAGCCCGGCCAGCCCGTCGATGAGGGTCAGCCGCGCTCCTTGGGCCCGACCGGCGAACGTCTCGGCTACCGCGGAGGGGCCGTGCACTTCGGCCGCCGACCCGAAGCCGACCACCGTAGGGTCGGCTCGCAGCACCACGTTCGGATCGAGAAGGCGGAGCAGGCCGGCGAAGTCCCCGTGACGGGAAGCGGCGAGAAAAGCGTTGACCACCTCGCGCTGCGTTGCGGCGGAGGTGTCAGGAATCGTCGGATCTGACTGCACCCGCCTCCGGGCCCGGCTGGCCAGCTGTCGAGCGGCGACCGGTGTTCGACCCACGATCGGGGCGATCTCCTCGAAGGGGACCCCGAACATGTCGTGGAGGACGAAGGCCAGTCGCTCGGCTGGCGCCAGCGTGTCAAGGACGACCAGGAGCGCCAGACCGACTGAATCGGCGAGCAGGGCTTCCTGCTCCGGGGAGCTCACGGCCACGGGATCGGGCGCCTCGTCAGGTGGGCGCTCCCGCTGTGCGGCCCGGGTACGCAGCATGTCCAGGCAGATCCGGGCTACGACGGTAGTGAGCCACCCGCCGAGGTTGTCCACCTCCTCGGCACCGTTCCGGTTCAGCCGAAGCCACGCTTCCTGGACCGCGTCGTCGGCTTCGTGGCTTGAGCCGAGCATCCGGAGCGCCACCGCCCGGAGGTGGTCCCGGTACGCCTCGAAGCTCCTGGCCAGAACATCACGATCGCTCACGGTCACATCCTCGTGTTCTCAGTCGTCATACTCCTGACGAGATTCACCGGGTCGGTGTGACCCACGATGCTAGGAGTGACGATGACCGCCTCTTCCACGGAGGGAATCAAGACCGTGCTGCACCCGGTATCCGACCTGACGGCGGCCAAAGCGGTGTACACCGCCCTGCTCGGTGTCCCCCCGCAGACCGATTCCGACTTCTACGTCGGTTACGAAGTGGCCGGTCAACAGATCGGGTTGGTGCCGAGCGGTGGATCGCAGGGCATGACCTCGCCGGTCGCTTATTGGCACGTGCCCGACATCGAGGCCAAGCTGGCCGAGGTGACCGCCGCGGGCGCCACGGTGAAGGAGGCCCCGCACGATGTTGGCGGGGGCCGCCTGGTTGCCTCGTTCACTGACCCGGACGGCAACGTCCTGGGGTTGTTTGAGGACCGCTGATCTGACCAGAGAGTTTCACGGGCCGTCACCTGCTATTCGCGCCCCTCGGGACGGGAGTTCACCGGGCTGTGCCATGGTGCGTGCATGGGCGAACGCCGAGGCCGCTTTGGGGCTATCCGCTGGGAGGACCAGGCCAGTCTCGATGACGCCATCCGGCTCGTCAAGGCGTGTCACGATCCCAACGATGCGGTACGGGTCGCTTCGTCCTCGTGCCAGGCCAAGGAACGGTGGGCGGTCGTTGACCTCACCACGATGAGCGTGCTCGCCAGCGGTCCGCAACGGTCGCCCGCCCGCTTCATCCGCACCCCTCCGGTCCGGTCGGCCCAGGGGCGGGTGGGGCGACCCCGTGTCGACTCCGATTGACGGTCTGCGGAACACGGCAACGATGGGGCTATCTCGGGGGCGGGCCGACCCGTCGTAGCCAGGCGTCAATCCGATCCGAGCACGCCGTAGGAGGGATCGCTTTCGTCGTGGCGGGCCAGGCCGAGCAGCGCCCCCTCCGGGACCTCTCCTGGTGTCAGGTACCTCGCTGATTCCATCACCACCACTCGGCGGGCGATTCTCCACTCGCCATCCCGCCGCTCGAGCCGATCGACATAGCGCCCGACGGTGTGCCAGGGACGTTCGTGGCCGTCGCAATCCTCGATCAGCCAGCCGGTGTAATACGACTCGCATCCGGCCGTGTCACCATCGATGTGAAAGGTCTGATTGGTGATGTGGTGGGCCGTCATCGTGAACGGCTCTACCCACCGCAGAATCTCACGACCGAGGCCCTCTCCTGAAAGGGTGCGGGAGGCATGATCGTCGATCGCATCGGGGTGAAACACGGAGTTGACCAGGGCCAGGTCCCGGCGATCCACGCCCCGGCAATAGCGGAGGATGACGTCGCGGATAGCTTGGCGATCGAGGAGCTCCTGAATAGCGGGATCGCGGTGCGTGGTCACGTCGTTCATAGTTCTTTCTATCAGCCTCGGTTCTCGCTTGCTCCTGGCGTCACTCTGGTAGGTCGCCGAGCAACGTGCCACCGGCGACGATCCCAAGCTCCGGGTGCGGGAGCGCCTCTTCCAGCTGGGCCGGGCTCGGGGTTCGGAGTTTCCCAGGCACAAGTAGGGCGGCTCCCGCGGCGCCCACCGATGCGAAGGCCAGCAGGAGAAACCCGTGCGTGTACCCGGCGTCGGTGGGGAAGCTCCCGCCATGCGCCGTCGAGGTGATGACGCTGGTCATTGCCGCCGCTCCGATCGCCCCTCCGATCGTTCGGATGTTGGCGTTCATCCCGCTCGCCACCCCGGTCTGATCGACGGGAACCCCCTGCACGATCAACGTTGACATGGCGGTGTACATGAGGCCGAAGCCGGCTCCCATGATCCCCACGGCAATGAGGATCTGCCATAGCTCGGTTCGGGCCACGACCAGCAGCACGAATGGGATCACATCCAGTACGGCACCGGCTACGAGCACCGTCTTGGCTCCGTAGCGCAAGGTCAAACGGCCGCAGGACACGCCGGCGACGAACATGAGCACGCATTGCGGAAGCAGCACCAGCCCCGACACGGTAACGGTCGCGCTGAAGCCGTAACCGGCAGACTCCGGCGTCTGGAGCAGCTGCGGCAGGAAGGCGAAGGTGGCATACATGCCGACGCCGAGCAGGAGGGCAACCAGGTTGGCTGTCCATACCACTGGTATCCGCATCATGTTCATGTCGATCAGCGGGCACGAGGACCGTTGTTCGACGACCACCCACACCGTCGCCACCACGACGGCAATACCGAGCAGTCCGATGACCCGTGGGGATCCCCATCCCCACTCGGGCCCCTCGCTCAACCCGACGAGGAGCGCCGCCAGCCAGAGGGACATCAACCCGGCCGCCACCCAGTTCACCCGGCCGGGAATCCGTACCGGCGAGGGTGGGACGATGAACTTCCCGGCGACGGCAGTTAGCACGATCAGGATGGCCGGGATCCAAAACATCCATCGGTAGGACAGGGCACTCACGATCGGGCCGGCGAGCACGAGACCCAGCCCACCGGTCGCCGCCGCGAGGGCCGCGATTGCACCTACTGAGCCCGGGATCGCCCGCTTTGGGAATTCATCTCGGATGATCCCGAACGACAGCGGGATCAGCCCGCCGCCGATTCCCTGCACCGCTCGTCCAAGGAGCATGACCGAGATCGAGCCGGCGGCCGCAGAGATGACGCAGCCGACGGCCAATCCGGCCAGCGCCACGAGAAGCATGTGCTGTTTCCCCCACATATCGCCTAACCGCCCGATGATCGGGGTGAAAATCGATGCGGAGAGGAGGTACATGGTCAGCACCCAGGTCACCTGTGCTTGCGACGTGTGCAGCGCATGCTGAATGGTCGGCAGGACCGGAAGGACGAGCGATTGGAGCAGCGAGTAGGTCGAGACCCCTGCGGTGAGCACGGCAAAGATCAACCGGTGGTTGCGGCTGCCCACCCTGCCTTCCAACTCGGATCCTCCAATGTCGTCCCAGGGACGGGATCATCCTAGAGAACGGAGCACAGTCCGCAGATGGCCGAGGAGCGGGTTCGCTTCACCAGTGGCGCCTGCCGGCGCTTATTCGTGGGCCTTCCGGCCCTTATGCGTGGTTGTGATGGCCCTTCGCCGTGGCGGGGCCGCCGAATTCGTCGTGTCGGCGTATCCAGCTCGGATCCGCGGGTTGGCCTTCGTTCCGGCCTCGGGGGACTCGATCGAGGATCCCGTAGTAGACCATCACGGGCTCAAGTCCTCGAGCTGTCGTCGAATAGGTCAGGTACACGTCCGGTCCCGATCTGGTGAACACACTCAATCCCGGGCCCTCGGACAGATAACCAATCGCGTCGGTCCCGCAGTCGGCGGCCAACCGAGCTGGGATCGCAGGCGGCTCATTTGGAAACCAGGTGGCGACGGTTTCCTTCGTCACGGAGCGGCCGAAGTCGAAGTTGAATTCGCTTCCGTTGCTCGATGCCCAGTCGAAGTTCCATCCCATGCGGCCGCGGTAGGCCAGCAGCTTCTCGAGCGGGGCGCGCGACATGCAGATCATGGTGACGTCCCGGGCCTTCAGGTGTTCGAGTATCCCGTTGAACCCGTCGGCGATGGACGAGCAGACCGGACATCCGGCTTCGTAGTCCGGGCCGAACATGAAGTGGTAGATCACCAGCTGCGAGCGCTCGCCAAACAACTCCGTCAGGGTACGGGGACCCTTGTCGGTCCCAAAGGTATAGCGCTTGTCGATCCGGACCCACGGGAGCTCATGTCGCCGCCGGGCCAGCTGGTCTCCCCTCCGGGTGTGTTCCTTCTCGAGGGTGAGCAGCTCGGCCCGGGCCGCGGTCCACGCTTCATAGCTCACGATCTCGGGGTTGTTCATTTGCTTTCTCCCTTCCTGTTCCCGGCGGATCCGGGACCTACATAGCGGGCATGGGGTGCATGGCGGGAACCAGGCCGGGAATCGAAAGCGGCGCCGCCAGGACGACGATCCCCAGGGCGACGATCGCCAACGCCACGGGGACGTCGATGGCATTGCTCGGGCGAACGACCTTTTGGAGCACCATCGTCACCGCCATGGCGGCCATCCAGGTCATGCTCATCACTCCGAGAGCGGCCATCATCACCATTAGCCCTACGTTGGAGCCGACGCAGCACAGCCCGTTCCCTGATCCGGACATGAGGCGCTGTTGCCCCATGCGTCGGAACTCCCGTTTCATGGGCGTCAGCTCGTATACCCCTGCGGCGAGGATGAGGGCTCCCGCCACTACCGTCCCGTGTGGACGATAAAGCGCGTAGACAATGACGCCGAACAGGGTCCACACGCCGAGGTACGAGGCGGCGAACGGCAGCAGATCGACCGATCGGGCACCCGCCCGGACCAGGCGCAGCGCCGGCGGACACATACCTGGGAGCATCATCGCAGCCATCATCGGGATCCACAGCCAGAGGAAGCCTGGGAAAGAGCCGAGCCCGGTCGCGACTCCCATGTCCATCCCGTGCATGCGTCGCACGGCGATGATCCAGCCCACCAGGCCGACGCCCACGGTGGCGAGCACTGCACTGACGGCTGCCGCGGTGACTCTCGCGTCACTCCCCGGAGAGGAGAGGGCAGATTGCGGCGCGAAAGGTGTCTCCACCGAAGCCCCATTCCCCGTTCCAGCCGTGGGTGCGTCCGTTGACATGCAACCAACGGTAGCACATGAGCTCGACGATGTGCAACCGATTCTTGCACATTGCCAGGCGGCAAAGGTGGAGGCGGCTGGGGACTGAGGGGGCTGGAGCGGAGGGGGCTGGCGACTGAGGGGGCTGGAGCGGAGGGGGCTGGAGCGGAGGGGGCTGGAGCGGAGGGCGACTGAGGGGCTCGAGCGGAGGGGGCTGGCGACTGAGGGGCTGGAGCGGAGGGGGCTGGAGCGGAGGGGGCTGGAGCGGAGGGCGCGCCCTACGAACAGGGGCCGGAGCCGACCCCGTGGTCAGACGTCGCCGGTGGATCGGCGGCGTGCCGTTTCCGCGGTGTCGATGCTGGGGGTCGCCCCCGGCGCCAGCACCGTCGTGGTGATGTCCCGCCGGTAATTCACAAACGAGTATTCGTGGGCGGCTCGGAAGCCATAGCGAGTGCCGCCGGGGACGGCAATGCTCATGCCCGGTCGCAGGGTGACCCGTCCCACGTTGATCTGGCCACTCAACATATGAATGATCTCGTCCTCGGAGTGGACATGCGAGGGGGCCACGAAGCGAGCATTGGCGAAAGGCTCGAAGAACATCACCCGGCAGGTCTCGCAGGTCGCATCTGCGTAGTAGTAAACACCTTGGTCATCCGGGTCGCCCACCAGGTCCGCGGCATCCCGGTCGATGACATGCACGCCATGGCCGTCGGGTCGGGGGGCACCGAAGGGCCCGTCGGTCGGCGGCTCCGATGACGTCGGACCAAAGTGAAGAAGACGGGTATTGGTCAGGGCGCATACCTCTGCGGCCACGTCCGTTTCGATGATGGCCGCCCCATATTTTCCCACTCGACCTCCGGCTACTTCGAGCATTCCGTCGAGCACGAATACCACCTCATCACCGTGGGAACCACTCCAGCTCAGGACGGCATCCCTTCCCAGTTCGGCTTCCACCTCCCAGAGCGAATAGTCCTCGGGCTGAAAGAGGCGGCTTCGGGCCCTCCCATTGGCGCTGCAGGTCGGAGCTCGATATCCAGGTTCCAACGAAGCCCCTGCCTCCATCACTTCGAGACCAGCCATGCTCCCTCCCGCGGATCTGAGTCAGCGATGCCACCGGGGACAACGCCATGTACGGATCCACCCTAGGCCAACCTGGTCGTCCGCTGCCGCTGCCGCTGCCGCTGCCGCTTGCCGCTGCCGCTTGCCGCTTGCCGCTGCCGCTTGCCGCTGCCGCTTGCCGCTGCCGCTTGCCGCTTGCCGCTGCCGCTTGCCGCTGCCGCTTGCCGCTGCCGCTTGCCGCTGCCGCTTGCCGCTGCCGCTTGCCGCTTGCCGCTGCCGCTTGCCGCTGCCGCTTGCCGCTGCCGCTTGCCGCTGCCGCTACCCCTGCCGCTACCGCTACCCCGGTCTGGCCGGCTGGCCCGCCCCGAGACTTCCCCTCTCCAGGTCCCACCTCGCCAACGTTTGGGAATTGGGAATTCCCCGATGTATTCAGGGGCACGAACCGGGGACGCTGCAAGCAAGCAACGAACGTTGCCCACTCGGCAATCGTCAGGAGAACGTCGAAAATGTCTCAATCGGATGTTGATCCGCCGCGTCCTCACTGGCGTCCACGAAGGATTTATAGCTTCCCGGCGGCGGCCATGATAGCCGTGCTGCTCTTGAGTCTATTGGCGTCATCGACTGCGGCCACGGCCGCCAGTTCCTTGCGGGGCACCGACTCCGTCGATCGCTGGGGTGCGTGGGCCGACGGCCCCTCCAATCAGCTGACCGTCCCAACCCAGGTGCCGAAGCTGGCCGGTATCTCGAGCGTGTTGGCGTCCAACAGTTTCAGCTTGGCGCTGGCCAGCAACGGGTCGGTTTGGACGTGGGGCAACGACAGCCACGGTCAGTTGGGCAACGGCACCACGTCAGGGTCCACCACCGTGACTCCGGTCAAGGCGCACCTGCCGTTCCAAGCCGTGAGCCTCGGGGAGGGCAAGGACTATGGCCTGGCGATCAGTCCTCGCGGCGACGTGTGGGGCTGGGGCCACAACGCGGGGGGCCAGCTGTGCCTGGGCAACTCCACGGACCAGCCCACACCGGTTCGGATCCCAGGCTTGAAGCACGTCGTCGCCGCCGCGGGAGGAAACCAACATTCACTTTTCCTCGTCGCCGATGGCACCATGGTCGCATGCGGGGTGGATACGTACGGTGAGCTCGGCAATGGAGTGTACGAAAGCCAAACCGATACGCCCGTCCCGGTAGACATCACCGACGTGGCCAGCATGTCCATGGGGGCCTACTTCTCGGTTGCCGTGAAGACGGACGGCACCGTGTGGGCGTGGGGCGACAACAGCAAGGACGAGCTGGGGAATGGAACGAAGGTGAAGTCCGACGTGCCGGTACAGGTCCACCTGCCGACCGGGCTCACCGCTCGTCAGGTCTTCGCGGGCGGGGACTTCCCCAACAACGGTCACGTGCTGGCCATTTTGAGCGACGGGAGCGTGTGGGCATGGGGCGACAACAATCGCGGTCAGCTAGGTGACGGCACCCTTACCAACTCCAGCCTGCCCGTACCCGTGCAGGTTCCGACTGGAGTGACCTTCACCTACGTGGCCGCCGGCGGGACTCACTCTCTGGCCCTTGATTCCATGGGCAACGTGTGGGCCTGGGGGGACAACACGTATGGGCAGCTGGGCGACGGCCTCCATGAGCCCTACTCCGTCTCGCCGATCGAGGTGGACGGCGGTGTGGATCAGATCTGGACGACGGCCAACGACAGCTTGGACCACCACCCGTGAACGTTCGGCGGACGCGCTTGCACCGGTCGTGGGTTGATCGGCGATCGGTCCCGCAGGCCCGCCGGATCTTCCCTGCGATCGCCGTCCTGGTGGCACTGCTGAGTGGCAGCTCTCTGGCCTCACCGAGAGCTGCCACCGCCGCTGCTTCGTTGCGGGGCTCCGATGCTGTCTACCGCTGGGGCTGGTGGGGGGACGGCGGCGCCAACCAGCAGAACGTCCCGACCAAGACTCCGAAGCTGGCGGGTATTGCCAACGTGTTGGCGTCCAACAGCTTCAGCTTGGCGCGGGCGGAGAACGGATCGGTTTGGGCCTGGGGCAACGATAGCAACGGTCAGTTGGGGGACGGGGCCACGTCGACCTCCACCACGGTGACTCCCGTCAAGCTCCACTTGCCGTTCCCCGCCGTGAGCCTCGGGGAGGGCAAGGACTATGGCTTGGCGATCAGTCCTCGCGGCGATGTGTGGGGTTGGGGCGACAACGCGGGCGGTCAGCTGTGCCTGGGCAATACCACGGACCAGCCAACACCCGTTCGGATCGCTGGTTTGCGGCACGTGGTCGCGGCGGCGGGCGGCAACGAGCATTCCCTTTTCTTGCTCTCGGACGGGACCATGCTCGCCTGCGGCGTCGACGCCCATGGTGAGCTCGGAGACGGCAGCTACCGGCCCCAGATTGATACCCCCGTCCCGGTGGACATCGCCGACGTGGCAAGCATCTCCGTCGGTGCCTACTTTTCGGTCGCTGTCAAGACGGACGGCAGCGTGTGGGCGTGGGGCGACAACCTCAAGGGCGAACTCGGCAACGGTACGAAAGTGAAGTCCGACGTACCGGTGCAGGTCGATTTGCCCGCCGGGCTCACGGCTCGTCACGTCTTTGCCGGCGGCAACTACGCGAGCAACGGTCACGTTTTGGCGATGCTCAGCGATGGCAGTGTGTGGGCGTGGGGTGACAACAGTCGCGGTCAGCTCGGTGATGGCACCCTCGCCACGTCGACCCTGCCGGTGCGTGTCCAGGCGCCGGCCGGGGTGACGTTCAGCGCGGTGGCCGCCGGCGGGACCCATTCTCTGGCCCTTGATTCGGCGGGCAACGTGTGGGCCTGGGGGGACAACACGTATGGGCAGCTGGGCGACGGCCTCCGGGAGCCCTACTCCGCCTCGCCGATCGAGGTCGACAGCGGGGTGGATCAGATCTGGACGACGGCCAACGACAACCTTGACCATCACGCCTGACCCCGCAGGCGAACAGCCCTCAGCCGTGCGGGTGCAGCTTCGCCAACGGTGACGCCGGCTGCTGAATGAGTTGGAACCCCACACCCTCCGGGTCGGTGAAGGTCAGGACGACGTGGGTGCCGAACGACTCACCGAAGTCCCACTCCTCCGGCGGTCCGGGGAGGAGGGCCCGTTCCTTCGCCCAATCGGAGGCCATGAGAATATGATACGACGCGTCGATGTCGTCCACTTCGAAGACGCACCTCATGATCCCGAGGTGCGTCGGCTCCCGATACGGGGTCGGGTGATCCTGCGACTCGGTCCACTGGAGCCAGTCGAACATGACCCGGCGGTCGTTGCGCACGGCCAGCAGCGCCCCGTCGCACTGCGTCAGCCCGCCGCCCGGGCTGTACACGTTGGGTACGGGATCGGCGTTCTGCATGCTCCAGAGAAAGTCCAACCCGAGCGTGTCGACATAGAACGAAAAGTACCGGTCGATGTCAGAAGTGTTGTGGGCGACGGTGATTGGAGTGATCGGGGTTTCGAACATGGTGTTCGAAAACTCCACGGTGATGCCATCGGGGTCGTGGACCGCGAACACGTTGTACGGGAAGATCGGCAGATCGGGGTGGAAGCTCACCGCCGTGTCGGTATTCGGCGCGAACGGCTCGCTGCCCGCTTCGATGGCCGACCGGCGGGCGGCATCGACGTCGGCCACCTGGGGCACGATTCGATACCACCCGACGTTGGCGTGGGAGAGATACGGCCTCCCCACGGGCGCGGGATTCTGCCACTCGACGAGGTGGATCATGGGGAAGTTCCCGGCCTGGGTGGTGTCCTTCATCATGCAGCCTTTGAACGTTCCCTGCTCGATCCCGAGGCTCGGGAACGCCTGTTCCACCGCCGTCTCGGCGACCACTCGTAGTGGCGTCACCTTCTCATACCACCGACGGGACCGGTCCAGGTCCGAGACGTTCACGTCGAAATGCGAGATCCGGTTCAGCCGGTTGTGCAATCCCCGGTCGTCCAGCGGGGAACGAAGCGATGACGGGCTCATCGTTGGGCCGCCGTGGGGTGGACGTCGATGAACCCGGCTTCAGGGCCTCGGACGAAGAAGGCGTTGCCATAGTCGATGTTGCGCAGCGAGTAGTCGGGCGCCACGGCGAGGAGGTGTTCGATGGCGACTTTCGTCTCCAAGCGCGCCAGGGGGGCGCCCAGGCACAGATGCGGCCCCCACCCGAAAGCGACGTTTGACTTGAGCGGGCGGTGGACGTCGAAGCGATTCGGCTCCTCCCAACGGGAAGGGTCCCGGTTGGCAGCCGCCAGGAACACGAATACCGTCTCACCTTTGGCCAATTCGACGCCCCCGAGGTTGGTGTCCTGCATGACCAGTCGCGGACCGGTGAACTGGACCGGTCCGCACCACCGAAGCGACTCCTCGATCACCGCCGGAACGAGCGAGGGGTCGGCCGCGACCTGTCGTCGTTGATCCGGGTGTTGCTCCAGGGCCACGAGGGTGCATCCCATCGCCTTCGCCGTGGTGTCGTAGCCGGCCAGCACGAGGAGCACCGCAGCGGATCGGATCTCGTCATCGGTCATGGCGTGCTTGGCAGGGAGGTTGAGCATCGCGGTGAACAGGTCGTCGGGCTTCTCCCGCCGATGGCGATCCATCTCCTCGAGGATGTACTGGTTGATCTCGATGGAGGCGCGCCGCATCGATTTCTGCGCTTCCTCGCTCTCGCTTCCATAGGCGAGGTTGGAGACGATGTCGTGCGACCACCGGCGGAAATCGTCGTAGCGCTCCGGCGGGATGCCAAGCATGTCGGCGACGATGACCGTGGGGATCATGGTGAAGTCGGCGATCAGGTCGTAGCTCTGGCTGCCTGCGGTCAGAGGACCGACCAGCTCGTCTACTGCCTCTCGAACTCGTTGTTCCCACTTCGCGACCGAGCTCCTCGTGAACAGGGGCGCCAGGCCGCCCCGGAGGCGTCGATGGTACGGACCGTCGACCGTGATCATGTTGGGCGCGTCGAACCAATAGATGAGCTCCGGATCCCCGTTGAGTTCCGTGAAGCGCTCGCCGCCGTCGGTCAGAACGGTCGTGACCTCGTCGAAGCCGAACACGTTCCAGCCTTGCATCAGGTCGTTGAAGACCACGTTTCCGTGCGGGCGGAGTTGGTCATACAGGGAGTACGGGTCGTCGATGGCTTCGGGGGTGAAGAAGTTGGTATCGATATGGCTGACCATGCCTGCTCCTCGCGCCCTCACCCTCGTCGTGGGGTTCGGACAACTACCGTAGCTGCGCTCGCCCGGTCCGGACCGCGTCGGGCCGCCGAACCTGGTGTGCTCTGGTTCGGGCGCGGACGGGACTGGACAACGCTCGCCGTCCATGCCACCGTTGCCACCAGGCCGGACCATGACGACAACGGAGGGCCCTGGTGGGCGCACGGGTGAAGATCGACTTTCATGACGGGTCCTACGTGGAGGACCCCTTTCCCGCGTATGAGGAGGTCCGGGCCGCCGGACGCATCGTCTGGAACGAGGTGTTCGCGGCCTGGATGCTGACGGGATACGAGGATTGCCGGGCGGTTCTGGCCGACCGGGGCGATCGTTTCGGGGCCATGGCGGGCAACCCTGACCTGGTCTATTGGATGGAAACGCCCAACATGATCATGGTCGACGGTGCGGAGCACACCCGGCTGCGGTCGATCATGGCCCCGCTGTTCACGGCATCGTCCGTGGCCAGGTGGGAAACCCGGGTCAGGGAGGTGGTCGACGACCTCCTCGCTCGGGTCGTGGCCCGGCCTGGCGGTTTCGATCTCATCGGGGACCTCACCATGATCCCCACGGTCATCGTCGCCGACATGCTCGGGGTCTCCCCCGACATGTATGGCGACTTTCGCCGCTGGTCGCACACGATCGTGTCCAACCTGTCGTACGGCCACGAGGACGACGATGTGCGTGCCCTGCTCAAGCAGACGGCGAAAGAGGTCAACGAGTACATGCGGTCGGAGGTGGAGCGCCACAGGGCGGATCGTCCAGACGACCTCATCACCACGATGCTGGGATCGTCGATGACCGACGGCGAGATCGTTTCCACCGCCATCCTGTTGCTGCTCGCGGGTTACGACACGACGGCCAAGGCCCTGTCCAACAGTGTGGTACTTCTCGAGCGCTACCCCGAGCAGCGGCGGCTTCTCGTCGAGAATCCGGCGCTCATTCCCGCCGCCATCGAAGAGGTGCTTCGTTTTTGGGGCGTGCAGCAAGCGTCGCCCCGCCACGTGCGCCGGGACTTCGACTTTGCGGGGGAGCACGTCGCCAAAGACGCGACGATCTACGTCATGACGGCCGCCGCCAATCGTGATCCTGATCGCTGGCCCGATGCGGGCGGCTTCGACGTCAACCGGGACAGCAAGGCTCATCTGGCTTTTGGGCACGGACCACATCTCTGCCTGGGCGCGCCCCTCGCTCGGCTGGAGATGAGGGTCGCCCTGGAACGCCTCCTGGAGCTCGCTCCCGAGTACCGTCTGCGTCACGTGGACTTCGGTCAGTCGTGGCGCAACCGAGGTCCCCAGAGTGGCATCGTCGAGGTCGACCCCGGCCGCGCTGAGCTGTAGCCGCCGGTCACCACACGCTCCCCTCACCGCGGCACACCAACGCCGCGTGGATCTCCCGTAACCGGTTCGCCCGCTTCCCGCACCGCAGCTGCATGGCTTTGGCCCGACGGAAGTGGTGATGGAGCACGTGGTCGACGGTAGTCCCGATGCCACCGTGCAGTTGGGCGCCGGTCAGGACGCTCTCGACGTACGAGCGGCCGGCCGTGAACAGGGCAACTGCCGCCATCGCGGTTTCCGGTTCGCCGGCGGCCCGTCCGAGCGCGTCGTTGCAGGTCAGCACGGCGGCATCGGCCGCGATGGCCATCCGGGCCAGGTGGTGCCGGACCGCCTGAAAGGCGCCTATCGGCTGGCCGAACTGCACTCGTTCGAGGGCGTAACCCCTCGACAATTCCAGCACCGCCGCGCATCCACCTACCATCGAGCTGGCCCGCAGGAGATTGGCCCGAGCCATGGCCACCTCGACGCGGCGGGCAGGAAGCCCATCCGCCAGGACACCCGCCGACAACTCGAGGCCCTGGGGATCGAAGAGGCAAACGCGCTCGTTGTCAGTGCTCGGTACTTCCAACAGGCGTCCGTCGAGCTGTTGGCGCCGTACGACCGAGCACAACCACCGATCCGACTCGCGGATCGGCGCCAGCACGACCGCGCTCTCGGACTGGGCCAGCCACTCGACGACTACTCGTCTCCCCGTGAGGCGGTACTGGCGGTTGCCAGTGCGCTCTGCCACCAACGGGCCGTCAGGTGGGGCCACGAGCGCGGTCGGCTGGCCGTGCGCCACCTGGGAGAGGGTGTCGTCGAACTCGGGGTCGCCCAGACTTACGAGCACCGTCGCCGCACGCATGGACTGGAGCAACGGCGAGGCCAAGGCGGCTCGGCCGCACTCGCGAGCGACCAACGCGGCCGCGGCCAGCGTCCCACCTGCCCCGCCTGCGCGCTCTGGCACGTTGATCGCCGTCCACCCGAGCGCGCCCATCTCCTTCCAGCGCTGGCCTTCGTACCCAGGACCGGACCGCTCCTGCTGATTCAGGTAGGTGTTGTCGACGAAGGCGGCAAAGTACTGCTGCGCCGCCCGAGTGAGAAGCTCTTCCTCGTCGGTCAGATCGAGATAGGTCACCTGGGCATCCCCAATCCTCGGGTGGCGATGATGTCCAATTGGATCTCGTTGGTCCCGCCACCGAAGCGCCATACCGGCGACGACCGCAAACCTCGCTCGAGGTGACCGTGTGCGGGTGCATGGGGGGAACCCGTCGCGATGGTGGCCTCCTCGCCGATGAGATCCAGTCCTGTGCTGCAGATCCGCTGGCGAAGTTCACCCCACCAGATCTTGTTGGCGGACGCTTCGGCGTACGGGACCTGACCGTCGGCCAGCATCTGGGCGCCCCGGAGCGCGAACAGCCGACAGATCTCGATGTCGACGGCGTGCTCTCCCATCACCTCCTGCAGGGCGTGGGCTTCGGCACTGTCCCCCTCGAGCAGGCCGGCCCCACTCGCCCACTCCGCCAGCTGCCGTAGCTCCCAGCGCGGCTCGTTGTGGTAGAACATCCGCTCGAAGTTCAGGGCCGCGGTGACCGCCGCCCAGCCGGCGTTTTCCTCACCGATCCGCTGGCTTTCGGGAACCACCACGTCGTCCAGGTACACCGCGTTCGTCCGCTCTCCGCCTTGGGTGATGATGGGTGTCACCGTGATCCCGGGCGTGTCCATCGGAGTGATGAAGAGACTCACTCCCCGGTGGCGATCCTCCTGCGCACCCGTGCGGGCGGCCAGCCACAGGTGGGTCGCGACGGATGCCCCGGTCGTCCAGATCTTCTGACCGTTGACGACGTACTCCGAACCCCTTCGCACCGCCCGGGTTCGTAGCGACGCCAGGTCACTCCCCGCGTCCGGTTCGCTGTAACCGATGGCGAACACCAGCTCCCCCCGGAGGATGCGAGGCAGGTACTCGGCCTTTTGGAGTTCGCTCCCTTTCAGTATGAGCGTAGGACCGATGACGTTCAGAGTAAGGAGACCGTTTGGGAGCCGACGGTTGTAGAGCTCTTCGGCAAAAAGCCAGTGCTCTATGGGAGAACGGCCCTGCCCCCCGTAGGCCGTAGGCCACGAGACGCCGAGCCAACCGTCGGCCCCCAAGCGTTGGAGAAACCGCTGACCGTTGACCCGGGGCTGCATCGGGTCCTCGATGTTCTCGGCCCGGGTGGCCGCTACGAGATCGGGATCGAGGTTGTCCAGGTAGGTCCTCAAGGCGGCGAGGAACTCCATCTGCTCGGGACCGAGTGCGGTCTTCAAGGTCGACACCTCCCGCTTTGGAATCCGCTTTCAGGGCACCCCGGGCGGCGAACCTGGCGTCTTCCGGTTGGCGAGGCCACGGTAGGCGACGCCAGCAGCGTAGTCAACCCGTTGGTCGGTTACGATGGCTCTGGCAGAGCGGGTCAGACGGAAGGACAGCCATGCCCCGACCTTCGAGACGGGCTGACATCAGAGCCACGGCCGCCCGGTTCATTCGCGTCCACGGCTTCAGTGCGGCGACCATGGACCTCATTGCTGAGGAAGTCGGGCTCAACAAGGGGACGCTCTATCACTATTACCCGTCTAAGAGTGCCATCCTGTACGAGCTGTTGTCGGACCAACTCGACGCCACCCTCGACTTGATCGAACGGGTACCGGGCGAAGGAGATCCCTCGGATCGGGTGCGCGAGTTCGTGCGCCTGCAAGTGGAGCACGTATCCACTCAGCGGGACGAGGTGGTCGTGTTCTTTCAAGAGATGCCACGAATCGACCAGAACCTGCCCGAGGGTCAGGTTCGGGAACTTCTGCGGCGCATCGACAAATACGAGCGGTTCAGCCGGCAGCTGCTATCGGCTGGAATTGCGTCAGGCGACTTTCGAGACTTCAACGTTTCTGCCGTCATGTACTCGATCATTGGCATGCTCGGCTACCTCCCAGTCTGGTTTCAGTCGTCGAGTCGAAAGCGTCAGGCCGACCTCGTCAGCCAACTGACCGACTTTGTGATGGGTGGCATCCTCACCTCCCCCTGAGGAAGCGGATAGGGGGCCGAACCGTCGTGCGGGACCCGGCCGGCGGCGCAATCTGTCGTGGTTGACGGCCTTTGGCCCGGCTGCTACCTTTCGGCCCCATACCCAACTTTACGGTTGGCTACCAGATGGGGGAACCTGGCCCATGAGGCGTCCGCGATGAGCGATCCGCTCCCGACGGTATCGAGTCGCCTACGCCACCTCGCCGAGCACAACGCCGATCGGCCTATGGTCGCGTGTGGCGGCGACTGGCGCGGCGCCGGCGTGGTGGCCGGCCAAGCCCAGCGCCTCGCCGCCGGTCTGCACGACCTGGGGGTACAACCGGGTGACCGGGTCGCATCGATGATGACCAACCGGGACGAGGCCGTGGATCTGTTCTTGGCCTGCGCCGTGCTCGGCGCCATCCACGTGCCCGTCAATGTGTTTCTGAGAGGCGAGTTTCTGCAGTACCAGCTGCTCGAGGCAGACCCGACGCTGGTCATTGCGGACGCCGCCGCCGTCCCTCCGATCACCAAGGCACTCCAGATGCCCGAGCTGGGTAAGTGCCGGCTGGTCCTCCTCGACGCCGCGGATGAACCGGCCACCGCCTTCCGCGACCTCTACCTGGACCCGGTGCTGCGTTGGCCGGACCCCGGACCGGATGACCTGGTGTGCATCCTCTACACCTCGGGCACCACCGGTATGCCGAAGGGCTGCCTGATCAACAACGGCTATCTCGTGCACATGCCGATCGCCCATGCCACCAACGGGTGGTTCACGCCCCTGGACACCTCGCTGTGTCCGCTTCCCCTGTACCACGGATTCGCCCTCAGCGCCCTCATGGACACCCTGATCGTCGGCTGCCGGGTCAGCTTCGACCCGGAGTTCCGGGCCGCGACCCTCATTCCCCGAGCCCGCGAAATCGGAGCCACTCAGATCTTCGGGGTCGGAGCCATGGCTGCCGCCCTCCTGCGCACGCCGAACACATCCGGCGACACAGACCACGAGGTGGATCGCGGCATTTTCATCCCTCTGGCGCCAGACGTGCAGCGGGAGCTCGAAGCCCGTTTCCACATGCGAGCCATCTGCGAAGGCTATGGGCAGACCGAGGTCGTGCCCGCCACCATGGGATCGGGTGAGTCGGCCGTGTGGGGCGGCCGGGCCAGCGCGGGCAAGCGGGTGCCGTGGCTGGACGTTCAGGTCGTCGACGACGACGACCGGCTCCTCTCCTCCGGTGAGACGGGCGAGATCGTCGTCCGCCCTCTGGAGCCGTACCGCATGTTTTCCGGGTACTGGCGCAAGGAGCAGGCCACCTTGGAGGCGTGGCGCAACCTGTGGCACCACACGGGCGATCTGGGCTGCTTCGACCCTGACGGCCGTCTGTACTTCGTCGACCGCAAGAAGGACGCGCTCCGGCGCCGGGGCGAGAACGTCTCGTCCCTCGAGTTGGAACGGGCCATCGTCGGGCACCCCGGTATCGCCCAGGTCGCGGTGCACGCCACCCCGGCTGGCGTCAGAGAGGACGAGATCAAGGCCTGCCTCGTCCTCGAGCCCGGAGTGGAGGTGGCTCCGGCCCAGCTCTTCGAGTTCTTCCGCGCCAACCTCCCGTACTATGCCGTACCTCGCTACATCGAGTTTCTTCCGGCGCTGCCCGTGAATGCGGTCGGACGGGTGCAGAAGCACAAGTTGCGTGCCGAGTGGGACAGCCCCGCCACCATCGACTTCCAGGAACTCGGGCTCGTCATTGCCCGGGCGGACAGGCGATGAGCGACATGGGAGACACCGTCAACGGCGCGTTCCAGGAGCGGTTGGCGAACGCCCCCGACGAGCCGTTCGTCCAGTGTGGGAAGAGGTGGCTCACGTTCGCCGAACTCGACGAGAGCAGCGACCGCTTGGCCACCGGGCTGGCCGAACGAGGCGTCGGCCGCGGCGACCACGTGGCGTGGATCCTGCCCAACCGGATCGAGACGGTCGAGCTGCTCTTGGCGCTATCGAAGCTCGGGGCGGTGCAGGTTCCTCTGAACTATTGGCTCAAAGGCGAGTTCCTCGAATATCAGCTCGCTGACTGCGGAGCGCGGTTCCTCATTGCCGATGGGCCCGGGTATGAGGCGGCGCGCGGGCTGATCAAGCGCACCGACATCAGCGTCGTCGTCCAGGTGGACAAGCCCACCGCCTCGACCATCCTGTATGGCGACCTGTTGTCGGCCAGAGGCAGGTTCCATGACGAATCGCGGCCCGGCGATCTACTGACGATCATGTACACGTCGGGAACGACGGCGGCCGCCAAGGGCTGCCTGCTCAGCTCCGGCTACTACGTCGCGGTCGGCCAGGCCTACGGGCTGTGCCGGTGGGTGGTCCCAGGCGATCGCATCTATACCGGATTCCCGATGTACCACACGAGCGGCCAGATGGTGGCGTTCATGAGCGCCCTGGTCAACGGGGCGTCGATTGGGATCGCTCCGGAGTTTCACGCCTCGACTTTCATGAAAGACGCCGCCGCCGCCGCCGCCACCGTGCTCATCGGGGTGGGCGTCATGGCCGGCATGATCCTGGCCCAACCGCCCCGGCCCGAGGATGGGGCGCACCCATTCCGGATGGCCACGTGGGTCCCTCTTCCTGAAGCGCAGCAACGGGAGTTCGAGGAGCGGTTCGCCACGCCAGTGATGTCGGAGGGCTACGGGCAGACCGAGTGCGTACCCATCACCGCGACCGAGCCGGACGGCCCCCGAAACCGAGGGTCGTCCGGTCGGCCGTCGCCGCTACTCGATGTCCGTGTCCACGACGCCGACGGCAACGAGGTCTCCCCCGGCGAGGGGGGCGAGATCGTCGTACGACCCCGGGTTCCGAACGCCATGTACAGCGGCTACTGGAACAAGGCCGCGGCGACCCTTGACGCCTGGTCCAATCTCTGGCATCACACCGGTGATTTCGGCCGCATGGAGGCGGACGGAGTGTTGACCTTCCTCGACCGGAAGAAGGACATCGTGCGCCGCCGGGGTGAGAACGTTTCCTCTCTGGCGTTGGAGAACGTCATCCGGCAGCATCTGGCGGTCGCCGATGTCGCCGTGTGCGCCCTACCGGCCGACCTCGGCGACGAGGAAATCAAGGCCTGCCTCGTCCTGGCGGCGGGCGCCACGTTAACGGCGCCGGAGTTTTTCGATTTCGTCCGCGACCAGGTTCCGTACTTCGCCATACCGCGCTACGTCGATGTTCGCGATTCCCTGCCGGCCAATGCGCTCGGTCGGGTCATGAAGCACGTCCTGCGCGCCGAAGGAGTGCCCGCCACCGCCTGGGACCTGGAAGCGGAGGGGCTCGTCGTTGATCGCGACCGACGACGTTGATCTGAGCCAGGGCGACGACTAGCGCGCCGCCCACTCGGCCCGGATGGCGTCGGGGTCGAACTGCTCGAGAACGATGTCGGGCAACGGCATGTCGCTGCGGGAGAAGCGCGGTGCGGGGGCGGCCTGCTCGACGCCTTGGTGGCGCACGACCGTGCCGCGCGCCGCGACGTGCTCGTGACTCGCCACTTCACCGAAGGCCAGCACGGGGGTGACGCACGCGTCGGTCCCGGCGAAGACCTTCGACCACTCGTCCCGGGGTCGGGTGGCGAACACCTCGGCCAGTCGCCCGTGCAGCTCCGCCCAGCGGGCGCGGTCGTACTGGTCGGGCAGCGTGGCCCGGTCCAAACCGAGGCCGCTCAGGAGCGCCTGATAGAACTTCGGCTCGATCGCCCCGACCGCGACGTACCGCCCGTCCGAGCACTGGTAGGTGTTGTAGAAGGGGGCCCCTCCATCCAGCAGATTCTCGCCCCGCGCATCGCTCCAGGCTCCACTCGGCAGCAGGCCCCACACCATCTGGGTCAGGATCGCCGCCCCGTCGATCATGGCGGCGTCGACGACCTGCCCTCGGCCGGAGATCCGGGACTCCCACAGCGCCGAGAGCACGCCGATCACCAGGAGCATCGAGCCACCGCCGAAATCGCCGACGAGGTTGAGCGGAGGGACCGGAGGCTCCCCAGCCCGTCCGATTGCATGCAGGGCGCCGGTCAGGGAGATGTAGTTGATGTCGTGGCCGGCTCGACGGGCCAACGGGCCCTCTTGACCCCACCCGGTCATGCGAGCGTAGATCAGACGCGGATTGCGCTCGTGACAATCGGCGGGCCCCACTCCAAGGCGCTCGGCGACTCCGGGCCGGTACCCCTCGATGAACACGTCGGCATGGTCGACGAGCCGCATCAGGGTCTCACGGCCTTCGGCATCCTTGAGGTTGGCGGCCACCCGCCGGCGGCCTCGGAGCATCGGGTCCGTCGCTTCCGCCGCCCCTGTGTCGAGCGCGCCGCTCGGGCGATCGATCCGCACGACGTCGGCGCCGAGATCGGCCAGGATCATGGCCGCATGCGGTCCTGGCCCGATCCCTGCCAGCTCGATGACCCGGAGTCCAGCCAGAGGTCCCACGCCACCGGAGGGTAGCTTCCCCGCTCGAGTCCCGCCAAGGCCCGACCTCGTCGCCCCCTTCGACGACGGCGGACCCTTGACGTTGGCGGCCAAGGCCTGCGATGATACCAACCAAGCGGTTGGTATCGACTTCCCGCAGATGGAGCTTGCACATGAAGGACTGGCCCTACGAAGTATTCCCGACCGGCTGGTACCAAATCGGCTATTCCGCGGAGCTGGCCCCCCGAGAGGTGCGCCCCGTGCGGTACTTCGACCAGGACCTCGTCCTCTTTCGAACCGAAGCGGGGGAGGTGGCGCTCTTGGACGCCTTCTGCCCCCATCTCGGGGCCCACCTGGGTCACGGCGGCCAGGTCAAGGGCGACTGCATCCAGTGTCCATTCCACGGTTGGGTCTGGTCGGCCGATGGCAGCCTGTCGGAGATCCCCTACGCTCCGGAGGAGTCACGCCACGTCCAGCTGCAACGGTGGGAGACCCGGGAGATCGACGGCCTGATGGTCGCCTGGTACGACGGCTACGGACGACCTCCGTTTTGGGAGTGGCCCGGGATTCCCGAGTTTGCCGACGACCAGAAGCACTATCCGGTGTATCCCCAGGGTGCGGACCAAATGGGCATCCGCAGGATCATTCCTCAGTCGCCCGTCGAGAACACCCCCGACTACCACCACTTCATGTACGTCCACGGCGCCGGGCAGCCTGGTCGGCCGCTGTACTGGGAAGAAGCCGGCCACTATTTGCACACTCGGATCGGGTTCTGGTTCGGCTACGGAAAGAGATCGACGTGGCTCACGCCCGACGGGCCCGTGGAGGGGGAGATCGAGACAGAGGCCTGGGGCCTGGCCCTCTCGAACGCCCGCTTCAAGCTCCACGACTTTGTCACTTCGCAGCTCACTGCGACCACACCGGTCGACCAGGAGCAGTCCCAGCTGTTCTGCACGATCACGTGCACCCGGGAGCCGGGTAGCGACGATCCCGAGCCGACCGGAAAGGCGGCGCGCATGCTCGAGTTCCAGAAGGCCCAGATCCGCCAGGACTTCAACATCTGGGAACATCAGCGCTACCTGGAGCGACCGTCCTTCGCGGCCGGGGAAAAGCAGCACTACGCCCGGTTCCGGCGATGGTCGCGGCAGTTTTATTTCGACCAGCCGTACCTGTTGGAGCTCGGCGACGAGACCCCGGAGGCTTCGGCGAGGGCCTAGCGCCTGTCGCCGCTACGAGAGGGTCTTGCGGACCGCCGCGCTGATGCGCTCCACGTTCGGGTAGAAGCCGGATTCGAGCGGCGGGCTGAACGGGATGTGCACGTGCGGGGCGGTCACCCGATAGATGGGCGCCTGCAGATGCCAAAAGCCCTGCTCGGCCACGATGGCCGAGATTTCAGACGCCACGCTGCCCATTTCGTGTGAGGGGTCGGCCACCACCAGGTGGCTGGTTTTCTCAACCGAGCGCAGGATCGTGCTCACATCCAGGGGCACGATCGACCGGGGGTCGACCACCTCACAGGAGATCCCGTCGGCGCTCAGCTCCTCGGCCGCCGCCAGGGCAGCCGGTACCGACCCGGCCACGGCCACGATGGTCACGTCGGAACCCTCCCGCTTCACACTGGCCTGGCCGAAGGGGATGGTGTAGTCGCCCTCGGGGACCTCCTCGATGGCCCCCCACACGTGGTAGTCATCGAGGCAGACGACCGGGTCGTCGTCCCGGATGGCGGTGGTCAACAGGCCTTTGACGTCCGCCGGGGAGGACGGTGCGATCAGCTTCAGGCCCGGGATCGTCATCAGCGTCGAGATGGGGCGGTCACTGTGTTGGGCTGCCATGGACCCGCCGTAGAACATGGCGGCTCGCAGGGTGATCGGCAGTTTCGCCTGACCCCCGTAGAGGTAGGTCGACTTGGCGATGATCGACACCAGTTGGTCGAAGGCCACGTAGAAGAAAGGGGCGATCATCATGTCGACCACCGGCCTCATCCCTACCATCGCCGCCCCGGCTGCGGTGCCCACGAAGCCTGCTTCCGAAATCGGCGTGTTCCGTACCCGGTCGGGCCCGAACTCGCCGACGAACCCGGCGGTTGCGCCGAGATGGTTCCAGGCGACGTCCTCGCCGAGGATGAACACCCGCTCGTCCCGCCGCATCTCCTGACGAAGGGCGTCGCTGACCGCTTCCAGATAACGCATCTTTGCCATCTGCGAACCTTTCTACCTTCGGGGAATCGGGTTGGTGAAGAGGTGATCGAACGCCGCGTCGTGCTCGGGGAACGGGCTGTCGAGGGCGAACTTCCAGGCGGTCTCGATACCCAGCTGCTCCTCGTTTTCGAGCTCCTTGAGCGCTGCTTCGGTCATGACGCCGTCTTCGATCAGTCGATCGTGGAAAAGGACGATCGGGTCTCGGGCCCGCCACTCCTCCACCTCGGCTTGGGTCCGGTATTCGGCCTCGGGATCAGGTCCGCCGGAGTGCCCGAAATACCGGTACGTCTTGGTTTCGACCAGGCCGGGGCCGACTCCCGCTCGGGCTCGGGCCACCGCATCGCTCACCGCGTCGTACACGGCGACCACGTCCTGCCCGTCGGCAATCGCTCCTTCCATGCTGTATCCAGCCGCCCGATCGGCGATGTTGGCCACGGAACTGGCTTTGGAAAAGGCCGTCAATTCGCCATACGCATTGTTCTCGCACAGGTAGACGACCGGAAGATTCCAGATCGACGCCAAGTTGAGACTCTCGTGAAACGTGCCCTCCGCGGCGGCGCCGTCGCCGAAGAAGCACAGCGCGACCCGGTCCAGGCCCTGCATCTTGGCGCCGAGCGCGGCTCCGGTCGCGACAGGAAGCCCGGATCCGACGATGCTCGTCTCCCCCAGGCTGCCGACGCTGAAGTCCGACAGGTGCATGGAGCCACCTTTACCCTGATTCACGCCCGTCGCCTTGCCCATCAACTCAGCAAACAAGCGATCGATCCGCGCCCCTTTGCCGATCGGATGGCCGTGTGAGCGATGCGTCCCGACCATGTAGTCATCTGATCGAAGCGCCATGCAAGCGCCCACGATCGATGCCTCCATGCCGATGGAGGTGTGGATCACCCCCGGAATCTCCGCTCGGCCTTCCCAAGCCGCTTCCTCGAACCAACGAATCCGAACCATTCGTCGGTACATCTCGACGAGCTGTTCGTCGCTCGGTGTCATGAGATCCTCCCCCCGTCGGTGTTGCCACCTGGTCGTGCGGGATCACGAGGGCGCCGGCCATCGGGCCTCGTTTTTCGGGGCGATGCTACAGGATGGCCACCAGGACCGGCCTGGCTGCCTTCGGGCGCGGACAGCTCCGCTCTCCTCAGTTGAGACCGGCACCAACCAGGAGGCCGCCAAGAACGGTGACCGCCGCTATAGGAAAGATGAGCCTGGCGGCCGGGCCGGACTGCCGGGTTACCGAGATCGCGAGCGGTACGAGCACCACGCTGGCGATTATCGCCACGAACCCGAAGAACCAATGACCATTGGCCAGGTTGATGACTGCCGCCGCGGGCAATAACGCGGTCACGCCCAGGTACACGACCGAACAGATTTTCCTGGCGGTCGACCGCTCCGACCAGGCGGAGGATTCGGACCACTCATCACCCGACACCATCACGCCTCGGTGAAACGGAAGCTCGCGGCCATAGAGGCGAACATCTCGCCCATCCTCATCGCCGAGGCGGTGGAGGGACTGGTGAAGTCGAGCAGCGCCAACCGCTCCTCGTGGTGCGGCACGGGGAAGTAGTACTCGTGGTGCAGCAATGGCCGGCCTTGCTCGCTCTCCATCAACCCCGCTCGGCGGACCACGACCGTCTCGCCGTACTGGACCAGCCCGACTTCCCGCTCGTCGATCCGAGGAGGCGGAACGGAGCGGGCGCGCAAGGCCCGGACGAGCTCGATCGGGTCGGCGTCAGGCCCGAAGCGGCCCAGTACGACCAACAATCTGGCCTCCGTCTGGCGCCCGTCGGGCTCCCACCCCAGGTGCAGGGCGGTATACACGGCCCCCGTCCGGCGAGCCTCTTGGAGCAGGACCGCGAGGGAACCTTCCGCCGCTCGGGCCAGATCGTCGAGGGATGCGACCGGCCCGATGCCCCGGGCCCGGACCGCAGCCATCAACCGGCGCAGGTCGCTCGCGGCTGTGGGGGTGAGGGCGAGACCGACCCACCCCGGCGGCAGGTAAATATCGAAGCCACTGGGAGCATCCGCCTCCGCCGCGCCGGTTGCGCCCGTCAGCGTGCCCCCCGGAGGTCGACGTGGTGCGTGACCCCGGTGCTCCCGCTCCCGCCGTCGCCGCCTCCGAGAGCTTCCGATACCAGGCGCCCCATCCATTCCGTCCCGTGGCCGCTGGCGCCCGCCAGCTCGACGAGCGGATCCGTGAAGGTTCCCAGGTTGACCTCCACCGCGTTGGGCTTGACCACCTGGGTGAACGACGTCCGGATGGTGGCCAGTTGCCCATCGGCGCCGAAGATGTTGCTGACGGTCGACGTGGCTTCTGTCTCGGAGCCGACTGATTGGACCATGCCGATCTTGGTGCCCAGGCTCGTCTCGCCGACCAGATCCGCCGAACCCAGGACGTCATCAAGAGTGTCGCCGATGAGATCGCCACCGGCCTCGGCGTCGCCGTACTGAAAGTACCGGTCGGCGTCGTCCACGGTCTTCAACCCGACCAGGCCCTTCATGGCCCAGCTCGCGCCCTTCCACCAGCTGTTCTCGCCGAGGGTCTTCCACTGCTCGGCGAGTCGAGCCCCTGTCGAGGAGGTTTTGGACACCTCGGTGAAACTCTCCTCGACCTCGCCGGACTCGCTGACGCTGAAGTCGCCGACCGTCGTGCCCTCGAGGCCGGATTCCGCCCCCGCCTCGGTGAGCGACGCCGCCTCGGTACCGGCGAGCTCGGTTGCGCCTTCCTCGGCCACGGCCTCTCCAGCCGTTTCGAGCGCGAGCCCTCCGAACGCTTCACCGGCGGTCGCCAAGCCGGCCAGGAGGGCCTCGCCGGCTTCGGCGAAGAACATGAGCAGCGGTCCGGTGATCTCCGGGAAGGCGACAATCAGGACGACGATGGCGATCACCACCAGGACCACCCCTGCCCACTTGACGACCTCACCCAGGACGCTCGAGACGTCGTCGAGGGCGTGCTGCCACCAGGATTCGTTCTGGATTCCTTCCACGTGGCTCTGCTCGAGCCCCGCCCGGCACCGGGCCGCGGCGGCCTGGCAGTCGCTCCGGATCCCGTCGACGTCGCCGAGAAGACTGGCCAGATGATCGTTCGCGTCGTTGAGCTGAGCGTCCTCGGAGGCAGTCGACTGCCCGGGCGGCACGCCCGCCTTGGCCGTCTGGGCTGCCGCGACCCGATGCCCGACCCGCTTGCAGCTGCGGCCAGCAAGGCGGCCGCTCGTTCCTGGAGGCCCGACAGCGTGGTCCCGAAGGCGCCCATGGCGTGGCTGGCCGTCTCATAGGAGGTCACCATCTGCTGCAACTGCCGCGGCGTCTGGGCCAGATGGACGCCGAACGCGTCGGCCGACGGACCGCGCCAAATGGACCCGTCGGCATGGCGCGCCACGCCGTGGAGGGCGCCCGAGGGCCTGCCTCCCCGTGGCGGCCACGTCACCGAAGATAGAGGCGAGGAGGGCCGCCGCCTGCGGATCACCCGGGGCCGGGTCGCCGCCAAACGGCGTCCAGTCGCCCGCGGTCATTTTCCTGAGGCCCTGGCCGCGTGCGAGATATCGGCCTCCGCCTTGCCGTAGGCCTCGACGGCACAGTCCACCCGGGCCGAAAGGCCGGCGACACCGTCGCAGATCTTGGTGCGGCCGTCGTGCCAGCCCGAGACGAACGACGACAGCTCCGCTTCCAAGGGGCCATCACCCAGCGTCCCGTCGTAGGACCCGACGTTCGAGCCCACCGACGACAGCATGCGGTGCACGGATTTCAGCTGACCGGACAGGTCGCCCATCGCGTCCAGATCGGCATAGAACGCGACCATCGATCGCTCCCTTTCAAACCGGGCCGGCGGAGCGCCTCAGCCGCGCAGCTGGGCGGCCAGCTGATCCTCCGTCTGCTGGTAGACCTGACCGGTCTTTCCGAGCATCTGGGAGATGCCCAAGAGGGCCTGCTGCACCTGGGTGGCGCCACTGTGCCATTGCTGCCACAGCTCCTGGAACGAGCTGGACGCGCACCCCTGCCAGTCGGCGTCTACGAGAGCCTGCACCATCGACTGCAACTGGCCGAGCTTGGCGCTGATCTCCTGCTCCCCGCTGGCCAGCGAGCTGGCGGTCGACTCGAGCTGTTCGGACGTCACCTTGATCGTCGACACCTGGTACCTCCGCCTTGTTTCCTCTGGCGAGATCACCGTATACCCTGCGACGCGCTCAGTCAAACGGCACCTGGACCAGGAGGTACTCGCCGCCCCGGAGCAGGCATCCTCGCCCAGGTGGTTGACGCCCGACCAGCGACGGCGCCAGCCGGACTCCGAAGAGGTCGCCATCGAAGCTCGACGACGGCGAGAGGAGCAGGCCGGTTCGGGCTCGCCGGGCTTCGACGATGACCCCTCGAAGCTCGTTCTTCATCTCGTCGATGGGGCCGGCGGCGACCACCGCGATGCGTCCGGGCGTTGTCTCCCGTATGAGGCTACGCACTGCGTCATCCGCCTCGCTGCGGGCGAAGATGTCGGCGTCGTCGACGACCACGACTACGGGCTGCGGCGGGGTCGCAGTCTGCTTGGCCACCTCGCCGGCGGCCTCGATGGCGGCGAGTACCGCCGCCGCATCAGGGACCCCCTCTTCCAGCACCGTGACGCCTGGGAGGTTCCCCACGGCGCTGAGCGGGGACGGTCGGGGGCATACCGCCACGACCGGCGCGCCGGCCGCCGCCGCGCCGCGAGCGAGCCCGACCAGCGCGCGTGCTCCGTCCCGAACGAGGCGCCCCGGCCACACGAACCCCCCGGTCGCGGCCAGGTCGACGGCGCGGACGGTCAGCTCGTCGCCTCCTGCGCCCACGACCACCCATAGGCTGCCGGGCGGGCTTGGGGTGGGGACCTCCGAGCGCCCGGCCCCGGCGAGGGCGGCCACTTCGGCCGCCGAGATCGTCGCTGGCATGGTGTCAACCCGTAGCGGTCGGTTGGCTGGCGGTCCAGGCCAACGGGTGGCGGCGGCCGCCGCCACGGCCCGCACCTCTTCGGCCTGGGCGGGGCCGCTCGGATCGACAGTCGCACCGCTGGCGAGGACCGCGATTTGCACCTCGATGGCCGAGTCAGCCCGGAACGCCCGTCCTGGGGGAAGGTCGGCGGCGACGTCCCTTGGGGTTGATGCCCGCCAGCCGGTAGTCATCACGATCTGCGAGCCGGAGCACCAGGCGATCGTCGATCTGGGCCGCCAGGCGATCGGTAAGCAGGCCGCGGTCGCCGCTGAGCACGACCCGCAGGCCCGCTCCGGGCCCTTCCCGGATCAGCCGTCCGATCGCCGCCGGCAGGGCACTGCCGGACTCCGGCGGATAGGCAGACTGAAAGCCCTCCCACCGGTCCAGGAACAGCACCAGGTAGGGGAGCCGGTCGCCTCGGCCCGACCGCGGCGCGCTGCTCGGCTACGGCACCGAATCCGCCCCTCGCCATGATCTCCTGCCGCCGGGCGAGCTCCTCGAGGAGACGGGTTACGAGCCGCTCGATGCGCTCCCCTTCGCTGCGCATCGCCACCGCACCGCAGTGCGGAAGCGGCGGCGAGGGGCAGCAAGGCGCCGTTCCCGAAGTCGAGGCCGTAGAGGTGGACGTCGTCTGGCGAGACCGACCGGGCCAGGCTACCGGCGAGGGTGCGCAGCAACGTGGAACGGCCGCTGCGGGCGCCGCCCGCCACCGCCAGATGGGCGCCATTCTTCAGGTCGAACACCGCTGCTTCGCTGCGACTGCTCAGCCGGGCGGTCCTCGAGCCCGTAGGCGACCGGGCCCCCTGTCTCATCTTCGGGGACGGTCGGCGGCAACTCGTCGAGCCCGACCACGGCGGGCAGCGGCTCGATCCACGGACTGCGGCCAGCGCGGGATCCCCGTCTCCTCGGCCGCCTTGGACCATGAGCATCTACCAGGGCGTGGAGGTCGGTGGCCCGGCCGCCCTGTTCGTCCTTGATGACCCGGAAGCCGATCGGGTACCCCAGCCGCAGCCACGGCACTGGAAGGACCTGAGGAGGCGGGAGACCAGCACGCTCCCCTTTTCTCCGTCCTGCGACGCGAGCCGCCTGGAAGGCCACCAGCTGGGCGCCCCCGCCGACCCGGGCGTAGGCCCGGCCCGGGGTGGCGCGTGAGATGCCCGGCCGCGTCGCTGGACTCGAGCACTTCCACGCTGTCGCTGGGGTCCTCCATCCGCAGCGCCACCCGCAGACCGGTGTTGGCCCGCATCTCGCCGGTAACCACGCCAGCGGGACGCTGGGTGGCGAGGATCAGGTGCACGCCGAGGGAGCGCCCCACCCGGGCGATCCGGATCAGGCCGGTCACGAAGTCGGGTAGCTCTTGCACCAGCTCGGCGAACTCGTCGATGACCAGCACCAGCCGGGCCAGGCCCATGGCGCCGGCCTGTTGCGGGTCGTGCTCCCAGGCGCTCTTCACATCAGGCGGCCCGAAGCTGGTGCAGGCAGGCTTCTCGCCGGCGCAGCTCGGCGTCGAGCGAGGCCAGCGCCCGCTTCGTCTCCCGACCGTCGAGGTTGGTGACGAGCCCGACCGTGTGGGGCAGCTCGGCGCAGTCGGCGAAGGCGCTCGCCCCCTTGTAGTCGACGAGCACGAAGTGGATGGCGTCGGGCCGGTTGAGCGAGCGCCAGGCTCGCGACCAGCGTCTGAAGGAACTCGCTCTTGCCCGACCCGGTCGTACCAGCTACCAGGGCGTGCGGGCCGTCTCGCTCGAGATCCAGGGAAAAGGTGCCGTCGACGGAGACGCCGACCGGTGCCAAGGTGGTCCGGCCGCCGGCGCGCCAACGGTTGGCCACCCCGCCTGGGTCATCGAGGTCAATGCCGACCAGATCGACGAAGCGCACCGGCCGAGGGAATGACCGCCCCGCCCTCGTCGCCTCCCGCATCCCGAACCGGGGCCAAGCCGGCGGGCCACTCCGCTCTGCCCATAGGGACGTCACTTGGTCGACCAGCACGTTCTCGACCGGGTCGTGGCCGTCGACCCTGACCGTCGCCGTCAGCCCATCCGCCTCGAAGGCCACTTCGGCCCGCCCTTCCTCGGCCAGGCGGGATTCGTCGTCGTCGATCCCGATGGCGTAGATGCCCCGGGCCGGGCCGTCGCGGAGCAGCCGGGGCACGCCCGGCTGGGCCCGCAGGGCCCGGACGCCATCGAGCACCACCACCACGGCCGGCGTCCACCAGGCCGGGTCGCGACCGGAGTCGCGGCGAGCCTCCAGCAGGGCCAGGAGCTCCTTGATCCTCTGCTCACGGGAGGCTGCGTCGTTGCCGATCCGGGCCGGCGGCGAGCCGGGGAGGTCGGAGCGGGCGTGCGGCAGCCAACGGATCCAGTCCCAATCGGCGTCGGCTCCGTCGCCGGCCGTCAGGAGGTAGAGCTCCAGCGTCCGGGGCGTGTGCCAGGCAGCGAGCTGCACGGCGAACCAGCGGGCCAGAGCCCGGGCCGAATCCCTGGGCCCAGCGACACCGAAGACACCGGCGGCCCTCAGGTCGACGGTGACGGGCACGGCATGCAGCTCGGGTACGGCGAGGGCGGGGTCGCTGGCCGGGTTCGTCTCCGGACCGAGGATCTGGATCGACGCCGGCCGGTCGGTCACCCCGACGCGCAGGACCAGGGCGTCGGGATCGTGGGCCCGCCGCTCCCACAGCCGCCGGGTGGGCCCCTCGGCCACCGCCGCGGCCGCAGCCGGGTCCGGCCAGCGGGATCGCTCGCCTGTCCCGCTCCTGGGCTGCGGCGTCCTCGACGGCCGCCTGGGCCGTCGCCAGCCGAGCCAGGAAACCCTCCCGGTCGCGGCGGTTCTTCGCCGTGGTGCGCCGGCGTTGCGAGACGGTGTTCGAGAGCACCAGCAGGGGGCTCAGGGCGATGAAGGCGAGCGTGGCCACCTGGTGGGTAATGACATAGAGGAGACCGCCTATCACCAGAGGCGCCAGGGCCTGCACCCATGGAAAGGGATACGACTCCTGTTCGACCGGCCGCGACGGCGGCTGGACCTTGGGTTGGCGAACCGCGGGCTGGAGCCGGGGGGGCCGGTTGAACTCGAGCGTTCCGTCGTCGGCGGGATGTACGTCCGCGTCCGCCGCCGCCGCGGGCCGGATCTCGAGGATCGAGGTGCCGACTCGATCGTGGCGCCCGGCGAGAGCACCTTGGGTTCGGTGATGCGGTTCCCATCGACCCAGGTCCCGTTGGCGGAGCCCAGGTCCTCCACCACCCAGGCGGCTTCGCGGTCGGGCCGCCCGGGCCAGGTGAGGCGGGCGTGCACGCCGGGAAACCGAGGTGTGGCTCAGGCGGACGGTTGCCGAGGGGTCCCTCCCGATTACCGCCTGGTTGCCGGACAGGGGAACCCGGGCGCCGGCCTCTGGCCCGCTGACGACGGCAAGCTCCCAGCCTGCTGCAGGGGCTGGCCCGGCCAGGGCTGAATCGGGGGCGCTCGCCGGCCCGACCGGCCCGACCGGCCCGACTTGCCCGGCCTGCCCGATCTGGCCGACCTGGCCGACCTGGCCGACCTGCCCCACCTGCCCCACCTGTAGGACCGCACCGTCCCGGAGCCCGCTGTCCCCGACCCGGCCCTCACCGCCGAAGGGGTGGCCGTCCAGCCAGAGCGCACCGGGCCGGAGCGCGGCGAGGGCCGCCGCCACCTCGGCCGCCGGCGATGTCGGGATCCGTATCGACCAGGACGTCTTGGCGCCAGGTGCCTCCGATGTCGACCAGGCTGGCCTGTATCCGCACTGCTGGCGAGGGTAGCGGGGGGCTGCCAGAAGGCGACGGCCTCTGCTACGCTCACCGACCGCCTTCGAGTTGAGGGAAGGAGCCCTGGTGGCCAGGCGGCGTTCGCGTCGGCGGATCGCGATCACAGCCCTCGTGGTGGCGTTCGTCGGCGCCGTGGTCGGGCTGGCGGTCACGGGCAACCGGTGAGCCGGCCAGCGCGCTGCGCCTGCTCACTGGCGGGGCCTGGCTCGGCAACAGCTCGACCGGGACGGTGTCGCACGTCGAGGGGTACACGGGCGGGACCGATGCCCAGGCGTCGGTCGGGAAGCCGGGTGACCCCTTCGAGGTGGTGCAACGGGCGAGCGGTGCTTACGTGCTCGATCTCCGCACCGGGCGGCTGTCCCGCCTGGACGACGCCACCTTGAGCGTCGCCACCACTACCGCCGAGCCCGGCCCGGCCGGCGCCCTGCAGGTGGTGGCGGGCGCCAGCACGACGTGGGTCCTCGACCGGTCGTCGGGAATCCTGCAACAGCTCGAATCCCACCACCCTGGCGCCAGTCGGGCGCCAGATCGCGCTGGGCGGCCCAACCGGCGTCGCCACCGTCGACGGGTCAGGATCGATCTGGGTGCCGGTGCCCGCCCGGGCCGGGGTCGACGCAGGCCAACCCGGCGGACGTGGTGATCGGTCACCCGTTCGGCCGGCCGGGCGACGCCGTCCAGGTGGCGGACACCAGCGGGGGGGTGTGGGCGGTCGACCCGGAGTCGGCCACCGCAGCCTCGCTGCAGGAGCCGTCCCTCCATCAGGTTGCGCTCCCGCACGATGCACTCGGCCACGCCGCCCGTCGTGGGCGCGTCCTCGTCGAGCCCCGACCTGGTCGTCCTGGCCGGGTCTGAGGTGCTGGACATCGACACGTCGCGGCCCGCACTGTCCTCGCTGGAGCTGCCCGCCGCGGCCACAGTCCACCCAGGTGGCGGTCGCGTCGAATCGGGCCTACCTCCTCGACGGCCCAGCCGGTCGAGCTCGAGGCCGTCGAGCTGGCCCCCTTGACAGCCCTGGCCCCGATCCGGGTGCCGCGTGGAGCCGACCAGCTGGTCACCCAGGACCAGCTCGTGTTCGTCAACAGCACCGGGATCGGCCCAGGCGCTGGTCGTCAGCGGCAGCGGCTCGGTGACGAGCATCACCAAGTACCAGCCCATGGCTCCGACCTCGGCCAAGAAGCGATCGGCCGGGGGGCGTTCCGCCGCCATCCCCGACGCTTTCCCCGAACCCCACCGCCGGGGCTCCTGGCCACACCCCGCCGGGCGGCGGTACCCCCGCGACCAGCCTGCCGATCAGCCCACCTACGACCAGTCCTCCCACCACCGGTCCGCCCCCGTCCGTCACCCCCCCGACCCAGCCGCCTCCCACTCCGTCACCGACAACGCAACCGCCGACGACCCAGCCGCCCACCGTGCCCGGGGCGCCTGCGGTGACCCAGGTCAACGCCGGCGACGGGGTGCTCACCGTGGGGTGGGCACCGCCTGCGTCGAACGGGGGCAGCCCGATCGTGAGATACCAGGTGACCGCCACGCCCAGCGGCGCCCGCCTCAGCGCCGGTGGCACCGCGACCAGTGCGACTCTGTCCGGCCAGCCCGACGGGGTTCGAGAGTGCGTCCAGGTCCAGGCGGTCAAGCGCGTCGGCGGCGGGCCCTCAGTCCCGCCGGTCAGTCCTGCGCCACTCCCCTCAAGGACTCGCCGGGTCAAGTCACGGGCGTGCAGACCAGCGCCACCGGCGCCGGGCCAGATCTCCCTCTCCTGGCGCCAGCCATCCCTCGGGCCGTACCACACCCCGATCGCCAACTACAGCGTGAGAGGCGGCCCGGCCGTGCGCACGGTCACCACCACGCAAGCCGTGGTGATGAGGCTGGCGGCGGGGACCGCATACTCGTTCACGATCGTGGCCACCAACACCAAGCGGCAACACCGGTCCGGCCAGCGCCCCCGTGCAGGCCACCACCTGGTCGACACCCTCGGCCGGTCACCAACCTCACCGTCACCGGAGGCGACGATCAGCTCACCATCTCCTGGTCGGCGGCCAAGGTGCCAAGCGGCAGCCCCCCTGTAACCGGCTACAAGGTGTCCGTCGGGGGCAGCCACTCTGTCCACCACGAGCACCTCGGTCACGAAGTCGGTGCCGGCCTGGACCAATGAGACGGTCAGCGTGTACGCCGTCAACTCGGTCGGCAACGGGCCGTCCACGCAGGGCCAGCGGCACCGCGTGGGCCCGAGGGGGCGACGGATGTCTGCTACGACTCCCTCAACGGCGACCACGCCATCGAAAACGACTGCACCAACTACCGGCGGCGCCTGGACCAACGAGGGCGCTAGCGGCGTCGACTGGATCCACTACCCGGTCAGCGCAGGTCCGCGGCCGGCCGGGACCAACGAGTACCTCTGCACCACGTACTACGAGTACGCCGCCGGACTGTCCGGCACCAAGGGCGTGTCCGGCGACGTCTACGCCCTGGTGACCACGCCCACGAACGCCGGCCTGCACGGCTGCGCTCCCGAGCTACCAGCCGCCCGACACTCCCCACCCCATCGCCTACGTGTCGACCACCCAGATCAACAGCTCCAGTCAGCACGTCTGCGAGTACGAGGGTCGCACCAGCGGCAGCAGCGGCACCTTCACCGCATTCGAGCTGTACCCCTGCGGCGCAGCTCCCCTCCGGGGATGTCCGGCGCCTCCGAGAAGTTCAGCTTCTGGACGTGAGCCAGCACCGTCTCGGGCCTCTGCCACCTGGGTTGGGGGCCCAATGCCGACCATGACCGCCACCTCTCCACCTTTCCCCTCCTCCTCATCCGTGACCCCCGACGACGTGGCCTGGGCCGCGGAAGTGGCGTCGAGGGTCGAGCGCAACATGGAGAAGGTGATCCAGGGCAAGCCCGACGCCGTGTCGCTGGCGGTCATCGCCATGCTGGCCGAGGGCCACGTGCTCGTCGAGGACGTCCCCGGGGTGGGCAAGACGTCGCTGGCCCGGGCCCTGGCCGGCTCCATCGACGCCAGCTGGCACCGGATCCAGTTCACGCCGGACCTGCTCCCGTCCGACGTCACCGGGGCGACCGTGTACCACCAGCACGACGGGCGCTTCGCCTTCCATCCCGGGGCCGGTCTTCGCCAACGTCGTGCTGGCCGACGAGATCAACCGGGCCTCGCCCAAGACCCAGTCGGCCCTGCTCGAGGTCATGGACGAGCGGCGGGTCACCGTCGACGGGCATCCCCACGACGTGCCCCGTCCGTTCCTGGTGCTGGCGACGCAGAACCCGATCGAGATGGACGGCACCTACCGGCTCCCCGAGGCCCAGCTGGACCGCTTCCTGGTGCGGCTCACCATGGGCTACCCCGACAGCACGCACCGAGGCGGACATCCTGGCGGCCGACGGATCCGAGCCGGCTCTGGCGACCCTCCGGCCCGTCGTCAGCGCCGCCGACGTGCAGCGGATGATCGCGGTGGTGCTCGCAGGCCCGGGTGGCGCCGGTGCTCCGGGATTACGTGGTGGCGCTGACGGGCGCCACCCGCCAGCTGCCCGACGTCCGGCTGGGCGCCAGTCCCCGGGCCAGCCTGTCGCTGATGCGGGCCGCCCGGGCCCGGGCCACCCTGGCGGGACGGGGCTACGCCACCGCCGACGACGTCAAGGCCCTGGCCCACGCCGTGCTCGGCCACCGCCTGCTGCTCTCCTCGCAGGCGGCGCTGAGCAACGCCACCACGGACCGCCTGATCGACGATGTCGTCAGGGCCGTGCGGGTGCCGACGACCGCATGAGGCTGACCCCTTCGGGGTGGGGCACCCTCGGCGCCGGCGTCGGCCTGTACGCCACCGGCGTGGTGCTGGGGCTGCCGGAGCTGACCGTCGCCGGGGCCGCCCTCCTCCTGCTTCTGGTCGCCGCCGTCGGCTGGGTGCTGCGGCCTCCCAGCCTGTCGGTGTCGCGGCAGCTGGAGCCGGTCCGGGTGCGCCGGGGCAGCCCGGCGCTCGGTCTGGTCAGCATCGCCAACACCGGCCACCGGCGGGCTCCCCGGCTGACGGTCGAGGATCGCGCCGGTGACCGGGTGGTCACCCTCGACCTGCCGCCGCTGCACCCCGGCGAGGACTTCACCTCGACCTATCGCCTGCCGACCGACCGCCGAGGGCGTGTTCGACGTCGGGCCGCTGGTGCTGGCTCAGACCGACCCGTTCGGCCTGCTGGCCCGGCGGCGACCGTTCGGGGAGGCGGCCCGCCTGTGGGTCCATCCGCAAAGCCACCCGGTCCCGGCGGCCAAGTCCGGCTCGACCATCGAGATGGACGGCCCGATGGACGACACCGCTCCTGAGGGCACCATCGCCTTTCAGGGGCTGCGCCCCTACGTCGTCGGCGACGACCTGCGCATGGTGCACTGGCGCACCACGGCGCGAACCGGGACCCTCATGGTCAAGAAGCACGTCGACACCAACCGTCCCCAGGTGGTGGTCCTGCTCGACGACCGGCCGGCCAGTTACCCGGAGGACCGCTGGTTCGAGGAGTCGGTCGAGGTGGCCGCCTCGCTCGCTGGAGCAGGCGGTGCGGTCCGGGGCGCCGACCCGCCTCGACACGGTCAGCGGGTCGGTCACCGGATTCGTGCCCGCCGGGGCCAGGGACGTTCTCGACGTCCTGGCCGGGCTCCAGCTGCAGGACACCGGCGACCTGGCCCGCGCCGTGCTGCTGCTCGAGGTGGAGGCGGGTGGGAGCGCGGCCGTGCTGGTGACCGGCGACCGCCTGCGCCGACGACCCGGCCAGCCTGGATCGGCTGACGCGGCCGCTACCGCCGGGTCAGCGCCCTGCTGGTCGGCGCCGACACTCCCTCGGCCCGGCAGCTCGGCCGGCTGCAGGTGTGCCGGGCCGATCGGGCCCCGGCGGTGTTGGCGCTGTGGCAAGCCGGAGGTCGCCCGTGAAGGAGGGGCTTGGGACCGGGCCGGTGTGGGTTGGGGGAGTGGGGGTCGTTCGGTGACCGCTGCCGCCGTGGCCGTGGCGTCGGGCGCGCCCTCCTGGCGCCGCTACATCCCTGCCGTTCCCGCCGGGCTCACCGTGGCGGCTGCCGGTGGGGCGTTCCAGCGGGTGTTCACCTGGGGCGACATCGTCGTCCCCCTGATCCTGGCGGTCGGGCTCGGCGGAGTGGCGGGGGTCACGGGTCGCCAGGTGTTGAGCCCTCCTGGAGGCTCGGATGGGGCTGGATCGGGGTCGCCGGCGTTGGGGTCGCCGGCGTTGGGGTTGCTGGCATCTGGCCCGGCGTCGCCTGGGGCTGGATCGAGTGTGTCCGAGGTGTCCGAGGTGTCTGACCCTGCGTCCGGTCCGGCCCAACCGTGGGGTCGAGGCCTGGCCGCACCGCTCATTGCCGTCCTGGCGGTGGTGGCGGCCACGTTGCTGTCAGTCGTCCTCGTCGCCGGCGTGTCCAGCTCGCCCGCCCCTCCAGGGCTCGGCGCGGCGATCGCCCGGGGGGTCGGCAGCCTCGCCGGTGGGTGGAGCCGGATCCTCACCACGACCGTGCCCGTTCCCCCGACGCCGGACCGCTTGCCCTTGTTCGCCGGGTTGATGACCGTCGGCTCAGCCTGGGCGGTGTTGGCCGCCAGCCGCATTCGACCCGGCATCGACGCCCTGCTGCCGGCCGGGCTCGTACTGCTTGTCGGTCTGCTGCTCGGAGTGCATGGGCCTGGGTCGTTGGCGGCGGTCGCCGGTCCGCCGCTTGCTTTGGCGGCCGTCTACCTCCTGGTGGTCTCCCGGCCCGCGGGCGAGGGTGTGGTGTGGGTGCCGCCGGGCCGGGTGCTTGCGGCCATTTCGCACGGGAGCCGTGGTGCTGGTGGTGTCCCTGGCCGCCGGCTCCCACCTTCCCCTGGCGACCCTGCGGCAACCGGTCAACCTGCGCACGGCGATCTCGCCCCCGGTCGATCTCGGCAACACCCCGAATCCGCTCTATCAGCTTCCCGCCTGGCAACGAGAGAGCCGGACGGTCATGTTCACCGCCACCGTCGATCCAGCCTGGCTGCAGGCCCCGACCGACTGGCGCCTGGTCAGCCTCGATGTCTACGACGGAACCGGGTGGAGCACCGACGCCTCCGCCAGCACGGCTGGAAACGTGCTTGCCCTACCTTCGGGCGTGTCGCCCGGACTCCTCGGGCCAGAGGTTCACGTCACGGTCCACCTCCGAGCGTTGACCGCGCCGTGGATCCCGACCGCAGGGGTGCCTACCGGCGTCTCGCCGGCCGACCTCCAGTTCGACCCCGGTTCTTCCGAACTGGTCGGGCCCACCGGGTCGACGAGGACCTTCGCATTGAGCGGCCGGCTTCCCGAGCCGGCACGGTCGTCGCTCGACGCGGCCGGCATCGGCAGTGGGGCCTCAGTCGTGGCTCTCACGGCCGTACCGGCCTGCTTTCCGGCCGCGCTCCGGGGGTTGGCCACGAGAGCAACGGCTGGTCTCCAGCGCCCCGACCAGCAAGCCGTGGCCATCGAACAGATCCTGGCCACCAAAGGCGGATTCCACCTCAACGCCTCGGGTACGCCCGGCTCGAGTTGCGCCCGCCTGTCTACGTTCGCCTCGACCCGGTCCGGCACGGAGGAGCAGTACGCCACCGCCTTCGCCCTGATGGTACGCAGCGTCGGCCTCCCGAGCCGGGTGGCGATGGGTTTCACAGCCGGGGCGATCAACGCGGCTCGCCGGCAGACCGTCGTCACCGGGTCGGACGCCACGGTGTGGCCAGAGGTTCAGCTTGGACGTTTGGGCTGGGTGGCCTTCGACCCGGTCCCATCTGCGACCGGCCGGGGCAACGGGGCGGGGGGCGGCCCGGCGACGACCATCCCCGTTTCTCAGCAGGGCTTGAACCAGGTCCGCCAGACGGTGGCCGCCAACCAGTCGGCTACTTCCATCCCCGGCCAGCACCCCGCTCCTTCGACATCCCCGCAGCCGAAATCGACGAGCGGCGGGGTTCCCTGGCTGCTGGTCGTGGTCCTGGCTCTGGTGGCGGCGGCCGGTTTGGGCGTGCTGGTCCGCATCATCGCCCGCCGCCACCGGCGGAACGTCCGCCGGGCTGCACCTGATCCGACCACGAGAGTTATGGGCGCCTGGAACGAGCTCCTCGACTCGTTGGCGCCGTTCCGGGTACCCGTCGGCAGCCTCACCCCCATCGAGGTCTCGGCCGTCGCTGGGGAGCTGGCACCCCCCGCCGAGGAAGCCAGCCGTCAGCTGGCGGAGCTGGTCGATCAAGCCGTATACGCCGGTGTCGCCGACGACCTATCGGCGACGCAGGCCTGGGAGTCCTCGGACGTGGCCGTGCACGCCCTGGCCCGAGCTGCTCCCCCCGGCCAGCGTTTTCGGGATCTGCTGGTCGGGTCGGCCCGACCGGGACCCCGGTAGCAGAAGCGGCCGACCGTCCAGTCGAGGCCGGGGTCCATTGGCCAAGCGCTGGGTGGATCGGCCTGCCGCTGGGTGGATCGGCCCGCCGCTGGGTGGATCGGCCCGCCGCTGGGTGGATCGGCCCCGCCGCTGGGCGGACCGGCCCCGGCTCTCGGACGGTCCTGGGCACCCCGAACACCAACGCGGCGCGCCCGCTCTGCCGAACCTCCGCGCTCGCCGCGTTGTGGTCGTGTATGACAACAAGGCGGCGCGAGCGACCATCTCGAGAAACGAGCGCGCCGCGTTTGTGTTCTAGCCCCGCTGGCGCTGACACGAGGGCGCTGACCCGCCGGCGCTGGCGGGTCGCCGCCCGCAGCTGACGCGCGCCCTGCCCGCGCCGGGGGGCTCAGGACGGACCGGGCCCCGGTAGCCGAAGTGGCCGACCGTCCCAGTCGAGGCCGGGGTGCACCAGCCCAAGCTCGGGGCAGACCAGTCCGCCGCTGGGCGGACCAGTCCGCCGCCGGGCGGTCGAGCCAGAAACGCAAACGCGGCACACGTCAATGCCACGAAGGCAACGCGTGTCACGTTCTTGTCATATATAGCAAGAACGTGACACGCGTTGGGGTTTGCGAATCCAGTCGTGTCACGTTGTTGTGCCCACAGCCTCGGCCGACGCTGAGGGACTCAGGTCGTTCCTCCCCGCACGCACACCGGAGGAGCGCTGGCCACCTGCCCGCCCACCCCGTACACCGCCCCCACCACGAAGCAATAACCCTTGGTGGGGTCGAGGCCTCCGACCACCGTCTGGGTGTGGCTGGCGGCGGTTTCTAAAGCGCCGTTGGACACCTTCACCACGAACGGGTAACGGCCATTGCTCGGATCCACCCAACGGATCGTCACCGTGGTGGGCTGCTCGTTGATGATCTCGACCTGACGGGGGGCCAGGCTGGCGGCCAGCGACGCGGATGGGGTCTGCAATCGTGGCGTGGTCGGGTTGACCCGGGGACCGGACGAGCCGCTGCTGGTGACCAGCCCGACCACAACGCCCACCACGACCAGCCCTGCTCCTAGCGCGGCCAACCACCACCACCGGCGGTGCGGTGTTTCGGGCGGCGCTTCGGGCGGCGTCGACGGCACGCGGCGCCTGGCCCAAATGCGAGTTTCCTCGTCCGAGGTTCGTAGTGGTGTCACGGGCAGGTCACCCGGGCCGTCGCCAGCCGAGGCGACGTCGCCTGCAGGAGGTGGTGGGCCGGCGTTCAGGGGGTGGCTGATGCGCTCGGGCCGTATGCTTTGTCGCAGACCGGGGGTGGTCACATCTCCTGTCGCAGCTGAGGGGTCCAGGGGCGCGTCCTCGCGAGCGTCGGGTACCTCTTCGATGGGCAGCGGCGTGACCGGCCAGCCCGCATCCTGCTCGACGTACTGGAGGGCCCTACCCATCTCGGCCGCCGTGGGCCAGCGGTCGTCGGGTCCTTTGGCCATGGCCCGCAGCAGAACCTCCCGAAGCGGTTCGGGAACGTCGCGGCGCGGGATGGCCGGGACCGGTTCGCTGAGTATCCGGAGCATGCCCGTGAGCAGCCCTTCCCCTTCGGCCCCGGCAAATGGCGCTCGCCCCGCCAACAGGGTGTAGAGCGTCGATGCGAGGGACCACTGATCCGCAGGCGGTCCGACAGGACGCGACTCCAGTACCTCGGGCGCGGCGTGCACGGGTGTCAACGCCTGCGTCGTGCCTGTGGTCTCGCCCAGCACCACGGCCACGCCGAAGTCCGACAAGGCGGGCTCCCCGAAGCGGGTAACCAGAATGTTGGCCGGCTTGACGTCCCGGTGGACCACGCCCTGGCGCGCGGCCAGATCGAGGACGCCGCACATTTTCACGCCGATGCTGACCACATCCCGGACGGGCAGCGCGCCTTCCGTCCTCAGCCGATCGGCGAGCGATCCCCCGGGGCAGTACTCCATCAGCACGTAGCCGCGGCCGTCCGCGAGGAACCCGCTGGCAAAGACGGTGACGACGTTGGGATGCCCGGTCAGCCGTCCAGCCAGCGCCAGCTCCCGCTCGAACCGTCGGCGAGCCCGCTCGTCGATGACAGGCAGAGTCAGAATCTTTACTGCGACCACGCGGTCGAACGCGTCCTGCCGAGCGCGGTAGACCACACTCGAGCCCCCCGAGGCGATCGGGAT
Organism: uncultured Acidimicrobiaceae bacterium; assembly: GCA_963729695.1. Classification (GTDB taxonomy): domain Bacteria; phylum Actinomycetota; class Acidimicrobiia; order Acidimicrobiales; family Palsa-688; genus PALSA-693. Next base: position 154,008 of record CAVSOT010000009.1, read on the forward strand.
CGCGTCCCGGCAACCGATGGCGAGAAGGGGATCGCCCGGCCCGTCGCGCCGCCTAGGAGGCATGAAAGCATCATGCCCCAGTCGCTGCACCATGAACCCGCCAGCCGCGACCGCCAGGTTCATGGTCGGAGCCGATCGCTAGGCTCCCAGGCCCTTTGCGCCATCCGAGGTACTGGTGGAGACTCCCACTCGTTCAGGACCCCTGGAGGCGGGTTCGGCTTCGTCCATAAGGTGGACCCGCTAGTCGTCGTCAGCTACCGCCGAGGAGCCGCCATGCCCGCATGGATCTGCGTCACATGCGGCGTTCAGCACGCGGACACGGCGCAGCCGCCGGCCGAGTGCGCGATCTGTGAAGACGAACGCCAATACGTCGGCCCTGACGGGCAGCGCTGGACCACCACGGAGGAGTTGGCGGCGGACTACGCAGTCGTATGGCGCGAGGAAGAACCCGATCTGATCGGTGTCGGGATGCAACCCTCGTTCGCCATCGGGCAGCGGGCGCTCCTGGTCCGCACCCCGTCCGGCAATGTGCTCTGGGACTGCACGTCGCTTCTCGACGCCGCCGCCCAGACCGCCATCGCCGCTTTGGGCGGAATCGACGCTATCTGCATGTCTCACCCGCACTTCTATGCGGCCAACGCCGAGTACGCCGACGCCTTCGACGCCCGCATCCTGATTCCTACCGCGGACGCGGCGTGGATTCGCCGGCCCTCGCCTCGGATCGAACTGTTCGACGAGGAGATCGCACCCGTCCCGGGCCTGACGTTGGCCCGCATTGGTGGCCATTTCGACGGCGCGGCCGTGTTGCACTGGCCGGCCGGATCTGATGGCCGTGGCGCCCTGCTGACCGGTGACACCGTGCAGGTTGTCGCAGACCGCGGCTGGGCCAGCTTCATGTGGAGCTATCCCAACCTCATCCCGCTCGACGAGTTCACCATCCAGGAGATCGCCCGCCGCATCAGTCGATACAAGTTCGATCGGGTGTATGGGGGATGGTGGGGGCGAGTGATCGTGCGCGACGGGGCGGAAGCCATTCGCAGGTCCGCGGATCGCTACGTCGCCCGCCTGCACGGTGACCGGCCGACTGCCGTACCGCGTCACGACTGAGTCGCAGGCGGGCAACTGGCGGCTGGTTGGGTGCCGAGACGATCAAACGGGCGCTGCTCGATGTCGCCGGGGCGCCGGGCACCGGGCGGTACGTGGGCGGCGGCGCAATAGCCACCGCTCCTCCTCCGCCGCCCCACCGCTCCTCCGCCGCCCCACCGCTCCTCCGCCCACCGCCCACCGCTCCCTCGCCGCCCACCGCCCGCTTGGTCCCATCGCGACCTTTGGACCGGAATGCAGCCTCAGGCTGTACAGATGTCCAAAGGTCGCCGGCGAAGGAGCACATTGCTTCAGCGATAGCCCGTCTGGCGACCAGACATCGTCGAGGGTCGGGCCGCGCCAGGAAGACGACCGAACGTCTTTCAATGCCACCTGCTCGACCACATCGGTCTTACCCAACGGCAATCCCTAGGTGTGAGTCGACCGTACTGAGGGCCAAGAGATCAAGAAGGGAGATCACCCGTGATCCGGTGGCCCGTTCGCGTTCGGCGGAACAACGCCAAGGCCCATTTCGCCGTCAGCGCCATCATGGTCGGAGCGGCGATGGCACTGCTGGCTGCCGCGTGCGGCAGCAGCAGCTCCAAGCTGTCGTCGGCGGCTGGTCAGGCCGCCGCCACACCAACATCCCAGCCGTCTACCACGCAGGTTTCGCCAGCCTCCTCCAAGGCGGCGAGCCTTAGCGTGATCGAAACCAAATTGCCGAAGTACGGCCTTGTCCTGACAACACCGTCCGGATTCGCCCTCTACACCTACACCGCCGACGAGCCGGGCGGGCATGGCTGTACGGGTGCCTGCCTGGAGTTCTGGCCACCCCTGCTGCTTCCTTCCGGGACCACCACCCCGCGGGGAGGTGCCGGCGTGACCGGGCTTGCCACCTTCGTCCGGGGCAATCGGCTGCAGGTCACGTACAAAGGACTTCCCCTCTACACGTACAAAGCCGACACCCACCCTGGACAGATCAACGGCCAGAATGTGGTCGACAGCGGCGGAAAATGGGTGCTCGCCACTGTCGGGTCGGCGCCGCCCCCGCCGAGTACGCCCGCTGGGGCGTCCACCAGCCAGCCTCCGGTGACGAGCCCACCGGCAACCGCCGCGCCGGTCACCGCCCCGCCGGTGACAATGCCCGCAGCGACCTCCCCGCCGGCCACCAACCCGATGGTCACGTCCCCCATGGTCACCGCCCCTCCGGTGACTGCGCCTCCCATCACCCGGGCGCCGGCGACGGTCCCCCCGACGACACTCCCACCGAAGCCGGCTCCAACCACCGTTCCGATCGGGCCGTCCTACTAAACGGCCCCGGGCGGCGGCCCCAACGGGAGGCGCGACAGCAGCGGGGTCAATCAGGAGGCGGCACGGCGGCGGACAACCAGAGGCGGAACCTCGCCGGGTGCAACGGGCGGGACGGCGCCGGGTGCAACGGGCGGGACGGCGCCGGGTGCGACGGGCTGGACGGCGCCGGGTGCGACGGGAGGCGCTCCGGCAGCGGGTGCAACAGGAGGCGGGACGGCGCGGGGTCTACCGAGGGGCGGACCCCAACGGTGGGTTCGACCGTTGCGACCTTTGGACAGGAATGCAGCCTCAGGCTGTACAGATGTCCAAAGGTCGTCGGGGACGGGCAACCACAAGGTGAACATCGCCACGCCACCAGGCGAGGTGGGGAACATGAGGTGCAAATTCGCTAGTTGGCGCCGGCGGGTAACCAGCGGCTCGCTAGTTGGCGCCGGCCAACAACCAGCGACTCGCTAGTTGGCGCCGGCGGGTAACCAGCGGCTCGTCGCTCGCCGGTCAGCAATCAGCGCGGCCGCCCGCCGCCGGTCAGCAACCAGCGGCCACCCCACGTCGGGCCCAGCCCCCCCACCGCTCCCCTGATGCCGCTACGAGGTCCCGACTACGCTTTCCCCGAGCGCCCACTCCCACCACCATTCACCCGGGCGGGCGCGCCAAAGGTTCCGGTCAACGGACAGGAGTCGAAAGGCTCCCGCCGCCGGCCCGTGAACTACCATCTCGCCGAGCGGAGGGTAACAAAATGACCAGTTGGGATGAGTCGTTTGACTTCGTGATCGTCGGCAGCGGGGGTGGTGGTCTGGTGGCAGGCCTCGCCGCTGCGGATGCAGGCCTCAAGCCGGTGATCATCGAAAAGCAGGACTTCGTCGGGGGTTCCACCGCCATGTCGGGCGGCGTCGTGTGGATGCCCAACAACCCGCTGATGCAGGCCGAGGGGGTAACCGACTCCTACGAAGCAGGCATGGACTATCTCGAGTCGGTGGTCGGGCCGCCGGACGAGGGGTCATCGCTGGCGAGGCGGCATGCGTTTTTGACCAACGGCCCCGAGATGCTGTCGCTGTTGCAGCGCAAGGGGGTCCATCTGGTTCGGTGCGAGGGCTACAGCGATTATTACGACAACCGAAAGGGCGGCAACGCCCGCAGCCGGTCGGTGGAAGGGATTCCCTGGGACGGTAAGCAGCTGGGGGAGTGGGACGCCAAGATCAATCCTGGGATGGCGCGCGGCCTGGGGCTGGTCGTCAAAACCAATGAGGTTCGCAATCTGCCGTCGTGGACCCGCTCTCCGGAGGCGTTCGGAGTGACGATGCGGGTGGTCGCTCGGACGTACATTTCCCGCCTACTCGGTAAAGACCTGCTGACGAACGGCATGTCGCTCGTCGGCCAGATCACCAAGATCGTGCTGGATGCCGGCATTCCTCTGTGGCTCAACACCCGGGTCGAGGAGTTGGTCACCGAAGGCGGCCGGGTAGTAGGCGTGCGGGCCGTGCGTGACGGTCGGCCGTTGTCGGTCCATGCCAACAAAGGAGTTCTGCTGTCGGCCGGCGGGTTCGAGCGAAATCCGGAGATGCGCCTCAAGTACTCGGAAGACACCCAGCCCAACGACGGCACTTGGACAGCAGCCAACCTCGGCAACACGGGGGAGGTCCTGGCTGCCGTTATCGCCCTCGGCGCCAAGACCGACTACATGGACGAAGCCGTGTGGAACCCCACGCCCCGTTTGGAGATGCGCGCGTCCAGTCTCGGCCTGGCTCGGCAGTACCCGCATACCATGTATGTCAATAAACAAGGCCAGCGTTTCTGTAACGAATCGAACTCGTACGTCGAGGTCACCAAGGCGATGTACGCCAACGACGCCATCCCGGCCTGGCTCATCTTTGACGACAGTTACCGCCGTCATATGCCCTGGGGATTCGGTATGCCCAAGCTCCGCAGCCTCTCCACCGCTCTGCCTGGGCACATGCCGGAGGAATGGGTCGCCAACGGGTGGATCAAGAAGGCGGATTCGATCGAGGGCCTGGCCCGGGAGATGGACGTCGACCCGGATGCGCTGTCGGAGACGGTTCTCCGGTTCAACGAGTATGCGGCAAGGGGAGATGATCCGGATTTCGGTCGGGGCGAATCCCAATACAACAAGACGCTGGGCGATCCGGGCCACAAGCCCAACCCCGCGCTCGGGCCGATCGATACCGGGCCGTTCTACGCCACCCAGATCTTCCCCGGCGACGTCGGCACGGCCGGCGGGGTCGTCACCAACGAGAACGCACAGGTCCTCGACCACTCCGACGAGCCCATCCCCGGCCTGTACGCCACCGGCAACATGACCGCCACCGTTGCCGGTCGCACCTATCCGGGGGCGGGAGCGAGTATCGCAAATACCATGACGTTCGGCTACATTGCCGCCCGGCACTCGGCTGCCAGGTCGATTTCGGATGGGGACACGAGTCCCTCGACGATGTGAGGAGCAATAGATGCCCACCGCAACGGTAAACGGTCTCAATATCGCCTATGAGCTGCATGGTGAGGGCGATCCAGTAGCGATCACTCCTGGAGGCCGGTTCAGCAAGGACACCAAGGGTGTGCGCGAGCTCGCCGAGGCGCTGGCCGAGGGCGGCAAAAAGGTCCTGATCTGGGACCGCCCCAACAGCGGCGGGTCGGACATCTGCTACGACGGCGATTTCGAGTCCAACATGCACGCCGACACGCTGGCCGGGTTGATCCAAGAGCTGGGTCTCGGGAAGACGATTATCACCGGGGGATCAGCGGGCTCCAGGGTGTCGCTGCTGACCGTGCTTCGCCACCCGGAGGTGGCCAGCAAGCTCTGCATCTGGTGGATCACGGGCGGGTTCTTCGGCCTCATGGGGCTGGCCTCGTACTACTGCGGGCAGCCGTGGACGGCAGCCAAGAAAGGCGGTATGGAAGCAGTGGTCACGCTGCCCGAGTTCCAGGAGAACCTCACCAAGAACCCCCGCAATCGGGACCGTCTCCTGGCGATGGACCCGGAGGAGTTCGCCGCCGTGATGGAGCGGTGGGGACCGAATTTCTTGCAGCCGCCGGATTCTCCCGTTCCTGGTCTCGTCGCCGCAGACTTTGCCCGGATCCAGGTTCCGACTCTGGTGTTCCGGAGTAGCGCGGTGGATTTCTCCCACCTGCGCCGCACGAGCGAATGGGTGCATGAGCTCATCCCCGGCTCGCGGATGGTCGAGCCGCCGTTCCGTGACGACGAGTGGAGCGAGCAGTCCGACAAGACGGCGCAGACGGGCGAAAACGTCCTCTTCGAAAACTGGCCGAAGCTGGCCCCTCAGCTCCTCGAGTTCATGAACGAGACACCTTCCGCTTGACCGCGCCCGGTTGGCGAGGCGACCCGGAGCCGGCTGTCCGGCCGGATTCGGGCGTCCACCATCGAACCGGTCGGACCGATCAGACCGATCGGACCGATCGGACTTCGATGGTGTTGACAGGGCAGTCGTTCGTGACGTCCGACCTTCGTCAAGCGCCACCAGACGTGACCCGACGTATCCAGTCCCTACTCGAAGGGGACGTCGTCTTTACCAACTTCGAATCGGTGATCGGAGGCTCGGAGGATCCGGTAGACGGGCCGAGCCAGGCCTCGCCTATCTCTGCTCCCCCGGGCGCTTTGGACGCCCTCGAAGACGTGGGCTTCAACCTCCTGGCGCTTTCCAACAATCACTCGTTTTGCCGTGGCGAGCCGGGCGTTCTGAACACGTTGGGCGAGATCAGGGCCCGGGGCCTGGCTCATGCCGGCACAGGCGAAGACCTCGACGTGGCCGCCGCCCCCGGTTACCTGCACGTGGGTCGGGCGACGGTGGCGCTCGTGGCCATGGCGTCGGGGATGATCCCACCGGAAGCTCGCGCCGCAGAAGCCAAACCCGGGGTGAACGAGTTGCGGGTAGTCGACGGCATTCCCGGAGTCGACGCGGGGCGGCCCCATCCCGACGACGCTGCTCGTGTTCTTGGCCGCACGCACGAAGCGGCGCAGCGGGCGGATTACGTGGTGGCCTACCACCACAATCACGTCTTCGACCTCGATTTCGCCGAGATGATGCAGGGGCGGCGTCCCGAGCGCCTGATGCCGCCGAACTGGGTGAAGACCTGGGCGCACCAAGAGGTCGATGCCGGCGCGGACGTGGTCGTCATGCACGGCGCCCCGCTGCTTCACGGCGTGGAGGTCTATTCGGGCCGCCCGATCTTTTACGATTTGGGCAACTTCATCTTCCAATCACCCACCGCGAAGGCCCACCCGGACTTCTGGGAGCCGACCGTCTGGGAGAGTGTCGTCGCCCGGGTCGAATTCGTGGGGAAAACACTGGTGTCAGTGGTATTCCGACCGGTCGTTCTCGATCGCTCGGGTCCAGGAGACAATGGAGCCGCGTCCGTCACCTGGGGTCTTCCCAGGGCGGCCTCCGGTGGGACGGCTCAACAGATCCTGCAGCGCTTGGCCGACGCGTCGCGTCCGCTCGGGACGGTGCTCGCCGTCCACGGCGATCGGGCCGAATTGGTGATAGGGCAGCAACGCACGCCGTCGACGACGGCAGGACAGCCGTGACGACCGCCGATATCTGCCGGCGGCCTGTAGCCTGCCCCGGCCCGGTCCAGGGGTCGAGTGAGGTCGAGCCAGACTGAGAGAGGTAGCGCATGGAAAACGATCGCTTCGGACTGGTGCTGAGCACCACATCCCCGGCGGCCGCGGAGAGCTACTGCACGTTCGTCGACTACCTGATTTCCAGCCGGAACGGCGCCAAAGAGTACCTGGGCGCCGCCCTCGAGGCGGACGACGGGTTCGCGGTGGCCCGAATCGGGGGTGCGTTCCTCCAGTTCGTCGAGGGCCAGGCGGATGAGGCCAAGCGGTCAGCCGCGGAGGCGGTTCGCCTCGGTGCCGGGGCGACCGCTCGGGAGCGGTCGCATATCGAAGCGTTCGCGTCCAGGATCAACGGCGAGGCGGTCCGCAGCTCCGAGCTGTTCAGGCAGCACCTGGCCGAGTACCCGCGAGACGTGCTCGCCGTGTTCATCTCGCAGGGCGCGGTCGCCTTCAGCGGCTGGCGCCACTGGAAGGAGGAGATCGGCAGGCTCACGGATGCCGTGGCTCCGCACTACGACGCTGACGAGTGGGCGATCCTGGGCTTGCGGGCCTTCCGAGCTGAGGAGGAACGTCGCAACGACGAGGCGCGCCTTCTTGCCCAGGAGTCTCTCGCCCGGTATCCGGCCAACGCCCGAGCGGCCCACGTCCTGGCGCACACCTATTTCGAGTCGGCCCAGCACCCCGATGGTCGCCGCTTCCTGCTCGAATGGATCCCGACCCACGACCCGGCCGCAGACTTCGGCGCCCACCTGTGGTGGCATGTGGCCCTGCACCAGCTGGGACTCCATGACCACCAGGGTGCCGTCGAGACGCTGCGGACGGGAATCGCCTCGGGAGGTCGTAATCCCTTTGGAGTGGCCGACCCTGCATCGCTGCTGTGGAGAATGGACTTGTATGGCTTCGCGGCCGATCAAGATGATTGGCGGCGCGTCTCCGATTTGGCGACCGAGGTGGTGTCCGGGCCCGGGTTCGGCTTCGTCGACGCCCACGTAATACTGGCCCACGCCGGCGCCCACGACCACGAGCGTTTCGGGGCCTTTGTCGGGCAGCTCGAGGTACAGGCCGAGCAGGGGAGCGATCTCGCCGGCGCCGTGCTCCTGCCGCTGGCGAGAGGAATCGCCGCGTTCAGCGAAGGCCGGCCGGTTCAGGCGACCGACCATCTGGCCGACCTGATTGGCAGCGGGGAGATCGTTCGGATCGGTGGCAGCAATGCCCAGCGAGAGGTTTTCGAGGACACCTTGATCGCCGCCATGGTCGCGGCTGGCGAGCGGTCCGCGGCCCGAGCCCTCATCGACGCCCGGCTGGTCCGGCGGGGATCATGGGTCGACGAGCAGTGGCGGGTGGCAGTCGGCGCCTAGCCCGTGGTGTGGTGGGGTTGGCCTGGTCCGGCCCGCCCGGCCCGCCCGGCCCGCCCGGTTCGCCCGGCCCGCTCGGTCCGCCCGGCCCGCTCGGTCCGCCCGATTAGGACCCCACTGATGAACGGCTCCCAGCGCCGTCACGCTGCTGTCGTCGTGCGAAACTTTCGCAGGGCTAGCGGGACACAGACTGCGGTGATCAGCGCGCACCAGCCGACCATGGCGATGAGCGGATGTTCCAGCTGCCACGAGCCGTGCGCGTTGGTGCCCTGGCATACGTGCCGTATGGCCGCGACGAGCGCCGACAACGGGTCCCACTCGCCGATGGCGCGCGGCACCAGCTTCATGCCGGCGATGGGCACGAAGGCCCCGGCCAGAAAGGCCAGCGGCAGCATGATGGCAAAGCCGATCCCCTGCATGGCGTCAGAGCTGCGCACGATCATGCCCATGAGGACCCCGAACCACGTGAATGCCGTCAGCCCGAGCAGGATGAGACCGACGAACTCGAGGCCGGTCACGACGGTGAAATGGGGACGCCACCCGAGTGCGATTCCGAGTCCGATGGTCAGTGAGATACCGAGCACCTGCTCGATCATCTGGGCTCCGACCTGGGCGGTGATCACGGACATCCGGGTGACGGGGAGGGATCGAAAACGGTCGATGACGCCACTGGTGAAGTCGTTGGCCGTAGCGACCCCGGCGCCGATGACGCCGAAGGCCAAGCTTTGACCGACCAATCCCGGTAGCAGGTAGTCCTGATAGCGCATCCCGGTGACGTGGATCGCCGAACCGAAGACGTAGAGGAAGAGAAAGGTGAAGATGATCGGCTGGATCGTCACGTCTGAGAGCCGTTCGGGAACACGCGGAATAGTCCGCAGGCTTCGGCCCACCAGGAGCACGGTTTCCCGTAGGTATCGCATCGCCCGAACCGGTCGCTCGGCGGGGAGCGTCTCGTTCAAGGGGTAGGTCAGGGCGGTCACGCCGGCACCTCGACTCTCCTGAGTTCGCGGTCGTCTTCGTCTTCGTCTTCGGCGACGACCTCGCCTCGACCTGGCGCGCGGTCGTCGGACACGTGACCGGTCAGGGCCAGGAAGGCGTCGTCGAGCGTCGGTCGGCGGAGGGCGACCTCGTCGACCGGGATGTTCGCGGCCGCGACCGCGTTGGCCACGAGAGCAAGGTCGAGCGCTTCCCGAGGGGCGGGAATGGAGATGACCCTTCGTACGCGGTCAACTGTGAGCTCGAAGCGGTCGCTGAGCACGCTGGCGAGGGCCGTCACCGTCGCCACGTCCTCCGTGCTGATATCGACCCGCTGGTCGCCGATCTGGGCCTTGAGTTGGGCGGGTGTGCCCGTTGCCGAGGCTCGACCGTGATCGATGAGGACGACGTGGTCGGCGAGCTCGTCGGCTTCCTCGAGGTACTGAGTCGTCAGCAACAACGTCACTCCGTTCTCGACCAACTCCCGTACGGTCGACCACACCACCTGCCGGCTGCGCGGATCGAGGCCGGTTGTGGGTTCGTCAAGGACGAGCAGCTGCGGCTGGGTGACGAGGCTCGCAGCCAGGTCGACCCGCCGGCGCTGTCCGCCGGAGACGGACTTCACCAGCTTGTCCCGAAACTCGGCGATGTCGAAGCGCTCGATCAGGTCGTCTGCGATACGGCCGGCTGCTCGAGACCCGTAGCCCCGGAGCCGGGCCATCAGCACCAGGTTCTCTCGGGCGGTGAGATTGTCTTCCAGGGCTGCGAACTGGCCGGTGAGCGAGGTCACGCGGCGGACGGCATCGCCGTCACGGACCACGTCATATCCGCACACGGTGGCCGTGCCGCTCGTCGGTTCTAGGAGGGTGGCGAGCATGCGCACGGTCGTGGTCTTGCCCGCCCCGTTGGGGCCGAGCAGCGCCACTACCGTGCCGGCGGGAACCGAGAAGCTGATGGCGTCGACGGCAACGAACTCGCCGAAGCGTTTGCTAAGCCGGTCAGTGCTGACCGCGAGGTCTGAAGGCACGCGTCTTCTCCTATGCATTCGTGGTCCGTCAGGTGGGACGCTGAGTCGCCGTACTTCCGTCGGCCGGTTGCGAAGCGCCCTGAGCTATGTTACAGTGACTAAAAGATTCTTGCAACTATAAATTTCTTTGGGAGTGTGTGGTGGACGAGCCAGAGCGCCAATCCAACGTCGACCCGGATGTAGCGGCCACGACGCAGCTGGCTGAAGGCCTGCGCGAGCGGAAGAAGCGATTGACCCGACAGCTGCTGTCGGACACGGCCACCGCCATGTTTTTGGAACACGGCTTCGACGGCTTCAAGGTCTCCGAGGTCGCCGAGGCGTGCGGCGTGTCGGAGAAGACGGTGTACAACTACTTCCCGACCAAGGAGTCGCTCATCCTGGATCGGGAGGAGTATGTGGCCGAATCGATCCGCCAGGCACTCGGCCCGGACAATGAAGAGTTTTCTCCCGTCGAAGCCATCGTGAATGTCCTGGCCCAGGAACGCACCGAGTATCGCACCGGCTTCGCGGAGATTGGTGATGAGATGGGGCTCCGGCTCTTCCGGCGATTCGTGGAAATCCTCGCCGAGACGCCTTCGCTGCGAGCCGCGCAGAAGGAGGCTTCGGACCGCCTGGCCCGAGTCGCGGCTGAGGCGCTGGCGGCCCGAGCCAGCATCAGTCCCGACGATCCCGAGCCCACCATTGCCGCTCACGCCCTCATCGGGCTGTGGGGGGTTCAGCAGCAGGCTCTGCGCCGTGAAGATCCGGAGGACAAGAGCGTCGACGACGTGTACCAACGGGCCGGCGAGGAGGTCCACCGCGCCGCTCGGCTCATCGACACGGGGCTGTGGTCGTTCTCCGCTCTCGTGTCCGGGAGCAGCACGCGGGAGCAGTTGCGTACCGCGGCTGAGAACATGCAGGGTGCCGCCCGGCAGGTAGCCGCGGCCCTGCGGCAGGCCCGTCGGATATGGGTCGAGCACGCCCAAGCCGAGGTGGAGTGGCACGCGGCCGACGCCGAAAGCGCCGAGGGGCAGTGGCACGCGGGCGGCGCCGAGGGCGCCGAGGGATGTGCAGGCCATGGCCATGAGTGGTATTCCGACCAGCCCTGGCGGGAGCTGCAGCGTGAGACCGTGCAGCGTTGGCGTGAGGCGCAGCGGGCCCACCAACAGGAGTGGCGCGAGGCGAAGCAGCGGATGAAGCAGGAGCTGCGCGACGAGCTGCGCGAGGCCCGCCGGGTTCGAAGAGAGGAGAGCTCGCGGGCCCGCCGCCGGCCCGAGTAGCCTGCTCCACGCTTGACGAAAACTGAAAACGCCGGGAGAAAGGGCGCCATGACGGAGAAGCCCCTCAGGGTCGCCGTGGTAGGTACCAACATCGGCTGCCTACTGCATGTCCGGGCCCTTCGGGGAGCCGGTTTCGAGGTGACGGCCCTGGTGGGTCGGGACGCCAAGCGAACCCGGACGCGCGCTGACTATTTCGGTATTCCGGGCGCCGAGACGTCGATAGACGTCGTGCTGGACACGGATATCGATGCCATTGTGATTGCCACTCCACCAGGGACGCACCATCCGTTCACTCTGAAGGCGGTGGCCGCCGGAAAGCACGTGCTCTGCGAGAAACCTCTGTCGCTGAGTATGGCCGAGGCCCAGGAGATGAGGGATGCGACTCGTGAGGCCGGGCTGGTCGGGCAGGTCGTGCATCACAACCGATGGGCGGCCCACCGGGCGGCGCTGCGCGATGTCGTTCGTTCAGGTGCTCTTGGTGATCCGCTGCAAGCGACCTTCGTATTCGACCACTTTCTCTTGGCCCGCGGCGCCAAAAGCCTGCCGGACTGGTGGTTCGATAGTGCGTCCGGCGGTGGTTGGCTGAGAAACTATGCCAGCCATGGCATCGACCTCGTTCGTTATTATTTGGGCGAGTTCGAGGCGCTGAGCGGTTCTCTCCACTACGATCCCTCCGATGGTATGAAGGCCGATGACGGGTATGCCTTTGCCTTTCGGTTGACCAACGGTCTTCAGGGCACGATGGCCGGGACGTGCCGGGCGTGGGACTGGTGCGACGAAACGCGCATTACCGGTACCAACGGCAGCGCCGGTTTCCGAGGGGGCGACGCCTGGATCAAGGACGCGCAGGGCAGTCGCGAGCTCCGGGCCTCGGACGAGGTTGTCCAGCTCTTGCTTGCAGGGGGCGAGGATCCTGGCGACCCCCGAGAGCCTCTCCCCGAGGTGGACGGGATGTACAACAAGGTCCACCGGTCCGACTACGGCTACGCAGAACAAGTCTGCTTTGCTCGTTCCTTCCACCATCGCATCGTCGACTCTTCCTACCGTCACCCGGCCGTCGCCACCTTCGATGACGGAGTCGCGCATATGGAGGTCATTCTGGCGGTCGAGGAATCGGCAGCCCAGGACGGCCGCTGGGTGGCCATCGCCGGCGACCTCTGACGGCGGATCGGAGTGGCGAAATCGAGGAAACGTCGCTTCACGAGCGGTGCCCTGGACCCTGACGATGCGGCCCCAGAGGCTAGGGTCAAGGTGAGCTCGTGCGAGCGGAGGCGTGATGGACACTGACCAGGACGCGACCGACCTTCCGGTAGATCCGGGAGTAGGTCCCCTAGAAGATCATCATCCGACTGCGCCTCTTCCCGACGCCGGATTGCACCATGGCAGCATCCGGACGCGCCTGTATCGCGACGGCAAGCTGATCAAAGAGAACTTTCCTCCCCACGAGATCTCCGACGAGCTGCAGCAGCGCCACGGTTGTGTGATCTGGCTCGACCTGTGCGAGCCGACGGAGAAACAGCTCGACATCATCGGCGAGGAGTTCGGCCTGCACAAGCTGGCCATCGAGGACGCCCTCGAGGAGACGCAGCGCACCAAGATCGACCGCTACCGAACCCACCTCTTCATGGCCGCCTACTCGGCGGCGCTCGACGAGGAGACGGGCGAGTTGGCGACGCAGGAGGTCGCCGCGTTCATCACCCACCACGCCCTGATCACCGTCCGCAAGGCGCCGGCCTTCGACATCGATCCCGTCGTCCAGCGGTGGGACAGCTCCGAGGACCTGGCCCAGTACGGCGTGGCGTTCTTGCTGTACGGGCTGCTGGACTATCTGGTCGACGGGCACTTTCGGGCCGTCGAGTCGCTCGACGAGGCGGTCGAGGAGACCGAGGACGGCCTCTTCGACCACCGTCGCGGGGCGATCGAGCAGGTCCAGCGCCGGTCGTTCCAGCTGCGGAAGAGCCTGGTCGTGCTGCGGCGCATCACCTTGCCGACGCGTGAGCTGGTCAACACCCTGCTCCGTCACGACCTCGACATCGTGCCGGAGCCGATGGCCCCCTACTTCCGCGACGTCTATGACCACGTCATCCGGGCCACGGAGTGGACCGATTCGCTCCGTGATCTGGTCACCACCATCGTGGAGACCAACCTCACCGAGCAGGGCAACCGGATGAACCTGATCATGAAGAAGGTGACCAGTTGGGCGGCCATCATTGCCGTTCCCACCGCGATCACGGGATGGTACGGCCAGAACGTCCCCTATCCAGGGTTCGGCAAGACATGGGGTGTTATCGCCACCAGCGTGCTCATCGTGGGGTTAGCGGTCGGGCTCTACGTGCTGTTCCGCCGCAAAGACTGGCTGTGAGCAACCGGTGGACGCGGTACTGACGGCGGCCCAGTTGAACACCAGGTAAACAGATACCCTCGATCGAGCAAACAGTTCGCTCAGGTATTGGTCGCGCCCGACGTCCCCTGGTAAATACTCCGATCGTGAACAGCGACCTCTTACTGGCCCTGGTCGTCATCACGGCCTTGGCCTTTGACTTCACCAACGGGTTCCACGACACCGGGAACGCCATGGCGACGTCCATCGCCACGGGTGCACTGCCACCGCGCGTTGCGGTGTTGTTATCGGGCGCCCTCAACCTGGTGGGTGCATTCCTATCCTTCAGCGTGGCTGCCACCATCGCCAGCGGGCTGGTGAGCACCGGGCTGATCAACCTCACCGTGGTGCTGGCCGGATTGTGCGGCGGCATCACCTGGAACCTGCTGACCTGGTACTTCGGGATCCCCTCGAGTTCCTCTCACGCCCTCATCGGCGGAGTCATCGGCGCCACGATCGCCGCCGCGGGGTCGCACGCGGTGAAGTGGCAGGGTCTGGTGTCCAAGGTCATCATCCCCGGAATGCTCTCCCCGTTCATCGCCTTGGGCATCGCCGCCATCGGCACCTGGTGGGTGTACCGCATCACCCAGGGCGTGGCGAAAGGAACCCGATCGCACGGGTTCCGGATCGGCCAGATCGGCTCGGCGTCCATGGTGTCGCTCGCCCACGGCACCAACGACGCCCAGAAGACCATGGGCATCATCACCCTGGCCCTCGTTTCCGACGGGGCGCTGGCGAGCGGGTCGAAGGCGCCGGTCTGGGTGATCGTTTCGTGCGCCCTGGCCATCAGCCTCGGTACCTGGCTCGGCGGCTGGCGGGTCATCCGCACCATGGGCAAGGGCCTGACGGAGATCGAATCCCCGCAGGGCATGGCGGCCGAAGCCTCGTCCGCCTCCGCCATCCTGCTCTCCAGCCACTTTGGCTACTCGTTGTCGACCACCCAGGTGGCCACTGGATCCATCCTCGGGTCCGGAGTGGGTCGGCGCACCGAAGTACGGTGGAACGTGGCGGGTCGGATGGTCTCCGCGTGGATCGTGACCATGCCCGCGGCGGGCGCGGTGGGGGCTCTCGCCTACGGGATCGCCAACGGCATCGGCGGCAACGCCGGTGGCGTCGTGGTCTTCTTGATGGTGATCGCTATCGGTTCCGTGTTCTTCCTGCTGTCCCGCAAGACCAAGGTCACCCCGGACAACGTCAACGCCGATTGGACCGGCCATGTCGGCGGGTTGGCCCCAACCGAGCCCGTGGCGGTCTGAGATGGGCATGATGCTGGCCATATCGGATAAATGGATCAACCTCAACGCCCTGTGGAAGATCTGCGTGGTCGGGCTGATCTGCGGGGCCGGACTGCCGGCCATCTTCGCCATCGGGCTCCGACTGCTGAGCCTCCCCGGTCGTGGGGTCGCCGCCGTCTCCGAGGACGACGAGCAGATTTACTTCGGCAACGTCGCGGGCGCCATCGGCGCTGGGGTCTGTTTTGTCATCGTGCTGGTTGCGATCGGTCTGGGTATCTTCTGGATCGTCAGCAGCAGCTGAGCAGAAAGGATCCAGCCGTGGCGCGCACTGGAATTCTCCAGAAGGTTCTGGATTGGCTTCACGCCGGCTACCCCCAGGGTGTACCCCAGCAGGACTACTACCCCCTTCTGGCCTTCCTGGCTCGCAGCCTCAAGCCTAATGAGGTCAGCGAGGTGGTCACGGCCTTGCAGGTGGACCTGGCGTTCGGCGAGCAGACGTCGACTGCCGACGTGCAAGCGGCTATCGAAGCGGTCACCAAGTCGCCGGCGCTGGCCCAGGACGTGCGGCGCATCGAGGACAAGTTGCGGGAGTCCGGTTGGGAATTGGAGCCCGCTGCCGAGCGCTAGCGCGCCTTCTGCCCTTCGGGGCCTCAGGCGGGCCTGACTCGGAGCTGCTCGAGGCTGGTCCCCGTGGCCGCCAGGATCGCCGTGTTGAACAGTTGGCAGCCCCGCTCGTTCCGGCCGTACACGAGCGACTGGTTGGCGCCGGTCTCGAGTGTCCGCTGCTCCTGTCCGGCGGCCCAGTAGTCCTGGTTGTCGAGCACGGCCGTACAGGTGTACTTGATGAGCTCGAGCTCCCGCTGGCGCGCCTCCTCGTCGAAGTCTGGCGTGGCCGTATAGACCGTGTGGATGGTGATGCAGCTGTCGCCGGTCACCGGGAGGACCTGGTTGAACTCGAGCTTGTTGGCCGCCGGCTGGTACTCGGTGTCGGGTTGGGACACCAGGGTGCAGCTGATGTTGGGGAAGAGCACGTAGTGGTAAGGGGCGTAGAGCACCGGCTGCCATTGCTCTTCGGGGATGTCGCGGAGCAGGTCCAGGCTCCGACTAGCGAAGGCGTGCCGGACGTGTGGCCCGAACGGGTCGATGGTAGAGACGTCGCCGTACATCAGGTTGGTGCCGGTGCTGCTGTGCAGGTGGTTGAAGTGGTAGACCTCGTTGAAGGTGTCCATCACGAGCTTCCAGTTGGCCTGGATGCGATGAATGTGCGGGTCGTCCACCCGCTGGAAGCCTTCGAGACCGAGGGCGCCGATCTCCGGGCCCAAACCGGCCAGATGGTCGTCCACGTCGATGGGTGGGCCGGGTCGGGCCCGGACGAAGATCAGGCCGTGCTGTTCCGCCACGGGCAACGGAACGAGCCCTCGGTCCTCACGCGTCAGCCCCTCGAAGGCCGGGGCGTGAGGCAGACCGACCAATTTGCCGTCCAGGTCGTAGGACCAAGCGTGGAACGGACAGGTGAAACGCCGGGCCCCGTCTCCATGCCCGGCAGCGACCGGGACGCCCCGGTGCCTGCAGGCGTTGATGTACGCCCTGAGGTCGCCCCCGGCGGACCGAACCAAGAGCACCGGGGTACCCGGCAGGTCGATCGCCTGCCATGATCCTGGCCCGTCCAGGTCCGAGCTGAGGGCAACCAGGAGCGGGACCCGGTGGAAGATCTGGTCGATCTCGCGGTCGTATTGCTGCCGTGACGTGAAGTACGCCACGGGCATTTCCATCAGCTCCTCCGCGTAGTGGGTGCTGTGGTCGTCGATGAAGCCGAGCAATCTCTTGACGATGTCCTGGTAGGTCTCGACGAAGTTCACGGCAGAAGTCTGCTGCATCCGGCGGCGCTCGTCATTTTGTCTGGGTGATGAGCCGTTCGCGATCGAAGATGGCTGAGGCCATTTTCCACCCGAGGCGGTCCAGAATCAGCAGGCCGGCGGCGAAGGCGATCGCCACGCCGAGGGTGGCGGGGATCACGTTGAAGGCGATCAGGGAGGTCACGGCCACGGTGGGGAGGCTGATGAGGACCGAGAGCTGCCCTGCCGTGCGGGGGTCGCTGGATCGGGCGGAAACCGCGATACCCACCCAGATGGACCACGCCGCCAACAGCGGGGTGAAGACCACCTGGGCGATCAGATCGGGTCCTCTGACGAGGGCGGACGCTATGTCCGCCCGAGCGAACAGCTCGACGATGGCGATGTAGGCGGCAAAGACGGCGTAGGCGACGACGACCGCAGGGACGAAGGCGGCCAGAGCCTTGCCGAGGAGGAGCTCTTCCCGGCGGACGGGCGTCGACAGGAGCGGCTCCAACGTCCCTTGCAGTCGCTCGCCGACGATTGAGTAGGCGGACAGCGCGGCCGGCACCAGGGCTGGGATGGCCAGCATGTAGACCAGCGAGTGCTCGTGGTGGAGCGCGCTGGATGCGCTCGATGGCAGGGTGAAGACCTGAATGATCGGCTGGATGAGGAAGATCAGCGGCAGGACGGCCATGGCGTAGATGATGTTGCCGTTATGGCGGTACTCCCGAAGCTCCTTTCGGAAGATCGCTCGTACTCGACGGGTGCTGATACTCATGGCGCGCTCCTTTCGCCGGTGTCGACGAGCTCCAAGTAAACGTCCTCGAGGGAATGCTCGGACTCGCTGATCCTGAGCACGTCCGCGCCGGCGGCCACGAGCGCCCGGGCGGCTGCGGGCGCGGCCGCCGCGTCGTCGGACACCGCGAGCACGTAGTCGGCGAGCCCGCGCCTTTCCCACCCGTCCACACCCGGCAGCGCGGCAAAGATCCGGGCCGGTTCGGCGAGCGGCGCCCGCGTTCGCACCGTGAGCGTCTTCGCAAAGAGGCGATCGCGCAGCTCTTCGGGCCGGCCGATGGTACGCAAGGTCGTGTTGAGAATGGCGACGCGGTCACACAGCCGTTCCGCTTCCTCGAGGCGATGGGTGGTGAGAAAGATCGTGATCCCGCGTTGTCGGAGGTCCTCGATGAGCGCGTGCACGTCTCTGGCTGCGGCCGGGTCGAGGCCGGACGTGGGCTCATCCAGGAACAACACTTCCGGTTCGCTCAGCAGGGCCCTGGCCGAGCGCGACGCGCTGGCGCAGACCTTTGGAGAGCGCGCCACAGGGGTCCTTGGCTCGATCTCGCAGATCGACAGAACCCAGCGCCTGCTCGATGCGGTCCCTCGGTTCGGGTATCTCGTACAGGTCAGCGAAGCAGAGCAGGTTGTCTTCCACGCTGAGCCGGAGGTACAGCCCCGGCATCTCAGGCATGATCGAGATGCGTTGGCGGATCCGGGCGCCGTTGTCCGAGGTCAGGGGGATGCCCGCCACCGTGGCGGAACCCGACGTGGGCATTATCAGGGTGCCGAGGGTCCGAACGGTTGTGGTCTTGCCGGCGCCGTTCGGGCCGAGAAAACCGAAGATCTCGGCTCTATCCACCTCGAACGACACGTTCTGGTAGGCGATCCGTTCGCCGAAATGCTTGCTGAGGCCTCTGACCGAGAGCGCCGGGGCACCCGCCGGCTGGCCATCGGTTGGATCGGGGGTGAAGAACACGGTTCCTCGCCGTTCCGCCCACCCTTGGGGCTTGCCTAGTAATGTGATATCACTATGATAAGTACATGGTATCGAAGCCGTCAAGCGGGAGCGCAGAATGAGCAAGCAACAGTCAGACGCACCGACCCAGGAGTTGGGGCCGGTCAACGAGACCGCAGCCTGGTCGGCACCAGGCGTTCTGGTCTTGGTTGTCGGCATCGGCATCCTGATGGGCGGGGGCGCCCTCGTGGGGTTCGGTGCGGCCCAGGACGGACACTCGACGGTTCGGACGGTATGTCTCGTGGTCGGCATCCTGTTGATCGTCGCCGCCTGGCTGATCTTCCGGGGCCTGACCGCAGTCGTGCCGGGCGAGGCGCGAGTGGTGCAGCTCTTCGGCCGTTATCACGGGACCATCCGCACTTCGGGCTTGCGCTGGGTCAATCCCTTCGCCGAAAGGCGGAAGGTGTCCGTTCGGGTGCGAAACCACGAAAGCGCCATCGCCAAGGTCAACGATGCCGACGGCAACCCCATCGAGATCGCTGCCGTTGTCGTCTGGCAGGTGCGCGACACCGCCAAGGCCATCTATGCCGTGGACGACTTCACCAATTTCGTGGCCATCCAGACGGAGACCGCTGTCCGGCACATCGCATCCAGCTATCCCTACGACGGGCGAGGCTCGGGCCGCCTTTCCCTGCGCGACAACGCCGAAGAGATCATCCAACGGCTCTCGGCCGAGATCGCCGACCGCGTGCAGCCGGCAGGGGTCACCGTAGTCGAGTCCCGCCTCACCCGGCTCTCCTACGCCGCCGAGATCGCTCAAGCCATGTTGCGCCAGCAACAGGCCAGTGCGGTCGTCGCGGCGCGCCAGCGCATTGTCGAAGGAGCGGTGGGCATGGTGGAAATGGCCCTGCAGCGGTTGGAGGAACGCGACGTCATCGAGCTCGACGAGGAGCGCAAAGCGGCCATGGTGTCCAACCTCCTCGTCGTGCTCTGCAGCGAGCAGGCCACCCAGCAGGTGGTCAACACCGGCTCGCTCTACTAGCAGACGCATCCACGCGAGCATGAGCGAACGCAAGAGCGTACTGCTCCGGCTGGACCCGGCCGTTCACGACTCCCTGGCCAGCTGGGCCGCCGACGAGCTTCGCAGCACCAACGCCCAGATCGAGTTTCTGCTGCGCCAGGCCCTGCTCGACGCGGGCCGGCTGCCCAGCCGGGCCGGCAAGATGCGCAAGCCCGGTCGGCCCCCGGCGCGAAACGCCACCGAAGTGTGACGCGTGCCCCGCGCCCAACCCCGACGTGTTAGTAGCCAGGGAAGGCGCGACGGAGGTCGTCGAGGGACAGCTCGCCGGATACGCGCACCAAGGTTGGGGTGTGTGGCGGTGAAAGTCGGCCCGCGGTGAGTCGCAGGAAGGCCTCGGCTGGCATGGACGCGGTTGTGCCTGCATGTGAAGCAGGGCCCTCGGCCAGGGCGGCGTTCTCTTTGCATATCTCGAGCGCATAGCTGCGATCAGGGTTGCTCGTGCCCACGGCCACCTGCCCCACCTTGGCGGACGGTTTCGAAAAGAAGCCGACGAAGTTGGGCAGGGCGTCCAGGATAAAGGGCAGGGTGTACTGGGGCACCACGGCGGTCTCGTCGAAGGCCACGTCGACGTCCCATCGATGGAGGCCGACCTCACTCAGGCGCATGGAGGTGAAGAAGGCCACGCCGATCGGCTTCGGCAAGAACCCCAGATCGATGATCTTGGTACCCAGAGCGTCGGCGTCGAGGGCCTCCAGGGCCTCGGTCAGGCGACCTTCCCAGACCACGAAGCTGGCCGCCTTCTCGTCGGGTGTCATGGCGTTCCACCGATCCCAGATCGCGGGCATCGCGTCAGGGTTGCCATGACCGGCCGTCAACGTCCCCAGACTGATCTCCGCCCCCGCGCCCAGATGACTGAGCACGTCGGCGATGGTCCACTCCGATGAACCCGACAGCTTCCGCAGGTCGTCGCTGTCCAGTCGGTTCACCACGTCAGTGAATTCGTCATGGGCGGTGCGGAGTGCCGCGATGGCCGCCCGCGCCTGCTCCACCCGCTCGTCATCTCCACCTGCCATGGTCGCAGCATACGAGAAGGCCTGAGACGAGGGGTACCGATCGACCCCTTTGGTAGCCCGGGCGGTCTTCCTGTCAGCCGTCGCTTCTTTGGTATCTAAACCGCGTATTACGCGGTTTAAATACCAAAAACCATTTTCGGCCGGGGTCGGCTCCGCTGGTGACCTACATGGTGGACGAGGGGACGTTCACGTCGAGGAAGCCTCCATCGGGTCCCCACGCGAACATGCTGTGGCCGAAGTCGATATCGCGAAGGCGGTATTCCGGGGCCAGGGAGAGGAGTCGCTCCAGCGCTACCTTCGTTTCGAGGCGGGCGAGGGGTGCTCCCAGGCACAAATGCGGGCCGAAGCCGAAGCCGTGATGGGACTTTTGCTCACGTCGAAGGTCGAAGGTTTGCGGGTCCACCCACCGGTTGGGATCACGATCGGCCGCCACGTGGAGGGCGTACAGGGCGTCGCCGGCGCCAAGATCGGTGCCGGCCAGCACGGTATCGGTCACCACCCGGCGCGGGGTCATGTGGCTGACGCCCGCCCAACGAAGGACCTCCTCGATCGCGGCCGGCACCAGGGAAAGATCCGTCGCCACCAGGCGTCGCTGCTCAGGATGCTCGGCCAGCACGACCAGGCAGTTGGCCATCAGCTTGGCCGTCGTGTCGTAGCCCGCCAGCAGGAGGAGAACGGCTGCGGAGCGGATCTCCCCTTCGCTCAGTTCGGACATTCCGAGCATGGCCGTGATCAGATCGTCTTGGGGATGCTGACGCCGCCGCTCGATTTCCTCGGCCAGGTAGGCGTTGACCTCATCGCCGGCCTGGCGCATCGTTGCCCGGCCGCCGGCGTCCTCGTGACCAAACGACAGATTGGCGACGATGTCGTGGGACCAGCTGCGAAAGTCGGCGTGGCGCTCTGGTGGGACACCGAGCATCTCGGCCACGATCACCGTCGGGATCATGGTGAAGTCGGCGATCAGGTCGAAGTCCGCCCCGCCCGCGACCAGGGGAGCGAGCAGCTGGTCGACGACCTCACCCAGTCGGGGCTCCCACCGCGCCACCGCCTGGCGGGTGAACAGCGGGGAGAGGCAGCGGCGTAGCCGGACGTGCTCGGCTCCGTCCACCATCATCATGTTGGGGGCGTCGAACCAGGTGATCAGTGTGGGATCGCCGTTCATCGGGGTGAATCGCTGCCCCGAGTCGGTCAACACCACGGTGCAATCGTCGAACCCCGTCACCAGCCAACACTTCATGGGGTCGCTCCAGACAACGCGACCCGTGGCCCGGAGCTCCTCGTAGAGGGGGTACGGGTCGTCTACTACTGACCGGTCGAAGAGGTTCACGTCCAGTCGCGGCTGTCCCATCAAAGCAGTCCTCCCGTATCCGACTGCAGGGCGAAGTTGACCTGCAGCTCCCAAAACGGCTACCGCAATAGTACACTTGCCTTACCTGAGCGACTTGGGACACCCCTCAGGCCAGCAGATCTCGGCCGGGTGACCCCTGACCCGCTCCCTAGGAGGCGGCCCGGCGGCTGGTTTTCTTGCCGACCGAGGCCGGCTTCCCGGTGTCCGGGTATTCCATGCGAGCGAGCATCTGCACGAACTCGCCCTCATCGATCCCGTCAAACGGATGGCCTTGCATGATCGAGAAAAGGTGGTATCCGCCCAGGGCGGCCATGGCCACCGCGTGCACCGCCTGTTCCTCCGGAGTGGCGTCGGTCTCCCGAGGCTGCACCGCAGCTCGGATGGCTTCCCGCAGCTCCGGTACCCGGTCTCCTTGGCTCAACATGAGGCCAAAAAGACGGTCGAAGCGGCGCAAGTCGTCCAGCATCTGCTTGTAGACCTTGGCGCTCCGTTCGAGCGGGTCAGTCACCTGTTGCGCGGCGGAACGAGCCTCGTGCGTCACGGTGCGGTTGCGGCTCACCTCTCGCTCTACCGCGGCCTTGAGAAGCGCCTCTTTTGAAGGAAAATGCCGGTAGATGCTTCCGGTGCCGACTGCCAACCCGACCCGCCGCTCGACCTCGGTCATGGTGAATCCGCTGAGGCCTTCCTCGGCAATGACATCGAAGGCCGCGTCCAGAATGCGCTCCCGCGTCTTCGGTCGCCGGGCCGGCTTGGTCGTCACAATCACACACTAGACTCGCTGCCGCTACCGACGCGGAAGGGGGATCGATGGGGTCAGGGCTGTTGGCCGGTCAGGTCAGTCTCGTCACCGGTGCGGGTCGGGGGATCGGCAGAGCTGTCGCCCTGGCCTTGTCCGACGAAGGGTCGGCGGTGGTGCTCGGTGCCCGCACACAGACGGAGCTCGAGCAGGTTGGCGCCGAGATCCAGCAGCGAGGCGGTCAGGCCGCGCCGGTGCGGCTCGACGTAACCGACGTGCAGTCGGTGCAGGCCTTTGTCGCCGCAGCTATGGACCGCTTCGGCCGCATCGACGTGCTGATCAACAACGCGGGCAGCAACAACGGTGGGGACGACGGAGCCATCGGTCCGTTGTGGGAGATCAATCCGGAGGCCTGGTGGCACGACGTGGCGATCAACCTCCGCGGGACGTTCCTCTGCACGCACACCGCGTTGCCGCACATGGTGAGCCAGGGCAGGGGCCATATCCTCAATGTCGCTTCCCTCAGTGCCCTGACGGCCTGGCCGTACGATTCGGCTTACGCGTGCGCCAAAGCGGCGGTGGTGCGCCTGACGGACTCAGTGGCCGAAGAGGTCCGAGACCATGGCGTGTACGTCTACGTCATCTCTCCGGGGCGCGTCCAGACCAAGCTGCTGGCCGGCGCGCTCGACACTCCCGCCGGACGCAAATGGATGGACTCGGCCGGCAAATCGATGGGTGCAGTTGGCACCGCGCAGCACACAGAGGTTCCGCTCGAAGTAGTGACCGGAGCGGTTGTGTACCTGGTGAGCGGGCAGGCAGACGGACTGACTGGGCGCTTCCTCCGGGCCAGCTGGGACCTGCCGGAGCTGGCGGCTCGCGCCGAGGACATCGCCGGACGGGACGTCCTGCAGCTTCGCTTTGTGCCCGACTGAAGTCCAGGACTGCTATCAGGCTTCGATCCCGAAGTACTTGTCGAGGCCATAGACCCGGATGGCGTTCTGGCGGACGAGCTGGTTGACTTCCGGCTCGCTGAGTCCGGCCGTAGCCACCATGCGAGCGACGAGCTCTTCGGAGTGCGGATAGGTCGAGTCGGAGTGAGGAAAGTCCGTCTCGATCATGATGTGCTCCATGCCGAGGACCGAACGGTCGATGAGACCTTGCACATCGTCGAAGATGGCCCCGAACACCCTCCCCGGCATCGACGCGCTCGGAAGCTGTTTGGCCCGGCGACCCGTCCAGAAGTTGCGTCGCGTCACCTTGGTCCAGGTGTTGTCGATCCGCTGTAGCAGGAACGGCATCCAGCCCACCTGCCCTTCTGACAGCACGATCCTCAGCCCCGGAAACTCCTCCAGCACACCCGAATAGAGCCAATCGGTGAAGGCCAGCTGGGAGTTGATGAAGAAGAAGCAGATCGCCTCGTCCAGCGGGGCGTCAGGCGCCGTCGTCATCGTCGCCGCCGAGCCCACGTGCAGGTTCAAGACGGTGTCGGTTTCCTCGCACGCGACAAAGAATGGATCCCAGTATTTCGAGAAGATGCTCGGGAGCCCGATGGCGGGCGGGCACTCGGGAAACGTGATCGCGTGCGACCCTTTCGCGGCACAGCGACGGACCTCGGCGGCGGCCAACTCGGAATCCCACAACGGGATCAAGGTCATCGGCACCAGCCGCGCCGGCCGTTCCGAGCCGCACCACTCCTCGATCATCCAGTCGTTGTAGACCTGGAGGCAGAGCAGGGCGATCTCCTTGTCCGCTCGCTCCAGGAACATCTGCCCACAGAAACGGCTCACCGTCGGAAAGCAGATCGACACCTCGGTGTGGTTGCCGGCCATCTCGACGAGGCGCGCTTCCCGCTGGTACGTGCCGGGAAGCACATCATCGAACGTCACCGGCCGAGTGTGGTCATCCTCTTCGTAGCCGGACTGGGCGCTGCCCCGCTGAAAAGGCCGGACCAGATCGTCGTAGTACCAGACATCTGCCCATTGCCCGTCCTCGGTCAGGGACCAGCGCCCGCGCAGGGATTCCACGATGATTCCGCGTTCTCTGCGCACGTGGGGGCCCCGCTCCCGCACCCGCTTCGGCAACCGGGACCACCACAGGTCAGGAGGTTCCACGACGTGGTCATCGACAGAGATGAAGAGTGGGAGGCCAGTCATCGCTGGTATGGTCCTTTCGGTCAGCCGGCCCGCGTCGCGGTAACGGTCGAGAGATTGCGGCCCGAACGCAGGACGGTCCCCGGTAGCGCCCCGGTCAGCGTGTTGCTGCGAACGATCTCCACGCCGTTGACAAAGACGTGCTCGATACCGGACGGATCCGAGAACAACCGGGATGCTCCGCCCGGCAGGTCCTGCCGGGTATAGACGGGCCCGGGACCGATGTGGTCCGGGTCGAACAGCACCAGGTCGGCCCGGAACCCTTCCTCGATGCGCCCGCGATCGTGGAGTCCGACGAGGCGGGCCGGCGCATCGGTGATCAGCTGTACCGCTCGTTCCAACGGGAGCAGCTGGCGATCCCGGACGGAGTGACCGAGGAAATCCGAGGTGTAGCGAGCACCACAGGTTGCGTCGAGGTGGGCGCCCGCATCCGAGCCACCGATGACGGTGCGAGGATCCCCCCAGTATTGGCTTCGCAGCTTCCACGTCGCTGGGTCGTCACCGGAAAGGGGCCCCGAAAACGGGGTGCGCAGCCCGTCGGCCAGCGCCACGTCGAGGACGGTGTCGAACGGGTCGCCACCGCGGCGGGCGGCGATCTCCCCGATGGTCTGGCCGACGAGCTTCTTGTTTTCCTCGGAGAATCCCTCGACGATCCGGTACTCGGCCCATCGGGCCAGATAGGAGATTTGCCCCTTGACCGAGCTGGCGCCCTGTCCGAGCCGCTGGCGGACCTCCGGATCACGGAACGCATTCATGCGATCCTCGACGGACAGTTGCATGGTCGGCGACCAGCCCGGCAGAGCCGTGAACGGCGTCGAATTCTTGAAGGTGAAAATGAACTCGGAAAGGCCGGGAAAGGCCAGGGCGACGATGCGCGCTCCCTGTTGGTCGCCTAGCGCCGCCGACACCAGCCGGGATTCGGCCAGCTCCGCGTCGTCTTCGGTGACTCGGAACACGTTCCAGTTCAACGGACGGTTGGCGTACTTCGACATGCCGATCATGGCGTTGATCTCGGCGTCGGAGAAAGGCTGCACGCCAGGAATGAACGCCAGCGTGGTGCCAGGGTGCTGGCCGGCGGCCGCGGCCAGTGCCGTCAGCTCGTCGGCCGTCGCCGAGCGCGACGGTACCGGCTGGCCATTGCCGTCGACGTGCGTCGGCGCCCAGGACGACGAAAACCCGAGGCCCCCGGCCGTCAACGAGTCGTGGAGAAGATCCACCATTCGGCTCAGCTGGCTGGCATCGGCCGCAGTCCCCACCGCCTCGTCACCCATTGCCAGCCGGCGAAGCACCGAATGACCGACCAGGAACCCGACGTTGAGGGCCACATTTCCGTCGAGCCGGGTGAGCCAATCTCCGAAGCTCTGCCAATCCCAACTCAGGCCCTGTTGGAGCGCGGCGAGAGGCATGCCCTCGACGACGGCCAGCATTCGGCTGACGTAATCCGCCGACCCGTCGGTGAGGGGGGCGACCCCGAATCCGCAGTTGCCCCCGATGACCGTCGTGACGCCATGGAGGGACGAGGGCGTGGCGTAGGGATCCCACATGATCTGGGCGTCGTAGTGCGTGTGGAGGTCGATGAAACCTGGGCACACGACCAACCCGGACGCGTCGATGGTTCGCGCCGCCCGGTCGTCTGTTGAACCCACCACCGTGATCGTGCCATCGGCGACGCCGACATCTGTGCGACGGCGAACGTTTCCGGTCCCGTCTATGACGGTGCCACCTTTGATCAGATAATCAAGCATTTCGCCGCCTTCGGGTCAGGGCCGAATACGTCTCGGGCGAGCCGGGCTCGCCTCGTCATCCCAGTAGGATATCGACCGGGCTAGCCACATCCAAGGGCGCCCGCCTTGTCGTCCGGGCCGGTTCCAGCCACGCGGTCCTCTTGAGATCGCCGGGGCGGGCACCTACGTTGTCTGCGGTTCGGTGTCGAACGTATCGCGCCGTCTCGACGGGCGCGGTCGGGAGTGGTGAGCATGCCCGATATGAACAGCTTCTGTCGTTTCTGCGGTGCGCTCTGCGGTGTCACCGTGTCCTTCGAAGACGGGGTGCCGACGGCGGTCAGAGGCGACGCGGACCATCCCCTCTCACGCGGTTACATCTGTTCGAAGGGTCGTCGGATGGTCGCGCTGCATCATGACCCCCGCCGCCTGGATCACCCGATGATGCGGAATTCCAGCGGTGAGCTCGTCAGGGTGGACTGGGAGACGGCGATCGGCGATGTGGGGGACCGCCTCCGCCGTATCTGGGAACGCCACGGTGGGTATGCAATCGGGAACTACAGGGGGACGATGTTCGACAGCGGCGGGCGAGTCGCCGTCACCAAGCTCATGAATGCCATCGGATCGCCGTGCTCGTACACGAGCGCCACGATCGACAGCGTCGCCAAAATGCTCGTCGGGAGACTGATGTCCGGCCGGGAAGGATTGGTACCGGCCGTCGACTTCGACCACACGACGCTGCTGCTGGTGTTCGGAGAGAACATGGTCGTGTCCCACGGAGGATTCTCTTACTTTCCCGATCCGATCCGATATCTGCGCACCGTCGCCCGGCGCGGCGAAGTGTGGGTCTTTGATCCGCGTCGGACCGAGACGGCCCGCCTGGGCACGCATCACCTGTCCCCGAGGTCAGGGACGGACTTCGCCGTCCTCGGGTATCTGCTGCGCGAGTTGCTGGGCGAGGGAGCGGACACCGAATACCTTGCGCTCCATGCCCGCCACGTGGATGAGCTGCGTCGGCTGGTCGAACCTCTCGACCTCGCCGCGACCTCGGAGCTCACCGGCCTGACGACCGAGGATTTACAAGCCCTGGTCGCGGCCGTGCGGCGGCACGGGCGATTGGCGATCATCACTGGAACCGGGGTGACGATGGCCGCCACAGGCAACGTCACGGAGTGGTTGGCCTACGCCCTGCAAATCGTCACCGGCTCTTTCGAGCGTCAAGGGGGACGTTGGTTCAATCACACGGCAATGGTGATCCCCAAAAAGGGGACGACATCGGAACCCTTCGGTGGCCAACCCGGACCTCGTACCCACCCTGACATTCCTCGTCTGGCGGATCAGTATCCGTGCGCCGTGATACCGGACGAGATCGAGGCGGGGCACCTCAAGGCCATGCTCGTGACCGGCGGGAATCCCATCACTGCGTTTCCTCAGCCCGAACGCCTGGGCCGGGCTTTCGATCGCTTGGAGGTCGTGGCCGTCTGGGACATCGTCCACACCGCGACTGCCGACTATGCGACCCACGTCTTTCCGTGTCCCGATCCCCTCGAGCGTCCCGATTTCATTGCTCCCATCCAGCTTTCCATGGTCTTTGCCCACTACACCTCGAGGGCGGTGGCGCCTCTGGCGGAGCGCCGGCCCATGTGGTGGAGTTTGGGAAAGGTCGCCGAGCGCATGGGTCTCTCTATCCTGCCCGGCGACGCAGGCCCTGATTCGTTTTGCGAGGACGACCTCTTCCGCGCCATGGTGCGGGGCACGCCCGTCTCCTGGGAGACCCTCCAAGAGGCCGCTGGAAGTCCTGTCGAGTTCGTGCGTCACGATCGCTGGGTCGAGGAGACCGTACTTCCTGATGGGCGTTGGGACCTCGCTCCCGACCTCCTGGTCGATCGGTTTGATCACGCCATGAGGCGCCCTGGGCACGATCTGGTGCTCGGCAATCGCCGGGAGATGTCGCATACCAACTCCACCCTGGCCTGGGGCGTGACCGGGGTGCAGACTCCGCGCCCCTTCGTCTACTTGAACCCCGACGACGCCACGTCTCGGGGCCTGGCCGATGGCCAGGCCGTCGAGGTCCGCACTGCGCACGGGGCTGTGGTGGGCGCGGCCCGCATCGATCACAATCTGGCGCCGGGAACCGTGGTTGTTCCGCACGGCTTCTCAGATCCCAATGTCGGGCATCTCACTGCCGTGGACGTAGACGTCGACCCGCTTACCGGCATGCCCACGCTCGTCGGGGTGGCCGTGACCGTCCAACCGACGGCCGATCCAGCCTGACCACCACGGGATGCGCGGTACTCAGTGGAGGTGGTTTCGCCAGTCGGCAGGAACCCGTCCGGCTGGACCGGGCACCGGTTGGTCGACTGGGTGGTGCTGCGGCGGAGCCAGAGCCGGACCGTTGGCGTACTCGTTGGTCCGGTAGTCCCAGAACCAGTCTTCGCCCGGCTCGAAGCTGCGGATGATCGGATGCCCGGAGGATCGGGCGTGGGCGCTTGCATGCTGGCTGGGCGAGTTGTCGCAACAACCGATGTGGCCGCATTCGGCGCAGCGCCGGAGGTGGAGCCACCAGCCCCCGGCCTCGGTGCACTCGACACATCCTGGTCCGCTCGGGGACGTATCAGGAACGATGGGATTATCCGTCATAGATGCACGACTCCCGAGAGTGGGCTGGAAATGCCCGTCTCATAATAGTCAAGATGCCCGTCGTTGCGGCTTGGCCGTCAGTGGTGAACCGATCCGGCGCCGGGCCGTTTGAAATAGAGTCGGGAACGGATCAACGGCAGCCCCATCAGTGGCGGTGCCTGTGGCAGTGAACCGAGAGCCTGCGGGTACGGACGCGGGGGTTGGAGGAGAGATGACACAAGAAGCCGGGCTCGAAGGGCCGCTGGAGCTGGTCGGTCAGGTGGCCATCGTCACCGGAGGCGCGAGCGGGATCGGGAAGGCGACCTGTCTCGCCTTGGGCCGAGCCGGAGCCGGTGTCGTGATCCTCGACCGAATGGCAGAGGAGGCAGCCGAGGTCGGGCGCAAGCTGACGGCGATGGGTGGTCACGGTCACTCCCGTTTCATCGACTTGTATGACCTGGAGTCGATCCCGCGTACCGTCGCCGAGATCCTGGCCGAGTTCGGCCGCATCGACATCCTGGTCAACTGCGCCGGAATCGAGGGCGGCCCCGGCACGATCCTCGACCTGGAGCTCGAGACGTGGGAGCGCACCCATCGGGTCGACCTGACTGCGCCCTTCCTGATGATGCAGCGTTGCGCCCGGGCGATGGTCGACGGCGGCCGGGGCGGCCGGATCGTGAATGTCACCTCTAGTTCGGCCTTTCGCGCCGCTCTGACCCAGATCGATTACGCCAGTGCCAAGGCGGCACTGGTTGGGATGTCGCGCTCCGCCGCCGCCGAACTGGCAAAACACAACATCAACGTGAACTGCGTGGCTCCCGGCCTTACGGTCACGTCGATGGCCGAGCAATTGGATCCGGCCACGCTCCAGCGGCTCGTAGACGAGGGCCCGCTCGAAAACTTGTTTCACCGCTTGTCCCTCCCAGAGGACGTGGCGGCCGCCATTGTCTTCCTGTGCGTGCCAGGAAGCCGCCAGATAACTGCGCAGACGATTCATACGAGTGCCGGCGCGGTCGTGTAGCCAGACGGCGAAAACCACCATCACCACCCCAACAGGAAGCGAGAAAAATGGCCATACGAGCGGTGTCGCACATCGGAATCGGGCTGCGGGATCTCGAGGCAGCCCTGCCTTTCTATCGGGATCTACTTGGCATGTCGGTCATCATCGACGAGGAGGAACGGTTCCACGATCCCGCCACTGATCCACCGGTCGAGCGGGTCCGGCGCGCCGTGTTTCTTCGTTGGGCCGAGGGCCCCGAAACCCAGTTCTTCGTCCTTCACCAGGAGATGGCGACCCCGGGGATCGGCGAGCCGGCCCAGCTGTGGCAAATAGGGCTGCACCACATCGGGTTGTGGGTCGATGACGTGGAGCCATATATCGCCGGCGCCGCGGCCGTGGGGGGATCGGTGGTCGCACCACCAGTCGACATGGGCGGAAAGTCCTATGCCGAGCCCGACGGCAGCCGGATCCGATCCGTGTTCTTGCGGGATCCCGAAGGAAACTATGTCCAGCTCGATCAGCACCTCGCGTCGGGCTGGGGGTGAGCCCGCGAAGCTATCCGCTCAGTTGGTGCGGTTGGGCACGCTGTCCGTATCCAGTCCGGAACGGATAGCCCGCCCGGGTCGTTCTCCCGTGTACTCACCGGCCCGGACGATCTCCGTGCCGTTCACCATCACGCACTCCACGCCAATGGCGTCGGCATAGAGGCGCGGGGCGCCCCCAGGCAGGTCGTGTCGGGTGGCGGCTCGTCCCGGAGCGATGGTTTCGGGATCGAACACCACCAGGTCAGCGAACCACCCTTCTTGGATCCGGCCCCGATTCCGCAGGCCGTAGAACCGGGCGGGCACGTCGGTGAGCAGTCGGACCGCCTCTTCGACGCCCAACAGCTGCCGGTCGCGAACCGATCGGCCGAGCAGGTCGGTCGGGAAGGTGTACAAAGTAATCAAGTCGAGGTGGGCGCCGGCGTCCGACGCGCTGAGCAGCACCCGGGGATCCCGCCAGGTCGCGGCCCGGCGCTGCCAGCTGGCCTCGTCTCCACCGACCTCGGGCAGGACCAGGGTCGTCCGTAGCTCGTCGGCGACGACGATGTCGAGCAACGTCTCGAAGGGGTCGGTCCCGCGCTGGCGGGCCACATCGCCCACCACCCGCCCGGTCAGCCCGTCGTTTTCCGGAGCGAAGGTCTCCTCGATGGTGTAGCCGGCAAAGTCGACGAGCTCCGCAGGGCGCGGTCGGACCCCGCCGCGCCCCTTCTCGCATGCGGCGGCGCACCTCCGGGTCTTTCAGCGCGACCATCCGCTCCGACGGAGGCAGCGTCACCACGGGTCCCCATTCTGGGATGGGGTTGAGCCCGAAGCCGGTGGCGAACGAGCGTCGGGTTATCAGCTGGGCCGGATTGTGCAGGGCCAGCACTCTTGCCCCCTGGGCTGCGGCCTGATCGGACACTGCGAGCTCGTCGTCCACTGCCGCCCCACGCGCCGACGTGACGACCAGGGTGTTCCAGTTGATCGGGCGTTGCCCGGCGCCCGACATGGCGATGAGGCGGTCGGCGTCGCCGATCGGTCCGCTGTAGGGGGCGTACTGCAGGGTGGTGCCGGGGAACTCCGCCACGATGGACGCCAGCCGGACCACCTCGTCATCGGTCGCGCTGCGCGATGGCACGGGCTGACCGCGACCATCCAGATGGTTCCTCCCGTTGGACGTGGAGAACCCCATGGCTCCCGCGGCGAGCGCGTCCCGGACCTGCCGTTCCATCTCCTGCAAGTGGGCTTCGCTCGGCGCCGGGTCGTGAGCGTCCTCGCCCATCACCAGCCGCCGGATCGTGCTGTGCCCAACCATGAACCCCACGTTGGCGGCCAGGTTTCGGTCCAATTGGTCGAGCCACTCCCCGAAGCCGTGCCAGCTGCCCCACGGCACGCCACGACGCAACGACTCCAGTGGCATCCCCTCTACCAATGACAACATTTCGGTCAGGTAGTCCGCGTGCTCATCCCTCATCGGTGCGATGGTGAACCCGCAGTTACCGCCGAATGCCGTGGTCACACCGTGCAGCGTCGACGGAGACAGGGACGGGTCCCAGAAGACCTGGGCGTCGTAATGGGTGTGGAGGTCGATGAATCCCGGCGCCACGATCAAGCCGGTCGCGTCGATCGTCTTGGCCGCCGGCTCGTCCGTCGGGCCGATGCAGACGATCCGGTCCGCTCGGATGCCGACGTCCGCCCGGTAGGGCGGCCCGCCACTCCCGTCGACCACCGTGCCGCCTCGAATCGACAAATCGAGCATCGTCTACCTCCCCGATCGCTCGACCCTTGATCGAGCTGCGATCAGCCTTGGGCCACGGCTGGATTGCCGTCGGTCCACATCAGGTCCATGTGCCGCCCACAGATCTTCCAGCCCTGCGAGGTTCGAACGAGCTGATCCTCACACTTGCACCCTACGGTGAAAGTATCGCCCCCTGGCGTCCCGGTTCTCACCACTTGGGTCTGAAAATATGACCAGCAGTCGGCTCGGTCGCCATCGACCTCGACGATGACGTTGCTGATCAAGTGCTGGGCACCACTCAGGCGGGCCATGATGTCCCTGCAGGTGCGTTCCATCTCGTCGTAGTTCGCGAACGCCGGCATGGTTGGCCACTGGGCCCGGACATCAGGCGTGAAGCAGACCCGCAAGGCCTCCCAGTCGCTGTTGTCGAGCGCCATGGCGTAGCGGTAGCACAGGTCCGTGATGGCGAGCTTGTCAATGACGGTCTCGAGGTCGGACATCCCCCAGCCCTGATCAGGCGATGGTGACCGGGAGGCGTTCCCAACCCCGCACCGTGGTCGTGGTGGCGAGTTTGGCCTGATCCCAGTCGACCTCCCACTCGGGAAAGCGCTTCAGCACCTCTTCGAGCGCGATCCGTCCTTCGACCCGGGCCAGAGCCGCCCCGAGACAGAAGTGGACCCCGTACCCGAACGTGAGATGCTGACCGAGCTGACGGCGGACGTCGAAGCGGTCACCCTCTGGGTAGCGGCGATCGTCGCGATTGGCGGCGGCCACGACGAACAGCATGACGCTGCCTTCGGGAACTGGATGCCCATAGTGCTCGACATCGCGGGCGACGTAACGTGCGATCTGCAGCGCAGGCGGCTCGTAACGGAGGATCTCTTCGATGGCGTTGGGAATCAGGGAGGGATCCTCGACCAGTTGGCGCCGCTGATCAGGATGGTCGGCCAGCACCTTGCCGGCCCAGCCGATAAGCCGGGTGGTCGTCTCGCTGCCTGCACTGGCGACGATGTTCACGTAGGTCAGGACCTCGTTCCGGGTCAGCCGCCGGGTCGTGCCGGTCTCGTCCTGGAACTCGGCCTGCAGCAGCTCGGTCATGAGGTCGTCGGACGGATGCTCGGCGCGCCAGTCGACGTAGTCGGCGAACATCTCCCCGCTGAAGAAGGCGGCGGAAAACTCCAGGGGTTGGCCTGGCTCCGTGCGAAGGCTGTCGTCGGCGTACTCCTTCACCGCCGCTTGGTCCTCTTCAGGGATGCCCATGAGCATGCCGATCACGCGCGTGGGCATCTGGGCCCCGAGGTCGCCGACGAAATCAAACGTGCCGCCGCCGATCAGCGGATCCAGGCTTTGCGCACAGTGCTCTCGGATTTGGGGCTCCAGGGCGTTCATCTTCTTGGGCGTGAACACCCGGGAAAGAAGGGCTCGGCGAGCCGTGTGCACCGGGGGATCCTCGAAGATCAGCGAGCCCGGCGGGATGTCCATGTCGGACTTGATCATCTCGAGGACATCCCCCCGCCCCGAGATGTAGGTCTGGCGGTCGACCAGCCCCTTCTCAACGTCCGCGTAGCGGCTGACCGCGTAGAAGTCGTGGTCCTCGTTGTAATAGAGGGGCGCCTCCTCCCGCAGCCGGCGGAACACCGGATAGGGGTCGGCGTAGATCGCCGTGTCGTAGGGGTCGTAGTACACGCTGTTGCTCGTCGCGCTGCTCATCTCACCCTCCCTGCCCGAGACGGGCCTCCCCGGGGTTCAGACTCCCGCTCCGGTACCGTCACCGTGGAGCTGGTTGCGCTCTGGATGGTAGTGCGTCGGCTCGATTGGTGCCAGATGCTCTGGCCCTAACCTGGCCCGCCTCGTCCCGGGTTGCGCCTGGGCCGCGGACTGCCGGCTGCGCCACTAACTCGAATGCGGGGGCGACGAACCGCCCCCTGCGCCACAAATGGACATCTGAACAGCCTGACGCGGCACAGATGTCCGAAGGTGGCGAGACCCCGCTCGCCTCGCTCGCCTCGCTCGCCCTGTAGCCCTCCGCCCCCGCAAACCTCGGGGTCAGCGCGCCGACTCGAGCTCCACGCCGACGTCCGCCGCCTGGCGCACCGCTTTGAGGATGCCCTGGTAGCCCGTGCAACGGCAGAGATTGCCAGAAAGACCCTCCCGGATCTCCTGGTCAGTGGGGTTGGGGTTGTCCCGAAGGAAGGTGGTCACGGAGATGACGAAGCCCGGAGTGCAGAAGCCGCACTGCAGACCGTGGTTGTCCCGGAACGCGGCCTGCACGGTCGACAATTCGCCATCGGGTGAGGCGATGCCCTCGATGGTGGTGACCTCAGCGCCTTCCGCTTGCACGGCGAACATGAGGCACGAACGCACCGCTGCTCCGTCGACGATGATCGTGCACGCCCCGCACACGCCGTGTTCGCATCCGAGATGCGTGCCGGTCAGATGGCAACGCTCCCGGAGGAAGTCCGCCAGGGTGAGGCGGGGCTCGACGGTTGCGCTTCGACGCTGACCGTTGACCGTCATGGACACTGAGATCTCAGGCATTGCCAGCTTCCTCTCTTGCGGTGGCCCACGCTCGTGAGACCATCACCGCGCCAACCCGCTTTCGGTACTGCGCCGAGCCGTGAAGATCCGAGGGAATGGACTCCAGCGTCGACACCGCAAGCTGCCCGACCTCTTCGGCGTCGATCTCGGACAACCTCTCGCCGACGACTTCGGTCTCGGCCGGGCTGCCCCGCTCAGGCGTGGAGCCCATGCCGATGAGACCGATGCCGCAGCGTCGGACCAGGTCCTCGTTGTCCACCTCGATCGCCACCGCCGCGCCAGCAATGGCGAAGTCGCCGTGCCGCCGGGCGAACTCTTCGATGGCGAACCCGCATCGCCCGCCCCAGATGGGAAAGCGGATCCCGGTCAGGATCTCGTCTGCGGCCAGGTCTGTGCTCCACACGCCGGTGAAGAACGACGACGCCGGCACCGACCGCTGACCCCGGACCGACGCGGCCTCGAGGGTGGCGTCGAGCGTCAGAGCCACGGCCGGAAACTCCGCAGCCGGATCGGCATGGGCGATGGAGCCCCCGATGGTCCCGCGATTTCGGATCTGGAAGTGCCCGATCAGCGGAGTGGCCCGCGAGACGAGCGGCGCGGCCGAAGCGACCTCCGGGCTGGCCCCGATGGTCGCGTGGGTCGTGCCCGCCCCTATCCACAGCGAGCCGTTCTGGTGCCGTACGCCGCGCAGTTCCGGTATACGTCCCAGGTCCACCAGATGCTCGAAGGCGGTCAAGCGAAGGGCCAGCATGGGGATCAGACTCTGGCCCCCCGACAGCACCTTGGCGTCCTCGCCGAGGTCGCTCACCAGCGTGACCGCCTCCTCCAGGGTTTCCGGTGCGTGATACTCGAACGGGGCGGGCTTCATTTCAGAACAAAGGGAGCCACAGGGCTCACCCGGTAGTCAGATTCGAACCTCTTGGAGAAGTAATCCATAGTGTATGGGGGCTCATGCTACCTACGTCGCATCACGGTTGCCATGCCGGGCCGGAGTCCGGCGTTCCCTGGCCCCCCACTGTCTCACCGTTGGCGGTTCCGGAGGATCCCCTCGCCTGGATCTGGCGACCGCGAGCAGCCAGGTGCGATGGAGCGGGCGCCGGCCTGTCCTTGGCCCCGCCCGGGCCACCACCGCATGGCTGCGCCCTCACATGGGTCGAGCGTGAGGCCCATCCCAACATCGGGTGGATTCGAGCCCAGCAGAAGGGAACCGATTCGTCGTCGACCCCGCACCGCCGATGCTGAATACGGGCAGTCCCGACCCAGGCAAATAGTATCTATACCGCCGGGCGCACTCCCCTATGTAGTAATCCCATCTGTTTCTCTATACTGTGGGGGTGAACAGCGCCCGAAGGGGGGAACCGTGAAGGCAGTGGTGTTCCGAGGACCTGGATCGCTGTCGGTGGTCGAGCGCCCC
The DNA here is from genome assembly GCA_963729695.1 of uncultured Acidimicrobiaceae bacterium. Taxonomy (GTDB): domain Bacteria; phylum Actinomycetota; class Acidimicrobiia; order Acidimicrobiales; family Palsa-688; genus PALSA-693. Next base: position 190,670 of record CAVSOT010000009.1, read on the forward strand.
GAACCGCAACCGGGCAAAGGGGAGATAGTCGTCCGCCCGTCCCACGTGGCGCTCTCCTCCGTCGATTTCCACCGTCCGGGGCAGTCTGGATCGGGCGCCCGTTGCTCGCCATCTGCCGGCCAGGTAATAGGGAGTGAGTTCTGCGGTGTGGTCGAGCGGGTCGCCGATGACGTCGACACCGTACGGCTGGGTGATCGAGTGTCGATCGACCCCCGCCACTATTGCGGAGAGTGCTACCAATGCCGGGCCGGACAGTTCTCGACCTGCGAACGGGACCAGCGGCTGCTTGGCACCGCCGGCCTCGATGGTGCGTTGGCCGAGCGAGTGGCCGCGCCAGCCCGGTCGTGTTATCCGGTCCCTGACGACGTCACCGATCTGCAAGCGTGCCTGGTACCGGCAGTGGTGCGTGCGACGCACGCGGTGAGAAGCGTCACCCCTGGCATTGCCGACAGCGTCGGTATCTTCGGGCTGGATGACATCGGTTTGGCGACCCTGCAATGGGTGCGCCCCATCACGGTGGGCCCCGTGATCGCCGTGGACCCGATCGAGCGCCGGCGCCTGGCCGCTCGCCGCCTCGGCGCGGACATCGTGGTCGACCCCGGAGAGGACCTCGAGCAGGTCGTGTCGGCGGCGGCTCCCTTTGGACTCGATCCCATCTTCCTGTCCATCAACGACCTTCTTCCCGCCGATCGTGATTTGCTGGCTCGCGCCTTTCCGGTGCTGCGTCTCAAAGGCGCAATTGTCATCACCCACATCGTGGGCAATCAGGCCTGGGAGGCGATGGAGGCGGTACCGTACCTTCCCCTTCGTAAAGAGGCGTCGATCCACAATGTCGGAGGGGTCGCCCACGAGAAGCCGCTGGCCGGAGGGCGGGAACGGGGTGATTGGGTAGTGACGCTGCAGGCGCTCAGAGCCCGGCGGATCGATGCCGACGGCCTTGACGTCCGCGTGTTCCCCTTCAGCCAGATGACGAACGATGACGACCTCAACGAATTGCTCCAGCACGTCCCTCGCGATTTCAGCAAGGTGGTGTTCTCGATGGGTGGGGAGGCAGCATGAAAGCGCTGGTCTATCGAGGCACTCGGAATGTCACCATCAGCGAAGTAGCTGAACCGACGTTGCGGCCCGGGACCCTCTTGCTCCGTCCGCGCACGGTGGGTTTGTGCTTCACCGACAAGCTGGCCTACGAGTCCTCGACATTTTCCGCGTATCCGCAGGGCATCGTGATCGGTCACGAGTTTTGCGCGTCAGTGGTGGACGCCGCCGATGACGTTGAAGGGTTTGCCGTCGGTGATCTGGTGGCCCCCGATCCACGCGTCTTCTGCGGTCATTGCTTGCAGTGCCGGGCCGGCTTCGAGACCATGTGCTCCAACGCGGGAGGCTGGATCGGCGTGGCCGTTTGGAACGGGGCCATGGCGGAAATGACCCTCGCCCCGGCGATGAGTGCTTTCAAGCTCGAGCCCGGCATGACCGTGCTTGACGGCGCCGCCGTGGAGCCCATGGCGTACTCGCTTCGCGCCGTGCGCCACTCGGGGGTCGTAGCGGGCGACAACGTCGTCGTACTGGGCTTGGAAGACTACGGGCAGGGGGTGGCGCAGATCACCAAATCCATCGCCCGGACCGTTGTCGCTGCCGATCCGTACGCGGTTAGACGGGCCGCGGCGGAACGGGCCGGGGTAACGCACGTCCTGGACACGTCCGACGAGTTGGTCGAGGAGATCCGCACCCTCATGCCATTCGGCGCCGACGTCATTTTCCTGCACGCCGAGGAGTACGCGCCCCGCTCGCAGCGCTACATGGAGGAGGCTTACGAGATGGCCAGAGTCGGCGGCCGCATCAAGGTGGTACGGCTTTCCGGGCCGGAGATCCTGCGACGGGCCGACGCCGAGCTGGCCTCGGTGAAGGAGCTGACGCTTTCCTACAACGGTGGCGCCTTCTGTATGGAACCGTGGCGCGGCGGCCGGAACCGTGGGGATTGGAAGACCACGATGGAGGCCATGGGCGCGGGCACGCTGACGCCCGAGAGCCTGGACGGGCTGACTGTCGCCTTCGACGATTTGCGGTCCCAGGCCGACGTGGACGCCATGTTCGGTGCCCTGCCAGCCGAGAGCGCGAAGGTGTTCGTGCAGGTGAGCGAGTAGATCGGCGCGGAGGGAGCCATGAACCGATTCGACGGCAAGGTGGTTGCTATCACGGGCGCGGCGAGCGGCTTCGGTGCCGCCGCATGCCGTCGCTTCGGCGCCGAAGGAGCCTCGGTTGTCGCCGCGGACGTGGATCGCCAAGGCGCAGAGGCGCTGGCGCGAGAACTCGGTGCCAATGCCCTGCCAGTGGAGGTCGATGTGCGCGACGGACAGGCGGTCCTGGCTATGGTCCGCCGCGCCGAGGAAGCGTTCGGAGGGCTGGACGTCATGGTCAACAACGCCGGGATCGTACGCCCGCCGCGCCCAGTGGAAGAGATACCCGACGACGAGTACGACGTGGTGATGGACGTCAACGTGCGCGGAGTATGGCACGGAGTCAGGCACGCGGTCCCCGCTCTTCGCCGGCGAGGCGGGGGCGTGATCATCAATACTTCTTCGTCGGCGGTCCAGCCTGCCTCGCCGATGTCGGCTATTTACACAGCCAGCAAGGGGGCGGTGTACTCGATGACCCGACAGCTGGCGCTGGAACTGGCCCCGGAGATCCGCGTCAACTGTGTCGTTCCCAGCCTGGCGGATACCAACCTTTCGCGAGGCGCGTATGGAACCCGTCTCGACGAGGATGCCCAACGGGCTGGCGCCGCTCGGATCCCGCTCGGGCGGTTATGCCAGCCCGAGGATGTCGCCGCCGCCATGGCCTACCTCGCCTCCGATGACGCGTCCTACGTGACCGGTGTCTGCCTGCCGGTCGATGGCGGAAAAGCGGTCTAGCCGACCTGTAGCTGGACCGGTCCGCCCGACCGCGTGCTGGGTTGCTACCGAGGGCCTATCCCCAACTGGGCCCGCTGGTCAGCCCGGAAGAGTGTCGCCCCTTAGCTCCCAGCGATTGCCCGCCGGGTCGCAGCAAACGACGACGCGCGGCAAGCCCTCTCGCTGAAAGCTCTCAAACTCGACGGTCGCCTTTTCGAGCCGCCGTTCGACTTCATTGAGATCAGCTCCGTAGCCGACGGCCACGTGGGCGCGCGCCGCCGGACGATGGTCGGGGTCGAGGCTCAGGTGGACCTGTGATCCGTCATCAGCTTCGTACCAACGAGCGCCGAGACCGCGAAGGTTGTCGTCCAAGGCCATTTGCCGGTAGCCCAGGACGTCCACCAGGAATTGGATCTCGGAATCCACATCCTCGGGCGGGACGCCCAGATTGACATGATGAAAAGTGGGCATGCCCAGAGCGTACGACAATCTCGCCCTCCTTGCCATAAGTCGACCTGGGTCCAGAGAAACGACCGCTACCAGCACTAATACCACCGAAATCCTCTCAGGGCGGTCTTCTCCATCAGGATTGCGGCGCGTGATCCACGTTCGACTAGTGAGCCCGCCTGAAGTGACCGCCCAACTGGCGCCGGTCCTCCTGGCCGATGGGGGAGTGACCAACCGGACCGTTCTCCCTCGTCGGTCAGAAATCCTGACGGGGATGCCATCTTCTTCGACCGGCTCGAAGGCCGCGCCAACGCTGTTATCGCGTTGTTGCGGGACGCCGGCCTCGACCGGCAGGGCTCGATCGTCCTCGGTCCGGACGCAGCTCGATATCGAGCGCCGATGTTCGATCGGTCCCGACCCGTTCACGGTTCGAAGCGTTCACGCCGGTGTGGGAGGAGGTCGACGCTCGTGTCCGTTCGGATGCCCGCTTTCCCCCGAATTGGTACGGGCTGCGGATCACCGCCGGGCCGATTGCCGCCGTGGGGCTGATCACCAACTCCCAGATAGTCATCGTCGGTGTCATGGTGGTCGAAGCCGAGTACTCGGCCATGGTCGCGATGGCCTTACGCCGCACTGAAACGGGACGGGTCACTCGTGAAAAGCCGCGTGCTTGCGTTGGTCGTTGGTTAACCGGGGCCGAAGCGGCCGCCGCGTTACTGGCCTTGATCGTGCGAGCCGCAGGGCTGGTGCCCAAGAGGCGAGCGGCTGGCGGGACGAGGCGATCGGCTGGCGGGACGAGGCGAGCGGCTGGCGGGACGACGGGCCGCTCGCAGATCTTGGTCGATCAGGGCTAGTCGGCCTGTCGAGACGTCACCCCGGGCCCGTCGTCTACGGGTTCCCAGGCGGCGAGCAGGCGCTCGTGGAGTTCGTCGTCGCTTCGTTCGAGATCCAGATCAGTCGAGTGCCGGTACGGGTCGCCATCCGAAGCCGGGAACATGATCGGGATCTTGAGCCAGTCGGCCACGTCGTTGGCCTGTTTGGTCTGGTCCTGCCATGCCGATTCGGTCCATATGTCCGGAGATGCGGACAGACGCGCTCGCAGGTCACAAGCGGCTGATCGCAATCGCCAACGAAACGTAGGTTTGCCCATTTCGGGTGGCCGCCCCTCTCCGCCCTTCTCCACTCGCGGGCCACCCTACTGGTCATCCCTCTTCCCTGCACGGCAGGTTGCCCGGCTGGGTCGGGCAGTGGGTGCAGTTGGGTCGCCGATGGGTGCACCCGGGTCACCGCTGGGCACCTGACTCGCCTGTGGGCACCTGACTCGCCTGTGGGCACCTGACTCGCCGGTGGGCACCTGGTTTTCCGCTGGGTGCCTGACCGATTGCCTGGCTTCTGGCTGACGGCCTGGCTTCTGGCTGACCGGCTGGCTTCTGGCTGACCGGCTGGCTTCTGGCTGACCGCCTGGTTTTTGGCTGACGGCCTGGTTTCTGGGTGGGGCCTCCGGCCTGTGGGGTCGTGTGTAACGCGGGTGGGGGTTCGTGGCTTGGTCTGTTGAGTGTTGGTGCCGGGGTGGGGGTCTAGGCTGCGTTGGGGTGGTGGGTCAGATCGCGGTCGTTGGCGGCTCGGAGGTGGCGCCTTTTACGGCGGGGGTGGCCGAGGTGGTGGGCGCCGGGTTGGCGGCGGCGGGGGCGGTGGTGGTGTGTGGCGGGTTGGGCGGGGTCATGGAGGCGGCGTGCCGGGGGGCTAAGTCGGCGGGTGGGCTTACGGTGGGTTTTCTGCCTGGTTTGGATCCGAGGGCGGCGAACCGGTGGGTCGACGTGGTTATTCCGACCGGGTTGGGCGAGGCTCGCAATCTTCTGGTGGTGCGTTCGGCGGCGGTGGTGGTCGCCGTCGGCGGGGGGTATGGGACGCTGTCTGAGATCGCGTTTGCGCTGCGGGTGGGCAGGCCGGTGGTGGGGGTGGGGACGTGGGTGCTCACTCGACCTGACGGAGTGGAGGATGGCGGGATGGTGGCGGTCGGCGATGCGGGGGGTGCGGTGGCTGTGGCCTTGGAGTTGGCCGCGGCTGACGGGGCGGGTTTTGTCTAGGCGCTGGGGGTGGGTGAAAACGGTCAGTAAAAGGCGGGCTTCGGGGTTTTTGTTGTCCGTTTTTGGCTGCTGTGGTGGGGGGGATTTTTCGGAAACGGTCAGCAAAACGTGGTCGGGGTCCTGGCGGCGGTTTTGTTGTCCGTTTTCGGGCGGGGTCGTAGGGGAAATTTCGTGAAAACGGTCAGCAAAACTGGCGTCGTCGGTTTTGCTGACCGTTTTGGAGGGCGACGGCCTCTCTCGCCATGCCGCCGACTGGGTCCGGTCGCCCGGCGGGCGGCCGGGTCAGCGGGATAAGCGCCAGCGGGCCAGGCGTGCAGACCCGCCCGCCCGGCGGCCGGCGCCCCGCGCCCAGCCACTCGCCCGGCGCCCGGCGCCCACGGCCCGACGCCCAGCCACTCGCCCGGCGCCCGGCGCCCACGACCCACGCCCCACGGCCCAAACCCCGCCGCCCATGGCCCAGCCGCCCACCGCCGCCCGCTCGACGCCGTCATGACGACGGGCTCAACGCCTGGCCCGACGCGGCGCGTCAGGGCGCTGGCGATGACCGATCGCGCTTCCTCCTGGATACGCGTCAGGTGGTCATGGCCACGCCACGACTCAGCGTAGATCTTGTAGACCGCCTCGGTGCCGGAGGGCCGGGCCGCGAACCAACCCGACGGGCTGGTCACTTTGAGCCCGCCGATGGGGGCGTCGTTGCCAGGGGCAGTCGTCAGCTTCGCGGTGATCGGTTCGCCCGCCAGCTGAGTGGCGGTCACTTGCTCTGGCTGCAAGCGCGCCAGGACCGCCTTTTCCTCGGGGGTGGCGGGTGCGTCGACCCGGGCGTACACCGGGTCGCCGAACCGCTCCGTGAGCCTCCGGTAGCGCTGGCTCGGCGTCATCCCTGTCACGGCGGTGATCTCGGACGCCAACAAACAGAGCAGGATGCCGTCCTTGTCGGTCGTCCACACCGACCCGTCTTTCCGCAGAAAAGACGCTCCGGCGCTCTCCTCCCCGCCGAACCCGATCGACCCGTCGAGCAGGCCCGGAACAAACCATTTGAATCCGACGGGGACCTCGAAGAGCCGACGGTCGAGGTCGCCGGTGACCCGATCGATCATGCTCGAGGACACGAGCGTCTTGCCGATGGCAGTCAGAGGTGGCCAGCCCGTGCGGTGCTGATACAGGTACTCGATCGCCGCGGCCAGGTAGTGGTTGGGGTTCATCAAGCCTGCATCCGGGGTGACGATCCCGTGGCGATCTGCATCCGCATCGTTGCCCGTGGCTACCTGGAACTCGTCACGCCGGGCGATGAGCGACTCCATGGCGTAGGGCGAGGAGCAGTCCGTGCGGATCTTCTCGTCCCAGTCCAGGGTCATGAACCGCCACGTCGGGTCGACGTCCCGGTTCACCACGGTGAGGTTCAGCCGGTAGCGATCGGCGATCTCTCCCCAATAGGCCACGCTGGCCCCGCCCATAGGGTCTGCCCCGATACGCACGTCCGCACCGGCGACCGCGTCCAGGTCGATCGCAGAAGGGAGATCGGCCACGTAGGCGTCGAGGAAATCGTAGCTACCGGTTGTAGCCGCAGTCCGGGCCCGGGCGATCGGGACCCGCCGAACCTCACGGAGTCCGCCGGCGAGCAGTTCGTTGGCCCGGCTCTGGATCTGCGCCGTCACGTCGGTGCCGGCTGGGCCCCCGTCTGGGGGGTTGTACTTGAAGCCGCCGTCGGTCGGTGGATTGTGCGATGGGGTCACCACGATTCCATCCGCGTGGGCGCCAGTCTGGCCCGGCTCGCGGTTGTGCGTCAGGACAGCGAGTGACAGAGCGGGGGTCGGCGTGTAGCCGTCTCGGTTGTCGACGAGGACCCGCACTTCGTTGGCGGCGAGCACCTCGAGCGCCGTGACCCATGCTGGTTCGGACAGGGCGTGGGTGTCTCGGACCAGAAACAACGGCCCTTCGATGTGCTTGGCCTTCCGGTAGTCACAGATGGCCTGGCTGGTGGCGGCGATGTGGTCTTCGTTGAAGCTGGCCACCAGACTCGATCCCCGGTGCCCGGAGGTCCCGAACGACACTCGCTGGTCCCTGACGGATGGGTCCGGGTGTTCGGTGTAGTAGGCGGTGACCAATCGGGGAACATCGACGAGGTCGCCGCTCTCGGCGGGTTTTCCCGCCCGCGATCCACTTGGCATGGCACCAGTCTCCTCGCTTCGGCTGATCTCGGCTAGCTCGGCGAGACATTTGGTCGGGCCGGTCGGACCATTAACGTTCCCAGAGTGAAGGTTTCGGTGGTCGGCGCCGGCTCATGGGGGACGACTCTGGCGTCCCAGCTCGCCCGGCGCGAGGAGACGATGTTGTGGGCCCACGAGGCTGAGGTCGTCGAGTCGATCACCGAGCAGCACGAGAACCCGGTGTTTCTGCCCGGATTCCAGTTGCCTACATCTCTTCAGGCTTCGGCATCGCTGGAGGAAGTGATCCAGGGCGCCGACCTGATCATGATGGCCGTGCCCTCGAGATACTTCCGCTCTGTGCTGCAACGGGCTCGAAGTCTGATCTCCGCCGAGGTGCCCATTCTCAGTCTGGCCAAGGGGCTCGAGGAGGCCACCCTGCTGCGGATGACCGAGGTGGCCGCCGAGGTCATGGCGGGGCACGACCCACGACTGATCGGGGTTCTAAGCGGTCCGAACATCGCCCGGGAAGTGATGTCGGGAGAGCCGGCGGCCACGGTCATCGCCTTTCCGGATCGAGGAGTCGCCCGGCAGTTGCAGCAGGTGTTGATCACGGATCGATTCCGGGTGTACACCAACACGGACGTCGTGGGATGCGAGCTCGGCGGCGCCGTCAAGAACGTCATCGCCGTGGCGGCCGGCATGGCGGCCGGCCTCGGGTACGGGGCCAACAGTCAGGGCGCCCTCATCACCCGCGGCCTGGCGGAGCTGACCCGGCTCGGGGTGGCGCTGGGGGGCGCCCCGCTGACGTTTCTCGGGCTCGCGGGCGTGGGCGACCTCTTTGCTACGTGCAGCAGCCCTCTCAGCCGCAACAACCGGGTGGGCATGGAGCTGGGTAAGGGTCGACCCCTGGACGACATCCTGGCTTCGATGCGGATGGTCGCCGAGGGCGTGGAAACAGCTCGCCCGACCGTGGAGCTGGCGGCCCAGGTGGGCGTGGAAGTGCCCATCGCCGAGCAGGTCGTCGCCGTGCTCGACGGAGTCCACCCTCCGGCCGACGCGGTCCAGGCGCTGATGCAGCGAGCCGCCCAGGACGAGCTCCACGACCTGCCCAACTCGGGCCTTGGCCGTCTTCAGGGAGATGACACCGGCTCTCGGTCGTTGTCGCGGTGACCGTGAGGATCGAGCTCGGCGTTCACGGCCGGAGTGCACCCGGTCCGGCGGCGGCCAGGGCCGGAGAGGTGGGGATGACCTCCGTTGCCAGGTTGTCCAGCAGCCGGACCAGGTCGGGATACTGGTCGGGGGACCACCCTTCGAGCAGGTTTTCCAGGCGGGCCCGCACCGCGCTGATCAGTTGATCGGCCGCGGCAGCGCCGGCAGGTGTGAGGGCGACCCGCGCCGACGAGCCATCGCCGTCTGACCTGCCGCTGCCGTCTGACCTGCCGCTGCCGTCTGACCTGCCGCTGCCGTCTGACCTGCCGCTGCCGTCTGACCTGCCGCTGCCGTCTGACCTGCCGCTGCCGTCTGACCTGACGCCGCCGCCTGGGGTGACGCTGGCGTCTGACGTGCCGCTTTCCGGTTGTCGCTCGATGAGGCCACGCGAGGTGAGCTCCGCCAGCGCCGCCTCGAGGGCCTCTGGCGGGACCTTGTCCCGGTTGGTGAGCTCGGCCGCGTTCCATTCGGGGTCCCGGCGCAGCCGGACGATCACGGAACAGGCTGTGAGCGGGAGGTCGACGCCCGCCTCGGTGGCCACCCGCTCCAGATAGGCGCGCATCTGCTTACGCCCGACGAGGACCCCCAGCGCCCGGATGATCTCGGCGAGGGAGTCAGGTGGACGCGGCATGGCGAAGGCTTCACCGATGTCTTCTGCCGTGACGGTCGTGCGCATGGGAAGTTCTTTGATGAACCACGACGCCGCGAACGCCACGACCGAGACGGCCGCTGCGACCTTGAACGCCTTGTCGAGGGATGCGGCGTAGGCGGCCAGGTAGACGGAGTGCACCTCGGGCGGCAGTTTGGCGAGGGCCGCCGCGCTGATGTGGGAGGTGTTGGTTTGCGCCGAGGAGGCGTTGGGAAAGGCGGCGTGAAGCCGGCTGGCCAGCTCGGTGGCGAAGATCGTCCCGATGATCGCCGTGCCGACCGAGCTGCCGATGTTGCGGAACAGCGTGTTACCCGCCGTAGCCACGCCGAGGTCTCTGTAGTCGACCGCATTCTGGACCGCCACCACGAGGACCTGCATGACGAGACCGATCCCACAGCCGGTCACGAACAAAAAGACCGCAGCCTCCGGAGAAGACGTACCCACGCTCAAGCGCGAGAGCAGCAGGAGACCGACGGCCATGATGGCGGTCCCGGCGATGGGGAAGACCCGGTACCGGCCGGTACGCGACACGATCTGACCGCCAACGATGGAGGTCAGCAGGAGTCCGGCCATAAGGGGGAGGAGTTGCAATCCGGAAATCGTTGGCGATTCGTCCTTGACGACTTGGAAATAGAGAGGCAGAAAAGCGATGGCGCCGAACATCGCTAACCCCACCAACAGGGCGACGATGCCCGCACTGACAAACACCTCGTTCGTCAAGAGCCGGGGAGGTAGCACTGGTTCCTCGGCTCTTCGCTCGACCCAGAGGAAGGCCGCCACGGAGACAACCGTGGCCGCGCCCAGGCCGATGATCTCGCTTGACGCCCACGGGAAGGTGGTCCCGCCAAGACTCACCATCAGCACCAGGCTCGCCAGGGCGAGGGCGAGCAACCCGGCGCCCAGATAGTCGATGCGGTGGTGGGTGCGGGCTGTGACGGCGGGGAAGGTCACGGCCAACACCACCAGGGCCACCGCCCCGATGGGCAGGTTGATATAGAAGATCCATCGCCAGGACAGGTTGGTCGTCAGGGCTCCCCCGATGAGCGGCCCGATCACGGTGGCGAGACCGAACACCGCCCCGAAAAGGCCTTGATAGCGGCCCCGCTCCCGGGGGGAAACCACATCGCCGACCGCCGCTTGGGCGCTGACCATCAGGCCGCCCCCACCCAGTCCTTGTACGGCTCGGAAGGCGATGAGCTCCGGGAAGCTCTGGCTGAGCCCACACAACGCCGACCCGGCCAGGAAAATGACCAGTCCTACCTGCAGGACGATCCGCCGGCCGAAGAGGTCGCCGAGCTTCCCGTAGACCGGGGTGACGACCGTCTGGGCCAGAAGGTAGGCGGTGGTAACCCAGGCGATGTGATTGAGCCCGCCCAGGTCTCCGGCGATGGTGGGCAGGGCCGTGGCCACGATGGTGGAATCCAGCGCCGCCATGAGTATGACCAGCATGAGTCCCGAAAAGACCAGCGCCAGCTTGCGGCCGTGGAGCTCGTGTGCTTCATCCGGCAAGACCACCGCCGGCCTCCTTCTTTGGACGTCGCCTCAGATCCCACCAGACCAGTGGCCTAAGGTTAGCTAGACCCAACGTGATGAAATCCGGACCGGCTTTTCTGGCTGCCTCGGCGCTCGGTGCGGCCAACACCTGGAGCGCCTGCTCCCCGGTGCGGTCTGGCCGCCGGTCGGTGCCGTCGTTCCCTGCCGGGCAGCTCACGTCGGAGCTCCCGCTCCACGCCATCGCCTGGCAGGCCGCGGCCACGATCGAGTTCGTCCGTCGGGGCGCGCTCCAAACCAGGGCCGGCCGGGCCGGCGCCCTCTTGACCCTGGGATCCTGGGCGGCGCTGGTGACGTTGCAGCGCGACGCAGCCCGGACCGAGCAGGTCGTGGAGGGGGCGCTGGTCGAGGGCCTCGGCCGCGACTACCGGCGGCGCCTACTCGCTCCGCCCGAGCCGGCCCCGGGTCGATTGACCCCACGCCAGTTGGTCCTGCCCCGCCGGGGTCGGCGAGGCCGGTACACCGCCACCCACGGTGTGGCCTACGGGCCCTTCGGCCGGCGCAATCACCTGGATATCTGGCGTCGTCCCGATCTTCCGGCGGACGGCAATGCTCCGGTGCTGGTGCAGGTGCACGGCGGCGGCTGGAGCACGGGGAGCAAACGAGGCCAGGCCTATCCGTTGCTGACCACGCTGGCCGAACGGGGCTGGGTATGCGTCGCCATCAACTATCGGCTCGGACCACACGCGCCCTGGCCGGATCAGATCGTGGACGTGCTCCGTGCTATCGCCTGGGTGCGGGGAAATATTTCGTCCTACGGGGGTGCCCCCGACTTTGTCGCCATCACCGGTGGGTCGGCGGGCGGCCATTTGGCCGCCCTTGCGGCCTTGGCCGCTGGCGATCCGGACTTTCAACCCGGCTTCGAGCGCGCTGACACTTCGGTCCAGGCCGCCGTGCCCTTCTACGGCATGTACGACTTCACCAACACCGCCGCAGGAGGAAGGGACGTTGAGGCCTTTCTGTCGCGGGTCCTGTTCAAAACCCGGATCGAGGAGGATTGGGAGCGCTGGGAACGGGCGTCACCCCTCTTTCGGACCCGGGTCGACGCCCCGCCGTTCTTCGTGCTGCACGGAACCAGCGATTCGGTGGTGCCCGTCGAACAGGCCCGACGGTTTGTTCAGCGCCTGCGGGCGACGGCCGCCAACCCGGTGGTCTATGCCGAACTGCCCCGGGCCCAACACGCCTTCGACACCTACGCCTCCCTTCGTACCGTGCGCGAGGTGCGAGCTGTCGAGCGGTTCCTCGACGTCACGCATGCCGAGCACCTTCGCCGCTGCGGTCGCGTCCCCTCGCCGTTCCCGCGGCCCGGTTGACCCCGCCCTCGGGTGGACGCGCTCGCACCCCGGCCCTGGGGAAGTGGGACCGGGGTGCGGACGGTTTGCGGTCAGGCCTTGGAGGGGGTTTTCGTCGGCGTGCGGCGAGGCCCGTCGTGATCGGGGAGGAGCACCACGAGCTGGCTGGAGAAGTCGCGTAGGTTCGTGACCACTCGGTCGACCAGGCCGAAGGTGTGCTCGAGGATGTCCTGGGGAGCGGGCACGAAGGGGCTGCCGGGGCCGTCGGTCCATCCCTTGGTGATGGGTTCGAGCCCGGCGGTGAGCGTGCGAGCCGTGCGGACCATCAGGTCTTCGGCCGCCTTGGCCACGTCGAGGACATAGTCCTCCACGGCCTCTGCAGTGGTGAGCGTCGACATTGCTGCCGTCCTTTCCTGTTCCAGCGGTCCGGGGACCGACCGCTGTGCTAACAGTAGCAAGCAGATGCTAACTAGGGCAAGACGTCATCCGGCCCATCGGCCAGAGGGCGGACAACCCGATAGGGGGGCCAGGCCTGGATGCGGGGGTGCGTTCCCGGCGGGCCCGCCGGCACCGTAGACCCGATCAGCCGGCCGGCGTCATCTCTCGCTCGCCCCGGCGTCGTGGTCGTCTGGATCCCGGTCGGTTCGCCAACGGGGTCAGGCCACGTCAGCGTCGGCGCTCGCCGTCTCGGCCCCTTTTTGCGTCGGGGCCGGCCGCCTCCGGACCGCCCGGTTTGGCGTCGCCGGGTGCCGCGTCGCCGGGTGCCGCGTCGCCGGGTGCCGCGTCGCCCGGTGCCGCGTCGCCCGGTGCCGCGTCGCCCGGTTCCGCATCGCTGGCTGCTCCACCGTCCGCTTCCGGGCCGCCGGCTTCTGGGCTACTCACCACCGGGGGGGCCGGATCGCCGGTGTACAGGCACTTGATCAGGATGGAAATGATGGTGTCGAGGACCTGACGGGGTGGCCGGTCTTGCGACTGGGTGACGAAGCGCTCGGCCATCCAGCCGAGCGCTTCCCCCGCCAGCTCCGGGTCCAGCCCGGTGGCCAGACCTTGCTCTTGGGCCCGGATGATCCGCTCGGTCAGGTCGTCGATCCAGTAGGAGTGCATGAAGGCCTGGTATGCCCGCTCCACGTCCTCGTCACCCGGAGCTGCGTCGGCGATCGCCTTGAGGACCGCCCGGTTCTCGCCGAGCTGCTCGGCTAACTGGGCCAGCGATTCGGCACTGACCGACTCCATGCTCGGGTTGGCGTCTCTGGCTTCGGCCAGCGCGCTCCAGACCTCCTCCAGCAGGTCGACCAGGACCGCTTCGCGGTCGGGGAAGTACCGGTAGAAGGCGGTTCTGCTCAAGCCGGTGGCCCGCATCAGCTCGTCGACGCTGAGGTCCCGGAAGGGCTTGGTCTTCAACTCCTGCCTGGCGACGTCGAGGATCTGCTCGCGAGCCTCGTTTCGGCGTCGACGGTTGGCCACCCGTCGGGATGCGAAGGTGTGCGACATGTCACAAACAATAGCCGAAAAAATGTGTGACGCTTGTGACACATCGGTGTTAGTCTGTTTTTCGTTGGTGTTACACAAGTGTCACCAACCAGTGAGACGAATGTCACACATCTATGGCGAGTTACACCAGGAACTCGACGGGAGCGGGAAAAGCGATGGGGCATAGAGCCCAAGTTCAAGGCGGGGACCAAGGCCGGGGCCGGAACGAGGATTGCGGGGGCAGCCTCGGATCCGGTCCCGGCGGAGCCGCACGAGAATCAGGCTCTGGCGAGCTGCGGTGTGATCGTCGGGCGGGATGCCGCCGTGGCAGGTGAAGGTGTTTCGTTGGCGGCGACCTCAGGGTGGGTGGGGGCGAAGGTGGTGGTTTTGGTGCCCGCGCACAACGAGGAAGAGCAGATTGCGGACACGCTGGACACGCTGGTGGCGTCCACTATCACGCCGCAGATTGTGGTGGTCTCCGACAACTCGACAGATCGCACCGTCGAGATCGCAGCTGGGTACGCCCGACGGTATCCGAACGTCATTCTGATGGAGTCAGTCGACAACCACGACAAGAAGTCGGGGGCGCTCAACCAAGCGTGGCACCGTCACGCCCAGGATGCCGACTGGATCTTCACCCAGGACGCGGACACCACGGTCGCTCCTGACACTTTGGAGACGCTCGTCAATGGCATGACCGAGTTGGGAATCGACGCCGCTTGTGCGTGGCCTGAGCTCAAACCGGTGCGCTCGAAGCGAGCCCGGGACTGGTTCATGCATCGCTTGGTGCAGCAGGAATACGCCGACACTCGGCGGGTGGCCCGCCGGCGACGCTACGCCACCGAGGTGCTGGCCGGGCTGGCCACCATGTTTCGCGGCGAGGTGGTCCGGGCGGTGGCGGCCGACCGGGGTGGCGATCCCTGGGCCACTGATTCGATCGTGGAGGACTTCCGTATTGGGCTGGACGCCCGCCGCCTTGGCTACAAGATCGGTATCGTCAAGGGGGCCCGGGCGTTCACCGACGGGATCGTGGAGCTGAAGGCTCTCTGGCGTCAGCGGGTCCGGTGGGCCAGTGGCACCTGGCAGGAGTTGTTTCGCTACGGGTGGAAGCCCTTCACTCGGCGCACCTGGTTGATGTGTTTCGGGAGCCTGGCCAACTTCATGCTGCGGGCCGCGGTCATCGCCATGTGGGTATCGCTGATCTTCGTCTTCCACGAGCCTTTTCGGCTTAATCCGATCTGGTTGCTCCCAGTCGCCTTCACCGTCCTCAATCGTTTGGACGTGACGACATATATCCCTGATCGTGACTACAAGGACTGGCTCCTTGCTTTCTCGGTCATACCCATCGAAGCCTTCTCGTTGTTGCGAGAGGTGTGGACGGCCTGGTCACTCGGCCGTGCCCTATTTAGTCGGAAAGGAGGATGGTCATGGTAAGTTACACCGCGGCGACCCCGGTCGCCGTCACAGGAGCTGGTGTCAGTGGTTTGGCGTTCACCGGCTTCAACGCAGCCTGGCTGACGATCGCGGCATTGACGCTGCTACTCGTCGGGCTGGGAATTGTTCGACTCACTTACGGACGTTTCATCCGTTCGTAGCGCATCCCAATGAGACGATCCCGGGGGCCCAGTCGGCCCCCGGATCACTACGCCGCCAGAGAAACCAACAGGACGGACATGAAGAAGATTTGCCTCCTTGCCGCCGGAATCATCGTGAGCCTGGCTGCTGCCGCAGGGTGGATGGCCAGCAACACGAGGGCGTCGGCCTCCCCCCCACCGGTCGTCGCGAACGTGCCGGTCGTCGTGTTCCACGAGATGAACAACGGGTGCCAGCCGTCAGCGGCCACCTGCTCAGCGTCATATCCGGAGTCCGTGAGCTACACCGAGATGGTCAACCGCCTCGGCTGGCTGCACTCCCAGGGCTACCGATCCATCAACCTGACGCAATACATTCAGTGGCTAGGGGGCGACACCACCGGACTGCCCGCCCAACCCATCCTTATCACTTTCGACAACGGGATCGACGGCCTTCTGCGCGGTGCCATCCCCATCCTAAAAGAGTTTCACTACACGGCAGTGATCTTCGAAGCGACCGGCTTGGCGGACGGCGCCCCGGCGGCTGGCTACAACTGCGCCGGAACGCCGATCGCGACCGCGCCCACCGTGAACACCGAGCCAGGCTGCCCGGCTGCCAACCAGTACTGGGATTCCACCTGGGGTTGGCTGCAGCAATTCGCCAAAAGCGGTGTCTACCAGTTCTCTCTCGAGGCGGGACCCTCCGGACATTCCGTCCAGACCTATGACCCCGGCCAGCCCGGCACCAACTACTGGACCGGCGGCCCCGGCGCCGGCGGCTGCTACGAGTTCTACGCCTGCGTGGACACCAACAGCACACCCCCCGAAACCAACGCCCAATACCAGCAGCGGGTGCAAGCCGACCTGGCCGCCGGCAAGGAGGAAATCACCTCCCACCTAGGTTCGGGTCACGACGTAAACCTGAACGCCTGGGTCGTGCCCTACGGGGCGGTGGGCGACCCCTGCGGCGACGCCACCAACCCCAACCCATGCGGGCTCCCCTATAACGGACCGATCGAACCAGACGGCCATGGCTGGCTCCAGGACTGGGCGGCATCGCAGTTCAAAGCCGTCTTCGTCGAAACGCCCGGACTCAACGGCGTAGCACACGAGCGCTACCGATACGACCCATCCGGTGCGCTCACCCTGCCCCAGTTCGAGCAGCAATTCAACACCCACGTGTCGGCCGGCGACTTCAACCGCTGACCTCAGCTCCGAAACAACACCCTCGCCGCAGTCAAGGAAGTCACATGACCGACACACCCTCTCCAACAACCGACGCACCCAGGCGGGCCACCCACCCACACCGACCAGGCCGCATCACCCGCCGCTTCGGCCGATTCATCGGCGCCCTGCTCATCGCGGCCGGGCTCGTCCTATTCGCAGACATAGCCTGGCAGCTCTGGGGCACCGGCATCGCAACCGCCACCCAGCAGCACCGGCTAGGTCACCAATTCCAAGCCGACACCCGCCAGGTGACGCCCACTCACCCCGCCGCCGCGGCCAGGACCACCACACCCCCCACCGCCGCTGTCGACACCGCGACGCGCCCCGCCGCAACAGCCGCCGCGGCCGACACTCTCCCCGCACCGCCGTCCACCCAGCCGACTCCCGCCCCCGGCAGCCTCGTCGGGCACCTGGTCATCCCCAAGATCGGGGTCAATAACTACGTGGTCGAAGGAGTCGGGGCCTCGCAACTCGCCGAAGGCACCGGCCACTACCCCGGGACAGCACCTATAGGCGGCAACGGCAACGTAGGCATCGCCGGTCACCGCACCACCCACGGCGCCCCCTTCTATAGCCTCAACAAACTCCACCCGGGCGACCTGATCTACCTCACCAACACCAGCGGCCAAACCTTCACTTACCAAGTCACCAGCCAACTCATCGTGGCACCCAACGACACAGCCGTGCTCAACCCCACCCCTACCCGAACTCTCACCCTCACCACTTGCAACCCCATCTACTCCGCAACCCAACGGCTCATCGTCCACGCCACTCTCGTGGCCTAGCGCGCTGGTCCTTCCTGACGACGGGGCGGCCTTCTTTTGGGCGACCTTGCCTGGCATAGTGATCGGCCGGCCCCCGCCGCGAATGTCAGACGGCGCGGCGTAGGCGATCAGCTGCTGAGAGCTTTGGCCTTCTCTTGCTGGAACTCCTCCTCGGTGATGACGCCGCGGTCGCGCAGATCCGCCAGTTTGGCCAACTGATCGGCGGTCCCCGTTCCGCCTGCGGCCTCCTGGACATAGTCCCGGAACGCGGCTTGCTGGGCTTGGGCCGCCTCGATCTGTCGCTCGTGCATCTTGGCCCCTCGGGCGATGAGGTAGATGAGGACGCCGAGCAAGGGGAAGATGATGATTCCGACCACCCAGATCGCCTTGCTCCATCCGGAAAGGTCCCGGCTACGGAAGATGTCGGCGAACACCATGATGAGCAACCAGATCCAGATGATGAACAAGAAGATCCAGAGCATGGTGAGGAAGGCGTCGAGCAGCGGGTACGACGTGGCTATCATGCGCCGGCCTTTCTGTAGCAATCACGCGGCGCGCCTCGCTTCGCGCCGCGACGATTCGTCCTCGGAGGGATGGATTCGGCGTGAGCATAACTGCCATAAGACCGCCGACCATCGATGGTGCCTTCAGCCGGCTTTCCGGCGATGGGCGACTCAGATCCGCGCTTGGATCTCTGCAGTCAGGCGTCGAGCACTTTTTGACGAGAGTGGGCCCACCATGTGCGTGCGCATCCGTCCATGAATCCGGACCGTTACCTCGCTATACGCGCCGGCGACCCGGCGCACGAACACCGCATCCTCGATCTGGCTCATCGGCACTGAGCGCTCCGTGCGGTTGAACACTCCCTTCCCGAGGAGCATGCGAGAGTCGGTCAGCACGTACGTGTGGCGCTTGCGCCAGAACCCGTACAGACCCAGGGTGTAGAGATACCTGGGCAGCGACAGCCACCGCGACGGACGAACCACCAGGACTACTGACTCTTCGGGTCGCAGGGCGAGTCGGGGCGGATCCCGCCGATCCCGCTTGCCTCGGGTTGGTTGCGGCATTCGGTCAGTATCGCATGTATTGCCGTGGCCCAGACTGCTCTGTCGGTGGCCAGACTGCTCCGTCGGTGGACAGTGCAAGGGAGCGAGGACATGCTCCCGGGATGTGGTTTGATTCGTCAAAACAAGTTGAGTGAGTCGAGGTTCCCGATGCAAGCGTCGCCATGACCGAGGTGCCGAAACCGCGAACGGAGGAGGAGCCGGATGCCCGCTTCACCTATGCCAACGAACGGACCTTTCTGGCGTGGAACCGCACGGCACTGGCGCTGATCGCCACCGGGGTGGCGGCCACGCAACTCCTGCCGAAGCTCGACGTCGAATGGGGTCGCCGGGTGCTGGGTTTGCCACTCATTGCTCTCGGGGCGATCGTGGCCGGCCAGAGTTTCCGGCATTGGCGGGCCAACGAACGGGCGATGCGGCGCCGGAAGCCCCTTCCCACGTCGCCCATGCCGCTGATCCTGACCATCGGCATCGTGGTGGTGGGTCTGATCGCCGTGGTGATCGCGGCCCTCGGGAACGGCTGAGTGTCGACCGATCCGCTGGCTGGCCAGAAGGAATTGGCCCGCGAGCGCACGGTCCTCGCGTGGAACCGGTCGGGCCTCGCCGCCGTGGTCGCCATCGCCGTCCTTCTGCGTCACGTCTGGCCCCTGAGCAGCACCGCCCAACTGGTTGCCTTGGGCTTGATCTCGGCGGCAGCGGTCGGGTGGGCGGTCGCCCTCTACGTGTTCACCACGGCCGGCGCTGGTCAGGAGAGGGGCTCGCTGTGGCGATCACGGGGCTTCGGGTTGATGACGGCCGCGACCGTGTTGTTGGGGGTGGCCGCCTTCATCCTGGCCTTCTTCCCCCCGGACTGACGGCCAGGTTGAGCCGCCAGATTGAACGGCCAGATTGAACGGTAGAGGCCCCCGATCCGCTTCCGAATCGCTCCGCTACGGTGGGCTCTGTGGGCGGACAGGAGTTCGACGAATACGGCGGCGTGGTGGTCATCCACGATGGCCGGCGGCACCAGCTGTCTCCTTTTTCCGCCCTGACGTTCGGTCGGGGAGCGGGGTGCACGGTGTGCCTCGACCCGGAGGATCGGGGGATCTCACGGCTGGCCGGTTCCGTGGAGCACGGCGCGGGCACGTGGTGGGTCTGCAACCGCAGTGCCGTGCGGGCGCTGACCATGGTCGACGACATCGGGATCCGTACCGTCGTGCCGCCGGGCCGGCGCGTCGCCCTCACCGGCCCGGTCACGGTGGTGGTAGAAGGAACGACGCGCCGCCACGCCCTCGAGATCCGGACCGACCGCAATGCCCAGGTCGAAGTGGGTCGCCCGGGCGGGCAGGACGAAGGCGACCCGCTACCGACCGCGGCGGCCGGTGAAGTGGTCATCAGCGACCAGGACCGCTTGGCCCTGGCGGCCTTGTTCGCCGGGTATCTCGAGCCGTTCCCACGCTATGACCCCCACCCGAAGACGTACGCAGACGCCGCGTCGGTGCTGGGGTGGCCCAGAAGCACGCTCGTGAAACGCATCGAGTACCTCCGGACCCGGTTGACCAATGCGGGTGTCCCGAACCTGCTCGGGGACAACGCTCTCGATCATCTGGCGGAGTGGGCGCTGACCAGCGGGGTACTGACGAGAAGCGACCTCGACCGCCTCCATCCCGACTGAGGCGAGTGGGGCGCTCCTCGGGGTGCGCTCTGCCGTCGGCGGGCGTTCCCGAGGGGAGGCTCTGGGAGCCCCGGTAGGGAGGGTTCCCTATTGTCACGCGGCTTGATGCTCCTTACCGTTCTGTTCGAGAGCGCACCAATCGCACCAGGTCGTCGCCAGGGCAGAAGGGAAACCGAACAGCGATGCGCAAGATCCGAATTGGAGCCAACCGAACCGGACAGAGACGCCTGCGAGCCGGCGTGGCCGTGATGGCGGTCGCCGTCGCGGGAGCTGCGGCCTTCCTCGTCCTGCACGGGAACTCGCCCGCTGCGGCCACGGCCGGCGTGAAGACCACGTCGGCTTCGACCAGCCCGCCGTCCACCTCGGCACCTCCTACGACCGCGCGGACTGCGAGTGTCGCCCCGCCAGCGGGGAGCCTGACCACGCCGTCGACGAGTCTCACCTCGACGCCCCCGGCCAGCCCGCCGGTCCGGACTCCCGCACCTACCGATCCGCCGACGACGGTACCCGCGTCGCCTCATTTCGACACCCCGCAAGCGGCGATGACCTACCTGGCGGCGGCGTGGAACAGCGGCAACACGGTGGCCCTTGACTACGTCACCACGCCCGCCGGGCGGGCCGGCCTGGTGGCGATGCGCGCCGAAGCGGTGGATCTCCGGCTCGACCACTGCACGGAGCGTCCGCAAGGCGACTACCTCTGCTACCTCGATCACGGCAACCCGACCCCACCGAATGGTGCTCCCCAGGGGAACTCGCTTCCCATGGTCGTCCTGGCCGCCCCGGCCGAAACGCCCGGCTGGTACATGACCGTGTTCGTCTCGTGCGACTAGACAGACCGGCTCGTTGGTTTGGCGGGTCCAGGTCACGTTGGCGCTGCCTCTTTCCCCCTGGGCAGCGCCAACGCTGGCCTCGGATCTGACACCCCCGGGCTGACCAAAGGTCACCCGCCTGGGTAGAAGGCTGAGTAGCCGACAGCAGGAGCAGACCCTGACGATCTACGTGGGAACCTCGGGCTGGCATTATGCCGAGTGGCGGGGACTCTTCTATCCCTCGCGGGGATCACCGTCGCGGTGGCTGGAGATCTACGGCGAGCGGTTCGCGACCGTGGAGATCAACGCCACGTTCTACAGGTTGACGAGTGAAGCCACGTTGCGCGCCTGGCGCGACGCGGTGCCCGACGACTTCGTGTTCGCGGTGAAGGCGAGCCGATATCTCACCCACGTTCGGCGCCTTTCCGACCCCAAGGGGCCGGTGGAATTGCTGTTGCAACGAACGGAGGTTCTCGGATCGAAGCGCGGCCCCATTCTCCTGCAGTTGCCGCCGGATTTCCCCATCAACCTCGACCGCCTCGACGAGACCCTGGCCGCGTTCGGCTCCAGCTGTCACGTCGCGGTGGAGCTCCGCCACCCCAGCTGGGACACCAACGGAACGCGGGCCCTTCTCCAACGGCACCGGGCCGCCCTGTGTTTGACCGACCGTCGCGGGCTGACCAGTCCGGCGTGGCCGACGGCTCCGTTCGGTTACGTGCGCTTCCACGCAGGCCGCGCCCAGCCTGCGCCCTGCTACGGCCGCGCCGCCCTCCACACGTGGGCCTCCCGGCTGGCGTCGCTGTGGCCGGCCGACTCCAAGGTCTACGCCTATTTCAACAACGACCAACGGGGATGCGCGCCTCGCGATGCCCACCAGCTGGCCTTGGCCTGCTCCCAGACCGGGCTGGCTCCCACTCGTTCGCAGATCCCTCGCCGAGCCGATAGCGAGCGACAAACGGTGGATGGTCCGGTCTAGGGGGGTAGAGCCCGGCGACCCGCGCCCTACCCCACGTCGGGTGGCGCCCGGGCGCGTCAGGCGTTGGTGTAGACGTCCGCCCCGAAGGCCTTGACCTGAGGCATGGCGGCATCGCCGAGATGTGACAGGCCGCCCATGCGCAGCACCAGCGAGTCCGGCGAATGCCATCAGCGCCACCGCCCAGCGGTGCTACCCGCCGGTAGCCGTCACGTGTCCGCGAGATGTCGGTCAAAGACAGTCTGAGTGAAATCTGCCGACTGCTTCTCGCAGAGGATCAGATCACGGCCCCTACCCGCGTCCGGCGCCCGGTATCACTCGGGTCGGGTTTGGAAGACCGGCCAGCACACCTCTGTGCCCAGGGCGTCCGGGTCGGCCTCGTCGAGCGGGCTGACCACGTAGTGCTCCCGGATGGGGCCTTCCACGCCGATCGCCTGCTCGGCGACGTGCGTGCCGAGGGCCCCGTAGGTTCGGTCCAGTTGCTCGTAGGAACCCTGGTGCCACATGATCGCCAGCTCGACGGGAGGTAGCGTCTCGACGTGCACCCGGCCGGAGGCCTCGGCCTGGCCGGTGACGGGCACGAAGGCCACCATTTCCCCAACCTCGAGCTCGAACATCTCGTTCGGGTAGAGGCAGCCATCCGGCCCGACCCGCTCCACTCCTGGCTGGTGAGCCGCCCCCCGCAGCTCCCTGAAGGCCCCGGTCCACCAGGGCTCCATGTCGGCCGCGGTTACGACCTCTCTGATGGCGAGAACGGTCTGAGCGGGCCGCGAGCGGTATTCGACCGCACCAGTGGCCATGGGCGCTTCCAGTACCGCTCGCAGCGAGGCCACGGTCGCTTGGGTCTGGGCCAGCTGCCCCTCCATCCGCTCGAGGTGGGCCACGATCACCTGGTTGCGCGTCGTGACGTCCGCGGCGTCGAGGACCGACTTGACCTCCTCCACCGGCATGCCCAGGTCCCGGAAGCGCCGAATGACCTGGGCCACGGGAACCTGACTGGCGTCGTAGCGCCGGTAGCCGCTCGACCGGTCCACCGCCGCCGGCTCCAAGAGCCCCACATCGTGGTAATGGCGCAGCGCCTTCACGCTGAGGTGCGTCATCCGCGAGAAGTCCCCGATGGTCAGCAAGACGCTCATTGGTCGCCTCCTCTCGAGATCGCCGGCAGCATACGACTGAGCGCGGCCACGCCGACGAGGAGCACCCCCAACTCCATCACGCTCAGGCCAAAGGCGTGGGCATAGCCCCGGTGGAGAGCCCCGAAGTAGATCACGCCGGTGACGGCCACCCCGACCGAGTTGCCGACCTGCTGCATGGTGGAAAGGGCGCCCGAGACCGCCCCCGCCGTCTGAGGTTGCACGCTGGCCAGAACGGTTGTCGTCAGGGGGGCGATGCACAGTCCCATGCCGGCGCCCACCAGGAGCAGCCCCGGAACCAGGCCGGCAATGCTGCCGTGGGCGCCGTCCGCCCGGACTGCGATGAAGAGCAAGGCCTGCCCGGCGGCCAGCGTCAACGCACCGACACCGATCAGGGTCCGCCCAAAGCGCCCGGTCAGCGCGGGAGCCCGCAGGGAGGCCACCAGGTAGGCCCCGGCCAGGATCGTGAACACCAGGCCGGCGTCGAGGGGATCGAGCCCTTGGCCCTGCTGTAGGTACAGGGCCAGTACCAGAAAGAAGGCCGCTTGCCCGCACCACAGACCGAACTGCGTGACGAGCCCGGCGGTCAGCGTCCGGTCCCGGAAAAGAGTGGGGTTGAGCAGGGGCGATCCACCCCTTCGTCCCAAGCGGCCCTGGTGCACGCCGAAGATCCCGAGCAGAACCGGCCCGGCTGCCAGGCTCATCCACGTCCATGCCGGCCACCCCAGCTGCCGGCCTTCGACGAGGGGCAGCACCACGGCCGTCAGGCCGGCGGTCAGGATGACGGTCCCGGTCAGGTCGATCCGGCCACCGGCGGCGCCCCGGGACTCGGGGATGCCGCGTCCGCTGAGACACAGGGCGCCGATCCCGATGGGCACGTTGATCAGAAAGACGCTGCGCCATCCCAGCCCCAGCACGTCCGATTGGATCAGTAAGCCACCGATCAGCTGTCCGCTCACCGCGGCCAAGCCGAGGATCACGCCGTAGATGCTGATGGCGCGGGACCGGGCGGGACCGGTGAAGACGACCCCGATGATCGACAGTACGTTCGGGGCGATCAGCGCGCCCGCGGCGCCCTGGAGCAACCGGAAGGCCACGAGGACGCCGGGACCGGTGGCCAGACCGCACCCGGCCGATGCCACCACGAAGAGGGCCAAGCCGGTCGCGAAGACGCGTCGCCTGCCGATCTGGTCACCGAGGCGGCCCGCCGTGATGAGCAGGGTGGAGAACGTCAGCCCGTAGCCGGCAACGACCCATTCCAGGGCCGTGGGCCCGGCATGAAGGCGGTCCTGCATCGACGGGAGGGCGACGTTGACGATGAAGAAGTCCAGGACGATCATGAACGTCCCGGTCAGAATGAGCGCCAGGGCCAGCCAGGGGTTCGGGCCAGGCGTAGGCGGGCTCGGCGTTCTCGCCGTGTTCTGCGGGCGCGGCGGCGGGTCCCCGGCAGTTGCGGCCGGTGTTCGGGCGGGGGTCTGGATCCGGGTGGAGCTGAGCATGTGATCCACCCTCGGCCCTCCCGTAACTGGAGAGTCAAGACGAAAAATTCTGCGCCGCAGCTGTCGATCCGGCGCCGGGCCGTTCGTCGTCCTGGGTGACAACCACGTCGAAACGTGGCAACAGGAGGAACTATGAGATACATGTTGTTGGTCGGAGCTGACGAGCAGGCGGACGCGCTGCGTTCCGCCGAGGAGGGCGTCGCCATCTTTGCCAAGTACGGTGAATGGATGAACGAGATGGGCGAGCGGGGGGTGCTGCAAGGTGGTGAGCGTCTGCGCCCGTCGAGCGACGCCACCAGCGTGCGGGTCCGTGGGGGCGAAACCCTTACGTCGGACGGCCCCTTCGTCGAGACCAAGGAGCAGATCGGCGGGTACTTCGTCGTTGACTGCAAGGACCTCGACGAGGCCATCGAGATCTCGGCCCAGCTTCCCGCGGCAGCCAGCTCGGTAATCGAGGTGAGGCCGATCTGGGAGATGTAGCCGCTCCCGATGGCGCCGGCCCACCACTGGCATCTGAGGGCGCCGTCAAGGAGGCAGTCGCGGCGGCGTTCCGAGACGAATGGGCTCGGATCGTCGCCGCGCTCATCCGGATGACCGGCGATTGGGACGCGGCCGAGGACGCCGCCCAGGACGCCTTCGGGCGGGCCCTCGCCAGCTGGCCCCGCCAGGGAATTCCCCGCCGCCCCGGAGCCTGGCTGACCACGGTGGCCCGCAACCAGGCCATAGACCGTCTCCGCCGCCGCGCCGTCGGCGCTGCCAAGTTGGAGGAGGTCGCCACGTCCAGGGCCCGCCCCGGTCTGGATCATCAGGGGTGGGCATCGGATGACGAGCCCGCGGGCTGGTCAGGCCTCCCGTCCGCGCCCGTCCCCCAACGCAACGGGGGTGGAGGCGGAGGCGGCGGATCGGTCGGTGACGATCCGAGCGGCGTCGACGACGACCGGCTCGGGCTGATGTTCACCTGCTGCCACCCGGCTCTCTCCCTCGACGCCCAGGTAGCCTTGACGCTGCGCACGCTCGCCGGCCTGACCACCCTGGAGATCGCCCACGCCTTCCTCGTCAGCGAGGCCACCATGGCGCAACGGCTGGTTCGGGCCAAACGAAAGATCCGTCATGCTGGTATCCCGTTTCGGGTACCGCCGGCCCATCTTTTGCCGGAGCGGACCGCCGCCGTGCTCGCCGTGCTGTACCTGCTGTTCAACGAGGGCTACAGCGCGTCGGGAGGCAGTGAGCTGGTCCGGGCCGGGTTGTGCGTGGAGGCGGTCCGGCTGGCCCGGACGCTGACGGAGCTGATGCCCGACGAGCCCGAGGCCCTGGGGCTGCTGTCGCTGCTGCTCCTGCACGAGTCGCGGCGGATGGCGCGGGTGGATGGCAACGGTGACCTGGTACCCCTGGAGCAGCAGGACCGGAGTCGTTGGGATCGCCAAGCCATCGACGAGGGTCTGGGGTTGCTCGATCGGGCGATGCGACGACGGCAGCCCGGGCCGTATCAGGTGCAGGCGGCCATTGCGGCCTGTCATGCCGAGTCCCCGGCGCCCGCCATGACCGACTGGCCGCAAATCGCCGCCCTGTATCGCCAGCTGGCCCGGATGACCCCATCGCCTGTGGTCGAGCTGAATCTGGCGGTGGCGGTCGCCATGGCGGATGGCCCCGAGGCGGGACTCGACCGGCTCCTTGCCTTGGAGGCCTCGGGCGCCCTCGCCGGGTACCACCTGCTGGCCGCCACCCGAGCCGATCTGTTGCGTCGGCTCGGACGGCGGGACGAAGCCGCCGCCGCCTACCGGGACGCCATGGCCCTGACAGGCAGCGAGGCCGAGCGTCGGTACCTGGCCCGTCGGCTGGCCGAGGTGGGCGATCCCGCCGGCTAGACCCTCCAGGTCGGGGTCGCCGGGCCCACCGCGCCCTGCAGGTGCACCGGAAGTGGAGGCCGGGTGCCACGTCGTACCCTGGTCGCATGCTCGTCGTGTTGTTCTTGATCCTGGTCGCCTTGTTCATTGTCCTGCCGGTGGTCGGCCTGGCGTTTTGGGCGTTCTGGTCGATCATTCTCGTGGGGCTGATCGTCGGTGCTCTGGGCCGTCTACTCGTACCGGGGCCACAGCCGATCGGGCTCCTCGCTACCTTGATGGCGGGCCTGTGCGGGAGCATCGTCGGGGGATTCCTCGGCCAGCACGTGTTGGGGGTCGGCCATTTCGCCACCGTTCTGATCGAAATCGGGCTGGCTGCACTGGTCGTGGCCGCCTTGACCCCTCTGCTGGGTCGCCGGGTGTCGCGGCACCCGTGACTGACCAAGGGCCCTCGCCTCAGAAGGTGGCGATACCTGCCGACGCGGCGATGGCCCGAGCCTGGGCCTCCACGTCCACGTCCGCCGGTAGCGAAACGACCAGCCGTTGCCAGCGCGGCGGCCCGTTGAGGTCCACCTGGACGGCTCGTTGCTGGCGGTGCACGGCGACGAAGTCGTACCCACCGGCGTGACGGCGAGTGCCCAGGACCGCCAGGCCCGGAATCCCCGTCCCGGCCATCCGCCATCCCCGTAGGTCGGCCAGCGGCGCGTCCGATACCTTCACCCGCTGCACGGAGGAAAGCGGGACTCGGACGTTGTTGTGGAAGGCCCAGAACTTCTCTCCCCCGCTCAGACGCACGACCAGCTCGTCGCCTTCCACCACCAGGTGCGCCACCCGGTAAGCATAAGGGCCATGAATGGCGCTCATTCGCTCGTGGCCACCCTCACCGCCTGTGACGTGACGACGTGCTTTGCCAACCCGGGCACGTCCGAGATGCATTTCGTGGCGGCCCTCGACTCGACCCCGGAGATGAAGGGAATTCTCTGTCTGTTCGAAGGGGTGGCCACCGGCGCGGCGGACGGGTACGGGCGCATGCGGGAACGTCCCGCGGCCACGCTCTTGCACCTGGGTCCGGGCCTGGCCAACGGTTTGGCCAACCTGCACAATGCCCGCCGGGCCCGGACCCCGATCGTGAATGTGGTCGGCGATCACGCCACCTACCACAAACGCTTCGACGCGCCCCTCGAGTCGGATGTCGACGCCCTGGCGCGCAGCGTTTCCAAATGGGTTCGCCGCCCGGCCCGCCCCGAGGACGTCGGCATCGACGCGGCCGAGGCCGTTGCCGTCGCCCAGGCTGCTGGCGGCGGCGTGGCCACCCTGCTGCTCCCGGCCGATGTCAGTTGGGGAAAAGAGGGGGTGGTGGCGGCTCCCCATCCCCTCCCCCCGACGAACCGGTTGTCTGACGAGTCCGTCAGCGCGGTGGCTGCATCCCTCAACGGGGACGCACCGGCCGTGTTGCTCCTCGGCGGCGCCGGTCTGCGCACCCCGGCCTTGCGGGCAGCGGCCCGCATCGGCGCCACGTCCGGGGTGAAGGTACTGAGCGAGACGTTCGCAGCCCGCCTCGAGCGCGGCGCCGGCCGGCCGGCCTTCGAGCGGCTCGCCTACTTCGGCGAGATGGCCCAGGCCCAGCTCGCCGGGGCCAAACACCTGGTCCTCGCCGGCGCGGCCCACCCGGTGGCGTTCTTCGCCTATCCGGACAAGCCGAGCGACCTCGTTCCGGACGGCTGCCAGGTGCACCTCCTGGCCGGAGCGGGCGACGACGTGGCCGCCGCGCTGGAATCGGTGTGCGACCGGCTGGGGGCTCCGACGTGGGAACCTTCCCCGCAGTTCGCCGTCCCGTCCGCACCGACCGCTCCGAACGGGCAGTCGGCCGGACCGCTGAGCGCCGACACCATCGGTCACGTCGTCGGCGCCAACCTGCCGGAGGGCGCCGTGCTGGTCGACGAGGCCATTACCGCCGGCGTGGGGCTGGCGGCCGGGACCGTCGCCGCCCCGCCGCACGACTGGTTGGGCCACACCGGTGGCGCCATCGGTCAGGGCCTTCCACTGGCGACGGGAGCCGCGGTGGCGAGCCCCGACCGTCGGGTGGTCTGCGTCCAGGCCGACGGCAGCGCCATGTACACCATCCAGGCCCTATGGACCCAGGCCAGGGAAAGCCTGGATGTGACGACGATCGTCGTCAGCAACCGCTCCTACGGGATCCTGCAGCTCGAAATGCACCGCGTCCAGGCCCAACCTCCCGGCCCGACGGCCGCATCCCTCCTCGATCTGAGCCGCCCGGCCATCGACACGGTGGCGCTGGCCCGCGGTTTCGGCGTGCCCGCCACTTCGGTCGCAACAGTCGGGGATCTGGATCTGGCGCTGCGCCGGTCTCTGGCCGAGCCGGGACCGTCGTTGATCGAGGCGGTGCTGCCGGCGTTTGCCGGGTAAAGGTCCCTCCGTGCGAAAACCCGTTTACCCAGCCGACGCGACCGGCAATGGCCGCTTGGCCTCCTCGACCCCGGCGATTCGCACCAGCGCGTTGTAGGTGACCAGTGCGATGCCGACGTGCATGACCATCAGCACGGCAACCGCTTTGGCCGGCTGCCCCTTGGCCAGGATCATGAGATCCGGCAGCCAGAGCACCAGCGTGACGAGGACGGCCAGGCGCAGAAACAGCCACCGAGGTGCGGAGCTGATGCGGGTCACGACCGGCCAGGCCACACAGGCGACGAGGACGCCGATCACGGTCAGCTTGGCGTAGTCGGAGAACCGGAAATGCACGTAGCCGTGGGTCGAGGGGAACACCGCGACGCCGATTTTCACCAGGACCACATCGACGAGGAGGGACCCCACCAGGGCGACGAGGGTCGCGATGCCCAGGCGGAGCGCTGAGGGTTGACGGCGGCCGGGAGCGAAATCGACGTGCAGGTGCTCCAGGATGCGTTGCCGGGTGGGAGGGAATCGAGTTGTCAAGACGTCTCCTTCGGTAGCTTCGTCGGGCGTCTCACAGCCGAGGAGGCGGGCCGGGACCCGTTTGATACCAGCTGCCCCGTTCTGCCGACCAGGTTGGCCGTTCGTCGCTGAAAGGCCGCTGAAAGCGACTGGTCACATCGGGCTCGATCCCGCGGCTAGGACTCGGTGCTGTCGGCTGTCCGTGAGTCCCGCCCTGCAGGCGTCTCCTCGTCGGGAATGGGCAACCCGGTCTCGGAAGCAGGAAGTCGGACCTCGAAGCGCGCCCCCGCGGGGCTGTCGGTCAGGGCGATGCTGCCACGGTGGGCGATGACGATCTGCTTGGTGATCGCCAGACCGAGACCGGTCCCGCCTGCGTCCTGGCTACGCGCCTCGTCGAGCCGGGCGAAGCGCTCGAAGACCCGCTGCTGTTCATCCGCCGGGATGCCGGGACCGTCGTCCTGGACCGCCAGGAGGACGGTGCGAGCCGACGTGGAGAGCTCGACCGACACCCGGGTCGCGGCGTGGCGTTGGGCGTTGTCGATCAGGTTGCAGACCACTCGACTCAGTCCGTCCGGATCGCCCTGGACGCGACCTGCGCACACCCGGCTCAGGTCGATCGCCACCGCGCTCGTGGTCCGCCGCCGCCGGGTGTCCGCCATGATGATCTCGTCGAGGTCCACTTCCTCGATTCGGGCGGTGCCATTCTCGTCGGCGCGCGCCAACGCCAGGAGGTCCTGGATAAGGCGCTGCAAACGGCGGGACTCGTCCAGGGCATCTTCTGCGACGGCCGGCCAGGACGAGCTGTCCGGATGAGCGACCGCTACTTCCAGGGTCGCCTGGAGAGCGGCCAGTGGGCTGCGAAGTTCGTGGGACGCGTCGGCGACGAACCGCCGTTGGGCGGCTGCCGACGACTGGAGCCGGTCGAGCATCTCGTTCATGGTGCGGGCCAGTTGGGCTACCTCGTCCTGGGTGTTCGGTTCGGGAACGCGGCGGTGCAGGTCGTGGCCGGAGATGTCCGCCACCTCGGCCCGGATCATCTCTACCGGGCGCAGCGCCCGACCTCCCATCAACCAGATGAGTGCCCCCACCAGGACCACCAGTAGGGGAAGCCCGGTGGCCAGGGTCAGGCCGACGGTGGTCGTCGCCTCGTCCACCGCGTGCAGGGTGGCGGCTACGAAAACCGTGACCGGTCCTGCGAAGGTGGCGCCAGGTGGTGCCGGGAACCGTTGCGACAGGATCAGGTACGGCCCGTCATAATCCTGCTCCTTGTCGTGACCCGCGACCACCAACGTTCGCAGTGAGGGGACGACTACCCCTTCCTCGCCCGTCAGGACCCGGCTCATGGGCGTGGAGGCCAGAAGGTTGGCGCTGGTCGCGACCACCGATCCGTCGGCGGCGACGACCTGGGTGAAAGTGTCCCCCCGACCGGACGGCAGCTCGGCGGGCAGTTGCCCCAGTCGCAGAAGGGAGGCGACGTCGTTGAGCTGCGCTTGAGCGGTGGTCTCCACCCCTTCTGTCATTGACGACCGCAGCACCGACAACAACCCCAGCGCCCCGGCCGCCAGGGCGGCGCCGACGACCAGCACCCCGACCAGGGTGGCCCGCGCCCGGACGGAGGACAGGCGCCCCCACAGGCGCCGGAGCCGCGACCAGGGGATGGGCTCCCGTTGGCTCGCGTGTTCAGCCACCATCGACGGCCAGTCGGTACCCGACGCCGCGAAGGGTCTCTATGGCCTGGCGGTCGAAGGGCAGATCGATCTTGCGGCGCAGGTAACGAACGTAGACCTCGACGATGTTGTCATCGCCGTCGAAGTCGAAATCCCATACGTGGTCGAGGATCTCGGACTTGGATACCACCTGCCCGGCCCGCCGCAGGAGAAACTCCAGGAGCGAGAACTCGCGCGGGCTGAGGGCGAGCTCGTCGTTGCCGCGCCGGCAGGTGTGAGCGGCCGGGTCCAGCACCAGATCCCCCGCTTCCAGCACGCTCGGCCGGACCCGGGCCCCTCTTCGTAGCAGCGCTCGCAAGCGGGCCACCAGCACCACATACGAGAAAGGCTTGGCCAGAAAATCATCTGCGCCCGTGTCGAGGGCCTCGGCCTCGTCCCATTCTCCCGACTTGGCGCTGAGCATCAGGATCGGTGTCCAGTTGCCCTCGTCGCGGAGCGCGGCGCAGAGTTTGTAACCGTTGAGCTTGGGCAGCAGGATGTCCAGCACGATGGCGTCATAGGGCTTTTCCCGGGCCAACCAGAGCCCGTCCTCGCCGTTGGCCGCCACGTCGACGGCGAAGCCCTCCGCCTCCAACCCCCGCTTGATGGCGGCAGCCAGTTTCCGCTGGTCCTCTACTGCCAAGATCCGCATGGGCCTCGCTGTCCGAATATAGGGCGCCGGTGATCTTTTCAGTCGTCAGTTGAAAGCCCGCTGAGAGCCCGCTGAAAGGCCGGCCGTCCGTCGGTCCTGCCCACCGGGACTTTTCAGCCCCCTTTCAGCGCCCCTGGCTCACACTGCGAGGGTGAGCACCTCGGACGCCCATGGTCAGGCGCCCCCGCTGCCCCCCGAGTACATGGGTGGTGGACCCGACGGTGGTGGACCCGGCGGTGGTGGACCCGACGGTGGTGGACCCGGCGGTGGTGGACCCGGCGGACAACCAGGCCCGCCGGGCCGCTCGGGCCTTGATGGCCTTCCGAGTCGCCCGAGTCGTCTGAGTGGCCCGAATCGTCTGAGTGGGTCGGGTCGTCCGGGTCGTCCCGGTCGTCCGGGTCGCCCGAGTCGTCCGGGTCGCCCGAGTCGTCCGGGTCGCCCGAGTCGTCCGGGTCCCCGCACCAGTCGTCTCACCGGTCGCCGGCGGCGCAGCCGGCGCCGTTGGTGGTGGTTGGTGGTGGTTCCGGGTGTGGTTGTCGTCTTTTTCGGCTGGTCGGTGTTGGGGGCGTACAGCACGCCGGGAAATGAGAGCTTCTCGGCCAAGTGGGCCGACTGGCTGCGAGCGCACCACGCCGGGTATGTGGTCAACCACGCCGAGGCGTACTACTACGCCCACCACGCCCCGCCCAAAGGCGGCGCCCCTTCCGCCCTCAACTCGCTGCCCACCCCCGGCCCCACCGGCCCGCTGGCGCCGCCCAAAGCGCCCACGGCTGCGGCGCCGCCGTCGGCTGCGGCGCCTGCGGCGGTGGGGGCGAGGGCGTTGGCGGCGCCGGGGCCGGTCCCGTTGGTGGTCCGCCCGGCCCTGCCCGGCGAGGGCCAGTGGCAGCCCGTCGGCCCCCGCATCGCCGGCCAGCCCGGCCTCTACGAGGCCCAGTTCCGGGCCGACACCGTCTACACCGGCGAGATCACCACCGCCGTGTGGGTCGACCTGCGCCTGGTCAAACTGGCCCTTATACCCGGCCTGAACGAACCGGGCGGCACCTGGCCCCACCCCCCCTACATCACCGCCGCCGAGCAGCCCTCGGTGCTGGCCGCCTTCAACGGCGGGTTCCGCTTCCAAGACGCCAAAGGCGGCTTCTACCTCGACGGGCGCACCGCCGTCGCCCTCCGCCCCGGGGCCGCCTCGCTGGTCATCTACCAAAACGGGTCGGTCAACGTCGGGGTGTGGGACGCCGATGTCACCATGGCCCCCGACGTGGTCGCCGTCCTGCAAAACCTGGTCCCCCTGGTCTACGCCGGCCAGGTGGCCGCCTCGGCCACCTACAACGACACCCGCGTCTGGGGATCCACCCTGGGCGCCTCGGTGGTGGTGGCCCGCTCCGGGGTGGGCGTCACCGCCGCCGGCGCCCTCATCTACCTGGCCGGACCCGCCCTCACCGCCAAAACCCTGGCCGAATCGCTGCAAAGGGCCGGGGCGGTACGGGCCATGACGCTCGACATCAACCCCGAATGGGTCACCTTCAACTTCTACTCCCACCCCAACCCGGCCCACCCCGACCAGATCGCCCCCTCCAAGCTCTACCCCCAAATGCAACGACCGGCCGACCGCTACCTCGGCCCCACCCCAGAATCACGCGACTTCTTCACCCTCTCCCTCTAACCACCCCGCCACCCCCGCCACCCTTTTTTGGTATCTAAACCGCGTATTACGCGGTTTAGATACCAAAAACCAAACCAGCCACGTCCCCCCCGCCCTACCACACCCTCACCCGGCCGCCGACGCACGCGGCCACCTCACCTCCCATCGTCACGCCAGGATGAACCGCTCCACCGCGTTGGCGAACCCTTCGTCCTCGTTGGAGGTCGTGACCCGCCGGGCGGCCCGCTGCACCTCCGGGCTGGCGTTGCCCATGGCGATGCTGAGCCCGGAGTCGGCGAACATCAGCACGTCGTTGGGCATGTCGCCGATGGTGGCGATCGCCTCGGTCGGTATGTCGTACGTCTTCGACAGGTAGCGCACGACGCTCCCCTTGTTGGCGTCCGGATGGGTGATGTCGGCGTAATAGGGCTGGGAACGGGCCGCCGACACGTGGTCGCCGAACCGGGCCCGAGCGGCATCCACGGCCGCCTGGACTGCGTCGTAGTCGTCGCTCACGCCGACGAACTTGGCCACGTCGTCCAGAACCGACGCGAAGGTGTCGACCACGGTGGGCTGGAATTTGACCGTCCACGCCTCGCGGTCCACGTGCGGTCCGGCCGGGTCGCGGACGAACCAGTCTGCTCCCTTGTAGACCCAAACGCTCAGGGCCTGGCTCTCGAGGAGATCGACGACCTGCGGGGCGATGTCCGAGGGCAGCGTGTGCTGCTCGATCACCGACATGTCCGGTCGGGTGAAGACCCCACCGTTGAAGGCGGCAATCGGCGTGCGGATGTTGAGGGGCTCGATGAGCATCGACATGCCCCGGGGCGGCCGGCCGCTAGTCACGGCGAACCGGATCCCCGCCTGATCGAGCTTTTGGACAGCAGCCACGGCGCGGTCGGTAAGCACCTTGTCCTGCGTGACCAGCGTGCCGTCGACGTCGGCGAGCAGCAACCGTATCTGGGGTGATGGCAAATCTCCTCCCGGATCTCTTCGTTGGTCTAGGGGTGTGGCCCCGACACGAGGGCGGTGTCGATTCCGGACGTGCCCCAGCGGCCGGATCGACCGGGTAGCGTCAGCGGCCGATGACCCTCGAGCAGGAGAAACAGGCCGCCGCGGTAGCTGCCGCCGCCCTGGTGGGCGACGGGATGACGGTCGGCCTGGGCACCGGTACCACGGTGGCCTACCTTCTCCCGGCCCTGGCGAGCCGATCGCTGCGTATCCGGTGCGTCACCACGTCGCCCCGGACAGAGCGCGCCGCTCGGGGACTGGGATTGCCGGTCGATCCGTTCGCGCACATCGACCGCCTCGACCTGGCCATCGACGGGGCCGATCAGATATCGCCTGACGGGTGGCTCGTCAAAGGAGGCGGAGGCGCGCACACTCGGGAAAAGATCGTGGCCGCCGCCGCGGATCGTTTCGTCGTCATTGCCGACTCGTCGAAACCCGTCGAGTCGCTGCACGAGCCGGTCCCCCTCGAGCTGCTGCAGTTCGGGTTGAGCGCCACGATGCACCGCATCGGTCACGTCTCGCTGCGTGACTTCCCCCCGAGCCCGGACGGTGGGGCGATCGCGGACTACCACGGCCCGGTGGGGGATCCGCAGGCGCTCGCCGCCTGGTTGGGCTCCACCCCCGGCGTCGTAGATCACGGCTTGTTCCCGCCCGCCATGGTCACGACGGTGCTGGTCGGGAGGGGCGAATCCGTCGTCCACTGGGATATCACTCCGCCGGCGGATCGGGCGCGGCCGGACGGTTGATCGCAGCCTGCTCGGGCGGCGGCTGGCTCGGGTCGTTTCTCAACCATGAGGGTTGGCTCGAGGCTGTCGGTCAGGGAGCGGCGTCTCGGTCAGCCAGCACCAGCGATGCCGCCGCTTCGACCCGACCCGCGGGAATGGTCGTGTCACCGGCCAGCAGCCCGGCGAGCGCCGTCTTCTTGTCCCCGCCCGTGACCAACCAGAGGAGCTGCCGGGCTCGGGCCAGCGCCGGGTAGGTCAGGGTCATCCTCACCCGACCCTGATAGGGCTGGGTGAGCCCGACCAGGCGATCGGTGACCGACAGGACCGGGTCATCGGGGACGAGGGAGGCCGTGTGGCCGTCCGGGCCCAGACCGAGATGGATCAGGTCGAACTGGTTCGGCAGCGCAGCCGCGTACGTTGCGGCGGCCCGCTCGAGGTCCTCCGCGTCGACCGGCATGGCGCGTACCTGGGCGGGGGCCGACCCCAGAGCTTCCTCGAGGTGGTGGAGGTTGCGATCGGGGTCATCCAGTGGGGCGACCCGCTCGTCCACCTGGTAGACGACCACCTTTTCCCAAGGGACCGTCTCCGAGGCCAGCGCCGCAAACATGGCCCACGGCGTGTGCCCACCGCTCACCGCAAAGTGAAAGGCGCCGCGCTCGCTTACGGCCTGCCGGGCCTGCTCGGCGACGAGGTTGGCGCCAACTTGGGCTACGGCCGCGGCGTCGCTGACGACCTGGAGCTCGTGGTGCACGATCGGGTCCTAGGAATGCTGTTCGGCGTGGCCGCCGAACTCGCTTCGCATCGCCGACAGGATCTTGTCCGCGAACTCCCCGAGGCCCCGTGACTCGAAGCGCTCGAACAGCGAGGCGGTGATCACCGGAGCCGGAACCCCCTCGTCGATCGCCGCGAACACGGTCCATCGGCCCTCTCCTGAGTCCGACACCCGGCCCGAGAACTCCTCCAGACCCGGCGAGCGGGCCAGGGCGTCGGCGGTGAGGTCCACCAGCCAGGATCCGACGACCGAACCCCGACGCCACAGCTCGGCCACCTCGCCGACGTCGATGTCGTACTGGTAGGCGTCGGGATCGCGGAGGGGGGTGTTCTCGGCATCCGCTATCTGGGTGGTCTTGCCGACGTTGGCGTGCTTGATGATGCTCAAGCCTTCCGCGATCGACGCCATCATGCCGTACTCCACCCCGTTGTGGACCATCTTCACGAAGTGCCCGGCGCCGTTCGGGCCGCAGTGGAAGTACCCGTCGGGAGCGGTGCCGGTCCTGGTCCGGCTCGGGGTCGGCTCGGCGCTTCCGACTCCGGGGGCGATCGACTTGAAAATCGGGTCGAGCCGGTCGACCGCCTCGTCCTCCCCCCCGATCATCAGGCAGTAGCCCCGATCCAGCCCCCACACTCCGCCGCTCGTGCCGCAGTCGACGTAGTGGATGCCATCGGGAGAAAGCTGCTTGGCCCTGGTGATGTCGTCGCGGTAGTACGAGTTGCCCCCGTCGATGATCGTGTCGCCGGCTTCGAAGAGCGGCACCAGCTGGGCCAGGGTTTGGTCGACGATGGCCGCGGGAAGCATGAGCCACGCGGCGCGCGGCCGGTCCAACTTGGATGCGAATTCCTCCAGGGAGGATGTCCCCGTGGCCCCGGCCTCCTCGAGCTGCTTGACCGCGTCGGCGTTCACGTCGTAGACCACGCAACGGTGCCCGTCGCGCATGAGCCGCCGTACCAGGTTGGCCCCCATCCGGCCGAGCCCGATCATGCCGAGTTGCATCGGCTTGTCAGTTGCCATCTGCTGTCTCCTATCCCTTCAGTGTCCGGTAGCGCCGAATGAGCGCGTTGGTCGACGAATCGTGGGTGAGCTGGGCCTCGTCACTGTTCTGCAGCTCCGGCAGGATGACTCCTGCCAGCGCTTTACCGAGCTCCACGCCCCATTGGTCGAATGAATCGATGCTCCAGATGGTGCCCTGCGTGAACACCGAGTGCTCATAGAGGGCGACCAGCGAGCCGAGGACCCGCGGCGTCAGCTTCTCGGCCAGAACGACGTTGGTGGGCCGGTTTCCCGGCATGACCCGATGAGGCACGACCGCATCGGGCGTGCCTTCCGCTCGAACCTCCTGCGCGGTCTTTCCAAACGCAAGCGCTTGGGCCTGGGCGAAGACGTTGGAGGTCAGGATGTCGTGGTGGTCGCCCAGCGGGTTGAGGCTCTGGCCGAACCCGATGAGATCGACCGGTATGAGGTTGGTGCCCTGGTGCAGGAGTTGATAGAAGCTGTGCTGGCCATTGGTGCCCGGCTCACCCCAATACACCGGCCCGGTGGGGTAGTCCACGGCGACCCCGTCGAGGGTCACGTGCTTGCCGTTGGACTCCATCGTCAGCTGTTGGAGGTACGCCGGGAAACGCTTCAGGTACTGGTCGTACGGCATCACCCCGATGGACTGCGCCCCGAAGAAGTCCACGTACCAGACGGCCAACAGGCCCATGATCACCGGCAGGTTCTGGGCCAGCGGTGCGGTACGGAAGTGCTCGTCTACGGCGTGAAAGCCGGCCAGCATCTCCTGGAAGTGGTCCGGGCCGATGGCCACCATGGTCGACAGGCCAATGGCGGAGTCCATCGAATACCGCCCGCCCACCCAGTCCCAGAACCCGAACATGTTCGCGGTATCAATCCCGAAGTCGGCAACCCGAGCCCGCGTTGGTCGATACTGCGACGAAGTGCTTGGCGACCGCGGCGCGATCACCGAGCTGCTGGATGACCCACTCTCGCGCCGACTTGGCGTTCGTCAGGGTCTCCAGGGTCCCAAACGTCTTCGACGACACGATGAAAAGGGTTTCCTCCGCGGCCAGGTCCCTCGTCGCCTCCACGAAGTCGGTCGAATCGACATTCGACACGAACCGGAGGGTGAGGTCCCGGTTCGAGTAATGGCGCAAGGCCTCGTAGGCCATCACCGGCCCGAGATCGGACCCGCCGATGCCGATGTTGATGACGTTGCGGATGGGTTTGCCTGTGTGCCCTTTCCATTGACCGGATCGGATGGCGTTCGCGAAGCCCGTCATGCGATCCAGGACCTGATGCACTTCGGCCACCACGTCCACACCGTCGACGATCAATGAGGTGCCCCGGGGCATGCGCAGCGCCACATGCAGCACCGACCGATTCTCGGACACGTTTATGCGGTCGCCGGCGAACATGGCATCACGATGGCGTTCGAGCTCGGATTGCTCCGCGAGTTGCACGAGGAGCCCCAGCGTTTCGTCGGTGATGCGGTTCTTGGAGTAGTCGAGGTACAACCCAGCGGCCTCGGCCGTCAGCCGCTCGCCCCGGTGGGGGTCCTCATCGAACAGCTCGCGCAGGTGGAAGCCCTCGACTTTGGCGTGATGCGTGGCGAGTGCGGCGAAAGCCGGGCGTTGGCGCAGCGGCGAGATCGGCACCTTCATCTCCTCTCTTCCGGGTGGATGATGGTCTCTTCCGGGTGGATGATGGGCGACGACGCCGTCGTCGCGGCCTTAACTCGCCGGGAGCGCACTTGACGCCGCGGTTCGGATCTTGCGGGCCGCATCCCAGGGTTGCGGCGTGCAAAAGATAGCCGACCCGGCCACCAGCATCCTGGCCCCCGCGCCCGCTACGACCGGGGCGGTCTCCTCGTCGATGCCCCCATCGACCTCGAGCACGGCGTCGAGCCCTCGGCGGTCCAGCTCGGCGCGCACCCGAGCGATCTTGGGAACCACCTCGTGCATGAAGGTTTGCCCGCCGAAGCCGGGGTGGACCGTCATGCAGAGCACCAAATCGGCCTGGTCCAGGTAGGGGTCGATCGCCTCGTACGGCGTCTCTGGGTTGATGGCGATTCCGGCTTGGAGCCCGAGGCTTTTGGCTTCCTGGAGCAGCTCGGCGGTGTCACCGATCTCGACGTGGATGGTGCACCCGTCGGCACCCGCCTGGCGGAAGGCCCGGAGGTAGTCGCCCGGGTTGGTCATCATCAGGTGGCAGTCGAAAAACAGGCCCGTGTGTTTCCGCAGCGACTCGACTACCGGGGGGCCGATAGTGAGGTTGGGAACGAAGTGCCCGTCCATGACGTCGACATGCAGCCAGTCGGCTTCCGATGCCACCTCGCCGACCGCCTCGGCCAGGTGCCCGAAGTCCGCCGACAGGACCGAGGGAGCGATCCGTACCATCGACTTGGACGCTAGTCCCAAAAGCGGAGGGGCAGATCCGGCTGGCCGCGCCTGTCTCCGGTGGCCGGGCGACGCTCACCGGAGGTCGCCCGAACCGGGTGATGGCACCCGGAGTAGGCTTGGTCAGGTTCGGAGTGAGACCTTTGACCGCAGTCCGGTCGACCGGGGCATGATGGGCAGCCGGGTCCTCAGGGTCGTGGCTTATCGGTAAGAGCATCTCTGTGGTTGTCATCTGACGACGCCCGAAGGGAAGGAGGCTGACGCAAATGGCCAAGGTGATTCAGCACCGAACGTACGAGGAGCGGGCGGCGAAAGGAAAGGCGACGCGCGCGCCGTGCTGCCGCGGCAAGTCCAGGGTGAGTGGAGCGCCGCCCAGCGGACGCTGCAGCCGCTTGATCTCCTCGCCGAACAGGCCCTTACCCGGGTGCCCGAGCTGGTCCCGATCCGCCACGGGCGCATGGCTGCATCCCCATTTGCCTACTACCGGGGGGCAGCGCTGCCGATGGCTGCCGACCTGGCGACCGCGCCCCACTCGGGGCTGGTCGTGCAGTTGTGCGGCGACGCCCACCTCAGTAACTTCGGCGGGTTCGCCTCACCTGAGCGCGACCTGGTCTTCGACGTCAACGACTTCGACGAAACCCACCCCGGACCCTTTGAATGGGATCTCAAGCGCTTCGCCGCCAGTCTGGAGGTCGCCGCCCGAGGGCGCAACCTGGACAGCACGA
Organism: uncultured Acidimicrobiaceae bacterium; assembly: GCA_963729695.1. Taxonomy (GTDB): domain Bacteria; phylum Actinomycetota; class Acidimicrobiia; order Acidimicrobiales; family Palsa-688; genus PALSA-693. The sequence goes on from CAVSOT010000009.1 coordinate 230,504, forward strand.
CCGCCGCGGGCATCACTCTCGCCGGTATGCGCGGCTACCAGGAGGCCATCAGGAGCTTCGCGACCATGTCGCATTTGGAGATCTGGTACTCGCGCCTCGACGTGAACAGCGTCATCGAGCGCTGGGGTGGCGGGTTCGACGCCGCCAGGGTGAAGACCTTTCTTCGCAACGTCGCCAAGGCCTCCCAAAAGGACCAGATCAAAGCCCGCGACAAGCTGACCCGGGCCGAGGGTGACGAGCTGCGCTTTGTGTCCGACCCGCCGTTGCTGGTCCCGGTCAGCGAGCTGTTCACCGCCGTCGAGGCGGAGGCCATGGAATCGGCTGTCCGGGACACGCTGCGCAGCTATCGGCGGTCGTTGCAGGGCGACCGGCGCCGGTTGCTGGAGTCCTACCGCTTCGCCGACCTGGCTCGCAAGGTTGTCGGTGTCGGCAGCGTCGGGACCCGAGCGTGGATCGTCCTGTTCGTGGGTCGCGACCCCGGCGACACCCTGATCCTCCAGGTCAAAGAAGCCGAGGCGTCCGTCCTCGAACGCTTCGTCGGTCGCAGTCCCTTCAACAACCACGGTCAGCGGGTGGTCGAGGGGCAGCGGTTCATGCAGGCGTCGAGCGACATCTTCCTCGGTTGGCACCGCGTCACCAACGGTGTCGACGGTCGACCCCACGACTATTACGTCCGCCAGCTGTGGGATTCGAAGATGTCCGTGGATGTCGACACGATGCTCCCGGACGCCCTCTCGGTGTACGCCCAGATGTGCGGGTGGACCCTGGCCCGGGCCCACGCCCGCTCGGGGGACGCGGTGGCGATCGCCGCCTACATCGGCCGAGGCGAAACCTTCCCGCAAGCCCTACAGCGGTTCGCGGTCGCCTATGCGGACCAAAACGAGGCTGACCACGAGTCGCTCGTCGAGGCCATCGCCGACGGCCGCGTCGCCGCGGAGACTGGCTACTAGGAGCTCCCCTGCGTCGATGGCCAGGGTGACGCCGGAGAGCGCGGGTCGATCGCAGCCCGGGTAGGTGAATTGCAGCGACTCGACCACCTAGGCGGTCAACGACGGATCCGGCACGTCGAGGCGTGTCCCTCGCCGGGGGAGGGGTTGGTCGATGACCGCAAAGACCTGCTGCGCCGCGCTCAGCCCCTCGGCGCTGGCGTGGAACTCGGCTGCCATCTGGCGCAGCGGGAGGTAGGCCTCGGGGGCGAGCACCAGGACGAAGAGAGAGGCGCGCAGATCGATGTGTCCGGCGAGGAGTCGCAAGCCGATCGCCACGGCCACGAGTGCGACGGAAACGCTCGACAGCAGTTCGAGGATTAGCGAGGAGAGGAATGTCACTCTGAGCGTGGTCATGAGCCGCCGGCGATAGGTCTCGGTCACGCTCCCGATCACGTCTACCTGGGCCCGGGCCCGGCCAAAGATCTTCAGGGTGGTCAAACCGCCCACCACGTCGAGGAAGTGGCCCGAAAGCACCTGAAGGGTCCGGAAGTGGCGTTCTGTCTGGGTGCGGGTGGCCAGCCCCACCAGGGCCATGAATATGGGCACCAGAGGTGCTGCCCAGATCCCCCCGATCGGGTGAAGAGGGAGGGCCCGGGAAGCGCCTAGCGTGCCGAGTGTCCTGGGCAACGAGCCGTGCCCGGCCTGTCCGCAGGCCGACCAGAAAGGGAGTGCAGATGACGCTCGAGGGAAAGGTCGCCATCGTAACCGGCGGTAATTCCGGCATCGGAAAGGCCATCGTCCTGGCCTTGGCTGGCGCCGGCGCCAACGTGGTCATCGACTACGTGGCCGACGAGGCCGCCACCGAGGAACTGGTGAAGCAGCTGGAGGGGATGGGTCGGAAGTCCATCGGCGTGAACGCCGACGTCAGCAAGGTGGCTGACCTGCAGCGGCTCGTCGACAGCGCGGTTGAGCAGTTCGGGCGGCTCGACATCATGGTCAACAACGCCGGCATAGAGACCCGAACGTCCGTCCTCGACACCACCGAGGCGCAATACGAAAAGGTGCTGGACATCAACCTCAAGAGCGCCTTTTTCGGCACCCAGCTGGCTGCCAAGCAGATGATCGCCCAAGGTGGCGGCGGGCGGATCATCAACATCAGCTCGGTCCACGAGGACTGGCCCATGCCCGGAAACGCCGCCTACTGCCTGTCCAAGGGGGGCATGCGCATGCTGACCCGCCAGGCGGGTCAGGAGCTCGGTCCCCACGAGATCCGGGTCGTTGGGGTCGGCCCGGGCGCGGTGGCGACGCCGATCAACACGTCGACGATCAACGATCCCGAGAAGATGAAGACGCTGAATACGGCCATCCCCCTCGGTCGCATGGCCCAGCCCGAGGAGATCGGCAGCGTGGTCGCGTTCCTCGCCGGCGACGGTGCCAGCTATGTGAACGGCACCACCATCTTCGCCGATGGGGGCCTGATGCACTCCAGCCCCGGCTTATAGCGGGCCGGACGAACGAAAGGACGCCCCATGCCGGACGTGTACGACGTGATCATCATCGGGACAGGCGCCGGAGGGGGCACACTGGCCCACACGCTCGCGCCCTCCGGTAAGCGGATCCTGCTGTTGGAGCGCGGCGACTTCCTGCCCCGCGAGATGGACAACTGGAATCCCGACGCGGTCTTCATCGACGGGAAGTACATGTCGACCGACACCTGGTACGACAGCGCCGGGGACGCCTTCCAGCCTCAGGTCCACTATTTTGTGGGAGGAGCCACCAAGCTCTACGGCGCCGCCTTGTATCGTCTACGACCCCAGGACTTCGGGGCTATTCAGCATGTCGACGGCTTGTCGCCGGCGTGGCCCCTGGATTACGACGACTTCGAGCCCTGGTACACCAAGGCGGAGTGGCTGTACCAGGTGCACGGCACCCGCGACGAGGACCCCACGGAGGGCCACTGGTCGAAGCCGTATCCGTGGCCGGCGGTCAGCCACGAACCCCGCCTGCAGGAGATCGCGGACGCCCTGAAGGCGGGTGGGTACCATCCGTTCTCGGCCCCGGTGGGGATCATGCTCGACGAGGCCGATCGGGCCCGGAGCGCCTGCATCCGGTGCGCCTGGTGCGACGGGTATCCCTGCCTGGTCCACGCCAAGGCCGACGCCGAGGTGATCGGGGTGCGTCCGCTGCTGGATCTCCCGAACGTGTCCTTGCTCGTCAACGCCGAGGTGGTCAAGCTGGAGACCGATCCGACCGGGCGCACGGTAACCGGTGTGGTGGTGGAGCGGGACGGCAACCGGGAGGTGTACACGGCCGACATCGTGGTCCTCTCCGCGGGGGCGTCCAACAGCGCCAAGGTCCTGCTGCGCTCCGCGTCCAAAGCCCATCCCAACGGTCTGGCCAACGGCTCCGACCAGGTCGGCCGGAACTACATGTTCCACAACTGCAAGGCCGTGGCCGCCCTGGGCAAAGAGGCCAATGAGACGGTCTTCCAGAAGACCCTGGGCATCAACGACTTTTATTCGCCCGGGGAGAATCGGCCCTGGCCGCTTGGAAATATTCAGATGATCGGAAAGTCCAACTCCGGCGCCATGAAGGGCGAGGAGCCCAAGCTCACGCTGCTGGCTCCTCGCTGGAGCCTCGACGACGTGGCCGGGCATTCGGTCGACTGGTGGCTGACCACCGAGGACGTGCCCAAGCCCGACAACCGGGTCACCGTCGACGACGACGGGAACATCCATCTCGCCTACACGTCGACCAATGATCAGGAGGCCGAGGGCCTCTACGACGAGCTCAAGAACATCCTCAACCACGTGGGCATGGCTCAGCACCACGTTTGGGACAAGAACTTCTATATGGCGATGAACGTCCCGATCGCCGGCGTCGCTCACCAGGCTGGCACCTGCCGGTTCGGCAGCGATCCGGCCACCTCGGTGCTCGATGTCAACTGCAAGGCCCACGAGCTCGACAACCTGTACGTGGTCGACACCAGCTTCTTTCCCAGTATCGGGGCGGTGAACCCGGCGTTGACGGCGATGGCCAACGCCCTACGGGTCGGCGAGCACCTCACCGAGCGTTTGCAATGACCGACTCCGAGCCCGACCGCCACCGCGTCGTGATCGTGGGCGGGGGGTTCGGTGGACTACCGGCGACCCGCTTTTTGGGCCGCAAGCGCCTGGCTCGCCGCGGCATCGAGGTCACCCTCATCGACCGCCGCAACCACCACCTGTTCCAGCCTCTGCTCTACCAAGTCGCCACCGGCATGATGCCGCCGGGCCAGATCTCCCCGGCCCTTCGCCATATTGTTCGAAAGCACGACAACGTCCGGGTCGAAATGATGGAGGTGACCTCGTTCGACCTCGACAGCCGCGTCGTGCACGCCAGCATCTTCGGCCTCGCCGAACGGGAGGTTCCCTACGACAGCCTGATCGTGGCCGCCGGCGTCAATCAGTCCTACTTCGGCCACAACGAGTTCTCCTTGTACACGCCGGGGATGAAGACCATCGACGACGCCGTGGAGTTGCGCCGGAAGTTCTACGGGGCCTTCGAGATGGCGGAGCTGGCCGACGACCCGGTCGAGCGGGAGCGCTGGCTCACGGTGGCGATCGTGGGGGCCGGACCAACGGGGGTCGAGCTGGCCGGCCAGGTTCGGGATCTCGCCGTACGCAGCCTCCACCGTGAGTTCCGCAACTTCGAAGCCTCTTCGATGCGGGTGGTGCTCCTGGACGGCGGCACCCAGCCGCTGGCCACCTTCGGCGATCAGCTGTCGGGGAAGGCGGCCAAGGAGCTCGAGCACCTGGGCGTCGAGTTGCGCATGGGTGCCCGGGTAGTGGGAGTCGACGCCACGGGTGTTGATTTCATCAACGCCGACGGCACCACCAGCCGGCTGGACACACACACGACCGTCTGGGCCGCGGGTGTGCAGGCCTCACCTCTCGGGGCGGAGCTGGCCAAGGCGTCCGGCGCCGAGCTCGACCGATCCGGCCGGATCGCCGTGCTGCCCGACTGCACCCTGCCCGGGCACCCCGAGGTCTTCGTGGTCGGCGACATGATGGCCCTCAATAACCTGCCCGGCGTGGCTGAGGTGGCCATGCAGGGCGGCCTGCACGCGGCCAACACCATCAAACGTCGCCTCAACGGCCAGGACTCGAAGCCCTTCGAGTACCGCGACCTCGGGAGCGCGGCAGCGATCGGCCGTTTCCGGTCGGTCGTCAACTTCCACGGGCTGCGCCTGAGCGGATTTCCCGGCTGGGTGATATGGGCGTTCGTCCACCTGGCCTTCCTTACCGGCTTCGGCAACCGGCTGACCACCCTGCTCAAGTGGACCCGATCCTTCCTCGGGAGGGGGCGCCCCGAACGGGAGTTCAGCGCTATGCACACAGGGGGTGACCTGAGCCTGCCTGAGGAGGTGCGAGCCCAGGTTCAGCCCAACCCCATGCCCGTGGTTGGCGCCCTCAGCGCCGGCGCCGAAGACGCGCCGGCCGACGACGGGGATACGGCCTAGGTCGTCCCGGCGCCAGCACCGTTCGGCCGGATCGACCCGCGCCACACGACGACAGATCGGGGCCCGACGTGGACGGCGCCCCCGGCGGATGCCGGGTCGGATGAGGTCCGCCTGGTCGGATCGAACGTGTCGATCTCTCCGGACCACGTCTGCCCCACTCTGGTGGGGGGAATGACGAAGTCGAGCGGTTCCCACCAGGCGTTGACCAGGCACAGGAAGTCGTCGTCGACGAGCAGGCTTCCGTCCGCGGCCCGGTCAGGGGCGTCGGATCCGTCCAGGTAGAGGGCGAGGGCCCGAGCGTCGGGATTCGCCCAGTCGGCCCCGGTCATCGCCGAGCCGGACGGCGTGTACCACTGCAGCTCTGACGCCTCCGTCCCGGCCAGGAATCGAGCGCGCCGGAACACGGGGTGGGCCTTGCGCAGCGCCAGGATCCTCTGGGTGAAGTCGAGCAGGCCCGAATCGACCCGGGACCAGTCGAACCAGGTGATCGGGTTGTCCTGGCAGTAGGCATTGTTGTTGCCCTGTTGGGTGCGGCCCAGTTCGTCTCCGCCGAGGAGGAGCGGCACGCCGAACGACAGCAGCAGGGTGGCGAGCAAGGCTCGCTGTTGGCGGGCTCGCAACGACTGGATGTCCGGGTCGGTGGTCGGCCCCTCGGCGCCACAGTTCCACGACCGGTTGTCGTCCGTGCCGTCGCGGTTGTCCTCGCCGTTGGCTTCGTTGTGTTTGCTGTCGTAGGAGACCAGGTCTGCCAGGGTGAAGCCGTCATGGACGGTGATGAGGTTGACCGAGGCCGTCGGTCGGCGTCCCCCACTGGAAAACAGATCCGAGGAGCCGGCGAACCGGGACGCAAACTCGCCCAGGCGACCTGGCGTGCTGCGCCAATAATCGCGGATCGTGTCGCGGTACTTGCCGTTCCATTCCCGCCACAGAGGGGGAAAGCGCCCGAGCTGGTAGCTGTCGGTCTGGCCGACATCCCACGGCTCGGCGACGAGCTTCGCCTTCCCCACCACCGGATCCTGAGCGACCAGATCGAAGAAGGCCGATGCCTGGTCGTAGCCGCTTACCTCGCGAGCCAGGCTGGGGGCCAGGTCGAAGCGGAAGCCGTCGATCCCCATCTCCGAAAGCCAATAGCGCAGCGAGTCCATGATCAGCTGCAGCGATATCGGACTTCCCGCGTTGAGGGTGTTTCCGCAACCTGTGGTGTCCACGTAGAACCGCTGGTCATCTGCGACCAGGTGGTAGTACGCAGGGTTGTCCAGACCGCGGAAGCACAATGTCGGCCCGAGATGATTGCCTTCCGCGGTGTGGTTGAACACCACGTCGAGGATGACCTCGAGCCCAGCGCCGTGCAGGGCGTCGACCATGGCCTTGAACTCGGCCACCTGGCCCCCCGGCCGCCCGGCGCGCACCTCGGCCGAGTAGGCACTGTGCGGCGCAAAGAAGCCGATGGTGTTGTAGCCCCAGTAGTTGGTGAGCCCTCGGTCGAGCAGAAACGACTCGGGTACGTTCTGGTGGACCGGGAGTAACTCGACCGTTGTCACCCCCAGGTCGACCAGGTGGGCGATGGCTGCTTCGTGACCGAGCCCGGCGTAGGTGCCCCGACGTTCCGGCGGCACGCCGGGGTGGGTCATCGTGAACCCCTTGACGTGGACTTCGTAGATGACAGTGTCGGCGAAGCTGTAAACCGGCCGGCGCCGCTCGCTCCAGGCGAACGGGCTATCGACAACCAGGCTGCGCGGCACGGACCCCGCGGAGTCCAACCCGCTGGCGGTGTCGGGGTTGCCCAGGTCGTAGCCGAATACCTCTGGACCGAACCGGACCGAGCCGGCGATCGCCCGGGCGTAGGGATCGACCAGCAACTTGGCCGGGTTGCAGCGGACGCCGTGGGCCGGGTCGTAGGGGCCGGTGGCGCGATACCCATAGACCTGGCCCGGGCCCACGTCTGGGACGAAGCCGTGCCACACCCCGGCGTCGTAGTCGACCAGCGGGATCCTGGTCTCTGCGCCGGCCTCGTCGAAGAGGCAGAGGACCATGCCATCGGCGACGGAGGAGGCGACCGCGAAGTTGGTGCCCCCCTCGGTCGGGGTGGCCCCGAGCGGGAACTGGCTGCCGGGGAGGGCAACCAGAGGAGCGGGAGCGGTGGTCGTCATCGACCGGCTCTTTCGGAGCCCAGGGCCCGGAAGACGTCGGCGAGCGAAATCACCGCCTCATGGCGCCGGCGGATGGCGTCAGCCACGACCCCGGTCCATCCCGTCTGATGCGACGCCCCCAACCCGGCGCCATTGTCCCCTTGGAAGTACTCGTTGAAGACCAGGTTGTCCTTCCACGCCGGGTCGTGCTGCAGCTTCTGGACCTCGCCGAAGCACGGTCGCCGCCCGTCGCTGCCTACCAGGAAGATGGAGATCAGACGCTGGCGCAGATCCTGGGCGATCGCACCGAGGGTGAGCTTCTGGCCCGAGCCGGTCGGGTATTCGACGAGGAGCGTGTCCCCGAAGAACCGGTCGTAGCGTTCGAGGGCGCCGATGACGAGATAGTTGAGGGGAAACCACAGCGGCCCGCGCCAGTTCGAGTTGCCGCCGAACATTCCGGTGGTGGACTCGGCCGGTTCGTAGTCGATGGAGGCATGGATGCCCTCGACGTTCAACTCGTACGGGTGGTCCCGGTGGTACGCCGAGATGGCCCGCAGCCCGTAAGGGGAGAGGAACTCGGCCTCGTCGAAGAGCTTGACGAAGATCTTCTGCAGGCGGTCCACGCCGACCACGCCGAGCAGCATGCGCCGGTCGCCCTGCTCTCCTTGCACGAGCCCCGCCTCCGCTTGGCGCTCCACGTCCGGCAGTCCTTCCTGGCCGAGCAGACGCGGGAGTTCCTTGGCGATGACCATGGCCCGCTGGATTAGGTCCTCCTCGACCACTCCGGCCGCGAGCATGGGAATGATCCCGACCATCGAACGCACCTTCACCGGGGTGATCGTCCCGTCCGGGGTGACCAGCCGGTCGTAGAAGAGTCCGTCGTTCTCGTCCCACAAGCCTTGGGTGTCGATGGCCTCGCGGATGGCTGCGAAGTGCTCGACGAACTTCACGACCAGATCGTCCGCTGGTCGCTGCCCGCTCCGGTTCAGCATCGATGCGATGGCTCCCATGGTGAGGGCGTAGAAAGCCATCCACCCCGTGGCGTCGGACTGCTCGAGGACCCCGCCCACAGGCAGATGGGACCGATCGATCGGACCGATGTTGTCCAGCCCGAGGAAACCGCCCTCGAACAGATTGTTCCCTTCACCGTCTTCGAGGTTGACCCACCAGGTGAAGTTCACCAGCAGCTTGTCGAAGACCCGGCTCAGAAAGGCGATGTCGTCGCCCCCGTCGATGGCGAAGACCTCCAGGGCGGCCCACGCCTGGACGGGCGGGTTGACGTCGCCGAAGTCCCACTCGTACGCGGGCAGGGCCCCGTTGGGATGCTGGAACCATTCCCGGCAGAGCAGGATCAACTGGTACTTGGCGAAAGCCGGATCGACGTGGGCCAGAGCGACACAGTGGAAGGCCAGGTCCCATGCGGCAAACCACGGGTACTCCCATTTGTCGGGCATCGACATGATGTCGAAGGCGTCGAAGTTTCGCCATCGGGAGTTCCGACCCGTCAGCCTGGTGGCCGGCGGGCGTGGTTGGGTTGGATCGCCGTCCAGCCAGCGGGCGACGTCGAAGTAGTACAACTGTTTGCTCCACAGCATCCCGGCGAACGCCTGCCGCATCACCAGGGCCTCGTCGGCGGATGCTGATGGCGGGGTCAGCTCCGTGTAGAACTCGTCGGCCTCAGCCCGCCGGCGATCCATCACTCCCGCGAAGTCGTTGCCCAGCGCGCTCGTCCCGTTTGGCGATGCACCCTGTGGGCGTAGCCGCATACGCACTTCGGCGGTGGCGCCGGCTTCGACCGTTAGCTGGTACCACGCCGCGCACTTCGTGCCCCGGAGCTCAGGATTGATCGTAGGAGCGCCGTCGACGACGTGGTTGTTGATCCCGTCCTTGGGGTGCGACGGGCTCGTCCCCACGCCGTACAGCCGGCCCACGTTGGTTTCGTTGTCACAGAACAACAGTTGGGGCGCCTCACCGGCCGGATTAGGTCCCGCGAGCAGCTCCAAGGCGCCGAGGAAGGGATGGTCCACGTCGACGGCCGCCGCTCCGCTGGCTCTGAGCTCGGGCATCGGGGAATTGGCATCCCACGACCACGTGTTCCGAAACCACGCGGTCGGAAGCACGTGGAGCGTTGCCGCCTCCGGCCCGGCGTTGGTGACCTGGACGGACATGAGGACGTCGTGGGGATCGGCCTTGGCGTAGTGCACCTCGACGATCCAGTAGCGGTCGTCGTCGAAAACGCCGGTATCCATGAGCTCGTACTCCGGATCCAATTTGCCTCGCCGCCCATTTTCCTGGCGCAGTTCCTCGTAAGGGAACGCGGCCTGCGGGTAGTGGTACCGCCACCGGTTCCACGCGTGGCTCGGGAGGGCGTCGAGGTACCACCAGTACTCCTTGACGTCCTCACCGTGATTGGCCTCGGCGCCGGTGAGCCCGTACGCCCGTTCTTTGAGGATCGGGTCGCGCCCGTTCCAAAGGGCCAACCCCAAGCACAGCCGCTGCTCGATGTCGCAGAAGCCGGCCAGCCCGTCCTCGCCCCAACGGTAGGCCCGGGACCTGGCGTGATCGTGGGGTAGGTACGCCCAGGCTTCGCCTTCGGCGCTGTAGTCCTCCCGCACGGTCCCCCACTGCCGCTCGCTCACATAGGGGCCCCAGTGATACCAGTCACTGGCCTGCCGTAGCCCGTTCTCGAGCCGGCCGAATGCCTTGACCCGGCCTGATTCGACACCCATCTCCTATACCGCCCTTTCGCAGTGCCTGCCCGCGGGGGCGACACGGCCGACCCCGGACGAGGTGATCCCTTACGCCGGCGATCTTGGCTCGGTCGGCCTGCTAATGAATCACCTGTACCAGGTGAGTCCCGACCCGACCTCCCGAAGCGATCCTGTAGGGCGAGCCGCGACGATCGGGGACCTGGACCTGTCGTCAGTCCGATGCGAACGATGCCAGAGGTCGCCCTATGAGCCGCCCCAGACACTGTGCCTGAAGCCTCTCCAACCACGGCTGACGTGGTGGGCCTGCTGCGAACCCGGGGCTACCTGGTGGGACTGGTGTTCGTGGCCATATTGGGGGTGCCCATCGCGGCCGGCGCCTACTGGTACCTCTATCTCGTCAGCGATCTCCAGAAGTGGATCTTCAACCCGGACTACCTCCCGCAGGCCTTGGGCTTTCATGGCACGCCGAACTGGTGGCCCATCCCGTTCGTCGGCCTGGCCGGCGTGCTGGTGGGACTGAGCATCCGCTACCTGCCGGGCCGGGGTGGTCATTCACCGGCCGATGGGTTGCAGGTTTCCGCCCCTCCACCGGCCATTCAGCTGCCAGGGGTGGCCTTGGCCTCGCTGGCCGGCCTGGCCCTTGGGGCGGTCATCGGTCCGGAGGCCCCGCTCATCGCCCTGGGTGGCGGAGTGGCGGTTGCCGCCATCCGCGCCATCAAACGCAACGCCCCGGAGCAGACCGTGAGCGTGATCGGGGCGGCCGGGAGCTTCTCCGCCATCGCCGCCTTGTTTGGCTCGCCGCTCTCGAGCGCCTTCCTGCTCATGGAGGCCTCCGGGTTGGGAGGTCCCATGTTGGGGTTGGTGTTGGTGCCCGGATTCCTGGCTGCGGGCATCGGCTCGCTGATCTTCATCGGCTTCGACAACTGGACGGGACACGGGGCGCTGTCGCTCACCATTCCCAACCTGGCCGCGATCGGCACGCCCACAGGCGCCGAGCTGGGCTGGGCCGTGGTCGCCGGGGTCGCGGCCACGGTGCTCGGTGGCGCACTCCGGTGGCTGGGACTCTCTCTGAAGCCCCATGCCGAGTCGCGCATCACCCTCGCCAGCCCGTTGATCGGCCTAGCGGTCGGCGGCCTGGCTTTTGCCTATGCGGAAGGGACCGGAAAGCCCGCGTCGGACGTCCTCTTCTCCGGGCAGTCGGCGTTGGGGCCGTTCCTGACTACGACCGCCGGGTATTCGATCGGGGCGATCATGTTGTTGCTGGTCTGCAAGGGACTGGCCTATGGCTTGTCCCTGAGCGGTTTTCGAGGCGGCCCAACCTTTCCGGCCATGTTCGTGGGCGCGGTCGGGGGCGTGGCGATGTCGCACTTGCCGGGATTGCCGCCCCTCACCGGGGCAGCCATGGGGATCGGGTCGATGACGTGCGCCATCCTCGGGTTACCCCTGACCTCGGTGCTGCTGACCACCATCCTGATGGGTTCGGACGGCGTCAAGGCCATGCCGCTGGTCATCATCGCGGTGGTCATCACCTACGTGGGCCGAGCTCACCTCTCCCCGCAGCCGCGCCCTGCCCCTGCCGACTCGACTCCATCCGCTGCGGTATCCGCCCCCGTCGCGGCCTCGGTTGCATCGGGTGCCTCGGGTGCCTCGGGTGCCGAGGCGCAGGCTGCCGCGACCCCGCCCGCCGGAAGCGGGTCGGGCCCGCCTCCATGACGGCCCATCCGTGATGGCGGGACGGCGATCGGGCCGGGTCTTGCTGACCGTTTTCGAAAATTTTCGTACGGGGACGGCGCCAAAAACGGTCAGCAAACCCGGCTGAGGGCCAACGCCGCGGTTTACTGACCGTTTTCGAGCGTCGCCCGCCCCGACGGGACCGCCGCCTGGGCTCGTCACGACAAATGGACATCTGTACAGCCTCAGGCTGCTCAGATGTCCAGAAGTGAGCGGGACTGGCGGCGTGGAGTGGGGCAGGAGGCGAGGTGACCCGGCGAGTCGGGCGGGCGGGGCAGGGGGCAGCGGGTGGCGGCCGGGCGTGTCGGGCGGGCGGGCGAGGCGTCCCGGGGTGGAGGCCCGGCGTGGCGGCCCGGCGTGGCGGGCCAGCCCGGAGCCAGCCTCGCTCCAGGTCCGCCCGGGCCGCCCGGCTGCGGGAAGCGCAAGGGATCGAGCCGTCGCCAGTTGGACGGCTTGACACGGTCCCCGGTTGGCAGCCGGCCGGGAGGGAGGGAGCTGGAAATTGCCGGGCGGTTGGCCGCAAGGATCACAAAGGGCGCGCCATCAGGGCGACCGGCCCAGATGGCTGACTTGTTTCGACGGCCGCCGGGGGCCAGGGCGCCCCCTCGGCCGGCCGGCACTCGGCCGTCAGGCCACCCCGGAGTTGGGCGAGGTTTCGGTCTGGACCGGGTTCACATGCCGGCGCGAGTTCGTCGGCGTGACGGCCAGGGTGCGGAATTCCTCACGGTCGAAGCGGACGATGAACCCGCGCACGGGGGGTGGAACGGGCACCACGACGGGAGGCGTCCACCAGTGCCGGCCGAAGATGGTAACGGCCTCGTTGTTGACGCTGATGGGGCCCAGCCGGGGATCCGATGCCATAACGGCATTCAGATAACGGGCCACGGCGCAGCCTGTGCCGCTGCCGGGAACCCCCTTAACCCCAGCGGTCTCCAGATTGCCGGCGACCGTATCCGCGGTCGACCCCAGGTCTTTTAACAGTTGGCCGGTTTCGGACCGCAACGCGCCCCGCTCTTTCCTCGCCCTGGTCATGTCTGGCTCCCTTCGGAATGTGATCGGCTGTCGGGTCCCTTCGACACCTTGTTCGGCGCACACGGTTCGACTGCACTATCGAAGCAGGTCAGGGACACCGGCGTCACCCGGTTGGGGTGAATCGGGCGGCCGCCACTAAGCGTCCCGTTCTTGCCATGGCTGGGTTGCATGATTCTCCGCTCCCCGAGGGTCCGGAGGAGATGGCCCATACCCCCATCTTTACGCTCCGGCGCCGGCTTCGCTCGCCCGACGTCCTCCACGTCCTCGAGATCCTCGATTGAGTCGCTCGACCGGGCCCTGATCCACCCGCAACGCCCCCCAAGGCCAACCCGGTCGCCAACCGCCCCGTCGTCCTAACAAGGGACGTTCGCCCCTACTTCGCCCACATCGGACGGGCTAGCCTACGAAGGGTGAGCACCGGCGACTCCGAGGCTTCGCATGGCAGTGCGATCCCCGCCTTGCCGCCGGGCTACGTGCCGAGGGCGCGCCTCCTTGACAAACTCTCCGAGGGGGTGCGGCATCCGCTGACGTTGGTGACTGGTCCGCCCGGTTCGGGCAAGACGGTGTTGGTATCCGGATGGGCGAGAGAAACGGCCGGCCCATTACCCATCTGGATATCGCTCGACAGTGACGACAACGACCCCTCCTGGTTTCGGCGTCACCTCGCTGAGGCGGCGGGCTCGGCCCGACCGCCGCTGGTCGGCGAAGCCGTCGACCTGCTGGGGAGAAGGGGAAAGGCCTCGAGCGAGAGGCGGCGATCGGCCACCTCCGTCGTCACCGAACCCGTGGTGTTCGTCTTCGACGACTTCCACGTGCTGACGACTTCGGAGGTGATCGAAACGATCTCCTCCCTCGCCCGGGCGCTTTCGCCCCGCGTCCCCCTGGTGATCTGCAGCCGGCGGGATCCGAGGCTGGCGTTCGGGTCGTTTCCCGGTCATCCGGAGTTGCAGCAGATCGACGGTGCCGACTTGCGCTTCACCGAAGCCGAAACCAGCGAGCTGTTCGGGGCGAGCAACCCCGCCCTTCTCGAGCCCGATGTTCTGGCCGCATTGACCGTCCGGAACGATGGGTGGGCCGCCGGGCTTCGCCTGATCGCCTTGATGGCGGCCGAACGGAATGACCCGATCACTCTGCCGGCCGGGATCTCGGGCTCCGCCCCACTCGTCTCGGAGTACTTCCAGCACGAGGTCATGACCGGTCTCCCGCCCGACCACGCCCGGTTCTTGACCGACACATCGGTGTTGCCTGAGCTGACGGCCGGGGCCTGCGAGGCGGTCACAGGCCGGGCTGATGCCGCGGAGCTCCTGGAGCACTTGCGGGGGCAGGAGGTCTTCCTCACCCGAGCCTCGATCGGGCCGTCGTACCGATGCTTGCCACTGTTCCGGGACTTTCTCCTCCAGACCTTGCGTTCGGAGACGCCGGGCGGAGCTCGCGAAGCGCACCGAAAAGCTGCCGGCTGGTTTCAGGACCACGACGACGCCGCGGCCGCAGTCCATCACCTGGCGCAGAGCGGGGAGCCCGAAGCGGCCTTTGCGCTCGCCGCGCCTATCATCGCCGCGAGACTCGAACGTCGGGACCTGCTCGATGGCGAGATGTCGGCCCTGGCCGCAGTCGGGGAAGAGGTCGCCTCCTCTGACCCGGCGCGCGCCTACGTGCTCGCCGCCGCCTGCCTCTGCGACTGGAAGCCCAGAGATGCGGCGCACTGGTTGCGCACTATGGATCGAGTTGCTCGTGATGGACCGCGCAGCGAGCTGTTCCGAGCGCGGGCCGAGTTGCTCTGGACGGTCCGGGATTGGCTGCTGATGGACGCGGACGGGGTGCTCCTTCACGTGGAGCGGGCCGGTCGCCGGCTCGGATCACCCCGGTACTCCGAGACGGGCCTCGCAGAACCGGATTCGCCCGCCTGGCTGCCGGCCCTCGACCACGTTCTCTGGCGCCGGCTTCCGGTGTTCGCGTCGGAAGCTCACATCTGGCGACGGGAGCCGCAAGAGGCGAAAAGCATCTTGGCAGCCCTCCCGTCCGATGCGAACACCGGGGATCCCATTGTCCTCGGTCTCCTGGCCAGGGTGGCCCACGCCGAAGGTCGACTCGACGAGGCCTACGAGTTGGCCCGGCCAGCCACGATCCAAGCTGCAGACTCCCATCCGCCGGGTGCCCTGTCTGGCCTGGGTTCCGTGCTGGCCCTGGCGGCCGTGCACTTCGAACGCGACGAACTCGCCTCATGTTCAGAGCTCCTGGAAGCCGCGGACAGGTCCTGCGGGCACCCCCGCCAATGGCAGTGGAAGGTCGCCGTCGGCTGCGACCGGGCCCAGGTGATGCTGGCGGAGGGCCGCGCCCTCGACGCGCTGACCCTTCTCGGTGGGTTCCGGGACGAAGAGTTGGACGGCCACTTTCCTGTCCACCGGCTCCCGGACCAAATCCGAGAGACGGTGGATACGCTCGAGATTCGTTGCCGGCTGGCGTTGGGCGACCTCGAAGGCGCCATACGCACCCTCCACTACCTCGCGGTCGAGAGCAGGCCCGTGGCCACGCTGGCCCGGATTGATCTGGCCGCCGGTCGTCCGGATCGCGTCTGCGGCCCGGCTTGTCGAGGAAGGAAGCCGGGTCACCCATCCTCGCGCCGAGATCGAACGACTCCTCCTTCTGGCGCGCGCTCATCTGCATCAGGGGGACGACCGGCGGGCCGAAGATGCCTTCGGCCGCGCCCTCGACCGCGGCCGGCCCCAGCGGTTTGTCCGGGTGTTCCTCGACAACGCCCTCGAGCTCACCTATTCGTCGATTGCCTTAACGGGACGATTTCCTGATGCCTACTTGAGCGAGCTGGCCAGCCACTCCTCCCGCTTCTCGGCGCGCCAACAACTCTCCACCGTCGCTGACGTGCTCGAACCGCTCACGGAACGAGAGCGCGAGCTGCTGACCCACTTGCAGAGCCATCTCTCGCAGCACGAGATCGCCAAGGTGATGTACATCTCCCCGAACACCGTCAAGACGCACACCAAGGCGGTATACCGAAAGCTCGGGGCCGGCTCCCGCTCAGAAGCCGTCCAGCTGGCGCGCCAGCACGGGCTGATCTGATCTCGACGATGGCCACGGTGGGACCTCCGCCGTCTCCGCCGGGTCGACCTCTCGACCGTCTCGACCGTCTCGACGTCTCACCGTCTCACCGTCTCGACCGTCTCGACCGTCCCGGTCGATGCGGCCACCGCCTCGGTCCCTTCCCACCCCTTTCACCCCTATAGCCCATTTCGCGCCGTAGGGTCTCGGTGGTCGCCGGCGCTGACGGATGCGGGCTCAGGCAACCCACCCGGCGTGGCCTCACCTGAATCAGGTGGGTCCCTCTCTGTCGCCGCGGTGTGTGATGGGTACCACGCAAAGGAGGTGCTCGTGCCCGGAGAATGGCAGGCGGATGACCCCTCGGATCACGACTCGCGGGCGTCGCGCCCGACTTCGTCGCGGCGTGCCCTTACCGACCGCGAGCTGGACGTGCTGCGGTACTTGCCGACCCGCCTGTCAACGACGGATATCGCCGTTAAGCTCCGGATCTCTCCCAACACCGTCAAGACCCACCTCAAGAACATCTATCAGAAGCTGGGGGCGCGGTCGCGCAACGAGGCCATCGTGAAGGCGGCCCGGCTTCACGTCATTTCTGACGATTCGGCCGCCCTGCTAAGCGAAGTCGCCGGCACCTCCGCGTCGCTGGTCACCAACGAGGCACCAGGGAGCTGACGACACGGCTCGATCGCCTCGACCGAACCTGGCCGAGACTGCTGTCCGGCGCGTCGACCGGTTCCAACAGACCCATCCTCTCTTCGGCTTCCCTTTTGCGGTTTGGCAGAAGTTCGGCAACGACCAGGCGACCAGCCGAGCAGCACTCATCGCTTACTACGGGCTGTTCGCGCTCTTCCCGCTGTTGTTGCTCTTCACCACCATCCTCGGGTACACCCTGCACGGCAATGACGCCCTGCGAAAAAGCTTGGTGAACAGTGCCCTGGGTCGATTCCCGATCATCGGGTCGCAGCTCCAATCGGAGACCCACACGCTGGAGGGCAGCGGAGCCGCCCTGGTCATCGGCATCGTCCTGCTGATCTACGGTGCTCTCGGTCTGGGGCAGGCCACCCAGGCCGGGATGAACGCCGTCTGGAACGTCCCCTATGTACGGCGGCCGAGCTTCGTGCTGCGCCAGCTCCGGGCGATAGGGGTCCTGACGCTGCTCGCCGCTTCCACGATCGGATCGACGGTGCTGACCGGTGTCGCCACCCTCGTAACGCGGGGTTGGGACGCCACCATATTCCTGTTGCTCGGGTCGTTGGCGGTCAACTTCCTTCTCATTCTGACCGCCTTCAAGGTCATGATCGCGGCCCCGGTGAGATGGCGCGAGGTCGCGTGGGGGGCTGGGCTGGCCACCATCTTCTGGCAAACGATGCAGGCTATCGGCAGCTGGTACGTCGGGCGCAGCTTGCTGCACAACAGCGATACGTACGGGTTCTTTGCCGTTGTTATCGTCTTTCTGGGCTGGATCTACCTGGGCGCGCAGCTGTTTCTTCTGGCTGCCGAGATCGACGTGGTCCGCCGTTATCACCTGTGGCCCCGATCGATGGTGCAGCCGCCCCTCACGTCGGCCGACAGAGAGGTCTTCGATCGCCTGGCCCAAATGGCGGTCCGCCGGCCCGAGACGCAGCTCTCGCTGACATTTTCCCCGGAAGCGGACCGTGACCCCTTGGAACCGGAGGCAGAAGTAGACAACGCCAAAGCCGGCGACCGGCCCAACTCCTCGTCATGAGGACGAGGAGGTCGGGTCAGACCAGGAGCTTCTGGGCCCGGGCCAGACGCACGGCGTCGGAGCGGGAACGGACCCCGAGCTTGCGGTACACGGACCGTATGTGGGTTTTCACGGTGTTCAGCGAAACGTACATTTCCGCCGCGATCTCTCTTTGGGACCGGTGACTCGGAAGATGGGCCAGGATTTCCCGCTCGCGTGCGGAGAGCTGCTGCAGGGTCGCGTAGGGCAGCCCGAGTGGAGGAGTGGTGGTCGCGGCTTTTCCGTGGGCGACGAGTCTGGACAGATAGGCGTCGGGGAATCGCCCGGCGATCCGTTGCAGCAGCGGCAGGAGATCAGATGCCTGCTCGACGAAGGCCGTGACGTATCCCTCCGCCCGGCCCATGTCGACCGCCGCCTCGAGGGTTGCCAGGGCTTGTCTCTCCTGCCCGAGTTGCACTCCGGTTCGGGCCAGCAGCGTCAGCCGGTGCAATTCGGCTCCGGCGGCGAGGGCCTCGTCCCGTCCGGCGAGAAGGCGCGCCAACGCCAGATCGGGGCGGTTGGCCTGAAGATCGGCCCAGACCAGCAGCTCGGGAGGGCGGTCGCCGGGGGGAATCGACGCCAGGGTCAATTGCGCTTGTCGACCGTCGCCCAGCAGGTACCAGCAGCGACACTCCAGCGCGTCGAGCTGGGAAAAGAGACGACGCCCCCTGGTCGGGAGCGCGCCTGTTCGCATTCCCCGGATCCGGCCGAGCGCTTCGCTGGCGCGCCCTTGCGCCACCATCACCCGGATGAGCTCGGATTCAAGCGGCGCGGACCAGAAGCGCGGCGTTGTCGACTCGTCGCCGTCTCCCTCGAGAGCGCCGGCCAGCAGGCGGGAGGCGCCCTCCAGATCGTGTCGTTCTCGGAGCACGGTGGCGACGGCAAGATAACTGTCGAGGGTCGTCAAGCTGTGCGGCTCGCCAAACCGACCCGCCTGGTCGAGGGCGATGTGCCCGAGATGGAGCGCGTCCCGCAGGCGACCCTCGTGACACGCCAGCAGAGCCAGGACGCCTAGACCAACGGGATCCTGGTACTGGTGATCCGGCGGAGCCCCGCCCGCCAGTGCCGTCCGGGCCGCTTCCAGGTCGCCCGCCCACAGATGGGCCCGGGCGGAAAAGGTGGTGAGCAGCCCGATGATGGCGTCGTCGATGGCTGCCATCCAGGCGGTCGTCGACTCGGCGGTTTCGTCCTTGAGGGCCTTGGAGGGATCGCGTCTGAGGAGCTCCTGCGCCTGCCGACCGTGGCGGAGCGCCCCCGCCTGGTCGGCTCGCATCGTGTCGTGGACCACCCAGAGAAACTCGGTGCGCATCGGCCACGGCCCCGAAGAGGGGTTCGAGGCGGTGGCCTGCTCGAGGCGCCGCAGCCACGTCGCGCCTTCCGAGGTCTTTCCCGCCCACAACAGCGAAACCGCCGCCAGGTAGATGCGGCGGGGGTCCCGCTCGAGGTAAGCCTCTGGCACGCCGCCCGGGAGGAGCGGTCGTCGGTGAGGCAACCCTTCAGACAGGCGCCGGGCCACGTCTGCGGCCGCCATGGCGAAGGCCTCGTCCGTCCTGTCGACCGCCGCCAGCTGGCGCAACGCCGCGGGAATGTCGTCCAGCTCACACAGCCGGCCGGCCGCTCGAATACGGAGCCGCTGATACCGCTGCGGATCGATCGACAGAAGCCGGCGGCGCAGGAAGTCGGCGAAGAGGATGTGGTGCCGGTAGCCCCGGCTTGCGGTCTTGTCGGGAATGACGAACAGGTGGCGCCCCGCCAGGCGACCGAGAATGGGCTCCGGGTCCCTTCGATCGGTCACCCGCTCGCAGACGTCCTCGCCCAACCGTTCGAGGATCGAGGTATCGACGAGGAAGCGGACGTCTTCCTCCGGAAGAGGATCGAGAACCTCTCGTGTGAAGTACTCGGCGACCGGCCCGAAGTCACCGTTGAAACGGTCGAGCAGGCTGAGTGTCTCGTCTCCTGTCGCCACCGCGCCGGCTGCCAGATGGAGGCCCATCGCCCATCCCTCCGTGCGTTGAGCGATGAGCGTCGCCTCGTCTGCCGAGATGTCGGTGCCTCCGGCCAGGGACAGCAGCTGCTGGGCCTCGTCGGCGGTGAACCGGAGATCGTCGTCGCCAATCTCGACCAGCTCGCCGCTGACCCGGAGCCGGTGCAGGCCCAGATGGGGAAGGCTGCGACTCCCGATGACCACGGCCACCTCTGGCGGAAGCCGGCGCAACGTCGACGCCAGGCGATCGAGGAGCTCCGCGTTGTCGAGGACCTCGAAGCGATCCAGAATGACGACGAACCCGGGTACCGGCCCCTCTTCAGAGGAGCCGGCCTCTGGGGATGCGGGATCGGCCACCGCGACCAGCGCGCTCTGCCAGCGATCCCAAAAGCGGGCCGGGTCGTTGTCGGACGCGTGCAGCGACCACCAGCTCGTCCTCTGCGGGCTCCTCTGCCGGGCCCAATCCGCGAGGAGTGTGGTCTTGCCGGCCCCGGGCGAACCGGTGACGACGGTCAGGCGCTTACCTTCGGTGGCCACCTTCGCCTTGAGCCGGGGTCGGTCGACCCACCAGGCAGGGACGGCAGGCACCGCCATCGTCGAAGAAGTCCCTGACGGGTCGCTCGGGAGAAACTCCAGAGAATCGGCTATTGCGACCATCTGGCGCCCCCTCCTTGTGCAGGATCTCTGCGGCGGACGTCATGTAGTCACCGCGAGCGCGGCTTCCGAGCGGGATTTCGTGGTAAGCGAACGGTTTTCGACCAAATGATAGCGCGGCGGGTGACCGACTGTCACCCGCCGGGGGTGAGGGAGCCACCGTAGGTGGCTCCCTCAGTCCGGTCAGTCCGGTCAGCTCAGAATCTTGGCTTTGCCCGCCTCGTAGTCGGCGTCGCTGATGGCGCCGGACGACTTCAACTGCGCCAGCTTCTCCAGTTGGTCGGCGCTGTTCGGGGCCTGGGCGGCGTCTTGGACATAGGCCCGGAACGCCTCATCCTGCTGTTGTGCCTGCTTTTCGGCCCGCTCGTGCATCTTGCCGCCTCGGGCGATCAGATAGATCAGGACGCCGAAGAGCGGGATGATGAGGACGAACAGCACCCACAACGCCTTCGCTCCACCGCCCAAGTCGCGGCTCCGGAAGATGTCGGAAAAGACGATGATGAGCAGCCAGATCCAGATGAAGAACGCAAAGAACTCCAGCATCGTCCAGAAGACGTCAAGTAGGGGGTAGCTCGTGGCCAGCATGGATTCCTCGCTTCTATTCGGGGCAGAGGCGGTGTGGTGCTCCCGATGAGCGGGGCACGGCCGCCGGCTGTTCTTGGTTGATCACTTCCTACGAAGATGTCATCACGGGCATGTCTCTGGTGTGATCACCTTTTCCGGGTGATCATCGGGCCGGAGATGCCTCGAGGCCGCCTCGACGTCGGGGGTCGCTTTACCGCGGTTGCACGACGCCGGGGTCACCGGTCGGGGAGGTGGGCTGGTCGGGCGGCGGGGCCGCGTCGTCGGGCGGCGGCAACGATGGGTCGCCCGTCCGAGCGGCCTGCCCGATCCGGTACAGCCAGTACTCGTAGCCGACCAGCAAGACGGCGATGATCAGGAAGCCGATCCACGACACCGAAAGCGCGAGGAGCAGCACGAGCGCCACGACCACACCGAGGACGCGAAGCAGGTCGAGATGCGACCGGACCCATTCGACGGTCGCGTCGTCACGAGCGTGGCCGGCCAGCGCCACGACCAGGTTCCAGCCGGCGCGCAACCAGTGCCCCGCGACCCGGCGGAACGACACCGCCCATGCGTACGGCCCGGTCACGAGGGCGATGGCGAAGACGATGACCAGGGCGATCAGAATCCAGGTGCTCACGTCGTAGTAGATGTGGAAGAGGTGCGTGACAATGGCCTGCCGGGCTGCCTTGTTGGCGGGGTTGCCGGTGTTGACGAGCGTCGTCCCCAGCCAGTGCACCACCCTCCGGATGACGACCAGCCCGATCACCCCGCCGACGCAGAGCTGCAGGAGGGTCCGCCGCCGGCGGCGCGACACCCATAGGGCGAGCGCCGCCACCACCGGGGTCAGGATGAGCAGCAGGATCGTTATCCCGTTGAAGATCCGCACGAGGCGCCGGGCCTCGTTGAGCTTGTCCGCCGGGAAGAGGACGATCTGCCCGCAAGTGGCGGGCAGGGGGCGGTTCAGGGCCTGGGAGATCTGCTTGCACGCCGTCGCCGGCACCTCGTTGGCGGTGATGGTCGGCAAGGTCACCGAGTGGCCGACAACCCCCGTGATGTACGGCTGCAGGTTCTGCAGCACGTTGTTGAATAACGGCACCAGATCAAGCACCACCTGCCCGTTGGTGGTCTTCACCGCGCTGCTGTTGCCGTTCAGCGCGGAAACCAGCTGGGAGTGGGCAAATCGGAGGGCCTGCGTCCACAGCGTCTGGAACTGACTGGACTGCAGCACGGTGTTGACGCCCGACTGCACGTACGTCTTGGCCCCGTTGGAGATCGGGCCAGCCAGGAATTGGACTCGCGGCGGGAGGGCGCTCTTGAGGATCTGTTCGGGATTCAGGGCGTTGTAGACCTGGTCCGTCACCTCTGCACTCACGGCGGCAGTAACGGCTGGATCGGTGGCGACCGGTCCCAGCGTGTTCACGAATCCATTGGTGTTGAGCGCCGTGTAGTGGGCCCAGGTGACCACGAAGGTGATCGGAAGGAGGACGCTGAATAAGACGACGAGGACCACGACTACGATCCGTCGTTCTCTGGCCCGGCGGCGGACCCGCCGGCCCCTCTTGTCCAGAGCCGTTACGGCTGCGTCCCGTTCGGCCTCGGCCCGAGCCAGGGCGAGCATGAGCTCCTGCTCGGCGGGGTCGCCGGCGTGGGCTTCCGGCGTCGCCTCGGAGCCGGCTGCCCCCGCGCTGGCTTCGGTGCCTGGCACCTCAGTCCTCGCCATTCCGGTCGGGGTCCCGGCGGCCTCGGTGCTGGTGGCCGGCTCGGTGCTGGGTGCCTCGGTCCCGCCGCCCGCCTCGCTGCTGCCGGCCTCAGTGCTGCTGGCGGCCTCGGTGCTGCTGGCGGCCTCGGTGCTGCTGGCGGCCTCGCTGCCGCCGGCCTCGGTGCTGCTGGCTGCCTCAGCGCTGCTGGCGGCCTCGCCGCCGGCCCCCTCTGTTTCGCCCGGCTCGACGGCACCATCGTCGAGCGGCGGTTGATCGTCTCGAACCGGTTCCGTGGTCACGATGCCGTCCGGCGGTCAGGGGCTCGTGCGGCGTCGGCAAGTGGGCATGCGATCGCAGGATATGCCGAGGCCACCGCGCCACGCGGGATCCCTGCACCTGGCCACCAGCCCATCCTGCAACCTGCCTTCTTCTAGCGTTGCCCCGGATGGTAGGTAGGGCCGTTCCGCGCTCGACGCCACCCGAACAGGGTGACCGCACGTATAAATCGCGCGCTCATGGCGACCGGCTGGACCGGGTTGGGCCCAGCTGGCCTAGTTAGCTTCGTTAACTACCAATTTCGAGGGCGTTGACCTACACTTACGACACGTCCTCGGCCTGGGTGGGAGTTCGCTCCGCCTGGTCGAGTCGCTGGCCCGCTGGATCCCCTCCCCCGGGCTAAGCGGCAACGGTCAGCGTGCCCGGTTTGCCATCGGGACTCCTCCCCCCTGGAGCGCCAGGCCCTGGGCACGCTGACCGAAGGCCGCGACGGTACTCAACGGCGTCGTAGCCTTTGCCGCACCCTTCACAGGTTGTCCTCAGAATTGCCGTGCACGTGAGGTGTGGGGCGAAGTGCCCGGTATCCGGTGGCCGGTGCACGGCCACCGCAGCCCAGCGTCTGTCGAGCGGCTCCACGAGGCGGCCGCGGAGCGGGTCGCTCGCTTGCTCGAGCTGGCCGGTCCGCACGAGCGCACTGGCCTCCACCTTTGGACATCTGAGCAGCCTGAGGCTGCACAGATGACCATTTGTCGCCGGGCCGGGTGGGGAGCGGGGACCGTAGCGGGGACGTGTAGTCCTGCGGGGCCGGGTGGGGAGCGAGGGGTCGTAGCGGCGACCCGTGGTCCTGCGGGCCGGGTGGGGAGCGGGGATCGTAGCGGGGACGTGTAGTCCTGCGGGGCCGGGTGGGGAGCGGAGACCCTCAGCGCCGACCCGCAGCCAACGCGGGCCGGGGGAGCAGGTGGCCCGGCCACCTGCGGGCCGTTAGTCCGCGGCCAAGCCGCTTCGCTCGGCCTCGATGAGACGCCCCACCGCGTCGATGAGGGCCAGGTGGGTGAACGCCTGCGGGAAGTTGCCGAGATGCTCTCCGTTGGTGGTGTCGATTTCCTCGGCGTACAGCTGCAGCGGTCCGGCAAACGACAGGAGCTTCTGGCACAGGGCCATGGCTCTGTCCTGTTCGCCGATCATGGCGAGCGCGCTCACCAGCCAGAACGAGCAGATGGTGAAGGTGCCCTCGCGGCCTTCGAAGCCGGTGTCGGTGGAATCCACCTTGTACCTGAGGACCAGCCCGTCCTCGGTCAGTTCGTCGGCGATCGCCAGCACCGTGTTGCGGACCCGCTCGTCCGTCGACGGCAGGAACTCCATGATGGGGATCAAGAGGAGCGAGGCGTCGAGTTCGTCGTTGGCGTAGTGCTGCCGGAAGCGACCCCGCTCGTCGATGCCCTTCTCGAGGATCTCGGCTTTCAGCCTGTCGGCTGCCTTCCGCCACCTGTCGGCCCGTTCCTGGTCCTGGCGGACCGAGGCCAGGTCAGCACCCCGGTCCATGGCCACCCAGCACAGGACCTTGGATGCGGTGAAGTGCTCAGGTTCGCCGCGGATCTCCCAGATGCCTTGGTCTGGATCGCCGGAGTGGGCGATGGCCTGGTCGACGAGCGCGGCCAATCCCTCCCAGGTTTGGTGCACGATCTGCGGCGCCCCCCGGCGGAAGTGGGTGTCGACGGCGTCGAGAAGCATGCCCCACACGTCGTTTTGGCGCTGATCCCAAGCTCCGTTCCCGACCCGGACCGGGCGCGAATCGCGATAACCCGTCAGATGGTCGAGGGTGCGTTCGGTGAGGTCCTTTTCACAACCGATCCCATACATGATCTGGAGAGCCCAATCGCCGGCGTGACCCCCTGCCACCGCTTCGAGGATGAAGGCGAAGTACTCGAGGGCCTCCCAGTCGAAGCCCAGGCGGTACAAGGATCGCAGCATGAAGGACGAGTCGCGGATCCAGGTGTAGCGATAGTCCCAGTTGCGGGCCCCGCCGGGGGTCTCGGGCAGCGAGGTGGTGGCGGCGGCCATCACGGCACCGGTCGGGGCGTAGCTGAGGCCCTTGAGCGTCAAGGCGCTGCGCTCGATGTAGCTGCGCCATGGGTGGTCGGGGAACTTGCCCGTCGATAGCCAGTCCCGCCAGTACGAGACGGTGTCCTCGAGCTGGGTGTGGGCTTCGTCCACGGACGTGGGCTGCTGCCCACCCCAAGAGAGGGCCACGAAGGCCGTTTCGCCGTCGCCGAGGCTCGTGCGGCCGTAGCAGCGAGGGCCGGCCGATCCGAGCCGCAGACTCGAGGTCATCGTCAGCACGGGTTCCCCGGCCGGAGGGTGCACGGTCATGCTGCTGTAGCCATCTCCGTCGTAGCTCCAGGGTCCCGTCACCAAGCCGTATTCGAAGATGGGTACTGCGTTCGACACCACGTCGACCCGCCCCTCGATGCAGTGGGCCAGGCGCAGGAGCGTGCCGGTGGCGGCTGAATCTCCGGGCGCCCGGCGGTAGTCGGAGCGTCGTTCCTCATTCTGCAGAGGGCGTATCACCAGGAAGTCCTGGACGACGAGCCACCCGGTCGGCGTGTGCCACGTCGTCTCCAGAACCATGGTCCCCGGCACGTACCGCCTTTGATTCGGAACGTAGGTACTGGTTGGCCCGAACCGGAACAGCCCGGCGCCGCGATCCAGAATGGAGCCGAAGACGCTCGGCGCATCCGGTCGCGGCAGGCACATCCACTCGACGGCACCACCCGGAGCGATCAGGCAGTTGTTCTCGCAGTCCGAAAGAAAAGCGTATTCGGCGATGGGCGGGAAATGGCTCGTTCGGAGGGCGCTGCTGGTATCGATTTCCGGCATGCCGGGATCGTAGACCGGAGCACACCCAGGCGCTCGGGGAGACGGCCTGGTGGGACCCGCAGGGCCGGCTACACCAGTCCGACGACGCCGTCGATCACCTGCCAGATCCCCAAGACTGCGAGCACATAGACCAGCAGGGTTCGGCCGTTTCGATTCAGCCAGGTCGTGAGGGCCTGAAGCTTCGGGACCGTCCAGCCGGGAGCCAGGAAATACAGCAGGATCGGGATCTCGATAGTGATCAGCACCAGCACCACGGTGATAACGACCCAGAAGACCGTGGCCGATGCGCTCATCTTGGTACCGCCCACTACATCCAGCGCCGCGATGTAGGTCGGCGACGGGGTGTACATGACCACGCCCAGCCCGAATACGGCGAGCAGTCCAGAACCGGATACGGCCCTGGACGTGCGCGACAGCTCGCCGTCCGGCTTCTTGGGCTTGGGTGGACGGTGCGCCAATATCCACGCGGCGACGAGGAACAGCACCCCAAACCCCAGACGAAGCCCATAGCGCTCGCTGGAGCTGCTGCTCTGGTTGAGCCCGGCGTCGCGGAGAACGAATACGAACAGAAGCCCGACCGCCAGGAGGCAGAGCGCTCCGCCGAGGAGGAAGACGGCGGAGCGAGCCCGAGGCCTGGAGGCGTTGAGCAGGACCAACAGCGCGGCCAGGCCGAACGGGTACAGGCTGGCCAACAGCGCCAGGGGAATCGCCTGCGTCGGCATCTACGGTTCGCCAGGTCTGGGTCGAGCGCCAGGCGGGCCGACGCGATCGGTTGGCCGGGAGCTGGAGTCCGACAGTGAGGCCTCCTCGACCAGACCGTGAGCGCGAAGCAATGGAGATGTCGGCTGCGATGCTACGAAAAAATGGCCGCTGCCTTTGTCACCCGATTCAGGTGGTATGGCCCGGACTCGAGAGAAGGACGGTTCCCGTGATGTGACGCGTCGAGCCGAAGCTGATCAGTTTGGCGGGGCGAACGTACGCGCCCCGGCGGTCCTCGGGACCCGGCGCCTGCGGGGTCGAACGGCCGCTTGCCCGGCCGGGGGTCCCAAGCGCCGTCGACCGATCAGTCGGGGCCATGCCACCGTGAAGGTCGGATTGAAATTGTCCTTTATCGTGACGTACAGCACGATGCTCATGTCTGCTCCTCTTGTGGCAGGCGGCCGACGAGTAGGCAGCGCGGGAGCGCTCCCGGTAGCCGCACTGTATGCCGCCGAAGGGTCAGCGACGACCAGCGGGCCCGGACCCAGGAGCCGGGGCCGGGGCCGCTTTCGACTTCCCGATTAGCCTGCCCGGGCAGACAGCGTCGCCAGCAGCGACTGCGGAACCGGGCTCAGGGTGCAGGACAGCTGGTAGCCATCGGCGACCTGCTGCAGCGAGAAGTCGCAGTTCGGCACCAACCGGTTCGAGGTCAGGTTCACGGACAAGACTTGGCGCCCGACGGCAGTCACCACCAGTTCGTGACCGTCGACGAGCGAGACGTGGGTGTCAAAGGCGTTCAGCAGAGATGGCAGCGCGGATGTCTTGACCAGAACGGCGACGGTGGCGCTCGACACGGAGGACACATTCAGCTTTTGATCGAAGATGAGGGCGTGACGATCCACCTTGACCTGATGGGCGTGCACCGTCACCTGACTCAGGCGCAAAGGGCCAACCGGCACGCCAGTGGCCACGATGTCGACCGTCGAAAGTTTTGATACCAGTACTTCGTACATGAACGGGAACGAGCCGGCGTGGACTGTCACGGTTTGCGCCCCGGTTTCCGAGCGGATCCGGCTGGCCACGTGCTTCTGGGCCTCCGATCGGATCAGCAGGTCCCCGACGACAGCCAGGGCGACCAGCAGGACCACCAGGACGATGAGGGTCCGGGCGATCCATCCGACACGGAACATTCGTCGAGACTGCCAGACCGAAGCCGGCGAAACCCGGCACCCCGGCCGGCCCGTTCTGGGCCGACCCACCTCATCGCCTCTCGTGCCGGGCCCGGTCACGCCCTGGGGGCTCCTCCCCACCCTTCGCGGTCCTATCCGCCAAACTGGGCCGGTGCTCGTTCCACTGCTCGCTCCCCTCGCCCCGTCCGACCGAACCCCGTTGGTCATCGTCGTCAGGGGCACGAAGGTCGCCTTGGTGGACGCCGAGCCGGCAGAGCACCCGAACGCTCTCGACGGATTGTTCGTGGGAACGCTCTGGGACCGGCATTGCTGGGCCGTCGATGTGGAGAGCGGTTGGTCCGGCCAGGACCCGGCCGGCGAATTCGTGGACCTCATGCGGCTGTTCGCCCAAGTAGACGAACCGACCTGGGCGGCAGCCGGCCGAGCCGTGCAGCTCGTCGAATGGGCGCGCAACCATCGGTTCTGCGGTCGGTGTGGCCAGACGACCGAGGAGTCAGCCGGGGAGCGGGCTCGTCGCTGTCCTGACTGCGGCTTGCTCGCCTTTCCGCGACTGGCTCCGGCGGTGATCACCCTGGTCGAGCGGGATGACGGTCGGGCCCTCCTGGCCCGAAACACCCGCTGGCCAAATGGGATGTTCTCCTGCTTGGCCGGATTCGTGGAGCCGGGTGAGAGCATCGAATCGGCCGTGCAGAGGGAGATCTTCGAGGAGGTCGGGATCGAGGTCGACGATCTCCGTTACTACCGCAGTCAACCCTGGCCGTTTCCGCACTCGCTCATGCTGGGGTTCCATGCCCGCCATCGGGCCGGCGAGATCATGTGCGACGGCGAAGAGATCGCCGAGGCCAGGTGGTTCGGGCCGGATGATCTTCCTGATCTACCCGGACCCATCAGCATTGCTCGATGGCTTATCGACGCCTGGATAGACGGCTCGTCCAAATGACCGCGACCAGTCGTCAGGGTGACCCCGCTCGCCTGCCGGCTTGCCCGCCAGCCGTCCTACTCGCCAGACTTCGAGCCCGGCCGCGGCGCGAGCTGCATATTGAGCACGGCGCCCAGCAGGATGGCGTACACGGCCAGATAGGCCGCAACCATTCCGATGACGGCGCCGGCGAACACTCCGTACACCGCGGTGTAGCGGCGGGAGATGGACACGTACAGGTTGAACACAGCGATCAGGGCCACCACGCCGACGGCGGATGCCAGCGCGCCTGGGACGAGGGCCCGGTAGTGAACCGGGCTGCCGACCGAGAATCGGTACATGGTGGCGACCGCCCCGGCAATCACGAGCAGAAGCAGCGGGCTTCCGACCGCAATGACAAGTGGAGATGGCGACCGCCCGACGATGACCGGGACGAGCAGCGCGCTCGACGCCAAGCACGATCACGACCCCGAAGGCGCCGAGGAGCGCCCGGCCTCGAGCTTCGAAATAACTTTGGGGCGGCCACCCGTAGGCCAAACGGATGGCTCGGTCCAGGTTGTAGACCCCGGCCGAGGCGCTCCAGATGGCGAGGAGGATGGATACGGCGAGGCCCATCGACAGCCCGGCCCGATCGCTGGCGGCCACCCGCTGCAACTGGGCGGTTACGAGCGAGCCGAGCGACGACGGGGCCCCCTGCGCCAGATTGCCGAGGTCTGAGGCCACCTGCTGAGGGCTGACCACGAGTCCGAACAGGCTCACCGCGGCAATGGCGGTCGGGAAGGCCGAGATCACGATCCAGAAGGCGGCTCCAGACGCGGCCAGGCCCACCCGCTCGGAGGATTGCTCCCGTATCACCGAGGTGGTGGTCCGCACGACTCTGGCCAGGAGGGGCCGCCGTTCCAGGGTCTCGTCCGCCTTCTGTTCGGCGGTCTCCTCGACCGCATTCACCCGTTCGTAGGCCGCGTTCAGTAGGCGTTCCGACTCTGATTCGGGGGGAGGCTCGGCCGACATCATCGAGGTGGACGAGAGAGGGACGGGCGGCGGTCGTCGTCTGCGGCTGCGGCAGGCGGGTGGAAATGCTCCGACATCGACACCGGAAGCTCCACCTCATCGCCGTCCTGCTGATCGAGCAGTCGAACCTCTCCGTCGGAGGTGAGCCGACCCACGACGGTGATCGGAGCCAGGTGGCTCGGCCACCGCCGGCGGAGCTCCTCGGTTACCGCTGGCGGCGCAGCCGCGAGCAACTCGAAATCCTCTCCTCCCCCCAGGGCGAGCGATCGAGCGTCGCGGCCGGAGTGGAGAAGCTCCGGGTCAACCGGCACCGACCTCCACCACAGCTCGGCCCCGCATCCGCTCGCGGTCGCAGTTCGGCGGACGTCCACGATCAGCCCGTCGCTTATGTCACCCGCACATCGGACGCCGCACTCGGACAGCGCCTCGCCTTCGGCCAGGCGGGCACTGGGCCGGCGCTGCGCGTCGAGCCAGGTCTGGCGGATGCCGGACGTCTCGTGCAAGCGGCCCTGCAGCAACGCCAAACCGGCGGCGGCGCGCCCGAGCGTCCCCGTCACCACCAGGAGGTCCCCAGGGCGTCCGGCATCTCGTCGCAGCGTCCGATCGGGATCGACGAAGCCGGCTGCAACCAGATCCAGCACGATGGGCCCGTCGGTGGCGCTGACATCTCCACCCACGAGCGGGCAACTCACGTCGTCGCCGGTATCTGAAACTCCCGACGCGATCGCGGCGGCATCGAAGAGCCGGGTGGAGGGTGGGCAACACATGGTGAGAAGGCAGAACGCCGGCCGAGCGCCCATTCCGGCCAGATCGGACAAGGAAACGGTCAAGGTCTTTCGACCCACCGCATGCGGGCGGAGCCAGCGTCGCTCGAAGTCGACATTTTCCACCAGGGCGTCTTGGGTCACGACCAGCGCCCGGTTCGGCTCCGTCCTGATGACCGCGGCGTCGTCGCCGCTGCCAACGATCAACAGGTCTGTGGCTCCTCCGGTGGCGCGCCCGCGAACGGGCGACGAGCAGGTCCAACAAGCGACGCTCGCCAACCTCGAGCAGGGTGGGACCCCCAGAATCGAATTCGCGGTCATCCAGGCGGGGACCAGCTGGTCCGACGTCGGGATCCGACCTCACCTTCGGGAGTCGACCGCCACGGTCGTGAGGAGGTCCACGGCTACTGGCCCTCCACCGGCCATCGAATAACTCGACTGGCGACGGCTCCGCCGTATTGGGACAGCGTGTGGACGAACGCCCCAGCAGGGCCGCCTGCGACCACGACGAGGATGTCCTCAGGCGAGCGGGCGATGGCGGCCATGAGGTCGTCGTCACCAGGGAGGACCGGGCTGTCTCGGCGGTCGAGCATGCCTCCCGAGAGCGTCCAACCGTTCTGCTTCACCCAGGCCACCGTCCGCTTGGTTCCTTCGAAGAGGGCGTGGGCGATATCTGTTTTGGCCCATCCCTCTCGGACAAAAATCTCGGCCGTCTCAGGCGGAATCACCACCACGCAAGAGAACATTCGGTTGAGCCGTCCACTGTTGACGAGATAGTGGGTGAGCGTCTCGATGACGTCATGGGCGGTGGATTCGTGGTGCACGGATATCTGGGTGTGCCCGCCGCTGCCGAAGACGGTCACGACGCTCTGCTCAGCTGAGAAGCCTCGTTCGACGTGCAAGGGCCGTAATGACGGGAAATCCTCCTCGTTCTCCACCATGTGGTAACCGGCGTATTTTCCCGGTTGCCCCATGGTGGCCCGATCGAGGATCGGGCGGGCGCTCTCCCGCAACGCGCTCTCGTTGCCTGCCCCAGGTACCGAGCCCAAGGCGTTGATCTGCACCAACCGGACGGCGCGGCCGATCGTCGAGTTGGCCCGGTTGCCGGGGCCGAAGAGGTTGCCTCGATAGTTCATGCCCAGTGCCGTCCGGATCGGACCATTGACGATGAAGCTGATGGCAGCACCGCCGGTGGTGGCGTTGCAGGCGTGCATGCCGCCGAAGGTGTCGGACGCCATGGCCTCGATGATCGCCACCACGACGGGGGTGTACTCGGGGCGGCAGCCCGCCATGACCGAGTTGACCGCTAGGTGCTCAACGAGAACCTCACGCCGGCGTTCGGGATAGGTGCAGACCAGGTCGTCGGGTGGTCGGCCCGTGGCGGCGACCGCCGCTTGCACCTTCTCCACGCTCGGCGGGACCACGGGAAGCCCATCGGTCCAGCCCTGCTCGTAACAAAACTCGACCAGATCGGTGCCGTCGTCGACGTCGAGCGTTCGTGCCCGTAGCCCCATCTCTGATCCGTCCGCGCTCGTAGTTGGCAATGCCGCCTCAGCCTAACCGAAGCCCATCCGCGCTTACGGAGTCAGGAGATCGAGCAGATCCGATACGTAGCGCCCGCTCCTGACCGCGGCTGCTAGCACTCCTTCTTGGCGGATCCGGGGGCCGAGCAGCTCGAGATCGAAAGGACCTCGAAAGCCAAGGTCCAGTAGTCGTCCCACGATCCGACGATGCGGCATCACGCCGTCGCCGGGCACGCTGCGCCCGGGTATCTGCCGGGTCCCCGGCGAGTAGTCCCCGAGCTGGACCATGTGGAGCGACGGGAGAGCCCGTTCGGCGGTGTCGAGCAAGCCCCGCTCCTGCCAAATGGGGAAGAGGTCAAGGCACAGGCCGAGCCCGGTCATGCCGGCTAGATCGGCCCCGTCCCGGAAGGTGTGGACGAAGTCGATATCGGCGTAAAGGGGATTGGTCTGCTCGATGATCAGCGGAACCGCGACGCGCCGGGAATGGGCCACGACGTCCCGCACCGCGTCGGTCAGGGCCGCCGCCGCGTCGTCCCACTCCAACCCGCCGGCCGGTCCGGCATGCCCGTAGACGGAGGTCGCTCCTAAGCTGGCGGCGACGTTGAGCGCGGCCGTCAGCCGCCCGGCTTCGGGCTCCCACTGCGAGCGATCTCCCAGGGTGAAGAGGGCGCCGCAGCCGATGGTCGCTACCCGCAAACCACTCTCACGCACCAGATCGGTGGTGACGCCGACGCCGTCGGCTTCGAATCGCCGCCACGGAACGCCGACTTGTTGGAAGCCGGACCGCACGCAGAAATCGAGCGCATCCGAGAGCGGCAGGTCGTCGAAGCAGAGCAGATTCAGGGAGATGGAAGGATGCACTGGAATCGACATGCTACTGGGCGCGCCGATGTCACAATCGACCCCAGCGGCCCCCGAGCATGGAGGTGTCGTGTGTTGCCGAGGTCGGTCCTCAGTAGTAGAAAGGCCCAATGGTCGAGGTAACGACAGGAGGGGCCGGATCGGTCGACGTCAGCGCCCTGCTGCAACGATATCTGGATGCGTCCCAAAACAAGGACGTGGATGCCATGGCTGCCTGCTGGCACGAGGACTGCGAGGGAATTCATCCGTTGCGTCCGGATCGAGGCTGGCGAGGAATCGACGGCTTCCGGAGGGTCTGGGCGCGGATGTGGGAAACCAATCCAACCGCTCGCTACGAAGTGGTGTCGACTTCGGTCTCGGATGACCACTTCTACTTGGAGGCCCGTATCGAGCTCCCAGACGGGACGCTGTTGCCGAGCGTCAACGTCTTCGATGTCGACGGTGGCAAGATTCGCCGAGTTCGGGTCTACACCGATATGCCGGCTCGGGATGGCGTGGCTATCGACGACTTCATTGCCGGAGACGCCACCGGGCCGGAACGTCGGCCCGGCGGTTCTTCCGGGTGGGAGGAGCATTGGCGGCAATACGGCGATCCTCTCCCTCCGATGATGGAGCTGATCTCCGACATGAACGAGACCGTTGCCTCGGCCTATACCCAGCTGCGTTCCTGGGTGTTCGAAGACCGGCCGGACGGATTCTCCTACGGGCAAAAAGAGCTGTTGTTCGCCATCCTTGATATCTTCTGTGATCATCCATCAGGGGCCAGATATCACATTGTTAGAGGGCTATCCGCCGGCCTGTCTTTGACGCAGGTGCGAGAGGCGCTCACCCAGGTGATACTGACGTCGGGTATCAACGTATTCGTGGAGATAGGCTCACAGATCTGGGAGGAATGCCAGGCGTTCGCCCAGCGTACTGGCAGTCCGGCGGCCTCATAGCCGGCGGTAGGCGATTCCCGTGGCCGTAACGGTCATCAATCAGCTGGGCCCGGATGCCCACGAGATGATCGCGGAACTGCCCGGAGTGGAGGTCATCGACCTCGGTGTTTCCGAGGTCCCATCAGATCGCTTCCAGGCCGACGTGCTGGCGACCCACAATCATCCGTCAGTTCTGCTCGACCACCTCGACGATCTCGGGGTTCGGTGGGTCCATCTGGTGGGCACCGGAGTCGACGATTTCCCCTTGGACCGCCTCGGATCCAGGATGGCGACCTGCAGTCGCGGCGCCACCGCGGTCCCGATTGCGGAGTACGTCTTGGCCATGATGCTGGCGTTCGAGAAGCGCATCCCGGAGGTATGGCAGTTCGAAAGGCCGAGTTCGAGCCCACCAGCACCTGCGTCTGCCGCCGCGGCCATGCCCCGACTGGGAGGTCTCGACGGGCGGACGCTGGGGGTCATCGGGGTCGGGGGAATCGGCACGGCGGTCGCCCGCCGGGCCCTGGCTTTCGACATGCGTGTGGTGGGGGTGCGACGGCACCCGGATCGTGGTGCACCTCTGGACGGGGTCGAGCTGGCCGACGATCTGGCTGGCCTGCTGCGATCGGCCGACCACGTCTTGGTGTCCGCCCCGCTCACGCCCAGGACGCACCACCTCCTCGACGCCGAGGCCTTCGCCCAGTTCAAGCCCGGGGCCCACGTCATCAACGTCGCCCGCGGCGGGCTTATCGACCAGGTCGCGCTGCGCGTCGCGCTCGACGACGGCCGGGTGGCTCGCGCCACGCTCGACGTGACCGAGGGCGAGCCGCTTCCGGTCGACCATTGGTTGCGCTCGCATCCGGGTGTGCGGCTGACCCCGCACATCTCTTGGAGCTCGCCCAGCGGGCTGCGAGCCAACCTCGCGGGCTTCACCGAAAACCTGGCCCGCTATCTGCGCCACGAACCCCTCCTCGGCGTGATCGATCGGGAGGAGGGTTACTGAGCCTTCAGGTTCGGCGCCCCGGAGAAGCCCTGCTTGCCAGGAGAACCCCTGCTTGCCAGGAGAACCCCTGCTTGACAGCCCGGGCCGCCGATCTTACGCTCGGCCGGACCTCGACAGGGGAGGGTGAGGATGTACTGGGACGCGGCTCGGGGATTCGACCGATGAGCGGACTACCCCGCTTGATCTCGGTTGACGACCATGTGCTCGAACCACCCGATCTCTGGTGGTCGCGGTTGCCGGGCGAACTACGCGAACAGGGGCCTCACGTTCGTCGGGAGCGGGGCGCCATGGTCGATCCGGTCAACGGACCGTGGCAGGTCGGGGCCGACGGGGCTGAGTGGGCCGACGTCTGGTATTACGACGACATGGTGCGGCCTTTGCAGCGAGGACTCGCCCAATCCGGATTCGTGGACGACGTGACGAGCCGGGCGATCACCTACGAGGACGTACACCCGGGGGCGCACCAGCGCCACGCCCGGATCGGGGTGCTCGACGAGAACCACACCGAGGCCTCCGTCTGTTTTCCCAATGTCTGTCGCTTCTGCGGCCAGATCTTCCTGGAACGCAAGGACAAGGAAGTCGCCTTGGTGGCATTGCAGGCCTACAACGACTGGATGATCGACGACTGGTGCGGCTCCAGTCGGCCTACCCGGCTCGTCCCGCTCACCCTGGTCCCTCTCTGGGACCCAGAGCTCGCCGCCGCCGAGGTCCGTCGGTGCGCCGCCAAGGGCTCCCACGCCATCACTTTCCCTGAAGGACCCCCTGGTCTCGGGCTTCCCAGTATCTACTCCGATCATTGGGATCCGCTTTTCGTGGCCTGCGAGGAGACGGACACGGTGCTGAACCTGCACGTCGGCTCGTCGTCGACTCAAGTGCAGAGTGCCTTGGATGCACCAGTCGACATGCTCATCCATTTTCTGTTCGTCAACTCCGAGGTGGCCTTCAGCGACTGGCTGTATTCCGGAGTGTTGCAGGACTTTCCCCAACTGCGGGTGGTGTTGTCCGAGGGCCAGGTCGGATGGATGCCCTTCGTGATCCAGCGTCTCGACAACACGTGGCGGAAGACCCGCCAAAACGACGGGCTGGGCGGTCGCAAGAGCACCGTGCTTCCCAGCAGCGCCCTGCCTGGTCGCGTGTTCGGTTGCATCTTCGACGACCTGCAGGGTCTCATCGATCGGGAGGCGATCGGCACCGAGCAGATCCTGATCGAGACAGACTTTCCCCACACCGACTCGACGTACCCGCACAGCGAGAAGCTCATGTCCGAGCTGGCGACCGCGGCCGGACTGAGCGACGCCGAGACCAGACTGATCACCAGGGAGAACGCCATTCGCGTGTACGGGCTCGACCGCTACTTCGGCATCACCCCGTGAGCCTGGAGTCATTTGCGCTGGCGGCGCGCCCGGCGGCCGGGTCGGCCGGTTTCGCTTCTTAGGCTGCTGCTAGCGTCGGCCCGGAGCCAGGCGTCGACGCCGGCGGGAGGAGGCACGGATGGAAGTCGCCCGGCTGGACGTGAACTTTGCCGAACCATCGACCATCGCCGACCCCTACCCGGTCTATGAAGCGATCCGCGCCGCTGGCCGCGTCGTCTGGAACGACCCGCTCGGCGTGTGGATGGTCCCCGGTTTCGACGATTGTGTGGAGGTTCTAGGCGATCCTCAGCGCTTCGCCAGACTGACCGACCCGGCGGTGGCGTTCTGGCACGACGCACCCAACATGATCACCGTTGAGGGTGCCGATCACCACCGGCTGCGCCACTGTCTTTCGCCCTTTTTCACCCGGAGCGCGGTCGCCAGGTGGGAGCGGCGAGTGGCAGAAGTCGTCGACGATCTGCTGGCACCACTCCTGGATGGCGAGGGCAGCTTCGACCTGATCGCCGACTTCACGAAGATCCCCACCGTGATCGTCGCCGAGATGCTGGGCGTTCCCGAGGAACGCCACGAGGATTTCCGGCGCTGGTCGAATGCCATCATCGGCCACGCCAGCTTCGGGCATGAGAGTCCCGAGACTCGCCAGACAATGCGGGAGGCCTTGGATCAGCTCAATGACTACTTCACGGAGGAGATCGAGCGGCACCGCCGCGAGCAGCTGGATGACCTGTTCGGGGCCATGCTGTCGATGTCGGAGATGACACCGGCGGAGATGCGGTCGACGGCGAAGCTCCTGCTGATCAGTGGCTACGACACGACCGCCAAGCTGATGTCCGAGTCGTTGGTGGTACTCGAGCAGCACCCGGACGAACGGCGCTTGCTCGCCGAAGACCCTCTGCTCGTCTCCGCCGGCATCGAGGAGGTGCTCCGATGGAGAGGTGCCTCGCAGATGCTGCCGCGTGTGGCGGTGCACGACACGGTCCTGGGTGGTACGGAACTGACCCCGGGCAGCGTGGTGTACGTGCTCCTCATCGCGGCCAACCGCGACCCGTCGCGGTGGCCGGATGCTGATCGCTTCGACGTTCGCCGGGAAATGAAGTCGAACCTCGGGTTCGGATTCGGGCCTCACCTCTGCCTCGGCGCCCCGCTCGCCCGCCTGGAGACGAAGGTGGCCCTCGACCGTCTGCTTCGCCTGGCGCCCGATTACCGCCTGCGGGGCATCGACTACGGGAACTCGTTCTTCGTGCGCGGGCCAGAGCAGGGCGTGCTCGACGTGTCGCTTCGCGTCTGCCTCGTAGCGGGTCGAGCCGCGACGACCCCTAGCCCGGGAATTACGAGCTGAGAGGCCGTTGCATCTCGGTGGTGAGGTGGCGGGACGAAAACAGCCATTGGCCGTCGACCTTCTGGAGGCGATCCTGGTAGAGCCCGCTCATGCGCACCTCAGGGTGCTCCCGCCCTTGCAGGACAAGCACGTAGCTGGAGACGGTTGCTTCGTCCCCGTCAACCGTGATGACCGGGTTGGCGGAGAAATGCAGACCATCAGCCCGAAAGTGCGAAGCCATCTTCCGCAGTGCGGCTCGACCGGAGAAAGGACCGACCCCGATGTCGAACGAGCCGCCCTCCCGGCGAAGGACCCGTCCTCGGTGAAAAGCTCCGCCCATTTGTCCGCCTCGCCGCCGTCCACGTAGTGGCAGTAGCGGCTGAGGACTTCGAGTATGGCTTCCCGGTCGTCGATCGTCATAGTGGCATGATGCCACTCCCCGCTGACGTGTCCTGTCCGACCTGGATGTGATTCGCCGCCGCCTGGCCGCCTATGCTCTCCGGAGCACCGAGGCAGTCTCGTCGTTCGGCCCCCGAACGGGTCCGACGACTCTCGAGTAGCCCCATTTTCACCAGAACGTGAGGGAGGTAGCCGTGATCATCGTCGCAGGCGCGCTGGAGGTCGACCCCGATCAGCGCGACGCTTTTTTGGCCGGGCGCCTGGACGGTATGCGGGCCTCACGGGCCGAGCCTGGGTGTATCGAATACACCCTGAGTGCCGATCCGCTGCAACCGGGGCGGGTGGTGCTCCTCGAGAGGTGGGAAAGTCAGGAGAGCCTCAACAGCCACCTGTCGGCTCTTCGTGCCGACAGCTCGGGTGATTCCGGGGGCGCCCCCGGAAATCCCGGTGAAATCCGCGTCGATCATGGTCTACGACATTGCCGCAGAGCGACCGCTGCCGCACTGAATAGGCCCCTCGAGGCTTCGACGAGATCAGGGAGCGCTCCCCGAGCGCACTCCTCCAATCCGTGCCCCTGCTCGACACTCAACCCATCGGTTGCCACTGGAGGACGACGCCGTCGCCAATCAGGTCGGCGATCTCGTCCGGGCTGAATCCGGCTTCGGTGAGAATCTCGGTGGTGTGCTCTCCCAACATGGAGGGCGGCCGGCGATCCGGCTTGGCGTCCCTGAGAAGTCCCATAGGAGACCGTGCTGGTCGAATCGGCCCAACTCCGGGTGGTCGTAGTGCGTCACCCAGCCTCGATCGATGAGTTCCGGATCGTCGAACATCCGCAACGGCCACGTCGGATCGGAAACCTCGGCCGGGACGCCCGCAGCTTCGAGCAAGGACACCCACTCGGCCGCGGACCGGCCGGCCAATTTCGTCCTGCAGCATCCGAGTGAGCTCCTCGTCATGCGCGCCGCGATCCGCGGCCGACGCGAATCGTGGGTCCTGGCGGAGATCGTCGCGTCTCAGGGCGGCGCAGAGGGCATTCCAGTGCTCGGCCGTAACGGCCGCCAGACAGAGCCAGCCCTCGGCGGTCGCGTAGAGGTGATAGAGGGCCGCCAAACCGGTTTGGTTGGCATCCAGCGACGGTGATTCGCCCTCTTTCCCGTCTGATCCTAGATAGGTATACGAGGAGTTCATCAGACCGGCGTAGGTGATGGACGTGTGCACGCTCTGCCCCCGGCCTGTGTGTTCCCGCTCGTAGAGGGCTTGGATGACGGCCACCGCGGAGAGGTAGCCGTTGCCGATGTCGCCTTGCGCCGTAGGGGACCAAAATGGCGCCCCGCCATCGTCACCTCCCCCGTCGGCCCAGGTGACACCCGCCTCTGACTGCCCCACCCCGTCGTTACTCGGCAGCTCTGCCCGTTCGCCCCGCTCGTACCCCGTGGTGTGGCAATAGATGAGCCGAGGGTTCAGGGCCCGCATGGACTCGTAGTCGATGCCGAGCCGGCGAGCCGCCCCGCCGCGAATGTTGAGATGGGCCACATCCGCGGTCTCCGCCAATCGGTACACGATGGCCTTACCTCGCTCGTCTTTCAGATTGACGGCGATGGACCGCTTGCCCCGCCCGCCGCAGATGTACTGATGACCGATGAGGAAGTCGTCGTACAGCGCGTTCACCCGGATGACGTCGGCCCCGAGATCTGACAGGACCTGGGCGCCCCACGGGCCGGCCAGCGCGATCCCCAAGTCGAGCACCCGGATGCCGCTGAGCGGCCCGGTTGGCAGCCCCCGTTCGGGCGCGGTGGGCTCTGGCGGGCGAGGCCGGCGGCGACGGGCTTCCGAAAGCACTGCTGCGGTGTGCTCGCCAACTCCGGGCACGGGACCCGAGACCCGACCCGGGCTGCTGGCCAGGTGATAGGTGACGCCGCAGCCGCGAATACGCCCAACTTCAGGATCGTCGATTTCCACGACACAGCCGTCCTCCAGGAACGGCGAGTAGGAGAAGGCCTCACTGGGCGAGAGCACGTGGCAGAGGGGGACGCCCACCTCCGCCGCGACTCGTACCCATTCGTCGGCCGTGAACCTGCGAAACGCCTGCCGGAGGCGGGGATACAGATCCATCACCACGGCCAATTCGTAGTGATCGGCCCCGAGCCGGTCGGCGTCTTGTCGCGGGAGCACGGTGCCTTCTCCCGCCCGCAATTCCTCCTGCCCTGCCGCGTTGAAGACGAAGCCCGGGCTCGGAAACGCGTAATAGACCCACCGCCCATCTGCACATTGGAATAGGCCCTTGGGGGCCCGGCCGTCGTAGATCCAGCTCGCGTAGCCCGGGACGTCGGGATGCTCCGCTCGTTGCCACAGAGCGGCCGATGCACCCATCGCTCCCTGGAGGAGGGAGGTTTCCACCCATTGCCCGTGGCCGGTCTTTTCTCGTGCCAGCAGGGCCGCGCTCGATTCCGATAGCGGCCAGGTGGCATGCCCCCACGCTGGGCCACCGAGATGCGACAAAGACGGGGCGGGGACCGGCAGCCCGGTCCACGGCACCGTTCGGTATCTCGACCTCGCCAAGGGGCGCGTCCTTGCCGGTGAGGTGGTAGACGCCACCCGGCCAGCCTTGCTGTTCCCACTGCAGGCCCGTTCGGGCTTGGACCAAGGCGTCGTAGCCCGGTCGTCCAGCATCTCGCGTCCCCCGCCCGTACGCGGTGATGGAGCAGTACACCAGACGGTGGTTGGCCGCTGACAAGGTCGGATAGTCGATCCCGAGCCGCTCGGTGACGCCCGGTGCGAAGCTTTCGATCACGACATCCGCACGCTCAGCGAGCGCCCCGAACGTGTCGCGATCGGGTCCGGACTTCAGGTCGAGTACCGCGCTCCGTTTACCTCGATGCCACACGTGGTAGCCGGCCTGGGCCCGAAAAGGATCGCCGCCCGGCGGCTCGATCTTGGTCACCAGGGCGCCGTGATCCGCGAGCAGCATTGTCGCCATGGGGCCGGCGATGCCCCACGTGAGGTCCAGGACCTCGATACCGGCGAGGACCCCGACCCTCGAGCCATCAGCGACGTCAGTCACTCCTCGCCCACCTCCGGCAGGAAGCCGAAAGCGGTCGGATGATCAAAATGGCCGACGTTGTCGACCGTGCCGTCCACCAGGCGATGGACGTTGCCGCGGAGCATGTCGACAAACCAGAGGGCGCCGTCGTGCCACCGTGGTCCTTCCGGCAGCAGGAAACCGTCCGCGACCCTTGTCGTCAATCGCTCATCCAAGAAAAGACACTCCTTGCTGTTGGTAGCTGACCACGACCGGGTTCAGCCCCAGGTCGGGAAGCATTCCCTCACGAATAGTTGGTCTGGTCGAAGTTCTGCAACCGCTTACGGGTGACGGGTCAGGCCGGTTGCGGTTCCAAGCCGGTAGCGGCGCCGACTGGCGTGACAGAGAAGGCGGTAGCGACGTTCGGCTTTCTCAACTTCCAGATGAAGGCGTCATAGAAGAAGTGCACGGCCCCGATGGTGAGGACGCTGACGAGCAGGACCGAGGCGGGCATCATCCGGTAGAGCACAAGGAAGATCGCGGTTACCGATAGGCCGTAGGCGACGAAGAACACGACCCGGCCGTGGGGCAGTCGAGCCACTCTGGCGAGCGGTCCGGAGTGGCGGGTCTCCGATCCGATAGAGCGGTTGACGATGACGAAGTACTCGACCGAATGTGACCCTACGAAGCCCACCACGGCGGCGATCGGATCGACGAGAGCAAGGGCGAACAGGCCGGCTGAGGAGGCCAGGTACAGCCACTTGCCGTAGTTGCGGCGATCGGCAATACGCCGCTCTTGGGCGGCCCACCGCCAGGTGAGATAGACCGCGGCGGCTCCCACCCCGATCAGCGCCACCGTCGCCGCGGTGGTCATCTTGGCCAGCAGCCCGGCCGCGGTGGAGTCCACGCTCCCGATCGAGAGCCGATCGAGCACGCCGTGAAGTCCTCCGCTGGCGGTCGTCCAAAGGAGCGGTACGAGGAACCAGGTCACGAGCATCCAGCGTTCCCAGCCGCCCTGGTCGTCGCCGGCCTTGCGCCCGTAGATGCGGGTGATGCCGTACCGCTGCATCAATATGTGCTCCACGTTCCACAGCGCCCCGACCAGGGCGACCAACGTCATGCTCAGATGGGTCGCGACGGCGATGACGACCACTGCGATTGGTGGAAACAGCACGAACAGCCGCTTGTGTGTGGCCAGACGCCACGGACTTCCGTACACCAGAGGAAACGTCAAAGGTTGATGAGCGAACGAGATGAACATCACCGACGCGATCATCAGGCCGAGCGCATCGGCGTTGCCCTCAACCCAATGCGCGGCGAGGGCGAAGGGCACCCAACTGAGCGCAAGGGCCGCGTCCGGCCCGGCGCCTCGGATCCATCGCTCCGAAGGTCGCATCGTCGGAGATGCTAACTCCGTAGGCGGTCTCCGAGTCGGCGAGACGTGGCTTCGGTGGTCCCTGTCCTAGTCACCGACCCCGCGCGTGGCCCATACCGCCATCAGCGGGTCGCCCCGGTGGGAGGCGGGAGTCTGTCCTTGGCTACAAACCTCGTTCCATCCCCCGGACAGCTCGAAGTATGCCTTGACGATGTCGCAGTGCTGGGCGTCGCTCGACGACAGCCAGCCCCGGATGGCCTTGGTCGGGAAGCAGCGATTCGAGAAGGTGCACACGAACCTTCCCCCTGGGCGCAGCACCCGGGCCACATCGGTGAACACCTCCACCGGGCGGGTCAGGTAGTCCACTGACACACAGCAGACGGCGTCATCGAACACCGAGTCGTCGAAGGGCAGCCGCGGGTCGACATTCAGGTCGTGCACCACGGTGGCGGATGCGAGGGGGTTGGCCGCCAGCTCTTCGGGGTTCATGCCCAGAACGGTCAGCCGAGCCGGCGGCCGGCGGAAATGCGATACCCACGACCCCATCAGGTCGAGCACTTCGCCCGAGATCCCGAGCTCTTCGTACAGCCTGCCCACCAGACCGATGGCGTCGTCATCGATGTGGGTGACCAGCCTCGGCCACGAATAGAAGACTCCGTCCGGAGAGGCGTCGACCCGGTCGAAGAACCCTGGCGGGAAGGAGGCGATGCTCACCGGGACAGTATGGCCTCCGAGGCGGTGGCCCGAGGCCGCCCTGCTTCCCGGTGAAAGTGGGTCGCGACAGGGTCGTCGCGGGACTCACGTACCCGGGGCTCGGGTCGGCCTCGACGCTGGTCGACGACGGGTACGCTTGATCCGTGGCCGAGCTTCGAGTCGCCTTCCACCGAGAGTTGCAGACGATCGAGGGCAAAGTGGCGCAGCTGTTCGCCTTTGTGGCCGAAGATCTGGTGGTCGCGACCGACGCCCTCCTCAGCGGCGATGCGGAGGCGCTCAAGGTGGTGTCGGACCGTGAAGTGGTCATCGACAGCCTCTATCGCGAGCTCGAGGACCTGGTCAACCATCAGATGGCCCTCCAGGCACCGGTTGCCACCGACCTTCGGCTTCTATTATCGGTGCTGCGGATCGTTCCCGAGCTGGAGCGGTCGCACGATCTGGTCACTCACATCGCCGAACACGCCACCCACCTCCTGAGCGACGATCTGTCGCCCCGTTGCCGGGGGCTGGTCCAGAGGATGGGTGACACCGCCGCGGAGATGTGGAACCAAGCCACCGACGCCTGGTCGCAACGCGAGCCCTTCGCCGTGGTTGCCCTGGACGAACGCGACGATGACCTCGACAGCCTGCATTCGGCGCTGACAGCTGAGCTGGCCTCAGGGAAGATGAGTCTACCGGTGACGATGGACATGACGCTGGTGGCTCGTTACTACGAACGGCTCGGGGATCACGCCGTCAACATCGCTCGCCGGGTCGTGTACCTGGTCGGGGCGGACACCGACTAGCCACTCTGGCAGCTCCCCCGCGGCCTGCG
Source organism: uncultured Acidimicrobiaceae bacterium (assembly GCA_963729695.1). Classification (GTDB taxonomy): domain Bacteria; phylum Actinomycetota; class Acidimicrobiia; order Acidimicrobiales; family Palsa-688; genus PALSA-693. The sequence goes on from CAVSOT010000009.1 coordinate 274,289, forward strand.
CTGCGGCTGTCTGCGCTGCGGCTGTCTGCGCTGCGGTTTGACGGCATCAGGTTTGCCGCGCCTCGTAGTAGCCGGCCGGAGGCGACGCTACGCCCCGTCGGGGCCGGGATCGGGGCGGAAGCTCAGGGCGGGCGACTCGTACCTCGACTCGTCGACCGTAAAGACCAGTTCCGCCATCTTGCGCAATTGCGCATGGGCCTTCACCAAGGCGTCCATGTCCTCCTCGGGCGGGTGGAGCCCCGCCGATGCGAGCAGGGCCTGCACGGTGCTGCGTTCATCCACGACTGGCCTCCAGATCGGGTGAGCGGAGATGCCATCCGGTGTGTTGCTGGTAGGCCCGGCCGGCTCGCAGGAGCACGTCCTCCGCGAATGGCAAGGCGGCCAGCTGCATGCCGACGGGCATCCCGTTGGCGAAACCGATCGGGATCGCCATGACCGGGTTACCTACCGCGTCCCAATAGGACGTGTAGAGGGCGTTCCCGAGGTCCAACCGGGGCACGTCGTCGAGAAGAGGCGCCGTGACACTGCTCGTGAGCATCATCACCACATCGACGTGGCTGAGCAATGCGTTCAGCTTGCGCTGCGCCAGCCTGCGAACGCGCTGGGCCTGCACATACTCGCTCCCCGACACCAACGCGCCCAGGGCGAAGACCCTGCGGGCCGCAACGGTGTAGTCGGTCCATCGATTGGCGAGGTCCCGCTGGTGGTAGGCGCACGCTTCGGCCCCGATCGTGATCATCGTGGCCGCCACTACCTCCGGATAGAGAGGGAGCGTCACCTCACTGATCTCTGCTCCCAGCTCGGCCAGCGCGGCGACGGCCGCCTCGAACGCCAGCACCACCTCGGGCGGGGTCTCACCCAGATGGTGCCCCCTGGCCACACCCACCTTGAGCCCCTCAACGCCCTCATCGATGTGGACGAGATAGTCATCTACTGGCCGTTCACTGCAGTCGGGATCGAGGGGGTCGTATCCCGCAATCGCCTCCAGCACGGCCCCGCAATCCCACGCGCTTCGGGCCAGCGGGCCAAGGTGGTCCAGGCTGAAGGCCAACGGCACGCAACCGTTCTTGGGCACCCGCCCGTAGGTGGGCATCAGCCCGCTGACGCCGCACAGCGCGGCCGGTATCCGGATGCTGCCACCAGTGTCGCTCCCAAGTCCGGCCAGGAAGAACCCGGATGCCACCCCGCTGCCGGTACCGGAGCTCGACCCGCCCGGCCAGTGGTCGTCCCGCCACGGATTGACCGGCACCGGAAAGGGTTTGCTCGCCTCTGGCAGCCCGGCCGCGAACTCCATGGTCGTGGTCTTCCCCACGATGACCGCCCCCGCGTCGCGGAGCCGCCGCACGACCGTCGCGTCCTTTCCTGCTCCCCACGCCGGGTCGAGGACCAGGCTCTGGGCGGTGGTAGGGCCTTCGCGGGCCGCCAGGATGTCCTTGATCCCCATGGGTATTCCGTGGAGCCGACCCAGGTCATGCCCTGCAGCCAGCTCTGCGTCGGCCTGCCGCGCCCGCTGGAGGGCACTTCCGTCGAAGCGGGTCAGCAAGGAATGGACCCACCCGTCGTGTCGATCGATTCGCTCCAGTACCGCCGTGGTGAGCTCGAAGCTGGTGAGGGTGCCGGCGCGCAGCGCGGCGGCCGCCTCTTCGATGGTGCGCGGCAGGTCGGTCACGGCCCAAGGATAGGCAGCGGTCAAGGAACGACCGTGACCGGCCATCCTCCGGCCCGTACCAGCCTGACGGCCAGAGAGCCGACAAGTCGATGACCGGCATGGGTGGACGCTCCGACCACGACCAGGTCGGCCCGAAGCTCCTTGGCGAGGCGCGTGTGATCTCCATGAACGGGTCCCCCCGAAGGACCACCAGCTCCACCGGGAAGCCGTGGTACACCGCCCCCTCGCTTAGCACCCGGCGGAGATCGTCGCCCCCGTCGTCGTCGGGTAGGACCAGCGAAAGGCCGGCCCCCGTAGCCGCCACGTTCGACCCCGTGGGTTGCACGAACACACAGACCAACCGGGAACCCTCGCGCCGGGCCAACCCGGCTGCGAACGCACCCGCTCGCAGGGACGTCTCCGACCCATCCACGCCGACCAGGATGAGGCTCGGCCCGTCGTTGCCGAGCTCGAACCCCACGGGCTCCGCACCTTCCATTACCCAAATCCTGCCCGGTCAGAAGCGTCCTTCGCAGGTCGCCACCAGATATCCACGCCCGACCGCACTGCGGGCCGGGCCGGGCCAACCAGGGGCGCACCTGCCGCCCGCGGCCGAGCTGGCCGTTGCCCGCGGCCGAGCTGGCGGTCGCGGCCGAGCTGGCGGTCGCGGCCGGCCGGGCCCGGGCCAGCAAAACGCCCGTCACCCGGCACGCCGCCAGCCACTCGTCAGCGCAGCGTGCGATCCAGGAAGGCCAAGAGTCGGGACCACGCGTCGAGCGCGCTCCCGGCATCGTAGAAATCCGAACCGTCGCGCATGAAACCGTGCGCTGCCCCCGGGTAGACGTGCGTCTCCTCGGGATAACGATCGGCCACCTGACGCAACTCGGCGGCACCGACCGAGCGGTCCTCACTGCCGAAGAAGAGCTGGATGGGGCAACGAGGCTCACCGAACTCGGCCGGGATCCCCGTTCCGTAGAAGATGGCGGCCGCGTCGAAGAGGGTCCCGGTGACGGCCATCCGGTACGCCAACCGACCGCCCATGCAGAACCCGACGCCGCCGACCTTGGTCGCCCCCTCCGTGCGCAGAACCTTGACCGCGCCGGCCAGATCCTCGGCAATCTGAGAGTCGATCAAGGTCGCCACCAGTTCGGAATACGGCGAGGACTCCGTGCCACCAGCCCGGAAGTACAGGTCCGGCGCCACAACCAGATAGCCACTTCCGGCCAGACGCTCGCAGAACCGGAGGAGTTGGGTGCTGATCCCGTTGGCCTCGTGGATCACGACCAGCCCGGGCGCCTCCGCGCCCCGTGTCGGTCGAGCCAGAAAATAGGGCAAGGCCAGCCCGGAGGTCGGCGTCATTGCGGGCGGGGCGCCCATTCCGGACGTGAGGTCATGCTGGCAACGACCCTAGCTCCGCCCCTCCCACCGGCAATCGTTAGCCGATCAGGTGATTTCCGAACGGCACCGCTCTGCCGACCTCGAGGGAGGGACGATGAAGACTGGCGCCATCTCGTTCGCCTCGACGCTTCTCGGGGGCGGGGCTACCCCCCGGATGGGGCGGTCAACGTGAATGTCGGCCAGGGCTGCTACGGGGCCGTCCCGGCGCCGATCGCTCCGGCCACCACATAGCCCCCGCCGCGTCGCCCAGCACCTGGGCCCGTTCAGCCGGTGACAGCGTCGAGCAGGCCGCCTCCGCCTCCGTGAGGTAGGAGGGATACTCCTTGTCGTACACGGAGTAATCCGACGCCCACAACACCCGAGATCCTCCGAAGTGATCGACGAGCCGTCGCGTGATCCGATCCGGCGTCGAGCCTCCCTCAGTGGCCAAACGGAAGACGTGACTGGACAATTTCACGGACACGTTCGGCGACTCGGCCAGGCCAAAGAGGGCCCCGGCGTGAGGAAAATCCTCTCCCCCCGAGAGATCGGGCATCGCACAGTGATCCACCAGGATCGGAACCTCTTGGTATCGGTCCGCGACCTGGCGGAGCAGACCGAGCGCGCCGAATGGCAGCACGATCTGGGCGACCAGCCCACAACGCGAGATCTCTCGCAGCACCTCGTCGCCTGCCGGGCTCCCGAGCCAGTCCGGACCTGTGAGCCTCAGCAGAATCCGAACTGCTCGGGCGCCCCGTTCGACTCCCCAATAGCGGATCCTCTCAGCGCATGGTGAGCCGATGTCGACGACGCATGTCCACGCCAGCCGGTCTCGGTAGGCGGCCGCCGCGTCGGCCGTATAGCTGTTGTCGTACTGATACGCCGAGTGCGGTTGCACCAATACGGCCCGCTCCACATTGGCAGCGTCCAAGTCGGCCAGGCAGTCTTCGACACTGATCCGTGGTCTGTCGAACCACTGCGGACCGGGTCCGGCAAACTCTGGGCCGGGACAAAGAGGGTAGCGCTCTCGATCGGGACTCACCACGTGCACCTGGGCATCGACCAGCATGGGGAAAAACCTACCCTCCGGCCTCCGCCGTCTCGCCCGGCCACCTTGTCGGGCCGACAGAGGGTGACGCTACTGTCTGTCGGGATATCGATGGCCACCCGAGGAGAGGCAAGGGATACCAATGTGGACGCTTGGCCTGTTGACACCGGTGCAAAACCTGGCGCGCGGGGTGTACGCCGAATGGGAAGTAGACGGCACTATCTCGGATCTGGCCCGTATTGCCCAGGCGGCCGACCAACTCGGCTACGAATATCTGACGTGCAGTGAGCACGTGGCCATTCCGGTCGACGCACCGACTGATCTCGGACCGGGCCCGCGGTACTGGGATCCGCTTGCCACCTTCGGCTATCTGGCTGCGGTCACCTCGCGGATCCGGTTGACCACCCTCGTGCTGGTGCTTCCCTATCACCACCCTCTGGATATCGCCAAGCGATATGGGACGCTCGACCGCATTTGTGGTGGTCGCCTCAACCTGGGAGTCGGTGTTGGTTACCTACGCCCGGAGTTCGATCTCCTCGGCGCCAATTTCGACGAGCGCAACGAACGAAGTGACGACGCGATTCGCGCCCTTCGAGTTTCGTTCGGCCGTCCTGAGCCCCCCTACAAAGGACCGTACTTTGACTACTCCGGTATGATCATCGAACCGCACGGCGTGCAAACCGACATCCCGATCTGGGTCGGAGGTCGGACCCGCCGATCCTTGCGACGGGCAGTGGAGCTGGGGGACGTGTGGTGCCCGTTTTCCCTCTCCTCGGACCAGGTTGCCGCGTGGCTCGCAGAAGCCAAGGACACAGAAGCGTGGCCGAAGCGGGAACGGCCGCTCGAAGTGGCCGTGAGCACGTTCCTCGACCCGATGGGAGCGCCCGACAAGACGGCGGCCACGATGGGTGAGCTGCAGGAAGCAGGAGTGACCAAGCTCACGATACGTTTCGCCAACGAGTCGCTCGAACAGTACCTCGAACAGCTGGAAGCGATGGTCGAGCTGGCCAAGACCGGGTGATCCCGGGAGGCCTCGCCAACCTCGCCAGCCTCGCTCGCATGCCGGTTTGCCTGGCGTCGCCTGACGAGCCAGAGAACCCAAACGCGGCGCCGGGCATTCGCCCTGGCCGGCGTGCTGCTGATCATCGCCACCCACTGGGGACACTTCGGCTAGCCGGGCCGACGGCCACCCCGGGCCTGCCCAACTGGCTGGGCCCCTCGGCTCGTCGGTAGCGTGCATCGGGTGGCGCCTGATAGCGACGCATGCTGGGTGGAGCGGGACCGACTGCGGGTCTGGCACGGTTTCACGCAGATGGCCGCCTATCCGTCCAACCGCCCGGTCATAGTCGAACGAGCCGAGGGACGCGAGCTGATCGACGTCAACGGTCGCAGATATCTGGACGCGATTTCCAGTTTGTGGGTCACGACGCTCGGTCATCGGGTACCCGAGCTCGACCTGGCGCTCCGGGACCAGCTCGAGCGGGTGGCGCATTCCACCCTCCTAGGTAACGGCAATCGGGTGGTAATCGAACTCGCCGAAGCGCTCAGTGGTGTGGTGCCGGTGGATGACCCGATGTTCCTCTTCGCGTCGGACGGGGCGGCAGCGGTGGAACAGGCGTTGAAGCTCGCCTTCCAGTACTGGACGAACCAAGGGGTGCACGAGCGGACGGCCTTCCTGACCCTCGGGGATGCCTACCACGGGGACACGATCGGGTCCCTGTCCTTGGGCGCCGGAGGCTTCGGGACGGACCTCTTCGACCCGTTGCGTTTCCCCGGCGTAATCCGCAGCCCCGGCTATCGAGACGTGGGCTGGCTGGATCTCGCCCTGAACACTCTCGCGACCTACGCGTCCGCAACTGGCCGCGGTGGTGATTGAGCCTCTGGTGCAGGGTGCATCTGGCATGTACGTCGCTGCCGCCGACGACGTACGCCGCTTCGGGACCGCCTGCCAGGACGCCGGTGTCCTGTTGGTGTGCGACGAGGTGGCCACCGGGTTCGGCCGGACGGGAACCCTGTTCGCGTCCGAACAGTGCGGCCTGCGACCGGACCTGATGGTCGTGGGCAAAGGGCTGGCCGCGGGCTATCTGCCGATGAGCGCCACCGTGGCGGCGCGTCGGGTGGCCGACACCTTCTTGGGCGAGGACCTGGGGCCCAGGACCTTTTACCACGGCCACAGCTTCTCGGGAAATGCTCTGGCGGCAGCCGTCGCCCTCCGTCACTTGGACCTGCTCGAGAAATGGGACGTCCTGGCCAACGTGCAGGAGCGAGCCGGACAGCTGGTCGATCGCCTGCTCCCGCTGGCCCGGTTGGACGCCATATCCGAAGTACGAGTCTGCGGTCTCATGGCCGGCGTCGAGCTGGCTCCGCCGACGGAGGGCCTGCGCTGGGGTCGCCTGGTGTGTGAGGCCGCCGTCGAGGCGGGAGTCTTGTTGCGACCGCTGGGTGACGTGGTGGTCGTCATGCCCATTCTCACCTCCACTGCGGGTGAGATCGATCGGATCGTCGACGTGCTCCGGGCGGCGATCGAATTGATCTGCCGGTGAGTGCGGAGGTAGGCGGGTTGTGGCCCGAGTGGATCGATCTTCAGGAAGGGTTGGTGGGATCCCCGGGTCGCGGCCCGTGAGTCGGGACGGGTGGAACGAGTGGGTCAACTCCGAGAAGGAAATGCTGCGATCGCAGGGTCGTTGGCGACACCTTCGCCTCCTGCAGGGGATCGGTCCCGAGTTCCGGTCGCCCGACGGGTCGACGGCAGTTTCGTTCGCGTCCAATGATTACCTGGGTCTTTCCACCCATCCGTCGGTGCTCGGCGCCGCCCATGACGCTCTGGACCGGTGGGGGGCCGGCACGGGCTCGTCCAGGCTGCTCGTCGGCAACCGGCCGGTTCACTCGGCCCTGGAGGACGACCTGGCCGCCTGGCGGGGCAGCGCCGCGGCCCTGGTCTTTCCGACCGGGTTTCAAGCCAATCTGGGAGTACTTTCGACGTTCGCCGCCGGGGCCCGGATCGTCTCGGACGAGCTCAACCACGCTTCCATCGTCGACGGCGCTCGCCTGGCCAAAGCTGAAGTGACGGTGTATCGACACCGCGATATCGAGCACGCCGCCCATCTCGTGGCCGGCGCGCCCGCCCGGGCTGTCGTCGTCACTGACACCGTGTTTTCTATGGACGGGGACGTGGCCGACGTCGTCGGCTTGGCTGACGTATGCGCCCGCGCCGACGCCCTGCTCGTGCTCGACGACGCCCACGCCGTCTTTGATGAAGGGGCGCTGACGGGTGCGGAGGTAGCGTGCCTCCGGGTTGGAACCTTGTCCAAGGCTCTTGGTTCCCAGGGTGGATACGTGGCCGGACCGCAGTCATGGATCGAACTGCTCCTCAACCGAGCCCGGAGTTTCATCTTCACGACCGGGCTCGCACCAGCCAGTGCGGCCGCCGCCAGAGCCGCCCTGGCCATTTACCGATCGGTCGAAGGAGATGCGCGCCGAACCACCCTTCGTCGTCACATCGAATCCGTCCGTTCCGGTCATTACACGCCCATCGTCCCCATCCTGATCGGTGACGAGCTCGCGGCGCTGGACGCAGCAGACCGTTTGCTCCAGTGCGGTCTGTTGGTCCCGGCCATCCGGCCGCCTGCGGTCCCGCCCGGCACCAGCCGGCTGCGTATATCGCTGTCCGCCGCGCACGCCGAGGCCGACGTGAGCCGACTGGTCGAAGCCATCGGGACCCTGGTGTGAGGCCCCGACTGGTCGTGGAGATCGCCGGCACCGGAACCGAGGTCGGGAAGACCTTCACCGCGGCCCAGCTGGCCAGAGGCTTGGCCGAGCGGGGCCTGAGGGTGGCGGCCCGCAAACCAGCCCAATCCTTCGCGCCGGGAGCGGTACTCGACAGCGAGGTTCTGGGCCAGGCCACGGGAGAGCCCGCCGGGGTGGTCTGTCCCGCCCATCGCTCCTACCCGCTGGCCTTGGCGCCGCCGATGGCCGCCGAGGCCCTGTCGTTGCGCCCTCCGACGATCGACGACCTGGTGGGGGAGGTCAATGGCAGTTGGCCGGCTCAGCCGGTCGACGTGGGCCTCGTCGAAGGTGCCGGCGGCGTGGCGTCGCCTCTGGGTTCGGACGGGGACAACGCCAGCTTGGCCTTCCGCCTACCCGCAGACGTGGTGATTTTGGTGGCTGACCCGAGCCTAGGAGTGATCAACCTGGCCCGGCTGTGCCGCCAAGCGCTGGCCAGCTTGCCCCTCCTCGTTCATCTGAATCGCATGGACCCGGCGAACCCGCTCCACGGGCGCAACCGGGATTGGCTCGTCGAACGGGAAGGGTTGACGGTCACCACCTCGGCCGGGGATCTGGTCGGCGAGATTCTCCGCTGCGCCTAACCGGGCGCCCGCGGCCCTCGAAGTCGCCTCGTCCGGTCAGTTCCGGCTAGTTCGGCCGGAGCGGGCGGATGGGGCGGGTCGTCGTGGCCTGGACCATGAGCTCAGCCAGCTCCTTCGGGTGGCTGACAAACGGCGAGTGCGATCCTTCAATGTAGAGGGGCTCGACACCGAGGCGCTCGACGATCACCTGCGAGTTCGAGTGGGGTTGGGCCCGGTCATCCCTGCACCAGATGTAGGCCCGGGGAATATCAGCAGCCCAGAAGTTGGGAAGGTGGACGGTTTCGAGGAGGAACTCGGTGGGTGCGGGCGTCAGCTGCTCGTACGCCCACCGGGCCGTTGCTTCGTCGCAGTCGTGGTAGAAGAATTTCCACGTGGCACTGAAGTCGGTGCACTCGATCCGACCGTTTTCGTTCGGCTTGATGAAGGCGGACATTCCGGTCTCGTCGGTCATCAGCTCCTTGATATCGGAACCGAACGTCTCGTCCTCCGACTTGGCGCCGCCCGTCGCCTCCAGGGTGGTCTTCCCCTCTATCGGCAGGCCCGCGGCCAGATAGATCATAAAGCTGGGCCGGTCCGGGATCCGATCCACGGCGTAGCTGATGTCGAAGCCGCCGCCAGAGTGCCCGACGAGGACGTCCCCCTTCTGGACGACCTCCACGATGGCCCCGGCCCGATCAGCGATCGTGGATCGTTCGTCCCTGCGGGTCCCGTGGGCCGGAAGGTCGATCGCGATGGCTTCGTGCCCGAGCGACTCCAGCTCTGGAATCGTCCGCTCCCAGCACCAGGCCCCGTGAAACCCTCCGTGGATGAGCACGAATCGCACCGTCAGCTCCTCATCAGGAAAGACAACCTCACCTGTGTATCAGACCCAGGGTGGAGGTCCAAATCCACCGTCAGGGGGACGATTTGCAGACCAGGAATCTTTATCGTCAAGCCACATGCAAACGACTTCAGAACGATCCAGCGCGAGGACAATCGCGGCGGCGCAGGCGATCGATGCGGTCAAGGTGTACGGCTCCGCGCAGACCCGAGTGGTCGCGCTCGATCACGTCAACGTGTCCTTTGCCAAGGGAAGATTCACCGCCATCATGGGCCGGTCGGGCTCCGGCAAATCGACCCTCATGCACTGCCTGGCCGGTCTCGACGACCTGACTTCGGGACGCGTTCTGATCGGCGACACCGACCTCGGTCGCCTCGACGACAAGCGCCTGACCCAGCTACGGCGGGATCGCATCGGGTTCATCTTCCAGTCGTTCAACCTGGTGCCGACCCTCACCGCGGCCGAGAACATTGCCCTGCCTTCCGCCCTCGCCGGCCGCCGCCCGAACAAGACCTGGGTGAACACGGTGATCGAGGCAGTCGGTCTGAAGGACCGCCTCAAGTTTCGCCCGGCGCAGCTGTCCGGTGGGCAGCAGCAGCGGGTGGCGGCCGCTCGGGCCCTGGCCTCGGCACCGGAGATCGTTTTCGCCGACGAACCCACCGGCAACCTCGACTCGCGGGCCAGCACCGAAGTCCTGGACTTTCTCCGGCAATCGGTCTCGGACTTCGGCCAGACGATCGTGATGGTCACCCACGATCCCTCGGCGGCCGCCTATGCCGACCGGGTGGTCTTTCTCGGCGACGGCCGGATCGTCGACGAGATTACCCAGCCGACCGCCGACCGCGTACTCGACCGCATGAAGAGCATGGAGTAACGAGCTATGTGGAAAGCGACGCTCGCCAACCTGCGCGCCCATCGGCTGCGCCTGACCTTGACCGCCCTCTCTATCGTCCTCGGAGTGGCGTTCGTCACCGGCACGCTGATCTTCACGGACACGTTGCACAACACCTTCGACCAGCTCTTCAGCGGGGTGTACGGAAAGATCAGCGTGCAGGTCCGGCAGCCGTCACCCGTCAACGACCAATACGGCGACAAGGCCTTCATCCCCATGCCCATGTCGATCCTGCCCGAGGTCGCCCGCCTGCCGGGCGTGGCCGCCGCGGAAGGCTCCGTCTCGGGGTTTGCCCAACTCGTCGACAAACACGACAAGGCCATCACGACGAATGGCGCTCCCACCATCGGCGCCAGCTACGGGACTGTCCCGGAGATATCCGGCTTTTCGCTGGCCTCAGGTCGCGCTCCACAGGGCCCGGGCCAGGTCGTGATCGACAAGGGAACGGCCGACAAGCACGGGTTCAAGGTCGGCGATCCTATTGAGATCCTGTTCCAGGGTCCGCCCCAACGGTTCACCATCGTGGGCATCGTCAAGTTCGGGAAGGCCAACGGCCTCGGCGGAGCGACCGTGGCGGAGTTCGACCTGCCCGTGGCCCAGCAGCTACTCAATCGGGTTGGATCGTTTGATGCCGTCAACCTACTGGCCCGTCCCGGAGTGTCACCGGCTGCTCTGCAGGCGACGATCGCGCCGCACCTGCCCTCTCGGTACCAGGCCGTCACGGGGTCCCAGCTGGCAACGGAAAACGCCAACCAGGTCAACAAGAGCCTGTCGTTGATCACCGACTTCCTGTTGGTGTTCGCCCTGGTCTCGTTGTTTGTCGGGTCCTTCATCATCCTCAACACCTTCTCGATCCTCGTGGCCCAGCGGACAAGAGAGTTCGCCCTCTTTCGGGCGCTCGGGGCCAGTCGTAGGCAGGTGCTGCTGGCCACGTTGGTCGAGGCAGCTGTGGTCGGGTTGATCGCCGCGGTCCTGGGAGTGGTGATCGGCGCCCTGCTGGCCACCGGTCTGGAGGCGGTGTTCAAAGCGGTGGGGGCCAGCCTTCCCTCCTACGGGCTGGTATTCGAAGCTCGCACCGCCGTGGTGGGGCTCGTGGTGGGCGTCGGGGTGAGCGTCCTGGCCTCGCTCAACCCGGCCCGCAGGGCGGCCCGTATCCCGCCCGTGGCCGCGTTGGGTTCAACCGCCGCCGAACCGGAGCAGATGCCGGTCAGGCGGACGGTCATTGGCGCCATCCTCTTGGCGGTCGGTCTGACGGTCATGCTGATCGGGCTGTTTGTGAGCCATCACAACCAGGCCGTCGAGGTGGGAGCTGGGATCGCCCTCACCTTCCTTGGCGTGGCCACGCTGGCCTCGTTCGTGGCCCGCCCGGTCACCGGCGCGATTGGTTCGCCGCTCCGGCGCCTGTCTGGGGTCGCCGGAATCCTCGCTCGGCAGAACGCCATGCGCAATCCGCGCCGGACCGCCGCCACCGCGTCCGCGCTGATGATCGGGCTGGCCTTGGTCACCATGTTTTCGGTACTGGGTCAGTCGGCGAAGGCATCGGTCGACAACTCGATCAAACAGGAGTTCCTGGGTGACTACGTGGTGAAGACCACCGGGACCATGTTCGGCAACTTCAGCCCGACGGTTGAGCCGAAAGTTGCCGCGGTCCCCGGCGTGGGCGCAACCTCTCCGGAGCGCAGCGGGAATGCGAAGCTCGGTTCGTCCACAGTGGCCTTGACCGCGGTCGACGCCAACACCATCGGTGAACTGCTGAAGATCGACGTCAAGAGCGGCACCCTCTCGTCGCTGTCCCGAGGGGAGGTCATGGTGGACAACAACACGGCGAGCTCCAAAGGCCTCAAAGTCGGCTCGCCCATCCGGCTGGACTTCGCCAAGACGGGTCCGCAAACGCTGGTCGTGGGTGGGACCTACGCGGCCAACCAGCTCATCGGTACCAACTACCTGGTGTCCACCGGTGTCTTCCAGGCCAATTTTACCGACCAGCTCGACCAGGTTCTCATGGTCAAGGTGGCGGGCCACGCCGACCCGGTTGCGGTGCGCAACGGCATCGACCGAGCCATCGCCGCCTACCCGGACGTCGTGGTGCAGAACCCCGCTCAGGTGGAAAAGGATCAAGCCAGCCAGGTCAACCAGCTCCTCACCATCATTTACGTGCTGCTGGCTCTCGCTATCCTCATCGCCGTGCTGGGCATCATCAACACGCTCGTCCTGTCGGTGGTCGAACGGTCCCGGGAGTTTGCTCTCCTGCGCGCCGTCGGCATGGCCCGCCGCCAGGTACGCACCATGGTTCGCGGCGAGTCGGTGGTCATCGCTCTCTTTGGTGCGCTGCTGGGTGTTCTTGTCGGCCTCGGCTTCGGGGTGGCGCTCACCTCGGCGATCCTCCGGAGCCAAGGGGGTGTGGTGTCGATCCCGGTCAGCAACCTGATCGTGTTCCTGCTCCTCGCCACCGTCTTTGGGATCGTCGCCTCGGTGTGGCCCGCCCGGCGGGCGGCCCGCACCAATGTCATCGCCGCCCTGGCGTCCGAATAGCCGAACCCCGGGGGACCTCCGGATGCGTAGGCTACCGGGGCATGGACGATGCAACCTTCGACGCCGTCTGGGACCTGGCCAGCGAGAAGCCAGACTTCGTGGAGGTCCTCCGGGTGTGCCACGAGCTGGCGGTGGAGCAGAAGACCTTCACAGCTCACCAGGTCAACGACCATCTCGCCGCGCTGGGTATCGGTAATGGTCACTTCAATTTGAGCCCTCTTGTCAGCCGCGAGCTCATCTATGAGATAGAGAAGAGTCGGCCATTTTCCTATGGAATGCGCGATATCGACGGGGTCGGCACCGCGTTGGCCAGGCTGGATCCTGAGAACAAATAGCGGGACAGCCGGCGCCGACGGACCAGGCTGACTGCCCGCATGCTGCCCGACGCGGCGGGCGCGGGAAGCCCTGGAGCGCTTGACCCACCATCGGGCCCCCGGTTACAGTCGGCTGCCGGCTCAACTCGGGGAGGGAAACCGTCGTGGGGAAGATGGACGGAAAGGTCGTGTTGGTCACGGGTGGGGCGAGGGGCCAGGGGCGCTCGCATGCGCTTACCTTCGCCGACGCCGGCGCGGACGTGGTGATGTTCGACAACTGCGAGGTCGACGTCCAGTATCAGACCTACCCCGGCGGCAGCATGGAACAGTTCCTGGAAACCAAGCGCGAAGTGGAGGCCAAAGGGCGCACCTGCCTCGCCATCCAGGGGGACGTGCGTCACCTGGATGATCTGGAGAAGGCGGTTGCCCAAGCGCTCGAGGCGTTCGGCCACATCGACGTCTGCCTGGCCAGCGCGGGCGTGGCGTTCCTCGGTGACAAGGTCGGGGACATGGATCCCGGTAACTGGCAGACGACGATCGATATCAACCTCACCGGGGTGTTCAACACCATCAAAGCGGTGGTCAACCACATGGCCGACCGGCGTTCGGGCGTGATCATCGCCACCTCGTCCATGGGAGGGCGGGTGGCTTTCCAGCATTCCGCCCATTACAACGCCTCGAAGTGGGGTGTTATCGGGTTGGTCAAGACGGTGGCGGCCGAGTACGGCCCCTACGGCATTCGGGTCAATACCGTCTGCCCGACCAACGTGAATTCACCCATGCTGCACAACGCCAACACCTACTCGATGTTCGCTCCCGAGATCGAAAATCCGACGTGGGATGACGTAAAGCCGCGCATGTCGGTAAATCACACCCTGCCGATCGCCTACGTCGAGCCGTACGACATCTCCAACGCCATGCTGTTCCTGGCGTCGGATGACGCTCGCTTTATCAGTGGCGAGGCGTTGACCGTCAGCGCCGGTTGGATCGCTCAGAACGTCGCCTGAACCGAACGACGCAGACCGAACCGGCTCGCTCTAGGGCGTTACAGCTCCCGCGGCCTGATCACGGTTGCTGAGGGCCGCGTTCGCGCCCCGGGCGTCGTGACTTCGCCGCTTATTGGCGACGCGAGTGAAAGTTGACTCCGGGCGGCGGCGGCGCCACCTCGTCGGCGTGCGGCCCACACATGATGAGGGATTGTCCGTCCGCAAGGTCGACACGACGCTCGTAGGGACGAGAGCAAGCTTCGAGCCCGGCCTTTTCGGCTTCACAAACGAAAGACATGCCAAAACATTACCGGACCGGCGCCGCGCTCGCCCAGAGGCGCACGAGGCGACCGGCGCCGAGGCGACCGGCGCCGAGGCGACCGGCGCCCGATCCAATTCGGGATCAGTCCGTTGGCGGCGACGGGGCGTCCCCGGTCCGAGGTGGTTCGTTGTGACCCGGCCACCGGATGGTGATCACCACGGAGTCCTTCTCGGCCGCCCAGGAGTGCCCGATGCCCGGGCCCCACATGGCGTAGTCGCCTTGCTCGCTGAGAATGGCGCTACCCACGGCTAGGTCGATGTGGAACCGTCCGCTGACGAGCAGCACGATCGTGGTGCGCGTCTCGTCTTCGAACCAGGCCTCGCGGCGCTCGCCTGCGGTGTGCACACCCCACTTGATCTCGACGTCTGTCGACATGCGCACGTCCCCGGGTTCCATGAAAGCTCCGACGAGCCAGCCCCGTCGCTCGGCGCCGTCCACCCCGGCGTTTCCGAACTGCCACATGGGAATGTCACTCATTGTTCGTTGACCTCAGTGTCAGGTAGTCCGGTCTGGCCAGGGCCGCGGATGGTCCTCAATGGGGCGCAACAGGCTGCGGGGGACGCAGGCCGTCGAGGATCATCGGGAAGAGGCGTTCGGCCCGGTCCGAGGTCAGCGGGGCGCTGATGCACATCGCGGAGACCAGCTGCATCAGGTCTTCACCGTCGATGTCGGTGCGGGCCACGCCGGCCTCTTGCGCCCGCATGAGAACTTGGCTGCACGACTGGGCGATGCGCTCGCGCGAGGCCACCTTCAGATCCGGGTTTTTCTCGAACGCCTCGTGGAGCTCGTTGAGGAACGTCCGTTTGGTCTGGGCGTAGTCGATGTAGGCGCGCAACCACGCTTCCAGCGCGGCCCAGGGATCCAGGTCGCCCAGACCGCGTTCGGCTGACCCGACGAGCAGATCCACGTCTTCCCGGTAGACCGCCTCGACGATGTCGATCCGCCTGGGGAAGCGGCGGTACAACGTCCCCACCCCCACGCCGGCCTGCTTGGCGATGGCCTCCATCGACGCGCCTCCGCCCTGATCGGCGAACACCTTGCGCGCCGCGTCCACCAGCCGTTCGTAGTTCCGGCGGGCGTCTGCACGCACGGCTCTGTCACCTCCCGGGGAGATTTTTTGTGGCTAAGTGGAGGGGTCCTCCATATACTAAGTGGAGGAAGCTTCCGCTTGAGCATCAGAGTACCAGCGGAAAGGTCGAAGTCAATGGCTCGTCTCAAAAATCCCTCGGTCGTGCTGGCCGTCATCCTCACCGCCCAGATGATGGTCGTGCTGGACACCACCATCGTCAACGTCGCCCTGCCCCACATGCAGCGAAGTCTCGGGTTCTCCGACTCTTCCTTGTCATGGGTGCTGAACGCCTACGTCCTGACCTTCGGGGGTCTATTGCTCCTCGGCGCCCGTTCTGGCGACCTGCTCGGTCGCCGGCGTACGTTTCTCGCCGGGATCGGCCTGTTCTCGTTGAGCTCGTTGGCCGGCGGGCTGGCCACCGATAACTGGATGCTGCTCGGCGCCCGCGCCCTTCAAGGCGTCGGCGCAGCCTTGGCCGCCCCGGCGGCCCTGGCGTTGCTGACCACCATCTTTCCTGAGGGCCGGGGCCGGGTCCGGGCCATAGGCCTCTTCACCACCGTCTCGGCTGCAGGTGGCGCTACCGGTCTGGTGGCAGGCGGACTGCTCACCGAATGGGCTTCGTGGCGGTGGGTGATGTTCGTCAACGTGCCGATCGGTTTGGCCGTCTTGGTCCTCGGCCGGTTGGTCTTGGCCGAAACCGATCGCCGGCGAGGCCGTTTCGACTTGGCGGGTGCGCTCACCTCGACGGGGGGCATGACCGCCCTGGTCTTCGGCCTGGTGGAGGCGGGCTCCTCTGGCTGGAGCACGCCTCAGACCATGACATCCCTGGTCGCCGGCGTGTTGCTGCTCGGCCTGTTCGTGCGTATCGAGTCGGTAGCAGCCGAGCCGATCCTGCCCCTTCGGCTCCTCGCCAGCCCGGTGGCCACGGGGAGCAACGTGGCCAGAGGTCTCGGTTACGCCGGGATGTACGGGATGGTGTTCTTCCTGACCCAGTTCCTCCAGGACGTGCAGGGCCACTCGGCCCTCGTTACCGGTCTCGGGTTCCTGCCCGCGCCGATCTCGGTGTTCCTGTCCTCCCAGCTGACGAGCCGAAGCTTGGTCCGAATCCTGCCGGTCAGGGCCATCATGATCATGGGCTCGATCATCTCCATCGCGGGGCTGGCGCTGATGACGCAGCTCCACGCCAGTACTCCCTACGCCGAGATCCTTCCCAGTCTGGTTCTCATCGGCACAGGCATGGGAACGTCGTTCGTCAGCTTGACGACCGCCGCGCTCCACGACGTCGTCCCCAGCGACGCGGGAGCCGCGTCGGGGTTGATCAACGTCATGCAACAACTCGGTGCCGCCTTCGGGTTGGCGGTCCTGGTCACCGTGTTCGACAGCGTCGGCGGGCGCTCCGGTGCGGCCGGCCTCGGTGCTACCCCATCGGTCGTGCACGGGATGGACGTGACGTTCGGGGTAGGGGCGCTGTTCGCGGTCGCGGCGCTGGCCATCATCGTCTTCGTGGTGCGCACGCCGGCCCCCTCGGGCGCCGCCCAACCGGTCGAGCCGGCGGGCTGCGAGCAGGAGCTGACGGCCGAGCGGATCGGGGAGCTCGAGGCCGCCTGAGCGTCGTTCTTTCCCAACTGCGACAACCTGGCCAGAGCCCCGGTCGGAATCCGCTTCGACCGGGGCTCGACCTAGGCCTGATGGGGGACGGCGCCCCTCGAGGCGAAGAATAACCTGGTGCTATTTCATGTCGAACGATGAGGTGAGCCGGCATCGTGGCTGGGCCCTACTCGTCGAGTCACAAAATCGGATGCTCGTGCGTCACATGTGGTGTAGGTAGTGGTGTAGGTAATGGAGGACGTGATGCAGTGCATGAGGGCTTGCCCCGGAAAGGCGGTGGACGTGACGGCGCCAGATCGGGCTGAGGCAGCGTTCGAGGCGCGGACCGGACTGCCGGGACCGTGTGCGAGACTGGGCCTCGATGCCGTGTTGCCCGCGGCGGTCTTCCCCCCACTGAAGAGAAAGGTCTCCTGATGGCCGCACTCGCGCGTTGGTGTTTCCGCCACCGCAAGATTGTTCTGCCGGCCTGGTTGATTGCGCTGGTCCTCGTCGGCGGAATCGCGAAGTCCGCGGGATCGACGTACACCAACAACTTCTCCTTTCCCTCGACCGACTCGAGTCGGGCGCTCGACGTCGTCAAGGCCAACTTTCCCTCTCAGAGCGGTGATAGCGACCAGATCGTCGTGCAGGCGAAGACCGGCACGCTGCACACCCCCGAGGTCCAAAGCGCCGTAAACGAGATGCTGACCAACGTCGAGCATCTGTCTTTTGTGACCGGGGTCACGTCGCCCTACAGCTCGGGGCTCATCTCCAAGGACGGCACCATCGGGCTGGCCACCGTGCAGCTCGACAAGCAGGCGCAGAACATCTCCAGCGCCGAGGCCAAGGAGCTGATCAAGACGGCCCAAGCGGTGGATCACACGCTCATCAACGTCCAGCTCGGCGGCCAAGCGGTGCAGCAAGGAGAGAACCAGGGGGGCGGTTCGAGTGACTTCATCGTCGGGGCCCTACTCGCACTGGTGGTGTTGTTTTTCGCCTTCCGTCGTTCATTCCTCTGTGCTCTGCTCCCCCTGCTGACCGCGGTCGTGGCCATCGGGATCGGGACCTCGTTCATCGGCATCCTCTCCCACGTGTTCAGCGTCCCCCAGTTTGCGACGCAGCTGGCCGAACTGATCGCACTCGGCGTCGGCGTGGACTACTCCCTGTTCATAGTGAATCGCCATCGCCGCGAGCTGCTCGCCGGTCGCACTCCCGAAGAGGCCGTGGTCCGTGCCCTCAACACCTCGGGGCGGGCCGTCTTCGTAGCCGGCTTGACGGTCTGCATTGCCCTGCTCGGTATGTTCGCCCTCGGCCTGACCTTCCTCTACGGGGTCTCGGTCGGGGCCGCGTTGGTCGTGCTCCTCACCATGCTCTCGGCGCTCACCCTGTTGCCCGCCATGCTCGGCTTCTATGGCGAGAAGGCCTTGTCGCGTCGGGACCGGAAGCAGCTACGACGGGATGCGGAGGGTCAGCTGGGACCGGACCAACGGGCCAGTCGCGGGGGCAGCCCGTTCTGGGAATGGTGGGCTGCCGTCGTCGAGCGACGTTCGGCCATCCTGTCCGTGCTCGGCCTCGCTCTGATCGTCGTGGTGGCCCTGCCGTTCTTCAGCATGCGACTCGGGTTGGCGGACTCCGGCGAGGATCCTTCCAGCTCGACGACGAAGCAGGCCTACGATTTGCTGGCCAAGGGCTTCGGGCCCGGATTCAACGGTCCCCTGCAGGTGGTCGGGGAGATCAACGGACCGGAAGACCAGGCCCGCTTCGACAGCTTCATCGCCCAGCTCAAGACCACGCCTGGCGTCGCTGCCGTGCAGCCGCCGCGCCTCAGTCCCAACGGTAAGGCAGTCGTCGCCTTCGTCTACCCGTCCTACAGCCCGCAGGCGGTGCAAACGACGGATCTGGTCAACCACATTCGCGGCGAAGTGCCAAACGCCACAGCCGGATCGTCGTTGGCCATTCACGTCGGGGGTACGACTGCTGGCGGTATCGACTTCTCGAAGGTCTTGTCCGAGAAGCTTCCCCTCTTCCTCGCCGTGATCATCGTGCTGGCGTTCCTGCTGCTTGCCGCCGTCTTCCGAAGTATCCTCGTACCGCTGACCGCGTCGATCATGAACGTCTTATCCATCGGGGCGGCCCTGGGTGTGATCACTGCCGCCTTCCAGTTCGGCTGGTTGCAGCCCGTTCTCGGATTCTCGAGAGCAGGTCCGATCGAGGTCTACCTGCCGGTCCTGATGTTCGCCGTCCTGTTCGGCCTGTCGATGGACTACGAGGTCTTCCTCGTGAGTCGGATCCACGAGGAATGGGTGAAAACCGGCGACAACAGGCAAGCGGTGACGCGAGGTCAGGCCGAAACCGGCCGGGTCATCACTGCCGCTGCCCTCATCATGATCCTGGTCTTCTTGTCGTTCAGCCTCATCAACAACTCGCTCGTGATTCAGGAGTTCGGGATCGGGTTCTCGGCGGCCATCGTCATCGACGCCTTCGTCGTGCGCACGGTGCTCGTCCCATCCGTCATGCACGTCTTGGGTCCGAGCAACTGGTGGATTCCCAAGTGGATGGACCGTACTCTCCCGACGTTCCACATCGAGGCCGAGGACCTGGACGAGTCCGAGGATCACCTGCAACCGGTCGGTTGACGGCTGGCAACGTGACGGTTTAGCCGGGACGCGACCACGGTGGTGGCCTCGGCCCCGCTCTCAACGCTGAGAGTTGATTGCTCGTTGTTAACCCGTTGTGATGGGTGCGGCCCATGTTCCGCTAGCTTGAGTGACGGGCAGAAGGGGCCGCAGACGGGCAGAAGGGGCAGCAAAGGAGACACCCCCGGTGGGCAGACCGGGGGTGCTTCGATGTGCTCACCTGGCGGAGAACCGGCGCCAATCCTGCAACCTTCCGTCCTCGGGTGAGAAGACCGGCGTTCTACCCCTGGCTCCCCGACACGAGGGCATGGCCCACACCTCTCGAGGCGCTCATTTCGTCGTCTCAGCCACCGAGCTGCGGAAGGGCTGCCACGACATGCGTGGGAACCCGCGCACTCTGTGGCGACCTATGCCAAACTGGCGCGCACGGAACGGCAGCAGATGATCTCGAGGTCTGGCCTATCGCGGATGCGGCGTCGCCGGCTGGCTGCGGAGACGGCTGGCGCCGCTCGCCTGTCGTGGCCGCGGGCGGCGAGCATGGTGCTTGCCGCGGCTCTCGACGACTTGCGCACGCCGGTGCAGGAGATCGCAGACCTTGCCGTCGCCGAATACGTCGACCTGTGCGCGGTGGAGCTCATCGGTGGCGAGAGCGCCATGCGGATGCGTCGGCTCACGGCCCCCGAAGGCTGGTCCCCGGTCCAGGACGTCGCAGAGTCCGCAGTCCCCATGCTCGGGCGTGGCCAAGCCCTGGAGCCGCCCGGCGTGCGCCGGATGCGGGAGCAGCTTGGCGCCGCGTCCCTCGTCTGGGCGCCCATCGTGATCCACGGTCAACCTGCGGGTGCGTTGGTCATGGCGAGGGCGGCGGGCCGCGCCTCGCTGGGCGCGGCGGATATCCCCCCGACCCGCGATGTGGCGCTTCAGCTCGCCGTAGCGGCCGAACGCGTGCGGTTGTACCGGGAGTCAGTCGCCCGGGCCCGCAGCCAGGCCACCCTGGCGGAAGGCATGCGCCGCCTCGGTTCGGTCGCGGCGGCCGTCGCGGGGGCCGTGACTTCTGACGCGGTGCTGAGCATCGCCTGCACTGACGCCTGCGCGATCTTCGACGCTGAGGCCGTAGCGGCTCGTTGGGGCTTCGGCGTACCCGCCCAGGCGATCGTCGGCGACGCCGACCCGATCGGCGCAGAGGCGGCGCTGGACGCTGCGCTCGCTGGGCAGTCGGACCAGCCCGGCTGGGTGACCTCGGTGATGTCCCGCGCCGACGGCCAGCGGGGTGCCATCGCGGTCCGCTCGAGCCAAGGCCTCTCAAATGAACATCAGCTGATGCTGACGTCGCTGGCGGCCGTCCTTCCCGTCGCTCTTGAGCGCACGACTACGACGGAGGCGTGGCGAAAACATGAGGCTCAGCTGCAGGCCGTCCTGTCCGCCGCGCCGGTTGCGATTGTGACCGTGTGGCCCGACGGGAGGGTTGTCTCGGCTAACCCGAAGGGACGGCAGCTTTTCGGTTGGCGATCGGGCACTGCGACGCTGCGCTTTGCTGACAGCGTTCGGCCCGCCATGGTCCAGATCGCCCGCGACACCTTGGCTCGTGGGCCCGTCACCGAACGGCCGGTGAGCAGTGGCAATCTCGACCTGCTGGTGTCCGCCGTCCCCTTCCACGGCGCGCCCGGGGGCAAGCGGTCGGTTCTTGCCGTTGCCACCGATGTCGGCGAGGAACGGCGGGTGGAGCGCGTGCTGCTTCGAGCTCAACGCCTCGAAGCCATGGGGCAGGTTGCCGGGGGCGTGGCCCACGACTTCAACAACCTGCTGACGGTCATGATCGGCTACACCGCGATCCTGCGCCGCCGGCTGGCGGGCCAACAGGGGTCGGGGGAGGTGGACCAGCTGGAGATCGCCGTGAATCGGGCCGCAGACCTGACTCGCAATCTGCTGGGGTTCGCTCGGCGACAGCTCGAGTCGCCGGTAACGGTGGACCTGGCCGGCGCGACACGGCAGTTGCACGAGCTGCTCCAAACCGTCAGCGGCCCCGATATGACCGTCGAGCTGAGCGCGCCCCACGGCCTCGTTCCGGTCCTCGCCGATCCGGCCACCGTCGAGCAGATGGTCCTCAACCTGTCCATAAACGCACGGGATGCCATGGACGGACGCGGCCATCTGTCGCTGACAGTCGACACGGTCGATCTCGATTCTGAGCGAGCAGGGAAGCTCGGTTTGGTGCCTGGGGCTTACGCTCGGCTCTCCGTTGCCGACGACGGGCCAGGTATGACCGACGATGTCCTGGCGCGATGCCTGGAACCGTTCTTCACGACCAAGGAGCGCGGTAAGGGCTCAGGGCTCGGGCTGTCGACGGTCTATGGCCAGGCGGGTGTTTATGGCGGAACCCTCACCATCGACACCCTTCTCGGTGTGGGAACGACCATCAGCGTGTGGCTGCCCGTCTCCTCCAGCGAGTCGGTCGCCACGTCAGCGCCCGCCAAGGAACCGCCCACACGGTTGACCGGGCGGGTCCTTCTGGTCGACGATCAGGACGACCTACGGGAACTTGCGGTCCAGGCGCTGACCGACGCCGGGCTGGACGTCACTGATGCGGCCAGCGCCGAGGCCGCATTGGCCCGGGCCGACCAGGCGTGGGACCTTCTGGTCACCGACATCGTCCTGCCCGGGATGAATGGCGTAGACCTGGCCACACGGATGCGAACGATGCAGCCGCAGCTCCCGGTCCTGTTCGTGTCCGGGTACGCGGATAGCCAGACCCGCCGCTGGGGCCTGGTGGAGGGGAGCCATCTACTCCGCAAGCCGTACGGGCCTGACCTGCTATGCCGGCGGATCGGCGAACTGCTGCACTCGGGGGAGCACCCGAATTGAGCCGATGCAGGTCACGGCAGCGGCCCCATTCGTAGCGGGTAGCCTTTTCCTACCATGGCGCCGAACCAGGACGTCCGAAATTCTGGTCGTCGACGACGATGAGCAGTTGGCCGCATTGCTGGTCCTCGTCCTCGAGGCCGAGGGGTATCCCGTCACCGTCTCCAGTGACGCCGCGGGTGCCATCGAGGAAGTCAAGAAGGGCACGACGGACTTGGTCGTGTTGGATATTTCGCTCGGTGCAGACGACGGTCGGATGGTCCTCTCGCAGATCCGCGAGCTCGGTGAGCTGCCCGTGATCTTGATAAGCGGCCAGGGGGACACAGCCGACCGGGTGCTCGGGTTGCGTCTCGGGGCTGACGACTTTCTCCCGAAGCCGTTCTCACCGGTGGAACTCGTGGCGAGGGTCGAATCGGTGCTCCGGCGGGTGGACCGGGCCCGGTCCGGAACCCGCTTGGACCCGGCGTGCGAAGTGGCCGACGGCTTGTACCTCGACGAACGGACCCGCGAGGTGAGGGTGGCGGGACGGGTGGTCGAGCTCACGGCCAAGGAGTTCGACCTGTTGGCGTATTTGGTGCGCTCGCCCCGCGAGGTGTTCAGCCGCGGTCAGTTGCTGGAGCACGTATGGTCGTCCCGGACCGACTGGCAGGACGACGCTACGGTGACCGAACACGTGCGGCGGGTGCGCCACAAAGTTGAGAAGGATCCCGAGCATCCGCGGTGGATCACTACGGCGCGGGGGGTGGGCTACCGCTTCGAGCCCTGAGGGCCCCCAAGCATCTCCCACTACCGGTGCCCTCCAGGGCAGCCCATGACGTGATAGGCGGCCAGCTCGAACGGGGAGTGGTCGTTCGTGACAACCATCCTGCTCTACCCCAGCCAGTCCTGACGACTGGCCGCCCCGGTAAGGGCTGGGGGGACGATCGACGGACGATCGACGGATGATCGACGGATGATCAACGGACCGACTATGGACGCCCCGTCACCGGCGACGGGAGCGTGATGAAACGCGGCCCTGACACCCTCGCTTCCCCTTGTTTACGGCTGGGGGACGGTCATCGGACGATCACCGGACGATCGACGGATGATCAACGGACCGACTATGGACGCTCCGTCACCGGCGACGGGAGCGTGATGAACGCGACCCTGACACCCTCGCTTCCCCTTGTTTACGGCTGGGGGACGGTCATCGGACGATCACCGGACGATCGACGGACGGTCGACGGATGATCAACGGACCGACTATGGACACCCCGTCACCGACGACGCCATCGTGATGAAGTCGGCTGGGGTCAGTTCAAGCCGTAGCGCTGGGCCAAGAGAAGGTGTCATTCCCAGGTCACCAAGCCGAGTTCAGCTTGGCCGCCGCCGCCGTCTTTGCGCCCGGCAGGGGGCCTTGGTATGTGTCCAAGAACACGCTGAGGCCCTTGGGCCCGGACCACTCACACGCCACCTCCCCGGATCCGACACGAGCCCCACTACCAGGGGATTTGCCCACCCCTTGGCGGGTGACGGGGTGTTCGTGGCGAGCCCGGCGATCGGCGCGTGGTGGCCTACTACGGGGTGGTCCATGGGGCACGTCGCAATCGAGGCGGCACCGCCTCGGGCTCGCAAGGGTGCCGGCGGGTATCCCCAGCCGGTCGCCTCGCTGGCCCGCCTCGGGCTGGATGTCCGCCACGAAGGGCGAGGTGTGGGAGCGGCCCTCCTCCAAGATGTATTCGCCAGACTGCTCGAGCTGTCCGATCGGATCGGCTGTCGCGGTCCGCTGGCGCATGGCCGAGACACCACAGGCCAGGGACTTCTATCTGCACCTCGTACCTGAGTTCCAACCCAGTCCGACCAACGACCTCCACCTTTTCCTACTTACGAAGGACAATCGCGGACACTGACGGGCACCTAAACCTGGCGCGACATCTGCGAACGTCCATGGACCGTGGTGACCATCGTTGAACGCTGGAGCTGGCCGCGACTGTCAGAAGAGTGCGGGTTGGTTTTCGGGCATTTTCGGAGTTGCCTCCGGCGTGGGGTCGGTCGGCTGCGGTCCCTTTTTACGCAACCGCCTCGGGCCTCGGTGCGACCAGCGGTGGCAAATGGCAGAATAACCGCTTCCGCATTCCGAGAGGAGAATAGGCATGACCCGCCCAATATCAATAGAGGAGCTGGCCGACCGACTCGAGATCGACGAGTTGCTGAACCTTTATGTAACGGCCCTCGATAACAACAAGTTCGAACTACTCGACGGTGTCTTCACGCCCGATGCTCACCTCTCTTACGCTGACGTTGGTGTCGATGGTGACTATCCAACGGTGCGAGACTGGATGGCGTCGAAGCGGCCCGAAATGCGGGTCTGGCTCCATCTCGTGGGGAACCGACGCGTTTCCGTTGCCGGTGACCAAGCGCAGTCGGTGTCGAGCTTCTTCTTCGCGGCTGTCACCCATGATGACAAGACGCATTTCACGGGTGGTGAGTACGACGACAACCTCGTGCGAACGCCTGACGGTTGGCGCATCGCCGAGCGGATCGAAGAGCAACTGTGGAACTCGGGCAGTCTCCTTGGGGTGCCGCCCCGATGATCTCAGCGCCCGAACACCAATCATCCACTCGCATCAAACGGTTGGGTGTGGGGCGACGACAGTTCCTTCGCGCAGAAGCACTCCGCTGGCCAACCCGGGATCTGACCTGCCCATCGTAGGATTCGTCGGTCGTCCCCTTAAGACGCGGGTACACCAAGACCAACCTGACGCTGCCACCGTCCAGCTGATCTACATCGAGCCCGTCACCGTCAGCATGAAAAGTGGCGTGGTCACGGTGGGCGACCGATGACCGGGTCCTCTTGCCCTCTCCAGATCTGGCCTTCCGGAGGGCACGTCGGTGGAGGCAGAGGCTTCCGCTCGTCAAGCGGAGATCGACGGCTTCGACGGCCTCAGCTTCGGCGACACCCAGTGCCTCGCCGGCGACCCCTGCATCGGACTTGCCCTTGCAGCCGGGGCGTCCGAGCGAGTCCAGCTGGCCGTTGGCCTGACCAACCCGGTCAGCCCGTCATGCCTGGCTCGAACTGCCAGTGGATAGCCCAGCTCAACGTCACCCCGACTCGTGGACCGCCCCGCTTGACGCCATCCGCATACCACCCACCGCCGATACCACCACCTCCACCGTCGAGTACGTACGGCGCATGACGAAAATGCAGCCCACCGATGGCCCGGTGGCTATGTTCGTCTTCGACGCCGGATACGACCCGGCCGGCCTTTCCCATGGCCTGGCCGACCCCCGCCCAGATACTGGTCCGCATCCGAGCCGACCGAGTCTTCCTCACCGACCCCCCACCCAGCTTCTACCACGTGTGGGAGCTGGCGCGGGACTGGAAGCGATTCAGGTCCGAGAACATCCATCAAGGCCGCCATTAGGGCGGACGCATGGTGCTGCCCGCTGGGCGCATTGTGGCGGCTGCGCGCTGCTTGAGGTAATCCGCCTCCG
Organism: uncultured Acidimicrobiaceae bacterium; assembly: GCA_963729695.1. Classification (GTDB taxonomy): domain Bacteria; phylum Actinomycetota; class Acidimicrobiia; order Acidimicrobiales; family Palsa-688; genus PALSA-693. Next base: position 300,217 of record CAVSOT010000009.1, read on the forward strand.
AGACGACCACGTTGCCTAGCGTACCCACCTCCTCGACGAACACATCGACCCGGTCGCCGACCACGACCTGCCCGGGCGGGTACGGCGTTCCGAGGGTGACAATGTCGGCGGGGTGAAGGGTGACGTGTTGGCTGATGTGGCTGAGCATCTCGCTCGGAGTGAACTTGTAGTACTTGGTGTTGCCAGACTGAGAGTTGGTGTCGTTGACCTTCCCAATGATGGCGAGACCCTCCATCACGCGTGCCTCGGTGAGGTCAGTCCGTACCCAGGGACCGAAGGCGGCGAAGCCGTCGAGGGACTTGGCCACCGAGAAATACATCATCGAGTCCCACGCCATCTCAAAAGCCGTCACGTCGTTGAACACGGTCCACCCGAAGATGCCTGCGGCGGCTTCCCCGACCGAGGCGCGTGACAGTGTCGCGCCGACGACGACTGCCAGCTCGGCCTCGGCCTGCAGAGTTTCTGACTTGACCACCTCCGGGAAGGGGATCGGGCCGCCCGGCCCCGTCGGGTCGTTCGGCGCCTTGGGCAACCACCTTGGTTCTGCATCCACTGGGCGCTGCTCCCCAGGAGGGTTGAAGCCGCCCATGACCGCGATCAGCCGCCTTGGGGGGACCGGCGTCGTGAGCACTACCTCGTCAAGGGCGAACGATTTGCCGGTGAACCCGTGTTCGCCGAATACGTCCCCCCTCATGAGGTGAAACCGGTCGTCTCTCACCTCGCCGTACGAGACGGCATCTCCAAGGATGGCTCGGGCGAGCAACATGCGGAGTCTCCTTCTCTTCGATTGACAGTCTGCGTGCCACCTACATCAGCTCCGCCGAAAACGCGACGGCGACAGGAGTCTGCGGCGCTGCCGACCAGGCGGATCACCGCCAGATGACGCAGTCACGTCAGGTGCAGCGGCTTCTTCCGTGGACGAAGCTCCAGAGATCGAATCTCAGGCGCCAACCAGGCGCGGCGTTGGCTCTTCGATCCCATACAGCTTGGCGGCGTTGCCCCAGAGGATCTTTTGTCGCACGTCCTCGGAGGCGTCCCCCCAGCCCTCCTCGATCGTCTCGCGAATGTTGCCGTAGAGGCAGGCGTTGTGGGGGAAGTCGGTCTCAAAGAGCAGATTGTCGATCGGAATCTGCTCGAGGAGGTAATGCGGCGCCACTTGCTCGAACCAGACGGTGGTGAACACATGGCGCTTGAACAGGTCAGAGGGCAGCAGGTCGCCCTCCTGGCGCACCCGGTGATTGCGGCTCATCCCGAGCCAGGTGTAATCCGCGGTCTCGAGCACAAACGGGATCCACCCGCAGCCGCTCTCGACCGAAACGAACTTGATCCCGGGAAAGCGCGGCAAGATACCACTCGTGACGAGATCGGCGCATTGCACGCCGTTCTTCATGAACAGATCGACGGCCATATAGGTCGCCGCGCCGGTTAAACCGTGGTGCTCGCGCGCTTGGCCGCCGTTGTCGACGCGGGGGCCTCGCCGCCTCCGATGTGGAAGTGGATCGGCATATTGGTTCCTCGGCGAGCGACCAGAACGGATCCCAGGCCTTGTCGCCGATGGTCGGCAGCCCAAAGCGCTTCGGTTCGCCTGTGAAGAGAATCCCGCGAAGGCCCCGGCCGTGGCCGCGCAAAACCTCCCTCACGGTGGCCTCGACATCCCAGAAGGGCGTGGCCATGACCCCGATCAAACGGTGAGGTCGGCCCCGCACCACTCCACGAGCCAGTCGTTGTAGGCCCGTACACTGGCGATCTGAGCTCAGCGTCCTCGAGGTCGAAAAAGTTCTCGCTACCGAACCCAGCGACATTGGGGTACAGCACCTGGGCCCAGATGCCGGCCTCGTCCATGTACTTTAGGCGCTCGCACGAGTCGTAGGATGCCGGGTGGCAGTCCTCGTAGGTGTTCTGCGGGACCCACTGACCCTCGGGGTTGGTCCCTGACGGGAAAATGCCGACCATCCCGATCTGTGTGCCCTCGAGCATCCAGACGTCCATCCCCTTGTCGTTGCGTACTACGTAGGGGACGTGGTCTCTCCACTTGGCTGGCGCATGGGCCGTCCAAACGTCACGCGG
>CAVSOT010000010.1:0-111338 GCA_963729695.1 uncultured Acidimicrobiaceae bacterium
GCTGTAGCTCCTACGCCATGTTCCTTGCCATCGTCCGCGGCGTGCGCCCTGCCATCCGCGATCTAAGCTCGCTCGAGTTGCTGTAGCGGCCCCCGGCGGTCAGCTCTCGGGCGCGCCACCCAATCCGGTAGCGCAGAAGGCCCAGAGCTTCTGGGCTATCTCTTCCGGTGATTCCTCCGGCGGTACGAACGAGTAGGAGTGGAACACCGCCCTGACGAGCTGGGTCAGCAGCCATGAGGCGTAGGCCGGGTCGGCCGGGTGGAGCAGGCCCGCCGCGGTCGCCGCTTCGATCTCCTCCTGGAGGAGCTCGGTATAGGAGTGCGACGCCTGGGCGATCTCCACCGGATAGACCGATAGGAGGCGCCAATGCTCGGCGGCCAGGAAGCGGGCGCCCTCGGAGGGTATCTCTTGACCGGCCAACTGGCCGATCACGGACGAAATGTAGAACTGGATGCGCTCCACCGGGTCTTCCATCCGCTCAGCCGCTTCCCTGAATCGCTCGCTCGACTCGTCCACCATGTTCTCGATGACGGCCAGGATGAGCTGGTCCTTCCCAGCGAAGTACCGGTAGAACGTCTTAAGCGCGATGCCCGCCTCCCGGACTAGGTCCTGCGTGGTGAATGCACTTCCTTTGACGGCGATAAGCCGCTGCGCGGCCTCCACGATCGACCTGGCCTGCTCGACTCCACGGGCCCGGGATCGGCGGACCTTGGGAGAGCGCTCGGCGGCGCGCTCCGCCCAGGTCATCGTCGCTTCGGTGTCCGACAGCTGCTCTGAATGGCTCGGTGCTATAGACAACCGCGCCTCCGAAATGCGGACAGGAATGCCATGCCACGGCGAGGCAGTCCACCCGGTGGTAGATGAAGGGCGATAACCCGCTGTAGAGCTGGGGCATTTGGACCCGTTCGGGGACCCGCCCCCGCAGATTCCCATAGACGGCGGGCCGTCTCGAATCTCACACCTATGATGTCGTCGAGAGGCCGATGCACGGAGAGGCGATGGGTCACCGGGCCTCCCGTACCCATTCCGCTACGTATACCGGCCTCTCGGAGGTGGTCAAAGGATGACCCCCGCCTCCTTGAACCCGATGATCTGGTCCCAGTCGTATCCCAGCTCGCTGAGGATCGCCTCGGTGTCCTCGCCGTGCTCGGGAGCCCGCCTGAGCGCCGGGGGTTGGCCGTCGAACTGGACGGGAACGGTCGGGAGGCGGTAGGCGGTCTTCCCGTCAATAACGACGTCGCCGATGTAGCCATTGGCCAGCACCTGGGGATCGTCCACCAGTTCCGCGACCGACTGGACGGGGGCCCACGGCGCATCGAGATTGGATAGGAGCTCCTTCCATTCGGCGAAGGTCCGCTTGGCGAACTCCTCGTCGAGGAGGGCGACGCACTCGGCGCCGTTCTCCCGGCGGGCCTCCAGGGTGGCAAACCGGGGATCATCGATCAGTTCATCTCGGTGAATGAGCCTGCAGAAATCGGGCCAGTACCGGTCCGCCTCCAGGAACATGAGCGTGATATGCCGGCCGTCCTCGGTCCGGTACGTTCCAACTACCGGGTTGACCAGAGGTCCGCGCCCGCTGGCCGCCTTGGGCTCGTCTCCGCCGAGCGCGGCGAGGACATCGGACGAGAGTGTCCACATGGCGGTGGCAAGCAGCGACACGTCCACGACGGACCCCTTGTCGGACCGCAACCGCTTCAGCAGTGCGGCGGATATCCCGAACGCCAGCGCCATGGCCCCGTTGCGGTCACCCATGGCCCCGCGCTGGCCGATCGGGTAGTCCCGATCAGGTGGGGTCAGCACATTGGCCAGACCTCCTCGCGACCAGAAAGCGGAACCGTCGTAGCCGGCCTGGCCGGCGTCGGGCCCTTTGACCCCGTAGCCGGTGCCTCGGGCATAGATCAGTCGCGGGAACTTGGCGACGAGGGTCTCGGCGTCGAGTCCGAGCCGCTGCAGGGCCCCGGGGCGCATGTTGGTCAGGAAGACATCAGCGGACTCCAGCAGCTTGAGCATCACCGCCATGCCGTCGGGCTTCTGGACGTCGAGGACGATCGACCGCTTTCCCCGGTTGGCCAGCGCGAGCGAAAGGTTCACCCCGCCCCGATCGGTCCCGATTCCCTGGCTGGCCAGACCCCGATAGGGATCGCCCTCGGTCTTCTCGATGTGGATGACATCGGCCCCCCAGTCCGCCAGCAGGGCACCGGCCACGGGGACGAAGACCCACTGGGCCAGCTCGACGACCCGGACCCCGGCGAAGGGGGACTCCTCGGTGATATCGGTCATTTTCCGCCTAAGCCTTGGGAGTAAGGACCACGAGCGGGATCTCCCGGTCGGTCCGGGTCTGGTAGACGTCGTAGTTCGGCCAGGCGTCCGTCATGATCTTCCAGAGGCGGGGCTTCTCCTCAGCGGCCGCGGTGCGGCCGGTGACCGGGATGTGGTCGGCTTTCACCTGCACGTCGGCATCGGGATTGTCCTGGAGATTCAGGTACCAGTTGGGGTGGGTGGGAGCCCCACCCTGGGAGGCGATGATCAGGAAGTCGTCTCCATCCCGGCCGTGGATCAGGGCGGAGGTCCGCAGTCGGCCGCTGCGCCGCCCGGTTGTGGTCAGGAGCAGGATGGGGACTCCGTTCCAGATGTAGCCGACCTCCCCGTTGGTCTCTTGGTACTTCTTGACGTGCTCGGCCCCGACGAGGTCGATGTCGGGCGCCTTGTACTGAGGTTCACTCATGTCCTTGGATGGGGTCCTTTCAACCGAACGCGACGGGGATAGCAGTAGCCCCCCGTTCATATACTCCCCTGAACTCCGGCGGCTCCGCATCTGGATCGAGTCGCAGCTTGGGGAGACGGTCGAGAAGGGCGCCGATGGCCACGGTCATTTCCGCTCGCGCCACGTGCTGTCCGAGACAGACATGGGGGCCGCTGGCGAACGCGAGCGTCGGCTTGAGAGATCGGTAAATGTCGTAATCGTCGGGACGCTCCCAGCGCTCCGGGTCGCGATTGGCCGCCCCGATGCAGAGGTGGATCACCGAACCCTTGGGCATACGGACTCCGAAGTAATCGGTGTCCGTGGTCAGCCAGCGGGAGAACATCGGATCGGTCGGCATCCACCGCAGAGATTCCTCGATAGCGGACCGCAGGAGCTCCCGGTCGTCGGTAATCGCCTTGAGAACCTCTGGGCGGCGGAGGATGGCCGCCAGGGTGATTCCCATCTGCTTCCACGTCGTGCCCGAGCCGGCGGCCAGTAGAAGCAGGGAGAACGAGTAGATCTCGGCATCGGTCAGGCGATGCGTCGTCCCGTCGTCGTCGGTGATCTCCGACTGGACCAAGACGCTGATCAGATCGTCCTCGGGCTTCTCCCGGCGGGCAGCCACTATCGGATTGATTATCTCGATCAGACGCCCGGGATCGGCACTGACCGACTCCCGGATGTCCAGAGCCTGCTCGACGGGCACTCCGAAACTTCCGGTGATTGTGAGCACCGGGATGGCAGCGCAGAACTCGACGTTCAACTCGGCCCGCCCATTCGCTTCGAAGCAATCGATGAGAGCGTGGACGGTCTGCTCGATCCAGTTCTCGACCCACCAGCGGGCCCGGGCCGGACCGAAGGAGGGCTGGACCAGGGCCCGGTAACGGCGGTGCTCGGCCCCGCCCATGGAGAGCATGCTGTTGGTGGCGCTCATCTCGCCCCCCTGGACGTCTACCGCAACCGGAGAAGAGGCAAAGAGACCGGGATCGCGATAGGCGGCGTCGCACGCCGCCCAGCTGAACGCAGAGAAGTGGGGAATGCCTGGGGACGGGAGGCCATGGAACCCCATCGGTTCGTCGATGCCCATCAACTCGTGGACGATGCCCAGGTGGACCGGGGCTTCGGAACGAAGCCGCTCCCACACCGGGTACGGATCTTCGGTGTAGTTGCCGCCGGTCCATGCCAGGTAGTTACCGGCGAGATCGAATACTCGCTTGACCCGGTCGAAGTCGAGAACGGGGATGGGACCGCTGATCGAGGTCATCGGGCTACGTAACCTCCGTCGATGGGCAACAGGGTCCCCGTCACGTTGGCGGCCCGGTCCGAAACCAGATAGACGGCGGCCTCGGCGCAGTCCTCGGCCGTGATCGGCTTGCCGAGCGGATGCATGGCTCCGGACTGCTTGGCGATCTCTTCGAGGTCGGAGTCGGCCGGTCTGGCCATTCCGCCGGCCGCCATGAAGTTGGTGAACGGCATGCCGGCTGGACAGATGGCGTTGGCCCGGATCCCGAACGGAGCGCCTTCGATAGCCACGGCCCGGGTGAGCTGGTGAACGGCCCCCTTGGTGGCGCCGTAGACCGATCCACCCCAGCCGACCAGGCCTGCCACCGACCCCGTGTTGAGGATGACACCGCCGTTACCCTGGCCCTTGAACCGGATCACCGCGTGCTTGGAACCCAGGAACACCCCCCGGAGGTTGACCGCGACGAGACGCTCGAAGTCCTCCACCGTGTGGTCCTCGAACTTCATTCCGAGGCGGGGCGTCGGAATGCCGACATTGTTGAACATGATGTCGAGAGATCCGAAATGGTCAGCTGTTCCAGTTACCAGCGCTTCGACGTCTGCGTCCTGCGACACGTCACACCGTTCTGCGGTTGCGACCCCGCCGGCGGCTTCGATCAGGGCGACTGTCTCCTTGGCCCGGTCGAGGTCGATGTCCGCGCACACGACCCTGGCTCCTTCCCCTGCGAAACGTAGGCACGAGGCCCGACCCACGCCTGATCCCCCGCCCGTGACGATCGCCGTCTTGTTGTCCAGCATCATGTCGAGCTCACTCTCCTTCCTCTCGGTTGACGAGCGTGATGGCACGTGTGAGACGGGCCTCGGTGGCCGTCGTGATGTTCTCGGCGGAAGCCTGGTCAGGCATTCGCTGGGACAGGAGGTTCGGCCGGAGAGAAGTGGTAGAGCTTCTCCGCGTTGCCGCGCAGCAGCTTGTACTGCGTCTCGGCCGGCAGATGGCCGATGATCTTCTTCACCGAGGTGATGCAGTGCGGCCACGTCGAGTCCGAGTGGGGGTAGTCGGTCTCGCACATCACATTGTTTTCACCGATCTCGGAGAGGCTGGCGATCCCGTGGTGATCCTCGATGAAGCACCCGAAGATGTGCTCCCGGAACAGCTCCCGCAGGTTGATCGTGTCGAGGTCGACGTCGGTGGTCGCGTGCTGCATGAACTTCTGGCCTCGCATGACCCAGTATCGCTGCTTGTCGAGGACCTGTTCGGCCCGTTCGAGGAAGTAGGGGATCCATCCGATTTCGCCCTCTGAGAGGGCGACCTTGATCCCGGGGTAGCGGGTGAACATGCCGCTGAACAGCCAGGAGAGCATGGCTCCGGACGTGCGGATGGCGCCCCAGGCCAGGTTGGCCATAAAGGGAGAGTCGGGAGCGATCTGGGGAACCTGGGAGGAAGATCCGACGTGGATCGAGGCGACCATTCCGAGCTCGGATGCCGTCGACATGACCGGATCCCAGTACCGCCCGGCGTCGTGAATGGTGGGCAAACCTAGCGGTGCAGGATTTTCGGTGAACGCGAACGCGGTGACACCTTTGGCTGCCATCCGCTCCATTTCCTTGGCCGCCAAGGCGGGATCCCACATGGGGATCAGCATCAGCGGGATGTAGCGACCGGGGGCCGCGCCACACCACTCCTCGACTAGCCAGTCGTTGTAGTGCCGGAGAAGCTCGAAACCGAACTCCCGGTCGCTGGCCTCCATGAAGAGCTGACCGCAGAAGCGGGTGATAGTCGGAAAGCACAGGGAGGCCAGGATTCCGGCCTGGTCCATGTCCTCCAGCCGGGCCTTGGCGTCGTAGCAGCCGGGCCGCATCTCCGAGTAGGGCAGCGGCTCGGGGCTGAACTCCTCCTTGGACTTGCCGGCAACCGCGCTCAGGCCCGAGCTCGGGTACTGGTTGCCGTCGTAGACCCAGAACTCGGTGCCGTCGATGGTCTCCATGTGCGGCGCCCTGTCCCGGTCCTTCGCCGCAACCCTGTCCACCCACAGGTTGGGCGGCTCCAGGATGTGGTCATCGACCGAGATGAGCCAGTCCAGATTCAGATCCGATGTCATGATTCCCTCCCTCATGAGGTTTCAGCGAGGAAGCTCGCCGACGAGCAGGTGCTTTACTTCCTGGAAAGCACGGATTCCTTCGATCCCGCGCTCGCGGCCGAGACCGCTCTGCTTGTATCCGGGCGGTTAGCCCGGCCCAGGTCCCTCGTCGAAGGAACGACGGGGCGGAGCTGATCGCCCGGCGGATCTCGTCGAGCGGTGTGACCGATAGCTCGCAAACAGTCGTCTCATCGGCCGGATTCTCGACCGCAAGGACCTTGTCGCCTTCGACCCAACGGCCGTCGACGTAAGAGCCGCGCTGCCCGATCAACTCCGTCGCAGCCACCGCGAACCTCCCTTGAGGCGGTATAACATAGTTCTACCTTTTCAGGTAACTTGCTTTTCGTCAAGGGGGAGGCCCAGTTTGCCTAACGAAAAAACGGTCAACGTCCCGTCGACCCTGGAGGAGTTGACTACGCCGAAGTGGCTCACTGCGGCGCTGGGCCAGAAATTCCCGGGTGTCGAGGTCGCCGGCGTGAAGCTCGGACCGGTCAAGACCCGCATATCGACGAACGCTTTCTTCGAGATCGAATGCGCCGGAGACGCCCCTGACGGGCTACCTCTCCACCTCTGCGCCAAGGGATACTTCTCCGATACAGGCAACTGGGCTTACCGATCGGCCGGCGAATCCGAGGCCCATTTCTATCGGCAGCGGGCCGCCACCATCGGGGTCCCGACCCTGCCGGGCGTCTACGCCGACGTCGACCCCCAGTCCGGCCACGGTGTCGTCATCACCGGTGACATCGAGGCATCGGGGGCGAGCTTCGTCGATCCCATGAAAACTCGGTCCGTCTCGGACATGTCATCCAATCTCGAGTTGTACACCGTTCTGCACGGAAGATCGTGGATGCAGCCCTGGGTAAAACAGGAGGCTTGGTCAAAGCCGAAGATCTACAGGACCCGGGGGGTGCGGAGCGTGGAGGAGATCCAGGCCCAGTTCGACGGGCCGCTCGGTGAAGGCGTACCGAAGGAAGCCAAAGATGCGGTGAAGCTGGTGGAGGCGTACGGGAGCCTCCCCTCCCTCGTAGACACATCCCCTTCGTGGTGCATGATTCACGGAGACGCCCATATTGGCAACCTCTTCGCCGATGCCGGCGGGCGCCCCGGACTTCTCGACTGGCAGTTGGTTCAGCGAGGCCCCTGGTACATCGATGTTGGATACCAGGTTGCGTCGTCACTCGATGTTGACGATCGCCGGAGCGCTGAAGAGGGTTTGCTGCGCCACTACCGAGATCGCCTGGCTGCGGAGGGCGGCGGATCTCCCTCGTCGGAAGAGGTGCAGATGGGTTACTGCTGCGGCATCGTGTACGGCCTCTTCCTGTGGTCGATCACCCAGAAGGTGCGGCCCGAGATCACCACGGTGCTGCTCGGCCGCTTGGGGACGGCGGCGGCTGATCACAACGCCTACCAAGTAGTCCTGGCGGCCCGCTCCTGATATGTCAGGCCCTCAGCTACATCTCTGTCGTCGAGATCGGCACTGGCGTATCTGCCAGCTGGTGCGGAAAAGTGTCGCGGATCTAGCTCTTCTCGCGCTTTGGGGAGCGATGATCCCCGAGCACGTCCGAGTCGATGGGGTGCTCGGCGCCGACCGCCGTATTACTTCTGGGTGTTCTCTCGCCGAAGTTTCACCATGACGTGAGTTTCGATGACGGCCGCAAGCGCCCAGTACACGCGGACATTGTCTTCGTGGATGAGGATGGCGACAACTTTGTTGTGACCGCCGACGCGGTGCATCCGAACGTCAACGCGAACTACGGGGCGGGGCACTCCAGACGTCAGGTCGGTGACGGGCTGTCGTATTACAAGTGGGACAGCAATGATCCGGCCGATCTCGACGAGGTGGAGTCCAGCGTCGTCTCGCTCGACCAGTTGATGGAGTTCCAGATGGATGGGATGACGGGCCACGGCATCTTCGAGCTTCTGGTATATGGCGATCGATACCCGCGCTATCCGAACTGGGGAGTCGCTCCGCTGGATGGGCCGAGCAATAGGCGAGGAGCGACAGCATTGTGAACCGATATCGTCCGGGCGTTCCATGATCGTCACAGGCGGCGGCACGGGCATCGGCGCAGCCTGGGCCACGTGGACAGCCGAGGAGGGAACGCGAATCACGATCTGCGGCCGGCCGAGAGGCCGGCTGGGCGTCATAGCAAAGTGCATCTCCAGCCGTCGATATACCGCGCCTTCATCAAAGCCTTCATGGCCGCCATGTCCTTTTCGGTCGAGGCACCGGGTGTGGTGGCAACCAGAAGAGACGGGGGCGGACTGCTCAGCCACTGATCGAACGCTCCTGCGAAACGCGTCGAGACCGACTCGAAGCTGGCTAGTTGTCGCAAGCACCGTGGTAGACATCGATATCAATATAGGTTCCGCGACATCTTGCAGGATCCCTAAAGTGACGACCATTTGACCCGATGGCGTGACGGCACTATGGTGCACAGATATCGATATCGATATCGTGATGTCTCGGTCTTGAGCCGCAGAGGGGTCCTGTTCGTGGCGACGATGGGGTTGCTGATAGCTACTTCATGGGGAGGCGAGTCAACGAAATGATTCACAGACGGATGTTCCTCCGAGGTCTGACTGTGCTCGCTCTGGTAGTGGCAGTGGGGGCATGCTCGTCGAGCGGCAAGAATGCCTCCAGCGGCTCCACCACCGGTCCTTCTACTGGCTCTTCCGGTACTTCATCGGGTAGCCAGTCCACAAACGGGTCGACCCCGGCGCAACCAACCGGAGTCGCAATCAAGGTCGGTCTTGTCTGCTCCTGCTCGGGCCCGTTCGGAGGTGCCAGTGTACCGGCTGAAGACGTCTATAAGGCCTGGGTGAATACCGTGAACGCATCGGGTGGCATCAACGGACATCTCGTACAGCTGATAACCAAGGACGACACCGCCAACCCTGGTACCTCCACTACCGAGATCCAGTCTCTTCTGACAAGCCACGTTGACGCGATCGTGGACATGTCCATCGTCGACCAGGCCTGGGCCCCTATGGTTCAGGCGGCTAATGTGCCGGTGGTCGGAGGCGCTAACGTCGATACGCCGTTTGGAACTAATCCGGATTTCTATCCCGAAGGCGAGACTCCAGCGTCCGAGAACCCGGCATATTTGGCGGAGCTCAAGGCGGCGGGAGTAACCAATTTCGGGGCCATCTACTGCGTCGAAGCAACAGAGTGCGCCGATAGCGTGGCCCAGCTCAAAATAGTAGGGCAGAAGGATGGCATACCCTTGGTTTACTCGGCCGGGATCTCGGCGACGGCGCCCAGCTACACTGCCCAGTGCGTCGCCGCCCAGCAGCACCACCTCCAAGCGCTGATCATCGAAAACGTCGCTACGGAGATCCAAAGAGTGGCGACGGACTGCGACAAGCAGGGCTTCGACCCGACCTACGTCGGTGGAGGAGCGTCCTGGAGCCAGGCCCTCGCCACGACCCCTGGCCTCAAGAGGGACACCTGGGATTGGTACAACAACCTGCCGTACTGGGTGAACACCCCGTCCACGCAGGAGATGAAGGTTGCAGTGAACAAGTACTATCCCGGACTGCAGAACAACCCCCTCCTTTGGACCGACGAGGCGGCCGCCGCTTGGCCGTCGGGTTTGCTGCTGGAGGATGCGCTCAAGGCCGGAGGTCTGGGACCCTCCGATACACCGAGCGCGGCGGAAGTCGTGAAGGGGCTCACCTCGTTGAAGGGGGACACCCTGCAGGGATGGTACTCGCCGCTGACGTTCGTGGCCGGTCAGCCCCACCCCGAGAACTGCTGGTTCTCGGCTCGGGTTCAGAACGGCGTGCCGAGTCTGCAGAACAACGGTCGGGTGACATGTGAGACCGACTCTTCGTCCTAGCAATAGTTGTGCGCATGGCACGAGCTCACGCCTGGCATTTCATGACGATCAGCGACTCGGCTAAGAAAGACGTCGTCGTGGGACATCACGTCGGCCATCCAGACATGGAATGCGTGGTCGGCGAAGCTGTCGGCCATCGGAGCATCGAAGGGAGATGCCAGCACTTCACCCACGGCCCCTTGATCTTCTACATAGACGGTGACGAGGCCGAAGCGGAAGGATATTCTCTGGTGCTGGTCAGAGAAGGAACCATCGAGAACCCGCTGAGCGGGCAGCTGCTGCCTGATATCCGGGTCTATACGGCGAGCCTCAATCACTGGACGTTCCGTCGCATCGATGGCGACTGGAAGATCGTCGAGCGCATCGTCCGACCAATCGGCCCGAAAGCACCCACACAGGTCATCTCCCGCACGACGCACTAATCGGTACCTCGTCGGGCAGGATCATTCCGCCGACCAAGTCTCAAAGTATGCGGGACATATCGAAAGCGACACGATTCTCGCTCAGGGAAAGGGCAACGGCTTTGAAAAGACGAAGCGTTCTATCTGTGGTTGCCGTCGCGGTTACCCTCGTCGGCGGCGCGTGCTCATCGAACAGTAGGCACGTCGCCTCCAGCTCCACCTCGAGCAGTCCAACGTCGAGCAATGCGTCGCCCAGTTCCGGGGTGTTGGGTCAGGCGAGCGGGGCGGCCATCAATGTGGGCATTATCTGCAGCTGCACAGGTCCTCTTTCTGTTACGACCGTGGCGGGTGAGCAGGTGTACAAGGCTTGGGCCAACACGGTGAACTCGTCGGGCGGACTCAACGGTCACCCCGTAAAACTCGCAATCAAAGATGATAGTGCTAACCCCGGAAACTCTATTTCCGATATTCAAAGCCTTTTGTCCGATCACGTGATAGCGATCGTAGACCTATCGCTCGTTGACGAGACATGGGCATCTACGGTGGAGAAAGCGAGAATACCGATAGTTGGCGGTGAACCCACAGAGACTCCGTTTTATACAAACACAGACTTTTACCCTGTAGGAGAGACCATAGACGCTCTTCCCTACGCGTTTGCTGCTACCGGAAAGGCCGCTGGTGCGACAACGCTCGCCAACTTCTACTGCGCCGAAGCTGCCGTATGCCAGGAGACTATCAACGCCATTACGACAGTTGCGAAGAAGCTGGGCGTGCCTGACATTTACAATGCATCCATCTCGGCGACCGCGCCCAATTACACTGCGCAATGCGTTGCGGCCCAGCAGTCGCACGCCTCGGCTATTTTGAATGGCGATGTGGATACCGTATTCAAGAGAGTAGCTGCGGACTGCTCGCAGCAGGGATACCATCCGACATACGTATCCAGTGGCGAGTCATATGACGTCACCATGAACTCCGCCACTGGACTGAAGGACGATACGTGGTACGAGTCGAATGACCTCCCCTTCTTTGCCGACAATACTGCAATCAAGGCAATGGACGCAGCTGTAAATAAGTACTACCCCGGCTTGGTCGACAAGCCGAACGTATGGACCGGAGGGGGGTCGGACGAAATTTGGGCCTCGGGAGTACTTCTGCAGGATGCTGTAAAGTCCGGGGGTCTTCGGTCGACGGATACGCCCACTGCGGGAGAGATCATTCAGGGCCTCGATTCCCTCAAGGCCGATACTTTGGAGGGGCTCGCTCCGCCCCTGACGTTCGTAGCCGGCCAGCCCCACCCCATCCACTGCTGGTTCACATTCCGCGTCCAGAACGGGACACCGAGTGTCGTCGACGGAAGCAACGTCACCTGCGAGAACGGCGCGTCCTCGTAGAGGAGGTGAGGCTAGAGGTTCCAGACCCGAGCTGCGTTGGTGTAGCAGACCAGATCTCGGTCGTCTTCTGAAACCCCCGCAAAGATCCGCTCCACCGTCGACTGGGAGTTAGGCCAGCTCGATACTGGGTGGGGATAGTCCGACGACCACATCACGTTGTGGATGCCGAGGCATTCGTGGGCCAGACGCACGACATTCGGCTCGTCGATGAAGGTGAGGTGTACGTTGCGGCGGAAATAGTCGCTAGGAGCGAGCGTAAGGTTCGGGAACTCGTATCCCTGCCGGGCCGCCATGTCATCGACTGTGTTCAGCCACCACGTGACCCAACCGATCCCGGGCTCGACGAATACGACCTTGAGGTGGGGATGCCGTTCGAGAACACCAGTGAGGATCCACATACCCAATGCTTCGGCGGTCGCCATCGCGACCATCGAAGTGAATATGGCACGCTGTGGTGTGGGGTCCCTTCGGGCGATGTCCTCCAAGCTGAGCTTCAGGCCGATGTGCAGGCACACCGGGAGATCGGCGTCCTGGATCGCCGTCCACAGCGGGTCGTAGCGGCTGTCCCAGTAGTCCGCCATACCGACCTCGTTCGGGAATACCGGCAGTTGGAGCGACCTACATCCGTTGGCCGCGGCCCACCTAACCTCCCTTACGGCCAGATCGATGTCGTGGATCGGTATCTGGTACGAGACGATCAGCCGTTTCGGGTCGGCCGACGCGAACTCCGCCAATGCTGTGTTGAAGGCCCGTGTCGCCTCCGCCGCTCCGTCCTTCACCAAATACAGATATCGGAACGCGCTCACCTCGCAATAGCTCGACGACACCAGCACCACGTCGGCGTCCATGTCCCTGAGCCGCTCCAAGGGATCGGTGTGTCCCGGCCGCCCGAACGCCGGGTGGCGATCGCTGCCGCCATATCCCTTACCCTGCACTTGAGGGAGGTTCTGCTGCTCCCGCCATCGCCGGTTGACCTCAACATTGTTGCGACCCCGTAGTTCCGCCTCGACCTGTGCGACGGCGGCGTCGTAAGCGCCGTGATGTCTCGCCTGGAGAAAGGCCTTGACCCGGTCTTGGGCCAAATCGACGTGATCGTCCGAGGAGAACAGGCGCTGATGGTGAGTTGCGAGCACATTCCACCCCCAGGGGTTGCCGATAGATCCGTGGTTACGTTACTCGACGTCGGGATCGGTTTCCGCGGTACATTCGAAGAGGCCTGGAATGCGCGATGGTGTCACCATCCTGGACCTTTCGTGGGGTGTCGCCGGGCCCTTCGCGACAATGCTGATGGCGGACCACGGCGCCCGAGTCACCAGGATCGAGAGGCCCGGTGCCCGGGACTTGAACCGTTCGTGGAGGAGTGCTGGGTCGGCCCCAGCGCGACGGCCCCCTTGGCTCCGGAGTGCCGTGGGCCAGCATGGCCACCGCCTACCTGGCCACGCTCGCCATCAGCGGGGGATTGCGCGAACGGGGAACTGAGCGGCCGTGGCCAGAAGGTGTCGACAGTGAGAATGAGAGATGAAGGCCTTCCTCGCTCTGCTCGGTTGGCCTCCTCCCCCGCGGTCGACCTTACCGAGTCGGGCGACACATTCCAGACGAACCAGGACATCGACATCGTGTTGATCAGCCTGCTGAAGATCAACCGGCTCTACACCAACGGGCGCGACCTCTCTCGCGCTTTGTCGGGCGGTCCTAAACTGCGCCCCGCCGGGCTCTAAGGCCGGCCTACCGTAGCGAAAGGAGGCCGCCGTGCTTGATGTGGCGATCGTCGGGGGCGAGGTCATTGACGGGTCCGGGGCGCCCCGGCGCGGCGCGGATGTGGGGATGAGGGGCGGTCGGATCGTGGAGATCGGCGTCCTTGAAGAGCCGGCGGCCCGCCGGATCGACGCTGCAGGCAAGGTGGTAACACCGGGGTTCATCGACGTGCACACCCACTACGATGCCCAGGCGGCGTGGGACCCGTACCTGACGCCGAGCCCGCTCCACGGCGTGACGACGGCGATCGGCGGGAACTGTGGGTTCACGCTGGCACCGATGGAGGAAGAGGCGATCGACTACCTGACGGCGATGCTGGCGCGCGTCGAGGGGATTCCGCTCGCCACCATCCGCGCTGGCGTCGATATCAGATGGCGGAGCTTCGGCGATTACCTCGACACGTTCGAAGGTAATGTCGGCCTCAACGTGGGCTTCCTTGTCGGGCACTCGACCGTGCGTCGCCTCGTCCTCGGCGAGGATTGGCGTCGAGAGGCCCGGGACGAGGAGATCGAGGAGATGTGCCGCCTCGTCGAGGCGAGCCTCGCGTCCGGGGCGCTGGGGTTCTCCTCGTCGTGGGCCGAGACGCACAACGACGCCGCCGGCGACCCGACGCCGTCGCGGTTCGCCACCGCGGCGGAGCTGCTTCGGATCTCTCCTTCGCTCCGCTCGCACCCCGGTACCTGGCTCGAGTTCATCCCGTGGGCGAGCGGCGCGTTCCCCGATGACCGGGCGCTGCTCATGGCGAAGATGTCAGCCGCCGCGGGCCGGCCGCTGAACTGGAACCTGATGCTCATTCGTCCGAACATCCCTGACGAGGTCACCCAGAACCGGCTGGCAGCGTCTGATCTGGCCGCCGCCCACGGCGGCGCGGTGTTCGGCCTGACGCTGCCGGTGCCCAACGCGATGCACCTCAACCTCGATGCGGGCTTCCTGTTTGATTCGGCACCGGCGTGGGCCGAGGTCCTCGGGCGAGGACATGACGCCAAGGTCGGCGCGTTCCGCGACCCGGAGATCCGCCGCCGGCTAGCGGGCGCCGCCGCCGCCGAAGGGCGGGTCTGGTACGACGTCTCGCGGCTCACCTTTGAGTACGTCGAGTCGCCGACCTTCGCCGACGTTCAAGGCCGGTCCGTCGCTGACGCCGCTCGAGAGCGCGGTGTCGACCCGTTCGATCTGCTGTTCGAGGTGGCCGCCGCCGACGACCTTCGCACCGGGTTCGTGGTGCCGGCCGAAGGCGACGACCCCGAGTCGTGGCGCAGACGGCTCGCCGTCTGGGAGGACCCGCGGACGATCGTCGGCGGCTCTGACGCGGGCGCCCACCTCGACATGCTCGACACCTTCGGGTTCTTCACCGACTTCGTCGGCCCGACTGTGCGCGACCGCCAGCTGCTGCCGTTGGAGGCGGCGGTGCGCATGATCACCGGCGACGCCGCCCGCGCCTTCGGCCTCCGGGGCCGAGGGCTGCTTGCGCCGGGCTACGCCGCCGACGTCCTGGTGTTCGACGAGACCGAGGTCGCCCGATTGCCGGCCGAGGTGCGGGCCGATCTGCCCGGCAACGCCAGCCGACTGCACGCCGGGGCCGTGGGCATGGAGCACGTCTTCGTTAACGGCCAGGCGATCGCCGAGCACGGCAAGCTCACCGACGCGCTGCCGGGCCGCGTGCTGCGGTCGGGTCGCGATACCGACACGGTTGCTGTCTGACCACCCGTTCGCCATGCGAGTCCCGACGCCGACGTCCGGACGGGACACGACCGCCAACTCGAGCACTGTCGCCGCGGGACGAGAAGTGGCGGACGGCAGCCGGTAGCGTTGGGCGCGAAGCGGTCACGAGGGTCAGGGAGGCAGGGTTGGCTTTCGACTTCATGCCCAGCGATCGGGTGTCGCAGATACGTCGTCGTCTCGCGCATCCGATTATCGACGCTGACGGCCACCTCGTCGAGTTCATGCCGATGGTCATCGACTGCATGCGCGAGGTCGCCGATGACGTGGTGGCGGAGCGGTTCATCCGGTACCGGCGCTCGCCGTTCACGTCGGGCGGTGGCTATCTCCCGACGAGGGTGTTCTTCGGCAACCCGCTCGGGCTCGACCGCATGACCGTCTTGCTGCCCAAGCTGCTCCACCGGCGCCTGGAGGAGATTGGCCTCGACTTCGCGCTGCTCTACCCGACCTCGGGGCTCTCCGTCTTGAGCAACCCCGACGACGAGCTTCGCCAGGCGGCGGCCCGGGCACTGAACACGTACTACGCGAGAGTCTTCGCCGACTACCGCGATCGTCTTGAGCCCGTCGCCGTCATCCCCACGTTCACCCCGAACGAGGCGGTGGCCGAGCTCGACCACGCCATCGGCGTGCTCGGCTTCAAGGCCGTGGTCATGAGCGGGGTAGTGCCGCGTAGCGTCCGACCGGACGGCTCGACCGCCTCTTGGGTCGACACGTTGGGCCACGACAGCCTCTACGACTACGCGCCGCTATGGGCGAGGTGCGTCGAGCTCGGGATTGTGCCGGCGTTTCACGGGATCGGCTACGGGTGGGGCAGCCGGGTATCGCCGAGCAACTACGTCTACAACCACCTGGGCAACTTCGCCGCCGCCCAGGAGGCCGCGTGCCGGTCGCTCGTCATGGGAGGTGTGCCCAAGCGCCACCCGAAGCTGCGACTCTCCTTCCTGGAAGGCGGCGTGGCCTGGGCGGCCCAGCTCTATGCCGACCTCCTGAGCCACTACGAGAAGCGCAACAGGGACGCCGTGCAGATGTTCGACCCAGCGCGCTTCGACGTCGAACTGGCCGACGAGCTGTTCGCCAAGTTCGCCGACGGGCCGCTCCGTCGATACGGGCATCGTGTCGAAGAGGGCGCCAAGCCACTGGGGGATCCCCGAGCCTCGCTCTACGGCATCGACGACTTCGCCGAGTCGGGGATCACCGGTCCCGAGGACATCGTGGACGTCTTCACGCGCCAGCTCGGGTTCGGATGCGAGGCCGACGACCCGATGAACGCGCTGGCCTTCAACGACAGCATGCTCCCCCATAGCGCCCGGTTGAACGCCATGTTCGCCTCCGACATCGGCCATTGGGACGTCCCGGACCTCCGCGAGGTGCTGCCCGAGGCGTGGGAGCTCGTCGAGGACGGTCACCTTACGGAGCAGAACTTCGCCGATTTCGCTTGCGGCAACGTGGTGCGGATGCTTACCGCCATGAACCCTCGCTTCTTCGAGGGCACCGCCGTCGCCGACGCAGTGCGTCCCTACCTCGCCCCATCCGCCTGACCGGATACCCCCGCGGCAAGCCTGGCTATGCCAGTCGGTGGCGCGAGATCGGCCCGAAACTCACGATCCGCTGAGGCAAGATGTACCGGCTCGGGCGGCTGGATTTCGCTTAGGTTCGGGCTACCTTCTGGACGACTCCGGGTGGTGAGTCGGCCGCTTCCGGATGTGCAGGGGCTAGCCAATCACCTTCTATCAAGGCGGCCGATCGATGGATGAAGGCTAAGATCGCGGGCTACACTTGTCCGATAGCCGATGGCGAGGTTAGGCCGGGCCGATCGCCGGGAGGGCAAGAGGGATGGCTGCTAGAAGTGGCGTTTTCGGCGGCGGGTCAGCCATCGTCGGTATAGGCGTGTCTTCCACTCAGGAGGACCCGAACTGGCGGGGCGAGGATTATGCACTGGATGCTGCTCGCCGTGCCCTCGCTGACGCGGGCCTCCGCAAGGATTCACTCGACGGGCTGATCACGTGCAAGGCGCTGGGCGGCGGTGGAGTCGACACGGTAATGGGACGGTTGCTCGGGCTCAATCCAACCTATTCTGCGTCGCTCGATTACGGCACGTGCAACTTCTCGATCCATTTGGCGGCGATGGTGATCAGTGCCGGCCTGGCCAGGACCATCCTCTTGACCTACGGCACCGACCAGGGAAGCCGCGGTGGCGACTTCTCGGCATACGGCGGCGAGAACCTCCACCATGGCGTGGTTGATACTATCGGGACGCTGGCTGCGCTGATGTTCCGGCGCTACCAGCATCTCTACGGTGCGAGCGAGGCCGACCTCGGTGCCGTCGTCGTCGCCCAGCGCCGGTGGGCCGCCCTCAACCCGACGGCGGCGCACCGGGAGCCGATGACAATCGAGTCCTACCTTGCCGAGCCTTATTACATCGTCCCGGTGCGGCGAAGCGACATCGCCGCCTTCCATGACGGCGGCGTTGCTCTGGTTATCACCTCTGCAGACCGCGCCGGTGACTTCCCACACCCGCCCGTCGAACTGGCCGGCATGGCCCAGGTCGCGCCGCTGCGGAACCTGCAGAACAAGAACAATCTGGAGCGGCGCTGGATGGGCGGCGTGGCCACGCGGGCCCTTCAATCTGCGGGCGTCGAACGGGATGACATCGACATCCTCATGATCCAGGATCCGGCGAGCATGTGGGTGCTGCAGATGATCGAGGTCTTAGGCTTCGCCGAGCCCGGTGGCGCCGGGGCTTTGCTGGCATCTGGTGAGACTTTGCTCGGAGGTCGGTTGCCGGTGAACACCTCTGGCGGACACCTGGCCGAAAGGTACATGTGGGGCTGGCTCCACATTGTGGAGATCGTCCGTCAACTTCGCCATGCGGCTGGGCCGCGCCAAGTGATGGGGGCGGAGCTGGCGTTGCATGCCTCGACGATGGTGGCCCAGAAGGGGAGTGCATCGGTGTTTCGAGTGGCTCGATGACGGTTCCAGTTCCGCTTCCTGACACCGCTGATCCTGTTGCCGCGCCGCACTGGGCGGCGACGAGGGAGGGGCGGCTATCGATGCAGCAGTGCTCGCACTGCGGGTACATCCGATGGCCGCCAGTTGTGTCGTGCCCCGATTGCCTGGCCGAGGGGGGCACCTGGATCACGGTTTCCGGCCGAGGCACCATCTGGAGTTTCGCCGTCTACCTAGAGCCGCTTCATCCGGCGTTCGAGGGTCACTGCCCGTACGCGGTCGGCCTTATCGAGTTGGAGGAGGGCCCTGTAGTGTACGCGCGCCTGGTGGACCCACCGGCCAGCCTGGCCTGCGGCGTGCCGGTCGAAGCGTGCTTCTTCGAGCTCGCACCCGGGACGAGCGTCGTGCGCTTCCGGTTGGCTACCCCCGGATGATTGATATCGAGCGCTTCGCTCGCTTGGCGCGGGAAGACCGGGAGCTGAGGGTGAAGTTGGGACGGCTGACAGCGCGTGTGCGTATCGGTCCCAAGGACAAAGCGGTCGATGTGATCGTCGAGGGCGGTCATGTGACCGCAGTGGAGCCGGCTGCCGGGGAGGCGGATCTGGTTGTTGCCGCGCCCGAGCCATTTTGGCAAGAGGCGCTCGTGGCCACGCCTCCTTACGCTGCCGCCTCGTTGACCGCTGGCGGGGCCGATCTATGCGGCGACGTGCAACGCCTTATTGCTCCTTATTACGCGGCCTGGGAGCGGCTGTTGGTCCTGCTGCGCCTGACGGTCTCCGGACCGGGCGTCCGTCATCGGTCGGCGCCCGAGAGGTGGGAGACTGACGATGCGGTCGGCCGGTACGCCCATGTCCGCAACGGCGACCGCGAGGCGCGGATCTATTACGAGGAAGCCGGTCGGGGTTCGGTGCCACTGTTGCTCCATGCCACGGCCGGGGCTGACTCCCGCCAGTGGCGTCATCTGTTGAGCTATCCGGACCTGCGTCGACGGTTCCGGATGATCGCCTATGATCTGCCAGCGCACGGCAAGTCGTTACCGCTGCTGGGCGAGCGCTGGTGGGAAGACGAATACCTTCCTGACCGGGATGAGCTGATGGGTTGGGCGGTGGGTCTGGTCGAGGCGCTGGGATTGGACCGGCCCGTCTTCATGGGATGCTCGGTCGGGGGCCAGCTGGCGCTGGACTTGGCCGCGTTTCGACCCGATCACTTTCGTGGCTTCGTTTCGCTGAACGGCTGGTGCCGCTCCTCGCCGGATATGGCCGCCTTCGATAACACCCCCTTCCGGGATCCCGGAATCTCGGCCGAGTTCTACGCTGGGAGGGTTTTGGCGACGACCTCGCCGGTCGCTCCGGAAGCCAGCCGGCATGAGACCTACTGGGTCTACCGGTCGAACGGGCCGGGGGTCTACGCCGGCGACAATGGCTACTTTATGAAGGCCCATGACCTCGCGGTCGATGGTTGGCGCATCGACACCACCCGGACGCCGGTGTTCGTGTTGGCCGGCGAGTTCGACCGCACCTCCCTTTCGCTTGAAGATGGCGCCCCGGCTATCCCGCGCTATGTGAAGGGGGCTGTCTACACAATGCTGCCCGGGCTCGGCCACTTCGCTCCGTCCGATGACCCCGAGCTGTTCTGCGTCACCATCACCCCGATCCTGGACGAAGTCATGACTGCGTGCGACGAAGTGAAGGAGGGCTGAAGTGCAAGCCGCGCTTCCGCCGTTCGACCATCATGCACTGGACCACCTCGATCTCTGGATCACCCAGACCGACGCGATCCGCGCCGAAGGGCCGGTGG
Source organism: uncultured Acidimicrobiaceae bacterium (assembly GCA_963729695.1). GTDB lineage: Bacteria > Actinomycetota > Acidimicrobiia > Acidimicrobiales > Palsa-688 > PALSA-693. The sequence continues at coordinate 19,975 of CAVSOT010000010.1, forward strand.
CGTGGACACCGGCAAATGGCGGCCACTGGATCGTCGTAGGCTACCCCGAGGTGAAGGCGGCGGCGCTCGACTGGCGGACCTTCTCCTCGTTCCACGACGTCACAGGCAGATGCCCGGAAGCCCGGGGCATCGGTATACCGCCCCTGGCCTTCCCGCTGATCCTGTCGGAGTCGGATCCGCCGCTTTCGACCCAGCGGCGGAAGCTGGAGCTCCCGCACTTCCGAGCAGACGCCATCCAACGGTGGGAACCGGTCGTGCGGAGGAACGTCGAGGCCATCCTGGCCTCGGTAAGCCGGGCCGGATGCGCCGACCTGTTCGCAGATTTTGCTATGCCCGTCGTGGCCAGAACCACCATGGAACTGGTGGGAATCAACCTGGATCGGTGGCAGGAGTTCACGCTTGCCGTTCATCACGGCGGGCAGAGCATTGGAGCGGATGCAACTGCCGACATCGAACGGGTGCACTCGATGCTGCGGGAGCTGGCCCGTGAGCGCCGTCGCCGGCCGACATCGGACATCGTCTCGGCCCTGGTTGGTGGCGAGGTGGCCGGGAGGCCACTGACCGACGAGGAAGTCGTGAGCATGCTCTCGGCCTTGGTGCTTGGCGGCTTCGACACCACGGCGTCGCTCGTGACCAGTGCGCTGATCTGGCTGAGCGACAACCGCCACCACCACGACCGCCTCGTCTCCGACCCGGACTATCTCCAGAACGCCGTGGACGAGTTCCTGCGACTCTTTCCTTCCGCCGTGGGCGTGGGGCGCAACGTGATGCGGGATGTCGCGCTCGGCGGACGGGCGCTGGCTGCCGGCGACCGGGCCTTCCTCTCCTGGGCAGCGGCTAACCGCGACCCGGCGATCTTCGAGGATCCCCATGAGGCGCGTCTCGATCGCCCGAACGCAGCGAGGCACCTTTCGTTCGGGGTGGGAGGACATCTCTGCCTCGGCGCCGACCTGGCCCGGCTCATCGGCGCCATCTCGATCCGCACAATGCTCCAGCGACTGCCCGACTACCGGGTCGACCGCACAGGCCTGGTTCGATACGCATCTCCGGGCGTTGTGGTCGGTTGGTCCAAGGTCCCGGCGCGGTTCACGCCCATGACCGCCTGAACGGGCCTACTCCCTGACACCGAGCAGGTCGTCGGTCGCGGTCTCGCCTTCCTCCACCACGAGGGTACGCATCGAAGAACGATCCATGAATTGCTCCTCGTCCGCTGCGAAGCGGTCGAGCAGGTCCTGACGCAGGATCTTTGTCCGTGCCTCCCTCCACGGTCCCGGGTGGTCAAACCAGAACTCGGTCACGCAGTCGCAGTCGACATCGCCACCGAACCGGTCGACCGCATAGTTGCGTACGTACTTCGCCAGATACGGAAGGTGCTTCGCCGCCAGCGGCGCATGGATCGCCTCGTAGTGCTCCCGGAACTCCTCCAGGCTGACCCCCGCCTTGCGCGAGACCAGAAGCATTATCTTGATCATTTCCGTCCTCCTCACCTTCGTGACCCCCCCGGTTACCGAATAGTGACCCGGGCGATGCACCGGCATGGGAGGCTACAGGCCGTGGGTGTCGCCCTTTCCGTTATGGGTCTACCTCGGCAGCGCTGTTTCAGGCCTTCTTGTTGGTAGCTGTCGGCCATCAGGGACTCGAAGAAATCCCGGGCTCCACGAAGGTCGTCGAAGACGATGGTGCGGCTGAAGCCCAGCTGGTGTAGAAGAGCCCAGGTGTACCATGCGGGTTCAATCCTCTGTCTCACCGCAGCCGGCGACGACACCAGCGCCTCCTTGGTTGACTTGAGTGATCACGAGGTGATCCCTAAACTTAAGCTAGCACCCCGCGGTATGAACAGATATTGATATCGATATCGAACTGCGCTAGAGTTCGTCGAGGTGGATGGGCCGAGCATCTCTAGGACGTCAACATGTCATGAGCACGGGCAGCGTGGCCGATCAGCGAGTACCCGTCCGAGGTGCTACTCTCGGCTCTGGGAATGGCGTCGCTCGGTGAGAGCCTGGTCAGCCCGGAGTTGGGCCCCCTCACGGGGGCGATTTAGTACGTGACGGATATCTATGAGGTTGACGTCGGGACTTGTGGGGGAGTGGTGACGCCGCTGGGCGTCTAAACAGAGACGAAGGAAAGGAACCAGATAAATGGGGGATGCGGATACGTCCGTGACCGGACGACGTCGTCGCCGAGCGGCTGCCGTTGTTGCGGAAGTGTGCATTGTGGTCGGGGCCAGCTGCTCGAGCAGCAAGAACTCCCGCAGTTCAAGCAGCTCGGGTCCGGGGTCGCCGGCTCGGGCGACGTCTATAACCGAAGGGGGAAACCAGTGAATGGACGATCCCGCTCGCTAGCAGCGGTAGCCGTGCTCGTCACAACCATGGTCGCAGGGGCGTGCTCGTCGAGTAGCAAGCCGTCCTCTGTTGGCTCTACGTCCAGTACCTCGGCCGCCGGTACACCAACCGGGGCCCAGGCGGCCGGAGCTCCGATCAAAGTCGGCGTAATTTGCAGTTGTTCCGGCGCGTTCGCAGGCTCCACGGCACCGGCAGAAGAGACGTACAAAGCTTGGGCCAACTCTGTCAACGCCTCTGGGGGCATCAGTGGGCATGCCATCCAGCTGATCACAGAGGACGACGCAGCGAACCCGGGCACGTCTATTTCGGATATGCAGACCCTCATATCGGACCATGTGGATGCGATCGCTGACTTCTCCCTTGTAGATGAGCCATGGGCGTCGACGGTCGAATCGGCGAAAATACCGGTCGTTGGTGGTGACATTACCGAGACCCCGTTCTACAACAACTCCGACTTCTATTCGGAAGGGGAGACGGAAGACGCACTCACCGATGCGTTCATATCGGTCGCCAAGCAGGCCGGAGCGACCAAGCTTGCGTACATGTATTGCACAGAGGCAGCCGCCTGCTCCGAAGAGGCCTCCACAATCTCAACCTCTGCTCAGAAAGCAGGTGTGCCGGTCGTCTACAAGGCCAGTATTTCGGCGACCGCCCCCAACTACACCGCGCAGTGCGTGGCCGCTGAACAGAGCCACGCTCAGGCGGTTATGAACGGTGATGTGGACCCTGTCTTCGAAAGAGTCGCATCAGACTGCAGCAAGCAGAACTACAACCCTGTGTACATTTCCAGCGGAGAGTCGTTTGATCCCAGCATGCTCACTACGGTTGGGATTAAGAGCAGCTCATGGTACGAGTCGAATGATCTTCCGTTCACACAGACCGATAACCCTCAGATTCAGGCGATGGATGCTGCGGTCAACAAGTACTACCCAGGGCTGGTGAACAAGCCAGTCTCCTGGACGGGAGGTACGGCAACTGAGCCGTGGGCTGCAGGTCTGCTCCTCGAGGACGCGGTGAAAGGCGGAGGGCTTACATCGAGCGACACTCCCTCCTCTGCAGAGATCGTTCAAGGACTGGCGTCGTTGAAGGGGGACACCTTGAGCGGCTTGGCCCCGCCGTTGACCTTCGCCGCCGGCAAAGCGCATCCGGTCGACTGCTGGTTCACATACCGCGTCCAGAACGGCGCCGTGAGTCTGACCAATGGCGGCAAGCTGACGTGCTCGAACGGAGCATCGTCGTAGGCCAACCGCACCACCCCCCGCCCGGCGCTGGTCAAGGGGGCGAGGACGCGCACCCTGTGTTCCGTCCGACCCATAGAGCCGATATCGATATCGAGTTGGAATTGTACGCTCATCAGATCTAACCTGGGCGTAGATCAAAAGAGGAGGGAAGCGATGCTCGGTGTTGCGGTCGGGCGGGACAGGGAGACGGTCCCGACGACAGGATCGTCGACGGCGCAGGTGTTGGCCACGTGGGTCGTCCTCGCACTGACGCATTCAATCTAAGACTCGTTCTCAGCGAAGGGGCCGACGGATAGGGGAATACATGCCTGATTGGGCTCAATCGTTTGATTTGGTCATCGTCGGGAGCGGCGGCGGTGGATTGGTGGCCGGGTTGGCCGCAGCCGACGCCGGATTGAAGCCGATCATCCTGGAGAAGCAGGGTGTCGTCGGCGGCTCGACGGCGCTCTCGGGCGGTGTCATCTGGCTGCCGAATAATCCGATCATGAAAGCCGATGGCGTCGACGATTCTTTCGAGGACGGCATGGCCTACCTGGAAGCCGTAGTCGGAGATGTTGGGCCGGCCTCGACCCAGGAACGGCGGGAGATGTTCCTGGCAGGCGGTTCGGAGATGGTGCGGTTCCTGCTCGCCAAGGGCGTCAAGCTGGTCGGGTGTCCCGGGTACAGTGATTACTATCCGAACCACAAGGGAGGGAACCCGAAGGGGCGTTCGATCGAGGGTGTGCCGTTCGACGTCCGAGTGCTGGGCGACTGGCAGGACAAGCTTCCTCCTTGCTTCTCGTCGCACTTTGGGCTCGTATTCAAGACCAACGAGATCCGCCGTCTTCCGTATTTCAACCGGGCTCCGGAGGCGTTCGCAGTCGCGGCAAGGGTATGGCTGCGGACCCAAGTGGCGAAGATGCGGGGCCAGAAGCTGGTGGCCAACGGAGGATCGCTGGTCGCCCAACTGCTGAAGATCATCGTGGCCGAAGGGATCCCCCTCTGGTTGAACTCCGGTCTGGAGGACCTGGTGGTCCACGATGGGCGAGTAACAGGGGTACGGATCGTGCAGGACGGCTCACCGGTTTCGATCGAAGCCCGCAGAGGAGTGCTCCTGGCGGCGGGTGGGTTCTCGCGTAACGCCGAGATGCGCCGGAAGTACAGTGGCAAGCAGCCGAACGAAGCCCAGTGGTCAGCCTCCAATCCCGGCGATACGGGGGAGGCCCTGACTGCGGCCATCGAACTGGGGGCGAAGATCGATCTCATGGACGAGGCGATCTGGAATCCGAACCCTGGCCCGGATCTGGTGGTCGCAGGCGGCGGTCAGGCCGGCACCTCCATCGGGCTGGCTCGCCAACGACCGGGAGCGATTTTCGTCAACCGGGCCGGCAGTCGGTTCTGCAACGAGGCGAACGACTACATCGAGGTAGGCAGGTTGATGTACGCCAACGATGCGGTGCCCGCCTGGCTAATCTTCGACGACGGCTACCGCCATAGGTACAGGCTCACTGCTAAGAGCCTCTTGCCGAGCCAGTTTCCCGAGGAGTGGTTCGACAAGGGTGTCCTGAAGAGGGCTTCCACCATCGAAGGTCTGGCGCAGCAGATCGGCGTCGACCCGCAGATGCTGGCCGATACTGTCACGCGGTTCAACACCAATGCCGCCAAGGGGCTGGATCCGGATTTCGGACGTGGACAGTCCGCGTTCAACATCTGTTGGGGTGATCCCGGCTTCAAGCCCAACCCCGCCCTGGGCCCCCTTGACCGTCCTCCCTTCTACGCCACCCAGATCTTTCCGGCTGACGTGGGGACGTGCGGCGGGGTTATCACCGACGAGTTCGCTCGGGTGTTGAAAGAGGATCTGTCACCGATTCCAGGTCTGTACGCAGCGGGGAACATCACCGCCTCGTTGATGGGGCGCCGCTACCCGGGAGCGGGTGCAAGCATCGCAGGCACCACTGTTTTCGGTTACGTAGCTGCTCGGCACGCCGCCGGCCGCCTTACCAAGAAGAAAGGGTAAGACCAATGATGCGTCACTTCGCCGCCACCGGGCGTACCTGGGCGATTGGCGCCGCAGCGGCGGTCAGTCTGGGTCTCCCGCCACGGATCTCCTCAAAGGGAAGTCCGGTGATCTTGGGCTACTCCAGCCGCTGAACACGTAAATTTTAATCGAGAAGGGACCCGACGTGGCGATCATCGAAGAGAATCAAACGCAAACGACTCAGATTCCATACCCCATGACCAGCCCGCTGCACGTGTCACGGGAGCGGTATTTCGACCGGGGGTTCTTCGAGCTCGAGAAGGCCCGCTTTTGGCCCAGGGTCTGGCAGATGGCCTGCCGCCTGGAGGAGATCCCGAAGCCTGGTGACTTCGTCGAGTACGAGATCTGTGATCAGTCCATTCTCGTGGTGCGCCAGCCCGACATGTCGGTCAAGGCGTTCTACAACGCGTGCCGTCACCGGGCCACCACCCTGTGCCGGGGATCTGGTCGTTTGCCCGGGGGCCAGATCACGTGTCCGTTCCACGGCTGGAGGTGGAACCTCGACGGATCGAACTCGTTCGTCTACGGCGAGGACGGGTTCGCAGCAGAGAGCCTGCGTCCGGAAGAAGTGCGACTACAAGAGTGCCAGGTCGAGACCTGGGGGGCGTGCGCATGGATCAACATGGATCCGAACGCGCGGTCGCTCCGCGAGGCTCTGGCACCCGCGGCGGCGATCCTCGAGGGCTTCGGCGTCGAAGACCTCCGCGTCTACTGGTGGAAGGAGGTGATCATCCCCTGCAACTGGAAGCTCGCCCAAGAGGCGTTCTACGAGGGCTATCACCTGCAGGCGACGCACCCGCAACTAACCTTGGGGGCGGGGGAGATGTATCCGGCCGGTTTCCTCGAGTACAAGGTCTTCGAGAACGGTCACTCTCTCTTCCAGCAGCGTCCGGTAGATCCCTCCGGGGGCCCTGAGACGGAACTGACGGAGCCCGGCCAGTTCCTCACGTTCATGCGCCTGTTGTGGGAGGGGCAGGATTCCATGGTTCTCGAGCGCGACGTCCGGGTCGTGGAGGGGCTTCGCACCAAGCTGGCCCCCGGCGAGGACGACACTGCGGCGGCGATCTCGGCGGTCATCGACTACGATAAGGGTGCCGGGATCCCGATACGCGACACTCCGGAGAGCATGCAGGTGTGGGGCGGAGAGGTGTTCGTGTTCCCGAACTTCTTCATCCTCCCTTGGTTCAGCAACGCCCTGTCGTACCGGGTCAGGCCGTACAATGACGATCCGGAGATGTGCCGCTTCGAGGTGTGGTCGTTGACGATGCCTCCGCAAGGAGACGAAGTCCCGCGGGCGCGGCTCCAAGGCCGGTACGCACCGGATGATGCCGATAACCTAGGCTTGATCCCCCGACAGGACTTCAGCAATCTGGAGCGCCAGCAGCGCGGTCTTCACTCCCGCAGCTTCCGTGAGCATCGCCTCTCCACTGTGTGGGAGCGGCCCATAAGCAGCATGCACGAGGAGTTGGACCGCTATCTGGTGGATGAGCGTTCGCCGTTCTGACCATAGGGCAGGGTCGTTGCAGCAGCCTGGGGGTCAGTTCGGCGAACCTCGCTCGACCAGGTTGAGCCACGACGAGCTGGTGGGCGTGAAGTGGAACTGGACGCGGGGACGGCCAAGCAGCCATCTCTGCACGGCGGGGGTCTTGTGGGTGCGGGAGTTGTCGAGCACCACGTCGATATCCAAGTCGGCAGGTACGGCCTTGTCGATCTCGGTCATAAAGGCGATGAACTCCCAAGCGCGGTGACGGTGGCGGGTGGTGGCGGTGACTTCTCCGGTGGCAACGTTCAGCGCCGCGAACAGATCGGTTAGTCCGTTGCGCCGGTAGTCGTGGGTGCGCCGCTCGACTTGGCTAGGCCGCAGGGGCAGGATCGGCTGAGTGCGGTCGAGGGCCTGGATACCGGTCTTCTCGTTCACGCAGCACACCACCGCATGGTCGGGAGGGTCAGGCCACCACTAGTTCGGCGCGATCTGTCGATCGACGCTCTCGTGCAGGCGCTCAAGGCGGCTGGCTGCACGCCGGCTCATACCTTCTTTCCTGGCACTGTCACTCCGCAGATCGGCTCCCCACCCGAGACAAGATGGAACGAGGAGCCCTGGAACAGCATCAGGTAGGCGCAGTTATCAGCCCCGTTGGAACCTAGGCCGCGCTGGTCCATGGCGAATCCGATGGAATGGCTCCCGTACAGCCCGGCGCCGTTGTAGCTCCTGATTCCGAGCATGGCGTTGATGAACTGCGCCTGAGTCGGATGGGGGCCGGCGGCCTCGAGCCCGGTCACGAAAGCGTCAACAGAGATGTAAGCGTGGTACACGTTCTCCGTGGCGTAATCGCCCGGTATGCCAGCGTAGGTTTGCAGCGCGTTGGAAAGGCGTTGCGTCGCTGCGGTGTTCAACTGAACCGGTTCGTAGGTGTTGAGGAAGTAGGCACCCTGGGCGGCCTGCTCAGTGGCTGCGCCCGCCTGCAGGAGGTCGCTACCGTAGCCTGCGGCCAACAGCGGAACCTTGAGGGGCGCTCCCTGCTGGCGCATTCCCGTCAGGATGGCGTACGAGGTCACCTGTTCGAGCTCTCCGATAAAGCTGTCAACCCCGGCAGTCTTCATACCCAAGACGGCCGGCCCGACGTTGGTGCTGCCGAAAGGAAAGCTCGTGTTCAGGTACCCCACCTTGATTCCCGCCAGCTGGGCCGAGGCCGTAGCAGCCTTGGCGGCGTTGGCAGAGCTGGGCGAGACGCCGTACCCGACGGCGGAGAAGTTCTTCGCTCCGAGCAGTTTGAGGATATTCCCGGTGGTGGTCTGCACGCTGGTGAACGTACTGGTGCCGAAGACAGAGAACATGTTCCTGCTCGTCACCCACTCGGGACCGTCCACCTCAGCTCCGATCACCGGGATCCCCTTCGAGGTGAGGAAGGGGGCGGCGGCGAAGGTCAGGCCCGAGGTCGCGATCACGGCGAAGACGTGGTCCTGATCGACAAGCTTCTGGGCGGCCGCGAGCGTGCCAGCCGGCGTGGACCCGGTGTCTGCCAGCACGTACTTGAGGTGGTAGCCCTCAGAGTTGTAGAGCCCGATCCCTGCCTTTATTCCCTCAGGAGTGGTGTGGCCGGTGTCCGCGATCGCTCCAGTTAGATCTGCGAGCACGCCCAGGGTGTAGGTGGTGCTCTTTGCAGAGGAAGAGCTGCTGCCAACCGCGGCAGAACCGCTAGATGTCGAGGCAGAACCGCTGGATGTCGGGGCAGAACCGCTGGATGTCGTGGCAGAACTGCTGGATTTCTTGGAAGACGAGCCGCAGCCCGCAGCGACGATCAGTACCGCGGCAGCAGCAAGAAATCGCCACGTTCGGCGCCGAGTTACCGGATCGCTTCGTTCCGGTTGTGAACGATTCTGCATCTGTAGACTCCCCCCTAATCAAATGACGACAGTATTCAACAACTGTCATGTGCTCCCCTGCCGAGGCGAACGAACGATGCAAAGGATCCCCGGTTCGCCCGTATCCGCGACCTTAGCAGGGAAACAGATATCGATGTCAAGTAATAGGCGGCCTTGGGGACGCGTTTCCGCATGGTCCAGCTTGCGCGTGGCGTCGCCAGTGCATAAGTTGATGTCATTATCAACTTATTGCCGGATCTGGTGCGAGGGTACCGATCGGTACGACTGTGTCGGGCGGTGGAGGAGTGATGTCGAAACCTGAGCCTTGCGCTTGTGTTCCGAAGGCGGCGTCCTCCCGGTGCTGCTGGGTTCACGACGTCCGTCACGATCGCCGTTATGAACGGTTTGGGCCTCGATGAAGCTGTCCGTCACGGTTCCGCGGGATGGATCACCCTCTGAGACGGCGGGGAGGGTGGCATCGATGGAGTCGGCGGGGATGGATGCGTTCTGGGTGGGCGAAGCGTATGGCTTCGATGCCGTGTCGATGCTCGGGTACCTGGCCGGACACACCAGGACGGCCGAACTCGGTAGCGGAATTTTGCCCGTCTACTCCCGGTCGCCGGCTCTGACTGCTATGACAGCCGCGGGGCTCGACTTCGTATCTTCGGGACGGTTTGTGTTGGGCATCGGTGTCTCCGGCCCCCAGGTCGTAGAGGGATGGTACGGGGTGCCGTTCCGCAAGCCCCTGGCGGCAACACGTGACGCCATCGAGGTGTGCCGTCGGGTCTGGGCCCGTGAACGGCTGGAGTACCACGGCGACACTTTCGATGTGCCCGTCGCTTCAGGCCCGGACCCGGCGAGCGTGAAGCCACTGCGGATGCTCAACCATCCGCTGCGGCCCGACATCCCGATCTTTCTGGCTGCTCTGGGGCCACGCAACGTGGCTCTGGCTGCGGAGCTGGCCGAGGGGTGGATCCCGTTCTTCTTCCACCCGGAGAAGGCAGACGTGTGGTCGGAGCACCTCGCTCGCGGCGCCGCGTTGCGCAGCCCGGACCGCAAGCCGTTGGAGGTGGTGGCGGGCGGCCCCGTGGCGTTGTGTGGGAAGGAGGAAGCGGACCGGCTGCTGAACGCCGAGCGGGCCCATGTGGCGCTGTACGTGGGCGGAATGGGTTCGGCCAGCACGAACTTTTACAACGACCTGTTCGTCCGGTACGGATACGAGAAAGAGGCGAGGGCGATGCAGTCTCTGTATCTCGCCGGGCGCAGGACGGAGGCGGAAGCCCTCGTTCCTGCTGACTACCTGTCGGGCACATCTCTGGTGGGGGACGAGGGGCACATACGAGACAGGATCGACGCCTACAAGAGTGCGGGTGTCACCTACCTCAGCCTTACGTTCCCGGCGGGCTACGACCGCGACAGCACTGTCCGGCTCGTGGAGAAGCTCAGAGCTTGGGCGGACAGGTAGTAGTCGGAGCCGGTCCCGTGCCCGGTGCCATGGGCGAGCACGATCTGTTCGGGACGTGGAGAGTTGGCGGCGCAGTTCTGCGTGAGTCGAGAAGGAGGCCGAGAATTTGAGCGCGCATAGGGATGCAGTGATCTGTGAACCGGTCAGAACGGCGATCGGCAGAGCCGGTGGCATGTTCCGTGATCTGGCGGCGGCGACGCTCGCTGCGGCCGTTGTCGCTGCGGTTGTCGAGCGAGGGGGGTTGGGTGCCGGCGACGTCGACGATGTGCTGTTCGGACAGTGCTATCCGAACGGCGAGGCGCCAGCGTTGGGTCGTATCGCGGCACTGGATGCCGGTCTGAGTGTCGAGATCCCGGGACTGCAGATCGACCGCCGGTGCGGGTCCGGGCTGCAGGCGATTCTGTACGCTGTGATGCAGGTCGAGGCGGGCGTGTCGGAGTTGATCATCGCCGGGGGAGCGGAGAGCATGAGCCAGGTCGAGCACTATTCCACGGGCGTGCGCTATGGCGTCGGCGGCGGCGCGGCGGTCTTCCATGACCGGCTCGTGCGGGCCCGGGAGACCGCAGGCGGGGTCAACTATCCGGTCCCGGGCGGGATGGTCGAGACGGCGGAGAACCTGCGCCGGGAGTACGGAATATCGCGTCAAGAGCAGGACGAGCTCGCTCTTCGGTCCCACCAGCGGGCCGTAGCAGCCCAGGACAAGGGCCTGTTCGCCGAGGAGATAATTCCGGTGACCGTCCGGGACCGCAAGGGCAACGAGACGGTGATCAGCACCGACGAGCACCCCCGGCGGGACACGAGCCTGGAGTCCCTCGGCTCCTTGCGGCCGGTCATGGCCAGGGTCGATTCCGAGGCGACGGTCACCGCAGGGAACGCCAGCGGCCAGAACGATGCCGCAGCGGCGTGCATCGTCACGACACCGGAGCGGGCGGCCGAGATAGGGATCCGACCGTTGGCCCGGATGGTCTCGTGGGCCGTTGCTGGGGTCCCGCCTCGCACCATGGGTATCGGGCCGGTTCCGGCGACAGCGAAGGCCCTGCGTCTGGCCGACCTCACTCTGGCCGACATCGACCTGATCGAGCTCAATGAGGCGTTCGCCGCCCAGGTGCTGGCGTGTACCAAGGAATGGAAGATGGGAGACGAGGATTTCGATCGGCTGAACGTCAACGGCTCAGGGATCTCGCTGGGCCACCCCGTCGGGGCTACCGGGGCCAGGATGGCGGCGACGCTCTTACGGGAAATGGACCGCCGCCAAGTCCGATACGGCGTGGAGACGATGTGCATCGGAGGTGGCCAAGGGCTGGCCGCGGTGTTCGAGCGGGTCGGCTGATGGACCCGGCCGTCCTGGAGGACGTGCTGGTGTCGGTCCGCCGTTTCGTGCGGGAGGGGGTCATACCCCTGGAGCAGCAGATCGACGACGACGACGAGGTCCCGGCGTCGATCCGGCAAGCGGCACGGGACATGGGACTGTTCGGCTTCGCCATCCCCGAGGCCTACGGCGGTCTTGGGCTGGGGATGCACGAAGAGGCTCGTCTGGTTATGGAGCTCGGCTACACGACGCCGGCGCTTCGCTCGATGTTCGGTACGAACAACGGCATTGCCGGTCATGTCCTGCTGCTCGGGGGCACCGAGGAGCAGCGTACGGAATGGCTTCCCCGAGTCGCCTCGGGGGACGCCGTGGCCAGTTTCGCGCTGACCGAGCCCGATGCCGGCTCGAGCCCGGCTGACCTGCGCACTAGTGCCCGACCTGATGGAGATGACTGGGTCCTGAACGGAACCAAGCGTTATATCACCAACGCCCCCTTGGCCGATCTGTTCCTGGTGTTCGCCCGTACGGACCCGGCCGCGACAGGAGCTCGGGGGATTTCGTGCTTCATCGTCCCCCGGGAGACGCCCGGCCTCGGCGTCGGTCCGAGTGACCGCAAGATGGGTCAGTTCGGGGCGAAGACGGCGGACGTCCTTCTCGACGACGTGCGTCTCCCGTCATCGGCCGTAGTAGGCGGCGACGAAGGCCTCGGCAAGGGGTACGTCACGGCGATGAGCTGCCTGGCGCACGGCCGGGTGCACATCGCCGCGCTCTGCGTCGGTATGGCCGAGCGACTCGTCGACGAGTCGGTCTCCTACGCCCAGAACCGGATGCAGGGGGGCAAGCCGATCGCCAGTTTCCAGCTGATACAGGGCCTCGTCGCTGACTCGCAGACAGACTACCTGGCCGGACGAAGCCTCGTTCTCGCCGTCGCCGAGGACTTCGACCGGGGCACCAACCTGAAAGGCGGCCCGTCGTGCGCCAAGTACTTCGCCAGCGAAATGGTCGGACGGGTAGCTGACCGTGCCGTTCAGATCCATGGAGGACTCGGTTACATGCGTGGTGTTCCCGTCGAACGTTTCTTCCGAGATGCCCGGCTGTTTCGTATTTACGAGGGCACAAGCCAGATCCAACAGGTGATCATCGCCCGTGAGCTCCTGGGAAAGGCGGTGCAGGGATGACCGACAGGTGTCTGGTTATCGGCGGCGGGACGATGGGGAGCGGGATCGTCCAGGTTTGGCTCGGGGCAGGCGCGCACGTCGTGCTGGTCGAGCCGGACCAGGTGGCGGCCAGGCGGGTCCTCGAAAAGTTGGGCGCGCCGCCGGAGCTGTCTGTAACCGCGGCCGTAGACGCTCCCCTGGACGTTGATGTTGTGGTGGAGGCCGTCCCCGAGATCGTGGACCTCAAGAGGAAGATCCTGGTCGAGATCGAGCGGCAGGTCCCCGACGGTTGCGTCATCGCAAGCAATACCAGCTCGCTGTCGATCAACGAGCTCGCCGAAGGGCTTCGACTTCCCGAGCGGTTTATCGGGATGCATTTCTTCAACCCGGTGCCGAAATCGCTGCTCGTCGAGTTGGTGATAGGGAAGAAGACGGCCCCTCAGACGACCGAGCGCTCGGCCATGTGGGTGGAGCGGCTGGGAAAGCAGCACATCGAGGTGCGCGACTCGCCCGGGTTCGCCACGAGCCGTCTTGGTCTTGCTATCGGACTCGAGGCGATTCGCATGGTCGAGGAAGGCGTGGCCACCCCGGCAGACATCGACCGGGGCATGGAACTGGGCTACCGGTTCCCGATGGGCCCCCTCAGGCTCACGGATCTGATCGGCCTGGACGTGCGCCTGGCCATCGCCGAGCATCTAACTAGGGAGCTGGGCCCCAGGTTCGAGCCTCCCCAACTGCTCAGGCGCCTGGTCGGCGAAGGGAACCTCGGCAAGAAGTCAGGCAGGGGATTCTTCGAGTGGTCGTAGCTGAGCGACGCGGCGTCGCCTTCCTCGTCGGGCTGCAGCGGCCGGAGCGACGCAACGCGCTCGACGAGCAGATGGTCGGGGAGATCCACGCCGCCCTCGACGAAGCGATGTCATCGGGCCCAGCCCCCGTCCGTCCAGGGGCGGATTAGCGCTAGTCCTGTGCTCAGGCGCCCGGGGGTAGGAGGTGCCGGAGACGGGCACGGTCCTGCTCTGAGAGCGCTACGAGGGGCGAGTTCCGGTCGGGACGCCAGTACACGTCGTCATGGTTCCAGGCTTCCCTGCGGAGCCTCTGTTTGTCGATCTTCATGCTCGCCAGTTTTGGAAGCTCGTCCACGATGCGAACGAAGTGAGGAACCCACTTGGGCCCCAGGTCCGGCTGAGCGGCGAGGAAGGTATCCAGCTCGGCGGGATCGAGGGAGCGCCCAGGAGTCACCTCGACAGTTGCCATAACCCGGTCCCCGACCGGGTCGTCTGGTACTGCGTAGATGGCTACTGACCGCACGGCTGGATGACGACTGATGATTCCCTCGACGGGCGCGGCCGCGAAGTTCTCGCCGTCCACCCGAAGCCATTCGTTCGAGCGGCCCGCGAAGTAGAACCAACCATCGCGGTCGCGATAGGCGAGGTCGCCCGACCAATAAAAGCCCTGTCGGAAGCGCGTCTTCGTCGCAGCTTCATTCTTGTAATAGCCCTCGAAGGAGTCCGACGGTTTGGTCTCGACGATCTCGCCCACCGCCTCGTCCAGGTTGGTCACCCGTCCCGACTCGTCCAAGTCGGCTGGCGGGCACTCGAGGCCGGTCTCGGAATCGAGGATCTTGACCGAACCGGTCTCCCCGGCCGGCTTGCCCAGCGCCCCTTCCGGCATCGCCGAGTCGCGCCGGATGATGATGATTCCCTCTGTCGATCCGTACGCATCGGATACCCGACAGCCGAATCGACGGGCGAACTCACCGATATCACGCGGTGATGCCTCGTTGCCGATCGCCAGTTTGAGCATGTTGTCCGCGTCGTCATCCTGCTCTGGCACCGAGAGTATGTAGTTGAGGACCTTCCCCGTGTAAGTGATAACGGTCGCCTTGTGGCGACGAAGGTCCCCAAGAGTCTGCGAGGCCGAGAACCGTCTGCGAGTGGCAATGGGCACGCCCGCAGTGATGGCCGAGGACCATCCGGTGAACAGCGAGCTGGAATGGAAGAACGGAAGGGAGGTGTAGACCACGTCGCCCGGCCCGAGAGGGATCACGCCGGCGACGTGCTCCCCGGTCCGGGCGAATCGGCCTTGGGTACATCTGACTGCCTTCGGTAACCCCGTCGACCCGGATGTGAAGATCAGGAGGAACAGGTCGTCCTCGGCGGCACTCGGCAGACCCGTCGCCGGCTCGGTATCGAGAAGCGCCCGGTACTCGGGCGAATCGACGTCGAGGATGTTCCCTTTGGCGCGACCGAGATCGAGACCATCGAGAAGTGGAAGCATCGCGCTCGACGTAACCAACGTCTGGCAGTCGGTGTAACTGACCAGCTGCTCCAGCTGGGCGCCGCGGTAAGTGGAATTGATCCCGACCACCACTGCACCCGATATCGCCGCGCCTGCGAGCCAGAAGAGGTACTCCGGCACGTTCTCGAGCAGTACTCCGATATGCGGCGCCTGAGTGGGATCTCTCCTGTCCGCGAATATTCGAGCTCGTCGCCGCGCCTCGACGACTAGTTCACGATAAGACCAACTCTGATCCTCGAAGAGTAACGCGGCGCCCGAGTCCTCGGCCCGGCCCAAGAGCACAGCGCTAGCAGTGCTCAAGGTCACCACCCGCCCAATCGTAAATGTAGCTTCTGTTCAGCATGAGACCTCTCGATTTCAATATCGAGACTAAACGCCCGGTTGGACGCCGATTGCCTGACGGCTACCCGAAGGTCAGCTCGCGGGCGTTTTCGACCATGATCCTGCGCTGGTCCTTGAGCGAGAACGAGGCCACGTTGGCGAAGAAATCTCTCGGCTGCGTCAGCCCTTCAGCGTGTGGCCAGTCCGAGCCGAAGAGGATCCGCTCGACGGGAACGTACTGAGCCAGCCGGGTGACGTCGTCCTCGACGAACGGTGCCACCCAGCAGTGCTCGATGAACTGCTCGACAGGGTCGGATTTGAACATGCCGGGATTCTGTCCGGCCAGCATTTCCAGTGAGTGCAGCAGCCGCGGCACCCAGTCGGCGCCGTTCTCTATGTAGGCCACTCGCAACCGAGGAAAACGCTCGAAGAGTTTGTGGGCCACGAGGACAGTGGCGAAATCCTCGATCAGCCGGTGCTTCATCAGCTGGGCCAGCAGGGAGGCTGCTCCGTCTGCCGCGTCCTTGCCGGATGCGTCCGGAAGTTCGCCGCCTAGCTGCCAACTTCGCGCGATTGCCTCTGACACGTCGGTATAACCGTCCTCGAAGCCGGCGTGTGCTGTGACCACGATACCGGCCTCTTGAATTCTGGCCCAGAAGGGGTCGAAGAGACGATCGGCAGGTGATCTTGTTCCCTGAGGAGTGAAGACCGGTCCGTTGCGGATCGTGATCACCCGGGCTCCTCGGTCAAGACACCACTCCACCTCCCGCACGGCGGCGTCCACATTCGAAAGCGTTATGAATGGCACGCCGAAGATTCGGTCGCGATAAGAGAAGCCCCAATCTTCCTCGATCCAACGATTGAAGGCCCGCAGAATCTCGATCGAGGCTTCGATGTCCGGCTGCATCGGGCCTTCCATGCATACGCCCTGAGAGGGGAAGATCCAGATCGCCTCGACCCCCTGGTCGTCCATGCACCGGAGTCGGGCGTCCCGGTTAAACCACTCGGGATGGTCGGCAGGTGCTTCACATGTCAGTTCGTCTCCGACCCGAGCCTTCGTGGTCTTGCCGCGGAAATAGTCGTAGAGCGCTCCGGGGCGGGGCCGGGGGTGGACATCACCGGGCCCTGGGACTATGGGGTGGACCCGGTCGCCGAAGAAGTAGCGGGGTGTGCCATCCACTTCTTTGAGCAGAACACCCCGGTCCATGAACTTGGGGTCTCGATACCGTGTGAACGCATCACTCGACTCCCAATAGTGGTTGTCGGCGTCGAATACGGTGGTGATACCGCCCTGGAGCTGAGTCATACCGTCCCCCCTCAGTCGGTCCCGTGCCGGAGCAGCTTGCCGGGAGTCGCTTCGGTGCATTCGCCTTCGATGAACGTCGTCTGGCCATTGACGATGATGCGGTCGTAGCCGATGGCCTTCTGGATGAGTCGCCACTCTCCGGCGGGGTAGTCCCAGACCCGTTCCTGGGGCAGCGCATCCAGGGTTGCGAAGTCGTAGACGATGATGTCGGCTGGCGCACCCTCGGCCAAGTAGCCACGTCCCTTCAGGCCAGCGGCCTGGGCGGGATACGCGGACAACCGCCAGTGCGCTTCCTCCAACGACATGATCTCGTGCTCGCGGACCCAGTAGCTCAGCAACTCAGTCGGAAATCGGGCTGTGGTGATGAACTTCGTGTGCGCTCCTCCATCACTTACCCCGGGAAGGGCCACCGGGGAGGTGGCGATCTCCTTCATCGACTCGGGCGGTGTCATCATCATCGGGGTCGCGAAGCCAACCCGGAGCTGGCCGGCGAGGGCGACGTCGAGAAATGCGTCTATCTCGTGCTTGCTTTCGCGGGCAGCCACCTCGCCGACGGTGTATCCCTCGTATTTCTCCTTGATCCGCTGAGCGTCTGGAACGTCGCTCGAGATCCAGTGAATCTCGATCTGTGTGAGGTCATAGCCGGCGGCAAAGAGGCCGCCGCGATCCTCATGTATATCCTTCATCGCCTGACGACGTACCGGATCGGCGAACTTGACCATCTTCTCTTCGACGGTACCCAGGCACGCCTCCCTCCAGCACGGGACGGTGTCCGCAAGGTTGTAATCCTCGAGCGTGAATTCGGAGACGAAGTTGGTGGTGAGGGCTTGGGCGAAGACCCGCAGGCCTTCCTCCTCGTTGAGGTAGGCGAGTTGCTTGAGGGCGTCGCGGTGTGAGTACTCGCCGCGGCCGTGCTGGTTGAGCGCTCCATCGGCCAGCAATGCGTTCCAGATGATGGGTCGGCCGCTTTCGCGGGCCATCAGCGCTGCGATGTCGAGCGACCCGGTGAGCTGTGCCACTCCGCGCCCGAGCGATCCAAGGGCTCGGGAGAAGGCGATCACTTCACGGTCCGTCATGCAGTCGGTCACCATCGGTGTTCCGTCGTAATCCAGCTGCACGTTGCCCAGCTCGCCGGCGACTTGGGCGCTGAACCCGCAGGCCCCGACCTCCATGCCTTGTACGAGCAGCTCGCACATGCGCCGGAGTTCGTGGTCGGTCACCCGGTAGGCCTTGGCATTGTCGACTCCAGCCACGTAGGCGTAGAGAGGGGCCAGCGGGACGAACGACATCACGTTGACGCCCTTGGCGGTGCGCTCGACGCTGTCGAGGAATTCCGGGAAAGTGATCCAGTCCCACGGCATGCCCGCTCGCATCGTCTTGAGCGGCACTGCTTCGTTGCGCGAGACCGTCAGCATTGCCCGATCGCGATCTTCGGGCCGGCAAGGGGCGAAACCGAATCCACAGTTGCCGATCACGACGCTCGTCACCCCGTGCCAGCCCGACATGGTGCACCAGGGATCCCAGAACACCTGGCTGTCGTAGTGCGTGTGCAGGTCGACAACGCCGGGAGCGATCACCTTTCCGGAGGCATCCACCGCTTCCGCACCGTCGGTGCTGTTGATCCGGCCGATCTGGATGATGCGTCCGTCTCGGATGCCCACGTCCGCCTTGTAACGAGGCGTCTGCAGACCGTCGATCACGGTGCCCCCCTTGAGCACCAGGTCGTAGAGCGACATTCTGGACCTCTTCTCTTTCTTCTCTTGTCTCCTCAATGGAGTGGCGACAATCCGGTCGGTGGCCACCTGGACGATCGGGAACCCACCTCTTCCACTAGCCTAGTCAACTTGCTATGCAACCAGCAAGTAGTAGAGTGCGGCGTCATGCCAGGTCCCTCCCTCGGGCGCACGCAAGCGGAGCGGCGCAACGAATCAGAAGAGGCTCTCTTGGATGCAGCAGCCGAGTTGATCGCGGAGCGCGGCGTCGACCGGTCGTCCTTGGCCAGGATCGGCGCACGGGCGGGATCCAGCCGGGGATTACCGACCCATCATTTCGGCTCCAAAGAGGCCCTTGTCGCTCGGCTGGCCCGGCGGGCTCAGGATCACGTCAGCGAAACGACGCTCGCGGCCCTCGAGCGGGGGCAGGGCGACATCCGGGAGGTGACAGCGCTCGATCTGCTGCAACTCACAGTCGACGCCTACCTCGGGCTGTTCGAGCACCCCACGGCGGACCTGCGCGCCTTAGTCGTGATGTGGGGATCCACCTTCCCGACCAGTTCGTCGGTTGACGGGATGCTCGAGGCCGATCGCCGGAGCTACGAGGGTTGGGCGCAGCTGATCGAGAGGGGCCAAAGAGAAGGGTCGATCCGGGCCGACGTGGACCCGGGCGCCGGAGCGGTCGTGCTGCTGGGACTGCTCCGCGGCGTCGCCGGGCTACTTCTTGCCGACTCCGAGATGACGGATATGAGCGGGGTGCGCCGGGCCTGTCATGATTGGGTCGTCACTTCGCTCACGCCGCCTCCAAGCGCACCGGACGGCATCGCCGCTAAGGAATGAGTAGCTGTCGTGCTGATCAGGCCCAGCTGAGACCGCACGAGAGCGAAGAGACGGGGGGTTCCCTGTCGGTGAACATATCCGGCGGGCTACGGGGCCCCCATGGCGGCGTGGACGGCAGCTAGGGACTCGATGTACTCGAGATACTCCTCGAGGGTGTCAAGGGCGCCCCCGACCGAGACGATTGTGGCACCGGCCGCTTCGGTCGCGGCCAGGATCTCCTGCGTTCGGTCGGGCTCCTTGATCGGGTCGAGCCGGGCCGCAGGCGGGAGCACGACTTCGAAGTCCGGCGGGACCTCTATCTGGTCTAACCATTGGGCGGCCTGAGCCGGCCTCACCGCGAAGGGGTACCAGCCGTCGGCGAGGGCGGCCGCACGGCGGAGCGAGCGAAGGGTTCGCCCGCCCACCCAGATAGGAACGCGGTCCTGTACGGCGCACGGATCGACGACGAGGCCCTCGAAGTCATAGAAGCTGCCGTGATAGGCCGGCTCTGGCTTCGACAGCGACGCCCTCAGTGCCGCGGAGAGCGTCGTCGGCGCGTGGGCCGCGGTCGTCGTAGGGGGCACTCAGGAGATCGAACTCCTCTTTCAGGGTTCCGACACCAACGCCGAGGATCACCCTCCCATTGCTGACCACGTCCAAGGTGCCGTAGCGTTTGGCGATCTCGAGAGGATGATGGTAAGGGAGGACGAGAACGTGGGTCGCGAATCGGATCTGCTGCGTGCGCGCCGCGAGGAAGCCGAATGTGGCGAGTGGCTCCCAGTACCGAGCACCACGGCGGCTCAGCTCAGCGGCCGGGAGGGCGACGTGGTCGCTACAGGTTAGGTGATGGTAGCCAGTGCGGTCAGCGGTCTCGGCAATCCGCGCCAGCTCGTCGATCGAAGCGGAGATCTCCCATTCCCCGTGAGCGCCCGGTGCCATCGTCACTACGGGCGACCCAATGGACAGTTTCAAGCCCATTTCAGCCCCTTCAGCCCTGCATGTAGCCGCCGGCGTCGACGGGGATCGACTGCCCGGTGATGGTTCTGGCGTCATCGCTCGCTAGGAACAGGACCAGGTTCGCAACGTCCTGCGTTGATGAGATGTCGCGCAAAGCCACGGCCTGGAGGAGTCGAGCTCTCTCGCTGGCCGCGTCGACCTCGTGCTCATCGGCCATGCGCGCCACCCAATTCCGCCACAGCTCTGTGTCGATGCTCCCGGGCACCACGCAGTTGCAACGGATCCCGTAGGAGCCGACCTCGAGCGCGACGGCCTTCGTGAACGCCCTCAGGGATGCCTTCGCTGTCACGTAATGAGACTTGCGAACCATCCCGCTGTACGCAGCCGTCGACGAGAAATTCAAGATCACGCCGGCTTGCCGCTCCAGCATTGACTGCTTCAACACTTGTCTCGTGCAGAGCATCGCCGCCGTCACGTCGATGTCTATGGTTGCGTACCAGTTCTCGAGCGTCTGCTCCCAGATCCAAAGATCCGTGCCAGGTGCGGCCGCGTTGTTGCACATGATGTCGACGTGTCCGAACTCGTCGATGGCGCGGGTCACCATCGCCTCGACGTCACCTTCGTTCGTAACATCGGCGCGCATGGCGATGGCCCCCGCCCCTGCCGCAGCTGCCGCCTCCCGGACGAGCTTCTCTCTGCGCGCTGCGAGCAACACCCGCGCTCCTTCCCGCACGAAAGTAGCGGCCATCACCGGGCCGAGGCCGGTGCTCGCCCCGGTGATGATGGCGACCTTCCCCTCCAACCGGCCGTCGCTCATTGCGACGCTTCTTCGAACAGTTCCTGCAGCGCGTCACGGAACAGCCGGTGACCCTTGCCGGACGCGTCGAGTAGCCGGTTGGTCCGACGTTGTATCCGCCATCGGGCGTCGACCCGCTCGAGGTCCCAGCGGACTGCGCTGACGCGCCAGAGGAAGAACCGCTCGGACTCTCTTCGCATGATCAGCGAGTAGGTGAGCACTGTCGCATGGTCGCCGTCTATGTCTATCAGGGGTGGCCCAGCGAAATGCCCGACACCTTGCGCCATAAGGCCTTGGTGGTGATCGCCCTCGAGCATCGCCGTGACCGCGGCGCTACCTTCGTGCGGCTTCCCGTCGGCGTCCCAGTCGTAGACACCATCCTCCAGCCACAGCGCCCCAGCGAAGGACGCCAGGCCAGCATCCGCCGCCGGGCCGTACGACATGATCAGCCGCGTTATGGCAGACTCGTCTTCGAGCCGGCGCAGGCGGTCCTGCATCTCCTCGAGTTCGCCCGGGGCCATTTCAGCGTCGCCCTTCCCAGTGGATCGTCGTACCGAGCGGGCCGGCTTGGACGAACTGCCGCGCCCGGCGGCGGTGAGCAGGACGCTTCACCGCGACGACCACAGCCCCCCTCCGGATCGAAGCAGGTCGATAGTCCGATCCCTCTTGATATCGATATCGAGGCATGGAACAACCATACCGGCGGCGTCCATGTCGGTCAATCCTATGTGTGAACAGCTCCCACGGTCGCCAACCGGAATCCGCGCTCACGTCGCGGCTTACTGCGATGCTCAACGTCTGGACGAAACCGGGACTGGGTCTACCGGCGTGACCCAGTTGGCCCTCGGCTCGCGCCTTCGCGATCCTCGACCAGGCCGCCGCGCATCGTCTCGAACGACTTCCGCAACGTGTCCTAGGTGTCGATTCGGTGGTGAAATCCCTGCCGGGTTCATTATCGCCGAGGGCAGAACAGGGAGGGCTTTCCAGGGCGTCGAGAGCCGAATCAGCACGTCGGTGCAGACGAGCGACTGGCCTACGAAATCGTCGACGCCGCGATCAGCAGGTGGCGGGCATCGGCTGAGCCGACTGCCCGCCACCGCTGCTGACCCCGGGGGGAGGGGCCAGGACCTACGCAGTGTATTCGATGTCGACATCAAGAATGGGATAGCCTGGACTTCGTAGGCCGACTCGGTGGTCTAGGCCGACGGCGAGTCGCTCCAGGTGTTCGAGTCGTCGTAGGAGTTCAAGCGATGATGTCAGGAGGTCTTAACCTGTCCGACTCCAGCCAGCCCCCCGGGTTTCCGGAATTGGGTGTCATCGATATCCAGGCGGTCTCGTTCGTTCCCCACGGCACGAAGCCACGGGCATGACGACAGCCGTCAAGCTCTCGAGAAGAGGGCAACTCGGCCGATGCACCCGGCCGCGCCCAGAACTGCCTCTGCATATCGATTGATGCCATCGACGAGCGGGGAAATGGCCCGGTTCCGGGGGCAGGTGGAGGACTGGTTCGAGGCCAACGCCCCCCGAAAGGGGTCGCCCGGCGATTTCTCGGCTGTTCACATAGTTGCAGCCAATTCGGTCGAGGACTACCAAGCGGCGGAGCGGAAAGCCCTCGACATCAGCCGCCAGTGGCAGAAGACCCTGTACTCGGCCGGTCTCGGCGGTCGGTCCCTGCCTCCGGAATACGGAGGCCAGGGGGCCCCACAATGGCAGGACTCGCTCGTTGCGGAGGTCCAGTCCGGGTATGGGGTTTCGACAAAGGTGCTGGCGATCAGTCTCGAGATGGTTCCCCCGGTGCTCATGCAGTACGGGACCCAATACCAGCGCTCGAAACACCTGCCCGCAGTCCTCAACGGGGACGAGGTGTGGTGCCAGCTGCTCTCGGAGCCAGACGCAGGATCGGATCTCGGAAGCGCCAAGACGTTTGCCGCTCCGGTCAACGGGGGTTGGCGAGTTTCCGGCCAAAAGGTGTGGACATCCGGGGCGGGTGCCAGCGACTTCGCGCTCCTGATAGCGCGCACTGATAGAGACGTCGTCGGCATGGCGGGCCTATCGTGCCTGATACTTGATATGTCCGAGGACGGTGTGCAGGTCCGGCCTCTTCGCCAGATGTCCGGGGCGTACCACTTCAACGAAGTGTTTCTTGAGGACGTGTTCGTGCCTCACGACTCGCTCATAGGACAGCTCGGCGGTGCCCGGGCCGTACTCCGCACGATGCTGCAGAGTGAGAGGTCGGCGATCGGTGGCGGCACGAGCGCCCGCTCAGCAGCCCAGCTCATCGAGCTGGCCAAGCTCCTAGATCGCGAGAGGGAGGCCGTAGTGAGACGGCTTCTCGTCGATGCGTTCATCAGGGAGAGGCTTCTGGATCTCACACTCGTCCGGATCGGAGGGAGTGCCGACATAACCGCCGGTGGATCCATCACGAAGCTGATGTACAGCGAGCACGCCGCGGCTATCGGCCGACGCCGGCGCCTGTATTCTCGGACCAGCTGCTACAGCTGACTTCCTCCCTGAGGCGAAGCCGTGGCTGGAGAGGCTGCTCTTCGCCCCGGGACTGCGTATAGGAGGGGGAACCGATGAGATCCAGCGCAACGTCATCGCAGAGCGCGGCCTGGGCTTACCGCGATAGGACCGGGGGAGCTCCCGATGTCGCGGTACCGGGGGGACCCGAACGTCACGACCTGTATTTGGGGTTCGCTCCCGCCTGCGCTGTGTAACACCTCCAGACGATCGAGTTCGGCAATCTGTGTCTGGGGCCTTGAACACGTTGGAGATCAGAGGGCGGAGTACGCGGTTACGAAGTGCAGGAATCGGTCGGAGAGGATGTCGATCACTAGCGGGTCGGCTGCCACGCCCGAGTCCAGGGCGGCATGATTACTTTGGTCGAGGATCTCGTAGATCAACAGCCACGCCTCGAGCCATTGGCGCCGCTCGTCCGGCTTATCCGGATCGACGGCGAAGGCTGGTATCGTCGTCCCAAACCTCCGAATGAGGTCGCGAATCAGTTCCTGAGCGCGTTCGGTGAAGCCGTCTTCGTCGGCCGTTGCCTGGGTGAAGACACGAAGCAGGCGCCGGTTCGCCTGATCTGCATCGAAGAGGGTCGTGAGCCACTCGATCACGGTGTCACGATTCCAGAAGGGCAACGACGTGAGGCGCAAGTCAGCGCGGCATCGCCTCCTCGGCCGCGATCTTGAAGAGGTCGACAGCGATATCTGCCTTGCTGCTGAAGTGCCGGTAGAAGGTCATTCGGCTCACTCCTGCGGCAGACGCTATGTCCTCGACCGAGACGGCTAGATAGCCTCGATCGCAGAACCTTGTCATAGCCGCGGCGAGCAAACGCTCCCGGCTGTCCTGCTTGCGTCGTTGATGAAACGCGACCAGAGCCGCCACGCGAGGATCCTGGGCGCGGTCCGGCGCTGTCTCATCTTGCAAGTGAATCGCCTTGGCCAAGCGCTTACTCCGCGGCCATTGCCGGCGCGACGCCGTGCGCCGGACCGATGAACTCGCCTGGGAAGCGGCCAGTGAAGGTGCCATTGTCGAAGCTGGGCACGCCATTGACCAGGGTCAGGCGCATCGGCGCCGGGCCGCGCGTGTAGCGATAGGTGCGACCACCCTGGCCGTCCCACACATCCCAGATCTTCTCCTCGGGCCGCCGCTCGATTTCCTCGAGATTGAACACCGTGATGTCGGCAACCTTGCCTTCCTGGATTAGCCCACGCTCGTGCAAGCCGAAGAAGTCGGCGAGCTTGCCCGTAAGCACGTGCACGCCCTCTTCAATGGTGAGCAACTTCCGATCCCGGACATAGTCGGTCAGGAGATACACATTGTCTCCGGCGCCGCAGAACAGCTTGCCGTGGGCTCCCGCGTCTGAGATGTTCCCGACTGATTTGGGGTCGCGCAGCAGCTGGAGGAGAATCGCTTCGTCTTCCTCCCACGAGCGCTTGTGGATGACCGATTCCGCTCCGTTCTTCAGGACCCAGTCCGCCATCGCGTCCGAGGGATGGTTGATGCCGGTCCGTGCGATGTAGTCGGCGAGCGTGATCCCCGTCGGCCCCCAGCCGGATTCACTCTCTCGCAGCGTGAGCGCCGTGGGATCGTGCAGGTAGGAATGGGGGTATTGGTTGTCCCACGCCTCGCGGGCGCGGTCGAGCCAGTCGGGATCGGAGAGCATAGCGCTCTTGGCGTCCCAGGTCCCGGCGTCGACAACTTCCTGCCACACTGGGTTGCCGTTCTGCGCAAAAACCAGTGAGCGGCCGAAGTTGATTACTGAGGTGGGGGAGACGTGATGAAAGCCCGTCCAGATGTCGAGGCCTTCGGTCTTGAACTGCTCGTGCATCACCGCCGATCGCTCCCGCACCTTGGCCTGGAACTTGAGCGTGGGCAAGCCGGCCCATTGCATGCGGACGCCGACTTCCTTGGCGATGCGGCCGAGACGCTCGACCTGATCAGGCCCTGTCATCCGCATGAAGTGGTCGACGATGACCTGGAACGTGGCGCCCTCGTGACGGGCGACAACTCCCAGCAACGACTTGTATTCAGCGTCATCGGCGCGCTGCGAAGGGAGCGGACGCTCGAACTTGTCATAGTCGAGCTGGTTCGACGACAAGCCCATGGCGCCGGCCTGAAGCGCGTCGTCGAGGAGCGCGCACATCTGCTCCACCTCGTCGGCCGTAGCGGCCCGGTTCCACGCCTCTTGCCCCATGACAAAAAGACGCAACGGGATATGGCCGCAAAAGGCGGCGAAGTTCAGCGGCACCTTGACGTTGCGGACCATGGAGGCCCTGTACTCGCTCCAAGTCTTCCAGTCCCACGGAACGATCTTCCGCATCGGCTCCTCGGGAATGTCCTCGAAGAAGTTGAAGATCTCGATGATGTTCTGTCTGTCCTCGGCGTTGTCCGGCAAGGGCGCCATGGAGAATGCGCAGTTGCCGTTGATCGAGGTCGTTACGCCGTAGCTAGGCAGCGGCTCCATGTTCGGCGACCACCAGACACCGCCGTCCCAGTGATTGTGGGTTTCGATAAAGCCTGGGGTCACATAGCAGCCCGAGGCATCGATCACCCGCTCGCCGACCCCGGCCGTCAGATCAGGTCCGACTTCGGTAATGCGGCCGCCACCTACGCGCACGTCCCCGAGATAAGCCGGGCTGCCAGACCCATCGACAACCATGCCGCCTTTAATGAGCAAGCGAAATTCCATCGGCTTTCCCTTCGGAGACCTGGTAATCTCTGCATCATACATTACATCCTATAACGCAAGCAAGCAGAGGAGCTTAACGGCACCGATGAAGTTTGTCGCATGCGCGAGTCCCGGCTGTTGGGGCGCCGGACGAGGATCGCGGCGAGACAGTAGTAGGCGGGGGTCGGGCACAGCTGATCTCGACATTGATGTCAAATCACTGTAGAGTTATCGAGTGTCCCAGGCCAAGGACCACGGTGAAGTGCGCCTGAGGGGCGGGGGTTCCTTACGACCGCCGCCCGGTCATCGGGTCGCGCTTTCCCTCTCTGCTTCGGACGCGGAGATCCGCACTGCGCTGGAGGATGTGAGCGTTCCTGCGCTCGTCGCGGCCGTTGTCCACACCACCGGTGACCCGTCGCTTCTTCGCGGTTCGATCCGGCCTCGCAGCTTTGTTCCGAACGACTTCCAGGGCGGTCTCGCCGACGCCGAACTGACGACACTGCGAGAAGAGGCTTTTGCGGTGCTCCGCGCTTACCGGGACTCGCTGTGCTCCCCTGCGTCACCACCGCAAAGGGACGTCATTCTCGAGACGATGTCGTGGCTGACTTGTGAGGAGGTCTCCGAAGAGTACGTAGAGATGTTCGTCGAGGAGATGGACCTTTATGGAACGGATCCGCGCCAGATCCCCGCTACTGGTTCCGCGGCCGTTGACTCGCAGGACCTGGACGTCCTCGTCATCGGGTGCGGCCAGTCCGGACTGCTAGCCGGCATTCGTCTCAAGCAGGCCGGCATCCCGTTCGTCATAGTCGAAAAGAACCCTCAAGCTGGCGGCACGTGGTTCGAGAACCATTACCCCGGGTGTCGGGTCGACGTCGGTAACCACTTCTACTGCTACTCCTTCGAGCCGAACGACGACTTCAGCGAGTACTTCTGTCAACAGCCTGAGCTGCACAGCTACTTCACGGACGTGATGCGCCGCTGGGGTGTGGACGAGCACGTGCTCTGGAACACCCAGGTCGCATCGGCGCAATGGGATGAATCTGATCTGACGTGGCGCGTCGCCCTACTCGGGCCAGACGGTCGGGAGACCATCCGCCGGACCCGAATAGTGATCTCGGCCGTCGGTCAGCTAAACCGGCCCCTCATCCCTGACTTCCCGGGACTTGAGTCATTCGCCGGTCCCGTATTCCACACCGCGAGGTGGGACCATTCCGTCGACCTTCGAGGTAAACGCGTGGCTCTAATCGGCGCAGGGGCCAGCGGGTTTCAGGTCGGTCCCGCCCTCGCGGAGTCCGTCGAACAACTGGTTGTCTTCCAGAGAAGCGCGCAGTGGATGGCCCCGAATCGCCGATACCGCCAGCCGGTTGGGGAGGGATCGAAATGGGCGATGGGCCATATCCCCGGTTACCGCGCCTGGTACCGATTCATGCTGCTCTACCAAGCAAGTGACAAGGCACTGGCATTGGTGAAGGTCGACCCCACGTGGCCAGGGATGCCCCTATCCGCCAACCGGCAGAGTGAAGAGCGGAGACAGATACTACTCCGCTGGATCATGGATCAAGTCGGTGACGACGCCGAACTGCTCGAGAAGGTCGTACCCGACTACCCCCCGATGGGGAAACGACTTCTCCAAGACGACGGGAGTTGGCTCCAATGCCTGCGCCGAGAGAACGTCCAACTGGTCCGTAGCCCTGTCAGTCAGATCGAGCCCGACGCTATCTGGTCGGGAGAGACCCGCTTCGAGATCGACGCGATCATCATGGCCACGGGGTTCGAGACCGATCACCTCCTCGCCCCCATAGAGATCGTCGGACGAACCGGTATCCCCCTATCAGAACATTGGGACAAGACGCCTTCGGCCCATCTCGGCGTCACCGTGCCCGGCTTTCCTAACCTATTCGTGATGTACGGGCCGGGAACGAACTTGGCCCACGCCGGAAGCATCATCTTCCACTCCGAATGCCAGATGCAGTTCATCGGTGTGTGCCTCGCCGGGATGCGCGATGGCGGGTACCGAGCCATCGAGGTCCGGCCTGAAGCGCACGCCGCGTACGTCAACCGCCTGCAGGAAGAGCTCTCACGGACTGTGTGGGCCCATCCGTCAGTGCGACACTCCTGGTACAAGGGCCCGGATGGAAAGGTCTACGTCCTTAGCCCCTGGCGACTAGTCGACTACTGGCGAATGACCAAGTGGCCGAACATGGACGACTATATGCTTTCCCCTTAGGGAGCACAGCACTGGCTCGTGAAGAACAATGTTTACACATGCCCAGGCGTCTAGAAGAACCCGGCTGAGGCGCGCCGTATGATATTGACATCGAGCCAGGTACGCACTAACGTCGTGAGAAAGTTTTGGGTTGGCGTGCGCCGACCATGTGTCGCGTTCGGCTGTTGTCCGTGAGGATAACTGTGTGAGTGGGGAGAGATTGCTGTCATGACGGTCACCGAGTCGGGTCGTGGTCAGTCGGGTGAGATCATGGAGGATCAGCTGGCGCTTGGTCCCAATCCTCCGGAAATACGGGCGAGAGTCCCCTTGGCAATGTCTGATCGAAGCTTTGTGCCCAAGGAGCGATACCTCTCTCGGGAGTTCTTCGAGTTGGAGAAAAAGTATCTGTGGCCGTATGCCTGGCAGATGGCGGCTCGTTTAGAGGAAATCCCCCATCCCGGTGATTTTGTGGAGTACGAGATCGCAGGGAACTCCGTCCTGATCGTTCGCCAGCAGGACGGTTCGGTTAAGGCGTTGCACAATGCTTGCCGGCACCGGGCGACGGAGTTGGCAAAGGGTTGCGGTCGGTTCGGGGGCGGGCAGATCGTATGTCCGTTCCATGGGTGGCGGTACAATTTGGATGGGTCGTCGTCGTTTGTATTCGTGGAGTCGGTGTTCGAGCCCGAGTGCATGAAACCGGAGGATTTGCGGCTGCAGGAGTGTCTGGCCGAGGTATGGGCGGGGATGGTGTGGATCAACCTCGATTTGAACGCCCGCCCGTTGCGCGAGGCGTTGCGGCCGGTGGCCGACTTGCTTGATGGCATCGGTGTAGGGAACATGCGGGTGAAGTGGTGGAAACAGGTAATCCTGAACGCGAACTGGAAGTTAGTGCAGGAAGCTTTCCTGGAGGGTTACCACGTGATGCAGACCCATCCTCAGCTACTGATGGGCGCCGACATGGATATCGCGGCGGCGCAAACCTTCGGGACCGAGTACACCGCGTTCCGCAATGGGCACGCCCGATTCCAAAGCGGTGTCGCCGAGCAGACTCTGGAATCGGGTGTTTGGGATCCCGATTCTTTCATCGAGTTCAACCGGCTGTTGGCCGACGGGCAAGATGCCATGGCGGTCGATCAGGACATCAAGGTCTTCCGGGGGATCCGTAACAAGGAGGGGGCGGGCGGCTCGAACTTTGGGGCGGAGGCGCTCAAGGCGCTCTACGCCTACGCCGAGGGGGCGGGTATCCCGATGGCGCCTTATTCTTCGGAGAACATGAGGTTGTGGGGTGGGGAGATCTTCTTGTTCCCCAACTCTTTCATGCTGCCGATGTACGGTAACTCTCTGTGCTATCGGATGCGGCCCTATAATGACGATCCCGAGCGGTGCCTGTTCGACGTGTGGTCTTTGACCACCTACCCGGGCGGCGAGGAGCCCGAGCGGGCTGAGCTGTTGGGGGTGTTCGACAAGGAAGATGAGGAGCACTGGGGGCTGATTCCTCGCCAGGACTTCAGCAATATTGAACGCCAACAGCGCGGCCTACATTCGGTCAGCTTCGAGCATCACCGTCTCACGCCGCTTTTCGAGAAGAGCATCTTGAATCTGCACCAAGAACTCGACCGCCTCATAGCCGCAAAGATCTAGTCATCCTCAAATGCCACCAGCAGGGCCTCCAGACCCGGACTTACAGACTCCTTGACGAGAGAGCGACCCTTACCCTGCGGATACTGTCTTGCCGGGAATAACGGTCCCGCAGATCGGTTGGGCTCCTGGCACCAAGTGGAATGACGACCCGGACCACTGGACCGCCCATAGGCAATTGTCAGCCCCAGCAGTACCATGACCCCGCTGGTCCATGGCAAACCCGATCGAGTGGCTACCGTAGAGACCGGCGCCGTTGTAGGTCCTTATTCCCAGCATGGCGTCGATGAAGGACGCTTGGGTCGGATTGGATCCGGCCGCCTTCAGTCCCAGGACGACCCCGTCAATCGACATGTAGCCCTGGATCGCATCGTTGGTGATCTGCTCAGCTGGGACCCCGGCGTAGGTCTGCATCGTGTTCACCAACTGTTTGGTCGCCGGGGTCTGCAACTCTATCGGCTCCATTGCCTGGGTGAAGTAGACACCCTGTGCCTGTTGCTCTGTTGCCGGGCCGGCGGCGCGCAGGTCGCCGCCGTAGCCCGTGGCCAAGAGAGGTGCCTTCAGCTGGACACCCTCCTGGCGAAGCGCAGTGATCATGGCAAAAGACGTGCTCTGTTCGACATCGCCGACGAAGCTGTCGACCCCAGCGTTCTTCATGGCCAGCACTGCTGGGCCGACGTTGGTGCTACCAAAGGGAAAGTTGGCGTTCAGATAGCCAACTTTGATCCCAGCAAGCTCCGCCGAAAGCGCCGATCCTTTGGCGGCTTCGGCGGAACTCGGCGAGACGCTGTATCCGATCGCTGCGAAGTTTGTGGCTCCGAGGAGCTTCAAGAGCTGGCCGGTCGTGGTTTCCACTTGGGCGAAGTTCGGCGTACCGTAGATCGAGAACATGTTTCTGCTGGTTATCCACTCGTTCCCGTCCACGTCGGTGCCCACTACTGGTATTCCGTGAGAAGTTAGAAAGGGGGCAGCGGCGAATGTCAGTCCGGAACCTGCGATTACCGCGAAGACGTGGTCCTGTTCGACCAGCTTCTCCGCTGCCGTGAGGGTGCCGGCGGGTGTCGATGTGGTGTCAGCCACTACATACTTGAGGTTGTAACCTTGGGCGTCGAACATGCCGACAGCCGCCTTGACTCCCAGCGGAAACGTGTGGTGTGTCGGCGACAACGCTCCTGTCAAATCTGTGAGCACACCGAGCGTCATCGGTGCCGATCCACCCGCCGCCGTAGAGCTAGCAGATGATCCAGCGGAGCTGGTCCCAGAGGTTCCACCGGCGGACTTGGACGAACTGCTGCATCCCGCAGTGGCAAGGAGGATCGTTGCGGCGGCTGCGAGCAGCCCTGTCGTTCTCATCCGGCTCATCTTTGACTCTCCTCGATCATGTGTCTAAGAAAGGGGGCTTTCTCAACCCGGAGAAACACCAGCTATAAAGCTCACTCCTAGGACAGCACTCGTTGATCCGCGACCGACGGCATGCTCGATCAGGACCGGACAGGCGGGCCGGCATCAAGCGAGTACGTAGGTTCCTGGGGCCGGGCCGAGCGTCGGATGGCGGTCGCTTCCCAGTTGACTCGGCGCCGACCGTAGCTCTCCTGAGCGGGCCAAGATCCATCCGATCCAGTCGTTCCACCATGTGTCTTGATGTTCGGTTGCCCCCGCCCGCCACTCATCGGGGTCGTTGGGCAGCGCGTCGTTGGTCCACAGGCGGGCCTTGGCGTTAGGGGGATTGACGATGCCGGCGATGTGGCCTGCCGATGACAGGACGAACCGGCAGTCGCCTTTGAGCAGCTGGGTGGTGCGGTACGAGCAACGCCACGGCACGATGTGGTCCTCGGCGGCCGCCACGATGTAGCTGGGCGTGTCGATCTCCGACACGATCAGACGTTCGCCGGCCAGCTCCATCCGATCCTTGGCCAGCGCATTTTCCATCCAGCACTGGCGTAGGAAGAACGAGTGCATCTTGGCCGGCATCCGCGTCGAGTCGTTGTTCCAGGCCAGCAGGTCGAACGCCGGTGGCTGCTCCCCGAGCAACCAGTTCGACACCACGTAGTTGAAGATCAGCTCGTTCGCTCGCAGCAGGTCGAAGGTTCGGGCCATGTCCTTGGCCTCTAGGTACCCGCTCTTTTCCATCTTCTGTTCCAACCCGGCGACGGTGGCCTCGTCGGTAAAAACTTCCGACAGCGTGCCCGCTCCCGCGTGGTCAACCAGGCAGTTCAGCGTGGTCGAGCTATTCACCAGCCCGTGGTCGCCGGTGGCGTTCAGGTATGCGAGGAGCGCGGTGTTGAGGGTCCCGCCCAGGCAGACCGACAAGGTGTTGACCGTTTCGGCTCCGGTGATCTCTAGGGCTACATTGATCGCGGACCTGGGGCCGTTTAAGAGATAGTCGTCGAAGCCGAAATCCCTCATCGAAGCGTCGGGATTGCGGTAACTTATGCAGAAGACCGTCAAACCGTGGTTGACCGCCCACTCGATCAGGCTCTTGCCCGGCGCGAGGTCGACTATGTAGTACTTGTTGATCCACGGAGGGCCGATTAGCAGCGGTATCTCGTGGGTGAGTGTCGTGGTCGGCTGGTATTGCAGCACCTCGATCAGATCGTTGCGGAAGACCACCTGCCCGGGGCTGGCTCCCATGTTGCGCCCGAGCTCGAAGGGGGTAGTGTCGACCTGATTGGGCCAACCGTCGTTGTGTACCAGGTCGTCGAAGGCGTTTCGAAGGCCGCGGACGAGGCTCAAGCCACCGGTCTCTGCGGCCCGGCGCAACGCGGCCGGATTGGTGGCCAGGTAGTTGGTCGGCGATAGGGCATCCGAGAGCAGGTTGGCGGCAAAACGGGCTTTAGCTAGGGCGTGCCCTTCCACGCCGCTGTCTTCGACCAAGTCGATCAGCAAGTTCCGGTTGAGCAGGTACGCCTGTAGCAGAGCGTAATAGGCCGCGTTTTTCGACCACGCCGGATCCGCGAAGCGGCGGTCCTTGGTCGCGACCTGAGCCGGCCCCTCGGCCTCTAGGCCCAAGGAGCGAAGGGCAGACGCGGTAGCAGCCTCTGAAAGACTGAACGCGTGCCGGCCCAACCGTACGGGGAGCCCAAGTGGGTGCCGCACCTGCCCGGCCAGAGCTCGGCCCAACGAGCCGAGCAGCCCAACCGGATCGTAGGTATTGCTGAACGCCTCCGCCACTCCGAGACGATCGAGCACCGCATCTGACTCAGGATCCGACATGGTTGTCATCCTCACCCCCGGCGACGTCGTTGGCTCAAGTATTCCACGCCCGGCCTAGCCTAGTCATCGACCACTCCACTCAGTCGGGCGGACGCACTCTAGTGGCACCGTCTATGAGACGCAGCGTACCCAATCTCGATATCAACGTCAACTACGGGCTCAACTGGACCGCGCCGTAGCTAAGTTACCGAGGACCCACACATCACGGAACGTGACTTCATGGTCAACTGGGGTCAAGTCGATGTCGCACGGCTGTCCTTCCCGGTGTTCCGACCTGGTGAGTTCCTTAGTGGACAGCACATGTCAGAAGGCCGATCCGGTCAGTGGTTCCTGCGGGAGGGTCACCCCGTTGGAGCCCATACTGAGATAACGCTGCCAACGGCGGCTGGTGAAGAGCCACCTGCCATCGAGTTTCATATACGTTTCGTGGTAATAGCCGAACTCGATGGACCAAGCCTTCTCGCCGCCACCGTCGGAGACCGTTGCGCCGACCATTGCCCAGATACCCCGTGCCGAGGTAGGGGAGTCGAAGGCAATCTCTGGATCGTACGAATGATGAACGGTGATCATGTCCTCCATGATCCCTTTGACATTCTTGATCATCTCCGTTGATGACGTCCACGCCGGATAGTTGTCGTTGTGTGAGACGTGATTGGGCGCGTGGAGCGCCTCGTACGCTTCCCAGTCGTGGGCATCGACGTAGCGATCCCGTCTAGCCTTGAGAAGTCTGATCTCCTCCAGTGCAACCAGCCACTCGAGCTCCGACATGCTGTCGGGTCGTCCTGTTCCCTCCATGTCTTCTCCGTTCAAGTTGGGCCCAACTGTCAGGGGCGCAGCGGACACCGGGATCAGTTGGCCGGGCCTGATCTGCCGCCTGCCGTCGCATCGGCAGCCTACCTACATTCTAGATATCGACGTCGAACCATGCCATAATCTGGAGGGGCGGGGTGCACAGCTGGGTGATCCAATACGTGGTGTGACTTTCCTCCCAATTCAGGGTTCGGATCCAGTGTGCGACACCGCTATGAGCCAGAGCGGCCAGCTCGGGCGCAAGAAGGCTCTACCCTGCCCTCATACTCCTGCGGGCCAGTCACCAATGATGCGTTGTGCCTGCAATAGTTCGATCTGCGAGGAAGTCAGGCCGGCAAGCTCGCTCAGCGCTTCCTGATTGTGCTGGCCGAGAGTCGGGGCGGGCCTGGTCAACCAATGGTCGACCGTGCGGTAGCGGAAAGGCGGGCCAGCTACTAGTCGCTGGCCCACCTTGGGGTGGTTCACCTCTTCGAAGAAACCCCGAGCGACAAGCTGCTCGTGGGTGTGAAGGAAGCGCTGGTCGAAGACCGTCCCAGCCGGAATGCCGCCCGAAACCAGGGCGTCGACGGCCTCGGAGGCGCTTCTCTCCGCAACCCAGTTTCGAAGAGTCTCGTCCAATTCGTCATGGCGCGCCCGACGCCCCGAGTGGGTGGAGAGATCTGGGTCGCGGGCCCAGCTCGGTGGAGCCAAAACCGTACACAACGACTCCCACTCGGAGTTGGAGTCGATTGACAATGCTACCCAGCGGCCGTCGTTGCTCGGGTACAAGCCTTGCGGGGTGGCCCACGAGGACCGGTTCCCCTCCCGGTTCATCAGGTGCCCGTAGGCGCCGTACTCGACGATCTGTTCGGCGGCGGCGTTGAGAGCCGCCTCGACCATCGTCGACTCGACGTGATGACCTTTCCCCGTCGATTCCCGGTGCACGAGGGCAAGGATGGTGGCGAATGCGGCATGCACTCCGGATAGGACGTCACATGGCCCTCGCTGAATCCGCGGCTGGTCGTCGACGTGTCCCGTCACCCAGGCCAGCCCTGTCACCTGTTCCATTGTCTGGGCGAACCCGGTCCAGTCTCGCCATGGGCCGTCGAGGCCAAAAGCAGGCATCCGGACCATTACCAGTCGCGGGTTCAGGTCGCGTAGTACGTCCCAGGTGAGACCGAAGTTGTCGAGTACCCGTGGTGTGAAGTTCTCGATCAGTACGTCGGCCCAGGCTAGGAGTTCCTTCAGAGCGGTAAGGCCTTCGGCTCGCTGCAAGTCCAGGGTCAGGCCGCGCTTGTTTGCGTTTATGGCGATGAACTGGGGGCTGCATTCCCACCATTCCCCGAAACGGTGGGCATGTACGCCACCCGTGGTACGCATGCCATCGATCCGGGTGGTTGACTCGAGGTGGAGCACGTCGGCCCCCAGGAGTCCGAGGATCTGTGCGCCGAGAGGTCCAGCGAACCAGGTGGTCATGTCGACGATCCGGATTCCGTCCAGCGGCAGCCCAGGAGGGGAGGTCTCCCGCACGGGCGGTCGCGACCAGTCGAAAGATCCCGTGTGCTCGCCTGGGGCGGGCACGTCTCCAAGGACTGGCGGCTCGACCCCGCTGATGCGATATGGACATCTCGGCTGGAGGAAACCTCCAGCCGGATTGCGAACGAAGACGCCTCTTTTTACGAACTGCGGGAATGACGTCACGGTAGCGGCGGTCCCGACCGGTGCGACCGGTATCCGCAGCGCGGTGGCGCGCTCGATTACCTCTCGGGTGGGTTGGAGCGTTGTCCAATCCCGCACGATCGTGTTCCACTCGCCGAGATTGGTCCGTCGCGCCCTTGCCGTTGCGAAGCGCTCGTCGTCGATCAGATCGGCTCTGTCGATCAGGGTTACGAAGTCCTGGTACTGCTGCCGAGAGTTCGTAGTGAAGCCGACCCAGCCGTCAAGGGTCGGTTCGATGGATGGACTCTCGACCCACTGGTCGAGTGGCGCAGCGCTGTCCGGGCGCAGGCCTTCGAGGCTGGCGTCGAGATCGACGTATGACGAGAAGCTCCCTACGGCAGCGGCTTCCAGGATGGAGACGTCTACGTGCTCACCGCGACCATGGCGACGGGACGCGATAACCGCTGCGAGCCCCGCGGTGGCTGCATATCCTCCGGCGACGAAGTCGAACACCCGGCCCCCGACTGAGAAAGGCTCCCGGCCGGGAAGACCGCGACCGCTGATGCAGCCCGACTCGGCTTGCACCACTAGGTCTGATGACGGGCGCTCTGCCCACGGACCATTGCGTCCGTAGGGGGTAATGGATACGACGACCAGACCATCTATCTCGAGAAGGGCGGCGGTCTCGAGACCGGGCCGGGAATCCTCGACGACCATGTCTGCGCAGGTGGCCAGCTTCCGCACAGCCGGATCGTCCATGTATCCGGTGATCGATCGTTTGGAGGCGTTAAGGAATCGGAATAGGGCACCGTCACCCACGACGGGGCCGCTGGTTGCCGACCAGCCCCGCAGCGGGTCCCCGCCGGCGGGCTCTGCCTTCACCACATCGGCTCCAGCGTCTGCGAGCAGCTTCGTGCAGTATCCGCCGGCGATACCGCTCGATAAGTCGAGGATCCTGATCCCCCCGCCTGAAAGGTGAGCGAGAACTCCATCAGGAGGCAGTGACGCCGGTTCGGTCATGGTCCGAGGAGGGACTGGCGAGGAGTCGAACCGTGGCTGCGCCGGTCGCTCCGGCGTGAGGGACTTGGTGCCCGAACCTCGCGTGGATAGCGAGCATCTCTACGACGATAATGGCAGTGTTACCTGGAGGCATCGCCACGGGTTGACACGGTCTTTGTGTCTCGGCCGGATCGTAGGATCGTCCCCGGTCGTGATTCGGTGAGCTCTCCGCCATCGGCGATCACCTCGCCGTTGACGACGACCCAGTCGACGCCTGCTGCTTGGGCGTATAGGCGGGTACCATTGCCCGGAAGGTCAGAGCGGGTCTCGATCGGCTTGCTCCGTATCTCGCTCTCGTCGAACACGACCAGGTCGGCGGCGTATCCGGGCACTATCCGCCCGCGGTCGCGTATGCCGAACGCCCTAGCTGCGTCGTCCGTGACCATGCGGACCGCCGTCTCCAACGGCAGTAGGTGCCGGTCCCGAACCGTCGTCCCTACGAAGTCCGTGAAGAAGGCAAAGGTGTCGGACATGTCGAGATGGGCGCCTGCGTCAGAACCTCCCACGATTGTCCTGCGGTCCTCCAACACCCCGATGCGTCGTCTCCACGACTCGGGATCGTCGCCCGGGGGCGGAACCACCACGACGGTGCGAAGGTCGTCGGCGACGACCACGTCGAAAAGCAGATCGAAAGCGTCGACGCTGCGCCGTCGGGCGGCTTCGGCGACGGGATAGCCCTGCACGTCGGCAAACTCCGGCGAGTAGACCCGCTCGAAGCGGAGGCGTTCGAGGTCGTACCAGATCCCCCGGCTTGCGTTGCCAGCGGCCACGAGGCGCTGGCGGACATGGGGGAGACGGAGCATCCGAACCTTCTCGTGGTGAGGCTCCGCTATCACATCCGCCCATGTGGGGTCGAAATCGAAGAGGAAGCCGGATTCTAGGTTTAGATAGAGCGTCTGCGGTACGGGTAGTGCGAGGCCGAATACAGCACCGCCCTGAGCAGCAGCGATGTCGGATGCCGTCAACCGGCTTTCGATAGCTTCGTCGGTGATGTCGGGCCGCACCGTGAGCAGGTTCCAATTCAGCGGTCGCTCGGCGGCAGCCGACATCCTGGCCATAAGTAGGCATCGCTCCCGTGGGAACGGTCCGACGGCCCATGGCAGGAATTCGAGCCAAGTGCCGGGGTGCGGGCGAAGCGTCATGCACAGTCTCAAGAGTTCGGCTTCGGTCCCGTACCGAGATGGAACCCGGTCGCCGGCCGCGTCGTTGTGTGTCTCGGACCAGGATGATGAAAAGCCGAGAGCGCCGGCCGCGAGGCTGTCATCGATCAGGCGGGACATGGCGTCGATCTCGAGGTCAGTGGCGGTGCGGCGCCAATCGTCGCCGAGGACCAGCCGGCGCACGGTGGAGTGGCCGACCAAGAAGCCGGCGTTGACCGCCACGTGACCGTCGATACTGTTGAGATACTCGCCGAAGCTTCTCCAGCGGATGTCGACTCCGGCTCTGAGCGCTGAAATGGGCATTCCCTCCACTCGGGCGAGCAGCTCTATGAGATATTCAGCTGCCTCGTCCTCCATGGGAGCAAGCGTGAAGCCGCAGTTTCCGCCAATGACCGTGGTAACGCCGTGGAGAGGACTCGGTGTCAAATGCGGATCCCACGTCACTTGGGCGTCGTAGTGCGTGTGCACGTCGATGAAACCTGGTGTGACCATCTTGCCGGCAGCGTCGATCCGGCGCGTCGCCGGCTCGTCGAGGGCGCCGACAGCTACGATCTTTCCCTGCCTGATCCCCACATCGGCCCTACGGCGCGGCGCGCCCGTGCCGTCTATTACCTCGCCTCCCACGACCGCTATATCGAGCATGGCTTTCCCCCTAACGTTGTGCATCCTACCCAGTAGTGACATTCCTCCAAGACGTGGTTCGGTCCCTGGGCACGTCCGCTAATTAGTGGGACTCGTTCCGGCGCTGATCGCAGCCTCGACCGGTTGATCTTCCCGGCACGGGCGCGGCCCATCTGATCGAGCATCTATCAAGACTTGGAACCCTTCGGGCCGGCGAGGCGCGGCTTGGACGTCGAAGCCCAACATTGATGTCGACCCACACTATACTGTGGCTTAGCAATTCCTGCAATCGGTCTCGCCGAGTCCAGCGGGATCCGGGACCGCCAGCTGGTTTCGCCTGTCTTCTGACGTAACTGGCCTCGATTTCGGTTCCGGCGCATTGGATATGAACGACCCTTCGACCCCGATGGTCGTGGTGACAGCGTGGTGCGTGGACATCAATGATATCGATCTCGATACCATGAAGTTTCGATCTCGATTTGGAGAGGGGGTCCTGTCCCCAGCGACGATGGTGTCGCTGGTAGCTCCCTCACGGGAAGGCGAGTGGGAAGATGCGCATCGCCCGCCTCCTACGCAGGTGACGATCGGCCGAAGCGGGGCGGTGGTTGGGGGCCGGCGGCCCGCTTCAGGCTTCGATGCCGAGGTACTTTTGGTATATCTCGTCGGCGCTGATCTGGTTGGCCTGGCCGGTGTGGATTATCTCGCCCCGGCTGAGGATGTAGACCGTCTTGGCCAGCTCGAGAGCTTTTTGCACGTACTGCTCCACCACCACCAGGGACATCCCTAATTGCACCAGCTGGCCCAGGGCGTCGTAGATCCTGTCGACCATGAGCGGGGCCAGGCCGAGGGACGCCTCGTCGACCACGACCAGCTTGGGGCGGGTGAGATAGGCCCTCGACAGGGCCAGCATCTGCTGCTCGCCGCCCGACAGGCTGCCTGCGGTTTGGCGCAGCCGGCTGCCTAGGACGGGGAACAGTTCGCTCACCTCGGCGATGGCTTGGCTTTTGTCGGTCTGGCGGGCCTGTATGGTCAGGTTCTCCTCCACCGTGAGCGAGGGGAATATCCCCCGGCCTTCGGGCAGGTGGCATATCCCGTTGCGGACGTAGCTGTGAGGAGGTCGCCCGGTCATGTCCTGACCGTCGAAGTGGATCTGGCCCGAGCGGGGTTTGACAAAGCCGGTGGCCGTCTTGAGGAGGGTCGTCTTGCCCGCCCCGTTGGGGCCGAGGAGGGCGACGACCTCTCCGTCGCCCACGGTGAAGCTGACGTCTCTCAGCACGGTCGAGTCGCCGTATCCGGCGGTGATGAAGTCAAGGGTAAGCATGAGTGGGGTTACTCGCCACCTATGAGCGGCTGCTCGTCGGGTAGGGCGTCGTCGGGTAGGGCGTCGTCAGGTGCGGCTGCGGTCACCACGGCAGAGTCTCCCAGATAGGCGGCGCGGACCAGATCGGACCGGTGCATCTCGTCGGGCGTGCCCTCGAAGATCAATTGCCCGAAATCCAGCACGTAGACGTAGTCACAGACCCCCCGCACCAGGGTCATGTCGTGCTCGACCAGCAGTATCCCGCATCCTCGCTCACGCACCACCGCTTTGAGTACCCGCTGGAATTCCTCAGTCTCGTGACCGTCGAGTCCCGACGAGGGCTCGTCGAGCAGCAGCAGGTCGAATTTGCCGGCCAATGCTCTGGCCAGCTCGACCAGGCGTCTCTGGCCGATCGGCAGCAAACCGACCTGGGTCTCGGCGATGCGCCCCGTCCCTGTGATGGCCATCGCCTCCTCCGCGGCGGAGGATACAACCCGGTTGGCTTGGCGCGAGCCAAAGACCTGGGCCAGAGGGTTGCCCCCGGCCAGAGCCGCTTCGCGGCCCATGTCCACGTTCTGTCTCACGGTCAGGCTGTTGAACAGCTCGGGACGCTGGAACGTGCGGCCCAACCCCTTTCGGGCCCGCTGGGCCGCCCCCTCGTGGCTGACATCAGTGTCGTGGAGATAGATCTTGCCCGAGCTCGGACGGTTGAGCCCGCTGCACGCGTTGAACGTGGTGGTCTTGCCGGCCCCGTTGGGGCCGACCAGGCCTGTGATCACCCCGGCCGGGGCCGACAGGGTCACCCCGTCCACCGCTTTGACCCCGCCGAAACGGACCGACAGGTCACGAACCGCCAATCCGGGCCGCGCTTGGTCTCGGGCCACGACCACCTCGCCGTCCAGGGCTGGGACGGCCGCGGCCGAACCCGCCGCCACCGCGCCGACCGGTATCAGCTCGGCCGGCTTGCGGCCTCCGATGCGATCCAGGAAGTTCCGTATGAACATGGGAGTGGTACCGCCCCGGGTGCCGTACGCCGCGGAGACCGCGCCCAACCCGAACAGGAGGTTCAGCACGTTGGTGGTGTTCACCCCGGTGATGTAAGAGGGAATGACGGTATAGCCGACCGCTCCGAGCACGGCATACCACGGCTCCCCGATCGTGATGATGACCACCAGAGCAACCAGGATCAAGGAGTTGAACGACTCGAAATAGGTGCCGACGGCGTAGTGGTAAAGCATCCCGGTGAGCGCCCCCGCCAGGGAAGCCATAGCCGCCACGATGCAGAACACGATCACCTTCAAAACGCTCGAGCTCGCCCCGTGGGTCTCCAGCGCCAGCGGCGAGTCCGCCATGGCCCCCATGAGCCGGCCCAGGCGCCCGTTGCCGATCGCAGTGACCGCGACCACGACCAACACGACGATGATTAACAGCAGATAGTAGAAACCCCGGTCGGTGGACAGGTTCCAGCTCCCGATGGAGAAGTCCGGGCGGGGGTCCGAGAGCCCCAGGGCCGACCCTCCGAACATGAACTCGCGGGTGTAGAACACCTGCTGCACCAGGATGCCGAACCCCAGGGTGGCCAGGGCCAAAAACACCCCCGAGACCCGCACCGCCGGTATGGCGATCAGCGCCCCGACCGGGACCGCCACCAGCGTCGCCAGCACCAGCGACAGCAGCCACGGGATGTGCGCCGAGGTGAAGTGACCAAACGTCCCTGCTCCGACCGCCGCGAACGCCAGCTGGCACAGCGAGATCTGCCCCGACCGCTTGACCAGCAGCCCCAGCGACAAGAACAGGATCATGTCTATCAACGCCGCCGACCACACCACGAGGTGAGTGGTCTGCACGATCGGGATGATGGCGAGCAGTCCGATCGCCACCGCCCCCGCCACCAGGCGCACCGGAACCGGAGCGTGGTAGGACCGACGCACCGGCGCCGCCGCCACCAGCCGCCTCGGCATGAGCCGGCCCCGGGGCGTCACAACCAGCACGATGAACAGGATCAAAAACGGCAGGCTGGCCGGCAGGCCTCCGATCCAGCTGATAGTGGCCGAATACTTGTCGACCAGCGCTCCGGCGATGCCCACGATCAGACCGCCGATGAAAGTGAGCGGCATGCTGGTGAAATAGCCGATGGCCGCCGCCCCGAACGCCGCGAACACCACCGTCGTCAACGTCACGCCGTCCAGCGACTGCGACGGTG
The DNA here is from genome assembly GCA_963729695.1 of uncultured Acidimicrobiaceae bacterium. Lineage (GTDB taxonomy): Bacteria > Actinomycetota > Acidimicrobiia > Acidimicrobiales > Palsa-688 > PALSA-693. Next base: position 62,105 of record CAVSOT010000010.1, read on the forward strand.
CCAGCATCAGGCCCGCCACCGCCGCGAACACCGTGCCGATGATCCAGGCCCACCGCCTGATCCGCACCGGATCGTCCCCGCTCATCGACACCAGGTCGGGGTTGTCCACCACCCCTCGCATGACGATACCGAAGCGAGTCGACTGGAAGAACCAGTACAGCACTACCGCCGCCACCACCGAGAACCCAAAGAGGATGACCTGCTCCCAGGTCACGTTGACACCGAGGATCCGTATGGTGGACTGCGGCAGGAAGTGGCCGAACGTCGGCGGGCTCGTCGGGTGCCACAACGCCCCCAGGGCGGTGACAATGATGATCAACCCGACGGTGGCCACGACCTTGATGGTCTCGCTCGCCCCCTCGAGCGATCTGGCCATCAACTCCAGCAAGATCCCCAACAGCGGAGCGAACACCCCCACCGCCACCAGCGCGGCCAACGGCCACGGCCAACCATGCTCGGTGTGCAAGAAATAAAACAAGAAGACATCGAGCGCGGCCACGGCACCGTAACCGAAGTTGAAAATGCCAGACGTCTTGTAGGTCAACACCAGACCCATACCAGCCAGGCCGTAAACAGCCCCGGTAGCGAGCCCTATGACAATAAAAGGCAGAAACTGATGCACAGGTCCCTGAGCCTCACCTCGTAGCCGAACGGAAACACACCAAGCGGAGGCTTTGTGATTGGCAAACGAAGACTTTCCTTTCCTTGCCGATGATAGGTGCTGATTTCGGTGTCGACGAGGTACTGCGGCACCCGACGGCGCGGAGTAAAATCGCTCCTACCACGCGAAGTAGCGACTTGTGCCTACTCCTGGCAATCTACGGATCCTCTCCCCATGTAAAACGGCAGCTACGTAACTGACGTCGATATCAAACCATATTTGGAGCGCTGAAGTCAACTAGGCTCATTGTGGTCCTAGGCAAGCTGCTCATCCGGGTCTGCTACGGCACCGTGGGCTGCGGTCCCAACAAGGACTGCCATTAGAAATGGGCTGACGTAGACGGAGCGGTCATGTCGGGCGGGGCGTCGGGTCTTGCGGCGGTCGGCAACACCTAGCCCTAAGCCATCGCGCAGTCCTGCGTAGACCATTCTGGCGACGTCGGCACAATGGTCACCTGATCCGCGACGCAGTCCCTGGGAGATTCATCTAACTTCGCTGTCGCTCGTTGAGGGCGGCTGGCATCCATCCGCAGCCTCGATATCGATATCGGAATATGGGAGTGTGTGTATAGTTGATGAATGGTGCACCTCGCAGGAACTCCTTCCGACCAACTACCGGATGTGCTCGTTACGGGCTCGACCGACGTACGGTTCGCCTTCATCTCCCTGTCGGCTCGTGAGCCCAACGGTCGGGACGCCGAGTATCTCGCCTGGCATTCCCTGGATCACCGGCCCGAACAACACCGGCTCGCGGGGTTGCGCAACTCCCTTCGGCTCGTCTCGACGCCTGAATGCCGAGCCGCTCGGGCTGCCAGCGTCGACCGCTACGACGCGGTCGACCACGTCATGACGTATCTCTTCAGTGATCCGGGGGCAATATCCCGCTTCAGCGACCTCGGTGCGGCGCTCAACAAGGGCGGCCGCATGCCATTGCGCCTGCCCACAGTGGAGTTCATGACGGCGAATATGGCCGGAAAAGTGGCCGCGCCGCTTGCTGTGGCGGGCGCTGATGTTATCCCGTGGCGTCCGGCGCAGGGGGTCTACGTCATCATCGAGAACGGGCAGGCTCCTGCTGACGCCCTCGCCGACGTTCCCGGAGTGGCCGGCATCTGGTGGTACCACGGCGCTCTCGCTCCAGCGCATTATTCGACCGATGCCCGCGGAATGCAGATCACCTACTGCTATCTGGACGATGATCCGGTAGCCACCGCCGATCGGCTCGGCGAAGAGATCCGGCGGCGCTGGGCATCCGGAGACGTCGTCGGGCTCCTCGCCGCCCCGTTCCATACGCTGGTGCCGTTTGACTGGACGCGTCACCTTCCTTGCGATGTCCAGCCCGAATGACGCACGAAGGCCTGCAACACCCTGCTCAGCCTGCACGCGCACCGCAAGCGTGACTGGGACATGAACCGGCAAATGCAGGAGCAGTTCGACGCCGGTATTCGCCACTTCAGGAGGGTTCAGAGTCCGGTTGGCTGATCATGTTGTACGGGCCGTGCCCGGAGCTCCGGTCAGGATCAGCTTGCCCGGATTACCGGAAGCACCAGCCGCGATGGAAAGGATGGGCTGTGATGGATACGGTTGACGGCTTGGCGGATGTCGCCGTCGCCGTCGGTGGCGATGGTTCGGCCGGTATTGGTGTTGCGATCGAAGCGGGGAAAGTTGCTGCTCGACACCTCTAGCCGGATGCGGTGACCAGGCCTGAATACATTGGCCGTCGCTACTAGGTCTATCTCGACCTCATACACCTCTCCCGGTTGCAGCAGTGTCGCCTCGGAGAGTGAATCTCGGTAGCGGGCCCGGAGGATTCCGTCGGACAGGTTGAACGCCCGCCCATCGGGATATACGTCCACCAGCTTGCCCGTGAAGTCGGTATCGGAAGCGGAGGAGGATACGAAGAGTTGGAGTCTGACCGGACCAACTACTTCCAGCGGGGCCGTCAGCGGCGCCGTGGTGTAGCACAACACGTCCCGGCGGCCCTCTACCACGGTCTGGTCCCTTGGCCCGGCGTTTGCCCCGACGAGTAGGCCGGGTAAGTAGCTTCCGCCGCCGACCGTCGGCACGGGATCGCGAGGGTCGTACAGGTAGACATCTGGCGGCTCCTCCCCGGGACGATCCGTTGTCATGACACCATCTCCGCGGGCCGTGTTCGCCAGTCCTCCGCTGTGCAGAAAGAGATTCTCGTAGCTCGTGTCCGGCAAGGGCCATTCGTCGGCCTCCCGCCAGACGTCTGATCCCATCACGAAGACCTTGACCGGTTTCTCGGCGGCGATTCCGCTCTCGTGACCTTTGAGCAGCCAGTCGAACCAGCGGAGTTGCAGGCCCGTCAGGTCATTGGCATCGGCGCCCGACATAAAGCCGAATGACCGCTCTGCGAAGAATCCCGTCCGAGGTCCGTGAGACCACGGTCCGACTACCAGGCGCTGTCGCGCCCGCGCTTCCTCGGATCCACCGCGTTGCCGCATACCCACGTAATTGGCGATCGTGCCGCCAAGGAAGAGGTCGTACCATCCCCCGATGTTGAGCGCCGGAACGGTGATCGTCTCCTGGGCTTCACGGGACGCCGTCGCCTTCCAGTACTCGTCGTAGGACGGATGTTGGAGCCACTCCGAGTAGTACGGCGCCAGGCCATCGAGTTCTGAGACGCCCAATAGCGGCAGTCGGCGATAGGTCTGTTCCACGCTGTCTATGCCCGCTACCAGCTTGGCGAAATCTGCCGTCGTGGCCTCGCCAGCGGCTGTACGCCGCACCAGCTCCCCCATCGCGAGGCTCTGCATCGACCAAAGCAAGCTGAACCCGAGCTGGAAGGCGCCTCCCTGGTAGGCCCAGTGGTCGTAGAACTGATCGCCCGTGAACACCGGTGCGATCGCCCGCAGAGCCGCAGGGGCCCCCGCGGCAGCCCTCCATTGCGTTGCGCCGAAATAGGAGCCGCCGACCATCCCCACGGCTCCGGACGACCAGGGCTGTCCGGCGGCCCAGGCGATCGTGTCGGCGCCGTCCGCCGCGTCGTCGAAGTAGGGGTTGAATTTCCCTTCCGAGGCGTACCGACCGCGAGTGTCCTGGAGGACCACCGCGTAACCGGCCTGTACGCCGCGCATGACATCGAAGGCGAAGTTCGTCAGAGCTGGCAGTTCCTTGTTGTACGGGAGCCTCATGATGAGTGCCGGGTACTGGCCCCCGTCCGGGCGGTAGACGTCGGTGGCAAGTCCGACTCCATCGCGCATCGGGACCCTCAGGCTCTTCTCGATGATCAAAGTCATATTGGGCTGTCCTGAGAGTCCTTACCGCGGCGCGCACCTTGAACGCCTCGTAGAATACGACGATATTACGCGTGCCTCCTGCCTAGGTAGGAGACATCAGCGGCGGACGTCGAAAGGAGAAGGGTGGAGCAAACGTCGAAGGTGCTGATCGCCGGAGCCTCAGGACTCGTAGGTCAAGCTGCGGTTCGGCACTTCGCCTCGCTCCCGGACTGGGACGTAGTGTCGGTGTCACGGAGACGGCCTTCAGTCGCTGCCTCATCGAAGTGGCTGCCCTTGGACCTAGGAGACCAGGACCTGTGCAGAAGGCTGGCGGCGTCGCAGGCGGATGTCACGCACGTCGTGTACGCGGCGTTGTACGAGAAAGACGGTCTGTCAGTCGGTTGGTTCGACGAGCAGGTGATGCACCGGAACGAAACAATGCTCAGGAACTTGATGGAACCGCTGTTCGAATCCGCGCCTATCGAACACGTCTCTCTTATGCAGGGCACGAAGGCCTACGGGATGCACCATCCGTCGATCGGTTGGGCGGGGGTGAGGAACCCTCTACGGGAAAATGACGACCGCGCCGCTCACCCCAACTTCTACTTCCTTCAAGAGGACTATCTACGCGACCGCCAGGATGGCGCCTCGTGGGGCCTGACGATCTTCCGCCCCACGGTTATCTACGGCGACGCTATCGGCACCAACATGAACCTCATCCCGGTCCTCGGTGCTTGGGCCGCTCTTCTCCGGGAGGAAGGGCGGCCTCTGGACTTCCCTGGACGTCGGATTTCTACGATGGTCAGGGAAGCGGTGGATGCCGATCTGGTCGCCCGAGCGCTGGCGTGGGCGGCGACGTGCCCTGCCGCCCGAAATGGAGTCTACAACCTCACGAATGGTGATGTCTTCCTCTGGCAGAACGTTTGGCCGGTTATCGCCGAGTCCGTGGGAATGGCGATCGGTGAACATCGTCCAGTAGAGCTCGCAACGGAGTTACCCCGCCGTGCCGAGCAGTGGTCTCAGCTGGTGGAGCGGTTACATCTGCGGGCACCACGGGACCTTATGGCCTTCGTCGGCTACAACTCACTCCTTTATGCTGACAGCCTACTCAGCGGTCAGGATCCGACGCTGGGTCCGGTCCTGAACAGCACCGTCGCCGTCCGGCGCGCCGGGTTTCATGACTGCGTCGACACGGAGGACATGTTTCGCAAGTGGTTTCAACGACTCCAAGAGCTGCAACTGATCCCACAACCCTGAGCCTCTCGGCTACGAGACTCTACTCATCAACGATCGGCCATCTGACCCCCCGATCACGCCGACTCGCCGAGGCGGTTGACCCCGTCCCCACGTCGAACCGGCCCTGACTGCCGTCGACGGCCACGATCCTGTGTCCGGTTCCTGCATCACGGCGGCTTCTACCGGGGAGGCCGCGGGTCGAGCACGGTGGAGTCGAATGTCCTCTGAACGTATGACGCATAGTCGGGGCCTGCCCGGAGGCAGTGACCGCCGTCGACGGCGAGCGTCTGGCCGGTGATCCAGCGCGATTCATCGGAAAGCAGGAAGCGAGCGACGTCGGCGATGTCGTCGGGCTGGCCGACGTCGCCCAGCGGAGTCTGCTCGACGTAGCTGTTCCAAACTGGTCCTCCGCGCTCGATTCCCTCCATTACTTCGGTGGCGATGAAGCCGGGCTGGATGGCGTTGAAGCGGACTTTCGCGCCACCGTACTCGTCCGCGGCATTCTTTATCATCGATTCGATGCCCGCCTTGGCCACTGGGTAGGCGCCGAAGTAACGGTGCGTGACATGCCCGGCGATCGACGACATTCCGACGAACGAACCAACACCGCCATCGGCGAGGTGGGGCACAGCGTGCTTGATGCAGAGCATCGTACTGACGAGGTTCAGGTGAAGGACTCGGATGAATTCGTCGACTCCTTGACGGTGGTACGGCGCGAGCCCGCCGCCTCCGCCCGCGTTCGCAACTAACCCATGCAGACCGCCGCCGAACTCGACTGCCGCGGCGATCAACCGGGCCACGTCGCCCTCGACGGTGACGTCGGCGACTACGGTCCTGACCTCGCCTCCCGCAGAGCGGACCCGGTGTCCGGTGGCCTCGAGTCGACTCTCGGTACGGCCGCAGATCGTCACCAGAGCCCCCTCCTGGGCCGCTCTGCGAGCACACGCCGCGCCGATGCCGGTGCCACCACCGGTCACGATCACCGAACGGCCTTCAAGAGATCGGGTCGTCATCTCCCAGCTCCTTTCTCGGCGCCACCGGGGCTAGGACCCGGGACAATGCTGAACCGAGTCCGGCAAGCGCGTCTGAGCACGTAGCGCACTACTTCGGCGGGAACCGCAGCGCGGCATCGAGACGAATAATCTCGCCGTTGAGGTAGAGGTTGCGGGCGATCATTTCCACCACGAGAGCGAACTCCGTGGGGCGCCCCATCCGCTTCGGAAAGACGACGTCGGCGACGAGCCGCTCCTTCAGCTCGTTGGGAGCGCTCTCGAACACCGGTGTCGCCATTGTGCCCGGCGCAATGGTGCACACGCGGATACCGAGGGGGGCGAGGTCGCGAGCCATGGGCAATGTCATACCGGCGATCGCGGCCTTGGCTGCGGCGTAGGCGAGCTGACCGGACTGCCCCTCCAGACCGGCGAGTGACGACGTATTGACGATTACACCCCGTTCGCCGTCGGCGCCCGGCTCGTTCGTGGCCATGGCGGCCGCCACTAGACGGCTCACATTGAAGGTACCGAAGGCGTTGATCGCCATGGTGTATTCGAAGGCGTCCTTGTCGTGGGGCGTACCGTCCCTGGCCACCGTGCGCCGGCTGCGAACTCCGCCACCGGCGACGTTCACGAGCAGCGAGATCGGCCCCAAGGCTCGGGCGGCGTCGACTGCGGCCCCGACGTCGCCGTCATCGGTTACGTCTCCACCGACCGCGACCGCCCGCCCACCGGTCTGAGCCGCCAGCACGGTCGCAGCTTCTCCGTTGCGATCGAGGATCGCGACGTGCATGCCGAGGCCCAAGAGGTGGCGAACGGTGGCTGCGCCGAGGCCTCCAGAGCCGCCGGTGACTAGTGCGGATCGTCCTGCGAGCTCCACGGGTGTCAGTGAACGAACCGGTCGGAGCTTGCCCAGTAACGAGCTCGCGGCGCCTTCGTGTCAGGTTTGCCGAGCGGGCTCATCGGGATCGATTCGACGAGGTCAACGCACTTCGGCGGGTGGTGTGAGCCCTTCCGCTCGAAGAGAAAAGCTACCTTGATGTCGATGTCGAACTATATCATGAGCACTCATCTTTCGCATCCGGTCAACTCGCCCAGCGGTCTTCCAAACCGAGCGGGCAGCCCGCGCCCTGCCTGTGTCCGAGATGCGGCACGCCTTCGTGTATGCGAAACCTTCCCCGTGCGTACTGCACGGGTGGTCCACCGGCAACCGTCCATGCCGTCCAACCGACTCGTACACAGGTTGTACCTGACACCGCAAGGTAGGAGTTGCGTTTAGTATGACATCAATATCAGGTCCGGTCTCGTCGGCAGGTGGAGGGTGACGTGAAGAGTACTGCGGCAGTTCTGTGGGGGGTTGGGGAGAAGTGGTCGGTCGAGGAGATCGAGGTCCTTGCGCCGGCTCCCGGTGAAGTGCTCGTCGGATGGAAGGCTGCGGGCCTGTGCCATTCCGAGGAACACTTCGTCACCGGCGACTTCGTGCTCCCGGACGAGATGCGAGAGCAGGCCGGGATGCCCAGTCCGTTTCCGATGTTGGGCGGTCATGAGGGCGCCGGGGTGGTGCTCGAGGTGGGGCCCGGCGTGACCGACCTCCAGCCGGGTGACTTCGTCGCCGCCTCATTTATGCCAGCGTGCGGACTCTGCCGATACTGCGTAACTGGCCGCCAGAGCCTCTGCCGGCAGGGTGCGGCTCTGATGCTGCCGGGTCAGATGGTCGATGGCGTCGTTCGCCACTTCTGTCGTGGTGAGCCACTCAACCTCTATTCGAAGTGTGGAACCTTTGCACGACATTCACTCCTCGCACAGCAGTCGGTCATCAAGGTAGATCCAGATTTGCCACCGGCCATCGTGGCGATCGTCTCGTGTGCCGTCGCCACTGGTTGGGGCTCGGCCGTGTATCGGGCCGGGACGGTTGCCGGTGACGTAGTGGTCGTGGTGGGCTGCGGCGGTGTCGGAATGAACGCGGTGCAGGGTGCCGCCATGGCCGGGGCGAAGGTTGTCGTCGCTGTCGACCCGGTGGAGTTCAAACGTCGAATGGCCGAGGGATTCGGAGCGACGCATGCGTGCGCGAGTATGGGTGAAGCGATCGACCTCGTCCGGGAGATGACCTACGGCGAGATGGCCGACCGGGTCATCATGGTGCCGAGCGTCATGTACGGTGACTTGATGGAAGAGGCTATGACCCTCACCGGGAAAGGGGGCACCTGCGTGGTGGTAGGGGTTGCCCCGCTCCTTCAGGCCGAGTGTTCGATTAGCCTCATGCAGCTGGCGATGATGAACAAGGAGGTCAAGGGCACCATCTTCGGCTCGGGTAACCCTCGCTTCGACGTGCCGAACCTCTTGTCTATGTACGCCGCGGGGCGACTCAAGCTGGATGAGCTAGTGACCCGGACCTACCACCTCGAGGACATCAATGAGGGTTACGAGGACATGCGCCAGGGTCGAAACGTACGAGGCGTGATCCTGTTCGACTAACCGTCGACTCCCACCGGGCTCGCCGGCGGAGGAAATCGCCTCTTTCCCCCGACATCGTGCCGCCGCCTAGGCTAAGAGGAGGAAACCTTCGCCCCGGGGATGATGCTTCCGCAGATCGGGTCGGCCCCGGGAACCAGGTGGAAGGTCGACCCCTGGAACTTGGTGAAGAACTGGCAGTCGCCCGCTCCGGGTGCAAACCCACGTGCGCTCATGGCGAAGCTCATACTGTGGTCACCGAACAGTCCCGCGGCGTTGTAGTCGGTGATCCCGAGCATGGAGTCGATGAATTGCGCCTGAGTCGGATTCGGTCCGGTCGCCTTGAGGCCTGTGCTGAGCGCGTCGATCGAGATGTAGGCCAGATACCCGGCTAACCCGGGGTCCTCCGTGGATCCGGCGTAGGTCTTGAGGGCGTTCGCGAACTTCTGCGTTGCCGGCGTGTTCATCTCGATCGGCTCGTACTCGAAGCCGAAGTAGACGTTCTGAGAGTCGTGCAACGCAGCCGGGCCGGAGGAGAGCAGGTCGGCGCCATACCCCGCGGACAGGAGTGGGACCTTGACATCCGCCCCCTGCTGGCGGAGGGCGCTGAGGATCGCGAAGCTGGTGTTCTGCTGCACGAGCATCAGAAGTCCGTCGATGCCGGCAGATTTCATGGCCAGGACCTCGGGCCCGACGTTCGTGCTTCCAAGCGGGAACTGGGCGTTGATGTAGCCGACCTTGAGACCAGCAGCCCGAGCGGAGACGGCCGTTCCCAGGGCGTAATCCGCAGCGCTGGGCACGATCCCGTAGCCGATCGCTCCGACGTTCGTAGCGCCCGCGAGCTTGAAGAACAGCCCGGTTGTGGTTTCCACCTTGGTGTAGTCGGGTGTCCCGAAAATGGAGAACATGTTGCGGTCCGTCGTCCACTCGGTGGAGTCCACGGCGGCACCGATCACCGGGATCCCCTTGGATTTCAGGTACGGTGCGGCACCGAAACCCAAGTCGGAGATCAGTATCACGGCGAAGACGTGATCCTCGTCGACCAGCTTCTGTGCCCCGGCGAGAGCGCCGGCCGGAGTGGACTGGGTGTCCGCCAGGATGTACTTGATATGGTACCCCTCCGTGGCGGCCACGCCGATTCCGGCCTTGAGGCCCGCAGTGAGCGTCCCGTACGTCGCCGATGCGGGCCCGGTCAGGTCGGTGAGAACACCGATCGTATAGGTCCGTCCACCGGAGGCGGATGCCGACGCCGACTGCGTGGGGGTCGATTGCGCCGGTGTTGGCGATGAAGCCGAAGATGTCGACTTGGACGAACTTCCACAGCCGGCGGCGACCAGCAGCGCAGCCGCCACGACGATGAAAGCCCCCCGTCGGACCGGAGCCCGCCGACCACCCGTCGTCCCATGTCGATATCGATATCGAGCCATAGTTAGACGATACAGCCGAAGTCGTCAGGGGGTCAAGTTGCAAGTTCCTTGACGAAGGTTCCCTCCTGGGTCGTCTGGCGGTGTCGACGCCGATGCCGATTGCCGATCAGGCGCGGTGTTACAGCTGGTCTACGTCGATGTCGACCCACAACCATCGGCGGCCGACACACTTTGAAGGCCGCCTGGCCACGGCCAGCGTGCCGGGATGGGCGGCCAGCTGTGCAACGGCGCGCCTTCGGAACTGTGCACCCCGGGCAAGCTATGCGAGGGTCTTCAGACCGCGGTGACAGACCAGTCCGCCGACGCAGGAAAGTGGCGTGTCACCGCCTGCCCCCGACCCTTGGCGCGGCGCGGCCGCGCGGACCTTCGCAGCATCGTAGCTGTCGTGATGCTCGGTGTGAAGGGGAGGCCTCTACCGGGTCCCGGGCCAGGTCGACCTGATCATCGGTGGAGATAAGGCCCTGGGCTGGTGACGATAGACATGTCGTGAGCTCTCATTGGCCATCTCTTCAGCATTTCAGCATGACGTCGAGTTGAGGAGGGACAAGGCTGGACAGCTCCGTTTCCCCTTTGGCGGTGCGATAAGTAGATGCCAGTCGTCGAGCGAGGAAGGTGGAACTTCCCAAGAGTGAGTCGAGCGCAAGCACCCGGCCGTGGAAATGGTGATGCTCGAACTCGTTCGTGAAGCCTATCGCCCCCAGGACTTGGAGGGACCGCTCACATACGCGGCGGCTGTTTCGGCCGGCGAGAGCCTTCAGGATCTGACCCTGTAGGGGTAGCCTGAGGAAGTCGAGTCTTGATGTCTGATCAGCCACGGCCGAGAGAGCTGCGCAATCGACCGCTGCAGCGGCCAGTAGGTGCCGGACGGCTTGGAAGTGACCGATTGGCTGACCGAACTGCTCTCTGTTCTTGGCATGGCTGATCGCCAAACTCAAGGCCGTTTCGGCCGACCCGAGCATGTCGCAGGCGAGCGCGACCTGACCGAGGAACGTACTTCGACCGCGAGCGGCGGCGGCATCAGGCTCGGAAATCGATACGGGAAGTTCGGATACGTCTGCCATGAGTTCGAACAGGTTCAGCTTGCCGGGGATATCTATAGGTCGGAGGCTGATCGCCCCGACGTCAACCAGCCAGGCGCCCAGCCCTGGGCGATCGATGAGGATTCGGCCTTCGTCCGGCGGATCGATGACGACGGTCCGCCGGCCGCGACGAGCAGACTCACGCTGAATCGCAGTTGCCACGGCGGTCCCAGGTTCATTCACACCGAAGGGCTGAGCCATGAGCGCCGATAGCGCACCGGAGCTTGCCAACTCTCGCCCCTGGGCTCGAAAGAACGTGAACACAGCGTGTCGGGCCTCAGCGTCATCGAGGAGGGGCAGTAGGTCCGGCCATCCGAGGTTCTTGAGCGCTTCACCGCCTGATGATGAGCGGAGCGCTTGACATGAGGTCATGAGGAACTCATCGTCGATGTCGCCGAAGGTGTTCATCAGGTCAGCCGCAAAATCTGCTTGGCGATGGTGTCCAGCTGCATCTGTTGCGATCCGCCGTAGATAGTCACGATCCTCGAGAAGAGGTAGGAATCTCGCAGTTCGGCTACAGAAGCCTCGACCGGGTCGATCGCGATGTCTGCGTCTGTGGTCACCACCCAGTCGTAGAGAGACTGTTCTGCCTCGCACAACAGCAACTTGGTGAAGCCCGCTCGAGGACCTAGCGGAGCGTCTAGCTGATGCGCCTGTAGCCCTTCAAAGCTTGCCGCTCGTACACAGGCGAGATCGAGTATCGCGTCTCCAAGCAGGCCGTCACCATCGTCTGATGCGTGACGCATCTGACTGATCAGCTGCTTGTACAAGAAGCCGTGGCGAAACCAAGCGAACGTACCCCGTTCGTGACTCAGGATGTGCATGGCCACCGCCCATCCGCCGTTCTCGGTTCCCACCATTCGGTCGGCGGGGACATATACCCCGTCGAAAGTCACCTCGGCGAGTTCGTTGTGCCCGTTCGCCTGATCAATGCTGCGTACTTCGACACCTGGCGAGCTGAGATCAACGATGAAAGCGGAAAGTCCCCGATGACGAGAGTCCACCGAGCCGGTCCGAGCGAGCACAAGGCACCACCGCGCGAATCGAGCCCAGCTGGTCCAGATTTTCCTGCCCGTGATCAAGAATCCACCGCCGACGGGTTCGGCCCGCGTTCTGAGACTTGCAAGATCGGAGCCGGCCTCGGGTTCCGAGAACCCCTGGGCCCACGTCTCGCTGCCATCGAGGAATCGGGGGAATGCGTCGGCCACGAACTCAGGGGGGCCCATTGCCACCAGAGTCGGTCCGAGTACTTCGAGGTGCTCGAACGCCGCCATCCCAGCAATCCCATGTTGTGCCAGACGCTCCCACATGACCGCACGGTGAAAGATCGTCCCTCCTAGGCCGCCCACCTCGGCCGGCCAGCCATACCTGCTCCAGCCGTCGATGTACAGCGCCTTCATCAAGGCCTTCATGGCCTCCATGTCCTTTTCGGTCGAGGCACCGGGTGTGGCGGCAGCGAGAAGGGACGGGGGCGGACCGCTCAGCCACCTATCGAACGCTCCTGCGAACGCGTCGAGACCGACTCGAAGCTGGCTACTTGTCGCGAGCACCGTGTTAGACATCGATATCAATATAGGTTCCGCGGCACAACTACGGAGTACCTAGCTAGGAAAAGTTTCGCCCTTTTGACAAACCGTGACAGACCCCCGATAACGTCGAAACGACATGAGTCGACATCGATGTCGCCTCAGCAGTTTGTCGATGGTGTGGGCCGAGGTACATGCCGAACACTCCTGCTGCCACGATCGCTCAGACTGAAGAGGTGGCCGGAGTGGTCTGTTCCCCTGGTTGGCCGCGATTCCCCAGGCGTTGAACGGGGAAGTCGATCGCAGTCGACGGGGTCGTCACGTCAGAGCCGAGGCCAGGATTGGCGGTCCTACATTGGTCTGACCGACGAGGTCTTCTTGCCCGGGCCCAGCGTCCGGCGACTCCGACCGAGGACGATTGACCTGACATCGAAATCAACATGTGCAACACTGCTGTAGCGGTTCGCTAGCCATTGGCGGCGGGGTGCTTGTGTGGATTCGACTAGGGGAAGGATGACAGGATGGCCGGTAGGGGGGGAGCGGTGGTGCGTCTGGCGTGCGCTGGGGCGGTGATTTTGGCAGCGGGTGCGTGTTCGTCGAGCAGTAAGAGCTCAGGAAGCAGCTCGTCGACGACGCCGGTGAGCCAGTCGACGGGGAAGTCCTCGACGGCGCAGGCTTCGGGAGTGCCGATAAAGGTTGGCATGATCTGCTCATGTACCGGTGCTCTTTCATCGTCGGGGGCCCTTGCGCCGGACGTCTATCGGGCCTGGGTGAACACGGTGAATGCGTCCGGGGGTATCAACGGTCACCCGGTTCAGGTGGTATTTGAGGATGATGCCAGTAATCCGGCCAATTCGACACAAGATGTCCACACCCTGATCGGCTCGGACCATGTGGTGGCGCTTGTCGACCTGAGTAATCTCGACGAGGCTTGGGCCGGCTATGTGAAGTCGGCCAATGTGCCGGTCGTGGGCTCGGGTACTTCCACGACCCCGATGTACACGAACTCGGACTTTTACCCGGAGGGTCAGACCGAGGATGCCCTTTTCCCTTCGATCATCGATGCGGCCAAGGCGGGCGGAGCGAAGAATCTCGGCCTTCTTTACTGTGCGGAAGCTGTTCAGTGCCAGGAGGGCATAGCGCCCCTCAAACAGGTCGGACAGAAGCTCGGTCTCCCTGTCAGCTATGCCGGGGAGATCGCTGCTACGGCGCCGAACTACACGGCGCAGTGTGTGGCGGCTCAGCAGGCCAAGATCACCGCGCTGTTCGTAGCCGACGTGCCGGTTGTCGCCAACAGGGTGGCTACGAATTGTAATCAGCAGTCTTATCACCCGCTGTATGTGCTCGACGGTGAGAGCCTGCAGCCGGGAGAGGCGACGACGGTTGGCATCAAGGACAACTTGGTGGCTCCGGTGCCCAACCTGCCCTATTTTGCGAACACACCGGCGGTACAGGCGATGAATGCTGCTCTCGATAAGTACTATCCGGGACTGCGAACTAACGCGACCGTGTGGACCGAGGTCGAGAGTGAGGCGTGGCCCTCGGGCATCCTTCTGGCGGACGCAGTTAAAGCCGGAGGTCTCGGCCCCAGTGACACTCCGAGTTCAGCTGAGATAGTGAAAGGTCTAGAGTCTCTCAGGGGTGACACGCTCGACGGGTGGGCCTCTCCGCTAACCTTTGCGCCCGGCCAGCCGCATCCTGACGACTGCTGGTTTACCTCGGACTTGAAAAACGGCCAGTTCGGTATGCCGAATGGCGTAGCCACTAGTTGCGTAGGCAGCTGAGCTGACGCCCAGGATGACATCGGAGGCCCATTTATTCGGGTCTCCGATGCTGTCTCGGGAGCCCTTTTGGTCGGCTTGTCCTCGGCCCGTCGTCACCAGGCGGTCATCGTTGGTTGGCGGTGCCTTCGATGGCTAGCGGCACCAGGAAGTCCGCGGAGCTCGACGGAAGGGTCGCGATCGTTACCGGCGCCGCGAGAGGACAGGGGCGGGCGATCGTGGAGCGGTTCGTGGCGGCTGGTGCATTTGTAGTTGCCGGCGATGTCCTGAGATGAAGTTGAGTCCTCGCGCGTCGCGGTATCCGGGGAGAGTTCACGCTGCGAGATTATGACGTGACTGACTCGTCGGCGTGAAGGGACGATGTACTCCGGTCGGCTCTCTCCCTGTTCGGGCCGGTTGAGATACTTGTGAACAATGCGGGCGTACTGCGCCGAATGGACATCGAGGACGAAAGCCGGGAGGCCTTCGAACAGGTTCATCAGGTCAACTGCGTCGGACCTTTCATCGGGATGCAGGCGGTGGTCCCCCACATGCGGGCAGTTGGACGGGGCGTAATTGTGAACAATCTGTCGACTGCGGCGGCGACTGCCTTCTCAGGTCATGCCGCTTACACGGCTTCGAAGTGGGCGTTACGCGCGGTTCGACCAAGGTGGCGGCTTTGGAGTTTGCTGGGCTGCACATTCGCGTGAACTCGATCATTCCAGGACCCATCCTGACTCCCATGGTCCTCACGCGAGGACGATCCAGCTGCACTTGACCGTCTCGCAAGAACTCCGCTCGGCCGCGCCGGCCTACCTGCCGACATCGCAGAACTGACCCTGTTCCTTGTCTCGGATGGAGCGAGCTTCATTACAGGAGGCGAGTTCGTCGTGGATGGGGTGCAAGAGCCGCGGGAATCTACACCGCGGCGCCACCCACTGCAGCTGACGTGGAGACGGCACGTCCCCGGTGCGGCCGAACCCGCCGAGATGAGTGGTCGGACGGTCCAGACTCAGGTGTTCCTGTGTGTACTGAAGTAGATAGCGGGGAGGTACACCGGGAGCGTAACGTGCCGCCCGAAATCGGGCCGGCCAGGCGCATCCACCCACGAGCATCAGAAAGAGGTGTGGCCGTAGGTAGGACCATAACCAGACCGGCGCCACGTCCTAGGCAGCGTAAGAGTTGCCATCGGAATATGGAATTGCCGTAGCCTGTCCCCAGTCGTTCAGCAGAAATCGTCCCCGGGTGAGCCCGACATCGGTAGGGGGAAGTCCGATCGAGGAAGCCTCGACAACACCGCAGCGCAAGAAGGCAAGATCCGGGTTGAGCAGCCTGAGACCGCCTCCGGCCAATCGAGTCAAGGGCTATGCCGAGTTAGGTTTGTGGGACGACCGCCAATTGCAGGACGGCGTGGAAGTGGCTGCCTCGAAGCGACCGGACCATGTTGCAGTAGTCGATCTCCATGCCACTGTGACGTGGTCGGATCTCGTATCGCTCATCCACTCGGGAGTGCGGCGACTCGCCAATAACGGGATCGGTTCCGGGGATGCGGTGGCAATCGTAGCCGGCAACGTGGTCGAGGCCGTCGTTGCCTACCACAGCGTCCTGCGGATCGGAGCTGTTGCTGTATTACTCGATCGCCGCTGTGGGCCAGCAGACCTACAGGTTGCTCTTGAGGCGGTCCCCGTCTCATTGGTCATCCTCCCTCAAAGCGAATCCGCCCGTCTGGAGGGGCAGCTCGGCGATATGAGGGTCGTCAGCTTGGAGGAGTTCGTCGGCCGACCTGATGTGCTGCGTGGCGGTGAGTACTGGAGTGAGCCCGACCGGAACGTCCCCGCGGTGATTCTATTCACGTCTGGTACCACGAGTCGCCCGAAGGGTGTCGTACATTCGATCAATACCATCACGAGCGGTGGCCGAAATATGGCAATCACCACCGGTGCAAACGAGACCTCCGTGATATATCTGGTGAGTCCAGTGACGAGTATCACCGGCGTGATCCAGATGCATCTGGCTGCAGACTGCCACTCCACACTCGTACTGGATGATGCCTTCGACGCCGAGGAATCGCTGATCCGCATCAACCGACGCCAGGCGACCATCCTTGGCGGGGCGCCCGTGATTGTGGAGCGCCTCATCAACACGGTTGATCGTCGCGATGACAAGTCCATCGCTTTACGCACCTTGGCTGTTGGGGGCACGCTTCTCCCTCGTGCCTTTCTGGAGCGGATCATGGACCAGTACGGGATCGACGTCGCTCGCGTGTACGGCTCATCCGAGGCGCCAAACGCTACGGGACGACTGTCTAAGGACGACAGGCGGCGGGAACTGAGTGATGACGGGGCGCTCATGCCTGGCACCGAGGTACGGGTCGGCTCCTCCGTCCACCCTCAAGAGGGACTGCTGCGCGGCCCCGCAGTCTTCCTCGGCTACCTCGACGACTCACATAACGCGGAGTCGTTCGACGGGGATTGGTACCGGTCCGGCGACCTTCTCGAGGTTGCAGATGGTCGGTTGACCGTGGTCGGACGATTGAAGGAGATCGCCAATCGCAACGGCCTCAAGATTTCGCTGAACGAGATTGACTCCGCCATGCTTGGTCAGCCAGATATCGAGGAGTGCGCGAGTTTTGCTGCACCAGACCCGATGACGGGCGAGCACCTTGCCGTTGCCGTTGTTCCCAAGGAGGGTGTTGGCATCACCCTGGATAAGGTTCTGACTCATCTACGCATGGCTGGAATCGCCACCCGCAAGTTGCCCGAACAGCTCGTGATCTGGGACGAGCCTCTTCCACGAACGCCCTCAGGCAAAGTGATCAGAGCTCGTCTTCTTATGGACGCCCCATCGAGGCTGTCTTATTATGCAGATCGGCTGCGCTCCTAATCATGTCCGCAGTATAAACAGGTAAGGCTTAGGGCCCGCCACGAAACAACTTGGAACAAGTCCTGTGCCACGACATGCATGTTTACAAGAGAATTGCGTCAAGTTGTTTCGTGGCGGGCCCTTACTCCGCTAACGCGGTGAGATCCGTTCCGTTTGCCGGTCGTCGATCGTGTCCCTTCTCCCCGCGGGTGTCGATTCCGAGGGCATTGGCCCACAGCAGGCTGAGCTGCTCGACGGCCTCGTCGAAGTCGTACTCGCGGTAACCCTGGGTGAGCCAAAGTTCTGCGAATCGTCCAATCATCGATCCGAGGGCGTCAGCTGCGATGGCGGGGTTTACCCGTTCGTCGGCCTCGCCTTGGTTCTGGAGCCGCTGGATCAGTCGCTCGGCTCGTTCTGCAAAGTGCCTTTGGCTGGCCATGCGCGCTGCGTTGACGTAGGAGTCGTAGCGAGAGACCTGCTCAATCACGCCCATTAGCCGCGCTTCGCTGCGGTACCGTTCCAAGTAGCGCCGATTTGCGTCATGGATGCGCTCATGGGCCGAGATGTCGGTCGGTCTCGGCTTGCCATCGTAATCGGGAGGAGCGCTCAGGCGGTTCTCTTGGGCTTCGGCAACCTCCCTGAATATCTGTTCCTTGGATTCGAAGTAATGGTAGAAAGCGCCGTAAGAGACCTTCGCTTTGGCCGCTATGTCCACGATACGGGCGTCGAGGAAGCCGTCTCGCTCGAAGACCTGCTTGGCTGCGTTCACCAACTTGCCTCTCGTCAGCTCCCCTCTGCGAGACCGCGGCACAGCGGCGGGCTCGGGTAGCTGGTCGGTTCTGGCCTTCGGCAAAGTGTCGTCCTCTCCACGTCGGTCGGCCAGTGACGTCACCCGGCCACCGAGCCTATACCCGATTATGCCGCATGAGTGGGGCGGAGGTATCTCCCGTCTGCAGCGGGATCCCATTGTCGGGACTCGTTCACCACGCTGGCATTGTGAGGCTGGGCGGTCACGTCGGGCGACTCCTGGGCTGGAACATCGAGGTGCTTCGACGGTTGCCGTTCCGCTCCGAAGCTGGGAGCACGGCCACCAGATGACCCAACCCCAACCGTCGGATAGCCCTCGACGCCACGCCAACGCTCGGTACCCCCCTGGTATCAATAAACAGCTGCCCCAACGGAACCGTGCGATGGTTTCGTCAGTCGACCAGGCCGTGCGACCCCGCTCCTGAATCTGGACTCAGGCTTGAGTCTTCGGCCCACGACAGTTCGGAGCAGCGATTCTGAGGCCGACATCGACATCGATATTTGGAACGAGCTAGAATCGGCGCCGTGGCTCGACAAGCGGTCTCAGGCGCCGTCAATCGGCTACGGTGCCTCGTCTCCCCGCTGCGAAGCAGGAGCCGCAGAGGTACAAGCACGATGTGCGATGACGTGCAGTCGGTCCAGGGTCCGCCACGACCGGGGACTACGGATCAGCCAGCCGTCGACACCATGATCGGTTTCTCGCCGGACCTTTCACAGGTGTACTCCGGCATTCGACGATCCTTGAGGGACAGGGAGTGTCTAGAGGGGCTCGAGATGCCGGCGGACTACCTGTTCCGTCGTCTATCACAGACGCCGGCGCACCGGCCCGATCCAGTCGCGGTAACCCCCGATGAGGCCGGATCACCTTGGCATAAGCACCTGAGCGTTCAGAGGGGAGGGGCTAAACCGGGTCATATGGGACTGTTCCCGACCCCGGTGATGTCCATGCGACATGGCGCCGAGCCCTGGATGGAACTCGCCGCTACTCATGCAGAAGTGACCGAACAGTACGGGAGGCCCCGTGAAGGAGCATTACACCATAATCTCCGCCGACACGCACGCCGGCGGCAGTCACACGCAGTACCGAGAGTATCTAGAGGCCAAGTATCTGGAGGACTTCGACGCCTGGCGGTCGAAGTACCGAAACCCGTTTCGTGACCTAGGCGACGACCGGCGCCTTCGTAACTGGGACAACGACATGCGCCGTGGTCAGCAGCTACGCGACGGAGTCGTCGGCGAAGTCATATTCCCCAACACCATCCCGCCGTTCTTTCCTAGCTTCGTCCTGGCCGCCCCCCCGCCTAAGGCTGCAGATTATGATCACCGTCTAGCGGGGATTCGTGCTCACAACCGGTGGTTGGCGGATTTCTGCGCCGACTTTCCCGCGCAGCGAGCCGGCATCGGACAGATCTTCCTGACGGATCTGGATGACGCCCTCGAGGATGCCAAGTGGATCGCAGAGCACGGGTTGCGAGGTGGGATATTGCTTCCCAACAACCCGCCCGACGCGACGTGGGTCGAGCATCACCTGTACGACCCGCACTGGGAGCCGCTCTGGAGCTTCTGCGAGGAGGCGGACATCCCGGTCCACAGCCATGGTGGTACGGGAGTCCCTGACTTCGGCAAGGTACCGGCGGCGGACCTGCTCTACATCGGCGAGTTCTGGTTCTATCAGACACGACCGTTCTTGCATCTCCTCCTATCAGGTGTGTTCGAACGGCACCCCAAACTCAGATTCGTGATGACAGAGCAGGGCGCGGCCTGGCTGCCGCCTCTGCTCGAACGCCTGGATCGCTCAATCGCCCGGATCCGGCAAACCGGTGCGACCGGTGAGTTGCGCTACGGGGAGGAGTCTATTCTCCCCCTGAGCGCGACGGACTACTTCCAGCGCAACTGCTGGGTCGGCGTGTCCCAGCCAAAAGCGCCCGACGTGGAGGCGGTTACTCGGCTCGGACTCGATCGGTTCATGTGGGGGTCGGACTACCCGCACGACGAAG
Source organism: uncultured Acidimicrobiaceae bacterium (assembly GCA_963729695.1). Lineage (GTDB taxonomy): Bacteria > Actinomycetota > Acidimicrobiia > Acidimicrobiales > Palsa-688 > PALSA-693. Next base: position 82,141 of record CAVSOT010000010.1, read on the forward strand.
GCACTGCGCCATTTACCCGGGAGCATCTCCGGCAGCTCTTCCATTCGTGGCCGGAGGTGAGCATGCGTCGCTTCCTGGGCCAGACAGCCGCAAAGACCTACAATTTCGACCTCGAAGCGCTTCAGCCACTTGCGGATCAGTACGGGCCCACGGTCGAGGAGATCCGGGAGCCTCTGGCGAAACTTCCCGAGAACCCCAACGAGGCCCTACTCAGGGGACTCGTAGGCTGACTTCCACCCCCGCGTAAGTTGACATCGATGTCTACCTATGCAATGCTCTGGGTCAGAACCCAAGGTCGACCGGCCCAAGCCTGCCTCTCGCATCGTCGGACGGACGAGCTTCGACCGGACCAGACAGGAGCCAGCGTTTGACTGGAGTTGCGATCGTCGGCGCAGGGATACATCCCTTCGGCCGGCACAAGGACGTCACCGGACTCGAGATGGGCGCCATAGCGGCGCGCGCCGCCTTGGCTGACGCTGGCATGCGTTGGACTGATGTGCAGTACGCGATAGGGGGAAGTTACGAGGTCGATAACCCCGACGCGATGGTTTCATATCTGGGGCTAACCGGTATCGACTTCAACAATGTCTACAACGGCTGCGCGACCGCGGGGACGGCGATGTCTCTGGGGGTACAGGCCATCGAGAGCGGAAGATATGATCGGGTCCTGATCGTCGGACTCGACAAGCATCCAACCGGCGCCTTTACCGCCGATCCGACTGGGTATGCGTGCCCCGCTTGGTATGGGGAAATGGGCTATTTCCTGACCCCGAAGTTCTTCGCGATGAAGATCAATCGCTACATGCACGATCACGGGATAACCCGCGAGGCTCTCGGACTCGTCGCCGCTAAGAACTACGCCAACGGGTCCCTCAACCCCAACGCTTTCCGCCGAGAGCCCCTGACGGTGGAGCAGATCCTCGCTTCCCGAATGGTCAACTACCCGCTCACGCAGTACATGTTCTGCAGTCCCGACGAGGGTGCCGCCGCAGTCGTCTTGTGCCGGGGGGAAGACGCATCGCGGTTTTCTCCTTGTCCCGTGTGGGTCCGCTCCGTGGAGTTACGCACTCGGCGCTATGGTGCTTTCGAGGTCCACAGTCCGTCTGTGCCGGTCGATCGGGTGCCGGCACCGACGACCGATGCGGCGCGGGCTGCGTTCGAAGGTTCCGGGGTGGATCCTGGCGACGTCGACATTGCCCAACTCCAGGATACCGACGCCGGAGCGGAGATCATCCACATGGCCGAGGTCGGCCTATGCGCCGATGGCGATCAAGAGCGCCTCCTAGCCGCACATGAGACCTCGATAGGAGGCAAGCTGCCGATAAATACCGATGGCGGCCTGATTGCCAATGGCGAGCCCATCGGCGCTTCGGGATTACGTCAGATCCATGAGCTCACTTTGCAACTTCAGGGCAGAGCGGGATCCCGGCAGGTACCGCGACCTCCGAAAGTAGGCTTGGCCCATCTCTACGGTGCTCCGGGGACCTCGGCAGTGACGATCGTGTCGACGTGAAAGAGGCGCCCGAGACTTACACCGGTCGAGGAGTCTGAGCGTGCCACAACGCCCTATAAGCCCGGGGCTTTTCTCTTGGCCCATACCTCCTCCGCCCTCTCGTCCGGTCTTGTTTGGTGCCCGTTGCGCTCTGTGCGGGGCCTCCACCTTTCCGTCTGCGCCGGGATGCCCGCGCTGCGGCGAGGACCAGATGGAGATCCTGGAGTTGCCGCCGCGAGGCACCCTCTACACCTGGACGACTCAGGAGTTCCTTCCAAAACTGCCGTATCTGGGCCCGGAGACACCAAAAACGTTTGAGCCTTGGGCCGTCGGGATACGTGCAGCTCTCCGATCAGTTGCGCGTCGAGGGGCGGCTCTATGACGTCGATCTCAACGACTTGAAGTTCGGGATGGAACTGGAGGTCGTAGTGCGACTGTTCACTTTGACAGACGACGGCACGGAAGTGTTCACCTTCGGCTTCGCTCCGGTTGCCGCGTAGCGTAAGTCCCATCACCCGGGCGCCAACCTCGTTCAGCGAACTCCGAGGGCGCCAATGGTCGCGTCGGACGGTCCGTTGTCGATGGCTAGGTCTGCGGCGGTCGGGACGTGGCTGAAGTGGCCATACGCCACCACCGCGGGGATCTCCTCGGGCATTGGCATGCGCTGCTTGCGGCCCAGCGCCGCCTCGATAGCGGGCGCCAGGCGCTCGACCTTTTCGGCCTCGCGCTCGTCCTCGCCCTCGACGAACTCGGGCATGACCTCGGCCGCGAACAGCTCCAGTGAGCGGCAGTTGTCCTCGTGGGATAGCCGGCCGGCCTGGTGCAGCAGTAGCACCTGGTCCACGCCTGCCGCCTGTAAAGCACGCAAATGGACGCGGATCTCATCCGGTGTCCCGATGGCGCTCGTCGGGCTGTCGCCCATGTCGGGGAGCCGGTCGCGCATGGCCTGGAACTCGGCCCAGGAGTCGCCCCTACCAGGGCGTACGGCCCCGCTCAGGTAGTACTTGGCGATCGAGTAGCCGAAGAACCTCAGGTTCGAGCCGCGCTCGCGTGCGATGTCGGGGTCCTCGTGGCAGAACAGCGTAGCCAGCACGCTGATGTTGGGATTCACGGCGTGCCCGATCGGCACGCACTCCTCGACAAGCGTCGTGTAGTACTGGTCTACCATCACCTTCGCCTGGCGGCCGCCGACGACGTTGAACCCCAGACAGCCCATTCCGAGCCGGGCGGCGATATCGGGCTTGCCGGCTACCCATAACGGCGGGTGGGGCTTCTGAGCGGGTTTGGGCACCACGTTCCGGCATGGCATGGAGAAGAAGTTGCCCTCGTAGCCGGGGTATGGGGTCATAGTCATCATGTTGCAGATCTGCTCGAGCGCCTCGACATACGCCTCCCGCTTGGTAGCGACATCGATGCCGTAGCCCTCTAGTTCCATCCGCGAGGAGCTCTCGCCGGTGCCGAACTCTGCCCGACCGCCCGACACCTGGTCGAGCGTGGCGATCCGCTCGGCGACGTGGGCAGGATGGGAGAAACCCGGCGGCACGCACACGATCCCGTGGCCGATGCGAATGTCTGTAGTGCGCGCCGCCGCCGCCGCCAGCCACACCTCCGGGGCCGACGACAGCGCATGGTCCTCCAGAAAATGGTGCTCGACGCCCCACATGCCGTGGAACCCGAGGCGATCCGCCAGCTCCACGTGCTCCAACGTCTCACGGAACATCCGCGTCACGTCGGCATCCTCGTGTGGGAAAGGCAGCTGGATCTCGTAGAACAGCCCGAACTTCATGGTCACGGTCCTTTCTCGGGAGTGTGGCCCGGGCGGTGTCGAGCCGATCAGAGTTGACATCGATGTCGGAAAATGCGAGTATCGTTTGCGCTGGTCTCGAGGGAGTAGAGAAGGCTTAACAATCTATGCTCGCCCTGGTGTTGTCGGATGCACTTAGCCATTGCCTGTTCGGGAGGGACAGATGGTCGATATGGGGGTCGAGCTGTATTTACGACCTTGGAGTCATACAGTCCGCTTGCCTACTGGAAGCGGATGGCTGGCGAGGCGGTCCGTGGTCCGATCCAATGTCCAGCGGGCGGTTACCTGACATCTGTAGCCAGTTCCCAGCCATAGACGAGAAAGCCTGATTTCCGGAGGAACCGATGGAACACCCTGTTGTCGATTTTCCCATATTCGACGCTGACAATCACCTATACGAGACCGTTGACGCCTTCACCAGGTTTCTGCCTCCTCAATACGAAGGCCTCATCAGATACGTAAAGGTGAATGGCCGAGACAAGCTGGCGATCAAGAACACGATCTCGGATTACATACCGAACCCGACTTTCCAGGTTGTGGCCCGGCCAGGCGCTCAGGAGGAGTACTTCAAGAAGGGCAACCCCGAAGGAAAGTCCCGTCGTGAGATCATGGGAGAGCCGATCCGTTCCCCCGAGGCCTTCTTCTCACCCGAGCCCCGGCTGGCTCTGATGGACGAGCTCGGCGTCGATCGAGCCATCATGTGGCCCACCCTCGCAAGCCTGCTCGAGGAACGGTTGCGTACGGATCCAAGGGCCAGCCACGTGGTGATTCACGCTCTCAACCGGTGGATGCACGAACACTGGTCTTTCAACTACGAGAATCGGATCTTCGCTCCGCCTGTGATCACGTTGCCCATTGTGGATGAGGCGATCAAGGAGCTCGAGTGGGTCGTCGAGCGAGGCGCTAAGGTGGTCCTTATCCGACCCGCCCCGGTGCCGGGTTACGAAGGTCAGCGATCGTTCGCCCTCCCGGAATTCGATCCGTTCTGGCGGAAGGTCGTGGAAGCCGACATCGCCGTGGGGATGCACGCATCCGACGACGGACAGATGAGGTACCTGAACCTCTGGGAGGGCGGCGGGGACAACGAGTACCTGCCCTTTGCCGGACCGAATGCCTTTATGGACATCCTGCACTACCAGAGCCGCGGCATCTTCGACTGCGTGGCGTCGGCCATCGGTCACGGCCTTCTCACCCGGTTCCCGGCCCTGAGGATACTCCCGGTAGAGAACGGCTCGGGTTGGGTGAGGCCCCTCGTCGAGGCACTTGAGCACTCGTATTCCAAGAACCCGAGCCTGTACCAAGAGGATCCGGTCATGGTGCTGAAGCGGAACGTCTGGATTCATCCGTTCCACGAGGAGGACCCCGGTGGACTCATAGAGCTAATTGGGGTCGATCGTGTGGTGTTTGGGTCTGACTTCCCCCACCCAGAGGGTATGTCGAATCCACTCTCATACGTTGACGAACTGAAGGGCTTGTCACACGACGATGTGGCCAGGATCATGGGTGGCAACCTCGACGAAGTGATCAAGGTAGGCGCCACCGTTTGACGCGAAGGCAGTCCTGCCCGGAGGCGTACGGGGACAGGACGCTTCGTCTTCCCTTAAGCCAGTTGCTGGCCGAGACGGTGAGCGAGGTGCACGGAGGTGTACCTCTTCCACGTCCACGCGCTCCAGCCGCTCGCCCAGGAGTGGGGTTCGACGGTTGAGCGTGTGGAGGCTCCTGAGCGCCCGACCGGAGTAATCGCTCGCGGCCTAGTGAGCTAATGCGAGTTGCGGGGCAGAGGTGTCGACATCGATGTCAACTCCGTGTAGTATTCTGCGAGCCGCCGAGAGTTCCTGTCGAGCACCTCGGGTGGGTGTCGATATGTAGGGGGAGGAAGCCCAGAGTGCGTTGGAATCTAAAGGTCGCGGCACAAGCGGCGTGCGCTGTAGCGGCGATGGTCGCTGTGGCGGCATGCTCGTCGAGCAGCAAAAACACATCGACTCCGCCTACCAGTACCGCGGGTAGCCCATCCGGGACCGCTGCGGCAGCCGCCCATTCCACCGGCTCTCCCATCAAAGTCGGAATCATTTGCTCCTGCACAGGGGCTCTGGCGTCGGAAGGGGCCACTGCACCAGATGTTTACAAGGCCTTCGTCAACACTGTGAACGCGTCAGGTGGTATCAACAGCCATCCCCTTCAGGTGTTTCTCGAGGATGACGCCAGCAATCCCGCCAACTCCGAGGCCGACGTCCAGACCTTGGTCAAGTCCGATCACGTTATAGCACTCGTCGACCTGACGAACCTGGACGAAACCTGGGCGAATTACATCAAGTCGGTGAACATTCCCGTGATCGGCAGTACGACGTCCACTACGCCGATGTACACGAACTCGGACTTCTACCCCGAGGGTCAAACGGAGGACGCGCTGTTCCCGTCCATAATCGACGCCGGGAAGACCGGCGGGGCTACCAATCTCGGTCTCCTGTACTGCGCTGAAGCGGTGCAGTGCGAGGAGGGCATTGCCCCTCTCAAGCAGACAGGCCAGCAACTGGGACTGCCCGTCACCTATGCAGGGGAGATCGCAGCCACGGCACCGAACTACACCGCTCAGTGCGTTGCTGCGCAACAAGCGAAGATCACCGGACTATTCGTCGCTGACGTAGCTCAGGTAGCTAACAGGGTAGCCACCGACTGCACGCAGCAGGGCTACCACCCCACGTATGTCATCGACGGGGAGAGCCTGCAGCCGGCCATCACTTCGACCCCCGGAATCAAGGACAACCTGGTGGCGCCGGTGCCTAACCTGCCCTACTTCGCTGACACGCCGGCGGCGCAGGCCATGAACGCCGCTCTCGACAAGTACTACCCGGGTGTCCGGACGAACGCCACGACCTGGACCGAGTACGAGAGCGAGGCGTGGCCCTCAGGACTCCTCCTCGAGGACGCGGCCAAGGCCGGCAACGTAGGTGCCAATGGAACGGCCCCGACCGCGGCGCAGCTGATCACCGGGCTCGAGTCACTCAAAGGAGACACCCTCGACGGGTGGGCTCCCCCGCTCACCTTCGCGGCCGGCCAGCCGCATCCCGTCCACTGCTGGTTCACGGCGAACGCCAAGAACGGCCAGTTCGGTCTGCCTCTCGGTACAAAGACCACCTGCGAGAACAGCTGAGACCGACTCCTCGTTCACCAGACCCGAACATGTCGATGGGTGCCGCCGGGGGAACTTAAGCCAGCGACCTCGGGACCGGCTCGGGCATATACCCATTCCAGCGGCGGGCGGTGGACTCAGCAAGGAGCACATGCTTGACAGGACTCCAGATTCACTGTAATCTCCTCTACGAGACATGGCTTGATATCGATGTCAAGAAGCTCCTTGTTCTTAAGGTGCCTGTTGTAAGTGCACATCGCACGGGGATTGCCTGTGAGCAGGATTCGACATCACTCTCAGAAAGCGGTGGCATCCGTTGATCGGCTCGAGAAGGCTTTTGGTTGTTATTGCTGCCGTGTTGGTTTTGGCGGCAGCCTGTTCGAGTTCTTCCAAGAGCAGTTCGTCCACAAACACCAGCGGTTCGTCAGAGAGCGGCAGCAGTTCGTCCACGAATAGCAGCAGTACAGGAAAAGCAGTGACCGTTGGTGTTCTGACCGACCTGACTGGTCCGGCGTCAGTGACAGGTGACACGACCGTGGACGGGATAAAGGCTGGCATCGGAGTGGCGGCCAAAGAGGGTTACAACATCAAGTACGTCGTGGCCGACACGACCTCGACTCCGACTGGTGCTCTTACCGCGGCGAAGAAGCTGGTGGAAGAGGACCATGTCTTCGCGGTGATCATGATCTCCGAGTTGGGCTTCGGGGCGGCGCAGTACCTGACGTCGCAGAACGTACCAGTGATAGGGGCCAACGTGGACGGGCCCGAATGGCTGACGGCCAGAAACATGTTCTCGATCTTCGGCTACTCCGACTACACCAGGGTTAACACCGTCTACGGCAAGACTTTCCAGGGTTTAGGAGTCACTCGGCTGGGGGGAATCGCGTATTCCATCGAACCGGCCTCTTATGACTTCGTGAAGTCCACCGCGGTGTCGGCGCAGCTGGCAGGCATTGCGGTCCCATATCTCAACACCAACCTCCCGTTTGGCACAACAGACGTGACTCCGGTCGCGATCGCGATGAAGAACGCCGGAGTCGATGGGATGTTCACCGGCGTGGCCCAAGCCACCTCCTTCGCCCTGGTCGAGGCCCTCAAGCTTCAGGGTGCAAAAGTCAAGTCGTTCCTGCCCACCGGCTACGGCGGCGACCTTACCGGGGGAGGGCCTGGCGCGTCCAACGTAGCCCAGGGTGTGTACTTCTCAGTCGTCTACGAACCGGCTGAAATGCACACCGCCGCTACGGAAAAGCTAATGAACGCCTTGAAGACCTACGCCGGATGGACCGGCCCCGACCCGACCGAGCACCAGTACTTCGGCTACCTGTCGATCGACGGCCTCGTGCAAGGTCTCAAGGCGGCTGGTCCCAACCCGACCCAAGCACAGTTCATCAATACCATGCTGGGCATAACGAGCTACTCCGCCGTTGGTCTCGCAGGTGGCCACACCATGTCCTTTGCCCTTCAAGGACGGGGAACAGTGTCCGGATATGACAACTGCACCTGGATGACCCAATACTCGGGCACCACCTTCCATCTGGTACCTGGGATGACTCCCATCTGCGGCACCACCTTGAACCGCAAGGTCTAAAATCCGCAGCAGTTCCCTTTAGCTCCGAGTTGGATGTCGCAGGCACTGATCAGCGTTGCCGAAAGGCATCATCCATCGTGCCGAACGCGGCGGGGCGCTTCTCGTAGAAAGCCTTCTTCGCTTCGACTATGTCGCCGCTCAGCTGATTGATGGCCTGGGCGTGCGCCTCCCCTTCGAGAGCTTCCTCCATGGTCACCTGGAAGCTCTGGTTGAGAAGTTGCTTGGACAACGCAAGGGCCAGCTGAGGACCGGTTGCGAGCCGCTGCGCCCATTCGGAGACAGTGCGGTCGAGCTCCTCCGGTGCGACGACAGAGTTAGCGAGCCCTAGCCGGAAGGCTTCGTCGCCGTCGAGGATCTCACCCAGGTATACGAGTTGCTTGGCCCGCTGAATGCCCACTAAGCGGGGTAGGAGCCACGACGCCGCCGAAGTCGACCGACATGGCCCGCTTCGAATGAATCGCCGAGAAGCGGGCCCGCTCCGAGGCGACAACGAGGTCACAGGCGAGGGCGAGCCCGAGACCGGCTCCTACCGCAGGCCCGTCTACTCGCGCAATCGTGGGTTTTGGCATGCTGTGCAGGGCGAGGGCGGTTTTCGCCACATCCCTCATGACCGATACGGGGTGCCGTTCGGCTTCCTCGCTGGAGCCCAGATCGACGCCGGAGCAGAATGCTGGGCCGGCTCCGGTGAGGATCATGACCCGATCCGTCTGGCGACGGGCAATCTCGTCGAAGATCCTCTCGAGCCTGGGCCACATCGGGCGGGTTACCGCATTCAGCTTCTCAGGCCGATTCAGCTCGACGGTAACAACCGTGTCTCGGCGGTGTACGAGGATGTCATCCATGGTTCGGGTCGCACCGCGGCCACAGGATCAGATCAGGTGACAGGAGGCTGTGTTCCGAAAGCGACATCCGTGTCAATGTAGTCTTTGGGCGGCAGGAACGTGATGATGAACGTTACTTCAGCGGTCCTCGGGCTGATTCAGGCGCCGGAAGAGCCACCGAGCCAGCCCATAGCGGCGCGCACTTGGCAGCCGTCTCGAACATGACGGCGTGGCGGTCGCTGGTCTCGGTAATCTTCATCTCGAAAGACCTGGCTGAAACTCCTACCTCCCTGATCCTAGCGGCGGCCCCTGTGATTGAATACGTGCGGGACGAATAACGTATCCCCTGACGTCTCGGAGGGAGCCTGTGGGAAACCGGTTCGAGGGCAAGGTCGCAGTCGTCACAGGAGGCGCTTCAGGCATTGGACGGCGAACCGTCGAAGCACTTCTTGAGGAGGGGGCGCGGGTCGTGATCGGTGATCGTGACGAGGCTGTACTCAGGGAGTGCGCCCGGACATTCGATGTGGCACGCTGCTCCACAGCGACGGTGGATGTGACGGCAGAGGACGATGTGCGGAGGCTTGTAGAAGCCGCGGTCGAACGCTTCGGCCGGCTGGATATCGGAATTAATTCTGCGGGCATCGGCGCGCTGTCCTCCATCCGGGACCATTCTCTCGACTCTTGGAGGGCCGTGATAGACGTCTGCCTGACCGGTGTCTTCCTGTCGGTGAAGCATGAGGTAAGGCAGATGGCGGACCAGGGTGGGGGTGGAGCCGTGGTCAACATCGCGTCGATCAATGCCCGGCAGCCCGGGGAGGGCATGAGCGCCTATTGCAGCGCCAAGGCGGGTGTTGAGATGCTTACCAAGGTCGCCGGGCTGGAGGTCGCGTCCCTCGGCATCCGCGTCAATGCCATTGCGCCGGGGTTCGTCGAGACCCCTATGACGGCGCCTACTCGCCACGCCGTTCGGGACCGCTTCATAGACACGATCCCGCTCGGGCGCCCCGGCAGCCCCGATGACATCGCACGAGCCGTCCTCTTCCTCGCCGGCGATGAAGCCTCCTGGGTGACCGGGGAGACGCTCGTGGTCGATGGCGGCGAGGTGCACCGTGAGTACCCGCGCCTCCTAAGCGCCTTCTGACGGCGGGCGGTAGCTCCCTTAACGTTGGTGCGAGTCGGAAATGGTAATGTCTTGCCGGTATGATCCGATGTCGATGTCAACACGGTCGTGATCGGCCCTCGGCCGTAAATCGCTCGAATCGAGCGCTTCGGTGCGGCCTGGTAGCCGGGGGCGCCCGTCCCGTGTGAGCCGAGCTGGAAGGGGGGGCGTTTCACCGGTAGATGTACGGACCTGAAGGGAGTAGAGGTGGGCATCCGCGATATCGGCCCCTTGTACGGGGCGGACGAGACGCTTAATCACCAGCTGATAGACACCTTCGCGACGGTGTCCGAGTCCGACCACGCATGGACCGAGAAAATCTGGGTTTCGATTGCCACGATCGACGGATCGGTGCAGGTCGACTTCGGTCTCGGGAAGTATCACAACCGGGGTGTCATCGATGGGTTCGGCGGCGTGTCACGGGGGCGTGAGCAGTGGACGGTACGCGGAAGCCGCGAACTCGCGGCGGCGCCGGAGGAGACGGCTATCGGGCCGATTGTCTACGAAGTCGTGGAACCGCTTCGACAGGTTCGGGTCCGGCTCGAATCGAACGACGTTCAGCCCATCGCTTTCGATGTGACTCTATCCGGAGTGACCCCGCCGTTCTTCGAGGAGCGCAATCTTGTGCGCAACCGGCGGACCAACCGTGTCGACGTGAACGTGATCCGTTATCACCAAGGGGGCTGGGCGACAGGTACGGTCAAGGTTGCCGGCGAGACTTACCACCTGGGTGAAGAAGGGGCCTTCGGTTTCCGGGACCACTCCTGGGGTGTCCGACAAGGCGTCGGCGTGACGGCGAGCGACCTGATCGGCCCGACAGCCGCAATCGCCCGAGGTCCTGGCGCGCCCAGGGGAATCATGAAATGGACACCGTCGTTCTACCGCCGGCCCGACAACACGTTCTATGAGGCGGCGATCTTCATCACCGGCGGTGGCTGGCGCTACACCTCCGCCTACGTTAACGACGGTGACGGCAGCCAGGCGGCCGTGAAGTCCGTCGATCCCCGTATGCGGTATGACCCTCGGACCCGATTCGTCCGTGGTGGCGAGCTGCACCTCCTCATGGACAGTGGCGAGGAGCGTCTCATCGAGGTCGAGGCGCTAGGGGAGTCTGGATTCTTCCTGAAGACCGCCGGTTACGGTTCCTGGGACGGCCACATACACGGCTCGTGGATGGGTGCCTTGCACCTCGCTGGTGAGCACATCGCTGACTGCTGGGACGACGAGCACCTCGGTCTGCTTGGACAACTCAGAGACACGCCGATCCGGGTCCACGAAGGGGACGCTGTCGGCTATGGGATCATGGAGAGCATTATCACCGGAGAGTGGCCGGAACTCGCGTTGGGCCCTGATTCTGACCAGGGGGTCTCGCACGCATGACGACCGAGGTTCGGGAATCCCCGTCAATCAACGTCCTCGATCCGGAGTTCTATGTCGATCCGTGGGACGCGTACGCCTGGCTGCGAGACGAAGCACCGGTGTTCTGGGACCCGGTGCAGAAGCTGTGGGTGATCTCACGCTACGAAGACATCGTGGCTGTCGAGCGGGACGGCGTCCGGTACTCATCGTTCTCCGGCTCCCGACCCCACATCGATCTCTCCGCGGATCAGTCGATGATCAACCTGGACGACCCGGTTCACCAAGCTCAGCGCAACCTGGTCGCCCGCCGATTCACTCCGCGCGGAGTGCGGGCCCATGAGGAGCGGGTGCGTGGCCTGGTCGCCGGAATAATCGATGCCGTGCTGCCTCTGGGTGAGTGTGAGGCCATCGAAGCCATCGCGTCGCGGCTGCCGTCCATGATGATTGGCGATCTCCTCGGCTACCCGCCTGAGATGTGGGAGCGAATCCGCTTCTGGTCCGAACAGGTGATGATGCTCGCCGGCCAGACCTCACCGGCGGGCCCCCCGCACGTCTCGCACCCCGGGCTCGTCCCGGTCATGCGGGAATGGGCAGAAGTAACCGTGGCGCTCATAGAGCAGCGGAGGCGGGAGCCGCGCGACGACCTGATCTCGCTATGGGCCCATACGCAAGGGTGGGAGACCAAGCGCATACTCGACGAGACGATCCTGCTTCTCGACGGGGGTGCCGAGACGACGCGCACCGTCATCGGCTCGATGATCCGGGACCTGGCACTGCGGCTAGATCAGCGACAGATTCTTCTCGACCGCCCCGAGGTGCTGTCGGGCACGGCCGTCGAGGAGTTCATCCGGTGGGTCTCTCCGGTGCTCAACATGCGTCGCACGGCGACGGAGGACCACGAGCGTCACGGCCAGCAGATCCGCCGGGGTGACCAGATCCTCTTGCTGTACCCTTCGGCAAATCGTGATCCCAGGGCGTTCGACGCTCCGGACGAGTTAGATGTCACCCGGGCCCACAACCGACATGTCGCATTCGGGTTCGGTACGCACTTCTGTCTGGGCGCGCAGCTGGCCCGGCTCGAAATTCGGATGATGTTCGAGGAGATGTTACGACGCTTGCCGGACTGGGAGTTGGTCGATCGGCGCGAGCCGAAGATCGTCCCCGCGAGCTTCGCCCGTGCCTACGACCGTATCCGCATTCGGTTCACTCCGGGCTGATGGACCTCGAGCGCCGCTTGACGTCGTGGTTCGCCACGCAGCTGGTGGGTGCCCTCGATGTTCGCATCGAGGGGTTCGATCGAGTGAAGATGGGCCACTCGGCGGAGACCTTCCTGCTGACGCTCTGCTGGACCGCCGAGGCCGGGGACGGGCGACAGGACGTCGTCGTCCGGGTGCGCCCGCCGGCTCCCGGGTTGCTCGAGCCATATGATCTGAAGCGCCAGTACGACATCCTGCAGGCGTTGGAGACGACGCCGGTTCGAGCGCCCCGAGCACTGTGGTTCGAGCCGACTGGGGACGTGCTCGGCTCGGAGTTCTACGTGATGGAGCGGCTCCCGGGCCGGGTCTACGAGCAGGGCTTTCCCGCGGAGTTCGCGGCCGATCCCGATCGCGTCCGTCGCATGTGTGAGAGCATGGTCGATCAGATAGCAGCCGTTCACGCCGTCGATGTTCGGACCGCTGGGCTCGATTCGATCAGCGACGGCGATGACTATCTCGACCGCGAGCTCGAGCACTGGTCCGGAGAGATACGTCGTGTCCAGCGTGGTCCCCTGCCCGGGCTCGACCGGCTCGTCGCGGCCCTGAGTGAGCAGCAGCCGGCGCCGTGCCCAGCGGTCAGGCTGGTTCACGGCGATCCCAAGCCGGGGAACTTCGCCTTTGTGGGTGAGGAGGTGACCGCCGTGTTCGATTGGGAGATGGCCTCGGTAGGCGACCCGTTGGCCGACGTGGCCTGGGCCGAGGTGCTCTGGTCGGCCCCGGGGTCGTTCACGTCTGTCGCCGGGGGGATGTCTGCAGACGGGTTCGTCGCCCGGTGGGAAGCGCTGACTGGTATCGAGACCCAGCACCGGCCTTGGTACAGAGCGTTCCAGTCGCTCAAGATGGCAGCGATCCTGTTCGTCGCCGGCCATCTTTTCGACGCGGGCCACACCGACGACCTGCGGTTTCTTCACATGGCCTACGCGATCCACCCGCTCACGCAGGCCGCCCTGCACGATTTGGCTATTGACGAGCCCCTCGAGTCCGGACCGGTTCTTCCCCGAGACGAGCGGATCCGCGAGGTGAAGGAGCGGCTGACTGCGTGAACGACCTCTACCGACCTCGGTTGCTGCCCGACTTGCTGATCGCGGCGCTCGATCGCAACGGGGACCGGCCCTGTCTCTACATCGACGGTGAAGTGCTCACGGCGGCCCAAATGCGGGACGAGATCAGCCGTTATGTCCAGGCCTTCGACTCTCACGGCATAGTCTGCGGTCAGGGCGTTGCCACCCTCTCGAAGAACCGTCCCGAGGTGCTGTGCTCGATGGGGGCGGTGATGGTCACCGGCTGCCGGAACACACCACTCCACCCCCTCGGCTCCTTGGACGACCATATCTACGTCCTAGAGGATGCAGGGATCGACACCCTCATCTTCGACCCCAGCTTTGCCGACCGCGCCCGGCAGCTCCGCGACCGTGTTCCGGGCCTGACGCGTCTGTTTTCATATGGCGAGACAGACATCAGCGTGAATCTGCCGGCTTTGGCGGCCAGTTTCGAACCGCGGCGGCTGGTCGGGCCGCCGGTGGAGGCTGAGGACCTGTCGGCCTTGGCCTACACCGGAGGGACGACGGGCAAGTCCAAAGGTGTGATGAATACCTACCGGGGAAGCGCCACGATGGCCCAGATCATGGTCTCGGAGTGGCAGTGGCCAGACGAGGTACGCCATCTGGTCTGTACGCCGTTGAGCCACGCCGGTTCGTCGCTGTTCGTACCCCTCCTGTTGCGCGAAGGTTCGATGGTGGTGCTGCCCGGTTTCGAGGCGGGCGCCGTGCTCGAAGCCGTCGAGCGGCACCGCATTACGACGATGATGCTGGTCCCGTCGATGATCTACTCCCTCTTGGATCATCCGCGGTTCGCCCAGACCGACCTGTCGAGCCTGCAGACCATTTATTACGGGGCGTCACCGATGTCTCCGGCGCGCATGCAGGAGGCGATACGGAAGCTGGGGCCGATCTTCTTCCAGTTCTATGGTCAGACCGAGTGTCCCCAGACCGTGTGCGTCCTCCGCAAGGAGGAACACGATCCTGACGACCTGACCCGGCTGGCGTCGTGCGGCCGCCCCGTGCCATGGGTCCGGGTGGCGTTACTGGACGATGAAGGTGATGAGGTGCCGGTCGGGCAGTCAGGCGAGTTGTGCGTCAGGGGCCCGCTTGTCATGAAGGGCTACTGGAACAAGCCGCAGGAGACGGATCAGGCGCTACAGGGTGGCTGGCTCCATACCGGCGACGTGGCGCGTGAGGATAAGCATGGGTTCCTCACCATCGTCGATCGCAAGAAGGACATGATCGTGTCAGGTGGATTCAACATCTTCCCGCGCGAGGTGGAGGACGTGATCGGTACGCACCCTGCGGTGGCGGCGGTGGCTGTGGTCGGGGCTCCTGACGAGAAGTGGGGGGAGGCAGTGACTGCGGTCATTGTGCTCCGGAAGGGTGCGACGCTGAACGTTGAGGAGCTGATAGCACTGGTCAAGGAGCGGAAGGGTTCACATCATGCGCCGAAGTCGGTCGAGATCGTCGACTCCATCCCGATGAGCCCTCTCGGAAAGCCTGACAAAAAGGCAATTCGGGCTCGGTACTGGGCCTCTGCCGACCGCCTGGTCAACTGAGGTATGACCCTTGAACCTGCAACGACGGCATGTATTGCATTTATCTGTGCTCCGGCGGGCCCTATAACGCCTCGAGCGATCGGTGGTCCCGGACCGCGGCACAGGAGCGGCGAGCCATGGAGAGGAACATCTCGTTGATGACCGGGTCGCGCGGCCCGGTGGACGTCAAGGACCCGATGACGGTGATCATCGGGCCGTGAAGTTGGCCGATCCGGTAGTCCACTGCGCAGCGGTCGGATGAATACTCCTCGACACCCCGGGTTCGTAACTCGTCGTAGTACGTGGCGAGGAGGTGCTCCTCCTCGGCGCGGCGCTGCCCGCTGGGTAGGCTGGTCCCGATGAAGTAACCGAGGTCGCGGGCGGGCAAGGCTACCGTTACGGTCTGCCAGTCGACGGCCACCACATCTTCACCTGCAGGGTCAAGCATCAGGTTGTCGAGGCGGTAGTCCCCGTGGATGACGGAGAACGGCTCGTGGTGGTCCAATTGCCACTCGAGTAGGGCCTCGGCGACTTCGCGCAGCGTCGTGACGTCGTCCGCTTCGAGCTGACCTGCGTAGCGCGTCACGAACTGGTCGGTCGCCGTCCGAGCCATGTCCGCGAGGTAGGCCGCACGCTCTTTGGTGAGTGGGAGGAGGAAGTCGATATCTCTTAGCGCATCATCGTTCCAGCGCGAAGCGTGCAGCCGGGCGAGGTTACGTACGGCTTCAGTCGCTTGGGTGTAGGAACATCCGTCGGCCTGGCGCCCCGGCTGCCGAGGGGAAAGATCCTCCAATAGAAGGGTGAAGCGTGTGGCGTCGTCGCTGATCGAGGCGTACATGCAGGCCGGTACTCGGACATTGAGGGTCGGGGCGAGCAGTCGGTAGAAGCCGATCTCGTTGCGGTGGGCGGTCGCGACTCGACGTAGGGCGTCCTCGGCGCCTTCGGCGACTTTGGCCACCAACGTTCGCGGATAGCCGTCAGCTTCGATGGTTAGCCGATAGGTGGAAGAGGTCTGCCCGGTCCCGATCGGCTCGACCGTGACGGATCGGACTTCGGTCCCGAGGACGTACGTGAGCCACTCCCCGGTCAGGTCGCGGCCTGAGATTGCGATCTTTGTCACGCCCGGGAGCGGCCCGGGTTCGCCGGCTTGTCGCGCAACCTGGCCGGACGCTCGGCTCTGTAGGCCGGAAGTATCGGCTCGAGCTCGGCTGGGGTCGCGCCGTGGAGGATGACGCTGTCTGCACCCACCTCGAACTGTCTGAGAATGGTGGCGGTGCACTGCTTCGGCGTGCCGGTGGCCGCGGCGGCGGTCCACTCGCCCGGGAGGAGGGTCGAGAGGTACTCCAGGTCCTCGGTCGTCGCTCTGGCATCAAATGCTCCCTTGAAGTCCTTGACAAAAGGGTCGGAACGGAACCGCTCGAGAACTAAAGGATCCCACCGGTTGGTTCTGACTAGCAGATCCCCGTATCCCCGGAGATAGGAGGCCAGCCGTCCGACGGTCTTCTTGAGGCGTAGGTCTTCGTCGATATGGTCGCCTACGGTCGCGAGCACCGACCAGATCCGGACATCGGACGGGTCCCGGCCGGCGCGCTCGGCGCCGCGGCGTACCGCCGCCACGGACCTCTCGAGCGCATCGTCGCAGAGGAAGGTGTGCAGCACGACGGCGTCCAGGCAAGTCCCGGCGAATTCGAGGGTCCTTTCTCCGATAGCGACGAGCATCAATGGGATACTTTCGTGGAAGGTGGCATCCTGGTGAAGATAAGGGAAGCGACCGGCCGGACCGTCGTGCTCCAAGATCGTTCCACCGTTCCACAGCTGCCGGAAGATTGTGACCGCGTCCTGTATCTGGGCGTTGCGTATTGGTTCCAGGCCCATACTGCGAAACAGACCGTCGAACCCGCGGCCGAGGCCGAGCGCGAAGCGGCCGCCCGTTAGACGATGCATAGTGGTCGCGAACGTTGCCGTGACCAGTGGGTGGCGAGTGTTGTGGTTGGTGGCTGCGGTGGCTATACCAATCTTTTCGCTGATCGACGCAGCCGCTCCACACAGCGTCGGCGCGTCTTTGAGGTTGAACCGCTCAGAGATGAAGACCGCGCCCAGCCCTAGTTCTTCGGCGCGCCGCACCTCGCCTAGCAGGTCCCTGGGCGAGTCGGAGTGACCCGCCAGCGTGTAGAAGCCCAACTCCCCTAGAAGCTCCATACGAAGCTCCGCGCCATCATGCCACTGATGCCACTCATCGTGCGACGACACTCACCGGCATGCGCTTTATGCCGTTGACGAAGTTGCTCACGAGGTAGTCCGGCTCGCCGGCGTCGATTCCCGAGACTCGCGGTGCCAGATGAGAGAACAAAGCTCGAAGCTGGGTTCGTGCCAGATTGGCACCCAGGCAAAAGTGCGCTCCGCCGCCGCCGAATCCGACATGGGGGTTCGGGCTCCTGGTGATATCGAAACGATCTGGATCCGAGAAGACGGACTCGTCTCGGTTCGCCGACTCGTAGAACATCACTACGGGATCACCCATCGCTATCTGCACACCACCGAGCGTCGTGTCGGTGGTGGCGGTGCGACGGAAGTGGATCACCGGGGAGGCGTAGCGCACCATCTCCTCCACGGCCGATGCGATCAAGGTCCGGTCATCGGCGAGCAGGCCCCACTGCCCTGGGTGGTCTGCGAACAGCTTGAACGCGTGGCTCGTCGTGTTCCGGGTGGTGTCGTTGCCCGCGGTGGCAAAGAGCACGAAGATGCCGCCGAGAATCTGATCGGACAGTGGCTGGCCATCGAGCTCGCTTTGCACAAGAGTCGACAAGATGTCGTCGCCGGGTTTGGCTCGGCGCGCTTCGACTAGCTCAGCCGCGATCCGGTGCATCGTCATTGCCGCCTCAATCGCGACCGTCGCTCGGTCAGTAGCGGCGGGTGCGAACTCGGGGTCTTGGGAGGCGATCTGTGCTTCCGCGGCCGAATAGAGATCGTTCCGCATGGATGCTGGCACGCCCATCATCTCGCTAATGGTCCATAGTGGAAGCTTTCTGGCGAGACCCTGAACCACGTCGCCTCCGCCGGTCTCCACGAACTCGTCGACCACCCGTGCCGCCTCCGCCTGGATCCGGTCTTCGAGCTGGGCGACTCGCTTCGGGGTGAAGGCTCCACTTACGACCCGGCGAAGCGCGGTATGACGGGGTGCGTCCATTACGAGGAACGACGCGTTCAGCTCGAGAAGATCGATCGGGACTTCACCGAGCCCAACCCCCTGCCCGGAGCAGAACACGTCAGGCTTACGGCTCACTTGCACCACATCAGCGTGGCGAGTGATCGCCCAAAAGCCGCGAGAGCGTGCCATCCCGAAGTCCGACGGCTCCTGGAAGCTGACGGGGGCCGCTCGTCTGAGCTCTGCGAAGGTGGAACCTCGCTGCGATGCCGGCTGTGACCAGAACGCCAGGTTCGAGAGATTCGATGCGACAGCGGAACCTTCGGATTTGGACACGGTCATTCCTCTCCGGGCCTCCCTGGGATGACGGGTCGCCGAATCCCAGATGTGCCCTCCTCGGCTGGACGCTCCTGCCCGATGGGCGACCCCAACCTCTGGCGCCACTCGTCTCGGAGCTTCCGCTTCAGGAGTTTGCCAGTTGGCTCCCTCGGCAGGTCACGGCTGAACACCATGGAGCGGGGACACTTGATCGAGGCAAGGTGCTCCCGGCAGTAGGAGATCAGCTGAGCTTCCAGGGTGGAGTTGCCCTCCATTCCCTCTATGGGTTCGACCACCGCCATGACCTCTTCTCCATACTCGGGATGAGGGATGCCGAACACGGCTGCGTCGCGCACGAACTCGTGGGCGACGAGCAGGTTCTCGGCTTCCTGCGGGTACACGTTGACTCCACCGACGATGATCACGTTGGCCTTGCGGTCCGTGAGGTAGAGGTATCCGTCCTCGTCAACGTGGCCAATGTCGCCGAAGCTGGCCCAGCCGTTGGGTAGGTAGGCGTCACTGGTCTTGACCGGATCGTTGTGATACTCAAAGCCGCCTGAACCGCTGAAGTACACGTCGCCGTCGATGGCCGGCTCTAGTTCTGTGCCGCCTTCGCCGACGATGTGGACCTCGCAGCCGATCGGCCTGCCAACCGTTCCTGGGTGAGCGATCCACTCCTGCGGCCCGCAGTAGGTGAAGCCCACGTTCTCAGTGCCGGAGTAGTACTCGTGGATGATCGGTCCGAGCCAGGCCAGCATCTGCTGCTTGACCGGGACCGGACAAGGCGCGCCGGCGTGGAAGACGGTACGCAGCGTAGTGAGGCAGTACCGGTTCCTGACATCTTCGGGCAGGGCCAGAAGACGCACAAACATAGTGGGCACCACCTGGGTGTGCGTCACCCGGTAGCGCTCTACCGCGGCAAGGAACTGCTCCGGGTCGAAGTGTTCCATCAGGACCACCGTCCCACCCAATGCGAGCACGGCCGATACATAACCCAAAGGAGCAGCGTGGTACAGAGGAGAGGGCGACAGATAGACGCTGTCGTGATCCATCCCCAAACGCCCGGTCAAAGCTAGCGCTCCCTGTGAGGTACCCAGCGGCGCGCCACTGAGAGGCCGCTTCACAGCCTTGGGCCGCCCGGTTGTGCCTGACGAGTAGAGCATCGGCAGACCCTCCGTGCGGTCGGGCAGCGGCGTCGAACTTTCTGCTGCCAGGAGGGCACGGAGACCTCCGGGACCGGCGTCATCGAAGATGAGCCGCACTCCCGTGTGGTCGAACAGTCGGAACAGTTCTCCACCGTAGCTCTGTGCCAGCCGATCGCCCACCAACACCACCCGTGCCTGCGAGTCCTCGATTATGTACGCCGCCTCCTCGGCCGTCAGGCGAGAACTGACGGGTGTGTAGTAGAGGCCGGCATAGCGTGCTCCCCACCACAAGGACGGGAAGTCCACGTCGTTGTCGAACCACATTGCAACGTGGTCGCCCACACCCAGTCCCAGGCGACGGAATAGACGCGAGACCTGATTCGAGGCGGCATCGAGCTGGCCGTAGCTGCGCGTGACGCCGGCACCGGCCAGGATCACCGCCGGACGGTCCGGCAGGCGCGCCGCATGCCACCCGGGAAACCACGATCCAAGCTGCTCTCCCACGTTGCCTCCGTCAGCAGATCAGACGATGATAGCAGAATGTCTGATCTGGGTTGGGGGTCCGAACGCCAATCAGGGATGGTTGATCAGCGACGGAACCACGTATTGTTGGAGAAACTTGCGCTGGTTCCCGGGTGAGCGGTCCGACCAGGGAGGTGTCAGGAGAATCACCGCCACCGCGTTCAACCATCGGGCTGTCTCATACAGGTCCAGACCCAGCCGCAGCTGCCCTTCGTCCCTCCAGCGCTCGAGCAACGGACCGATGTGGCGGTATATTCCATCGACGATCACGGGTGACGTGAGCTCGAGGAGCGTCACTGTCGGGCGGCTGGCCTCCGAGTAAAGGCCTTCGTTCACTTCGTCTCCTGCGACCATGCCGATGGCGCCGAGTATGAGATCCTCGATCGATTGCTCAGCGTCGCCGGGGCGTGCGAGCGACCGCACCAGTCGGTCCATGCCGCTGTCGATCCGGCTGAGCAGAACGCCCAGGATTAGCTCGTCCCGGCTGGCGAAATACCGGTACACGGTGGAACGGGAGACGCCGGCTTCGGACGCAACCTCTTCGACCCGGATGGCTGCTGACCCCCGTCGCACGATGCAGCGGATAGATGCTGCGACGAGGCGGCGACGTGCCTCATCGTCATCGACCAGGGCACTTTGACTGCCCCAGCGCCGGCTCGACCTTTCTGCCCGTGATCCCGTCACGGACGCGATGCTACGGACGCACGAGCTGACCGAGCGAACCGCGCGTGAACTGCGCCTGAAGGGGCGGCCCGTGCGGATGCAGTCAGCCGACGGCGGCGATGAACCTCTCCAGCTCGCCGGGAATGTCGCCACCGGCGGGTTGGAAGGCGATCTCGGTGACGCCGACCTCCTGAAGGCGACCGACTCGGTCACGCAGCTGCGCTGCGGTGCCGGTGAACGACATCTTCGGCAGCAGGCCTATGGCAGCCTCGACCGCGGGCCGGTCGCGATCTGTGACGCGAAGGAGATGACCTTCGTGGATCACCAGATGTCGCCGTTCGGCCGCCTCCTGTTCGACAGCGTCGCGCCACAACCGGCCGCCGGGAAGTTGGTCGACCGCGTCGGCGCCTCTGCGCTCGTAGGCGCCGTGATACACGACGGCCAACGCATGCCCGGCTGCGTCCATCACCCGCTCGTCGCTCAAGCTCTCGTTGTCGCCCAGGACGGTCCCGAATGTAAGAACGCCGCGCCAGGACGGAAGCTCGTCTCCGATCGGGGGCGTTCCCGAACCGAAGACCCCGTCACCGATCGCGGCCGCGACCGCTCTTCCTTTCGGGCCGTCGGCGCCGATCAACAACGGCACGTGGACGGGCTCCCGCTCCAGCATCTTGATGACGGCGCCGTCCCAAGTGACCTCCTCGCCTCGAAGCAGGCTCCTCAGCGCTCGTACGTAGTCCGCCACGTCCGCCCACCGCATCGGCGGTTGACCGATCGTGTAGCGGCCGGAGAATCCCGCGCCGATCGCCGCCGCCACCCGGCCGGGCGCGAGCTCGGCGAGGCCGGCTATAGCAGCTGCGTTGACCATAGGGTGACGCAGCGACGGGATCAGCACTGCAGGTCCCAGTCCGATGCGGGACGTTCGGTCCGCCGCCACGGCCAGGACCATCCACACGTCGGGGTACAACGCCGGCGAGTCGTAGCACCAGGCTCGCTCGTAGCCCAACTTCTCGGCGAGCGCGATATGGACGGGCGTGGAGACCGCGGGGGCGAAAGCGCAGGAGATGTGCAAGGGCGATGCCCCGTCCTGTACTTGTGTCACGCCGACTCATTCGGGATGATGACGGCACGTCCCCTGACTTCACCGGCAGCCAACGCCCGGTAGGCGTCCAACGCCCGTTCGAGCCGATAGACGCTGGTCTGGGGACGGATGAGGCGGCGCGCTGCGAGCTCGAGCACCTCGGCCAACTCAGGTCTGGTGCCCCAGTAAACCGACTGCACGGACACCTCGTAGGCCGGGTTCAGGAAGCTGAACGCGAGGGAGCCGCCTGCGACACCGACGATGGTCAGGTCGCCGAGAGACCGGGTGCAGGCGGCGGCGGTCGCCAGCGTCGCGTCGGAGCCGACGCAGTCCAGAACCAGATCGGCACCTCGCTTGCCGGTCGCCGCCCTTACCTCCCGCACCGCCGTGTCGCCGGCCGCGATGGCGCTATCGGCGCCGAGCGACACCGCAAGGGCCAGGGCGTCGGATCTGGTGTCGACCGCGATTACCTTTGCTGGGGAAGTCGCCTTGAGGATCTGTACGGCCAGATGCCCGAGACCCCCGACACCGAGCACGACGGCCGTGGAGGTTGGGTCGAGCTTCGGGAGCGACCGCCGCACGGCGTGGTAAGGCGTGAGCCCCGCGTCGGTGAGCGGGGCCGCCTCTGCCGGGCTCAGTCCGTCGGGTAGGGGTAAGAGGTAACGCGCGTCGGGCACCAGCATGTAGTCGGCCATCCCGCCGTCCACACCGAGGCCGCACCCCGCTCCGCCATGAGGATTCCTCGGGCCTTCGCAGTAGTTCTCCATACCGACGCTGCAGCGCGCACAGGTTCCGCAGCCCCAGGCGCCGTACACGGCAACCGGCTGACCCGGTTCAACCGACGTCACGCCAACGCCGACAGAATGGACCCATCCGGCGTTCTCATGACCCAGGGTGAACGGTAGCGAAAACGGAACTGTGTCGCCCCTGCCGTGCATCATGTGCAGGTCCGAATGGCACGCCCCGGCCCCGCCGATCCTGACCACGACCTGCCCGGGTGCCGGCACCGGTTCGTCGACCTCGACGAGTCGGGCTTCCTGATGCCAGGTGCTGATCTGCAGGGCGCGCATTCGGCGATAGTACGCGACCCGTACGGCCGAGAGGGATGGTGTCGAGCGACCATCTCTGAACTATGCCCGGGCGCCACTTCTCGGCACATGTCAGAGCCCTGGCTCGACCAGTATTTTCCGGTCGTGCGAACCCGATTCGAGATCTTGAAACGCTTGGCCGACGGCGTCGAGCGGTACCGAACCGGTGACGAACGTTTCCGGGTGCAGAGCGCCGCTGTCGAGAAATCGGGCTGCTGCTACGAACCGTGTGTAGGCCCACCGCGAGCGGCTCGACGAGGGCCCCGTACTCCTCGAGATCCAAGCGGATGCCGATCGACGTGGCTGCCGCCACCCTAACGAACTCGGCGAAGGCTCCGCCCGACGCGCCGAGCCCCAGGAACTCGACCGTCTCACAGTGCGCCGGCTCGCGGCGCGAGGCACCAACGGCTGGGGCGGCACGAGCGGAGGGGAAGGGACGCGGCGAATTGTCCCGTACGTCAACCTTCGACACCGGCTCCGACGGCCACGACCTCGCCACAGAACTCGTGACCGAGCACTGCGCCGGCCGGAAACCGCTTGTAGGACTTGAGGTCAGAACCGCAGATTCCACAAGCGCGCGCTCGTAGCACGAGCTCGCCGTAACCAGGGGCGGGATCGTCGAGGTGGATGATCTCGGAGCTCCCCGATCCCGTCAGTGCCGGCGCTCGCATCAGCAGTCTCCTCCTGTGAGGCGTAAAAGCCCGGCCTGAACGTCCCGTGGCCCTGAGGTCAGGCCGTGACCTCGGATCTCAGTTCGATCCAGCGCTCGCCGTGCTCCTCGGCGACGGCGGCCATGCGCCGCCAGCGCTCCAACTGACCGCCAGGGATTTGCATGTCGAAGGACGTCTGCGCCCGAAACTCCAGCACTACGGCGCCGTCGGGGCCCGCCTCGTACGCGTAGAGTGCACCGCTAGGGACGAAGAAGCCATCTCCCGCGTGTAGCTGCTGCGCTCCCATGATTATGGACCCTTCGACAACGTAGTAAAGGCAGGCACCGCTGTGGCTATGACGGGGCAACACATAGTGCGGCGCCAGCCACGCCCTCACAAGGCTGTAGCCCTCATCGCCCTCGCCCCGAAACACGAGGGTGTCATGGATGCCAAGGGCTACGGTCGGAGAGCGTCGACCGTCCTCGGCCAGGGCCTTCCGGTCCACAGGATCGAACACCGGCGGTGACATGGCGCCAGACGTCGCCAGCGGGACAGCGTCCTTGCCACGGTAGAGCTTGATGCCCCGCAGGACCGGCCTCCCCGCAGTTGACTCGTCGGGGTCACCCGAATCGGTACGCCCGCTCAACTGTTCTGCCATCACAGCCTCCCGATGAGTCGACATCGATGTCAATAAGGGACGCTACTCCGTTTCGGTGCGGGCGACAAGGGGATGTCTCTGGGCTAGACGCGGTCACAGACTGCCGACTCGGGATGGATCTTTGTTGGCCGAATTCCGCTACCCGACTTGGACGAGCTGCCGCATCGGGCAGCCGGTATCGGGACCGCACGTTGAGCACCGCCCCCCGCAGATGGGAAACGCCACCATGATCGAACGGGTCTGACAGGGTTCGGTTTTGCCGCAAGTACATTCGACAGCGGTTAGAAGAGAGATTGGCCCCAGCTAGCGCCGCAAGTCGCTTCCTTTTTTTCCTCGAACTCCGGTTTTCTCGTCGCGGGTGTCGATTCCGAGGGCATTGGCCCACAGCAGGCTGAGCTGCTCGACGGCCTCGTCGAAGTCGTACTCGCGGTAACCCTGGGTGAGCCAAAGTTCTGCGAATCGTCCAATCATCGATCCGAGGGCGTCAGCAGCGATGGCGGGGTTTACCCGTTCGTCGGCCTCGCCTTGGTTCTGGAGCCGCTGGATCAGTCGCTCGGCTCGTTCTGCAAAGTGCCTTTGGCTGGCCATGCGCGCTGCGTTGACGTAGGAGTCGTAGCGAGAGACCTGCTCAATCACGCCCATTAGCCGCGCTTCGCTGCGGTACCGTTCCAAGTAGCGCCGATTTGCGTCATGGATGCGCTCATGGGCCGAGATGTCGGTCGGTCTCGGCTTGCCATCGTAATCGGGAGGAGCGCTCAGGCGGTTCTCTTGGGCTTCGGCAACCTCCCTGAATATCTGTTCCTTGGATTCGAAGTAATGGTAGAAAGCGCCGTAAGAGACCTTCGCTTTGGCCGCTATGTCCACGATACGGGCGTCGAGGAAGCCGTCTCGCTCGAAGACCTGCTTGGCTGCGTTCACCAACTTGCCTCTCGTCAGCTCCCCTCTGCGAGACCGCGGCACAGCGGCGGGCTCGGGTAGCTGGTCGGTTCTGGCCTTCGGCAAAGTGTCGTCCTCTCCACGTCGGTCGGCCAGTGACGTCACCCGGCCACCGAGCACATACCCGATTATGGCAGCGAGGTGTGTCGTGCCGGTGAAATCTCTCCAGTACCGGGGACCGCCGGGTCGAGCTGCGCGCCGGCCGCCCCCGCTGACGTGGAGCGGCAGATGGTGAAGGTCGCCCTTGTCACCGGCACGACGCTGCTGGTCGGCGACGTGGGACCACCAGCTGAGGTAGCTCAACCTGCCCAAGATCGCCGCCGCGCGGGTAGAGGCGCCCTGCCGCCAGCACGATCGACTGGACTTGCGGCCGATGCGGCGATCGGCTGCACGAGGATCGACCTGCGGGCCACCAACAGCCTCGGCCCGCACGCGACCGCATCGGTCCAGGTGACGCTGCCGTGTTAGTCCTCGGCGAAGGGGACTCTCTCGTTTGCCTCTAGCAGGTGTTTCACCACCTTGCCGGCGGCATTGCGGGGCAGG
Source organism: uncultured Acidimicrobiaceae bacterium (assembly GCA_963729695.1). Classification (GTDB taxonomy): domain Bacteria; phylum Actinomycetota; class Acidimicrobiia; order Acidimicrobiales; family Palsa-688; genus PALSA-693. The sequence goes on from CAVSOT010000010.1 coordinate 108,077, forward strand.
CGGTCACGGAACTCGACGTGGGCGGGCACCTTGAAGGGCGCGAGCACCTGGGCTGACCATGCCCGAACGGCCGGGGCGTCGAGCGTCGACGCTGGGCGGCGGACGACCACGGCCTTCACCTCCTCGCCCAGCTCCTTGTGTGGTACGCCCACCACGGCCACATCGTCGACGTCCGGGTGCGAACGCAGCCGGTCCTCGATCTCGGCGGGATAGATATTCTCGCCGCCGCGCAGGATGAGGTCGCTGCGCCGGCCCTCGATGAACAGCATGCCGTCTGCGATGAAGCCGAAGTCGCCGGTGCGGTACCAGCGGTCGGCGTTGAGCGCGGCCGCCGTCGCCTCGGGGTCGCGGTGGTAGCCAAGGAACACCGAGGCGCTGCGAATCTGGATCTCGCCGACCTCGGCGTCCGAGAGTTCGTCGTCGCCCCCGGACTTGCATACGCGGAGTGAAGCAGCGGGCGGGGGGCCGCCCACGTTCCCCGGCTTGTCGAGCAGTCCCGGCATGGCTGCGGTCGCACCGGTGCCGTTGGTCTCGGTCATCCCCAGACCCACGAGCAGCCCGTTGCGCGCTTGGGGGAACGCCTGACCTAGACGCTCGAGGAGCGCCGGAGCCCACACCGAGCCTCCGCCGACGATCGATCGCAGGCTCGAGAGGTCGTAGCGGTCCCGGTCGGGGTGCTCGAGGAGCCGCCAGGCCTGGGTCGGCACCAGCCGCCAGGTCGTCACCCGATGCTGCTCGGTCAGGGCCAGCTGGTGTTCGGGCGTCCACTTCCCAGGCGGTGGCATGTAGACGATCTTCGTTCCGTTGCCCATGGACGAGATCGCCTGGCAGTTCAGCCCTGAGATGTGGAAAAGGGGAAGCGCGGCGACCTCACATGGATTGGGAGTCGAGGCGCCCGCCGCCGCGCTTCGAAGGGCGATCGACTGCATCCAGTGAAGGTTGTTGCGATGGGTCAGCACCGCGCCCTTCGACCGGCCGGTGGTGCCGCTCGTGAACAGGATCACGAAGGGGTCGTCCTCGTCGATCGGCGTGTCGGGCAGCTCGGCGTCGACAGTCGACCACGCCGGCCACACGTCCGCGAGGTCCACGCGGGGTAGTGACGGGATCTGGCCTTGAAGGCGGTCGAGCCTCGGGCCGTCGCCGATCAGCAGCGCCGGCTCGGTCAGCTCGATCCCATGCTGGAGCTCGGCGCCGGTCCACCAGCCGTTGAGCTCGACGAGGACGCCTCCAAGGACAGTCACCGCCCAGGCCACGATCACGTGTTCGTACCTGTTGGCGGCGGCGACGGCGACGTGGTCGCCGCGGCCGATGCCGTGCTCCTCCCGAAGTTTCGCCGCGGTTGCCGCCACGAGCCGGGCGGCCTCGGCGAACGAGACCGTCTGATCGCCGTGGACGAGATAGGGCCGGTCGCCGAAGCTGGCGGCGCCTTGCTCGAGCAGCGCCCGTAGGTGGGGGAGGCGACGCACGAACACCTCGTGCCGCACACCGAGCACCTCGTTCTCCGCGATCTCGAACGGCGCCCCTGGCCCGAGCAGCTCGCCGTACTGGTCAGCCGGAGGCGTCCAGCGCAGGACGGTCACGCCGGCCGGAACTGCACCAGCGTCACGTCGCCGACGTCCTCGAACGCGGCGATCACGGGCATATCGATGTGTACGACATCGGGCTCGACGTCAACGATGTTCGTCGTCAGCTTGGGCCCCTCCTGGAGCTCGACGACCGCGATCACATACGGCACCCGGTCGGCGAAGGCGGGATGGGTAGGCCGCCGGGCAACGGTGTAAGTGAAGACCCTCCCCTGACCCGACGCCTGTACCCAGGACAACGCGTCGCGGCCGCACGCAGTGCACAGGTAGCGGGGGTAGAAGACGTGCGTTCGGCAGGCGTCGCACCGCTGGATCCAGACCTCGTGTCGGCGGGCGCCGTCCCAGTACGGCTGCGTCAGCGGGGAGGGGTGGGGGAGTGGCCGGTCGATCATCGCGTCCCGAGGATCAAACTCGCCTGTTCCCCCATCACACCGCCGTTCCCGTGCACGAACGCGACCTGCAGGTCACGCACCTGCCGTCCCTCGGCCCGCCCTTGGAGCTGCCGGACGGCCTCCGTAACGTGGCTCATCCCGCCGGCCATCCCGGACTGCCCGTAGGAGAGCTGTCCACCGTGTGTGTTCACGGGGAGATCTCCGTTCCACCGCAGGTCGTGCTCCTCGACGAAGCGCCCGGCCGTGCCCTTCTCGCAGAAGCCGGCATCCTCGAGCGTGAGCATCACGGTGATCGTGTAGCAGTCGTAGATCGACAGCAGCCCGATGGTGCGCCGATCGACGCCGGCCATCGCGAAGGCGCGGTCGGCCGAGGGCTTGATCGCGGTGGTCGTCAGCGCTGGCGCATATGTGGCCGACCAATGGGTGACCTGCTCCCCGATGCCGAGCACCGGCACGGGCTGGTGCCGGACGTCGGCCGCCCGCTCGGTCGAAGTCACGAGCACGGCTGCCGCGCCGCCCGTAGGCATCACGATCTCGAGCAAGCGCAACGGATCGACGACGAGGGGCGACTCGACCACGTCGTTGACGGTGATCGGCTTGCCGTAGAAGATCGCTTCCGGTGTCACGCACGCGTTGTCGCGCTGGTACACGGCTACGAGCGCTCGTTGCTCGTCCGTTAGCGAAAACTCGTGCATGTACCGCTTGGCGATCATGGCGTAGCCGTAGTTGGCGCCGGTGCCACCGTAGGGCTCCTCGAACTCCGCGGTGGGCGACAAATCCTGGATGCGCCAGCCACTGGCGTTGGCCGACCGGGTGGAACCGGTGAGGCATAGGCACGTCGTGCAGAGGCCAGCGGCGATAGCCATCGCCGCTCGCCCGACCATGGCCGCTCCGGTCGCGCCACCGTGGTCTACACGTTCCGCGAACCCGGCCTCGATGCCCAAGTGCTCGATAGCGACGACGGCTCCCATGGCGGTGTCGATGTTGTGCACGATCAGGCCGTCGACTTCGGCCATGGTCAGTCCGGCGTCGTCCAGCGCTAGGGCCGCCACCTTGCTGAGCAGGCTCATTCGTGTCTCGGCGCCCGTGTCGCGACGTGGTGGGATCTCACCGATGCCGACGATGGCGGCCTTCCCCCGGATCACACTAGGACTGTATCGGTGTTCATACCCGGACCGGAGCACTGTGCTGGGCCGCGCCCCCGTGAGCTAGCCGCGCTCCGCCACACGTGTCGCATTCACAAGGACGAGCTCGATCCCGGTGACGCCGGCATCTAGGACTCGCAAG
>CAVSOT010000011.1:0-240089 GCA_963729695.1 uncultured Acidimicrobiaceae bacterium
GCTGTTTGTTGGGTTGTTTGGGGCCGGTGTTGGCGGCCGTGGGGGTTGGCAGGGGGCCGGGGGTTAGCGGGGCGGGGCGGGTAGGGGGTCGAGCAGTTCGGGGCCGTCGTTGCGGACGTTGTTGACCCGGGTGCTGATGGGGTAGGCCTCGAGGTCGGCGGCGGGGGCGGGCACGAGCAGGCTTTGCAGGGTGGTAGAGGTCGGTGTCGGGGTTAAGCCACGTGTCCCAGTCGGCGGGGTCGAGGATGACGGGCATGCGGTCGTGGATGGGTTTCATCAACTGGTTGGCGCGGTGGTGATGATGACGCAGGTGCGTAACGGCTCGCGTCGGGGTTCTCTTTGTCGCGCCATACTTCCCACAGTCCGGCGAAGGCCATGGGTTGGCCGTCGGTGCGGTGGACGGCGTAGGGAGTTTGCTGGCCGGTTTGCCCGCTTTGGCGGGGCGGCGCTGCCATTCGTAGAAGACGTCGGCGGGCATCAGGGTGGTGCGATGTCCGGCGAAGGCCCGCCGGTAGGCGGCTTGGTGGCGACGGTCTCGGCCCGGGCGTTGATCATGCGGTTGCCGACTTTGCGGTCTTTGGCCCAGGAGGGCCCCCGCCCCCAGTGGAAGGTCCGAGGACTCGGTGGGGCGCCTTTTTGCGGCCGCTGTCACGCTCGGTGCGGGAGAGGGCGACGGCGTAGACGGGCAGGCTAGGGGCGACGTTGTAGCGGGGGGGTAGGTCCTCAGCGCGGACCTCGTCGACGTCGAAGATCTTGGCCAGGTCTTTGGTGCTGGTACTGGAGCTGTAGCGGCCGCACATGACGGGTTCACGGTATCGGCTGGCTGGGCCGATGCCGTGGCCGGGGTGCTTAGTTGGCGATGGTTTGCCGGTGGTATCGCGGGCGGGGTGGGGGAGCCGGTCGAGGCGGTGTTGGGGGACCTGGTAGAGGTCGGTGCGCACGGCGAGGAGCTGGCCGTGGGGTCCGGCTTGGCGGGCCAGGTCGAAGGCGACCATGCGGGCGATGGTGCGGGCGCCGACGGAGTTTTTGGCCAGTCCGGTGCCGAGGCCGACGGCGGCGAGCAGTTCGGTGGTGGGGAGGGTGACGGGGGTGTCTGCGGCGTGGAGGACCGCTCGGGCTAGGCGCCGCCACAAGAGGAGGGTGCTGGGTCCGATGATGGAGGTCCACATTTCTTCGGGGTAGGGGTGGTCGGGGCCGTAGCCGTGACGTTCGACGAGGTCGTCGGGGTAGCGGATGACGGTGAGTTGGGCGGGTAGCTCGGCGGGTTGGGGGTGGGCCATGGTGGTTCCTCGGTTCTCGGGGGACGCACTCCCCCAACACCTCCTATTGTAGTATGTTGACCAACATGCTACAACACCTGGGATGGTGATCTGGTTTGGTTGCCTGAGGGGCTGGGCTTGGCTTGGGGCCGGTGAGGAGGTGGGCGGCGGGGCGACGGTGGGGGGTTGGTGGCAGCTCGGGCGGGGGGGAGGCGTCCCGGGGGTTGTCCTTGAGGGGGGAGTGGCCCCCTGCGCAGACTGGCTCGGCGCCAGCCGGACCGGGGTCCCCTCCGGGGTGGTCTGGCTGGGGTCGGGGCAGTTGGGGGTGCGGGGGGCGGAGGCTCGCCGGTCAAGGAGGAGTTTCGGGGCGCCGGGCGCTGGCGGGTGCGGCCCGGGCTGGGATGGTCCTGCTTTTGGGGGGTGGTGGGTTAGAGGCGGGCCATGTTGGCGAAGCGGGTGTGGTGGCCGAGGAAGGCGAGGCGGGTGGTGCCGGTGGGGCCGTTGCGTTGTTTGGCGACGTTGATTTCGGCGGTGCCGCGGTCGGGGCTGTCGGGGTTGTAGAGCTCGTCGCGGTAGAGGAGGAGGACGACGTCGGCGTCGGCTTCGAGGGCGCCGGATTCGCGGAGGTCGGAGAGGATGGGGCGTTTGTCGGCGCGGGCTTCGACGTTGCGGGAGATGTAGGACAGGGCGAGGACGGGGACGTCGAGTTCGCCGGCGAGGATTTTGCAGGCCGCGGCTGATCTGGGCGACTTCGAGTTGGCGGTTTTCGGGGCGGTTGGTGTCGGAGCTTGCATGAGTTGGACGTAGTCGACGATGACGAGGCCGAGGTCGCCGTGGTGGGCTCGGGTGCGGCGGGCTTTGGCTCGGAGTTCGGTGATGGTGAGGTCGCGGTTGTCGTCGATGAGGAGGGGGGCGCCGGCGAGGGTTTGGCTGGCGTTGGTGAGGTTGTTCCAGTCGGTGTCGGTGAGTCGGCCGGTGCGGACGCGGGTCGAGGGGGATGTTGGCTTCGGCGGCGAGGAGGCGTTGGCTGAGCTGCAGGTGGGACATTTCGAGGCTGAAGAGGAGGACGGGGCGGCGCTGGTGGGTGGCGGTGTGGCGGGCGATGTCGAGGGCGAGGGCGGTTTTGCCGACGGCGGGGCGGGCGCCGAGGACGATGAGGTCGCCGGGTTGGAGGCCGGAGAGTTGGGTGTCGAGGTCGATGAAGCCGGTGGGGAGGCCGGTGCAGGTGTCGCCGGTGCGGCTGAGGGCTTCGATGTGGTCGAGGCCTTCGGCGAGGAGTTGGTCGAGGGGGAGGACGGTGTCGGTGAGGACGTGTTGGCCGACGGCGAAGACCAGTGATTCGGCGTGGTCGACGGCGGCGGGGACGTTGTCGGGGAGGGAGTAGCCGAGTTCGGCGATTTCGCCGGCGGCGCCGATGAGGCGGCGGAGTTGGGCCATGTCTCGGATGATGCGGGCGTAGCGGCCGGCGCTGGTGGTGGCGGGGGTGTCGGCTTGGAGGCTGATGAGGGTGGTGAGGCCGCCGACGGTGTCGAGGAGGCCGTCGCGGTTGAGTTCGTCGGCGACGGTGACGGGGTCGGCGGGTTCGCCGCGGGCGTCGAGGGTGAGGATGGCGTCGTAGATGTGGCCGTGGGCGGGTTTGTAGAACTCGTCGGCGGTGAGTCCGGTTTCGGCGGCGGCGTCGCGGGCTCGCGGTGCTGAGGAGGGCGGCGCCGAGGAGGGCGGCTTCGGCGTTGAGGTCTTGGGGGGGTATGCGGGCGGTGGGTTTGGCGCGGGCCTCGGCGAGGGTGGGGGTGGTGGCGGGCATCAGGAGGCCTCCAGGCGGTCGGGGGTGGGGTCAGGGGGGTGTGGGGGGTGGAGTTGGCGCCAGGCGTTGACGCGGCTGGCGTGGAGCAGGCGGGGGCTGGCGAAGAGCCGTTTTTGGGTGTTGAGGCCGGTGGTGTGGCGGCGGATGTGGCTGTCGAGTTCGGCGAGTTGTTGGTGGTGGCGGTCGGGGTCGGCTTCGAGTTCGGTTACGGCGGTCTCGGCCTCGAGGTCGGCCAGTTGTGGCGGTTGGGTGGGATCGGGCTGGGCGGAGGCTGGCGGTGAAGGGTCTGCTGGGGGGCTGGGCGGGAAGAAGTCGGGGTCGGCTTGGCGGGCTTTGGCGGTGAGCCAGCCGATGGGGCTGGAGGTGACGCGCCCGTGTCGGACCATGCGGGCGGTGGTGTTGACGGCGTGGCGGATCTGGCTGTCGTCGTAGGGGGCGAGAGCGGCGGCGACGCCGTTGAGGTCGGTGATTCCGAGGAGCCCGCAACGGTTGGCCACCTCGATGAGCGGCTGGACGAGGTCTTTCACCTGGGCGAGGGTTCGTGCCGTCGTGGCGGGCGGGTCGGGGCGGTCGACGATCCGCGAGGGGGAGTCGCGGATCTCGCGGACGTCGCGGACGGGCTGTTTAGGTAGCGGGATGAGGGAGGGAGGGAGGTTTTTATCAGGGGTTTCTTTTGAAAAGCTCCCTCCCTCCCTTCGGTCGGGAGGAGATGCGCGTCGCGGATGGTCCGCGATTTTCGCGGTTGGTCCGCGACGGGTCTCGCGGATGATCCGCGAGATCTGGGGTCGATTCCGGGGGGTTGGGGGAGGCCGCAGGCGGTGAGGAGGGCGGCGGCGCAGGCCAGGAGCTGGCGGGCCAGGGCGACAGCTTCGGGAACGGTGACGACCTGGCTGATGTCGGCCGGTACCGTGCGGCCGGGTTGGGGAGCGGGGGATCGGAGGCGGGGGGTGGGGTGGCGGGCCGGTAGTGGCCGGCGGTGGGAGGGCGGTCGTGGCGGGCCCGCAGGCCGGGGGTGGCGTCGCCGGCGATGGCGGCGAGGGCGGCGGTGTCGAGGAGGAGGCCGTGCTGTCCGTGGGCCGGGCGGACGGCGTCGCCGAGGGCCCGGATGTGGGCGTAGACGGTGCCGCAGTTGCGGCTGCGTCCGCTGCGGGCGCTGAGCTCGGCCATGGGGGTGGGCAGGAGGGTGCGTCCGTCGTCGTCGGGACTGCCCCACTGGTGGGCCAGGTCGAGGAGGGTGGCGGCTATCTGGCGTTGCGCCCCGGTCCAGACCCGGGCGGCGCCGACGGTTGGTCATGTGCGGCCGGGCCGGGCCCGGCGGGGCGGGACACACGGTGGTGCGAGCGGTCGGATGGGGTCTCCTCGGGTGCGCGGGCAACACCCCCCGGGTTGGGGGGCGGGTCCGGCCGCTGGCAACTGCGCTGCCGGGGCGCGTGCTTCTCAGCCCACGTCCTGAGAGTTGCTTCCCTTAACCCCGCCGATGGGATAACATGGCTGTCATTCGTTAGAGACAGGTCCGTCGGCAGGGGTTGCAGGAGCTCGAGTCGGGGATCAGAAGCGAGGCCCGGTTGCCGCCGGGCCTCGTTGCATGTTCGGGCTCTGGTGGGGTGGCGGATGCGGCTAGGCGGCTCCTGTGTCAGCTTCGGGGGTGAGCACCCACTGGCCGTCGGGTCGGCATTCGACGCGGCCCTGGGTGGCGAGGATGGCGAGGTGCTTGCGGATGTTGCCGGGATGGAGCTGGCTGAGTTCGGCCAGCTCGGGGGTGGTGGCGGATTGGTATTCGCGCAGCAGTTGGGCGGTGTGCTCGTAGGCGGGCACGCAGTGCCGTTTGGCCCGTCTGGTGCGCTGGTCCCAGGCCAGCAGGTCGGCGCGGCGCACGTAGTTGCGGCCGTCGTGGCGAAATCCGGGTAGGCCTCGGTTGTTGATGGCAGCTCGCACCGCGCTCTGGGTGCGACCGACGAGGGCGGCCGCCTCGGTGGTGGTGAGGCAGTCCTGATCGTCCAGAGATGGAGCGAATGACATGGCTGTAGTTTCGCGTGTTCGTGGCGCGGAGTCGGGGATACCGACGCGCGTTACCGCGCACGCGATGGCCGGGACGGATGACAGGGAGAGGGCGCGAGCCCGGGCGGCGGCCTTGTTAGTGGGCCCTAGCTGCTGTCGCGGCGCAGGTGGGCGAGGTTGGTGAGCTGGTCGGCGATGACGGCGGCCTGCTCGGTGAGGGTGTCGAGGCTCTGGGCGATGCTGATGAGGGCCAGGGTGTTGGCCAGGTGGCAGGGCTGGTCGTGGTCGGTGTGGTCTTCGAGGGCTTGGACGGCTTGCGTCGTTTTCGTGGCGGCCATGGTGGTCTCCGTTCGGTGGCTCCCCGCTGGGGGTGCTGGTGGACGGGACCCCGATGAGGGCGGCGGTGCGGGCGGGGTCAAGCCCGGGGTGAGGGCGGTACGGCGGGAAGGAAACCCGTAGCGGCCGCGGAGGCTTGGACTGGAGCCGTTGATGACGCCGGCGGGGCCGGCCAGGGTGACCCGTTCGGTAGCCGGCACCCGCAGGGGGACAGGACGGCAGGCCAACACCGTCAGGGGGAACGCAGGTCGGGCCGAGTCGGAGGCGGCGGTGATGGTTGGGGGAGACGCTGGTTGGCTGGTCGTCGGGTGGGGGCGCCGGTGGCCTGAGGGGGCCGGGACGGCGTCGGCCCGGCTGGACGCGAGTGTTGGGCGGTGGCGGACGGGTGGATGGGATGGGTGTCGGCCGAGCCGGCCGGGTGTGGTGCGGCTGGCGGGTGGGCGGCGAGGCTGGACCCGGGTGGGCGGGTCCAGCCCCGTCGGCGTGGGGATCATGAGGCGGCCAGTTGGGCCTTGATCTCGCTGAGTTGGCTGCGCAGGCGAAGTTTGGCTTCTTCGCGCTCGAGCCGGTCGGCCTGGAAGCGGGCCATGCGGGCCGCGTCACGGTAGGAGCGGGCCCAGGAGGGACTGGTGGTGAATTGGGCCGCTTCTTCGTTGAGGTCGGCCAGGTGACGGAGCCGATCTGGGGTCATTGGAACCTCCTGGTTTCGGGGTGCTGGTTGACGGAAACCCCGCTGAGGTCGGAGCGGGGGCTGAGGGCAAGCCGCCAGGGCGGCGGGACCCCGAAGAGCGAAACCCGAAGCGCAGCGGAGGCTTGCAGCGGGGGGTTGCCCTCGGCGACGGCTTCGACCAGGGTGTGTCCGGCAGCGGCCAGCGGCCCAAACTCGGGGTGGTGCGCAGGGAGGGTCGGCTGTGTCGAGGGGCCGGACAAGGGCGGCGCGGGCTGGCTCACTACTGCTGGTGGGACCGGCGGTGTCACTTTGGGGCCGTGCATGCCGTGCTGCACGGCACGTTCGGGCGCGCAGGGGCGTGAGGGGACAGGCTGGCCCGAAGGTGGGCGCCCGCTGAGAGGCCTCGGCTGCGGCTGATCGGCGTTGAGCCGTGAGGGCAGGGCGGCGAAGTCGACCTGCGAGCTCAGCGCCCGGAGGATGATGACTCTAAGAAGGATTCGCTTGTAGCTTGCCGACGAAGGAGCGACGACCATGAGAATGACGCGCTGAGTTGGCTCCACCGCGCTGGCTCAAGTTGGCCCCACCAGGTCACGGACAGTGGCCGAACCGTAATTAGCTCAGCCGGTGGAAATGGTCGCTAGACCGCGGCCAGAGGAGCCGGACCTGATCGGGTTCGCCCGAGAGCGAACACAGGCCTACCGGCACCTATGTGTCATGTCTCATCTGGTTATCACGCCTGTGTCCCTGCACGTTTGGGGGTACTCACAGGTGGGCTCAACGGGTTCAAGCGCCCGCCGAACATGTCGTCGGGAACAGGGCGACGGGTGCTGACGGAAAGCCGTTCAGACATCGAGCACTCCTTTATGTGGCGGCGTTGCAGTGATTTGGAGGGGACAGGTCGATCGTCGATGAATCACACGACGGCCTTCTTGAAGACGCTCGTCGCCCAGCCCAGAACCACTACGCACAAGGGGACGGTCACCGCCAACGCCTGCCATACGTGGTCGCTGGAGAAGGCGCCGGCACCGAGCGCCCGTGCGCCTTCGACCACGTAGTACAGGGGATCGAAGTGGGCGACTACCCGCAGCCAGGTCGGACCGAGCGAGATCGGCAAGAGCACACCGGCAAGGAGCAGGACGGGCAGGTTCAGGCCGTTCACGACGGAGGCAAAAGCGTCGATCTCCTTGGTCGTGAGTGCCATCGCGACCGACCAGGCCGACATCATCACCATGAACACGCCGATGAGCACCGCGAGCACGAGCAGTCCGCCCCAGTGGATCTGGAAGCCGAATCCGTACGCCACCGCGACCGCGATTGCGTCGAAGAAGTACATGAAGGTCATCGCCGAGACGAGCGGCCCGGCGAGAATCGCGAAGCGGCTCGCCGGGGTCACCCTGAGGCGCTCGATGACGCCGGATCGAAGCTCGAAGATCGTGCCGAATCCCTGGGCGGTGCCGCTCGCGAACGCAAGCAGCGCCAGGATGCCGGGAAAAAGATGTCGAGCACCGTTCCGGTCGACCCAGCTTGCGTGAAGTGCTTGAGCAGCGGCGTGAACAGCACGAGATAGAGCACCGGCGCTGAGAGTCCGACGAATAGCCACGTCGGATTGCGCAGCTGCTGGGTGAAATGGCGCTGGAACAGCAGACCGATGTCTTTTCAGGGTTCTCATGCCGCCACCACCGAGGTATGGCCGGTGTCTCGCAACGACCGGCCCGTATGCCGCAAGAACACGTCGTCCAACGTGGGCTCCGAGAGGCTGATCGATTTCAGCCCGATCTGCTCCCGATCGAGCAGTCGGAGCAGCTCGGGCAACGCCGCGCTGCCGTCCTCTACGTAGAGACGCAGCCCGCCGTCCTCGACGGCAATCTCCCGGATGAACCGCTCGCTTCGCAGGAGCGCGCTGGCCCGTTCGACGAGCCCGTCGTCGACCAAGCCGAGCATCACCGAATCGACGACGACCTCACGCTTGAGCTCGCGGGGGGTGCCCTCGGCGACGATCGACCCGTGGTCCATGATCGTCAGCCGGTCACAGAGGGCATCCGCCTCTTCCAGATAGTGGGTGGTCAAAAAGACCGTCGACCCCCGCTCTTGGATGGCCCGGATGTGGTCCCACAGGTTCGCCCGGTTCTGCGGATCGAGGCCGGTGGTGGGCTCGTCGAGGAACAAGACCTCGGGTTGGTGAATGAGCCCGAGGGCGACGTCGAGACGCCGGCGCTGGCCTCCCGAATAGCTCGCGACCTTCCGGTCGGCGAATTCGGTGAGGTCGAGCGCCGCGGCGAGCTCTTTGGCCCGCTGGCGCACCGAGTCGAGATCGCCTCCGTAGAGGCGGCCCTGGAGGATGAGGTTCTCCCAGCCGGTCGACATGTCGTCGGCGCCACCCGCCTGGCTGACGTAGCCGATCCGTTGACGCACCTGCTTCGGCTGGCGCGCCGACGTCGGAGCCGGCCACGCTCGCCGTGCCCGAGTCGATGGGCAACAGCGTCGTGAGCATCCGGAGCGTCGTCGTCTTTCCGGCTCCGTTCGGTCCGAGGAAGCCGAAGATCTCGCCCCGGCCGACCTCGAAGCTGACGCCTTGGACCGCTTCGACGGTTCTTTTCCTGCCGCGGAAGCTCTTGTGAAGATCCTCCGTCGTGATGATTGCTTCCATCTTCAGTCTCCTGGCTCGAACGGGTAGTCCAGCGGTTCAGGGTCACAAGGTGGTGAGTACAGGGGTGTTCTCATCACGCAAGCGAGCCGACTGGGTCTGTCGGCGCTGGTGCCGGTTGGTGGTGTGAGACCACGAAGTCCCGACGTCGGATGAGGACAACCGAACATGCCGCTCCGACGAGGGCTAGGACAGCACTGACGACGAGCAGAATGTCGAGCGAACTGGCGAAGCTGTCGTGAACGGCCGTGACAAGTGGTGCTCGCGTCGGGGCAGGCACGGCGTTGATGGCCTGCGCGGCGTTGCCCTGTTGAACGGCGGTGACGACTCCGGGCAGGTGCCGCTCTAGGGATGGGATGTTGGCGAGAGTCTGGCCCAATTTGTGGTGGAGAGCCGATGCGAAAATGGACCCGTAGGCGGCGGTGCCGGCGGCGATGCCGATCTCGCGGAAGGTGGTGTTGGCGCCTGAGGCCATGCCGGAGCGCTGCGGGGCGACCACACCGACGGCTGTGGAAGCGAGTGGCGGGTTGACGATCCCACTGCCGACGCCGGCCACGATGAAACCGGGGATCAAGTGGGTCCAGGAGCTGCTGCCGTCGAGCCCAGTCATGAGCAGCAAACCCACCCCGGTGAGCAGGAGGCCCGGCCCGATGAGCCAACGGGCGGGAATGCGCTCGTGGAACGCTCCGGCGAACATCGACGAGACAATCGACGTCCCACTTATGAGCAGGAGCTGGACACCGGTCGCCAAGGCGGAGTGGCCGAGGTCGTCTTGGAGGTAGAGGGTGAGGTACAAGAACATCGCGTAGAGGGAACCGTTCAAGGCAAAGGCAGCGGCCAATCCGCCGCTGAAGGTCGGGATCCGGAACAGCGCGAGATCGAACAGCGGGTGCTCCGCTCGGTGCTCCAGCGCCACGAACGCAACCAAGAACACAGCGGCGAGGGCGAGACAGATATCTACCCCGGTGTCGCTCCAAGTCAGCTCGCCAGCACGGATCAGGCCATAAACCAAACTGCTCAATCCGGCGGTCAGCGTTACGAACCCGCCCCAGTCCGGTCGACTGGCGTGTGACGACTTGTACTCATCGACCCGCCATCGAGTCACGACAAGCGCGGCTACACCGACCGGCAGGTTGACCAAGAAGATGCCCCGCCAGTTGACGGCGGTAGTGATGAGTCCGCCCAGTACTGGTCCAAGTCCGGCGGCCACTCCAGTGACCGCGCCCCAGATTCCGAAGGCCATTCCCCGCTCTTTGCCGTGGAAGCAGTGAGCTAGCAGAGACAGCGAGGTAGCGAACAGGATCGCCCCGCCGACGCCTTGGGCGCTGCGGGAAAGGATCAACATGATCGGCGACTGGGATATCCCGCACATCAGCGAGCCGAGGGTGAAGACAATGAGACCGACGCTGAACAGAAGACGCTGCCCGTAACGGTCGGCTAGCGAACCGGCCGCGAGAAGCACCGACGCCAAAGTCAGGGCGTAGGCGTCGATGACCCACTGCACCTCGCTGAAGCTGGCGTGCAGTTCCGACTGGATGGTCGGCAAGGCGACGATCACGATGGTGATGTCCACCAGCAACATGAAGGTGGCTGCACACACCACGACCAGGGTCCACCACTTCTTTTCCATGGCCTCTAGCTTGCGGGGCGAAAGGGCGGACCGCCACAGCTTTGTAGATATCCGCATGCTTTCGACCATGAACTAGGGTGATGTGCATGGAATCAGTCAATCTGGATGTCTTGGACCGGCGAATCATTCACGCGCTTTACCTCGACCCTCGAGCGCCGTTCAGCCGCTTGGCTGAGGTCCTCGGATCCTCCGAGCCCACGGTTTCCCGTCGCTACCGGCGTCTATTCGACGATCGCACTCTTCGTGTGGTGGGCCAACTCGACTCTCAGCGGTTCGGCCAGTACGACTGGGCCGTCCGCATCCGTTGCGCTCCGGGATCCGCGCCGACCGTGGCCACCAAACTCGCCCAGCGTCCCGACACTTCTTGGGTGCAGCTGACCTCGGGGGGAACCGAGATCTTCAGCCTGATTCACTCCCGCCACCGCGAACAGCGAACTCCACTGCTGCTCAGCCAGCTCTCGGTCGGTCGACAGGTCGTCGACTACGAGGCCTACTGTCTCCTCCACCTTTTCGCCACCGGATTGTCGGCTCCGCCCTGGCCGAGCGACCTCAGCCCTGGGGAGATTTCCCAGCTCCTCTCTTCGGTACCGGACAGTCCGTCGACCGATCACCCGAAGGCGAAGGTGCAGGACTCCGACTGGCCGCTCGTCCAAGCCCTTGCCGACGACGGTCGCGCTCCCTATCGACAGCTGGCAGCGCGCACGCACTGGCACGAGTCGACCGTCCGACGGCGAGTCGAGGAACTCATGGCCTCGGGCGTCCTGTTTTTTGACTTGGATCTCGCCAGCGACGCCTTTGGGCTCCGCCCTCAGGCCCTGTTGTGGATGTCGGTGGCCCCCCCAAACCTGAGAGACATCGGACAAGCCTTGGCCAGCCGACCCGAATTTCCCTTTGTCGCCGCCACCACCGGATCCACCAACCTGGTCGCGGCGCTGGTCTGCCCAGACGACCGCTCGCTGTACGAGTACCTCACCGGCGACATGACCGACCTCGACGGCCTCACCCACATCGAAACCGCCCCCGTGATGCAATTCGTCAAGATGCACGCCACCATCGCCCCGCCTCAACCATGACCTCGTCCCAGTCGCCCTCGACAATGGTGAACATGGCCTTGGTGTATTCGCAAGCCCGCTCTCTCGCAGCCTGTAGGCGGCGCCGACGGATAACAGGTTCGCGCCCCATAAGAGCGGCGGACGGAATTACCAAACGGTGTCCCGCAACGCCGGTTCTTTTCCAGTCTGTCCGGCTCTCGAGCGAGTCTGGTGTCCTGGATCCTAAGCGAGTGGCGGCGGATGGCTAAGACCGCATTTGCGATTTCCACGACGCCCAGGACAACCTCGGGGCGGCCGGGGTCCGGGGCGGGGTGATCGCGGCACGACGGCCCCGTCCGACCGCTCGCCGTGTCGCGCAAGGCCTCGGTGTCCCCGCGCTCGGCTCTCCCGGGCTACTGCCCTTGGCGTCCATCCGTGGCCGCTCGATCGAGCCACCCGACGTAGGCTGGGGGGCTACCTTGAGCCGCAGCTCGACGCAGAGGGGAGTGACAGCCGATGACAGGTGATCATCCATCGAGCGCCCGGCCAGACTTCCGCGAGCGGATTGCCCGGGGTTCTTCCGACTAGTCAACCCGCTCGCCCGCCGCATGATCCCCGCCGGGGTGCCGACCGGTGCCCCGAACGTCCTCCTGATTGTGCGCGGGCGCCGGTCGGGTATTGAGCGCACGACGCCGGTCGCGGTGCTCGACTTCGATGGACACTCGTATGTCCAGGCGAGCTACGGAGCAGCGGGCTGGGCCCGAAACCTTCGGGCGGCCGGCGAGGCGACCGTTATCCATCCTGGAGGCCGTCGCAGTCCGGTTCACGCCATCGAGGTTCCACCCGATGAAGCAGCAGCGATTCTTCGGCGCGTGCTCGAGCCGTACCGCCAGTTGCACCTCCTGCGCAGATTGCTCGGCTCGCGCGTAAGGCCGCCCGTCGCCGTTCTACGCCGATGCCGGATACGCATCGACGACACCCCACAGGATTACCTCGCCGAAGCTCGGCGCCACCCGCTATTCGAACTCCGACCCGCGTAACGACTAGAACGACCTCTTCGCCGTCACCGGCCCTGTGCCGGGCCGACAGGCAGCGATCGAGCAATCTACGGATGGGCTGGGCTATTCGACAGCAGAGAGAATCTGACCTCAGGTCTCCAGGGATGGGGTCATCGGCATCGGCCTGACATGGCGCTTCCACGGCATCCCATAAGGCCGGCGACAGGTGCTCCTGAACGCGCGTCGCAGCAGTGTGGCATACCGCCGGACGGGAGGTACTTATCCCACTGAGGGTGCGGCTCCCGGTGGGGCACTTGCGCCGGTTTGCGGAAGCGGTCTCCGCGGATCCCCTTGGGGTCTGTCAGGAGTTCTGTGTAACGGCGTGATCTGAGGGTGAGCAGGCAGTGGGTGGGGGGCGGTCATTTGGGGTTCGGGGCGGTGTGGACCCTCGAATCGCCGGCCAGGGGGAGGTAGATGCGGCCGCCGGCGGCGTTGAATTCGGCGGCTTTGTCGGCCAGGCCAGCCTGTAGGGCTTGGTCGTCGTCGAGGCCTCGCTCCGCGGCGTATTGGCGCACGTCTTGACTGATGCGCATGGAACAGAAGTGTGGGCCGCACATGGAGCAGAAGTGGGCGGTTTTGGCCGCGGCGGCCGGCAGGGTCTCGTCGTGGTAGCTGCGGGCGGTATCGGGGTCGAGGGCCAGGTTGAACTGATCCGACCATCGAAAGTCGAAGCGGGCGTCGGAGAGGGCGTCGTCCCACGCCTGGGCGCCGGGATGGCCTTTGGCCAAATCGGCGGCGTGGGCGGCGATCTTGTAGGAGATGACGCCGGTCTTGACGTCATCACGATCGGGGAGCCCGAGGTGCTCTTTGGGAGTGACGTAACACAGCATTGCGGTGCCGTACCAGCCGATCATGGCCGCGCCGATGGCCGAGGTGATGTGGTCATAGCCGGGAGCGATATCGGTGGTGAGCGGACCGAGGGTATAGAAGGGGGCCTCGTCGCAGAGCTCGAGCTGCAGGTCCATGTTTTCTTTGATCTTGTGCATCGGCACGTGCCCGGGGCCTTCGATCATGACCTGCACGTCGCGGTCCCTAGCGACCCGGCCGAGTTCGCCCAGTGTCTCCAGCTCGGCCAGTTGGGCGTCGTCGTTGGCGTCGGCGATCGATCCGGGCCGCAGGCCGTCGCCGAGGGAGAAGGTGACGTCGTAGGCCCGGAGGATGTCGCAGAGCTCGGCGAAGTGGGTGTAGAGGAAGTTCTCCTGGTGGTGAGCCAAGCACCACGCCGCCAGGATCGACCCGCCCCGGCTGACGATCCCGGTTTTGCGTCTGGCGGTGAGCGGGATGTATCGAAGCAGCACGCCGGCGTGGACGGTCATGTAGTCGACACCCTGCTCGCACTGCTCGATGACGGTGTCCCGGTAGGCGTCCCAGGTGAGGTCCTCGGCCTTGCCGTTGACCTTCTCGAGGGCCTGATAGATCGGCACCGTGCCCACCGGCACCGCGCTGTTTCGGATGATCCACTCCCGGGTGGTGTGAATGTTGCGACCGGTGGACAGGTCCATCACCGTGTCGGCGCCCCAGCGGGTCGCCCATCGCATCTTCTCGACCTCGTCATCGATGGACGACGCCACCGCCGAGTTGCCGATGTTGGCGTTGATCTTTACCAGGAAGCGCCGCCCGATCACCATCGGCTCCGCCTCTGGATGGTTACAGTTCAACGGGATCACCGCCCGACCGGTCGCAACCTCGTCGCGCACCACTTCGACAGCGAGGCCCTCCCGCAAAGCGATGAACTCCATCTCCGGGGTGATCTCACCTCGACGGGCGTAAGCAAGTTGGGTCACGGCGCGCCCACCCACGGCACGGCGAGGGCGACGACCCGAACCCGCGAAGATGGCGTCAAGGTTGCGTTCGTCGCCCCGCCAGCGCCCGTTGTCCTCTGGGCGAGGCGGCCGCCCGACGTATTCTTCGGTGTCGCCGCGCTGTACGATCCAGCCGTCCCGAAGGGCAGGCAGGCCCCGGCGCACATCTGGGGTAAAGCCCGGATCGGTGTAAGGCCCGCTGGTGTCGTAAAGGACAACCGCATCCCCGCTGGCCAGCACCACTTCGCGCATCGGAACCCGAATATCGGCTCGCGAGCCGATCAGATAGGTCTTACGGCTCCCAGTGTCGGGCCCTTCCGGCCCGCCCGGAGCACCCCCAGCAGCGACCGAGGACGTACCTGCATTCGCAATAGTCATCAGCTCTCCCTACGCCGGCATTACCCGGACAGGTTCATACGGTCGACGGCCCTAGCCGTCCTCTCAGCCCGCTTGGAGCGAACTCCCGATCAGTCCAGCCCATACTACACCCGGGCCCCGCCGCCCCACACGAACGACACACGGGCTCCCCCCGACTCCCAGCTCGGCGCCGCCCGAACCTGGTTCACCAGGGGGCGTGACGATAGCGGCGCCTCAGATCCGAGCCCGTCCTATCCGGTGGACCACCGCCTACTGCTGGCAGAAGCGTGCCCCCTAACGACCCGCGCACTGGCTACCGAGGGTGCCCTTGACCGCCGGGTAGGTGGTTAGTCCCGAGGACTGGACGCGGCCTGCTTGTAGGCAGAGCGTTAGCGGGCGCTCCGTGCGCTCGGGTTCGCCGGGTTCTTGCTCTCCAACGAGTGGTGGTATGTCAGCGCCTCCGCTCGCCTGGCCGACGACTGGTTGAGTATCGGGGCTGCCGGGATTCGAGTTGAACGCCGGTTTACTTCTTGGCGGCTTCGTAGTATGGGTTGGTGCCCGAGGCGTGATCTGTCACGTCGACGATGCGGACGATCTCGGGTACTGATTGTTTGATGGCCACCTCGATGCCCTGGCTGAGGGTCACGGCGGCCATCCCGCAGCCGGCGCAGCCGCCGCTGAGGCGCAGGTATGCGGCCCCGTCTGTCACCGCGACCAGGTCGGCGTGGCCTCCGTGGGCGGCGATGGAGGGGTTGATCTGGGCGGCAAGTACCTGGATGACCCGCTGGGCCACGTCCCCGCTGAGGTCCGGTGGGGGACCGGTCATGGTCGGGCTGGCTTGAGGCACTGGGGGCCGATTCGGGTTACGAATGCTCATCCCGCCCCCGCCGGCTATGAGGTTCCGGTTGAGATCGAGCACCGAGCCGATCATGTTTTGTGCACTGGCGGCGGGCACGACGATGGTCAGCCCGTCCTGCACCGCAGTCCAGGCGTCGGCTCCCGCGTCACTGGTGGCCTGGAAGTACATGTCGTAGGTGTAGGCGTCGCCGCTGGTCCCACTGATTTCGATCCACAGGCCCAGCGACTCGGGAGCGGCCTCACCGGTGCGCAACTCCAGCACTTTGGCCAGAGCCAGGTCGGTCAGGGTCAGGACCGAGGTGTCGGTGGGATTGTTGTCAGTCATGGTGGGTCTGTCACATCCCGGTCGTTTCGGGCCATCCTAGGGGTGATGCCCCGCGTACTCCTCCTCCTGCCCACAGAGACGTACCGGGCCAAGGATTTTCTGGCCGCAGCCGAACGTCTCGGCGTCGATGTCGTTGTCGGCTGCGAGCGGCGCCAGGCCATGGCCGACGCCATGGGCGATGGGGCCGTGGTCGTCGCCATGGGCAAGGTCGAAGCAGCGGTGGAGATCATTGCCGCCCTTCATGACCGTCGGTCCCTCGACGCGGTGTTGGCCGTCGACGACCAGGGTTTGGTCGTGGCCGCGGCGGCGTCGGCCCGGTTGGGCCTGACCCACAACCCCGTCGAGGCCGTGGCCGCGACGTGCGACAAGGCCGCCCTGAGGGCCCGCTTGGGCGCCGGTGCGGTGGCTCAACCCGACTACCGGGTCGTCGCGCGGGGCCAAAGCGTGGCGGCCGCCGCGGGCCAGATCGGCTATCCGTGCGTGGTCAAACCGGTGTCGCGTTCGGGAAGTCAAGGGGTCATTCGCGTCGATGACGACGTCCAGGCTTCCGCCGTCGGGGAGCGGGTTCGGGCCATCGTCGGACCCGACGAGCCGGTCCTGGTCGAGGGCTTCGTCGCCGGCGCCGAAGTGGCGGTGGAGGCCCTGCTGGTGGGCGGGGTCCTCGAGGTGCTGGCGGTCTTCGACAAGCCCGACCCGCTCGACGGTCCGTTCTTCGAGGAGACGATCTATGTCACCCCGTCCCGCCAGCCGGCGCCGATCCTGGCCTCGATGGCCGCCACGGTGACGGCGGCGGCGGCGGCGGTCGGGCTACGGGAGGGTTCCGTGCATGCCGAACTACGCGTCGGAGCCGATGGTCGACCCGTGGTCATCGAGGTAGCGGCCCGTTCCATCGGCGGTCTGTGCGCCCGGTCGTTGTGTTTCGGGGCCGGGGTCAGCCTCGAAGAGATCATCGTGCGCCACGCCATCGGCGCCGGGCTCGACGGGCTGCGCCGCGAGACCCAGGCGTCGGGGGTGATGATGCTTCCGATCCGGGTCGCCGGGATGCTCAAGCAGGTGTCCGGTCAAGCCGAGGCCCTGGCCGTCGACGGCGTGGTCGGCCTAGAGATCAGCATCCCCGCCGGTCGAGCGGTGGTCCCCCTGCCCGAGGGCGACCGCTATCTGGGGTTCGTCTTCGCCCGAGGGCCGACGCCGGCCGATGTCGAGCTGGCCCTGCGCCGGGCCGAGGCCGCTCTCGACGTCGTCGTCAGCCCCAGCCCTTGAGCGGCGGCGCAGGCCCAGCGCAGAGACGGGCGGGGCTCGGCGTAGGCTCAGGTGGTGAACGTTCTGGTGGTGTCCACCTACGAGCTGGGCCACCAACCGTTGTCAGCGGCGACCGGTACCGCTTCCCTGCTCGCCGCCGGCCACCAGGTGCGCTGTGTCGACATGGCAGTGGACACGCTGTCGGCGGAAGCCGTCGACTGGGCCGAACGGGTCGCACTGTCGGTGCCGATGCACACGGCGATGCGCCTGGCCTTGCGGGTGGCCGACATCGTGCGGGCCCGCCGGCCCGGCCTGCCCCTGTGCTTCTTCGGTCTGTACGCCGGCATGGCGGGAGACCTGACGGTGACCTCGCCGACCGACGCCACTATCGCCGGAGAGTTCGAGCCCGGCGTAGCAGCCTGGGCCGGGGGCGACCACCCGGGGGCGGCCGTCCAACTGGGCCGTTTCGAGGCCCGCACGCCGGACCGTCGCTTGCTGCCCGAGCTGGGCCGCTACACCCGCCTGGCCGTCGCCGGCGAACAACGAACGGTCGGTTCGGTGGCCGCCAGCCGAGGCTGCTCGCACCGCTGTCGGCACTGCCCGGTCCCGGTCGTCTACGACGGGCGCGTCCGTCCGGTGGCCGAAGACGTAGTCCTGGCCGACGTCGACCAGCTGGTGGCCGCCGGGGCCCGCCATCTCAGCTTCGCCGACCCCGACTTCCTCAACGCACCCCACCATGCCCGCCGGATCATGGTCGCGGTGCACGCCCGCCATCCCGACCTGACCTTCGACGCCACCATCAAGGTCGAGCACCTCCTCGCTCACCGCGACATGCTCCCCGAGTTGGCCGAGGCCGGCTGTGCGTTCGTGGTCAGCGCCTTCGAGTCGGTCAATGACCGCATCCTCGCGGTTCTGCACAAGGGCCACACCGCCGCCGACATGTCCGAGGCGGTGATCGCCCTACGCTCGTACGGCATCGAGATCCGCCCGTCGTGGTTGCCGTTCACGCCGTGGACCACCGTTGACGACCTGGCCGCCCTGGTCGATTTCGTGGTGGCCCACGATCTCATCGCCAACGTCGATCCGGTGCAGTACAGCGTGCGGCTGCTCGTGCCCGATGGTTCGCTGCTGTTGGCCGAGCCGGCCATGACCGCCCACCTGGGTGGCTACGACCCGGCCCGTCTGGGTTGGACCTGGACCCATCCCGATCCCGTCGTCGACCAGCTCCAGGCGGAGATCGCCACCTTGGTCGAGGCCCAAGTGGGCGAGGATCCGGAGCGGACCTTCGATCAGGTCGACGGGTTGATCCGCTCGCACACATCGAACGCACCGGCGCGCCCCGCCCCGGGGGCCGTTTCGGTCGGCCCTGGGGGCGAGCGAGCTCGGCTCACCGAACCGTGGTTTTGTTGCTCCGAGCCGACCGAGGCCCAACTCGCGCCGCTGGCCCCATTCGTCTAAAGCGGCCGCCCGTTGTTCAGGCGAAGCGATGGGCGTCTTCGGCGGCGTAGCGGGCCACGGCACCGTCGATCCCCGAGGTCTTCTCGATGGCCTCGACCATCGTGTCCAGTTGCCCGGCCGGCAGGGCACAGGTCATCTCCTCGGCGGGCATACCCGTCCGTTGCCGGCTGAGGGCGCAGCCGACGCTGGCCGCCGGCACCCCGTGCTCCTTGGCCATGGCCACGATGTGACACTGGGGCTTGCCCCCGATGGACAGGCCCGGAAGGGCGTCGGAAAGCACCATCAACTGGCGGGCATTGACCCGCAAGAGCACCACATCGGGCTCGATCGGAACGGCACTCAGAGGGGCGTAGACGACCGACCCCGGCCGCGTCGCCACCTTCGGCAGCTGATCAAAGACGCTGGGCCCGACCCAACCGGCACCGACCAGCTCGGCCACGTCGCTACGGTCGATGACCTCGCCGGGGGCGAGCAGACCGTGGGTGACGCTGCCCACGCTGCAGTTGCCGTGATCCTCGGGCACCGTCGAGAACGCCCGCTCGGCCCCGTGCATCCAGAACACGCACCCCGCCGGGACCCGCCCCCGGCGACCGTCCTCGGTCGCCGGGGGCATAGGCGCGTCGAAGCGGTCGATACCCAGGGGCGGGCTCGCCGCGAAAGTGATAGCTACCGGAGCCGACGACAGATGGAGCACCTTGACGAGCCGGTCGGCGAGTTCGGTCCAGTTCTGGGGCACCAACCGAACCTATCGGTCCTGAGCACCGCGCGGACCGGGCCCGCCTGAAACTGGGTCAGACGTCGGGCCCTACGCCAACACCGTTCGCCCTCCCAACTCACGCCCTCTCTTCGGCGGCCGCCCGCCGACCCCAGCGCCGCTCCCCGACGCCCCGTCCGTGCCCTCCCTGCGAGCCAGACGCTCAAGCCGAAAAACTCGGAGTCAATATTCCAGCGGCCAAGCCCAGCCTATCCCCTAATCGCGGAGGCACCTCGTTGTCGGCCTGACCCAGATCGCCGGGTGGGTGGGGCTGAGGGGAGGCCTATCGGTGAGGCACCGGTCCGGTGGCCAGCGAAGCGATCTGGCTTGCCCGTCGACGGTGGCGGGAAGAAAATCGGGACGGGGCTCGGGCTTGGAGATGTGAGACTGCGGCAATGATCGAGGTGCCGGCGGTTGTGCGGAGCAAGGCTCGCGCGGCCGGAGCCGAGGACTGGCTCGAGCGATTGCCGCTGCTTGTCTCGGGCCTGGAGGTCGACTGGTCGATCGAAGTCGGGCACGCCTACGAGGGCGGCACGGAGGCTTTCGTGGCGGACGCGACCCGGGCGGATGGTACTTGTGCCGTCCTTAAGGTGCTCGTTACTGGGACCGGGAACGACCCTCCGACGAGGCGACCGTCCTCCGCCTCGTCGGCGGAGACGGATGCCCGGTGCTCTACCTTTATGACCCCGACCGGGGCGCCCTGCTCATGGAGCGGCTGGGCCGGCCTATGTATGAGCTCGGACTGCCGCTCGCCCGTCGCCTGGGGATTCTCTGCGCTACCGCCGCGCGCATTTGGCGGCCGGCGCCAGACTGCGGCTGCCGACGGGGGCGGACAAGGTCCGATGGCTGGTTGACTTCATCGTGACGTCGTGGGAGGAGCTCGACCGTCCGTGCTCCGAGAAGACTGTCGACCATGCCCTGGTCTGCGCTGGCCGGCGGGCGCAGGCGCACCGCGACGAGACGGCTGTGCTGGTCCACGGCGACGTGCACCAACTGAACGCCCTTCAGAACGACGGTGGCTTCAAGCTGATCGATCCGGACGGCCTTCTAGCCGAGGCCGAGTACGACCTGGGTGTCCTCATGCGCGGCGACCCAGTCGAGCTGCTTGGCGGCAATCCCGTCGACCGGGCCCGCTGGCTGGCCGCCCGCACCGGGCTCGATCTCGTCGCCATATGGGAGTGGGGCGTTGTCGAGCGGCTGTCGACAGGACTGCTCTGTACCCGGATCCACCTACAACCCCTCGGTCGAGACACGCTGGCGGCGGCCGAAGCCGTCGCCGGCCTGATGATCGACTAGAGGTATGGGGTCGACGCCGGACCTCATCGCCGCCACGCCGCGTCCATCCCGTCGGCGGCGCGTTAGAGCCGGCCCGCACTTCGACCGTGCCCGGTACGCTTCACAGCGTCCGGGTTCCTGACCGCGCCAATAATGCAGAGGATGCTGGCTGAGGAGGTGCCACTGAACGCCGGCGGGGTGGTCACGGGTCGAGATGAGGGGTTGGCTGATTCTCCCATGACCAGGAGGATCCGCCATGACGAACACCGACACCACATCCATGATGATCCAGACCCCAGATTGCGACTACGCCGTTGATCCAGCCCAGCTCGCCGCGGCAGCCTTTCTGGCTCGCTACAGCGGCCGTACGCTCGACGCATATCGCCACGACCTGCGCGGCTACTTTCAGTGGGCAGCCGCTGTCGGCCTCGAGGTCCTTGCCGCGACCCGACCTCACATCGAGCTGTACCGGCGCTGGTTGGAGGAACGCGGTCTGGCCGCGTCGACCATCGACCGGCGCCTCTCGACGGTCTGCGGGTTCTATCGCTTCGCACACATCGACGGCCGCGTTCGCGGCGAACCCGGCGCAGTACGTCCGTCGGCCCCAGGTTCATCCCACCGAGGCTCGCGGCCTGGACCGCTCCGAACTCGGCCGGTTCCTCTTCGCCGCCGAGCGCCATGACCACGACCACGCCGCCCTGGCGGTCCTGCTCGGCTTGAACGGCCTTCGTGTCTCGGAGGCTTGGGCCACCAACATCGAGGACCTCGGCGTCGAGCGCGGCCACTGGACGTTGCGGATCCTCGGCAAGGGCAGCAAGCCCGCGGTCATCCCCCTCGTGCCTCGCACCGCACGGACCATCGACCTGGCCGTCCGGGAGCGCTGCCAGGGCCCCATCCTGTGCCGCCGGGACCGCCAACGCCTCGATCGGCGCACTGCATACCGCTGGGTTCGTTCGATCGGAAAGCGTGCCGGGCTTGGTTTGGTGCACCCGCACATGCGGCGAGCCGCGTTCATCATGTGTGCCCTGGATGCTGGCGTGCCGCTGCGTGACGTGCAGATCGCCGCCTGTCACGCTGATCCCAGGACTACGACGGTGTATGACCGGCGACGCCAAGACTTGGACCGCCACGCCGCCTACGTCGTAGTCTCCTACGCCGCCGGCGGCTGACCGTCGGCAAGGCCTCGACCGCCTGCCCCGGCGCTTGCTAGCCGGAGGCGCCCATGCGCGGCACCTAGGGGATGCTCGGGTCGGGTGAACCTGACGACGGGCATCGCGTCAGGCCCACCAGGCCGTGCTGGAGGTCTGCCCCGGGTGAGCCTCAGCTGGTGGGCCGATCGGCAACGAGTTCGACCTCGAAGCCGTCGGAATTGGCCAGATAGGCGGCGTAGTGATCAGGACCGCCGGCGTAGGGGTGTCGCTTCGGGAACAGAAGACTCCATCCATGTTCGCGAGCCAAGCCAACAAGGTGTTCGAGCTCGTCAGACGGCCCAGCATGGAAGGCCAGGTGATTCAATCCGGGACGGAGCCGGTCATGGATGCGACCTTCGGCTGCTGAGGACTCCTCCACAACAACATACGTCCGACCGAGGATCCAACTTCGTCCGCGTGCCCAGTTCTGGTATGGCATGTATCCCAACGCCTGAAGCAACCAGCCGAAGCTATCTATCGCCCGGGCAAGATGAGGTACCCATAGTTCGACGTGGTGAATCATCCCCTGCTGTGCGCTCTGAGGCGGACCGGCGTTCACCTCAGCGATATTACGTGTTCGTTCCGAAGCGTCACTCTCTCTTGACCGCGCGATTACGGGCCATTTGCGGACTGGGATACCGAGGACGCGCCACATGGAGGTTCCGAGACCGCATGCCCGGGGTTGCAGATGCCGATTGGGCGCGAAGATGGCGACATGGTTCAAGGCCCAAAAAGCTCCTGGCTGTTGGGCCGGCGCGCCCCGTGCGCTCTTTTCCGCCTCCGTTTGGCTGGTTGCTGGGTCGATGATTCTTGTTGTTGGAACACGTGGGGACGATTAGCGGCGGTAGCATCATACGGCTTAGTCACCTTAGGCCGGAGGTTGACCTAACGCCTCGGGGGGTCCGTCGACGTTGGTGGGAGTCGTGGTCCATGACCGAAGCGCGAGGGCCATGGCGGGGAAGATGAGGACGGAGATTAACGCCGCGCCGATGAGCGCGGCTGCGGTGGCTTGGTCGAGCAGGCCGAGGGATAGGCCGATTTCGGAGACGACCACTGGAAAGGTGAGTGTCGCCGACTGCAGAAAGGCGATCGCGATAGCACCCCGCGTGCCGACACGGGCGCGGTAGAGGAGGGCTGGAGTGCCTCGGACGACGAGGATGGCGACGACGAGGAGTGGTACCAACTCAAGCGCCGAGCTGTGTGAGAAGAGGGCGTCGACATTGAATTGGACTCCGGTGACGACGAACAACACAGGGATGAGGAAGCCGAATCCGATGGCGTTGAGCTTGGCTTGGAACACTTCGATGTGGGGGCGGTCGTCTCGGTCAGCGACGCGAAGGACGACTCCGGCCACGAAAGCACCGAGAAGTGAGTCGACTCCAAAGCCGTGGGCAGGCCGGCAAAGATCAACAAGATGACGAAGGTGCCCGAACCCTGAGTTGCGAGGCGCTGTCGTCGAGGGCGGTAAGAACCGCTGTCATCCTTCCGGAATGCCACAGAGCGTAGAGCCCGAGTCCGGTGAAACCTCCGGCCACGCCCATAATGCCCACCTACAGGATCTGTTGAGAGGTCGACTTCGCGTCGGCGGAGAAGAGAATGGTGGGCAGAAGCAGGGAGGAAAACTCGCCCACGGTTCCGGCCATGACGGTCAGCTGGCCGCAGTCGCTGTTGACCTCGCCGGCGTCGCGTACGACCGGGACGAGGATGCCCAGAGAGCTAGAGGTAAGCGAGAGTGCGATCGTCGGAGGTCGGCGGATCCGGACACCGGCGAGTGAGCCCCACAGCGACCGGCAAGGCGATTGCGAGCGAGATTACGTACGCCGCGCTAGTGACTCCTACCGTGGGGTCCGAGAAGTGCTTGGGGTCGATGTCCTGGCCGGCCAGAAAGAGCAGGAATCCAAGCCCCATGAGGTACAGGAGTTCGACCGCTCCCTGGGGTTTGACCCATCCAAGGCCTTGCGGGGCAACTGCCACTCCGAGAAGGACCTCAACAACGACGGCCGGCATGAGTCGGCGAGGTACGAGCCCGGCCAGCAGGGGAGCCAGGAACGCCACCACCGCGACGACTAACAGCCCGGTGAAGTCGAACGTAACCATTCAGCAAGGAAGCCCAGGACGGTGGCAAGGCATATCGTGATCTCTTTTAGTGGTCGAGTGCGAACGCAAAACCCGGGCCATTACCGAGGCGAGGGTAAGGACCGACAAGGTCGACGCCCGGATCCTGGCGCAACTGTTGGCCGCTGCCTTCCCGCCCGGGACCTCGCTGGCTGATGACCGGACGCGTCGAACGGGGTCGAGATGATGAAGCAGGTTTTGATGGTTGAACGCGGGTTCGAAACCACGACCATGGCCACCATGGGTCTCACAGCAGCGTTGCGGTGGCGTCAGAGTTCGTCGTCGCCTGCAAGGCAACCAGGTCGTCACCCTCGCATGCCGCCCCCGTAGACGCAGATCCTCGGGTCGGACTCCGATGCGGCCGTCGTCGCGGCACTGGCCATTTTCTTCGACGCGATCTGAGCCAACGTGCGGTGCACGTCTTTGCCGATCGATCTCACTATCTTCTCTCTCATCTTGAGCTGGGCTGAGGAGTTCGCCGGGCAGAGCATTACAGAAACGGACTCGCGCTCGCAGCGCAGTCGGGCCAGTCGCGGGGGCGGCTGAGTACTAACGCCACCTCTCCGGGAATATATGGAGAGGCTTGCCGTCTCATCCTCCCTGACACCCC
Organism: uncultured Acidimicrobiaceae bacterium; assembly: GCA_963729695.1. Lineage (GTDB taxonomy): Bacteria > Actinomycetota > Acidimicrobiia > Acidimicrobiales > Palsa-688 > PALSA-693. The sequence goes on from CAVSOT010000011.1 coordinate 24,414, forward strand.
GGACCCGACCCTTCAGACGTTACGATCCCAGACCGTGACAAGGCGTCAGAGATGTCATACCACCACAAACGCGGTGGAGAGCCTCGATGCCCGGTCCCGCCGGGCGGTGCAAAGGCGAACCGGCTTCCCTAACGAGCGGGCCGCCCTCAAGATGCTCTACCTGGTGGTCCTGGACAGAAGACCCGGCCGGTCCAACCCGACCGGGCAGATCAACGGATGGAAGACCATCCTCAACGCCCTGAGCATCCACTATGGCGACAGGGTCGCCACCAACCAATGACATCACGCCCGGTTACCCAAGAAACCGCACGGTCCCGAGCGGGGCGCTGCGTCTCGCGTCGACGCGTGTGCTCGGCCGAGTCGCCCTCCCGATCGTGACGCCCATCGAAGACGGTGTTGTTGTGACCTACAACCGGTTGGATCCGATCGCTGTGCGGGACTCCACTTGAGCCGGGCGGCTTCTCAGCTGCTCGGCGGTCCTGGAGGCGCGCCGTTTCGACGGGTCCGCCACGGGCTGATCGCGCTGGGAATCGTGGTGGTTGCGGGAACGATCGGGTATTTGGTGCTCGGTTTCGGGTTCTTGGACGCGGTTTACCAGACCTTCAGCACGGTCTCCACGGTTGGGTTCAGCCCTCCGCATGCCCTGAGCGGCGCCGGCAAGGTCTTCACCATCATCCTCATCCTGGTAGGAGTCGGCACCGCTTTGTACACCTTCACTGCGACCCTAGAGGTTCTCCTCGAGGGTCATATGCGGGAGCTAGTCAGGAGACGCCGTATGGAGCGAAACATCGACGACATGACCGGGCACGTCATTGTCTGCGGTTGGGGGCGCGTCGGGCGCGAGGTCGCACGCTTCCTCACTACCTTTGGCAGTGAGGTGGTGGTCGTGGATCGCAACGCCGACCGGGTGGCGTCCATCCCTCATCCGTCAGTTCATGGAGACGTCACCGAGGACGAAACCCTCATGACCGCGGGTATCGCCCGGGCGGCGTCACTCGTCGCCGCTCTCGACACCGACGCCGATAACTTGTTCGTCACGGTGTCCGCCCGGACCTTGCGGCCCGACCTGCAGATCATCGCCCGGGCCCGAAGTGATACCTCTGAGCCGAAGCTATTGCGCGCCGGCGCCGATCGGGTGGTCAACCCTCAAAGCATTGGGGGGAACAGGATGGCGGCGTTCATCACCCAACCGCATGTGGTCGACTTCGTCGACGTGGTTATGCACGACGGCTCGCTGGAGTTTCGCCTCGAGGAGGTTACCGTCCCGCGGGCCTCCCCGTTGGACAATGGGTCCCTCCGGTCTACCCGGCTGCACGACCAGACGGGTGCGCTGGTACTGGCCGTGCGCCATGCCGACGGGTCGTTTACGACCAATCCATCCCCGACCCTTCCGATCCACGCCGGCGACATACTTATCAGTGTGGGTACCGCCGACCAGTTGGATACCCTTACCCGGTTCGTGGTCGGATAGTGGGACCGGCGGGGTTGGCGCCTGGAGTGGGACGATTGAAGGGCCGAGCGGGGCCATGATTCGGTGTTGGCTCGAAGTGCCGGGCGACAGGCTCCGTCCTGCCAAAAGGGCAGATCGAGCCGGCTTTGTGCCATTCCTGTTCGCGGCAGTTTCCCGTCCCGCAAGGTACGACCGGGTCTGCACAAATAGTCCCAGAGGTCGACCAAGATAACCAGGATCGCCCGGCTGCCGCGCCCGCTGGTGGCCTTGCCTGGTGGCCATGGACTCCGTCACGGGACGGAGGTCCAGCCGCGGGTGAATGAGGACGAGTTGCCCCGGGGATAGCGCGGCAGACGGTGGAGTTGGTCCAGCGTAGCCGGCACGAACCGTCACGAAGGCAGCCGTGAGAGCAACAACTCTGCCGGGTCATCGAACGGTGAGCGGCCGGGGGCACCCAAAGGGCTCGCGGCCTCAAACGCAGCCCGGCTTCGCACCAACGTGAGCTGCGATGGGATCAACTCACTCGGGGTCGGTAAGGCTGGGGGCTAGCATCTGTATGGGTGCGCCGGGAAGCCTGGTCGGCAGACCCTGTCGCCGACCCCCGGAGTATCAAATGCTCTGCAGCCCGGGCACCTTCGTGAGGGGTCTTCGCGCGCGCTGGGACCGGTGCCTGCGACCGGGTATCGAGTGGGGCGATGTCTGTCTGGTGGGTTCATTGGTGCCGTGGGCGGCAGTCGGGACCTCGACGGCGACCGAGTGGGAGAAGTCAGCTCTGCCTTTTCGTCCCGCCGAGCCGGCCTGATGTTGGATTCGACAGCCTCCGCCGCGGTCGCCTTTGCGGTCGCAGCGCTGTGCTCACTGGGCGCCAGCTTTCTACTGGTCTCACGATTGGAGCGCCTCGCCGGTCGGATCCAACTATCCGAGGCGATGTTGGGCTTGGTTGTCGCCCTCGCCGCCGACTCACCAGAGATCACCTCAGCGGTGACGGCCTCAGTGCACGGTCAGACGGGCATCGGCGCCGGGGTCGTTCTGGGCTCGAACGTGTTCAACCTGGCTGCGCTGTTGGGATTAGGCGCAATCGTTGCCCGCCGGATAAGCCTGCACCGAAAGGTGGTGATCCTCGATGGGACCACGGCCACATGGATTGCCCTGGTGACCGTGGTAGTCCTATCCGCCGGACTCGGAGCAGGCATCGGTCTGGCCTTGGTCCTGGCCGCGGTGGTGCCGTATATCGTCATCTCCGCATCGTCCTCGCCGACGTTGCTCCGGCTCGGCCTACCGCCCCGCACCGTGGCCTGGTTACACAGTGCAGTGGCGGAGGAGGAGTCAGAGCTTGCCAGCGGGATCCATCCCGTCACCGGCGGCCGCTGGGACGTCGCCACCGCGGGTGCCAGTCTGGTCGTCGTCGTTGCCGCCAGCGCCATCATGGAGCGGTCGGCCGAGACCTTGGGAAAGCATTTTCATTTGTCCAGCCTGGTCGTTGGAGGCGTCGTGCTAGCTGCGGTCACCAGCCTCCCCAACGCCGTGGGCGCCGTATTCCTCGCTGCCAGGGGTCGGGGGGCGGCCGTGCTCAGCGAGGCGATGAACAGCAACATGCTCAATGTATTGGTCGGATTGTTCCTGCCTGCCCTTCTCCTCGGTCTGGGAGGGGCGACCAGTCAGGCCACCCTGGTGGCGGGCTGGTACGCCTGCCTGACGGTCATCAGCCTGCTCTTGGCCTTCGCCGGACGCGGTCTGAATCGGTCCGCGGGATTCGTCATCGTGGCCGGCTACGTCGCTTTCTTAATAGTCGCCATCGGATCATGAACCTCTTCGCCTCGCTGGCGCGTTCGGAGCGCCGAGCGGCCGATCTACCCGCCGTACCCTTCGAGACGCCGCTGAATCCACACGGCCGCGACCGTGATCGTGGCGGCGGCGATTCCGACCGCCACCACAAACGCGATCCGCTCCGGTTCCGTCCCGTCGGCGACCACGCTCACGACCACCGCCAAAACCACGGCCAAGAGCGACGTCGCGGCAGTTCGGATCCACCGAGCGGTCAGCAAGGCACAGCACGGTCCGGCCAGCAGCAGTCCAGCCAGATCGACCACGGGCGCGGCCAGCAAACCGACCACAAACGCTCCCGCGCACAGCAGCAGACTCAGCCTCCAGACGCGGCGTACACTCCAACCCGGGACAAAGGTCCCCTCACTTGCTCGCAGCTGCCGCGACAACGCCACTAAGGGAACTCTACGCGTCGCTGCCGGGTTCGAAAGCATCAACCGCCACTCGTACGGCCCTCCCGGAGAATACGCGCTTGTCGCCGCTCCTTTCCGTCAGACCCTTGGGACGCCCGATCGGCGTGCTCCTCTGGCGGGGTCAGCACTAGACATCCGGCACGGTGTCCCAGAAGGTAAGGGTCGAATGTCGGACCACCCAGTGTCGCCGGTCTGGGATGTTCGTTGCCGATCGCCGGTGTGTGCGTCTGGGGCGCACCTCAGCTTTCGTCAAGGTATATCCGGCTGCCCGCTCGGCGGAACTCCTCCGCTTTTCGGCCATGCCGACCTGGACTGCCATGTCGGCGTGGAGGCCTTGAGATCGGGCGTCGTCTCGCAGGTCGTGGCTGATGCGCATGCTGCCGAACTTCGGTCCGCACATGGAGCCGAAATGGGCGGTCTTGGCTGGCTCGGCCGGTAGGGTCTGGTCGTGGTAGGCGCGGGCGGTGTCGGGGTCGAGGGCGAGGTTGAACTGGTCCTGCCAGCGGAACTCGAAGCGGGCCTTGGACAGGGCGTCATCCCAGTCCTGGGCGCCGGGATGACCTTTGGCCACGTCGGGGGCGTGAGCGGCGATCTTGTAGGCGATCAGGCCCTGCTTGACGTCGTCGCGGTCGGGTAGACCGAGATGCTCCTTGGGGGTGACGTAGCAGAGCATGGCGGTGCCGTGCATGGCGATCACGGCCGCCCCGATGGCCGAGGTGATGTGGTCGTAGCCGGGGGCGATGTCGGTGGTGAGCGGGTCCAGAGTGTAGAACGGGGGTTGGTGGCATACCTCCTGCTGTAAGGCCACGTTCTCGGCAATCTTGTGCAACGGCACGTGACCGGGCCCTTCGATCATGACCTGCACATGGTGGGACCAGGCGAGTTCGGTCAGCTCCCCCAAGGTGCGGAGCTCCGCGAACTGGGCTTCGTCGTTGGCGTCCGCGATCGAGCCGGGGCGCAGGCCATCATCGAGGGAGAAGGCCACGTCGTAGGCGGCCAGAATCTCGCACAGCTCCTCGAAATGGGTGTACAGGAAATTCTCCCGGTGATGGGCCAGGCACCACGCCGCCAGGATCGACCCGCCCCGGCTCACGATCCCCGTCACCCTCGACACGGTCAGCGGCACGTAAGCCAGGCGGACACCGGCGTGGACCGTCAGGTAGTCGACACCCTGCTCGGCCTGTTCGATGACCGTGTCGCGATAGATGTCCCAGGTCAACTCTTCGGGGCGGCCGTCGGTCTTCTCCAACGCCTGGTAGATCGGCACCGTGCCGATGGGCACCGGGGAGTTACGGATGATCCACTCCCTGGTGGTGTGAATATCGGCCCCGGTCGACAGGTCCATCACCGTGTCCGCTCCCCACCTGGTCGCCCACACCAACTTGTCCACCTCCTCCGCCACCGACGAGGTCACCGACGAGTTTCCGATGTTGGCATTCACCTTCACGAGAAATCGGCGGCCGATGGCCATCGGTTCGCTCTCGGGATGGTTGACATTGGCCGGCAAGATGGCCCGGCCCGCGGCGATCTCATCGCGTACCGCCTCTGCGGCCACGCCCTCGCGGACAGCGACGAATTGCATCTCTGGTGTGATCTCACCCCGTCGGGCGTAATACAACTGAGTGACGGCCCCAAACCCGGCCGCCGGGCCGACGGCCCGCAGCGGCCGCCGCCCGACACCGGAAAGCCCGGCTGGACCAGTCGGGCCGACGGGCCCGCGTCGCACCGCGGCCCGCCCATCGTCACGTACCGTCACCCCGGCGCCCCTGGTACTCCTGGACATCGCCGCGCCCGACGATCCACTCCCGACGCAACTCCGGCAGCCCAACCTGCGGGTCGCAGCCCGGCCGGGACGTGTCATACAACCGCAGCGGCGAATTCTGCACCGGGCCCCCACGTCCAGGCGAAGCTCCTAACACCACCTCCCGGAACGGCACCCCCAGCCCGGCCGTATCCACGTAGACCTTGGACGCGCCGTTCGAACGCCAAGAGACATCCCTCGGATCAACCGTGACGACTCCTTCCCTCCGCCGGCATTACCCGGAACAGGTTCAACGGTCGGCGTCCCCAGGCGCCCTCTCAGCCCGGTCCGTCCGAGCTCCCGTGCCACCAACTATCGCGCACCACCGACCTCCCCCATACCGACAACCCACATCTGACCCTTCGGAGAGCAGCTGCCGGCTCGACGCCATAATCGACATCTGGACGAGATCGCGAGGTGCGCCCAGCGTCGGTCGTAAAGGTGGCGGCAAGCCACCTGCAATATCGGCGCCAAGGGAACGAACGTTCGGGGACCCGACGGTTCCCGAGGGTCTCAACACCACCATCGAAACCGAGCCCAGTCCGCCCACCTAGCAGCCCAGCCTGAACTCCAAGGATGACCCCGAACAGCGGGAGAGAGCTCCTCCACGAGAGGCCGCGTACGTCGGAACATGGGCGAGCTAAGACCGCTCTGCGGTGTCGGTTCCCGAACGATGGCATCCTGGTTGCATCGGGCGCGCCGCCCGGATGAGCAGGCTCAATCTGCCCGCGCTCAATCTGCCCGCATTCACCCGTGACTGTGACCTGAAAAACGCCCAAGTCGTACAGCCGAACCCGAACGGCTTCGGCTCTGTCTCGTTTCAGATCCACACCGGGACCGTTGGGTCGGGCTCATGCTCGGCCAGCCACCCCGGATGCGTCCTCATGGTGAACGAGGGATGGTTCCAGGCGCCGTCGTCGGTAATGATCCCGATCTCTTTCTCCCGCTGGCAATCGGCCACTCTGGCCGGACCGAGGCGTGATAACGGTATGGCGATCGCCGTCGCATCGGGCGCTCCACACACAAACTGTTCCCCTCAACCTCAGCGCTGCAGGGGTTGGCACGGCGGCGCCTGGGGACCGGTGTCAAGGCGCCTTTCCTCGCGTCGGTTCTCGGTCGGAGAAGAGATGTAGATCTGCCGTTCGGGGCGCTAAGTGGGACTGTGAGCCGTTTCCCGACGCCAACCTCCCGAGCGTGAAAGATGTACCCCAACGACGGCCCGATCCCTCACGACCGAGCCATCCCAGAAGGCTGATCGTGGACTTCTAAAATCCACTGCCATCGAGTGAACGGTGGGCCTTTGGCCTTGCTGCGGGGTGGCAAATTGGTGGTCGGGCTGGGAGCGCCGGGGTTGTTCACTGGTGGAGGGGGGTAGGTCCCTGGGGGTGTGGGCGCCCAGGCAGGGGCCGGGTGTCTGTGTCGTCGCCTGGTTGGGGTGGGTCCGGGTTGCTCGGGGTGGGGGTGAGCAGGTTGATGCGGTCGCCGGGGGTGAGGATGAGGCCGGGGTCGGCGTCGCGGAGGCTGTGGTTGTCCAGGACCGACACCGGGACCCAGCCCGATGGCCAGGTGGTCTCGCCGAGCGGGTGGCCGGCGGCTGGCGAGTCGGCGTCGATGGTGACCTCGACGATCTGGTAGCCGTGCAGGGGGGTCGGCGCATGGTGTAGGTCTGCCGCCGGGTGGAGGGCGCTGTCGGTGGCAACCTGGGCGGTGCCGATGTGGTCTGCGATGGCTTGCAGCACGTTTTGGCTGGTGATCCAGCCCTGCAGTTGTTGTCCGTCGGTGGAGAGTACCGGCAGGCCGTCGCGGCCGTAGAGGACCAGTTGGCGCAGCGCCTGGGTGAGGGACTCGTTGGCGAAGAGAACCTGAAGGTCGCGTTGGTGGGTGACCGGCCCGGGTAGCCCGGCTTGGTGCTGGACTTGGTCTTGGTCTGGATCGGCGGGCTGGTTCTGCGGCGGGGGCTGGGTGGTGAGTGGGGGTCGGAAGGGGCGCATGGCGTCGGCGGCGGTGAGCTTTTCGAAGGGGTCAGCGGAGGGGGCGCGGTCGATGTCGGTGCCGCGGCGTAGCAGCTTGGTGGTGTAGATGGTGCCGTAGCTGAGGGACCGGGAGACGAGGGTGGCGATGGCCACGGCCAGCATCACCGGCAGGGTGAGGGTGAAGTCGCCGGTCATCTCGACCACGCTGGCCAGCGAGGTGAGGGGCGCTCGGGCGGCGGAGGCGAACACCGCGCCCATGGCCACCACGGCATACAGGGCGGGCTGGCCGGCGCCGGGACCGAGGGCATGGTTGGCGGTCACCCCGAAGGCCATGCCGGCTGTGGCCCCGATGAACAGCGACGGTGCGAATACCCCGCCGGAGCCGCCGATGCCGATGGTCAGGCTGGTGGCGATCATTTTGGTCACGGCCAGGACGATCAGAAACCACAGGGCGTAGCTGCCGGCCACGGCCTTGTACATGACCGGGTAGCCGACCCCGTACATTTGCGGCACGGCCAGCAGCAGCAGACCCAGGGCGACCCCGCCCACCGCGGGTCGGGCCCATTCCGGGCGGTGCTTCCAGACCCGGTCGCACAGGTCCTCGGTTTTGTACAGGACGTTCTTGAACCCAAGGCCGAGCAGGGCGGCGATCACGGCCAGCAGGGCCACGAGCAGGTAATTGCGGGCGTGGTCCAAGGCGATCCCCGGGGGGAAGCCGGACAGGAACGGGGCGGCGCCCAGGAACTGGCGGCTGATCACGTCGGCCACCATGGCCGAGAGCATCACGGTGAAGATGGCCTCGATGGAGAACGCTCGCAAGATGATCTCGACCCCGAAGAACACCCCGGTGATGGGGGCGTTGAAGGTGGCCGCGATACCGCCGGCGGCGCCGCAGGCGACTAGGACCCGCAGCCGGTTCTCGGGCATGCGGATCCACTGCCCCACGCTGGAGGCCATGGCGGAGCCGATCTGCACGATGGGGCCCTCCCGGCCCACCGAGCCGCCCGCCCCGATGCACAGCGCCGAGGCCAGGGCCTTGACCCCGGCCACCTGGGGCCGGATCCGGCCGCCGTTGTCGGCCACTGCGATCATCACCTCGGGGACGCCGTGTCCGCGGGCCTCCCGGGCGAAGCGGAAGATGAGCGGACCGTAAAGCAGCCCGCCGACGACCGGGATGACCACGAAGAACCCCAGGCCGAGCCAGGGGAAATGGCCGCTGGGGACCCGGCCCTGCTGGCCGAACTGGACATGACCGGTGGCCAGCCAGGTGAAAAAGTAGATCAGATACCGGAACCCGACCGCCCCCAGCCCGGAGCCGGCGCCCACCACCAGGGCGATGGCGAACAGCCCGCCCCGCGACCGCCGCAGCCAATCGCCCGTCGAGATCAAAGCCCCCGCCGCCGGGTGCGTTCCCGATGTCTTGCCGGTCGTGACCACCCCGCCGCGCCTTTGACGTGAACTGGCCGTCACGTCATCGCTGCGGATGACGCCGACACCACGGCGGCCGGACCGCTCGGCCACTGGCTGTCGGGGATCTCCCCGGCCGCGGCCGCGAACGCCCGCAGGGCGTCGGCCACCGCCGCCTGCTGGCGGGCCGACAGCTTCGCCAAAATGCCGGCCAGCAGGGCGCGGCGCCGGGCCGTCGCCTCATCCACCACCCGCCTGCCCGCCTCCGTGATCGAAACCTTCACCGCTCGGCGATCGGCGCGGACCCGTTGCCTGCGGATCAGACCCTTGCGCACCAGCCGATCACACATCCGGCCCGCCGTCGACGGCGCCACATCGAGTGCCGCGGCGAGATCCGCCATCCGCTGCGGGCCTCGGGAGGCAAGCACGACCAGGGCCCGATACTGAGCGATCGTGATGTCCTCCGCCGCCGCGCCCAGCGATGCCGTGGCCACCGCCACCAGGGTCCGGCTGGCCGTCAGCACCGCGTCCACCGCCCCTTCGTCGGCCACCTGCTCAGCCACGACCCAACACCTCTCTATACTTGCACACAGCAACAAGTGCATATCAATACTATCAGCGGCGGCATTCGTCTTGGGCTGAGATCCTTGCGGGAACCCCGTCGAGGACCCCTGGGTGGAGACCAGTCACGGGTGAACACAGTTGGGCATCGAACTCGTCGGCTGCCTTGTAAACGACGCTTTACCACTGGGGTGTCGTCGACTCGACGAAGTGCGGTGGAGCCCGATGACTTGCCTCCACGACGGCGAGATAGTCGCGCCGCCCAATAGGGGAAAGCTTCTACTCGACTACGCCCAGCTCGCCTACAGCACAAGCTGTTGCGGGTCTGCCGCCTCCCTCCACATGTTGCACGCACTGCACCGGACCCGATCGGGGCGGGCGTTGGTGAACCGGATTCTGGTCCTGGGCGGCGAGCGTACCCCCCGCTAGTCGTGGGCCCGGGCGCAGGCCGTGGGTAGTCCCGGCAGATGCGGCTTGGCGGCCGCGGAAGGGGTCGATCAGCTCGGGGTAGGCGCCGTTGTCGAAGGCAGCCATGAACTCCAGCACTGGTGGGGGGAGCCGGACCACCATCGGATGCCACCCGCCGGGCCGGCGGGCGTGCACGCTTCGGTCCGACACGAAGATGTCCACCGGCGGTCCTGCGCTGCGAAGCATGATGGCCATGTAACGGGCCAGCGGACACCGGGTGTGATTCCTGGGCACACCCCGCATGTTGCGCCCCATCAGGTTTGATGCGACGGTTTCGGGAGTGGCCCCCAAGGAAGCGCTCAACTGGCGGATGTCGCGCCGCAAGGCGCGGCGATTGACGGCGTGACCGGCGCCATTTGGTGAGCCTGTGTTGGTTTCAGCCGGGCGGCCGCTGCCAGCTTTCTTGTCTGTCGCGGGGTGCGAGACTTCTGGCACCGAGGATATCGCGTACACGTACTCACAATACCCACTTCACGTACTCGTACGCAATGGGGACGTCGGTGTACATCGGCCATTCGCCACGACCGCGCCGGCCGGGACGCGGCAACAAGGGAGAGCGGTCGAGTGCCTATCCGACCGGTCGCTCCCTCCGGTCGCTGTTCGGCTGGAATGGGCGGGGCTCAGCGCCGGTCTGTGAGGCCCGCGTCGTTTTCGATGCCGTCCAGGAGAAAGCGGAGTCCGTCGTTGAATTGGCGGGGGGTGGTGTAGGCGGCCAGCTGCTCGGAGAGTTGGTTCCCGCTCGACTCGCGGTCGCTCCACCCGGCCCGGGACGCCTCCAGGGCGGCGAAGCCGATGGTGTAGGTGTGGAGAGCGCCGTAGGCTCGTCGGGCGGTCTGTTCGTTGCCCAGGGCGTCGCGCAACACCCGCATCATGGCCTCCATGCGCACCACCGCGGAGGGCGATACCACCGGGTGGTGGAGGTAGACGTGCAGGGCGGCGGGCTGGGCGACCAGGAACTGGCGGAATTTGTCGGCGGCCTCGCCGATCCATGCTTTCCAGTCCTGCTTGGCCGCTCGGGGTTTCCAGGCTCGCACCAAGAGCCGGTCGACGACCTCGTCGAGCAGATCGTCCTTGTCGCGCACGTGGCGGTACAGCGACATGGGACTGACGCCCATGTCGGCGGCCAGGCTGCGGATGGTCATCTGCTCGTAGCCGCCGGCTTGGACCGCCTTGGTGGCCGCGGCGACGATCTGCTCGCGATTGATCGATCCCCACGGGACCCGGCCCGAGGGGCGTTTGTGAACCGATGTCGTCTGAGCTGATCGCGGCACACCCGTCGAAGGCACCGCTACACCATAGCTCCAGCGCGTACACGTACGTGAGTGTGCTTTCCTGAGTACGAGTACGCGTGCTGGGAGGTTCCCGCCTTGGCAACCGGGTGAACTCGACCGGAGCGTTTCTCGCAGACCTCAAACTGGCCAAGCCGGTCGTTCAGATTGTGAATCTGAGGTTGCGGGCCAGCTGCCCGGCGAGTTCCTGGTTGCCTAGGAGCTCGATGTCGCCGGCCGCCAGGTGGGCCTCGGGGTCGGTCCTGCCGCAGGCGAGGAGCATGAAGGTCAGAAAGTCGGTGCGAACGACCGCGTCGGGATGGTCGAGGTCGTCGACGACGCGGGCTCGCCCGTCGACGACGGCGGCGAGGTGCGCTTCGATGGGGCCGGTGAGCTCGACGAGCACGCGGGACCCGTCGGGTAGCCGGGCTCGCTTTCCGACGATATAGCCGAAGCTGCGTCGAACCTCGTCCAGCGCCAACTCGGCGGCCGGCCCGCTGGTGTGACCGGGCCGCCCAAGGGGTACCCGGATGTCTTGCTCGTGGACCCAGAAGTCGAAGTTGCGGATGGCCATGAACCGGCCGTAGGTCTGCACCCCGACGGGAGTCCACGACACCTCGTCGAACAGGCCGTCCGCCGCGGCCAGCAGTTCGGCGCGCCGCCCGGCGAGCACCGCGCCCAGCCGGCCGAGCAGCCGGTCCGACGACCAGTCGTCCATCTCGTCGAACACCGTTCCGACGATCTGGAACGGCGCCGGGCTATCCCCGGAGGGACGCCACCCAGACAGTGCTTCTTCGATCCCGTCCAGGTGGGCGACAACGTGGCGAACCTGCCAGGCCGGGCAGAGCGACGGGACCCGCCATTCGCTGTCGTTCAGCTGGCCTAAGAGATTCACGACAGAGTCCATGCTCTCCAGCAGACAATCGACTTCATGAACGGTCATATCCCGTCTCCTCCTTGCCGATACGGTCCAGAGTTTGGTTGACCAGGCCGAGGTGGGTCCGATCCGCGCCGGGCCGGCAACGGTGGGTGCGTCGGCCAGGCCGACGAGATCTTCTGGTGTCGAGCCGGAGCGACGGGCGGTTCTGGTTGGCCGCACTCGAGGAGCCGGTCAAGGAGCACCTCGTTGACGGGACATGGCGGCGCTTCGGCGCATCTGAGCGAAACTGGAGAACGCCGACGGGCTGAGGCCGCCGTACCCGGCTTGCCCGGTTGGGCCGTCTGGCGGTCAGGACTGGCCCATACCGCCGGTGACGAATAGCTCGGTGCCGGCGACGAAGCTCGAGTCGGAGCTGGCCAGGAACAGGGCGGCGGTGGCGATCTCCGTGGGTTGGGCCAGGCGGCCGATGGTGGTGAGTGACACCAGGTAGTCGCGGGTTGCTTTAGGTCGTTGTTCGAGGGCGGGCGTGCCAGTCGGGCCGGGATGCAAGACGTTGACCCGGATGCCCCGCAGGGCGAGCTCGGCGCTCCATACCCGGGCGAATGCCTTGAGGGCGGCCTTGCTAGCCGCGTAGACCGATGAGCCGGGCATGGCCTTTTCCGCGGCGGCGGATCCGGTGAGGATGATGGATCCGCCGCTGGTCATGAGCTCGGCCGCTTTCTGGGCGGCGAACAGGGTGCCGCGCACGTTGAGTCCGAACAGCTGGTCGAAGCTGTCGGGCGTCACCTCGGAGAGGGGCTCGGTCAGGTTCCCGACACCGGCGTTGGCGAAGAGGACGTCGAGGCGGCCGGTCTCGGAGCGGATGGTCGAGAAGAGGCGCTCGATGTCCTCCAGGCTGGAGGCGTCGGCGGTCACACCTCGAAGCCGGGCCCCGATCCGAGCGGTGGCGGCATCCAACGGTTCCCGGCGCCGGCCGGTGACGTAGACGACAGCGCCTTCTTCGACGAACAACTCGGCCGTGGCCAGGCCCATCCCGGAGGATCCGCCGGTCACGAGGGCCACCTTGTCGGTCAGCTTTCCTGGCATGGACCTGTCCTTCGGACGCGGGATCGGCGCAGATGGTTAGCGGTCATGCGGCTCCGCTCAGGGCGGCCAGGGCGGCGGCGATGTCGGCGACCTCGGTGCGGGCCGTGTAGTCGGGTTGGACGTCGACGAAGCGCACCACCCGGTCCCGGTCGACGACCAAGACCGTCGGCCGGGGCAGGCGGGTGGCGCCTTCGGCGTTGACCTGGGCCAGATCGAGACCGAGCCGACGCTGAGCGGCCAGCACCTCGTCGGCTTGCTGGAAGGCGATGCCGATCCGCCCGGCCAGTCGGCTGCCGGGATCGGACAGGACGGTGAAGGACAGGTCGGCCTTCTCGGCCGTGGACATCGACTCGTCGGGGGATTGAGGGCTGATCGCCACCAAGCGAGCATCGAAGCGGCCCAGTTGGGGGACAAGGTCGCGCTGGTAGGTCCGCAGCGCCACGTTGCAGTACGGGCACCAGCCGCCCCGGTAGAACACGATCACCGCCGGACCGGACTCGACCAGCTGCTCCAAGCTCACCGGCTGGCCCGTGGCGTCGTCCAGCGTGAAGGGGTCGAGCCGGTTGCCCACCTTGACCGTGTCGAGGGGGACGCCCTCATCGAGGAGGCTCTCGATGCTGCGTTCGAACACTTCGAGCACGTCAGTGGGCAGCTGACCGGCGGCGGCGGCCTTGAGCTGGTCGGACTGCTCACGGATGGTGACGGACATGCGGGCCTCCCGAAGACAAAAGAGTGGACTGTGTAGTCCAGTAGATCGGAGCAAGCAGTGGACTGTCAAGTCCAATCCGCGGGATACTGGAGCCATGGGAGCGGCACCGAGCACCGAGAGAGGGCGGTCAACCCGGCGGCGCATCGTCGCCGCAGCCCGCCAAGTCGTCGCCGAGAAAGGGGCGACCGCGGCCAGCCTGGACGACGTCGGGGCGCGAGCGCCGGCGTCACGCAGCCAGCTCTACCACTACTTTGACGACAAGAACGACCTACTCAAAGCCGTCGCCGAGGCCACCAACGACATCGTGCTCGCCGGACAGCAAGAACTCTTCGCCGGCCTCGGCACCTGGGACGGCATGGTCCGCTGGACCGACGCCCTCGTGGCCTTCCAAGAACAGCGCGGAGGCGAAGGGGGATGCCCGATCGCCAACCTCCTCGGCCAGCTCGGCGAGCACCACCACGCCATCCGGACCGTGCTCACCTCAGGGTTCGACCAATGGGAAACACACATCCGCGACGGCCTGGCCGCCATGGTCGCCTCCGCTGAGCTACGGACCGACACCGACATCGCCTGGCTGGCCACCTCAACGCTAGCCAGCCTCCAAGGCGGGCTCGTGCTCACCCAGGCCCGGCGAGACCCCGCCGCCTTGCGCCGCGCCCTCGACGGCGCACTCGCCCTCATCGCCACCCACCGGCCCGTCGCCTGACCTAAAGCACAGCAAGAACCTTCGGGCGAGAAAGCATCAGCCCACAAGCGGATTCCGTGACCGCGTGCCCTCAAGTCACGCCGTCGCCGCTAGCTGCGAGGCGACGCAAGAGCGTTCTCGAATGCTTCCGGATGTCAGCTTTGGGGCGGCCATCCTCAGAGGTCGTGACCGGCACCGGGTGATATCCTGGACGTGGCGCGCCGGGAAGTCTGGTCGGCAGAAGTTGCTGTATCTCGATCAGGAGGCAGCCCATTGGCCGGCGCTGAAGGTGTTCCTAGCGATCTAAGCGTTGCGTCTCAAGCGGTGCGGTGCGGTCTGTCGGCGCGGGCGTGCCGGCGCGTATCGACCCGTCCCCGGTCCGCTGTCTCGATGAGCACGGCCAGACGTGCTAGCCCGGCAGCGAGCCACGAGGCTCGTCGAACCCAGGCCAGCGGGAAGGTCCTTCACTCGGACGGCGCCTTGGACAGGTCGGCACTGCCGTCGATCGGTCTCGCCTTGCATCCACGAATGGGTCGCCGCCGAGATCGGAAGCTTGGACGCCATCGTCGAGGACGGCCGATCAGCGGACGAAAATTGGCTGAACAGTCCTGACTCTGTCCCCGAAGAAGAGCCAGGTTCGAGGAGGTTTCGGTGTTGATGCACCTGGACAGTGTGAAGAGCCGATATCCGCTCTGGCTGGCGCTGCTCGGACCGCTCGCCGCGGCTGCGCTTATGATTCCTCTGCGAAGTCACGTCCCGAACACCGACCTGGCGCTTGTCATGGTGGTAGTGGTCGCTCTCGTGGTCCTACCCGGGCGGAGGATGGCCGCGCTGCTGGCTGGCTTGGCGGCCGGGGTGTGGTTCGATTTCTTCCTCACCGAGCCGTATGAGCGTTTCTCTATTCAGCGCAGTTCGGACGTCCAGACCACCGTGTTGTTGGCGATTGTGGGTGTGCTGATCGGCGAGATCGCGGTCAGGCGGCGGCAGGCTCGAAGCGACACCCGGACCGCCCGCGACGAGGTGGTCAGCCTCTATGTCGTGGCGGAGATGCTCACTGCCGGCTCCAGGGCTGACGAGGTGGTCATGCTGGTGGCAGAGCAACTGCGTGACCTGTTGTTTCTGGTTGACTGCCGCTTCGTCCCGGGCGACCGCGACGCCGACGGCCCGGTGCTGGACCGATCAGGAGAGTTGCACTACGGCCAACTCAACTGGTCACTGGCCACCGATGGGCTACCGAACCGGGACGTCACTCTCCCCGTCGAGAGCGGAAAACGTCGCTTCGGCGCCTACGTCCTGCGCGGTCCGGCCCTCGGGGTGCCCATCACCCAGGACCGCGGCTTGGCCGCGGTCGCGCTCTCTGACCTGGCCGGTGCGGCACTGGGCGCCGAGTCCGCCGGGCAAAGCGCGGCTCGCGGCTGGACCGCGTCAAATAACTGATCCCCCGTTTAACGCCCTCAGCGATTTCGACGGTCGGCGGCGAGGTTGTCGTCGGCCCGCGCCCGAGCCGTCGGAGCGCCTTCCAGATGCACCTGGTGGGATACGAGGTCGACTAGAGCACGGTATGGCAGTCAATCGAGGATCCATTCGACAGGACGGTCGCTGTCGGGCTGGTAGGTGCAGGAGGAGCCGGTGTGGATGGTGCGTTGGAGGTGGCGGCCGACTGACTGGTCCACGGCGGCGACGCGGTCGATGGCTGTGGTGAGCGCCTTGGTGGCGGCCACGCGGGCCCGTTCCCGGCTGGAGCCTGTGGCTCGCTGGCGCCCTCCGAGACCGGTCGCGGCCCTTAGCTCGTCCACGATGGCGTCTCGCTCCGCCTCGAGCGCCTCTCGGCGGGCGGTATCGGACCAGTCCTCGGCCTGTGCGATTTCGGCGTCGAGATCCCTCAGCCGCTTCCGGTAGGACCTGAGGGCGGCGACGTCGAGCCCCGCCGCTAGTCCCGACTGTTCGACCGTGGCGGAGCCGCCGGTGACCAGGTGGATCGCCGCTACCGGTATGCCCGGCCGGCGCAGCAGCTCCCGGAGGTATGAGTAGCCCTTGAGGGTCTTTATGGGGACGTACTGGTCAGCGGTTCCGACTAGCCAGAAGCCGTCACCTGTGGGGCTCAGTCGCAGCGCGTCGGGTGCGGCCGGGGCTGGCGGCTGCCAGCTTGACAGCCGGTCGCGCCACCAGGACGCCCCCAGCCTGCTGTAGGTGGACAGGGCTGACGCTCGGCGGGCGGCTGCGGTGACGTCGTCGCCCAAGGCGGTGGCGGCCCGGGCGAGCGTGTCGTCGGTGAGACCGTGGAACATGACGGCGCCGACGTTGAACACCGCCCGCCCGGCGTAAGGCTCGAGGAGACGGCTGGCTTCTTCGATGATGTACCGGTCGTCGACGCCCAGGGCGGCATCGAGGGTGCACTGCAGGGTGAGTAGCCAGTTGACGTCGGTCGGCAAGTCGTCGAGCACGGGGCCGTGCAGCGAGTGCAGCAGCTCCTTCACCTTGTCGGGCCGGCCGGCGGCCCCCCACATGTAGGCGGCCTCGGCGCACACCGGTGGAGAACCCTCGCCGAGGGCGAAGCCTTCCATGCGGGCGGCGATGTCGGCGCACATCTCGACATCACCGGCCTGGGCGGCGGAGTAGCCCTGCATGCTTGCGATCACCATCCAGGCGTCGGGCAGCGAAGCCTGTTTCGAGGCCTCGGTGGCGACCGCGATCAGCTGGGGGGCGGTGTCGGTCCGGCCCCGTAGGAGGTCGAGCATCAGACGCCTCGACGCGGCGAAGAACCGGGCTCGCGGCGACTCCTCGCCGAGGTGCTCGAGGGCTCGCATGTGCCGATGCATGCTCTGCAGGTCGAGCACCTCACACCCCACCTGCAACCCCCACAGGTGGGCCTGCAGGCGGGCGTTGGCGTCGAGTACGTGGGCGGCGATCTCGTCCAACCGAGCCGCCAGGTGGACTCGCACGCCCAGCTCGTCCGGTCCCCAGTTGCAGGCCAGGGCGGCGTCCAAGCAGTCGGACAGAAGCTCGGGCTGGTTGCTGCGCTCGGCCTCGGCGACGGCTTCGTTGGCGAACGACCGGGCCCGGGCGGAGTGGCCGGCGTAGGCCCAGCAGCGGGCCAGGGCGGCGCCCAGGCGGGCCCGGTCGGCGTCGTCGACGGTCCGAGCGAGCAGGTCGTACAGCTGAGCCGGCAGTTTGCCCGGATCGGTTCCGTAGACGTAGAGGGACGCGGCGGCCAACGCCGCACGGGTCCAGCGCGTCAGATCGCCATCGGAGCGGGACCGGTCGATCACCTCGTCGTAGAGGGGACGGGCGTCGGCTCCTCGACCGGCCAGCCGCAGGGCATCGGCCTGGTCGAGGAGCTCGTCAACGCTCGATGAAAGGCTCACGGCACCGATGGTAGGTTCGCCCGTCAGGGACGGAGCAGCCGTACGGCCCTGGTGTGCTCGCGCTGCTTGGCCTCGTCCCAGTCGCCGGTGCAGTAGACCGCCATCTCGACGATGGTGTCGTCCACCACGTCGGCCCGGATCATCTCCCGGCAGTACCAGTTCTGGCCCTGGTGCTCCCACCGCTCCTCGAACTCGATGGCGAACCCGGTGTCGGTCTGGCTCACCCGCTCGACGTCAACCTGGCCCGGGAAGGGATGGCCGCTGGCCCGCACCGAGATGGCGTCTGCGGCGGTGTCCGCCTGCATTCGCCACTGCGGGAGCGAGACGTCGAGGAACACATCGGGGGCGAACAGCCCGTCTGACACGATGCCCGTCTCGAGGAACTCGATGAGCCGCGCCACAGCCACCTTGGTATCCGCGGCTGCCGTCGTCACTGCTGCACCTCCGACCCGGCCAGGTTGCCCTGGATCACGGCCATGGTTTTTTCGAGTTCCTCGGTCGGGCTGAATTCGATGACCGAGGTGCCGGCGGTGACCAGTGGCAGGTGGCCGGGCGGTGCGTAATAGGCGTCACCGGCCACGTAGGTCTCCTCACGGTCGGCCCACCGGAAGGTGAGCTGACCTTCGGTGACGACCCCCCAGTGGTCACACTGGCAGCGGTCGCCGGGCAGCCCAACGAAGAGCGGGGCCGGGTCGACGTCCCGCTTGAAGGTTTCGAACGCCGCCGTGTAGCGGCCCAAAGGGGCGTAGCGTCCCTCGATCTCATCGAGGTCCACCGTTCGCGGTGTGCTCATCTTGCTCGCACTGGGCATGTTGTCCTCCTGGGTAGATGGAGACTGGACACCCTTGAGGCGTGACTACGAGCGGAACACCGTGAACAACGAGGTTACGGGCGAGCGCCGACCCAGTTGTTGCGCTGCCTTCATTCCTTCGACGGCCGGTCCAGAAACGGGCAGTGCGTCGACCCCCCCAGATCGATCATTCTCCGACGGAGGCTCTCACCGCTCAGAGCCAGCATCCAGGACAATCCGTGGGCTGCACCCACGCACCTCACGCCAAGAACCCGACAGTCCGTAACGCACTGACACGGACCTCGAGATCGCGTCGCCTGACGCGAGCGTCCCAGAACATCACCGTCGACTACCCCCAAAAAGACAGTGGCCGACCATCCGTAAACGCTGAGGGACGCGGGAGATTCGCGACGAACCTGGAAGCATCCCAGAACGAGCATCCCAGAACCCTCGCCGGTTACCAGGCGCTGCCAGCGGCCGGGACCGGCAGCTGCGAAAGTGTCTTGTTCATTTAGATAACGCCTAGCTGTATCAAGATCCAGTCGGTTGTCCTGTACACTTGACCCTCAAGATGGTGTATCAACTTCTCACCCGCCTCCGCAGGCTGCCGCCAGATGGCAGGTAGGGGACGTCCAAGCCGAGAGACTGTCTACCGACGCTTCGCCGCGGCCATCGAGGAGCTCGACCGGTTCGGCGGGTTGCCGCGCCCGGGCGAAGCCACGCAGATCTGGGACGACATCTGGCACCTGGAAGCGCACAACTCGACCGCTCTGGAGGGCAACACGCTGATGCTGCGTGAGGTCGCCACGCTCCTCGAAGAGGGCCGAGCGGTCGGCGCCAAGGCCCTCAAGGACTACATGGAAGTCCTGGGCTACTCCGAGGCGGCCCGATGGGTTTACAGCCAGGGGATCGACCCCGGCGACTGGACGACCGGGGAGCTCATCACCCTGACCGAGGTACGAACCGTTCATCGAGTGCTCATGACCAAGGTCTGGGAAGTCGCGCCACACCCCGACGCCACCCCCCAAGAGTCTCCGGGCAACTTCCGGACCCACGACCTGCACCCGTTCGGAGGAGGGATGCAGCCACCGCCGCACCCGGAGGTTCCCGCGACGATCACCGACTGGATCGCTGACGTGGCCAGCTTCGGTGCCCGGGTCACGGCAGGAAAGCTCAACCCCCACGACGTTCCCGTGGGGCTGGCCACCGTCCACGGCCAGTTCGAACGCATCCACCCGTTCCTCGACGGCAACGGCCGGGCTGGCCGGCTGCTGCTGAATCTGGTGCTGGTCCGGCTCGGTTATCCACCGGCGATCATCTACAAGCGCCAACGCGACACATACCTGGATGCCCTCGACCGGGCCGACAAGGGCGACCCTGGGCTGCTGGCCGAGCTGATCGCGCGCTCGGTGATTGACAATCTTCACCGATTCGTCGTGCCGAACATCGCGGGTCCCGCCAGGCTGGTCCCACTTCCGGCGCTGGCCACAGAGCGGCTGTCGTACGAGGCGCTGCGCCAGGCCGCCCGTAGAGGCCGCCTGGAGGCCGAACAGGGCTCCGACGGCGTGTGGCGAAGCACCCGGAAGGCGGTCACCGCCTACGAGCGCAATCGCTTCAAGCGAGACCGCCAGTCGGAATCGGACGCGCCGGAGACCGTCTGATCGGTGGGCGTCAGGCTCGGCCGCACGCGAGACCGTCCGATCGGCCATCCCAAAATCCATCCCAAAATTTGCAGCCCACGTCGACCAAAACCGACCCACGCCATCCGACGGCAGATCGCGAACCCCCAGGTGGCAGACTATGACGACCTACGACCACCGAGACCCCAAACGGGTGTTCACCCTTTTCGAGACCGTCCGATTCGGCCGCTCTCGCATCCCTCCTTGGCTGGTCAGAGGCTATTGCCGCGCCTCCAACCTGTCCTCGGGTCCAGAAACCCGAAGGAAACCGTCGCTGGCGGTCACAAGGAGAGCGTACTCGTAGCCCGAGGTACCAAGGCAGAGGTCCGACTGGGCGTATGGAAGCTCCGAGCCCGTCGGGGCCTGCATGTAGGTAGCCCCAGCGGTCAAGTCCACGCCGCCCCGGAGCCTGTATCGCGCTGTAGCACCCCGTCGTTCGAGCAGTAACCGGTTCTGTCTCGCTTGAGACACAGCAGTCCGAGTAGTCGCCCAGCGTCATCGATCACGGCGAGTCGACGCCCTTGCTCGGCCGACAGTCTGGAGGTGGCATCCTCGATCGAACGGGTAGGCCCGATGGTGCGACCGGCCAAGGTGCCGAGCTGGAGCACCGGGGTAGAGTCAGCTCGGCTGTTGTCCAGGTCTGACCTTTCGATGGTGGTGATGAGGCGTCCGTCAGGCCCGACGATGAGAGCCATGTGGACATGCTGATCCTCGAAGAAAGATCGGATCTCGTTCAGCGACGTTTCGGGGCCATGGGTTTTCGGGACGGTGACCATGGCACCCGCGACCAAACCTGCGCCTAACTGGTCCATCGTCGGGCCCGGGTGGGGAGGTGGATGCCGTTGACATGACAGTCGAACCGGGCCAAACCGGACTGCAGATATAGGGGCTGCGTGAACCCTCGCGTCGAGACCTCCAGCTGTTCGGAGAGAGGGGCACCGGACGGGAGCACTGGATCGGGCATCTGATTCGGCTGGCAATTGCAAGTCGACTCGTACGCCCGGTCACCGTCAGTGTCCTACCCTGGTTAGGAACTCCAAGGTCGCCCGACAGGACGTCACACGCCACTGGGCGACGACTCGGTCAAAGCCATGAGTACCGTCTCGCTCTCCCTCCAATCCCTCGAGTACGGACGATAACTTCGCCATTTGCGCCTCGATCAGACCAGCCGGACTGCGACCAGAGCGGTCCAATAATAGGAGCTTGAGGAGTAGAAGGGAGCGGACGTCACGAACGTGATCGACGGGCTCGGCCAGCCAGCTTCGCAATACTCTTCGCCCCGCTGGAGTGACACTCAACACGGTGCGGTGGGGAGCGCGGTTCCCGGGCTCGATGATGCCTTCCCTGACCATCTCTAAGCCCACCAGCTTCCTCAGGACCTGGTAGACCTCGTTCCGCTGTAGCGTCCACACTCTTCCAAACGGGCCCTCACTCGTCAGCAGCTGCGAAATGGCGTACCCGTGGGTTGGTCCTTCCGCGACCGCCCCTAAGACGGCCCAGTCGTTTGTCGAAAGGTTAGGAGCCGACACTTTTTTTGAGCCTACCCTTATTCCTGGACGCCCAATCGCGCCAAGAGCGGTCGTAACGACCCGAGCCAGGCCCTAGCGGTCATCGCCGATATCAGTGAGTGGCTTTCCCTGTCGGCGCAGAGGGCATGGGGCGCTATTGCCCGGTACTCCCCGGACTGGTCGTTCCGCTGACGCTGTAGGAGATCGCACCCGTGCCGGCAAGCTTTCCGCCGTCGACAATAAGGTACTCCGGTCGAATCGGCCGGCTTGCGAAAAAGCTTTCCAGAATCTCCCGAGTCCCCGCTGCGTAGCGCGCCTGGGCCGAGAGCGACGTTCCTGACGTGTGCGGCGTCATGGCATTGAACGGCATGGTGCGCCACGGATGGTCTGGCGGCGGCGGCTGCGGATACCACACGTCCCCGGCATAGCCAGCCAGCTGGCCGGACTCCAACGCTCGCACGACCGCGTCACGATCCATGATCGCTCCCCGGGCCGTGTTCACGATGTACGACCCGCGCTTCATCGCTCCCAGGAGCTCATCATTGAACAACTGAAATGTGTCGGGTACGAGCGGGCTGTGGATGGACAGTACATCCACAGCCCCCACGAGCGACCTGACGTCGGCGTGGAAGGTGAGGTCGAGTTGCGCCTCGAGCTCCTGAGATAGGCGCCGTTTGTCGTTGTAATGCAAGTGCACGTCGAATGGCGCCAGCCGGCGAAGCACGGCCAGACCGATCCGTCCGGCGGCCAGGATCCCCACATTCATTCCTTCCAGGTCATAGGCTCGCTCGACGCTGTCGGCAATGTTCCATCCGCCCTTCACGACCCAATCGTGTGAAGGGAGGAAGTTGCGCACCAGGGCGAGGATCTGCATGACCGCGTGTTCGGCCACGCTGATGCTGTTGCACCAGGTCACCTCCGTCACCGTGATGCCACGCGCAATTGCGGCGTTCAGGTCGACGTGGTCCGATCCGATACCAGCGGTGATCGCCAGCTTCAGGTTGGGGGCCTTGGCGATCCGCTCGGCGGTGAGGTAAGCGGGCCAGAACGGCTGAGAGATCACGATGTCCGCTCCAGGAAGCTGCCGCTCGAACTCTGAGTCCGGCCCGTCTTTGTCGGAAGTGACAACGAGCTCGTGGCCAGCTGCCGCCAGGAATCGCTTCAGTCCGAGCTGACCCGAGACACATCCGAGCAGCTCGCCGGGCGTGAAATCGATCGCTGACGGAGTGGGCAGGGTTTGCCCGTCGGGGTAGCTGCTGAGGATGGGGATGTCGTCTCGTGCGTACTTCGGTGGGTAGCCGGCTACGGGATCGGGATACAAAACGCACAACACCTTTGCCATGGTGGGCCTCCTCGTCGTCGACTCGCGAACGATACCGACACGACCTGTAACAGGGACAATCTTTCTTGTCCGCACTTCGCTCTGAGCACAGGCAGGGGGCTGGAACCTGATTCGACTGGGGCCTGAGGTGTCCACCTGGACCTCGCAGGACGTCTGCCGGGCGTTGCCCGTCGGGCGGATAGGGGCTAGCCGGTGGGCCCGAAGCGTTCGATGCGTATGTGGTCGACGGGCACCCCACTAGCGGTGGCGACGTCTGTGGCGGCGTCGGCGAAGGGCGAAGAGCCGCAGATGTAGACCGCGGAGCCGGGGAGCAGAACCGGCTCCACGTCGTCTGGGGTGAGGCGGCCGGGGGGCCGGGGATAGGCGTCGGGAACCGAACGGGTGTAGATGATGGTGGTCTCCGGTCCGGGCAGCTCATCGGCGTAATACAGGTCTTCCGGCCGACGCACCGAGACGATCAGCCGCAGGAGGTCGGCAGCCCCTTGTTCCCTGGCGTAGCGGAGCATGGCCATCAACGGGACCACTCCCGACCCGCCCCCCACCAGTAATGCCGGATGGTCGGCTTTCCACACGAACCAGCCACCGATCGGACCGCGTACCTCCAGGTGATCCCCGATTACGACCACGTCGTGCATGAACTCAGAGACCTCACCGTCGGGGAGCCGTTCGATGGTGAGCTCGATATCGGCCGATCCGTCGGGTGGCGAGGCCACTGAGTAAGAGCGTTGTGCGGTGTAGCCGTCGGGAGCGGTCAGCCGCAGGATGTAGTGCTGGCCGGCTAGGTGGGTCGAAGGGGCGGGGAGCTGCAGGCGGAAGGTCTTGGCCGTGGCCGTCTCCTCCTTGATCCCGACGACGGTGGTGTCTTGCCAGACGATGGGCACTTCAGTCTCCCTGGTAGCGCTGTTCCAGCCAGGGGTCGCCCCGATCGTGATAACCGTTCTGCTCCCAGAAACCGGGCTGATCGTGATCGAGCAGCTGCAAGCTGCCGATCCACTTGGCGCTCTTCCAGAAGTACAGATGTGGCACCAGGAGTCGGGCGGGGCCGCCGTGCTCTCGGGGCAGAGCTTCGCCGTCTACCTCCCAGGCCACCCACGCCCGCCCTCCGGTCACGTCGGCAAGGGGCAGGTTGGTGGTGTAGCCGGTGTGGGATCGGGCCAGAACGTGGGTGGCGGCGGGTAATGGCTGGGCCAACGCCAAGAGGGTGTCCATCGACACGCCGGCAAAGCTCATTCCCAACTTGGACCAGGTCGTGACGCAGTGGATGTCACCGTCGAAGGTCGACGGGGGTAACGCGTGAATGCTTTCCCATGTCCACTTCGAGGGATTGGCCACCAAGCCCTCGATGGAGAATGTCCAATCGGCCACATCCAGACGGGGCGTGGCTTCCGCGGTCAAGACCGGCCACGTGCTCCCGGTGTCGTACTGACCGGGCGGCAGGCGGGGGTCACGCCCGGAATGACGCCCCATGAACCCTCGAGTGATCTTGGCCATCTCTAGACCACCTCAACCTGCTGGTCGGTCATCCGCGCGACGGTCGGGAAACAGCACCAGTCCTCATGCCTTGATTCCTTTCCGGTTATCGGGGCCACCTTTGTCGACCAGTCGTCTTGGCACGGGACTGTATCGCCGTTGTGGTCAACGCAAGGTCTACGGTGCGTGAGACCATCGGTCAAGCTTCCGGGGAAGCGGCTGGAGGTCACTTGTGCTTAGCCGCCAGGTAGGCATAGCGAGCGCCGATCGCGGCGACGATGAGGCCGAGGGTCTGGCGGATGATGCGGTCGGGCAGGTGCGGCTGGGCCAAGGCTCCGATATAACTACCGAGTAGTCCGCCCAGACCTAGCGCCAGGCCGGTTCCCCAGTTAGGGCTGATCGAGCCGTGGCGGCCGGAAGCCAGGATGATGAACGTGATCACACCGACGACGGAGGTGACAAACGTCGAGGCCAGGGTGGCCGGAGCCACTTGGCGGGGCGAGT
Organism: uncultured Acidimicrobiaceae bacterium; assembly: GCA_963729695.1. GTDB lineage: Bacteria > Actinomycetota > Acidimicrobiia > Acidimicrobiales > Palsa-688 > PALSA-693. The sequence goes on from CAVSOT010000011.1 coordinate 49,597, forward strand.
TTCCCGCGCCGATGAGTATCGGGGCGAGGATCGATCCTCCTCCGATCCCGTAGATCCCCCCGACCGTTCCGACGAGCGCGGCTAGGGCAATTGTCTGGTAGGTGGTCAGGACGAGCCAGGGTGTCTCGCTGTCGGGACGTACGTTCACGGCCAGCCAGGAACCAAGGGGGATGAGCACGACCGCGATGACGATCTCGGAGGCTTGTGGCCCGGGCAGGAGTTCGACTCGGACTACTGACCCGGCGACGATTCCGGGTACGGTGCCGACCAGGAGCAAGGCGGTGAGACCGCCTCCTGTTTGGTGCTGTCGCCAGTAGCGGTAGAGCGCACCCGGGGTGGCGATCACGTTGTAGAGCAGGTTCGTCGGGGTTACTTGGGGGCTGGGTGTGCCCAACACTGACACCTGAAACGGTAGGAGGAGTACTGCCCCCGATACGCCTGCTGGGCTGGCCACGGTTGAGATCACCAGCGCGGCGGCGAAAGCCGTGAGGTACAGCTCTGGGCCGTGCACCTACGAAGGCTACCGTCAGCGGTATGCCGAAGCCGTCATCGATCCCTACTCACGAGGCACGCCTGGCAGAGGTCGCCGGGACGGCCTGGCGCGGTGATCGGGACCTTCGTGCTTCGTTGATGTCGAGGTATTGGTGGATCAAACGGACCGTCGTGGCGCCTTCTCCGACGGCCGATGCGACTCGCTTGATCGAACCTTGTCGCACATCGCCCGCCGCAAAGACGCCCGGCATGCTCGTTTCCAAAGTCAACGGATCCCGATCGAGATCCCAGATGTCTCCGGGCTGCCCGAGCACCTCATGTCCAGTCAGCACGTAACCCTGAGAGCTTCGGATGATCTCGGAGGGAAGCCAGTGAGTATGAGGCTCACCGCCGATCATCACGAACAGGGCGGTTGCCCGAACCTGTTCGGTGGTTTCTAGGCCGTCTGCCACGACGGCCAATGTGAGCTCTTGGAGCTGCTGGTCGCCCAGTCCGTCCAGGATCCGGGTGCGATACCGGACGACGATGTTTGGGGCGGATTCGATGGCCCGGATGAGGTAGTTCGACATTGATGATGCCAGGCTGGAGCCCCGGACGAGGAGCGTGACGCTGCGGGCGTGGCGGGCCAGGTGGAGTGCGGCCTGGCCCGCTGAGTTTCCTGCCCCGACGACGTACACGTCCTGATCTCGCATGGCGCGGCTCTCGCTTACCGCCGCGCCATAGAAAACGCCAGATCCCACGAGCGCTTCGAGCCGCGGTATGCCAAGGCGTCGCCAGGCAACGCCGGTGGCGATGACGACGGTCTTGGCGCACACCTCGGTTCCATCTTTCAGCTGGACGATGCGGTCATCGTCTCGTCGTGACAGTCCGATGACCTCTTGGGTGAAGACGATGTGGGCACCCATCAGCCAGGCCTGTTCGCAGGTCCGCTGCATGAGAACGCCACCGTTCACTCCGTGGGTGAATCCCGGGTAGTTGCGGATCAGCGGGCTGGTACCGGCCTGTCCTCCGGAGACTGCTTGTTCGAGGAGTACCGTCTCGAGTCCTTCGGAGGCGGCATAGACCGCGGCCGTGAGGCCAGCGGGTCCGGCCCCGACAACGACGACATCGGCATTTCTGACGTCGTTGACGACGCACATCCCCATGGCTTTCGCCACCTCGGAGAGAGAGGGTTGTATGGTCACTTGATTGTCGTAGCGGATCAATACCGGAAGCCGAGAGCCGTCGAGCCCAGCCTCGAGCAGCAATCGGCGCCCAACCTCCGTGTCGGTGCTATAGAAACCGAACGGGATACTGAAACGGGTCATCATGTCCCGCAGCTGGAGCACGCTCGTATCAGCAGGCCGGGCGACAATCCGGAACATTTCGAATGCGGGCCGCTGTTCGCGTATCCACGAGGTCAGGTATTCAGTCATCGCGGCGAGCATCACCTCTTCGTCGGGCCACGGCCTGACGATGTGGTAATCGGCTCGGCCGAGGGTCATGGCCTGTACCGCGGGGCTGGTCGAGGTGTAGTCGCGATCGACCAGGAGCACCCGTTTCGCGCCGGGATGCAGGTGGTGAACGAGGGCGAGAAACTCCTCGGAGTCGTCCTCGGCGAGCACCAGGGCCACAGGCGCCTCGGAGGCGGCGAGGTTCTCCAGCGCGGCTCAGCGCGGTGGCGGACGAAGCCTCGCCCGCCACCGTGAAGTCGTTGCCGAACCGTCGCGTTAGGCCGGCCAGCAGTACCTCACGCGAGTGCTGCTCCCGATCGGCCACGAAGAGCACGGGCCGGTCCCTCATGACCGGTCAGACGGTCTGATGTTCTGGTTGAACCGGAAGAGGTTGCCTGGGTCGAGACGGTCCTTGACGGCCTGGAGCCGACGGTAGGTGGCGTCCGGGTAGGAGCGGCGGACGATGTCCTCGCTCCCCTCGGGCGTGAAGTTGACGTACATCCCGTTGTTACCGAAGGGAGACATGGCGTCCCGGGCATCGCGAGCCCACGATGCGTGGGGCGACAGATCGGCGGCCTGTGGGGTCCGGGCGATGCAGTTGACGATGTACGGCGACGTTCGGTTGGCAAACGCCGTCGCCTCGGAGGGGACCCGGCCCATGGCGCCGCCGAGGTGGTGGATGTGCAGTTCGGCCTGGACGGGGAGATCGGGCGATCGGCGGTGGAAGTCGGCGAAGGTCTGGATGGCTTCATCCGGCAGTCGGTCGACGAAGGCCGAGGTGAAGTAGTTGGCCGACCCTCGCTCCCAGAGCGGATCGATCAGCTGTTGCAGGGCGACGTACGGGATGGGACCGAGCAGGTCGTTCACTACTGTGCCCAGCTTGCGGAGGGGGGCGACGACGGCTTCGCCGGTAGCCGGGTCCCCTGCCCAGCAAACGATGACCGCGGCGACTTTCTTGAAGTGCCACTCCTCGGGGATGAACGGAGCCGGCGGGGCCGTGGTGAGGACGACCGCAGAGCTGAGCTCGTCGGGTGCGTCAGCCACCGCGTTTCGCCATCCGGTGACCATGTCGGCGGCTTCGTCGCCTGCATAGAAAACGATCCCACCGAGCACCTCGGGGCCGACCGGATGCAGAGCGAGCTCTAGAGACGTGACGACGCCGAAGTTTCCGCCACCGCCGCGCAGTGCCCAGAAGAGCTCGGCATCCTCGTATGGCGACGCTTGAAGGATCGTTCCGTCCGCGGTCACCACCTCGGCACCGACGAGGTTGTCGCACGTGAGGCCGTGCACCCGGACCAGGTGTCCGATCCCGCCGCCGAGCGCGAACCCACCTAATCCGGTGGTCGAGATAAGACCCCCGGTGGTGGCCAACCCATGGGCTTGGGTGGCGGCATCGAACGTGGCCCAGGTGGTACCGCCGCCCGCTCGAGCCCGACGGTTCTGACGATCGACCCTGACCTGGGTCATGGCACCGAGGTCGATGACGACGCCGTCGTCACAGGTGGAGAACCCGGCGACGGAGTGGGACCCGCCTCGCACTGCAACGGGCAGCCCCTCGCTCGCACAGAACCGCACCGTGCGGGCGACGTCGTCGACGGTGGCAGTCCGCACCACGAGTGCCGGTCTGCGGTCGATGGCGTAGTTCCAGACCCGCCGGGCGTCCTCGTATTCGTTGTCCCCCGGCCGGATGACGGATCCGGTAATCGCTTTCTCCAGCTCGACCACCGTCGCGCTACCGAGAACATGGGTCATTGGCTTTCTCCTATCGCTCAGCCTCCCCTGAGTGTGAGCCGGCTGGCTTTGCGCGGTCTTTGCGCAGCAGCAAGCCCGAGCTTGTCGTGGAGCGCTTCGAAGCGAGCGGTCGCCGACGCTGCCGCGGCTGCAGCGCCGTCGAGATCGCCGACATTGGTCATGAGCTGGGCCTGAAGTAGTCGTTGCCATCCGAGAGCGTGGATCGGAAGTGTTTCCTCGCCGACCCGGATGCTTTCGGCGAGAAGTCTGAGCGCAGTCGCGTCGTCCCCAAGCAACGCCTCTACCAGCGCGGCGGTGTGGAGTGTCAAAGCGACACCCGGGATATCACCGGTACGCCGCATGCGCTCGATTACTTCCCCGGCTCGTTGACGGGCCAGCCGGCCTCGTCCGAGCGTCGCCTCGGCGATAATCCGACCCGTCACCGTCATGGCGACGGCGCGCACGTCCCGCAGGGACGATCGCAGCACCTCGACCTGCTCGAAGTTGCGGATCGCACCTTCGAGTTCGCCCATCCAGCGGAGCGTGTGCGCCCGCTGCCCCGTCACGTAGGCTAATCCGTAGACGTCCTCGAGAGCGTCGAACCGCTGGGCCGCTACTTCCAGGAGACCCACCGAGGCCTCAGGATTACCTCGGACCCGCTCCACGATCGCCGTCGCAGCTTCGAGGTAGCCGCGCGCCTGCTCAGCCCCCACTCGCCGACCCAACAGCAGGGAGTCTTCAGCGATCGGTATCGGGACCGCGCCCCGATCGTCGGTGATCCAACAGATCGTCATGGCCGAGAAGAAGGGTGGACAGGCAGCCGGGACCGTGGCGAGCGCGGAGGTGGCTGTGTCGAAATGGGCCGTCGCCTCATCGAGGCGGCCTACGCTCAGGGCGAGCAGCCCGGCGAGGTGGTGCGAGGACACGGCGACGGTGTCGTCAACCGTACCGAGGGCCACTGCCTCGGCGGTGAGGCGACACGCCCGAGGCCAGTCGTGAGCCACCCAAGAGAAGACTGCTCTGAGGACAGCGGCGTGGGCGCGGCGCACCTCGTCTGCAAGCCCGTCTTCCAGTTCAGTCAGCTCCTCCCCAGCCGCAAGGAGCGGCGCGATTTGCGAGCGTCGGATGTGGAGAATGCTCCTCGCATAAAGGGCCCGGCCCCGCCATGTCGATGGCTCGCGACAGCTGCGCAGCGCATTCTCGAGCCAGCTCAGTCCGTCGGCTATCTGGCCCCGTGAAAGCCAGAATCTCCACGTGCTCGTGGCCAGTTGGAGCGCAAGGCTCGGATCCTCTCTCAGGGCTGATACCAGCGCGGCCCGTAGGTTGTCGCGCTCCGTGTCAAACCACGAAGACGGTTCGAGTACAACCGGCACACCCCGGTCGGGATCGTGGAGCGCGGCCTGGGCCGCGAACCAGACGCGGTGATGGGACTGTGCCTGTGCGAGTTCGCCGGCTTCGATCAATCGCGCTTCGGCGTACTGACGGACGACTTCGAGGAGTCGGAACCTCGCCGTTGTCCCGCTGCTGTCGGCTACGACAAGCGACTTGTCGACCAGACGGCTCAACACAGGGACAGCCTCACTGAAGCCGCATATCTCGCTCGCTGCGTCCAGGTCGAAACCTCCGGCGAACACGGCCAGCCGGCGCAACGCCTTTCTCTCTCCGGCGGTGAGCAGCTCGAAGCTCCAATCCAGCGTCGCGGCCAGCGTCTGTTGGCGGTCGACGACAGCTCCTCGCTTCGTCAGGATCGCGAGCGCGTCCCCCAGCCGATCCAGGATCTGGGCGGCGGATAGATGGGCGAGCCGGGCCGCAGCCAACTCGAGCGCCAGGGGGATGCCATCGAGCTGTCGGCATATCGCCGCGACATTCGGGCCGGTCGTCTCGTCGAGAACGAAAGACGGTTCCACCGCCTGGGCGCGATTGAGGAACAGCTCGACTGATTCCACGCCGGCCAGTTCCGTCACCACAAGAACACCGTCGTCGGGGGGCAGATTGAGGGACGGCGTCCGCCACGCGATCTCCCCTGTCAGTGCGAGCGGCTCCCGGCTGCTGGCCAGGACGACCAGATCCGGGCAACGAGCCAATAGCTCACCAACCAGGCAAGCCAACATGGGAAGGAGGTGCTCACAATTGTCGAGGACGAGTAGCAGATGTCGGCCGGCCAGCTGGTCGACCAGGATGCTCGCCGAAGCGCGTTGCCCAGGTAGCTGGAGACCGAGCGCGGTGGCCACTTCGGATGTGACCAGGTCTCGATCGCTAACCCCAGCCAGCTCAACTACCCACACACCATCTGGGTGCAGTTGCGTCGCCGCGTGTCGACGAGCGAGTTCGAGAGCCAGCCGTGTCTTGCCCGCCCCGCCAGGTCCGGTGATTGTCACCAGACGAGAACGGTCCATAGCGGCGGTCAAGTCCCGCAGTTCTCGTGCCCGGCCAACGAAGCTGCTCGTCGATGCGGGCAGGTTGTTGGCCACCACGGCTCGCCCCACTCCGCTGCCGGTCGATAACTGCCGGTACATATCCGCCATCGCCCGAGAAGGGGCCGCTCCGAGATCTGCCAAGGCGTCACGAAGCCGGTCGAACACTCGGGAGGCATCGCTGCGGCGACCACTCGCGAACAGCGCCGCCAACAGCACCCGATGAACCTCCTCATCGTCTGGCCGTTCGGCGGCTAACGGCTCGAGAACCAATACGGCTTCCCCAGCCCTTCCCTGCTCGACCAGAGCGGAGGCAAGCTGCACCAAGAGACGAACCCGGCGATTCGCCAACCGCTCCCGGTGCGGCGTGGCCCAGTCCTCGTACAGGTCCTCTGGCAAGAGCTCGCCGGTCCACCGCGCCAAAGCGGCCTCGAGCGATCCCGGGGTCCCGTCGACCGACGCGGCAGCAGCCACGAACCCGTCCACATCGACGGCGATATCTCCACCGGGACCGAGGACGACCATTTCGTCTCTTAGAACGATCCGGTCGTTGCCCAGAACCCGTCGCGCCGCGTGCAAGGCCTGGTGAAAGTTGTTCGCAGCGGCGTCCGGATCTGCGTCCGGCCAGAGTCGGTCGATCACGACATCGCGATGAAGGCGATGCTCGGGAGCGAGCGCAAGCAGCTTGACAAGGATCTTTGCCTTACGCAGCCGCCAAGGACCCTCAACTTGCTGGCCATCGGAGACAACGGCGAACCCGCCGAGAAGCTTGACTTCGACTGTCGCCACCCTCACCTCCGGGCTGATTTTGCCGGCGGCGCGACCGACGTCGGTGGCGGTTATCCAGCGGCACATTTAGGGATCAGCCTGAGATCGTCAGGCTCTATACGTCTCGCGTACTGAACCACAACGACGTCAACAGTGGAAGACGAACGAGCTCCAAACCAGCACTATCCATGCTTAGGACACAGCATCTCCACAGAACCTTCACCGGTCGCTCGGGAGGGGCCTGCGATTGCTACATCAACCGGGTCAAATGGACGCAAGCCTTGAACCTGCGGCCGCCGGTCTGTTGGTGTAGACGACAGCCAGGGAAGCCCGTTTTCGGCGCGCTGTTCGACTCCAGATTCCTGCTCCCACCAAGCACTGCCAGACCGCTTGCTGCCAGGTGACCGCCGGTTTAGCGCTGGATGGAGAAACAGTCGACGAGATGCTGGTGCTGGAATTTTCGCTCAGCGACCTGGGCATCAGGTCGCTGGCAAGGGAGGGGTGTGAGCGTTCCCGATATGACCTTGGCGTCGGCGCGAGCCGTGTTTTCGACGGCGTCAGCTGGCCTGGCCTGACGGTGCGCCTTGGGCGACGAGGCCGATACATCCGATCGAGAACCGCACTTGGCTGAGCCCGGTGAGGTCGAGGGTTGCGGCCGAGGACGGGTCGACGAATAGCGTCCAGTCGGCCAACGCCCCCCGGCCCCAGAACGAGAATGGAGGCCCGGGGTCGGTGGAGTTTTGCGGCTGGGCCGGAATGAGCGCTGCAGGGTTTGAGCCGGCGGCCAGATTGAACGCCTCGACGTGGCTGAACAGCGAGAACTCGATGTCGAGGGGATCGGGCAGGTCGGTTGTCGGCGGCCGTTTCATGACCCAGTGCCCGTTGTGCTGGGCCCAGATCAGTGCCGTAGCAGAGGCGGCTGCGCCTGTGAGCTGCAGCTGCAGGTTGTCGACCTTCAGTTCGTAGATGTCCGCGGGGATGCTGGCAAGGATCGGGTCGGGGCCGATACCGACCGAGAATTGCAGGCGTCCGCCGTTCTGCAGCCGGCTCAGGGCGTCTGGATCGTCGATCACGACCTCGATCACGGGGTGGACGACGTCGTAGCCGCTCGTCTCTGTCTCGTTCAAGGCCACGAAGATCTGGTTCCAGGTGATGACGTCGGCGGGCAGGGTGGCCACGCTTTCGAGCGACGTCAGCACCCGCTGGAGTGGCTGTCCGGCCAGGTTGTGGTCGGTGTCGGGGTGCAGGTAGCCGTAGTCGAAGTGGACGTCGCTGGCGTCGGCGAGCTGGTAGATCTCCAGTGCCCGGCGGGCGAGGAACACGTCCTCGGCGACCATGTCGGCCAGGGCCCGGGCGATCGTGAGCAGCTGGCCGAGTACGACGTTGATGAACGCCTCGGTGTCGGCCCAGTTATTGAGCAGCGTTTGCCCGGTCCCCACTTCGGTCGTGAGGTCGTCGACCCGGGTCTGCGCCGCGATCACTTGGTCGGCGGCCTGCTGCTGGCGCAGCTGGGCCACCATGTCCTGCATGCCGACGGTGGCCTGTTGGAGCGCCAGCTGGGTGATCGTGGCGTCCGCGGTCGAGCCGCTCAGCTCGTCGTAGACCTTGGTGAAGTTGGTGATGGCGTCCTGGCCGCCTTTGAGCAGATCGGTCATGTCGCCGCCGACGCTTTTGTTGTTCCAGAACTGTTGTCCGGTGGCGAGGAATCCGAGCACTTGGGACAGCCCGGACTGCGGGTTGCCGGCGACGGCCAGCGCCCCGGGGATGGACACGATAGCCCCGACCCCGGAGACGAGCCCGGCGATCCCGGCGGCAACCCCGCCGAGGGTGGTGGCGAGATCGCCCAGGCTCAGCGGTTGGTCCTGCAAAGCGAAGATCTGCTGTTGCAGGCTGGTCCACTGGGCGTCGTACATGCTCCGCTCGGCGTTGGCCTCCTGGACGCCGTCGTCGGCGCTGACGAGATCGAGTTTGGCCTCGGTCAGCCGATCGGCGAGTTGGTCGACCGACAGCTGCAGCTGGTCCTTGGTGGCGGCCGCGATCTCGACCTCGGTGGCGGTTTCCTGCAGGGCCAGGAACTCCGACAGCACCAGCTGGACCTCGCCCAGCAGGCCGGCCGAGATGTCCTTGTAGTCGGGCGACATGTCGAGATCCCGGGCGACTCCGCTTGGGGTCTCTTGGGCCACCACCCGCTGGCGCATGGTCGCGGCGGTGGTGTTGGTCGGATCGAGTAGTCAGCGCGGCGTCGAACTCGTCCAAGGCGTGCAGCTGGTCGGCGGCGTCGAAGAGCCGGAACAGGTAGGTGCCAACCTCGGTCCGGTACTGCGACCACTGCGAGGTGGCCCCGGTTGGCACGCCGGCGTAGACCGCATTTGACGGCACCATTGAGATGGTGATCGTCCCATCGGCGCCGGGATGACCTGGGCGTCCGTCGGGGCCGTTGCGTCCGGGTGGGACGCCGCTGCCGCCGGCCCCTCCGACTCCACCCGGTCCGCCGGAACCCCCTGGTGCCGACGCGGTAGGCGGGACCGCGGCTGATGCGTAGGAGATGATGACGGTGCCCCCCGCCCCTCCGGGTGACCCTGGCCCGCCGGCCCCGCCGTCACCGCCGGGCAGAATCCGGGGCTTGCCGTCGAGGATGACATGCGCGCCGTCCCGGCCCGCCTCGCCCGCAGAACCAGCTGCCCCGTCGGTGCCCGGGGTGTTCACCTGGAGCGGGGTGGTGATGGACTCGGCGTAGATGCTCACCGATCGGCCGGTGCCCAACGCCGTCTGCACGACCGGTGTGGTGCTCAGCGAGTCGGCCATGATCAGGTAGTCGAAGCCGCCCGGCAGGCTGTTGAGCTGGCAGGTCGCAGCACCGAGCACAAGAGTGTCGCCCGACCCCGGGGTGATGGCGAGGGTCGCGAGCTGATCAGGCAGCGAATCGTCGATCGTCAGTTGGTCGCGGAAGAAGCAGTACGTGGTCATAGCAAATCTCCTCTATTTGGACATGGTGTTATAGAGAGCGAACCTGACGGGCCAGATGTTCAGAGCCGGCCCACGATGGCGAGCGGGCTGTCATGTCGATGGCCTGCAGCCGTCGAACTACGGACCTTTGAGCCCCAAGCGGGTGGCTTTTTGGCCGGCTTCGTAGCGGTTGCGCGCGCCGAGTTTGGTGAGTACGGCCGAAACGTGATGGTCGATCGTCCTGGTGGATACCATCAGACGCTTGGCGATTTCGGCGTTGCGCAGACCGTCGGCCAACAGGGTAAGCACCTGGACTTCGCGGTCACTGAGGCCGGCGGGGTTCGCTCGGGTCGTGAGCCGGGGGCCGCGTGAGATTCGTCGGGCTCCCATTGCTCGCAGGCGCTCGGTGACCACTCTGGCAGCGGGCGTCGCCTCGAGGGACTGGAAGATGGACAGGGCGCGCCGCACCTGGGTCTGGTTGTCGCTGTCGGCCAGGGCTTGCGCCTCGTCGTAGGGGCATCCGAGCGCCGCCCACGCCGCCGCCGCTTTTTCCGGATAGCCGTCGAGATAGTAGGCGTAGGGGTCGGCCGGGCGTCTCGGGCAGTCCCAATCGACGCCGACCTTGTGGGCCCAAAAGGCGAACTCTCCGAGCAGCCACGGGTTGGTGCGCTCGTCGAAGGCTGGCAGCCCCGCTTCGATTTCCCGGGCGGCCATCCGGGGGTTGCCGGCTAGCCAGGCCGCTTCGGCTCGGGCCGCCCGCAGCGGATAGGTGACCTCCCCGCCGAAAAGTGCTTGTAGCTCGAGTGCCTCGTCGAGCCAGCGGAACGCCTCCGGGTCGCCGCGACGGGCCGCTAGACGACCCAGCACGGTCAGGCACTGAACCCGACCATGGACAGACCCCCGCCCGAGCACCGTCTGGGCGCTGGGAGGCGGCCTCGGACCACCTGCCGCGCTCGAAGAGCCCATCCACGATGTCGCCTATCAGACAGTGCTCGCTGACGTCGAGATCGTGGCCGTCGAAGAAGACCGCCGCCTGCTGGCTGTAACGGTCGAACAGCTCATACAGCCTGTTCTCTCGGATCGTGGCGATGAGGTTGTTGAAAGCTCGGGCCGTGTCCTCCTCCAGGTCTGCGGCCATGGCCCGGTGCAGACTGTCCTCCAGCTTGGCCCAGCCGCCGTCGACACCGAGGCAGACCTCTGAGACGCCCAGAGTGTTGAGGGCGTGCACGATCACGGCCTCCTCGTCGAACAGCTCGCCCAACGCCACAGCCTTGCTGCCCCAATCGCTCGCGGTCGCATACTGGCCGGACATCATCGACACCTGGGCCAACCGGGCGTAGGCCCAAGCCACGTTGGCGTCGGCGGGGATCGACTCGAGCACCTCGACCGCCCCAGTGGCGACCTCGCCGGCGCGTTCGGTTTCGCCGTTCCACCACAGGTATTGGGCCAGGTCGCTCAGGGCGCGGCCCTTGGAGCTGACATCGCCGGCTCGAGGCCAGGTGGCAACGGCCTCTTCCTGGGAGGCGACGGCCCGCTTGATGTCGCCGGTCAGGTAGCACTGGTGAGCGTGCGCGGTGAGGAGGGAGGCTTGATCTGGCTGCGTCAACCGGGCCGCGTACCGCAAGGCACTCTGGTAGTGAACCAGCGAGGCGCGGTGGGCGCCCAGGGACGCGGCGTCGGCTCCCGCCTTGGGCGCCAGTTCGAGCACGGCGTTGGCGTCACCAGCCTCGACGGCGTGGCGGGCCAACTCCCCGGGCTCGGTATGGGGGGCGTGCTGGCGCAGGGCGGCGAGTGCCCGCTCGTGAAGCCGTGACCGCTCGGACGGGGTCAGTGACTCCAGCACGGCCCGTCGGGACAGGTCGTGGCGGAACTCGATGGTCAACTGGTCCCGTCGCAGCATGCCCCCAGCCACGCAGCCGTCGATAGCTTCCGATCGTGTATCGGCGACTGCGCGCAGGACTTCGGTGTCGCAGCGTGGCCCGAGGACCGAGGCCGCCCGCACGACCCGCAAGGCAGAGGCCGGGAGGCGCCGGGCGCGGGCGGAGACGGCGTCGCGCACCGTTGAGGGCAGTTCGGCGCCTCCGGACGCGAGAATCTCGGTGACGAAAAAGGGGTTCCCCGCCGTGGCGCGGTGGAGGGCGATCGGGTCGATCGCGGTTCCCGCGGCCAGCGCGCCAACCGCGGTGACGGACAACGGTGCCAGGACCACCGAGACCGTGGAAGCGGTGGGAATGTCTCCGAGCGCTACCGACAACGGGTGATCCGGCCCGACCTCGTCGTCGCGAAACGTGGCTATTACCAGGGCGCGCAGCTGGGCGGCGCGCCGTCCGACCACCCGGAGCAATTCAAGGGTGGCCTCGTCGGCCCACTGCACGTCCTCGAGGACCGCAACCCAGGGGCCCCCCTCCGCCCGCAGCAGGCCGAGAAACGCGGAAAGGATCCGGTGGCGGTCGGGGTCGGCCAGCGCCGACCGCAACTCTCCGCCGACCTGTTCGGCGATGTCGAAGACCGGTGCCAGCGGCCGGGGCGGCACTGCCGGGTCACACGTTCCCCACAGCACCCGGCCTGAACGGCCCGCAGCGAAGGCCTCGACCAGGGTGCTCTTGCCGATACCGGCCTCTCCTCGCACCAACACCAAGCGGCCGCGCCGCCATGAGGCCTCCGCCAGTAGGGCGTCGAGCTGCTCAAGGGTCTTATCCCGCTCCAGGACCCCCACACGGTTGATCGTACCGGCGCCAGGCGATCGATCTGTCCACTTGGCTGGAAGGACATCCACAGTCGTGCTCGACTACCACTAGCCCCGCTCCTGTTCAGCTGTAGAAGTAGGGGTCGAGGACCCGAACCTCGATGATCGACTCGACCGGCAGGCCGTTGTCGGCGGCAACCGCTCGGATGGCCTCCGGGGCCGGCCCGTCGTAGATGCAATAGGTCTTTCGCTTGTCCGTCGACACGTACGAGTGCACCCAGGTCACGCCCTGGGCGTGATTGACGTCCACCACACCTTCGATTCCCTTTCTCCCCTCGCTGTCGATCGGGATGCTTAGGCCCTGGGGGAACGTGCGCTCGACCAGGTATCTCGGCATGTCGCCTCCCTTGGTTTGTTTCGGCGCCACCAACAGCGTCATACCGACGACGATACGGACAGAGCACCAGGCTGCCTATAGGCAGCGTTGCCTATCTTGGCTTGCCATGAGCCCGGATCCCGAACGCACACTCGGGACGCACGTGGGCAACAGCCTTTTCGTCGGAAAGGCCGCAGACCGGTGCCCCTCTCGCTCTGCGACCGTGAGACACCGTCCGATCCGGCGTGCCCTTTCTAGGTCAAAGGAAGGCCTAATAAGGGCTTTCGAGACCGTCCGATTCGGCCGCTCTCGCATCCCTCCTTGGCTGGTCAGCGGCTATTTCCGCTCCTCCAACCTGTCCTCAGGCCAGAAACCCGAAAGAAATCGTCGCTGGCGGTTCCAAGGAGAGCGTACTCGTGGCCCGAGGTACCAAGGCAGAGGTCCCACTGGGCGTATGGAGGCTCCGAGCCAAGCGGCCGAGGTCCTGGGCGCGCTACTCCCATGTCAAGCTGAGAGCAAATAGGCCCGACGCAGCGCAGCTGCGTACTCTGCGGGATCACCAGGCAGCACCTCCAGGTGAACCTGGGTCACCGCACCAGAGGCCTGCACGTCGACGACGCGGGCCAAGAAGGGGTTTTCGCTATCGCCAGCGACGACGATCGCCCCTTCGACTACCACCGAGGGGTCACGTGCGTCCTCCCGCACCGTCCAGACATATCCCGTCTCGTCGTACTGCTGTACGTCGGCGGGTAGATCAACCTGCACAACCTCGTTCTCGAGCATGGCAGTCACCGAGTCTTCCGGCGGTAGGGGTTACGGATCGGCTCTGAGAGGATCGACATCGGCCTGGCCACCGGTTCCATGGTGGCGCTTTCCAGGACCACATCGTAGTGAGGGGCGGCGCGACCGACGTGGACTATGAAGGTCGGGAAGATCGCCAGCGTGTTTGAGCTGAGCTCGGTGAGGTACAGCTCACGCTGGTTGTTGGTCAGGTCCCACTGGCGGGGGAAGTCGCCGGCGGTGAAGGTCCCGACGGCGGCGGAGGCGCCGGCGCTCAGCGACGAATCAGAGTCTCAGCCCAGCCCAGCCGCCAGATCGAGACGGAACGTCAACTCAGCGCGAGCACCGGAGGGGCCAGGTACTAGGAGGGTCGTTTCTCATCTGGCTCACCTCTCGAACTCGAGTGACGTCACATCGCCCGACTATGGCACCCGACCGGCTCCTGGCTGGTTAAGCCGGCGCCCGTTGGGCCGAACGAGCAGTCGCCGGTGATGCAGGGGGGAGAGATCTGTGTTGGTGGCTGGTTGGAGGGTGGGCAGGGTCAGAGTGGGGGTGGTAGTTCGTCGGCGTAGGCGAGGGGATGGTTTTGGGCGCGATCAATGAAGCGTTCGTTGAGGGCTTGCACGTGGACGTCGTGGTCGTGGTCGCCCAGGGCGAGGGCGCCGGTGAGGGCGGCGTCGATGGCGGCGGGTGGGAGGTTGCCGCCGAGGCTCAGGTAGTCGAGTCACAATTGGGCCACGGATAGACCCAGCATTTCTTGGGCGGCGGCTAAGGCCACGGCTCGAGATGGTTGCACGGCCTAGGCGGGCCCCTGGTTCGGATCGGTTCCGGCGATCAGTTGAGCGGCGACGGCTCGCAGTTTGCGGTGACTGCGTTGCGTGGCCCGACCCAGGATGTCGAAGGCCTCGGCGGCGCCGATGGACTCGCGGGCGGGGGGCCGCGGGTGGGTGGCTCACAATTGCCTAGGGGTGTGCACTCCAACGGATGGACGCCCCCAGCGCAGCCAGGGCGAGCAGCGCCCCGATGATGACGAACTCGGCTGTCACCTCGTCGTGCTCCTTTTGGATCGTGACCTGCTTCGGCAGGTTGGCGAACACTTGCGAGAGCTGCGAGGCGGTGCGGGCGGTGTAGCTCCTCCCGCCGGTCTCTTGCGAGACCTCAATCAGTGGGGGCAGGTCGGCGACCAGCGGGGAACCCGAACCCCCTCCGAAGCCTCCGCCACCGAAGCTGCCGCTCCCGAAGCCGCCGCCACCGAAACCGCCGCCACTGAAGCCACCGCCACCGAAGCCACCCTGTTGCTGGAGAGTGCACTCGAGCGGGCCTGGGTGCGTCGTGCCGTAGCCGATGGTGTAGATCCGGACCCGTCGCGCCGCCGCGTAAGGGGCGGCCTGCAGCGGCGTGATTCCCCGGTTGTTGGCCCCATCGGTCAGCAGCACGATGATATCGGGGACGTAGCCTGTGGATCCGGGCTTGGTCCCGGTACCGGTCGGGCCGCTGGCGGAGCCGCCGGAACTGTTCGTGCCTCCGAGCTCGGAGGGAGTGGCGTCGGTGCCGAGCACCGAGTTGGCGACTGGCTTGACCTGAGAATCGACCTGGGCGATGGCGTCGAGCGATTGCAAGATGGCCGCCCCAATGGCCGTGCCCGGGGCGGTACTCAGGTTGTCGAGCGCGTGGTCCAGGGCGCCGCGATTCGACGTGGGAGGGACGGCGAGCTCGGCGAACACGTTGAACAGCACCAGGCCGATCTGGGTGCCGGCCGGTTCGGAGTTGACGAACTTGACCGCCGCCTGTTGGGCCACGGCCAAACGGTTGGGCGACAGGTCGGTGGAGCACATCGAGCCTGACTCGTCGAGGGCGAGGATGATCGATGTCTTCTGGGCCGGGACTTCCCTCGTGAGCTCGGGCCACGCCGACGCGATCGCGAGCACGCCGATGCCGGCGAGGAGCGCGGCGACGGGCACGTGTCGGAGCCAGCGACTCCGTCGCGGCATGGCCGCTCGTACGAGCGCCAAACTCGAGTAGGAGATCGCCTGGCGGCGTCGCCGGCGCAGTGCCGCGATGTAAGCGATGAGCACGACGGGAACGGCGAGCACAAGGAGCAGCGCCAAGGGCCAGGCAAAGCTCACGTCACATCACCCGCCCGAACCAGAACACCGAGAGCAGGGCCCCCGCCGCCAGGAACAGCAGGGCGGCTCCTGCGAAGATGGCGGCGATTTGGATGTGCTCGCTTACGACCGCGAAATGCAGATTGATCGTTCGGGACACCTCGCCCACCGCGGCCCGGTCGCCCACTTGGTGGTAGGTTCCGTTCGTGGCTTTGGCCACGGCCTCGAGCGTTTGCGGATCCAGCGAGGTGGCGACGCTGAACCCCCCGATCTGCACGGACGTGCCGGCGGTGGTGCCGACGCCAATCGTCTGGATGCGCACCCCGGCGCTCGACGCCAGCCGGGCCAGCGTGACCGGGTCGATCTGAGTCGTGTCCTCGCCGTCGGAGACCAACACGATGGTCGCTCCCCCGAAGTAGCCGATGTTGAGCTCGTTCGAGTTGTCTTCGTTGAGCGTCGCGTAGTTCACGTTCAACGTCTTGTTGGCGAGGGCGTCCAGCGAAGTGAGGATTCCCGTCGCCAATGAGGTGCCGCCGCCCAGAGACAGGTCGCTGATGGCCTGCAGGACGGCGGGGTGATTGGAAGTGGGGGTCTGGACGATCAGCGCACTGGGCCCGAAGGCCACCACGCCGATCTTGACCGCCGAAGGCTGTTCGTGGACGAAGTCGCTGGCCACCACCTTGGCCGCAGCGATGCGGGTGGGCTCGACGTCTTTCGCTCCCATGCTGTTGGAGACGTCCATCGCCAGGATCACCGTGGCTTGGAGCCGCGGCGTCTTGACGGTCGCCATCGGTCGGGCGGCAGCCACGGACAGAAAGGCGAGGGAGGCTACGAACAACACGAACGGCAGGTTGCGCCGCCAGCCTTGGCGACCGGGGTCATTGACAAGGAGCCCCTGCGTCGCCAGTTCGTCGCTCCGCCGGGACCGTCTGCGGCGGGCCGCTCCGAAGATCGCCACCACGATCGGTATGACCAGCAGCGCCAAGAGCCATTCCGGCGAGGCGAAGGTCATCTGCGCCCCTGACGGCGACTTGACGCCATCCGCACGAACGCGCTCAGTAGATCGTCCTCGGTCGATACGACGTGGAGATCGGTCCGGGCCCGAGCGACCGACTGGCGGATGGCGTCGTCCTGGTCTTCAGCCAGCGCGTGGAGCCGGCGACGAAACTCGGGATCGCCCGAGTCGACGAGCAGCACCTCCCCTGTTTCGGCGTCCTGCAGGTAGAGCAGGCCCGCGGCGGGAAGCTCGTGCTCGCGCCGGTCCACCATCCGGACGGCGACGACCTCGTGTCGCCGGGTGAGGCCGAGGAGCGGTCGTTCCCAGCCCGGCTTACTGACGAAATCGGAGATCACCACCACCAGCGAGCGTCGACCCACGAGTTGCTCAGCGGTGCGGAAGAGCCTCGCGAGGTCGGTCGACCCCGCGGCCTCGACCGGTCGAAGCAGGTTGTCCATCAGCAGGAGCACTTGGTTGCGGCCTTGTCGTGGCGGGAGCATCCGATGGTGCTCTCCGTCGAAGATGATGGCCCCCACCCGGTTGCCGTTCCGGACGAGCAACTGGCCGAAAATGGCCGCCAGCTCGCACAGCACGTGCTCCTTGGACCGTCCGGCGGGGCCGAAGGTCATCGACCGCGAGCGGTCGAGGAGGAGCCAGGCGGTGAGCTCGCGGTCTTCCATAAAGTCCCGGACGAGTAGCTCGTCCATCCGGGCCGTGGCGTTCCAATCGATGTGGCGGACATCGTCGCCCCACTCGTACGCCCGCAAGTCGAGGAAGTCGGTGCCAGAGCCGCGGAGCGGAGTTCGGTAGTCCCCTTGGAGGCGCCCGTCGAGCCGCCGGAGGACTTGCCACTGCAGGCGACGAAGGATCCCCTCGGCTGTCAAGAGGTCATCTGCGTCCATGGCGTGCGCGCCGGCTAGCTGTTGACGGAGCGAAGGACGACGTCGGGAGCCGGGATCGTGCTCAGCACGGCGTCGATGACGTGCTCAGCGGTCACGTCATCGGCCAATGCCTCGTACGACAGGGCCAACCGGTGCCGGAGCACGTCGGGGGCGATCGAACGGACGTCTTCCGGCAACACGTACACCCGGCCCCGCAGGAGCGCCAGGGCCTGCGCCGCGATCACCATGTTGATCGACGCTCGGGGGCTGGCCCCGAACATGATGTACGGCGAGAGCTCTGCCAATCCCACCGCCTGGGGATCACGGGTGGCCGACGCCACCGCGACCGCGTACTCGATGAGCGAGGGATCGACGTACACGGTCCGCACCGCCTCTTGGAGGTTGCGAAGCTGCTCGACACTCATGACCTCGCGTACGGTCTCGAGGCCGGCGACCATCCGGCCGACAATGACGAATTCCTCGGTCGCGCTCGGGTAGTCGACAAGCACCTTGAGCATGAACCGGTCGACTTGTGCCTCTGGCAGTGGGTAGGTCCCGTCGGACTCGATCGGGTTCTGGGTGGCCATGACGAGGAACGGGTCGGGGAGCGCGTGGCTCTCGCGGCCGATGGTCACCTGGCGCTCCTGCATCGCCTCTAGTAGGGCGCTCTGGACCTTGGCCGGGGCGCGGTTGATTTCGTCAGCGAGCACCAAGTTGGCAAAGATCGGACCGAGCGACACCTCGAACTCGCCCAGCTTCTGGTTGTAGATCCTCGTGCCGACGATGTCGGCCGGTACGAGGTCGGGCGTGAATTGGATGCGCTGGAACTCGACGCCGAGGGCGCCGGCGAAGGCCTTGACCGCCAGGGTTTTCGCCAATCCCGGGACGCCCTCGACCAGCAGGTGACCGCGGGCCGCCAGGGCGACGACCATCCGCTCGAGCAACACATCCTGGCCCACGATGACCCGCTTGACGCGATACAGCACCTCCTCGATCGCCTCGGCCGAGGCGGCGGCGGTGCCGTCGTGCGACGCGCTCACTTCGCCGGAGCTCCTGCGACTGCGCCGGCCGTGGCGATCGGCACGGCAATGCCGATGCCCGCGAACGCGTCGTCCCCTGCGGGGTTGGCGAGACCATCCACGATCCCGATCACCTGACCTTTCGCATTGAGGAGGGGACCGCCGGAGCTCCCCGGGTTTACCGCCGCGTCGAACTGGATCATCCCTGTGAGTGACGGCCCGTCGGTAGGCGTAAACGTCCGGTTCAACCCCGAGACCACCCCGGCCGACAAGGACGCCACCAGGTCGAGCGGGTTGCCTACCACGAACACCTGGTCGCCAATCTGCGGGACGTTGCCGAGCACGGCTGGTGACACCACGGCCGGCAGGGTCGACGGCTTCAAGGTCGCAATGTCGTGGTCCTCGTCCGACGCCACGACAGTGGCCGGCGACGTATTCCCGTCGGCGAACGTGACCTCGATGGTCGACGCGCCCCGCACGACGTGGAGCGCGGTCAGGATGTCACCCTGCGAGTCAACGATCACCCCGCTGCCGAGCTCGCCAGTGCCCGAGGCGCCTGTCTTGGACCGGACCACCACGAACGCGGTCTGCACCGCCTGGTAGGCCGGGACCGCAGCGGGCGGCTGGGACTGCAGCTGCGAGACCGCGGTGCCGGCCTGCTGGCTGGCGATAGCGTTGACCTGTTTGTTGTTGAGGTCTGGCCGACCCGAGATTCGGAGGTTGGTGAAGACGAGGGCACCGGAAAGACCGAGGATGGCGAGGACGAGCACCGCGAAGGCGACGGCCACGCGGCGCGACACGCCCAGCCCGCGCCGCCCCGGCTCGGGCGCGGCCGGTGTCGTCGGGCTCAGGCTCGGCGGGTGATTGGACGGCGAGACCTTGGTATCCCGAGACAAGGTCGGCGGAGCCTCGGTTACCGGACCCTTGATCGACGAGCGCTGGTTAGCCGACGGGATCGGATGCCTGGGCCGGAGCGGGCGCCGGTTCCCTCCCGCTGGCTCCACCCTCATCGGGACCAAACGCTAGATCACCTTTCCACCGTATGTGCCCTCGGGAACCGACAACGCCTGGCGGCACGCAGCGGATCTCGCCGGCTTCGGCCCGATCCCTGTCCCGGCCCGATCAGCTGAGCAGGGCCAACGCCTCTCGGTCATCGAGGAACGCCCACCACCCATCGGCTGCCCGCCGGATGGACGGGATCAACGCCCCGGCATCGTGAGCGGACTCTTCCAGCGCCCGTTCCGCCCACGCCCCGTGAGCGGCGTCAACTTCAGCGTGGTGCTCCCAGAACCGCACCGCGTCATCGTCGAGGCCGTGATCGCGACGGAGCCCATCCGCTTTGCGGCGGGCGATGGCACCTGATTGCGACTCGTAGGCGGTAAAGCCGGCCAGCGCCGGGAGCGGTCCGGCCGCCAAGAGCTCCTCGTAGCACCCCACCAGGGCTGAGGTTGCGGGCGTGGGGGGATCTGCAGTGGCCCCGACCGCGCTCGCGAAGCGCTCGAAGAGCTCGACGTGGGGAACGGGATTCCCCTCCTCGTCGGCCAGGTTGGCCGCGATCAGATCCCGGGCGGTCCCGCGGGGGAGTGAACCTTCCAAGCGCGCCAAGAACCGGGGCAAGAAGCGCTCGAAGTAGCGATACTGCGCCGCGTAGCTGGCGAGTTCGGCGATCGAAACCGCGCCTTGCTCCCAGCGTCGGTAGAACGGGTGATCGAGCAGTTGACGATCGAACAGCACGGTGCTGATGGCAAAGTCCGGGTGGGAGGTAGTCATCGTCGCAATGGTAGCGGCCGAGCTCGACGCTCGATCAGCCTCCGGCGTCACTATTTCATACAAAATCTGTCGATAAAGTGTATACTGCTCGCCATGGTCGGGCTGACAGTCGTGGAGACAATTCTCGTGTTGTCCGGTGTAGCCGTGCCTATCGCGTGGTGGCATCGCATCACGAGGAAGCATGATCGGGAGCTACCGGGTCCCGTCAGGTAGGTCCTACGCGTGGTCGAATCAGTCGAGCTTCCACTGCACGTGCTGCGTGAGCAAAAATTCCTGTACTCCCCATTCTCCGTACTCCCGCCCGATCCCACTCATCTTGAAGCCGCCCATCGGCGCATCCGCCCGCAGCCCGCCACCCCCGTTGACGATCACCGTGCCGGCCTGCAAACGCGGTGCGATCGCGAGGCAGTCGTCGGTTGGTCCGAACAGGTGGGCGGCCAGGCCGAGGTCGGAGTCGTTGGCGATGGCGACCGCGTCGTCCACGTCTCGATACGGTAGGACGCCGGCCACGGGGCCGAATATTTCCTCGCGACACGCCCTGGCCGAGTTCGGCAAGTTCCCGAACAACGTGGCGTTGACATACCAGCCCCGCTCCATAGCGGGCCGGCCCCCACCAATGAGGATCTTGCCACCTTCTTCCTCGACCGAGGCGATGTAGCCCTCTACCCGGTCTCGATGCTCGGGTCGGATAAGCGGCCCGACCACCGTGTCCTCATCGAAGGGGTCACCGACCTTGATCTCGGTAAAAGCGTGGCGCGACAGTTCGACGAATTCGTCAAACTGCGCTTCATGTATGAGCAACCGGGTAGGTGCTTGGCATCCCTGGCCGGCGTTGCGCAGGTAGCGCGCGGTGGAGGGGCAGAGTGATCGCGGCCAGGTCGACGCCAGGGAGCACGATCGCCGGCGACTTACCGCCGAGCTCGAGCACGACGTCCTTTATTCCCTGGGCCGCCTGCTCCATGATCATGCGACCGGTACCAATGGAACCCGTGAAGGTCACCTTGTCAACGGCGCGATGAGTCGTAAGGCGGCGGCCGACGTCCTCTCCGCCGACGATGACGTTCACGACGCCATCGGGAAAGGCTAGATCGCTGAGTATCTCGCCCAGAAGAAGGGTGGTGAGCGGCGCCAACCGGGACGGCAGCAACACGACGGTGCAGCCGGCCGCCAGGGCAGCTCCGATCTTGTTCACTGCCGGTAGTAGGGGAGAATTGTAGGCCGTGATGGCAGCCACGACTCCCGTCGGCTGGTAGAGAACCCGGCTCCCGCTGGGAATCGGCGTGCTGGCCGCATCGAGGTCTAGGGTTCGATCCAGTCTGGCAGCCTCCGTGAACCAGCGGAGCAAGTCGATGGTTGCTACGTGAAGCGCTCGGCCAAGGGAGACCGGCAATCCCGCCTCGAACGCCGCCGCCGCTATGAGTTCCTCGCTCCGTGATTCGACGGAGTCAGCGAGACGTCGCAACAGTTCGGCTCGCTCTGCCGCGTCGCGCCACGCGCCAACCTCAAAAGCCCGCCGAGCCGCGTCGATCGCCCGGTCGCACTGATCCAATGTCGCGTCGCGAACGGTGACGATCACCTCCTCGGTCGCCGGATCGAACACCTCGCGCTGTCCACCCTCGCCCTCGACTCGTTGCCCATCGATCAACAACGTGCGGGACCATCCGACCGTAGCTTCTCGGTTCACCGAGTCCTCCTACTGGTATCCGAAGTGTGCACGATATCCCTCGCCTTGTCGTGAGAAGTCAAGCCGAGGGTTAGCCGCGTGGGTAAAGGCCGCCACTCGTGCACGGTGTGAGAAATGAAGCTTTGGGCTATGGGTTCGGTGTTCAGTGTCATCCAGCCTGCCACCGAAGCGTCGACGCATCTGCCGTTCAGATGTGTGAGGCGCTGACGATCCGGCAGGGAATGTCCTCGTTCTCGTCCAGGTGGTAGCTGGCGAAGATGCGGTGATACCCGTCGGCCACGATGAGGGGGATGTTCTGGGCTGCGTTGCCGCGCACCAAGAGCACCGGCGACAGCCGTTCGCCGGACTGGACCTTGTTGAGATCCTTGGCCACGTGGGCGTTGTCGGTACCGAGCAAGGCGAGGTCGCTGGCCCGGAGGAGATCCTTCGCCTTTCGATGCCATAGCGGGGCGGCTCGCAGGGCGTCCACCGTGGCCGTCACGACATCGTCTGCGAACACCAGGCTCAGATAGTCGGAGGCGGCCGGGAAATCGTGTTCATCGGGGTCGTTCTTCCGGTGTTCGACGGTCATGGTGGGTCACCCCCCGTGTTCCGGGCGGCTGTCGTCGGGCGACAGCACCGCCCCGGATGTTACCCCCGTCCGTACGGCGAGGCCGGTGTGCGAGGCGCCCTCGACTGGGCCGCAACGGTGGGGTACGACGACTTGTGGACATCTACAGCAGCAGGCTGCTCAGATGTCCATTGGTCGCGAGATGGACCGCTTCAGTATCGACACCCGGCCCTGCCCCATCAGTCCCACCGATCTGGGAACATCAGAGGATGAACAGCATCTCCTGATAGGTCGGTAGGGGCCAAAGATCGTCGGCGATCAAGCCCTCCAACTCGTCGGCGGCGGCCCGGATGGCAGCCATCGCCGGCAGGTCTCTGGCCTGAATATGAAGGGCCTGCTCCTCCGCGGTCCCGTCGTGATCACGGCCGGTCTCGAGGCGCAGGGAGGCAATTCCGTCGCGCAGCGCTTCCATCGCGACGGACACCTCGTAGAGCGTCGACGTGTCCGGTTCGATGCCGATGTCCTTCAGGCGGGCGACATTGTTGGCCAACTCGGTTTGGTAACGAAGGGCTGCCGGCAGGATCAGGGTGTTCGCCATTTCGACCATCAAACGAGCTTCGACACCGATGCTCTGGATGTACTGCTCCAGGGCGATCTCATAGCGGCTGTGCATCTCCCGGTGGTTGAAGACCCCGTATCGGCTGAACAGCTCCAGGGACTCTTCGGAGATGAGCTGCGGGAGGGCGTCGACCGTGGTGCGCAGGTTGGGCAGGCCTCGCGATTCGGCTTCGATCGGCCAGTCGTCGGTGTAGCCGTCGCCGTTGAAGATCACGCTCCCGTGATCGGTGATGATCTCCTCGAGCACCTTCTGCACGGCGTCGTTGAGGTCCGTTCCGCCGGCCATCAGGGTTTCGAGCTCGGTGGCGAGGTAGTCGAGAGACTCGGCGAGGATCGTGTTGATGGTCACCATCGGCCCGGCGATGGATTGCAGCGCGCCTGGGGCCCGGAACTCGAAGCGGTTGCCGGTGAAGGCGAAGGGACTGGTCCGGTTCCGGTCGCCCGGATCGGTGGGGAGTATGGGAAGGGTGTCCACGCCGATCGAGAGGTGGCCGTTCGATTTCGAGCTGCTCGCCCCGCCCTTGGCTATCTGATCGAACACGTCGGCCAGCTGCTCGCCCAGGAAGATGGAGATAATGGCCGGCGGCGCCTCGTTGGCTCCCAGACGGTGGTCGTTGCTGGCCGATGCCACCGCCGCCCGCAGCAATCCGGCGTGGCGGTGCACGGCCCGGATCACTGCCGCGCAGAACACCAGGAACTGGGCATTGGCGTGGGGTGTGTCGCCCGGAAGGAGCAGGTTGCCCTGGGTGGAGTTGCCGAGGGAGAAGTTGACGTGCTTGCCCGAGCCGTTGATCCCCTGGAAAGGCTTCTCGTGGAACAGGCATTCCATGCCGTGTTTCTGGGCGATCCGCTTCAGCGTCGTCATGAGCAGCTGCTGGTGGTCAGACGCCACGTTGGAGCGCTCGAAGATCGGGGCGATCTCGAACTGGCCGGGCGCCACCTCGTTGTGGCGGGTCTTGGCCGGGATGCCCAGCTTGAACAGCTCCCGCTCGCAGTCGAGCATGAACGACAGCACCCGTTCCGGTATGGCTCCGAAGTAGTGGTCGTCGAACTCCTGCCCCTTTGGCGACCTGGCCCCGAAAAGGGTGCGGCCCGAGTTGAGCAAGTCTGGCCGGGCGAAGAAGAAGCTCCGGTCGATCAGGAAATACTCCTGTTCGGGGCCGGCGTACGAGACCACCGCGTCGGGGTTCTCGTGGCCGAACAGGCGCAGCACCCGCTCGGCCTGGGCCGCCATGGCCTGCTGCGAACGCAGGAGTGGCGTCTTGTGGTCCAGGGCCTCTCCGGTCATCGAGATGAACACGGTCGGGATGCAGAGGGTATTGCCGTTGGGGTTTTCGAGGATGTAGGCGGGGCTGGTGGCGTCCCAGCCGGTGTAGCCGCGTGCTTCGAAGGTGTTGCGAAGGCCGCCGTTGGGGAAGCTCGACGCATCCGGTTCGCCCTGGATGAGCGTCTTGCCGGAAAACTCCGAGATCGACGCCCCGTCGCCCCCCGGCTCGAGGAAGCTGTCGTGCTTCTCTGCAGTCAGATGGGTCAGCGGGTAAAAGACGTGGGCGTAGTGAGTGGCGCCCTTCTCCATGGCCCAGTCCTTCATCGCCGCCGCCACCACATCGGCGACGGTCGGATCGAGCGGCTTGGAGTGTTCGATCGTTCCGATCAGAGACTTGAACACCGCCTTGGGCAGACGGGCCTGCATCACCGCCTTGGTGAAGACGTTCTGCCCGAAGACCTCCCCCGGCTTGTCCGACATCTCGAAGATCGCTGCTGGCGGTTCGTACTTCTTGACAGCTTCGATCGCCTGCATGCGAGCTTTGCTACTACTCATGTTCGCTGTCCTCTGGGTGCTGGTCCGATCTGGCAGACGGCGGGAAATGACACGTACCGTGCTCCCGCGCCCGGTTACAGCACGGTAGGCAGCGAATTGTGGCGGGCCCGTTTCGTGGGTGTGAACATCTCTGACGAGTGGTGACCTGACCAACACGGGATCGGGAAGGACGCCCTCCGCTAGCCTGCGACGGTCACCGACACATGCAGGAGCACGCGTGGCTGATACCCCGATCCGGCTCGATCCCACCACGAGAGCTGCCGTGGCCTCAGGTCGTCTCGTCCATTTGGTCACCATCAATCCGGACGGCACCCCCCACGTGACGTGCATCTACGTCGGTTGGGACGGAGACGAGATCGTGGCCGGCCACCTGGCCGACCACGTGAAGTTGCGAAACATCCGGCGCGACCCCCGCGTGACCCTCTCTGTGGAGTCCGACGTCCCCTTCGAGGGGTTCAGCCCGTACGTCGTGATCAAGGGGCTCGCCCGCGTCGAGGAGGGTGGGGCAGTGGCGGTGCTACGCCGCATCACCAACGGTCTGTTCCCGCCCGCCGAGGGCGACTGGCCAGAGGGATTTGTCACCCGCATCTCGCCCCGGCACCTCTCCGGTGTGGGCCCGTGGGGTCTCACCGACTGAAGCAATCACCCATGTGGTCGGTGTGGCGCGGCCAGCAGTACCCGCCCCGCTGAAGCTGGTCCTGCCTCCTCCCGGGGCCCGACCACCGTCGAGGTGCGAACGTTCGCTTTGTTGATTCCTACTGATCACGTGGAGTTACTGGGAAATTGACGCTGAGCTCGTAGTCTCAGGCTCCGTGGAGACGCCTTACGGAGAGATTCCCGACCGACTCGTCAAGGACATGCGCCCCCAGGAGATGCACGACTATCTCCAGCGGCGCTACAGCAGGCGGACCCTGCTGAAGGGAGCGGGGGCGCTCGGCCTGGTGGCCGCGGCTGGACCCGTGTTCTGGCGGCAGTCGTCGGCGTGGGCCAGCACGCCCACGACCACGACCACCCCGCAGTGGATCGCCTACGGACCCGACCCGGCTACGTCGATGTTTGTGTCGTGGTCAGCCGGGTCTGCGAGCACGCCGGGGTCGGCCCCCCGACCCCTGGTCCGATGGGGCCTCAGCCAGCACTACGGCAGGATCCAAGACGCCGAGGGAGTGACGGTTCCGATCCCGAGCCCGACCTACTACACCCAGCCCTCGGGTGACGTCGATGACACCGTCTACCTTCACACCCTCTTGGACGGCCTGGAGCCCAACACCACCTACCACTACTCGGTCAGCAACGACGGCGGCCGGACGTGGTTTGCCGACACGAGCTTCACCACCGGCCAGCGCGGTTACCCGGACTTCCGCTGGGTTGGGACCGGTGACGAGTCGATCAGCAACACGTCCAGCCTGCCGAACGCCCAGGTGATCGCGTCCTTCAACCCGAAGTTCACGGTGGTCGCCGGCGACCTGAGCTACGCGAGTGGTGGCGTGCTCCTGCCTCCCAGGGAGTCGGGCGTGCTCCAAGGGCAGCCGGGCTACACGCCTTCTAGTTGGGACCAGTACTTCAGCATCTTCGGTCTGAACGCGGCCCAGTCGATTCCGTGGCTCATCGGTGTGGGCAACCACGAGATGGAGCCGTTGGCCGAGGACTGGTACGCCGGAGTCCGCGCCCGCTTCCCCCGCCCTTACGACGACTCGTCGGGATCGCCGGTGACCTCGACCTTCACCTACGGCAACGTGGCCTTCGTCCAGCTCGACGGAAACGACCTCTCCGCCGAGATCAGCAACAACAACAACTACACCGACGGGCGCCAGACGGTGTGGCTCGAGCGGACGCTTGCCCAGTACCGAGCTCCCTGGTCGGGCGTCGACTTCGTCGTGGTGTCGTTCCACAACTGCGCCTTCTGCAGCAACACGACCCACGGTTCGGACGGCGGTATCCGTACGGTGTGGCAGCCGATCCTCGACCGGTTCCAGGTCGACCTGGTCCTCAACGGCCACGTCCACGCCTACGAGCGGAGCTATCCGGTTCGGGGCGGCACGGTCGCCCAAGGCGTCGGTGGATCCGGCGGCACCGTCCACCCCGAGATCCACGGCACCACCTACATCTGCGCCGGCAACGGCGGCCAGAGCCTGTACACCGACTGGTACGGTCCGACCGGGGGAGGCGATCCGGCCTCGGCCTCGGGCCCGCCGCTCATCTGGGAGTGGACCGGTCCCCCGACCCCCAACGGCAGTGACGTCAGCGACAATGCCGACAGCGTCACCGGCTTCTCCGCCTACCGCACGGCCATCTGGGGGTTCATCGTGGTGGACGTCACCGCGCCCCGCTATCCGGGCGACGAGACCACCATGCACATCCGGGCCATCGACCCGACCCAACCGCAGCCGACCAACCCACCATCGGGCAACGACACCGGCATCTCGTCCGTCAGCAACCCGGCGGTCATCGACACCATCACGCTGTCGCGGCGTTCGACGGTCGACCCCTTCGGCCATCACCGGCACCACTAGTCGCACCGGGCGACGTTCGAACTCCTTTTGCCGGGTCAGCAAGGTGTGTCAAAAGGGTCAGTAAAACTACCCGCATCCCGTTTTATTGACCGTTTTCGATTTCATTCCCGTACGGGCCTTCGCAAAAGCGGACAGTAAAACCGGCGTGACCCGGCTGCGTCCGTTTTATTGACCGTTTTCGATTCCTGCTGAGCGCAATCTCCATTCAAAACGGTCAGTAAAATCGTACGCCCCCCAACGTCCGGCCGAACTGCGTTGGCCTCGGGCTGCCTCGGGCCTCGGGCTGCCTCGGGCCTCGGGCTCGCTCGGGCCTCTGGCCTGGCGCCACGACAGTGTGCGTTTGTTCACGCAGAGTTCGTGCCGAGGTCGACTCCAGGTCGAACCGGTGTTACTCGGCGTGGAAAGAACTTGGGCATGAGCCGACACCTACTTCTCCGTCGTGGCCTCGTGACCTCGACGCTCATCGGGGCGACCGCCGCCGTCGGCGTGGTCACCGGGAGCGCTGGGGCATCCGCCGCACCCGCCGCACCCGCCGCACCCGCCGCACCCGCCCAGTCCATCGCCGTGCCCTGCCCGTCCTCGGTCCAGGTCACCCCCGCCCTGAACACCAACCTCATCTCGAATCCAGGCGCAGAGTCCACCACTCCCTACCCACCGAGCTACGACCTGACGGCAGCATCGGCCAACGAGCAGGAGCCTGACTGCTGGACGATCTCCGGTCAATCCCCGAACCCTGGGGGCATCCTCTCCGCGCTCGCCTATGTCCCGGCCACCGGCAGCGGCCAGAGCACGAAGCCGGCTGACCCGGCCACGCCCGACCCCAAGCCGGGTACCAACCTCTTCTACGGCGGGATCGCTTCAGGGCCCGTGCTCGCCGACTCGAACGTCTGGTCGTACGCCACCCAGACCATCAACTTCAGCAGGCTCAGGGTCAGCGGGCAGAAGTTCCTCTTGTCGGGCTACCTCGGCGGCCTGACGACCCAGTCCGACTTCGCGGAAGTCTCCGTGCTCTTCGAGACGGCCGCCGGCCGGCCGATCGATGCCGGTGTCCCGTTCCAGATCGGGCCGGTGACCCCCGCGCAACGGGCGAACATCAGCAGTCTGGTCTTCCGCCAGTTCACCGGGATCGTCCCCTTCGGTGCCGCCCAAGCCGTGGTCACCATCGCCATGGAGCAAGTGGGCGCGGGTCCGGCGGACGACGACGGGTTGGCCGACGACGTCAACCTCACGATCGGCCCCTCGGTGACGACGAACCCTTCGCCGACGCTCGTCACCTTCCCGTACTCGTTCCCGATCGGGAGTGGTGGCAGCCTCGTCAATCCGCAGGGCATCTCCGCGGCGGGCGGCAACGTGTACGTCTCCAACACGGCCGACGACAACGTGGCTGATCTCAACCCCCTGCCTGCCCAGG
The DNA here is from genome assembly GCA_963729695.1 of uncultured Acidimicrobiaceae bacterium. Classification (GTDB taxonomy): domain Bacteria; phylum Actinomycetota; class Acidimicrobiia; order Acidimicrobiales; family Palsa-688; genus PALSA-693. The sequence goes on from CAVSOT010000011.1 coordinate 78,590, forward strand.
CCGCAGGTGCGACCACCCCGATCTTCGCCGGCTCCCTTACCGGAAACGGCGAGCAGGGTGATGGTGGCCTCGCCTCCCAAGCGACGCTCGCCCAGCCCGGCAACACTACCGAGGACGCCCGCGGCGACGTCTTCATCGCCGACACCGAGGACAACGTGGTCCGCCAGGTCAATGCGTTCACCGGCATCGTCACTCGCGTCGCGGGAAGCGGCGTAGCCGGGAGCGACGGAGTCGGCGGCCCGGCGACCAAGGCCCAGCTCGACTTTACCGAGGGCGTCGCGGTCAACGCCTGGGGCGACCTGTTCATCGCCGACACGTTCAACAACCGGGTCATGGAAGTCCTCCCGAACGGGCGGCTCGTTCCGTTCGCCGGCAATGGCCAGCTGGGCTATACGGGTGACGGCGGCCCGGCCACCCGGGCCGAGCTGGCGCTGCCGACGGCTGTGGCGGTCGACTCGTTCGGCAACGTGTACATCGCCGATGCGGCCAACAACGTGATCCGGCGGGTCGACGCCTTCAGCGGACGGATCACCACGGTGGCTGGCAACTTCGCCGCCGACCAGGCCAACGACGGACTCGGCGGTTACAGCGGCGACGGCGGTCCCGCCACATCGGCGCAGCTGAACGATCCCCAGGGCATCGTCCTCGACCGCGCCGGCGACCTGTTCATCGCCGACACGTTCAACAACGCCATCCGCGAGGTCGCCCCCAACGGGACCATTTCGACCGTCGTCAACGCGGCCGGAGCAGGTGGCACGGCGCCGTTGCCTGGGGCGGAGGTGTCAGGTCCCCCGACTGCGTCCGACCTCAACGGTCCGGTCTCGGTCGGTGTCGACAACGCCACCAACACCCTGTACATCGCCGACACGTCGAACAACAGCGCAGCCGCAGTGCTGTACCTGGCCAGGGGTGGCTTCGGGCCCGGTCCGGGATTCTCGTTCCCGCCGTTGCCCCACCGGTAGGCGACACGTGAAAAGCGCGATCGCCCCCCACATCCCCCATCAAGGGACCGCTTCTACACCACATCCTGCACTCACCAGAGAGGTTTCCTCGTGACTGACTCATCATCCGAATCACCCACCTCCAAGCCGTGGCAGGCGCAGATCTCCCGTCGCCGATTCATGGGTATGGGAGCTGCGCTGGCGGGCACCGCGGCCCTGGCCGGGTACCTCCCCGAGAGTCTCATCAGCCGCGTCACCTCGGCTTCGGCCGCCCCGGCCACCAGCTTCGATCTCAGCCAGATCAAGCATCTGGTGTTCCTCATGCAGGAGAACCGGAGCTTCGACCACTACTTCGGGACCTTCCCCGGAGTCAGTGGCTTCTCGGATCCGGCTGCCGTCATGCTGCCCAACGGCCGCCCGGTCTTCCAACAGCCGGACCCGGCGAACCCCGACGGCTACCTCGAGCCCTACCACATCAACACCATCACCAGCGGTGCCGCTGCCGTCCCGTCGCTCAGCCACAACTGGGCCCCCCAGCACGCCTCCTGGAACCACGGAGCGATGGACGGCTGGTTGCGCGCCCACATCGCAGCCGACAGCCCGGCACGCGGGCCCTACACCATGGGCTACTACACCCAGGCCGACATCCCCTTCCATTGGGCGCTGGCCCAGGCCTTCACCCTGCTGGACCACTACCACTGCTCCGTCCTCGGGCCCACCGACCCCAACCGGGCCTTCTGGATGAACGGAACGAACGACCCTCAGGGCATCGGCGGTGGCCCCATCCTCGAGACCGTCACGCCCCCGCCACTCACGTTCGAGAGCGGCGCCGAGACCATGTTCAATGCCGGGGTCAGCCTCTGGCTGTACAACTCCGGTCTCGGCACGACCGGGGGGACCGTGTGGCAGTGGTTCGCGAACCTGAAGGCTCGCGGCATGGTGCCCGATGCCCTATTCAACGCGGTGGCAAGCACGGGCACGCTTTTCGGTGACGGCACACCGGGCGGCATCGGCAACCCGGCCAATCCCACGCTGGCGACGAATCCCGCCCTCGCCTTCGACGAGGACTGCGCCAACGGGGTGCTCCCCGACGTGGCGTTTATCGCCACGGGCGCTTCCGAACACCCGCCGGCGATCCCGGCGGCGGGCGCACAGTTCATCGCCCAGAAACTGGAGGGCCTCGCCGCCAACGACGACCTCTGGAACACGACGGTGTTTGTCATCGACTACGACGAGAACGACGGCTTCTTCGACCACGTGGTACCCCCCACTCCCAACCAGAGCGAGTTCCCCGAGGAATTCGTGACCAAGGCCTCGGTGGCCGGTACGCCGGGCGAAGACCTGCCCGTCGGCGCCGGGTTCCGGGTTCCGTGCTGGGTGGTTTCCCCGTGGTCGGTCGGGGGAAGGATCTTCTCTTCCGTCTCCGACCACACTTCCTGCCTTCAGCTCATCGAGGCCGTCGCCGCCGCCGGAGGGCTGTCGGGGACGGGGCCGCTTACTTTCCCCTTCATCAGCCGGTGGCGTCGGGCCACCTTCAGCAACCTGACCGGTTCGCTGGTCCCCGGCTTGCCGCAGCCGGCGCCGTCGAACACCCAGTTCAACCCGTCGACCCGGGCGGCGAACCTTGCCGCCCAGCAGGCGGCTTCCCTTCAGCCGTTGCCGCCCTTCCCCGGCAGAACGCAAACCATGCCGGTGCAGCTGGTCTGAGCGACGACCGCCCCGGCACCGGGGCTCGTCCGAAGTGAGCCACGACCACGTTTCCCCGGCAGCTGCCGGGGGATGCGGTCGGGGCTCGAAGGGCCCGGGGTCGGGCGATGTGTACCGTCAGCCGATTTGACTGATGGAAGCGCGCGCTCTGGTGAACCCGCCCCCGGTGGGCAGCCCTCCCGCCCCACCAAAGCCGCGGAAGGTGTTGGTCGAGTTACTGCTCGAGGACGGCACCGCTTCCGATTTGTTGGCCAGCACGACCTGGGTGCCGGCGGACAGGCCCGAGGTGATCTGCGTATAGACGTCACCGACGACACCGACCTTTACCGGAGTGCGGACCTCCTGGCCGGACGTAAGGGTCATGACGTACGAGCTGCCGGTCGTGGTGGTGTGCACGGCCGACGTGGGGACCACGGTCGTGTGGCTGGCCTGGGCGATGTCAACGGCGACCTGGGCGGTGGAGCCGCTCACCGTGGTAGTGGAGGCCAGGGATCCGGCAGCCAGCGCCACCACGAGCGGGTAGGTGTAGCTCGACGAGCTGCCCTGCACGGGGCCGACGCTGGTGACGGTGCCGGTGAAGGTTCCGTTTTGACCATCGATGCTGACCGTCACGTGGTCACCTACCGCGACCTGGCTCACCTGGCTGCTGGTAAGCGAGGAGGTCGTCTCGTAGCTACCAGGGTCAGTGATGGTGATGGTGTCGCCGGTCGACCCGGCGCTCACCGACTCCCCGACCGAGAGGTTCACGGCCGCCACCGTGCCGGCCATCGAAGCGGTGAGCGTGGCGTCATCGAGCGATTCGTGAGCCGTGACCACGTCGGCCTGATCGGAGTCGATGCTCGACTCATCGCTGGCCAGTTGCGCTGCGCTGTTCGTGGCTTCTGTGCTGGGCGTGCTGCTACCGCCCGAGAAAGTGGAGCTCTTGCTGCCGCCTGCCCCGCTTCGGCTGGCGCCGCTCGACTGGCTCCCGCCGGTGCCCAGCGAGCCGGTGCCCCCGTTCGTGCCCTTGCTGGACGAGCTGCCATTGTTGCTGGCGGCTGACGAGGCGGTGGACAGGACCTGGGCCAGCGCGTTTTCGGCGCCTTGCACGGTCTGCTGGTCCCGGGCCACCTGCTGCTGGGCGGCGATGGCGGTTTGCAGCGCAGCAGAGCACGCCGAGCTGTTGGTAGACGGGGTGGTGGTCGGCGTGGTCGTGGGGGTCGTAGTCGGGGTGGTCGTGGGGGTAGTGGTCGGCGCCGTCGTCGAGGGACTGGTGGTCGGCGTGGTCGTCGAGGGAGTAGTGGTCGGCGTGGTCGTGGTCGGAGTGGTGGTGGGGGTGGTACTCGGGGTGGTGGTCGACGAGGACGTCGTGGAATCGGAGGAGTCGTCGGCGGTCGTGAAGAACAAGGCGGCCGTCGTGTGAGCGCCGGCCGACCCCCCGGATGAGGTGGAGGTGCCGCACGTGCGCTCGGCCGAAGCGAGGGCGGCCGCCGCGGCCTGCAGGTCGAGGTCTGCAGTGTGCTGCGCCGTGACTACGGCTTGCTGGGCCTGCTGGAGGCTGGCCGAGCTCGACGAGCCGCTCGTCGGCCCCGACCCGCCGGACCGACCAGTCCCCGATGGGTGGGCGGTGCTCGACGAGGTGGTTGCCGCGGTGAGCACGATGTTCGTTCCCGTGGAGGTGGCGGCGGTCGTCTGCCCTTGAACAGAGGATGACGACGAAGAGCTGGAGGCTTCGCCCGACTCGTCGGCGGTGAGCTTGGCTTGGGCGCTGGTCAGGTTGGCTTGGGCCTGGGACAGCTCGGACTGCAGTGAAGTGGCGTCGAGGGTGGCCAGGGTCTGACCGGCGGTGACGTGCTGGCCGATCTTGACATCGACCGCGGCGACGTTGCCGGCGACTTGGAACGCCGCCTCGGATTCGTTTACCGGCTCGACCGTACCGGAGACGGTCAGAGTCTGCGTGGCCGTGCCGGTGGTCGCGGCCGCGGTGCGGTAGCCGGGCCCGCTGGAGACCTGGGCTTTGGCGACACCTACACCGATGCCCACGCCGACGATCACCGTCGTGACCGCCACCCCGATCCGCTTGTGGTTGCGGCGCCGGCGCCGGGCGGCGGTCGGGTTGGTCGCCTTATCCATTGGTCGCGCCGCCACCACCACCGAAGCCGCCAAACCCGGTGCTGCAGCTCTGCCCTCCGGTCGAGGTGATCCGGACCGTCCGGGCCGTGACGGCCCCCGTGGAGTCAGCGGTCCCGATCGCACTGACGCAGTCCCCCACGGCCAGGGAGCTGGCCGCGGTCGACGCCGTTTCGCTGTAAGCCGTTGATGCGTTCATGCCGATGGTGACGTTGCTGCTCTTGATCGACGTAGGGGGCGTCGATGTCGACGAGCTGCTGCCGGACCTGGTGAACCCGGAGGAGGAGATGCCGTAAATCACCATGCTGGACGCGGTGACCGACGTGACCTTGCCGCTGGCGAAGCTGAACCCGCTCCGGCCGCCCCGGGCAGCCGATCCCGATGGCGGGGTGGGCACGCTGCCGTTGCTCGGCCGAGTACCCCCGTTGGGCCGGTTGCCGCCGGCGAAGCCTCCGCTCCCGCCAGCACCACCGAAGCGACCGGTGGTGCAGCTACCCGACGTACTCGGCTTGCTCACCGTGACCTGGCTGGCCACGAGGGTGCCGGTGGAGGTCGATCCCGTCACGGTGACGCAATCGCCGGCCGTGACCTCCGCGGCAGTGAGCTTCACCGTCTTGGTGAAGGCCGTGGACGAGGTCCAGCTGACGGTGACCTGACCGCTCTGCTGGTTTTGGACTTCCATTGACGAGCCGGAGATGGCGGCGACCGAGCCCGAAGCTCCTGGGAAATTGCCTCCTCCTCCGCTCGCCCCGCCGGTGCCGCCGGCCCCAGAGCCGCCTGAGGAGGAGTTGCTCGTGGACGAGCCGCCGGTGGTAGCGGTACTGCCGGTAGTGGTATGGCTGCTGCTGCCGCCGCATGCGCTGAGCAGTGGTACTGCGAGCAGCAGGGCGGCGCTGAGGGTGACGATTCGTGATGTTCGGATGGCGATCATGGGTGAGTAAGAGCTCCTTGGTGAAAAAGACCGGTCATTCGCTGCGGAGGGCGTCGATCGGCGCCAGGCGAGCCGCCCGGCTGGCCGGGTAGACACCGAAAATGAGCCCGATGGCGACGGCGACGGCGATGGCTCCCGCGGTGGCCCACCCGGAGAGGGCAATGGGGTAGCCGATGGCGTTCGGCAGGAGGTCGGTACCGATGACGGCCAGCACGACCCCGAGGGCGCCGCCGGTCAGACCCAGCACGCATGCCTCGACGAGGAACTGCCGGCGGATCAGGGAGGGTTTGGCGCCGAGCGCCTTGCGCAGGCCGATCTCCCGCACGCGTTCGGTGACCGAGACCAGCATGATGTTCATGACCCCGATGCCGCCCACCAGCAGCGAGATCGCCGCAATGCCACCGAGCAGGATGGTCAGCGTCCGGTCCACTGAGGTGGAGGTCGATACCAACGACGCCTCAGAAGAGATCGTGAAGTCGGCGTCGGACGGAGTGGAGATGTCGTGCAGGGCGAGCAGCTCGGTGTCGGACTCCTGGTAGGCGGACGAGAGGCTGGAGCTCGAGTTGGCCTCGATGAGGATCGAGCTCAGTGAGGTGCTGCCGAAGATCCGTTCGGTCGCGGTGCTCAACGGGACGATGACCTGATCGTCCTGGTTCGACCCCGTGGTGGACGACGTGTCCCCCACCGAGTTGAGCACGCCGATGACCGTGAGGGGAACCCCGTTGACGTCGATCACCTGGCCGACCGGATCGACCCCGCTGAACAGCTCGGAGGCCGTGTCCGGGCCCAGCACCGCGACCGCGGTGTGATCCGTCACGTCCTGGTTGTCGATGAAGCGTCCTTGGGTGACGGTGCGGTCCCGGACCGTCTCCCAGGCCGGGGTGGTGCCGTTGACGGTGCTGGTCCAGGTGTTCGAGTTGACCGTGTCAGTGAGCCCTTCGGAGCTGGACTTGACCGGGGCTACCGCCTTGACGTCGGGGGCGACGGTCGCGGAGGTCAGGGCGTTGGCGTCCGCCTCGGTCAGGGTCGACGCCGAACCGAACCCCTGCCGGAAGCCGCTCGATGAGGTGGAGCTGCCAGGCGAGACGGTCAGCAGGTTGGTGCCGAGCGCGTTGATCTGTGATTTGACCTGGTTTTGGGCCCCCTGGCCCAGGCCCACGGTCAGTACGACCGCAGCGATGCCGATCATGATCCCGACGACGGTCAGAGTGGAACGCAGCCGGTTGGCTCGCACCGCCGCGAAGCTTGTCCGGAGCGTCTCGAACCAGCCCATCAGGCGGCCTCATGGACGGGGACGGCCAGGCCGTCCCGCACGCGGATGGTCCGCTCCGCGGCGTCGGCCACCTCGGCATCATGGGTGATGACCACCAAGGTCCGGCCGGCCTGGTGGAGCTCGTCGAAGAGGGTCATGACGTCTTCGGCGGACGTCGAGTCCAACGCGCCGGTCGGCTCATCGGCCAGGATCAACTCGGGGTCGCCGACCAGCGCCCGGGCGACCGCAACCCGCTGTTGCTGCCCGCCCGACAGCTCGCCTGGACGGTGATCGACCCGGTCGGCGAGTCCCACCCGGCCGAGGGCGTCGATGGCGCGCCGGCGGCGTTCGCCGCGGCCCATCCCGGCGTAGATGAGCGGCAGCTCCACGTTCCTCCACGCCGACAACGACGGCAGGAGGTTGAACTGCTGGAAGACGAAACCGAGGTGGGCGTTGCGGACTTCGGCCAGCTCGACCTCGTCCATGTGCGACACGTCCTCGCCGCTCAGTCGATATCGCCCGCTGGTCGGCACGTCCAGGCAGCCGAGAATGTGCATGAGCGTCGACTTGCCGGACCCGGACGGACCCATGATGGACACGTATTCCCCGGGATCGATCGTGAACGACACGCCGCGTAGCGCGGCCACGGAGATGGTCCCGGTCCGGTACACCTTGGTCACGTTGTCGAGTTCGATGACCGGTCCCATGTCAGCCTCCGAACCCGCCGCCGGCCCCGCCGCCACCACCGCCGGTGAAGCCACCGCCGGTGAAGCCACCGCCGGTGAAGCCACCGCCGGTGAAGCGACCCCCGGTACGGGTCGAGGACCCGCTACCGCCGAGGAGGCTGCGACTCCCGGTACCAGCGGTGCCGTTGAACTTCACGACCCGCTCCATGATCACGTCGCCTGCCTTGAGACCGCTGGTGATCTGGGTCTCGCCGCTGGCGGCTGCGCCGGTCGTCACGGCTTGGGAGACCTGGGAGCCGCCCACCACCTTGGTCACCGTCGTCTGCCCGTTCGAGTAAGAGATCGCCGACGTGGGCACCTCCACTACGTTGCTGAGTTGCTCGGTGATGATCGTCAACGTGGCGGAGGTCCCTGCATACAACCCCGACGGGGTTCCCGTCACCGCCACCACCACTGGAAACGACGCCACGCTCGAACTACCCGAATCAGTGGACTCGGCCACCAGGCCGACCGACGAGACCGTCCCGTAGACGGTCGCGCTCGAGCCGCCGGGCACGATCGTGACCTGATCGCCGACTTTCACCTGCCCTACCTGGGTGTCGTCCACCGTCGTGTCCACCTTGTAGGCGTCGGTGGACACCACCACGATCTGGGCCGACGACGAGGACGACGAGCTGGAGGACGAGTCTGTGGCGCTCGTGCTGCCCAGACCGCTGTTCGAGCCGTTGCCGCCGTTGCCGCCACTCCCGCTCGACCCGGATCCACTAGACACCTCTTGACCGACGGTGAGGTCGACCGATGCCACCGTGCCGGAGATGGTTGACGTGAGGTTGGCGTCGGCCAGGTTCTGGGTGGCCGAATTCACCTGTGACTGCGCCGAGGTGACCGTGGCCTCGTCGGACTCGATCTGGCTGGTCGACGCGTCGCTCGACTCGTCGCTGGACTGGCGGGCCTGAGCCGACGCCAGCGTCTCGTTGGCCGCGTTCACGTCGTCCTGGAGGGCCGTGGTGCCGACGGTGGCCAACGTCTGGCCTGAGGTCACCTTTTGCCCGACCTTCACATCCACGGCGGTCACCTGGCCGGACACGGCGAACGACAGCTGGGCCTGCGACGCCGGCTCGATGGTTCCCGACGCGGACACCGTCTGCTTGATGGTCCCCGTCCCGACGGTCACCTTCTGGGTCGTGACCGCCAAGGGGGCGGCCGACGCCGGGGACGAACTGTTGCGGGTCAGTTGCCAGGTGATCAGCACGGCGGCGACCACCAGGACCACCACCGCGCCCAGGGCCAGTAGGCGGCGGCGGGTCCACCCGCGCCTCCACGACGGTTTGCGCCCTTCTTCGCTAGCCTCGACCTGGGCCGTAGGTGGAGCGGCGTCCGAGACCGGCTGAGTCTCGCTAGGCGCGGTCACCACGCACCTCCTGTCGCACGACGGGTGCAGCTGCAAGTTCGCCCGCCAGCAGCGGGGCGCGGTTCCGGTGGGGCCAGGTCGGAGCAACTGACGGCATGACCATCAGTAAAAACCCGCCAGTTCAAGGCTCGGTATGCGCTGTCTTTGTGTTTGCTCAAAGCCGGGACGAAAGCCCAGGTAGCCGGGTGTGCCCTTAGCTCGGCCACCGCCAAGTTTCAGCTACATATCAGGATCCGGCGCCGGGCCGACTCCGACGCTGGCCGTCCCTCCACAGCTAACTCCGATACAACGTTGAGGATCTTCTCAGATAGGGATGGGACACTTCTCGCCGTGAGCTCAACCAACATCCTCCTGGTGGAGGACGAGATCAACGTGGCCTTCGTGGCCAGCGCCGCCCTCCGCCTGGCCGACTACAGCGTCACGGAAGCAACCACCGGCAAGGAGGGGTTGGCCATTGCCAGCCAACAGAGCGTTGATCTCGCCATCCTCGACGTCATGCTCCCGGACCTGGACGGCTTCGAGATCTGTCAGCGGCTCCGCTCGGCCGGCCACGACTTTCCCATAGTGTTTCTTACCGCTCGCGACGCCACGGAGGATCGGGTACGCGGGCTCACCATCGGTGGTGACGACTACCTCACCAAGCCTTTCAGCGTCGAGGAGCTGGTTGCCCGGGTGCACGCCATCCTGCGACGCGTCGGCAAACAGTCACCGGGAAAGACCTATCGGTGCGGGCCGATCCACCTCAACGACGCGGCTCATCTCGTCACCCGCGAAGGCCAGCAGGTCGACCTGTCGCCGACGGAGTACAAGCTGCTCAGGTATCTCCTGCGCAACACCGGGCGGGTGCTGAACCGCGACCAGATCCTCGACCACGTCTGGGACTACGACTTCGTCGGGGAAACCAACATCGTCGATACCTACATCTTCACCCTCCGGAAGAAGATCGACCAAAGTGAGCCGCGGCTGATCCAGACTGTCCGCGGCATCGGCTATCGGATGACGGCCCCCTGAATCATGAGCTTGCGGACACGCCTCTTGGCCGCGGCCGTGCTGCTCGTGTCCTGCCTGGCTGTGTCCGGCTATCTCATCATCCGGACGGTCGAAAACGCTGAGCTGCACCAGCTTGACAGTCAGCTCACCAACAGCATCCCGGTCGCCGCCGGCGTGGCCCGCAATCGGCCACCGGGGCTTGGCAACCCGCCTCAAGTGGCCCAGCCGGACCGGCTCAGCAACACCTATCTGGCCGTCATCTCGGGTGAGCAGCGCACGACCATCGCCGCCCCGCAAGCGGCCGACGGCCGAGAACCGCAGACGCCCAGCACCATCTCGTCGTCGATCGCCAGCGCCAAACCGACCACCGTCCCATCCGTGAAAGGGTCAGGACGTTGGCGGGCCATCGTCCTGCAAACCCCCGACGGCAACCAGCTCCTGCTCGCCGCGTTCATGGGCCCCGTCGATTCCACCACGACCGAGCTGAAGACCGCGGTCTTCGTCGGCGCAGGCGTTACCGCGATCATCCTCCTGGCTGCCGGGATCTGGATCGAACAGCTCGGCCTCCGCCCGATCGCCCGGATGAAACGCACAGCCGAGGCCATTCTGGGCGGCGACCGCGATCAACGCATCGACGCCAGCCGCGCCGGAGCCGAGACGGCCGATCTGGCCAGCGCGCTGAACTCCATGCTCGACCAACAGCAGGCGATCGAAGACCGGCTCCGCCAATTCGTCGCCGACACGTCCCACGAATTGCGAACCCCGACCTCCGTCATTTCCGGGCTCAGCCAACTATGGCGGCAGGGTGACCTCCGCGACGGGCAGGCCCTTCAAGACGCCATGCGTCGCATAGGCCAGGAGAGCACTCGCATCAAGGCGCTCGTCGAGGAGCTCCTGCTCCTGGCCCGACTCGACGAGGGCATGCCGATACAGCAACATCCCCTCGATCTCACCGCTCTGGTAGATGACGTTCTGGCGGACGCCACGTCCACCAATCCATCCCGCCACATCACGGCCGATCTCGAACCTCACGTCCATGTCGCAGGAGACCAGGTCGCGCTCCATAGGGTCGTCAGCAATCTGATCACCAACGCCCTCATCCACACCCCGGCGCACTCCCCCCTGTCCGTGACGCTCTCCAGCCGGGCGACCGTCTGCCGGTTAGAGATCCGCGACGCCGGACCCGGCATGACGCCTACCGAGGCCGCCCACGCGTTCGACCGCTTCTGGCGAGCGGAGACCAGCCGCACCCGGACCGGATCGGGTCTCGGGCTCCCCATTGCCCAAGCCATCGTCAGCGCCCACGGCGGCACGATCGATCTCCACACCACACCGGAGGACGGCACCACCGTGCGCATCGAACTACCACCCGCGCCGTCACCCCCGGACCCGAAACCCGACATCACCACCCAGCGCCAGGTCCCACGCCCGGCCCCGACCAGGTAATCGTCAAACCGTCATGGCCCTCCATGGACTCTTCTCGGAGGCGACCAACGCGAGTAACCGCGCCATCAGCCGACGACGAAGGGGTCAGGCGGCGACGACGAACAGCCGCTGGCACAGATCAGGCCCGAGCGCCAGGGGCTTGCCCTGGATATCGAGGACCAGGGTGCTGTCAGGGGCTTTGGACTGCACGGTTGCAGTCCGACCAGGGATGAAACCGGCATCGTCGAGGTACTGAAGGGTGGAGAGGTCCATCTCGAGCTCTTCGGTGAGCCGGACGAATCGCACCGCTTGGCCGGTCGGGATCTCGGCCAGGCTCGTCTGCCCACTCGCATCGGACGGGTCGCTGGCGCTGCCGGGAATCGGGTTGCCGTGGGGGCACGTGGCCGGATCGCCCAGGAGCTCGACCAGCCGGGCTTCGACGTCATCGGAGATCACGTGCTCCCAGCGACCGGCTTCGCGGTGGACGAGGTGCCAGGGCAGCCCGATCACGTCGACCAGCAGCCGCTCGGCCAGTCGGTGCTTGCGCGTGACTCGCTCCGCCACTATCCGGCCCTTTTGGGTGAGCGTGATCTTCCGCCCGGCCCGCTCCACGTACCCGTCATCGAGCAGGCGCTCGAGCATCTCGCCAACCGACGGCGGTGCCTTGCCCAATCGCTCTGCGAGCCGCGCTTGGATAACCGGGCGCCCCTCTTCCGAGAGGGACGCAATCGCCTGCAAGTACTCCTCCACAGGAGGGTGAAACTCGCTCGACACCGTTCCTCCTAGAGCCTGCCGAGGACACCATCAGCTCGGCGACAGCATACTGCCGTGCCGTGGCTACGGAGGCCCACGACCCGCCGTCTTCGGTCAAGCCGGATGGCGGTTCAGGCTCCTCCCGCCCGGGCCTGCTCCCACCCTGCTGGTGGTTGACTGCGAACGCCCGGATCGCCGAACGCCCCGATCGACAGGCGCCTGGACCGGGACGGCTCAGACGCCGGCCGGCTGGGCGGAGTGAGCCAGGCCGCCCAGGCCGCCCGAGGAGGAGCCCAGCAAGGCCTCGATCGTGGTGCGGCACGAGCCGCAGCGGCCCCCGGCCCGGCAGCGGCCGGTGACATCCGCCACCGTGGCTGCGCCCGAGACGATCGCCGCCTCGATGACGGAGCTGCTTACACGCTCACAGTGACATATCACCACGACTCGGACACCCCCACCGGCGTTTCATCCGGCAGCTCTCGCTGAACGTGTACTTCTCTCTGGACCCTCAACGGCGCGCCGGCCTCCACCAGGCGAGCCGCCAAGCCGATGCTGACCCGCACCCGGGCGGGAAACCGGTGGCCGATGCCCAGCACTTCGGCCCGGACCGGACCGTCACCGACGATCAAGCGGACCTCGTCGACCCGACGCAACGCCGGGACCAGTGCAGCTGCGAACCCTGATCGGCCTCCCACACCTCAAATATTAGGCAACCCTACAGCTCTTCGCAAGGGCGACTTTCCCCTAACCTTGACCCCAGCCGAAGTTCCATGTAGACCTCACCATCTGCACCGCAAGGAGAGTGCCCACATGCGTGGTGATGCCCGTGTCGTCGAAATGCTCAACGAGGTCCTGACCTCCGAGTTGACTTCGGTCAACCAGTACTACCTGGATGCGAAGATGCTCGACAACTGGGGGTACGAGCGGCTCGGCCATCGGTATCGGGACGAATCGATCGGCGAGATGAAAGACGCCGACGAGCTGATCGAGCGGATCCTCTACCTGGAGGGCCATCCCAATCTGCAGCGACTCGGGTCGATCCACACTGGCGAGACCGCGGTGGAGAAGCTGACGCTCGCCCTCGACCTCGAGCGCGAGGCGATCGGCCGCCTCAACCGCGGGATCGCGCTGTGCACCGACCAAGCGGACAGCGGTACCCGCGACCTGCTCGAGGACATCCTCAAGGGAGAAGAGAGTTTCGCCGACTGGATCGAGTCGCAACTCGAAGCCATCCGCCAGATTGGTGAGCCCTTCTATCTGGCCCAGCAGCTGCACGACTGATCGAAGGATCGCCGCTGGATCGGCCCCGGCACCGTCGGGTTCGATCAGGTCGGGGCCATCGGGTCGGCGCCACCGGGTCCGACCTCCATCCGCCCGGGTGCCATCGGGTCCGACCTCCATCCGCCCGGGTGCCATCGGGTCCGACCTCCATCCGCCCGGGATCGGACGCCCCTAGCGCAGTGCGGGCCAGCCGCCGGTCTGGAATAAGGCTTACCTCATATCTGCAGACAGAAGCCCTTGCCTTAAAGGTTAGGGGTACCTAATATTCCGGTCTGTGGAATGCCTGACGGCCGCCGGACCGGGCTGCTGACGTGCTGCCGACCTTCATCATCGGTTTGCGCGAAGGCTTGGAGGCAGCCCTGATCGTCGGCATCGTTGCCGCCTTCTTGGGCCAGCAGGATCGGCGTGATGCCCTCCGGCAGGTGTGGATCGGCACCGCCGCCGCCGTGCTGATCTGCATCGCGGTCGGGGTCGCCCTCGAGATCGTCTCGTCGGACTTGCCCCCACGAAATCAGGAGCGGCTGGAGACGGTCGTGGGGCTGTTCGCGGTGTTGATGGTGACCTACATGGTGATCTGGATGCGCCGCCACGCCCGCGATCTCAAGGGAGACCTGGAGCGGGCCACCGCATCCGCGCTGGCCTCCGGTTCGGCCCGAGCGCTCGTCACCATGGCGTTCCTGGCCGTCTTGCGGGAGGGCTTCGAGACCGCGGTCTTCCTGCTCGCCGCGTTCCGCGCCAGTGGCCATCCGGTCGCCAGCGGGGTGGGGGCCCTCCTCGGCATCGTCGTGGCGGTCGTGTTGGGCTACGGCATCTACCGCGGCGGGGTGCGGATCAACATGGCCCGGTTTTTCCAGGTGACCGGCATTGTCCTGGTGGTCATCGCCGCCGGACTGGTCATGGCCGCCGTGCACACCGCCAACGAAGGTGGATGGATCAATTTCGGCCAGCAACAGCTGTTCGACCTGTCGTGGCTGGTCCGTCCGGGCACCGTCGTCTCCGCGCTCGTGACCGGCGTGTTGGGCATTCAGCCCTACCCGGTCCAGGTCGAGGGGATCGCCTGGCTGGTCTACCTGGTTCCCATGCTGATCCTGGTGGCCTGGCCCCGCCCAGGAAACCGGGCGGGCCCGCCTCGTCGAGCCCACCCCATGGTGGCCGAACCCGTCACGTGACGCCGAACCAGACCCCTTCTCACCCACACCCATCGAACCCTCGATCGAAATGAGGTGTCCGTCTTGCCGACTCCTTCCCGCCTACGACTGTCCCACCGACCGGTTCGGCCTCGATACGCCTGGCCCGCTGGTCTGATCATCGGCGTAGCCCTCCTCGGCGCAGCCTGCGGAAGCAACGGTCAAAAGGCGGCGAGCGGTGGCGGGGGGAGCGACGCGTCGGACCAAGCCAAGACGGTGAATATCACGCTGACCCCACAAGGGTGTACGCCTCAACCGGCCATAGTGCAATCGGGGGACATCCAGTTCAACGTGAGCAACAAGAATGCCGGCGCGGTTTCCGAGGCGGAGTTGCGCACCTCGAATCTTTCCCATCTGCTCGGCGAGCAGGAGAACCTGACCCCAGGACTGGCTGGAGGGTTCGAGCTGACGGTGGAACCGGGCAGCTACGTCATCAACTGTCCCGGAGCCCATCAGTCGCACGCCCCGTTCGTTGTGACCGGGGCGGCCAAGACCATCTCTGCCGCGGACCAGGCCGGGCTCAATCAGGCTGTAGCCGGCTACGCCACCTACGTCGATCAGCAAGCTGCCGATCTGGTGACGGCCAGCCAAACGATGTGCAACGACGTCAACGCCGGCAACCTCACCCAGGCGGAGATCGACTATCCCAAAGCCCGGATCTACTACGAGCGGATCGAGCCGGTTGCGTCGGTGTGGGGGACCCTCGACGCCGATATCGATGGCCGCATCGACAACCCGGTCACCAACCCCGCCGATCTGGAGGGTTTCCACCGCATCGAGGAGATCATGTGGACGGACGGCACCCTGTCCGGAGCGGCTGGTTTCTGCAGCCAACTGGTCAAAAACGAACAGCAGCTGCACACCCTGGTCGAGACCGCCAGCTACAGCCCCGTCACCATGGCCAGCGGCGCGACCGACCTGATCAACGAGGCGGGTGACTCCAAGATCAGTGGGGAGGAGGAGCGATACTCCAACACCGATTTCATCGTTTTCCAGGCCAACGTCGACGGTGCCATGGAAGTCGTGGACCTGCTCAAGCCCTATCTGCAGCAAACGGATCCGGCGTTGCTCAGCACCATCCAACAGCGCTATGCCACCGTCGAATCGGCCATAGCCAAGTACCAGGCCACCCCCGGGTACGACGACACGGGTTACGTCGAGTACTCCACCGTCCTCGACTCGCAACGGCGCCAGCTGTCCGGTGTCGTGCAAGCCTTCGCCGAAGCGCTCTCCAAGATTCCCGGACAGGTTGGCTGACCCCGGCGGCCGCCCCGGCCAATCTGATCGCCCGGGTCCGGACTCGACCGATCCAGGTTCGGTTCGGTTCTCGCGCCGTACCCTGCTCGGCACCGCGGGCATCCTCGGGGCCGGCCTCGTCGCCGGGGGAGTGATCACCGACCTCACCGGGATGGGACAGCCCGCGGCCGCGAGCACCGCCTCCCCACCGTCTCCCTTCTCCGGGCCGCACCAGAGCGGGATCGTCACACCTGCGCAGGACCGGCTGGTCTTTTCCACCGTCAACGTGGTCGAGGGCGCCAGCCGTTCGGACCTGCAGGAACTCCTCGCCGAGTGGACCGCGGCGGCCCGGAACATGGTCAATGGCCAACTTGTCGGCGAGGTCGATCGACTCGACGCCCCGCCGGTCGACACCGGTGAGGCCGTCGGTTGCCAGCCCGGAGGGCTCACCATCACCATCGGCTACGGGCCGTCGCTGTTCGACGGTCGCTTCGGACTCGGGAGCCGTAAGCCCGAGTTGCTGGGCGATTTGCCGGCCCTCCCCAACGAGAACCTCGACCCCAACTACACAGGTGGCGACCTGTGCATCCAAGCCTGCTCCGATGACCCGCTCGTGGCCTTCCACGCCGTGCGCAACATGGCCCGACTCGGGATGGGAGTCGTGGAGCACAACTGGATGGAGCTCGGGTTCGGGCGCACGTCGGCGACGACCGACGGCCAAGCCACGCCCCGAAACCTGATGGGCTTCAAGGACGGCACCCGCAACATCAAGGCCGACCAGACCGATCTGCTCGACCGCTACGTCTGGATCGGCGACGAAACCGATCAGCCGTGGCTCAAAGGTGGCAGCTACCTCGTCGCCCGCCGGATCCGGATGTTTGTCGAGAACTGGGACCGCGACTACCTCGAGGACCAACAGAACGTCTTCGGCCGGGCCAAAACCAGCGGCGCCCCCCTCACCGGCGGCGACGAGTTCACGACCCCGGACTTCCAGGCCACGAACGACCAGGGCCGACTGATTATCCCGCCCGACGCCCACATCCGCCTGGCCAGCCACGAGGGGAACAACGGCCTCCGCATCCTGCGCCGCGGCTACTCCTTCACTGATGGGATCGACCCGGTGCGCGGCACCCTCCTCGGTGGCCTCTTCTTCATCGCCTTTATGAAGAGCCCGTACCAATTCATCGCCCTCCAACAGAAGCTCGGGGCTGAGGATGCGCTCAACGAGTACATACAACACACCGGGAGCGCCATCTTCGTGTGCCCGCCCGGACTCGGCACCGGCGACAACTGGGGCCGGCAACTGCTTCCCGAGGCGGGCTAACGAGGAGTGGGGCGCCAGCCCCCGCGCCAGAGCTCGAGCTCGGTTTCGGCAGCCACCGCTCGGGTGAGGAGGGCCTCGACCCGGTGTTCCAGCTCCGTGACCCGCCGTTCCAGTCGATCGTCGCGCTCGGCGATGGTCGTGACCAGAAGATGGATGAGGTCAGGTGGGGGAGACGGGTCGGAGGTTTCGGCGGGGGCCAGCCGGCCGCGCCCGTGCAGGGCCCGTTCGAGGACCAGCTCACGAGGCACCATCCGCTGGGGCCCGTGGGGTCCGGACTCCAACCGGGAGGGGATCTGCCCCGAGCGATACCAGGCCCGCAGGGCTGATCGACTCACCCCGGCCGCGGTGGCGGCGTCGGCCAGCGGAACCCAGGTGGCGTCGACGTCCGCGCCCGCCGAGAGGGCCTCGACCAGCTCTCGCCAGCTGTCGTCTGCCGCTGCGTCGTCCGGTTCGGTCCTCATAACCATCCGCTCCTTTGTCGGTTAGCCTGACAATCACCCTGGTCAGCCATGTTGGTAGTAGGGATTGACAATGTCAAGGTAGGGATGATCGGCTGAGCGTATGTTCGAACGCTTTACCGACCGGGCCCGCCGGACGCTCGTTTTGGCCCAGGAGGAAGCCCAAAACCTCAACCACAACTTCATCGGGACCGAGCACATCCTCCTGGGGCTGCTCGCCGAGGGGACAGGCGTCGCCGCCGTGACCTTGAACGAGCTTGGCCTCACCCTCGACCGGGTTCGTGAGCTGGTAGTGCAGACCATCGGGCAGCCGTCCAGCCGCTCGGAAGGCAGACCTCCATTCACCCCCCGAGCCAAGAAGGTGCTGGAGCTGGCGTTGCGGGAGGCGCTGGGCCTGGGCCACAACTACATCGGCACGGAGCACATCCTTCTCGGCTTGCTGCGGGAGGGTTCGGGTGTCGCCGCCCAGGCCCTGATCCGGGAGAACATCCCACTCGCTACTGCTCGGGAAGCCGTTCTGGTCAGGGTGCAGTCTTCCGCCGGCGCCGTCGACTCTGGTTCGCCCCGACCGCCGACGGCATTGAGAGCAGCGGCGAACATCACGCCCACCGCGATCCGGTTGGCGCGGGAGACTCGTGGAGGAAATGGGTTGCTATCGAGCCACCACTATCTCCTTGCCCTGTTCGAAGACCCCAGCTCCATGGCCGCGAAGACGCTGGGCGAGCTTGGCGTCTCCCGGGGGCGAGTCGAGGAGGTGATCGCCCGCATGGACATCGGCCAAACCACCGACGCCCCGCCCACCCCTCGCTCCTCACCAGCTCCCCTCGAGTTCGACCTCGGTCACGGGATCACGCTGCGCATCGGCGACCGCGATCTGGCCCAGCGACTCCTCGACAAGCGCGACGGCTGGGATGAGCTCGGGGTCCGGCTGCAGGAATTCAGCCGTGAGGTCCTCGAGCAGAGCGGCCTACCGACAACGGATACCGACCCGGACGCCGACGCCGACACCTAACTGGCACCTAGCCGCCCCCAAACCGCCTCGAGCCGGCACCTTGCCTGCCGGCCTCCGAACCCCGCCGACACAATGGGCCCGGCCGGATTGCGACCACTTGAGCGCCTCCGGTCGGATGGCGATGTCTCCTGCTTTCGTTTTTGGTATCTAAACCGCGTAATACGCGGTTTAGATACCAAAAAAGACGGCCATCGGGATCGAGTCGTCGGCCGTCCGTCATTGATTTCTCCCTTCCCCTCTTTCGGCCAGTCTCGAGCCATCGCGAAGGCAGCGTCGTTGGCCCGGTGTCGCCCCTACACTCCCCGGATGCGAACCCACCCGTACAACCGAAGAGGCCACTATGACGAACGAAGATCCGCGAGCGGCGTTTGACCGCTACATCGCTGCTCTGGCCAGCCGGGACATCAACGTACTTCGGGAGTGCATGGATCCCAATTTTGCCAGTATCAACCCCCTGCGCCCGAGCAGAAGCTTCCAGGGGCGTGACACGTTCCTCGACGCTTGGACGCGCAACTGGGAGGCGTTGCCCGACCTGCGAACCGAGGTGGGGCGGACCGCGGTCACCGATGGCCACATCTGGTTCGAGAGCAGACGGGTCCGAGGCGATGGCACCGTGATGGCGTGCGGGGTGAATATCGTCCGCATCGAGAACGGTCGGTTCCGGGAGAGCACGACCTATATCGACGCCCCGGTGGACGATGGCGAGAGCATCGCCACGTGGGCCCAGCGGCAGCGGCGTCCAGATCAGCCGGACAGGTAGGCCACAACGGCTTCCGTGCTTCCCCGTGCCGGTCTCATGGCCCGGTTGGTAGCATCCGTGACCCTGAGAGCCCTTGTCGAGGAAGGACCAGCGATGGATGAGTCGGAAGAGGCGCAGGCCCTAGTGGATCGCTACATCAAGGCCCAGGAGGACGGTGACCTCGAGGCTTTGGTGTCCTGCTGGCATCCCGATGTCGAAATCGTCCACCCCATGCGGCCCGATCGGAGCTGGAGTGGTCGCGAATCGTATCGACGGTTCTGGTCCCGCCAATGGGCAGGCACGAGGCAGGGCCGGAACACCATTTTGCTGACCGCCGTGGTTGGGAATCGGATCTTCCTGGAAGGAGTGACCGAGCACGAGGACGGCACTCTGGTGCCAAATATGAATATTTTCGAGGTAGAAGACGGGATGATTCGCCGAGGCCGCGTCTACACCGATGTGCCCCGCAGTGACGGAGTCAGCATGGATGAATTCGTCAATAGCATGAATCCAGAAGACGAAAATGGGTGAGCAGCTCTCCCCCGATGGCAGCTGAAGCGTTCGAGGGGCCGGAGAGCACCGCGGTGCGCGTCGCCCTCTGGCGGGCCTTGCACGTCGAGGTCGATGCGTCGCCCCACGTCCTCGAGGACGAGGTCGGCGTGCGACTGGTCGACCCCGACGATGGATGGCGCGACCGCCCGGACATGCATCCGCAGGGCACCAGCGGGTTTCGGGCCGCCATCGTCGCCCGGGCTCGATTCATCGAGGATCTGGTCGTCGAGGAGGCCAGCCACGGTGTCACCCAGTATGTGGTCCTGGGTGCGGGCCTCGATACCTTTGCCCAACGCCGGCCGGACGTCGCCTCTGGCCTGCGGGTGTTCGAGATCGACCAGCCTGGCCCGCAAGCCTGGAAGCGAAGGCGTCTGGTCGAGGTGGGCTACGGCGTTCCCAATTGGTTGCGGCTGGTCCCGGTTGATTTCGAGACCAATGCCGATTGGTGGGCGCAGCTGCAGGCGGCCGGTTTCGACGCCGGCGAGCCGGCAGTAGTCGTTTCCACCGGGGTCGCCATGTATTTGAGCAAGGAGGCCACTGCGGTCACGCTGCGCCAGATGGCCGGGCTGGCACCGGGCTCGAAGTTTGCCATGAGCTTCATGCTGCCGCCGGACCTGCTGGACGAAGCCGATCGCGCCGGCCTCGAAGCGGCAGCCCGAGGCGCTCGGGCGTGCGGCACCCCGTTCCTCAGCTTCTACCGGCCGGAAGAGATGCTGGCGCTGGCCCGCGAGGCCGGATTCGACGACGTCCAGCACGTGTCGGGTGCGGTCCTGGCCGGGCGCTACTTCGCCAGCCGGACGGACGGCCTGCGCCCATCAAGCGGTGAGGACCTGCTGGTCGCCAGCACCTGACGTGCCCTCGAATACCGCTCGCTCGTCGTCAGTGAAAGCGCCTGCGACGATCGAGTTCGCGGCCTGCGGGCGGAGGTCCCGGCGGTGCGCTGGGCCGGTTCGCCGCGATCGCGTCCTCGAGCAGGGCCAATGCGAAGTCGACGTCGCCCTCGGCTCGGAGGGTCACTCCGATCCAGTCGGAGGTACCCGATCGCAGCACAACTCGGGGGTCCGCTCGCAGCTCCTTCCGCCGAAGACGAATCCGCTCCCTCGTATACCGGATATCAAACGTCCCCTCCGCGTCGAAATGGGCAATCTCTCTCTTCCCAACCCACACCGCCTCTCCAGGGGCGAAGGCGCCTTCGCTGACCGCCACCGAAGCGAGGCTGCGAATGCGTTGCCGCAGCTCTTCCCGCACGGTGAAGACGGCCGCCGCGTCCTAGGCCGAGCCAGAGGCGGAGGCGGAGGCGGTCGCGGGCTGGGCGCTGGCGGTCGCGGGCTGGGCGCTGGCGGGCTCGGCGCTGGCGATGACCGCCCGCAGCGCGGCGACATGCCCGTCGAACGCCAGCCGTCCGGCGTCGGTGAGGGCCACCCGGACCCGTCGACGGTGATTGGAAACCGTCCGCTCGACAGTGAGGTAGCCGGCCTCCTCCAGGGTGGCGAATTGTTTGGACAAGGCCGAGTCGGAGAGCTCCAGCCGGTCCCGGACGAAAGAAAACTCAGCCCAGTCGGTCGAGGCCAGCAGCGCCACGATGGACAGCCGGGTGCTGGGATGGATCAGCTCGTCGAAGCGCGGTTCGATCATTGTCATGTCAGGAGCGTTCGGCGCGACGGCGCACCGCAGCCATGAGCGCAGGGCCGCCGACGACGACGAGTGCAGCCACCACTCCGCTGGCCAGGGCAGCCGGGTGTCGGGTCCCGTCCGCGTTCAAGAGAAGGGCGAACCCGACGGTGGCTGCGGTCATGACCATCAAGAACCCGATGATCAGCGCCGGGATGCGCCGGCTCAGCAGCTCCCGGTTGATGCTCAGCTGGGGAGATCCTCGACCGCCGGACAGTACCCGTCGAGCGATAGCGGAGTGGCCGGCGCCGAAGAGCACGGTGCCGGCGATGGTCGCCCAGACGGGTCCGTAGTCGGCCAGGATGCCGAGCACGAGCCACCCGGCGCCCATCATCAACCAGTACCACCTCGGGACGTCGATCTCGGCCAGGACCTGCTGGCGACGATGTTCGATCGAACTCAGCGCGTAGCGCGCCTCTGTTTCGCTGATGGAGCTGGTCATGGTCTCGACTCCCTTACTTTCCTGATGGGAAAGTGTATGACTTTCCTACTGGGAAAGTCAAGGCCCTTTCGGGGCTTCAGGCTTCGGGGCTTCGTGATCCTCAGCGAGGAGGGGGCGAGAACTCCAGTGGCACCGAGAACGGACCCGGGCCTGCAGGCTCTTGTACACGATCTCTTCCCCGTCGGGGATGCGGAAAGGACCCAGACGGGCCAGCAGCTGCTCGATGGCCACCCGAATCTGGAGACGAGCAAGGTTGGAGCCGATACAGCGATGCGGGCCGCCGCCGAAGGCCAGGTGCCGGTTGTTGCGGCGATCGATGTCGACCTCGTCGGGCCGCTCGAACAGAGAGGGGTCGCGGTTGGCGGCCCCGAAGAACAGGCCGACTTTTTCCCCCTCCTTGATGTGCTGTCCGGCCAGGTCGACGTCGCGGGTGGCGGTGCGGAACATGATCGGAACCGGTGGCTCGAGGCGGAGGCATTCCTCCATCAAGGCGGGAATGAGGGACGGGTCCCGGCGCACCCGCGCTTGAAGGTCGGGATGTTCGGCCAGCACCCGGATGACCACGCCGATCGTGCTGGCGGACGTGCCGATGCCGCCTTGAGCGAGGATCTGCAGGCCGGAGAGCAGTTCGTGGTCAGCGAACGCATCGCCGTCGTCGGGAAGGTGCATAACCGCGTCGGCTGCGTCGTTGGCCCGGGGCTGGCCTTCGCGAGCGGCGAAGACCCGGCCGGCCCAGGCCCGTAGGTTGGCCGCTCCCGCGGCGAACTTCTCGGGGTTGTCGGATTCGAAAGTGATCATTCGGGCCGACGGCTCTGCCGTGCGGAACTCCTCGTCCCCGCACGGAACGATCAGGCGGAAGAAGACGGTGCCCGGGAACTTCCGGGCGAAGTCGACGGCGAGGTCGCACGTGCCGGCGTCGATGAAGGTGTCAATCAGTTCGTCTGCGATCGCCCGGATGTCCTCCTCATGGGGCGCCATCATCTTGGGCACGAACTGTGGGTTCATGTGTTTTCGGTAGGTCCGCTGTCGTGGTGGATCGACTTCGATCGGCATGATCCAGGGGAGGGCATCCGGGCCGGGCCGTCCGAGGGCGACGCCGTCAGCCGACGAGAACGTCCTCCAGTCCTGGGCGACCTGCAACACGGCGTCATACGACGTCGCCGCCCAATAGCCCCCTAGGCTGTCGACCCAGACGACGGGCCCTCGCTTCTGCAGATTTCGAAGGGCGTCCCAGTACTCGGCCCCTTTGAGCTCCTCTGAGGTGTAGTCGAACGTCGCCGGGCTCTGCATCTCACCTGCTCCAGGAATATGCGGCCATGTCTGTTTCGGTCCTCCCCCGTCGGGCCCGTACCGGACGGGCTCGGCTGAGCCGCCCGGTGTTTTGTCGGTCGCCTTAAATTTAACCGAGTGCCTGAAACTTATCCGAGTGAGGGGCCTATCGACAGGCCGGAGAGCTTTGGCCGCAGCTCAGGGCACCAGGCATTGGGCCGGGGCCGGCCCGGTCGCGGGGAACGCCCTGACCAGGGCGGTGGCGAAGGCCGCGGCCAGGACGGCCGACCCGGGGGTGTTGTAGTGGATGCCATCGGCGATGTAGTAGCTGGGCCGGGCCAGCGCCGACCAGTTGAACACCCGCATGTTGGGGTAGGTCGCGCACGCTTGCAGCAGGGCTGCGTTCCAGCCCTGCATGTTGGTCTCGGCGTAGGGTCCGCTCGGCACCAGGGTCCGGACGGCAACCCACATAACGGGCTGCCGACCCATGACCGACATCATGCTCTGGATCCGCTGGGCCGCCCCCACGTGGGAGCCTACGGCAATGTCGGCGGCGTCGTTGACGCCCATATCGACCACCCAGCACCCCTGGTAGCCGGACGCCACGATCTCCTGGGCCACCGTGTAGGCACTGGGCTGCCCCTCATAGGTCTCGACGATGGACCTGGCTCCGGAGATCTGGAAGTTCTGATGGATGGCGCCCACCTGGGCGTAGGTGGTACTCAAGCGCTGAAGAGGGTTCGGCAGGTAGTCGGGTGAGATCAGGGTCTCTGAGGTGGAGTCGCCGATGTGCACGACCGACCGACAGGACGACAGGGTCGCGGCCGGCACCGTGGTCGGAGGGGTCGTTACCGGGGGCTCGACCACCTTGACGGTCGAGCCCGGCACTGCGGTCGGCGGGGTGGTCGCGACCGCCTTCGATTTCGTTGTCGTGGCCGCCGTCGAGCTTGTTGCGGTCGTCTGCGATGCCTGCGGGGAGGTCGCCGCCCGGGACGGGTCGGAGTTGCTCGACGGCCACTCGATCGCCAGCACGATCCCGACCGCCACCAGGACCCCCGCGGCGGCGAGCGCCACGGTCCGCCGGCGTCCTGAGCGGCGCTGACTTGGCAAATGCATCGGAGTAGCGTTCCACACCCCGCGGACAGGGGTGGGTCGCGATCAGGGTTCGCGGTAGGCCCGCTAGCTCCCCTCGGCCGCCAGCTTCGCCGCTTCCTCTGCCACCAGCCGCTCGAAGTCGGGGTCTTGGAGGACAGACTGGAGCTCTTCGGCGCTGATGTCGAGCTCGCTGGCCAGGCCGGTGAGACCCCCGCCAGAAAGATCGGACATCACGGTCTTGACCGCCTCATCGATCTGGACTTGCACCGGCTCCGGCTCGGGCTGGGCTTTGAAGATCGACTTCTTCGCCGGCGCCGCGCTGGTCGTCGCTGTCCCCGGGCTCGATGTCGACCCGCCCTCACCGCCCGGCGTTGCCGCTCCCGAACCCCCGAACGCGGACGGGCGCGGTCGGGCCGGGGCGGTGGTCGTCGGCGGCTTCGCCACCGTCTGCGCCGACCCCGAGGCCTCCGGTGCCGGCTCTGGCTTCTTCATTTCCACGACCGAATCGAGCCACTGGGTCCGCCGATCGTCGTCGATGGCCTGCTCGAGCTCCTGGAACACCTGGGTGCCCTTGGGTTCTAAGAACCGGTACAGCTCCTCCAGTTTGGTCTTGTCCGTGTACCACAGCGGGTCGGTCCATCCAAATGATGCCCCGATCTGCCGTCGCGAGGTTTCGAGACGCTCGTTGAGGTCAGGTTGCAGAAACCACACCGAGTTGGCATCGGCCGCCAGGAATTGTTCTTTGTCCATGCCCTGCTCCTTCCGTCGCCCGCAGGTTCGAGATAACTAACGAGAAACCGTACCGCTTGCAGATCGTGGCGGCTAGACCGATTGGGTCGGGTCGCCGCTGTGGACCCTTCCGAGCACGGCAAAGACCGGATCGGCGTCGGAGCGCTCACCGGGCACCAGAGACATAGCCGGCACCCAAGCCTCTTGGCCCGGAAAGGCCAACGTCCAGTCCCGAACGACGACCCGGTGCTTGATCAGCCAGCGCCCGTCCTCCCGGCGCAGCGTGTCGACGAACCGCCCGCCCAGCTGGTTGGTGGTAATGGCGCCGTCCTCCTCCACCTGCGAGGCCGCCAGAAAATAGGTCTCGGCGCCCGCCTCGTCCCCGTTGACATTGATAATCGACTGGCCAAGAAGGTGGTACATGCTGACGCTCGTCTGCCAAATCTGGGCGGACATGATCCGGGCGAAATCCGGGCCCGATGCTTTCACCATGCCGTGATCGTCCCAGCTGTCCTCGAGGTAGACACTGGCCATGCGGTCTCGGTCACAGCGGTCGGCCGCATGGCAGTACTCGCTCAGCGTCTTTCGGATCTCGTGGTGATCGAGCATCTCCTGCAGGCGTTCGTCCATGTGATTCTCCCCTGATGCGTCGGCGTGTGGAGCGTGATGCTAACGGCGGGACGCAGAAGGGACACGATCGACCGCAAGCGTTTCCGATCGACGCTCCGGTTCGCCAATGGGAACGGCGGATCAGCCGGCCGCGGTCGCCCGCGCCGAGGCCACGACCTCAGCCGTGGCCTGGCGGACCAGCGGCATCCCGACCGAGGCGGGGAGCTCGTCCCAGCGCTGGTTGATCGGCTCGGGCTCGTACCCCACGGCGACGCCCATCTCTTCGATGGCCCGGACGAAGCTGACGACGTCGAGCTCGCCCTCGCCTGGAAGCAGTCGCTGGAAGCTGTGGGTCCTCGGGTCCCGCTCACCCGGGTCGGCTGGGCCGTCGGCGAGCTGCACCCCGAAGATTCGCTCGGCCGGTACGGTGCGCAGGTCTTCAGATGTACCCCCACTGTGGTACAGGTGCCAGTTGTCGACGAGCAGGCCACCGTTCGGGCGATCCGCCAACCTGACCACGTCCCAACCAGTGGCCAGGTCGGCCAACCCCGTGCCGTAGACGAACTCCAACCGGCAACGCAGCCCGCGTCGGGCGGCCCGATCACATACCGCCGCGAAGGCCGACACCGCGTCGTCCAGCCCGGTGTACGGGGCGTTGGTCGGGGTGCAGTTGAGTGTCCCGGACCCGAAGCGCTCGGCGAGCTCCATCGAGAAGTCCTCGGCTTCGTCGGCGGTGCCCCTGAGCCACCCGGTCACCCCACCCACGCTGGCGATCTCCACCCCAGACCCGCGTACCGCGGCCACGATGTCGGCGTCGGAATGCCCCTCGGCCCGCGCGCCTTGGTAGTCGAATATCGAGATGGCAATGCCGTCGAAACCTGCCGGCGCCACTGCTTCCAGCTTTTCGAGGAACGGGCGACCCCTGGCGGTCACGGAGGCGTAGACGAACTCCATGGCCCTACGTTTGCACAATTGACCGGTCTGGCGACACAACGACGCCAGCAGCATCCCCGGCGAGTGACGGCGGCGCGGGTGAGGACTGGCACCGCCAGGGTCTCGGTGCCGGGACGGTGGCCGGCCCCGGCGCGATCGGGATAGGTTGCCAACAGTGCTCGAGACGCTCGATGTGCGCGCTGTCACGTCCTATCGGGACCGTCCGTACGAGTGGGTCAGAGCGGTGGCTTCCTTCGCGACTGACCCGGCCGCTCCGGCGAACGCCCGCATCACCGACCTCGGCCTGGCCCCCAGGGACGACAACGGCAACGTCCGTTTCGAAGCCGATGTGCGGGTGCTGCGCCCGCGAGGCGGTGGCAACGGGCGAGTGCTGCTAGTCATTCCGAACCGCGGCCTCCTCGGAGCCATGCCATTCAGCCTCGGTGTGGCGCCCGCCTATGGGCCGACTGAGGATCCTGACCCGGGCGACGGCTTCCTCCTCGATCAGGGTTGGGCCATCGTGTGGTGCGGATGGCAGTGGGACGTGCTTCGAGAGGAGGGACTAATCGGGCTCGACGCCCCACTCGCAACGGTCGAACCGGGTTGGATGCGGGTCGAATTTCGCTTGGACATGGAGCAGCCGGACCATCCCCTGTCCGACTCTTCACCACTGCTCCGGTTCAGGGACTACCCAGCGGAGGACCCCTCCGACCAGAGGGCCGTGCTTACTGTTCGTACTGCGCCCCTTGGCGAGAAGCAGGTGGTGCCTCGGGATGCGTGGCGATTCGCCGATGGCGCCCGGGTCACGGTCGAAGGTGGGTTCCAGCCGTTTCGGTGGTACGAGTTGGTCTACCGGCCCTCCATCGCACCCGTCGTGGGCGCCGGGCTGCTTGCGGTGCGGGACCTGGCCGCCAGCCTCCGCGACTCCCACGAACACGTCTTTGCCTTCGGGGTATCCCAGTCGGGCCGATTTCTCCGCCAGTTCCTGTTCGAGGGCCTCAATCAGGACGAGCGCGGCCGGCCGGTGTTCGCCGGGGTGTTCACCCACATCGCCGGGGCCCGCAGAGGCGAGTTCAACTGCCGGTACGGCCAGCCCTCGCTCACCCATCCGCTGACGCCGGCCTACGGACCCCCCTACGACATGGCCGGGTTGTTGGCGCGCCAGCGCCACCTTGGTGGCGTACCCAAGGTCCTGTCGACCAACAGCGCCTGGGAGTACTGGCGGGGGGACGGGGCCCTGGTCCACCAGCAACCTCGTACTGGCGCCGACCTCCCCGAGGATCCCGACGCCCGCAGTTACCTTCTGGCCGGAACCGACCACCTGGGCCCGCATGCGCTCAAGGATTCGCTGCCGTCCGCCAACCCGGTCGCCCGCCTGGACGTGGCTCCCGTTTTGCGGGCCCTGTTGGTCGACCTGGTCCAATGGGTATGCGAGGGCGTCGAGCCCCCTCCGAGCCTGGTTCCACGCCGGTTCGATGGGACCGCGGTGGGACGCGACGAAGTGCTGCAAGTCTTTCACCAGGCCGCCGTCCCCGATGTACGGCATCTTCCGTGGACGCCCGAGCTCGACCCTGAGGCGGCGATCTGGCCGCTCGAGATGGGCGACCCCACGGTCGCGTTGGTCTCCGCGGTCGACGCGGACGGCAACGAGGTCGCCGGCGTTCGGCTGCCGGCGGTCGCCGTGCCGGTCGCCGCCTACACCGGGTGGAACCCTCGTGTCCGCCAGGTGGGGCTCCCTGACGTGCTGTACGAGTTCCTGGGCAGCCGGCTGCCGCTGCAATCGGCCGGCCCGATCCCCGATCGCGCCGTCTACCGGCAACTGGTCGAGGCGGCGGCCGAGCGGCTGGTGACGGCCCGGTTCCTGCTCGGGCGCGACGTCGAGCACGTGGTCGCCGAAACCATGAACCTGTACGACCAGGCCCAGGCCGACCGGCAGTAGGTCGGGTCGTTCCTTCGGGTCCGCGGGGCCGCGCCGTTCCTGGCGCGAGTGGAGGAGGCGGGCGCGTCGGACGGCTGCCGGTCAGACGCTTCCCGATTAGACCGTTGCCGATTAGGTCGTGCCGATTAGGCCGTTGCCCGTTAGGCCGTTTGCCCAATTAGGCCGTTGCCGATCGGCCGGTCAGCGGATCGCCGGTTGGAAGCGGACCCCTCCGTCCACGGTCGCCAGGTGGCCGGCGCTCGGGGGTGGGAAGTGCGTGCCGATGAGCAGCACGGGCTGGTCGACGAACTCGCTGATCAACCGCTTCCTGGTCGCCGAGGAGATCGCCGCGTCACCGTCCGCCAGGGTGTACCAATCCGGTTCGGCGAGTTGGACAGGGTGGTGGGCGCAGTCACCGGTGATGAGGGCCTCCTCCCCGTGCGAGGAGATCCGCACGGAGACGTGACCTGGCGTATGCCCTGGAGTCGGGATGAGGCGGATCTCGTCGCTGACCTGGTGATCGGCGTCGACGAGGTCGACGACCCCCGCTTCGAAGAGTGGCGAGACCGCATCGTCGAGGTTGAACACGTTGGATCCCGCTTGCTCTTCTGCCGTAGTTCGCTTCCAGTATTCGTGCTCGGTTCGGCCCACGAGGTACCGCGCCTTCCGGAACGTCGGTACCCACTTGCCGTCCTCGAGGACGGTGTTCCAACCGACGTGATCGAAGTGGAGATGGGTGCAGATGACGAGGTCCACGTCGTCGCGTCCGAAGCCGGCGGTGGTGAGGGCGTTGATGAACGTGCCGTCGTTGACCACCCACGCGTAGAAATCTGGCAGCTGACGTGGACCCACGCAGGTGTCGACGACGATCTTGCGACCACCAGCCTGAACGCAGAGGGCCTGGATGACGAACAGCAGTCGGCCCTCGTCGTCGATCGCCCAGGGTCGGAGCCAGGATTGGTGGGCCGCCAAGCGCTCATCGGTGGCGGTTGGCAGGAAGTCGCCCACCGCCAGCATGGTGTGTCGTTCGATGGCCAGGGTCACGGTCACGTCGCCGATGGTCCAGGTCTCGTTTCCGGTCATGGTTGTCCACCCCCTCTGGGAAAGTCGTGCGCCGTCTTTACGGGTTTCGTTGTCGTTGGGTTTGGGCTCGGCCGGCGTCGGCGAAGGCGTTGGCGTCCCAGGCTGGTCCGGCGGCTACGTGGCGGGTTTCGAGGGCGAGGGCGGCGTTGAGGCTGAGATCGCAGCCTTGGTCGTAGAGGGAGAGGACTTGGGCGGCGGCGGGGGTGTCGGTGATTTGCTTTACCAGTTGCAGGGTGTGGGCCATGAGCTGGTCGTGGGCGACGACGTGGTTGGCGATGCCGATGCGTAGGGCTTCGGGGGCGTCGACGAAGCGGCCGGTGATGGACATCTCGCGGGCGTGGCGTAGCCCGACCGTCTTTGGGAGCAGGGCGGTGAGGCCCCAGGCGGGGACGACGTTGAGGCGGGCGTGGGTGTCGGCGAAGCGGGCTCGTTCGGAGGCCACCACGAAGGTGGCGCTGAGGGCGATTTCCAGTCCGCCCGACACGCAGGCGCCGTTGACGGCGCAGACCGCCGGCTTGGTCAGGGCTCGCAGGGCGCGGCCGGGGTTGACGGTGAACTGGCGTTGGCGGGCGTCGAAGGTGGGATCGATCTCTTTGAAGTCGACCCCGGCGGTGAACGCCGGGTCGGTGCCGGTGATGACCAGGGCGCGCAGGGTGGGATCTCGATCGACGGCGTCCACCAGGTCGCAGAACTGGCGGCGCATGGCCACCGTCAGGGCGTTTCGGGCTTCGGGGCGGTGGAAGGTGATGGTCCGGATCCCGTCGCTGTCGTCGACGAGCAGCTGGCTCATGTGGGGTCCTTGATCGACAGTCGACGGTTGTCCCAGGTCAGCAGGCGGGGGCCGGGAGTCAGGCGGAAGAAGGTGCGCGCCGCGTAGTGGTCGGCGGTCGCTTCGGGCATCTCGGTTCGGGCCGTGCGGAAGGCGGCGTACTTGGCGTCGAGGGCGGCGTCGATGCGCGCCTTGGTGGCGTCGTCGTCGATCTTTTCCACCTGACCGCTGAGATGCACCCCGCGCAGCTCGGCCCAGCGCTGTCCGGACTCGACCAGAAAGGCCGCCCGGGGGTCCTTGCCGATGCGGGCCACTTTCTTGGTCCGGCTCGGGGACAGAAAACAGATGGTTCGGTCCAGGGCCACGAACCACACCGGCAGGGTGATCGGCGAGCCGTCCGCCCGCAAGGTGGTCAGGATGCCGGTGTGCGACTGTTCCAGGACCTCCCAGGCCTCATCGGGGCTGAGACGAATACTCATCGACGTTCCATCCTCCTCGAAGCGAACCCGCTTCACCCTGGCCACCCGATCATAGGCACCCCGGCCCGAAAGCCACCGGGCCGGCGTCGGGCCCGCCGAAAGGCCCGCCCCACCCCGCCGCCCCCGGGTCCCACCAACCGGGCCCGTCGCCCCCGTCTACACTGCCCAACCGGCTCGACAGCGCTCCAAACTCGAACCCCGAAGTCACCCGAACCAGTCCGGCCCGACTGTGTTCCAGCCCAGAAAGAGGCCTCTTTTGTCGTCAGCGTTGTTGCTAATGGACTTCCAGAACGCGGTAGTCGAAATGTTTGGCGACGCGGCCGGGGCTGCCCTGTATCGTGCCGCTGAGGCCAAGGCCGCGGCGCGAGCTCACGGCATTCCTGTCATCTACGTGCGGGTTGCGTTCCGCGACGGTTGCCCAGAGGTGAGCGCCCGCAACCAGTCGTTCTCCGCCATAGCCGGGAGAGGGGGCTTCAGCCTGACGGACGAGGCCACCCAGATCCACGAAACTCTGAAGCCCGAGCCGGGCGACGTGATCGTGCTGAAGAAGAGGGTCAGCGCCTTCACCGGAAGCGATCTTGACGTAGTCGTCCGTTCGCTGGAAGTTGACCACCTGGTGCTGACGGGTGTCGCTACGAGCGGCGTCGTCCTGTCCACCCTCCGGGAAGCGGCGGATCTGGATTTCCGGCTGACCGTGCTGGCCGACGCATGCGGCGACAACGACGAGGAGGTGCACCGCGTCTTGTCTGAGAAGCTCTTTCCCCGGCAGGCCGCCGTGGTGACGGTTTCCGATTGGATCGCCGGACTCCCGGCGACGTGATCCGGCTACGTAGGAACGGGCATCCGGCCGGCGCGTAACAGGCGCCCAGCGCGGGCCTCTGTGGCTTGTCCGTCGCGGGTCAGCACCTGGCCGTTGACGATGGTGGCCGCGTACCCCTCAGCGCGCTGCTCGAGCCGGCGGGACCCGCCAGGCAGGTCGTCGACCACCTGGGGCATGAGCGGGGCCACGGTGTCGGGGTCGAAGATGGTGACGTCCGCGGCGTAGCCCGGGGCGAGGATCCCCCGGTCATGCAGGCGCCACATCCGCGCCGGCCGGTCAGTGATCATGGAGATGGCGGCTTCCAGCGGAAAGGCCTGTCGCTCGCGTACCCAATAGGCCAAGAGGTGCGTCTGGATCGACGCGTCGCAGATCTGGCTCACGTGCGCGCCCGCGTCGGAGAACGTCATGGCGGTGCTGGGGTTCTGCAACAGCTCGATGAGCTCGGCATCACCTTGCGGGGTGAGCTGCTGCAGGAAGAAGGTCTTCAGATCGCCCTCCAGGGCGGCGTCGATGACCACCTCGACGGGGTCGCAGCCCCGGCGGCGGGCTTCGTCAGCTACGGACGGGTTGGCCAGGTAGGGCGAGCGCATGATGAAGAACTGGTCATAGTCCGGTTGGTGCGGTTCCGCGCCGATGGCGTCTCCGTAGCGTCCGTGGCGGGCGGCCGACACGAGGCGGCTCCGGACGTCCGGGTTCTGGAGCAAGGCCCGTTGCGCGTCCAACGGCTGGGTGCGAATCTCCTGCCATTCCGGCAGGACGTCGAACGAGAGTCGGGTCTGGAACGATTGGACCGAGCACAGGCCCCGGCAGTGGGTGAGGCCGTACATCTGCCCACCTCGTTCGTTGGTCTCGCTGATGAAGGGCATGGCGGCCAGCCACTTGCTGGACGCGGACACGCCGAAGATGATCGGCACGCCGCTCGATAGCGCCAGCCGTTGCAGGCGCTGGTAGTACTCGGTTCGTGCCTCCGGGTCGCCCTGGGCTGCGCGCTCCGCGGCCAGCTGGAACACGGCGGCGCTCTGCTCGCCAACCAGGTTGACGAGGGCGACCACTTCGTCCCACGACGCCAGGCGGGACGCCACCGGGCGGTCGTCAGAAGTGGCATGGGACGGGCTGCGCGACGTGGAGAAGCCCACCGCACCGGCACGCAAGCCGTCGCTCAGCTCCCGCTTCATGGCGGCGAGGTCCTCATCCGTGGCCGGCTCTTCGAAGGCCCGCTCACCCATGGCCCACGTCCGCAGCGCCGAGTGCCCGATCGACCCGGCGTGGTTGAGGCCCTTCGGGAGGGCGTCGACCGCGTCGAAATACTCGGCGAATGTCGACCAGGTCCAGGTGATCCCTTCCGCCATGGCGGCGGCGGAGATGTCCTCTGCTCGTTCGAGATTTCGGACGACCAGCGCTCGCTTGTCGGAGCGGGCCGGAGCCAGGGTGAACCCACAGTTGCCCATCACCACCGTGGTCACCCCGTGCCAACACGACGAGGTGCCGAGTTGATCCCAGAACACCTGCGCGTCCATATGCGTATGGCCGTCGACAAAGCCCGGCGCCACCACCTGTCCGTCGGCGTTGATCTCCTGTCGCCCGGAACCGTCCACCTTGCCTACGGCGACGATGCGGTCGCCGACGACCGCGATATCGCCGTGAACGCCCGGCGTCCCCGAGCCGTCGATCACGAGTCCATTGCGGACGACCAGGTCGAATTCCACGATTGTCACCTCTCGTTTCCAATCCAGGCGGTGCCCCTGAAGTGTCCCACACCACCTGGGTCCACGGCATGGGCTGGGCTTCTGGGTCGGCCAGCAGGCTGCCAACGGAGCTCGCCGAACCATTCCAACGGTGCCTGCCCCGCGACGCGTGCGGGTGCCCGGGCAGACGTCACCATGGGGGCTTTTGGCCACCTGGTTACACTGGATCCGAAGTCGGAACCGATGGGGGTACTGGTTGGCCACTTGGGGCCAGACCGGGGATCGTTGCCCATCCGGCCCCGGAACCTAATTCGCTGAGGGAGATGCCCATGGGAACCTTGCTGCGAGGCGCAGCGGTCATCGACGGGACGGGCAGTGGACCGGAGGCGCTCGACGTCGCCATCGAGGGCGACCGCATCGTCGGCGTCGGGTCGGGTCTGGACACGGATTTTCCGGAGATCGACCTGTCGGGACTGGTGCTGGCCCCCGGGTTCATCGACCCGCACACCCATTACGACGCCCAGATCTTTTGGGACCCCAGCCTGACGCCGTCCAGTTGGTGCGGGGTGACGACGGTGGTGACGGGCAACTGCGGCTTCACCGTGGCGCCCACCCGACCGGATCACCGTGAGGTGATCATCGAGACCCTGGTCAACGTGGAAGGCATGGTGTCGGACACCCTGCATGCCGGCCTGCCGTGGTCTTTTGAGACGTTTCCCGAGTATCTGGGGGCCATCGACGGTCTCCAAAAGCGGCTGAACGTGGCGTGTCTGATTGGGCATACCGCGCTGCGGTGGTACGTGCTGGGCGACGACGCCACCGACCGCCGGGCCCGTCCCGAGGAGATCTCCCGGATGTGCGCCATCGTGTCCGAAGCCATGTCGCACGGTGCCGCCGGTTTTTCGACCTCGCTCACCGAACATGTAGGCGCCTTCGGCAAGCCGGTTCCGAGCCGAGCGGCCGACCGCAACGAGTTGTTCGACATCGCCCGGGCGATCGGGGCGTCGGGAGCGGGCACCATCGAGATGGTCATCGGTG
This sequence comes from uncultured Acidimicrobiaceae bacterium, assembly GCA_963729695.1. Taxonomy (GTDB): domain Bacteria; phylum Actinomycetota; class Acidimicrobiia; order Acidimicrobiales; family Palsa-688; genus PALSA-693. Next base: position 113,124 of record CAVSOT010000011.1, read on the forward strand.
GCGACTTCACGATCGACGACGTTCGGCGGATGGGGGAGATATCGGGACGCCCGGTGACGTGGTCCGGTCGGGTCATCCTGCCCACCGAACCCGAGGACAGCGACGCGGCGAGCGCTGCGGTCGAGGAGAGTACCCGCTCGGCGCCGAGCATCTATCCGCAGTTCGCCTGTCTCCCGATCGTCAGTCAGGTCACCTTGCTCGAACCTGCCCCCCTGAGGTCCGCCAGCCCGGGCTTCCTCGAGGTGCTCGCCACCGCCCCGGAGGGACGTCCGAGCCTTTACCAGGACTTTGAGTGGCGGCGCCGGGCCAAAGAGCAGATCGACCCCAAGTGGCGTCGTCGCCTCGCTGCCGCCACCGTGCAGGAGACCGTGGTGCACAGCTCCATCGTCAACGGCCCGACGTTGGGCGAGTTGGCGGCCCAGCAGGGCAGTACCCCGTTTGATGTCATGGTCGATCTCGCCCTGGCGGACAATCTGGTGACGCGGTTCAAGGTCGCCACGACCAACACGGTCGAGCCGGTGGTCGAGCGCATGCTCGGCGATCCCCGCTGTTTTCTCGGCCTTTCAGATGCGGGAGCCCACGTGACCCAGATCTGCGACGCGGTCTATGCGCCGCATCTCCTCGGTCATTGGGTTCGCGAGCGGGGTGCTCTCCCCTTGGAGATGGCCATCTGGCGGCTGACCGGCCATCCGGCCGAAGTGTACGGACTACGGGACCGCGGTCGGATCGGAGTGGGCTACGCGGCCGACCTGGTCGCGTTCGACCCTTCTACGGTCGGGACCACGGCGCTCGAGCGGGTCTGGGACTTCCCCAACCATGGCGATCGTCTCGTGGCCCACAGCACAGGGGTGGAGTACGTCTGGGTCAACGGGTCACTGATTCGCTCCGCAGGGAGCGATGTGGGTGGAGTGGCGCCGGGCCGCAGGTTGAAGCTCGGATAGCCCTACGCCCGCTGCCCGACCTCGGACCGGGCGATCATGTCTGCAGGGGGAAGCGGATGGCGATAGACGCGCGCCGCGTTCTCGAAACAGACCTTTTGCACGGTCGCGGCGGGAAGATGGCTGCACTCCCGGCGGATCATGGCTTGCGATTCGGGCCAGGTGCTGTCGAAATGGGGGTAGTCCGTCTCGACCATGACCTTGTCCTCCCCGATCACGTCGAGTTGATGGAAGGCCGAGTCATCCTCGATCGACGTGAAGACGAAGTTGCGGTGGGCGACCTCCATGAAGTTGGGCGCCCCCGGCGGCCGGTCCACCGATCGCCTGCCCACGCTCTCCGACTGGCGCTGGGCCCGGCTGAGCCGCTCGAGTGCCATCGGGACCCACGACGCGCCGGCCTCGGACAGGGCCACGGTCAGACGGGGATGCCGCAGCAGGGTTCCCGAGATCACCCAATCGATCAAGGCCTCGATACCGCTCACAGGGAACAGGGCGGTGGTGACCAAGGGGTGGGATGAGCTGCATACCGGGCGGGTGGTGCCCGACGATCCGACGTGGAGATTGACGACGGTCTCGGTCTCTTCGCACGCCGCGAAGAACGGGTCCCAGCTTTTGTCGTAGATGTTTGGAAAACCCAGCCCTTCGGGGTTTTCGGAGAAGCTCACCGCTTTGAAGCCGCGCTCCGCATTGCGGTAGATCTCGGTGGCGGCCTCGTGGGGGTCGGCGAGCCAGGACAGCTGGCACGGAATAAAGCGCTCGAGATCCGTGCCGCACCATTCCTCGAGCATCCAGTCGTTGTAGGCCTGCAGGCAAGCCAACCCGACTTTGCGATCCGAGTAGGTCGAGAAACGGGTACCAGCGAAGCCCCACACGAGCGAACCGAAGCACAGGCTGGCCCACACACCGGTGATATCCATGTCGTGAAGGCGAGCTTTGGGTTTATAGGCGGCCGGCCGGAACTCGGTATACCGGGCGGGATAGGTCCCCCACTCCGACATGGTGCGGCCGCATCCGCCGTTCACCAGGAGAAGCGGGCTGGGTTTCCCGTCGATCACCCACCAAGGCAGACCGACTTCGTCGTACTCGACTCGCGGCGCCTGGTCCCGGAAGGCGCGTGGAACTCGATTGGTGAAAAGGTCCGCTGGCTCGAGGGCATGATCGTCGACGGAGATTATGGGGCAGAAGAGCGGCTCAGGGTCGGGCTCGGGGATGAAGGTGACCGGCGCCTTAGCGCCCATCGCGGCATACGCCTGAATCTCCATCAGGATGTTGTCGTCGATCGATCGCTGTCCGCTCATCGTCCTGGCCTTTCCTCCCCGTAGGTGATCGGAGGTTACCATCAGGCCAGAGCATCCCTGCAGGTCGTCCTTCTGTCTCAGCCGCTCGATCCCTCGACGCTGTTCAGGTTGAGTGCTGGCCAGGATGAAAGGTGGGCCGAGACGGGGCCGCGGATCTGGTAGTCGCGAACTCTACGAAAGCGAGGACTCTTGAGCACCGGACAGAACAATGGGAGCAGCGTGGTGGAACTCTGGCAGACGCTTGTCGGCGCCATCACCGGTGGCGATATAGCCAGCGCCAGAAGTCACGTCACGCCCGGATTCGAGTGGCAGGTCATGGGCCGAAGCCCTCAGGCGGGGAGGTACGTCGGCGTCGAGGGCCTGTCCGAGCTGTTCAACAAGGTGCAGGTGGCCAGCGACCATACGTTCAAGCTCGAAACCGAGATCACCCTCGGCGACGACGAGACGGCTGTGATCGTCGGACGGGTAACGGCTTCGAGAAATGGCCGGACGCTGGAAGGCCGCAATATGTTCATGCTGCAGGCTGAGAACGGGCTCATGGCCCGAGGGTGGACCATTCCCATAGATCAATACGCCTTCGACGAGTTCTGGGTCTGATCGCGGCCGCCTCCTCCGATCGTGCGTCAGGTTCTACATGTACAATGGCATCCAGGCTTGACGCCGATCTGGCCGTAGGCCAGAATTGCGGCCCGGACGACTGGCCAGCCAACTGACCGGCCAGCCAACTGACCGGCCAGCCAACTGACCGGAGCAGACTGCCGGGTTAGGCACCGCGGCGCGGAGAGAAGGAGACGGCGATGTACTTGTCGAAAGACGATCCCGACTTTTGGGGACAGGGACCGGAGTGGTCCGCGGACGCTCGCGAACTCGGTGCCGCGGTCGGCATAAAGCTTCGCCACTTCGTGATGGCTGACAGCGATGAGCGGCCCGAAGAGGGCCAGGTGAAGCCACCCGTGGCGGCCCTGATGTACCAGCCACCTGGCTTCTGCCTGCCCAGGCACAGCCATGCCAGCCATCGCCTGGAGTTCATCGTCCAGGGATCCCTCGAGGCTGACGGCAGGGTGCTCGGCCCGGGCGACGTCATGTGGTCGCCGGCGGGGGAGGTCTACGGGCCTCACGTGGCTGGGCCCGAGGGGGTCTTGACCGTCGAGATCTTCAGCACGACGGACGGCGTCGGCGGGCAGATGGTCGATCCCGACGTCGACGCTAAGGGGATGCTGGCTCGGCTTCGGTCCGGGGACATGACTCCAGAAGAGCGGGAGCAGGAGATCCGGGAGTATGCGGCTCGCATCCACTCCCACGGCGCGGCCGAGGCGTCCGAGGCACCGGCCGGCAGCGCCCCGTCGAAGGCCTGATCGGCAACCCGGGTCCGGCCCCGGTCGTGGGGCCGCCTTGGAGGCCTGAATCCCGGACCCCAGGAGCAGAACCCTGCTCTACCGCCCCTGGCCGGGCGCTCAGTCGGGCTGGATAGGGCTGATCGGGGTGGTGGTGGTCGCCTTGACTAGTAGCTCCGCCAGTTCGGCAGGGCGGCTGACGAAGGGCGAGTGCGACGTATCGATGGTGAGCGGCGCCACGCCGAGGCGGTGGATTACCAGGTCCGACATGGCCCGTGATTTGGCTCGGTCCTGAAGGCACAGCACGTAGCTGCGGGGGAGATCCGCCTTCCAGAACGCTGGCACCGATACCGGCTCCACTAGGAACTCCACTGGTGCGGGCGTGAACATTGAGTATGCCCACTTGGCCGTGTCCTCGTCACAGTCGTGATAGAAGTAGTCGCGAGCCAGCTCGAAGCTGACACATTCCATTCGACCGTCGGCGTTGCGGCGCACCATTCGGGACATTCCCGTATCGTCGGATTTCAGTCTGACGACTTCGATCTGCCCGTCGTCGCCCTTCGATGTGGCCCCGCCAGTGGCCTCCAGAACCGATCGCCCTTCCAGCGGGAGCCCGGCTGCGAGATACACCACGTGGCGGACCTTTTCGGGGGCCGCATCCGCAGCCAGGGTGATGTCGTAGCCACCCCCGGAATGCCCGACGAGGACGTCGCCGGGGGTCAGGACGTCGACGATCGCATCCCGCCGATCGGCAAGCGTCGACCGCTCGTCCCGACGAGATCCGTGGCCGGGCAGGTCGATGGCGACCGCCTCATGGCCCCGGTCCTCCAACTCCGGGATGAGGCGTTCCCAGCACCATGCCCCGTGGAATCCCCCGTGGATCAAGACAAATCGCATTCCGTCACGTCCCACCGCTAGATGCTCAATCCGTAGACGCGTGCGGCGTTCTCGAAGAACACCTTGCGCACGAGTGGCTCGGGGACACCTGCGAGCGCCCGCTGGGCCATCAATCTGGGATTCTCGGCCGCCGACGCCGGTCCCGGGGAGAGGCTGGTCGGGTGTGGGAAGTCCGTCTCGAACATGACGTTGTCCGCCACCAGATCAATCACGTGGCGGATGGACTCCTGCTCGAACCAGAAGGAACCGAACACCTGCCGCTTCAGGTAGAAGCTCGGCAGCTCCATATCGGGGTTCTTGGCGTGCGCACCCAGGTTCTTCCAATGCCAATCGAGTGACTCCATGAGGTAGGGCAACCAGCTGGCTCCGCTCTCCACCGAGACAAAGTTCATAGTGGGGTAGCGGTGGCACAGACCGCTCGTGATCACGCCCGAGATAGCCCAGGCGTTGTTCAGCGGTAGGACGCTTATGGTGCGGGCGTGGTCGGTCTCCGGCGAATCCATGGAAGCCTGGATCTGTTCCTGCGTCATCTCCGAGAAGCCGACATGAAAGTTGACGGACAGGCCGGTTGCGGCGATGGCGTCCAACAGGCGACTCCAGTGCGAGTCCCAAATGGGTGGCAGGCCGATCTTGTCGAAGAGCGCGGCCAGCAGGACGCCTTTGTGCCCGAGGGAGACGGCGCGTTCCAACTCTTGGCACGAGGCCTCGATGTCCCAGAACGGCAGCATCATCACGGGGATGAGCCGACCCGGATCTGCTTCGGCAAACTCGGCCAGGAAGTCGTTATAGGCCTGTACACAGGCAATGGCCGCGGCGGCGTCCAGCTCGAGAAAGGCTCGGGTGGAGAACGCCAGCAGATTGGGATAGAGCACCTGGGCGTGTATCCCGTACTCGTTCATTCGCTCCAGGCGGATCTTCGGGTCCCAACTTCCGGGGTCGGCGTCCTCGAGCGACTTCGGATGGGACGGCGGATGCTCGCGCCAGCCGGCCATGGCATAGCGGGCCACGCCGCTCAACAAGGCGTCGCCGACCCGCCACCGCAATTCCTGCTGGCCATCGTCCCATTGGAGTCGGGGGGCGGCGTCCGAATAACGGGCCGGAAGCCGCGACGTCCATAGGTCGGGGGGTTCCGTCACGTGGCTGTCGCAGTCGACGATCGGCGTCTCCACCAAGGTTTGGGTCAATCGATGCCTCCACTGCTTGCGCAGAATGCGCGGCGTCCACGTCAATGCATGAGAGCCCCAGCCCACTGGGCGGGCGAGTCACGCTTCGGGGGTAAGCGTAGCGTTACGTCGTGTCCAGAAGGCCAAACTGGCCCGAGTGCCGGCAGGCTTGTCCTCGACCACCCTGGCGCCGATCCGTGTCTCTTGAATGCAATAGTGCATGTATAACCGAGTGCGAACTTGACGCCAATATGCCGGCGGCCTATAGTCGGCGCTGTCGTCCATCGGCTTTCGTTCACGGGCGGATCCCGGTGCGACAGCGATCAGGGAGAGGTTACGAGGAGGCAGGTGGATGGCAGCGCCCGACGTCAGGTGGATGATCTCGGCGGATGATCACGTGGTCGAACCACCGAATGTGTGGCAGAACCGTTTGCCGGCCAAGCACCGGGAACTGGGGCCGCGCTTGGTGCGAGATGGCGACCAGGAGTTCTGGCAGTTCGAAGGCAAGCGTCGTACGACCCGGGGCCTCGAGGCGACCGCAGGCAAGAGCTTCGAGCAGTACTCGCCACTTCCGTTGACCTACGACGATATGCGCCCAGGTTGCTATGACGTCGTCGAGCGGATCAAGGACATGGACCAGGACGGCATCCTGGCCTCAGTGGTGTTTCCGTCGTTCCCCCGATTCGCAGGGCAGGTCTTCAGCGAAGCTTCGGACCGGGAGCTCGGTTTTGCTTGTATCCAGGCGTACAACGACTGGATGATCGACGAATGGTGCGCCTACTCACCTGGTCGCTTCATTCCCATGACCATGATCCCGTTTTGGGATCCCAAGCTGGCAGCCCAGGAGATCGAACGCTGCGCTGACAAGGGCGCTCGCTGCATTACCTTCTCGGAGAACCCGTCCCCGCTGGGTTTTCCGTCGCTTCAGGACCCCGATCACTATTGGGACCCGGTCTTTTCCGCCTGTGCCGAAGCCGGCCTCGTCATCAACATGCACGCAGGGTCCTCGTCGCAGCTCCCTCGGACTTCGCCGGACATGCCCCACGTGGAGTCGCTCGTTCTCGGCATGATGTCGCTTCCACCCGGGGCGGCGCTGGACTTCATCTTCAGCGACACCTTCGTGCGCCATCCCAAGCTCAAGATCTGCCTCTCCGAGGGAGGAATCGGATGGATACCGGTCATGCTGGAGCGGTGTGACCGCGTCTATGAACGCCACCTGGCCTGGGCGAAGAAGTACAACGTCCGGCATACCGCGCACGGGACGACGGAAGAAAGACCGGTGCCAGATTTCGACGGACGGTTGCCAACCGAGATCTTCCGTAACCACATCTACGGCTGCTTCTTCGAGGACTTCCGAGGGGTGGAAGGGATGCAGCGGATCGGTCTTCTGGACAACATCGTGATGGAATCCGACTACCCGCATTCCGATTCGAGCTGGCCCAACACCATTCCGCTGGCCATGCGCCAAGTCGCGGATCTGACGCAGGAGGAGGCCGAAAAGCTGATGGTCGGCAACTCTTGCCGGCTGTACCGGTTCGAGCCGCCCAAGCCCCCCGTCGCCGAGTCGCCTGCGTTGGCGGGTTCGCCAAGTTAAGGCGAATTCTGAAGCTCGTCGCCGTCAGCCATTCCTCGCCCAGTCCCCTACGCCCCCAGTGATCCAACCGATCGCACAGCGCTACACGGGCGCTGCCCTCAAGCGAGTCGAGGATCCGCGGATCCTGTCCGGTCGCGGCTGCTACGTGGACGACATCAAGCTCGAGGGCATGGTCCACGCCGCCTTCCTCCGCAGCCCCGTCGCCCACGCCCGGATCACCAGCATTGACGTCACCGAGGCCCGCGAGGTCCCGGGCGTACTGGCCGTCTACACGGGGGAGGAGCTCGAGACGCACCTGGTCACCGGACCGTACGGGTCGGCGGCTCGGTTCCCCACCAACCCGGTGGCCCACAGCTGTCTGGCGTCGGACAAGGTCCGCCTCGTGGGTGACCCCATCGCCATCGTGGTGGCCGAAACCCGCTACCTGGCGGAGGACGCGTCCGAGCTCATCCTGGTCGAGTACGAGGAGCTCCCCGCGGTCGTCACCGCGGAGCAGGCGCTCGACCCCACGAGTCCTCCGATCTTCGACGAGCTGGGGACGAACGTGCTGGTTCAGTCGGGCGTCCGGTCCCACGGCGACGTGGAGGCCGCCTTTGGGCGCGCCGATCGGGTGCTGGCCGCGAGCGTCCACCAGCATCGGCTCCAGAACGTCCCGATGGAGACCCGCGGCTGCGTGGCGAGCTACGACCCAGGCCCGGGCCGACTTCTTGTCTGGTCGGCCAACCAGGGGGTCCACATCCAGCGCACCATCCTGGCCGCTCGCCTGGGGATGCCAGAGGAGAGCATCCAGGTCCGGACCGCAGATGTCGGAGGGTCGTTTGGACTGAAGATCGGGGCCTCTCGGGAGGACGTGGCGGTGGCCGCCATGTCACGGATCCTCGGTCGGCCGGTCAAGTACATAGAGGACCGCTACGAGCACCTGATCGCCTCGGGCCACGCTCGCGAAGAATCGATGGATGTCAAAGTGGCCTACACGGACGAAGGCGAGATCCTCGGTCTGAAGGCCCGCATGACCATCGACACGGGGGCGTACCCGGGCATAGGCGGCATGCTCCCGACCGTGATCGAATTGATGCTTCCCGGCCCGTACAAGATCGACGCGTTCGAATTTCAGTTCACCGCGGTCATCACCAACAAGGCGAGTTATGTCGCGTACCGCGGCCCGTGGGCTGTCGAGACGTTCGTGCGGGAGCGGGTCATCGATCTGGTCGCCCGCGAGCTTGGCAAGGAGCCACTCGAGATCCGGTTGCGCAACGTGGTTAGGACAGAGGGCCAGCCCGCCCGGATGATCACCGGCCGCAGTCTGGCGGGCCTCACGGTCGACGAGTCGCTCCGGCGGATCGCCCAAATGGTGGACCTGCCGGCATTTCGGCGCCGCCAGCTCGAGGCCCGGGCGGCAGGGCGGTATATCGGCATCGGCGTGGCGTCCTATATCGAGGCCGCCCCCGGTACCAGGAGCGGAGACCAACCTCTGGGCTCAGAGCAGATGCGAATGCATCTCGACGACGACGGAACGCTGGTGGTGCTAACGGGGCAGATGCCCCACGGTCAGGGTCACGAGACCACCCTGGCCCAGATCGCCGCTGACGAGTTTGGGGTTCCCTTCGACGCGGTGCGGGTGGTATTCGGAGATTCGGATCTGGTGCCTCCCGGAACGACCGGCGGGAGCCGCGCCGCCACCATGGCGGGTGGCGCCACCCTCACCACGGCCCGAGCGCTTCGGGCCAAGGTCCTGGCCGCGGTTTCGCCGCTGTTCGAGGCCGATCCCGCCGACCTGGTGATCAACGAGGGCGCGGTCTCCGTGGCGGGCGTCCCGGCCAGCGCCATCCCGCTCGCCGAGCTGGTCGAGGCCCTGCGAGCGGAGCGTGACGGACTCCCGGACGCGGGTGACGATCTGAGCGTCGAGAACACCTACGACGGCGGAAACGGCGGCTGGTCCGGCGGGACCCACTGCACTGTGGTCGAGGTGGACACCGACACGGGCCTGGTCGCCTTCGAACGCTACATAGTCGCCGAAGACTGCGGACGGCTGATAAACCCCGCGATCGTCGATGGTCAAGTCCGAGGGGGAGTAGCCCAGGGTATTGGCGCCGTCCTGCTCGAACGATCGGCCTATGACCAGGACGGTAACTATCTGAGCGCCACCTTCGTCGATTACCTCGTACCGACGACAATGGACATCCCGCGGATCGAGATTGCCCACCTCGAAACGATCCCCCTTGATCCTGATGTGAACTTCCGCGGTGTCGGGGAAGGGGGCATGATCGTGGCGCCGGTCACGTTGTGCAACGCCATCGAGGATGCGCTGGCACCTTTGGGCGTGAGGGTCTACGAACAGCACCTTCCCCCTGCGAAGATCCTGGAGCTGGCCGGGGTCGTCGAGCCCGAGTAGCGGCGTCAACGAAGGCCAGCCCACCCTAAGGCCGACCCGGCCCAGGCCGGCCGGGCCAAAGTCGACCCTTCGACGGGATCCGGTACGCTCAGCGGGGCCGGATCGGCGGTCCGCACGGCGTCGATGCCATCCCGGACCGGGACGAGGAAAGCGAGGCCAGGATGACGTTCAGGACCCGCAGCCGCTTCATCGAGGAAGCCGCCGCCGAATATGCCGCGGCCCACTCGAGCGGGCCGGACCAGCTGCAGCTGGAGCTCCAAGAGGTCACCCAACAACAAACCGGCCCAGCCGCCGGGATGCAGATAGGCGACGATCAAGCCGTATTGATGGAAATGATCGCCCGAGCCACCGGGGCCCGCCGGGCGGTGGAGGTGGGCACCTTTACCGGTTATTCCGCCCTGGCCGTTGCTCGCGGCATGGGGCCAGAGGGGCGGCTGCTCTGCTGCGATATCAATGACGAGTGGACCTCCATTGCCCGCCGATATTGGGAGCGGGCTGGAGTCTCCGACCGGATCGAGTTGCGGCTGGGCCCAGCTCTCGACACTCTGCGCGCCTTGCCCGAGACTGAGCAGTTCGACCTGGCCTTCGTGGATGCGGACAAGACCGGATACGCCGGGTACTACGACGAGATCCTGCCGCGTCTCAGGCCAGGCGGATTGCTGCTCGCGGACAACACCCTGCAAGCGGGTCGGGTCATGGACGCGGCCGCCAACGACCCTTCCACGGAGGCCATCCGAGCTTTCAACGACCTGGTTGCCGCCGATCCCCGGGTGCGGGTCATCCTCCTTCCCATCGGCGACGGGGTGAGCTTCGTCCAGAAGCAGTGAGAACCATCAAGGCGAGGACCGCCCTGGGCCCGAAGAGACCAGGCGTACCTCGCGCCCGGAGCGCGCCAACGCGGCAGTAGCCTTTTTCGGTGATCCGTCCCGCCCTCCTCGCTCGCGGGGCCAGGGTCCGGCTCCTCGCTCCCGCCGCCGCAGTGGTGGCCATCTTGCTGGCTGCGTGGATACCCACCGTCACGGCCGGGGCGACCACGCCGAATCTCCCCGCCCTCAGCGCGGAGCAGGTGATCGCCAAGGCGGCGGGCGCCAACGTCACCCGATTTTCCGGATCCGTCCGGTGGACGGCAAACCTCGGCATTCCGGATCTTTCCTCGCTGGCCAGCAGTGCCGGCAGCGGCCTGGGCAGCAGCCCCAACCTGAGTTTGACCAGCCTCCTGTCCGGCAGCCATACCGTGAAAGTTTGGGTCGATGGCCCTGACCGGCAACGGCTGGCCCTTCCCGGCGCGTTGTCGGAGATCGACTTCGTGCACAACGGGGAGAGGGCCTGGTATTACGACAGCACCACGGACACCGTCACGGACTATGTCCTCGGCTCGGGTACGGGGTCGAACCAGGCCACCGGCCGAGCTCATTCCGATACGACGCCTCTGACCCCTGATGAGATGGCCGAAAGGCTGCTCTCCCATCTGAGCCCGACCACCCACGTAACGGTGGCCTCGCCCGTGTATGTCGCCGGCCGCCCCACGTACCAATTGCTCCTCGCCCCCGCCCCCGGCACCAAGGACGCGGCCGCGTCGACGATCGGCCATATCGCCATCGCGGTCGACGCGGCCACGGGTATGCCGTTACGGGTGGCGGTGCTGGCCAAGGGCCAGTCCGCACCGACACTGGAGATCGGCTTCACATCCGTGTCCTTCTCCACGCCGTCCGCCCGCGAGTTTCGACCGCTATCGGGCTCGACGGTCCGCACCCAAACGCTCCGTGGATCGGGTCCGGTCGGGCTCCTCGGCGCCGGGCTGCGAAGCCTGGACCCGCCCGGGCTGGTGGGCTCAGGCTGGGGTGCGGTGGTCAGGCTCGACGGCGCCCGGCTCAATCGGACCCTGTGGCGGCTGCTCGATGGGTCCACCCCGGTGAGCGGTGCCTTCGGCTCCGGCTTCCTCGTGCAGACCCCCCTGCTCAACGCGTTGTTCCTTCCCAACGGGACGCTCCTCGCTGGATTCGTTACCCCCTCGGCGCTGGAGGCGGTCGCTGCGAGTAGCTCCCGCTGACGGGCCCGCCGCCACGATAAGAGTGTCCGGAGCCCCGCTCGCCATCGCCACTCGCGGGCTGACCAAACGATTCGGTTCGGTCGCCGCGGTCGACGACGTCGACCTGCGGGTCCCGGCCGGTGCCGTCTTCGGATTCCTCGGGCCGAACGGATCGGGTAAGACCACGACCATCCGAATGCTCATGGGCCTGATCAACCCGACGTCCGGGACTTGCGAACTACTCGGTCAGCCGATTCCCACCGGGGCGGACATCGCGCTCCCGAAGGTCGGCTCCCTGATAGAAGGACCGGCCTTCTACCCGTGGCTCAGCGGGCGGGAGAACCTGCTCCGCCTCGACCGGGCCGGTCCTGATGGCCGGCGCACCACCCGACCGCAACGCGTCGACGACGCCCTGGCTCGAGTCGGATTGAGTGCGGCGGCCGCGAAGAAGTACCGGGCTTATTCGCTCGGCATGCGCCAGCGTCTGGGCCTGGCCGCGACCCTGCTCCGCCCGAGGGAGCTGCTCGTGCTCGACGAACCCACGAACGGTATGGATCCGCAAGGCACCCGTGAGATCCGCCACCTCGTCCAGGATCTTGCCCGCGACGGGACGACGGTGTTCCTGTCCAGCCATCTCCTCTCGGAGATCGACCAGATCTGCTCCCACGCCGGTGTGATGTCCAAAGGGCACCTGGTGACCCAGGGGACGCTTTCGGAGCTGCGTCGAGCCGGGCAGTCCCACCTGGTGGTCGAGGTGGACGACCCCGGTGTGGCCCGCCAGGTCCTGGCCCGCCTCGGTCTCGCCGATGCCGAGCTGGACCCGGCGACCGGAGCTCTGTCCGTTGTCCTGGACGGGCAACTGCCCGAGACGTGCAACCGGGAGCTGGTCCTCGCCGGGGTGGCGGTCCGGGCTCTCAACGTGCAACGGCCCAGCCTCGAAGACTGGTACGTCGACCTGACGGGCGAGGGCTTCGATGTCGACCACTAGCTGTCTGGGGGGCCGCGCCGGCCCATCGCCCCGGCCGGCCATGCGCCGCGCCGGTCGTCCGGCCAACACCTTCCTCGAGGATGCCCGCCGATGGTGATCGGTGAGCTGTGGGCCTTGTTCCGGCGAACCCGCATTCGGGTGCTTCTGGTCGTCCTGTTCGCCATTCCCGTGTTCCTCGCGGTAGCCGTCCGGCTGTCCGGTGGTCCCGAAGCCGGCAATGGGCCCGCGTTTGTCGACCGGGTGTCGCACAATGGCGTGTTCGCCGCGCTCGCCGGCCTGACCGTGACGATCACCTTCTTCCTGCCCTTGACGGTCTCGATCGTCGCGGGCGACACCATCGCCGGGGAGGCGAGCCTCGGCACGCTGCGCTACCTCCTCACCCGTCCGGCGGGTCGCACCCGACTGTTGTTGGTGAAAGGGCTATCCACCGCGGCCTTCTGCGTCGCTGCAGCTGTCACCGTCGCGGCGGGCGGTCTCCTGGCCGGCGTCGCGCTCTTCCCGATCGGCAACCTGGTATCGCTATCGGGCACGACACTTTCCCTTGGGTCGGGGATTCTGCGGACGTTCGCCGCCGCTGGAATCGTGGGGGCGTCGTTGTTGGGTTTAGGGGCGATCGGATTGTTCGTCTCGACCCTCACCGACGTCCCGGTCGGGGCCATGGCGGCCACGGTCGGGTTGGCGGTGCTTTCCGCCATTCTCGACAGCGTGTCGCAGGTGGCGTCGATCCACCCGTGGCTCCTGACCCACTACTGGCTGTCGTTCGCCGACCTGCTGAGAACCCCGGTCAACTGGCACAACGTCATCGCGGATCTCCGACTCCAAGCCGGGTACGTCGTGGTCTTCGGTCTCGCCGCGTGGGCCCGGTTCAGCACCAAGGACGTGCTGGCCTGAGCCCCACCAGCCCGTCGCGGTCGCCGGAACCGTTATCCGCGACGCCGGGTGAACCAGGTGCTCAGCAACTCCGCCGCCTCCGCCCCGCACACTCCGCCAGTCACTTCGATCTCGTGGTTGAGACGAGGGTCAACGCACAGGTTGTAGAGCGAGCCGCAGGAGCCGGCCTTGGGGTCGGCCGCGCCGAAGACCAACCGCCGGACCCGGGCGGCAACCAGGGCACCCGCACACATCGGGCACGGCTCGAGGGTGACGTAGACAGTCGCCTCCGAGAGCCGCCACGAGCGCAACTCGGATGCCGCTTGGCGGAGGGCCAGGATCTCGGCGTGGGCGGTTGGATCGTCATCGGCTTCCCGTTGATTGCCCGCGGCGGCGATGACGCGACCGTCCACCACCACGACCGCCCCCACGGGCACCTCTCCCCTGGAGCCCGCCTGCTCCGCTTCGAGGAGAGCCAGTTCCATGGCAGCCGTGTCGTCCACGGCAGCACCGTAGCGCCGTGGCGGCGCTCAGCGGCGCAGGACGGACCTCGGTCAGGCTGTCACTCGCGCCCTACGGGCCAACGAGCCTCGGTCACGGCACCGCCATGGACCTCGATCGCGACCACGACGCCGGTCGGGTCTCCACCCCGGCGGCGCAACTCGTACCGGCCGGTGGCGAGGGACTCGAAGACGCCGGCATACGTCGTTCGCGACGCCAGGCGCCGAGGTCGAACCGCCGTGTGGGTGCCGTCCCAAGGGCTTCCGGCCCGACGGATCTCGATCTCGGAGCCGTCGAAGTCGGCGTCGACATACACCACGGCCGCCCCGACCGCACCGCCGATATCGAGCACCACGGTCCCGGGCTCGCTGGTACCCGGGCGGCGCCCTTCGTCAAAGGCCTCGTCCTTACCGGACGGATTCTGGGTGGATGGGCGCACGTCAGTGGATGGAATAGCCGGAGTGCGGAAGCCCGAGATACGGGAACGACGAAAGGTAGTGCTCCGTGCCGTTCGCGGTGGTGTCGCTCCCACTGGATGTCAAGCCAAAGGTGACGTCGCCGATGACCGCGTCCGCGGTGAAGCTGGGGTCGACGAGAGGGAGCGTCGCTCCCGCGATGGCCCGTAGCTCGATGGTGGCGACGTCATCGAAGACCCGCCGGCCATTGGGGAAGCCTCCGATGTCGTTGCCCAGGAGGCCAAGATTGCTGACGGAGGCCGTCGGCGTCGGCGGGATGGCCACGTTGAGGCGCAGCTCGTCGGCCTGTACACCGGTGCCCGGGAAGGTGCTGAACGTAATCTTCGGGACCACGCCGTTGGGGATGCCCGTCAACAGGATGGCCACCAGATCCGCCCGGTTCGGGGTGCCGGCGTTGTAGGCGGACAGGTTCGGGAAGGCGCCCGGATACAGCACCGGCAGGAGCTGGGCCAGCTCGGGGTTGGTGAACCGGGGCAGGAAACGGTTGTCGTCCTTGGGCGGCAGCTTGTTCCAACGGTCCTTGTTGGCCAGGGCGATGATGACCTCGTTGACGAGGGGATTGCCCAAGCGGGACACTTGTACGAATGGGCCGCTCCAGGTCCCTTCGGCCGTGTCTTCGGCGATGTGGACCTTCTGCCTGCTGGCGGACGTCCAGACGCCGAGGATCGCCTTCGGATCGGTCACGCTGGTCGGAACCATCCGGTCAGCGGTCAGCTGGGCGATGGGGACTCTCAGGGCCAAGGAGTGGACGTTGACCTTGTCGGTCGAGTTCACCCCCGGCATGTTGTGCAGCATCGGGAACCCAAACGTGGCGTGGGCGGGAGCCAGCGGCCGGAGGATCCCGAGATCGAATACTGCGCCCAGATCGACATAAAAGCCTTCCGCCCGCTGGCCCGCGAAGACCTCCCCGGTGAACCCTTTGGTGCTGAAGGAATGGATGGCGGCGTTGGCCAGCCGGACGTAGTTGGACGTGGAGATGGGCCCGATGTTGCACGGCGGGCACGGCAGGTTCGTGCCGAGCACGGTGCTCCCGGACGAGTCGACGCGCGTCAGCGTGTACGTTTGCCGGCGGTTCCAGTTGGGGTCGGTCAACGACGTGATCGGGCCGGTGTTGTAGAGGAAGGTGTTGGGGTTGGTATTGACACTGGTAAACCGGAACTCGTAGCTGACGTCCGCCACACCATCACCGTCATTGTCGATGTGGATGGCGTATAGGAGGGTATGGCCGAACTCGTAAAAGTTCGGGCCGCCGTCAGGATGCTGCAGCGGGATGTAGTTGGCGATCAGGGTGACGGTGTCGGGCTGGTCGGGACTGACGAAGGCGTAGACGTCGGTGCTGTCGGCGACGGGATGTTTGCTGATCTCCGGGGCTTCTCGGTGCGAAGACATAGGTCGAACCTCTCTCGGAACAGTCGATGATTACGGCGTGTGTTCAGCGGGATGCGCGGAGGATCCGGGACGCCAGGGCCGGATCCCGGTAGGGGATTTCCCGCTCGCCTACGTACAGGCTCATTTCTCCGGATTGAAGGTCTTTGACGTGGAGCACGAGCGGCTCGGCCAACGTGCCGGCTTCCACCTCCGACGTGTCCGTTGCCGCGGCCTCTGCGCCTGAGCTGTCGGGAGCAATCTCCGAGATCAGCGTAGGCAGGCCAGGCACGACGCTCAGCAGCCCGGCGGCGGCGACGGTCAGCGAACTTCCCTTCAGAAATGTCCTCCGACTGACGTCGGTACCGAGGGGCGGCACCGACTCACCGTCGGTGAGCTGGCCGGGGTCTGGTGTCGAGGCGCGATGGCCACGGGACCTCAATGCACTCACATGCGCCCCTTTGGCGGGTTCGGACCGGATCCCCTAGGACCCAATGCCGGGTTCGGTTGACACCTCGATTACGGAGCCGACGCCCGTCGGGATGACGATAGGGGTGACCGTCTTTTGGTTGGTGCGCCCGGCGGGGACACCGCCGTCGGCTGACGTCATGGGCCCGATCCGCTTTGGGGGCTGCGCCGGGGCGCCTTGGTCCATTCCACTAACAAAAACGCGGCGCGAGCAGACATTTGCGAATCAAGGCGCGCCCGCGACAGTGTCTCTGCTCCGCCACGGGCCCCGGAGCCGCTGTCTCCCCGCCGTGTGGACCGGCCTT
This sequence comes from uncultured Acidimicrobiaceae bacterium, assembly GCA_963729695.1. Lineage (GTDB taxonomy): Bacteria > Actinomycetota > Acidimicrobiia > Acidimicrobiales > Palsa-688 > PALSA-693. The sequence goes on from CAVSOT010000011.1 coordinate 129,742, forward strand.
GACCGACGCCATCCCCCCACTCTTGGCCGATTTGACCGCCCCACCGGGTTTTCCCCTTCCAGGACAGATCTCGGCCGGTCTCGGCCCGCTTGCTCCTAAAGTCCTCCCCAGTGCCCGAGCGCCGAGATACGCCCTTGCCGGGGGGCAACCCGGACGAGCGAGAACTATTGCTGAGCTGGTTGGGTTACCTGCGAATATCGGTGATGAGCAAGCTTGACGGCCTCGACGAACAGGCCGCGCACTGGACATCTGGGGAGGGCGTGCTCTCGATGGTGGGGATTATCAACCACCTGACTCGCGTGGAATGGCGATGGGTGGACGGCGGCATGCTCGGCGAACCCGTGGTCCGGGAGGAGAGCGAATTCCACCCCGGCGCCGAGCTCACGGTCCCAGCGACCCTCCGTGCCTACCGGCTCAGGGCGGAGACGACAGACGCCTACGTCCGATCGGCACCCTCCCTCGCCGAGCCGTGTGGCCGCAAGAAGGGCACCGACTTGCGCTGGGTGCTTCTGCACTTGATCAACGAGACCGCACGGCACGCCGGTCACGCCGATGCCACCCGGCAACGAATTGATGGTCTGACCGGGGAGTGAGCAGCCGCGTGGTGGGTTGTCTCCCGGGGCGGCCTGGCGGCGGCTAGGTCCTCAGGGCCGCTGTCCGGTCGGTCGTTTGGTGCTAGCCGATCGAGCCGCCCACCACGGGAGATCGCAGGGCGGCCGGTACCTGCGGCAACGACCCCAGGAACGGCGCATCGCCGAAGCAGAACACACCCCCGTCGGCGGCGAACATCGTGTACCCGAGGCCCGTAGGCGTCGGGCTCAAGGATCGGACGGGCTGGAACGGATGGACGTGCATCGCCGGCAGCGAACCCTCGTAGGGGGCGCCTCCCATGGCGAAGACGCCGCCGTCGGCGCCGACCAGCCAGTAGCCGGGACCGAGAGGGTTGGCCGACATGCCGACAACGGGGGCGTCCAGGTGGGCGTGCAGGCTGGGTACGGAACCCTGGAAGGGTGCGCCTCCGAAGCAGAACACGCCCCCGTCGGCGCCGACCAGCCAGTAGCCCGAGCCGTCAGGGTTGGCCACGATGCCGACTATGGGGGCGTCCAGGTGGGCGTGCTGGCTGGGTACGGAACCCATGAAGGGTGCGCCTCCGAAGCCGAAGACGCCGCCGTCGGCGCCGACCAGCCAGTAGCCGGGGCCGTTGGGGTTGGCCGCGATGCCGACGATGGGAGCGGCCGGGTGGGCGTGCTGGCTGGGCAGCGAGCCGAGGAACGGGGCGCCTCCCACGGTGAAGATGCCGCCGTCGGCTCCGACCAGCCACGAGCCCGAGCCGTTACTTGGGGCCAGGCCCACGATCGGGGCTACGGGGTTGAAAGCCGGCGATATGGAGAGCGCTCCAGATCGGTAGTTGAAAAACGTGCCATTTTCCTCGACCACGTCGTACGAGCCAGGGACCTGCGGCAGCGTGACGTCGAGGGTGAAGCGCTCGACGTCGGTGCCGTCCGCGTTGGTGGCGGTCCAGGTGAGCGGGTACGTGCCCAACGTGTTCAGGGCCGCGGTGCCTTCGATGGTCGCGGTCCCGTCGGTGCCGGTCACGACCCGGATCCCCGCGGGCAGGCGGCCCGACTCGGTGAGGGTCGGCGTGGGGGAGCCCACGCTTCGGACGGTAAAGCTAAACGGCTGGTGTTCCATGGCGGTAGCAGAACCGCCGGTGAGGATGTCCGGTCGGGTGCGCACGGTGAGGGTGGCGGCGTGGGTCGTGGCGTCGGACGCGATGCCGTTACTGAACACCGCCCGGTAGTCATCCCCGTTATTCGCCTGCGTGGCGGTGAAGCTGTACGTGTCCGACGTGGCTCCCGTGATGTCAGAGAAACTTGAGCCCCCATTCGTCGAGACCTGCCATTGCACGGTCGGGGACGGGAAGCCGGTAGCCGCGGCGGAGAAGGTCGCCGTGGTGCCCGAACCGACGATCTGGTTCGCCGGTTGGAGCGTGATCGCCGGAGCCTGATCGACGGTCAGGTTGTAGGTGGCCGGGGTGGCCACTCCCGTCACTGCTGCGGTGACCGTGACCGGTCCGCCCATCCCTGCTGTGAGGGTGGGGGCGGTGGCGACGCCTTGTGAGTTGGTCATCTCTGTTGTCGTGGAAAGCCCGCCCGGGAAGGTGGCCGAGCCCGAGGTAACCGTGAACGTCACCGGAGTGTTGGCCAAGGGATTGGTGAACAAGTCGGTGACCGTGGCGCCGAGATCGGTGCCGAAGGCCTGCCCGGCGTCGGCGGACTGATCGTCACCGGCGCTGGCCGTGACGACGCCGGCCGGGCCGGCCGTGACGTCGAGGGTGGCGGTCGCCGTGAGGGTTCCCGCGCCCGAGTCGAAGGTGCCGGTGACCGTGTGGGGTCCGGCCAGAGTGGCCGTGCATTGGGAGCCGGCGCATGTCCCGTCTGGTGCGATGGAGAACGTGGTCTGCGCCGTGACGTCGGCGACGCTGGCGCCCGCGGCGTTGAAAGTGGTGGCGGTGAAGCTCTGCGGCTGGTCGGGGACGATGGGAGCAGGATTGGAAGGGCTCAGTCCCAGGCTGCTGACCGTCCCGGTCGGCTGGTAGGCGATCGTCACCAGACCATTCGCCCCTTCGCCCCTGCTGCTGACCCCGGACGTGGAGATTCCCGTCCCCGAGGCATCGGCATGGTTGGTGCCCCCGCCACCGCCGCCGGCGCCGGTATACCCCTCGGCGCCGCTGTCGAAGGAGATCCCGGTGCCGCCGGAGCCGCCCGCGAATCCGCCGCCGCCGCCCCCGCCGCCGCCGGCAAACCCTAACGGCCCGGTGGTCCCGTTGGTGGACGTCGATCCTCCGGAGGTGCCTCCTGTGCCTCCTGGCGTCGAACCGCACTTACCCCCGTTGTTGCCGTTCTGCCCGCCGTCGCCCCCGTTCCCTCCGGTCGTGCAGTTGCTTCGGATTCCGCCACCGCCACCGCCACCGGCAACGACAAGCACCAGGTTCTCACTGGTGACCACGGCCGAGCCCCCGCCGCCTCCTGCGCCGATGGACGAGAAATCGGAAGCGCCTCCATTGCCATAACCGAAGGCGCCCTGGAAGTTCCCGCTGTCGCCGCCCACGGTCACGTCGAGCACGTCATTTGGGGTGACGGGGAAGGTCCCGGTTACCAGCCCCCCCGAGCCTCCGACCGCGGGTGACCCTTGCCCGGCGGTGGCGCCGTGGCCGCCGTAGGCCGTGATCGTTACCGAACTCACGCCGGAGGGAACAGAGAACGCTTGGACGCCACCGGTGTAGTTGTAGGTGCACGTGACAGTCCCGCCGACGCTCGCCTGCGCACACCCGGTGGGCAGGGATGCGGAAACCGCCGCGACCGAAGCCGAAGCCGGGACCGACACCAGGCCCCAAACGACGGCTATGGCGACCGCTCCCAACGAACCGACTCCGCGTACCCGCCTCATTCGTCCGGCCGCCACGCGGTCCCGCCATCCCTGCCCGCTCACAGCACCCTCCTGCCACCCGTCCACCCGGCTCGAGGTATCTGAACCGGAGCGACCTTAGCGCCGCCATGCGCCGATGGCTACTTTCCTCCCTGAACGCCCCTTTTCCTTTTGGGGGAGGCCTGCTGGGCGTGCGTTCTCGCCGGGGCTCAGACCATCCGACGCCGAACGGGTTCACCACAGTGCGTGGTGTGGGATGGCCGTCGCTCCGGCGCCCGATGAAAGACAGGCGATTTCCAATCGACACGTTCCGCTGTTAGGTCGAACCGGTATTGCAGCTCGGCCGGTTCTACGCTTCGTGCTCGCGGTCGATGAACCGGGCAAGGATGTCACGGCGTAGTTCCTCAGCCTCGGAGGACTGTGTGGGTTGCCCGCGCCAGCGGGAGTCGCGAAAGATAACGAGTACTCTCGCCCCTTCTGGCCCGGCCACGAGAGGGCCGTAGGCCGTGCCCGCCTTGACAATACGAACGTCTCCAGCTTGATGCAGCCGACGCCCAACGTATTGGGCTCCTTCGAGGATCACCTCGGCGTAGTCGGTCTGGTGAGAATGGACAGGTATTCGGCCATTGGGGGGGAACGACATCATGAGCAGCAGCGGGCTGTCTGGATCGTCCTCCTCGCCGACGCGGACGCTGGACACGCGGCTGCCGTCCGGCAGTTCGACGAATCCCAGCCGTGCCCAGGACGTGGATCGCTGCCAGTGTCGTGGCGGCCGCGCCCGCATGGAGGGTTATCTCGGCAACCGGATTTGGCGGGTTACAAACGTGCTCCCGTAGTTTCCCCAGCCCTGACAGTAGGCGCCCCACCAGCCGTTGTCGGCCCCGGTAACGAGGACACGAACGTGTTCGGGAGACTGGAACAGCGGGACGCTGTCGTCGTCGTCGAGCTCCTCCAACTTTGCTCGGACGTCCGCCAGCGTGACGTGGCCCCAGTAGATCATGCTCTGATCGGTGAGAGGAGGGTCCAGGGCCCCGCACTCACGGATTCGCTTCACCGACAGGCGGCAATGCTCGACGAAGTACTCCCTGACATCCTCCTTCCGGTAGCCGGCTCGGGCCAGTTCCTGCGCGGGCTTGACGGCAAGGACGATGAGCAGATCTCCGGCTGCATGGTATGCCTGGGCGGTAGTGGTGGCGAAGCCCTCGCTCAGGGTCCCGATGATCCGTCGGGCTGATCCGGGCAACGCCGCCGGAGCGGGTCCATGACAAGCGAAGATGGTAACGCAGCTGTCCTCGTCATCGAAACCGAAGTCCGTGTGGAGCTCCCGCCAGGGGCTTTGATGGCGGTTCTCACCGACGCAGTACCCGAACTTGGCCGGCTGTCCCAGGGTGGCCATGTCTGTGACCGTCGGCTTGCCGTTGCCAAGGTTCCACAAGATGAGTTTGATGGCTCGTCCGATGGCGGCGTTAGGCAGACCGTTCCCGCCGAAGGCGTTGAGCCCTACGTTGAAGTCGAGATCGTCGACTATCGGACCAGTGACGATGGCCAATGGCGCCACCGCGTTGGTAGTCGACTGGATGCCGTGGAGGTTGTAGGCGGGATCGACGAGGGCCTCGATGGCGGCGACCACTACGGGAAGATGCGGTGGCCTGCAGCCGGCCATCACTGCTTGGATGGCGATCTGCTCGATGGTTGCAACACCATATCCGGGCGCGATTCGAGCGACCACCTGGTCGCGATCCGCTCCCAGGTATTCGATCATTTCGTTGACACGGGACTCCGTCGGCGGGGCCACCGGTAGGCCGTCCGACCACCCGCGGCGCTCGACGAGTTCGGCCCACTCCCAGTAGTCGTCGACCTCGACGACGGTGCTACGGGGCGGTGCTACCACTGTCAGTGCTCCTTGTCTTCCAGCGGAGCGATGTTACGGGTCAGCGCGGCGACGATGCCGTCGACGTGAGCTGCGACGAGCTCCGCCAGCTCGGCGTCGATGGATGGCCGCGGGGAGTCGCCGGAGGGCCGGTCCTGAGAGCTGGCGCCATGCTCGGCGTTCCCGGCCGAGAGATACGCAGGTTCTACGAAGAACGGCAACTGAGGTAGTCCCAATACCTCGGCATGCATCTTCGCGGCGGCCAGGAATCGATCCTGTACAACGGTGATGGTCGGCTTTCCGAGCCGCTCGATTTGAGTTGCGTCAATCACGGACGCAGCAGTGCACGCCCCTCAAAGACCTTCGCCGTTTACAACGACGTCGACACGGGAGAGGAAGTCGCGCAGTTCGTCCTCTGGAACTTCTTCGGTGATGCTCGGTTTCATTTGCCAGACTGATTCTCCGATGGCGAACTGCTCGCTGAGGACCTTCTCGATCTCGCCCAGCGTCGGATAGATGGCAACACCGTTATCCTTGCGGTCACCCCAGCCGTCCAATAGGCCGACCCGTAGACCGGCCAGGCTACTGGGCCTGGGAGCGTATGCCCCCCCTGGGGGATCGAACGTGATGGCGGGCAACAATATACGCATGGAACATGCATCTCCTGTGGGCCAACAGTGGACGAGATAACAGGCTGTCCGCCCATCATACCAGGCGTCCCCCTTCGGTTCTCAGCCCAGCATCGACGTCTCCCTTTCATTTGCCACTGCGAGACAGACCGCGCAGAGCCCACCGGCCAGATCTTCCACACCGACGACTACCAAGTGAGTGGCCTTGAACGCAGGGCAACCTCCAGTCACGGAGATTCGAACACCCGCAGATCCGGTCGGGGACAGCCTTACGATGGCCGCAGGTCATCGGCTTGGCGGCCGCGATAGCTGTACCGGATATGCACATGAATCCGGCATCCAGGTAGCAGACCTGGCGAGCAAATAGTTCCGAAGGGAGAACGCAACCTGGCCGAAGGAACCGCTCCGCGCCTCGGTCGGCAGCTTCGAGGACAAAGGGCAGCCAACCGGTGCCGCTCTCGACAGACACGAACTTCAAATCCGGAAACCGCTCCAGCACTCCGCACATCAGCAAATCGGCGCACTGAATCCCGTTCTTGAGGTAAAGATAGACCTCCGAGTGGGCTATGCCGGCCAGAAAGTCGATGCCATCTTCGCCCGCCCCCACGTGGAAGTGAACCGGCAATCCCAGCTCCTGTGCAGTGCTGTACAAGGGATCCCAATGCGGGTCACCGAGGCGGGGCAATCCGAACCGCTGCGGCTCGCCGGTGAAGAGAAGGCCTCGCATCCCGATATCTGCCACTCTGACAGCTTCGCGGACTGCGGCATCAACATCCCAAAACGGGAGGGCCCCAACACCGACGAGGCGATCGGGACAGTGCGCGGACCACTCCTGAAGGAAGTCGTTGTACATCTCCACGCATCTGATCTTTAGCACCTCATCAGAAACACGAAGAAAGTTTTGCGCCCCGAAGGCAGCTACGTTGGGATAAAGGACCTGAGCCCAAATGGCGTTGGCGTCCATGTACAGCAAGCGTTCCTTCGCGTCGTATGCTGCCGGATGACAATCCTCGAATGTGGCCGGGTAGTCGCGGGGAAAGGACTCCCACCCGGCGGTCGCCGTGTGACCGACGCCGATGAGGAACCTGCCCTCCATGGTCCATACGTCGCGTCCATCCTTTCGCTCCACCCTTGGTACACGGTCGGAATATTTCTTCGGCGCACGAGAGGTCCAAAGGTCGGCTGGCTCCGTGATATGAGCGTCGGCGTCGATGATCTGACTAAGCGACATGTCGGCCCCTCCATAGCGAAACAAAATACCGAGCCAACAGGAATGCGATACGACCCGGGTCCATCGAGCTACCGGCCACTGACCAATGTGGAGAGTAGCACTCAAAATAGTCACGCCAAGGTGCCCAGGAGCCTCCCAGGCGACGAGCGACTGTAAGCGAAACTGAGGACTGTCAACTCCGCTCGACTCGATGGGTCGTCTCCGTCAGTCGATATCAAGTCAGGCGTGGCCACAGGCGATTGGCCCCGCAACATCCGATGATTATCGCCGCTTGGAGGACGATATGCGGATTAGGTCCTCGACAACAAAGAGCCTTGGGCAGAGGCCGTCACTACTACGAGGAGGACCCGCTCTGGCAGGACAGCTTGCCGTTGTTGGTCAGGCTGGGAACCGCATTCTGGATGTGGGCAGTGAACCAGCATTCGACCGGGTGAGGCTGGCCGGCTGTGAACGTCAGCGGGGGGGACCACCCCTCCAAGGTGTCGCCGTGCAGCGAGTCGAGCCCGGTGACGATCTCCGATGCGCTCGGAGCGGCAGTGGCATTCAGCCCCCCGGCCTTGACCGCGTCATCGAGCAGGATCCCCGCCGCCCAAGCCGATGGTGCTCCTTCTTGCCAGTAGTTGACGTTGTTGCGTAGGCCGGGGTAGTACTTGTCGACTGCGGTGTTCATGGTCTGAACTTCGGGGGCGTTGTCCCAGTACGGGAGAAGGCTGTATTCGCTCCACATGTTCTTGCCGAGCCCCGGGGCCTGGCCTTGGTTGGTGCTATAACCGTAACCCTCGGTCACGTAGATCGGGTCGTAGCCTTGCCGGTTGCAGTCGGTCCCGAGTCTGATGTTCGGTATCGCCACATCGAAGACGGCAAGGGCGGTGACGTGAGCTTGTTGGGCGGCGACGCATTGCGCCGTGTAGTTCGGGGCCGTGCCGGCGATCGATGCGCTGTAGGTGACCGGAACGCCCAGCTGTTGACCGGCGCTCTTGACCAGCGAGACGAGCGCCGAGCACGTCGGTGCCTCGGCGCAGTAGATAACGCCTAGATTGGTGGCACCGGCCGCCTTGGCCGTGGCCACCACTGCATACGCCGCAGAGTTATTGGTTTGGCCGTTCGGATAGAAGTCCGGGTTCGTGTAAAACGGGACGCTCGGGAGTTGCACGCCGACTACCGGGATATTGGCCGCCTCAACCGTAGAGGCCCAGGCGCTGTCTTCGACCGAGATGTCTGCGATGGCGGCCACGTGGTCGGATACGAGAGACTGGGCGTCCGACACGGCGGTGCCCGTCACTCCGCCGTCATCCATGACCTTCAAATCAACCGGGTGCCCGTTTATGCCGCCCGATGCGTTGACTGTGTTGACCCAGGCCTTGTACACATCCACCTGGGCGATACTCGAACTTGCGAACACCCCCGAGCACTCACAAATGAGACCGACCTTGATCGGCGCCCCAGTCGGCTGAGCCGCCGCCGACCCAGTCGACGACTGGCTGCTCGACGACTGGCTGCTCGACGTCGGGCTCGAAGACGTGCCCTTACTGCTCGACGAGCACCCCCCGACGGCCGCAACCGTTAGCAGCGCGCACGTGCCGACCAGAAACCTCCGGCTCTTCACCATCTGCTGACTCCCCTGCCGGTGATTCTACGCCCTACAACTATGATCGATGAAAAGGGCGTCAACAACTCGGTTGGGTTGGCGTTCCTACGGTTGACAGACTCCTCGGGGCCCATTCGCGCTGATGGGCCAGGTTCTCCGGCCCCGACGGCGCCGGGGTTATGGCCAATCTCATTGGTGGCGTCGGACCGTTCCGCCGGCGCCATCCTCGTCGTGACAACCTGAGGGTCTGGATCGGCGCCTTCCGATCACTGGAGAGGGGGGCCGCAGCCCGACCGCGGTGACACGGGTGAACACATGACGCTCATCGACGGCCGGCCCTCACCTCGCTTGGTGTGCTCGCCCGAGCCCCATGGCCCTGCTCAGGGCACCAGCGCCGTGCTCAGGGCACCAGGGCCCTGCTCACGGCACCGGCGGATCCGCGGAGCAGCACCCGGCTGGCAGGAAGGGCCGATGGCGGCTCGAGTGGTTTACCACCGATAGTGGCGGCCGCCGCCTGTCTACAGACCCATCTGAGGAGATCTCGTGGTCAAATCGTCGTCAGCTCGTTGGGCCGCCTAAGGGGAAACTGGCCGCTCCGAAGCCTCGGTTACGGGGTCTGAGCAGCACTTTTGTAGCGGAGAGGGTGGGATTTGAACCCACGGTCCCGTGAAGGACACACGATTTCCAATCGTGCCGATTCGGCCGCTCTCGCACCCCTCCGGGAATGCAGTCTCCTAGGCTATCGTGTTGGGTATTGGGGCCTGGCGCCGGGCGCGGCGGTTGGGTCCTGCGCAACGGAGCACCGTGAATCGAGTCAGGGCCTGACGGCAGCAGCTCTCAGCGGACCGCCCCGTGTGCCGCAGATCGCCTGACCGCCGCGCCCGGAACCAGGCCCCTTTTCGCCTCCCGCGGCTCCCGCTCGCCACGGTCACTGGACCCCGGCTTTCTTTCCGGAGCCGGGTCCGGCGAAACCGGCCACCACGGTTTTCGACCGCCCGAGCGCGGAGAGCAGAGCAGAGGGGCCTTCGGCGCCCGGGCGAGCCGCCCGAGGTGGACGCAGCCCTGCCGTATTCTGATTCTCTGTGGCTGATACTGACAACGCGCTCGATACCGCTCCTTATCAAGCCCTGTATCGGCGGTACCGGCCCCAGCGCTTCGCGGAGGTGCTCGGCCAGGACCACGTGACCCGAGCCCTCCGACACGCCGTCCGGGACGGCAGGGTGGCGCATGCCTACCTCTTCAGCGGCCCGAGAGGTACCGGTAAGACGTCGACGGCTCGGATCCTTGCCATGGCCCTCAACTGCGAGAACCCGGTGGACGGCGAGCCGGACACCACGTGCCCTTCGTGCGTGGCTATCCGGCAGGGATCGTCGCTGGACGTGCAGGAGCTGGACTCGGCCACCAACCGCGGGATCGACGAGATGCGCGACCTGCTCGGCCGGATCGCTCTGGGTTCCCCGGGGCGTTGGAAGGTGTACATCATCGACGAGGTTCATCAGATGACCTCGGCCGCGTCCAGCGCCCTCCTCAAGACGCTGGAGGAGCCCCCCGCCCACGTGATCTTCGTGCTCGCCACCACGGACCCGCAGAAAGTGCTCCCGACCATCCGTAGCCGCACCCAGCATTTCGAGTTCCACCTGCTGGGATCGGATGTGCTGGCGTCCCTTCTTCGGGATGTCAACGCCCAGGCTTCGCTCGGTGTCCCGCCTGAGGCCATCGACCTCGTGGTCCGCCGGGGTCACGGCTCGGCGCGGGACGCATTGTCCGCCCTCGATCAAGTGGCTGCCGCCGGGACCGTCGATGACGAGGGCACCGTTCTCACCGATCTGGTCGACGCCATCGCCGACCATGACCCGGCCAAGGTGCTCCTCGAGGTGGCGACGGCGGTCACCGCCGGCCGAGATCCTCGCCGCGTTGGAGTCGATCTGATCGAGTACCTGCGCAACGGCTTCCTCGCTATCCACGCTCGGTCGCTGGTGCTGGTGGCCGACGATGCCGCCGATGAGGCGGCCGCCCAGGCCCGCCGGCTCGGCAACGCGGCCCTGGTGCGGGCGATGGAAGTGGTCGGCCAAGCCATTATCGATATGCACGACTCGGTCGACCCCCGCGTGACCTTGGAAGTAGCGCTCGTGCGGTTGACATCCCCGGAGGTCGATGACAGCCGGGCTGCGCTCCTGGAGCGCATCGAGCGCCTCGAGCGCCTCGTGGCCTCGGGTGCGCCGACCGACCTCCCTTCCCTTCCCGCCGGGCCGGCCGCCGCCCCGGTCCAGTCGTCCGCCATTCCGGCCAACCCCGTCCCGTCTCGATCCGAACCTCCCCCGTTGCCCCCAGGCTCGCAACCGCCGGTGAGGGCCGCCAGCGGCCAGGGCCAAGCGCCCGCCGACCCCGGCCACGCACCCGCCGACCCCGGCCACGCACCCGCCGACCCCGGCCACGTGCCCGGCGTCGCATCGGCCCCGTCCGCCCCGTCGTCGGGCGGCCAATCGGCCCTGGGCGCCCATCGCACCCCGCGCCAGGCTCGCACCCGGCCTGGTCCTCCTGGGCCAGCGGTGGGACTACCGGCCGATCCTTCTACGCCACCGGCGGGGCAGCTGGCCGATCCTTCGGCCGCCCCGGGTCTGCCTGCCGCCGCAGCCCCTTCCCCGGAGGCGAACCCCGCTCCGGAGGCGCGCACCGCTCCTGAGGTGCACCCCGCTCCGGAGGGGCGCACGGCTTCGGAGGGGCGCACGGCTTCGGAGGCGCGCACCGCTCCGGAGGCGTACTCCTCTCCGGACGCAGACCCTTCCTCCCGCCCGGATCCTTCTCCTGCGGGTCATTCCGCCCCGTCCGGCGAGGGCCGGGGCCCCGCTCCTTCGGGGACCACTCCCGCCACGTCGGGAGGGAGCTCGCCATCCGCGTCGCTTCCCACCCGGGAAGCGCTCACTCTTGCATGGGGGGACCACGTCCTGCCCAAGCTCCGGCCTGCCGTCAAGATCTACCTGGCGACGGGGCGATTCGTGTCGGTGGACGAGTCCGCGGCCGTCTACGCCGTTCCTGACAAAGGGCTACTGGCTCGGGCCCAACCCAACCGGGCCGAAGTGGAGGCAGCCCTGGCGGCCCACTTCGGATCGCCGGTTCCGCTCCGGTTGGTCCTCGACGACGCCAGCGACGTGACCCCTCCGACTGGCCCCCCGGTCGAGGAGGACTGGGACGCCTCGGCCCCCCCGGACCTGGACGAGTTCCGCGAGCTGCAAGATGCCCCGGCGGCGGTAATGTCGCCCGAACAGCGGCTGTTGGAAGCATTCCCGGGCGCCGAGGAGGTGTAGTCGTGAGCGGAGAAGAGCAGGAAGAGCAGTCAGTTCCAGATCTGGGTGCGCTCCTGGCTCGTCTCGGCGAGGTGCAGCACAACATCGAGGAGGCCCAGGAATCCGCCGCCCAGAAGGTGGTGGAGGGCTCGGCCGGAGGCGGAGCGGTCAAGGTGCGGGCCACTGGTGCGCTCGAGTTCCAGGAGGTGATCATCGCCCCCGAGGTGGTCGATCCCGACGACGTGGAGATGTTGCAGGATCTCGTCCTCGCCGCGGTGCGCGACGTGGTCGACCAGGTCCATGCCGAAGCCGAGCAGGCATTCGGAGGTTTGCAGTTCGGCGGCCTCGGCGGGCTCCTGGACCAGTAGCCCTCCATGATCAGTAGCCCTGCATAATCAGTAGCCCTCCATAATCAAGGCAGGCGGGTAGTGTCGGCTCGGATGTACTCCGCCGCGGTCCAAGATCTCATCGACGAGCTCGGCCGGTTGCCGGGGGTGGGCCCGAAGTCGGCACAGCGGATCGCCTTTCACCTCTTGAAACTGCCGCCGGACGACGTGTCGCGCCTGGCCCAGGCGATCAGCGTGGTCAAAGAGCGAGTCTCGTGGTGCAGGCACTGCTTCAACATCGCGGAGAGGAGCGGCTCGGGCACCGATGGGAGTACCGACAGCAGTATCGAGTGCGACATCTGTCGCGACCCCCGGCGTGACTCCACCGTCGTCTGCGTGGTCGAGGAGCCCCGCGACATCGTGGCGGTAGAGAAGACCCGCGAATACCACGGTCGCTACCACGTGTTGCAGGGTGCGATCAGTCCCATCGACGGCATCGGCCCCGACAAGCTCCGGGTTCGGGAGTTGCTGGCCCGCCTGGGCCACGAGGAGATCAAAGAGATCATCCTCTGCACCAACCCGAACATCGAGGGGGACGCCACCGCGCTGTACCTCGCTTCCCTGCTCAAGCCGCTACCGGTCAAGGTGACCCGCATCGCCAGCGGCTTGCCGGTCGGCGGCGATCTCGAGTACGCCGACGAGGTCACCCTGGGCCGGGCTCTGGAAGGACGGCGTGAGCTTGGCGAATAACCGGGCTCGAGAAGGGACCGGGGGCGCGTGTCGCCCCGGGTCCCTCACCACCCGGCCACAAATGGACATCCGTGCAGCCTGGGGCTGTACAGATGTCCAAAGGTCGTGTGTTCTAGGGCGGGGATGGTGTTCTGGGCGGGGATGGCCAACGGCCGGGCGACCCTGGGCGGATTGCCACCTCGCCCGGCCCGCTCACAAATGGACATCCATGCAGCCTGGGGCTGTACAGATGTCCAAAGTTCGGGGTCGTTCGTTGTTCTGGGCGGGGATGGTGTTCCGTGCGGGGATGGCCGCTGATCGCGACACCCTGGCCGCATCGCCACCAGGCCGCATCGCCACCAGGGCGCATCGCCACCAGGGCGCATCGCCACCAGGCCGCATCGCCACCAGGCCGCATCGCCAGCCACGGCGCATAACCACCCCGGGGCGCATCACCACCGACGCCCGGCGAATTGGCGCCTTGCGTCCCTTGCCCTAGTCGGCCCGAACGACGAGCGCGTCGCCCTGCCCGCCCCCTCCGCAGAGGGCAGCCACCCCCAGGCCCCCGCCACGCCGGCGGAGCTCGTGGAGGAGGGTGAGGGCAATGCGGTTACCGGACGCTCCGATCGGGTGGCCCAGGGCGATGGCGCCACCGTTGGGGTTGACGATCTCGGGCGAGATGTCGAGGTCGTCGATAGAGGCGAGCACGACGGCGGCGAAGGCCTCGTTGAACTCGTACAGGTCGACCTGGGCAGCGGTCAGGCCGGCCCGGGTCAGGGCCTTGGCTGCGGAGCGGGACGGCTGGGTCATCAGGCAGGTGTCCGGACCGGCAACCATGCCGTAGCTGACTACCCGGCCGAGGGGCTCCACCCCGTGGCGCGCCGCGGCCCGCTCGGACATCAGGACGAGGGCGGACGCCCCGTCGGAGATCTGCGAGGCGTTGCCGGCGGTGATCAACCCGTCCGGGCTGAACGCCGGCCGCAACTTGGCCAGCCCTTCAGTCGTGGTGCCCGGTCGGATTCCCTCGTCGGTGTCGACGATGACCGGGTCGCCTCTGCGCTGCGGCACCTCGACGACCGTGATCTCGGTCGCCAGGAGGCCATCCTTGGTCGCCCGCGCCGCCCGTTCGTGAGACTCCGCCGCGTACGCGTCCTGGCGGTCGCGACCGACCAACGGGAACTGCGGCAGGTAGCGCTCGCTGTCGAGACCCATGGCCTCATGGGTGCGGGCATCCTCCAGCCCGTCGTAGGTCAGCGAGTCGCGGACCGTAGTGTCGCCGAGGCGATAGCCCTGGCGGGCGCCGAGCAGCAAATGGGGGGCGGCGGTCATCGACTCCATCCCGCCGGCCACCACGATGTCGGCGTCGCCCGCCGCGATCATCAGGTCGGCCTGGTAGACGGCGTTGAGCCCGGAAAGGCACACCTTGTTGACCACTGTCGCGGGTGTGGTCATCGGGATCCCGCCCCGAGTGGCCGCCTGCCGGGCCGGGACCTGGCCGGCCCCGGCGAGGAGCACCTGTCCCATGATCACGTAGTCCACTTCTTCTGGCTGCGTGCCCGCCCGCTCCAGGGCTGCTCGTATGGCGAACCCTCCGAGCTCGGCGGCGGAGAACGGTGCCAGCGCCCCTGACAACTTGCCGATCGGGGTGCGTGCGCCGGCGACGATCACTGAACCAGGCATGCGTCAAGTGTACGGCCGGCGGGGTGAGACCCGGGGCTGGAGAGCCCCTCGTCGTGACCACCGCGTGCCGAGGTTCTGCGAGACGGCCCTTCCCGACGGAGCTCGCCCACCGTCGCGGGGTCGTCCCCAATGCCTCCAGGAGGTTCGGTAGTCGGACCCAACCCGGCGATACCCTGGAGTACATGGGCTCGGCCATTCTCACCGAAGTCGACCACGTGGCCATCGCGGTTCGCGATCTGGACGCGGCCGTGGCCTGGTACGCCGACGCCTTCGACGCGTCCCTTGCTCATAGGGAGGTCGTCGAGCGGGACGGGGTCGAGGAGGCCCTGCTGGCGGTGGCCGACTCCTACGTTCAGCTCCTCACTCCGACACGTGACGACTCTCCTGTCGCCAAGTATCTCGAGACCCGCGGCGAGGGACTCCACCACGTCGGCTACCGGGTGGCCGATTGCGGCCAGGCGCTGCGCCAGGCGATCGCCGCCGGGGCCCGAGCCATTGACACAGAGCCTCGCCCCGGATCGCGGGGCACGACCGTGGCTTTTTTGCACCCGAAGACGAGCTTCGGCACCCTGATCGAGCTGGTCCAGGAATGAAGACGCGCCTCTCGCCGCCGAGCGCCGGCCTCAAGTCCAACGACCCTTGCTGGTGCGGCAGCGGGCGCAAGTACAAGCGGTGCCACCGGGTCACGGAGGGCAGGGTCCTCCCGGGTCACGTGAGCGCCATGCGAGACGTCCCGGATCACATCGTGCCCACGGATTACTACCGCAGCGGCCATCCCGTCCGGCGGGACGAACCGATGGTCAAGTCCCCCGACGTGATCGAGCGCATGCGGGTGGCTGGGAAGGTCGCCGCCGAGGTCCTGGCCGTCACCGGCGCAGCGGTCGCCCCGGGCGTGACCACAGAGGAGCTCGACCGCATCGCCCACCAGGCCTACGTCGACCGCGGCGCCTATCCGTCGACGCTCAACTACCACGGCTACCCGAAGTCGATCTGCACCTCGGTCAACGAGGTGATCTGCCACGGGATCCCGGACGACCGGCCCCTCGAGGAGGGGGACATCGTCAACATCGACGTGACGGCCTACCTCGACGGCGTCCACGGCGATTGCAACGCCACCTTCTACGCCGGTGAGGTGGACGCGGCCAGCCGAGAGCTCGTGGAGGTGACCCGCCAGTGCCGGGCTCTGGGCATCGCCGCCGTGCGACCGGGGCAGCCCCTGTCCGACATCGGGCGGGCCATCGAGACCCATGCACACGCCCACGGCTACGGCGTGGTGCGCACGTTCGTGGGGCACGGGATCGGCGAGCAGTTCCACATCGCCCCGAACGTTCCGCACTACTACACGCCCCAGGCGGCCATGATCATGCAACCGGGCATGACCTTCACCGTCGAGCCCATGATCACCATGGGCGGATGGCGGGAGAAGATGTGGGACAACGGCTGGACGGCGGTGACCCTCGACGGCCGGCGCACCGCTCAGTTCGAGCACACCCTCCTCGTGACCGAGGACGGCGTGGAGGTCCTCACCGTCGAGGTGTGACCTCGTCCAACTGGGCGGCATCCTCCCAAAGGCGGGCGTCGATGCCCAGCCGGGCCGCGCCGGCCACGTTCTCCGGGCGGTCATCGAAGAAGATGACGTCTTCAGGCTGGGCGCCGAGCGCGGCCAGCACCGCTGTGTAGGCGGACGCCTCGGGTTTGACCGCACGCAGATGGCAGCTGAAGAAGCGTTTGGTGAAAGAGGCGAGCCACGGCGCCGCATCGATCGCCTTCGCCACCTCGACCGGTGCATTGGACAGGATGGCCAGCTGCAGCCCCCGCTGGGCAGCCCGCTCGGCGGCCGCGACTGGAGATCGGGTTCGGGTGTACCCAGCCGGCTGCGTCCACCGCGATGATCCGCCGAAGCTCGCCGGACGGGACGCGACGATCGAGAAGCCGGGCCCAGTACTCCTCGGCGGTGAGATCGGCCCGGTCGTAGGCGGGCCGATCTACCCAGTAGGCCGCCCAGAAGTCGCCCCGGGCTTCGTCCCATCCCGCCGCCGCGGCCAAGGCAGCCTGATCGGAAGCTGACGGCGGCAGGCACAGCACCTCGCCGTAGTCGCAGAGCAGCCAGGTCATCAGAAGACCCTATCGGGCGCGATGCCCCAGACAGAGCCGGGCGCCGGCCCAGCTAGCGTGTCCCCATCGAAGTTCACCTTGTCGATGGCACCTACGAGCTGTTTCGCCATTTCTTCGGAGTGCCGTCGCACCGCAACCGGGACGGCCTCGAGGTGGCAGCCGTCCGCGGTGTCCTGGCCTCGGTGCTGGCCCTCCTCGCCGACGGGGCGACTCACGTCGGAGTAGCCACCGACCACGTGATCGAGTCGTTCCGCAACGACCTGTGGCCGGGTTACAAGACCGGGGCCGGGCGTCGACCCCCAGCTGCTCGGTCAGTTCGGGCTCCTGGAAGCGGCCCTGGCCAGCATGGGCGTGGTCGTGTGGCCCATGATCGAGCTCGAAGCCGACGACGCCATGGCGGCCGGGGCAGCCGCGGCCGGCGCCGATCGACGTGTCAGCCGGGTGATCATCTGCACGCCAGACAAGGACCTCGCCCAATGCGTCATCGGGACCCGAGTGGTCCAACTCGACCGCCGGAAACGGACCCTCATCGACGAGGCTGGCGTCCGGGCCAAGTTCGGGGTCAGTCCCGCTTCCATCCCCGACTACCTGGCGCTGGTCGGCGACAGCGCCGACGGGTTCCCCGGCCTCTCCGGGTGGGGGGCCAAGACGGCAGCCGCCGTGCTCGCCCGCTACGAGCACCTCGAGGCTATTCCCGACGCGCCCGGCCAGTGGGATGTGCCGATCGGGCGCGTCGCCGGCCTGGCGGCCACCCTCGCCGCCCAACGCGACCTGGCCATGCTCTTCCGGGATCTCGCCACCTTGCGCACCCACGACCCGGCCCTGGATTCAGGCGAGGAACTCCGCTGGACCGGCCCGACGCCGGCTTTCGCCCAGCTGAGCGCCACCGTGCTTGACTCACCAAGCCTGGCCGAGCGGGCTGCCCAACTGGCCCACGGGCGGGGGTAGGGCGCCCGGCCTATCCGGAGCCTCCTCCGAAGACGGGGGATTGCGGCCGGGTCAGGGCCTGACGTAGCAGCTGGTGGTAACGGTCCCGGCTGACCTGGATGGCCCCCAGCGAGATCAGGTGAGGGGTCGCCCACTGCACGTCGAGAAGCGGGGCGCCGACGCCTCCACCGTCCCCCTCGCCGGGGGCGCCGGAGGACCGTTGGAGGAGGGCGACCAGCCCGACCAGCGCCACCTTCGAGGCGTCGGTCTGGCGATGGAACATCGACTCCCCGGCGAACAGACCGCCAATTGCCACCCCGTACAGCCCCCCGCCGAGCTCGCCCCATTCGTCCCACGCCTCCACGCTGTGCACCCAGCCGAGGTCGTGCAGCCGGTGGTAGGCCCGGCGAACGTCGCGGTCGATCCACGCCCCCGGCCGCCGCCGGTCCGCGCACGCCGCCATAACCGCATCGAAGGCCGTGTCCACCCGGATCTCGAACCGGGCGCACGACTTCCGCAGCGACCGGCTTACCCGGAGCCCACCCGCGTCAAGAGGGACGATCCCGCGAGGGTCGGGCGACCACCAGGCCACGAGCCCCCGCCGGGCCGGCATCGGAAAAAGGCCAGACCGGTAAGCCGCCAGCACCGTCCCAGGTTCGAGGTCGGCGCCCACCCCGACGACCTCGCCATCGCCCGCCGCCTCGGCCAACGTCGCTGGGTTATCAGGGAACGCCCAGCGGCTCGCCGCCGGTTCGACCGCCTGTTGGGCTCCCACGCGCACCCCCGCAGTCTGGCGCAGCCGGCTGCGACCTGGCCCGGCAGTCGAAGTAGCCTCGTCGTGATGTCTGAGCATCCGATGACCGAACGCCTGGAGGAGCTCGCCCGGCGCAAGGAAGCTGCCCTCCACGCCGGGCCGCCCCACGCTGTCGAACGGCAGCACGCCAAGGGCAAGATGACCGCACGGGAGCGGATCGACTACCTGCTGGACGAGGGTTCGTTCCAGGAGCTGGACATGCTGGCCCGCACCCGGGCGCCGGGTCTGCCCGACGACAAGCGGCCGTACACCGATGGTGTCATCACCGGGTTCGGGACCGTCGACGGGCGCCGGGTGTGCGTCTTCAGCCAGGACTTCACGGTCAACGGCGGTTCGCTCGGCGAGGTGTTCGGCGAGAAGGTCCACAAGATCATGGACCTGGCGACCTCGCTCGGCGTGCCCATGGTCGGCATCAACGACGGGGGCGGCGCCCGCGTGCAAGAGGGGGTTGTCGGCCTCCACTACTTCGGCGGGATCTTCAAGCGCAACGTCGACGCCTCCGGAGTGGTGCCGCAGATCAGCGTCGTCATGGGGTCCTGCGCCGGCGGCGCCGTCTACAGCCCGGCCATGACCGACTTCATCTTCATGGTGCGTGAGACCTCACAGATGTTCATCACCGGCCCGGACGTGGTGAAAACCGTGACCGGCGAGGAGGTCACCCTGGAGCAGCTCGGCGGGGCCCTCACCCACGCCACCAAGTCGGGAGTGGCCGCCTACGTGGCCGCCGACGAGAAGAGCTGCCTGGACGAGGTCCGCTACCTCCTCGGGTTCCTGCCGGCCAACAACCTTGAAGAGCCGCCGCGGGTCGACACCGGCGATGATCCCGAGCGACTCGTCCCCGAGGTGGGCCGCATCATCCCGCCCAGTCCCAACCAGCCCTACGACATGAAGAAGGTGATCACCGCCGTCGTGGACGGGGGGGAGTTCTTCGAGTACCACGCGCTGTGGGCCATGAACCTGGTGTGCGGCTTTGCTCGCATCGACGGGCACGTGGTGGGCATTGTCGGCAATCAGCCGCAGGTCCTGGCCGGCGTTCTCGACATCGAGAGCTCGGAAAAAGGTGGGCGTTTCGTGCGCACCTGCGACTCTTTCAACATCCCCTTGGTGACGTTCGTCGACGTCCCCGGGTTCATGCCGGGCACCGATCAGGAGTACGGCGGCATCATTCGCCACGGCGCCAAGCTGCTCTACGCCTACTGCGAGGCCACCGTTCCCCGCATTCAGATCATCACCCGCAAGGCCTACGGCGGCGCCTACGTGGTCATGAACTCCAAGTCCATCGGCGCCGACCTCGCCTTCGCCTGGCCCTCCGCCGAGCTGGCGGTGATGGGGCCGCAGGGCGCCGTCGACATCGTCTACCGGCGGGAGCTGGCCACCTCGACCGATGCCGCCGCCCGCCGGGCCCAGCTGGTCGACGAGTACACCGAGCGCTTCGCCAACCCCTACCTGGCGGCCGAGCGGGGCTACGTCGACGACGTGATCGACCCCTCCGACACCCGCAAGATTCTCTCCCGCAGCCTGGCCCTGCTGCGCTCGAAGCGGGAAGAGCTGCCGAAACGCAAGCACGGCAACGTCCCGCTGTGAGCCAGGGCCCGACCCCCGAGGAGCTGGCGGCCATCGTCGCCGCGGTCGAGGTGGCCTGGCCCCGGCCAGCCGTGGCGGCGCCCGCACCTCCTGAGACCCCGAGCCCGTGGCGCTTCTCAGGGAGGTGGTGGGCGCGTCCCCAGACCGCCCGCCGCGACCGCCCGTGGCTGGCTGCGCCCACTGAATGACCGCGTCAAAAGACGGGGCCGTTCCGGAGCTGGCAACCCTGGCCGACGATGAGGCCGTGCTGTTCGACGGCGCCGTGGCGTCGTGCTACTCCGGGCTGAAACCCGGCACCGAGCAGCGCGTCGGGCCCCTGACCGTCCGGACGCTGGACCGGCCGCCAGGGGAGCATGTGGCCACAGTTGCCACCGTCAATGACCTGCACTTCGGAGAGACCCGCTGCGGCTACGTCGCCAGGGCGGATATCGGCCCCGTCCTGAGCGTTTCGCCGGGGGAGGTGCCATACCCCGAGGTGATGAATCGGTCGATCGCCGCTGAGATCGCCGCCCTGGCTCCCGACGCTGTGGTGGCCAAAGGGGACCTGACGGCCGACGGGACCACCACGCAGTACGAAAGCTTCCTCTCCGTCTACGGTCCCGCCGCCGGCGAACGGTTGGTGCTGACAAGAGGCAACCACGACAACCCGTCCGTGGCTGCGGGCTTGCCGGTCCCGTCGCCAGGCCAGGAGGTCTCGCTCGATGGGGTGACGCTGGCCGTGCTCGACACCTCCCGCCCAGGCCGGCCCGGTGGCGAGATCGACGGAGACCAGGCCCAGTGGTTGGACGAACTGGCCGGCCGAGCTGACCGGCCCGTCATGGTGTTCGGCCATCACCCGCTTCCCGTGGACGACCCGCGGCTGGAGGCCCTGTTCGGGCCGGGGGCGGTGGAAGGCAGCGGGTTGTCCAAGTCGAGCGTCCAGCGGCTGGTCGAGGTCGTTTGTCGCCGGACGGTCATCGTCGGGTACTTCGCCGGGCACACCCACCGCAACAAGAGCCGGCGCCTGGCCGAGACCGGCGCCTTCCCTTGGGCCGAGGTGGGCTGCGCCAAGGACTTCCCCGGCTCGTGGGCCGAGTACCGCGTGTTCGAGGGCGGAATCCTGCAGGTCCACCGCCGGACCCACTCCGACCCGGCCGCGGTGGCCTGGAGCGAGCGGTGCCGTTCGCTGTACGCCGGGCTGTACCCCCGCTACGCCCTCGGATCGATGGAAGACCGCTGTTTCGAGATCCCACTACGCGAACCGGGGGCGCTGACGGCTTTGTAGTTGGTATGGAACCCGACGACATCCCGGTGCACGACCTCCTCGGCGACGCAGACGGCCCCGCTGCCGGCGCCGGCGTTAAGCCCGGTTCGGACGAGTTGCGCGCCATCGTGGCCCGGGCCGGCCGGCACCGCCTGAGGCGGTTCTCGGCGGGAATCGTTTCGGCGCTCGTGATCGGCGGCCTGGTCGGCTACTTCATCTCCAATCAGACGACGGGACCGAACCAGACCTCGGTGGCACCAGCCGTGGCGTCCGCCGCCTCGTCGACGACCACGGCCGGTGGGCCGCAGGCGGCCTTTGGGGAGAGCAGCGGACCCGTCGGGCCCACCATCGCCTACACCCATCTGTTCACCCGCCTAGCGGGCACCGTGACCGTTCGTGGCTACCTGACCAACCATCCCGGATCCGGCGAAGGATCCCCGTGTGTGGTCGGGTCGCCGCAGTTCGAGGCAGAGGTGTCCACCGCGCAGATGGTCGGAACGGTGCCCGGCTTCGGGTCCGTTCAGCCGGCTACGGACTCGGTTGCTTCCGTCCAGAGCGGGGTGGTTGGGACGGCGGAAGGCGCCCCCGTCGCCGTGGTCACCGCCCTGGCGGGGTCGGGCGTCACGAAGGTGGAAATGTCGTTTGCCGGCGGTTCGCGTGACGCCATGGCTCCCGTTACCGGATGGGTGGCCCTGGCTGCGCCGGTTTCGACCAAGGCGTCGGATGGGCAGGCGTTGGGCACGCTGACCGTTGTCGGTACGGGTGGCCAGGTCGTGAGCACGAGCAAGGTCACCCTGGGTGCTCCGGTCCCTGCCAGCTGCAGCCTCGGCTGCCCGCATGTCCAGCCTGCCCCCAGCCCGCCTGGCGGGGCCAGTTCCAGTTCAGGTGGCGCCGCTCCCCTGGAAACGACGGTGCCGGCGCCAACCTCGAGCTGTGTCACCTGCGGGGCCGGGTCCAACGGTGCGCCCGGGGCCGGGTCCAACGGTGCGCCCGGCACCGAGCCGGGCTCGTCCGGCGAGCAGCCGAGCACGTCCGGTGACCAGAGCACTTCGGCCTCCACCGAGGTGGTCAACCCTGGCGGGCCGATCATCGCGTGCGCCTCGACGGGTTCTGCCCCCAGCGGATCACCTGTGCCGATGGGAACCGTTCCGAGCCCGCCAACGTCCAACCACGTAACCCCCGCGATCGCGCCCGCTTCTTCCGGATCGTCCGGGTAAAGGGGTGGTGACGGCTTCCCCGACTGCCACCATGGGGCCAGTGGAGGACCCCATGGCTGCCCGCACGTCTGAGGTCGCAGAAGGAACCCTCGTCAGCAGGGATTTCGTCGATTGCTATCAGACGCACTACCGGAGGCTGATTCGTGCCCTCCAGCTGAGTGGCGCCGACCAGGCCACCGCACAGGACGTTGCCCAGGAGGCGTTCGCCCGGGCCTTCGCCCGGTGGCGATCGGTGAGCAGGGGCAGCAACCCGGCGGGGTACGTGTACACCTCGGCCTTTCGCCTGTTGAGCCGCAACCGGAGCCGTTCGGCGCGGCTGAGCTCCCTCCTCGGAGTCAGCGACCGTGGGGAGCGGCCGTCGACCCGGACATCGTCGTTTCCCGACCCGGCGGACGGCGGCGCCCTGACTGCTATCGCGGTCGAGACCGCTCTGAACGCCATGCCACCTCGCCGGAGAACCTGCGCCGTGATGTGCCTGGTCCTCGGTCTCCCCGTGCACGAAGTAGCCCTGGCCCTTCGCATCGCCGACGGCACGGTCCGAAAGCACCTGGAAGAGGCCCGTCGGGACCTGCGGGTGGCCTGCGATCCCACGTTCTGATGGCCCCCGGCGCGCCGCGGGCGCTGAGGCCTGGCCGGCGGGTCTTCGGTTGGTGCTCGGCGGGGTCTTCGGTTGGTGCTCGGCGGGTCTTCGGTTGGTGTCTCGGCGGGGTCCTGGGTTGGTGTCTCGGCGGGGTCTTCGGTTGGTGTCTCGGTCCCCGGATTGTCCCGGCGAGTGGTCCTGCGATGGGTTCGCCTGTCCGAATTGTCCGCCGAGCGAGCTCGGCGGGCTCTTTTTGATCATTTGCTCGGCCTCGCTGTCGCTCGCCGGGACCCTCGGGGGGCGGGGCGTGGGGCGCGGCGCGCGGCGTGGCGCGATCCGGACCACGTTGCCTGCCGACCTCAAAAACGGTTAGTAAAAACGGCCCTCAACGTTTTTGCTGACCGTTTTTCGCGGAATCACGGTTGGTTTTCGACGAAAACGGTTAGTAAAAACGGCCTCTAGCGTTTCCTGACCGTTTTTCGGAGAATCACGGTTGGTTTTCCGCAAAAACGGGCAGTAAAACGGCCCGTGCCCCGTTTTACTGTCCGTTTTCGGCGCCCCGTAATCCCGGCCGCTGGGGTCCGATATTGAGATCCACCACCCGCTGCGCGCTCGCCGACCGGCGACGACCGGGGCCGCCGACTGAGCGCCCGGTCGCGGCCGACCTGCAGCCGGCGAACGGCGGCCCACGAACGGCGGCCCACGAACGGCGGCCCACGAACGGCGGCCCACGAACGGCGGCCCACGAACGGCGACCCACGAACGGCGGCCCACCCGACTCCCATCCCCCGCCCCGCCTCCCGCCGCCTGGCCTGAGCCGCCTGGGCGGGTCGAACCGCCGAGTCCCAGAAGTGGTCGGCTGAACATCCCTCGTGGCGGCGGGTCGCGTAGCGCTAGCATTTCCGAAGCAGCGGAGAAGGGGATTACCACCCCCAGGGATGACGGGTGTGCCACCTACGGAGGCGCACCCGTCCTGCCCTGGTCGCCGGGCCGGGCGTCGAGCCGACGGAGGGCGATTCGCGAAGGTTCGGTCGCATCCACCGATGGCTCGGCGGCGTACCGGAGAAGGCTGCCTTGGCGCTACGGTGAGCGCCCAATGACGCAGCGATCGGGCTATCTGGCGTTGGTTGGCGGGGCGGAATGGACCGACGGGTGCAGCTTCGACGCCGAGCTTTGGGAGGCCAGCGGCAAGGCGGAGGTGCTCGTCCTGCCGACGGCCGCGGCCTACGAACATCCCGAGCGGGCGGTGGACACCGCCCGAGCCTGGTTCCAGGGGCTTGGCGCCCAGGTCCGGGGGCTCATGCTCGTGAGCCGGCGGGATGCGGAAGACCCGGAGATGGCCAAGGCGGTTCGCGATGCCCGGTTCATCTATCTCGGCGGCGGTTCCCCACTGCATTTGCGATCCGTGCTCAAGGACAGCCCGGCGTGGAGGGCCCTCGTAGAGGCGTGGCAGGACGGCGCCGTGGTCGCCGGATCCTCGGCCGGCGCCATGGTGCTCGGCGACCCGATGGTCGATCCGCGAGGCGGCGCGCTCACCCTCGGGCTGGGACTGGTCGGCCACCTGGCCGTCCTTCCGCATTACGACACCTGGTCGGAAGAGAAGGCGCATCGAACGGTCCAGCTGGCAACCGGTCATCTGCGGATCGCCGCGGTCGATGAACGGACCGCGCTCATCCGTTCGCCGGACGGATCCTGGGCGGCCGCCGGCTCCGGTGCGGTCACGGTGTACGTCGATGGCAGGCCGGGTGGACTCGAAGTCCTGGCTGGGCGGTAGCGACCGTGGTAAACGGGCGCCCGGCGCCCCGGCGCCCCGGTGTTCCGGCGCCGCCCGACGGCGCCAAGCGATCTCCAGGCCGGGACCGCCAGCCCGGCCCCCCCGCCTCTCGGGGTTGAAGCGAGATCAGTCGGATTCGGTGATGGTCACCGACTCGATGGTGACCTTCTCCTTGGGGTCCCCCGAGGACGTGCCGATGGCATCGATCGTCGCCACCACATCCAGTCCGGAGACCACCTTGCCGAACAGGGAGTATTGGGGTGGGAGCCGTATCCCGGAGGGGCCGCTGATCACGAAGAACTGGCTGCCGTTGGTGTTCGGCCCGGCATTCGCCATGGCGAGGGAGCCCAGCTCGTAGCGGCCGGCCGCGGGCAGTTCGTCCTCGAAGCGGTAGCCCGGACCGCCCCGGCCGGTTCCGGTCGGATCCCCGCCTTGGAGGACGAACCCGGGGATGATCCGGTGGAAGACGATCCCCTCGTAGTAGTGGTACCGCGCCAGAAAGACGAAGTTGTTGACGGTGACGGGAGCGGCGATCGGGTCGAGGGCAATGGTGAGCGTCCCCTTTGACGTCACCATGCTGGCGGTGAGCCGCTTAGAGGTGTCGATGCACATCGGGGGCGGCCCGTCGAATTGTTGCTGCTTGGGGCTCGAGCCGTCAGCGGCAGGGCATGGTGTCGGCATGGTGAACGTTCCTTGTCAGGGATTGGAGGGTGGTCAAGGGATGGGGGGAGTTGGGCTCCCGGAGCCGGAGCCGGAACCCGAGCGGGAGCCGGAACCCGACCGGGAGCCGGAACCCGAGCGGGAGCCGAAACCGGGACCGAAGCCCCGGGTTCAGGGGTCAGGGGTCAGGGGTCAGGGGTCAGACCCGCGGGGGCCGCCGTGACGATGGCGGATCTGGAGAGCCTGGTCAAAATGACGGGATAAGGGGCTGAGGGATCTGAGGGCGGGATCTGGGGGCGGATCTGGGGACCGGATTTGGGGTCGGGATCCGGGGACGGGACCGAGCCAGCTGCACCAGGTCGTGGGCTCGGGGGATCGAGGGATCAGAGATCGTCGGCAACTTTCGTCAGGATTCCGTCACGGTCACTTTGACGATCTTGTGATAGGGGCTGGGCGTGCCGCTGGCGTTGGCCTGGGTATTGATCTTTTCCACCACGCTCATGCCGGAGGTCACTTGGCCGAACACGCTGTAGTCCGGGGACAGTTGCGCCCCTCCCCCAGGGACCACGAAGAAGAACTGACTGCCGTTGGTGTTCGCCCCGCTATTCGCCATGGCCATCGACCCGGTGTCGTAGGCCGACGCGCTGGAGGGCAGCTCATCCTTAAACGAGTAGCCCGGGCCTCCATCTCCCGTGCCGGTCGGGTCGCCGCCCTGGACCACGAAGTTCGGGATGACCCGATGGAACACCACGCCGTCGTAGAAGTGGTAGCCGGCCAGGAAGACGAAGTTGTTGACGGTGACCGGCGCATCCTTGGGCAACAGGTTGATCGTGATCGTTCCTGCGTCAGTGACCATGGTGGCGGTGTAGGTCTTGTTGACGTCGATGCAGAACGGTGGCGCCGAGGAGAACTTGGTGTAGCGGGGCGACGACCCGTTGAGATGGGGGAACGGCACGTGGGCCGGGGCCGGCACGATGGACACCGCATGCCCGGATGCCGGCTTCGCCCCCGGGCCGGTTGCACCCGAGGCCGGCGTGTTGCAGTCGGCACTGACGGCCGGGGCGGGGTGGGCGACCAATCCGGTGGCCGAGCCCGACGCCAGCGTGGTCGAGGATCCGCCCGCCGTGGTGGAGCTGCTGGCCGCCGTGGTGGAACTGCCGGCTGCGGTGGTGGCACTGCCCGCCTTCGTGGTCGAAGACCCGGTGGTCACTTTCTTCGACGAATTGCCCCTGGTGCCGGTATAGATGACGAGCCCGATGACCACCAGCAGGATGACGCCGACGATGACCCCCCGCCGGACCCGGAGCCGGCGCTTCTGCGCTTGTTGCAGTTCGGCCATCCGCGCTGCTCGGCCGGCCCGTTGGCGGGCCCGCTTCTCCGACGGCTGAGCCTTCTTCTGTGGCGGCACGGCGGACCAAACTAGCCGCCCGGACATCGGGCTTCGCCGCGGTCGGGGGACTGCTACCGCGGCGGCCCGACCCACCAGCACCCGCCCTGGACCGGCCCCTGACCCGCCGACGACCAACCCAGTGACCCGCCGCCGCCCTGCCGCCGACGGGCCCTCGCCCTGCCGGCGACGACCCCCTCGCCCCGCCGCCGCCCTGGCGGCGACGACCCCTCGCCCCGCCGCCGCCCTGGCGGCGACGACCCCTCGCCCCGCCGCGCCTGGCGACGACCCCCTCGCCCCGCCGGCGACCGGCCCTCGCCCCGCCGGCGACCGGCCCTCGCCCCGCCGCCGACCGGCCTCGCCCCGCCGCCGACCCCATGACCACCCGCTCGTACCCGTCAGGCCCTGGGGAATGCGCTGAGCCGTCCGGAGGGTCGCTGGTACCCTGGGCCGTCGTGGCTTTGCTGGTGATGAAGTTCGGCGGCACGTCGGTGGCGGACGCCGACCGGATGCGCTCCGTCGCCGACTACGTGGCGCGTACCACCCGCCGGGACTGTCAGGTCGTGGTGGCGGTGTCGGCCATGGGCAAGGAAACCGACGACCTGCTCCACCTGGCCAACCAGGTCTCCGATACCCGGCCCGGCCGCGAGATGGACATGCTGATCACGGCGGGGGAGCGCAAGGCCATGGCCCTCCTGTGCATGGCGCTCCACGACCTCGGGGTGCCGTCGGACAGCTTTACCGGCAGCCAGGCGGGGATCATCACCGACACCGACCACACCAAGGCGAAGATCGTGGAGGTGCGGGCCACCCGCCTGCGGCAGGCCTTGGCCGCCGGTCGGGTACCGGTCGTCGGTGGCGCCCAGGGCGTCTCCACCGACCATGACGTGACGTTTCTCGGCCGCGGGGGGACCGATACCACGGCGGTGGCGCTCGCCCAGGCCCTCGGGGCCGATGCGTGCGAGATCTACACGGACGTGTCCGGCGTGTTCACCGCCGACCCCCGCGTGGTCCCCGAGGCCCGCCGGCTCAAGCGGGTCAGTTTCGAGGAAATGTTGGAGATGTGCGCCGCCGGTTGCCCCAAGCCGGCCATGCGTTCCGTGGAGTTTGCCCGCAACCACGGCGTTCGGCTGCACGTCCGTTCGGCGTTCACGTGGGAGCCGGGCACCTGGATCGAGGAGGAGGACCCCGAGGTGGAGCAGGCCATGGTGTCTGCGGTGGTGTCGGACAGTTCGGAGGCGAAGCTGACGGTCACCGGCGTGCCGGACCGGCCGGGCATTGCGGCCCAGCTGTTCCGGGCCCTGGCCGACCGCTCGATCAACGTCGACATGATCGAACAGAACGTGTCGGTGTCCGGCACGACGGATATCTCGTTCACCGTCCCCCACGCCGACCTGGCCACGGCGGCCGACGTCAGCCGGTCACTCCAGCCGGGAATCGGCGCCACCGCCGTGATCCCCGACCCGGACGTGGCCACCGTGTCGATCATCGGAGCCGGCATGAAGACCCATCCCGGCGTATCGGCGACGATGTTCGAGGTCCTCGCCGGCGAGGGGATCAACATCGAGATGATCTCCACCTCTTCCATTCGCCTCACGTGCGTGATCCGCGCCGAAGTGGTCGAACGGGCGGTCGTTGCGCTGCATCGTGCCTTCAAGTTGGAAGGCGAGTAGATGCTGACCGTGGGCGTGTACGGCGCTACGGGCCAGGTGGGCGGGGCGATGCGTGCCGTGCTGCACGAGCGCTCTTTCCCCTATGACCGGATCCGATTGTTCGCCAGCGCCCGTTCCGCCGGACGCAACCTCGAGGGCGTGGTGGTGGAGGACGTCGCCACGGCCGACCACCGCGGCGTTGACGTCGCCCTCTTCTCCATGGGCTCGGCGGCATCCAGAGACTTTGCGGAAAGGGTGGCCGCCGCGGGGGCCATCGTCATCGACAACTCCAAGGCCTGGCGCATGGACCCCGACTGCCCATTGGTGGTCCCGGAAGTCAACGCCGATGCCCTCGGACGCATCCCCAAAGGGATCGTCGCCAACCCCAACTGCACGACCATGGTCTGTATGCCGGTCCTGGCGCCGCTGCACGCCGAGGCCGGGCTCGAGCGGCTGGTGGGTGCGACCTATCAGGCCGTCTCCGGGGCCGGGTTGGCTGGGACGGCCGAGTTGGAGACGCAGGTGCGGGCCGTGGCGGACAAGTCCGCCGCCTTGGCGTTCGACGGCGATGCCCTGGCCTATCCCCCCGCCTCGGTGTTCCCTGGACCGATCGCCTTCAACGTCCTGCCGCACGCCGGCGCCTTCGTCGATGACGAAACCGACGAGGAGATCAAGTTCCGCAACGAAAGCCGCAAGATCCTGGGCGCCCCCGACCTGGCCGTATCGGTGACGTGTGTACGGGTTCCCGTGTACACCGGGCATTCGTTGGCGCTCAACGCCACGTTCGGCCACCCGCTGGCGCCGGAGCGGGCCCTGCAACTCCTCCGGGGTGCATCGGGTGTCGAGGTGGTGGACGTGCCGACCCCGCTCCAGGCGGCCGGAGCAGACGCCTGCCTGGTCGGCCGGGTGCGAGCTGACCGCAGCGACCCGAGTGGGCGGGGGCTGAGCCTCTTCATCGCAGGCGACAACCTGCGCAAGGGAGCCGCCCTCAACGCCGTGCAGATCGCCGAAGCCCTCCTGGCCCAGGATCGCCTTCCCGCTTCCTGAAACCTGGCGCTGATACCGGTTGTTGTCGGGCTGGGTCCCTCGCGTAGCCTGCCACCCATGGATATCACCGACACTTCAGCGATCGTGACTGGCGGTGCCTCTGGCCTGGGGGAGGCCACGGCGCGCCTGCTGACCGAACGAGGCGCACGGGTCGTGGTGCTGGACATGAACGACGCCGCCGGCGAGGTCCTCGCCAAGGACATCGGGGGCGTCTTTGTCCACGCCGACGTGACCAACCCCGAGGAGGTGATCGCGGCCGTCGAGGCGGCTAAGGAGCTCGGACCGCTGCGCGTCCTGGTCAACTGCGCCGGGATCGCGTGGGCTGGCCGCACCATCGGCAAAGACGGCAGCTACGACTCGGCTCACGACCTCGCGGCTTTCACCAGGACGGTGACGATCAACCTGATCGGAACGTTCAACTGCACCCGCCTGGCCGCCACGGCCATGAGCCAGAACCAACCGCTGACAGACGGGGAGCGCGGCGCCATCGTCAACACCGCCTCGGTCGCGGCCTTCGACGGGCAGATCGGCCAGGCCGCCTATTCGGCCTCGAAGGGCGGCATCGTCGGTATGACGTTGCCGATCGCCAGGGACCTGGCGGTGGTCGGCATCCGGGTCAACACCATCGCCCCCGGCCTCATCGACACGCCCATCTATGGGGCGTTCGAGAGCTCCGAGGCCTTCAAGGCCAACCTCAAGAAAGACGTGGTGTTTCCGGACCGGCTCGGGTATCCCTCCGAGTTCGCCAGCTTGGCCTTGGCCCTGCTCACCAACAGCTACATGAACGGTGAGACGGTTCGCCTCGACGCCGCCGCCCGCCTCCAGCCGAAGTAGGTCGGGATGACCGTCGTCGAGTACACAACCGAAGGACACCGGGCCGTCATCACCATCAACCGGCCCGACGCTCGCAACGCCATCAACGCTGAGGTGGCCAGCGGCATCGAGGCCGCCATCGATCAGCTGGAAGCGGACGACGCCCTCTGGGCCGGCATCATCACCGGCGTCCCGCCGGTGTTCTCGGCCGGGGCCGACCTCAAGGAGATCAACGCCGGGAGGTTCGCCGGCCTTCTCACCGAGCGCGGGGGATTCGCGGGGATCACCCGCCGGGAACGCACCAAGCCCATCATCGCGGCCGTCGACGGACCAGCCCTCGCCGGCGGCACCGAGATCGTCCTGGCCTGCGACCTCATCGTGGCTTCGACCTCGGCTCGGTTCGGGGTCCCCGAAGTGAAGCGGTCGTTGGTGGCTGCAGCCGGCGGTCTGTTCCGGCTGCCGCGGAAGCTGCCCTTCAACGTGGCGATGGAGCTGGTGCTCACCGGCGACCCGATCGACGCCGCCCGGGCCCATCACTTCGGTCTGGTCAACGTGTTGTGCCCGCCGGGCGAGGCCCTGGACCAGGCCCGCCAGCTGTCCGACCGCATCGAGGCCAACGCCCCGGTGGCCGTGCGCACCGCTCGCCGGGTGGTGCTGGCCGCCATGACCGAGGACGAGGAGACCGGGTGGCGCCTGTCCGACGAGGGCATGGCCATCGCCATGAACAGCGAGGACTTCAAGGAGGGACTCGTCGCCTTCATCGAGAAGCGTCCGCCGGAGTGGACCGGGCGCTGAGCTCGGCCGGCGGGCCCGGTCTCGGGCGACGGGCGTGAGCACAGCCGAGGTGACCGCCGACAGCTCAGCCCCGTCCCTGACCCGCCAGCTGGACGAGGTCTGGAGGTCGATGGCGGTCCTCGGCTCCGGGCTCGACGACGGGCAGTGGCACCTGCCGACGCCCTGCCCCGGGTGGGACGTCGCCGCCCAATACGCCCACGTCATCGGGACCGAATCCATGCTGCTGGGCCGGCCCAACCCCGACTCGG
This sequence comes from uncultured Acidimicrobiaceae bacterium, assembly GCA_963729695.1. Taxonomy (GTDB): domain Bacteria; phylum Actinomycetota; class Acidimicrobiia; order Acidimicrobiales; family Palsa-688; genus PALSA-693. The sequence continues at coordinate 161,364 of CAVSOT010000011.1, forward strand.
ATCCAGGCCGGCCTCCGCACGTGCGCAACGACATCGCCGCCTTCAACGAGCTATGGGTGGCCGCCCTGGCCGGCCGGTCCCGCCAAGAGGTGCTCGCCCAGTTCAACGAGGTGACCGGAGCTCGCCGGAGCCTCCTCGCCGCCATGACGGAGGAGGACTTCGTCGCCCCGTCGTGGACGCCGGTCGGTGCGGCCGACTACCGGCGGTTCATGCAGATCCGGGTGTTCGATTGCTGGGTCCACGAGCAGGATGTCCGCGATGCGGTGCGAGATCCAGGCCATGACCGGGGCCCGGCGGTGGATCAGGCCCTCGACGAGATCGTCCGCGCCCTGGGGTACGTCGTCGGCAAGAAGGCGGGCGCTCCCGACGGCGCCGCGGTGGTCATCGAGCTCACCGGACCGGTTCGTCGCACCGTGGACCTGGTCGTCGACGGGCGGGCCCGGGTGGTCGACGACCTCGATCGTCCTGCGACCGCCACGCTGGTTCTCGGGTCAACCACGTTCGCCCGGTTGGCCTGCGGTCGGGTGGACCCGGCCGACGTGCTGGCGCCAGATGGCGGGGCGGCCCAAGATGGCGGTCTGGGCGGGGTCCGGTTGGAAGGCGACCTGGAGTTGGGTCGGCGGATCGTGACCAGCCTCCCGTTCACCATCTGACCCCACGACCGCCCCGCGTTCGCGGTGTCAGCGCTGGTGCCGCTGGGCCTCGGTCAGTTGGTCGGCGACGCCACGTCCGAGTCGGGCCTGGACGGCGGCCGAAAGCGAGGGGGTCAACCCGCCCAGGACGGTCGCGATCTTCAGGGTCACGGGCGCCACGGTGATCTCCGCCTTGTTCCGCCGGATGGCGTGGATGACGGCTCTGACGACCGCGTCGGAGCCAACCGTCCCCAGACCCGGTGGCAGGGTCGCGCCGGCGTTGGCGAACATGCCGGCGTCGCGCACGAAGCCGGGAAAGACCACCGAGACCCCAATGTTGCTGCCGTAGAGGTCGGCACGCAACGCGCCGGCGAAACCACGCAGTCCGAACTTGGTGGCGGAGTACAGGGTCGAGCTCCTCGACGCCACCTTCCCCGACAGCGATGAGATGTAGACGAAGTGGCCGGAGCCCCGAGCCCGAAAACCGGGGAGCAGGGCTCGGGTCATGGCGATCGGATTGCCGAGGTTCACCTCGAGGACGCGGTCGATCTGGTGCTGTTCCCACTCGGCCAGGTCGCCGGATCCGGGCATGGCCGCATTGGCGACGAGGATGTCCACGTCGCCTGCCTCGGCCAGGATGCGCGGGAGCTCGGACCGGTCCGCCAGGTCGGCCACGATCGGCGTGCCCTGGACTTCGGCGGCGATCCGCTCAACCGGACGGGTCTGACGACCCGTCACCACGAGGGACGCGCCCTGTGACCGCAATCCCTTGGCGATGGCCCGACCCAGCCCCCCGTTGGCCCCGGTCACGAGCACCCGGGCCCCACGCACCTCGGTCATGTCGTGACCTTATCGGCAGCCCCGGCCGCCTCGGTGAGGCGGGCGGACGAGCACCCATGTTCCTTGACGCAGCCCGGGCGGGCATGAAGTGCTACGCCTAGCCCCAGGATCCCTCGTTGCCGTCGGGGTCGACGGTGAGGTGCGCGCGGGCACCGCGTGCCCGACCTAGTGTGACCCGCATGCGCGTCCTGGGGATCGTGATCGTGATCATCGGCGTGCTGGCGGTCATCGCCGGCATCCTGTACTTCACGGAGCCCGCCCACTCGCTGCCGAGCTTCTTCCCTGGCTACGTGGCCCATAAGAACGTCAAACACCCCCGGCGGGGACTCATCGCCGTGATCGTCGGGGCCATCTTGATCCTGGTCGGGTTGTTTGCCGCGCTCAACGGGGGCCGCAGGCGTAGCACCTTCTCGTCCCGCTAACGGCAGGCGGCGCCGGCCCGAGCGCTACTTCCAGCGGAAGTGGACGAACACGCGGCCGAAGTTGCGCGAGTCCTTTTCGACCCGGTGATACAGGGCTTTCACTTCCTTTTGATCGAGGAACCGTAACACCCGTTTTTTGAGCTGTCCGCTGCCTTTGCCCGGGATGATCTCGACCACGGATGCCTTCTTGGCCACCGCCTCGTCGATCACGGCTCGGAGCGCGGCCTCGATCGCATCGCCCCGGTTGTAGATGTCGTGCAGATCGAGCTTCAGCTTCATGGTCGGAACCTCAGCCTCGCCCCCCATGACCCCGAGTTCCCCGGGGGCCATCCCACCAGATGGTGACCAACTGGCGTCGGTCGCCGCCGGCCCTGACCTCGTGATCGAGGAAGGCACTGATCTCGGCATCGTGCTGCGGCCCTACGCACAGGGCGCGCCGCGTCGAAGCCAACCGGGCGTGGCGCTGCGAGGCGTCCCAACGCGATGTCCGTTCGGTCCGTTCGACGTGCACGTCGAAGCCGAGCGCCCCCATCACGGCCACCGCGTCGTCAGCTGTGGGGCCGTCCGGGCGGTCCAATCCGTGGATCGACCGCCACAAAGGGTTCAGAGCGGTCCGAGGGTGCCGATCCGTCATCTCGATAACTACTCGGGCTCGAGCGTGTTCGTCGAGGGCGATCAAAAACGGCGCCAGATCGGGGACGTTGTAGGTCACGTGGTGACAGACGACCACGTCGGCTTCGACGGCGTGAGGGGCCACGTCCGGCCAGGGCCCAAGGATCTCGACGTGCTCGACGCATCGATCACCAGCGGCTTTGGCAAAAGACTCGAGCATGTCGCTGCTCTCGTCGACCGCGACCAGAAGCCCAGCCGGCGGCGCTAGTGGAAGGCTGGCGGCCCCGCCGCCCGCGCCGACATCCAGCACCGAGCCCCCGGTCGGGAGCGATTCGAGAGCCCGCATCTTCGATGGGGTAGAGGCATCGTCGGCGACCGCCAACGCCGCGGCCCGGCCGAACACCTCAGGTGAGAACCCCCAGGGTGACTCCGGCGCCGCGCCCAGGATGGGATCGGGGATTGCGTGTGCTTCGAGAGCTTGCCGCCACCGGTCAGCGGGGTTGCCGTCCAGTGGGGGATCATCCATCAGTCGCGCATGATAGGCGTTGACCCCAGGGCCGGAACGATCGACCGATCGGTATCCCGCTGGTAGCCGGGCGTCGCTGATACGGTCTCCGTGATGCCGACCAACGGGGGCCGGAGCGTCATCGGGTGATCAAGTACATCGGGTCGAAGCGGGTGCTGCTGCCCGTGCTCGGCGAGCTTTTACAGCGTTCCGGAGCCGAAACTGCGGTCGACTTGTTCACCGGCAGTACGAGGGTGGCTCAGGAGTTCAAGCGACTGGGGGCTCACGTTACCGCGGTCGATACGGCGCGGTATGCCGAAGTCTTTGCCCAATGCTCTATCGAGATCGATGCCGCCACTGTCGACAGAGGGGAGCTACGAGAGGCGTTGCGCTACCTCTCCGGCCTTCCAGGCGAGCCCGGCTACTTCACAGAGACCTTTTGTGTGCGGTCCCGATATTTCCAACCCTTCAACGGGGAGCGCATCGACGCCATCCGCAACGCCCTGGACCGGGAGTTCAGGGACAGCCCGCTGTTCCCTGTCCTGATGACCAGCCTCATCGATGCGGCCGATCGTGTGGACTCCACCACCGGGGTGCAAATGGCGTACGTCAAGCGCTGGGCGCCGCGATCCTTCCATCCCCTTGCGCTCCGGGAACCTCCACTGCTTGCCGGACCAGGAAAGGCGGTGCGCGGTGATGCCCGGGCTCTGGCCCGGCGGTTGGCCCCGGTCGATCTCGCCTATCTCGACCCGCCGTACAACCAGCACCGGTATTACACGAACTATCACATCTGGGAGACGCTGGTGGCGTGGGATGCCCCGGAGTGGTACGGGATCGCCTGTAAGCGTCTCGATAGCCGAGACGAGTCGACCAAAAGCGTCTTCAACCGAAAACGGGAAATGCCGACGGCTCTCGGCCAGGTCATCGCCGACGTGCGGGCGGAGGTCCTGGTTCTTTCCTATAACAATGAGTCCTGGGTGAGCCTCGAGGAGCTGGTAGCCATGTGCTCCGCCCACGGGCCGGTCGCCGTCCTGGCGTTCGATGCCAAGCGCTACGTAGGGGCCCAGATCGGCATCTACAACCCGAGTGGGGAGAAGGTCGGTACCGTCTCGCATCTCCGCAACGTGGAGTACGTGCTGGTCGCCGGACCGACGGACGTGGTCCGGCACATGACCGCCCCGTTCGAGCGCTGTTCGGTCCTCACTCGACAGCCCGTCGTCTTCTAAATCCGCTCTTGCGGGTGTGGCGGTAGCGGTTGCTCGTCTTCTCTTTTGCGGCCGGGCCAGGCGCGGGCAGAATTCGGCCGTGGATGCTGACGCGATCATTGCCACTCTCGCTTTGGAACCCCATCCCGAAGGCGGCTACTACCGCCAGACCTGGGCGGACGAGGCGGGCACTGCGATCTACTTCCTTCTCAAGGAAGGCGAGGTCTCGGCTTGGCATCGGGTGCACGACCGGGCCGAGATCTGGCACTTCTACGCGGGAGACCCCCTCGAGCTCAGCATCAATCGCCGTGGGCCGGGTACGGGTGACACCCGAGTCGTCGAGCTGGGCTCGGACCTCCAGTCGTCCCGTCGCCCCCAAGCGGTCGTCCCGGCCAACGCGTGGCAACGGGCCCGCAGCTTGGGACGGTGGTCGTTGGTCGGATGCACGGTCTCCCCGCCGTTCAGTTTCGACGCATTCGAGGTGGCCCGGCTCTGAGCCCCCACCCGGCGCGCGCCTACTTCCCCTCGCCGGCCCGGGCCGCCTACTTCCCCTCGCCTGCCCGGGCCGTCTACTTCCCCTCGCCGGCTCGGGCGATGACGATGTCTTGATAGCTGACTCCCGGTTCATGACCGTCCCAATAGCCCCGGTGCACGGCCTGCACCCGCAGTCCCAGCGAGCCGAGTCGGGCTCGGGCATCCGCCTCGCTGCACGCGATGGCTGGGGGAGCCACCGCTGTCCCCCCACCTTCGCGCCTGAGATACCACGTCCCGAAGTAGGTGCCCTCCGGGCGCAGCACCCGCGCCGCTTCAGCTTGGTAGAAGTCGAACGCGGATGGCGAGAGATGATTGATGGAGACCAGCAGGGCGAAGTCGAAGAAGCCATCCGCGAAGGGGAGGGGAGCGATGGGCCTCGCCGGGTCCTCGCTATCGCCACCCATGGCGATCTGTGCGAAGTTGAAGTTGGCGAAGCGCGACGTGATCTCCTGCCGGCACCAGGCGGTGGCCATTTCCCAGTCATCCACGCCGTCGTAGCGGCCCGACGCCTGAAGGTAGGCGGTCAAAGGGATGGCCATCCGCCCCGCTCGGCAGCCGATATCGACCATCCGGTCGCTGGGCTGCAGGTCGCCCAGTTCGACCATGTGCCCGCGGAACTCGGCGCCCACGGCCCAGAAATCGCCTGGGACCTGCGAGCGGAGCGACCACGGAGGGACAGGCGTCCCGCCGAGACGCATCCGGGCGTCCTGGGCCAGGCGACGAACGGGCTCCGCCACCTCTCGGGCCCATGGTCTGAGGTGGGCCCGCAGTCCGGTGGGGTTGGGAATGAGACTCAGCCTTTCACGTAGGACAGTTTCTCCGCGACTCGACCTCCGGTCACCTTGAAAATGTCCACGCCGCGAATGTGCCCCCCATCCCACGTGTACCGCCACCTCTGAACGACCCGATCCCCGAGGGCGAACGTCTCTTCGGCCTCGAAGCTGGAGCTGGCGTCCTCGAAGATGGCCTGCCACGCCTGCCGAATGGCGTCACGACCGATATGCCGCATGCCATCAGGGGCGGGGCCGGTGGCATCGAAGAGACAACCCTCGGTCGTCAAGGCCAGCGCGGCGTCGAGGTCGTGGGCGGCCCAGGCCGCCCCGAAGGCCTCAACCGCTTCGAGAGGTGATGGTTGCATTACTCCGCTCCCTCCTCCTGTGGCGAGTCGACCTGCTTACCTATGGAGGGATAAGCATGACAGAGATCGGCGTTCGTCCGGCTGAACCCGTCCGCCATCGTGCCCCTCGAGGAGGCTTCGGCAATGAATACAGCAGATCCGGCCCGCGTGGTCCGAGCCCACGACCGTGTTTCCGCTGACCCCACGCCGGGCATGACCAGGGAACGGGCCATCGAGGTCGACGGGTTATGGGCCGGGCTCGTCCGTACCGCTCCGGGAACGACCTCCGGCTGGCACCACCACGGTGAGTACGAGACCTCGATCTACGTGGCCGCGGGGAACCTGCTGATGGAGTCAGGCCCGGCCGGTTCGGAACGAATCACCGCCCATCCGGGTGACTTCGTCCATGTCCCGAAGGGCGCCATCCACCGAGAGACCAATCCGGGTGACCGCGAAAGCCACCTGGTTGTTGTTCGCGCCGGCCGGGGCGAACCGACCACCAACGTCGACGGGCCGGCGTCCCCCGACGCACCGACTGGCCAGACCCCATAAGGCTGGCGCCCCGACTGCCTCAAATGGTGGCGAGCGCCCGAGGGTTCCCCGACTGGGTCGCGACGCCGAGAGGGGTCCTGACGGCAATCGGTTCCGGTCGGTTCAAGGCGCCCTTGTCGAGCAGGTCGACCGGGATGTCGAGCTCGTCGGCCGCGGTGAGCAACGCATCGACCAGGTCGTCGATCACGCCAGGCTCGGCTGGGTCGCTGGTTGCTTCGATGCCGCTCGGACCCGGAACGATGCGGCCGGGGATGGCAAAGTCGTGCTCGACCCACAGGCGGTCCGCAGCCCGGGTCCGCACCGCGCTCCAGGCGGCATGAATGCCCCAGGCGACCTGACCCTGCACCTCCGTGTGCAGCAACTCGGCGATGGCGCGGGCCTGCCGTTCCTCGTGCAACCGGGCGATGGTCTGGCCGGCCAGGTTTTCCGCCCCCGCCCGCCGGAGCCGGGGACGAGGCACTACTGCCACCACGTCGTCGGTGCAGCGCGATTCGCCTTCAAAATGGCCGAGGTGACGACGGTCTCCGATGACGATCAACGGAAGCTTTCCCGCCACTTCGATTCGCTGCGTGAGGAGGTCGTCGCCATCGGTCAGGTCGGTAGTGGTGGGCGTCGATACGACGCGTGGGGATTGGGTGGCGGGAGCAGTCGTCGGTTCGGACAGCCGGTCGACCCGACCTTCGAGGATGCGGGGGTGATGCCCGAGGACGAGGATCCGGTACGACGGGAACCGACGCAGGGCGTACTCGAGGTCGCGGGTGGCGAAGGCTCTGTCGACTACCTGGCGGTCCCGAGGGGAAAAGGGAAGGCTGACGATGGCCATGTCGCGTTCGTTGACCAGGACGGCCAGCCCCCGCTCGGTCGGCAGGCTCTCGGCCGCTGAGACCGCTCTCGAGAGCCGGTACTCGACGACGCTCGCGGCGGTGTCGCGGTCGGGCTCACCCGACAGCCGGCGGCGGGCCCGCTCCGCCAACTGGCGGAGGCGGGCGATGTCCAACACGCTCATGGTTGCGGCGGGCGCCGTGCCCATGAGCAGCGTCACCGACGGGCTGGACTTGGAACCCCGCAACGTCCTGAGGCGGTCCCAGTCGAGCGGGGTCGCCGCCGCCGCCAGCTCTTCGCGCAGGTCGGCTTCCTCACCCGCCCGCGATCGGTGCTCTTCTCGTAAGTGCCATTCGGCCTCGGTGCGGTGCTGGAAGATCAAGGGACAGAGAGGGCAGTGGAAGACAGACATCGGTGCTCCAGGGGGTGTTGTTGCTGACGTCCCCAGTGCAGCCCGACCGGATGGCTGGGGGGTCGAGGTCATGTGTGAATCAAGTGGAGATCGGTGATTGCTGGCCGGGGCCCAGCTGTTTGGCGGATACTGGTTGTGGAGGTGACCGGTGGCCCAGCACGTGATGGTCGTCGAGGATGAGTACAAGTTGCGGGAGTTGGTCCGGAGCTATTTGGAGCGCGACGGTCTGGAGGTGTTTTCCACCGGTTCGGGGGCCGAAGCCCTCGGTTATGCCGCTCGGGCTCCACTTGACCTGGTGATCCTGGATCTCGGGCTGCCCGACGTACCGGGCGAGGAGGTGGCTCGAGAGATCCGCTCGGTGTCGGATGTGCCGATCGTGATGCTCACGGCCCGAAGCGACGAGCGTGACCGCATCGCCGGACTGGAATTGGGGGCCGACGATTATGTGACCAAGCCGTTCAGCCCCCGGGAGCTCGTGCTACGCGTGGCTGCGATCCTGCGGCGAGGCCGGTCGGGGGAGCTGCCGTCGGGCCCGATGTCGTTCGGGGCTGGGCGGCTGGTCATCGACGAGGACCGACGGCGGGTCGAAGTCGACGGCCGGAGCGTCGAGCTGACCCCGACCGAGTGGGGGGTGCTGGTGGCCTTGGCCCGGGTACCAGGGAGGGTGTACTCGCGCTACGAGTTGATCAACCGGGTGCGGGGCTACGAGTTCGAGGGCTACGAACGGACGGTCGACTCCCACGTAAAGAACCTGCGCCGCAAGATCGAGGCCGACCCTTCGGACCCTCAGCTGGTCGAGACCGTGTTGGGCGCCGGCTATCGACTGGGCGTCAGCCGGGACAAGTAAGGAACTGACGGTGGGCCGGCGGCCGCTGGGGCCCCTCGGCGTACGTTTTGCCGCCGCGTTCGTGGGAGTGGCGGCCTTCGCCGTCGCCGTCTTCTCGGTGGCGGTCCTCATCGCCGATCAGGACAACGTGGCCCATCTGGCAGCAACCCAGCGGGAGCGGACCGCGGCGGAGGTGTCAGCGTTGCTGGGGGCCACGTACACCTCCGCCGGGGGCTGGTCCGGGGCCGACTTCGGCCCGGTGACCGCCTTCGCCGGGCAGGCGGACATCAGCGTCGAGCTTCGCGATCAGGACGGGACCGTGGTGCTATCCCGTTCTGCCGCGGAACCCATCAACACCCGCACCCCGACGGTGGACGAACTACCCATCGTGGTCGACTCCCAAGCCGTCGGGACCGTCACCATCGGCTTTCCTGCGGGAGGAGCCCGGCCGGGAGACAGCCACCTGCGTTCCTCTCTCTACGCCGCCGTGGGGTGGAGTGCCGCCTTGGCCGCCCTGGCCGCCCTGATTGTCGGTGTCCTGCTGGCGCGCGGCGTGGTTCGGGCAGTACGACGCTTGGCGTCCGCCGTGAGCTCGCTCAAGCTGGGCGAGCACTCTCCCCGGGTCGGTCCGGCCGCAGGGCCGGGTGAGCTGGGGGAGCTCGGGCGGGCCTTCGATGCCATGGCCGATTCTCTCGAGGAGGAGGACAGGCTGCGCCGGGCCCTGGTCGCCGACGTGGCCCACGAGTTGCGCACCCCCGTGGCCGTCATGCAGGCCGAGACCGAGGCCCTGAGCGACGGGATTGCCGTCCCATCCCGCCACGCGCTTCTGTCGCTGCACGAGGAAGCGGTCCGGCTCGGGCGGCTGGTGGAGGACCTGCAGACCCTCGCCGCGGCCCAGGCCGCCGGGCTGGAGCTCACCCGTCGACCGCTCGACCTGGGCCGGGTGGCTGCCGACGCGGCCTACTCGCTGGCGACCCGCTTCCGCCACGGAGAGATCGATCTCCGACAGGACCTTCTGCCCACGGCCGCTATTGGTGACCCCCACCGGCTGCACCAGGTCGCGGTAAACCTCATGACGAACGCGGCGAAGTTCACCCCGCCTGGAGGGACCGTCGTCGTGCGCACCTTCACCGACGGCCCTGACGCGGTGTTGGAGGTGACCGACAGCGGGCCGGGCGTTCCGGAGAACGAGCAGCAGGCCATTTGGGAGCGATTCTTTCGGGGGAGCGCGGGGCAGAGCCGAGCTGGCAGCGGGATCGGCCTGGCCGTGGTCAAGGAATTGGTCGATGCCCACGGTGGCACCGTCTCGGTGCAAACGCCCGCGGGCGGCGGGGCCCGATTTGCGATCCGGGTGCCGGCGACGGTGGCTGCGGAATTACCCGAAGCCGGGGTACGGCCCTAGCCCAGCTGGTCCGGGCCCACTGTCTCCTGGCCGAGCTGGTCCGGGCCCACTGTCTCCTGGCCGAGCTGGTCCGGGCCCATCTGCATCTCCCCTCCACGCCGTCGCCATCCGGCCCTCCTACCCATTCGCTGAAATGACGATCGTGCCGCTATCGCTCCACCGGCAGATCCCTCGGCTGTCCTTGCTCTTCCCCCGGTTCCCGTGGGCCGAGCCCCTGCCGGATATTCCCCGACCTGTGGCCAACTGTTACCGTGTCCCCGGCGCCTCTCTCCACGCGCTCTTCACGCCATCTCCATCTCCGATGCAAACGGAGCGATTCGAGTGACGCAACGACCGAGAGTCGTCCGGGGTCCGGCAGCGCATTTGGGTCCTGGACTTGGTGGAGTGCCGTCGAGGTGCGACAAAAGGGGAAATCTACGCAGAGCTGATGCGGCCCAGGGCGCCCGGCCGGCCTCGCCTGACCGGTAGCCACGCCGTGACCGTCACGTAGCTCCCAATTGGCCACATTCACGTCTGCAGCGAAAGAAAGGCAGAGGCTATGGGCAAAGACGTTACCGAAGCGCTCCGAAGTCGGGTTGATGGGCAGGTACTGGCGCCCGGAGACGCCGACTACGAGGAGGCCCGGCGAGTGCACAACGGGATGATCGACCGTCGTCCCGCCGCCGTCGTGCTGTGTACCGGCCCCGGGGATGTGGCCGGGGCGATCGGCGTGGCCAAAGACGCCGGCGTCGATCTCTCCGTGCGCGGCGGCGGGCACAGCGCGCCGGGCTTCGGTACCAACGACGGTGGCATCGTGATCGACCTCAGTCCCCTCCAGGCCGTCGAGGTGGACGCCGATGGCAAAACCGCCCGCGCCGGCGGCGGCTGCACGTGGAAGGGTTTCAACGAGGCGACCCATGAGTACGGACTGGCTACCACCGGGGGGATCATCGGCTCCACTGGTATTGCCGGGCTCACCTTGGGCGGCGGTATCGGTTATCTGTCCCGCAAACACGGTTTGACCTGTGACAACCTCGTGAGCGCCGAGCTCGTCACTGCCGATGGCGAGACGGTGGTGGCCAGCGAGGAGGAGAACACCGACCTCTTCTGGGCGTTACGCGGCGGCAGCGGCAACTTCGGTGTGGTGACCACATTCGAGTATCGCCTTCACCCGGTTGCCGAGATCTACGGCGGACCCATCGTCTATCCGGTGGACCGCGCCGAGACGCTGATGCGCTTCTACCGGGAATTCATAGCCAACGCCCCGGAAGAGCTCGGCGGTTTTCTAGGCTTTCACTTGGCCCCACCGCTGCCATTCCTCCCCGAAGAATGGCATTTCCGGAATGTCTGCCTGGCCGTGCTGTGTTGGACCGGGCCCATCGAGGACGGGGAAAAGATGGTCCGTCCCTTCCTCGACGTCACCGAGCCGGTGGGTTCCCACCTGGGTGCGATGCCGTATCCCGCGCTCAACGTGGCCTTCGACGAACTGGTCCCGAAAGGCCTTCAGCACTACTGGAAGGCCAGCTTCGCTCGCGACCTCAGCGACGGCGCCATCCAGGTCCACGCCGAGCACGGCGCCAAGGTCCCGTCCATTCAGACCGCGGTGCATCTGTACCCCATGAACGGGGCCGTCCAGCGGGTAGGCGCCGACGAAACCGCTTTCGCCTATCGCGACGTGGCCTTCTCGCCAGTGATAGCTGGAATGTGGGACGACCCGGCAGACAACGATCGCAACATGGCCTGGGTCAGCGGCTACTACGACGCCCTGCGGCCCTTCTCGGTGGAGGGTGGCTACATCAACTTCATGGACGCCGACGATCAGAATCGGGTCCAGGACAATTACCCGGGGCAACTACGACCGTCTGGCCGCGGTCAAGGCCAGGTACGACCCCCAGAACGTCTTTCACGTCAACCACAACATCAAACCGGCCACGTAACGCCACGGTCGGGACCCTCCCCGACGCGCCTGGGCCGTCCAGGCGCGTCGGGGCGAATCAATACAGCGGCGGCGGCATCTCGTTGAGCCGGCCGAGTGCGTTCTGCAGGGCCTCCACCATCGACACTCTGACGGAGTTCCATTGGATCAGGCCGGTGCGCTGGATGAAGTCGTTGACCTCTTCGACGGCATTAGCCTCGACCACGGCTATGGACTCGTGCTCCGACCCGAGAACCAGCGGTCCCAACACGATTTTCACACCTAGCTGCTCGGCCAGGTTCGGGATGTCGGCTGCACTTCCAAGGACCCGCTCGCGCACTTTGGAATTGGCGGTCGGGCATTGATCGGACGTGTGCGTCAGTTGCACCAGGAACGTTGTCACCACCACCCCCATCCCTTGATCGTCCGGTCGGAACAACCGAACGTAAGCCCCGCAATGGTAGCCCTTTATTCGGAAAATTCGAAGAGCACGCCTCGGGCGTCCTCCGGGGCGATCGCCAGCGTGTCATCGGCGTCGCCGGTGTGAACTGCGACCCCACGGTCGGCAAAATAGCGCTGAGCCTTTTCGAGATCGATCACTTCAAAGACCACCGAGCGGATCCCGTCGCCATAACGACCAAGGTGACGCTCCGCCTCGCCAGGGCCGGTCGGAGTGAGTACCTCGACGACCCCGTCGGAGAGCGCCATTCCTGTTCCCGTTGCCGCAGCCGGGCGACGTTCCGCGTCATACAGCGGGTCGGCGCCGAGAAAGTCCTGGAAGAATGCGCCCGCCGCGGTGAGATCGGCGACCACGACGGAATAGCGTTTCAGCCCGATACATCCAAGCGGGTGCTCGTCGCGCCAGTACTCCGCGGGCAGGAACGGTTCGAGCCAGGTCGGGTTCTCCTGGGCGTGGAAGCTCCGGTCGAAAAACTCGAAGCCGATGCCGAAGGTGTCAGCCGGATGGGTGTGGAATGCGGCGCCGATGTCGCGAACGATGCGGATCCCTCGTTCCAGCACGGCCTGGCGAGCTGCCGCTACGTCAGGGATCTGGTACTCGAGGCCCACGTAATGAGGTCCATAACGTGCGTTCAGGAGAAACTCATTGGGGGAGAACACCTCGAAAAGGACGCCCGCGACGTTGATGAGGCCGGCGTGCCACTCGGGTCGAGGAATGTCCGCGTTGAAGCGGGCCCCCAGCAGTTCGCCAAAGCGGGCGACGCTGGTGTCGAAGTCCTCCACCACGACGTTGAAGTGGTTCATGTGCACGCAGTTGATCGGTGCGTCAGGCATTCGCAAGCTCCTCGGCTCCACCGTGCGGTGTCGGTCGTGAGGCAAATGTAGCGGTCGCCCTCCCGGCGGGGCTCGGTCGCCCATCCGGCGGGTGTGGTCGCCATCCGGCAGGGTGTGGTCGCCCACCCGGCAGGGTGTGGTCGCCCACCCGGCGGGGCTGGATGCAGGTTCGCCGGCGACCCTCCGGGGGCCGGTCGCATCTGCTCTCCCCCGCAAAAAACCAGGCGACGGCGATCTGCCCGGCGCAGTACATTCCCGGGCTGTGCCGGATCTGCCCTGGACCTCTCGGGCCGCAATAGAGCCGGGCCGCGACTATCTCGTCATGGCATCCCACCTTCCGTTGCGCAAGCTGACCTCTACGGCTCGCTTCTTTCGCGGGGTGTTCACGGTGCGGAAGCAACTCGCCGGCGCCGAGGGCCTGGTGGGCTACACGCTGCGAGCCAAGCCCATTGCCCGCGATTACTGGACCCTCTCGGTCTGGAGGGACCGCGACGCACTCCACGAGTTCGCCCGCACCTCACCCCACGCCGAGCTGATGGGCGCCTTGGCTCCCCTCATGGGCCCGACGAAGTTCGTGGAGTGGACGATCGCGGGCGGCGACGGGCGACCCAGCTGGACCGAGGCCCTCAACCACCTCGACGCTCCCTGACCCGTACTCGCTCCGCTCCACCTCCGGCCGGAGCGGACGAAAATTGCGACCTTTGGACATCCGTGCAGCCTCAGGCTGCACAGATGTCCAAAAGTGGTGAACGTCCCGGACGAGGAGCGGTTGAATTCCGTCTAAATCGGACGTAACCGCACCCGGTCCGCTCCCATGTCCGGCCCGGCACCGTCCGCCCGGTCGGTTCCGCACCGCCGTGGACCTCCCGCCCGCCGGATCCCCCCAGTCCTACCGACCGTGGACCGCGCCGGTCGCCCGGGCGTTGCGTGCGCCGACCATGCGCACCGCGCCGGTCGGCCGGGCGTTGCGGGCGCCGACCACATGCACCCACCCGGCGCGTGACGTAGGTCGACACCCCCTCGGACACCCCTCACCACGTGCCCCAAATCGCCCGATCGGCGAACTTGCCCACAAATCCGCGGGAATCGGAGGCTCGCAATATGCCCAGGTGAAGCGGCATTTTCTCAGGCTGCCTTGCCATTCTGGAGCCTCGTATGATAGTAAGTACTCATGCACATAGGGCTTGGTCTCACCATGCAGAACCTGGACGGCAAGGCCACCGATCTCGAGGTCTACCGTGAAGAGCTGAACCTCGCGCTTCGGGCCGAGGACGCGGGCATCGAGTCCGTGTGGTTCTCCGAACACCACTTCTCCGACTACCAGCTCACCCCGCAGACACCGATGGTGCTCTCCTACCTGGCTGGGCAGACCAAGACCCTCAAGCTGGGTCAGATGGTGAGCGTGCTGCCGTGGCACGACCCCATCCGGGTCGCCGAGGCCTATTCCGTGCTCGACGTCCTCTCCGGCGGTCGGGCCATCGCCGGTCTCGGCCGGGGGCTCGGGCGGATCGAGTTCAACAGCTTCCGGCTCGCCATGGGCGAGTCGCGCCGGCGGTTCTCGGAGTACAGCGAGGCCATCCTGGAGGCGCTGGAGACCGGGTACATCGAGTACGACGGTGAGTTCTACAAGCAGCCGCGCACGGCCATCCGGCCGCGGCCGTTCAAGAGCTTCAAGGGTCGCACCTTCGCCGGCGGCGGTCTCGCCGGCGTCGATGGAGCACATGGCGCGCCTGGGCGTCGGGATCCTGGTCATCGCCCAAAAGCCGTGGGATACCGCCGAGGCCGAGTTGGCGGCCTACCGGGAGCGCTACCTGGAGCTCAACGGGTTCGAGGCCCCGAAGCCGATCCTGGTCCTGGTCGTCGGCGTGAGCCACGACCGCAACCAGGCTCAGCGGATGCGGGAGCAGTACCTCCAGCGGTGGGCCAAGTCGACCGTGGAGCACTACGAGTTCGACAACCCCGGCTTCGCGGAGATCGAGGGGTACGAGTACTACGGGGCCCTGGCCAACAACATTGCCAAGCACGGGCTGCAGCGGTTCAACGGCTTCCTCGCCGACCTTCAGGTCTGGGGTACGCCCGATGAGGTCACCGAGAAGCTGCTCGACTACACCCGTCGCTGCGACGCCGGGGCGCTGGTGGTCGACCTGACCTTCGGGGACATGCCCTACGACGAGGCGCGTGCCAACTTCGATCTGTTCAACAAAGAGGTGTTGCCCGAACTGGCGAAGCACGACGCCGGGGGCGACATCGGCGTCACCTACGGGGCGAGCCTCCAGGAGACGCCCAGCCGCGCCTAGGGCACCTCGGTCGGCGATGCTCGACCACACCCACAGACCGGCGAAGTCGCGTGGCCCCTTCGGGGGACGGAGAAAGGATGGGCCGTGGCCTACGACTACCCGTTGATTGTCTCCGCAGACGACCACATCGTCGAACCGCCCGACCTGTGGACGAGCCGCCTCCCGCAGCGGTACCGGGAGGTCGGTCCTCACGTGGTTCGCCAGCGCATCCCGCACATCGAGCGGGTGACGCTCGACATGGACATCGGCGAGGCCGAGGACGGGTATTGGGCCGACGTCTGGTACTACGAGGACCGGCGTTTCCCGCTCATGCTCCAATCGGCGGCGGCGGGGTTCCCGAAGAGCGAGGTCGGGATTCGGGCCACCACCTTCGACGAGATTCGGCCCGGTTGCTGGCAGCCCGCGGAGCGGCTGGCGGACATGGACATCTCGGGAGTGGAGGCGCAGCTCTGCTTCCCCAATCTGGCCCCGGTTCGCTTCTGCGGTCAGGGGTTCCTGGACGGTAAGGACAAAGACCTCGCCCTCTTGGGCGTACGTGCCTACAACGACTTCGTGCTCGATGAGTGGTGCGCCGGATCCAACGGTCGCTTGATCCCCTGCGGTCTGATCCCACTCTGGGATGTCGAGCTGGCCGCCGCAGAGGTTCGACGGGTTGCGGCCGGCGGCATGAAGGCGATCTGCTTCTCGGAGGCGCCCATGTACCTGGGGCTGCCGACGATTCACAAGGGGTATTGGGACCCGCTTTTTTACGCCTGCGTGGAGACCGGGACGGTGGTGATGATCCACATCGGGTCGAGTTCCAACGTGACCGTCCCGTCGGGAACCGACGCCCCCCAGAGCGAATTCCAGATGCTCGTATCCCTCAACGCCGTCGGTGCCGTGGTGGACTGGTTGTTCTCCGGGGTCTTGGTCGACCATCCGGGGCTCAAGGTGTGCTTCGCCGAATGCCAGATAGGGTGGCTGCCTTACTATCTGCAACGGATGGACCAGATGTGGCAGCAGGAGCGGGTCTACATGGAGGCCGAGTACAAGCGCGTTCCTGACCTGCCGAGCAGCTACTTCAGATCGAACATGTACGTCACCTTCTTCAGCGATCCCGTCGGGCTCCGCCTTCTCGACACCATCGGAGTGGGCAACGTGCTGTGCGAGACGGACTATCCCCACAACGACACCACCTGGCCCACCTCTCAGGACGATCTTCGAACCCAGACCGAGTCGGCTGGCCTCGACGCGGGCCAGACCGAGAAGATCGTGCGGGGGAACGCCCGCCAACTCTTCCGTCTGGACGCCTGATCCGGACCCGACCGCCTGACCCAGCTCGCCTGACCCCATTCGCCTGACCTAAGTCGCCTCACGGGCGCACACGATGGAGTTGCCGTTGAAAGGAATCCTCGAGGACGTACGGGTAGTGGACCTGACCAGCGGGCTGGCTGGCCCGGTGGCGACGATGTTCCTCGCGGAGGCCGGAGCAGATGTCATCAAGGTGGAGACACCCGAAGGGGACCGCCTGAGAGGCACTGCCGGATTTGCCACCTGGAACCGCAGCAAGCGCAGCGTCATGCTCGCCCTCGACCGGGCCGACGATCTGGCTGTGCTGGACAACCTCCTGGGTCAGGCTGACGTGCTCGTGCACTCCATGAGCCGATCCGAGGCCAGCCGGTTCGGCCTCGACGCCGACTCCGTGCGGCAGCGGTTTCCTCGCGTGATCCTCTGCACCGTCAACGACTACCCGCCCGGCCATCCAGATGAAGACCGGCCAGGTAGCGACATCCTGGTGCAAGCTCGGGCTGGTCTCATGGCGGAGGTCGTATCCAGGCGCCAGGGTCCGACCTTTCTTCGACTTCCATTGCCGAGTTGGGGCGCGGCCTATCTGGCCTGCTCGGGCATCCTGGTCAGACTGTTCGCCCGGGAGAGGTACGGCTCGGTCGGTGCGGTACATACGAGCCTCCTGCAAGGAGCACTCTTTTTTCTCAACTCGATCTGGAAGCATGCGTCCAAGCCGTCGCCGGGGCTCGAGCAGAAAGCGGGTATCCAGAAGCGGCCCCACCCGTGGATGTTCACCTGCGCGGACGGTCGCTGGATCCAGCCGTACGTGACCTTTGTCGAATGTCTTCCGTTCTTGGAAGCAGTGGTCTCGCTGGGACATGCGCCACCGGAGGTCGATTTCGAACCTTCCGATGAGGATCTCCAGCTGTTCCAGAAGGTGTTCGCCACTCGAACGGCGGATGAGTGGCTGCAGGACCTGTGGAGTCACGACGTCGATGGTGAAATCCTGCTGCACGTGGGAGACGTCTTCGGGATGGACGTCGCCCAGGAGGCCGGCGCCGTCGTTGAAGTCGATGACCCGGTCTTTGGCCGGAGTCGGCAGGCGGCCGTGCCCTTCCAGACCGATCCCCCGCCTGAGGTCAGGCGCCCGGCACCGCTCCTGGACCAACAAGGGGAGGACATTCGCCGGGACGGGTGGGGGCCGCAGCCGGCAGCAACACGCACGGTCGATGAGACACGCACGGTCGATGAGACACGGACGGTCGATGGGCGACCCCCGGTCGATGGTCGAGCCCCAGTCGATGCCATCTCCGTGCCGGACCACCCGCTCGCGGGCATCCGGGTCCTGGATCTGGGCGTCTGGATCTCGGGTCCTCTGTGCGCCAGCCTGCTCGGAGACCTGGGTGCGGAGGTGGTGAAGATCGAGCCTCCTGGGGGCGACCCGTCGCGCCTGGGCGAGATCTTCTTCCTCGCCGGCAACCGGGCCAAGCGATCGTTGGCGATCGACTTGCGCAGCCCTGCGGGTCGATCCGTGCTGATCGATCTCGTGCAACAGGCCGACATCCTCGTCCACAACATTCGCCCATCCAAAGCGAAGAGCCTCGGAATCGACTATCCCTCCGTGTCCGCCCGCAATCCCGACGTGGTTCAGTGCGAGATCAGCGCCTACGCGGAGCAAGGACCCCGGGCCGAGCTGCCGGGGCGGGACACGATCGTCGGCGCCTTGTCGGGCTGGACGCTCGACGGTGGCGACGAAACGACCGGTCCGATTTGGCTTCGGATGATGGTGGGCGACACGGCCACTGCCGCTGCCGGGCTGATCGCCACCTTGCTCGGGATGTACCAGCGGATCCGCACAGGAAAGGGCTCACGGGTCTCCGCCTCGTTGCTGCGAACGGCCAGCATCTTGAGCAGCGAGGCGATGGTCTCCCTGGACACCGACTCGGTCATACCGATTGCTCGGTCGTTACCCGGGATGGTGGGCCTGTCCCCGGGGTATCGCATATGTGAGGTGGCCGACGGCTGGCTGGCGGTATCCACTGACCGGGCCGGATTGGAGCGCGGCAGCCGGCGGTTCGAAGTTCCCGCCGACGACCTGCCCCAGGTCCTGCGACGCTTACCCGTTGAGGACGCGCTCGCCCGCCTTCGTGAGCTCGACATACTGGCGGAATGGATCGATCCCGATCCGGAAACCGCGTTCTTTTCCAACCCGATCAACGAGCAGCTGGGGCTGGTCAACCTTTATGACCATCTGGAGTTTGGCCGGGTCGGTCACCCCTTCGGCTATTGGGGCTTTTCGTCGTTGACGTGCGTGACAGGGGTGCCGGCCCCCACCGTCGGGCAACACACCAACGAGATACTGTCGGAGGTCGGCTTGTCGGAGGCCGATATCTCCGAGTTGGCCGAGAAAGGGCTCATCGCGCCGAGTCGGGCGGGCCACCCTGAAGCCGAAGCCGAAGCCGAAGCCGAAGCCGACGCCGAACCTGCGGGAGCTTGACGGCCAAGGGGCATCGATAACCGGTCAGCTTCGGGACTGGCTGGCGCGACCACTCGAAGAAACCCTGAGGGGAGGAGAGACCCGTGGCTCAGCTCATCTACTCGACGATCACCTCGCTCGACGGATACGTCGAGGACCAGCGTGGGCAATTTCGATTGGTCGGCTCCCGATGAAGAAGTACTCCGATTCATCAACGACCTCGAGCGCCCCATCGGCACCTACCTGTACGGGCGGCGCATGTACGAGACGATGCAATCCTGGGAGACCACGGACGCAGTCGAGAACCAGCCCGACCCGGACCGGGACTTCGCCTCCATCTGGCGGGCGGCGGAGAAAGTCGTATTCTCCGCCACGCTCAGCTCGGCTGCGACGCCCCGGACCCGGATCGAGCGAACCTTCGACCCCGCCGTTGTCGGGCGGTGGAAGGCGACGGGTTCCCATGACATGACCGTCGGCGGCGCCACGCTCGCGAGTGAGGCCCTAAGAGCGGGGTTGGTCGACGAGTTACAGCTGTTCGCCGTGCCGGTAGTGGTCGGGGGAGGCAAGCGGGCGCTGCCCGCCGACGTCTTCCTCGATCTCACGCTGCTGGACGTCCGGCGGTTCGAGAGCGGCGTGGTGTTCCTCAGCTACCGCGTCGCCACCCGGACGTAACTCGTCGGCCCATCCCGTCCTCCGCCGGCGGGGAGGGGTCCGATGAGTTTTCCGACCGGCACCGGTCGTAGCAACTGCAAACCGCAACTCGCCAAGGAGGATGGACATGCCTACGACCGCAACCGGGATTCGTCGATTGAGCCTGGTATGTGTTCCCACGCTCGATCAGGACGGGGCGATCTCGTTCTACGAGAAGCTGGGCTTCGAGAAGCGCACGGACACGCCGTTTGGAGGCGGCTATCGGTGGGTGGAGGTGTACCTCCCGGACGGGGATACGGGGATCGCTTTGGCACCGCCGCCGCCGGGACAGGACATCACTCCCATGCAGACAGGGATCACCCTCACCACCGACGACGTCGATGCCACCCACACCGAGTTCAAGTCCCTCGGAGTGGATGTCGACGCGGAGGTGGCCAGGATGGGCGACCCCGTACCGCCGATGTTCTGGTTCCGGGATCCGAGCGGCCACACGTTGATGGTGGTCGAGGCTCCCTGAGCTGAAGACCCGGAGTGGGCTTGGGGCCCCCGCTCGGGACCGATGGGCGGAGCCCGGCCCGGCTCGGGACCGATGGGCGGAGCCCGGCCCGGCCCTTATCCGGCTGGCCGGGTTGGCCTCGACTGGACGGGGTCGATGGGGATACGGTCAGGCGAGGCGAGCCCCGAACGCCAAACGGTGGCCGCCCGGGATCTCCGCCACGAAGTCCCGGAGCCCCCAAGGGTGGTCGGTCAGTGGAATGATCACCTGCCCGCCTCGATCGAGCGTCGAGGCGTACAGGGCATCGACGTCGGTCACGGTGACGTAGGCCGCGGTCGTTTCGTTCACGTGGGGATGCGAGGTCCGTACCACGGCGAGCGCGACCGCGTCCCGGCGCAGGAGGGCGAGGCCCATCTCCTCCTCGTGCACCTCCAGTTCGAACGCGAACACGTCGACCAGGTGCGCCACAGCCGGCCCCAACTCGGCGACTTCGAGGTTGGGTCGAACGGCCTGGAACTCGCTCACGGCAGGAGGCTATGACCCGTCGGGCCGCCAGGGCCAAACCCCAGATCCAGCGGGCGCGATTCCGTCGTCGCGGAGGATCACGGGGGTTAGGGTAATCAGCGAGGAGGACGAATGGCCGACGAGCGCCAGTTCCCAGAGGGGACCCACGTGGACAACCTGGAGTTCTCGGGCGTGCACCTGCATGCGGCCAGCTTCGAAGGCGCCAGGCTGACCGACGCCGACCTCTCGGGCGCCGACATCTCCGGCGCTATCGCCGGAACCCTGGTCAACGGCGTGGAGATCGAGCCGCTCGTCCAGGCCGAGCTCGATCGTCGCTGTCCCGAACGAGTGAAGCTGCGCGCCCTCGACGTGGCCGGCCTGCGCGAGGGCTGGGCCATGCTGGAAGACCTGTGGGGCGCCACGACCGAGCGAGCGGCCAGCCTGCCCGAAGGGCTCCAATCGCGGCGAGTGGATGGTGAGTGGAGCTTCCTCGAAACGCTGCGGCATCTCATCTTCGCCACCGACTGCTGGTTGTTCCGAGGGGTGCACCTGGCTTCGCGGCCCTATCACCCTTGGGGTCTTCCATGGGCGGGTGTCAGCGCCGAGTGGTCGGGCCAGCTCGGGCTTGACGTGTCCGCCACGCCGAGTCTGGAGGCGCTGCTGCCGGTACGGCGTAACCATCAGGACGCGGTGCGCGCCACCCTCGAGCGGATGACCGACGGCGAGCTCGCCGAGGTGCGCATGGCGCCCGACGAACCGGGTCATCCCACAGGCGCCCATACGGTACGCGATTGTCTCCACGTGTTGTTACGCGAAGAGTGGGAACACCACCGCTACGCCGCACGGGACCTCGACGCTCTCTGAATCCGGTTGGGTTGGACGCTCGGCCACCGCGAGTCGCCGACCGGTGCGGTATCGGAATAGGAAGCTGGCACGGAAGAGAGGAAGATCATGGTCCCAGAAGCGCCCTTCACCATGCCGCCGGGTCACAATCCGGATCCGGGGATGGAATCGTTGGGTCGACCGAACTCGTTCGTGCGTCAGTTCGACTTCTGGGACGATCGCTTTGAGTCCAGACGGCTGTTCTCGGAGCTGTTCGGCACCTTCTTCCTGGTGCTGGTCGCGGTGGGAGCTGGCATGGTCAACGCCCGCTTCGGTGGCAACGCCGTGCCCTTCGGAGCCCAGGTGGTCGCCCCGGGGCTGATGGTCGCGGCCATCATCCTGTTCATGGGCGCGGTAAGCGGCGCCCACCTCAACCCTGGCGTCAGCATTGCCTTCGCCTTGCGGGGCAATTTCCCATGGAAGCGGGTGCCCGCCTACATCGTGGCCCAGTTTGCGGGTGCCATCCTGGCCACCTTGCTCCTGTGGGCGCTCATCGGAAAGCAGGGCACCGCCGGATTGACATTGCCGGGACATGGGATCTCGACTGGCACTGCCATGTTGTGGGAGGCCGTACTCACGGTCGGATTGGTCAGCACCATATTGGGGACCGCCTCGGGTGCCCAGCAGTTGGGCCCGCTCGCCGCGATCGGGGTGGGGAGCTATATCGCCCTGGCCGGACTGTGGGGCGCTCCGGTCAGTGGGGCGTCGATGAACACGGCCCGATCGCTGGGTCCCGCCTTGGTCCTAGATCACTGGACCGCCTGGTGGGCCTATCTGGTGGGACCGATCCTGGGGGCGCTCGTCGCCGTCGGTTTTGCCCACTTGCTGCGCGGACCCGGGGGCGGAGCAGCCGGCACCGCTGCGGCCCAGGGCACCTTGGGCACCCGCTGGTTGCCGGGTCGGATCGGCCCCCCCAGCCCGGCTCCGAATGACGATTCCCACCCATCGGGCGGCGCCCCGCCGCCGGCCGAACCCTGATCCGGTCCGTCCGTGTGGGTGCCGTCCCGACTTGCGCACCTATAGTAGTGAGACATACACTATCCGTGCCGGTCTGGAGAGGGGTTTCGCCCCTTCGCCTCTCCTGGGCTGGCGACCCTTGAAACACCCCCGGACCTCCATGGTCTCCGGGGGTGTTTTCGCGTCGCTCCGACGAACCCTTGTGTCGCCCTGTCCGGAGTATCACAATTGGCCGTAATGGCGCTCCCGTGGCCCGATCCGCGTGCTACTGATCGGCGCCACCCCGACCTGGGCGGCCCCGACCTGCGCCGCCCCGATCTCCGAACGATCGAGCTGCTGCCGGACTACTTCGAGCCTGAAGTCGCCGTCCCGCCCCACGCCCTCCACCGTTTCGTCGAGGACATCTCGCGTGCGAGCCGGCCCGAGCCCAGTTACCCGGACGCGCCCCCGGCAGCCTGGCTACTTCCGAACGAAGCCGCCCAACTGCGGTCGTCCTCGGGCCCGGTCTTTTCCCAGATGGACAAGCTCAACCGGGACGTGTTGGCGGCGGGCATCGACCGGTGGTGGGTCCGGGGATCCAGCAACGGCACGTTGCTGGTGCGGCGCCGCTTACAGTTGGGCCCGCCCGAGGGGAGCGCTACCACGGGGTGGATCATGCGGGGAAAGATGCGCCGGTGCACTGGTCTCCACTGGGTGCCGGTCGTGATCGAGTTCTGGCCCAAGTATCAGGACTTCACCCTGATAACCATGACACCGACGTCGCGCGTTCGCACCTCCAGACGGTATTTCCGGCTAGGTCTCTGCGTGCTCGACTCGTTGCGGGCTGAGCTGGCGAAGATCTCCGTCAACTGAATCACCGGGCCTCCGGTGACGGCCGGATCAGCCCCGAGGGGGCGCTGGCCACGCAGCAGGGCGTGGCGGGCACCGGCTGCCGCTCAGACGGCCCCCAGGACTGCAGCCGAAATCGCCTGCGCAGGCGGTGCGGCTGCCAGGCCCTCCGGGACTGCCGGGCCTGCCGGGCCTGCCGGGCGAGCCAGGATCGATCCAGCTGTCGCAGGATATCCGCCTCCCTTTGTGCCGTCAGGTCCGAGAGGATGTGCGGGTTCATCATGACCCAACCTCCGTTATCGAGGAGCTTGGCGGGAGGATGTCGCCGGGGCGAGGCGCTGCGCTGGGGTGTAGAGCGGTTCGCATAGGAACAGGGTGAACCTGAATGGGCCCGTCGGCATCGGGGGAGAGTACGGATTCACCACGGAATCGCTACGGAACGTCAACCCGGGACCACCGATCCACCCGGAAATCGATCGGCATCTCGGCTCGAACCCGGGCACAATGCCGGGTAGTGCACGAGAATGACGGTGTGGACGGGCTGAGCTCGGAGGCCATCTCCCCGCGTGAGACCCAGGTCCTCGACGGGGTTCGGGACCACCTGACCAACGCGGAGATCGCCCGGCGGCTGCACATCTCTGTCCGGACCGTGGAGAGTCACGTCTCGGCTCTCTTGCGCAAGACGGGAGTGAACGATCGACGCCAGCTGGTCGAGGCCGGGGCGATCTCGGGCCGTCTCGGGGGGGTGACGGGCCTGGTCGACCTGCCGAGCCCGTGGACGACGTTCGTGGGCCGCGCCGCCGAGCTCGTCGAGGTGGATCATGCCCTCGCGTCCAGCCGGCTGGTAACGCTGGTCGGAACTGGTGGCGTCGGGAAGACCCGACTGGCTACGACCGCAGCCGGTCTCGCCGCTTCCCGCTTCACGGCAGGTGGCGCGTTCGTGGACCTGGTTCCGGTGGGGCCCGAGTTCTTGGTGGAGGCTGTGGCCGCCGCCCTGGGGGTGATGGAAAGCCCGCAGGAGCCGCTCCAACACACGGTCCATCAACGCCTGAACACCGGGCCCATGCTCCTGGCCCTCGACAACTGCGAGCA
Organism: uncultured Acidimicrobiaceae bacterium; assembly: GCA_963729695.1. Classification (GTDB taxonomy): domain Bacteria; phylum Actinomycetota; class Acidimicrobiia; order Acidimicrobiales; family Palsa-688; genus PALSA-693. The sequence continues at coordinate 185,881 of CAVSOT010000011.1, forward strand.
CCTACTGGCGAAGGTGGCGGCCTTCACTTCCGCCGCGCTCGCCGCCTGCCCGGATCTCAAGGTTCTGACGACGAGTCGCGAACCGTTGGCCATCGCGGGGGAGAAGCTCATCCGCGTCGGACCGCTCGCCATGGCTCGCTCGGGTGCGAGCGAGCAATCCGACGCCGAACGCCTTTTTCTCGAGCGCATCGGCGACGACGCGCCCGTCAAGCCCGACGACAGCCGGCTGGCGGAGATCTGCCGCCGCCTCGAAGGCGTCCCTCTCGCCATAGAGCTGGCCGCGGCTCGGGCCCACTCGCTCGGCCTGGACGGGCTTCTGGTCGGGCTCGACGATCACCTGCGCCTGCTGAGCCGCCGGGGCGGCGACGACGATCGCCATGCGTCGATGCGGTCAGTCGTCGACTGGAGTCACCGCCTCCTGGCCGAGGAGGAGCGGACCCTGTTCCGCCGGCTGGGGGTGTTTGCCGGATCGTTCGACCTCGCCGCGGCCACCGCGGTAGGGGGACTCGGCGATCCGATCGAGGTCAGCGACCTGATCGGGCGGCTGGCGGACAAGAGTCTGCTGGTGCGGGGCCCGGACCCGGTGGTGAGTCGGTGGCGCATGCTCGAGATCATCCGGGGGTTTGCCCTCGAGCACCTGGCGTCGGGCGGTGAGGAGGCCGCCACCCGGCTCCGTCACCTGGTGTGGGCCGAGGGGACGGCTGCCCGCATCGAAGCGGTCATCGACGACGGAGGCGATTGGCGGCCCGAGTTCGACACCGTCGCTGACGATCTGCGGGCTGCGCTGCGGGCCGCCCAGTACGGGGCCGGCGACGGTTACGACTACCGCCTGGCCCTGGCCCTCGGTCACCTGAGCTACGCCCGACGGTTTCTGGTCGAATCCAGCGAGCACTTGCGGGATGCCGCGGTGCGCGCGACCACCGAGGACTCTGCCGTTACCGCCCTGGAGCTGGCCGGCGCCGAGGCCTGGGCCGAGATGCGGGGCGAGGCGGCCTTCTACCTGCTGCGCGCCGCTTCCAACCGGGCCGAGGCGGCTGGCGACCGCAGGCGAGCGGCCATCGCCTTGGCGGACGCGGCGGCCATCGCCGGCCGCTGCCCGGCGCTGTTCACCCATCCGGTCGAGCACGAGGACCTCCTGGCCTTGGTGGCCCGGGCCCAGACCCTGGTCCCCACCGACGACGTCGAGGCCACTGCCCACGTCGCCCTGGCCGCGGCGTGGGATGGCGCCGGCGGGCTGTCGGTCCCTGACGAGGGACGGGCCGAAACTGCCCTCGTCATGGCCCGGCGGACGGGCGATCTCCTGCTGCTGAGCAGCGCCCTCGACGCCAACGCATCGGCGGCGGGCGAAGCCGGTTGCTACCGGAAGGCGTGGGCGTTCACCCGCCAGCGACTGCCGCTGCTCGAGGAGCTGCCGCGGCACGACCCCCGTTCAGGCGGAGAGGTAGCCGACATCTTCCATATGGGCACCGAGTGGGCGCTGGGCGCCGGCGAAGTCGACGAGGCGCTCGCCGTGGCCCAGCATCAACATCAGGACAGTTCGAGCCGCGGCCTCCAGCACTTCGCCGCCAGCCATCTGGTCGTGCCGTTGACCCTGTTGGGCCGCTTCGACGAGGCCCTGGAGCAATCCGCCAGCATGCGGCAGGGGTGGGAGCGAGCGGGCCGCCCGGTGGCCGGCTGGATGGCCCCCTACTTCCTCGCCATCGCGCTCATTCACGGTGTGAGAGGAGATCAGGCGCTCTACGAGGAGTTCGTCGAGCTGGCGATGGCTGTGCGCATGAAGGCCCTGGTGCCCGCCTTCAGCTACTTCGTGAAACCGCGTGTCGCCCTGTACCTCGGCGACATCGACCGAGCCCAACGGACCACGGCGAGCCCGGAGGGCCTGGTGTGCGGGCCGTTCACGCCCTTTGCCCGCGCCTTCGCGGTCGAGGTCGCGGTCGTAGCCGGAGCAGCTGACGCCGAGGCCCAGCTGGACGCCGCCCGGACCATAGTCGAAGAGAACGACTTCGCCGCCACCTACCTTCTCCGGGCGGCTGGTCGCCTGCACGGCGACGAGACGCTGCTCAAGCGGGCGGTCGGGCAATGGGAGGCCTTCGGTGCCCGCTTCGAGCGAGCGTGCACGTTGCTCCTCCTGCCCGACCAGGTGGCACAGGGGGCGGCGGAGCTGGCCGCAATGGGCTGTGCGGTGCCGACCGTTTTTGGTATCCAAACCGCGTAATACGCGGTTTCGATACCAAAAACGACGTCCGGGGGGGCAGCGAGGAACGTCAGGTGCGCCGGGGAAGCCGGGGAAGCCGGGGGATCCGGTCGGAGGAGTCCCAGGGAAGCCGCGCCGAGGAACGCCCGTCGAGGATCAGGTGAACATCCCGCTGGCGAAGTAGTCGTTCTGCCCCTGAAGGCCCCTCGGGACGAAGAAGTACCCACCACCCACGGGGCTGATGTAGTCGACCAGCGGCTCGTCGACGAGTCGCTTCTGGGTCGCCTCGAACTGACGCCCGATGTTCTGCTGATAACACGTGAACAGGAGCCCCTGATCGAGGTTGCCGTTGACGTCGATGCCCCGGTTGTAGTTGTAGGCGCGCCGCAGGATCCGGGTGTTGGCGGTTGCGGTCGTCCGCGGGTTTGCCAGACGAATGTGGGCATCGAGACGGATCACGTTGCCCTGTGGGTCGGCCGTCGTAGTCGGGTGTGGCGAACTCGCCGTTGCCGTCGAGCGGGGCCCCGCTGTCGCGCCGACGCCCGATCATGTTCTCCTGCTCGTTGAGCGACACCCGGTCCCAGAACTCCACCAGCTCCCGGATGACGCGGACCACGAGATAGGTCCCGCCCGTGGTCCAGGCCGGCTCCGGTGCTCCCGCTTGCACCCAGACCAGATCGTCCATGACGGACGGTTCGGTGACGTCAGGGTTCGAGGTGCCGTCCTTGAAGCCGAGCAGGTTGCGAGGCGTCCCGGCCGGCCGCGGCGGGCTGCAGAAGGCGTCCACTTTCCATCTCGGCTGCATCCCGCCCCGGGTGTGCTTGGTGATGTCCCGAAGGGCGTGGGCCACCGTGTCGTCATCGGTCGCGCCTATCTGAATGGTCAGGTCACCGTGGAGCAGGGCCGGGTCCAGGTTGTCGTTGGGGAACGACCCCATGGTGGCCAGATGGGCCGGCCGTCGGCTGGCGAGCCCGAACCGGTCGTCGAAGAGGGACACACCGAGCCCGAGGATGAAGGCCACCTGGCGAGCAGGAATCGTCCCGCCGAGGATCCCGTTGTCGTCGGTGGGAGACGCCGGTCCGACATTGACGGGGAGCCCACCGGCGTAGAGCAGGCGTTGCCGCTCGGTGATCGTACGGAGCAGGTCCTGGAGCTCCGGCGCCGTGCTCGCAATGACGTCGAACGACACCAACGTCGTGTGTCGAGTCGGCGCCCCGAGCACAGCCAGCTGGTGCGGGCCTTCGAAGGTGGCCGCCTGTTCGTCGATCGCCGCGGGTGCGGAGGGCTCGGCGCCGTCCGGGGCGGCGGCGTCCGCCGAGGCCACCGTGAGGCCGCCCACCGACAGCGCGGCCCCGGCTCCGGTGATCAAACCGGCCTGGAGGAAGCGGCGTCGGGAAATGCCGGTCACGTCGTGATCAGCTGTCTGCCGTAGCGGGCTGGACCGGGAGCTCCAGCAGATCGGGTATGACGGACAGCTGCTCGAGCAGGGAGCTCAACTGCCCATCGACCTGCTCTCGTTGCGCTTGGGTGAGCTCGTCGAGGGGCGTCCACGTGCCGCTGCTGTCATAGGTGGCGAGACGAGCTCCGAGCGCGGCCAGCCCCGATCGCGCCGAGGCCAGCAGCTTCGGTTCGTGCTGGGCCAGGAGTGGGGCGATGGCCCCGAGCGCCAGTTGCGTTCCCTGCACGTTGGCCAGCGCGGTGGCCAGCGTGGTGTGACTACCTTCGTCCTCTTCGCCGGTCAACTCGAACTGCAGCGTGTTTTCCAGGATCTCGTGGGTCCGCAGGGACAGATCGTTGGCCGGAGTTTGCATCTGTGGGAACTGCTTGACCAGACCGTGGACCGCGGTGTCGAGGCGTTGCGCCACCTCCCTGAGCAAGGGAAGAGGTTGGCCGTGCCAGAGACCGTACTCGAGCCGCAGGAACCCTTGGAAGTTGGGGTCGGCGACACCTTCGGGAAGGCCGTTCGGGCGCCCGTCGATCTCGTCGCCGAAGTCCCCAAAGGTGTCGTAGGCCGCGCCGAGACGGGCGTAGTCGAGGTGGGCGGGGAGCCAGAGCTGCTCGGCCAACGCCAAGTTGCCGGCTTGCACGGCCCGATCCAGGGCATCGGTGTCGGTGGCGAGCTGATCCAGACCGCTCGTCAGCTCGGAGCGGTAGTGCAGCGTGGCCAGCTGGATCTGGCTGAAGTCGACGGGCACATAGGGGTGGGCGCCCGAGACAGATGGTCCGGTCACGGTTTCTACATTGGAGAAAGACGAGGATCCTCCGATCGACTCGCACTCGATCGAGTAGCGCCCCGGTGGCAGGACGACATCCATGGTGGTCGACGCGCCGGGACCGAGATTCTCGATTTCCCCATAGACGGTTACCTGATCCGCGCCGAGGAGGTCGACGGAGAAGGTTCCTCGGGTCTGGTTGTCGACTGTTAGTAAATTCCGCCCCGACTCGGGCGCGTGCCAGCCGGGCGCGCACGCAGGCGGCGTGATCATGATCGTCACCGCGTTGGCGGCAGACGACGTCCGCCCGGCGGACGAAGCGCAGGCCCCAAGGGAGGCGATCCCGACCACTCCGGCCGCAATCGCCAGTCCCTTGCGGCTCACGTGTGGTAGGTGAACGCCGGCGCGTCATCGACAGCTTTGACGCCGTTGACAACGACCGTCACCGAGACCGGGGCAGCGACGGACGACTTCGGGGTTACGGCCACGCAGGTGGTGGTCGACGAACACGTCACGTTTTGACTCGCCTTCCCGCCGAACTTCACGGTTACCGCGCCCGGATGGGTGGAGAAGTTGATGCCCTTGATAGTCACCGCCGTGCCGCCCGAGACCGGTCCCCGGCTGGGGCTGAGCGTCCCCGCGATCGGGTACGACGGCTGGCCGGTCTTCGGCGAGAGGAACAAAGCCGGAGTCTTGGCCGTGCCGGGCGAGAAGTTGAACATGCCGTCGAGCGAGCCGGCGATGTTCGCCGCCGATCCGGGGATCTCACCAAGTGCCCAGTTCTGCCTGACGAACTTGATGACCGAGGACTGGTCGGTGAGGGTGTTGCTGACGAAGTTGCTCTTGGCGTACGGGGAGATGACCAACAAGGGCAGGCGCGGGCCGTAGCCGCAGCGGCCCTGCTCGTTGTAGAGGTAGGTGGTGCCGGTCCCGCACTGGCTGGTTCCGGTCAGGACGTCGGCCGTCGTCTGGGACGGATTGTGGACGCCGCTGTACACATGGTCGTACCAACCGTCCGAGTCGTCGTAGGCAACGACGATCGCCGTGCTCGACCACGTCGGCAGGGATTCGAGCTGATTGATCTCGTTCACCACGAACTGCTGCTCATCGATCGGATCGGAGTAGCCCGCATGGCCGTCCTGGTAACCGGCCGCTTTGAGGAAACTGACGGCCGGCAGGTGTGACCCGGAGAGCTTCCCGCCCTTGATGGCAGCCAGGAGCGAGTTGAACGTGCTGAGATCGTACTGGTGGTTGGCCGTGTTGAACTTGCCCGGCGTTGCCGTGTCCGTACCTACGACCGACAGCGACTTCGGGGCCAGATGGTGGGGGTTGGCGGTCGAGGCGTAGTACTGGAACGGCTCGTGGTGCGGGATGTAGTCGCCCTTCTGTGGTCCAAACTGGCCGGTCCCGCCCAGGGCGACGCCCACGTTGTGTGATGAGGTGCACATGGCCCGGCCGGGTTCGTCGAGCTGGTTGTAGGTCGACGCCGTATCAGGCGCTCCGGTATAAGGCGTGTTCGCGGTGAAGCCTCCCTGGAACCAACCCCAGCTCATGTTCTTGGCGTTGAGGAGGTCGCCGATGTTCGTTCCGGTCATGGCGACCGCGTCGCGGTTCGAGCAATCGTCCCAGTAGGGCTGGGCGTCTGAGATCAGGCTGTAGCCACCAGTCCCGTCGGCCACGACGTCACCATCGGTGAGTGCGCCACGCACACTGTGGGCGGGGTCGACACCGCCGGTGTTGCCGGACACCAGGTTGATCGCACCGGGGGCGGAGGGGCCGAACGTGGTGCCGAAGGAGTTGTCGTTGAGGCCAAAGTGCTGGGCGTAGTTCCAGAGCGCCGTCACCGTGTTGCCGTCGTAGTAGTTCATGACGTCACTGGCCGTGCAGGGTTGGCCGGTGGGGCTGGTCCCCGTGGTGGTGGCCGTCCCGCCCGCGGCGGTGAACTGGTCCATCTTGCCGTTGTCGAACGCGAACTGCTCCGGGGTGTAGTCGTGATTCTGGTCGCAGGTGAGCAGGTCGTTGACGTTGGACGGATCCAACCGCTGGGGGTTCGACCCATTGGGATTGTTGGTGAGGAGAGCCGAGGTGAGGCCGTTGACCGTAGGGGTCCCGGGTGCCGCATAGAAAGGCTGGCCGCTGGTGTTGGTGGCGTTCGGGTAGGTGCCGAAGTAGTGATCGAACGAGATGTTCTCGTCGAAGATCACCACCACGTGCTTGATCGGCGTGGTGGTCACGGCCGCCGGCGCGGAGGAGACTTTCGGCTGGGAGTGGCTGCCAGAAGAAAAGGTTCCGGAGCCGAAGGTGCCCAGTCCGACCAAAGCGACCACCCCAAAGGCGGCCGCCGCGGCAGTTGTCGTTCGGAGATGAAAGGGTCCGTTCTTCATGGGTGATTCCTCTGCTTCCTCTCCGTCGGCGGATCGGGACAATCCTCGGCAAGACGGTCTGGACCCGCGCCAGCTCAGACCTGACTTGGGCACCCGTTCGGGGGTGTAGACAACCACCTCTCTCGCCGCTGTGTCTACAAACTCCGCGTGAACCTGACTTACGACAAGATGAAGCCTCGGTGTACGGCGGGTTCAGCCGGTGAAGCGAGCACGCCACGGCGGCGGGCCGGCCCGCCCAGTCAGGTCACCGATGGCGCCTTTCGGTACCGCGTAACGTGGCGACTCGCGGACGAAGGACAGGCATGGCCATCATCGTCGTGACCCGGTTGCGGCTGAGGGACTCGTCGCTGCTTGACGAGTTCTTCACCCACGCGGCCGCGGTACTCGAGCAAGCCATGCGGTCCGAAGGCAACCTGGGCGCTGACGCGCTCGCCCAGGCGCACGACGCCTGGTGGAGTGTCACCGCCTGGCGGGACCGGGCCCGGATGGAGGCCTACGTCAACGCCGAGCCGCACCTGAGTACGGAAGGACTACTCGATCACCTCTGCGACGAAGCCACCTTCGTCGACTGGGAACAAGCCGACGGGACGCTCCCGGACTGGCTGGCGAGCTGGCGTCACTTGGTGGCTGACGGGCGGTCCGCCGCCCTCACCGACGAATCGGACGCCAACCAGAGCCGAGCGTTCCCTGCCCCGGTCGTGCCACCACCCAGCGTCGCCTGATCTTCGGCGGGGTCAGGCCGGCGGGGTCAGGCCGGCGGGGTCAGGCCGGCGGGGTCAGGCCGGCGGGGTCAGGCCGGCGGGTCAGGCGGGCGGGGTGAACCCCTCGGTGATGACCAGCATCCCTTCGGTGTTGTCCGCGCGGTAGTGCCGGATGGCCTGGTACTCGGGGCACCCGTACCAGGCCCGAATGGCTTCCTTGTCCGGGAACTTCATTACGATCGTGATCTGGCCCGAGGGACCCTCCAGTGGTTCGGAGTTGAAGTCGGCCACGACCGGTTCCGCCTGGTACTTCTCGAGGATCGGCGTCACGTTAGCCAGATAGTTTTGGAACTCGTCTTGGTTCGTGACCGTGTAGCTGGCGACTAGATACGCTGGCATGGTTCCTCCGGATCCCAGGAAAACTGGCCCCAACATAGGGAAGAGTCGGGCGTCTCCGCCAAACGAGGACGTCAACCGTCGGATCCCCTTCGTCCGCATGCGACCCCGACTGGTTATCGCATGCGGTGGGGATGGAGGGCGTCGCCTATTCCTGGCCGGTACCGCTGAACTTCAGGCTGAACGCCTGGCCGTTCCAGCTTCCGTTCGTGGAGCCGTTGACCAGTCCGTTGGCGGTCGGCGTGAAGGCATAGTGGCGCGGGCCAGACGAACGTGCACGGGGATCCTCCCTCTTCCTGATGCCATCCGATTTCCGGGCCGGCCCGGTGACGGCACTCGACGCGAAAGTAGAGGACCCGCCGCGACCCGGTGCCGCGGCTATTCGGTTTCCGCTACCGGCCGGATCGGTACGCCTTCCACGCCTGGTAGCCCCCGTCGAGATCGGTGACGTTGGTGAGGCCGAGGTCGAGGAGCGCGGCTGCGGCCAGGCTGGACGCGTACCCCTCGTCGCACACCACGATCACCCTGCGGGTCGGATCGTCCATCTCGGCGAGCCGGTGGGGGCTGGTTGGGTCGAGGCGCCACTCCAGGACATTGCGTTCGACGACGACCGCGCCGGGCAGGTGTCCGTCGCGTTGGCGCAGCTCGGACGGTCGGGTGTCGACGAGCAGGGCGCCGGCGGCCAGAGCGGCCGGGACTTCCTCAGGTTGGGTCCGCGGAGTGATCCGGGATCGGGCGGAGGTGAGGACCCGGTCGATCGCCGATTCCGTCATCCGCACCGGCGCTCAGGTAGTGCCGCGCCCGGGGTGGGCTCGGCGAAGGTCCTGGCCACTTCGACCACGTCGACAGGGTGCACGGTGGAGGTCTCGTACAAGGACATGGATGAAAGCGGCGGCGAGTAGACGTGGACGCTGAGGCTGGCGGGGGCGGCCCCGATCACGTCGTGCACGACGCCCCGACCAATGGTCACGGCGCGCCCAGTGGATATGGTTCGCGCCTGGGTGAGCCCGCCATGCCAGCGCACTTCTTGCAGCTTCCCCTCTAGCACGTAGAAGGCCCCGGCCGAATGGCCATGATCGTGAGGGGTGACATAGGTCGCGAACGGCCAACGTAGCAGCCAGACGTCGAACCGATCGGCGGCGATGATGCGAAGACCGGTCCGTTCGGTCGGGTCGACGGGCACACGATCGGCCCACGCCGCCGCCGTGCGGGCCAGACCGGTCGCTATACGAGCCAGGGCCTTCCGATCGAGCTGGCCCGCCGGAGCGGTTGCCTCGGGCGCCGTCCCGGTTGCCTCGGGCGCCGTGCCGGTTGCCTCGTGCGCCGTGCCGGTTGCGTCGGGCGCTGTTCTAATCGTCGGGGGCGGGCCGAGCGCCGGCCTCATCGTCGGGGGCGGGCCGAGCGCCGGCCTCATCGTCGGGGCCGGGCCGAGCGCCGGCCTCATCGCCTGGTACGCCCGCCCCATCGCCTCGGCCGTCGGGGTGATCGCCGCAGTTGGCAGGTACGCCATGCCCCACCCTATCCTATAAAGACGATCTAAATGATCAGATTATGGCGCACCTTCAACTGGCGTCGGGCCAGCCGCCCCGATGCAGAACGAGCGGATGCCACGGGAGCGACCCGGTGGGGTCGGACAGCATCCTGTTGGTCCTGGTGAGATGAGGCTTTTGGGACCGCCAGCCCCCGTCCGGCGGAGTCAGTCCTTCGGCTAGAGATTTGCTGTTCCCCAAAATGCGGCCGAGCACCTGCCGCAGCGGCGGATTGTCGGCCTCCAGGACAAGGTGCCGATACCGGTCGAGCCGGGCGAGCCCGCCCACCGTGAGCCGGATGGTGCGATCGGCTTCCGAGACGGCGAGGTCGTGGCGCCCCAGAAAGCCGACGGCCATGGCCACACCCTCCTTGGCGAGCCCACTCCGCTCCGGTAGATCACGAATGCGAACGGTGTCGTGGGCGATGACTCGCAAGGTGTTGGCAGCCAGAGGGAGCGAGGTCCGGGTCTCCTTCTCGTGGTCGAGGGTCATGGCCGTGAGCGCCTGCCCGAGCACCGCGATCAGTGGACGCCCCTCCGTGGTTCCCTCGCCGGCGATGACGTGCGTGCGGAACCCGTCGGACGGATGCACCTCGGGCAGCGACCACGGCATCGCCGGAGCGACCCCGGTGAGCAGCGCCCGGCTCTCGTCGATGAGACCTGCTCCGTATCGGCCTCGCCAGCGCTGCTCGGTGTCGGCCACCACCTCGGGCCACACCCGCCTGGCGAAGCTGCCAGCCCGAGTGGGGCGCACGAGGGTGTCCGACTTGATGCCGCGACTGGTGCCGTACCCGGGCCGTCGTGTGTTGCCGGGTTCGCCAATGGTGATCCAGCCCCAGCGCTCCAGCCCGCCGAGGTTGCAAGCAGCCCGCGCTCGTCCTCGGAGCTGTTCGACGGTGACACCCGACTCGTCGACGTGGAGCAGACCATTGGCCCACATGGAAAACGAGATGCGAAACAGCCGTCCGACTCGCGGGGTGCAGGCGGCCTCGAAGGCGTTGTCGGCCTCGATGGTGAGGGCGATCCAGGCCCACGACATCAGCGTGGTCAGCGGGACTCGTTCCTCCACCCGTCCAGTATCACCGACCTCTTTGCGGCTTCTTCTCGATCTCCTTTATCGAGCCTCGGGCCTGGATCGCCATGTGGGCAGCTGCCGGGGGAGCCGGCGGACCGCCCCTAGCCCCGGCCTGAGCCAGTGCCGCATCCGATCCAAAGGGTGGCCCTGCCTCTGGTCGGGGCGAGACGTGTGGGCCAGCTCGGCCACCTGCCGAAGCGCATCCACCAACAGGTCGATGAGCTTGGACGCTTCGGGCAACCTCACCGGGGTCGAAGCGGTGCATACCGAGCCACTCCAGTGACTGAACACGACGGTCGACGAGGCTGGGTGCCAGGTGACGCGTAGGCAGCGGTCGATCCCCCGGGCATCGCTCAGGACCAGCGACCTCGTTCGGGCCTCCTCCACACGGCCAAGTATGCCCCCAACGTCGCCTCATCGAAAGGGGATCCCAGCGTCGCTGATACGCCCGTTTGCACGTCCGGGACCAGCCCGTTGGAGAAGCAGTGATCCGAACCCGACCGGAGAAATTCGGTCTGAACGGCGGAGGCTTGGTCGTGGGCCGGTCCGGCGTGGAACCCGTTACCGACGGTTACGCCGGGCGAGCCGCCGTGGGGGATGGTCGGAGGCGTCCTCAAGCGGGTGCTGTCGACGTCAGCGGCTCGTCCTTCGTGGACCTGGCCATGGAAGCCCGCGCTGCGTTTGCTCGGCAGCGAGCCCGGACTGACTGACCGCGCCCCTTCCGGCGTTGCGACTATTGCGACAAATGGACATCTGAGCAGCCTGAAGCTGTACAGATGTCCAAAGGTGGTGGCGGGGTTCGGGCGCGCGGTGACCGCTGGGGCGGGGCCGGCCGGCGGTGGACCCGTTGTTGCGACAAATGGACATCTGAGCAGCCTGAGGCTGTATAGATGTCCAAAGGTGGTGGCGGGGTTCGGGCGCGCCGTGACCCTTGGCGGCGGGGCGGAACCCCGTCGGGCCTGCCGACTCTGTTCAGGGCGCGTCGGGCCTGCCGGCTTTGCTCCGTCAGAGCTTCGAGGTGCTCGTCGGGGGCCTCCTCGGCCGCGATCAGTCGCACGTCAGCCGCGGGTAGGGAACGGAGCATCTCGTCCAGCCTCCGGTGGATCACCATCTGATCTCGGGCCTGGAGGTGCTGGATGGTGAACAGCATGACGATGGTGACGATCGCAGTGATCGATTGGAGGGCGATCGACCAGTAGGACGGGAACCCACTCACGCCGCCGTAGACAACCCACCCGATGGCAACGACGAGCACGACCGAGCCGGTACCCGCCGGACAAGGCCGACCACAGGTCCGAGTCGTCCAATGTCCTGTAGGGCGCCTCTCGCTCCTCGAACGACCGGGTTGCTACGGGTCGCCCATTCAGATGACCATGCAGGACTCGCCCGAGTTCCTCGGCGTTCCCCGCTTGGTGGACGACAATGTCCCGCACCGTCCACGCCTCGCACCAGGTGCCGGCGCTGGGCCACCGGGCTTGGACTGCCGCGGCAAACGGTTCCCACTCCGGGAGAAGCTCGGCGACGAGCGGGCTGGCGACCGACATCCGTCTACAGCTACCCCTCGCCAGTAGGCACCAAACGGCGGCGACGGCGGGGGGACGAGGCCGTGAACGCGGGCATTCGACGTCACGCAAGTCGGATACGGAACGCCGCAGGTGGGGTAGGCCATTCATATGCCCAAAGATCGAGATCAACTCACCCCGGCCGACGAGGAAGACCGGGATCGCATCCACCCCCGCCGCAGTGCAGCTCGCGAAGCAATCGATCCGCTGGACCCGTCGACCGGCCGCGGACCGGCGTCGCGGGGCGGCGACCCTGATGCCCGGGAAGAGGTCGGCGATTCCGAGAGCGAGAAGTACCGCTGACGACTCGCCGCTGACCTAGCGGGCCTGAGAGAGCCAAGCACCAATGGCCGGAGAAGGGCCAAGCACCAAGGGCCAGTGTCGGCCTCCCGCCGGCTTCAGCTTTCTCAGCCGTCGGGCGCAGCCCAAGAGGGGTGTCGCTCGGCGCATTGGGTCACGAGCGCCGCCCAGTTCTCGTTGCTGTTGTGGGCGAGATAGGTCTCCCGGGCCTGGTCGGCCCGAAACTCCACGACTTCGGCGCCTTCGTCTCCGGCGACGTACTGATAGGGATGTCCGGCGGGAACGTAGAACAAATCACCGCTGCGAAGTATTTGGCGACCTAAACGAATCTCCCCGCTGATCACCACATAGGCGCAGTTGGCGCTGTGGCTGTGCCGCACGAACGGCCGGCCGGGTTTGGCCCGAAGGTGGACGGCGCTCATCGGGCGGTCGCCTTGTTGGCGGTAGAGCAAGCGGGCGTCGAGTCCGTCGTTGTAGCCGGCGTCGGCGACCTGACGGAACCAGGCCAGGTCGTCGTCCTCTCCGACAATGGTCGTGGTGATGTCGAAGTCCCCCAGCCTGGGTGCGTCGTCCCGGTGGGAGATCACGAATCGGTCGGGGTCGGCGGCCACGATGCGCTCGTTCGCCAGGGTTTCGCCTTCTTCGGTGGCTGGCATGGAGATCCTTTGCTGGTTGCTGTCTCCGGAGCAGACGACAGCGGATGGAAAACGCGCCGGGTTGAGGCTAACCGATACCTTCTCTCACTCACTCGGGGAAAACGCTGGCGTTGGCGTTCTTGGGGTCTTGGAGAACGACCCCCGCTGAGCCATCACCGGACTACAGTGCCGGCGATGCCTGGACACCTCGAGGGAATGATCGCGATCGTGAGCGGCGCCGGCTCGAGCGGGCCCGGTGTCGGGACCGGCAAAGCCATCTCCATCCTCTTTGCCAAAGAGGGGGCGAAGGTGCTGTTGCTCGACAAGTTCGAAGACCGGGCCGCGGAGACCCTGCAGTCGATTGAGGAAGCCGGAGGAACAGCAGCTCCACTCATCGTGGATATCACTGCGCCCGATGCCGGCGCCCAAGTCGCAACGGAGGCGATCAGAGTGTTCGGCGGGGCCGACATTCTCGTCAACAACGCAGGCATCGGGACGATGCTGGGTGTCGTGGACACGAGCCCAGAGCTCTATCACGACGTTATGACGTTGAATGTGACCGCCCCGTTCATGTTGGCGAAGGCCGTTATTCCGATAATGATCGAACGGGGCGGCGGGGCGATTGTCAACATCACCTCGCTATCCGCCATCCGCAACTCCGGAGTCGGTCAGACGGTGTATGCGATGTCCAAGGCCGCGTTGATCGGGATGACCGTTGACATCGCCTCCGCCTACGGGCGTCAAGGGGTCCGTATCAATTCGATCGCACCCGGAAACATCGTGACGCCGATCCGCGACTCGACGGCACTCGAGGTCGGGGTCGATACCAGCAAACTCAACCTGGGCGCTCGGACCGCGCTCGGCTTCGAGGGTGACGCGTGGGACATCGCTCGGGCCGCGCTGTTCCTGGCCAGCTCCGACGCTCGATTCATCACCGGCGTTCACCTGCCCGTGGATGGAGGGACCTCGGTCCGGGCGCCAACGTCGAGTTGAAGAGCCACGGACGCGCCTCCGCGATCCGCCCGCTACTGCTCACCGCAGTCCGAGGTTGATGCCCGTCTCGCGCTCGGAAACCTCCCAGAGGTTGGTGATGGCCCGGTTCATCCCCACCCACCGCACTATCGGCTTGCGCACCGGCGGCCCGTTGTTGACAAAAAGGGGGCCGTAGAACCCTCCGCCCTTCGCTTTTGGGTCGGTCGCGGCCCGCAGCTGCGACAGGGCACCCTGTGCCGGGGTCATACCGGTGCGCTGGGCGAGCAGGTGGAAGAAGCGCTGACTGGCCCCGCCACCGGTCTCGCGGACGCTGACGGCCTGCAGGTCGGTGTTGGAGAGCCCGGGGTGGGCGATGAGGCTGGCGGCGGCCGCACCACGTGGGCGAGGTCTCGCTGCAGGCCGACGCCGAAGTGGAAGTTCGCCAGCTTGGCCTGACCGTAGGCCCGCCACGGCCGGTACCGACCGGTGAGGTGCGGGTTCGCCGGGTCCACGGCCCGACCCATGTGGTGCGCCACGCTGGTCACCGTCACGATCCGGGCGCCCGGGGTGTCGAGCAGCGCCGGAAGGAGCAGGGCGGTGAGCGTCCAGTGCCCGAGGTGATCCACGCCGAGCTGCATCTCATAGCCGTCGACGGTCCGGCTTTCGGGGATTCCCATAACGCCGGCATTGTTGACCAGCAGATCGACGCGGTGGTGGCCACGCAGGATCACTTCGGCTGCCTCGCGCACGGACGCCTGGGAAGCGAGGTCCATCGAGACCAGCTCCAACGACGCATCGGGAACGCTCGCGCCGATGTCACGCACCGCCTCCTGCGCCTTCTGTTGATTGCGGACCGCCATCACGACGTGAGCGCCCTTGCGGGCTAGCTCTCGCGCCGTCTCTAGACCCAGGCCGCCGTTAGCTCCGGTGACAACCACCGTGCGGCCGCTCTGATCGGGGATGTCCGTTGCGCTCCAGCTCACGGTCTGCCTCCTGACAAGCCTGACCTACCGGCCCAACATCATTGGCAAATCAACTCGAGGTTTCTCGTTGCCGAACCGTGTCTCGGCTCCGAAAGCTCATGAGCCAAGACCGGGATCCTCTTCCGGGGACAGACGATTTGCGGTAATCCGGGGGCGAAAGGTCACTGGCATCGAGGCGACACCACGCGTTTGCGATCCGTAGTAGGTGACGGTCGCCTCGGATTGCAGTCGGAGTTCCTCGATCGCCAGCAGCAGCTCTTCGATCGCGATCTGCACCTGTAGACGGGCCAGATTCGATCCGATGCAGCGGTGGACTCCTACACCAAAGCTGAGGTGCCGCTTGACGGCTCGGTCCAGGTCGATATCGCCGGCTTGGGCGAACACGTCGGGGTCACGGTTGGCCCCGGCAAACATCATCAGGACCCAGTCGCCGGCAGCTATCGGGCACCCACCGATGGTGGTGTCCTTCGTGGCGTAGCGCGCCATGTAGGGGTTGGGGGTCTCGAGCCGCAGACACTCTTCGACGAGGGCAGGAATGAGGGTGGGCTGATCGCGAACCCGTTCCTGGATGTCAGGTCGCTCGCACAGGATGCGGGTAATGGCGCCGAGGAGGTTGGCGGAGGTACCGAATCCACCCTGGATGAGCAGCAGGAGCGCCCGGGTTTGGTCGTCTCGGTCGAGCGGCATCTCCTGGGGGAGGTCGTAGAGCAGAGTGTCTACCAGGTCGTCGCGGCGGGGTTCGCCGGCCCGCTGTTCGAGGTAGGCGGCGCACCAGGCTTCCATTTCATGGAAGGCTTCGACCCGTTTGTCGACCGACTCGTAAGAGAAGCGGTGGCTCATGTCGCGCATGGCCTCGATTTCCCCTGCGCCCACCTCGACCACGACGGTGAAGAAGACCGTGGGCGGGTAGATCCGGTTGTACGCCGCCGCCAGATCGCATTGGCCTGCGTCCATGAAGCCTCCGATGAGGTCTGTGGCCACGGCACGCATGCCCGGCTCGTAGAGGCTGACCCTCTCGGCGGTGAGCATTGGGTTCATTACTCGGCGATACACCCGTTGGATCGGCGGGTCGTGCCAAATGGGCAGCGTCGGGGCAAGGGGTACGTGGGGGAAGCCCGCCCCATGGGTCGAAGTGAACGTCTGCCAGTCCTGGCCGACCGCCAGGACTTCGTCATGGGAGCTGACAACCCAGAACCCACCCTGCTCGTCGCTGCGACCCACCGGACAGCGTTCGCGGCGATCGTCGATGAGGTGGAAGTAGTCCGGTCGGGCCGATAACGCGATTGGATCGAACCCTCGCCACACGTCAGGGTCTGACCCTGGCAACTGGGCCACGGTGCACCTCCATTGCTGTGTCACTAACTACGTTACGGCAGCGCGTACGAAGAGGCCACTGCTGGTGATCCGAGGATTATTCGGCTGGCTCATCGGTGCTCTCCTGCCCAGGAGACGATGAGCGGCTGCAGGTGCCGTCGTACCGGAACAACTCAGGCTAAGAGGCGAGAATGGAAATCGAGTGAGAGCGGCGAGAAAGAGAACACGAACACGAACGCGAGCGGGAACACGAGCGGGAGCGGGAGCGGGAACATCAGGTCGGCCGAGACGAGCGAGAACTGGAACACGAGCGCGAACGCGAGCGGGAACGTCGGCGGTTGTAAGCGTTGACACTCAGCCGAGGACCGCGCCGAACGACCTCAAGGCCCTGGGGCTGGCGACCTTTCGGGATCACGCCCGCCACATCTTCAAGCGCTGAGCTGCCCTGGAAAGGGTCACCAGCTTCCTCATTTCGGACCCGGTGGCTCATGCATTTCATCCCATCTCGTGTCCAACCGGACTCGAACAGGCTGAAGAGAAGCCCGGCACCGAGCGCGCTCCGTTTACCGCGAACAGACCCCGAGCTATCCGCCATTTCAAAGAAAGCTTGTTGGACCCCTCATTCCTTGCGACCCAGGTGGTCGGGAGTCGGGGTCCTTTGGGCCCATCGTGGCCGAGGGATCGGGATCCGACCGGCCCTGCTGAGGGCTCCTTCGTTGGAACGAACTAGGTCGGAGGGCGCCCTTCCTTAGGACGAAGAGGTGCGATAGCGGGATCCCGGGTTTTGCGCGGGCCTGACCAGAGGGCTGGCACGACATCGAGTTCGCTAGCCAGCGAGTAGGCGGCTCGCTCATAGTTGAGCCGCCAGCCCACAAAGTCCGGCCAGGCATCGGCGGCATCTCGCTCGATCGGAAAGTCGACAGCCCGCATGCGCTCGATGGCGTCGAGGAACTCCTGGTAGGTCAGGGAGATATGGCTGTTGGGGTCCGGTTCGTCGGGGACGTGGATGCCCACCGCATTGGCGATTTGGTTGAAGCAGAGAAAACCCGAACGTAGGAAGAGGCGAGCTGGCACCACTGGCGCCGATTGGGGCGACAGGGCCAGAAACAGAGCTGCCGAGTCAAGCATGGCCAGCAGAGCGGTCACCCAGGACGACAGAGGCCGGGGTGACCTGAAGCGCACCAGGGGGAGAAACGCGCAGTGACTTTCCCCGACGTCGGACGCCCAGCGCTCCCATCGCGCGTAGAGGTCGGGCAGGGTGTCGAGGGTAGACACACCCGATCCGAGGGCGTAATGGGTTCTCGCCAGCAGCTCGGGACCCCAGGACGGGACACCGGCGCGGGAGTTGAGCAATGCCACCTCGGTCTCCCTGCGATTGAAGGCCGCGTATAACGTCGGCAGGTAGGCGATCTGGAGCGAGACGATGATCAAGCCGGTCGCGGCGGCGATACAGACGATCGCCTTCGGGGCGCCCCCGGGCGGGACTGCGAATCCGAGGGTGAACAACGACGAACCCGCAAGGGTGAGTGCGGTTGTTATGCCGCCGGTTACGAAAGGCCAGAACAAGAGTGCAAACCCAACGAGAGAAGCGATCAGCCAGCCGACCAGTTGGGCGATGAGCGTCGCCGCCGCTTCTCCGGCCAAGTATCGATCTCGTCGCCGGTAGTCGGCTATGCCCGAGGTCATCAGTCGAAATGTCCGAGCGACGACTGGGTGTACCCAGCCGGTGAGCCAGCCGCCGACAGGCCGGGGGACGACCAGGGTTGCGATCAAGCTGATGCCCGTCGCGAGCACGAGCAGGCCTCCGACAGCTGCGGCCACTGAGCGGGCTACGAGCGGCACCTCCATGGGTTCTCCTTCGATTCGTGACAACCCTCGAAGCTAGCCAAGCTGGTCTTGTCAACCTCCGGCCGGCGCACCATTCGGTTCATCAGAGCAGCCGCGCAGGGTGCTCGATCCCAACGGCCGTACTCGATGATGGGACCAGTCGAGGTCACCGGCACAGAACCCGGCGAAGCACGAACCGCCCCGAAACTCAGGAGGCGAGCGTCGATCCGTTACACGCCTAGGGGATCGATTTCCACAGCTCATTGAACGAGATGCTGTCGTAGAAGGCCGTGGCCTCTACGACCTGCCCGTTGTTCAGAGTCATGATCCACGCGTAAGTGTTTTCGTAGGTGGTGCCGGCGACAGTCGTGCCCGCTCCATCCCAGATCACGATGACGGTATCTCCGTCGACGAAGAGGCCGCGGATGTTTACGGGGCGGAACGGTTCGCTGGCGCTAAAACGTTTGGCGAACTTTCCGGACGACTTCGCCGCTCGTGGGCATCGCGCCACTTCTTTCTTGAGATCGGGCCGCGGCAAGAGGCGCGGAGACCGGTTGCGCGACAAACAACGACTGAGACAGCCGTCGGGTGGCCCGGGTCACTCCACGGGTCGTTGCTGTTTACGCCAACGAGGGGGCCTTGGCAGAGGTCAACTGGGCGGTGTCTGCCGCCCCTGCGCCTCCAACAGTTGGTTCACTGCGGATCGCAGCTCCTGCACCCATTGGTGGATCTCGTTGATCTGCGCGGCCATCCCGGCTGATTCCCGGTAGGTGGCATCTCCGGCGTCCTCGGTCATGGGCTCAAGGGTACACACCCCTTGTTTGCGGCGACGACTTGGCAGATGCGGGCATCAAGTGCCTCGTTAGGCCGCCTGTGCGGGTCAGCAATGCGCTGGTGTCGGTAAAGTGCCGGGGAGTGCAAGCCAGCCCTGCTCCGCGACCGTGGCTCGAGCCAATCGAGTCGTACGACCCGCAGTTCGTGCAGTCGTACCCGGCCATACGCGAGGGCATCTTGAAAGACGGCGCCATTCCGGCCAAGTACAAGATTCTCATGGGTATGGTTACCGACTCGATCGCAGCCCACCCCGACGGCGTCACGGAGCTCGCCGACCTCGCTCGTGCCGCCGGCGCCACGGAGGAGGAGATTACAGAGGCGGTCGAAGTCGGATACCTGTACGGCGGCACAGCGGCGCTTGTCATGGGCATGAACGCTCTCGCCTCAACGAACAAGCTTGACCACCATACGCGAGCCGCCTTGTAGTAGCAGTCCCATCATTGGGCGACCGGCGGACCGGGGGTCGGGTTTACCGACCAGGACATTCGATACGAAAGGAAGTGGGCTCATGCCGGATGACTCGTTAGGTGAATCTGGCTCCTCGATCGACAACCGCCGCCTGCTGCTGGTCGGTGCCGGGCCGGGTCTGGGAATGGCAGTGGCTCGACGCTTCGCCGAGGGCGGCTATCGAGTGACTCTGGTAGCTCGCAGCACGGATGGACTCGGCCATCTCGTTAACGATCTGGCGGACACGGGCGCCGACATCGATACCATCCCGGCGGATGCCAGCGTCCCTGAAGGTCTGGGAGCCCGGATGGCTGAGCTTTACCGCGAGCCAGGAGCGCCCGGGCTCATCATTTACAACGCGGTTATGGGAGCTCCGGACCAGCTGTTGAGCTCGAGCGTCGAGCACCTGCAGACGGCCTATGCGGTTGATGTCATCGGCGCCATTGTCGTCACCCAGGTCGCGGCACCAGCCATGCGGGCGGCCGGCTCAGGCACCATTATCGTGACGGGTGGTGGTTTCGCAGATCATCCGATCCCGGCCCTGGCGACCGTTTCCCTCGGCAAGGCCGCGCTGCGGTCCGCCGCCACCATGCTCGGAGCCGATTTGGCGCCGGACGGTATCCGGGTGGCGACACTGACGATCACCGGGCAGATCGTTGCGGGCACCGCCTTCGATCCCGACAGCATCGCCAAGCGGTATTGGGAGGTGGTCCATTCCGACGGTCCCTGGCAGGCGGAGTTTCGCTTTACCGGCGAATAGGGCTCGAGATAAATCGGATGGTTTGACAAACCGCGCTCGGTGCGGCTGGTCGGTTGGCGTCAGTCCTCCTTCGGGCTGGGTGGAGGCCAGTATGGGTCTGAGGGTGGTGTTCGCCAGCCAAAGGCGGAGGCGTGGTCGATCAGGGCCCGGGTAGCGCGGGCAACGATGGGGCGGCTGTCGTCGGCGCGATGAAGTAGTGCCCAGTTCCATACGGGCACTGGGGATCGGACAGGTCGGCGGGTCAAACTGGGCGGGATGGGGGCGGCGTGGCGCTTGGGCGAATCGAGCACCGGCCGCCGCAAGCGGGCCACATGGTCGAAGAAGGCTGGGCCGGTAACCCCGCCGTCGTGAATATTGGTCACTGAGGCCTGATTAGCTTTGGCGAAGCCAGAGGCGTAGCGGTTCCACGAGCTCCACGACGCTTCGTCAACGTCGACGAGGACGGTGATCTGCTCTGCTGGCACGCTCTTTTGCCGAGCGGCCGGATGGGAGCGTGGCAGGACAGCATCCAGTCGCTCGTAGCGCAAGAGGTGGGCGGCCAGTTGGTGTCGTTCGACATCGGCCTCCTCGAGCCAGGCGATAGCCAGGTCGAGGCTGCCTTCGGCCACCCGCGCTGCTTGGATGTGTGAAGGTAGGACCCATTCGTCGATACGGACCCGCGGGTCGGGCATTCCCGCTGCCTCGGGCGGCAGCCAGCTGACGTAGCCCAGTCGCAGAGGCAGCTCTCCCGCTCCGCTATGGGCCCGGTCGAACGCCCGGGCGGCGGCGCCCAACACCTCTCGGGCATCGGCCAGGAACTGGCCGCCCGCGGGCGTCAGCTCGACGTGTCGGCGGTCGCGGACGAACAGCTGGGTCCCAAGCTCACGTTCGAGGTTGCTGATCTGCTGAGAGAGCGAGGGGCCAGCCAGGTGCAGACGCTCGGCGGCCCGACCGAAATGCAGTTCCTCGGCCACGGCGACGAAGTAGGTCAGCTGCCGCAGTTCCACTACGTCGACCATACCGCTGACCTGCGGTGATAGGCGGGGCCTACCACAGTTTGGTCACAAGTCGTGGACTCACCGCGGGCGTCGGCGTTCACTGAGATTTGGGAGCTGGCCTTACCGAGCAGAAAACGAAGCCGAGCTCCCCACCAGCCAACGAGCTTTCAAGCCCTAACCGACATCAGGAGTTAGCCATGAGCGCAACGGAAGTAGACCGTGCCACTAGCGAGACGAGCGCTCGCCGGGTCAACATGAATCTCGAAGTCCAGATCATCCCCGTGTCGGACGTCGACCGGTCCAAGGCGTTCTACCAGCGACTGGGTTGGCGGCTCGACGATGACGCCGCGCCGCTGGAGGGGCTGCGCATCGTTCAGTTCACCCCGCCGGGCTCAGGGACCTCGGTCACCTTCGGCCAGGGACTGACGACGGCCGCGCCGGGCTCGGCCGAGGGCGGGCTCATCGTCTCGGACATCGAAGCGGCCCATGTCGGACTCGGTGATCTCGGCATCGAGGTGAGTGACGTGTGGCACGGGCCGCCGTTCCCCCTCGAGGCGCGCCAACCCGGCCCCGACCCCGGGCGGGCCAGTTACGGGTCGTTCTTCTCGTTCAACGATCCTGACGGCAATCTGTGGCTCGTTCAGGAAGTCACCGCCCGCCTGCCAGGCCGGATCGACACCACGCAGACGGCGTTCACGTCGGTGGCGGACCTGGAAGGCGCGCTGCGCCGGGCCGAGGCCGCCCACGTCGAGCACCAGAAGCGCCAGGGACGCTCGCACCTGTTTCACCGGTCGAGCCAAGACGAGGACTGGCCCGCCTGGTATGCCGCTTATATGGAGGCGGAGCAGGACGGGGGCGATCTGCCGAGCTGACCGACTTCGCCCTCACCGCGGCTGTCGTGGGTGCGGGCGGCCGGGGCAACTGCCCCTGACCGTCCTGCGAGTGCGGGAAGCCGGCGGTCAGCCTCAGCGAGCGCCCACCGAGCCGACTCGGACGGAGCACCACGACGGGGACAGCCGGCGAGGGAGTACCTGATCCGAGGTGGCGGCTCCTCGCGCCCGTATCCCTGCTCCCCGAGAAACCGCAACAGGAACCAGAAAAGGAGAAAACCATGCCTCATGTCACCGTTGGCACCGAAAACGATGCTCCGATCGAGATCCACTACGAGGACCACGGCGCCGGCCAACCCGTCGTGCTAATCCACGGCTATCCGCTCAGCGGCCGGGCCTGGGACAAGCAGGTCCCGGTCCTGCTGCAGGCCGGACACCGGGTCATCACCTACGACCGGCGCGGCTTCGGCCGATCCAGCCAGCCCGCCGTCGGCTACGACTACGACACCTTCGCCGCCGACCTGCACCGCCTGCTCGAACACCTCGATGTCAGCGAGGCCGTGCTGGTCGGGCACTCGATGGGCACGGGGGAGGTCACCCGCTACCTCGCTGCCTACGGCTCGGAGCGGGTGGCCAAGGGAGTGCTGGTGTCACCGATCCCGCCGTTCCTGCTCCAGACCAGCGACAACCCCGACGGGGTGCCGCAAAGCCTCTTCGACGGGTTCGTTCAGGCCGCCCAGTCGGACACGCCGGCGTGGATGAAGGGCTTCCTGGACAACTTCTACAACTTCGACAGCTTGCGCGGCAGCCTGATCAGCGACCAGGCCTACCAGGCCAGCTGGAACCTCGCCACGAGCGCCTCGGCTGCTGCCGCGGTGGCCTGTATTCCCACCTGGGCGACCGACTTCAGGGCCGATCTGGAAAAGATCGACGTACCCGTGCTGGTCATCCAGGGCGACACCGACCAGGTCCTGCCGCTGGACAAGACCGGCAAGCGGCTGCCTGGCCTGATCAACGACCTGCAGCTGGTGGTGATCGAGGGCGGCCCTCACGCCATCCCCTGGACCCACGCCGACCAGGTCAACGCGACCCTGCTGGGCTTTCTGCGTCACTGACCTCCGCCTCCCACGTCCAGACCAGCAATCCGATACACCATCCCCAAGGAGATCCCGTGTCGAATCACTTCAGTGCGGACAAGCTCAAGTTCCCGGGCGACGACCGGCGCCTGGACCTGACCGACGTCTTCGTATTCCAATCAGCGGAGAACCAGGACCGGACGGTCTTGATCATCGACTCCAACCCGACCAGCGCCCCGCCGCCCATACCCGCCCCCACGACCGGGCCGGAGTTCCACCCCGACGCCATCTACCGCATCAATATCGACAACAACGGCGATAACCACTCCGACATCGCCTTCACCTTCACCTTCTCCCCTTTCCGAAACGGCATGCAAACCGGTTCGGTCTGGTACGCCACCGGCGACCAAGCCCGGCGGCCCGAGCCGGCCGGCGAAATGCTCACCGACTCGCTGCCCGTCAGCTTCGACGGCACACCCCGACCGGTCCGGGCCGGTCCTATCCGGATGTGCGCCAGTCTGCGCAGCGACCCCTTCTTCGCGGACGTGGAAGGCGCCCTACACGGATTCAACTGGACCGGCCACGACGACTTCGCCGACAACAACGTCGACTCCATCGCCGTGGAGGTGCCGAACGACCTGTTGGGCGCCGGTCCGGTCATCGGAGTATGGGCCACCATCAGCCTGCGTCGCGATGGCCAGCTGGTGCAGATGGACCGGGGCGGGCACCCCACCATCAACCCGTTCATCAACCCCGACGGCGAGAAAAACCTCTACAACTCCCGCCAGCCCGCAGACGACGTCGCCAACTACCTGGGGCCATGGTCCAAAATCCTGGAAAGCAACGGCTATTCGCCCGAGGAGGCCAAGACGGCTGCCATGCAGGTCCTGCCCGACATCCTCTCCTACGACCGCACCCAGCCCGCCGCCTACCCCAACGGCCGCGTCTTCACCGACGACGTCTACAGCATGCGCTTCGCCTGGCTGAGCCACGGCAAGATCCCGGCCAGCGGCCTCCAACCCCACGACGACCTACAAGCCCAGTTCCCGTACCTCGGCGTGCCCAACCCCCCACCCTGAAATCAACTATGAAGCCCTACCTTGGCTGGATCTCCACCTCCGCACCCGGCGCTTTGGCGGGTCCGCGTTACCTCGAGGTGTCGTCGTCTCGGCATAATCGAACATCTCCTCACGGAACGGTGGGGGTATCACCGCCCTGGGAATGAAGGGACCGACCATGGAATACCTCGTCACCATGACCACTCACGTTCCGGAGGGAACTCCGGAGCAGGCCGTCGACGACGTTCGGGGCCGCGAGGCTGCCCACTCGCGGGAGCTGGCGTCGCAACGCCACCTGCTGCGGCTCTGGCGTCCCCCGCTCCAGCCGGGCGAATGGCGCAGCGTCGGCCTGTTCGCCGCGGACGATGACGGCCAGCTCGAAGAGGTGCTGGCCTCGATGCCACTCCGCGTGTGGCGGACCGACGAGGTCGCGCCGCTCTCGCCGCACCCCAACGACCCGGCGCACGTGGCCAAGGGGCGTACCGCAGAGTTCCTGACCAGTTTCACTATCAGTATCCCCGAGGCTACGCCCGGCCGAGTCGTCGAGGACGTCGAGGCGCGCGAGGCGGCGAGCGCCAAGGAGCTGGCTGCGCAGGGCCACCTCGAGCGGCTGTGGGTGCTGGCCGGCCCGGGGTGCGCCCTGGGCTTGTGGCAAGCCCAGGATGTCGCGGAGATGAAAACGATCGTGCAGTCGCTGCCCCTGGACGCCTGGATGACCACACGGATTACGCCGCTCACACCGCACCCGAGCGACCCAGGGATGACGGATTCATAGGCGCAACCGACGAGTTGCCAAGTGGCTACTTCAGCGGCGAGGCTAACACCGGCTCAGCGGCTGGTCGACGTAAGCTACGTCAGGCCATGGAGGAGCACGATGGGACGTAACGACCTCTCGCTTTGGTCACAGGGCTCGTTCTTATCCGTGGCCAGCCGGGGATCCATTTTGTCGATCGGCTCGGTGGGCTCGATTCTCAGCATCGGCTGTGTGGGATCCACTCTGTCAGTGGGATCGGTCGGCTCGGTTCTATCGGCCGTCTCGGCCGGTTCGGCGTTGTCGGTGGGATCGGCCCTATCGGTCCGGTCCCGCTGGTCGATGATGAGCGCCAACAGGGATCACGACGTCGCCGCTCGCCACGGGTCCGTGTTGGCCGCCCTCGTCGCGGTAGCGGCAGCTACGGTCACGATCGCGATCGTCGCCGACCACACTTGAGAGCAACTCCCAACCTGGCGCGAGGGAAGCGCCATGCGGTCGTTGGCAATGGACTGTCCCACGTGCAGATGCATGTCGAAGAGCCAGAAGCCGAGTCTGCAACGACGGCATCGCCCCGAGAGGTGGGCGGCCGGGGACCTATCCACGCTTCCGCCGTCTGCCCCGGCAGCTAGCTGGTAGTAGTAAATCGGGTTGCAGGAAGGCCCGGTACTCGACTGGGACCCATTTGTTTAGTGGTCGTCCGCAACGCGGTCGACGGTTGCGGCTGCGACTGAGCGAATGGTTTCGCGTAGCCACTGTTGGGCCGGGTCGTGGTCGAGGCGGGGGTGCCACACCATGAAGTAGTCAAACGGTTCGAGCTCGACGGGGGCGGCGACTACGGCGAGCGCGGGATCGTCGGCGTATTTGTCGACGAGTCGTTTGTTGAGTGTTGCCACCAGGTTCGTGCCCGGCAGCGTTGAGGTGGCCCCGACGAACAGCGGCAGGGTGAGTGAAGCCCGTCGAGCGACGTCGAGCTGTCGCAGGCGGTTGGCAATCAGGGCTGCCCGTGTTCGCTTTCCCAACGATCTGCTCTGGGCGAAGCCGGCTACCGAGCGTGGAACTCAGGATGCGATCGGTCACACGTCGTGGAGAGAGCATGATTGAGCGATGAGCGATGAGCGAGAGACGCCAACTGGCACGGATGGGCGCGACGGGAGCCCGGGGGAGGAGGTGGCCTGGCCGCTTCTGGATCCGGCGGCGGTTGGCGAGATCGCGGCCTTCGGCTCTCCGGTGGCGGTTGAGGCGGGTCAGATGCTCTACCGGGCCGGGGGTGACCCGCCCAACTTCTTCGTGGTGCTCGACGGTGAGGTCGAGATCGTTCGCGAGGGCGACGACGAGGTGGTGATCGCCGCCTATGGTCCCGGCGGGTTCGTGGGGGAGTTGAATCTGCTGACGGGTCAGCGGCCCTACCTGAGCGCCCGGGTGAGCCGAGCCGGCCGGGTGCTGAGCGTGCCGCCAGAGCAGTTCCGGCGGCTTCTAGACACCAAGCCTGATCTGTCCGACACCATCTTTCGGGCGTTCGTGGCCCGCCGGGAGATACTTCGGAGGGGAGGCGCGCAGGGCGCCATCCGGCTGATCGGGTCGCAGTTCTCGCCCGAGGCGTTGGCGCTCCGGGCCTTTGCCAACCGGGCCCGCCTGCCGCACACGTGGATCGACATCGAGGACCTCGACGACGTTCGTGCCTACCTTGCTGGTCTCGGCGCAGGACCTGACGACGTGCCAGTTGCCGTCATGGGCGGGGTCGTCTTGCGCCGGGCCACACCCGGGGAGTTCGCCGCGCTCCTCGGTCTGACCTACCGGAGCGTCCCCGGATCGGTCACCGATTTGGTCGTGGTCGGAACTGGCCCGGCCGGCCTGGCCGCCGCGGTATACGGATCCTCGGAGGGTCTCGACACCATTTCCCTCGACGCCGTCGCTCCTGGCGGACAGGCCGGAGCCAGCTCGCGCATCGAGAACTACGTCGGCTTCCCCAACGGCATCTCCGGGGGCGACCTCACGGCCCGGGCCGCCATCCAGGCGCAACGCCTCGGGGCCCGCCTGAACGCGCCGTGCGAGGCCGTGGGACTCCAAACAGAAGAAGCCTTCCACATCGTGACCCTGGCCGATGGCAGCGAAATCGCCACTCGGGCCGTGATCATCGCCTCCGGCGCCCGATATCGCCGCCTGGCGGTTGCCGAACTAGAGCGGTTCGAAGGAGCGGGTGTCTACTACGCGGCCACAGAACTCGAAGCACGACTCTGTCGAAACAGCACAGTCGGAGTGGTCGGTGGCGGTAACTCCGCCGGGCAGGCGGCCATCTACCTGTCGCAACAGGGAAGCCGGGTCTTCCTGATTGTCCGCCGACGTGAACTGGTCGAGACGATGTCGCAGTACCTCATCGCCCGCATCAACGCCGAACCCGATATCGAGCTGGTGACCCACACCGAGGTCCGCGGCCTGGCCGGTGATACCCACCTCGAGCAGATCACGCTCGAGCACACCACCAGCGGAGCCCGTCGGACTGTCCAATGCGGCGGTCTGTTCTGCTTTATCGGGGCCATCCCGGCCACCACCTGGCTGGGCGACCGCGTCGCGCTCGACCGAAATGGATTCGTGCTGACCGACCGCTCCTTATCCGACAACGACATCAACCGCGACGCGTTCGCCGACCGAGATCCACTCCCGTTCGAGACCTCCGTTCCCGGTGTCTTCGCGGTTGGCGACGTACGACTGGGCTCGATGAAACGGGTGGCAGCCGCGGTCGGTGACGGATCCAGTGCGGTCCGCTCGGTCCACGACTATTTGGCCCTCCACGCCTGAGACCCGGGCACTCTCGAAAACTCGAGGGTGCCCGTGGTGCAGTCCACCACAAGCAGTTTGGACAGCACCGGCGGACGCTGCAACCAGGGAATGTTCCCCATCGTGGTTGACTTCGACCTGTGCCACCGACCCGGCAGCATCCGGGGCGGTCCGGGGTGGCGATCTGCTATGTCAGTTTGGGTTGACACCTCCTCGATGTCAGTCTAAACTGACGGGTGTGGACATCGAAAAACTCAGCGTGAATCTCTCGTCGGATGACCCGGCAGTTGGGCTTCGCGCCTCGTTGGCGCTCCATCGCCTGGCTGAGAGGGTCGAGGCGAATCAGGTCGCGTCGGCCCGGGAAAAGGGCTGGTCGTGGCAGCAGATCGGAGACGCCTTGGGCGTCACCCGCCAATCCGTGCACACCAAATACAACAAGGATTCATCATGACCACCGTATCCGTGGTGCCAGAGATGCTTCACGTTTGGGCCGTCTATCTGCGGGCCAGTGAGGAGGCTCGTCGCCGAGGTGATCGCCGAACTGGCACCGATCACCTCTTGCTCGCCTTGTTGGAGGATCCCTCGATCGAGGTCGCGTTGGGCGTGAACCTGCAGCAAGCTCGCCGGGCCCTGGAGTCGCTCGATCAGGAAGCCCTGGGTGCCCTGGGCCTCGGGTCCGACCTCGACGCTCCCGCACTGCCGATGCGCGCCGTGCCGAAGAAGCCGAGGATCAGAGACATCGCCCGAAAAGATCGCTTCCGCATGACGCCGGCGGCAAAGAAAGTGCTCGAGGAAGCGACTAAGCCCAACCGTCGGAGGCTCTACGTCACGGCCCAGCAGGTGCTGGCCCAGATCCTCACTCTGCAACCACCAGATCCTGCGGCGGTGCTGCTCGGCGCTCTCGACGTGAACCCGTCGGAGGTTGGGCGCCGATTGGATGTGGTCATGCCCGACGGCTGAATCCCCAGCAACATTCACCACTTCGAGCGAAGGTGTCCGGACCGGGCCCCTCAGGTGGCCTTGCGGTACCGGGCGACGGCGAAGGGGGCGCTGACCGCGACGATGCCGATGATCCACGCCACGGCTCGGGGTACCGATGAACTGTTGGTGGCCGGCCCGCCAATGGTCAAATAGCGGGCCGCGTCGACCACGACGGACACGGGCTGGTTTTTGGCCCATCCCTGGAGCCAAGAAGGCATTGTCGCCACGGGCACGAAGGCCGAGGAGGCGAACACCAAGGGCGCCAGGATCGGAAACGACACGGCTTGCGCCGTCTCGGGGTCCCGGACGGTGAGGCCGACGACGGCAAACACCCACGACATGGCGTAGGAAAAGGCGAGGATAACGAGGATCGCTCCTACGAGCCCCCAAAAGTCGGTCTGGACCGTCCAACCGACGATTACCCCTACCACGCACATGAGAAGGATGACGAAGAAGTTGCGCACCAGGTCGGCGCCCGTTCGGCCCACGAGCACGGCCGAACGGGCCATCGGCAAGGATCGGAATCGGTCTATGAGGCCCTTGCTGAGATCTTCGGCCAGGCCGACACCGGTGGTCAGTGAACCGAACACGATGGTCTGCACGAAGATCCCGGGCATGAGGAAGTCGATGTAGGACTGTCCGGCCGGGAGGCTTCCCTGGATGGCTCCGCCGAACACGTAGCGGAACATGACCACGAATATCACCGGTTGAATGGTCGCGAACACGATCAGCTGCGGGTTGCGGCGCATGTTAAGCAGGTTCCGCCAGACCATGGTCAGGGCGTCGCCAACTGCGTGGCCCCGGTTGACCAGGCCCGCTAGCTTCGCAGCCGCCTCGACCGACGTCATGAGGCCCTCCTGGGAGAGCGACCAGATCGGGCCGCTACGGTGGGCTCGCCGGCGTCTTCCACCGCGGCATGGCCGGTGAGGGCCAGGAATACGTCGTCGAGCGTAGGTTCGCGCAGCATCATGGTGGTGGGGTCGAGACGGGCGCCGTCGAGGAGCCTCACCGCGGCGAGCATGGAGCCCGCCCCGTCCCCGTCGGCCACGCTCACCCGCACGAACTTGGCCTCGCGCCCAACTGTGCCGACCGGCCCAAGGAGGGCCACCGCCGTAGCAGCGACGTTTTCGTCGCGAAAGCCGATCTCGATCACCGTCGCTCCGAGCCGTGCTTTCAGGGTCGCGGCCGTGCCTTCGGCGATCACGGACCCGTGGTCGATGACCACGATGTTGTCGGCGAAGTGGTCGGCCTCCTCGAGGTACTGGGTCGTGAGCAACACGGTGGTCCCACCTTTGACGAGTCCCTCGATCACCCCCCACAAGTCGATCCGGCCCTGGGGGTCGAGGCCGGTCGTGGGCTCATCGAGGAACAGGACTGGAGGCTCGTGCACCAAGGCGGCCGCGAGGTCCAAGCGGCGGCGCATGCCCCCCGAATAGGTGCGCACCACCCGGTCAGCCGCGTCGGTGAGGATGAAGCTCCCGAGGAGCTCGTCGACCCGGCGGGAGACCGCGGCCCGGGCCAGGTGCGAAAGCCGGCCGACAAGGCGCAGGTTCTCCCGGCCGGTCAGGTTCTCGTCGACGGCCGCGTACTGCCCGGCCAGCCCGATCATGGAGCGCACCCGCTGGGGCTCCTTACGGACGTCCACGCCCAGAACCCGAGCGGTGCCTGCATCGGGGCGCGAAAGGGTGGTGAGCATGCGCACGACTGTCGTCTTGCCCGCCCCGTTGGGGCCGAGGAGTCCCAGCACCTGCCCCTCCGGCACCTCGAACGAGACACCCTTCACCGCTTCGACCTCGCCGAAGCGCTTGACCAACCCGTCAGCGACGATGGCCCCCTCGCTCCGGCCGCCACGATCGGTATGAGCCATCCGCTCGACTGTACGCTGACGAGAACGGCCAGGAAGGGGTGTAGTGGCGGCCCCGACGCCCAACTGACACAACCGCCGCCTCCGCTACGAGGCGCCACACCTACTGCACCAGCAGATCGCGACCCGACGTCTGACCCGCTGACCTGTCGCCCAACTTCGGTATCGGCGGCTTGGTCGCCTGGACCGCCGCTTTCGTGGTTATGGCTCTGGCCGTGGTGGCCACCCGAGTCGCCGTCGCCGCAGTCCGAGCCGTCCGGGGGACCGGGGGTATCCCCTGGGACCAGCACCGGGCTATCGCCGGACGCCCACCTGACCCACCTCCACCGTCACGCCTACTCAGGACCCGACAGCCAACCGGGTAGTGCCGACCAAGAACGAAGGAGAATGGCAATGACCGCCGTCGTTGAGCTCTACCGGATGAGGCCAAATATGACGATAGATCGACCGGCTCAGCCAGATGTCGTACGGCGCTGGAGTGCCTTTCGACGGACGTTCGGACCCCAACTGCTGCGGCCCGCGCTGGTCAGCCGCACCCAGATCCTTCTTGCCACCAAGACATCAGTGGCCGCCGGGCTGGCCTGGGCGGTGGCGCTGGTGGTTGATCCGCACAGCCGGCCCTACTTTGCGCCGTTGGCCGTGATCCTGATCGTCCAACCCACGGTGTACGACTCACTCTCACGGGCATTCCAGCGGATGATCGGGGTGGTTGTGGGGGTGGCCGCGGCCCTGGCGGTCAACCACTTCGTCAGCCTGAGCGGCTGGAGCATCGCCATCATCGTCTTCGTGGGCCTCCTCGTCGGCTGGAGCGCCGGTCTCGGGCCCCAGGGTGTGGTGCAGATCCCCGTCAGCGCCCTGCTCGTCTTCGCGGTGGGCAGCGCCACGCCGGGCTATGGGGGAAGACGGGTGCTGGACACGCTGATCGGTTCCGTCATCGCCGTCGTGGCTGTGCTCGCCAGCCCCCAGGCCCCGGCGCCCGAACGGGTGGTCGCTAACGCCGACGCCCCCTTGCGTCACTGCCGCGACATTCTCATGGAAATCGGGTCGGGCGTTAGCTCGGCATGGACCCTCGAACAAGCCGAAGGCTGGCGGAGCCAGGCGGTCGGAGTGATTGAGGCCACAGCCAAGGCCAGGCGGGACCACCAGGGCCTTCAACTCACGGCCCGATGGAACGCCCGGGCCCGTCGACAACGCCCCCTACTCGAACGGGTGGACCAGGCGCTGAGCGTCTGCGAACGGACTGCCATCCAGGCCCGGTCCATCGCCCGGGCGCTGGTGGACGGGGCGGTACACGCTCGTCCGATGCCGGCCATCGGCACAACGCTGGTCTCCACGGCTTCTGCCGTTGATGCCTACGCGGCATGGGTCGGCTCTCCTGACGAGCCCGCCGATAGACACCGACTTTCGGAAGCCATCCGCGTGGCGGACGAGACATTCGGGCAAGCCGTGGGCCGGGCCCAGCGGCGGTGGGGAGACGACCCCACACCATGGCTTACCTTCGGGACCATCCTGGCCATGAGCCAACGGATCCTGGCCGAGGTCAGTAGCCCACTCGAGCCGAGCGGCGAGGCGGCTTGACGCACCCCGACAGGCTGATGACTCGGCCCGTCGAGACGGTCTACCCCGAAGCCGCCTGCGCACAGCCTCGACGGCCAGCCCTCTTTCAGGGACCGGCCGTCGCGCCGCACGGCCGGTCGAGGTCGTCAGCCGGTGAGGTCAGTCGCGACCCCGGCCCGGGGCCACGCCCCACGGCCCGTTCGGGACGGGAGGCCGAGGGCAAGTGTCGTTGCCGTTGGTCACTGCAGTGCCCGGCGTGAACGCCACGCCCGGGACGACCTGGCCGTAGGTGGCTGGCATGACCGTTGAGAACCGTTCGTAGGACACCTGGTTGGCCACGGTGGCACCCAGCTGGTCGGTGATCTCGACCAGCTTGTTCGGATCGGCGCCCTGGTCGCCAGAGCCGCTCACCGTCGAGGTGGAGGCCCACAGCGAGACGGTTCCGTTCGGGTTGACGCGGCCGGTGAGGCGCGCGGCCCGTCCGTTGCCGGCGCCCACGGCAGACCGGTGCCGCTATCGGTACTGTTCAGTCCAGTCGGGTACCGGTTGGCGGTGTACGCCCAAGATCAAACCCGCGGACACCCAACGATACCTGATCAAATTCTTGGCCCTCAACGCCAACAAACACCGCCTCAACTCGGCCCGCAAACACGGCAACATTCCCCTTTAAACGAGACCGGTCACTCTCACCCTGTGCGCTTGGGAGAGCCGGGGATTTCGATGGTGGCGCGTTTGGATCGGAGGCGCCACGGTTATGGCGTTGCAGGCGGAGGACTGCGGTCGGGACTGGCGATGGCGGCCGAAACGCGCGGTTAGGGAGTCGGGCCACGATCGTCACTCGGTAGCTTCTTGACCAGCGCGCCGCGGAGCGACCGCGGCCGTTCGCCCACCTAGCCGCCACATGCGCAGGCACCACCAGGTCGGCCGAAATCAGACGGCTTCTGGGACTGGTGAGCCGTCGCAACAAGGCGGTGGTCAGCCCGAAGGGCGGGTTCGCTACGACTCGGAAGGGTCGCCTGGGCAAACGAAGATCGGACGCGTCGGCCTGCACCACCCGGACCGAGCGACCGAGACGCTCGTCGAGACGGCGAGCCCGGCTCGGGTGAAGCTCGATGGCCACAACTCGGGCCCCCGTTGCTACCAACGGGGCCGTAATCGCACCATTGCCGGCACCGATGTCGAGTACCAGGTCGCCAGACCCTACACCAGCGCCGGCCACCAGACGTTTGGCCCAAAGGTCAGTTAGTTCGTGGTATCCCCACCGGGTCCCCCGTTCGGCGGACACGGCGCACCATGACCATGGTCATGGTGCAATTCTGGTCCCTTCCGTCGGGACCCGCCAGCGAGTTTCTGAGATCAGTCCTCCAACCTGAGCTAGACACGATGTTGATGCCCGGTGAAGCGGCAACCAGTCCGATAACCGATCCCTTTGCCAGACGAGCGGAGCTTCCGAGAGAGAAGCGGCAGTGGCGGCCTTCGACCCTCCTTCCACCCATGCCTGGCGGTCCGCCTCGGTTGGTCCTGCCTGAACGAGCATGTAATTGGCGTAGTGCGTCTTCGGTGGCAGCTCAGGATCTGAGAGAGCGATTGGACCCCACCGAACTCGGCGCAAGGTAGCCCCATGCTGCTGGCGGGCGGCAGCGATTCGGGAAGCTGACGTTACGCTTGGGTACTGGCGGACGATAGCTTGCATGAGGTGGGCTCGCCCGGAGTGGGGGCGACGCAACGACTGGTTCGACCCGCGGCGCCCGGGAGGTAGATGGGATGGAGATGCTGGTGATCGGAATACCAGCCCGCAATGAGGGGGCTACGATCGCCGACCTCGCCGCCGCCCTCGAACAGGGGGCGGCCATGTTGGGCGAGGGCATCCGCTG
Organism: uncultured Acidimicrobiaceae bacterium; assembly: GCA_963729695.1. Lineage (GTDB taxonomy): Bacteria > Actinomycetota > Acidimicrobiia > Acidimicrobiales > Palsa-688 > PALSA-693. Next base: position 219,752 of record CAVSOT010000011.1, read on the forward strand.
TGAGCTGGTTCTCGCCTATCAACCGGGCGACGACGACACTATGGCCAGATGGGACAACCAATCCTTCCGCCTCCCGAACCGAGTGCTGCACGGGCCTGAGGGCGATGTCGGCAAGGGTCGCAACGTCAAACGGCTCATCCGCTACGCCCGCGAGCAGGATGCCCACTTACTCCTCGTCGACGGCGATCTGAGCTCCTACCAGCCAGCGACGGTTGGCTCGTTCGGCAGCTTCGGTCGTCTCGCCCGCGGTGGGCTGGTGCTGCCCCTGTGGTGCCGGCCCCGTGGAGAAGGCAACTCGACGGATTTTCTGGCCTGCCCGCTTATCTTCTCCTGCTTCGGGGCCCGGATCCGACAGCCCCTCGCCGGCCAGCGGCTGTTGTCGACCGGCTTGCTCGACACGATCGACGTAGATCGGCTACCCGACGACTACGGCATCGATGTTGCCCTCACCGTGCAGGCCCTGGCCAACGACCGGCCGGTGGACCAGGTGCTGGTGCCGTTCCCGCACCATGAGGCAGGCACGAACAGCGCCGAGATCATGGCAGACGTCGCCCGAACACTGCTGAGCCTGGGGGCCGGAGATCCGCATGTACACCGGGCCGACGTCGATTGGCCGGACCGCTGGTGGGCGGGGCAGGCGCCGCGCCGCTACCGCGCCTCGCACCTTCCTGCGCCACCTGGATTTCTCATCCGATGCCGATCGGCGCAGCTGGCTCAGCGTGCTCACCGCGGCTCCCGACGAAGTGCGGGATCTGTGGTGTGACGCGGTGGTCGGCGCGCTCCGCCAGGCGCGAGCTGGTGTTGACTCGAGCGGGCTGGCGGCTGATCTTGTCCAGCCCTTTCTGGCGCACGCAGAGTACCGGCGGCGCTTGGACCAGAACCTGGATCGATCGGAGGCGTACGTGGCCGATCTGGCTTACCGCATGGCCGCGTTGCTGACATGAGCGCCACTCTGATCATCGCACCACACCCCGACGACGAGGTGCTCGGGGGGTCGGCCGTCATGCGAGATGGGCCCGTCACCGTCGTGCACGTCACCGACGGCGTCCCTCCGTGGATCGAGGCCGACGAGCGGCCGGCGATGAGATCGGCGCGCCGGGCGGAGTGCGAGCAGGCCTGGAGGACATTGGCGGCCGAGGCGGAGTGCGTGGACCTGGGCTACCCCGATCTGCGAGCCTGGCAGTCAGTCGAGGAGCTCGCGAGGTCCCTGCAAGAAGTCGTCGAGGCGTCCTCGGCTGAGACAGTCTTCCTGCCCGCCTATCAGCGTGGGCACCCCGACCACGACGCCACCTACCTCGCCGGGGCCCTCGCAGCCGAAAGCCTGACCCGACGGACCATCGAATGGTGGGTCTACGGCTTGTACGGACTCGACCGCAGCCGGCGGCTTCGCTTCGGCTGGCTCCCCGCGGCCGAGTTCCCTGGCATTGTTACCCGAGGCGAGAGTGGCCTGCTGTCACTCAAGGGGCACGCCCTCCGCCAATTCACCAGTCAGCTGAGGCCGGAATCGGTGCTCGACCGGTGGCTCGGGAACCCGAGCCCGGAGCAGTTCGCCCCGCTGCCGCGACTATGGCGGCGCATTCCCACAGGGCCGTCTTTCTACGATGATGAGTTGGGATTCGCCCGTCGCGGGGCAGCCGCAGCGGTGGTGGAAGCGACCTTCGCCGCAGTCTTGCGCCAGCCGCGACCAGGCGGCGTCTTAGCGCCCACTCCCTCCCCGTGAAGGTCGCAGTTCGGACACCGGAAGAGATCCATGCAGAAGAGCGGCTGCTCTGGTCCGGTTATCTACTCAACCGCCCGCTCGGCAGCCCCTTCCTCTCGTGGGCGTTCGTGGACGTCATGGGCCGAGTTCGCGACGATGTCAGGGTAGCCGTGGTGGAAGATGGCGGTGGGCTCGGCTTTTTCCCATTCCAGGTTGGCTCCGACCGGGCCGGCTCCCCCGCGGGGGCCGGGATCTCTGACGCGCAGGCGTTCATTTCCGGCGGGCCATGGACCTTCGAGCCGCGTCACCTGCTCGCCGACGCCGGCCTGGTCCGGTGGAGCTTCGACCACCTGCTCGTCGAGCAGGCACCCTTCGTGCCCTATCACCTGAGTCGCCATCGCGTTCCGGTTGTCGATCTTGACGACGGGTACGAGGCATTCATCACCCGGTTACGTTCGCACTCCAGGGACTTCCTTCCTCAGGTCCTCAGACGGAGGCGCAAGCTCGAACGCGAGGTGGGCCCAGTGACGTTCGAGTGGTCGACCGACGATACGAACAGGGCCATGCGCTCCCTGCGCGAGTGGAAGTCGCAGCAGTACCGGAGCACCGGCGTCTGGGACCGCTTCGCCTGCCCCTGGATCGCCAAGGCCCTGGACCAGCTGTCCGTCACCGTCGACTCGGACTGTACTGGCGTGCTGAGTGTCCTGCGCTGCGGAGACCGTCTGGCGGCGGTTCACCTCGGGTTGCAAAGCCCAGATCGGCTGTGCTGGTGGTTTCCGGCCTACGACCCCGAACTACGGCAGTACTCGCCGGGCCTGATACTGCTGCTCGCGCTCATCGCGGATGGAGCGGCCCGCCACGTGCCGGTCCTCGATCTGGGTCGGGGAGAGCATGACTACAAACTCCGCGTCGCCGATCGATTCTACGAGGTGGCCGACGGCGAAGTGACCGGCAGCGAGTCGTAAGGTTGGCTGTGATGCCGTTGACCCTCATGGCCGTGCACGCCCATCCCGACGACGAAGTGATCTCCACCGGGGGCACCCTAGCCCGCTACGCGCAGGAGGGGATCCGCACCGTAATCGTCACTTGCACCGACGGTTCCCAGGGATTCGGTCCAGGTGGGGTGCTTCCCGGACAGCCCGGCCACGACCTCGACGCGGTGGCCGCCACACGCCGCGACGAGCTCGCCCGATCCTGTTCCGCCCTCGCCGTGAGCCACCTCGAGATGCTGGGCTACCGCGACTCCGGGATGGCGGGCTGGGCGGGCAACCACGAGCCCGACGCCTTCTGCAATGTTCCCCTCGATGAGCCAGCAGCTGCTGTCGCGGAACTGATCCGCCGGCACGACCCTCAGGTGCTGATCACCTACGACGCAAATGGCGGATACGGCCACCCCGACCACATACAGGCCCACCGGGTGGCCACAGCGGCGGCCCAGTTGGCCGGATCGGTATCGAAGACCTATTACACGGCTCGCAGCCGGAATGACGCCGACCGCCTTTCGAAGCTGCGCCGCCGGCTGCAACCCGAGCGGCCCGGCCAGCCCCCGCGGGCTGCGCCTCGGGGAGTTTCCGACGAACTGATTGTCAGCGTCATCGACACCCGACCTTACCTGGCCCAGAAGCGCACGGCCCTGCTCGCCCACGCCAGCCAGCTAGCCGACACCGTCTGGGTCAGAGCCTCCGCGCAGGACTTCGCAGAATTATTTGGCCACGAGTCGTACATTCGCGTAGACGCGGCGCGAGAGGCGCGGCGGGAGACTGACCTGTTCGCAGGGCTTCGCGGACTATCGGCGTAATCAGTCACGTTCAAGGTCCCATGCCGTTACTTCGGCGCGTACGGATTGCGATGCGGGGAGATCGCGGGTTGCGAGAGATCGGTGAGGCTTTCTTCAACAGACGATCCCCCAGCGAGACGAGCGTGGGCTTCGCAAGGGAATCGGCCCATCCGTCCTCGGTTCCCTGCATGGCCTGATGCCCGGCTTAGGTGGCGCCGGCTCTCTGTACCTGGCGGCTGGCATCCTCGGCGCCACCGTGATGCCGCATCTCATCTACCTGCATTCGGCCCTGACCAAAGACCGCGCGCCTAGCCGGGACGCCCGCGACTTCCGCCGCATGCTCCGGTTCCAGCAACTGGACGTGCTCACCGCTTTGCGCCTGGCTGGGCTGGTGAACATGGCGATGCTGGTCATTGCCGCCCGTGCCTTCCACACGCCGGCGCTGGCGGGCTGGACACCATCGGCCAGGCGCACGCCGATCGACGCCCCCAGCACCCGGGCGGTAGACACGGTCAGTCTGAGGCGTTTTCGGGAAGAGTCAACTCATCGGCATAGTAAGAACGCCAGTCGTAGACCTGGCCGGATGGATCGACGCGCATGTTGTCCGCGCCACTCAAGGTAGAACCGCCTGGGAAGTAGCAAGTCCACACGATCACCACCCCGTCAGTCCCGACGTAGGTCGCGTCGTGGGTGTACGTCACCCCGACGGTTCGCTGGAGAGAATCGGCCATGTAGGCGCGCACCGCGTCCAACCCCTCAATGGTGTCCCGGCCGCTCTCCCCGCTCATCTTCGCCACCCCGGCGGAACCGAACACCACGTTCTCGGCGAAAGGAGCCATCACGATGTCGATGTCCTGCTTGTTCCACCCGTCGTACCAATGAGTCACGAGCTTGTCCACGATGGCGCTGTCGAGCATGTGCGGTCCTCCCACGAAAGGTCTGAGCGCCCAAACGTAGCAAGCCCGCTTATCGGATGACCCGGTAGTCGACAAGCAGATACCTACTGGGGAGTGTCCGACGCTCCCTTGTCAAGCGACGTGCGTGATGGGCTGTTCTCACGGCCAGCCGGAGTCGTCGGAGGCGACTGCGGTGCAAGTTGATCATGATGCGACTGACGTAGCGGTCGGTATCGTCGGCCAATCGGACCTTGGGTCAGGCCCGAAGTACTCGCAACAAGGCCTCCTGCAGGAGATCCGCAGCATCGGCGACGGTGCCTTCGAGCAGATAGGCCAGCCGGAACAGCCGAGCCGACTCGGCCGAACGTAGCCATCGAAATCGGCGGGGGCACCGCCCACGTCGGTCACGAAGCCGAGCCGACCACCGCCGGCGGCCTGTCTGGTTGGAATGGCCCGATCCACCACTATCGCCTACAGACGCTCCGAGCCGACAAAGCGTTGACCGGCCGGAGCGGGTTTCCTGGCAAGGCCACTTGCTGACCAGGCCGCCACCGCCGGCGGGCGTGGGTACCGATTGCGGCCAACCTGCAGAACCTCCGGAGCGCTACCGACGAGGCCCTCGTGGGCCCCTCGAGAACCGCGAGCAACAGGTGTTCCGCCTTGGTTGCGTCGTCCCCGAGTCGAAATACCACCTCCTGCGCCGCGACGAGCACAGCGGCTCCCTGGTCGCCAAAGCGCCAGTCCACGCCTCGAACCTAGCGCCCCGAACCTGAGCCGAGTAGCGCCCAGATCGTTCGATATTTGGGCCCCCACCAGCCATCCCGTGATACAGATCGTCGCCGGATGAGGATCGGCAAACGCCGTTCTAGGCGAAGCTTCCATCGCTGCCGGCAGTGAGTCCTACGTATAGACGGTCGGAGCTCAGCGAGCCGCCTTGATCGGAGCGATGACCTGCTCGACGAATCGCAGCGCTGGGTCCAGGTGGAGCGGGTGGCCGAAGTCCATGACGAAATAGCTGACGCCGAGCTCGCTCAGATGTGACAAGCGCTCGACCCACTGCTCCGACGCCTCATCGCACTCCGGGAGTTCCCCGGCACAGGTGACACACAGCACGATGTCGGCCGGGTCGCGACCGGCATCGGCTGCGGCGGCGTGCACGATGTCGCGCTTGTGCTTCCAGTCCTCGTCTCCGACGTAGTGGCCATTCCAGATGTCGGCCTGTCGCCCAACAATCGGGAGACCGATCCTCTCGCCGGAGCTCCCGATACAGATCGGCGGCATAACCTCGGGCCTCGGTGTGGCCGCTGCGTCCGCGATGTCGAAGTACCGGCCCTTGAACGTGGGGTGGTGGTCGGTCCACATCAGCCGACAGATCTGCACGACTTCCTCGAGTTGGCGCAACCGGACCGACGCCTTCGGGAAGTCGTACCCGTAGGCGCGGTACTCCTCCTCGCGCCATCCGGCCCCGATACCCAGGATGAACCGCCCACCCGAGAGCACCTGCAGCGTCGAAGCCATCTTCGCGAGCAGCGCAGGGTTGCGATAACCATGGCCGAGCACGTGATGGCACAGCATGACGTCAGAGAATTTGGCGGCCAGCCAAGTGAGGGTCGTCCATCCCTCGAGAAAGCCCTCCTCCTTGTCGGGATCGAAGCCGTAGAAGTGGTCGGCTATCCACACCGAGTCGAAATGAGGCAATGCTTCGGGAAGGATGTGCTCGGCCTGGTGGATCACAATGGGTCGAAAGCCGCTCCCGGCGTGGCCGGCGACCGGCGACAGCCAGCCGAACTTCGGCGGTTGGGATGCCAAGTTGTAAGGAGTCACTCCCCCCGATCATACGAGTTGGACATCAGAGGGCTCCTCCGCGTGTTTTCGCGAACCTCGGCCGACGCCCGTTGACCGATCCCCAGTGAGGATCGCTGCCTTCGCAAAGGGGGTTCGTGTAGGGGCCAGTTCGGACGTCCGCAAGCCGATCCTATAATGGGAGTGCCCACGAGTGGCAGGTACTACCAGAGGCCTGTGGGCGCACCCCGCTTGCCGGAGATAGCACTCCCAAAAACTGGCCGCTCGGAAAACGTGTTACCTTGGGCGCGTTTCGAGACGCTGGCTCGATCCGGTCGTCAGTCGGTCTTCGGAGATAGGTATCGCGGCGATGGTGGACCGTTTGCTTGCGCACGGTTGGCGCAATTAGACATTAGAAGGCTGATGTCGAGGGCCAGGATGGGGTTCGTGTTGTTTCGGCCGGGCGGCTGTCATCAGCCGACAGCTGATCCCTCGAAAGGGGCCGGCCCGAAGTCGAATATCCCTCCGTCGGCGGCGACGAGACGATAGCCCGTGCCGCTAGACATGGCGGTCATGCCTACACATGGTTGGGATGAGGGATTATGGCGCGTGGCCTCGGACCGATCGGCGTCACAATCGCTATCGTTTGGGTCATGCAGCCCGGTTCCGGTTCACCGGAGCAGCCCCCGTGGCCGATCGAGCAGTACGACATTTCTGGGTGGGATCAGCTGGTTGCGGCTGCCGGAACGCTTCCGACGGAGCGGCGGGAGTGGATGCGAAGGAACCTGGCGGCCCTGCAGGAGCCCGGCCAACTGATGGCCGCGGTGATCGGTAGACGGGTCCGCTTCCCAGAGGATCCCGGCGAGCCGGCGGCGCTGTTCATTTATCCGAACGTCCTAGTGGCCGCGAGCGGGTCCTCTGCTGGGTACTTGCGTCCTGGTCGCGGCAAAGTCGTGGATGCCGTGGTTGGACAACCAGGATTAGAGCAGGTCACGGCCGTTGGCGTTTGCATTGTCGAACTTGGACCGCCCGGCCAGCAGAGGGCCGCTATCGAAGCGCTGCGCTTCCTGTCCTGGGTAGACGTGCGGGAACTGCCGCAGACGGTCACCCGAGTTCGCGATGGCAGCTCGGTGTCGCCGCCCGCCGAGGTCTTCCACACAGGTTCCTCCGAGGACCGTCGCCGCGGGATCGAGGCGGCTGGCAGAGGGGGAGCATCCACCACAGCGGATGCTCCCAGTGATTACCGACCAGCCGGGTGGTATGTCGATCCGCACGGCCGCGGCGGTCTTCGCTGGTGGGATGGCATCCGCTGGACCGAAGACATGGCCGACGCTCGATCGGCCGGACCTGTGCCTCTTGCGCCCCCCGGTGCCGGCCGCCTCGGCGACCTATCGGACGGTCGGCTAGCTGCTCGAGCTACGTCGAGCAGGTTGGCTCGCGTCATGGTGGGGGTAGGCGTGTTCGTGGCCATCACCGCCCTAGCGATATGGACCGGTGCGGGCAACAAGGGCGGCACGCACCAGTACATCTGTCACGACGTTCGCGGCGGCTGCGCCCCCACCCGCGCCCGCCAACAGTTCGAGCCCAACAACGGTGATCCTCAACGTCACCGCCGGCCAGGCGGTCACATACCAACCGGCGGATGGCCTGCACAACGGTGAGATAATCCACATCGTGGCGACGGGCCTCACGCCAGGCGGGCAGTACGGCGCCGACGAGTGCAAAGCCGGGGGTATTGACGATGACGCTGACTGCGACGGCGTGGGGTTTCAGCTTACGACTGCCGACGCGTCGGGCACCGTGAGGATCGACTACACAGCCCTAAGAGGACCGTTCGCCGCTCACGACATCACTTGCAGCACCCCCCCAGTCATGCGAGATTTTCGTCAGCCCCATTGACCCGAACACCACCTACGAGCAAGTGGTCATCGCATACCTTAACTTTGCCCAAGCCCAATAGACTTTAAGGCTCGGATGGTTGCAGAGTTCACCCGGCGAGGCGGCGGCAACACATAACGCCAGCCCGCCGGTCAGGGCGACGCTCGTCGGTCCGAGCGTCGAGTCGGCGATCGCGCGCCCCTGCTGGTCCCCCTCGGCCTGGTCGGCGCCGCGTCCGAACGCCCACAATCTCGGGGGCTCGATCTGCGTGCGCGTTCCGGCGTTCGCCAGCAATGCTCCGGCGAGGTCAGGCGAGCGCGTCACCGTCGTTCTGCACCAACTCGTCCCGTTGCAACTATCGAATCCGTAGCGCTCAGATGAATCGATCTGGACCAGCTACCTTGACCGCCCTGATTGCACGCTGGAGCAGACGCAGGAGGCTTTCGGTGTTGCTGCCGGGCTTGGAGCTGTCCGGTGCATAGCATCTCCGAGGTCTCAGCTGGTGGTCTCGAGGGCTGATCACTTACGGGCGTAGCAGTCGGCTACAGCTCGAAACGCCTTCTTTGGCTGTCAAGGAAGACCGGGATAGGTCGTGCCTTGACCGGTGGGCCAAAGGGTGATCCGATGAGTTTTGGCGTTGGTCGACGTCAAAGCCGACTAGGACCGATGAGATCGGTTCACGCCCGCGTCAGCAAAGGATGCTGACCAGCAAACCGGCAGAGGAGCACCGCTGATGTCGCTTGCCCGAGTTCATAACTTCTCCATCTCGCTCGACGGCTTCGGCACCGGCGAGGGCCTATCGCTCGACGAACCGTTCGGCCACGCCGGCCATCGGCTCCACGAGTGGATGTTCGCGACCAGGTGGGGCCGCGGCGAGCTTCTCGGCCAGCCCGGCGGCGCGGCCGGCATCGACGATGCGGTCGCTCGGCAACACGCGGTCGGGATCGGCGCAGAGATCATGGGCGCCGGGAAGTTCGGCCCGCCCGGCTGGCACGACGACCCGGACTGGAAGGGATGGTGGGGTCCGAACCCACCGTTTCACACTCCGACCTTCGTCCTCACCCATCACGCCCGCCCCTCGATCGAGATGGAGGGCGGTACAACGTTCCATTTCATCGACGTGCCCCCGGCCGCGTCGCTCGAGACCGCCCGGGAGGCGGCCGGAGGCCAAGACGTGCGCATCGGCGGAGGTCCATCGGTCGTGCGCGCCTTCGTCTCCGAAGGGCTTGTCGATCACATGCACGTCGTGGTCGTTCCGATCCTGCTCGGCCGAGGCGTGAGCCTCTGGAAGGGACTTGAGGGCCTCGAGAAGGACTTCGACCTCGAGGTTGTGTCCTCGCCGAGCGGCGTGACGCACCTGACGTTCACCCGCACGGAGGTTTGACGCTCGCCGGGCGGCGCCCGGGTCCCCTCCCAACGGAGCGGGCTCGCTCCGCCGGCAACGTTCCAGAAGCGCAGAACAACAGCGCGTCTGATTACCGCTACCGCTAGATCCGCAGCCCCGAGTCGGCATGACTGCTGGAGGATCCGGCCGACGCAGCCGTCCGACGATACAGATTGTCACCGGATGGGGATCCCTGGGTGCACAACTGGAATGCAGCAAGAACAAGGAACCGTGAACAGACACGATCTCGATCCCACAGATGAGTTTCGCACGCTCGTGCTGTCTGACCGGGAGGAGAGTGTCGTATTGAAAGATGACTAACGAGGAGGGACAGTGAGCATGAAGCTCACGACGACGGTCGAGGCCAACGGCGTCACGCTCGGGGTCGAGCACTTCGGCGACACGGCGGCTCCGCTCCTGCTGCTCGCCGGCGGCACGACCATGCTCTGCTGGCCCGACGCGCTCTGCGAGGCCCTCGCTCGCTGCGGGCGCCACGTCGTGCGCTACGACCTGCGCGACTGCGGCGCGTCAACCACCGTCGATCCCGAGGCTCCGAGGTACACGCTGCGTGATCTCGCAGCCGACGCTGCGGTGCTTGCCCGCGGAGGCGACCACCGGCCGGCGCACTTGGCGGGCATCGGCGTCGGCGGGATGGTCGCCCAGGTCGCCGCGCTCGACCGCCCGGACGCGTTCTCGGCGCTCACCCTCGCTGGGACGCGGCCCGTAGCACCGGGCCCGGTCGACGACGACTTGCCTGACCACGACCCGGCGACGATGGCGCGGCTGTTCTCGCACCCGATGCCCGACTGGTCCGACCGCGCTGCCGTGGCCGAGTTCGCTGCCGCCGGCGCGGAGACCCTCGGAGACGACCCCGCCGCCGCACGCGCGTCCGCCGAGCGTATCTGGGACCGCACGCCGGGCACGGGGCCCGCGGTCCAGATGGCCAACCAGATGGGCATGGTGTTCTCCAAGCTCGACTGCAAGCCGCGCTGGCGCGAACGCCTGCCCGAGCTCGCGATCCCCGTGCTCGTGGTGCACGGTCGCCGAGACCCGTTCTTTCCTGTCGGCAACGGCGAGGCTCTCGCGCGCGAGATCCCCGGTGCGCGGCTGCTCGTGCTCGAACGGGCCGCGACCGCGATCCCCGATGTGGCCGCCGGCGAGGTCGCCTCGGCGATGCTCGAGCTCTAGAGGAACTCACGGTCTCGGCTACGACAAGGACACGAGCTTCTCGACCTTCCGGTTACGAGACAAGCGCTCGGCGCAGAGCTGCGGCCAGAGGATACTCGCTACGACCAGAAAGACGGGCACGCTCTGACACGATAGGTGGCGTCAGGGGCGGCCTCCGACGCCTTGACCTCCCCCGGACACCCAGGATGCATCGGGAGACACTATGTGACATCGTCTGCATGTCGTCCCGATTGTCACCGAGGGAGGGGACGTTGATGGAGGTGGGAGCCCGGCTGCGACGAGGAGCGCGGGTGACCTTCGCCGTATCACTGACGTTAGTAGTAACGGCCTGCAGCACAGGATCGCGACCGGCTTCGTCGCACCATCAGCTACTGCTGGATCGCCCACCTCGACTGTTGCTGCGTTGACCACCATCGCACCAACCACGACCGTGCCGCCCACGACTACGGCACCCACGACTATCGCTCCGGCTCCCGCACAGACAACCAAGGATGTGTTCTCTCCGTGGTCCGGGCCAGTTCTCAGTTCAGGTATCCATGTGGTCGCAGACCTCACCGGTTACTGCTGGACCGACTCCGAAGCCGTCCCTGGGGCTTACCGTTGCATGACTGAAAGCAACGAGATACTCGACCCGTGCTTCGCTCCCACCGAATCCACAAACCAGGTGGCCTGCGCTCAGACACCTTGGTCAGGAGTCGAGATGCTGGCCCTCACCCAGCCCTTGCCAGTCTTGTCGAGTAGTGGCGGCACCATAAACGACGCCGACCCTTGGGCGATACAACTCGCCAACGAACAACGCTGCGCCCTGTTGACAGGAATGGGGAACTCGGCCGGAGGAGTCACCCTGTCTTATGGCTGCGGATCAGATCACAGCGAAACAAGCGCGGTAGACACCCGATCACAACCGTGGACAGTCGAGTACGACCAAGGCGGCACCTCCTCTGTCTTGACCACCGAGTCCGTCATCGTGGCGTGGTTCTGAGGTGCCACGAACCATGAGAGTTCGGATGGAGCATGGCTGATCAGCGGAACGTGATCACAGCGCCTCATGAGTCACGGGTGCGAGTCCCTGGACCATTTGCGAGGATGAACGATGTCTTCGAGGCAAATCGTCGGGTAGGGCACCGCTGGTTCGAGTCGGCAGACTCAGGTGACTACAACATCACATGGGAGGGCCGCGGAAACGGCTGATCGAGGGGCGGTTGTTTATCACGTCTGAGCAGGCAGTGGTATGGTCTGACGGCTTTATCCTGAGTCAACCACTTCCGAATCGACAAGCGAGCGCGCTATACAGTTCGTATCGTCAATGACGAAGGAGTGGTTCAGGCACTCAGTCGGTTTCAGCAGTTTGAGACCCATTGGGCCGCAGACAAGGCAGCGAAGCAGTGGGCGAAGGAGCACCGACGTTTCCAAATGGGATAACCCTCACGTCCGGTCGCGCTTCCACCCTTATATTCCGACAGCGGGGTGCTGATCGTCGTTCTGCCAGAGGCCCATTCTCCACCTCAGGTACCTCCCGGTGCGAGGCTAGCGAGCGTGGCACAACCTGACCTCGGCGGTGTACGCATCAAGCTGGCTCGGGCGCACCGTCACATCCAGGATCTGAAGCGCATCCTGGACCCGGTCACCGAAGCCCTGAACTCGCACGACAACATCTACGGCGAAGTGGATGGGGGCGACCCCACCAAGCTCGTCTACCGGGTCCAACGAATGACCAGCATCGATCCGCCCTGGGGGGCCGTCGTCGGTGACGCTTTGCACAACATGCGGAGCACCTTGGATCACCTGGCCTGGCAGCTTGTGATCTTCGATGGGGGTGGCCCGTGTGAGCACACCCGGTTCCCTATCTACGACTTCCGGACCAATAGCAAAGGGAACCCTCGACAGGTCACGATCCAGCCACAGATCGGACGTCAGGACATCCTTGACGCCCTCGATGCGGTTCAGCCGTACCAGAGCCCCGCACCATCAGAGACCCAACTCTCGGTCATAAGCACCCTCAACAACCACGTCAAACATCGCCTACTGCTTACGATGGTCGGTGTTCTGAACTTTGACGACAACCCACCGTCGTGGGGACTTCCACACGGCGTTCCCTCGCCATGGTGGAGGTTTAACCTTGCACCGCTCACAGACGGTGATCCCGTGGCCTGGTTCGACTTTCAGTGGACCCCTGCACCGCCCGACTTCGAGCCACACGTCTCTCTGGCGATAAGGCTCAATGAGGGACTGCAGGGCCACTGGCTTCGTATCCAACCGGTGGTGGCCATGCTCGAAGGCGTCCTTCGGTATTGACCTGGTCGGTCATTAACTGGCACTTCGTGCCGCACTTCCCCGGCGAGCGTCAGATCGATTACGTCTGATTAGATAACCGCTTGCGCCAGCGAACCCGTCGACTTTCGCTAGGTCATTGTCTCCTGAGCCACACCTCGGCCTCGTCGGCCACTGGAGGCTGGAAAGGCCGCAATCTCTCGGCCAAGTCCGGTACGCGGCGGCGTCGCAGCCAGGCGTCGATGAGCAGCGTGACCCCTGACCATATGAGTGCTTCAACGGCGACCAGAAGCACCATCGCGACCTCGCCGCCTACGCACCCATCGGGACGGCCCCTAGAGACACATCGGTGGGCCTCAGATCTGGCAGCGCGGCCGACCCGTCGACAGCCTTCGTCCGTGACGCTGGAGCCAGTCCTGCGCCCGTCAGGACCCATTCCCTTTAGTCGTGTCGATGACTAGATTCGTGGCCGTGACTATGCGGCCGTGCCCGAGATGATCGGCCGTGCGCGAATCTGGAAGCTGGTCTTCACCGTCACGGGCATGCTCGGCGGGCTGCTCGCCCGGAAGCTCATGAGGACCGGCTACACGATCATCCGCAAGGACGCAGCCGCCCCTTCGCCGTTCGATCCCACCAACGCCCGCTTCTCCTGGCCCGACGCCTTGCTGTGGGCGGCAGCGGCGGGAATCGGCCTCGGCATCGCCAAGGTGCTGAGCGCCCGCGTTGCCGTCCTTGGCTGGGAGGCAGCCACGGGCACCGTACCCCCCTGGGAGTCGACAAGGAAACCAGAGGTCATCTGAGTCCGAGGAGGCAGCTCGGGGCGACATGAGGAGAAGGTTCCTCACTCTGGCGAGTACCGACGCCGGAGCAGTGCCTCGTCAGCGAGCGATGATCATTGGTACGGAGCCAGGCGCTCCGCTAATCAGGCGACCGAGTCGTCGGCCGCCAGGCGTCGAGAGCAAGGTCCTGGCCCTGGATACCTGCCCACCTGACTTGCCTCCTACCCAGGTCTGTTGTGCGACGACATCCCGTGGGGCCGGGGGCAGAATGTTGCGTGCTGGACGAGGACCCGTTAGCTTTGCGGCCGGTTGCGATCATTGGGGTGTGCAACCGGAAGGGGGAACCATGAAACGCCTGTTAGCTTGCGCCTTCGTCGCGTTCGCTGGCCTTGTCGTCGCTCCGGCGCTGGCTTCTGCCAGCCCCACCAGCGGCACCGAGCATTTCCAGTTGACAGAGGCGAACAACACTCCGGGTGCCATCCTGGCCCGAGGGGTCTTCACTGCCAGCGGAGTCGATTACTCGAAGAACAACACCAGCTTGGAGGTGTTCGCGGACGGGGCGTTCACGATCCACCATCCGGGCGGCAACTTTTCGTTCACTATCAACCCCAGAACCTGCTTGGCCAAGATCACTATCACGGGCTCGTACACCATCAACAACGGCTACGGAAGGTACCAGGGAATCAAAGGCTCCGGGACCTATGTCGCCAACGAGACTGGCGTGGTGCCGCGGAAGGCAAACGGCACCTGTAGTCAAAGGGGTGAGCCGTTCGGGACCGTGACCCACATCACCGCTCACGGTCCTATCTCCTTCTGAACCATTGCGTGGAAACGTTTACTTTCACTCGATCGGCGGGCACCATGACACTCCAGTTCGGGGGGTCAAGCGCCGCCCGAGCTATCTCCGTGTCGCCGCGTTTGGCGCCCGTCTTAACTTCGAGTTCGTTGGCAATGCCTCGTACGCCTCGGACCTGCTCTCCGCCTTCCATTTCTCCCGGTAAGGAGCTCACCTCCGCTGTCAAGGGTAAATGACCCGGTCGACCACCGATACGGCGATGCGCCGGTCGTGAACACTGGACTCCCAGTGAAGGGCCGGTTTCCACCTCTCGGCGCAGCTGGTCATCGGGCTTCGGATCCTTTCATCTAGTTGTTCCGCCACAAGGAGACGCCTTTTCAGGCTGGCCAGACGGCCCGCGGTGCATCCCGCGTGCGTGTGGTAATCAGCACCCTCGAGGCCTCGAGGACCGCCTGTCGGTAATGCGTTCTTTGAGCACCAACGGACAACGAGGAACCGGCGCCAGAACGGCGACAACGACCGGCGCTTCGACGGCCAGCGGCGAGCGGACGCCCGGCCTAGGTGAGCGAGCAGAAAGTCAGTGGGGCCTCGCGATCTGGCCGGGGACGTGCGAGAAATACATTGCTGTAGTTTCACCTTTACCTCCTCGGAGCCGCTTGGGTTGTTGGCTCCCGTGGATGCCCAGGGTTCATTGCTGCTGGAGACTCGGCATGTGAGACGCCATTTGGTGACCAAGGGCTCGTTTATGACCGGTTGGCCGAGCGTGGCCATGAGATCGTGCGTGATGAGTATTTCGCTCATCTGTATGCGGATAGGAGGCCGTCGAGATCGCGCAACGCGGCAACCTCTACCGAGATGGCATGAAAGCGATTCGAGTGGATCGTCGCACAGGCCGCTCGGCGTGACCTCAACTCCTGCCCCCGGAGGCTACCGTTCGCCCCCTCGTGTACGGTGATGGTCGATCCCGAGGACTGAGGCGACGGAGCGAACGCGCCGTGCCCGCGGTCCCAGCCAGGGGCCGAAATGAGACGGCTGGCAGATGGTGTTGGTGTATTCGTCGACGTTGAGCAGGTCCTCGAAGAAACCTGCAACCATAAGGCTCTGCGCTTCCTGGTCACCGTCGGCGAGCACCCGTTCGACGACCGCGAACACTGCGGGGAAATCCTCGGTCCGCCCGTCGGCGAGGCGTCCAAGGAGGTGCCGGACCAGATGGGTGATGTTGACGTACTCACCATTATCCGGGTCGACCGCGGCGCTTTCAACGGAGCGGGCGAAGGTGGTGATTGCGCTGCGCAAGAGTGGCAGCACATCCAGGTATTCGATGCCGTCGTGGGACACGGGAGGGATCCGAAAGGGAACACATTGGTAGTGAGGCCGCTGGGGCTCTGTGGGGTATAGATACCCAAACCACGTCCAGCAAACTGCTGACGGCCTCAGGTTCGCTACACCCGGATAGAGGGTTTCTCGGCTTCCAAACGGGCGTACGGATACCTACTCGGGCGATTCGATTGGGTCTCGGGCGTGAGCTGGATGGCTGCTCACGCGCCGAGGTTTCCGAGGCTGACGGTGACCTGGCGGGTGCTGCCGTCGGGCAACAGGATCCGCACCGGGGCTCGCTCGCCTGGCCGCAGGTTGGCCAGGATGTCCTGCAGGGCCGAGAGCGTGGGGGTGGGCTGTCCGTTGATCATGGTGATCACCTCGTCGCCGCTGATGCCGGCTCGGGCGGCTGGGCCTCCCGGCTGGACCGAGACGACGATGACGCCGACCGGGTTTCCGGCCGAGTTTAGGGCGGTGGCGCCGGTGATGCCGAGTGCGGCCCGGCCGCTGTTGGCGACTCGTCCGGCCGTGATCAGCTGCGGGGCTACCAGCTCGACGGTGTTCGACGGAATGGCAAAGCCGATACCGTTGGCGGCCGAGCCACCGAGTTCGGGGTCGGTGGCTGCCAGGGTGGGGATGCCGATGACCCGGCTCTGGGTGTCGACGAGAGCGCCACCGCTGTTGCCGGGGTTGATGGCGGCGCTGGTCTGGATGGTGTCGGGCAGGACGACACCGTTACCCTCGCCCACCGTCCGGCCGGTGAAGCTCACGATGCCCTCGGTCACCGAGCTCGCCAGTCCCAGCGGGTTACCGATGGCCAGGTCGATGTCGCCGACCTGCAGTTGGCTGGAGCCGACGAAGACGGCGGGATGCAGCCGCGTGACCCCGTGCACCCGGATGACGGCGAGATCATCAGGCGGGAACGCCCCCACCAGGCTGGCGGTGGCCACCTGTCCATCGAAGAAGCTCACCTGGAAGTTGCGGGCGGTACCGACCACGTGATCGTTGGTCACGATGTCACCGTTGCCGTCGTAGACAACTCCCGACCCCAGGCCCTTCGAAGTGGTGATCTCCACCACCGAAGGGCGGACCTTGTTGACGACCGCCACGAAATCTGCTTGGACGGACGAGACCACGTCAGTCGGGGAGAGGCCAGAACTGCTGGCACCACTCGCCAACTGTCCGAGGAGTGGCCCGAGCAGGCGCCGAGGCTCAAGCCGGCGACCAGCAGGACGAGGGAACCCACCTCGAGCAACGCGTTCGCTTCATCGTGTGAGTATGAGCTTCACCGCGCCGCCCCAGACTTCACTCGACCGCGTAGTCGCGCCGGCAAAACCCTTGCCGCGTCCGCCCCAGAGAGCGGGGCCGACGCTACGCGGTCACGTGGTCCAAGTTGGAGAAGGGTCGATCACCATACCCAGGTGAGCAGCCCAGGAGGTCATCGGATGCCAGTGAGTGCCATGTCTGTCGGCATCGTGGCGTGCCCCAAGTGCGGACGCAAGAATCGCGTGCCGTCTGTGGCTAGCAGCGGCACCCCCCGTTGCGGCCACTGCGGCGCACCGGTGCCCTGGATTACCGACGGTGGCGACGACACTTTTGCCGAGATCGTGGAGACATCGTCTGTACCGGTACTGGTCGACCTGTGGGCGCCGTGGTGCGGTCCCTGTCGCATGGTGAGCCCGGCGCTCGAGACGCTGGCCGGCGACCTGGCGGGCCGGATCAAGCTCGTCAAGGTCAACGTGGACAACGCTCCTGTGGTCGCCAGGCGATTCTCTGTCCAGGGCATACCGACGCTGGTGCTCATGAGGGGAAAGGACGAACTGGCGCGCCACGTCGGAGCGGCCCCTGAACACGCGCTGCGCAGCTGGCTCGAAGGCGCGCTCGAGGCAGCCGGAAAGGCCACCCGTGTCAAGGCCACGCGAGCAGGGGATGTGGGCCTGGCCGCCGGGCGCGACGATTGATCTCATTCGTCGAGAGGAAACCGTGTCATGCTCATGCGATTCGACCCCTTCGGCGAGTCCGACCCGCTTTCTCAGTGGTTCGGGCGGCAGCAGTCAGGCGGATCTCGCCAGTTCGCCATGCCGATGGATGCCTACCGTGAGGGTGATCGATTCATTGTTAACTTCGACCTCCCCGGTGTGAATCCCGACTCGATCGACTTGACGGTGGAGAAGAACGTTCTGACCGTGCGGGCCGAGCGAGCGTGGCGGCCACAAGACGGGAGCGAAGTTCTCGTCTCGGAGCGGCCCCATGGCACCTTCACGAGGCAGCTGTTCCTGGGCGACAGCCTCGACACGGCCAAGATCGCCGCCACCTACCGTGACGGGGTCCTGACCCTCACCATCCCGGTTGCCGAGCAAGCCAAGCCCCGCAAGGTGGCGATCAGACAAGGCAACGGTGACGGCGCCAGCATCACCGCCAACGCCAGCGAGAAGTCGACGAGCGAGAAGGCGACCAGCGGCACTTGACGACCGCAGATTCCGGGAGCCGTGGCGGCCGGACAACCATTTCCCGGCACGGTCGCCGGGACAGCGGCGGCACCTCCAGACGCGCCGAGAACCGGCTCGATTCCCCGGGAGGGGCTGACGGGTGAACGTCACCGCAGACTCCTGCCCGCTGGCGGAGACGCCGGATGTGTACGGCGCCTATCCCCGCCTCAGCGAACAGCAGGTCGAGGCGCTGGCCGGCCTGGGACGGCGGCGGCGAGTCGAGCAAGGCACGTTGCTTTACCGGCAGGGCGACCGGCGGTCCGACTTCTTCGTCATCCTGGAAGGTCTGGTCGCCGTTCGGGAAGGCCCGGACCGGGTGATCGGCGTGCACGGCCGGGGCCGGTTCCTCGGTGAACTTAACCTCCTCACCGGCCAGGTCGCCTTTGTGACCGCCGAGGTACGCCAGGCCGGCGAGGTGCTCGACGTCCCGTTGGAACCGCTGCGGAGCCTGGTCGCCGAGGACACGGTGCTCGGTGACTTGATCCTGCGGGCCTACATCGTGCGGCGCGCCATCCTCATCGGACTGGGCAGCGGCTTCAAGCTCATCGGCTCCCGGTTCTCGCCGGACACTCGCCGTCTTCGGGAGTTCGCGGCCCGCAACCGGCTCCCGCACACCTGGATCGACCTCGAAACCGACGCAGGCGCCGAGTCGCTGTTGGTCCAGCTCGGTCTCCAACCGGGGGACACTCCGGTGGTGATCTGGCGGGGCGAGCAGGTCCTGCGCAACCCGACTAACGCGGAGCTCGCTCGAGTCATCGGGCTCTACGTGGCCCCCTCGACCGAGACGAGGTGGGACCTTGTCGTGGTGGGCGCCGGGCCCGCCGGGCTGGCCGCGGCCGTCTACGGGGCGTCCGAGGGGCTGGCTACCACCACCATCGACGCCGTCGCGACGGGCGGCCAGGCCGGGACCTCGCCCCGCATCGAAAACTACCTGGGCTTCCCCTCCGGGATCTCGGGCGGCGAACTGGCCGACCGGGCCGTCATTCAGGCCGAGAAGTTCGGGGCCCAGATCGATGTGCCGGCCACCGCGGTGCGGCTGGCGGAGCAGGACGGCTATCACCTGGTCGTGCTCGATGACGGATCCACCCTGTCGAGCCGCACGGTCCTGATCGCCGCCGGGGCCCGCTACCGCAAGCTCGAGGTGGCCCGCCTGGAACGCTTCGAGGGGATCAGCGTGTATTACGCGGCCACGCAGCTCGAAGCCAACCGGTGCCGCGGTGACCCGGTTGTCGTCGTCGGAGGCGGTAATTCGGCCGGTCAAGCCAGCCTGTTCGTCGCCCAGCACGCGGCCCGGGTCCGGCTCCTGATCCGCGGCGGCGACCTGGGCAAGGACATGTCTCGGTACCTGGTGGACGCTATCGAGCGCAACGCCTCCGTTGACGTCATGCTGCACAGTGAGATACGGGAGCTGCTCGGCGATGACGTGCTCGAACAGGTCGTCGTCGAGGACAACCAGACCGGCCAGCGCCAGCGCATTGATGCCCGGGCCCTCTTCGTCTTCATCGGGGCGCAGCCCCATACCGCCTGGCTGGAGAATCAGCTGGCGCTGGACAGCCACGGCTTCGTCCTCACCGGGGAGAGCGTTCCCCTCGACCCGTCGACAAGGTCGCGGCGGCTGTTCCTGGAGACGAGCCGGCGGGGAATTTTCGCTGCCGGCGATGTGCGTAGTGGATCCATCAAACGGGTGGCGGCCGCGGCCGGCGAGGGGTCCATGGCCGTCCGCATGGTGCACGAACACCTGACCAGCACCGGCGAAGGGTCCGCCGTCCCCGACCGACAAGGGAGCGTGTAATGGCAACGACCTGTCTCCATCTCGGCTACATCCGCGATGTCCGGCCTTCCTCGCTCGGTTGCGAGGAGTGCCTGGCTGCGGGCCGGCGCGACTGGGTCCACCTGCGACTGTGTCAGTTCTGCGGTCACGTCGGCTGCTGTGACAGCTCCCCCGGTCGCCATGCCACCTTCCACTTCCACGCAACCGGCCACCCCATTGTCCGCTCGTTCGAACCAGGCGAGGACTGGTTCTGGTGCTACCTGGACGAGATCATCTTCGAGCTAGAGGGGGCGCCGCCGGCGATGTCGCAT
>CAVSOT010000012.1:0-37734 GCA_963729695.1 uncultured Acidimicrobiaceae bacterium
TTGACTTGGGAAACTGGGTCCCAGGGTTCAAATCCCTGCCTCTCCGCTCGATGACGCTACTGGCCAGGGTCGGGAAGGCGTCGCCGCATCGAGAGGTCGTCGTCGAGGGGCCCGATCCCAGCCAAGGGGTGCGCCGTGTATGAGGAGATCGGTACGACGTTTCTGATCCGGTCGCCACGATCACGCTGAACCGGCCCGACGTCCTCAACGCCTGGACTCCCAGGATGGGTGCGGAGATGCGGAACGCGTTCGGCCGAGCCGAGCGCGATACCCGGGTCGTTGGCATCATCCTTACCGGCGCGGGGAGAGGCTTTTGTGCGGGCGCTGATCTCGGGGTGCTCGCCACGATCGATGGCGATGCATCGGGCGAAGAGGCGTCGTTGGAGGATGGGCTGCCGGCCGAGCTGCGCCAGGCCCGGGCCGGTGACGAGTCCTGGGGCCCGGATCTTCGCGGCGCCCAGATTTACATGTTGTCGGTGCCCAAACCGGTGATCGTGGCGATCAATGGGGCCGTGGCGGGCATGGGAGTGCCCATCGTGCTGGCGGGCGATCTGCGTTTCATGGCCGAAGACGCCGTACTCACCCTGTCCTTTTCCGAGCGCGGCCTGATCGCCGAGTGGGGCGTGTCGTGGCTGCTGCCAAGGTTGGTCGGGCCGGCGGTGGCGCTCGATCTGCTGTTTTCGAGTCGCAAGATCGACGGGCGGGAGGCCGAGCGCCTGGGCGTCGTCAATCGAGCCCTGCCAGCCGGCAACCTGCTTCCTGCTGCCGTCTCCTACATCAAGAATTTGGCCAGCGCCTGCTCGCCCCGGTCGCTCTCCATCATCAAGCGACAGGTGTACCAGCAGCTCCACGCTGGGCTCGGCCCAGCCGAGATCGAAGCCCGTCGCCTCATGCTCGAGAGCTTTGCTCGCGCCGACTTCAAAGAAGGCATCGATTCCTTCGTGCAGCGCCGGTCTCCCAGCTTCGATCGGCTCGGCGATCACCCGACTGGCCGGAGCGACTAGACCGCCGATCGGTCGGCTGCGCCTATATCCAGTCCCCGGGTCGGAGGCGACCCCTCGTTTCCCCCGGCGGGTTCACCAGCCCCACTGTTGTGGCGGACTTTGCTGACTGGTCACTATCTCGCGGTGAGCGGAGCCGGCCCGTAGGCGCACGTACGTCGACGCCACCACGGCGACGACGGCGAACGCCAGGAAGGGGTACAACGCCGAGACCAGGCTGGCGTGCCGGTTGGCGCCGAAGGCTGCGTCCGTCGGGCGGATGACGGTAGCCACGAAGACGAACACGACGAACCCGTAGAGGACCGCCCACGCCCCCTTCGACCAGGCGAAGACGGCGCCGCCGGGCAGAGTCCGCAAGGGCATGAAGCCGAACACGATCGTTGATAGCCCGCAAACCCAGGTGGTGGCCATGAGCGAGTCGAAGATCAGGAATCCGAGCCCGGTGTGCCCGGAGTCCACCGCGTGGCGGATGGGGATCCAGGCGAACCAAACGGCGGCGCAGATGGCAAGGAGCCACAGGGCGGCCTTGGCATACGCAGCCCCGTTGCGTGCTTCGGTTGGTTTGACGGCAAAGGCGAAGACTGCGAGCAGCCCGAACATGTACCCCGGTTCGAAATGACCAAGACGGGAGAGGCCGACCAGGATGAGCGCCGCCACGACTCCTAGCGGGAACACGCGCAACGGTTGGCCCTTAGTGATGTCACGATCAAGGTAGTGGCGCCGCCCAAATTCCAGGCTGGCGGTGGTGATGCCGATGGCTCCCACGAAGCCGAGGATCTCGGCCAGCGTCGATCGATCGAATCCGAAGGTGGGGTCGACCAGCGCGTAGAGGACCGAACCGGCCAGGGCGACGAGGGCGAAAGCGCCGGCGGCTGGCAGCCGGCCAAAGAACCTCTCGACGGGCTGCAGCAGTCGGCGGACCGCCGACCCGGCAGGCGGAGCCTTCTCCCCCCGCGTGCGGAAGCTGAGATTGAGGAGCTCGGCCGGGAGCGCCAGTAGGAGGATCAGCAAGGCGGCCAGACCGATGTCCTTCAGGAGGTGGGCTGGGCGCCAGGACACGTCGAGCGGAGTGGGAACGGCCTGGGCTAGAGGAACGAAGCCGGGTGGGCCTCCGTACAGGCCCGTGCCCACCGACCTGGCGTAGCTGACGTCGGGGCCTCGGCCGTCATTGGCGTAGGCCTTGGGACCGAAAGCGGCCACGGAGGCGTGCCGGCCGTGCGATGGGGTACCTGAAGTGCCAGCGGGATTACCACCGCTGGAGTTGCCGCCCGAAGGGCCCCCGTTGCCGCCCTGGCTCGATGCAGAGCCCTTCGGCGGACCCCCAGAACCGGTGGCTCCCCCGAACGGAGAGCTGCCACTGCCCGGCGGGCCCCCGGATGGAGACCCCGGTCGTGGAGGCGATGCGCTGATGACGGAGGTCCTCCCCCCTGGCTGGCCCCGCACTGCTGGCGCGGGGCGGCTTCCGGTCGGCTGCGCACTGGCCTCGTTGGAAGGGGGACTGTTGCCCACGTCGTTCACCGCCTCGACGATGAAGTAGTAGGTCCTTCCGTTGGTGAGCCCGTCCAGGGTGACCGAGGTTCCGCTGACCAGCGCAGAACCATTGACGGGACCAGCGAAGGCGCTGTTCGTGCTTGTCCGCTCGTAGACGTCGTACCCGATGACCGAACTGCCACCTGCGGATGGGGGCGGCGACCAGGTCAGCGTGGCCCCTCCGTTGTCGGATCCGGCGGTCAGACCTACCGGGGCGGAGGGGGCCGAGATCACCGTCTCGGACTCCGGGGTTGACGTTGAGCTGAGATACGTGCTGTTGCCGGCGAACTCGGCCACCACACTATGGTTCCCTGCCTTGGGATAGGTGACCGTGCAGCTGGCCACTCCGCCGGTTACAGGCTGTTGGGCGCACGTGGCCATCACCACGCCGCTGTCGGAGAAGGTCACAGTGCCCGCCGCCGTGCCGCTGCCGGGGCTGGGGGTAATGGTGGCCTTGTAGGTGACGGCTTGGCCGGGTCGGGCCGGGTCGGGGGAGGCCGACACGGCGGTCGTCGTCGTGGCGATGACGGTTTCGGTGAGGGTGGGCGGTGGAGGATGAGGACCGTGTTGTCGCCGGAGTATCTGGCGACGATGGTGTGGGAACCGCCATTCGGGTAGCTCGTCGTGCATTTGCCCGGCCAGAGGTGATCGGCTGCGCCGCAAAGGTCGATGCTGGGGCGCCCCGTTGGCGAAGGCCACGGTTCCGGCCGTGGTGCCGGACCCGGGAGACGGGATATGGTGGCCGTGTAGGTGAGAGGTTGGCCGGTCGAATCGGGTTGGCCGAGGCGGAAAGCCGTGGTGTGGGACTGACGACCCGTTCGATAAGCAGCGGAGAGTTGAAGGAGCTAAGGCCCCGTCGCCCGAATACACGGCCACGATCTCTCGTCCGGGTCGACGTTAGGTAGGTGGTCGCGCACGTCGCCTGACCGGAGGTGACCAGCTGGGCGGCAGCCGGGGATACGGCGTTCCGTCATCGGTAAACTGGACCGTGCCTGACTAAGGGTCACCAGCCGGGGTGGGCAAGACGGTGACGGTGTAGGTAACGGCACGATTTATTCTGACCGGTTGAACCGAGGAGGCCAGGCTGGTGGACGTGGCGCCGAAGGCGGCGACGACCAGGACCCCCTGGTTGCCGGGCGAGCTGGTGCCGACCGCATCGCAGGTGCTGGTGGTGGGACACACCAGACCACTCAGCAATGCGGACCCAGCGACCCGTTGTGCAGACCCCAGTTGGCCCGAGACGACCGGCACGACCACGCCCGTACCTTTGGGCCCGCTGCCGACCGCCAGGCAGGTGCCGGCGTAGGGGCAGGAAATGCCGAGGAGCATGGTCGTTGCCGCCGCGGTGAGGGCGGAGCCCGGCAGACCGGCAGCGATCGGGACGACCACTCCCACGGAGAGGGAGCTGTCGGCCCCGACGGCTAGGCAAGCGTCCGGGCAGGCAATGGCGCTGAGCGATCCGGTCCCGTCGATGACCATTGGGCTCTGGGGTGCGCCGTCCAGGATCTCGACGACGACCCCGGTGGTTGCGGCTCCCTTTACCGACGCTATCCCGACGGCCAGGCAGGTGCGCTGATCGCTACACGCGATGGCATTGAGGGACACGGTCCCGGACACCACCTGCGCTGTTCCAGGAGTGCCCGAGCTGCTGATCGGCACCAGAGTCCCCTCCGTGCCGGCGGCGTTCTGACCGACCGCCAGGCACGTGGTCGCGTTCGGGCAGGCAATGGCGTTGAGCGTGACCGCACTTTTCACTTGATTGGCCTGACCCGCGGCTCCGGTGCCTTTGACGGGTACGACGATGCCTGCGGTGCCCTGCAGGTTTTTCCCCACGGCCAGACAAGTGGCCGCTGTCGGGCAGGCGATGCCATTGAGCGACGCCGCCGCGGATGCGATCTTGGCCTTGCTCGGAGTTGCGCCCGTGATGGCCGCGGCTGCGCCTTCCGTCGCCGCCGCGTTGCGCCCGACCGCCAGGCAGGAGGCGGTATTCGGGCACACGATTCCAGAAAGGCTGGAAGTGCCGGCCACGGTCTGCGGGGTTTGCGTCAAGCCGGCCCCGGCCGCCGCACCGAGCCCGGGCGCGGCCAACACGATGGCGCCACACGCCGCCAACGTTGCCATCAAAACAGCCATGAACAATCCGGCCACCCGGTGCGCGCCCGAACTAGGAGGGCCGAGCCGAGACAGCCTTCGAAAACGATGAAAAGAGGTCACTGCACGTCGTGCCCCCTCTCATTTCAGCCCCGGGGCAGAGACCGTGTCGTTATCCATACTATCTGTCCTGACGCAAGGTTACGTTTCGGCCGAAACGTAACCTTCGGGATGGCGCCGCATGCATGGCTGAAGGGGCTTTTGCCGACCACGATTAGTAGCGAAGAGGGTAATTCTGCCACCGAGCGTGAAGCGGACCGCGCTGCCTACGATCCGATCGTGACTCGCCGGGGCTGCCGAACGGGGCGACGGTGCGTTGCCGCCGGGATTGACGTCGCCGAAGAGGGGAAAGGTCTCGACGTGGTGGCTCTCGATCAGGCGCGCCGCCTGCTCGCCAGCCGCGGGCGCCTGACCGTCGCCGAGGTGGTGGAGCTCGTCGTCAATGACGTCCGGCCCGACATCGTGTGCATCGATTCACCGTCTGGTTGGTCGCGGACGGGCCGGAGCCGGGAAGCGGAGCGCCGGCTGGCCCGGATGGGCATCTCCTCGTATCCCACGGGTCCAGACCCGGGTGACCATCACTTCTACCGCTGGATGCGGGTCGGGATGGCGCTCTTCGAGCGATTGAACCGGAGCTACCCGGTCTATCGGGGAGGCGATCTCCGCGGCTCGGCAGTCGAGGTGTTCCCAAACGCGTCGGCCCTGCTTCTGGCTGGCCGCCGCCGGAGTCCTGGCGAGACCAAAAACGTGTTTCGCCGGGCCGTGTTGGCGCAGCACGGCGTCGAGCAGGCAGCCCTCCCGAACATCGACCGGGTGGACGCCGGCTTGGCTGCCTTGACCGGGCTGGTCGCGCTGGCCGGGGTGTGGGCGGTCGTGGGCGAGCCCACCGAGGGCCTCGTCCTGCTCCCGGTGAAAGAACTACCCGAGCGTCCTCTGCCGCGTCGGTAGGGCCGGCTTGGCCCTCCCCGACTGGCGTCGTGAAGTGGACCCCGGCCGCATCTTCGTCTATGCACTACCAACGGAGGTGGACCATGACGCAGCTCGATTTTGGCGGTCTGGGATTCGAACCAAGCGAGGTGGCAGTCGTCACCGGGGCGGCCAACGGCATCGGGAAATCGATCGCTCTGATGTTGGCCCGGTCCGGGCTGACGGTCGCCGCGTGGGACGTCGACGAGCCGGCCTTGCGGAAACTGGCGGGAGATGCCGGCCTGCCCATTGTTCCGGTGGTGTGCGATCTGTCGGACCGGTCATCGGTGGAAAGCGCCTGGGAGACGACAGACGCCATCGGGGGACCAGTGCGCTATCTCGCTAACAATGCCGGGCCAGACAGCACGACTCCGTATTCACCAGAGGAGGGCGCCATGGTGGCCATCGGGATGTATACCCGAGTAACGGAAGGCTTCGTTACTCGTCACCGGGACGAGGCGAGCAGCATCAGTTTCACCGCGTCGCTGGCCGGCAACTACAAAGGCGGCGTGAGCGAGGATTGGTATCCCACCGCCAAAGCAGGTATTGCCGGGTACATGCGGCACGTGGCGGTGAAGTTCCGGGGTCGGCCGAGGGCCAATGGTGTGGCTCCGGGTCGGATCCATACCGAGCGGATAGCGGCCACGGCCGGTTCGCCCGAAGCCCAAGAACGCATCCGGGCCAATCCGCTCGGAAGGGCGGGTGAGCCCGACGAGGTGGCAGCCGTCATCTGTTTCCTGCTCTCGCCGGCCTCGTCGTATGTCAATGGAGTGCTGATCCCTGTAGACGGGGCCTGGTACTGCGCCGGATAGCCAAAAAGAGCTGATCGAGCCTCGGCTCGATCCGCGGCGGAACGGACTCGAGGTGCGGGTAACCGCAACCGAAGGTCGGCCCTGTCAGGGTTATAAATCATCTCGAACCACATCGATGTAATTCATGCTAGTCCATCGCGGATGGATCCACTTCCTCCTATTGGGGCAGGTCGTCGGGCCACACCGGACGGTGCTGCAAGTCGAGATGAAGCCAGCCCAGCTCGTGACGCAATACATTTATCTGGTCCAGGAGATTCGTGGCCCGCTCGGGGGTCATCCCCCGGCGCAGGTGGCCTTCGCCATCGAACAGCTGCTGTTCCAATACGTCGACCTTGTTGACGGTCGTGGTCTTACCGGCGGGGGACATTCCATGGTGGAAATTCGACCCGCTCTCTTGGCTCGTGTGGGCCCGATCGATGGTGGTGATGATCAACCTCCTTGGAGGCGGCACGTGGCCATTTCCACCATTAGTACCGCTATCAGGTGACAAAGTGGTGTCACTCTCAGGAAGTCTTATGGTTCGACGTCTGCCAGTCGAAACGGGCGGCATCGAAGCCCCACGATCGCCAGACTTTTTGACTGGCGGGATCATCTATTCCGGCGCGTTCGGCCTTTGGTTTTGGCGCCATTAGTTCGACCCACCGTTCGTCGGTGGAGGTGGCCCCCCGGCGCGAGAGAGGTCCCGGCCAATAGGCCGGGACCTCTGGTACTGCTCACGGGTTGATCGTGGCTACGAAGAGGCGCTCACGCAGGTGGTCTTGCCATCGTTGGCCAAGCTCGGCACCCCGTTCTTCACCTTGGCCGTAAACCAGCAGTCGACATGATGCGGCTGGCCAGCGGTGAAGGTAAGGGGAGGAGACCATCCATCGAGCGTGTCCCCGTGGAGCGAGGTCAGGCCCTTCGTGATCTCCTGGGCGGTTGGCGTGCCGGTTGCACTGAGGCCGCTCGCTTTCACGGCATCCTCGAGCAGCAGACCGGAGACCCACGCTTGTGCGGCCAGCTCGCTGAAGGTGTTCTGGTTCTCACGCAGACCCGGGTAGTACTTGTCCAGGGCAACGTTCATGGCCTGCACCTCTGGAGCGTTCGCAAAGTACGGCAGGGTGTTGAACTCGTCCCACAGGTTGTTCTTGATCCCGTCCGAGTTGGCGAGAATCGAGCTGTAGCCCAGGCCCTCGGTGATGTAGATCGGGTTGTACCCCTGACGAGAGCAGTCGGCGCCGACCCTGGCGATGATGGTCGAGGAGTCGCCGATGAAGAGCGACTGGACATGGCCATCCTGGGCCGCCACACATTGAGCCGTGTAGTCGGGCGCGGACATGGCGATTTCCGCGTTGTAGGTGTTGGAGAGCCCGAGCTTCTGGGCCGCGGCCTTGATCTGCGGAACCCCCTCGGCGCACTGCACGGCCTCGGCGCAATAAAGGTCGCCGATGTTGCTCGCACCTGCGGCCTTGGCGGTGGAGACATTGGCATACGTCACCGAATCGTTCGTTTGGCCCTCGGGATAGAAGTCCGAGTAGGAATAGAACGGAGCGCTGGCCAGGTCGACGCCGACGACAGGGATGCCAGACGCTTGCACCTTGCTGGCCCAGGTCTCGTCGAGATCGGAGTTGTCGGCGATGGCGACGACATGGTCGGAGATCAGCGTCTGGGCTTCCGAAGCGGAAGTACCTGGATTGGCGGCGTCGTCTTCCGTGATCAGCTGGATTTGGTGCCCGCTGATACCGCCCGACGCATTGACGGTATTGACCCAGGCCTTGTAGGTGTCTTCCACGGGGAGGTTGTTGGCACCGAACGGCCCGGAGCAACTGCAGATGAGGCCGACCTTGATCGGAGCCCCGGTCGCGGAAGCTGCTGCCGCCCCGGTCGTCCCCTGGCTACTCGAGGAACTGCCATTGGTTGGATTGCTGCTGGTGCTCTTGCTACTGGAGGAACACGCGGCGGCACCGATGACGACAGCGGTGACGGCGCACACTCCTGACAGGAGCTTACGTCTCGTATTCAACGTGGGTACTTCTCCTCTTGCTTGCCCCAGGAGGTTGCTCGCGAGCCAGCCCGACTGCCGGGGGAGCGATCGGACTTGACTTTCCATTGGTAAGGTACCAACCGATCTCGCCGTTGTGGGCGCGCCCCGGCCAGATTTTTTTCCCTACCCGGGGCGGTCATCCCGAGTCGCTGGCCACCTCACTCCGTCAGCCAGCGCACTGCTTGGATGCGAACGTGACCGAAGACAGGAAGGACTCGAATACAGCCAGGTGGCTCTTCAGGTCAGCGAGGGTGGCGTCGAAGCCCAGGGCGTGTTTCGGATCAACGACGATACGGACCTGAGCCAGGTACGGAGCCGGAGCCGAGGCCCGGGCTGGCGTAGTGGGCGTCGGCGCGGCTCGCTGGAACGTCAGCAGTCGAGAGGTGACCCCGCAGACGACGATCTGGCTGGTCCCGAGCTGGCCAAAACCGCTCCGCCCGGTCGGCAACCCGGCGAGGTTGGGCTCGACGCTGGCGGCGATGGCGTCAGCGTCGCTGCCTGATCGGAACAGCGTCGTCACCGCCGAGGCCCGGGACGCGGACCACGTCGCCGGGTACAGGGCGTTGAACTCTGCGCCGCTGAATGAACGGAACTCCCCTTGGCCGCTCAGCGTGGGGCTGCCACTGATCCACCCCGTGACCGTGGCCCCTTTTACCTTGTACCACCCGCCGTCGACGGCCGTATGCCCGAGCACGGAGAGCACGACGCCCTGGGCGGCCGTCCCGAGCACTCTTCCCGACTTGCTCGGCTGGGCGCGCACGTTCAGTCCGATAGGGCTGAGGACGGTCCTCGCCCCGCTGGTTTGGATGCCGGTCGTCGTGGAGGTGGTCGGGGCCGGGACGGTGGACGATGGTGGCGGTGGAGCGGAGTGTTTCGCTCCGGAGGTGCAGGCGGACACGAGCACCACGAGCGCGACGGCGGCCACCAACTGGCGTCGAACCAGACGCGGACAGCGCAAAAGGGTGGCGTCGATGGGACTCCTCCAGGAGCGGTGCGAAAGGACGCTGATAGTACTGCCCCGCGACGCCTCGTTCAGGGGCGGGTCGAGAAATCGCTGACAGCCGGCTCAGGAATAGGGCCCGTCCCGTCGGAAGGCCAAGGCAGGATGAGCGGGGATCTCGGTGGGATCGAGCGGCGTGTTCAACTCTGACGGAAGGGGTCCGATCTGGGCGGCCGTGCCGTGCAGAGCTTCTCGGTCGAAGCCGTACACCTCAATGGCGTTTTCTCCGAGAATCAAACGAGCTTCGTTCTCCGGGACGCCGGCAAACGTGTACCGCAGGTTCAAGCCGGTCCACGGCCACGTCCCCTCCACGTGGGGATAATCGTCGCCCCACATCAAGTTCCGCAGGCCCACCTCGTGGCGCAACGCCACCTCGAAGGGGGCGAGGAAGCTACCCCCGATGTAGCACTGTCGAGAGAAATACTCGCTGGGCAAGCGGGGCCACAGCTCCCGCCACTCTGGTTTCTGCAGGTCGGCGAAGTAGATCGAGTCGTATTCGTTGAGCGTGTACGGGATCCAGGCCACGCGCTGCTCGGTCAGCACGATGCGCAGATCCGGATGCCGCTCGAAGACGCCGCCAAAGATCAACTGCGAAAGGTGCCGCCGACCCAACCACTGCGACTCCGAAAGCGTGATAGCCAGACCGCCGGGACCGTCAGAACCAAGGGCGCGCTCGCCGCCTCCGCTGTGACTCGTCAGGGGAATGCTGCGCTCGGAACATACCCGCCACAGTGGCTCGTAGCTGGGCTCGTTGTACGCCGGGAAGTCGGTCCTGGGGCTCGGGAAGTTGATGGCTCTCAGACCCCGGTCTGCGTAACGCTCTATCTCCTTCACCGCGTGGTCGATGTCCCAGAACGGGACCTGCATGACGCCGACGAGACGAGAAGGGTCAGTGGCAACGAAGTCGGCCAGCCATTCGTTCCAGATCGCCTCTCCTACCGCTCGGAGCTCCCGCGTCGTAGAGGGGCTTCCAGAATCGAATCCCAACCCGAGAAATGGCACCGCCTCGTGGTTTTGCCCCCCACCGAAGATCACCGCGCCGGCCACACCGGACTCGTCCATGTCGCGAAGGCGCGCCACCGGATCGTCGTGGCCTTTGCAGGTCAGGGTGTACGAGTACTTTTCCTCGTCGCCGAAGCAGTATTCGGGTCCGAGCTGGGTGCGCTGCATCTGGATGTACTCGTCAAACTGCTCGAGGTACTTCCGCGGACAGTACGGTCGCAGCGTGCGTTCGAGCGAGGGTCCCGCGTGGGTATCGCAAGAGACCAACGTGTAGGGAATCTCGTCGGCCCCACGTCCAGGTCCCTTGCGCTCTGCGGCTTCCATAGTGGGAATGCTCCTTCTCAGTTGGTGTCGTGGTGCTGGCTCAGTCCGAGGCTGATTCAAGGTGCTCGATCATCACGCCCATCCCGCCGTCCACCGCCAGCACCTGCCCGGTGACGTAGCCGGGACGGGCCAGGAAGAGGCAGACGTCGGCTATCTCGGCTGGGCTACCCGGGCGGGCGAGTGGTGTCTTGGCGCTCACCGTGGCGCGAAGGGTGTCTCGGAGGTCACCCCACATCGGCGTCTCGATGCCACCCGGCGCCAGCGCGTTGACTCGCACTTCTGGGCCGAGGGCGTTCGCCAGCAGGATGGTGAGGTGGTTGAGCGCCGATTTCGACAGGTGATAAGGGATAGAACTGAGGTCCTCCGTCGGGACGATGCCCGCCAGGCTGGTCACGTTGACCACCGCTCCACCTCCGTCGGCGCGGAGGGAGGGGGCCGCCGCCCGGATCAGGTGCCATGGACCGAAGAGGTTGACCCCGAACGTGTGCTGCCAGACCTCGTCGGTCAAACCCTCGAGGTCCGTGTGGGGGATCAGTGGCGCGGTAGCCGCGTTGTTGACGAGTACGTCGATGCGTCCCCACCGATCGAGGGCTGCGGTCACCAATTCCACGGTCTGCGACTCTTGGGCCACGTCGGCCTGGACATAGATGGCGTCCGCCAGTTGGGCGGCGACGCGCTGCCCCGCTTCCGTGGACCGGGAAGAGTTCACCACGACGCCCGCACCTTCGGCGGCGAAGCGGCGAGCGATGGCTTCTCCCATGCCGGAGGAGGAGCCCGTGACGATAGCCACCTTGCCCTCGAAGTCTCGCATAGCCCGTTCCTCCCGGGTCTCGACCGAATGGAGCCATCGCGGCGCATGCCGTGTCGCCACCAGGGGCAGGCATCGCATCGGGAGGCGAGTGTAGGCCGTGCTGCTTCTCGCCCGCTGACGGTCGTCGTCAAGGGGATCGGGTGCGGTGCGGCCGCTTCGATACGGGCCAGAGGATCAGGACCCGTCGGGGGGGAGGCCGAACGCCGACGGGTGGAGCCAGCGGGCGATGGCTACCACGGCTTCGGCGTTGCGCGGGCTCGGGGTGACCTCGTCGTAGGCCAGGGGGAGGAAGCAGTGATTCTTGACGGCGTTGAGGTTTTTGGTGATGGGGCTCGTCTCCAGAAACCGTTCTTTCTGGGCGGCGGACGGGGTGCTGTAGTCGTTGATGATGATGCACTGCGGGTCGGCTTTGACGACCTGCTCCCAGGAGACGGAGGTCCAGCTCTGTTTCAGCCCGGCGAAGATGTTCGTGCCTCCGCCGAGGGTGATCTCTGCGTTCGGCATGGCGAGCCCGGGCCCGGTGACGGGGGCGGAGGTGCCGCTGTCGTAGTCGAACACGGTGACGGGATCTAGGGAGGCGACTTTGGCCTGCACCGACGCGATTTGGCTCTCCATCGAACTGACGACCTGCTGGGTGCGAGCTCTGACGTTGAAGATCTCCCCGAGATTGGTGAGATCCTGGTAGGTGTCCTCGATGGATACGGACTGCTTGGACGCTTGGACGTGAGCGCACGACTCGGTGAGAGCGAGGGTCTGGATCCCATACTTGGCCAGGTTGTCGGGGGTGAGGGTGGTGCCGACCTGGAGGCCGTAGTTCCAGCCGGCGAAAAGGAAGTCGGGTTTCAGGGCAACCAGCTGTTCCAACGTGAAGTAACCGCTCGAAACCTCGCGTAGCTGTTTGAATCCGGCCGCAAACTGGGCCGGGAAGGGCTGCCCGGCAGGCAGGCTGCCACTGGCCGCGAACTCACCGACCATTTGTGATTCCAGGCCCAGGGCGATCATGTCCTCGGCGGTGTTGATGTCATTGGACGCGGCCCGAGTCGGTTTTTCGGTGTACGTAACCGGGCTGCCGCAGTCCGGAACCGTTACTGGGTAGCCAGCGGTGGCGGCGCTGGTGGTGGATGGCGATCCGCCACTCGTGGTCGAGGCTGACCCGGTCGCACCCGACGAGGAGTTGGACCCGCCACAGGCGGCGAGCGCTGCGCTCAAGGCCACGAGCGCACCGAACAACCAGACGGTTCGCGGTCTACCCCGGCGGGATGGACGCGGGCAGAGAAGGGGAGGCACGACGTTCCTTTCGCGTGATCGCTGGTGGTAAGCGGGTTCGAATCAGTGGGTGGGCCCGGATCGTTCCGGGAAAGGCCGTCCGGCTGGGAGCGACGCCCGCCGCCGGGGAATGAGGTGAGGAGTGGCCGTCTCCGGATGGTCGATGACGAGGACATCAGCCCCGTAGGCGTGGCGCACCGTCTCGGCGGTGATCACCTGAGTAGGTGGCCCACCGGTGACGATCCTGCCGTCGGCCATGAGGTAAGCCTGATCGCAGAACAGGGCGGCCAGGCTGAGGTCGTGCAGGGCGGCGAGCACCGTGACGCCGAGGCCGGCGACCAGCTCGAGGACCTCCACCTGGTAGCGGATATCGAGATGGTTGGTGGGCTCGTCCAGAATGAGATGATCGGCGCCCTGGGCGACGGCCCGGGCGATCAACGTCCGCTGTTTCTCCCCACCAGACAGGGTGTTGTAGCTGCGGTGGGCGAGATCCGCGCAGCCGACTTGTTCCAGCGCATCGGCCACCGTGTCCCGATCGTGCTGGTTGTCCCGTGCGAAGCTCCGTTTGTGAGGAGTGCGTCCGATCATGACCATCTCCCACACGGTGAAATCGAACTCGACCGTGGTCTCTTGGGCGACCACAGCCACCCGGCGGGCCGCTTGCCGGGCGGGCAGGCCCAGCAAATCCACGCCGTCGAGGAGCACTCGTCCGGTGACGGGAGGATGCACCCGGTAGATGGTCTTGAGGAGGGTCGACTTCCCGCACCCGTTGGGACCGAGCAGGCCGACCAGCTGCCTGTCGCCGACTACCAGGTCCGCTCCGGAGACGATCCGGCGGCCGCCAATGTCGACGGAGACGCCTTGCAGCTGAAGGCTCATTGGCTGGCCCCGTAGAGATAGGGGCGTCGTCGAATGAGGACGAGAAGGGTCGGAGCGCCGATGAAGGCAGTGATGACCCCGATCGGCATCTCTTGGGGCGACACGATGGTCCGGGCCAGGAGGTCGGCCACGACCATGAACGCGGCGCCGATCGGGACTCCTACCGCCAGCACCCTACGGTGATCCGAGCCGACCAGCAGCCGGACGATGTGAGGGATGACCAAACCCACGAACCCGATCACCCCGCTGACCGCTACCGCCACGCCGACCATCAGCGAAGTCACCACGAAGAGGTTGCGGCGCAGACCGGCCACGTCTAGGCCCAGGGACGCAGCCGGTTCGGCGCCCATCGCCAGGGCATTCAAGCTCCGGGCCTGGGCCAGCAGGTACCCCATGGCCACGGCCAACACCACGGCCGGGATGGGCAACTGGGTCCAGGTGGCATTGCCGAAAGAGCCCAACAGCCAGAAGAGCACCGACTGGGTGGCCTGCGGATTGCCCCGAAACAGCAGGAAGCTGCTCACCGCCTCGAACATCGCCGAAAGCACCACCCCGCAGAGGATTAGCTGCGTGGGGGCCAGCTGACGCCCGGAGCGCGACACCAGGAACACGGCCGCCATGGCGCCCATGGCCCCGAGCACGCTTCCCACC
The DNA here is from genome assembly GCA_963729695.1 of uncultured Acidimicrobiaceae bacterium. Lineage (GTDB taxonomy): Bacteria > Actinomycetota > Acidimicrobiia > Acidimicrobiales > Palsa-688 > PALSA-693. The sequence continues at coordinate 14,417 of CAVSOT010000012.1, forward strand.
GAGAGGGCCCAAATTCCCAGAGAGGCGAAGGCGCCGAAGAGCAACACGGCCGTGGCTCCTACGCTTGCTCCTGACGACACGCCGAGCAGGAACGGGTCCGCCAGGGCGTTCCGAACGAGGGCCTGCACGACGGTGCCGGCCGTCGTCAGCGCCGCACCCACCAGCGCGGCCAGCAGCACCCGGGGTAGGCGGATCTGCCAGACGATCTCATCAGCCACCGTGAGCCGGGCGTGGCCGGACAGGTGGGCCCCGATCACCTGCCACACCTGGGCAGGGCTCAACCCCACCGAGCCCACCGCGACGCCCAGGGCCATCATTACCAGCAGCAACAGCGTGCAGCCGGCCATCACCCGTCCGAGTGGGGCTCGATCCCGGCGCCGCGCCGCTGCACCGGCCGACCGCAACAGGCGGCCCGAAACGCCCCTATCCGCCCTCGCTTCGGTGTCGATCGCCGTCGCCACGTCCTCCTCGTCGATCGGAGAACCGAGCGGGTACCGGAGGCTACGAGCCGCCGGGTGCACCAGCCTTTGCTCCGAGGGCCAGTCACGTCGGTGCTCAGCCAGGCGACCGGACTCGTCCCCCCCATGGGAGGCTTGACCGTTGCGGGACAGTGCCGGGCTTGCACCGGACTTCGCTGGGCTGAAAACCACTCCGGGATCAGCCGGAGCGACGTCAAGCTAAACCAGGCGGCCCCAGCTGTCAAGCCTGATCATTCGTTCAGATTTTCAGCCACGGCGTGTGGCAGACTGGCGGACGTGCATCTGGTTCCCGCGGACCGAGCCGATCGCCGGGTGATCGACGAGGACCGAGTCTGCGCCGCCATCCACAGCTTGGACCCGGTCCGCGTCGAGGAGTGGTCGCAACGATTCGCCCTACTCAGCGATCCCACCCGGCTGAGCCTTCTTCTTTGCATCAGTGCCGCCGGCCCCATCAGCGTCACCGACCTGGCTGTCGCCGTGGATCAGAATGCGGACACCGTCTCGCAGACCCTGCGTCTGCTCAGGGCCTACCGGGCCGTGCGTACCGAGCGCGACGGCCGAGTCATCCGCTACCAGATCGCCGACCCCACCATTTGTGAACTGCTGAGCCGGGCCCAGGTGCGGTCGCCCGACGCGGGCGAATAGCCCTCCTGGTCCCAACTGGTTTCCGACCACGGTGCACCTACTAATCCGGACGCGGCCGCGTGCTTGAACAGACTCTTCACATTACGCACCTTTCTCGACGCCAGCGCCCTGGCCCAGCCTCACGTAGCCGCCGGGCAAAGAGGCGGACAACATACGCCCACATCCGGGTCGGATTGCGCCTTTTTGTTCCTTGCGGCCCGAGTGATCGGGGTAAGCATCTGGACCATCATGGTGTGGCGATGGACCATGTGTGGCGAGGAGGAACCGTGTCACCCCGACCAAACGAGCCGCCCGCACGTTCGATCACCCCGGTGTGCATGTGGTGCAGAGGGTGTGAAGATACCGTGGAGAATGGCGGTGGGTGGCCCGGGCCGGGGCCGGGGCCCGGGGCCCGGGGCGGGTGGCCCGGGGCGGTGGCCCGTGGCCAACCGCGCCGGGAAGACCGCTTGAAAAGCCAAAGCAATCGCTCTGGTAATTATCTGAATGCGATCTCGCAGAAGCCCGATCCTGTAATCGGTCATCCACCCTGTCATAGGTAGACGAGGAGGCTTTTTTGGTATCTAACCCGCGTAATACGCGGGTTAGATACCAAAAAAGATCCGCCGCCAACCGGGTGATCCCTTTGGTCGAAGCTGGGACCTTCGACGGCGGTACTCCTGTCCACGTCTATCGACCGCGAGACGAGAATGGATGGGGCAGGCGTCGCTCATGATGATGGGGGTGGGGGGTCCTCGGAAGCCTCTTCGGGGTCAGGGTGACGCTTGTCGCTTCGCACCAGTGCGCCTAGTTCGTGCCCCAACCCGATGCTCGGTCCGCCGACGAGCTCCCAGGCCCGCTCGATCCCGATCAGGGAACAGATGATCAGTGTCACGGCAACCGTTCGAGCTGCGCCGGCATCGTCGGGTTGGAGCAGCAGGTTCAGCCCGGAGATGAACTGAACCACGAAGGTGACGACCAGGGTCACCAGGAAGAGCGCATCGCGCCGGTCACGCCCCGGTACGCCGTGGAGGCGTCGGAACGAAAGCACCGATGCGACGATGAAGAACAGGCCGATGGACGAGGCGCTCACCGCAGCCCAGCCGATCTTGGTTTCGGGAACGAGCGCAAAGAGCGAAACCACGAGCGTATTGCTGAATCCGGTCAGGGCGGCGGCCGCCCGGACCCGGTGAATCTGGGTCTCACCCGATTCGGCCAGTCGGTCCTGGGAGACGGACACGGCTACGAACAGCAAACCGATCAGCGCGCCGGCTACGCCCGCCGCGGCCACAAAGAAGTCGTGAAGGTTTTCAGGCGTCACGTGTCCATCCTTGCATCACCTCTTGACGGTCGGCAGTGGTGACCCTGGCGCGCACGTCGCTCGGGATGGGCCGGCTAACGGGTGGGTGCACCCTTGAGCAGCGTGCCTTGACGCTGGAAGTAGGTGTAAGCGTACGCCCGCGCTCCGAGCGGAACGATTGATGCGGAGCAGGATCCGCCGGGAGTCGGTCGCCCCCGCCAAGTCCGCCCGAGTTGACGGTCGCATGACCGGCTGCTTCGCGGCCGACCGGCTGCCTCGTGGCCGACCGGCTGCCTCGTGGCCGACCGGCTGCCTCGTGGCCGACCGGCTGGCCACCCGCCGGGCGGTTCGATCGACGGAAGGGAAACGGGCGGAGGGAGAGGGATTTGAACCCCCGGGGACTTGCATCCCAAGGCTTTTCAAGAGCCTCGCATTCGGCCGCTCTGCCATCCCTCCTGGTGCGTGCAGCGTAGCTCTGCGATCCGGGTCGGGCCCCCGGACACTGCCGAGCATCGCCTCGTCCGGGCCTCAACCGTCATTGCGGTCTGGAGAAACCTCCTCTGGGGGTCGGATGCGCGACCGGATGTCATCGATCCAGCGGTCCGCCGCGATCCAGGCCCGCTCGGCGTTGCGCCGACGGCTGGGGCCGTGAACGCCCGCCGCAGGGTAGGAACCCAGGAACTTGAGCTTCCGGAGACCAGCGTGCAGGTCCCGCAGACAGTCGGCGACCACCTCGTCGTTGACATGGCCCTCAAAATCGATGATGAAGCAGTACTCGCCGAGCTCCCGCTTGGTCGGGCGGGACTCCAGCTTGACCAGGTTGAGGTCTCGAGCCGAGAACTGGCCCAGGATCCCGTGCAGGCTGCCGGGGTGGTCGCTCGATTGGAAACAGACCACGCTCGTCTTGTCGTGTCCCGTCGCCGCCGGGATGCCCGCATCGTGGGGCGCGACGAAGAACGAACCGGGTCGAGTTGCCCGCATGATCTTCGATTCGTTCGGCCAGCACACCCAGGCCGTAGAGCTCGCCCGCCAGGGTCGTCCCGATGGCGGCCGTAGTCGTTTCGCCAGATTCCGCTACCAGCCGGACGGCTTCGGCCGTGGAGCGGGCTGCCACCTCTTCGACATTGGGCAGGTTGGCGGTCAACCAGGCGCGGCACTGACCGGTCGCATGCGGGAACGACACGATCCGCTTCAAGTCGCCCATCCGAGCTCCCGAGGGGGCGAGGAGGTTTTGCGTCACGGGCAGGACGGCCTCGCCGACAATGATCAGATCCCGCTCGAACACCAGCTGATCGAGGGTGATCGATACCGTGCCCTCGATGGAGTTCTCCAGGGCCACGAACCCGTAATCGGCAGTCCCGTCGGTCACCGCGGACAGCACATGGACAAACGACGGCAAGGGCACCAGTCGGGCGTGGGCCAGGCCAGGTTCGCTGCGCAGGGCTTCCTCGGTGAACGTGCCGGACGGTCCCAGGAAGGCGATGGTGGCAGTCGGTGCGACGGAACCGGTCATTGGCGGGCAGGATAGAGCGGTCATGGATGAGAGCGCGCTGCGGACGTTGCTGGACCAGCTGGCCGCCGGAACGATTGACGCGGACGACGTCGTCCGCCAGCTGCGCCGCTTGCCCTTTGCCGAGCTCGGCTACGCCATGGTCGATCATCACCGGATGCTCCGGCAGGGACTCCCTGAGGCTGTCTTTGGTCCAGGGAAAAGTGCCGCCCAGTGCGTGGGCATCGTCGGCGAGCTCCTGAACGCCGATGACGCCGGTTCGGTAGCAGGGGCGCCGGTGGTGCTGACCCGGGCGACCGAGGAGCAGATCGCCGCGGTCGTGGCCGCCCACCCGGACGGGAGGGTCGCCGGCTCGACCGTGGTCTGGCGACCCGCCCCGGCCCGAGCCGAGCAGGTCGTGGTCATCACCGCCGGCACTGCTGACTTGACGGTGGCTGTCGAGTGCGAGGCGACGCTGCAGGCGTTCGGGTTCCAGCCCAGCCTGGTGGCCGATGCAGGTGTCGCCGGATTGCACCGCCTGCTCGCCCATCTGGAGTCGCTGCAGGCTGCGGACGCGGTCGTCGTGGTTGCGGGCATGGAGGGCGCCTTGGCCAGCGTGGTCGGCGGCTTGTGCGGCGCGCCGGTCGTCGCCGTACCCACGAGCGCGGCTGGTTACGGAGCGGGTCTCGGCGGGGTGACGGCGCTGCTCTCCATGCTCTCGTCGTGTGCTTCGGGAATGGTGGTGGTCGGCATCGACAACGGGTTCGGGGCGGCCTTCGCCGTGGCCCGCATGCTCGGGTCGGCCTTCGCCGTGGCCCGCATTGGGGCGGCGGACGAGTCTCGCCTGCCCGGGCCGGCCGACGGGTCTCGCTTGGTCGGGCCGGCCGACGGGTCTCGCCTGGTCGGGCCGGCCGACGGATCCCGCCTGACGGCGCCGGCTCCGGCCCCGATCTCTGGCCGGCCGCCGGCCCAGCCCTCGCCCATAGAACGGAGCACCTCCCGATGACGACCGTGGCGTGGTGGCACTGCTTCGCCGGGATCGCCGGCGACATGGCGCTGGGCAGTCTGGTGGACGCGGGTGCCGACCTGTCGGCCATCGAGAGCGACTTGAGCGCACTGCCCATTGGGGACTGGTCGCTTGATGCCAGCGCCACCCTGCGGGCGGGGCTGGCATGCACGCAGGTCAAGGTTCGGGTGCGGGAGACCCATGTGGTCCGGACCTACTCCCACATCGTGGGCCTCATCACCGAGGCTCGTCTACCGGCGCGCGCCCGTCAGCGCGCCTTGGCCACCTTCGCCCGCTTGGCAGAGGCCGAGGGACGGCTGCACCGCCGACCTCCCGCCCAAGTCCACTTCCACGAGGTGGGTGCCACGGACGCCCTGATCGACATCGTCGGGACCTGTCTGGCGCTCGAGTTACTCGGTGTCGACGAGGTTCATGCCAGCCCGGTTGCGCAGGGGAGCGGCATGGTGCACTCCTCCCACGGCACGCTGCCGATACCGGCGCCTGCGGTGGTGGAGTTGCTCCGCGATGCCCCGACCTACGGCACGACCATTCCCTTCGAGCTCACGACCCCCACCGGCGCCGCCTTGTTGGCCGCTTTGTGCCAGGACTGGGGGCCGCTCCCGGCGATGCAGATCACGTCGTCGGGATTCGGCGCCGGTTCTCGAGAGTTGGAGGGGATGCCGAACGCTGTCCAAGTGGTGATCGGGATCGCCAGCGAGCGATCCCGGATCGACATCGAACACGGACAGCCGGTGGTGGTGCTGGAAGCCAACGTTGACGACGTGACCGGCGAAATACTGGGCACCACCGTCGCGGCCCTCATGAATGCGGGCGCCCTGGACGCGTGGGTGACCCCGGTTACCGGCAAGAAAGGCAGGCCGGCGCACGTCGTCAGCGTGCTGGCCGATCCTGCCGCCGTCGGGCCCCTCCGTCACGTGCTGGCCGACGAGACCGGCACCCTCGGCATCCGAGCGCAGTCGTGGCAACGCTGGCCGGCCGAGCGTCAGTTTGCGCAGGTTGAGGTCTCTGGGTACTCGGTTCGAGTCAAGCGGGGCCCGCGCCGGATCAAGGCCGAGCACGACGATGCCGCCCGCGTTGCCGGGCTCCTTCACATGCCGGTCCGGGAGGTGGCCCGATTGGCTGAGGAAGCCGCCTATCGGATGTTCCATAGCGAGTCGGCCGGGTCAGCTGACGGCCAAGGCGGCCGCGATGGTGGACTCCCGGGACCCGGGGGTGCCGCCAGTTGACCGCGGTCGGCGGACGCAAAAACGGTCAGTGAAACCGTCCGCGTCCGTTTTGTTGACCGTTTTCGACGGGATCCCCGTAGGGGCGATCGCAAAAACGGTCAGGAAAACCGGATCGACCCGCCAGCTCCCGTTTTACTGACCGTTTTCGATGAGATCTCCGTAGGGGCGATCGCAAAAACGGACAGGAAAAATCACCCACGCCTTTTTTGCTGACCGTTTTCGTCACGGGGACCGACCGACGACTGGCACCCCGCCGGCCCAACGATGGGCATCCAGCGTCCAGCGACCACCGGCCGACCGGCGACCTACCGGCGACCGACTGGCGATCGGCGACCTACCGGCGACCGACTGGCGATCGGCGACCTACCGGCACCCGGCGACCTACCGGCCGACCGGCGACCCACCGGCGAGCGGCGACCGACCGACCGGCGAGCGGCGACCGACCGACCGACCGGCGAGTGGCGACCTACCGGCGATCGGCGACCTACCGGCCGACCGGCGACCCACCGGCGACCAGCGACCACCGGCGACCTACCGGCACCCGGCGACCTACCGGCCGACCGGCGACCACCGGCGACCTACCGGCGACCACCGGCGACCTACCGGCACCCGGCGACCTACCGGCCGACCGGCGACCACCGGCGACCTACCGGCACCCGGCGACCTACCGGCCGACCGGCGACCTACCGGTCGACCGGCGACCGACCGACCGGCGAGCGGCGACCTACCGGTCGACCAGGGACCGGCCGGCGACCACCGGCCGACCGGCGACCTACCGGCACCCGGCGACCTACCGGCCGACCGGCCACCCACCGGCCGCCGCCTGGCGACAGGGAGAAATCCGGTCCCGCCCGCGGGCGCCCGTCCGCCATCATGGACGAGTGCTCGAAGCGCGTCGGCTCAGCGTCGAGGTAGGCGGGCGCCTCACCCTGGAGGAGGCGTCGTTCCTGGTGCGCGCCGGTGACAAGGTCGGCCTGGTGGGCCGGAACGGAGCCGGGAAGACGAGCCTCCTGAAGGTGCTCGGGGGCGAGGCCGCACCCGCCGAGGGGACGGTTGTGCGGCAGGGGCAGATCGGATTCCTCAGCCAGGATCCCCGGTCCATCCGGCAGGTGGCGACCGGGTCCGACGGGGCGGTCACGGGGCTGACCCATATCCTGTCCGGGCGGGGCCTGGACGAGGCGGCTACCCGACTGGAGAAGCTACGGATCGCCATGGACGAGCACCCGTCGGAACGGGTCATCGCCCGCTTCGCCCAGGCCGAGGACGCCTTCGCCGCCCTGGGCGGGTACGCGGCCGAGTCCGAAGTGCGCCAGCTGGTCGCTGGTCTGGGTCTGGGTGCGGACCGGGTCGATCGACCCGTCGCGGTGCTGTCGGGTGGTGAACGACGGCGCATCGAGTTGGCTCGCATCCTGTTCGCCGGCAGCGACGTCCTGCTGCTCGACGAACCCACCAACCATCTCGACACCGACGCCAAGCGCTGGCTCATGGGGTTCCTGCGTTCCTACCGCGGGGCCCTGCTCGTGGTCAGCCACGACCTGGACCTCCTGGACGAGGCGATCACCCGGGTGCTGCACCTGGACGAGGCCCAGCTGGTGGAGTACAAGGGCACCTACTCCCAGTACCGGGAGGCCCGGGCCGCGGACGAGCTTCGACTGCAGAAGCTGGTCGTCCGCCAGCAGGCGGAGATCAAGCGGTTGTCCACGCTGGCCGACTCCATGCGTCACCAGACAGCCAAGCGGGCCCGGGTGGCCAAGAGCCTCGACAAGAGGGTGGTCCGACTGCAGGGGGCCGCCTCGACCGGGCCGTCCAACAGTGAGCGTCGCTACCGGGTGCAGTTCCCGAGCCCGCCCCACACCGGGCGCCTGGTATTGGAGGCCGACAACCTGGCCAAGGCGTATGGAGGCCCACGGGTGTTCGAGGACGTGAGCTTCGCCGTCGAACGAGGCGAACGGCTCCTCATCATGGGCCTCAACGGTGCCGGCAAGACCAGCCTCCTGCGCATCCTGGCCGGGGAGTCCGATCCCTCCGCGGGGGCCTTCCGCACCGGGGTGGGTGTGTCCCTCGGCTACTACGCCCAGGAACACGAGGGCGTCCACGCCGGGACAACCGTCCTCGACCACCTCGGGGACTCCTCGGAGCCGAGCGAACGGGGCCGCCGAGCCCTGCTCGGGATGTTCGGGCTGGTCGGGGACGTGGCGTTCCAGGACGCCGGCACCCTTTCGGGGGGCGAGAAGACCAAGCTGGCGCTCGCCCAGCTGGTCGCCGGGCAGCACAACCTTCTGCTCCTCGACGAACCGACCAACAACCTGGATCCCCCCTCTCGTGAGGCCATCGGTCGAGCCTTGGCGGAGTGGCCGGGGACGATGATCCTGGTCAGCCACGACGTGGGGTTCGTGTCCGAGCTGCAGCCTGGGCGGGTGCTGCTGATGCCCGACGGGGCCGAGGACTATTGGAGCGACGACCTGCTCGACCTGGTGGCGATGGCGTGACCGCTGCCGCCGACCCCTCGTTTGTTCCTACGCCGCGTACCACCCTCCGGCGTCATCGTGAGCGGGCCGAGTACGACCGCGACGCGGTCCACGCCATCCTGGACGAGGGCTTCATCTGCCACGTGGCCTGCGTGGTGGATGGCACGGTCTTCATGATCCCGACGGCGTACGGCCGGGCGGGCGAGCAGCTGTTCCTGCACGGTGCAGCCGGCAACCACGTGCTCAAGGCGGCGGCCGCCGGCGCCGAACTGACCGTTACCGTCACGCTGCTCGACGGATTGGTGCTGGCCCGATCAACGTTCCACCACTCGCTCAACTACCGGTCGGTGGTGGTGTTCGGCCGCGCCACCGAGATCGTCGATCCTGACGAGAAGGCCGGGGCCTTGGCGGCGATCGTCGACCACATGCTGCCTGGCCGTTCCGGGGACGCCCGATCCCCGAACCCGTCGGAGCTCCTGAGCACCCGGGTGGTGTCGTTGGCTCTCGACGAGGTATCGGCCAAGGTCCGCACCGGTGGTCCAATCGACGACGAGGAGGATCTGCTGCTGCCGGTTTGGGCCGGCGTGCTGCCGCTGCGCCCGGATGCCGGGCCGGCGATCCCCGAGGACACCAACCGACCCGACTTCGATCCGCCGCCCTATCTCACCCAGCCGGCTCGTTGGCGAGGCGGCCCCTAGCCGGGATCCGGAGGAGGTAGCCCGGTCCGCCTACAGTCGGCACGCATGGGTAGCTACATCGGTCCGGGAGTCTGGGAGATCGACACCTTGCTCGGCGGCTGGTCTCGTTTCACTGCCGGCTATCTGATCGAGGGTCCGTCACCGGTCCTGGTCGAGACCGGCAGCCAATCGTCGGTACCGGTCCTCCTCGCTGCCCTCGAAGAGCACGGGGTGCGGCCCGGCGATCTGGCCGGTGTGGCCGTCACCCACATCCACCTCGACCACGCCGGCGGGGTCGGCGACGTGGCTCGCGCCTTTCCGAAGGCCACCGTCTACGTGCACGAAAAGGGTGCTCGTCACCTGGTCGACCCGTCCCGGCTGGTCAACTCGGCGGCCATGGTCTACGGCGATCTCCTCGACTCGCTGTACGGGCGGATCGACCCCACCCCGGCCGATCGCCTGCACGTGCTCGCCGACGGCGAGGCCATCCAGATCGGCCCGGGGCGAAGTCTCACCACGATCGATTCGCCGGGACACGCCAAGCACCACCTGGCCTTGCACGACAGTGAGACGGGCATCCTCTTCGCGGGCGATGCCGTGGGCGTGCGGCTCCCCGATGTGGGGATCCTGCGCCCGGCCACGCCCCCAGCCGACTTCGACCTGGACCAGGCGGTGACGTCGCTGCACAAGTTCCGGGCTCGCAACCCGGCGGGGGTGGCCCTGGCCCACTACGGCCTGGTCCCCAACCCGCTCGACACCCTCGAGGAAGCCGAAGGCGTCCTGCGTCACTGGGCCGAGGTGGCCGAGCGGGCCTGGCGGGCGGGGGAGGACATCGCCGCCGCCCTGGAGAAGGACCTGGCCTCAGAGATGGACACGGTGCAGGAGGAGCAGCGGAGCAAGCTCGAGACCCTCAACGGGATCCATTCCAATGCCGCCGGGCTCCGTCAGTGGTTGGAGAAGGCCAAGGGCGACGGCACCCCGCACTCCCACCCGCACCCACATTGAAGCAGGCGGTGGGGCGGGTTCAGCTTGCGGTCGCGGCCAGGGTGTCGATCCCTCGCAGGTACTGCGTCTGGTAGAGGTCGGCGTACAGGCCGCCCTCCCGGATGAGCGAGGCGTGGGTGCCGCGGGCGACGATCTCGCCGTGGTCGAGCACCAGGATCTGGTCGGCCGCCTGGATCGTCGACAGGCGGTGAGCGATCACGATCGAGGTCCGGCCTTGCAGGGCCGCCGCCAGAGCCTGCTGGACCAGGTGCTCCGTTTCAGAGTCGAGGTGGGCGGTGGCCTCATCGAGGATCACCACGGCCGGATCCTTGAGGAGGACTCGGGCGATCGCGAGGCGTTGTTTTTCCCCGCCGGAGAGACGGTGGCCGCGCTCACCGACGACCGTGTCGTAGCCCTCGGGAAGCGACACGATCAGGTCGTGGATCCTGGCCGCCTCGCAGGCCGCGACCAGCTCGGCATCGGTCGCCGAAGGTCGGGCGTAGCGCAGGTTGGCCGCGATGGTGTCGTGGAAAAGGTGGGCGTCCTGCGTCACGACGCCTACCGATCCTGAGACCGAGGCGAGGGTCACGTCCCGGACGTCGTGACCGTCGATCCGAACTGAGCCGGACACCGCATCGTAGAGACGGGGAATGAGCCCCGACAGGGTGGTCTTGCCGGCGCCGGACGGCCCCACCAGGGCCGTCATGGTCCCCGGTTCGGCCACGAATGACACGTCCCGTAGCACCCACGCCCCGGGCTCGGTCGAGAGCCCGTTGCCCACCGTCTCGGCCGTCGCCTCCAGCGACGCGACCGAGACCTCGGAGGGGGCCGGATACCGGAACCAGGCCGCGTCGGCCTCGACCCGTCCCTCCACTGGCGAGGGCAGCGGGACCGCATCCGGCTGGTCGGCGACCGACGGAGGCGTGTCCAGCACCTCGAAGACCCGGTCGAAACTGACGACCGCGCCCAGCACGTCCACCTGTGAGCTGGCCAGGTCGGTCAGCGGGGAGTACAGCTTGGTCACGTAGGCGGCCAGCGCCACCACGGTACCGACCGCCATATGCCCCGTCACCGCTTGGCGGCCGCCCAACCAATACACGGCCGCGGTCCCGACCGCCCCCACGAGGGACAGCGCCCCGAAGAGGTAACGGCCCAACAGGGCCAGCCGGATCCCCGAGTCACGCACGCCTCCCGCTCGGCGGGCGAACTCCTTCGACTCCGCGTCCGGCCGGCCGAACAGCTTGACCAGCAGGGCGCCGGCCACGTTGAACCGCTCGGTCATGTTGGAGCTCATGTCCGCATTGAGTTGCATCTGGTGCCGGGACAGGCGGCTGATGCGCTTGGCCATCACCCGGTCCATGAGTATGAACGGGGGCAGGACCAGCAGCGCCAGTCCGGTGATGCCCGGGCTCAGGATGAACATCGGCAGGAGGGTCGCACCGAGGGTCATCAGGTCGGAGACGATCGAGGCGGCCGTGCTGACCGCGTTCTGGGCGTCGAGGACGTCGCTGGTGAGCCGGCTCATCAGCGATCCGGTCTGGGTGCGCGTGAAGAAGGCGACCGGCATGCGCTGCACGTGGTCGTAGAGCTTCACCCGCAGGTCGTAGATGATCCCCTCCCCGACCACGGCGCCGAACCACCGGCTGAGCAGCGAGAGGGCGGTGGTGGCCAGCGCCACTCCGACCAGAGCGGCGGCCAGCAGGTCGACCTGTCTCAGGCTGTGGTCGGGGATGGCGTGGTCGATGAGGCTCCGGACCAGCAGCGGTGGCACCGCCCCGATGACCGCGGTGCCGGCGATCACCAGCAGATAGGCAAGCAGCCGGTATCGATAAGGAGAAAGGAACCGTCCGATCCGCCGCAAGGTGCCCTTGGTTACGTTCGCGGCGCGCAGCTCGGCCAGATCCTTGGTGCGTCGGCCGTATCTCAACGCGGCCTCCTAGCGTCACGTAGGGTCGATGTAATCATGTAAGTGCCTCAATTAACGGATGGTCGCTGGGTGTTGTTCCCCGAGCGGGAGCCGGCCGGATGTCGGGCCGCCCCGCAGGCGCCTGGGTGTCGGGCAAGATGACGGTGATGGTCCTCGAGCTCCGCCTCTGCAACCGCGCCGAGGCCGAACGGGTGATGACCAGGAGACGGGATCCAGAGGACCCACCGTGGGCCCCGGACTACCCGCTCGATGGGGATGTCCGGGCGGCGGCCGCCTACACCAGCCAGTTGCCTCGATCGGCCGGGCGGAGCGGTTCGAGTCCCTTCGGGTACTACCAGGTGCTCGAGGACGGGGTGGTGGTGGGCGGCATCGGCTTTCACGGTCCGCCCCGCAACCAGATGGTCGAAGTCGGATACGGCGTGGTTCCGGAGGTTCGCCGCCGAGGGGTGGCCAGCCAGGCTCTGCGCCTGCTGCTCGACATTGCCTCCGGCCTGGACGACGTGCGCGGGGTAATCGGCCGGACCGAGGAAACCAACGTGGGTTCGCAGCGAGTCATGACCGGAGTAGGGATGCGACTGGTAGGCCGGGACCCCGACTTTTTGCACTATCAGCTCGACCTCGACGCGGATGGCGGTTAGCTGCCGGTAACGATAGGCGCCCTGGGAGCCTGGGTCCCCGCTGGGGAGACCCAGGCTCTCGGCGGCGGAGGGAGTGGGATTTGAACCCACGGTGGGCTACGCCCACAACGGTTTTCGAGACCGTCCGATTCGGCCGCTCTCGCATCCCTCCAGCAGCCATTATGCGCTGCGAGCCTAGGTCATCCCAAACTCTATCCCAAACAGTCGCTGGGTGCGCATAACGTTAGCCACGTGCCCAGGATACGAGAGCGAACTCCGGGCGTCTATGAGATCACGGCGTCCACGGGGCGGCGGGACCCGACGACCGGGAAGTACGGACAGGTGTCGCGGACGGTCAAAGGGCCTGTTCGGCGACCGGGCGCTAAGGGCTACCCCAAGGTGGTCGAGACCGAGGCCGCCAGGCTGCTGGCCGAGGTGGAGGGAGGGCGTCACCAGGGGATCCGCCACACGCTGAGTGAGCTCCTGGATGAGTACCTGCGCCATCAGGAGGCCCGAGGCCGGGCCCCGAAGACGATGCTGGAGGCTCGGCGGCGGGCCGATCGGATCAAGGCTGATCCCATCGGCGCCAAGGACGTGCGGCGGTTGACTGGTCGGGATGTGGACGAGTTCTACGCCCGGCTGGCCTCGGCCGGCGGGCGGTCGGGTTATGGGATGCATCCCACAACGCGTCATCACTTCCACTCGCTCATTCGAGCGGCACTCAACCAGGCCATTCGCTGGCGGTGGCTTTCGCCGCCCAACCCGGCGAGCGAGGCGCAGGCGCCTCCGCTCGCACCCGGCGAGCGGATCCCCCCGACGCCGGAGGAAGCGCGGCGGCTCGCCCTGGCGGTGAGTCAGGAGAACCCTGACCTTGCCGCCCTGATCTTCGTGGACGCCACCACCGGGATGCGCCGGGGGGAGATCTGTGGCCTCCGCTTCTGCGACATCGACCTCGAGGCTGGGGCGGCGACGATCTGGTGGCGCTGCTCGGACCTGCCTAAGGACAACACCGTGGCGTTGACCGGAGGAGGAAACGTCCTCAAGGTCTTCCCTAGCGGCGTGGTGATGCTGTCGGCGACCAAGAACAAGAAGCGCCGCCGGTTCGCGCTTGATCCAATCACGCTCGCGGTGTTGCTGGAACAGAAGGCTCGGGCTGAGGGGCGATGCGCGGCCCTCGGGGTTGATCTCGCCCCGGACGCATTCGTCTGGTCGCAGTCGGCCGATCACTGCGAGCCGTGGCGCCCGGACCGAGTGTCGGGTGCGTTCACCGCGCTTCGCAACCGGGAAGGGCTGCGCCACATCTGCCTCAACGACCTTCGGCACTTCTCGGCCACGCAACTGGTTGCCGCCGGGATCGATCCTCGCCTGATCGCCGGCCGACTGGGCCACGATGAGTCGGTCCTACTTCGCATCTATAGCCATGTGATCCCCGCCCGAGACCAGGCCGCCGCCCAACTGCTCGGCGAACTGATGAGAGGCGAGACTGGCTGAGGCAGGCCTTCATACCGCGAGGAACTCCTCGAGGGCTCGGCGAGTCACCCGTATAGCTCGACCCAGCCGGATCGACTTCAGAGCGCCGGTATTGATCAGATCGTAGACACACCATTTGGAGCACCGGAGGACGGCTGCGACCTCTTCCACGCGACGGACGTCTGGGTAGTCCGCCAGGGCCAACGTGGTTCCGTGTGTGCCGGCCTCTTCACCGACCCCGACGAGTCTGGGTCCTGACCGGCCGCTCCTTGAGCTTGATGCCCTCACAAGGGTTCACCTCCGAGGTGTTACGGGGATAGGAAGGCCGTCAGGAACGGCGATCTGAGGAGAGCCTGTCGAGTTCTTTCTGCTTGTCTCGTTTGGCGTCTCGGTCGTTGTAGGCCACGGATTCGAGGTAGGTCTTGGGGCCGACGGCTTTGATCTGGGCGGCGAACTCGGCGAGGAAGTCGGCGACCTCGTCGAGGCGGTCGCCGTATTGGCGTTCGAGCTGGCGTAGCCGTCGTTTGCGCCAGACGCGGAAGTGGTCGTGCCAGGCGCCGGTGGCGGTCTTGGGACCCAGTACAGCCACCATGGCCTGGTCGGCCTCTTCGGGGTTCTTGATGCCGATCTCGGCCAGCCGCTCGTCCAGGGGGGCGAGCTGGCGCTCTTGGCCGAGCACCGCCGCGTAGAGGGTCGAGAGCCAGTCGCCGGTATCGGCCAGGTGGGTGCGCTCGCTGCCGGGGGGGGGCACGAAGAAGTAAGCGATCGGGACATCGAAGAGCACGGAGAGCAGATAGAGCTCGTGGGCGTCGAAGCGCCGGCGGCGTTCCCCGTCGAAGCCGCGTTCCATGGCCGAGATGGACGCCTGGGGCAGGACATGGCCGGTGAGCCGCCCCAGGTTGTCGGCGACCTCTTGCTGGGTCCAGCCGTTGCGTTCCCGGATGGCTTTGAGGTTGTAGGAGACCACGGCGTTGACGTCGATGCCGGTGTCGGCCCCGATGGGGCGGGGTGCCTTGATGGGGTCGGTCTTCTTGCGGGCTCTCACGATCGCGCTCTCATCGTTGGTAGTGTTGCTTCACAACAGTATCACATACAACGGGTATGATGTGCATTGTGGTCGCTCATAGCGGGGAGATGTGACCGTGGGGGGGTGGGACCGGCACACCGCCGAAGGCCTTGGGATGGTCGAAGGGCGGAGCGCCAAGCGGAGATTCGCGACCGGACTTCTAGCCGGCCGCCCTGGCAGAAGCTCGTGAGAATGCCGCCCGTCGATCACTCCTTCCGTCACCTCCACGACCCCGACCCCTCATCCCCTCCCCAACTATTCACCCCTCTCCTTCAAGCCCAAATTCCCGAACACGATTGCAACCGACCGGTTGCCCCTTGCTGGAGCCCGTCTGAGCGGGCCGAGAGATAGGAGGCGGACGCCGTGGCGTGGATGAGAATGATGGGCGTCGACTCGGTCAATTATCACCGCGAGACGGTGATGGATCGAGCCGATGACCACCCCCGAGCGGCACTCGAGTACTACGCGTCCCGGGGTGAGACACCGCTGGTTTGGGGCGGCTCCGGCGCCGCAGAACTCGGCCTGGACGGGCCCGTCAGCGAGGCCGAATACGACGCCATCTTCGGTCCCGGCGGGGCCCGGCGACCGTCCGACGGGGCCCGTTTGGTGGCCGCGAAGCGGCCGGGGATGGAGCTGGTGGTGGCCGCCCAGAAGTCGGTGGCGCTGTTGGGTTTGATCGGCCGGGCCGAGGATATGCACGCCATTCTGGACCCCGAAACCGACGCCACCCTGGCCTATCTGGACACCTGGATGGCGGTGCGGGGAGGCCGGCGCGGCCGCGGCCAGACCCGCGGTCCGACCCATGGTTTGATCTGGGCTCGCACCCGTCACGCCACATCCCGGGCGGCGATCCTGAGCCCCACGATCACGTTCTGATCGCCAATGTGTGCCACATGGCCGACGGCAAAGGGGGCTGGAAAGCCGTCGACACCGCCGCCTTGCGGGACATCCTGCACGCCGCCACCGCGTTCGGGCGGGTGGCGTCGGCGGCCAAAGCCATCGAGCTCGGCTACGCGATCGAAGCCGATGACGGCCCGTCGGGGCGGCTGGGGCATTGGCGTATCGCCGGGATGCCCGAGGGGGCGTGCCAGCTGTTCTCCAAGCGCTCGGCGGAGATCACCGCCGCGGTCGAATCCAAGGGTTACGACACCTACCAGGCCCGCCAGACCGCGGCCCGGGACACCCGCAAGACCAAGCGGCACACCCCGCCCGCCGATCTCATGGACGGCTGGATCCTCGAGCTGTCCGCCGCCGGCTACACCCCCGAAGGGATGCTCGACGAGGTCACCGAAGCCGCCGCCAACAACCGCCGCCGCCAACCACAGGTGCTGTCGGCCCGACAGCTGGCCGCGCTGGCCGCCTACGCCCTGGGCCCGTCCGGGCGGCTGGCCCAGCAGAAGGTCTTCACCCGATCCGATGTGGCGGTCGCGGTCGGGCCGCTGCTGTTCGGGTTCGGCCCCCGAGAGCTGCTGCGGGCGGTCGAAGCGGTCTGCGGCCACCCCGACGCGGTGGCGCTGCTGGGCGTCACGGCCGCCCGGGAGCAGGCCTACGCCCCGGCCTGCGTGATCGCCACCGAGGCCGCCATCGCCTTGAAGGTGGCCCTCCAAGCCGACCGCACCGGCGCGCCCGCGGTCGCCCCGAGGCGGCCGAGCAGGCGATCACGGCCAAGGAAGAGCAGCTGGGCGGCCGGTCCGCTCACCGACGGGCAGAAGGCCATGATCCGATCGGTGGTCACCTCCGGGCGTCCGGTGGAGCTGATCGTGGGGGTGGCCGGCTCGGGGAAGACAACCGCCCTCGACGTCGCCCGCCAGGCGTTCGAGGACGCCGGCTACCGGGTCGTGGGCACCTCGATCTCCGGGCAGGCCGCCCGCACCCTGGGCGCCGAAGCCGGCATCGGCGAGTCCCGGACCATCGCCTCGCTGCTGTGGCGGCTCGACCACGGACAAGCCCGCTTGGACGGCCGGACAGTGGTGGTCTGCGACGAGGCGGGCATGACAGACGACCCTGCCATGCTGCGCCTGCTCGCCGCCACCGAAGCAGCCGGGTCCAAGCTGATCATCGTCGGAGACCACCGCCAACTCGGTGCGGTCGGCCCCGGCGGCAGCCTCCAAGCCCTCGTCGCCAGGCACACGGGCAGCGTGCATGCGCTGCGCGAGAACGTGCGCCAAGCCGATCCCGAAGAACGGGCCATGCTGGCCCACCTGCGCGCCGGGAACGTCGAGCAGGCGGTCAACTGGTACGCCGACCACGGCGCATCACCACCGCCCCCAACCGGGAACAGGCGCTCGAGCAGACCGTCGCCGCCTGGGCCAAAGACGTCTCAGAGGGCAAGCAGTCGACCATGATGGCGTGGCGGCGGGCCAACGTCGCCGCCCTCAACGCCCGGGCCCGACAAGCCATGCGAGCAGGCTGGGCGGCTGAGCGGACCGGAGCTGCAGGTGGCCGGCAACATCTACCAAGCCGGGGATCGCATCGTCACCCTGGCCCCCTCCGCCCATGGACAGCTGGTCACCTCGCAGCGAGGCCAGGTCGTCGGCGTCGACCCCGATGCCGGCAGCCTCACGGTGCGGATGGACGACGGCCGGACCCACAGCCCTCGGGCCCGACCAGATCGGCCCCGACCAACTCGCCCTCGGATACGCCACCACCGTTCATCGAAGCCAAGGGGCGACCTTCGATACCGCCCATCTCTTCGCCGACGGCGGCGGGCGAGAGCTCGGATACGTCGCCATGAGCAGAGCCCGAGACACCGCCCACGTCCACGCCGTCGCCGACAACGTCCACCAAGCCGTCGAAGACCTCACCTGGGACTGGAGCCGGAGAAGCGACAGGCCTGGGCCATCGACACCGGCACACCCGAGAACCCAGGGGCGGCATCCACTCGAGATAGAAGCCGACAAGCAAGCCCCGGGAAGCTGCGAGCAGTGCTCAGCCGGGCCCGGCTCAAGGCCGAACGAGCCGCCCTGGCGGCCGCAGCATCCGACCAGCCCGACCCGGCTCTCCGGCGTCAGGTCGCCGGCCTCGACCGACACATCCAGCTCCTCGACCAGCGCCTCGAGCCGACGAAAAACCCGTTGGCGAGACAGCCATTCTCGACCCCAGCCGAGGCGCCGGCCCCCGAACGGAGCAGCGGACCGACCCTCTGAAGCCCGGTCACCTTCGCCTTATTGTGGCAGCTCCTCGAGTAATCGAGGGTGACATCGACCGGCACTTATAAAAAAAAAAAAAAAAAAAAAAAAAAAAAAAAAAAAAAAAAAAAAAAAAAAAAAAAAAAAAAAAAGTTCAAGCGCCCGCCGAACATGTGGTCGGGAACAGGGCGACGGGTGCTGACGGGAAGCCGTTCAGACATTGAGCACTCCTTCATGTGGCGGTGTTGCGGTGATTTGGAGGGGACAGGTCGATCGTCGGAGAATCACGCGACCGCCTTCTTGAAGACGCTCGTCGCCCAGCCCAGAACCACTACGCACAAGGGGACGGTGACCGCGAACGCCTGCCAGACGTGGTCGCTGGAGAAGGCGCCGGCACCGAGCGCCCGTGCGCCTTCGACGACGTAGTAGAGGGGATCGAAGTGGGCGAGCACCCGCAGCCACGTCGGACCGAGCGAGATCGGCAAGAGCACGCCGGCGAGGAGCAGGACGGGCAGGTTCAGGCCGTTCATGACGGAGGCAAAGGCGTCGATCTCCTTGGTCGTGAGTGCCATCGCGACCGACCAGGCCGACATCATCACCATGAAGACCCCGATGAGCACGGCGAGCACGAGCAGTCCGCCCCAGTGGATCTGGAAGCCGAATCCGTACGCGACCGCGACAGCGATGGCGTCGAAGAAGTACATGAAGGTCATCGCCGAGACGAGCGGCCCGGCGAGAATCGCGAAGCGGCTCGCCGGGGTCACCCGGAGGCGCTCGATGACGCCGGATCGAAGCTCGAAGATCGTGCCGAATCCCTGGGCGGTGCCGCTCGCGAACGCCAGGAGCGCCAGGATGCCGGGAAAGAAGATGTCGAGCACCGCTCCGGTCGACGCAGCTGGCGTGAAGTGCTTGAGCAGCGGCGTGAACAGCACGAGATAGAGCACCGGCGCTGAGAGCCCGACGAATAGCCACGTCGGATTGCGCAGCTGCTGGGTGAAATGCCGCTGGAACAGCAGACCGATGTCTTTCAGGGTTCTCATGCCGCCACCTCCGAGGTATTGCCGGTGTCTCGCAACGACCGGCCCGTATGCCGCAAGAACACGTCGTCCAACGTGGGCTCCGAGAGGCTGATCGATTTCAGCGCGATCTGCTCCCGATCGAGCAGTCGGAGAAGCTCGGGCAAGGCGGCGCTGCCGTCCTCTACGTAGAGACGCAGCCCGCCGTCCTCGACGGCAATCTCCCGGATGAACGGCTCGGTTCGCAGGAGCGCGCTGGCCCGTTCGACGAGCCCGTCGTCAACAAGGCCGAGCATCACCGAATCGCCGACGACCTCACGCTTGAGCTCGCGGGGGGTCCCCTCGGCGACGATCGACCCGTGGTCCATGATCGTCAGCCGGTCACAGAGGGCATCCGCCTCTTCCAGATAGTGGGTGGTCAAAAAGACCGTCGACCCGCGCTCTTGGATGGCCCGGATGTGGTCCCACAGGTTCGCCCGGTTCTGCGGATCGAGGCCGGTGGTGGGCTCGTCGAGGAACAAGACCTCGGGTTGGTGAATGAGCCCGAGGGCGACGTCGAGGCGCCGGCGCTGGCCTCCCGAATAGGTGGCGACCTTCCGATCGGCGAATTCGGTGAGGTCGAGCACCGCGGCGAGCTCTTTCGCCCGCTGGCGCACGGAGTCGAGATCGCCTCCGTAGAGGCGGCCCTGGAGGATGAGGTTCTCCCAGCCGGTCGACATGTCGTCGGCGCCACCCGCCTGGCTGACGTAGCCGATCCGTTGACGCACCTGCTTCGGCTCGCGCCCGACGTCGGAGCCGGCCACCCTCGCCGTGCCCGAGTCGATGGGCAACAGCGTCGTGAGCATCCGCAGCGTCGTCGTCTTTCCGGCTCCGTTCGGTCCGAGGAAGCCGAAGATCTCGCCCCGACCGACCTCGAAGCTGACGCCTTGGACCGCTTCGACGGTTCCTTTCCTGCCCCGGAAGCTCTTGCGAAGATCCTCCGTCGTGATGATTGCTTCCATCTTCACTCTCCTCGCTCGAACGGGTGGCCCAGCGGTTCAGGGTCAAAAGGTGGTGAGTACAGGGGTGTTCTCATCACGCAAGCGAGCCGACTGGGTCTGTCGGCGCTGGTGCCGGTTGGTGGTGTGAGTCCACGAAGTCCCGACGTCGGATGAGGACAACCGAACATGCCGCTCCGACGAGGGCTAGGACAGCACTGACGACGAGCAGAATGTCGAGCGAACTGGCAAAGCTGTCGTGAACGGCCGCGACAAGTGGTGCTCGCGTCGGGGCAGGCACGGCGTTGATGGCCTGCGCGGCGTTGCCCTGTTGAACGGCAGTGACGACTCCGGGCAGGTGCCGCTCTAGGGATGGGATGTTGGCGAGGGCCTGGCCCAATTTGTGGTGGAGAGCCGATGCGAAAATCGACCCGTAGGCGGCGGTGCCGGCGGCGATGCCGATCTCGCGGAAGGTGGTGTTGGCGCCTGAGGCCATGCCGGAGCGCTGCGGGGCGACCACACCGACGGCGGTGGAAGCGAGTGGCGGGTTGACGATCCCGCTGCCGACGCCGGCCACGATGAAACCGGGGATCAAGTGGGTCCACGAACTGCTGCCGTCGAGCCCGGTCATGAGCAGCAAACCCACCCCGGTAAGCAGGAGGCCCGGCCCGATGAGCCAACGGACGGGAATGTGCTCGTGGAACGCTCCGGCGAACATCGACGAGACAATCGACGTCCCACTAATGAGCAGGAGCTGAACACCGGTCGCCAAGGCGGAATGGCCGAGGTCGTCTTGGAGATAGAGGGTGAGGTACAAGAACATCGCGTAAAGGGAACCGTTCAAGGCAAAGGCCGCAGCCAACCCGCCGCTGAAGGTCGGGATCCGGAACAGCGCCAGATCGAACAGCGGGTGCTCCGCTCGGCGCTCCAGCGCGACGAACGCAACGAAGAACACGACGGCGAGGGCGAGACAGATATCTACCCCGGTGTCGCTCCAAGCCAGCTCGCCAGCACGGATCAGGCCATAAACCAAACTGCTCAATCCGGCGGTCAGCGTTACGAACCCGGCCCAGTCCGGTCGACTGGCGTGTGGCGTCTTGTACTCATCGACCCGCCACCGGGTGACGACCAGCGCGGCTACACCGACCGGCAGGTTGACCAAGAAGATGCCCCGCCAGTTGACGGCGGTAGTGATGAGCCCGCCCAGTACTGGTCCAAGTCCGGCGGCCACTCCAGTGACCGCGCCCCAGATTCCGAAGGCCATTCCCCGCTCTTTGCCGTGGAAGCAGTGAGCTAGAAGAGACAGCGAGGTGGCGAACAGGATCGCCCCGCCGATGCCTTGGGCGCTGCGGGAGAGGATCAACATGATCGACGACTGGGAGATCCCGCACAGCAGCGAGCCGAGGGTGAAGACAACGAGACCGACGCTGAACAGAAGACGCTGCCCGTAACGGTCGGCTAGCGAACCGGCCGCGAGAAGCACCGACGCCAAGGTCAGGGCGTAGGCGTCGATGACCCACTGCACCTCGCTGAAGCTGGCGTGCAGTTCCGACTGGATGGTCGGCAAGGCGACGATCACGATGGTGATGTCCACCAGCAACATGAAGGTGGCTGCACACACCACGATCAGGGTCCACCACTTCTTTTCCATGGCCTGTAGCTTGCGGGGCGAACGGGCGGACCGCCACAGCTTTGTAGATATCCGCATGCTTTCGACCATGAACTAGGGTGATGTGCATGGAATCAGTCAACCTTGATCTCTTGGACCGACGAATCATTCACGCGCTTTACCTCGACCCCCGAGCGCCGTTCAGCCGCTTGGCTGAGGTCCTCGGATCCTCCGAGCCGACCGTTTCCCGTCGCTACCGGCGTCTCTTCGACGATCGCATTCTTCGTGTGGTGGGCCAGCTCGACTCCCAGCGGTTCGGCCAGTACGACTGGGCCGTCCGTATCCGTTGCGCTCCGGGATCCGCACCGACCGTCGCCACCAAACTCGCGCAGCGGCCGGAGACTTCCTGGGTGCAGCTGACCTCGGGGGGAACCGAGATCTTCAGCCTGATTCAGTCACGCGACGGCGAACAGCGAACTCCACTGCTGCTCAGCCAGCTCTCGGTCGGTCGACAGGTCGTCGACTACGAGGCCTACTGTCTCCTCCACCTTTTCGCCACCGGATTGTCGGCTCCGCCTTGGCCGAGCGACCTCAACCCTGAGGAGATCGCCCAACTCCTCTCTTCGGCACGGGACAGCCCGTCGATCGATCGCCCGAAGGCCAAGCTGCAGGACTCCGACTGGCCGCTCGTCCAAGCCCTTGCCGACGACGGCCGCGCTCCCTATCGACAGCTGGCAGCGCGCACGCACTGGCACGAGTCGACCGTCCGACGGCGAGTCGAAGAACTCATGGCCTCGGGCGTCCTGTTTTTCGACTTGGACCTCGCCAGCGACGACTTTGGGCTCCGCTCTCAGGCCCTGTTGTGGATGTCGGTGGCCCCCCGAAACCTGAAAGACATCGGACAAGCCTTGGCCAGCCGCCCCGAATTTCCCTTTGTCGCCGCCACCACCGGATCCACCAACCTGGTCGCGGCGCTGGTCTGCCCAGACGACCGCTCGCTGTATGAGTACCTCACCGGCGAAATGACCGACCTCGACGGCCTCACCCACATCGAAACCGCCCCCGTGATGCAATTCGTCAAGATGCACGCCACCATCGCCCCGCCTCAACCATGACCTCGTCCCAGTCGCCCTCGACAATGGTGAACATGGCCTTGGTGTTATTCGCAAGCCCGCTCTCACGCAGCCTGTAAGCGGCGCCGACGGACAGCAGGTTCGCGCCCCATAAGAGCGGCGGA
>CAVSOT010000013.1:0-76303 GCA_963729695.1 uncultured Acidimicrobiaceae bacterium
TACGTTCTGGGGCAGTCCAAGCTGACCATCGCCTGCGGTGGTTGAGCGCGTTGCGCCTGAAGGCCAAGGATGAGGTTAGTTGTCAGCAGCGGGATCAGACTGGCGGGCATGCCTGACATGAGCGACCCGAAGACCGTGCTGCGCCACTACCTTCAACAGGTCCGCGACGACCTGATCTGGAAGCTCGACGGGCTGGGTGAACGCCAGGCCAGACTGCCTCGTACCCCGACTGGCAGCAGCCTGCTTGGAGTCCTCAAGCACTGCCTCAATGTCGAGGCTGGCTGCTTCGGGCCCACCTTCAGCCGTGACTTCCCGACGCCCGATCAACTTGTCTCTACGGAGACGTACGACGAAGATCCGCAGGCCGATTGGTATGCACGGGAGGACGAGACGAAGGATGGGCTAATCGACCTGTACCGTCGTGTCTGGGCGTTCGCGGACCAGACGATCGATCAGCTACCGCTCGAAACGAGGGGGCGGGTGCCATGGTGGCCGCCAGGCAGGCAGGACGTGACCCTGCAACGGATGATCGTCCACGTGATTTACGAGCTCGCCCGTCACGCGGGTCACGCCGACATCATGCGAGAGCAGCACGACGGGGCGATCGGCTGGCAGCGGGAGAAGACCGACGTCCCCGACGACCATGACTGGCCGGCCTACGTCGCCAAGCTGACCACGCTTGCCGACCGCTTCGGATAGCACCTAGAACGGGCAGGATTCGCGGCCCGGGCGGCATACGCCTCTCAGCCGGCGGTCAAGGGCACCCTCGGTAGCCAGTGCGCGGGTCGTTAGGGGGCACGCTTCTGCCAGCAGTAGGCGGTGGTCCACCGGATAGGACGGGCTCGGATCTGAGGCGCCGCTATCGTCACGCCCCCTGGTGAACCAGGTTCGGGCGGCGCCGAGCTGGGAGTCGGGGGGAGCCCGTGTGTCGTCCGTGTGGGGCGGCGGGGCCCGGGTGTAGTATGGGCTGGACTGATCGGGAGTTCGCTCCAAGCGGGCTGAGAGGACGGCTAGGGCCGTCGACCGTATGAACCTGTCCGGGTAATGCCGGCGTAGGGAGAGCTGATGACTATTGCGAATGCAGGTACGTCCTCGGTCGCTGCTGGGGGTGCTCCGGGCGGGCCGGAAGGGCCCGACACTGGGAGCCGTAAGACCTATCTGATCGGCTCGCGAGCCGATATTCGGGTTCCGATGCGCGAAGTGGTGCTGGCCAGCGGGGATGCGGTTGTCCTTTACGACACCAGCGGGCCTTACACCGATCCGGGCTTTACCCCAGATGTGCGCCGGGGCCTGCCTGCCCTTCGGGACGGCTGGATCGTACAGCGCGGCGACACCGAAGAATACGTCGGGCGGCCGCCTCGCCCAGAGGACAACGGGCGCTGGCGGGGCGACGAACGCAACCTTGACGCCATCTTCGCGGGTTCGGGTCGTCGCCCTCGCCGTGCCGTGGGTGGGCGCGCCGTGACCCAACTTGCTTACGCCCGTCGAGGTGAGATCACCCCGGAGATGGAGTTCATCGCTTTGCGGGAGGGCCTCGCTGTCGAAGTGGTGCGCGACGAGGTTGCGACCGGTCGGGCGGTGATCCCGTTGAACTGTAACCATCCAGAGGCGGAGCCGATGGTGATCGGGCGGCGCTTCCTGGTAAAGATCAACGCCAACATCGGCAACTCGGCGGTGGCGTCGTCCATCGATGACGAGGTCGAGAAGATGCGATGGGCGACCCGCTGGGGCGCCGACACGGTGATGGACCTGTCCACCGGTCGCAACATTCACACCACCCGGGAGTGGATCATCCGAAACGAGCGCGGTGCCGGTGGGCACGGTGCCGATCTATCAGGCCCTCGAGAAGGTCAACGGCAAGGCCGAGGACCTCACCTGGGACGCCTACCGGGACACCGTCATCGAGCAGTGCGAGCAGGGTGTCGACTACATGACCGTCCACGCCGGCGTGCTGCTTCGATACATCCCGCTCACCGCCAGACGCAAAACCGGGATCGTCAGCCGGGGCGGGTCGATCCTGGCGGCGTGGTGCTTGGCTCACCACCAGGAGAACTTCCTCTACACCCACTTCGGCGAGCTCTGCGACATCCTCCGGGCCTACGACGTCACCTTCTCCCTCGGCGACGGCCTGCGGCCCGGATCGATCGCCGACGCCAACGACGACGCCCAACTGGCCGAGCTGGAGACACTGGGCGAACTCGGCCGGGTCGCTAGGGACCGCGACGTGCAGGTCATGATCGAAGGCCCCGGGCACGTGCCGATGCACAAGATCAAAGAAAACATGGACCTGCAGCTCGAGCTCTGCGACGAGGCCCCCTTCTATACCCTCGGTCCGCTCACCACCGATATCGCTCCCGGCTATGACCACATCACCTCGGCCATCGGCGCGGCCATGATCGGCTGGTACGGCACCGCAATGCTGTGTTACGTCACTCCCAAAGAGCACCTCGGGCTCCCCGATCGTGATGACGTCAAGACCGGCGTCATCTCCTACAAGATCGCCGCCCACGCCGCCGATTTGGCCAAAGGCCATCCCGGCGCCCAGGCGTGGGACGACGCCCTCTCCGACGCCCGCTTCGACTTTCGATGGTCGGATCAGTTCAACCTGGCCCTCGACCCCGATACCGCCCGCAGCTACCACGACGAGACCCTGCCGGCCGCCGCGGCCAAAACCGCCCACTTCTGCTCCATGTGCGGCCCACACTTCTGTTCCATGCGCATCAGTCAAGACGTGCGCCAATACGCCGCGGAGCGAGGCCTCGACGACGACCAAGCCCTACAGGCTGGCCTGGCCGACAAAGCCGCCGAATTCAACGCCGCCGGCGGCCGCATCTACCTCCCCCTGGCCGGCGATTCGAGGGTCCACACCGCCCCGAACCCCAAATGACCGCCCCCCACCCACTGCCTGCTCACCCTCAGATCACGCCGTTACACAGAACCCCTGACAGACCTCCAAGGGGATCCCGGAGACCGCTCCGCAACCGGCGCAAGTGCCCCACCGGGAGCCGCACCCTCGGTCAGGGATGAGTGCCTCCCGTCAGGCGATAGGGGCGCCATTGCCCAAAGCCAACCCGGAGCGGTTCTGGGGCGCGCCTTCGGGGACACCTCGCGCCCCTCTCAAGGGCGAGGGCGCGGCCAGCGCTTCACCGTCTGATCCGACTCCGGTTGCCAGCCTCGGGATCATGACAGGCCTGATCCGTACCAGGCTACATGCCGCGCCCCGGTGCGGACCGGAAGTGTTCTGACCCGGAGGTAGCTCACAACCACGTTGTCGCTTGGGTAGCGTCGCTGTCGTGGGTGACAGACGCGAGCCAGTGCCCTTCGAGGTGTACGAACCAGGCCTGTACTTGCATGGAACCAAGGCGGACCTCGCCGTAGGGGAGCTGCTGACCCGCGGCCGTGGCTCCAACTTCGAAGCGAAGTAGACGCAGTTCATCACTCGGCCCGCTCACTGCCACGCTCGACGCCGCGACCTGGGGAGCCGAACTCGCCACTGGTGAAGGCGCCGGGCGGATCTACCTCGTCGGGCCGACCGGCGAGTTCGAAGACGACCCCAATCACCGACAAGAAGTTCCCCGGGAATCCGACACAGTCGTTTCGCAGCCGCGAGCCACTGCGCGTTGTCGGTGAGCTTGTCGACTGGGTCGGGCATTCGCCCGAAAAGCTGTCGGGCATGCGTGCTGGCGTGCAGCGGATCGGAACCGGGCAAATCGAGGACTGAACCGTCGGCGCCCGTCGCCCTGCTGGCAGCAGCGGGAACAAGCAACAGAATGTCCAGTCCCGCGCCCGTACGGTTCCCTTGGCCCATGCACTGCCCGCGGGCCGCCTATAGGGCGATCCTGCCTTGCCCCGCCAAGACCCCCCGCCGCCGGAGGGACGCAGCGCAAAGTATCGCCCGGGAGCCTGCGTTATGCCACACCCCCGCTCGCGGGATTCGGGGATGCCCTGGCTGAACAATATTGGACGCCTCTTCTGCGCTCGGCATCTAGATCACTTGGTGCGAGCGCATCGGAAGTGACCCACTGACTCTGGCGGTAGGGGTCGGGGTGCTTCGATGTTTTGGGCTGACGATGTGGGACAGGCGCTGGCTCGGGGCTAGCGCCTGGGGGGAGGGCACCGGTCGATGTGGTGGGCTGTCGCCGGCCTTTCCCTTGGTTGGTTCGCAGGGATCAGGTGGGTGTGTGCGGGCGGTTGTGGGCTGCCGAGCCGGGTTGGCGATCTGGGTGCCTCTTCCGGTTTTCTGTGCGGTAGCGTACGGTGCGGGTGTACGGTAGCGTACGGACTTCCAGGGCAGGTCTGGAGGTGAGATGTCGGCTGAAGAGCGAACCGAGCGGGGCGGGAACCGTCTTTTGGACGCGCTGCCGCCCGAGGAGTACCAACAGCTGCTGGGCGATACCACCGCGGCGACGTTCCGGCTCAAAGATGTGCTGCTGACGCCGGGCAAGCCCATCGATACGGTCTATTTTCCGCAGGGCGCGGTGATCTCGTTGCTGACGACCATGGATGACGGCTCCAGTATCGAGATCGCCACGATCGGCAACGAGGGCTTCGTGGGTGTCCCTCTTTTCCTCGGGGCCCAAGCTATAGCGGCCCGCGATCTTTACCAGGTCCAGGTTCCCGGCCAGGCGATGGCCATGGACGCCCGGGCGTTCTTGGCCGCGGCTGGGCGCGATCCGTTGCGCGGCCTGGTGCAGCGCTACGCCCAGGCGTTGTTCACCCAGGTCACCCAGCAGGTGGCCTGCAACGGTCTGCATTCGGTGGAGGAGCGCTGCAGCCGGTGGATGCTGCTGACCCACGACCGGGTGGGCTCGGACGACTTTCCGCTCACCCAGGAGTTCTTGGCCCAGATGCTGGGGGTGCGCCGGGCGTCGGTGACGGTGGCGGCGAGCGCCCTGCAACACGCCGGGTTCATCCGTTACTACCGAGGTCGGGTGACCGTCATCGACCGGGAGGGCCTGGAGGACGCCTCCTGCGAGTGCTACCGCATCATCCGCGGCGAGTTCGACCGGCTCCTGCCGTGAACAGCCACGGCGACGCCGCGCCGGGTGGGCAGCAACGGGTAGCCCCTACCCTGGCAGGGGGAATCGGGCGCCGTTCAGTCAGCGACCACCGGGAACGAGGCGGTGGCCGGCTGGGCCGGAGTTGGTGGACGTTGGGAACGTCGAGGGGTGCGGCCAGGCCGGGGTCGGCCGGGTGCTCAGGGAGCCGCCGGGCTCGACTTGGTGGCCCCGGGAGGAAAATGCGGTGATCAATGTGGCCACCATCGGGTCCTGGGCGCTGGTCGATCTGGCCGGCGAGTTCGACCTCGACAACGCCGAGGGGATCCGCTCCGTTGCCGTCGAGCTGGTAGATCAGGGCGCCACCGACGTGAGCGTCGACCTGAGCCGTGTCCGCTTCATGGGGGCGGCCGGACTGAACGCCCTCCAGGCCGCCAACCATGCCGTCGAGTCCGCCGATGCTCGCCTGATCATCGTGGGCGCCTCCCCCTTCGCCCGCCAGCTGTTCACCATCACCGGGCTCGACCGGACCCTTCCCCTGGCCGACCGGCCCATGGGGGGGACGTTTCCGTATCGGGCCGGCGCATCCCGGCGGTCGTTGCCCCCTACTGCGGTCCCGGCCGTGACGCCTCGGGGCGGCTAGGTGTCCGCCCCGTCGGTCAGTCCTTGACCGAGCCGACGATCACCGAGAACCTGCAAAGAATCGCCCGCCAGGCCGAGCAGGACGTTCCCGGGTGTCGAGCTGCCAGCATCTGTCTCCTCGCCCACGCAGAACCGCGCACCGTCGCCGTCAGCAACGCGGTGGCCATCCAGATCGACGTGGCCCAATACAACGTGAACGAAGGGCCCTGCCTTGAGGCGGCCCGGACCTCCGAAACGGTACGGGTCGACCTGCTCGGCCCCGACCAGCCCTTCACCCGCTTCGCCCCTCTGGCCCGCCGAGGCGGGATACGCGCCGTGCTCTCGGTTCCCCTCATCACCCAAACCCACACCATTGGCACCCTCAACCTTTACTCCGCCTCCGCCTTCGACCCCACCGCCGAAGCGGCCGCCGCCACCATCGCAAACCAGGCCGCCGCCTTCAGCGAAAGCGCGGACCGTCACCGCCGCCCGTCGCCACCGCAGCAGGTTCAAGCGAAGGCCCCGACCCCGCCGTCGCCGCGGCGCCCCCGGGAACGGTCAGAGCTGAACGTCGTGGATCTGGCCGGGCTGGAGGACTCACAGCGACGGGACCGGCTCCGCAGTCTGAACCTGCTTGACGCCGCGCCCCGACCGAATCTGGACCGGCTGGTCCGACTGGCCTGCGATCTCCTCGAGACCCCGATCGGTCTGCTCAGTTTGATCGACACCGACCGACAGCTCTTCCTGGCCGCCTACGGGCTACCCCAACCGCTGGCGGCAGCCCGACAGACCGGGCTGCACTATTCCATATGCCAGTACCCGGCGACGACTGGTCGGCCGCTGATCGTGGGCGACACCCGGGCCCATCCCGTCCTGGCCGCCCACCTCGCCGTCACCGCGATGGGTGTCCGGGCCTACGCCGGCATCCCCATGGTCGACCGCCAGGGATACCCGTTCGGAACCTGTTGTGTGATCGACGTGGCGGCCCGCCACTGGGACGACGGTCAGCTGGCCACCCTGGCCCGCCTGGCGAACATTGCCGCCGAGGTATGCCTCTGCGATCCCGGGGGGAGCGGATTCGAGGAGGCCCGCCATGTGGCGTCCGCGACACCATAGAAACCACCAAGGCCCTGGCCATGACCCGTCCATCACAATGCCGCAACTCGAGGCGGCCATCGTGGAAGAAGCCCACGCCATCATCGAGGGTCGGATGGTGGACCAGCTGTGGGCCCAAGGCCGGCCCATCCCCGCCTGGGCGTGGTTGAACGCGCTCGCCCACCGGCCCGCCGATAAAGTCGGCGACCTCATCGGGGTGGCCTGCGACCAGCCCGCAGACCGATGGGCGGACGCCCTGGTCGACATCGCCATCGACCTCGGACAGATAGCAGCGGCCCAGGCGGCCAGCATCCAAACGGACCTGTTCGTGCCCGCCGAACTAGAGGCGCTGGCCGGACGGGACCTGCCGCCGGACCCCGGCCAACTGGTCCGGGCGGTCCGCCGCCGCCGGGCCAGCGACGGCCGTCGGCCGGTCCCGAACCCACCAAACCATCCCGACCAAACCCCCCGTAGCCGACCGGGCCTCGGCGGGCCCGGACTCTAGGAGTAGGACAGCAAGGAGGAAGCGGTGACGCAACTGGCCAATCAAAACCTCGAGGTCACCGGCGAGATGGTTATCACCGACACCGTAGAGGCAAAGATCCACGTCCCCAGCGGCGCAGTCCTGATCCTGCTCGGCGCCGCCCACGAAGGTGTGCTGGTAACCGGAGGCGGCTACGCCCACATCGCCGGGGAAACCCAAACCCTCACCGTCACCGTGGGCGGACGGGCCACCCTGACCGGCACCTGCCACGGACCCCTCATCAACGACGGCGGCGAAGTCATCATCGAGGGCGTCGTCGAAGGACCCATCACGAAGTACGCCGGACAAACCGTCATCGCCCCCACCGCCACACTGCACCACCCCGACACCCACCCCACCGGTTAGAGCCAGCTTTCGCCCGCCGAGACGTCAGCGGTCGTCAAGATTGGTGCGGCAGAATCGACCGTGACCACGCCGCTCGATGATGACGGGTGGGAGCTCCACCACACCCGCACCAACTAAACCAGTACCAGCCGAACGACCAGGCCGCAGGCCCATGACTGACCTGGTTCATTCAACCCCGCCTCGCAAGTTGAGTCTTCGACCCTCATGCGCCTAGGCCTCTGAAGTCCCGGAACTCAAGTCCGGTGGTGGCGGTGCGGAAGACCTGGACTCCGGCGGAGGGCCGCCCGCTCCGCCAGGTCGTTGTCTTTGCCGGCGACCACGGGCCGCCAGACTCAGGTAGGTACTGGCCGGGATCCGTACTGGCCCGGATCCCGATGTTTGCCCCGTGAGGGCGAGATGCCTTCTCGGCTACTTCTCTCCGTCCGCACTGAGAATGCCTCAGTGCGTTGTTGTCGAGCCGATCTGGATGCGGTTCAGGCGCAGTCGGGCTGGACGGTCACGAGTTGGTTGAGCAGAAGCGGGAAGACTGGGCCCGACAGCCGCCGCTTGGGGGTTGCCCACGTTCCCTCCGAGGCCTATGGCGGCGATCGGGGCAGTGAGGGTGACGCCGCCCAGTGAGCCCTGGAAGTGGGCGCCGGGACCGAACGTGAACACTCCTCCGTCCTTGGCGGTCAGGTAGTAGCCATTGCCGGTGGGGGCAGCGGCGATCCCCACGATCGGCTGGTCGAGGTGAACAGAGCCGAGCGAACCGAAGAACGGGGCGTCGAAGCTGAACACACCGCCATCCGCGGCGACCAACCAGTAGCCGCCGGTAGCCGGGTCGATCACCATGCCGACCACGGGCGCATTCAAGTGAGTGGCGCCCAACGAGCCATGAAACTGGGCGCCGGGACCGAAGGTGAAGACGCCGCCGTCAGAAGCAACCAGATCGTAGCCGTCACCGGTGGGAACGGCACCGATACCCACGACCGGCTTAGTGAGCGGGATGGACCCGGCGGACCCGAAGAATGGGGCGCCAGGCCCTGCGCTGAATACCCCACCGTCTCCGGCCGCCTGCCAGTATCCGTCTCCGCCGGGAGCCGCGGCGACGCCGACGACCGGCTTGCTCGGGACGAAGGAGGGACTGGACGAGCCGGGGACCTGGGCATTGGGGCCGAAGGCCTTCACTGCGGCGCTGGCGTTGGCCAGCCAGTAGCCCTTACCGCCGGGCGCAGCGGCAAAGCCGACGTAGGGCAGAGGCGTGGTTGTCCCCGCGGCAGACCCGAAGAAGGGGGTGCCGAAGGTGAACACGCCCCCGTCGGCGGCGCCGAGGGCATAGCCCGGCGGCGACGGTGACGGCGTCGCGATGTGCTCCAGAGGACCGGCCGGCGTCGGGGGCGGGCCGGGGGTTGGTGCCGGGTTGGGGGCCACCACCCCGAACCCGCACTGCCCGACCGCGAACCCGCCGACCACGTTGGGCATGCCCATAGAGTCGCCGTACTGATTGCCCGGGGAGTTAGCCGAGCAGATCAGATTGCCCTGGATACGATTGGTCAGAACTTCCATGGCGTCGGGATCGGCCATGGTGTTGTGGACGAAGCTCACGCTGCCCCCCACCTTGTCGCGGAAACTGCCCAACCAGCACGAACTCAGGCCGCTCACCGACAGGTTGCCGCCAATAGTGCTGTCCTCGTAGTCGCTAAAGACGGGGGACATGAACGCCGCGAAGATACCCGTCGGCGTGCACCCGGCTCCGGGGCCGCTGAAGGCCCCACCGCCCCCGCCCGTCTCACGGATGTCACCCACAATGCTGCTATCGCTGATCACGACCCCGAGCGGCGCGGTAGCGATGACACTGCCGCCGACCACGGTCGGAGACTTCAGCGTCGGGCTGGCCCCTGGGTCGTCGATGCATTGATTGTCCGGCGGCCCACAACCGGCGACAAGAGTCGCGCCCGGGCCCACAAGAATGTTGCCGTCCACGGTCAGGCCGGACCGTCCCGTCCCGTGGTTATGGAACCACTGCGCGACCAGTGCGCCGGAGGGATTCACGGTGAGGTTGCCGGTAACGACCACCTGTCCGGAGTCCACGAAACACACCCCATTAACCGTGACGCTCGAATATGTCCCACCAGCCAGGCTGGCCGGCGCTGCCAGCGTCCCCGAGCACGTCGCCGCCGCGGCGGCGCCGACGGCCGCATACGCGGCTCCCCCAAACGGCAGAACAAGGAGCGCCAAACTCACAACAGCGAGCAGCGGGGCGACCCGCCAGGTCCCTCGAAGCAACACATCACGGGGATGACGTAACGAGCGCATGCGGCCCCTCTCACAACGCGACAAAACTTGACGGTCTCGTGGCCGAAAGTACTCTCAGCGATGGTGGCCCGCAAGCGTCGCTCAGCCACTCCTTGCAAGCCTGGGCCTTCGAAGGGCCCGGTTTTCCCCGACTGGTCGGATCTGCCGGTGACGTAACAGGAGTTTCCCGAGGCAATGGCGGGCCCGGGTGCGTCAACAACCATGTTGGCTCTGGCTCGACACGAATCCCCCACCGCTTCCTCGGCCACGGTTGGCACTCGGATCGCCACCAGCTCCCGGCCCAGTCCAACCGGGCCGGGCGACGGCAGTCACCCCTGTCGGTCTTCAGCCGGTCGCCTCAAACCGAACCCGGGCCGGCAGTGGGCCCGGTGGCCACCGGCCGCGGGGGCGGCCCGTCGTCCAGACGCCTTCGTCGGCGGGCCACTTTCACTCGGCCCAAGGGTGTCCGCCACCCTGCTGGCCGCCTACGACCTGAGCACCGACCGGCTCTACGGTCACATTAAGACCCACAAGTGCCGTACCGAGTTCCTGGCCTTCTTGCGGTATCTGCGAAGGCTCTACCCGCTTGAGGTGGGCAGGACGATCGTGCTGGACAAACTTCGGGCCCCACCAGATGCGCAGGGACAACCAAAAAGACCAGCGGGTGCGGACCTTCATCGAGGCCAACAACATCGAGCTGGCCTACGTCCCCTTCTACGCAAGCTGCTCAACCGCACCGAAGCCCGGTTCACCGCCCTGCGCTACTTCGCCCTCGACGGCACCGACCACGACAGCCACCAGGTCCTGGGCCGAATGATCCGCCGTTACATAGCCTGGCGCAACCGCCACGCCCGAGACGCGAAACTACAAGAAGTGATCAAGCGCGCAAACGTTGCCTGATGCGGCTCTAGTCCGTGCGAGCGAAGCCCCTCCTGCCTGATTGACGAGGAAGCCCACAGCTGGCTCGGAACTCCCAGCGTCGAACGGCGAAACCGGAGCGGCCGACCAGTTGCCCTCGACAACCCGAGTCAGGATCGCCCGGTCTTGTGGAGCGATCCGAGGATCGCCTCCCAATGTCGCCGTCGCTCTTGGGCGCCGACCGCCCGGTAGAGTCGAGCCCGGTCCGGCCATCGACTCTTCCGCCCCCTAGCCCGCGAGGTGCGCTACGGTCGGTCGAGTAGGGAAATGTAGGGAGTGCGGGGGGACCGCCGGTCTTGTTTGGGGAGCTTCTCTCGCGCTGGCATTGGAGGACTGATCTCGGAACCAGAGGAGGTTTCAGATGCAGGCTGTGGGAGGCGTGCGACGGTGGTTTGGATTTGGTGCCGGAGTGGCGGCTATCAGCATGGGGGTGATGTTCCTGATTCCGATCGGCACCGCAGGGGCGGGGACGACCGCCGGCGGTGCTGTTTCGGCCTCTCCGTCGGCCGCCCAGACGTCGGTGGTCAACGCGCCCACGTTCGTGCCCAAACTGACGCTGATCGGTACGGTCAACCTGTCCAGTTTCGGCCCTCCGGCGGCGCCCACGACCGCGGGGCGTTCAGCTAGTTCGTCGTCGTGGAAGGTCGTGGATCAGGCGCTGGTGTCGCACCGGCCCAACGGGACCGCCGTGGCGCCTTCGGCGGCGACGAGCCGGCTCACCTCGGCTCAGGTGCCAGGCGAGCACGGGTTCGCGGCGTTGAACGGCGTACAACAAGCGACGGCCAACGGCGGGATCGACCTCGAGCCCCCTGACCAGGGCCTCTGCGCGGGCGCGGGCTTCGTCGGGGAGTTCATCAACAATGCGTTCACGGTGTATTCGCCGAGCGGTTCCCAACTGATTCCCGTCATAGGGTCGCCGGCCATTTTCAAGCAACCATCGAACGCCTTCTTCTCGGATCCTCGCTGCTACTACGACGCCCCGACGGGACATTGGTTCTTGCAGGAGTTCATCGTCGGCACCGTCAGCAGTGGTGTGGCGACCTCGCCCAGCTTGCAGTTCCTGGCGGTGAGCGACACGACTGATCCCACCGGCAGCTATCACATCTGGGCGTGGGATACGACCGACTCTTCGACGGCGGGCTGTCCGTGCTTTGGTGACTATGACAACTTGGGCGCCGACAACAACGGCATCTATGTGGCCACCGACGAGTTCTCCATCGCCGGACCCGCCTTCAACGGGGTCGTCCTCTACGCCGTGTCCAAGGAGACGATCGAGACCTTCGCGAACACAGGGATCCTGCCTACGGTGTTCGGTTTTCGACTGACGAAGGACTTCTTCGGTCAACCGTTCATCGTGGCCCCGACGACCACACCACAAGGGGCGAAGTTCGCGCCCAACACCGAATACTTCATGGAAACAAACGGTGATGCCGTGGCGGACAACCGCGTGGTGGTGTACGCCATGCATGACACCTCGGTACTAGCCTCGCCGCAACCGCCGAACTTGTTCAGGACCGTGATCAAGACCGAGCCGTACGCCCAGCCCTTCGACGCCTCCCAGCGGCCCGGCTTCCGTCCCTTGGGCCAGTCGGTCCAGGACCGGGCCGGTGGCATCCAGGCCGACTTCGACGCCATGATGGAACCGACCTACGTGAACGGGCACATCTTCGGCCAGTTCGATACCGCCACCGCCAGCGGCAACGACGCCGCCGCTTGGCTAGCAGTGACGCCGACGTTGTCGGGGAGCACCCTGTCCGCCACCGTTGCCAACCAGGGGTACGTCGCGCCCGCCAACGCCAGCACGCTCTACCCCTACACAGCCCTGGACAAGAACGGCAACGGGTATCTGCTGTTCGCCATTTCCGGGAAGTCCGACTATCCGAGCGCGGCCTACATCGCCTTCGGCGCCAATGGCCCAACCGGTCCAGTGCGCATCGCGGCCGCCGGTGCCGGTCCCGAGGACAGCTTCACCTGCTACGCCGCATTCGTGGGACCGACCTTCGGCGGCTGCCGTTGGGGCGACTACTCGATGGGCGTGGCCTCAGGTGGTCGGGTCTATCTGGCCACGGAAATGGTCCCAGGCACCAGCCGGGACACCCTGACCAACTGGGGGACGTTCATTTGGAGCGCCCCGCCCAGCACCTAGCCGGCTCGCACCATGACTTCGCTCCACGAGACTCCCGATGGTTTCAGCGGCAGTCCCGGAAGCGCAGCGACATGCCAGCGAATCAATAGGCTGGCCGCGTCCAGGCACCACGCCGACCATCGCCACGGTCGGCTCAAGCGGGCGTGGATGAGTAGCGCGAGCTGCTGCAAGGCTCCTCGCGCTAACCGGGACCAACCCCGGTCCCAACTGATCGCGTCGATGGCGCACGATCGCGGGTGGGGCGTTCCTCGCCGGCTGCGGGGGTGCTACGACGCCGGCCCGACGGGCTACGCACTGGCCCGACTGCTGAAGAGTTGGGGGGTTTGGGGGTGAGGTGATCGCGCCGACGTGATCCCGGGCGACGGGGAGAAGACCGACAAGCCTGACTTCCGCTGCCTGGGCGGTTGTACTGGGCCGGCAGCTGGAGGCGACCCGCCATGCTGGCGGTAGGGCCCGACCTTTACATAAGCCAGGGCGACGAAGGCAAGGTGCCGAACAGGGCGTTGAGGTGCGCCGGCGGCCATACGAGTGCCACATCCACCCTGCCACTGGGAGGCAGCGTCCAAGACCAGAAGCAGCCTGTGGCCGGCAGCACCCTCGCACCGGTTGGGTCCCGCATGACTGCGGCTGACCCTCCGAACCCCGCGAGTCCGTTTTCTCATCGGCGGGTGGTGAACTTGAGAGTTCGTAGCCGTCTTGACCACGGACAACGACTCGACGGCGTCGTGGGAATCCGCCTTTGGGCCAAACACTGCGTCCCCGAGCCAGGGGACGCTTACGGGAAGGGCCGAAGCGGCCGCCTCCATCCGTACCTCCAAGAAGGAGCACCAGGAGAATGCGGAGAGGGCGGTAGGGCTGCCACGGGTTCTTGGGCAGCTGCGGTGTCCCACGACACGGGGGAGCCGCTCTCCATTGTCGGTAAGACGAGGAAGCGCTCGCGGAACTTGTCGGGGATCACCCAGTCGATCGAAGGGAGATCCAGGATCATGTCGACCAGGCTGTCTTATATGACCACAGGGCGGATCGAGACGGCTGCATCCAGGCTGCGCTCGTCCTGGGCGTCGACTCGGTGCTCACTATCGGTGAGTCCAACTGGGGGCCCAGGATTTGCCCAGGATTTGCGCGGCCGCGACGGTTGATGGCATCTCACTGCGAACGGCAGCAAAGGCTCGACCTGAAAAGTCGCAGCTCAGGCACCGAGTATGGCAACTGGCGACGGCCGGGTGCGTGCAAAGGAAGGAGGGTTTTCGACTCGTAAGCAGTGAGCGTCACCAGGTTCCTAACAGGGCCAATCCACCTCGACGGCGTGCACCCCGCCCGTCACCACGACCAACAGGCAAGAAGTCCAGCTGGCTTCAATCGGTCCGAAGCGGTGACGGACGGGCACCGGTCACCGAAAGCCTCACGCCGCCGGCCGGACGACAGGGGGATCCCAATGACCCCACTCATAATGAATATCGGTCAGGATCTGATCAGGCACGCCGTGAGCCCGAAACGCCGCCTCCAGCCGGTCCCCACCGGGCGGGCCGTGGCCCGGACCATCAACGCGGCCGAGACACAAAACCTCGAGTGGTCATCGATCCCGCTCAGCATGTGCAACTCGGCGCGCATCTGCCAGGAAGAACCGGCCCACCAGATCCATCTGCCACAACTCCGTAGCCCGAGACCGCTCCCAGCGCTTGTAATCGTCCCGTCGGCGACGGCGTCTGGCCACCTCGATCAACCCGTGACGCACCAAGCAGCGATAGACAGACGACCGGCCCGGCAACGGCTCGACCGTCGCCGCCGCCAGTCGGGACAAGATCAACCACACCAGCGTTCTGGGCGCATATTTACCCTGACATTTGGGGGATGTTCCGCGGAACGTTCTGGGCGGGTCTTCTGTAGCCAGACTATGAGCACAGCCAAGTACTACATCTTCGATCGATACGCTTCCGTTCTTGCCGCATTAAACTCGAGCTGGTCAGCCAGATCGGCCATTATGCGCCCGTGCGCAAGAAACGTTGCCAGCCGGACACATTACGTTGAAGCTCGCGGTCGTTGTCGGGGCTCGGCCAAGGTCGTGCGTGGTAGCCCGCACACCATTTGTGTGCGGGCGTCTGTTTGGCTACTGCGGAACATCTGTGTCCGGTGGCTGCGTCCGAGCCCGGGAGGTTTCGTCTTCGGGCCGCAGGGACCTTTCGTCTTCGGGCCGTAGGACCCTTTCCTCTTCGCGGACGTGATCGCCACGTTCAATGACCGCTGCTGGCTCGGTCGCTAAAGCCCGTCGCCTCGACGGCGCGCCGCCGATAGCACCGCCGATAGCACCGGCGCCCAATCCGATCAGCACTGACCAAAAGCTTGGCCACCACCCGAGCGTCTTGACGGTAAGGGTTTGGGCTCCGACGTGTACAACGGTGGCGTTGCTTGTCGAGATCAAGGCCGGGATGCCGAAGGCGGCCACGCCTAGAACCACCAGGCCCCACGCCGTGACCCCGTTGGCTATCCCGGCAGTGACGCCTCGGGCGGCGGACGAAGCGCCAGCCACGACGCCGGCGAGCAGCATGGCAAAGATGGCCGTGGCACCGAGCCACCAGTCCAGGTGCTGGTAGAACAAGTGCCTGTGCGAGCCATAGGCCAAGCCCAACCACAACAACGAAAGCAGCCCGCCCGCCGCAAGACCGATAACAGTTCCAGCAAAGACGCCGCCCCACTGGATCAACGGTGGAGGCGTGCCTTCTACGGCGGTACGGCGTTCGCGGATCATCCAACACTCCTTTGAGCTAGGTCGAAACCTAGCGCCAATGAGTTACCCAGGGCAGGCGGAGTTGAATCCAAACGCGGCGAGGTCCCATCTCGTTCGGATCCGCCATACCCGGGCACCAAGAGGGGACTCGGGCGTTCATCCACACTTCGGTCATGTCGACGGGGACCCGCCCGTGAAAGTCGGGCCGACGATCAGGTAGGAGCCCGGCCCCGCCGGGCGGGTCCCGCCCAGATTGCAGATCATTGGAGGCCACAGGATCGTCCACGTGACTGGACTGGCGGAACGCGGACGTCGGCTGTGGGCCAGTGCCCTTCGGGCGACCCAGGTCACGTCCTTCTCGATGCACTGCGAGCGGCGGAGGCCTCGGAGCTAGACCCGCGAAACGGAGCCGGCTAAGCCGGGCGCTCGAGGCGTTAGGTGGCCTGGCCAAGGACACCGTGACTGAGCTGCCGTGAGTACCGTCAAGGGAGTCGCTGGCCTTCCGTGGGCGTCGGCAACCGCAACTCTTCAAGTATCGAAGTTGTCGCTTTCGACGCAGCTTTCGTCGATCCCAAGACGCCTGCCCCCGGCTGGGTTTCTAGCCATCTACAGCGGCTGACCCGCGACGCCTAGGCCCTCGACCTGCAAGCCCGTGACCAAGTGCGACCACCGATTTGGACGTGTTCCAGGACCGAGGGGTAGATCGAGAGGTGCGGCCGCCACCTCGAGCTGGCGGCCCGGACTCGGGCCATGGCCGCCCGATTTTTCTGCTAGCCCCGCACGGATGGCGAGTCTCCGAAGCCATGGGCGCCAATATCGAGCAGCTCGGCATAGTCCCCGACTTGTCGCCCCTCAAGGAAGGGGAGCTTGCATAAAGACGTGCTGGCTCCATTGACGCAGCCGACGTGACCTGTACACCCGCATCGCCTGGTGAAACGGAGGAAGGCGGTAGCGAGCCAGTACGTTGAATGCCTTTGCTCGGAGCGTGTGATCGAGCGTGGTGCGAAAGTCGGGCTCGACTCCTATCGGGTATGGAACAACGCACTTGAGAACGTCGAAGCCCCCAGCGTCACGCAGATATTTCCAACTGTCCGGTGCTACCCGGATCGGTAGCACCACGTCCGCGAGGCGTCCAGCCGCCTCTCGGGTGAGCAGGTAGGCGCCGCTGCTGTGGGGCTGAGACAGGTCGAGCGGCTCGGCCAATAACTGGCCGCCAGCCAGCGGAGTCGCCCGATCACGAGTGAATCGGCAAGGCTCAAAGCTCCGAAAGTGTAACAGCACGATCTCAGCACCGGCCATATCTTCGGCGATCTCGCCGATCTTTCGCTCGATACCTTCCGATAAGACAACATCGTCCTCCAAGACTAGGCCGGTCGGGTACTCACTCGAAGCGACCCGCCGATAAACAGCTAAGTGGCTCAAGGCGCAACCGATCATCCCCGGCGATAACCACCTCGGAGCACGGCTCACCGCCTCCTCATCCACCAGCCCTGTCCGATCTTCGGCTGACAGAGTGCGCCCGTCGACCGCTGTGATGAACTCATGGTCCAGGTCGGGGAAGTACTGGGCCACCGCGCGGTCCATGTAGGAGCGCCGTTCCGCTGATCGCTCAAGGTTGATGATCCAGGCCTTCACCGTTTCCATCGGAACGCAACCATAGTTTCCGGGCGATTGAGTACCAAACATGTATCTTCTACTGAGAAAGTCCCCGCTAAGGCCACCTTCGCCCCTGTGCGTTGTCGGATGCTCGTGTTCCGGTCAGCTTCCAAAGGTAGGTCTCGGGGTGAACCACATCTGTCACGCCCATCGCTTTGACCGGTGTGCTGGCCAACCGATCAGCCTTCGCGCCCGTTGCGAACACCATGGTGTTCTGTCGGTACCAAGTGTCTACTCGGTCGTCACTCCAGACGGCTGGACGTACCACGTCGAAGAGTTGGTAACCCCGCTCAGCGAAGAGAGCAACCCAGTGAGACTGCCATCTCTCGTTCACATGCCCCGAGCCGCCCTGCTCCGGTATAGCTGCGGAGAAGAGAATCACGTCGCCATGCGCAGCGAGGTTCTCAAGAAACTGGTTGGACTGAGCAGCAGCGATGTGTTCGGCGACTTCGAGACTGACAACAAGATCGAAACGACGCCCGAGGTCCAACGGCTCCCCCAAGTTGCCAGCGACGAAGCTATCGGACGGAATCTCCAGTGTCTCGCGGTCCACATAGTCGCCGTCTACCCCCAGCACGTCCTTGACGCCCTTATTGGCGAACTCGCAGAGCCACGATCCGACGCCACAACCCAAATCGACAACCGAGTCCACTGGGCCGAGCGGCAGACTCAGTACCAGCGGGACAACCACACCAGCACTCCGTTTGGCACCTGCTCGAAGGGCCTCGTAGAACGCGGTGCTGTAGAGTTCACGGGCTGGCCATCTCACGAGGCTCACCGTAGCGACTTTCGTCGCGGCCGGCTCCGGAGATAGGTGAGCCCCTCGCTCCATCCGCGCAGGAAACGGACAGCGACGGGGTCTCGGTCGAGCGAATGGACGACCAATCGTGTTACCCAGTGGCAGCACGGGTCCCGGCGCCGCAATGTGCGATCCATAATCCAGCTGCAGACCGGACAGCAAGAGCACGGAACGGCGCGACCGTGCGTTCCACAGCACCTCCCGCTGGCTGTGGGAGCGGGTGTCATCTCTTTAGCTGTTGCGAAGGACAGGAACCGGCGCCCGGGCTGGCGAAGTTGGGCTTCGTCAACTGCTATGAGATGCGCTACATGATCGCCGCAGTCGAGCCGGGCCACGATGGTACCCACGACCCAGCCTCTGGTGTCGAGCAGCACTGGCACTCCTCGGGGTCCTTCTTCCCACTCGCAGAACTGAAACTTGTCTACCTCGTCGCCGGTGTGCTCCCCGAACAGAGCGGCCAGATCCCGGCTGCCCTCGTGGAGAAAGTTGACAGCCAAGATCTCAGCGCGTTGCGCAACCGAATACGTACGATTCGCCTTTGAAAGGAACACCAATAGCCTCGGCGGATCGATGCTAGCCTGCGAGAGGAAACCGACCAGGCATCCTGAGCGCTCGCCGGCGGCCACGGCAGTGACCACGAACATGGGATAGTCGAGGTCGGCTACGAGTGTGTGGAATGATCGGGTCGCGTCAGTCATGAGCTCACAATGACACGCCGGAAGCGAGTACCGTTCGCTCAGTGGACGTTCCAGACGACGGAAAATGAGGCGACTGCTGCCGTACCCGGCGGCGGAGGTCGACGCGCTGGCTCTCTACGCTGACGGGAACCGCACTCCCCCGGCGCACCGCCCATACGTGGTTGTCAACATGGTGGCCAGCGTCGATGGTGCCACGGCCGTGGGGGGCGTCACCCGGGCTCTCGGCAGCCCGGCCGACCGGGCGATCTTCCTTCATCTCCGCCATCTGGCCGACGCCGTCCTGGTGGGGGCGGCCACCGTTCGCATGGAGCGTTATGGACCAGTCCGGTTGGATGCGTCCGAACGGGGTCAGAGACAGCGCAGAGGCAAGGCGCCCCGCCCTCCGATCGTCGTGGTGTCGAGGTCGCTAGATTTCGACTGGCAGACGCCCTTCTTCGTTGATGCCGACCCCAGGGCCATAATTCTTGCCCCCGCCGATGCCGAACCCGATCGCCTAGAGCAAGCTCGGGACCGCGGAGAGGTGATCGCGAACAGGAAGGGGGACAGTCGACCTGGCAAACGCCTTTTCGCAGCTGCGAAGGCGAGGCATCAGCCTTCTCTTGTGCGAAGGCGGCCCAACGCTCAATTCCGAGCTGGTAACTGCCGGACTGATAGACGAACTCTGCCTCACCGTCGCGCCTTTGTTGGCACCTGGCGGGCCAAAGGGAATCCTCGGCCCCGGGTTGACCAGCGAACCAGTGTCCCTGCGCCTGGTGCACCTCCTCGAAGAAGAGGGTTTTCTTTACCACCGCTACTTGGTCAGGTGGCAGGGCCGTATCCGACCCCAAACCGTGCTACAACCGTAGCGGCCTACGAACCGACACCTCCACAACGTCTATCATGTACGAATTGCCTGACGTGCTAATTATCTGCCGGGCATTGATCCTGACTGATTCGGCGACGACACCCTGGTTCGGGGGCGGCGTCTGGCGGTTCGTCGAAGTTCGTTCATCGATAGAGGTTTCGGGTCTCGGACGTCGTAGCCGTCCGGAACGGATTCCGATGTCCCGGCTCTATGTGGGTGGTCGTTAATCGGCACGTTCCTCTCGGACAGACAAAGGGACAAGGTTGGCGGGTCCCGTCTCGGCGTCGACGGGTACCCTCCGATGGAGGGCGTCCGAAAGGTGGGAGGGCGTGCCGCCAGCGGCTCGACGACCAGACGCCGGCCGGCTGGCGATAAGGAACTGTGACGATAAGGTTATGTGTCCGACGGGCGTTTCGGTCATCGACCCGCAGTTCAACTCCGCGCCGGCCGACCCGTTGTCCGACGCCGCCCAGAACGACCATTTGGGTATCGGAACCTTAACCTCCGCGGCTCCTGACAACACACAGTGTCCGGACTCAGGTTCGGTGCCTCCCCTATTGTCGACCATGCCGTAGATACCGCTGCTGGCGGGCATGGAGCTGGTGAACTCAGTTCCGCAAAGTAGGATCGACCCCCCGGGGCTGCATTCCCCATGTCGACCACGGTGGTGTAGGTGTAGTTCCCGACAGGGAGCACCGGTGACGAAGTGATAGCGGCGAACGGGTTGTCACCCTTGTGGATTGCCTGAAGGAATATCGCTTGCTGCTGAAACGACTGCGAGTACCCGGCGGGAAGACTCGATGCCGCTGGTCCTGCAGTGCCGGGTGGAATACTCGACGCAAAGGCGATCGTCGCTCAGCCGTCGCCGCCAGGGCAACCGCAACCACTCCCAGCCCGATAGCTCGTTTCCAGGATTTCACAATAGATTTTCAGCGTTCTTCGTGAGAGGTCTTGGGGAAGGTACACTTGGACGAGCACGTAGTGGCGGGCGCGGTCTTCATGTCCGGTGCCAATCATGGGGCGGCTCGAGCTACGGATCAGTACGAGTTGTCCCACGTATCGGTGAAGGCGTTGCCCTTGACGTTCAGACTCGATACGGACGCCAGCGCGTAACTTTGTGTGCCGTCGATCATGGTGATGGCGTCCTCAGGGAACTTGCTGATCACGCCGCTCGTGGTGCCGGACGTGACCGTCGCCGCCG
Organism: uncultured Acidimicrobiaceae bacterium; assembly: GCA_963729695.1. GTDB lineage: Bacteria > Actinomycetota > Acidimicrobiia > Acidimicrobiales > Palsa-688 > PALSA-693. Next base: position 20,864 of record CAVSOT010000013.1, read on the forward strand.
AGAGACCCCACTTTGTGAAGTCGGCCAGCGGGTACAGGCCGACGTTTCCGGAGGGCCGCTCGGCGATCCACTCGGCGCTGGCGTTCGAGCAGGTCTGGCCAGACCCGCACTTCTCGGTCTCTTTGAAGGATGCACTCGGCGTGGTGCTGTCGGTGACAGTCAGGGTGTACTTGGAGCCGGCAAAGCTCACCGAGGACTTGAGCTTGTCTCCTGGGCTGACGTTTGCGACTACCTGGATGCTGTTGGTGGGGTACATTTCCCACCAGCTGTAGTAGAACGCGGTTCCCTCAAAGCACTGAGCGAGAGTTCCGTCCTGCTCGACGGTGGAACCGTTGAACCCGTCCAGTCCGACCCAAAAGGCTGCGATCTGGTCCTCGTTGGTGCATGTCAGTGCGGGTTCGGTCCAAGATCCGCTGATCTTTTGGTAGACGTTCCCGCCGCTGTTGTCGTTCGCGTACCCCGACCAGTTATACGACGAGTACTGGGTGACGCCTCCGATGCGACGAGCGGGCCGCTTGGCCCTGCTCATCGGCGCGCCGACCACCGTGGCCTCGGCTACCGCCCGGGCTGCGGCCGCTTTGGCTACGACCGGGGATGCCCCCAACGGTGCGGCGGCGGACACGCCCATCACGCAGGTTCCTATCAGCGCCAGGCCAGCCGTGGCCGCAGACGCACGGAAAGCTTTAATCACGGCCCCTCCCTCATGTTCAACTCCGCGCGTCGATCCTTGACGCGTTTTCCCATGGTTGCCCTCCTTGATCAAACTGTCAAGCGTGCGAAGCGACCGGTGTCGGCGCTCGGCACGCTTACACGTAGCGCACACGACCCGGACACCCCGCCTAGCCGGGCGTCGGCCGGCCCTGGCGTCCCTAGAAGCGAGGAGATCCCGAAACAGCAGCGCCAGCGCCTCAGAACCCATTCTCTGTCGGCCCCGTTGCTGGGCTTGAAATGCTCTGAGCTCATCACCGGTCGTTCGGCAAACGGCGTTTGAGGTGGCGTTGCGTTCCCATTTCCTTGGAAAGGTAGTTCGTGTCCTTTCGGACTGCCGGCGGCCGATGTCTAGCCCTAGAGGCCGGATAGATTCACTGTCTTGGGGTCTACTTGAGGCGGCTGCGGGTTGAGCACTGACCCTGGGCTCCCGAAGTACAATCTGTGGCCCCGAACCTGGTCGTGGCCATAGCATGTGACCGTCTGGAGCTAGAGGGGACCGACCGAGGGTTGGAGGAGCCGTGACATTCAGCGCCGAAGACCTACACGAGGCTCTCAGAGGGCTCGACCATCTCCGCTATGGGACCAACGACCTCGCGCATGCCATCGAGCTGGTTGTATCGACCACCCATGACCTGTTCTCCGTCGACGGGGCGGCCTTGATGCTCATGGATCGCGAGCTCTCGCTGCGCAATGCTGCGGCGTCCGATCCGCGCATGGATCTCTTGGAGTCGCTCCAGGTTGAGCACGGCATTGGTCCGTGCATTTCGGCGTTTCAGGAGAAGACGCTGGTCAGTTCCGAGGATCTGCTGGACGACAAGCAGTTCGGCGGGTTCTCGTCGGCGGCGGTTGAGGCCGGACTGCGTGCGGTGCTGGCCAGTCCGATTCCGTACGCGACGGACGCCGTGGGCGTCGTGGCCGTCTGTTCTGAAAAGCCGCACGCTTGGACGCCCGAAGCGGAGTTGGCCCTCACCTCGTTCACCAATTTGGCGGCCTTGGCCATTGTGACCACCATGCAGAGCGAGGAGCGGGGAGAACTCGCCGATCAGCTGAAGCACGCCTTGGATGCGCGGGTGGTGATCGAGCAGGCGAAAGGCGTGCTGATAGCGCGAGACGGGGTCGATCCCCGGCATGCCTTCGAGGAGTTGAGGAGGCAGGCTCGGCGGTCCCGGAGGAAATTGGTCGATGTGGCGACCGAGGTGGTTCGAGGTTCGGCGGCTCGACCTGCCAGCTGATCGAGCCTTCGTCGATGTGTTGACAGAGGTGGAGCGACGGGTATCATGACTTGGCCGCCCTGATCCTGCGGCCTGGGTTTTGGCAGTCTGACAGCTCCCGCCATGCCGGTGACGGTATGCCCTCCTGGCTGGATGGCCGCCCGACGCAGGAAGGCAGGCCCGTATGCCGGCCCTCATTCTGGTGGCCTTGTTGGCCCTCATCCTCTTCGGGGTGGGTTTCACAGTCCATGTCCTCTGGTGGATCGCGATCGTGGTGGCCGTCTTTTGGTTGATCGGATTTTTGGTGTACCCCGGCGGTAGACGCTGGTACGGCTGGTGAGCACACGCAACCCTTCGACCATCGCCGCTGCGGATAATCGCACTACGTTGTGTCCAGAGAGTTCAATTTGGCTACCGTCGCCAACTTCGAGACGCGATCGGAAGAGCTTCGACGGCGACATTCTGATCCCCTGCAAAGGTCTGACCCTTATCGATCCGTCTGGACTTCGCCCCTCCGATTGGCCCATCGACGATGCGCCGACCGGGGCACACGGTCTGTTCGTGTCGACCCTTCCCTGTGCCTCACCCGGCTACTCACGCTTGCCGGCCTCGAGGCTGTGTTTCATGTGCAGACCGGACCCATCCGAGCGGCGTCAGGGAGCGGGGGGACGCATCGGTGCAGTCGGCCACCGTCGAGGAACGTATCCCTGCCCGCGACCACAGCCGTGCCCGTGCATGCGCCAGCGCAATCGGTGTGGCCGCAGCTGGCCCCTCCAGACCCAAAAAGAAGAAACCCATCCTTGCGTTTCTCGCCCTGTGGTGAGACCATCGTCTTTCCTTCAAAAGTGGGTTGAGTCCCTCGACTCCCTTTCGGCTAGCAGGTGAAGGGGATGTTGTCGCCTGGTCTGGGCGTTCCTTGCGACTTTGGAAGGACGGAAAATCGTGGTTAACGAGAGCTTCGGCGTAGAAGTGATCGTCTCCGAGGGGAGCGCGGTCGTGTTCGTCCACGGTGAGATAGACCTCAGCTCCGCCTCGGCGATTCGTCATGCGCTGTCCGCTGCCCAGCAGGGCTGCCCCGATGTGATCGTCGACTTGAGCGGCGTAACCTTCATGGACTCCACTGGAATCAACGCACTGCTCCGAGCCCACAGCGAAGCACCGCCCGGCGGAAGCCTCCGGGTCGTGGGTGCCATCTCAGCGGTCCGCAGGGTGTTCGACATCGCCGGGGTGTCCCAACTCTTCTTGCTCGAGCCCCAGCTCACTTGGCTGCAGATGACCTACCACAGCAGCGGTTGGCGTCAGTGGATAACCGAGGAGACAGCTAACGGCGGCGTGCCCATAGGCGAGATCATCGAGGTGGGCTCTGGCGGAATCTTGGGCGGCGACGACGTTCACTACGCGCTCGAGAACAACGGAGAAACCCGACTCTACGGCTCGCTCGATGAGGCCATGCGAGCCGCGGAACTGCCCGGGCCCGTCACCCCTCAGCCATCGGAGTGACCACACTCCTGCTCGCGTCCGACCCGAAGCGAGGGGGCATTCGGTTGGATGTCCCCAGGTGTGGGGGCGACGGCGAACAGGCCGCTCGTCATTCCAACTCGGCCAATGCCCCCGGCGCCGGGCGGCGGTTGGCGGGACCCTGACCCGTGCGAGAGATGCGGTCGGGTTTCCATCGACAGCTGCAGACCATTGAAGGCAAGGTCATCCAGCTCTTCGCCTTCATCACCGAGGACCTAGCGGTGGCTACCCAGGCCCTGCTCAGCGGGGACGTCGGGACGCTGAAGGTCCTTGACGAGCGCGAGAAGGTCACCGACGTGGTCTACCGCGAGGTCGAAGACCTGGTCGACACCCAGTTGGCTCTGCAGGCCCCAGTCGCCGCCGACCTGCGTCTGCTGCTGTCGGTGCTGCGCATTGTCCCTGAACTGGAACGCTCCCACGACTTGGTCATCCATATCGCCGAGCACGCCACCCATATGCTCAGCGACGACTTGTCACCGCGCTGTCGCGGCCTGGTGCAAAGGATGGGCGACACGGCTGGCGAGATGTGGTACCAGGCCTCGAACGCCTGGTACCACCGAGACGGCAGCGCCGCCGACGTACTCGACGACCGCGACGACGATTTGGACAGTCTCCACGCCGCCCTACTGGCTGAACTGGCCTCCGGCAAGATGACCCTGCCAGTGGCGATGGACATGACGCTGGTGGCGCGCTTCTACGAGCGCCTGGGCGACCACGCGGTCAACATAACCCGCCGGGTGGTCTACCTAGCCGGACACCAACAACACGACTGAACTACCCAACTCCGCCGACAGCCGCGCCGGTGCGTTGCAACCCCCAGAACGCAACCGGTTCGACATTATCGCCAGATGACGCATGCCGCCGTGCGGCGACTCTCGAAATGATGAGCCCGGAATGCCCCAGCTACCGAGGAACACAATGGCCTCCCGATCGCCCCGGCAGCGAGCTCACCCAAGCTTGCGCCGGCCAGAGCCCGGCGGGCGGCGCGCACCACGTCGATATCATCGCTCTTGGCCCCAGCCCGCCTCAAGAGCCGCTCCCAGTGGTCCCCCTCGACGACCCTCTGGCCGGCCTCAACAAGCCAGGTCGTCAGGCCCGCTCCGAAGGTGCCCGGGCCTTCAATGGCCTACAGTTCGCCGCGGTCATGTTCGGCGAAGCTGATCAGACGCCGATCGCCGGGCCGGTTAGCCGGACAGTCAGATGGTCGGTAACGGCCCCAGTCGACGTGACCGTTAAGGGTGTGCTTGTGTGTGTCGACGCCGGGTTGGTCTGCGACCATGGACCTGCTCCTTTGCCGAAGAGTAACCGTGTCGGTGCCGAACCGAGCGGCGCTGCGGCAGGACTGTCATGAGTCACACCCTCAGGGTGGACAAGCTTCTGATTAGGGCAACGGACGGCGACCGGGTCGGTGCCAGCAGCAGCAGGGGACAAGGGCCATTCAAGACAACCAAGAACGGAGCCAATCATCACGCTGCCTCCTCCACGTCACTAGCCTGAAGTCCCGCTTCGCAGGACCGGTGGAACCAGACTTACAGTCAGTTTCACCCCGTAGCGACAGTGACCGCACTCGGCTCGCGACGACTCGCGGCATAGTGAATTAACCGTGGCTTGGATCAAACGAAACCCACCAGTGCCCGCGTAGCGCCGTCCGATTTCCTCCAAATGGTGCGACCATCAGCTTCCGCTCCTGATCCTCGCTACCAGTTGAGGAATCAGTCAGGGAGGAGGCAATATCTTAGGAGCGTGGCGAGTCACGAAGGTTCGGTCGCCCACTGCTCGCGCCACTGCGTGGGTCCGGTTGGAGACATGAAGCTTCAGGAATACGGACTTGAGGTGGGTGCGAACAGTGTTTTCACTCACGAACAAGGCTTCGCCGATGGCTTTGTTGGACATGCCAGTTGTAACCAAGGCGAGGACCTCGCTCTCTCGGGCGCTGAGACCCCAGTGCGATCCGGGCCACGGACCGCGGTTCGCGCCCCGAAATCCGCCACTGTGCACAATTTGGCCCTCAGCTACCGCCTGCAGCGACGCGACCAATTCGGGAGGGGAGAGTGTCTTCGAGATGAATGCCCGGGCTCCGGCGTGGTAGGCCGCTTTGCGCGCCCGGTCCGTGAGGTTCCATGCATAAATGGCAACTGATCCGATTCGATGGCTATGAGCCAAGGCTCGTACTCGATGAAGCCCTAAATTGGGCTGTCCGTACGTATCGAACAAGGCTATGTCAACGGTATGCTCGGTGGGTTGGTCCACATCGAGCTCGACCGTGGCAACCTGGCCTGGGAACGCGGACAGCACGGCACGGACCCTGTCAACGACTACTTCGTAGTCGTTGATAATGGCGACCTCCAAGGGTGCCACGCCCGAGGAGCGTTCCCTCTGCCCGGTATTGGGGTCTGCTTCAGGCATCCTTTTCGCAATACCCTCCTCCGAACCGCTCAACCCGGTTAAGCCATCGGTCGTCTAGATTATCCAGACTGCTACCTCCTGAGTGACGGTGCTGTCGTTCATGTCAGGAGCAAAGTGCTCGATAACACTCAATGAATCCCGAAGCACAGCTGCTCTAATGCTCTACCGTTGAGACGCTCACAGTCCGGCAGACGTCAGCAAAGCAACCTGCTATGGACGCTTAGGGCGCGGCGCGGGTGCGCAGAAACGCCACGGACGCGGTTCAACCCCCTGCAGTGCGTCCCGAGTGTTCGGAGGAGTATCTATGCGGTGGGCGGTCCACCCGTTCTGGCTGTGGTGGGCGGGGACCGAGCGTGGCAATCAAGGCCTAAAGACCTGCAATTAAAGCATGATCTAGCCAAAGCTAAGCTGCCGTGAGCGGGCCGCATTCGAATCGATAGGCATTCCTAGGCAGTCAGAGCGGGGGCGAGGGACCGCTTCCACCAGTCGATGAACTCGGCTTGATGATCTCCGCCGATCTGGCATAACGCTACGTGGGTGAAGCCGGCGTCGACGAACCTCTTGACCGCCCCGACCACGGCCTCGACGGAGTCACCGCAGGGGATGGCGTTGGCGATGTCGTCCAGCCGTACCGGGCTCGACGCTGCTTCGAAGGCGGCGGTGCCGGGCAGCTCCGAGTTGATTTTCCATCCACCGCCGAACCAGCCGAACAGCTGCAAAGCACGTTCGATGGCGTTGTCCCGGTTGGTGTCGTAGCTGATCGGCAGTTGCCCGATTCGCGGCCTGCCTTGACCGCCGGCGGCGTCGAAGGCGGCGACGATGTCCGGGTTGGCCTCCACCGCGATCAGGCAATCGGCCTTTTCCCCGGCCAACCTGCACGACTGTTCGCCTGAGGCGGCGATTCCCATTTTGAGGGCCTGCTCGGGGACGTCCCAGAGTTTGGCTGAGTCGACTTGGAAGTGGCGGCCGTCGTAGTTGACGTAGCCGCCGGCCCACAGGCTTCGGATGATGTCGACCGCTTCGGCCAGCATCTGATGGCGGACGTTGACCGGTGGCCATCCGCCGCCGGTGACATGCTCATTCAGGTTCTCCCCGGCTCCGAGACCGAGGGTGAACCTCCCGTCGGACAGAAGCCCCAGAGTGGCCGCCTTCTGGGCCACGACAGCCGGATGATAGCGCTTGATGGGGCAGGTTACATAGGTCATGAGCTCGATACGTGAGGTGGCTTGGGCGGCGGCGCCGAGAACCGACCAGGCGTACGGGGAGTGGCCCATGGCGTCCACCCACGGGAAGTAGTGGTCGGATATCACCGCGAATTCGAAGCCGGCGGCCTCGGCCAGCTGGACATCTCGCACCAGCTCCTTGGGGCCGGCCTGCTCGCACATCATTGTGTAGCCGATCACCGTCATGCGACTTCTATACCCTGGCGGGGTGCGCGCAAGCGGCCAGGCAGCGGCACCTTCGCCAAAGACCAGACAATCGCATGAGTGCGCTTGTACGGCAGGGGTGGCGGCTTGCGGGCGCCCTGCCGCCAGGTCAGCGCGGCGGGATGCTCCGGGCGCCTTCCTCGCTCTCTTCCGGCCAGCTCAACGCAGATGATCTGGCCTCTGGCGTGGCCTCCTTCACGGCCCGGGCCCGGCCGCCTGCGCCTCGCTTGGGCGTGCTGTCGCCCGCGGCCGCAGTTGCAAACGCTTCCATGTGGGAGAGCATCGCGGCCAGGGAGCTTCGAGAGCTCGTCGGTCGGTGTCGACTCGGCAGGGGCCGTCAGGTCGTCGCCGGTTCGAGTCGCGTACGCAGCGGCCAACAAGCGATCTGACCATCCGCCATACCCTACCTTCCAAACCTATGCTCCTGATCTGTTTCGGAACTCCTCGGTTGGGAGCCTGCCTAGTACGAGAGAGACACCGAGTGCTCACCGACCTGTCGAAGGACCCGATTTAGCCCGAACTCCGGATCTGCGTACATATAGGCAGGGCAGACCGCGCGCTACTTCTGCTATCCGATTCGAACAGAAGAATGGTGGAAGCGCTCAAAGCGTTGAGTCGCACCTGCGCATCGGTGACTGTCAACGAAGCTGGGTGAGGGCCGTCACGTCTTCGGTGGGGAGGTCTCCCGCGATGGTCGCAGTGACGGTCATTGCATCCAAGCTGACGGGGCGCGGTAACTGGAGAGGAACGAGGTGTCAGCGGCGTCGCGGCCGGTGGCGATGCGAACGAGGGATCGGCGGGGTGCCAGGAGAGTGCCGTCGACCACGTACCAGGCGCCTTCGATGGATGCCTCGGCGACGGCGTGGAAGTCCATCGGGTCCAGCCCAGGCGCATAGACCGCTACCAGGCGGGCGGGGATCTCCATGGCTCGGAGCAGAGCGACGGCGAGATGGGCGTAGTCCCGGCATACCCCGCGGGCTGCCAGCAGGGTATCGATGGCCCCGTCGGTAGGCCCACTGCTCCCAAAGATGTACTCCAGTTGGGTCCCGACCCACGACGAAACAGCGGCGAGGACGTCGAGCGGTTCGGTGATGTCGTGGAAGTGGCGAGAAGCGAACCCGACCAGCCGGTCCGACTCGCAGTAGCGACTCGGCCGAAGATAGAGCAGCTCGTCGGCGACGTCGACCCGGGAGGCTGCGGGGCTCCCGGTCAGAGAGGCTTGATAGTCCACGTGCAAGGCCCCGGCTGGAGCGTCGATCAGCCACACCCGTCCCCCGTGCGGGCCGGCGAGCTCGCTCCACGGGATTTCGACGCCGTCGAGGGCGATGCGGACAGTTTCCTCGGCGGAGTAGCCCTCCGGGTCGGCTACCGCGACCTGCACAGCTAGGCGGGCGGGCGAAGGGACCCCGATATCTAACGAGGCCGACACGACTCGATTCACTCCGTCACTCTGCCGCAAATACCCATCGGCACCCAAGGATCGCACCGGTCTCGTTGAAAACTTGCGCCCACCAAGCGCTTCGACCCCACTCCGGCGTTCCCAGGATGCAGCTTCGTGGCTGACGCCCTCGCCACAGATGGGACGGCCCCATCTTCGTCGCCTGCGTGGCCAGTTTGGCCTGCGGGCAAGGAGACGCCGTCGAACTGAAATCCACGGGACGAAGATCCTTGCCACTTGCTCGGGCTTCACCTCGATGGACGGGCCCACGATGGGCTCTGACGGGCTCCATTCATATCAGCCAGTTGACGGCATTGAGCGAGGCCCCGTCCCCGGGCTAGTCACCCGGATCCTCAAGGGCCCGGCGCACGAGTGTCGCAAGTGCCTGTCCCCTCCGGTTTGGTCCTCGACAGCGCCGGCAACCTGTACGTGTCGACATTCTCGATCGCTCCCGCGACCGGCCTCGGCATTTCCGGCAGCCAACGTCGGACCGGGTCCGGCGACTAGCATCGGGGACCTTCTGGGGTTCTCACCGGTCCCGGGCACCATCGATCTAGCCGTCGGACAGGGCGGTCGCCGGTCACGCGGCAGTGTCTCACTCCAGTCATCCGCGGTCCTGGGAGGGCGGCGCGTGGCTCATGATGCGACCCGGTCCGGCGTCGGGTCGAGACGGTTGGGGCCTCGGCCAGTTTGGCTGTGAACGGCCCAGCCAGACGCAATCTCCCAGCCTGGGGGGTCCCGTTGCGTTCGGTGGTACCTCTCCTTTCCTGGAGCGGTTCAGACCAGAGGTATAGGGGTATCGAGACTCCGACGCAACTGGAGGAGGTACCGCTATGCCAAGAGTGTGGGCAACGACATCGTCGCCAGACTGATGCGTGACCGCCATCAGGTCGCGCACGTCTTCTCGCTCGTGGTCCAGATCGGTCAGGCCGAAACCGGCAAAGGTGCCGGTCAGCTCAGCAACGAACTGGTACGCCACCAGGTCGCGGAAGAAGAGATCGTCTACCCGGAGGTCAACAACGCCATCTTTGCGGGAACCGCTTGGCCGACGCCTCGATCAAGCAGGCCGAGCCTGCCGAACTGTGGGCCAACGTTTGCCCGCTCGGTCGACGTCGGTGACGTGGGACGGCGTTTGGTGACGGACTGTTCAGCGAGAATACGCCTCCCGCGCTGTCGCGGGTGGCGTGCCCGGTCGAGGTGTCGTCTATCGCCGAACCTCAGTTCGACGGGTCGACCTGAGGCTGGGGAACGCTCAGCGGGCTTGAACGCGTTGCGGTCGCGGCCCGAGACGTCCACGACGTGGTTTGTCGGGCGGGGTATTCGTCTTGGCCGTAATTGGCTCCACCCGGGTCCGAGAAGTGAGCCGGCTTTGACCCGACGGGAGGGGCGATCATGAGGTACGACCAACCGCACGTCGAATCGGTGGAGGTTCGCGTCTACGAGTACCCAACTGATCAACCGGAGGCGGACGGCACGCTGGCGTGGTCGTCGACGATGATGGTGCTGGTGGAGGTACGAGCAGGCGGTCAGTCCGGGTTGGGGTGGACCTACTCGGGCGCCGGTAGTGCCACGGTGGTGAAGGAGCAGTTGAGCGCTCTCTGTGTGGGTGCCAGTCCGATGGACGTGGCTGGTTTGAACGAGCGGATGGCTCGAGCGTGTCGGAATCTGGGGCGCTCGGGTTTGGTGGCCTGCGCCATTTCGGCCGTAGATATCGCGCTATGGGATCTGAAGGCACGTCTGTTGGAACTGCCGCTCACCGCCCTGTTCGGTCAGGCGCGGGCCGATGTCCCGGTCTATGGCAGCGGCGGCTTTACCACCTACCACGAGGCCACTACGCGGGCGCAGCTCGAGCAGTGGGTCGGAGAGTGGCGGATACCGAGAGTGAAGATCAAGATCGGCGAGTCCTGGGGCGCCAATACACGGCGGGACCTGGCCCGGGTGGCAATGGCTCGCCAGGTCGTTGGCGGCGATGTGGAGCTGTATGTGGACGCCAACGGCGGTTACACCCGCAAACAGGCGGTGCGGATGGGTCGGGCCTTTTACGAGGAGTGCGGCGTGACGTGGTTCGAGGAGCCGGTGTCCTCCGATGACCTTTCGGGTCTCCGGGAGGTCCGGGACAACTGCGTGGCCGACGTGGCTGCCGGGGAGTACGGTTACAGCCTCGACTACTTCGGCCGCATGGCGGGCGCCGAGGCTATCGACTGCCTTCAGGCCGACGTCACCCGCTGCGGCGGTTACACGGTATGGCTGCAAGCGGCGAGCGTGGCGGCCGCTCACAACATGCAGATCTCGGGGCATTGCGCCCCGAACCTCCACGCCCACGTGGCCAGCGCGGTGCCGAACCTCCGCCATCTGGAGTACTTCCACGACCACCACCGCATCGAGACGACACTCTTCGATGGGACCCTCCGACCGGACGGTGGGCAACTTCTCCCGGCGACTGACCGGCGCGGACACGGCCTAACTCTACGGGCCGCGGACGCAACGAAATTCCGGGTCGGCTGACGCTCGGCGTCAGCTGTCCACCCAGAACATTGTCACAACGGATCAGGAGGATTCATGTCGAAGACGAAGACCGCAGCTGACAACCTTTGTGAACGTCTCATCGAGTGGGGGACCAACACCATCTACGGGTTCCCCGGTGACGGGATCAACGGGATCCTCGGTTCTCTTCGGCGCCACCAGGACCAGTTGCGGTTCATCCAGACCCGCCATGAGGAGATGGCGTCGTTCATGGCGTGCGGACACGCCAAGTTCACCGGAGAAGTTGGGGTATGCATGGCGACATCGGGGCCCGGGGCCATCCACCTGCTCAACGGACTGTACGACGCCAAACTGGACCATCAACCGGTCGTGGCGATCGTCGGCCAGACGTTCGTACGAGCCCTAGGCGGCGATTTCCAGCAAGAGGTCAACCTGCTGCAGCTGTATTCCGATGTCGCGTCGTCGTGGTGCCAGCAGATCAACACCCCCTCGTCGGTCCGCCACATCGTCGACCGGGCCTTCCGAATCGCCCAGGCGGAACGAACGGTTACCTGCGTGATCGTACCGGCCGACGTCCAGGACATGGACGCTGTCGAAGAGCAACCCAAGGCCACCCACACTGTGCACAGCGGGGTGGGCTGGTGGAAACCACGAGTGATCCCGGGCACAGATCAGCTCCGCCGGGCGGCCGACATCCTCAACGTGGGCGAAAAGGTGGCCATGCTGGTCGGGGCGGGGGCCATGAGCGCCACTGACGAGGTGCTCGCCGTGGCCGACATCCTCGGGGCCGGAGTGGCCAAAGCGCTCCTCGGTAAAGCATCCGTTCCTGACGACGTCCCGTACTGCACCGGCAGTATCGGCCTGCTGGGAACCAAGCCGTCGTGGGACATGATGCAGGAAGCCGACACCTTGTTGATGGTCGGTTCGTCGTTCCCGTACTCGGAATTCCTGCCCACCCCCGGTCAGGTAAACGCGGTCCAGATCGACCTGGCACCACGAATGCTTTCCATCCGCTACCCGATGGACCTGGCCCTAGTCGGCGACGCCAAGGACACCCTGAGCGAGCTGTTGCCGTTGCTGCAGCACAAATCGGATCACTCGTGGCAGGACAAAATCGTGGGGAACGTGAAGGAATGGTGGGCGCTCATGGATGACGAGGGCCAGCCCTCGGATCTCGAAGGGCGGATCCGGCCGCAGGGCCTGTTCACCTCCCTGTCTCGGCATCTGCCCGACCAAGCCATCTTGTCGTCCGACTCAGGCACCGCAGCGGACTGGTACGCCCGCCACATCCGTATCCGCCGGGGCATGAAAGCATCCCTGTCGGGCAACCTGGCCACGATGGTCCCGGGGGTGCCGTACGGGATGGCCGCCAAGTTCGCCTTCCCGGACCGGGTGTCGGTCGCTATGGTCGGCGACGGGGCCATGCAGATGGGCGGAATGGCCGAGATGATCACCGCCGCCAAGTACTACAAGACGTGGGCGGATCCCCGCTACATAGTGGTCGTGCTCAACAACGAGGACCTCAACCAGGTGACCTGGGAGCAGCGGGCCATGGAGGGCGACCCCCGCTTCGACGCCTCCCAGTCAATCCCCTATGTCTCCTACGCCGACTGGGCTCAACTGATCGGTCTCAAAGGGATCAAGATCACTCGCTCGGATCAGATCGAGGCGGCTTTCACCGAGGCATTCGCCGCCGACCGGCCCGTCATCGTCGACGCCCTGACCACACCCGACGAACCGCCCATGCCCCCCCACGTCACATTCAAACAAGCCAGAGCTTTGATGACCTCCGTCGGGAAGGACCCGACCGAGGGCCTGGCCGGAGCCAAAGAGGGAGTACGAGAGATGGTCCACGAGTTCCTGCACCCCGAGAAAGGCTGAGCATGCGCCGCCACGCCGCTTCGATCACCCACGCCGAGAGCCTCGGTGGAGTCACCCACCTCATCGACCGAGCGGCCGCCGACGTGGCCCACGGCCGGTTTGAGCGGTCCCTGGCCGGTCTCACCGCCTTCGCCGCCCTCGTGACGACCAGCGAAATCTACATCGAGCACTACAAGGCCAGCTTCGGGAACAAAATGATGTGGAGCCCGATCATCGTCACACCTCCACTCGTGGTGGCCGGCGTCGCCGGAGTGTTCTCGAAGAAATGGGCCAAGACGGCCCTGCCCGTCACAGCCGCCATCTACACCCTCAACGGCCTCGTGGGCGAGTACTTCCACATCCGCGGCGTCGCCCGCAAGCCGGGAGGGTTCAAACTGGCTTCGTACAACCTTCCAATGGGTCCCCCTATCTCAGCACCGGGACTCATGAGCGTCGTGGGCGGCATGGGGCTCTTGGCCGCTCTGCTCAGAAGAGAGGACTGACCGTGCCCCCCAAGCCCAGCCGGCGCGAGCTGTCGACACCGGATCATCTCCCCAATCTGCGCGCCGGGAAGGAACCGCCCCATGCGTCCTGGCTGCCCCGACAGCGGCGGGGCACGACCCCCCAAATGATCGGCCGGTACCCAGACTTCGACGTCTTCGACGCCGAGGACACCTGGGATGAGGCCACCACCAAGGTCGTGGTGGCGCGCCTTCACCTCGATGGCCCGCTTCGGTTCTTCACCCCCCAGGAGATCCCGACCTTACGGGCGTTCTGTGACGTGACGGTGGCGCAGGACGCCGAGCCCCGGGTCCCGGTGGCAGAGATGGTCGACGATAAACTCGCCGCCGGTCGGCTGGACGGCTACCAGTACGCCGACATGCCCGACGACCGCGACACCTGGCGCCTCGTGCTCGCCGGTCTGGACGAGACGGCCGAAAGGCGGTATGGGCGACCGACGTTCGCGGCCTGTGACCCCGAAGGACAAGAGGCCATCGTCGGTGACCTGGCCGAAGGGCGGCTGGCCGGCGGCTCGTGGGAACAGCTCAACGTGAAGCGGGCCTGGGCGGTGTGCATGCGCATGATCCTGGCCGCCTTCTACGCCCACCCGTGGGCGTGGAACGAGATCGGCTTCGGCGGGCCGGCCTACCCACGCGGCTACATGCGCCTCGGGCCGCTCAGCACTCTCGAACCCTTCGAGAAGGCGGGGGCGACATCTGACGATCCCGTCCGCACGGCCCCGGAGCTGGATGGGTGATCCGCGACCTGCTCAAAGGGGCGATAGGACCCAAAGACAATGATTCGCGTTTTCTGCTCCACGTGCACCGCCGGGACCTGCCCGGCGAGGACACCATGTGCCGCTACGAGGACACCGACGAGGTTGACATCTGCATCGTCGGCGCCGGCGCCGGCGGCTCGGTCCTGGCTCAACGCCTGGCCCGGGCCGGGTGGCGGGTCGTGATCATCGAAGCCGGCCCATTCTGGCATCCTGACGAGGACTGGGTCTCCGACGAGGCCGGCTCGCACGAGCTGTACTGGAACCAGAAGCGCATCATCGGCGGCGCCGACCCCATCGAGATGGGCAAAAACAACTCGGGTCGCGGCGTGGGCGGGTCCATGGTGCACTACGCCGGGTACACCCCAAGGTTTCACCCCTCCGACTTCCACACGCGCAGCCTCGACGGGGTCGGCGCCGACTGGCCGATCGAATATGACCAGCTCCGCCCGCATTACGAGACAGTGGAGCGTGAACTGCCCGTCGCCGGCCAGGACTGGCCGTGGGGGCACCCGCACAAGTACCCGTTCTCCCCGCACCCGGTATCCGAGGCGGCATCAGTCATCTGGCGGGGCGCCATCGCCCAAGGCATCCAAATGCGCGTGGGCCCGGTAGGCATTGTGAACGGCACCTTCGGCAACCGCCCCCACTGCATCTACCGCGGCTGGTGCCTGCAAGGATGCAAGGTCAACGCCAAAGCCAGTCCCTACGTCACTCACCTTCCCGACGCCCTGGCCCACCGAGCGGAAATCCGATCAGCCTGCATGGCGGCAAGAGTCGAGCTCGACGCCAAGGGTCAGGCCGCCGGAGTGTCCTACATTCGTGAAGGCGACCACGTCGAACGCTTACAACGGGCCCGCATCGTGGCCGTGGCCGGTTACTCCATCGAGACACCCCGGCTCCTGCTCAACTCCACCTCACCCCGCTTCCCCAACGGACTCGGCAACAACGACGACCAAGTCGGGCGTTACGTGATGGTCCAGGGTGCAACGCAGAGTGCCGGCAGGTTCCCGACCGAGCTGCGCATGTACAAGGCCCCGCCACCGGAGATCTCCTCCGAGGACTTCTACGAGACCGACCCATCCCGCGGTTTCGCCCGGGGGTTCTCCATCCAAACCGTCTCCCCGCAACCGATCGGGTGGGCCGAGCACGTTCTCTCCGATGGGCACTGGGGCCGGGCCCTGCGCGAATACATGCGCGACTACAACCACTGGACCACCGTCGGAGTCCTCAACGAACTCCTCGCTCGCCCCGACAACCGAGTCACCCTGGCGTCGGAGACCGACCCCTACGGGTTGCCGGTGGCCCGCTTCGACTACACCCTGGGCGACAACGACAAGACCAACATGGCCTACTCGAGCAAAACCATCAAGGACCTCCTCCACGCCGCCGGGGCCCAAGACGTTCTCACCATCCAACGTTTCGCCCACCTCGTTGGCGGGGCCAGGATGGGCACCTCGCCCGCCGACAGCGTCGTCGACTCCGAACAGCGGACCTGGGCGGTCCCGAACCTTTTCATTAGCGACGGCAGCGTCTGCCCCACCCAAGGGTCTGCCAATCCGGCTCTGACCATCATGGCCCTCGCCTCCCGGCTGGCCGAACGAATGATCTCGGGCGGGGCCGCGTGGCCTGCCAACAGATAGCAGGACGAGACGCGATGGCAACACCACCGTCGGGAGAACAATTCGAGATCTGCCAGGGCGACCAACGGGCAACCATCGTCGAGGTCGGCGGCGGCGTGCGGGAGTACCTCGTGGGCGACAGTCCG
The DNA here is from genome assembly GCA_963729695.1 of uncultured Acidimicrobiaceae bacterium. Lineage (GTDB taxonomy): Bacteria > Actinomycetota > Acidimicrobiia > Acidimicrobiales > Palsa-688 > PALSA-693. Next base: position 36,963 of record CAVSOT010000013.1, read on the forward strand.
GTCCTGGATCCCTACAGCCTCGACGCCATCTGCGACGGCGAACATGGCACACCGCTCATCCCGTGGCCGAACCGTCTCGCCGACGGCACCTACCACTTCGACCACACCAAGTATGTCGTACCGCTCAGCGAACCAGAAAAGCACAACGCCATCCACGGCTTCCTCGCCCGGCGTTCCTGGGAACCGATCCGACACGAGACCACTCGAGTGGTCGTGGGAACCCGACTCCGCCCCCTCGCCGGCTACCCCTTTGCCCTCGATCTCCGGGTGGCCTACGAGCTTGGAGACGGAGGTCTTTGGGTGTCCACAACCGCTACCAACATCGGCGACCAGACCTGCCCGTACGGGACCGGCCAGCACCCCTACCTGTCACCGGGAGCCGGCCGGATCGATAACTGCATCCTCGAACTCGGCGCCGCCACCCGAATTCTCACCGACAACGAGCGTCAACTCCCGACCGGGACGGCCACGGTCGAAGGGACAGACTTCGATCTCCGGGCCGGCAAGCGCCTCGGCGACCAGAAACTCGACACGCCCTTCACCGACCTGGACCGTGACCAGGACGGACGGGCATGGGCGCGCCTCACCAGCCACCGACGGCCTCAGCACCGAACTGTGGGTCGACCAGCACTATCCGATCATCGAGATCTACACCGGCGACACCCTAAGTCCCACACGCCGACACACGGGACTCGGGACCGAACCGATGACCTGCCCGCCCAACGCCTTCCAAACCGGCAACAGCCTGACCCGCCTTGAACCAGGCCGGTCCCTCACCACCACGTGGGTTGTCCGACTGCGTCGCCATAAGTAGCTTCAGGTCGCTCAGCGCAGCGCCAGGCCACTCACCCCGGCCAGCACGGCGAACCCGACGACGGCCCACGTGATCTGGTCTCCGACATGGCCGCTGTGGAGTCGTCGCAGCCCACCGGTGGCCGTGGCGAGTGAAGACTGCATCCACTTGCGCGACAGGACAAGTATGGCGACCAACACCGCGCCAGCGGTTTCGGCCAGATCCCCGAACCGGGCTGATAACGTCGCCGTCGGCACTCGAGGCAATGTCACCCCGATGCGCCGGCCATCGAGCACGGCGGCGTCGTAGGCTCGCTGGTCCGTGAAACCGGCCGCCGCGCTCACCGCGTGACCGGGGAGGTGGGGAACCAGCCCGAGGCCTAAGGCGGCGGCCAGTAACAGCACGGGGGGAGCGAGCAGAAGGAAGGACCCCCACCCGGCGGCCGTCTCCGCGGCCGCCTCCGCTGGTGAGAGCTGGTCGGCTGTCTCGCCTCGCCAGACGCGTGCCGTGGCGGCGAGCACGGCGGCGCTCGAGCCGATCACGGTGACCGCGAAGACACCCTCGACGAGCGAGCCAACCGTACCGGCCGAGGCCACGAGGAGGTCTTTGCCGACCGAGGAGGCAAACGGGGGGAGGTCGGCGAGGGCCAGTGCGCCGACGACCACGATTCCGGCGGCTACTGCCAATCCTGGACCCTCTCCCCGCATGGGTCGGCCGCCGGTGGCGCGGCTGTAACGGCCGAGTACGCCGAGGGCGAGGAATATGGCGGCCTTGGTAAGTCCGTCGCCGATCGCGAGGAGCGCCATGCCGCCGAGGGCACCGGTGTGAAGCAGAGAGAATCCCAACAGATAGAGACCCATGTGGGCCACCACGACGAAGGCCATCATGCGGCGGGGATGGCGTTCAACGAGGGACATGGTCGTGGCGACCAAGGCGGTTAGGGTTCCCAGCGCCGCCAGAACGAGGCGGATTCGATGCTCGGGCGACGAACCGATCGCCCCGGCGAAGACGGTTTCCCAGGTGCGGGCGAGGCCGAAAATGCCGAGTTCGCTCATGATTCCCGCGAGCAGCACGCACACCGGTGCAGGCGCGGCGCCGTAGGCGTCTGGCAGCCAGAAGTGCCACGGCACCACGGCGGCTTTGATCAGGAATGCGGTGGCGAGAAGGGCAAAGGTAACCGCTAGTAGATCATCCGCGGGTCGGCCGGAAAGGGTCCGCCCCATCTCGGCGAGATTGAGAGTTCCCGTCTTCCCGTAGAGCAGGACCACCCCGGTGAGCATCAGAAGGCCGCCGATGGTGTTGGTGACGCCGAAGTTGAGGGCACCTTGGAGGGGCGCCTCCCGTTCCGCGTAGTAGCCGGTCAGGATGAACCCGGTGACGGCGACCAACTCGAAAGCGACGAACATGTTGAACAGGTCGCCGGTCCAGACGAAATCGATGCTGGCGGCGACAAAGACCAATACCAGGGCCGGATACCTGCCGCCGCTGGGGCCGAAAAACCGGCGGGAGTAGACCAAGGCGGCGACGGCGAGGACGCCGGCGAGGACCGCCAGGGCACCCCCCACGGCGTCGACGGCGTAGTCGACACCGATTACCGTGCCGTGAACCGGGTGCCATCCCCCGAACCAGTAGACGATGCGCTGGTGGGCCGACTCGGTCAGAGCGACGGCAGCGAGCACCGTGGTGGCGACGGCCGCGCCTGTGCCCAGCACGTCGCGCGCCGGGCCCGGGAGGTGACGGTTGGCACCGGCGAGGACGGCGGCAGCACTAAGCGGAACGACGACCGTGAGGGGCACGATCACGGTCGGCGTGGCGATCGGGCTCACCACGGCAAAGTCCGGTCGCTGCGAAGATCGTTAGGGTCGAGACTGCCGACCCGCTTGTGGATCTGAACAGCCAGAGCCAGGAGGAGGGCGGACACGGCCGCGCCCAGCACGACATCGGTGAGCGACAGGGCCTGCATGATGGCGTCGACAGTCGGCCCGGGGTGGGAGCCCAGGTCGACGAATACCGGGTCGTGGCCCCCCCGTACGTAGCCGATTTCGAGGATGAGCACGTCGGTCGCCGACTGGGTGACCGAGAGGCAGAGCACGAGGTGAATCAGGTTGTGGCTGCTGACCACCCCGTAGAGGCCGACGACGACCAGCCAGACCACGACCCCGTAAGCGAGGACCGTCACGGTCTGGCAGGCCGGACGACTTCGGTCTGATCGAGGAACTCCTTGGCCAAGAGAACGAACCCGCCCGCAACCTCCAAGCCGACCACCGCGTTAAGCAACGGCAGAGTTCCTCCGGAGATGAGGTTGCCCGGGCGGCCGAGGCCGACCACGTTGGTGAGATAGGCGACGCCGCCCAGCAGTCCTAGAATCCCGACAAAGACGTACCCTCCCGCCCCGACACCGTCGGCCGCCTCGACAAGGGTGCCCGGCTCGAAACGCTCGACGTTCGTGTAGCTGGTGGCGAGGTAGATAACGTAGACGGCACTGGCCACCACGACCCCACCCTGAAAACCGCCGCCGGGCGAGACCTGCCCGTGAGTCACCGTCTCGAGCCCCACCACGAGCAGGAGCGGGGCGATCAAGACGGCCATGAATCCAACAGTGGGGCTGGGCGGCGGGATACGCCGGTTAGGCGCCTCGTCGTCAGGCAACTTCCGGCTCTCGTCGGCAAGAGGTCGCAGCAGGACCGAGACGCCGGCCACGGCGGCGAAGAGGATGAACTCCTCGAAGAGCGTATCGACACCCCGGTAGTCGAAGCTGATAGCTGAGACCACGTCGGTGGCATGGCGCTGCGGGACGGACAGCGAGTTCAAGATACGAGCGTAGGCGGAGGCGGGCGCACCGAAACCGTGCAGGCCCGCGAGTCCCACTGCCAGGGCCACAGCCATGCCCGCAGCCCCAACGGCGAACATCCATAGTCGTGTCCGAGTAGTCACTGCCCGGACCGGCCGATCTTGGCCAAGCTCAGCAGAACGATCAGCGGCAGCGCCACCGCGCCCACCACGAGCTGGGACAAGGCGACGTCACCCGCCTGCAGGCTCAGATACAACGTGGCCAGGCATAACCCGAAGAAGCTGACCACGAACGCCTGCCGCAACGGGTCACGGGTAAACACGACAGCCGTGCCCGACACAGCGACCCACACCAGGGCCACCGCGATCACCGCCCCTCTCACCGTCGGTCGCTCCCGGCCGACTCAGCACCCGGATCCTCCGCCTGCCGCCGGACCTCGATGGAGCGGGCACAGGCGTGGGAGACCAACGGACTGGCGAGCACGGTGACCGCGGCCAGGAGGACCGCCGAGGTACCGGACACGTTGAAGCCCTCGCGCGCGACCACGGCGGCACAGGCGGCGGCGACACCGAGGGTCGATGCGGGAGTGACGAGGTGGAGGCGGTCCAACGGGTCGTCGAGCACGGCCACCCCCACACACGAAGCCACGATCACGGCCAAACCGACGGCGAGCAAGACGACGGCGACCACGTCACCCAACGACGGTCACACCCAGCGCTCCAAGAAGCGAGCGAAAGCCAGCGTACCCCCCGTCGACATAGCGGCCAGGATCGCACCAAGCGAAGCGAGAGCCGGCTCGGCGAAGCCGACCGCAAGGAACAACAAGATCAGCGACTGGACCGTTCCGGTGAGCCCAATGGCCACCAGGCGGTCCTCGGGACGCCCACGCCAACACACCCAGGCGCACGGACCCAAGGCGACCATCAAGACCAGCACGCCGACAAAGAAGACAATCAACCGGCGCCCTCGCTCCGCCTCTCGACGAAGTCGTGCACGGTGGCCACCCCGGTCTCCGCGTCGATGTCGATCACGATCGTGCTGGGCGTGAACGACAATAAACCCCCGACCAGGCCGCTTCGCCGAGCCGCAGGCCACCCTCCGCCGCGAATGTCGGTGGCGACACGACGAACGCCGCCCGGCGGGCCGTGCCCCCGGGCCCGGTGCCACGTGGCGACATAAACGTCGACGGTCTGCCGGCACAGCTGCGGGCCGAGCCGGACGAGTGCACCCGCGTCGGAGCCGCGAAAAGACGGCACGGCCCTACCCTCGACGCTGACGAACCACGCGGCGAGAACACCGGCACCCGCAGCCACCAAGCCGGCCAGATTGTCCTGAAGGTCGGCTTGCCCAACCAGCGCTATCCATACCCCCAAGAGCACACCGAAGGCGACAAAGGCACTGGCGATCAAATACCGAAGAGGCGGACGGGATCCGCCCTCCAGCCCCGCCGGATGTTTTCGCAGCACCGGGATGACGGTACCTTCGACCCCGGGCACCGTGGGGGATCCCCCGACCCCGCAAACCTCCGGCCAGCGTGGAGCGCAAAGGACGCTGGGATGCTGGCCCGAACCCTCGAGTTGCTCCCTTTTCATCGCAGCTCGACGTATCCCGACGACGGATGGGACGCCTTCGAGGTGGCCGCCTTCTGCGCCGACGCGTTGGGCGAGGTTCCTTGCCTAGTTTAAGGTTGGGAGGCTGGGGAGCGGTTGAAGGCGGCGAGAATGGTGGCGAAACCGCGGTGGCAACGGCTCTCAAGGCGCCCGCTGGTTGAGACGATGAGTTGCAGGGTTTGTTCGATGATGACGCCTGGTATGTGGCGGAGTTGCCGGATGAGGTGGTGGTCTTCGCGGTTGGGAGCCGGGGGGAAGCCGCCAGCTCGGAGGTAGACGTCGGCTCGCAGGCTCAGGTTGGCGCGTGCACATGGTTGTGGGAACGTCGTCGAAGAGTTGCTTTTGGGAATCCAGCTCGAATGCTTGGCGAAATTCGGTGCTGGCGGCAGGGCGGCCGAGTTGGACCACGCCGAGTACGTCGTCGGCGCCGCGACGGGCCAAGGCGCAGCCGGCTGGGTTCGACGCCGTGTCGGCGTCGGTGCTGGCCAGCCACACCGTAGAGGTCGGGTTCCCCGGCCGACGAGGGGTTCGCAGCCTACGGCACGCCAGATCCCTACGTTGCACGCGATGACGCCCGACGGGCGGCTATGCCTTGGTGGCCGGCGACGGCGGGGTGTTCACCTACGGTGACGCCGACTTTTACGGCTCCGTTGAACGTCAGCGCCGATCGACGGTGGGTTGGGCGTCACTTCGGCGGGTATAGCCAGGTCGTGGACAACGACGCCGTGGCCGTTCTCGAAAAGGACCACTCGACCGTGCAGGATCTCTTCTCCAGGGTGAGCGGCCAGGACGAAGACCGCCCTGCGGTCCTCAAGGAGCTGCTCCGCACGCTGTCTGCCCATGTGGCCACCGAAAAACAGCTGGTCGTGCCCCTCCTACGCCGGCACGGTGAAGAGGGAAAAGCCCTCGCCGACGAGCTCGGTGGTGAGCACCGCGCCATTGAGAAACTGGTCGTCCTGGTGGAGCGACGCAAGGTCAACTCGCCGGACGTACCAGATCTTGTCAACGAGCTCTTGGACATCACGGATCGCCATATTGCCCGAGCCAACGGGCGCCTGTTCGGCTTCCTGCGGGAGACGGTCGACCCGGCCGAACTGGCAGACCTGGGCGAGGCGTTGCGCTCGGATGAGGTTCAACTGCTCTCCCATCCTCATCCTCACCTCCCCGACACCGGGCCCCTCGCCGTTGTGAGCCGCAAGGCGGCCGCGCTATTCGACCGTGGCCGGGACTCCACAGCCGATCTCAACCGTTCCAGTTCCTGACCTCTGAGCCGATGCTCCCGCGGGGTTCGAGCGCATGGTGGTGAGCGTGCTGGGCGGTCTGGCTGCGAGCGTCGTCTGCAAGCGGGTGGAAGCTCGTCCAATGGTGAGGACGAAACTCCGACCGCCACCCAGCGGCATCGGACTTGGAGCGAAACTCTGGTGGCGGCGCTACTACAAGGGGCCATTTTCGGATTGGTCAAAGCGGCCGTCGACCGGGCCGGGGCCGCCGGCTTCGAACGGGCTACCGGGACCTGACCAGGTGATGAATAGCACCCTCGTTTCTGAAAACGCGGCGGCGGGTAGTAGGTCAGCGTCATCTTGGCGGCGTGCAGAAGAAACTGTCGGACCCAGTCGGGCGCCCTCGGGCACCAAGCCGAAAGGGACTCGAGCACGATCCCCAGCTGAGACAGGATGCCCGAGAGACAAGCAAGAAAACGAGGGGCAGGGCGTCGAACGGGACCTCGAAAAGGAGTGGTGAGAAATGCGGAAAAGCATGTTTCTGGTGGGCGCCGGCATCGGTTTCATCCTCGGATCGCGAAGCGGTCGGGGCCCATACCAGCAGCTGGAGTCCAAGGTGCGCGAAATCACCCGCCGCCCCGAAGTCCGCAACAAGGTCGAACAGCTCAAAGACACAGCCAAGGACCAAGCGGCGGCGGCCGCGCAGAAGAAGACGAGTCGCTCCCAGGCCGCAGCCGGCGACAGCCCCGTCACTCCGCCCACCCCTACACCCCAGTCCTACGCCGACCCTCAAGACCTGCAGTTCAGCACCGCCGCCGCCCGGAAAGAAGAGATCGTCGACGACCTCCTCGCACAGGGCGTGCCCCCCGCCGACATGGCACAAAAGGAAGAAGAGCTACGTGAAGCCGGGGCGTTGCACGAGCCGCCGGCCGGCAACAAGGCGAAACCAGCCAAAACGGCTGACCCCACCGGTCGGCGGCCGGTCGCAGACAAGCAACAACATGACGGAGACAGAGGTGACGGGTGACGAGATCAACAGACGATCATGGTGGCAACGGGACGGACCCGGACCCGACCAGTCAGGCCCAGGAGTCGACAAAGCCAACCCCGTCCACCGGTGCGAAGAAGGGCGGTCACCCGACCGGGGTGGACCAGGCGATCGAGAACCGCAAGAACGACCCACCGGCGTGACGACGCTTCGGGCCGGAGTCCTCTTCGACGTAGACGGGACCCTCGTCGACACCAACTATCTCCACACCTTGGCCTGGTCTCGAGCCTTCCGCGATGTGGGCGAGTGGGCCCCCATGAACGCCATCCACCGCCTGGTCGGAATGGGCGGCGACCAACTCGTCCCAAAGCTGCTGGGTCGGGACTGTCCCAACGCCGAGCGCGGCCCGGGCGGACCGGTATCGCGAACTCCTAGACGACGTCCATGCCTTCCCTGCCGCCAGGGACCTCCTGCGTCAGCTTCACGCCCAAGGGGTGGCAGTGGTGCTGGCCACCTCGAGTCCCGCCGATGAACTCACCGCCGTCCTCAGCCACCTCGACGCCGACGACGCCATCGACGCCCAGACCACTGCCGACGATGTCAAGGAGTCGAAACCGGCCCCCGAGGTATTCGCGGCGGCCATGAAGTCAGGCGCCGTCGACCCCGCCCGGGTGTTGGCCATCGGCGACTCCGTCTGGGACGTTCAAGGTGCCAGGGCGGCGGGAATTGGGTGCATTGGAGTCGAAACCGGAGGGTTCAGCCAGCACGAGCTCAGCCAGGCAGGGGCCCTGCGCGTATACCGGGACGTCAAAGAGGTGCTGGACCAACTACACACCAGCCCTCTCGCCTCCTTGCTCCGATGAAGACCTCCTGTCGCCGCGACCCGCTCCCGACGGCCATCTACGCGCCGTCACTCGAATATGTATCAACGCGACAGCAATCGGCGACCGACGCAAGCTTCGGCGCACCCCGGACGGCAGGTCCTAGTTCAGCGGTGCGCAGACGCGCCTGGGGTGACTGACCACAAGGGCTCCTCCAGTTCGACAGGGTCGAAACCGTGAGGCTCGTTGAGCCCCTCCCCGCGCTAGTGGATCCCCTCCTACACCCTCACACTCCGCTCATGTCCGAAGTACCCCTTTGACCGCCGATGAGGCCCAGTTGAGGTGGTCGTTGGTTTCGGCCAGGGTGACGCATTCGGCAGCGACCACTTGGGCCTGCCGCGGGGCTGCCGACGGCTCGGGCTAGTTCGATGGCCTGGACGAGAGCCAGACCGGTGTGGCGGACGACTCTGCGGCCGGGGGTGTCGGCGCCCGGATCCAGTCCGAACGACTCCAATGCCCCTTCGACGAGCTCGACGTGGTGGGTGGTCTGCTCGTGGTACTGCTCCCAATTCCTTGCGAAGATCATCGTTGGTAGCGCAGCCGAGCGCGGTCTTGTCGACCTCGACCCGCGCCTAGCTCGGTTTCCAGCGCCTGGTCGAGCAGGTCACGAAGTGTTGCTCGGCCACGGCCAACAGGTTCTCCTCAGCGGAGTAGTAGTGCACAAGCACTACCCAAAGATTGGAGTGGTCACACCAGCTGTCTGGCGAGGCTCGGCCCACCCCGCGGCCCCCCGTCGGCCGACCCTCGAGCAGCAGTCCCGACTTGCCGCCTGCCACCCTGGGGCACGGCTTGTGCGGAATGAAGGATCGAGACGGATCCGCCCCGCCTGGGATACCTCGGCGCGGGATGACCAGCCGACCGAAGCGCTGGGTGCGATAGCCGTGAAGCATGCGCTACGCAAGTGGCCGGCCCGGGACCCCGTTCTATGCCTCGCCGACGAGCAGCGAACGCTTGTTTACGGCTGGCTGTCTTGCTTCGGCGATCCGACCACGACCGGGCGGACGGCCAAGCGGTCGAGCACTATCCGGTCGGGGTGAAGGTCCAGACCGTCTGGCATGAAGCCCGGTTCGCCATGACGCCCCTCGATCGTCTCGAAGGCGCGCAGCAGCTCCTCGCGAGCAAGCCGTAGCGCCGTCTCCTCGTCGGGCGCATTCAGTTCGAATCCGATCCGGATGAAGTGTTTGGGTTCGTCGAACTTGTATGCACCCTTGGCGATAACCCGGTTGAGCTCCGAACCTTGCAAGGCTCGAGGCAGCGTGCAGTCGGGCGCGTCCCACGTCACCGCGCTATCGACACGCCAGAGGATCTCGTCTCTTGTGGGATATCTGTCGGACACCACTTCTCCCGCTGAGAGGCCTGGCTTGAAGATTCTGAGGACTCTTCTTTGCTTTCACCATCTCGCACCCCTGAACGCCTGTCAAGGGATTGTCGACGGAGCCGCACCGGCGTCTTGGACGCTTCGATCTTGAGACGATCGTGGAGCATGGCCGACGTGCAACCCGGGGCGTGCACCATCGGGCAAGATGCGGTACTGGGCGGAGCGGAGATCGTCGGCGAGGACGACCTGCACGTTGGGGCAATGACGGGCGGTCGTTCGAAGGGTGCACCTGAAGCGAAGCTCGGGCTGGCGGCCGTCGTTCAGGGCTGCTCAGACGCCGTCACGCTCCGGGTCAAGGACATCAGCGACTGGTGGGCTGCGTCTCGGGAATCGCCGAGACCTCGACCGACTGTGGCTTGGGTGCTTCCACGACAGCCCGGGCATCGCGACGCCGAGCGGTGCAACGGTCGCCGGCCTATGACGATATTAGGCCCCACCGCTTCGGATAGCTGTCCTTGGCTGCACATGGCCAACTCTCCTCTCACCGGCCGAGCCGGGTGCGCAGTCGCTGGGAATCGCGCACAACGTGACAGTCACCGTAGTTGTTGAAGTAGGCATACACGTATTGGCCAGCCGCGTCCCACTCGTCGATGCGGGCCGCCCACCCGCGCAGGTCAGCGTCCGAGAATGAACCGGAGTAGCGGAAACTGTTATCAGGACCATGCAAGCGGATGTAGACGAACGGGGCTGTCGCACGCAGAATGCATGGGAGATTCGCCCCGCTCATCACGCAGTACGCCGCTGCCAGCTGGGGTGACGAAAACTCCACCGCCACCGCATCTTCGGGGAACTAAGTCGAGGAAGTACTGAAACCTGACGTCATCCCGAACGTGATATGGCCCCAATTGCACGAGAAGGTTCGAGCCCAGACCGGTTCTGATCTGCCACGTCCCAGCGTCCGGTCTGGGCTCCACAGCCTCGCCCCTGCCGTATCGGTGGTCAGCAGACGAGGTCAACCGAAGGCATACCCGACGACGTTTGAGCCGAAACGAAGGACCCGGCTCCGACCGGCAGGGAAGGGGTCGCTCCGCCAGCGGGAGCCGGGGTCGAAGAGCCTCGGCCCTGAGTGTTGCGTGAGAGCCAGGTTCACAAACTCGGGGTACCCGCCACGAGGAGCGCGAAACACCACGAAAATGAGCAATGCTCAGCCCAGGCCGGAGACTGGTAATCACGGCCCGAGCTGAGCAAGGCAGACATACCCACGTTGTGGACTACCTGTGTACTGCTGCGAGCGACGACGAAAGTTCGAGCCCAGACCAGCCGATGCATGCCCTCGCATTCCATCGGCCGGTCTGAGCAGCGATCCGGCCCGAGCGGGGTAGGCACCGGGCAGGTCGCAGCCAACAGGTACCCGCCATGGAGAGCCCGAAACAACGGCGCTGGAGCGACATCGAGGGCGACACGCTTCAGATCAGACGCATCAGAATGGGCGCTTGAATACCCCCGACGCCCGACGTTGGAACCCGAAGAGCGCTCCCATCACGGCCGAGTCGAGGACCCGCGCTGGGTTGCGAGTGGCCGCTGTCGCAACCATGTAGACCGCGGTCGACATCGGGACGGCCTGTCGGTCGCCGATCGCTTCGAACAGGGAGCCGCGAAAGAACAGTTCCTCTGCGACGCCGTTGGCCAGGCTCGTAAGTAGCACCAGGGGTCAGAGCCCCGTGAGTCGTAGCGGCAACCACGGGCTCGCCTCACCCGCGGTGGCGAGCCCACTGGCGGCCCCGGCGCCAGGTCGCTCTGTCGTTCCCGCTCAGTCGCGTCCTTTCTTCTTTAAAGGTGGGTCTACTCGACCCCTAGGGCTCGAAAACGTCACAGCGAGCCCACCACTCGCTCCACCGAGACGACAAGACACACTCGCTTCGGATTCGGGCGAGGCGTCCGGTAACGAGCTGCGTAGCGCCGTTCCGCCTCGCGGACAGCGGCGGTGTCGGCGTCGATCCGGGTCGGCCCCTCGAGCGACAACCGGCGGCCCCCGTCGCCCCGACACAGGGGTCCTTGGCCCGCACGTTCGCTGCCTTCCGGCCGGCCCCGAGCAGACCACCCAACCCTCGCCCGCCACGTCGTCCCAGACGAACCCGACCGGAACAACGTGCAGACGTCCGTCCGAGCGCAGCGTGCTGAGGGTGGCCAGGTGCCGCTCACGAACGAAACCCAACCCGGCGCTTGACAAGCGCACATCATTGCTCACGACTGAACCGGAGTCTGTTGCAGGTTCGGGTTACTGCATTCCAACCACGGGGGTGGTCGGTCTGTTGGCAGCGTAGAACGCTGCCTCGTGCTCTGCGGGACGTCTTCGCAGTGGCTGCGGAGGCGGTCGTGGTAGAACTAGCGGATCCAGCCGAGGGTGGCCAGCTCGAGGTGGACGACGTCGTCCAAGCCGGCGCTGTCGAACCCGTGCGTAGAGACCGTTGGTCGTCTCGGCCAGCACATTGTCGTACCGAATCCGCGACCGTTCCGATCGAGGGTCGGGTTCCGATCTCCTCCAGCCACTCGGTGAGGCGCACACTGGTGAATTTGACTGCCGGCGTCGGAATGGGCGATCAGGGCCGACCAGGCGTCGACCGCCCCGGTAGCGTCGGGCCATCTCCAGTGCGTCAAGGACCATCTCGGTCTTCATGTTCTCCGCCACCCTCCAGCCGACGATGCGCCAGGAGAAGGCGTCGCCGATGAAACAGCCATACGCCATCCCCGCTCGGGTGGGCCCATTAGGTGAGATCGGTACCCCAAGCGTCGGGCCGGTCCGCCTTGAACACCCGGTTCACCCCGTCGGCAACCCCGGCCGCGTCAAGATCCTGGCGCCCCAGTGCTCGCGTGACGGGCCTGCTCTTCGGCTACCAGCGTCGAGCCACGGGGGACCCGCCGCCCCCCGACCGCGAGGCACCTGACCTGGTAAATCCTCATGCTCCGCTATCTGCTCCGGTTATATCGACTGCCAACTAGTTAAGAACCGGGCTATTGGCTGACGCGGTCTCGCACCGCGTCCCGCACCCGTTCGACGGCCGCCAAGCGAATAACAGGAGCCAGAAGTGCCGGTCGGAATCGACCCAGTCGAACTAGACCGTATGGCCACGGCTCATCTGCTCCCGGTTGCGTCGCGTCGTCCACCCGCCGGACAATGCGTCACGTGCCGGTCGGCTGACAGACCGGGCACCAGTATGAGGTCCGCCCGCCGACACGGCTCGTGGTCAGACGTGCCCTACACCGCGGGCAGCCCGGATCCGGTCGGAAGCGCTGCGAGCTGAGCCACCCGGCTCGCCTCGGGATAGCTCCGACCTGAGCCGAAGCTCGAACCACTCGCTGCAGCGCCGCGCCCAGATCTCGGCGTTCGTGCGGCTGGAGGTCACCGAACTGGCGTGCCGGGTGGAGCCTGGCCCGCCACAGCACCTCATCGGAAAGCATGTTGCCCAAACCGGCCACGACACGCTGGTCCATCAGCACGGACTTCAGCGCCCCGCGCCGGCCGTCCAGACGCTCCGCCAGGCGCCGGCCGGTAAGGCCGAGGGCGTCGGGACCTTGCTCGCCGATCACCTCTCCGACCGCTTCCTCACTGTCGACCAGCCAGATGCCGCCGAGCTTGCGCTGATCCCTGAACACGAGGTTCCCGCTCCCCACACGGATGACGACCCGGTCGAAGCGGAGACACCCCCCGTCCGACCGCTCCCAAACGAGGCTACCGGTCATCCCGAAGTGGAACAGAACCGTCGCTCCGTCTGTTGGGACTAGCAGCCACTTCCCGCGTCGGTCCGCCTCACCGAACCGTCGGCCCTCAAGCTCATTCGCGAAGGCCGGGCCCGACGGGCCCCGAACCACGCCCGAGTCACGAACCTGGACCGCCGTGACCCTTTTCCCGACCACGTGGTGGTGGAGCAGGCGACGGAACCCCTCGACGTCGGGCAACTCGGGCACGACCCGAACCTACCTGGCACGCCGTCAGGGCCACCGTGCGGTTAGGAACGTCCCTGACCGAAAGCAGTGGGCGACCACGACGATCCGAGTCTCGTGAGGTAGGTCCTGGCCGGGATAAGTTTGCCCACTAAGGGCGAGATGCCTTCTCGGCTACTTCTCTCCGTGCGCACTGAGAGTGCCTCAGCGAGTTGTTGTCGAGCCGATCTTGATGAGGGCCAGCCCGACGGTGATGAACCCGGGCTAGTGCCGACAAGGAGCGCTGTTGCCAGGCCGATTCCGCTGCTGGGCGACGTGACGAGTACGGGTCGGTCTCTGTCAGGGCTGCAGGACGAACTTGATGGCGGCCGCGGAATGCCCTGGCCGGCTGGAACGATGAGCCACCTGGGCGTTATTTGTCCTGCCGCCGGGAAACAGCCGAGCTTAACGTTTTTCGGCTTTCAGACCGGAGGGAGCATGGTGGTTACCTCTGCGACGTCCTGCGGAGTGACGGAGCCGAGGAGTTCTGCGGCTCGGATGGCTTCGTCGAGCGACTCGTAGAGTCTGGTTTCCCCCTCGCTCTCCAGGGCGTAGCGGACGTGGTGGCTGCCCCAGCCGCTGGCAGGGCCGACCTCGATGATCTCTGCTATCGGCCTGCCGTCGTTCGTGGTCTGCTCGGTCATCCATTGACGCCAACCGCTGGTGTGGTAGGTCACCTGCTGCCAGGTGAGGCGGCTCCGCTCGAGCAAGAGAAGTTCGGATACCCCGGTCAGTCGCCTCGGGCGGTTGTCGGACAGCCCGAGCCGGGCCCCCGCCAACCATCGACCCGGCGATGGGTGAAGGGCTCGACGTTGAATCTGTAGGCACGCCCGAGATCGCGCCCGGTTGACCCAGTCGTTGAGCGGCGGCACTCGACGGCGATGGGATGGCGACGATGGTTTCGACCAAAGGGTCCTCGAGGGGGGGCGAGGCCGGGGGGATCTAAAGGACCGGCGCGGCCCAGATTCCCCAATAGCCGAGCCGCGCCGCAGACCCATCCCGGAGCGCCTTTGTCCGTAGCGAGGTCGGAGAAGCCCCTGTCCGGTAAGGGATTTCTTGTTGTCGACATGTCGCCAACACTCAGCAACAAGCCCCTTTCTTTGAAGCGATTCTCATGATCCATCCTCGGTCCCTAACGTCATAATGTTTCAGCCGGATGAGTTGTGGGCAATCGGTGGGAATTGCGTCCGGTCCTCCCAGCCTGCACAACCGTCAACCGATGCCCTCCGGCGGCTCCTGCGTGCGGCCGGGCGCGGCCTGCGGAGCACGAAGCCGTGTCCGGGCTTCCATGCCGGACCCAGCTTGTCGTGACCGTCGGCGCGGTCCCGCCGGACCTGGAGGTGGCATTCCTGAGGGGCACCAACTTGCGGCGTTGATGAGGCGCCAGGCGGATCACGCGTCGTCCTGCGCGACCCATACAGTCGAGCCAGAGAGCGAAGTTGGCCGCCTCCTAATAGTCGAAGATCGGCCTCGACCACCGGAAGACCGTGCCCCTGCACATGGCCCTCACCGCTGGCCGTTGTGCTGGTTGTGGAGCGCCTTGATCGTGGTGGTCAGCGGCTCCATCGCACCGCTTTGGCACCAGTAATGACTCCGGACGTTTTGAACGGGACGTCGCGGGTACAACCCGTCCGCATCATCACAGCTTCGTCAGGAAAACATGGAGGGCTCGTGAGCGATCTGGGTAGTGAGGCTGAGAAGGATATGGAACAGGATCCTCAGCTGAAGCAGGATGCCGAAAAGGAGGCCGAAAAAGAAGGGCAGAACCTGGAAGGCGACCTAAAAAAGGATCTCTGACCGCCGGCGCCGAACCCCCGTCGGCCGATCGACATGCGGATTTCGCCGCCAGCCGCATTTTGGGACGAGCGGATATGAGAGTCCCATTCGGGATCAGGGGCCATCGCTTCTCGGTTGTTTCGTGGATGAGCCCCCCGCAACCTGGTCCTGGTGCTCGCCGGGGGTTGGCCCCTCTTCGGCTACCAGGGCCGGGCCACGGGCGGGATCCCCCGGCCCGACCGTGAGCCACTTGACCTGGTCATCCTCATCCTCCGCAATCTGCCCCGCTATTCCGGCTCGGCGGGTGAAGACCGGCTATCGAGTCAACTGGCCGCGCACCGCTTACCCGGTCCGCAGTCCCGGCCAACCGCCGCGACTGCAGCTTGACGGGAGGCGTGTCGGATGAGCGAGGATGTGCCGGCGGGGAACCGTAGTTTTGATTCGCTCCATGCGCTAGGCCTGTTTCCTAGCTGGCCGCGCTTGACCGTCGCCCGTACATCCGAAACAGGTCCCCCTCTCCTCGCGGACGTGCCGGCGGCCCCAGTTCCATAAGGACGACGACCTTGGGGCTCGAAGCGCTCGTCGTCGACGTCGACGTCCTCGAGTCCGCAGAGCACCCATTTGACTTGTGA
The DNA here is from genome assembly GCA_963729695.1 of uncultured Acidimicrobiaceae bacterium. Taxonomy (GTDB): domain Bacteria; phylum Actinomycetota; class Acidimicrobiia; order Acidimicrobiales; family Palsa-688; genus PALSA-693. Next base: position 52,953 of record CAVSOT010000013.1, read on the forward strand.
TGTTGCTCCCGGGACTCCTGGATCGTGCTTGTCTCTTCGGGTACCAGTTCCTCCTGGCAGGTCCATCGACCGCACAGTACTAGCTTCGGCATGCCCATCTTGAAGCTATGCAAAACTCCGCGCGACCGTTCCATGAGCTGGTGATGGACCTTGACTATCCCATGTTCGTGGGCACGCCCGCCGCGGAGGGAGAGCGATCTGGGTGCCTGGTCGGTCTCGTCACCCAGACCAGCATCAAACCATCCAGGTTGATCGTGCTCCTCTCCAAGCGAAACCACACGTTCTCCGTGGCGCGCCGCGCGGACATCCTGGCTGTAAATTCTTCATAGCGGCAACTTCGACCTGGCTCGGCTCTTTCGCGAGCAAACGGAGATGAGATCGACAAGTTTCGATTCTATGACTGGACGGAAAGGCCGCAGGGAGTGCCGCTGCTGCTCGATGCCCGAGGCTGGGTGCTGGGCCCGATTTCGGCGCGCCTAGACCCGGGCGATCACGTGGCTCATCTCATCGCCATGGACGAAGCCGGCATCCATCGGCCCGAGCACGACTTCGTCTCCTTCGCTGCGGTCAAACAAATGACGCCCCGGCCACCTCGCCTAATCGGTCGGCTGTCGGTGGCGACTGGAGCAGACGACATGTTCACCCAAGTGACCGAGCTGGGAGCGCACCCCTGCGTATCGCCACTGCTTGGAACTGCGAGAGTTCGTCCAAAAGGAGATAGGCCCGGAGGCACGATCCTCGCCCGGAGCGGTTTTCGTCTGATCAACCGGGGTAGATGTGCTACGTGCTCATCGACATTTTGATTGCGGTCGTTATCGTGGTCATCGCGGCCATCCTGGGCCTAGTGGTGCACCCGCTGCTGTGGATCATCGTGATCGCGGCAGTGCTGTGGCTGTTCGCCCGTCGAGGCCGCTGGTAGAAGCTCAATCGTCGTCGCCGCCGACCTGGCGCGGTTGTGGTGAGGCGGCAGCGATGCCGGGGGTGAGCCCGCAGGAGGTGTGGGAGGTTGAGCCGATTTTGCGCCGGGTGATCGCGGCTCGCGTCGCCGATCGTTCGGCTGTTGATGATTTGGTGCAGGACGCCTTGGAGCGACTATTGAGAGCTCGCGGGCGTTTGGATCAAGAGATGATGGTTCCTTACGGGGTGGTCACGGCTCGCAATCTGGCGGCCAGCTACGGTCGCGTCTCGGCTCGCAGGTCTGAGTTGGCCTCCCGGATGGTCGATGTGTCCGAGCCGGAGGAACCCGACGAGGTGGTGCTGCGCAACGAAGAGCGTGCCGCCATGGCCGCAGCCCTGGCCCATCTCTCGGAGCAGGACCGGGCCGGTCTGTTGGCCCGTGAGGTCGATCAGATGCCCGTGGAGGCGTTAACCCCGGTGGGCAACTCGGTGGGCACCTCTCGAGTTCGTCTGGCCCGGTCGCGCGCCAAACTTCGGGTGGAGTATCTGCTGGCGTTGCGTGGGGTCGAGCTTCCGACCGCGAAGTGCCGTCCGACCTTGTTGGCGTTGGCTGGTGGAGACCGGGCTCGTCAGCAGACTGCGGTTACAGGACGGCATCTGCTGCAGTGCGAAACCTGTGCGTCGTTGAGCGAGCCGCTGGTGGGACGGCGGCGGAGTTTGGCGGTCCTCATTCCCCTGGTGGCCATCCGCCGGGTCGGGCATCTGACCAAGTCGCATCCGCTGAGCTCAGGACTGGCGGCAGCGGGCGCGGCAGGAGCGGTTGCGGTGGGTGTGGTGGTAGGAACTGCCGGCTCTCCGGCTGCCAACCCGCCCTTTAGCGTTCCCACGGTGCCGGCGACCACCGCCGCGGTGTCCCCGACTAGCGCCCGATCGGCTGCGACGCTGACAGTCGATGGGCGTGCGCTGCCCGATAGCGGCGCCCCGTTGTCGAGTTTGGTGGGTCACCTGGTGGTGGCTCGGGGGGCGGTTGTGGTCGCCGTGGTCACCCATAACGGGTTCTGGGTTGCGTCGGCCCCGCGCGCTCGAGTGTGGGTGGAGTTGGTTGGGCCCCTTCGGCCCCTGCGGGTGACTGTGGGTGACCACGTCTCGTTTGTGGCACCACTGGTGGCCCAACCGCCCGGCTACGCCGCCGGCATGGGGGTCGATGCGGTCGAAGGGGGGGCGCTGTTGGGCGCCGAGGGCGCTCACCTGGCTGTGCCCACGACGGCCATCGCTATCGCCGCTTGACTCGAACATCGTTTTATTTCGTTTCTGTGTAACGCACCGATCGTTGGAGCGTGTCATCCGTCGGACAGCGGAACGCGATCGATGCGAGCAGAAAATGGGAGACCCGTCTGAGAGGCATGACCGGCGAGCACAAAGACTTTTGGCGGTGGCTCTGCGAAGAGTTAGCCGGCGAAGCGGGCCAGGCTCGAGCCAGCGGCGGCATTCTGCCACCCCGTCCCGTCTGCTTGAGCGAGGTGGAAGCGCTGGGATTGCTCTTGTTGGTCTACCAGGCCCAGCAGCACGCGCCTCCGGGCAGCTTGGCGGCCGGGGTCGCCTGCCGGCTGGTGCACACACTCCAGGATCACTTGCAGGACTTCGGGGCCGGCCGTGGTGTCAATGGAGTGCGTTAAAGCCAGGCGGTTGTTGATCCACCCTCCCGATGACTCGGGCGAAAGAGACCCACATGACCAAGATCAACGGACTGAAGTACGACAGTAGATCGGATGCCAAGTCGACGACGAGGAAGGTACGAGACCGGAAAGGATTCCGACAAGGGCCCGTCCCACGATCTCGACACGCGGTGAGCGGCCAATCGTGAGGCTGAGGTCGTCATCCCCCATTCCCGCTCGTCAAGCTAACGGCAAGCGGATATCGCACCACCAGGAAAGGCAGTTATGACTCGTCAGCAATTCGCGTTCGTGGTCGGGATCTTATTGGTATGGCTGGCGTGGGAAGCCGGCTGGGTGGTTCTCGCCGCCATCGCCGCCGGTCTGATCGGGCTGGCGGTGGTACGGGTATTGGAGGGGACCCTTGACCTGAACGAGCTCACCGAACGTTTCCGGTCCTCGTCGCGCCCCTCCAACCGCCGTTAGCCCCGCGCGATCTCGACCATTCCCCAGCTACAGAAAGTAGGACATTTCATGTCTGACATCCCATCCACCCAAGCCAGCGGGTCATCGACCCCCGGGTCCTTCGACAGTCCCTCCTCGGCGTCGAGTCCTTCGCCGACACCTTCAGAGCGCAATTCGGCCAGTCAGCAACGAGGCGGCCAACCACGAGGCGGATCCCTGGAGCGCTCCAGTCAACGAGGCGCCGCCTTGCAAAGCGAGCAGGGAACCACCTCGATCTCATCGTCGGTGGTGGCGAAAATCGCGGGGTTGGCAACCCGAGAGATTCCCGGGGTCCAGGCCATGGGCAAGACCATGGCCCGAACCTTCGGGTCGTTCAAGGCAAAGTTGCCGGGCGCATCGGAGTCGACCGAGCAGGGCGTGTCGGTCGAAGTGGGCGAACGCCAAGCCGCGGTGGACATCGACATTGTCGCCTATTACGGAGAGTCCATCGTCGAGACGGCCACGGCTATCCGCGAGAACGTCATCGACCGGATCGAGAGTATGACCGGGCTCGAAGTGGTCGAAGTCAACGTCAACGTCGACGACCTCTACGTCGGCGACGGCGACGGCAATCAAAGTGCTCGCGTCGAGTGACGCCCCCTCCGCCCACCGACGCCCCCCGGCCGCAGGACCTCCGCACAAGTGCTTCTGGTCGCGGCCTGCTCGCCGAGGCGGTGGCGGCCGCGGTCGATCAGGTGCCCAATGTCCGCCGCAGCGGCGGCTCGGGAGTCGAGGTATCCACTCAGTACCGGGGCGGCCGGGCCCTCGGGGTGGCCCTGGGCAACACCGAGATCGTGGTGCATGTGACTGCCGAGGGCCTTCCCCTCGAACCCCTCGTCGTTGCCGTTCGGGCTGCCGCGCTGCACGCGTTGCGGTCGCTCTCGGACGCTCGTGACGTAAGCGTCGTGGTCGACGATCTCGACGTTGACCACCTGCCGCGACGGCTGAAATGATGGCCGTTTTCAACCGGGTCCTGCTAGCAGTGATCGGCTTGATCCTGATCGCCGGCGGGGCGTTGGTGATCATTGAAGCTGTCTGGACCTGGACCGGCAGCGGATTCGTCTGGATCCCGGGTGATACCTGGCTGTCGTCGTTCGAGAGCACCGCCTGGTCGGATCCGGCTGCCATCGCCATCAGCGTCGGCGTCGGAGTCCTCGGTCTGATCCTCTTCGCAGTCGAGGTGATTCCCAGACGGCCCAGAGTTGTACCGTTTCCAACCGACAATCTGGGTGAGTGGATGCTGCTGCGCCGCTCCGCTGAGGCTCATCTACAGCGCCGTTTGGCCGCTGAAGTTCCTACCAGCCCGATCAGGGCTCGGCTGAAGGCCGGCCCGCGAAGATGGACGCTGCGTATAAAGGCCCGAGCCGCGGCGTCGACGAAGCCGGCTCTGGAACGCTTCGGCCACGCAGAGCTGGCCGCTCTGCGCGCCCCCGAAGGCTCCCGAGTTCCGCGTCGACACCACCGGTCCTACCACCGCCACGTCTTGAGCATGGGCCGGATCGACCGTCGCAACCGCCGAATCGCCGCCCTCATCGGCTTGCTCGTCGCTGCCGGCGCCGGGCTGGCCATATGCGTGGGCGCAGGCGTGTTCGGCACGCCTCGAAGCGACCATGCCGTGTTCGGGCCCACCCTGGTCCGCTGGTGGAACGAGGGCGGCTGGAGATCCTTCGCAGTGGTGGTCGCCATCGGCGCGGTCGGCATCGGGCTGGGGTTATGGTTGGCCTTACCCCAGCTGGTTCGCAACGACGCACTGCGTCGCACTCAGGCCATGGCGCTCGGCGACGACCGTAATGTCCGCGGTGAGACCACCCTGCGTTCGCCGGCGCTCAGTCACGGTCTCGAAACCGACCTCGAACGGATCCCGGACGTCGCCCATGCCGCGGTTGGACTCTTCGGCACCTATCCCGATGTGGAGATGCGAGCGGTCATCGACGTGAGCGACGACGTTGACCTCGATCGTCTCCCCGACCGCGTGGACGAGGTGTTCCGACGGGCCTACACCACCACCGGGATACAGCTCGATCCGATTCACATCACTATCCGATTCAGCCGCGCCCGCCAGCCCCGCCATCTCCAATAGCTGCCCAAACCACCTGCAGGCGTCCGTCTGCCGAGCACATCCCCGTAGCCATCCAACGCGTCGGAAGCGCCGGATTGACCCAGCGGGCAAAGCCGGACCGAGGCTCGAAGACGGGGCATGGCAGTAGAGTCGGGATTGTGAATCGTCGTCGCGCTCGAGAGGTTCTCGGCTTAGGGCCTGTCTACACCCCCCACGAACTCGAAGCCGCCTACCGCGAACGGATCTGGCATGCCCATCCAGACCGCGGGGGCACGGAACAACAATTCGTCGCCATAACCGAAAGCCGAAACCTTCTCAAAGCCGCACCGTCGGCTCACGTCCGAATCGTTGTCAAAGACGACCGAGTACGTGACCGCCTCGCCGGTCGACTACGGCACCCGCTGCAGAAAAAACGACCAAGAGTCGTCTAGACGGTGGAGGCGTTCGCCGTCCGGCGGGCGGTCACGGCCGGCCCGGCGCTGCTGAACATCGCCTGCCACGTACCGCTCATCGAGGCCGTCCTCATCAGTCAGGCGGTGCTGTCGTTCGGCATCCCCTTCGCCGTCATCCCCCTGTTCGCCCTCTCCGCCGACCGGCGGGTTATGGGCCCGCTTGTACCCCGACCCGTCGTCCAGGCCGCCGGTGTCCTCGTCGCTGCTGCCCTGGTGGCGCTCAACGCCGCCCTGCTCACCCAGACCCTCTGATCCCCACCCTGAAATGATCCCATCGTCAGAACTCCGCCGGGCTCGAAGAGCTGGGTAACGGCCTCGAGCATGCCGAGGCGCGGCCACGTGCTGGCGGGATCCGTGAAGTAAGTCCCAACGCTTAGCAGCCGGGTGATCTCTGCGTGGTGCTCCACCCTCCGCCTTGGTCCCAGGTGAGTATCCTCACCAAGCCGCACGATCATGGGCGACAGCGTTGGGTTAGGTCCGGTGCTTCGCACTCCGCGGGAAAGACCGCGGCTCATACGGGTAGTCGCGTCCTGGCAGGAACGCCAGGGCGCGACCGTTCCCGCCGCGAGTCGGGGTCAGTCCGGGATTAGCTCTGCGCTCTAATAGTGCCGAGGAGTCCGTGGGACACGTCTGCGATGCCGGCGCTGAAGACCGGGTATTTGGGTTGGCGACCGCCTTGTGGCCAAAGATGAGCCCCCCAGAGCCCATCGATGTTCCCATCGGCGTTCATGAGCGTGCCGAGCTCGCCCCCATAATCTCGAAACGGGCGACCACCAACAGGTCGGACCAGAGCGATTCGCCGACAGAGCCGATCTGCAGCGCATGTGGTTCACCAGTCAGGGGCTTCTTGGGAGAGGTCGAACTTCCAGTTGGTCCCCCCGAGCCAGACTCGGACGTAAGAGTAAATGTCATCTTCTGCGCCAGGTGCGGAACGGCGGTCGGGGTGGTGTCCGCAGGCGGCCTGTAGAGCGGAGAGCCGAGGGGATGAGGGATCTTTCGTCGACGTCGCTCTCAGATCAACGGCCTTCAGCCGGTTCGCCGTCCGGTTAGCGCGTCTCGAGCCTTGTCTATCGGCGTCGCGACCCAGCTGGTGAGCCGGGCGCCTGTGCCGGCGCCAGCCGTATGGGGGTGAGGCCGAGTAGGTGCTCTCGCTTTGGCGGCTTCAAGCTGTGCGCCCAGATCCAGCAGTTCTTCAGGGGTCATCCGGGCGGCCAACGCTGGTAGCACTGCTGCTTCTTCTTGTTCCATGTGGGTCCGAGCATCGACGACCAGTTCGTGTATCCAGGCGTTCCGGCCCTCGTCGTGGAAGCGATAGACGTCAAGGTTCGCAGCCAAGCGGGCGATCTGCCCGTGCTCGCTGATCAGTTGGTGGTACCGGACGTTGCCGTCTTGCAGTCGGCGCCGGACGGCGGGGTAAAGACACTGGCGCTCGATCGCGTCATGGATCGAGACTTGTTGGATAATCGACTGCACCAGCGTGTCGTCGGGGTCTTCTTGGTCCTCGATCTGGCTCAGGAGGCCGCCGATCCGGGCATGATCTTTCGTGAGTACAGCGATGGCATCAGGTCGGCCGGGCTCCTCGAACCCGACGGGATGGCGCCGTGGGCGGCTGTGCAGGTCGCGCAGATGGTCAACCAACACGCCCGGCGCGCCCCGCGTCAGTAAGCCGATGGGGCGGTCGGGTCCCTTGGGGTGAGGCCGGGTGGGACCGGCACGGCGAGCCACGCGGAATCTGATACCGGCTAGGGCAGCCCATACCCAGGTCGTGCGTTTGCGCAGCTGGGGGAATACGGTCTCTTCCTCGAAGCGGGCATGGGCCCGGATGAGGGTGTGAAACTCGACGCACGTAGCTATCAGCTCCGGTACGACCTTCAGGACCCGCAGCAGGTCGAGGACCGCTTTGGCATCGCGCTCCGCTTGAAGGGCTTGGTCGGCTAGCTCACCGCCGCCCGGTAGACGGCGGCGGACCTCGGGCCAGAAGACGAGCTCTTCGCCGGCTTCGTGGCGTGATGCTACCAATACCAGCCGATCCAGCAGGTACTGGCGGCCTGCTAGGTCGAAGTCCGCCATGCCCGGGGGCCGCTGCAGCCGAGTGAGCAGGCTGTCGATTTCGTGATGGTCCTGCCGCAGGAGTTGGAAGATGTTCACCAGCATGGAACTACCCGCCCTACTGCCGCTTCAACGGTCGCGCATCTCCGATAGCGAGGTTCATTCATGGCCGGTCCGGAATGGTTGGGACTGCCCTAACGCAGCGTGACCCGGGCGGGCCTGATACCGGTCGGTGAGCAGACGACGGCTCGAACGCCCCAGATGGTGTCGCCGAGGACAGCGCTGGCGCTGGATGGACGACGCCCGACTGCTGACCGCCTCCGAGAGGGAAGGTCCCCGACGAAGGAGAGATCGGCTGGCATTAGGGATAGTGCTACTGACCGTTGGGTACAACTCAACCGTCTGATGTGCCGCGCGAGCTTCTGGTGCGCCTGGACGTCGACACCCATCCGAACCCATCGTGTCGCCGTTCACGTGCGGCCAATTGGAGAGGTTATAAGGTATGGCCGGCAACGACGCGATCAGCATGCTGAAAGACGATCACAAGACGGTGGAGCGACTGTTCAAGCGCTTCGAAAAGGCCGGGGACCGGGCTCACGTCGAGAAGCGCGACATCGTCGACCGCATCATCGAGGCGTTGTCGATGCACGCTGCGGTCGAGGAGCAGCTGTTCTACCCGTCCGTCAGGACGACCGTGCCTGACACCGAGGGCATTGTCCTGGAGAGCCTCGAGGAACACCACATTGTCAAGTGGGTCCTGTCCGAGCTCGACTCCATGGGCCCCGAAGACGAACGTTTTGACGCCAAGGTGACGGTGCTCATCGAGAACGTCCGCCACCACGTCCACGAGGAGGAGCAGGAGCTCTTTCCGATGGTGCGCAACGAACTCGGCCGTACCTTGTTGAGCGACCTAGGCGAGGCCATGGCGGCGGCCAAGAAGGGGGCCCCGAGGCACCCCCATCCTCGCTCACCGGACACGCCCCCCGGCAACCTTGTAGTAGGCACACAAGCGGGCATCGCCGATCGCATCTGTGACACGGTCAACGGCCTAGCCCAAGGTTATGTGACCGCGGTCGGCGACGTGATCGCCGTCGTGCTACGGCGCCAGAAGCCGCGTCTGTCGCCGACCGGTTCAAAGGTGACCCGGACCACCGCTACGCAAGTGCGCTCGGTTTCCTCGGACGCGACCGATACGGCCATCGAAGCGATCCGCACGGCCAAGCACATCGGCGAGCGTTCCCTACACACGGCTGGGGCCACCAAGTCCTTGGCGGTTGCCGGCGCGAACGGAACGGCCCGTGCTGCCAAGCGAGGGGCGGCCCGCACAGCCCGAACCGCGAAGGGTACGGGCGCCCTCACTCAAAAGTCGACCAATCGGGCGATCGCCGGTGACAAGCGACGCCCAACCACTGCCACACGAACAGCTCGCTCGGTGACGACCGCCTAGCTATCGGAACCTGTCCGGGTAGGGCACATCGCGACCATGCTGGGCTCCCGCCCCTTGCGACCTGTCCCCGACATCGTATAGCGGCCCGATCAGCCACCGCGGTTATGGCTATCCGCTGGCTGCGCGTTCATTCGATAAAGCGATCCGCTGGTATCCAACCAACATTCGGCCGCCTCTCCTCCCGATACCGCTGGTGGCCGTCACCTCGGCGATGACGGCCGGCCAGCGGCATGTCGAGACGACGGAGCAGCCCTACCGTTCGTGCACGCTGGACTTGTTCGTCGCCGTAGAGGCGGTACCCGTTCGTAGAGTCAGCGGACCGGGGGACGAGCAACCCCAGCTGGTCGTATAGGCGTAGCGCTTAACTCGCTTCCTTCGACCTTAGGGGTGCCAATGTTGTTCTTGAGAACGGACGCGATTTCCCAGTACCCGGCGGCGTTGGCGTGAATGTTGGGGCCGAGCGGTGCTGCCGCGCACATCCAGGTCCAGTTGCAGATGTTCGCGACCGCGACGGGCACCGTCTGGCCCGCGCTGCACGAGCTGGGCGGTGTCGGCCAGAACGAGGCGATCGACGTCAGCCCCCGATCCGACGGGGGCGTCGTCGCACGTGCGGCCCGCCCACCTGGGCGGCGGTCGTTCAACGAGGACCTCTTCGGCGAGCAGGTCGAAGGAGTGGCGGTCGCGCGGAACGGTGAGGTCTGCGCGTGGGCGTCGCTGCGGCGTGACCACTTCGGCAGCGTCGTGGACGCCAGTTGCCTGGCGGAGACCGCAGCCCCACTCGTCTTCCTCGCCGGGCACCTCCTCGTCGGCGACACGTCGGTGGCGGTCGTGCCCAGCGTCGCAGTGACAGGCGCGAGAGGCGTCATGCTGGGTCCACCAGATCTGGTGGGCAACCGGACCGGAGCGACAATGGCGATGACCGGCGCCAGCGTGATTGTTCTTCCACGTAATGAGAGCGCCATTCTGTCCGCGGTCGTATCGAGCTCAGGAGATGTGGGCGCAGGACTTGCGGCCCGGGCCAAACATCCCCTCCGGAATCGATGAGTTCACAACAGGGGCCTGCTGGGATTCGGGGCACCCCCGACTCACCCGGCCACCCGTCCTCAAGAGGTTTATCGCCCTCTGGCTGGGCGGTTGGCGAGCGGGCGGCTGGGGACTTCGCCGAAGTCAGTCTGCGCTCGGCGGCGAGGCGCGAGCGGGGCGACCTCGGCAACATCGGAAGAGCCCAAAGAACCGATCCCTCCAGCTGTTACGTCTATACCGCGACTCTGATAAGGCTGAGCTGGCGGGTTGTTGCTGCCGCTGGATCGGCACTCTGATTTGGCGCGGAGGAGACATCGACCACGGCGGTTTGTCACGGCAGTCAAATGAAAGTGGTACTCGCCTGGATGCTTCGGTGAGGACCCTTTCTCGACCCGCTACATCGAAGGGAGATCCAGGATCATGTCGACCAGGCTGTCCTATATGACCACAGGGCGGATCGAGACGGCTGCATCTAAGCTGCGCTCGTCCTGGGCGTCGACTCGGTGCTCACTATCAGTGAGTCCGACTGGGGCCCAGGATTTGCCCAGGATTTGCGCGGCCGCGACGGTTGATGGCATCTCACTGCGAACGCCAGCAAAGGCTCGACCTGAAAAGTCGCAGCTCAGGCACCGAGTATGGCAACTGGTGACGGCCGGGTGCGTGCAAAGGAAGGAGGGTTTTCGACTCGTTAGCAGTGAGTCCGATTCGGCCGCTCTCGCACCTCTCCTTGGACATCGGACCATAGCACTCGCGAGCCGAGAGCATGGCAAAATCCCTGGTAGACCGGACAATCCGTCGATCACTCCAGGAGCTTCGAGCCGAACACGCTCCTCGCCACGGTTGCCGTTGGTCACCAACATTGGCAGTGCTGGGAGCGGATTCTGGACGGATCCTGGGCAAATCGACCCCTCAGTTACCTGGAACGGCAACCAACGACGACCAAAAGCCACGGACAACCCGAGGGTCTGAACTCAGTGGGGAGTTTGCACGCGAGCCGAGACGACGACAACGCGGCGCGGGGGGACCCCATCACCAGACTTGGGGGACGCCGGGCAACCGCCCCGTCCGCGGGATAGTTGTTGCGCCGGCGGCTGCCACCAGGCGACCACCCCCTCGAGTCTCGCGAGATGCGGGAAGTCTTACCGTGATAGTACGGGAGAGAGTGCGAGGCGATCTGCCAGCAACCGGGTCGGCCGCTGGTTCCGTGGTGACCGGCTATGCGGCGGGCCATCCTACGTCTTAGGGGGGCGCAGGCTGAAAGGCTGCGCATAGTCCACCCATTTGTTATGCCGTCCTGGCGGCCATTGGGTCCTGGTGAAAGCGGTAGCTGCTGGGATGGTGTCGTCAATGTTTGTAGTGCTAATGGTTCGTTGTTGTCCCCCCGGCGACCTAGACGGTGGTGGCGCCCGCATCCACTGTTAGCTGGCTGCCGGTGATCAGCCGTGACGCATCGGAGGCGAGGAAGACCACCGAGTCGGCGATATCGTCGGGACGGGCTAAGGCTGGTTCGGTGAGGATCGCCCCGTAGCTCACCAGGTAGTGGGGATTGGCGGCCAGGATGGCTTCGTGGTCGGTGCCGTGGGCCATGGCTGTGTCGACCGCCCACGGGTGGATCGAGTTCACCCGGATCCGGTGCGGACCAAGCTCCACCGCCGCAGCCCGGACCAGGCCCACGACACCGTGCTTGGATGCGACGTAGTGAGCCTGGCCGGGCAGGGCCTTGAGCCCGGCGACTGAGGACATGGCGATGATCGATCCGCCTCTGCGTTGGTCGATCATGGTAGGTATGGCCGCTTTGAAGGTGTGCCAAATGCCGGTCAGGTTGATATCGAGCATCGTCCGCCAGTCTTCATCGGATAGTTCCCACAGCGGTCCCCACGACGCCACCCCCGCGTTGGCGACGACGATGTCGAGGCCTCCCAGGTCGGAAGAGGCCGCAGCCACCATCTCGTCGAGATCGGTTTGGTCGCGCACGTCGCCGATCCGGGACACCACCTTCCCACCAGCGGCGCGCACCGCGTCCTCGGTCTCGGCCAGGTCCTCGGGGGTTGCCGACGGGTATCCGACCTTGGCGGCCGCGCTGCAGATGTCGAAGATGGCGACGTCCGCGCCCTCCACGGCTAGCCGCCGGGCGAAGGCCCGTCCCTGCCCGCGGGCCGCCCCGGTGACCAGGGCTACCTTGCCGTCCAGTGATCCCAATGTGAACAAACCCCCTTGTCGCACGCGCGTCGAGAAGTCAGCAGGTACTGAAGGTCGAGCCCAATCTAGCCAACGGCGCCGACCAGAGGGACAAGGCGAATGTCATGCAGAGTTGTTGGTCGTCGAGAGTGAGCCCTTCGGCGGTCTGGACCTGAGATGGACGGCGGCCCGCTATCCGCCGGCGCGCTCAGACGGGTTCACGTGCCTTCGAAGACCCACCGACGTACTCCTCGTCCGGGCAGGAGCCGACCAAAACGCAGCCCCGGGAAATGGGCTGCCGCCACAGGTATGTCGCCGCCTTCGAGTTCCCGGGCGTACGCCTGTCGGACTTGATTAGCAAGGTGCTGGTCGTGGTCGCCCAGCAGATTGAAGTCGTCATCCATCAACTCCAATGGACAGTGGATGACATCGCCGAGCAGCATGGCTCGATCGTTTCCTGACGAGATCACCACGACGCTGCTTCCTGGGGTATGCCCGGAGGCCAGGCGAACGTCGATACCAGGGATCAACGTCCGATCGCAGTCCCAGGTATCGACGCGGTCGAGGACTGGGCTTAAACGATCTCTAACCAGGGGAGAACCAAAGACCTGCGTGCAGTACCAGTCGTCGTCCGATCCTGGAAGGAAGTAGGCCAAATCAGCTTCGGCGCAGTGGAAGTTGGCGTTTGGGAAGAAGACCCCACCACCGGAGGAGGCCCAACCGATGTGATCGAAGTGGAGATGGGTGAACACCACATCGGTGATCTCCTCGGGGGCCACTCCGAGGGCGTCCATTGAGGCCGGCAACTGGCCTTGGGTGAGCTCGGTGCGGCCCAGGTCGTCAGCCACTTGCGCCAGGCGGTCATCAGGAACGCCTCGCCCCTTGAGGTATGCCACCAGCGGATCTCCACGATTGCTGAGGTCGAGCACCGGGGGGGTGTACTGCCCGGCTAGCTGTTCGCCCGCCCCCGCGTCAACCAGAACAACTCGGTCCTTGGTCCGAACCAGAAACGCTCCGAGCGAATGCACCAGAGCCCCATCGTGGGTGAAGATACCGTGCTGGTCCTGCCAGGCCAGACTCTCCGGGCCAGGAATCGGCTTTGTCGCTGGAAGCTTGCTGACCAGCCGGCCGTCGATCAGGGGGAGGATCTCAATTTCGCCAACCTTCACTCTGACATACACCCCACTTCGGCCAGCGAAATTCCGCCTCGTAAATCTATCAGCACCGTGGCGCGGTCACCATCGCAGGGAGCCTGATGAACGAGCAGACGCCGCCGCACCGGCGCTACAACAGCCCGCTCCGCTTCAGCCGGGCGTTCTCCCGCTCCAGCTCTTTGAGCCTCTTGGCCTCCTCAGCCTTCATGCCCCCGTACTGGTCCGCCACCGATTCCAGGTCGACTCGGCGATCTCCAAATGACGCAAAACCTCGGCCAGGTCCTGGCTCTCCTTCAAAAGCTGATCGCCCTCACGGACCTTACGGACGGCCTGCTCCGAAATATGCCGGTGGCGCTTCATAACTGTGTTCATCCTCCACTTTGGGGTTCGGACTCCCATCCCATTGGTGAGGTCGTCAGCCGTGCCGCGTATCGCGGGCATTGGGGGTCGATTTCCTTCGAAGTAGCTCGGCTAGGGACGCCCGGCGTGGGGCACGTCCACCTCAATGCTCCATACCCGCGCCGCGCCAGGGCACATGTCGTCTGGCGCGGATCCGCGCAGACCACGGCGGAACTGGTCAGGTGTCGGAATCTGGGGCGAGCTGAGGACGAACAGCGTGCGCCCTGCGTTTCCGCCGAGCGCACAGGCGAAGGGCTGATCAGGTATGTGAACGGTCTCGGTGATCTCACCGCCTTCGAGGATTCGCGCCACGATTCCGGCCGCCGGGCTGGCATACCAGATCGCGCCTGCGGCGTCTAGGGTGCAGCCGTCTGGCGAGCCAGCCGTGGCTTCGGCCCAGAGGCGACCAGTGCCAAGCCGCCCGTTGGGGCCGATGGGGAAAGCGGTGAACCGGCTGGCAAATGTTTCGCCGACGATCAGGGTCTTGCCGTCTGCGGTGATGACCGAGCCGTTGGCGAACATCAAACCGTCGGGTCCGGCACTCACCGACCCGTCGGGATGAACCACGGCGAGTTTGGCGGCACGCGGAGGATCTCCCCCGACGACGTCGCTGCCCCAGTTCCCGACGTAGGCCGTTCCGTCGGCAGCGACCACCATGTCATTGAGGTCCGCCGGAGCAACCTCAGAGAGGTCGGCATGCACGACGAGGCTCCCATCCTGCTCCCGGCGAATGAGCTTCCGTTGCTGCATGGACACGATCAGCAACCGTCCGTCGGGCAACCATCCGAGCCCGCTTGCCCGATCGGCAAGCTGTGCTTCTGTGCGTACGTTCCCCCCCGGATCCGTGCTCCAGACGCGCTCAAGAAGCATGTCCGAGAAGAACAGGCGGTCCTCGCGCCATCGGGGACCTTCGAGGAAGCCGAGTCCCTCGCTTAGAAACAACTCAACATTCCGCACTACGACCTCCTGTCCCCCAGCGAGGGCTTGAGTGAAGCTCAATCCGAACAACTGGGGGGCGTCGCCCAGAAACCGTGGCCGGCGCGAAAGGCAACGTCATCTCTTCGCCATTACCGTCGACAGGTTCTTCTTGGGTTCCGTGCATTGAGTCTCTGAAGATCCGTTGACGCTATGCATACCCGCCGACTGTCTGCCGTAGTGCTGATTCATCCGTGCCGCCGGACGACAGGGCTCACCCCGCCGGCAGAATCCCACGGCCGTGTACTTTCCTCGGCGGACAGACTGCTACTGGCCGCCACAATAACTCCGATTGAGGGTAATCGTCCGTGTGTTCGACCGTCAAACGCAGTTATCCGATCGATCAGATTGATCAGATCAACCGTTGACTTTCTACCTAGCGCGTCGTTATCGTCGGAAATTGGGCGCTCTACCCGACGGCCAAGTCGATTTCGCCAACTTCGACACAGATGATCAACACTTACAAGGGAAGCGGGATCGTGGACAACAGATGGATCATCGATTCTGACAGCCACATCACAGAGCCGCGTGACGTTTGGACGGCCCATGTGCCAGCCAAGTGGAGAGACCACGTCCCCTACGTAGTACGCAACGACAAGGGGATGGACGTCTGGATGCTCGAGGGCACACAGATCGGGATGGTCGGCACTTCCGCGTCAGGGACCAACCCCGAGGGTCAGTGGGTCCCGCAGAACACCTACGAGGACTGCCACCCGGCATCCTACGACTCGTGCGAGCGCCTAAAGTACATGGACGAGGTCGGCATCTGGGCCCAGGTTCTGTACCCCAACGTCGC
The DNA here is from genome assembly GCA_963729695.1 of uncultured Acidimicrobiaceae bacterium. Classification (GTDB taxonomy): domain Bacteria; phylum Actinomycetota; class Acidimicrobiia; order Acidimicrobiales; family Palsa-688; genus PALSA-693. The sequence goes on from CAVSOT010000013.1 coordinate 68,538, forward strand.
TGGCTTCGGGTCCCAGAAGTTTTTCGACCTCGAGGATGCCGAGCTGCAGATCGCCAGCGTACGCGCCTATAATGACTGGCTCGCCGAGTGGTGCTCGGCCGACCTCAACCGTTTGATCGGGGTCATGGCAACTCCGTTCTGGAGCGTCGAGGAGACCGTGAAGGAGGTCCGGCGCGGCCACGACCTCGGCTTTCGCGCCATCCTCTTCACCGGCGAACCGATGCGCTTCGGGCTGCCGACCATCGGCGACAAGGCCTGGGATCCGTTCTGGTCGCTCGCCGAGGAACTCAATATGCCGATCCACTTCCACATCGGAGGCGGCGAGGCCCCCGCGTCGACGACGGCGGCCAAGCGCCGCGAGCACCACGGTTTAACCGGCGCGGCGACCTATATGGCCGTCGATCTGTTCATGAAGAACGGCGTGCAATGCGCCGATCTCGTCACGAGTGGTGTCTTGCCGCGCTTTCCCGGGATCAAGTTCGTTTCGGTCGAGAGCGGCTGCGGGTGGATCCCGTTTGTGCTCGAGACCGCGGATTACACCTGGCTCGGGATGAGCCGCAATCACCGGGTGCGCCAGGAGGGCGACCTGCTGCCCTCTGACCTGTTCAAGCGCCAAGTGTTCACCACCGTCTGGTTCGAGCAAGTGGCGCCGCATTACCTCCTCGAGCAGATTCCGATCGACAATCTGCTCTTTGAGACCGACTTCCCCCACAACGCCTGCCTCTACGGCAACATTCGCGAGACGATCGAGGAGGGCTGGGGGGACGCCTCCGAGGACGTGCGACAAAAGATCCTCTGGGGCAACGCCGCCAAGCTGTATGGGATCGAAGAGCCAACGCCGCGCCTGGTTGGCGCCTGAGATTCGATCTCTGGAGCTTCGTCCGCGGAAGAAGCCGCTGCACCTGACGTGACTGCGTCATCTGGCGGTGATCCGCCTGGTCGGCAGCGCCGCAGACTCCTGTCGCCGTCGCGTTTTCGGCGGAGCTGATGTAGGTGGCACGCAGACTGTCAATCGAAGAGAAGGAGACTCCGCATGTTGCTCGCCCGAGCCATCCTTGGAGATGCCGTCTCGTACGGCGAGGTGAGAGACGACCGGTTTCACCTCATGAGGGGGGACGTATTCGGCGAACACGGGTTCACCGGCAAATCGTTCGCCCTTGACGAGGTAGTGCTCACGACGCCGGTCCCCCCAAGGCGGCTCATCGCGGTCATGGGCGGCTTCAACCCTCCTGGGGAGCAGCGCCCAGTGGATGCAGAACCAAGGTGGTTGCCCAAGGCGCCGAACGACCCGACGGGGCCGGGCGGCCCGATCCCCTTCCCGGAGGTGGTCAAGTCAGAAACTCTGCAGGCCGAGGCCGAGCTGGCAGTCGTCGTCGGCGCGACACTGTCACGCGCCTCGGTCGGGGAAGCCGCCGCAGGCATCTTCGGGTGGACCGCGTTCAACGACGTGACGGCTTTTGAGATGGCGTGGGACTCGATGATGTATTTCTCGGTGGCCAAGTCCCTCGACGGCTTCGCCGCCTTCGGTCCCTGGGTACGGACTGACCTCACCGAGGCACGCGTGATGGAGGGTCTCGCCATCATTGGGAAGGTCAACGACACCAACTCTCAGTCTGGCAACACCAAGTACTACAAGTTCACTCCGAGCGAGATGCTCAGCCACATCAGCCAACACGTCACCCTTCACCCCGCCGACATTGTCACCCTCGGAACGCCGTACCCGCCCGGGCAGGTCGCGGTCGGCGACCGGGTCGATGTGTTCGTCGAGGAGGTGGGTACGCTAGGCAACGTGGTCGTCTCGGAGGCGGATTACCTCAAGCAGCGCGCAGCCGCCACAATGCGCCCAGCGGGCAGCACCATGCGTCCGCCCTAATGGCGGCCTTGATGGATGTTCTCGGACCTGAATCGCTTCCAGTCCCGCGCCAGCTCCCACACGTGGTAGAAGCTGGGTGGGGGGTCGGTGAGGAAGACTCGGTCGGCTCGGATGCGGACCAGTATCTGGGCGGGGGTCGGCCAGGCCATGGGAAAGGCCGGCCGGGTCGTATCCGGCGTCGAAGACGAACATAGCCACCGGGCCATCGGTGGGCTGCATTTTCGTCATGCGCCGTACGTACTCGACGGTGGAGGTGGTGGTATCGGCGGTGGGTGGTATGCGGATGGCGTCAAGCGGGGCGGTCCACGAGTCGGGGTGACGTTGAGCTGGGCTATCCACTGGCAGTTCGAGCCAGGCATGACGGGCTGACCGGGTTGGTCAGGCCAACGGCCAGCTGGACTCGCTCGGACGCCCCGGCTGCAAGGGCAAGTCCGATGCAGGGGTCGCCGGCGAGGCACTGGGTGTCGCCGAAGCTGAGGCCGTCGAAGCCGTCGATCTCCGCTTGACGAGCGGAAGCCTCTGCCTCCACCGACGTGCCCTCCGGAAGGCCAGATCTGGAGAGGGCAAGAGGACCCGGTCATCGGTCGCCCACCGTGACCACGCCACTTTTCATGCTGACGGTGACGGGCTCGATGTAGATCAGCTGGACGGTGGCAGCGTCAGGTTGGTCTTGGTGTACCCGCGTCTTAAGGGGACGACCGACGAATCCTACGATGGGCAGGTCAGATCCCGGGTTGGCCAGCGGAGTGCTTCTGCGCGAAGGAACTGTCGTCGCCCCACACCCAACCGTTTGATGCGAGTGGATGATTGGTGTTCGGGCGCTGAGATCATCGGGGCGGCACCCCAAGGAGACTGCCCGAGTTCCACAGTTGCTCTTCGATCCGCTCGGCGATGCGCCAACCGTCAGGCGTTCGCACGAGGTTGTCGTCGTACTCACCACCCGTGAAATGCGTCTTGTCATCATGGGTGACAGCCGCGAAGAAGAAGCTCGACACCGACTGCGCTTGGTCACCGGCAACGGAAACGCGTCGGTTCCCCACGAGATGGAGCCAGACCCGCATTTCGGGCCGCTTCGACGCCATCCAGTCTCGCACCGTTGGATAGTCACCATCGACACCAACGTCAGCGTAAGAGAGGTGAGCATCGGGCGTGAAGACACCGTCGAGTAGTTCGAACTTGTTGTTATCGAGGGCCGTTACATAAAGGTTCAGCAACTCGTCGATCTCGAGTCGGTCGGCCAGCTCCTCTATTGATATTGGGCGGGTCATGCCTATTCTCCTCTCGGAATGCGGAAGCGGTTATTCTGCCATTTGCCACCGCTGGTCGCACCGAGGCCCGAGGCGGTTGCGTAAAAAGGGACCGCAGCCGACCGACCCCACGCCGGAGGCAACTCCGAAAATGCCCGAAAACCAACCCGCACTCTTCTGACAGTCGCGGCCAGCTCCAGCGTTCAACGATGGTCACCACGGTCCATGGACGTTCGCAGATGTCGCGCCAGGTTTAGGTGCCCGTCAGTGTCCGCGATTGTCCTTCGTAAGTAGGAAAAGGTGGAGGTCGTTGGTCGGACTGGGTTGGAACTCAGGTACGAGGTGCAGATAGAAGTCCCTGGCCTGTGGTGTCTCGGCCATGCGCCAGCGGACCGCGACAGCCGATCCGATCGGACAGCTCGAGCAGTCTGGCGAATACATCTTGGAGGAGGGCCGCTCCCACACCTCGCCCTTCGTGGCGGACATCCAGCCCGAGGCGGGCCAGCGAGGCGACCGGCTGGGGATACCCGCCGGCACCCTTGCGAGCCCGAGGCGGTGCCGCCTCGATTGCGACGTGCCCCATGGACCACCCCGTAGTAGGCCACCACGCGCCGATCGCCGGGCTCGCCACGAACACCCCGTCACCCGCCAAGGGGTGGGCAAATCCCCTGGTAGTGGGGCTCGTGTCGGATCCGGGGAGGTGGCGTGTGAGTGGTCCGGGCCCAAGGGCCTCAGCGTGTTCTTGGACACATACCAAGGCCCCCTGCCGGGCGCAAAGACGGCGGCGGCGGCCAAGCTGAACTCGGCTTGGTGACCTGGGAATGACACCTTCTCTTGGCCCAGCGCTACGGCTTGAACTGACCCCAGCCGACTTCATCACGATGGCGTCGTCGGTGACGGGGTGTCCATAGTCGGTCCGTTGATCATCCGTCGACCGTCCGTCGATCGTCCGGTGATCGTCCGATGACCGTCCCCCAGCCGTAAACAAGGGGAAGCGAGGGTGTCAGGGTCGCGTTCATCACGCTCCCGTCGCCGGTGACGGAGCGTCCATAGTCGGTCCGTTGATCATCCGTCGATCGTCCGGTGATCGTCCGATGACCGTCCCCCAGCCGTAAACAAGGGGAAGCGAGGGTGTCAGGGCCGCGTTTCATCACGCTCCCGTCGCCGGTGACGGGGCGTCCATAGTCGGTCCGTTGATCATCCGTCGATCATCCGTCGATCGTCCGTCGATCGTCCCCCCAGCCCTTACCGGGGCGGCCAGTCGTCAGGACTGGCTGGGGTAGAGCAGGATGGTTGTCACGAACGACCACTCCCCGTTCGAGCTGGCCGCCTATCACGTCATGGGCTGCCCTGGAGGGCACCGGTAGTGGGAGATGCTTGGGGGCCCTCAGGGCTCGAAGCGGTAGCCCACCCCCCGCGCCGTAGTGATCCACCGCGGATGCTCGGGATCCTTCTCAACTTTGTGGCGCACCCGCCGCACGTGTTCGGTCACCGTAGCGTCGTCCTGCCAGTCGGTCCGGGACGACCATACGTGCTCCAGCAACTGACCGCGGCTGAACACCTCGCGGGGCGAGCGCACCAAATACGCCAACAGGTCGAACTCCTTGGCCGTGAGCTCGACCACCCGTCCCGCCACCCTCACCTCGCGGGTCCGTTCGTCGAGGTACAAGCCGTCGGCCACTTCGCACGCCGGGTCCAAGCGGGTTCCGGACCGGGCCCGGTCCACCCGCCGGAGCACCGATTCGACCCTCGCCACGAGTTCCACCGGTGAGAACGGCTTCGGGAGAAAGTCGTCAGCCCCGAGACGCAACCCGAGCACCCGGTCGGCTGTGTCCCCCTGGCCGCTTATCAAGATCACGGGCAGCTCACCGAGCTCGCGGATCTGCGAGAGGACCATCCGACCGTCGTCTGCACCGAGCGAAATATCCAACACGACCAAGTCCGTCGTGCCCTTCTTGACTTCCTCGATGGCACCCGCGGCGTCACTGGAGACGGTGACGGGATACCCCTCGGCCTCGAGGACGAGGACCAGCAATGCGGCCAACTGCTCATCGTCGTCGACGACCAGAATTCGGACGTCCTGGTTCGGCGCCATGGTAGGAAAAGGCTACCCGCTACGAATGGGGCCGCTGCCGTGACCTGCATCGGCTCAATTCGGGTGCTCCCCCGAGTGCAGCAGTTCGCCGATCCGCCGGCATAGCAGGTCAGGCCCGTACGGCTTGCGGAGTAGATGGCTCCCCTCCACCAGGCCCCAGCGGCGGGTCTGGCTATCCGCGTACCCGGACACGAACAGGACCGGGAGCTGCGGCTGCATCGTTCGCATCCGTGTGGCCAGGTCTACGCCATTCATCCCGGGCAGGACGATGTCGGTGACCAGAAGGTCCCACGCCTGGTCGGCCCGGCCAATGCGGCCTCGGCGCTGGCCGCATCAGTGACGTCCAGCCCGGCGTCGGTCAGCGCCTGGACCGCAAGTTCCCGTAGGTCGTCCTGATCGTCGACCAGAAGGACCCGCCCGGTCAACCGTGTGGGCGGTTCCTTGGCGGGCGCTGACGTGGCGACCGACTCGCTGGAGGAGACGGGCAGCGACACGCTGATGGTCGTTCCACACCGAGAAGGGTGTCGATGGTGAGGGTTCCGCCATAAACACCCGCCTGGCCATAGACCGTCGACAGCCCGAGCCCTGAGCCCTTACCGCGCTCCTTGGTCGTGAAGAACGGTTCCAGGCATCGCGCCAGGACATCGTCGGACATACCTGGCCCGTCGTCGGCAACGGAGAGCCGAGCGTAAGCCCCAGGCACCAAACCGAGCTTCCCTGCTCGCTCAGAATCGAGATCGACCGTGTCGACTGTCAGCGACAGATGGCCGCGTCCGTCCATGGCATCCCGTGCGTTTATGGACAGGTTGAGGACCATCTGCTCGACGGTGGCCGGATCGGCGAGGACCGGAACGAGGCCGTGGGGCGCGCTCAGCTCGACGGTCATATCGGGGCCGCTGACGGTTTGGAGCAGCTCGTGCAACTGCCGTGTCGCGCCGGCCAGGTCCACCGTTACCGGCGACTCGAGCTGTCGCCAGCGAACCCCAGCAGATTGCGAGTCAGGTCTGCGGCCCGATCCACGGCGATCTCCAGCTGGTCCACCTCCCCCGACCCCTGTTGGCCCGCCAGCCGGCGGCGCAGGATCGCGGTGTAGCCGATCATGACCGTCAGCAGGTTGTTGAAGTCGTGGGCCACGCCCCCGGCAACACTGTCCCATGGCTTCGAGGCGTTGAGCTCGAAGCAGCACGCGCTCCACCCGCCGTTCCTCGCCGACATCGGTGGCAACGGCAAGAACCGACCGCTTGCCCCCGGGCGCGCCCGTGGAAGGGGACGGCGGACACCAGCAGGTCGAGATTGCCACTGCTCACCGGCCGTTCGGTGACGGGCCCACGAGCCAAGGTGTCGTGGGCGATCTGGACCATGGCGGGCCGAACACTGTCAGCAAAGCGCAGCGTCGCAGTGCCCGATCGCCAACCGAAAAGCTGCCGTCCCTTCGGGTTAGCCGAGACAACCCTCCCGTCGGGCCACACGGTCACAATCGCAACCGGCGCGGCGGACAGGACGGCCTGCAGCTGAGCCTCATGTTTTCGCCACGCCTCCGTCGTAGTCGTGCGCTCAAGAGCGACGGGAAGGACGGCCGCCAGCGACGTCAGCATCAGCTGATGTTCATTTGAGAGGCCTTGGCTCGAGCGGACCGCGATGGCCCCCGCTGGCCGTCGCGCGGGACATCACCGAGGTCACCCAGCCGGGCTGGTCCGACTGCCCAGCGAGCGCAGCGTCCAGCGCCGCCTCTGCGCCGATCGGGTCGGCGTCGCCGACGATCGCCTGGGCGGGTACGCCGAAGCCCCAACGAGCCGCTACGGCCTCAGCGTCGAAGATCGCGCAGGCGTCAGTGCAGGCGATGCTCAGCACCGCGTCAGAAGCCACGGCCCCCGCACGGCCGCCGCGACCGAACCGAGGCGGCGCATGCCTTCCGCCAGGGTGGCCTGGCTGCGGCCCGGGCGACTGACTCCCGGTACAACCGCACACGTTCGGCCGCTACGGCGAGCTGAAGCGCCACATCGCGGGTCGGGGGGATATCCGCCGCGCCCAGCGAGGCGCGGCCCGCCGCCCTCGCCATGACCACCGCACCCGCAGGTTGACCGTGGATCACGATGGGCGCCCAGACGAGGGACGCCGCGCCGAGCTGCTCCCGCATCCGGCGCACGCCGGGCGGCTCCAGGGCTTGGCCACGCCCGAGCATGGGGACTGCGGACTCTGCACGTCCTGGACCGGGGACCAGCTCTTCGGGGGCCGTGAGCCGACACATCCGCATGGCGCTCTCGCCACCGATGAGCTCCACCGCGACAGGCGACGTATTCGGCGACGGCAAGGTCTGCGATCTCCTGCACCGGCGTGCGCAAGTCGTCGAGAGCCGCGGCAAGCACCATGCTCGCCGCCCGTGGCCAACAGGCGAGCGGCGCCAGCTGTCTCCGCAGCCAGCCGGCGACGCCGCATCCGCGATAGGCCAGACCTCGAGATCATCTGCTGCCGTTCCGTGCGCGAGTTTGGCATAGTCGCCACAGAGTGCGCGGGTTCCCACGCCGTCTGGAGCCCTTCCGCAGCTCGGTGG